>CAWFOP010000023.1:0-215484 GCA_963817465.1 uncultured Acidobacteriota bacterium | reverse complement strand
TGCAGGTCAAAGGGGTAACGGAAGTAACTGTGCGGGGTCCGCAGAGAGGAATTGGATTCCGTCGCCGCAAGCAAGGGTTCCTTCCGCTGATAATGAAAACTTCTTCGGAGGTCAGCATGCAGCACGCGATTGTTCCGCATCTCTGGTTCGATACGCAGGCCGTGGAGGCGGCGGAGTTCTACGCTTCGGTCTTCCCGGAGTCAAAAGTGAGCTCCGTTTCGACGATTCGTGACACGCCTTCGGGAGATTGCGACATCGTGTCGTTTGACTTGCTTGGCCAACGATTCATGGCCATCTCGGCGGGGCCGCTGTTCAAGTTCAACCCGTCGGTGTCGTTCATCGTGACGCGACCGACGGAGGAAGAGGTCAACGAGCTCTGGGCCAAGTTGTCGGAAGGCGGCACGGCGCTGATGCCGCTGGATTCGTACCCGTTCAGCACGCGGTACGGGTGGCTGCAGGACAGGTACGGGCTCTCGTGGCAGATCATGCTGCCGGCGGCCGATCGCGACCCGCGGCCGCCGCTCGTGCCGGCGCTGATGTTCGTCGGCGACAACGCCGGCAAGGCCGACGAGGCGATCAACTTCTACGCGTCTGTCTTCGAAGATTCGCAACGCGGCACAACCGCGCGCTACGGTCCGAATCAGGCGCCCAATGCGGAAGACTCGATCATGTTCGCGGACTTCATGCTGCGGGGCCAGTGGTTCGCCGCGATGGATAGCGCGCACCCTCACGACTTTTCGTTCAACGAAGCCGTGTCGTTCATGGTGAATTGCGATTCCCAAGAGCAAATCGACGCCTACTGGGAAAAGCTGTCGGCAAAGCCTGAATCGGAGCAGTGCGGCTGGTTGAAGGACAAGTACGGCCTGTCGTGGCAAATCGTACCGACCGCGATGAACGAAATGATGGGGCGCGGGACCGACGAACAGAAGGCGCGGCTCACCAAGGCGTTTCTCGGCATGAAGAAGTTCGATATCGCTGAACTGAAGCGGGCGTTCGCCGGAAATTGAGGATCGCCAAATCGCGATCTACCGCTGGTCTTCCTCCACGCCGTCGCTCCAACCGCCCTTCCGCCTTGAGGGCGCCGATTGCGATTTTCCGCCGAGCGAGATCTTTCTTGTAACGGCGGCGCCGCTTGTGATACATCCGGGTATCGAGAGCGGCATGAACCCGCGGCCATCAGAGGAGCTCAAATGCAAACTGCACAGCAAAAGCCTTTCCTGAACACGAGAGACGAGGGCGTCTTCCGATTTCTCGGCGCGCCGACGGCGGTCAGGGCTACGTCCGAGGCGACAAACGGAAACTTCGGGTTGATCGAGCAATGGGAGATTCCGGTCGGATTCGCGTCGCCGTATCATACGCATCACCGGGAAGACGAATCGTTTTACGTCTTGGAAGGCGAGTTGGCCGTCGTGTGCGACGGCAAGTGGCTCAAGGCCGGGCCTGGCGCCTTCGTCTATGGGCCGCGCGACATTCCGCACGGTTTCAAGGTGGTCGGCGACTCGCCCGCGAGGATGCTGCTGATGGCCAATCCCGGCGGCTTCGAGGGCTTTGTCCTGGAACAGACGATGCCCATCGACGAGCCGCCTTCCCCGCCCGACATGGGCAAGCTGATGACTTTGGCGGCGAAGTACGGCATCGACATCCATGGGCCGTTGCCGGATTCGCCGGAGAATTTCGGCGATTAACAAGCGCCCAAGGCGCGTCGTTATCTGCGAAAATTCCATTGCTTCGCGGCCGCGCTTCGGATACTCTTGCGTAGCGGTACGTTCCAAATAACGCGCCTTTTGACTGGTTCGTCTGTCCGCTGTGGGGGGTCACTGAAGGAGACTCGCGATGGCTGAACAAGACCCGATCGAACGCTTTTTTCCCGAATCCTACATGCAGCGCCTCGACGAGGCGCACGATGTTCAAGCACGTTTGTCGTTTACGGAAAGTCTGCTGCGCGACTTCGGACGCGCTCGCGAATGGCTCCGCGACGAGAAGCACGACGAGAATGAGGCATATGCGACTCTGAAATCGCTACGCGCCGAACTGCTCGCGCGGACGATGCGAGTCGACGCGGAGAGAGAGGAACGCGCCAAGACGGCGGGCAAGCCTTTCTCACTCGGCGCCAGAGTCGCGAGGCGCCCCCTAACGGCCGTGACCGCGGCGACAAGCGTCGGCATTCGCTTTCCCCCGTTGTGTGCGCCGTCCGAAGGGGCGGTTCCTGTGCCGGTGTTTTTGGAAGGGACTTCGGTCACTCCCGGCGGAGGGTCCGGCGCCATTACGACTCACCCCACCACCGATTCCTGGGAGGCGCCGGAACCGCACTACCAAGGGGTTTTGCACGCAAGCAATTTCCCCTTCTTCAGCCTTTCATACTGGCTTCACAACTGGCGCTACGTGATCCCGTTTCCGTGCGTGCCTTGCGACGGACGTCTCACATACCGCGTCTACTTTGAGACGGGCGGACTGTTTAGGGCGAGCGCCTTGGGTGCTTCGCTGATGAACTGGATCAACGTGCGCGAGATCGCCGACGTATCGACGGGAATCGACTTTTCCTCGGCGCCCGATTACGAAGTCTGGCCGATCGACCGGCACTGGCCGTTTTTCGCCAGCTTCATGTTCGAGGAAATTTGGTCCGGGGTGACGCTGCAGGGCAGCTTTGCGGTCAAGAGGGGCAAGGCTCCGGTGCTGGCGGTGATTGTGGGCGTGATCGTGGGCGTGGGGAACGGCCAATTCACGATCTTCAATGCCGGCTTCCACCCCTGGGAGATGCAGCTATTTCCGCCAGGCGGCTTTCCGCAACCTCCCGACTTGCAATTTCACGCGAAAGTGCATTACCGCTACGAGCCCGATGGAGGCGTGTTCCAGCCGTAACGCCGCGGGATGGGAAGTTCTGATTCTCTCGTCTTGATTGAAGGCGCGGCGGAGCTGCGTCTGGTGCGCGACAATATCGGAGCTTGAAGATACAGCTTTCCGGTTGGCGCGGACTATGCTTCGCCGTTGCTTGTTCTTGCTTGGCATTCGGCGCTGAATCGCCGATTCCCGATCCTCGCAACATCGACAACGGACGAGAGATCTCGGCCGAGGGGTACGCCGACCAGCCTTATATCGTTAAGACGGATGACGGCGCTTGGCTGGTTTGCCTGACGCAGGGGTCGGGGCGCGAGGGCGAACCGGGTCAGCACGTCGCGACCTACCGCAGCACCGACCAAGGCCGCACGTGGAAAGGGCCGGTCGCCGTAGAGCCGCCGGACGGGCCCGAAGCCTCGTACGCCGTGATGCTCAAGGTTCCGTCGGGGCGCGTCTACGTCTTCTATAACCACAACACCGACAACATCCGCCGGGTCAAGGCTGACACGCCGTCGGGCTGGATCGAGCGTGTCGACAGCCTCGGTTACTTCGTCTTCAAATACAGCGACGACGGCGGGCGAAGCTGGTCGGCGAAACGCTACCCGATCCCGGTGCGTGAGTTCGAGATCGACCGCAACAACGTCTACGGCGGCAAGATACGCTTCTTCTGGAATGTGGGCAAGGCGTTCACGCTGGGCGGCGCCGGCTACGTGCCATTGATCAAGGTGGGCGGCTTCGGCGAAGGTTTCTTCACGTCAAACGAAGGCGCGCTGCTCCGCAGCGACAACATCCTGACCGAGCATGATCCGGAGAGAATCCGCTGGGAGACGCTGCCGGAAGGCGACGTCGGATTGCGCTCACCCCCCGGAGGCGGGCCGATCGCAGCGGAGCAGAGCTACAGCGCGCTGAGCGACGGCTCGCTGTTTGCGGTGTATCGCACGATCGACGGGTATCCGGCGTTCAGCTACAGCCGCGACGGCGGACGCACCTGGGACGAGCCGCAGTACATGCGCTATGCGGACGGGCGCTTGATGAAGCATCCGCGGGCGGCGAACTTCGCCTGGCGGGCTTCGAACGGGAAGTATCTCTACTGGTTTCACAATCACGGCGGGCGCTTCATTCGAGAGGCGCCGGATCGGCGCACGATGGCGTATCAAGACCGCAACCCGGTGTGGCTGAGTGGAGGCGTCGAAGCCGATTCGCCCGAGGGGAAGATCATCCGTTGGTCACAGCCCGAGATCGCGCTCTACGACGACGACCCGTTCACGCGCATGAGCTACCCGGACTTCGTCGAGGACGGCGGCAAGTATTTCTTGACCGAGACGGAGAAGGTCGTGGCGCGCGTTCACGAGATCGACCCGGCGCTGCTCGAAGGGCTGTGGAAGCAGTTCGACGAACGTCATGGAGCGTCACGCGACAAGCTTTTGCTCGAGTCGCCGGATAGCGGGCGAGCGATGCCGGCGGAAGCGCCGGCGCCGCGGTTGCCGACGCTTCGAGAACGTGACGGCCAGGGATCGCGGCTGACGCGCCAGGGCTTCAGCGTCGACGTCCAGGTGACGCTGGAGTCTCTCGACTCCGGTCAGATGTTGCTCGATGCGACCCGCGAGAACGGACAAGGCTGGCGGCTCGCGACGGTCTCGGGCGGGGCGGTCGAGATCACGCTCAACGACGGCCGCTCGGAGAGCCGTTGGCGGTCCGACCGCGGCATGCTGGATGCGAAGAAGACGCACCGCGTCACGGCGATCGTCGACGGCGGTCCTTGCGTCATCTTGTTCGTCGTCGACGGCCGGCTGGCGGACGGCGGGGACGAGCGCCGGTTCGGGTGGGGCCGGTTCAGTCCCGAGTTGGCGGATGTGAACGGGAGCGCGACGTTGAGAATCGGGCCGGCGGTCCGGGGAGTGAGAGTCTTTGGCCGGGCCCTGAGAGTTTCCGAGGCCGTGGGGCCGTGGACCGCCGGCATCGCCCCGCGAGAATAAGGGATCGACGCGCTCGTTCAAGCGCAATCGATCGACCGGCGCGAACATCCCTCGATCATCCCTCGACCGCTACGGCGTTGCTTTGGCGGCCTCGCGCCTCTTGACCGGCTCGGGCTGCGGGTTCAACGGTTCGAGCGTGCGGCCTTTGAGCCCGGGATGGTCGGGAGTAATCTTGGTCGCGCGGAAAACCGCGTAGGTGTTCTCTCCGACGGGTTGCGGCATCTCGCCTTCCGGGGTGGTGACGTTTCCCGAGAACGGAGTCCAATACTCCCACACGATCCGACCGTCGGGCGTGACTTCAAAAAATCGGCCCTGTGCGCCCGAGCAAATCATCGTGTTGCCGTCGGCGAGTCGGGTTGCGCCGGAGATGAAGGGGCTCGAGAACGAGACCTTGTCAGCAGCGGTATAGCTCCACACCGGGCCGGCCGGGCCGAACGGGGCTGAGTCGGAAAGCTCATAGCGGCCGTCAGACTTCAACGGAGGGATGAATTCGTAGACCGCCGAGTACTTCCCTGCGGGCCCTTCGAGCGCGTTATTGAATACGGTCAGATGTCCGGCGCCGGGGAAACCGGAGGAAATCCAGCGAATATCGTGTTGGCCAAACAGCTTCTGGTCGGCCTCGGTTCCCCGTCCATACGTTCGCGGATTGCCCCAACGGTAGAGCAGATCACCTCCGCGACCGGCGCGGCCCCCGCTCGAGCCGGCGGCCTCGGCGGTCGTCGTACTGTGGTCGATGATCCAAATCTCGTGGAAGTTGTGCGCGCTCAGAGCGATCTGATCGAGGTCGGGATTGTAGCTGACGGCGTTCACATGCAGAAGGTCCGAGCTCAGGTCCTTGGCGTCGGCGTTGTCGGGCACATATCCCAGAGCCTTGAGCTTTTCCAACTCGGCGGGGTCGATCTCTTGGACTTTGCCGTCGCCGTTGATATTGATTCGCCAGGGCTTTTCAGCCGGATTCGCGTAGTTCGCCGCCTTCTGGTCGTAGTCCTGAACCAGGTGATCCCACATGTGCCACTCCCAGACGACGCGGCCGCCGTCGGGGAGGATCGGCTCGATTTCGACGACCTTGTCCGGCCAGATGCCCTTTTCGGGAAGCAGGTCGGGCCGGCGACCGACGCTCTGGGCCTCTTTGACCGACCTGCGCTCCCAAGCGATGAGCAAGACATTCCCGTTAGGCAGCCTCTCCACGTCGTGATGAGAAAGGTAGTCGGGGGTGGAGTACGCGAAGTTCCAAACAAGATCTCCGTCCCATGTGAACTCTTGGATGCGGCCGCCTTGGCCGCCGCCGCTGAACGTCTCCAGCTTGGGTTGGCGAGCGGTATAGAGGAGATTGCCGTTGTCGAGGAAGTAGATGCCGCCCGAGGGAGAGTAATCGCTCTTCCACGTGTGCACGACCTTGCCGTCTTCGTCGATGAGGTAGGTGACGTTCGAAAGAAGCGGTGCGAACAGGACGTACCCAGGCGTCACGCCGGCCTCCTTCACACGGAGGCCGCGAGGCGCGTCGCCGTCGGCGACCTTCGCCGGCGACTCCGACTGCTCAACTGACTTTCCGCAGCCGGATGCCGCCAGGAGGCAGCCGGCGACGGCTAAACCGAGCAGAGCTCGAAAGGCGGCCGATCGTCCGCTTTGGAGACCGCCGGGTTGGCGGCTTCTAGATACTTTCATTGGAATCCTCGCAGGCTCACCCTTTAGGCAGAAAACTTCTTGGAACGGGCATGATGTTCCAGGTGAATCCGGTCAGCCCACTTTCGTACTTGAAAAGAACTTGCTTCTTCCACGTCCCGTCGACCCAATCGTAGCGCCGAACCTCGGACTGGCGGTCGCTCGCCACATACAATTCGTCGCGCCCGTCGCCGTCGAGATCAAGCAGGATCGAAGCGTGCTCGAACCCTGAGGAGTCCGCATCGATCAGCGTCGCTTCCCACTCGCCTGCACGAGGACGCAGCAGCCAAAGGCCGCGCTGGTTGGTGGCCGCCACCAGCTCGCGGTTTCCATCGCCGTCGACATCGCCGGCGGTCAAGAAGCGGCAGAGCTTGTCATCGATCCGGGCCACGGTCTCCACCGCGGGCTCGCCGCCGGCAGGCTCACTGTACCGTCGTATCTCGACCTGCCCGCCGGAAACGGCCTCCACGGAAATATAGAGCTCGTCTCGGCCGTCACGGTCCAAGTCCGTCGCCAGAATCTCTTTCGCGTGGCGATCGCCCAGGTCGACGAGCTCCTCGCGGCCCTTATGCAACGCCGGAACGTACCGCACCACCTGGCCGTGTTGCGGGCTGCCGTCCATCCGATTGGGGGCGGAGGGAGTGGCGTAGACTTCGAGCACGCCGTCGCCGTCGAGGTCTCCGAGCTCGACTTCGTGAACAATCACGCCGGGCTGACGGTCGAGCTCGTCGACGTGAAATTCGCCTGACGGTTGCGGCCGCAGCACGGCCACTACGCCCTGGTCGTGGGTGACGACTGCGATAGCCGCAGCTGCCGTCGCCGTAGATGTCCCCGACCTCCGCGTCGCGCATGCGGCTGAACTTACCGCCGAAGTCCGCCTCCCACAATGTCTTTGTCTTCCCGTCCGGCCTCCAGAGCTTCACGGCCGCGCCGGCGCCGCCCAGCGTGAGCAGGCCCCCGGAGTTGTCACCGGTCTTGTATGCCATCGCCTTGTGAAAGGCGGTGCTCGAGGGGTCTTCGATGAAACGCAAGCTCCAACCCGATGCGGTCTTTTCCAAGATGTTCACGCGGGCCGGCAACGGCTTTGGCTTCCCTTGGTCATCCTTGCCAAGCACAGCCATCGCGAGCACGAGCGCCTGATCCCCGGAACCCTGAGCTCCAATGCCCGAGGCTTCGCCGCCATTGGTCGCAGTCCTCGAGCAGCACACGGCCGTCAGTGACAGGGCGGAAAGGAGCCAGAGCGCCGCGAGGGGCCGTGCCTTGGGCGCGACGACGCAGCTTAACGGAGCGCGCATGCCGCGCCGGCGGCGACTGTTGAGACCGCGCGCTCGATCTTCGCATCCCTGACACTGGAGCCGACTCACGCCCAATCGTTTGTTCATCACGATCGCACGAGTTTACATCGCTGAGCGAACCTTTCGTCTAGGAGCGCGAACCGCTCGCACGCGGCTGCGCAATATTTACCCCGGGGGGTGGAGGAAAGTCCCGTGAATCGAGCCGGTCTAGCCGCCGCCGGCTCGCGCGAGCGGCTTACAGTTCCAGCCGGCCGCGGTACTGCATGTCCTTGAGCTTGAATTTTGCGTGGACGTCGAATTCGTCGCTGGTGATCTCGAGTTCGACCGCCTTGTCATCGGGCGTGATGGCCGCGTCGCGCGGGAAGTAGAGATACAAGCCGGGAGCGCCGGGCTGCGGCCGAATGTCGACCATCTTGGCGCGAATCGGCTCACGGCCCTTGATCACCAGGCGGCTGATCTGTCGCAGATGCTCCGGCTCGTCGGCGATGTGCGCCATAGCGGCCGGCAAGGCGCTGGCCTCAATGACGTAATAGCGGTCGACGTATTCCTGAGGGACCGCATCGCCGCCGCTGGTGCGCGCGAACGCCTGCCGCATCGGCAGCGCGCTGCGCCAACGGATCGTCACGTCGCTCTCGAAAGCCTTCGACCGGCCCGGCTCGACGGCGTGATTGCCGCCCCAACCGCCGTCAGGCATGCCGCCGCCCGATCCGGGGAAGCCGACTCCGCCGCCGGGGAAACCGATTCCCCTCGAGCGCCTGCCGGTCGGGACGCCCAGCGGCACGCTCTGGTCTCCGTGAAACTCGACGGAAGCCGACCGCGCCCAGGGCGAGTCCTGAATGAACTGATCGACCTCCGACGCAGTCCACTCCTCGGGCGGCTTGGACTCCCAGAAATCGCCTGCCCAAAGCAGGGCTGCGCTCGCAAACAACACCGCGGCAACGGGACGCATCTTGACTGTGAGACGCACGCCGCGCTCCCGCGGTTCACGCAGATCCTGTTAAGCCGACGTAAAAAAGTCCTATCCTTGGCGCATGCGACCTTCCCGCCGCCGCTTTCTCGGTTCCGCCGCGCTCGCTCTCGCCGCCCGTGCGGCGCCGGCGTCCGCGGGCGCCGAGGCGCGCGTCATCAGCCGCGACGCGAATCACTATCACGGCTGGCCGACGCTGGCCCGGACGCGGACGGGGCGGTTGCTCCTGGCGTACTCGGGCGGACGCGAGTCGCATGTCTGCCCCTTCGGCCGCGTCGAGCTGATGACCTCCGATGACGACGGCGCCAACTGGAGTTGGCCTCAGGTGCTGCTCGATTCCCCGATCGACGACCGCGATTCCGGTGTAGTCGAGGCCGCCGACGGCTCACTGCTGGCCACAACGTTCACTTCTCTCGCCTATGAAGAGCCGAACCGCCACGCGCAAGATCCCGAGGCGTGGCGCGCGGTCGAGGCGCGTACGACGCCCGAGCAGCGCAAGAGTCTTCTCGGCACGTGGATGCTGCGCTCCGAAGACGGGCTGCTTTGGTCGCAGCCCTACCGCGTGCCGGTGAACAGCCCGCACGGCCCCGCGCTGCTCGACGACGGACGGCTGCTCTATGCCGGCAAGGAGCTTTGGACGCAACAGCAGCGCATCGGCGTCGCCGAGTCGAGCGACCACGGCAGGACATGGAGCCGGCTGGCGGCGATCCCCGCCCGGCCCGGCGACGACCATCGCGCCTACCACGAGCTGCACGTCGTGGACGCCGGGCGGGGCCGTCTGGTCGCCCACATCCGCAACCACAACAAGGTCAACGACCGTGAAACTTTACAAACTGAATCCGACGACGGCGGCAAGACGTGGAGCGTTCCGCGCGGCATCGGCGTCTGGGGTCTGCCGTCGCATTTGGTCAAGCTGAAGGACGGCCGCTTGGTGATGTCATACGGCTACCGTCGCGAGCCCTACGGCAACCAGGCCCGCGTCAGCGACGACCGCGGCGCAACGTGGTCCGACCCGATCACGATCTCCGCCGACGGCGCGTCGGGCGACTTGGGCTATCCCTCGACGGTGGAACTGGCCGACGGCGCGCTGCTCACCGTCTGGTACGAGAAACTCGCTTCGTCGCCCAAGGCCGTTCTGCGACAAGCGATTTGGCGTTTGTAGTCTGCTACCATACCGCCGTTCGGACATCCGGTTCGGAGGCCCTCATTCGCTCATGATCGCTCGCTTTTCCATCGTCATTTTTGCGCTCGCCGGCGCCGCGTTTCTGGCCGCCCAGACGGTCCCCCCAACAGCCGCTGAAGTGGCCCGTCCCGGGGGCGTCCTGCCCGGCGCCCCGAAGGTCGCCTTGGTCAAGATCGCCGACGGCTTCGTCGACCCAACCAACGCCGCCAGCGCAGGCGACGGCTCGGGCCGCATCTTCGTCACCGAGCGCATCGGACGCGTGCGCATCGTCGACAAAAGCGGCAAAGTGCAGCCGGAGCCCTTCCTCGACCTGACCAACATCAACCCCCTCGGCAACGACGTGCAGACCGGGTTCGTGGAGCAGGGCCTGTACTCGATCGCCTTCCATCCCGACTTCAAGACGAACGGCTACTTTTACGTGCACTACGCTTCGCTGCCGTTCAACGGCGACGGGGTCATCGTGCGTTTTCAGGTCGACCCGAGCAGCCCGAACGTGATGACGAAAGAGCGGACGAACCAGACCGCCAAGGTCATCATGCGCGTCGAGCAGCCCTATTACAACCACAACGGCGGACAGCTCGAATTCGGCCCCGACGGCTACCTGTACATCGCCTTGGGCGACGGCGGCTGGGAGGGCGACCCTTACGGCGCAGGCCAGGACCTGACCGTGCGGCTCGGCAAGATGCTGCGCATCGATGTGGACGTCGACGACGACACCGTTCCGTACAAAATACCGGCCGACAACCCCTTCGCCCAAGCCGCCAAAGAACGGCTGATGGTGCTTTTCGGGGTCACCGAAGAGCAGTTCAACAAGATCAAGACGCGCTCCTTGCCGGAGATCTGGGCCTACGGCTTGCGCAACCCTTATGAGTTCTCCTTCGACCCCGCGACCGGCGACCTGTTCATCGCCGATGTCGGCCAGAACCACTGGGAAGAGATCGACTATCAACCGGCGTCGAGCAAGGGCGGCGAGAACTACGGCTGGAACTTCTTGAACGGCACCAAATGCTTCCCGATGACCGGACCCGACGACCAGTGCGCCCCGGTGGGCGTGATGCCCGCGGCCGAGTATCCGCACGAGATCCCCTACCCCGGCGCCGCCCCGCTCCAGGACGGCTGGGGCTGCTCGATCGAGGGCCTCGGCGTCGCCAACTACGGCGGCATGAAGGGCGTCTATCTGGTCGGCGACTGGTGCTCGGGTCGCCTCTTCGGCCTGGGCTGGGACAGCGCGAACTCGAAGTGGCAGCTTCAAGAGCTGCTGCATACCAACTTGCAGTTCACCGCCGGAGGCTACGACGAAGACGGCAACGTGCTGGCCGTGAATTGCTACTGCTTCTACACGTCCGACAAGGGCGCTTCGGGCAATCCGCCGGGCGCGCTGTGGCGAGTGGTTCCCGCCGATCAGGTCCCGGCTGGAGCGGAGACGGCGCGCACGGTGTCAGAGACGACCGAGGTGAGCGAGGCGACCGGCGGTCCCCCGACTTTCCGCAGCGCGCTCGATAATCAACCGCTCGAGCTCAACATGATGCCCAACGAGACGGTGACGGCCGCCGTCGAGCATTTCCACCAGACCGGCGAGAACTCTTACAGCGGCGACGCGGCCGCCGTCGCGGCCGGCGGCAAGGCCTATCAGCAATGGTGCGCCGGCTGCCATCTGTCCGACGGTACGGGACGCATCGGCTCCAATCTGGTCGACGACGAAGTGCATTACCCGCGCGTGAAGACCGCTGTGGGCATGTTCGAAGTGATCTACGGCGGCGCGTCGGGCGCCATGCAGGCGTTCGGCAATCGCGTCAGCCAGGACGATATCCTGAAGATCATGGCGTTCATCGAGACGCTGAAGTGAGAAAGGGATCGAGCGTGCCAGAGGAGAAGCGAAGTCGGAAGGAGCGGCCCGCGTCCAGACAAGAGGCCCTTCGGGTGTTGCAAGCGAAGGTTAAGGAGCTCACGAGCGGTAAGCGTTCGCTTGTGGACGAACTGATCGCGGAACGGCGGCGGGACGCAGCCGCCGAATAGAGTCGGACCACACTCGCCAAAGCGCCGCCGGTAGCGCCATCGCGAGCTACAATCTGCGTTGTAATGCCCGCTTCATTCGATGAGCTCGTCACGTTCTTTCACTCCCTGGCCGCCGAAGACGTCGGCCATACCGGCGGCACCTATATGGGCCACTGCTTCACGGTCTACCGCGACATGAAGCGCTGGGGCTACGACGAAGAGTTGGCCCTGGCCGGCCTGTTTCACTCGATCTACGGCACGGGCTTGTTCCAGCGGTTCAAGCTCGAGCTCGACCGTCGCGAGGAGGTGCGCGCCCTCATCGGCGAGCGCCCCGAGCGCCTGGCCTACCTCAACTGCGCCGTCGATTACGACACCTTCGACCGCGAGGTCATGCGCGGGACCCCGCCCTACCGCATGAACAACCGACTGGACGGCGGCGAAGTCGAAATCTCGCCCGAGGACTTCGACGACCTGCTCAAGATCCAGCTCGTCGACCGCCTGGAGCAGGTGCCGCGCTCGAAGCACTTCGACTTTCGCCGCGACGCGTTCGCCGCGATGGCCGAGCGCTTAGGGCCCGATGCACAGGCCGAGTTCGAGCAGGTTTTCGCCGCAGCCGCCTCGTCTTCCGGTGAGTGACCGGCGGCGGCGCGTCGAATATTTGACCTGTTAACCATCGCAGTGGTACATCCTAAGGGGAGGATCCCGCCACGTCTTCTTCCCCTCAGCTCAAGCCGCTCAAGAACGGATTGCTCGCCTCGCAGGTGGCGCAGGCGCTTCGCCGCGCGATCTTTTCAGGCCAATTCCGGCCGGGCTCGCAAATCCTCGAATCGCACATCGCTCGCCAGCTCGGCGTGAGCCAAACCACCGTGCGCGAGGCTCTGAGCCAGCTCGACCAGATGGGCTTGGTGCGCAGAGTCCCGAACAAGGGCAGCTTCGTCAACAGCTTGTCGCCGGCGGAAGTGCAGGATCGGCTGCGCATTCGTATCCTGCTCGAAGGTCTGGCCTGGGAGGAAGCGTCAAAGCGTATGGACGGGTCGCAGTTCGCCGAGCTCGAGAGCCGGCTCGCCGCGATTCAGCAGGCCGCGGCGGCGCGGGATTACCCCAAGCTGGCGGACACCGAGCTCGAGTTCCACCGCTACATCTGGGAGCGCGCCGGCATGCCGACGCTCGTCAATCTGCTCGACCAGCTCACCACGCCTTTGTTCGCCTTCATCACCTTGCAACGGGCCGACCGCAATATTGAAGAGCCCGACCCCTACCCCCGCCACAAAGAAGTGATCGACGCCCTGCGCTCGGGCGATCCCAAGCTCGCCCGCCGGGCTCTCGAGAGTCATCTGGCGCCCTCGTACGCCGACATCGACGAAGATTGAGTTTAGCGCCGTCGCGTTGCCCTAGATCAACGCGATCAGCGGCGCGATCACCAGAGCCACGATCGACATCAGCTTGATGAGGATGTTCATCGACGGGCCTGAGGTGTCTTTGAAGGGATCGCCGACGGTGTCGCCGACCACGGCCGCCTTATGGGCGTCGCCGCCCTTGGCCTCGCCCTTTACGTCGCCCTTCTCGATCGCTTTCTTGGCGTTGTCCCACGCGCCGCCCGAATTCGCCATGAACAGGGCCAGGAGCACGCCGGTGACGGTGGCGCCGGCCAAGGCCCCGCCCAGCGCCGCCGGACCCAGTACGTATCCGATGACGACGGGAGTGGCGACCGCCACCAGGCCCGGCCGCACCATCTCGCGCAAGGCGGCGCGCGTGGCGATGTCGACGCAGCGGGCGGCGTCCGGGCGGACGCCTTCCTCACCCTGCAGCAGTCCCTTGATCTCGCGGAACTGACGGCGAATCTCGTCGATCATCTTTTCAGCGGCGCGGCCGACGCTGCTCATCGTCATCGCGGCGATGATGAACGGCAACACGCCGCCCAGCAACAAGCCGATGACGACATCCGCGTCATTGAGCGCAATCACGATCGGCTCCAAGCCGGCCCGCAGGCGGACGGCGTCGATGGCCTGCGTATAGGCGGAGAACAACGCCAACGCGGCCAAGGCCGCCGACCCGATCGCGAATCCCTTGCCCATCGCGGCGGTCGTATTACCCAGCGAGTCGAGCTCATCAGTGATAGCGCGAACTTCCGGCCCCAGGGCCGCCATTTCAGAGATGCCGCCGGCGTTGTCGGCGATCGGCCCGTAGGCATCGACGCTCATCGTGATGCCGACCGTCGCCAGCATGCCCACCGCCGCGATGCCGATACCGTAGAGACCGGCTACGCTGTGCGACACGTAGATCGCGCCGCAAATCATCGCCAGCGGCAAGGCGCAACTGCGAAATCCGACGGCCAGACCCGAAATGATGTTCGTCGCATAGCCCATGCGCGAGGCTTCGGCGATCTCCTGCACCGGCCCCATCGACGTGTAGTACTCCGTGATGTAGCCGATTGCGACGCCGGCGATGGTGCCGGCCAAAACAGCGTTGAACACGCCGTTGCTCACGCCCATGCCGGAGATCAACACGTATCCTCCGATCAGGAACACCACCGCGGCGCCCCACGCCGAATAGCGCAAGGCGGCGGCCGGCCCCATGCCCTTGAGCGCTTGAATCGAGATGATCCCCAGCACGGAGCCGACCAAGCCCACGGCGGCCAGAGCCAGCGGCAGGCCCATCAGGGCCGACTTGAGGGCGTCGCCCGTCAATCCGTCTCCCAGCGCGACCAGGCCGGCCGGCGTCAGCGTCGCGGCGATCGCCATCGTTGCGATCATCGATCCCACATACGACTCGAAAATATCGGCGCCCATGCCCGCCACGTCGCCCACGTTGTCGCCGACGTTGTCGGCGATCACGCCCGGGTTGCGCGGGTCGTCCTCGGGAATCCCCGCCTCGACCTTGCCCACCAGGTCGGCGCCCACGTCGGCCGCCTTCGTAAAGATGCCGCCGCCGACGCGCGCGAACAGCGCGATCGAGCTGGCGCCCATGGCGTAGCCGTTGATATAGACCGCTTGTTGAGGATCAGCGAACATCAGAGCCAGCGTGCCGACGCCGATCAGCCCCAGCCCGGCCACCGCCAAGCCCATCACGGCGCCGCCGCCGAAGGCCACCATCAGCGCGCCGCCCGAGCCTTCCGCGCGAGCCGCTTCACTGGTGCGCATGTTCGCCCGTGTCGCCGCCTGCATCCCGATGAACCCGGCCAAAATCGAAGAAATCGCACCGGCGATAAAGCAACCGGCGGTCTGCACGTTCAACTGCCAAGCGATCAAGGCGGCGACGAAGACGATGAACACGGCAAGAATGCTGTACTGTCGACGCAGAAACGCCATGGCGCCCGCGTGAATCAGCGCCCCGATTTCACGCATGCGTTCATTTCCGGCGGACTTGCGCCCGACCGCCACAAAACTGCCGGCCGCGAAGGCCAGTCCGAGCAGACCGATATATGGGATCAACGATGCGAGGTTGGTCATAACGGGTTGAGGATGAAATCCAGTGCTTACAAGAAAGGACCGCACGACGTCCCGGCGGCCCACACGAGATAGGAGTAGGGCGAATTCGCTTCCCGAAAGCCTATCACGGCCCTGTGCGGTGAATCCATACCCATCACAGACGAGACCCGCCCGCCCGCCGCTGCTATCGTGTTGGATCGGCCCGGCAAACGATGATCCTAGGACTGACAGGCACGAATGGCGCCGGCAAGACTTCGGCGGCGCGTTGGCTCAAAGACCGCGGATTTCGCTACGAGTCGCTTTCGGACGAAATTCGCCGCGAGCTCGACCGCCGCGGGATGCCCGCCACTCGCGACAATTTGACGGTCACGGGGAACGAGCTCCGCGCGGCGGGCGGCGCGGGAGAGCTCGCCCGGCGAGTTCGCGAGCGGCTCGAGACCGGCATCGACTATGTGGTCGACTCGATTCGCAACCCGGCGGAAGTCGCCGAGCTTCGCGAGCTGCCTGACTTCAGGCTGATCCATTTCGACGCCCCGCGAGAAGTCCGCTTCCGGCGCACCGTCGAACGCGCCGACGAGCGCACGCCGCGATCCCTGGCTGAGTTCATCGAGCAGGAGGAACGCGAGTTGGCTACGGCCGAGCCGACGACTCAGCAGTTGCTGGCGACGTTCAAGCTGGCCGACGAAACGATCTGCAACGACGGCTCGCTGGCCGACCTCGAGTGTAAGCTTGAGCGCTTGATCGGCTAATCCGACCCGCCGCTGCAGCCGATTGGCTCTTCGGATGACGATTCCTGAGAAGATCCCCGAGAGCGCCGTCATCACGTTCCCCGACGGCGTGCCGGGGCTCGCGGGCGTCAAGCGCTTCTTGATCCTGCGTCCCGACGGCCTCGATCCGATCGTGATGCTGCAATGCGTCGACGCTCCGGAGGTCAGCCTTCCCGCCATCCCGATGCACGCCGTGCGCTCCGACTACGTGTTGCGCTTGCCGGCCGAGGATCGCCGCGGGATCGAGATGGAGGACTCCATGACGGAGATCGACCTGATCTGCCTGGCGGTTTTGATCCTTCCGGGTCAGGATCACCCGCCCGCTTGCAACCTCGCGGCTCCGATCGTGATCAACCCCAATAATCGCCTAGCGCGCCAAGTGCTGCAGATCGAAAGCGAATATCCGGCCGTTTACCCGTTAGACGAGTGGGAGTAAAGGGATGCTCGTACTGCGGCGTCACGCGGGCGAGTCGTTCTTGATCGGCGACGACATCGAGGTCCGCGTGCTCGAAGTCGCCGGCAAACAGGTGAAGGTCGGCATCATCGCCCCGCGCGAGATCGTCATCCGCCGCACCGAGCTCGCCGAGCTCAACCGCAAGGCGCTGCTCCCGAACTGGCGCAATGACAACGCGCTGGAAGACTTGGCCGAACGACTCCGCAGCGGTTCACGGCGCTCCCGCCTGTAGCCGGCCGCAGCCGCCGCCGGCAAAGCGGCGGCGCCGTGTACGAATGCGGAATGCGGCCGGGACGGCAGGCCGATTTTGGCCTTCTCGGTCTAGAGCGTCTTGAGGAAAGCGATCAGCGCGGTCTTGTCGTCATCGGACAGATCGAGACCGAAGGGGTGACCCGGCACCGAGCGGGGTCCGTTGGTTCCCGCGAAGCCGGTCGGCGTGTAGTCTGCGCTGAGACGAGCCGGGTTGAACCAGTCTTCGAGCGTCGCCGCCGAACCGTTGTGCTCGAAAGGACCGCGATACCAGACGCCCTTGAGCGACGGCACTTTGTAGTAGCCCGTACCGCGTCGCGTATTCATGGTTAGTCGCGGATCGGTCCCGATGACAACGTCCATGACGTCGTACTTCTCGCGGTGTTCCGGGGGAGGATCGAAGCCCGGCGCCGCAATGAGCATGTTGTTCGTATAAAGGGGCGGAGTGTGGCAACCGGCGCAGCCTTGCTGGTCGAAAACGTCTTCTCCGCGGCGAGCGAGGTCGTCGACTGGATTCGGATTGTTCGGCGGTTCGAGAGAGTAAAGGTATTTGGCCAGTGCGAACAATTGCTCATCGCTGTAGCGCTCTTTGCTGCCCGGGAACGCACCCTTACCCGGCGGAGGTCTCTTGCTGCTCACGCGATCGGGCACCAAGTCGCCGTATCGAGCCAGCACGTCCATCCCCTGATTGAGCGCGGCGTATCTCATGATGTCGCCAATCCCGCGATGGATGACCAGACCAGTCGCATCGAGATATTTGCGATCTTGGATTCCGATCAAATCCGGGATGCGGACAGGCGCATCGAACGACGTCCCTTGTCGCGGGATAACTCCTGGAGGTATCGCATCGCGAACCGCGGCCAACTGTTGCGGCGTGAGCGTTCCAAACGAATCAGTCGGCGCCCAGGGCGTAGCGGCCAACTGCCGAAACAGAAATAGGACCACCCGCGGAGGAACTCGTCCGCTCCGAATCGACTCGGCGATGAGTCGATCGAACGGGAAATTACCTTGCGCTCCAGTTATCGCGGCGCCGTCCGACATGACGCGCGTATGGCACATCGCACAACTCAGGTTGCCGATTTCGAGTTTCCCTTTCTCTCGGATGACCCAGCGGACATACGGAAACACGCCGTCCGCGTTGAATTTCAGGCCGTGGGCCTCAAACCAGTTGCGGTCCAAGACGTTCGGCGCGCGGACTAGAGGACCGTCATATTCGATGGGGGCGCGAAATACCTCGGCCCCCGCGTCGATCCAGTCTTGCTCGCTAACGAGCGTTGCGGGATCGAAGACAATTTCCGGTTCCAGCTCCGCGAGTTGTTCGCGATAGTGCGGCGGTTCGTAGTCGGGGCGATAGATCGGATAGCTCTTCCAAATCTTTCTGACGGGCAGTTGGTAGTAATAGTCCTCGGGAACATGCTTGGGCGAGAACTCGGCATGGGAGAGCGGAACCTCGAGTTCTGCAAGCGCCTCGTTCGCCCAAGTGCGGGGAACCTCGGGCTTGTAGCCCTGCTCGGCGATCCGGTTCGCACAGGCCCCCATAGCCAGGGCCGCGGATGCGGCGGCCAACACGGCTGCGAACGCCCGCATGCCGGCAGGCTACCCCCGCTTGAGCAACTGAGTCAACCCTAAACCGCTGACAAGCCGGAAATTTTCTTATCCCGTGGCCTAGCCGAAACCGGCGAAAGCGGCGATGGAAATTCACGCCAACAGCGGCTCAACTAATTCTCCGGCCACGTCCGTCAGCCGGAAGTGCCGGCCTTGAAACTTGAACGTCAGCTTCTTGTGATCGACGCCCAGCAAATGCAGCAAGGTCGCGTGCAGGTCGTGCGCGCTCACCGGATCCTGGACGATATTGTAGGAAAAATCGTCGGTCTCTCCCAAGCTTAAGCCGGGCTTGACGCCGCCGCCGGCCATCCAAACCGTGAAGCAGCGCGGATGGTGGTCGCGCCCGTAGGTTTTGTCCGAAAGCTCGCCCTGGCAGTAAACCGTCCGCCCGAATTCCCCGCCCCACACAATGAGCGTCTCGTCGAGCAGTCCGCGAGCTTCGAGGTCTTGCACCAGGGCGGCCGAGGCCTGATCGGTGTCGTAGCACTGCGTCTGAATCTGTTCCGGCAGGTTCGTGTGCTGGTCCCAGCCGCGATGGAAGAGCTGAATCGCGCGGACGCCGCGTTCGGCCAGCCGCCGAGCGAGCAGGCAGTTGGCGGCGTACGTGCCGGGCTTGCGCGACTCCGGCCCGTACATCTCGAAGACGTTATCCGGCTCGCTCGACAGGTCGGTCAACTCCGGCACGGAAGTTTGCATGCGGAACGCCATCTCGTACTGCGAAATGCGCGTCGCGATCTCCGGGTCGCCTTCCTGCTCGAGGCGCAGTTGGTTCATCGCGGCCAGATCGTCAAGGTAGTTGCGGCGATCCTGCTGGTTGAAGCCCTCCGGGTTCGACAGGAACAGCACCGGGTCGGACCCCGAGCGGAACTTGACGCCCTGGTAGCGCGTCGGCAGAAAGCCGCTGCCCCACAGACGGCTGTAAAGCGGCTGACCCGCGCGCTTGCCCTGCGACACCATCACGACGAACGCCGGCAGGTTCTCGTTCTCGCTGCCCAGCCCGTACGACAGCCATGCCCCGATCGACGGCCGCCCCGCGAGCTGATGGCCCGTTTGCAGGAAGGTGATTGCCGGATCGTGGTTGATCGCCTCGGTGTGCAGCGAGCGCACCACCGAGATCTTGTCGGCGATCTTCGCCGTGTAGGGCAGCAACTCGCTGAGCTCTTGCCCGGACTCGCCGTGCTTTTGAAACGCGAAATGCGACGCCGCGACCGGAAAGCTCGTCTGCGCGGCCGTCATGCCCGTCAGCCGTTGGTTGCCGCGAACCGTGTCGGGCAGCTCCGACTTGTTGAGCTTCGCCAGCAGCGGCTTGTAATCGAACAAGTCCATCTGGGCCGGACCGCCCGACTGGAACAGATAGATGATGCGCTTGGCCTTGGGCGCGAAATGCGGCAGGCCGGGCAAGCCGGCGTTGGCCCTCTCGGCGGAACCGGCGACGGCCGCGGATAGGTCTTTGCCGAGCAGCGCAGCTAACGCGGCGACGCCCGCGCCTGTCGCCGAGCGTCCGAAGAAATGGCGGCGGGTGAGCAGCAATTCGTGTCGGCGTCGAGGGTCCATCGCTCAGTCCTTTCGTGTCGTCCTTTCGTGTCGTCCTTTCGTGTCAGTCCTTCGTAATCGTCTCGTCGAGGTTCAAGATCAGGCTGGCGACCGTCGTGTAGGCCGCCAATTGAGACATGTCAATATCGAAGTCGACGGGCTTTTCGCCGACCTTCACGAGCTTCTCGGCGTCCTCGGGGGCTGTCTGATAGCGATCCAGAAAGCGGTTCAGGCTGTTTTCGAGAATCCGCGCTTCAGCGGGCTTGGGCTTGCGCGCGGTCGCCAGCTCAAAGCCGTACGCGAGCCGCGCCGCCGCATCGTCGCCGCCTTCCTTGATCATGCGCTCCGCCATCACGCGAGCCGCTTCGGCGTAGGTGACGTCGTTCATCAAGTTCAACGCTTGCAGCGGCGTGTTCGTGCGCGTCTGGCGCACGACGCATGTCTCGCGCGCCGACGAGTCGAACGTCAGCATCGCCGGCGGCGCGATCGTGCGTTTCCAGAATGTGTAGAGGCTGCGGCGATACAGCTTGCCGCCGTGGTCGTTTTGGTAGGCGCCGGCGTTCGACAACTCTTCCCACAGCCCCGCGGGCTGATAGGGCTTCACCGAAGGGCCGCCGATCTTCTCCTCGAGCAGCCCGGCGGCATAGAGCGCCTGATCGCGGATCGCCTCGGCGCTGAGCCGGACCCGCGGCCCGTGGGCCAGCAGCATGTTCTCCGGATCGCGCTCGGCGAGATCGTCTCTCAAGTCTGAGCTTTGCCGATACGTCCCGCTCATCACGATCGTCTTCACGATGCCCTTGGTGTCCCAGCCGGAGTCCATGAACTCGACGGCCAGCCAGTCGAGCAGGTCCGGATGCGTCGGCCATTCGCCTTGCGAGCCGAAGTCCTCGACCGTCTTGACGATGCCGCGCCCGAACAACGATTGCCACAGGCGATTCACGAAGACCCTGGCGGTCAGCGGATTGTCGCGCGAGGCAAGCCAGCGCGCCAGATCGAGCCGCGTGGG
The DNA here is from genome assembly GCA_963817465.1 of uncultured Acidobacteriota bacterium. GTDB lineage: Bacteria > Acidobacteriota > Terriglobia > Bryobacterales > UBA6623 > CAMPKL01. Next base: position 194,529 of record CAWFOP010000023.1, on the reverse strand, counting down.
GGACGGTTTGGCGTCAGCGGGCGCCAGCGCGGACGGGAACGCCGCATCCACGCGCTCGCCCGGAGCATCGTACGCGCCCCTCTTGAGGATGTGCGTCTCGCGCGGCGTCTCGCTCTCGCGCATGACCATCACGGTCGGCAGCGCCTTTACAAAATCCTCGCGTTCGAGTTGCAGCTCCTGGAGCTTCGCCCAGGCGACCCGCTGGAAGGGATGCGCCGCCTCGGCCAGGTACGCCAACCGCAGCTTCGCTTGCTGCGCCGCCGTGCGTTGGTCTTGCGCCTTCGCGGCGATCTCTTCAGGAGTTTCCTGCACCGCGACGACAGCGACTTCATCCGCCGACAACGCGCGGTCGTAGACGCTCGCGTCATCCATCCAACCGACGAAGCGAGCGTCCTGGGTCGGCCCGTAGCCCAGCCGCAGCGGGACGGACTTGTCGGTCGTGTCGTTGTTCGAATGGTCGATGATCGTCTTCAGCTTGGCGGCCTTGCCGTCAATGTAGATCGCCATGCCCTTGGTGAGCCGCGACCCGTCGTAGGTCGCCGCGACGTGGGTCCAGCTTCCCAGAGGAATCGCATCCGCCGTCTCGACGATCATGCGGTCGTCGATGTCGGTCGACTCCATGCGCAATTGCAGCTTGCCGTCGACCAAAAACAGTCCGAAGCCCTTGTTGCCGCGCACCGTGGCGGCCGGATTGTAGCGGCTCCAGATTCCGCCGGTGGCCTGCGTCGGGCTTGATGCGCGCGGCCAGCGTATAGCGATCCCAGAAGCTGAAGTTGATGTCGGCTTTCGGCTCGTCGACGCGCGTCCCATCGAATTTCTCCGGTCCGCCGCTGAGCGTCCGTAGGACTTGCCGTTGTTCGAGGCTCCACGTCGAGCCCGCGGCCTTCCAGCGCTCGACGCCCGCGTCGATCTTCTCCTTGTCGCCCAGAAAGGCGTCCTGCAACTCTTTGACCTGGCTGTCGAGGCGGTCGAGCTTGGCTTGTTCCTCGTCGGTCGGCGCATAGACGAACGGCGGCGTATTGCCGTACTTGAAGTAGCGCCCACGGTCGGGGACGTTGTTGAAGAAAGCGTAAAACCTGTAGAAATCCTTCTGCGTGATCGGGTCGTACTTGTGATCGTGGCAGCGCGCGCAGCCCATCGTCAGCCCGAGGAACACTGTAGCCGTCGTATCCACGCGGTCGACCACATATTCGACGGCGTACTCGGCGGGGACGATGCCCAGCTCGCCGTTGCCGCGGTGGTTGCGATTGAAGCCGGTGGCGATCACCTGGTCGCGCGTCGCGTGGGGCAGCAGGTCGCCGGCGATTTGTTCGATCGCGAATTGGTCGAAAGGCTTGTTGTCGTTGAACGCCTTGATGACCCAATCGCGCCAGCGCCACATGTCGCGCTCTTGGTCGTTCTGATAGCCGTTGGTGTCGGCGTAGCGCGCGGCGTCGAGCCAATCGAGCGCCATCCGCTCGCCATAGCGCGGCGAATCGAGGAGGCGGTCGACCACCTTCTCATAGGCCTTGGGAGACTGGTCGGCCAAGAATGCCGCCACTTCGGCCGGCGTCGGGGGCAGACCGGTCAAATCGAGGGAAACCCGTCGAATGAGGCTAACCGTGTCGGCTTCCGCCGCCGGCGCCAAGCCCTCGCGCTCGAGCCTGCGGATGACGAATGCGTCGATCGGGCTGCGCACCGCCTGCTGATGTTCGACCGTGGGGACCTTGGGCCGTTCAGCCCTCAGGAACGCCCAGTGTCCCTGCCACTCGGCGCCTTGCTCGATCCAGCGCCGGATCAGCCCAATCTCGTGATCGCTCAGCTTGGCGTGACCGGCGTACGCCGGGGGCATCCGCCGCGCCGGGTCGTCGCTTGAAATCCGCTCGACGATCTTGCTCGCCCCCGGGTCGCCGGGGACGATCGCGCGCCCTCCCGAAGCCAGCTCGACGAAGGCGCCTTCCTGCTTGTCGAAGCGCAACGCCGTCGGCCGCTTACCCTCGTCGGGGCCGTGGCAGGTGTAGCACTTGTCCGAGAAGATCGGCCGAATGTCGCGGTTGAACGAAGCTTGCTCCGGCAGGTCGGCCGCATAAGCCGAAGCGGTTAGAAGCAAAAGCACACAGAGGCGCGGCATCGAGAATCGCCCCTGATTGTACACCTGTGTTTTAGACAGGCCTCAGCGGTGGCCGAAATACATCACCCAGGCGATGCCGACGATCGCGACGGCGAAGCAGCCGAACACATACGCTCCATAGCGCACCCGATCGCGGTCGGTGTCGCGGCCCACTACGCCCATCACGATCGACGTGAAGAACGCGAACAGCAAGGCCGCTTCGAGATGGGAAAGGTTGAGAAACATCAGGGCTTCTCTCCCACCGAGATCTCGTAAGCGTCGACCATCGCAAGGATATTGAGCAGGCCCGCGCACACGAGGAACTTCGTGCCGTAGTCGGCGACCGCCGACGGCAGGATCGGCTGCTGATACCCCAGCCAGGTGGCGACGAAGTACAGCGCGCCGCTGGCCAGGTCGCCGACGTATCCTCCGTAGTTGACGACGGTCGTGAACAGGTCCCCCGACTGCGGCTCGAACATGCGGCCGCGCATCATCAAGCCGAACAAGAACATGCCCGTGACCGCGAACAGGATCATTCCGCCGTGGTTCCAACGCTTCAAATAGAAGTGCCCCCCGCCGGGCACGAGCCAGCCCAGCAGCACGGGCGCGGCCCATTTCTGCGGCGGATGCATCTGCGGCTCGGGAGCCGCATCCTGTTTCTTATTCGCCATTTACGGGAGCCTAACTTGTTAATGCTAGCTCAAACTCGGGCCCAGGGCCGTTCAGCGCTTCCGGCGCTTTTTCGATTGGACGACTTCGAGGCTCGGGCGGTAGTCCAGCCGCACCGAATTTTCCGCCTCCAGCCGCAGAGCCACCGCGCCGGACAAGCCTGGCGGTGAGTCGAGCGTCGCGACGTATTCGCGTCCGATCGTATCCAGCGCGCGGTGAATCAGAGAGCCGACCTCGGCGACGCCTCTCACGAAATAAGCCTGGCCGCCGGTGGCCGCGGCGAACTGCCCGATGCCGTTCTGGTAAGCGACGTCGCCCGAGTCGGTGCGCTCTTGGAGGTGCACGAAGAAGAGCGGCGCGGTGAGCTCCTGCAAGTTGCGAGTCAAAGTCGCGATCTTCTCCTGGATGACGCGGTCGCCGAACCGGCGGCTCAAGTCGCGGCTGTCGCTCGGGTTCACCACCGTCGCCGTGTAGTCGCCGCGATACTCGCGGATGGCGCCGTCCGTCACGAACAACACCGCCACGCGAACCTTCGACTTCTGCATCATCTGATGCGCGATTGCACCGGCTTCGCTGACCGAATCGAGCAGGCCCGGATACCCCGAGACGCCGAGACCATTCAGCTTCTCGATCAGCAGCCGGCGGTTGCCCGTCGGGTCCTGCACGACGCGCAGGCCGTCCTGAGCTTGCAGAAGCGCGACGGTCCACTCCTTGCCCATGCCGTTGATGTGTTCGGCGAGCGCTTGGCGGGCGGCGTCGATGCGATTCAGGTCGCCCACGGCGTCCATCACGAGCAGCAGAACCAGCGGATCGCCGGGACGCTTGAGCCCCGCGATCGGCGTCCGCTTGTCGTTGACCCAGGCCTTCAGATTCTTCGCCGGCACATGCAGCCGCGGCGCGCCGTCTGGACCGTAGGCCCAGAACGGGATGCGCAGTTCCGCGGTCAACGCAACCGCGACCAGCAGCGCGCAGGCTGACGCTCGAGCGAGTAGCTTCATCGCAAGGCTTAGAAGTTGTAGCGCATCCCCAACTGCAGGACGCGACCGCCGCGGGAACCGATGATGCGGCCGGCGTTGACGTTGCGCGCATCGTCGGGGCCGATCGTAGCGTCGGGATCGTTCCAGTTCGCGCCGTTCACGAAGTTGAAGCCCTGGAACAGCAGCTCGAGGCTCTTCTCCGACGACAGCGGCACGCGCTTGGTGATCGCGACATCGTGGTTTTGCCAGCTCGGGTTCCGCAACGTCGGGTGCGTCCGCGGCACGTTTCCGATGGTGAAGTCATCGGGATGCGAGAACGCCAACGGGTTGAACCAGGCGCCGGGAGTCGGGTTTTCGACCTGGGGGTCGACGCTTTCCACCGCGTTGACTCGAAGATCGGGGACCACTGTGCCCGTGTTGTTGAATTCCGGCTCGAGCGCGATCGGATCGCCGCTCAACCAACTCGTGAAGCCGCTCACCGACCAGCCGCCGAAAACCTTCGAGAGCAGGCCGTCGTGATTCAGCAGCGCCTTGCCGTCGCCGAACGGCAGCTCGTACATGTAGCTGAGCGCAACGCGATGCGGGCGGTTGCCGCGCGTGATCGCCCACGCCGTCGCGCGATCGAACGGGTTCTGAATCCCGGGGCCCGAGTAGTCGTCCATCCGCCGCATGTAGCGATAGCCGAAGTCGAAAGTCAGGCCCTGTCCCGTGCGCTTCTCGAGGTTCAAGTCCCCTGAGTCGTACAGATACTTGCCGACGGGAATCTGGCCGTCGCCCATGAATTGCTGATACTGCGGATAAGGTCTGAGAGTCCGCCGGAAGCTCTCGTCGTTGAGTTGGTCGCGATACGCCAGGGCCTCGAGCGGAATGCGGTTGTAGCCGGCGATCTGCCCTCCGGCGAGCATGTTCTTGCCGCGATACGAGCGGCTTTCCGCGCGCAGAATGAGCCCGGCGGGCAGGCGCTGCTCGAAATTCAGCGTCAGGTAGTTGTACCGCGGCTGGGCGCTCGTCTCGGGGATCAGATCGGCGTTGGTGTCGTTCGCCGCTTCGGGCCGCAGATCCGGCAAAGCGTGCTCCGGCGGCGCGAAGCCGTCTTCGACCACGACCGCCGGGCTCAGTTGCTGGTTGGCGGAGATGGCCGTTCGGCGCGCGTTGAAGCCCTGCGCGCCGAACAATCCGGTCCGCAAGGGAATATCTACTAAAGAACTGGCGGAACGCCGCCCGCACGACCGTGTTGCGCTCCGCCGTGGGGCTCCATGAGACGCCGACCGTCGGCTCCGGCCGCACGCGCACAGGCTGGAATGCGCGACCCTGTCCGTCGCGGCCGGCGAAAACCAGCGCGCCCGGCCGCCCGTTCTCCGGGTTGATCGCGTCCAGATCGACCGTCGACTGGCGGTCGTACTTCTCGACCCGCGGCGTCGCGGCGGCCACGGTCATCGCGAGGGTCACCGTCAGATTCGGCGAAACCTCGATCTCATCGCGCACGGTCGAATCGAACGTTGTGCGCCGCAAGTAGAGCGGCTGCGGCTGGTCGGTCGCCTCGCCGCGATAAGCCAGGCCCAACAAATAACTGGCGTAGGAGTCGCCGGTGTTGTTGATGCCCGGCAGGCCGGTGAGCTGCTGGTTGAAGCGCAACTCTCCCGAAGGCGATTCGAGCTCGAGCGTGTTGAGCTGGTAGCGGGTGATCTCGCTCGTCAAGGTCCAGTTGTGTTTGCCGCGCCGGACCGAGAGCGAATTCTCAAGCCGGTAAGTGTTCCAAGCGTTGCGGCGGAAGTCGCCGTTCCCGGCGCCCATGCCGTAGTAATTGGCGAAGCGCAGCGACGGAAATACGCTCCCCGTAACGCCTTGTAAGCCAAGCTCTTGGGGCAGGTTGCGGTCGCTCTGCAACCCGATGGACTCGATCGTTTCGGTCGTCGCCCGGAATGCAGTCTCGTAGACCGTGTTCGGCGAGACCGCATAAGTCTCGCGCAAGCCCAGCCGGCGATTCAAAAAGTCGCGGTCGGGATTACCGGGGTTGGCGATCGTGTCGTAAATGCGCGGCTCGCCCGTGAAGCCTTTCGACAAGGCCATGTCGAAGGTCAGCTTGTGACGCTCGAACAGGTTGTGATCCACGCGCGAGATGAAACCGTCGGGCGTATTGCGCTCGAGCGGATTCGAGTAGAAGTTGTTCTGCAGGAATGGGCCCACGTTCGTGTTCGGCAGCGGGTAGTGCTGGGCGATCGCGAGCGACGTCGGATCCTGCTGCGTCACCGGAACCTGGTTGTTCGGAAACGCCTCGCGGTCGAATTCGAGGTTGCCCGTCGACACCGCCTGAGCCGGGTCGTAGTTCGGATTGGCGCGAGTCGCGGCCGGGTCGAACACCGTCGTCGGCGCGCCCGCGCTGTTCACGAGGTCGGAAAAATCGCCCTGGCGCTGCTGCGCGGTCGGCAGCGTCCGCAGGTACGACCGTCCCACTTTTTCGCGCGTGCCCTCGTAAGAAAACGTGAAAAACGTCGAGCGCCGGCCGTTGTACAGCTTCGGCACGACCACCGGCCCGCTGACGCTGAAGCCGAACTGATTGCGCCGCAGGACGTTCTGCGTTCCGCCGTTCTGGACAACCTCGTGAGGCGTCGCGTCAAACGAGTTGTTGCGGATGTACTCGTAGACGCGGCCATGCCACGTCGATCCCGTCGAAACCGACCGGCGCTTCGAATTGCCGTCGCCGCGAGCGCCATAGCGTTCCGACGCCTGCTTGAAAACCTCAATGGCCTGCTGGACTTCGTCGAGCGCGGTGTCTTGCTCGCCGACCGTCGACTTGACCTTTTCGTCTCGAGGTTCGCTGCTGCGCGCGCGGTCCTTGTCGGCGGAGGCGTCCGTCGATTCGCCCTGCGGCGTCTTGTCGGTCGAAGACGTCGCCGCGCTCGAGGAAGCCGCCGCGCTCGAGGCCGAGGATTCGGAAGCCGCTGCGTCGGCGGCGAGATTGGCATTCGCCGCCAGCTCCGCGTCAGCCGCCCATCCGAGCACGCCGACGGCGAGGTACACAAGCCCTAGCCGATAGCAAACCCGCATACCTTTATCGTACCGGCTTTCGGGCCTCGGCACTAGCCCCGACGGGCGATGGCGGACCTCATTCCCGTCTGAAAAGGCACTTAGCACCCCCTAGGTCCGGTCGTGTTCAGGGAACGATTGGGACGATCCGCCGCTGCACTTCTCCCGTCGCCTCCGCGCCTGAATCGCTCACAAAGCAGTCGATCTCGCTGCGCACGCCGAAACTGTCGAGATAAACTCCCGGCTCAATCGAGAAGCAAGTGCAAGCGATCAAGGGCCGCTCGTCGTGAGTCTCGAGATTGTCCAGGTTGGCGCCGTTGCCATGCACCTCTTCGCCGATCGAGTGGCCGGTGCGGTGAACGAAGCTGTCGGCGAACCCGGCCTTGCCAATGTGCTCGCGCGTCACATCGTCCACTTCGAAGCCGCGAATCTCGCGCCCGCCGCGAACCGCTGAGTCGACGGCCTCGAGCGCCAGGTCGCGCGCCTCGGTGACGATTTTGAACACGTTTTGGATCGCCGACGGCGGTTCCGCGCCGCAGAAGCCGGTCCAGGTCACGTCGTAGTAAACCGAGTGCCGCCGGTCGAGCTTCGCCCACAAGTCGATCAGCACGAAGTCGCCCCTCTCGATCGGCGAGTGCGCCTCGGCCGTCGGTCCGTAATGCGGGTTGCCGCTGTTCTGGTTGACGCAGACCGCGGGTCCTGAAGCGGTGACCAGGCCCTCTTCTCCAAAGCGGCCCAGAATGAATTGGACCACCTCGTACTCGTTTACCGGAGACCCCAGCCGCAGCCGCGTCGCGATCAGCTCGAACGCTTCGCGCCGCACGCGGTCCACCCGCCGCCCCGCCTCGAAGTGCATCTCCACCTGGTCGTCGTCCCAACGCGCCTCGAAGTACTGCGCCAGCGACGCCGAGCTGACCACGTCGATCCCGAGACCGCGAATCAGGTCGATCGTCCCGCCGTCGACCAGCGAGATCGCCGGAATCATGCAATCGGGCGAGAACTGCATCGCGACCCGTTTCGCGCCGGAAAGCATTTCGGCTAGGATCTCGCGCTGTTCCTGCCAGCGCGAGTACATCCGCTTGGACCCCGGCGGTTGGTCGATCATCTTCGGCTCGACCCGATTCGCCAGCTTTACCGGTTCGCCCTGCGCGGGAATCCAGTAGTACCAGCGCCGCGAGACGTGCACCGGCATGTCCATCCCCATCACGCGATAGGCGATGGGGTCGCGACCGTGATGATCGTAGAGCAGCCAACCGTCCAGATCGGCCGCCTCGAGTTGCTCTTGGATCTCTTCGAGGTTCATGTGAGGGCCTTTGAAAACATACTCTCGATCGCCTGGTCGCTGACGCCGGCGATCTCGAAGGTCTTGGTTCTCGACGCTGCGCCGCGCAGCAGACTCACGTCGGACTTCGGGCGTCCGGCGAGCTCCGCGAGAAAGTCCAAGCAGGCGCGATTCGCCTTGCCGTCGACCGGCGGCGCCGCGACGGCGATCTTCCAGTCGTCGCCCAACTTGCCGACCACCCGGCTGCGCGAAGCGCCGGGCTGCACGCGAAGCGTCACGCGAGCCACGTCGGACGATTCTAACGCGTGCGCCCTTGGCGTGCGTCGCCGCGCCGCCCGCCCGTGCTACGCTCACCCCTCGTGTTGCTCGAGCTCGACGGCATTCAGAAGCGCTTCGGCGGCGTCCAAGCGCTCTCCCGCGGCGACCTTCAGGCCGCCGCCGGCGAGGTTCACGCCCTAGTCGGCGAAAACGGCGCCGGCAAGTCGACGCTGATGAAGATCATCGCCGGCCTCTACCGTCGCGACGCCGGCGACGTGCGCTGGCGCGGCGAGTCGGTTGACTTCACCAAGCCCGCCGACGCCCACGCCGCCGGCATCGCGATGGTGCACCAAGAATCGCTCCTCGCGCCGCATCTCACCGTCGCCGAAAACATCTACCTCGGCCGCGAGCGCCTCAGCGGCCCCTTGCTCGACAAGCGCGAGATGACGCGCAGCGCAGCAAGGCTCATCAGCGAGCACAACTTTCCGCTCCAAGCCGAATGGCGCGTCGAGCGCCTCAGCCCCGCGCAGAAACAGCTTGTCGAGATCGCCCGCGCCCTTCACGGAGAGTCGAGCCTGATCATCTTCGACGAGCCGACTTCGTCGCTCTCCGACTCCGAGACCGTCGAGGTCTTCCGCATCGTCCGCGAGCTCAAAGCGAGCGGCGTCGCGATCCTTTACATCACGCATCGGCTGGTCGAGCTGGACGAAATCGCCGACCGCGTCACGGTCCTGCGCGACGGCGAAACCGTCCACACCTCGCCCTACTCCGAGGTCGACACGGCCGAGATCGTGCGCCACATGGTCGGCCGCGAGTTCGAGCACATCTACGAACGCGAAAAGCTGCCTCCGGGCAAAGAGCTTTTGCGAGTCGATCTGCCGCAGGCGAAGTTCAGCGTGCATGCCGGCGAAATCGTCGGCATTGCGGGCCTGATGGGCGCCGGCCGCACTGAGCTGTGCCAAACGCTGTTCGGCGTCACCCCGGCTGAAGAAGGAACCATCGCGATCGACGGCGCGCCCGTCGAGATCCGGTCTCCGCGCCAAGCCGTCGACGCGGGCATCGCTTTGATCACCGAAGACCGTCAGCAGACCGGCCTGGCCCTCGAGCTGCCCATCCGCATGAACGTCACCATGGCCAACCTGAGCGGCGTCACGCACGGCGGCCTCATAAGCAAGGGCGAAGAGAAAGCCGTCGCCGAGCGCTTCCGTGATCGCCTCAAGCTGCGCGCGGCGTCGGTCGAGCAGCTCGCCGGCCGGCTCAGCGGCGGCAATCAGCAAAAAGTCGTGATCGCCAAGTGGCTCTACCGCGACACCAAGATCATGCTCTTCGACGAACCCACGCGCGGCATCGATGTCGGCGCCAAAGCCGAAGTCTTCTCGCTCATGGACGAAATGGCCCGCCAAGGCAAAGCGATCGTGATGGTTTCATCCGAGCTGCCCGAGCTGCTCCAGGTCGCCGACCGCATCCTCGTCATGCGCGGCGGCAAGGTGGTCGCCGAGCTGCCGCGCGAGACGACGCAGGAACAGATCATGCACCACGCGGCGGTCGGGGGATAACGCGTGCGCCGAGACATGCTCCAAAAGCTGCTGCCGTTCTTCAGCCTGATCGCGTTGTTCGTGATCCTGTCGATCGCCTCGCCGCACTTTCTGACCGCGGTCAATCTCTCGAGCGTCGTGCGCCAAACGGCGGTGATCAACATCATGGCCCTCGGCATGACGTTGGTCATCGTGTCGGGCGGCATCGATTTATCCGTCGGCGCGATCCTGGCGTTCGCGGGCGTCGTCGGGACCATGGCGATGTCGGGCGGGCAGCCGCTGTGGGTGGGCGTAATCGTCGGCATCTTGAGCGGCCTGGCCTGGGGCGCCCTCAACGGCCTGTTCACGGTCTGGCTGCGCATCCCTCCCTTCATCGTCACGCTCGGCACGCTCGGCATCGCGCGCGGCGTGACGCTGATCATCTCCGGCGGCCTGCCTGTCGTGGGCCTGCCGAAGGATCTGGCGTTCCTGGGCGACGGCACGGTCTTCGGCGTGCCGTTTGTCTTGCTGGTGCTGCTGGTGTGCGCCGTGCTCACGCATCTGACGCTCGACTCGACGAAGCTCGGCCGCTACACCTACGCCATCGGCAGCAACCAGGCCGCCGCCGTCTACGCGGGCATCCCGGTGGGCCGCTACACGATCGCCGTCTATGCCATCTCCGGCATGCTCACCGGCCTAGCCGCAATGATCGAATCCTCGCGCCTGATGACCGGCCAGCCCACGGCCGGCCAAGGCTACGAGCTGCAAGTGATCGCCGCGGTGGTCATCGGCGGCGGCTCGCTCACCGGCGGCGAAGGCAGCGTCATCGGCACGCTGATCGGCGCCTTCATCATGGGCCTGCTGGCCAACGGCAGCGACCTGCTCGGCATCAACCCCTACGTGCAGCAAGCCATCATCGGCGGCATCATCATCCTCGCCGTCGCCTTGGACGAAGCCCGCAAACGCCGCTTCACCTCCTGACGCCCGGACGTTCAAAACTACCGCAACAGTGCCGCAACCGTGAGGTTGCGTCCGAAAGGTCCAAGCGTCGAGCAACCGAAGATGTTCTTGCGATTCCGTCCAGGGTGCGCCCTTACGGGCGCGGCTCTGTTGCGGTGTGGGTCGGCGTCGCGCCAACCTCGTAGAATGTTCCCGATGTTGACTCGCCGCACCTTCCTGACCGCAGCCGCAGCGACCGCCGCCTGCTCGTCACGGCCCGCTCCCGAAGCCGCCGCCGCTCCGCCTCCGATCCGCCAAATTACGCAGGGCCCCAAGCACCACTGGTTCGGCTACTACGACAAGCTCCAGTTCGACCCGTCCAACCGCTACGTCCTCGGCATGGAAGTCGACTTCGAAGGCCGCTCGCCCACGCCCGCCGACGTCATCCGCATCGGCATGGTCGACACCGCCGACTCCGACAAGTGGATCGAGCTGGGCTCGAGCTCAGCCTGGGGCTGGCAGCAGGGCTGCATGCTGCAGTGGATCCCCGGCGGCGGCCGCCGCGTCATCTGGAACGACCGCGGCGACCGCGACTACGTCAGCCATATCCTCGACGTCGAAAGCGGCGAGCAGCGCACGATCCCTTCGTCGATCTATGCCCTAAGCCCCGACGGCAAGTGGGCCGTCACCACCGACTTTCGGCGTCTCAACGACACGCGGCCCGGCTACGGCTACGCGGGCATCCCCGACCCCAACGCCGACGTGCTCGAGCCGGAAGACGTCGGCGTCTGGCGCGTCGATCTCGAGACCGGCGAGCGGCGGCTGATCTTCTCGGTCGCCGACGCCGCCGCCGTCCCAAACCCGCACAACGACACCAAGGGCCTCAAGCACTACTTCAACCACCTGCTGGTCTCGCCCGACGCCTCGCGCATGATCTTCTTGCACCGCTGGCGCCTGCCGCCCGGTTCAAAGGGCAGCTTCGGCACGCGGCTGTTCACGATCGGCGCCGACGGCGAAGACCCCTACGTGCTCGACCCCTACGGCCGGACGTCGCACTTCATCTGGCGCGACCCGACCCACATCATGGCCTGGGCTTACCACCCGTCACACGGCGAGAAGTTCTACCTGTATGAAGACCAAACCGAGAACGTCGAGGTCGTCGGACCCGAGGTGATGCCGGTCAACGGCCACAACACTTACCTGCCGGGCTTCGACAACGAGTGGGTCCTCAACGACACCTACCCCGACACCGACCGCCTGCAGCACGTGTATCTCTACAACGTGCCGACCGGCGAGCGAGTCCCCTTGGCGGACCTGCACTCGCCGCCCGAATACACCGGTGAATTGCGCTGCGACACCCACCCCCGTTCGAGCCGCGACGGCCGCACCGTCTGCGTCGACTCAGCGCACAACGGCGGTAGACAGCTCTACCTCATCGATATCAGCGGAATCGTCGGTTAGACCTAAGCCACGATTTCTTTGATCACGTTGCCGTGGATCTGCGTCAGGCGCTCGTTGCGGCCCAGGTGCAGATAGCTCAGCTTGTCCTGGTTCAGGCCCATGAAGTGCAGCATCGTCGTGTGCACGTCGCGGAAATGATAAGGATTGTCGACCGCACGCAAGCCGATGGCATCGGTGCCGCCGACGATCTGGCCGCCCTTCACGCCGCCGCCGGCCATCCACATCGTGAAGCCGAGGTTGTGGTGGTCGCGGCCGGCTATGCCGTCCTTGTCGGTCTGGGCTTCGGGCGAGCGCCCGAATTCCCCGCCCCACACCACCAGCGTCTCGTCGAGCATGCCGCGGCGCTTCAGGTCGGTCAGCAAGGCCGCGACCGGCTGATCGGTCTGCGCGGCCATGCGCAGATGGTTCTCTTCGATGTCCTTGTGCGCGTCCCATTGCAGCTCGCCGGGGCCGCCGCCGGAGACGACGCAGACAAACCGCGTGCCTTTCTCGACCAAACGCCGCGCCAGCAAGCAGCGGCGGCCGTAGTCGTCGGTCGGCTCACTGCCCACGCCGTAGAGGTCGAGCGTCTCTTGCGGCTCGGTCGAGATGTCGAGAATCTCGGGCGCCTCGGTCTGCATCTTGAACGCAAGATCGTAGGCGCGCACACGCGCGTCGAACTCGTAGTCTTCCGGCCTGAGAGTCGCTTCGTTGAGCGCCCGGATCAGGTCGACGGTCTTTTTGCGGTCGTTGAACTCAACGCCCTTGGGCAAGTCGAGATTGAGCACCGGCCGCTCGCCGGGACGGAACGTCGTCGGCTGGTACACGGCGGGCAGAAAGCCGTTCATGTACATCGGCTGGCCGGCTTCGAGCGCGCCGTCCGGGTCGGGCATGACGACATAGGCGGGCAGCGATTCGGCTTCCGCGCCGAGCCCGTACACCATCCAAGAGCCCATCGACGGAAACCCCGGCGTAATGCGGCCTGAGAAGAGCTGATATTGCGCCGCCGAGTGCACCACCATGTCGCCGTGGCACGAGCGCAGCACCGCCAGATCGTCGACCATCTTCGCCGTATGCGGAAACAGGTCGGACACTTCGATGCCCGCCTGGCCGTATTTCTTGAAGGTCCGCTTGGTGCCGAGCAGCTTGGCGTTGCCCTGGACGAACTGATACTTCGCCTCGCCGAACTCCGCCGGGCGCGGCTGGCCGTCGAGCTCGTTGAGCAGCGGCTTGGGATCGAACGTCTCGATATGCGACGGACCTCCCGCCATAAACAGGAAGATCACCGCCTTCGCGCTCGCCTCGGTATGGGGAATCTTCGGCGACAGCGGGTCATCGGCGTTGGGCGCGGCGCGCAACGCATCGGCGTAGGCCATCTGCAGCATGGCCAGCGAACCGAAGCCGGCGAAGGAGTCGCGAATAAACTCGCGGCGGTTGCGATTGAGGCGGAAGTGTTCGGGCATCAGAGGATTATCGATAACGGACCTCTTGAATTGTAACGCCGATCGCCGCATCGAGCAAAGTCGCTTTCGGATGGGAACCCGGAGACGCTCCTCTCCTACAAACAGAACAAAACAAACGGAGAGCGCTCGAGGCGACCCGGCGGAGTTATCGGCCAACCGCCGCGGCCGCGGCCAAGGCCGGCCAGGCGACCGGCGATCCCGCTGGGGAAAGCCGCAGACGACGTCAAGGCGTCTGCGACGACGACGGTCCGGAGAGCCGGCTGATCTACCAGGCGAACTAGCGGATGGAAGCCATTGTAGCTAGACGAGTTATAGTTCGTTCCATTTTTCGTGGTCCGCGAGCCGTTGTGGCCATACAATACGTAGATATGTTTACTCGCTCAGTTGCGTGCTTCGCAGCCTTCGCCCTTGTCGCCTGTGCGGCCGCCGGCCCGACCGAAACTCCGGGAGGCTCCGAGGCGGTCGCGACCGTAGACGGCCAGCCGATTCATGTCGATGATCTTGACATCCGAAGCCAGTTGGTCGCCCTCGAGCAAAAGATCTTTGACGCCAAGATGCAGGGGCTCGAGCAGAAGATCGCCGACATCCTCGTCGAGAAGGAAGCGAAGACCCGGGGCGTCACCAAGGAGGCGCTGCTCAAGACGGAAGTAACCGACAAGATCACGGCGCCCACCGACGCGGAAGTGCAAGCCTTCTACGACCAGCAGAAGGCGCGCATCGGCCGCCCGATAGAGGACGTTCGCACTCAGATCCAACGGTTGCTCCTGCAAACGCGCGTGTCGCAGGTGCGCGACGCGTTCATCGCGGGGCTGCGCGAGAAGGCCGAGGTGAAGGTATTGATCTCAGCGCCGCGGGTCGAGGTGGATCTGTCCCAGGCTCCGGTGCGCGGCCCTGAAGACGCAAAGGTGACGATCATCGAGTTTTCAGACTTCCAGTGCCCGTTCTGCCGACGGGTTCAACCCGCCTTGCAACAGATTCGGGACAAGTACGGCGACAACGTACGTTGGTCGTTCAAGGATCTGCCGCTGAACAATATTCACCCTGAAGCTCAAAAGGCCGCCGAGGCGGCCCGCTGCGCCCAAGATCAGGGCAAGTTCTGGGAATACCGAGCAGCGATGTTCGCCGCCACGGCCCTGAGCAAAGAAATTCATCCCAAGACCGCAGCGGAGCTTGGCCTCGATACGGCAAAGTTTGAGGCTTGTCTCGATTCCGGCGAGAAGCAAGCGGCGGTCCAAGCCGACTCCGACGAGGCTCAGTCTCTCGGGATCACCGGGACGCCGGCTTTCGTGATCAACGGCATCCTGCTCTCCGGCGCCCAGCCGTTCGAGGAATTCCAAAAGGTCATCGACCGCGAACTGGCCCGCTAAGACCGCCGGTTTGACATCGGCATATGGAGAAGCCTACGCTAATGATTTCGGTCATACCTAAATATTAGTTCCGTAAAAGCGAAATGCTTCTCTCGTCAGAACTACTATCCCGCCGCAGGCTACTCTATGCCGTTGCTGCGCCGCTGACCGCTAGGGCGACCGAACGCCCCTCGGCTCCCAAGTTTTCGCTTCAAGAATCGTCCGGCAATCGACTCGATTTAAACGACTTCATTGGTTCGGTAGTTGCGCTTAATTTCTGGGCCTCCTGGTGTCGACCGTGTCAGGTCGAGATGCCCTGGTTCAACAAGCTGCATCGAGAACGCGCGGCGGAAGGGTTAAGCGTTGTCGGTGTGAGCTTGGATGAGCGCGGCTGGCGAGCCGTCACGCCGTTTCTGGCGCAGTACGACATCGAGTATCCGGTCGTGTTGGCGAGCCCCGAGGTCGCGGCGGCCTACGCTCCGGTCGAACCGCTGCCGACAACGATTTTCCTCGACCGGCGGCTCCGAATCGTCGCCCGTCATCACGGAATCATCGGCTTGGAGAAGCTGCAGCGGGTCTCCGACTTGTTGTTGGCGGAGGAAGCGCCGTGAGCCGGCCCTGCGCGATGGCGCTCGCCCTGGCATTCTGCGCTCTACCGGCCTACGCGGACGACCAAACGAGCATATCCGGCCGGGTGCTCACCGCCGACGGCGAACCCGTCGAGGGAGCGTTGGTCGAGGCCCCCGCGGCGCACGCCCGGATCTCGAGCGATACGGACGGCCGCTTCCGGCTCGACGGTCTTCCCTACGGCGAGGTTCGCCTCATCGTGAAACCTCCGAGCTCCGTGCTTGCCGGGGGCGAGGAGACCGTATTTCTCGCCCCAGATCAAGAGAACCGCATCGAACTGGTCCTGGCGGCCTCCGCCGGAGGAGTGTATCAGTCGGTCGTTGTGACCGGCGGCGGCTCCGAGTCTCTGCTACAGGACGCTCCGATCCGGACGGAGCTGATCACCTCGGCGCTGGTCGACCGGCAAGTGAAGACGACTCTAACCGAAGCGCTGACCGCGACGATCCCAGGCATACGAGTCGAGAACAACTGCGCCAACTGCGGCACGAACGCCGTGCGGATCAACGGCCTGGAGGGCGGCTACACGCAAATCCTCGAGGATTCTCTGCCTTCCTACTCCGGCGTGCAGTCGATCTACGGTCTCGACCAGGTCCCGACGGCTTTCATCGAGCAGGTGGAGATCGTGAAGGGCGGTAACAGCGCGCTGTACGGGCCCAACGCCGTCGCCGGCGTGATCAACCTGATCAGTAAGGAGCCGCGCGACTTCTACTTGCGCCTCGACTCCCAAACGGGCTGGCACAAGGGCCGCCCGGAAACGCAGTACGGCGCGGCGGCCCAACTTGTCGATCTGCCCGGCGGCCTCCGCGCGGACCTCTACTACCGCGGCATCCAACGAACTCAGATTGATCGCGACCGCGACGGCTTTACCGAGCGTCCCAGGCGCGACCTGCAGGCGGGAGGCGGCAGCCTATACAAGCGCTTCTTCGACGGCGCCGCACAGCTTCGGCTGACGGGCTCGAGCACCGACGAGTTCCGCCGGGGAGGGAGCCAGCTCGACCGGCGCCCCGAGAACACGCTGGTGACCGAGCAGTTGCTGACCGGGCGCTCGCTGGTCGCGGCGCGCTGGCAGCACAGCGTTTCGCCCACCACGTTCTACAACTTGGCGAGCTCGTTCAGCTATCTCGGCCGCTACAGCTACTACGGCGCGAACTTCGACCCGAACGCCTACGGATCGACCCGCAATCCCCTGTGGGTCAGCGACGCACAAGTCGGTCACACGCAAGGCAAGCATACCTTTCTCGGCGGCTATCAGTTTTGGCGAGAATACGTCGACGATTCCATCCCCGCCTACAACCGCTCGATCAACGATCTGTTCACCAATAGCGGGCTCTATGCCCAAGACGAGATGCGGCTTTCGCCGGGGCTGATCGTGGTCGCGGGGTTTCGGGCCGACAAGTCAAACGTCATCGACCACTGGATCTTCTCGCCGCGCGGCAGCCTGAGACTCGCTCTCACGCCGAATCTAACTTGGCGCGCCGGCGTCTCAACGGGCTTCCGCGCGCCGGTGATCTTCGACGAAGATCTGCATGTCGCGCTGGCGGGGGGTGAAGGCTTTGTCATTGAGCGCGGCCCTGGTCTGAAGGAAGAGCGCTCGCTCAGCCTCCAAACCGGCTTGGACTACCTCGGCTCGGTCGGCGGACGGCGCTACCAGGTCGGCGCAAACTTCTTTTCCACGCGGCTCTCAAACAATCATCAGCTTCAAGAGGTCGAAGCCGCCGGCTTTCGCAAGCTGATCCGCGTGAACGGCTCCGGATCCCAAGTGCGGGGCATAGACCTCAACGCAAACTTCAACGTCACATCGCGCTTCGGCATCCGCGGCGGGATGGCATTCCAGGCGGCCCGCTTCGACGAGCCGGAACCGCAGTTCAACAGCCTCAGCTTCTTCCGCACGCCGAACCGCTACGGCTTCATCGGCGCGGATTGGGATCTGCCCGGCGCTTGGGAAGTCGTCTTCACGGGCGACTACACCGGACCGATGCCGGCGCCGCACTATGCAGGGTTTATTGCGGAAGACCGCCTGGAACGGACGCGCCCATTTTTCGTCCCGAGCTTCGTCGTGAGCAAGCTGTTCCGGCCAAGCGAAGGAACCACGATGCGCTGGTTCCTAAGCGCGCGAAATGTGACCGACGACTTCCAAAGGGATATCGACCAGGGGCCGTTGCGCGACGTGGGCTACGTGTACGGCCCCTCGCAGATGCGCCAAATCACGCTTGGCGCGACGGTGGAGTTCTGAGTCTGTGGAGTTCTAAGTCTTACGTGCGCGCGAAAGCCTTCTCGGCTTCGCGGCGCTTTTCGTTGACAAAGCTCCGTCCGCGATCGGCGTACTCGCGCCCGCGGTCCACGATCTCTTCACCACGCTCGTAGAGGCGATCCTCCAACTCTTCTCCCGCGCGACGCAGGCGGCGGCGCGTGACGCGTCCCGAGTGCGGGGCTGTGAGCATGCCGATGCCGGCGCCTAAAATGGCGCCCACCGCGACGCCCAAACACATGAATCCACACTCACGTTCTGTCATGACAATTCTCCTAAAGAGCCGATCAAGATAGAGGCAATTCTGTTACCAACTACGCCAAAACGTCCTTGACCAGGTTTCCCGCCACGTCGGTCAGACGGAAGTCGCGGCCCTGGAACCGATACGTCAGTTTCTTGTGATCGATCCCGAGCAAATTGAGCATCGTAGCGTGCAGGTCGTGAACCGGCACGATGTCTTCGACGGCGTTGTAGCCCAGGTCGTCGGTCGCGCCGTAGGTCACGCCGGGTTTTACGCCGCCGCCGGCCATCCACATCGAAAATCCCTTGATGTGGTGATCGCGGCCGTCGCCTTGCGCCATGGGAGTGCGGCCGAACTCGCCGCACCAGATGACCAGCGTATCCTCGAGCATGCCGCGGCGCTTGAGGTCTTGAACCAGGGCGGCCGACGCCTGGTCGACCAGCTTCGTGCTGACTTGAATGCCTTTCTTGAGGTCGCCGTGGTGATCCCAGCCGCGGTGATAGAGCTGCACGAACCGCACGCCGCGCTCGGCGAGCCGGCGTGCGAGCAGGCAGTTTGAGGCGAACGTGCCGTCGCCGCCTTCGGTGCCGTACATCTCGCGAATCGACTGCGGCTCGTCGGAGAAGTCGGCGACTTCGGGGACGCTCATCTGCATCTTGAAGGCCAGCTCGTACTGCGCGATCCGGGTCGAGATTTCCGGGTCATCGACCACCTTCTCCTGCAGGCGATTGAGCTTTTCGACGGCGCTGATCAGGCGGCCCTGGTCATCGCGGTCGACCCCCGGCGGGTTGCGCACGTAGCTGACCGGGTCGCCCGAAGACGAGAACTTGACGCCCTGATACTTGCTCGGCAGAAAGCCGGAGTGCCATTGGCGAGCCGCGATCGGCTGCGCTTGGGCGCCGCCTTCGGACGTCAAAACGATGAAGCCCGGCAGGTCTTCAGCCTCCGAGCCGAGGCCGTATGTGATCCACGAACCCATCGAAGGACGACCGGAAATGCCGGTGCCGGTATTCATGAAAGTGTGCGCGGTGTCGTGGTTGATCTGCTCGGTCTGCATCGAGCGGATGACGCAGATCTCGTCGGCGATGCCGCCGATGTGCGGCGTCAACGTCGACATTTGACGCCCGCATTCGCCGTAGCGCTTGAAAGGGTGCTGCGGTCCGAAGATCTTCAGCTCCTTGCCTTGAAGCTGGGCGATCTGCTGCCCGTTGGTGACCGACGCGGGCATCGGTTCGCCGTCCCGCTTTTCGAGCTCAGGCTTGTAATCGAGCAGTTCGAGGTGCGACGGGCCGCCGGCCATGCACAGCCAAATCACGCGCTTCGCCTTGGGGGCGAAATTCGGAAAGCCGTTGACGCCGGAGCCGGAAGCCAGCAGCCGTCCGGGATCAAGCAGCGCAGCCAGGGCGAGCCCGCCCAGGTTCAGCGCGGAAGTCCCGAGGAAAGCGCGGCGGGTGAAATCCAGGCGGCCCATGTCAGCCATAATGTTAGCGCTCTCGGCGCCAAGAAGACGAGACGCGGCCGTCGTCGAGGGCGTTCAGTAGGGGAAGAAGCTGATGGCCTGCGTGTTGCTGTCGACCCACAGATTCGGCTGTTTTTTGCCGTCGATCGTCAGTTCGACGATCACGCCGTTGGTCTGCGTGTAAGAGCGGCCCAAGTCGAAGGACTTGATCTTGCCGAGCGGGCTCTGCGGCCCCCAATCCTCGAGAAACTCGTTGTAGGGATAGTAATGGCAGGGCTCCTCGACCGAGCAGCCCCAAAACGTGTACGCCTTCTCGTACTGCTGCTGCTCGACGGCCTCGAGAAACGCCTCAACGCGTCGTTCTTCAGACCAATTTCGAAGGAACAGCCAATAGACGCCGTAGCCGACGATGCCCGCCAGGATGACGTACGCCACGGCTTTGACGAGCTTGTCAAAGCCGCGCGACCCCTGTTCGTACTGCTCCAGATAGCCCATTCAGGGCGGCGCGGCCGCTACTGCTGTTTCGCAGGATACGCCGTGTTGAATGCCGCCGTCGCCTGCGACGTGATGTCGAGGGCGGGATTGAAGGCATACGTTCCGGACGTGTCGACGATCAGATCGTAGGAGTTCTCCTGCCGGATCTTGTCGAGGACTTGCCGCATCTTCTGGGAGCCGTCCTGCAAAATGCCTTGCCGGCGATAATCGACCTCCGACTGCAGATCTTCGCTCTTGCGCTGCGCCTCGCGCTGCTTGGCCGCGCCTTCGGCTTGCAGCCTCGCGGCGTCTTCCGGGCTGGCGCTTTGCATCTTGGCCTGAATCTGCTGCAGGTCGGCGCTCAGCGCCTGCAACTCATCTTGACGCGGCTTGAACTCCGCTTCCAATTTCGCGGCTTCGGCCTCCATCTGCGCTGTGTCGAGCAGCGCTTTCTGAAAATCGACAACGGCGACCTTGGTCTGCGCGACGAGTCGTGTCGGCGCGGCGAAAAGCGTGACGGCAAAAATCGCGGTGAGCAACAGTTGAATCTTCAAACGCATTTTGGGACGAACTCCTGCACGGCCCTCGCAACCCCCGGGCCCTCTCTCGATCATTTTAGAGGTTTTCCATTTTACTGTTTCCGTACTGCTTCGCCGCGGCCATCTAACCGCCCGGCAAACTCTTCGAGATGTCGTTGTACATCACGAAGACGAACAGCAGAACCAGGAACACCAGGCCGGCCTGGACGATTCGTTCCTTGACGACCAGGCTGACATCGCGGCGGATCAGCGACTCGAACAGCAGCAGCAAGATAACGCCGCCGTCGAGAATCGGAATCGGCAGCAAGTTGAAGATGCCGAGGTTCAAGCTGATGCCCGCCATCAAACCGATCAACTCGGGCCAGCCCCGCCGCGCCGCCTCGCCCGACAGCCGCGCAATCCCGATGGGACCTTCCAGCGATCGCGGCGACATGCGCTGCTCGATCAAACCGCCCAAAAAATTGAAAATCAGCATCGCGTTGCGCCGGTTGTCTTCCACCGACTGCTTCAGCGCATCGAAGAACCCGAGCTGCATCACGGTGCTTTCGTAGACCGGCTCGAGCCCGATGCCGACCTGCCATGCCGGAGGTTGCGGGCCCTCGTCGTTGTAGATCGCCGCCACTTGGGTCTCGACCTTGCGCCCGTCGCGCTCCAGAGTCAGCGTCATCGGCTTGCCTTCAGACGCTTGGATCAGGTCGATGACTTCGGTGACCGCGTCAATCGCGTTGCCGTCGATGGCGACGAGCATGTCGCCGGCGTGAATGTCGGCCTTCGAAGCGGGCATGCCGGGCAGCGGTTCGCTGAGGCGCACCGGCGACCCCTCGATCCACCCCGCGCGGCCCATGCCCTGCTCGTCGGGTTCGATCGTCAAGCTCGTGTCGATGCGGCGGCCGTTGCGCTCGAGCGTCAGGCCCGACTTCTTGTTGACGGCGGCGACTTCCGCGAGCCTCACCGACTGCCAGTCCGGCGTGTCGGTTCCGTCGAGCCGCACGATGTGGTCGCCGGTC
Source organism: uncultured Acidobacteriota bacterium (assembly GCA_963817465.1). GTDB lineage: Bacteria > Acidobacteriota > Terriglobia > Bryobacterales > UBA6623 > CAMPKL01. Next base: position 172,930 of record CAWFOP010000023.1, on the reverse strand, counting down.
TTGACTCCCGCCTTCGCCGCTGACGAGTCCGCCTCGACGTAGCCCACGACCGCCGGCTCCGACCAGAACGTGTAGCGCTCGAAGTGCGCCATGTAGAGCCCCACCGGCAACGCGATCGCCAGCAGGACATTGAACAGGGGGCCGGCGAACGCGATGATCAAGCGCTGCCAACGCGGCTTGGCCAGAAACTCACGCGGGTCGCCGGTCGGCTCGCCGATGCTCTCGCCCGCCATCTTCACGTAGCCGCCGATCGGCAGCACGCATATTTTGTAATCCGTCTCGCCGCGGCGATACCCGAACAGCCGCGGACCCATGCCGATCGAGAACGATTCCACCCGCACGTCGAAGTAACGCGCGGCCAAGAAGTGGCCCAGCTCATGGATCAACACCATGACGCCGAGCACGAAGACAAACGCGAGCGAATTTTCGATGAAGCCCATCAGCGACCCTTAGTCCGTCGCAGCGGTCAGCCGGTCACCCCGGCTCCGCGCTTTGCTGCCAACTCCCTGGCCGTCCGGCGCGCCTCGCGGTCGCGCCCCAGCGTCGCTCCGATCGAGTCGGGCGCGCTGAGATCCATCTTTTCGAGAGTCCCCTCCACGATCGTCGCAATGGCGCCGAAAGGAACCTCCCCGTTCAAGAACGCTTCAACGGCCACTTCGTCGGCTGCGTTTAAGACGCATCCGGCCGCGCCGCCGGTTTCAAGCGCTTCATAAGCTAGCCGGAGCAACGGGAACTTGTCGAAGTCCGGCGGCTCAAAATCCAATTGTCTCACACGATCCCAAGCCAGACGCCGATCCGTGAGCCCGACTTGGCGCTCGGGATACGACAGCGCATAGCGGATCGGAAGCTTCATGTCGGCCGGGCACATCTGAGCGATCACGGAGCCGTCGCAATACTCCACCAGCGCATGCACGATCGACTGCGGATGCACCACGACCTGGATCTGCGCAGGCTCGAAGTCGAACAGCCAGCGCGCCTCGATCACTTCGAAGCCTTTGTTCATCAACGTCGCCGAATCGATCGTGATGCGAGCGCCCATTTTCCAGGTCGGATGCCGCAGCGCTTGCTCCGGAGTCACGTCGGCGAGCTGCTCGCGCGGCGTCGTGCGAAAAGGTCCTCCGGAGGCGGTCAGTATGAGGCGTTCGACCTCGTCGCGGCGTCCGGCGCGCAGGCACTGGTGCACGCCGTTATGCTCGCTGTCGACGGGCAGAATCGGCGCTCCCGAGCGGCGCGCTTCGGCCATCACCAACTCACCGGCCGCCACCAGGGTTTCTTTGTTCGCGAGGGCGATCTTGGCGCCGCGGGAGACGGCGGCGTAAGTCGCCTCCAGCCCCGCCACTCCCACGGCCGCCGACACCAGGGTGTCGCACTGCCGGGCCGCGGCCAGATTACCTTCCGGGCCGCACAGAATTTCGGGCTTGTACGCGGCGAGTTCGGGTCGCGACCGCAATTCCCGGGTCAGCTCGCTGCGCGCCTCGTCGTCGGCGACCGACAACAAGCGCGGGCGAAACTCAGCGGCCTGTTCGACCAGGATCGCGACGTTGCGGCCGGCGCAAAGCGCCGCCGTCTCCACCCCTTCCATCTCGCGCACGACTTGCAGCGTGTTGCGGCCGATGGAACCGGTCGAACCGAGAATCGCGACTTGCATCGATGACTGGCCTGGCGGCCAAAGGGAACTAGGGGCAGATTAACACACGAAGCCACTGCCGATTTCTCGACAGTGGCCTCGGTGTGCTCTATACAAGGAGTTAGGAGATCAGGGGCGCCGGGGGGGAGTTTCAGGGGTCTTTTTTGGTTGAGGTTAGTCTCGCTTTGGTGGGGGTTGCCCCCCCGGCTTTGATTGAAGAATACCAAAGATCATAGATCCGCGCAAGAGAATATTCCAATTCCCAGAAGAAAAACTCACCGCCCTCTCGGTCGTAGCGATAAACAGCTATATTTCAGTGACTTACAGGAATCTGGACTCCGCCAGGAAACGTACCAAATCGTACGATCAGGGACCGTCAGCCCTTCACTTCGACGCCCGCGAACTCCTCGAAGAGCTTGATGGCGGCGGCGATATCCTCGTCGCCATAGCCCTTGGCGATGGACGCAGTGAACATTTCGTGAACAAGAGCTGTCGCGGGCAGCGGAACGCCCATTTCGCGGCCCGTCTCGAGCATCAGACTCACGTCTTTCTTCATCCACTTGAGCGGGAACGCCGCGGCGAAGTTGCGCTTGAAGATCTGCGGCGCCTTGAAGCTGATCAGTCCGGCCTTGGCCGCCGAATTGTCCAGGATGTCGAACATCAGGTTCGGATCGACGCCGGCCTTGGTCGCCAGCACCATACCCTCGATGAACCCTTGCAGCATGTTCGCCAGGACGAGGTTTTGCGACAGCTTGGCGTGCAAGCCCATCCCCTGCGAGCCGCAGTAATAGAAGCGCGACCCCATCGCCTCGAAGTAAGGCTTGGTGCGCTCCCAGATTTGCTTTTGGCCGCCGATCATGAAGGTCAACGTGCCTCCGGTGGCGCCGGGCGTCGAGCCCGTGCACGGAGCGTCGAGGTAGAACGCGCCCTTCTTTTCGAACTCGGCGGCGATCTTGCGCGCGGTATACGGGGAAATGGTCGAGCAGTCGGCCACGACATCCCCGGACGAGGCGCCCTCGATCACGCCGCCTTCGCCGATCAATACGGCTTCGGACATGGCGGAATCGCCGACGCACAGGAAGATGCACTCGGCGAACTCGCCTACCTGTTTGGGCGATTCGCAGAACACGCCGTTCTTGTCTGCCGCCAACTTCTTGGCCTTCGCGCTCGTGTGGCTCCAAAGCGCGACTTCGTGGCCGGCGTCAAGCAGATGCTCCGCCATCGGGTAGCCCATCAGTCCGAGTCCCAAGAATCCGAGTTTTGCCATGATTTTCTTCTCCTTCGCGAAGGGCCAATTGTAAGCATTCAAGGCGCTATGAGACAATGGCGAGCCTCCTATGAATAGAGTTCTCGTCACCAAGCACCTCTATCCCGAGGCGATCTCAGAGCTCGAGAAGCACTGCGAAGTCGACTACCACGACGCGCGAGTCAGCATGCCTCCCAATGAGCTCGTCGCGCGCCTGGAGGGCAAGCAAGGCGTTATCTGCCAGCTCACCGACAAGATGACTCCCGCGGTGATGGACGCCGCCCCGGAGCTGAAAGTCATCGCGAACGTCGCGGTCGGCTTCGACAACATCGACGTCCCGGCCGCCACCGAGCGCGGCATCATCGCCACGAACACGCCCGGCGTACTGACGGAGACCACGGCCGACATGGCATTCACGCTCATCATGGCCGCGGGCCGCCGCTTGACCGAGGCGGAGCGCTTCCTGCGCAGCGGGGAGTGGGGCGAGTGGTATATCGATTTGCTCTGCGGCTACGACATCCACGGCGCGACGCTGGGCATCTTCGGCCTGGGCCGCATCGGACAAGCCGTGGCTCGGCGGGCTCGCGGCTTCGGCATGAAGATCCTTTACTACGACCTCAACCGGCAGAGCGAGGCCGTCGAGAAGGAGCTCGGGGTCTCCTTCGTCGAGTTTGACACGCTGCTGGCGGAATCGGATTTCTTGAGCGTGCACGCTCCGCTCACTCCGGAGACGCGCCATGTGATCGGCGCCGCCGAGCTCGCCAAGATGAAAAAAACCGCAGTGCTCGTGAATACCGCGAGAGGCCCGCTGGTCGACGAGGCCGCACTCGCCGACGCTCTGGAGGCCAAAACGATCGCGGCCGCCGGACTGGATGTATTCGAGCGGGAGCCGCAAGTGCATTCCAAACTGCTCGAGGTTCCTAACGTCGTGCTGGCGCCGCATATCGCCAGCGCCTCGATCGCAACCCGAACAAAGATGTGCCTGATGGCCGCCGAAAACGCCATGGCGGTGTTGAACGGCGAGAAGGCGCCCAACGCGCTGAACGAAATCGGCTGACCAATTCCGTCACGGAGAACGACCACGGGCTGCCGCCGCCTGCGACCGACCGGCATGAAAGAAACGCTCCGCAAGATCTTTCTCGAGACGCTGGAGGACTTGCGCCTCGACGAGGTGATGCACCGCTCGATCCGGGTCGACAACGACGTGTTGATCGCGGGCGACGAGCGGATCGAGCTCGCGCCGTTCAAGAAGATCATCGCCGTCGCGATCGGCAAGGCCGCGGACCGCATGGCTCGAGAGCTGGTCCGCAGCATGGAACCCCGCCAAGTCACGGGCGTGATCGTCAGCTCCGTCCCGCCCTCCGAGCCGCTGCCTTACTTCCTGCGGTACCAAGGCGGCCACCCCTACCCCAACGCCGAGAGCTTTCATGCGGCGGCGGTGGTGACGAAGCTGGTCGAGGACTTGCACGAGCAACACCTGGTGCTGTACCTGCTGTCGGGCGGAGGGTCGGCGATCTGCGAGCGGCCGATCAGCCCGTCGATTTCCCAAGATGATTGCCGCGAGTTCTTCCGGCTGCTGGTGACCTGCGGCGCCGACATCGTACAGATGAATGTTTTGCGCAAGCACCTGTCGGCGATCAAAGGCGGGCGGCTTGCGGCGACGGCCTATCCGGCGCGGCAGCTCACGCTGTTCGTCTCCGACGTGCCCGCGGGCCGCGATTCCTCGGTCGCCTCCGGGCCGACGATGCCCGACGAATCGACCGTTGACGACTGCTATCGCCTAGCCGCGGAGCTGAATCTGCTCGAGCGCTTGCCGGCTTCGATCCGGCGGTTGTTTGACGAGCGCAAGCTCGAAGAGACCCCCAAGCCGGGAGATCCGGTTTTCAGCACGAGCTCGTTCGTGCGGCTGCTCGAAAACCGCGACGCCGTCGACGCGGTGCAACGCAGGGCGCGCTCGCTGGGCTGGCGCACGGCGGTCGACTTGTCGGTCGACGATCAACCGGTGGCCCAAGCCGCCGCGACCCTGCTCGAGCGGCTGGCCGCGTTGCACGCCGAGGATCCGAGCCGACCCGCGGCGGTGCTCACCGGCGGCGAGCTGTCGAGCCCGGTCGTCGGCGACGGGCGAGGCGGGCGCAGCCAGGCCTTCGTTCTGGAGTGCGTGGGACGTATCGCCGGCAAGAAAATCGCCGTCATCAGCGCGGGGACGGACGGGATTGACGGCAATTCGCCCGCGGCGGGGGCCGTCGCGGACGGCGATTCCCTGGCGCGCGCCTGCGAGACGGGTCTGGATCCGGCTGAGTTCGCCGAGCGCGTCCGACTCCTTCGGCTTCTTCGACAAGTTGGGCGATGCGCTCGTCACCGGACCGACCGAAAACAACGTGCGAGACATTCGGCTATTGGTGGCCTGGTAGTTTATGAAACCCTGGAAGATCTCCTTGCACGGCGGCCACTCGGGCGAGTTCTGCGAACACGCCGTCGGCACGCTGCGCGAGGTCATCCAGGCGGCCGTCGATCAGGGGTTCGCCGTGTACGGCGTGAGCGAGCATGCGCCCCGCAGCCAGGCCCGCTTTCTTTACGACACCGAGCGGCGCAGAGGCTTCACCACGGCGCGGTTGGCCGCTGACTTCCACGCCTACGCGTCCGAAGTCGCGCGATTGGCCGGTGCGTTTTCCGACCGCATCACGGTGCTGCGTGGCTTCGAGGCCGAAGTCGTCCCCGCCGCCGGCTACGTGGCCGAGATGAAAGCGCTGCGCGAGCGTCACCGTTTCGACTACATGGTGGGCTCGGTGCACTACGTGGACGAGATTCAAATCGATGGGTCGCCGCATGACTTCGAACGCGCTGTCGAAACCGCCGGCGGGCTGGAGAACTTGGCCGTGCGCTACTACGAGACCGTAGCCTCGATGATTGAGCGCCTGCATCCGCAGGTCGTCGGGCATCTCGACTTGATTCGCCGCAACGCGCCGCCGGACGCCGTGCTGGACTCGCCGCGCTATCGCCCGGGCCGCCGAGCGCGCGCTCGAAGCCGCCCAGGCCGCCGGAGCTGTGCTCGACTTGAATACGGCCGGCTGGCGAAAAAACCTGGGCGACCCCTACCCCGCCCCGTGGCTGGTGGACCGCGCCCGCGACATGGGCGTCCCCTTCTGCTTCGGCGACGACAGCCATGGACCGGCGCAAGTCGGCGACGGCGTGGAGCGCGCGCGCGACTATCTGCTGCGACACGGAGTGACGACGATACAAGGTTTGCTGCGCCGCGACGGCGCCATCGTCGCCGAGAGAATCCCTCTCGAGGACGGGAGGTAAGGTCAACGATGTCACGAATGCTCGACGAGATCGCGGAGCAACCCGCAGCGCTCGAAAAAACTCTGGCCGAGGAGACGGCCGCGGCCCGCGAGCTTGCGGCGCAATTCAAACGCAAGCGCCCGCGTTTCGTCGTCCTGGTCGCCCGCGGCACGTCCGACAACGCCGCGCTGTTCGGGCGCTATTTGATCGAGATCACAACGGGGCTGCCCGTGTCGCTGGCGGCCCCGTCGGTCACGACGCTTTACCATTCCAGGCTCGACTGGGCCGACGCTCTGGTCGTGGGGCTCTCGCAGTCGGGAGAATCGACCGACACCAACCTTTGCCTCGAGGCCGCGCGGGAAGGCGGAGCGTTCACCGTCGGCGTCACCAATGAAGCCGACAGCTCGCTGACCAAGATCGTCGATCAGGTGATGCTGGTCCGCGCCGGCCGCGAGAAGAGCGTCGCGGCGACGAAGACCTATACGGGACAGCTGCTGACCATGTACCTGCTGGCGGAAGCCCTGGGCGGCGCGATTCCGCGAGCGGGCCTGGAGGCATTGCCCGAAGCCGCCGCGAAGGCGGTGGCGCTGCGTCCCGCGGTCGCCGCGATGGTCGAGCGCTACCGCTTCATGGATCAGGCGGTCGTATTGGCGCGCGGTCTGAACTACGCCACGGCTTTCGAGTTCGCCTTGAAGCTGATGGAAACCTGCTACGTGGTCGCGGAGCGCTTTTCAGGCGCCGACTTCGAGCATGGCCCGATCGCACTGCTCGAGCGCGACTTCCCCGTTTTCCTATTCGCCGCCGACGGACCTTCGTGGGATGGGTCGTTGGACATGGCCCGCAAGCTGCGTCAGCGCGAGGCCGACACATTGGTCTTCGCGCCGAAGACGCGTCACGACGTTCTGGAATTGGGTTCGCGGCGGATCGAGCTGCCCGATGCGCCGTCCGGATCTCCGGCCGATTTGTTCGCGCCGATCCCGAGCATCATTCCGGGTCAGCTTTTCGCCGCATTGTTGGCGGAAGTAAAAGGGCTCGACCCCGATCAGCCGCGGGGGCTGAGCAAGGTCACAAAAACGATCTAGGGCGCTGACTCGGCAACGAAGCTCCGCCTACCGACGGCCGCGGAGCAGTCCGTAGCCCATAGTGAACAGGCCGGATACCATCATGGCGACCATGATGTTACGCGGGATCATTGCGTCGTAGTAAAAGAAGCAAAAGATCCACGAAAGGGTGATGAAGACCCCGAGAATAAACATGCTGCGACTCCGTATGCCCTAGGGCCACTCCGAGTCTATGGCAGCTGCGTGCCTTGGTATCTCCTGTCTTCAACCCAATGTCTACGCGGAGGGTCCGTATCTTCACTCGGCATCTCCTAGGCGGGCCTTGAGGTTTAGACCTGACGCCGATAGGACCCCAGTACCGCTCGCGCTTGCGCCGCTAGCGGACGCCCGCGTCCGTGTTCTTGGTGTTGAAGATGCGGATCGAGCCGTTGACCGTCTCGAGGTGATAGTGCGCCCCGCCCGAGCCGATCGTCCCGGCCAGGGAACTGGTTGGTCCGAAACGAGCCTTCTTGACCTCGAGGGGAAAGTCGGTCGTGATCGAGCCGTTTACGGTTTGCGCGTCAAACGCACCCGCCGCCGTCATCGGCAGCACGAGGCGGACCGACCCATTGACCGACGAGAGCTTCATGTCGCCGGACTCGGGGACGGCCGCGAAGCGCACCGTCAGAGCGCCGTTGACCGTCTCAGCGTTGGTGTTAGACGCCGCTTGATCCACATTGAGGGTTCCGTTGACCGTCTTGACGTCGAGATTGCCCTTGATCTGCGCAATCTCGAGTTGGCCGTTCACCGTGTTCGCCACGATGTGGGCGGTTGCGGGCGCTTGGATTTCATAGGCGACCGACCCGCCGACATTGCGACCCTTGGGCAGATGCGTCCGAACCGTAACCTTATCGCCCGAGCCGCTCACTTCGACTTCGACTTCGCGCAAGGCTTCCTTGGTTTTGGCCGACTTGACCGCGTGAATCCGCACATCGTTGCGGTCCCAACCCTTGATCGTGACGCGACCGTTGACGTTCGAGAGATCGAACGTACCGCCAGGCGACAGCGAGACGGTCTGATCGAAAATTTCCGTCACCTCGGCAGCGAAGACCGGCGCTGCGGCCAACAAAGCGACGGCGATCACCGGAAAGCTCTTGAATGTCATTGGTTTTCCTCCGGAGACGAAGACGTTGCTGCGATGTCGAGATACGAAGCCACCACCGTGAATGTTCCGCTCGCCCGACGTTCATCCGGTTCGACGCGCCGGCGGGGCGGGAGTTAGCAACCTTAGGCCGAGCCTAAGTGGAAATCCGCCAGGAATTCAGGCTGAACGCCTGACGACGAACTGAGGCATTCGAGGTAGCTTCAAATTTCTCCACACGTGCGCCCGGCACATGGTTGAAAGAATATTGATTTTCGCCCCCGATCGGGGCCTGGCGGAGCGTGTCCGCGGGAGCCTCGTATCGCCGGACGAGCGCCTCGAGGTGATCTCACCTGACGAAGGCGCATTGGCCCGCGCACTCCGCGAGGGGAGCGAGTCGACGGCGTTTGTCGTGTCCTTGGAGGCGCCGGATCCATTGGCCTGGATTTCGAAGCTCCGGCGCGGACGGCCCCGCGCGCGGGTGATCGCAGTGGGCTCGGCGGCGCCTGTTGAGCTGGTGCTGGCGGCGCTCGACGCCGGAGCGGACGAGTGCTTCGACGTGGCCGGTGATCTGCTTCCTCTCATGCGGGCGCTCGAGCGCGGTGAAGCGAAGCCGGACAGCGCGGGGGGCCGACTCATCTGCTTTCTGCCGGCGCAATGCGGCAGCGGCGCTTCGACGGCCGCAGCGTACGTCGCCGCCGCCTTGGCGGAAGAGTTCGGCGAGCGCGTGCTGCTGGCCGAGCTCGATTTTCACGCCGGGGCGCTGGCGTTCCGCTTGCGCCTGGAGCCGGAAAGAACGATCGCCGAGCTTTCGCGCTATTGGCATCTGTCGGAGCAGGCCTGGACGCGGGCCATCAGCCGCTGGAACGGCGTCGACGTCCTCGCCGCGCCGCCCTCGGTCCACCAGCTTCGTCTGCGGGGATTGCCGCCTTTCAATGAGATCCTCCGAGTCGCCCGCGAGCGCTACGACGCCGTCGTAGCGGATCTTCCGGCCGGCCTGACGGCCGCGACCGGCGCCTTGCTTCGCCAGGCGTGGCGAATCTATCTGTGTTGCACGCCCGAGCTGCCCGCCCTGCACCTGGCTCGCAGGCGAGTCCGCGAGGTCGATGCGGCCGGAGTCGGATCGGAATCGATTCGCTTGGTTGTCGGTCGATGGAACTCGCGCTCGGCGCTCGCCGAGGAGGAGATCTCGCAGGTTGTCGGCTTGCCGATCGCCGCCAAGCTCCCCAACGATTTCGCGGCGCTGCGTGACGCCGATCTGGAAGGGCGGCCGCTGTCGCCGAACCGCCAACTAGCCCGAGCGCTGAGAAATCTCGGTCGAGATGCGGGGCCTCCCGCTCCTCAGCGCAAGCGCGACCTCAAAACTTCGCTCGCAAGCGCGCTGAAACTCTGAGTCCGCGGTCCCTTCGTCGGCCGCCCCATGCCAAAATCGACAGCAGTGGATTTTCGGCAAACGTGGCAAATCGTGAGTGAACTGGCCGGACAAACCTTCGTCACCGACCAAGGTCAGCAGTTCACCTTTATCTTTAAGAGGACCTTCGTCGTCGTTGAACCCGGCGCGGTATCGATCCCGAGAACGAACTTCGAAAAAGTGCTGCGGGACGCTTCCGGCGGCGCCGTGCAGGGCAGCCGCTTCATTAAGGCGATTTACCGACACGCAAACTTTCAGCCCAGCGGCGGCTAGGTCAATTGCTTATCCCTATCTGACGCGACCGCACTATAGTCGCATTTCCCCAGGCCCCTAACAATTGGAGACAAGAGAGACCGGTATGCCTTTTTGCCGAGGGCGGTCTCTTCGAGGGGAATGAATGCGGAAGACTTTAAAACTGATCAGCTCTCTTTTTCGCGCTAGCCGCAATGCCGGCCTTCGGCGCAACGATTACCATCGCGAACACCGGACAAGCGACGCCAACCTCAGCCGACCCGAACTGGCTGGTCAACGGCGGCACGGCCTACGTCACCGATACGTCCGGTTTTCCGCTGAATGCTTGGGTCGCGGCCGGCGGCGCTTCTGAGTGGATTTCGCCGCAGCCTAGCTACACTTCGGGCCAGACCGACGCCGCTGGACCGTACAACTACACGCTCACGTTCAGCCTCGCGGGCCTCAATCCAGGGACCGCTTCGATCACCTTCATCGTGGCCGTCGACAACATCCTGGCCGACGTCCTTGTGAACGGTTCGTCGACGGGGCTCACCTACACCGGCCTGGCGAGCTTTAGCTCTCCGCTGACGATCAGCAGCGGTTTCGTCAACGGCGACAATACGCTGACGTTTCAAACGACAAACGCGGTCGGAGGAAGTGGTAATCCGGCCGGGTTGCGGGTCGAGTTCACCGATGCGACCGCCAACGAAGTGCCCGAACCTAGCTCACTTGCGCTGCTCGGCATGGGCGTCGGACTGCTGGCCGCGCGCCGCTTCCGCAAGAAGCGCTAGCGGTCGATCTCACCAAACGTAGTCCTTGGCGATCTGCCGGCGCTCGTGCCCGTCGAGCACGTGCATGACGCGCACCTTCTTGAGCGCGATCGGCGACAGTTGCCGGATCGGGATATAGATGAGCTTGCGTCCCAGCCGGTTCGCGATCGTTTTGAACAGCGAACGCGGCGGCTGGGGCGCGACATACACGATGATCTTTTCGAGGGAATAGTCCAGGGCGGCGGCCAAGAGCCGCTCCGCCTTGGATTCCGTGAACGCGTAGTCCCAATCGCTCCAAACGTCCGCCATGCGCCGCGAGGGCAAGCTCAGCAAGAGTCCGCCGTATTCGCCACGCCCGATCCCCGGCCCTACGAAATTCTCGAACGGGTCGGTAGCGTAGAACGCCATGTCGGATTCGTTTTGGTGCTCGCCGAGCCAAGTGATGCAGTACGGGTAGCGCTGGTCGCGCTCTTGGTCGAAGATGATCACGACCGCCCCGACCTCGCCGGTGATCTTCTGGTTCTCGCGTACGTAAATCTTTTTGCCGGCGTGCCAGTTTCGCAGGGTTTCGCGCAGGTCGATGCCGTCGAGCGTGGAAGTCGTGAAGGGTTCGACGCGCGCGCGTTCCTCCGACAAGATGGACTTGCCTTTCTTCTTGAGGAAGTCGCCGTAGCTCTCGATCACCAAATCTTCGGGAGGGTAAGAACAGATGCCCGTCCCGCGCCAATCGCTTTCCCATTCGCCCGGGAAGCGCTCGGCCTTTCGCCCTTTGAGCCCCACCGGCTTGGGCTTCCCCTTGCGGCTCGGCGTCCTCTTACGCAGCCGCATCATCCTGCGGTCGACCCACATCTGATCGCCGGAGACCTTGGCGGTGCCCAGATCCGACTCCGCTTTCTGGTGCGGATACCAGGCGCCGGTCTCCCACAGCTCCCAGGCGAAATTGTCGTCGACGACGCCGCGCGCGGCGACAGTCAAATCAAATAACGGCGGCAGCAGCAGGTTTTGCACGAGCGCCAGATTGCGGGAATACCGCGACCACATGCGCCGCTGCCAATGGCTGATCGACTCGCCGGTCGTCTTCTCGTAGGCCTGCTCGGCGGACGTGAAGATCCGGAAGTGAGCGCCCTGGCGATCGAGGCGATCTCCCACGACCGAGGCGAGGGCGACGGCCTTCGGATCTTGTCGCCGACTCTCGACCACGATGAAGCCCATCGCCTCGCGCTCCACAGGCGCGGCCGCCGGCTCTTGGGGAAGCTTGCCGCCCCGGCGCGCCTCATACACGGCCTGCAGGAAGGGCATGTCCGTCAGTGTCTCGGCCAGCGAATCCGGGTGCAGGTTCAGGACGCGGACACCCTGTCGCTTGGCCTTGCGCAGCGGCTGAGTCTGAGGGCGCTCCATCGCTTCGATCAGCGCATCCAGCAGGTTCAGCGAGACGACGACTAGAATCTCCGCTTCGGGGTCGCAGCCTTGCAGCTTCCAGGCGACTCCTTCCGCATGCACGGCGATGTCGCCGCCGCGCGGCCGCGAGTGGAAGCGATAGGCCTCCACGTATTTCTCGAGACCTAAGCGATCGACGGCGTAAACGTCCGGGTAGTCGTCGGGGACGTGCGGGCGCTCGCTGAGGTCGGGGTCGAGAAAGACCGTTTGCAGCTCTAGTTCCGCCGCGGTGCGAAGTCCTTCGACGAAGGGGTCGGAGACTTCGACCGGTACATAGACCGCATCGCCCGATGCCTCGTCGTCATAGATGATGATCGAGATCTCGGGCAGTCGTTTGACCGCCCGCTGGAAGCTTTCCTCGAGAGTCGACGGCAACTCCACCGCGACGATGGCCGGGGGCTCGCGACGGATCTCATCGCGCACGGCCTGAGCGAATTCCGCCCTCCCGGGAACGACCGGAAAGTAGCGAAAGCGCCCGCGCCGCAGGCTTATCGGACTGTTGGCGTCAAACAGCATGCTCGGTGAGCGGTCATTGCAGGGTGTATCGCAGGGCCTCCTGGCCTAACGTCTGAATCACGGCCGTGTACAGCGCCTTGTCCTTGTCCCCCCCGCCCTGGGCTTCGACCAGCTTCAATGCGAAGCGCGCGATGTTGATGCCGTCGCGGGCCGAATAGCGCTCGTCGGCTTCGTGCGCGGCCTGCAGGAAATTGACGACATAGTCGAGGACCTGGTCGTCGGCGAACGGCAGGTTCTCCTTCAGGATGGCGCGTTCCTCCTCGCGCTCCGGGAAGTCGACCATGATCTGGGGCTGCAGGCGCGAGTGGATGTATTCGGGCAGCTCGAAGGTCGAGGCGTCGTCGTTCATGGTCGCCACCATGCGAAAGTCGCGGTGCGCGTGAAGTTTGACGCCGGCCACGATCGACTCGACATAGCGCCGCGTATCGAGCAGAGGGGCCAGCGAAGCCCAGCTCTTCTCGCTCATGCGGTTGCCCTCGTCGAGGATCGCGACCCCGCCGCGCAGCATCGCGGTCACCAGCGGCGAGGCCACGTAGCGCAGCTTGCCTTCGCCCTCGATGACCGGCGTGATGATCAGGTCTTCCGGGCGCGTGTCGAGCGTCGCCTGCGTGATGTAGGCCTCGCGGTGCAAGCTCTTCGCGGCCGCGTAAGCCAAGGTGGTCTTGCCGACGCCGGGCTTGCCCAGCAGGCGCGGCGTCATCGGCACGTCGTCGTGGTGAATGGTCAGCCAGGCCGCCTGCAACTGCCGCAGCAGCTCATCCTGGCCGACCCACTTGATGGGCAGCTCGTCCGGATGGGCCAAATGAACCGTGACGCCTTCGATGTTGATCGTCCGGTCCGAATCCGCAAAAGGGCTGCTCATCGAATTCATTTTACGGAGTAATCGTCCGGCGGCCTCGTTAGCACGTCGCGGCGCCGCGGGGGTCGCCCAAGGCTGTACACTATTCAGCTTCCATGTTCGGAGCTGAATTGCGAATCCCGACGGCTGACCTGGTCGTCATCGTCGCTTATCTGCTTGGCATCGTTTTCATCGGGCTGTGGACCACGCGGCGGACGACGATGACGGGCGAGGCGTACTTTTTGGCGGGGCGCTCGCTTTCCTGGCCGATCATCGGCGCCGCGCTGTTCGCTTCGAACATCTCGACGATTCACCTGGTCGGTTTGTGCGCCTCGGGCTACGACACCGGGCTGGTGTGGGGCAACTACGAATGGCTGGCGCCGTTCACGCTGATCGTGCTGGCGCTGGTTTTTGCGCCGTTCTACTTTCGCAATCAGGTCGAGACGCTGCCGGAGTATCTGGAGAAGCGCTTCGATTCGTACTCGCGATCCTTCTTGGCGTTTATGGCGATCTTGGGAGCGCTGTTCATCCACATCGGCATGAGCCTCTACGCAGGGGCCACGGTGTTCGAGCGCTTCTTCGGGATCAACGTGACGGCGTCGATCATTCTGATCTCGGTGGTCACGGGCATCTATACAATCACGGGCGGTCTGAAGGCGGTTGTGGTGACCGAGACGATCCAGACGGTTTTGTTGCTGGGCGGCTCGCTGATCGTTACAGTCTTGGGCGTCATGGCGCTGCCGCAGGCTGGCATCCACTCATGGGCCGACCTCGCCGGAGCGGTGCGACCGGACCAACTCTCGGTGATTTGGACGGACAAGTCGACCGAGGCGGACTGGCTGTCGTTCGTGCTCGGCTACCCGGTCCTGGGGATCTGGTACTGGTGCACCGACCAGACGATCGTGCAGCGCGTGCTGGCGGCGCGCTCGCAGAAGGACGCGCAGATCGGGCCCCTGTTCGCGGGCTTTCTGAAGATTCTGCCGATGTTCGTGCTGGTGTTCCCAGGGGTCATCGCGTACGCGCTGTTCCGGGACCAGATCGGCTCGGACGCCAACCAAGCGTTGCCGTTTCTCATCCAAGAGCTCGTGCCGACCGGCTTGCGCGGGCTGATCGCGGCCGGCTTGCTGGCGGCGCTGATGAGCACGGTCGCCGCGGCTCTGAACAGTTGCGCGACGCTGGTGGCGGTCGACATCATCGCGCGCGTCAAGCCGGAGACCAGCGACCGGAGCCAGGTGCAAATCGGTCGCGTTGCGGCGGTCGCCGTGATGATTCTGTCGATGGCTTGGTCAACGCAGGGGGCGAAGTTCACCTCGATCTTCGAGGCCGTTCAGCAGATCGGCTCGGCCTTGGCGCCGCCGATAACGGCCGTGTTTCTGATGGGCGTGTTCTGGCGGCGCGGGACGGCGCGAGCGGCTCTGGTGACGCTGATGTTCGGCCTGGTGATGGGCGTGACGGCGTTTTTGGTGGATGTGCCGCTGGTCGGAGTTCCGCCGACCAAACCCTTGTTGGCGGATACGCGGCTGTTGACGGTCGGGCTGGGTCTGCCGTTCCTGCGCCAGGCGTTCGCGATGATGCTGATCTCGATGGGCGTCTTCTATGTCGTGAGCTTGATGACGCCGGCGCCGCCTCCCGAAAAAGTCGAGGGCCTGACGTGGGACAACCCAGCGCAGATCTTCACTGCGCCGTGGGAAGAAGGAGGCGTCGACCCGCGGCGTCTGGCGCTCATCCTGGCGGGTTGCTTGGCCGTGCTGTACGTCATCTTCGCCTGAGGCTCCGCCCGATAGCGGGTGTTATAGTCTGGTCTCGCATGCCTGGTGAATCGACGCGGCGCAACTTCTTCGCCCTCTCCGCGCAAACTCCCGAACCGCGGTTGAAGGTCGCCAAGGGCCTGCGGGACCTGTCGGACGAGACCATCGCGTTTTACAAGCAGATGGGCGTCGAGCATGTCGTCATGCCGACACGGTTCAATACCAAGCCGTCGAAGCGCGATCTGATTCCGGCGACCGACAACGGCCCCCAGGACGACAGCTTGCTCGAGCCGTGGGACGCGGCGGAGCTCGAGCGCATCAAGGATTACCTGGCCGAGCACGGCCTTTCCGGCGAGTTGGTCCACCTGGGGCGGACTTGGCGCATCTTGCTCGGCAAGCCGGACGCCGACCGTGAGCTTGCCAATGTGCAGGAGTCGATCCGCGCCGCCGGCGAAGCGGGAATCCCTGTCGTGGAGTACAACTTCACGCCGCTGCGGGCTTCGGAAGGCTACGGGAGCAGGACCGGGCGCGGGAACATCGGCCTGCGCGACTACGACTACGCACGTACAAAGGACCTGCCGCCGCTGCCGAACGTGGGCGAGCATTCGGCGGAGCAGATGTGGGAGCGGCTCGAGCATTTTCTCGAGGAAGTCATCCCCGTCGCCGAGGAGAACAAAGTCCGCTTGGCGCTGCATCCCAACGACCCGCCGATTCCCGTCTTTCGCGGGGCCGCTCAACCGGTGAGAACGCTGGCGGACGAGCGGCGGCTGATCGAGCTCGTCGACAGCCCGTCGAACGGCATCACGCTCGACACCGGCGTCACAACCGAGATGGGCGAGGACGCCGTGGAGGCGATCCGCTACTTCGGATCGCGCGACCGCATCAACCACGTGCACTTCCGCAACGTGCGCGTCGAGACGCCCTATTACAAGTACCTCGAAGTGATGCACGACCAAGGCGACTGCGACATGTTGGCCTGCATGCGGGCGTTCGAGCAAGTCGGCTACCGCTACCTGATCATCCCGGACCATACGCCGGAGTTCTCCGGCGACACCCTGACTTCGCAGATGGGCTGGGCCTTCGCGCTGGGGTACTTGCGGTCGCTGCGCCACGCGGCCGAGGCGTGAGCGAGCCGAGGCATCCGCTCGTCGCCGTGCTGGGGCCGACGGCGTCGGGCAAGAGCGAGCTGGCGATCCGTCTCGCCGAGCGTTTGGGCGGCGAGATCGTCAACTACGACTCGGTCCAGCTTTATCGCGGCTTCAACGTCGGTTCGGCGAAGACGCCCGCCGGCGAACGACGCGGCGTCGCCCATCACCTGATCGACATCCTCGATTGGCATGAGAAAGCCGGCGCCGGCGACTACGCGCGGCTGGCGCGCGCGGCATTGCAAGAGATCGCGGGACGGGGAAAGACGCCGGTGATGGTCGGCGGCACGGGATTCTACCTGCGGGCGGCGCTGGAAGGGCTGTTCGAGGGGCCAGGCCGAAACGAAGACCTGCGCGCGAGGTTGGAGCGCTTGGCGCGCAGGCGCGGCGGCGCCTATCTCCATCGCGTTCTCTCGCGCCTCGACCCGCAAGCCGGACAAACGATCCACGCCAACGACACGCCAAAGGTGATTCGAGCGATGGAGGTCACCCTCCTCGAGGGACGTCCGATCTCGGAGTTGCATCGCCGCCGCGCTCCCCAGCCTCTCGAAGGATTTGGTGTTGCGAAGATCGGCTTGGCGCCGCCGCGCGAGGCCCTATACGCGCGCATCGAGCGTCGGACGCGAGAAATGTTCGAGAGCGGCTTGATGGACGAGGTGCGCGGATTGCTCGCCGCGGGCGTCTCTCGCCGAGGCCTGGCCCTTCGGCGCGGTCGGCTATCGGCAGGCTCTGGCTTGCGAAAGAGGCGAGTTGACGGTGGAAGAAGCGACCGCCGCGACGGCTCAGGCGACGCGCAACTACGCCAAGCGCCAGCTCACCTGGTTTCGCAATCAAGAAAAAGAGGCGATCTGGCTCGAAGGCTTCGGCGACGAGCCGGCCGCTCAATCAGCAGCGTTCGAAGCCCTTCAGCTCCCCTGACCATCGAGCAGGCCGCGCATGTAGGCGAACGACTCGGCCATGCCCGCCTGCGGCGCGTCGGCGTTGATCTCATACTCGAGGCCTACGACGCCCGGGTAGTTCATCTTCTTGAGCGTCATGAATGCCTTGGCGATCGGTATCTTACCCTTGCCGACTTCGACTTGGCTGTCACGGGAGGAGAGGTCGGCCAAGTCCTTGACGTGCATGTCGTGCAGGCGGTCGCCGGCCATCTCGATCTCTTCGATCACGTCGACGCCGGTGCGCGAGGCGTGACCGATGTCGTAACACAAACCCATCCGCGGGCTCATGTTCTTGACTTGCGCGAGGACGGCCGCGCCGTTGGGATACAGCTCGTCCTCGGTACCGTGATTGTGAATCGCGATCTTGAGGTCGAACTTCTCGGCGTATTTCTCGATCATCCCCAGATTCTTGTGCGTTGGCGCACAGACGACGGTGCCGAGGCCGGCGTTCTTGGCATAGGTCAGGTAGTACTTGATATCGTCTTCGTCGTCTTTACGAAGGCTGATATTGCCGCCGGAAACGATCTCGAGGCCGGCCTTTTCGAAATCGGCTCGGGCGGCCGTCAGGTCTTCCTTCGACAAGTAATACGGCATGTGGACCGACTTCACGTTGACGTACTTAATGCCGAGTCCCTTGACGACATCGATCGCCTGATCGCGGCTGAACTTGCGAAGCGAATAGGTGGCCACACCGAGGCGAATGTCGCCCCAGTGGTGGTCGGCCATCACAGGGGCGGCGGCGGCGCTTTTTGCGGCAGCGAGGGCGGCGGCGCTTGCGAGGAAATTACGGCGAGAAGAAGTCATGCTCAAAGCTCCTGAATCGAGGCCCCTAATAGTCTACACGCCGGAGCGGGTGACGCGTGGCGTGAAAACCGGGGATCGACCCGCGCACGGCCGGCGCGCGCGGTTCCGGAGCTTGCTCTGGGGACCTCTAAGACGATGCAAGCCCGCCGGCCAGCGGCGGGCGGGCTCCATCGTTGGTCGCCGCTCAGATAACGGCGGTCAAACGGCGCGTCGCGTTCCGCCCACGACGAGCGAAATCAGGAAGATCACAAGAAATACCACGAAAAGAATCTTTGCGATTCCCGCCGCAGCTCCTGCGATCCCGCCGAATCCAAACAGCGCCGCGATGAGCGCGATGACCAGGAATGTGATGCTCCAACCTAACATTGCGATACCTCCTTATTCTTTTTAGGCCGCTTGTATAAACCTTTAAGCGCCGGCCCCAAAGGGCTGTTCGGCTCTCTGCCCGATAGAGCGCGGAGGTCGCGAGATCGTTACGGGGATCCGCTAGGGCGTTCGCCTCATGCGGCCCCAATCGATCCGCCAGACGCCGCCCCCTGATTTGCGCCAGGCGAGCGTTTTAACCGGCGTCGCACGTGCGTGGTGATACAGCACGCCGACGCGCTCGTAGAAGCCGCGTGTGTGCGGCGAAGTTCCCCAGCCGTATTTGACGAAGTCCATGTGGTGGCAGAACTCGTGAACCAGCGTCGAGAAGAACGTGCCGAACGACGTGACTTTCTTCTGGACCGCCGTGCGCATCCACGTGCGGATCTGGGTTGTTTCCGGATCGTAGTCTCCGAACAGCTCGACGGCCCAGCCGCCTTCGCGCATGCGCAGCGGCCGCGCGGCGAGGACTTTGAGCAGCGGCGGCGGCATCGCGTAGAAGGCGGACGCCGCGGCCAAGAATTCGAGGCACGCCGCGCGCAACGGCGCAGGCCTGCCGGCTTCGAGGGCTTGCTCGATGGCTTCCGCCAGGCCGCTCAGGCTGTCGTCGACCGGCAGCGGCAGCGTCTTGATGCGGTCGCTCGCCAGGAACTCTTCGAGGGCTTTGCCACGCCGCGGTTGTCGGTCGGTCACCATCTCCGTCGTATTTCACTGCATCGAACGCGGCCAAACCGAGCGCGGAAATGCGAGGTTAGACCGGCTTATAAGCGATACAGTCGATTTCGACCTTGATGCCCTTTCCCGGCAGGACCGCTTGCACGGTGGTGCGCGCCGGCTTGGCTTTGCCGAAGTACTCGTTATAGACCTCGTTCATCTCGGCGAAGTCGCGAATGTCTGCGAGGAAGACGGAGCACTTGACGACATCGGCGAGCGTCGCGCCGGCGGCCGAGAGGATCGACTCGATATTACCGATCGTGCGGCGCGTCTCTTCCGCGATCGTGCCGACCACGAATTTGTTCGTGGCGGGGTCGAGCGCCGCTTGGCCCGAGACGTAGATGTAATCGCCGGCGCGAACGGCGTGGGAGTAAGGCCCTTGCGGCGCCGGGGCGCCCGGAGCGGTGATGCGTTCGATCATGGTTCGGTCAGGATCTCCTATTGCAGCTTGCCGCGGCCGGCGACGTCCCAGACGGCCTCGACTTGATCGCCGCGAACAGCGTACATCTTCTCATGCATATTGACGGCGACGCAGACGTGGTTGGGGATGACGCGCAAGCGCTCGCCGATCCGTACGGGCTTGTCGATGTCGACGAAGCCGTGCTCCTCGTTCATCTTGTAGAAACGCGCCTCAGGGGCCTCGATGACGCGGCCGTAGGTCATTTCGCCGGTGGGGCGGACCGGATCGGATGTGAACGTCTTGGAGCCGCCGTCGATCACGGCGAAGTTTTCGCGAGGCGTCGACACGACAGTCACCAGCAACGTGGCCGCGCAGTCTTCCCACGAGGCGACGCCGGCGGCGACCTGCATGCGGTCGTTGAAGACGCATGTGCCCGGACGAATCTCGGTGACGCCGGGAATCTCGTGCGAGCGGTACAGGGTGGGCGACGAGCCGCCGCTGACAATCTCGAGCGACAGGCCGGCGCGGATGAAGTCGCCGCGGATGCGCTCGACGTCGGCCGCGAGGGCTCGCAGTTGCGCCTCCCCTTCCTCTCCGGCCGGCCAGATGTGTCCCGGGTAGAACTCGACGCCGCGCAACGCCAGGCCGGGCAGCGTGGCGACTTGCTGCGCCAGCCGGACCAGCTCGGGACCGGGCGGCAGGCCGCAACGGTGCATGCCGACATCGGCCTCGACGAGAATCCCAAAGGTGACACCCGCACGTCGCGCCGCAGCGGATAGGCCTTCGGCGCTTTGTAGGCTGTCGACGCCGACCAGGACATCGGTCTGCTTGGCCACATCAGCCAGACGCGCGCACTTGTTGTCGCCGATGACGGGGTAGGCGATCAGCAGCTCAGGCGGTTCGGCGGCGGTCATCACCTCGGCCTCCCCCACTTTGGCCACAGTCAATCCGCGCGCGCCGGCGTCGAGCTGCAAACGCCCGATCTGGGGCGTCTTGTGCGTCTTTGTGTGCGGACGCAGCGCCAGACCGTGCCCGGCGGCGTACTCGGCGACGCGGGAGATATTGCGTTCGGTGCGGTCGAGGTCGACCACGAGCGCGGGAGTTTCGATGTCGTCCAGTTTCATCCGCAAGTCCAACGCCCAGTGTCGCAACCAGGAGGTCCCTACGTGAAGGGCCGGCGGGTTTATAAGCCCTTCCACTGAAGAGGTATACGACCGTAGACAGCTTACCCTGGGGTCAGTCCGCCCAGCCCCGGCGGTTGGCATTCGCGCGAACCCCTGCCCCTAGGTCCGCGGCGACGGCCGATGACCGCCAAGTCGGATAGTTTCGCGTCGGATGCGGAAGACCGTCCAGACCGTCATCGAACGTTTCGCGACCCTCAGGAAACCGAGAGCGGCGGAACTGACCTGTGTCGCGCTCGCCCTAGTAGTTCTCGTGCTGCCGCAGTGGTGGGCGCTCGAGCGAACCCAGGCCGCGCGGCGTGCGGAAGTCCAAGCGTCGCTCGAATTGGCTTTGGACTCGAGCTCGGCCTTGCTGGACTCGTGGACGAGCCGGCTGGAACAGCGTCTCACGCAGGCCGCGCGGCGGAGCGATGTCATCCCGGCGGCAACGGCGGCGCTGGAGGCGAAAGCCCACGCAGCGGCGACCTTGCAGGCGCTCGCGGCCGATCTCGATCCGGCGACGCCCGGCGTGGGGATAATGGAGTACTTCGTCGTCGACGAATCCGCGGGCGACGAGAATTCGCTCGCGCCCGACGCGACCGGGCTTCCCAACGGTCAGGCGGTCGTTACGCCGTGGCAACAAGCGGCTTGGAGCGGTACGGGGAAACGCCCCGGCTGGGCGTTGGCCGCCTGGTTCCCACTGCGACTTGAGTCCGGAAAGGCCGGCTGGCTCGTGCTGCGCCTCGAAGCGGGTCAGGCGGTCGACTCCCTGCTGAAGAGCCAGGATCGGCCTGCGGGCCCGAAGCTCTATGCCTGGGCCCCGGGCTCGGGTTGGCTTGGCGCCGCCGGCCCGGCTCGCCAGCCTTGTTCGGAACCGCCTTTCGACCGCCGGATTTCCGAGGAAACCAGCGCCCCCGAGACCTGCAAATCCGACGCTCTGGCGGCGTGGCGCGGCGAGAACAGCCTCGGCATTGCTCTGTTGGCGGAGATCCGCGGCTCCGCCGCATTCGAGTCGATGATCGCCACACGAACGGCCATTGGGATTTTCGCCGCGGTCATGGCGGTCCTGCTCTTGTTAGGCGCAATATTGCAGACCGCGCAATATCGGCTGCCTGCAGCGCAAACCGCCACGCGAAACGCAGCCGCCTGGGGCATCTTGGCGGTTTCGCTGCTGGCGACAGGGTTGGGCTGGCTCTCCGCCAAGTTTCGGTTCGATCAGTACCGCGTCTCCGGCTTTGAGTCGGAGGCCAAAGAGCTGTCTCAGAAGATCGTGGGCCGGCTGCAGCAGTACGAACGGGGGTTGAGCTCAGCCGGGGCTTTTATAGCCTTGCCGGAAGAGTCGCCGGCCCGCTGGCGCGAGTTTGTCCGTTCTCTGAATATGGAGAATCGGTATCCGGCGATGGACTGCCTGATCTTGATTGCGCCCGAGTCGGCGGCGGCGAGTGCATCGGACCTGATTTCCGCTGGCCCGGACGCCTGCGGGGAGCGCGCCAAAGGCGCGGTGACGCGGTCGTTGAAAGCTCGCGGTCCCAATGCTCGGCAGTTCCTCTCGGCCGAGATCGAGACAGCGCCGGAAGGGCTCGAGCCGGTCGCAAATCGTCTGATTTTGATTCAGCGCTTGCCTCATTCCGAACGCTTCGCCGCGATCGCGGCGCTGCTGTCGACCACCGAGCTTCTGCAAGATCTGGAAGGTTTGAACCTCGATTTCGCTCTCGAGCGCGAGGGGCGGCCCGGCGAAGACAATCTGCCGCTGTTTGGCACAGCGGCGCGCAATCGAAGCGATCACGACGTAAGCGTCATCGATTTCGAATTCGCCGACGCGCACTGGCGGCTGGTCGCTTCTCGCGAACGAGCTACACCGCCGCTCGCGGAGAACTACCCGGCTCAGATCTTGCTCGCCGGACTCGCGATCAGCGTGCTGCTTTTCGACATCGCGCTCGTGCTTTCCTCCACTCGCTCACGAGCCCAGGGCATTGCACAACTGATGACCAAGCGCTTCCGCGACAGCGAGGAGCGCATTCGAGCCGTGATCGACCACGCCCCGGACGGCATCATCACCTTCGCTGTCAACGGGACGATTCACACCTTCAATCCCAGCGCTGAGCGGCTTTTCGGATACTCGCAAGAAGAAGCTTCGCATCTCTCGATCGACCGCCTGCTGTCATCGTGGCGGCCGACGCGAGGAAAAGCTCTGACCGAGCTGGCTTCCGACGGCGGACGCGCCTGCATCGGAGTTCGCAAGGACAGCATCGAGTTTCCGGCGGAGCTGACCGTCAGCAGCATGCAGTTGGACGACCAGACGCTCTACGCCGCAATCGTGCGCGACGTCACGACCCGACGGCACACCGAGGAGCGGCTGCGAGAGAGCGAAGAGCGCTACGCCCTGGCCGCGCGAGGGGCGAACGACGGGCTGTGGGACTGGAATCTAAGGACGGACGAGGTCTACTACTCCGCCCGCTGGAAGGAGATCATCGGCTTCGACGATAGAGAGATCAGCGATCGGCCCGATGAATGGTTTCAACGCGTTCATCCCGACGACTTGGCGGACCTGAAGGCGACGCTCAACAGCCACATCGAGGCTAGAACGGAATTTTTCGAGGGTGAATACCGCATCCGCCACATCAACGGCGGCTATCGCTGGGTATTGAGCAGGGCCGTCGCCGTGCGGGACGCATACGGCAAGGCCACTCGTATCGCCGGATCTCAGACCGACATCACCAAGCGCAAACGGGTCGAGAAGCAACTGCTCTACGACGCCCTGCACGATCCGCTGACCGGTCTGCCGAATCGAACCTACTTCATGGCGCAGCTGGAAAGCGCGCGGCAAGAGGCCCGCCGGAAGCCGGAGAAGCTGTTCGGCTTGCTGTTCCTCGACGTCGATCGCTTCAAAGTCGTCAACGACAGTCTGGGGCACTTCGTCGGCGACCAATTGTTGGTGTCCATCGCCGAACGTTTGAAGGCCTGCGTGCGCCTGGGGGACACGATTTGCCGGCTTGGCGGGGACGAGTTCGCCGTCCTGGTCGAGAATCTCGATCAGGTGAGCGACGCGACGCATGTCGCCGAACGCATTCAGCTAAACCTCGAAAGACCCCTCAAGGCCGGCGCTCAAGACGTTTACGCCGCCGTGAGCATCGGCATCGCCTTGAGCTCGGGAGGCTTGGAATCACCGGAAGACTTGCTGCGCGACGCCGACATCGCGATGTATCGCGCCAAGGCCCTCGGCCGCCGGCGCTACGAGATGTTCGACCAGCGCATGCATACGCACGCGGTGGAACTGCTGCAGATCGAGACCGACCTGCGGCGGGCGGTGAAACGCGGCGAGATGGAAATCCTCTACCAGCCGATCTACAACCTGGCCCAAGATCGCATCACCGCTTGCGAGGCTCTAATCCGCTGGCGGCACCCCACGCGCGGGCTGCTCGGCCCCCGCCAGTTCATCAGCGTGGCCGAAGAAACCGGCGTCATCAACGAGATCGGCGCCTGGTTGCTGGATGAAACCTGCCGCCAAAACGCGGCCTGGCGCCGGGCGGGGATACCGCTGCGGGTGTCGGTCAACGTCTCCCCGAGGCAACTGCTGGGGCAGGATTTGCAGCAACTTGTTCTGGATGCGCTGCGCATCCACGAACTGCGCCCGGACGCGCTGCAGCTGGAGCTGACCGAGAGCGCCCTAATGGAGAGCTCGGAGGCGAACATCCGGCCGCTGGAAGAGCTCTACAAACACGGCGTGCAGATCTCGCTCGACGATTTCGGCACCGGCTACTCGTCTCTGATTTACCTGCGCCGGTTCCCCATCCACAACATCAAAATCGATCAGTCGTTCGTGAGCCGCGTGCTGACCGACGAGGGTGATGCGGCGATCGTATCGGGATTGATCGAGTTGGCGCATCGTTTGAAACTCAGCGTGATCGCCGAAGGCGTCGAGAGCAACGACCAGATGGAGTTTCTTCGCGCGCACGGTTGCGATTCCATCCAGGGCTTTGTCGTGAGCCGCCCGGTAAAGGCTGAAGATTTGCTCAATATGATGCGCTCCGGCTTCTCCGCCGCCAGCGCAAAAACCGTCGGCGAATCGCACCGCTAAGCGCAAAAAAGCTCGCCCTCGCGGCGGCCTTTTCCTCAACAATTCATCAGCGGATTCCGCGCACGTCCTCCGACGGCGGCGCTCCGATCTCTTGAAACCGACCCAAGGCGGGAACCGTGCCACAATCGGCGCGTTCGCACAAGTAGGTATTTCTCGTAAGACTCTCTAAACTGCTTGACCCTAAAGGGCATATTCCTTTACCCTATTACCAGAGTCCTAAACGGTAGTAGATGATGGGGCTCACTTCTAGGAGAAAAACATGAGCAACACTCTTGGCGTGATTTGGTTTCCGGACGAAGGCGACTTCGGCGGCGGCGACGATTAACGATTAGTCGCCCGCTCCACACGAATGTCACCCCAAACTTTTCGATAGTAACGGGAATAACCGACCACTACGGGGTAATATTACCTCTCCGTAGTGGTCGTAGTACTTTAGTTCAGTATTCAACGTCCCCTTTGCATGGTACGATCTGACCGGAGCCGTCCCCCGCAGGGTTCGATGTCCGATTGGATTCAGCTCATTTTGTATTCCACTTTGCTGATGCAGGTGGCATGGGCGTGGCGCGTTTGGCGTCTTTCCCTGACGGGGCGCTACAAAGGCCTCGTGATGTACCTGCTCGGGTCCGCTTCTTGGCTCCTGATCGCCTCCCTTCTGGACCGTTTGCCGCAGCACAAGGGCCACTTTTCGGCTTTCGGCTGGTTCTATCTGCTGACTCGTCCGTTCATCTGGGTTCTCTTCTTCGTGGTGCTGGCTGAGTGCCTCAGCCACATGGTTGATCGCTATCCGGGAGTGCAGCGCGCCGGCAAGTTCGTTCTATATGGGGCGCTGGTCGCTTCGTTCGTGGCGGTCGTGGTGCAAGAGCTCGCCGACGGCGGCGACTACACGACCGCGCGCTACTGGCGCAGAGTCTGCATGATCCACGATCAAAGCGTGTACCTCGGCGCCGCGGCGTGCGTGGCCGGTCTATTCGCGTTCCGGCGCTTTTTCAAGCTGCCGATACCTTCGAACGTGGCGGTGATCTTCGGCGTGTTCGGGACATATTTCGTCGGCGCGGCCGGCCTGTTTCTGGTCGACTTGTGGGGCGGCAGCGCGGTCAGTTCACTGCCGTTGCTCAGCATCGCCGGACCGGTTCTCTACACTTCTTGCTTGCTCATCGGCGTCTGGCGCTTCTCGGCCGCCGGCGAACAGGTGCAAGCGGACTCCAGATTGTCGCATTCCCCCCATCCGTTCCAGTTCCGACTCGCCGAACGGCAGTTGGACGACATGAATCTGAGATTGATGCGAGTACTGGCAAAATGAATATTTTTATCACCCTCCTTTCCGTAATCCTTTTGGCGGCGGTCATTCTCGCCGCGGAATTGCTTCGGACCAGCCGCTCTCACGAGATGAGCGACTGCGACGGACTTTGGGCCGATGTTTCGGCTCCGAAGAACTACGATCCAGTGGATCGGCTGTTTGAAGAGGCCGACTTTCGACTTGTGGCCGAGCAGCCGGCTCTGGCCCGACGGCTGAGTTCGTCGCGCAGAAAGGCTGCGCGGCTCTTCCTGCGCGAAGTCAGAACGGACTTCCTCAAGGCCTGGGCGCTTTGCCGCATCCTGTCGCCGCTGAGTCCGGACTCCACAATGGCGCTGCGGCTGGTGCGGCACTGGTTCGTCTTCCATGCGCTTTACGGCGCGGCGACGCTCCATACGACGCTCGGCTCGAGCGCGGTCACGGCGCCTGGCGAACTGGTGCGCGCCGTGCGCGCGCTGCAATCGGGCGCCGCGGATCTGGCGACGCAGCAGGGAGTGAGCTTCTCCGCCGGGGCCGCCTAGTCGACCCCGGCTCCTACTCAAACCGCAAAGCCTTCATAGGCTCGGTGCGCGCCGCCCGTCTGGCCGGCACGTATCCCGCAAGCAACGCGACCGCCGACCACGAGGCGTAGCCGCTGTTTGAGCCTCGCCACGATCCCTCCCAGCTCAGCACCGTCAGGCGTTCGGCGTCCTTGACCGGCAAGAGCCGCAGGGAGACTTGGTCAAGCAAAGTGAAGATCGCGGCGGTCGAACCGATGCCGAGCGCCAGCGTGAGGACGGCGACGGCCGTGAATCCGGGGGACTTGAGCAGCGCTCGAAGGGCGTAGCGAAGGTCGAAGCTCATGGGATTGGCGATTTGGACGCGGCAGTCGACGCGATCGGTAGGCGCGCCGTTCGCTGGTGCTTACGAAGGCGAGGGCGGATTTGATCCCTTGAAATCTACAATGAGGGCTCCTTCTCGCGATGCCGCTCGCACCCGCTATCCATTTGGCCGGCCTGGTCAAAGTCTATCCGCCCGACGTGCGCGCGGTGGACGGCCTCGACTTGGAGGTGCGCCAAGGGGAATGCTTCGGCCTGCTGGGGCCGAACGGCGCAGGCAAGACCACGACGGTCGAGATTTGCGAGGGTCTGCTGGACCCGACGGCCGGAGTGGTCGAGATTCTCGGATGCAAATGGTCCTCACACGAGCGCGAGCTGCGCCAGAAGATCGGCATCTCGCTGCAAGAGACACGGCTGCCCGACAAGGCGACCGTGTCGGAGACGGCAAGATTGTTCCGCAGCTTTTACGCGGACGGCCTAGAGCCGGAGGAGGCTCTTCGCCTGGTCGACCTGACCAGCAAGGCTGACTCCTGGGTCGAGAAGCTTTCCGGCGGGCAAAAGCGCCGGCTCGAGATCGCCTGCGCAATTGTGGGGCGCCCGGAATTGCTCTTCCTCGATGAGCCGACGACCGGGCTCGACCCGCAGGCGCGCCGCCAGTTGTGGGAGATCGTCACGACTCTGCGCGCCGAAGGACGCACCGTCCTGTTGACCACGCATTACATGGACGAAGCCGAAAAGCTGTGCGACCGTGTGGCGGTGATCGACCACGGCCGCGTTATCGCGCAAGCGTCTCCAGCGGAGTTGATCGGAGAGTTGGGCGGCGACCGCGTAATCGAGTTCGCGCTTGAAGGCGGCGGCGACGACGAATGGTGGGCGCAACTGCCGCGAGTGCTCGAGACGCGCCGCGACAGCAGCCGCATTGCGATGACGGTGACCGACCTGCACGAAGTGCTGCCCGCCCTATTGCGAGAGGCGGATCGCCGACGCGAGACGTTCACTGATCTGACCACGCGCCCGGCCACTCTGGAGGACGTCTTTTTGAAGCTGACGGGTCGGCGTCTGTCGGAGGACGAGTAGTGGGCCGACGCTATCACCCCATGCGCGAGCTGCTGCTCGATCGGCTGCGCCTGTGGCATCGCGAGCCCGAGGTGCTGTTCTGGGTCTACCTGTTTCCGCTGCTGTTGATCGTGGGTCTGGGGATCGCGTTTACCGGCGACGGCGACAAGCCGTCCCGCGTCCGCGTGGTTTCGTCCGATCCGCAACTGGCGCAAACAACCGCGATGCTGCTCGATGCCGATGAGGCGGTCGAGGCGGCCACGGCGACGCAGAACGACCTCGCCACCGCCAGCGGCTCTTGGGACCTCACGTTGCGGATCGAGCCCGGACATGCGAAGTACATTCTCGACCCGCAACAACCCGAAAGCCGGCTGGCGCGCGAACGCGTCGACCGCCTGCTGCAATCGAACGCCGGCCGCCGCGACCCGATCTTGACCGAAGTCGTCGAGCGTAGCGTTCCGGGATCGCGCTACGTGGACTGGGTGATTCCGGGTCTGCTCGGGCTGAATATCTTGGGCAGCAGCATGTGGGGCGTCGGGTTCACGGTCGTGGACTTGCGCCTGCGAAAGGTGCTCAAACGGCTGAGCGCGACGCCGATGCGCCACTGGCATTTCTTGGCCGCCCTGCTGGGAGCGCGCATGCTCTTCCTCGGCGCCGAGGTGATCGCAATCTTGGCCTTCGGCCACTTCATCTTCGATATGCCGATCGTCGGCGATGCGCTGTCAATCGCCGCGTTTTGCGCGCTGGGGGCCGCGGCGTTTTCCGCAGTCAGCCTGGCGCTGGGCTCGCGGGCTCAAAAGCTCGAGACGGTTTCCGGCTTGATGAACGTCGTGCAGGTGCCGATGTGGTTGCTGTCGGGAGTCTTCTTCAGCTCCGACCGTTTCCCGGCGTTCTTACAGCCGTTTATTCAGTTATTGCCCCTGACACAGCTCAACAACGGGCTTCGCGCGGTGATTCTGGAAGGACGCAACATATTCGAGGAAGGGCCGGCGGCGGCGATTCTGGCCGCTTGGGCCGCGGCGTCATTCGTCCTTGCCCTGAAACTTTTCCGTTGGCGGTAGATGCAGCGGAATGGGCCTGTTGCGGGCGCACAGCTCCGCTCCCGCCAAAATGGCCATCGCCACCAGAAAGCCCCACAACATCAGCGTGACCGAAATGAAGAACGGGCCGTACTCGTGGCGCAGATCGAGCCAGGGCCAAAGCGCCGCATAGGCGAACTGGCCGCCTTCGATCACCGCGGCGAGCAAGATCGAAACCGGCACGACGCGCCGCAATGGGACGTCTCCGTTCGGCAGCGCCCAGTAGATCAACACCATCATCAAGGCGAGCACCGCCGCCTCGGCGATCTTCAGCGCCAGCAGGATCGCGCCGTCGCGGGTGGGCGGCCAGCCGTTGTAGAGGCCGATCATCAGCGGACCGACGGCGACGGAAAGCATCGACGCAGCGAGCGCGCCGGTCATCGCGACGAAGGTCAGGCAGAAGCTCGTGGCCTGGTTCTTCCAGTAAGGGCGATGCCTGCGGAAGCCCCACAGGCGATTCTGCGCCACCTCGAGCGGCATGAAGATGCCGTTGGCCGAGAGCATCAGGAGGATCACTGACACGAATTGCACCGCCCCCCGATTCGTCACCGCGACGCGCAGATTCCGTATGACGAAGTCGACCAGTCCCGGGTCCTCGGGCAAGAAGGCCTGCAGGCCCAGATAAATCGCCCGGTCGGCCTCGCTCCATGGGAAGGCGTACTGCGAGAGCGACAGGATCAACAGCATGAACGGAAAAAAACCGAACAGGACGGCGGCGGCGATCGCCATTGCATAGACGTGGCTATCGAGGCCGAACCAATAGCGGATCGTGGGCGCGAAGACGCCGCCGACGCGCTTGAGCATGGACGGTCGCCGCGGCGGTTCTTCTTCCTTGGCCGCGATTAGAGAAAAGCTCATGCCGCTCGCTCCCAGTCGCGGCCCTCGCGGCCGAACGAGGCGATCTTGGGGTGCAGCATTTCGGCCAGGATCTCGACGGTGTCGGCCAAGCGCGGTCCCGGGCGGTTGAAGAACTGATTGCCGTCGGCCACGGCCACTCGCCCCTGTCGGACGGCGCGCTGTTGCGCCCAAGCGGGATTAGCTTGGAGCAAAGCCAGGTCTTGCCGCGAGCGCTCGAGGCCGTAGCCGCAGGGGGCCATGACGATCATGTCGGCGTCGGCGCGAGCGAGATCGTCGAAGGAGATCCAGGGAGAATGTTCGCCGGAGCGTCCGAGCAGGTTGCGGCCGCCGGCCGCTTCGATCAAGGTCGGCGTCCAATTGCCGAAGGCCATGAGCGGATCGGCCCATTCGATGCCCGCGACGCTGACCGCGGGGCGGCCCGCGACGAGGCGGCGGACGGATTCGATGCGGCCCGCGGTGTTATCGACGAGACGCTCACCGGCGGCGGCGTCGCCCAGCGCGGACGCCGCGCGGCGGAAGTCCGCCCAGACATCCTCGAGGCTGTTGGGTTCGAGCGAGACGATCACGGCCTCGACGCCGGTCATTTCGGCAACGGCTCGCTCGACGTCGCGCAGGCTGACCGCGCAAACTTCGCACTGCGCTTGCGTGACGATGTGCGTCGGCCGCAGCTCGCGCAGCACGTCGGTCAGCACTTCGTAGACGCCGAGAGCGTCAGCGGCGGGCGAGCGCACGGCGAGCGATTTCACGCGTTCGTCGATCTCGCGGCTCGTTCCCTCGGGATCGAAGCGCGGCCGCGTGACAACCGGCAGCTCGGCGATCGCGGCCGGATAGTCGCACTCATGCGAGCGGCCCACCAGGCGGTCCTGAAAGCCGAGGGCGCATACGATTTCCGTCGCGCTGGGAATGAGCGATACGATCCGCAAAAGGTCTAACTCCGGGGGTGATGCTGATCGTACACGCTCCGCAGTCTTTCGCGCAGGACGTGGGTGTAGATCTGCGTCGTCGAGATGTCGGCGTGGCCCAGCATCATCTGAACGCTGCGTAGGTCGGCGCCGTGCTCGAGCAAGTGGGTCGCGAAGCTGTGGCGGATGACGTGCGGCGAAAGGTTCTTGTTGATGCGGGCCTGCAATCCGTAGCGCTTGATCAGCTTCCAAAAATTGATGCGCTGCATCGGCCCCCCGAGCGCCGTGACGAACAGGTACGACGAGACGCGCCCCTTGAGCAAGGCGCCGCGATGACGATCAACGTAGTCTTCGATGGCGTTCAGCGCCTCGCGGCCGACCGGCACCAAGCGCTGCTTCTCGCCCTTGCCCAGAGTCCGCAGTACGCCGATCTCGGCGTTCAAGTGAGGGCGCTGCACGGCGCAGAGCTCGGAGACGCGCAGGCCGGTCGCATAAAGCAGTTGCAGCATGGCGCGGTCGCGCGAGCCGCGGGGCTTTTCGGGGTCAGGGGCCGCCAGCAGCCGCTCGACCTCGTCCATCGTGAGGAATTTCGGGATTTGCTTCCACTGGCCGGGCGCGGGGATGTCGGCGGCGGGATCGACCGCGAGCTTTTCCGACGCCAGCAGGTAGCCGTAGAAGTTGCGCATCGAGGCCAGGTAGCGCGCCACCGAGCGCGCCTTCAGGCCCTCCGCGTACAGGTAGTCGAGGAAGGCGCGAACGTCATCCGCGGACGCCCGGGCGGCTGAGGTTTTGCGCTCCTCGCAGAAGCGCGCCAGCTTGGTCAGGTCCCGCCCATAGGCCTGCAGAGTGTTGCGCGAGAGGCCCTTCTCGACGCGGCAAAAGTCGAGATAATCCCGCACGGCTGGGTCTGTTGACTTGAAACTCATTCAGAATCAATCAATTGACCGATATCGCGGGCCGTCGTAGCATGGTTTCGAGTGTCCGTCTCCACTACAAAGAAAGTGTATCTCCGGCGGATGGACTCGTCGTACATCGAAGGCTACGTCTCGCCGCAGTCGTTCGAACGCCCCGAAGGAGTCGAAATCCTCAAGCGTACGGCCCAGGTCGCCGTAGTCCCGTATCACGAAGTCCGCGCGGTTTACTTCGTCCGCGACTTCGACACGCCGCCCGACGACGGCGAGAAACGCTTCGGCTCCCGCCCAAAACTCGACGGACTTTGGGTGCGGCTCACATTCCGCGACGGTCAGGTCTACGAAGGCGTCATCACCAACGACTTACTGCAGATGGGCGAGCACGGGGTGACGATCACGCCGCCCGACGCCAACTCCAACACGCAGCGGATCTTTGTCCCTAGGAAAAGCTTAGCGGAGATGAAAGTGCTCAGCGTCATCGGGAGTCCCGTCCATCGCCGCCGGGCGCGGGCCAAGACGCCGTCGCAGGATCAGCGCAAGCTCTTCTCCGAGCAGCAATCCAGCTAGCGCGCCGTTGGTTGATTTCGCACGCCCTGAAACCGCTCTTTACATCGCCTTCCCCAGAGGCCGGGCTCGAATTGGCGACAATATCAACTGATGTACTCGCGACGTGCGGCAGCGGTTCTGCTGCTGTTTTCCCTCGTAGTTTGCGTTCGCACCCAGGCGGCCTCCGCGGCCGCGGAAGGCGACGGCTGGAGCGGCTCCTATCGCGGGCGGGTGCTCGACGGTCGCTTTCGTCATGAGCAAGCGCTGGCGCGGCGCGGCGCGGCTCTCACCGAGCAGCGTTCTCGCCCGCCCCTGGCGGACCGCGGCGACATCGCCGTCATTGACTCCTCAGGCGGCGTCGTCGCCGACCCGAACCTTCTCGACCTGAGAAGCCTGACGCTGCGTTTCACACCAACCCCGAACGGCTTCTCGGGAACCGCCGGAACGCTCGAGTTCAACGACGCCGCCCGAGAGAACGGCGTGCCTTTGGAGCTGGGGGACGATGACTCGGCGCGCGTGCTGCTGCCCTTCTCATTCCCTTACTTCGGCGAACAGTATGACGAGATCTTCGTCCAATCGGACGGCAATTTGACGCTTCGCGAGCCGGACGCGGATTCGGCTGCCCGGTCGCTGCCCCGCGCGATCGCCGGACCGCCTCGCATCGCACCCTACTTCGTGGATCTCGATCCGTCCCAAGTCGGCGCCTATATTCGGGTCTATAGCCTGTCGGATCGCATCATCTTCACCTGGGACGGCGTGCCCCAATTCACCGCGGCGGGCCAAGGGCGGCGGCAGATTTTTCAGGTCGAGTTGACGCCGGACGGCGCAATCGCCTTCCACTATCTGGCCGTCAATCTGTCGACGATTGTAGTGGCGGTCGTGCCCGGTGACAGCAAGGGCTTCCCTGCCGCGGTGGACCTGTCGCAAGGGTTCGGTCCGGTCGAGGACGGCTTCGCGGAGTTGTTTCAATTGACCGCGAACCTGGATGAGTTCGCCGCCGGGCAAAGCTTCTACCGCAACCACGATGATTCGTACGACTTCATGGTCGTATTCAACAATTTCGGTCTGACGCCCGGCTCCGGCGCTTTTGCGTACGAGCTGAACGTTCGGAACGAAACTCTGGGCATCGGAGACTTGCTCGCCAACGATCCGGTTTTCGATTTCGGGCCGGAGTTCGGCTCGCCGCGACGGTTGAGCAGCTTCTTGAACATGGGTCCGCTGACGGCGTACCCGAGCGACCCGAGCGGATACATTCCGACGATCGGGGAAAACACGACGCTGTCGGTGCTGTCCCATGAAGTGGGCCACCGCTGGCTCGCCTACGTCGACTTCGTCAATCCCGCGACCGGCGTCACCTCGGGCGACCTGCTTGGCAGGCAAGGGGCGCACTGGAGCTTCTTCTTCAACAGCAAGGCGTCATTCGTCGAGGGCAACCTCATCGAGGACAAAGGCGTCGGCGTTTCGCCGCGCTTCGAGACGACCGGCGCCGTCTCGACCTACAGCGATCTGGATCAGTATTTGATGGGCCTGATCGGGCCGGAGGACGTTTCCGGCTTCTTTCTTGTCGACAACCCCAACGGATCAGGATTCAACAGCCCCTCTCGAGCCCCGCAGACCGGCGTGACGTTCAACGGCGTCAGAATACCCGTTGAGATCGATTCCATTGTGGCGGCGGAAGGACCGCGCAAGCCCGACCACACCGTTTCAGAAAAGGAATTCCGTCTCGCGTTCGTCTTGCTGGTCGACAGCGACGCCGCTGGCGTGCCCGAGGCTGACATCGCCAAGCTCGATCAAATCCGGCGCGCGTGGGAGCCTTACTTCGAGCAAGTCTTGATGGACCGCGCCCAAGCGGACACGGCCTTGCTGCGCATGCTGCAGCTCTCGGCGTGGCCGGCGACCGGCGTATTGCGAGGCGGCGCGGGCCAGGCGACGATTACGATTGCGGAACCGCTCGCGACGGACCTCGATGTCGCTTTGACCACGGATTCTCCCGCGGCTTCGGTCCCTTCCAGCGTGACCCTGCCAGCGGGCAAGACTTCAGTGAGCTTCGCCGTG
Source organism: uncultured Acidobacteriota bacterium (assembly GCA_963817465.1). Classification (GTDB taxonomy): domain Bacteria; phylum Acidobacteriota; class Terriglobia; order Bryobacterales; family UBA6623; genus CAMPKL01. The sequence goes on along the minus strand of CAWFOP010000023.1, from coordinate 138,522 downwards.
AGCGGCGACGCTCCCGGTGTCGCAGTGATTCGAGCGGAGGCTTCACAACCTGGTTTTGAAGTTTCGCAGGCCCGCATCAATGTGCTCGAAGGTCCCTCCGCTTTGCGGATCGTCACCGAATCCGGCGCGGGGCAAAGCGGCTCGGACGCGGAACCGCTGGCCCGGCCGATCGTCGTCCGTGTGACCGACGACAATCGAGTCCCCTACTCCGGCGTGCCGCTGGAGGTGACAGCGAGCGGAGACGGCGCGGCGGCGGTCGATCCCGCCGGTGCGACCGGGCCCGACGGCCGCGCGTCGATCGCTTGGACCCTCGCTTCGTCGGGTGAAAACACGCTGCATATCGCGATTCCGGGCACGAGCGTCGAGACGACGGTGCTTGTCGCTTCGGCCGGGGAGCGTCCCGCTTTCTCGTCCGCGGGAGTGGTCAACGCCGCCGGCATGGCGCAGACCGGCGGCGGCCTGGCGCCGGGATCGCTGGTGACGATTTTCGGCGCCAACTTGGCGGTCGCGACCGAGAGCGCGGGGCGCCTGCCTGCGCCGCGCGAGCTCGCGGGCACGCAGGTCTTCGTGAACGGCGCGCCGGCGCCGCTGCTCTATGCGTCGCCCACTCAGATCAACCTGCTGCTGCCGTACGGGTTGGCGGGCGACTTCGCAAAGATCGCAGTGAGCTCCGGCTCGGGGCAAAGCGCCGCCGTGAATGTTCCTCTGGCCGCTGTAGACCCCGGGATCTTCTCTGATCCGGACAGCGGCACGGGCGCGATTCGCTACAACGCGGACGGCCTGGCCGCGGTCGAACGCCCGGCGCAACCGGGCGAGTATATGGAGATTTACGCCAGCGGCCTGGGCTCTGTGACATACCCGCCCGAAGCCGGCGAGGCGGCGTTGAGCTTCATCCTGTCGGAAACCACGCAAGACGTCGCCGTATTGCTTGACGGGGTCCGCCTCGAGCCGCAGTTCGCAGGGCTAGCGCCGACCTTCTCGGGCCTCTACCAGGTGAACGTAGAGTTGCCTCAAGATCTAACGGCGGGACGGCACGAGCTGCAACTCGAAGTCGACGGCGCGGCGAGCAATGTCGTGCCCTTCACGTCGGAGTAGGGCTAGCTGACCGTAAAGCAGAAGACCTTGTCGGAGCCGGTGGGGGTCAAGCAGTATTCGCCCGGGCTCAAGCTGCCGTCGACGCGGATCTTCACGACGCCCTCCGCCTGCGGCAGAATGTCAATGAAATAAGGCTTCGCGACATTCTTTTTCTTTTTGCGGATGAGGATTTCGCGCCGGCCTTTGACGGGTTCGAAGCGGTATAACTCGAGAGACTTCGCGCCGATCTGATCCGGGGCGAATAGAAACTCAGGGAAAGCCAGTGGCGTCGTTACGCCCGACGTCGCACCCGGGACGAAGTAGATGAGCTGCTTCTTGTCTTCCTCGGCGGTCGCCGTGTTCTGCTCGACCTCGAGCAAATTGGTGGCGTGGATGATGTAGGGCACGTCCTTTTTGGGGGGCGCCGGCAGGTCTTGCGCTGTCAGCGAGAGGCAACCGAAGAGCAGCGCCGAAGCTAGGACGATTCGCACCTCTGCATTTTACTGAAGCCGCCGCCCGCGCGGCCGCCGGGCTATTCGCGCATGGACGCGAGCGCCAGGTCGTCGAACGTCAGATCGGGCGCCAAGCGATCTTGGGCGCTGTACCACTCGAAGGCGCTTCGTAGGCCTTCGTCGAACGCGGTCGGCTCAAAACCCAGTTCGCGGCGCGCTCGATCGATCTTCTCGGTGATCGGAGGCACGTCGAAATACTGGGCGAAGTAATACGGGGGTTGGAACGGCTGGCCGCCCAGCTCAAGGAGTCTTTCACGCGGGATGAAGGCGAGGTCGGGAGAGTCGCGGCCCGCGGCGCGAGCGAGCGCCTCGACTAGGTCGCGCTGGGTGACCGCAGAAGCGTTCGCGACGTTGAATGCCTTGCCCGCCGCGTCAGCGCGATCCATCGCCGCAAGCGCCGCCGCGACCAGGTCGTGCACGAAGACGAAGTGCATCAGGCGTGAACCGTCGCCCGGAACGATGACAGGGCGGTCGAGCAGAATGCGATCCCAAAAGAACTGCTCGCGGTAAAACGGATTTTCAGGTCCGTAAATATAAGGCGGGCGAAGCGTCACCGCCGGAAAACCGTTCTCGGCGTGCAGACCGAGCAACATCCGCTCCGTGTCGGCCTTGTTGCGGCTATAGGCGTCATCGGAATCGGAAGGCGCGAGCGGTGCGTCCTCGCTGACATTGAGGTTTCTCTGGTACGCCGCGACGCTCGACATGAAGACGTAGCGCTCGAGACTGTCGCCGCAGGAGCGCGCGGCGGCTTCGACCTGCTCCGCGGTCGTGCCGCGGCGCCAGTCGTAGACATTATCGAAGACGACTTCGAACCCGCCCCGGCGCAGAATGGGCGCAACCGCTTCGGAATCATTGCGATCGGCGCGCGCTTCGCGCACTTCAGAGCCAAACGGATTGTGCGAGCCGCGATGGAGAATCGTGACGTCGTCACCGCGTTCGAGCAGACGCCTCACGAGCGGGCGGCCGATAAACAGGGTGCCGCCGATGACGAGAACGCGTTTCACACCATCAAGGTAGCGAACCCGCCCGCTCCGCCGCCGTCGTCAGTCCAAATCGGCGATCACCGGCGCGTGATCCGAAGCCGTGAGGCCGTCCTGCTTCTTGCGATACTCGCGGTCGATTTCGATCGAGCGCACCCGCTCGAACACGTCCTTGGTTCCCAACAGCAGATCGATGCGCAGTCCTTGCTTGCGATGAAAGGCGCCGCCGCGATAGTCCCACCACGAGAAGGCCTGCGTGTCCGGGTGCGCCGCTCGGAAAAGATCGACAAAGCCTTTGCCGAGCAGCGCTTGGAAGCGGCTGCGCTCTTCAACGGTGTGGAAGATCTTTCCGGCCAAACGCGCCTCGTTCCAACTGTCGATCGGAGCGGGACACAAGTTGAAGTCGCCGCACAGCACCGCCTGAGCGCTTTGGGCCACGCCGCTGAAATGGGCCGTCAAGGCGTCGAGCCAGGCGAGCTTGCGAGGGAAGTCCGGGTGCTCGACGGTCTTGCCGTTGGGCACGTAGACCGTCGTGAACGTGATGCCGCCCGCCTTTGCGGTGATGAGCCGGGCGCCGAAGTCGCCTTGGTCCGGCAGGCCGCGTTGCACGACTTCGGGAGTTTCGCGGCTGACGACCGCGACCCCGTTCCAGGCCCTCTCGGCATGGGTGACGACTTTGTAGCCCAACTCGGCGAAAGCGTCGTGGGGGAACTTGTCATCCTCGAGCTTCAGCTCCTGAAAGCCCACGATGTCCGGTTTTCGCGCGTTGAGCCAATGCGCCACAAAATCGAGCCGGGCCCGCAGCCCGTTGACGTTCCAAGTCGCGATTCGCACAGCCCTCCATTACAACACCCTCGGACCGTCGCAAACACTTCCGTAACAGAGGCGCCGGGCAAACGATCAACCGCCCGAAAGGAGGGATGACTCTATGAAACGGATCGCCTGCTACGGATTGGTGTGCGCCGCGTTGGCGTTCGCCGGCGCTTGTTCGAACGATACGTCCACTGAGCGTCAAAACGCCGCCGAACAGATCGGGCAAGCGGCTGACGCCTCGGGCGATTACGCCGCCGCCGCCGCCACGCAGGGAAAGGAAGAGTTGCGGCAGCAAATCAACCGTCTGAAAGACGAAACGGCGGAGTTGCGCGCCAAGGCGGACAACGCCGGGAATAAGATTTCAGCCGATACCAAGGACGCCATCGCCAAGATGGAACAGGAAACCAATGAGCTGGGTCGCAAACTCGATCAGTTGGGCGACGCCACGGAACAGCAGTGGAACGAATTCCAAGCGCAAGCGAAAGATCAGATCAACGATATCCAGCGCCGCTACAACGACCTAAAGGCGGACCTGACGTAACTACTGCCGCGCGGTGCGGCTGACCTCGCGGACGTAGGGAAGAGTGCGGACCTTTGCCGTGATGCGGTCGAGTTGTTCCATGTTGGACAGCTCGACCGTCATGTTGATCCAAGCCGGACGGTCCGGTCCGGAACCCGAGCGCGAATCCACGCGCGTAATATTAACTTGCTCCGCGGACAGGATGCTCGTGATGTCGTTGAGGATGTTCGGCCGATCCTCCACGTAGATCGCCAGCTTGGTGAGGAACCTCGCTTCTCCGTCGGCCGCCCACGCCACATCGATCCGCCGCTCCGCCTCATACATCAAATTCTGAACGTTCGGGCAGCCGCGAGCGTGAACCGCCACGCCCTTGCCGCGCGTGATGTAGCCGACGATCGGCTCGCCGGGGATCGGATTGCAACAGCGCGCGCGGTAGGCCAGGATGTCGTCGGCGCCCTTGACCAGCAAGGCGGCGCCGCCGCCCTTGCCGGAATAGTTGCGTTGCTCGACTTTTTCGTCCGGCGCCGGCGCGGGCGCTGTAGGTTCGATCGCGGGCGCGAGCTTCGCGACGATCTGGCGCGGCGAAAAGCGCCCATAGCCGACCGCCGCATACAGATCGCTCAATTGCGAGCAGCCGTGATCGTGCGCGATCTCCAGCATGTCCTTCGACTTGAAGCGGCTCAGGCTGACCTTTAACCGCCGTGCTTCGCGCTCGAGCAGCTTTTCGCCGATCTCTTCGGCGCGCCGCCGGCTGCTGGCGTTGAGCCATTGTTTGATCTTGTGACGCGCGCGCGAAGTCTTGACGAAGCCGAGCCAGTCGCTGCTCGGTTGACGCCCCTTGTTCGTGGTGATTTCGACCTGCTCGCCGTTGTTGAGCCGGTATTTGAGCGGCACGATGCGACCGTCGACCTTGGCGCCCACGCAGGTGTGGCCGACCTCGGTGTGGATGGCGTAGGCGAAATCGACCGGCGTGGCGTCGCGCGGCATGACGACCAGCTTGCCGGCCGGCGTGAACACGTAGACCTCTTCGGGGTAGAGATCGATCTTGAGGGTCGACAAAAAGTCGCCCGGATCTTGCAGGTCCTGCTGCCACTCGACCAACTGACGCAGCCATGAGATGCGGCGGTCGTCGGCGTCGGGCCCGTGCTTGCCTTCTTTGTACTTCCAGTGCGCGCAGATGCCGTCTTCCGCCATCCGGTGCATTTCCTCGGTCCGAATCTGCACCTCGAAACGCTGGCCTTGCTCGGTGATGACGGAGGTGTGCAGCGACTGATACAGATTCGGCCGCGGCATCGCGATGAAGTCCTTGATGCGGTCGGGGATCGGGCGCCACTCGTCGTGTATGACGCCGAGGGCGGCGTAGCAGCTTTTCTTCGAGTCGGTGATGACGCGCAAGGCCAGCAAGTCGTAGACCTGATCGAGATTGATGCGCTGTTTTTGCAGCTTGCGAAAGATCGAATACGGCCGCTTGATGCGGCCGGCTACTTCGGCCGGGATTTCCGACGCGGCCAGCTCCTGGGTCAGCTTCTCCTTGATCTCGGCGAGGAAGCTCTCGCTCGCCTCGCGCCGCGACTCGATGTAGTGCGTGACCTCTTGGTAGGACTGCGGCTCGAGGTAGGCGAACGAAAGGTCTTCGAGCTCGCTGCGGATCTTGCCCATCCCGAGGCGCAGCGCGATGGGAGCGTAGATCTCGAGGGTCTCGGCGGCGATGCGCTTCTGTTTTTCGCGCGCCAGGTGGCGCAACGTCCGCATGTTGTGCAGCCGGTCGGCGAGTTTGACGAGGATGACGCGAATGTCCTCGACCATCGCCAGCAGCATCTTGCGAAAGTTCTCCGCCTGCCGGTCTTCGGCGGTCGAGTACTCGATGCGGCCCAGCTTGGTGACGCCGTCCACGCAGCGGGCAACGTCCGGCCCGAACTGCAGCTTGAGCTCGTCCGCGGTGGCCGAGGTGTCCTCGATCGTGTCGTGCAACAGCGCTACGGCTAGGCTGGCGGGGTCGAGCCGGAAGTCGGCGAGGATATGCGCCACTTCGAGCGGATGGGCCAGATACGGCTCGCCCGACTTGCGGACTTGGCCGCCGTGGCGTTGTGCGGCGAAGGCGAAAGCGCGGCGGATCAGGCCGATGTCGTCGTCCGGGCGCGAGCGGCGCACCTTCTCCAACAACTCGTCAAAGCGCGCGGTAAGCGCGTGATCGAGCGGCGGATGATCGGACGGGAGAGGCTGCGTCGACATCAATCGCCGGACCGTGGCCGTCTTTGAAAAAAGCGAGAGCCCTGAGGAGCCGCCGTTACGCAGCCCTCAGGGCTCATTATAAGGCTTCCCGCCGACGGCTTATTCGCCTTCGCGGAACATGTCCTTCGTGCCCTCTTCAGCAAGCCGCTTCTTGGTGTCCAAAGTCTTCTGGACCCACTCGTCGGCTTTCGCGAGGTTTTCCTCGTACAGCTCGCTCGATTCCGAGACGTCGGCGCGTTCGCGATAGAGCAGGTTGAGATAGGCCATCGCATCGGCGTAATTGGGATTGATCTCGAGCGCCTTGTCGAGGGCGTCAATGCCTTCGTCGATCTTCGGAACGACTTGCTCGGCCAACTGCTCGCGCGCCGCCTTGTCCTTGATCGGGCCCGGATCATCCGGCTTCATGCCCAGTTCCGCGCGCACCTTCAGGCGCGGCTCATAGGAGCGGGTCCAATTGATCACGCCGATCGTGTAATACGACTCGGCCGCCTTGGGATCAGGCGGCGTCTGCTTCAGCGCCAGGTCGATGCGCTTGCGGTGCCAGTCCTCGGCCTTGTCGAACTCCTTCATGTTGAAGTAGAGCGAGGCCAAGCTCGAGACGGCAAGCATGTTGTTCGGGTCGCGATCGAGCACCTCCTGGAACCCGTCGATCGCCTGCTGAGCCATCTTCATGTTCTCGGGCGCGTTGCTGCCGGGAATGAACTGGTTCATATAGGCGTAAGCCTGGTAGGCCTTCGCATCCGTCAAGGTCGGGTCGAGCTCCAGGGCGTTGCCGAAACGTTCCACGGCGGCCTGGTAATCGGCCGCTTGGAACGCCTGCACGCCTTTGTTGAGCTCGTTACGGGCCTTGAGGAAGTTGATCTGCTTGGAGCAGCCCAACGTCAAGATCGCCGCGGCGAGGAGGCCCGCTAGGAATAGTCTCTTCATTGCCAACATTGTGATCCTTCGCCTCCGCTGCGCGGGCGGGCGGCGCTCGTCGGCGCCGCCGGCCGCCAGCTACATGGATTCGTCGAGGTCTTCGGTGATCAACCCGATCTTATCCACGCCGGCGCCTTTGCCGATGTCGATGATCCGGGCGACGTCTTGATAGTCGAGCGACGGCGCGCCGCGCACGAACATCACGCGCTCCGCGCGCGTCTTGAAGATCTCGTACAGATGATTCTCCAGCGCATCCCAGTCAGAGGGATCGCGGTTGATCATGATGCTGCGATCCGCGTTGACCGACACGACCACCGTACGAGCGTTCGGCTCGGGTTGGTCCTGCTGGTCTTCGTTCGGTTGCGGCACCAACGCCTCCAGACCTTTCGGCGTCAGCGGCGTGATCACCATGAAGATGATCAGCAACACCAACAGCACGTCGATCAGCGGCGTCATGTTAATCGCCATCATTGGTCCGTCGCCGGACCCGCCGGCTGCCATGCCCATATCGGTTCACTCTCCTTCGGCCGCCGCGCCACGCCGGCGCCCGACCGCAAAAAATCGGTTCGTCGCGCTAGTTGACGACCGTCGTCGCGCCCGTGTGGGGATCTTCCTTCTCGGTCAGCAGGCCGACTTGGTCGACTCCCGTCGTCCGCAGGATGTTCACGACTTCGACGACGCGTTCGTAGCGCGAGCGCGCGTCGCATTTCAGATACACGGTCTTGTCGATACGATTCGCCACCAGATCCGAAACCTGATCCGCCAACTCGTCCTCGCTGACCCTCTGGGTGCCGAGGAAGGCTTGGCCGTCACGCGTCACGGCGACGAGGATGGCGTCTTCCTTGTCAGCCTCGTCCATCGCGATGGGGTTGCGCGTCCGGACCAGGTCGACGCTGACGCCTTTGGAAAGCATCGGCGTGATGACCATGAAGATGATCAGCAACACCAGCATCACGTCCACCATGGGCGTGACGTTGATATCGTTAATGGTCCCGTCCGACTTTTTCTTCTTGATTGCCATATCCTTTGTCCCTTTCGCCTATGCCGCTTTGGCGGCGCGAGACCGGTCCTTAGTGTAAGAGCCGGGCCTCGCGCTGTCGAGTCGGTCCGCGGAACTCGCGCCGCAAGCTACTTGCCGGCCGCCCTATGGCTGCGCTTGAGGAAGTAGTCGATCAATTCGGAACTGGAGTTGTCCATCTCGACGTCAAACGACTCGACTTGGCCGTTGAAGTAATTGAACATCCAGACCGCGGGAATCGCCACGAACAAACCGATGGCGGTCGCCACGAGAGCTTCCGAGATGCCGCCGGCGACGGCGCCCAGACCGGTGGACTTCTCCTGCGAGATGCCCTGGAAGGCGTTGATGATGCCGACCACGGTGCCGAACAGGCCGACGAACGGGGCCGTCGAACCGATCGTCGCCAGACCTGACAGGCCGCGCCTCAACTCGGCGTGCACGATCGCCTGCGCCCGCTCGAGAGCGCGCTTGGACGATTCGATCGTCTCGCCCGGAATCTCAGTGCTCAACTCATGCGCCTGGAACTCCTGCAAACCCGCCACCACGACTTTCGCCAAGTGGCTCTTCTTGTAGCGCTCGGCCAGCTTGACGGCTTCATCGAGCTTGCCGTCACGCAGCGCACCCGCCACCGCCGGCGCAAACTGCCGCGACTGTTTCTTCGCGGCGCTGTAAGCCAGCCAACGGTCGATCATCACGCCGATCGACCACGCCGACATCAGGAACATGATGATGACGACCGCGCGAGCGGCGAATCCCATCTGGTTCCACATCGAGACTAAATCGAAGCCGACTTCCTGCTGCAACAGCAAGAGGCCCCACAACGAAAACTGCATTGACATCAAACTCTTCCTCCTGAATCAGACAATTCGGTGAGCCGCAGACCGACTCTTGTTACGCGAGCGGAGAGAAAGCCGCACATAGCTCTGAGGCCTCCGCATGGCCCGCGACAAAACTGTTCCCTACCCTGCTTCGTATACGCTGTTCGCCGCACCGACCGACGCGATCATCCGCTGAGCGTGAAGTTCACGTCGATCTGCGTCACGACCTCGACCGCTTGGCCATTGAGCAAAGTGGGCTTGTAACGCCATTGCTTGACTGCTTGCAGGGCGGCGGGGATCAACAACGGGTGGCCGTTGAGCACCTTGAGTTCCTGAATCGTGCCGTCTTTGGCAATGACGGCCGTTAGCTTCACCGTGCCTTGAATACGGGCCTGGCGAGCCAACGGCGGATACTGGGGTTGCACCTGCCGCAGCAAGCGCGCCTTCTGCACGGCGCCGCCTACGCGAATGCGTTGCGGCGGCGGCGGCGGCGCCTTCTTCGGGGGCGGCGGGGGAGGAGGCGCTACCTCGGGCGTGCTCGAGATGATGCCGCCCAGCACGCCGCCCAATTGGCCGCCGCTGCTACCGCCCACGCCGCCGACAACGCCCGAGATGCCGGCGTTAGGCGGCTGATCGTCCTCTTCAATGATCGCAACCTTGTCCGGAATCGTCTTAGGCTGCGTCAACACACCGGCGTCGAACTCTTTCGGGATCACCTTTTGTTTGATGACCTGAACCGGAGGAGGAGGAGGAGGAGGCGGCGGCGGCGGCGCGACCAAGAACGTCGACAGCTCCGTCAGCGGGATTTGGTAGTAGTTCAGCAAGGGGATCAGCAACGCGATCGCGATCAACAAAGACTGGAACACGAACGACACAATGACCGTCCACGACGTGCGCGTCTTTATCGCGTTCTCCATCAAGCAATCTTCAAACATAGCCATGCTTCAGCACCTCTCTCGGCGTTAACCGCCTTGTCTTCCGGAACCCGCCGTTCCGGTCTCTTACGCTTGGCTCTCAGCCGCGCGTCCGTCCGCCGGTCGTCGATCTCGCTAACCGCTCCTGCCACCAGAGCAGAACCGGGCTCGCGATGAAAATCGACGAGTACGTACCGACGATCACGCCGACGACCAGAGCGAACGAAAACCCTCGCAGCACCTCGCCGCCGAAAATGAACAAGCAGAGCACCGCAATAAACGTCAACCCGGACGTCAACACCGTTCGCGACAGCGTCTGGTTGATGCTCAAATTCAACAAGTCTTCCAGTCCCGTCTTCCTGGTCAGCTTCCGATTCTCGCGTACGCGGTCGAAAATCACGATCGTGTCGTTCATCGAATATCCGACCAGCGTCAGCAAGGCGGCGATCACGGTCAACTCGATCTCGCGGTTGAACAGCGAGAAAAACCCGACTGTAATCAACACGTCGTGGAAAACGGCGATCACCGCGGCCACCCCGTAGATCCACTCGAAGCGGAAGGCGATATACACCAGCATTCCGCCCAGAGCCGCCATCGTGGCTTGCAACGCCTGCCACTGGAGATCCTGGCCGATCTTGGGCCCGACCACCTCGACTCCGCGTACCGAAAAATCGCCGAGATAGCTGACCTCCCGGAGCGCAGACATCATATCAGGTGTCAGGCCTTCTACGGAAGACAATTCAGAAAAATCCCGTATCAGACCTGAGGCGGGCGCCTGATCGCGGAAGTCGATGATGCGTTGAGCGAGCGCCGCGATCTCATCCGAGCTCAACGGCGATTGCGAGACCTTCGGATTGGCTCGCAAAGCGGTCGTCAGCGCTTCGACTCCAGCGTTGTTCAGGTCCAGCTTGTCCGCTTCGCCCGGGTACATCGAGTGCAGCGTATCCATGATGCGCTGCCGCCCGGATGTCGCCTCTTCCGCCGGATCGAGATTCAGGTCGATCTTGAGCTCGTGATCGTCCGGACCCTCGTCAAACGGCTGCAAGGTCGCCACATCGAGCCCGGCGTCGGACATCGATCCCCGCAGGTTGTCGAGGTCAGGCGCTTGCTTGAACTTTACGTACACGAGCGTTCCGCCCTTGAAATCGATCCCCAACTTGGGACCGCCCTTGAGGATAAGACTTCCCATGCCGGCGACCAGCAGGACCACAGAGAGCCCGATAAAGATCTTCCGGCGACCCAGGAAGTCGAAATTCGTTTCACCGAAAATTTGCATCGACTTAGCATCGCCGCCGGTGTCCTGCTAGCGCTGACACCAACGGCCTCCAAAAAGTTCCCCAAAAACTCGATTCACATCCGTAGATTCGGCCCAGTGGAAAACCTGAGGGCCATGAGCGGCGCGCAGGACTTGCGTCCTAGGGCCCGCCGCGGCCCAGGGCCCGTGAATCCTAAATACTCAGTTCCCTGACGTGCTGCTTGCGCGACAGCCCAATATCGAAAATCAGGCGCGAAACGAACACCGACGTAAACAGGTTGGCGATCAGGCCGATGGCCAGCGTCACCGCAAAGCCGCGTACCGGACCGCGCCCGAACAGAAACAGGAAGGTCGCCGCGATGATCGTCGTCAGGTTGGTGTCGATGATCGTCAAAAACGCCTTGCCAAAGCCCGCGTTGAGCGCCGCAACGACACCCTTGCCGACATGCAGCTCTTCGCGTATCCTTTCGAAAATCAACACGTTAGCGTCCACCGCCATGCCGATCGTCAAGATGATGCCCGCGATGCCCGGCAACGTCAGAGTGAAGCCGAAGTAGCACAGACAGGCGACCAGGATAACCAGGTTCAGCAGCAATGCGACGTTCGCGTTGATGCCGGCGCCCCTGTAGTAAACCAGCATCGCGATCACGATCAGAACCAGTCCGTAGATCGCGCTCAAGATCCCTTGGTGGATCGAATCCGCGCCCAGCGAGGCGCCGACCGTGCGCTCCTCCAGGTACTTTACCGACGCCGGCAACGAACCCGCACGCAACACCAGGGCCAGATCGCTGGCCTCCTGCTCGCCGCTCAATCCCTGGATCACGCCCTCGTCCTCGATGCGGCTCTGAATCGTGGCGACGTTCTTGATCTGTCCGTCCAGCACGACCGAGAGCGGTTTGCCGACGTTGGCGCCCGTGAACTGACCGAAGCGCGCGCCGGCCTGACGCGAAAGCGTGAAAGCCGTCTGCCAGCCGTTGGTCCGCGTGTCCCTGGTGGCGAGCGCGTTCCGCAAATCGCGTCCCGTGACGACGGGAGTGCGATTGAGGATGTACCACTGCTGCACGACTTGGCCGCCGAGGTCGCGCGTGGAGGAGGGCCTGATTTCGCTGTTCGGGGGCAGCACGCCCGAGTGCGCGGCCAGCGCGGCCTGACGCGTCGGGTACGGCCCGTCGCGCACCTCCTGAATCTCGAGCTGAGCCGACATTTGCAGCAGATTCATCACGCGGGCCGGATCGCTGACGCCGGGTAACTGCACCAGAATTTCGGGGTCGGTCTCGGCGCGACCTTGCTGTTGGATCACCGGCTCGGTCAGGCCCAGCCCGTTGATGCGGTTCTCGATCGTCGCCATCGACTGCTTCAAGGTGTCGTTTTTGATCCGAGACAGCGCCGACTGGCTCATGTTCAGCTTCCAGGTCTGCGAGTCGACCGAGGTGTAGCGCCAATCCGGAAAACCCGACTCGAGCGTGGTCTTGAAGTCGTTGACGCGATCGGTCGGGACGCCGTCGACGGTGATCTCGATCTTGTCGGCGTCCTCGATCGTCTGCGGATCGTTGCGGCTGACGCCCGTCGCGGCGATGTTCTGCGAACGCAGGTCGTCCTGCAAACGTTGAATCACCGAATCCGCCTCGGCTCGGACCGCATCCTGCACCTGCACCTGCAGAATCAGGTGCGTTCCGCCTTTGAGGTCCAAACCCAGATTGATGCGCTCGCTCAGATTCGCCTTGAGCTGCTCCAGCGTGGTCGGCGGCGGAAAGCCGATGATCCCGAAAAGGCAGATCAGGGTCACGGCCAAAGTGATTGCGAGCCTGGTCCAGAGTTTGCTCGTCATTGTGCGTTTTCCTCTTCCGCGATGCCGCTCACCGAGCTGCGCGCGAATTCGATCTTGAGATTATCCGGTTTGATGCGTAGCGTGACGCTCTTGTCCGTCAAGGCGGTGATGACGCCGATCACGCCGCCGTTGGTGACGACCTTATCTCCGGATTTGAGGCCGGACAGCATCGCGTCGGTCTTCTTCTGGCGCCGCCGCATGGGCAGGAACAGCACCAGGTAGAACACCACCACCATCAGCAAGATGGGGATGAGCGGATTGCCGCCCGTAGAGCCGCCCTGCAGCAGCAAAAGCGCCGGTGTGTTAGCCAAAGCGTTCATGCGGAATTATGCTTTCGGACTCAAAGTCGCGACGAACCTCCCGGGCTGAGCGCAAACCCGCCTGCTCATCGAGCCGTGGCCATGCTGTCACGCTGCAAATCAAGCCCGCCTCTATGAATTTTCGCGCGGCTTGGCGGTCATTCGCTTGAAGCGCCCAGCTCGCGGAGGCGAGTCAGATAACCGGGAAGGTTTCCAACCAATATAGCTTCGCGAATGCGCCGCATGGTGTCAAGGTAGGCCCGCAGGTTGTGAATGGTCGCCAAAGTGCTGAAAAGAATCTCTTTAGCCAGAAACAAGTGCCGCAAGTAGGCGCGTGAGAAGTTGCGGCAGCAGTAACAGGGGCAGTTCTCGTCGATCGGGCGGCCGTCCGCGGCGTAGCGGCTGTTCTTGATGACGAGCTTGCCCGCGCTCGTGAAAAAGTAACCGTTTCGCGCGTTCCGCGTCGGCAAAACGCAGTCCATCATGTCGACGCCGCGAGCCACGTAGTCGCCGAGCTCATGCAGCATGCCGACGCCCATCACGTAGCGCGGCCTGTCGGGCGGCAGCACGTCCTGAGTGGCCTCGACCATCTCGTAGCTGAGCTCGCGCGGCTCGCCGACCGACAGCCCTCCGACGGCGTACCCGGGGGCGTCGAGCTCGATCAGGCGCTCGGCGCACTCGCGCCGCAGCTCCGGATACATCGATCCCTGCACGATCGGGAACAGCGCCTGGCAAGGGTTGGGGAGCCCGTCCGGCGAGGCGGCGCGCCAATGCCGCAAGGCTCGCTCGGCCCAGCGGACCGTGCGCTCCATCGCCTCGCGGGCGTAAGGCCTGTCGACGCCGTACTCGGGGCACTCGTCGAGAACCATCATCACGTCGCTGCCCAGCGCGCGCTGCACGTCGACCGTCGACTCCGGCGTAAACGTGTGCTTGCCGCCGTCGAGGTGGGACTGGAAGTCGACGCCGTCCTCGTGGATCTTGCGGAAGCCGGCCAGCGAGAAGACTTGGAAGCCGCCCGAGTCGGTCAGAATCGCCCGGTCCCACGCCATGAATCGGTGCAATCCGCCGAGCCGCCGGACAAGCTCCTGACCGGGCCGCAGGTAAAGGTGGTAAGTATTGGCCAGGATGATCTTGGCGTCGAGGTCTTCCGCCACGACCCGCGGGGTCAGCCCCTTCACCGAACCGTAGGTGCCGACGGGCATGAAGACCGGCGTCTCGACCACGCCGTGCGCGGTGTGCAACAGACCGGCCCGCGCACGGGTGTGCGGACACTGGGCGACGACCTCGAAACGCGGAGTCGGCAATCCGCCATTGTCGCAACAGAGGCTGGTGTTTTTTCCGTTTCGTACCCCCCGACGACGACCGCGCAACAGAGCCGCACCCGGTAAGGTTGCGCTCGAAAAGCTCTCGAGATTTCCCGATTCGCCCGCGGCGACAATCGCGAAGCTCGAGCCCGCGCACGCCAGCAAGCGGTTTCTTATCAAGGTCTTCGGTTGCCCGAAGACCCCGCCCTCACGCGTCCGCAGGCGCGACCTCGTCCGGAGGACGAAGCAATGGATAGCCCGGGGTGGAGCGTAGCGGAACCCGGGGTCTTAAAACGCGATCCAAGATAATCTTTCCAATACCTTCCAGTCGATCCCCGGATGCCGCTCCGCTCGATCCGGGGCTGTGCGTTGCTCACACAGGCCCTCACGGTCACGGCTGGCTTCGCACTTGTCTGTTGTCATGGGCGTTTTCACGCCCTCGACGGCCCGCCGGCCTACTTCCCCCGGTCGCCCAGCAGCTTCTGCAGCCCCTCGATCGGGAGGGCCGCCGCCGTCGCGCCTCGCTGCCCCGTGACCGTCGTCGCGCGCAGCAAGGAATTGTAGATCGCTTCTTCGGTCGCTTCGATCACCGCTTCGAAGAGCGGGCTTAGATCGTCGTCCGCGATCGTCGTCCCGCCGGTCTTGTTCGTCGAAAAGGCGATGACGAAATCGCCGCCGAGCAATATCGATAACAATAGCGCCGGCAGCGCGCGGTTACGCAGGGCGCCGAATCTCGGTCGTTGGGACATTTGTTTCCCAAATGATATCCGCGAACAGCGGTTGCGCTATCCTCGGCCCAAAGCGATGAGACGTGTTTTGCTTCCGGTCACCCTGCTGTTTTGGGCGGGTGTCGTTTTCGGCGTCGCCTATGTGGCGGCGCCGGCGGTTTTTACCGCGGCCAGCGTCACCCGGCAGGTCGGCATCGACGCGACCAGGCACAGCTTCACGCTGCTCAACCGCGCCGAGATCGTGCTGGCGGGCCTGTCGTTGCTGCTTTTGCTGCGCTCCGCCGCCGGCCGGATCGCGATCTCCGCCACGGTCCTCGCCTGTGCGATCGTGGCGCTCGAGACGCTTTGGATGCTGCCGACTCTCGACCGACGCGCCGACATCGTGATGCGAGGCGCCGAGCCGCCGCCGTCGCCGGTGCACACGTTGTACGTGGTTGGCGATTCGGTGAAAGTTCTGGCGCTGCTCGCCGGCGGCGTTGCCGCTGTCAGGCGGCTGCGGAAAGTCCCGTCCGAGGAAGGCGCCTAGACTCGCCTCGAGCCGGAATCAGGCTGCATGCTCGGCGTCGAGTGTCGGCTGCTTGCTGAACTGAATGCCGACCACCATGTTGTTCCCCTCGGGAGACGTGCAGTAGCAGACCGTCCCGAGGCACTGGAAGTCTTCGCCGGTAACGCTCACCAACGACCCGACCGGAACGCGCTCGGGAGTCAACATCTGCAATCCGCCGCGGCTCACGTTCGAGATCTGCACGTCGGTCACCGCAAACGCGGCGCCGGTATGATGCCAGACCATCTTGGCTCGGTCGCCGACCGGCACACGTTCGTCGAACCGGCGGCCGTCGTCGAGAAATTCGAGCTTGGATTCATAACCGCCGAAGATCTCGACGCAGTCGGCCACGAACACGCCGTAGACCGCATCGTCTTCGCGCACCCAAAGCGCCTTGCCGACCGGGAGCCGATCGAGGCTGCGCGCCGTGATGCCCTTGCCGAACCGCAGGTCGATTTGGGCGGAGCGCAGCTCCCGGTTGTCGGGGCTCCAGTACTCGATCTGCGCGCTCGCGGTGCGTTGAACCGACAAGTAGGCGTCCGAAATCGTGGCGGGCATCTGTTCGGTGATTGTCATGGCTCTTCTCGTTTCTAAATGTCCAACGAAACGGGGGAACAGGCCAATAGAGCATCGGTCACATTTCTTATCGGAACCACCGGAACGATTTTGCTAAGGCGAATTCCGTAGGCCGCATAAGGATGAGCGTTTGGGGCGGAGGATCGTGTGACGTGTATTGCCGCGCTTTGTCGCTCACTTATACAGAGAGACGCAAACAAGCGGAGGCCAACCATGTCGTTCCACAGCCGTCAAGACGCATATCGCTGGTCAGAGGATCAACGGCCGCTCGGGCCCTGCGGGCTGGTGATCGCCAGCGGCGGCTTCAGCCATCGCTACTTGCTCGACCGCGACGGCGGCTGCCTCTCACTGTTCTACATCGGCATGGACAACAGCGATCCCTCGTCGCAACCGCCGACCGCTGCTCAGCGCGCTCGGTTCACGGTCCACTAAAAAGGTCATACGACTCCGCATAAGCCTTTTCCGAATCCAACCCCGCGAATACACTGGAGCGTGCCCCTCTCGGAACGCGCCCACGTTATTTGAGGAGTTCGATATGACGAATCGCTTGCCCTTTTCGGCCGCGACCCGGAAAAGTGAGGGTTGTTGTTCCGTGCGTGATCTCCATTCTGTTGGCGGGCTTGGCCCCGCCGGCGCTGCCTGGCCGCGAGAATGGCTTGCCCGTGGGATACACGGGCAGCTTCGGTGAGCCTTCCTGCATGGCCTGCCATCGCAAGGAGCCGACTTCGAGCCGCGCCTCGGTGCGGCTCGAAGTCGGCCCTTACGTTCCCGGCGTGATGCAGCAGGTCAAAGTGATCGTCGAGGGACGCGGCGCGAGCGCTTGGGGCTTTCAGGCTTCACCGCGGCTCAAGTCCGACACGACCAAGTTGGCGGGGACGATGTCGCGGGGGACGACCAGCTTCGTCGATATTCGCTGCGCGAGCGGGAGCTTGATCCGGGACCCCGTGCAGGCGGATTGCGGCGTTCAATACGCAACGCAGAGCGCGGTGGGCGCGATCGGTTCGGGCCAAGCCGGATTCAAGGAGTATTTCTTCAATTGGTCCCCGCCGTCGTCCGACGTCGGCGACGTCGTTTTCGGCGTGGCGGCGCTGGCCGCGGACGGCGACAAAGGCACCAACAACGACGTCATCGCGACCGCGCAGCAGGTCTCGATCTACGCTCCCACGAACCATCCGACCATCAGCAAAGGGGGCATCGTGAGCGCCGCCGCGGTGCAGCGCAGCAATCAGACCGTCGCACCCAAACAGCTCTTGACGCTGTTCGGCACGAACCTGAACGCTCCAGGGGCTTACATCCCCTTGACCGATGTCGATTTCGACGAGCAGGACCTGGCGCCGGTCGAGCTGGCGCGGGTCAGCGTCGTTTTCACTTACGCGGGCAACCCGAACGAGATTCCCGGGCCGCATGCTGTTCGTGGGCGACAAGCAGGTCAACGTGCAGGCGCCCGA
Source organism: uncultured Acidobacteriota bacterium (assembly GCA_963817465.1). GTDB lineage: Bacteria > Acidobacteriota > Terriglobia > Bryobacterales > UBA6623 > CAMPKL01. Next base: position 120,741 of record CAWFOP010000023.1, on the reverse strand, counting down.
GTTTCCTTCGAGCGTCGATACGGTATTCGTCCAGGCGGTCATCAACCGCGGGCGAGGTTTGAACGAGGTCCGCAGCAACACGATTGCGATGCCGGCCCTGACGGTTTCGCCCGGCTTGTTTACGCTTGATAGCTCGGGCGTCGGACCCGCCGCGGCGGTCAACGGCGTCAGCGGACAAGTCATTGCGCCGCCCGGCTTCGCGGTCAACGGCGTCGCCGTGAACGGCGTGCAGGCGAAGGTAGGAGACATCGTGCTGTTTTACGGTACGGGTTTCGGGATGACGACCCCCCCGTTTCGGGCGGGCGAGCGAGCCGAGGGTCTGTCGCCGCTGAATACGCAGCCGACGGTCGAGATCGGCGGCTTGATGACTGAAATGCCGCTCTACGCCGGCGGCGCGCCGACCTTCATCGGTCTCCAGCAATTCAACGTGAAAGTGCCGAATCTCCCGCCCGGCGAGCATGCGGTCTTCATTCGCTCTTCGAACGCGGTCACGCAAAACGGCGTGACGCTCAGCGTCCGCTGAGCTTCAGTTGACCCAACCGCCGCCGTCGCCGCGGTCGCGCTTGTTCATGTAGACCTCGAACTTGCGGCGCGCACGTCGCAGCTTCCAGTTGCGATAGCTCTGCTGCCAGTCGACGTCGGGCAAGCTCGGCCGGCGCGTGATGAAGATCCACGCCATCAGCATCCCCGACAGGTGCGCCACGTGGCTGACGCCGCTGTTGGGCCCGTCGAACAGGCTCAAGAACGAGATGCCGCCGTAGAACGCGGCCAGCACCCAAGCGGGAATCGTCACCGGCAGAGGGAAGATGTAGATGGGCATGCGCGGAAACAAGTACCCGAACGCCAGGACGATGCCGTAGACTGCGCCCGAGTTGCCGATCGTCGCGCTGTCCATCGAACCCCAGATGATCCGCGCCACCACGTCGAACAGCCCCGCCCCGACCCCGCAGAAGAAGTAAAACTGCAGGAATTTCTTCGATCCGAAGTGCTGCTCGAGGATGCGCCCGAACATCCACAGCGCCAGCATGTTCCACAAGATGTGGCTGAACCCGTACGGGCTGTGAATGAACAGGTAGGTGAACGGTTGCCACAACGCGCCGAACACGACCCAACTCGGAATCAGGCTCGTCGCGTGGAAGAAACTCAGCAGCGGACCGATGTTGAGCCGAACTGCGATGAAGTAGAGAATAAAGACCGAAAAATTGGCGATCAGCAGCCGCTTGATCATCGGCGGCGTCGAAAAATCGAAACCAAAAGTCGATGTCCCCGATCTCTGGTAATTGGGCATGCCTGATCTAGGTGGAAAAGCTACTAAGGAGCATAGCAGGAGCCTAATGGACGCCCTTGACTGAGGCGATACCATGCAGATAAGGAGGGGTCATGCGACTGCGGCGGAGGCGGAAGCGAGCGGGCTCGACGAGTTTGCTGGCCGATTTCACCGAACGACTCGTAGGCAAGGGCGAGTTACTGATCACCGCCGGCGATGCTCTGCCGCTTGTCGTGGCGAGTTATCCGCGCGGACGCGCCTGGTTCGCGTCGAGCCTCGCCGATGTGCTGCGGTTCACATTCCCCAGCCTGCCGGTCGCCGTTCGCGCGACGTATTCCGAAATCCTCTCCAAGCTTCCCGCGGTCGTCGTCGCCGACTTGCGGCGCCACAACGTTTGCACTTGTTTGGGACATCATCATCCCGAACCCACCCATGGTCTGCTCTCGCGCCGCATCGCGGCCGACACCAACGGCGGAATCGGTGAAATCGACCTCGCCGTCGAGTCCATCCGCGCCTGGAACCCGCTCCCGCTGGCGGGTCTTGCCGCCGCTTGCAATCAAGACCTCGAACGGTTGAGCGACGACGTCCGGTTCCGCGCGGCTCTGCTGTCTGTTTTCTTGCACGAGCTCGAGCACGTGGCGTTTCCCAACCGGCCCGAGCCGGAGATCCGGCGCCGCAGCAACGGCTTTTTCGTCGACGCCGTCGCGGCGCAAATCGGTTGTGAATTCGGCCTCACGCCGAGTGCGGCAAGCTTCTCATTCGAGACCGCGCATTGATCTTCGGTCAGGGTCGATTGCGGTGCCGCCGAGGGTGCGCGACAACCGAGTCCGAATTTCTTCGGCGTTCGACGATATAATCGCGCCATGACTTCTCGCCCGATTTCTCGACGTTCTTTCGTCGCCGGAACCCTTGCCGCAACAGCCTCCGCCGCGGCCGCTCCAGCTCCTCCCCGCGTCATCGGCGCGAACGATCGCCTGCGCGTCGGCGTCATCGGAGCAGGGGGCAACGCGAACGGCCATATGCGGGCCTTGATGCAGTTGGCCGATCAAGACAACGTCGAGATCGCCGCCGTTTGCGATCTCTATCAGCCGCGGCTCGACGCCGCGGCTGAGCTGACCGGCGGCAAGCCGTTCCACGACTACCGCAAGCTGCTCGAGCTCAAAGGACTCGATTACGTGGTCGTGTCCGTTCCGGAACACTGGCATTCGCACATCACGATGGACGCCATCGACCAGGGCCTGCACGTCTACTGCGAAAAGCCGTTGACGTACTCGATCGAGGAGGGCCTGCTGGTGCGGCGCAAGGTCAAGCAGAGCGGCGTCAAGCTGCAGTGCGGCGTGCAGGGCATGTCCGACAACTCCTACGAAACGGCCGCCCAGTATATCGCCGAAGGCGCCATCGGCAAGCCCGTCATGGCCCACATCGACTACTCGCGCAACACCGACGAGGACGACTTCTTCGGCGGCCGCGAAGACACCGCGGCGGCGCGCCCGGGAGACAATCTCGATTGGAAGACTTGGCTGGGCTCCGCGCCCGAGCGGCCCTGGGAGCCCGATCGCTTCTTCGCGTGGCGGCGTTACTGGGATTACTCAGGCGGCATCGCGACCGACCTGTTCGTGCACCGGCTGACGCGCATCTTGAAGGCGTGCAAGCTGACCGCGCCGTCGCGCGTCGTCGCCACCGGCGGACAGTTCTACTGGGAAAACAGCGTGGCCGAGATCCCGGACACTTTCAACGCCATGCTCGAGTATCCCGAGGGAATCAACGTATTACTCGTTTCATCGATGGCCAATGAGACCAAGATCCGGCACGTGATCCGCGGTCACAAGGCCACTCTCGAATTCACCGAGGAAGGTTTCGAGATCACGCCCGAGTCGATGTTCCGGGACGAAACCAAGCCCGCGACACACAGCAAAGCGGGCGGCGAAGACATGGCGCTGCACCACCACAACCTGCACAACGCGATTCGCTTCGGCGAAGAGCTCAAGTGCGACGTGGACTTGGGCTTCTGGGGCGCAATGGCTTGTCAGATGGCGGTCGAGTCGTACCGCAAGCGCAAGTATCTGTCTTGGGACGCAAAGAACGAGCGCGTCGTCGAAGCCTGAGGGAGCGTAGCGAGACTCGTCGCCGGGCGCATTCCTACACCGTTCGCCGCGGTTCGCCGATCAATGCAGTGGGGGCCCCTCCAGGGTCTCCTCAACGCATGTCGGCTCGAATTATCATTTGCTGGCCCGACGACCCTCGGGCGGAGTCCTTGCGCGAGGCATTGGCCGAGCTTGCGCCGGATCTCCAAATCGACGAGATCGCGAGCTACCCGTCGGGTTCCGATATCTCGAATTTTCAAGCCGGCGACGTCGGCATCGTCATCGTCGGCCTAAGCGACCGCGATCGCGGCCTCGAGGCGCTGCGCTTGCTGCACTCCGCCGTTCCGGCCGCGCCCATCGCGGCGATCGGTGAGGGGGAGTCGGCGAACCTGATGCTCGATGCGATGCGCGCGGGCGCACGCGACTACCTGTGGCCCCCGTTCGAGCGCTCGAAGCTCGAAAATCTTCTCGCGAGCATGCCGCGCTCGGGGCCGATTAGCGCCGCGGGAAGGTTGATTGCGTTCTCGCCGGCGCAGCCCAACGACGGCGCCTCAACGCTCGCCGTCCACTTCGCACACAGCGTGTATCGCCGCACGGGCAAGAGCGTGCTGCTGCTCGACTGCGACCTCGATTGCAGCGTCGTCTGCTTCCGCCTAGGCATCAAGCCGGCCTACCACCTGGGCCACGCGCTGGGACGGCTGGATACGCTCGGCGACCTCTGGAGCCGCATCACAACCGAATGGAAAGGACTCCGCATCCTACCCAGTCCGGCCGCCGGCGAGCCGCTGTTCGACGATCTGGCGGACCGCCTGCCGGAGGCGGCGCGGTCAGCCGCCGCCCATTTCGACTTCGTCATCGCCGACCTGCCGGCGTCGATGCCGCCCAACGCCCGCCAGATCGCACGTGACGCCGAAGCGCTGTATTTGGTCAGCACCGCGGAGCTGGTGTCAGCGCACTTGGCCGGACGCCGCCGCGAGCGGCTGCGCGCCGCCGGCGTGGCGCAGGAAGCGATCCGGTTCGTCGTCAATCGATCCGATTCCCGAAACGCCATCGCGCTCGACGCCCTCGAAGAGGCCGTCGGCATGAAGGTGTCGGCGACGCTGCCCAACGACTACGATGCGGTCAGCGCGGCCACCATGCGCGGCGGTCTGGTCTCCGACGACAGCCGCCTGGGCCGCAGCATCGAAGAGTTCGTCAGCGGCGCCCTCGGCGCGGAAGACGCCGCCGGCGAAAAGCGCGGCCGCCAAAGCAAGTGGATGCGCATGCTCAGCATTCGCTAACCGGTTCCCCGGGGGCGGCCGATCCGTGCGCCGATGCGTTAGAGTGTTGGCGCTATGCTCAAGCTCCACTGGCTTCTGCCGCTCTGTTTCGCGGCTTCGCTCGCCTTCGGCGCCGATCGCGGCCAACAGATCCTGCTCTGGCCGGGAGGCCCTCCGGGCTTCGAGGGCATCTCCAAGGACGAGGTTTCCCAGCCCGTCAACGACGCCAAGTACGCCAAGCTCGGTCTGCCCGGCAACTTCACCGAGGTTCATCGGCCTTCCGTCTACGCCTTCTTGCCGCCCGCCGGCAAAGCCAACGGCACGGCGATGCTCGTCATCCCCGGCGGCGGTCACAACCAGGTCGTGATCGAGAAGGAAGGCTACGACATCGCGGAGTGGCTCAACGAGCGAGGCGTCGCCGCGTTCGTGCTCAAGTATCGACTTTCGTACGTGCGCGGCGCGCCCTTGCAGCGCACTGCGTACAACGTCGAAGATCATGCTCTGGCGGACACCTCCCGCGGCATGCGGCTGATCCGCAGCCGAGCCGCCGAATGGGGCGTTGAGCCCGACAAGATCGGGGTAATCGGCTTCTCGGCGGGAGGCGAGCTGGCGGCGCTGATCGAGACGCGCTTCAAAAAGGGCGACCCGCAAGCGCAAGACCCCATCGAGCGCGTCAGCTCGCGTCCCGACTTCGCGGTGGTCGTCTATCCGGGATATCGGCGTGGAACCATCAATGCCCGTGACGACTCCCCTCCGAGCTTTCTGGTGTGCGCTTCCGACGATCGCTCGCATGTCTACACGACCGTCGATCTCTACCTGTCGCTGCTCGACCACGACGTGCCTGTCGAAATGCATCTCTACACCACCGGCGGGCACGGGTTCGCGTTACGGCCCTTCGACGGACCGGTCGACTCCTGGGAGGACCGCCTATGGGACTGGCTGGTCAGCCGGCGACTGGTGCGCCCGTGAGCACGCTGAAAACACGGCGCGACTGTCTCCGCTTGGCGGCGTCGGGCCTGGCCGCCTCGGGTCTGGCGGCGCTGACCGCCGGCGCCGCCGACGCGGCTGGTTTCGACGAGCCGGGCATCAAGCTGACCTTTCCGGCGAGCGGCTTCGGCGACGAGACGCTGCGCTTCATGCAGCGGATCGGCGTTCGCTGGATCACCGCCGGGGGGCCCAACGCGCCCACCTATTCGCCGGAGGGCCGCGTCATCCTGCCCGACGGCTCGACGGACACCGACCGCGGCCCGTGGAAGGACGCTGAAATCCAGGCGCTCAAGGACAAGGCGGAATCCTACGGCCTCAAGATCGGCAACTTGATGCTGCACGACTTTCGAGACGCGATTCTGGGACGTCCGGGCCGCGACAAGCAGATCGCGGATGTGATCGAATCGATCCATGTCGCCGGACGCGTCGGCGTTCCCGTGGTCGAGTACAACTGGTACGCGCTGCGAGCGATGGGCGGCTACTACACGCGCGAGGGCCGCGGCGGGACGCAGCTTGCGGCGCATGACTACGATCGCTCGAAGGACCTGCCCCTCCTGCCCGACGTCGGCGAGCATTCCGCTCAAGACCTTTGGGAGCGGTACGAATATTTCCTCGGGGCGGTCGTTCCCGAGGCCGCGAAGGCCGGCGTCTTTCTGGCGGTCCATCCGAACGATCCGCCGCCGCCGACCTACCGCGGCTGCGCACAGATTCTCGGGACGGTCGGAGGATTGATGCGGGTCGCCGAAACCGCGCCGAGTCCCTACAACGGCATCACGTTCGACACGGGCGTAACGACCGAGATGGGCGAAGATCCGGTTGCCGTGATTCGCTGGTTCGGCCGGCGCCGTCAAATCAACCATGTGCACTTCCGCAACGTGATTCGCGAAGTCCCGCACTTGCGCTACACCGAGACGTTCGTCGACGTGGGGCAGGCCGACATGCGAGCCGCCCTCGCAGCATTGCAAGAAGTCGGCTACGACAAGCTGCTGCACCCCGATCACGTGCCGAAGTTTCCCGACGACACGCGGTCCGAGGCTGCTTGGTCGTACGCCGTCGGCTACATCAAAGGGCTGCTGAGGGGACTTTAGGCTTCACCGCGCGCCTTTCGTCGAGCAGGTGATTGACGCCGTTGGCGATGCTTTGGATTTCGGGGCTGGCGTTGCGGCCCGCGCAGCGCCGGAACCCGTCCCCCTGCAATGCGGATCTGAGGGCGTCCGCGACGTCCAGGATCGGCATCACGAACTCCGCATCGACGCGATGGGCGACGACGCGCACCAGCAGGAACGACACCAGCGCGAGGATCACCGCCGCCCAGGCGCCGGCCTGCGCGAGGCGCCGCGCCTCCTGGTCGGCCTTATGCAGAGCTTGGCGGTTGACTTCGGCCAGTTGTTCCAGAGCGACGACCAGACTTTCCCGCGCTTCCCGATCGCCGCTGAAGGCGCCGTCGGTTTGGTCGCGAATCTCGAGCAGCAACGGCCTCTCGTCGTTCTCCGTCACATTGCGGTCGGCGCGCCGATATGCCTCCTCGAAGCTCCGGCGCGCCGTCTCCGCTTCCTCGGGAGGCGCCGTGAGCGCCGCCATCATCTTCTCCACGGCCGTCAGCGACTCTACGTTTTCTTCCGCGACTTTGGCGATGGCGGGGCCCATGCGGGAGAGCAAGGCGATGGCGCCGAATGAGGTGGCAAGCTGCAGCGACAGGATCAGCCCGAATGCGGTTCGACTCTGTTTGCGGAGATGCATGGCTACGCCGCCTCGACCAAGCGCACGATCGCGCTCTTGCGCGCCACCACGATCATGATGTCCTCGACCTCGAGCCGTTGATCGGGCGTGGGCAACAGCACCTCCCCCGCTTCGCCGCGGCGCGTCGCGACGATGGTCACCGAGTAGCGCGCCGGAAGCCTCAGCTCGGCCAAGGATTGTCCGGCGAACCCCTTCGGCGTCTGCACCTCGGCGATCACCAGGTCCCCGCCTAGCGGCAGTTCGCCGCGCAACCGCTCGAACGCGAATTGATCGGCGAAGCGCTGACCGAAGTCTTCTAGAGGATTGACGACTTCATGCGCGCCGACAAGCTTGAGAATGCGCCCCTGCAGGATGCTGGTCGCACGGGAGACGATGCGGCTCGCGCCGAGCTGGCGCAACAGCGCCGTGCAAAGAATCGACCCCTCGTTCGATTCGTCGCCGATCGCGCAAATGCACAGGTCGCGGTCGGAAGGGCGCGTCTTGGCGAGGTCGTCTTCGTTGGTCGCATCGAGTGCGATGGCTTCGCTCGCTTCCGCGGCGGCGGCTTCGACGCGGTCGGGGTTGCGGTCGACGGCCAAGACCTCGACGCCGCGCGCATTCAGCGCGCGCACCAGGCTCATGCCGAACCTCCCCAAACCGACAATCAAGACTTGTTTGGTCAATCGTTCCTCCTCAGCCGACGTCAATCGCCTCGGCGGGTCGCTTGGCGTCCCTGCGGGTCTCGAGGGTCGCCAAGAACGCGAACAACGAAAGCGGTCCGACGCGGCCGGCGAACATCGCCACGATGATGATGATCTTGCCCACCGAATCCAGATGCGCCGTTGCGCCCAGCGACAGCCCTACCGTCGCCAAGGCCGAGCCGGCCTCGAACAGCGCCCACGAACCCGGGATGGCTTGAGTCAACAGCAACGCGATCAGAGTCAAAAGCAGCGAAAGTGCGCCGATCGTCGTGATGGCGGCGGCGCGATCGACCGTCGTCGTCGGGATGCGCTTGCCGAATACGGTCGCTTCCCGGCGGCCCTGCACGGCGGTCATCACGGCCAACGCCATCACCGCCGCCGTCGTCGTCTTGATGCCTCCGGCCGTGCCGCCGGGGCTGCCGCCGATGAACATCGCGGCCACCATGATGATGATGGTAGTCGGATGCAGCGCTTCGAATGAGACCGAGTTGAAGCCGGCCGTCCGCAAGGTCACCGATTGGAACCAGGCGTTGTTGATCCGATCGATCGGCGACAGTCCCCGCAGAGCTCCGTTCCATTCGAGAGCGGCGATCAAGACGAAGCACGCGAATAGCAGAATGGCGCTTACGGACAGGATGATTTTGACTTGCGCGCTGCGTTCCTTGCGACGCACCAGCCCCGGAATCGAGAACGCCACCACGGGAGACAGGCCGCCGAGGATGATCAAGACGGCCACCACGTGCAAGATCCACGGATTGCTCTGATACGGGATGAGGCTGTCGCTCTGCAGCGCGAAGCCGGCGTTGCAAAACGCCGAGATCGCGGTGAACAGTCCACGCCAAATCGCTTGCCCCGCGCGATCCCCCTCGCTCCAAAAGAACAAGCCCAAAAGGATCGCGCCCACGCCCTCGCACGTGAAGGTGAACTGCAACATGCGCTTCAGGATGACCCGTAGGTGCGCCCGATCCGCCGCGTTGAGGCTCGAAGCCACCATCGACTCCTGCCGCAGTCCCATGCGTCTGCCCAGCGAAATCAAGATCGCCGCCGAGTAGCTCATGATTCCCAACGCGCCCAACTGAATCAGCAGAAGGATGATGCCCTGCCCCAGCGGCGTGAAATCGTTGGGCGTATCGAGCACGATCAGACCCGTCACGCAGACGGAGCTGACCGCCGTGAAGACCGCGTCCACGGCGGAGATTCCCAGCTCGGCCGTCGTCGCCGCCGGAACCAACAACAGCAACGTGCCGCCCGCGCACAGCAAGGCGAACGACGACACCAGCGGAACGGCCGGATGCTGACGCAGCACTTCTGGGCTGTCGGCCATGCTCCGAGATTCCGGCGAAGGGACCAGCCAAAGCGTCACGGCAAGCATCAACGCGTGCGCCGCAATCGGACTCCAAAACCAAAGCATGAGCGGGGATGCGAATGCGACGACGCTCGCCAGGATCGCCGCCGCACGCCGTTCGGCTCGCACCCGCTGGGACCAGCGCAACAAAAAAGCGCTCGCCGCGGTGAGACCCAGCAAGCTGTAGAGATTCTCGGGCGTCCGAAAGAAAACGACTAGCGTCAACTGCCCTGCCACGGCGGTCATCGCAGCGGCTCGAGCGGCGGCGGCGCTCAGCTCGCTCCTCTTGGGGATCAGCGCGCGGCTGCGCAATTGGAACGGCGCATCCGATTCCCAGGATTCGAAGATGACGTACAGGGCGATGAGCAGGATCGCCAGCGCCAGGCTCGGACGCTGGGTCAAAGCGGGCGCCAGTGCCAACACAATGGCCGCCACGCCCGCCGTGACCAGTCCCTGGTCCCAAACCCGGGTGGCGTTCATCGTCAGCCCGCCGATCGCCAGCACGACGCATCCGGCGGCGAGCATCCAGAACTGCGGCACGGGCAGCCAGCCCGGCCGATCCAATACGCCCAGCAGGTCGCCGAACGAGAACACATAAGGGCTGACCGTCACCGTCGCGCCCGCAAGCACGGCGATCCCGGGGCCGGGGTGCATCAGCGTTCGCCGCGTAGATGGGGGACGATCCGGCATAGCGGATAACTTCCGATTTTATGCTTACGGACGTTTTCGTATGGAAAGCGGCGCCGCCTCGGCCGCTTTGTACGAATGCCGGGAGCCTGGAAGTTCGCGTTCGTTGATCACTCGACGCGGACGGTGACGACATTCGTGGAGACGCCGTCCACGGTCAGTCGCACTTCGACGACGCCCGCGCCGAGCAGCGAGCGCGGAACCAGGATGTTCACCTGGTCCAATCCCACGAACTGCCCCTGCGGCGCGACGCCGATTACCGAGGCTTCCACACCGTCAATCGTCGCTTGGATGCTTCCGCCATAGTTGCGGATGCCGCTGCCGTACAAGATCAACACGAGCTGATCGCCGTCGCCTCCGAGATCGAGAGGCGTCAGTTGAATCGCTCCGTCCGACACGCTATAGACCGGCGTCACCGGCCCGCCCGCGCCGTTCGAGTACAGTTGAGAGTTTGCCGCCGCAGGCCCCTCTCCCGTCCCCGCCGCGGCGAACAGCCCCGGCGCGGTTTTGACGACTTCGATCTGGATGGAAAGGCCTTCCGCCTGCGCCGTGCGCACATTCACCGTGGCTGTTCCGAGCGCCGTTCCCTCGGGAACCTGGAAGTTGATCTGTCCCTGCGAGGCGAAAAACAGCGGTGCGTCGCGCGTGACGCCCTGACTGTCGGTGACGGTCAGGCTGACTCCCGCCAGGCTTGTCGGCAACGGAATCGACTGAGCCGCCTCGGTGCGGTCCGTGAACGGTCCGCCGAACAGCGACGCGATCTGCTCGGACGCGACGGCCCCGGCGCGGAAGCTCGCTGCGTGGGTCAGGCCGGCCGTCTCGAGCGCCGCGCGCGCAGTGGGATGCCAACTCTCACCCAGGTCCGTGCTGACCCAAACGCCCGCATCGACCGCCGCCGCGTAAGCTTCGCCGTTCGGCCCGATGACGATGCGGCGGATTGCGACGTTCTCGAGGCCGGTGTTCGCCGGCGACCAGGCGTCTCCGCCGTTGTCGCTGCGGTACACGCCCAAGCCCGTCGCGACCAGCATCGTCGCCGAATTTCTCGGATCGAACGCGAGCGAGAAGACATCGGTCAAGCTGTCGGTCGAAGGCAGGCCGTCGTTGACTTGCTGGAATTGGGCTTGACCGCCGTCGGTGCTGCGCAGCAACCCCGCGCCGAACGAAGTCACAAAGACGCGCTTCGAGTTGCTGGGGTCGACCGCGATGCCCAGCAACGGCGTCGCCGTCGAGATCGTGGCGCGGAACTCCGCGCCCTCGTCGTCGCTCCAAAAGAAGTAGTACCCCCCGTATAGGTCGGCGCCCAGCACGTACACGTTGCGAGGATTCTGCGGGTCGACGGCGATGCCGCGAATTTCCTGCCCGCTCAAGATCCCGTTGTCGCCGTAGATTTGGGTAAACCCGGCGCCGCCGCTGCGCGAAAGGTATAGGCCCGACGCCGTGCCGTAGAAGCCGGTGTTCGAGCCGATCCAGAGCGTCTGGCCGTCGCTTGGATGCGTCGCGAGGGCGAAGATCGGCGCACCGCCCTGCAACACGTTCCACGTCTCCGCCCCGTCGGTCGTGCGCGAGAGCGCGCCGTTCGTACGGTCGCTGGGGTCGACCGAGCCGACATAAATCGTGCTTGGGTTCGCCGGGTCGATCACAAGCACGCCGGGCTCCTGGTGTTGCAGGTTGTTGTGCGCTTCCGACCAGGTCGCGCCGCCGTCGGTCGTCTTGAACATGCCGCCGCCATCGGTCGCCGCATACGCGATTTGCCCGTTGGACGGATCGACGGCGACGTCATTGATGTCCGCGCCTCTCATGCCGGCCGAGCTCGAAATCCAATTCGCGCCGCCGTCGGTCGACTCGAACACTCCCGACCCGTTCGCTCCCGCGATCAGTCGCGTAAATTCGCCCGCCGCGGCGCCGAAAGGCTCGGTCTGCAAGGTGAGCAGGAACGTGCGAGGCAGCCCCACGCCGCCGGGGGCCCACGTCTCGCCCCGGTTAGCGCTGCGGTAGAAGCCGGCGGTCGTTGAGAAAGCGTAGAGAATGTCCGAGCTCAGCGGGTCGACGATGACGTCCGTCGCCGACACCGTGCCGAAGCCGGCGATGAAGCCGAAGGTGTCCGCGCTTCGAATCCCTTCGAATCAGACCGCTGCTCGTCGCCACGTAAATCGTCGTCGGATCGAGTGGGTCGAAGCGGACACGGCGGAACACCGCCGGTCCGGTCGCACGGCTCGCCCAGGTCTGTCCGCCGTCTTCGCTCTCGAACAGTCCTCCGGACCCGGCCGCGAACAGATGTTCCGAGCTGCCGGGCTCGAACTGGATGTCCGCGAAGGGAATCTGGGGCAATGTCGACCCCGGCCGGATCCAGCCGTCGCCGCCGTTGTTCGAGAAGAACGGACCGTCATTGGCGGTTGCGGCGAAGACGATATTCGGATTATTCGGATCGACCGCGACGTCGGTGATGTTGAGATCGCCGACGCCGTCATTGGCCAACTCCCAGACCCCGCCGTTCACCGACCGCCAAACTCCGCCGCCTTCGAGGCCGGCATATAGCCTCCACGAAGGACCGTCGATGCTCGTCACATTGAGTGCCGGGAGACCGGCGCTGCGGGCGGCCCACGTGCGTCCGCCGTCGGTGCTGCGAAACACGCCGGCGCTGGTCGCGGCGATCACGACGCCCGGCTGCGAGGGGAACGTCAACAGTCTTCGAACGCGGGCGCCGGGAGGCCCGGCCTGGCCGAACGATGTCGCTGCCAGGCAAAAAAATACGCAGATCCTTACAAACCAAAGCGAGCTATACGACGTATTGTTCTGTACGTTGCTTTTCTCAGGCGAAGCCATGGACATCGGTGCTCCAAAACGGCCGACAAGGGCCGCGGCGATGGTCGAATTCGGCCACAGCCGCCTGTCTCAACGATACAGCTTGGAGATCCGCCGAACAGCGCGCAGACGCCAATTCACCTTGTGTAGCGCGTTGACAGCGCAAGATTTACATCATCTTGACGAACGGACAGGTGACCGCAAGGCGAATTTTTCGCCTGAGTACGGTAACGGAACCTCGAAAGCCGCCGAATTGCTCTGTTGTGAGGAACAGAACATAGTTTGGCCCGTTGATTGCTTTCGTTGAGGGCTGGGAAGCGGAATGAAGCTGTTCAAACTATCGAATCACGGGCTGGCGATCATTGGCGTGCTCGTCGCCGTGCTCTGGGGCGTCCTCTTGATGGAAAAGTCCTTGAACGCGAGCGCACAGCGCGACTACGAGGAAGTGCAGCGATCGATGCCCGCCACGCCCGCCGCCAGCAAGCCGACCCTCGAAAAACCAGGGCCGCTCGAGCCCGGTCCGAGCGATTGGAGCCTCAGCTTAGACTCGCATCCTCTCTCACCAGCCCCTAGGGCTTGATCAGACCCTACGGTTTGATCACAAAACGTACGGTTCCGAAGCGCTCGGGCTCGTGAAAGCTGCGCTCGGTAGGGGCCCACGCGAGCAACTGCGGCTCGCCGTCGTCCGGTCGCTCGATGCGGTAAAGTCCCACCTTCCACTCGTCGCCGGGGCGCGGCTGCTCGCTCACGCCCGAACCCTTCAGAGACTTCCAAGGGATGGAAATCTCCACCGTCCACCCGGGCCCCTGCTTGCCGACCGCCGTGCGCAGGCCCGCGATATCCCACAGCTTGGTTTCCGATGCGGGCTTGGCGCCGGGCGCCGGAATGAGCAGATCGACCACGATGTTGTTCGGGCTCACTTCGAGCTCGGCGTAGTCCTTGCCGTCGCCGTCCGGGTCGAGGAACAGCTCCACGACCTCTTCGTTCCACAACTCCGCGTCGTGCTCGAACATCTTCGACCACGGTTTGGGGTCGACTGCGACGAACGCGACGTAGAGATTGTCGGAATCCCAGGCCAGCAGCGCCTGAGTCGGCAAGCCGTCGCCGCCGCGAATGTTGGTGAACGGCCCGACCTGCCGCGCCGCCAACCAAGTGAACTCGTTCAGACGGCCGTCGATCGTGATCGGATCGATGGTGTGCGCCGCGTCGTAGTGCGGCTGCGCCGCCGCGGCTGCGGCGAAGGTGACTGCAAGCAAGATGACGCGATTCACTCTTGTGGGTCCTCGCCCTTTATGTAGTGGTCCATCCAACGAAAGATGTTCGTCCAGGCGTTGTCGCGGTTCACTTGCCAATCGGACGGCCGCGTCCCGTTGTCGACGGCCGTCACGAAGCCCGGGAACATCGACGGGTACCGCAGCAACTGATTGGGGATGCCCTTGGCGTTGAGGGCCTCGACCCACTGCAACGTCTCGGCCAGTCCCTGGTCGGCGCCGGTGGTCATGACCAGCACGGGAGTCTGAATTTTCGGGATATGCTCGAACGCTTCCCTCGCGCGCAATTCCGACAGCAATTGACTCTCGCTGAAGCTGCTCCCGAACAAGTCGCGCGTAAGAGTTCGAAAGTTCTGCAATCCCGCGTAGCGGTACTCCGGCGAAGCGGAGAACAGCATCGGCGAGATCACCACCGCCGCGCGAAACACATTCGAGCGGCCCAGCGATTCCGCCAGCACCGAGCCTCCGTGCCCCGACCCGATCGCCGCCATGCGCATCGAATCCACGAAGACGAGCTTGCGCACGAGCTGCGTCATCTGCAGCATGTCGATCACTTCGCCTTTGGCGAATTCGAACACGCCCTGCGAGCGGCCTTCCGGCCCGCCCTGCCCGCGAAACGTCGGCGCCGCCGCGACGTATCCGCGCCGCGCGAATTCCATCGCCACCTCGCGCCACGGGGTCGTCACGCCCTGGCGTCCGTCGTGACACAGAATGATCGCGGGGAACTTCTCTTCCGGCTCGCCCCGCGGGTCGTACTTGACGCTCGGATACGCCAAGAAGCCGGTCATGTTCAAGTCGCCGGATTCATAGGCGACGTTGTAAGCCTCGATCCCGCCCGAGGCCTTCACGCGCTCGAGATTGCGCATCTCCCAGGTGCGGATGCCCAGACGCGTCCAGTCGCGCTCGGGCACGTGGGAGACGGAGTCGTCGCTAAGACCGGCGAGGCCTGCGGGCGTTTCCGCGCAAAGGAGCGGTCCCGTCAGCAGGGACACAATGAGCACTACGCTACGCATGCCGCGGACGTTCCGATTGTAGCGGACGACGCGCTGAAAACCGCCGGGTCGGCGCCGCTTCCCGCGTCCTATTTCTTTTCGTCCTTCTGATCGGCCTTCTCGGCGGGCTCGCCTTTTTTGAGAAGCTCGGTCAGCGCGTGGCGGACTTCGGCCGCTGGGGCCGTTTCGATTTCGTAAGTCGTGGCTTCTCCCTTGCGGGCCGCGTAGACGTGCGGTCCGTTGAGGGCGCTGATGAGCACCGTTTCGACCTTGCCTCCCTCGGCGGCCGGCGTGACCGTCGCCTCCATGGCCGGCGAGGTCAGCCCGTACTTGGCCTGAGCGGCCGGGTCGTCCGACGGAAAAGTCGTCGCAGTCAGGCCGCGCAGAGCGTCAATCAGCGTTTGCACCTTGGAGGATTCAAGCTCGCGATCGCCGTCCGAGGAGAGCACCCACTTGTCGTCCCGCTTCTCGACGGTCGCCTTGTCGGCGCCGGCGCTGACCTCGACCTTTTTGAGCTCGCTGAAGCCGAAGTCGACCAGCTTCTTGTTGCGGAAGTCGTCGAGGTTCTTGTTCAGGCCTTCCGCCAGCGTCGACGAGACTTCGTAGACGCCGGGAAGATCGGAACTGCGCGCCTGGTAAGCGTCGCCGGACTTGGCGACGGTCAGCGTATGCTCGCCCGCATCGTCGACGACTTTGGCCGTGGCGTATGGCTTGCTGAACGCGGCCGGCTTGGCTTCGTCGCCTTCGCCGCACGACCTTGATCATTTCGGCGTTCTCGATGGAGCGCGCCAGGTCGCCGACGCTGAAGTTGTCGGCTCGCAAGGGCTTGGGTTTCAGGATCTGCCAGTTCTGCTCGCCGGCCTTGCCGAACTCGAAGGACTTCGAGTCGACGTCGACGGTGAGGCGCGAGATTTTGTCGGCGTCGATGTGGAGCAGCTTCTTGTCGCGCCAATCGAAGACGGACTTATCGAACGACGACTTGACGTAGTTGTAGACGGTGAACAGGCGCGGGTCGCCCTCCAGACGCGCGAACAGGTTGGAGCCGGTCGGCGTCGCTTTGCCGAAGATGACGGTCTTCGGTTCGCCTTCCTTGGGCGTCATCGTGACCTCGAGGGTTCCGGCGCCTTCGAGGCCGTAGGGCGCCCAGTCTTTCGTTTCGTCCTCGACCACGCGGTCGGCGTTCATCGAGGCGAGGTTGGTGATCATCAGGCCGATGGCGGAGTCGTCGGCGGGGACGTCGATTCCCCCGCCGAACCTCCACTTGTCGTCGTCGCCGCGCACTACGGTGATGGACTCGCCGCCGGGCTTGTCGATGGTGACTTGCTTGATGTCGGCGTCCTTGGCGTCGATAATCGCGACCGTGTCGGACTCGGGCTTGGGCGGGTTCTTGTTGGTGTAATAGACCAGCCCGCCCACCACCGCCAACACGAGGACGGCCAGCACGAGAGGATTCGCTTTCATGGCGTCTATCTCCGGCTTCGTCTGTTCATGGTTAGCGGCGCACCCACCACGTTCGAACGCCCATGACGACAATGGCGAGCGGCAGGAAGATCACCAGACCGAAAAAGATCCGTTTGATCTGGCTGCTGGTGAGGTCGATCGGCGTTGATTCGGGGTTCTTCGGGCGAATCGAGATCAAGTCTTCGTCGGAGACGAGCCAGCTCAGCATATTGAGGTAGACGTCGAGATTGCCGCCCCGGCCGACGGCCGCGTTGCGCGCGAACCGCGACGTGCCGGTGACCACCACGCGAGACTGCGTGCTCTCGTCTTCCTTCAGCTCAACCGGCTTGGCCGCCGCGCCTTCAGCGGCGCCCTCGGCATTGGCTTCGGGCTTCGCCTCCGCCTGCTTTTCCGCCGCATGAGTGGCTGCGGCGGCGACATTGATCGGACCTTCGCGCAGGTCGGCGCCCTCCTTGAAATCGATCTTGCCGTTTTCAATCTTGAAGTCGCTGGTGGCGAACGAGCCTTGCGTCGTCTTCATCAACTCGCTCACGTCCCACCCTTGTGTATCGGCGGCTTTTTGGACGCTTCGCGTCATGGTGAAGATCGTGGCGACGTTGCCCATGACCTTGGTGATCGGGTTCGTGTCGTCGTACTCGGCGATCAGAGGCGACAGCGGACCGCCGCCGAACAGCGAGCCGATGCCGGAGCGGTCGATGACGATGTCGTCGTTGACCTTGATGCCCCAGTCGGCGGCCAGCTCGGCCAGCTCCGGAGTCGCCTGAAAGTCGATCATCAGCAGCAGCCGGCCGCCGTTTTTAACGTAATCGCGCAAGATCGCGACCTCTTGCTCGAGGTACGACTTCGTGGGTCCGGCGATGACGACGGCCGTGCAGTCGCTCGGCACTTCGGGGGTCTCGAGCAACGAGACGGTCTTGGTCTTGTAGTTCGCGCCCTCCGTCTCGTTCTTCGCGATGGAGAACCCGTCGCGCTCGGAGTTGGTCGGATCAGCCTCGCCGTGTCCGGTAAGGAAGCAGGCCGTCTTATCCGAGCCTTTGAGCCCCTTGATGAGGGCGTTGGTGATGTCTTCCTCGCCGGTCGTCTTGGCCTCTTCGCGATTCGCGCCGACTTCGACCAAGGTCGTTCCATAGGTGCGGACGTTCATCGCCTGCGCCAGCGCGGGATCCGCGTCGGGGTCGATGTACTTCACGTTGACGCGGTTCGAGGCGTTCGAGTAGCGCACCAGGCTGTTCTCGGCTTCGCGAAAGCGCGACTTCTGATCGAAGTGGTAGATCGTGACGTCGCGGTCGAGGTCGCCGAGGATCTTCACAGTTTGGTCGGAGAGACTGTAGAGCTTCTCCGAGGTCGCGTCGTAGGTCTTGTTGTACTGGTCGGCCAAATAGTTGACCCCCGCCAGGATGGCGATGAAGACCAGAACGTAGGCGGCGGAGTAACTGCCTCCGCGAACTTGTCGGGATTCGAACCAATGAGCCATTCGAGTCCTCCTTATGCCTTCCACCGAAGGGCCTCGAGCGAGCGCTTGCTCAGAAACAGCCCGAGGGTGATGGCGGACAAGTAGTAAACCGCGTCTTTGAGCTCGATCACGCCCTTCGAGAATTGCTCGAAGTGCGGCGGAATCGCCAAGTAGGCGCAGAGCTTGCCGATGTCCGATTGCGAGTATTGGTTCGCCCAATCGAGGACCCAGAGCATCAGGAAGAGGCCGAAGGTGAGGGCGCCGGCGACGATCTGATTCTTGGTGAGCGTCGAGATGAACGCGCCGATCGCCAGCAGCGCCCCGCCCATCAGCAGCATGCCGAGGTAGCCGACGGCCAGCGCTTTGAAGTCAGGCTTGACGAAGATCGTCAGCACGGCGAAGTTGACCATCGAAACCAGCAGCATGCAGGCATAGAGCAGCATGGCGCCGATCCACTTGCCGAAGATGATTTCGTAGTCGCTGATCGGCGACGTCAGCAGCAGCTCGATCGTGCCGGAGCGTTGCTCTTCGGCGAACAGGCGCATGGTCACCATCGGCACCAGGAACAGCAAAATGATGGTGAAGTTGCCCAGCGTCGGCTGGATGACGAACTGATTGACGTTCATCGGCGGCCCCATGCCGGGGTTCGCCGCCGCCTGCGCGCTGAATTGCGCGAAGAACGCGATGGCGCTGAAGAAAAAGTAGCCGAAGATGATGCCGAACATCGCCAGGACGATGTAGGCGATCGGCGAAGTGAAGTAAACGTTGAGCTCGCGGCGAGCGATGGTCCAGGCGTTACGCATTATTCGTCGCCTCCGACGTGCGCCACGGCCGGTTTTTCATGTTCGCGGTGCTCTTCCGGCAGGGGCTCTTGGGAGGCTTCCTCTGAAGCGGTGAGCTCGAGGAAGATGTCTTCGAGCGAGAGGCCGACCTGCTTCATGCCGTAGAGGCCGAAGCCGGCTTCGACGACGGCGCGGGCCAGTTGACTGCGGATCGTCTCGTTCTTGTCCGTCTCGACGGTCCAGGTGGAGCGCGAGCCGATGTCGGGGCCGCGCGAGACGCTCACAACGCCTTCGAGCGCGGCGAGGCGCGGTTCGATTTGCTCCGGCGAGCCGTCGATCTCGAGCTGCGTCGAGTCGCCGCCTTGCATGCGACCCGTCAGGGCCTGCGGCGAGTCTGTCGCGACGATGCGGCCCTGGTTGATGATGATCACACGGCCGCAGGTTTCAGCGACTTCGCTCAAGATGTGGCTCGAAAGGATGATGGTGTGTTCGCCGGCCAGCGAGCGTACGAGCTCGCGGACTTCGCGAATTTGCTTGGGGTCGAGCCCGGCCGTGGGCTCATCGAGGATGAGCACGTCGGGGTTGTGGATCAGCGCTTGCGCCAGGCCGACGCGTTGGCGATAGCCCTTTGACAGCTTGCCGATCAGCTTTTTGCGGAATTCGGTGATCGCGGTCCGCTCCATTACGGCCTCGACGCGGCGGTTGATGTCCGCGCTCGGGATCGCCTTGATGCGGGCGACGAACTTGAGGTATCCCTCGACGTTCATCTCCGGATACACCGGAGGAACTTCGGGCAGATACCCGATGTGACGCTTGACCTCGAGAGGATTGTCGACGACATCGAGGCCGGCCACTTCGGCGCGACCCTCCGTCGGGGGCAAGAAACCGGTCAAGATGCGCATCGTCGTGGTTTTTCCGGCTCCGTTGGGGCCGAGGAATCCGACGATTTCGCCTGGGTGGACTTCGAAACTGATGTCACGAACCGCCGTAGCCCTGCCGTAGCGCTTCGTGACGCCTTCTACTTTGATCATTTCGGGTGTCGATACTTAAGTCTAGACCCATCACTTTATCTGAGAATGAGCCTCGCCGGCATCAAGCCGGCGCCAGTGTCCAATCTTATCTCCCTAATGCGAGACGTTCGGCAAGCGATCCAGGTAAGCCTGCATCGCGAATCTTTTTTTGCGCGCTTTGAACGTCGTAGGGGCAACGACCGTATGTTATCGTCCGCGATTCGCTGTCGTAGAGGGCGTATGCCGCCTCCCAGACGAAGTCTCGCGGCTGGCCGACCGAGCCGGGATTGACGAGGCAAATGTCGCCGAGGCGCAGATGCAAGGTCTCCGGCGCGCCGATCGAGTCTTCGCCCGCGCCGTTTGAAGAGCCGCGCAGAAAAAAGCCGCCCTGCACGTGGGTATGGCCGAAAAAGGTCACCGACTTGCTCAGATGCTCGAACTGCGGAGCGGCGTCGCGCGCGTCGAGCACGTATTCGTCCTCGTCCCGAATCGAGCCGTGGACGACGACGAAATCCGCGACCTCGACGGGCCCCTGTTGGAGCGTGCGCAGCCAGTCGCGATTCTCGTCCGTCAGCTCGTTTTGCGTCCAGGTGACGGCCCGGCGCGCGAGAGGGTTGAACAGCTCCGCGTCCTCGAGGCCGCTGCAAGCCTTGTCGTGGTTGCCGCGGATCGCGGTGGAGCAGTGTTCGCGCACCCATTCGACGGCGCGGTTCGGGTCAGCCCCGTAGCCGACGACGTCGCCCAGGCAAACGACCTCGTCGTATCGCCCGTCGGTCGCCTGCAGCACTCCTTCGAGGCCTTCCCAGTTGGCGTGGATGTCGCTGAGGATGAGGTAGCGCATGGAGGGCCGAAACGGCCGAGTTGAAAAACGTCAGGCCCGCTTCAAGCGCAGCAGGGTGACCTCCGGGAGAGCCCCGATTCGCATGGGTAGATTGACGGTGCCAATGCCGCGGCTGACGTAAAGCTGGCTTTGATCGATCTGATAGCGTCCCACGACGAACGGCGTAAAAAACCGTCCGGCGTTGACGCTCTGCTCGACGATCTCGATCGTCACCTGACCGCCGTGAGTGTGTCCTGAAACCACCAGATCATAGCCTAGCTCAGTTGCTTTGGGGAACACATCGGGATTGTGCGACAGCAGCAGATTCACAGAGCCCGGGCGCAGCAGAGTCTCCGCGTAACGCAGGTAGGGCTGGTTTTTGCGCTGGTAGTCGACGCCGGCGAGATTGAGTCGTGCGTCGCCGAACTCCAAAGTTTTGGAGCGTTGGCGCAGGAATTCGATGCCGTACCGCAAGCCCTCGCGGGCCGCATAGCCTTCCGCCGCGGCGTAATGCTCGTGATTGCCCATGCAGCCCCAGACGCCGGAGTCGGCGCGCAGACCGCCGAGGGAGCGAATACACTCGTCCAGAGGGTCTCCGGCCTGCGTGATCAGATCGCCCGTTACGAAGGCGACATGCGGCCGCAACTCATTGGCCATCGCGACGACTCGGTCGACTTCCTTGGCCGTCAAATAGGGGCCGCAGTGTAGATCCGTGATTTGGGCCATTCGCAGACCGTCGAGGTCGGGGTGCAGGTCCGGAACCAGCAAGTCCGTCTCGCGCACCTGGAAGCTGTCGCGGCCGATGAACGTGCCGTAGCCCGCGATCGCGAACGGAGCGGCCATCGCCGCCTTGGCGCCGACCGCCAAAATGTCGCGCCGCCTGGGAGGGTCGGCGCTCGCGTTCTGGGCCGGCGCAGCGTCATGCGGCCGGCGACGCAGCCGCTCAACCGCGCGCCAAGCGAGGTAGACGGCGTAGGCTCCGAACGAGCCGGCGATGTAGAAGGCCGAGAGAAGATTCCAGACGCCGGGCTTGCGGCCGATGAAGATTTCCAGGTCGAGCTGGAACATCTCCGCCGAGAGCACCAGCGCCAAGCCCAGCAATGCCGCACACGCGGCCCACAGGGTCGCTCCCGGAATTCGCCGGTTTTTCAAGAGGCGGCGCAGCCCGATGAACAAATGAATCTGGGCGGCGACGAGAAACAGTCCCACGCCGCGTTGGAACAGTTGCAGCCCGATTGGGATGGATGAGGAAGATAATTGCACGCTCTAACAGGCGCCGGCGAGGAGTCGCTTCTTTTATCTTGACGGGGCGCGGCGGAGTGACGCCACAGTGGTTGGGGCTAGACGGCGGCCGCAAGCGCCTTAGGCGTTAAATCGAAGACTCCGCTGGGCGCGAGGTCAAGACTTCTTCGACGGAATAAATCGGCCGCCCTTGGCTTTCGAAATAGGTCCGCATCAACACCTCGCCGATCAATCCGGTGCAGATCAACTGGACTCCGGCGAGGCTCAGGATCGCCGCCGCGATCAGCAACGGCCCGTGCTCGACCATGATGTGCAACCCGCGCAGCTTTTCAATCACCAAGAAGCCGAGCAGGCCGGCTCCGGAGGAGCCGCAAATCAGCCCCAGCGAGCCGAAGAAATGCATCGGCCTGGTCAGGTAGCGCAGCAGGAAATGCAACGTCACCAGGTCGAACAAGACCCTGAACGTGCGTCCGAGACCGTAGTGGGAACGGCCGCCCTCGCGGGGCACGTTCCGGATCGGCGCCTCTGCGATGCGCGCCCCGTGCATGCTCGCCAGCACCGGGATAAAGCGGTGCAGGTCGCCGTAGAGCCGGACCGAGTGCAAAACGTCGGCGCGATAGGCTTTGAATGTCGTGCCGAAATCGTGAAGCTCGACGCCCGACACCTTCGACATCAGCCAATTTGCGGCGCGGGACGGGATGCGGCGCGTCCAGAGATTGTCGACGCGCTTGAAGCGCCAGCCGCTGGCCACGTCATAGCCTTCGTCGAGTTTTGCCAGCAGCGCAGGAATGTCTTCCGGAGCGTGCTGCAGATCGCCGTCCATGGCGACGATGACTTCGCCTTCCGCCGTCGCAAAACCCGCCGCCAGAGCCGCGGTTTGACCGAAGTTGCGGCGCAGCCGAACGACTTTCAGGCTCGGGTCGCCTTCAACCAGGTGGGCGAGAAGCTCGCGCGATCCGTCGGTCGAGGCGTCGTCGACGAAGACGATCTCGAAGCTCTCGCCGAGCGGCTCGAGAACGTTGCGGAGCCGGTCGTAGAGCGGCAGCAGATGACGCTCCTCGTTGTGGACCGGGATGACGATCGAGAGCGAACGAGGCATATTTCGCGCTTCGGCCTTCAGTATGGCTCATTCATTCGGATAAGGCGCGACCGATGTGTGAAATCACTTCTCGAGCGTCCGCACAGCGTCCTACGCCGCCATATTCATTTCCCCGTCCGCCAAGTGGTATCCACGACTTCCCGGTTCAGCTCGACGCCAAGTCCGCCTCCGAACCAAGGAATCGGTTCGGGACGGCGGGAGCCGCGCACTACTTTCTTCCCCTGCGATTTTCCAGCTCCTCCAGCGTTCTAGGCCAGTCCCGCTTCAGCAGACGCGACAGCGAGCGGTCGGCCAGCAGCTTGCCGTCGGTCTGGCATTGCGGGCAATAGTTGGTTTCGTTGTCGGCGTAGCGGATGCGCTGGATCGGGCCGCCGCAGACCGGACACGGCTCGTTGTAGCGGCCATGCACGGCCATTTCCTTGCGGAACGCGGTCACCTTCTCCGGAAATCCCTCCCCTGCCTCGGTCCGCAGGCGCTCGATCCATTCGCGCAGCGTATTTTGCACGGCCCGGTAGAGGCGCTCAACCTGCTCGTCGCTGAGTTTTTGGGTGAGCGCGACCGGCGAGAGGCGCGCGGCGTGGAGAATTTCGTCCGAGTAGGCGTTGCCGATGCCGCTGAACAGGCGCGGGTCGGTCAGTGCGCGCTTCAGGGTGTGGTTGGCTGAGCGAAGTCGGTTGGAGAAGGCGGCGAGGTCGATTTCGAGCGGCTCGAGGCCCCCCGGGTCCAGCTCGGCCAGGGCGGATGCGCCTCGCAGCAGGTGCAGCGACGCCCGCTTCTTCGTGCCGGCCTCGGTGAGCATGAGCGAGCCTTCCGCGAAGTCGAACGCGATGAGTCCGCGGCGGCCGCCGGGCAGCTTCGCGCCGGGGGGCCTCCAATGCAGCCGGCCCGCGATCATCAGGTGGAGAACGGCCCAGAGGTCGTCTTCAAAGCCGAGGGCGATGCGCTTGCCGACGCGCCTGATCTCGTTGATGCGCTTGCCTGCGAACGCCGCCGGCGGCGGGTCGGCGGTGCGCAGCAGGAAAGGACTCGCGATGCGCATGCCTTCGAGCGGCAGTCCGACGACGCGCGGCTCGAGCGCCTCGATGTAGACCGCGACGTCGGGCAGCTCCGGCATATGCGGCAGCATTTCATAGCACCGACGGTCCAGGCAAGGACCTCGGAACCCGCCGCAGGCCTGCTAGTACTTCCGTCCGGGAGAGTGTTGGGTTTTCCCGCGAACAAACACTGTGGAAAGCTCATGGCGGCCTCACGACAGCGGGCGCAGACTCCCCTCAGCGTTACGGTTTTGTTCCGTTTGTCACCATGCAAGCTCCGGCATTAAAACGTTTAGAAACGAGATCGGTTAGGGTTGACTCTAACAGGGTAGAGCGCTCGCAGGATGAAAGGTGGGCCGAGATGCCTAAGGACGAGTATTTAAATCAGATTCATACGCGGTTGAGGAATTGGCGACAACAAATTCGAGAATACGGCGGCGACGCGAGGCTGGCGGAGAAGTACGAGCGCATCATTCACTTGCTGACTTCCTACCAGCGGCTCGGCGCCGGAGCCTGGGCCGAGGAACACGCGGCGCTGCAGACCGCCTGTTCTGACATGGAACAGGCTCTCACCGGCCGTTAGGACTTTCGCTCGTCACGCCTTTCGTCGAGTGCGGTATGCTGCCTAGTCGCCATGCCGACTCAACTCGATGTCATCCAAGCCGTCAAGGACAAAAAGCCCGACGGCGAGCTAGCTTCCCTTCTCAAATCCTATTTTTCGGCCGAGGACCTTGCCGCCGGCAAGTCGATCGCCTCTTACCTGGGCGACTTCGTTTGGGCGATCCAAAGCTCCTCCGAGCCCAACCTCTACGTTGACGACAAGCCCGCTGCGCCGATGCGGAAGCTCGCGGGGACCGATCTTTGGGTCCACAACAAGAAGCTGCTCGAAGGCTGGGCTCACGCCACCTATTACCGCATCGACGGCAAGGCGGGCGAGCGCATCGACAAGGCCGCGCTGACCGAGGACTCCTACCCCAAGCCCGGCGTGCCGGAAGGCAAGATGTCAGACATGATGGTCCACGAGTCGCCGGTCTACCACGGCTACAAGATCTCGTGGTGGGTCTACGCCTCGCCGGGCGTCGACCCCGCAACGCCGGCGCCGGTGATGATCTGGCACGACGGACACCGCTTCCTCCAGCGCGACATGCGCGACCGGCTGCCGGTCGTGACCGAGAATCTGGTGCAACAGAAGAAGATCCCGCCGATGGTGCACATCTTGCTGTCGCCGACCGTGGTCGACGATCCGGTCAACGGGCCGTACACGCCCGAGACTCGTCAACGGTCGCTGCGCAGCTTGCTCTACGACTCGGTCAACGATACCTACAACCACATGGTGTTCGGTGAGATCTATCCGAAAGTCGAGACGATGTACAAGCTGCGCCATGACGGCTACTCGACCGGCACGTGCGGGCAATCTTCGGGCGGCATCTGCGCATTCAACATGGGCTGGCAGCGGCCCGAGCAGGTGAGCCGCGTCCTATCGCGCATCGGCACCTATACGAGCATCCAGTGGCGCCACGGTCAAGACAATCCGAACCATTTCTTCGGATTCCACGACCCCGCGGGCTTCTTGGACGGCGGCAACATCTACCCGTTCATGATCCGTAAATGGCCGCAGAAGAACCTGCGCGTCTATCTTTCCGACGGCAGCTACGACCTCGAGAACGATCATGGGTCGTGGCCGATGCAGGCGATCCAGATGGCGAATTCGCTCAAGATGAAGGAATACGACTTCAAGTTCACCTTCGGCAATTCGCAGCACAACACCGAACAAGGCGAGGCCGAGCTGCCCATGGCGATGACCTGGCTGTGGCGCGGCTACGACCCTGCGAAGACCGAAGAGACCTACCAGATGGACCCGGACGAGAAGGACAAGCCCTATTTCCGGGTCGCCATCGTCAACCGCTAGCCAGGAAAGTATCCGCCGCCCCGCACGCGGACATCCACAGCGACCGCCGCAGCATCCGAGCCGTCCAGCTTTAGCGGACGGTCCGCCACAGCGACAACCGCGAAGCGTGAGCCCTGACTCGTAAGGGAGGGGTCTTTCGACCAGCCGAAGACTTTCATGACAAACCGCTTGCTCACGTGCGCGGCCGCGTCAGTTCAGCTTCGGAGCGGTCTGCTCGGGGCTCGTCACCCCCGGCGGCAGCTCCAGAATCTTGATGTTGCGGAAATGGATTTCCGCTCCCTCGGATTCCAGGCACAGATAGCCCTTCTTCTGCGTCGTGCGGCTGATCCCGTTGACGAACTTCCCGTTGACCGACAGCTTGACCACGCCGTCCACCGCGACCACATCGTAGACGTTCCACTCGCCGCGGCCTTTGGCGCGGTTTTCAATCGACTTGCTGCGCTCGCCGCGTGGGTTGTCCGGAACTGTCTTGACGCCGCCCACGCCGAACAGCTCGCCGTGAACATAGGCGATCGGGGGCTTGACGCCGTTGCGGATGTTCAGGTTCACCCAGTCGAGCTCGAGCATCTGCACTTCGACGCCGTCCGGCAGCCGGTTCTCGCCGGGCACGGCGCTGCTCCAGAGGAAGACCCCGGAGTTGCCGCCGGCCTCCATGTGCATCCATTCGATGTGCAGCACGAAGTTCTCGTACTGCCGGTCGCTGCGCATCACGCCGATCGGATGGCCGTTGCAGATCAGCAGCCCGTCCTCGACCCGCCAAGTGTCAGGATCGGTGTTGACGTTGAGCCAGCCCGACAGATCCTTGCCGTTGAACAGGTCGCGCCACTCGGGCGCACTCTGAGCGGCCAGCGGGATGCCGGAGAGGGCCAGGCAGACGGCGATGGGGGGAATCAGAGAAAATCGGGTCACGCGGACCCAGTATGACCGATCGGCGGTATGACGGTTCAGGGGAGGCTACGCGCGTCGAGAGCCGCGCCTCATCCCGTCACGCCAGCCGTCTGAGAAGTCCGTCTCGCGGCTATCGGCGACCAGCAGCAGTTCTTCGGGCGTCAGGGCGTCTTGGATGGCGTCGGTGCGAATCGAGGTCCACAGGGCCTCGATGAGCTGACGGCGATCTTCGATCGAGAGCGTCTTGGCTTGTTCGAGCAGCGTAATCCACATCGGGTGAAGACCTTAACACTGTCAGATCGAATTTCTGCAAGTGAATGACAGCGCTTGCAGCCGCCGTTCGTCTGGCGAAACAGGTCGGGCTGTGGCCGCGCGATTGCAACGAACGCTGCAACAAAGGAGGGTCGCCGAGATGCACCTAGCGAGCGCAAGCCTCACCAGCCGCAGGAGATTCATGGCTCGGGCGGCGGCTTTCGCGGGGATTCTCAAGCTCAGCGAGGGCCCCGCCGGATCGCAGAACCTCAACCGGAGTTCGGCGCCGAGCCGGCTCGAGATTACTGACATGCGCTCGGTGCTGGTGGCGTCCAATTACGACTACCCAATCATCCGCATCGACACGAACCAGGGCGTGTACGGCCTAGGCGAGGTCCGGGACGCCGGCCGCGAAGGCACGGCGTTGGTGCTCAAGCCCCACTTGCTGGGACAAAATCCTCTGCAAATCGAGCCTATCCTCGATCGCATCCGCAACTTTGCGAAAGATCAACGTATGGGCGGCGGCTACAGCGCGGTTGATATGGCGTTGCACGACATAGCCGGCAAGGTCTACAACGTGCCGGCCTGGCGGCTGATCGGATCGAAATACCGTGACAAGATCCGCATCTACTGCGACACGACGGAAAGCAGCGACCCGAAGGTGTATGCCGAGCGCATGAGGAAGCGGCAGCGTGACGGCTTTACGTTCTTCAAGATGGACCTTGGCACGCATCTGGTGCGCGACCGGCCAGGAGCCGTGCAGGACAGCGGGGTTGCGACGCCGAAGGGGCTCGAATATCTGTGCGAATACATCCAAGCGGTGCGAGACGCAATTGGGTGGGAATCCCCTATCGCATCCGAT
Source organism: uncultured Acidobacteriota bacterium (assembly GCA_963817465.1). Classification (GTDB taxonomy): domain Bacteria; phylum Acidobacteriota; class Terriglobia; order Bryobacterales; family UBA6623; genus CAMPKL01. The sequence goes on along the minus strand of CAWFOP010000023.1, from coordinate 92,815 downwards.
CATTTCGGGCCATTGACCGTGAATGACAGCATTCGCTACGCCCGAGCGTTCGAGCCCTACAACCTCGCCTGGGCGGAAGACATGATCCAAGTCGGGCATCTGGGCGCCGGCGGCGACTCACCCAAGGATTGGCAAGGCTATAAGGAGCTCAAGAGCGCAACGGTCACGCCGATCGCAACCGGAGAGAGTCTGTTTGGGCTCGAGGAAGGCTTCAAGCGATTCATCGACAACCGCGCCATCGACGTGATCCACCCCGACCCGCTGACCTCGGGAGCCATCCGCGAGACGAAGCGTATCGCCGATTACGCTTCGATGAACGGCGTGCAGACGGCGATTCACTTCGCCGGATCCCCCGTCGGTTGCATGGCCGCCGTTCATATGGCGGCGACGCTGAAAGACATGCTGGCCATGGAGAACCACGCCGTCGATATCCCTTGGTGGGGCGACCTGGTGAGCGGACCGTCCAAACCGATCATTCAGCAAGGGCACATCACGGTGCCTGACACGCCGGGTCTGGGCGTCGAGCTGAACGAGGACGTCGTGAAGGAGCACATTCGGAAGGGCGGCTACTTCGATCCGACGCCGCAGTACGACGACTACATCCTGGACCGCTTCCGGCGCGGCGGACCGTACCCGCACCTCGACGAACACGGGAATCTCGTCAACACTCTCTGAATCTTGATCGCGATCGTCAGTCGGCGCGGCCGAAGAACATCAAATGTTGCCAGGGCAGCTCGTCGAACTCCCCGACGAGCTTCAGGCCGTTGGGTTTGTATTCCTTTGCGATCTGCTTCTTGCTCATCTTGTGGAGCAGCTTGATCGGGATGGCAGGGTCCTCGAGCCGATACTCGGCCAGGGCGATGCGGCCGTTCGGCTTGAGCGCGTCGCGCATGCCGCGGAGCATCTCTTCCGGGTAGGCGAACTCGTGATAGACATCGACCAGCAAGATGAGATCGAGCGAGTCCTTGGGCAGCTTCGGGTCGGCCGGGGAACTGAGCGTCGGTATGACGTTCCCGATCTTGGCCGCGGCGGCGCGGTCCTTGAGCATGGCCAGCATTTCCGGTTGAATGTCAACCCCGTAGACGCGACCCTGGGGGCCGACGAGCTCCGCCATTTGGAGGGTGTAAAAGCCGTTTCCACAACCGACGTCCGCGACGGTCATGCCCGGCTGCAACCCGAGCGCTTCGAGCAGCTTCCGCGGATTCTCCTCCTGATAGCGCTCCTCCCTGAGCAGCCACGGCGCCCCGTGATAGCTCATCGTTTGCGCGATCGTGCGGCCCTTGTAGCTGGTCTTGGGCGCCGGCAGGTCCTGCGCCAAGACCGTTGTCGCCGCGAGAAGAAGGAAGAGGGCGCGCCGATTCACTCGTCGCAGTTTAGCCGTCGGCGGGCGACGGCGACGGTTTGCGGTCCGAAGTCAGCACGTTCACAGCGCGCGCCGGACGGCGGTGTTCTTCAACGGATTCTATGGTCCACCGGGCGCAGCGCACGACGCCTCGCTGAGGTATTGCTTCCCGGATTTTCCAATATAGGAAGTTACTCCCGGCCCTCGTCGCACTCGTTAGAGTGGACGCCGCTACCAAGGACGTTCCACAAAATCTGGGCGGGGTGTGGCCGGGACGTTCGCATTGGATGCCTCGGCGCCTTGGGGAGCGGTCCGGCCGGGCAACCCGGCCGTCGCCGCGAGGGTCAACAGCAAGGCTGTAAGCGCCAGGACCAGCGCCGCTTCTTTTGCGAGTCGCCCGAGCATAGCAGCGCCTAGTCGCTGGCCGCGACGCGGTCGAGGAAGTTGGAGAGCTTCCAGACTTCGTACTTCTCACTGCCCGCTGAAAAGGTGACTCGCTCGCCGTCGGGATGGACGTTGATGAGGGAACTTGGGCGAACGATGTGCTCCACAGAGAGTTCCGTCTTGCGAGGATGCCCACCGTCGACGGGCAGCATCCAAAGCTGGAGCCGCACAGCGTTCTTATCTTCGGGAGATGCCGGACGCCAGAACAGGACGTTCTTACCGTCGGGCGTCCAAGCCGTTGTCACTGACACCCTCGTGTCCCGAGTCAGCTCCGCTAGCTGCGTCATTTGTCCCGAAGCGATGTCCATTAAGGAAATCGTGAACGCTTTCTCGTCACGCCGGTTGTCCTGCAGCACCGCGAATCGTTTCCCGTCCGGCGAAAGCGAGATGCCGGCGCGGCTGCCCTCAGGCAGCACTTCGCGCTCTTGACCGGAACAAGGGTGCCGTGAATGCTGTGACCTTGCGTGCCCAGGAGGGTAGTGGACGGCGCGGAGCAATGCTGGGAGTGTGAAAAGAACTCGATGGCGACCGCTGCTATTCAGCGCGGAACCATTCGCCCGCGTTTGCGTGAAGAGGCAAGATGCGATCCGACAGGTCGATGGGGTCCGTCTGCCGAGGATCGCTTCGCCTCGTGAAAGTCGAGACGTACGTTGAATGACACTGGAGGCAGCCCGATGCGCATCTCCGTCGCGTGCGGTCGGCTGCTGCTTAGGAGGTTCCCCAGACGAGAATCGATTCCGTGTCCGCCGCCTGTTTCAGCGCCGAGGGAGACATTCCCACAGCGCCTGCCGGAGCTATTTCATTGGCCACGAGTCGCAGCTGGCCGGTTGCTTTCCCGTCACGAATTGGAAGCGCCCAGAGAGACGGGGCCGACGTTCGCGAGCTACGGAAGAGCAGGTGGGAACCGTCGGGAGTCCATGCGACAGGCGTGTCGTCGGCGGGATGCTTCACTACGCGAGTTTCGCTGGAGCCGTCGGCCGCAACTAGAGCGATGTCGTGCGGAGCCGTCGGATTGTCCGAGATGCCGACGGCAACCCAACGGCCATCGGGCGATGGGATGGTGACGTCAGAAAAATGAAGGGCTCGAATGTCCTTTGTTGCGCCCTGCTCCACGTCGGCCACGGCAAGTCGCGCGTCTGAGCCAAGGCCGGATACGTATCCGAAGAGGATCTCCGAGTTGGATAGCCAACCGCGAACGTCGACATAGGAAGACGCATTGGTCGGAGGTTGGAACACGGCGGCGCCGTTGTCTGTTTGGCCCTCGGCAGGCATGGGACCGGCGCGCAGCTCGTAGATGCCGAGCTTGTGGTTCATCCAGGCCGAGGCGATCCTCGTGCCGTCGGGGGAGACGGCGGCGGTCTCGACATAGGAGTCGCTGACGCCCCAATCGCCGTCGTTGGTCAAGACGCGGCTGGCGCCGGTTTCGACGTCGCGCATCCAGAGCTCACCGGTCGACCAGTCGGCGTAGGTCAAGATTTTCCCGTCGGGCGACAAGCGGCTGGAGGTGTCGGCGGCCACATCCGTCCATTCGGCCTCCGCGCGCATCGAGCCTTCAGCGGCTTCAGCCGTCGGCGCGTCGGGGTTGAGAATGGGGCCGTAGACGACGGCCAGGGCAGCGGCGGCGAGTGCGGCAACAGCGGTCCAGGCCCCGGGGCGCTTCCAACGGGCGCCCTCGATTCGTCGGCGGCCTGCGTCGGACGGGCGGCGCGCCAAGCTTCGAGCTCGCTGGGGTAGGCGTAGACGCTTGCCTGTTTCCGGTCCGTATGGCGGCGGATCGGCAGGCCCGCTGCCTTCTCCCAGCGGTGTGCGGTGCGAACGTCGCGCTCCAGGTAAGCGGCGATCTCTTTCCAACTTTGGAGGGGCTTCTCGTTCGTTTCGGGGCGGTTCATCTTGGCTCTCCTGCCGCCAAGACTATCCGCCATTGGGCCCTTGAGCAAGCGGTACCAGCCGTCAAAGGACTCATGTCAGCTATCGCCCCTGGGTCTGCGCCGAATTGGTCTGACTTGAGACTCGATCTCGCGTCGGCGCCGGTACTGCCCAGCCAAATCGCCCAGTCCAACTGCATTTCCAGAGCTGCTTCCCATAAGTCCCATGTCGGAAGTGAAGATGCCTTCGAGACGCGCCTTCGGGCTGTTTCCCGAAACCAGACCGAAAAGAAGTTCTCCTAAAATGAAGCCTTGCGCTGGTTTGTTTCGCGAAGAACGCCCGATGTGACGCGGGTGCTGCTGGTCGAAAGCGGCTCTCGGGCATTGGGCGAGCAAGCGATCGAGCGGATTCGCTCGGTGTTCGGGGCGGAGCTGCCGGTCGACGCGCTGATCTGTCGCAGCGAAGCTCCCGCCTCAGCCTCCCGCTGCTGGTCCGTCTTGGGGCTGCACACCGCGCGCCTTCGCTGGGCTTTGCTGCGCGAGCTCCGGGCGCAGCGGCACCCGGTGGTCGCCGTGCTGTCTTCGGGCGATCCGACGATGGCCCCGTGGAAATGGGCGACCGCGGCGATGCTGCCGGCGAAGTTCCTCATCGTCAACGAGAACGCTGATTTCTTCTGGCTCGACCGCGGCCATTGGTCCAACCTGGTCGCGCTGGGCAAGCAGCGCAGCGGCTTGGGCGGCGAGTCAGCCGTGCGGACGCTGTTCCGTTTCGTCGCGTATCCGTTTGCTTTCGTCTACCTGCTGGCGTACGCCGCTTGGGTGCATACCGTGCGGGCGCTGCGGCTGCTGCTCGGATTGAAGCATCGGGCGCGCTCCGCCTGAGCCCTTCATGCGGACTCCGATTTATCTCGACTGCCATGCGACGACGCCCGTCGACGAGCGCGTGCTCGAAGCCATGCTGCCGTACTTCTCCGAGCATTTCGGCAACGCGGCGAGCCGCAATCACCCGTTCGGCTGGAAGGCCGCCCAAGCCGTCGCACAAGCGCGTGAGCAGGTCGCGGCGCTGATCGGGGCGAATCCGCGCGAGATCGTTTTCACCAGCGGCGCCACCGAGTCAAACAACCTCGCCCTCAAGGGGGCTGTCGAAGCGGCTGGGTCGCGCGAGCCGCACATCGTTACCGTGGTCACCGAACACAAGGCGGTGCTCGACCCCATCGCCCGGCTGGAGCGCGAAGGCGCCCGCGTCACCTACCTCGCGGTGGATGAGGGCGGCCTGATCGAACCGGCTCAGGTGGAAGAGGCGCTTACCGCCGACACCGTTCTGGTGTCGGTGATGTACGCGAACAACGAAATCGGCGTCATCCAGCCGATCCGCGAAATCGGGCGCATCGTGCGCGAACGGGGAGCGCTGTTCCACGTCGACGCCGCGCAGGCCGCCGGCAAGATCGCGATCGACGTCGACGCAGATTCCATCGACCTGCTGTCGCTCACCGCCCATAAGCTCTACGGGCCCAAGGGAACGGGCGCGCTGTTCGTCCGCCGCCGCGGGCGGCGCGCCGAGATCGTGGAGCAAATCGACGGCGGGGGCCATGAGCGCGGGTTGCGCTCCGGCACGCTGAACACGCCGGGCATCGTCGGTTTCGGCAAAGCGTGCGAGATCGCCGCCGCCGAAATGGATGCGGAAGCTGCAGCGGCTCGGCCCGCTGCGCGATCGGCTGCTCGCGGGCCTGACCGCTGAGCTCGACGGCCGTGCATCTCAACGGCGCGCGCGAGCCGCGCCTGGCCCACAATCTTAACGTCAGCTTCGAGGGCGTCGACGGCGAGTCGCTGCTCCGCGGCCTGACCGCTGTCGCGGTGTCGAGCGGCTCGGCTTGCACCTCCAACAATCCCGAGCCCAGCCATGTGCTCCGAGCCATCGGCTTGCCGGCGGATCTGGTCCAAGCCTCGTTGCGCTTTGGCCTGGGGCGCTCCACCACAGCGGCCGAAATTGATTTCGCGGTCGAGAAAACCGTCGACGCCGTTCGCCGTCTGCGTCAGCTCAGCAGACCCTAGGTCAGTCCCCGAACGCCGGGTTAGTGTGTATACCCGATTGGCCCTCTGGTACGGATCGTGGGAAACCAAGGGGAGGCGGGCCTCCCCTCTCGTGATCGCGGCGTTCATCCTCGGTACGAACCCTCGCACGGTGGACTACTTCCACCGCTGCTGCCTCGGAATCAAAGACATTGCGATCCCGCACGTTCTCGATGCGCCGCCGCCGCTGCATCAACTGTTGAGAATGCTCAACACGCACGCGCCGCAAGTCGTGTTTCTCGAGATCGACGCCGCCGGCGCTGGCGTACCAGGTCGCCGTCGACATTCTCGTCGCTTCGCCCGGCACGACCGTGATCGGCTACGGGAGCGATGTGCCGGACGAGGTCATCGAGGAAGGGCTCGAGTTCGGCGTCCGCGACTATCTTCCTTCGCCGTTCGAGATTGCGAACCTGCACGTGGCGATCCAGAAAGCGATCAAGGACAAGGACCCCGACACGCATCCCATCGTCGCCTTACAGTCCGCCACCGGAGGCTGCGGGGCGACCACGATCGCGCTCAACGTCGCCAATGCGCTGGCGGCCGATTTCAAGCGCAACATCTTGCTGATCGACACCGACCTGCGTTCGGGACCGCTGCCCTACTGGTTCGACATCGAGCCCGAGCCTTCGATCATCGAGGCCCTCGAAGCGTGCAATTCGTTGAACGAGCAGACCTGGCGCACGCTCGTGCACCGGTTTCGCGGCTTCGACGTGATCCTGACGCCGCGCAACCGGCGCAACCAGCCCTACCAATACTCGTCGTGGGACTTTCTGCGGATGCTCGGCTACGCCGCGCGCAAGTACGACGCGGTGATCGTCGACCTGCCGGAGATCATCGAGGAAGAGTTTGAGGTCGCCCGCGAAAGGGCGGACTTCAAGTTCGTGGTCTGCACCGGCGATCGCGTCTCGGCGGCGATGGCGCGGCGGCGCATCGACGAGATGGAGAGCGGCGGCGCCGATCTGACCAACGTCGCGCTGATCTTGAACAAGCTGGGCCAAGGTTCCCTGACCAAGCCGCAGGTCGAGAAGATCGTGCGCCGTCCGGTCGCCCTCGAGCTGCCCCGCGACGTTCCGCCGGGCGAGGCGTCGCTGATGGACACTCTGATGCGCAAGCGCTCGAAGCTGATCCAAGGCTACCGCCGGCTCGCCGAAGCGATCGACAAACAGGCCCCCAGCGTCCGGCCGACCGGCGTGGCGCGCGTCGCCGAGGCCGTGGCGGCGGGGCTCACCCGCGCGATCTCGTAAGACTCTCTTCTCGGCGACGGCCGAAGTACGGCCCAAGGCGGCTCGAGCACGAACCGAGCTTTGGGCCCCGTCCTTTTTGCTGCTTTGCTCCGAGATCGGTGACAAGGCGTCATCGCAGTCCGCAAGGTGGGCGCGGACGCCGGACCATTCCCATGCCGGCGCGCACCCGATTCGGAAGGCCAACCCCTCCTCCGGACGACCGGAGTTCCGCTCTAGACGCCTCCCAGCGCTAGGACGAAATACTGCGCCGTTGTCTTGCCGACGTTGCGCACTCCGTGCATTTCGTTGGATGCAATGTAGGCCACCGACCCAGGGGTCAGTTTGGTGGTGCTGCCCTCGATCGTGATCTCCATCGTCCCTTCGCGAACCAGGAACATTTCCTCGTGCTCGTGATGATGCGGCGGATGCGGCACTCCGCCCGGAGGCATCTCGGATGCGTGCAGATCGACTAGAAACCCGATATGCGTCTTACCGCTGAGGATTTGCCGCGACTTTCCATCGCCGTTCTTGCGGACCGGTTGGTCCTCAAAAGGGAACGCCAAGGACGGCTGCAAGCCCGCTTCGCTGGGACTCTGCGCCGCCGCGAGCGCCGGAAACAACAGGGTCAGTTCTCTTCTCGATACCTTCATGTCTCGTTCTCCAAAATCAGGCCGTCATCCGTCGATCTCAATGGATACCAGGATCGCGCATATTGTATCCGCTTGGCGTTGGGTTAGAGTGTGCGGGTGCGTCGGAGGGGACGAAGCCTAACATTCGTAGCGCCGCGCCGCGAAGGGCTCCAATACGCTCCAGCTAACCTGCTTAGCCCGATGCGGCGCCGAGCGCTCGCGTATTTGTCTCGTCGCAAGCCGGTCCATTCGCCGCCCCCGATCACGCCCGAATCGCCGTGGCGCGGGTGGTAGTCGGCTACGATTGTCGCTCATCTCTTCCGCATCTCTTGTCCGCATCTCTTCGTCCCGCCTCTCACCAAATTTTCGGGGCGGCGGGCATTGGCGCGAGGAAGCCGCGAATCGTCGGACCGAAGCGCATGAGAGCGCCCCGTCCTGTCAGCGGAAGTTCTCCACCAACATCAGATCAGCGCCAGCCTGGTCGCCCTGCGAATAAAGCAGCCAGCGCGAGTCCGGTGAGACGGCAAGATGGTTCACGAACGTCTTGAAGAGAGTCACCGGTCGGATCTTACCGTCAGAGAACCGTAGGTGCTTCAAGGCAATGACGCTGGGGTCGCTCTTGGTCAGGAAATATGCGCCGTCGTCCGTGAGCGCATAGCCGCCGCCGCCCTCGATTTCTTCGAGGATCCGCAATTCCTCGCCGCCCTCACGGGGAACTCTCCAAAGCTCTGACCGCGACTTGCGAGTCCCAGGGACCGCCGTCGGAACTCTTGAGTTTTTCGAGTAGAACACGAACTTTCCGTCCATCGATTCAAACGGTGCGAATCCGGCGCCCTGCTTGGTCAACTGCACAATCGCACTCGAATCGGAGGGACCATCCGCAGGCATTTTCCAGACCTGCCTCGCCCCCCCACGTTCCGAGATGAAATAGATCCATTGCCCATCGCGCGACCAGCTGGGCGCCGTATCGACGTATCGGTCGTTTGTCAGCCGTGTCGCCGGACCGCCTTCGGCGGATATCACATAGATTTCGCCTACACCGTGCGGAAAGGCGTCGAAGACGATTCGCCGTCCGTTCGGCGACCATCGCGGCGCACCGGTCGCCGGCCCATGGAAAGAGGTCAATTCGACGGCGTTGGAGCCATCGCTGTCGCAGACCCAGATCTCTTCCGTTCCGGAGCGATTCGATCCGAAAGCGATTCTTCGGCCGTCAGGGGAGAACTGCGGCTGCTTCTCTATCCGCGTCGATGAGATCAGGAGTCGCGGCAGGCCGGCCTTCTCCTCGGACGGCTCCGGCAATCTCATTCGCCAGATGTTGCGTTGTTCGGTTTCCTGGACATAAACCAGTCGTCGCGCGCCGCGGGCCAAGGCGGGGGCGGAGACGCCCTCGGCCGGCAGGATGACACGTTGGGACTTCCCGGGGCGGTCGATAGGGATGCGCCGGAGAGCGCGCGAGGACAACGACCCGCTGACGAAGAGGATGCTCCGGCCGTCGCGACTCCACGCCGGGTTTAGGCTTTGCCGATTGTCGAAGGTCAGCCGGCGAACCCGTTCTGTCTGCAGCCTGTCGGAAAGGGGCAACAAATAGATCTCGCTGCTGGAAACGGCGCCTCGAGCAAAGGCAAGGATGCGACCATCGGGCGACAGAGCCGGAGTGCGGTCAAGCGACGGCGAGGAGGTCAAGCGGCGCTTGCGCCCGTCATCCAATCCCAGCACGAAGAGCCCAAACGGCTCCGATTCCGATGGCCTGTCCGTAACAATCAGCGCCGTGCCGTCATGTGACCAGCACAAGTATGGGCCAGCATCGATGCCGGGGAGGCGGATTTCCGCAATCCCTCGTTCCTGGCCGCCGAGAGCCGGGACAACGAATACGCGGGCAAGTCTTCCCTGGGCGCTAATGACGCTGGCGCCGAGTTGAGTGGCGGTCCGGGGAGCGCGGCGTACGAAGGCGATCCAGCGGCCGTCGGGCGACCACACAGGACTGATGTCATCGGCAGGGTTTTGAATGACCGGCAAGAGACGTCCCGGACCGATCACCCTCACGTAGATGTCGTACTGATCCTCGTCCTCGCTATTCCATGCAAATGCCAGTTGCGTTCCGTCGGGCGAGAAACTTGGGTGGATCTCGGCACCCAGAGACACAGCCAACGGGACGGGACGGACTGCGTAATCCGCCGTCGGCGCCGAATCGGAGCTCGGGCGCGAAAGGCGCCAGCTTAACCCGCCCACAAACAAGAGGATGGCGGCGAGCCCGATCGCAACCCCGGCGTTCCTCGCCGCCCGGACCCGTCGACGCTCCTGAACGGGGACCGCAAAGCGGTAGCCTCGCTTCGGCACCGTCTCGATGAAGCGGTTGCTGTCGTCTTCCTCCCCCAGCGCCTTCCGCAAAACCGAGATGTTGTAGGCGAGATTAGAGTCCTCGACGAAGGCGTCGGGCCAGACCAACTCCATCAGACGGTCTTTTTCGACAAGATGGCCGTGACGCTCGACCAACACGAGCAGAAGGTCGAACGCTTTGGGCGTCAACGGCACCGTCTTGCCGCCATGCCGAAGACGGCGTTCCCGAGGTTCAAGACGGAAGCGTCCGAAATCATAGGACTGCTGCGTTTTGAGGAACATGACGGCTCTGAGAATCCTCTAATAAGTCGCCCGGAAAGATTTAAGAAAGCTCTATGAGGACTTAAAGGACTTACCTCCGAACTTGCCCTTAGGGTCGCGTATGGCCCTAATGCGGTCCCCCGTCAGGAAGGGAAGAGGGGTCAGTATAGCGCTCGCCGCAATGCTGGCCGGTCATCCGTCCAGCGCCGGAGCGCAGGTCGATCCGGCTCCCGTTTCACGCCGGGTTCTGGAGTATTTCGAGGACGCTTGTTCGGCAGGGCTCGACGACTACCTGGAGGGCGCGCGGCCTCGTCCCCTGCCGGTCGAGACACGGTCTGAAATTCTGGCCCAGCTTCCGGAGGAGGGTGCGATCGAGCCTTCCGACGACGGGAAGCGGAAGCTCGCGCATCTGGCACGTATTTTTCGATATCACGACCGCGCCGGAATGGTCGAAATCAAAGTGATCAGCATACGCCAGGCGTTCGTCGGATTTCACTCGAGATGTGTCGTACTGATTTCAAATCATGCTCTACGGCTGCTGAACGTCGAGGAACTCCAAGCTCTCGTGGCCCACGAAATGGGCCATGAGTACTTCTGGGACGAATACGCCCTCGCGAGCCGGCAAAAGCAGAGCCGCCGGCTGCAGGAGTTGGAGCTTCGGTGCGACGGTTTAGCGGTTCTCACGTTGGCTAACCTAGGCCTTAGTCCGCAGCATTTGATCTCGGGCGTCGCGAAGTTAAATCGATTCAACGCCCGCTTTGGGCCGCCCTTGAACAGAGACTCCTTTGTCTCGGAGGAGGAGCGCGCTCGTTTCATCAAGGCTGTGGCACGTCTGCTTGATTTGGATTGCAGATTGAAGAGCTCCCCATCTGGGGCATATCCGAATCGGTAGTGTGAGGGGACGGTCGTCGCTTGACGGCTGGTCGGCCCGCCGGGCAAGCTGGAGGGCCAATGTCTGAAGCCAAGCCGCGCGTCGTCGCCGACGGTCCTCTCGCTCGAGCCGTTCTTGAATTTCTCGACAATCGCGTCGAGCTGCTGCCCTGGGAGCTGACCTCCAAGGGCGTCGACAGCCCGGTGGACGCCGTTTACACCTACGGTCATCCCCAACTCGGCGGCGAGCAGCTCGACCGGCTGCCCGGCGTGCGCATCATCAGTAACTACGGAGTCGGCGTCGATCACATCGACGTCGCGGCGGCGGCGGAACGAGGTATCCCGGTCGGCAACACGCCGCACATTCTCGACGGCGCCACGGCCGACATGGGGATGACGCTTGCTGCTGGCTTCGGCGCGGAGGCTGATCGAAGGCGACCGCTATGCGCGCTCGCCCGGGTTCGTCCACTACGACCCGGGCTACATGCTGGGCCGCGAGGCGCACTCGAGCGTGCTGGGCATCGTGGGCCTCGGCTCGATCGGCCGCGAAGTCGCCAAGCGCGCGCGCGCCTTCGACATGTCGATCCTCTACCACAACCGCAATCGCACACCCGAGGCCGAGGCGGAATTCGGTGCGGAATACTGCTCGCTCGACGAGCTGCTGGCGCGCTCGGACTACGTCATGCTGTGCTGTCCGTTGAGCGATGAGACGCGCAACCTCATCGACGCCTCGGCGCTCGCCAAGATGAAGCCCGCGGCGACGCTGGTCAACATCGCGCGAGGCGGCGTGGTCGACACGCAGGCGTTGTACGAGGCGCTGCGCGACGGCGTGATCGCGGCGGCCGGCCTCGACGTCACCGAGCCGGAGCCCCTTCCGCGCGATCACCCGATGCTCGAATTGGATAACCTGACCATCGCTCCGCACCTAGGCAGCGCGACGGTCGAAACGCGCCGCATGATGGCGAAGAACTCCGTCGAGAATCTGTTTCGCGGCCTGCGCGGCGAGCCCTTGCTCCACCAAGTGCGGCCCTAGAGAAGAAGGCCGCCTTTACAGCAGCGAAAAGTGGATTTCAAGCAGGACCCGCGAGGCGACCTTCTTGCCGTTCGCGCGAGCCGGCTTGAAGCGCCACTGACGCACCGCCTCCAGAGCCTTCTCATCGAGGCCGAGCCCTAAGATTCTCACGACCTTGAGATTGCGCGCGACGCCGTCCGCGTCGACTTCGACTTCCACGCCGACCGTGCCTTCCTGGTGCGCGATGCGCGCTTCGTCGGTGTATTCAGGCTCGGTCTGCTCGATGAGCTCGGGCATCTTGACGTCCGGCCCGGAGGTGTAGACCTTGCCGATGTCGACGTGGGGACCGGCGGCCTGCTCGAGCAGCGGCTCGCGCACGGCGCGGGCGTGCTCTTCGAGGGGCGCGGCTTCGGCGTTCTTCTGAATGCGACGCAGCAGGCGAGCGAAGTGCTCGGAGGTTTCGATCGTCCGGATGTTGTCGGGCCCAAGCAGTTTTTGGCGCAGCTCGAGAGCGGTCCTGTAATACATTTCCGCTTTGTCGTAGCGGGCTTGATTCTCGTAAAGCACCGCCAGATTGTGAATGCTCTCGGCGACCTCGACGTTTTCCTTGCCCAGAACACGAACGCGGATCCCGAAGGCGTCGCGGTAGAAGCGCTCCGCCATTTCGTATTTGCGGCGGCGGTGATAGTAGCGTCCGACTTCATTGAGAAACGCTGCGTACTCCGCGCTCTCACGGCCCCAAGCCTTGAGGGCGAGGGGGTCGGCCTCGCGGTAGAGCTCCTCCGGTTTGGCGAGGTCGCCTTGCGCGCGGTGCACGCGAGCCAGCCGCATGAGGGGTTCGGCGCGGCGCGGATCGGCGGCGGGCAAATCGTCTATTGCGGTCTTGTACAGCTCAGCGGCCCGCGCGTAGTCGCGCTCGGCGGCGGCTTTGTCTCCCTCGGCAACCGCTTGATCCCATGGAGCTTGCGCATAGGCGAGGCTCAGCGCGCAACAAAGCGCACCGAGAACCAACCGTCCCGTTCGGCCGGATGAAGACACTCGCATGACAAATCGTCCGCCGTGAAGCAGACCCCTTCACGCCAGTTTACCAGCGGCGAATGTTCGCTTTGACTCCGAGCGGCCGGAAAGAAGGAGCCATTCTTGCGGGGGTGTGAGCTAAGCAACCTAATCGGGCGTCGCGGTCGAGCCGATCAGGTGAGCTTGAGCAGAACCGGAAGCCATGCGCAGGGCTTCTTCGTGCGCGGCCGTCACCTGCACCACCCGGGGATGGTCCGGCCCGAGTTGAGCCCGCAGGACTTTGAGCGATTGGGCGAACAGCGCCTCGGCCTCGCGGTAGCGCTTCCGCTCTTGCAGAACCGTCGCAAGATTGTGCTTCGAAACGGCCGTCTCGATATGGTCCGGACCGGCCGTGCGGTTCCAAATCGCGAGCGATTCGCGGAAGGCGGCCTCGGCGTTGTCGAGCCGTCCTTGGGTGCGATAGATCTCGCCGAGGCTGTTCAGCGTCGTGGCCGTTTCGGGATCGCCTCCCGGCGTGTGCGCGCGCCGAATGTCGAGGGCTTGCCGCAGGAGATCTTCCGCCTGCGCCAGGTGCATCCCGCCCGTGTAGGCTTCGGCCAGATGCCCGGCGTCGCGCGCGTAGTCGATGGAATCGCCCTGCCCGAGGCCCGTACGAATGCACATCGCCGACGACAGGTTAGCGGCCGCCTCGCTCAGACGAGAAGCCGCGACTTGGATCACGCCTAGGTTGCTCAAGCCGTCCGCAACCCGAATCTCTTCGACATCGTGCTCCCCATACAGCAAATCGAGCGAACGGCGCTGGTAGCGTTCAGCCTCGGCCAAATCACCCTGCATGAACGAGATCAAAGAGAGGTCGTTGAGCGGTTCGACCAACTTCGTACTCTTCGGGCCGTTTTGCTTTTCGATAATGGCCAAGCGACGCACCGCTACAGGTTCGGCCTGGTCGACTTTCTCTTGGGTCAAGTAAAGGCTGCTGAGGCTGCTCAGGATCTTGGCGACATCGGGATTGTCGGCGCCGACGGCGTTCTCGATGATGTGCAACGAGCGCAGGTAGAGCTGCTCAGCGCCGACGAACTCTCCTTCGGCGTGGTAGAGCAGTCCTAACGTGTTGAGACACACTCCGAGCCGGATGTCGTCCGGGCCGAACTTCTCGGCCAGGTGCAGCGCCTTGACGAAGGAGTCTTCGGCCGCCGCGTAGCGCCCAGCCTTTTGTAGTTTCTGGCCGCTTTCGATGTAGTCGCGCCAGCCGTCGGCCTCCGGCTGCAGCCCTTGGGCGCCGAGCCGCACCGGCAAGCAAGTCAGCGCCAGGACAGCCAGAGGCGCAAGACAGCGCCATCGAGCCGCCTTGATGGGGCTAGTGACCCAACATAGTGTGAGTTTGACAGACGGAACGTTGTAGGTTCAACGCGCAAAAAGGCTTAGTACTTTCGGTGCGGGGAGACATTTCGCTAGGGGTTTTATCTCAATCGCTCGAGGACGGTTGGAGCGGCGTCTCTCCCCACTAAACGCGGCGGATTATACAATGCCTGAGAAGATGGCTTTTCGCCGATACGCAGGCGGTTTGTTGTTTGCATTCGCCGTGCTGCCTGTCCTCCAAGCCGCTGCTGCTTCGACGGTGAAAACCGTTCCGATTCCAGCCGGCGACTTTCTCATGGGCTCGCAGCGCGGCGCGAGCTGGGAACAACCCAAACACAAAGTCTCTACGCCGGAATTCGAACTCGGGACGAGACCGGTGTCGAACGCCGAGTTTCGCGAGTTTCGCCCCTCCCATCGGAGCCCGGGCGACGATTCCGACGACTCGCCCGTCACGGGAGTTTCGTGGTTCGACGCACAAGCTTATTGTGGATGGCTGAGCGAAAGGACCGGACGAAGATTTGTGCTGCCGCCCGAGGCTTGGTGGGAAAAAGCGGTGCGGGGAGGTCTCGAGCAGCGCACCTACCCCTGGGGGGATGAATCGCCCGTCTCCGAGGGTTCGTCTCCCACGACGACTGCGGCGCCGCCGCGGGCGAACCCTCTCGGCATTTTCGCGATCACCTACAACCTGTGGGAGTGGTCGGCCGACTGGTACGCCGCCGATTACTTCGCGAAATCGCCTAGCGACGACCCGCGCGGCCCGAAGGACGGGGAGTTCCGAGTCTTGCGCGGCGGGGGATTTCGCGGCGATCCGGCCAGCGCCACCTGCTTCAGCCGCGGCAGCGCGCGTCCCGAGACGGTCTCGCCCTACATTACATTCCGGGTCGCGGTGGATCCGGCGGAGCCCCCCGTCGTCAGCCAGGCAAAGCCCGAACCCCCTCCCGCTCCCGCTCCGGCGGCCGCCCGCGCGGAGCCGCGGCCGGCGCCGCCGGCCGCACCTGCCGCCGCCGCGGCGGAAGTCGAGCGCCCGGCGACAAAGGCCCGTTCCGAGCCTCTGGAGGTAGGCGGCTTCGAGCTGGAGGACACAGCCAGTCAGCTCGTACTGAAAATCACGACAAATGACGCCGCCGAGTTCAAGACCTTACAGTTGACCGGACCGGACCGGCTGGTGATCGACTTGCCGATGGCCAAGCTCGGCATCGGCGGCGGGGCCGGCGAATTGAAGGTCGACAAGAGGGGAGTTCGCAAGGTGCGGTATTCCCAATTTCAGATCGACCCGCCGATGGTCCGCGTGGTGGTCGACATGGACAGCAAGCTCGACTTTCAAATCGAGAGCTGGCCGACCGAGCTGCGCGTTATTCTGCGGCCTTAACGTATCCTTACGCTGCGACGCCGCGCGTGTCCGAACAGAGAATTAGCCGTGAAGCTGCCGTTGACCCCGATTCGTTGTTTGCTGCGAGCCGCGCAGGAGTATCCCGACAAGGTCGGCGTCGTCGACGGCGACGTTCGTCTGACTTATGCCGAGCTGCTCGACCGAACGCGCCGGCTCGCCGGGGCCTTGGCGGCCATTGGCGTAAAGCCCGGAGATCGTGTCGCCAGCCTGAGCTTCAACTGCCATCAACTGCTCGAGCTCTACTACGGCGCGCCGATGGCCCACGCGGCGCTGCTGTCGCTCAACGTTCGGCTGGCGCCTGAAGAACAGGCGTTCATCCTCGATCACTCCGGATCGTCGACGGTCTTGTTCGACGTCGAGCTCACGCCCCTCGTCGAGAAGCTGCGCGCGACGTTGCCGGGTGTGCGCTGGATTTCGCTGACCGCCGAGCCGGGCCTGCCCGACTGGGTCGAAGGCGACTACGAGACGCTGCTGGCTCAAGCCGAGCCGGCGTCGGCGGATTACTTGCAGTACGACGAGGATTCGATCGCTGAGCTGTTCTACACCAGCGGCAGCACAGGCATGCCGAAAGGCGTGATGCTCAGCCACCGCGCGCTGTACCTGCACGCGTTGGGCGTGTTGCTTGGGTATCTGCGATTAGGCGACGCCCTGCCGGCCGACCGCAAGGTCGAGTTGCACACGATCCCGCTGTTTCACGCCAACGGCTGGGGCCGGCCGCACACCGTAACCATGATGGGCGCGCGGCATGTGATGGTGAAACGGTTCGATCCGGAGCTTGTCTGCCGGTTGATCGAGGACGAGGGCGTGACGTCGTTCTCGATGGTGCCGACGATGGCCGCAACGATGGTCCACTTCGACGGCCTCGAGCGCTACGATCTCAGCAGTCTGGAAGAAATCACGCTTGGCGGCGCGGCGTCCACGCCGTCGTTGGTCGCCGCGGTCGAGCGCAGCTTCGGCTGTCCCTGCTTCGCTGGGTATGGTTTGACGGAATCGGGACCGGTGTCGACTTCGGCCCACCTCAAGGAGACCTTCGACGGCATCTCGGACGAACAGCGCTTCGAGCGCCAAGCCATGACTGGCTGGGCGATGCCCGGCGCCGAGGTCCGCGTAGCGGACGACAACGGCGTTGACGTCCCGCGGGACATGAAGTCGATCGGCGAGGTTCTCATCCGCGCCGACGCCGCCATGGACGGCTACTGGAACGAGCCGGAAGCGACGCGCACCGCCCTGGAGCCCGACGGCTGGCTGCACACCGGAGACATGGCCGTTTGGGACGAGCAGCGCTACTTGCTGATCGTCGACCGCAAGAAAGACATCATCATCTCGGGCGGCGAGAACATCTCGTCGCTCGAGATCGAACGAGCCTTGGCCTCACATCCTTCGATTTACGAGTGCGCCGTGATCGGCGTGCCGGATGACAAGTGGGGCGAGACGCCGAAGGCGTTCGTGACGCTCAAGCCGGGCGCCGCTGCCGATGAGGCTGAGTTGCGCGCTCACGTGCGCGAACATCTCGCCGGTTTCAAGGTCCCCGCCTCGATCGAGTTTTGCGACGCCCTTCCCAAGGGCGCCACCGGCAAGATTCTCAAACGCGAGATCCGCGACCGCTACTGGCAGGGCCGCGCCAAGCAAGTGCAAGGCGCAGGCGGGGATTGATGGCGCCGCTCCCGGCGGCGCCATTCGCGAAGCTGTTCTCACCGATCGAGCTGCCGCGTTCCGCGCAACGGCTCGAAAACCGCCTCGTGATGGCGCCGATGCCGACGTTCTCCGCCGATTCCGAAGGCGCGGCGAGCGATGCGGAGGTCGCCTACTATCGCCGCAGAGCCACCGGTCTAGGCGCTGTTGTCACAGCGGGCTGCGCCGCGGCGGCCGACGGTCTGTCGTTTCCCGGTCAATGGCGCGCGGATCGCGACTCTCACTTGCCGGCGTTGACGCGTGTCGCCGAGGCGATACGTCCGACCGCGGCGGTCTTGCAACTCTGCCACGACGGCATTGACCTCGCCCAAGCCTCCGAGACGGAGATCGTGCGCCTGCTGCGGGCGTTTGACGAGGCCGCCGCCCGCGCCGCCAAGGCCGGTTTCGGCGCCGTCGAATTACACGGCGGGCACGGCTATCTGTTGCAGCGGGCGTTCTCTCGCAAAACCAACATTCGCGCATGGGCCTGGGGCGGGTCCGCCGTGACCCAGCGCGCGCGGTTCGCGGTTGAGGCGACGGCGCTGTGCTCCACCCATCTACCCTGCTGGTACCGCCTCGACCCCGAGGAGTCGGGCGAAGACGGCATCTCGTTCGAGCAGACGCAGGAGCTATGCGGCCTGCTGATCGAGGCGGGAGTCGAGGTGATTGACGTGGCCGCGAAACAGTACGGCGAGGGCTCGATTCGAAGCGCCGATCGCAGGCCCGTGGCGGCTCGCCTCGCCGAAACAATAGAGGGCGCGGCGATCATGGCTGTGGGTGGAATCGAGACGCCGGAACAGGCGCTGAAGGCGCTGGAGGGCGGGTGCGATCTCGTCGGTCTCGGCGCGGTGCTGCTGCGGGAACCGGACTGGCCGGCGGCCGCGCACGACGGCGGGAAGGCGCTGCGGTTGGGCCGGCCCGGCAGTGCTACGCTGAGGAGCTTCGCCGTGCCGGAGGCGATGATCGCCTACCTTCTCCAGCGGGGAAAGCTCGCCGATGCGTCCTGATCCAAGCCCCCCGACCGCTCCGACGGCCGATCCTCTGCTCGATGCGTTTTGGGAGCGCGGGCTCATCTTGTTCGGCGATCGCGTGCGCGAGGAATACGCGCTGCACACGCCGCTTTTTATCGACCTGCGTCACAAGCTCTACGACGACCTCGAGCTGCTCGAGTCTCTGGGCGGCGCGCTGCATCGCAAGATCGTCGAGTTAGCCGGCCCCGCCTGCCCGCCGCAGCAGGTGATCGGCATTCCCGACACGGCGACGCCGTTGGCGCTGGCCGCGGCGATGGCTTCGAGGAACACGGAGTCGCCGCTGATCTACGGCCAACTGCGCAAGAAGCCGGCGGCCTACCCCGGCGGCCATTCGGGCGCGAGCGCGTACATGGGAGTCGCCGATCCCGCACGCGAAATCACGTTGATCGACGACGTCATGGCCTCCGGCAAGACGAAGACGAAGTCGATCGCGCAACTCGCCGAGGAAGGCTTGAAAGTCGCCCGCATCTTGGTCGTGGTCGACCGCGAGCAAGGCGGCGACGAGGTCCTCGAGGGCCAAGGGTACCCCGTCCACAGCCTCTACCGCGCCTCCGAGCTCGTCCGCTACTTCGAGCGAACGGGCCGCATCGACGATGCAATGGCGGCGGAAGCGATTCGGTTTCTGGAGAGCAAGCGCTACGATTGAGCGCTCAACTCGGCGCGGCTCGCCGCTTCGAAGTTCTTCTGAAAACGTCGGTAGCGACCGTACCCGATCCCCAGAACAACGAACCCGCACAACGTCACGGACAGGCCGATCGCGACATACGCGGCGTCCGAAATCGGCAACTGCGGATGGAAGATCGGCAGATGCGCGGCGCTGGCGCCGGTCAGGATCAGGGCCAATGCGGTGCGCACGTAGGCTAAGAACGTGCGCTCGTTGGCCATCTTCGTGCGTTCGGCCGCAAGTGCGTCGCGCATGCCCAGCGTCTCGCCGTCAATCGGCGGCGCCGAGCTGTCTGGGAATGGATCGGACGGCAAAATCACGAGATTCCACCAAAATACCAAACCGTTCGACCGCGTTATGCTGGCAGTAGGTCATGGATCGCATCTTTCGGTGGGCGGTTTTGTTGGCGATCGCGGCGCTCGCGAGCGCTCCCCTGGGGCTTGCCCAGCAATCGGCCCGCGAAGCCCGCAAGTCCGGCGAACACCTTCAAAAGGAAGCGATGAAGCGCGCCAAGCGCGCCCAGAAGGAAGCGCGGCGTCGGGAAAAAGAAGTTCGCAAACGGCTCAAAGAACGCGACAGCGACCGGACCGCCGAGACCAGACGGCTCATCAAAGAGCGCAAACGAGAACAAAAGCAGACGGCCGCGAGCAGACCCACGACGAAGTCGCCGTTCGAAGTCGACGATCAGAGCGGCAAAAGCGCCGGAGCGAAAGGCGAGAAGCCGGAGATCCGCGCCAAGCAGCGCGGCATCGATTCTTCAACGACCAGCCCGCCCGACCCCTAGGCGCGCCGCAAACCTGAGGCTTGTGCGCCGCTCGTTGTCGCTTCTCCAAGTATGGAAGCGCGCGTCCAGTTGGGTCGATCCACGTGTACAGGTCCCACGAATAGACGGCATCGTCGCTGCGCTCTCTTGACGGCGCTCGTATTCGCGCTTGCCGCGTTCACCGCGACAGCGGCGGCGCAAGTCACGCCCCGCGATCTGGTCTACAGAACCGTCGACCAACTGCCCAGCCAGGACAAACGCTGGGCGCTGATCATCGGCATCGACAAATACGTCGACGCGCAGATCACCTCGTTGGGCGGCGCCGCGAACGACGCGCAGGCGCTGGCGCATGAGCTGGTCGCCTCGGCGGGCTTCCCGGAAGACCAGGTCATCGTTCTGACCAGCCAGCGTCCGCCGCATTTGCGGCCGACGCGCACCAACATCCTCCGACAGCTCGCGCAGCTCAATCGCCAGGTTCCCCATGACGGCTTGTTGCTGTTCTCGTTCGCCGGACACGGCATCGCCCATGATGGGCAAGCTTTTCTGCTGCCGGCCGACGCCTCGATCGTCGAAGACACGGAATTTCTGCGCGACACCGCCCTGGGCCTGACGCTGATCAAGGACCGCATCGAGCGCATCAACGCCAAGCAAGTGGTGCTGCTGCTGGACGCCTGCCGCAACGACCCCGCCGCGTCGCGGTCCGACTCGCCGAACTTGATGACGGACGCCTTTCGCGATTTCCGGTTCGATCTCGCCAACCGCGGAGTCGAGGCGTTCGCCACGCTGTTTGCGACCGCGGTGGGCGAGAGGGCTTACGAGTATCCGGACCCCGAGACGGGCCAACGACACGGCTACTTCACCGCCGCCGTGGTGCAAGGACTGCGCGGCGCGGCGGCGAACAATCGCGGCGAGGTGACGCTGGCGAGCCTGGTGAGCTACATCCAGACGAACGTCCCCGAGCGCGTGACGATCGACTTGGGCCCCAGCTACCAGCAGCGCCCCTTCGCGGAGATCAACGGCTACCGCGCGGACGATTTGGTGTTGGCCAAAGTCGAGGGAGTCGGAGCGCCGCCGCTGAGCGAGAACGACCTCTGGATCGACGCCCAGGACAGCAACTCCGCCGGCGCCTACTCGAGCTATCTCGACGCCTTCCCGCAAGGCAGGTTCGCCGACCAGGCCTTCTTTCGGCTGGCGGAATTTTCGGAGAGCGCCGAGGGCGTTCCCCTGCCCCGCACCGCCGGCGGCGACTTCGCTCCTGAAAAATACTCCTTCGCCGAGTACCTCGCGCGCTTCCCTCAGGGGCAGTTCGCCGACCAAGCTCTATGGCGGACGATCGAAGGTTCAAAGGACCCCGACGACTACCGCCGCTACCTTGAATTGCATCCCGGAGGGCGCTTCGCCGCCCCGGCCCGCGTAGCGCTCGAGCAGCTCATTTGGAACCAAGCCGTCGCCCAAAACAGCGGCGACGGCTATCGCTCGTATCTCGACGAGTTCCCGCAAGGCGTCTTCGCGCCGCGCGCCAAGGACGCCCTCGTACGCCTCGACTGGCGCGAAGTGAGCCGGAGCGGCGACCTGGCCAAGCTCGCCGAATTTCGCGACCGCCAACCCGACAGCCCCTACGCCGCTTCGGCCGAAGCGCTGATCGAGCGTCTCGAATGGGAACAGGTCGCAGCGTCGGACGACCCGCAAGCGCTGCAGGCCTTCTTGGCGAAGCACCCCGACGGCGCCATGGCGGAATTGGCCCGAGTGCGGCTTGATGAATTGATGCGGCCCGCCGGCGAGGAATCAACGGGAGGCTCGGGCGTGGTGCTGCAACCGGGCGCCATCGCGCTGAACCCGATCGATCGTCAAGAGTACGCCTTCATCCCGGGCGGCGACTTTCGCATGGGCTGCGTCGCGGGCGATGACGAGTGCATCGACGACGAGAAGCCCGCGCACACGGTCACGATCTCGCGGGGATTTTGGATGGGCCGCACCGAGACGACCGTGCAGGCTTACCGCCGGTATGCACGCGAAAAGAAGATCGAGCTGCCCAAGCCCACCGATGCGAACCCGAAGTGGCGCTACACCGACCACCCCATCACGCGCGTGACGTGGGAGCAAGCTCAGGACTTCTGCCGCTGGGCGGGCGGCCGGCTGCCGACCGAAGCGGAATGGGAGTACGCGGCGCGCGGCGGCGTCGCAGGCGCCGTCTATCCGTGGCCGGGCGGCATCGACCGCAATCGCGCCAACTTCATGGGCAAGGAAGGCAACGACATTTACGATTTCACTTCGCCCGTCCAGAGCTTCGACCCCAACCCGTACGGTTTGTTCGACCTGGCCGGCAATGTTTGGGAGTGGGCGGCCGATTGGTACGCCGAAGATGCGTATCGGTCCGGAGATGCGGTCGACCCCCCAGGCCCGGCGCAAGGCAAGGAGCATGTGATCCGGGGCGGCTCTTGGTACAGCCGCGAGAAGCACATGCGGGTTTCCGCCCGCAATAAATCCGATTCAGTCGGCAATATCACGGGCTTTCGCTGCGTCGCGCCGCAAATTCCGCAATAGACGGACTTCGCCGATCAATCGCTTCAAATCCGAAGGACTCGCGCACCGCCTGTCGCTTTCCTAATACGAAGACCTAAGAGGAGACTCGTCCGACAATGAAACTCAACATTCCTTCCCTGGCGCTGCTTGCGACCCTGCTCGCCGCTGCGACCTTCGCCGCTCCCCAACTCTCTGCGCAGGACGCTCCGAGCGTACGGCGCAATAACGTCGAAGTCGCCGCGATGGGCGGCGTCAGTTGGGGCTTCGACAAGACCCGTGTCATGGGCGGCGGAAACGTCGGCTGGGCAGCCACGAAGAACCTGTTCCCGTACTTTGAAGCCTCCTACCTGCCCGGACTCGACCGCACCGAGGAAACCACGCTGCAAAGCGGCGCCGTCCGCCGGTCCGAATTTTCAGCCGATGCGTTCGCCTTCGACGCCGGCCTGCACTTGCGCGCGCCTATCGCCGAATCGCCGATCGTGCCCTACGCCGTGATCGGCATCGGCGGCTTGCGCTTCAACGTCGACTCGACGGTCACCTTGATCGGGGCTGACGGGTCGGTCATCGACCGCCAAAGCGTCGGGCAACCTTCGAGCACCGAGCTTGCCGTCAACTTCGGCGCGGGGCTACGCTACTACATCAACGAAGCGGTCGGCTTGCGCTTCGAGTTCAAGGCTTATCGCCCGACCAACGGGGACTACGACAACATCTATCGCGCCGCCGCCGCGATCTTCTTCCAGATCCACTAGCAGCCGATTGAAAGGGCGTTACGCTGGTTGAATCGTCACGTCCGGTCCCGTCGTTCGCCCAACTTTCCTCGGAGGAACCATGACCTTGCATCCATTCGTTCGCCTGTTCCTCGCTGGAATGACGGCAATGAGCCTCGTCGCCGCCGACCATGTCGGACCGCGCTTCGCCGAGCTGCCGCCGGCGAGCGACGCTGCGGCGGTCGAGGACGCCGGTTTCGCCGGTGGGGCGCCGGCGGCCGGCTCTTACGGCGACCTGCCCGCCGCGTTCGAGCCAAACCGCGGGCAAGCGCCCTCCGACGCGCTTTATCTGCTGCGCGGCGCCGGCTATGCATTGCTGCTCGAGTCGGACCGCGCCGTCGTCAGGCTCGCCAATGCGGATGCGGACATCTCGATCCGATTTCCCGGCGCGTCGCGCGGCCAAGGTCTCGGGCGAAGGCCTGCTGGCCGGCAAGTCGAACTACTATCGCGGCGACGATCCCAAGTCCTGGGTGGAAGGCGTGCCGAACTACGAGTCGGTGAAATACAGCGGCCTCTGGCCTGGCGTCGATCTGATTTTCTATGCCAACCAAGAGAAGCTCGAATATGACTTCGTCGTCGCGCCCGGAGCGGATCCGGCCGCGATTCGGCTTGCGGTTTCAGATGAGACTGCGCAAGCCAACCGGCCGAGCATCTCCGCGGATGGAGCGCTGGTGCTCGATACGTCCGCGGGCAAGCTCCGCCAAGAGCCGCCGGTGTTCTATCAACGCGTCGACGATGTGCGGCAGCCGGTCGACGGACGCTATGTCGAAGCGGCCGACGGCGCCTTCGCCTTCGAAACCGGCGGGTACGACCGCACGCGCGAGCTGATCATCGACCCCGTGCTGATCTATTCGACGCTCGTCGGCGGCGGCTCGCGCGACGTCGCCTTCTCGCTCGCGGTCGATGCGCAAGGCGCGGCCTACATCACCGGGCAAACGTCTTCGCGGCTGTTCCCGGTCAGCGTTCCCGGCAGCCTGCGGGGCACGACAGACGCGTTCGTCGTCAAGCTCAATCCGGCCGGCACGCAACGCCTCTACTCGGTTTACTACGGCGGCTCGGGCAACGACACCGGCTGGGATATCGAAGTCGACGCGCAAGGCCGCGCTGTTTTCTCGGGCACGACCGACTCCACGAACCTGCCGCGGCAAAACGCCTTTCAGAACGTGTTCGGCGGCGACCGCGACGCCTTCGCCGTGCGCCTCAACGAAACCGGCGGCCTGATCTACGCCACCTACATCGGCGGCACGGATCTGGAGAACGGCTTCGGCGTGGCTTCCGCTCCGGACGGCACGGCCTATGTGACGGGGGAAACCCGCTCGAGCGACTTCCTCGTCAACGCGCCGGACGCACCGCGCGGCGGACGCGACGCTTTTGTCGTGAAGATCAGCCCGACCGGCTCGCGCCTCTATTCCCAGGTCATCGGCGGCCCGGGCATCGAAGGCGGCAGCGACATCGCGGTCGACGCGGCGTCGAACGTCTACGTCGCCGGAGGCTCGTCTCGCGACTTTCCCAGCACGCGCGTCGAAGGCATCATCGGTTCGCCGAGCGATGCGATCTTCTTCTCGCTCGACCCGACCGGCGCGCCGCGCTTCAGCTTGCGCATGGGCGGCTCGGGCATCGAAGAGTTCTTCCGCGTCTCGGTCGACACGAACGGCGAGATCTACCTGGCCGGCTTTACGAATTCGACGAACTTTCCGGTTCGCAAGCCCATTCAGGCGAGCTACGGCGGCGGCGAGTGGGACGCCACGGCCGTCAAGCTGTCCGCCATGGGCGCGCCGCTCTACGCCACTTATTTGGGAGGCTCGAAAGGCGACGTCGCCTACGGCGGAGCGCTCGGCGGGGACAAGACCTTCTACGTGACCGGACGCACCGAGTCGTCGAACTTTCCGACTCGTCCGAACGCCCACCAATCCTTCTTCGGCGGCGGCACGCAGGACGCATTCTTGTCACGCGTCTCGGCGAGCGGCTCCGAGCTGCTCGAGTCGACCTACCTTGGCGGAACGGCGACCGACGAGGGCTACAACGTCAAGCTCGACGGCTCGGGCGGAGTGTATGTCGCGGGAGCGACCGAGTCGAACAACTTCCCGACGACGGTCGGCGCGGCGCAAGTCGTGCAGCAAGGCGGCGGCGACGCCTTCGTGGCGAAGTTCAGCGCGAGCAACTGCCGCTTCTCGTTGAGTCAATCGAGCCGCGTCATCGGCGCCGCGGGAGCTGCCGACTCGATCAAGGTCGATGTCTCGGACTCCGAGTGCAAGTGGGGCGCCTCGTCCGATGCGGCCTTCATCACCATCAACGGATCGACGGGCGGCAGCGGCTCCGGGTCGATCGCCTTTGAAGTGGCGCCGAACCCCGGGGCGGGCGTGCGCCGCGGGGCGATTCTGGTCGCCGGCCGGCTCGTCCGCATCACGCAGTTCGGCTCAGGCTGCGGCTTTCTGGTATCGCCCAGCAACGCCACGATTCTCGAAGGCGGCGGCAAACGCTCCGTCTTTGTCACCGCTTCAGGTCCCGGAATGCGCGTGGAGCCCCTCGGTCGCCGCCGACTGGCTGAGCTTCGCGTCCGTGAGCGGGGGCGTCGGGGATGGGGCGATCGAGCTCCAGGCCGCCGCCAATCCGACGTCGAGCGCGCGCACCGCCGACATCTCGATCGGCGGCGAAACGTTCCGCGTCTCGCAGCTCGGCACGGCTTGCGACATCTCGCTGTCGGGCGTCGGCGGCGTGCGGCCCCAGGGCGGCGGCGAAGGGCGCGTCAAAGTGATCGCGACAGGCGAGAACTGCGCCTGGAGCGCCTCCTCCAACGACCCGTGGATCAACATCACGTCGAGCCCGTCGGGTGCGGGCCAGGGCGAGGTGGTCTATGCGGTCACTCAAAACGGGGCGGACGAATTCCGCACCGGGTCGCTCAACATCAGCGGTCAAGCGTTCACCGTCGTACAGAAAGGCAAGGCCACGCCGGACGATAACTTTGCGCTGTCGAATGTGCTGTTCTCGAACAGTCCGGTTACGCAGCGCTGCGCCAATATCAGCGCCTCGGTCAGTAAGTCGCTCGTCGACGCCGACGGCGAAGACGTGCAACTGAGCATCGAGACCGACAGCGACTGCAACTGGACGCTGCTCCGCGACAACCAAGCGATGCTCTCGATCGTGGGCTCGACCTCCGGGGCGGGCAACGGCTCGGCGACGATCCGCGTCAGCCCGCACAGCGGGCCCGCGGAGCGCTCCGGCTGGGTCTACGTCGATACGGGCACGGTCAACTTCCAGGAAGTTCGCATCCGGCAGCGCGCCCGCGCCGGCTGCAATGTGGACGCCACACCGAACGAAGCCGACGTCGACGCGTTCGGCGAGAGCCGCACGCTGCAGGTCGACGCCGACGACAACGACTGCGCCTGGACCGTCAGCGCGGCGACCGAGAGCCCGTGGATCGAGATTCCGCAAGGCGTCGCGGTGGGCCGCGGCGACGGCACCGTCGACTACAACGTGCTCGCCAACGCTTCGCGGCAACGCCGGGAAGGCCGCATCTTCGTCAACCAAGAGCGCGAGATCACGATCATCCAACAAGGCCAGCCGTGCGACTTCCAGTTGAGCGAGACGCAGCGGGACATCGGTAACGGTCCCTTCTTGGGCTCGGTCGGCGTTACGACGGCGCCGTCGGATTGCCAGTGGGGCATCTTCGTCAATCCGGGCTCGGATTGGATCCGAGTCAACGGCGCCCAGACGCGGCTCGGCGGCGACAGCGTGTCGCTCGAAGCGACCGAAAACACCTCGCGCTCGTCTCGCGAGGGCTTCGTCCAGATCGCCGGCATCACCTACACCCTGCGCCAGGCTGGGGCCGTGACGCCGAACTGCGTATACGGGCTGAGCGCGACGAGCGGGAATTTCGGCGGCGGCGGCGGATCCGGCTCGGTCGACCTGTTCACCTCGTCGAGCTGCGAATGGACGGCGAGCGTGCAGAGCGGCGCGGAGTGGATTCACCTCGTCAGCGGCGCTTCGGGAGCGGGCGCCGTGACGGTGCGGTTCCAATTGGACGCAAACCCCTCATCCTCCGAACGAGTCGGCGTCATCAGCGTCGCCGGCGTTCCCTACACGGTGCGACAAGCCGGTCAGACGGTCGTCGGGCCGGCGCCGGAAATAGCGTCCGGCGGCGTAGTCGAAGCCGCGCGCTACCAGGCTGTTCTGACGCCCGGAGCGATCGGAACCGTGTTCGGCTCGAAGTTCGCGGACCAGCCCGCGTACGCCGAGAGCGTGCCCTTGCCAACCGAGCTTGGCGGCGTCCGCGTGACCGTCAACGGCGTCGAGGCGGCGTTGTTCTACGCGGACGGCGGTCAGATCAACTTCCAAGTCCCGACCGGCCTGCCGACCTCGGGGCAATACACGGTCGTCGTGTATCACAACGGCCAGGCCAGCGCGCCGGCCATGGTCGACGCGGCCGAATACGCTCCGGCGGTCTACCGCTACAACGACGGCTCGGGATTGCGAACGATCGCCGTTCACGCCGATAACCAGCTCATAACCCAAGCAAATCCAATCAAAGCAGGCGAACCCTTCATTATTTACTTGAATGGCTTGGGCGGTCTTCTCAACGGCGCTTCGACGGGTCAGCCGGCGGGGTCGAGTCCGCTCGTCACAACCCGGCTGTTGCCGACCGTCACGCTAGGCGGCGCGCCCGTCAAACAACTGCTGTTCTCCGGGATCACGCCGGGCTCGGTCGGCTTGGGCCAAATCAACGTGGTCGCGCCGGACCCGCTGCCGTTCGGCGCGAGCCTCGACCTGCTCATCGCGTTCGGCGCCGCAACGAGTCCGCCCGCGCCATTGCCGGCCATGCAGCCGCCGCCGCGGGAAGACGACGACGTGTCCGCCGCGATCCTGAGCGTGCAGCCGTCGACGGCGCGCGCCGGAGATCAGGTGGACGTGGCTTACAGCCTGTCGACCACGACGGGATTCCGCGGCAATGTCGGCGTCCAAGTCTTCGTGTCCGAGGACGCGACGATTCAGCCCGGCGTCGACCGCGCCGTGAGCTCCGGCGTCGACGGCCTCGAAAGCGACAGCGACTCGTTCGCGCAATCGTTTACCGTGCCCGACGACCTCGAACCCGGGTTCTACTGGGTCGGCGTCGCGATCGTTTCGCCCGCCGACAAGAATCCGGTCAACGACGCCTCGGGCGCGCGCCGCGTGACCGTGCTCAGTCCGACGCCAACGGGCGTCGGCGTGACGCTCAACGCCGTCAGCCCGGCCAGTGCGGGCTTGCAGGGACCGATCGACGTCGACTTCACGCTGAGCAATCCGGGCGATCCGGCCGAAGTCGAATACTCGGTTTACATTTCCGCCGACTCGACGATCACCCCGGCCGACTCGCTGGTGGAAAAGAGCACGGCGCTCGTCACGCGGGAAGCGCGCGTGCAGCGTCAAGATTTGGTCTTGCCGGCCGGGCTTACAGCCGGTCAGTACTTCATCGGCGTGACGGCGCGGTTCGTCACCGGCGGAACCGCCGCGACGTCCAACGTCATCGCCGTCGAGCTGTCCGGGACTTCGGGTTCGCTGACCGCCAACCCCAACCCGATCCTGACGTGCCCGCCGAATGCGTCGACGACTCTTTCGTGGACGACGAGCGGGGTCACGCGAGGTTTCGATCCGCCAGGGCGGCCCCTCGGGAACGGAGGTGACCAGCGGCGGCTCGAGCGGCAGCTTCACGGTGAGCGGCGTGACGGACGGAGTCGTGTATTACTTGCAGAACGTCTCCGACGGTCTGCCGCTGACGGCTGACAACACCCTCGACACCGTCACCCTGACGATCGACCCGGCGCTCAGTTGCCAGGCGGTCGGCGGACCGCCGCCGACAACCGAGCTCACCGAAAGCAATCTCAATGCATGGGACTTCGAGGCCTTTGACGGGACCCAACGCAAAGGCGTCGGCGGCCGACAAGTCACCAGCGGCGTCAAGGTCGGATCGAACTACATCCTGGGCTTCACCAACGAAGGAACCAAACTTCGCATGATCTATCCGCGCTCGGCCAGCACCGTGCGCGTCAACTGGGACCTGTCGGGCGTGGCCTACCTCGAGTTTTGGGTGCGTGGCTTGGTCGGCTCGGGCGAGCTGAAGCTCGGTTCTCCTCTCGTGCGGCTCGTTTCGAGCGCCGGAACGCGCGAGATTCGACCGATCGTCGCAATCCCGGACGACGACAACGACGTCTTCGTCTTCTTGCGCGTCCCGCTCGACGGCGATTCCGATTGGATCACCTCGACGGGAGGCTTCTTCAGCATCGGCTCGGTGACCTCGATCGAGCTCGAATGGGAGACGACCGGCGCGGGCATTCAGGTCGGCGTCGACGGTCTGCGATTCGCCCAGTAGCTCGTGTCGACGTCGCTCCCGCCGGGCGGGCCTCTTGCTAACCTGCGCTGAGGCCCGCTCATGCCTTTCTTGTTCGTCCTCGTGGGCTTGCTCATGGCTTTTTCGCCGGCGCCCGTTGCGGCCGCCGACAGCCCGCGTTTCGTCATGGACGGGCGGTTCGAGGACTGGGACGGAGTCGGGCCCTCGCAAAAAGTCGCCGGCGTCGGGGCGATGAAAGCCGCCGCGCTGCCAGGTGCGCTGTACCTGTACTTCGACCTGGACCGCGTGCGGAACCTCGACCGGCTTGACGCGCCGCTGAGAATCGCGATCGACGCCGACGGCTCGACGCAGACCGGTTGGCCGGAGCTGGGCCTGGAAGGCGTTGACGCCGTGCTCGAAATTCCCGCATCGGCGGGCATCGGCGCCGCGGTGCGACATTCGCCCGCCGGACCCGGCGCCGACGTCGCTTTGGCCGGCGACGCGGGCCTGCTGCTGGCGCCGACCTACGCCTCGAAGCAATTCGAGCTGCGCCTCAGCGCTCCGGCTGTGAAGTCCGGCGGCCATGTCGCGCTGGCGGCCGCGTTCGGAGACGCTCCACCGGCCTCCGCGGCGAAGCTGACTGTCGATGTGGGCGACGCGGGCTCGCCGGAGGAGGTCGTGAACCCCTTCGCACGCCCCGCCGGCACGGACTTTCGCGTGGTGCTCTGGAACGTCTACAAACTGCGCCTGAGGCAGCGGCCTGACGGCTTCGTGCGCGTGCTTCGCGCCCTCGACCCCGACATCATTTTGCTGAGCGAGGTGGCCGTTAACGCCTCCGAGCACGAGCTCGACGAACTATTCAAGCGGCTGGCGGAACACGACAAGTGGGATTTGGTGCTCGGCACAAGCGGCCAAATGCAGCGCAGCATCGTCGCGGGCCGCAAGGACACCGACGCGGTAGACGGCTTTGGACTGATCGAATATCCGGCGGCGGGGCGAGAAGCGGCGCTCGAAGGCGATCTCGGCGCGCAAGAGGAGACCCGCGTGCGGAGGCTGATCGACGGCGGCGTCAGCGCGACCGCGGCCGACACCAAGGCGGACGACGAGCACCTGTTGGCGATCGTGGCCGACCTCACCTGCTGCGGCCGGGCGGGCGGCCGCGAGGACCGCATCCGCCAAGCGGAAGCCGACGCCATCAACGCTCGGGCGCGGCTGCTGCTGCGCGGGGAACACTTCCGCGGCGTCGTGATCGGCGGCGATCTCAATCTGGTCGCCTCTCGAAAGCCTCTGGACGACTTGCGCCGAGCCCTCGACCTCGGTGGAGACGATCTAGCCGTGGCCCAGCCGCTGAGCGTCGACGGCGGCGCGAACTACACATGGCGACAGCCCGGCGCGCTGTTTCCGCCGGGTCGCCTGGACTACGTGGTTTATAGCCGCTCCACCCTCGAGGTCGTTCGCGCCCTCGTCGTCGAAACCGAGAAGCTCGATGAGCGAACCCGCCGGCGGTTTGCTGTCGAAGCATCCGACACGGACGCGGATATCTCCTCCGACCACCTTCCGGTCGTCGTCGACTTCACGTTCAAGCGCGACTAGAATTTCCGGAAGCCCGGCGAATCCGGCTTACAATGAGGCCTGTCTGGGCGGGCTCTCGCCTGCATCATGAAGCCTGCTTGTGAGTGTGATTCGATTGCGTATGTTCAAATACGTCCTCGCGTCGTTGATCGTGGGAGCCGGCGCCGGCTTCATCCCCACCTATTTGCAGCTCCGCGACGCGCGCATGCAGCTCACGGCGACCGAAGAACGACTGAACACCGAGCTTGCGACGGCAAGGGAAAGCGTGCTCGTTTCGCACGTCCATAGCCTCCTCGGACTGGTGATCGTGCATGTGAGACAGGGCGAATACGACAAGGCGCGCGAGCTCTCCACGCAGCTCTTTGACGAGACGGACAAGGCGTTGTTGGTTGTCTCCGACGCCGATGCGAAGCGCCGGTTGCAGACCTTGGCGCAAACTCGGGATCAGGTCACAGGCGCGCTGGCGCTGAACGATCCCAAAGTGCTCGAACCGCTCGACCGCCTGTTCCTGCTGCTCGGCGAATCGCTGTGATCGTTCCTTCGCCCCCCGTCCGAATCCTCGGCGTCCGGCTCGATTTCGGCCAGAGCCGGCGCGGCGTCGACATGGGGCCTTCCGCGATTCGCTTGGCCGGGCTGGGGCAACAGCTCGAAGCTCTCGGCTATAAGGTGGACGACATCGGCGATATCGCGGCCGGCATGATCGAGACGCGCGCGATGGGCAATCGGCAGGCGCGCTACATGACGGAAATCGCGAAGGTCTGCGGGCGCACCGCGAACCGGTTATCAGCGATTCTCGAGCTCGGGGCCCTGCCCGTCACATTGGGCGGCGACCATTCGATCGCCGTCGGCACGCTCTCCGGCGCGTCGCGCTTCTTCCGCTCACGGGGAGAACGGCTCGGCTTGATCTGGCTCGACGCGCACTGCGACATCAACACGCCCGAAACCACCCCAAGCGGCAACGTCCACGGCATGCCGCTAGCGTTCGCCATGGGCCTGGGTCAAGGAGCGCTGGCGCACGTGGTCGAGAATCCGCCGCTGATGGCCGCCGAAAATTGCGTCCTGGTCGGGATCCGCGAAGTGGACGCCGGCGAGCGGCGACACCTGCGCGAGCTCGGTCTGCAGGTCTTCACCATGCGCGACATCGACGAGCAAGGCATGACGCGGGTCATGAGCCAGGCGGTCGAGCTCGCGTCGGGCGGAACCGCTGGATTCCATGTGAGCCTCGACATGGACTTTCTCGATCCGCTCGAAGCGCCGGGCGTCGGCACGCCCTCGCCCGGCGGCGTCACCTACCGCGAAGCGCACCTGGCGATGGAGATCATCTCCGACTCGGGCGGCATGCGGTCTTTGGATATCGTCGAAGTGAACCCGATCCTGGACGTTCGCAACTCGACGGCGGAGTTGGCGGTCGGCCTGGCGGCGTCGGCCTTCGGCAAGCGTATCTTGTGAGGCCCTAACCCGCCGCGTGCTTGCGCAAACGGTAGTCCTGGTTGATCGAAATCCGCACCTCGCGGCACATCTCGAACAAGCGTGAAACGGCCCGGTCTCCGATCCGATCGCCGAGGCTGTCGTCGATGCGATACTCGCCCGTCGGCTCGCGCCGTCTGACGATGTCGCCGCGCTCGCGCACCGGCAAGTTCGTGGTGACGATCACGGGCTTGTCTTCGTTGTAGCGGTGATTGATGATCGCCGTCACCGTGTCGAAAACCCAGTCGGTCGCGCGGTGGGCGCCCAGGTCGTCGAGCAGCAGGATCTCGGCTTCGAGCGCGCGCCGGTACGCGTTACGGTCCACGGAACGGGAGGATTTGTTGTAGCTGTCTTTGATGCGTTGCAACAGCGCCTGGTAGTCGAAGAACACGGTTTGAAAGCCGCGCTCGGACAGACGCCGCAGAGCCGACACGGCCAGATGCGTCTTGCCGACTCCCGGAGGACCTTGCAGCAGCACGCCGCGCGATGTCCCCACCGGATATTCGTTGGCGAAGTTACGCACCGCTCCCGCCGCCGTGGTCAAAACGTCGAAATCGTTGGGATCGCCCGGTAGCTTGCAGCGGAAGTTGTCGAAGCTCGCCAGGCGAAAACGCTCCGGCACACCGGCATCGACGAGCCGTGCCGCGACGGGCGTCGTTTGGCTGCAGCCGCAGCGCTCGACGGCGGTCAAGCCGTCGCGCTCGGTCTCGCGCCATCCGGTACCCTGGCAAACGGGGCAAGAGGGATCAACAGGCATCGAATCGAATTATTACTCCACCACGGCGAGAGACTGGCCCGCGGCCACCGAATCGCCTTGGCTCACGTGGAGGCTGCGGACCACGCCCGCCTTCGGCGATTTGACTTCATTTTGCATCTTCATGGCCTCGACAACCAAAAGAGCTTGGCCTGTTTCGACCGTGTCCCCCGCGCCGACCAGCGTCCGCACGACTTTGCCCGGCATGGCCGCCTTGAGCGTCTGCGGACCGTCGGCCGAGTCGGCGCCGCCTCCCCGCGTCCAGCGACGTGGGTCGCGGAGCTCGAGCTCCCTGCGGTGCGGGCCGACCCATACGGCGTGGTCGCCCTCCAGCGCCACCTCGAAGCTGCCGCCCTCGATCAGCACGGAATAGACGCCCGGCTCGCACTCGATGAGCTCGGCGTGGGACGCGACGCCGTCGATCAACACGTCGCGGCCCGCGGCGCCGTTCGAGGTGATCTCGACCGCCGTCTCGACGCCGGATATGACGACGATCGCCTTCATCGCAGACTCTGTTTGCGGGCGGCGAGCCGCCAATTCGACTTTTCCGGAGCGGCCGCGGCGGGCTGAGCGCCGTTTCGGGGAGCGGCTTCCGCCAGCGCCGCTACGACGGCCGCCGACGCCCGCGGGTCATCTTCGGCCTCAGGTCGCTCGCTTGCTAGGAACCGCGCGATGAATCCGGTATCGAGCTCGCCGCGCCGAAATGCGGGATCTTCGATCACGCGGCGGAAGAAAGGCAGCGTCGTGCGCGGCCCCACGATGCGGTACTCGTAAAGCGCGCCGCGCAGGCGATCGAGCGCAAGATCGCGAGTCGGTCCCCAGGCGCAGAGCTTGGCGATCAGCGGATCATAGTCGAGCGGGATCTCCCAACCGGGAAACGCCGCCGAGTCGATCCGCACACCCGGGCCGGAGGGCTCGCGCAGCGAAACGATCTTCGCGGGCGCGGGCAAGAATCCGTTGTCGGGGTCTTCCGCATACACGCGGCACTCGACGGCCGAACCGGAGAAGCGGATCTCATTCTGCGAATACCCCAAGGGCTCGCCGGCGGCAATGCGGATCTGCTCGCGGACCATGTCGATGCCCGTGACCAGCTCGGTGACGGCATGCTCCACCTGCAAGCGCGTATTCATCTCGAGGAAGTAGAAGTTCCCCTCCTGGTCAGCCAGGAACTCGACCGTTCCCGCGTTCACGTAGTTCGCGGCCCGCGCCGCCTGCACCGCCGCGTCGAACAGCGCCTCGCGTATCTCGGGGCGCGAGGCGAACAACGGCGAGGGCGTTTCTTCCACCACCTTCTGATGGCGCCGCTGCAGGGAGCATTCGCGCTCTCCCAGATGCACGACGTTGCCGTGGGCGTCGGCCAGCACCTGCACCTCGATGTGACGCGGCCGGGGAATCGCCTTTTCGAGATAGACGCTCGAGTCGCCGAAGGCCGCCTGCGCCTCGCTTTGGGCCAGATCGAGCGCCGCCGGCAGTCCCTTGGCGCTCTCGACCAAGCGCATCCCCTTGCCGCCGCCGCCCGCCGCCGCTTTGAGCATCACGGGGTAGCCGACTTCCGAAGCGACGGCCAGCGCCTCGTCGGCGCCGGCGAGCGGCTCGCTGGTCCCGGGCGTCACCGGTACGCCCGCAAGCTGCATCTTGCTGCGCGCGGCCGTCTTGGAGCCCATCGCCGCGATCGAAGCCGGAGACGGCCCGATGAACACTAGCCCGGCGTCGGCGCACGTCTGCGCGAATGCGGCGTTTTCGCTCAAGAAGCCGTAGCCGGGATGGACGGAGTCGGCGCCGGTCGCACGGGCGGCCGCCAGAATGGCCTCGACTTTTAGATAGCTCTCGGACGCCGGCGCCGGCCCCAAGCGAATCGCCTCGTCGGCCAGCCGCACATGGAGCGATCGCCGGTCTGCGTCGGAGAACACCGCCACGGTCGCAATTCCCATTGCGCGGCACGTACGGATGATGCGGACGGCGATCTCGCCGCGGTTTGCGATCAGGACCTTGTTCAACACGACTCGCGTCCGCCGGGGACAGACTGTCTAGTGTACGTCCCCCCGCTGCTACGGTATCGGGATGGCGATCTCGCCGGCACGCCGCGCCGCGTTCGACGTTCTGCTGCGTGTCGAACAATCCCGAGGCTTCAGCGACGAGCTGTTGCACGGCCGCGCCCTCGAACGCCTGGACGAGCGCGACCGCGGTTTGGCGTCGGAGATCGTGCTCGGCGCGCTGCGGCGCCAGGGCGCTCTCGACCATCTGCTCGAAGCCGCCGCAGGCAGACCCGCGCATC
The DNA here is from genome assembly GCA_963817465.1 of uncultured Acidobacteriota bacterium. GTDB lineage: Bacteria > Acidobacteriota > Terriglobia > Bryobacterales > UBA6623 > CAMPKL01. The sequence continues at coordinate 57,211 of CAWFOP010000023.1, read as the reverse complement.
GCCTGGACGCCGAGGTGCGCGTCGCTCTCCGCATCGCGGCATATCAGATGCGGTTTCTCGACCGTATTCCCGACCGCGCGGCGGTGTCCGAGAGCGTCGAGCTAGTCAAGCGCAGCCGCAAGCGCTCGGCGGCGGGATTCGTCAACGCCGTTTTGCGAAAGCTGCCGCCGCGGCCGGCGGCGGAACACGAGCTCGAACTCTCGTACCCCGCTTGGATGCTCGGGCGCTGGCGCCGCACTTACGGCGACGAGATTGCTGGGCGGATCGCAGCAGCCGGCCTCGAACGCCCCGCGACCTACCTACGGCTCAACGTTGGGCATCCGATTGAGCACACTATCGCCGCTCTCGAAGCCGAGGGAGTCGTGACCGAGCCCACGGAAATTCCGTCGGCAAGGCGGCTGGTCTCGGGGCGCGTCGAGCAAACTTCGTGTTGGCGGGAAGGGCGCGTCCACATTCAGGACCTCGGCTCGCAGCTCATTGTCCCTTTGCTCGATTTGCAGCCCGGCTGCTCGCTTCTCGACGTCTGCGCCGCGCCGGGCGGCAAGACGCAGCAGGCGGCAGAGGTTCTGGGCGGCTCGAAGGGAATCGTTGCGGGCGATATTCGCCTGCACCGCCTCGAGACGATGCGCGCGATCGCTGCTCAGACGGTCGACATGATCCAATTCGACGCGGCTCAGCCGCCGCCGTTTCGCAAGAACTTCGACCGCATCCTGATCGACGCGCCTTGCTCAGGAACCGGAACGCTCGCTCGCAATCCGGAGATCCGTTGGCGCCTGCGCCCCGAAGACCTGTCCGATCTGCAAGCCCGCCAGATCGCCATCCTCGATAGCGCGCTCGGCGGCGCCGCGCCTGACGCCGTCGTGGTGTACTCCACCTGCTCTCTCGAGCCCGAGGAGAATCGCCATGTCGTCGACGCCGTGCTCTCGCCGCCGCGGCGGCTGGGCCGTCGCCGAAACGCTGGAACGGCTTCCCGGGCGCGACGCGGGCGACGGGTTTTTCGCCTTCAAACTGAGGCGCGACGGGCTTGCGCGCCGGCATGGCCATGGGCCGACCCGACCTGCTGGAGAAGCTGCGGCCCTGGGGATCGGGCATGCTGCCCATCACTGGTCTGGCCGCGGCGACCGCCAGCCTCAACAAGAAGGGACTGGCCGCCGAGCGCCGCAAGATCAACAAAACGATCCGAGAGGAAACGCTTGCCTTCCTCGACAAGCGCGGCTACACGTTCGTGCCGTCGGTGAGCAACAAGTTCATGCTCGAAGTAGGCCGCCCGGGCCGTGAAGTGCACGACCTGATGGCCAAGCAAGGCGTCTTCATCGGGCGCACCTGGCCTTCCTGGCGAAACTGGGTCCGCGTCACCGTCGGAACCGAGCACGACATGTCACGTTTCCAAGAGGAGATCGTGAAGATTCTCGGCTGATTGCTGTCTCGAAGCCGATCTCACGCAGCTTTGCCCGCGCCGGAACAAACTTTTCCCTCGGGCAAAGTTTTTGTCCTAGCAAGACAAGCGGCTATAGGCCGGAATTCGTGTTCGTTCGGCGCACGCGATTCCCGTCGTTTGCACGCTGCTTTCGGCCGCGGATCGATCCGCGACGAAGCCATTAAGGGTCTCGTGAAGAAGTCGTCTCACAGTTTCCAGATCTTGTCCGGCAGCACTTTGAAATGACCCGTCCTATAGTACAGAGCGTTTCGACAAATGTAGCGGTAGCTGTTGACTTCGGGCATATTTGAGGATAGAGATCCGTCCGAGGACCTGCAGGGAATCAAATCAGGCCTCTCGCCAGACCGTAGTCATCCGCTTCGTGAGGTCGATGTTCCGCACAGCGCCACGGTCATCTTTGCGACGGCCCAATTGCCCCACCGCAAAAACCAACCCATGTTGGCCCCCGCCCAGATGAACTCCGGGCCCGTGGGCTGCCGAAAATGACCGGCTGTCTCGGAATTGGCCAGCAGCTTGGTGATGTCGTGAGCGCTGAACGTGCCGTCCGGCTCGCACATCACGATCAATTCCGCGTCGCAATGATCGATGCCGCACAACAGCGCATTACCGTAGCCCTGCCGGCTCTCGAAGATCTCACGCGCGCCGGTCCCGTCCACTTCCTCGGACGTCCCGGGCGCGGCGTTGTTGTTGACGACGATCACCTCGTCCGCCATACCCACTTCGAAGATGTCGAGAATCGCCCTCCGTATCGAGTCTTTCTCGTTATAAGTCGGGAAGATGACCGAAACTTTTTGTCCGCGCCACATCCGTCTAGCCCTTAGCGCTTTTCAGCCACGATGAAGAACTGCCCGGCCATGGGCCGATAAGGCAGGCGCAGGTAGAGGCGAGACCAACCAGGGAAAGGTCGGCAGCCGCGATTTCATCGTGAACGGCGTAAAGCGCGGCTCGCACCGCACGAATCGAAAGCCGTTCGCCTCGAGCAAATCGTGGAAGCTCACGTCGGAGTAGATCTGTTTGTGGGTGTAGTCGTCGAAGTATCGCCGCGGCTCGAGCCGGAAGTTCGGTTGCACGCAAATCAGCCTGCCGCCGGGCGAAAGCGATCGCCTCACCTCCCTCAGGATCGCTTCGCCTTGGCTGAGCGTGAAGTGCTCAAAAAAGTTCGATGCGAAGACTGTGCCCAGGGCGCCGTCCTCGATGGGCAGGTCTTCCAAAGCGACTGGATGATCGCCGAAACGGGCCCAGCACGGCCAGATCGGGGTTCATATCCAGCGCGTGCTTGCCGCGGCACTCGATGAATCTCGTGAATTCGCCGTATCCCGCGCCTAACTCGAGCAGCGGGCGGTCGGCTTGCACCCACGGCTGGATGTAGCGACACAACGGCCTCCAAACCGCCGCGCGCCGGGGGTCAAACCGGAACCTAACATCGTGGTAGGAATTCGGTCCTTTGGAGCGTTCCGGATCTGCGCCCCGTCGTCAGCTGCTCCGCAACCGGCATTTGCAACTCCAGGTTAGGGAGTACCCCGGCGGCCAGCCATTAGGGTTTGACCTGAGGCCGCAATATCGCCGCGGCGGACTGCGCATCAACTTTACGCAGCTCGATTGGGGACTTCGCCAACAATCCGCCGAGAAAAGGACCGGGTCCGTCCGCCCGGATCATTTCCCGGCGAAAGCTCGAGCTGATGTTTGCAGCGCGGCGCCTCTGGGAGCGCTCGCACGTCAAACAGTTTGCGAACAGTTGGTCGCGCCGAAGCCTGGTCGGCCAGCCCTGTTACAGAATGCGCGTCGCTCAGGCCGGCGTCCACCAGCAGGGTATAGATCAACGGTTCGACGCGCAGCTTCGCGCCCGATTGCAGCAGCGGATCGATTTCAACCGAAACGACCTGCCGCGCATCCTCCAAGTACGGACGCAGTGCGGCGTATTGCTCTCGTCGCTCGAGCTCGGTGAACGTTCCCGCCATAGCGACCTTCCAGATCGTGGAATTCAGACGATGTGGAAAAGCAGAGGCAACTGCAGCAGAGTGACCCAGCTCGTGCTCCTTTGAAACAACAGCGGGAAGTAGTCCAGCCGCGCCAGGGCAACCCCGGCGCACAACGACAGCGCGGCGACCGTTTCGATCTGGTAGTTCAGATCCGAGCCGACCTTGGCTGCCGTAAGCAAAAAGACCCCCGCCGCCGCCAACAGGTAGAGCTCGAAAAACGACCGGCCCTTGCGGGCAGCGAGGCCGGCGGCGGCTGGATGCGAGTCCGCTGGGGTTGGAGCGACTGCTGTTGCGCCGCGAACTCCTCGACATCTGAGGGATGCAGTTCGCCAGCACCGTTCTGCCAGTAGGCGCCGCCGGTAAGCGCATTGAGCGTCCCGGCCACAGCCGCTCCGAACGCCGCCAAAAAGATCGCAAAGAGAATCCCTCGACGCGGCCGACGCACGATCAGCGAAAGGGTAATCGCCGCGCCCGCTGCCAAGAACGTCTGTTTTGTGTAGATGGAAGCGGCGATCAGCGCGCCCACCCCGATCACATTCGTGGATTCTCGTCGCCGGGCGATAGAACATGTAGCAGTCTATGGCGGCCAACGAAAATTAAAGAGCCGGCATGTCGGATGCCCGACCGAGCCCCAGGCCTGTAAATTCGCCGTCGAACCGCCAGCAGCGTCGCGGCCCAGGCTGCGTACGGCTCGCCCGTTTCCCTTTTGCCCAAACGCCAGATGAGCGCAAGGAGCCCAGAAACGCCGCCAGAGAAATGATTCGACCTGCCGCCATGGGCGCCAACCCGAGCCAAACCCCTACCGCTTCGATGGCGTAGAAGATCGGCCCGAACTGACGGTATGGGTAGCGGTTCAAGTCGTAGTAGAGGCCGCCGCCCGAACTCAGGATGCGCCGATGCGCGGCGATGATCGCCCGACTTCCGAATCCCGCGGCGCGCCCAAGCCGCTAGACGCCAACGCTCCAAACAGCGCTGGCGGCGACCGAGCCACGACAAAGATCTCCTCGTGACCCGTTCGTGCCAGATCTGCGGCACAATTTCGTGTACGTGGAGCCGCCGCCCGCCCTCAATCGGATGAACGCCTAACCTCGCCTCAAGTCGGCGGTCGCGGCACGCTCGAGCGCGCGATGGAGCGAATCCGCCTTCGTGCTACGTTGAAAAGAAGCGATCTCATGGCGTATGGATCCGCCAAATTGTTTGGGTCCGGACAAAGACGTCGGATGGTCCTACGGTCGTCTTGCAGTCAAGTGATAGATCTTTCGGCACGCCCCGCGCACAGCAACGCAACCGTTGATTTCGAAAGCCGTTTGAAAAGCTGCCTCGAAGCCTTCCGTCGTGTAATCGTCGAAGATGTCCTGCCGCGTGGAGAGCAAGCGCTGGACTTGTGAATCCTGTTTGGGGACAAACTCGATGATCAGGTCATTGCCGAGGCGGCTGAAGTAGCGCGCGACATCGATCATCGGCGTGTTGTTTCCGATGACGAGATGGTGAATCAGCGCCAATGCCATGACCACATCCGCCGGACCGCGCCGCTCTAAGCTTCCCCGTTCCTCGCCGGCCCAACCAAGGTTCGGGCTCGGGTTGGCGAGATCGGAGAGCAGCGGCAGAATGCGCTCCTCGCCCTCGTCGCGGCAGCGGCGGTAGTTGGCTTCGACTGCGGCGGGCTCGATATCCAGCGAGACGACCTGAGCGCCCAAGCTAGCCGCCAGGCGGCTGAAAGCTCCGTTGTTGGCGCCAAGGTCCCAAACTACGCTCGGGCGTATCTCACGCAAGTAGGATTCGACGATCTCGCGCTTGTGGGCGAAGGCGTCTTCCGAATAGTTCGTGTCGTTGTAATAGTCGCCCCAGACTCCGGCGCGCGTGTTCCAATGCAGTCCTTCGACCGCGGATCGCAGGCTATCGACGAGCGCGTCGAGGCCGCGGCGGCTCACCTGCGCGCCGTGCGACTGAGACTGCCGTTCGTCGTTCCGCGCGGCATGCGACTGCGCCGCCGCGTGCAAGTGAATGTGCGTCAACAACGCCCATTTGAGGCGGGTGGATCCCGGCAGCATGCGCGACGCCAGGTCTAGCGGGATGCCGTCGATGTGTGTGCGCAGCATCGCCCCCAGCCGCATGTCGACCTTCGCCATGAGCGCCAACGGAGCCAGAAAATGTTGACAAAATTGGCGATACGCGACCCAAGGCCGACCCTCTTGGTAGCGCTCGAATGAAAGCGTATCGATCAGCGTCGCGCGGCCATGCCGAAATTGAATGTTGTAAGCGCTCGCATCCTTCAACGACATCCCGCGTTCGAGCGCCCGCGCCTGCAGATCGAGCGTCGCCAGCGCCGCATCCTTGAGCTGGCTGAACGACCACTCGTAGGGATACGAAATCATGCGGATCAACTCGGGTTGCAACACGCAGCGCGCGGCGGCCGTGCAGGCGAGTGAAAGTTCCGCCTCGCGGTGAGGGACGAGCAAACGGTCGGTGACGAGTTGCTCGTACAGCCCGGAATCGATGAGCTGACGATAGTCGCTCAGCCCGCTCTCGTTTACCTGTCGATAGAGCGTTCCCCAGCGGCGAAAAAGGAAACCGGCAGGGTCGCGAAAGGAGGCCTCTTCCCGTTCGGGAGCGTCAGCTTTGCTTGGACTCAGAGTCGGCATTGCGATCGAAGCGCTTCTTGAGACTGCGCCAAAAACTCTTGAACGTGAACGACAAGCCAAGCAAGCCGGCCAACAGACTTTGGATCAAGAAGCTGCCCGAGCCCGGATCGATGTATCCATACAGCGCGCACGGCAGGCACGCAAGCAGCAGGATGAGCCGCAACGCCGAGCGGCGCCGGTGGGTTTGGGCTGAAACTCGCATTCCGTATAATCTTTGGGCCTGCGCCTGCTTATCCGGTATTGGGCGTTTCTCTTAGTTCTCGGACGAGGATTCCTATGCCGCCGGACGAAACCACAGACCGTGCTACGTTGAGACGACGCGATCTCATGGCGCATGGATCCGCCAAATTTTCGATCGGGCAACTCGTCCACCACCGGCTCTTTGGTTATCGGGGCGTGATTCACGACGTGGACCCTGTGTTTCTGGGATCTCCCGAGTGGTACGAGCAGGTCGCGCGGTCACGCCCGCCGAAGGACCAGCCGTGGTACCGCGTGCTGGTCGACGGCGCCGACCACGAAACCTACGTCGCCGAGCGCAATCTCGAGCCCGACACGAGCGACGCCGAAATCAAACACCCGGCTGTCGCCGCGCTGTTCGAGACGTTTGAAGACGGCGTCTACGTTCCGCGCCGGCGCAGCGTCTAGCGTTCGGCGGCCCAAGCCTGCGAAGCGGTCGAATACAACTCCACTCTCGACTCGTCGTGCAGGTCTTCGAGTAGCGTCCCCAGCGTGCGGCGCAAGATCGGATGCACCCATTCGGCGGCGATCTCGACGGCCGGCGCCAACACGAATCGCCGCAGGTGCATGCGCGGATGCGGCACGGTCAAGCCGCGCTCTTCCACCACGTAATCGTCAATCAGAAGGATGTCGATGTCGATCGTGCGCGGTCCGTTCAGGATTTCCCGCTGACGGCCGAGCTCGTGTTCGACCGCGGCGATCCGTTCGAGCAGAGCCGCCGGATCGAGTGCCGTACTCGCCCGCAGCGCGCAGTTCAAAAACCATTCCTGCTCGACGTAGCCCACCGGCTCGGTCCGGTACAAAGATGAAACCCGCTCCACGCGGCAGTCGCGGTCGAGCCGCTCGACGGCCTCGCGCAGGTTGCTCTGCGGATCGCCGACGTTCGAACCCAGGCCCAGGAGCGCCTCAGACATCGCGCCCGCGCTCGATTTCGACGGCGGCGTAAGGCACGCCGCGCTTTTTTAGCGCATTCGGCTTCTTGACTCGCACCCGCACGCGCGACGCCGGATAAGCGCTCATGACCGCCGCGGCGATGTCTTCCGCCAAGGTCTCGATAAGCTTGCGCGGGCGAGCTTCCGCGGTCTCGATCGCAGTCGCGCACACCGCGTCATAGTCCGCCGTTTTCGTGAAATCGTCCGAGCGGCCCGCCGGCGAAAGGTTCAGGAACAGCTCCAAGTCGATCAGCACTTGCTGCGCGACCTCGCGCTCGCGGTCCGGGACTCCGACATGACAGGTTACGGGAAGGTCGGGAACGACAATTTTGTCCATCGCGGTCTATGCCGATCGGATCGCGTCAATCACTTCCATCGCCCGTTTGACCGGCTTCACGTCATGCACGCGCACGATCGCCGCGCCGTTCATCACGCCCGCGCAACAGGCCGCGAGAGTGCCTTCGAGGCGTTCGCCGGTCCCCAATTTGCTCGGCAGGCTGCCCAGGAAAGACTTCCGCGACGGGCCGATCATCACGGGTCGCCCCAGCGTCCGAAATTCTCCCAGACGCCGCAACAGCTCGAAGTTGTGCGCGGCGGTCTTGCCGAACCCGAGGCCCGGATCGACGATGATCTCCTGCAACCCCGCCTCGCAGGCCTTGTCGATTTGATCGTCGAGATAGCGCTTGACGTCGACGACGACGTCGTCGTATTCGACGTTCTGCTGCATCGTGCGCGGCTCGCCTCGCATGTGCATGATGATCACCGTCGCGTCGTGCTTGCGCGCCATCTTGAGCATCGAACCGTCGCGCAAGCCCGTCACGTCATTCACGATCACGGCGCCGCGCTTCAAGCACTCCTCGGCGACCTTGGGTTTGTAGGTGTCGACCGAGATCGGCGTCGCGAACTCTTTCGCCACACTCTCGACCAGCGGCGCGACGCGGTCAATTTCTTCCTGTTCGGAAACCGGCTCCGCCCCTGGCCGCGTGCTCTCGCCGCCGATGTCCAAGATGTCGGCGCCCTCGGAGATCAGCCGGCGGGCGTATTGCAGCGCGCTCTCGAAGTCGCCGAACTTGCCGCCGTCGGAAAACGAGTCGGGGGTCACGTTCAGCACGCCCATCACGAGCGTGCGGCCAGGCTTGATCGGCAACGACTTCATGATCGATTCCCTCTACCGCGGCCGGAAGAAATCCGCCGGCTTCAAAGCCTCGATCTTCCAGCTCTTCCCGCGCTTGGCGATCCGCAATTGCAACGCTTCACGCCGCCTCTCGAGCGGCCCCGGTCCGGAGGCTGGCGTCAATTGCAGCAGCCAGTCGACGGAGGCTTGGCGCGCGTCGCCGTCCGCGCTCAGACTTGTGATTTCGACAGACGAAGCCACCGTGCGCGTTTCAACCAACACCGTGACGTCTCGACGCAGCGCGGCGAATTGCTCGAAGCCGTCCTTGTCGAAGTAAGACAGAAACCGCGCGGCCGATCCGGCTTGCAGCGCCCGGCTGGCGTCGAGAATGACCCTGCGCGGGTCGTCTTCGGCTCTTCCCTTCCCGGCGGCCAGCAATGCGACCGGGAGGCCAAGGCACACCCGCCGAGATGGAAATCCGCTTTTCAGGTGCGATACTCCGCGTTGATCTTGATATAGCGTTCCGTGAAGTCGCAGGTCCAAAATCGCGCCTGTCCCGAACCCTTGCCGCGAATGTGAAAACGCAACAGCGACTCCGGCTCCTCCATCGTCTTCTGCACGGTCGCTTCGTCAAAATTCGCCCGCATTCCCTTGCGGCACACCATGTGCCCGTTCAAGAAGATGTCGACCTGAGCGGGATCGAAGCGGACGTCGCTCTTGCCGGCCGCGGGTAAAATGCGGCCCCAGTTCGGATCGGCGCCGGCGAGCGCCGTCTTCACCAGCGGCGAGTTCGCAATCTCGCGGGCGATGCGCTTGGCCGCGGCGTCGTTCGGCGCTCCCTCGACGTAAATCGTCAGCAGCTTGCTCGCGCCTTCGCCGTCCCGCACGACGGCGACGGCCAACTCCTCGCAAACCTTGCGCAAAGCCTTCGCGAACGCCTCGCGATCCTCGCCGCGCGGCCGGACTCCCGAAGCGCCGTTGGCGAGCAGGAAGACCATGTCGTTGGTGGACGTATCGGAATCGACCGAGATCGAATTGAAGGTGTCGTCAACGGCGTCGCGCAGCAGCTTGCGCAACGTCGAAGCCTTCAGATCCGCGTCGGTGAAAAGGAAGCCCAACATGGTCGCCATGTTCGGCTGGATCATCCCCGAGCCCTTGGTCATGCCGGCGATGCGCACCGGGCCCGAAGCGGTTTCGATCGTCGCGTAGGCGACCTTTTGAACCGTGTCGGTCGTCATGATGGCGCGCGCCGCGTCGACGAAGCCCTCCGGCGACAAGCGCTCGCCAAGCGCCGGCAAAAGCGCTTCGATCTTCGAGACGTCGAGCGGCTCGCCGATCACGCCGGTCGAGGCCACGAGCATCTGCTCGCGCGGCGCCTTGAGCAGCAAAGCCAGCGCGCGCGCCGTCTTGCGCGCGACGTTCATGCCGTCCGGCGTCGCGCAATTGGCATTGCCCGCGTTGCACACGATCGCGCGCGCCAAGCCGCCGCTGCGCTCGAGATGCTGCTGCGACAGCAACACCGGCGCCGCTTTGACCGCGTTGAGAGTAAAAACGCCGGCCGCCGTCGCGGGCGTGTCCGAAACCATCAGCGCCAAATCGGATGCGTTCTTCTTGCGAATGCCGGCGTAGCCCGCCGCGAAGCGGAACCCCAGAGGAACCTGACCGCTCAATGCTTATTCTCCTCGCCAACTCGTTCGCCCGGCGCGGGCTGATAGCCGTTCACGAAATCCACGACTCCCATGCGCCGCTTTCCTTCGGCTTGCAACTCCCACGGCTCGAGCGCACCGTCGCCACAGCCGACGAGCAGGCGCTCATCCTCGACCGCCAACTCGCCCGGCCCAAGCTTTGCGGCGGCCCCATCGGCCGGCCGCGCGCGGTGGATGTGAAGCCTCTTTCCCCGAAAAAACGTGTAGGCGCCCGGCCAAGGATCAAACCCTCGGACGCGATTGTAGATCTCTCGCGCCGAAAGGCTCCAGTCGATCAGGCCGTCCTCGCGCTTCATGATCGGAGCATACGTCGCTTGCTCCTCGTCCTGCGGTTGCGGCTCGATCGCGCCGGCCTCAATTCCTTGCAGCGTCTCGATCAGCAGATCCGCGCCGATCTGCGCCAGCCGCTCGGTCAGCTCGTTCGCGTACTCGTCCTCGCCGATCACCGTCTCGCGCTTCAGCAGAATATCCCCGGCGTCCAGCTTCTTTACTAGCCGCATCGTCGTCACACCGGTCCTCGTCTCGCCGCGGACCACCGCCCAGTTGATCGGCGCCGCCCCGCGGTATTTCGGCAGCAAGGACGAATGCACATTCACACAGCCGCAGGAGGGAAGATCCAATATCCGTTGAGGAATGATACGCCCGTAGCCGACCACCACGATGACTTCGGGGTTCTTTTGGGCCAAGTAATCGTGGGACTCGTCGCCCTTGAGCGTTTCGGGCTGGTAAATCTCGAGGCCGAACTCTTGAGCCTTTTGCTTGACAGGGGGCGCCGTGAGCTTGCGGCCGCGGCCCACCGGGCGGTCCGGCTGCGTGAACACCGACAAGATCGGATACCCGCCGGCGTGCAGCGCCGACAGCGACGGAACCGCGAACGGGGGCGTCCCCATGAAGACGACCCGAAGCATCAGCTCGACACTCCTCCGCTCAGTCCCACTCGCCCTTCTTGCGCAACTTGGCGATCTTTCGCTGAATCAGGCTGCGCTTCAGAGGGCTCAGATGCTTCAAAAACAACACGCCGTCGAGGTGATCGTTCTCGTGCAAGATGGCGCGGGCCAGCAACTCTTCGCCGTCGATTTCCAACTCGTTGCCTTCGACGTCTTTTGCGCGCGCCTTCACTTTGTAACGCGCGGCGGACGTTCTCGCGAAAGCCCGGAATCGACAAGCAGCCTTCCTCGCCGATCTGCTCGCCTTCCGCGGCGACGATCTCCGGGTTGATGAAAGCCTGTTTCGTGCCGCCGCCGTTCTCGTCGCCCGCCGAAGTGTCGACGATGAAGACCCGTTTCGACACGCCGACCTGCGGCGCAGCCAGCCCTACGCCTTGCGCGTCGTACATGGTCTGGAACATGTCATCGACGAGTTGCTTGAGCTCGTCGCCGCCGAACTCCTCATCGGAAACCGGCGCGCAGCTCTCTTCCAGCACGGGATCTCCGTACAGATGAATCTTTCGAATCATTTTCGGGGCTATTTTCAGTTTAGCTCGCTTGACAAGCGCTCTTGCGCGACGTCTGCAACCCGTACCGGACGATTGCGCTCAGCCGACAAATAGCAGGCCTCGACCGCAGCGAACGTTTTGGCCAGGTATTCATCCCCCGGCGTCTCGAACGGCGCGCCGGCGGCCAGGCAGTCGACGAAATGCTGCTGCGTCCCGCGGCACGAGTCGCCCTTGTAGCCTGGCAGGCCGGCGCCCTCGAACACCCGCTCGTTCGCGATCCAAAGATCGCCCGAATGACGCAGCCGGAGCGTGCCGTCAACACCCTCGATGCGCGTGATCTCCATGGCCTGACCAGGCTCGTCGGGGTACGAGCAGCGGCTGCCGTCGATCACCCCCCTGACGCCGCCGGCGTGCTCGGTCAGAATCTGCGCGAAATCCTCCGCTCGCACCACGGGGTTCAGCTTGCCGGTCTTGCAGTAGATCTCTACGATATCGCCGAACAAAAACCGCGACGTATCGAGTTGGTGCACCAGCGATTCCGTGATCAGAAACCGCGGCATGTCCTTGAAGTAGGGTTGGTTGGGAAACGGGCTGTCGCCGAGGCCGTCGTGGCTGCGAACCTGCATCGAGTAGTAGAAGACGCGGCCGAGACGCCCGTCCTCGATCAACGCCTTGCTTTTGCGGTACCAGCGCTGCCAGCGCCAATTCTCGTTCACCATCAGCCGCACGCCCGCTTCGTCGGCGGCGGCGACAATTTGGGCGGCTTCGTCCCACGTCTCGGCCAACGGCTTTTGCAGCAGGATGGGCAAGCCCTTGGCCGCAACCCGTCGGGTCAGCTCGAGATGCGTCATCGGCCGCGTCGCGATGTCAACGAAATCCGGCGACTGCTCGGCGATCATGCGGTCGAGGTCGGTGTAGGAGGCCAGTCCGAAATCCTGGGCGAACGCTCGCGCCTTGGCTTCGTCCACGTCGCAGGCGGCCGCGATTTCGGCCCCCGTCACGCGCTTCCAAGCCTGCATCTGAATACGGCTGAAGAATCCGCAGCCGACCGTCACGCCCCGCAGCATCACCGCGATGGTACCGCAGCCGCGTCGACGCCCGACGTTCTTGATATCCTCTTCTGTTCGGGCTCGGAAGCCTGCTGAAAGGACAATTTACTCATGGCCAAAATCGTCACCTTCGGCGAGATCATGCTGCGTCTCGCCCCTCCCTCCTTTGAACGCTATTTGCAGTCTCCGATGTTCGTCGCGACCTTCGGCGGCGGCGAGGCGAACGTCGCCGTGTCGACCGCCAACTACGGGCTGCCTTCGTCGTTCGTCACGGCCATGCCGCCCGATAACGCCATCGCCGACGCCTGTCTCAACCAGCTTCGCGGCTTCGGGGTCAGCGTGGACAAGGTGATTCGCAAGCCCGGCCGGTTGGGCGCTCTACTACCTCGAGACCGGCGCCAACCAGCGCCCGTCGACGGTGATCTACGATCGCGCCGACTCCTCGATCGCCCTGGCCAATCCCGGCGATTTCGACTGGGACGCCATTCTCGACGGCGCGACCTGGTTCCACATCACCGGCATCACGCCCGCCATCAGCCAGGGCGCGGCCGACCTGTCGCTCGAGGTCGTCAAGAAGGCGAAAGAGAAGGGCGTCACCGTCTCGTGCGACTACAACTTCCGCAAGAAGCTGTGGAAGTACGGCAAGACGGCTCCGGAGGTGATGGGCGAGATCGTCAAGTTCGTCGACGTCGGCATCGCAAACGAGGAGGACTGCCAAGAATCGCTCGGCGTCTCGCTCGACGTCGATGTGGAGTCCGGCGAGCTCGACACAGACAAGTACAAAGCCCTGGCCGAAAAGGTCCTCAGCCGATTCCCGAACCTGAAGGCGCAGGCGATTACGCTTGCGCGAGTCGATCAGCGCCTCGCACAACGGCTGGTCGGCCTGCCTGCACGACGGCAAGAAGTTTTACCTGTCGAGGAAATACCAGATCACGAACATCGTCGACCGCGTCGGCGGCGGCGACTCCTTCTCCGGCGGCCTCATCGGAGGCATGAACCTTTACCCCGACGACATGCAGGGCGCCCTCGAATTCGCCGTCGCCGCCTCGTGCCTCAAGCATTCCGTTCCCGGCGACTACAACCGTTTCTCGGTCAAGGAAGTTCAGGCTTTGATCAAGGGCGGCGGCTCCGGACGCGTGCAGCGCTAGGAGCCTGTTACAGATCTCATTACGCGGGCGGAGCCGAGCTTCGCCCGCTTTTTGCGTCCACCGCACCCGTCCACGCCCTATCATCAAAAAAAGCAATGGCTCTTACTCCCAACGACGTGCTCACCGCTCGTGCAAGCCAGACCGCCGCGGGCCGCGTCGCCGACATCTACGGCGTCGACAACTGGGGCTTCGGCTATTTCTCGATCAACCCGCGCGGCAACCTTTCCGTCTCTCCGCTGCGCTTGCCCGACCTGGCCGTCGACCTGCATAAGGTGGTCGAGCAACTCATCGAAGAGCGCTACACGACCCCCTTCCTGCTGCGGTTCCCACAGATACTCGACGATAGGCTCTCGGCGATTCACCAAGCGTTCCGCCAGGCCATCGAGGAGTACTCTTACCCAGGCAAGCACCGCGGCGTCTACCCCGTCAAAGTGAATCAAAAGGCCGAGGTCGTGCAGCGCCTAGCGCAGTCGGGGCGGCGCTATGACTACGGGCTCGAAGTCGGCAGCAAGGCCGAGCTTCTGGCGGCCCTGGCCATGCCCCTGACTGAAGACTCGTTGACCGTTTGCAACGGCCTCAAGGACGACCTGTTCCTCCGCTTGGCGCTGCTGTCGCATAAGCTTGGCCGCCGTACGGTCATCGTGGTGGAAGACGTCGAAGACATGTGCGCCACACTCGAAAAGGCGGCTGAGCTCGAGGTCAAGGCCGAGACGGGCGTCCGCGTCAAGCTCTACTCGCGCGGCAGCGGCAAGTGGGAGGAGTCGGGCGGCGAGTTCGCTAAGTTCGGCATGGGGGCGGTGGCTCTGGCGCAGACTCTCGAAGTGCTCCGCGAGCGCGGTCAAACCGACTGCCTCAAGATGCTGCACTTCCACATCGGCTCGCAGATCACCGACATCCGCCGCGCCAAGCAGGCCTTCAAGGAGGCCGCCCGCGTCTACTCCAAGGTTCGCCAAATGGGCTTCGACGTCGAGTTCCTCAACGTGGGCGGCGGCCTGGGCGTCGACTACGACGGCTCCAAGACGGCGTCCGAGTTCTCGGTGAACTACTCGGTGCAGGAGTTTGCAAACGACGTGGTCTACACGATCAAGGAGGTTTGCGACAGCGAGGAAGTCCCCGTCCCCACGATCGTCAACGAAGCCGGCCGCGCGATGGTCGCCTACCACGCCGTGCTGGTCACCGACGTCAAGAAGGTCATCCGCCCCGGAGTCGACGGCAACTACGATGTCGAGACCTTGAAATCCGAATCCGAGCCCGTCAACGAGATGCTCGACATCGCGCGCGGCCTGACCGCCAAGAACTTCCGCGAGTTCTACCACGACGCCCTGCACCAGCGCGAAGACCTCAACAAGCTGTTCGAGTTCGGCTACCTCGGCCTCGAAGACCGCGCCAAGGGCGAATGGCTCTTCTGGCAGATCTGCCGCCGCGCCGTAAAGCTGTCACGCACGATGAAGCAGCGCCCCGAAGAGTTCGAAGACCTCGAGAAGCTTCTCGCCGCCAAGTACGTCTGCAACTTCTCGATGTTCCAGTCGCTGCCCGACTTCTGGGCCTTCGACCAGCTCTTCCCGATCATGCCGCTGCACCGGCTCAACGAGATCCCGACCGAGCGCGGCATCCTGTGCGACGTCACCTGCGATTCCGACGGCTGCGGTCGACAAGTTCGTCGACGTGCGCGACGTCAAGGAATCGCTCGAGTTGCACGAGGTCGAACCGGGACAGCCTTACTACCTGGCGTTGCTGCTGATCGGCGCCTACCAGGAGACTCTCGGCGACCTGCATAACCTGTTCGGCGAAGTCAGCGAGGTCAACGTCACCGTCACGCCCGAGGGAGAAGTTCGGACAGAGGACCTGCAGCGCGGCGACTCCGTCCGCGACGTGCTGCGCTACACCGGCCACGACCCCGACGAGCTGCGCGACGCGATCGAGCTGCAACTCGCCAAACGCCTCGAAGAAGGCCTCATCACCGCCGAGGAGCAGCGCGACTTCATGGCCACCACGTCGATGACCCTCGACGACTATACCTATCTGGTTTAGAAGGCTTGGTCTAGAGCGCCGGCAGCGGCCGCTGTTCCGGCCCGAAGCGAATGGTCAGTTCGCGCGTCGACTCGGAGGGCGGCAGCCGGACCAGCAGCGGCGTCACCACGACCAGCAGATCGCTGGTATTCAATCGATCCGTTTTCTGCCGGAACAGCCGCCCCAGGATCGGGATCTCAGCGAGACCGGCCGGCCCGTCGGCGTTCCGGCGGCGTTCGGAAATACCCATACCGGCGATCACCGCGGACTCGCCTTCCACCAGCCGAACCTGCGACTTCAAGCTGCGGTTCGCCAGGATCGGAATGCCGTTCACCGCACCGCCGGCCAGCAGCTTGAACTCCGCCTCGAGCTGCAACGTGATCTCGCGCGAGCTGTGCACGGTGGGCGTCACCGTCAGCGACAGCCCCAGGTCTTCGAAAGTGATCGACGGCAGCGGAGGGCGCAGCGTACCGTTGTCGATCCCGCCTTGAATGTCGCCGGTGATTACAGCCGCCGAATACTGCGACTGGGCGATCGGGTAGCGCTCGCCGACCTTGATATCCGCTTGCTTGCCGCTCATCGCCCGCACTTGCATGCGTTGGATCGAATTTCCTTCCCCCTGCTGCAACTTGGCGACGAGCGACGCGTCTCCGAGGCCGAC
Organism: uncultured Acidobacteriota bacterium; assembly: GCA_963817465.1. Taxonomy (GTDB): domain Bacteria; phylum Acidobacteriota; class Terriglobia; order Bryobacterales; family UBA6623; genus CAMPKL01. Next base: position 40,860 of record CAWFOP010000023.1, on the reverse strand, counting down.
TCCAAAAACAGTGTCGCCCCCGCCGATCCCGATCAGCGGGGCGTCTCCGGCGTCAGGGGCCTGCGCGTTGAACACTGTGGAAAAGTTCGTAATCGGGAAGCTTGTCGGCAAGGTGACGCCCAAATCGACCTGTCGGTCGCGGTTGTACGAAATCAAGTCGACCTGGATGACGACTTCGCCCGGCGCTTGCAGCAGATGAGTCAGCAGGGCCTTGGCGATGCGCACTTTTCGGACGGTGTCGCGGACCGTGACGTATTGCCGCGAGGCGGCCACCATGAGCCGGTTGATGTCGAGCGCTCCCTTGACCGCCTGCGTCACTTCGTTCGCCGCTTCCGGTGTTGTCGCCTCCGGCAGCGGGACGTTCGCGGCGGTCACCGGCTCGAGCTCTTGGCGCTTCGTCTGCGTATCGGACGCCACGAGCATCAGCTTCTCGGTAATGGGCACGACGAGCGCCGACGCCACGTCGTTGAGAGAGAAGATCGTATTTGCGAAATTGACGTCGTCGAGGAAAAAGCGAATCCTCTCCGACCCGCGAAACTCGTCGTCAAACATCACCCGCAGGCCGAAACGCTTGGCGACCTCCTCATATGCGCCTTGTATCGTCCCCGTGTACCGGAAGGAGGTCACCACGTCTTCGTAGTCCAGCTTGACCGGCTCTGTCAGGTCCGCGGCCGGATCGATGTCGTCGCCAAGCCGAGCCAGCAACTCGGGAATTCGATCTTGGATCGCGGGCTCGTGAGCGGGGGTCGCCTGTGCCGCGGCGGCCGTCAAAAAGCCCATGCTCACGTCACGAAGACGCGATGCCGCGGCTATATATTCCCGATTTGAAGGATCTTGGGCTCGCGCTTGTTGGTAGTGGAGAAAGGCCTCGACGTCCCGCCCGGCTTTCTCCGCCTTACGGCCCAGCTTGTACTGCTGTTGGGCCTCGCCGGCGCTCGCGGCGGTTGCGAGCGTCAGACACAGCAATACCGTCAAGGGCAGTCGTCCCACAAAAGGTCTGACGCCCGACCGTCGTTAATCGTGCAGGGCATCGCACACGAGCCATGCCGCGCCTCATGTCCGATAAGTCACGGTTGTTGAATGAGTTATCGCGGTCCCCAGCGGGTCGCCTTGAGATACGCGATCAGATCGGCCAACTCTTGCCGCGACAGCTCGTCGCCCAGCCCTGACGGCATCACCGAAACCGCGCTGGGGCGCATCTCTTCGACGTCGCTCCGGGCGATGCGCGCCTGCTTCTCCGCGCCCGTCGCGAGCAGGAGGTAGTCGTCGGTCTCCTCGAGCGTCACCCCGTTGTAGATGTCGTCGGCCGTCACCACGACGACCGGCTCGAAGCTGCGCACGAAACTGGCGCTGGGGTACACGACCGCTTCGAGCAGGTCTCGCTCGCTGCGGATCTCGCCAATCTTCGTCAGGTCCGGGCCGACGCGGCCGCCGACATAGCCGATCTTGTGGCACGAGCGGCAAGCCGCTTTCGAGCTGTTGAACACCGCCTGGCCGCGGCGAACGTCTCCGCCTTCGATCTGAGCGGCCAATTCCTCGAGACGCCGGCGCTGCTGAGCGCGATCCTCGTGCAACGAATCGAGCAACGCGGCGCCGCGCTGTTGGGTCGCAACCGGAAACTTCGCGAAGACCGCCTCCAGATCGCCCGCCAGCAGGTTGCTCTTGCCCGACGACGAAGCGATGCCCGCCACGAGCCGCTCCCCCAGGGCGTCATCGCCGCCCTCGCGAAACGCCGCCAACAGGGTCGGGGCTTCCACCGGCCCGGCCTGCGCCATGGCATCCGCCACGGCGAGCTTCTGCGCGGCGGTCAGCGGCGACCCCGCCAGCGCGGCCGCTGCGGCGCTGCGAATCGCGACCGGCGCCTCGGACCCGACCTGGGCGACCAAGAATTCGAACGACGGAGCGTCGATCTCGTCGCCGCCACCTGCGGCGGCGGCCAAAGCGTCCGCCCGGATCTCCGGCGCCAGCGCCCGCTTGGAGCCCATCTTGCCCAAGCGCGGCGTCGAGCGCCGCGTCGCGCGTCTTTGCGCGCTGCAGGCCCTTCGCCGCGGCCAGCGCCTCGCGCACCACGGCTTGATCGTCGGATGTCAGAGCGGACCGCACCGCGTCGCTCCATCCCGCCGGAGTCTCGGCGCCCGCGGACCGGGCCATCACGCGCAAAGCCGTTTGACGCCCGCTCGCCGCGCCATGGCCGCCCGCTGTGGTTGCCAGCAGGACTGCGATCGTCGGGTCGGCGGCGAACCCCTCGAGCTGCTTCGCCAAGCGCTCCTGTGACGCCTCATCGCCCGGCGAACCCAGCCGGCGCCGGAAAAAGCTCTCGAGTTGCGGCCCCCAATCCCGATGCCGGACCGCCACCCACTCCGCCGACTCCCTGAGATCGTCGTCATTCGACGACAACAGCGGTACGACGGCGTCCGGACGCACACCCCCGCCGCGCATTTGGTCCAGCGCGATCAGCGCCGCGCGCCGCGTCGCGGTGGAGCGGGAAAGCAATCCTCGCCGCGTCGCTTGCGGGTCGGCGATCTCGATCAGCGCGTAGGTCAGCGAATGCCAAAGCACCGGATCGCCCGCCGTGGCCGTCTGCTCCAGAAGCGGCCCCACTGCCGCGTTGGAGCCGGCGCGCCCCAGCGCCTCGGCCGCCGCACGCTTCAGCGCCGGGCCGTCCGCCTGCAAGCGCTCCAGCAGGAGCGGAACAGCCCCGGCGTCGCGCCGCACCGCTGCCGCCTGCATCGCCGCGTGCCGCACCGTCGCCTCGGAGTCTTGCAGCGCCCGGCGCGCAGCCTCGCGGGCCGCGGGCGAGTCGATACGCGTCAGGGCCCAGACCGCGTTGCGCCGCCGCTCGGCCGACCCGCCTTGCAGCGCCTTCGCCAAAGGCGCAACGTCCCCGCGCTTGGCCAGCTCATGAATAGCCCGCTTGCGAACAAACGGCCGGGGATCATCGAGCAGCGCCGTCAATTCTCCGCCCCAGTCGAGTTTCAAACCAAGCGGATCTTCAGCACGTTCCGCCCCGACCTTCCGCAGGCGATAGATCGCTCCCGGCAGATCCGGCTTCGAGAGCTGCGAGGTCGGGCAGCAGATTTTGTACCAAGGCCCCGTGTCGACGACCAGCAGACTCTTGTCGGGGGCCTCCATCACGTCCGTCGGGTGAAAGTCCACGCTGTCGGACGTCAGCAAATCGGAGTCCTCCGTCCGAAATGTCGCTCCGTCGGGGATGAGCTGATGCCGCGTCACCTTGTGGAGGTTGAAGCTCGTCGCCAGCAACTCGCCCGACGACGCCAGCGCCAGGCCCACCGGCGCGGCGGGCCCCATGTGGGTCATCGCTTCAAGCAGCTTGCCCGTTTGCGGGTGCCCCTCGTAGACGCCGTGCACTTTGCCGTAAACGCCGCCGTACACGGCATGGATCAGCCCGTCCCGGCGGCCGAGATCCGGCTGGTGCAAGAAGGTGGACGTCAGCAGCCGCTCGCCCTCGGGCGTAAACGCCACTTCGACGGGATTGTCCATGCCTCCGGTCAGCACCGGCTCGACCACGCCGCCTTCCGGCCGCCGCCTGAAGATATGCGCCGCCCGGGTGACGAAGGGCTCTTGGCCGGGCCGCTCGTAGGTCTGCTCGGCGAAAGCGCCCTTGGTCCAGTAGATCCAGCCGTCGAGGCCGAGATACGGGCCGTGCAGATCGTTCGCGCAGTTCGTCAGGGTCTTGGCGTCGAGCCACTCTTCACGCTTGTCCGCGACGCCGTCGCCGTCCGTGTCGGTAAGTTTCCAAATCACCGGCGGCGCGCCCACATAGAGCGAGCCGTCGTACCACATCACCCCTTCGGGCAGCATCATCTTGTCGGCGAACACCGTGCGCCGGTCGTAGACGCCGTCGCCGTCCGCGTCTTCGAGCCGCAGGATCGAATGCGGACGGTCGATGACTTGCTGCTGCACCGGGTCGTTGGAGCCGGACGACTCGGCGACGTAGAGCCGCCCCTGCTCGTCCATGTCGACGATCATCGGTCGTTCGACCAACGGCGGCGCCGCGGCGACCTCGACGGCGTAGCCGTCCGCGACGGTCAGCGGAGCGGCAGACCACGGCGGTCCTCCTCCACAGCCGGCCAGTACAAGGAAGACAGTTGCGATGGCGAGCCGCTGCATGCGCCTAGATTGTATGCCAGCGGGCCGCTAGATTCTCTCAACGTTCCAGCGCGACCGTCGAGCGGTTGCTGACCGCATCTCCGACGCGTACTTCCAGCGCGATCGCCGGCCCGACGGGCGCGTCCGCACCGATCAGGACGTTCACCTGATCGACTCCCACGAGTCCCGGCGTCAATCCCGCGAATAACACCGCTTGCTCGACGCCGCCCAACCAGACCCGCGGCGTAGCGAGCGCATAGGACAACGGCGCACTCGACGCCGGCGTCCCCGGCGCGGGAGGATCGGAAACCGCTCCCAGCCCCGTCATGAAGATCTCCAGCGCCTCGCCGCGCTTGACGGGCCGTCCTTGCGCCCCGGCGAGCAATCCCGTCCCCGCGATCAACGCCGCCGCTTGCCCCTCTCCGCTCTGGTCCATCGTAAAGATCGCCGGAGCCGCGCTGACCAGCTCGACCCGCACCGCCGCGCTTGCCGAGCCGTTGTTGAGCACTGTGAGCGCGACCTCGCCCTGCGCGTCGAACGGCATCTGCAGGTTCACCTGACCCGGCCCGACGAAGAACAACGCCGCCGAGCGGCCGTCGATCAACACCTCGACGCCGCCCAGCCGCGTCGGCAGGGGCAAGCTCTCCGCGACGAGCGCCGCCGGGGCCAACCCCTTTCCGAACAACGAAAGGATCGCGCCCGGCGCCACCTGGGGACGAAACGAAGCGGCGTCGACGACGGCCGCGGCGGAGAACAGCGGCGCCTCGGCCGGCCCCACGGTGAAGACGTCGTGCTCGGCCGTCGCCTCGAATCCGGCCCCCAGACCGCCGCCAACCGCGTGCATTCGCGGCAGGCCCTGCGCTTCAACCGCGGCCGCCGCTAATCCCCGCCGCCCCGCGGGCAGCGGACCCAGCGTCCGCCAGCGGTCCGCCGCCGGATCATATTCCTCCACCTGAGCCGAAAGGCCCGCCGCGCTCTCGCCGCCGAACACGAGGATGCGGCCTTCAATCACGGCCGACGCGGCGCTTGCACGCGGCGTCGGCAGCGGCATCTTGCGGCTCCAAATCCCGGCGGCTGGGTCGTACTCGAAAACCTCGCCGCGAATGTCTCCCATACCGGGCGCGCGTCCGCCGATCGCGTAGAACTTGCCGCCCACCGCTTGCGCCGTAAGTCTCATGCGGGGTTCGGGCAACCCCGGCAGCCGCTCCCAGCGCCTGGTTTCGATATTGAACGCCTCGAATTCCCGGGGCGACTCCGCCGCCGCTTCGCCGCCGGCCACATAGATCTTTCCGGCTATCGCCGCCACACCCGATCCGCCGCGCGGCACGGCCATCCGCGCGATCCGCGTCCACTGGTTCGTCTGCGGGTCGTACTCGAGCGTCTCGTTGGTGAGGAAGCCGCGCCCCAGCCGAATGCCGCCCAAAAAGTAGAGCTTGCCGCCGGCCGCGGCGAGGTTGCAGTGGTCGACGCCCTGCTCGTAGGGCAGCGGCGCGCGCTCGGCCCAGGCGTCATCGCCGGAGTCGTAGGCGAACATCCGCCGGCTCCGCAGACCGTCGGCAGTGATGCCGCAGGCAACGTAGACTCGACCGTCAAGGGCGGCGGCCGAAACCTCGCTGACTGCGATCGGAAGGGGTGAGCGCGTTTCCCAGAGACCGACGCTCTGGCCCGCGGCGCCCGTCGCCGTTAGCAAGGCGAGGAGCGCCCGCAATAGGCGCATGCGGCTATTGTACGCTCAGTCCTCGTCCAACCGCGTCTCGCCGGCCGCCAGAAAGCGATCCGCCGCGGCGGCGGCGGCAATCGCCGTCTCCGCTTCATAGGTGCGAACGATGTGCGCCCCGGAGCGGATCGCCAGCCCCAACGCCACCGCTTCGGAAACCCGCCAGTCGTGCAGCGGCGCACGTATGCTCTCCGTCAAGAAAACCTGCCGCGATGCTGAAACCACAATCGGCTGGCCCAAGCGCTCCAACTCGGTGAGGGTTTCGAGCAGCAGCCAATTCTCGGCCGGGCGCTTGGTCATGCCCAAACCGATGTCCAATGCCACGCGCCGCCTGTCGATCCCGGCGCGCCGCGCGCGATGGATCGCCGACGACAGGTCCTTGCCGACCACGTCGAACGACTGCTCCGCTGAACGCGTCCTGCCCCAGTCTTCCGGCGCTCCGGGCCCGTGGGCGAGAATCACTCCCAGGTCGGTGTTGTTGATGACCTTCGCCATCTCGGCATCCACCGCTAGGCCGCTCGGGTCGCGCACCGCCGCGGCGCCCAACTCCGCCACGCGCGCGGCCGTGTCGGCGTTGTAAGTGCTCACGACGATCGGGGCGGCCACATGGCTGAGCATCTTCCGCAGCACGGGCACCAGCCGCTTCAGCTCGTCGTCAGCGGTCAGTCGACGCGCCGACGTGGGACGCGCCGGCAAGACCGTCACGTCGAGCAGCTTCGCGCCCAACTCCTCCAATTCGACAGCGCGCGCCAGATATTCATCGGGATTGGGCTTGGAGGGCGCGGCCTCGGCCGACAAGTCGATGACGCCCATCACCAGCGTCGACGAGCCGAGCGACAGCTCGCGGTCCGCCAATTTCCAAGGTCGTGAGGAACGTTGGGGAATCATCGATCTTTTTTTCCGTATTCGGCTATCCGTATTCAAAGCCGGCCGTCGCCCAAATCAGCCCTGGATCGCCGATCCGGGCGGCGGGCCGCGACATCCGGACGAGCCGTCGAGTCCGCTCGAACCCAAGGCTCTCGGCCAATCGCACGGCGGCCTGATTCGCAGGCAACAGATCCCAAAAAATACGCCCCGGTCCCGCCTTCGCAAGGGCGGTGCGAATCAGCCGTTCCGCCGCGTCCGGCCCCGTCGCGACGCAAGGCCCGAGCTGCCGCGCCCTCGCGCCAGGGCGGCTCGATATCAAACCCTCGGTCGATGCTAGGGGGTCCAGCAACCGCAGGAGGCGGGCCCGATCGACCCCGAACGCGGCTCCGTCCAACGCGAGAGCTTCCTCCAACGTAGCCGATTCCACCTCGTCTGCGCTTGTTTCCAGCGTCGCTTCCGCCGACCAGCGTTCGATCGGCTGCTCGTCCGCGAATCCAAGATCGGCGTAGAGCGGGCGCCCCAAGTCGGTCGCATCCAGCTTCACGCAGCGAATTCCGCGGTCTTCGCAATAGCCGAGCGCCCGGTCCATCAAGCGCCGCGCCAGACCACGCCTGCGATAGTCCGGCAGCGTCAGCACCATGCCGATCCAGGCCAACTCGCGCCCGAACGAAGCGACGGTCGTGGTGGCGACGGCCCGCCCGTCCGTCTCGAAAACGAAGCATCCCTCAGGATCGAGCGACCTCACGCGCCGCCAATCCGCCGCCGTCTGGTTCCAATCCGCCGACGCGCTCAGCCGCATGCACGCCTCGATGTCGTCGGCGCGCATCAAGCGGATCACAGCGGCGCCGCCTTGCGCTGATAAAGCCAGAAGACGACGCCTACCGCCGCCGCCAGTCCCACCGTGAGCACAACGGAATGGTAGTCTTTCTCATACACTTGGCCGCCCACCAAAGTGCTGACAAGCAACGCCGGAGTTCGGCCCAAACCCGAGATCAGCACGAACCGCCCCAACGGAAATCCCGAAACTCCCGCCCCGTAGGACATGGCGTCTTTCGGGGCGCCCGGCAACAAGAACAGCAGGAAGATCGCCGTGGGGGCCTTCTCCGACTCAACGGCTTTGTCAATCCTGTCGAGCGCATGTTGGCCGAACACTTTCGTCAACGCCGGCCGTCCCAGCAGCTTCCCTAAGCCATAGGCGAACGCCGACCCGGCCGTGATGCCCGCCGCCGCGAGCAAGAAACCCTTCCACGGACCGAACACATATCCGGCGGCGAACTGCGTGATCTCCCCGGGAATGAAGAACACGACCACCTGGACGAACTGAATGCCCATGCAGATCAGAGGTCCCCACACGCCGCTGCTGCGCATCGAGGCGACAAGCTGGTCATGATTGCTCAGCTCCGCAATCAGACCCGTCCGCCAGATCAGCACGACGATCGCGAGCAGGAGCAGGGCCGCGCCAACCGACAGGAGCTTTTTCATTACGGGGAGGGCAAACGAGATTTCATTCTAGCTTCGGCCTGACGCAGGATCTGCCCCGCTACGGCCAATCCCGCGGCGGCGGCCGTCTCCGCTCGCAACACATACTCACCGAGCCCGATCGCCAGCCCTCCCGCCTCGCCGGCCAGCCGGACCTCGGCCGCGGTCCAGCCGCCCTCAGGGCCGGCCAGAACAAGCGCCGTTCCCTTGGTCGAGAGGCCTGCGACATGCTGCGTTTCGAGAGTCACGCCGCCGAGGTCAAAAAAGATTCGCAAATCCGCTTCGCGCGCAAGCGCTCGGTCGAGTGACACAGGCGCTTCCACCGGCGGCGGATGCCTCCGGCGCGCCTGCTGCGCCGCCTCTTCGGCGATCTTGTTCCAACGGTCCACGCGCCGCAGCGCCGCCTTCACCAATCCGCCGTCGCTGCGTTCGGCCGCGACCGGAATGATTGCGTCCGCGCCCAACTCGGTCGCCTTCTCCAGCGCCCACTCGAAGCGAGCAAACTTGATCACCGCCAGCGCCAGCTCCAATCGCGGGCGTGGAGGCTCCGGCGGCAGCTCTTCTTCGAGCTCGAACGTCACAACCTTGGCGTCCACCGTCGCCGCCCGCGCCTTCCACGCCGTATGGAAGTCCGACAGTTCCACCTGCTCCCCGGCCCGCAGGCGCACGACCCGGCTCAAATGGCGCGCGCGTTCACCTGTCGCGCGAGCGCGACCGCCGGCGATCTCATCCACATAAACCATTCGCAAGGCCATGAAGTCCCCACTTGACTCAGGCGGCGCCGAAGTCTCGAATAAGCTTATGAACATTGCAGTCATCGGCGCCGGAAGCGTTGGCGGATCTCTCGGCGCCGGTTGGGCGCGCGCCGGCCACAAGGTCGTCTACGGCGTTCGCCATCCCGAGTCCGACAAGACGCGCAAGGCGCTTGAAACATCTCCCGGCGCGGCGGCCGACGCGGTTGCTGGGGCGGTGAAGGGGGCGGACGTCGTCGTACTCGCCACGCCGTGGGGCGACACGACAAGAGCCGCGCTCGAAGCGTGCGGCGACCTCGAAGGCAAACCGCTGCTCGACTGCACCAACCCGATCGGCCCCGATTTCGAGCTGACTCACGGCAAGGACGATTCCGGCGGCGAGCAGGTGCAGCGCTGGGCCCCGTCGGCTCACGTCGTCAAAATCTTCAACACGACGGGCTTCAAAAACATGCAAGACCCGGCTTACGGCGAAGACGCGGCCTCGATGTTCTACTGCGGCGACGATGCGACCGCTAAAGGCGTTGCGAAGCAGCTCTCCGATGAGCTCGGCTTCGAGTCGCTTGACGTCGGCCCGCTTACGCAAGCGCGCTACCTCGAGCCGCTCGCCATGCTGTGGATCACCATGGCTCTCAACCACGGTTATGGTCTCAACATCGCCTTCAAGTTGCTGCGGCGCTGAGGCGCTACCATGATCGGCGCATGCAAACCTCACGCCGTTATTTCCTAGCAGCAGCCGGGGCCGGACTTTTCGGAGCCGCGTTCGAACCGGTCTTTCTTCAAGCGCAAGAGCGCGTCGGCGGCGGCTCTCCGGTCGGCCCGCGCGAGCAGATCCGCATCACCAAGCTCGAGCTGATGCAGGTCAAGCCGCGCTGGACGTTCCTCAAAGTCCACACCGACGTCGGGGTCGTCGGCCTCGGCGAACCCGTCATCGAGTCGCGCGGCAAAACGGTGATGACCGCCGTCGAGGAGATCGAGCCCTATCTGATCGGCAAGGACCCGCGCCGCGTCCAGCATCACTGGCAAGCCATCTATCGGCACGCCTTCTACCGCGGCGGCCCGATCTTGACGGCCGCGCTGTCGGGCGTGGACGTGGCCCTATGGGACATCAAAGGCAAGGCGCTGGGCATCCCCATTTATGAGTTTTTCGGCGGCCCGACCCGTGACCGCGTGCGCGTCTATTCGCACGCCAACTCGCCCGAGCAGGTGCGCGCGGACTACGCCAAGGGATTTCGCGCCTTCAAGACAGGCGTCGCCAAGAAGCGTCCGTATCGCATCGTCGAAACGCCCGCCGCGATCGAGCATTCGGCCGCCGGTTTCGCCGCGCTCCGCGAAACCGCGGGCAAGGATTCCGATATCGGCATTGACTTCCACGGCGCGATTCCGCCGCAGTCGGCCAAAGTGCTCATCAAGGCGCTCGAGCCCTATCAGCCGATGTTCATCGAGGAGCCCTGCCAAGCCCAAAACCACGAAGTCATGGCGGATATCGCCCGCTCCACATACCTGCCCATCGCAACGGGCGAGCGGGTCTTCACGAAATGGGGCTTTCGCGAGGTGCTCGAGCTGGGCGCCGCCTCGATTCTGCAGCCCGACATCGCCCACGCCGGCGGCATCTCCGAGTGCCGTAACATCGCCGCGATGGCGGAAGCCTATTACGCGGCGATCGCCCCCCACAATCCCTTGGGTCCGATCGCCCTGGCCTCGGGCGTGCAACTCGCCGCCTCGATCCCCAACTTTCTCTGCCAGGAGCAAGTGAGCCTAGGGGAGGGTTACCTCAAACAACCGTTCCGGGTCCGCGACGGCTACCTCGATTTGCCGACAGGCCCGGGCCTGGGAATCGAGCTCGACGACGACTACGTCCTCTCGCAACTCAACCACGACTATCACCCAGCCGAGACCTACGACGCCGACGACGGCAGCGTCGTCGATCGCTAGACCGAGCCCGGCTAGACGCGGATGAAGATACGGCGGCGGTAGAGCCAGTAGCACAAGTACCACAGCACCGCGAACATGCAGGCGGCTTGGGCGACGTGGCCCCACTGCGGGCCTAGCGCCTGGAAGCGCCCGGTGAAGGCGGCGACAGCGTCGTCAAGCCAGCCGTTGAGCACGATGTGGACGCAGTAAATGAAGATGGAGTTCATGCCGACGACGACCAGAGGGAAGGTCAACTTACGCTGCTCGCGGACTTCGACGAGCCAGTAGAAGGCCAACAGAATGCCGATGACCCAGGCGCCGGAGATCAGCGTGAACGAGGCGGTCCAGAGGCGCTTGACGCTGGGGACGGCGAAGCTCAGCAGCCAGCCGCTGAGCCCGAGCCCGGCAACGGCGGCCGCCATGATCTTGATGCGCTGCGCGTGGGGAAATTTTTCGCGCATCAGGTAACCGCACCACACCCCGAACAGCGTCGTGACCGTGCTCGAGATGAAATTGATGGTCACGTAGAAACCGCTGTATTCGAGTCCGAAGAGGTGGTCGATGCGTGCGCCGATGTTGTTGGCCTTGTCCCAGGGGCCGTCGGCGCCGGGGAACAGCACGAACAAGGCGGTGTGGAAGATGAGGATGCCCGCGGCGGCGCCGATTTGAGCGCGGAACGGCAATTGCATGATGAGCCAAGCACAGAAGTAGGCGAAGCCGATCTGCGAAAGCACGTTAATCAGTTGAAAGAACGCCTCGCCGCGCGAGATCGACATGATGATCTGGCTGATCACGATCAGCATGAGAGCGCGGTAGGCGACATGTTTCCACACGGCTTCCGTGCCGTATCGCCTCGCCCGTGCGGCGAAAGCGAACGGCATGGCCAGTCCCACCATGAACATGAACGCGGGCTGAATGAGGTCCCAAAAGTGGAGACCGGTCCACTCGACGTGCTCGAACTGGCCGCCGAGCCAGCCGAGTTGCGGGTCGCCCATGAAGATGCGCAGGCCGAAGGCGTCCGCGGCGAGCGCCGTCATGATGAAGCCGCGAAAGGCGTCGAGCGAGATGAGCCGGTCAGGCGATACGTCGCGAGTCGGCTTCTCCGCATCCGTTGGGACCTGATGAAAGGTGACCGGCGGCGGCGCCGCGGTTTGAGTCGCGCCCATGGCGGCTGGATTGTAGCAGGTCCGCCCGCGGACCGGAGCAGTAGAATGAACGGAACCCCCATGCGAACTTTTATTCGTTTTCTATTCGCTGTCGTAGCGTTCTCCGCCATTGCGTCCGCTCAGCAGCTCAGCGTCACGCCTTCGTCGCTGACCTTCAACACGACGGTGGGAGGCGGCGATCCAGCGGATCAGTCGTTCCAGATTCAAACGAGCACCCCGGGCCAGGTGTTTTCAGCGCGTGTGCGAGCGGGGTTGACGAATCCGGGCTACATCACGCTGTTTCCGACGAACGGTCAGACGCCGGCGAACGTGACGGTGTCGATCAGCAGCTCCGGGTTCGCGAACTCCGGCAAGGCGACGGCGTACGTCGACGTGACCATCAACGCGACCGGTCAAACCTCGACAGTGACGGTCGAGGTATTCGTGGGGCCGCCGGGGTCGCAACCCTCGGCGACGGTGACGCCGACGGCGTTGTCGTTCAACGCGGCGACGGCCGACTCGACCGTCTCTCCCCAAACGTTGAGCATTCGCAATACAGGCGGCGGCGTGCTGAGCTACACCTTACGCACGGTCTATCCGAGCGGGCCAACCAATTGGATTACGGTTGCGCCGACCAACGGCACGTCGAGCAACAACATCCGTGAGCACACTGTGCAAGTCTCGCCGACCGGGTTGCCTGACGGCGCGTACACGGCGCAGATTTTGGTCGAGGGCAACGGGTCCAATTCGCCGCGTACGATTCCCGTGACGTTGACGGTGGGCGGCGAGCCGCCTCCGTCGGGGATTGAGTGGACGCCGACCACGCTGTCGTTCATCGGGCCGCAGGGCGGCGATTCGCCGCCCTTCCAGACGCTCACGATACTCAACAAGGGCGGCGGTTCGGTGACCTATACGCTTGTCGGCAGCGAGCCTTGGCTGCGGGCGCAGCCGGAGGTGGGCAAGGTTTCAACGGGGTCGTCATTCCACAACATCTTCGTCGAGACGCTGGGGTTGCAGGCGGGAACCTACACAGCGAACCTGGCGCTGGACTCGCCGTCGCTGGCGTCGCCCTTGATGATCCCTGTGACGCTGCAGGTGACGCCTCCGGGAATCATCTTCACGCAACCGTCGTCGTTGGACTTTTTCGGGCGCCAAGGAATGCCGCTGCGCGAGAAACGCGTCGTGAGCGTGATCAACACCCCGCTCGGGCCAGGACGTTGGTCGGCCTCCGTGACGAGCCCGAACTCGAGTTGGCTGAAGGTGTCGCCGACGATCGGAACGATTCCGGGACAGCTCGTGGTGGAAGTGGACACCGCCGGGCTGGGCGCCGACACGCTGGAGGCCAACATTCAAATAGCGACGCGCCGTTCCGAGGATCCCACTCCGTTGTCGGAGGCAAGGGAGCGGCGCCGAACAGTCGGCGGCGACGGCGAACTTACCGGTCATGCTGACGCTGATCAGGGAAGAGCCGCGGCTGGCGGCGACCCCTTCGGCGTTGACGTTGAAAGGCTCGCAGTCGGGCGCCCCGGTCACGCAGTTGCTGCTGGTCGACAACGTCGGCGGCCCGCAATTGAACTGGGCCGGGTCCGTTGAGACCGATTCCGGGGGCGGCTGGCTGAGCATTTCTCCGTCTGCGGCGACTGCGCCGACAAACGTGACGGTGACGGCCAATCCGGCGGGACAACAACTGGGCGCGTATCACGGTCGCGTGCTGCTGGGCGCGGGGGCGCAGAAGGTGACCGTGCCTGTCGTGATGGTGGTGACCGAAGACGGGCCCGCCGTCGAAACGGACTTCAGCGCGGCGTACTGGGAGGCCGCGGAAGGCCGCTCCGCGGTCGCGCCGGCCGACTTCCGGTCGCTGAGCGCGGGCGGGGGGTCGGTGACGTGGTCGGCTCAGGCGACGGAGCTGACCGGCTCGGGGTCATGGGCGTCGGTCATGCCTAGCGCGGGCGTGAGCACGCCCGCTTCGGCGTCGCAATTCGCGTTGTCGGCCTCGACCTCCGGTCTCGCGCCCGGATTGTACGGAACCCTGGTGAAGGTGGCCGCGGCCGGGGGACAATCCCAGCGCTGGGTGACGGGCATGCTGCGGGTGACTCCCGCGGCCTCGACGGTTCCGATCACGATGAAGCCCGCCGGCGCGATCCTCGAGAGCCAAGGCGGAGCGGCGGTGACGCCCAAGACGGTGCAAGTATGGCGCAACCGTGAGGGCCAGGTCGGCTTCCAGACCGGGGCGTCGACCTTCGATGGGATGGATTGGCTGACCGTCACGCCCGCTCGGGGCGAAACCGGGCAGCTAGGCTCGACAAATCTCCTGCTCGCCGCCGACCCGACCGGGCTCGAGCCGGGCATCTATCACGGGCTCGCGAGCATCACGTTCGGCGACGGCGTGGTGGATTCGGTGAATGTGACGTTCGCCGTCAAACCGGCATTTGTGTGCGAAACGACGAGCATTTCGATCGCGCCGCTGTCGCCCCGGTTCGGCTTCAGCGGACGCATTGGGCGGGCGGTTCGTCTGGAGGCGGCGGTGCTGGATAATTGCGGACGTCCCGTCAACGACGCCGCGATGATCGCCGTGTTTACTTCGGGCGATACGGCGCTGCCGTTGCGGCCCGTTAGCGAGGGGCGCTACGCCGCGACGTGGTCGCCCGTAGCGGCGAACAGTCAGGTGAACTTGTTCTTCCAGGCCCAACGCGGGCCGATGAGCGACGCAACGACCGTGATCGGCGTGGTGGACGGCGGATCGGCGACCTCGATCTCGCGGTTCGGCGTCGTCGACGCCGCCAGCTTCCGCGCCGGCGAGGCGATCGCGCCCGGTGAGATCATCAGCGTGTTCGGCCGGAACCTTACCGACGGCCGGCAGTTCACCGCGGACAGTATTCCGTTGCCGACGCAGTTGGGCGACACGTCGCTGCGCGTCGGCGCTGCGCAGGCGCCCTTCTATTTCGCGAGCAGGACGCAGTTGAATTTGCAGGCGCCGTTCGAGCTCGACCCGGGCACGACGACGCAGCTCGTCGCACTGTCCGGGAGCGACTATTCCGTGCCCGAGGAAGTCGCGGTGGCTTCGGCGCGGCCGGGCGTGTTCGCCATGATCCCGAATGATCCGGGGCGCGCGATCGTGCAGAACCAGGATACGAGCTTGAACGGCCCAGCGAATCCGGCGGCGCGCGGTTCGGCGATTGTCGCCTATGTGTCGGGCGTCGGCGTCGTCGAGCCCGCGGTCAGCACGGGTGCGGCATCGCCGGGGGCCGAGCCTCTAGCGCGCGCGAAGGGGTCGGCGGTCGCAACGCTCGGCGGCTTCGAAGCGGAGGTCCTTTACTTGGGGATGACCCCGGACTTCGTCGGCTTGGCGCAGCTCAACTTGATCGTTCCTCCCACGGCCCCAATCGGATCGAACGTGCCGTTGATATTGAAAGTCGACGGACAGCCGAGCAACACGTTGTCGGTTGCGATCAAGGCCGCGCCGTGATCGCTCGACTCACGCGGATTCGGATCTTCCCGGTCAAGTCGCTCGACCCGCACGAGGTGGAGAGCGTCGCGGTGAATCCCGGCGCGGGCCTGCGCGGGGATCGCGAGTGGCGACTGATCGATGAGGCGGGCCGCGTCGCGGACGGCAAACGGCTCGGCGAGGCGATCATCGGCGTGCGCAGCCGGTTTGACGCGGCGTCGTCGCGGTTGGCGCTCGAGGCGGCGGAGGCGGCGATCGAGGGGACGCTCGATACGGATCAAGCGAAGCTCGAAAGCTGGCTGAGCGAGCGGTTCGGCGAGCGCGTACGTTTCGAGCGGGACGGGCGGCATGGCTTCCCCGATGACGTCGAAGCGTCAGGGCCGACGCTGATCAGCCGTGCGACGTTGGTCGAGGTCGGCTCATGGTTCGGGCTTGACGAGGAAGAGACGCGCCGTCGCTTTCGAGCGAATCTCGAGATCGACGGCGTACCGGCGTTTTGGGAAGACGGGCTGTACGGGCCGGCCGGCGAGCCTCGCTATTTCTCGATCGGCGGAGTGCGATTTGAGGCGGTGAATCCTTGCGCCCGTTGCACGGTTCCGGGCCGCGACTCGACCGACGGGCGCATTGCTCGGCCTGACTTTGCAAAGGCCTTCGCGCAGAAGCGGCGCGAGACCCTTCCGGGCTGGGTCGAGGCGTCGCGTTTCGATCACTACTACCGTATGTCGGTGAATACGCGCGTCCCCGAGACCTGTGCCGATCTCACGATCCACGTGGGAGACGACCTTCAAACACATCCGTAGCGCATAGCGCCCGTGGGGTCTCGAACCGCTGGTTTGCTCCCCGCCCCGTCCGCTCGCGCCTGTCCGTTCGGGCCCGTCTGTTCGTGCCCGTCTGTTCGGGCCCGTCTGTTCGTGCCCGTCTGTTCGTGCCCGTCTATTCGTGATTGCGTTCGGCCTGCTGGTGTCGCTTAAGAGCAGCTTGTCGCGGGCCGTCGCGAGAGTCTTCGTTTCGCCTGAACCGGGGGTCGCGGGCGATTCGGATCACGGCCGGCCGCGCGCAAGATTTTGAGCGCGAAGACTCGAGGTGTAGAATCTATCGGTTCGGTTGTCTCGCCTGTCGATGATGAGATTCAAGCGCACGCTTCTGCTCGCATTCGCGCTGGTCGCGACGCTCCTGTCGCAGACCGCAACCTACAAAGAGCCGTACCGCCCGCAGGTGCACTTCACGCCCGCGATCAACTGGACGAACGATCCGAACGGGCTGGTCTACGCTGACAAGCAATGGCACCTGTTCTACCAATACAACCCGTTCGGCGACGAGTGGGGTCACATGAGCTGGGGCCATGCGGTGAGCCCTGACCTGCTGCATTGGAAGGGGCTCGACGTGGCGCTTCCGGAGCATGACGGCGTGATGGCCTTCTCGGGCAGCGCGGTCGTCGACCGCAACAACTCGAGCGGCTTCGGCAAGGACGGCGACTCGCCGCTCGTCGCGATCTACACGAGCCGCACCGCGACCGATCAGAACCAGTCGCTCGCCTACAGCAACGACGACGGGCGTACTTGGACGAACTATCGCGGCAATCCCGTCTTGGATGTCGCCGATCCCGCCTTTCGCGACCCAAAGGTCTTCTGGCATGAGCCGAGCCGGCGCTGGGTGATGGCGGTCGTGCTGGCCGATCGACACAAGGTGCGCTTCTACGGCTCCACCGACTTGATCAAGTGGACGCAACTGAGCGAGTTCGGGCCCGAGGGCGCCCACCCGGTCAGCAATTGGGAATGTCCGGACCTATTCGAGCTGCCGATCGAAGGCGAGCCCGGCCGCTCGAAGTGGATCTTGGAGGTCGATTCGGGGACGGGGCACCCCTGGGGCGGCTCGGGCTGCCAGTACTTCGTGGGCGAGTTCGACGGCAAGAAGTTCACCAACGACAACCCGTCCGAGCTGGCCTTGTGGCTCGACTGGGGCCGCGACTTTTACGCCGCGCAGAGCTACTCGGACGTGCCGCAAAGCGACGGCCGCCGCATCGTGATCGGCTGGATCAGCAATTGGATGTATGCGCGACAGATGCCGACCTCGCCCTGGCGCGGCGCGCAATCGATCCCCCGCGAGTTGCGCCTCGAACGATCTTCGGAAGGCTTACGGCTGACGCAACGACCGGTGCGCGAGCTCGAGAAGCTGCGCTACGACGGGTTGACCTTGAAAAATCTGTCAGTAGCGGAGGCGAACCGGGCGCTTCACGATGCGAACTTTCGCGGTTCGGTCATCGAGATCGAGGCGGAGATCGCGGTCGGGGAAGCGGACGAAGTCGGCTTTCGCGTGCTCGAAGGCGAAGCCGAGCGGACGCTCGTCGGCTTCACGGCGGACCCGGCGGAAGCGTTCGTCGATCGGACCAAGTCCGGGAAGGTCGATTTCGACCCGACCTTCGCAGGGCGCCATGCGGCGCGGCTCCAAGCGCGCGACGGCCGCGTGAGCCTGCATCTGCTGGTCGACCGCTCGGTCGTGGAGCTTTTCGCCGGGGGCGGTTCGGCGGCCATCACGGACCGCGTGTTTCCGAGCCCGTCGAGCACCGGGCTGTCGCTCTATGCGGTCGGCGGCCAGGCGCGGATCGTCGAGTTGAAGGCCTTCAAGCTGCGCTCGGTTTGGGACCGGTAGGCGACCGCGGCGCTCCTAGTCGGTCTTGTTGGGTTTGGGCCGCGCCAACTCGGCTTCGATTTCCAAAGTGACTTCGTCGCTGACGGTGACGCCGCCGGCTTCGAGAATGACGTTCCAGTTGAGGCCCCATTCGCTGCGGCTGAGCTTGCCTGAAGCGGTCGCGCCGGTCTTGAAGCCGCGCTCGCCTTGATCGACGACCTGTTCGAGCCCCTCGACGGCGAGCGTGACCGGCTTGGTGACGCCGCGCATCGTCAGGTCGCCGGTGAGGCGGACCTGGCCGTCCGGTTGGACCTCGGCCTTGGTCGAGACGAAGCGCATCTCGGGGTGCTTTTCGACATCAAAAAATTCGTCGCCGCGCAAGTCCTTGTCACGGCTCGCGTTGCCGGTATCGACTGACGCGGGATCGATTTGGATATCCATTTTGAGCGTCGAAAGGTCGTCCTTGTCGAAGGTGACTTCGCCGGAGACGGCGGTGAATTGCCCGCGGACCCAACTCACCATCAGGTGGCGGACCTTGAAGCCGACGTAGGAGTGCGCGGTGTCGATCTTCCACTCGAGCGGCTCCGCGGCGAGCGGCGCGGCGACAACGGCGAGGACCGCGATCAGGATCAAGGTGCGACGTTTCATCTATGTCCGATTCCTCCGACGTATCAATACGCTACGGCGTTTCCGGGCGGCCCGATGTTTCACACCCAGACTTTTCAATACCAGTTAACGCTGTCGGGCGTCGTGTTCGAGCACTGGATGGTCTCGGTCATACCGCCGCTGATCGGCGCGCAGGCCGTGTCGGTGGCTGTCCGCTGCGCCTCTTTCTGGGTCGTTCCCGTGGCCTTGGCGCAGTTGGTCTGGCCGTTGAACGTCATGCAGACCTCACAGGAATAGCCGCCCAAGTCCATCGTCGAAAAGACGACGAATCCGACAAACAGCAGCAGGAACAGAATGGATACGAGTACGGTTTTCGACATACGGCGGACGAGACGTCATCATATCAACGCCGCACCTGGACAAGCGACGCTCACGCGGTCATCATAAGTGGTCGTGTCGCCTAAGCCGCTGTTGACGGCGTCGAGATTCAGGCGGGTCCCAGCCCGCCCGGCGACTGGTGCGCCTCCAGGGGGATTGAGTGAAGGGTAGGCGCGTCTGCGTCATCCTTCTTTGCCTGCTTTTGGCGGGCCTGATTGCGCTGCCGTTGCTGGGCCAGCGTCGCCGTCGTTCGAGATACGCCCGAGTTCCCGGCATGGGTTTCGCCGACGACAGCGTGCGGGCGGAGTTTTTCTTCGCGCGCTTGGCTTACGGCTCCTACGGCGGCTGGGGCCGCGAGTCGTGGCTGACCGATTGGCCCGAGGCCGAGTACCACTTCATGCAAGGCATGCGGCGCCTGACTGTGATGGACGCCGCCGAGGGCGGACGGCGCGTGCGCCCGGCCGATGAAGAGTTGTTCGACTACCCCTGGGTGTACGGCGTCGAAGTCGGGCATTGGGCCTTGGACGACCAGGACGCGGCGCAGTTGCGCGAGTACTGTCTGCGCGGCGGGTTCTTGATCGTCGACGATTTCCATGGCGGCTACGAATGGCAGTCGTTCATGGAGTCGATGTCAAAGATTTTTCCGGATCGGCCGGTGGTGGAGATTCCTGAGTCCGACGAGGTGCTGCACGTGCTCTATGACCTCGACGAAAGGATTCAGATTCCGGGCTATCAAACTGTATACACAGGCGTAACGTGGGAGCGCGAAGACGGCTTCCCGGCGCATTGGCGCGGCATCTACGACGACGACGAACGACTGATGGTGGCGATCAACTTCAACATGGACCTGGGCGACGCATGGGAGCATGCGGACTATCCGGAGTACCCCGAGAAGATGACGGCTTTGGCCTATCGCTTCGGCATAAACTACGTCATATATGCGATGACGCACTAGGGTCGCAGGTTCACCTGAGTGTTTGAGTTCTTATTCAAATATCCCCTGACGATCTATCGGAAGGGAGAGTTCCTTTTCGCCAGCGGCTGGCCGGTCTGGCTGCTGCTGGCTGCGATCGTCGCCGCCGCGGCCGGCCTGTGGTGGAACTTTCAACGAGCGAAAAACCGGCTCGATTCCGCGAAAACGTTGACGCTGTGGGGCTTGCAAGCGGCGATGGCGGCTTTGGCGCTGTTCGCGCTGTGGCAGCCGGGTCTGGGCATTCGCTCGCTGCGTTCGCAGCAGAATGTCGTGTCGGTGCTGGTGGATCTATCGCGCTCGATGGCGCTGGGCGAGGGCGGCCAATCCCGCTTGCAAAAGGCGGTCGCGGCGCTGGACTCGGGCGTGCTCGACAAGCTGCGCGAGAAGTTCCGCGTGCGGCTCTACGGCTTCGCCGGAGATTTAGACCGGCTGGAGTCGTTGGACGCCCTGCCGGCGCCGGGCAACGCCACGCGCATCGGGGACGCGGTGGCCGGAGTCGTGCGCGAGTCGGCGGCGACCCCGCTCGGGGCGATCGTCGTGGTCAGCGACGGTTCGGACAACTCGGGCTCTTTCAGCCGCGAGCTGATGGCCGAGATCCGTCAGGGCAACGTGCCGGTGCACACCGTCGGCGTCGGCCGCGAAGAGATTGCCGGCGACGTCGAGCTGTCGGACATCGACGTCTCTTCATCGGCGCTGCCGAAGTCGCGCGTCACGGCCCGGGCGACGATTCGCCATTCGGGTTCGGGAGCGCGCGAAACTCGCCTGACGGTGAAAGACGGCAACACGATCCTGGCGTCGAAGAACATCACCCTGCGGCGCGGCGAGAACGTGCAGGCCGAGCTCATCGATTTCCCGGCGGGCGACCCCGGCATCCGCGACCTGCGATTCGCCGTCGAGCCGCTGCCGGACGAAGAGATTCAGGGCAACAACTACCTGCGCCGTGTGATGGACGTGCCGCAGGGCCGCAAGAAGGTGTTGTACGTCGAGGGCGAGCCGCGCTGGGAGTACAAGTTCATGCGTCGCGCGGTGGAGAAGGACTCCTCCGTGCAGCTCGTCTCCTTGCTGCGCACCACGACGAACAAGTACTACCGCCAGGGCGTGGATGACCCCAACGAGTTGGCGGACGGGTTTCCGAAGAAGGCCGAGGAGCTGTTCGCCTACGACGGGCTGATCATCGGCAGTTTCGAGGCGGCGTTTTTCACTCCCGACCAGCAGCGCATGATCAAGGACTTCGTGGGCAAACGCGGCGGTTCGCTGCTGATGTTGGCCGGCCGCAACGGTCTCGGCGACGGCGGCTGGGGCGCTTCACAAGTCGCGGAAGTGTTGCCCGCGAAGCTGTCGGCCCAGACGACCAAGAACTTCGTACGCGAGAAGGTTCCGGTGACGCTGACGCTGCAAGGCAAGGAGTCGCTGATCTGCCGTTTGGCCGGCGATCCCGCCGAGAATGAGAAGCTTTGGGGCGAGATGCCCGCGGTGGCGGATTATCAGCGCGTGGGCGATCTGAAGCCCGCGGCGGTGACCCTGCTCCAGGCCGACGTAGCGGGCCAAGAGCTGCCTCTGTTGGTCGCTCAAAACTACGGCCACGGCAAGGCGCTGATCTTGGCGACCGGCGGCACCTGGCGCTGGAAGATGGGTCTGCCGCACGAGGACGAGCGTCACCACACGTTTTGGCGGCAGTTGATGCGCTCCTTGGTCGCGAACTCGCTCGGACCCGTGTCGATCGCCGGCGACCGCTCGCTTTACGCGGACGACCCGCGCGTCAAGCTGCGGGCCGAAGTGCACACGAAGGAATTCGAACCCGCCAACAACGCCACGGTGAACGCCGTTGTAACGGCGGAAGACGGCGCGGCGACTACAGTGGAGATGCATCCTTCGCCGGACGAAGAGGGCGTCTATCTGGCCGAGGTAACCGCGGCGAAAGCCGGCGCGTACCGTATTGAAGCGCGGGCGTTCATCGGCGACGAGTCGCTCGGGTCGGCGGCGATGCACATCCGACGCGAGGACGGCGTCGCGGAAGACTTTCAGCCGGCGCAAAACCGCAGCCTGCTGACCAAGCTCGCCGAGCAGACGGGCGGGCGCTATTGGACCTTGGACGAGCTCGGTTCGATGCCTGAAGAGATTCGCTTTTCGGAAGCCGGCATCACGGCGCGTGAAATCCTCGACCTGTGGGACATGCCGGCGCTGTTCTTGATGCTGTTCGGCCTCAAGGGGGCGGAGTGGATGTTGCGCCGCCGCTGGGGGGTCATCTGATGCGCCGCTTCCCCGCCCTGCTTGCGCTGGCGCTGTGCTCGGCCGCGCTGCTGAGCGCGGAGCTGCACACCGTGGTTGTGAGCGGTCTCGGCGGCGAGAAGGACTATGCCGAGCGATTCGCGGCCGAGGCCGACAAGCTGGGCGAGGCGGCCAAAGTGAGCGCCGGCGCCGACTCAAAGGTCATCATCCTCAAAGGCGACGCCGCCACCCGCGACGCCATCGTCGAAGCTTTCACAAACCTGCAGAGCGAGGTCAAGGAAGACGACACGGTCGCAATATTTCTGGTCGGGCACGGCTCGTGGGACAACCGCAACTACAAATTCAACATCCCCGGTCCGGACCTGACCGCCGACCGGCTTGGAAATCTGCTCGATAAGCTGCCCGCTAAGCGCCAGTTGGTCGTCAATATGACTAGCTGCTCGGGAGCGATGCTCGATGAGCTGCACGCCGGCGATCGCATCGTGATCACTGCGACCAAAAACGGGCGCGAGCGCAACGTGACAATGTTCTCCAAGTATTGGACCGCGGCGTTCGAGGATCCGGAAGCGGATCTGGACAAGGACGAGACGATCACGGCGCAAGAGGCGTACGATTACGCCGCGGGCAAGGTCGACACGTTCTACAAGTCAGCCAATCGTCTGGCGACAGAACATTCGCGCATCGAGGGCAACGCGGCGCAGACCTTCTTGCTGGCCCGGCTTGGCGCCCAAGCCGAATTGGCGCGCAATCCCGAGCTTGCCCCGCTGTTCAAGAAGCGTGAGCAACTGCGCATGAAGGTCGATGCGCTCAAGCTGAACAAGGACGGCATGGACGAATCGAAATACTTCGCGGAGCTGCAGAAGGTGCTGATCGACCTGGCGATGGTGGACCAAGAGCTCGAGGAGAAGAGCAACGGGCGGAGCGAAACTCCCCAGGACGAGAAGCAATAGAGCGATGACCAGGCTTACCGCATTCGCAATGTTGGTCCTGGCCGCCGCTCCGGCATGGGCGGGGGTCTACGGGTCGGATCGCGGCAAGCGTCCGGAGGCGCTGGAGCCGTGCGACGCGCAATGGGACCGCGGCAAACGGGCGGAGGCGAGCCAGTGCTACAGCGCCCTGACGTTGAGCCCGGACTTGGCGGCGCGCGCCGAGGCCTGGTGGGCGCTGGGCAACGTGAAGCTGGCGAACGACGTGTTTCGCGACGCGCTCAAGGCCGAGCCGAAGAATCCCGACCTGCGCGTTCGCTGGGGCTATCTCTACGACCAGACGCACCAAGAGGGCGAGGCGCTGAAGCTGTTCAACGAAGCGCTCGAGCTCGACGAGGGCAACGTGGCGGCCAAGCTCGGCAGCGCGTCGGTGCTCGCGGGCCGCTTTGAAGATAAAGCAAAGACGATCGTCGAAGAGACGCTGGTCGTCGAGAAAGATCAGTTGCTCGGGCACTATCTGCTGGCTCGGATGGCGCTCGAGGAAGGCGAGTTGAAGAACGCCGACGAACAGCTCGATATCGCGCTCGCGAAGGCCGACGAGATGGGCCTGTCGCCGCTCGAAGGGTACGCGCTGAAGTCTTCGCTCGATCTGCTGCGGGGCAACGAGTCGAGCGAGTGGACCAAGAAGGCGCTCGCCTATAACCCGACGTACGGCGAGATCTATGCCGAGCAAGCGCACTTCTACATCATCACGAGGCGCTACCGCGAGGCGATCGAGCTCTACCAGGAGGCTGTGGATCTCGACCCCGAGCTGTGGTCCGCACAAGCGGATCTGGGCGTCAACCTGCTGCGCGAAAACCGCGAAGAGGAAGGCAGGCGGCACCTCGAGATCGCGTTCAAAGGCGACCCGTTCTCGGCGAAGACGGTCAATACGCTGCGCTTGGTCGACAGCTTCAACCACTTCAAGCTTTACTCGAATAAAGACGACGATCTGCTGAAGGGCGAAGAGGCTTTGAAGGCCTCAATCGACAAGCCTGAAATCATTCTGCGGCTGCACGAAAAGGAAGCCGACCTGCTCGAGCCCTATGCGATGGACCTCGCCGAGCAGGCTGTCGCGAAGTTTTCGAAGAAATATCACTTCAAGCCCCAGAAGCCGATCCACGTCGAGCTCTATCCGGATCACGATGACTTCGCCGTCCGCACAATGGGCATGCCGGGCATCGGGCTGCTGGGCGTGACGTTCGGCTATCTGGTGGCGATGGACAGCCCGTCCGGGCGCGAGCCGGGACAGTTTCATTGGGGCACGACGCTGTGGCACGAGATGGCGCACGTCTTCACCCTGGAGGCGACCAACCACCTGGTTCCGCGCTGGTACTCGGAAGGCATCTCGATGTATGAGGAGTGGGAGGCGCGCCCGAACTGGGGCGAGCGCATCTCGCCGAGCTTCATCAAGGCCTACACCGAAGACAAGCTGTTGCCGGTGGCCGACCTCGACAAGGGCTTCATCCGCCCGAGCTATCCCGAGCAAATCGCCGTTTCTTACTTCCAAGCGGGCTTGGTTTGCCGGTTGATCGACCGCGAGTGGGGACCGGAGAAGCTAGTCGACCTGCTGCATGCGTTCGGCAAAGACCTTTCGACCGCGGATGCGATCGAGCAGGTGCTGGGGTTGCCGCCTGAGGAGTTCGACGAGCGGCTCGACGCCTTTCTGAAGAAGCGGCTCGGCCCCATGGCGGACCCCGACAGCCTGGAAAAATGGCGGTCAGCCCTCAAGCGGGCGCTCGTTGCGGCTCGCGACGAGAAATGGGACGACGTCGCGACAAACGCCCTCCAGGCGCAGGCTCTGTATCCGGAGTTTGTCGAATCCGGCAATCCCTACACGCTGCTCGCGAGGGCGTATGAGGCGCAAGGGAAATCAAACGAACGGCTCGCCATCTTGGCGGCGTATTTCAAGGAAGGCGGCCGCGAGCCGGACCAGCTCAAAACGCTGGCCAAGCTGCAGCGCGAAGCCGACTTGCCGGCCGACGCCATCGCGACTCTCGAAGAGCTGAACTACGTCTGGCCCTCCGACGAGGACCTGCACAACGAGCTGGGAGACTTGCTGCTCAGCGCCGACAAACCGCGGGAGGCGTTGCGCGAATACAACGCCGTGCTGGCGATGAACCCGCACGATAAGGCGCAAGCTCACTATCACCTCGCCGAAACCTATCATATGATCAAGGACTCCGAGCAGGCGCGCCGGCACGTGTTGATGGCCCTCGAAATCGCGCCGACATACAAGCCGGCCCAGAAGCTGCTCCTCGAAATCGCCCGATAAAGGCTTAATAAATTTCATGACTGTGCCAATGGCATCCGCCCTCGAATCAACCGAAACTCGGGAACTGCTCGATAATTTTCAATCCTCGGTCGAGCGCATCCGCACCGAAGTGCGGAAGATCATCGTCGGTCAAGACGAAGTTGTCGAACACCTGTTGCTGACGCTGCTGGTCGGCGGTCACTGTTTGATCACAGGAATGCCGGGCACGGCGAAGACCTTGCTGGTGCGAACGCTCGCCACGGCGTTGGGTCTGACGTTCAAGCGCATTCAGTTCACGCCTGACTTGATGCCGACCGACGTCACCGGCACCGACATCATCGACGAGGATCCGACGACCGGTCACCGCAAATGGACCTTCGTGCAGGGGCCGATCTTCACGAATGTGTTGCTGGCCGACGAGGTGAACCGCACGCCTCCGAAGACGCAGGCCGCGTTGCTCGAGGCGATGCAGGAAAAGAGCGTGACCGTGCGCGGCAACACCTATTCGCTCAAACCGCCGTTCTTCGTTCTGGCGACGCAGAACCCGATCGAGCTCGAAGGCACCTATCCCCTGCCCGAGGCGCAACTCGACCGCTTTCTGTTCAACGTGATCCTCGACTACCTGTCGACCGAGCACGAGATGGATGTCATCAACCGGTTTACCAGCGGCGTCAATGTTGAAGACGTCAACGCGTGCACCACGGGCGAGGATATCCTGCGCTTCCAGTGGCTCGTGCGGCAGGTGCCGGTTTCCGAGGCGACAAACCGCTACGCGGTCGAGTTGGTGCGGTCGACGCGGCCCGCCGACCCGCTGGCGCCGGATGTGGTGAAGAAGTACGTCAACTACGGCGCTTCGGTGCGCGCCACGATGTTCTTGGTGATGGCGGCCAAGGCGCGAGCCTTGCTGGACGGCCGTTACCACGTCTCGTACGAGGACTTGCAGCGGCTCACGCTGCCGATCATGCGGCACCGCGTGCTGACGAACTTCTACGCCGAGTCGGACAAGATCACCGTCGACGACGTCCTCAAGCAAATGATCCAGGCTCGGCCCGCTCCGCGCGAGTAACGCCGATGGCCGTTCAAGACCTCCTCGATCCCGCGGTTCTGATTCGCCTCAAGAACATCGAGCTCGTCGCGCGCACGGTCGTCGACGGCTTCTTGACGGGCTCCCACCGCTCGCCGTTCTTCGGTTTCAGCCTGGAGTTCGCCGAGTACCGACCTTACGTGCCCGGCGACGACCCGCGGTTCATCGACTGGAACGTGTTTTCGCGCAGTGACCGCACCTACATCAAGCGGTTCTTGGGCGAAACGAATACGCACCTGGTGCTGCTGCTCGATACCAGCGCGTCAATGGGCTTCAAGTCGAAGAGCGCGGTCACCAAGCTCGACTACGCGAAGTTCGTGGCGGCTTCGCTGGCGTACATGTCGACCCGCCAGCACGACGCGACGGGCGTGATCGTGTTCGACGAGGAAGTGCGCGACTACCGCCACCCGTCGTTCCGCCCAGGGCACCTGCAGAGCATCCTGCACACGATCGATCGGGCCGAAGCTTCGACGGGCACCGACATGGAGCTCCCGTTCGACCACTTCCGCCGATACGTGTCCAAGCGCGGACTCGTCGTGGTGATCTCCGATTTCTACTACAGCCCGGAGAACGTGCTCAAGGGAGTGCGGCCGCTCGCCTTTCAGGGACAGGACATCGCATTCTTCCACGTGCTCGATCCGGCGGAAATTCAACCCGACATCTACGAGTCGACCGTACTGGAGGATATGGAGACGGGCGACCTGCTGGAAGTCTCGTCGATGTTCGCCCGCGACGAATACCCGGCGCGCATCAAGAAGCACATGGAGGAGCTCAAATCGACGATTCAGGGCGTGGGCGGAGACTACGTGTTGCTCGACACGTCGAAGCCTTTGGACCTGGCCTTGCAGCAATATCTCACTTTTCGAAAACGACGAGGATGATGCCGTCACGCTTAGCACCGATTCCTTTTGACAGGCGCGCCTTGGCCGCGCGACTCGCTGGGAGGGCTGCGTGAATCTGCTGAATCCTTGGTTCCTGGCCGGAGCGCTGGCGGTGGGCCTGCCTTTGTGGCTGCATCTGCTCCAACGCGACAACCCGGTGCGGCTGCCGTTCGCATCGTTGATGTTCTTCGAGAAGCGGACCGAGAGCCGTTTCCTCGAGCGGCGGCTGCGCTACCTGTTGCTGCTGGCGCTGCGTTTGGCGCTGATCCTGCTGGCCGTGCTGGCGTTTGCGAAGCCGATCTGGGAGCGGCCTCCGGCGGCGGTCGCGAGCGAGATTCCTTCGCTGCATTTGATCGTGCTCGACACCTCCGAGTCCATGGGCTACGCGGGCCACTGGGACGCCGCGCTCGCCCAGGCTCGCGACATCATCAACTCGCTCGAAAGTCAGGATCAGGCGCAGATCATCACCACCGGTCCGGCCGTGCAAGTGGTCACTGAACGAGTACGCGACAAGGCCGAGTTATTGAGCGCGCTCGCGGGCCTCAAGCCGGGCGTTTCGCGCAACAGCTACGGCGACGTCGTGGAAGCGATTCGCAGCTTGGCGCCGGAGGGCGACATGCCGGTCGAGGCGCACCTGATCTCCGATTTTCAGAACTCGGCGATGCCGGGGCGCTTCTCCGACCTGGTGCTGCCGAGCTTCGCCGCTCTCGATGTCCGCAACGTGGCGGGCGATAACGACAAGAACTGGGCGATCGAAAGCGTGCGCGGCGACGTCAGGATCTTCGGCGCCGACGACCCCAAGCTCGAGGTGACCGTCGCGGGATTCTCCGCCGAGCCGGCGCGCAAGACCGTAACGCTCGAGATCGACGGCAAGACGGTCGATGCAAAGTCGGCGGAAGTCCCTGCCATGGGGCGCGCCTCGTTCACGTTTGAAAATTTCGAAGCGCCCGCGGGGTTCAGCCGCGCCGTCGTGAAGCTGACGCCGGGCGACGATTTGCCGCAAGACGATCTGCGCTACGTTGCGCTCGACAACGCCGAGCCGCATCCGATTCTGTTCGTAACCAACGACCGCCGCCGGCGCGACGCGCTTTATTACCGATCGGCTCTTTCTTCGACCGACGGCGCGGCGTTTCGCATCGAAGTGTCGTCGCCGGGGGAGGCGGACCGTCACAATCCCGCCGATTACGCTTTTGTGGTCCTGTCGGACATCGCTCAACTCTCGACGCAGTACGAAAACCGGCTGAAGGAGTGGGTCGAGGAAGGCGGCTCGGTGTTGATCGCGGCGGGCCAACAGATTGCGTCGCGCGGCAACGCGCCGCTGACCGGCCAGCGCGTGAATGCGTCGCGGCTGCCCGAGCGCGGCGACGCTCAATTTCAAATCGCCGGCCACGTCGACGTGACGCACCCGGCGCTGGGCGACGTGGAGCGGCTGCAGGGCGTGAAGTTCTTCCGCTACGCAATCGTCGCGCCCGGCCCGGACGATCAGACGCCGCTGGCTTTGGCGGATGGGACGCCGATGCTGATCGAGTCGCATCTAGGCCGCGGCCGCGTGTTGCTGTTCGCCTCCGCGTTCGACAACGTCTGGAACGACTTGCCGGTGCATCCGGTGTTCGTGCCCTTCGTGGTGGAATCCGGTCGGTACCTGGCCGGCTCGAACGAAGAGTCTTCGCAAGAGACGGTGGACGCGGCGCTGGAGTTGGGCCGCCGCCGCGAGGCCGCCGGAGCGGTCCAGGTGTTTGACCCCTCTGGCGCGCGGGCGCTGTCCCTGTCGCAGTCGGTGTCGCAGTCCGACATCCGCCTCGACCAGACGGGCTTCTACGAGATTCGCAGCCCGCGCGGAGTGGAGCTGGTGGCGGTCAATCCCGATCCGCGGGAATCCAACATTCGTCCGATGGATGCGGACACTCTCGGGCTTTGGGCCAATACGGGCCGATCCGACGGGCAACAAATGAATGCGGAGGGAGGCGAATCTCCCGTCAAGGCCCCTCCGATCCGGATCTGGAAGCTGCTGTTGTTCCTGCTCGCCGCAATTGTGCTGTTAGAATCCATCGTGGGGAACCGTTACTTGAACGTCCAGAGGGAGGTCTAAGCCATCGTGACGAACTCCGGGGGACTACAAGACTATCTGACCCAGTTCCGCCGCCGGCTCAAACTGAGCATCACCTCGAAGGGGATAGGTGCGCTGGCCCTCGTCGCTCTGCTTCTGACCCTCGTTCTGGTCTACTTCGCTAACCTCTTTGCGTTTTCCGATTCGAGCGTGCTCGGGGCTCGGAGCCTGCTCATACTGGGCTTGATCGCGGCCGTCGCCGGCTTACTGGTCTGGCCGCTGCGCAAGCTGCGCCGCGACGGCGTGGCGCCTGAAGTCGAGCGCAGCGTGCCCGCGTTCGGCGGACGCGTCGAGACATACGTCGATCAGACGCGCCGTGCGGCGGCGACGGGACAGCCGCCCAGTCCGCTGCTGGACTTTTTGGCCGAAGACGCGATGAAGGTCGCGAACACCGTTCCGGCCGAGCAGGTCGTCACAACCGGACGTATCTTTTCTTACTCGCTTGCGGCCCTTGCAGCGGTCGGCGTGCTGCTGTGGCTCGGCGCCGCGGGCCCCGGCTACTGGGGCTACGGAACAGCCCGCCTCTGGGCCGGCTGGATGAACCCCCACGAAGCGCCGCTGTATGACATCGAGGTGCAGCCGGGCGACGCCACGGTGCGGTCCGGCGCGAGCTTCAAGGTCACGGCGACCCTAACGGGCTTTGACTCCGCCGACGCGATCATCGCCGCGCAGTACGAGAGCGGCGTCGACTGGGAAGAGGCGCCGATGGCGCCGCAGGCCGAAGGCGCGGGCTACGAATTCACGTTCACCGGCGTCCACGAGCCGTTTAAGTACTACGTCGAGGCGGGCGGCGTGCGCACGAACACCTTTGAAGTGGGCGTGGTCGAGATGCCGAACGTCACCAACGTGAAGCTCGATTACGAGTACCCCAAATGGACCGGCCTGAAAGCGGTGACCGAAGACCCGGGCGGCGACATCCGCGCCGTGGCCGGCACAAAGGTGAGCATCGAGCTGACGACGGATAAGCCGCTGAAGGGCGGCGTGCTGGTGGTCAACGACAACGACGTCGCGCTCAAGGCCGACGGCGACAAGGTCCGTGCGGAGATCGTCGTCGACAAGGACGGCGAGTATCACGTCGCCGCGATCTACGACGGCGACCATGTGCGGTTGACCGAAGACTTCTTTATCACGATCACGCCCAACAACAAACCCGAGGTGAAGATTCTGTATCCCGGGCGCGACTGGAAAGGGACGAACATCGAGGAAGTTTCCGCCGAGTTCGAGGCGAGCGACGACTTCGCCGTCCGCGATTTCGAGTTGCACTACTCGGTGAACGGCTCGGAGTGGAAGACGGTCCCGCTGGGCGGCGCGGGCCGCGCGCAGACCAGCGCCCGCCACACGTTCTATCTCGAGGACATGGGCGCCGACGCTCCGCCGCCGCCCACGCGCACTGAAGAAGGCGTAGGCGTGCTGCCGGAGCCCGGCGGACGCGCCGACGGTAAGAGATTTCTGCAACCCGGCGACCTGATCTCCTACTACGTGGCGGCGCGCGACAACGCGTCCGCGGCGCGATCCGACATCTACTTCATCGAGGTGCAGCCGTTCGATCGCGCCTTCACGCAGTCGCAGCAGGGCGGCGGGGGCATGCAGGGCGGCCAGCAGCAGCAGAACGAGATCTCGAAGCGCCAGAAGGAGATCATTACCGCTACCTGGAATTTGATCCAGGAGGAAGGGGCGGCGGACGCGCGCAGCCGCGAGGAGATTCGCGAGAGCTCGCAGATGCTCTCCGAGCTGCAACGCACGCTCAAGGAGCAAGCCGAGACTCTGGCCCAACGCACCCGGGCCAGGCAGCTCGCCGATACCAACGACAAGTTCCGGCTGTTCGTCGAGAATCTCGAGGCGGCGGCTCAAGTGATGGACCCGGCCGCCGATCGGCTGGGCGAGCACAAGCTGCAAGCCGCCGTGCAGCCCGAGCAGCAGGCGCTGCAATACCTGCTGCGCGCCGAATCGCTGTTCACCGACATCCAGGTCGCCTTCCAGCAAGGCGGCGGCGGGGGCGGCGGCGGAGCCGGCCGCGACCTGGCCGAGATGTTCGAGCTCGAGATGGATCTCGAGAAGAATCAATACGAGACGGGCGGCGGCGGCGGCTCGCAGCAACAGCTCAACCGTGAGGTGGACGACGCCTTCCGCAAGCTCGAAGAGTTGGCCAAGCGCCAAGAGCAACTGGCGCAGCGCATGCAAGAGTCGAAAAACGCCTCGTTCGCCGAGCGCTGGCAGCAGGAAATGCTGCGGCGCGAGGCGGAAGAGCTGAAGCGGCAGATGGAGCAATTGCAGCGCCGCCAGGAATCGTTGCAGCGAGGCGACCAACAGCAGCAGGCGAGCAACTCGCAGTCCGGCCAACAAGGCCAACAAGGACAACAGGGCCAACAAGGGCAGCAAGGGCAATCCGGCCAGTCCGGTCAGCAGTCGAGCCAACAGGCGCAGCAAAACCAGCGCTTGATGCAAGACACGATTCGCCGCCTCGAGCAAGCCACGCGAGCAATGGAGCAAGGCGCGCAACAGACCGCGCAACAGCAGGGACAACAGCAGCAGGGACAGCAGGGCGGCCAACCGCAGTCCGGCGCGCAAGCGCAGGCCTCGGCGCAGCAAGCCCAACAGCAATTGCAGGAGGCTCTCAAGCAGCTCGCCGAGCAACGGCGGCAGGCGGGCGAGTCCGCCCTGCAAGGCTTGAGCCAACAGGCTGAAGACCTGGTCCGTCGCCAGGAAGAAGTCCAGCCGCAACTCGAACAATCGCTGCGCAAGGCGCTCGAGGCCATGCGCGCGCAGGAGGCCGAAGGTCGCCGCTCGCGGCTGCCCAGCGGCTTGTCCCCGCAGCAGGAGCAAGAGCTGTCGGATACCAAGAAGGAGATGTCGCAAGACCTGCAAGGGATCGAACGCGGCATGCAGGAGGCCGTCCGCAGCCTGCGGGACAGCCAGCCGGAAGCGTCGCGGAAGCTGCGCTCCTCGCTGGGCGAGTTGCAGCAGTCTGAAGTGGGCACGCGTCTCGAGACGGCGGCGGAGTACATTCGGCGCGGCGCGGCGCCCTACGTGGCGAACAGTGAAGAGGGCGTGGCGCGTTCGCTGCGCCAACTACGCGATAACCTGCGCGAAGCGCAGCAGCTTGCGCAAGGGCAAGCCGGCGGGCAGAAGGGCGACCAAGGCCTTTCCCGCACTCTCGCTCAGATGGAAGACCTGCGGCGTCGCCTCGAGCAGGCCGCCGGCGGTCAGGATCAGGGCCGCGAGGGCCAAGGCGGCAACCAGCAGGCGCGGAATCAACAAGGCCAACAAGGCCAAGGTCAGCAGCCCGGTCAACAACAGGGTCAAGGCCAGCAGGGCCAAGGCCAACAGCCCGGTCAACAGCAGGGCCAAGGTCAGCAAGGTCAGGGTCAACAAGGCCAAGGTCAGCAGCCCGGTCAGCAAGCGGGCCAGGGTCAGCAGTCCGGCCAAGGCGGACAGCAGGGCGGTCAACAAGGCCAGGGCGGTCAACAGCCCGGCGGGAATCAACAAGGCCAGGGGGGCGGCGGTCAACAGGTCGCGCAGGGCGGCCGGCAGCAAGGCTCCGGCCAGAGCGGGGGTTCCAGCTACATGCGCGGCGGCCCCTCCGGCGACAGGAGCTCCGCGAGCAACTTCGGCGATTGGACGCCTCGCAACGGGCAGAACCTAGATCCGCAGATGCGCGCGCAAATGGAGCAAGCGCTCGAGCAGAGCCTGAAGCAGATTCCCACGGTGACCAACGACCTGCGCCGCAACGGCGTCTACGATGAAGACCTCGAGGCGCTGCGCCGTTTCGTCAGAGGCCTCCCGAATTCCAACTTCAAGAACAACCCCGAACTGTTGGCGCGAGAGTACCGCAATTTAGTGGGGCTCCTGGAGCAGCTCGAGCTGCAAGTTCGTCGGCAGGTCGAGGAAAGCGACGGCGGCGAAGTCCGCGCCGTGGTATCCGAGTCCGTACCGCAGCAATACCGCAACGCCGTCGCCGAATACTTCAAGAAGCTCAGCGACGAAAAAGAGGAATGAGGCGCAACACTGTTCCCCCGGCGCCGATCTAACTAAGGGCTTGACCCAGTGCGGACAACGCATTTGTTGTGCCTATAATGAAGCCCACGGGGATGGACACCCAGTCGCATAATCCGGACTTGTTTCGCGGTCTGTCGAACTTCAGCGACGAGATCAACAACCGGATCGTCCAGTCTGAAATCGAGGGCGGTGTGCGCCTCGAAGACTTGCCCGGCGGGGCCTCGCTCGTCGTCGAGACGGAAAACCGCTCGTATGAGGTCCGCATGGGCGAGAACGGCAGCGCCTACATCTCCGGGCACCCTGTGTTCTGCCCGAAGCCGACCCTGGTGAGCATCCACGGCTCGAGTTGGGGCGGCTCGATGCTGAAGGTCGCCTACATCGGCCGCGGCATGCATTTGGAATTTCACCACCCGGAATACCAGACGATCACCACTTCCAAGATCGTCGAGATCCGTCACTGCCCGCAGGCCTAAGCGGCCTCTGCGCCACACCTGCCTCCAAGCCAAGCGCTCGTCCGGCTCGCGTGGGTCCCCCGGCGCTCAGTTCGCCGCTTGTCGGGACGGCAGCGCGCCGAACAGAGCGTTGAGGAATTCGCCGCGCGTCATCGAGGTCAGGTTCTCGAGCTTGATCTTGACGCCCAGCTCGGCAGCCATCCGGAGCCAGCGCTGGGCGAGCGCATCGTCCATCGGGCGATCAGGCTGCAACTCGTGGTAGGGCCGGCGAGAAGACCACTGGCCCGTGGTCGGTTCGCGATTCTCTTGCGGGGCGGTCTTGGGGTCGATCAAGCCGTGCAGAAAGCCCTTCGTCCCGAAGTATTGCGCGGCCAGGAAGTAAGGCGATTGCGGCGGAACCGTATTCAAGTACACGTGGAATGACCCGCCCCGCTCGTCCCACTCCGGACGCTTCACCTCGGTCAGAGCGCCCAGATCGGAAATGTAGACCGTGAGCGCGCCTTGGCGATGCAGCTCCATCTGCAGCCGGTCGACGTCGAGGTCGGCCAGCGGCGTCTTCCGCTTGAGCGCCATCGCCGCCGCGATCCCCGCCGCCTGTCCGAGCGCCGTCCAGGTCGGCTCCATGCGAACCGCCGAGAATCCGACGTGGCTCGCTGAGAGGGGCACAGGCGCAAGCAGGCCGTCGACATCCTTCGGCAGCAGCACGCCGTAGGGAATCTGAAACGGCTCGACGGCTTGCGAAAAATATCCGATCCGGGGCTCGGTCGGGCCGGGCGCCCACACGCCGTGGCAGTTCATCGGATAGTCGCCGATGGCCACCGAGTCGGGGTGCAGCTTGGCGCGCACGCCGTCGTCGGAGAGCGCCATATCGTTTTGCGTGTAGATGTAGCGTCCGACCATGCGCCGCCCTTCGCGCACATAAAGCGCCGGGGTCCAGTGATCGGTGTTGAGATACTCGTCGTTCGGCAGACCCCAGAGGCTCATCTGGTCGCGCCATTCCTCCGGCACCTCGGGATCGTTGCCAAGAAAATAGAGCAACCCGAGGGAATAGCTCTTGTATTCGTCGTAGATCTTGCGCCTGACTTCCGGAGAGCCTTCCGGCCAAGGCTGATTGATATTGACGATCGACAGGCTGACCGGCGAACGAAAGTTGTCGTTGAAGTCGGCTTTTTTGTTGGGAATCGGCCGAATCTTGAGTACGTGGCTTTGGGGGTCGCCGCCCTGATTCGACAGCGACTTCACCGTGCCGTCGGCGATGTATTGGAGCAGCGGCGCATAGCGCGCTCGATCGTAGTTCGGCGGCTCGACGACGCGCCAACTGTTCTCCGGGTCGGACGTCATACAGATGCGGAAGTTGTAGGTCTGCACGTAGTCATTGGCCTTGTCGAAGGCCAGCGATTCGCCGTACTCCGACTTCGCCTCGCAGCCTACGCGACAGGCGACGCCCGCCGCGGCGATCAGGTCGCCTTCGTAGGTGCCGTCGATGTAAATCGCGCCCTGCACCGTCCATTCCGACTTATCGGAGCCGACGAAATGGAGCTGCGCGATGCGCTTGCGGCCGTCGGCGGAAGGCTCCATGTCGGCCTTCACCAAACGCCGGTCGAGCAAGACCTCGACGCCGGCTTCGGAAAGCATTTTTTCAAAGACCTCGCGGGCGACGCGCGGTTCGTAATAGCCGCCCTCAACCGAGTCGATCACTTGCGGAGATTCAGCGCCATGCAGCTCGGCGTAGTACGCCACGACGCGCTGCATGAACTCGCGGAACGTGCCGCCGACCGATTCGAACGACTTGAAATCGGTGTTCGACAGGCCGCCCGACGTCAACCCGCCGACGTGTCCGTCGGGTTCGTAGAGGCCGACGCGAACGCCTTCGCGAGCGGCGTTCAACGCAGCCGCGACGCCCCCCGGCGTCGCGCCGTACACGACGACGTCAAAGCTTTCAACCTCAGGCGCCGGCGCACAGCCGGCGAACGCCAGCGCCAGGGCCGCCAGCGCAAGAGCCAGTACGATTCGCATCCCTGAAGTTATCCTATCCGCTCTTTTCGGCCAGGACCTGAAAGTAAGGCGCCGGGAGATACAAAGCCTTGCGCAGCGCCCGCGACGCGAGCGCCGCGGAATAGGCGTTTGCCAGCAGCCGCTTCACTGCCGAGAAAGACTCCGCCTCGCGAGCCCCCGGTCGCGGCAGCAAAATTTCGTATCGGCCGGGAAAGGAGCGCCGCAGCGCCCCGTTGAGCCGACGGTATGAGAACGGCCGGATTAGACGATAGTCCACGTCGAAGCGCCGCGCCACGAACCTCTCGGCCCAGGGGCGCGGCAGGTAGCCGAGTCCCCACACGCCCACGTGCGGCTCGGGGGTCAAGCTGAAACGGTTGGGAGTCGATGCGTAGAGCTTGCCATGCGCAGCCAGCAGGTCCCCGGCGCGGGCGATCACCGCTTCCGGGTCGGGCACATGCTCGAGCAGGTCGGCGGCGGCGACGGCCGCGAAAGTCCGCGCCGCAAAGGGCGGGCGCTCCGCCTCGGCCGCGACCAGCGTCGCGCTCAATCCCAACTCGCCGAGCAGCTTGCGCGCGAGGACGAGCTGGCAGAGAGACGCATCGACGCCGGCGGCGGCGAGACCGCGTTGGGCCGCGGCGGCGAGGTAGCGGCCCATGCCGCAGCCCAGGTCGAGCAGCGGCCCGGCGGGCAAGCGCCCGAGCAGATCGAGCGCCCGTTCGGCTTGCTCCCCCTCGATCTCGAAGTGCGCAAGATGGCGTAAACGTAGCTGCTCGGAAGGTTCCGGCCGCAACTCGCGATAGTAATTCTCGAGATCGGCGAAGCTGCCCGAGCCGCTCCCGCGCCGCGAGCAGGCTCGGCCGCCTTCCGTGTCGTCGGACTTGGTCCACCTCGGTCAAGCCGCCAAGCCGGAAATCCGGGAATCCGAGCACGACCGGATAGACCCGTTGGCAGCCTTCACAGGTCAGCGGCTCGGCGCCAAGCGCTCCGCCGCAGTTTGGACAAACCAGATTCATGGGCAAACCGGCCTCACGGCGAGACTCCACCATACCCCCCATACCAAATATCCCCATGCCGACGCTCGCCGCAACCGCTCCGCAAAGCCGGTTTGCCCCGGCCCGACCGCGCTTGGGACAATTGCGTATGGACCTGCGCCGAAGCATCGGCTTCACCCGCCTCGACCCCCCCGAATCGACCAAGTCCGCGCACCGCCGCCTGCTGCGCTACATCAACCTGCGACTTTTGGCGCAAGGTTTGCCTAGCGCGCTGCACGAGCGCGACGAGGAGTTCGCCGAGATCGCTCGCGGATTGCTTGAAAGCCACCAGCAGCAAAACCGCCTGCTGATGAGCCACCGCTGCCCCGCCGACCGCCGCATCGAAAACTTCCTCGCCTCCTACTTCCGAGACATCGAGCTCGACCGGCCGCTGCACCTGCCGGCGCCGGCGTTCGTGCTCGACCGTCACGGCATGGCGCGCGAGCTGTCGCTGCCCGCCGACGGCACGCGCTATCAATCGAAGCTCGTCGACTCCTACCGCGTCTACAACGGCGTGCTGCATAATCCGGTCCACGACCGCCGCACGACCAAGGGGACATTCCACGTCTGCGACGGCGGACTGCCGATCGCGGACGACAAGCTGGTCGTGCCAAAAGCCGTCTTCGCCAAGCTGCTCGCAATCGCCACTCAGGCGCCCGACGAGCTGACCGAGCTGCCGTTCACCTCCAACCGTAAGCCCGGCGCGCGTTGCTGGGTTTCGCTGCTGCTGCGGCCCAAGGTCGCGCCCGAGGTTCCCGGATACTCTCCCGAGAAGACCATGGAGACGCGCTTTTTCGCGCCGGCCTCCTTGGTCTCGAACCTCGACTTCGTCGAGTCTATCTTCGGCAACGCCGGCGACCCGGACTTGCCCGAGAACGACGCCGCGCTCGACGTCACGCATTGGACCGGCCACACCGGCTGCGTCATCCTTGCGCCGCACTTGATCAAGGTCACCAAGGTCGAGCTCGGCCTGCCGCACTGGGACGCCGCGACCGAGCGCATGCGGCGCGACGGCATGTGCTGGAAGAACGAGAACGAGCTCTACAACTCAGGCGGCGCCTTCAAGGCCACTTGCCGCAACGAGCAGGGCGTCGTCGTCACGCTGATCGCCGACAACTACTTCGGCTACTGCAAAAAAGAGGTCAAGACGCAGCTCAGCTACGCCGCCAACCTCTACGGCGCTTGCGAAGAAGAGCACGCCGGCGGCACCATCGCCTTCCCCAGCCATTCGCTCGGCGAAGAGTTTCAGGTCGACGCCCGCAACGTCAACGGACGCACGTTCACCGACGTCGTCGTCGACTACGAGCACGACATGGAGGTCAGTCCGGAAGGCTACGGCGTCGACAAGAACTATCCCAACGTCATTTACATTTCGGAGAATGCGCGCGCCAGCGTCCGCGAGCAGACCGTCTCGTGGGAGCAGAGCGGCCGCAAGCACAGCATTCCGCTGCTGCCCGGCAAGGTCTACATCGCCCCTTCCGGCTACAAGCTGCGTCTCGAGAAGCACCCCGCGGCGCCGTCATGGCGGCTCATCGGCACGGCCGCCGAAGGCGTGTTTTGCCACAAACCCTGCACCGTCAGCGGCGGCGGCAAGAGCGAGATCTCGAAGTCGATACGCGACTACATGATCTACGGCCCGATCTTCGTCACCGACCTCGAGAAGGATCTCGACCTCGTCAACGACATCTTCAACAAGGACTACTCGGTGCGCTGGCGGGCGGACTCCCCGTTCCAACAGGTCTACAAGGAACGCCCCAGCCGGCCCCTGCTCAGCGACAAGCGCTCGCTCGGCAGCGTCATCAAGCTGCTCACCCCGTCACCGGAATACACCGACGAGTTCAACGCCTGGCTGCACTCGATCACCAACCACGTCTACGCGCTGACGCTCATCATCAAGCGCTTCTACGCGCCGGAATGGGGCGACAAGTGGCGCGAGCTGTTCAGCGTCGACATCATCAACGGCGAGCCCGGCTACGAGCTCAAGTTTCGCGAGCGCAAGCTGGTCGGCACCTACCTGCGCATCGGATTGCTCGCCAACAACGCCTGGCGGACTTTCAAGGTGCGGCAAGACTTCTTCGCCGCCGACAAGATCCAGACCGAAGACGACATCAGCGCTTCCCGCGTCGTGCCCGGGCGCTTCTTGCAGGGCAAGGGCGGCCCCAGCGACGCCGAGCGCAGTTACAAGTTCGCCATCAATTGCGAGTACCGGCTGTTCCAGCGGCCCGACGACGCCGTGCATCGCGGGCTCGACAAGCAGACCGAGCTCGACCTGTCGCATCCCGGCAATTTCATCTCGAACTTTCAGCCGCTCAGCACCGCCGACATCGCCGGCCTGACGCAGCGCGTCGTGGACTTCGACAGCTTCTCGCGGCCCATGAAGCGTATGCTGCGCCGCGCCGCCGCCGAAGGCTCGGAATACGTCGTCTGCTCCTCCGTCCCGCGCCTCATCAACGGCAAGCCCACCAAGAACCCGCGCTACCTGCAAGACCGGCCGGATCTGGTCAACCCCATGGCCGCCTACGTCGCCGACCGCGGCATGCGCCTCTACCGCGGCGTGCGCGCCAACGACCCGGTTCATTTCCCGGTCGACGCCGTGCTGATGGGCCGGCGTAACAACCCGCCCGACAAGGAGCTGGGCATCCGCGGCCTAGCCGTCTACGGACCGATCCACTACCAAGAGCTGCCCGAGCTGTTCATGGACCTGATCGTCTCGCTGACCGGCAAGAGCCCCTCGACCACGGGCTTCGGCAGCGAGGGCGCGTTGACCAAGGGACCGTTCAACATGCTGCAGTTCAGCGCCGACCTCAACGCGGCCCTGGTCAGCTACATCTTGACCGGCTTGGCGGGCTTCTCGACCTCGGCCGGCAGCATCGGCCCCAACGTGGAAGTCGGGCACGACGTCAGCCTGCTGATCCCCGAAGTGTGGTGCCGCCTCTCGCCGACCGAGCGCGACCCGCAATGGCTGATCTCGGAGGGGCTGCTCGAGCGCGTCCAAGACTTCCAGTACGAGGGCCGCTGCATTCCGGCGAGCCGCCTTGGTTACCGCATCACCTACCGGTTCGTGAGGCGCTTCTTCGGGCGCGTGTTCGACAATCCCGACAAGGTGTTCGACGAGGCGATTCTGAAGCCCGAGACGCAGGACATGGCCGCCTTCGCCGACGGCGTCGAGTACATCGCTGGGGCCCAGCGCGAGGTCGCCGAGCGCTACTTCGCCGACAACTCGGTCGAGCAGGCCTGCCCTCCGCTGCGCGCCTTGCTCGAGATCATGGCCAGGGGCGCGTTCGAAGGCAAGACCGAGCGCGACCCCGAGATCCGTGCGATGTTCACCAAAAAGGCGCTGCTCGAAAGCGATTGGTATCGCGACCGCTTGAACACCAAGCAAAGCCGCGACGCCGATCTCTGGAAGCGCCACGTCGATTATCTCGAGAGCTACCTGAAGGACGCGACGAACCGCGACGTCGCCGCAAGCCTGCACCTCGAAAAGCGCCTGCGCCAAGCGCGCGACGAGCTCAAGAGAGTCTCCGCGCCCGAGTACTTGCAAGGCCTCGAAGGCACGCTCGGCGCCGACCCTCTGCGGGCTACGAACCTGTAACAGCAGCGGACCGGTCCGAGTCAAGTAGCTATGGCGCACAACACCGCTCTTGCTCCCCTGGACCGGGCTCGCGAGTACCCGATCGCCGCCGGCGCTCTCGTCCTAGGCGCGGCCGCCGGTTGGGTATTGGCGCACCGCGGCCGTAGCCGCGATTCCGAAGCGAGCGTTCACCCTAAAAAAAGCGGCGGGCTAGGCTCCAAGATCTGGAGCGCCGCGAAAGCCCTGGCCATCGGCCTGGCGATCCGCAAGGTGCAGCAAGCCAT
>CAWFOP010000022.1:0-661240 GCA_963817465.1 uncultured Acidobacteriota bacterium | reverse complement strand
GGTCGAGGTGGAGGCTGACCTGCTGCGCTGGCGTCAGCGGACGAAGCATCCCGCTTCGGATGACTTCATCTTCGCGATTCACACCAACACGCCGATCGACCTGCACAACGTTGCGGCGCGCTACCTCAAACCGGCGGCCCGCCGAGCCGGAGTTCCCGAGGCGTCGTGGCACGATCTACGACACACCTATGCGACGTGGAGTCGAGCGGCCGGCGTGGCCGCTGAGACGCTGCGCGACCAGCTGGGTCATTCTTCGGTGAAGATCACGCTGGACGTGTACTCGCACTTCGAGGATCGAGCGCGGCAGGCGCAGAAAGTGGAGCGCTTCGCCTTGAACAACGCCCGGCGCGGAAGAAAAACCCGCGATTCAAGGACCGTTAACGGAACCCCCAGACGGAAATCGAGGCGCCGCAAAGAAGCGCTAAGTTGTTGAAAACGGAGTGGTACGCCCGGCGAGATTCGAACTCACGACCTCTTGCTCCGGAGGCAAGCGCTCTATCCAGCTGAGCTACGGGCGCACATTCGAGATATCGATGCGCCTTCGTATTGTCTCGCCCCAGAGAGAAATCCGTCAACCGACTCAACTCGGCCCGCGCGCCGGTCGATACGAAACGGGTGGATCGAACTGCGGCATGAAATTCAACGTGTTGATCGTGGACGACTCGTCGGTGATGCGGAAGATCATCGGCCGGACTCTCCGCCAAGCGGCCGGAGAAAAGCTCGGCGAAATCTATGAAGCCGGCGACGGAGCCGAGGCGCTCGAAAGGCTCGACGAGCATGATGTCGCCATCGTGTTTTCAGACGTGAACATGCCGAAGATGGACGGGCTCGCTTTCCTGCGGGCGCTCAGCGGCGGTCAGCGCAGCGGCGTGCCGGTCGTGCTGGTGACGACGGAGGGGTCGGAGAGAGTCGTCAGGGAGGCGATCTCCTTGGGCGCAGTCGGTTTTGTGCGCAAGCCGTTCGAGGCCGCGCAACTTGAGACGGCGATCCGCCAGGCGCTCGAGCGGCTGCAAGACGCGCCTGCCTGATCGCGGCTCCGCACGCTTCTTGACTCACCGGTTGTCGAGCCGACGCGCTACGATGCCCGGGATGGCGCACGACTTCAGCGGGCGAGTTATGGCGGTCACCGGCGGCGGAGGAGATATCGGCGGGGCGATCTGCGAGGCGCTCGATGCGGGAGGCGCGACCGTCGTCATCCTGGATGTCGATGTCGCGGGCGGGGAAGCCTGGCGAGCCAAGCTCTCGAATCCTCGAACGCGATTTCAGAAGCTGGACGTGAGCGACTCAGCAGCCGTGCGCCGGGCCTTCTTGTCGATTCAGGCCGATTTCGGCCGTCTGGACGGGCTCGTCAACGCTGCCGCAGTCGTATCGTTCGCCGATAGCTGGGCGACCGACGACGAATCGTGGCGCCGCACGATCGACATCAATCTATCG
This sequence comes from uncultured Acidobacteriota bacterium, assembly GCA_963817465.1. Lineage (GTDB taxonomy): Bacteria > Acidobacteriota > Terriglobia > Bryobacterales > UBA6623 > CAMPKL01. Next base: position 659,806 of record CAWFOP010000022.1, on the reverse strand, counting down.
GGCGTTCACTATTGCAGCCGCGAGGCGGCGCTGCTGATGATGCCGCGGCGCAGCGGCGCCGTCGTCAACGTCTCGTCGACCAACGGTCTGGTCGGAGAGGAGAAGCAAACGGCTTACAACGCGTCGAAGTTCGGCATGATGGGCGTGACCAAGACGATGGCGGCCGAGCTCGGCGAGTACGGCATCCGCGTGAACGCCGTCAATCCTGGGTTCATCGAGACGCGGCTCACCGCCGGATTGCGGTCGGATCCCGATTTCGTCCGCGCATACCAGGCCAGGCTCCCCTTGAGGCGCTTTGGAACTCCGGCCGAAGTGGCGGCGTGCGCGGCGTTCTTGATGTCGGACGAGGCTTCGTTCGTGACCGGGATCGGCCTTGTCGTCGACGGCGGCCAGATTTGCCACTAGGAGCTTTTGACTTTGGCCTCCGCTTCTCGAATGATTTCAGCCACGGCCTGCAGATTGAGCGGCTTGGTCACTGCGCCGTCGAAGCCATCGCGGCGAAGCGACGGCAGCAAATCTTGAACGTTGTGGCCGGAGAGAGCGCATAGCAGGAAGTCGTCGCCGTAAGTCTTGCGCAAGCCTCGGCCCACATCGACGCCGCTCACCGCGCCCAGATTGAGATCGCACAACACAATATGCGGGCGGAAGCCGGCGAAGGCGGCTTCCGCTTCCTCTCCGGAGTACGCGGCCAAAGCTTGATAGCCGGCGGACTCGAGAAGGCGAGCGGTCATCTTGGCGAGCTTTTCATTGTCTTCGATGAGCAGGATACGGCGTCGTTCTAACGGCGCTTCGATGATCGCAATAAGCTGATCGTGACCGATCGGTTTGACGAGGTAATGGTCGAGCAGACCCGAGGATCGCGAGACGTCCTCCTGATAACCGGAGACGGCCACGAGACGAGTTTCCTTGAGGTCGGATGATGCCCGCACGCGAGCCGCGAGCTCGTAACCGTTCAGGCGCGGCAAGCCGATGTCGATGAGCATGCAATCGGGCCGGAAACTCGCGGCCGCCTCGAGAGCTTCGATACCGTTTTGCGCCGTCCTGACGGTGTGGCCGCGGGTCTCGAGCATGATCCGCAGAGTCGCCGCCAAGTCCCGATTGTCGTCGGCGATCAAGACCTTACGAGGGTCCGATCGGCCGTCGGCCGGCGCGGCGGCCTGAGCGGCCTCCGCCTCGGCGGCCCCTCCCGTGTGCAGCGGCAATTCAACGGTAAATTCGCTGCCCTTGCCCAGGCCTGCACTAGCCCCGTGAACGGAGCCGCCGTGAAACTCGACCAGCGAGCGCACCAAGGCGAGCCCAATGCCGAGACCGGCGCCGGCGCGGTCAAGCTCCGGATTGACCTGAGTGAAGGGTTCGAAGGCGCGCGCCAGCATCCCCTCGGTCATCCCGGCGCCGTTGTCGCGGCAGTGAATAACAGCCGTTTCGGCGGCCTTTTCGGCGCTGAGCTGGATCTCGCCGCCCGGCGGCGTGTATTTGGCGGCGTTGCTGAGAAGGTTGACCAAGATTTGGTTGAGGCGCAGAGGGTCGGCGTCAACATAGAGCGGTTCAGGCGGCGTCGAGAAACGAACCCGGTGTTGACGCTCATCGATGAGCTCGCCGACGGACTGAAGAGCCGCATTCATGCGTTCGGCAAGGTCGAGACGGCGCTTGCGCAACTCGATCTTGCCGCGGGTGATCCGCGCCACGTCGATGAGGTCGTCGACCAGGAGCACGAGTTGGGAGATCTGTTCTTCCATCGTGGTCTCGAGCCAGCCCCGCCGCTCGCCGTCGGGATTGGCTTTGAGCAAGCTGATCGCGCCGCTTAGGGCTGCTAGAGGATTGCGCAGCTCATGTCCGAGCATCGCGAGAAATTCGTCTTTGCGACGGTCGCCTTCGCGTAGCTTTTGCTCGGCTTCCTGCTGCTCGGTGACGTCGGTGTTCGTACCGAACCAAAGGAATATCTCTCCCTGCTCGTTTCGAACCGGCAGGGCTCGAGAAAGGAACCAGCGGTATTCGCCTTCCTTGCTCCTCAACGGGAAGAGGTCTTCCCACGGCTCTCCGGTGTCCCAAGAGCGTTGCACGCGCTTGACAACCCGGTCCACATGGTCGGGATGATGGACGGCCTTCCAACCCCAGCCTTGCATCTGCTCGAGGGTCGTCCCGGTGTATTCGAACCAGCGTTGGTTGTACCAGAAGATCCAGCCCTTGCTGTCCGCCATCCAGGCGAGTTGAGAGATGTTGTCAGCGAGCAGCCGAAAGCGTTTTTCCGTCTCGAGCAGAGCGTCTTCCGCCCGTTTGCGGTCGGTGATGTCGAGGTTGAGGCCGACCCACGAATGGATTCGCCCGTCCTCGCCCTTGACCGGGGTTCCGAGGGCGAGGACCGTGCGCAATGAACCGTCCCCACTGACGAACACGTGCTCGCGATTCCAAGTTGAACCGCTCTCGACGCATGCTCGCCACTGGGCGATCGTCGCCTCGGCTTCGCCGGGAGCAAGGGCGGAAGTCCAGCCGAATTCGCGGACCTCCTCCATGCTGAGACCGGTCATTTCGAGAAACGACGGGCTCACGTATTCACATTCGCCGCGGGAATTGCAGATCCAGGTTCCGTAAGGAATCAGCTCGCCGACTTCCCGGTACCGCGCTTCGCTCTCCTGGAAGGCTTTATGGCCTGAGCGGCTCTGAGCCGGATCGGGACCGAAGAACGTAATGTACGCCGGTTCGCCGTCCTCGTCGCGGATCGGAACGGCTTGCAACTCGAGCGACCACGGACTCCCGTCGCCAAGGCGGACCGCGACGTCAACGCTGAATTTCTCGCCGGCGCGGGCGCGCGCCAGGGCGGACCGCAGCTCGCTGCGGGACTGCGGCAGCGACCGCCACCAAGGGAGCTCCTCGACAGGCGCCCCGATCACGTCTTCCGGCTGCAGTCCGAACGGCTCCAGAACGCAACGATTGGCCTCACGAAGAACGCCATCGGCAGTGGTGACGAGGAAAAACGCCGAAACGTCTTCGAAGAGAGTCCGATAGACAGCGTCAGGCAGCAACTTGGAAGCCAAGACCTCTTTGCCAATCTCTCCGCCCGCGGAAACACATCGGGACGACGCAACCGCCGAGCGTTCGGCCACAGCCCCTTAGTACCTATAGAACGCAGGTTACGTGGGGTTGCGCGACTCGTCAAGGCGGTCGCGCAAAGCGTATGCGAGGAAAAGCCCGCTCAAGGCGCGGCGGCGAAGTGCGCGCGCCGATTTTGTGCGTAACAGGCGTCGGTGGCCTCGCGGCAGAGCGGTTGCTCCTCTCCGTAGCTGACCAGCATCAGGCGGCCCAGGGGCACGCCGCGTTGGCCCAAATAATCGACCGCGGCGCGGGCGCGACGGTCGCCCAGAGCGAGATTATACTCGTTCGAACCGCGCTCGTCACAGTGGCCTTGCACGATAATGCGTCCTGTCGTGAAGTGCCGGAAGAGGGCTTGGATCACTTCGGCGTTCTCATCGAGGATAGCCATTTGGTCGGGCGTGACCTCGTTGGCGTCGTAGTCGAAGTGCACATCGCGGAGGCGCTTGGCGATCTCTTGCTCAAACGTGCCCGTGAACATGTCGGGCGGGGGCAGGTCTTCGCTGGTGACGCCCAGGCCGCGGCCCGCGTCCAGAGGCCGCGAATCCTCTACCATGATGCGCGCGGTGACCGAGGTTTCTCCGCCGGGTCCGCGAGCCCACAGGGTGTAGGTCGTGTCGGCGGTGGGTCGCACGTCAGCCGTGCCGTTCAACGGGACCGGGCCGGCGCCGGGCTCGAGCACGGCCTCGTCGGCATGCAGCGTGGTCCAAGTCAGACGCGCTTGCTCGCCGGGTTCGATGCGTTCCTTCGAGCTCGAGAGAGTGGCCTCGGGCTCTCTCGAGGCGAAAGTGTCCTGCGAAGAGGGGGCGATCGACGAGATAGGCAGCGGTGCGCTGCGCTGCTTCGCGCAGGCCGCCAACAGGACAAACGATAGGGAAAGGATGGCAATGGAACGCCAGGCATTCATAAAACAACCTCCGGCCGAAATGTTCTAGTTATGGTAACGCCAGGCAGAGGCGGGATGCCAGCGATGTTTTGAAGTCAGACGCGCCCAAGGCGGCTTGCGTTTCGTTCGGCTCCCTCGCGCGGTTGTTTTTTCATCGTCGAATTGCGGCGGGTTGGCACGTCGTCCGGTTATCAGAGCAGCGGATTGGAACGGGAGAGAGCGGTATGCGATACATGTTCCTTATCTACAGTCGGGAGCGCGATGTTTCCCAGCGCACGAACCAGGAACTCGACGAGCTGAAAGCGGCGCACTGGTCCGTGATGGACGAGGCCTGGCAGCGGGGCGTCTTCGTCGCAGCCGGGCCATTGAAGCCCACCGCGACGGCGAAGACCGTTCGTATGGACGGCGGAACCAAATTGGTGACAGACGGCCCTTTCGCCGAGACGAAGGAGCAACTCGCCGGGTACTATATCCTCGATTGTCGCGACGAGCGGGAGGCTCTGGATTGGGCGGCGAAGATTCCGACGGCTTGCAAGGGGGGCGAGGGATGCATCGAGGTGCGGCCGATGTCCGAGTTGTCGGAACGGGTGACATAGAAATTCTTGACGATCGCGCCGCGGCTGTCGAAATCGACCCGGGCCGGGCGTCGATCAATCGGGAGGCGATGGAATGCCGACAGTGAGATTCACGCAGAACATTCAGCGGCATGTCCCGTGCCCCACCCGAGAGGTCGCCGGCGCGACGGTGCGCGAGGCGATCGAAGACTACCTGCGCACCAACGAGCGCGCGCGGGGCTATCTCTTCGACGACCAGGGCAAGCTGCGGCATCACATGGCGGCGTTCATCGACGGCCGGCAGGTCGAGGATCGCGACCATCTCAGCGATCCGATCGAGGCCGGCGCCGTGGTCGATTTGGTGCAAGCGTTGTCTGGAGGCTAGGAAGCAAACATGAGCAATCGATGCCACGTGGCCACCCGCAAGGGGCTTTTCACGCTCGAGCGCGGAGCGTCCGGTTGGGCGATCGGCGCCGTGAATTTTCTTGGCGACAACTGCACGCTGGTGATGCACGATCCGCGCAGCGGAAACCTGCTCGCCGCGCTCGACCACGGTCACTTCGGCGTGAAGATGCACCGCTCCAAGGACGGGGGCGCGAGTTGGAGCGAGATCGCGTCACCGGCGTATCCGGAGAAGCCGGCCGATTATGCTCCCAAGAAGCCGACCGAGGGGCGACCTGTAGAGTGGTCGTTGAAGCTGGTGTGGGCGCTTGCTCCGGGGGGAGCGGATGAACCGGGCGTCCTGTGGTGCGGCACGCTGCCGGGCGGGTTGTTTCGGTCCGAGGACGGCGGCGACTCGTGGGAGCTCAACCGGCCGCTGTGGGACGATCCGCGGCGGGAAGAATGGTTCGGCGGCGGGGCCGATCAGCCGGGGATCCACTCGATCTGCGTCGATCCGCGCGATTCGAAGCACGTCATCATCGGCGTCTCGTGCGGCGGCGTTTGGGTCACCAAGGACGGCGGCGCGACGTGGGACATCGGCGGCAAAGGCATGCGCGCGGAATTCATGCCGCCCGAGCGCCAGTACGACCCCACGATTCAGGACCCGCACATGGTCGTGCAATGTCCCTCAAATCCGGACAGCCTCTGGGTGCAGCACCATAACGGCATTTTCAAGTCGACCGACGCGGCCGGGTCCTGGAGCGAGATTGCCGGCGTCGAGCCGTCGGTGTTCGGATTCCCGGTGGCCGTGCATCCGCAAGATGCCGAGACGGCTTGGTTCGTGCCGGCGGTGAAGGACGAGAAGCGCTATCCCATGGACGGCCGCGTGGTGGTCAATCGCACGCGCGACGGCGGCAAGACCTTTGAGACTCTCACGCGGGGATTGCCGCAGCAGCACGCTTACGATCTGGTCTTTCGTCATGCGCTCGACATCGACGAGACGGGAGAGCGCCTGGCCTTTGGGTCGACGACAGGGTCGGTTTGGACGAGCGAAGACGGCGGGGACTCGTGGCAAACGCTGTCGTCGAACTTGCCGCCGGTATATGCGGTGCGCTTCGAGAAAGCCTAGTCGGCATTCGTTGCAACACGCGTGTAACGTAACATCACTCGCGCGACTTGTTTTCTTTTTCCACAGTCCATGCGGGGCATTTGGCCCTAAGCCGCTTTTTTGAAAGGGCTTGCGCCTTGTGGAAAACTTGTGGAAAAGGCGTTGCGCGCACGTGGCAAGCGCTGCGTCCTGCCGTCGTTTGTAACTGTTTCGTCTTGAAAAGTAAACGGCTTACCCCGACGCGGCCTTTTTGCGGGAAGACTTCTTACGCGCCGGACGCTTGCTCGCGCTTTCCGCTTCGGCCTGTTTCGCCCGTTCCGGGGCTTTTTTTTTCGGCCGATCGGCGAGCGACTTCTGCAGCGCTTCCATGAGATCGATGACGGGGGCGAGACGCGGCTTCTCCGCGCCCTCGACGTCGGCGCCCTCACGCTTCGCCTCGATCATCGAGACGACATTAGTGCGATAGGCGTCGTCGAACTTTTCGGGATCGAACTTGGCTGCCAGGCTCTCGATGAGCTGTTCGGCCAACTTGGCCTCGGCGGGCTTGACTTCGATGTCGCTGTCGACGCCGTACTCGGGGATCTCGCGCACCTCGTCGGCGTAGAACATGGTGTGCAGGGTCAGGCCGTGCTTGCGGGGCCGGATGACGACCGTATATTCCTTCTGGCGCATCGACAGTTTGGCGATGGCGCAGTAGCCCGACTCCTCCATCGCCTTGACCAGCAGGGCGTAAGGCTTGCGTCCCGCGTCCTCGGGCACCGCGTAGTAAGAGCTGTCGAAATAGAGCGGATCGACCTCGTCGAGGTGCACGAACTCGAGGATCTCCATCGTGGAGCTCGACTCAGGCTGGATCTTCTTGAGGTCTTCGTCGTCGACGATGACGTATTGATCCTTGGCGACCTCGTAGCCCTTGACCAGTTCCTTGCGGTCGACGACCCGATCGAGCTCGGGCGAGTAGAGCTGCTGCTTGATCGGCCGCATTGTCTCTTTGACGAGCTGGCGGAAGCTGATCGTCTTCGGCCGCGCGGCGGTGAATAGACGGATCGGGACTGAGATGAGCCCGAAGCTCAGATAGCCTTTCCAGACGGTTGACGCCATTGGTTTCGAGTTCGGCCGCGCCGAACTACTGAAGATTATCCAAGCCCGCAAACAGTTGCAAGCAAAAGGGTTTAAGAATGTTCTTTCCGCTATGGAGGCCCTCTATCGAGGGGCCAACGGCCGTCGAAACCCAATATGAAGTAGGCACCAGGCGAGGGCGCCGTTGCGTCTTCAAAGCCCCCTTCGGTTCAGGGCGCTAGAGCGTCTTCGATGACGCGCCCTTGCATCCCGGTCATGCCGAGCCCCAGCAGCTTGCTGATCGTCGGAGCGAGGTCCAGGTTCTTGACGTGGCCGATCGTCTCGCCCTTGCGAATGCCGTCGCCCCACAGCACCATCGACGGATACATGCGCGGGTGCGTCGGCAGGTAGCCATGGCTGTGCGACGGCGTGAGCTTCTTGTGTCGCTCCATCGAGTCGGAGTCCTTGTCGAGAATCAGGTATGTGTCGATGTCGGGCAGGATTAGGTAGTTCCCGAAGGCGTAGGGACTCTCATCGAACTCCGGCTGCCCGAGCGCGTGGAACTCTCCCGGCCTGACGACGCGTGCGACGTATGGCGACTCGAGCAGCTCGGCGAACACGGCGTCAAGCTTGGCCTGGTCGCGCTTGGGGTCGAAGTTGTCCTTCAGCCGCACGGACTGCATCCAGCCGCCGCCGCGCAGCTCGACGCGATCGAGCAGCCCTGCCTTCTTGAACGCCGGATAGGTGTTCATCTCGTAATACACGCTGTGAAAGCCGTGGTCCGCGCCCACGATCAGGACCGTGTCGTCGGCGATGCCGGCGTCGTCGATCGCCTTGCGGATGACGCCCACCGCCGCGTCGGCCATCGTAATGGCGGCTTGGGAGAGATAGTGATGCGGCCCATAGGTGTGCTGCGTCTCGTCGGTCACCAGCAGGTGAATGGTCAGCAAGCCCGGCTTGTACTTTTTGATGACGTACCCGGCGGCCTCGGCGAGGATGATGTCGCAAGCACCTTGGCGCTCGGTCCCGTACCACTCGAAGTACCGGTGAATCGCCACGCCCGCATTCTCGAGCTCGTCGAGCACTTTTGGGTCGACGGCGCTGATCTCGCCCTTGTGATCGGGGGTGAATACCTCGGGGATGTTGAAGTCGATCGAGGGGTCGTCCTTGGTCTCGGGCCAGAAGAACGACGCCGTGCTCAGCCCTTTCTTCTTGGCTGCGTCGAAGATCGTGGGAACTTTCACGATTTCCGCGTGAGACTTATTCGTCGGATGGAAGCTCTCGCCGGTCTCGCGGTTCGTCAGCCCGTTCGACAGCACGCCGTGCAGGCGCGGCTCGACGCCGGTGACCATGGTCGTGTGCGAAGGATGCGTGACGCTGGGAAAGACGGTCTCACTCGACGCCGCCCACACGCCGCCGGCGATGAGCGCCCGGATGTTGGGCGCCTCGAGCTCTTGGTTATAGAGGTGATAAGCCGCGAAGCCGTCGATCGACACGAGCACGACGTGGTCGGCCGCTGTCCCGGGCAAGGCCAACGCAAGCAGCGCGAGGGCTCCAAATGAAAGTCGCATTTCGGGAGGATAGCGTATTCCGAAACACGGCTCGGTTACCGCCTGTCCTCTCTCTTGAACGCGGCGCCGAACGTGCTAAGGTCAATCGCTGCGGGTCGAAGGAGATTTTTGGATGCGAGAGCTGCGTAAAGCCGCCGTCCTTGGAGCCGGCGCCATGGGTTCGAGAATCGCCGCGCATTTCGCGAACGCGGGCATCGATTGCCTGCTGCTCGATCTGCCCGCGCCCGACGCGCAGACCCCGGCCGAGCGCAACGCCATCGTCAACAACGCCCTCAAGGGTCTGGCCAAGGCCAAGCCGCCGGCCTTATTCACCGAATCGGCCGTGAAGCATCTGCGCGCAGGTAACTTTCAGGACGATATGGCGCGCCTGGCCGACGCCGAGTGGATCGTCGAGGCGGTCGTCGAGAAGTTCGACATCAAGCGCGGGCTGCTCGAGCAAGTCGATAAGGTGCGCAAGCCTGGAACGCTGGTCAGCTCCAACACCTCGGGCCTGCCGATCGCGAAGCTCGCCGAGGGCCTGTCGGAAGACTTTCGCCGACATTGGACCGGCACGCATTTCTTCAACCCGCCGCGCCATATGCGGCTGCTCGAGCTGATCAAGACGCCGGACACGGCGCCGGAGGTCGTCGACTTCCTGCGCGAGTTCTGCGACAAGCGGCTCGGCAAGGTCGTCGTCGAGGCCAAGGATCGCCCCAACTTCATCGCGAACCGCATCTTCCTGTTCTCGGTGATGCACACGCTCAAGACCATGCGCGAGCACGGTCTGTCGGTGGAGGAGGTCGACGCGCTCACCGGCCCGCTCATCGGCCGCTCGCGCATGGCGACTTTCCGCCTGGCGGACTTCACAGGCATCGACGTCTGTTATTACGTCGCGAGCAATCTTTATGAGCTCGTTCCCGAGGACGAGCGCCGCGAAGTCTACCGGCCGCCCGACTTTCTCAAGCGCATGGTCGACGAGGGCATGGTCGGCGACAAGGCCGGGCGCGGCTTCTACAAGCGCGACAAGGCGGCCCCGGGCGGCAAGCTCGTGCTCGACATCGACTCCTTCGAATACCGCGAGCCGAAAGAGCCGGCCTGGCCGTCGGCCTTTGAAGCCAAGAGCCTGCCCGAGGTGGCCGAACGCATCCGCACGCTGATCCACGCTGAAGACGCCGCCGGGCGCTTCACTTGGGACACGCTGAGCGAGCTGTTCCTCTACGCCGCCAACCGCATTCCGGAAGTCTGCGACGACATCGTCGCGATCGACACCGTGATGAAGGCCGGATTCAACTGGGAGCGCGGCATCTTCGAAATCTGGAACCGGCTCGGCGTGCGCGAAATCGCCGAGCGCATGCAGCGCGACGGCAAGACGCTGCCGCCGTTGGTCGAGCGCGTGCTCGAATCGCCGTCGCAAGCCTTCTACGTGCGCAACCAGGCGACGCCGACTTATTTCGATCGTGAGTCGGGCGGCCAGAAAACGATTCCGCCGCGGCCGGGCGTCATCGAGCTCGACCGCGTTCGCGCCAAGGGAGCTCCGGTGGATTCGAACCCCGGGGCCAGCATCTGGGATCTCGGCGACGGCGTCGCGCTGCTCGAGTTTCACTCCAAGGCCAACACGCTCGACCAGAACGTGTTCGACATGCTGGGCAAGGCGATCGATCAGACCGAGGCGCGCTTCGATGCGTTGGTCATCGGCAACGAAGGCGCGCATTTCTCGATGGGCGCCAATCTCAAGATGGTGCTCGGCATGGCGCTCGAAAGTCGCTGGGAAGAGCTGGACCGGTCGGTCGCGCTGCTGCAAGACCTGATGAACCGCCTGCGGCTGTCGTCAAAGCCCGTGGTCGCGGCGATCCATGGCCGTACGCTCGGCGGAGGGTGCGAGATGGCGCTCTACAGCGACCACGTGCAGGCAGCGGCGGAAACCTACATCGGCCTGGTCGAGGTCGGCGTGGGGCTGATCCCGGCGGCCGGCGGCTGCGCCGAGTCGATCAACCGCGCCACGGCGGGACGTGACTTGCAGGGGGACCTCACCCGTCCCTCGAATGTCGTCTTCGAGCGCATCGGAATGGCCAAGGTGGCCAACAGCGCCGCCGAGGCGCGCGAGTGGCGCTACCTATCCGACTCGGACGGAATCACGATGAATCGCGACCGGCTGCTCGCCGACGCCAAAGCCGCCGCTCTGGGGCTTCACGCCGCGGAATACACGCCGCCCGAGGACCAGGAGATCCTCGTCGGAGGCCGCGGCGTCAAAGCGGCCCTGGAATTGGGCGCTTGGACGATGCGCCAAGCCGAGTACGGCAGCGATCACGACAAGCTGATTGGCGACAAGCTCGCTCACGTGCTGGCGGGAGGCGACCTGTCGTTGCCCAGCTTCGTCTCGCGCCGCTACATGTTCAACCTCGAGCGCGAGGCCTTCTTGAGCCTGGCGGGCGAAAAGAAAACTCAGCAGCGCATCGAGCATACCCTCAAGACCGGCCAGCCGCTCCGAAACTAGAGGAGCCGCAGGGAGCCGCGAAGCTTTAGCTCGCGGACCGGCTAACCGCATGCTAAGGCCCTGCGCCGCGGATCTTCGCCGTCGTAGACTGAGGGCTTCCCCGATGAGTTTGGCGCTCATAGTCTATGAGCCGCCGCCTACGAAGGCGTTGGCGGGGCGGTTGACCGTCTTGGGCGAGCTCGAGGAACGCGTTGAGCAGCTCGAGGCGGAGCACGCTCGCATGCGAAACGAGCAGCGCGAGTTCGAGAAGCGCTTCCGGCCCGCGGTGGGCGACCGCTACGACGAGCTCGAGCGCATTCGCGAGACGATCCGCTTGGCCTGGAAGCAGGTCAACCTGGCGCGCAGCGGCGGAGTCGAACCCAAGGCGGTCCCCGACGAGCATCCGCAAGCGGCCTTCAAACCCGAGGAAGAGTTGCGCAAGTTGTTTCGCGCGCTCGCCCGGCGTATTCACCCTGACCTGGGCGAGGACTACGAAGAGCGCAAGCGCCGCCACGAGTTCATGGCCGAGGCGACGCACGCCTACCGCGCCGGCGACCAGCGCCGTTTGCAATGGCTGCTCGAACATTGGGAGGCCGCGCCGCGCCTGCCTCAGGGCCACGACCCCGCTTCTCGCGTGGCCCGCGTCAACCAGCAGATCGCCTGGCTGCGGTATCGCGTGCGGGAGCTCAACGCGGATATCGCCTCGCTCGGCGCCTCGTCGCTCGCACGGTTGATGGCCGAGGTTCGCGAAGCGCGCCTCGCCGGGCGCAATCTCGTCGTCGAGATGCGCAACCAGGTGCTCAAAGAGCTCGACGAAGCGCGTCTTGATCTGGCCCGCGTCGAGGACGCCGTGAACCAGTTCGACCAGGAAACCGTGCGGATCATCCGCGCCAACGCCGGGCTCGATGACTGATACGATTAGCCGGGGATGCGGCCCGACTATTCGTTAGCCGATAAGTACGAGCTGGAGCGCGGATCCGCCTATATGAGCGGCATCCAGGCCCTCGTGCGCTTGCCCCTCGAGCAGATGCGGCGCGACCGGCGGGCGGGCCTGTCGACGGGCTGCTTCATCTCCGGCTATGAAGGCTCGCCGCTCGGCGGCTACGACCTGGCGCTGCAGCAAATCGCGCCGCAGCTCGCCGCGCACAACGTCGTGTTCGTGCCCGGCGTCAATGAAGACCTCGCCGCGGCTTCGGTGATGGGCAGCCAGTTCTTCGACCTGCTCGGCGCGCCGAAGGTCGACGGCGTGGTCGGCATCTGGTACGGCAAGGGTCCCGGCGTCGACCGCTCGGGCGACGCGCTGCGCCACGCCAACCTGGCCGGCACCGGCAAGAACAGCGGCGCGTTGGCGCTGGCGGGCGACGACCACATCTCCAAAAGCTCGACGATCCCGCACCAGAGCGAGCTGTCGCTCTACAACCTCGGGATGCCGATCCTCACGGCGGCTTCGACGCAAGATGTGCTCGACTTCGGCCTCTACGGCATTGCGTTGTCGCGCTATTGCGGCGCGTGGGCGGCGATGAAGCTTGCCACCGACGTGTGCGACGGCGGCGGAGTGGTCGAGCTGTCGCCGGACCGCTGCAAGGTCGTCGAGCCGGAGTTTCTGATTGACGGCAAGCCGTATCAAAAGCAAGCGAGCGCCATGCTGCTCGCTCCGCGCTCACTCGAGCTGGAGCGTGAGATGCTCGGCGCCCGCCTCGAAGCCGCGCGGCGATTCGCCTACGCCAACGGCCTCAACCGCATCGTCGTCCGCGGCGAGCGCGACCGGATTGGCCTGATCTCGGCGGGCAAGGCTTACCTCGACCTGCGCAGCGCTTTGGCCGACTGCGGACTCGACGAGCGAGCGCTCCACGCGGCCGGAATCCGCGTGCTCCAGCTCGGCATGGTGCATCCGCTCGAGCCGCGCATCATCGACGAGTTCATCGACGGGCTCGACCAAGTCATCGTCGTCGAAGAGAAACGCAGCTTCATCGAGTTGCAATTGCGCGAGATGCTGTTCAACCGCGAGCGGCGGCCCGCCGTATATGGCAAGACCGGGCCGGACGGCGAGCCCTTGTTGCCCGCCGACGGCGAGTTGCATGCCGATCTGATCGCCAAGACGTTGGCGCCGTGGCTCGGCGAGTCCGCGAGCGTCTGTGCGCGCGTCGAGAGCATCCGGTCCGTTGAGCGGCGCTTCGCGACCAACGGCGCCGTCCACACGCCCCCGCCGCGTTTCCCGAGCTACTGTTCGGGCTGCCCGCACAACCGCTCGACGCTGTTGCTCGACGGCCAGGTCGCCGGCGGCGGCATCGGCTGTCATGCCATGGGCGCGGCTCTGGGCGACGCTCATCGCGGCATCGAATACCTCGGCCACATGGGCTCGGAAGGCGCGCACTGGATCGGCATCGCCCCGTTCACCGAGCGGCGCCACATCTTCCAAAACATCGGCGACGGGACGTACTTCCACTCAGGACGCATGGCCTTCAACGCCGCCGTCGCCGCGGGCGTCAACGTGACGTTCAAGATTCTCTACAACGCCGCCGTCGCCATGACCGGCGGACAAGAGGCGACGGGCGGGGTCGGAATTCCGGCGCTGACGCGCGAGCTCGAAGCCGACGGCGCCAAGCGCATCGTCATCCTCACCGACGATTTCGACAAATACGACGACATCGACGACCTGGCCAAGATCGCTACCGTCCGGCATCGGGAGGATCTCGAGAGCGTTCTCGGCGAAATCGAGAAGGTTCAAGGCGCCAGCGTCTTGATCTACGACCAGATGTGCGCCGCCGAGAAGCGCCGCCGCCGCAACCGCGGCAAGATGCCCAAGCCGGTCCGGCGGCTCATGATCAACGAGCGCGTCTGCGAAGGCTGCGGCGACTGCGTCACGCAGTCGAACTGCGTCTCGCTGCAGGCGGTCGACACCGAATACGGGCCGAAGACTCGCATCCACCAGTCTTCCTGCAACGCCGATTACACGTGCCTGATGGGGGATTGCCCGTCGTTCGTCTCGGTCTACATCGAGGAGGGCAGCGGCCTCGAGCCGAAAACCGCGACGGCGCCGAAGACTCCGCCGGAGGTCCCCGAGCCTGAGCGCCCGGCCCTCGACGGCCCGTACCGCATCCTGATGCCCGGCGTCGGCGGCACCGGCGTCGTCACGGTCAACGCCGTGCTCGCAACAGCCGCGCTGCTCGACGGCAAGCATGCGCTGACGCTTGATCAGACCGGGCTGGCTCAGAAGGGCGGTGCGGTCGTCTCGCATCTCGCCGTCTCGAACGAGCCGTTCGAGCATTCCAACCGCATCGAGTCGGGGCAGGCGGATCTGATTCTCGCGTTTGACCTGATGGGCGCGGCGGCCAAGGGGAATCTGCGCTGCGCCGACTCCGTCGCGAACGGCCGCCGTCGTGAACAGCGCGCACATCCCGACCGGCCCCGAAACGCGGGCCGGCCTGACCGTCATCTCAGGCGAGTCCCACTGGGCCGACCTGCTGCGGCAGTCGACCGCCGAGGCCCTGTTTGTCGACGCCTCCGAGCTGGCGGAGTCGTTGTTCGGCGGCCACGTCTTCGCCAACGTTTTCTTGCTTGGCGTCGCGTATCAAGCGGGAAGAATCCCCATCGCGGCCGAAGCTCTCGAACAAGCTTTGCGGCTCAACGGAGTCGCTGTCGACGCCAATATCCGCGCGTTCCGCTGGGGCCGCGCTTACGCCGCCGATCCGGCGGGAGTGATGCGCCTGGCCTCGGGCGGCGCCGAGCCGGCCAAGCCGCCGACTCTCGACGCGCTGATCGAGAGCCGCGTGGCCGACCTGGTCGCCTACCAAAGCGCGACTTATGCGGAACGCTATCGCGCCTTCATCGGAACCGTTCGCGAAGCCGAGCAGGCGCGAATAAAAGGTTCCGCCGCGCTGACCGAAGCCGTGGCCCGCAACCTGTACAAGCTCATGGCCTACAAGGACGAGTACGAGGTCGCTCGCCTGCTGACGAACGGCGACATCGAGCGCCAAGCCGCCGCGACGTTCGCCGCTCCGCGGCGCATCGTCTACCACCTGCACCCGCCGTTGCTGCGCCGTTTCGGCTTCAAGCGCAAGATCGGCTTCGACTCATCGCTCAAGCCGGCCTTCCGACTCCTCGCGAAGTTGCGGGGCCTGCGCGGCACGCCCTTCGACCCCTTCGGCTGGTTGCCGGCGCGCCGACAGGAGCGCGAGCTCATCGCGTGGTATCGGGCGACGATCGAACAGCTGCTGCCCTCGCTCAGCCCGGAGACCGCCGAGATGGCGGTCGAGATCGCCCGCGCTCCCGAGGCCATCCGCGGGTACGAGTCGATCAAGGCGGAGTCGATTGAACGCGCCAAGGCGGAAGTGCGCGAGAAGTTGCGCGCCGGGGCGCGCCAAGCCGCAGCTTAACGACTGACATCGCGGATTTCCCGATTCGCCCAAAACAACAACCGCGAAGCCCTGACCGTGAGGAGGGGTCTTTTCGAGCAACCGACGATGTTGGTGACAAACCGCTTACTGACGAGTCTGTGTGAAAACGCCGGCGCGGCCCGCGTCCGGAGGACGAAGCAATTGATAGCCCCGAGGTGCAGCGGAGCGGAACCCGGGGTCTTAAAATCCCTTGCCCGGCAACGGGAGTGTGGGTTCAAGTCCCCACCCCGGGCGCCAACATGAACGTCGGCAATCATACGCCGACGGCCGCCGGGGCAATCCCACACCCATCCGAATATCCTGCAGCTTCTGCTGATGATCGGGGACGCCTCCCGCTCGATCTTCAGACTTATGGGAAGCGACTCCAAGCAGCCGGGATGCGCTCAGAACGCCTGCGCCCTTCCATTCTTGTAAAACAGTTCAGTTCCATCGGCAGACCAGGTCGCTTACACCCCTCCATCGGTGGAGACCTGCCATTTGCCCGGACCGCTCGGGAACGGCCGCACGTAGACCTCATACCGACCCAGCTCATTGGAGCGGTAGGCGAGGTATCGCCCATCGGGCGATAGGACGCCTTGGTTTTCCGATGCAGGCGTAACTACATACGACACAGGGTCGGATAGAGAACCATCTGCAGCACGCTCGTGGTACCAGATCCCGCCTTCGCCCCCTGCCGTGGCAGCAGCGGAGGAGTTCACTAAGCACCGACTGTCGGCAGACCAATCGAAAGAAGTAAGGCCCGCAGTCGGCTCCAACACCGTGATCGGATCCGTACTCCCATCAGCGAGTTGAGTGACCAAGCGGTTGGGAGAGTTCACGGCGCCCAGGTCGCGAGCCTTCATCGCTCTCCAGCCGCGAAACAGGCAAGTGTCTCAAGCCAGATTGTTCAGGAGATGTGCGAGCATGGCCGCTATCGCCGAATTGGACTTGCGCATGGCGTATCCAAATAAGAGGCCAAGGATGAAGATGGACAGGGCTCCACCCACCGGCTTGGTTGCGTTTTCCACGAGGCTACCCATGAAATACCACCCGGGCAGATGAAGCCCGACAAACAGGAGAGAAGATATCGAATTCGCGGTAAGAAAGGAATGCTCTCTCTGTAGATTGCCAAGTATGGCGCCCCGCAGGAGGAACTCTTCAAAAATCGGCGCTACAACGAGAACATTCACAAGCGCGAAGCTGAGCTGGGTTGGCAGCAGAGGAGCGCCACGAAGGTAGCTCGGTATGAAACCGGTCAGCGCGATCAGAAGCCCGGTCCCGCCACCCCAAGCCAGGGACTTGCGCCAGTTGGAAAAATGGAATACCTCTGGCACGCTGCGGTTGGACAGTTGAATGAGCCACAACGCCGGTAAGATCCATACGAAGAGTTTGGCAAGTGTCCAGTAAGTAAAGCTCCCCGCGCTGGTTGCGAGCCAGGCAATATGCGGATCAAGACGTATCTTCAGTATCCAGGCAAGGATCCATACCAAGATGAGAAGACCGTAGGCAACATAAGTCGGTTTGGTGACTCTCGGACCTGCGTGGATAGGGGTACGGTTCGCCATTTTTACTTTGCGATTCCGGGCGCAACTCTCGTGCGCACTCAACGATTTCTTTCACTGCGCCGGCTTTAGCGTCAGCCGGTGCGAAGTATTCGCCTCCACGGCTTCGCGGGTGAACAGCAACGGCGAGTACTCGCCGACTCCCCACTGCGGCGCCAGGTCATCGTAGAACGGACTTTCGGGCTGGCCCGACTGGCCCGGCGTCGACGTGAAGACCGAGCGATCCCAATCGGATAAGTCGAGGATGTGGCGGTATGACGCACCGCTCGATTGCTTGAAGTCGCGGCCGCCCGTGGCATTGGGCGTATAAGCGTCGCCGCCGCGCTCGATCGGGCCGCGGTTGAAGACGGCCGCGCGGGCCGGTGTATCGGCGAGCGGGTGCTCAAAGGTGATCGAGTGCAAGTCGCCCCAGCGCCAGGAGTCCATGCTTTCGCCCAGCCGCTCGCGTGCCTCGGCCGCGGCGTCTTGGAGCGATTCGAGCATCACGAAGCGGCGCTCGGCTTCGGATATCTCGCTGAGACCGCGAATCATCACCGGCAGCTCGAGGTTCTCGGCAACAAGCTGTTGCGCCGCGGGCGGAACCTGCGAGTGGACGTACTTCTCGAGCAGCTTCGGCATCCAAATCTCGTACAGCGCCGCGGCGCCCGAGTCGCGGTCGACGACAAAATCCCAGTCGCTCAACAGCGCCCGGGCGTCAACGGCGTCCGGGCTCTCCGGCAAGGCTTTCAGCAGCCCGATGATTTGGCGCGCGGGCAGCGAAGTCTCGTCTTGCTGCAGCTTCTCGAAGTCGGCGACGGTGAAGTCGCGGCTCGCGCTCAGGACGCCGTCGATGCGCTGGAAGCGGTACGGCGCGGACCAGTCGAAACTCAGATCGTAGGGGTAGCCATCGGGCAGAATCTTGTGATTCGCCGTGGCGATGTAGCCCTGCTTGGGATTGTGAATGCGAGGCAGATCGTCGACGCCGCGAAAGCCGTCCCAGCGGTAATCAGTCTTCCAGCCGGGCGCCGGGAACAGGCCCTTCCAGTTCTTGCGGATGGGAACGAGGCCGGCGGGAATCCAACCGATGTCGCCGTCCACGTCGGCGTAGACGATGTTTTCCGACGGAACTTTCCAGCGGCGCATGGCGTCCACAAAGCCGTCCCAGTTCTGAACGCGGTCCATCGCAACAGAGCCGAGATAGCCCGCCGTACCGGGCTCTTGGCCGGCCCAACGCAATGCGACGGCGCGGTGATTCGCGGCATCCTCCCAAATGACGGGCCCGTGACGCGTGAATTTGAGCTCGACCGCGGCCGGCTCCTTCTGGCCCTTGACGCCTACTTGGTCGTGCTCGACTTCCATCTCGAGCCACTCGTCGCCGTAGCGATAGCGAGTTGGATTGTCGGGATCGAGTTGCTCGACGAACAGGTCCGCCGCGTCGTATTGAACGATCGTAAAGCCCCAACCGACGCGCTCGTTGTGGCCGATGGCGACGCCGGGCAGAGCCGGCTCGCCCGAGCCGATGACGTTGAATTCCGGCCCGTTCAAATGCACGAGGTAGCGCAGCGACGGCAGGATGACCGGGCGGTGAGGGTCGCTGGCCAGCAGCGGCTTGCCGGTCGAGGACAAGCGTCCCGAGACCACCCAGTTGTTGCTGCCTTCCAGGCGCGGGATCGAGACGGCGTCGCGGTAGCCGGCCGTGACGCGCTCGTCAATGCCATTGAGGTCCAGGTCGGGATCGGGCGCGAAGTCGATCACCGGATCGGTCGGGTAAAAGCGGCGCGTCGTCTCGAGGCCGAGCTTTGCGACCATCTCGGATCGCGCAGTCTCCTGGGCGATGTTGCGCACCATCAGCAGCCCGGCGATGCGGAGGGTGACGTCTTCGGGGCGCCAGCGGCCGGGTTCGAAGCCGAGCAGCTCGAACTCGACTGGCAGCCGGTCGCGGTTGGCGTCGACGTAGGCGTTGATACCCGACGTAAAGGCCTCGGCGATTTCGCGGGCGTCGGGTCCGTAGGAGCTCCATTCGGCGTCCATGTCGCCGCGATAACCCACTAGGCGAGCGATGCGGTCGCGTTCGACGTACTCCGGACCGAAGACCTCGGCGAGTTGGCCGGCCCCGGTGCGCCGCCAGATTTCGATTTGGTAGAGGCGGTCCTGGGCGGCGGCGAAGCCTTGGGCGAAGAACAGATCGCGTTTCGTCTTGGCGTAGATATGCGCCACGCCCCAGGTGTCGCGCAGGACCTCGACGGGTTGCTCGAGACCGGGGAGGGCGATCTCGCCGTCGAGTTGCGCAAGGCGGTTGCGGGAGAGTTGGCGCAGCGAAGTTTCGGTTTCCGGCGGCGGCGCGCTGGAGGAACAGGCGAGGGTGAGCAGCAACAGAGCGATTGCAGCGTTTTTCATAGTTGCCCTTGCCGCCGGCGGCGGCAGCAACAGGCGGGAGCGCCCGCAGTCACTAGAGCGTACGAACTTGTCGGCTTTTGAGCAAGAAGCCGCCGGCGATGGTGATCAGGATGGCGCCGTTGATCGCCACGACTTCCTGTACCCCGAGCGTGCGTGAGAGATAGCCCGCGACCGGGGGGCCGAGCGCCATCGATCCGCGAAATGCCATGTTATAGACGCTCATGATCCGGCCGCGCATCTCTTCCGGGGCCAGCAATTGGACCAGTGAGGTGATCGAGGTGAAGGCGGCGAGGACCGCGGCGCCGACGATCGGCAGCAAGGCGGCGGCGAGCCACAGGTTCGTGACCAGCCCGAACGCGAGCGTCGCGACGCCCAGGCAGACCTGCATGATCAGGGCGCGCAGGCCCTTGTTCTCGCGATTGCCCATCCACGCGACGAACAGCGCCCCGATGACGCCGCCGGCGCCGAACAATGCGGCGAGCTGCGAATAGCCGGCGGGCCCAAGACCGTAGATATCCTTCGCGAACACCGGCAGCAACGTCATCAGCGGAAATGCGAGAAAGGCTGTCGCGATCGCCATGATGACGAGTGAGAACATCGCCTTATGGCTGAAGGTAAAGCGGAGCCCCTCGCGCAGACTGTGGAACACGTCGGCGTGCTGTTTGCCCGGCACGAAGCTCGTGGGCAGCAGCAGCAGCGAGAAGATCACAGCCAAAAATGACAGCGCGTTGATGCCGAAGCACCAGCCGGCCCCGAACACTTCAAAGGCGACTCCGCCGACGGCGCGGCCGACCACGCCGGCCAGGTTGAACTGGATCGACATCAGGGCGATGGCGTTCGGAACGTCTTTGCGGTCCACCAACGACGGGATGAGCGCCTGGTAGGCGGGACCGCCGAAGGCTTGCCCAAGTCCCGTGAAGAAAGCGGCGACAAGGATGTGCCAGATTGCGATCTGGTTGCTCCAGATGAGGAACGCAAGGGCGGCCGCCGACGACATCTGCACGACCTGCGAGAAGATCAGCAGCTTGCGGCGGTCCATGCGGTCGGCGGCGACGCCTCCAAACAGAGACAGCAGCAGGATGGGGCCGTTGTTGAGAAAGACGGTGAAGCCGAGCAGGAAGGGGTCGTTGGTGAGCGCATAGACCAGCCAGCTCTGCGCAACCTCTTGAACGAAAGCGCCCGTCGTCGAGGTGAACGCCCCGCCCCACATGAGCCGGAAGTTGCGGTAGTGGAATGCGCGGAAAGTTTTCCGCAGCGCACCCTCGGGCTGCGGAGCGGCGGTCTGCTCGTCGGCCACAGGTTGTGGTGGGGTTGCGCTCATCCGGCCAGATTCACGTTCCGACTTGGCCCTTCGCGCCGGCAAGGGACATCCGACCGGAAAGTCGAGGCGGAAGCCTATCTTCTCATAGTGTTTCCGATTCGCCGGGCGGCTTGAACCGGGCGGCGCGGGCCCTAGCGGGAAGGCATATATAATCAGACTTCGTCGGGCGCCCCGTGGTTAGCGCCAACCGATTGGTTTTACATAGGATCGAGCAAGACCGCGAGGCCAACCAATGACCGAACGAGACGCCCCATCGAGCGCCGCTGACCTGAGCACCGGCGGCATCGGGGGGCACCCCAAGGGGCTGAACACCCTCTTCTTCACGGAGATGTGGGAGCGCTTCAGCTACTACGGGATGCGGGCGCTGCTGTTTCTTTTCATGGCGGCGCCGCGGGCCGCTGGCGGCATGGCGATGTCAGCGGCGACGGCCGGCAGAATCTACGGACTCTACACTGCGGGAGTTTATTTGGCGGCGCTTCCCGGCGGCTGGGCCGCCGATCGGATTCTCGGCCTTCGCAAGGCGGTTTTCATCGGCGGCGCTGTGATTGCGGCGGGCCACTTCTCAATGGCTGTCCCGGGCGATCGAACCTTTTATCTCGGGTTGACCTTGATCGTAATCGGCACCGGCCTGCTCAAGCCGAATATCAGCGCCATGGTCGGCGAGCTTTACGGACCGAATGACAATCGACGCGACGCGGGCTTTTCGATCTACTACATGGGGATCAACATCGGAGCCTTCATCAGTCCGCTGGTCTGCGGAACCTTGGGACAGAAGGTGGGCTGGCACTGGGGCTTCGCGTCGGCGGGCGTCGGCATGGTTTGCGGTCTGATTCAGTATGTATTGACCTCGAATCGGCTCGGGGACGCGGGGAAAAAGCCGCAAAAATCGACGACGGCGGCGGCCGGAAGACCTAAGAACCCTGTAAGCGGCGTGTTGTGGCTGC
Source organism: uncultured Acidobacteriota bacterium (assembly GCA_963817465.1). Taxonomy (GTDB): domain Bacteria; phylum Acidobacteriota; class Terriglobia; order Bryobacterales; family UBA6623; genus CAMPKL01. The sequence continues at coordinate 638,132 of CAWFOP010000022.1, read as the reverse complement.
TGGGCGTGGCAGTCATTTTGGCGGCGCTGTTGCTCGAGTTGTCTTCAATGCAGCGGTTGTTCCTGCTGGCCGGCGGCAGCGCGATCTTCATCGCGTCGCTGTACGTCGGCAGCGGGTTTTCGGCGGTCGAAAAACGGCGCGGCGTCAGCATCTTCATCCTGTTCTGCGTAGCGGCGCTGTTCTGGTCGGGATTCGAGCAGGCGGGCTCGAGCCTGAACTTGTTCGCCGACCGTCTCACTGACAACGCGGTGCTCGGCTACGACTTCCCGTCAACCTGGTACCAGTCGCTCAACCCGCTGTTCATCATCGCCTTCGCGCCGGTCTTTTCTTGGCTGTGGATCCGTCTGGGCGATCGGCAGCCGTCGAGCCCGGCGAAATTCAGTCTCGGGCTGCTGGGCGTCGGGGCGGGATTCGCGGTGATGATCGTGGCGGCGCAGTTGACCCACGGCGGAGATAATCTGGTCAGCCCGAACTGGCTGGTGGCGACCTACCTGCTGCACACTCTCGGCGAACTGTGCCTCAGCCCGGTGGGCCTGAGCGTCATGACGAAATTGGCGCCGGCGAAGATCGTCGGACAGATCATGGGCGTTTGGTTCTTGGCGGCGGCGATAGGCAACTACCTCGGCGGCGAAATCGCCTCGTTGTTCGAGGCGCTGCCGCTGCCGAACTTGTTCGCCTACGTGACGGTCACCAACCTGGCGGTCGCGGTGCTGGTCATCGCGTTGACGCCCATCATCAAGAAGCAGATGAGCGGCGTGCGCTGAAAAAGTGCGAGAACTCACGCCGATTTTCAGCGGCTCGGCCGTTTCCGCTAATATGGGCTCTTGGCGAGCAATGTAAGAGACATTTCCCGCATGTTGCCCCGAAATTGACGGGGCTGGTATTTCCAACGTACTGAAGGCTTGAATTTCACACGATGGACTCGAACGGCTCTGTCGCAATCGAGGCCCTCGGCCTGAGTAAGATCTACGGTCACTTCGCCGCCATCCGGGACGTTTCATTTTCCGTTCCGACCGGACAGGTGGCCGCCTTTCTCGGACCCAACGGGGCCGGCAAATCCACCACTCTGAAGATCCTGACGGGTTATCTGACCCCCTCGGCGGGCAAGGCGAAGATCGCCGGCCTCGACGTGGCCGCCGACCGCATCGAGGCGGCGCAGAGGATCGGCTACCTGCCCGAGAACGGGCCGCTGTATCCCGAGATGACGCCGCTCGAGCTGCTGCGCTTCTTCGGCGAAGCTCGCGGGCTGGCGAACGGCCGGATGCGGGACCGCATCGACGCCGTCGTCGCGCAATGCCACCTCGACACCGTGCTCGAGAAGAGCATTCACAAGCTTTCGAAAGGCTTTCGGCAGCGCGTCGGCATGGCGCAGGCGCTGTTGCACGAGCCCGACATTCTGATCATGGACGAGCCGACCAGCGGCCTCGATCCGAATCAGATTCGCGACGTGCGATCCCTAATCCGCCAACTTGCCGAATCGAAGACCGTGCTGTTGTCGACCCACATCCTGCAAGAGGTGGAGGCCGTTGCCGACCACGTGATCATGATCCACGAAGGCCTGATCGTCTTCGACGGAACGCCCAGCGAGATGGCGGGCGATGAAGGCCTTGAAGAGGCGTTCTATCGTCTGACCGGCAAACGCCGCCTGCCGGACGCCATGTCGGAAGCTCCGACGCAAGTGCTGCCGTCGGAGGACGCGACCGCGACGGCGACGCCGCTCGATCCCGAGAGCCCGGCCGAATCCGAGAGTGAGGAGCAGGTTTGATGCAGTCGGCCGCAGCGAAATCCACCTGGACCCTGCCAAAGGCGATTCTCAAGCGCGAGCTGATCGGCTACTTCTCCAACCCGACCGGCTATGTCTTCATCACGCTGTTCGTGTTCCTGAGCGCGATCGCGGCTTTCTGGCGCGAGCAGTTCTTCCTCAACAACCTGGCGAATCTCGATCCGCTCAACGACTACATCCCGTATCTGCTCGTGGTGTTCATCCCGGCGATCACGATGAGCGCGTGGGCGGACGAGCGCCGCAACGGCACCGACGAGCTGCTGCTGACGCTGCCCGCGACCGACCGCGACATCGTGCTCGGCAAGTTCGGCGCGATGCTCGCGATCTACACCGTGGCGCTGGTGTTCTCGCTGAGCCACGTCGTGGTGCTGCTGTTTCTCGGATCGCCGGACTTCGGACTGCTGTTTTCCACGTATGTGGGGTATTGGCTGATGGGCGCGGCGCTGATCGCGCTGGGCATGATCGGTTCGCTACTGACTTCGAATCTTACCGTGGCGTTCATCGTGGGGGCTCTGCTCTGCGCGGCGCCGGTGTTCATCGCCCACGCGAGCGCGATCGTTTCGGGACCATTGCAGAGGCTGCTCGAAAGTCTTTCGTTCGTCGAACAGTTCCGGGACTTCGCTGCGGGCGTCATACCGCTGTCGGGCGTGCTGTACTTCGCGGCCTTCACGGCGGCGATGCTGTACCTCAACGTGGCCCTGCTGGGGCGCCGGCATTGGCCGACGGGCGAAACCGCGCCGCATTTGGCGCGCCATTACTGGGCGCGCGGGCTGGCTTTGGTGGTCGCGGTGGCGAGCGTCACGGTGCTGGCGGCGCGGCTGGGCGGCCGCATCGACGTCACGGCGGAGCAGATCCATTCGCTCTCGCCCAAGACGCGCGAACTACTGCGCAGCCTGGACGCCGCGAAACCGGTCTTCATTCAGGCTTATTTGAGCCGTCAAGTGCCCCGGCGCTATCTCGAGACCCGCAACAACATCGTGGCGATGCTGCGCGAGTTCGACTCGATCGGCGGCGGCGCCGTTCACGCGCGCGTCATCGACACCGAGAAATACACCGAGCAGGCGCGCGAGGCGCAGGATCGCTACAACATCCGGCCGCGTCCGGTGCCGGTTTTCGAGCGCACGGCCGGAGGGCCGGACGAGATCTTCATGGGCGTCGCATTCAACAGCGGCTCCGAAGAGTTTGTGATCGATTTCTTCGACCCTGGCCTGCCTGTCGAGTACGAGCTGATGCGGTCGATCCGCGTCGTGGCGCAGGCCGAGCGCAAGAAAGTCGGCGTTCTCGAAACGGGCGTCGACCTGTTCGGCGGCTTTGATTTTCAAAACCGCCGCCGAACCGCCCCATGGTCGATCGTTCCGGAGATGCGCAAGCAATACGACGTCGTCAACGTTTCGGCCGCGAGCGACTACCCCAAGGATCTCGACGTGCTGATCGCGGTGCTGCCGCACACGCTCGACCAGGCGAACGTGGCGCGCTTGGCCGAATACGTCAAGTCGGGCAAGCCGACGCTGCTGATGGTGGATCCGCTGCCGGCTTTCGACATCGAAAAGTCTCCGCAGCAGACGCCGCCCAGCCCGTTCATGCAGCAACAGGCCCCGCAGAAGCATCCCGCCGACATCACCGGCCTGCTGGAGCCGCTAGGCGTTGAGTGGCCGACCGAGCAAATCGCCTGGGACAAGTACAACCCGCACCCGCAGTTTCGGGCTCTGCCGCCGGAAGTCGTGTTCGTGAGCGCGCAGAACGGCGACGGCGGCTTCAACGCCGCCAGCCCGGTGAGCTCGGGCTTGCAAGAGGTGGTCACGCTTTACCCGGGCGTCCTCAATCACAAAGAAGGCGCAGAGACGGAGTTCATCCCGCTGCTGACGACCGGGTCCGAGTCAGCGACGACGCTATGGTTCCGGCTCGTGCAGAACTCGATTTTCGGCCCGCAACTGGCGACAAATCTGCCGCACGAGCCGGACGACAAGACCTATGTCATGGCGGCCCGCGTGAAAGGCAAGGGCGAAGCGGGGCCCAACGCGACGATCATCGCGGACGTCGACTTGATGGGCGAGCAGTTCTTTCAACTCCGCGCGCAAGGCGTCGAAAACTTGCAGTTCGACAACGTGGCGTTCTTGCTGAACGCGGTCGACGATTTGGCGGGCGACGAGTCGTTCATCGAGCTGCGCAAACACCGTCGCAAGCACCGCACGCTCACCACGGTGGAGTCGCTGACGAAGAACTACGAAGACGCACGGCTCGAAGACACGCGCGAAGCCGAGAAGAACGCCGACGATCAGTTGAAAGGGGCGCAGAAGCGGCTGGACGATGCGGTCGCGGCCCTGCAAGCGCGCGATGACCTCGACTTGCAGACCAAGCGCATTATGATCGCCAACGAGCAGAAGATCGAGAACCGGCGGTTGACGGTCGCGCGAAAGAACATCGAGGACGAGAAGGAGCGCCGGATCGAGCGCAGCCGCTCGGACATGGAGGCGTCGATTCGCAACATCGAGAACTCGATCAAGCTCGCGGCGGTGGCGTTGTCGCCCGTGCCGGCCTTCCTGTTGTTCTTGTTCGTATCGGTGAAGCGGATGCGGCGCGAAGAGTCGCATCTGGCGCGCGAGCGCATGGTGGAGGATTCGTAGCGGTTACAGTCTGAGTCTCTGTGCTACTAGGCAAAGCTGATGAACGAGCTGAAGAAAACTCTGCTGTTCTGTTTGGGCGCCGTGGCGCTGGCCGCGGCGGCGATGGTCGTGGATCCCGGCGCCGGCACTCCCGACATCTTCTCCGACCAGGGCGAGCTGTTCTTCCCGAAGTTCACCGATCCGCAAGCGCCCAAGGCGATCGAAGTCGTCGACTATGACGAGGAGACGGCTACGGCGACCCCGATCAAGGTGGAGTTGCGTGACAACAAGTGGATCATCCCATCGCACAACAACTATCCCGCCGACGCGGAACAGCGCCTAGCGAGCACTGCCGCGGCGTTAATCGAGCTGAAGAAGGACATCGTCGTCTCGGAGAACAACGAAGACCACGCGAAGTACGGCGTAATCGACCCGCTTGACGAGAGCGCGACTTCGCTGGTGGGGCGAGGCAAACGCGTAACCCTGCGCGACGGCGAGGGCGAGGTGCTGGCGGATTTCGTGATGGGCAAACCCGTCGAAGGCAAGCAGGGCTTCCGCTACATGCGGGTGCCGGGGCAGCGGCGCGTCTACGCCGTTCAAACCGACGCGGACATCTCGGCGAAGTTTCAAGACTGGATCGAAACGGATCTGCTCAAGATCGACGCCGCCGATCTCCGCCGCATCTCGATCAACAGCTACTCGATCAACGAGCGCGCGGGACGCATCGAGAACACCGAGAAGATGGATCTGACGAAGAAGGGCGATGATTGGATGCTGGGTTCGCGCAAGCCGAACAGCGCCAAGATGTCGGACTTGACCAGCGCGCTCGACAACCTGCGCATCGTCGACGTACAGTCTAAGCCCGAAGGCCTGAGCAGCGATCTGAAGACCGACAAAGGCCTGCGCCTGACGATGGAGAGCTTTCAATCCCTGCGCGACAAGGGCTTCTTCGTCAATCAGTTCAGCGGACAACTGCTGTCCAACGAAGGCGAGATCATCGTCGAGACCAAAAACGGGCTGCAATACACGCTGCGCTTCGGCGAGGTCGCCTCGTCGGGTCAGGCGGCCAAGGACGGGGACGACAACGAGGAAAGCGGAGAGCGGCGGTACGTCTTCATCACGGTCAATTTCGACAAGGCGCGGGCGGACAACTACAAGGGCGACGCCGACAAGGGCAAAGAATTGGGCGACGAGCTGCGCGCCCGCTTCGCCGATTGGTATTACGTGATCTCCGGAGCGGACTTCAACAAGCTGCGGCCCAAACGCGCCGACCTGCTGCGGAGCTAGCGACCGCCCATTGGCGCCCGTCTTGCTACGTCTCCCGTAGGAGGATAGCGCCATGACGCTCCGGCCGATCGCCGTTTTTCTGCTGGCTGCAATCCCGCTGGCTCTAGCCACTGCCGAGGATGTCCGCTCGGAGACCTCCATCGACCTTTACGTCGAGGTCGATCCGGGTGAAACCTCGCTGCAACCGGGCAATTTCGCCGTGCGGGAGGCAGGGGTGTTGCGGCCGATTCTCGCCGTGGAACGTGTCGACTCGGCTTCCCTGATCCTGCTGGTCGAGAACACTGGCCGCTCGTGGCAGGTTCTCAATGAGACGCGCAGCGCGATGCGAGCCTTTTTGCGCCACGCGCCCGACGTCCATTCCTACGCTTTGGTCTCGTACGGGAGCGGCGCTCGAGTCGAAGCCCCTTTGAGTTCCGAGGTTCTGAGCATCGCGGGAGCTTATGCGGAGATGAGGCAGTCCGCATGGAACGAAACGGACACATTTGACGCGATCGCACGCACTTTGCATGCGGCCTCTCAGGCGCCCGCGCCGCGCGCCGTACTGTTGATCGGTAGCGGGCGCGATTCCTTCAGCAAGGCGACATACGCCGAGGTGCTGCATCAAGCCGAGGCGTCCGGCGTCATCATCCATGCTCTGCTGACGGGCGGTTCGCTGGGCGAGGAGGCGGCGGACAGCCAACGCTCGCAGCGGGGAGAGATGCTGCTTCGCGCTCTGTCCGCGCAAACCGGGGGACGCTACTTCTGCCCAAATTGCGAGGCCGGATACAGCGATGCGATGAAGGAGGCTCTAGACGCCTTGAGCCGACTCTATCTGATTCGCTACGAACGTCCCCAGACGCCGCCGAGCGGATTTCTCCAGTTGGACGTGAAAGCCTTTCTGATGGACGGCGACCGGCGCATCGACTTGCCCGTCAGAGCGCGCAAGGGCTGGCGAATCGCAGACGAAGAGCCGCCCATCCGTTAGCATAAGAAGCTTGCGCGTAAGCATCACGAGACGAGAGTGGCTGCTGGCTTCCGCGGCGCTGGGGGCCGGCGCCTTGCTGCCCGCACAGTCCCCGCCGGACGGTTTGGCGGGCCTGCGCTTTAACACGGATGCGGAGCGGCTGAAGCGCTTGTTGCCGCCCGGCTTCGAGTTTGTCGAGTCGCTGGCCCAGATCGACTTCGGCGGCTCGCCCGGCGAAGGTTTTTGGGCGCGGGCCCTGGTGCGCGCGAAGTTCGCTGACGCCGACGGCTGGCTCCCCGTCGGCCTCTGGATTTCAAGCGAGCGCGAGCTGCTGGTGGCCCGCGAGCGCTACGGGCTGGGTGCGCAGTCGGCGGACATCGCCGTCGAGCAAACGCCGGGCGGCTACACGGCTCGCGTCGCGGTCGGCGGCGAGCCCTTGCTCGAGCTGGCGGTCAGCCAAGCGGACGCAGAAGTCCAGGCGACCGAGCACTCCCCGGAGAGTCTCCTGTTCCCCGCCTTCACGCTCAATCCGGATTGGCGACAAGGACCGCTGGACGCTCCGGCGGAGGTGCGGCGCCTCGCATGGGGCGAAAGCGACGCACGAGCGCTGGCGCCCGACGCGATCAAGGTCTCTTGGAAGACCCGTACGCCGCTGGCTCCGGCGTCGGAGCTGCCGATCGGCGAGCCGGTCGCGGCTTGGCGGACGGGCCCGCGCAGTCTGGACGCGTCCAGCCAAAAAGCGGCGTCGCTCGGGTCGGCGGAAATGAACGCGTGGGCGCCGCTGCGCTATCGCCGCCCTTCGGCGCAGGGGCGAGTCTGGCGGCCGGAAGGCTGGCCGGACACTGCGACGGCGGCGCGCTTGAGCGACGCAGAAGTGGAGCAATGGCGCGGGCGCAAGGAAACCGAGCTCGAACAACTCGAGATTGTCGAGGTCGAGGCGATGATCAGCCGCGAGACGCATGAGGCGCTCCTGCCGCCGCCCTGCCGCGGCTTGGGCCGCCCGATGATCAAGATCCTCGGCTTGCGCGTCAACCAAAGCGCCAACGTCCCGGTCGCCTACGACGAGCTTTGGCTTTTCGCATTCTCGGTCGTCGAGGGTCGAGCGGCCTGGTACATCGTTTCGCACGTCGTGAGCCCGGGCGTCGAGATCGTCGCCGGCCGTGAAACGTTCGGATATCCGTCGCGTCACGGCAAACCGGAAATCGTCGTCACACCGATCGATTGCAGCCTTGCCGGCGCACGAAACGGGCGCGAGTTCGTGTACGCCGACGGGACGTTCCAGGGCTTCGCGACGGGCGTGTCTCTGGATCAAATCCCCGTCGTCGGCTTGCGGATGAAGCCCGACCGCACGGGCGAGCTGGTCTACCAGCAGTGGACGTTCCAAGGGCGCCGCTACCGCATGGACACGCAAACGATCGGGCTCGATTTCGCGGAGAGCGGCGACGGAGTCAAGCTCGATCCGTGGTTCCAACTCAAGCCGTTCCGCTTGGCGGGGTTCTCCGCGATGGACGGGGCCGCCTTGCAGCGCGGTCCGGGAATCGTGATCGCCGAGGTCCCCGACCCCACGCCATACTACCGCGAGCGCTGCGACGGCGTGCTGCCGTGGGAGCAGCGGCCCGCGGAGCCGCCGCAGCCGTCCTTGTTCGGCGGCGAATCCACGACCAGCCGGACGTGAACCGGCCGCCTGCCCAATCTAGGAATCGTCGTTGTCCTCCGACAACAACGGCAATTCCGACTGCCGCTCGCCGCTGAGGTCGAGCCTTTCGATCTTGCTGAACCGGCCCGAAATCTTGCGAGCTGAGGTGTTGACCTGCTCAACGTCGCGGTGCGCTTGGTCGATATGCTGCGCGAGCTTGTTCATGCGGTCCTGGAAGCGGTCGAAGTCTTGGGCGAGCAGGCGCAGGTGCTCCTGGATCAAATGCACCTGCTTGCGGGTCTCGGAGTCCTTAAGAACGGCCGCGGCGGTGGTCAGCACCGCCATCAACGTCGTGGGCGACGTGATCCAGACGCGCTTGCGCTGGGCGCGCTCGACCAGCTCGGGGTAGCGGCCGTGGATCTCGGCGAACACCGCTTCAGCCGGGACGAATAGGATCGCTCCGGCGGCGGTCTCGCCCGGGATGATGTACTTCGACGCCACGTCGTCGATGTGCATCTGCACGTCGCGGGCGAAGTCGCGCTCGGCTTGCTTGCGCACCTCGTCGCTCGCCTCCGGGTCGGCCAGGCGGCGGAAGTTGTCGAGCGGAAATTTCGAGTCGATCGGCAGTTTCCCGGTCGGCTCGGGCAGATACAGAATGCAGTCGACGCGCTTGCCGTTCACGAGCGTGTACTGCATCTGGTAGGCCGAGTCGGGCAAGACATTGGCAACCAGCGCGTGCAGTTGCACTTCGCCGAAAGCGCCGCGCGAGGTGCGGTCGGCCAGCACGCGCTGCAGGCTGACCACGTTGGTCGACAGCTCGGTGATCTTCTGCTGCGCCGAGTCGATGACGGCCAGCCGCTCGCGGACCTGAGAAAACGTGGCGTTCGTCTTTTCGAAACCCTCGGCAAGGCGTTTGTCCACTTGCCCGCTGATCTGCTGCAAGCGTTCGTCGGTCGAGCGCGTGAGGGCCTCCATGCGCTTGACCAGGTCGTCCGTGTTGCGCGTCAGGTTCTCCCCCACCTGACGCTGCACGCGGTCGACGCCGCTCTGCAACGTTGCGGCGAGGTTTTGTTGCGTCTCGGCCTGACGTTTCTCGAATCCCTCGCGAAGACTCCCGAAGCGCTCGATCACGCTTTGCTGCAGCTCGGCGACACTTCTGAGCTGCTGCTCGCGGACCCCGCTGAACTGCTTGCCTTGTTCGTCGAGCCGGGCGTCGAGGCGCTCGATGGCGGCCGCAACGTCGCCGCGGCGCGACTGGGTCTGCAGCACGATCCAAACCAGCAGCGCGATCGCCAGCAGGAGCAGAAACAGGCCGATGGCTTGCGTGAACAACCCAACAGCCTATCTCATTCGTTGACTTGATGGCGAACAAGAGGCGATGATACGTGTGGAAAAACGCTCGTGGAACATTCTGTTACGAATTCGCAACAGCTTTAGTTGATTGAATCTAAAAGACTTAGTCTTCCATGTAGACTCCACTGAATTTCCACAGCCTTTTCCACACGCCGGTAAGTTACGTCTTTGCAACAATTTGCGCCCTGCGCCGAAGCCGGAGCGGCTGCTATCGCGGAGCAAGAACCATCAACAACCGGAACGGCTGAAAACAAAGGCTTTATGGAGCACGAAGAAAAGCTTGGGACTTGGGGATCGAGCGGTTACTCTCGGAACTTCGTGAACACCACCAGCCAGGCCGCTGCCGAAAACCGGGTCCTCGAGAAGGGCCTTCCATCCAACCTCGAAGCCGAGCGCTTTGTCCTGGGATCCGTTCTGCTGGACGACCAGGTCTTCCCGCAAGTCGCGGGCGCGCTCGAAGCCGAGGACTTCACTGTCGAGAAGCACAAGCGCATTTTCTCGCGGATGCGTGATCTGAGCGAGCGAGGCGAGAGGATCGAATATCTGACGCTCGTCGAAGCTCTCGACAAGCATTCTCAGCTCGAATCCATCGACGGCATCGCCTACATCGCATCGCTGACCGAAGGACTGCCGCGGCTGACGTCGATCGACAGCTACATCCGCATCGTCAAAGAGAAATCGCTGCTGCGGCAGTTGATCTACACCTCGCAGAACATCATTTCGCAGTGCGTGGACTCGGCCGACGAGGTGGACGACATCTTGGCCGACGCCGAGAGCTCGATCATGAAGGTCGGCGACGCGCAGTTGCGGACGGGGCTGTCGAACCCGCGCGCGATCATCGACGGCTACGCCGGCGGCATGCAGGCCTTCCTCGACCCGAGCCGCCGCGTGAAGGGCCTATCGGGTCCATTCCTGAAGCTCGACGAAATGACGACGGGCATGCACGGCGGCGAGCTGATCATCATCGCGGCGCGGCCCGCGATGGGCAAGACATCGTTGGCGCTCAACATCGCGCAGCACGTGGCGATGGACAACGGGCCGGACGACCCGGCCAAGGCGGTCGCGCTGTTCTCGCTCGAGATGTCGAAGGAGTCGCTGCTCACGCGCATGCTTTGCGCCGAGGCGCGCGTCGATCAGCACCGCTTTCGCGGCGGCTACCTCAACGCCGACGAGAGGCGTAAGCTCAACGCCGGCCTGCACAAGCTCGTCAACTCCAAGCTGTTCATCGACGATGCGGCGAACACCAACGTCATGGAGATCGCCGCAAAATGCCGCCGGCTGCGCGCCGAGCACGGGCTTTCGCTGGTCGTGGTCGACTACCTGCAATTGATGGCGTCGAAGGGGCGCGTCGAGAACCGCACCCAAGAGATTTCGGCGTTCTCGCGAGGGCTGAAGCTGCTGGCCAAAGATCTGGACCTACCGGTGGTCGCGCTGTCGCAGCTCAGCCGCGCGCCGGAGCAGCGCCAAGGCGACCACCGCCCGATGCTCGCCGACCTGCGCGAATCAGGCTCGATCGAGCAGGACGCCGACGTGGTGATGTTCATCTTCCGCGAAGAGGTCTACAAGCCGGACCGGGAGGACTTGCGCGGGGTCGCCGAGCTGATCATCTCCAAGCAAAGGAACGGCCCGACCGGAAAACTGCGGCTGGCCTTCCTCAACAAGTTCGCCAAGTTCGACAACTTGGCCGACGACATCGGCGTAGGCGAACCGGGCGAGCCTCCGGCGGCGAGCTACGACGACGACGACGCACCGTTCGACATCTAGCCGCGCAAAGCCAACAAGGGGATCGAGGATGCAGTACGAGGTGATGATCTACTGGAGTCCGGACGATCAAGCGTATGTCGCCGAAGCGCCGGATCTGCAGTACTGCGCGGCCGACGGCCGAACGCGAAGCGAAGCGCTGCAGAATCTCCAGGTCGTGATAGGCGAGTGGCTGGCGACGGCGCGGCGAGCTTGGTCGACCGATCCCGAGGGCGAGCGCGAACAAGAGGACCGCCCACTGACCCCGGGATCGTTGATGTGGGTTCTAGCGCCGCACGGTCAGCGAATTTTCAACTTCGCCCACGCCGGATGCGGAGCTCGCGCGAGCTTCGGCGACTTCTCGAGTCTGCTCGTCCGGAACGAGTCCCTTGAGGTAGACTTCGCCGTTGTCGACGATGATCCTCACCGGCGGCGCTCCTCGTGCCGCAAGCTCTTGGAACAGCGGGTGGAAGTAGATCGAACGATACACCGCCTGGCGCAGCCGGTCATCGCTCTCCGATTTCGGCAGTACTTCGATCCGGTTGACGACGCGTGAAACGCCTGTGACGCTCGCCGCCGCCCGTTTCCGCCGAGGCCTTCAGCGCCGGTTGCGTGACTGAGCCTTCGAGGATGACCACGCCGCCGGAAAGACGAAACTCCAGGTAGTCGAACACGCCGTATTGCGGCAGCCGCAGCAGCTCGCTGCGAACTTCCCGGCTGACGCGCTCGTTCGGTCTCATGGCGCCGGCGGCGAACATCCCGAACAAGGTGAGGATTCCGAGCATCGCGCTGAGTCGAATTGTCTTCATGGCATTTGTCCCCGGGGAGTCGGCTTGAACTCCCTTTCGATCAAATGTGCGCGGAAAGCCGCCGAAACCCGACACCAACCGATGAGAGGCTTAGGGCGTTGGCCTACGAATCGAGGGAAGGCCTGCGCACGCGTCACACGCGTGGCCACGTCTCGCCTGCTCCCCGGAGTTAGTTCACGGTACGAGGGGACACACGCGGGTTCCGGCGTTGTATCGGGTTCGGGGTCCCCTCTGCGGGCGTCCGCGGGCCTTTTGCCCTAGTCGCCGGCTATGGTGACCAGGCCTTTGCCGCTGGCGATGGCTTCGGCTTCTTCCATCGAGAAGTCGGCCAGCTTCGACGAGTGGTTCATCGAGCAGTAGTTCGGGCCGCACATCGAGCAGAACTTCGCCGATTTGTAGCCTTCTTCCGGCAGCGTCTCGTCGTGGTAAGCGCGGGCAGTCTCGGGGTCGATGGCCAGCTCGAACTGCTTTTCCCAGTCGAAATTGAAGCGGGCTCGCGAGAGGTTGTCGTCCCAGTCGCGGGCGCCGGGGCGATGACGGGCGACGTCGGCGGCGTGGGCGGCGATCTTGTAGGCGATCAGGCCTTGCTTGACGTCTTCCTTGTTGGGCAGGCCGAGGTGCTCCTTGGGGGTGACGTAGCAGAGCATCGAGGCGCCGTGCCAGCCGATCATCGCCGCGCCGATGGCGGAAGTGATGTGGTCGTAGCCGGGCGCGATGTCGGTGACCAAGGGGCCGAGGGTGTAGAACGGCGCCTCGTGGCACAGCTCGACTTCTTTGTCGACCTGCAGCTTGATCTCGTCCATCGGGATATGGCCGGGGCCTTCGATCATCACCTGAACGTCATACTCCCAGGCCTTCTTGGTAAGCTCGCCCAGGGTTTCGAGCTCCGCGAACTGCGCGCGGTCGGAGGCGTCGGCGATGGAGCCGGGGCGCAGGCCGTCGCCGAGCGAGTAGCTGACGTCGTACTTCTGGAAGATCTTCGAGATCTCGTCGAAGTTCTCGTAGAGCAGGTTTTGCTTGTGATGCTCGACCATCCACTCGGCCAGCAGCGCGCCGCCGCGGCTGACGATGCCGGTGATGCGCTTCACCGCCAGCGGCACGTATTGGATGAGCACGCCGGCGTGGATCGTCATGTAGTCGACGCCCTGCTCTGCTTGCTCCTCGATGACGTCGCGCATGATCGGCCAGGTGAGGTCTTTGATGCGGCCGCCGACGCGGTTGAGGGCCTCGTAGATCGGCACGGTGCCGATCGGCACGGGCGAGGCCTTGATGATCTGTTTGCGGATGTGCGGGATGTCGCCGCCGGTGGAGAGGTCCATCACGGTGTCAGCGCCGTACTTGACTGAGTAGGCGAGCTTCTCGAGCTCTTCGTCAACGTTCGACGTGGTGGCCGAGTTGCCGATGTTGGCGTTGACCTTGCACTTGGAGGCGACGCCGATCGCCATTGGTTCGAGATTGACGTGCTTGATGTTGGCGGGGATGATGAGGCGGCCGCGGGCGACCTCGTCGCGGATGAGCTCGGGGGCGAGCCTCTCCCGGCGCGCGACGTATTCCATCTCCTCGGTGACTACCCCCTTACGGGCGTAATGCAGTTGCGTGCGAACGGGATCGTCGTAGCGTTTGGCCACCCAGTCAGAGCGCATTCTCGATTCGTCTCCTGTTCAAGCCGGAGGATTCCGGCGAAGTTTTTCATTATCACAGACAGGACGCGGACACGCCGACCGCCGAGGGGGACTATCCCATGAAGCCCGAACCCGGTGCAACGCTCGAACCCGCGTGTCGACTGTCCCCGTCACACCAAGGACGCCCCACGAGCAGGTCGTCCCGGTCAGCGTTCACTCGGTCGGCGGTCGCCGTTCAATAATGGGTCGGTGCCGAGCAACGCCATCGACTGGTCCGCGGTGCGGTCCGAATTCCCTGTCCTATCCGAGTGGACCTACTTCAACACAGCCACCTTCGGGCCCATGCCGCGGCGTGCGGTCGAGGCGGCCCGGCGGCAGCTCGAGCGCCGCTCCGCCGAGCCATCACACGATCCAGTCGCGCTTTTTGACGAAGTTGATACCGTCCGCGACCAGGCCGCGCGTCTGTTAGGCGCGGCAGCGCGCGAAGATATCGCTTTCATTCCGAGCGCAGGCGTCGCGCTGTCGTGGATTCTGCACGGGCTCGATTGGCGGCCAGGTGACCGCATCCTGGGGTTCGAGAGCGAGTTCCCCAACAACCAATACGCTCCGCTCATGTTGGCCGACCGCGGCGTTGTCTTCGATCAAGCTCCGGCCGGCGAGGCCTTCGACTTGGACGACTTCGTCGGACGGATCACCGACCGCACTCGCATCGTCATGATGAGCGCGCTTGAGCTACTCAACCGGCTTCCGACCGCCGTTGGCCGAGATCGGCGCGGCCGTGCGCCAGGCCGGCGCCCTGTTCTTGATCGACGGAACGCAAGGCGTCGGCGCCATACCGCTCGACGTGGAGGACGTTAAGGCGGACGCAGTCCTCGTGCATGCCTACAAATGGATGCTGGCGCCCGCCGGGGCCGGGTTCCTCTATCTCCGTCCGGAGGCGCGCGAGCGGTTGCGGCCGACGGTGGTGAGCTGGCGCAGCCATCGCGATTGGCGCGAGGTCACCAAGCTCCGCGACGGGGCGCCGGAACTGCCGGAAGAGGCGGCGCTGTTCGAAGGCGGCATCTTGAATTTCAGCGGCTTGGCGGCTCTGGGCGCGATTTTGGGTCTCTACGAAGAGCTGCAGCCGAGAGTCGATCTTCCGCCGCACAGCCGAGATCGCGGAGTGCGTCCGCCAGGCGATTCGTCAAGCGGGCGGCGAGCCGCTTGCCGACTCGAGTCCCTGGTTCGAAGGGCCGATCGTCGCGGCGCGGCTGCCGGGCTGGGACGTCGACAAGCTGGCGGAAGAGCTGCACACGCGCAAGATCGTCGCCGCCGCGCGAAAGGGCGCGCTGCGCGTCTCGCCGCACTTCTTCAACAATGCGCAAGACGTCGAGGCGCTGGCGGCGGCGCTCACGGATTTTCGCCGCAAGAGCTAACCTTTCCCTGGTCGCTCGCTAGTTTGAGTTGAGAAGTATGACCGGTCAGCCTTACGACGCACTGCTTTTCGTTTCGTTCGGCGGACCCGAGAAGCGCGCCGACGTCATGCCATTCCTCGAGAACGTGCTGCGCGGCAAGAACGTGCCGCGCGAGCGCATGCTCGAAGTGGCTGAGCATTACTATCGCTTCGAAGGCGTCAGCCCCATTAACGGGCAGAACCGGCGCCTGATCGCCGCCGTCGAGATCGAGTTGGCCGCCAACGGCCCCCACCTACCGATCTACTGGGGCAATCGCAATTGGCATCCGATGCTGGCTGACACGATCAAGCGGATGGCGGATGACGGTGTGAAGCGGGCGCTGGCGTTCGTAACCTCCGCCTTTAGCTCGTATTCGGGCTGCCGGCAATATCGCGAAGACATCCAACGGGCCAGGGAGCAGGTGGGCGAAGCGGCGCCCCAAATCGACAAGCTGCGGGTCTTCTACAACCATCCGGGCTTCATCGGGCCGCTGATCGAGCGCGTGAAAACGGCGCTGGGGGAATTTCCGGCGGAGCGGCGCGACGAGGTGGAGCTGGTCTTCACGGCGCACAGCGTGCCCCTGTCGATGGCGACAACTTCCGACTATGTCGTCCAACTCGAGGAAGCCTGCCGACTCGTGTCGGAGGGCGTGGACCGCGTGCGGCCGCCGCTCGTTTGGCAGAGCCGCAGCGGCCCGCCCACGCAGCCCTGGCTCGAGCCGGACATCTTGAACTACCTGCGGGAGATTCACGCGCGGGGCAAGATCGAGGTCGTCGTGGCGCCTGATCGGCTTCATCTCGGACCACATGGAGGTCATCTACGACCTCGACACCGAGGCGCAGGAGCTGTGCACGGAGCTGGGGCTCCGCATGGTGCGTGCGGGGACGGTGGGCGCGCATCCCGAATTCGTCAAGATGGTCCGGGAGTTGGTCCTCGAACGCCTCGATCCATCCGTAGAGCGGCGCGCGCTCGGACTGCGTGCGCCCAATCACGACGTCTGTCCGTTGGATTGCTGCCCGCGGCCCGAGAGACCGGCGGGGCGGCCGGCGAGCCCGCCGGCGCATGCGGCGCGGGGCTAGTCGCGACTGTGACCGGCTTCGCGGATCTTGTCGAGCTCAGCCTTCATCTCGGCCGCCTTGTCGGGATTTTCCGCGGCGAGATTGTGCTGTTCGCCGGGGTCCGCGGCCAACTCGTAAAGCTGCGGCTCCATGCTCAGGCCGGTCTCGATGTTGACGTTCTTGTTCAGCGCAGCGCCGGCATGAGGCTCGATGTACTTCCAGTCGCCGTCTCTCAAAGACAGCGTTTGCGATGTCTCGATGAGTTGGGTGCGGCCTTGCTGAGATTTGCCGAGCAGCGCGTCGAGCACGTTGACGCTGTCCGGGCCGGCTTCGGGCGGCAAAGCCTGATCGACTAATGCGGCCAGCGAAGCTAGAAAGTCGGTCTGGCTGACGACGGCGTCGGACGTGCCGGTCTCGACGTGGCCCGGCCAGCGCACGATGAAGGGCTCGCGCGTGCCGGCCTCGAAGGCGCTGTATTTGCCTCCGCGCAGCCCTCCGGCAGGGTCGTGGCCGTCAAGCTTTTCGACGGCCTGATCCTTGTAGCCGTCGTCGACGACTGGGCCGTTGTCGCTTGTGAAGATCACGAGCGTGTCGTCGGCCAGACCGAGGCGGTCGAGCGCACCCAACACCTCGCCCGTTGCCCAGTCGAGCTGCGCGATGGCATCGCCGCGCGGACCCATCTCGGTCGAGCCGACGAATCGCGGGTTCGGCACGCGGGGGACATGAATGTCGTGATAGGCGAAGTAAAGGAAGAACGGCTGTTCCTTGTTGCGCTCGATGAAGTCGACGGCCTTGCCGGCGAGAGTATCGGCGATGTCTTCATCGACCCAGCGAGCCGCATGGCCTCCCGACATGTACCCAATCCGGCTGATGCCGTTGACGATCGTAAAGTCGTGGCCATGACTCGGGTGCATCTTGAGCAGTTCGGGATTTTCACGGCCGGTGGGTTCGTCGCCCACCTTCTCGGCGAAGCTGACCTGGATAGGGTCGCTGGGATCGAGGCCGACCACGCGATGGTCTTCGACGAAGACGCAGGGCACTCGATCGCCGGTGGCCGGAATCAGGAAGGCGTAGTCGAAGCCGATCTCGAGCGGGCCGGGCTTGATGTCGCCGTTCCAGTCGACGTCTCCATCGCCCAACCCCAAATGCCATTTGCCGACGACGCCGGTGCGGTATCCGGCGTCGCGCATCATTGACGCGACCGTGGTCGTGCCGGGCCGGATGATCAGGGGCGCGTTGCCGGGCAGCACGTGCACGCCTTCTTGCCGGAACGGATACTTGCCGGTCAGCAGGGCGTAGCGCGATGGCGTGCAGGTCGACGCCGCGGCGTAACCATTCGTGAAGCGCAGGCCTTCCGAGGCCAAACGGTCGATGTTGGGCGTCTTGACCGCCGTCGCGCCGTATGCGCCGGAGTCTCCGAAGCCGAGGTCGTCGGCATAGATGATGAGGACGTTCGGAGTGCGCGCGGAGGTTTGAGGAGCTTCGGGCGCCTTTCCGCAGGCGGTAAGTACGACGAGGATGCAGAGCAAGAAGCGAAAAGACATGGCCAGACCCGACATCGTAGCCGATTCCGGCGCAGCGTCGCCGGAGGCTCGGCTAGTCTGAAAGCGATGAAGCTGATCGCGTTCTACGGCACTCTGATGCGGGCTTTCGCCGTGCAGAGATTGCTGGGCTTGGACGCGGAGCTTCGATTCGTCGCGTCGTGCAAGATTCCCGGCGCGCTCTACGACCTGGGCGACTACCCCGGTTTGGTGGAGGCCGACGGCGCGGTCGCTGGCGAGGTCTTCGAGCTGCTCGGACCGGAGACCCTCAAAAGCCTCGACGACTTCGAAGAGTACGACCCGGCCCAGCCTCAGGCCTCCGAATACGTTCGACGCCCGCTGCGGCTGATCGAACCCGACGTCGATGCGTGGGTCTACGTCTACAACCGCCCGGTCGATCCGGCGCGGGCGATTGCAGCGGGGTGGTGGGCCTTCAGCGAGGATCGCGCGGAAAAGATCCTGAAGCGCGTCAAGTCCGCGCGAGGGCGATCATCGTAAGGTCGTCGACCAATCCTCGTTTTCCGGTAAAACCCGCGGCGGCGGACGCAAGCTCGGTCAAGATCTCTTGCGGAGGCTTGGCCGACAGCTTGGACAGCAGACTTTCGAGGCGAGCATCCTCGAAGAAGCGGTTCTCCGAGTCGCGCGCCTCGGCGAGACCGTCGGTGGCGAGTAAGAGCGTATCGCCGGGCTCCAGCGTCACCGCGGCTATGTCATGGGCGCCCTCAAAGCTTTCCGCGAATAAGCCGAGCGGCATGCCTTCGAGCGGCAGCTCATCGACGACGCCGGAACTGTTGCGCAGCACGCGCGGATGCGGCAGGCCGGCATTGACCACCGACAGCTCCGCGCCGCCGCGCCTCGATCCAGATCAACGCCGCGCAGGCGTACATGCCAGTGGGCATGAAGCGGTTGAGACTCGCGTTCATGCGGCTGAGCAACGATTGAGGGTCCTTGACGGAAAGCGCGGCATCCTGAAAGCTGGCCTTGAGCAAGACCGAGCTCAGCGCCGACTGGACGCCGTGGCCGCTGGCGTCGGCCAGCAGAAACACGACTCGCTCTTCAGTCTCGACCGCGTCATAGAAATCGCCGCCCAGCGCGGAGCTCGGTTGGAAGTGCCAAGCCACGCGATAATCGGCCAGCTTGGGCGGCCCTTCGGGGAGCAAGCTCCGCTGCACGCGCGCCGCCATATCGAGTTCTTGCTCGAGTAGGGCGTGCTCGTCGCTGAGCCGGCCGTGACGCTGGATGAGGTCTTCGAATTCCCGAACTTTCTCCGATAAGCGGCGGCGCAGGCTCTTCTCGTTGAGCGCGTTGCGGACCAGCAGGAGCAGATTGTCGTTGTCCCAGGGTTTTTCGAGATAGTGGTAGAGGCCGACCTCGTTGATCGCGCGAATCGCGTTCTCTTTGTCGGCGAATCCGGTGAGTAAGATGCGGACCGCCTCGGGCTGCGCTTTGCGGATGCGCTTGAGCAGCTCCACGCCGTTCATCTCGGGCATCAGGAAGTCGGAGATAACCAGATCGATCGGGCGGCGACGGGCTTCTTCGGCGGCTTCGGCGGGGTCGGTGAACTCGAGCAGCTCGTAGTTGGTCTCGAGCGCGAACAGCCCGCGCAGCGAGGAGATGATGAGATCGTCGTCGTCGCAGATCAGAATCGTGGGCTGCTTCTCGGAAGTGCTCATGCGGAGTCAAAAGTGGGGCGCGGCATGCCGCGCCCCACTGGGTTGCTTGCGCTGCGAACAGCGGCTATTGCGGGAGCGTTGGCTCCTCGATGGCGTAGTTGGCCGTGATCTCCTTGAGGAAGGCGACCAGCTTGGCCTCGTCGTCGCTCGTGAGCTTCGCGTCGATCACGTCTTTCATGTTCTTCGTATCGAGGTAATTGTTAGCGTTTCCGCCGGTCGCCATCAGGTGGACGGCTTCTTCAAGCGTCGCGACGCTGCCGTCGTGGAAGTAAGGCGCGGACTTCGAAACATCGATCAAGGTCGGGGTCTTGAAGGCGCCGGTGTCCTTCTCGTCAGTCGAAACCTTTTGGCGGCCCACGTCAGCGCACGTTGAGCCCTTGCAACCGATGCCGACGTTGTGAAACTGCAGGTCTGTCAGCAGGAGGCCGTCATGGCAGTTGGTGCATTTGGCTTTCTCGGAGAACAGCTCGTAGCCGGCCTTGCCGTCGGCGCTGAGAGCGGTTTCGTCGCCGTTGCGGAAGCGAATCCACGGCGAGTCGGACGAAACGATCGTGCGCATGAAAGAGGCGACGGCCTTGCCGACGTTGTCCGGCGTGCAGCCTTCGTCGCCGAAGACGGCCTTGAATTGGTCGGCGTAGCCTTGGATCTGCATGAGGTTCGCGCAGACTTGCTCCATCGAGGGGGCGCCGTCGTTACCCGAAGCGCCCATGTTGCCGCCGCCCCAGGCGCCCTTGACTTGGCCCTCGAGCGCGGCCGCGCGGCCGTCCCAATACCACTTGTCTTGGAAGCCGACATTCCAAACCGTGGGGATGTTGCGAGCCAAAGTCTTGTCGAAGGCGCCGATGGCCAGTTTGTCGTTCGTGGCCAGGCCGTATTCCTTCAGGTGGCATCCGTAGCAGGAATGTGCGCCGTCGCCGCTGAGGCGTTGGTCGTAGTAAAGCTGCTTGCCCAAAGCGACCTTTTCAGGAGTCATCGGGTTGTCGGCGGGCACGGACATGGCCGCGTAGCCCGGCAAAGACGGCGGTAATGTTTCCGCCGGTTCAGCCTGAGTGGTCGACTCCGGTTCCGGCGCGCCTCCGCCGCAGCCGACCAGCGCGACGCCGGCTGCGACAAGCGCTGGAACAAGAATCAAACGAAGCGGGGTGGACGAATCTCTAGCGATACGATGCATGGGGTTCTCCTCCGTCGGGCGCGGATACGTCGGATAGTGTTGAGGCGGTCGATTCAACCCGAACAGTTGAATCGAGACGCCATTATACCGTGCGAGCGCTCCCAATTTGTCGCCATAAGCCTAACTGATCCGGGCTTGCGGCGTCGAATCGGGAACAACTTGATCCGCGACTTCGTAGATTTGCTCCGAGGAGGTTTGACCCGATGAGAATAAGCAATATCCTGCCGATCGTGGCGGTCGCGCTTGCGGCGGGCGCCTGTAGCAACGCCCAGGGCTGGGGCGGCTGCAAGGTGAAGGAACCGCGCAAGGCGTCCGTTGACGTCGCCGGCGCGAAGCTGGTGCGCGTCCATGGCGGCGCCGGTTGGCTCAAGATTCACGGGGCGGACGGCGCGACGTCGGTCGACGTGGACGGCGAGGCCTGCGCCTCGAGTCAAAAGAACCTGGGCGCCGTGAAGCTCGTCGCCGAACGACGCGGGGACGAGGTGCTGATCGAGGCGGATATTCCGAACAATTGGAGCGACGGCGGCGCGCTCGACATGGATATTACCGTGCCCGCCAACCTGAAGATCGTCGCCAAGGACGGCTCGGGCGGGTTCGAAGCCCGACACGTGGCCTCGATCGAGCTCGAGGACGGCTCGGGCGGCGTGGAGATCGAAGACGTCACGGGAGACGTCCGCGTGCGGGACGGCTCGGGCGGCTTGACGATCAAAGACGTCAAAGGCTCGGTCTCGATCACCGACGGCTCCGGCGGCATCGAGGTCTCTAAGGTGGACGGCGATGTGACGGTCGAGCGGGACGGCTCGGGAGGGATTCGCGTCACCGACGTGACGGGAAACTTTGTCGTCGAACACGACGGCTCGGGAGGCGTGAGCTCCGACCGGATCGGCGGAGACACGCGGGTCGCGGAATAGAAATTCAGGTCCGGCGTCGCTGGGACGCCGGACCTGAAAGGCCGCCGCTTGCGCGGCGTGTAACCGGCGGGAGTACCGGCGATCGCTCGTTAGAACGAGTAGCGCAGGCTGAGCTGTACGTTTCGGTTGCTGTCCTTGGAAGTGACGCGACCGAACTGCGAGTTCACCGGGTTGAGCTGGACGTCGCCCAGGTTCGGGTGGTTGGGCAGGTTGAAGAACTCGCCGCGGAACGAGATTTTCTGACGTTCCGTTATGGCGAAGTCCTTGAAAATGCCTAGATTCCAGTTCTGGAAGCCCGGGTCGCGGATGTACTGATTCCGCCGCTGCGTCGTGGCGAACGTGCCGGCCGCGGGAGCGGACCAGATGGTCTCGCCGGTGCTCTGGTTGGTATCGAAGAAGTAGACGTCGTCGTTGCCGGCGCCTTCCGAAAAGCCGCGGTCGCCCTTGGATAGGCGCGGATTCCGGCTCACTTCCCAAGGCTGCTCGCTGGCTTCGCCGATGCCGGCGTAGTCGACGTTGCGAGAGATGGTGCGCGGTTGCCCGGTTTGGAACTGCACCACGCCTGACAATGTCCAGCCCCCAAGGACCGAACGAGCCAAGCCGGACGTCTTGAAGAACGGCAACTGCCAGACGAAGTTCGTGACCAGCGACTGGCGGATGTCATAGTCCGACGGTCCCCAGAAGTTCGTGTCGTCGTAGTTGTCGTAGATGCGGTCGCGGCGGCTGTCGGCGTTATCGACCGACTTGCCGTAGGTGTAAGCCACGCCGAAGCTCAGCCCGCCGGTAAAGCGCCGATTGGCGCTGATCTGCAGACTGTTGTATTCCGAACGCGCAGCGTTCTCGCCCTGGATGATGTTGGCGAACCTCTTTGTAGGGCCGCAGGAAGTTCGGATTGAGTCCCGTCGTTCTCAGGCAGCAGAGTCGTGCCGACCGGGTTTTGGTTGAGATCGCGCACGCGCTCCATGTGGTTCGCCACGCGACCGACGTAGCCGACCTCGAGCAAGGTGCTGAAGCCGATCTCGCGCTGGTAGGTGACGTTCCACATGTAAGACGACGGGATCTTGTACACCGGATCGTTGGTCATGAAGAACTGCGGGAAGCCGACCTGCTCGCCGCCGCCCGGATTGTCCGCCAATCCCGTTGTGATCGAGGCCATCGGCTGGAACGGCGGGTTGCCGCCCAGGAAGACGTTGTCCGCCACGCCGGGGCGCGCGAGGTAGCGCCCGAAGCCAGTGCGCAGAACGCTCGCGTCATTGATGCGATACGCGATGCCGAAGCGTGGTTGGAACTCGAGCTTCTGGACCTTGCCCCAGTACTTGGGGCCGCCGTTGAACAGCCGGTCGAACTCGCCCGAGTCCGCCACGGCCACACGGCCGTAGGCTTTCTCGGGGAAGCCGTCGCCCGGGATGACGACGCCGTTGTAGCGGTCACCTGCGAGAACATTACCCGTGCCGGGATCGAGCACGGCGGCGTTGTTGGAATCGTAGCTGTTGGGGTCGAACACGGCCATGTTGCGCCAGACCGAGTAGTAGTAAGGCGTCATGATCGAGTAGCGCACGCCGTATTCGAGGCGCAGCTTGTCGGTGGCCTTCCAGGAGTCTTGCGCGAAGCCTTCGCCCATGATCGAGCGGTAAGGCGTATAGGCGCGCGGGCCGATTTCGGCGTAGCGGCTGAACAGGCCCATCGCGGCGTTCGCGGCGGCAAGCCCGGTGCTCGGCGCGCCGAGCCGATCGTCGGTGAACTCGAAACGGCCGTTCTGGTTGTTGGTGCCGCCGGGGACGCCGGAGACGTTGATCTGGTCGAAGTCGTTCTGCCCGGCGCGCTCGAAGCGTCCGCCGAACTTCAGCGTGTGGTTGCCGACGATCTTGGTGATGTTGTCGGAAAGCTGGTAGATCGGACCGGACGACGAGGATGGGTAGGGTCCGCCGTCGACCGTGACGAAGCTGTTGATCGCGATCGTCGGGATCTTGATGTCGATCTCTTTCCGCTCGGGGAACACGTAGGGATAGTCGATGCCGTAGGTGGCGCGATCCAAACGCGGCGTGACCGGCACCTCGAGGAAGACCCGGTCGTAGCTGACCGAGAACAATAGCTCGTTGATCAGCGTCGGGCTCGCCGTCCAGATGTGATTGAGCGTGTAAGTACGATTGGGCCGGTCGATCGAGCGCACGGCGCGGTCAGTGCCGCCGCGGAAGGCCTCCGGCTCGAAGAAGTCGTAATTCTGCAGACGGAATCGGAAGCTAGTGGTTCTGCGTCGGGTTGAAGTCCACCGAAACGGTGTCTTTGCGCTGATCGGTCGGCTGCGGGCGCGTCTGAATGAAGTTGTCTGACCCTTGCAGGAAACCGGCGACAGGATCCGGGTAGGCGGAGAGCATGCCGAGGCCGTTCCTGCTTAACCGCCCTTGCGGAATGACGTTGTTGGAGAACGGCGTCCCCGTGTCGGGATCGTTGATCACGCGCCTGCCGGAGAAGAAAGTGTTATCGCCGAGCAACTCCGAGAAGTCTCCGCCGCGCATGGCGAGAGAAGGCACCGTTTGGATGCTCGTCGACTCGCGGCGCCGGCGCACCCACTCCTGGCTCCAGAGCCAGAACAGCTTGGTCTTGTCGGAGTTGAACTTTCCAGGAATGTAAACCGGACCGCTGAGGACGTAGCCGAACTGGTTGAATTTCTCGGCCTCGCGGTCGAGCCCCGAGCGGTTGCGCGACCAGGTGTTGGCGTCGAGGTTGTTGTTACGGAAGTACTCGTAGAACGAGCCGTGAAACTTCTGCGTGCCGCTCTTAGTCACGAAGCGGATTTGGCCCGCGTTGCCGCGGCCGTACTCGGCGTTGTAGTTCGCCGTAAGAACCTGCATCTCTTGAACGGTTTCGAGGTCGGCGACGCCGACTGAGGTGCCGTTCGAGCGCGTGCGCATGTTGACCGCGCCGTCGAAACGAGATGATGTTGTCTTGGCTGCGCGAGCCGTTGATGGCGAAGCCTCCCGAAGTCAGACCGTAGCTGAACCCCGCCAGAGATCCGGTGCGGGTGACGCCGGGCTTGAGCATGGCCAGAAAAATCGGGTTGCGGCCGTTGAGCGTGATGTTCTTGATCTGCGTCTCTTCGACGAGTTGGCCGACGGTGGCCGTCTCGGATTGCAGCTGCATGGCCTCGGCGCGAACCTCGACCGACTCAGTGACGGCGCCGATCTCGAGGGTGACGTCCACCTCAGCGGCGATGTTGGCGTCGAGCTTGTTGTTTGTCTTGACGGTGCGCTTGAAGCCTTCCGCTTCAGCCGAGACGGTGTAGAAGGCGGGGGGCAGAGCGGTAACGACGAAGTAGCCGTTAGCGTTGGTCTGAACCTCGCGTGCCACGCCCGTGGCCTCGTTGGCGACGGTGACGGCTGCGCCCGGAATCACCGAACCCGTCGAATCGCGGACATAGCCCGAAAGTTGGGCGGTGTCGCCTTGGGAGAAAGCGGGCGTCGCGCCCACAAAAAACGCCAGGACCACGAGCAGCCCAGGCGCAAATCGAACCAAAGTCATCCTCATGAGATAACCTCCAATGGGGCGAGACCGAAGCAACGCGGCTCGCGCCATTCCCCACAAAACTATCCCGATAGGCGCTACTGTTTCGTTTCAAATTTAGCCTATTTGGGTTAAGAATCAATACAAATCTGCGCTAGGACGAGAAAAACCTTCGCTCCATTAACGTTAACGGCGGCTCGATTTCGCCTCCCACGCTCACCAGCCAAAGTTGCGAAACGTTTGAATTTCGCAGCGGAGAGCCGGTTGTGAAACAATAGTGCGGCCCTATGGACCCCAGGGAGCACTGAAGTGGACAGCAGCACCGCCTGGGCCTGGCAAGACACTCTCACGCTGAGTCTGTTCTTCGCTGGGCTCGTCGCCATCGTCATCTACGTCATTCGGCTCAAGGAAGAGACCTCGTCGGACTACTTCCTGGCCGGCCGGGACGCCACCTGGCTCGCCATCGGAGCCTCGATCTTCGCCTCGAACATCGGCTCGGAGCACGTCGTCGGGCTGGCCGGCGCCGGAGCCTCGACCGGCATGGCGATGGCGCACTGGGAGATGCACGGGTATCTGATCCTGCTCCTGGGCTGGGTCTTCGTGCCGTTCTACTCGCGCAGCATGGTCTACACCATGCCGGAGTTCCTGGAGAGGCGCTTCTCACCGGGCGCCCGCTCGTTCCTGTCGATCATCTCCCTGGTGAGCTACGTGCTGACCAAAGTCGCGGTGACCGTCTATGCCGGCGGCGTGGTCTTCAAGCAAGTCCTCGGCATCGATCAGTTCATGGGCATCGATTTCTTCTGGATCGGCGCCGTGGGGCTGGTGATCATCACCGGCATTTACACCGTCGTCGGCGGCATGAAATCGGTCCTCTATACGTCGCTGTTGCAGACGCCCGTGCTGCTTTTAGGCTCGATTTTGATCCTTATCATCGGCTTGATCAAGGTCGGCGGCTGGCATGAGCTGCTCTCGATCGCCGGCGCGCAAACTACGCCGTGGGGCGACTCGATGCTGTCGCTGATTCGCTCGCCGCAAGACGATACGTTCCCCTGGACGGGCGTGCTGTTCGCCTCGCCGATCATCGGTTTCTGGTACTGGTGCACCGACCAATACATCGTCCAGCGCGTGCTGTCGGGACGTAATCAGCGCGAGTCGCGGCGCGGCACCATCTTCGGCGCTTATCTGAAGCTGACGCCGGTGTTCATCTTTCTGATTCCCGGTCTGATCGCGTTCGCGCTCAACAAGAAGGGCCTGATCGATCTGCCGAACGCCGACGCAGCCTTCCCTGTACTGGTTTCGACGCTGCTTCCGGCCGGCTTCAAGGGCGTGGTCGTGGGCGGCCTGGTCGCGGCGCTGATGAGCTCGCTGGCGTCTCTGTTCAACTCGTCCGCGATGCTGTTCACCGTCGACTTCTACAAGAAGTGGCGACCCGAGTCGAGCGAGAAGACGCTAGTTTACGTGGGCCGCCTCGCGACCGCCGTGGTCGTGGTCCTGGGCATCTTGTGGATCCCGGTCATGCGCGGGATGGGCCAAGTGCTCTACGCCTATCTGCAGGACGTGCAGTCGTTGCTGGCGCCGGGCATCGCCGCGGTCTTCGTGCTGGGCGTGTTTTGGAAGGGCGCCACAGCGGCGGGCGGCATGGCCGGACTCGTGTTCGGTTTCACGTTCGGGATGATCCGGCTTTTCTTCCGCATTTTCCCGAACGCCGTCACCGAAGGCTTCGTCTACGACTGGATCGTCGCGCCGAACTGGCTGCACTACTGCATCGCCCTGTTCCTGGCTTCGCTATTGACCATCTGGCTGGTCAGCCTGTTCACCGAGAAGCCCGGGCCGGAGAAGCTGAGGGACTTGACCTACGGCTCGGCGACCCCCGAGCAGATCGTCGAAACCCGCGCGAGCTGGAATCACTGGGACGTGATCCACAGTTGCATCATCGTCGGGTTCATCATCGCCTTCTACGTCTACTTCTGGTAGACGCTAATCGGCGAACTTGTACCCCAGGCCGTGGACGGTGTGAATCCACTGCGGCTTCTTGGGGTCGTCCTCGAGCTTCTGGCGTAGCCACGCGACGTGGACGTCCACCGTGCGCGTCGAGGGCATCGATTCGTAACCCCACACTTCGTGCAGCAACACGTCACGGGAGAGCGTATCGCCGCGGTGCTCCAGGAAGTAGCGCAAGAGCTGAAATTCCTTTGCCGACAGCGAGAGCAAATGGTCGCCTCTGCGGACCTCGGTTCGTCTGCACGTCCACTTCGATGTCGCCGAAGCGGTGCGGTTCGGAGGTCTTCTTGACGGCCGCGGGGGCGCGCCGCAGCAGCGCTTCCATACGGGCCAGAAGCTCCATTGTCTCGAAGGGCTTGGTCAGGTAATCGTCAGCGCCGATCTTGAGGCCGAGAACCTTGTCGATGATCTGGCCGCGGGCCGTGAGCATGAGGATGGGCGTCGAGACGCCCTTGGCGCGCAAGTCGCGGCAGACGTCGAGTCCGCTCTTACCGGGCAGCATGACGTCGAGCAGCACAATGTCATGCTTGCCGCTTGCGGCCTTTTCCTCGCCGGAGGTGCCGTCCGATGCGGTTTCGACGTCGTAGCCCTCGGCGACAAGTCGGTCGCTGAGAGTCAGACGCAGACCGGCTTCGTCTTCGACTAGTAGAACTTTGGGCTTCATCCTTCCGCCGTCTCTCGCCGCTCGCCGGACCCGTTCGCCGTCGGCAACCACAATTTGAACACGCTTCCCTCGCCGAGGCGGCTGACGACGGTCAAGTCGCCGCCGGCGGCGCGGGCCGCGTCGCGGGCGAGGCTGAGTCCCAGCCCGCTGCCCTGAATCTGCGCGTCCTTGGCCTGCTTGCCGCGATAGAAGGGGTCGAAGATGTAGGGCAAGTCTTCCGCCGCGATGCCGAAGCCGTGATCTTGGACCTCCACCACGGCCCCGCCGGGCTCCTGGCTCGCCCGCACGCCGAGCCGGCGCGCCGTCCCGCCGTACTTTACGGCGTTCGCAATCAAGTTCCGCAGGCACTGCGTGACGGCGGCGCGGTCCGCTTGGACGGACGGCAGGCGGTCGGGCACGTTCAACTCGAGCTCGACGCCCGCTTCGGCGATGGTGGGCCGCGCTTCGTCGAGCGCCTCGTCGAGCATCTCTTTCAGAGGAACAGCCTCGATACGGTACTCGCGCTTGCCCGATTGGGACTTGGCGAAGTCGAGGCTGTGCTCGACCATGCCGGTCAGCCGCCGCCCTTCGTCGCGAATCAAGCGCCCGTACTCGCGCACGCTCTCGGGAGCGGCGACGACGCCCTCGGCCAAATTGTCGCCCGCTTGCCGGATGACGGCCAGGGGAGTGCGCAGCTCATGGGAAACCCCGGCGACAAAATCCAATTGCAGGCGCGCGAGACGCTGCGCGCGTCGGGCGGAGATCAAGGCGAACCCCATGCCAGCCGCAAGCAACAGGAGGATGCCGAAGCTGATTCCCAAATTGCGGCGGCGCAGCCGTGAGACGACCGAATCGAGCGACCCTTCGCGGTGGCGCGCCACCAGCATCCATGAATCGCCGCCTGGACCGCCGAATGCCACGAACGGGCGTCCGCGGGCGAAATCTCGCGAGCGGGTCGGATTGAAACCGCCGCGGTCGTTTCCGGGCTGCGGACCGGGTTCCCGGGGCGGGCGTTCGCGAAAGCCGCGTCCGAAGTCCTCGTCGGGCGGCGGCCCTCCCGGACCTCCCGAACCCTCCCCGTCGCCAGGCTGCGGACCGCGCCGCATCTCGGAGAACCGCGAGGCGATCTCCTCGAAGCTGAGCAGCAGCGGCATCCGGATATCCGCGCTTTGGAAATCTCCGGCGGTCAACGACGCATCGGACTTATAGATCAGGCGGTCGCCCGATTCGATTCCCACCTGGTAGGGCCGCTCGACGCCGAGCTCGAAGTAGCGCTGCTCGAGCTCCGGCAGCACGTGCTCGACAAGCTGGCTCTGATCCAGCTCGATGTAGAGCTGGCCGACGGGCTCGAAGCGGCCGCGATTCGTTCCCGGTTCCTCCGACCGCTCGAACAGCGGGATCGCCAGGGCGGGGCCTTGCTCCAAAAACGTCCAGCCGAAGCTGCGCGGCCCGCCCCCTCCGGGAGAGCCGGGGCCGCGGCGGGGCCGGAGATCCCGGGCCGGCGGGCGGCTTGCCGCCAGTTCAGGCGGCCACTCCGCTTCTTCGAGCTTCAGGGTGTCGGGATTGAGCCGCAGGAGTCGCGCCTTGGCGTCCGCAAAATCCTCCCACAAGTAAACGTCTCGAATCGGAAGTGTGTCCGCCGAACGGGACACGAGGCGCTCGTAGGCCCCGCCGATCCGGCTCCAGTCGCGATCGACCACGTCATCGGGGCTGGGAATGAAGTCGATGGCGGTCGTCGCGAGCTGGCGGTTGAAGTCCAGCCGGAATTGCATGGTCGCCACGGTCAAGCTGTTCTCCAATCGCGCGCGGTCGGCTTCACTGATCTCGCCGATCCAACGGTACTGCAGCCAGGCCAGCAGGAGCAGCACGGCGGCCAGCGCTGCGGCCAGGCTCGGGTGCATCAAGCGGTCGATGCCGCGGCGACTCATATGTGCCTCGAAAAAAACGAGTTGAACCCCATCCCGAACTCTTCTAGAGGCGTTTCGGCGACTCCCGTGTTATAGTGTGCGGTGGCTCATGAGGGATAGAAGCGGACTTCTCAGCTCCATTGCCTCGCCTGTCGCCGGCCTTTCCAATAAAAATCTACTCCAGGTTTACCGCTTGATGTATTTGTCTCGCCGGTTAGACGACCGCGAGATCACGCTCAAACGACAAAACCGGGCGTATTTTCAAATCAGCAGCGCGGGTCATGAAGCGGTCGAGACGGCCGCCGGCCTGCACATGCGGGTGGGCGTCGACTGGCTGTACCCCTACTATCGTGACCGTGCGGTCTGCTTAGCTATGGGCGTAAGTCCGCTCGACATGTTACTGCAAGCGGTGGGCGCGGGCGCCGACCCGGCCTCCGGCGGTCGCCAGATGCCGACCCACTGGTCGTTCCCCGAGAAAAACATCGTCTCGCCCTCCTCGGCCACCGGAACGCAGTTCCTGCAGGCCGTCGGCTGCGCCCATGCCGGCAAACTGGCGCACGCCGACGACAACGAAGAGCTCGAAGCCACGCTGGTTTGCGCCGGGGACGGAGCGACCTCTTCGGGCGAATTTTGGGAGGCGATCAACGCGTCGTGTCTCGAAAAGCTGCCGATCATCTTCCTGATCGAAGACAACGGCTTCGCGATCTCGACGCCGACTGAGACGCAGACCCCCGGCGGCAGCATCTCCAAGCTCCTCAAGAGCATGCCCGGTTTGGAGATCTACGAGACCGACGGATTGGACTTCCGCTCGAGCTACACGACCCTGGCGCAGGCGTTTACCCGCTGCCGCGCGGGCGAGGGTCCGGCGCTGGTCCATGCGCATGTGATCCGCCCCTACGGGCACTCGCTCTCCGACGACGAAACACTGTACAAGACGGCGGAGGAGCGCGAGGACGAAGCAGGGCGAGATCCGATTCTGCGGCTGGCGCAAATCCTCGAGCAAGACGGGCTGGCCGACGAAAATCAACTGCTCTCGCTCCGCGCCGACGTCGAGGAAGAGATCGAACAGGCTGCGCTGAAGGCGCTGGCTTCGCCGCCGCCCGAGAGCGGCTCGGCGATGAATTACCTCTACTCGCCCACGGTCGATCCGACTTCGCGCAATTTCGATTCCGAACCCCAAAACGACGGCGTATCCGAAGACGATGGTCGATCTGATCAATGCCTGCTTGGACGACGAGATGGCGACCGACGAGCGCATCTACGTCTACGGCGAAGATGTGGCCGACTGCTCGCGCGAAGATCATCTCGATCAAGTAACCGGCAAAGGCGGCGTCTTCAAGGCGACCCGCGGCTTGCAGCGCAAGTACGGCGGCCGCCGTGTCTTCAACGCTCCGATCGCCGAGGCTGCGATCGTCGGCCGCGCGACCGGCATGGCGACGCGCGGGCTCAAACCCGTCGTCGAAATCCAGTTCTTCGACTACATCTGGCCGGCGATGATGCAGATCCGCGACGAGCTGGCGTCGCTGCGTTGGCGCTCGAACAACGGCTTCTCGGCGCCCATCGTGATTCGCGCGCCGATCGGCGGCTACTTGAACGGCGGAGCGGTCTACCACTCCCAATCCGGCGAGTCGATCTTCACGCATATCCCGGGCATCCGCGTTGTGTTCCCCTCGAACGCGCGCGACGCCAATGGCTTGCTGCGCACCGCGATTCGCTGCGACGATCCGGTGCTGTTCCTCGAGCACAAGAAGCTCTACCGCGAGACTTACAACCGCAGCGCTTACCCGGGACCGGATTTCACGATCCCGTTCGCCAAGGCGAACCGGGTGAAGCACGGGACCGACCTGACGATCGTCACCTACGGCGCGTTGGTGCACAAGAGCGTGCTGGCGGCGGCGAACCTGGCCGCCGAGATGGACGCCTCGGTCGAAATTCTCGACCTGCGCACGCTGAATCCCTATGACTGGGAAGCGATCGCCGAGTCGGTGAAGAAGACCAACCGCGTGATCGTCGCCCATGAAGACATGTTGAGCTGGGGCTACGGCGCCGAAATTTCGGCCCGCATCGCGGACGAGCTGTTCGATTACCTGGACGCCCCGGTCGGCCGCATCGGAGCGCTCGACACCTGGATCGCCTACCGCCCCGAGCTGGAACAGGAGATCCTGCCGCAGACCGAGCACGTCGAGGCCGAGATGCGCCGCATCCTGGCATATTGACAATAGCCGCAGGCCGAGCGATGCGTCCTGTCAGGAATGACAGCGATCTCGGCGCGAGGCGTCGGCGGCTTGATCGACGTCCTTACTAGCGTCCGGCTATACTCTGCACCGATGAAGCTCCTAGAAGGCAAAGCCGCCATCGTCACCGGCTCGGGCCGCGGCATAGGCCGCGCCGTCGCCGAACTTTTCGCCGACCACGGCGCCCGTGTGCTGGTCAACGACGTCGACTCCGGACCCGCCAACGAAACCGTCGAGGCGCTCCGAGCCAAAGGAGCCGAGGCTGTCGCCGCTCCCGGCAGCGTCACCGACCCCGACTTCCCTGCTCGGTTGGTTCAAGCCGCCCTCGACTCCTTCGGCGCCATCGACATCATCGTCAACAACGCCGGTTATACCTGGGACGGCGTGATCCACAAGATGTCGGACGAGCAGTTCGACGCGATGCTCGAAATCCACCTGAGGGCGCCGTTCCGCATCGTCCGGGCCGCCGCCCCCTACTTGCGGGGCGAAGCCAAGAAGGCCCTGGATGCAGGCGAGCGCCCCGCGCCGCGCAAGATCGTCAATGTGAGCTCGACCTCGGGCGTGGCCGGGAACGCGGGACAGATCAACTACGCCGCGGGCAAGATGGGCGTTGTAGGGATGACCAAGACGATCGCCCGCGAATGGGCGCGCTTCAACATCTGTTGCAACGCCGTGGCTTACGGTTTCGTCGACACGCGCCTGACGCAATCGAAGGAGAAAGGCGAGAAGACCGCCGACGGCATCCTTCTCGGCATCCCCGAAGAACAACGCCTCTCGCGACCGCAATTCATCCCGCTGGGCCGAGCCGGCACGCCTCACGAGGCGGCTGGGCCGGTCCTGTTCCTGGCCTCGCCTCTCGCCGACTACGTCACAGGCGAAGTCGTGCTGGTCACCGGCGGCATGGTCATGTAGCCTCAAACGCAACCTGACGGTTGCGGCTCTGCTGCTGCACCCTGGAAAACAACTGCAGCGCCGCGCACGTGTCAGTACAGGGCTCAAGCTTCGCGGTTGCTGTTGTCGTCAGTAAGCGGTTCCGCCTGACGCGAGCGCTCTACTCCCGCTCCAGCCGCCGGCGCAAAAACGCTGGTTGCTCCATGTCGTTGACGTCGACCTTCGGCGTTTCTTCCTCCGCCTCGGCGACGGCCGTCTCTTGCCCGCGCGGCGGCAGCGCGCCGCCCGCGACCGCTGTCCGCACGCGCGACTGCGGCTCCGTCCTAAACGGCATCGTGCGCACCTTCGTGTGCGAGTTCGCTCCTTCATGCCGCGGGTCCGTATTGAACATCGCCTGCTCGCGGAAGCCCGTGGCGATCACCGTGATTTTCACGTTCTCGCCCATGTCCTCGTTGAGCACGCAGCCGAAGATGATGTTCGCGCCCGGATCGGCGGCGCGCTGGATGATCGTCGAGGCCTCGTGCACCTCGTGCAGGCTGAGCCGTGACGAGCCGGTGATATTGATCAGGATGCCGCGCGCGCCTTCGATCGAGGCGTCTTCGAGCAGCGGCGAACTGACGGCCTTGCGAGCAGCCTCGACGGCCGCGCTCGATCCGCCCGCGATGGCGGTGCCCATCACGGCGTAGCCCATGCCGTGCATGATGGTCCGTACGTCGGCGAAGTCGCGGTTGATGATGCCCGGGATCGTGATGATGTCCGAGATGCCCTGCACCGCTTGGCGCAGGATGTCGTCGGCGATCTGGAACGCCTCGAAGAAGCTCGTGCCGCGCTCGACCACGTCGAGCAGCCGCTCGTTCGGGATTGTCACGACCGTGTCGACCGTCTCGGCCAATTCCCGGATGCCTTCGTCGGCGACTTCCATGCGCTGCACGCCCTCGAAGGCAAACGGCTTGGTCACCACCGCCACGGTCAACGCGCCGAGCTCTTTGGCGAGCGAGGCGACGATGGGCGCCGCGCCGGTGCCCGTGCCGCCGCCCAGGCCAGCCGTCACGAACACCATGTCCGACTCGCTGAGCAATTCGATTAAGCGCTCGGTGTCTTCGAGCGCCGCCTTGCGGCCGATCTCCGGATTCGAGCCCGCGCCGCGGCCGCCGGTGAGCTTGCCGCCGATCTGCAGCTTGATCTGCGCCCGCGAAACGCGCAGCGCCTGCTCGTCGGTGTTGACGGCGGCGAACTGCACGCCTTCGACGCCGGCTTCGATCATGCGGTTGACGGCGTTGCAGCCGCCGCCGCCCACGCCGATCACCTTGATGCGGGCGCTCGGCGGCGCGTCTTCCTCGAAGCTGAACTGCGGCTTGCCGCCGGTCTTACGGACCTTCGAAGCCGGTTCTTCCGCGCGAGCTTCCATGTCGTCATCATCGTCGCGGCTCGACTCTGCGCGGATCGATGCCTCGCGGCGGATCTCGTCGCGACGGCGCACGCCTTCCACGTCGACCGGCTCGCGGTCGCGTGATCGGCGGGGGTTCAATTCGGGGGTGAGATCTTCAATCATGGGTTCAGCGATCCTCCACGGGGTTTTCTTGAGCACGCATTAATCAAACAGCGCCTTCAGCCACTCGGTCACGCGATCCTTCCGACGCTTCTGGTGTAAACGCAGCCGTTGCGCATAGAGCACAAGGCCGATTGCGGTCGCCCACCCCGGATGGTCCAGCTCATCGGGCAGATCCTCGATCCGGGGGGGCAGCCCAATGCGCGCGTTCGTTTCCAACACTTCTTCGGCTAAGTCGCAAGCGCCTGCCAGGCAGGCCAGCGAGCCCGTCAGGACAATTCCCGCGACCAGCCGATTCTCAAATCCGTTGCGGCTCAGCTCGGCGCGCGCGAGCTCGAAGATCTCTTCGGCTCGCGCCCGCAAGATTTCGTTCAAAAGTCGCCGCGGCTGTTGCGAAAACCCTTCGCCGTTCACCCGCGGCACTGCGACCGTCACATTCGCCGGAGTCTGTTCGGGCAGCACGCAGCCGTACTGCTCAACCAGCCGCTCGGCGTCGTCGCGATGGGTGCGCATCACCGCGCCCACGTCGCGAGCGAAATGCTCGCCGCCGTAGGGCAGGCTGCTGACCAGCCGCAAATCGTTGTCCAGGTAGACCAGCAGCTCGATCGAGTCCGCGCCCAGGTCGGCGACGGCGACGCCCATCTCGCGCTCTTGCTCCTCGAGCACCGCATAGGCCGTCGCGAAAGCCTCGGAGACGGTGTCTTCCACGCGCACGCCGGCGCGGTTGACCACGGCGCAAATGTTGTCGTGCGCCTGCGCCAGCGCCGATACGACTTGCACGTGCGCGTCGAGTCGTCGCCCGCTCATCCCCAAGGGATTCCGCTTGCCCGGCTGCTGGTCGACCGAAAACTCCAGCGGAACGGCCTGGACCGCCACGCGGTCTTCGCTGAGCGGGCCTTGCGAAGCCAGCTTCACCGCCTCGTCCACGTGTTTCTTCTCGATCGTCTGTTCCCACGACGGCAGGTTGAGATATGCGTGAGAGACGTTCGACTTCACGTGCGGCCCGCCGATGCCGACCACGGCCGCGTCGATCAGTACGCCGCCGTTGCGTTCGGCTTCTTCCACCGCCTGCTCAACCGACTCGAGCACCGGGTCCTGGTCCGAGATGACGCCCTTCTCCCAGCCTTTGCGGCTCACCGGGGCCTCGCCGTAGCTGATGAAGCGCAGCCGCGAGTCTTCCTCGATCGCGGCGATGCAGCGCGTACGGCTGCTTCCCAGATCGAGCCCGACTAGACAGTCTTGAATCGGCGGCATTGCGTTTGTTTGCTCGGCTCCTTACTCGTCCAACACCGTCAACGATCAATAGCCCTGGCGGTGCGGCTCGGCGCCCTGCGCCGCGCCCACAGGCTGAATCACGACTTGGCCCTCGAAGCGCAAGTCCACCCATCCGATCTTTCCAAACTGCCCCTTCCAGCTCCCGATGTACTCGAGAAACACTTCGAGGCGATGGCGGAACAGCTTGTCGCCCAACTGCAGCTCGATCACGTCGCCCTGGTGCACCGTCGTCGCTTTCACGTTCTCCGCGTCGGCTACGTTGATCTGCCCCAACATCGCGCTGTAAGCCGGTTCGGCCGAATCGAGATCTTGAATCAATTGCTCGACCAGGCGCACTCGCTTCGCCCGCTGCTCGATCGCCATGTCCGAGCGCAGCCCGGTCACCGCCGGCAAATCGAACGGCTTGCCGGGCAGCGGGTCGAGCAGCACGCCGTCGCCGTCGATTAGCACGCTGCGGCCGTCCTCCACGCGCGCGAACGCCACGGGGCGGCGCTCCTCGAAGTCCGCCCAGATGCGATCGGGCCAGAGGCGCCCGATCGTCGCCTTGCGAATCCACGGTTCCTGGAGCAGCGCTTGCCGCCGCTCTTCGAGTTGCACCGCGGCCAACGGCTTACCGAAATCGGACTCGAACACGGAACTCACCATCTTGGGATCGAGACGATGCAAGCCGCTCACCAGCAAGCCCGAGCCGTCCGACGGAAAGCGAAAGCGCTCGCTCGTCTCGACATAGCCGTCGAGCGCATAGACCGTGCTCAAGCAGCCTGCGGTCAGCGCCGCGGCGATCGCCGCCTTGCGCCAGGGCCAACTGCGCCAGTCGTGTACGCCCTTGCGCACGCGCACGGGTCGCTTACGGCGTTGAAACGCCTCGGCGTCGTCGCCGGCTCGCCTCCGCTTCGTTGTCGTCTCGTCGCTCACTGGCTATCCGTTGGCCGGCGCCGTCTTCCCCGCTCGCGCTTCGAGCACGCTCAAGATCGAGTCCCCCGCGCGCCAGATCGTCCCCGCCCCGAGCGTGATGATCACGTCGCCCGGCCGCGCCGCAGCCGTCGCCGCCTCCACCGCCGCCTCGACGGACTCCGAGTACGAAGCTTGCGTTGTCGTCCGCGCTTGAATGCGCTCGGTCAGCGTCACGCTGTTGACGCCCGGCAACGGTTCTTCGCCCGCCGAATACACGTCCACCACCCACAGCCGGTCGCAGTCGTTGAACGCGCCGGCGAAGTCGCCGGCAAGCTCCTGCGTGCGGCTGTAGCGGTGCGGCTGGAAGATCACCAGCACGCGCCCAAAGTCACAGTTGCGCGCCGCGGCCAGGGTCGCCTTGATCTCGGTTGGGTGATGGCCGTAGTCGTCGATCACCGTCACGCCGCCGCGCTCGCCGCGAATCTGAAATCGTCGGTCGACGCCGCTGAAGCTTCGCAACCCTTCGCGCACCTGGTCCGCCGACGCATCGAGCTCGAGGCCCACCAGCGCCGCCGCCGCCGCGTTCGCGACGTTGTGACGCCCGACGCCCGCCACCTCGAACTCCCCCAGCTCCTTGCCGCGCAAGCGCAGCTCGAAGCGGCTCGCCAAGTGCCCGCAGCGCACGTCGTGAATCACCAGATCCGCGTCCGGCGAAGTCTCTTCAAACCCGTAGGTTCGCAGCGGCCGCTCGATCCGCGGCGCCAGCTCGCGCAAAACCGGATCGTCCAGACACAAGATCGCCGCGCCGTAGAACGGCGTCTTGTTCGCGAACTCGAGGAACGCCGCCTTGAGCGCATCGAACGACTCGTAGTGGTTCATGTGCTCGCGGTCGACGTTGGTGATCACGGCGATGATCGGCGCGAGCCGCAGGAACGAGCCGTCGCTCTCGTCGGCCTCCACCAGCAGCAAGTCGCTCTTGCCCAGCCGGGCGTTCGACCCCAGCGAGCCGACGCGCCCGCCGACCACCACGGTGGGGTCCTTGGCGGCGCCGTGCAGCACCGCCGCCGTCATCGACGTGGTGGTCGTCTTGCCGTGGCTGCCCGCGATGGCGATGCCGTATTTGAGGCGCATCAGCTCCGCCAGCAGCTCGCCGCGCATGATCGTGGGGACGCCCTTCGCCTTGGCCGCCGCGAACTCCGGGTTGGCCTTCGCGATCGCCGACGAATACACAATCGCGTCCGCGCCGCCAATGTGCTCCGCCGCATGACCTTCAAAAATCGTCGCGCCCATCTTCGCCAGCCGATCCGTGATCGGCGAGCGCCGCAGGTCCGAGCCGCTGATGCGATAACCCAGGTTGAGCAGGATCTCCGCAATCCCGCTCATGCCGATGCCGCCGATCCCAATGAAGTGAATCCGGCGTTGTTTGACGAGAGCCTCTTCCTTGAACAGCACGTGCTATGTCCTCTTCCCGCCGCCCGCCAAGGCGACTTGTTCCAACACGTCGGCGGCTCTGTTCGCGGCGTCCGGCCGCGCGACGCTGTGCGCCGCGCGGGCCATGCTCTCGAGGACTCCTGGGGTCGCACGCAATTGTTCGATCTCTCGCGCCATCGTCTCGCCCGTCCAATCCGCGTCCTTGAACACCCGCGCTGCGCCCGCCGCTTCGATTGCGGCGGCGTTCTTCGCCTGGTGATCGTCGGCGGCGAACGGGAACGGAATCAAGATGGACGGCTTGCCGGCGGCGGCCAGTTCGGCGACCGTCGAGGCTCCCGAACGTGAGATGACCAGATCAGCGCGGCCGAAGGCCTGCGGCATTTCGTCGATGAACTCGACAGCCTCGACCTCGAAGCCGGTGCGCTCGCGGAGCAGCTCGTACTCCGATCGCACTTCATTGTATTGGTCTCGCCCGGTCTGATGCAGAAGCTTCAATCCAGCCGCCGTACCGTCCTCGGCCCAAATCCGCGCCGCTTCCACGGCAGCGCGGTTGAGCGTGCGAGAGCCTTGGCTCCCGCCGGTTATCAAAATCATAAACGTTTCGGAATGTTTTTGCTTGACCGGAGCGAAAAACTCCTGTCTCACCGGCGTACCGATGCTCACCGAGCGGCCTGCGGGGAAGTAGCGGCCGGCGTCGCCGAAGCCCGTGAGCGCGCGGGCCGCCCATCGACTTGCCAGCCGATTGGCGAGCCCGGGATAGGCGTTCGGCTCGAGCGCCACCAGCGGAGTGTCGTGCAGGATCGCCGCCAGCGCCAACGGCCCCGAGGCGTAACCGCCGACGCTGAGCACCGCCGCGGGCTTCAGCCGGGCGATCAGCCGCGAGGCTCGCGTCAGCGCCTGAGGCAGAGATGTCAGGGTCTTCAGCTTCGTCCATATAGAAACGCGATTGAGCGGCCCGATCGGGATCACCTCGATCTCGAAGCCGGCCTGCGCGGTCAGGCGCCGTTCCATGCCGCGACCGGCGCCCACGAAGAGGCACTGGTGCCCGCGGCGGCGCAACTCGCGCGCCACCTCGATCGCCGGCAGCACATGGCCGCCGGTCCCGCCCGCCGCTATCAGAAACAACCGACCCACGTTTCCCGCCGCATCCGCGCGCGCCTCGCCGGGCTCCGCCTCTTGATCGACGACGTAGGCGAACGCCGCCGCCAAGCTCTCGGCAAGCGAAGCCTTTTGCGAATCCGATCTACTGTGCGCGCTGGCTGACATTCAACAATAGACCCGCCGAAGCCAAACAAACCATCATCGAAGTGCCGCCGTAGCTGATGAACGGCAGCGGCATTCCCTTCGTCGGCAGCAACGCCAACACGACGCCGAGGTTGATCATCGCCTGCGACGCGATCATCGCCGTGACGCCGGTCGCCAGATAGCAGCCGAAATCGTCCTGCGCCCGCATCGCCGCCAAGACGCCGCGCCACATCAAAACGCCGAACGCGATCACCACCAGCGTGCAGCCAATCAAACCCAACTCCTCGCCGATTACGGCGAAGATGAAATCCGTGTGAGCCTCGGGCAGAAAGCGCAGCTTCTGGCGGCCCAACATGAAGCCCTGTCCCAGCCACCCGCCGCTGCCGACCGCGATCTTCGACTGCATGATTTGGAAGCCTGCTCCCTGAGGATCGGCCTCCGGGTTCAGGAACGTCAGCAACCGCTGCATCCGAAACGGATCGATCCAGACGGCGAATCCCACGAAGGCGACCAACGCTCCCGCGCCCGCGGCGAAGTAGCGCACCGGCAGCCCGGCCGCCCACAAAATCGCCGCCGCGATCAGCGCCAGAGCTATCGCCGTGCCGAGGTCCCGGCCGGCCAAGATCAACGCCGACAGCACCGCCACCACCAGAAACGCCCCGCCGATCGAACGCAAGTCGCCGATTTTCTTCCGCCGCGTCTCGAGAAAGTAGGCCAAGAACAGGATCAGCGCCGGCTTGGCCAGCTCCGACGGCTGCAGCGACACCTTCCCAAAACGCAGGAACCGGCTCGTGTTCGCGCCCGACCCGAACAGCAGCGCCACGATCAAAAGGATCACCGCCGTCCCGAGGCAGATGAACACCGTACGCTGGTTGCGCCATTCGCGGTAGTCGTGAAACATCAAATACCGCATCGCCGTCAGGCCCACGGCCGCGGCGACCAATTGCTTGATCACCAGAACCGGGCTGCCGTCGATGTCCGCCGTGGTCACGCTGAAGACCATCAGCAGCCCAAAGAAGGTCAGTCCCAAGACAACGGTCGCCAGCAGGCGGTCATGTTCGAGTTGGCGCGGCATGTTCTCCTACCTCAACTCCCCGACGATGCGTTTGAATTCGCGGCCGCGATGGCCGTAGTCAGCGAACTGGTCGAAGCTGGCGCAGGCCGGCGCCAGCAGCACCGTATCTGCTTGTGCGGCCTCGCGGCGCGCCAGCTCGACCGCGGCTTCGAGCGTGCCGCAATCTTCCATATCGATCTGGTGATCGAGTTGACCGGCGATCAGCTCCGCCGCCTCGCCGATCAGCAGCACGCGCTTCACGCGGCCCTTCATCGGCGCGAGCAGCGCCGTGTAGTCGCTGCCCTTGTCGCGGCCGCCCAA
The DNA here is from genome assembly GCA_963817465.1 of uncultured Acidobacteriota bacterium. Classification (GTDB taxonomy): domain Bacteria; phylum Acidobacteriota; class Terriglobia; order Bryobacterales; family UBA6623; genus CAMPKL01. Next base: position 597,623 of record CAWFOP010000022.1, on the reverse strand, counting down.
GATCAGCCAGAGCCCCGACTCGAACGACTCGACAGCCTTGACCGCCGCATCGACGTTCGTCGCCTTCGAGTCGTTGTAATAGGCCACGCCGTCGAGCGTGCGCACGAGCTCGAGCCGATGCTCGACGGGATGAAACGTCGACAGGCCCTTGGCGATCGCCTCGTCCGGGACTTTCGCGGCCGCGGCCGCGGCGACGGCGGCCAGCGCGTTTTCCAGATTGTGCGCGCCGCGAATCGGCAAGTCCGTCGTCGCGATTCGGCGTCCGTCGCTCACGATCCAGCCGTCGTCGACCCAGACGCCCTCGTCCAGCGCGCGGGTCCGGCTGAACCAAACCGTCGTCCCCTTCACCGCCGACGCATATCCGCGGCAGATCTCGTTGTCGTAGTTGAGCACCGCCGTGTCGCCCGCCTGCTGCGGCGCGAGGATGCGAGCCTTGGCTGCGACGTAAGTCGCCATGTCGTGATGCCGATCCAGATGATCGGGCGTCACATTGAGCACCGCCGCCACGTTGCAGCGAAACGACTGCATCGCCTCGAGCTGAAAGCTCGACAGCTCGAGCACGTTCCACGTCGCCGGCGTCGAGCTGTCGACCAAGCTCAGCACCGGCCTGCCGATGTTGCCGCCCACCTGCACTGTCATACCGGCGCACTCGAAGATATGGCCCACCAGCGCCGTCGTCGTCGTCTTGCCGTTGGCGCCCGTGATGCCGACGATCTTTCCCAAAAGCTCCCTGGAAGCCGCCTCCAGCTCCCCCGCGACGGAAATTCCCTCCTTCCGAGCCGATTGGAGAAGAGGCAGATCCCAGGGAACTCCAGGAGAAGGAACGATCAGGTCTTGCTCGCGGAACAACCCCTCGGGGTGCCCGCCGAGCTCGAAGGCGACCCCCAGGCCGCCCAACTCCTCGACCGTCTCCTTCAAATCGTCAGCGTGGCGTGCGTCATTGAGGACGACACGCGCGCCGCGGGCCGCGAAAAAGCGCGCCGCGGCCTTGCCGGACTCGCCCAGCCCGACCACCAGCACCCGCTTGTTTTCGTACCCGCTCATCTCAGCTTCAGCGTGCTCAACGCCAGCAGCGCCCACACCAAACCCGCAATCCAAAACCGGACGATCACCTTCGACTCCGGCCAGCCCAACTGCTCGAAGTGGTGGTGCAGCGGCGCCATGCGAAAGATGCGCTTGCCGCGCAGCTTGAAGCTGCCGACCTGCAAGATCACGCTCGCCGCCTCGGCCACGAAAACGCCCGCCACGAACAGCAGCAGAATCTCTTGCTTGATCAAGATCGCCAGCGCCGCCATTCCGCCGCCCAGGGCCAACGACCCGACGTCGCCCATGAAGATGTCCGCCGGGTGCGCGTTGTACCAAAGAAAGGCCAGCGTCGCGCCCACCATCGAGCCCGAGAAGATCGTCAGCTCGGCCGCCTGCGGCACGCGTGCGATGTCGAGGTACGTGGCGATCTCGCGGTGACCGGCCACGTAGCAAAGTACCGTCAGCGCGCCCGCGGCAATCACCGTCAGCCCGCCGGCGAGCCCGTCGAGGCCGTCGGTCAGATTCACCGCGTTCGACGATCCCGCCAACACCAGGAATAGGAAGAAGAAGAACGCCGAGAACGCAAGCGGATAGGTCCACGGCGTCGACAACATGGACTCGAAAACCAGATCCGGGCGCACGCTCTTGAAAAACGGCACGACCAGCGCAGGGTCGTATTGCCCATGCAGATACAGCCACGCCAGCGCCGAACCGATCGCCAGCGTCATCAAGATCTGCAGGCCCATCTTGGTCCACGCCGTCAGCCCCAGATTCCGTCCGCGGCGGATCTTCATTAGATCGTCGAGAAACCCGATCGCGCCGAAGCCGACCAGCGCAAACAGCGCAATCCAGATATAGATGTTCCGCAGGTCGGCCCAAAGCAAGGTCGGCAAGACGATCGAGACGTTGATCAGCAGCCCGCCCATCGTCGGCGTACCGGCCTTGGCCAGATGCGACTGCGGCCCGTCTTCGCGAATGTGCTGTCCGATCTGAAACTCGCGCAGCTTGCTGATCAGCCAGGGCCCCAGCGCCAAACCCAACGCTAGCGCCGTCAAGCTGGCGAACGCCGTCCGCACCGTGATGTAGCTGAACACCCGGAAGGGACTGAACATCGGGAAGAGCTGCTCGTAGAAAAGGTGGTAGAGCATTTCAGCCCTTCCTCCCCGCCAGAGCAGCTTGGCTTTCGCCCGGCTGTGGCTCGGCTTCGGCCGGCAGCGCGCGCTCCAGCGCCCGTTCGAGCGCCACGCCGCGCGAGCCCTTGAACAGCACGACATCGCCCGCCGTCAGCAGATCTCGCAGCGCCGCGCCCGCCGCCGGAGCCTCCACGAAGAACAACGCGTTCGCCGGCGCCAGACCGCGAGCTGTCGCCTCTTCTACGATGAAGCGGGCATCGCCGCCGACCGCGACCAACAGGTCGACGCCCAGGCGTAAGACGGCCGCTCCGACTTTGCGGTGCAGATCTTCGGAGAACGCGCCCAACTCGCGCATCTCCCCCAGTACCGCGACCCGCCGGTCGGCCTTGCGCGACGCCAACTCGGCCAGCATCGCCTCCATCGCGGCCGGATTGGCGTTATAGCAATCGTCGATCACCTCGACGCCGCCGCGCCGCAGGGTCCGTCCGCGCCGCGCGCCGGCTTCGATCTCCGCGATCGCTGCGATCAGGCGCTCCGCTGAGATCCCAAAAACCGAGCTCGCCGCCACGCCGGCCAGCACATTCGACACATTGTGACGTCCTGCCAACCGCGTTGAAATCCTGAAGCCCGGCTGGCCCTTCCGCGTCAACTCGAACGACTGGCCGCCCGAAGTCTCGGCGCGCAGATCACGCGCGCGAAAGTCAGCGTCGTTGCTGACTCCAAAGGTCACCGACGGCCCTTGGTGCGCCGCCGTGAAGCCGGCCACGCGCGCGTCGTCCGCGTTGAGAATCGCCGTTCCTTCCGAGCTCAATTCTTCGATCAGCTCGCGCTTCGCCGCCGCGACTCCTTCGACCGAATCGAAAGCGCCCACATGCGCGAAGCTCACGTTGGTGACCACGCCGGCGTTCGGCTCGGCGATCCGCGCCAGCCGCCGAATCTCGCCCGCGTGGTTCATACCCATCTCGACGACCGCAACCTCGGCGGTCTCGTCCATGCGCAACAGCGTCAACGGCACGCCCAGCTCGTTGTTCAGATTCCCGACCGTCTTCGCTGTCTTGAACCCGACGCTCAGACACGCCGCGCAGATCTCTTTCGTCGTCGTCTTGCCGTTCGAGCCCGTCACCGCCAACACGCGCCCGCCCCAGCGGCGACGCGCGAAGTTTCCGAGCCGCCCGAGCGCCGCCTGAGGATCATCCACCCGCAACAGGCGCCGCTCATCGATGTTCCCGGTCCAGTCAGCGGCGACCACAGCGGCCGCGGCGCCCTTGCTCAACGCGTCGGCGACGAACTCATGCCCGTCGCGCTCGGCGCGAATCGCGAAAAACAACTCGCCCGCGCCGATCGTGCGCGAGTCGATCGAATAGCCCGCGACTTTCGACGACGGCCTGCTGCGCGGCGCGGCGTCGATCGCGCCCGCGACTTGCTCCATCGTCAAATTCACTGCGGCCGGCGACCTCCGGACAGTTGTTTGAGCAACTCACGGGCCGTTCCCCGATCGTCGAACGGCAGCTTCTCGTCGCCTACCTGTTGATAGGGCTCATGTCCCTTGCCGGCGATCACGACAATGTCGCCCGGACATGCTTCAGACAATACTTTCGCAATCGCCGCTCGGCGATCCGGCTCGCGCGAGTAGTTCGCGTCCACGCGCTGCAGCCCGACCTCTGCGTCAGCGATGATGCGCAGCGGATCTTCATGGCGCGGATTGTCCGAGGTAACAATTACGCGGTCGCTTAGCCGCCCAGCCGCCTCTCCCATCAACGGCCGCTTCTTGCGGTCGCGGTCGCCGCCGCAACCGAAAACCGTCAGCACGCGCCCCTTGCCCGCCAGCAGCTCCCGCGCCGCCGTCAAGACATTCTTCAGCGCGTCGTCGGTGTGCGCGTAGTCGACGACGACGGCGAAAGGCTGGCCTTCGCGAATCGTCTCGAAGCGCCCCGGCGCCGCCTGGAACGCCTCAACGCCTTGAGCGATCGTCGCCAGGTCGAGGTCGAATCCAACTCCCGCGCCGACCGCGGCCAAGATGTTCGCCGCGTTGAAGCGCCCCGTCATGCTCGAGCGAATCTCGAGCGGACCGCTGGGCGTCTCGACGCTCATGCGCAGGCCTTCAAAGTCGGTCTCGACTCGCATCGCGCGGACGTCCGCTGGACCGGTCATCGCATACGACATGGGGCGAAAGGCGCCGAGCTCGAGCAGCCGGCGGCCGTACGGATCGTCGCCATTGATCACGCCGACTCGGGGGGGACCGTCTCCGAGGCCTTCGAACAGCTTGCGCTTGGCCGCGAAATAACCCTCCATGTCGCCGTGGAAGTCCAGATGGTCCTGGCTCAGATTCGTGAACACCGCCGTGTCGAATCGAAAGCCATGAACCCGGCCCAGCTCGAGGGCGTGGGAGGAGGACTCGAGCACGGCGTGCGAACCGTTCGCCTTCTCGAGCTGGACCAGGAGTCGGACCAGATCGAGCGACTCGGGCGTCGTATTCACGGCCGTCACCGCCTCATCGCCGATCCGGTGTTCAATCGTCCCGAAGCGGCCCGTCGTGAAGCCAGCCGCTCTCAGGATGGAGTCAATCAGGTAGACGGTCGTGGTCTTGCCGTTGGTGCCGGTCACCCCGACCAGCCGCAGTCGCCGGTCCGGATGTCCGTAAAATTCGAGGGCCGCGGCGGCCAGCGCGCGCCGGCCGTGGCGCACTTGCACCCAGGGTCTCGTGTCGCCTTCCGGGCGGGGGCGCTCGCTCACCACGGCGGATGCGCCGCCGGCGCGCGCTTTTTCAATAAAGTCGTGCCCGTCGACGTGCTCGCCCGGAAAGGCGAAGAACACTTCTCCCGGGGTGATCTTGCGCGAGTCGAACTCCAAACCGCTCACCGGCAGGGCAGGGACGTCGCTCAATGGTTCCGAGGCGGCAAGCAGCACATCGAGCGTCATCGCGTGGGGCGCACCTCCGCGACCATGCGTCCTAACTCCAAGCGGATCAGCCCGCCCTTCTCGACCGGCGCTCCCGGCGTCGGCCGCTGCCTCACCACTACTCCCTGTCCCGTCGTCTCGACGCGCAGCCCCAAACGGCTCGCCTCGGTTAGCGCCTCGCGCAAGGTCGCGCCACGCAAGTCCGGCGTCTCGAGCCCGGTGAAGCGCAGATTCACTTTGCCGCCGCGCTCGGACTTCGGGTGATCGATCTTCTCCTCACCGCCGTCGGACGAGCGGCCGCTCGCTCCCGCCACCAAGATCGCTCCGTCCGCTCCACGCGGGATCGCGGGCGGCAGCGGATCGCGAGCGTAGTCGGCCAGATCCGCAAGCAAGGCAGCCGGCAGATCCTCCACCGGCCTCGGTCCGCCGGTCGGCAAATCCTCGGGCACGTCTCGCAGGCGCAGCGCTTGCGACGCCACCTGGCGAAACACGGGCGCCGCCACTTGTCCGCCGTAGTAAGCTCCGTGCGGCGCTTCGAGCACGATGAGCGCTGTCAGCGATGGATTGTTTACCGGCGCGAACCCGGCGAAGCTCGCCATGTACTCTTGATGGGAATACGCGTGCGTGTCCGGGTCGATCATTTGCGCCGTGCCGGTCTTGCCGCCCACGCGATAACCGGGCGTAATCGCCAATCGTCCGGTGCCCTCTGAAACCGTGCGCTCCATCATGGCCCGCAGCCGCGCCGCCGTCTCGGCGCTCAAGACGCGCTTGGGCTCGGGGCGCGCGAGGAGGCGCTTGCGGCCGGACGGGTCCACCACCGCATCCACCAGCCGCGGCCGCACCAACATGCCGCCGTTGGCGACGATTGAAACCGCCTGCGCCATCTGCAGCGGCGTCACCGTAATTTCGTGCCCCATCGACACCGAGGCCACCGAGCCGTCGCGCCAATGCTTGATCGGGTGCACCATCCCCTCGGCCTCGCCCGGCAACTCGATGCCGGTCGGCTCGCCGAAGTGAAATACGTCTCGCACATAACGATGCATGTTGGTCGCGCCCAGCCGCAGCCCCAGCTTGATCGCGCCCACGTTGCTCGAGTGGGCCAGCACGTCGGAAACGGTCAGCAAGTCATAGGCCTTGTGATCGCGAATCCGGCGGCGGCCGATGTAAATTGTGCCGTGCTGGCAGTCAATGAGCTCGTCGGGCGTCGTCAAGCCTTCCTCGAGCGCCGCTGAAACCGTGACGATCTTGAAGGTCGAGCCCGGCTCATACAGCGCCGAAATCGCGTAGTCGCGCTGCTCGTCGCCGCTGGGCCGTTTGTTGGGGTCGAACGTCGGCCAGTTCGCCAGCGCCAGCACGTCTCCGTTCTGCGGATCCATCACGACGATCGCTCCGGCGCGCGCCCTCGTCTCATGGATCGCCTTCTCGAGGCTCTCTTCCGCCAACCCCTGAATGCCTTCGTCGAGCGTGAGCTGCAAAGCCGCTCCGGGAATCGGCGCCTCGACGATCGAGGTGTCATAGCTCTGCCGCAGCGCGTCGTAGTGCACCAGCCGCAGGCCGTCGCGACCGGACAAGGCGTCCTGGTACTGCAGCTCGAGACCGCCCAAGCCTTCGTGATCCACACCGACGAAGCCCAACACATGCGCCGCCAGCGTGCCCTTCGGGTAGTAGCGCCGGCTCTCCTTCTCGAAATGCAGCGCCTTGATGTTGAGCTCCTTGAGCCGCTCGCTCACGCCTGGGTCCGCCTGGCGGCGCAGCCACTGAAAGCGCTCGCCGGTCAGCTTCTCGGCGACGTCGGCCGGACGCTCGCCCAGCACGTTCGCCAGAATCGACGCCAGCCACTCCGGGTCGCTGACCTTTTTCGGGAAGACGCCGACCGATTCGACCGGCGTGCTCAACGCCAGCTCAACGCCGTGACGGTCGAGGATCGCGCCGCGCGTGGCGCGCATCGTGATCTCGCCCTGGTGCTGCCGCTGCGCGCGGCCGACGAGCACTTCCGCCTGACGCACCTGCAAGTCCCACAGCCGGTAGATGACTCCGCCCAGCCAGAGACTGCACGCGAGCCCGGCTACGATGAGCCGAAAGCCGCGGCTAGAAAAAAAAGAGCGGACTCCGGCGCCGCCGACGGCTCTCGCCGCGGCGGTCGGTTCGCCTTGGACACCCCGTTGCATGGTCCTGACGCCCCCTGAAATACCAGTCCGTTAGCCCGCAAAACCGTTAATCCAAAATCGGCGCATCGGCCAAATCCGGCGGCGCCTTAAACGTACGCGCCAGATCGCTCTGGCTTGGCGTGGCCGGAATGCTGACGTCCTGCCACGTGTAGTTCCCGGGCGGCGGCGCCTCGAGTCCCTTCGCGGCCGCCAACTCCGAAACACGCTTCAAATCGCTCAACTGCGCCTGCCGGACGCGCAAGTGGTACTGAATCTCCGACAGCTCCTGCCGTTGCTCCATCATCTCGGCCACGCGGTAGCCGGACTGTCGCAACCAGGCCCGCGGCCCGAACATCACTATGCCCATCACCAGAGCCGCCAGCCCCACGGCCACGCCGGTGCGCCACGAGGACTTCCCCTCCGCGCTCGAACGCCGCCGCAACCCTTGGTTGCCGATCCGCTTGCGGAACACTCCCAGTTCTTCCATCGGCAGAGGCCCGCGATAAGCGCCCCGCCGGGAGAGCCCGGCCCTCACCGCCCGACCGCAGCGCGCTCCGTCGTAGAGGAACCCGCGCACAACCGGTACGCCTGCAGGCTCGAGCCGCTCCCGGCTTCTTTGGCGCTTCTCCGTTGCGTCAAAGGTCAATGCGTCAAAGGTCAAATGCGTCCGGGCCGCGCGAGGAATCTCGAGCTCCTCGACACCGCGGCCTTCGTCGACATCTTGTGTCTCGTCCCATACCAAACCGGCCGCCGTCGCCATCTCTATGCCGTCCTCCCCAACGCCCGCAGCTTGGCGCTGCGGCTCGCCGGATTTACTCGAACCTCTTCCTCGCTCGGCCCCACCGGCCGCTTCGTCAAAATCTCGAACTCGCCTGTCCGCGCCAACGCTCGGAACGCCCGCTTCACGCGCCCGTCTTCCAGGCTGTGAAAGCTCACCATCACCATCCGGCCGCCCGGCCGCAACAGCCGCGGGGCCGCTTCGAGCAGCCGGTCGACCTGCCCCAGCTCGTCGTTCACCGCGATCCGCAGGGCCTGGAACGTCCGAGTCGCCGGATGAATCTTCATCCGAGGCGTCCGAGGGACGGCGCGCTCCACGATCTGGGCCAAATGGCGCGTATCGCGGATCGGCCGCCCCCGAACAATGGCTCTAGCGACTCTTCTGCTCCTCCTCTCGCCGCCAAGCTGGAATAGCAAATCGGCGATATCCCTCTCGTCGTAGTGATTGAGAATTTGCGCGGCCGTCAGCTCGGTCGAACCGCGGTCAAATCGCATGTCCAATGGCCCGCTCGACTGAAAGCTGAAGCCTCGTTCGGGATCCTCGAGCTGCGTGCGCGACAGGCCGAGGTCGGCGACCACGCCGGCGAGCTTCGCTTCCGGGCCTGCCGCCCGTTCGATCTCAGCGAAGCTGCCTTGGTAATAGGTCACCTTGTTTGCGAACGCCTCCAGCCTCTCCCGCGCCGCCGTAATCGCTCCGTCATCCCGGTCAATCGCTATCAGTTCGCCGCCTTTGAGCGTGCTCAGGATCCTTTCCGCGTATCCCCCCGCTCCCAGGGTGCAATCGACATAGACGCCGTCCGGGTCGATCGCCAAGTAAGCGGCGACTTCCTCCAACAAAACCGGGTAATGCGACAAATAGCTTTACCTCGGTCATCCAATCCGTTAGACTCCCAACTTGTCCGCAAACTCGAGGTCATCTTGATCGAGCTCGGCGAGTTGCCGGTTGTATTCCGCGGCGCCGATCACCAAGAGGTGGTTGCCCGACCACTGCAAGAAAACCTCGCCCCTCACCCCCGAGTCCTCCCGCAAAGACCCGGGGATGAGGATGCGTCCTTGGTTGTCCAAGGAAGCGTCTGCGCCGTAGTGATTCGCCCGGCGCAAAATCTTCTTTCTTCGCGTGCCCTCGTGCGGGTCGGCGTTGTCCGACGGCGTCGTGAGCTTGCGCTCGACCTCGTCCCACTCCGAAACCGGATACACCCGCACTTGCTTGCCGTCCAAACTTGTCACGAAGAAGTCTCCGCTGCTGTACTCGTCCAGCAGAGAATGACGCACGGCCGAGGGCATCTTGAGCCGATATTTCTCGTCGACACTCCCGGTTTGGGTTCCGTGGAACATGGCACATTTCGGCGGCTGAAGCGGAAGGCTTCACAAGTTGACCACAACCAACCACTTTCGGCCACTTCAGTCCCTAATAGGTTCGACGAACCGTAGTCCCGAGTCAAGCGTCTATTTACATAAAATTAGCGGCCACTATATGTTGTGGTCAGCGGATAGATGTCTACAATTGGGCGATATTACCCAGCGGTCAGGTGGGTGCTTTCTGTGGAAGTTAAGTGGTCGACTGTGGAGCGAATTCTCCGAACCGATGCTGTCAGACGTGCGTCGTGTACGATTTCCACGTCCTCAGGGGTGTCCGGGCGGGCGCAAACCGCCCGCCCGAGACCGTCTCAGCGTACAAAACCGTCGATGACCCAAATCGCCAACACGACCAAACTGCAGATCGTGATCAACTTGGCCGTAAACATGATGTCCTGACGACGCGAATACTTCGTAGCCATGGCGAACTCCTGCTCACAATGAACCGCCGACGTAATCCGCAACGGAGCGCGCGGCGGCGCGCTCTCGGGCGGGCGGATCGCCGCATCCGCCGCGCAATCTCGGAACATCAACCGCAGGGGGGCCGCGGACGTACACGGCGCCGAGCGCCGGCGGGCCGAGGTCCGCATCGACGGCCGGGCGGACGGACCGCGGCTTGCTGAGCGCCGGTCCTCCGCGGGTTGACAGCGGGGCGGCCGCGCACGCGCCGACAGGATCAGGGTTCTTGCGTTCGGAGACGTCCGGCCAGGGGATGGAAGCGGCGGCCGCGGCGATCGAGACGGACGCTTCGTGCGCTCTTGCGCCAAGCATCCCGCTCGGCGCCGCCGGCAAGCACAACGCGCCGATCAACAGCGCCGCAACGAGCCTGGCGAACAACGGTGTCCGTCTCCGCCTCCAATATATCCGGAAAACTTCGAACCGAGCGGCTCGACTACTGAAACGGGCGTCGCCGAGAATCGCGAATCTGGTTGATGACGCCGATCAGGTCGTGACGCGAATCGTTCTTGGCCGAAATCAGCTTCGCTCCCGCCCGCTCGACCAGGGGATCGCTCTGCGGCGCCCCTTGGCCGCCGATGTAAACCGGCAGCGCCCCCTGCCTGTGCCGCAGAGTGTCGAGCAGGCTCCTGCGATGGATTTGGTAGACGGCTTCGCGAGTCACCGACAGCAACACCGCGCCCGGCCGCATCACGTCACAGGCTCCGTCGAGATCCTCGAACGGCAGCGCCGCCCCCAAAAAGCTCACCCGCAGCCCGCTGCGACAGAGCTCATAGGCGACAATCAGCGCTCCGAGTTGATGGTACTCGTCGGGAAAGCATGCCACGATCAGCGGCGCCCATTCCGACCGCGCCGGCTCAGCGGACTCGACGAGCTTGCGCAGCCGGTGCACGAAAATCCCGCTCGCCAAATGCTCGCTCGCCACACTACAGCGACCCGACATCCACAGATCGCCGATCTCGCGAGCGCCGCGCTGAATGACTTCGAAGATCGCCGTCTCGGCCGAGACGCGCGAAAATGTCTCATCCAACGCCTGGTTGATGCGGCCCGAATCCATCTGCAGCGCGGCGTCGATGATGGCCTCGCGTAGGCGGCGCAGCTCGTCCCGCAACTCCTCCGAAGGCGTCTCGGGAGCCTCCAGGCTCGGCTGTTCCGCGACCGCGACCTGCGGCGCTTGCCGCAACAAAGTCTCGCGCCCGAAGCCGGCGATCTCCCCAATCGAACGCCCTTGCTTCATCAGCTCTCGCACGCGCAGCAGCACTTGCAGGTCGTCTTCGGTGTACAAGCGATGCCCGCCCGGCCCGCGCAGCGGCTCGAGCAAGTTGTGTCGGCGCTGCCAGGCGCGCAGCAAGGCCGGCGAAAAATCCGTCAGGCGCGTGATGGTGCGCATCTTGTAGGGGCCTTGTTCCGTCACTTCGTCTCCGTTTCCCGCATGGGAACGTCAAAATCGGCCGAGGTTTCGTCGAGTATTTGTTTCGACCCCATCTTAACCGGCGCGGGTTCGAGCAAGTAGTGGCCCACCAGCCACTCCTCCCCGCCCTGGTAGCCCCACAATTCGGCGCAAGCCATCATGAAAATCCTCCAGCGGCCGAGCCAAATCTTCGCGGCCGACCGGCCGTAGGTCGCCGCGAAGATTTCGAGAATCTCTCTCCGGTTACGGTCGATGTTTTCGAGCCAGGCGTTGGCGGTGCGCTGATAATGATCGCCGTTCCAGGCCCAGTTGCGCGCAACACGCATCTCACGCGGAAAGTGCTCGAAGATGTCGAAGCTCGGCATGATCCCGCCGGTGAAAAAGTGCCGGCCAAGCCAGTTCGTCGGGCCTTCGGTCGTGAATCGGTAGGCGTGCTCGCGATGACAGAAGATATGCACGAACAGCTTGCCGTCGGGTCGCAGCCAGCTCGAGATGCGGCCGAGCAGCTCCTCGTAGTTCCGCATGTGCTCGAACATCTCGACCGACACGATGCGGTCGTATTGTCCCCGCGGCGCCAGCTCGTTCATGTCGCAAGTGACGACGTGAAGGTTGGCAAGCCCGCGCTCGGCCGCCCGCGACTCGATAAACCGCCGTTGCGGCGCCGAGTTCGACACCGCCGTGATGCGGCTCGCCGGATAGCGCTCGGCCATCCAAAGCGACAGCGAACCCCAGCCGCAACCGAGCTCGAGCACGTCCTGCCCGTCGGCGAGCTCCGCCCGTTCGCAGGTCACCGCCAGCGAGTTTTCCTCCGCCGCCGCGAGAGTCTCGACGCCGTCCGACCACAAGCAGCACGAGTACTTCAGGCGCGGACCTAACGCTCGCACGAAAAACTCCGGCGGCACTTCGTAATGCTGCTCGTTCGCTTTCTCGGGAACCGGCGCGACCGGACCGCGCTTCATGAGCCGGACGAACTCTTCAACCGGCAAGTCTTTTGCGGCTTCTTCCCGCAAACGTTCGGCGCAAAGTCGGCGGATTCCCCAACGCAGCCCCGCGTCGGGAAGCAGCCCCCGCTCGGCGGCTCCCAGGGCCGCATTCCAGAACAACTCGCTCATGTCGCCTCCTGCCTCGGCGGCCACGGGAAAAACGCGCTCGTGGTCCGCTGGTACTCGCGATAGGCTTCGCCGCGGCTCTCCACCGCGTGCGCCTCAGTCGGCGGAATGCCGGTGATTTTGGTCAAGAACAGCAGCATCGACGCCGGGCCGAGCAATGTCAGCCAGCCGTAGGGCCCCTGCCAACCGATCGCGACGTAAGCCCACCAATGAATCCACTCGAAGAAATAGTTCGGATGCCGCGAATAGCGCCAGAGGCCGACGCGGCAAACCTTGCCGCGGCTCCGCGGATGGCTCTTGAACGCCGCCAACTGACGGTCGGCCAGGCTCTCGCCTGCCAGAGCCGCTAGCCAAATCGCGACGCCCAGAGCATCCGCCCAGCCAAGCGGTTCCACGTTGCGGCAAGCGATCAGCATGGGGGCGGCGAACAGCAGACTCCAACTCGCCTGCACTTGAAAAAACAGGAACAGATTGCGCTGGGTCGCCTGGCCCCACTTCGCGCGCAGCTCGCGGTAGCGGCCGTCCTCTTCCTCCCGCCTCAGCCGCCGGATCAAGTGGACGACCAGCCTCGCCGCCCAAATCCCGGCCAGCGCCGCGACGAGGGTGCGCCGCTCAATCAGGCCGTCGGCGCCCCACGCAAACCAGAGCGCTAGCAGTCCCACTCCTAGGCTCCACACGACATCGACAACGCCGGCGTTGCCCGTACGTCTTTGCAGCAGCCACACCGCCGCCATCACCGCCGCCGCACCGACCCAGCCCCACAGCACGAGTGACCAGGCGCTCATGTGTGGGCCTCCTCGGCGTGCTCGGGACCGCCGTCGAGCGCCGACGTCCACCTGGACATGGCCAACAGCAAAGGCGTCGCGATCGCCCACTCGGCGGCGACGGCGATCAACCCCGCCGCCGGATTCTCGAAGGAGACAGCGCCGAGCCGCGCGCCCGCATAGTAAGCCAAGGGCCCGCCAAGGGCGCCCAGCAGCGCCCCCGCGGCATAGCGGCCGTCGAGCCACGCCAACGACCAGCGCAGCGTGGCGGCGAAGTTGGCCCACAGCGCAACCATCCAAATCGGGCTGGGCGCTCCAAGCAACGTTTGTGGCTCGAATTGCAGGCACCCGCCCAACGCCAACACCGAATCCGCGATGTATCCGAGCGCGGCGGCTAGTCCGATCAACAACGACTCCGACACGCGGCGCGCGTTCCAAGCCAGATGCGCGGCCACGATCGCCGTAACAACGACGGCGCCGAGCCACGGATAGCCCGCCGCGGCTCCCAGGATGCAGGCGAACCAACCGGCTTGAAAGCCCAAGTAGTTGATCAGTCGACGCACGCGACCTCCGCGGGCCTTGGCGCCAGACCCTCCAGCATCACCGTGTTCCGGCGGCGGCGCGGCTTAGCGAGCAACAACTGGACGTCGCCGCAGACGCCTTCTTCAAAGCCGGCTTCGCAATAGCACAGGTAGTATTCCCACAACCGGATAAAGGCATCCGGATATCCCATGGCCCTGACGTCGTCGATTCGCTCGAAGAAACGTTCTCGCCACAGGCGCAACGTGCGCGCATAGTGCGGCGTCAAATCTTCGAGGTGCGCCGGCCGCATGTCCGTCGCGCGGCTCACCGCCGCGCACATCGCTGTAACCGACGGCAAACAACTGCCCGGGAAGACGTAGCGCTGGATGAAGTCGACCGACTTGCGATAGCGGTCGTAGCGGTGATCGCCGATCGTGATGCCTTGCAGCAGCATCATGCCGTCCGGTTTCAGGAGGCGGCTGCAAGCCCCGAAATACGCGTCCAAGAACTCGTGTCCGACCGCCTCGATCATCTCGACTGAAACGATCTTGTCGAACTGTCCCTCGAGATCGCGGTAGTCCTCGAGCAGCAGGGTGATGCGGTCGCTCAACCCCGCTCGCGCGATCCGTTCCCCCGCGAGCCGATGCTGCTCGCGCGAGATGGTGGTCGTTGTGACGCGGCACCCGAATCGCCGCGACGCGTAGATCGCCAGGCCCCCCCAGCCCGTCCCGATCTCGAGCAGATGATCATCCGGCCCCAGCTCGAGCTTGCGGCAGATCCGCTCCAGCTTCGCGAGCGACGCTGCGAGCAGCGGCGTATCGTCGGCGGGGAAGATCGCCGACGAGTAGCTCATCGTTTCGTCGAGGAAGAGCGAGAAGAAGTCGTTGCCCAGGTCGTAGTGCGCGTGGACGTTCTTGCCGCTTCCGCCGCGCGTATTGCGCCGCATCCAATGGAACGCCTTCGCTAACGGGGCCGCCACACGCGCCCAGCCCCGCTCCATGCGATCGGTGTGTTCGAGGTTGCGCGCGAAAATGCGGCACAGCGTCGTCAAATCGTTCGCCGTCCAGCGCCCTTGAATGTAGGACTCGGCGGCTCCAAGGCTTCCGCCGAAGGCGATGTCCGCGTACATCGCCGGATCGAGAACCGCGATCGTCGCTTGCAGCTCGCTCGAACGACCGAAGCTTCTCTCCTGATCGCCCTCGACGACCGTCACCTGACCTTCCGGCAACCCTTCCAACAACCCAAGGACCAGGCGGCGAGCGAGCCGGTCAGCCAGGCCCGGCCTCGCCGCACCGCGAAACTCGAGCGCACTTGGAATGATCAGATCGCTCATGCTTGTTCGACCTCCCTTTTGTCGCTCTCCCCGGATTTCGGATGCGGATGAAACCCAGCGCCCTTGAGGCGAAGCTTCAGGGCTTGCCAGTAGATTCCGGCGATCACCTGCACGGTCATCAGCGGGTAGGTGATCAGAACCTTCGCCAGGGCGGGTCCCGTCATCTCGCGCCGCTCCATCGTCAGGGTCGCGTCAAAGACCTTTCCGCGGCGCTCGAAGTTGTCCATGTGGACCGCCAGCGCCTCGCCGGGCTCGTTGAACTTCCACTCGTAGGTCTGATTCATGTCCATGAAGGGCGAGACGTGAAAGTCCTTCGGAAAGCGAAAAAAGCGGCCGTCAAACGAATCGCCGGCCCAAGGCGACAAGACGTAGCAATGCCGTTCGCCCCAAGGCGTGTTGTTGATCTCGGCGACGATCGTCTCGACTCGTTTTGCCGACCACGTCGAAGCAGTAGTAGAAGCTGACCGGGTTCATCACGAAGCCCAGGTAGCGCAGGTGCGTGAGCAACCGGATCGGCCCGCTTGGCCGCCGGCCGGTGCGCTGTTCGACCAGATCGCGGACGGCGCGCTCGAGCGGAACGGCGCAATCCCCCAAATGATCTTTGCGGCGAAACCACGCGACGTTTGGCCCGCTTGTCGACCACAGCCAACGCTCCCGAAACACCCCGTCCAACTCGCTCAGGTCCAGGTAGACCTGAAAGATCCGGTAGCGGAACTCATGGCGCGGCGACAGTCGCCGGTGACGCACCTGCCCGACATAAAGAGCACTATTCATGCGGCCAACTCCCGCGCCAAGCGGCCGCACACCGCCGTCGCGCTCCTCACGCCGTCTTCGTGAAAGCCGTATCCCCAGTACGCCCCGCAATAGGACGTTCGATTGACGCCGATCAGCTCGCCATGCCGCCGCTGAGCCGCGGCCCGGTTCGCCGTGAAGATCGGGTGCTCGTAGGAGATCCGCCGAATCACGCGGGCCGGGTCGATCCCCGCTTGACCGTCCCCGCCGTCGTTGAGCGTCACGTTGAAGACATGCTTCGACCTGAGACTCTGCAGGATGTTCATGTTGTAGGTCACGGCGACGCGTTCGGCGTCTTCGCGCGGGATGCGGTAATTCCAACTGGCCCACGCGAGCCGCCTTCGCGGCAGGACGGATGCATCGGTGTGCAAGATCGCTTCGTTCGGCTGATACGGGAAGGCGCTGAGCAGTTCGCGCTCGACAAGCGTCGCGTCTTGCAACGTGCGCAGCGCCTGGTCGCTGTGGCAGGCGAAGATGACGTGGTCGAAGCGGCCTTCTCCGCCGCGGCCGTCCCGGATTCTGATAAAACCTTGTCGCCGCTCGACTGCCGTGACCGGTGTGTTCAGCAGGATGCGATCCGAGAACGGAGCAATCAGCTTCTCGACATAGCGCTTCGAACCGCCGCGAATCACCCGCCACACCGGCCTGCCGTCGACCTGCAGCATGGCGTGGTTCGACAGAAACTCGACAACGAACCGGATCGGAAACTTGCGAAACGTTCCCGCCGGGCAAGACCACAGCGACGCCCCAAGCGGAATCAGATAGCGCTCGGCGAACTGTGTGCCGTAGCCCTCGCGCTGGACGTATTCCTCGACCGTCGTGAGGTCGCCGTCGACTCCCTCGAGGGCCGGGGCTTCGCGATTGAAGCGCAGGATGTCGCGCACCATGCGCAAGAAGGTCGGGCGCAAAAGGTTCGTACGCTGCGCGAAAAGCGTATTCAGAGACGTGCCGTTGTACTCGAGGCCGGTGCGGTCGCAGCGTATGCTGAAGCTCATCGACGTCGGCTGCCATGCGACTCCCAATTCCTCGAGCAGCGCCGTAAAGAGCGGATAGTTGCGCTGGTTGAACACGATGAACCCGGTGTCGATGGCGTGCCGCTCGCCTTGCCACTCGACGTCGATCGTGTTGGTGTGCCCGCCCGCGTACGAGCCGGCTTCGAATACCGTGATATCGTGGGCGCGCCGCAGATAGTGGGCGGCCGTCAGCCCTGCGATTCCCGAGCCGATGACGGCGATCTTCATGACGCGGCTCCCGCGTCAAGCCGGCCGCGCTCGAGGGCCTGCGGCGGCACAGGGCGCAAATCCCAGACCAAGCCTAGCTTTTCGAGCAGCAGCAGGCCGTAGTAGGTCGGGTCGATCTCCCACCAATAGAAGCCCTGTCGCGTCGCGCCCGGGTAGTGATGGTGGTTGTTGTGCCAGCCCTCGCCCAGCGTGAGCAGCGCAATCCAGAAGTTGTTGCGGCTGTCGTCGGACGTCGCAAAGCGTCGCGTGCCGAAGGTGTGCGCCAGTGAATTGACCGTGAACGTCCCGTGATAGAGCGCGACCGTCGAGATGAAGAAGCCCCACACGAGCATCTGCGGGCCGTCGGTCCCCCACTGGGGCGCCAGCGCTTTGAGCGCGACGCCGAGATAGAAGACCGCGACCGCAAAGGCGACCGCCGGCAGCAGGTCGAAGCGATTGAGCAAGCGCAGTTCGCCGAACCGCTGCCAGTCGCGGACGTAGCCGCGGCGCGTCGGAAAGCCTTCCGGCGTCATGAACCAGCCGACATGACTCTTCCAGAACCCCTTCTGACGCGGGGAGTGCGGGTCGGCGGGATCGTCCGCATTGGCGTGGTGGTGGGCATGGTGCGAAGCCCACCACATCGGGTCGCGCTGCACAGCCGTGCAGCCCGCGGCCGCCGCAACTCCTTGCAACCATCGCGACGTCTTGAAGCTGCGGTGCGAAAAGTAGCGGTGATAGAAGCCCGTGATGACGAACATCCTCGCCGCATAGAAAAAAACCGCGGCGCCGACGGCGACCGGACTCCACCCGACCCAGATCACGCCCAAACAAGCCAGGTGCATCCCGATGAAGGGGATGCAGCGCAGCCAGTCGATGCAGTCCGCCGTGGCCGGATCAAACTCCGCCTCTCCCGCGTGGTTGTCAAACCAACGCGCCAGCCGGCCGGGAATCGGGTAGGGTCGAGCGAACATCTACAAAAACTATACATAAGTTTGACAGAACAAGCAAAGCGATTGTAGTCTGAAGTTGTGAAAACGTTCCACCTGGATTCCAATCTCCGGCTCCCGAAGCCGTTGTATGAGGTGTTTACGTTCTTCGCCGACGCCTACAACCTCGAGGAAATCACGCCGTCGTTCCTCGGATTCGAGGTACTGACTCCTCGTCCCGTGCCGATGAAAGTTGGACAGATCATCGACTACAAGCTGCGGCTGCGCGGCTTGCCGGTGCGCTGGCGGAGCGAAATCACGGCCTGGGACCCGCCGTTCCGCTTCATTGACGAACAGCGCAAGGGGCCCTACAAACTGTGGATTCACGAGCACCGCTTCACCGAGCTCGACGGCATGACGCTGTGTGAAGACCACGTCGAATACGCCGTACCGGGCGGTTCGATCGTCAACACGCTGTTCGTCGAGAAGGATGTCAAAGCGATCTTCGACTTCCGTCGGCGCAAGCTCGCCGAAATCTTCGGCTGCGGTTGCGATGATGAGGTCGCGGCTTGACGACCGTCGTTTGGCTGCGCCGCGATCTACGCCTCGCCGATAACCCGGCCTTGGCCGCGGCCGCCGACCGAGGAGCCGTCGTCCCGGTCTACGTCTGGGCGCCGGAGGAAGAAGACGGATGGCCCCCTGGGGGCGCTTCGAAGTGGTGGCTGCAGCAGTCTCTGGCCTCGCTCTCGGCGGATCTCGAGAAGGCCGGCTCGCCGCTGATCCTGCGGCAAGGCAAGTCGGCGGACGAGCTCGAGAAGATCGTCGCAGAGACCGGCGCCGACGCGGTCCATTGGAACCGCCGGTACGAAGCGCACGCCGTCGAGCGCGACAAGCGCATCAAAAAGGAGCTCCGAGACGCCGGCCTCGAGGTGAGGTCCTTCAACGGCTTCCTGCTGTGGGAGCCCTGGGAAATCGAGACGCAAAGACGGCGGCCCGTACAAGGTCTTCACGCCCTACTACAAGGCTTGCCTCGCCACGCGAGAGCCTGCGCCGCCGATCGAGGCGCCCGCGAAGCTCACGCCGCCGAAAAAGACGCCGCAGTCCGAGAAGATCGAAGCCTTCGAGCTCGAGCCGAAGATCGACTGGGCCGCCGGCCTAGCCGGCGCGTGGACGCCCGGCGAGGCCGGCGCGCGGGAAGCTCTGAGTGATTTCCTAGGCGAAGCGGTCCGCGAGTACGCTGACCGCCGCGACCTTCCCGCCCAACGCGGCACCTCGCGCCTCTCCGCGTATTTGGCGTTCGGAGAGATCTCACCGCGCCAAATCTGGGCCGCTGTACGAGACAAGCACGGGCGCGGCAAGGAAGGTCAGCCGTATTTGCGGCAACTAGTGTGGCGCGAGTTCGGTCAGCAGTTGCTCCACCACTACCCGCGCACCGCCGATCAGCCGCTGCGGCCCGAGTACGAACGCTTCCCCTGGAAGTACGAAACGAAGGCTCTCGAGCGCTGGAGGAAGGGCCAAACCGGTTACCCGATCGTCGACGCCGGTATGCGCGAGCTTTGGATCACCGGCTGGATGCACAACCGCGTGCGCATGATCGTCGCTTCGTTTCTCGTCAAGGATCTGTTGATCCCTTGGCAGGAAGGCGCACGCTGGTTTTGGGACACGCTCGTCGACGCCGACCTCGGCAACAACACGCTCGGCTGGCAATGGACGGCCGGCTGCGGAGCCGACGCGGCGCCGTACTTCCGCATCTTCAATCCGGTTAGGCAAGGCGAGAAGTTCGATCCTCAAGGCGAATACGTGCGGCGCTGGGTTCCGGAGCTCGAAGACCTGCCGACCGCATATATCCATGCGCCGTGGACCGCGCCGCCGACGGCGCTGCAGGAGGCCGGAGTACGCCTAGGTAACACCTATCCGGCGCCCCTTATCGACCACGCGGAGGCGCGTCAGCGTGCGTTGGACGCGCTCGACCGAATGAAATGCGAAATTATCTCGCCCTGAGTCTATTCTTGGTCGCCTGCTTGGCAGTCGGCATGCTTGGTTCAATTGCGACGCAGCAGAGCGTTTCCACCTGGTACGAGACTCTCAACAAGCCCGCTTTCACGCCTCCAAATTGGGTCTTTGGTCCGGTCTGGACCTTGCTTTACGTTTTGATGGCTGTCGCGGCTTGGCTCGTCTGGAAGCGGACAGGCTTCTGGGGCGCGTCGTTCGCGCTGACGCTGTTCGGCCTGCAACTGCTGCTGAATCTCGGTTGGACTCTGACCTTCTTCGGCATGAAGAATCCGGGGTGGGCGTTCTTTGAAATCCTCGTGCTGGTTGGGCTGATCGCCGGGACCATAAAGGCCTTCCAGCGCATCCGGCCCGCCGCGGCCTACTTGATGTGGCCGTACCTGGCGTGGACGAGCTTTGCGACGCTGCTGAACTACTCCATTTGGCGGATGAATGTTTGAACGTCGAGCGCCCGCGGGCGCTCGACGGTGAACGGTGGGCCGAGAAGGCTGCGAACGTCAGCAACATCGAACGCTCCGGATATCGTTGAGCGCCATGGTTGAAAACGGCGACTGCTTCGAAACTTGCGAACCCAAGAATCGGTTCGAGGCACGAGGGGAGCCGCGCGCTGTAAGGGACGTGTTTTTCGAGCAACCGAAAGCGTTGTTCGCTTGACTTTTTGGGACGCGCCCTTCACGGGCGCGGCTCTGTTTGCCGGCCGGCGGGCTTTGTTGAGAACTTTTGGGACGCACCCTTTTCACACAGGCTCTACAGCCGCGGGACCGGCGGCGTTGTGACCTCCCACGGCTTCACGCCTTTGACTCGCATATGCCGCCGCAGGACCTTGTCTTGGGCGGTGATGTAGAGGGTTTGCATGTCGGGGCCGGCGAACGTGGCGTTGGAGAGCCAGCCGGGCTGGTCTGCGGGGATGATGCCGACGACGCGTCCCGGCTGGTCGCAGATTTGCAGCCCCAGCGCAGTCGCGACGATCAGGTGGCCGCTCGCGAGCATCGTCATCCCGTCGGCGCCGGAGTGGTCGTTCACGTCCGTCGTTTCCAAGCCGTAGAACGGCTGGCCGTTGGCGATCGAGCCGTCGGGTTGGATCTCGAACGACCACACCCACTTGCCGTACGTGTCGGCGACCGTTAGCAGCGACTGATCGGGCGAGACCATGATGCCGTTCGGGCGTTCGATGCCGGATGTTTCGTCGAGAAGCATCTTGAGCTTGCGGTCTTTGCCGACGTACCCGACCTTCTTGTTCCAGGGGTCGGTGAAATAGATGTCGCCCTTGACCGTGACCACCAGGTCGTTGGGCTCGACGTCGTGCACGATGATTTCATCCTTGCCGGTCGAGACGTCAGTGGCGACGATGGCCTTCGCGTCGCGGCGGCAGGAGTAAAGACGCCCGTCGGGGCCGAACATCAGCCCGTTCGCCTGGCCGGTGTTCTGCTGGAACAGGCTGACCTTGTCGGTCTTGGCGTCGATCTTGAAGATTTTCGACTCGCGAACGTCGGAGAAGTAGACGTCGCCGTTGGGAGCCATCGCCGGGCCTTCGGTGAAGGTGTGTCCGCTCGAGATCACTTCCCAATCGGGTTGCAGCGGGTCCATGAACTCGAGCACCCAGTGGCGCTCGCCCAGCGGGTAGCGGTTGGCCTCGACGGGCTTGGTCCAATCGCGCCAGAGCCAGCGCAGGGCGTCGGGCAACAGCATGCGGCCGTGACGATTGTTGTGTCCTTCGTAGCCGACGATGAACTTGTGGTCGTAGCCGGCGTAATCGAGCGCGGAGGCGAGCTCGACATTCGCCCGGTACCAGGAGCCGGAATAGATATCGAGATCGTTTTGCCCGTCCTGCTGATAGATGCGCAGCGGCTTGGGGGCGGTCTTGCGCACCAGGCCCGGATAGCTCTGTCCCCCGCGCAGGTTGACGAAACTGCCGACGAAGGACAGCACGCGACGGAAAACATCGGGCCGCTCCCAAGCGGCGGTAAAGGCCGCGATGCCGCCGGAGGACGAGCCGCCGATGCCGCGCAGGTTGGGGTCGTCGGTGAGATTGTACTTGTTGGCGACCTCGGGCAGAATCTCTTCGATCAAGAAGCGCGCGTAGCGGTCGCCGACGGCGTCGTATTCATAGCTGCGGTTGTAACGGCCGCGCTTGCTTTCGGCCTTTTCCGGCAGCACTCCCGGCTGGATGAAAACGCCGATGGTGACCGGCATGGCGCCCTGGTCGATGAGGTTGTCGAGCACGACCGGAGCCATCCAGGCGCTGTCGCCTTGGGTGTTGATAAAGCCGCGACCGTCTTGGAAGATCATGACGGCGGCGGGTTTGGCGGCGTCGTATTGGGCGGGGACGTAGATCCAGACGTCGCGGACTGTGCCGGGGTAGATCTTGGCGCTCGTGTACTCGAAGTGCTCGAGGCGGCCCTTGGGGACGCCTTCGCGGACCTGGGAGTCGGGCCCCAGCGAGTACTGTTGCGCCGCGAGGGCGGAAAGCCCTATCGTGGCGCAGAAGAGAGAGATTCGAAGACAAGCGAACATGGCGGCCTCGTGGAGATTCCGGATTATACCGAGCGGCCCGTTGAAATCAATCGACCAGACCTCGACGGCTAGGGGGTTTCACCGGTCGCGGTACGGTGGTACATGGACGTCTGGGGAGCAGGGCGGCTGATACGATTGCCAGTAAAGCCGGCCTATGCGGCGGCGCCGAGTTGCCGATGTCAAACAGGAAAATTGTGATCATGGGGGCGGGCCCGGCGGGCCTGACGGCCGCCTACATTCTGGCGAAGGCCGGGACTCCCAGCACGGTCGTCGAACAGGACGGCATCGTCGGGGGCATTTCGCGCACCGCGACTCACCACGGCTACCGCTTCGACATCGGCGGTCACCGCTTTTTCACTAAAGTGTCGCTTGTCGAAGACTTGTGGAAAGAGGTGCTGGGCGACGACCTGATCCAGCGCTCGCGCCTGTCGCGCATCTTCTACAACCGCAAGTTCTTTTCTTACCCGCTCAAGCCGATGAACGCGCTGCTGGGGCTGGGGATCTTCGAGACGACCCGCTGCGTGCTCAGCTACGGCCTGGCCCGGGTGTTCCCGATCGAGCGCGAAGACAACTTCGAGGCCTGGGTCACCAACCGCTTCGGCAAGCGGCTTTTCCAGATTTTCTTCAAGACGTATACCGAGAAAGTGTGGGGCATGCCTTGCAGCGAGATCGACGCCGAGTGGGCGGCGCAACGCATCAAGGGGCTGTCGCTGCTGACGGCGGTAAAAAACGCGCTGCTCGGCGAGACGGCGAAGAACAAGGATCAGGTTGTCAAGACGCTGATCGACGAGTTCCTCTACCCGCGCTTCGGCCCGGGGATGATGTGGGAGCGGACGCGCGACCGCGTGGTCGAGATGGGTGCGGACGTCGTGATGGAGTCGCCCGTGACGCGCATCCACTGGGGCGCACGGGGCGTCGAGGCGATCGACTCGCACGACCGCCGCTTCGAGGGCAATGCGTTCTTGTCGAGTATCGCGATGAAGGATTTGGTGGAGGCGTTGCACCCCAAGCCCCCCGAGGAAGTTCGCGCGGCGGCGGCGGCGCTGCGCTACCGCGACTTCTTAACGGTGGCGCTGGTCGTCAAACGGCCGAATCTATTCCCGGACAACTGGATCTACGTTCACGACCCGAAAGTGAAGCTGGGCCGCATTCAGAATTTCAACAACTGGAGCCCGGAGATGGTGCCGGACCCGTCGACCACGACGTGCCTGGGCCTGGAGTACTTCTGCTCGGTCGGCGACAAGCTTTGGGATATGGACGACGCCGATCTGATCGAGCTGGGCAAGAAGGAAATCGGGGAGTTGGGCTTGGCGGATCCGGCCGAGATCGCGGATGGGGCGATCGTGCGTATGCCCAAGGCGTACCCGGTTTACGACTCGGGCTACAAGCGCGCGGTAGAGGTGATTCGGACGTTCGTCGAGAAGACGCTGCCGAATCTGCAACTCATCGGCCGCAACGGCATGCATCGCTACAACAACCAGGACCACTCGATGCTCACGGCGGTGCTGGCGGCGCGCAACTTGCTGGGCGGGCGCTACGACTTGTGGAATGTGAACGTCGACAAGGAATACCACGAGGAAGGCGCCAACATCACCGAGGAAGACATCAAGGCCATGGAGGCGACGCAGCCGCTCGTCCCAGGCGCTCGCGGATGACAACGTCGGCTCGGACGGCTACCCTGGTTTGAACCGCAGATGGAGCTGGAGTTTCGACCCATCGAGCCGTCGGACTGGGCGCGCGTCCGACATATCTACCAGGAAGGATTGGCCACGGGGCAGGCGTCGTTCGAGACCGAAGCGCCGACGTGGCGGCGCTGGGACGCGGCGCATCGTCCGGATTGCCGCATCGCGGCGCTGACGCACGGCGTCATGGTGGCGTGGGCGGCGCTGACGTCGTTTTCGCCGCGCGCGGTCTATAGCGGCGTCGCGGAAGCCAGCGTCTATGTCGGCGGCTCGGCCCGCGGGCGCGGCGTGGGCTCGAAGCTGCTAGGCGAGCTGATTCGCCAGAGCGAGGAAGCCGGCTATTGGACGTTGCTGGCGAAGATCTTCCCGGAGAACAAGGCGAGTCTGGCGCTGGTCGAGAAGCACGGCTTTCGCAGCGTCGGCGTGCTGCAGCGCATCGGCCGGCACGGCGGCCGTTGGCGCGACGTCGTGCTGGTGGAGCGCCGCGCCGGATAAACGTCGCCGAACTCACACGGAAGTCCCCAAGCTCCCTGATGGGCGCGGGGCTGTTGCGCCGAGGCGACGACAACCGCGAAGCCCCGACCGTGAGCTTTTCACGCAAACTCGCGGGGTTACGTCGCCCCCCGTCCTTACCCGAGCCAGGTCTTGAAAGCTCCTTTGCCGGCGAAGACCGCCTTGTCGCCGAGCTCGGCTTCGATCTGCAGCAGGCGGTTGTACTTGGCGATGCGGTCCGAGCGGCACAGCGAGCCGGTCTTGATCTGCCCGGCGGCCGTGGCGACGGCCAGGTCCGCAATCGTCGAGTCTTCCGTCTCGCCCGAGCGGTGCGAGATTACGAAGGTGTAGCCGTTGTCGCGCGCAAGATCGATGCACTCGAGCGTCTCGGTGACCGTGCCGATCTGGTTGAGCTTGATCAGAATCGAGTTGGCCAGGCCGTCGTCGATGCCCTGTTGGAAGATCTCGGGGTTCGTCACGAACACGTCGTCGCCCACGAGCTGAATCTCCTTCCCAACCTTGTCGGTGAGGATCTTCCAGCCCTCGTGATCCAACTCGCCGCAGCCGTCCTCGAGCGAGATCAGCGGGTACTTGTCGACCCAGCCGGCCCACATGTCGGCCATCTCGGCGGGGCTGCGCTTCGATCCGTCCGAATCGGCGAAGACGTACTGCCCGTCCTTCCATAGCTCCGACGCAGCGGCGTCGATGGCGATGTAGACTTGCTCGCCGGGTTTGTAGCCGGCCTTCTCGATGGCCTCCGTCAACAGTTCCATCGGCTCCTCGTTCGACTTGAGCTGCGGCGCGAAGCCGCCCTCGTCGCCGATGCCGGTGGAATAGCCCTTGCCGTTGAGGATCTTTTTGAGCGTGTGGAAGATCTCAGCCGCCGACCGCAGCGCCTCGGAGAACGAGGGCAGCCCGAGCGGCATGATCATGAACTCTTGGATGTCGACGTTATTGTCGGCGTGCTGCCCGCCGTTCATGATGTTGCACATCGGCACCGGCAGGGTGTACTCCGCGCCGGGAGCCAGCCGCTCGTAGACCGGAATCTTCTGCTCGACGGCCATCGCTCGAGACGCCGCCATCGAGACGCCAAGCAGGGCGTTGGCGCCGAGGCGGCCCTTGTTCGGCGTGCCGTCGAGATCGATGAGCTTCTTGTCGAGGGCGGCCTGGTCGTCCGCCGAGGAACCCTTGAGAGCTTTGAGGATCTCGCCGTTCACGTTGGCGACGGCCTTGGTGACGCCCTTGCCGAGGTAGCGGCTCTTGTCGCCGTCGCGCAACTCGACCGCTTCCTTGATGCCGGTCGAGGCGCCCGACGGCACCATGGCGACGGCTGTTGCGCCGGAAGCCAGGGTCGCGGTCACTTGTACGGTCGGATTGCCGCGCGAATCCAATATTTCAAGGGCTTGAAGGTTTTCGATCTGGGACATGGAATCCTCGGGAGGTCGCTTTCTCTATTCAATTGTCCGGAGAAAAACGAGCGGAAACGGATGAAATCCCAGAGTATCAAAACTCGCGAGGGGGCCGAGGCGCACGCAAGGTGGTCGGCGCTGAGCGAACCGCGGCCGGGGATAGGAGACGAAGCGTCAATCGGCCGGCCCGAAAAGTTGGGCGAGAGTTCGCTCAGCGCCGTCAGAGGAGCGCGCCGCGTCGAGGGCGATGCGCTCGGAAGCCTTTCGCTTCATGCGCTTGGCTTGCGCCGGAGTAAAGCCGAAGGCGCCGACATGGGCCAGATGCAGCTCGCGCTCGCCCCAAGTCGGGCGCATGATGCCCGTCTTGGCGTGGCTGTTCGACCCCAGCAGCAGGTGGCCGATCTCATGGGCCATCGTGTGGCCGAGCATCAACGGGAGGCTTTCCCCAAGCTGGCGGGCCAGGTCGTTCGTGCGGTCGAAGTAGACGCCGGCGATCACTCCGTAGCCTTCGGGCGACGCCAGGGCATAGCCGAACTCGATGCCGTTGCGGGCGATCTTCTTGGTCATCCGGCGGGAATGAATACGGAGCTGGATCAGCGCTTCGCCGGCGCGGCGGGAGCAGGAGGCGTCGTTGCGTCCGGCGGTCCGCTCCGGGTCGCATCTCTCCCAGCGCGTCGCCAATCCGGCCCGAGCCAGAATTCCGCCGGCCTCGCGCTGAGCCGCTGCGAGCACGGCGTCCTCGACGTTCGCGTAGTCGTAAATTCGAATCGTTATCGTTTCGAGCTCGTGCGGCTCGGCCGCCAGGGCCGGCGCGGCCGCCGCGGCGATCAGCAACAGTCCCGTAATCGTCCACGAACGCATCTCGTGGGCAATCGTGGCCCAGGTCAGGCTCGCGAACCATGGACGACGCGAGGACTGCGCGCGAACACTTCATGAACCTTCAACCATCTGAAACAAAAGGATCTACAATCCGATATGAACCGGATGTCCGAGCCGTTTTCCGATACGGTTTGGCCCGTGTGACGACTGGTCACAGTCAGCCAGGGACGAACTCAGGGATTTGGCGGAGTCCCCTCGCTGGATCTGGGTGGATTGCGACCGCGCCTAAATTCGGTTATCGATTCTGAGTGAGGTTGGACGCTGATG
Organism: uncultured Acidobacteriota bacterium; assembly: GCA_963817465.1. Classification (GTDB taxonomy): domain Bacteria; phylum Acidobacteriota; class Terriglobia; order Bryobacterales; family UBA6623; genus CAMPKL01. Next base: position 570,500 of record CAWFOP010000022.1, on the reverse strand, counting down.
ACGTTCCCGCCGAGGGACAGCCCGCCTTAGGGCGGCCGCCTGACATGCCATTTCCGTCTCTCTGGGGCGTCCCGATTGGCAAGTGCAACGCGACAAGACTCGCGATGGACTCAGGCCCGGAATTCTTCGCGCTTCTCGGGTTGGTCTTCCAGCAGCTAGTATTCCGCCGCATGCTGCTGCGGTTGCGGCGTCGGGAGCTTGCGAATCTCTCTCGGGTCCAGGAGCTTACCGTTTACGATCACCCGGAAGACGTTGCGGGTCTCGCGGATGTCCGCGAGCGGGTCGCCGTCTAGGACGACCAGGTCGGCGAGCTTGCCCTCCGCGATCGTCCCCAGGTCGCGCTCGCGGCGGAAGAAGCGCGCGCCGGTGTGGGTTGCGGCGACGAGCACGTCCATAGGCTTCATGCCGGCCTCCGCAAGCAATTCGATCTCGCGGTGATAGGCGAGGCCGCGCGGCGCGTGCGGCGCCTCCGAGTGCGAGCCGACTACGATTCGAACACCTTCGCGGTAGAGCACGCCGACGTAAGCAAGCATATTCTCGAAGCCTTTGGCCTTCATCTCGATATCGGGCTCGTCGTCGCTCGGGCGCCGCTCAAACACCGCGAGCGTGGGGTCGACGTAGATCTCGTGCTTGGCGAGGAAGCGCGCGAGCTCGACCGCTTCCTTTGATTCGGGATCGATGTGCGACCACATGCGGTAGCGGCCGTCGCGGCGTGCGTTGTTGTCTTTCAGGATCGCCTGCCGATAGCGCTCGCCCTCCATCGGCGGGATGAGCGCGATTCCGAGAGAAGTGATGTGTTCCAAGCCGTCGAGGCCGGCTTCGACCGCCGCGCGCGGATCGATGATCTCCAGGTGCGCGGTCACCGGCACGCCCAAGGCGTGAGCTTCTTCCGCGGTCGCGCGGATTGACTCGAGCGGCAGCCGGAAGTAGACCTTGATCACCGTGGCGCCCTGGGCGACCTGCCCACGCACCCAGCGGCGCGCTTCCTCAGGGCTCAAAATGACGACCGAATCGGTCGGGTAGGCGGGATTCGGGCCGTCGAGGTGAGGGCCGGCCAGCGAGAGCCGCGGCGCCGCGATGCCGTACTTTCGCTGCCAGTCGAGCACCGGCTCGAACAGTTCCATCCACGCGCCGGGATCGCGGGCGGACGTCACCCCGCGCGCCACGAACTCCGGAACCAGCGTTACGTCGTCGGCGATGTGGAAATGGGCGTCGAAATAGCCGGGCAGAACGGTCTTGCCGCTCGCATCGAGAGTCTCCGCGCCGGCTGGCGCCGAAAAAGAGCCGTCCGGCCCGATGCGCGCGATCCGCTCGCCTGCAATCAGAATTTGCGTCGTAGTGAGGGCCGGGCGCCCGGTTCCGTCGATCACCGTCGCGTCCCGAATCAAGAGATCTCCGCCCGTAGCCGACGCCGCCAGCACGCAGGCCAGAATGGCGCAGCAAAACCGCGGCGGTGTCATACAGCCTCCTCCTCCGCCAAGTCCTCCGCGATGCGCTTCTTCTGAAGTCCTTCGGCGATCTCTCCGGGCACCACGGCGACCAAGGTCTGGCCGGCGCGCGGCTTGGAGAAGCTGGCGGCGGAGACGACCGTCAACGTCCCGCCCTTGTTGATGACGAACAGCGGCAGCGTTTCAGGACCGTAAAGTTTCTTGAACTCGTCGTAGTTGAACTTCTCGGTCAGCGGAGTCGTCTTCACGGCCGCGCCCTTCTCGAACAGCGCTTGCAGCTTGTAGTAGGTCATTTCCGAGCGAAACAAGTACCGGCCTTGCAGGTGGACCGGGAAGATCGTACGGCGGCCGGCTTGGTCGCCGGCCTCGGGCGGCAATTGGTAGACGTCGGCGCGGCCGAACAAGTCGCGGAAGTGCACGGCCGCGAGCGAGTTCGCCTCGTCGTTGGAGGTGATCGCCAACAGCCGACCGATGCCGAACAGATTGATGTCGTCGAGCACGTCTTCCGACAGCACGGCGCCGAAATGCGTCGGCAGGCCTTCGAGCCGGGCCTTTGAAACGTTCGACCAGCGGCTGTCGGCCATGGCCACATGGAAGCCCGCCTTCTGTACGGCTTTCGCGATCTGTCGCGCCCACTCGTGCGCGCCGACGAAAAGGATCCCCTGGGGGCTAGGCTCGGCCAACCCGAGCCGCTTCGCGAGCGGAAACGCCGTCAGGCCGTAGATGGTAACCGTGCCGACGATGATGATGAACGTGATCGGCGCCAGCTCGTTCGCCTGCTCCATACCGCTCTCCGCCAGCCGGTCGGCGAAGATCGATGCAACCGCGGCGGCCACAATGCCTCGCGGCGCCATCCAAGACAAAAAGAGCCGCTCCGGTTCCGACAGCTTCGAGCCCAGACACGAAACCCAAACCGACGCGGGTCGGGCGATGAACATCAGGACCGCGAGAAAAGCAAGCGACGGCCAAGCGACGGCGGCCAACTCCGGGGCCTTCAGCCTCGCCGCGAGCACGATGAACAGGGTCGAAATGATCAGGACTCGGAGGTTCTCTTTGAACTCGACGATATGGCGGACGTCGGTGAACCGTTGGTTCGCCAGCACGATGCCCATCACCGTGGTCGCGAGCAGGCCGGACTCGGGCTGATAGTGGTTCGACAGGGAGAACGCCGCCACGACCATCGCCAGGGTGAAGCCGGCGTCGAGGAAGTCGGGAATCAAGTGGAAATAAAGCAGCGCCAGCATGACCGCCGCACCCGCGACGCCCACGCCTGACCCGGTCAGAACCGAATAGAGAAACCGGACCGCCGTATCGTCGAAACGTCCGCCGAACCCGCCCGCGATGATCGCCTCGAAAACCAACACGGCCAAGATCGCGCCGACCGGATCGTTGAGCATTCCCTCCCACTTGATGACGTTGCGGATGCGCGCCGAGGGACGTACGTGGCGCAGCAGCGGGATCACGACCGTTGGACCGGTCACCACAAACACGGCTCCCAAAAGCACGGCGAGAGGAAATTCGAGCCGCAGAATCAACCAGGCCGCGACGGATCCAATGGCCCACGTGACAGCAGCGCCGATGGTGATCAGGTTGCGAACGACGCCGCCGATCTCCTTGAGCTCGCGGAGATCGAGCGAGAGTCCTCCCTCGAACAGGATCAAGGCGACCGACAGCGAAACCGCCGGCATGAGCACCGCCCCGAAGAGCTGATCGGGGTCGAGCAGGCCCGTGACGGGCCCGGCGACCAAGCCGCTAAGAAGCAGCAGCAGGATGGCGGGCAGGTGCAGGCGCCAGGCGATCAGTCGCGCGACGACGCCCAGCACCAGGATCGCCGTCAAACCGATGAGATAGGTTTCTTCCATCCAGCGGGGCTCGCCTCACGGTACAACACGGCTGATGCGGGGTGCGAAACGCGCGTTACCCGCGCCCGTCGGCGCTCGGCTGCCCGGCGCTCCTATACTGTTGGGAACATTCGCGGATGCTTGTGAATCAAACGCGCCTCAGAGCGCGCTACGCCGAAACCGACCAGATGGGAGTGGTCTACTACGCCAACTATTTCGTTTGGATGGAGGTCGCCCGCGTCGAATATTGCCGCGCGCTGGGTTTCGAGTACAGCAGAATGGAGAGCGACGCCGGCGCGCTGCTGGCGGTCACCGAGGCGAAGTGCCGCTACCGCGCTCCGGCGCGCTTCGACGAGGCCGTGCTGATTCGCTGCGAGTGCACCGAGTCGCGATCCCGCAGCATTCGCTTTCGCTACGAAATGGTCCGGGAATGCGACCAAGCCGTCCTCGCCGTGGGCGAGACGCTCCACACGGTTATCAATCACGACGGTCGCATGATTCGACTGCCGGAGGCCTACCGCAAGTATTTCCCGCTCTCGGAGCCGCAATGATTCCGCGCCTGCTCGCCGTGGGCCTGCTCGTCGCTGGGGTTGCCGCGTCGGGCGAGTTTGAGCGGCGCTTCGAGTTGACCCTCGAGCGCGTCCTCGCCGGAGGCCCGCCGGCGTACACGCCGCCGCTGCTGCTCGCCGACCTGGAACCGCGGCCGGTGCGGCGCTTCACCGAATTCAGCGGCGACCTCTCGGGCCGTTATTTAGGCGCCTTGTCCGCGGTCGCCGCCTTCCGCCCGCAGGCGCTCGATCCGGCGCGGAGTCTGGAGCCGTCCATTCTGAAGCTTCAACGCCCGGACGGACATTTCGGCGATCCGCTGTCCTCCTCGGGCGCTCGCGATGACGACATGGCCCGGCTTTGGGGCCAAGGCCGGCTGCTGGTGGGATTGCTCGAATACCACGACGCGACCGGCGACCCCGCCGCCCTGGACGCCGCGCGGCGTCTGGGGGACTTTCTCGTTTCCGTCGGGCCGCGGTTCAACGCTTCCGAAGTCCGCTCGACGTTTTCCGCCGATAAGCTGGCTCACGGCTACATCTGCTGGACGCAGAACCTGGAAGGTTTAGCGCTGCTCTACGCCGCGACCTCCGACCAGCGCTACGCCGACCTCGCGCGGCAACTCGCCGACCGCATCGAGCGTCTGCCCAATCAGCACAGCCACGGCCTACTCACCTGCCTGCGCGGCCTGGTCGAGCTAGCCGGCGCGACAGGCGAGAAGCGCTATCTCGAGCAGGCCGCCCGCGAGTGGGCGAGCTTGGCCGCCTCGAAGAATCTGCTGCCCACCGCCTCGATTCCGGAATACTTCGCCCCCGGCATCCGGCGAGACGAAGGTTGCTCGGAGGCTGACTGGGTTCGTCTCAGTCTCGAGTTGTGGCGACTGACGGGTGAGCCGAAGTACCTGGAGATGGGCGAGCGCGCCCTGTTCAACGCGTTCTACATGAACCAGATGTCGAGCGGCGACTTCGGCCACGTGAGCTTCACGCCCGCGGGTCTCGACTTCGGCGAGACGCGCGCCTGGTGGTGTTGCACCTTGCACGGCCTGCGGGCTTTTGCGGCGATCTCGGCGTATGTCTTCCGCGCCGATGCGGACGGGTTGACTTACGAACTGCCGATCGACGGCGAGGGCGAGGGCGGCGGCCTGCGCGTGAAAGCCGACTCGACGCTCGAACGGGACGGCCGCGTCACGCTCGAAGTCCGCGCCGCCCCGGCCCAGGGGCGCACCTTGCGAATCCGGCGGCCGGATTGGGCCGCCCAGATGCTTGTCGACGGCGCGGCAGCGGAAGGAGACCGCGAGTTGACTCGGGTTTGGAGACCGGGCGAACGAGTCGAGATCGAGTATCGCTCGGCGGTCCGCTCGGAGTCCGGCGCCGACGGCGGGACGTTCTATTTTTACGGGCCTTGGCTGCTGGGCGTTTCCGAAGCCTCATCGCCGGCCTATTTCGACGAGCCCTACGAGCACAACCGCCTCAACGGCGCGCCGGCGGCCGATCCCGACGGTTACGCCCGGCTAGAGGCCCCTTTCACGCCGGCGGGATATTCCGGCCAGCCGCAGACCGCGGTGCTGCTCCCGCTGGCCCAACGCGGCTTCTCGGGGGCCGGGTTGAGGTGGGTTTTCGCCTTTGACTCGGAGGCCGGGACTCCCGCGCTCTCAGACGTCGCTTCGCGTACCCGCCGCTGGGCGTCGCCGTTCCTGGTCGGCTTGCTCCTCGGCGGCGCCGGCGTATGGCTGATCCGCCGCCGTCGCGCCGCCTGACCCGCCGTTTCTCCTTGACTTTAAAGTCGGCGTTGTGCGATTTTGCTCTTTCGTCTGCGGGTCCCGACGACGCTCCAAGTCTCGACGGCGAGTGCGAATGACAGATAGCCGAAGCCTCGAGTTGAAGCTCGAAAGCACTATCGACAGCATCGACGCGGCGGAGCTCATTGTCGAGGGCCTGGCGAGGGAGGGCGGATTCGATGACGAACAGATCGATTCGCTCACAATGGCCGTGCGTGAGACGATGGCCAACGCCGTGACGCATGGCAACAAGTACAGCGCGGAGAAGCACGTCCACTTTGCGGTACGGTTAGATGACTCCGGTCTCCGGGTCAGAGTGCGGGATGAAGGCGAAGGCTTTGATCTCGGAGAGGTGCCGGACCCCACGAATCCGGTTAACTTGCTCAAGGCTTCGGGACGCGGTTTGTTGTTGATGCGCGCCTTGGTCGACGAAGTGACCGTCAAGCGAGCGAAACCGAAAGGCATGGAGATTGTGTTGATCAAACACATCCCCCAAACGAGTATTGAAGAAGAGGAGAAATCACAATGAGTTTGACTGTGGGCCAACGTGAAGTGGACGGCGTCACGATCATCGATCTCAGCGGCCGGATCACGCTTGGCGACGAGTCTTCCGGCAAGCTTCGCAAGACCGTCCAGGGCGTGCTTGCTGAAGGCAAGAAGAAGATCCTGCTGAACCTGGGCGACACCAGTTATATCGACAGCTCGGGCCTCGGCGAGCTCGTCTCGACCTACACGACCGCTTCGAATCAGGGCGCGAAGGTCAAGCTCCTCAACGTTCAAAAGAAGGTGCAGGACCTGTTGCAGATCACGAAGCTGTACACCGTTTTCGACACCTTCGAGAACGAAGCCGACGCGATTCTCAGCTTCTCCTAACGCTCCAGGCTCATCCTCCGGCGATGGAGCGGCGCGAGCGGGCGATCCTGTTCGCGCCGCCGTCCTTGGAGGCGACCTCAGAAGTAGCGCACGAACTCGACGGTATGACCGTCGGGATCGCTGCAGAACACCTGCTCGAATCCGAACTTCTCGTTCCCGCCGGCTTGATACTCGATGCCCGCTTGCTCGAGGGTCTTTCTCACCGCTCCGACGTCTTTGACTTCGAGCGCCATGTGATCGGACCGGCTGATGCGGTCGGCGGTCTCGCGCCCGGCGCTGTTTTGCTCAATCAGGTGCAGCTGGCGGTCGCCGATCGCATACCAAGCGCCGCGGAAGTCAAACGGCGGCCGCTCGAGCTCCGCAAGGCCCAGCACCCCTCCAAAGAACTTGCGCGAGACCTCGAGGTCGCTGACCGCGAACGAGACGTGATGCAGACGGACTAGCTCAAACATAACTAGACAGAATACTCGTTCCGACTTTTCGTTGCCGCGGCGCGCCGCCTGCAAGCGGGGGCTGTGCGGTCCGCTTTGATGCGATAACATCAGATGTATGCGCACCACGCTCGATATTGACGATGATGTTCTCGGCGCAGTCAAGGAACTGGCGGCCGCAGAGAAGAGATCGGCGGGGAAAGTGCTTTCCGAGCTTGCACGGAAGGCGCTCGGACCCGCCGAAACGGGGTGCAAAACAAAAAACGGGTTCCCGCAGATACCGGGCGAGCGCCGGCTCGTCACCAGCGAGCTTGTCCAGCAGTTGCTCGACGACGCTGACTTCGACTCAATCAAATGACGAGGGCCAAATGACGAGGGCGCTGCTCGATGTAAATCTGCTGTTGGCGCTGTTCGACCCCGCTCATGTGCAGCATGTCCGCGCACACCGCTGGTGGCGCTTGAATCAGCAATACGGATGGGCGTCTTGTCCCCTGACTCAGAACGGCTTCATACGAATATTGTCCCAACCGCGCTACCCTTCCCCGCTCTCGACGACCGCCGCACTTCGCTTGCTGAACCAGGCTGTTGAAAGCCCGCATCATGAATTTTGGCCAGGCGACCTTACGATCTTGGATCCGAGCCTTTTCGACTCGGACCGGATTCTCGGGCCGCGCCAGTTAACCGACATTTACCTGCTAGGGCTCGCGGTTCGAAAGGGAGGGCGGCTCGCTACGTTTGACCGCAGCCTGCCGCTGTCAGCCGTGATAGGGGCGACGCCCGATCACATCGCCCTGCCATGAGCGGCTGAGGCTTTTGGCATAATACGGCGCATCCATGAGGGTCTTGCTCTGGTTGGCGCTGTCGTGCCTGCCGCTTCTCGCGGCGGAAAACGCACTCACGCCGGAGCATATCGCCAAGCTACGCTACGTCACCTCGGTGTCGATCCGCCCCGACGGCGGCGAGATCGCCTACCTGCTCAGCGTCCCCCGCACGCTGTTCGAGCAGGACGACGGGCCGGCTTGGAGCGAATTGCACGTAGTCGACCGCCAGGGCCTGTCGCGTCCTTTCGTCGCGGGCGAGGTGTCGGTCAGCCGCATCGCGTGGACGCCTGACGGCAAGTCGATCGCATTCCTTCAGAAGCGCGACGGCGACAAGACGCGCTCGCTCTACGAGATCGCCGTCGACGGCGGCGAAGCGCGCCGCGTCTTCGCCTACGAAACCGACATCAGCGATTACGATCTGAACCCGATGAACGAGCTGCTGGCGTTCGTCGCGGAGGCTCCCTCTCCCGAGAAGCAAGAAACATTGCGGAAGGCGGGCTTCGACCAGAAAGTCTTCGAAGAAGACTGGCGGCCGGAGCAGGTGTGGACGGTCGACTTGGCGGACAGCGAGGCGAAACCCAAGCCCGTCGACCTCGCGGGTTCGGCGCGCTCAGTCGATTGGAGCCCGCAAGGCGATCGGTTGGCCGTCACGACTGCGCCGACGCCGTTCGTCGACGACACCTATATGAACCGCCGGATCGTCGTCGTCGATCCTTCCAACGGCGAGACCTTCGGCGGGTACCGTCCGCCGGGCAAGCTCGGCGCGTTTCGCTGGTCGCCGGACGGCCAGCGGCTGGCCGTCGTCACCAGCGCCGACCGCAGCGACCCCAATCCCGGACGCCTCGCCGTGGTCGAGATCGCCGCCCGCGCGTCACGCGAGCTGTTACCAGGCCTCGATGCCCATGTCACGCGGATCGCCTGGCGCGACGACCATGAGCTGGTGTACGTCGCCGACGAAGGGACGCACACGCGCCTGGGGCTGGTCGGCGCTGGGGGCGAAGAGCCTCAGGTCGCGATCGCCGCCGACGCCGGCCTGGTCTTCGGCGGTCTCTCGCTTGCTGACGACGGTGCGGCGGCGGTCGTCATCGAGTCAGCCAAGCATCCCCCCGAGGTCGGCTTGCTGGAAGCGGGGGCGGATCGGCCCAAGAGACTGACGGATTCAAACCCGTGGCTCGCCAAGATCCGCTTCGCCGAGCAAGAGACGGTGAGCTATCGCGCGCGCGACGGCTTGCGCCTCGAAGGGACGCTTGTCCATCCGCTCGGCGAGCAGCCGGGTCGGCGTTATCCGCTGATTCTCTATGTTCACGGCGGGCCCGAGTCGAATGAGGCCGACGGCTGGATGACTTCCTACAGTCGGCCCGGCCAAGTCGCCGCAGCGCGGGGCTTCGCGGTGTTCTATCCGAACTACCGCTCGAGCACCGGGCGTGGCGTCGAATTCTCGAAGCTTGATCACGGCGATTTCGCGGGCAAGGAGTTCGACGACCTGGTCGACGCCGCGGACGCCCTCGCGCGAACCGGGCTCGTCGACCGCGCGAAGGTCGGAATCACCGGCGGCTCTTACGGCGGCTACGCCACGGCATGGGCGGCGACGGCGCTGAGCGAGCATTTCGCCGCGGGCGTGATGTTCGTCGGCATCAGCGATCAGATTTCGAAGACCGGCACGACGGACATTCCGTCCGAGATCTTCGAGGTGCATCACCGCAAACGCATGTGGGACGACTGGCGATTTTTTCTCGAGCGCAGCCCGATCTATCACGTCGACAACTCACGGACGCCGCTGCTGATCTTGCACGGCGAGAACGACACCCGCGTCCCGACGTTCCAGTCGCTGGAGCTATACCGCCTGTTGAAGCTGCGCGGAAAGGCGCCGGTGCGCCTCGTGCTGTATCCCGATGAAGGCCACGGCAACCGCCGCGCCGCGTCGCGCTACGACTACAACCTACGGATGCTCAGATGGATGCAGCACTATCTGCAGGGCCCTGGGGGCGACCCTCCGGCCTACGAGCTCGACTACCGCGACGCCAAGCCGCCCGCAGATAACTGATACCCTGGACCCCAACCGGTGTTTGACCGTCATCAGCAGCGCGCGGTGTTCCTGTTCGCGGCGGCCGACGTCATTCTGACCGTCATCGCTTTCGAAGCGGCCTATCAGACGCGCCTGCTGCTGCCGCTGCCGCGCATCTTCTTCATCACGACGCCGATCAAGGCGCTGCTGCTGGGGTTCATTCTTGTCCTCTGGCTGGCGTTGGGGCGTTGGATCGGCGCCTATAAGCGCCTCTACGGCACAGACGTCCGCGCCGCTGTCTACGATACGGTCACCCAAATCACGTTTGGCGGCTTCGGACTGCTCTCGTTCCTCTTCCTATTGCGGCTCGAAATCAGTCGTCCGTTCATCGGCCTGTTCCTGTTGTACGACTTGATTCTGTTGCTCGTGTACCGCGCATCGGCGGGCGGGTTGCGCGGCTGGATTCGACGCCAATTCGGGGCGGAAGTCTATTACATCGTCGTCGGCGAAGGGAAGGAGGCGCTCGAGATCGCACGCGCCGTCGAGGCCTCGAAAGACTACGGCGTCAAGCTGCTCGCCTTCGTCGACTCTTCGGGGAAGCTCGAGGGCTCGATCGAGCTCGACGGGACTTATCCGATCAAACACCTCGACGAATTGGCCGGCCTGTTGCGCAGACACGCGGTCGACGAGGTTTTCTTCGCCGTGGAAGCCGCGCATCTCAAAGACCTCGAGGAGATCTTCTTGCTCTGCGACGAGGAGGGCGTGCGCACGCGCGTCGCGACCCATTTCTTTCCCCACGTCAACAGCCGCATCTATCTCGACCGTTTCGGAGATCGCCCGTTGTTGACGTTCGCCGCATCCCCGGCTGATGAGGGCCGGCTGCTCGTCAAGCGAGTTTTCGATGCGGTGTTCTCGCTCGTGTCTCTCATCGTGTTGGCGATTCCGATGCTGCTGATCATGATCGCCATCCGCTTGTCGTCGCCCGGGCCGGCGGTGTTCTCGCAAACGCGCTGCGGGCTCAACGGCCGCCGCTTTACGTTCTACAAATTCCGTTCCATGGTGCGCGACGCCGAGCAGCGCCGCCACGAGGTGAGCCACCTCAACCAGAAGGACGGACCCGCCTTCAAGGCTTCGAACGATCCGCGTCTCACCCAGATCGGGCGCTGGCTGCGGCGCTATTCGATCGACGAATGGCCGCAGTTTTGGAACATCCTCAAGGGCGACATGTCGTTCGTGGGGCCGCGTCCCGCGATTCCCGACGAGGTCGACCAGTACAAGACGTGGCAACGCCGCCGGCTGCGAATGCGTCCCGGCTTGACTTGCCTGTGGGCGCTGCGTGGCCGGGACCATCTCGATTTCGAGACCTGGATGCGCTACGACCTGAAATACATCGACAACTGGTCGCTCTGGCTCGATATCAAGATCCTGCTGCGCTCGATTCCGCTCGTGCTGGCGGGCCGCGGCGCGCACTAGCGGATACAATGCCGGGGTGCGCTTGGTTGTCCTGCCGCTCGCCTTCGCTCTGCTCGCTGCTTTCGGCGCAAGCCTCGGCTCCGCTCAAACGCCGGAAGCCGGACTCTACGGCCGCTTCGAGCACGTCGTCAGGAACGCGCGCACCTACGCCGACCCCTACCGAGACGTGACTCTCGAGGGCTCCTTCTCGGGGCCGAACGGCACGACCGTCAAGCTCTGGGGCTTTTACGACGGCGGCGATCAGTGGCGCATCCGCTTCATGCCGAACCACTCGGGCACGTGGGAGTGGAGCGCCGCCTTCTCCGACGGCTCGGGCTCGGCGTCGGGCTCGTTCGAATGCGTCGCCGCCGACATCCCCGGCATGCTGACTCGGTATCCGTTCAACCCGATGTGGTTCGGATACTCCTCGGGCGCCAACGAGCTCATCCGCGGGCTGCACGTCGGCGATCGCTTTTTCGCTGAGAACTGGCCGGACGCCAAGCGCCAGGCCTTCCTCGATTGGGTCTCGGCGAACCATTACAACCTGCTGTCGATTGCGAGCCACTACCTCAATCGCGCCGAGCCGGGCCGCGGCGAAGGCTGGGATACGCCGGACCTATGGCCGCTCGACGCCGCCGAGTACCGCAAGATGGAAGCGATTCTCGACGAATTGGCGCGCCGAGGCATCCTGGTCTTTCCCTTCGCCGGCTTCTTCGGGCAGGACTCCGACTACCCCCGCGACCCAGCCGATCAGGAGACCTACGTGCGCTACACGCTGGCGCGCCTCGGGTCTTACTGGAACGTGCTCTTCAATGTCGCGGGTCCGGAACCAAACCTGCGCGGCAAAGGGCGCTGGATGTCGGACGACGACGTCGAGCGCCTCGGCCGCATGATTCGGGACCTCGATGTCTTCCATCATGCCTTGGCGGTGCACAACCGCACCGGAGACGACCCGTTCCGCGACAGCGATTGGTCGACCTACGGCGTCGTGCAGGGTCCGAAGACGGTGGACCTCGACGAGCTTAGCGCCGGCCTGCTCGAAAGTCACAATGGAGCCAAGCCGTTGCTGGCGCAAGAGACGCTATGGTCGGGCAACGTCAACCACATCCGCCGCATCGGTCGCGACTATTCGGACGCCGATCTGCGCCGCAACGCCATCGTGATGATCATGTCGGCCGCCGCCATCGTGTTCGCCGACAACGACGGCAACTCGTCGACGGGCTTCAGCGGCACGCTGGAAGTCGCTGCCGCCAAGCAGCGGCGCCATGACATTCTCGAGGGCGTCTGGGACATCTTCGAGCAGTTGCCGTTCTATCGCATGAAGCCGGCGCAGGATCTGGTCGACTCGGGTTACGCTCTAGCCGACCCCGGGCGAACCTACCTGGTCTATCTGCCCCACGGCGGCGCGGTGAACGTCGCGGTCAAGCGCGGCCCATTTCGCGTCGAGTGGATCAACCCGCGCGAGCCGAACAATCGCCGCGAAGCCGGCGAGACGCCGGACGGGCAAGGTTTGGCTGCGCCGGACGACTCCGATTGGCTACTGTATTTGCAACCTTAGACAATGCGATCGACTCTGCTCATCGGCTTGGCCGCCTTGTCGCTGCTGGGCGCCTGCGGGGAAGCGACCGGACCGGAGGAATGGCCCGGCTCACGGCCGATCCAGGTTGTGTGCTTCACTTCGCCCGGCGGCGACACCGACACCGTCAACCGCACCCTCGCCCAAGCCATGGAGGCCGAACTGGGCACGCGCATCAACGTCGTCAACAAGCCCGGCGCGCACGGCGGCAACGCGATGCGCGACGTGTGGTCACGGCGTCATGACGGCTACCGCTGGACCGGCGTCTCATCGAACATCCTGATCGCGCCGGTGATGAACGGCCACACGACGACGGCGAAGGATTGGACCTATTTCATCGTGGGCGGCGCGCCGGGCATCATCTCCGTGGCCGCCGACTCGCCTTACAAGACGCTGCCCGAGCTGATCGCGGCCGCCAAGGCGAAGCCGCGCGGCGTCAACGCCGGCGCCTCGGCCACCGGCGGCGTGTGGCACGTCCAACTGGCCGTGCTCGAGCAGGCTGCGGGCGTGACCTTCAATTTCGTTCCGTACGAAGGCAGCCATCCTTCGCAGTTGGCCTTGCTATCGGGCGAGGTCGAGGTGGTGCTGACGTCGTTGGCCGAGCAGGCCGAGCTGATCCGTGGAAACAAGCTGCGCCCGCTGGCGGCGATGCAGCCTGAGCCGGTGACGCTGCCCGAAGGGCTGACGATCCCGAGCGTCGCGAAGTGGTATCCGGCGGCAGCCGACGCGCCGGTCAGCCAGTGGCTTGGCTTCGGCTTGCCCGCCGACACTCCGCCCGACGTGCTGGCGAAGGTCGACGCCGCCTTCCAAAAAGCGATGGACTCGAAAGCCATCGCAGAGTTCCTGTCGACCCGCTTGATGCAAAAGTTCGGCTGGTCGCGCGCCGAGGCCGACACACGGGTTCGCAAGAGCGAGCGCGCCTGGAGTTGGACGCTCGAAGACCTCGATATCGCCGAAGTCTCTCCAGAAGAAGTGGGGATCGAGCGCCCGTGATCGAACCGCGGAAGCTGCGCCGCTACGATGTGGTCGCGGCGTTGGCGTTTCTGGCTCTTGGAGCGGCGGTGATCATCGGCTCGCTCGGAATGCCGCTCAGCGGGACCTATGCCGGCGCTCCCATCTACTGGTATACGTCCCCCGCATTCTTCCCCCTGACTCTCGGAGCGGTGTTGATGCTCTGCGCCGCGGCGTCGTTGCGGACGGCTGTCGCGGCCGGCGGCGCGCGTGAGCTCGGCGCTTTTCTGTCGCGTGAGATTCGCGAAATGGCGGGCGGCGTTGCCGGGCGGCGAGTCGCCTTCGCGGCGCTGCTGCTTGCCGGCTATGTCGCGCTGCTGTCGCTGCATCCGTTCGGAGTCGTCGGGGACTGGCTGCAGCGCGTGCCCGGGATTTACGCCCCCGCGACGCGCTTTCTCGCCGAGCCCGAGGGCGCCAACTACGTCATCTCGAGCGCCCTTTTTCTCGGGGCGATGATCTGGTCGTTCTACGGCCGCCGCCCTGTTTGGATGGCCGTGTTCGCGGTGTTGGTGAGTTGGGCGATCGGTTGGGCGTTCGCCGAGCAGCTTTACGCGCCCCTGCCCTGGCTGGACTGGTGAGAGATGTTCTTCTCCGAGTTCTTGAGCCAGGCCGCCGCGATGATCGGCTTCGAGCCGCTGTTGCTGCTGATCGCGACCGTCTTGCTGGGCATCGTCTTCGGCGCTCTTCCCGGACTGACGGCCACCCTCGGCGTCGCGCTACTGACGGCCGTCACTTTTAACCTGACGATCGGCGCGGACCCCGAGGTCGGTCTGCGCTATTCGATGATCGCGTTGCTCGGCGTTTACGTCGGCGCGATTTACGGCGGCAGTCATCCGGCGATCCTGCTCAATATTCCGGGCACGGGCGCGGCGGCGGCGACGGCACTCGAAGGCTATCCGCTGACCAAGCAGGGCCGCGGCGGAGAAGCGGTGGGCATGGCGACGATCACGTCCGTGATCGGTACGCTCATCGGCGTGCTCGCGATGCTGCTGATCATTCCCTTGCTGCTCAAACTGGCGCTGCAATTTACTTCGGTCGAATACTTTCTGCTGGCGCTGTTCGGCGTACTGATCTGCGGCTCCCTGACGGCCCCCGACACTCCTGTAAAGGGTTGGCTTGCGGGCATTCTCGGCCTGCTGATGGCCACGGTCGGCGACGCGCCGCTACAGGCCTACTCGCGATTCACCTTCGGCATTCCCGAGCTCAAGGACGGCATTCGTCCGATCCCGGTGATTTTGGGAGGCTTCGCCATTCCTCAAATCTTTCGGGCGCTGCGCGATCCCGCGGGCATGCGTCACACGCTCGATCCCCTGCGGCGGATTCTGCCGTCTTGGAAAGAGCTGCGCGGCTATCTGCCGCTCACGGTGCGTTCGGGCTTGATCGGCGTCGGCGTGGGTTCGATACCGGGCGTCGGCGAAGACGTGGCCGCTTGGCTCTCATACGATCTGGCGCGCAGGTCGAGCCGCGAGCCGGAGCAATTCGGCAAGGGCAGCATGGAAGGCGTCGTCGCCGCGGAGACGGCCAACAACGCCTGCATCGGCGGAGCGCTGGTGCCGCTGCTGACGCTCGGCGTGCCGGGCTCGCCTCCGGCGGCGATGCTGCTCAGCGCGCTGCTGCTCCACAACGTGCTGCCGGGGCCGATGCTGGCGCAAGACCGGCCGACGTTCATCCCGATGATGAGCGCTATCCTGCTGCTGGCGTCGCTGGCGGTGCTGGTGTGCGGCCTGCTGCTGTCGAAAGTCACGGTCCATGTGTTGAAGGCGCCGGCCGGCGTGCTGATGCCGATCGTGGCGCTGTTCAGCGTGATCGGCGCGTACGCGCTCGACAACTCGATGTTCAACGTCTATTACATGCTCGGGTTCGGCGTCGTGGCGTTCTTCTTGGAAGAGACGGGCTATCCGATTGCGCCGCTCGTCATCGGCATTATTCTGGGGCCTATGGCGGACGAGAACATTCGACTTGCGTTGACGGCCCATCAGGGCAGCCTCGTCCCGTTCGTCACGCGGCCGATCGCGATCGTGCTGCTGCTGCTGATCGCGTGGTCGCTGCTCGGTCAGACTCTGCTGCGGAGGCGACGGCAGCATCGATGAGCTATCGCGCGACGCTGATTCCGGGGGACGGGATCGGGCCGGAGATCGTCGAGGCGACGGTGCGCGTGCTCGCGTCGACCGGCGTCGACATCGAGTGGGAACGGCGTGCTGCTGGCGCCGCGGCGCAGACCGCCGAAGGCTCGCCCCTGCCGGCCTCGACGGTCGAGAGCTTGCGGCGCAATCGCTTGGGGCTCAAGGGCCCGCTCATCGTCGAGAGAGGTTCCCCGCCGCTCGAACTGCCCGACGGGCGCGTGTTCGCGACGCCCAACGCCGGGCTGCGCGGGGTCTGTGACGCTTACGCTAACGTGCGGCCGTGCCGCTTGTTTCCGGGCGTGCCGAGCCGGTTCCGCGGAGTCAACGTTGACTTGATCGTCGTGCGGGAAGTGTCCGAAGGCATCTACATCGGGCGCGAACGCATGGTCGACGAGCAGACCGCCGAGGCGACCTTGCTGACGACCCGCGCGGCGAGCGAGCGCATCGCGCGATTCGGTTTCGAGCTGGCGCACAAGCTCGGGCGCAAGCGCGTGACGGCCGTGCACAAGGCGAACGTGCTCGACAAGACCGACGGCTTGTTTCTGCGCACGTTCCATGAGGCGGCGGCGGACTATCCGGATATCGCAAGCGACGATCGCATGATCGACGCCGCGGCGGCGCAACTGGTCACGTCGCCCGACTCATTCGATGTGATCGTGGCGCCGAACCAGTACGGCGATATTCTCTCGGACCTGGCGGCGGCGATCGTCGGCGGGCTGGGCCTGGGGCCCGGCGCGAACTACGGCGACGAGATCGCTTTGTTCGAAGCCTGCCACGGGGCGGCTCCCGATATCGCGGGCCGCAACAGGGCGAACCCATTAGCGCTGATTCTGTCGGGCGCAATGCTGCTCGACCATGTCGGCGAGGACGCGGCGGGGGAGCGGGTGCGACAGGCGGTCGCGGACTTTCTTGCGGCGGGCCGGGGGCTGACGCCCGACCTGGGCGGCGATGGAACGACTGCCGGCGTGGCCGATGCGCTCGTGCGACTCGTCGAGGAGCGGTCATGATCGACCTAACCGGCGCTTGGGACACGCACGTGCACACGGCGCCCGACAACCGCCCGCGTCACCACACGGCGGAAGAGTACGCGGCGCTCGCGGCGGCGGCGGGCATGGCGGGAGTCGTCCTCAAGAATCACGACGAACCGACCGTCACGCTGGCTGAGGCGGCGCGAGCGTCGCAGCCGGGGCTCGCGGCGTTCGGCGGGGTTACGCTCAATCGTTCCGCCGGAGGGCTGGACTCGGCGCTGGTCGAACAGACCCTTGCGGCCGGCGGGCGCGTCATCTGGCTGCCCACCAAGGACGGTGCGGGCGCCGGCGGCGGCCTGCGGGTGACCGACGACGCCGGCGCCGTCTTGCCCGACGTGCTTGCGATCTTCGAGCGTATCGCCGCGGCCGACGCGGTGCTCGCGACCGGACACGTCGGCGCGCATGAAGTCCTGGCTGTTGTTCAGGCGGCGCGGAGGGCGGGCGTGCGGCGCATCCTCGTCAATCACCCCGAAATTTTCTTCCTGCACTATTCAATCGACCTGCAGAAAGCGCTGCGCGACGAAGGCGCCCTGCTGGAGCGCTGCTATCCGCGGCCGCAAGGAACGTTCGATGAGATCGCCGAGCAGATGCGCGCGGTCGGCGTCGAATCGACCGTCCTCGCGACCGACCTGGGCCGGGTGGATCTGACGCCGCCGGTCGAGGGCTTGCGCGAGCTGATCGCGGCGATGCTGGCGCGAGGCTTTAGCGAGGGCGAGATCCATGTCGCTTCGCGCCGCAATCCTGCTGCATTGTTCGGGGCGCCATGAATGCGGCGGTTTGTCTCCGCGGCGTTAGTTCGAGCGTCCTCGCGCTCATAATCTTGGCGGAATTCCGCGAGCCGACGTATCAGTTCGGCTCCTCCGACTCTCTTACTGGAAGACGGAGGACTCTCATGGCGAATCGATGGCCACCGCTTACGTTTACCCGAACTGCCTGGCTGCTCTCCAGCGCTGTGGCGGCGGTGGGCTCATTAGTTCCGCTTCAAGCCGGCTCCCCTGCGGTGGCTGAGATCTCGCCGGACGCGGTGGTGATCGGCCGAGAAGCTCCGGCTGAAACGAAGAGCACCGCTCTCCGAAAAGGATCATACGGTCTCGCTTGCGCGGCTCCGAAACGCACCGCCGCCCAAAGCCATCGAGCTTTTCGAAAAAGGCTGGGACGCCTACCGGCAAGGCCATACGAATCAAGCGATCCGGAAACTCAAGAAAGCGATTCGAGTGCATCCCAACTTCGTCGAAGCGCACAACAACCTGGGATATCTCTACCTGTCGGTCGAGCGTCTCGACGACGCCATGCAACATTTCAAGGCGGCCATCGCCGTCGATCCCTCGTTCAACCCGGCGCTGCTGAACCTGGCTCTGACGCTGTACGCCCAAGGCGATGGGACGGACGCGCTGAACGCCGTCAATCGAGCGATCAAGCAAACGCCGAGCTCGTCTAGAGCGCACTATGTCGCGGGCTTGATCTTGTTTGACTCGACGACTCCGAACGACACTACGGCGGCGCTGGAACACCTGATGCAGGCGAGTCGCGAGTTCCCGCTGGCTAAGGTCATGGCCGCCTATGAGATGCTTCGCCTCGACCGTCCCGAGCAGGCCAAGCAGACCCTGATTCACTATTTGAAAGGCGCGCCGCTGCGATAGCAGGCGAGCGGCCCGCCCGCGGACGACTACGATGGACCTATGCGTTCGCTGCGCTTGATCTTTCCTTTGGTCCTAGGGATGGTCGCTGCGGCCGCCCTGGCCGCGCCAAGGGAGCTGACGCTCGAGGCGATCTTCTCCGAACATGGGCTGACCGGACCCGCTCCCGAAGACCTGCGCTGGCGCAGCGACGGCAAGCAGCTCACCTACATCTTGGAAGACGCCGAGACCGGCGCCCGCAACCTGTGGGCGTATGACGTCGAATCAGGCGACAAGCGCATCCTCGTCAGCGGTGAGCAGCTCTCGCGCATGGCGCCGTCGCTCGAAGCGGCGACGAACGACGAGCGGGAACGCGAGCGCCGCCGCCGCTACGCCGTCGCCAGCTACCTGTGGTCGCCCGACTCGACCTTCCTGCTGTTCACCAGCGCCGGCAGTCTTTACCTGTATGATGTCGCCGCCGAAAACGCTCGCTTGCTGACGCCGAATCAAGTTGGAGTCCAGTATCCGAAATTCTCGCCCGACGGCCGCTGGGTCTCCTATGTCTTCGAACACGACTTGTGGATCGTCCCGGAGTCCGGCGGCGACCCGCGACGGCTCACGACCGGCGGGAGCAAGGACCTGCTGCACGGCGACCTCGATTGGATCTACCCCGAAGAGCTCGCGGTGCGCTACGCCTATGCGTGGTCGCCCGACAGCAGCCGCATCGCGTTCCTCGAGATGGACGAGTCGCGCGTGCCGACGTACCCGATTCCGACGCTAACGGCGATACAACCCAGCGTCGACCTGCAGCGCTATCCCAAGGCGGGCGACCCGAACCCCCGCGTGCGCGTCGGCGTCGTCGATGCGAAATCGGGCCGCGGACCTGAGGATGTCGTGTGGTTGTCGGTCGCGGCGGAATACATCCCGCGCTTCGACTGGATGGACGCGGGCCGCATCGTCGTTCAGACGCTCAACCGGGCGCAGACCCAGCTCAAGCTCGAATTGGCTGACGCAACCGGCCGCGCGCGCACGCTGCACGTCGAGCGTAGCCCGGATTGGATCAACGTCACCGACGACCTGCGATTTCTCGGGCCTGACAAGGGCTTCCTGTGGACGTCGGAGCGCAGCGGGCTGCGGCACATCGAACTGTTCGACTACGACGGCAAGCTCAAAAAAACGCTCACGTCGGGCGAGTGGGAAGTCAACCGTATCGAGGGCGTCAACCGGGAGGCGGGCATCGTCTACTATTCGGCCGACCGCGACAACCCGATCGGCGAAGATCTCTACGCGGTCAAGCTCGACGGTTCGGACCTCGGCAAGCAGGCGACAGGACACGGCTCACACACGATCACGATGAACGACCAAGCGACCGCTTACGCCGACCGGCATTCGTCGCTGACGCGTCCCGGCGGATTTGCCGTCCGCAGACTCGCTGACAGCGATGGCGCGTCGATTTACGAAGCGCCGAACCTTGACGAATACGAGCCAATCGAGCCGCGGCTTTCGACGATCGAGACCGCCGACGGCGCCGTGATTCGCATCTTGCTGCTGACGCCGCCGAAGATCGAGCCGGGCAAGAAGTTACCGCTGCTCGTTTATGTATACGGCGGGCCGCATGCGCCGACGATCAGCGACCAGTGGGGGAGCCGCGGACGCTACTTGTTCCACCAATACCTGGCGCGCAAAGGCTACGTCGTCGCGCAGATCGACGACCGCGCCTCCTCACTGCTCGGTCACAAATACGAGGCGGCGCTGCTGCGCGCCTACGGTCCGACGGCTCTCAAGGACCAGCTCACCGCGATTGACTCGCTGGTCGACTCCAACGCCTTCATCGACCCGCGGCGCATCGGAGTGTGGGGCTGGTCGGGCGGCGGCATGGCGACGTGCGTCGCGCTCACCCACAGCGATCGCTTCAAGGTCGGCGTCGCGGCGGCTCCGGTGACCGACTGGCATCTGTACGACTCGATCTACACGGAGCGCTACATGGGGCTTCCCGACGACGAAAAAGACGCCTACGCAACGGCTTCTTGCGTCAAGGCGGCGGGGAATTTGAGCGGACGGCTGATGCTGATCCACGGCACGGCCGACGACAACGTTCACTTCCAGAACACCGAGCAGATGATCGACGCACTCATCAAGGCGGGCAAGTCATACGACCTGCGCATCTACCCAGGCCAGACGCACGGCATCTCCGACCCGCGATATCGGCTGCACGTTTTCAAGCAGATCGAGCGGTTTCTCGACGAGAACCTCTAAGCAAGCGAGCGTTTGCGCGCGAACCAGGCGCCCGCCGGCGGCCGGAACAGCACGTAAGCCAACACAATCAACAGCCCGCCGTGCACGACGAGTTGCAAGGCGTTGTGCAGGCCCCCGATGACGACGTGATACGCCATCCAGCAGATCATCGCCCAGCGCGCCCAGCGGCGCCCCTCGAGGACGAAAGCTCCGCAGACAACAGCGAGCAGCCGGGAAACCAAGACGACAACAAAATCGGCGTCGAAGCTGACGGAGGAGTCCGCCAGAGCCTGCCAAAGCGCTGCGCCGCCCCCGACAACGCCTAGCACGACAAACAGCCGACCGATCGCCGTGATCGAGGCAGGACGTTTCGCTGTCGCCGTCGAATCCACCGCTCGCCTATACCTGATCGCGTTGCGTCACAAGCTGTTGGAACAGCCGCCCGAGCGCTTCGTCAGGCGCCTCGCACATGCCGCTGTGAACCGGCGACATCTGAATCATCGTGCTGCGCGGCGCGGTAAGCCAGTGGAATCTTTCCCGTTGCGACAACCTCGCGATGGGGCCGGCGTCGGGAGCGGCGCGGCAGATCGACGGGATCGCTTCCAGATGGCGGCGCACCGCGTCCATGTCCACGTCGGGCCACAGCACGGTCAAGCGACTCTCGTCCACTCGCACGCGAGCCTCGAGAAATTTCCGCTCGAGGCAGAACAACAACACTCCCACGTTGAGGAATTCCTCACGTTCGACGCGCGGCACGACGCGAATCACTGCGTAGTCAAACGAGCTCCGCGCGGGCACGCATCGCCTCCTTGGCGAACGCCGGCGCCGCTTCAAGGCGGCGCATGAAGTAATCGATGTAGGCGGCGCGCTTTCCTTCCGCGCTGTCGGCGCCCGGGATCGTCGGGAACCAATCGGGCGGCGTCGCCGAGACGGTCTCAGCGATCACGTCTTGCGTGAGCTTCGGACCGAGCTCCGCGCCGGCCGCTTCAATGTCAGAGGCCCAAGGCAGCAGCACGTGTTGCCGAATCTGCGGGAACGGCGTCGCCGCGGTGTCGGCCTCACCCCAATTGTGGTGAAAGTAGAGGGCGGCGCCGTGATCGATGAAATACAGCGACTGATGCCAATAGAGCAGATTGGGGTTCTGAGCCGTGCGGTCGATATTGGTGACGAATGCGTCGAACCAGACGGCGCGCGACGCGAGTTCCCCGTCGACCGCATCGCCGGCGGCGGGGTCGAACATGACCGAGCCGGGCAGGTAGTCGATCGCGAGGTTCATCCCGACGCTGGCGCCGAGAAGGCAGCGGATCTCCTCGTCCGGCTCATTACGCCCAAGCGCGGAGTCGACTTGCATGAAGACGATCTCGGGAACGGCGAGACCCACCGCTCGGCCAAGCTCGCCGGCCATGAGCTCGGCGGCGAGCGCCGCGGGACCCTGCCCCGCGCCGCGAAATTTGAGGACATAAAGACCGAGGTCGTCCGCCTCGACGATGGCGGGCAGGGAGCCGCCCTCGCGAAGCGGCGTTACGTAACGAGTCGCGCGGACGGTTCGCAGCATCGTGTCAGATCAAGCGGGCGGAGGCCGGCGGCGGGGAGCTTGGGCCAGCCGTCATTCGGATACAATAGCGAAAGCAAACAACAACATGGCTGAAAGCACCGAACCCAAACAAACCGAACCCAAACAAAAAGAGAATCTCTATCGCGCCGAGTATCTCGGCAGCGGCACGTTCCGGATCACGAAGCCGAAACGCGGGGCGAATAAGCAGCGCGAGACGAGAGTGCACAACCCGCGCAAGCGCTCGCGCCGCAGCTAGTCGACACGCGGCCGCCGGTTCATCTCATTGGAAAAAAATAGAGCCCCGCGGGGGGAGGCGTTCCGATGGGCCATCGGAGTCGTGCCGCGGGGCTCTAGTCGCAGGAGGAGCCGGTCTCCTAATAGGAGACTTAGCTTTCTGATCGCCTACTGCCGCGGGCTGCCGCCCGAAGAAGCAACGTCAACGCGGCCCATTCCAGCACTAAGGCCAGAGCGAGCGAAGCGGTGATCGCGCTCCCAACAGCAATTGATGACCAGACCGGATCCACGCGCGACCGAGTAGCATATGAGAGTCCATAACCCTAAACGCTTGAAAATCCGGGAGTAAGGCCGAGGAAAGCGAAGGTCCGGACCAAGCAGAAATTGCCGCCTCGTGTAAATTTTCCCGAACGTCGAGGTTGATTTGGAAAAAAAGACCCAGTCGGCCGCCCGCCGTTTCCTCATTTCGGGAAGAGTTCAAGCGGTGGGATTCCGCGCGTTCGTCGTTCGCGCCGCGGAGGATCTGGGCGTGTCGGGCTGGGTCCGCAACCTCAGCGACGGGCGGGTGGAGACGCTGGCGCAGGCGGCGCAGGAGCAACTCGAGGAGTTCGGCGCCCGGCTCCGTAGAGGCCCCTCGTTGTCGCGGGTGGACCAAGTGGAGGAAAGTGTAGTGGACGGGTTGACGGCCGGTTCCGGATTCGAGGTGCGGCCCACCCGCTAAATCGGCCTTCGGGTCCGCAAGGCTATGGAACATCTCAAGAAACTCATTCGTGAAGTCCCGGACTTCCCCAAGCCGGGCATCTTGTTCTATGACATCACGACGCTGCTCAAGGACCCGAATGGGTTTCGAGAGTTGAGCGAGGGCTTTGTCGAGCGCTTTCGCGACGACCCGCCGGATGTCGTGCTGGGCATCGAGGCTCGCGGGTTCATCTTTGGACCGGTCTTGGCGGACAAGCTTGGCTCGGGCTTCGTGCCGGTGCGCAAGCCCGGCAAGCTGCCGGCCGCGACCAGCAGCGTGAGCTACGAGCTCGAATACGGTCACGACACGCTCGAGATCCACAGCGACGCTGTGCTGCCGGGGCAGAAAGTGTTGATCGTGGACGACTTGCTCGCCACCGGCGGCACCGCGAAGGCGACGTGCGAGCTGGTGGAGATGCTCGGCGGCAAGGTGCACGGGCTCGGCTTCGTGGTGGAGCTGACCTTTCTCGCGGGCCGCAAGAAGCTCAACGGCTATCCGGTCCAATCGCTGCTGACCTACGACAAGTAAACTCGGGCTGAGGTCGGCGGAAATGAACAGGATCAGCGGCCGAGCCTATGCCAAGGTGAACCTCGGGCTGCGGGTCTTGGACCGCCGCCCCGACGGGTTCCACGAGTTGCGGACGATCTATCAAACGGTCGGGCTCTATGACCGCATCGAGATCGCATTCCGGCCGGCCGAAAAGACGGCTGTGGAGCTGCGTTGCAACGTCGCGGCCTTGGAATCGAGCGAAAACCTCGTGGTCAAAGCCGCCCTGCGGCTGCTGGAGAGGACCGCGACGACCGGCAGGGTCGAGATTTCGTTGACCAAGCGAATTCCGACCGGCGCGGGGCTCGGCGGCGGGTCGAGCGACGCGGCTGCGATTCTGGCAGGGCTCAACCGCTTGTTGGCGGCGCCGAGCGCATCCCGCGACCTGTTCGAAATCGCCGCCGGATTGGGCAGCGACGTGCCCTTTTTTCTGCTCGGGGGCAAAGCTTTGGGGGTCGGCCGCGGCGAGGAGGTGTATCCCCTGCCGGAAGGTCCGCGAAGCTGGATTTTGCTGCTCGCGCCGGGGCGCGGCGTCGCGACTCCGGAGGCCTATCGCGCCTTGGCTGAGGCTCGATGCGAGGCAGCGTCAGCCGCCGAACGCGGTTTGACACCCGTTCGCAAAGGTCCTATCCTATCAATGTCTATCACCGGGCTCGGTGCGCCCGGAGACAGCGCGGCGCAAAGCCGCGCCGAGGTTCTGGAGAACGACTTCGAAAGCGTCATCTTCCGTCGACTTCCTGAACTCGCCGAACTGAAAGAGCACCTCCTACAATTCGGAGCTCGAGAGGCGCTGATGTCTGGCAGCGGTTCGACGCTTTTTGGGTTGTTTGAGAATCGGCGGGCGGCGTTGGTCGCGCGCGACAGGATTGGGAAGTTTGACGGCAAGGCGTTTGTCGTTTCGACTGTAAGCCGGCGTCGCAGCCGAGCAGGATGGCGAATTGAGCGCGAGTGAAGCAGTAATGGCTCCGGCGGTGATGCCCGTCCCTGAGAGGGACCGCGCCCGCCTACGCGTTTTCTCGGGCAGCGCGAACCCGGCTCTGTCCGCCGCCATCTGCGACGAATTGGGCGTCACCGTCGCCGAGTCGTCGGTAAAATCGTTCGCCGACGGCGAAATCTACCTGCAGCTTCTCGAAAACGTCCGTGGAATGGACGTTTTTGTCGTTCAGCCGACGTGTACGCCGGTCGACAGCAATTTGGTCGAGCTGCTGCTGATGATGGACGCGCTGCGCCGCGCCTCCGCGAAGCGGATCACTGCGGTGCTGCCTTATTACGGCTACTCGCGGCAAGACCGTAAGGACCGCCCGCGCGTGCCGATTTCGGCGAAGCTCGTCGCGAGCCTGCTGGAAACGGCGGGCGCCGACCGCGCGCTGACGCTGGA
Source organism: uncultured Acidobacteriota bacterium (assembly GCA_963817465.1). Classification (GTDB taxonomy): domain Bacteria; phylum Acidobacteriota; class Terriglobia; order Bryobacterales; family UBA6623; genus CAMPKL01. The sequence continues at coordinate 545,268 of CAWFOP010000022.1, read as the reverse complement.
CCTGCACGCCGCGCAGATACAAGGTTTTTTCAACATTCCGGTCGACCATCTTTACGGGATGCCCGTGATGGTCGAGGAATGCCGGACGCAGCATCTCGACGACCGTTTGACGATCGTGTCTCCGGACGCTGGCGGCGTCGAGCGCGCGCGCGGGTTCGCGAAGCGCCTCAAGGCGCCGCTGGCCATCATCGACAAGCGGCGCGAGCGCATGAACGACGCTGACGTGATGAACGTCATCGGCGAAGTCTCCGGACGTAACTGTTTGATCGTCGACGATTTGGCCGACACCGCGGGCACGCTCTGCAAGGCGGCCGCGGCGTTGATCGATCAAGGGGCGATCTCGGTCAGGGCTTGCTGCACGCATCCCGTGCTGTCGGGCAATGCCGTCGAGCGGATCGAAAAATCCGTTCTGACGGAACTGTTGGTGACGGATTCGATTCCGCTGCGGCCGGACGCGAGACAGTCGAAAAAGATTCGGCAGTTGACCGTGGCCAGGCTGTTGGCGCGAGCGATCGCGTCAATCTACGACGAAACGTCGATCAGCCAGTTATTCGATTGAGTTGAAAGCGCGCGGAGCCGGCGCGCCGCGCCGACCTGCGCCTGAAGGTGACGAGATGCAGAAGCATATCGAACTCGAAGTGAGCGCTCGCGAAGAGCGCGGCAAGAACGCCGCTCGGCGGCTGCGCGCGTCCGGCCAAGTGCCGGCGACCCTTTACGGGCTTGACCAAGAGCCGGCGTCGCTGGCTCTCGATTCCAAGGCGATGGTCCGCATCCTTACCTCGCGCACCGACCGCAACCGCGTGTTGGACCTCAGGGGCGGCGCCACGGGAGCGGCCATGGCCGCCGATTGGCAGTCCGATCCGGTGACCGGCAAGCTGTTGCATGTCGACATGAAGCGCATCGACCTGAACGCCAAAGCCAAGATGAGCGTGCCTCTGGTGACGAAGGGCGTGGCGTACGGCGTGAAAACGGAAGGCGGCCTCGAGGACGTGATCTTGCGCGAGATCACACTGCTCTGCCTGCCCGAGGACGCTCCGGAGAACATCGAGATCGACGTAACGGAGCTGCGTGCGGGCGAATCCGTTCGGGTGCGCGACCTGCCCCTGGGCGACAAGTACGAAGTCATCGCGAAGCCCGAAACCACGATCTTGCGCATCATCGGCAAGGCCGCCACCGAAGAGGGCATGGCGGATGGGGATGATGAAGAGGCGGCCGTCGAGGGCGCCGAGGGTGAAGGAGCCGCCGAGGAGGGCGGGAAGGAGGAATAGCGGTCGTCGAGCCGTAGCCGGTCCGCCGCGGGAGACAAGCCATGCGACTGATCGTAGGCCTTGGCAATCCCGGGCTCGAATACGAGCTTACGCCGCACAACCTGGGATTTCTTACGATCGACCGCTTGGCGGCCGACGCGGGAATCCGGGTCACGAGGAAAGAAGGGAACGCGTTAGCGGGTCCCGGAAAAATCGCGGGGCAAGAGATTTTGCTCGCCAAGCCGCTGTCGTATATGAACCTCAGCGGCGGCCCGATCAAGGTTCTGCTTCGCAAGTATGAGCTGACGCCGGCGGATTTGCTGGTGATTTACGACGATCTGGATCTGCCGTGGAGCGCCATTCGCTTGCGGCAAAAAGGATCGCCGGGCAGTCACAACGGCATGAAGTCGATCGTCAGCTCGCTCGGGACGAGCGAGTTCGCACGTTTGCGGCTCGGCATCCATCCCGGGCGTCCGTACGGAGACGGTGCGAAGTATGTGCTTCGGCCCCTCCCGCGGGAAGAGTTGGACGAGTTGGACGGGATTTTGGATCGGGCGGCGGAAGTCGTTCGAATCCTACTTTCCGACGGCGCTGAGAAAGCCATGGCGGCAGAGAACCGTCGCGCCGGAGGAACGAACCAAGAGGAAGCATGAGAATCTACGAGCTCATATTCATCTGTAAGCCGGACATGACCGAAGAAGACATCGACACTCAGGTCACGGCGGTACAGACTGCAATCGAGGAGGGCGGCGGCAAGATCGACAAGCTGGAGAAGTGGGGCAAGAAGCGCCTCGCTTATCGCGTTCAGAAATACGCTGACGGCTCTTACGTCTTGATCCAGTATTCGCTCGAGGAAAACCTCGACCTGCCGAAGGAAATCGAACGGCGACTGCGCGTCGCCGACCCCGTGATCAAATTCCTCACGGTGCGCATCGACGAGGAGTTGAAGCGCATCGAGAAGGCCAAAGCGGCCCGCGAGAAACGAACGGCCCGCAAGCCCGCGGCGGCGGCGCCCTCGAAACCGGCGCCCTCGAAAGCGGAGTCGCCCGGTTCGCCCTCCCCTGGAGCGCCCAAACGATCCGGAAGCGAGGACGAGGAAGAGTAGCTCCTGGCCTTAAATCGACGAACGAGACGAGGATTTCATCATGGCAGACAACGATAAGGACGTAAGAGAGGAAGGTCGCGGCGGCGGGCGTGGAGATCGCGATTCCCGTGACCGCGACTCCCGTGATTCACGCGATTCACGAGATCGTCGCGGCGGGGGCGGCGGCGGCGGCCGGCGCTTCTTCCGTCGTAAGAAGGTCGACTATTTCAGCGTCAACAAGATCGACGACATCAACTACAAGGATGTCGACACGCTACGGCAGTTCTTAGGCGACGGCGGCAAGATTTTGCCGCGGCGCCACACCGGTTTGAGCGCTCACCACCAGCGGATGCTCAAGCGCGCCGTCAAACGCGCCCGCAACATCGCCTTGCTGCCGTTCGCGGGCGAAGGCTAAGGCAAGGCCCCGGAGGAGACACCGCCATGCTGGAAGAAGTCATTCTCAAAAAAGACGTTCGTAAGCTGGGCGACCGCGGCGAGCTCGTCAAAGTCGCTCCCGGTTACGCCCGCAACTTCCTGTATCCGCAGCGCCTGGCAATGCCGGCGACCGCTGCGAACAAGAAACAGCTCGACGAGATGCGCTCCGCCGCTTCACGCGAGTCGCAGCGGCTGGTCGGGGACGCCTCGCAACAGGCCGATACGCTCAAGGGCGTGACGGTCCGCGCGGTCGCTCGCGCCGGCGAGAGCGGCACGCTGTTCGGCTCGATCACCACGCGCGACATCGCCAACCTGATCAACGAGCAAGGCCATCAAATCGACCGTCACCAGGTCATCCTCGGCAGCCCCCTGAAGGAAACCGGCGACTACGACGTCCGGGTTCACCTTTACAAGGACATCAGCGTCACGGTAAAGGTCGAAGTTCGCGCCGAGGGTCGCGAGGACGAGTTGTTCGGGGAAGAGCGCGAAGCGGCCAAGCAGGCCGCGACCGAAGCCGCCATCGCCGAAGCCGAAGCGCAGGCGGCGGCTCAGGCCAAAGCCGAGTCCGAGTCGGACGAGGAAGCGGCTGAGGACGCCGGCGCGGACGAGGCCGTCTCCGAGATCGAAGCCATCGAGCAAGCGCTCGAAGCGGACAAGGGCAAGGCCTGATTCGGGGCGGCGCCCGCGGCCGATGCAAAAAAGCGAGCCGAGCGCGCACCGCGTCTCGGCTCGCGCTGTTTTGACGACCGAACGACTGGAAAGCAATGTCTGATCAATTCTTCGACCTCAGCGGTCAAACCGCCATTGTCACCGGAGCGGCGCAAGGCATCGGATTCGGCATCGCACGGCGTCTGGCGCGTGCGGGCGCCGTCGTCGCCGTGGCCGACCTCGACGCCGCGGCCGCCGAAGCCGCGGCGACCAAGCTGACGGACGAGAAGCTGCAAGCCTTCGCCGTCCAGGTGAACGTCGCCGACAACGCCTCGGTCGAACAGGCCGTAAAGACCGTTGCGGAGCGCACGGGCCGCATCGATGTGCTCGTGAACAACGCCGGCATCGCGGGCAAGGCGCTGCCGGTTTGGGAACAGGGCGACGCGGACTGGCAAAGCGTGATCGACGTCAATCTGACTGGCGTCTTCCACTTCTGCCGCGCGGCGCTGCCGCACATGCTCGCGCGCGACTACGGGCGCGTGGTCAACATCGCCTCCCTGGCGGGCAAGGAAGGCAATCCGAACATGACCGCCTACTCGGCGTCGAAGGCCGGTGTGATCGCGATGAGCAAGTCGATCGCGAAGGAAACCGCCACGAAGAACATCTGCGTCAACGCCGTCAGCCCTACCGTGATCCGCACGCCGATTCTCGAGCAGCTCACCAAAGAGCAGGTCGAGTACATGACGTCTCGTATTCCCCGCGGACGAACGGGGACGGTGGAAGAGGTCGCCGCGGTCGTGCACTTCCTGGCGAGCCCCGATTGCTCGTTCGTAACCGGCCAGTGTTACGATGTTTCGGGCGGCCGCGCTACGTACTGACGTTTGCGGCGCCTCCCCCTCGGCCGATGACCCCGCGCTTGCTGTTATCCGCCCTCGCGCTCTGCGCCTGCTTGAAGGCTGCTGTGATTGTCGAAAAGACTTCCTACAAGAATTTCCACGATTGTTATCGCGTCTCGAACGGCCAAATCGAGCTGATTTATGTAGCTGATGTCGGTCCGCGCGTAATCCGCTTTGGCTTCGTCGGCGGTCAGAACATGCTCAAGGAGATGAGCGACGCCGAGGAAGAGCGCTTCACCGGCGGCCAGGACTGGAACCTCTACGGCGGGCACAGGATCTGGGTCGGCCCGGAAGAGCCGTCGTATACCTACTCCGCCGATAACGAGCCGGTGGCTGTGGAAACCGGCTCGGACTGGGTGCGTGGAGCGGCGCCGGCCGACTCGGTCGGCATCCGCAAGGCGATCGAGGTTCGCATGAGCGACGACGGCGAGGTCACCTTGACCCATCGACTCACCAACGAGTCGGCGTGGCCCCTCGAATTCGCCGCCTGGGCGTTGACGATGATGGCGCCGGGCGGCTCGGGCATCTCGACCTTCCCGCCGCGCGGTACGCATCCCGAACACCTGCTGCCGTCGAACCCGCTGGTCATGTGGCGCTTCACGAACTTGAGCGACCCGCGCTGGAAGCTCTTCGAGAAGTACGTGGTGTTGCAAAATATCCCGGCCATGGCGGATCCCGAGAAAATCGGCCTCTACAACGCCGACACCCGAGGCGCTTATCTGCTCGGGTCCGACCTGTTCGTCAAGCGTTATAGGGCGACGGCGGAATCGGACTCCTACCCCGACATGGGCGCCTCATACGAGACTTTCACGAACGATCTGTTCCTGGAGATCGAGACGCTCGGGCCCGTCGAGCAAGTCGCCCCCGGCGAGACCATCGAGCATGTCGAGACATGGCGTCTGCACAAGGGCGTCGCCCTGAGCGACTGGACCGAGGCCGAGTTGGACCGGGTGCTGGCCCCTCTGCTTCGATAGCGCGCCCCTCCTTTAATTAATATCGAATACGGTGGCTCGCTATCTCGTCGGTTCGCCGCTCCGAACCGGACGTCTCGGCATTCTGCCGGCGGCGTTCAATCCGCCGACTAAGGCCCATCTGGCTCTCGCCGACGAGGCCGCCGATTTCGCCGACCTCGATCAAGTGGCGTTCACGCTTCCTGAAAAGCTGCCGCACAAGGCATTCGAGGGCGCGACGTTCGATCAGCGCGTCGCCATGCTCGAAGCCGCGGTAGCCGAGCGGCCCGATCGCGCCGTGGCGGTCGCGGAGGGCGGACTGTTCATCGAGATAGCGCGCGAGGTTCGGGAGCTCTGCGGGCCCGCGGTCGAGATTTTCCTGATCTGCGGCAGTGACGCTGCCGACCGCATCGTGCGCTGGGATTACGGCGCAGGCCCGACTTTCACCGAGCAATTGAGGGAGTTCTCGATGCTGGTCGGCTCGCGCGGCGGGCGTTACGACGTGCCGAACGAGTGTCGCGGAGGAATTCAGACGTTCGATCTGCCCGCCGACTACGCCGCGGTGTCGTCGACCGCGGCGCGTGCGCGTGCGCTGTCGTTGCTGCCGCGGAAGGTCGCCGAGCTGATCGAGCGCTGGGGTTTGTACGACGACGCCGGCGCCTAACGGGAGCCCCTGCGAGATACTGTCTGTTTCGGAGGCGCGCCCGTGAACAAGGTCATCCGATTCCTGCTGCGCCCGCGGATCGAAAAGCTTCTGCGCATCGATCCGGAGAGTAAGCCGAAGGTCTATCTGACGGTCTTCGACGGCGCCGACATCCAGAACGTCAACTACTGGCTGGAGCTCCTGCTCTCAGCCGGCATCGCGACGTTCGGTTTGGTGCTCAACTCGCCCGCGGTGGTGATCGGCGCCATGCTCGTTTCGCCGCTGATGGGCCCGATCATTGCGGCCGGACTGGCCTTCGCCGCCGCGGATCTGTATTTGGGCATCAAGTCCGTTTTGCAGCTTGCCTTGAGCGTGTTCTCCTCGATCCTGTTCGCGGCGGCGATCGTGTGGGTGCTGCCGCTCGATGCGCCGACGGACGAGATCCTGGCCCGCACGAAGCCAAACCTACTCGACCTGGGCGTGGCGCTATTCTCGGGGCTGGCCGGATCGCTGCTGGTGAGCCGCAGCCAGAGCCGCGAAGGCGGAGGCGTGGGCGCGCTCCCTGGCGTGGCGATCGCGGTGGCCTTGATGCCGCCGTTATGTACGGTCGGATTCGGCATAGGCTCGGGCTTGCAGGACTACATCGTGACTGGGGCCGGACTGTTGTTTCTGACCAACCTGGCGGCGATCGTCGCCAGCGCTTTCGTGGTGTTCCTGCTGCTGCGGATGGACGGCACGGACGTGCGGCTGGCGATTGCGCAGCCGCTGCTCGAGCGGGCGTCGCGAGATTCGATCTACCACTACCTCGAGCGCAGGACGGGGATCTCGCGCTCGTTCGCGAACATCGGCAAGCTGCATTGGCGAGTGGCGATGCTCGCGCTCGGCGTCCTCGTGGTCCTGCCGCCGTTGTGGGATGCGTTGGGCCAGTTGACTCGCGAGGCTGTCGCGCGCGATGCCGTGAATCGCGCGATCAGCATGATCACCGATTCCAACGAAGACATCATCACCAAGGACGCCAACGTCTTCAACGACCCGATCACGGTCCGCGTCGTGGTGACGAATGAGTTCGACGACGAGCGCCGCGCGGAGGCCGAACGCTTCATCATGCAGCGGACGGGACGCGACGCGCGGCTCAGCGTGCGGCGGGTTGCGAACGAGGAGGAGTTGGCGTCCTTGCGCCAGGGCATCCTGTCGCAGGCGCCGCCCCCGCCGCCGCAAAATGTGGACGTGATTCGCGACGAGATGCTGTCGCGCCTACGGCGTCCTCTCAAGGAGCTGTGGCCGGCGGAGTCGGCGCAGCTCAAGTCGACGGAGATCGGCTTTCGCGACGAAGGATTAGTTGTGCGGCTGGGCTACGAAGCGGACGAGGATATCGACGGGGCGGCGAAACAGATCTTGACGCGAGGCATCAAGGCCGACTTGGGAACCGACAGGCTCGAAGTCGTGCTGGTTAATGAAAAACCGCCTCCGCCTCCTGAACCGCAGCCGCGGCGCCGCTGATCGAGTCGTGCCCGTCGGCGGGCGCGGCATGCTGGGATTTCTGAAAGTCGAGCCGGCATTGCAGGATCAGATCGCGCAATGCTTCGGCGGGGATCGAGCCGACGTCGTTCAAGTCGACGTGGCGGTCGTGTCCTCCCGAGCCGTCAAGCAGGCCTTGGGGATCGTGCAGGTGGGCGCCGCGCGTGAGCACGAAACGGCAGCGGTCTCGACGCGGCTCGATAGCGCAGACCGACCAGTCGTCGATGTAGAGCGCCATGCCCCAAGCCGGGTAGACCCTTTCGGCCGCCTGCGGCAGGGCGTCGAAGACGACGTCGCGAAGGCGCTCGGCGATGCGCTGGACGTCACACGAGTGGTCAGCGAGCAAATCGGCGAAGGTTTTGGGCGCGGGAGACATGGCGGGCGTAGCAAGAAAATAACAGGCCCGCGGGCCGCGTCGCACTTGGGCGTTTTCCCTACTCTTACCTAGCACTCGACCCGTGAAGCGCAGCCTCAGGCGGCCGACCGCGCTCATGTCGCTCGACACGACGCTCGACATTAGGCTGCCTCCTGTGTGTGAGTGATGAATGGTAAGTTAGGGCGGAATGCGCTTTGCCATTTCCCTGCTCCTGCTTACCGGCCTAGCCGTCGCACAGCCCACCACACAGTCGACGTTGGTCAATCCTCCGGTCCATGCGGACAGGGCGCTGCTTGTAACGCTCGGAATCGGCGACAAGAGCGAGGTGAAGTGGGACGGCGAAGCGCGCGTCACCAACGGCGAGCTCGCTGCGATCATCGGATATGAGATGGGCGCCGGTGATCTGATCCGGCCGCCGCGCAAATGGGAGCTCTCGACCCGCGCGGCATTCCCGCTCGATCGACGCCCGCACGACGTCGACATCCTGGTCGACCTGCCGCCCGATACGTACCTGACGCCCCGGTTCTATCTCTATCTCAACGGCTCAGCGGCCACCGAAGTAGCGATCAGCACCGCGCAGGGAGACTTCTCCTTCAGTCTGGGCGACATTCCAGCGGCGAGAAACGTAAGCTTCCTCGGCGGCCGCGCCAAGGTCGAAGACACGCCGCTGGCGATGCTCGCCGGCCGCGGCGACCCCGGTCCCGCCGATCAGCGCTTGACCGACAACGACTTCCCTTCCGTGACGGTCGCCTCGGACGGCTCGATTTGGACCGCTTGGACGGGCTTTGCGGGAGGCGCCGACCGCGTCTACGCCGAGAAGGTCGAAACGGGCTCGAAGAAAGCGCCCTACGCCTGTGAGCCCCGCCGGCGGCGACGTTCATCGCACCGCCGTGGCCGAGGACTCGGAAGGCAAGATTTGGGTCGTCTGGTCGGAGCAGGTCGACGGCAACTGGGACCTGTACGGACGCAGCTTCGACGGCGAGACCTGGTCGCGCATCCAGCGCTTGACCACGGCTTCGCAGCCCGATACGCAACACAAGCTCCTGCGCGATTCGACCGGCGGGTTGCACCTGGTCTGGCAGGCTTTTCGCAACAATCGCGCCGAGATTCGCTACAAGACCTTCCATGCCGAGCAGGGCTGGAGCGACGAACGCACGATCAGCCACGCTCGATAAGGGCAACTGCTGGGAGCCTTCGATCGCCATCGACTCCAAGGACACGGTCTACGTCGGCTACGACTGCTACGGCAAGGGCGGCTACAACGTCTACGTGCAGAAGCTCGAGGAGACGACCGGTTCGCCCCTGTTCGCGCTCGAAAGCCTGAACTTCGAAGCCTACATCACACTCGCGATCGACAAGCAGGATCGGCTGTGGATGGCCTGGCACGAGTCGGGCGTGAACTGGGGCAAGGACTGGGGCTATCCGTTCGACATCACCGCCAACGCCACGGGGCTCTACAACTCGCGCGAGATCCGCATCGCCGTGCTCGACGGACGCCTCAAGCAACCCGCCCAGCGCCTGCAAGACGCGCTGCCGCCGCCGGGCCCCGCCAACAACTTTTACGAATATCCGCAACTGGCGGCCGACGGCTCGGGGCGCATGTGGTGCTTCTTTCGTCATCGCCGTGCCGCGCAGCACAACGTCTACTGGCGCACTCCGTCGCACCATGCGCTGTGGGAGATCTACGGCAGCTACTACGAGGGCGGCAAGTGGTCGCCCATGATGCTCATCCCGTATTCGACCGGACGCACGGACATGCGCATCGTCCCGGCGCGCGCGCCGTCAGGCGAATTGGTCGCGGCGTGGCCCACGGATCGCCGCAGCTTCCGCGACTTCGTCAACGAGATGGGCGATGTCTTCGTCGGACGGATTCCGTCGATTCTCGGTGCGGCGCAGGGGTTTCGAGCTGGCCGACTTCGTCGCATCGCCGGTGGAGCCGGCGCGGCAGCCGCCTAATCGGCCGCGCCGCGAGATGACGGCCGCTGAGCCGGTGCATCCCAACGAGGCGAAGGATGTCGCCCGGGCGCGCGAATATGTCTACGACTTCGGCGGCAAGCGTTATCACATCCACCGCGGCGACATGCATCGCCACACCGAGATCTCGTGGGACGGCTATAACGATGGCGCGCTCGAAGACACCTACCGCTACGCGATCGACGCCGCAGCGCTCGATTTCATCGCCATCACCGAGCACAACTTCGGCATTCAAGACGAGTACGACTGGTGGCGCAGCCAGAAGTACACCGACATCTACCGCGTCGGCAATACATTCGTGCCGCTCGTCGCGTACGAGCGCTCCCTGCCCTACCCCAACGGTCACCGCAACATCGTGTTTCCTTATCGCGGCGCGCCGGTGCTCGACTACCAGCACTACGAGTGGAACACCGGCCAGAAAGATTTCGCTTATCCGCGCGAAGGTCCGGAGCGGCTTTTCGCCTATTTGCGGAAGTACAAGGCCATCGCCATGCCGCATACCACGGGGACGGGCATGGGCACGGATTGGGCCGACTACGATCCCGAAGTCGAACCGGTCGTCGAGATTTATCAAGCGGACCGCACCAGCTACGAATGCACGGACTGCTGGCGAGCCGCGCCGCCCGACGATCCTGCCAAGCAGTATGGCGGCTATCATCCCGAGGGCTATGTCAACGTCGCCTGGGAGAAGGGCTATCGCCTTGGCGTGCAGGCCAGCTCGGACCATCTGGGCGTTCACACGGCCTATTCGATGATCCTGGCCGAGGAGAACTCCCGCACGGCGCTGGTCGACGCGATCCGGCGGCGCCACACCTACGGCGCGACCGACAACATCATCGTCGACTTCCGGCTCGTCGAGGGGCAGAAGCAATATTTAATGGGAGACGACGCTACGGTATCGGGGCCGCCGGTCTTCCATATTCATATTGAAGGGACGGACGATCTGGGCGAGGTCGAGGTGGTCAAGAACAACAAGATGATCTACCGCCAGGAGCCGAATTCGAAGACGGCGACGTTCGTCTATCGCGACAACGAGACGCCCGACGCCGAGCAGGCGAGTTTTTATTACGTCAGAGTCAGGCAGAAGGACCGCGATCAGCAGATCGCCTGGAGCTCGCCGATTTGGGTAACCGTGCGGTGAAGCGCTTCCGCCGCTTTGGGAGCCTCAGGGCGCTGATTCGGCCGGCTCGGAGGAGAGGCGGATCCAGCGCTGCATCAACTGGACTTCGCTGCCGTAAGTCAGCATCTCGACGGCTTCGGCGGGCTCGACCCAGAGAAGTTGCTTGACCTCGTCGCCGGGCCGGAACTCGCCCTCCGCGGCGAGTTCCATGTCATAGAAAAAGCACACTTTGGGCTTCTTCTTGGCCAGATAGTCGACCGCCCCCACGAAGGCTCGGATCGCGGCCTCGCAGGCCGTTTCCTCGCGCACTTCGCGCACTGCCGCCTCTTCGAAAGTCTCGCCCGGCTCGAGCTTGCCTTTGGGCAGCGACCACTCCTCGCCGTAGCGCGTCCGGCGGATCACGGCGACCCTGACTCCTTCGGGCGTGGACCGGCGCACCACCCCTCCCGCCGCGAGGACGACGCGAATACCGTTCTTGGAGGGAGGCATGACGGGAGGGAAGGCGAGCCCCCGATTATAACCAAGTGGGCTGGGACGCCCTCTCCGCTATCCTGAGAGTTTCCCTCATGAAGATCCTCTTTGTAGGAGACGTCGTCGGCCGCCCGGGCCGCAGAATCGTCCAGCAGCAGCTTCCCGACCTCGTCTCCAAAGAGGAAGCTCAGTTGGTGGTGCTCAACTGCGAGAACTCAGCGGCGGGATTCGGCGTGACGCCCGACATCGCCAACAGCTTGCTCGACCTGGGCGTTCACGTGCTGACGTCGGGCAATCACATCTGGGACAAGAAGCAAATCTTCGACTACTTTGAACGCGAGCCGCGTCTGCTGCGGCCGGCGAACTACCCTGAAGCACCCGGAAACGGCGTTTACGTGGGTTGCACCGGCGAAGCTGTGCGGTACGCCGTGATCAACTTGCAAGGACGAACCTACCTGCCCGCGATCAACTGTCCTTTTCGAACGGCGGACGAAATTCTGGACTCGATCGATCCGGACGTCAAAGTCCGCTTCGTCGACTTTCACGCCGAGGTCACGAGCGAAAAGCAGGCGATGGGCTGGCACTTGAACGGCCGCGTGACGGCAATGGTCGGCACGCATACCCATGTGCCCACGGCCGACGAGCGCGTCCTTTCCGGCGGAACGGCCTACCAGACCGACGCCGGCATGACGGGTCCGATCAACTCCGTGATCGGCATGGACATCGGCGGTTCGCTGGCGCGCTTCTTGACCGGCATGCCCAACCGCTTCGAGCCGGCCAGCGGCGCTGTCCGGATGAACACGGTGTTGATCGACGTCGACGAAAAGACCGGCAAGGCGCGCGGCATCGAGCGGCGCGCGGTCGAAATCGACTGACTACCGCAGCTCCTGAAAAAGCCCTTCCATCGAGCGGGCTTGCAACGCGCCGATCGACCAGCCCTTCAGGTCGCTCAAATCGAGCAGGTCGGCCGCTTCCTCGGGCTTCTTGCCCTGTGAGATCAAGTCCCGTACACGGTCGCGAAAGACGTCGAAGTCAGCCTTCCACTGCGCCAAGTCTTCGCGCGTCCCGACTTGGCCGTGCCCGGGGATGACGGTGTCGAACTCGAGCTGCATCACCTCGTTCAGCGTGTCGTCCCACTCGACGGCGCTGCCGCCTGAGGCGTAGTCGATGAACGGCGCGCCGCGGACGAACATGTCGCCGGTGTGAACGGTTCTCAAGCGCGGAAAGTACATGACGGCGTCTCCGTCGGTATGGGAGCGGCCGTAGTAGAGCGCGCGCATCTCGTACCCGCCGAGGTTGAGCGTCTGCTGTTCGGTGAAGGTGAGTTGGGCGGGGCCGGGCTGGTTGCCGCGGATCATGTTCGCGCGGGCGTTCTCATGCGAAATGATCGGCGCGGTCTTGATGAACGTCTCGTTGCCGCCGGTGTGATCGCCGTGGTGGTGCGTGTTGAAGACGTAGCGCACCGGCTGCGAAGTGATCGACTTGACCTTCTCGAGGATCTCGTCGACGTTGCGATTGAACTTGTCGTCGATCAGAACGACGCCCTCGTTGGTGGCCAGCACGCCGACGTTGCCGCCCGAGCCGTAGATCACATGCAAGGCGTCTTTGACCTGGACGATCTCGAGCGGCTGCGGAGCTTGCTGGGTCCAGCCGACCCACAAGCCGCCGGCGGCCAGCAGCGCCGCCGTTAAACGAAGGGCGATAGTCTTTTGCATCAGCCTGAACCCCCTGAGGTTTCGGACAGTGTAGCTCAGGCGGCTGCGCCTCAGTTTGTACGGAACTCGAAGACTTGCCCCTGAATCACGGCCACAAGACGACCTTCCCCCAGGGGCTTGCCGTCGTTCGGGAAGAACATCGCGCCGTCCGTCGAATCGCCGGAGGAGAGCTGGCAGGTCACAAAGGCGATCGCCGAGGCTGCGGCGGCTGCCTTGATGCCCTTTGGGCCCAGCGCCATGGCGGAGAGACGGCGCTGCTCGTAGCCATTGTTCGAGCGGATGTGCTGGTTGCCGTAAAGCGCCCGCTCGTAGGTGCTTTGCAGCTTGATCACCTCGCTATAGCCCGCATTTCGGAACAGGTCGTAGACGACTTCGTTCTCCGACGAAGCCCGAATGGGCGCTTTCTCACCCGCCGGCTCGAAGACGAAATCCTGCGGTGTGAGCTTCCAAACCTTACCGCTGCCGTTGTTGGCGGCCACCTGAATGACGCCGTAGTCCCGCACGGCGAGGGGCATGCGGGCGTACATCACAGTCAGCCCTCCGCGGGTCAGCGCCTGGTACTGGAGGCCGTTCGACCAAAACTCGATCACTTGACCCGACGCGGGAGAGGCGGCGGCTAGTACAATAGCCAAAAGGAGCTTTGCGACAGGGGGTATTTCGCGGCTCCGGGGCACGTACCTATGATACGAGAAGCCAATTCGGCTTCATGTTAGTTCTCGCTTATGAAAGCCCTAACCGGTCTTCCAACGCAGGCTTACGTACGGGTCGGCGAGGAAGCGAACATTCCGCTCAAAGATCTGCTCACGCTGGTCAAGGAGCTGGAGTCCAACGCTTCTCCCGCTTTTCTCGCGCGCTATAAGCCGGACGTTGCCGCGGGTTTGGATCAACGCCAGATCCACCGCGTTCGTGAACGTCTTCAAGAATTCGTCGATTTGTCGGATCGGCGCGTGATGATTCTGACTGCTCTGAATCAGCAGGATCGTCTAACGCCGGAGTTGCGCCAAGAGATCGAGGAAGCCCTCGATCGGCGCGAGCTGGACGACATCTACGCGCCGTATCGTCCTAAGGCCCGCTCAGCCGCGGACACCGCCGTCGAGCACGGGCTCGACGGACTGGCGAGGTATCTGTGGACGCAACAGCCGGCGGAGTCGGATCCGCTGGCGGAAGCCGCGCAATACGTGCAGTCGGGCAACGGCGTCGGCGATGTGTCGGCGGCGCTGGAGGGCGCGCGTCATATCGTGGCGCGTTGGCTGTCGGAGAATCGCGAGGTCCGCCGCGACCTGCGGCAATTGGTCAAGGCCCACGCGGCGGTGGTCGTGCATGAGATTCCGCAGCGGCGCAAGCTTTCGGCCAAGGACGAGGCCGCCCGCAAGCGCGTGGCGGGACTTTTCGGCAAGGCTTTCAAGGCTTCAAAGATTTCGTGGCGGCAGGTGATGCAGTTGCGTCGCGGCGCGCGCGAGGGCTGGCTGCGGTACGCCGTGGAGATGCCTGCGAACGAGGCCGTCGAGTACTTGTTGGGGCGGCTGCTGCAGCAGCCGGAGTCGGGCTTCACGCTGCAACTGTCGGCCGCTTCCCGCACCGCGTTCGAGCAGTACCTAGCGGTCCAACTCGAGGGAGATGTGCGGCAGGAGATGGAGGACCGCTGCGATCGCGAAGCGGTCGAGTTCTACTGCGAGAACCTGCGCACGATTTTGATGACGCCCCCGGCGGGCGCCCGCACGGTGATCGGCTTGGAAACGGGCCGTCCCGGGGGCTGGCGCGCCGCGGTCGTCGGCCCGGACGGCAAGCTGCTCGAGGCCGCGATCGTCCACATGGACAAGCGCGACCGCGAGGCGGCCGAGCAAGCCGCGCAGAGAGCCGAGGAAGAAGCAGCCGCTCAAGAGGCCGCTCAGCACGACCAACCGGCCGAGTCTCCGCAGTCCGAAGCCCACGAGACGACTGCAGCCGCTGAAGCGGCGAGCGACGAGTTCGCGTCCGAGACGGCTGAGGCCGCAGGCGCGGAGACTCCCGCCGCCGAAGGGCCCGCCGCCGAGGAGACCAAGTCGTCCGACGCGGCGGGGGCCGCCGAAGGCGCCGCGGAAGAGATTACGCCCGAAGTCGCGCCGCCGGCGGAGGCTCCGGCGGAACAAGTCGAGGAGCCAGCCGAAGAGGCTGTTGCGGCGGCGGAACAGGCTCCGGTTGCGGCTGAGCAAGCTTCGGGTTCCACCGAGCAAGCGCAAGCGCCCGCCCAGGCGGCCGAACAGGAGCAGCCCCCCTCCGAGCCCGCGTCTTCCCAGCCTGAGGATCAAGAAGCCGTCGGCACGGAAGCCGCCGAGTCGGAGCAGGCCGCGGAAACCGTCGAGGCCGCGGTCACCGAACGCCCGGACACGGAAGCGCTGAGAGCGCCCGAATCCTCGGTCGGGGCCGACAGCGACGCGCCGGCCTCGGCGGGTGCGGCGCAAGAGTCGAGCGCTCCCGCTGAGACCGACGCCGCGGCTGAGAAGACCGCAGCCGCGCAGCCGCGCCAGCGGCAGGCGGAATCCCAAAAGCACTCGGGCAGGTCAAAGAAGCGCAAGAAGCTCGAGCGCGTGGAAACGCCCGAGGGCGACCTGGCGGAGTTGATTCGGCGGCACAACGCCGACCTGATCGCGATCGGCAATGGTCCGGGCGTCAGGCAGGTCGAGCGGTTCATCCGCGTCGCCGTGAAGCGGGCCGGCCGCAAGGTCAATTGGACGACCGTCAACGAAGCCGGAAGTTGGATCTATGCGACGTCGAAGGCGGCGCGCGGCGAATTCCCCAAAGCCGAGCCCGCTGTCCGCGCGGCGGCTTGCCTGGCCCGCCGGCTGCAGGACCCGCTGGCCGAGATGAGCAAGACCGACCCGCGACTGCTGGGCATCGGTCCCGGCCATCATGAAGTCGACCAGAAGGCCCTGCGGGACGGCTTGCGCTTGACGCTCGAAGAGATCGTCAGCGCCGTCGGGGTCGACGTGAATCGCGACCCGGCGGAGCTGCTCGAAGTCGCGCCCGGCATGACCGACCGCGTCGCGAAGAGGCTCGTCGAACACCACGAAAAGAAAGGTCCCTTCGCGAATCGACAGGCTCTTGCATCAACTCCCGGCCTCAGCAAGGCCGTTTGGGAGCAAGCCGCGGGCTTCTTGCGTGTGCCTGACAGCGACAATCCGTTGGACGCGACCGGCGTGCCGCCGCAACTGTATCCCGCGGCGGAGAAGCTGTTCGCCGCCGCGGGAGTCTCCGCCGCTGAAGCGCTGGCGAATCCGGATCGGCTCGCGAGCGTGAATCTGGACGAACTGGCGGACGAGAGCGCCTCCCGAGCAGCGCTCGAGGCGGTGATCCGTGAGCTGCAGCCCGCGGTACGCAACCCCCGCGGCGCATTCGAAGAGCCGACACCCACCGTGGATATCGAGCCGATCGAGGAGCCGCGCCCGGGCATGAAAGTCGAGGGCGTGGTCACCAACGTCACGTCGTTCGGCGTGTTCGTCGACATCGGGGCCGAGCAGGACGGACTGGTTCACGTATCGCAGCTTCCCGGCGATTTGGTCGAGGATTCGAAACCCAGCGTCAAGACCGGCTCCAAGCTGACCGTTTACGTCACGCACTACGACGCGGCGGGCGAGCGGCTGTCGCTGTCGACCCGCGAGCCGCGGGAAAGCTCGCGGCAAAGACGGACTTCGCCGACGGCTCGTCAAACGACCGGCGATCGCCGTCCTGACCGCCGCGGCCGCGATCGCGATCGCGATCACGGCGATCGACAGCCCGTGCGCCGGACGTTTGGGCCCGACCGAGAGAGCCAGAAGCAGCAAGAGCAGGCGATCAAGGGCATGTCGGTCGACGAAAAGCTGGCTTTGCTTGGCAACAAGTTCCGGACCAAGGTCTGACGCGCCATGTTAGAGTGTGCGCAAGCGCTGGGAACTGCGATGTTTGGGCGTTTTCGGACATGTGCAATGCCGTGGGGGTTCCGGATGTATACGGCCCGCCGGTGCGGCGCGTCCTAACGATAGGTATTTTCAATCGACAATCTCGCTGTCGGTGGTGGTGCAATGACCTGTCAATTCGCTTCCTTTTCGAAACATATCGGCCCCGTGGTCTTAGCCGGCGTAATTGCGTTTGGGGCGGGCGCGCTAAACGCGCAGCAAAATCAGATCTTCGACGCCCGCAGCATGGCGCCGTTTGTTCCGACTCCGGAACGCGTCGTGCAGCGGATGCTCGAGTTGGCCGAAGTCGGCAAAAATGATGTGGTCTTCGACTTGGGCTCGGGCGACGGGCGCATCCTATTCGCCGCCGCCCAGGGTTTCAAGGCGCGGGCGGTTGGCATCGAAATCAATCCCACGCTCGTGGAGCAAACGCGCGCCCGCGCCACCGAGCTCGGCTTGCAAGACCGCGTCGAGGTCATCCAAGAACACCTGCTCGACGCGGACTTGAGCGAGGCGACCGTCGTGACGGTTTACCTGCTGAGCTCGTCGAACGAGCAACTCAAGCCCAAGCTCGAGAAGGAGCTCAAACCGAGCGCCCGCGTCGTCTCCCACGACTTCCAATTCCGCGACTGGACGCCGATCGTCACCACCGAAGTCGCCGGCGAGACTCGCGGACACCGCATCTTCGTCTATCGCATGGCCGACATTCACAAGTAGTCGGTCTCCAATCCCACACACACAAGGAGTGCCGCGAGCGCCCGCCATGCTAGGGTGTTCGCTATGAGGGCTCTCGTAATCTCCATGCTGGCGGCTTCGCTCGCCTTCGGGGCCGGCGAACTTTCGAACCGCCGCGCACCGGGTTTTTCGCTTCCCGACGTCAACCTGCAACAGCACGACCTGGCCGACTACCAGGGCCGCGTGGTCGTGTTGGACTTCATGCAGACGAAGTGCCCGCACTGCCGCGCGTTCTCGAAAATCCTGTCGAACGTCGAGCAGCGCTACGGCAAAAAGGTGAAGGTGTTGTCGATCGTCACGCAGGGCGACTCGCAGGCCGCGGTGAAGAAGTACATGGCTGACAACGGCCTGTCGACGACGTTCCTTTTCGACTGCGGCCAAGTGACGGCGTCGTACCTCAAGCTCACTCCTCAGAACCCAAGCTTCAGCACCCCTCACTTCTTCATCGTTGACCAAAAGGGCTTCATTCAAGACGACTACGGCTACAACATACTGGCCAAGGAAGTCTTCGAGGGAGACGGCATCTTCAGCATTCTCGATCGCTACGTTTCGAAGGGCCCGGTCGCGGATTGATCGAACGCCGTCGGTATATTGGGGCAATGGCGGGGCGTCGCGGATTCCTATTTCTGCTCTTGTGGCTGAGCGCGCTGCCAAGCCTCGCCGCGCCGCCTTCTCCGGAAACGTTCTTCGGGCATCGCATGGGCGCCGACCGGCGCCTGGTGAAGTGGCCGCAAGTCGTTTCGTACTACCAAAAGCTGGCGGCCGGGAGCCCGGCGGTCAAGGTTGAAGAGTTGGGCCTGTCGACCGAAGACCGGCCCTTCCTGCTCGTCACCGTCTCGTCGCCGCAAAACCTCGCACGGCTCACTGAGTTTCGCGAGATCCAGCGCAAGCTGGCCGATCCGCGCCTGACAACCGCCGCCGAAGCCGAGGAGCTCATCGACCGCGGCAAGGCGATTGTGCTGGTCACGTGCTCGATCCACTCCACAGAGGTCGCCTCCACGCTCACGGCGATGGAGTACGTCTACAAGCTGGTCACGGAAGACACTCCGCGCCATCGCCGGATCTTGCAAGACACGATCTTCTTGCTCGTGCCGTCGCTCAACCCCGACGGCGTCGACAAGGTGGCGGATTGGTATCAGCACTGGGTCGGGACGCGCTACGAAGGCGCCCCGATGGTCGAGCTCTACCAGCGCTACGTGGGGCACGACAACAACCGCGATTGGTACATCTTTTCGCAGCAGGAGACGCGGCTCTTGGTAGAGAAGGCGCACAACGTCTGGCATCCCGAAATCGTCTACGACGTTCACCAGATGGGCGCGACCGGCGCCCGTATCTTCGTGCCGCCGTGGCTCGACCCCGTCGATCCCAACATCGACCCCTTGATCGTGCAGCAGGCGAACTCGTTCGGCATGCAGATGGCGACGGACTTGACCTCGGAAGGACTGAAGGGCGTGGTCGTCAACGGCATCTACGACTACTTCAGCCCGGCGCGCCACTATCAGAGCTACCACGGCGGGATTCGGCTGCTCAGCGAGTCGGCCAGCGCCCGCTACGCCACGCCCGTCACGGTGCCCTTTTCGTCGCTGCAAACCAGGGCGCGCGGTTATAACGCACAGGAGAGCAGTTGGAATTTCCTGGAGCCTTGGCAAGGCGGCCGCTGGTCGTTGCGCGACATCGTCGACTACCAACTCGTGGCCTTCGAGTCGGTGCTCTATAACGCCGCCTTGAAACGGCCTCAATTGCTGCGGAACTTTTATCGCATCGGGCAGCGGGCGATCTCGCGGCGCTCTCCCGCGGGAGTTCTTCTTTACCGCCGGCAGCACGATCCGAACGCGCTCACGCGGCTGATGCAGACATTGCAGTTCGGCATGGTCGAGGTCCAGCGGGCGTCGCAAGACTTTTTCGCGGACGGCGAACAGGTTCACGAGGGCGACTACGTCATCAGCATGAATCAACCTTACTCCTCGTTCGCCGAGACGTTGCTCGATTCGCAGGACTATCCGGACCTGCGTGAATATCCGGGCGGCCCGCCGCGCTCGCCCTACGACGTCACGGCGCACTCGCTGCCGCTGTTGATGGGCGTCGAGGTCAAGATGCTCGGCGCCGGGCTGGCCGACGCACCCGTATCAAAGGTCGACCAAGTCGAGAACCCGCCGGGACGCGTCGCCGGTTCCGAAACGCTGAGCCTCTCGCCCGCCTACAGCAACTCGTGGATCGCCGTGAATCGCTTGCTCGCGATGAACGCCGCAGTCTATCGCGACGAGACCAACGGGCGCTTTATCGTTCGCAAGACGCCCGCGCTTGCGACTGTGATCGAGCGGCTGGCGCGCGACTTGGGCGTCGATTTCGATGTCGCGCCGGCGGACTTGAGCGCCTACCGGCTGCTGCGTTCGCCGCGCGTCGGCGTCTACGCCGGCTTCGTGCCGATCATCGATGAGGGTTGGACGCGCTGGTTGCTCGAGCAGTACGAGTTCCAGTTCGCGCGCGTCGACAACGCTCGCATCGCGGCGGGCGGCTCTGCGAGAGGATTTCGACGTCATCATCTTGCCCGACACCGAGCCGCAGACGCTGCATTCGGGATACATCGAAGACGCCACCTACAACGGCGCCAAGGTTCCGCCGGCCTACACCGGGGGCATCGGAGAAGAAGGCGCGGCGGAGTTGCGGCGCTTCGTGCAAGAGGGCGGCACGGTGCTCGCCTTCAACCAAGCGTCGTTGTACGCGATCGAGCGCCTGGGCGCGCCGGTGGAGAACATCCTCGAAGGCGTGGGCAGCAGCCGCTTCTACGCTCCGGGCGCTCTGCTGAAGGCCGAGGTGGAGACGAGCCACCCGCTGACATTCGGCATGCGCGCCGAAGAAGCGGTCTGGTTCGAGTCAGGCCCGGCGTTTCGGCGTCCTCGCAATCAAGAAGGGCCGACTCCGCAGGTCGTGCTGCGCTACCCCAGCCGCGACGTGCTGGCCTCGGGCTGGCTGCTTGGCGAGGAGTTCATCGCCAATCGCGGCGCGGTCGTCGACGTCCCTCTCGGCAAGGGGCACATCGTGCTGTTCGGAATCCGGCCGCAATATCGTGCGCAGTCGAACGCCACCTTCAAGCTGGTCTTCAACGGCCTGTTTTACTGGCGCGACTAGCGGGCGGCTAGGGAATGAATACGTCGAGGATGGCTGACGTGCGCCGGTTAAAGACGACCACGCGACCGTGCAGGAATCCGCCTTGGTAGTCGTTGCCCAGCGGCCGCAGGCGCGCGGCTAGGTCACGCGGGTACGGCGACAGCTTCTTTTGCAGGCCGGGCGGCAGCGTCCCGTTCTTGCGGAGTTGCTTTTGGAGGCCGGGAGGCAGATCGCCTCCACGTTTCGCGAGGCCCGGCGGCAGCGAGCCGCTGGGGGGATTTTCGGCGTACTCGCGGACGATGCGGCGGTAGTCTCCGAGCACCACGTCAATGTCCACGGTGGTTGAGGAATGCGCCTGGGCTTTCTCCGGCCCACGATCTTTCGCCTTCTTGTGTTCCTTGTCGCCGTACGCGGCGGGGCCGGCGACCAGCACAATGAGCACAAGGATGCATCGTATGCGGTAGGACATTTGCAGTCTATTCCGACGATGCAGCCGTGGATTCCGGTCGGCAACTGGGAATAGCCCTTAGCGGTTCTGGAAAGGGGTTCCACGCGAAGCGACGGAACCCCGACGAGGAACCAGAGGCTAGCGCTTCGCGCCGATCCGTCTCAAGGAGGCCGCCGCCAAAAGGCCGCCGCCCATCAACAAATAGGTCGCGGGTTCGGGAACGTCCGACGGAACATCCCCGCCCGGCGCTCGAAAAGCGAACATCGTCTCAGGGCCCGCGTTGAAGTTTTCAGTGACGAATCCGCCGCCGAGACGCCAAGCGCCGTTGAAACCTCCGAACGTGGATTCGGCCGACATGGCGGCTTGGCGCTGTGCGTCGTCAAGCACATACAGGAATCCGCTCTCGCCGGTGCCGGTGCCCGTTCCGGCCGTCAGAGTTTCATCCGGGGGCAAAAGAAATGCCGAGAAAATCTCCGCGCCTGCTTGGTCAAAGACCGTAAAGTAGAGATCGTCGAGCAGGATGCTCTTGTCTTGCCCTGTCTCGTTGATGTTGAAGACTAGGCCGATGTCGGCGATCGTATCCAGGCCGCTGATTTCACTGAGCTGGCGAGTCAAGGTTTGACTGCTGCCGGTCTTCTCGTCACCCCCGGCTCCTTCGAATCCCGGGGAGCACGAGCCGATCAGATCGGCGGAACCTCCCCAAGACACACAGCCGGATTCCAGTGCGCTACCGCCCGGTCCGGTCGGCTGCGCCGTAACGATTGTTAGGACCGACCCCAAACCGGTGCCGCTGAGATTCGGGTCGGTCACATTGATCAAACTGGCTTCCGCTTGGCTGACGCTCAATGCGGCGCCAAGCAACAATGGAAGATAAAACTTGAACATTCAAAACTCTTGCGCCCCTACTGCTCGGGCGCTCCTCCCTTCGCGTTGATTTGCGGGCGCTTTGGCTGATGACCGCCGGAGAGGAGTAGGTGTTTCGTCGAGTTTTGTCTAAGGCGAAATCATTAGATCTCGGAGTTCCTGTTGGCCCGGGTTGTCGTGGATCTCGCGAGATCGCCGAATCATCCGAAATGACCGAGCATCTAACTTGAACTATTTCAACTACTTCACCGAGATCGAAGAGCGCTTTCGGGAACGCCGGCAATCGGGGATCTTCCTGCTCTCTCCGCTCGACTGGGCGCTGATTGAGTCGTGGAAAGAAGCCGGCGTCCCGCTCGACGCGGCGCTCAAGGGGATCGATCGAGCGTTTGAGAAGTGGCACAAACGCACGCGCAAGTTCCAGCGCGTCAACTCGCTGGCCTACTGCGCCCAGGAAGTGCTGGCCGCGGCGCGCGAAATGGCGGAGGGCGGCGCGGCCAAGGGAGCGGCCGACCAGGCCGACACGCGCTTCAGCGGCGCTGAGCTAGCCGACTTTTTCGGGCGGAACGCGGCGGCATTGCGCGAAGCCGCGCAGCGGGCCGCCGAACCGCTGGTCTCAGCCCTGAACGCCGCGGCTGAATCGCTCGACAAATTAGGGCAGGCGGCGGAATCGGGAACTCTCGAAGACCTCGAAGCGGTCGAGCAGCGTCTAACCGTACTCGAGGAAAAGCTTCACGGCGCTACGATGCAAGCCGTCAGCGAAGACGATCTCGTGGAGATCCGCCAAAGCATGCAGCGGCAGCTCGCGCCTTATCGCTCGAAGATGACGGCCGACCAACTCGCCATGCTCGAGAGGCAGTATGTGCAGCGCGAGGCGTTTGAACGCGCCGGAGTTCCGCGGTTGAGCTTGTTCTATCTGCAGTAAGGCCGCTACTCAAAGTAGGTCGAGCCTTCGACCAGATTCGCCTTGACGACTTCTTCATTGAGCTCGATGCCGAGACCGGGCTTGTCGCTGAGCACGTAGTAGCCGTCCTGGTAAAACGGTGCGTCGCGCTCGATCAAGTCATCCCAGTATTCCAGCTCGACCGAGTCCGACTCGAGCGCAATGAAGCTCTTGACCGCCGCGCACAGGTGGGCGCTTGCGACCGTTCCCACCGGCGTACACATGTTATGGCAGGCGAAAGTGATGTAGTAGAGGTCCGCCCAATCGGCGATCTTTTTCGTCTCGAGCAGGCCGCCGACCTTCTGCGGGTCAGGCTGAATGATGTCGGTCGCCTGCTTCTCGATGAAATCGCGGAAGGTGTGCCGCGAGTACAGGTTCTCGCCCGTGCATGTGGGCGGCTCGCACTCCATGGTGAAACGCGCCATGGCGTCGGCGTTCTGCGGCGGCATCGGGTCTTCGATGAACCAGAGCTTGAGGTCCTTGGTCATGTTGGCGAAGCGCAGGGCGTCGGCGTAGTTGTAGTTGAAGTGCAGGTCGACGCCGAGCGGGTAGTCGTCGCCGAGGAACTTGCGGATCTCCTCGAGGATCTTGACCCACTGTTTCATCTCGATCGGGGTGATGCCGCGGTTCCATACCTCCTGGCGATACTTCCAGGGCTGGCCTGCGAAGAACTGGCCGCGCCCCTCCCAATCCATGTCGAATTTCGTCGCCAGGAAGCCGTAATCCACCGACTTGCGCGCCTCGTCGACCCAGGCGGCGGGGTCGGGCGTTTGCGGCGAGCCGGTGTCGTGGTAGATCAGGACCTTGTCGCGATAGCGGCCGCCCAGCAGCGTATAGACGGGCACGTCGAGGATCTTGCCGGCGAGATCCCAAAGGGCGGTTTCAATGCCCGAGATCGCCGACGCCAGCGTTCCGGTCCACGAGCCGCCGCCCATCTTGGCCTCGATCATGCGGTTGTAGAGCACGTCGACCGCCAGCGGGTCTTGGCCGATGACGAGCTCTTCGAGGCTCCTGATGTGGTCGACAATGCCGTCCCTGTTGAACGCTTCGCCGATGCCGTAGAGCCCTGCATCGGTCTCGATCTTGACCAGATGAGCGGGGTACTTGATGAAGACCGAAGCCGTTTTGACGGCGGTGATCTTTACCTTTCCCAACTCGGAAGCGGCGGCCGGAAACGACTGCAGAATGTGCAGCGCCTCGGGCGCAACGGCCGCGCCCGCGGCGGTCTGAAGGAATCGGCGTCGGGTGAGCATCGGCCCATATTGGAGCAGATGCGGTCCCGCGGCGCCACAGTCGTTAGTTCAATGACGCGCGCTCGAAGAAGCCCCAGATTTCGCGCGGGCCGTTGATGTCGCGGTTGACCTCGCCGACCAGATCCGGATAGCGCACCGCCGGGTGCGGCATCGCGTGGCCGCCGCCGATGACCTTCATCAGGCAGACTTCCCGGCCGGTCTCGCCCGTGGCGCAGGTCTGCTCAACGGTCGAGCGATCGGTGATGACGGCGTTCGGATACCGCATCGTCGTCTCAGAGCCTTCCGCGGCGCGACTCAGCTTGCGCCAGTAGCGCACGGTCTCGTCGGTCGAGAGGACCTTGCCGCGGGGAGTCTGATCGGGCGTCCGCACTTCCCCGCCCCCGTATGGGTTGATCGGATCCTTCGTGCCGTTGAGCACCAGCATCGACACCGGCTCCTTGGCGGCCTTGCAGTCGTTGTTGCTCTTGACCGGCAGATTCGCGCCGAACACGGCATAGCCGGCGAACATGTCAGGACGCTCGAGCGCCGCGCGAAAGACCATCTGCCCGCCGTTCGAGTATCCGACTGCAAACGCGCGGGCCGGATCGATCGCGTAGCGTTCGGACAACTCATCGCGCACGGCTTGCAGATATCGCAGGTCGTCCACACCCGCCTTGTGCGCCGAGAAGGTCGTCGCCGTGCGGCAGTCGTTCCAGTAGCCTTCGAAGCCCTCGGGGTAGACGACGAGCATGCCGGAGTCGTCCGCGATGCGCTCGAACTCGAGCGCCGTGAAGCCGCGCATCCTCTCGCCGTCTCCGCCCGAGCCGTGCAACACGAACAGCGCGGGAGCGCCTGGCGGCAAGCCGGCGGGAGCGTAAACGCGGTATGTCCGGGCGCGCCCGTCGACATGGACCGTCTCGACGGCGAGGGGCGCGAGCTTGCCGGCCTGCTCGGTGGCGACCGCCAGCGCGAAGGTGGAAGCCAGCAACGCCAGACTTACGTGGTTGATCATCACCGTTTCCTCTATGGATTGGTGCGTCAACGACAGCGGCCACCCGTCACGGGAATCAAAAATATTCGGAGCTGGCGAGTGACGAACTCTGCGCGGCGCCCGTTGCACCGACTGCTGGAGGTTCTGCCGTAAAGAGGCTCTTCGAAGCACACCCGCGGCTTCTCGATTGAGTTCTCATGGCAGGCAACCTATTGAAAACGCGTCTATTACACCGGCGCATCAACCGAGTTGCACGAGCGTTCTCCCGCCGGCGCCGCCCTAGGCTTCCAACGTCCACGGCGGGCGGTAATCGTAGTGCAGTAGGGCGTTGGCGGCGCGGTCGCTGGTGAACTCCTCGCGCTCGGCGTCCCAGGCAAGGTGCTTGCGGGTGCGGTAGGCGATTGCGCCGATGTTAGCGACCGTGGTGGAGCGATGCGCGGTCTCGACGTCACAGTTGGGCTTGGCTCGACTCTTGATGCAATCGAGGAAGTTGCGGATGTGGAACCGCGGATCGGCGGATCCGGTCCCCTGCCGCACTTCGCCGACCGGCCGGAAGGAGTCGCGGTAGGCGGAGCTGGAGCCCGGGGACATCGGTCCTTGCGCGGGCCGGGGCATGTCGGTGTTCGACTCGGGCACGATCTCCCAGCCGCCGAAATCGACGTAGAGAGTGCCCTTCGTCCCGCGGAACTCAGCCAGCAGGTTGGGCTTACCCGTCCAAGGCGCCGCGTTGGCGCTCGACTGCGTGAAGCTGACTAGCGCGCCGCCGGGATACTGCCAAAGTACATCGAGCGTGTCGGGAACCTCGCGGTTGTCTTCCAGGACATATTTGCCGCCGAGCGCCGTCACCGAGGACGGCCGATTCTCGCCGAGCGCCCAGTTGATCAAGTCGAGAAAGTGCACGCCGTTGTCGGTGAGTTGGCCGGCGGCGTAGTCGAAGAACCACCGGAAGCGGAACAGGTGGCGATTGGCGTTGTAGGCAACCTTCGGCGCCGGGCCGAGGTAGAGATCCCAGTCGAGGCCGGACGGCGGAGCGGCGTCGGGAGGCGCGCCGATGCCCGCGGGGAACATGTTGAGCGCCACGCCGCAGCGCGCCGCGGTGACGTGGCCGATCTCGCCCGAACGTACGATTTCGGCCGCCTCGCGACAGAACGGCGAGGAGCGGCGGTGGATGCCGACCTGCACGACGCGCTGGGTCCGCTCGGCGACCTCGACCATGCGGCGTCCCTCGACGACCGTCAGCGACAGCGGCTTCTCGACGTAGACGTCCTTGCCGGCGCGGCAGGCGGCGATCATCATCAGCGCATGCCAGTGGTCGGGCGTCGCGATCACGACGGCGTCGATCTCCTTGTTGTCGAGCAGCTTACGAAAATCCCGATAACGAGTTGGATTCGTCCCGGCGGCCGTCGCGGCGCGATCGAGCAGCGGCTCGTAGACGTCGCAGACGGCGGCGATGTTCTGGTCGCCGAACTCCTTGGTCATTCCGAGCAGGTTCGAGCCGCGGTTGCCGACGCCGATAAAGCCCAGTTGGACGCGGTCGTTAGCGCCGAGGACGCGGCTGTAGCTCGCGGCGGTCATAGCGCTGGCGACGGCGAAGCTGCGGCGTGAGGTCAGCGTCGAAGGGCGACTCATGTTGCGCTTCATCTTACGGCGTAAATCGAACTCAGCGGCCAAAAATTCCCGGGAACAACCGCCGCGGTCAACCCGTATCGATTGATGCGGACATTGATTCGGACACCAAGATGTTCACCTTTCTGCTCTGGCTTCTGCTTTTCGTCGTGTGCTGGCCCCTCGCGCTGCTGGCCCTGGTCGTCTATCCCATCGTCTGGCTGCTGATGCTCCCGTTCCGGCTCATCGGCATCGCCGTCGGAGGCGTATTCGAACTGCTCGGCGCGCTGATCACCCTGCCGGCGAGATTGCTGCGAGCGATCTGACGCCTGGTCATTTCCGGCGCTTTCGTCGCTTCCCTTGTGGGCTCGGCGCGTTTTCGCGGCCGCCGCTACCAACTGACTGCGGTGATTCCGGCAGCAGCGTCGCCGCGACAGCCGCCGACAAGACGGCGAGCGGCGCGATCTGGGCGAGGATGCGGTCGGCCGAGGTGCCGAGCCACCACTGAATCTCGTTGCGGCCCGTCGCATAGGCGAGCAAGGCGCCGCCGAATTGCCACACGATCAAGACAGCCGGAATCCAATACGGCGGGGGAGCCTTGCGCACCGACAGCCCGGCGGCCGCGACAAGGGCCAGCGGAAACGCCAAAGCAAAGCTTCCCAAGGCGAAAGCCTTGGCCAGCATCGATCCTAGCGCGGTCTTGAACAAATTCATCTGGAATTGGATTCCGAGGGCGAACCCGGCGGCTTCCACCGAGTAGGCGGACCGCGTCAACGACCAGGCGCCAAGCAGCAGGACAGGAGGCGCAACGAGCCACGCCCAGGCCGCTGGGCGAGCACGGTCTTTGAGCAAGAACAGCCCCGCGATCACGGCGAACGCGACGAGGAAAAGCTGACCTTCGTTCTTCGTCCAAGCAGCCGCTGTCGCCGCCATCGCAGCCGCCGCCAGATCCGTCGGTTCTCCCGATCGCCGCCACACCAGCAGCAAGCCCGCCGCCGCAACGAAGTACGCCGACAGAGTCGTATCCGCGTAGCCCGCCAAGTCGAAGGCGACTCGAGCAACGGCCGGCGTCAACGCGCAGAGCGCCACAGCGACTCCCGCGATCAGCGGTCGGCCGAGCCGGTTCACCAGGTACCAGATCGCGCCGAGCAGGGCGAGGAAGTAGCAAGGCGAGATGACCTTCACGGTCTGGTCGGCGACAGCGCCTTCGAGGCCGTAGAGCCAACTGGCGTAGAGCGGCGTCAGCAACGGATAGCCCGGCTGCCCGGTGAATTCGCCCGAGCGCGAGAGGTAGGGCCCGATGTCGCCGTCGAGGAAGAACGCCTTCGCTTTGAACAGCCAGATCGCCCAGGCGTCCCAGCTTTGGCTCGTGAGCGGCATCATGCGCTCGTAAGGCAGCCAGACGGCGAGTGTGAGCGCGGTCGCGGCGATCGCGATGCCCGCGCCCAGCGTAAGATCGACTGCAATCCTCGGTCGCTGCCGCCAAGTCAGCCAGCCCGCCGCGGCAATCCACGGAGCCAATGCAAGCCAGGGATTGGCGGGCAGACCGACGAGGCTGAAGGCAAACAGTTCCACCGAGATGCCGAACGACGCCCACAGGAACCCTAGCGCCAACCCCCCGGGCGGGCCGGCGTCGAGTCGGCGCGGCAAGGCGAGCCAGCCGAGCACAGCCGTCAGAGCCAGTCCGAGAAAGATCATGGCCGGCGGTAGAGGCTCACGCGGTCGGAGCGCAGCACGTTCTCGAGAGGGGCCAAGCGCGCCGCTAGGGCGTCCTCATTCCACGAGCCGGCGAAGGGCTCGGCTTTGAGATTGGCCGACGTGTCGCGAAAGACGGCCAAGAAGGCGCAGTCGTCCGCGCCCGCCGCGGAATTCGGCGCGACCGTCACTCTGCGGGGATAGAGCAAATAGTCGAAACGCGGGCGGTAATAATCGATCGCCGCCGGGCCGGCGTAGGCGAGAATCGTGATGCAAGCGTCCGCGGGAGTCGCTGCGGCGAGTTGATGCGCGACGCCGAACGCCGGAGCGTCGACGGCTTGCGCCCGTTCAGCCGGCGGAATGGCGGCGAGCCGCTCGCTGAAGGCCGGAATTGCGGCGCCATTGGTTGGCCAGAGTCGGCGCGGAAACGGCGACCCAAACCGCCAAAACGCCGAGCAGAATCGCCTTGGAGCGTCCGCTTTCCAACCCCGAAATATAACATCGTTACAAGCGTCCTCCGATGCCGACCACCCGCTACGCCCCGAGCCCGACAGGCTTTCTGCACCTTGGCCACGTCGTTCACCTGCTCTACGTCTGGGGTGTCGCGCGCTCGCTCGATGCGCGCGTTCTGCTGCGCATGGAGGATCACGACGCCTCCCGTTGCCGTCCCGAATACGAAACGAGCATCCTCGAGGACCTCTCCTGGCTGGGCTTCAAAGCGGACAACGAGTTGACCCCGAGCTTTCGGCAGAGCGACTCCGAGGTCGAGTACGAGCGGGCGCTCGCGCTCTTGCGGCGGAAGGCGCACGTCTACGCCTGCGATTGCACGCGGGCCGAAATCGCCCAACGCAGCCCTGTGAACGCTGACGGCGAAAGGCCTTACGACGGCCGCTGTCGCCGTCGGCGCCTGCCGCTCGACGCGGGCGCGCTGCGCGTCGAAATGCCGGAAACCGCCGAGACCTTCCTCGACGGCTTCCTCGGCCCGCAACTCCAGCAGCCGGCGAGTCAGTCGGGCGACCTGCTGATTCGCGATCGCTCGGGGCAATGGACCTACCAGTTCGCCGTCGTGGTCGACGACTTGCGCCACGGCGTCGACGTGGTCGTGCGCGGCGAGGACCTGCTTGCGTCAACCGGACGGCAACTCGCGCTGGCTCGGCTGCTGGGAGCGACTGCCGCGCCGCGGTATTTCCATCACCCGCTGATCGTCGATGACGCGGGGGTCAAGCTCAGCAAGCGCACCGCCGCCGGGCCCATTCGCGATAAGAGGCTGGCGGGGGCCGCGCCCGAGCAGGTGATCGGCGAGGCCGCCCATCGCGTCGGGCTTGCGGACGTGAATGGACCATTGCCGCTCGAGGCTGCGCTCGAGTTGGTCGGGCGGCTCTAGGCCCTTTCTACTGGAACAACTGCGGGACCATCTCGGCCAGGTACCGTCGCCAGGCCTCGTAGCTGTGCGTGCCTTCGGTCGCCTTGAAGGTGTGCTTGATCCCTTTGGCCGTCAGCAACTCGTCGAGCTTTTCGGAGCGCTCGAGCAGGCGATCATCCTTGCCGCATGCGAACCAGAGAACGTCGAGCGCGTGGTTGACGCTATCGGAATGGGCCAGTTGCTCGGCGAATTTCGTCTCGAAATCGCTCGGTACGGCGGCGGAAAACGCGCCGACCGCGTTGAACAGGTCCAGATTGTCGAATCCGATCGTCAACGACTGGCCGCCGCCCATCGAGAGTCCGATGATCGCGCGGTCTTCGCTTTCGTTGAGGGTGCGGTAGTTCGACTCGACCAGCGGCATGATTTCATCGAGCAAGTAGCGCTCGAACAGCTCGGTGTTCTTCGCTTGCATCTCGCGCGGCGAGCCGTAGGGCACGGCGTGACCGTAGGGCATCACGACGATCATCTTCTTGGCTTTGCCCTCGGCGATTAGGTTATCGAGGATGTAGTTCGCCGCCCCAACCATCACCCAGCCCGCCGCCGTGTCGTTCGACCCGTGCAGCAGATAAAGCACCGGGTAGCTCTTGTCGCGGTCCTGGTCGTAGCCGGGCGGCGTGTAGATGAACATCCAGCGCGTCTCGTCGCCCAGGATTTCCGATTTCTCGAAATGAATGCGCACTTCGCCGTGCGGCACGTCGCGCGCCTCCCACAGGGCGGGCGGATCGCCGGCGATGTGAAGCAGCGAGCCGACGCCCGCCGAGCGCAGCTTCGCGGCGGGATTGACCGGGTCGGCCATCGTCCGGCCGTCGACTTCGAACGAATAGATGTACGCTCCCGGCGGCAGCGGGCCGACCGTCGCGCTCCACACGCCTTCGTCGTTCTTCGCCATCTCGAGCGTTTCGCCGGGCTTGACCCAGTCGCCGAGCACCTTGACGTGCTCCGCCTGCGGCGCCTCCAGGCGCAGCACGGCCTTGCCGCCGCCAAGCGCCTCCGGCGACCGGATGTCGGCGGCGGAAAGAGTCATCAACGACAAAAGCGGGAGCAGACACAGGTAACGCATGTCGAGCACTTTAGCTGACAGGCCCGCGGCGACGCCACGCCTGTCGCTTTCTTCACAAGGCAAAGTACTTGACTGCTCCTCGCGCCAGCGCCTACCATCGAATCACAGTGGCGTCGCCCAGCCCATTGCCGCCTCCTGCGCGGCGCGAGCCGATCGTGCTCCATGATCGCGCGATGGACAACCTGGCCTTCATCCGCCAAACGATGGAGCGCTCGGCGGTCTTCACGGCGGTTCCGGGTTGGGGCATTACGGCCGTCGGTTGTATCGCCATCGCCGCCGCGGCGATGGCGGCGGTGCAAAGCTCGCTCGACGAATGGCTTTACATTTGGCTGGGCGCGGCGACGGCGGCCGCGGCATTGGGCGCGGCGAGCACGGCGTACAAACTGCGACGCTCGCCGCTCGACGACGGCCCGTTTCGCAAGTTCGTCCTCGGGCTGGCTCCGACGTTCCTCGCGACCGCGTTCCTGACGTTGATCTTTTGGCAGCGCGGGAGACTTCGACCTGCTACCCGGCGTCTGGCTGCTGCTCTACGGCGTGGGCATTGTCACCGGCGGCGCCTACTCGGTGCGGGTGATCCCGGTCATGGGTTTGTGCTTCATGCTGTTCGGCGTGGCGACGTTCCTCGCCCCGGCGGACTGGGCGAACAGCATGCTCGCGGCCGGCTTCGGCGGGCTCCACATCCTATTCGGCACGATCATTGCGAGGCGTTATGGCGGCTAAATCCAGCGCTGCGGCCCGGCTGGATTCGTCCTCCGGCAAGCATGCTCTCGAAAAGACTCCCGGCGCTCAGGCGCTGAGCCTCGACAGACTGATCCATGAGCGCACGCGGCTTGCCATCGTCAGCGCTTTGGCTGCGAGCGGTTCGCTGAGCTTCGCTGATCTGAAGCGCTTGCTGGAGGTGACCGACGGCAATCTCAGCGTCCACGCCCGCAAGCTCGAGGACGCCGGCTACGTCGACTGCACCAAGACGTTCGAGAAGCGCATGCCGAAGACCGAATACAAGCTCACCGCCGCCGGCCGCAAGGCGCTCGAGCGCTATTTGAACCACATGGAGGCGCTGATCAGCGCCGCCAGAAAGTAGCGCCCTTCCGTTACACTGATCAAGCTAATGCAGTTGATCCGCGTCCTCGGCGCCGCCGCTTTGGCGGCGCTTTCGATCGTCTTGCTCGCCGCCCAATCCGGCGAGATCGGCAAGGTCGGCGCTCCGCCGCCCGAGCAGCCGATTCCTTACAGCCACAAGCTCCACGTCGGCACGCTGGGCCTCAAGTGCGCGGACTGTCATCACACCGACGAAGACGGGTTTTTGATGCAGTACCCGACGACCGACAAGTGTATGACTTGTCACCAGGCGATCAAGACCGATAGCCCGCACATTCAGAAGCTCGCCAAGTTCGCCGAGTCGAATGAACCCGTGCCGTGGGTGCAGATCTACAAGGTGCCGGACTTTGTCTGGTTTGCGCACACGTCGCACGTCGACGCCGGCATCAAGTGTCAGGAATGCCACGGACCGGTGGCCGAGCGCGACGCGATGTTCAAGGAAAAGTCGACGTCCATGTCCTCCTGCATGCAGTGCCACGCGGCCCACGGCGCGCCCAACGCGTGCGACTTCTGTCACGACCCGGGCTAGACTGTTCTGAATGTCAGCGCGCGACTTTTCGACCGAGCTCGATCTCCAACTCAAAACTTGGCAGGCCAAGCCGGAAGCCCTGACGGCGCTGTTCGGAGAAGCCGATGCGCGCAAGCTCGACGCCGCTCGACGCGCGGCGGGCGGCTCGGATCGAACGATCGCCTACTGCACGTTTGAGAATCCGTTCGCGAAGGCCGGCGGTTTGTTCGCTGTCGCCTCCCACCTGCCGCCCGCGCTGCGAGCGGCGGGAGAGTCGGTCGTCCTGCTGACCCCCTTCCATCGGAACCTGGTCACCACCCCGGCTTACTACGATCTCACCTACCTCGACGAGATTCTGGTTCCGCTCTGGGGCTCGCCGATTAAGGCCGACCTGTTCGAGCACTACGACGCGTTGGGCAATCGTTGGGTGTTCATCCAAGCCTGGAACATGTTCGATGCGCCGGGCGGGCCGGACGGCAAGAACCCCTACGCGCACGCCGACTCATTCGTGCTCTTGCGCGACGCGATGTTCTTCTCGAAGGCCGTGCCGCAAGCGCTGGCGCGCCTCGGCTGCGGCGGCGGCGTCATCGTCCACGCCCAGGATTGGCAGACCGCGCCGACCGCTCTCACGGTGAAAGAAGCCGTTCTCGACGGCGACCTCGAGTCCGCGGCGGTCGTCATCACGTCACACAATCCCGTACGATCACCCGCTGCCGCCGTACAACTTGAATTGGATCACCAGCCGCACGGCCTACCGCCAGTGGCCGGTGGGACGCGATACCGTCTACCAGCGGATGATCCCCCTCACGGACGCCCCGTTGTCGACCGTCAGCGAAGGTTTCGCCCGGGAGTTGACGAGCGACCCCTTGCAGGTCGGACATTTCGCCGCACACCTGCAGAGCGTCCTCGCCGCTCATGGAGTCGTCGGTATCGATAATCCGCTCTTCGGGGCGCCGAAGGCCGCCTTCTCCGACGGCGCCGTCGACCAAGCCGCCACGGGGACGGCGCGGAAGATCCTCGAAGAAAAGGCGGCGAAGCGTCGAACGATGCTCGAGGCGCTGAGCGCCTACAAGGACAAGCGTATTCGCGGCGGCCTCGACGGGAACGGCGGCAAGCCGCTGACCGAGCTGCCCGACGAGGTTCCGGTTTTCATGATGTTCGGGCGTCTCGATCCGGGACAAAAAGGGTTCGATCTGCTGGCGCGCGCCATCGAAGGCTTCCCGCGGGGCGCCGCCAAGTTCATCCTTACTCCCGTCGTGGCGCCGGGAACCGAGCCCTGGGCCGACGATCTGACGAGCCTCTCCCGGCGCAGGACCGGCGATGTCGCGGTCTACCCGTTCCGGATGGAGCAGGGGTATATGGAAGCGATGGCGGGCGCGAGCTATGCGGTGATGCCGTCGTTCTACGAGCCCTTCGGCGCGGCCACCGAGGCCTACTTGGCCGGCACGCCGGTCGTGGCCCGGGCAACAGGCGGGCTGACGGGTCAGGTCGTCGACTACGGCGAGGACCCGTTCAAGGCCACTGGCATCCTGTTTCACGAGAAGCTTCCGCTCGGCACGTCGTGGACGGCGATCGAGCAAGCCGCCACGCCCAGCGACCGGGTCGGCGTTCCGCTTTATGCGCTGATGGCCGAGTCGTTGTTCGATGCCTTGCGGGAGGCGGCTGAGATCTACACTCACCGCCAGTCGGCGTATGGCCTCATGCTGGCGAACCTGTTCAAGAAGGCGTCGACGTATTCGGCCGACCGCGCCGCGGCCGGCTATCGTGCGCTCTACGACACGGCCGTGCGCGACGAAGATCGAATCTGATTGTCGCCTCGGCGCAGCAGAGCCTCACCTGTGAGCGCGGGTCCGACGTCACTCCTTCAGGTAGCGCGTCTGCAGCCAATCGGTCAGCAGCTTGTACGCTTCGTCGACCGTGTCGGCGTATTGAAAAAGATTCAAATCCTCCGGCGAGATCGTGCCGAACTCGGCGAGCGCCTCGAGGTTCAGAACCTTCTTCCAATAGTCCGGTCCGTAGACGATGACCAGCGCCTGCTTGCGCAGCTTGTTCGTCTGCACGAGCGTGAGGATCTCCAGCATCTCGTCAAGCGTTCCGAAGCCGCCTGGAAATACAATCAACGCCTTGCCGAGATAAGCGAACCACAGCTTGCGCATGAAGAAGTAGTGGAAGTCGAAGCACAGCTCGGGCGTGATGTAACGATTGGGCTTCTGCTCGAACGGCAAGCTGATGTTGAATCCGACCGACTGCCCGCCGGCCTCGTGGGCGCCGCGATTGGCCGCCTCCATGATGCCGGGGCCGCCTCCGGTCGCGACAACGAAATGATGCCCTTGGCTGCGATTTTCGGTCGCCCATTCCGTCAGTCGAAACGCCAGCTCACGCGCCTCTTCGTAGTAGCGAGCGCCGCCGACGAGCCACTTCGCGCGCGCTTTCTCGGCGTCGGTCTTGGCGTTTTCGGCAATCGCCTCCGCCGTCTCGCGATCCTTGAACCGGGCGGATCCGAAGAAGACCACCGTGTCGCGGATCTGATGACGGTCGAGTCGGGTTCGCGGCTCGATGTATTCGGCGAGGATGCGCAGGGTGCGCGCTTGCGGGCCGTTGAGAAATTCGGAATTTTGATAGGCCTTCATCGTGTTCAGGGCGCGCGGACTCCGCGCCTCAGCTCTCGCGGTAGCGTTGCTCGAGAAACGGGTCGCCGTACATGTGATAACCCACTTGCTCCCAGAAGCCGGCGCGGTCAGCGTCGAGAAAGTCGAACCCGCGCAGCCATTTCGCGCTCTTCCAGGCGTAGAGGTGCGGCACGACCAGTCGCAGCGGGCCGCCATGCTCGTCCGTTAGCGGCTCGGGCGCGTGCCAGTCAGCCAGCAGCACGTTGTCGCGCAGCAGGTCATCGAGCGGCACGTTCGTCGTATAGCCGCCATCGCCGCGCACCATCACAAACTTCGCTTCGGGCTTGGGGCGCGTGCGGTCGCAGATTTCGCGAAAGGGCACGCCTTCCCATTCGTTGTCGAACTTGCTCCACGTGGTCACGCAATGAAAGTCCGCCGTGACGCGCTTGCGCGGCAGCGCCTTGAATTCGTCCCAGGTGAGCGTGAGCGGCGTCTCGACTTGGCCGCGCGTCTCGAGGGTCCATGTCGCGGGGTCGAATTTCGGGATACGGCCTTCGTGCAGCACCGGCCACTTGAGGGTAAGCGATTGGCCCGGCGGCAGGCGGCCGTCTTCGCGGCGGGCCTGCTCCTGGCGTTTGCGTTCGGTGTCGAACATATTGCAGCCTTCAGACTAAACGAAAGAGGCCGGCTGCTCGGCCGGCCTCGGACTCGATTTCAATGTTCGCCGCGCGCTCTTACTTGGTCACGGGTTGGCGCAGGTTGAACGTCAACAGCGTCTCCGACGGTATACGCACCTTCGTGCCGCGGGTCGCCGAGTAGACAGTGCCCGCGCCCGCGCCGGCTCCAGCGCCGATGGCCGCGCCCTTGCCGCCGCCCGCGATCGCACCGATGATGGCGCCGATGGCCGCGCCGCCGGCGGCGGTCTTCGCCGTTTTTGAAGTCTTCGATTTCGACGAGACCTCCGCGAAGTCGCTGTTGACCGTGTATTCACGACCGTCGATCATGAGGGCCGACAGTTCGACGGCCACTTCCTCCTTTCCGCTGATCCGGCCCGCCTGATCCACCTTGGCGACTTGCACGAAAGCGTCCGCTCCACGCGGGGCGACTTCCCGGCCGTCGACGATGATGGGGCTCTCGAGGCTGGCGCGGAAGCGCTCGCCGACGCCGTTGATGTCCGAGTCGATCGAGTCGATCATCCGCACTGAAATCTCGGTTCCTTCGGGAATCAGCACGCCGCCGCTCGCAGCGGCCGCGGTCGGCTGAGGCGCGGAAACCGCTAAAGATTCTTCGGCTTGGGCGGCCGCTTCGCCGAAATCGAGGCCCGCGATATCGCCCACGGCATAGCTCTTTACGCTGCCGTTCGCTCGCAGGAACTTTACTTCACGGCTGTCGCCGCCGATATAAGTGCCGTCGACCTGAGTGCCGTCTTTGAGCCGCAAGACGTCGGCTCCCGCGGTCATGGCCGCAAGCGCGGCAAGAGTCGTAATGATGATGAGCTTCCGCAATGAATTCTCCTCCTGGCCGGGGGCTTTCGGCTGCCATCCCTTTAGATGCCGAGAATGAGCAGCGAGTTTCGGTTAGACCTTTTTCGCGCCCGGCCGCCCGTTTTCGACCAAAAATGAAGCGCGAGTAACCAGGGCCGCGCCCGGCTTGGAGACGTACTCGACAACCTGATAATCCGAGCGCCATTGCTCGGGCGTCACGGTGCAGCTCACATAGCCGCGCTCATAGTTGCAAAAGCGCACGAAATGATTGTCGCGGTACATCGCCTCAGCGTAGTCTAGCCGCTGTTCGCCGTCGCCGCCCGAGGTGATCGACGTGCCGACGAACTCAGTCGCCACGACTGGGTCGTCGTCGCGATCGAAATCGACCTGTAAGTCGTTGACCCAGTTGGAGTGAATATCGCCGGTGATCACCACTGGATTCGCGATGCGCTCCTCGGCGATGCGCCTGAGCAGACGCTTGCGCGGCACGTCGTAGCCGCTCCACTGGTCCATGCTCCAGGCGCGGCCGTCGGCGCTGTCGTCGCGGTCGACCCGGCCGACCATGACCTGCTGCGCCAGCACGTTCCAAGTCGCCTGCGAATTCCCGAGGCGATCCATCAGCCAGGCTTCTTGGCTGTCGCCGAGCAGGGTCGCGTCTTTGGCGAAGACGCCCTCGCAGGGGTCTTGCGTGCGGTCGCCGCAGGGCTGGTCGGTGCGGTACTGGCGCGTGTCGAGCACTTGGAACTCCGCCAGACGGCCGTAGGGCACGCTGCGGTAGAGGTCCATGCGGTGGCCGCGCGGCTTGGTCGAAATTCGCAGAGGCATGACCTCGTAGTAGGCCTGATAGGCGTGCGCCCGCCGCGTCAGAAAATCATCGACCGTGACGTCGGCTTCCTCTGAAATCGACGCGGCGTAGTTGTTGTCGACTTCGTGATCGTCCCAGGTGACCAACCACGGGAAGAGCCGATGCGCTTCTTGCAGTTGCTTGTCGGTGCGATAGAGCGCGTAGCGATTGCGGTAGTCCGACAGCGACTGGATCTCTGCGCCCGTGTGCATGCGCACGCGCCCCTGCTGGCCGGCGCCCTCATAGATGTAGTCGCCCAGGTGAACGATCAGGTCGAGGTCTTCGGCGGCCATATGCTCGTAGGCCGTGAAGTAGCCGGTTTCGTAGTGCTGACAGGAGGCGAACGCGAAGCGCAGCCGCGGGACCGCGACGTTGCGGTCCGGCGCCGTTTTCGCTCGGCCGGTCTGGCTGACTTCGCTTCCCGAGCGGAAGCGGTAGTGATACCAGCGGTCCGGCTCGAGACCGCTCACCTCGATGTGAACCGAGTGCGCCAGGTCGGGCTTCGCGACCGTCTCCCCCGAGGCGACCACGCTGGCGAACTTCTCGTCCGTCGCCACTTGCCAGCCGACGACGATATCCTCTTGCGGCATTCCGCCGCCCTCGAGCGGTTTCGGGGCCAGACGAGTCCACAACACGAAGCCGTCGGACGCCGGCTCGCCCGAGGCGACGCCCAATGCGAACGGATAGGCGGAAAACTTCGGGCTGCGAACGGCGGCGACGGCCGGTCGGAACTCGAGGGCGGTCAGTCCTGCGACGGTAGCGGCGGTCGATCGAAGCAGGTCGCGGCGAGAGAGGCTGCGCACGTGGTTAACTCCTTTGAAATCAATCCGTAACAGAGAAGAAAAAAGCCTGCCCTATCAGCATAGCGCGATCAACCGAGGTCGACTTCGTCCCACGTCACCACGCGCTTTTCTTCCATCGCCGTACGCCCCATGATTGCCGCCAACGTGGCGTATTTCCCGTAGGCGGCGTTGTTCAACGGCTCGGTCGAGTCACGAATGTGGCCGAAGAAAGCGTCGATCGCGGATTGCGTCATGTCGCCGCGCTCGCCCGACCACAGCTCGACCGGGTCAGGAGTCGGCTCGCCGCGCATCGTCAGGCGACGCTTCGTCGCCGAGGGCAGATCGACCGCGTACTCCGAGCCCCAGATCTTCTCCGAAATTCCAGTGAATCCGCGCGGGTCGATGAACAAGTGCGTGAAACACAGCCTGACGTCGCCGGGGTACTCGAAGATGCAGATGTAGTTGTCGTAAGTCGTCCGGCCCGGAGGCTGGTCATGGTAGACGTTGATGCCGCCTGAGCCCATCACGCGCAGGGGGTGCGTTCGCATCGCCCAGTTCATCAGGTCGATGATGTGCACGGCCTGCTCGACGATCATGTTTCCGGAGCGGGAGACGTCGAACAGCCACTCGGTCTCGCGCGGCAAATCGCCGGTGTGCCGGTTGCCTTGCATGTAGGCCACGTCTCCGATGCCGCCGTTGTGGATCTCGTCGATCGCCGCCCGCCGCGGAGGGTCGTAGCGGAGCTGAAAGCCGGTTTGCAGCAGCCCGCGCGACGATTCGACCGCCTTGGCGACAGCGGCTACCTCTCCCGGAGTGCGGCCCATGGGTTTTTCGAGATACAGATTCTTGTGCACTTCGAGAGCGGCGATCGCCATCTCCTTGTGCAGATCGACGGGCGTCGCGATGATCACGGCGTCGATGTCTTTGCGGTCCA
The DNA here is from genome assembly GCA_963817465.1 of uncultured Acidobacteriota bacterium. GTDB lineage: Bacteria > Acidobacteriota > Terriglobia > Bryobacterales > UBA6623 > CAMPKL01. Next base: position 505,920 of record CAWFOP010000022.1, on the reverse strand, counting down.
GCAGTTCGCGATAGTTCACGATCAGCTCGGGCTTATGGTCTTTGGCGATGTCGAGCGCGCGCTGCTGAGCTTCCGGATCGATATCGCAGACGGCGACCACGCGCACGCCCGGCGATTTGACGAGCCGGGTCAACAGCGCCGTACCGCGGCCGCCGATGCCAATGATCGCCGCGCGGATTTCGCTGCCCGCGTTTTGCGCGGCCAGGAAGGCGGGCGCCGCCAGGGCGACGGCGGAGGACTTGAGCGCGCTGCGGCGGGTCAGATCGGCGTTCTTCATTGCGGCCCTATTGTAGGCGTTCGCTGCGGCGAACTGAGCGGCATAGCCGGGATCGTGGAAGACTCGCCTTCTCGCGCTGCCGCGGATTCGTCGCTCGAGCGGTTGCGTATCCGCCTACAGCGACGCCTTGATCTTCTTGACCGTCGCCGCTTCGGGCCTCGCCTTGTAGAACGGGTCCAAGGGGGAAACAGCCTGAAATCAGTCCGTTGCGCGGACCGGTCGTGCAGTCGCTGAAGGTGCGGCAGAGGCGCTTCGTGGTCAGCTCGCCCTTCTCGAGCGTGTCGGCCGGCAAGTCGGGATACGCCAAGACCATTCGCCCGAGCCCCACGGCGTCGATCTTGCCCTCGCGCACCGCCCACTGGGCGACGTGCGGTAGAAATTCTTGGAGGTAGGTATAGGCGGTGCCGACCAACCTGAGTTGCGGAAATTTCGCCTTGACGGCGGCGGCCGCCGCGATCTGTCGCGCGCAGCCGACCAGCGGGTCCTCGGGGGGCTGATAGCCGTCGGACGGCGGGAACAACGCCGGCCGCTGGATATGCGGGTTGTAGTAGGGGCTGCCCGCGCTCAAGTTGACCATGCGGATGTCTAGGCTCTCGAGCGTGCGAAGAAAATCCTCGCCGGGACCGAGGTCGTAGGCGGTTGGGTCGCCCGGGTCGGCGCCGAATCCGCTTTGGTAGGGCAGGGCGAACTCTTCGGGTATGCCCGGACCGAGCTTCGTGCCTGCGCTTTTTTCCGGGTCCGGCCGATAGGGCACGAGATCGAACAGGCTAACCCGAATGCCGATCGCCAGCTTGGTCGCGCCGCGCACTCCTGCGACGATTTCGCGCAGGAATCGAGTGCGATTCTCGAGCGAACCGCCGTACGGGCCGGGCCTGGTGTACGAGCTCAAGAACTCGTGCCCAAGGTAGCCGTGGCAGTGCTTCAAATCGACGAAACGCGCACCGCACGATTCGGCGACTTTCGCCGCGGCCACGTAGGCGTCGATGATGCGGCGCACGTCGTCGTCGGTGAGCAGCGGGTAATCGCCGGGCAGGCCGAACTTGCGGTCGAGCACCGGGTGACGATAGAGAATCTGCGGCTCGGGCTTGGTCTTCTCATTCGGCTTGCAAAAGCGGCCCGAGTGGGTGAGCTGAAAGCCGACCAGCAGATCGTCGGTCGATCCGAAGCGCTCGCGATGGGCCTCAACCAACTCGTCGTGGAGCGAAGCCAGCGCGTCGCGGTTGGCCTGGCTGATGATGAGCTGATTCGGGTTGGCGCGGCCCTCGGGCAGTACGGCCATCGCTTCCCCGCCCCAGATCCACTTGGCGCCGGATATCCCGAAATTGCGCCAGCGGCGACGCACAAGATCGCTTGGGCGGCCGTCGACCTCGCCGTCCCAACCCTCCATCGGATGAATCACCCAGCGGTTGCCGATGCGGATGTCGCCGATCTCGATCGGGTCGGCGAGCGGCGACTCGGGAGCTTTGAGGATCGCTTCGTCCGCGCCGATCTCGAGGTCCAACGCTGCGAGGCGAGCACGGAATTTTTCCACGGTTTTCAGCGACGCAATGCGCGGAAACGAAGACATGAGGGCCCAGTATATCGCGGAGAAAGGCGCGGATTTCAGGCGCTGAGCTCGATGCGCGGGAACGCCTCGCAGCGCCCTCCGCCCGCCAACCTCGCACTGTCGCCTCTGACCTGCTCGACCAACGCATCCGTGCGAAGCCGGCGCCGCAGGGCCGACCCGGCGGCGACCTTGCTCAACCCCTTGTTGAGCTGCCTGAGCCCGCCCGCTGTGTTGCCCCGCCTTACATGGTGGTAGCCGACGGCGAAGTGGATCAGGGCCTGGAGGAACGTGCGTTCGGGAGGCTCGGCCTGCGTCCAGATCTGCTCCCAAAGCTCATGGGCCTCGAAGAAATCCTCGCGGTTGAACGCTTCCACGCCTAGGAGGAACAGCTTCTCGCGATCTGGGTCGCTTCGAGGCACGCCTTACGTATTTTCCAGCCTGGAGCTTAGGGCCTTCGGGGCGTTTACGGTTGGGCCCCGCCGGGACCATAGTAGCCCTGGAGTACTCCTATGCGACGTTTCGTCCCCTTGCTATTCGCCCTGTCGTTCCTTGCGGCTCCGCTCGCGGCCCAGCTCAACTTCGGCAAAGTCGAGCTGCGGACCGGCTACGGCAAAGCCAGGGAAGGCCAGCAGGGCAGGCTGGTATTCGACGCCGAGCGCATGCAGTTCATTGACGAACGCTGGAACGAGTTGTTCGTGCTGCCCGCCAAGTCGATCAAGAAGCTGACGTACTCTCCCGATGAGGGCGGCGGCGGCTCGCCGCTGGCCAAGCCCTTCGAGATGCTGCAGGGCAAGAAACACTACTTGACCGTCGAATTCGATCACAACGGTCTGGCTGGCGCGGTCGAGTTCAAACTGCATAAGAGTAACTACGAGGGCGTGCTGCAAAACGCCGCGTTGTTGACCGGGCTCGAAGTGAACCGTCCGGCGGCTGAGCCCACCAGCTACGCCGAAGCGCAGGACGCCAAGGCGGCGGCGCCGGCGGCGTCGAAAGAGGCGCTGCTGCGGATCACCTCAGACCCCGACGGCGCCGAGATCGAGATCGACCGCGCATTCAACGGCTTGAGTCCGCGCGCCAAGGTCGTCAAACCCGGCGAGTACGAAGTGACGGTCCGCAAGGAGGGCTTTGAGCCCTGGCAGCGCACCATCGCCGTCGACCCGGGCCAGCAGCTCGAAGTCCACGCCGAGCTGCACGAGCAGCCGTAACTCTTACGGCCGGATGATCGAGCCGTCGCGGCGGCGCGTGGCGCCCCAGCTATAGTCGAACGGCTCGTCGTAGCGCGCATTCAACGGGATACTTAGCGGCCATCGCCTCGTCGATCTCAATGCCCCAACCCGGCGCTTCGTTCGGATAGAAGAAGCCGTTTTCGAGGCGCGGGCGTGCCTTGAAAGACTTCCTTGACCGAATCGGGCCACTGCTGAGCCTCTTGGATGCCGAAGGCGTAGCTGGTCACATCGAGCGTGATGTTCGCGAGGTGGCCGACCGGAGACGTATCGCCGGGGCCGTGCCAGGCCGTGCGCACGCCGAACCATTCGCACAGCGCAGCGACCTTGCGGGCCGGCGAGAAGCCGCCGATTTGCGAGACGTGGATGCGGATGAAGTCGATCAAGCGTTCGGAGATCAGCGGCACGAACTCGTGCGGCGAGTTGAACAGCTCGCCCATCGCGATCGCCGTCGTGCACTGGCCTCGGATGAGGCGGAAGTAGCCGATCTGCTCCGGCGAAAGCGGGTCTTCGAGGAAGAACGGCCGGTACTCTTCGAGGCGCTTGCAGAGCCACATGGCCTGGTCGTTGGAGAGCCGCTCGTGCGTGTCGTGGAGCAGCTCGATCTCTTCGCCGATGTTCTTGCGCATGTGCTCGAACAGCTTCGGCACACTGAGCAGGTACGGCGTCGGCTCGTACATCCGCTCGTTGTGAGGGCCGCCCGACGGCGCGCCTAGAAAGCCGTTGCCCGCGGCGTTCTCGACACGCGCGCCGTAATTGGCCTGTCCGCGGATCGACATCTGGATGCGCACGTGGCGCACGCCTTCGGCCATGTATTTCCGGACGTCTTCCTCGACTGCCTCAGGGCTCGAGCCGGAGGCGTGGCGGTAGACGTCAGCGGCCTGGCGGACCTTGCCGCCCACCAGCGCGTAGACCGGCATGTTGGCGCGCTTGCCCTTGATGTCCCACAGCGCCTGGTCGACGCCGCTCATGGCGTTGTAGAGCACTGGGCCGTTGCGCCAATAGGAGCTGACGTACATCGTCTGCCAGATGTCTTCGATCTGGTCGGGGTCCTTGCCCTTGAGGAACGGCCGCAGGAACTCGTTGACGGCCGTGACGACGGCCTTGGCGCGCTGCGTAAAGGTGGCGCAGCCCCAGCCGTGCAGGCCCGGCTCGCTGGTTTCGATTTTGACGACGACCGTCCGCGGCAGCCCGGGCGGCGCGGTCAAGATCGCCTTCACATCGGTGATCTGGATCTTGGGCATGCCGCGCTTGGCTTGCTGCTCCTGGGGAGTCGGCTCGGCGCGCAGTTGCGGGGCGGCGAAGAGGGCGGCGATCCCGCCGCCGGCGGCGAGGCCAAGGGCATCACGACGTTTCATGGCCATCAATCTTAACGCCGGCGAGGACGGCGGCGCAGCGATTTTCAGTCTTTGGGCAGATTAAGCGATGTCAGAAACGCCGCCACCGGGACCATCGCGATGCCCCACAACACGGTTTCGAGGCCGGTGCGGTCGGCGATCCAGCCCACCAGCGGGACGAAGGTGATACCGGCGAGACCCCAGGAGAAGCCCATCATGAGCGAGGTCACGATGCCGCGTTGGGACGGCACGAGCTCTTGCGCCATCACCACGTGCACGGGGATGGTCAGCAGCAACGTCAAGCCGCCCATGAACAGGCAGGCGATCGAGAGGGCGCCGCCCGTCAACAAGAACCCCATGAAAAACGGCGTGGCGGCTAGCGTCGAAAGATGGATGACGCGGCGGCCGCCGACGCGGTCCGCCAAGCTGCCGCCGGCGAACGAACCCATCGACGCGGCGAGAAAGAACAGCGCCAGGGTGAGGCTGGCGGCCTCGAGCGAATAGCCGCGCTCGCGCGTGAGATAAAGCGTCAAGAATTGGCCGACGCCCAACTGCACGCACGACCGCATGAAGACCAGCGAATAGTGCAGGACGAGGGGTTTGCGCTGACCACCGAAAGCCTCCCAGTCGATGCGGCGCGAGGGGCTCTCGTGCGCTGGGGGCGCGGGCAGTCGCCACAGCAGCACGCCGCATACGATCACGGCGACGGTCATGGCGAGGGGCAGCCGTGCGAAACCGAAATTGTCGATGATCGCCGCGAAATACGGCGGCCCGCAGGCGAGCCCGAACGTGCCGGCGGTGATGAAGACCGCGACGCCCAGACCGCGGCGCTCGCCGGAAAGGCGGGTCGCCTCGGTCGTCGACTGCGGATGGAACGCGGCGACGCCCATGCCGCCGAGAAACGCGAAGCACAGCAGAACCAGGTAGTTCTCGGCCCAGCCAAGCGTCGAGAGAAAAACGCCCGCGGCCAGGGGCCCGAACACCGAGAACAGCCGCGATTGCAAGCGGTCGCTCAAAATGCCGAACGGCAGTTGCAGCACCGAGGACGCGAACATGAACACGCCGCTCAGCAGTCCGGCTTGCAACAGCGACAGCGTGAATTTGTCGACCAGCAGCGGCTGCAGCGTCGGAACGGCGCTCGAAAACAGGTCGGTAGTCAGATGACCGAGCGAGAGCAGCACCATCGCCTGCGTGAGCAAGCGTGTGCGGGGAACAGTCGACCCTTGCGCTCCGGTCCGGAGCGCTTGCTCGGATACTGCGCTGCTCATGGAAGACCTCTCCCGGGTCTTTTATCACTATACGTCGCCGCAGCGGGACAATAGATGTCGCAATGGCGGAAGACTGGCTGCTCGAGGTGATCGTCACATCGGTCGAAGAAGCGGGGGAAGCGGAAGCGGGCGGCGCCGACCGGCTCGAGATTGTGCGCGATCTCGAAGTGGGCGGACTGACGCCCTTGTTCGAGACGGTCTTCGAGATCGTGAAGGCGACCTCGCTGCCTGCGCGCGTGATGCTGCGCGAGTCGCCGACGTTCGTCGCAGGCGGCCCCGAGGAGAAAGGCAGACTGCTCGAAGCGGCGCGGGCGTTCGGCGAGATGCCGCTCGATGGCCTGGTACTGGGCTTCTTGATCGGCCGTTCGGTCGATCTCGCGACGACGCGCGAATTGCTCGCGGCGACGCCCGCGTTGAGCGCGACCTTCCATCGCGCCTTTGAGCAAGTCGATGACCCGCTCGCGACAATCGACACGCTCAAGACCCTGCCGCAGATCGACCGCATTCTCACCTCCGGCGCGGCGGAAGACCTCGAGACGTGGCGCAGGGCGGCGGCGCCGGACATCGAAATATTGGCGGGCGGCGGCATGACCACGGAGGGGATTCGCGACCTGCGGGCGACGACCGGCCTGCGGGAATTTCATGTGGGCAGCGCTGTGCGCGAGCCGCGCAGCGCGGTTGGAACCGTGCAAGCGGACTTGGTGAGGGCGCTGCGATCCAGGGTCGAGGCTCTATAATGGCGGCGCTATGTTCACCGACGCCGACCTGCGCGACCCGAAATTCTCGCGCCGCGACTTTCTCCATCTAGCGGCCAAGTCCGCCGCTGTCAGCGTGGCCGCGCTGACCGGGCCGGAAGGATTACTGGCGCAAGCCCGCGAAAAGGCCAAGCCGCTCAACCTAGAAATCACGGATCTGAAGAGCTGGATCGTCAACCACTCGGAAGGCAAGAACTACGTCTTCTGCAAGGTCTATACGAACCAGGGCATCGTCGGCGTGGGCGAAGGCTCGGTGACGTCGAAGGCGATGACGGTCAAGGCCGCCATCGACGAGCATCATCGCTACTTGGTCGGGCGCGACCCGACCGACATCGAAATGCACTGGCAGGCGATGTACCGTTGGCCGCGCTGGCGCGGCGGGCCGATCTTGAATTCGGCGATTTCGGCGGTCGAGATCGCGCTGTGGGACATTCTCGGCCAGGCGCTCGGGCAGCCTATCTACAAACTCATCGGCGGCAAGGCGCGCGACAAGGCGCAGATGTACGTCCACCCGGGCGGCGGCTCCACGCCGCAGCAAGTCGCCGAGAGTTGGCTCAAGGCGAAGGAAGAGGGCTGGAACGCGGGCAAGGGCGGATTTCTGACGACCGACGGCGACGTGATCGACCCGGTCAAGTCAGTCAGCGACGGCATCAAGAACCTCAAGGCTGTGCGCGAGGCGGTCGGCCCGGACTTCTCGATCTGCATCGACGTCCACGGCAAGGCGACTCCGACGATGGCGGTATCGTTCTGCGGCAAGGCCGAACCGTACGATCCCTACTTCGTGGAGGAAGCGACGCAGATCGAAGACATCGACGAGTTGGCTTTGCTGCGCTCGAAGACGCGCATCCCGCTAGCGACGGGCGAGCGGCTGTTCACCAAGTACGGCTTCACCGAGATTTGCTCGCGGCATCTGGTCGACTACGTACAGCCGGACGTCGTGCACTGCGGCGGGATTCTCGAGATAAAGAAGATCGCCGCCATCGCCGAGGCGCATCGCGTTGAGTTCGCGCCGCACAATCCGCAGAGCGAAGTGTCGACGCTGGCGTCGTTGCACGTCGACATCACCGCCCCGAACTTCGCCATCCAGGAAATTTCTTCGGGCGGGCGGAATCAGTTCTGGGAGGACTTCTTCTACGGCCAAGGTCCGGTCTTCGAAGGCGGCTTTGGGTTAGCGCCTGACAAGCCGGGGCTGGGCGTGAACTTCAACGAGCAAGCGGCGGCGAGCCGTCCTTACGTACCCGTGACGCGGCAGAATTTGCGGTTCCCCGACGGTGGAGTCGCGGACCATTAACGCACGACGGTGTATGCCGTCATACGCTTTCGGCTAGTACCTTTTAGCTCGACTGATAACCTACACAGGCGATAGGCGGCGAAGCGTTTCGACACTACTCTCCAAAGAAATCATCCCTGAGGGGTTGTTTCTCGGGTTACGGAGGGTTAGGTCTTATGTTTCGATTTAGGCTGCTGCCATTGTTGGCAGTCGTGTGCGCGGCCGTCCTTTTCGGCCAAGCTGACCGCGGCTCGATCCGCGGGACCGTCACCGATGCGACCGGCGCCGTCGTGCCCGGCGCTAACATTCGGGTCGTCAAGATCGATACCGGCATCGCGATCGCGACGCAATCCAACGAGGCGGGCGATTACACGGTCCCCGCGTTGCAGGCTGGACGCTATCGCGTCGAGGTGCAGGCCGAAGGATTCAAGCGTTTCGTTCAAACGGACGTGAATTTGATCGCGGGCGGTACGTCGCGCGTCGACGCCGCGCTCGAGCTCGGCGACGTCTCCGAGAGCGTGGAGGTCTCGAGCTCGCTGGTGCAGCTCGAAACGACGAACGCCAAAGTCGTGGCGCAAGTCTCGACGAAGATGATCGACGAGTTGCCGTTGGTGGTCGGCGGGCGCATGCGCAGCCCGTTCGACTTGGCGCTCGTGACGCCGGAAGCCAATCAGTACAGCGGCGGCGGCGACCAGGACCGCGACTTCCAGATCGGCGGCGCTCCGGGCGCGACTTACGGCGCAACGATGGACGGCGTGTCGATCTTGACCGGACGGTTCAACTCGGTCACTTGGGCTTCGGTGAATACGCCGTCGGTCGATGCGATTCAGGAGTTCACCGTCGAGTCGAACGGCTTCAAGGCGGAGTACGGCCGGGCATCGGGCGGCATCATGACGTTTACGACCAAGTCGGGAACGAATGAGCTGCACGGCACGGCGTACGAGTTCTTGCGCAACGACGCACTCGACGCGCGGCGCTTCTTCGAGGCGCAGAAGGGCGTTCTCAAGCAGAACGATTTCGGCTGGAGCGTGGGCGGTCCCGTATTCATTCCGAAGCTGTATGACGGGCGCAATCGGACGTTCTTCTTCGCTTCGCAGGAGTGGTTCCGCGATCGCGTGGGCGCCGCGAGCCAACGTTTCAGCATGCCGACGCCGGAGATGTACGACGGCGACTTCAGCTTTTGGGTCGACCAAAACGACCAGTTGATCCAGGTATACGATCCCTCGACGACGCGAGCCAATCCCGACGGCTCAGGCTTCGTCCGCGACGCCTTCCAGGGCAATCAAATTCCGAAGTCGAGGTTCTCGCAAGTATCGAACGGCGTGATCGACCGCGTGCGCTCCGTCGCCCTTCCCAACAACGCGGGACCGGCCGGCTCGAGCTCCTACGTGCGCAACAACTACATCAACAACGCCGGCACGCAGCTCAACCCCTGGGACAAGTTCTCGATCAAGTTCGACCACAATTTCGGGTCGAACATTCACCTCAACTACCTCTACAACTACGGCTTGCATGACGGCCCTTCGCCGGGACCGGACGGCTTCCCCGGATTGCCGGATCCGCTGAACGGCAACCGCAGCGGGCGGCAGCGCAGTCCGCTGCACCGGCTGGGCTACACGCACGTGATTTCGCCGACCATCGTCAACTCGGCCTACGGCGGCGGTCAGGACTGGAAGGAGCGCAACGCGTCGGTCAACGTCGGCATGGACTGGAAGGCGCAAGGCATCTGCATCCCGAATGCGTTCGACTGCAACGAGAACTTCCCCATTCTGACTTTCGACGACTTCGAGAACTGGGGCGCGTCCGCCGGCGACGGATCGGAGAACACGGTCTACTCGTTCGGCGACGACTTGACGATCACCCGCGGGAACCACACGTTCAAGGGGGGCTACCTCTATGAGCGGCAGCACTACAACGGCTTCGGCCGGCAGTCGCTGATGGGGCAGGCGGATTTTCGCCGGCTCAGCACGAGCATCCCCGGCAACAACAACTTGTCGCTTGGCGGCGGCAGCTCGTTCGCCTCGTTCTTGCTGGGCGAAGCCTGGGGCGGCGGGACGGAGAACGACCGTTTCGTCGGCCAGGAATGGCGGAGCCACGGCTTCTACTTCCAGGACGACTGGAAGCTGTCTCCCAAGCTGACGATGAACATCGGCGTGCGGTACGAGTTCACCTTGCCGCCGCTCGAACGCGACGACAAGTGGAGCGATTGGACGCCCAACAAGCCCAACCCAAGCGCGACGCGCTCGGACGGCACGCCGTTGCCCGGCGCGCTGCGCTTCGCGGGCTTCGCCCAGGGCGAGGAAGGCTCGCGGACGCTGGTCGACGGCTGGTACGGCGGCATCGCGCCGCGGCTGGGCTTCGCGTACCAAATCGACGACAAGACGGTTCTCCGCGCTTCCGCCGGCGTGTCGAACGGCGTGGTCAAGACCGTGACCGGCTCGACGCACTTCGAGGGCGCCATCATCATCTTCCGGCCGGCGACGACCGACAACGGCGTGACGCCGGCGTTCCGCCTCGATCAAGGCATTCCGCCGTACCCGGTTCCGCCGTTCATCGAGCCTGACTTCTCGAACGGCAACAACACGGCGTTCTGGGACGGCGAAGCGGTGCGACTGCCGCAGACCTACCAGTGGACCGTCTCGATGCAGCGGCAGGTAGGCACGAGCTGGATCATGGAGGCGGCCTATAACGCCACGATCGGCGCTCACCTGGTGGCAGGGTTGAAGAACATCAATCAGCTGCCCTGGGGCTACGTCGACACCTACGGCAACGGTCTGCTCGGAGCGCGACTGAACTCCGCGGCGGCTCAGGAAGCGGGCATCGGCGTCCCCTACACGCAGATCTTCGACGACTTCGGCTCGAACGTGAGCGTATCGCAGGCGTTGCGTCCCTACCCGCAGGTGCGAGAGATTCAGACCTTCGCCGGTCAAGGCGACAAGAGCGGCCACTCGAGCTATCACTCGATCGTCTTCAAGGCCGACAAGCGCTACGCCGGCGGCGTGACGATGCAGGGCTCGTATGTGTTCTCGAAGATGATCAGCGACGTCGACTCGTTCGGCGAAGCGACCACGGCGCAAGACCAATACAACCGGCGGCTGGAGAAGTCGATCAGCGATCTGGACCGCACGCACAACTTCAAGCTGAGCTACATCTGGGAGTTGCCGGTCGGCAAGGGCCGCAAGTTCCTTTCACAGGGCGGGCCGCTGTCGGCCGTGCTCGGCGGTTGGCGCTTCACGGCGACACATTTCTACAATTCGGGCGCGCCGCTTCAACTGACCAACTCAAACACCTGGAACACGTTCGCCGGCCGCATGAATGCGCTGTATGTCGACCAAGTCGGATCATATGACGGTTGGGTGGCCCAGCAAGACAACCCGAACTGGCTGGGCGACGACCGTTTCTTCGTGGATCGCTCTTTCTTCGGCGAGCAGAGCGCAACCGCGCTGGGGCGGAATCGTCCCGGCGACGCAACTCGCTACAACCCCATAGCGCGCGCGCCTTGGGACCTGGTGGAGAACTTCTCGCTGGCGAAGAGCTTCAACTTCACCGAGAGCCTCCGGATGGACCTACGTTGGGAGATGTTCAACGGCTTCAACCGGTCGGTATTTGCAACCGGCGATCGCAATGTCGATTCGCCGAACTTCGGTCGCGTGCAGGGCACGACGAACGAGCCTCGGCGGATGCAATTCGGCCTCAAGCTGTACTGGTAAACAGGCCGGACGCGAAACCGAAAACAACGCGGGAGGCGACCCGAGAGGGCGCCTCCCGCTATTCTTTTTTGTACCGATGAGACGGCGTGACGCTTGCTTTGTTTTGTTCGGCGGACTGGCCGCTTGTGGAGGCGGACCGGAAACGGCTCCAACGGCGCCGGATACGCAAACCTTTCGCATCAAGCCCCTGCGGCCGGTGGAGGAACTGCGCGCCGAGGCGCTCGAGGCCGAACCGCCGCCTCAGCCGGCAGACCTGCTCAAACCGGATCTGGTCGAGCTGACCAAGCTCGATCCGACGATTCGGCTGGACATCCGCTACGCGACGACGAACAACTTCATGGGCGCTCGCTTCTATTCCGAGGCGCGAGCGTTCATGCAGCGGCCCGCCGCCGAAGCCGTCGTGCGCGCCCACAAGAAGCTGGGCGAGCAAGGGCTGGGCCTGCTGGTCTTCGACGGCTATCGGCCTTGGTATGTGACGAAGATGTTTTGGGATGCGACGCCCGAAGCCCAACGCGACTTTGTCGCCGACCCATCGAAGGGCTCGCGGCACAATCGCGGCGCCGCCGTCGATTTGACCTTGTGCGACATCGAGACGGGCAAGCCCCTGCCGATGCCGAGCGGATACGACGAGTTCTCCGAGCGCGCGTATCCGAGCTACGCGGGCGGGACGGACGAAGAGCGCGCGAATCGTGAGCTTCTGCGATCGTCGATGGAGGCCGAAGGATTCACGGTGTATGAGTTCGAGTGGTGGCACTTCGACTATCGCGACGCCGAGCGCTATCCGGTCATGAATGTGACTTTCGAGCGGCTGGACGCTCGCTGAGCGCTCTGAGTCCTCGGTCGCTTAGTAGGCTGAGGGGATATGAGCGTCGTCGAGCTCGCGGACGCCGTCAAGCAATACGATTCCCAAGACGCTCCCGTGCGGGCGCTGGACGGCGTTTCGCTGCGTGTCGAGGCGGGGGAGTTCGTCTCGCTCGTGGGGCGCTCCGGTTGCGGCAAGACGACGCTGCTAAACCTGGCCGGGGCGATGGACTTCCCAACATCCGGGACCGTGACGCTCGATGGCGAAGACACGTCTGGGCTGAGCGACGAGCGGCTGACGCGCATTCGACGCGAGAAGGTCGGATTCATCTTTCAGTTCTTTCAACTGCTGCCGACATTGACCGTGGTCGAGAACGTCGAGCTGCCGTTGCAGTTAGCCGGCGTAAGAGACTGCCGCCGGACGGCGCTTGAACGGCTGGAACTCGTCGAGATGGCGAGCTACGCCGAGCGCCTACCCTATCAGCTTTCGGGCGGACAGATGCAGCGGGTGGCCATCGCGCGGGCGGTCGTTCATGAACCCAAGCTCCTGCTCGCCGACGAACCGATCGGCAATCTCGACAGCGCGAGCGCCGAGATCGTGATGCGGCTGCTACGCGGCATCGCCGATGAGATGGGCGCGGCGATCTTGATGGCGACGCACAGTCTGGAAGCCGCCGAAGTCACCGATACGCTCGTACGGATGCGCGACGGGCGGATCGAAGAGAAGCGGCCGATGCGGCCAGAGGTCGCCGTCCGCGGGCGAATTGGGCGCGAATGAGCTGGCTGCGTCTGTTTCACCGGCTGATGCTGCGGCCCCTATGGCGCGATCCGGTGCGCACGCTGTTGACCGTGTTCGCCGTCTCGTTGGGCGTGGCGGTGGTCGTCGCGATCGACCTGGCGGGCGAGGCGTCGGCGGGCGAGTTTCGTTCGTCGATGGAGACATTGTCGGGCGAGGCGGACCTCGAAGTGACGTCAACCGGCGGCCTCGACGAAGCGCTGTTGGCGGACCTGGTGAGGCTGCCTTATCCGCTGAAGTATTCGGCCCGCGTGGAGGGATTCGCCATTGTCAAACCCAAGGGCGAGGCCGTCCCGGTTTTTGGGCTCGACGTGCTGGGCGATGAAACGCTGCGCGGGACGACGAAGAGCGGCGACTTCGCTTTCGACGACATCGGCGGCGACGACGCGGTGTGGGTCGGCTGGGGTCTGGCGGACAAGCCCGGCGACATCCTGCGCCTGCAGATCAATGACACGACGCGATCCTACTCGGTGAAGGGCGTGCTGCGCGGTGCGGGGTTTCAGGCGGCGTCGGCCGAGAACATCGTGATCATGGACATCGCGGCGGCTCAGCGCGTGCTCGACAAGCCGGGCCGGCTGACGCGGATTCAGATTCATACGCCCGACGGAGACGACCGCGACTGGGAAGCCTTGCTGGCTAAGGCCCTGCCGGACGGAGTCCAGGTCTACCCGGTCGGCGCGAAGACCGAAGAGAACCGCAAAATGCTCGGCGCGTTCCGCTGGAATCTTCGCGTACTGAGCTGGATTTCGCTGATCGTCGGAGCGTTCCTGATCTACAACACGATCTCGGTTTCAGTCGTGCGGCGGCGGGTGGAGATCGGCGTGCTGCGGGCGATGGGCGCGACGCGGAGTCAAGTGCGCTGGGCGTTCTTGGCCGAGGCGGGTTTTTTCGGCGCCGCGGGGACGGCGCTAGGCCTGCTGGTAGGGCGCGTTTTGGCTTCGGGCGCGCTCGAGATGATGGCAATGACCGTCCGCACGCTCTATGTGACGGGCGACGCCGGAGCGATCGCAATCACGCCGATGCGTTTGCTGACGGCGGCCGCGGCGGGGATCGGCGTGGCGTTGCTGTCAGCCTGGCAACCGTCGAACGAGGCGGCGCGCGTGGCGCCGACCGAAGCGATGGCGCGAGGACGGCACGACCACGAAGCGCGCCTGCGCGTGGGGCGCGATTTCGGCGTGGGGTCTGGCGCTGGTCGCGGCGGCGGGGCTGGCCTCGCTCGCGCCGCCGGTCGGCGGCAAGCCCTTGTTTGGGTACCTTGCCGCGGTGCTGCTGCTCGCGGGGTCGGCCTTGGCCGTGCCGGCGGCGGTGCGCGTGATGACGAGCGTCGGGACGCGTTGGGCGCAGGCGCTCATCGGCATCGAAGGCTTTCTGGGCGCGCGCAGTGTTTCGGGTGCGCTGTCGCGTACGTCCATCCTGGTCGGGGCGCTGTCAACGGCGGTCGCCATGATGGTCAGCGTCGCGGTGATGGTGGGCAGCTTTCGCGAAACCGTGACGGTGTGGATGGAGCGCCAGCTTCAAGCGGACGTCTTCATCCGGCCCGCCGGCGATCCGGCGTCGGACCGCTTCCCCACGATGGACGCGTCGGTCGCTGAATTGATCGAGTCGCTGCCGGGAGTCGAAGCGGTCGACCGTTTTCGCGGATACCGCATCCGCTACGAAGGCCGCGTGGCGACGCTGGGCGCGGGAGACGCAGCCATCCATGGACGCCGCAGCGGGATTCGGTTCCTGCAAGGCGGCGACAAAGGGCCGATTCTCGAGGCGATGACCCGGGGGAACTATGTGATCGTCAGCGAACCGTTCGCACGCAAGCACGACGTGTGGACGGGCGACAAGATCACGCTGCCCCTGGGCGGCCGCGAGGCGACGTTCGAGGTCAAGGGCGTGTTCTACGACTACTCGAGCGAGCGGGGCGCGGTGATCGTCGACCGGCGGATTCTGAGCAAATATCTGCCGTCCACCGAAGTGTCGAGCCTGGCCGTGTATCTCGCGCCGGGAAGCGACGCCGACGCGATGCGCGACAAGATCGCCGAGCGCACCGCCGGGCACGACCTCTACATCGTGACGAACCGAACCCTGCGCGATGAGGCGATCAAGATCTTCGACCGCACGTTCGCGATCACGTACGCCCTCGAGTCGGTGGCGATCGTCGTCGCGATCTTGGGCATGGCGGGGGCCCTTCTGGCATTGGTGATCGACCGCAAGCGCGAGATCAGCGTGCTGCGCTTTTTGGGAGCCTCGGGCAGCCAGATTCGCAAGCTGATCTTGACCGAGTCAGGCTTGCTGGGACTGTTGTCCCTCGCGGTCGGCGCGGTGTTGGGGACCGTGCTGTCGCTGGTGCTGATCTACGTGATCAACAAGCAGTCGTTCGGCTGGACGATTCAGTTCGATTGGCCGGTGCGCCTGCTGCTGGCGGCGCTGGCGTTGATCTACGCGGCGAGTCTGTTGGCGGGCCTATACCCGGCGAGGATCGCGGCCAGGCTCAACCCGATCGAGGCGGTGCATGAGGAGTAAGCTGCTCGCGGCCGCTTGCGCGCTCGTCCTCGCCGGGCTCTCGCTCGCGAGCGAGTTTCGGTTAGGCGCTGCCAGGCTATGAGTATGAGTTCCCTCGGGATCACTTCGCGCATCCCGGGTTCCAAATCGAGTGGTGGTATTACACGGGCAACCTGCGCACGCTTGACGGCCGGCGCTTTGGATTCGAGTTGACGTTCTTCCGCAATGCGATCGACCGCAAGCAGGAGCCGCGTTCGCCTTGGGATGTCGATCAGATCTACTTGGCGCACTTCGCGGTGAGCGACATCGGCGGCGGCCGCTTCTATAAGGCGGAGCGGCTGAATCGCAGCGGCCCAGGGCTGGCCGGGGCGAGTCTCGAAAAGCGCGTGATTTGGAACGGCAATTGGCAGTCGGAGTGGCTCGACCCGCAATCGCCGCTGGGCAAGCAACGCTTACGCGCGTCTGACCGAGGAGTTCGCGATCGAGTTGGAGCTGACGCCCGCCAAGCCGGCGGTGATCAATGGCGAGAACGGCGTCAGCCAAAAGGCCGCCGGAACAGGTAAAGCTTCGCACTACATTAGTTCACGCGGCTGCTCACGAGCGGAACCGTGCGCGTCGGAGGACGAGCAGTATCAGGTCGAGGGTGCCGCCTGGATGGACCACGAGTTCTCGACGAACTCCATGGGACCGGATCAAGCCGGCTGGGATTGGATGAGCGTGCAGCTCGACGACGGCGCGGAGCTGATGCTCTACCGCATGCGCAAGCAGGACGGCTCGACGGACCCGCTCTCGGCCGGGACGTACGTCAAGCCGAACGGAGACAGCGTGCATCTAACCTCGCGAGACTTCACTATGACGCCCGGCGGCTATTGGACAAGCCCGGACACCGGCGGGCGCTATCCGCTCGAGTGGCGCCTTGCGATTCCCCAGCTCGAACTGTCCTTCGAAGTGACGACCCCGCTCGATAATCAGGAAATCGTCCCCGAGCAAGGCCGCGGGCCGGCCTACTGGGAAGGGGCGGTCGACTACGACGGAGATCGAGCGAAGGGAGTGGGTTATCTCGAGATGACCGGCTATGACCGGAACCTGCAACTCGGCGTGCCGGGAGCCGCGGAGATCCAATAGAAAGTCCGGGGGCCGAACTATTTGTCGGCCCCCGGGAGTTTGGGTCAGGGCTGCAAGAAGTATCCGCAGGAACTAGAACGTGACGCGCAGTCCCAAGAGCAGACTGCGAGGTTGAGTCGGCAGTACGGACCGCAGATCGCCGAAGCTGGTCGATCCCGGCAACAACTGCGAGAACGACAGGCCGCTCAGCGATCCGTCGCGGAAGCCGTGAATGTCGACCCCGTTGAGTCGCGGGCTGTTGAAGAGGTTATAGGCCTCGATGCGGAACTCGATCTCGCCGACCTCGTGGAAGGCGAACTTTTTCGCCGCCGCTACATCGAAGTTGTTGGTCTGATTGAGATCGATAGAGGCCTGGCTGTTGGTGAACGTCCCGATGTCGCCGCGGACGAAACGAGCATCCGGGTTGATCGCCTGATAACCGACGATTTGGCCGGCGCTGTTCTGAAGAGGATTGACGCCTGTGCCGGAATTGCCGATTCCATCGGGATTGACAATGACCGCGCCGCCGCCGCCGAACCCCGTGAGCGACGTATCCAGTCCGTTGCTCAGGGGCAGGTAGGTATCGCTCATGTAGGTATAGGTTCCTGAGAGCGACAGATTGGCGATGATGTCTCCCCACACGCCGGAGCCATGGAACAAGTCGCCGAGGTCGAGAAGGCCGTTGACGCTGAGCCGGTGGTCGGGGATGTAAGGAGCGCTGAAGTGGTCGCCGCGGTTAAAGCCCAAGTCAGCCGGAGTGCCGTAGCTGTCGATCTGGAGGTCGGCCAACGTATAGCGCGCCCCAAGCTGGATGCCCCGAGTCATGCGTTGGTTGATTTCCGCCACGATGGCGTGATACCAAGACGTGCCCGAACTATCGATGCCGTACACCGGGTTTGTGAAGCCGGCCGCGATCTCCGGAGTAGCTTGCACGTCGCGAAGGCCATCGAGCGTAAGCGAGAGGTTGTCGAGCTGCGCCTGCGTCGGAGCATCGAAAAAGACCGGAAGATTGCGACTTTCGGTCACGATTCCCGACGGGTTCGCGATGCCGAACCGCGACAGGTGGACGCCGCGATTGCCGACATACCGAAGCGAGCCCGTGAGATTGGTCCACAGCGATCCTTGTATGCCGCCGTTCCAATGGATCGTATAAGGCAGCTCCTGGTCTGCGATGAACGTCCCGAGCCGCGCGCGCGCTTCATCCGGCATCGCGATGCCTCCTTGATTGAGAAATCCGCTTGTCGTGTTCGCGGCGCCGGACACGGTGACCAGGTCCGACTGCGGTCCAAGCGTCTGCGCGATGCGATTGGCCAGATAAAGAGTGTCGTATTGAATGCCGCCGCCGGCCCGGATCACGAAGCGGTGTCCGGGGGAGTAGGCGACGCCGATGTGTGGTCCGACTGCGTCGGTGACAGTAGTGGGCTCGAGAAAGCTGGCCACACCGTTGACGTCGAGTGATGAATTGAGACCCTGACGGCGGGCGAACTCGGGCATCTGAGCCCATTGGTAGTTCAGGCCGAGGTCGACCCGCAGGCTGGGCGTGATACGCCACGCATCTTGCAGCCACGCGTCGAGCAGGTACTGGTTTGCGTTCAGCGTGGGATCGCCGAAGGCGCGCTGGGCGCTCACGTCGGGCGACTGGTCGAGCAGAAAGCGCTCGAGCGAGGAGTAGCCGTAGACACCCCGGAACTGAGAAAAGCCCGATTGGCTCGATAAGATCCTGCGAGCGTCGCCGCCGATGCTGAGCTCGTGCTCGCCGAAGACCCAATTCGCCCCCTCTGAGAGTTCAAAAGTGTTGAACTTGGCGCGCGTGAAGTTGTACTGCGGACCCAACGCCAAGTCCGCTCCCTGGATCGTCAAGTCCGGAAACGCGCCTTGATTGAATTCGAGGTCGCCCGGATTCACAGTCGAGTTGAGACGGTTGTAGCCGAGCCGCAACTGGTTAACAAAACTGCCGCCGCCGGAGTAGGTATACGACAACGTTCCGAGATTCCTCCCGATGTCGCTGGGCGCGTTGAACGCCGGGAGCGCGAATGCCGCGACGGACGATTGCACATTGTTCTGGGCGTAACGCGCCGCCACACGATGATTCTTAGACGCGACGAAGTCCAGTCCTCCGACGCCGGCCCAAGTGTTGGTGTGACCTGAATATGCGGTGTCGACGGTCGCCAGCGGAATCTGCGTACCGTCGATGTCCGCCAGCGCGGTCGGAGCTCCGACCGTACGAATGTTCTGGCGCAGCAAGTTCAGGTTTTGCTGGGAGACCCGAGGATCGAGCGCCAGCATGTCGAGGCCCTCGAGAGTCGGCGCGACGGAAGTCATTGGCGCATAGCGCGTGAAGCCGTAAGGGATGTACTCGAGATTGGCGAAGCCGAACAGTTTGTTCGCGATGACAGGGAAGCCGATCGAACCGCCGATGCGATTGCGATCGAAGCGCGGCTTATCCGCCAGGTTGAAACGGTCGAGGCGAGGATCGCGCGCATCCAATTGACGGTTTTGCAGGAACCAATATGCGGAACCGTGCACATCATTCGAGCCCGATTGCGTGATGACTTGAAACTGGCCGCCGGCTGAGAACTGCCCGCCCGTCGAACTGCCGAACTGATCGATCGCAAAGGTCGTCGTGCCGGCGTCGGGGATGTAGAGCAGCGGACCGGGCGTGACTCGGTTGTTATTGTCGACCCCTTCAATCTCGAAATTGTTGGAATCTTGACTGAGGCCGCTCACATGCGGTCCGACGAACGGATCCGTCGCCGCCGCGGGGTGCACGCCTTCAGTCGTGAGCGAGAGATTGAGCGCGCCGTAGATGCTGCCGTCGGGCGCCGACCAGTGGGCTTGATTGGACTCTCGAACGAACGGCTGGTTGTAAAGCTCGCTGACCGCCGGTGTGCGATCAGAGACCGATTCGACTTCAACCGACACTTGCGGCTCTCGGCTGGAGCCTCCAGCCGCCATCGTCAGATTGATGCGCCGCTCGTCGGGTCCGACGGCGAAGCGGACGGTATCGGCCTGGCCGATGTCAGTTCGTAAAACGTAGTCGCCCGGCGGCAGCGAACGGAAGTCGAACTCTCCCCGGTCGTTGGTGGTCGTGCGGTATTGCTCTCCCGTGTTGGCGTTTTCGATTACGAGCTCAAAGTTCGTTTCGGGCTGCCGCGTGACGCTCATAAGAACGCCTTCCAGGTCTGAGTTCTGGGCCTGTCCGACGCCCAGAAAGAGGGATAAGCCGACCATCAGAGCCGGCCAAATCACTGTTCTCGTCAAAATTAACCTCCCAAAAGCTAGATATTCCCAGTAGACAATCGCCCTTCAACGCGAGACGGTTTGAGCGACTGTTATTTGGGTGAGGTGAGACCCGCAGAGCCCGTTACGGAGATCCCAGGACGCAACGTGATCAAGCGCACGCGATGGACGAACTTCGGTTATCTAGCTGACATTGATCGATTTCGAAGCATTCAAGGACGATTCGACCGCTGGAATATCCGGCCTTTAAGAGAAGGCGCTTGGCCGGTGTATGTTGACCTCACCGCCGCCGATCGGCGGTTCGTTTCCCTCGATGGCCGAGAACCGGCGAACGTCTTCCAGGTGACCAAGGCGACCGAAGACATTCCCGAACTTAGCGTGAGGTCGGCGAATCGTAGTCCTGGGGCGCAGGCTCCATGGTGTTCATCCATGCAAGCTCGGCATGGGCGCGGCTCTGGAGCAACCATGTCGAAGTCGAGAAAGAAATCAAGGCACGCCGGCGAGCGAAGTCCGGCGCACGCCCACGGTCTGACCTCATTCGGTGCGAACGGCCAGGACCAAATCGTGGTCGAATTCGCTGTCGCCGCCGTCGAAAGACAACGCGCACGTCCATGATTTGCACGCGACGTTACACGGGCTCCTGAGATTTGATCGTGAAGGTTTCATATCGCCAGGCGGATCTCGATTTTCGCCTGACCGATGTAGCGAACGGCTGCGGCAAGATCGCTGAAAGCGTCGCGCAAATTTTCAAAATCCTTTCCAATTGGAAGTATTTTCTGCGTCGAATGCCCCATCCGACCGTGTTTTCCAGAGATATAACTCCGTCGATTTGGTGATTACGTAGTACCCAGTACGGCGCCTCGCATGACCCTAAGTTACTTTTTTAGAAGGGGTTATGCTACTAGCCGCTTAGGGGACTACTGCGCCGTAGTAGGGTCCCGGTAGGGGTTTGGGTTAATACATAGAGCGCGTGATTGGCCCCAACTTAGCGTTTGCAGAAGTCTTATCACGAGCAGCGGCCCGCAGACCGTGACGATCAGTGCTCGGCGAGCGGGACGCCCAAAACGGAGGAGAGGAACGCATGCTGATTCGAAAGGCCGCAGTCTTTTTTCTTTTTTTTGCGGCATTTTCAAGTTTTATCCTAAACGCAGCGCCGGAACCGCGCGCCGTCGTCTCGGCGGCGAGCTTTGAAAGCTCGCTTGCGCCCGGCTCATTGATTACGATCTTTGGAACGGGGCTTTCGGATACACAGGCAAGCGCCGAATTGGATGCTGACGGGCGACTTCCTGAGTCGCTTGGGGGTGTCGGGGTAATGATTGGCGGGCGTCCGGCCGGCCTCGTCTTTGCCTCGCCGCTGCAGCTCAACCTCTTTGTTCCGGAAGACCTCGCCTCCGGATCGGCCTTAATCGAGGTCACATTCGACGGGGAAAGCGGATCGCTTGAAGCCGTATTTCAGGACGTGGCTCCGGGACTTTTCCTGATCCCCTGCCTCCGCAATGACCGCGGCGCGGTCTTGAACGGGGTGACGTTCCAACTGGAGCCGTTCGCGGCGGAAACGACGGAAAACGGCGGGGACGATAAGCGGACGCGCCTCAGCTTTTTCGGTACCGGCGTCCGGCGAGCGGGGTCCGTGAAGGTCGAATTGGTCGATCGAACGGGCCGAACGGTCACACTGGATGCGGAATACGCCGGCCCGGCGCCGGGATTCTTCGGTCTCGATCAAATCAACGTGGCGCTGCCGCTGCATATGAGCGCCGCCGGATTTGTCGAAGCTCGCCTGCGGGTTGGAACGATGACGTCGAACCAAGTCTCGATCGTCGTCGGGCAAGATTCCCAGATCGAGCATTCCAGCGCTTCCGATTTGCGTCTCGACACGGTCGCCGGCAACGGGTTGTCGGGCTACAGCGGCGACGGCGGACCCGCGTTGGAAGCCTCCTTTGCTTTACCCTATGCGGCGGCGTTTGACCCATGGGGCGTCTTGTATGTCGCCGATCCCGACGCCCACGTCGTTCGGAAAGTAGCGGCCGACGGAACCATCACAACCTTCGCGGGCGACGGGCAACCGGGAAATCAAGGCGACAGCGGGCCGGCGGTCGAGGCCAGCCTCCAGCGGCCAGTCGCCTTGGCCGTATCGCCGACAGGTGACGTTTTCATCGCGGACGTTGACGATCATCGCGTCAGACGCGTTGACGCATCGGGCGTGATCCACGCATTCGCGGGGTCGGGCGCGCCCGGCGACGACGGTTACGGCGGCCCGGCATTGGCCGCTTCGCTGCAAGCGCCGGTCGGTCTGGCCGTGAATCGGTATGGCAGCGTCTTGATTGCGGATCGAGGGACGAATCGGGTGTTGAAGGTCTACGCTGACGGCAGCATCGCCTCGACCGCAGGCATCGGTGCGGCCCGCTACGCGGGAGACGGCGGCCCGGCCGCGGCGGCCGCGCTCGAGGAGCCGACGGCCGTGGCCGTTGGGCTCGACGGCTCTGTGTACATCGCCGAGGGCGGCCGCATTCGCATGATCGAGCCGCACGGCACGATCCGCACGCTAGTGGGCGAGACGGAAAACGCGCTCGCCGGCGCCGCGCTAAAGGGGACGGTCTTCGGGCAAGCTCTTTCGCTCGCCGCCGACGCGAGCGGACACCTTTGTGTGGCGGACACCGAGAATAATCGTATCTCGATTGTCGATGCTCAGTGCGTCATCTCATCGATGGTCGGCGTGGGGCGAGCGGGCTTTTCGCCCGACGGCGTCCTCGCTCTCGAGGCGCAAGTCAATGCTCCCGCGGGAGTGGTCGTTAGCCCGGCGGGAGAACTGCATTTCGCGGACTCGGAAAACCGCTTGGTGCGCAAAGTGACTCACGAATCGCCGGAGCAACCCGACGCGTCTTGCACCGCGGGTCTCGAGCTCTTTTTGGAATCTGCGGTGGTCGTTTCGGGTGAGCGAGTGATCGGCTACGTACGCATCCCTTGCCCAGCGGCCGAAGCTGTCCAAGTGATGCTGACGTCCGACAATCCCGCCATCATCCTGCCGCCGTTCGTCACCATCCCGGAGGGCGGCACGACCGCGACGTTCGAAGTCGACACCAAGGGAGTGACGGACGAAGTCATCACGGTGGAAGTGACGGGGCGAACGCCGGACGGAGAGGACGATGGAAATTTGACGATCGTCCCGCCCAGCGGCCCGGGCGTGATTTCGCTCTCGATCGACGCTGAGAGCGTTGTGGGCGGTAATCCGGTTGAGGCAATCGTCCGGCTTGGGGCACCGGCCGGGCCCGGCGGAGAGTTCGTGAGTCTGTCGGTCAACAAGTCGGACGCCGTCCCGCCGGCCGGAGTGACGGCGCCGGAGGGCATGTTGGCGGTCGAGTTCTTGATCGGGACGAAGGCGGTTGACGAGATCGTCGAAGTGACGGTCAAGGGCGAGGCGGAAGGGACGTCCGGTACGGATCTCTTCCGGATCTTGCCGGGAGATGGAGACGGCGATCCGGGCGACGGCTCGGACCCGGTTCTTGCGACGATCTCGGGGCTCAGCCTCGACCCGCCGTCGGTCGTCGGAGGCGATCCCTCGACCGGTACGGTCACGCTGTCGCAACCGGCCCCCGCGGGCGGCGTGTTGGTGAATCTTTCGAGCGGCGCTCCCGAGGCGCAAACGCCTGCTTCCATCGTGGTCCCCCAAGGCGAGTCGACCGGGGTATTCACGGTATCGACATCCTTCGTAGAGGCGGATGCGCAGGCGAAGATCACCGCAACATCCGCGAACTCGGTCAACAAGACTCTGACGATCACGCCGGGGTCGAACCCGGGCGATCCCGATCCTGTCACGGCGGCGATCTCGTCCTTGACGCTCGATCCTTCATCGGTCGTCGGAGGCAATCCGTCGACGGGCACGGTCACGCTGGCGCAACCGGCCCCCGAGGGCGGCGTGTTGGTGAATCTTTCGAGCGGCGCCCCCGAGGCGCAAACACCTTCGTCCCTCGTGATCCCCGAGGGCGAGTCGACCGGGGTATTCACGATATCGACATCCGTCGTGGAGGCGGATATACAGGCGAAGATCACCGCAACATCCGCGAACTCGGTCAACAAGACTCTCGCGATCAAGCCCGAATCCGTTCCGGCGGAGGACCCCTGCGTCGACAGAGTCGAAGTCTCCTTGTCGTCGATTCTCGGCGGCAGGTCGCTAACCGGCTTCGTCTACCTGACGGCGGCGGCGGGGCCTGGGGGAATCGACGTCGATCTCGACAGTTCGCTGGGACCGTTGTCCGTGCCGGGCTCGGTTCACATCGCCGAGGGTGAGACGTCGGCCTCATTCGCGATCGAGACGGACCCTGTCTCCTCGCTAGTGTCCGGCGTGATCACAGCCTCGCTGTCCGGCTGCTCGTCAAAGACGGTGACCGTTACGATTCTTTCGCCTTGCGTGAAGTCGCTGAAACTCTCTGTCGGGTCGATCGTGGGCGGCGGTTCGCTGACGGGCACGGTGACCTTAACCGGGCCGGCGCCGGCGGGCGGGACCGAGGTCGAGCTGATTTCGAGCGACGCGAAGGTGAGCGTGCCGAGCTCGGTAACCGTTCCGGAAGGACAGACCTCGGCGACTTTCATGGTCACCACTCAGAGCGTCTTGGCGATCTTGACGGCGACCATCGACGCAGTCCTCGGAGATTGCCCGGGCGTGAGCGTCGAGCTCGAGGTGGGCATCCTCGGCGGTCTGCTGCCGTAGAAACGTTTGGGCGGGCCTCGGGCTCGCCCAAACGCTCCAACCCGCTGTGTTAAATTGACGGCAGGTGAGGTGCGAGAGTGGTTGAATCGGGCGGTCTCGAAAACCGTTGTACCTTTGCGGGTACCGTGGGTTCGAATCCCACCCTCACCGCCATCTTGTTGAAATAACGGTACTTGCTTGGTTGCCAACGATCGTAGTGGCCTGTAACTCATTGAAAATACGCCCAAACTGTGAGGGTGGATCAGGAACCGTCACTGATCTGTAAGTGACCTTTTTATAGACGTTTACGCAGTGCCCCTGAGATTCCGATCGGTTTCACTCGAAACAGGATGGATTGCCAGATCCCGCCGGAGTTCGCTCGCGGCGCTAGCTTGTGGCTGTGTCCCCCATGTCTCCGGAACGTTCTGCTAAAGAAGACGGTGGTGGGGAATGATCGCTCTGTCTGAGTTGGTCTTGACAACCCAGATCGGGCAACGACATTCACGCATCAATTTCATGGTCATGCTTCCGAAGAGGCTGGAGCGCAGGACGCTTTTCGTGCTGGCGCTCAACACGACAAGGTCGTGCTTCTTCCGAGGCACCTCGCGGATCACCTCGATGAAGGGAGTTCCCGAGCGATCCTGACTTGGACCCGGTAGCCCTGCTTGCTGGCGGGAGTTAGCATTTTTTTGAGATCCTTGCGACCTGTTTCGGTCACCACCTTTTTCAGAGAACCCACGCGCAGGGTCGCTCCGAGCCCACGGGTGTTTGATGGCAGATCCCGCAACACACGAAGCACCGTGAGCCGGGACTTACGTGCTCCGACAAGGTGCACAGCGCCCCGAATCGCCGCTTCTTCTTCCTCATTGCCGCGGATGACACGCAGAATGCTTTTGAGCCTGGCAATCATCATCTTTTCTCTCGAACCGTCGGCCCGCTGGGTGCTGGTAGTCATTTCATTTCTGGTTGACGATTGAAGCCCGTTCGGGTGTCACTCGACCCCTAAGCCCGATCGAACCACTCGCTCTTTGGTTGGTTCCCTTGTTTTTGACCTTCGGGTCGTGCCGGCCTCTGCAGGCCGACCACTTCGTATTTGCCGCCCTTGTCCCGAACGGTCACCACGACGGGTTCCTGCCACAGGGGATTTTCAGCGTGAAATGTGCGAATGCGAACCACCGCATAACGATAGCGCGCGTCGTCCTGGGAGCCCCCAGGCATCTTCCGGCACGGCCAGCTTGGACTCGGTCAGCTCCACTTCTTTGCCCCTGGGCCGCTCCTCGTTTTTCAGGTTGTACAGAGCACTCCACTGTGCCCGGTAGGAGGCTCCACCCGGCGCCGCACCTGAGCGAACGGCGACGTTGTCGAATGTCACCTCGCTTCCGTCGCTGCTGATGGCAAACCGGTCCAGCGGGTTGGTTTGGCGAATCCAATAGCGAATGCACTTGTCGCGGCGCCGGATCAGCGTCCTGGCAAGATACTCGGCTGCTTCCGGATCGCTGATTTGCCCGGTGGCCACGACCGCCCGAATGACATCGTCGGTGAAGTAGGTCAGCAGGGTCGCCGCCCAGAAAGCGTCGGCTTCGTCCATGCGGTCGAAGGCGGGATTGGGATATTCCGGCTTCCATTTCCAAGGCTCGAAGAAGTCGCCTTCATAGTTGCCGACGGCGGGATAGGCGGGTTATTTCACGTGCATCCAGTCCCTTGTCCAAAGGCCAAAACTGAACTTGCCTTTGAGCAGCTTGTCCCCTTCGGCGTAGTATTCGTAGCCCGCGCGCGGTTCCTGGACGTTGGTGCTGCCGCTACCCATGTTGGATCCGAAGTCGAGCACGTAGTGCTTTACGAATTGCCGGCCGTCTTCCTGCACGAACGTATCGAAGATGTTCAGCGAGCGCGAGTCGTCGTGATTCAGCCAGGCCGCAAAAACCCGAAGCGCTCGCAACTCTCGGCGCTTCTCGTGCGGGAAGATATCGTTGGGGTCGTCGGAGCGCGTTTCATAGTAGCGGTACTCCCCAACCGGTTTGCCCTTGATATAGCGGCTCGCCAGGACACGCACCGTACCGTCGGGCCGGACACGGGCCATCTTGCCAAGCCAGCGATCGAGATCCTGCGCGGTCACCGCCCGCATCTTCCCCCGAGTTCCATCAAAATAGTCCCTTCCAGCACGTAAACAAAAGCACGTGCATTGTGCCGGTGGATGGGGTCCACGTTGCCGGGAGCATATTCCACTGTGACCATCGAAACTTCCTTGCCAGGAAATTCGGGCAGGTCGTTCGACGGGAGCTGCGTCACCTTGGCGCCCTGAGCCATCAATCCGCCGGCCATGACGCAGAGCAAAGCTAACAGACGTTTCTTGTTTGTCATGATTGTTCCTTTCATTCGTTGCCCGAGGCGTCCTCGGTTCAATTCGGTGTCACCTGCTATCCGGAATCGCCTAGCTCAAAAGAAACGCGAGCAGGTCGGCGTTAACTGTCTCCTGATGTGTCGCCGTGATTCCATGAGGCGCGCCCGGATAGTAGATCTCCTTCGCGCCTTTGATGATCCTGGCCGATTTCTTTACCGAATCCTATTTCTTTCGCAACACGGCTACCGCGCGATCGCGAATGCGTCAAGGCGTTCTCGGAAACGGACTTCACCGAAGATCTCAAGAAGATCGAAGTCCCGGCCCTGGTGCTGCACGGGGAAGACGACCAGATCGTTCCCGTCATAGCAACTGGCCGTCCCAGGCATCTGCCGATAGCGGCCAGCCATGGCTGAAGATGACGGGCTGCCCCGTTCCCCATTCCTTGTAAAAGATCGTCGCCCCGTCTTTTGTTGTGATCGATGTGCGTATCTCCCTGTTCCTGACAGTGCACGTAGCCCGCCAACTTTGTCCGGCCCATCTGGATCGGAAAGGAAAAGCTGGTCGGTCGAGCTGTTGCGCTCATAGCCTCAATGCTCCGCGGAATGGTTGAGGACGTGCAGTGAAGGCCGGCGGGAGTTGACCAAATATGAAATCTCGCATGAACTTTATGGCCGCCGCGCCCGCCGCGTCGCGTGCTCTATATGCCCTCGACACCTGGGTGCGGAAGTCATCGAGTCTCGATCCCGCCCTGCTGGAGCTGGTGCGTCTGAGAGCCTCGCAGATTAATGGATGCGCCTATTGCATCGATGTGCATTCCAAGGATGCTCGAGCGCGCGGGGAGCACGAGCAGCGTCCGCATGTGCTGTCGGCTTGGCGGGAGGCGCCGAAATCCTCCTCAACGACAGCCCCCGTTCTCTCAACTCCACGACCTTTCTCCGATCGACTTCTTGCCGCTGACGACGTCGTTGTACGTCTCAACCAGCTCCCAGCCCATGCGCGAGGCGTAGTCGGCGAGTTCGAACAGTTGCAGGTCGGGGTTCTGGTCGGGATTGGAGACGCGGACCTAGATGGCCACTCGTGTCGGCGAATCACCTGATTCCGAAGAGTACTTTGTCCGGTTGCGAGATGTACCTTCCGTGTACCCCATTTCCGGCGAATCAACCTGCGAGCTGGGTTCGAGTCCCGGCCGCCTCGCCATCTTTTCAACAACTTACGGATTTCAAATCCGTCTCTGAGCCTAGTTTTTCAAGTGATCGGCGAGCCGCACAGCCAAAGCGATGAGGGTTGGAGTGGGATTTACGAAGCCTGCGGTCGGAAAGACGGAACTGCCGGCAAGGTAAAGATTCTCAACGCTATGCGCGCGGCAGTCTGAATCAACGACCCCCGTCATTGGATTGTGCGACATCCGGGTAGTTCCCATGTGGTGATGGCCGCCAACCAGGTCGACAGGCCAGGGCCGATCGGGGGCGTCGACCCAAGCCGCGGGCGCTACACGTCCCAATCCCCACGACCTCAGTTGCCGGTCGGCCTCCTCTGCGGTTACCCGGAACGTGTTACGGTCGCGCCGCGTCATCCGCCACTCGAGGCGCGCCCGCGGAACGCCCAACGCATCCGTCTGCTCGGAAAGAGTCACTCGGCTTGCCGGATTCGGCTCCTGCTCCGCACGAACTTCAAGCCGCAAGGACTCGATCCTCTGATGCATCGGCTTGCCTTGCAAGTGCAAGACGATGTTGCGCGCGATACCTACGGGATCCCCGATCATCGCCTTGAGCCCGGCGGCGAATTGAGTGGGCCGACGGCGGTGCTTCAATTCCCAAGAGATGCGGCGCAGCGCCTCGGTCGCATCGCCTCCGAACGTCGGCCGCACGGCGGCGACGGCATTGAGGCATTCGTACGCGCGCTGAACCTCGGGGCGCGGGCTCAGGCCGATCTCGATGCGGCGTCCCTGAACACTGCCCGGATAGAATATCCGCAGCAACTCTCGGGGGCGGTCGGATTCAACCAATCCGACAGAGGCGGTGGGATGCTCCATGAAGAACCGTCCAACTAGATCGTGCTGATTGCACAATCCGTGCGGGGCTCGCGGACTCGGCAGCAAGAGCAGCCGGGCGTTTTCAATTCCCCCGGCCGCCAGTACGAAGCGCTCGGATTGAAAGCGGCAGCGCCGTCCGCTGAGAGTGCGCACTTCGACGGACTCGAGTCTGTCCAATTCAGCCGATGCGTCGAGCGCAGTCACATTGGCATGCAGGTATACCCGTACGTTGGATGCTGTGCGGAGGGCTTCCCTGTATGCGCGACCGAACAGCAGCGTTTTGCCGAATTGAAAAACGCAGAAACGCAGGTCCGTTTCGGCGTGGGGGAGCGGCGAGCCGCCGAAAAGATCCCAGACCCCCTCGTCGTAGGGCAGATCGGCGTGCATCCCGATTAGCCGTTCCGCTCGCTTGTAGTAGGGCCTCAGGCTACTCAGAGATAGGGGCCAGCCGCTACGCTCGAGCCATTGGCGCGGGGAAAAATCAATCTCCTGAAAAGGAGCTCCTCGTGCGCCCCACCGCAAAGTGCTCCCGCCCAGCATCCGGTATCGCGTCTCATGCAACGCGAAGTACGGGACGCCGATCGACTTCTCCGCGGCTCAGCTCCTGGCTGTCCGCTTCGAGCTCGAGACCGCCGCTTTCGAGGATGCAGACGTCCAAACCCGACCCGGCCAGCTCGCAGCCGAGCGTGACGCCGGCCGCGCCCGCTCCGATGATGCAAATGTCTGTCGTGATGGTCGAACCGTCCGGGATGTCCCGAGCGTCCGAAATCATGACGAACGCCAAGCCTCGCGGCTGCTCGACAAAACGATGTGGAGGAACGACCGCGGCTCCCGCAATGCCTTGATCGCCGGGACCGAATGCCACGAGCGCGGCGTGCAGGGAAACATCGCCGCTCTGTTCTTCTGCGGCTTGATCACCAGAGGCTGCGACCAGGCGCCGCGTACGGCCAGCCACGCCGACGGACAACGGTAGGCGCCCAATCGGCCCATCAAGTTGAGATCGAAACTTGGGTCGTGCAGCTCGAGCTCGCCGCCGACCATGCCGATTTCCTCCGGGCTGTCGAAGTAGACCAGCATCGACAGCAAGCGGCGGCGATGGTCGAGATGGGCGGCTCTGCGGTAGCCGGGCCAGCCGTGATAGATGTCGAGCCGCGACCAGATGTCGTGGGCGCCCTGCTCGGGATGATCCAGCCGACCGGCTTCCTTGTCTTGACGATTCTCCTGGAAGGAGATGAACCGCGCCTGATGGAAGTCGATCAGACAGTCCGGCGCGCTCCAAGCGTCCTCAAAGAGTCGACCGATGTAGTCGACGAACGACTGACTGTGGACGGCGTCGAACAACGAACGCCAAATCGGCTGTTCGGCGAGCAGGCGGTCGTATGCGGGGTCCCCCCAGTAGAGGCCTCGCGCCCAGTGCTTCGACGCGCTCCGCGCCTCGATTTTGGGGTACGTTCTCTTGAGCTCAGCGAAAACGTCAGGGCGAAAGAAGTCGTCAATGACGGCGTGTGCGAACGGGCGATCCCGCAGCGGCGGCGAATCCAGCCGGAAGAGTTTGCCCAGAGCGCCCGCGGTTGGGCGACTCGCTTCTTTGGTCGATTGCATCACGACGTTCTTGGCGATCTACTCGGTCGATCTTAGCAACGTTTGCGGCTGATCAGAGCGCCGCGGAGGCTTCTCTGAATTGATTCTTCCAGCGCCGAATGGCGGTCTCGGGAAGCTTGACCGACGTCGCAAAGGGCTCGGAAATCGCGCGCTCGAGACGTTCCATGTCTCCGTGCGGAACGGTCGGCAGGTGAAAGTCCTGGCCCATCGTCCGCGCCCGGTTGTCGATCTCCATGATGACGGCTCGCCGACCCTTCTGCATGGCCCGGATCCCTCCGTGCAGACGCAATCCCGCATAGTCGAGGCCTTGCTCGCCCTCCAGCAGCTCGTCGTAGGCTTCGAGCGTCGGACGCACGAAAGACAGGCCCGGCGCGAGCGCTCGAGCGTAGTCCAAGTCGCCGTCCGATTGGGGCCAAAAATAGACCCGACGATAGCGGCGCCCGAGCAGCTCGAGCAGGCGGCGGTCACGCTCGGCGTCAGCGAGATAGATGTTGAGCGTCGTCACCACGCCCGCGGCGGGGTCTCGCGGAATCCGCTCGCAACGCTCGGGCGTCAACGACCAGATCGTGGGGCAGCCGGTGTTCACCACGTTTTCCAGGCCGATCGAGCGCAGCATCGTCTCCGAGTAGCTGTCGCGGACCGAGTGCAGCCGAACGCGATGCAGCACGCTCCGCAACAGCCAACGCGAATAGGGGTCGGGAGCGCGTTGGAAGCGGTACCACCCGGCGCCCATCAGCAGCACGCCCAAGCCGCTCAGCGCATCATGCGGAGAAAGCTTCCAGATCGGCCGGAGCCACATCCGGGAGCTGAGCAGGTTCGTGCCGCCGGCGACGACCCACTCCGACCGCCGCAGCAGGGAGCGGCTCTTGGCGGCCATCCGCTCATGCGTGGCGACCGAGAACGGGAACGAGCAGGGCAGGAGCTTGGCGATCTCGCCGCGCACGGCCTCCATAATGATGCGGTCCCCGAGGTTCGTCGATGCCACGGAGGTGTCGAGCAGCGCGACGCGCTGGGATTGGCCCGAAACCGAGTCGGGAACGGCGCTCACGGCTTGCGCGCCCTCACCGACACGATCACCTCGAAGTCCGGGTCCGTGCTGTCTAACTCTTCGAGCGCCAACTCCTCCGCCGCCAGGCCGTACAAGTAGGCTGTGGCGGCCAGCACATTGCCCCACGGCGTGACTTCCACCGCCGCGCCCGGGAACGTCTCGGCGAAAAGCGCCTCGGCCGATTGCGTCGTGAAGCGCCAATATTCGCCCCAGTCGTCGCGCCCGAGCCTGCGGGCGATCTTGCTGATGCCGTGCGTCGTCAAAAGCAAGACCCCGCCCGGCCGCAAGATGCGATGCAACGTGCGCAGCGCGGCTTTGAAGTCATAGATCATCTGCAGCGACTGCGTGAAGATGATGCAATCGAACTGATCCGAAGGGATGTTCTCCCCGCGCGTGAGGTCGGCGACGATCGTGGCTTCGGGATTGCCCTCGACCACATGCAACACGTCGACCTTCGCCACGCGATCTCCACCGAACTTCTTGATGTAGGTCGCGTCGCCGAGTTCCAGAGCGCGGCCGCGGATGGCGCTTGCGTTGCGCGCTAGGAAGGCTTCAATGTAGTAACGATCGACCGGCAGGCCGCGATCGATGCCGAAGATGGGACTGATCGGCCGCAGGCGACGCAGGTCGCCGAGATTCACTTCACCGGCGCGCGGCCACTGCAAGCGATGTGCGCGGCGGCGGGCCACAATCCAGCCGCGAAACCATTGCGGCAGAACGGCTTTGGTGAGCTCGAAGATCCGCTCTCGCAAATGCCAACGATATCACCAGAGCGCCGCGGACCGCATCGCGCCAGCCGCCCCGTGTTGGCCCAAACCGGCCGCCTGGGGAGCCGCCTCCGGTGTCATCCGCCGGTGAGGCGCCATGCGATAATTGACCGCTGCGGCTTCCACGCCCGGGTGATTGCGCCATGCCTAAGGACACGATTTTCAAGACATCCTACTCGCAGCCGGCGGACTTTGAGTTTGACGAAAACGTCGCGGACGTCTTCGACGACATGGTGCAAAGAAGCGTTCCGTACTACGCGGAACAGCAGCGAATGATATGCGAGCTCAGTCGCGCGGTCTGGGTCCCGGAGACGCGTGTTTACGACCTTGGCTTTTCAACCGCCACAACGTTGATCGAGTTGAGTCGTGCGCTGCCCGAGGCGCGGTTGGTCGGCTACGACAACTCCCGCCCCATGTTGGAGCGAGCCAAAATCAAGATTCGCGAGGAGAAGTTGGACGACCGCATCGAGCTGCGCTGCGAAGACCTCAACAAGGCCGTCGATTCGCTGCCGCTCGATGACGCGAGCGTCGTGACGATGTGCTGGACCCTGCAATTCATTCGTCCGCTGTATCGCGACCATTTGGTGCGTCACATTTACTCCTCTCTCGTCGACGGCGGGGCCTTGCTCGTCACCGAGAAAGTGCTTGGCAACTGGGGCGTAATCAACCGACTCTTTATCGATTTCTATTACGACTACAAGCGCCGACGCGGCTATAGCGAAGTGGAGATCTCGCGTAAGCGAGAAGCGCTCGAGAACGTCATGATCCCGTATCGCATCGAGGAGGATTTGGAGCTGTTCCGGAGATGCGGCTTTCAGATCGTCGAGACGTTCTTCCAGTGGTACAACTTTGTCGGCATCCTCTGCATCAAGAAACCTAAGTTGACCGAAACGGCCGCCTGACCGTCGCGGCGCGTCTCGCGCCTCGACGGTTTGAGCTCAGCCCGCCAAGTCCCTTGGCGCGAGTTTCGCGTCCGAGCGCTCGACGTTCGCGCCGGTCCGCCCCAAGATAAAGGCGAGCAGACCGCCGGTCAGCCCTCCGCTGAGAATGATCGCTTGGAAGGCGATGCCCGCGGCCACGGCCAAAGCGGGCGAGACTCCCAGCGGCGCGAGCAACGCCGCCAGTGCGGCCTCTCGAACGCCCAGGCCTCCTAGGGATACGGGGAGAAGCGCCGAGATCTTCGCCGTCGGCCAAGCGAACAGCCACAGCGCGATCGGAATGTCCACGCCGCACATCGCCCCCAGCCAAGCGTTGAGCATGACGAGCAGCGTCTGCAGGCTGATTCCCAGCATGAGCGCCAGCGCCATCTTGCCGGGCTGCCGAGCCGTCTGGCCCAGAGCGGCTCGAACCTGCGTCCATAGGCGTTGCACGCGCTCCGGCGTCTTGCCAACCATCCAGACCGCCAGGACCGCGGCCGCGACAAGGGTCACGCCCAGCGCCGCAACCAGGAGAAACACGCGCTTCGTTCTCTCATCGAGCGCTCGCGGCAGCAGCAGCGCTCCCGCGCCCGCCACGGCGGCCAACGCCGTGAGATCCAAAACTCGTTCCGCGACGCTGCCGACCGCGACCCCGGTGCGTGATCGCGCCGACCGGAACGCCGCAACCACGCGAACCGCGTCGCCTCCGATCACCGACGGCAGGAAAGTGTTTCCGAATAGGCCGTAGTAGTAGCAGCGAACGGCGTCCCGCGCCGCAAGGCCTCCGCCCGCGGCGTTGACCATCAACCGCCATTTGGCGACCCCGATCAAGTGCAGGCACAGATAGATCGGCGGCCCGACGACCCATACCCCGAGCGGCGCCTTCCGCAGGGCTTGAAACAACTGCTCCTTGGGCAGCAGCAGAAGGAGAGCCCCCAGCAGCGCCGCGCTTCCCAGCAGCCGCAAGACAAAGCCGCGCCAGTTGCGCCGGCCGGCCGCGGCCTGGCTTGAATCCTCCTCGCTCATCCTTGGCTTCCGGTCGCTTGCGAGTCCGAGCGCGCGCCGTTCCGGGCTCCCAGTGCGAACTCGAGGCGCTTCACGCGAAACAGCACGTCCTCTTGGATTTGCCTGTTTGCGCTGATGAGGTCGGCCAGCAAGCCGATCAGCAGGATTTGGAAACCGACGATCGTCAGAATCGAGGTCAGGATCAGCGACTGCACGTGGCCGGTCGGTTCGACGAAGAAGTACAGGTAGAGGAAACGCAGCCCCGGAATGACTCCCAGCAGGATGAGAGACAGCCCTATCGCCGTAAAGATGCGCAGCGGCCGATACATGGCGTACGATCTCACGATCGTTTCCGATGACCGGCGAAGATACTCCGGAATGCTCTTCATCAGTCGCGAAGGACGCGTCTGCGGGTTGACGGCGATCTTGACAAATTCGACGGCCGCGCCGCGGCTGCCGGCCTGAACGAGCGTCTCGAGCGTGTAGGAGTAGTTGGAGAAAATGATCGTACGCAGAGCGGTTTCTCGATTCATGGCCCGAAATCCGCTCGTCGCGTCCGGCGTTTCGAGCGTGGAAGCCTTGCCAACGACCCAACTGCCCAGTCGCTGCAGCAAGCGCTTGGTGGGGGTGAAATTCTCGAGATCGGCGACGCTTCGATCTCCGATCGCGAGGTCGGCGCGTCCGTCCAGGACCGGTCTGACCAGCTTGGCGACATCAGATCCGTCGTATTGATTGTCGCCGTCGGTGTTTACGACGATGTCGGCGCCGCGAGCGACCGCGGCCTCGAGCCCCGTCCGAAAAGCCGCCGCCAAGCCCCGGTTCCGACCATGCCGAATCACATGGTGGATCCCAAGCTCCTCCGCAACCTTCGCTGTGCCGTCCGTGCTGCCGTCATCGACTACCAGCAGCTCGACCTGATCGACTCCGAGGATGCTCTTGGGGAGGGACTGCACTACCGCCGGTAAGGTCTTGGCCTCGTTGAAGCACGGGATCTGGATGATCAATTTGGTCATGGCTCACCGACCCCGCCCGCGTCGCTTCTTGATTTGGGCTCATTAAGACAAGGAATTGTACCGCCAAAAGCGGCGTAACCGTCCCGCGCTAGATGGGCGGCGACTGAGCCGCTAGCGGGTTTCGCGTCAACCGGCACCCTCAGGAAGATCTCCGTTCAGGTGAAAAATCGTCGTTTCCAGAGTGATACAATGGCGTCTCGTTCGCGCCCCGACAACTCGTCATCGCCGCGTCCGTGCAAGCGTGAGTCGCCCGCTGCGTTTTGCCATGATCACGACGTACTACCCGCCGTACGGCTTCGGCGGGGATGCGACCTACGTTCGCGGGCTGACGCATGCCCTAGCGCGATGCGGTCACCACGTCAGCGTCATTCACGATCGCGACGCATACGATTTCGCCGCGCACGGCGTGGAGAAGGAGCCCCTGCCCGAGCCCGAAGGAGTGGAGGTCCACGGCCTCCGAAGCCGCCGGCCGGGGCTCGCCTGCCTCGCGACGCATCAGTTCGGGACGCCTGTGGTTCACGGCCGGCGTATCGCCGAGATCCTCAGCCAAGGGTTCGACGTCATCCACTTTCACAACATCTCTCTGATTGGGGGCCCCGGGCTTCTCTCGCTGGGGGACGGCCTAAAGATCTACACGACGCACGAACACTGGCTCGTTTGCCCGAGTCATATCCTCTGGCGCCACAACCGCGAGCTCTGCACCGGGAAACAGTGCCTGCGGTGCGTCGCGCTGCACGGCAGGCCGCCTCAGCTCTGGCGCTCCACCGATCTGCTCAATCGCCACTGCCGCGAGGTTGACGCCTTCACGACCCTAAGCCATGCGTGCGCGGCCCGCCATGCGGAGTTCGGCTTCGAGTTCCCGATGCACGTCATGGCGCCCTTCATCGCCGACCAGGACGATGACTCCGATGCGCTTCCGCCGAGTCCGCTCCCGAACCGACCCTACTGCCTCTTCGTGGGCCGCCTCGAATTAGTCAAGGGCCTTCAAGACGTGATTCCGGCTTTCCGCGACGACGGTCCGCTGGAGCTGTGGATCGCGGGCAAGGGAGCTTATGAGAGCGAGCTCAAACGTCTCGCCGCGGGCAGCCGGTCCGTACGATTTCTTGGTCATCAGAGTCACGACGCCCTGCGACGGCTCTATCGGAACGCCCGCGTGGTCGTGATGCCTTCGCTCTGCTACGAGGTGTTTCCGATGGTTACCCTCGAAGCGTTCCGCGAAGGAACGCCCATCCTCGCGCGCAACCGCGGACCGTACCCGGAGATCATCGACCAGAGCGGCGGCGGCGTTTTGTTCGATTCTCAGGCGGATCTCGAGAGCGCCCTCCATCGAATCGCCTCCGACGACGGGTTCCGGTGCGACTTGTCGCGACGCGCAAAGGCCGCTTTCGAGCGCAATTGGACCGAGTCCGCCGGGCTGGACCGATACTTCGCCTTGGTCCGGCGCATCGCGCACGAACGTGATAAGAAGGACCTCGTGCGCGCGCTCGAAGCCGATGCGGTTTCCTGCGCTCGTTAGACTCCGGCTCGCCGCGAACAGACGTAGTGACTGTCTCACCTAGCCCCGACCGCTCTCAGGTTTTTCGATTCCGGCGGGGCCCCCGGACCGCTCCCCCGGAGTCGGCCCCTGCCGCCAACCCTTGCGCCGGCTTCGCGAGAGCATGACCGGCAGGCCTCATGTCGTCATCCTCGGCGGCGGCCCTGCCGGGGTCGGCGCGGCCTATCGGCTGCGCTCGGCTGATGTCGCGACGGTTACGCTTCTCGAGCGCAACACGCAGTTCGGGGGCAACGCCGGCAGCTTCTTCGCCAACGGCCAATACCTCGACTACGGCAGTCATCGCTTGCATGCGGCCTGCGATCCCGAGGTCATGTCCGACATCGCGACTTTGCTGCGCGACGACCTGGCTCTGCGCGAAAGACACGGCCGCATCCGCTTACGCGGCAAGTGGCTTCACTTCCCGCTCAAGCCGCTCGACTTGCTGCTGCGACTCGACAAATCGTTCGCGCTGGGCACGAGCCGCGACATGCTCATCCGGCCCCGTTCGCCGCGCACGGACGGCGGCGAGACCTTCGCTTCCGTCTTGCGGGCGAACCTCGGCCCGACGATCTGCGAACACTTCTACTTCCCCTACGCCCGTAAGATTTGGGGACGCATGCCCGAGGAGCTTTCCGGCATCCAGGCGCGCAAGCGAGTGTCGGCAGGTACGTTCTCCGCCCTCCTGCGGCGCTTGGTCAAGCCTCCGGGAGCGGGCAAGTTCTACTATCCGCGGCGGGGCTACGGCCAGATCAGCGAGGCCTATGGAAGCGCGGCGCGGGAGTCGGGCGCCGAGATGCTGCTGGGGTGGTCGTGCTCACGGCTACTCAGACCCTCCGCGATGGGCGGTTGCTGGACGGTCGAGGCCGCCGGTCCCGGCGGCCACGCTCGGTCGCTCCAGGCGGACTTCGTCTGGTCGACCATCCCCGTTACTCTCGCAGCCCGCATGCTGTCGCCGGAAGCCCCGGAAGAAGTGCTCGAGGCGACCGCGCGCATCAACTATCGCGCCATGGTGCTCGCGTACATCGAGCTCGACCAGGACCGTTTCAGCTCGACCGACGCGCATTATTTCCCGGAGGAGGGCATCTCCATGACGCGCCTCTCCGAACCAAAGAACTATTTTGGCGTCGCCGAGCCGAAGGGTCGAACGACCTTGTGCGCCGAGCTGCCCTGCACCGTCGGCGACGAGATCTGGCGAATGGACGACGAGTCCCTCGGACGCTTTGTCGCCGATGATATGGCTTGCGCCGGGCTGAAGCTTGCGCGTCCGCCGATCTCGTCATTCAGCCGGCGTCTCGCGCAGGCCTATCCGATCTACTTAAAAGGCTACGAGGAGCCTCTTGGCGTTTTGGATCGATGGGCGAGCGATCTTCCCGGCTTTCTGAGCTACGGCCGCCAAGGGCTTTTCGCTCATGACAATACGCATCACGCGCTCTTCATGGCGTATGCCGCGGTGAAGTGCCTGGAAGGCGGAGCGTTCGACCACCGCAAGTGGGCCGACTACCGCCAGGTCTTCGCCGCGCATACCGTCGAGGATTGAGCCGTATGTCCGCTTTCCGGCCAGGTAACGCAGAGTCCGACGCGGAACATCGAGACGCCTCGCAATGGGCGCTGGTGTGCGCCTTGACCGCTGTGGGACTGGCCCTGCGGCTCTTCCATCTCAACAGCGGGCTTTGGATCGACGAGATCAGTTCGCTGCTCGATTCTTTTCGCCAACCGCTTCATCTGATCGTCTCGACGTATCCGAAAGACACGCAACATCCCCTCTACTCCCTGCTCGCGAGCGCATCCATTCGATTGCTGGGAGAAGCCCCGTGGACCGCACGGTTGCCTGCCGTCGTGTTCGGGACGGCGTCCATTCCCCTGTTGTACCTGCTCGGACGCGAAACGCTCGATAGGCGCCGCGGGCTTCTTGCTGCGGCGTTTCTGACAGTCTCCTATCACCATGTCTGGTTTTCTCAGAACGCCCGAGGCTATACGGTTCTGGCCTTCTTTTCGATCGCGTCCACGCTCTTGCTCGTGCGCGGTCTGAGAACGTCGCGAATCGCTTACTTCGCGGCGTACGCCGTATCGACGGCGCTCGGCGCGTACACGCACTTGACGATGGTCTTCCTGGCCGTAGGGCACGCCGTTATAGTCGCCGGGCTACTCATCAGGAGATCGACCCGATACCGCGCCTCCATCGGTCAAACCGCGGTCGCTTTCGGCGGCGCCGCCGCGCTGACAGTTCTTTTTTACGCTCCCGCCTTGAGCCGGTTGATCGCCTATTTCGGCAAGCCGACAGACATGGCGACAATCGCGACTCCCTCTTGGGCGATCGCGGAGACCATCCGAATGCTGCGGATCGGCTTCGGGTGGACCCTCGCGATCGTGCTCGTGATCGTGTGCCTGGCCGGGGGCTGCTGGCGTATGTTGCGGCGCGATCCGCTGATCCTCGGGCTATTTGTCGTCCCTGCCGCCGTCACGATAGTCGGCGCCGCTCTGGCGCGCGGAACGATGTATCCCCGATTCTTTTTCTTCCTGTGCGGCTTCGCGGCGCTCATCATGGTCGAAGGCGCCTTCTGGGCCGGCGATCAGGTCGCGCGAGTTCCGCGGCTTCCCTTGAGCGGCCAACGCATCGGCACGGCCTTCATGCTCCCGGTTATCCTCGCCTCGGCCATCGGCCTCCAGTACAACTACCGCTTCCCCAAGCAAGACTTTCAGGGCGCGGTGTCATATATCGCGATGAACCAAGCGGCCGCGGCGAAGCCGGCTGTCGTCGGCACGGCCAGGAATGTCTATAACGACTACATGGGCCTCCACTGGCCGGTGCTGAACTCGGAAGAAGACCTTGAAAACCTCCGGCGACGAGGCCCAGTCTGGCTGGTCTATACGTTTCCACGTTACGTCGCGTCCTCGTTTCCCGGAGTTTGGAGAACGGCCGAAGAGCACTGCGCTCTCTCCAGCCGTCTGCGAGGGACGGTGGGCGATGGGGACGTCTATGTTTTGCTCTGTCCGCAGTCGCCGTCTCCGTAGTCGCGATGGCCTCGCAGCGAGCGATCGGGGATAGTAGTTGTCCCGTGCGGACTTGCGTGTGTTGAGTCGTGATCGCCTGCTTTGTCTGGCAAATCAGGACGGGACGGGAGAACAGCGCCTGGCGGACGCCGGCTGCGGCGACGCTTGGGCTGGTTGGGATGGACGGGACCGTCCGTCGGTCCGCAGCGACTTACATTCCGTCAACCGGCTGACGGGCAACATGATGCTGGTGAGCCTGACGTGATGGGTACCGCCGTATAGAGCCTGGTTGCAGCGAGCGAACACCTCGAAGAACCGCTTCTTGCCGCTGACGACGTCGCTGTACGTCTCAACCGGTTCCCAGCCCATTCTGGAGCAATAGTCGGCCAGTTCGTCAGCGATTGACCAGCGGAGGCAGTCTATGTTGCTATCAGGCTGCAGCGAGGTTAAACATCGATATGGAACGACGAGCTTTCCTCAAGTCTCTGGCGGCCGCGCCCGCCGCAGGACTAGCCATGAGCGCCAATCTGGAAGCGGCGCTTCCGGAAGCGAAGATCACACGGGTGCGCATCTACGAGCCGCCCACATTGAACCAGACGTTCAATCAGAGCAACATGGTCGTTACCGTCGAGACCGACATCGGCGTGACCGGGGTCGGCGAGGGCGGCGTCAAGGACACTCTCGAACAGTGCGCCGGCAATGTCATCGGCAGGGATCCTTTCAAAATCGAAGGGGCTTGGCAAAGCATGTATATGGCCTGGTTCTACCCCCCGGGCAGGGAGAAGATCCACGCTCAGGGCGCCATTGATCTCGCTCTCTGGGACATCAAGGGCAAGGTGCTCGACTTGCCGGTGCACCAGATGCTGGGCGGCGCCCTGCGGAATTATTGCGAATGCTATGCGACGGGCGGCGTCCCGGGAACCCGGAATCTGAGTCTCACCGAGCGCGCCCGGGCGACCAAGGAAGCCGGCTATCGGGCGTTCAGGACCGATGCCGCTAGCGTTGAGGGAGGCGGCGGCGAATACAACACGCATGCGGCCGTGCGCCAAATCGCCCGCAATGCGCGCGACATCCGCGAAGGCGTGGGTCCGGAAGGAGACTGGTGCATCGACTTCCACCAGAGGCTGGACTATGCGGACGCCCTGCGGGCTTGCCGCGCAATCGAAGAGTTCGAGCCTTACTTCGTGGAAGACCCCGTCCGTGACGAGCAAGCGCTGCAAGATATACCGAAGCTCCGCATGATGACGTCGTGTCCCCTCACTCACGGCGAAGAGTGGGGTCAGCGCTGGGACTTCAATCCGCTCGTCGAAGCGCATGACATCGATTACATTCGCGCCACCCTGCCGAACGTCGGCGGACTGACCGAGATGATGAAGATCGCCGCCTTGTGCGAGACTCACGCCGTCGGCATCGTTCCGCACTTTACGGGACCGATCGCCACGGCGGCGCTCGTCAATTGCTTGTCGACCTTCCCCGGCCGGGTGATGATGGAGTTCAATTACGGCGACCGGCCGATCGACTATCTTCCGGAGTGTTTGGACTTCAAAAACGGCAAGGCCTACACGAACAAACGCCCTGGCCTGGGGGTCACCCTGGAGCCGTCGCTGCTGACCCAGATAGGCGAAGTCACCGAACCGGGCAGGTCCCGCATGTACGATCGGCCGGACGGTTCGCCGACGCACTGGTAGGCGCGATCCCGTGCAAGTGGCGTTCTTCACCGCTCCCCAGCCTTCGGCGCGGGAAGCAGCGGATATCGGATCACACCGATGACCGCGAGGCGTCTGTATTCCCGGAATCGATGGCGAAATGCGATCATCGCCGCCGTCGGTTGTTGAAACATTTCGGAGGGAAGGCGATTGGTCTCAAAGCGTAGGGCGAGCGGCAAATACAATCGTGCTCTTGCTGACGCCGAAGACTCGTAGCGTGCCCGATTGATTGGTCCCGGCCGCGACGATGGACGTGAAGGACAGCGACATCAGGTTTACTGTTCAAGCCGCATTTCCCCGGCCTTCTCATCGAGCCGGATTTCGAAGGTCAGTTCCTGCAGATCACCAATGCGAAGGGCTTGGGGCGGACTTCGACGTCAACTCGTTTTCATCGTCCGGGTTTAACAACAACGTCACCAGCGGCCTGCTGGTCGCGCGCTCGAGGGCGGGCGAGTTCGGCGTCAGCTTCCGGGACATGTTCCTGCAGCATTGGAAGACGACGGACGCGCGATTGGGCTCGAAAGCGAAACGCAAGGGCGATCCCACACTGACGTGGACGATGTTCCCGCAAGGCGTCAGTCACCTGAACCCCGCGCGGCGCTACCTCAAGATCAGCCAGCGGCTGCAAATCATCATCAGCGCCTGGCCTGATTACGACGCCAGGATCACCTATCACTTTCACCTGTTCCTCGACAACGCGGGCAGGCTGCGCGGCAACGTCTCGCGTTGGCATTACTGGGTCGAAGGCGGCATCAAGTCCGGCGCGATCGCCGATCAGCTCGAGCCGAGCGTCATCGCCGGCATGAAAAAGCTGAATGAGAAGCTCGATGAGCAGCTCGGCAATATCGCCTTCACGTTCTCGGACGTCTACCTCTTGCCTGGGCGTCAGATCCCGAGCGGGTCGTCGTTCGCGGTCATGAGCCCGGCGACCGGCGTCACCACGGGAAGCACTTTGGGCGATGGCGCGATCGTTCTGCAGGTCTGATTCCCGGCGCGGCTCGCAAAGGGGGAGCGGGCGCCCCTTCGTCGCTACCAGCGCAGCGCGGCGGGCGTGATGGAGACGCCGTTCAAGTCGCCGATCGCGGCGAGCGAGAGCGTGTGCGGCGTCACCCAGGCGGAAGCGAGCTGGCGAATCTGTTCGGGCGTGACTCGGCGGATCTCGTCGATCTCACACTGCGAATCAAGCACGCGCTCGAAGTAGCGCTCTTGGCGAGCCATGTCACGAATACGCGCGGTCGGCGATTCGAGGACCGCGGCCAACTCCGCATGCTGAGCCGTTCGAGCCTTTTCGAGCTCGCCGTCGTTGACGTGCTCGGTCGCCAGAGCTCGCAACGTGTCGACGGTCTTTCCAAGCGCCTCGGCGGCGCGCTTTGGCTGCGATTGCAGGCGCACCGTCAACACGCCCACGTCGCTGAACATGAGCAATTGAGAAGCCGCCTTCTGAGCGGGCAGTCTATTCCCGTGCATCTGCTGTGACAGTCGGGACCCTTCTCCGCCGCCGATCAAGGCGTTCAACATGCCGGCGGCGTGGCGGCTGGAATCGGTGGCCCCGCAGGCGGGAACGCCGAGAATCATGCGGACTCCGGGAAACTGCGGCCGGTTGCGTAGGGCCACGAAGCGAGCGTTCGTGGTCGGTAGAGTGGACGCGGTCTTTTCCGGATTCTTCAGCGTTCCAAAGAACTTCGCGACAAGGCTCAAGGCGTCCTCGTGCTGCAGCTCGCCCGAAAGCGTAACCGTGATCGCCTTAGGATGGTGGCTTTCGCGGTGCAGTCGCTGGAGGGATATGGGCCTGAAGGTGTCGAGCTTGGTTTGACCCTTGAAGGTCAACAGTCGCCCGTTGGGCGGCCGACACAACCCGCGACCATTCCAAATGCTGCGCAGAAACATATCTTCGAGCGTGCAATCCGGATCGGTTTCGGCGGCGCGCAATTCTTCAAGAATCTTGCGCTGCTCGGCGGCGATCGCCGAGCCTTCCAGCGTCGGCGCCGACACAAGGTCCGCGAGTAGATCCAAGGCCTTTTGGATGTCGCCGGAGCCGATGCGGGCCAGATAGACGGCATGATCTCGTCCGGTATCGACGGAGACGTCGCCGCCCAGGCCCGCCACCGCATTGGCGATTGACCGCGCGGAGCGTTTACGCGTTCCGCGAAACGCGGTGCGCTGAATCAGATGCGTGGAGCCAGACTCCTTGCCGTCTTCGTAGCGCGACCCCGCGTCGACCCAGATTCCAACGGCCACGGAGGAGGATTGAGGGACGTGTTCCGTCCAGACCTTGACGCCGTTGTCGAGGACTGTCCGGGTAATGCTGCGCCGGCCGAGACAATCAGGCGCTTTGAGTCGCATGCAAATACCAGTGTAGTGAGTTCCCGCTTTGCGCATCAGGCGTGGCGGGCGGCGCAGCGCGTCGGTTGCGGTCCCCTGCGGTCCCTGCTTTACACTTGACCGCGCCGCGGCTACTCTCAGAGATGGATGTCCAGCCATTGGGAGCCAAGTTCGTTCGAGGAGTTTCGCAGCGCCTACGACGCGGGACGATGCGAAGTCGTACTGAATAATCTCACGCGAGATTGGGCGCGGAAGAGGCATTGGAGGTTCTGGGGATTCCACTTTGGCCACTCTTTCATCGAGCGTTTGAAATCGAGTGAACCGGACTTTTGGTCGGCTTACCGGGACGGCGCATTCGACCTCCACCTTTGTGCCCTCCATGACGTCTGGGGCCACCCGCGCTGACGCGGGACGCGGCCGTGCTATTCGACGCCGGGGCTACCGGCCGCCCCGCAATCTGCTAGTCTCAAAGGAGAACCGCTAAAGCCTGACAGGCGCGGCCGCTGCAGAAGATCATTTCCCAGCAAGTCCTGATCCTCCCATACGTCCTTTCCTTACCCTCGCTTTTTCCGTTCAACGGAGGATCACATTATGCGACTTTACGTCGGCAACATCAGCTTCAATTCAGATGAAGACAGTCTTCGCCAGGCCTTTTCGGCCTTCGGCGGCGTCACTTCGGTCCACATGGTCACCGACCGCGACACCGGCCGTCCGCGGGGCTTCGGCTTCGTCGAGATGGAAAGCGCCGATCAGGGCAACGCCGCCATTGACGGGCTCAACGGAACGGACCTGGACGGACGCACGCTCAACGTGAACGAAGCGCGTCCCCGGCCGGAACGCTCTTTCGAGGGCGGCGGCCGCGACCGCGGCCAATCTCGCTGGTAGACCGGCCTGCGGTCCCCCG
Organism: uncultured Acidobacteriota bacterium; assembly: GCA_963817465.1. Taxonomy (GTDB): domain Bacteria; phylum Acidobacteriota; class Terriglobia; order Bryobacterales; family UBA6623; genus CAMPKL01. Next base: position 461,237 of record CAWFOP010000022.1, on the reverse strand, counting down.
CGCGATGATCTCAGGGTCTCGGACCAGCAACGGGGGAATTTCATGAACACAGCGCAGAACGGTGACCAGGTCACCGTTCATTACACAATGAAAACCGCCGATGGGGCGGTATTCTACACTTCCGAAGGGCGGCCGGCGTTGCAATTCAGGCTCGGGTCGGGCGAGATCATTTCCGGTTTCGATCAAGCCGTGACGGGAATGAAAGTCGGTGAGATCAGGCAGGTGACGGTGCCGCCTGATCTGGCCTTTGGACTGCGCCGGCCGGAGCGGGTGCAACATTTGAAGCTCGGGTTCGTCCTGCCGAACGACCCGGCCCGAGCGCGCCTGTCCACGGTGACGGAATCGTCGGACACGACCCTAACGCAGGACTACAATCATCCTCTCGCCGGCCGGGATCTAGCGTTCGAAATTCGGCTGATTGACATCACGCCGGCGCAGGCGGCCGGCGCGCCGCGATCGCGGAATGGAACGGATAGCCTGACGCAGGACGTCCGCGACGCCGACTAACACGGCGCTCGGGCCAGGGTAGCGGCGCCGCACGTCTCCCGCGGCCCGGTCGCCGCAGTTCGCCCAGCTTTCGTACAAGCCCGCATCCCGTAAACGGCGTCGGCTTTCGCTGCCGGGACCGTAAGGCTAAGAGCCAGTGCGCCGAGCGCTTGCTCGCGTCTTCTCATGGTTGCTGCTCGTTTCATCGTTCTGGTCCATTGACTTGCCGCGCTGGGCTCTGTGCCGCGATCCCGTCCAGCTCCATTGCCCACGGGGCGCACGAGAGTTCCCAGAAGGGCGATCCAGTTAACGCCGCCCCCTGCGGGTGTCGGGCGGTGACCCGGGCGGACGCGCGTTACAGTTCTCATGCGGCTGCGCGGGCTTGTGCGGCGACCCGCTCGAAGGGCGCGCCGCCGCCGCGTTGACCCAGCAAAGGTACAAAGGTTCGTGATACCCTAGCGAAAATTCATCCTTGTGTCGTTGCGGTTCCCGCCCACCGCGCTTGACGACCAATTTGCCGAACGGAAGATGGACCCGGGCCAATCTACGACTCCGAGAAAGGACATCGACATTGTCATCCCGGTTTACAATGAGGAGTGCGGCTTGCCCGCCTTCGATCGCGAACTCCGACGCGTCCTTGACACGCTCCAGTCGCGCTATCGGTTTCATCTAATCTACGTTCTCGATCGCTCGAAAGACGACTCCTACGGCGTCATCCGCGCCTTTATGGAAGAGACTCGAGATACGACCCTGCTGCACCTTTCGACGAGATTCGGGCACCAGATGTCGCTCGTCGCAGGCTTCGATCACGCTCACGGCGATGCCGTCATCATGATGGATTCCGATCTCCAGCATCCCCCGGAGTTGGTACCGGTCTTGCTGCAACGATTCGAAGAGGGTAATGACATCGTCCAGACTGTTCGCAGTTACGGTTCCGACGTCTCTCATGCAAAGCGAGTCACATCCCGCCTTTTCTACCGGGTACAGAATGCCCTTTCGCCCGTGGAGTTGGTCCAGGGCGCGGCTGATTTCCGGTTGGTCTCGGGGCGCGTCATGCGTGTTTTCCAGCAGCAGATTCGGGAGCATCATCAGTTCCTGAGAGCTCTGTTTCAGTGGGTCGGATTCCGAATTGCATATGTGGAGTTCACTAGTCAACCGCGTGTTGCCGGGCGCACGAAGTACACTCTAGGTAGGTTACTGGCGTTTTTTGGCGACGGCATTCTGTCGTTCTCCCGCCTTCCTCTCCGCTTGGCCACTTTCCTCGGTTTCGTCCTGTCGCTGGCGAGCGCCGCTTATGGCGCTTTCTTGCTCGCGTCGTTCTGGATTTTTGGCGACCTCCCGAGAGGCTACCCCTCGCTAATATTAGTTATGCTCTTTGTTGGCGGTCTTCAACTTGTGATGATCGGGATCATCGGCGAGTACGTCGGCCACATTTTCGATGAAGTCAAGGCCCGTCCACTGTACATCGTAGAGGAACTTGTCACGACCCGAGGCATGGACGAGTGAGTTGCATCGTATGCGGCGGCTCTCTGTCTCCGAGTCGCCTTTCCGGGTTGCTAGTCTGTGAGAATTGCTCGTTCGTGACCGCCGATCTGACCTTGTCGGCTGAAGAACTGGAGGATCTCTACAGCGAAGACTACTTCCACGGCGCCGAATACGGAGATTACCTCGCAGAAAGGCCGCTCATCGAAAGGAATTTCCGTCGGCGGCTCGAAGTGCTGCGCCCGCTCCTGCGCCACCCGGAAAGTTGTCGATTGCTTGAGATCGGCTGCGCCTACGGTTTCTTCTTGTCCCTAGTTCGGGATGAGTTTGCACACGTCGAGGGCGTCGATATCTCCGGTGCTGCGATCGACTACGCGGAACGGCAGGGGTTGCATGTCCGCCACGGCGATTTTTTGGATGTTGAATTCGCCGGACCCTACGACGCGATCTGCCTTTGGGACACGCTCGAACACCTGGCGCGTCCGGACCTCTACGTCGCGAAAGCCAGTTCTCTGCTGCGCCCAGGCGGTCTCATCTCGATCACCACTGGCGACATCAGCAGTCTTGTCGCACGCCTGCGGGGACGACACTGGCGCCAGATTCACCCACCAACGCACCTGCACTATTTCTCCAAGAAGACGCTTTCCCGGTTGCTTTCTCAGCACGACTTCCGGGTAGTATATTGCGGCTACGACGGCAACTACCGAAGCGTCGAGATGATGGCGCAAATTATCTTGACCCGGCGCTGGAGAATCCCTCGCGCTTATTCGTTCTTGAATCGCTTGCATCTGCTTCAAGGCGCGCCTTACATCAACCTGCGCGATATCGTATATGTCATCGCAGAAAAAGTTGACTAAAGAGGTCTTCGGATCGAGCGGTTCCTCGGCGGGACGCAGGCGCGGGGAAATGCCCGCCGACCTTATTTCGCGCGCCCGGCCTTTAGGATTTTTCGATAGCCGGATTATGTTTTGGATTTGGGCGACGACGATCGCCGCCTGCACAATCCCGCAAGTATTTTACTTGGGCTTCTATCTCGACGATTGGCCGACTGTGATTCAAGCTGCTGTGAACGGCGCGCCGTTCAGCGTCGGACGATTCAGCTACGTGCTTTCTATTGATCCGACCCGACCAACTACCGTCCTCCTTAGATTTCTTTGTTCATCGATTCTATCGGCAAATCCGCACCTCTGGCAGGGGGCTATGTTGTTGGTGAACGGGCTGCTTGCGCTGGCTTTGGGAGCACTCATCCGAGAGGTTGCCGGGACTACGGAACCGGCTGGCCGTAGAGTTGCCACGGTTATTGGCCTCGGTTGGCTCCTACTGCCTTGGTCGGTCGCATTTCGATTTTGGTCGGTCTTGCTGCCGGTACAGACACTCTTGCTTGCCTTTGCGGTTCTGGTGATTTACATCATTCACCGGTGGGCCGGTCATCGCGGTCCGATAGTGACGCCGTTTTTGGTCTATCTAGCTATTTGTCTGGGTTATGAAGCGCTTTACTTCCAGTTCCTGTTAATCGCCGCCATTGGGCTATGCATGGTGGCGGAGCGCCGAGCGCGGTTGCGCGACGTGGCACGAACCACAGGAGCGCTCGCCCTGGGACAAGGCGGGGCGATTTTCTGGTACATGGCTTCCGAATACATGACGACGGCCCGCAAACCTATCGTCGGAGATTGGCTAGCCCTGACGTTGCACAACCTTGAGCGTCTTGTGCCGCAGATGCTCTCTTGCCTGACGGATGTCGTCCTGCCGTTCGAAATATCGGTCGGCGCAGCCGCCGTCTTGCTTCTCTACGCACATCTGAGGCGCATAGCCGCCGAAAATTCTCCAAGCGCCGCTTTCGCTGCGCTGGCGTCCCTGTGTTGTATTTTGGGCGCGATCGCCTCGATTTTGGCATTCAGTCTTGGCGGGAGACAAATTGTCGGTCTGGGGGTCGAAGCGCGCACCCTGACGCTGGTCAGTTTCTGGTTAATTGCCGCTACTGGCCTTTTGACCGTAAGCGCCCGCGCCCGTCTACCTGTTACTGCCAACAGGATGCTCACGATCGCCGGCGTGGGCGTCGGTGTGTGCCTCGCGATCGCACAAGTCGATCGGCTTGGCGATTGGTCTGCCGCCTGGCGGCGTCAGCAAGAGATTATCGCTGAGGCGCCTGTAGCTGAGATAGCCGCCGTCGAAACCGATGCTGTCGTCCTGATGGTTCTAGACCGCACAATCAATGGCGCCCCTGTCTTCATGGCCCCGTGGGATATAAATGTCGCAATGCCTCTTACCTACCCCGAGCTGCGAAACGTTCGGTTTGAAATCTACAATCGTTGGGAGGGGCCGATGGTTTGGGATCAAAAGCAACTGCGATATCCCGAGCGACTTCTGGGCGAGCCGAAGTCTTTGTATATCTGGCAACCTAGCCAACATGCCTTCTTTCGTCCCGACGAGCCTGTCCGAGTGAAGCAGGACTTGACGCTTGAACTTGAAAGCCCGTGAGACGCACGCTGAAACCTAGCGAGGGACGGCAGCGCCGTCAATCCACTACTGCCGCTCTTGCTCGTCGTCCGCGTGGCGGCATGGCTCACCCTCGGCTGCCGCCGCTCGATACCGTTCCGCGTGATAATCTCGGGCCTGTTCCACCTCCGCGAGGTATTGCGTCGTACTTTCCAAACGTCGTCGATCCCGCAGCCACAGAGAATGGAGGCGTTCAAGCAGGCGGGCGTCAGGCGTCTCGCGTTCGGCGAAAAGGAGCCCAAGCCTTTCGAGATAGGGCGGCGCGGTGGTTGCCGCATGGACGACGCTTAGCAAGAGCCGACAGACGATCTCCGGGTGCGACGTAATCGCTTCTACGGGCCCGAGCGCCACGCGTCGAAACAGGTCTTCGGCTTCTGCGAGCCGATCCGGGTTCTTGGCGACGATTCCGATGTATGTCGACCCGTAGTCTTGAATCGTGATCCGAGCGCCAATCAAGCCGAATGAAAATTCCTCCTCGAACAGTCGCTGGAGCGAAGCTTCGCACGGATAGTAGATGTGCTCCAGAGACGTCCGGAGCCAGACTTCATCTTCCGGCTGCTCCGAGAGCAGCGGCACCTCGAAGATGAACAGGCCTGTCGGGGCCGTCATGGCCAGCGCGCGCCGAGCGGCCTCCTTGAAGTCGCGGACATGTTCCAAGACCGCGACGGCCATAACTACGTCAAACGTGGAATTAAACCGCTCCACCGCCGGCTCATAGATGTCATTCGCGATGATGCGGATGTCCATTTCCTCGCAACGCTGTGCCATATCCGGGTTCATCTCGATGCCGTGCCGTCGATAGGGACCCTTCATGTTCGCGAGGAGACGGCCGTCTGCACAGCCGATGTCGAGCACGTCACCGCTGGGGCAAAGCAGTTGCGCCAAACTTGCCGCCCACGCGGTCGAATGATAGGCGACAAGCTCGTAGTCGGCGTAGCCCCGATCGTGTTCGGACGACGCGTAGTAATCGGTACGGTACAACTCTTCGATATCCGGGGGCATACGCTCTACGACGCCCATTCCGCAACGAGCGCAATGGAGGACAACGACGCCGTCCGCGCGACGTTTCCAAGGCTCCAGCGACGTCGCGCCGCAAATGTTACAGATCTCCTCAATCGCCATCGAATCTCCACCTGCTTGGCTGAAAAATTGATCGGAAAAACCGGATCGCGCAGAAGCTATTGTTGTACAATTATGTGTCTGATTCGGCCCGTTGCCCGGCGCGCCCTTTGGATTCGTCAACAACAGCCGTGTCTCATTGGGAAGGCAACAAGGTATTGGTCACGGGTGCGGATGGGTTCATTGGCTCCCATCTCGTCGAACAGCTCGACCGGCTCGGCGCCAGAGTGACGGCGCTCGCTCAATATAATTCGTTCAACAATTGGGGCTGGCTCGACGACGCGACACTGTCCCCGGCCGTTACGGTAGTTGCCGGGGACGTGCGAGACCCGCAGTTTTGTCTTCGATTGACCGCCGGGAAGCAGGTCGTGTTTCACCTGGCCGCGCTCATCGCCATTCCCTACTCGTACACAGCGCCGGACAGCTACGTCGACACAAACGTCAAGGGTACGCTCAACATCTGCCAGGGATGTCTCGCAAGCCGCGTCGACCGTCTCATCCATACCTCTACAAGCGAAGTATACGGCACTGCTCGATACGTGCCGATCGATGAATCGCACCCGCTGACGCCCCAGTCTCCTTATAGCGCAACCAAGATCGCCGGCGACGCCGTCGCGATGAGTTTTTTCCATGCCTTCGGCTTGCCCGTGGTCACGGCGCGTCCATTCAATACCTTCGGTCCCCGACAATCCGCCAGAGCGATCATCCCGACGATCATCACCCAGATCGCGGCGGGCGCGGAGGAGATTCAGATCGGCGACCTTTCTCCCACGCGGGACTTCACGTTTGTTCAAGACACCTGTCGCGGTCTGATTGCGCTTGCGGAAGCCGAGAGCGGTGTGGGAGAGGAGTTCAACATCGGCTCAAACAGCGAGATTTCCATCGGGGACCTTTTTCAGATGATCCGCGATTTGATGGGAAGCGACGCCAGGGCCGTTGAAGACGCGCGGCGCTTGCGTCCCAAGGCCAGCGAGGTGATGCGGCTGCAATGCGATAACTCGAAAATTTTTGCTGCAACGGGCTTTCGGCCCACGACATCTCTCAAGGAAGGACTTCGCGAAACCATCGATTGGTTTCGCAACGAATCCAATCTGCGACGGTACAAGACCGGCCTCTACAATGTCTAAAAAAGCGGTGATCCTGGCGGGCGGAAGAGGTACGCGGTTGCGTCCGTATACGGTCACCCTGCCCAAGCCGCTAGTTCCAATCGGCGAGCATCCGGTGCTCGAGCTCATCGTCAGGCAGTTGGCTCGCCACGAATTTCGAGATGTCACGGTCGCCGTGAATCATCAGGCCGAGATCATCAAGGCGTTCTTCGGAGACGGAAGCAGGTGGGGCGTCGAAATCGACTATTCACTCGAAACCGAGCCGCTTGGCACCATCGGTCCGTTGCGCTTGATTCGCGATCTGCCTGAACATTTCCTGCTCATGAACGGCGATGTTCTCACCGATCTTGACATAGCGGCCTTCTACGCAGCTCATGTAGCCGATGATCGGCTCTTCACAATCGCCGCAGCTTCCAGGGTCGTCGACGTGGACTACGGCGTCCTCGATGCGCCCGACGGCGTGCTGACGGGCTTCCGGGAGAAGCCCAGAGTCGAACATCTGGTAAGCATGGGTATTTACGCGGTCAATCGGAAGATCGTCAGCCTTATTCCCGAGAACCGCCCCTTCGGGTTCGATACGTTGATGCTCCAATTGTTAGAACAGCGACAACGTGTCACCGTTCATCGACACGACGGGCATTGGCTTGATATCGGCAGGCCCGCCGACTACGAGCAAGCGATTGACGATTTCGAGACTCTTCGAGGTCAATTTTTGGAATGAGGGTGCTCGTCACGGGGTCAGCCGGGTTCATCGGGAGGCATTTGTGTTCCGCTCTTCAAGAGCGTGGGTTTGACGTGTGTCGGCATTCGCATGAGGACGGAGACGTGGCGTCTTCCCGCCTGGACTACGTCGACATCGACCACGTTTTCCATCAAGCCGGCCTCACCTTCGTCCCGGAGAGCTGGCAGCGGCCGGCTGAGTTTTGCCGCGTCAATGTGCTGGGCACGTGCAACGTCCTTGATTTGTGCCGCCGGAATTCCGCCTCGCTCACTTACCTGAGCTCCTATCTCTACGGTCATCCGCAGTCGCTTCCAGTCAGCGAGACGCACCCGCGTGCGGCCGTGAACCCTTATGCCCTCAGCAAAATAATGGCTGAGGACGCTTGCCTGTTTTATAAGGAGAACTTTGGGGTGCGTACGACTATTGTCCGCCCGTTCAACATCTACGGTCCCGGACAAGACAGTCGGTTTCTCATTCCAACTATTGTCGCCGCGGCGACGCGAGGAGGCGGCGAGAATCCTATCAGCGTCGCCGACGAACGCCCGCGGCGGGATTTCATGCATGTATCGGATTTAGTCCGGCTCTTGATGCTGAGCTTGGAGGAGGGGGCGTCGGGCGTGTACAACGCCGGCAGCGGAGTTGCGACCAGTGTCCGCGAATTGGTTGACATCGTCATTGCGAATGTCGGTCCTAGACGACTTATTTCACGGGGTGAAATGAGAACGAACGAAGTTCTCGAAGTGCGGGCGGATATCTCCAAAGCTCAACGCGAGTTGGGCTGGAGCCCAACGACGACGCTTGAAGCGGGACTGAAAGAACTAGTGCTAGCAGCGCAGGGCGGATGCTGAGAATCTAGACCTTGCACTCGAGAGGAGCGGAGATCGAAGAATCGGCCCGTCGGCCGAAAGGCGCCTGTAGAGGAGAACCAATAGTTTGGTGGAGCGTCTTCAACGGTTCATCCGTACAGGACTCTGGACGACAGGGGTCCTGTTAGCCGCGGCCATGCGTGCGGTGCGGCGACCGTCTCGCGAGGGTCCGCGTCCGGACCTCCTCGCGCTGTTAAGAAACATCGCGGGTTCACTGCGAACGATTTTGACTCCCGGAGCACGGGCGTGCTTGGAGCGGCACTTTGATGAGCCGTTCTACATCGGCAACGACAGATTCGTAGTCCAGGCGGGCTCGCCGCTTGTCCACTATCTGCTCTATGGCCACGCCGAGGGGAGATCGCCTTCGCCTGAGTTTGACGGCGCCGTCTACCTCGATCTCAATCCTGATGTCGCCGTGCTGCAACTGAATCCACTGCTCCATTTCGCTTTGTTCGGCCAAGGGGAAGGACGGCGATGGCGGCTGCCGTCGTTGGGGGCGACGCCGTCTTGCTCGAGAGCCGCGGATGCAAGCGCCCCCTCTGCGGCTTCACCGCCCTGCTACGTCTGTAACGACTGGCTTCCCGATGTGCCCTTGGTTTCCGTCGTGATTATTTGCTTCAACTACGGAAGATACGTTCGTCAGGCGCTGGAATCAGTCCTCAACCAAACGCTTGGAGGCGTCGAGGTCATCATTGTCGAGGGGGGATCGACGGACGGAGCGACACCGGAGGCGGTGCGCCAGTTGGAGGCGGAGAAACCGCCCGGCGTCGTGTTCCTGTATCGCGACCGTCCCTGCTTGCCCGCAAACAACAGAAACGCCGGTATCTCATTGAGCCGCGGAAGGTACGTGTGTTGCCTTGACGCGGACGACATATTGCGCCCGTCCTACTTAGAAGTCGCCCTCTTTCTAGCGGAAGCCTACGGCTACGACTTCGTCTATCCCTCGGTCGAGTGTTTCGGAGCTTCAGAGGAAGTCTGGACTGTGGCGGATCCCCGCTTTCCGGAAATTCTGGACGCGAATCAAGTATCGACGGTCGCATTGTTCAGACGGAGCGCATGGTCTCACGTCGGCGGTCAGCGCGACTGGCCTCGCGATGTCCCGTATGTCCCGGAGGACTGGGATTTCTGGGTTCGACTCCTTGCGCATGGGTTCGCCGGTAAGCGCATTCGGGCTCCTCTGATGCGATATCGTGTGCACGATCGGAGCCTCACCTATTCGCGCCCGGCGCCGGTTTCCGAGCAAGCTGTGGAGATTCGCAAGGCCAATGCGTATCTCGCGGAGCAGGCTTCTTATAGGAAGCAGGTCGAGGTGCGTGATCCTTGGGTCAACCTCCATCGCCGACCGGTTGGCTCCGCGAACAAGCCCGCAATTTGGTTCGCTTTGCCGTTTTCGACGATAGGCGGCGCCGACAAGGTCTTCACCACCCTCGCAAAGGGATTGAGTGAGGACTATCAGTTGATCGTAACCGGGGACCTCGAACTGCCGGAATCGATGCCGTCGAACTGGGGGGTATTCGAGGCGATCACGCCGTTCGTGTATGACCTCTCGCGGCTATTCGATGAACCTGCTCATCGCACGGACTTCATATGGCGCCTGCTCCATATTCACAACTTCAAGATCATTTACCTCGCCGGCAGCGCCGCGGTCTACCGCTTGTTACCGCGAATCAGGGCTGATTTTCCGGACGTATCGGTCGTGGATCAGATATTCAACGACTCCGGGCACCTTAAGAACAATCGGCGGTATGCGGAGTTCATCGACCTGACCATCGTGCCGTCCGAAGGTCTCATGCAGCGTTTGGTAGACGACCATCAGGCCGATCCGGACACGGTTGTTGTCGTCCCCCACGGCATTGAAGCAGGGAGTGAACGAGGAGCGGAAGACTGTCTTCCAGGATTGAAGGAGGGTCAAGTTGTGATCTCCTTTTTTGGTCGGCTGTCTTCCGAGAAAGGGCCCGAAGTATTTGTGGAAATTGTGAATCGCTTGCGAAACATGCCGGACTTGTACTTCTGCATGACGGGCGACGGACCCGAGAGATCCAAGACATTGGGCCTCATCTCGCGCCAAGGGTTGGCGGACAAGATCTACGCGCCCGGGTTCGTGCGGGACGTGGCGCCGCTCAGGCGCGCCTCTGACATTGTGGTTCTCCCTTCTTGGATCGACGGCATGCCGCTGACGGTGCTTGAGGCGCAGGCTGCCGGAAAGCCCGTCGTGGCGTCGCGCGTGGGCAGTCTGCCGGCGGTCATTTTAGATGGCGAGACGGGATTCTTGTGCGCGTCGGGCGACGTGGACGCGTTTTGCGAGAAGATCCTCACACTCTCGCGGGAACCGGAACTCAGGGCGACTATGGGCGCGAAAGGACAGGCCCGCGCGAAAGCGATGTTCGGGGCGGAGGAAATGGTGTCGCGTTATCGAGCGGCCATGGACAAAATGATGGACCGGCGGAAAAGAGGAGGTCGCTGCTAAGCTTGACCGCGATGCAGCGGCGAGAGCAGCGTCAAGGAGGACGTGCGGATTACGAAGCTCGCCCGGGAGATGTTCGTGCCGCTGACGCATCCTCCGAGCGACGCCCGGGCGGACTTTGGCGAAGGGCTCGTCGTCATTGCTGGAGTCCGGGGCAAGGCGCACTTCTTGGCGGTGGCCTGTAGGGCGCCGGTCCAAACTCTCGATAGTAATCACCGACCTCCCGCAAAGCGACCACGCTCATGACAGTCTTGGGCTCAGTCGTAATCGCGGAAGCGAGTTCCGCCCTCGAGCACGTGCCGCAGGATGACCTTCAGCTCGAGCATTTCCGCTTTCACGACGTAGGCGCGCGCGCCGGCCTCGCGGGCCAGCTTGACATATGCGTTCGAGCGGTGACCGGAGAGCATGACGCAGGGCCTGTCGGACCCGCGTTTCTTGAGTTCCGCCAACATGTCCAGCCCGCTCATTCCCGGCAGAGACACGTCGATCAGGAGCAGGTCAGGTTGTGCGGCGTCCAGCTTGTCCAGCGCCTCTTCGGCGCTTTCAGAGCTTCCGCACAACTCAATCCATTCCACCTTGCGCAGATATTCCTCGAGGGTCTCGCGTAAACGCTTGTAGTCCTCGACGATAAACACTCTCGACGCTGCCACGGGACCTCACTCACAACGGAATTTCAGGCCTTCGACGGCTGAATCAATTCCATCGGCACTTTGACTGACACCGTTGTGCCTCTTCCTGTTTCAGATGCGATGTCCATGTCGCCCCCCAACAGGGACAGGCGGTGCCGCATGCTCATCACGCCGAACCCGGCGTCATCACCCAATCCGTTTACATCAAATCCCTTGCCTTTATCGCGGACTTTGATGAGCAAATGATCCCCGGCGCGGCGCAACTCGACGGACGCTTCATGGACGCCGGCGTGCTTGACGACGTTGAATAGCAGCTCCCGCGCCGTTTGAAACAAGATCACGCGCATGGCCTTGGTCAGCTTGATCCCGTTCTCGGCGTCCAGCTTTACGGTCAGCCCGTGCAGCTCTTTCATCTGGGTCGCAAGCCACTGCAGGGCTTCAGCCAAGCCTTCGTTGTCGAGCACTTGCGGGCTCAGATCCACCGCAAGCCTTTGGGTGATGCTTACAGCCTCCGCCAGCCAGCGGTTGATCACATCCATCTTCTCAGCGACGTCGGCCCCCAACGTCGTCCCTGAGGCATCGCGGACGCCGGAGCACTTGAGTTGAACGCTGTAGAGCAACTGCTGCAGATCGTCGTGCAGGATCTGCGCTATGCGGTGGCGCTCTTCGTGCTCCGCCATGGTGAGGCGCGACGCCAATTCGCGAATCTGCTCCTCCCGCTCCCTTACCTCTTGCGTGCGCTGCTCCACGCGCTCCTCCAGCGTCTCGGCCAGCGCCTTGAGCGCCTCTTCGTTCCTGATGCGCTCGATCGAGTCGCCGGCCTGCTGCGCGAGCAAGTCGAGGAGATGTTCTTCCCGCTCCGGAATCTCATGGGGCTTTCGCCAGTGCGTCGAAAGCACGCCGAGCAAATTTCCTCCGCGCGTCATCAACGGCGTCGACTGCACGCTCCGATATCCGGCCTTCGCCGCGGCGCCGCGGTACGCCTTGTAATCCTCGTCCTCCTCGACGTCCTCAATCACGACCCGCCGACGCATCCGCAGACAGCGGCCGCAGGCCGTGTCGTCATCAGTCGTCACGACTTCGAAAGTTTTTAGGAACTCTTGATCAAACCCGCGATGCACGGCCAGCGAGAGCCTGCCCCGCTCGGGGTCGAACAACTGCAAATTGCCATACTGCGCCTTAAGCAAGTCGATCGCTGCGTCGAGCACGTCCTTTAGAGCAGTTCGCAAACCATTGGCGGCCACCAGGGCCCGCGACATCTCCCAAAGCCTTCGGAGGGCGTCCACTTCTTCGGCCAGACCCGCCTCGCTCTTCTGCAATGCGTCCTGAGTCTGTTTCAATGCAGTTACGTCGACGAACGTAATCACTACACCTTCAATCCGGTCGTCCGTGCTGCGGTACGGCAGCACGCTTGTCAGGTACGCCCGTCCCGCCTCGTCGTTCATCTCACGCTCGATCGGCACGAGCCCCTGCAGAACGCTTTCCGCGTCTCGACGCATTTCGTCGTAGCCGAGGCGTTGCGTCAAGTCCGAGATCGGCCGGCCGATGTCGACTGTGCGGACGCTGAAGATCGCGCCTAGCTTGGGAGTGAATCGCAAGATCCGCAGGTCGCGGTCTAGGAAAAGAGTGGCGATGTTAGTGGCCGCGAGCAGGTTCTGCAAGTCGCTCGAGAGCTGCGCGAGCTCTTCCACCTTCAGCCGGTTCTCCAGATTGACCGTCTGCAGCTCCTCGTTCATCGACTGCAGCTCTTCCTTCGATGTCTCGAGCTCCTCCATCGCCGAACGCAATTCCTCGTTCGTCGACTGCAGCTCTTCGTTGGCGGCCCGCATCTCTTCGCGGCCCGTCTCGTACTCCTCGATCATGCTCTGGAGCCTTTGACCCGAGAGGTTGAGCTCGTCCTCCAACTGGCGCTCTCTGCCTGAGGTCTCCAGGTCGGTGTTCTCTTGCGGTCCTCCTGCTTGCTTTGCTGGTGCGTTCTCCCCGTGCTGCACTTCTTTCTCGTCGAAAATCACCGCGGCATAGCCTTCGTCTTGAGGCCAGGGGGCCGGGCGAACATGGATCACCACCGGGTTGGAGGAGCCGTTGAACCTCACCGGAATCGGATGGGAACGCAGCGGTATTTGCATGTGTCGCGAGCGATGGAGCAGGGAGCGCAGCTCGCCCGACAATTCGCGCCTGATAACCTGCAACACATCCATGTTGGGCGACCCGCCCGGCATCAGCAGGTAGCGCCCCGCCCGCTCGGAGAGATGCACCACGCGATTTTTCCCATCGACCAATAGGCTCGGAGGGGCGAAGAGTTCGACCACCCGCTGATGGAGGCCGCCGAAATGCCGTTCGGCGGTCCGCGAGGAGTGTGAATCCGCCGGCGCCGGCGCCGGCGCGGGGGGCATCACCGGAAATACCGGCAAATGCGGTTCCGATCTCGCCGTCGTCAGCTTCTTAAAGATCTTTAGATTCTTGTTTAGCGGGGCGAAGAGATCCGGCCGCTCGACGGTCTCCGAAGTCCCGAGCACCAAAAAGCCTTCGGGCTTCAGAGCGTAATGGAACAGCTCAATCGCATCGTTTTGCACGTCGCGCTCGATATAGATCAAGAGGTTCCTGCAAACGATGAGGTCTAGGCGCGAAAACGGCGGATCGGTCAGCAGATTGTGGGCCGTGAAGATGATCCGTTCGCGAACCTCCTTCCGGACGCGGTATCCCGAGTCCTCCTTGAGGAAGTAACGCTTGAGCCGCTTCGGGGTCACGTCGGCTTCGAGGGCGCCCAAGTAATATCCTTGACGAGCTTTGTTGAGGGACCGTTCGTGCAGGTCCGTCGCGAAAACCTGAATTTCAGACTGGGAATCGTATCGGGCCGCGGCCTCCATCAACAGGATCGTGAGCGAATACGCTTCCTCGCCCGTCGCGCATCCGACCGACCAGACGCGCAACGGGTCTTCCGCCGTACGATCCCGGAACAACGTTGGAAGGATGTCCGCCTCAATGTGATCGAAAACCTCGTTGTCCCGAAAGAAGTTCGTTACGGTGATCAACAAGTCATCCGCGAGGGTTAAGACTTCCCCCTCGTCCTGCTGCAGTTGCTCGATATATTCGCGATAGTCTTCGATTTGCCTGAACTGCATCCGCCGCGCGATGCGCCGCAGCACGGTGCTCGATTTGTAGCGGCTGAAGTCGCGGCCGGTCCGAGCCCGAAGCTGCGCGAATATCTGGTGCAGCAGCGCCCGTCGGTCGGCGGCTTCCAAATCGCCGTCCCCTTTAGCGGGCAGGCGCGGCGCCGTGTTCGCGAAGCGCACCACCGCCTCGGCGATTTCCGCCGCCGGCAAAACCAGGTCCGCGAGGCCCGTCGCAATGGCGCTCTGCGGCATGCCGTCGTACTCGGCGTCGTTCGGGTCTTGGACGGCGACTATCCCTCCATTCGCCTTGATGTCTTTGATCCCTAGCACGCCGTCTGAACCGGCTCCGCTCAAGATGACGCCGATCGCGTCGCCGTCGTGGGTATTCGCCAAAGTTCGAAAAAAATGGTCGATCGGCGCTCTTTCGTGCCGGTCTCGCTCCAATTCGCTAAGGCGCAAATGCGTATCGATGGTGTTGAGGTTCGCGTTCGGCGGGATCACGTAAACGCGGTTCGGTTCGAGCGCGACAGTCTCCAAGACCTGCTGGACCGGCATCGCAACGTAGGGCTGCAGGACCGAAGCGAAATGACTTTTGTGTTCCGGGGAGAGGTGGACGACGACCACGAAAGCGACGCCGCAATCGGCCGGAACTTTGGAGAAGAACGCCCGCAATGCGGCCAAGCCGCCGGCGGACGCGCCGATGCCCACGACTGTCGGTTCAGGTCGATGTTCGCCGGGAGGGGGGCCGTCAACGGGGGTTTCGGGGTGCGTCATCTCTAGCCAACCTCACCGAAAAATAAGGAGCGGACGTCGAACTGAGGGCCATGCGACTCTAAACGCGTTTCGAAAGCATAACGGCGTAGTTGAAAAGCCTCGCACGAGCGCGCTGAAAGGGGATTATAACGGAGCGATGCCGGTGCGGCCATCTGCTTTACCGGCAAATACGGGACCGCAGACCGCGAGGGTCGGGAGGAGCAGTCCGCCGGTCCAGGCTTGGCCGTGAGGCCCCGGCGAAGTCGCTTCCGGTTGCGCCCCGTATCGGCACAAGGCTAGGCTATGGGGCTCGTTGTGAGAAACTAGCCGCGTCCGATCGGATGCCGCCTCGTAATGGACTTTTCCAGGGCCAGTCACATCATTCGTGGTCTCGTCTCTCGCCCGTTGTTCGTCCCAATTTTCTTGGGCTTGCTGGTGCTGGGCGTCCTCATTCAGGGAGGCCTGAACCAGCGTGAACCAGGCGTCGAGCCGGCTGTTGCAGCGTCGGACGCGCGAAACGAGCCGCTCGTCGCCATGCGCTCGGGGCTCGACAAGGCGCCTCTCGACTACTTCTCGGAATATTGGTTTCAACTTGGCGACGACGTGCGTCGGGTGCTCGTTGAGATCGGACCGTCACGCACGCCCGGCGTGGTCGTCGCGCCGGGTGTAGCGCTCAGCACCATTGCGGCTGCCGACGAGGTGCGGAACCTCACGGCGGCGCAGGAGGCATGGCGGCCTCCGCCGAGCGCCGAGGGCGACCATGCCGCCGAAACCGTGACGGACGTCCCCGACAAGCCCGCCGAGGAGTCAGCGGATAAGGTCCTGCTGATCGATTCCGGTCTCGGCTTGGCGCTGTTCGAGGCTCCCGGGCTGCAGCCCGCCAAACCGCTAGTCCCGGCCGACTCGGGCCTGTCGTACCCCGGCAGCCTGGTGGCGGCCGTGGGTCTCGCCCCGCACGGCCGATTGCGCATCGCTCCGGGTCATCTCGAGACTTCCGCTATGGCGGCGTCGAGCGGTGGGATGTTCGCGCCCCTCGAGGTCACGATCAATATGCCGTTTTTGCGCGGGGCCGCCGCCATCGTCGACCTAGACAGCGAGCTGCTCGGCGTCGCGGTCCGGGGCCCCTCCGAGACGCGCATGATCGCGTGGGATACGATCCAGGCGCTGTTGGACCGGCTAGGCGGCGGCGAACCTTGTCGGGCCATCGAGGTCAGCGATCTCGAAGCCGCAGCCGCGAAAAAGCTCAAACTCTCCCGCGGAGTTTTGGTCGAGATGGTGCGAACCGGCGCGTATGAGTCCGTACAGCCTGTTCGCGCCGGCGACATTTTGCTCGATTGGGCGGGGCAGCCCGTCACGGATGCCGCTACCTTCACGTCGCTCTATGACGCTTCCGAAGCAGGCAGTCAAGTCGCAATAGTCGTGTGGCGCGACGGAAGAAGAATCCAGGGCGAAGCGATCGTCCCAGGAACGGATTGCCGCCCAGTCGCTGATCCGCCCGTATTGTTGGCAAAGCTGGGTTTCACGGCCCGATGGACGAACGCGACAGAAGAGGAAGGCGCGCTGCCTGGCTGGCAAGTGCTTGCCGTGCGACCGGGAGGCCGTACCGACAACGTGTTGGAAATCGGCGATCGTCTAGTGTCCGTAAACGGCCGCACGCTGCAGGGTCCCAAGTCGGTGCGTTCCCTCATGCGATACGATGCGACGGAAGATGTGCTCCTGGGGGTCTGGCGTCGGGGCCGCGTATTGATGCTCATTCCACCGTCGTCCGGGGCGATCGATCGATGAACCGACCGGCGGCCTGGATCGAGCGATCCTTTTCAAAATTCGCTCAGCGAATCCGTGCGATGAACCGCCTGGGCGGGCGCGCGTCGCCTAGGCGACCCGCTCTCGGATGGGCGGTTTTGTGGCTGCGGTCGTCGTTTCTGCCATCGCAGAACTACTTGATCATTTTGTCGATCGGCATAGGCCTGTTGACGGGACTGGGCTCGGTTGGGTTCATCAAGTTGCTGGATGCCCTGAGCGCTTTCGCCCAGGGCAGCCTCGCGAGCGGCCTGGGTCTCTTCGGCGCCGCCAATCTTGTGCTGCTTCCTGCGGTCGGAGCCCTGCTTGCGGGTCCGATCATGAGCCGATTCGCCCCCGAAGCCCGCGGCCACGGCGTGCCCGAAGTGATGACAGCGCTCGCGACCGGAGGAGTGATCCGCAGACGAGTCGTGGTCGTCAAAGTGTTGGCCTCGGCGCTGACGATCGGATTCGGCGGCGCCGCCGGACGCGAAGGTCCGATGGTGCAAATCGGTTCCGCCGTGGGTTCGATGATCGGGCAACTGTCGCGCGTCGACGCCGACAAAGTGCGAACACTGATCGCCTGCGGCGCGGCAGGCGGAATCGCGGCCACGTTCAACGCTCCCATCGGAGGGGCGATCTTCGCCATGGAAGTCCTGATGGGGAGGCTTCACACGGACTTCTTGTTGGTGCTGCTGACGTCGTTGAGCTCCTGTATGGTCGCGCGCAGCTATTTGGGGAACTACCCGGCGTTCTTCGTCAGCCCCTATCAGCTCAAGAGCCCCGCCGAACTTCCGCTGTACTTTCTGATGGGACTGGCATGCGGCTTCGTCGCGGTTGCTTACGTGCGGACCCTCTATCGCGCCGAAGCTCTGTTCGGCGACTGGCGGTTTCCCTCGTCGCTCAAACCGGCCGTAGGAGGTCTGATCGTCGGCTTGGTGCTGCGATTCTTCCCGGAAGTCTATGGCACGGGGCTGCATGCCGTGGAGGGCGCATTGTGGGCGCGCTTTCCATGGGAGCTTCTGCTGGCGCTCTTGTTCGCGGAGCTCGTTGCGAACGTAGCGACGTTGGGCTCAGGCGGCTCGGGCGGCATTTTTGCGCCGAGCCTATTCATGGGCGCAATGTTGGGCGGAGCGTTCGGAACTCTGGTCCATGGGCTCTATCCCGACTGGGCCGCCGGCCCCGGCGCATACGCCATGGTCGGGATGGCGGCCTTTTTTGCCGCCAGCGCGAAAGCGCCGACGACGTCGATTCTGATCCTGTTCGAAATGACGAACGACTACCGCATCATGCTGCCCTTGATGGCGGCCGTCGTCGCCAGTACATATGTGTCGCATTCGCAACTTCGACACAGTATCTATACTCTCAAGCTGTTCCAGCGGGGGATTAGATATCCTTTCGAACCAGCTTCGACTCGCGCTGTTGAGTCGCGACACCCTCCGGCCGAACCGGCTCCAAGCGTCGGCTAGGGACGTTTGGTCCGAGCCGACACGAACACGCATAAGCGCCAAGTCCCTCGAGACGAGCGAGCCGGATCTTGGAATAGTGGGCCAGGACCGGCGACTCGAGCCGGTCCGTGGACCGGAAACGACGTACTTCGTCGCGCTTGGCTGCGAAGTTAGCTCGAGTCAGCCTAGACCGCGCGTCTTATTCGGCTGCATCCGCAATTCGCTTCTGGACGCTCGTCACGAGCGACACCGTGACGCCGGCTTCTCTCTGCGCGCCGACCAGCTCGGTTGCGACGCGGGACTGCCCGTGACCGGCAACCCACACCGCGGTTGATCCCGTGATGACGAAGTCGAAGGTGTCGACGGCTCCTGGGTTCGGGGAGGTGTTGGTGAACGCCGCCGTGCCGGTTCCATCGGGGTTCACCGTGTAGGTTCCCGCTGACTCGAACACGAGAAGGCGACGCCCGCCCGCGCCGTCCGGCGCGTTGACGATGATCTTCCGAGAGGCTTTGCCGGCGCCGTCGTATTCGACGACTCCAAGACCGACGGCGACCGTTCCGTCACCGGCCTCTTGCGTACCGTAACTGCCGTTCAGGCTGGCTAGAGAGAAGCCTCGCCCCTGGCGCTGTTGCGCCGCCAGAGGCAGGGCCGCGACGGCGACGGTCAAACACGCGGCGAGGGCAAGAATTTTGGGCTCGAGTTTCAAAGTGGTTCTCCTCACAGGTGAAAACAGAATAGCGTGGCGCGTTGCGCCAGGCGCCACGCTGGTTCACCCAAGAGCGCGGTCGACCTGCGACCGAGGAGTTTCGCGGATGGAGCGCCCCTTCGTCGGCCAACTGCAAGGTCCGCTTGCAGTGTCGAGGCTACAGCGAAAGCTGCATGATGACCGTGTCAACCGAGCGATTGAACTTGAAGCCGACCGAGTCGAGCGTTCCGACCAAGCGAAAGCCCAAGCTGCGGTGAAGGCCGATGGAGGCGGCGTTTGCGCTGTCGCCGATCACGGCGACGACTTGTCGCCGATGCGCTGGACCGAAACGATGTTCGCCTCGGTCCAGTCCCGCACAACCGCTCCCTCCATTGGTACGCATAGCCGATCGGGCGAGCCCGCGCGAAGACGGCCAGCCCGCCCTTGAAGTCGATCGAGCCGCGCCCATAGACGAAGCCGTTCTTGATCTCGCCTTTGAAAGGATCAACAGACCATTTCTCGCGCGATTCGATCAGGAAAAGGCCCATGCTTTCACGAAGGGCGAAATCAGATAATCCCGCGGCCCAATCAAAGATACGTGCCCATAGAAGGGCGCAGTCTATATTCTTCCGGGTTCGCACCTGAGACGCCGGGCGCCGGTTAGCGACCGGTCGCCGCTTCCGCCTGGCCGGCCTTCGCTTCAGCGGCCAGCTTGGCGTAGATCGCCCGAGCTTCGTCGAATTGAGCGTAGACGTGATCCTTTTCCTGCTGAGACCGCCACCACGGCCAAGCGTCGGCGAGATCGTGCAACTTGTCGATCCACTGCACGAAGTACTCGGCGGAATCGTAATCGCGGATCTTCCCGTCGCCTACGTAAACATGGATCGCGCTCGTGCCGGCCTGCGCGAAGGCCGCGTCGATCCACTGCGAATTGGGGCCCTCGACGTAAAGCGAATACCAGGCGCTCGCGTCGACTGGAATATCGCCCTCGAATTTAGCTGTGAAGTGGTCTTCGCTGATGTCGAGCTTCTTGAAGACCTCCCCGTTGCGGTATATCACCGCCACGGCGATCGGCGTAATCGATTGGGCGAGCGCCTTGAAGTGCGCCTTACCTCCGGATGCGCCGAGCTTCACCGACTCGCCGGGCATCTTGCCGTCGATGTCGAACGACAGCAGCGGACCGGTCGTGAAGAAGGTCTTGCCGTCGCGCAGGGCCTGCTTCCACGCCGACACGGTGAAATCGTCGCCCAGGTACGCATAGGTCCGCACGCTGCCGACGAGCTTGCTGATATGCAGGTTTGAGATCGAGTCCTCGCCGCCGGTGGGTGTGATGTGCAGGTCGTTGTTCAGCGCCTTCATCCACACCTTGAAGCCGGCTCGGCCGGCGCCGCTCCATTCCAGGCAGTCCGTGGCGCCCAGCGCCGCATCGACGGGGAAACCCTTCGCGCCGCCCAATCCGCTGGTAAGCGGATCGTCTTCGCCGGAGAACGGATGCACGTAGCCGGTCACGGCCCCTTGCGCGTGCGCCTTCCGAAACATGTCGGTGTTGCTCGGGTAGAGGCTCTCGATGCCGGTGGCTTCGTAGCCGGTCGTGAACGGCGAGATCAGGTGATCGCGCAGGCCGATGAAGAACACGTGCCCGTAGAAGGGCGGCCGATACTCTTCCCCCACCAGCAGCAACAGGTTCGGGTCGTCAGTCGACACCGGATGCTCGGCGCCGCCCTCGACGAAATATTGCCAATCGAGGATGCGGTTGTCCTTGTTGGCGACGAGCTCGTCGACGACGTCTTGATCCTCCGCCTTCGACATGAAGATCAGATTCTCGAGCGTGTTGCGAAGATTGCCGCCGTAGTTCATGTGCACGTGCGTCGAGCCGGCGTACCAGCCCTTGGCGTTGAAGTCGGCCATCGCGTCAAGCTGCCACCTCGACTTTCTTCGTCTTCCCGGCCTCGATGTCGACCTCCATCTGTTTGGGCCAGTGCTCGAACCCGTGCGCGACCTGCAGCGTCATCTTGCCGACGGGCAGCTCGGTGATCGAGCGGCCGTTCATGTGATAGATGTGTCCGATCGACGGACCGACGCGGGCATAAGCGTCGGCCGGAGCATAGAACTTCCCGTCCGAGGCGACTCCTTGGATGCGCGCATGCAGCGGCTTGCCGTCCTTGTCGACGACGCTGATCTCGAGCTTGCCCATCGGCCGCTTCCACTTGCGCTCGGTGATCTCGTAGCGCCGCTTGCGGCCGCCGTACGTCTCCATTACGACGAGCTGCGGCAAGCCCCCTTCGTTTGAGATGTAGGCGATGTTCTCGCCGTCCGGCGACCATCGCGGATGAAAGTCGTCGTGGTCCCCGAAGGTCATCTTGTAGGGGTATCCGCCCGTTGTCGGCAACACATACAGGTGAGCGAATTCATCCCCGGCGCCCGAAGTCGACGAATAGATGAAGCGTTTGCCGTCGATCGAAACATCCGGGCGCGTGCGCCACAGGCTCTGCTCGTTGAAAACCTGCACCGCCTCGTCCATGCCGCCGGCCTTGGCCGGGACGCGCCAAATCGCGCCCGAACCGAGCGGCACGCCCTGGTTCGAGACCAGCAGCAGCGAGTCGCCTTCCTTCGTCCAAGCCGGCTCGATATGAACGTCCCATTCGCCGAAGTACAGGCGGCTCCGCCCGTACTTGTTGTCGTGGGTGACGGCGATCTCTTCGCCTCGACCATTGGCCGTCTTTGATGCCGCGAACGAAGACGTTGAAATTGCCGTTGGGCTTGGTCGCGACGTAAGCCAGCCGTGTGCCGTCGGGCGAGAACGTCGGGTCCAAATAGATCTGCTTGTCGTCTGTGAGCGTGTGCGTCTCGCCCGTTTTGGTATTCAGGACTTCGAGCTGGATGATCTCGTTGTCTTCATCGGCCGTGTAGACCAACCATTTCCCATCGGGCGAATACGTGGGCGAGGAGTGGTAGCGCTTGTTGTAGGTCAACTCGGCGGCGACCCCGGAATCGACGTCGATCGACCAAATCGACCCCTCCATTCCGACTGCGATCGATTTGCCGTCGGGGGCCCAGGCCGGCGCCCAAGGCGTGCTCGACGGCCCCGGCGGCAAATAAAAGTTATGCATGTAGTTGCCGCCCTGTTTGGCGGGC
Source organism: uncultured Acidobacteriota bacterium (assembly GCA_963817465.1). Lineage (GTDB taxonomy): Bacteria > Acidobacteriota > Terriglobia > Bryobacterales > UBA6623 > CAMPKL01. The sequence continues at coordinate 438,955 of CAWFOP010000022.1, read as the reverse complement.
GAGTAGGCTCCTCGATCAGCGACCGTCACGGGGATATCGTGAGCGAACGCTATGGATGAGAGCGCTAAAGCGCAACAGAGAACGCGAGAGTCGGCGAACATCGGTATTCCTCGTTTCGCAAGTTGAAGTGCTTGCCGCGCGGTGCGCAGCCGATCGGCGAGAACGACTTGGCTCTCGAAGTCCTTACGGATTTAGGAGTGGACAGCCGATCGAAATCGGCGCAACGGGGGAGAAGAGCGTGGCCGCCGGGGGTTTTGCGCTCGACTTTGATCTCAGAACATAGGAGACCTGCGGGCGATTCGTCAACAACGCGTACGCGGGGGATTTTCATTTCCGGAAAAGGCGCGGCGCCAGGTCGCGAAGGTCCTTTCGCCAAACCTGCCACTCGTGGACGCCGGGCGCTTCGAACCAGACGTGCTCGACCCCATGCGCCGTCAGTTCCTCGTCAAACTGCTTCCCTCGCTCATACCCTCGGTCGCCTTTCCCGTAGCCGATCCACAGCAAGTCGAGCATTTTTTTGGTTTCTTCCACGGAACGCCCGGACGCTTCCGCCAGATCGAGGCTCCGCGAGCCGCTCATCGCCGCAATCGAGGCGAACTTGTCAAGGTTGGCGAAGCCGATGCGCAAGGCCTGCCCGCCGCCCATCGAGAGGCCGGCGATGGCGCGCGAACGCCGATCGGTTTTGGTCCGGAACTCGCCGTCTATGTAGGGGATGAGGTCTTCGATGACGACCTCGCCGAACGCCTCGTTGCCGCGTCGCTCGCCGGTCGCGCCGGGCTTCTCCGCGTAGCCCCAGTCCATGACGATGATCATCGGCCGCGCCTTGCCCTCGGCCAGAAGATTGTCGAAGATCAGGTTCGCCTTGCCTTGCCAAGTCCAACTCGTCTCGTTCTCGCCGGCCCCATGCTGCAGATAGAGCACGGGATAGCGAGCATCGCCGCGGTCATAACCCGGAGGCGTGTAAACGTATGCGCGCCGTGACTGCCCGGTGACTCTTGAGTGATACCAGCAGACTCTCACCTGACCGTGCGGCACATTTTTTACGGAGTAGAAGTCGAGCTTCTCGTCGGGAACCTCGAGGCCGCTGGTGTACTGTCCCCAACCGAAGTAAGAGGCGCTGGCAGGGTCGGTGAGATGGTGGCCGTCGATGATCAGCTCGTAGTATTGAAAGCCCGGCTCGACCGGATCGGTCGTCACCGTCCACACGCCGTCGGCGCCCTTGGTCATCTCATACGGCGTGTTGCCGTTCATCCCACTGTCGGCCGCACGGCCGGCGACAGCGACCCGCTTGGCCTCGGGAGCCTCGACGCGGAAGGTGACGCGGCGGTCGGGATGAATCCAGGGGTAGCTCTCGCCTCGGACATTGGAGGGAGCGGGAGCGCCCGACTCCGGCGCCGTCTCCTGCGCCGGCAGAGCGGCCACAAACAGCAGATTCGAAAAGATCAGCAGGCGTCGAGTCATGAGGGCGGCTACGTCCGGATGCAGTATAGGGGAGTCGCGCGGTTCATGGGCTCGCTGCGGCTAGCGGGCGCGGAAAGCCTCATACCTCTCATCCTGATAGAACGGCTTCACCGGCGTCGGGAGCCCGGCGGACGAGGCGCTTTGCGCTCGATCGAGGATCAGGAAGCCGTAGTCCTTCGCGGCGAACTTGCGGCGGACGTACTCCGCATCGCGCTGGCCGCGAGAGCACTCGAAGCGCCACGGCTCGGGATAGTAGAGGCTGGCGCATGCGCCGACGGCCAAGATGTCCGTCCCCGGAGGCGCCGCTTTCGCCACCGCTTGGATGACTGCGTAAGGTCCCTGCGCGCCGTCGATGTAGTCCGCCTCGCTCATGCGCCCGAGCAGATAGTTGACCTGTGCGCCGCTATTCTCGATGATCAGCAGCCCTGTCCAACACAACAGGAAAGAATAAGCGACGCCTGCCAGAATCGCGCCGCATACCCAGCGCGAGCTTTTCTCGCAGCAGCGCCAAACGGCCGGCGCCAACAACACAAACCACAGGAGGAACGCCGCGTGAACGTATCGCACCGTCACGTCCGCTTTGATCGTGCCGCGCAGCGGCGCCATCGTCGCAATCCACAACACGAGCGTCGCCGCAACGCCGAGTCCCAACAGGCGGATCGCGCGGTTCGACGGCTTTCTGCGATAGAGCAGGGGCAGCGGCAGGAACATCGCGAGGAACAGGCCCAACGGCGCAGGCAGAATGCTCTCGTATACCAGGTAGCCGCGCAGATGAGCATCCGCGAATGTTTCCGGGAACGCTGTGAGCAGAGACGGGGGCGGCTTGTTGGAGCGCTCCTCCGAATAACCGTTCAGCGTGTTCTTCGCAAGCAGGCCGACCCCATAGGGATACACGGGACTGCCGGTAAGCGCGTAGGCGCGAACGTGCCAGATTCCGGCGGTCAACATCCACAACAGCACAGAGACGGCGAGCAAGCGCAGCTTCTTCGGCTCCCTCGCGAATGCGTAGAGAAAGAAAACCCCTACGGCCGCGGCCGAGAAGAGGGCCGTGTGCTTCGTCGCGAACGATGCGCCGACGAAACCGACCGCCGCCGCGGGCCAGCCTGGGCCGCGGCGCTCGGTCCACAGCAGCAAAGCAAGCAGGCCGGCGAGGAGGTAGGCGGCGGTCGCCATGTCGTTCTTCGCGGTGAAGGCGGGAGCATGGAACGCCGGCGCGCAGGCCGCCGCGCCAAGGCCAAGCGCCGTCGCGCCGCGCCGCAGACCGCAGCGTTCGGCGGTCCTCCAGGCGAGCCCCAGAGCCAGAAAAAAGTCGATGACGCCGAAGAACTGCGCCGCCTTCACGCCGCCGAAAAGATACGCGTTCGTCAGCAGCAACTCGAACCCTTGCGGGAAATACGAGTAGGTCTCGCTTTTCAAACTCACCAGCCGCCCCATCTCGGCGTACGTCTTGGCGAGCGGCAAATGAAAATTCACCGCATCGAACGCAACCGGAGGGGCGGCCAACAAGGCCGTCGCCGAGATTGCGCTCAGCAGCGCAAAAAAATACGCGACGCCGATCAACGGATGCGCGAACTCCGAGTCCGTTCGCCAGGCCGCCGCGCAGTCGCGAAACGTTTCCCGCAGCTCGACCAGGAAGCGGCGCCACACGATGATCGGCGCACCGATCAACGCCGCGAGGAGCCAAACGTTCAGCAGACCCGCCATGCCGAGGCAAAACAGCGCGCTCGACCACGCCGCCAACCCTGCGGTCGCCGCGAGCAGGTCACGTTCCACTGCCGGCCCCTGATCAAGGCGGCAGCCCTCGAGAAGCTTGCGCCCCATGCAAAAGCAAGAAACGACGATGAGCATGCAAGCCAAGCAGGCGACAGGCTCCCGCGCCGCCAAAGCCGCTGGAAACGCCAATAGCGCCCAAGGCTCGAGCTTCCGCAATGTCGGCGTCCGCAGACGGGCGTACGCCAGGGCGGCTGCGAAGACGAGCGGAGCGACGATCAGGATGCCTTTGTAGAATTGCGGGCCGGGATTCTTGTAGTAGTCCAACTGCCAGCGCAACGACGGCAGGGTCCACAGCGCAACGCCGGCGATCCAAACCGCAGCGACCGGTCCTCGCAACCGGTCGGGCACAACGTCAGCAAGCTTCATCTGTTCAGCGCCGGCCGGCGGCGGGAGCTCGCCTTCCGGTCCCGCTCGAGGACACCCAAGAATAGCGCAAGGCTCGGCGGCTCAAGAATCCCGCCTCGGCTATCCTCTGAGACGTTTGACAACTCTCGCACCAATCGACATCTCCCTCCCGATCGACGACCGTCTTGTCGTCTATCCCGGGGACGCGCGGCCCGCCGTTCGGCGATTGTCTTCGATCGCTGAGGGCGATCCCCTGACCGCGTCGGAGCTGACGATCGGCTGCCACATCGGCACGCACGTCGACGCGCCGTCGCACTTCCTCGCAGGCGGCCTTTGCCTGTCGGAGCTTTCCCTCGCTCACTTCCACGGTCCCGCGTGCGTGCTCGATCTGGCGGAGGCTCGGGCCATTGACTGCGAGGCCGTGAAAGCGGCGCTAGACGCGGCGAAGCCATGTGCTCAACATCACATTGTGCTCAAGACTCGAAATTCTTCATTTCTGGGAGAATCCGCATACCGCGAGGATCACTCCTACCTCACGCCGGAAGCGGCCGCCGTCCTGCTGGGACTCTCGCCGCTTTCGATCGGGTTCGACTACTACAGTCTCGATCGCACCGGAGACGACGACTTCCCCGTCCACAAGGCCGTTGCGCGTCAGGGGCTGCCTGCCTTTGTCTGCCTCGACTTGCGCCGCACGGCCCCCGGACAGTACTATCTCTGCGCCTTCCCGCTCAATGCGCCCGGGCTGGACGGAATGCCAGTGCGAGCTCTTCTATTCTCTGAGCCGCCCGGATAGCCGCAAAATCCGGCCTAACCGTTACGTTTGTGAGCCCCTAAACGTCCCACTTACCGGTTAGCTCTCGCGATTGGCGCCTAGACGCGCGGGCCCGCGACGCCTAAAATACTTGTGGCACTCGATATCGATATGAGCAGTTTCCGGACCTCGAAGCCCGCAGGCAAGTCCCTGCGTCAGGCTTGTACTTTAATTGTGCGCCCGTCCCTGTTGCGCTTTTGCGTTGCAGCGTTTTTGAGCGCGTCAATCGCGCTCTACGCCGCCGACTCCAAGGCGCCGGAGACGTTCCGCCAATACTGCATCGCATGCCACGGCGAAGCGGCCCCCGGAGGCATAAATCTTCAGCAACTGCTCGCCGACCCGGCCTACGGCGACAACTTCAAGAAGTGGCAAAAGATCGCCTCTGAAATCGAGCACGCCCGCATGCCGCCCGAAGGCATGCCGGCGCCGAGCGACGAGCAACGTGACGAGGCCGCAAGCTGGGTCCGCGGCGAGCTCGACGCCTACGCCCAAGCGCATGCCGGCGATCCCGGTCAGGTCACCGTCCGGCGGCTGACGAGCGCGGAGTACGCCTATACCATCCACGATCTCACCGGGATCGACCTCAACGTCGACCGTAGCTTTGCGGGCGACGCCGTGGGCGGCGAAGGATTCACGAATTTCGGCGATGTGCAGTTCATGCAAGACGCCGGCCTGGAAAGCTATCTCGAAGCGGCCAAGATCGTGGCCGACCACGCCGTCGTCGGCGCCGGTCCGCTGAGCTTTTTTCAAGACCCCGGCATGAGCGGTTTCGAGCTTTCCGCTATTCACCGCATTGACGACATCTATCGCAAGTACGGATTCCGCGCGGTGGCCGCCGAGGGCGGGCGCGCGTTCGGGCTCGAGCGCTACGGCCGCGCCTTCTACGCCGCCTGGGAATACGCTCACCGCGACGCGCTAGGCAAAAGCGACGCGACCCTGAACGATTTCGCCAAGGCTGAAGACGTCAGCCCGCGCTTCCTCGCCCATGTCTGGTCCGTGCTCGAAGATTCCGCGTCGACCTACCCCACGACCGAGGTCCTGTCCCGCTTCCATAATCTGCCCGCTCCCGACGCTCCCGAAAGCGAAGTTCGCGCCAAGTGCGTCGAGATTCAAGAGTTCGTGATCAACTGGCCGCGCTGGCTGTTCGGCGCGGGAGAGCTCGCCGCCGGCGGCGCGGGCGACGAGCGCGCACTCGTCATCACCGACGCTTCTCTCGAAGCCAAGACCAAGGAGTCGATGCGTTTCGTCCAGCGCATCAAGAACAAAGGACGCGCCGGCGTCCACATTTCCGCCGCGCCCACCGATCCCACTTCGACAACTTCAGCCGTGGTGATTTGGCGCGATCCGAAGGTGCGCGTGGGTCGTGACAGCGAAGCCGAGTCGATCAAGGCGTATCTCGACGAGGCGACGCTCGCGAAAATCAACTTCGGTCACATGCCGGACGGCGGTGAGCTCCCTGACACGGACTTCGCGATGACCAGCGGCACGACGCTGGCTTTCGATTTGACGATTCCGGAGGACTCGAAGTTCATCTCGATGGACATGGACGTCGAGTTGGCGCCCGACCAGCCCCAAGACTCGGTTCTACGCGTGTTGGTCTCCGAGGACGAAAGCGAATCCGGGCGACCGTCATGGGTACTGTTGGGCTATTCCGACAGCGACGCCTTCCAGGCATGGAAGACGAAGGTTCTCGATTATGCGGCCCGCTTCCCCCAAACCTCGCAGGGCGAAGCCACGCCGTCGGATCGCGACCCGATTCCGCAGCCGTTCAGCAATGAATACAACCAGCCCGAGCGCGATCGCTTCCACCAGCGCGTCAAGTACTACCGCCAGGACGACTTCCTGGTGGAGTACATGCTCGACGACGCCACACGCGTGAAGCTCGAGGACGCCTGGGCCGACGTAAAAACGTCGTTCGAATACCACGACGCCTTTCTGCGCTTCGTCGACGACAAATACGAGCTTGGGCTCGGCGACAAGGGCATCGAAGACCTGAGCGAAGCAGAAATCGCTGCGTTGCCTGAAGAGCCGCGTCAGTACGTCCAGCAGCTTCACGACGATTACGCGGCCGATTGGGCGCGTCGCAGGGCCGCTGAACCGCGTCAGCTCGACGATGCGATGAAGTTCGCGAGCCGCGCCTGGCGTCGTCCGCTGAGCGAACGCGAACAAGAAGACCTGCGCGCCTTTTATCAGCGCTCGCGCGAGAAGTTCGAGCTCGACCACACCGGCGCCATGCGCGCGCTCATCGCCCGAATCCTGGTGTCGCCCGACTTCCTGTACCGCGTCGAGAAGCCCAAGGAAGTCTCCGGCATTACGCCGCTCACCGACTGGGAGTTGGCCAGCCGCCTGAGCTACTTCCTGTGGTCGTCGATCCCGGACCAGGAACTTCGCCGCGCCGCGGCCGCAGGCGAGTTGAACGAGCCGGCGCTGCTGGCCAAGCAGGTCAAGCGGATGCTGGCGGACCCCAAAGCGCGCCGGCTTTCCACCGAGTTCTTCGGTCAGTGGCTGGGCTTCTACCGCTTCGATCAGCATCGCGGGGTCGACGCTCAGCGCTTCCCCGAGTTTACCGACGAAGTGAAATCGGCGATGTACAACGAAGCGATTTCGTTCTTCGAGCACATCATCCGCAAGAACCGTCCGATCGACGAAATCATCTCGGCTGATTACACGTTCCTCAACAAGCCGCTGGCAAATTTGTACGGGATCGACAAAGACATCGAGTCGACCGGAGAGGTCGAGATTGTCAAAGGCGCGAACGAGTTCCATCGCGGCGGCATCACGCGGCTCGGAGCCGTGTTGACGGCAACATCCGCGCCCATGCGCACCAGTCCCGTCAAGCGGGGCGATTGGATGCTGCGGCGCGTGCTCGGCACGCCGACGCCTCCGCCGCCCGCCAACGTCCCCAAAATAGCCGCTGACGACAAAGCCTTCGGCGCGCGAACCATCCGCGAAGAACTGCAAGCGCATCAGCGCAACGCAACCTGCGCCTCCTGTCACTCGCGCATCGATCCGCTCGGCTTCCCGCTCGAGCACTATGACGCGATCGGCCGCTGGCGCCCGCAGTATGAGAACGGCGCCGACATCGACGACGTCGCCGCCCTCAAGGACGGCACGGAAATCAACGGCATCAACGGTTTGATCGATTACCTCGAGAGCAACGAAAAGCAGGTCCTGGGCAACATGTCCTACAAGCTCGTCGGCTACGCCCTCGGGCGCACCGTGATGGCTTCCGACTTGCCCTTGATCGACAAGCTGGCCAAATCCGGCGGCGACGCGACGTTCGCGGATCTCACGATCGGCATCGTCACGAGCGATCAGTTCCGCAATCGCCGCGGCATGCAAGACTTGCAACCCCCGGCTCGAGAGGCGACCGGCGCCGGAGAATAGAGAAATTCGGAGAAGCAGAATGAAGGACATCGAACCCAGAAGTCGAGTCAACCAACAGCCGTCCCGCCGGCGGTTCCTGAGAGGCACGGGCGTGGCGCTCGCGCTGCCCTGGATGGAATCCTACTTGCCGGCGGCGACCGAGGCGCCGATTGCTCCGGGCGGCCTCGATCCGAACGAACCGCCCGTCCGTTTCGGCGTTCTCTACTTCTCCAACGGCGTCGAGCCCGCTCACTGGTGGGCCAAAGGCGCAGGCAAGGACATGGAGATCGGCCCCGGACTGCGGCCGATGGAGCCCTTCAAGGAAGACATCACCTTCATCAAGGGTCTCTACAACCAGCAGGCCGTCGCCTCCACGAGCCCGCACTTGGGCCGCATGCCGAACATGCTGTCCGGCGCTACCGTCAGCCTCGACCCCAGCGACATCCGCGTCGGCAAGACGATGGACCAGGAGCTGGCGCAAAATATCGGCGGACGCACGCCGGTCCCGAGCCTCGTCCTGGGCATCGAGCCCAACGAGCTGCGCCTCGAAGACGGCGTCTCGATGATCTACGGCTCGTGCATCTCGTGGGCAGCCGACACGAAGCCGGCGACCAAGGAAATCTACCCTGCCCGCACTTTCGACCGCCTCGTCGGCGACGGCAAGGGCCGCGACCTCGACAAAAGCATCTTGGACGCGGTGCTCGGCCAAGCTCATGACCTTGAAGGCAAGGTGAGCTCGGGCGACCGCCGCAAGCTCGACGAATATCTCGAGTCGATCCATGAAATCGAGACGCGCATCAATCGCGCCTCCAAGGAGCAGCGCCTCGAGGGCTGGCGGCCGACGCTTGCCAAGCCCAACATGTCGCGTCCGCCCGAGAAGCTGCCGCAAAGCATCCCCGAGCACATGAAGATGATGCTCGACCTGGTTATCCTCGCCTTCCAGATGGACAAGACGCGCATCGCGACCCTGATGCTCAACAACGACTTGTCGCAGATGAACTTCGGCTTCATCGAAGGCGTCCACGGCGCCCTGCACCTCGACCTGACGCACAACGGCCACAAGCCGACCCTCGAAGCGATGTATCTGAAGACGAATCAGTTCCACATCGCGCAGTTCGCCTACCTGATCGAGCGCATGCGGGAAATCGACGAGGGCAACGGCCGCTCGCTGCTCGACAACTCGATGATGATGTGTTGCTCGAACCTGTTTGACGGCGATACGCACAGCGCCGACGAAATGCCGATCCTGCTGGCCGGCAAGGCCGGCGGCGCGATCAAGCCGGGCCGCGTGCTCGACTACAGCAAGAACGAGCCGGACGGACGCCGCGCCTGCAGCCTCTATCTATCCTTGATGGATCACATGGGCCACAAGGCGGAGCGTTTCGGCGACAGCGACAGACGCCTGGAGAACCTGGCAAGCTAATCGAACGGCCCCGGCGCTCTCGGGGCCGCTTCAGTTCGACTGCCGCCCGCGGTCTTCCCGGCCCTGGAGCGCCGACAATTCCATGCAGCGAATTTACTTGGCCGGCCCCGAGGTCTTCCTTGCCGATCCGTGGAGCGCAGCCAGGCCCCAAAAAGGCGATCTGCCGCGAATATGCCTTCGAAGGCGTGTTTCCGCTCGACAATGAGCTCGATTTTTCGGGTCTCTCGAAGCAGGAGCGCGGGCTCGCCGTCAGCCGCGCAAACGAGGCGCTGATGGGCGGCTGCGACCTTTTGATCGCCAACTTAACGCCGTTTCGCGGCCCGAGCGCCGACGTCGGCACGGTCTTCGAGCTGGGCTTCATGCGCGCCCTCGGCAAGCCGACATTCGCCTACAGCAACGTCGCCGAGAGCTTCCTTGAGCGGACCAAGTCATTCCTGGATAAGGACTTGCGCAAGCGCTGCGACGGAACTCTCGAAGACATGCACGGCATGGCGCTCGAAGATTTCGACCTCGCCGACAACCTCATGATCGACGGCGGGGCGACGCTGTTCCGCCGCGCCGCCGCCGACGACACCCTTTACACCGACCTCGCGGCCTTTCGCGAATGCGTCGCCGCCGCCGCCGCGGTGGTCCTCAACCCGGACCTGAGACGGTTGCGCGACGATTGACGGTCCCTCCATGCCCCTCTAGAATAATGAGAAGGTCCTTAGGGGATTCGCGTCATTGTTCGCCTGCCCCCGAACGCTCCTAACAATACTTTGGTCGGCTGGGCCCGCGCTTGCGCGTCGGGCGCCGCTGCGTAAACAGCTCTGACATGTTCGACAATCTGTCCGACAAGCTGCAGCGTGTCTTCAAGAACCTGCGCGGCGAAGGAAAGCTCACCGAGAGCAACGTCCAAGACGCTCTCAAAGAGATCCGTCTCGCCCTGCTGGAAGCCGATGTCAACTTCAAGGTAGTCAAAGAGTTAGTTCAGAACATCCGGACCAAGGCCCTCGGCCAGGAAGTGCTTACGGCCTTCTCGCCGACCGAGCAGGTCGTCAAGATCGTCAAAGACGAGCTGGTACGCATCCTGGGCTCGACCGAGTCGAAGCTGCGCTATGCGAGCTCGCCGCCGTCGGTCTTCATGATCGTGGGCCTGCAGGGTTCCGGTAAAACCACTTCCACCGGCAAGCTCGCGAAGTGGCTGACGAAGAACGGGCATCGGCCCCTGGTGGTTTCGGTCGACGTTTACCGTCCAGCCGCCCGTGAGCAGTTGCGCGTGGTCGCCGAGCAGATTGACGTCCCGATCTACCAGGGCGAAAACGAACAGAAGCCGCTGGAGCTCGCCAAGGGCGCCAAGCGCGAAGCTATTCAGACCGGCCGCGACGTCGTCCTGATCGACACCGCGGGCCGGCTGCACATCGACGAAGATTTGATGGTCGAGCTCGACCAGCTCAAGACCGAGTTCGGACCGGTGGAAATTCTGTTCGTGGCCGACGCCATGACCGGTCAGGACGCCGTCAAGAGCGCCGAGCAGTTCAACGCTCGCCTCGGCCTCACCGGCGTCATCCTCACCAAGATGGACGGCGACGCCCGCGGCGGCGCGGCGTTGTCGATTCGCCAGGTCACCGGGCGGCCCCTCAAGTTCATCGGCACGGGCGAGAAGCCCGAGGCTTTCGAGCTATTTCATCCCGATCGCATCGTCTCGCGCATTCTCGGCATGGGCGACGTTCTGTCGCTCATCGAGAAGGTCGAGGGTCAGATCGACAAGAAAGATGCGCTCGAGATGCAGGAGAAAATCTTCGAGAACGAGTTCACTCTCGAAGATTTCCTCAAGCAGCTCCGGCAGCTCAAGAAGCTCGGCTCGCTGCAATCGCTGCTCGCGATGCTGCCTAACGTTGGGCCGTTCAAGGAGCTCCAAGGGGCCGATCTCGACCCCAAGGAGATGGTGCGCGTCGAGGCGATCATCAGCGCGATGACCCACAAGGAGCGCCGCAATCACGAGATCATCAACGGCAGTCGCCGGCGCCGCATCGCAAAGGGATCCGGCGTCAACGTCCAGGACGTGAATCAGCTTCTGAAGCAGTATCGCGAAGCGCGCCGGATGATGCGCTCGATGACCGGCGCCATCAAGCGCGGCGGGCTCAAGCGCAAGAGCAAGGGTAAAGGCAAGAAGGGACGCGGCGGTGTGCAACAAATGCCGCCCGGCATGAATTTTCCGCAGTTTTTCGGGCGCTGAGCGCCCGTGGCCGAGCGGCGCGGCGGCCCGATTGAACAAGTCGAAAAGGCTGGTCCGCGCACGGCTGGGTAAGGGATTCGGAGGAATAGAACAGTATGGTGGCCATTCGTTTGACGCGTACCGGGGCCAAGAAGAAACCGACCTATCGGGTCGTGGTCATGGACAAGCGCCGCGCGCGCGACAGCAAGACGATCGAAATTCTAGGGCACTACAACCCGCGCCCCTCGCCGGTGGAGCTCGACCTCAAGCGCGAGCGAGTCTCCTATTGGCTCGGCGTGGGCGCTCAGCCGAGCGAAACCGTGAAGCGGCTGATCAAGCGGTTCGACGAGAGCGGTGCAGTTCTGGCGCAGCCCAAACGCGAAACCGCTCAGAAGACGGCCGTCGAGAACCGACCGGCCCCGAAGCCGGAGAAGCCGGCCGAGGAGCCTGTTCCGGCTGCGGCCGAAGTGAAAGCCGAACCCGAAGCGAAAGCCGAGACCGAACCGGCGGCGAAGGCTGAAGCCGAACCCGAAGCGAAAGCCGAAACCGAACCGGCGGCGAAGGCTGAAGCCGAAACCAAACCGGCGGCGAAGCCTGAAGCCGAAACCGAGGTGAAGGCCGAAGTCGAATCCGCGGAGGAGCCCGCGGCTGAAGCCGCCGTCGCGCCCGAAGCCGCGGACGACCAACCCAAGGCGGAGGCGGAAGAAAAGCCCGCCGAAACCGACGCGTCCGAAGACAAGAAGGATTAAGCTCAGATATCCGGCGCCGGCCCGGCGCCACCGTCGTTTGTCTGTGACCGGCGGCGGTCGATAACCAGGAGGGGCGAACGCAGTGGCTATGCCAGCGGATCCAATCGTTGAGATGGTGGAGTTGATCGCAAAGGCCCTAGTCGACAAACCCGAACAAGTCGAAGTCAAGGCGATCGAAGGAGGTCAAGCAAGAATTCTCGAACTAAGCGTCGATCCGAGCGATCTCGGCAAGGTCATCGGCAAGAAAGGACGGACGGCGAAGTCGATCCGCACTCTTCTCGGGGCGGCCGGCGTCAAGCACAACAAGCGCTTTTCGCTGGAGATCCTCGAGCCCTAATCTCCGGACGACAATCGCGAGGCTCGAGCCCCGACCGTGAGCGAGGGGCCTTTACGAAGCAGCGCGAAGGATGCGTCAGGAGCGGCTGGTGAAACGTGAGCCGACAGCAAACGCCCGACTACGTCACACTGGCCAAAATCCTGAAGCCGCGCGGCAATCGCGGCGAGACGGCGGCCAACGACCTGTGCGAAGACCCGGCTCGATTCGCCGCCGGCCTGACGGTCGACCTGCTTTATCCCTCGGGGGAGCGGCGGCCGTCGACGATCGAGGAGTCTTGGTATCACCAAGGCCGGTTGGTGCTGAAGTTCGAAGGCGTCGACTCGATATCCGACGCCGAGCAGCTACGCGGCTGCCAAGTGCAGATCCCGTATGAGGATCTCGGGCCGCCGCCTGAAGGAGAGCACTATTTCGTCGACCTAGTCGGTTGCGAGGTCATCGAAGCCGACACGCATCGCAAAATAGGAGAAGTCGTCGCGATTCTGGAGCCGGGCGGACCGCCGCTGCTCGAGACGCGGCGGCCGGAAGATGCGGGGCTCGAAATCCTGATCCCGTACGTCCCCGAGATTTGTTTGGAGGTCGACACGGCAGGCAAGCGAGTGGTCGTCCGCCTGCCGGAGGGTTTAGAGAGTTTGAACGCTCGGGAGAGCGGCGCAGAGAGGAAGAAGGAGTTGAGAGCGGAGCGGTGAAATTTCATCTGCTCACGATCTTCCCTGAGTTTTTCGTGTCGCCTTTCGAACACGGCGTCGTCGCGCGGGCCCGCAAGGCGGGCAAGATCGCGATTGAGACGCACGATTTGAGGGATTACGCCTTCGACAACCATCGAACGGTCGACGATCGACCCTTCGGCGGAGACGAAGGCATGGTTTTGAAGGTTGAGCCGATCTTCCTGGCGCTCGAACAGATCGCCGGCGGACAGCCCGAGGCCCGGCGCAGGATCGCGCTGCTTTCCGCACAGGGAAAGCTATTCGATCAGGCAACGGCCGCAAGGCTCGCGAGCTATGAGGAAATCGTCTTGATCTGCGGTCGCTACGAAGGGGTCGACGAGCGTGTGATGGAGCATTTGGCCGACGAGGAGATCTCGGTCGGCAGCTTCGTGCTCTCGGGCGGCGAGTGGGCGGCCGGGATGGTCGTGGATGCGACGGCGCGCTTGGCGCCGGGCGTTCTCGGCAACGAGGCTTCGAGTCAGCGCGAATCGTTCGCGCCGGATGAAGCAGGGCGCGCGGGGATACTGGACTTTCCCCATTACACGCGACCGGCGGAGTTCCGGGGCTGGGCGACGCCTGAAGTCCTGTTGTCAGGCGATCATGACAAGATTCGTCGCTGGCGGCGACAAACGGCTCTCGCGAAAACGGCGAGAAACCGGCCCGATCTGCTGGCGGGCGCCGCGCTGAGCGACGAGGATAGAGAGTTTTTGGAACAGATCGAGGCCGGGCAGTGAGCGCGATCGTCGCCGCCGGCTGCTGAACAGGAGGAAGGGCATCATGCAAAACGCCGTTCTCGAAAAAATCGAAAAATCACGGCTTCGCGAGAATATGCCGAAGCTCGAGCCGGGCGACACCGTTCGCGCTCACGTCCGCATCCGTGAAGGCGAGAAGGAGCGCATTCAGATCTTTGAAGGCATGCTGATCGCACGCAACAATTCCGGCATTCGCGAGACTGTCACGCTGCGCAAGGTCAGCTTCGGCGGCGTCGCGGTCGAGCGCATCTTTCCGGTGCACTCGCCGGTCGTGGCCGAATTCGAGGTCATCCGTAAGGCCCGCGTTCGCCGCGCCAAGCTCTATTACATGCGCGGTCTGCGAGGCAAAGCGGCTCGGCTCAAGGAACGCGATCGCCGTTAGGCCCCCACGCGGACCGCATGCTGCCGCAGCCTGAACAGCCGAAGTCACCCACTCGGCCGACGCTCTACTTCGAGCGCGTCGCGCGCCGCGACGGTTACGTCCGTGTCGCGGGCGTCGATGAAGTCGGCCGCGGATGCCTGTTCGGACCGGTCGTCGCGGCAGCGGTGATCCTCGACCCGGAAAGGCAAATTCGGGGCCTCGACGACAGCAAGGTTCTCGACGCCAAGATGCGCGAGAAGCTAGCTGGGCGCATCCGCGCACGGGCGATCGCCTGGTCGGTCGCCGCCGTCGACGCCGCCATGATCGACCAGGTCAATATCTATCAAGCCTCCCGAATCGCCATGGAGAACGCCGTGGCGGGCTTGCAGACCTCCGCGGACTACTTGCTGGTCGACGCCATGAAGCTCGCGGTCTCTCTGCCCCAGCGGGCCTTGATTCACGGCGACGCTCGCAGCCGCTCGATCGCGGCCGCCTCGATCGTCGCCAAGGTCGAGCGCGACGACTGGATGCGGCAGTGGCACGAAGCCTACCCCGCCTACAACCTGGCCTCGAATAAGGGCTACGCGACTCCCGACCACATGCAGGCCCTGGCCGAACACGGCCCCTCCCCGCTGCACCGTCTGAGCTTTGAGCCGGTAGCGCTCGCAGCGGCTTTTCCCGGAGCCCTGCCCCTGGAGGCCGCTCCGGAGCAGATCGACCTGTTCACGGCCGCGGAGGCCGCGGTTTGAGCATTTCCCCCGCCAGCCCCGCCGATCCCGCGCCTGAAGCTGACAGCGCTCGTGCGCGGCGCATCCTGCGCATCGTCTTCCTGTTGTTTTGCCTCGAGGTCGGCCTGATCTTGTTGCTCCTGCCCTGGACCTTGCTGTGGGACAACAACTACTTCTTCAGCCTCAG
The DNA here is from genome assembly GCA_963817465.1 of uncultured Acidobacteriota bacterium. GTDB lineage: Bacteria > Acidobacteriota > Terriglobia > Bryobacterales > UBA6623 > CAMPKL01. Next base: position 423,761 of record CAWFOP010000022.1, on the reverse strand, counting down.
CTCCGGCTGGCGTACATTCTGGCTCAGCAGCTATCTGCGCGGCGCCGTCTCCGGCCTGGGTCTGGTGAATCTGTGGATCGCGAGCGTCGAGGGCTTCAGGCTCATCCGCAGACGCTGAGCGCCTACACTGTTGACGTGGCGAATATACGCGTCAAGCAACTCGATTCCACGACGCCGGAAATGGCGTTCGAGGTCACCGTCGGAGCCCGCCAATCGACAACCCACACAGTGTCCGCGTCGGCCGACTACGTCCGTCGACTCGCCGGCGACGACGGCGACCCAGCCGCGCTGATCGAGAAGTCCTTTGAATTCCTGCTCGAACGCGAGCCCAACACAAGCATCCTGCGCAGCTTCGACCTCAAGGTCATCCAGTCGTACTTTCCGGAGTACGAAAAAACAATCGCCTCTCGTCTCTGACGCAGTAGCTCTTCCGAACGCTGTGACATAATTGTGCGGCCATGCGCGCAACTCGAGTTCGGTACGCCGTCCTGGCGATGCTATTGCTGCTGTCGGTGATCACCTACCTCGATAGAGTGTGCATCAACTCCGCGGCGCCCGCGATGCGGGCGGAGCTCGGGATGTCGACCGAGCAGATGGGCGCGGTCTTCGCCGTGTTCGCCCTCGCCTACGCGATCTTCGAGATCCCCGGCGGCTGGATGGGCGACACCATCGGACCCCGCAACGTCCTGACGCGCATTGTTGTCTGGTGGTCCGTTTTCACCGCGCTCACCGGCGTGGCGACCGGGTACGTGCAACTGCTGGTCATTCGGTTCTTGTTCGGCGGCGGCGAGGCCGGCGCCTATCCCAACTCCTCGGCCACCATCTCGCGCTGGCTGCCCGCCCGCCAGCGGGCCGCCGCGCACGGCTGGGTCTGGATGGCGAGCCGGTTGGGAGGGGCGCTGTCCCCGCTCATCGTCGTTCCATTGATCGAGCGCTTCGACTGGAGAATCGTCTTCTTCATCTTTTCGACCTTCGGCCTCGTCTGGGCCGCCTTCTGGTTCATCTGGTTCCGCGATTCGCCGCGTCAAAAGTCGACTGTCAACCAGGCCGAAATCGAGCTCATCGGAGCGGCCGGCGGCCACGGACACAGTGTGCCGCTCCGGGTGATTCTGCGAAACAGAAACCTGTGGTGGATCATGGTCATGTACCACTGCTTCTGCTACGGCTCGTTCTGGTTCTTGGTCTGGACGGCAAGCTATTTGACGGAAGCGAAGGGCATGGACAGGGGCGTTTTGGCCGGCTTCACGGCCTTGCCCTTCATCCTCGGCGCCGCCGCCAATTTTTGCGGCGGTTTCACCAGCGACGCCCTGGTGAAGAGAATCGGACTCAAATGGGGACGGCGGATCGTCGGCGCGGGCGGCGTCGGCTTGGCCGGGATCCTGATGCTGCTCTCGCTTGTCATCGCCAATCCGTATGTCGCGGCTTCCGTCCTGGCTCTGGCCTTCGCCGCCTCGGACTTCATGCTGCCCACCTGCTGGGCTGTTTGCCTCGATATCGGTAAGGAGAACGCCGGCGCGGTGACGGGCGCGATGAACACCGCCGGCCAGGCCGGCTCGGCGATCGTCGCCTACACGTACGGCTGGATGGTCGAGCAGTACGGCTGGAATATCCCGCTCGTTTTCATCGCCGTCATGTCTCTGATCTCGGCCGTGCTGTGGTTCAAGATCGATCCGACCCAGACGATCTCGACCGGTCTGGGCGAACCTGATCTCCGCCCGGAAGCCGTGCTGGACATTTGATTCAGTCGAGAAGGAACGGAAATGTCTTCGTCGCTCGCCGGCGCCGCCCGTCTAGCTTCGACGCGGCGCGTGCCGTAGGATGAAAACTCCATGCGCTTCGCGGTCTTCATCGTCGTCTGCTGTCTGCTTCCGGCGGCGACCAGCGCGCAGACCGACGACGCCGAGGCGATCCGCAAGGTCTTTCGCAGCTACCGCACCGCTATCGCCGTGAGGAACGGCGAACGCGCGCAGCACGCCGTGACCTCCGAGACGTTCGCCTACTACGACCGCATGCGCGACCTTGCGCTGCACGCCGGCGAGGCGTCAACCCGGGCTCTGCCGCTGTTCGACAAGTTGATGGTGCTGAGCTTCCGGCTCCGCATGACCGCCGTGGAGTTGCAGTCCATTTCCGGGGCTGGACTTTTCGCCGCGGGGGTGCAACGCGGATGGATCGGCGACACAGTAGCGTCCGCCTCCGACGTCGCGTCGATTCAGGTCTCCGGCGATCAAGCCGTCGGCCTGCTGGTCTCCGGGACGCGCACGACGGGAATCGAAGTGAAGTTCAAGCGCGAGCAAGGCGAATGGCTCTTCGACTTGATCGCGATGGGACCCGCCGTCGCCGAGGCGATCAAACAGGGTCTCAAGCAAGCCGGCATCGACGAAGACGCCTACGTGCTCCGCGCTCTCGCCGAGCAAACGGGCGCGGACCCGCCTCCGACCATCTGGGCCGCCCTGGCCGAATAAACGGCGAACGCGAGGCTGCCTCCCAATTATCGATAATCAGGAGGCAGCCTCCTCGTACTCCCGTTGGGAGGGGGATTGACGGATCGCGTTGCGCATCGTAGTCTGAAATCAGGCGGACACTAGTTTGTTCGACTCGAATCCGGGCCCAGGTTCTCGGCCCACTCTCACGAAACCCTAAAGCTGAATTGCCTGGTGAAGGCCTTCGGCCGATCTGCATCCTCAACGGCGGATCGGCGGTGACCTTCCTCCACTCGAAACAAGATGAGCGGCTATATCCGTTTCCTCTCCACCTACCGGACCATCCTGGCCTTCGGCCTGGTGACGGCTCTGTCATCAAGCTTCGGCCAAACCTTTTTTATTTCACTGTTTCTGCCCTACTTCATGGCCGACTTCGACCTCACCAAGGGCGATTTCGGAATGCTCTACGGCTGCTGCACCCTGGCGAGCGCGCTGTGCCTGCCCGCGCTTGGCGCACGCATCGATCGCCTCGACCTCAAGCGCTATACGGCGCTGACGATTCTCGGCCTAGCGACGGCGGCCCTCGTCGTCTCGCTCGCGCCTCATGTAGCCCTGCTGGGCCTCGGGATCATCGGGTTACGGCTGTCGGGTCAGGGCCTGCTGGGACACATCTCTCAAACGGTGATGGCCCGCGAGTTCGCTCGGAGCCGCGGCAAGGCGCTGGGAGTCGCTGGGTTGGGGTACCCGCTCGGCGAGGCGGTGCTCCCGCTGGCCTGCGCCGTGGCCCTCCAGTTTCTCCCGTGGCAGGCGGTTTTTCAAATCGTGTCAGCCGGTGCGATCGTTTTGATTCTGCCGCTGGCGCTCGGGCTGCTCTCGAACCCGAACAGCCGGACGGAAGCCTCCGATACCCGCGCGGCGGCGCCCCTCCTTGCCGAAGCGTCCGCCCCCAACCGCTTTGGGCGGGATCTGCGCACCTATCTCGCCGTTCCCGTCATGCTTACGCCCCCATTCGTTTTCACGGGCCTGTTCCTCTACCAGGTTCCGATGTCGGAGTGGAAGGGTTGGGAACCGCAGTGGATGGCGGCGGCTTTCGCGGCTTTCGCGGTCTGCCGCGCCTTGTCGTCCATCGGCATCGGCGGACTCATCGACCGCTTCACGGCCGTGCGCCTGCTGCCGTTCTTCCTGCTGCCGCTGGGCGCAGCGGTCGCGCTGATCCGCTGGGCTCAGCATCCGTGGATGGCGTTCCCTTACCTGATGCTGGTCGGCGTCACGGCCGGCGCCAACGCCAACATCGGCTCGGCGCTGTGGGCCGAGCTCTACGGCGTCGAGCACCTGGGCCGCATTCGCAGCGCCGCCGCCTCGCTGGCCGTCCTCGGCGCGGCCGGCAGCCCGATCCTGATCGGCGCACTGTTCCGCCGCGGGGTCGACTTCGACACGATGCTGCTCGGCAGCCTCTACGTCGTCGCGGCCACCTCGACATCGGCGCTCTTTCTAGCGCTACACGAAACGCAGCGGCTGCAGTTCCTCGGCCGTCGCCTGCGCCTGCTGCGCTCCTTCGGCCGCTGACGAGGCGAGCAGACAGGCGACTTTTCGCGAACTTTCATGGCCCGATACGCCCTTGCAAAGGCGGCCGCCTATTGGTACGGAGCGGAAGGTGTCGGAAAAGCGCCTTCTCCGCCCTATCGCCCTCAGACTCATGACTCGGGTGCGGCCGGACGCGCCATAGCCGCCGCACCCCGCTTTTCGACATCAAGCTACGAAATAAGGCTTGACGTGCTCGTAGGTGCGGCGCAAGGCGGCCAGGTCGATCTCCTCGAGAGGCCGTTGGTTGGGGTTGCGGACCTTCCAGTTCTTGAACAGCCCGCGCAGATACAGCAGGTAGCTCAGCGAAGCGAGTCCGAAGGCCTGCACTTCCGTAATGAACAGCAGCGCCTTCGAGAACATGTCGATCGCCTCGCCCGCGCGACCCTCGTGCCACAGCTCCCAGGCGCTGACGTAGAGCTCCACCCAAGGCACGGCCGGCATGTTGCCGGCCGACCCGCGCGCCATCTCGTCAATCAGCGTGCGTCCGTGGCCTCCGGTGAAAACCTCCGGCCGGCGCGAGCCCTTGGCATTGCGAAATTCGGTGATGCGCGACAGCGTGTCGCCGGCTTCGTCCTTGACGAAGTACAGGCTGGGGATCTCGCGCATCAATCCCATGATGAACTCGACGCTGATGTTGCCGATCGCTTGGATGAACAGCGGCTTTCCGCAGGCCTTGCCTATCGCCAAGTAGTATTCGCGCACCTCGCCCAGATCGAACTCCCGCTGTTCGCCGTCGCGCGGCGGCAGCGCGATGATGGCGTCCGGCCCGATCTTGTCGGCGTGCTTGGCGTAGCGCACGGCGGTCTCGGTGTCGGGTCCTTGCACGCCGATCACGATCTTCGGCTCGAGACCTCTACCCGCGGCGACGATCGCCTCGGCGCCCTTGATGCGCTCGTCGAACTCGAGACGCGCGTACTCACTGGCAAGCTGCGGCCAGACCATCCCGTGCGTTCCGGCGCGGTCGAGAAAATGCACCTGTTCCGCCAAAACCTCGAAGTCGACGCCTCCGCTGTCGAGATAGGGCGTCTGCATGATGGGAAAGATCCCACGGAAGGAGGCCGGGTCGCGGGTCGCGCGGTCGGACGCCAGGGCGGTCAGGGAACCGACCCCGGCAAGCAAGAGGCTGCGTCTGGTAAGCATGCGGCTAACAGTGTAGCCGAGCGCGCAAGCTTCGACCGGCGCCCGCTAATCCGCGGGAGCGATCCGTTTGAGGGTGATGTCGAGAAACGCTACGCCGACGCGGTACTCTTCACGTTCGACGCGGCGGCAGTAGGCCACCCTCGCGCGCGCCTTCAGGTGCACTCCCATGGCGGTGTTGCGCAGGTCCGCCTCGATATGGATGACTTCTCCGGGAGTGAACGACCGCGGACTGTCCATGCCCAGCCCGCCTTCGCTGAAGTCCCACAGTCTCGCCGTGCACGAGGCCTCGCGTTCGCCGTCTTGATAGCGAATCTCCAAGGCCTGAGGACCATAGTCCTGGTTGCGATCAAATCGCCGATTTTCCGTTTCGTGGCTCACGAGGTCGACTCAATCGAGACTTAAGTGTCGAGGATTCCGCCGACGCAGCGCAATTAGGCGATGTCCGGGGCCCTAGCCGCCTGTTTCCTGTCGGCGGAATGAGAAAAGGCCGGGAGAGTTTTTTCTCCCGGCCGAGCTTTCGAGTTACCTCTGTTGAGGGTTTACTTCTCGACGATCACGAGGCTCGAAGAGCCGCGGCGATAGACCAGCAGCAACACTGCGTCTCCTTCAGTCTTGTTGACTGCGGAGCGGTATCCCGCCACGCTGTCCACCGGCTTCTTATTGACTTCTTGGATCACATCGCCGGGGGCCAACCCCGCCTCGGCGGCAGGAGTACCGGAGGCGACGCGCGTGACCACCACGCCCTGAACAGTAGGAGCGAGTTGGAGTCGGCCTGCCATCTCCGGACTCAAGGCTTCCACCTCGACGCCGCCCATCGCTCCTTCTTCCGGCGCGGCTTCGGCCGTTTTCTGCTCTTCTTCCGGGAACGTGCCCAGAGTGATCGGCAGACTCATGTCCTTGCCGTCGCGCAGGACGCTCACGTCGATCTTGCGACCCGGAGGCATACCGGCCACCTTGAGCCGTAGTTCGCGGCTGTCGCGGATCGGGTCGCCGTCGATTTTGCGAATGACGTCATAGCGCTTGAACCCGGCCGTGTCAGCCGGTCCGCCGCCTTCGACGCTCGAAACGACCGCTCCGTGAGCATCCGGAAGATCAAGCAGCTTCGCCATTTGCGCGTCCACATCGCCGATCTGGACGCCCATATATCCGCGGGTCACGTGCCCGGTGTCGACGAGTTGGCGCATGATGCCATGAGCCAAGTTGATGGGCACCGCGAACCCGACGCCGTTGTTGCCGCCCGATTGCGACAAGATCGCCGTATTGATGCCGATCACCTGACCGTGGGTGTTGATCAGCGCGCCGCCGGAGTTGCCGGGATTGATCGCCGCATCGGTCTGGATGAAGTCCTCATAACCGCCGGAGCGGGCCATGATGCCGAAGGCGCGGCTCGTCGCGCCGACGATGCCCATCGTCACCGTCTGGCCGATGCCGAACGGGTTGCCGATCGCGAGCACGATATCGCCGACTTCGACCGTGTCCGAATTGCCGAGCTCGAGAGTCGGCAGATTCGTCGCATCGATCTTGAGCACCGCCACGTCGGTCTTCGGATCGGCGCCGACGACCTTCGCCTTGAGCGTGCGCTCGTCGGACAACATCACCTCGACCTTATCGGCGTCCTCGATGACGTGGTTGTTCGTCATGATGTAGCCGTCGGGGCTCACAATGACGCCGGAACCCAACGCCTTCTGGTGTTGCTCCGGCGCGTCGCGTTGCGGGCCATTCGGGCCGAAAAAGAAGTCAAACGGGTAGCCTTGGGGCATCTCCACCTGCTTCGCTGTTCTTTCCGATTGAATACTTACGACCGCGGGCGCGACGCGCTTCACCAGGGGCGCGAACGTGCCGCTAGCAGGCAACTCGGCCGCGCCCACATCGCGGGTCGGGGGGGCTAGGTCGGGAATCGCCGATGCGCCTGCATGCGACGGCTCAACCGACACGAACGCGCCGATGCCGACCATCAGCGTCAGCGCGACAAAAATGGAAAGAAACACCTTTCCATACTTCGATTGACTCCAAATCTCTTTCATTTTCTGCTGTTCGCCTCGCTTAGAAAATTGAACCCTCAACGCGGGGCTCCAAACTGTTCGATGACTTACATGTGAGTCTCGTTTCAGTAAAGTTTGTGAGCGGCTTGCCATCGGAGGGGCCTTATTGGTGAGTTGCTTCTCTACTCAGTTGGACGCCGCGGGCGGCGTTTCGGTAGCAGAACGGGAGCCGCCGAGCTGCTAGTCGAGCCCGGCGGCGAAGCGCGTCAGTTCGGGAAAGAAGTCCAGAAAGTCCCGCTCCAGCCCCGCGTGCTCGCGGCGCAGGGACACGCCTGCCTCGCCGATCGGGTTCGCTCGTCGCAACCTGCGGCTTACTCCGCGCAACGTCCTTTGGATACCGCTGAAATCGCGATAGGAGGTGAGCCAATCATGCTGCACGATCGACGGCAGCGCGAGCCGCAGTTTGTCCGTCAGCTCATCCTTCCGCCGCAGGAGCGTCTGATAGCGGGTGTGGGCGAACTGCTCGAGCGTCAAATCGGCGCGGAAGCGCGACCAGTGATTCGCCAGCACATGGTCGTAATAGATGTCGATGACGATGCCCGCATAGCGCCGCAGCCCGACGGGCAGGCGCGCCCGACTGCGCGCGAAGATCGGGTGACGGTCCGTGAACAGGTCGACTTGCTGGTGTTGGCGAATACCTCGCTGCACCGCGACAGGAACTCGCTCGCGCCAGCCCGGCTCCAAGAAGTCACCCAACATCTGGCCGAGGATGAGGTCTTCGTCGTCGCCGGCCAGATAGAGATGAGCGAGAAAGTTCACTCAGTTGGCTGCCGGAGGGATCGGGTCGGGCGGTTTCGAGACGGCCCCCGAATAGGCCTCGTCAATCGAGACGTTATTCGTCTTCAAAGTGCGCCCAACGACCAGGTCGAGCTGATTGCGGGCCGACTCATAGGAGTTTCTCGCATTGATCTCGCTGGTGCGCGCCGTAGACAGGTCGCGTTGCGTCTGGATGATTTGAAAGATGGTCGATTGGCCTAGCGAGAAGCGCTTCTCCTCGGCTTCCACCATCGCCTCGCGCAGCTTGCGCGCATCGACGGAAATCCGGTAGTTGTCGCGCGCCTGTTCCAGGTTGGCTAGAGCACGGGCCACGTCGAGCTTGACGGAGTTCTCCTGCTGCTGCAACTGGATGTTCGAGCGGCGCCGCCGCAGCAATTCACGGGTCATGTCGGCCTGGGCCACGCGATTCTTGAGCGGAATATTGAGCTGGAACTGCACGCCGTAATCGGGGAAATTGCGGCGGAATACCTGACCGAGAGCGGTTCCGAGGCCGCCGACGAAAAAATCGGAAGGCAACTCCACGCCCCCGCCCGGCAGGGTGACCACGTCAGGATTGATCGTACCGGCAAGGCCATTGTTCGTCGCGAAGGCGGTCACGTCGACGGAAGGCTTGAGCGCGTTCTTGATGCCCCGCAAGTTGATGTCAGAATTGGTCAAGCTCATGCGCAGGCTTGTGAGTTCCGGACGCGACTTCAAGGCTTCGTCGACCAAGTCTTGCACCGGCTGGACGCGCTCCTCGTCCGGCACAACGATGGAGTCGGTGGGGATGATTTCGACTCCCGCCAGCATCGCGCTCGTGGGACCGTGCTTCGTCAGGGCGTTCTTTAAGATCTCCTCTTGTTCGCGCACCGAGGTTTGCGCTTGCACGAGCTGCTGCCGGAACGTCGTCGCCTCCGCCTCCGTGCGCGTCACTTCGATCCTCGCTTGTAGGCCGAGCTCGGACTGCTTGCGCGTCTGCCCGACCAGCCGTTCGGCCAGGTCGAGATCGAGCTGTCGTGCATCGGCGAGTTGGCGAAACGTCACCAAATCCCAATACAGGGTCTCCAACCTTGAAACCGTCGTGACCACCTGTTGCTCGAAGTTGAGGTCCTCGATTTCTTCGTTGTTCTTGGCGATGCGGATGTTGCGCGAGTTCACCGCCGAGCCGAAGCCCTGCAACAGTCGCTGCGTGAAAAACAAAGAGAAATCGGACGTCAGGGTCGGATTGAAACTGTTGCGAATGTTGTTGTTCGATTGGCGAAACGTCGAGAAGCGGGCGCCGAGCGTGGAGCCGGTGATGAAGCCCTTCGAGAACGTCAACGTCGCCGCCCCCGTATCGCTGATCAACGTATTGGTTCCGGTTACGAAATTCGAGATTTGCGGATTGCTGCTGCGCGCCAGCGTGACGCTCGAGGTGAGCTGCGGGTCGAGATTGATCGTCTGCGTGCCGAAGAATGACGCCGCGTTTCCGGAGCTCGAAGAGCCCTGCGCCGAGGCGCTCGCCCCCTGCGTAACGCCCGTCGCCTGGCCGCTGGGCCCTTGCGTAAAGCCGGCCCCGCCGCCGCCTTGAGCCGACTGCGCCGTCGACAGCGTCGAGATCTGCGTCTGAACGCCGCTCAAGTTCGCCCCGGCTTTCGCGCGAAGCAGGTCCGTCTGCGCTTCCAGCGGCGAGTAGCGCGCCACTTGGATATCGAGGTTGTTCTCCAGCGCCAGCGCGATCGCGTCCGCCAGAGATAGATACAGCTTCCCATCCCGAATCAGTTGGTCGAGCCGCGTCGAATCGGACAGGTTAGCCTCGGGGACGTCCGGCGCACCGTAGATTCCGAAGTTCCAGAATGATCCCCTAGGCGCGGAATAATCGACGGTCTGCGGGCTCTGTTGAGCCGCCAGAGGAGCGCCGGCCAACAGCGCCGACAAAATGACAGACAAGATCCGTTTCATAACCAAGATTCCCTCAAGGCTCTATCCGCGTAGTTGGCTTGGACGTTCCGACCGGCCGGCTCGTGAGGCGGTTTGATCGGGTAATACGGACCCCGGCTCGGTTTTGTTTCCCGTCATTCGACGGGCACGTCGTAAAACAGCGCAATCCGCTCCTTCTTAAAGGTAGAAAAACCGGCGTGCTCGAAGAAAGGGACGGCCGAGGTGACGGCCATCACTTGACTGACGCCTCGCTCGCGGGCCCGCCGTCGGCAAGCCTCCACCAAACGCCGCCCAATCCCTTGGCGGGCGTATTCGGGTTCGACCGCCAGACTGCGCACCTCCGCCAGCCGGCGCGAGTACACCTGCAGCGCACAGCAGCCGACCAGGCGTCCGTTCCACTCGGCGACGAAGAACGACGGGACGCGCGGCAAGTCGCGCTGCATCAGCAACTGCGGGTATATCGCGATGAGCCTGCGGATCGTCCGCATCTCTCCCTGCCGGGCAGGGCGGATAGTCACGTCAGCCAATGTTTCAGTTTCGCGCAAAAGGCGCATCCTACGGTCGCGCTCGTCCTTGCGCCAGGCTCCCCTCCATGACGGCGCGGGTTCGCTCCATCAGCTCAGCGCGATTCTCCGCCCGCATGTCCGCGGTCTCGATCGGCTCGTGAAATACGAGCGTGACCGTGCCCGGCCTCACGCCGAGCGTTCCTTTAGGCATCAACTCACTCGCCCCGTGGACCGTAATGGGGACGATCGGCGCGGCGGCTTCGATCGCCATCGTGAACGGCCCCGGCCGGAACGGCAGCATTTCGCCGGTCCGGCTGCGCGTTCCCTCCGGGAAAATGAGCAGCGAAATGCCATTGCGTAGCGTCGCGACGCCCGCGCGCAACGCCTCATGCCGCGAATTACGCGCCTGGCGGTCGACATAGATGAAGCCGCCCATCTTCATTACATACCCCAGCAGAGGGATCCGCGACAGCTCCTTTTTCAAGATCACCGCAATGCGCGGAAGCGTCAGGAACAAGGCCGGCGGGTCAAGATTGCTGACGTGGTTCGACAGGTAAACGTTCGTCTGGTGGCGGGTCATGTTCTCTGGATTGACGACCTTGACGCGCACGCCCGAAAGCGCCAGGCCCAAGCGCACTCCCTGCCTTGAAACCCAGTACAACAGACGAATGTCGCGAACGATCCACGTCAGCGGCACGAACACCAACGCGCCGATCGTGACGTACGCCGCCAAGAAGGGATACACGATGAACAAGGCGCGCAGCACGGGGGGATTCAAAAGCGATAGCGGCCGCGAAGAGCATTCCCCCGGACGCGCATCACGTCCGCAAAGGCATCGAGGCCGCCAAGCAAGCTGACCTTCGTGCCCTCGACGTCATTCCAACGGACCGGAACCTCCACGGTTTTCAACCCACCCCTGCGGGCGATGTAAAGAAGCTCCACATCGAAACCGAAGCGATCCAGCAATTGACGCCTGAAAATCAAGTTCACGGCCTTGCGAGAAAAAAGTTTGAAGCCGCATTGAGTGTCCGCGAAGTTCAGTCGCGCCACCAGACGCACGAATAGGTTGAAGCTGCGCCCGGCCAGTTCCCTGCTGAGCGGTTGGTGCGTGCCGATCAAGGAACGATCGATCGCCCGCGAGCCGATCGCCGCGTCGGCGCCGTTCGTTGTCACCGCGTGCAGCAGCTTCTCCACTTCCTCGATAGGGGATGAGAGGTCGGCGTCGGAGAACAACGCCCATTCGCATGTCGCTTCGAGCATGCCATGGCGCACGCTGTAGCCCTTGCCGCGGTTGCCCGGGTTTTCGAGGACGCGAAAGCGCAAGTCCGGGCGCGCGTGCCGCCGCGCCGCTTCCTGACTGATCGCGACGGTCGCGTCTCGCGAACCGTCGTCGACGATCAACACTTCAATTTGCGGATAGGCGCCGGGCGAAAAGTAGGCGACCACCTTCTCCAGCGTGGCCGGCAGACGCTTTTCCTCGTTGTAGGCCGGAATCACGATGGAAAGGCTGGGGCGCTCCGCGCTGCGGGACGTCGGCAACCTAATATCCTAGCCGCATGCGACCGGCGCCGCCAACGAAAAAGAGGCCGCCTCGAACCAGGGCGACGCGGCCTCTCGAATCAGAATTGGAATTGAGCGGTTAGTACTTCGCCGCCATCAATGCGCGCAAACGGCGAGCACGGTCCGGCCCTCGCAAAGCCCGCAGCGCCTTCGCTTCAATCTGGCGAATCCGCTCGCGGGTGACCGCGAACTCCTGGCCGATCTCCTCGAGCGTATGCTCGCGATCGCAGCCGATTCCGAAGCGCATCCGAACCACCTTCTCCTCTTTGGGAGAAAGCGTCTTGAGCACATCGGCGGTTTCCTCACGAACGTTCGAATCAATCACGGCGTCAACCGGCGAGCCGACCCATTTGTCTTCGAGCAGGTCGCCGAGGGCGGACTCTCCGTCGCGACCCACCGGCGTCTCGAGCGACACCGGGTCCCGCGAGATTGTCTTCAGCTTCTGGACTTTCTCCGGGCTGATTTCCATGCGCTCGCCGATCTCCTCGTTCGTCGGCGTCCGACCGAGCTCTTTTTCGAGCTCGCGCGAGGCGCGCAGGAACTTGTTCATCGACTCGTTCATGTGAACCGGAATGCGGATCGTGCGCGACTGATCCGCGATCGCCCGGGTGATCGCCTGGCGAATCCACCACGTCGCATACGTGGAGAATTTATAGCCGCGACGATACTCGAACTTTTCGGCGGCCCGCATCAATCCGATATTGCCTTCTTGGATGAGGTCCAGCAAATGCAAGCCGCGGTTGACGTACTTTTTCGCCACCGAAACCACTAGCCGGAGATTGGCCTCGACCAGCGCCTGCTTCGCCGCTTCCGCTTCACGCTCGCCGGCGACAAGCCTCTTGATCGCCGCGCGCAGCTCGTCGAGGTTCATGCCGAGCTCGCGCTCGCGCTCGACGACCTCTTTCTTCGCCTGCTTCACCTCGGCGGTCTGCGAGCGTCGGCCGACCTTCTCGCGCAGACCGTTGTGACGGTTCGCGAGCTTCTCCATGTCGTCCAGCGCGGCCGCGAGATTGACTTGGAAGTTCTCCCAAACGCCTTCCTGCAGGGGCAGCCGCTGCATGCCCACCGAGATGCCCACGATGAGACGCCGCTGCTTCCACGAGAGCCGTCGCAACACGTTGATGTTGCGCGACGGCGTGGAGTCGATTTTCTTCTGAACCCCACCGAGTTGCTTGCGTAATCCGACAATCCGGAAAATATCCGTGCGGATCGACTCGATGCGCTGTTCCTTCTGCTTCGCCGTCGCTTCCGGATCGCCGTTCTCGACCAACGACTCGACTGTGACGTCGCCGCTTTCGATCCGTTGGCTCAGCGTCAGGAACTTCTCGACGACCAGGTTCGATCGCGAAAGCGCGCGCATCGCCTGCATCTCGCCGCGCTCCATCCGGCGAGCCAGGTCGACCTCGCCTTCGCGCGTGAGCAGTGGGACAGCGCCCATCTCGCGCAAGTAGACGCGCACCGGATCGTCGGTGTACAGCGTTTCGTCCGCGCCCGGACTCTTTGAATCGTCCGCACTATCGTCGGAGTCGTCGGCCGCGTCGTCGTCGTCCGAATCGTCGGCGTCGTCAGCCGTCGCCGTATTACTGAATGTCCGAGCCGTGTCCCGCAGGCCTACCGCCAACGGATCTTTCGAATCCTCGGAGAACTGATCTTCGAACTGCTCCAATTTTTGTCCTCCTCCGCCTACCCTATGTCCGTGTATCGATTAGATGGCGGGCAAAGCCGCAGCTTTGCTAGACCCGCTTCATGCAGGCCAGTCATCCACCGCTTACTAAATGCATATCGGCGAAGCTCACCGGTCGGGATTCAAGAGAACGATTAAGACTCGGCGCTGGTACATTGGTTATGCCCTTGGGTTGGGCCGATTCAGCGCCGTCGATCGTTCGATCAGGTACTTGCGTTCAAAAGTTTCAACCCGGTGTTGAACGCTAGCTGTAGTATCCACGAATGATGGGTTCTTGGCAAGCCTTGTTTTTCGGAATTCGGTTGCGCCCGAGCTCCCCATTGGTGTACAAAAGACGCTGCCGCCTCGACCGTAAGCCATTGAAATCGCACGAGTACCGCGAGCCGAACAAGGGGTCGAAGGCGTCCGGAGCTCCGCCCGTATAAAACATGCATAAAGAACTACGTGTCGGAATGATCGGCTACGGCTTCATGGGCCGTGCGCACTCGAACGCCTACAAGAGGCTCAACGACTTCTTCGCCGTCGAACACCGCCCGGTTTTGAAGGCCGCCTGCGCCCGCAACCGCGAAAAAGCCGAGGCTTTCGCCGCCAATTGGGGCTACGAACGCGTGGAAACCGACTGGCGCAAGCTGGTCGAGGCCGATGACATCGACCTGATCGACATCGGCGCACCCAACCACGTCCACAAAGAAATCGCCCTGGCCGCGGCCGCCGCCGGCAAGATGATCGTCTGCGAAAAGCCGCTGGCGATGACCGTGGCCGAGGCCGAGGAAATGGTGGACGCCGTCGAGAAAGCCGGCGTACCCAACATGGTCTGGTACAACTACCGCCGGGTCCCCGCCATCGCGCTGGCCAAGCAGGTCGTCGAGGAGGGCCGCATCGGCCGCCCCTTCCACTACCGCGCCACCTACTTGCAAGACTGGACCATCGCCGAGAACGTCCCCCAGGGCGGCCCGGGACTGTGGCGGCTCGACGTCAGCGTCGCCGGCTCCGGCGTGACCGGCGACCTGCTCGCCCATTCGATCGACAGCGCCATGTGGCTCAACGGCCCCATTACCCGCGTCGTCGCCAAAACCGAGACCTTCGTCAAGCAGCGCCAGCACGTCGACACCGGCAAGGTCGAGCCGGTCGGCATCGACGACGCCTGCATGTTCCTCGCCGAGTTCGCCAACGGCTCGATGGGCACTTTCGAGTCGACGCGCTACGCCCGCGGCCGCAAGAACTACAACACCTTCGAGATGAACGGCGCCGACGGCAGCGTCTACTTCGACCTCGAAGAGCCGGAATACCTGCAGTTCTTCGAGTACACCCAAAAACAGTCCGGGAAGAAAGTCGAAGACCACCTCACCGGCTGGCGCAAGATCCACGTCACCAACCCCGAACACCCCTACATGGACAAGTACTGGGTGCCGGGCACGACCATTGGCTACGAGCACACGTTCCTCAACGCCCTGGCCGATTTCGTCATCGGCGTCGAAACCGGCAAGCCGACGCAGCCTGACTTCCGCAACGCCCTGCAAACCCAAAAAGTCTGCGACGCCGTGTTGGCGTCAGCCGCCGACGGCTCGTGGAAGACGACCGGCGCCGCGTTCTAGCGGCGGTACAGTTCGCTGTTCAACGCTCACCGTTCACGGCCGAGGCCCCGTGATACGATACGGAGTCTTCCGCCCCGAGCAGCCCGAGCGGCCGTCCCATGTATCAGGTCATCGCCCGCAAATACCGCCCGCAGCGGTTTGACGACGTCGTTAGTCAGGACCACGTCAAGCGCACGATCGCCAATGCGATCGAGCAGGGTCGCGTCGGACACGGTTACATCTTTTCCGGCCCCCGCGGCACCGGAAAAACGACCATGGCGCGCATTCTCGCCATGTGCCTGAACTGCACCGACGGGCCCAAGGCCGACCCGGACCCTGAAGATCCGATCTGCAAGGAGATCGCGGCGGGCGGGGCGATGGACGTCATCGAGATCGACGCGGCTTCGAACCGGCGCATCGACGACATCCGCGAGCTGCGCGAAAGTGTCCGCTATCGCCCCGCCCGCGACCGCTTCAAGGTCTTCATCATCGATGAAGCCCACCAGATTACGACCGACGCCTTCAACGCGCTGCTCAAGACGTTGGAAGAGCCTCCGGAGTGGGTCGTCTTCGTGCTCTGCACCACCGAGCCGCAGGCGATTCCCGCGACCATCCAGTCGCGCTGCCAGAGCTTCCAATTCCGTACCGTCGACCTCGAGCAGGTCGTCGCCCGGCTGCGCTGGATCTGCGAACAGGAGAAGATCGAGGCCGACGAGGACGCCCTGGTCGCGATCGCCCTGGCCGGCGACGGCTCGATCCGCGACTCGCTGTCGACGCTCGATCAAGCGATCGCATCCTGCGGCGCCAAGCTCGACGCGCAGGCCGTGCGCGACCTGCTCGGCGCGATCCCATCCGAGATCACCGAGCGCATCCTCGAGGCCCTGCTCGAAGGCGAGGCCGCGGCGATGCTCGACGTCGTCGATCGCATTTTTCGTGAGGGCCGCCATCCGCAGCACTTCGTCGGCGAGCTCTGCCGTCAGTTCCGCAATTTGATGGTGATGAAGATTTCCGGAGCCGACACGCGCCTGGTGGCCGCCGGTCCGAGCGAGCGTCGGCAGGCCGAGGCGGCGCTCGAGAAGTTCTCCCGCGAGGACCTGAGCCGCTACACGCAATTGCTGCTCGACCTCTACCGCGATCTGCAAAGCGCCCCGCAGCCGCGCTTCCGCATGGAGATCGGCCTACTCAAGCTGGTCTATGCGGGCCGTCTCAGGCCGCTCGAACAAGTTCTGGCGCAGTTCTCCGGAGGAGGCTCGCCGGCTCTGGGAGGCGGCGGCGAATCGGCCGGCTCCTCGTCGCCCTCCGCTTCGTCGCGGCGCTCAGCGATGCCGCAGGTCCCAGCCGCGCAAGCGGCGCCTCCTGCGCCTCCGCCCGCCCCCAAATCCGCAGCGGCGCCGCAGCCGGCTCCCGCGCCCGCGATCGGCGGACGGCCCATTGAAAGACCGGCTCATCCAGGCCTTGCGCGACGCCGGAGAAGACTTCGCCGCCGACACCGTGCAGCACGCTTCGGTCAGCGAGACCGAAGGCGTCGCCGTGATCCGGCCCGCCCCCATGGACCGCACCATGATGGAGCTCAGTTGGAGCTCGGTGGAAGCGGCGGCAAAGCAAGCGGGCGCCGCCAAGATCAAGCTCGGCGAGGACTTGGCCGCGAGCGAAGCCGCGCGGAACGCAGCCGTCGCGCCCCAACAGGACGACTCTGCTTCGGTCGAAAGCGAAGCGGCTCAGCGCGCGCTGGCCGACCCCGATATCCAAGCATTTCAACAGCGCTTCCCCGGTCAAATTCGAGAAGTGCGGAACCTGAGAGAATACAGTCGATGAAAATTCCAGGCGGCGGCAACATGCAAAAGATGCTCGCGCAAGCGCAGCGAGCCCAGGAGCAATTGCGCGAGGAGATCGCCAAGATCCGTGTCGAAGCGTCCACCGGCGGGGGCATGGTCACTGCCAAGATGGACGGCGGCAAAAACCTCCTCTCGATTACCATCGATCCCGAGGCGGTCGAAGACGTGGAGATGCTCCAGGACATGGTTCGCGGCGCCGTGAACGAATGCGCCAAGCGCGTGGACGAAGAATCGCAGAGCAAGATGCAGGGACTGCTGGGCGGTCTCGGCTTGCCTCCCGGCATGTTTTAGCCTGCCCGGCGCGGCCCGACAAGCGTTCTCGATATGAATCCTGATCTCGCGGCGCCGATGTCGCGCCTGGTGGACGAATTGAAACGTCTGCCCGGCATCGGGCCGAAGTCCGCCCAGCGCATCGCCTTCCACCTGCTGGGAGTCAACCGCGAGGAATCCAATCAGCTCGCGCAGGCCATTTGGGAAATGCGCGAGAAGATTCAGCTCTGCTCGCGCTGCAACAACATCGCGGAAGGCGAGCTGTGCCCGATCTGCTCCGACACCAACCGCGACCGCACCACCGTCGTGGTGCTGGAGCAGCCGAACAACATCATGATCATCGAGCGTACGAGGCAGTACAGCGGGCAGTACCACGTTCTGCACGGCGTCATCTCGCCCCTGCGCAGCATGGGCCCCGAAGACCTCAAGCTCAAAAATCTGCTGGAGCGCCTCAAGGAAGGCGAGGTGAAGGAAATCATCCTCGCCACCAGTCCGACCACCGAAGGCCAGGCGACCGCCGCCTACTTGACTCGCCTGCTCAAGCCGCTGGGCGTCAAGGTCAGCCGCATCGGCATGGGCATTCCGGTCGGCAGCGAGCTCGAGTTCATCGACGAAGCCACGATGATCGAGTCGATCGAAGGCCGCCGCGAAGTCTGAAGTTTGGAGCGTGGCGCGCGGCGCGGGCCGTCCCGCGAACCGATTCCTTGGTTCGCAGGTTTCAGGACGACGGCCGCAATTCCAGAACGACCAGAGGCCGCCCGTCGAGCCCGAACATTCCGCCGGGTCCCATCCCGCCCGGCGGGCCAAAGCCGCCGGCCCGACCCGGACCGCCGAATCCGCCCGGACCTCCAAAACCGCCGGCCGCACCGAATCCGCCGGGTCCCCCGCGCCGCATCCGCCGGCCCATCCCCGGAGGCATTCCGGGCATACCGCCGGCGGGCCCCGCGCCCGGCATGCCGAACGGTCCAGCGCTGCCCCCGCCTGGGGCTTGGGGCAGCTCGATCGTTCCAATCCGGCTGATCTCGGCCAGGCCGGCGAGTCGCTCTTCGACCGGCCGCGCATCGTCCTCGGCGGCGACCCAAAAGATGCGACCGTCAGGACCGGCCCAAGCGCGCAAATCCGACACAGTCTTTTCGAGCCGGTCACGGCCATCGAGGCTTTCATACGCCGCCCGCAGATCGGCGGCCTTGCCGAACTGCATCGGACTCGGTACGGCTTCGCCGCCGCCGTTTTCGCGTCTCATGGGGCGAAACATGCCCATTTCGCGTTCCTCGCCCGCGACGACGCTCTCGTCCGCCAGCTTCCACAGTCCGGCAAAGTTGATCTGCTCCTGCAACCGCCGATCCCCGACGATCACGCTGTCGGCGGGAACCAGCTTCTCCAGCCCAGCGAGCGCAGCGGCCGAACGCGCCGCGCCGGCCTCCGTCGCCGCGGCTGACGTCAGCGATTCCGGGATCCCGCGCGCCGTCTGAGCCGCGAACAGCGCGACGGCGACCGCCGCCAACGCCCTGCCGTTCAACGTCGAATGCAGGAAATACAAAGCCGGCGGCAAGTACAACGCCAGCGTCGGCAGCAAGAACCTCGACGACGCTCCGCCGGGACCAAAGGCGAAGTAGTAGCAGCTATACACCAAGGTGACCGCGACGATCGCCGTCGCCAGGCCGGCCCCCAGCGGCCGCCCCTCCTTGCGCCTCAGCAAGACGACACAGCCCGCCAGCGCCAGCGGGACGAACAGCCCCACGCCCGACGACAGCGCCTGGTCGAAGTAGCTCGGCCAGTTCCGCGCGAAGTACATCAGGCTCAAGTCGCTTTCGTTTGTCAGCGAATAGGCCGTGCGCCAGAAGGCGCCGAACTCGACCTGGTTGACGATCAGCAAAGCGCCGAACGGAATCGCCGCCCCCACGGCGGCCCAGAGCGCGCCGCCCAGCCGCTTGCGATCGTCCGCGACCGCCAGCGCCAAGAACACCATTGCGCCCACGCCAGCCGCCGCCTCGGCATAGCGAATCGCGGGAAGAAAGCCCAGCGCCAGCCCGGCGCAAAACGCGAGCGGCCGCGAGCCGCCTTGGCGCCACCGCTCGAGCAGCCAAAACCCGAGCAGCATGAAAAACGCCGCAGCCGTGTGCGAGTCGGCCTCGAGCGCATGCCTGTTCGCCAGGGGATTCGCCGCAACCACGGCCGCAGCGCCGAACGCGAGCCAGTCGCTCGACCACATCCGGCAAAACAAGAACACGACGACCACCGTCAGCGATGCCAGCGCCGCGTTCACATAAAATGTCGCGTTGCGCCCTAGGGCGCTCCACACGCCGGCCAGCAAGATCGGCAGCCCCGGCGGATAGCGGCTGATGAACGATCCGTCCTTCTTTTCGAGCCAGTGCATCCCGAGATGCTCGAGCGGCGACGCCGCCTTGAAACTCAACTGACCGTCGCGGATGAGACGCGCCTGCGCGTAGTAGCCGTCGGCGTCCGGGCTCGCGTACCCATGCTCGACATGCGCCGCCAGCCATCCGAAATGGAGCGCGGCCAGCAGCAATAGCGCCGGCCAGGCCGCTTTGGCGCGAAGTTGATACGCCCGCATGCCTCTTATAGTCGGTGAGCGCAGCGAGCAGTAACAGCGAGCCGCCGTAAAGCCTGCGTTAAATCGACCGGTATGTTCCCCCGCCCGCGCCGCTTCCGCCGCGAACGATACAATCCGAACCGAGATGCCCATCGATCGACGCGAATTCCTCTCCGCCGCCGCTGCCGCGGGTCTGGCCGCATGCGGCGGCCCCTCCGCCGAGCGGAATCTCCCTCCGCAGGCTGCCGTCCCGTCGTTTTTGACCGGATACGCAGACCTCTACGCCAAAGATCCTCGCGCCGCTACGAAGAAGTGGTTCGATGAGGCGCGCTATGGCCTGTTCATGCACTACGGCGTCTACTCGCAGCTCAAGCACGGCGAATGGGTCCAATTGCGTGAGACGATTCCCGTAGCCGAATACGCCAAGCTCAAAGACACGTTCGATCCCAGCGCCTTCGATACCGATGCGATCTGCGATATGGCCGTCGCGGCGGGGATGAAATACGTCAACCTGACTTCCCGCCACCATGACAGCTTCTGTCTTTTTCGGACCAATCAGTCTGAATTCAGCAGCGTCAACTCGCCCGCCCGCCGTGACCTGGTGCAAGAGCTCGCCGACTCCTGCGCCAAGAAAGGCCTTGGCCTCTGCCTCTACTACTCCTACGGGCTCGACTGGAGACATCCCTACTTCTTCTCACGCGAGGCGTCGATGAAGGGCGAAGTCCAGTGGGACAGCGCTCGTCCCCCCTACAAGGAGCCGCAGCCCGAGTACCTGTTCGAGAAAGACGAAGACTTTACCAACTACATCAATTTCGTCCACGCCCAATTCGACGAGATCCTCAATCGCTACCACCCGGCGGTGATCTGGCTCGATCCGATCATGGGCTACTATTCGCGACCCGACCTGTTCCCCATTTCAGTGACCTACGAGCTCATCCGAAAGACCGACCCGGGAGTTCTGATTTGCTTCAAGCAGGGCGCCAACGGCGACGAAGACTTCGTGGCGCCGGAACGCGAGCCCCGCGCCCATCAGCAGGGAGGCGCAGTCGGCCAAGCGGCCTGGGAAAAGAACAAGGGCAAAAAGATCGAGATCTGCGAGACGCTGCAGCCGCGCGTTTGGGGCTACGACGAGCGCGACCACGGCAAGCATCGCACGCCCGACGACGTGATGGCGATGCTCGAGCATTGCGACAAATACTCGGCCAATCTGCTGCTCAACACCGGCCCGCTGCCCGACGGCTCGATCAACCCCGTCGATCAGGAAACCCTGTTGGCGGTGGGCAAGCGTCTGTAAGCAGGCGCCGGGCGCCTGTCCTACAACTTCAAACCCTTCAGATACTCGCGGAACGGCCCGCCGAGATCCCCGCGGTCCAGCGCGAATTCCACCGTCGCCTTCAAGAAGCCCAGCTTGTCGCCGGCGTCGTAGCGCTGCCCCTCGAAGCGGTAAGCGTAGACCGGCGCCCGCTTGATCAGCGCCCGGATCGCATCCGTCAACTGCAGCTCGCCGCCGCGCCCCGGCACGAGATTGTCGATGCAGTCGAAAATCTCCGGCGGAAACACGTATCGGCCAATCACCGCCAGGTTCGAGGGCGCGTCTTCGACCGACGGCTTCTCCACCAAATCGTCCACCCGAAACAGCCGATCGCTCGATCCCCCGAAATCCACGGGGGTAGCCGCCGCCACCCCGTACGCCGAGATCTGTTCGCGCGGCACTTCCATTACGGCGATCACCGCCGCCCCGAAGTAGTCGTAAATGTTCAGAAGCTGCTTCAGGCAGGGCGGCTCGGCCTTGATCACGTCATCGGCCAGCACTACCGCGAACGGCTCCTCGCCGACCAACTCCTTCGTCACGCCCACCGCGTGCCCCAGCCCCAGCGGTTCGCCCTGGCGCGTGTAGGTCATCCGCACCAGATCAGAGATTCTGCGAACCAACGCGAGCTCTTCCGTCTTGCCGCGCGACTCGAGCTCGTGCTCGAGCTCCGCGTTGCGATCGAAATGGTCCTCGATCGCCGCCTTTCCGCGCCCCGTGACAACGATGATGTTCTCGACGCCCGAGTCCAGCGCCTCCTCGACGCCGTACTGAATCAGCGGCTTGTCGACGAGCGGCAGCGTCTCCTTGGGCTGCGCCTTAGTGGCCGGGAGGAACCGGGTGCCCATGCCGGCGGCCGGGAACACCGCTTTGCGCACTTTCTTCTTCATCTTCCTGATAGTGTGCCGAGTCGAAGGTCGTCGCCGCAACGCGCTGATTTGCCGGGCGTTTCGCGGGAGTCGCCTTAGCCGAGGCCGATATAATGCGGTTCGATGGATCGTTGGGGAATATTCTTTTTGCGAGTCGCCCTGCTGCTCTATTCCCTGGGCCTGTGGCACTCGCTGAGAACCGTTGTCGAACAACGTCGCCAGATGTTCCTGGCAGCGCTTACGTCCATCTCGGTCGGCGCCGGCTTCCATCTGGTGTCACTGGTATTTGAAGCGATCAATACAGGCGGATTCCCGGTCCGCAGTCCTTACCAATTGGCGTCGTTTACGGCTTTCGCGATCACAATCGTCTTCCTGTGGACCTACTGGCGGTACCGCTATGAGAGTCTGTCGGTCTTCGTATTCCCGCTGGTTTTCCTGCTGACGTTGGCGGCCTCGCTGACGGGCCCGATTCACCCCTGGGTCAAGGATTCGGTCGGCGGCGTCTGGGCGGCGTTGCATGTCGTCTTGTTCATGGTGGGTTACGCGGCGCTGTTCCTCACGTTCGCCTCGGGCGTGATGTACCTGATTCAGGAGCATGAGCTCAAGTCGAAGCATCCGCGGGCCTTCTACTATCGCCTCCCGCCGCTGAGCAAGCTGGATCAAGTCGGCTACCAAACGTTGGCGTTCGGCTTTGTCGCCGTCACGCTCGGCATGATAGTGGGCTCAGTCTGGGCCGCGGTCCAATGGGGCGCGAGCTGGGTCGTCGATCCCACCATTGGGCTGGCGTTTTTGACCTGGGGGATTTACCTGGCGATGCTGTTCAGCCGCATCGCCATCGGCTGGCGCGGCCGCAAGAGCGCCTACTTCTCGATCGCCGGTTTCTGCTTCGCCGTGTTAACCGCCATCGTCAACAGCGGCGTTCACAAATTCGCCCGACCATGAGCGTCATCGTCCTCGGCTTGAGTCACAAGACCGCGCCCTTGGAGGTGCGCGAGCGATTCGCCATCGGCGGCGATGCGAGCGAAGCCGTCTACGACGAGCTCATCCGCCGGCCGAGCATCGACGAGATTTGCATCCTGTCGACCTGCAACCGCGTCGAGTTCATGGTTCGCGGCGACCTCACGCGCGATCCCATTCAAGAGATTCTCAGCTTGCTCGGGTCGAGAAGCCTACCCGTGAGGGAGGCCGAGCCCTACCTCTACCGGCACGCCGACCGTGAAGCCGTGCGCCACGTCTTCCGCGTCGCCGCCAGCCTCGACTCGATGGTCGTCGGCGAGCCCCAGATCCTCGGCCAAGTCAAGGAGGCCTACAACCGCGCCAAGCGCGTCGGCGCCATCAACGGACCGCTCGACCATCTGCTCACCGCCGCCTTCCGCGTGGCCAAGCGCGTCCGCCAGGAGACCGGCATCGGCCGCATGGCCGTCTCCATCTCGTACGTGGCGGTCGAGCTCGCCCGCAAGATCTTCGGCGACCTCGACGGGCTGTCGATCCTGATCATCGGCGCCGGCAAGATGTCCGAGCTCACCGCGCGCCACCTGCGCAGCGCGGGCGCCGAAAACATCTTCGTCGTCAACCGCACCTTCGAGCGGGCGCAAGAGTTGGCCGCGATGTTCCGCGGCGAGGCCGTCCCCTACGAGAAGCTTTTCGAGCTGCTCACGCGCGTCGACATCGTCATCTCGTCCACCGGTTCGCCCGACTACATCCTCACCAAAGAGGCCGCCCAGCGTGTCATCGCCGCCCGCAAGAATCGGCCGATCTTCTTCGTCGACATCGCCGTGCCGCGCGACATCGACCCCGACATCAATCACATCGACGACATGTTCGTTTACGACATCGACGACCTGCAGCAGGTCGCGGACGCCAACATCAAGCAGCGTCAGAAGGAAGCCGAGCAAGCCGAGGCCATCGTCACCGAAGAGGTCGACAAGGCCATGCGGCGCATCAAGTCGCACGCCGTCGCGCCGACCATCGTGTCGCTCAATCGCCGCCTCGAAGAGTTGCGCGAAGCCGAGATCCTGCGCCACCGCAGCCGTCTCGGCGACCTCACGCCGGAACAAGAGAAAGCGCTTGAAGCCCTGACACGCAGCCTGATGAACAAGGTCGCCCACCAGCCGATCATCGAGATGAAGCATCTCGCCGACCACCCCGACGGCCTGCGGTTCGTCGAGTTCGTCAAGCGCGCGTTCAATCTGCGCCCGCCAAGGAAATGAGAAAAAAAGTCGTCATCGGTTCGCGGGGCTCCCAGCTCGCGCTCTGGCAGGCCCGCCACGTCGCCGCGCGCCTGGAGGCCCTGGGCGTCGCGGTCCGCATCGAAATCATCAAGACCACCGGCGACAAAATCACCGATGTCGCCCTCGCCAAGGTCGGTGCAGCGTCCGGCCTCAAGGGCGTCTTCACGAAGGAGATCGAGGAAGCGCTGCTCGACGGACGCATCGACTTGGCCGTCCACAGCCTTAAAGACCTTCCCACCGAGCTGCCTCAGGGTCTCGCGCTGGGGTGCGTGCCGGAGCGCGAGGACCCCCGCGACGCGCTCGTCGGCAGGCGCCTCGACGAACTCGAGCCGGGCGACCGCGTCGGCACCAGTTCGCTCCGTCGCGCCGCGCAGCTCAGAGCTCTCCGCCCGGGGCTCGAAATCCAAGACATCCGGGGCAACGTCGAGACCCGTCTGCATAAGCTCGACGCGGGCGGTTACGACGCCATCCTGCTCGCCTGCGCGGGCCTGCGCCGCCTCGAGCTGGCCAACCACATTACCGAAGCCCTGGCACCCGACGTCATGGCCCCCGCCATCGGCCAGGGCGCCCTCGGCATCGAGATCCGCGAAGACGACACCGACACGGCCGAACTGCTGCGCCACATCGAACATCGCGAGACGCGCCTCGCCGTCGAAGCCGAACGCGCCCTGCTCGACGCGCTCGGCGGCGGCTGCCAGGCGCCGCTGGGCGGCCACGCCGTGGTGGAGCGCGAAACGCTCACCCTCGCCGCCGCCGTCGTCGCCCCCGACGGCTCGAGGCTGATCCGCGAGCAGCTCGTCGGCGCCGCCCAAGACGCCGCTGCCCTCGGCCGCGCCCTCGCCGAAACGCTGCTCGAGCGCGGCGCCGCCGAGATCATCCGCTCGGCGGTAGCATCCTGAAGATGGCGTCCGGGCGTCCAGGCAAGGTCTACCTGATCGGCGCCGGGCCCGGCGATCCGCGCTTGATTACCGTGCGCGGCCGCGACCTGATCGCCCGCGCGGATGTCATTCTCTACGACAACCTCGCCCCGACGTCCCTGCTCGACCTCGCGCCGCCCGAGTCGGACAAGATCTACGTCGGCAAGAAGCGCGCTCAGCACCACCTCAGCCAGGACGAGATCAACCGCCTGCTCATCGATAAAGCCCGCGCAGGTCTGCTCGTGGCGCGTCTCAAGGGCGGCGACCCGTATATCTTCGGCCGCGGCGGAGAAGAAGGGCAGGCCCTCGCCGACGCCGGCATCCCCTTCGAAATCGTTCCCGGCGTCAGCTCGGCCACGGGAGTCGCCGCCTATGCCGGCTTCCCGCTTACCCACCGCGATTGGACGCCCGCCGTCACCTTCGTCACCGGCCACGAAGCCGACCGCGTCGACTGGAACCGCTTGGGCCACACGGAAACGCTCGTCATTTTCATGGGGCTCACCACCTTTGAGTCGATCGCCGAACGCCTGATCGCCGCAGGGCGCTCGCCGGAAACGCCGGCGGCGGCCGTCCGCTGGGGGACGCGCCCCGACCAGCAGACCGTGACCGGGACCATCGCCGACCTGGCGGCGCGCATCGCGGCGGCGCACCTCAAGCCTCCCGCCCTGCTGGTCGTCGGCGAGGTCGTCTCGCTGCGCGACCGGCTCGACTGGTTCGAGCGCCTGCCGCTGTTCGGGAAGCGCATCGTCGTCACGCGGCCTCGCGAACAGGGTCAAGCCGTCGCCGACCGGCTCCGCGAGCTCGGCGCCGAGCCGATTCTGCTGCCTGCAATCGAGATTCAGCCGCCCGAAGACTTCTCGCCTCTCGACCAAGCCATCGAGCGATTGGAAACCTACGATTGGCTGCTGTTCACCAGCCAAAACGGCGTCGCCCGCTTCACCGAGCGGCTCGACCGCTCGTCCCGCGACTTGCGGGCCGTCGCGGGCAAGATCGCGGCCATCGGCCCCGCCACCGCCGCCGCACTTGGGGCGCTGCACCTCAAAGTCGACCTGATGCCGGACGAATACGTCGCCGAGAGCGTTCTCGCCGCCATGGGCAGCGAGGTCGCCGGCAAGCGCATCCTGCTCGCCCGCGCCGCGGTCGCTCGCGACATCCTGCCGCGCGAGCTGGAGCGCCGAGGCGCCCAAGTCGACGTCGTCCCGGCCTACCGCTCCGTCGCCCCGCCCTGCTTGGCCGAAGACGCCCAACGCCTGCTCCCCGAAGCGGACTGGATCACTTTCACGAGCTCGTCGACGGTGACCAACTTAGTCGAAGCCGCGGGCGTTGACCTGCTCCGCGAGCCGAAGCTAGCCTCCATCGGCCCCATCACCAGCAAGACGCTCCTCGACCACGGCCTGGAGGCGGCGGTCGAGGCCGAGCCTTACACCATGGAAGGCCTGCTGGCTGCGATCGTCAAAACCGCGTAGCGCGCAACGCGGCCCTCGAGCGGGCCGCGTTTCAATCCTTCGCGCCGCGAACCGATTCTTCGGTTCGCAGGTCTTTGATCGCCGCAAAACGCCAAACGGCCGGGGCGATGCCCCGGCCGTCGCGTAGCAATACCTTGCACGGTTGTGTTACGACCGCGAAGCCAGCAGCTCGCGCAACACGCGCGCCCGTTCGGGCTCGCGGAGCGCTTGCAGCGCCTTCGCCTCGATCTGCCGAATTCGTTCGCGCGTCAACGCGAACTCCTTGCCGATCTCCTGTAAGGTGTGCTCGCGCTCGAAGCCGATGCCGAATCGCATCCGAAGAACACGTTCCTCGTTGGGCGAAAGCGAGCCCAGCAGCGAGGCGGTCTTGTTCCTCAGATCCGAGTCCATCAACTGCTCGACCGGCGAATTGGCGTTCGGATCCTCGAGCAGATCCTCGAGCGCCGACTCCTGGTCGCGCCCGACCCGCGTCTCGAGCGACACCGGCGCCCGCGAGATCGAACGCAAGGTCTCTACCTTGTCGACCGTCGTTTCCATGCGGTCCGCGATCTCTTCGTTCGATGGCGGTCGACCCAACTCCTTCTCGAGCGTCCGCAGAGCCCGCAGGAACTTGTTGAGCTGCTCGTTCATGTGAACCGGGATGCGCACCGTGCGGGACTGGTCAGCCAACGCCCGCGTGATCGCCTGCCGGATCCACCAAGTCGCATAGGTCGAGAACTTGAAGCCGCGGTGATAGTCGAACTTCTCGGCCGCGCGCGTCAGCCCGATGTTGCCCTCCTGGATCAAATCCAGCAGGTGCAGCCCGCGTTTGACGTACTTCTTCGCCACCGAGACCACCAGGCGCAGGTTCGCCGCAACGAGATCGCTCTTCGCGGCCTCGTTCATTGACCTGCCCTGCACCACCTTGCGGACGGCGCGCTCCACCTGGTCGCGGGTCATCGCCAACAGCGGCACCGCATCGCGAACCTTCGACGACCGCGATTTGCGCGCCGCGTCGTCCTTCTTCGACTGCGCGATCAGCTTGATCCGCTCGGCCAGAAACTCGTCGGAATATTCGCGCCACAGGTCGAGGCGCAATGGAAGCTCGAGAGACTTCTTTTGAATCGCCAGCACCTGGCGAGCGGCCTTCCAGCGCCATTTACGCCGCTTGGCGGCCGCGTCGCGCGCGGCCGGCTGCTTCTTCACGTGCCGTTCGAGCTTCGTGATCAAATCGGCCAACTCGTTCAGCCCCGTCTGCAACTCGCCCTTGAGCTTCTCGGCGGCGGCGGCCTCGGCTCCGGCGTCGATGTATTGCCGAAAACGGTTGGGACGGCGAGCTAGATCCTCGCGAACCCGGGCAAAGCGCTCCCACATCCACGGCGTGCGCACGAGGGCCTTCCGCATCTTGCGGTCGCCGCGTTCCATGCGCTTCGCCAAACGAACTTCACCCTGTTTGTTCAGCAAAGGGACTGCGCCCATTTCGCTCAGATAGAGGCGAACGCTGTCTTCCGGCGGGGAAGCTTCTTCGTATGCCGTCGGGTCGACTTCCGCCTCTTCGCCGCCGTCACCGTCGGCGGAGTTGTCGTCGTCCCAAAACGTCCCATCCGCTTGCGCGCCCGTCTGTTCCTTCGCGGTACCGAGGCGCACGTCTTCAGATTCGTTTTCTCTAGTTTGTAAAGACATACGTCTCCCTATTCATCACCTTCGCGTTTTTAGATGCACGAAGGAGCACTAGCGTTGCAACCGAGTTGCATAATTGGCGCGGAGGGCTTCCGCGTCAATTGCCTCATCGGTCTATAGCGAACGAAACCTGACTTCGGTTACGCCGCCTCAGTCGCTTTCTACTGGGTATGACGAAGAAGAGGGGAGCCCCGGCGCCATCTTTTCGGAGCCGGCGCGATCAAAAGGTTATATTTAATACATATGCAGAGGCTTTAGATCGATGGAGTTAGCTCTCGAAGCCCCATCGATTGAGCGTCTTGCCGCCTTTTCGTGCTAGCCGGAACTCCTTGAACTCGACCGCGCCCGGGCCCGGCGCCATCGCGACGCCGAAGTGGACGAACCAATCCTCCGCCGTCAGCGGGACCGACACATCGTGCCAGCGCCCGTCCGCCTCGAATTCGATCGGGATGCGATTGCCGTCCCCGCGAACGTTGTCGACCGTGGCCCAGAAAAGCTCCTTCGGGGCCTGATCGGTCGACCGCGCCCGAAACTCGACCGTCAAGTCGCCCGCCTCGGTCACCCAGGGGCGTGTGAATTCGTTGCTCTTGCCGCCGCACACGACGTGCAGGACGCCTTTGTCCGCCGTCATCTTGGTCGAGGCCGAAATGAAGCCACCCACATGCGTCCGCCAATCGTACTCTTCCGGCAGCACGCCCTCCGGGGTCGCTCCGGTGTCGCCGGTTTCCTTGATCCAGGCCTCGGTCTTGGCCCGCATGTCGGCCAAAACCGCCGCATGCTCGCTCGAGCCGGCCAGATTGTGAACCTCGTTCGGGTCGGTCTCGAGGTCGTAAAACTCCTCCTCGGGCCGCGTCTTGGAGAGAAACAGGGCTTGTTCGGGAGTTAGCTTGCCCTCGTCGCCGAGCTGCCGCAGCACTTGCAGAGGCGGATAGGAGGTTTCCTTGTAGTGATTCGCCTGCGCGTACGGCCGGTCCGGATAGAAATTGCGGATGTATTTGTACTTCTTCGTCCGCGCGGCGCGGATGCGGTCGACAGTCTCGTCGCAGCGGTCGCGGGCGCAAAACAGCACTTCCCGTTCCGGGTCCGACTCGGGACCAATGAAGACGCGCGCCTCCATGTTCTCGGGCCGCGGAACCCCCGCGTAAGCCAATGTCGTGGCGGTGAAGTCAATGTGGCTCACCAGCCGGTCGTCCGCGGAGCCGGGCTTGAAGTCGGTCGGCCGGAACTTCTCCGGGATCTTGACGATGAAGGGGATCACCATGCCGCCATCCCAGCAAAATTGCTTGCCGCGGTACATCGCCCGCCCGTGGTCGCCGAAGAAGAAAACGATCGTATCCTCGGCCAGCCCTTGCTCCTCGAGCCGCGCCATTACCTTGCCGACGTTCTCGTCGAGCACCTGCGCCGCTTCCAGGTACAACGCCCAGTCCTTGCGCACGACCGGATGGTCGGGATAATACGGCGGGACGTGCACCGCTTCCGGGTCGATCGGCCGCGCCGGGAAATGCGAGAACTCACGGTGGGTCTGTTGGAAGTTGATCTGCGCATAGAAGGGCTGACCCTCGGCGCGCTCGGTCCAGTCCTTGCCGTCGAACGGCTTCTCGTCGAGGTTGAAGTTGAAGTCCGTCTTGCCGCGGCCGCCGATCGGCGTGTCTTTGAGGTTCGAGGTGTGATACCCGGCTTCGCGCAACAGCGCCGTGAACGGCCGAACCCCCTCGGGAAGCTTATAGCCGTCGGTGTGGTGGCTGCGGTGATTGTGGGCCCCGATCGACGTCTGGTACATCCCCGTCATGAGGGCCGAGCGCGCGATCGAGCAGACCGGGCCGGTGACGCAAGCATTCGTATACCTCACGCCCTCGGCGGCGAGCTTGTCGATGTTCGGCGTCGCCAGGTCGTGATTGCCGTAGCACGGCAGGTCCGGCGAAAAGTCTTCGCCGATGATCCAGACGAAGTTCGGCCGAGCGGCCGCTCCGCCCGCGCACCCCGTCAGCAAGGAAGCCGCCGAGGCGGCGGCCAAAAATTCGCGTCGAGAAGTCTGCATTCCGGTCCGACATGATAGCGGAGTCAGGCGGCGCCGGCGCGCTAGCTCAGCAGCTTGCGGTAGACGCGGTACAGCTCCGTCTTGAGCTCCACGCCGATCCCGGGCGCATCGGGCAAGCGCACGCGGCCGTGCTCCACCGGGACGCCGTCCGCAAACCCGCCGAACGGCTCGAAAACGCCGGGGTACGACTCATTGCCCCCCAGTCCCAAACCGGCGGCGAGATGCAGGGCGAACTGATGGCCGCCGTGCGGCACGCAGCGGCCGGGCGACCAGCCGTTGTCCCGCACCGCATCCAGGGTTCGCAAATATTCGACCAGGCCGTAGCTCAGCGCAGGGTCGAACTGCAGCCAATCGCGCCGGGGCCGCATGCCTCCGTAGCGCAGCAGGTTCCGCGCATCCTGCATCGAGAACAAATTCTCGCCCGTTGCGACCGGATTCTTCGACGCCGCGACCACTTCGGCGTTCAACCGGTAGTCCAGCGGATCGCCCGCTTCCTCGTACCATTGCAGCTCGTATGAATTCAACGCCTTGGCGTAGGCCAAGGCCGTCTCGAGGTCAAAGCGCCCATTCGCGTCGACCGCCAGCCGCCGCTGCGGCCCGATCTCTTGCAGCACTGCCTCGATGCGGGCGATGTCGTCGGCCAACGGCGCGCCGCCGATCTTGATCTTCACCGTCTCGTAGCCAAGCTCGACGTAGCGCCGCATCTCTGCCGTGAGCCGTTCGATGTCCTTGCCGGGGTAGTAGTAGCCTCCGGCAGCGTAGACCCACGCGTCCGGCGAGCCCGCGCCGCCGCCGTAACGCTCCGCCAGCAGGCGGTACAGCGGCTTGCCTTCGATCTTGGCGACCAGGTCCCAAAGGGCCATGTCGAGAACGCCGACCGCCACCGACCGCTCGCCGTGGCCGCCCGGCTTCTCGTCAGCCATCATCGCGGCCCAGCACTTGTGGGGGTCGAGATTGTCGCGCTCGTCGTCTCGCAGATCGTTCGGGTCGGCGGCCAGCAAGCGCGGGATGAACCGATCGCGCAGCAGCCCCTGTTGGGCATAGCGCCCGTTCGAGTTGAAGCCGAACCCCACCAGCGGCTTCCCGTCGCGCACCACGTCCGAGACGACCGCAACCGCCGAGACCGTCATCGTCGCGAACGAAATGTAGGCGTTCCGAATCTCCGAGGAGATCGGAACGACAGCGTCACGGATTTCGGCGATACGCATCAACCACGGCCCTGAACGGAAGGCCCCCGATTATAGACGCAAACGGGGCGCGTCGCGAAGCGCTTTCGAAGCGCAAAACGACCTTTCGTTGCACCAGGTTGCCGTTCGGCGCCCGCGACGTGACTCCGCCGCTAACCGTTGTACAATCATGGGCTTCGAGGTGAAATTAGTGGCTTACGATCCCAAAGGAGTGAAATTCGTTCTCACCGCCCCGGATACGGAATCCACCGAGCAGGCCTTCAGCCCTTGGAAGCAGATGATTTACGCGTCGGCCCCGGCGCGCTACGTGCCGCGGTTCACGTACAAGAAAAACCTCGCAAAAGAGTGGAATCCGGACGGCACGGCGAAGGTGATGCCCTACGGCGTCCGCGTGACCGAAGAGATTCTCCGGCGGGAGTACGGGGACGACGCCGTCGCGGTCTGCTACCCGGACGAGCTCGATCAATTCGTCGGGCCCAACACCGTCGCCGTCGGCGTCGGCGCCCACAACCCGATCGGCACCGCTTTCTCGACCGGCGTCTATTCGAACATTTTCGGTTCCAGCGCGCGGCCGATCAACGCCGCCGAGAGCGAGCGCATCTACCTGCATCCCGCTCTTAAAAAGTACAAACCGAAGGTGATCGTGGGCGGCGCCGGCTCGTGGCAGATCGTCAAAACCGGCCTACAGGACCATCTTCGGGTCGATTGCGTGATCATCGGCCGGGCCGAGAGCGTCATGCTCTCGTTGTTCAAGAAAGCGGAAGCCGGCGAAGAGCTGCCCCGCGTCGTGGAAGCCCCCGAGCCGACGCCCGAGGAGCTTGTAACTCCCCGTAAACGTTCGACTTACGGCATCGTCGAGATGACCCGCGGTTGCGGCCGCCAGTGCGCCTTCTGCTCGCCGACGCTCGAAACGCGCATCTCCGTCCCGCTCGACGAAGTGATGCGGGGCGTGCGCGCCAACACGCAAAACGGCGGCAAGATCATCTTCCCCGTCTCGGAAGACGTCTTCATCTACGGCGCCGCGGCTCCGTTCTACATCCCGAATCCGCACGCGATCGTCAATTTCTACGAGACCATCGCGCGCGAGCCCGGCGTCGAATACTTGCCGCTGTCGCACGCGACCATCGCTCCGGCGGTCGTCAACCCCGACCTGATCAAGGAGATGTCGCGCATCCTGCTCCCCAAGTCCGCGCTGCGCAACCGCAACTCGAGCCATCCGGACAAGAAGTTCCTCGCACCGCTGATCGGCATCGAGACGGGCTCGGCCCGGCTGGGCGCGCTCACCATGTCCGGCAAGTCGCTGCCGTTCGACATCCGCGACTGGCAGGAGATCGTCGTCGAAGGCACCAACATCCTCAACGAGAACAACTGGTTCCCGGTTTACACCTTCATCGTCGGCTTGCCGAACGAAACCGAGGAAGACCTCAGGCAGACCCTCGACCTGCTGCATCGCCTCAAACGCAACAACGTCCTCTACGTACCGTCGATCTTCACTCCGCTCGAAGACACGCGCATGAAGGACGGCAAGCCGCTGCGCTCCAAGGAACTGACCCAACTGCAGTGGGAGTTCATCATGACGGCCTGGAAGCAGAGCCGCGATTTCGGCGAAATGCGCGACCGTTCCCGGACCTACTTCAAGATCGGCACCAAGCTCTTCTACCAACTGCGCGGCAAGTACGTGCACGGACCCAACTTCCGTTGGCCCGCCATGCGCTTCGCCGGCGTGCCGGAGTCGGAGCTCTCCAAGCACCTTTATTTGAATTGGGACCAGGATCCGGACCCGGCCACTAAGCCGCCTCGTCTGATCCCCAAGCACCGCAAGCAATCGATCGAAGAGCTGCGCGCCGTCAACGATCACCAGCCGTTCAACGTCTACGGTACGAGCCGTCATCAGGAGGCTGACAAGGACGGCGGCGACAGCCCCTTCAAGATCATCTCGTCCTTTGCGCCGTCAAAAGTCGAAGAACCGGTCCCCGGCGACTAGAGTATCGCGGAGCGGCTATAGGCGCTCCCGCCTGCAGCCGGCCGCGCCGGCGGCTCGGGCAAAGGAAGGCTAGCGGTCCTCTCGGAGCCGCATAAACTCTCGACCCTCGAGATCCTTCAGCAACTGCTCCACCGTCAACTCCACAACCTCGAGTTGTTGCGGCAGCTCAGCCTCGATCCCGCGGGCCGTTTCTTGCTCCGGCTCCCCCTCGAGCCGCCGCGCCGCTTCGCGCACCTTGCTTTCCACATAGGCGGGCGTCAGCGCCTCGGCCAAGAAGAGGATGTTCTCCGTCAGCCAGCCCGCGTCCAGAATGTGACTGTCGTGCTCGGCCAGGTACGGTCCGCCGCCGCCATGCTTCGGCGTCCAGCGCTCAAACAGTGGGTTCTCACCCTCGAAATACAGCAAACCTGAGCAGTACTGGATCACCGAAACGGCCTGCCCGGGAGTCTCGATTCGCCACCACGGCTCCCATACGCGTGCGATGCCCGGCATGATCAGACCCAGCGAATTGAAACGCATCATCCACGCGTACGCGGGCGTCTTCTCACCCTCGTACACGAACCCGCGTTCCTTGTCGATGCGCTCGAGGAAGCTGTCGCAAAAGAAATCGAAGATCGCCTCGCGCTGCTCCTCCGTCACCATACGCTCGAGAATCTTCCCTTTGTGGAGCCCGTAGTGCAGTTCCGAATCTCCGTGTGACGCGGCCCCGTTCGCATGCAGCGTGACGTGCCAGTCCATCAGGCAGACTGGCATCAAATAGGCAAACAACTCCGGTTGCAGCTCGACGTAGGCAAGATCGTGGTGGTAGTACCAGAGATCGCCCAGATCAATCTTGTCTTGCGGCGTTTTCGCCATCGCCGCAAGACGGTCGTCGAAACCGTCGAATTGGCTCTCGGTGACCTTTTCAGGCGGCTGGACGTCGCCGAAAATGCGGCGCGCCCGGCTCCAGCTAATCGGCTCCCGCTGCATCCATCGTCCAGTTTATCCGCCTCTCTGCGCCCGACACCGAGCGTTACACGGAACGACACGAACGCAAACGATCGGTTCTAGAGCATGAATCCGTCCGCGGCGCCGCCGAAGCGTATGAAGGCCAGCGTCCGGCAGTTGCTCAGCGTGTAGCGCGGTGGATGACAACAACGCGAAGGGCGGGTCGGCGGACTCGTCCTTGGCGTCTCATCGCTCGAGAATCCAGATATTGCGGAACATCACGACGCTGCCCTGGTCGTGAAGCTGCAGGCCGATCGGACCCTTCGTCGGGCGTCCGGGATCGCCCGGGTGCTCGGCTACAAGCTGGCTGTTGACGTAAACCCGGATCATGTCTTTGCGCGACTCGATGTTCAAGCTGTTCCACTCACCGTCGATCTGCGCGCCTTCCTTGGCCTTCGCCAAGCCGTAGATCGATCCGGTCGGCCACGGGTCGGGCCACTTGCTGTTGATCTGGATCTCATAGGCCGTGTGCGAAGGCGTTTTGGTGAAATCCGGCGGGTGCGTCATGCCATACTTGCCGCGCGATGGATCGCGAATCGCGACGCCCGAGTTGCCCGGCGTGCGCACCCAATACTCGAGGTGCAGATCGAACGCGCCGTAGTCCTTCTTGGTGTAGAGCCAGGATTGCATCGTCTCCCACTCGTGATATTGCTTCTTGGTCAAGGTGTCGCCGCCGGCGAAGAGCAACTCCTTGTCAGGCAGACGATGCGCGGTCAGCACGCCGTCCGACCGCAGATGCCAGACGCCGTCCCCGAAAACCTCCCACTGGTCGAGGTTGTCTCCGAGCAGATTGTCGAAGTCCCCACGCTGCGCGAAGCAGGGCGCCGCGGATAGCAGGGCTAGCGTCAGCAAGATTCGATGCATAGCAACCAGCGAGTCTACCACCGAGCCCAAACGGCGGATCAATCCCGCGCCTGAAGATCGCGCATCGCCGCCATGATCGCCTGATAGACGTCCTCGAGCGCCGCATCGGAGAGCGGGCCCTTGTTGGCTTCGCGGATGTTGCGCAGCACCATGTCCTCACGACCCGGGTCGCGCACTTCCATGCCAAGTCGCTGCTTCAAGGGCGCCAGCTTCCGCACGTATTCCGCGCGGCGATTGAGCAACGCCACGATCTCGCGATCGCCGGCGCTGATGCGCTCGCGCCATTGCGCCAATTCGGCCTCGGCCGCGGCGCCGCTCTG
This sequence comes from uncultured Acidobacteriota bacterium, assembly GCA_963817465.1. GTDB lineage: Bacteria > Acidobacteriota > Terriglobia > Bryobacterales > UBA6623 > CAMPKL01. The sequence goes on along the minus strand of CAWFOP010000022.1, from coordinate 388,085 downwards.
CGCGGTGGTTTGGCCCGAGCTCCCGCAAGTCGCAACTCCCAACGCGATCAAAACTGGTATCAGAACTCGTTTCATCTCCAACATCGTCAACCCAATCCGGCCCCGACGCTTCAAGTCGCCTTCAAGCCGCAGAGAACGGGTTTTCTATCGTGAGCCCCTCGATCCGAAGCCCATTGTGCAGATCCTCGCTGAGCAACCGAGAACAACCGGCTGAGAGAGCAGCCGCCACGATCAGAGAATCGCAAAGCGAAAGCTGGTAGCGGGCCCGCAGCTTCAGCAGCCTGACCGAATCAGATCGGCGGGTTCTGGACTGGGGCGTTCTTCTGGAATATCCTCTCTTGCGACTACAACGGCGCCTGGATGCCGTTGTATTGGCAGGTCAAACGATCGTAGTGATCGAATTCAAGTGTTTCAGTACGACATTTGATTCGAGCGCTGTCGCACAGACCGAAGACTACGGCCTCGACTTGCGAGATTTCCACTCGGCTGCACGCGCCAAAGCGGCCCGTAGTGTCGCTCCAGATAGCGGATCGCATCCTGCAGGTCCATCGAATTCCGCGGTTTGGCCCACGCAAAAGCTAACCGAGACAGCTGGCGTCACCTCTCCGCGTCATGAATCATTGATAGCACCCTCCCTGGGCGACCTGATAGCTGATCACTCCTGACCCATTCCGATAAGCGAAGCCTCGACCAACTGTTGAGGGCCGAGTCGAGCGATCCGCCGCTTCTCGAGATGGTCATTGTCGAAGGTATAGATCAAAATGTTCGAATCGAGAAACGCCTCACCACTCATTCATCTCGTCTCTCGTGAACTTGCGACCGCCAGTGTCGATTTTCGAGGTAAGCTCCTCCATCAGCGCGCGATACGGGCCAAGAGATTAACCGGGGAGAGCGGGGGCTGATCGAATGGGGAAACGCGCTTCGCGCTTGGAACGCCGTACCCATCAGGCGGCCTTGGCGGGTCCATGCCGCATCATACTCTCCAGGCATAAGCGAGGCGTGGCTAACCTCCCCGCAGGCGGGCGAACGTCTGGCAGTGTCGTGGAATCATGACCTGCATTTGCACGTTTCGGTCAGGTCATACCGCTGCCCCACTCTCAGCGACTGGGTCGAAGCTGTCCTTGGCGGGAACGCGACGTTGGCTCGGAAGATTGCAGCATCCACAGACGATTTCCCGATACGGCTTTCACGCGATCTTTCTTCGTCGAGAGCATGGCTGCGCCCTCATCTCCGCGGACGGCCTCGAGCGGGCCTCGTAGCGAGCTCCGGCGCTAAGCGTTTACGAGCTGAAGGGATACCGCCCGGACTCATGTCGCGAGATTTGTCTGACATCACCCACTGGTACCTACAGCCCTTCGGAGATATCCGCTCTCATGCGCTCTGGAAGTGCCGGCCAACCACTTTACATGCCAAGGTCTGGAACTTGACTATGTCGGCGTTTGCTGGAGAGTCGTTATGCTCTCGGCCACCCCGCCTCGCGTTTGGCGCTATCGACGCTTCAATGGGGCCCATTGGCAAGAGATCAGGAACTCAGATGGCCGCGCGTATCGAAAGAACAGCTACAGAGTGCTGCTAACGCGAGCTTCGTGGATCCTCCATCATCTAAGTTCCCAGTGGGGACCCTTCGGACCCAACGCGGGAGCCGGGATGCTTTGATGGGACGGCGGCGTACTTGGAGGCATGTGGGGCCCGTCTACTCGGTTCTACCGAATCGTGACCGGCCGCCCCGGCGCTACGATGTCCGCATGGCCGACGACGTTCTCGAAACCAAAGCCCCCGACGCCGACGACCTCGGAATCGGAAAGCAAGCCGTCCGCGCATCGCGCGAACGCCTGCTGAATCGCGACGGCACGTTCAATATCGAGCGACGGGGGCTGCCTTGGCGCTACTCGTTGCACCTGTATCACTCGCTCGTCACCGTGCCCTGGTCATGGTTTTACGCCGTCGTCGTCGCGGCCTACCTGTCGGTCAACTTGCTGTTCGGCGCAGCCTATTTCTTCGCCGGGCGAGACGCGATCGAGGGCGTTCGGGCGCAGACCGCCGGCGAGCGCCTCGCCGAGTGCTTCTTCTTCAGCGTCCACACGTTTTCGACTATCGGCTACGGCGCCCTCTATCCCCAATCGACCGCGGCGAATGTCATTGTCACCGTCGAAGCCATGGCTGGGATGTTCGGCGTGGCGCTGGCGACCGGCCTGCTGTTCGCACGCTTCTCGCGGCCCAACGCTAACGTGATGTTCAGCGAGACGGCGCTCATCGCTCCCTACGGAGGCGGCGCGGCCTTCATGTTCCGTCTGGTGAACCCGCGCAAGAGCCAGCTCCTTGACGTTGAAGCCTCGATCGTGATGAGCAAGCTCGATCCGAGCTCGGCGAGCGGGCGGCGCTTCCATCCGCTCAATCTCGAGCGGTCGCGAATCATGTTCTTCCCGCTGCACTGGGTCGTGGTCCACCCGATCGACGAGGCGAGCCCTCTGTGGGGATACGACGAAGCGGCATTCCGCGCCGACCGGCCGGAGTTTCTGGTCTTGCTCAAAGGGCTCGACGAAACGTTTCTCGAGACGATCCAAACCCGCACGTCCTACGACGAGAGCCAGGTCGTTTGGGGCGCGCGCTTCGGCGACATGTACCGGGAGCCGGTCGGCGGCCGAGTCAGCGTCGACATTTCGCAGCTCAGCCGTTGCGAGCGCGCCGACGTGGGAGAGCGGCTCGATCGCCCGCCAAACGGGCGGCCTTAGCCTTGCCCCTAGCGCGTCTCGAGCACGACGATGGTGTCGAGCGGATCTTGCACGTCCTTGGGCAGGTGGACCACGGTGCCGAAATCCGCCTTCTCGAACTTGACGGCCTTGCCGCCGTGCAGCAGCTTGGCGGAAGCGACTTCCTTGCCGAACTCCGGCACCACGATCACTTCGTCTTCCGGATCGAGCGCGTGCAGATAGACCGTGCCGCCCTTGTGAGTCGTCACGCCCCAATTGTGCGGCGGGACAGGGCCGCCGCGCGTGCCGTAGATCGACTCGCCGTTCTCGTCTAGCCAGTCGCCCATCTGCTTGAGGCGCTCGACGAACTGCGGCTGGATCGTGCCGTCGGGTTTAGGACCGACGTTGAGCAGCAGATTGGCGTTCGCTCCGGCGGCGCGCACCAGGAACGTGATCAGTTGTTCGAAGCTCTTGTAGCGCGAGTCGCTGGCGTTGTAGCCCCACGAGTTGTTCATCGTGTTGGCCGACTCGAGCGGCAGCGCCGAGACGCCCGCCTCGTTGAAGCCGGCCGAGTTCTGCCCCGGCAGGTCTTTCTCGAACATTTGAAAGTCTTCGCCCGGAAAAGGCGTCACGTGATGGTTGGAGCCGACCATCGCCGCCGGCTGCAGCTTGTGGATCAGGTCGTAGGTGCGCTGCAGGCGCCAGGGGGCGTCCTTCTTGTCCCACATGCCGTCGAACCAGATGCCGGCGATCGGCCCGTAGTTGGTCAGCAGCTCGGTGAGCTGGGCGTCCATGTAGTCCAGATATTTGTTGAAGTCGCCTTCTTCCTTGCGCTCGGAGTGGTAGCCGGTGCGCCCGCGCGGGAAGTAGTCCGGATGATGCCAGTCAAGCTGCGAGTAGTAGAAGAACAGCTTGATGCCCTGCCGATGGCACTCGTCGGCGAGCTGCTTGAGGACGTCCTTGCCGTAAGGCGTGCGGTCGACGATGTCCCAGTCGGTCTGCTTCGAGTCCCACATGCCGAAGCCGTCGTGGTGTTTGCTGGTGATCGTGATGTACTTCATCCCGGCGGCTTTGACCGTCGACACCCACTGCTTGGCGTCGAACTTCACCGGATTGAACAGCGTAGGCACGCGCTCGTATTCGTTGATCGTCATGCGATCGGTTTGCATCACCCATTCGCCCTTGCCGAGCACGGAATAGGTCCCCCAGTGGACGAACAATCCGAACTTGGCGTCCTGGAACCACTCGCGGGCCTTGAGGTTGTCAGGGCTCGGCTCGTAGGCGTTGACGACGATGGGGAGCGAGAGGAGAAGGGCGAGGCAGACTAGGCGGCGCATATCGATCGATTAGATTAGCAGGCGATCGGAGTAGCGGGCGGCGAGGCGCCGCCTGGAGCCGTTTTGTAGTCTGGAGGGCTGGAGGTTGGAAAAAAGCACGATGCTCGAGGTAGGCGACAAGGCTCCCGACTTCACCGCGCAGACCGACGGCGGCAAGACCGTCAAGCTCAAGGACTTCAAGGGAAACAAGGTCGTGCTCTACTTTTATCCCAAGGACAACACGCCCGGCTGCACGACCGAAGCCTGCGACTTCCGAAACAACCACGCGGCGCTCGAGAAGAAGGGCGTCGTCCTGCTGGGCGTCAGCCCCGACAGCGTCAAGTCTCACGACAAGTTCAAGGACAAGTTCGACCTGCCCTTCCCGCTGCTGGCCGACGAAGACCACGCGATCGCCGAAGCCTACGGCGTCTGGCAGGAGAAGTCGATGTACGGCAGGAAGTACATGGGCATCGTGCGTTCGACCTTCGTCATCGACGAAAAGGGCAAGATCGCCGACGTCTATGAGAAGGTCAAAGTGAAAGGCCACGTCGAAGACGTTCTAGGCAAGGTTTAAACGCGCTCAATTCCTGGCCCGCCGACTCGGATTTGACTCTGTAGTTGACTACAGACTATATACTAAGGGCGTGCTCAAGATTGGAGAAGTCGCCCGCCGGTCGGGCGTTGGAATCGAGGCGTTGCGGTTTTACGAGACGCGCAAGCTGATCGAGCCTAATGCGCGCACCGAGGCGGGCTACCGGCTTTACGACCCGGAAAGCGTCTTCGAGCGGCTCAGCTTCATCAAAAAGGCGCAATCGGTCGGGTTCTCCCTCGACGAGATCGCCCGCATCATCGACGAGGCGGCGCATGGCAAGCGGCCTTGCGCCGACGTACGCCGCATGGCGCAGGAGAAGCTCGCAGCCCTCGAAGACAAAATCGCCGAGCTCGAACGCTACCGCGGCGAACTGCGTGAAACGGTCGAAGCGTGGGACTCCAAGGGCGAGGCTAAGGGGCACGTTTGCGGGCTGATCGAAAGTCTCGCCCCTCGAGAAGAACAAGGCCGGAGGAAACAATGAAAACCGCTAACCGCGAGATCGATCTAAAAGTCAGCGGCATGAGCTGCGGTCACTGCGTCCGGACGGTCGAAAGGAGCCTGACGTCCGTGCCGGGCGTCGAAAGCGCCCGCGTCGACCTGGAATCGGGGAGCGCGCACGTGACCGCGGGCGGAGACGTCAGCGTCGCGGTGCTGGCAAAGGCCGTCGAGGAAGCGGGTTACGGCGCGGAAGGGGTCGCAGCCGAGGAAGAAAGCGGCGAAGAGGACTCCGAAGACGACCTACGACCGCAGTCGAACGGCGCGGCGACGCTCGACCTTGCGGTCGAGGGCATGACCTGCGCCGCCTGCGTGCGCACGATCGAGCGGCGCGTCGGCGGCGTCCAAGGCGTGGCCTCGGCGGAGGTCAGCCTGCCCGCCGAGGCGGCCACCGTCCGCTACGACTCATCGAAGACCGGCCCGGCGGCGATCATCGCCGCGATCGAGGACGCCGGCTATCACGCCCACGAAAAGACGGCTGACGAGCCCGATGTCTTCGAGCGGCAGCAAGCCGAACAGAGCGCGCTCAAGCGCCGTTTAGTCGTTTCGGTCTTGTTCACGATTCCGCTGCTCGCGATCGCCATGTCGCACGGCTCGATCGCGTTCCCGGGCGTCGAGTGGGTGGAATTGCTGCTGGCACTGCCGGTGGTGCTCTATGGCGGCGGGCCCTTCTATCTACACGCGGTCAAAGCGCTGCGGCACGCCTCGTTCGACATGAACACGCTGATCGCGGTCGGCACGGGCGCGGCGTTCTCGTACTCGCTGATCGCGACTATCGCACCGCAAATCGCAGCCCCTCCCGGGGCGACGCACGCGCCGGTCTACTACGAGACCGCCGCCGCCATCATCGTCTTCATCTTGCTGGGACGGCTGCTCGAATCGCGAGCCCGCGGGCGCACCTCCTCGGCGATCCGCAAGCTGGTCGAGCTGCAGCCGCAGCGCGCGCGTGTGATTCGCGACGGCGAAGAGCGCGAAGTGTCCGTGGCCGAGGTCACAGTCGGCGACGAGATTCGCGTCAGGCCCGGGCGAGCGGATTCCCGTCGACGGCGTGCTGCTGGAGGGCGAATCGACCGTCGACGAGTCGGCGCTGACCGGCGAGAGCATCCCGGTCGAGAAGGATCCGGGCGACCGCGTGTTCGGCGGCTCGATCAATCGTACGGGAGCGTTTAGATTCAGGGCCGAAAAAGTCGGCTCGGAGACGGCGATGGCGCGCATGGTCGAGTTGGTGCGCAAGGCGCAAGCGAGCAAGGCGCCGATCGCTCGCCTGGCCGACGTCATCGCGGGTTACTTCACGCCGACGGTTCTCGTGATCGCCGCAATCACCTTCATCGCATGGTTCTGGCTCTCGCCTGCAGACGATCGCCTGCGGCTGGCGCTGGTCAACTCGGTTGCCGTGCTGATCATCGCCTGCCCCTGCGCCATGGGCTTGGCGACGCCGACGGCCGTGATCGCGGGCGTCGGCCGGGGGGCGGAGCTAGGCGTGCTGTTCCGCAACGGGACGGCGCTCGAACAAGCCGCCCGCATCGACCTGGTCGTCTTTGACAAGACCGGCACCCTCACCGCCGGACAACCGAAGGTGGTCGGGCTGCAAAACTATGGGGATCTCAGCGAGCAAGAATTGCTCGCGGGCGCCGCGGCGGTTGAAGTCCAGTCGGAGCACCCGCTGGCCGCGGCGATTGTCGAGCGCGCGGGCGGAACGGCGAACGAAGCCAGCCGCTTCCAGTCGCTCACCGGCTCGGGCGTGCGTGGAGTCGCCGCTGGCAAGACATGGCTGCTCGGCAAGCCCGAGCTGCTCGAAACCGAAGGCGTCGACATTGCAGCCGCCGGCGCCGACTTGGAGCGATTCGCGAAAGAAGGCATGACCGTGATCGCCGCGGCAGCCGACGGCAAGCTCACGGGATTGTTTGCTCTACGCGACGAGCCGCGTCCCGGGTCGGCCGAAGCCGTGGCGCGCCTGGCCCAAATGGGCATCGAGACCGCGCTGCTGAGCGGCGACCGGCCCGAAACCGTCGCGGCCGTCGCCAAGCAGCTCGCCATTACGAAGGCGATCGGCGGCGTGCGCCCCGAAGCCAAATCAGCCGAGATCGAGCGCTTGCAGCAGTCCGGCCGCAAGGTTGCGATGGCGGGCGACGGCATCAACGACGCACCGGCGCTCGCGCAAGCGGATCTGGGCATGGCGGTAGGCGCCGGAACCGACGTCGCCATCGAAACCGCCGACGTCATTTTGATGGGCGAACGCCTCGACGCCGTGCCCGACGCCCTCGCGCTAGGCCGCCAAGCGCTGCGCATCATCAAGCAGAACCTGTTCTGGGCCTTCGCCTATAACACCATCGGCATCCCGATCGCGGCGGGCGTGCTTTATCCCTGGACCGGCTGGCTGCTTTCGCCTGTGATCGCCTCGGCGGCGATGGCGCTGTCGAGCGTCTCGGTCGTCACCAACAGCCTGCGGCTGCGGCGCTTTACTCCGGCAAACTATCGCGCGTGACGATGGTCACTGTCGGGTCGATCGGATAGCGGCCCATCTTTTCGCCGTAGACCGACAGGCCGCCTTCCAAGGACTCGATGCGCAGGCGCAGCTTGCCGCTTTGGTCGAGCGCCTGAACAAGTGCATCGTCCGGCTTCAGCTCGAGCTTGACCAGATAGCCGTAGCTGCCCCGGTGGACGCCGGCCGCGTGCGAGAGTACGCCGCGCGAGTCGGCCGGATCGTCGGGCAGCTCGACTTGACCGAGCTCCTTGCCGTTGAGCGAGATCTTCACTTTGGCGGGGAACTTGTGCTCGTCGGTCTGGGGGTAGTCGAGATCGTTGCGCGTCTCGGGCCAAGCCAGCCGCTCGGTATCGGCTTTGGAGGCGAGCTCCGCGAGCACTTCGATCGATTCGACCCCGACGCCCGCGAGACCGGCGGGCGCCGTGAGCTCGTATTCGACGTAGCCCTTGCCGAATCCCCACAATTTGCCGGGGATGGCTTCCTTCGTCCAACTCGAATCGGCCGGATCGTCGGGAGCGGCGCGAAGGATCCAGCGCCGGCCGCCGATACGCTCTTGACGCGGCGATTGGGCTTCGTCGCGGACGACGATGTTGACGAAGTTCGCCGCCAGGCGCAGCCCGGCGGAGTTGACCAGCTCCAGGCCGACGGCGCCGACGTAATTGCGGATGTTCGGAACCTCCATCACGATCGGCGGCTGGCGAACGACCTTGTACTGCTTCCAGTCGGCTTCGCGGGGACGCGAATAGAATTCGATCGTGCCGCCGAGATCGTTGACGCCGGTCAGGCGCGCTTGCAGCAGCGGCGCTTCGGAACGGTCGGAGAAGTGACTGACGAAGGGCCGGATCGCGACCTTGTCGCCCGGTTTGGCGTTGATCAGCGGCGGCCCGTCGTAGCCGACGAAGTCCGCGCCCTGCAGGTCGGCGACGGTCATGTCGGGCACGAAGGCGTCGTAGCCGAGCTCCTTGGGCGAGCGGTCGTAGTTGAGCATGCCGTTGCGCTCGAACTCGACGTCATAAAGCTCGGTGTAGACGTAGCCTTGGATCTTCTCGTAGCCGCGCAACAATGTCGTGAGGTCGCGGAATCCCCATGAGATGTCGCGGTCTCCTTGCCGCGCGCCGACGGCGCCGTACTCGGCGTTGATCAGCGGCGCCGAGTCTTGACGGAAGCCGGGCATGTAGTTGAACTCCGAGCCCGCCTGGGTGTTCTTGACCACTTCAGCGACATGCTCGCGGGCGCGCGCGGGGTCTTCCATGTAGAAGTGCCAAGAGTTGAGATCGGTGCGCACGTGAGCGCCGGAGATCACCGAGTTGTCGTCGATCAGGCGGGTCGGGTCGAGCGCCTTCGCCGCTTCCCACATGCGATAGACCCATTGCTGCGTGGCGGGGGTCTGCTTGAACTGCTGCTTGTAATCTTCGCCGACCCCGAGGCCCCAGCTCTCGTTGAACAAGCACCAGGCGATGATGGCGGGATGATTGCGGTCGCGATCGATCATCGAGCGCATCGTCGCCTCCCAGGCTTGCTGGCCGCGGCTCGAGAGATCTTCGGCGCTGGGCGCGTCTTCCATCAGTAGGATGCCGAGACGGTCGGCCCAGTAGAGTCGGCGGGGCTCATCGGCCTTGATGTGAATGCGCAGGAAGTTGAAGCCGAGCTGCTTGGCCAGCTCCATGTCGCGCTTCATGAAGTCGTCGTCGGGCGCGGTATAGAGACCCTTCGGGTTGAACGATTGATCGAGAGCGCCTGCAAGGTAAACCGGCTTGCCGTTGAGCAGAATCGATTCGTAGTCGTCGCCGGGGAGCTTGGCGCGTTCGATGGTGCGCAGGCCAAAGTACGAGGCGACTTCGTCGGTCGCGCCGTCGGCGCCGGTCACACGGATCGTCAACGGATAGAGAAACGGCGCGGCCGGGCTCCACGGCTTGCCGCGCTCGATCGCGAGCCTTGCCGTCAGCTCGGCACTGCCCGCAGCCACCGTGACATCGCCGGCATAGGGTGTCACGCCGGGCTCGTCGGACGCCAGCTCGACATGGGCTGGGCCGTCGGGGCCGGCGATATCGAGGCGGGCCTCGAGCGACCAGCCGCCGGCGTCTCGAGTCGGGGTGAGGGCCATGTCGGCGAGATGCACCGCGGGTCGGGCTTCGAGCCACACGGTCTGCCAGATGCCGCTCGAATAGGTGTACCAGCGCTCGACCTGCTTGCCGCGCGGCAAATCGCGGTCAGGAGGGTCGAAGGCGCGCACGACGACTTCCGCCTCTTCGCCGGGCTCGACTTGATCGGTGATGTCGAGCTCGAACGGGCTATAGCCGCCTTCGTGTGAGCCGACTTCAGCCCCATCGATCCAAACGCGGGCGGCCCAATCGACCGCCCCGAAGCGCAGCCGGATACGCTGGCCCGACCAGTCGGCGGGCGGCGTGAAGCGGCGGCGGTACCAGCCGATCGACTGGCCCTCCTGTTGGACTCCGGACAACTCGCTCTCCCACGGATACGGGACATGAATTTCGTCGTCGAGATCCTCGCCGTCAAACCAAGAGTCTTCGACGCCTTTGTCATCCGGATCGAACTGAAACTCCCAGACACCGTTGAGATTGAGCCACTCGCTTCGCGCGAAATCGGGCCGAGGATATTCGTCCTTCGGAGGCGGGCCGGGATCCGGAGGCCGCCCGCAGGCCAGGCACAGAACGGCGGCGGATATGATGAGGGAACGAAGCGGCACAGGCTGACGTATTGTCGTGAGAGGATGGCAGCTACGGCGGCGAGCCGTCGATTGGTAGAGTAGCAACGCCGCCCGTCAGATTGTCAGAACGCGCGTACCTGGTCCCAATGCGACGGTTGATTCTCATCGCTTGCTTGACGCCCCTGTTGCATGCCGCCCCCGCCGTGGCGCCGGTGAGCCCGCTGCTGGCGGCGTTCCGCGCGCGCGTCGCCGAGGCCGCCGATCTCGAAGAGCACTACGGCGGCGCTAGCCTGTTCGGGCTGGCGGGCGATTCGCTGGAAGATCTGGCGAAGGTCGACTTCATCGTTTCGGCGACCTATCCGCTGCCGCGGCGATACGTGCACTCCGACGATCACCGCTTGGTGTATAGCGCCGTCAAGGGGCAGCCGACGTTCGAACTCGAGGCGAACTTGCCGGCGATCATCAACTACATCCGGCTCGCGACCGCGTCACGCATGTACCATCGCCAGGCGAGCACGCGGAAGCCGCTGATCGGCGCGCCGGCCGGATACGAAACGATCGAAGGCATCGCGCGGCGGGTGTTCGACTTCCGCAAGGAGCAGCTCGCGCGAATCGACCAGCGCAAGATCCGGCCCTCGCGGGTGCTGACGCCGGCGAACCTGGGCGAGCTGGCCGATCCCGTGTTGATTAGCGAGCTCGAGACGGCGCAACAGGCCGGGCGCGATCAGTTCACCAATCAAAGGAACGCGGTGGTGTTTGTGGTGATCGGGTTCGAGCTGGTGATCAGTTTTGGGATCGCGGTGCTGTTTTTGAGAAAGCGGCCTCCGGCGGTGTTCGTTCGGATTTGACTGACCTGACGCCGCGGCGTGTTACAGGCCAAGCGCCTGTAACCACTGTATGCTGGCCGCATGCGATTTCTCTTGCTGCTGCTGGTCGCCGCGGTCCTCCCGGCGCAGAACTACGACTTGCTGATTCGCAATGCGCGGATCGTCGACGGCGCCGGGAATCCTTGGTATCGCGGCAGCATCGCCGTCAACGGCGACGCGATCGCGGCGATGGGATTTCTGAAAGGGGCGACCGCGAAGCGCATGATCGATGCGCGGGATAAAACGGTCGCGCCGGGGTTCGTCGACGTTCACAACCACAGCAACGGCGCCTTGCTTGACCATCCCGACGCCGAAAACTTCATTCGGCAGGGCGTGACGACGATCATCGAGGGCAACGACGGCGGCTCTCCGCTGCCGCTGAAGGACTTCTTCGACAAGGTCGAAGCGACTCACGTCGCGCTGAACTACGGCTCGTTTCTCGGCCACGGCAGCGTGCGCCGCGAGGTGATCGGCATGGTCGACCGCAAGGCGACTCCTGAAGAGATGGAGCGGATGCGGCAGCTCGTGCGTCAAGGCATGGAACAAGGGGCGCTGGGGCTGAGCACCGGGTTCTTCTACCTGCCCGGGGCATTTGCGCCGACCGAGGAAGCGGTCGAGTTGGCCAAGGTCGTCGCCGAGTACGGCGGCATGCACATTTCTCATATGCGCGACGAGGCGACGGGCTTGCTCGACAGCGTGAACGAGACGATTCGCATCGGCGAGGAGGGCGGCATCCCCACGCAGTCGACGCACCACAAGGCGATGGGCAAGCGCAATTGGGGCTCGACGAAGGAGTCGCTGCGGCTGATCGAGGAAGCGCGGCGACGAGGCGTCGATGTCTCGCTCGACCAGTATCCCTACACGGCCTCGCACACTGGCTCGGCCGCGCTGTTGCCCAAATGGGCGCAGGAAGGCGGGCGCGAGAAGATGCTCGAGCGGCTGCGCGATCCTCAAACGCGGGCGAAGGCGCGCGACGCCGTGGCGGAGAACATCGAGTTCGACCGCGGCGGTGGCGATGCGAGGAACGTGCAACTCGCGGTTTGTGAATTCGACGAGAGTTTGAACGGCAAGACGCTCGCCGATGCGACGCGCGAGGCCGGACGCGAAGTGACGTTCGCGAACGCCGCCGAGACGGTGCTCGAAATTCAGGAGAAAGGCGGCTGCAACTCGATCTATCACGCGATGGACGAAGGCGACGTCGAGAATGTGATGGCCTATCCGGGGACGATGATCGCCTCGGACGGCGGAGTCGTGCCCTTCGGCGTGGGCGTGCCGCATCCGCGCAACTATGGGACGTTCCCGCGCGTGCTGGGGACGTACGTTCGCGAGAAGGGACTGCTGCGGATCGAGGATGCGGTGCGCAAGATGACGTCGCTGCCGGCGGGGCGTATCGGCGTGTTCGACCGCGGCTTGCTGCGACCCGGCATGAAGGCCGATATCGTGGTGTTCGATGCGGAGACGATCGCTGACAAGTCGGAGTTCGGCGACCCGCATCATTACGCGGCAGGCGTGTCATTCGTGATCGTGAACGGCGCGATCGTCCTGGACGACGGCGCGATGACCGCAGGCCGTCCCGGCAAGGTCCTCCTAGGCCCGGGAGCGCGGTAGGCTCTTTAGCAGCGCCCCCCACGCAGTCGCGCCCCGTGAGGGCGCGTCCAGTCGATCCGTTGATGCGCTCACCCCGACTCGGCCGCAACGCGGAGCGCGGGCGAGCCGTACAATCTGGTACATGAGTGATCGGCTGAAGATCATCGCCGTGGCGGGACTGATCGGCGCCTGCATCGTCGCCGGGGCGATTCTGTTTTATAACCGCGGGGCCAAGCCGACCCTCACGGGCAAGATCACCGAGGTGCGGACGATCGGCGTCGAGCAGAACGCTTCGGTCGCGTTCGTGAATTTTTCAGGCGCGAACAGCGCCGAGAATGCGCTCATCATTCACAAGCGCGAGCTCGAGGTGGTCGACGGCGACGGCAACCGGCACGTCGGCATGCTGGTGCAAGTGCCGGACCTCAAGAGCCTGTTCGAGTACTTCCCGGTCTTGGGCGGCATGAAGGACGAGCCGCTGTTGCCGCGCACCGAGCTCGAGCCAGGCGAGCCGCTGCGGGGCCTAGTGGCGGCGCGGTTCGAGATCTCGAAAGACAAGCTCGATCAGCGACAGAAGATCATCCTGCGGGTTTATGACATCCGCGAACGGACTTCGGAGATCGAAGAAACGCCGCAAGAGACTCCCTAAAGACCAGTTCTTCTACTTCTTCTACGCCGCCTTCACGGCGCGTTACAGGCGAGAGCGCCTGAAACCGCCTAAGCGCCGACCAGCGCGGTTTGCTCGGCGCGGCGTTCGCTGGAAGGCGAGCGCTGGTGGTCGCCCATGCGCACCGAGACGAGCTTCGAGACGCCCGCCTCTTGCATCGTCACGCCGTAGAGCGTGCCGGCGGCCGACATGGTCGTCTTCGAGTGCGTGATGACGACGAACTGCGTCTGGTCGGCCATGCTTTCGAGCAGGCGCTTGAAGCGCATGATGTTGGGCTCGTCGAGGGCGGCGTCGACTTCGTCGAGCACGCAGAACGGGCTCGGGTGGTATTGGAATGTCGCCACGAGCAGAGCGAGAGCGGTCAGAGATTTTTCGCCGCCGGAGAGCAAGGCGACGCTTTGCAGCCGCTTGCCGGGAGGCGAGGCGACGATGTCGATGCCCGATTCGCCGACGTTGTCTTCGTCGGTGAGTCGCATCTCGCCGATGCCGCCGCCGAACAGCGTTTGGAACGTTTTCTGGAAGTTCTCGTTGATGGCGTCGAAGGCTTCCTTGAACTGTTTGCGCGAGGCGGTGTCGATCTCGTGAATCGCCTGCTGCGTGTCGCGAATGGACTCGAGCAGGTCGTTCTGTTGCGTCTCGAGAAACTCCTGCCGCTGTTCGGCTTCCTTGTATTCCTCGAGTGCGAGGACGTTGACCGGCCCTAGACGCTCGATCTTGTCCTTTAGGTCCTGATAGGTTTCCTCGGCGGTCGCGACTTCTTCGTCGGAAAGCTCGCCTTCGACCGAGGCGGCGACTTCGCTGAGGGCTTTCTTGAGCTCGCGCTCGCACATCTCCGCAAGGTGGCGATAGTCGGAGCGCTTTTGAACCAGGTCGACTTCGATGCGGCTGCGACGCTGGCGCGCTTCTTCGACAGCCATTCGCAGGGCGCGACCCTCATCTTCGAGCTCGACGGTGCGAGTACGGGATTCGTCCAGTTGTTTGGCGAGAGCGGCGACCTGGTCGGCCAGTTCCGCCCGCTCCTTCTCGAGCTCGACGACGCGAGCGCGTAGCTCCTCGTTTTCGGCGAGCAGCCGGACGCGTTCTTCGGCCCACTGGTTGGTCTGCTGCTCGACGCGCTCCCTACGCTCGCCCTGCTCATCGATCTGATGACGCACGCGCGACAACGCGGCGACGGCGGAGCGGCGGCGCTCGTCGAGCGTGGCCGCTTCGGTGCGCAGACTCGTTTGCTCCTCGGCAAGTTTGCGCAGCTCCTCCTGGCCGGCGTCGAGGCGCTGTTTGAGCTGTTCGACGGCGACTTCGGCGGCCTCGCGGTCACGGTCGTGCTGCTCAATCTGGCTTTGGCGCTGCAGGCGTTCTTCGACGGCCTTTTCGGCCTCGAGCGCGAGGCGTTCGCCCTCTTCGGTCGCCAGCTTGGCGCGGCGCTCGGCGCGCTCGGCCTCGTGGCGGACCTGGTCGAGTTGATGCTCGCCGGCGAGCACGGCTTTCTCGAGCTGCTGGATGCGGCCGCGCAGATCTTCTCGTTCGGCCTTGCGCGCTGCGATGCGCTCCTCGGCTTGGGCGGCGGCGTCGCGGTTTTGGGCGAATGAAGTCTCTACCGCCGCCAGCTTGGGCTTGATCTCGCGCAGCTCGCGTTTGAGGGCCAGCGGGCCCGCGCTGCGCTTGCGGCCGCCGCTCATCGTATGGCCGCGGTAGCAGGAGCCGTTCGGCAACAGGAAGTAGAGGTCGGGGTAGCGTACCGACAGGCGCCGCGCGGCGCTCTCGTCTTCGACCAGATAGCAACTACGCAGCTTGGGCAGCAGAGTCGAGGCTGAGGCCGAGAGGCCGTTGGTCAGGCGGACGTAGTCGGCGAGGCGTCCGGTGACGCCGGTTTCCGGGCCAAGCGCGGGCTCTTCACCCGCGATCGGCTTTTCGGGATGGACCAAGAAGGTGGCATGGCCGTCGAGGTCGTTGCGCAACAACTCGACGCCGCGGCCAGCCTCGGACCAGTCCTTGACCAGGATGAACTCGAGCTCCTCGCGCAGGAACTCCTCAGCGGCGCGCTCATGCTCGCGGTCGACTTCGACGAAGTCGGCCAGCACACCCATGGGCTTGAACTCCGCAACCGGATTCCGCTCGATCGCACCGAACAGGTTCTTGACCGACTCGGTGGTGTAGGCGTGATGCGAAAGAATCTCTTCGAGCGAATCGCGGCGGGCGCGGAACTTCGACAGCTCGTTCTGTAGCTGCTCGGAGGCGCTGCGGCGCTCGCGCAGTTCGGCCTCGAGGCGCGCGACGGCTTCGTCGACTTCCTTGGCCGAGGCGACGAGCACGGTCAACTCTTGACGGCGACGCGAGATCTCTCCCTCGGCGGTCTTGCGGCCTGCTTCGACCTGTTCCAGCTCTTCGCGCGCCTGCTGGGCTTCGTCGCGAGCGCGGTTGGCTTGGCGCTCGTTGCCGGCAAGAAATTCTTCGATCTTGGCGACTTGGTTGCGCAGGCTCGAAGCCGCCCCGAGCAACGTGATCACGCGCTTGCGTGCCGCTTCCTGCTCATGCTCGACCTCGGCGATCTCGCGGCGGCGGGCGCCGACGACTTCGCCGCGCTCGGCGAGCTTGACGCGGATTTCTTCACTCTGGCGGCTGACCTCTTCCACCGCCTGCTGCTCGTTGACCAACTCTTGCTCGAGTTGCGAGAGGCGCTCGACCAAAGCGGCGATTTCCGCGGCGGCGTGTCTTTCGCGTATTTCGTTTTCTTGCGCGGTGCGCTGTTGCTGCTCGATGCGCGAGCGCATGCGCTCGGTCTCGACGGTAAGCTCGGAGAGGCGCGTGCGGCCGGACTCGAGCCGCCCCTCCCAGTTCTTTTCCTGCGCGCGCTTCTGTTCGATCTCGTGCTCGAGGGCGGAGGCGCGCTCGAACTGCTCGTTGAGAGCGGCGTCAGCGGTGCGCAGCTCCGCTTCGCCCTTCTCGATCTCGCCCGCCATCCGCCGGTGGCGGCTGGCGAGCATGGCGGTGAGAGCGGAGTCGAGCTGGATCTTGAGCTCTTCGTAGCGGCGGGCCTTGGCGGCCTGCCTCTTGAGCGAGTTCACCTGCCGAATGACCTCTTGCAGGATGTCGTTGACGCGGTTGAGATTCTGCTTGGCGCTCTCGAGCTTGAGCTCGGCGAGGCGCTTGCGGGACTTGAACTTGGTGACGCCGGCCGCTTCCTCGATAATCGCTCGGCGATCGAGCGGCTTCGAGCTGAGCACCTGGCCGATGCGGCCCTGCTCGATGATGGCGTAGTGATTGGGCCCAAGGCCGGTGCCCATGAACAAGTCCTGGATGTCGCGCAGGCGGCAGGTCTTGCCGTTGATCAGGTACTGGCTCTCGCCGGAACGGAACAGCTTGCGGGTGACGGTGATCTCGCCGGGACGCTTGGATGGCGGCGTTTGGTGACCGTTCGAGCGGCCGTTGGAAGTCCCGTTGCCGTGACCGTTGCCGTGACCGTTCTGATGGCCGTTGGAATGGACCGCGTCGCGAGCGGCGTCTGGGTCGTAGAGCGTGATCGAGACGGCGGACAGGCCCGAGGGCTTACGGTCGCGGGCGCCGTTGAAGATGACGTCCTGCATGCGCGAGCCGCGCAAGCTTTTGGCCGACTGCTCGCCTAGAACCCAACTGATGCCGTCGCTGACGTTGGATTTGCCGCACCCGTTAGGGCCGACGATCGAGGCGATGCCCGATCCGGCGAACTGCAACTGTTCCTTGTCGCAGAACGATTTGAAGCCATGAAGCTCCAGTCTCTTGAGTTTGAGCAAGCCGATGGGCCTCCGCTGAACCAGGGCGCAAAATCAGAGCGCAACCGCGCGCGGGAGACGGGGCTACTTACTCTCTTAGTGTACGGCCCCGGCCCACGCCGCGATACCAGCCCATACTACTCGTGTCAGAGTTCGATGTAAAGAGACCTGACCCCAAGATATTGTGATCGCAGGCTCTAGAGTGCCCATATGGGACGTTTCGATTGACATACAAACGCCAAGGAATCAGCGGCTTGCGCCGTCTCACCTCAGCCGTAGTAAGAAGACGTCTGGCGCGCGGACTGGCCAGTAGAGACGGATGATCTCATCCCTCGAGGGGCGAATCCCCGAGCAAGGTTCCCTTGCGGGCTCGAGGCGAGCGGGCGAGCAGGCGGCGCTTGCGCCGCCCGGGGAGCGCTACGACAGCTTCAGGCGGCAGATCAGACCTACGTCATCGCAGTACCACAGCCAGCCGTCGCGGATCGACATGCCGTGCGGCAACGGATCGTCCTCGGCAAGTTGGATTTTTTCAACGACTTTGCCGGTTTCGATGTCGTGCTTGAAGAAGATGTTCCAGTTGGAGTCGGTGACCCAGAGATAACCGCCTTCCCAGCCGATGCCATGCGGACGGTTGCCGCTGGTGGGAAATCGCGCTTCGACAATCCACTTCGCCGGATCGACGCAAAAGACCATGCGCGCGGGCGGCACGGCCATCCAGAGCTTGCCGTCTCGCATTTCCTGGCCATGCGCGCCGGTTCCCAGCGCGCGCGCTCCTAGGACGCGTCCCGCCTGGAACCCTCCGACTTGTGAGGGGTCTTGTGGACCCGTGCGGGCTTGAGTCCGCTGCGGCCTCGGGGGCCGGGCCTGGCGCATCTTTTCTGGAACCGGGCTGCTGCGCGCCGGGGGATCGCCCGGCATGGAATAGATCACGCCTGCGCCGGGCGTGAAATGCTCCTCGAGCGTCTCGCCGGTCTTGGCGTCGGCGCGAACGATCGCGCGATTGTAGGTGGAGCCGATCCACAGGGCGCCGTTGTCGTACGTGATGCCGCTCGCGCGGTCGGCGCCCGTCTCGAACCCGCGGAGGATCTTTCCGTCGGAATAGCTGACCAGATACGCTTTGTTTCCCGGCCCTTGGTCCATCACCCACAGGCCTTCGTCCGTGCACTGCAGGCCGTTGGGCTGCGGGCCGGGCGATTTGAAGACGATCTCGACCTTCCCCACCTTGCGTGTGGGAATCTCATCGATGTCTGCGGACCCGCCCAAGGAGGCGAACGTCGGGGTCGCGCCGGCCGCTGCAGCGGCGAACAGAAAACTTCTACGTTTCATATCGCGTTCTCCAATTCGCGCCGCCCCAAGGGCTGGCGCTCCTACATATACGGATTAGAAAGTTATTCTTGCCACAAGCTGTCCATTCCTCGGGTCGCTGAACACGGACCCCGAATTGATTCGGCCGAAGCCGGATATCGGTATGCCTTGACTGTTCGTCTTCTGAGTTGTTTGGGCGTTGGCGACGTCCGGGTTATTCATAAACGTCCTGTTGAAGACGTTGAAGAACTCGGCCCGGACCGAGAACACGATCCCTTCTTTGATGCGGAATTCCCTTCCGATATTGATCTGCTCGTCCGGTCGGCGTGCGTAGCGGTAGTCGCTGTAGTACGCGGCGGCGGTACCGAACTGGCCTGCCGCCGGATCGGACCATGCATCCGGGTTCAGAACGAAGTCTTTATTCGGGTCGATGCAGTGACAGTTGAGATCTTTGAGAAACAACGGTGCGCCTTCCACTCGGTTGGCGAACGTCGTGGGATTGGAGGCTTGGGGCAGCACCGTGTTGAGCGCATTGTTGGCCTGCGGCGACCGGATGGGCATGCCGCTTGCATAGCGCAGAATTGTTCCGATCGTCCAGCCGCCTACGAGGTTCCTCACGAAACGGTTCGGTCCGAACTTGGGGACGCGATAGTGCGCCGCCACCATAAAGATCAAAGGCTCAGAGAGCGCTGAAACCTGCTTTTGATTCGCTCGGTTCACAACATTGTTCACCGGGCCAATGGTGGTCAGCTCCTTCTGCCACGTGAAGGTGCCGAGGAGGTCCAAGCCGTTCGAATACCGCTTTGTCAACTTCGTTTGAAGCGAGTCGTACCAGGTGTTGCCTAGCGGGGCGCCGCGCACGTCGATATTGCCGAACTGCGGGTATGGCCGCAGGCTCTGCGCCACCGTCGCTGAGAGAGGGAAGCCCTCGTAGGGCGCCGTAAACCCGGCTTCTTGGGCCTGGGGCGAGTCAAGACGCGAAGCGAGAACAGAGCGATCGTCGGCATTGGTGATATCCAGACCGAACGATGACAGCCTTTGGGTCGTCAGACCATTGAGATCGATCAGATCGCCGACCGAAAACCTGCGGTCTATCAGTCCATCGGCTGCGAACCAAGCGCCGCGGTTGCCTACGTAGGCCGCCTCGATCACCAGGTTTCGCGAGAGTTCGCGCTGCAACGAAATGTTCCATTGATTGAGCCGCGGAGGACGCCCTCCGCTCGGGTCGATAAACGCGGGGGGACTATCAATCTGTCCCGGCGAGGGCCGGACGCCGGGATCCAAAGTCTCTCGGTATAGGTCGTCCAGACTGTAGCTCAGCCCATCGCGAAGGATGACCGACGGCTCCCCGAACGCCGGTGTTTGGAAATTGATCGTGTTCCAACCGCCCGCTCCAAGAGTGGTTTGAATGTCCGATTTCCCGGAAGCCGTTTGTGCGTAGGTAATGCCCCATCCGGCTCGCAGGACGGTTTTCGGCGTGAGCTGATAGGCGACGCCCAGTCTCGGTCCGAAGGCGTAGTTATACGTATTCGCCGCGCGGCAGTTGCAACGGCCGGGGCCGTCGCCTTCATAGGCGGTGCCCCCCAACAACCCGCCCGCCGAAGGGTTCACGACATCGGGACTAAAGAAGCTCGTGCGACCGTGGATCTCGGCGGGATAGCCTTGATGGTCCCACCGCACGCCGTAGTCGACGGTCAGCTTCCGCGTCACCTTCCAGTTGTCCTGCCAAAACAGGGCCAACGACGGCTTTCGCGACTGCGGATCCGTGGCGTTGTTGATGCTGGCGCTGTTCGCCATACCCAACAAGAAACTGGCGTAGGGCAGGCCGACATTGCCGCCGCTCAGGTTTTGTCCTTGTGTCGAGGGAAGGCCGCTTTGCGTGTCATCAAAATTGTAATTGCCCGCCGTGCCGGAGATATTGCGGCTGCCCAGCGAATCGATCCTCCAATCGCCTCCGAATTTGTAGGTGTGGTTGCCGCTGACCACCGATACATTCACGACAGCCGTCGGCTTGTTCATGAAGATGCTGCCGCCGCTCATGCCCATGACCATCGACATGCCCCCGCCCGTGCCGGAGTTGAGACCGTTGATGCGCGGGAAGCCCATGCCGTTTACCGCTCCGACAAGGCCAAGGCCCGCAACCGGATCGTACTCGAGCGATTCCGGCAATGTCGTATCAGGATTCGTATGCCGCACAAATCCGGCGCCGAGATGAAGCAAGATCGTCGGGGTGATCGGCTGATCGTAGTTCAGACGGTAGGTGCGCGAAAATGTGTCGATCCAGCGGACAGCCGTGATCGGGACAGGCAAGCCGTCCGAGCCGTTGTAGTGCGGCCCGCGGTACTGCGAGAAGAAGAACGACAGCTTGCCTTGATTGGAAAAGTATTGGTCGATCTTGATGGACGGAATCGATTCATCCGTGTCGGCCGCGTACGACTGGTCCCAGTTGTTGATGATGCCTGCGCGCGTGGCGGTCGGAATGAAAGCCTGAATTTTGGCGGCGACGGGATCGATCAGGCTCTGCGGAATGACGTTGTTTGCGAACGGGTCTCTCACGACTTGCCCGTCCACCGTTTGGCCGCTGTTGGGGTCGTAGACGGTGTTCTCCAGGATCGGCCGCCCCAACGGATCAGTCGCAAGCTGGCGCCCGGTGAGCGCCGCGCTGAAGTCCCCTCCGCGCATGGCGTCCGTCGGCACAGTCTCCAGACGCCCGCTCACTAGCTGTCCTTGGTGGAACTTCTCCAATGAAAAGAAGAAGAAGGTCTTGTTGTGACCGTCGTAAACTTTTGGAATGATGACCGGGCCGCCGACGCTGAACCCGTAATTGTGTCGCCGATTGCGCGGCCGGACGAGGTCGCCGCCGCCGTTGTCCGTGTACGGAAGTCCGGCGTTCAAGGCTTCGTTCACGAAATATTCGAACGCGCTGCCATGAAACTGGTTCGTGCCCGAGCGGGCCGTCAGATTGAACATGCCGCCGGCCACCTGCCCATACTCGGGCGCAAAGTTGCTCGTCTGAACCGAAACCTCCTCCAACGCCTCGACGGAAGGTTGAATCTGGTCTTGCCGGATGTTCAGCCGGTTATTGTTCGCCTCTTGCCCTTCCACCCGCACCGAAAACGTGTTGACCGGCGCGCCGTTTAACTTGATCGAGTTGTACCAGTCCAAGTTGCCGCTTGGCACGAGAGACACGAAAGTGTAAGGGTTGCGAATGTTGGCGCTAGCGTTGTTGCCGCGGGTGCCGAAGTTTAGCGGCAACTCGTCCAGCTTCTCTCGAGCGATTGTCGTGCTTTGCTCCGCGTTGTCCGACTTCAGCAGAGGCGCGTCCGCCGATACCGTGACGGACTCAGTTGTGGTCCCGACTTGCATCGCCACGTCGATGCGAGCGCTTCGCGCGACGTAAACCCGGATCCCCTCCTGCACGTATTTGTTGAAGCCCTGCGACTCGAAAGCGAGGTTGTAACGGCCGGCCGGAAGCTGGGCGAGCGTGTAATTGCCGGTCTCGGTCGTGGTCGTCCGATAAACAGAGCCGGTCTCAACGTTGACTGCGGAAACGGCGGCTCGCGGGATCACGGCGTCCGCCGGGTCAGTGACTGTTCCCGTGATCGTGCCGCGGTCGCTTTGGGCGGATGCAGCCCCGGAGAGTAGGAGAAGCGCGAAGACGAGTCGCATGTTCCTCATGGAAGCCTCCTGTTGTCGATACCAAATCAATGAAAGCAATATGATCTATCATCGATTCGGCTGGGATGCTATCACCGTCTTGTCGGGAATGTCAACGCGGGTTGCTGCGGGACGCCCCGCATCAGTTCGAGAAGAGCACTACGTAAGTGCAAGTGTGAAAACAAGTTTTACGCCCTGGCCGGGAAATCGACGGCGCGACTACACCGGCCTCGCGCCGTTGAAAACAGGGAGGTTTTGACCCGATCATCGATCATCGTAGGATCGATCAATGAGGCGCAAGTTTTGCTATGCTCGGCAAATTGAGATGACGAAGCTGCCGAGTTCCGATCTTCAAAGCTCCTTCCGCCAAATCGAGCCCGTCTCTGTTCGAGCGCAAGTGATTGCTGCGTTGAAGGACGCCTTCTTTTCCGGTCGGCTCAAGCCAGGCGAAAGCATCGTCGAGCGCAAACTCGCCAAGGAGATGAGCGTGGGGACGCCGACGGTGCGCGAGGCGCTTGTATCGTTGCATGAGCAAGGGTTTGTCCGACGGGTGGCCAACACGGCGACCTACGTCACGAAGTTCACCCCGGAAGAGGTTGAAAAGCTCGAGCACATCCGGGTTGAATTGGAAGTCTTGGCGCTACAGTGGGCGAAGCCACGCGTCACAGACGCCGATCTACGAGAGTTGGACCGCAAGGTGGATCTCTTGGTCGAGGCCGGTGAACAGGGCGATGCAAGACGATTTCTCGAGTGTGATCTGGCGTTCCATCAACATTGCTGGACGCTATCGGGGAACGAGTTCCTGGTCGACATGTTGAAGAGATTGGTGAGCCCGCTGTCCGCCTTCGTGGTGCTCGGCAGCGATGTGACGCTGACCGGCGCGATGGGAAGGGAGCACTATTCCATCGTTCATGCACTGCGAAAGCTGGAAGAGCCTGAGTTCACGCAAGACCTACGGAAGACCTTCGGGGGCTTCGCGGCTCGTTGGACAACGGCTATTTCGGACCGCTGAATTTTCGGGATGCGGCGGATGGTGCGGCGCGCGAGGACAGACGCTTCTCTCCGGGGACGCACACCCTGCAGTCGAAGGGATTTGCCCCCGGCTCTCGCCTCGAGTCGCCTATCGAAGAGCATCGTGTCGAAGCGGAGTCGATGGAACTCGAAGGCCACGACCCCGAGGAAGGCGACGCACTGGTTTGAGTCAAAGCCGGCCATCGTTCGCGGTATTCTGAACGTGGCCCGCGACTTCGCGCCGCATTCACCCGCCCGGGTGGTGGAATTGGTAGACACAAGGGACTTAAAATCCCTTGTCCGCAAGGACGTGCGGGTTCGAGTCCCGCCCCGGGCACCACACTTCTAACGCAACCCCACAGCGTTTCTTTCCACCCCAAAGCATGGCCAGAGAAGGTCAGTCCGTCCTACTCCGGCACGCGCGCCACGGCCATCGCGTACGCCCGGTTGGGCATCGGAATGCGCGCGGTCACCTCCTGCCCCAAGTACTCCACAAAGAGTTCGCCGACCGGAGAATCCGAAACCGTCTCTAATCCGCGCTCTTCGAGAAAATCCCGCGTCAGCCCCTGCGGAATGCCGAACAGCCATGGCTCGCCCCACTGCGTCAGTCGCGCCAGCCGCCGTTCCCGCATCGGATGAGGGCTCCGGGAACGTGCCGTCGATCAGCTCCTTGTAGACGTAGTCGAACACAATCTCGCTGCCGGGGGCCGAATGCTCCGTCACAAACTCCAGCGTCGCGTCGATCGCGTCAGCGGTCAGATACATCGTCACGCCCTCCCAAACGTAGAAGGTTCGTGCGCTCGCGTCGAACCCGGCCGCGGCCAACTCCTCCGCCAAGCTCTGCGTCTCGAAGTCGACCGGCACGAAAGTCACATGCTCGGGCGTCGTTCCGAACACCCTCTCGACCCGCTCTCTCTTATCCGACTGAGTTGCCGGCGAATCCACTTCAAAAAAATGCGCCGCCGGATGCCCATCGTGGAACCGATATGCTCGCGTGTCGAGCCCGGCCCCGAGGATCACGACTTGCTCCATACCGTCCGCCAAGGCGTCTTGCAGCGCTTCATCGATGTGCCTCGTTCTCACTACCATTCCCAGTGTGTTGAACGCAGCCGGTCCCCGCGTGCGATCCGCATAGGCTTCGGCGAACGGACGGTCCAAGTCCGCGCAGCTCTCATTGAGACTCTTGAGCTCTTCATCGAGCAGCCTTTCCGCCAAATAGTCGGGATTCTTGACGACCGGATCGTCCGCGCGCGCCATCAAGGCCCGTGCGCACGCCACACCGATCGCCGTTCGAGATACCTGATCAGGCTCCAGGCCGCTTGCGATCCCGGAAAACAGGAACCAACAAACAAGACTCAGCGCCGTCTCGCGGAGCCGGCAGCGGGAATTCATCATCTCGCACCTCCAGGTCGCGACAACCCGCAGTGAAACTTACCAAATCACACGAACACCGGCATCCCCACAAGCGCCCGAAAAGAAGATGCCTGTCGAATCTCGCTGCCGCTGATCAACCTCCGACAGATCCGGAAGCGCCGCATCCACGTTCTGCGGGATGAGACGGTCGAGTTCCGCGCGCGACGCCGCTCCCGCCGTTGTCCATACCGGCATCCTGAGTACCGACTACCTGCCGTGGCTTCTTCGTCGTTGAGCAAGTGCTCGGCGAGTAACTTACAGCGCGACTCAACGAGCACGCTGAGGGGGCCTTCAGAACGGATGGGAAGTTACTTCCGACTAAGGAATTTCGCGGAACCAACCCGCTGAGAAGGCTCTTCGGGCGCCGGAAGCGCATTTCAGGCCGTTTCCGTCAAAAATCGCCCCGAAACAACACGGCCAGAAACAGTAAGCAACATGAAATCAATAGGTTGGGATGAAATGAGGGCTTGTGAGAGAGAGAGAGAGACGGCCTGACTTTCACAGAAACTTACACAGTTTCACATACTGAAATTATAAGTTATTTATCATCAGTAATTTAGTGAAAACATTAAGGGACTTAAAAATCCCTTGTCCGCCAGGACGTGCGGGTTCGAGTCCCGCCCCGGGCGCCGCCGCTCAGTCGACGGGCTTGATGTCGATCACCTGGTCCGAAGACGGGCGCTTGTTGAGCTGCGCGCTTGGGTTCTTGAACAAGGCCATCCAATAAAGAATCAGCAGCACGATGACCGTGAGGTCGTCGAGTTGGCCGAGGACGGGAATGAAGTCCGGGATGAAGTCGATCGGGCTTACGGCGTAGAGGCCCGCCGCGACGGTCGCCAGGGCGCGCAGGAGTACACTGTTCATCTTCGTCCTCAGGGACGGGTAAGCCCACAGCAGTATAGCGCTGAGGCCGACTACGAGCGCCGCGCCCAACACAGCCAAGCCAACGAGTTTGAGCAGGCCTTCCATCCCTTTTTCTTGGACGCCGCGGCGCGCGGCTCGTTTCGCAGGAAATCCGAATGCGGGCTACTCAAAGAGCCGGATGCTGCTGACGGCGATATTGCCGGAGAAGCACACGTCCACGTCGTGACCGCTGACGCGCGAGCGTTTGCGGTACTCGCCGGAATAACGCAGCCGGCCGTCGCGCTCCCGTTCAAACTCGAGCGGAAGAGGCGACGGATCGACCGGGCAGCGGACGACTTCGGCGTGATTCTCGCCCGGCGGCAGGCTCGGCAGATTGATGTTCCATAGCTGTCCCGGCCGCCAAGGCCGCTGTAGTAGATCCTCGAGCAGCGGGCGCGTCCAATCGGCGGCGCGACGCCAGTCGTCGGCGGTGAGCGTGCGCGTGCGGTAGTGCGAGACGGCGATGCCCCGCACGCCGTGGATGACGGCTTCGCGCACGGCGGCGACAGTGCCGGAATGATAGATGTCGGCCCCGAGATTTCCCCCGGAGTTGATGCCGGAGAGGATTGCGTCGATCTCGGGGCCGAAGCGGTGCAGCGCCACTCGCACGCAGTCGGCCGGCGTGCCGTCGACGGAAAAGCGGTTCGGGGCAATCTCGCGAAGGTGCAAAGCGCTGTCGGTGGTGGTCGAATGGCTGCAACCGGACTGCTCGCACAGGGGAGCGACGATAAGAGCTTCGCCGAGGCCGGCGACGGCCCGCGCTAACGCTTCGAGGCCGGGCGCGTCGATTCCGTCGTCGTTGGTGAGCAGGACCCGCATCGAGAAGGTTTCCATCTCGATTCTCGCAAACGCCGATTAAAACAATTTTGCTTCAATATGTTTTGATGCTCGAAGGCCGAGTCGGCAAGCTGGCCGCGGCCGCCGCTTTCGCCGCTCTGCTGGCCTGCGGCGGCGCGCGGAAGCAGGCGCCGGTGGCGGTGAATTTGCCGCCGGCTCCGGCGCCGGGCCCGGTCGAGCCCGGCAATCCTCCTGACATCCCGCCGAACCCGCGCACCAAGCCGTCGCCGATCCCCGGACGAGACGCAGTTCCGGTCGAGCCCGCGCCGGGCAAGCAACGGCCGCCGACGGCTCCGGGCGATGTGGAGAAACTCTATGAGGCGCACGTTTATCGCGACGCGCACGGTGCAAAGCTGCCCTATCGGCTGTATCGGCCGAAGCTCGAGAAAGGCGCCGGCAAGCGACCGTTGATTCTGCTGCTGCACGGCTCGAGCGCACGCGGTACGGACAACGTCAAGCAGCTTGCGGCCAGCTATGGCGCTTCGTTTTGGGCGTCGCCGGCGGTGCAGCGGATCGAGTCGGCGTATATAGTGGCGCCGCAGGCCGATCCCAAATACGCGCCGACCTGGGTGCGCGCGTGGCGGGCGCCGCCGAACCCGGACCCCAAGCGCCCGGAGCCTCTCGAGATGGCGCTGGAATTGGTCAAGAAGCTCGAGACCGAGCTGCCGATCGACCCGCAGCGGCTCTACGTGGTCGGGTACTCGATGGGCGGATTCGGGGCGTGGATCGCGATCGGCCGTCATCCGGAGCTGTTCGCGGCGGCGGCGCCGATCTCAGGCGGCGGGGATCCTTCGCAGGTCGACCGGACGAAAACCGCCGTTTGGGCCTTTCATGGGACCGACGATCGAAGTGTGCCGGTAACGCGGTCGCGTGAGATGGTCGAGGCGATCAAGGAGGCGGGCGGCGACATACGCTACACCGAGTTTCCGGGAGCCGGGCACGAGATCTGGGATCAGGTCTGGTCGCAGCCGGGCCTGGCGTCTTGGCTGTTTTCGCACCGCTCGGAGTAGTCATCCGGGACGGGGTGATCAGCCGGCAGGTTCGTCGAGGCGGGCTTTGAGTGCATGCGAGGCGGGCCGCCGAGCCCGCCTCTGGAAAAGATCGAAGCGACTACTTGATCGTCCAAGAGCCGTCGGCGGCTTTTTCGCGATGTGCGGCGTGGCACGACTTGCAGTTGCCGCGAAGCTCGCCGAGTTGGGCTTTGGCGGCGTCGAAATCACCGCTCTCCGCCAGTCCGTGAATTTCGTTGGCCTTGTCGACGATGTCGGTAGCCATGCCGTTGGCGTCGGCGACGCCCTTCCCATCCCAAAAGTCGGCCATTGCCTCGAAATGTTCGGCGACGTCTTCGGCGCTGTCCTCGGCGCCATCGGCGTCACCGGCGTCGAGCGCCTTGGCGAGAGCGCCGACGGCGGCGGCCCCCTTCTTCATATGAGGCTGAAAGTCAGCCAGATCGTCCGCGATCAAGAGTCCGGTCACGGCGATAATTAATGCCGCTGCGAATGCGAGTCGTTTCATAGACACCTCCCTGGGTAGTCAAAAAAACCGCGGGCGCGGATTGGCGTAGCTTAGTCTGTCCGCCGAGAGGAGTCAAAGGAGCGTCGGGACAATGCGTACCGAGGGACCACGCGTCGGACGGTCTTTACTTGATTTGCCAGGAGCCGTCGGCCGCCTTTTCGCGATGCGCGGCGTGACAGGTCTTGCAGTTCGACCGCAGTGCAGCGAACTTGGCTGGGACTTCGCCCATCTTGCCGCCCTCGGCCATGGCCGAGATTTCGTTGGCCTTGGTAATGGCGTCGACGCAGGAAGCGACAGCCTCGTCGGCGTTCTTCTGGCTCCAGAAAGCGGCCATGCCGCCGAAATAGTCGGCGATGATCTTGGCCTGCTTCGACGTTCCCGCGGCGTCTCCGGCCTCGATGCTGCTGCCCAAGGCTCCGGCGGCCGCGGCGGCGCCCTTCATCAGCGGTTGGTATTGAGCTAAGTCATCGGCAATCAGAAGCGCGGTCGCGCACAGCAACACGGCGCCGGCAGAGGCGAATCTCCTCATCATCTTTCTTCCCCATTCCCTTCCCGTTCAAAAACGCAACGCGCACTACCCGTTACCCGTGCGCGAAGTGCGCATAAAGATTAGAGGGTGCGCCGAAGAGCCGTCAAGGCCGGGCGCAAGGGAGCCAAGCGAGTCAACTAAGGCCGCGGTTGCGGCTCTGCTTTGAGTCGGATCGGAGCTAGACGCTCGTATTGATGAGTGATTTCTTTGAGGCGCATACCCGAGGCGTCGTAGACGGCGATCGAATCGCGGCGAATGCCGAGCAGGACTTCGTCCTTGGATGCGAAGAAGCGGCTGATGCGGGGGTCGGCGCCTTCGCGATTGACGTAGTTCCGGTCGGGCGCAAGGTAGACGTCAAACAGGCCGGCGATGTGCAGCGCATCGTGGTAGATCGAGGAGTAGAAGAACCCTTCATCGATGCCGGTGAGCAGGAGGGTCTTGTTGGGATGGGCGCGCCGAGCGTAGGCCAAGCCGCCGACAAGATTCCGGGCGCGTATGCTGCGTTCGTAGTTGAAGCGCACGATGTCGGCCGCGTAAGTCGCGCAGGGGTACAGCCAGGCGGCGAGCGCGCCCACGGCCGCCACGCGGGCGAGCGGGTTCGCCTCCCAAGCCGTCTTCGTAAGAGCGGCGGCGATGATCGCGAGTCCGGCGGCCGGCAGGAACAGGTAGTAATCACTGAGGTGGCCGGCGAGCGGGAGGAAAGGAGCCAGCGCGACGACGAACCAGCCCCATCCAAGCAAACCGAGCGGACGCCCCCGCCTGGCCTCGACAATCGAGCCGATCGCCACCACTCCGCCGACGACCATGGCGATCCAAACCGCTCCGCGAGCCCCCAGAGCCGAGCGGAGGTAGTGAGCGAGCGTAGATGCGACCGTGAGCGGGTCGAAGTGCAGCGCGTACAGGTCGGAGTCGGTGGTTTTGGGCGCGCTGAATTGAATCCAGGTCAGCAGAGCCGACCCCAGGAACATCGGCAGCACCCAGCGCACGCGGTCGCGTCTGTAAAGAACGGCCCAGACAAGAACCAGCGCCGGGTAGACGACGATGTTCTCGAGCGCGCCGAAGCCGACTAAGAAGAGCAGCCACTGCAGCGCGTACAGGCTGAAGCGTCCGCTCTCGGAGAAGGCGAGAAAAACGCGAAACGCCGCCAGAATGAACAGCGCGCTCAAGGCCTGGTTGTAGGCCGACGACCAGCTCATGGTCGTCGCCAACCCGTGGTGCATCGCCCAGAAGCAGGCCGCCAAGACCCCGACGGCCGCCGAGGCGGAAATCTTGCGAACGATTGAAGAGAGCAGCCATAGGTTGACGACCTGCGTCCCAAAGACCAGCAATCGGTAGGGGAAGGCGTCGAGCCCGAACCAGCCGTAGAACAGGTAAAAGAACAAGCGTTCGCTCAACGGCCGGAACGTGCCCTGCGCCCGCGGTTCGAGCAGCCTGGGCCAAAACTCGCCGGGCGGCAGTTGCGCGAGCCAAAGCAGCGTGAAGTCGTCGGTATGGAACCAAACCCACAGGCCCAACCAATAGACAGCGAAGAAGACAGCCGGCGGCAGCAGCCAGATGAGCAGGAGGCGCTTCACTTCAAGGCGATCGAGACGGCGATGATCCCCAGCTCTCTCTCATCCTGATCGCTGGGGGGAATCACCTTGTCTAGCTCGAATTCCGCGCGAGCCGGCTCGGCGGTCAGGACTCCCGCCGGAATCATGCTCGTGAAGAGCAAATTGTCGCCCGCGGCATCGTATGTTTGGTTCCCTATTTCCGTGCCGTTCACCCGCGCCGTTATCGTCACCGGACCGACTGTTTCGATCACGATCGACGGCACCGTGAGCCGCAGGTCGAGAGAGCTCTCATGCGTCGCGTAGTCGGGCGGCGTCGCGAGCAGAACGGCGAACTTGCCGCCGGTCCAACGCCACGCGCGTTGCTCGAGCCCGTAAAACCCTTCGAGCAGTTGCGGCTCGGCCGCCGGGTCGGCCACGTTGACCGTCGAAAGCAGTTCCGTCGGCGCTTCTTCGGCGCCCTCTTCAAGCGGCGTCATGGGCTCGTTTTGAGGGCAGCCGCAGAGCGCCAGCAACACGGGGACGCAGAACAACAACAGGGACGCGCGCATCGAGCCACGATCATAGCGCAGGGGGCGAGCGACAAGGGGCAAAAGAAGGGGCAAGGAGAGAGTACACTGTCGGACATGCTGCGGATCGGTGTATTGGCCTTGGTTGCGCTCGCGGCGTCGCTGGTGGGATGCGGCTCCGCGCCGGTTGCTCCTGAACAAGCCAAAGGCAACGGGTTGCGGGACGCTTTGACGCTTTACGCTCCCTTCGACGATGGGTTCGACGCCGCTTATGCGAAAGGCGACCGACGCATTTATTCGGCTCCGTCTTATGACGAGCTTGAAAAGCGCGGCCCGGGATATTGGGGCGAGGATGTCGAGATCGCCTACGACCAGGGCAAGGTGAAACACGCGCTCGCCTTCCGACACAAGAACACGAAAGCGCTGTTCTTCAGCGGGCAGGACAATGCGGCCTTTTCGCCCGAGGGCTGGAGCGGGGCGATTTCGTTTTGGCTCAGCGTCGACCCCGCAACGGATCTCGCGCCGGGCTACTGCGACCCGATTCAAGTGACCGACTCGGCTTATAACGATTCGGCCGTCTGGACGGACTTCACCAAAGACAACCCGCGCCGGTTCCGTATGGGCGCTTTCGGCGAATTGTCAAAGTGGAAGCCCGAAAGCGAAGCGAAGGACGATAACACGACATTCGAGAAACGGCTGGTCGTGGTCGATCAGCCTCCGTTCCACGGCGGCGAATGGACGCATGTCGGCGTCACCTTCGACGGACTGGGCACACCG
Source organism: uncultured Acidobacteriota bacterium (assembly GCA_963817465.1). GTDB lineage: Bacteria > Acidobacteriota > Terriglobia > Bryobacterales > UBA6623 > CAMPKL01. Next base: position 356,970 of record CAWFOP010000022.1, on the reverse strand, counting down.
GGCGGAACAGCGACGCTCTACCTCAACGGCGAGCGGCAAGGGACTTCGACCGGCGTCAGTGAACCGTTCGAGTGGGACATGTCGAAGGCAACGATTCGATTGGGCGTCAACTACGTGGGCTTGTTTGACGAACTGGCGATCTTCAACCGGCCGCTGACGGCGCAGGAGATCGGCGAGTTGTATCATCTCGACGGCGGCGTGGCGAGCTTGCTCGAGTAGGCGAAATGGGCCGGATCGAGCGCATTTTTCTAAGACCGTCCAGCCGCACTCCTGTGAAGGAGGCGAAACACGCGTTCGCGCGCGCCGGGCGAGGGTTGGACGGCGATCACGCCGGCGGAGGGAGCCGCCAAGTCACGCTTATCGAAGCCGAACGGTGGGCGGACGCTTGCCGCGAACTGGGGCGCGATCTCAATCCCGGCGGGCGGCGCGCGAACATCGTCGTATCGGGCGTGAATCTCGCCGCGGCGAAAGGCGGCGGATTGCGCGTGGGCGGCTGCGTGATCGAAGTGGTCTCGGAGACGCGGCCGTGTCGCTTGATGGACGACTTCGAGCCGGGCTTGCAGCAGGCCTTGGATCCTGACAAGCGCGGCGGCATGTACGGGAAGGTGGTGGTGAGCGCGGACATCGCCGTGGGCGACCGCGTAGAATTGGTGGCGGTCGAAGAGATGCCCGGACAGCGCGAACTGTCGTTGGGCGCCTGAAGGAGCGCTGAAATGCGAATGTGGATCGCCCTTGCGGCGTGCCTGTTGATCGCGTGCGGCGGAGGGCCCGCGCCCCAGCCTGAAGCGAAGACGGCCACACAGAAGCCGCCGCGTCTCCCCGACCACCGCACCTGGTTTCCCTTGGACGGCCGCACGAGCTTCGAGCTTGTCGCGGACCATCTGATGGGCAAGGATTGGCTTCCGGGCGGCAACGTGGCGAATTACGAGGCGGAAGGCAAGCGATACACGTTGTTTTTGGCTGAAACCGCAACGCCCGACGCGGCGGCCCTGCTTTCGTACGACATCAAGAATAAGCTGAGCAACGCCAAGTTCGTGCCGACCTTCGGCGGACAGTTCGGGTTGGACGGCGACACGCCTTGGTTCATATTCCCCAAAGGAAAGTACGTGGCGGGCGTGGTGGGGCTCGCGCAAGAGCAGGCCGACGCGGTCGCTCGCGGGTTCGCCGGGCGCGTCAGGGCGAACTGATCAAGGCAGGGCGTAGGCGATGAACTCGTCGCCCGCCTTGGTGCGCTGCTTGCCCCCGCCGCCCGCGGCGATGACGACAAACTGCTTGCCGTCGGCTTCGTAGGTGCAGGGCGTGGCGTAGCCGCCCGCCGTGAGCTGATCCGACCACAATTCCTTGCCGGTTTTGGAGTCAAAGGCGCGCATCTTCTCGTCCATCGTCGCGGCCACGAAGACCAGGCCGCCGCCGGTGGCGATCGAGCCGCCCATTTGCCGCGAGCCTGTGTTGCGGATCCCTTTGGCGACTAGGTCCGGGTATTCACCGAGGACTTCGCGCCAGACAAAATCGCCTGTGCCGAGGTCGACGCAGGTGAGGAAGCCCCAGGGCGGCTTCGACGGGGCGTGGCTCTCGTGATCGAAGAACCGCACGTAGCCCTGGTGGCCGTAGCGGAAGGGATTGTCAGGCCCGCCCTCGACCAGCGTCATGATGTTGGCGTTTTCGCTGGTGTTGACATAGAGGTAACCCGTCGAGGGATCAAAGGAGCCGCCGCCCCACAAGGCGCCGCCGAGGAAGCCGGGCTTGACGATGGTCCCCTGGGTGCTTGGCGGCGTAAAGATCGGCCCGGAGCGGTACTGGTCGAACAGCTCCTTGACGTACGCCGTCGCTTGCGGCGAGATGTCGGTGATGTCGTCCGCGCTGAAACCGTGCTTGGTAAACGGCGGCGGCTTGAGCGGGACGGGCTGCGTCGGCCAGGTCTGCTCGCCGGGGACGTCGGACTGCGGGACAGGCCGCTCTTCGACGCCAAACAACGGCTGGCCGGTCAAGCGGTCGAAGACGAAGCAAAGTCCGGTCTTTGTGAGCTGGGCGACCGCATCGATCTTGCGCCCGTTTCTTTGCGAATGGCACAGGATCGGCTGCGCCGGCAGGTCGTAGTCCCAAACGTCGTGGTGGACGGTTTGGAAGTGCCACAGTCGCTCGCCCGTCTCCGCGTTGAGCGCCAGCACGCAGTTGGCGAACAGGTCCTGACCGTGGCGGTCGCCCCCGTAGAAGTCGAAAGCGGGCGAGCCGGTCGAGACGAACAGCCAGCCGCGCCCTTCGTCGAGGCTCATGCCGGCCCAGTTGTTGGCGCCGCCGGCCGTTCGCCAGGCGTCTTGCGGCCAGGTCTGGTAGCCGTATTCGCCGGGATGCGGGATGGTGTGAAAGATCCAGCGGCGCTTGCCGGTGCGGGCGTCCCAGGCGCGAATGTGGCCCGGGGCCGCCGGGTAGGGGCCCTCTCCGCCGCCGCCGCCGGTGATGACGAGATCGCCGTAGACCACGGGCGGCGAGCTCAGCGTGAAAGAAAGCTTCGACATGTCGCAGTCGAAGTCGTCGGCGAGATCGATGAAGCCCCGTCCGCCGAATTCTTCGACGAGCTTTCCGGTAGCGCCGTCGACGGCGTAGAGGAAGTGGTCAGCCGGGAAAAAGATGGTGACGCGCTCGCCCTCGCGCCGGAAGGCGACGCCGCGATTGACGCCGCGATTGCGCCCTTCGCTCTCGCCTTCGAAAGGGTCGAAAGTCCACAGCAGCTTGCCGCCGGCGGCCTCGAGCGCCTGCAACATGAGGCGCGCCGTGGTGAGGTAAAGGACGCCGTCGACGCAAATCGGCGTGCATTCGATGGTGGTCTGCGGACGTTGGCGCGCATCGCCGGTGTGATGACGCCAGGCCACGCGCAAGTCGGCGACGTTGTCGCGGTTGATTTGGGCCAGCGGGCTGAACCGCGTGGCGGCCTGATCGGCGCCGTAGTGCGTCCACTCCCACTGTTTCCCCGCCCCGCGTGCGCCGCCCAAGGCAAAGGCGCCGGCGAGACCTTGGATAAATCGGCGGCGGTCGAAGTTGGACGTCATCGATGTCTACTATACGCGCGAGAGGTTGACGGTCGAGAGGCGATCGAGCCAGACGGGAAACCATTCGTGGAGAGCGTCGAGCGCGGCGCGGCGATGGCGCGGCGGCTCGAACGGGTAGGAGGTTTTGGCCATTCCCCGAATTTCCGCCAGTTCGATCAGGGCCCAAGGATACGGCAGTGCGTCAACGCGCTCGATCAGTTCCCTGAATAGGTCTTCGAGGGCGCGGAAGCGGCTGTCGTCGCGTTGCACCGAGGCGTCGAATAGGGCGGCCGCGATCTCGGGGACAACGCCGGCCGGACCCGAGATGACAGCGTCGATCAGGCCGTCCCGCAGGGCTTTGGCGAGCACGCGATCGTTGCCCAAGATTCGGACGGCGCCAAGGTCCTGGCGCTCGCTGAGCAGCGTGAGCGTGTCGAGCTGGCCGCTGGAATCCTTGATCCCGACGATGTTGTCGTGGGCGCGGATCAGCCGCAAGGCTGTCGCGGGTTGAATCGGCGTGACGAAAGCGGCGAGATTGTAGACCAAAATCGGGCCCTTGATGAGGCGCGACGCCTGGGCGTAGAACTCCTCGAGGTCCTCTTGGCTGTAGCGGTAGAAGTGCGGCGGCGGCAACAGCACCGCATCCGCGCCGGCCGCGAGCGCATGATCGGCCAGCTCGACCGAGTGTTCCAGACGTACAGCGCCGTTGGAGCAAATCACGGCTCCGCGATCGCCGGCGGCGGCCTTGGCGCGTTCGAACAACCGTTTGCGTTCGTCGAGAGTCAGGGAAGCGTAGTCGCCCGTGCCTCCGGCGAGGATCACCCCCACGCCTCCCCGAGAGAGGACGAAATCGACCGCGGCTTCGAGCGCGTCGTAATCCAGGTCTCCAGCAGGGGACCGTGGCGTCAGCAGCGCGGCCATCGGACCTTTGAACTCTATTGACATGACCGGATTCGGCGGTGAAGCGAAAGGCCATTGTCACCGACGCCGATCCGGGCCGCAACCCCGTCCCTTCCCTAGGGATCGACCAAGTCAGCCAGAAAGAGGGCCAGAGCAAGGGTTCTCTTGCGCAGGCTCGACAGGCTGCACCACTCCTTTGGGCTGTGAAAGAACTTGCCGTAAGGGCCGAGACCGTCGATGACGGGCACGCCAAGGGGCGCCAGCACGCTGGCGTCGCTGCCGCCCCCTTGCAGCGGCGCTTCGCCGACGCCGAGGCCGGCTGCGGAGGCGTAGCGTTCGTAGCGGCGCCGCAGATGTTGGCTTTCGGGCGTGGCTTCCATCGGCGCGCGCTGCAGGCCGCCTTCGACGCGAACCTGGACCTGGCGCAAGCGTTCCGGGACTCCGCCGAGGCCCTCGAAGGGCCGCTCGGCGAGGTCGGCCATCGCCGTTTCCAGGGCTTTCGCGGCGGCGAGGCCCGTGACGCGGACGTCAATCTCGATTTGCGCTTCACCTGGGACGGAGTTCCTAGCCGTACCGCCGCGGACCAGGCCGACGTTGACCGTCGTGCCCTGCTCGTAGTCCGTCATCGCCTCGACCCGCGGGATCAGCAGAGCCATCGCGTGGATGGCGTTGACGCCCGCAGCGTGGTCGTTGCCGGCGTGCGCGTCTCGACCGGTCACGGTGAGCTTGAAGCCGCCGGTTCCTTTGCGCGAGGTGATGATGCGGTCTTCATCGCGGCCGCCTTCGAAGACCAGCGCCATGTCCGTCAGCGGCGCGAGGCGTCTGAAAAGCGCCTCGCTGCTGGGCGAGCCGACTTCTTCGTCGGTGTTGCAGACAAACCGGGCGCGCAGATTCGCAAAAACGTCCGGGGCGGCGCGTTGCAAGGCTTGCAAGGCGAACAAGATGACCGTCAGGCCGGACTTCATGTCGAGCACGCCGGGACCGTAGCCGCGGTCGCCCTCGGAGGGCGAATCGGGCGCGTCGCGCCGGAAGGTCAAAAAGCCTTGGCTGCGCGGGTAGACCGTGTCGCAATGTCCAATCAGGGCGACAGCCTTGTCCCCGCCGCCGACGCCGGGGGTCGAGTGGATGCGATGGGCGGCGTACCCGCCCCCGGGATTGGCGACAACTTCACGGCTCAGACCGACGGCGGCGGCGCGTTCGTCGATGGTCCGTTGGAGTTGCTCGACGTCGTCGACAGCGGCGGTGTGGGAGGGCTGATTAACAAGGCGCTCGAGGAAGAGAACTTGGTCGCCTTCAAAAGAGCGTTCGACTTCTTGGCGGAGGATGTTGCGGCGCGATGCGATCATCGGAGCTTCCGGCGCTCTGATGATCGCACGCGCGCCATCCCGCAACGTCAGCACCGCGAGCGCGTGAAGGTTTCGCTTTCAACCGCGTCGGCGCCGGCCGCCGCTTCGCCGTCGCGAGAGGCGTGGTCCTCCCGCTCGGTGGCCGTGCGCAGCCCTTGCAGGGCAAGCTCGAAGCGGTCGCGGATGCCGGTCTTTTCGAAGATGTGCATCAGGTGGATCTTGACCGTCCCGGTGGCGATGCCGAGCGCCTCGCCGATTTCGCGGTTTTTCAGGCCCTTCGCGACGAGATCGGCGACCTCCCGTTCGCGGACGGTCAGCGGCCGGTTGCGCGGCCTCGAGAGAGGATCTTCCTGCTGCAGTTGCAGGTCTTCGGTCCAGAGCTGGTTGTCCGCGGTCGCTTTCAGGCACTGGTAGAGGCTCTCGGGGCCCACGGTCTTTTTGAGCACCCCCTTGGCCCCAGCCTGCAGCAGGCGGAAGCACTCGACATCAGAGATCGTGGCCGCCCAGACCACCAGCCGCACGTCGGGAAACTGGCGACGGACGGCGCCAATCGTCTCGAGCAGCGCGTGCATCCCGTAGGAGCGGTCGAGCATCACGATGTCGGGTGAGCGTCGTCGAGCCAGTTCCAGGGCGCTTTTCACGGCGGACGAAGCCTCCAGCAACTCAAAATCGCTCTTGCGCTGGAGCATGGACCGCAAGCCCTCTTGGACCACCGGTTCCGGATCGCACAAACAGACCTTGATCATCAAACCTCCTGGGACCGCGCTCCGCGAAACCGGGGCCCCTGGTTTGTTGATCGTCAGGTGAAGTATAAGACTTGAGAGTCGCCCGGCAGAGTGGCCTATCGAGGTCAAGCGGCGCCGACAGGCTCGATTGCGTGGTCGCGCACGGACTCGAGCAACTCGAGGTAGCGCTTGAGATGAGCGTCCGGGCTCCAGTTCTTGCGCTGGAAGTCCTGGCCGGCGGAGGCGAGGCGTTGACGCAGCGACCGATCGAAGCCGACCGCACGGCAACATTCGCTTAGCTCTTCCGGAGTTCGGTAGAGCAAACCTCCGCCGCTCGATTCGATGATTTCGGGCAAGGGACCGCGACGATGGCCGATCACCGGCGCGCCGTGCGCCATGGCCTCGATCGCGACCAGCCCGAAGGTCTCGTATCCCAGCGAAGGCAGGATCACGCCCAGGGCGTGGCGATAGTAATCGCCGAGACTGTCTTGCGGAACCCAGCCGAGAAGCTTGATGCGAGAGTGCGAGGCGGCGAGACGTTCGAGTCTGTCATATTCCACGCCGTCGCCGGCGGCGAGAAGATCGAACTCGCCGTCGCCGAAGAATTCGGGAAGAATCTCATCGAGACCCTTATAGCGTTCCAGACGGCCAACGAAAAGGAAGTACGGACGGGAATGCGGCGACGCGCCCGGGCCGGCGCCGCAGATGTCCGCGAAAGGGGGCAAGATTTGCATCGGCCGGTTGAAGCCGCGCTGATTGTGCATTTCGACCGTGAAGCGGCTGGAGGCGAGAAACAGGTCGACATGCGCGGCGGCGCGGTCGAGCAGGTCCGTGTAGCGCCAGAGTTGCGGAGGACGCTTCGCGCGCACTTGGCAGGCGATGCATTCGGGAGAGTCGCAAGGACGGTCGCCGAACTTCCAAAGAACGCTCAGCGGACAGACCAGCCAGTGCTCGTGAGCGGTGTAGACCTTGAGCGCGTCCGGCGGTACGGGCAGTTCGAGAACCTTGGGCCCGAATAGGGAAATGTTGTGGAAGTGAACGACGTCGTACGGTTTGGAGAGGAAGAGGCGCCGCAAGGCGGACTCGTGCGTCAGCGGACGGCCAAGCTGATGAGCGAGAAGAGGAGCCGCCTTGCCCAGAGAGCTCTCGAGGCGGTGTACGACGACTCCGTCTCGGTTGGAAGCTTCGCTCTTGGGAGGACGCCCGAAGAACCCGTACGCATCACCGCAGTGCGCGACGTCGACCTCGTGACCGCGGCGGGTCAACTCTTGACACAGGCGCTGCAGATAGATCGCGTCCCCGCCGAACGAGTACGGCGGGTAGAAGATGGAGACCATCAGGAAGCGCATGGACAGAGCGGCGACTACGCTCGCACCAGCCATGGTAACGTAGTCGCATCGCGGCCGAGAGCGCACCTCGTCTATCGATCGTGATTGCCGTAACGCGCCCGGCCCAGGCGTCTTCTTGCCTCCGCGACCTCGCCGCCGATCCCAGGCTGAAAACCGTGGAACTTATCGCCGTTTGCTCAACGGCCGCCGCGGCGAAGGCGGTCGAAGCCGGCCGGAACAACTGCATTACGTTAGTCGAGCCGGGGGGGCCGACCGCGCGGCGCGCGGCGGGTCTGGCGCGCGCACGAGCCGACTTCGTTGCAGTCATGAATGAGGATTACCGTCCGGGGCCCGATTGGGCGGATGCCGCACTGGCGTTCGACAACGAGGCCGACGTGCTAGTCGGCGAAGTGCATCCGGCGACGGCTCTGACGGGCGCGCGCCGGGCGGCCTTCTATTGGGAATACGCGCACTGGGCCCCAGCGGGACGCCGCATGCGGTTAGACGCCGAAGAAGCTCGGCTCGCTCCGGCCGGAGCGGTGATCTACAGACGCTTGGCGGTTGATGCGCGGCGGCTGGCGCAGGCTCGCGACGAGCTCGAATACCATGCCGCGATGTTCGCGGCGGGAGCGCGATTCGTGCGCGAGCCGCGCCTGCGCCTCTACTATGCCGCGCCTCCCTTGAGCGAGTTTTTGGGCTTGCGGGCGCAGTGGTCGACTGAGTGGGCTCGCGCACACGTAGGGGACGCTTCAACCGGCGCGCGACGGCTCAAAGGGATCGCTAGGCTGGGTTGGCCGCCCCTGGCGCTGCTGCGATTCGCCCGGCGCGCCGCCGGCGCGGGCGCGTGGCGCGCCGAGGCGCTGGCGAGCCTGCCGTACGCGGCGCTTTTCGCGTGCGCCGAGGGCTGGGGAGAATTGCGCGGCTGCTGGGGCCGACGGGGCTGACGAGTGCGGCTGTCGGTCATCATCGCGAGCCACGACTCGGAAGCCGCTCTCGAGCGCTGCCTGGCGGCGCTTGCCGGGCAGGATTGCGACGTCGTCGTCTCGGACGCATCCGGCGTCGACTTGCGGCCGGCGCTCGAGGCGCGCCACCCGGACGTTCGTTGGGTGCGGGGGCCGGCGGAGACGCTGCCCGAACTGTACTGGCGGGCCCTCGATTGCGCGACGGGGGAAGCGGTCGGCCTGCTCGAGTCGCGCGCAGTGCCGCATCCGACGTGGGCTGCGGCGATGCTGCGAGCGCACCGCGACGATCCCGAAGCGTCGGCGGTTGGCGGTCCGGTGATTCCTCGCCGAGGCGGCGATTCTCTCGATCTCGCCTACTACTTGACCGAGTTCGTGCAATTCGCGCCGCCGTTGCCGCCGGGCCGATGTGAGGCCGTGAGCGATGCGAATGTGTCGTACAAGCGGGAATTTCTCGCGCGACATCGCGACCTGCTCATCGCGGAAGCGTGGCCCAACGCGCTGCATCGCCGCGTTTCAGCGCGCGTTGTGCATGGCGGCGGACGCCGTGATCGAGTATGCGGCGCCGGAAACACTCCGCAGCGCGGCCGCGCAGAGGCTGACCTACGGCCGGGCGCATGCGGCAAACCGAGTCGCCGGGCGAGGGCCCCTGGCCCGAACGCCTTACGTCGTTTTTTCGCTGGCCTTGCCCCTGATTCTGTTGCTTCGCCAGAGCAGACAAGCCGCCCGCGCCGGGCTCTCGAGCGCCTTCTGGAGGAGCCTCCCGCGGACGTCGGCGCTCGACGCGGCCTGGTCGGCGGGCGAAATGCTGGGCTATGCGGCCGGCCCTCCGAAAGGCCCTCAACTGCGCTAGGCGAGGCGGAGTTTCGGCGCGGCCGCTTGGGCCGCCTGCGTATACTGAAACATACCGCCGACATGGCCGCAGCACCCGGTTCCCGGACCCTCCAAGAGCTCGAGGAAGAAAACAGCCGCCTGCGCCGCGCGGTCGAAGAGCTCTCCATCCTCAACGCCATCGGTTCGGCGATCGGGTCCACGATGGACCTCAACGAAGTCGTGGAGCTGATCGTTCAAGAAAGCGTCAAGAACCTCAACGTGGAGCAGGCGGCCGTCATGCTGCTGCAGCAGGACGAGCGCAGCGACCCGTTCCGCACGATGGCGCGCAAGGCGCACTCCGGAACCGAGGTTGTGCCGTTTCGGTTCGGGCAGCAACTGACGGGCTGGATGCTTAAAAACCGCCGCCCGCTGCTCATCAACGACCTCGCCAACGACGAACGTTTCCGGATGGTGGCCGACGAGGCTTTCCCTATCCGCTCGCTGCTCAGCGTCCCGCTGCGGGCGAAGGGTCAGATGGTCGGCTTGCTGAACGTCTTCAACAAGCGCGGCGACGAAGGTTTCACCAGTGAAGATCAGCGTTTGCTGTCGATTATTGCGTCGCAGTCCTCGCAGATCGTCGAGAACGCGCGCCTTTATGAGGAACTGCAACGGCGCAGCCGAGAAGTCGAAGACTCCGAGAAGAAGTACCGCGCGCTGACGCAAGGCGCGTCGGAAGCGATTTTTCTTGCGAGCGTCGCCAATCACCGCTTGCTCGAAGTCAACGAGCGCGCCGAGGCCATGACAGGCGTGCCGCGCGAGCGGCTGCTGGGGCGGACCTTGGCGCAGGTGCTGGCCGTCCCGGAGTTCGAGGACGCCGCAACCTTCCAGCGGATGGAGGAAGGCGAGAACGTGCGGCTCTCGTTCCGGATGGGCGACAACGGCGGCAAGCGCTACTACGACTTGAGCGCCACGCTGGTGTCCTACAGCTCGCATAAGCTGATCCAGGTCATCTGCCTCGACGTGACCGAGCGCATGCAACTCGCCGAGCACCTGAAGGTGCACGCAGAGGAGCTCGAGCGTGAGGTCGATCAACGCACGCGCGCCTTACGAGATTCGCAGGCCAAGCTCGTGCAGCAGGAGAAAATGGCGGCCCTCGGCAAGCTGGTCGCCGGCATCGCGCATGAGATGAATACGCCGATCGGCACGATCAACTCGAACGCCGATACGCTGTCGCGCTCGCTGCAGTCGGTCCGCCAGACGATCGAGGCGCCCGACGCCCCGGAGTCGATCCGCGAGAACCGCCGACTGCGCCAGGTGCTCGCGTTGCTCGAGGACATCTCCAGGATCAACAAGCTGGCCTGCGGGCGCATCGTTTCGATCGTCGGAAGCCTGCGAAATTTCGCGCGACTCGACGAGGCCGACCTGCAAATCGCCGACCTGCACGAGGGCTTGGAGTCGACCCTGACCCTGGTGCACCACGAGCTCAAGAACCGCATCACGGTCATCAAGGACTACGGCGACGTCCCGGCGATCCGCTGCCACCCCAATCAAATCAATCAGGTTTTCATGAATCTGCTGGTCAACGCTTCGCAAGCGATCAAGGACAAAGGCGAAATCCGTATCCGCACCTTCGTCGAAGACAAGCTCGCAAAAGTCTCGATTTCCGATACCGGCATGGGAATCCCGCCGAAGAATCTATCCAGGATCTTCGATCCGGGTTTCACCACGAAAGGCGTCGGGGTGGGGACGGGACTGGGCTTGTCGATCTGCTTCAAGATCGCGCAGGACCACGGCGGGGCGATCGACGTCGAAAGCGAAGTCGGGCAAGGTACGACCATCACCCTCTCATTGCCGATCAACAACGACAAGCTTCCAACAAGGACTTCGCCGAAGGGTAATATTTGATGAGAGATGCGGAAAGGACCACTGTGATTGCGATCGTGGACGACGAAGAAATGGTGCTGACGAGCCTGCGCTCGTTTCTCGTGCTGGAAACCGAGTATGAGGTCGAGACCTTCACGTCGCCCGAGGAAGCGATCGAGAAGCTTCCGGGCATGAACCTCGACCTGATCATCTCGGACTATCTGATGCCCGAGATGAACGGCATCGACTTCCTGCTCGAGGTCAAAAAAATCCACCCGTTCGCCACGCGGATCCTGCTGACCGGGTACGCGGACAAGGAGAACGCCATCAAGGCGATCAACGAGGTGGGCCTTTATCAGTACGTCGAGAAGCCCTGGGACAACGACGACCTGAAGATCACGATCCAGAACGGGCTGGAAAGGCGCTTCCTGATGGAAAAGCTCGAAAGCAAGATTCAAGAAGTGCAGAACGTGCAGAAGAATCTGCAAGAGATCCAAGCACAGATCATCAAGGCCTTCATGTAGGGCGGGGGCCGCGAATCCCCGCCCTGCAAGCCGCCCGGGCTAGTCCAGTCGCGTCAAGAAAATCGGCAACCCCGCCTTGTTCTCATAGCGCGGCCGATAGCGGTCGGTGTTGTACATGGTGTCGATATCGACGCTGCGCGGACCGCGGCTGGCGTCGGGCAGATCGGCCATGACGTAGCAGCCCTTTTGAATGGCGGTCATTTTGCCCCGGCCGCCGTCGGCGATGCACTCGACAGCCATGGTCGCGAAAGTGGTGGCGACCATCTTATCGAGCGCGTCGGGCTCGCCTCCCCGCAGGTCGTAGGTCAAGTCGCTGACGACCGTCTCGACGCCGGCGCGACGCTTGATTTCGTCGCTGAACGCCTCGCCGATGCTGACTTTCTTACGGTGGCCGAAAGCGTCCGCCTCGCCGTACTCGGCGACATCGCGGCCCTCCCAAGTGGCGCCCTCGGAGAGGATGACGACCGAGTAGTTGGAAGGGTTGTTCGACTTGTCGTTGACGAGCAGATCGATCAGCTTTTCGAGGTTGAAGACGTGCTCCGGAATGCAGCAGCGAGTGCTCGTGATGTAAGCCGTATAGAGAGCGGTGAAGCCGGCGTCGCGACCGAAGATGCGGAAGATGCCCACTCGCTCGTGGGAGCCGATCGTCGTGCGTTGACGGCCGATATTGTCGACAGCGCGGGAAAGCGCGGTCGAGAAGCCGATGCAGTATTCGGTGTTGCGCACGTCGTTGTCCATCGTCTTGGGCACGCACACCATCGGGAACCCCTCGCGGTTGAGCCGATCGGCGTAGCTGAGAGTGTCGTCGCCGCCGATAGGGATCAAGTAATCGATGCCGAGACGCTCGAGGTTTTCCAGCACCACCGGCGTCAGGTCCACGACGCCTTCGTCGACCTCGTCGAATTGCCCGATCCGGCTTTTTAGGTGTTCGGGAACTCGATCGACTTTGGTCTTGGAAGGCTTCGTCCGCGAGGTGTGAAGGAAGGTGCCTCCGAAGCGATCGATCGTGCGCGTATTGTCCCGATCGAGCGGCAAAAAGTATGGGTAATCGTCCTTGTCGTCCCAGTTCGGCGCGACCAAGCCTTTCCAGCCGCGGCGAATGCCGACGACCTCGCAGTCGTGTCCGGTGGCGCCGTAAGTGACGGATTTGATAACGGCGTTGAGACCCGGCACGTCTCCTCCGCCGGTCAGGATGCCGATCTTCTTTGACATGATCTCCTCGGTTTCAAGCGGCAGCGGGCGAGCCCCGGAACACGTCTTCCATCTCGCCCTGCTCCCAATCCAGGTGGTTGACGTAAAGCAGGATCAGGGGTTCCGGGTAGCGCTCGCGAAACTCGTCGAGCACTCGCGCTTGCCAGCCCTCGGTCAGCTTCTCATTGACGTTGGCGTTCTGATCGAAGAAGCCGTTGCCGTCGTGCGGAATCCCCAAAAAATCGAGAACTTCGGCCACAAAGCCGATGTGCGACACCAGGATGCCCTGGGCCAACTCTTTTGCGAGATCTTGATCGCCTTGTTCGATGCGCTCCCACAAGCGCGGGGCTGCCTTGCGCAGCCTGTCCCGGTTGAGCTTTGTGAGGCGCGTCCGGATCTTGAAGGTCTCGTAGACCTTGAAGGTCTTCAAACCTCCCATCGAGACGCACCTGAGCAGGTCGTCGAAGCGCTCCCGTCCAAGCTTGCGATAGACCTCGGTCAACTCCATTTCATTGGAGGATACCAAAGGCCTTGCGGCGCTCTCATGTCTCGCGCCGCCGGAAGACGGCGGCCAAGAACAACGCATTGTCGAGGGGGGCGCGCCGGCCGGAGGTGCGGTGCTCGACGCCGAGGCGGATCTCTTCGAGCGCCAGCCGAATGGGATTGCCCGCGACGGCCCGGGCTCGAGCCGCGAGGCGAGCGAATTGCGGCGAGGCTCGGCGATATTCGTTGTCGAACCACTTCAAGGCCAATCTGGGGTGCAGCGGACCGCAGTCCATTCGCTCGCAGCGCTGAAGCTCGAATCCGGCTCGAGCGAAGCGCGCGAGGACGGCCGACGGAAGCTCCAGCCCGACATGTCCGTCGGCTTCGATCAGGTGGCGGCGGTAGAGCTGAGGATGCCGTTTGGCCTCGCCGATCAGCGCATGCTCGCTGTCAGTTTCGATGACGTGAAGCGTCTTGCCGCCCGGCTCGAGCACGCGCCGGATCTCCCTCAACACGGCGTCCTTGCTCGCGATCGGCACATGCCCCATCACATGCGAAGAAACCACGCAGTCAAACGAGCGGTCGGCGAACGGCAACGCCGTCAGGTCCGCCGCGAGCGCGCAGTCGTAGTGTTCGCGGCATTCGCGCAGAGCATTGCGCGCCAAGTCCGCGCCGACAACGCTGCGGCCCTTGTCGCGAAACACTTCACGGCCGCGGGCGCACCCCAGGTCCAGCAGACGGGCGCATGCCGGCGCGTATCGCTCCCAAAAGCGCCATTCGCGATACGACCAATACGGAAGCGCGCTCAGGACGACTCGCTTCAGGCCGCGGGGGCTGCGGTGATAGGGAACGTGCTCTTCGACGTACCGTTCGTAAAAGGCCTGCGGGTCCTGGCTTGGATCGCTCACCGCGCGCTCTTAGTCAGCCTTGACCTCGTGACCGCTGAAAGAACTTCCAGGCGCTCGAGACGCACGCTTCGAGGTCGTGCCGCGCTTGCCACCCCAGCTCGCGACGGATCTTGGTTGGGTCCGCGACGAGCTCGGGCGGGTCCCCTGGACGGCGCGGAGCTTCGACCACCGGAATTTCGCGGCCGGTGACCCGGCGAGCCGTCTCGATCACTTCCTTGACCGAATCGCCCCTCCCGACGCCGAGGTTGTAGGGACCGCTCTTTTCGGCGGGGGCCTCGAGCGCGGCGATGTGCGCGTCCGCCAGATCGAGCACGTGGATGTAGTCGCGAATGCACGTACCGTCTGGAGTAGGATAGTCCGTTCCGAAAACCTTGATGGCGTCGCGCTCGCCGGCGGCGGCCTGCAGCACCAGCGGGATCAAATGGGTCTCGGGATCGTGGCGCTCTCCGCGGTCGTCGGTAGCGCCGCAGGCGTTGAAGTAGCGCAGCGCGAAATAGTTGAGGCCGTGAATCCGCCGTGACCAATCGAGCGCCCTTTCGAAAGCGAGCTTGGATTCGCCGTAGGGATTGATCGGGTTCTTGGGCGCGTCTTCCGGAATGGGCGGCGCGACCTTGTCCCCGAAAATCGCGCACGTTGAGGAGAAGATGAAGCGGTCGACGCCCGCCTCGACAGTCGCTTCGAGAAGATTCAGCGCGTTCGAGAAGTTGTTGCGGAAGTAGAGATTCGGCTGCTCCATCGACTCCCCGACCAAGGCATACGCGGCAAAGTGCATAATGGCCTTGATCGGCTTGTCGCGGAAAACCGCGGCAAGCGCTTCACGGTCGCCCAGATCCCCCTCCACGAAGTCCGCGCCAGAAGGAACGGCTTCACGATAGCCGCGGGAAAGGTTGTCGAGAACGCAAACGTCGTAGCCGCGTCCGAGCAGTCGCTCCGCGCACACGCCCCCGATGTAGCCGGCGCCGCCGGTGACGAGAATCATGAGAAACCCAGATTAGCAACGTCGGATGAGTTCAAGGCAAAATGGGTCCCTGATCCCGACGGCACAGCACGCAGCCGGCGTCCAGCGGCTTCGCATCAGCGGCGTGGCCGTGGAACCGGTACGGCGTATGCGGCGGCGAGGAGCACCCGGGGTCGCCGCAACCGTAACGATTCCACGCTACGGCGCGGTGAAGCTCGGCCCCCACGGCGACATCGGCGCCCAGCAGCAACTCCGCGTCAACGGCGGGAGCGACTTGCAGCGATTCGCTCTCGCTCGCCGTCCGCTGGCTCGCGGCGCCTCCGATCAGGCCCCCGGAGGCTCGGACGATGTAACTCTTGAGCCGCAAACGTTCGCGGCGCAACGCCGGCAGCGCGTCCTCGAGCGCCGTGACAAAATCGAGCTGGCGCAACAAGATCCGGGCGATTTCAAGCGGCGCGCGCTGCTCTTGCAAGCGGGGAGAAGTCAACGAGTGCGAAAAGGTAGCGGATTGATTCCGCTTGATGCGCGCCCCCGGCGCCCCGTCGACCAGCAGGACCGAGACCTCCCCTTCCGCGACGAAGATCGAAACGACTTCAGGACGATCGCTGTAGATCGTAGCCCGGGCAGCGGCGCTTTGCGGGACGAATTGCAGGCCGCCGGCGATGACCCGCCGCAGCCGAGATCCGGCCGCGACGATCTCGAGCGACACCCCCTCGAGCTCGACGCGATCGGTGAATACGCGCGCCTGCGAGCCGATGCCGAGGGCGTAACGCGCCCCGTCCTTGAGATCGAGCCAGGCCGGCAGATACCCCGAAGACAGCGCTTCCCCATCGAAGATCGTCGTCGAGCCGTCGATCGCCGAACCCGCGACATAGAACGCATAGTCGCTGGCGGCCATGCCCAGCGGGGGATTCGCCTGCGCCGCTTGCAGGATCGAGCCCGCCGCCGCGATCAGGACGATGTGGACGAAGGCTGAAACCAATCGAATCATCAAGATCCGATTATAAGGTGACCCGTTCGACGCGGCTCCCGGGGATCAAAGCTGAGCTCCGGCGCCGATCGGGCTGCCGGGCGGCGCGTCGGGTGAAACCGGTTCCGCGGCCGCCGGATCGGGGCGCGAGAGAAAGCGCTCAATACGGCGGATGGCTTCGGTGTTTCGCCAGCGCTCGTGATTCATCGCCTTGGCTGTGCGCAGCGTGTCGCGCAGCATTTCTAGACGGCCGGCGACCACCGACCGGACGGCGGGAGCTGCGCTCTTGAGGCCGGTAAGCGCCAGTAGCCCCTCGAGCGCCGCAGCGTCAGCTTCATCGCGGGCGGCCGCGCCCCAAGAGTCGACGGGCGTCGGCGCGAACCACGTCGCTTCGAGCAAGCGGTCGACCACCTCGTCGAGGCCCGGATAAGTTCGCGTCGCGGGCATGGAACTCCTCCAGCCGGTCGGCGCGCGTAGGTTCGAGCAACGCAGCGACGGTGATTTGAGCGGCGACGCGGGCCGCAGCCAAGGGATCGAAGCCCCTGCCCGCCCTCGAGGGCAGCGCTTCCTCGTTTGGGTCGTAGCCGTGCGCCGGAGGCGGAATCAGCTCGAGCAGCCGCGGCGGCAACGTCAAGGCTTCGACGGACAACGTTGCGAGCACTGCCTCGAGCGCCGCTCGCTGGCGGTCGGCGGGAACCGCCTCGACCGGCGTTCTGCCGTCGCCGCGAACCGCGTACGAAAACATGAAGCCTCCCACCGATTTCGCCGTCGCCTCGACCTGATAGCGATGATGCAAGTAAAGAGGAGCCAGAGTCAGCGCCAGATCGGACATCGGACGCCCAACCGCGATCGACTGCTCGCCGAACTTCTCGAGGGCTATTTTGCGGACTTGCATCGTGTGCTCGAGCGCGGCGACCGGATCGGAGCCGTTGTCCCACAGGCTCGACAGCGGGTGAGGCGCGCCGAGCGGGCGCGAATCGGCGTCGCTGATGAACAGGTAGCCCTTGTCGATCCCTTCGTGGACGATCTTGTCGAGCTCGGCTTTCTCATCCGTCCCTGCGGGAAAGTCGGAGTAGGCGTAGCGGACGGCGATCTTGTCCCACTCGCCGATGTTGACGTCATAGGCGTCCGAAAGATCGAGATCGCCGCCGGCGGTAATCTTGACCAGAGGCGCCGGATAATCCATCACCGAGCCGCGGTTGTAGCTGCTCGCGGCGAAGTTGTGGCTGAAGCCGAGCGTATGGCCCACTTCGTGGGCGGCAAGCTGGCGCAGTCGCGCCAATGAGACATCCACAGGGCCGAAGTCGCCCGCCACCGCGGCGAGCGCCTCGGGCGTCGGCCCGGCGCCGGCCGCGCAACTCGCCATGTCGGGGAAGCGCGGCTCGAGCCCTTCGAACAGCAAACGGTCTTGCCTGACCCGCAACGACCCCAGCGTCACGACGCCTTTGAGGACCTCGCCGGTTCGCGGGTCCGCCACCGAACCGCCGTACGACCAGCCGCGCGTCGAGCGGTGCACCCAGTTGATGACGTTGTAGCGCACGTCGAGCGGATCGGCGCCGTCGGGAAGCATCTCGACTTGAAAGGCGTTGCGGTAACCCGCCGCCTCGAACGCCTGGTTCCACCAGCGCGCGCCTTCGAGCAGCGCGCTGCGGACCGGCTCGGGCGCCCCGGGGTCGAGGTAATACACGATCGGTTCGACGGGGTCGGAGATTGCCGCCGAAGGGTCCTTCTTCGCCAAGCGATGGCGGTTGATCCAGCGTTTCTCGAGCGGCTGGTCGATGGGGGTTGCATAATCGGCGAACTCGATGCCGAACGAACCCGAGCGGGGGTCGAATTCGCGGGGCTTATAGCCGGGGGGCGGCGCGGCTACGAAGGAGTGATGCAAGTGCAAGGTGACCGCGCCGGGCGTAGGCGTGGTTTCGATGACGCGCCGGCCGGGGCTCGCGCTCTCGAACGTGAGCAGCGCTTCGAACTCGCTGTTTTGAGGGAAAGCCTTGGTGCGGTCGAGCACGAATGCGCTGCGGTTGGAATCGAGCTTGAAATCTCCTTGACCGGCGTCCTTGAGTTGTTGCACGACGCCGTGCGCGTCGCGCAGCAGGAAATCCGTGGCGTCGACCAGTACGGCGGAGCCGCTTTCCGCTTCGATCTTCGCTCCCCACAACACCGACTCGGCAAAGGATTCCTCGACGGCGCGGCGCTCGTTGGGATCATTGGTCAGCGCGCGATAGCGCAGGTTGGGTTGCTTGAGCAGCACCTTCGGGCCGATGCGCTCGAAGCGTACGATCCGCGTATCACCGAGCTGCCCGCGATCGAGCCCCACCGGGTTCGAACCGAGGCCTCGACTCAGCCAGTTCACATAGATGAAGTCTTCGTCGAAGCGCGCGATTTTGAGCCAGATCTTGCCGCTTGCGGCGTCCCAGTAGAACGGGATGAAGCCGTCGTAGGCCGTCATGTCGGCGGTCTGATCCTCGATGGAAGGCAAGGCCGCCGGGGCCGCGCCGGCCAACCAGACGAGCAAGATCGGTAGAGCGAAGGGGCGAAGCGACATTGCGCTGAACCTCCCGACTGTTTTTGGTTTTTGTTGCGCCCTACGGCGGGTTCAAGGCGATCGCGGCCCGGGTGATCTTCGATTTTAGTGCACGACGCGGGATTATTGTCCCTGCGCCAGTGAATACCCCTTCTTGCCGTCGTACTCGTAGAGGTGCTCGACGCCGACGAAATCCCAACCGCGCTGGGCCAAGCGACCAAGCAGCAACACGATATCGTGGTGCGTCAGCCGGCGCCCCTCGCGAGCCGCCAGGAAGCGGCAGCGGCAATGATCCGTCTCGACGGTTTGAGGCGCTCCTTCGGGCCAGATCACCAGGCCGCGGCTCGCGATCATCTGTAGCCGCATCACTGGAGGACAGGTCGACAGCAGATCGGCGGCGAGTTTCGCAGGTTCTCCTTCGTCCCAGTGGACGTGCAGGAAGACATCCGCCCCTACCAACGCTTTCCTGGAAGGTTTCGAGTGCGACGGCTTCGTCTTCCGCATGTCGACGGAGGGGTAATGCGTCACGGATAGCTTTTCGGGTTCTTGTCCGAGGCGCTCGATGACAGCCTCGGAGAACTCCTTCGTGCCGACGCGGCGTTTGCTGATCTGCTCGCGATAGATCTCGCCGGTGTGCACGCCGTCTTCGATGGTCTTGAGCCACGCCTTGCCGACCTTCTCGGCGACCTCGCTCTGGCCGATGTGCTCGAGCATCTTGACGGCCGCCAGCAGCAGTCCCGAAGGATTTGCGACGCCCTTGCCCGCGATGTCGGGCGCCGAGCCGTGAATCGCCTCGAACATCGCCGCCTCGGAGCCGATGTTCATCGAGCCGCCCACGCCGACCGAACCGCAGATTTGCGCCGCGACGTCGCTGAGGATGTCGCCGTAAAGGTTTAGCGTGACGATCGTGTCGAATCGCTCGGGCGTGTCGGCGACCCGCGCCATGCCGATATCGATGATGGAGTGGTCGGTCTCGACCTCGGGGTACTCCTCGCCCACCTCGTCGAAGACCCGATGGAATAGGCCATCGGTCATCTTCATGATGTTGTCCTTCGTCATGCACGTCAGCTTTTTGCGCGGACGCTGACGGGCGTACTCGAAGGCGTAGCGGACGATGCGCTCGCAGCCCGGGCGAGAGACGAGCTTCAAGCCTTGGACCGTCTCGTCGGTCTGACGATACTCGATGCCGGTGTAGAGATCCTCTTCGTTCTCACGCACGATGACGAGGTCGACATCCGGATATTTGGTGCGGATGAACGGCGCGTAGGAGCGCGTGGGTCGCACGTTGGCGAATAGTCCCAGCGTCTTGCGGATGGTGACGTTGAGGCTCTTGACGCCGCCGCCCTCGGGGGTGGTGATCGGCGCTTTGAGCAACACGCCCGTGCGCCGCAGCGAATCCCAACTCTGGGGCTCGATGCCCGAGGTGAAGCCGCGCTCGTAGACCTTCTCGCCCACTTCGATGCGCTCGATCTCGAGCTGCGCGCCCGCCGCGAGGATGACGTCGAGCGAGGCGGCCATGATCTCGGGGCCGATGCCGTCCCCGTAGGCGACCGTGATCGGAACCTTCTGTGGGCTCATCAGTGGGACTCAGGCTAGCAAAGGTCCGTTGAAGCCTTGGTTACGCCTTGAGCCAGCGGTCGAACCATTCGAAGGCCTCGGCCTGCATCTCGAGATCGAACTTGTGGGGCCCCGGAAAGAAGCTCGCGCGGTAGCGCTCCGCCGCGTCGGCTTTGCGGTACACCGCGCCGAGAATCTCGTCGGCCCGGTGCATCTCGGACAGAGTGAAGAGCTGGTCCTCGTTGTTGCTGAGGACCAGGATCGGGTTCGGAGCCGCCAAGCCCATGATCTCGGGATAGTCGAGGTCGGACGGCAAGCCGGGGATGTAGATCATCCAGGTGTGCGTGTAGCACTTGTAGAGCAGATAGTCGCGCCAGGTCGTCATCATGCCGACGGCGCAAGCGCAACGGATGCGCGGGTCGAGGCCGGTCAGGTAGACGGTTCGCAGGCCTCCGCCCGAGAGCCCGCAGCAGCCGACGCGATCGGCGTCGACTTCGGGACGCGAGCAAAGGTAGTCGACCGCCTTCTGGTCGTCGGCGGTGAACACGCCGGGCCAGGTCAGTCCCGCGCAAAACAGGCTCTTGGCGATCAGATGCTCGTGGCCGCCGGCGAAGCGATTGTAGGCGGCGATCTCCTCCTCCGACTCGGGCTGTTGCTCGACGAGTCCGTTCTTGATGGTGTCAGGCAGGTCCGCGGCGCGCATGCGCCGGCTGCCGAACGTGAACGTGTCGTGCACGAGCACCGCATAGCCGCGCTTCGCCAGTTCGTTCGCCCACGCGGCGCCTCCGTAGTAGTGTTCCTGGTGAGTTTGTTGCAGCGGGTGCAGGTTGTCGCTGACGCGAGTGATCTTGCGAACACCGAAATACTTGTTGCCGCCGTGATCGTGGAGCCCGACGACTCCCGGCAAGGGGCCCTTTGCGCCCGCCGGCTTGAGCAGCACGGCCGAGGTCGGCGGACCGTAGGGCAATTGCCATTCGAGTTGCTCGATGTCGAGGCCGTCGTACTCGAACTTGTGCGAGACCGTCGCCTGCGGTATGCCGCCGGCGTCCGGTTGCAGCAGCGCTTGCTGGTAGCGCGCCCGAGCGCGGGACCGCCACGCATCGAGATCAGTGTATTGCGACCGCCGAAACGACAGCGCGGGAGGGTCGTCGACGATCCCCGCCGCCCACTCGCCGTACGCACCGAGCATGTTTTCCACGCGCCGTTCCCTCCTTCTTCGGAGGCAGCTTACCATTCCGGGCGGCGTGGAATGCTAGACCGGCTCGTGCTGCTTTTCGAGCAGACGCTCGATGAAGTGCGTGTCGTAATTGCCCAGAACGAAGTCTTCGTTGGCGATGATCCGACGATGCAGCGGGATCGAGGTGTGAATGCCCTCGACGACGAACATGTCGAGCGCGCGCTGCATGCGCGTGATCGCTTCGGTGCGGTCGCGGCCGTGCGTCAGCAGCTTCGCGACGAGCGAATCATAGTGCGGCGGCACGAACCAGCCCGAATAGGCGGCGGTGTCGACGCGTACGCCGACGCTGCCGGGCGTGATGAGCTGCGTAATGCGGCCGGCCGACGGCGCGAACGTCTCCGGGTTCTCGGCGTTGACGCGGCACTCGATCGCGTGGCCCTTGATTTCGATCTTTTCGGGCAGCACGGACGACAACTGTTCGCCGTCCGCGACCAGAAGCTGCGCCTTCACCAAATCGATGCCGGTGACCAGTTCGGTGACCGGGTGCTCGACCTGGATGCGCGCATTCAGCTCGATGAAGTAGAGGTCGCCGGACTCGTCCATCAGGAACTCGACCGTGCCGGCGTTCGAATAGCCGATGGCCCCCAGCGCCTTCTCGATCGTGGCGCCGATGCGGTCGCGAATCTCCTGGTCGACGCGGCTCGACGGCGCTTCCTCGAGAAGCTTTTGGTGGCGACGCTGAATCGAACACTCGCGCTCGCCGAGCGAGACGACGCGCCCGTGCTTGTCGCCCATGACCTGGAATTCGATGTGCCGCGGCCGGTCGATGAATTTTTCGAGGTAGACGTCGGCGCACTTGAAGCTGACCGCCGCCTCGTGCTGCGCCTGATGAAAGGAGCGCTCGAGCTCGGCCGCGCTGCGCACCACGCGCATGCCTCGTCCGCCGCCGCCCGCCGACGCCTTGATGATGACGGGGTAGCCGATCTTCGAGGCTACGCGCCGAGCGGCTTCGACGGATTCGAGAGGCTCCTCGACGCCGGGGAGTATGGGGACGCCGGCCTCCCGCATCGCCTTGCGCGCCTGCGCCTTGTCTCCCATCAGGCGGATCGCCTCCGAGGGCGGCCCGATGAACGTCAAACCTGAGACCTCGCAGACTTCGGCGAAGGCGGCGTCTTCGGCGAGAAACCCGTAGCCGGGGTGCACCGCATCGACGCCGGTTATCTCGGCGGCGCTGATCACGGCCGGAACGTTGAGGTAGCTCTCGGCGGCTTTGGCCGGCCCGATGCACACCGCTTCGTCGGCATACCGCACGTGCAGCGCGCCGCGGTCGGCGTCGGAGTAGACAGCGACCGTGCGGATTCCCAAATCCTTACAGGCAGCGATCACCCGGACGGCGATCTCACCGCGATTCGCGACCAGAACCTTCTGAAACATAAGGGCCTCCCGTATCACTCAGGCCGGATCGCGAAGAGTGATTCCCCGTATTCTACCGGTTGCGAATTGGCAACGAACCGCTTGGTGACCACACCGCTCGTCTCCGCCTCGATCTCGTTCATCAGCTTCATGGCCTCGATGATGCACAAGGTCTGTCCCGCTTCCACGCGGTCGCCGACATCGACGAACGCCGGAGAGCCGGGCGAGGGCGACTCGTAGAACGTTCCAACCATCGGCGAAGCGACCAAGACCACATCGTCGTCTTCGGGCGGCTCCTGGGCGGAAGAGGCGGACTCTTCCGGACGCGGACCCGAAACCTGCGGCGCCTGGCTGGGCTGGGGGGGGAAGCCCGTGGGCAATCCGCCGGCTAGGACGACATACGGAGGCTGTGCGGCGCCGGAGTCGGTTCCTCGCTTGATGCGAATCTTGCGATCGCCTTCTTCGATTTCAAATTCGCTGACGTCGCTTTCGGTGACTGCCTTAAGCAGTTCTTTGATTTCGTCGATATCCATTTCAAAATGGCGCGGCGCTCAATATGGCGCAGCGCGACTCGGTTAAAGCACGCGCAACTCTCGCGGCGTATTTGTCAAGACCTCGCAGCCGCCCCTGCGGACCACCACGACGTCCTCGATGCGAACGCCTCCCATGCCTTCCACGTAAACGCCCGGCTCGATCGTAATCGCCATACCTTGCTTCAATCGGATGCGGTCGCGCACCCCCAGGCGGGGCGGCTCATGAATCTCCAAACCCAGCCCGTGCCCGGTGGAGTGAATGAACAAGTGGTCGAAACCCCGTTCCGCCAGAGCTTGCCGCGCAACGCGATCCACCGCCGCCGCTGATCGGCCGGGCCTCACGGCCTCGATCGCCGCTTGCTGCGCGACCAGCACGGCATCGACCAAATCGCGCTGCTCTCGAGGCGCCTCCCCAATCGAAAGCATGCGAGTCATGTCACTCGCATAACCGTCGAGTATAGCACCGTGATCCACTACTATGAGCGACTTACGAGCGATTCGGACGGGGCGAGGATGAGCGTGCGGCAGCGCCCCATGGGGGCCCGAAGCGACAATCGTGGCGAACGCCGGAGCCGAGGCCCCGAGCAGCGCCGCTTGATGGTCGATCTCCGCCGCCAGGCGCTGCTCCGTCCAACTCGGCCGGAACGCCCGAACGGCTCGCTCGAAGGCCTCCGAGTTGAGCGCGAGCGAGCGCCGGATCGCCTCGATTTCCGCTTCGGACTTGACGGCTCTCAGGCGTTCGACCGGAGCATCCAACGGGACCGGCTCGAAACCGTTCTCGCGAATCCTCTCGTAAGTGGCGTAACCAAGCCGGTTACGCTCGAACCCGACCCGCCGCAAATGCTGTTTCTCGAGCCTTTCCAGAAGCGGGCCGAGGGGCTCGCTCGCCGACACCTCGACGTCGATCCCGGAGGTTTGCGTCGCCGCCTGCACCCCGTATCGCCCATCGACGTACAATGTCGTCTTCTCCGGCTCGACCAGGAGCCATCCGGCGCTGCCGTCGAAGCCCGTCAGGTAACGGATGTTCGGCAGCGCGCCGATCAAGACGGCGTCGATTGGGTCGTCGATCCGGTCACGGAACAGCTCCCGCGCAAGCTTCTTGCGCCGGCGCGCCGTTTCGTCGCTCATCCCTGCGGACCTAGTTTGACCGAAATTCCTTTTGGGGTTTCGCTAACCTCCGGCGCGGGAGCGGCCGTCTCGATCACTACACGAACGATGGGGGGATCCAGACTGTTCTGCGCGGCTCTCACCACCTGAATCAGCGGATGATCGACGCTGAAACTGCGTTTTGCTGAAGGAACGCGCAATTCGGCGTTCTTGATGTCGATCACGAAGCGAGGCGGATTGTCGAGACGGAACGTGCTGTAACCCGATCCGACGACCGCGATGAAGACTTCGGCGGCGTCGCCCCATGGGACGACTTGAATGTCGCTCACCGCTACGGCGTCGCCCGAAATTCGCGCGACCGAGCCGGCGGCCGGGGCCTGCTCCGGTTCGGGAGGCTGAACGTTCGGCGAAGGCTTGGGCTCCGAACTCTCAGGGACCGTGGGCTCGCCTTCCCGGGCGGGAGATCCTTGCGCCGCGGCGGTTTGGCTTGGCGCCGGTTCGGCCGCTTCCGACGGCTCGGTGTCGCTCGCCGCGGAGGGCTCCGGCGGCGGCGCGGGCATTTCCACGGCCGTCTCTTTCGGAAGAGGGTCGCCGCTCATCTGCTCGACCAAGGCGGGATCCTCGAAAACGTCGAAGACCTGCGTCGCCAAAATCACCCCGCCAAGCACCAGAAACAATCCGCCCAGCGCGACCTCACGCTTGGAAATGAAGGTTGAGGAACCGCTCGGCTTCAACGCCGCCTCTTGCACCTGCGGCGCCGCGCTGGGCGCTGCGTTAAGACTTTTCAGCAGGTTGATCCGAATCATAGGTCGGAAATCCCTTGAAGCGCCAACCCGGCGGCGATGGCCAGCGCAGGACCGTGCTCGCGGACGACTTGGCCGTATTCAGAAGCTTGAACGTAGCTGATCCGGCGAAACGACTCGAACTCTTCGATGCCGCCGGGCAGCAGTCCGCGCAGCGCGTCGGTCGTATCCGCCGAACGAGCAGGGCCGCCCGACACATACGCGCGGGAGACGGAGTCGAGCGAACCCAACCCGAACGCGGCCAAGCGATCGTCGAGCTGCGCACGCGAGCGCTCCAGCGCCTGCGCCGCTCGGGTCGACACTGCGCCGTCGCCCGCTCTCCAGTCCGAGTTGAGGGCGATATCCCGGCCAATGAGGGGAGCTCCGCCCATCATCAGGACAACCGTGAGATAGCGCGCGCCGAGGTGCAGCAACAGGGCCGTATCAGTTGGTCCCGGTTCGTAGTTAAAGACATACGCGTTGACCAACGCGGAGCTCTGGCCTTCGATCAGCGCCGGCGTGGCGCCCGCTAGTCCCGCCGTGTCGCGCATCCAGTGCACGCCGGCGACATCGGCCGTGAGCCAGACGACCGCCCCTTCGCGGGGCTCCGGACGCGCCTCATAGCCCCAACAACATCCGGCGGCGTCGGAGGACAACTCCTTGCGGACGCAGTGCTCGACGAAACCGTCGAGGTCGCCGCGATCCGTCTCGTCGGCGACATCGGTGCGGCAGATTACGCGCTCGCCGGCTACGGCCGCTGCGATCCGATTCTCAGCGATGCCGTAATCGTTCCAGAGCGCTTTGAGCGCGCGCGCCACGCCGATGCTGTCGGTCAGCACGCCGGAGGTCACCGCCGAAGGCGGAGTAGCCGCGAGAGCGACGCGCTTGAGGGCGACATCGCCATGACGCCGCTCGAGTACGACGGCCTTGATCATCGTCGCGCCGACGTCGACTCCGACTACCGCACGCCGCCCGCCTAGCAAGCCGGTCGACTTGCCGTTCTCCTTGTGCGGCTCGGGGCCAGCGCTCTTGAACAGTGAATTCATAGGATTTAGCTCAGGCTTTCGCCTGATAAATCAGGGCGAGTTTTTGACGAGATCATCCGCAAGCAAACGCGCCCGCTCCGACAGACTTCTCGCCAGCGCCAGGTCATCTTGTTGAGCGTCTTCGGTTTGCCGCAGAAAGGCCCGGATTCGCTTGACGGCGGTCTTTTGATCTTCATTCAGGGTTCGCCCGCTCAATACCTCGAGATTCTTCTTCGCCTGCACTACGTTGTTATTGATTATTCGATTGTATTCGCGTTTCTGCGCGTCCGTAAGCATTGCGGAAAGAATCGGCGCCGGGGGAGCTTGATTTCGCTCGGGCTCGGTAGGGGGCGGAGTCGGCCGAGGCAGAGGCTGCGGCGGCGCTTGAACGCTTCCCCGGCTAGGCTCGGAACGTGGGGCGCGCTCCGGCAGGGGCGGCAGAGGCGGCCCTGGCTCTGGCGCGGCGCCTTCCGGAATCGGCTGCTCGGGCGGCAGAGAAGCTCTGGTCTGCGGCTCGGAGACGTCTCGCGGCGGAGGCGGGGCGGCGGGCGCGGATGCGAGCGGAGGCTGAACGACCGGCGGGGCCGTGCTTTTCGCCTCCTTAGACGCGCAACCCGCCGTCATGAGCAGCATCGCCGCCGCGACAGTGGCGAATCGCGATGCGGATCGCAGATCGGCGATTCTCACTCGGTCACCTCGGGCCCCTCGCCGCGCCGGCGCCGACGGTCCCAGGCAGGCCGTCGATCGGGTGCGCCGCGGACCGCGAAACTTCCGGAAGCACGATCCGAAACTCCGAGCCTTGCCCGACCTGGCTCGTGAAATCGATCGTCCCCCCGTGCATCTGGACGCCCTGGAAGCTCATCGCCAAACCGATGCCGGACCCGCGTCCCTTCTTCGTCGTGAAATAGAGCTGGAAAATCTTGTCCTTCAGCTCAGGCGGAATGCCGTCGCCGGTATCGCGTACGCGGACCATCCAGTCGTCCCCCGAGCGTTCGAGAGCTAGGTCCAACGCGCCTCCGCCGGGCATCGCTTGGACCGCGTTGACGACAACGTTGAGCAAGGCTTGCTTGAGAAGATCGCGGTCGCCCCGGATGCAAGCCGATTCCTCCTCCGGAACGGCTACATGCGTCGTGATCCCCTGACCGCGAGCGTCGGGTTCGACGAGTTTGGCCAACTCCTCGAGCAAGGGGCCCAACTCGAAATCCTCGAGGTTCAATTCGATCGGCCGCGTGAAGTCGAGGAACGACTTCACGACACGGTCGAGGCGGTCGATTTCGCGCGTGATCACCTCGATCTCCTCGGCGCCCACATCCATGAGGCTTAGCTTGGAGCGCAACACCTCCAAGTGTAATGCGATTGAGTTGAGCGGATTCTTGATTTCGTGCGCCGCGCCGCTGGTCAGCCGGCTGATGGCAGCCAGCCGCGTGGAGACGTCGAGCTGCGACTCGATTTGCTTGCGGGGCTCGGCTTCGCGCAGCGTCACGAGAACGCCGACGATTTCGCGGCTGGGAAAGTCTTCGACGACCTCGATCGAGACCAATACCGTTTGAGGCCGGCCGTCGTCTCCGATGCGGTACATCAGGGGCCGATCCTTGGCGTTTCGCCGCAGCCGCACCGCGCTCTGTACGAAGGCGCCGAGCTCGGAGTTGTCGGGAAACACCTGTTCGAGCGGCTTGCCCATCATTTCCCAGCGCCCGCCGCCGATCAGGCGCTCGGCCGCGCCGCCGGCCATGACGAGGCGTTCGTCGGGCCCGAACATCAGCACCGCGTCCTCGAGGCGGGTCAAAAGTTGGTCGATATTGCTGCGGAGCTCCTGGGCATCGGCCTGCGCGCCGTGAAACTGCTTGCCTAACAGCTGCAGCTTAGACTCGACGGCGGCGACTTCTTTGGCTTGGCGCGCGCCGGCCGCATCCCGGTCGTACAATTCGCCGCTCGCGATGCGGTCGATTTGCTCGGCGATCTGCTCGAAGGGCCTGACGGCGACGTGCGAGACGACCACGGCGGCGACGATTGACGAGAGCAGCGCCAGAATCGAGACCCACGCGAGATTGCGCAGCGGCTCAACGACCTGCTGGCGCAACAGCACCAGCGAGACGATCATGCGGATCGAGAAGATTTCGCGATCGTTCACGCCCAACTGGCGAACGATTTCGTAGTCCTGATTGCTCGACAGGATTTCGCCGACCCGCGCGAACAGCCCCTGCTCGAGAAAATCGGAGAAGGGCGGCAGGGCGGCGTGTCGCTGACCGCTCTTGGTGCGAATCGACGCCGCGAGAATCCTTTCGTTCGGGCCCGTTACGAGCCCCTCGATGATCGCCGACGACCCCGTGACGAGACTTTCGAGCAGGCCGCTGAGTTCCGGATCGGCGGCGACCGTCGTCTGAAAAGCTTCCGCCCATTCGTCGAGGGTAGCGGGCGGAGGGTCCATGGCCTCGACCTTGCTTTGTACGCGGTTTCGCAGGAAGCTCTCGACCTGCTGAGCGTTGAACTGCGCGACGATGTTGGCGCTTTCGAAGCTGTGCTCGACGATGGCTCGCAGGTAGAGCGCCGAAAGCACGACCACCGTCGCCGCCACAAGGGCGACTATCGAAGCCACGAGCCGCGTTTTTAGGGACATTTATCCAGGCACGGCGTGTCGCGCCGTCAATCTTCCGATTCCTGCGTCGCATACTCCTTGAGTTTGTTGTGCAACGTCTTCAAGCTCACTTCCAAGATCTTGGCGGCGCGAGTCTTGTTGTTGTTCGTGTGCTCCAGCGTCTTGAGAATCAAGGCCTTCTCGGCTTGCTTGACCGTCGTTCCGACGCCCAGCGCGACGCAATCGGGATCGTTGACCGCCGATGACCGCGTTCGCTCGCTCTCGCCGAACGACCCCAGATGGCTTGGCCGCACCGTGCCTTCACCCGCCAAAATCACGGCTCGCTCGAGGACATTGCGCAACTCGCGAACGTTTCCGGGCCAGTTGTGCATGCGAAACCGTTCCACAACCTCCGGATGCAACTCCGTAACCTTGCACCCGTGCTTTTGATTGTGAGCCTCGATGAGCGCATGAGCAATCGGGAGGATGTCTTGTTTGCGCTCGCGCAGAGGGGCCAAGTGGACGTGGAAGACGTTAAGGCGGTAAAAGAGGTCCTCCCGCAATTCCCCTTCGGCGACGCTTTGTTCGATCGGCTTGTTAGTCGCCGCGATGACGCGCACGTCGACGTGGATCTCTTGCGAACCCCCTAGTCGCCGCACGCGGGAGTCTTCCAAGACTCGCAGCAGCTTTGCTTGCGTGCCCACCGGCATGTCGCCGATCTCGTCGAGCAGCAGGGTGCCGCCGTCGGCGAGCTCGAAACAGCCGGCGCGGCGCTGCAGGGCGCCGGTGAACGCGCCTTTTTCGTGCCCGAACAGCTCGCTCTCCATCAGCGACTCGGGCAATGCCGCGCAATTCACCGCAACGAACGGTTTGGATTTACGCGGACTGAGGTTGTGGACCGCGCGCGCCACGAGTTCTTTGCCGGTGCCGCTTTCGCCGGTGATCAGCACCGCGGCTTTGCTCGGCGCCACCTGCCGGACGATGGAAAACACTTCCTGCATCTGCGACGACTGGCCGACCAACTGATCCAAAACGCCCTGGTAGCTCAACTCGCGCTCGAGCAAGTCGCGCTCCCGCGACAGCAATCCCTGCGCCGCAGCCCTCTCCAGCAACGTCTTCAAGGCCGTCGCTTGAATCGGCTTTTCGAGGAACCAGAAGGCGCCCAGGTCATGCACGGTCTTGATCGCGTTGTCCATGCTGCCGAAGGCGGTGAGGACGATCGAAACCGGTCCGTTTCCCTCGAGCGAAAGCCGCCGCAGCAGCTCCATGCCGTCCATCCGCGGCATGCTCAGGTCCGTCACCATGACGTGGGCCGCGAAATCCGACAGCTTCTCAAGCGCTTCTTGACCGTCTGCGGCGGTCTCGACTTGGTAGCCCCAGGAGGAAACCAGATGCGACAAGCCGCGGCGCTGGTCGTCTTCGTCGTCGACAATCAAGACGCGCGCCTTGGCCGTTGACTGCTCCTCGGGCTCGGGTCGGGGCTCAGGGTGAGACATCGGCTCTATTTTATGCGGGGAACCGCGCCAAGAGCCTTATACTCATCGCGATGCGCACATTTCTTCGCCTGCTGCCGCTGTCGTTAGCCGCCCTGGCCGCGCTCGCGGCGCCTCCGACAAGCTTCCCGCTCGACAACGCGCTCTCGGAATGGAAGATCTGGAGCCCTCGGGCTGAGATCGCGCCGGCGGGCGAGGTCGACGCGGCGTGCTACCGCACCGCTCCGGACGCCCTGAGGTTGACTGGCAACGGCGACACCGCCGTGTACGGCGGTTGGCAACGGGCTGTGGGCCGGATCGAGCCCGGCGCTTGGTACCGCTTCACCGCCTGGCGGCGCACCGCCGGCATGGCTCGGCCGCCCATGCAGACGGCGGCGCGGCTCGGCTGGCTGACGGCCGCCGGCATAAAGGCCGGTGAGCCGGACTACGCCAGGCCCGGCCGCTCCGATGGAGAGTGGGTCGAAGTGATCGCCGAGGCGCCCGCCCCGGAGGGCGCGGGCCAAGCCGTGCTCGAGCTTTTCTTGGCGAATTCCGCACAAGGACGCGTGTGGTGGGACGACGTGCGTTTCGAGAAGATCGACCCGCCGGCGGCGCGCCGCGTGAATATCGTCTCGGTCAACTTGAGACCCCGCAATACCGGCTCGCCGGAGGCCAGCGTCGAGCGCTTCGCCGCGCTGATCGAAAAAGAAGTTCCCTTGGACGCCGACCTGATCGTGTTGCCGGAGGGGATCACGGTCGTGGGAACCGGCCGCACTTACGCCGCTGTCGCCGAATCGGTTCCCGGACCCACGACCCGGCGGCTCGGCGAATTGGCCCGCGCAAAGCGCGCTTACATCGCGGCTGGGATCTACGAGCGCGAGGGAGCGGCGGTCTACAACGTTGCGGTTTTGCTCGATCGGACGGGTGCGCTGGTCGGCAAGTACCGCAAGGTCTATCTGCCGCGCGAGGAGTTCGAGGGCGGCATCACGCCCGGGAGCGATTACCCCGTCTTCGCCACGGATTTCGGCAAGGTGGGCTTGATGATCTGCTGGGACGTGCAATACGCCGACCCGGCGCGGGCGTTGGCTTTGCGCGGTGCGGAGATGATTCTGATGCCGATTTGGGGCGGGAACGAAACTCTGGCGGCGGCGCGCGCGATCGAAAATCACGTCTTCTTGGTCGCTTCCGGTTACGACCATCCCACCTACGTGATGGACCCCATGGGCGAGATCCTGTCGAAAGCCCCGGAGGACGGTTCAATCGCCGAGGCCGTCGTCGATCTGAACCGACGTTATACCTGGCCTTGGCTCGGGGAGATGACCGGCCGCTACTTCCACGAAATCCGCTCGGACGTCGAGGTCGACCCGCGCTAATCGGCGCTGAACGAAATTCGGGACCCGACGTAAAAGCCCTGTTTTTGCTAGGCTCTACGGTTTAGTGAATGTCGTCCCGAGAACGTTCTCGACGCCGCAAGAGCCGCCCAAACGACTCCTCTTCGCCAGCGCCGACCTCTGAGATCATCGCCGATTCCGCCCGCGTCGCCGAAGTCGCCGCCGCGCTTGCACAACGGTCGATCATCGCTTTCGACACCGAGTTCCTGCGCGAGAAGACCTTCTATCCCCAACTCGGACTGCTGCAGGTCGCCGACCGAGAAAGCGTCTGGCTGATCGATCCGCTCGGGATCGACCGGGAGGGCCTGCAGCCGCTGCTCGACGTCTTCACGAATCCGAAGATTCTCAAGGTCGCCCACTCGGCCGAGCAAGACCAAGAGTGCCTGCATCACGAATACGGGATCCTCGCCGCTCCGCTGTTCGACACCTCGATCGGCGCGGCGCTCAGCGGCCGCGGCGACCAGATCGGCTTGGCGCCCTTGCTCCGCAAGACGTTAAAAGTCGACTTGCCGAAAGGGCACACGCGCACGAATTGGCTCAAGCGGCCGCTGCCCGAGGCGATGGCCGAGTACGCCGCCGAGGACGTTCGCAACCTTGTTAAGTTGGGGGAGCTGTTGCTGGCGGACCTGGAGCGCCGCGGACGCAAGGCCTGGGCGCTGGAAGTGAGCGCCGAGATGGCGCGGCCGGAACGATTTGAATCCAACGGCGAGGCGGTGGCGACGAAGCTGGCGGCGAATTCGCGGCTGTCCTCCCGCGATTACGCCGTGCTGATCGAGCTCGCCCATTGGCGCGAGAAGCGCGTCCGCCGCGTCAACATCCCGCGCCGCTGGCTGGCCGACGACCAGTCACTGCTGCAACTGACCCGCGCCAAGCCGCGCAGCGACGCCGACCTGGCCCACTTCCGCGGACTCGGCCAGCGCGTTCGAGACTACGGCGCGTCGCAGATCCTGCTGGCGATCAGCCGCGGCCTCGAGAAGCCCGAAGAACAGTTGACGGATCCCCCTCGCAAGCTTGAACCGACGCGTGCTGAGGCCTCGGCGCTCGGCGTGCTGAAGTGCTTCCTCAATTTTCTCGCCGTCGAAAACGACGTCCCGCTGCGCTTCGTGATGGACAGCGACACGCCGCTGCTGCTGTTACGGGAGCGATTCGATTCGATCGACGCCCTCCGAGCCTCGGGCCTGTTGAGCCCGGGAGCGCTCGAGCTGTTCGGCGACGAGCTGTCGGCCATCCTGCAAGGCCGCCGGGCCATCAAGCTCGCCAAGGGCTCGGCGAAGCTGTTTGACGTCTAGCCTATTGGCCGTCTTCGACCGGCATCTCGGCGTCATTCCAGGCGCGCCAGCCGCCCGCGAGCGAGTAGACGTCCTCGTAGCCCATCTGTCGTAGGGCGTCGGCGGCCAGCGCGGAGCGGTAGCCGCCGCCGCAATACAGGACGATTTTCGTCGCAGTGTCGGGGACCGCCTGTTCGATGTCGCGCTCGATAACCCCTTTGCCCAGGTGGATCGCACCGGCCACGTGCGCGACATTCCATTCGCGGTCTTCGCGCACGTCCACGAGGGTCAGCGACTCGCCCTTCTCCTGGACCTGGCGGACGTCCTCCACCGTCATCTCGCGAATCCTGCTTTTGGCGTCATTGACGATGGCGAGGAACCTTTCCGAGTGCTGCATCCCGACGATTCTAACGTGGTGCTGCTGCGGCGGCGCATCTGAAAAGTTTTCCGAAGCGCGGTAGAGTTTTCTCGATGTGCGCCGGCACAAGACCGCTTGACGGCATCTATCTAATTGATTCTTATGGCCTTTAAAGAGATGGAACGGGTCTTGCACAACCGTAGGGTGGGAGCAAGCGAATGCAGGAGGACACTCACAGCAAGACAAGTTCGATCGTTTTGGTCGGACGCGGCAGCGTGCAGCCTAGCGGTTTCAGCGGGTCCGCGCGCGTTGAATTCGAGGCGGGTTCTTGCGCGGAGGCTCTCGAGGTCGTCGCCGGCTGCCCCTTGGTTTCGCTCGTGGCGACGACGCCGCAATTGCCGGACGGCGACTGGCGCGATCTGCGGTCAGCGTTCAGTCGTCTGGGATCCCGCGCGCGGTTCGTCGTATGCGACGGCCGCTATGATCCGCTCACCGAAGCCGCCACGCACGAGGCCGGCGCTCACTACGTTGTGAAAGATCCCAAGCTTTTCGCCTACCTGGCCGTGCATCCCGAGCAAAGGCGATTTGGGCTTCGCGTCTCCCGGCCGTAGTTCCCCTAGTCGTCGCGCGGCGTCGGCAAGACGCTAAAATACGGCCGGCGCCCCGTCGGCGCCCGTAGCCCATGCAAGACGCCGTAATTGTTAACGCCCTTCGAACGCCCGTCGGCAAAGCCCCGCGCGGCACTCTTCGCGCCACGCGACCCGACGACATGGCCGCCGCAGTGTTCAAGACGCTGCTGGAGCGCACGCCTGAGGTCGATCCCGCGGAGATCGACGACGTTATCCTCGGTTGCGCCATGCCCGAGGCCGAGCAAGGCTGGAACGTCGCACGCATCACTGCGATGCGCGCCGGACTGCCCGACTCGATCAGCGCGATGACGATCAACCGATTTTGTTCATCAGGCTTGCAAACGATCGCCACGGCGGCCGAACGCATTCGGGGCGGCGGCGCGCAGATCATCTTGGCCGGCGGAACCGAGTCGATGAGCCTTATTCCGGGCGCAGGGCACAAGATGGCGCCAAACCCCTGGCTGATCGACAATCTGCCGGAGATCTACATCAACATGGGGCTGACGGCGGAGAATGTTTCGAAGAAGTACGACATCTCCCGCGAGGACGCCGATGCGTTCGCGTTGGGGAGCCATCAGAAGGCCGCCGCCGCGCAGGACGGCGGCAAGTTCGACGCCGAGCTCGTGCCGCTGGACGTCGAATTCGTCACGGCTTCGAACGGTAGTCCCCGAGTCGACCGGATTCGCTTCGACAAAGACGAAGGGATCCGCCGCGAGACGTCGCTTGAAGCCTTGGGGGCGTTACGGCCCGTCTTCCATGCACAGGGCAGGGTCACGGCGGGAAACTCCTCTCAAACGAGCGATGGAGCGGCGGCCGCCCTGGTGATGTCAGCGGCGAAAGCCAAGGAGCTGGGCTTGGAGCCGATGGCCCGCTTCGTCAGCTTCGCCAGCGCCGGCGTGCCGCCTGAGATCATGGGCATCGGCCCGGTTGTGGCGATTCCGAAGGCGTTGGCGCTCGCGGGCCTGAAGCTCGATGACATCGAGGTGATCGAGCTCAACGAGGCCTTCGCCGCGCAGGCGCTCGCCGTGATTCGCAAGGCCGGCCTCAACCCGGACATCGTCAATCCCAACGGCGGGGCGGTCGCGCTGGGGCATCCCCTGGGGGCGACCGGAGCCAAGCTGACGGCGACGTGCTTGCAAGAGATGCGGCGGCGCGGCGCACGCTACGGCATGGTCACCATGTGCATCGGCGGGGGCCAAGGCGCGGCGGGAATCTTCGAGAGGCTGAGCTAAAGATGGACGCCATCGCCACCACCCTCGCCGGCGGAAGCTTCTTGATCGAAGCCGTTCAGCCGGATCAAGCGTTCTCGCCCGAGGACTTCAACGAAGAGCAGCGTCAGACCG
The DNA here is from genome assembly GCA_963817465.1 of uncultured Acidobacteriota bacterium. Taxonomy (GTDB): domain Bacteria; phylum Acidobacteriota; class Terriglobia; order Bryobacterales; family UBA6623; genus CAMPKL01. Next base: position 321,819 of record CAWFOP010000022.1, on the reverse strand, counting down.
CCGCGACCGCCGACCGCTTCATGACCGAAGAAGTCATGCCGGTCGTCTCGCGCTACGAGGAGAAAGAAGAGGGGCTGGCGCGCGAGCTGATCCGCAAGGCCGGAGAATTGGGCCTGCTGGCGATTCTCGTGCCGGAGAAATTCGGCGGGCTCGAGATGGACGTGACCTCGCAGCTCGTCGTCGCCGAAGCCACGGGGCGCTATGCGTCGTTTTCGGTGAGCCTCAGCACCCACGCGGGCATCGGCACCCTGCCCATCGTTTTCTTCGGGACTCCGGCGCAGTGCGAAAAGTACTTGCCGCGCATGATCACCGGCGAGCTGCTGGCGTCGTACTGCCTCAGTGAGCCGCAGTCGGGCAGCGACGCCCTGGCCGCGCGCACGCGGGCCGATCTGTCCGAGGACGGCTCGCACTACGTGCTCAACGGCCAGAAGATGTGGATCTCCAACGGCGGTTGGGCCGACATCTTCACGATCTTCGCCAAGGTCGACGGCGACAAGTTCTCGGCGTTCCTGGTCGAGCGCGACATGGGCGTGCGCAACGGCGCCGAAGAGCACAAGATGGGCATCCACGGCAGCTCGACCGTGGCGCTCTACCTCGACAACGTCAAGGTTCCGAAAGAAAGCCTGCTGGGCGAGATCGGGCGCGGCCATATCATCGCATTCAACATCTTGAACCTCGGGCGGCTCAAGCTCGGCGCCTCGTGCGTCGGCGGCTCGAAGCAGGTGCTGGCCGACTCGATCCAATACGCGCAAGACCGCAAAGCATTCGGGCAGCCGATCGCGAACTTCGGCGCCATTCGCCAGAAATTGGCCGACATGGCGATTCAGACTTACGTGGCCGAGTCGGTCGTCTACCGCACGGGCGGCCTTGTCGACAAGCTGCTCGCCGACGTCTCGTGGGACGACCCCGCCGCTTCGAAGAAGACCTTGAAGTCGATCGAGGAGTACGCCATCGAGTGTGCGATCTGTAAGGTGGTCGGGTCCGAGGCGCTGGACTTCGTCTGCGACGAAGGCGTGCAGATCCACGGCGGGTACGGCTTCCACCACGACTACGCCGTCGAGCGCAGCTATCGCGATTCGCGCGTGAACCGCATTTTCGAAGGGACGAACGAGATCAACCGGCTATTGACGGTCGGCATGCTGCTCAAGCGCAGCGCGCAGGACCGCCTGCCCCTGATGTCGGCGATCACCAAGCTGGTCGCCGAGATGATCTCGGCCGAAGCGCAGGCTTCAGTCACGACCTCGGGCGAGTTGGGCGTCGAGGCGGAGTTGGTCGAGCATATCAAAAAGATTTCCCTGGTAGCCGCCGGTCTCGCCTATCAACGTTTTGGCGGCGACCTCGAGAAGGAACAGGAAGTCGTGTACGCGCTGGCTGAGATCGTCCTCGCCGCTTATGCGACCGAGTCGGCTCTGTTACGCGCCCGTAAGCTCGCCGCGGCCGGCAAGGGCGCGACGGCCGCTGAGATGGTCAAGGTTTACGTACGCGACCAGATGCACGCCGTGTCGCGAAACGCCGAGATCGTTCTGGGCGCCGCCCTGACCGGCGTGAAGCTGGACCAATATCACACCGCGTTGCGGCGACTGACCCGCTGTCCGCTTATTGACGCCGTGGCCGCCCGGCGCTTGATTGCGGAACGCGTGCTCTCCGCCGGCCGCTACGCTCTGTGATTGGGCGGCGGACGGTGATCGCGGCCCAAAAGATCGTCGTCGCTGTCGGCCTGCCCGGCGCCGGCAAGTCGACCTGGTTTCACGAGCAAGGCGTCGCGCCTTTGTCGAGCGACCGGCTGCGTCTGCTGCTGGCCGACGATGAAGACGATCAAACGATTCACATCGAAGTCTTCGAGACGCTGCGCTTCATGCTCGAGATGCGCCTCCGGATCGGCAGGGAGATCAGCTACGTGGATGCGACGAACCTGGTCCGCATCCATCGCCGACCGTATCTCGAAATCGCGCGCAGCTACGGATGCAAGGCCGAGGCGCTTTGGTTCGACGTTCCGCTGGAGGTCTGTCTCGAACGAAACCGCCTGCGGGAGCGCCGCGTGCCGGAAGAGGTGATGGCTGAAATGGCCGCGAACGCCGAGCCGCCGACGCTCGAAGAGGGTTTCGCGCGCGTCACGCGCATCGCGGTGTAGATTGCGCGCCGGTTTCAAACCCGATTCGCGAAAGCTAGAGTGCGCCGAGCCGTAGGGCGGCATGACAATAGCCCGGCCGGCAAGGGCGGGAAACAGGCGGCGCCAGCCGCTCGCGATTGGGACCCGATTCCTCCTCGCCGACGCGGTACGGTATCCTCTCCGGGTGCGCCTTACAGCCGTTCTCTCGTCTCTTTTCCTCGCAGCATTCCTGGCAGCATGCGCGGCCCCGCCCGTCGAAGAATCGTCCGAGCCGCCGCTCGACCTCTACCTTCTGGCCGGTCAGTCGAACATGGCCGGTCGCGGGCCGGTCGAACAGATCGACCGCACGCCGCAGCCGCGCGTCTTCGCGCTCAACTCGGCGATGGAATGGGCGCCGGCGAAAGAGCCGCTGCACTTCGACAAGCCCGACATCGTCGGCGTGGGGCCCGGCTTCGCATTCGGTCGGGCCATGGCCGCAGCGAACCCCAACGTGCGCATCGGTCTGATTCCGGCGGCTGTCGGCGGCAGCTCGATTCGCGCCTGGGTCCCCGGCGGCGTGCATGAGCAGACGAAGTCACGCCCCTGGGACGACGCGCTGTCACGAACATTCCGCGTCCGCGCCTTCGAGGGCGGCGAGCTAAAGGGCATCATCTGGCACCAAGGCGAATCGGATCAGGCCGATTTCGCCGATCAATACGAAGACGCCCTGGTCGACCTCGTCCAGCGCTTCCGCAAAGAGTTTCGCAACCCGGACCTGCCTTTCGTCGCGGGCCAACTGGCGGAATACTACGTCGCCGATCACCCCAACGCCGCGAAGGTCAACGCCGCGATTGCGCGACTGCCCGAGCGGCTCGACCATACGGCCTACGTGACGGTCGAGGGGTTCACGGACAAGGGCGACCGGGTGCACTTCGACAGCCGCTCGGCTAGGGAGCTGGGCGAACGCTACGCCAAGGCTATGCTCCAGTTGGAAGGCAAGTAAGCTGACCCCGCCGGTCGTGTAATCTTGAGAGCCGGGGACCGCAACAAGCGATGAAGGATCTCAAAGACAAGGTTGCCGTGATTACAGGCGCTGCGGCGGGCATCGGCGCCGCGATGGCCTCCCATTTCGCCGCCGAGGGAATGCGCGTCATCTTGGTGGACCGCGACGCCGGCGGCGTGCAAGACGCCGCCCATGCGTTGCGCGAAAAAGGCTACGTCGCTCACCCTATCGCCATCGACGTCACCCTCGAAGGGGCCGTCGAAGAGTTGGCCGACGAAGTCTATCGCGACTTCAAGGCCGTCCACTTGCTCGCGAACAATGCGGGAGTGCTCGGCCGCGTGCAACCCAGTTGGGAGCAGCCGTTCGAGAACTGGCATTGGGTGTTCGACGTCAACTTTTTCGGCGTCGTGCACGGCATTCACTACTTCGTGCCGCGCATGCTCGCCGCCAACGAGGAAGGGTACATCCTGAACACTGCGTCGATCGCGGGCATGCTCACCGGTCCTTTCTTCGCGCCCTACAACGCGAGCAAACACGCAGTCATCGCGCTGTCGGAGTGCCTGCATCACGAGTTGCGCGCCGTCGACTCCAAGATCGAGGTAGGCGTGCTCTGCCCCGGCTGGGTGAACACCGGCTTGGCGGATTTCGAGAAGAAGCTGCCGGACGAGCTGCGCAAGGTCAACGAGAAGAGCAGCGTGCATCCCATAGCTGAGGAGCGCGATCGGTCGGTCCGCCAAATGGTATCCGAGTCCGTCGGGCCGGAGCAGATCGCGGAGATCGTCGTCGCCGCGGTCAAGCAAGGAAGCTTCTATATCTATCCGCACCCGGAGCGCAAAGCCGACGTGCAGCAGCGCATGGAGGGCATGCTAGCCGAGCGCATCCCATCCTTCGGGCCGCCGAAGAAGTAAATGCTGCGCGGAGCACTGTTCTTGGCGCCGGCGGACGCTGGCAACCTGCTGCGCGCTAAGAAAACTCTCTCGTCTGGATCTTCGTGATGCCGGCGCTATTCTTCTACTTCGTCGGCACGGTGACCGGCGATATTGCCGCACTTGGCCGCGATCGCGGTCGCGACGCTCTTCGCCGGCTGGATCGTCAGCCGTGGCTTTCGCTTGCCAGTGAGCCTGGGACGTCAATTCGCGAAAGCGGGACGCCGCGGCCTCAAGCTTCGTCGACAGGCTTGTGCTGACGAGGCAGCAGCGCGATCGCCGCAGCTCCCAGCGCCGCCATGCCGAAGACCGCCCAGAGCGCCGAGGAGTAGCCGCCCCACATCGAGCGCAACTCGGCGACGATGCGCGGGAACCAGAACTGCGTGATCGTATCGGACGGCAGGATGGCGGACATCGCCTTCCCCAGGCTCGCCAGCCCGAACTGATCGGCCGCCATCAGTGGGATCAGCATGTAGTCGGCGCCCATCGCGAACCCAAAGACGATCGCAAACAGATACACCATGCCGGGCGACTCGGGCGTCACCAGGAACAGCGACGGAATCGCCGCGGCCACGATCGCGTAGGTCGCCAGCATGACGAACTTGCGCGGCAGCTTGTCCGCCAAGTAGCCGGCCAGCAATCTGCCGCCGATGCTCGAGATCAAGATGGCGAACTGCGCGTCGCTCCAAATCGCGTCGCGGGCCGCTTGGTCGGTGAAGCCCTGTTCCTCGAACACGAACTTCATCAAGAAGTTGACCGCCGCAATCGAACCGATCGAGGCTGCCGAGCCGACCAGCAAGAACCAAAACGACAGCGTGACTGCTCAAGAAGCCGAAGCTGTGCGCCTGCTCGGGGGCCTTCCTCTCGACAACCTGCGGTGGGCGACGCCTTGCCGTCCGGCAGTTGGCCCACGTCTTCGGGCTTGTCCTTCAACACGAACAAAGCGATCGGCCAAGCCCCCAACAGGAAGAAGCCCATCACGCTCAAGGCGCTCCGGTACTCCATATGCGACGCGAGATAGGGCCCGACCTTTGTTCCAAGGGCCCCGATGACGCCTACCCCGACGTAGGTGATGCCCATCGCCCAGCCGCGTCGCTCCTTGTACCAGTTGGAAATGATGATCTGATGCGGAATCGGCCCTGCCAAGAAGTACCCGAACATGTACAGGCACCACGCGGCGTAGTATTCGTATTGGCTGCCGCCCAGGTGCGCAAACCACTGGAAGGCGCCGCACGTCATTCCCGTGCCGATGATGATGAGCAACCGCGGACTGACGCGCGGAACGATGATGGGCCCGGCCCAGATGCTGAGCAGCACGGCGATCGGCGCGCCGGTCGTGACGAGTTCTTGAGTCCAACCGTGATCGTCACGGAAGTAGTCGTAGAAAAACGAGATGTTGTAGTACGGAAAACCGGTCGACAGCCCGAAGGTGACGAAGCACGCGGCGATCATCCAGGGTCCCGAAAACTTCTTGGTTGTATCCATGGCTCTTACGCGAAGCGAACAGTGTAGCGGATCATGCGGAACTCAAACGCGCTATGCTGCGAATCAATTCATTCAGCCTCGACGCTGACGGCGCGCTTGTCCCCGTTACGGTCTGCAACATGATGTTTCTCGTTCGCCCGCTCGTCCTCGTCTTGGCTTCGTTGTGCGTTGTCGCACAACCGCTCGATCTGCCGACGCGCCTCAAGACTCTGGCGCTCGCGAATCAAGCCGAAGCTGCGGCGACATTTCTCGAAAGCGAGCGCGACAAGCAGGACGAAGAATCGTCTCAGTGGCTCTTGGCGGCCTCTTGGGTCGCGCGGGGAGCGAGCTTCGTCGAGAATTGGCCGTTGGCCGAAAAGTATGCGCTCGAAGCTTACGACGGCGCAACCGCATTGATCGACCGCGGCGCGCAGATCGACGACGACGAAAACCTTGAACTCGCATTAGGGGCCGCGATCGAAGTGTTGGGCCAAGGCGCGGCGGCGCAAGGCGACCGGGCGGGCGCAATCGCTTTCCTCGCCAATGAGCGCGAGCGTTATCGCGGCACGAATGTCGAAACGCGCATCCAGAAAAACTACTTGCTCGTCGGCCTCGAGGGCAAGCCGATGCCGCAGGTCGCCGTCGATCGCTTCATCGGCAAGCACATGTCGCTCGATATCGATGGCAAGGTCGCCCTGTTTTACTTCTGGGCTCACTGGTGCTCGGACTGCAGGGCGCAGAAGCCGATCCTGATCGAGCTGCACGACAAGTACGCGGACCAGGGCCTGGTCGTCATCGGCCCCACCAAGCTGTACGGCTACGTGGCGAAGGGCGCGGCGGCGACCGCGGCCGAGGAAATCGCCTACATCGAAGGGCCTTGGCAGCGCGAATTTCCGCTGCCCGAGTGGATGCCGAAGCCGCTGAACCAGGAAAATTTCGTCAACTTCGGCGTCTCGACGACACCGACCCTGGTATTGGTTGATCGCAGCGGCGTCGTGCGGCTGTACCACCCCGGACGGATGTCGCTGCCGGCGTTGGAAGCGGTGATCCGGCCGCTGCTGTAAGAAAGACGCAATCTCACGGCGCGTCCAGGACTTGAAGTTCCCGGCGAAGGCTCTAAGCGTGAACTGCGTCGAAGCGCGCCGGCGACAGCTCCGGTAACTCGTGGGCTGACTTTCCGTCGACGATCAGTTCGGCGATCAGCGTGCCGCTAGCGGGGGCCAGCAGCACGCCGCGCCGAAAGTGACCGGCGGCGACCCAAACGCCTGACCGACCCGGCACAGGGCCGATCACGGGCGTCATGTCGGCGCAATAAGGTCGAAAACCCGACCAAGCGCATGCAGTCGGCTGCGAGGCGAGCGACGGGAAAAGCCGCCCGAGGTCATCGCGGATCGACTCGATGACGGACGCGTCCGCGCCGCGCTCGAAACCCACGTTTTCTTCCGAACCGCCGCCCGCCACATGCCCGGCGGCCGTTTGCCACCAGTAATAGCGGCTGCCCAGAACGGTATGGCGCAAAGTGTTCGCCGGCTGGACGGGCAACGCAAGCAATTCGCCGCGCACGGGACGGATCGGCGGCTTCCATCCGAGCGCCGCGGTGAGCAGAGGCGTCCACGCCCCCGCCGCGATGACGACATTCTCCGCTTCGATCGAACCCTTCGAGGTCTCGACCGGCGGCCCGATGCGTCGAGCCTCGACGCCGGCGCAGACTTTCCCGCCGGCTTCCCGAATGGCGCGCACCCAGGCCGCCGCCAGCTTGGCCGGATGCGCTTGACCGTCGCGCGGCAACAGAATCGCGCCCGCGAATCCCTCCGCCAGCAGCGGCTCGGCTTTGCGTGCATCTTCCGCGCTGAGCGCCTCCGCGGGGTAACCCGCCCGCCGCAGCGTCGCGGCGCGCTCGCTTGCGCGGGCGACCTCGTCTTCGGTTTCGATCAACTCGAGTAGGCCCCGGCTCGTGCGATCGAAATCAAAGCGCTCGGCGAGCTCGTCATAGAGCGTCAAGCTCGCTTTGACGAACGACGCTAGCGACTCGAGCGACAGCGTTTCGTGGCCTGGCCAGAGTCCGCCCGCGTTGGCGCCGCTGGCCTCGCCCAAAATCGACCCGCGGTCAATGACGCACACATCGCGGACGCCTTTTTCGGTCAGGTAAAACGCGCTCGCCAAGCCGATCACGCCAGCGCCCGCGACAACTACCTGGGCCTTGTTCGGAGGATCGTCGGAGCGCTCGAGCGTCGCCAGATCCCGCTCGCCGAGGGTGCGAAACCAGATTGAATCGCGCAAGGACTCATCCTAGCCCACGGGCAGCGTCACAAACCGCTCTTGCAACCCAGCAAAGACAGCCGCGACGCCCGAGTCCCGACCGTAAGGGAGGCGGTTCCGCGGGTTTGACGCCTGTCGCTAGGACGCGTTCTCAAGCCAGCCGCACGCGTTTCAACAACGCCTGAAAGCGCGGCTGGTCGCGCAGCGGATCGAACATCGGCTCGACTTTCATCCACACGATCAGGCTCGAGTGGTCGTCGACCGCGCGCTCGAGCCAGGTCAGCGCCTCGTCGTATTCGCCCAGGCCCAAGTAGGCCACGGCCCAACTCGACGGCGAAACGTAGCCGCCCTTGGAATCGATCTCGTCCAACCGCCGGCGGGCTTCCTCTTGCTGGCCGGCGAGGCCGAGTCCGTAGACCAATTCGGCGACGAGAAACGAGCTCCCGCCCGACAGCTCCAGCGCGTCGCGCATGCACTCGATGGCCTTGTCGTTCTGCTTGAGCGCGAGATGGCACCGCCCCAAGTAGCGATAGGCGCGGTAGCGCTCTGAGTCGGATTCGCGATTCCGCTCGAAGCGAGCAAGCGCCTCTTGAATGCGCCGCGCCATGAACAGCAGCACTCCTTCGGAGTGATTGATGGTCGGCGACAGCGGGTCCATCTCGCGCGCCCGCTCGATCTCGCGCAGCGCCTCTTCATGCGCCCCTCGCCGTGAAAGGAAGATGGCATAGCGCTGGCGGGCGTTGGCGTCGCCGGGGTTGAGCTGAATCGCGACACGATAGTCGAGGCCGGCGTCCTCCCAACGCCAATCCCAGAACGAACGCACCAGCGCGCGCGTCGAGTAGGCTTCCGCCAATTCGGGATCGAGATCGAGCGCCGTCTGCACGTCCTTCCGAGCAACAGGCCACAATTCCGCCGGCGGCGCGGCGCCCACGATGGCGAGCAAAATCCGCGCATCGGCCAACCCGACGAAAGCCCGCGCGAATTTTGGGTCCTCCTCGGTCACGGCGGCGAACAGCTCGCGGGCCTGGCTCAAGGACTCCTTCGTGCGGCCGTTCATCAGGTAGCGCCCGCGCAGGTACTTCTCGTAGGATTGCGCCCGCACCGTGCGCGGCTCCGCCAGGCGAACCTCCTCCTCCGGCGTCAATTGGACTTTCACCTCGGCCGCGACCTGCTTGGCCAATTCGGTCTGCAGGGCGAAGATGTCGGTCAAGTCGTTCTCGTACCGCTCGGCCCACAGGTTTTGGCCGCTGGCCACGTCGGTGAGAGTCGCGTTGACGCGAATGCGGCCGCCGGATCGCTGCACCGAACCCTCGAGCACGTAGTTGACGTCCAACTCCTTGCCGATCTCCTCGAGAGACGCCTGCGCGGTCCTTGTACTGCATCACCGAGGTGCGCGAGATCACTCGCAGCGCCTGGATCTTGGCCAGAGAGGTGATCAGCTCTTCGGTCATGCCGTCAGCGAAGAACGCTTGATCTTGATCGGCCGAAAGATCGCGGAGCGGCATTACCGCCAGCGCCGCGCGGCCCGCCGCGTCGCGGCGAATAGCGACTCGCGATTGCCAACCGACGACGGCCAACGCCGCCGCGGAGACTCCTCCCAACCCGCCGAACAACCAGTAGCGTCGTGTCGGCCGCCGCGGCTGCAGGGAGGCCATCACGCGCCTCGACGCATTCGTCGTTGGAGTCGTTTGAAACGACATGGCGGGAATGGAGGCGGCCGTGGACTCCGACGGTCCCCGCAGCAAACGGCCGAGCGCCTCCGCCATTTCGCCGGCGTGCCGAAAGCGCTGCTGCGGATTCTTCGCCAGACCCTGCTCGAAAAGCGCTTCGACGCCCGCCCGCAGGCGCTCCGGCAAGTCCGCGAGCGGCGCCGGATCTTCGTTCAGAATCGCGTAGACCAAGGCCGCTCCGTAAGCGCCCTCGAAAGGCGGACGCCCCGCCAGCGCCGCGTACATCACGGCCGTCAGCGACCACAGATCGCCGCGCGGATCCGCGGGTCCGTCGGTGCAGCGCTCCGGTGACGCGTACTCGCAGGGATCGCCGCCGATCTCGAGGCTGGCGTCGGCGCCGGGGACCGCGAACGCAAAATCGAACAGCGTCACCGTGCGATTGCCAAGGGCGATACGTTCCGGACGAATCCGGGCGTGGACGATCCCGCGCCCGTGCGCCTCGGCCAGCCCGTCCGCCGCTTCGCGAATCATCGCGAGGGCCAAGGTCGGCTCCAGCGGCCCTGACTCGATCTTCGCCGCGAGCGTCTGATCCGCCGCGAACGTTTGACCGATCAAGTAGGGCCGTCCGCCGACGTCGCCGGTCGCCAGACCCCGCGCAATGTTGGGATGGCGCAACTCGACCAGGCGCGCCGCCTGCTCGACGAAGGCCGCGCGCGCCAGGGGATCGTCTTTCAGCCGGTTCGACAGGAAGCGAATCGCAGCGTCGGCGCCTCCCGCTGAAGCTTCAGCAAGATACACCGCTCCTTCGCTGTCGGCGGACAGCCGTTTGCCGACCCGGTACTGTCCGACGAGCATGCCTTCCATTTCGGGTTTCGCTCTGCGACCGCCGTCGCTTGCGCAGCGAGGAGCTGTCGCTTAGATCTTACCTTTGACCACTGACCACTTGTGCGCGATCCGAGCCCAAAGGCCGACGTCCCCCCAACTCTTACGTGCTAGGATTCGGGCCATGCCCATCCTCGACGTGACGCTGCTATCCGGACGTACGGCTGCGACAAAGACGAAGTTCATTCAAGAGGTGACCGAGGCGACGGTGCGGACCCTCGACGTCAAACCGGAAGCCGTGCGCGTCATCATCCGCGAAGTCGATCCAAGTGATTTCGCGGTCGCGGGCGTCACCAAGGCTGAAGAAGCGAAGGGCTGACGCATTGGCGACGAATTACAAAGCGGAATTGGTCGGAGTGTTCGGACAGCCCGTCGCTGAGAACCCGACCGGGGTCATGCAAGAGGCGGCGTTCCGCGCCGCCGGTCTCAACTGGCGCTACCTCACCGTCGAAGTTCCGCCCGAGCGGCTCGCCGACGCGATGACCGGCCTGCGCGCCTTCGGCATGCGCGGCGTCAACCTCACGATTCCCCACAAAGTCGCCGTCATTTCCCATCTCGACGAGCTGTCTCGGGAGGCCGAAATCATCGGCGCGGTCAACACCGTCCGCCGCGACGGCTCGCGGCTGATCGGAGAAAATACCGACGGCAAGGGCTTCCTGCGCGGCCTGCGCACCGACGCCGAGATGGACCCGGCCGGCAAGAGCGTCGCGCTGCTGGGAGCGGGCGGCGCCGCCAGGGCGATCGCGACCGAGCTATTGCTCGCCGGCGTCTCCGATCTGCTGGTCGTCAACCGCAGCTTCGACCGCGGACAGCGCATGGCCGCCGATCTCAAGAAGCGCACCCAGGGGCCGATCCGCTTCCTGCATTGGCAGCGACGCCTCGAAATGTCGCCCGAAGTCGATCTGCTCGTCAACGCCACATCGATTGGTCTGTTTCCACATGTCGATAAGATGCCCGACGTCGAGCTGAGCGGCGCCGGCAAGCATCTGCTGGTCGCCGACGCCGTGTTCAACCCGCGCGAGACGCGCCTGCTGGCCGAGGCGCGGCGCTTGGGCTTGCGGACGCTCGACGGACTGTCGATGCTGGTCTACCAAGGCGTCATCGGCTTCCAGATGTGGACCGGTCGCGATCCCGACGAAGCCGTCATGAAGCAGGCCCTCGAAGACGCCCTTGGATAGGGATGGCCCGGCCGTGCGCCGGCGTTGATATCCTCCATAGGCATGCCGCAAGCGCCCCCGTTGCCGCCCGGCGTCAGCTTCCTCGACCGCACCCGCGCCGAGGAGAGCTACGCTCGTCTGGCGGAGCGTTTCGACAACGAGGAGTTCGCAACCCTCGCTCTTCTCTTGCGGCAGTTGCCCGCTCCCGACGACGCGATAACCCGCCTGACGCGCTTGCTCGAAAACCCGGACGGCTTGCGCTTGGCGCGATCGTCGAGCAAGGCGCTGCACGCGGCGCTGACGGTCTTCGCTTACAGCCGTTTCCTTGCGGACGAGGTCGTCCGCCGACCCGAAGTGCTCGAATGGGCGCTGGCGCCCGAGCGCCTCGACAGGCAGCTCACGGCGGCGGAATTGCGTTTGGACCTCGGCTTCTTGGCCAAGCCGGACGACGATGACGAAGCGGCGCGCGTGTTGGCCCGTTTCAAGCGCATGCACATGCTGCGCATCGCCTTGCGCGATCTGCTCGGGCTGGCCGACCTGGCGGCGGTCACCGTCGAGCTGTCGAATCTGGCCGACGCGTTGCTCGAAGGCGCGCACGACTATGTCCGGACGTCGCTGAGCGATCGCTTCGGCCGGCCGCTCGCGCCTGCCTCCGAGGGCGTCATCGAAGGGCGCTTCGTGGTTCTGGCTCTGGGCAAGCTCGGCGGCCGCGAGCTCAACTACAGCTCCGACATCGATCTGATCTACTTGCACACCGGCGACGGCGAAACCTCCGGCCCCGTCAAGATCTCGAACCGCGACTTCTACATTCAGCTCGCGCGCCGATTGACCGGCATCCTCTCCCAAACGACGGTGGAAGGTTTTGCCTATCGAGTCGATCTGCGGCTGCGCCCGGAAGGATCGGCCGGCGAGTTGGTGACGGCGCTCGAAGGAGCGGTGGCGTACTACAACACGCGCGCCCGCGACTGGGAGCTCCAAATGCTCCTCAAGGCTCGCCCGGCGGCCGGCGACCTGCGCCTCGGCGACGCCTTTCTGCGCATGGTGCGGCCCCTGATCTATCAAACGACCACCGACTTTTCGACCATTGAAAAACTGAGCGCGACGCGCGATCGCATTCAACGCAAACTCAAGCGCCGCAAGCGCAACCAAATCGACGTGAAGCTCGAGCGCGGCGGCATCCGCGACATCGAATTCCTGGCGCAATGCTTCCAGCGGCTCTACGGCGGCAAGGATCCTTTTGTCCGCGGCGGAGGAACCCTGTTCGCGCTGCACCGTCTGCGCGAGAAGGGCTACCTCTCAATGCCCGACTACGGCCAACTCAGCGCAGCCTATCAGTACTTGCGCACCGTCGAGCATCGACTGCAGTTGGTCGAGAATCGGCAAACCCACACCCTGCCCGCGAGTCAGGCCGAGCTCGCGCTGCTCGAACGGCGCGTGCACGGCGATTCCTACTACGGCGGCGCGGCGGGCGACTTGTTGCGCGACACCGAGACGCATCTCGAGCGGACGGCGGAGATCTACGAGCGGGTCGTACATTCGCAACTGCCCGCTCCCGCCGAATCGCAAGCGATCCAGGACGGACGACCCGAGCAAGACGAAGAAGAAGTGGAGCACAGCTTCGGCAGCCAGCTTCGCCATCTCGAGCGCGTGAAGCCGCGCCTCGCCAAGGCGATCGGCGAGCTTCACATCCGCCGCGGCGGTCGCCTGTTCGAACATTTGCTCGACAAGATCGTCAGCCTGCCGGCGGTGCTCGAGCGTCTCGACGAGTCGCCGGCTCTGATCGAGTGCGTCGCGGACTTGCTGGAGCTCAGCCCGTATCTAGGCGAGCAATTGGTGCGCTACCCGGACGACATTCTGGAGTTGAGCGAAATCGCCGAGGGTGGCTGTGCGCAATCCGACGCGGGACCGGCGGCGGCCGAGATTGACGCGCTCGACCGTAGGAGCGAAGCGCAGCCGCTGTTTGACGAAGCGGTCGGCTACAACGACAAAGCGATGGCGCTGCGCAGCTCCTATCGCAAGCAGATGCTGCGCCTGCTGGCCGACAGCATCCGTTGCGGCCGCCCCGTCTTTTCAACCTTGGCCGGGACGAGCGACCTCGCCGAATGGGTGGTCCGCAACGCCTATCGGATCGCGCTCGCCGAGACAGCCCGGGCGACCGACCGTCCGGCGCCGGAATCCGGGCTCCTCGTGATCGCGCTCGGCAGGCTCGGCATGCGCGAATTCGACCTGGGCTCGGACGCGGACCTGATTTTCGTGCAGCCCGACGAGGCCGAGCCGGACCGCGCATGGCATGTCCAATTCGTCGAGCGCTTCATCGAGGTCATCTCCAGCTATACCAATCAGGGAATGATTTTTTCCGTCGACGCCCGCCTGCGGCCGCGCGGGCGCGACGGCGACCTGGTGCAAACCGAATCCGCGTACCGGCGCTATTTCTCCGAGAGCGCCGAAGCATGGGAGGCCCTCAGCTACATGAAGGCGCGCACCGTCGCGGGAGATCGCGAGCGCGGCAAGCGGTTTTTGCGCCAAGTGCAGCGGATCGGCTGGGAACGCTTCGGCCTTAGCGCCGACGCGGCTTCCCTGCTGCTCGAAATGCGCTCCAAGATCGAACGCGAGCAAGGCGCCGCCGAGCCGCTCAAGGCTGGAGCGGGAGGCTACTACGACATCGACTTTATCTTGCTCTACCTGCGCCTCAAGCAGGCCGGGCTCTTTTTCGAGAGCCTCACCACCCCGGCGCGCATCGACGTGGTGCGAGATCTCGACGAGGTGAGCGACTCTCAGGCGGACCTGCTGTCTCGTGCGGCGGTCTTTTATCGCGGGCTCGATCACGCCATTCGTACGACGAGCGGCGCCTCCTCCGGCGCCGTCCCGAGCGGGCGCGCACGGCAAGACGGCATCACCGAACTGCTACTGCGTTGGGGAGCGATCAGGCCGACCGCTCAGCCTCTCGACGCTGTCATCGACAAGATGCGGCGCGAGACGCGCCGTCTGTTCCGGGAAGTGTTTACAGGCTCGCCTGCACTCCGCCGGGATTGATGAGCGGCGAGCTCAGAATCAGCGAAACCAGGTTCATGGCGATGATGACGGCGAAAAAGACGTTGATCCGATTCAGGAGTCGGCGCCGCGATTGCGCGACGCAGACGACGCCCAACGTGATCGCCACCCCCTTGATGAGGATCAGGCCGCCTAGCGGGCCGGCGACGCGAATCGACGCCGCGACCAAGGGATTGGCCTCGGTCACGCCTTGCGTCAGAAAGGCCAAAGTCGTCAACACGTCGAGCACTTGGAGGTAGGCGAAATCCGCCAAGGGCTTCATCATCAGGTTCTCGACCATAGGGGGTTCCTCAAGCCAGGAACCCTAAGTAAAACATAGGGTGAACACCTGAACAACGGGTCCAGCAACACTTTTAGTAAGAACTAGGAATTCACCTAGTCGCTTTTCTTATCGACTGGTGCGGTTGTCTAAGACAGCGCCGAGCTCAACTGCTCGAACTGGCTTTGGAATTGGGAAAGAACGGCATCTTTGTCGGAGGCCAGGCCGATTCGAGCGAAGGCCTCGTCGGGCGGCGCGGGCGGACATGCCGGCGAGACGAGCGCGGCGAACCCGAGGCTATTGACCGCCGCGTCGGCGGCCGAGACGAGCTCGGCCAGGTTCGGCCCTTCGCCTTCCCCGGACTCGGGAAACTGCTCGGGCGCGTGATGGTAGCGCGCGGCCTGTTGAATGGAAAGCGGCAGCTTCCAAGCGGTCAGGACCAGGCCGGAAAGCTCGGAATGGGTGACCCCGAGGACGCGCTCCTCGGCCAGCTCGAAATCGCCTTCCGCCTCTTCCCAAAGCCGGATGATCTCGGGGAGTTTGTCAGCCGCCGTCGTCAGCACCAGCAGCCGGCCGATGTCGTGGAACAGGCCGGCGGCGAACGCCGCTTCCACATCCGGGGAGCGCGTGAAGTGCGCCAAGAACTGGCACATCAGGGCGCAGGCGAGCGAGTGCCGCGAGTAGGCCTTGTACTGCGGCCCGGGCGGCCGCGTCGAGGTCATCATGCGCCGCATCGAGAACGCCAGGGCTAGATTTCGAACGGTGGCGAAGCCGAGCAAAGTGACTGCGTGCCGGATCGAAGAAACCCGATTCGCCACGCCGTAGTATGCGGAATTGACGCAGCGCAGGACGCTGCCGCTCAGGATGCTGTCAGTCTCGATCAGGTCCGCGATCTGCGTCGCCGAGCAGTTGTCGTCGTTCAGCTTGCCGAGCAGTTGATTGAGCACCGCAGGCAGCGGCGGCATGCTGTTGACCGCCGACAGCAGCCGCAGGCGCAAGTCCTTCGAGACGGGCGCCGTCGGTTTGGGGTCCGACCCCAGAACGGACGCGGAAGAGCCACTGGGAGCCATGCGAGGATTCTCGACCCATATCGGCTCCCGGGGTCGCTTACTTGAGGAGTTTCGGCGCCGGACGTCCGAGCGTTAGTCTTCCGTCTCGCCGATGGAATCGAACTCTTCGTCGCCGACGTTCTCGACGAGCACCGCGGTGACGTTGTCGGGGGCGCCGCGATCAAGCACGGCCTGGATGAGCGCGCGGCACTTCTCCTCGAGCGAAATCGGCCTCCCCAAGATCTCGATCAAGACTTGCTCGCCGGCGACGCCGTGAAGACCGTCCGAGCAAAGCAGCAGCAGGTCGCCGGGCCCGAACTCCACCTCGACGCGCTGGACTTCCACGGCTTCCTCTGCGCCGACCGCCTTCGTCAGTACGTTGCGGTAGGGGTGCGTCCGAAGCTGATCTTCTGACAGGCCGAGTCCTCGCCCGACCTCGTTGACCCAGCTATGGTCGGTCGTGATGCAGTACAGATCCGAGCCGCTGCGCAAATACACGCGGCTATCCCCGACGTTAGCGACATAGGCTTTTGGGGGCAGGACCAAGGTCGCTACGACCGTCGTGCCCATCCCGGTCAATTCCGGGTGGCTGAGGGCCTCGGATCGGACGCTGTCGTTGGCCCGCTCCACCGCCCGGACCAGCTCGTCGAGAGGCTGCTCTCCGTTGTTTCGCGCCAACTCGAGCAGCGCGTCGATGGCGATCTGCGAAGCGCGTTCTCCGGCCTGCGCGCCGCCCATGCCGTCGGCCACGGCGAACAGGCCGATTTCCGGCCTTTCGAGGAAGCTGTCCTCGTTGTTGGTGCGCACTTGCCCGACGTGGGACATGCCGTATGAGCGGATCATGAGGGAACGATCACTTGTAACGCAAAGCCGGCGCACAAAGCGCGTCGAGCGGCGAATTTTTCCGTCCAACCTATCTTGCCACAGCGTCTCCGGGCGCGGTAGGGCGCCGCAGCCCGGAACCCGACGCCCGGCGCCGCCGGATTGCTATCCTCGAAAATATGCGATTTATCCGAGTCGCCATGCTCGCGGCGCTCTCTTGTCTGGTTGCGGCGCCCGCTCTCGCCGTCGAAAACGGCACACAGGCCGAAGCCGAGAAGCTGCTGACGAGCGCCTGCGAGAATTTTCTCGCCGCGATCGCCGACGTCAATGAGACGCAATGGAGCTTTCAGGCGGAAGGTCATCGCCACACCATCGGCGAGCTGGCCGAGCACGCCGCACTGTCGACCAACGACCTGTTGCGCGTGATCCAAAAGGCCCTCGAAAGCGGCGCCGACCCGCATCCGGAACAGGGCACTTACGACAAGGTCACCGTGCTGCGCCGGGTCATGCTCAACAAAGACGACCCTCCCGACAAGTTCAAGCCCTCGGGAAAGCTGCTCACCAAGGCCGACGTGCTCGAGTTCTTTCCGCAGGCCCAGCGCAAGGCTCTGACCTTGGCGCACTCGGTCGCAAACGCCGACAAGGTCGTCTACAAGCATCCCAGCGCGAAGATCGGGCGTCTCAACGGCGTGCAGTGGTTCTACTACATCGCCTTGTTGGTCCAATCTCACACCGCGCAAATCGAGGCCATCAAGCAGGACCCGAAATATCCCAAGTCTTGAACCGCGATCGCCGCGCGCCTAGCGGTCAAATTGAAAAAATAGCCGCGTGATCGTCTAAATTGCGATCCCCGACGTCTCTCTAGAACGGAAGCCTCCAGCGCGGAGGCCCGCAACCTAGATCATGACGCCATCAATCCGCCGTAGCGCATTCCTCGCCCTGCTCGCGGTCAGCCCCGTTGTCGGGCAAGGACCGATTCTAACCGGCGCCGGATACTCCAATCCCTCGATCATTCGAGTTGCTCCCGGCCAAATCACAACACTTTTCGTCGCTGGCTTGAAACCGCTCCGGCCTGGTGACGAGCTCTCAGCGGCGGCCGTGCCGCTCCCGGTTCGCTTGGCGGGCGTTGCCGTGACCCTGAATCAGCCAGGCGCCGAAGCAATTCCGGTCCCGTTGCTCGCGCTGCGTCAAACCGACATTTGCAGCGACCCGGGGGTCGCATCGCCGCCGGCTGACGCCGCGGCCGATTGCCTGATGACCGCGGTTACCGTTCAGATTCCATTCGAATTGGTCCCTGCCGCCCCAATCGCCCGCGGCGAAGCTGCAAATCAGCCAAGACGGGGTCCCGGGCAAGGCCTTCAGAATCTTGCCGGTTTCCTCCAACTTGCACGTCCTCAATTGGTGCGATACGTTTCCAGCACGGGGCGTCCAGCCGATGCAGCGGGATCGTAGCCCACAACGACGGCTCGCCCGTCAACTCTGAATCCCCGGCTCGCGAGGGAGAAACGGTCGTGATCTACGCATTTGGCTTAGGTCGTACCGCTCCGCCGACGCCGACCGGAGAATCGACGTCGCCGGCCGCGCCGCATACGTGGTGACCGAGACCGTTGTCGGCCAGTTCGACTTCCGCCCGAACGCGTTGCCGACTTATCCCTACATCCCCCCGACGGCCGACGGAGAATCGAGCGCCACCGTCCCGGCGTTCGTCGGACTCACTCCTGGGCAAGTCGGGCTCTATCAGCTCAACCTGAAGCTCCCCGATGCATTTCCAGCCACCGAGGCGTGTTCCTTAGAGCGCGGCATCGTCTCGAACCTGACGATCGACATCGCCGCCAGCACGTCGGGCGGATTGTCCTTCGACGGCGCGCCGATCTGCGTCGAGCCCACGGACTGAATCCAACGTATGCGACTCAGACGGGGCGAAGGGTGGAAGCGTCCCAGCGCATCTTGCGGCCGTTTTCGGAGGGCCAGGTTCGCCAACTGCAGCACCAGCGCCGCCTGGAATCCCTTTTCGATCGGCGCCGCCGGCGTCGCCAGCGTCCTGACGCATTCCAAAAAGTTGGCAACGTGCGCCGTCGTCGCCTACCCGAAGCCGCCCCCACAGCTCCGGCCCAATCAGCGAGTGCAAAGCTCCAGCCGGATCGTGAGCGATAAGCGCCCCCTTATCGCCACCAATCCGATTGGCGGTAGAATTGGCGGTCTCGATCGGCTCGACCATCTCGCACTACCGGATCGTCGAGAAGCTCGGCGAGGGCGGCATGGTGTCGTTTACAAGGCCGAGGACACCAAGCTCGAGCGCACCGTCGCGCTCAAGTTCCTCGCCGAACACTTGCTGACCGGAGAATCCTTCCCCATTGCTGAAGGAGGCCAATTCGCCAGCGTCGCCCAAGACGGTACGCTCGTGTTCATGGACGGTTCGCGAGTACGAGCCCTAACGCTCGTCTGGCGGAACCGACAAGGCGAGTTGCTGGAGACGATCGGTCAGCCCCAGCCCGGCATGTTCGGCCCTGCGCTCTCGCCCGACGGCCGTCAGATCGCAGTGACTGCTAGCGACAGCGGCAGCCAAGACATCTGGATCCACGATCTCGCCCGCTCGCTCAAGACTCGACTAACGTTTGATGGGGGATCGGAAATCTCTCCGACGTGGTCGCCTTCCGGGCGGGAGATCACCTATCTGTCGCGCAGCGGAGAAGCATTCCGGGTGATGAATCGCGCGGCGGACGGGACGGGCGAACCGGCGACATTGATCGTAAGCGGACGCACTCTATGGCTCACCTGGTCGCGCGACGGGCGCTATCTGGCCTACATGAGCCGATCAAGAGCCGATACTGACTGGAACATCAGCTACTTCCAATACCAACCCGATAGCGACGTCCAGACGCCGGTTCCTTTTCTCGATTCGCCCGCCCAAGAAGGGGCTCCGTCATTTCGCCGGACGGCAAATTCCTAGCCTACAGTTCCGGCCAATCCGGTCGGTTCGAGGTCTACGTTCGCCCATTCCCTACTGGGGCCGGAATGTGGCAGGTCTCGGTGAAAGGGGGGTCACAGCCGCGCTGGAACGGTGACGGCACGGAGTTGTACTACGTAGAAGGCTCGACATTGATGGCGGTCCGGGTCTCGAAGGAACGGGGATTAACATTGGGACGACCGCAGGCGCTGTTTCAGGACCCTAGCCTAGTCGGGACTGGAAGCGGAGCGGCATACGACGTCTCCGCCGACGGCCAACGTTTCGTCATGGTCACTCCGGTTCAAGACGACGATGGGAATGCCGCGCCACGCCACAGAGTATCCGCATCGTCGAGAACTGGTACGAAGACTTCCGCGGCCGGAACCGGGACTGAGTCTCTCAAACTATGTCGATTCGAGGTCTTTGAGGTCGACCACACCGACGGCAACGGCCCCATAAGACAGTCTCACCCGCTCCTTGAAATCCGCTTTCTCCATGTCTGACCCTTCCGGCCCCCTTTCGCCCGGTTGGCTCCCGAACCCAGCGACGCCGAGCCCAGCCGGAAACGGACGTCGATGCTGGCGAGTTGAATCGTTGCGTCAGACGGGGCGAAGGGTGGAAGCGTCCCAGCGCATCTTGCGCCCGTTCTTGAGAGCCAAGTTCGCCAACTGCAGCACCAGCGCCGCCTGGAATCCCTTTTCGATCGGCGCCGCCGGCGTCGCCCGCGTCCTGACGCACTCCAGGAAGTTGGCGACATGCGCCGTCGTCGCCTGCCCGAAGCCGCCGGGCTGCTCCTTCGAGTAGGCGACCTTCGCAGGCTCGGCCGCATCGTAGATCCGCAGGAATTCGCGACCGACGTCCATGCGCGCCAAGTCGCCGTCGTAGCGGTTGAGCTGATCGTCGCGCTGCTCGTAGCGCATCGCCGAGTAGTTGATCGTGAACACCGCGAGAAAGTCTTCCGGGTACTCCGCGATCACGACCACCGACTCAGGCATGTCGACATCCGCGATGTGGGGGCGTCCCGCCGAGGCGTTCACCGCCGCCGGATACCCGGAGCCCATGATCATGTGGATCGCATCGTAGATGTGCGCGCCTTGATCGATGACGATGCCGCCGGAGAACGGCGAAAAGTGGCGCCAGTTGAAGAACGTCAGCGGGTCGGCCTCGGTCGACGAGACACGGTCGGAGGCCGGCCCGAGCCACTGCTTCCAGTCGATCGGTCCCTCGAAGGCGTTCCGCCGCGGTTCGGTCTGGCTATTGAGCCAGTAGCTGCGCACCATCCGCACATCGCCGATGCGCCCGCCGCCGCGCAGGTCGCGCGCCTCTTGGTAGAGGTTGTAGCTGCGCCGCTGCATGCCGACCTGCACGACACGGTCGGAGTTCCTTTGCGCCTCGACCAGCTCCTTGCCCTCTTCCGGCGTGTGGCACAGCGGCTTCTCGACATAGATGTCCTTGCCGGCCGCCAGGGCGTCGAGGACCATGCGGTGGTGCCAATGCTCGGGCGTCGCGATCAGCACCGCGTCGATCGACGAGTCGTCGAGCAGCTTGCGATAGTCCCGGTAGGCCTGCGCTCCGCCTCCGGCAGCCGACAGGCCCTTCTCGAGGTTGGGCTCGTAGACGTCGCAGACCGCCCCGACCTCGACCGCCGGGTCGCGCCTGAACTCGCCCGTCACCGTGCGGCCGCGGCCTCCCGCGCCGATCACGCCTAGTCGAATGCGCTCCGACGGCGCTTGCGCCAAAGCCGTCGCCGTCGAAGCCGCTATGAAAAATCGTCGATTCATGCCGTTCGCCTCGGCTGCATTGTAGTCGAGCAAACGGATGCCGGCGTTTGACAACCCGCTCGCGGCCGCGTCGCTATACTCGGAGGGCCATGCGCCTCGTCTGCCTGCTGCTGCTCTCTTGCAGCCTTCTCGCCGCCCAATCCGCCGCCGATCAAGGAAGATTGGATCCAGCTCTTCAACGGCAAAGACCTCACCGGATGGATCCCCAAGATCCGCGGCCACGAGGTCGGCGAGAACTTCGGAAACACCTTCCGCGTCGAGGACGGCGTCATTCGCGTTTCGTACGACGCTTACGACAAGTTCGACGAACGCTTCGGCCACCTGTTTTATGAGAAGGAGTTTTCTTACTATCGCCTGCGCGTCGAGTATCGCTTCTTCGGCGACCAGGCGCCGGGCGGCCCCGAATGGGCGCGCCGCAACAGCGGCATCATGATCCACGGCCAGCCGGCCGCCACGATGGAGCGCGATCAGGACTTCCCCATCTCGATCGAATTCCAACTGCTTGGCGGCCTGAACGAGGGTGACCGGCCGACCGGAAACCTCTGCACCCCCGGCACCAACGTCGTGATGGACGGCAAACTGGTCACGCGCCATTGCACCCAGTCGGCCTCCAAGACTTACAACGGCGACGATTGGGTCACGGCGGAGGTCTTGGCGCTCGGCCCGTCGAAGATCGTCCATTACATCAACGGCGAGAAGGTCCTCGAGTACGATCTGCCGCAGATCGGCGGCGGCACGGTCAGCGGTTTCAACCCCTGGGTCAAACAGGACGGCAAGATCCTCCACGGCGGCAGCATCTCGCTCCAAAGCGAGAGCCACCCGTGCGAGTTTCGCAAAGTCGAGCTGCTCGATCTCGAAGGCTGCATGGACCCAAAGGCTTCCAACTACAAGACTTACTTCGTCAAAGCCGACAACTCGCGTTGCCGTTACTGATCACGGGCTCGGGTTTACGCCGATTTAACGCGCCTCCGCTAACCTGCCGAGAACGTCGGACGTCCTTATAAGCAGGAGCTTTGATCGACATGTTCCAAACTTCACTATTAGCCAAAGACGACAACGCCAAATGGGGCGTCGTCGCCGGTTTCGCGACTTTTCTAGTTCTCGTCGGCGCCTGGCTGCTTCTTGTAGCCTGATCGATTTACTGGATATAGCCCAAACTGCGTAGGCGGTCTTCTTCTTCGGGCGTGATGTTCTCCGGAGCATCACCCTTCGGAAGCTGGTTTTGGATCGCCATGCTGTGCCAAGCGTCCAATTCTTTTTCGAGCTTCTTCAAACGATCCGGCTCCTGTGAAGCGAGGTTGTTTTGATTGAGCGGATCTTCGGCGTGGTTGTATAACTCGAATTCGGGCTTATCGCCGCGTCCTTTCGTGTTGTGGATGATCTTCCACCCGTCCAAGATCAGTCCATAAGACTCAAAATCGGTGGGAGACTCTCCCTCCGGATTCGCGGCCTTCTCGGTGACCGCGGGCAGGGGAGTCCAGCCCGGTTTTCCGCCGATCAGCGGGGCCAGGCTTTGCCCTTGAATGCCCGCTGGGGCCGCCAGGCCGCTCAAATCGAGCAGCGTCGGCATCACGTCCAGATTGCGGACGGTCTCCTTGACGCGCACGCCCGCCGGAATTACGCCCGGACGGTAAAACACCAAAGGCACGCGGTTGAGCTCGCCGTAGGTCGACTGCCCGTGCCACATGCGGCCGTGCTCGTCGAACTCATCGCCGTGGTCCGCCACGAACACGACCATCACGTTCTTGTCGAGGCCTAACGACCGCAGATTTTCGAGCAATCGTCCGAGCTCTGCGTCCATGCCCCGAATCGAGCCGTCATACCAGCTCTCCTCGTATTTCAGCCATTCTTTTTTGTCGACGCCCGCCTTCTCCAGGTCGCTTTGGAAGGGCAGCCGGCCGCCGCGCCGATCGCCGTTGGCGGCTTTCAGGCCGGCCTCACGGTCCTTTTCGTGCTGCTCCTTTTTCGACAGGTCCGTCCACATCGAGTCGTAGGGCGCGCGCGGCTCATAGGCGGCGTGCGGGTCGAAGACGTGCAAGAACATGAAGAACGGCGTGTCTTTGTGCCGCTTGATCCAGTCGGTCGCCTGATCGACATACGGCCGCGCCGTCTTGCCGCGATGGTCGCCGGCCATCACGCTGCCCGACTCGTGCAGCTCTTCATAGCCTTGGTGCAAGTTCGACAACTTGCCCGTGAACGCGACGGACGAAAACGACACCGTGGCGTAGCCGGCCGCGCGGAAGACCTCGGCGGCCGTCGTCGCCACCGACGACAACCGGTCCGGAACCGCTTCGACCCGATCGGAAGTCGGGTAAAGAGACGTCATCATCGACGGCACAGACGCCTTCGTCCACGTCGCCTGCGAGATGTTGTCGAGGAACATCGCGCCGCCGGCAGCCATCTTCGTCAGGTTAGGGCTCGTCTCGCGCTCATAGCCGTAGAGGCTCAGGTGGTCCTTGCGCAGCGTGTCGCACATGAACCAGATCACGCCCTGCGGCTGCGCCGCCCCGCCCAGCGCCTCCGCGACAGGAATGTCGGTCTTCGCCGAGGCGCCATGCACGCGAATCACCGGGCTGCCCCAGAATCCGACCCGGAAGTCTTCAGCGCCGTCGAGCGAAAACTCCAAAGTCCGCGAGCCCGCTTCGCCCGCCAGATCGAGCGAGGCGTCCTCCCAGCGGTGCGGCGTCGTCACGGTGCGGCGCAGCAAGGTCTTCGGCTCGGATGAGGTCACATCGAGGATTTGGAACGTCAACGGCGCCGGTTCCACCGTGCCCACCTGCAAATCGAGCCAGGAGTTCGAGGGGATGTCCAGCTTCACCGTGAACTTCTCCGGCGAGCGCGAAGAAATCGTCTCGTAGAAAACGTCCGACAGCCCTTGCCAGCCTACTCCCGTGGGATTGTCGGCGCGGCTCTCGCGCTGCGAAACCAGGCGAATCGACTCGATCTCGAACGTCGCTCCCTTTTGCTTGACCGGTTGCACGAGCAGCGCCTTGGCGCCCGACATCTCGGAGACCGCGGCGGTGGTCATCATCAGCGTCTCGGGTTGGCCGGCGGCGGCCAACTCGCCCTTGAACGCAGGCGTGCGCGTCCGCAAGTTGTCGAGCAAGGCCTTATCGAACTCGACCTTGGCGTCGCCCCGCGTCGCCGCGCTGACCGCACCGCCGGCCGAGGAGGCGAGGCGCACTTCCACGCCGAAGACGTTATCCGACGGGTCCAGGCCCTCGGGCGTCGGGGCGTAAATCACCGCCAGATCGTCGGTCGCGCGGCCGGTTAGTTTGCCGTCGACCACCTTCAGATCGGCGACTCCAGGCCCGGCCGTCCATCCCAGCGCGTCGCCGTTCGACTTCGAGAAGTCCCACATCGCGGCCGGCTTCATCGCCCCCGAGGACGGAGTTCCCGCGACCGAGCTCGGATCGAAGATGTCCGCCAGTCGGACGGAAGGCTCTGCGGACTGACGGCCGCAGCCGATCAACAGCGCGGCGAAAGCGACGGCAAGGACGGGGCGGAGGGACATTCTCAAACAATCCTCAATAGACAAACGACATACAGGCGACTTGCGCGGCCCGACGACACTATACACGCCAAAGGGGTTGGTAGAATCGCGCCTAGTGCGTTTCGGCCCGATTCTTTTCCCCGCGTCGACCGCCGCGACCGCCATGAGGCGGAGCTAATGCGCATCGCTATGGCGCAAATCCCGGTCGCGGGCGGCGATCCCGAGACGAATCTGCGACAGGCGGCCGCGGCGATTCGGCGCGCCGCCGACCACGGTTGCCGCGCCGTCGTCCTGCCCGAATGCCTCAACTACGGCTGGACGCATCCCGGCGCCCGCAACGCGCCCCCCATCCCCGGCGCCCACGCCGAAGCGCTGTCCCAAGCAGCCGTCGCCTCGCACATTTGGGTCGCCGCCGGTTTGGCCGAAAAAGCCGGCGACCGCGTCTACAACGCCGCGGTCCTGATCTCTCCGGCCGGCGAAATCGTCCTGCACCACCGCAAGATCAACGAGCTCGCCCTCGCCCACGACCTCTACGCCTTGGGGACCAAGCTCGAAGTCGCCGACACCGATCTGGGCCGCGTCGGCTTGCTCATCTGCGCCGACAACTTCCCCGACTCGCTCGAGCTCGGACACGCTCTCGGACGCATGGGCTGCACGCTCATCCTCTCGCCTTGCGCCTGGGCCGTTTCCGGCGACCACGACAACTCCGCCGAGCCCTACGGCGCGCTGTGGCAACAGTCCTATGCCGAGCTCACCACGCGCTTCCCCTTGACACTCGTCGGCGTCAGCAACGTCGGCCCTGTCAGCGCCGGTCCCTGGGCGGGACGCAAGTGCATCGGATGCTCGCTGGCCGTGGGCCCGGGCGGTCACATCCTCGCGCGCGCACCCTACGGCGAAGATGCCGAAAGCCTCGAAATCATCGAAGTCGAAGCTCCCGAAATCTCCGCCAACGTCAGCTCCTTGGCCGCCTCCCGGACGTAGTCCGTGCGACATTTTCGGCGCCTGTTGTCGGCTGGGTTCAAGGGGCCGTTGGCTTTTGGCCATCGGGCGCTTTTTCTTCAAGCAGGGGAAGCGGCTCCGGGCTCCTTTTCACTTGCCACCACAGCAGACTCACGACGATTAGAGCTCCGCCCGCCAGGGTCCCCCAGCCAATGCGATCACCCGCCAGCAGCCAGCCGAGAAACGCGCCGAACAACGGCTGTACGTAGAGCGTCAGCGCCATTTTGCTCACCGGCGCCTCGCGCATCACGTAGTACCACATCGAATAGGAAAACAGCGACGCCAAAAGCGCCAGGTACAAGATCGACGACCATGTCCCCACGCTGATCGCGCCGAAGTCGAGGCGCCGCATTACGGGGAAATACACGAGCGCGGCCGTCGCAAAACCCGCCGCCTTCATCGCCGCCATCGTCGGCAGCGCCGAGTAGCGCTTCGCCAAGCGCCCGCCCGCGATAGTCACCGAGATCTCGCACACCATCGAGGCCAGGAACAGCCCGTTGCCCAGCAGAACGTCCGGATCGGGGGCGGCGCCGGATAACCCAATCCCCGACAGGATCAGCATGCCCACGAAGCTCAACGCGAGCGCCCCGATCGTGCGTCCGGCCAGCTTCTCGCGCAACACCAGACGCGCCGACAGTACCGTCAGAATCGGCTCGAGGGCGATGAGAATCGCCGCGTCGGTCGGCCGTGTGTAGCGTAGGCTCGTGACCTGCAGCGTGGGAGCCAGAGCGAAGTTGACCGCCCCCAGAACGAGCACCAGCCCAAGATCGCGCCGCTCGAAACGCGGCAGCCCCACAAACGGCGCCAACAGCAGATAGCCCAGCGTCGCGAGCCCGTAGCGCAGAACGACAATCGCGCCGACCGGAACTTCCGCGACCGCGAAGTGCATCGCGACGTAAGTGCCCGACCACAGCAACTGCGTCAGCAGCAGCCAAAACCACAACCGCGCATGCAAGCCAAGAGTCTCGCACGGACAGTGGTTACCGGCGCTCCCGCCGGTAACACGCCGCGCAAGCGGCGGGATACGTCATTACTCCGACCGCGGCCCCGGCTTCGACTTCGATGCCGTCCGCGTCGTCCAGCCCTCGCGGATCTCCAACTCCAGCGGAGTCGGATTCTCTCGCGAGACCAAGCTGTAGGTCGTTTGCGCCCTTTCGGTCGGACGCAGCTCGAGCATCCGCTCCACCCCGTCGCGCTGCACCAGGACCTCGACCGCATCCCCCGACGAGCGATCGAGGCGGCGCGTCAAGTCCCCGGCGCTGCCGCCCACGCGGCGCCCGTTGACCTTTAGCACCAGATCGCCCACGCGGAATCCGGCGACCTCCGCCGGCCCCCTCTCGGCCACCGACGCGACTACCAGACCCTGCCCTGGCGGGTTGGCCAGAGTCAGCCCGCTGTCCGGCTTCTCGTTGCGCGTGACCGTCAGCCCGTACCCCGCATAGCCCAAGTATTCTTCCCAGCGGATCGGCGACGCCGTGCGCACGAGCTCGTCGAAGACCGGGCGCAGGTCAGTCCCGGCGACTTCCGAAGCCGCGGCCTCCAGGCCCGCCGTATCGTCGAAATACTTCCCGTGTTGCGCGTAGCGGCGATTCAGCAGCCGCATCACGTCCTCCAAGCTGCGCCGATTCGACGTGTCGTGACGGATCGACAGGTCCAGCAGATGGCCGATGATCTCGCCCTCGGTGTAATACGAAACGCTGCGATCCGCCCGGCCGTAGGCGGCGTGTCCCTCGAGCCAGGCGTCGATGCTCGACTCCTCCGCCGACTGCGTCCGCGAGGCCGGCCGCTCCTCGTACTCGTTGATCAGCGCTTCCAGGTGTTGCGGCAGCTCGCCGGGCGTCATCAGCCCCGCGCGAATCAAAATATAGCGCGCCATCGTCGACGTCACGCCTTCCGCGAACCATAGCGACGGGCTCGGCTGCGGCCCTTTGAAGTTCACCGGCTCCATCGAAGCCGGCCGAATGCGCTTGACGTTCCACAAATGGAAGAACTCGTGCGCCGTCAGCGCCGCCAGCCCGCACTTGCGACAATCGGCCGCGCCGTAGATCATCGTCCCGTTACGGAACTCCATCCCGCCGCCCTGTTCGTTCGAGAACACGTAGGTGAACAAGTACTCGTCGAAGGGCAGGCCGCCCATCATCTCGGCCGCCGCCTCTACGATGCGCTTGTTGACGTCTTCGAGCTCGGCGGCGCGCTTGTCGGCGTTCGCTCCGCCGACCGCGATGCGGACGTTTTTGCCGTCGACTTCGAAATGTCGCTCGGCCAACTCGCCCAGCAGCACGGGCGTGTCGATCAGGCGGTCGTAGCTTCCCGCCGTATAGCCGCTCTGGTCGCGGGGAAGCGATACGGCTTGCTTGAAGCCCTCGCGCAGGCCGCTGAAAGACAGCGTGCTGCGCGCCCCGCGCTGCTCCACCGCCAACAACAGCACCTGGCCCAGATTGATCGTCGCCAGCCGGTCGTCCACATAGGACCCGAAAGGCCCCGGGCGGTCGGCCGTCGCGCTGTAGGAAACGCGCAGGGGCCCGCGGAAGCCGTCGATCCGCCACTGCGAAGGCGCGACTTTGCGGATCGCCAGGCGCCTGCCGCCCGAATCCTCGGCGGTCACTTCGGGAATGTATTGCGAAAAGTCGCGGATCTGATACGTCGCGTTCCAGACCGGCAGCAGAAAGTCGCACGGCGAGGCGACGCACTCGGTTTCGAGCGTCACATTCAAGCGACCCGCCACGCCGTCGCTCACGTCGATCGTATAGCCCGACTGCGCCGCGCCCATTCCCGGCGCGAGCAGGATCAGAAAGGCGATTGACCTCGACCGTGAACCGATTCGCACGAAAGCTACCGCGCGCTCGGGTCCGGATCAGTCGGGAAACTGTTCGCGATCAATGCCCGGGATCAGCCGTAACGCGTTCTTGTAGTAGACCTTTTTTAACACATCGTCCGGCAGGTCCAAACCGTACATCTGCCAATGGGCGTGATACTTGCGGTAATAATCGAAGAATTCGTCGCGCGTCTCGAGCACGCGCCAGTAGTAGGGATATTCGCTCGGCTCATAGGTGTCCTTGCCGAATAGGATGCGGTCCGAGTACTTGATCATGAACTCCCGACCGGTGAACGGCACGCGCCCCAGCTCGTAGAGCACCGCCGCGATGTCCACGTACAAGTTCGGGTTGTCGTCGAACAGTTTGCCCAGCCGCTTGAGGTCGTTGCCGTGCCAGCCCATGTGGGCGTAGATGAAGTTGACTTTCGGATGGCGCCGCACCAGGCGGTCGCGCTCGCCGATCAGCGTCTCGAAGCTCGGCTCCGGCGGCCGCTTGCGTCCCGGCTTTAGCTTCAATTCCAGCCAGCGCTCGTTGTACTTGTCCATCGGCGCAAAAAACATCGCCGGCTCGGCGACGTGAATCAGCACCGGCACGCCCTCGCGCGCGCAGACGTCGAACACCGGATCGAGCTTCGGGTCGTCGACGTGTACTCTGCTGCCGTCGCGGTACTTCACGTCCATGCCGAAATTCTTGAAAAACTTGAGACCCTGCGCCCCGTGACGAATGTCTTCAGCGAATTGCTCGGCCGACCGCTTGCCCCAATCCGCGTCGTCGATGCCCGAGTAATCCAGGTTCGCGAAGACCGCGAAGCGCTTCGGGTAGCGCCCCTTCATCCCTTCGACGATGCTCTCGAGCCGCGCGCCGGAGCCGCCGCTGAGGTTGACCAGCACGCCCAGGTTCAGCTCGTCCATCTCCTTGACGACCTGATCGATCCGTTGGGGCGAGACGTTGCGATGGTGGCTATGGACGTCGATCGCCGGGTATTTTGCCCGCGCAACCGGATGTTCCTCGGTCACCAGCGTCGAACGCGGCTCCCATTCGCCCACCTTGAGGTCTTGAGCCAGCAGCGGCGCGACAATCAACAGAGCAAGAGCGAGGTTCAAGCGCATGATCCGATCAAACTACCACGATCGACCGCGGACGGCTTACTGTTCACCGCTCAGCGTTCACTGCTTATCCCCATTGTCGCTTTGTTACGAAAGTGTTATGGTCCCGGCATGAGCGACCCCGCCGGTACGATCGAAGTCCTGCATCCTCGGACTTCTCCCGACAAGCGGCAAAAGATTTCGGAAGAAGATCTGAAGCGGCTCAACTCCAGGGAGGGGCTCAAGCAGCTTCTCAAGTCGAAGAAGATCCGCACGCAGAAGGTGCTCAAGACGCTGCGCTACGAGGACGACTTGCGCGGTTTGCAAGTGGAATTGGTCAAGCTGCAGCGCGCAGTCCAGGACGCCAACCGGCGGGTGGCGATCATCTTCGAGGGTCGTGACGCGGCCGGCAAGGGCGGGGCCATCCGGCGTTTCACCGAACACCTCAGCCCGCGCGCCATGCGTACCGTTGCGCTGCCCAAGCCGACCGAGGCCGAGCAAGGCCAGTGGTACTTTCAGCGCTATACGCGCCATCTGCCCGACCCGGGCGAGATCTTGTTCTTCGATCGCAGTTGGTATAACCGCGCCGTCGTCGAGCCGGTCAACGGCTTCTGCACCGAACAGCAGTATCAGACCTACATGCGCCAAGTGCCGGAGTTCGAAGCGATGCTTTACGAAGACGGCCTCGAGCTGGTCAAATTCTGGTTCTCGATCACGAAGGACGAGCAGCAAAAACGTTTCCGCTCGCGCCGCCGCAACCCGCTCAAGCAATGGAAGGTCAGTCCGGTCGACGAGAAGGCTCAAGATTTGTGGGACAAGTACACCTACTACAAGGAGGAGATGTTCAGCCGCACCCACACTTCCTACAGCCCATGGATAATCGTGCGGGCGAATGACAAGGAGCGAGCGCGACTCGAAAGCATTCGCTACGTGCTGTCGTCACTGCCCTACGGCGGCAAGGAAAAAGCGAAGACCTCGATTCAGGTCGATCCGAATGTCGTCGTGCGCTTCCACCGCAACGCCCCTAGCATCGACTAGCGAGTTCGGATAGGGCCGCGCCTCGCAAGCTTGATCATGCCGATCCCGCAAAGCACCACGGCGCCGGCGGCGATCCACGGCGTCGAAACGCCGGCCAAGCTCGCCGCATAGGCCAGGCCCGCAATCACGCACAAGAAGCCCAGAATGTAAATTACGTTCGACGGCATAGCATCAGCTAGATCGGGCGCGGCGGATCAGTGTTACGCCTGAGAGCTTGCGACGCGAATCAGCGCTAGCCTCGAATACTTGTCCGTTCACCCCATGAGATTCATTGCACTCCTTATTCTCAGCTCCATATCGCTTACGGCGGCGCCCTACGTGCTCTACGACGGAGCGGTCCAAGGGTCCGCGGCGAGTTTGTCGCCCCGGCTCTTCTACTTCGCTCTCGGCACGGAAACCTACCTGCCGGGCGATCAGGCGACGAACTTCGATACGACGTTCGACAATTCCTTTCAAGGCGGCTACACCGGGGTCTCAGCGCCCGATTTTCCGACTTTGGATCGAGTGATCGGCTATACCGTGAGCTTCAGTCTCGAGATTCTCAGCGAGTCGTTTACGAATTCGCAGCGGGCGGGCTTCAGCGTGATCGTCGTCTCGAGCGACGTCGGCGCGGGCGTGCCGAGCAGCGTCGAGATCGGCTTTCAGGCGAACAGAGTCTTCGCCCAAGCCGATACGCCGTTGTTTGGAGCCCCGAGCGCGGCCGAGTCGACGTTCAATCCTGTCGGCGTCGGTTACGTGGACTATGACCTGCAGGTCCTGGGCGGCGGCTTCAATCTGTTCGCGAACGGCTCGTCGATCCTGAGCGGCTCGCTGCAGGACTATACCGCTTTCGGCGGCTTTCCCGACCCCTACGAGACGCCGAACTTCGTCTTCTTCGGAGACGACACGACATCGGCTCAGGCCGACATCAATTTTCGCAGCGCAGCGATCGAGGTCAACCAGACCCCCGAACCGGCCACCTGGCTGCTCTCCGGTCTGGGGCTGGCGGCGCTCGCCCTGAAGCGGCGCGGCTAACGCCAGGAGTAGCTCGCGGCCAACTCGTCGACCGAGCCCTCGGCCGTAATCCGGCCCTTTTCGAAAAACACCGCCCGACTCGCCAGCGCCCGCGCCAGCCAAACGTCGTGCGTGACGATGATCTGCGCGTGGCGCAGGTCTTTGAGGACGTCCACCAGATCATCGCGCGAGGGCGGGTCGAGAAACGTAGCGGGCTCGTCGAGGGCGATGATCTCCGGCTCCATGGCGAGCAGCCCGGCCAAGGCCGCGCGGCGCTTCTGGCCTGCGCTCAGGTGATGCGGCGCGCGCTCGCGCAGGTTCTCGAGACCGACCTTGGCCAGCGCATCGGCGACGCGCGCATCGATGACGCTTTCGGCCAGGCCCAGGTTCGCAGGCCCGAACGCGACGTCCTCTTCGACCGTGGGCATAAAGAGCTGGTCGTCCGAGTCTTGGAAGAGCAGGCCGATCTTTTCGCGGACGAACGCGAGCGTGTCATCGCCAAGGGTCTTGCCGCAGACGCGGATCTCGCCCTCGCCGCGCAGCAGGCCGACCAGGTGCAACAGGAAGGTGGTTTTGCCCGAACCGTTCGCGCCAAGCAACGCGACACACTCGCCCGCCTCGAGCGAGAAGTCGACGCCGCGCAACGCCTCGACGCCGTCGGGGTAGCGAAAGCGCAGGTCGCGCACCTCAATGACCGGTTCTGGCATTCACGAAGGTCGACCTTGCCGGCCGAGGCTAGAGGCCGAAGCAATAGACCGTGTTCTCAAAGTCGACCATGTAAATGCGGCCGTCGGCAAGCGCCAGGCCGCTGAAGTGGGTCCAGCCGTCGAGGCGGCCGCTGGACCACAGTTCCTCGCCGGTCGTCGCGTCGAGCGCCTTGAGCTCAGCGGTCTTTTCGCTTTCAACGCGTTGGGTGTCTTCGAGCAAGTCCGAGCGTTTAAACTTCTCGGGCTCGAAGCGGCCGCCCTTATAGGTTTGGCGAGCGTTCTCGCCGTTGGACAACGCGAAGATGACGCCGTTTGCGATCACGACCGGCTCGGGTACGGCGAAGTCGCCGCTGAGCCAGGCGGGCTTGAGCCAGGCCTTGCCGGTGTCGGGATTGTCTGTAACCAGGAAGGCCGCGATGCTGCCGTCGGGCGCCTCGCCGTTCGTCTTGGGGAACTTCGTCGCCGACGCAACCGGGCCCCAGATCGGCGCATAAACCCACGCCCGGCCCTCGTCGTCGCGGTAGAACGACAGCCCGCCCCAAACGCCTTTCGCCTCGAACCACTCGTCTTCGTTGGCGACGAGCGGCGTGGTGTAAACGTTGTCATGGTGCGTCTCGCCGCCCATGCGATGAAAGCCCGGCCGCGCGCCTTGCGTCAGGTAGATGACCCCTTCCTTGCCGCCGACCGCAACGTATTCGCTGTCCTTGTAGACGAAAGCGACGGGAGACGTGCCGATGTCGAAGTCGCGCTGGCGCACGTAATCCCAGTTTTCGGGCGTGAAGTAGTCGACAAGCTCCAGCGTCTCCGGGTCGAGCGCGACGATCGACTCGCCATAGTCGCCCGCGGCTGGGTCGTAACCGCCGTCGCCCGTCGCGCCGTAGACATAGCCGTCATTGCCGATGATCGCGCCGCCGCGTCCCCAGATGCCGGCGGCGTATTTCGCCGAGCGCCAGGTCTTGATGTCGTAATGGTTGGGGTCGGAGACGTCGACCATCACCACGCCCGAGGGCGTGTCGCCGCAGTTCTGCGAGACCGAGGTGTAGATGCGGTCGCCGATGCGGTTCAAGCTCCAGACCTTCGCGAACGGCGGTACGACCTGCATCGCGCGGTAGCGATCCTTGCCTGTCGCCATGTCGAGCGCATAGAGCCGGCCGTCGGTCGAGATCACATAGAGCAGGCTCTTGTCGACGTCGGCGGTCGGCGTTGCGTTGAGGCCCTTAGGACACAACCAGAAACCAGGGCTGGCGGCGCGCGACTCGGACTTGAACGCACGCTCCCAGACCTTCGAGCCGTCGCGAACGTCGAGGGCGAACACGTTGTCGCCCGAGCCCGCGACGAAGGCCAAATCCTTGGCGCCGGCTTCGGTCGCAACGCCGCTGACGACGATCGGCACGGTCAGCGCGGTCAGCGACTTTTGCTCGTTCTCGAGCGTCTGTTTCCACAGCAGCTTGACCTGGCCGACCGAATCGGGCGTCAACTCGTGCTCGGTGCGCGCCCAGCCGGTCCGCTGCGGATCGCCGCCGAACATCGTCCAGTCAGCCGCCGCGAGCGAAAGCCCGGCGAGGAGCACTATGGCGAAGATCTTCATCGCCGTCGAGTTTATCAAGTGCGTGTCGATGGTGATCCGCCGGGCCGAAGGCGAGCGGCGACCGAATTGCTGTAGGGTACGTAGCGAGCGCGAGAAGTTGGGCCGAGCTAAGCTACTACTGGATTACAGGAAAAATTCTTATGGAACTAGACGTGGTCTTCCTGTCTCGTGTGCAGTTCGCGCTGACGATCATGTTCCATTACCTGTTCCCGCCGCTGACGATCGGCATGGGCGTCGTGCTGGTCTACCTGGAGGGGATGTACCTGAAAACGCGGGATCCGTTGTATGAGACGGCGGCGCGCTTTTGGACCGGGCTGTTCGCCGTCACCTTCGCCATCGGCGTCGCGACCGGCATCGTCATGGAGTTTCAGTTCGGGACGAACTGGGCGGCCTACTCGCGATTCGTCGGCGACGTGTTCGGCTCGGCGCTGGCGGCCGAGGGCATCTTCGCCTTCTTCCTCGAGTCGGGCTTTTTGGCGATTCTGGTGTTCGGCTGGGACAAGGTGAGCGCCGGCGTGCACTTCTTCGCCGCGCTGATGGTGTCGTTAGGGTCAATGTTCTCGGCGGTCTGGATCGTGGTCGCGAACAGTTGGCAGCAGACCCCGGCGGGCCATCACGTCGTTCAGATGATGCGCGACGGCAAGCCCTGGTTCGTGGACGGCAAACCGGTGATGCGCGCGGAGATCGTCGATTTCTGGGCGCTGGTCTTCAACCCCTCGACGATCAATCGCTTGACGCACGTCTGGATCGGGGCGTGGATTCTGGGCGCATTTTTCATCATGAGCGTTTCGGCGTGGTATCTGCTCAAAGGGCGGCACGTCGAGTTTGCGAAACGCTCGTTCACCGGCGCGTTGATGCTGGGCGCGGCGGCGTCGCTGCTGGCGGCGGTCTCGGGTGACTTCAACGCGCGCATGGTCGCACGCCATCAGCCGGCGAAGCTGGCGGCGTTCGAGGGGCATTTCACGACTGGACCAGCGGATTTGACGCTGTTCGGCGTCCCCGACGCCGACGCGATGCGAATGCGCTACAACGTGGCGGTCCCCGGCGGGGTCAGCTTTTTCCTCGACGGAGATTCGGAGTCCGAGGTGCTTGGTCTCGACCGCATCCGGCCGGAAGACCGGCCGCCGGTGGCGATCAGCTTCTGGAGCTTCCACGTCATGGTCGGCCTGGGCATGGCGTTCATCATCCTCACGCTCTACGCTTCGTATTTGCGCTGGAAGGACCGGCTGTTCGACAAGCGCTGGTTGATGTGGGTCTTCGTGTTCGCCGTTGTCGGGCCGTTTGTCGCCAACGAGATCGGCTGGGTGGCGGCGGAGGTCGGACGACAGCCATGGGTCGTGTATCCGCCGCTGACCGTCGAGGCGTCAGGCGCCCCCGTACTCGACGCTGAAGGTTACGTGACGTATCAGGCCGGGCAGGGCTTGCGGACCGCCGACGGCGTTTCGGAGAGCGTCTCGGGCGGCCAGGTGCTGGGCTCGATCGCGATGTTTAGCGTCATTTATGTGCTGCTGTTCGCGGTTTGGGTCTTCGTGCTCGATTTGAAGATCAAAGCCGGACCGCAGGCCGTCGAGCCGCCCGCGAGTTCCAAACGGGAGGCCTGGCGGCGCGCGATCGGGGCGCTTGCGACTCACGAAGAGTCGCTGTCGGACACGAAGGGATAGCGATACGCGGGGATAGCGAGAGACAAAAATGGACCTCAACGCCGTCTGGTTTGTGCTGTTGGTCGTCTTGCTTGCGGGTTACGCCGTGCTGGATGGCTTCGATCTGGGCGTGGGAATCCTGCATCCGCTGGCGCGAGACGACCGCGAACGGCGGATTTTCTTAAACTCGATCGGGCCCATCTGGGACGGCAATGAAGTCTGGCTGATCACGTTCGGCGGGGCGCTGTTCGCCGCGTTTCCCGAAGCGTATGCGACGGCGTTCTCGGCGCTCTACATTCCGTTCATGCTGTTGCTGACGGCGTTGATCTTCCGGGCGGTGTCGATCGAGTTTCGCTCGAAGGTGCAGTCGACGCGATGGCGCCGGGCGTGGGACTGGGGATTCTTCGGGTCGAGCCTGCTCGCGAGCGTCCTGTTCGGCGTGGCCGTCGGCAACGCGATCATCGGCATGAGGCTCGACGAGCGGGGAATCTTTGTCGGGCGCTTTGTCGACTTCTTGAACCCCTACGCAATCTTGACGGGAGCGCTCGCGGTGGCCATGGTGGCGATGCATGGGGCGGCGTATCTCGATCTGAAAGCGGCCGATGAAGAACTGCGCAAGCGAATCCGGGGCTGGATTTGGACCAGTTGGGGAACCTTTTTGGCGCTCTATATGACCGTCACGATCTACACCTTGATGATGTTGCCGCAGGCGACCAAGAACTTCGGCGACCATCCCTGGGCGTTCGGGCTTGTCGCGCTGGCGGTCTTGGCCGTGGCGAACGTGCCGCGCTCGATGTATTTCGGCAAACCGGCGCACACGTTCCTGTCGTCGGCGGCGGCGGTGATCGCGCTCGTAGGGTTGTTGGGCTTTGCGCTGTGGCCGAATTTGATCAGAGCGTCGAATGATCCCGGCGCGAGCCTCACCGCCTACAACGCTGCGTCGAGCGAGAAGACGCTTTGGATCATGTTCATCATCGCGCTGATCGGGATTCCTTTCGTGCTGGCTTACACCGGGGCGGTGTATTGGACGTTTCGGGGCAGAGTGGACGAGCCCGAGGGGTATTGAATCAGCGAGCATCGCCGCGCTTGTCCGCGGCGGGCGTCGTGCGAGACACTTCGTAGTTGGCCGAACTTCCTGATCCCCGCAATGCCGCGATCGACGTTTGGGTCGGCGATGAGCTCAAGCCTCGCTCTGAAGCGAAGGTGTCGGTGTTTGACAGCTCGGTGCAAGGCGGCGATGCGGTCTGGGAGGGCCTGCGCGTCTACGACGGCAAGATCGCCGACCTCGACCGTCACCTCGACCGCATGATCGATTCGGCGAAAGCGATGGCCTTCGCCAGGCCGCCGACGCGCGATGAGATCAAGTTCGCCCTCTTCCGCACCCTCGAGGCGAACGGGATGCGCGACGGCGCGCATGTCCGTCTGACGCTGACCCGCGGCGAGAAGGTGACCTCGGGCATGAGCCCGAGCTGGAATCGGTCCGGTTGCACGCTGATCGTGCTGGCGGAATGGAAGAAACCGGTCTACGACCGGCGGGGCATTCGGCTGATCACTTCCGCGATCCGCCGCAATTCGCCGCAATGCGTGGACTCGAAGATCCACCACAACAATTTGATCAACAACATCTTGGCGAAGATCGAGGCCGACGCGGCGGGCGTGGACGACGCCTTGATGCTCGACCTGAACGGCTACGTCGCGGAAACAAACGCCACCAACGTGTTCCTGGTCAAGAAGGGGCGCGTGATCACGCCGCATGCGGATGCTTGCCTGCCCGGCATCACGCGCGAGACGGTGATTCGAATCTGCGGCGACAGCGGTATCCCGCTCGTCGAAAAGAACGTGTCTCTTGCCGAGGTTTATGCGGCGGACGAAATGTTCACCACCGGCACCATGGGCGAGTTGGCCCCGGTTCTCGAAATCGACGGTCGCACGATCGGCGTCGGCAAGCGCGGACCGCTGACGCGGCGCTTGCAAGAGCTGCACGCCGCTTGGGTGCGGGAGACGGGCGAGCCGCTGCCGTTCTGACGATTCCGGCGCGGCCTACTGCAGCGGAGCGTAGCGGATGCCGCGGACCAGTTGGCGGAGCGAGTAGTGGGCGATCCCCAGATCAAGGCCCGTCGCCTCGAAATGCCGCAGCGGACCAATCCGAGTCAGGGACAGCTCTCCCAGATAGCCTCCTCCGTCGAGGATCGCGCTCGGGGGCAATCGCCGCAATATATCGACGGGAACCGTAATAGCGCCGGCGGAAGCGGGCGCGGAGCACTCGAACGCGGCGCTCACGAGCACGCCCGACGAGTTCACGGCTGAGGATTGTCCGCGCAATGTGATCGCTTCGCCCTCGCCGGGGTTCGTCCAGGTGAGCCGGAACGGGACATCGCGCCGAATGACGGCGGGAGCGGCCCAGGTCAGGTCTTGCTGGGAGACCGACACGGAGAAGGCGCTGGGTCCGACATCGGGGCCGCCGGCGATGGTAAACGAATGCAAGCCCGGGCCGAAAAAGGGTTGGTTGGGCAGAATCGGATCGGGCTGATTCTCGCCCGGCCCTGCGAGCGTCAGCATCCGCATCCCATTCGGGCCGGAAATCGTCAGTTGCCCGCCAAAATCCAGAATCGTCGAACCCGACGGGACTTGCAGCGCCGGCCGTGCTTCGATGAACGTCTCGACCTTGCAGTACCCTTGCGGGACTAGGTTGAGCTGGGGGGTGCTCAGGAAGGCGCTCGTGGGACGGCTGATAAAGCGCGTCGCCACGCGATCGGAAAAGGCCGACACCGTCTGCGAGGCGAACAGCACGGTACCGAACACGAACTCCCCGATCGAGGTGGAGTCGGAGGCGGCCAGGGTGTCGATGTCTTCGCGGCTTAGCCAATACGGGTCCTGGCACGTCGTGGAGTCGGCGGAGATCGCGAGAGAGGCGAAGTTGCTGGGGATGCCGTCCACTATGGCGGTGACCGGCACGGCGCATCCTTCGACTCCCTCCGGGACGACGACGTTGATTTGATCGACGCCGGAGCAGCAGGACGAGCGTCCCGCGTAGAGCACCTGGTCGGCCTTCTTGTTCCCGATGCGGACTTCGAGGCCGTTCAGGAAGTTGGTTGGCTTCGGCGGCTGCGTCTCGTCGAATGCGACCGGACCCAAACCGGTGCCCCAGAGAGTTACGACTTGCCCGGGTTGAAGAGCCTGATTGAGGGCGTTGAGGGGCCTCTCGGCGCCAACGACGTTTTGGGCGGAAGCAGGACCGAAGCCGCCGCTGTTCTGTGTGAAGAGACCGAAACCGCGATCGACCACGGTGAAGAATTGGGGAAAGACGCCGTTCGGGCCGCGCAGCCGCAAGACCGCCAAGCCCGTCGGCGTCGTCGACGGCAGCAGGGCGGCGACTTGGGTCGGAGTCGTATAGATCAGCGGGCACTGCGACCGGAAGGAACCGACCGTGACGTCGATCGAGGTTCCCCCCATCTGGTACTCGAGCGGGAATTTTTGGGCCTGATTGAGCCCTTCGGTTGCGAGATTCTCGCCGAAGACCGTGAAGACCGAGCCCCGCGCGATGCCGCTGCCGGAAAACCCTTGCGGCATGAAGCTCGCCGCGTTGACGACGCCGCCCGGATCGATTTGGGCCGGTGCGTAAGACGGGAGTAAGAGGAGCGCCGCCAGGCAACTCCAAGCGCTGGTGCGAGACATGGGCAAACAATCTATTTTCGCACCGGTCTCTCGGCGCTGCGAACGAACGCCTTTACTCATGAGGTCTCGAACACCGACGCTCGACGCTCTCTTGACGTAGAACGAGCTGAAACGCTTACTCGATCGGGCGTTGCACCTCCGCGAGGCGCCTGGTGAGATAGGCGGTCTCGGCGGCGTTCGACGTCATCTCGAGCGCGCGGCGATAGGCGACCGCCGCTTCATCGCCGCGTCCCATGCGGCGCAGCAGGTCGGCCTTGGCGGCGTACAGCAGGTGATAGGAGGCCAACGACCCGGCGGCTTCCAAACGCTCGATCAGCTTGAGCCCGACGGAATAGTCGTCCGCCATGGCGACGGCGACGGCGCGGTTGAGGGCGATGATCGGCGAAGGCTCCAGCTCGTACAGGCGTTGGTAGAGCGCGACGATTTGCGGCCAATCGGTGTCGG
The DNA here is from genome assembly GCA_963817465.1 of uncultured Acidobacteriota bacterium. Classification (GTDB taxonomy): domain Bacteria; phylum Acidobacteriota; class Terriglobia; order Bryobacterales; family UBA6623; genus CAMPKL01. The sequence goes on along the minus strand of CAWFOP010000022.1, from coordinate 281,982 downwards.
CCGACAGCGCCGCGCGGGCGTGCAGCGCGGCGATGGCCGCTTGAATCTGGTAAGGGCCAGGCCGACGTAGGAGCATCGCGCGGTCGAGCGTGCGCAGGCCCTCGTCGATCTGCTTGCGGTCCCACAGCGAGCGGTCCTGCTCTTCGAGCGTGATCAACAGGCCGTCGGGGCCGACGCGCGCGTCGCGCCGTGAGTCTTGGAGCAGCATCAAGGCGAGCAGCCCCAGGCCCTCGGCCTCGCGGGGCATCAGCCCGACCAACGTACGTCCGAGGCGGATGGCGTCGGCGCATAGGTCGCGGCGGATGAGCGCGTCGCCCGCGGTCGCCGAATAGCCTTCGTTGAAGATCAAGTAGAGGACCGCCCAGACGGCCGGCGTGCGCTCGGGCAGCAGGTCTTCGGACGGGACGCGGTAAGGAATCCCGGCGTCGCGGATCTTCTTTTTGGCGCGGACGATGCGCTGGGCGAGCGTGGGCTCGGGCAGCAGGAAAGCGCGCGCGATCTCGGGAGTCGTCAGCCCGCCCAAAGTGCGCAGAGTCAGGGCTACTTGCGCGTCGAGCCTCAACGACGGGTGGCAGCAGGTGAAGATGAGTCGCAAGGGGTCGTCACGCAGAGGGTGCAGGCTATCGATCATGTGCTCTTCCTCTGACGGCGATTGTTCGCCCTCGGTCTCGGCCAAGATCTCCTGATGCTTGTCGGTGCGGGTTTGCCGGCGGCGCAGGCGGTCGATCCCTTTACGCCGCGCGGCGGTGGTGATCCAGGCGGCCGGGTTGTGGGGCACGCCGTCGGTCGGCCAATGCGAGAGGGCTTCGGCGAAGGCGTCTTGCATGGCCTCCTCGGCGATGTCGAAGTCGCCGAAGGCGCGGATGAGCGTGGCGACAATGCGTCCGGACTCCTCGCGGAAGACTCGCTCGACGGCGCTAGCGGCTTGCGACATCGAAATCGGGGATGATGGGCGACTCGTGAATTGCGCGGACTTCGACCGAGCCGGTTTGAGCCGAGGGCGCGAGCGCCGCAAGCGCAACGGCGGCCTGTTGATCGGGACACTCGACGATGCGTACGCCCTCGAGACGTTCGGGCGCAGCGGGCAGCGGGCCCTTGGTGCGGCGCATCGAGCCGTCGGTCTTGCGAATCGAGTCGGCGGCTTCGGGCGCCTCGAGCGACGGTCCGGAGCAGGGGACGCCGCGGCGAACCATCTCGGAGTCGAAGACGGCAAGGTCGGCCTTTGGCGCCGAGGCGGGTTCGTAGAACATCAGCATGAAGCGCATGGGCGTCTATTCGCTCTCGTCGAAGGCGCGAACTTCCATGCCGCCGCGACGATTTTGCTGCTTCTCGATGATGACCTCGGCGCGCCGGCAGGCGTCCTCGCGGTCGGGGCAGTTGAGCAGAAAGTAGCCGCCTAGCTGCTCCTTGGTTTCAGCGAACGGGCCGTCAGTGATGACGGTTTCACCGTTGCGGACGCGTACGGTCTGAGCGCTGGCGACGGGTTCGAGGGGGGCGCCTTCGATGAGGACGCCGTCCTCGGCGAGCGTGCGGTTGTGCCGTAGGCAGCCGTCGTAGATGGATTGGCGCTCTGCTGCCGGGCGGGCGCGCCAGGCATCTTCGCTGTGATAGACGAGCAGCATGTATCGCATGAAAGGTTCCTCAAACGGGCGCTACATCACCGCTTCTTTAGGCGGCAGCGCCATGATCGGGCGCACTTCAATCGACCCGCTGAGGGCGGCGGGGATCTTGGCGGCGTATTCGAGGGCCTGGTCTAGGTCTTCGCAGTCGAGGATGTAGAAGCCGCCTAGCTGTTCCTTGGTTTCGGCGAAGGGGCCGTCGGTGGTGAGCCGCTCGCCGTTGCGGACGCGCACGGTCGTGGCAACCGACGTGGGTTCGAGGGGCTCGCCGGCTTCGTAGATCCCCTTCGCTTGGGTCTCGTCGCTGAACGCGAAGTACTGCTTGAGGATGCCTATTTGCTCGTCCGGAGGGACTTTCGCCTCCTCCGCTTCGTTCAAGTAGATGAGCATGATGTAGCGCATGTTCTAATCCCTCCGCGAACACGACGCCCGAGATAGGGACGGATCGACAGCCAACGTTGCGAAGATACCAACAAACCATGTCAAGGGCCCGATTCCTGCCGTTTGATTTCGAACGCCTCGACGCCGACGAGGAGCGCCGCCGAGGGCTCGAATTTGAGAGCTTCGTTCCCGCGCTGCCTTCGGAAGGAGCAGCGCGGGACCCTGACAGCTTCATTTCCGACATCTCCTGCCGCCTTGAATTCGCGTACCCTGGTCCCGGATCAGTGATCCGACCAGGTTGTGTTATGCGAAACTCTCTGCGGCTTATTGCACTGACGTGCCTGTTTGTACTGACCGGCGCCAACGCCCAAGCCCAGGGCAATTTCAAAGTCACGCTTCTCGGCACCTCTTCGCCGATACCGCTGCCGACGCGATTCGGGCCAAGCACGCTGGTCGAAGCCGGCGACCAGAAGCTGCTGTTCGACATGGGACGCGGGGTGCCGATCCGCTTGGCGCAATTGAACGTGCCGCTGGGCGGGATAGACGCCCATTTCATCACCCACTTTCATTCGGACCATGTGTCCGGCATCCCCGATGTTTGGCTCACGGGCTGGCTGCCTTCGCCTTATGCCCGTCGCACGATGGCGTTCCGGCTCGTCGGGCCAAGCGGCGCGAAAGACCTGATGGACAATCTGCAAAAGGCCTACGCACTCGATGTCAAGATCAGGCTCGAGGACCAGAAGCTTCCGCCGTCCGGCATAGCGATTGTGGTCGATGAATTCGACAAGGGCGGCGTGGTCTACGAGAAGAACGGCGTGCAGGTAACGGCCTTCGAGGTCGATCATGGCGCCGCCGTCAAGCCCGCGTTCGGCTACCGCGTCGACTACAACGGCCACTCCGCGGTGATGTCAGGAGACACCCGTTACAGTCGGAACGTAATTAAATATGGCGCCGGCGCCGACGTTCTGATCCACGAGGTTGCCAGCGCACGCCCCGAATTGCTGGCAGCGAGCGACGCATTCCAGCTCGTCGTCGCCCATCACACGACACCGAGAGAGTGTGGGCAGGTGTTCGCAAAGGCGAAACCCAAGCTTGCGGTCTATACACACTTCGTTCTGCTTCGGAGCGAGACGATTTCCGAACCAACGCTCGACGACGTGGTCGCCGAAACACGGCAAACCTACGATGGCCCGCTCGAGCTGGGCGAAGACTTGATGTCGTTCGAGATCGGCGACAAGGTCACGGTGCGACGGTTCCAGCCCTAGCTGGTCGGAGATCGCAAGAACGAATTCAGATTAGTCTCGAGCTCGCCCTTTCGCTTCTGATCCGAGCCGCGATGCTTTAGCTCGCGGGCGGACGGACTGCAAACTGAAGCGCTGCGGCTCGGATTTGCTAGTCTCGGACCACCTCTCAATGGAGCAGCTTGGGCTCACGTTTGCGGCGCCGCAGAGGCGCATTTTCTCGGTCAGCGACGTCACGACGATCGTGCGCGGGCTGCTCGAGGACTTCTTCGACGACTGCCGCGTCGCGGGCGAGGTGTCGAATTGCCGGCGGGCCCCGAGCGGCCACTACTACTTCACGCTCAAAGACGGGGCGGCGCAGCTCAAGTGCGTTTGTTTTCGGCAGAACGCGCTGTATCTGAAGGTCAAGCCGCAGGACGGGCTCGACATCATCGCGCGCGGCCGGATTAGCGTCTACGAGGCGCGCGGCGAGTATCAGCTCTACGTCGAGACCATCGAGCCGCAGGGTTACGGCGCACTGCAACTCGCCTTCGATCAGCTCAAGCGGAAGCTGGCCGCGGAGGGACTGTTCGACGAAGAGCGCAAGCGCGCGCTGCCGCGATTCCCGCGACGAGTCGGCATCGTGACGTCGCCTTCAGGGGCGGCGATCGCCGACATGGTCAGGATTCTCGAGCGTCGTTTCGCGGGGCTGCATGTGCGGCTCTACCCCGCGCTGGTGCAAGGCGAGGGCGCCGCGGCGGAGATCGTGCGCGGAATCCAATATTTCAGCGAATCCGGCTGGCCGGATGTGGTGATCGTCGGCCGCGGAGGCGGGTCGCTCGAGGATCTGTGGGCGTTCAACGAGGAGATCGTGGCGCGTGCGATCGTGGACTCCGCCGTCCCGGTCATTGCGGCGGTCGGGCACCAAACGGACTTCACGATCGCCGATTTTGTCGCGGATATGCGAGCGCCGACGCCCTCGGCCGCGGCCGAGCTGGCGGCCCCGGACAAGGAGGCCTTGTTGCGCTCGTTCGGCGAAACGGTCGGGCGCTTGACGCAAGCGATGCGCTACCGCATGTCGCGGGCGCAGCGCCGGTTGCTCGAGTGCGGCGTCGAGCGGCCGGCGGGTTTGCTGCGGCGCCGGTTGCAGCAGGTGTGGCAGCGCAACGACGATCTCGAGCTGCGGCTGCGCGAGCGGGCGGTGCGCGCCTTGCGCGGCCGCGAAAGACGCTTTCGCGACGTGCAGCATCGGCTGGCGGAGGTCGACTTGCGAGTCAAGCTGGGTCGTCGGCGCAGCGCCCTGGAGCGGCTCGATGGGCGGCTGGCGCCGGCGTTCGAACGGCGCATCGGCCGCGCTACCGCGCAGCTCGAAGCGCTCGCGAACCGGCTGGAGTCGCTCAGCCCGACGGCCGTGCTCGAGCGCGGATACGCGATTGTCACGGATGCCGCCGGGCGAGCGGTGCGCGCATCGGAAGAGGTCGGCGTGGGCGACGAACTGGCCGTGCGACTGCACCGCGGGCGCCTGGGAGTGCGGGTGGACGCCGTCGACAAGGCCGCTGGCCGCTGACCGTTGAGCTGCAAAGGACATAATTAGAGGGTGGCGGGAGACGAACGGATTTACGACGCTTTGGTTGTCGGCGCGGGCCCGACCGGGCTCGCCTGCGCGATCGAGCTGAAGCGGCGCGGGCTGGCTGCTCTGGTGGTCGAAAAGGGCTGCCTGGTGAATTCGCTCTACCACTACCCGCACAATCTGACTTTCTTCACGACCCCTGAGCTGCTCGAGATCGGCGATCTGCCGATGACGAGCGTGCGCGAGAAGCCGAACCGCACCGAGGCGCTCAAGTACTACCGCCGCGTGACGATGCACTACGAGCTCGATGTGCGGCAGTACGAGCGCGTGGACGATTTCGAAGGCCAGGACGGTGATTTCGTCGTCCGCACGACGAAGCGCACCGGCGAGCGCGACTGCCACCGCGCGCGGAAGCTGATCCTGTCGACGGGCTACTACGACATTCCGGTGGGGCTGGGCGTGCCGGGCGAGGACCTCGACAAGGTCACGCACTACTACGACGACCCGCATCCCTACTTCGATTGCGACGTGGCGGTGATCGGCGGCAAGAATTCGGCGGCGATCTATGCGCTGGAGTGTTACCGCGCCGGCGCGCGCGTCACGATGATCCACCGCGACGCGAAACTCAGCAAGAGCATCAAGTACTGGATCTTGCCCGATATCACCAACCGCATCAAGAACGGCGAGATCACGGCGCACTTCAACTCGACGGTCGAGGAGATCGCGCCCACGTGGATTCGCGTTCGCACGCCGGAGGGCGTCAAGACGCTGCCCAACGACTTCGTGCTGGCGATGACGGGCTACCAGCCGGATACAGGCCTGCTCGGCCGGGCGGGCGTCGAGTTCGACCCGGAGACGCAGCGCCCGCGCAGCAACGACGAGACGCGCGAGAGCGACCGCGCCGGCGTTTATTTGGCTGGCGTCATCGTCGCCGGCATGCACACCAGCGAGATCTTCATCGAGAACGGGCGATTCCACGGCGGTCAAATCGCCGAAGATATCGCCGCCAAGCTAGGCGCCGGCCGGTAGTTTGGAAAGCGTTTTCGGGAAAGGATCGCCGCAGATCAAAAGGCGATGCCCGAGAAGCTGGAGCCGCAATCGCTAGGCAGGGAGTCTAAGGGGCCAACCCGCGGCTGTCGCCGTTGTTGAATACGGGCGTCGTGATCGAATCCTGACGCAAACTTGCGATGCTATTGGCATGCGCCTTTTGCCGCTCCTGCTGGCGACCGTCTCCGCTAATCGCCGGCGACCTTCCCGACTCCGCCCGCATGAACCAGGTTCAGGTTCTGGGTTCTCACAACAGCTACAAGCAGGCGATCTCCCCTTCGCTTTGGAAATTGCTCAACAAGGATGAGCCGGGCCGCTTCAACAGTCTCGAATACCACCATGAGCCGCTCACGCGTCAGCTCGATTTGGGACTCCGCATCCTGGAGCTTGACGTCGTGTACGACCCCGAAGGCGGCCGCTACGCGAAGCCTCTCGGCATCGAGATGGTCGAAAAGGCGGATCTGCCGCCGGGGCCGCCGTACGACCCGGACGGCCTGATGCTGAAGCCCGGGTTGAAGGTCCTGCACGTGCAGGACATCGACTTCCGGAGCAGCGTTTACACCTTCAATCAGGCGCTTAGAGAGCTCAAGAAGTGGTCGAACGCGCACCCGCGCCACCTGCCGATCGCGATCACGATGAACGCCAAGCAAGGCGCGATCGAGCGGCCGGGCTTCACCGAACCCCTGCCGTTCGACAAGGCCGCATTCGACTCGTGGGACGAAGAAATCCGCGCCGTGATGCCTGCGTCGAAGCTCATCACGCCCGATATCGTGCGCGCCGACTATCCGACGCTCAACGCCGCGGTGTTGGCGCAAGACTGGCCGACGCTGGGCGAGGCGCGCGGCAAGTTCCTATTCGTGCTCGATGAACAAGGCGCTGCGGCTGCGCCTTACATCGAGGGTCACCCTTCGCTGCGAGGCAGGGTGATGTTCGTCAATGCGCCGGAAGGGACGCCGGAATCGGCGTTCCTGATCATCAACGAACCGAGCAAGGATTTTCGGCTCATTCAGCACGCCGTTCGCATGGGCTACCTCGTTCGCACCCGGGCTGACGCGAACACCCGCCAGGCGCGCGAGGGCGACTACTCGCAGTACCAGGCGGCGCTCGAAAGCGGCGCGCAGTTCATCAGCACCGACTACTACGAGGCGAACCCTGACTTCGCGACCGGCTATCGGGTGCAGCTTCCCTGCGGCTGTCCGGGACAGTGGGATCCGCTCATGCTTCCCGTCGAGCGGCCCCTGCCGCCGCTCGAGTAGCGCCGCCCTCTAGAATGCGAGTATGCCCGAAGCTCTCGTAGGTATGGAGCTCGACGACCTCTCCGCGCTGTTCTACGCAGCGCGGAGAGCCGGGCTTTCGCGCGCGTCAGCTCTACCATGCGCTTTACCGCGAGCGCGTCGACGACGTGGACTCGATCACCACCTTCCCCAAAACCCTGCGCGAGGGCCTGGGCGGCGAGTTCGAGACCGGCCTGCCCGGCGTGCAGCAGCGCTTCGAGTCGAGCGACGGCACGGTGCGCTATCTGCTCGCCCTGGCCGACGGCAAGTCCGTCGAGGCCGTCTTCATTCCCGAAGAAGTTCGCGACACGCTGTGCATCTCCTCGCAAGTCGGCTGCCCGGTCGATTGCAAGTTTTGCCTCACCGCGCAGATGGGCATCGAGCGCAATCTGACGGCGGGGGAGATCGTCGGTCAGGTCTTGCGCCTGGCCCGCGAGCACTCGCTCGAGCCGCGCACGCGCCCCCTCAACATCGTGATGATGGGAATGGGCGAGCCGCTGTTGAACTTACAGAACGTCATGCAATCGGTCCGGCTCATGGCCGACCCCGAGGGCGTGGCGATCCCGCTGCGGCGGATTACCGTTTCGACTTCCGGCATCATTCCGAAAATCGCCGAGCTGGCCGAGCACGAGATCCGACCGAAGCTGGCCATTTCGCTCAACGCCTCGACCGAGGAATCTCGCCAACGGCTGATGCCCATCACTCGTACCCATCACCTGAAGGACTTGATCGAGGTCTGCCGCGCTTATCCTTTGCGGCCGTGGGAGCACCTGACGTTCGAGTATGTGCTGCTCGACGGCGTCAATGATTCCGACGACGACGCAAACCGCGTCGTCACCCTGCTCAGCGGACTCAACTGTAAGGTCAACGTCATCGCCCTGAACCCCGGCCCCGGCATCGACTTCGGAGTGCCTTTGCGCGCACGCGTCGAGGCGTTCCAGCAGATCGTCCGGCGCAGCATCCCGTGCTTTATCCGCCGGCCCCGCGGGCAAGACATTTTCGCCGCCTGCGGTCAGCTCAAACGCACCGAAGCGTAGCGACGACAGGCGCTCCCGCCCGTCGTTCGGCCCGAAAGAATCGAAGCGCCCGGTCGCCGCTCGCATACAATACCCGCCATGCGGATTCCAGCCGTTCTCGCCTTGCTTGCGCTGATTAGCTGCTCGTCGGCTCCCGATTACGACATCATCTTGCGCGGCGGCACGCTTTACGACGGCTCCGGCCAAGCGCCCGTCCAAGGCGATCTCGCCATTCAGGACGACAAGATCGCGGCGCTAGGCGACCTGGCGTCAGCGAAGGGCGCGAAGGAGATCGACGTCAGCGGTCTCGCCGTCGCGCCCGGCTTCACCAACATGATGTCGTGGGCCAATGAGTCGCTTATCGAAGACGGCCGCTCGCAGGGCGAGATTCGCCAAGGCGTCACGCTCGAGGTGATGGGGGAAGGCGATTCGATGGGCCCGCTCAGCGATGCCATGAAGCAAGATATGCGCGACAGCGAGGGCGATATCAAGTTTGACGTCGCCTGGACGACGCTCGCCGAATATCTCGAGCACCTCGAGCGGCGCGGCGTCTCGCCCAACGTGGCCTCGTTCATCGGCGCCGCCACGCCGCGCATCCATGTCATCGGCTACGACGACCGCCCGCCGACGGCCGAAGAGCTCGAACAAATGAAGGCGCTGGTCCGTCAGGCGATGGAGCAGGGCGCGCTCGGGGTTGCCTCGTCGCTGGTCTACCCGCCCGGCTTTTTCGCCTCCACCGAAGAGCTGATCGAGCTGTCGAAGGTCGCCGCCGAGTATGACGGGGTCTACGCCACGCATATTCGCAGCGAGGGCGAGCAACTTGTCGAAGCGGTCGAAGAGGCGCTGCGCATCGGCCGCGAGGCCGGGCTGCCGGTGGAGATCTATCACCTCAAAGCGGCCGGCAAATCCAACTGGCCGAAGCTCGACCAGGTCATAGACCTGATCGAAAAGGCCCGCGCCAGCGGCCAAAAGGTCACCGCCGACGTCTACACCTATCCCGCCGGCGCCACCGGGCTCAACTCGACGATGCCGCCTTGGGTGCAGGACGGCGGCTTCGAAGCTTCGCTCGAACGCATGCGCGACCCGGCGACGCGCCGGCGCATCAAGCACGAGATGAACAAGCCCGCTAAAGACTGGGAAAACATGTACATGCAGGCCGGCGGCCCGGAGGGCGTCCTCCTGGTCGGCTTTAAGAACGAGCAGCTCAAGCAATATACCGGCAAGACCCTCGCCGAAGTCGCCAAGCTGCGCGGCACGTCTCCTGAAGACACCGCGATGGACCTGATCATCGAGGACGGCAGCCGCGTCAACACCGTTTACTTCACGCAATCGGAAGACAACCTGCGCAAGAAGCTGCAACTGCCATGGATCAGCATTTGCTCCGACGCCGCTTCGCTCACTTCGGAAGGCGTCTTCCTCAAGAGCAGCACCCACCCGCGGGCCTACGGCAGCTTCGCCCGCATGCTGGGCAAGTACGTCCGCGAGGAGCGTCTCGTCCCGCTCGAGGAAGCGATCCGCCGCATGGCCGCGCTGCCCGTGCAAACGCTCGGCATCAAAGGGCGCGGCATGTTGAAGGAAGGCAACTTCGCCGACGTGATCGTCTTCGATCCCGCCAAGATTCAGGATCACGCCACCTACGCCGAGCCGCACCAATATGCGACCGGCATGGCGCACGTGTTCGTCAACGGCGTGCAAGTGATCGCCGACGGCGAGCATACCGGCGCGAAGCCGGGAAGGTTCGTCAAGGGGCCGGGGGCAAAGCCGTAGGACCGCATGGAAATAAGGCGATGCGGCGATCTCAGCGGGTAGGCGACTGCCGGCGGTTCGGAACGCGCCCGAAGAGCGAGACCACCACCGGGCGCTTGCGTCAAATCTTCACGTGGCGCTTTGGAGTTTTCGTACGAAGTTCGACACCGCGCCGTTTGCCGAGGCTGCTCGTAGGAATCGAGCATCGGCGGTAACGACAGCAGCGTTCATGCTCATCGCGAGGGCGAGGTAGAGGCAGTCATATACCGGGTGCGACAGTGCGACGGCCAATTCGAGAGCCGCCACGTTGAGGTCCGCGGACTCCGGCAAGATCAACACGGGCGCTTCTTCGAGGAGCCTCAAGTTGTCAATGGCCTCGCTCTCGGTCAGCTCCTGCTTGAGCACTTTCTTCCAGAACACGTTTGAGCATTCCGTCATCAAAAGGGACGGAGCGGCGAGGGGTCCCTCTATTTCGCGCGCGGCTTCGCTCCCTTCCTCCTCGAGGAACCACTTCACGGCCACGCTCGCATCGATCACTAGCACGCCGTCTAGCGAGAATCGCGAGATTCGCGAAGCAGGTCTGTCGAGTTGGTCTTCTGCTTGTGCTTTGTGCGCTGCACGGGCGGCATCGACGCGCTTCCAAAAGTCGTCGGCGGGGCGGAGGAATTGCTCGAGAAGGGCCCGATGCTCCGCTTCGGCTGAGCGACCATGTTGAGCGGCGCGCAATTTGAGAGCTCGAACGACGTCTTCGGGTACCTTACGAACGGTTAGCTGGGCCATGACTGCAATGCCTTCACTGACAGCATTGTAGCAGTTCTTTCTCTTGCGGCCGCCCTCCCCATCTACTCCACCCAGATCGGCGAGCTCCAGGCGACCTTGTCATCGTTCTGCACGACCCTGACGTAGTAGTAATTCTTGCCCGGCTTGAAGTCGTTGTCGGAAAACCGCAGCGTCGTCGAATCGGCGTTCGGATGCCGCTCGTAGATGATCTGCTGGTTCTTCACGATCACGAGCTGCTTGATGCGGTCCGTGCCGATGGCCTGGATCGTCAACCGCGGCGCTTCATCCGACTGGATGATGTCGCCCATGATGTAGGTCTTGCCGCCCGACTCGGCGCGAAAGTCCAGGATGATGTTGTCCGTCGCGGCATAAGCGTGGCGCTTCTTCATGGCATTGAACAGCCCCTCGCGCGAGTAATCGTCGCTGACGATCATGGCGTACGAGACATGCGTCGACCAGTGGTCCGACGAGGCTTGCACGCCGATTTTGTAGCCCTTCGCCAGCGCATTCCAGTAGTAGCCCAACGGATTGAAGCCCGAGCGCTGCTCGCGCAGCTTCTCGGGGCTCGCCGCCAGCGGCGCCCCCATGTACTCGTAGCTGGCGCGGTAGCCTTGGTAAATCTCCATCAAGGGCTCGACTTCCGGGTCGTTGTCGCCCCAATCGGTGCCCTGCGCCGTGCCGGAAGAGTGCGGCATCGAGATGCCGTTGTTCTTCTTCAAGTACGGATAGAGGTTCACGCCGGTCCGGACGTCGCCGCGCATTTCGTCGTCAGGGATGGGCAGCGGCCGCGTGCCGCGCTCGGGCTGCACGATGTTGCGATGGCCGTTGGGGAACGGCAAGCTGCGCTCATAGCCGAACAGCGGCATGAACGCTCCCGGCACGTTGAACAGGTCCGTGAGCTTCTGGTCCTGCCACCAGGTGAACTCCTGGTCGTAGCCGAGCTGGTGATCGGTCGGCACCATGTAGTCGAACGACGTGACGTCCATCGCGTAGCGATAGACCTCGATCAGCGAGCCGTCGTACTTGAAGTCTTGCGAGACATCGGTGTGGCGGTGCATGTCGCCGCGGTAGATCCTGTACTGCTTGCCGTCGGCCTCGATGACGTGAGCGCGAATCGCCTTGACGTTCTCCGCCTCGAAGGGATGGATCGGCAGCGCTTCCGCGAATTCCTCGACGAAAGGTTTCAGCGCCGCTGCGTAAGACGGCTGCTCGGAGGCCTTGCCCAGCTCGGCGAAGTAGATCTCGGCGTTGCGCGGGATCATGTCGGTGAAGGGCCGGTCGTCGGTCATCCAGGCGGCGGCCAGCGAGCCGTTGGGCTCGCGGGTCAGCGCCGCGCGCTTTTCGATCGAGCCCGCGCTGTGCGCCAGCGGAACCGGCAGGGTCCAGCCGCGGCCGTCGTAGCGCGTCAGAAAGTTCTCCCACATGATCTTGGAGCCGATGCCGTGCGCCTCTTGCCGGGTCCAGTGGCGGAAGATCATGTTGAGCACGCCCTCGCCGTCGAAGGCGATCTGCGGCGTCTCGAAGTTCGGGAACAGCCGGTACACGTAAAACGGCTGCAGCATTTGCTTCGGCTCATGCCACTTCGAACCGTCCCACATCGCCAGGCGCAGCGAGCGCTCTTGGTGCAGCGGGACCGCCATTGGCGGCGTGACGAGGTAGCCCTGGTCCTTGCCCCAGTTCACGCCCGATTCGTCCCACGCGACCCAGGGCCGTCCTTGGGGGTCCGCGGCGACCGTCGCGTGGGCCTGGAATCGCGGGCTCGTGGTCACCTGCCGGATCGGCCCAAGCTCCTCGCCGTCGAACTCCCGAAAGAAGACGTCGTAGTTGCCGGCGTCATAGCTGTCCCAGACAGCGTAAGCGCGTCCGCCCGGGCCGCCGGCGACGAAGGGCTCCCAGTCGTTGGCCGGCGACTCGCTCAGACGCGTCGCATCCGACCATTCGCCCTGCGACCAGCGCCGTCCGTAGATGTCTGTGAGCTGCTGGCCCAGCTTTCCTTGATGGCTCTGCCAGACGACGAACACGTCGCCGTTGGCTGAGCTTGCGGCGCGATGAAACGTGTTCGAGCCGCCGCTGCTGATCTTTTGCGTCGAGCCCCAGCTTCCATTTGCCTTGCGACGTCCCCAAATGTCCCAGACCGTGCCCTCGCGACGGCTCCAGAAGGCCCAGAGTCCGCCGTCGGCGTCGACGGCCAACGAGCAACGAAACAGATCCCCCGGCGACTCGGAGACTTCCTCCGGCGCCGACCAAGTCCCGCCCGAGCGGGTGCGCAGCATCACGCGGTCGCCCCTGTCGCGGTAGGCGACCCAGGCGACAACGGTATCGCCGTTCGGCAGCGTTGTGATCGCGGCTTCGTCGTCCTCGTTGTCAGGGGTCGAGAGCACCTCGGCGCGCGGCGAAAGCGCCACGCCGACGCGCCCGTCGAGGAAGGGTTTGGCGTTGACGCCGATTTCCGCCAGCCGGAAGCGGAAGTCGCCCTGCGCTGTCTTTACGGCCACTTGCGTCGAGCCCGAAGAGTTGAGCGTCGCGTAAACGCCGACCGGCGAGAACTGCGTCGGCGGCAGCTCGGCCGGGCTCATCTCGTTGTAGTTGACCTTCGCGAAGCCGTCGATCTGCTCGCGTCGCGTTTGCGTCTTCCACGAGTTGGCGCCGCTGATCGTTTCTCCCTTGGAGAAGTGTCGACTCTCGAGGCCGAGCAACTCGCCGCCCGAGACGGTCAGCGAACCGCTCCAATCTTCCACCGCCTTGGCCTTGTCGCCGAGCTCGATGTATACGGTTACGGGCTGGGCCGACAGGGCCGCTGAAGCGATGACGCCGAGGATCAACAATCGCAGCATATCGGCGCAATTATAGAACGCGGCGCCGCGGTCCCACCCGCGCGATGTGCTCAGCGCCACAGCATGAGGATCAGAATCCCGCAGGCGAGGGCCGGCGCGAAGTAGGCGAAAACGCCCCGAGACAAGGCTCGCGACCCGGCGAATAAGACGATGCCCGCCTTGAAGACCAAGTTCGCCATGGCGCCGACGAGAATCAGCCGCCAACCGGTCGTGGCTTCGAGGCTGCCGGCCTTGATCAGTTGCACGGTCGACAGCGTGATGGCGTCCATGTCAGTCAACCCCGACAAGGCGGCGACGGCGTAGAGGCCGCGATTGCCCAACTGTTCCTTCGCGAAGGCCACCGCGAGCAGCACCAGCGCGTAGAGCAGGCCGAACGCGATCGCAGTTCGAAGGGTGGAGGGCGGACCGCCGACGTCGCCGGCCTCAACCGGAGAAGACGCTCTCCTTTGGGCGGCCAGCGACAGCACGATCATGAACGCCATCACAGCGAGCAGCGGCGGCGCCGTCGCCGGCAGGGCGCTGGGCGCGACCACGGCGATCTCGGCCAGCACTCGGGCGAATACGACGGTCGAGGCCGTTACGATCACGGCCGTTGAGGCTTCGGCAAGGGCTTTTGACTTTCGGCCGGCGTCGGCGTACGTGGCCGTGGTCGCCGTGCTCGAGATCAAGCCTCCCAGCAAGCCCGCCGCCCACGATCCCGCCTTGGGGCCGAGCGCGCGGTAGCTCATATAGGCGGCCAGGCTGATCCCGACGATGAGCACCACCATGAGCCAGATGCGATAGGGATTGAGGACGCCGAACGGGCCATAGCTGGCGTCCGGCAGGGCCGGCAGAATGACCAGCCCGATCAGCACGAGTCGCGCCGCCGCTCGCAGATCCGCCTCCGCGATGTGGCCGACGAAGCCGTGCAGTTGCTCCTTGAACTGGAGCAGCACGGCGATCGAGCCCGTGGCCACGATTGCGGGGCCCACCAAGCCGGCAGGTATCGCCGCGCCCACACCGAACATCGCCAGCGCCGAAATCTCGGTCGTCAATCCAGGGTCGCTCGTCCCCGCCTTTAGCTTCGCCAGGTTCGCGACGACCAACAACGCCGCCAGCGCCGCGACGCCGGCGCCCACGATCCAGCCGCCGAATTGCGCCGCCAACTCCGCCGTCAGGGCGCCGAACAGCGAAATCAGCGGAAACGTCCTCACCCCCGCGACGCGGCTCTTGCTCCACTCGCGCTGCAGCCCGACAAGCAGGCCCAGCGCCAGCGCGATCAGCAAGTCTTGGATGTCGGTGAAGTGCAAGCGCCGGCCTCTTCAAAACGAGGTAGCAAGCCGGGCGCCGCTATCGGCCCAGCACCGGAAACTCCCGCCCCGCCCTCGCCGCATAAGGATTGCGGACCGTTTCTCGCACGCTGTGGATGGCGTGCGCAGCCGTCTCGGCCAAGTGCTTGTGGAATGGTCCCTGGTAGCGGAAACGCCAATGTTTGCCGTCGGCGAACCGCAGCTCGAGCACGCTTGACGCGGACCGGTCGACGCTTGCCTCGCGAACCGGCGGATCCTTGGCCTCGGAGACGTAGATCGGCCGGTAAATCGCGCCGTCCACCAGCACTTCGCTGATCGCGCCGACATCCGCCGCCGAATGCACTTCGCCGGCGCGCGCCGGAACGATCAACAAATGCCGCTCCCGCAGCAACAGGTACAGCGTGCTGCGAGGGTCGAGCGGCTCCGTGTGCGGCAGCTCGCCTCCGGCCCATGCGCCGCCGTTAAGCAGGTATTCGGCGCGGTGCTTGCGCTGTAGCTTGCGCTCGACGTCGGGATCGGCGGCGCGCTTCAGAAACGCTCCCGCCGCGATCAGCAAAGCGCCGGCCCACCAACCCTTCAGAATCAGCGCCAGCCCTCCGGCGACAAGGAGCGCGCGCACAACGTTCCACCAGGCGCGCCGCCGTAACCGCCGCACCAGCGGCAGCAGCAGCAAAACGCTGAAGACGACGTACAGTCCGGCGCCCAACCAGCGCGGAACGCCGAATGGCCGCAAGAAGTCCCGCTGCCGGCCCTTGTCGAGCTCGAGATCAGCCGGTTTGACGCCTTGTGAGGAGTGCCGCGGCAAATTTCGACCTATAGCCCCAGCTCGCGCTGAAACACCTCGCCCAACTCCCCGCAATGCTTCTCGACCAGACCGGCGTCGGCCGCCTCAACCATCACGCGAGCCAGCGGCTCGGTACCCGAGTAGCGTACGACGATGCGCCCGTTCCCCGCCATTTCGTCTTCCGCCTTGCGCACGGCGGCGGCGAGCGCGGGAACCTCTTCGATCGCAGGCTTCGCCTTCACGCGAATGTTGACGAGCTTCTGCGGGAAGACGGTCAACTGTTTGCGCAGCGCGCTGAGCGGCTCGCCGGTCGCGCTCAAAATCTCCAGCAGCATCCGCGCCGTGAGCAAGCCGTCTCCCGTATTCGCGAACTCCTTGAAGATGATGTGCCCCGACTGTTCGCCGCCCAGCGCCGAACCGTCGGCCAGCATTTGCTCGAGGACGTACTTGTCGCCCACCTTGGTCCGCACCATTGACAAGCCCGCGGCGTTGAGCGCCTTCTCGAGGCCCATATTGGCCATCACCGTGGTCACGACGCGATTTCCCGGCAGCCGTCCCCGCCGCGCCAGGTGCTTGCCGCCCAGCAGCAGCACGACATCGCCGTCGATCTCCGAGCCGTCGTCGGCGACGAACAGTGCGCGATCCGCATCGCCGTCGAATGCAATCCCCAGATCCGCGCCGGCCGCGGCCACTCGCGCGCGCAAGGCGTCCAGGTGCAACGACCCGCAATCTCGATTGATATTCCGGCCGTTGGGGCTGGCCGCGCCGATCTCGGCCCGCATCCCCAGCGCTTCAAAAAACCGCTCCGCCAACTCGCTCGCCGCGCCGTTCGAGCAGTCCACCTCGACACGCAGCGGCCGCAGCGACTCCGATGTCGTCCCAGCGTCGAGCAGATGCTCGAAATACTGCTCGATCAGTGCCCCATCCCGCGTCAACCGCTCCCGTTTCGGCTCCAGCTCGCCTTCGAGCAGAGCGAAGATGCGGTCTTCGACCTCCGCCTCCTGCGCGTCGGGCAGCTTGTACCCGTCGGGGCCGAACACCTTCAGCCCATTGTCCTGATAAGGGTTGTGCGAAGCGGAAATCATCACGCCGGCGGCGAAGCCGTTTTTCTCGGTCAGATGCGCCACGCCCGCCGTCGGCAGCACGCCCGCGAACTCGACGCCGACGCCTCGTTCCGCCAAGCCGCCCGCCAGCAACTCCGCCAAGTCGGGCCCCGACTCGCGCGTATCCATTCCGATCAACACCGTGCCGCGGTCGATGCGTTCCGCCAGCGCCAAGCCGGCGGCGTAGACCGTCTTCGGGTCGAGCGGAAATTCACCCGCGACACCGCGTATCCCATCGGTTCCGAAAAGTTGTTTCGCCATTTCTTGTATTCAGGGGCGAGCACGGAGCTGTCACACAGCAGCGCGGCTCAGCGCTTCCTCATGCGCACTTCCACCGTCACGGTCGCAT
Organism: uncultured Acidobacteriota bacterium; assembly: GCA_963817465.1. GTDB lineage: Bacteria > Acidobacteriota > Terriglobia > Bryobacterales > UBA6623 > CAMPKL01. The sequence continues at coordinate 264,970 of CAWFOP010000022.1, read as the reverse complement.
CGCCCACGAAGCGCAAATAGGGATCGGAGAGGAACGCCGTCGTCCGGAAGCTGCGGCCGCCGATCACGCCCGTCAAATCGATCGGGTCCGTGCCCACCTGCTCGACCAGCGCCACGCGTTCGGCCGCTCCGGCGACCTTCAGGGTCTGCGGTTCCACCCAGAAACCCTCCAAAACATAGCCTTCCTGGTAGCCGCCGCTGAAGCTTGGCGACACCTCGACCTGCCGCGTCTTCGATTCCTCCAACGAATAGCGCAACTGCGACGGGATCGACTTGACCAGCGTAATGCCGGGGGGCAGACCCAGCGACCGCGTCGTCACGTTGACCGTTTTCTCGTATTCGTCGTAGGTGTCGGCGCAGTCGACCTCCAACACGACGCCTCGCGAATGCAGGTCGGACAAGCGCCAAGGCGGGCCCTCGAGCATCACCGTCAAATGCGACGCCTGGTCGGGATTGATCTCCATGCCGCTAGGCACGCGGTCAAAGCGCACTGCCGCCTCGAACGCTTCTTGGCCCGAACTGCCGGCCGTAAAGGCGCCCCAGATAAGCACCGCGACCGCAAGGGAAACAAGCTTGACGGTCATGTTGTGCTCCATGCTGTCGCGCAACCATGACATGCGACGTTAACTCCCAGAAGACGCGCTTGCGCGAGATTCGCGCATCGTTTCGGCCGTTTCCGTCGGCGGCCAAGCCGGTTCAGTGATCGATTTGTCGGGCGGAGGCGCGCCGCTCGGCGCCGAAACCACGGGACCGAGCCGTTGGATCATCTCGAGCCGCAAGCGATCGAGCGAGATGCCGCGGTCGATCTTGCCGTTCGCGGCGACGGAAATTTTGCCGTCCGTTTCGGAAACCACCAGCGCCAGCGCGTCACTCTCCTCGGTGATGCCGATGGCGGCCCGGTGGCGCGTGCCTAACGTCGACATCAGGCCCGGGTTGGTGGTCAAGGGCAAGAAGCAAGCGGCGGCGGCGATCCGCTCGCGCTCGATGATCACGCCGCCGTCGTGCAGCGGCGAGCTGCGCTGAAAGATGCTCACCAGCAAGTCCGAAGACAGCTTCGCCTCGAGCGCGACGCCGCTCTGCACGAAGGTCTTCAATCCGGTTTCGCGTTCGAGCACGATCAGCGCTCCCACCTTGCTCGCCGAGAGCTGGCTCAGGGCGAACACGACATCCTCGTATTCGTAGTAGCGCTTCTTGCCTGTCCGGCCGCCCGGGATAAATTGCAACGCCATATCACGCAACATCTGGCGAATCTCGGTCTGAAACAGAATAATCGCCGCGACCGCCGAGTAAGGCGCGGCCATTCCGATCACGGTGTGCAGTGTTTCGAGCCCGAGCGTGCCGGCGAGATAATAGCCCCCCGTTACGATGCCCAAGCCGAACAGAATCGGCATGGCGCGGGTTCCCCGAATCGCTCGAATGAGCTGATAAGCCAGGTACCAGAGGATCGCGATGTCCAACAGGTTGGTGAGGACGGCCATCGGGCCGCCCGCCAGTGCGTCGCGGATCGCTTCAAACAGCACCAGTGGTCAAGTTAACCCGACAATAGTGTAGCCCATCGCAACCGCTAGAATGAGCGGCAGCATGTCGCTTCGCGCGCTCCAAATCGGTTCGGTTTTGCTTGCTCTTGCAGCGGCCGTTCCGCTTGTCGCGCAATTACAGATCGACCGCTTCCCGCAGCTTCCTCAGCCCGCGGTCGAAGAAAATAAGAAACCCGAAAAGCCGCCGACGCCCGTCTACAGCGGCGAGAACGTTGCGTTGCCCATTGAGTGCAAGACCGGAAAGCTCGAATACTCCGGCATTCTTTGCAGCCCGGAGCAGCCCTGCGTCCTCTACCTCGACCTTGCGGCGATCGCCGCCGAGGGCGACTTCGTCGTCGCCGCCGGCGAGCTGCACTCCAACGAATCGACCCTCGAGTCTGTCGTATTATCGAGCGCCGACGGCGGCAAAACCTGGAAGGAAGCCGCCGAACGCGTTCCCGCCGCCGGCATCGAAGCCGTCGAGATCGTCGACGGCGGCTACGCCTGGGCCGCCGGACAGCAAGGCGACGCCGCCACGGTCGAGAAGCCCTTCACGCTCTACACCGGCGACTACGGAGAGTCCTGGTCATTACGCAAGCTAGGCGACGCTGAAGACCCCATCCGCGGCGTCGTCGTGGATTTCCGCTTGGACTCAGCCGAACACGGCTACATCATTCTCGAGCAATTGAGCACGACGGGCGATCCGTTCCAAATGCGCGAAACCTACAACGGCGGCCGCTCGTGGGACATCCGTCAGATCACCGCAGAGCGGCCCAAGATTCCCGGCGGTCGCTTCCTGCGCACGCCCGAACAGATGTGGCGCCTTCGCGAAGATTCCGGGGCGTGGCGAATCGAGCGGCGCAGCGACGCCGAGCCCGGCGGCTGGGCCCTCTCAACGAGTTTTTTGGTCGAAGCCGGGAGCTGCCCGAACCGGTCCGCCGCCCCTGACGACCTTTCAAGCGCCAAATAGAGCATTCCGCTGACTGCGGCTCGAATAGTCGTAAGGGAAACTTATAATACGCACAGTCAAGCATGGCGACCGTCGTGCATCAACCGCCGTCCGCGCCGAAGGCATTCGTGCCGGAGGTTCTCGGCCGCGGCGATTACAAAATCATCGGCGAGATGGTCGCGGATGCCTCGCGCGTGCTCGATTTGGGCTGCGGCGAAGGCGAATTGATGGCCTACCTCGAAGCGAAGAAGGGCTGCAACGTCCGCGGCATCGAAATCTCCGCCTCGAAGGTGCGCAAGGCTGTGGCGCGCGGCCTGTCGGTCTATCAGGGCGACATCAACGGCGGCCTGGCCGACTATCCCGACCAACGTTTTGACTACGTCGTGCTGAGCCAGACCCTGCAAGAGGCGGAGAATCCCCGCGGGCTGCTGCAAGAGATGGTGCGCATCGGGCGGCACGCCATCGTCGCCTTCCCGAACTTCGGTCACTGGTCGACGCGGCTATCGCTGCTGGTCACCGGCCGGGCGCCCAAAACGCGACACCTGCCCTACGACTGGTACGACACGCCCAACATCCACTTCGTCACCATCCCCGACTTCGAGGATCTGGTCGAGCGGGACGGGCTGACCGTCGAGGGTTCTTATTTCTTACGCGGCGACAAGAAGACCAATTTCCGGCCCAGCCTGATGGCCGATACGGCGGTCTATCTCATCCGGGGTTGACGGCCCCGGGTCTTCGACTCAAGGCCGCGCCTCCAAGATCAGATTGAAGGGCGTCTCGGCCGCTCGCCGGAAGCGTGTGAAACCCGCTTCGCCGGCGACCTTGCGCAGGCGCGCTTCGCCGGCCTGGGCGCCGAGGCAAGCGCCGACCTCTTGAGCCCGCGAACCGGGCGTGCAGACCAGCGTAGATGCGGCGTAATACATCCGCCCGACCGGGTTGAGATTGTCTTCCAATCGATCGCCCGCGAACGGCTCGACGATCATGAACACCCCGTCCTCAGACAGGCTCTTTCGAATGTGCGCCGCCGACCCGGCCGGATCGCCCATATCGTGCAAGCAGTCGAATACCGTCACCAGGTCATAGCCTTCACCGGGAAAGGCCTTCGCGCTGGCCGCTTCGAAAGTCACGCGGTCGGCGACGCCCGCTTTTTCGGCGGCGCGGCGAGCGGCCTCGACCGACGCATCGTGATAGTCGAAGCCGAAGAACCTCGACGCAGGGTACTGCTGCGCCATCAAGATCGTCGAGGAGCCGTAACCGCAGCCTACGTCGGCGACCTTCGCACCCGCTTCGAGCCGTTCCGCCACGCCGTCGAGCGCGGGAATCCAGCTTTCGGTCAAGTGCGCTCTGTAGCCCGGCCGGAAGAAGCGGTCGGTTCCCGAGAAGAGGGTGTGGTGGTGCTCGTGCCAGCCCACGCCCGCACCCGTCTTGAAGGCTTCGGCGATGCGCTCCCAGTCGAAATACGTCGACCCGATCACGGAAAACGCGCCCTGTAGGTTCGCCGGGCTGTCTTCGACGGCGAGCGCGAAGGCGTGCTCGTCGGGCAAGGTGAACGTCTGGTTTTCAGCGTCGTAGTCGACGATGCCTCCAGCCGCGAGCGACGACAGCCATTCGAGCACATAACGCTCATCCGAGCCTGTTTTTTGAGCGAGCTCGAGCGCCGTCACGGGACCGACGTCGGTCATGGCTTTGAATAGGCCGAGCCGGTCGCCGATCAACATCATGGGTACGTTGATCGCCGCGCCCAACTCGCCCAACATGCGCTCCATGAAGGAGTTCAATTTTTGCTCGTCGATTTGCATGGTTCCTCCTACTGACATCCGGTCCCGCCGACTCCGCCCCGGAGGCCTGACGAAAATTCCCCAGCCGGGCCGCCGCCCCAGCCAACCGGTCGAATACCCTCCGGACCGATGCTATACTACCGGGAGCGTTCGGACATCGTCCGTCTCAGCCCCTCCAAAACAAGCGCTAGCAAGAATTGGATTGCTGCGGTCGCGCTGCGCGCGAACGGACGCAAAGAGGATAACGCCGTGCCGAAACTCAAGAGCCACCGCGGAGCGAAAAAACGCTTCAAACTCACCTCCACCGGTAAGGTGCTGCGCAGCCATTCGCTCGCGAACCACATTCTCACCAAGAAGACCCAGAAGCGGAAGCGCAAGCTGCGCAAGCGGGCCCTGGTGAGCGATTCGATGCTGAAAGGGATCCGCAGGATCATCGCCGTCTAACGGGGCCGCGAAAAGGCCCCCGGCGCGCGGACAGAGCCCGATGGCACGTGCCTGAGCCGCCGCCCGATCCGAGCCTCCGGGCTCATTCTTTTAAATCCTTTAAGGAGGAGAAACCGTGCCCCGCGTCAAACGAGGAAACAAGCGCCGTCTCAAGCGCAAGAAGGTATTAGGGCTAGCAAAAGGCTTTTATCAAGGCAAAAGCAAGCTCTACCGCTACGCGAAGGAAGCCGTCGATCGGGCGCAGAAGTTCGCCTATGTCGGCCGCAAGCGTAAAAAGCGCGACTTCCGCTCGCTGTGGATCATCCGCATCAACGCCGCAGCGCGCATCAACGGCCTCTCCTACAGCCGCCTGATTCACGGGCTGGCGCTCGCCGGCGTCGAGATCAACCGCAAGATGCTCGCCGAGATGGCCGTGCGCGACCCGCAGGCTTTCGCCAAGATCGCCGATCAGGCCAAGAACGCTCTCGAAAACGGCGCTTCCGGGCCCGACGCCTCGGCGACGACAGCCAAGGCCGCCGAAGCTGCGGCTGAAGCCGAAGCTGAAGAAAAGGCCGCGGAAGCCGAGGCCGAGGAGCCGGAAGCGGCCGCAGCCGAAGCGGACGGCGACGACAAGCCAGCCGCCGAGTAGGAATTGCCAGGCATGAGCGTCGACGAAAAAGCGCGACGGCCGCTCCCTGAGCTGCTGGCCGACGGGGCTTCCGTCGACGCCCTCTACATTGAATTGCAAGCGGCCTTCAGCTCCGAGTTGAAGGCCGTCTCCACGCCGGACCAGCTCAAGGATCTCCGCGACCGCTGGCTGGGCCGCAAGAACGGTCTGCTCGCCGCCGCAAACGACGCCTGGCTCAAGGCGGCCCCGCGCGAGCTGAAGCCGCAAGTCGGCAAGCTCCAAAACATCGCCAAGAACAAGATCGAAGGCGCCGTCGAGAAGGCTCAAAAAACGGTCGTCTCCGCGGCTCGGCGCGACGCCGCGCTCGACGTCACGCTGCCGGGCCCGGAGCGCCATCTCGGCGCCAAGCATCCAGTGCGCATGACGCTCGAAGAGATCTTGGCGATCTTCAAGGAGCTCGGCTACGCCGTCGCCGAAGGTCCCGAGATCGAATCCTTCTTCTATAACTTCGAGGCGCTCAACTTTCCGCCCGACCACCCCGCCGTGGACGAGATGGACACGCTGTTCGTCGAGGATCAGATGCTGCTGCGCACGCATACCTCGCCGAATCAGATCCGCATCATGGAGCGCACGCCGCCCCCGCTGCGTTACGTCGTGCACGGCAAGGTCTACCGCAACGACGCCCCCGATGCGACGCACAGCCCGATGTTCCAGCAACTCGAGGTCTTCTGCGTCGACGAAAACATCACCCTCGGCGACCTCAAGGGGACGCTCGAGCATTTCGTACGGCGTCTCTACGGCCCGCAAATCAAGACGCGCCTGCGCCCGAGCTTCTTCCCGTTCACCGAGCCCAGCGCGGAGCTCGACATCACTTGCACGTTCTGCGCCGGCCTGGGTTGTCGCATCTGCAAGCAGACCGGCTTCATCGAATTGCTCGGCTGCGGCATGATCGACCCGAACGTGCTGCGCGCGGCCGGCCTCGACCCCGAGAAATACCAGGGCTTCGCCGCCGGCATGGGCCTCGACCGTCTGGCCATGAACAAATACGACGTCAACGACATCTCGCTGCTCTACAACGGCGACGTACGATTTCTGCGGCAGTTCCGGTAATGCGCATCCTGCTCAGTTGGCTCCAGGACTTCGTTGACATCCCGGAATCGCCGAAGCAGCTCGCCGATGCGTTGACGATGGCCGGCATGGCGGTCGACGGCGTCGAACAGGTCGACGGCGAGACGCTGCTCGACATCGACATCACCAGCAATCGCCCCGATGCGATGAACCACTTCGGGATGGCGCGCGAGGTCGCGGCGATCTTCCGGCGTGAGCTGCGGCCTCCGAGGATCGAATTCGCGGAAGACGAGCGCCCGGCCGCGGATTTCTGCGAAATCGAGATCGCCGCGCCGGAGTTGTGTCCGCGCTACGTCGGGCGCGTGCTGCTGGGCGTCGAGATCAAGCCGTCGCCGGACTGGATTCGCCGCCGGCTCGAGTTGTGCGGAACCAGGTCGATCAACAACTTGGCCGACCTGACCAACTACGTGCTGCTCGAGCTGGGTCACCCGACGCACGCCTTCGATCTCGACACGCTGGGCGGCAAGAAGATCATCGTGCGCCGCGCCCAAAAGGGCGAAGAGCTGCGCACGCTCGACGGCGTCGATCGCAAGCTCGACCCCTCTCATCTGGTCATCGCCGACGCCTATAAGCCCGTCGCGCTCGCCGGCGTCATGGGCGGCCTCGAGACGGAAATCTCCGACAAGACGAAGAACGTCTTGATCGAGGCGGCTTGGTTCCAGCCCGGCTCGATCCGCAAGACATCCCGTCAGTTTGCGCTGCACACCGAGGCGTCGCACCGCTTCGAGCGCGGGGCCGACATCAAGGCCGCCGTCTGGGGCGCCGATCGCATCGCCGGGCTGCTCGGCCAAACCAGCCCCGGCGTGATCCTGAAAGGCCGCATCGACGCCTACCCGGACGAATACCGCCGCCCTCCCATCACCCTGCGGCGCGGCAGGTCGGAACACCTGCTTGGCGTGGAGATATCGGACGCGCAGATCGTCGAGATCCTCGAGCGGCTCGGCTTTGAACCCAAGCAAACCCAGCAAGGTTGGACGACGCCGGCCCCGTCCCACCGGCTGGACGTTGAGCGCGAAGTCGACCTGATCGAAGAAGTGGGCCGCATTTACGGCTTTGCGAAGATCGAATCGACCCTACCGCCGGTCGGCGCCGCCGCGCCGCCGAAGCCCTTTGAGGCCGAAGAGGCCGCCGCGAGAGAAGCCGTCCGGGCGCTGGGCTACGACGAGATGTCGGGCTATACCTTCATCGCCGAGCGCGAAGCCGTACGCTTCGGCTCAACAAGCCCGGTCAAGTTGCGCAACCCGATCTCGGAGCTGATGAGCGTGATGCGCAACAGCACGGCGCCCACGGTGCTCGACGCCGTTGCGCACAACATTCGTCACGGTGAAACATCGCTGCGGCTGGCGGAGTTCGGCCGCATCTACCGCGGCGGCGACGGAAGCTACGAAGAGCCGAACATTCTGACCTTGGCCGCCACCGGCGACGCCCGCCCGGTCGACCTGCAAGAGAAGGCGAAGCCTTTCTCTTTCTTTGACTTGAAGTCGGACGCCCTCGCGATTTTGGGCCGTTATGACCTCGCGCCGCTCGAGCTCGACGACCGCGACGTCCCGGCGTATCTGGTTCCCGGGGCCGCGGCGCGCATTTTGAGCGACCAGAGCGTCGTCGCGACCCTGGGCGAAGTCGAACCTGAATACACGGAAGACCGCAAGGTCCGCCAGCCGGTGTTTCTCGCCGAGTTTCAGCTCGACCGTCTTTACGAAGCCGGGTTGCGGCGGCCGCAGTACCGCGCGGTGCCGAAGGTGCCCGCCGTCGAGCGCGACTTCTCGCTTCTGGCGCCTGAAGGCGTGCCGTTCGCGGAGATTCGCAACGCGATCGGCCGCATCGACTACCTGGCGTCGCTCGAGCCGGTGGAAATCTTTCGAGGCAAGCAGGTGCAGGAGGGCTACTACGCCCTATTGCTGCGCGCTGTTTGGCAGCGCGAGAACCAAAGCTTCACCGACGAAGAGATCAACGGCTATGCCGCTGTAATCGTCGAAAACCTGAAGAAGAAGCTCCGGATTCAATTGCGGTCGTAGATCGCTAGCGGATTAGTCTCAAGTCCACGGAAACGGTTTCGCCGGGCCGCACTTCGATCTCCTTGCCGAAGCGTGCGTAGCGGGCTCGAATGGCCGGGTCGCCGAAGTCGAGCCGTACTAACTTCCCGGCGCAAGCCCGAACAAACGAAACGCGCCCCGCGGGCAATCTCTCGAGGCGATAGGAACCGTCGGGAAGCGTGGGAGCGGAGACGACGGTCTGAGGCGGCGTTCCGGCGCTCGCCCTGACCCAGGCTCCGTCAGCGGGCTTGCGCTCGCCGTCCTCGAGGACGAAGACGCGTCCCGTGAGCCTGCTCGCAACCGCAGACTGGGCGCCAAGCAGCAAGCTCAGGGCGACGACCCCGAGACATCTACACCCACCGGTTCGCACGGAATGTTCGACCGCATATTATGACGGGGTGTATAAAGGCTGCGTGCAGACTAAAATCCTGAACTCGCCTGAGTGGTTGCCGATGTGCAATCATGATGCGCTCATGATGCGTCCTAAATCTCCTCTTTTCGTGCTATTGGCGGCGATTTTGCTCGTCGCTTCCTCCGCGACGGGAGCATTCGGCGAGACGCTGTTCGTTTTCGACGAATCCGGTTCGGCGGCGGCGTTCGACACGAGCCAAATTCGAGCGAATCGCCGAGCGTCCGGTCGGCGTGGTCGGACACGCGGCTGTCGAGGTCAAGGTTGACGGCGAGCGACGCTATTTCATTATCGGGCCGCAAGAAGTCGTCGTCGTCGATCAGAGCTTGCAGGTGCTCCGCCGGTTGCCTCTCGACGGCATTGCGCCCGCGGGTTCGCCTTCCGCTTTTGACGCCTCCACCGGGTTGCTGGCTGTAGCCGCGGGACACGCGCTGTACCTGATTGACACGAACGAAGCGACGATTGTGCGGCGAATCGAGGCCGAGACCGAGATCGCCGGCGTCTCGGTCGCGCCCGAGGGCGGCGCTGTGAATGTGCTGTTCAAGGACTCGGGCTTGGTGCGGCCGCTCGACCTGGAATCTTTTGCATGGGGGACGGGCTCGTACAAGATCTCGAGTTCGCCCGTCACGCTGGTCAGTTCGGCGTCAGGCGCAGTCGCGGCCGCCGGCAACAACATCTTCGACCTGTCGCGGCTGGAGCGCCAGTTCTTCGGGGAGCCGCCGCAGACCAACGAGTCGGAGGCGGGCGCAACGCTTGACCTATTCGCCGGCGGACCCTCAGGTGCGACGCTGCTCGCTTCGGGCGGCTTTTTGCGTCTGCACAGCGCGGGCGGCGCAGAACCGCTCATTCGCGACGCCGGCGGCGAACCGCTTCCGGCCGCGCAGGTCGGAGGCGCGACTTTTCTGGCGGACGGCGGCTTGGTGATCGCGCGGCGCGATACACGCACGCTGATCCGAACGGACAGCGAGGGCAAGAATCTTGGCGACATCACGCTGGCGGGCGCGCCGGCCGCTCTTGCGCTGGCGCCGACTCCGGTCGAGCAATCGCCTCCGCCCACGTATTCCGTATTGACGAAGTTGCAAGGCGACAATCAGACGGTCGCAGCGGGCGCCGAGTTCATCCTCAGAATCGGGCATCCTCTCAGCATCCACGTCACGATCACGGTCGCGCCTTCGAATATCGCCGATTGCCCCGTTGCGGTTGACCTCCCTTTCAACCAAACGGAAACATCGATCACTTGCACGGCCAAAGCCGTGGCCGCCACGACGCCGGGAGTCGTTACGATCACAGGGCCGCCGGCGGTCGGCGCGGTCTCGTTCAACGTGACCGTTTTCAAGTCAGGAGGCGCGGACGGGCTGTTCATCATAAGCGGCGACAACCAGACTGTAGGCTCGGGCGCCGCCGTGTCGCTTGTGGCGGAGTTCAGACAGGGCGGGGCGCCGGCGAGCGGCGAAATGTTGGAGGTCGAGTATCCCGGGAGCTTGCTGGACTGTCCCGACACGGTTTCGACCGCGGCGACCGGCCTGGCGACAATCATCTGCACGGCGGCGGACGTGTCAACCGACGAACCCGCGGTCATTGACGTCATCCACGGCTCCGACTCCATCTCCTTCAGTGTGACGATCCAACCGGGCGCCGGCTCGGGAGGCCTCACGAAAGCTTCGACCGATCCCGTGAACGTGGTCGAAGGCAACTCGTTCAACCTCATGGTCGACGCGCAGGCGGGCGGCAATCCCGACGCCGGTCTCACTCTCGACATCAACGTGAGCAACTCCTTCGTGACGTGCCCTCAGGAGGTCAACACCAACGCGCAGGGGCGCGCTACCGCCGCTTGCACCGCCAACAACGTCACGCAAAATCGGTCGTCCACGGTGAGCTTCAGCGACGGCGATCGATCGGTGACCTTCACGATCAACGTCGTCGATTCGAACAGCGCCGGCGGCATCCAAAAGGTGGCGGGCGACAATCAATACGTTCCGCTCGTGACGGAGACCCAGCCTTTCGTCGTCAGTGTGTTCGCAAACGGCGTGCCGCGGCCGAACGTGCAACTGTCGGTTTTGATTAAGCAGGTCAAAAACTACCTCTTCTGTCCTGGCGGCATAGTCACCAATTCGAGCGGAATCGCGAGCTTTACGTGCACCACGGGATCGAACGTCGTAATCCCCGAGGTCTTGCGCGTGGAAGTTCGCGATCTGAGCACGGGGATCGTTCTCGAAGAGCCGTTCACGATTACCGTCTTGCCGACGCAGGGTCAAACGGCCCATGAACTGGATTTGCTATCCAAGCCCGCGCTGAAGGGCAGGGTTGGGGAGACTCTCGAGGATGCGATCCAAGTATCCGTCAAGGACGCGGTCGGCGATCCCCTTCCCGGCGGACTGGTGTTTTTCCGCGCCCGCGACAAAGACGTCACCTTCGACCCCCCGGTAGCCGTCGCCAACGCTCTCGGCAAAGCGAGTACGAATGTCGTCTTCGGGTGTCCGGGCCCGACCGGAACCATCTCGGTTGATGTCGATTCGACCGATCCGGCCGAGCTGACCGTCGACTACGCAGTCGCCGTCGGGTCGCTGACCGCGCTCGTCGCGACTCAGGGCGACGGCCAAAGCGGCTCCGCCGGCCAGACGCTCCCTCTGGCGCTGGTCGCGATGGCGCAGGATTTCTGCGGCAACGGTCTTGCGAGTCAACCGATCAGTTGGTCGATCAACCCGCCGTCGGCCGCCCAGTTGCTTCCGCCGACCGGCGTCCAGACGAACAATGGCGGCGTCGCCTCGGCGCGCATCCAACTTGGGTCAAGCGGCGGGGCCTTCACCGTCACCGCCGCTTCCGGCGAGCAGCAGGCGGTCTTCCATCTGACGGTCAATAGCCTTCCGACAAGCCTCACGGCCGTATCGGGAGGAGGTCAGAGCGTGCCCGCCGGAGCGCAGGCTTCGGCTCCGATCGTGGTTCGCGTCGCGAACGCTCAAGAGCAGGGCGTCGCGGGAGTGCCGGTCGAGTTCGAGGTGATCTCCGGCGCCGGCTCGGTACAGCCGGCCTCCGCGCAGACGGGCGAGGATGGGCAAGCCGCCGCCATCGTCACGGCCGGTCAATCGCTGGGCGAGATCATCATCGAGGCGCGCGCGATCAATCAGACTGTGCGGTTCAGCCTGTTTGTTGTCGGCCGGACACCGCTCGTTCCGCTTGAAGGCATCGTCAACGGCGCCAGCTTTCGCACGGGCTTGACCCCCGGCGGGACCGGCACCATCTTCGGCCAGCGTTTGACACAGGGCGTCGACGGCGGCCTCATCGCTCCCTACAACAACGGCTTCCCATTGGAGTTTCGGGGCGTCAGCGTGACCATAAACGGGATCTCGGCGCCGATCTTGGGCCTGGCGAACGTCAACGGCCAGGAGCAGATCAACATCCAGGTCCCGTTCGGCGTGCTTCCCGGGACGGCCACGGTGATCGTCACCAACAACGGCGCGTCGACCACGATCACCGGCGTCCAGATCCTGGCTCAACAGCCGGGCATCTTCGAGATCAGCGTCGCAGGGGGGCGTTACGCCGCGGCGCTCCACGCCGATTACAGCCTGGTTACGCCGAGCAATCCGGCTCGTCCGAACGAGGTGATTCTGCTGTTTTTGACCAGCCTTGGTTTGGTCGAGCCCGCGGTGCCGACGAATGTCCCGGGCCCCGCGAACCCGTTATCGCGGCCTCCCGGGACCATCGTCGTCGGCATCAACAACGCCGGCGTTCCTAATCTCGGCGTCTTCTACGCGCCCGGTCTGATCACCGTCTACCAGGTCAACTTCCGGACCGGAGCGAGTTTGCCCAACGGCACGGTCAACTTAACCGTCGTCTACAACCAGGCGGGAAGCCAAACAGTGCTGTTGCCGACGGCCTCACAGTAAGACCAGCGCCGTCAAAAACAAAACGCCGGCCGAATTGCTTCGACCGGCGTTTTCTGTTCAGGCTTCGCGTTAGCGCGAACGATGTGGGCTTGCCGCGGCTATCTCGAGCGCCGTGGGCCCCGCCGCCGCGGTCCCCGGCCAAGCTTCGAACAGCAGAGTCAGCGACAGCAGGAAGGCGCTCAGTCCGATGGCGTTTGTAATCCAGCGCATGGTCGTTCTCCTCTTCTCCTTGGCGAGACTTCGCCGGGCTACGCGGTCGGCGTCAATTCCCGCTCTCTCGCCGCCGGGGTCTTTTTGGGAATGAAGCCGCCCACCTGGTTCATGTAAGTCAGGTAGCGCTGCCCGTGCTCCCGCATCAATCCCGGCTCTTCGAACATCTTCACGGCGAAGACTACGTAGCCCGTGCACATCACGGCGAACAGCAAGTGTCCGTAGGTCATCGTCGGGGTCGCCCAGAAGGCCAGGAAGAAGCCGACGTAGATCGGGTGACGCACCAACTTGTACAAGCCCGGCGTGCGGAAGCCCAGATCCTTGTACGCTTCTCCGCGAAAGGCGAGCCAAGCTTGGCGCAGGCCGAAAAGGTCAAAGTGATGAATGTTGATCGTCGCGACGAGCACCGTCGCCCAGCCCGTCAGGGACAATCCCTGCATGACGGCGGCGAAGGCGGCTGAGTTGGTCTCCCAAACCGCCCCGGGAATCGGGCGCCAAAACGTGAACATTGCGAAGAGCACGGCGCAGGTCGCGTAGACGAACGTGCTGCGTTCCATTTCCTTGGGCACAACCCGGGTCAGAACTTCCTTGAATCGCTTCCGCGCCATGCCGCTGTGCTGAACGGCGAACAAGCTCAGCAACAAGCAATCGATAAGAATCGCGTCGGTCAAGGGGCCGGCGGCTCCGGAATTGATCGTCTTCGGGACTCCAAAGTCACCGACGAAGCCGATCGCGTACAGCAGACAGCCCGCAAACAGCATGTAGGCGGTCGTCCCATAAATCAACATCGCTACTCGTTTCATCCCAATATCTCCTTCCTCAAAGTCGCAATCGGCGTCGGCGCCGACCCTAAGATCTTGTGTCGATTGGAGATGCGGGACAGCAGCCGGGAACCCGACACCGCAAGCGGAAGATTTTCTTTGAGGTCGTCGCCCAAGGCGTTCGAGTCGGCTACCAGATCAACGGGTCCCCCGGCCTCAGGCCGCGGCGGGCCGCCTCGCCGGCGTTGATCTCGAGCACGAAACGAGCCGGTTCGTCAGGACCATAAGTCGGACAGGACCCGCCCAATTCGGGAGGGCAGGGCGGCGTGTTCGCGCCGATATAGACGATGCGGCGATCCGAGTCGAGCCAGATGATATCGAGCGGAATCAGCGTTTGGTACATCCAAAAGCGATACGCGGCCGGGATGTCAAAAAAGAAAAGCATGCCGTGGTCGGCCGGCATCGCCGGTCTCGACATGAGGCCGCGCTGGCGCTCGCTTGACGATGTCGCTAGCTCGGCCTGGATGCGGTCGCCGTTAGGCAGCGTGAGGGAGGAGGAGGGAAGGCGCGGAGGACCGACATTGAGGAGGCGGTATTCCGTGTCGAGTGCGACGACGAGGCCGCTTTCAGGGCTCCTGTCTTCGAATTGCATTTCCGCAGCCGCCATGCTCGTCAGACCGATTCCGGCGAGTTGGCCGGGCAGGTTGTCGACGAACGCGGGCGGGACTTGCAGCGCGCCGTCGCTGACCGGCGCCCGGCACACGAACGGTTGCTCGAGCGACCGCGGCTGGGATCCCTCAACGGGAGCGACGAGGACGAGCGCTTGCCCGTCCGGAGCGCCGCCCTCCCATCTTTCAGAGAAACCCTGTTGACGCTCGAGCAGCGTCCGGCTCGTTTCGCCCCATAGCGGCGCCGGAGGGATCGTGAGGAAGGCATGAAACGGCCCGAAGTCGGCCGCCCCGAGGCCGCGGATGTCATACGGACCGGGCGAGAGGTCGAGCGGCGGGTTTGCGACAAGCGCAGGAGGCGGGTTCGGGGACGGTGTGAGCTTCGTCTCGCCGGACGGGCCGCTGATCGCGACCTCGAGGCCGCCGTCGACCCCGGGCCGGCTGTCCGGCGAAGACGCACCGGGACGGCACAGTCCGGGAGGCGGCAGCAGCGCCGGATCGTCGTTCGCGAAGGGGTAGACGGTCGTGCGGGCTTCGGCGGCTCGGGCGTAGAAGGCGTCGTAGGTTTGCTCGAAGCCGTCGGGCGTAACCGTTTGGTTCAGAGAGAGGCGAGCGGTGACGGTTTCGACGAAAGGCATGGCAATCGTCGATTCGGTTTCCCAGCAAGCCTGACCGGGGGGAGAGATCGAGACAACGGCGATGTTGCTGTAAAGGTCGTCGGCGACTTCGACCCAAACCGGCACGAAGCACCCCGCGGGGGCGTCGTTGGGGATCGTCAGATTCACCTGATCGAGGCCGGCGCAGCAGCCCGACCGACCTTGGTATTGCACTTCAGCCGGTCGATCGCCGACGATCACGCGAAGCGCGGCCGGCAGGTCGCCGACCGGCGGCGCCGCGGCGTCCGAGGCGTCGATCGGCCCGAGGCCGGTCAGCCAGAGCGTGACTCGCTCGCCTGGGCGCACGCCGGACAGCAGTTGCAGTCCTGCCGGCTGTCGAAACCCGGCGTCGTCTTCCGTAAAAACGCCGACGCTCGATTGCACGACTTTGAACGACGCAGGGAGACTTTCGACGCCGTCGCTCACCACGCGGAGCCGCTGCGCGCCGATAGGCGAGTCCGACGGCAGGATGGCGTTGATCTGGTTGGCGCTGACATAGAGCAGCGGCGCGTCGAGCGTGCGGTTGTCGGATGCGAGGACCTCGACGCGAACGTCTCCGAGCTCGAGAGGTATCGGAAATTCTTGGGCTTGCTCGGCCGCCCCCGCAAATCCCTGGCCGAATATCGAGAAAATTGATCCTCGAGCGATGGCGCCGCCGGGGACGGTCGGCGGCAGGAAGCTAGCGGCGTTGACGATGCCGTTCGCGTTGACCGACGGTTGGCCGAACGCGCTCAAGGCAAGCAAGAAGAACAAGACAATCGAGCGCATCGCTTCCTGCCGTGATTGTAAGGGCGGGCTCGCGGATGTCGCTTGGGGCGCGCTAAGCTGGCGTCCGGATGTCAGTCAGCGGCATGGAACGGCGTGATTTCTTTCGAACGATGGGCGCGGCGGCGGCCGGTTTGGCGACTGGCTGCGGCTCGTCCGGAGAGGGCGGGTTCGAGAGCCGCTGGGAGGGCGAGCGAGTCTGGATCGGCCCTGAATATTGGGCGAACCCGCTGCAGAACTGGCGCATGGCGGGCGGCGAAGTCTTCGCGCGAGCCGGCGCCGGCCGCACGTTGCATCTGCTCACGCACCAGGCCGTGGACGGCGCAGGCGGGATCTCGATGGAAGCCGATGTGCGGCTTACGGACGCGGGTGAGGACGCGGCGGGAACATGGGCCGGCTTTGTCGTCGGCATTCGCGGCGGGCTGCCGGGCTATCAGCATGCGCTCGTCCACCCGGCTACGGGGGTCTCGGCCGGAGTGCATGGCGACGGGCGCATCTTCGCCGGTCAACAGTTGAGCGACGACGCCGTTTCGCTCGACGGGCCGGTTCATCTCTCGCTCGAGTCCCGCGCGGGGAGTTTGTCTCTGACCGCGAAACCGAGTTCCGGCGAAGCCGTCGCGGTCACGACCGACTTGGCCGCCGACGCCTTGCCGGGCAACGTCGCTCTGGCGGCGCAAGCGCCGGGGCGTCCGACGGCCGAGACCAGCGATACGCAATGGGCGTTCCGCTCTTGGAAGGCTTGGGGCCCGCAGCTCGCCGCCCATCCCGATCAGACCTTCGGGCCGATCCTATGGACGCAGTACACGCTGAGCCGCCGCATTCTGAAGCTCGCCGCGCTGTTTCCGCCGCTGGGCGATGCTGACGACTGGTCGGCGCGGCTCGAGGTCCGGAACGGCGACGGATGGAAGCAAATCGCCGAGGCGCCGATCGAGCCGCTGTCCCGGACCGCTGTGTTCCGCGTCGAAGATTGGGTTGACCAAAGCGACGCCGCTTACCGCGTGGCCTACGCTTGGCAGGGCCGCGATCACTATTGGGAGGGGCTGGTGCGGCGGGATCCGGTCGACAAGCCCCAACTCCGCATCGGCGTTTTCTCCTGCGACCACGGCGAGTGCTTCCCGCAGACGCGCATGGTGCGCAACGTCAAGGCGCAAAACCCGGACGTCGTCTACTTCGCGGGCGATCAAATCTATGAGGGACATGGCGGATTCGGAGTCGCTCGCGACAAGCCCGCCGAAGAGGCCATGCTCGACTACCTGCGCAAGTACTGGCAGCACGGCTGGAGCTGGCGCGACGTTCTCAAGGACCGGCCGAGCATCGTCATTCCCGACGATCACGACATGTTCCAAGGCAACATCTGGGGCCAGGCGGGGCGCGCCCTGCCGCCGTCGCCGGACGGCAAGGGCTTCGAGGGCGGCGGCTTTCTGATGCCGGTGGATTGGGTGAACGCGGTCCAGCGCACGCAGGCGGGGCATTTGCCCGATCCGGTCGACCCCGAACCGTGCCAGAGCGGCATCGCAGTCTACTTCACGGAAATGCGCTACGGCGGCGCCGCCTTCGCGGTCATCGAGGATCGCAAGTTCAAGACCGGGCCCGACTCCGTCCTGACAGCGGCGCAACAAGCGGCGGGGCAAAGAAACCCGAAGGTCGTCGATGTGCCGGCGGAGATGCTCGGACCGCGTCAGGAACTGTGGCTTGCGAAATGGGCCAAGCAGAGCGCCGACGCCGACTTCCGCGTGCTCTGCTCGCAGACCATCTTTTGCAAGGCGAGCACGCACGTCGGGCCGCAGTTGCTTCCCATGCGGATCGATCTCGACAGCGGCGGTTGGCCTCAGCGGGGACGCCGCCGCGCGCTCGAAGCCGTGCAAGCCGCGCGGGACCTGGTCATGCTGCACGGCGACCAGCACGTCGGCTCCTTGATCCGCCACGGCTTGAACGACTGGGAAGATGCGGGCTTGAGCTTCATGGTTCCCGGAACGTCCAACGGCTTTCCGCGGGCCTGGCGGCCCGCCGAGCCCGGCGAAGACCGCAAACCGGGAGCGCCCGAGTACACCGGCCGCTACCGCGACGGATTCGGGCACCGCATTACCATGCTGGGCGTCGCCAACCCGGAAGAGGGCAGCAACACAAAGGAAGGCCAACAGGGTCTCAACGCCGAGCAGATCGCTCACCGCAAGGGCTCAGGCCACGGGATCGTCATTCTCGACCGCCACGAGCGCACGGCGACCTTCGAGATGTGGCGGCATGGGCTTGACGTCGACCGCCCCGCCTCGGACGACCAGTTCGAAGGATTCCCGATCAGCGTCGAGCTGGAGAAGGCCTAGTCGCCGATTTTCGAGGCCCCGGGTCGGGAAAGCTAGACTTGATAGCGCTAACGAAGCCGCAGGAGAACCTTTATGAGTGAAACCGCCGTCGCGTGGCCCGCCAAGACCCGCGAATTACACAATCATCATTTCGATTCGACCACTTGGAACGATTTCCAGTTCCGCGACGACGACATCGTGATCGCGACCTACGCCAAGTCAGGAACGACCTGGCTGCAACAGATCGTCTCGCAGCTCCTGTTCAACGGCGCGGAGGGTCTCGAGGTGGCGAATATGTCGCCCTGGGTCGACTTGCGAGTGCCTCCGAAGCAGGTTAAGCTCCCTGAAATCGAGGCGCAAACGCATCGGCGATTCCTCAAGACGCACTTGCCGGTCGATGCTCTGGTTTACTCGCCCGAGGCCAAGTACATCTACATCGGGCGCGACGGCCGCGACGTCGTCTGGAGCATGTACAACCACCATGCGAACGCCAACCAAGCGTGGTATGACGCCTTGAATAACACCCCCGGACGCGTGGGCCCGCCGATTGAGCCGCCTCCCGACTCGATCCGGCAATACTACCTCGATTGGATGGAGCGGGACGGGTATCCGTTCTGGTCGTTTTGGGAGAACGTGCGCTCTTGGTGGGAGATTCGGAATCTGCCCAACTTGATGCTGCTGCACTTCTCCGAGCTCAAGGCCGACATGCCGGGACGGATCCGTCGCATCGCCGAGTTTCTGGACATCCCGGTGGATGAAGCGAAATGGGACGCGATCGTCGAGCACTGCAGCTTCGACTACATGAAGCGCAACGCGACCCAAAGCGTACCCTTGGGTGGGGCGTTTTGGGAAGGCGGGGCGCAAACCTTCATCCACAAGGGGTCGAACGGACGGTGGCGCGATGAGTTGACCGACGAAGACTGCGCGACTTACCAGCGGCGCGCCGTCGAGGAACTGGGGCCGGATTGCGCCGCGTGGCTGGCGAACGGCGTGCGCAACGACCTCTAGCGGACAGAACGGAAACGGCCCCGCCGCGGAATCTCCACGGACGGGGCCGCATCCAGGCGGCAGGGAAAAGCTGTTATCCGGCGCGTTGCGCCCAAATGTTCGTCGGGGAGGGACGGAAGCCGCCGCGCGGGTCTTCCTCTCCGTAAAACATGTCGGGCAGGCTGGTCTCCGACTTGGGGATGAAGTTCTTCTTCATCAGGCGGCTGCGGACGTCGTCCGGCGAGCGGCCGAGCAGCGCGCAGCAGAACTCGAAGGTCATGCCGCTGTTCGTCTTGCCGTGAATCCATTCCAAGGCTTCCTCACGAAAGCGGCGCGGGCCGCTCGAGGCGTCCTGGAGAGCTTGGATCAAAACGGCTCCGGCCAAACGCTGGAGAGCGCGGTCGGTGGCGGCGTCGATCTTAGGAGGCATTGATTTGGCGGGGACCATCATGGTTATGTCTTCTCTTTCTCTATCGGCTAGTACTTACAAAACCCTCATCGGCGAGTTCTATGGTGGCAGTCGCTCGAAAAAATCTGAATGGAGCGACGGTACCGAAATGTTCTAAGTGGCCGCGCTTAGGGGGCTACTGGCACATCGGTTGGCCCCTTAGGTGAAACCGCGCATAGCTGGGGTGATCTACGGCGCCGGCGCATAGTACTTCGAGACTATCGGCCATTCGGATGTCGAGCCGGCGTCCAGGCGGTCGCCCTGTGATAGAGTGGCCGTCGATATGAAAGCCGTTCGCCGCTTGAGTCTGGCCGCGCTCATCGCTCTGCCCGCAATGGTCGCAGCGCCGAAAGGCGACCCCCGCTGGCCGCGACACGTCATCGCCGAGGATTTCATGTGCCAAACGGCCGTCGCGCAAGACTTCACCGGCGACGGACTGCCCGACGTGATCGCGGACGGCGGCGGCGACACGCGGCTGTTCGTCGCTCCGGACTGGAAGCCGATCATCTTAGACGAGGGTCACGACACCATCCACAGCGCGGTACTGGACGTAGACGGCGACGGGGACGCCGACTACATCGGGGCGGTTTACTCGCCGGGGCCGGTGTTCTGGCTGGAGCGGCCCGACAAGCCTTTGGAGCAGCCCTGGCCGTTCCGGTTGGTCGACGACAAGGTCAACGGCACTCACGGCCTGGTGACCGGCGACGTGAACGGCGACGGCAAGCTGGACCTGGTAGGCAACAGCGCCCAGCCGAAGGATGAGTTTCCCAATTCGATCGTCTGGTGGGAGATGCCGCGGGATCCGGCCTCAGCCCAGCAGTGGCCGCGGCACGTCTTCGCCGATCAGGACGCACCCGGGCTAAGCCACTACATGGGGATCGGCGACATCGACGGCGACGGCGCGGCGGACATCTCGGCCGCCGGCAAGGACGCCCCGGGCGGCAACTGGTTCGCCTGGTGGAAGCAGCCCAAGGACGGCTCGACGCCGTGGCTCAAGCGCACGATCGCGGTGAACCAGATCGGCGCAACGAACATCCTGCCGGCGGACCTGAACGGCGACGGCGTAATGGATTTGTTCGCGACTCGCGGTCATGGCCAGGGCGTGCTCTGGTTCGAGGGCCCAGGACCTGACTTCAAGCTGCACGAAGTGAACTCCGATCTGGTCGGACCGCACGATCTGGCGATCGGCGACATCGACCAGGACGGCGATATCGACGCGGTCACTTGCGCCAAAGACAGCAAGATCGCCGCTTGGTTCGAAAACGACGGCAAGGGCGGATTCACGACCCACCACATTTACGACGACCAGGCCGCTTACGACATTCGGCTGTTCGATATGGACAACGACGGCGACCTCGACGTCCTCATCGCCGGACAGCTCTCGAACAATGTCGTGTGGTACGAGAATACGCTCGCGAAGCGTCCGTAGCGACGGGTTGCGAGCCTAGTTTTGGCCGGGCGTCGCGTCGAGGAAGGACGGGTCCTTGACGTCGATCTTGACCTGTTTGCGAATCTCTTCGAGCCGCTCTTGCATCTTTTGGGCGTGCACCTTGGCCAGGAACTCGCTCTCGACCTCGGCCAACGGCCGGACCTTCACCTCGTCCGCCTTGAAGATGTAGAATCGCCCGCCGTCTTTGATCACGCTCGACACTTGGCCCTCGTTGAGCTTGAAGATCGCCTCCTGAACCTTGGGCGAGAGTTGATCGGTCGGCTTGAGGAAGCCGAGGTCGCCGCCCTTTCTCGGCCGAGGCCGGATCTTCCGAATGCTCACGGGCCAGCTCGGCGAAGTCGGCGCCGCCGCGCAGATCGGCCAAGAGCTGCTCAGCTTTGCCCCAAGCGTCCTTTTCGAGGACGACCGGCTTGCCCTGTTTTTCGGCAAGCTCGGGGACGGGCGTGTAGTTCAGATAGATGGCCGAGACGCGAACTTCCTTGTAGTCGTCCTTGTGCTGATCGTAGTACTGCCGGATGTCTTCGTCGGTGACTTTGATGTCGCCGCGCATGTCTTGCAGGTAGGCCTGCGCCAGAAAATTCATTTCATTGAACTCAAGCTGGGTCTTGTAGGGCTCCTTCTCCTGGAGGCCCGCTTCCTTGGCCAGATGGGAGAGCGCGTGCAGATAGCCGAACGTTTCGAGGAAGGCCCGGTTGTTCATGTGCTGCGTCTGCTGCTGGAACTGGGTCGGGATGCGCTTGCGAATGTTGGCGATGTCTTCGGCGGTGTAGTCGTGACCGTAGATGGAGACGACGACCGGATCCTTGGCGTCGGAGGCCTTCTCCGCCTTGTCGGCCGACTGCGCGCCAAGGCTGGAGGCGACAGCGCAAAGAATTCCCATAGTCAGGAGCAACTGTTTTGTTTTCATCGATTTATCCGTCAGTCTAGCACGTGGGATCGGCCCGCATGCAGCGAGCGTAGGGGCCCCTAATTTACTTCTGACGGGTAATACCCTTCGCGGGTTTGCACTTCGAGACCCTTGTCGCGGGTTTTGAGCTCGATCTTTCGGAAGCCCTGCTCGGATAGGTCGCGCGTCGGCGAATAACCGATTGCGTATTGGTTGCGGACGACTTCGTTGATTTCGTCCAAGATGCTGTCGAGGGTGTGCTTGCGATCGACCTCGAAGACGTCGCCGCCGGTCCCGCGAGCGAGCTTTTTGAGCGTACCCATGCCGCCTCCGCCCATCGCCCCGGTGTGGAAGTAGAATTCGCGGTCGAAGTAGCGCACGCCGAAGATGATCACGTCGGAGCGCTGGGCCGCCTCGATGGCTTCGTCGATGTCCACCTTGCTGCCGTAGTCGTTGCCGTCCGACACCAGGACGATGGCCTTGCGGCCGACTTGCGGCTTGAGCATTTCCCGAGCGGCGAGATAGATCGAATCGTACAGCGCCGTACCGGTGACCTTGCCGGTGGGCACCGGGCCGGGGGTGATGCCGCCCGTCGCGCCTTGAATTTGCAGTTTTTCGAGCCCGTCTTCCAGCAGGTTCTTCGAAGCCGTCAGGTCCTGGAGCAACTCGACGTCGATGTCGAAGCTCATCAGGAAGGCCAGGTCCTTCTCTTTGCGCAAGATCTTGTCGAAAAAGCGGTAGCCGGCGCTGCGTTCGACGTCCACGACGCGCTCCTGACTGACCGACGTATCGACGAGCAGGCCGATCGTCAGCGGCAGGTCCGTTTGGCGGCTGAAATACTTGATCTCCTGCTTGTCGCCGTCCTCATAGAGGTCGAAATCGTCCTTGGAGAGGTCGTTACGAAGCACGCCCTTCTTGTCGCGCACCGTGGCAAGCAGGTTGACGACCTGAACATCGACGCGGATGGTCGGCTCTTCGACTTGTTGCTGCGGGGGCTGCTCTTGAGCGCCGCCGGGCAAGGCCATTAAGCCGCCGAGGGCGGCAAGGCACGCAAGCATGGGGACGGCATAACGCTTCATAGGCACGCAAGACAATGGACGCCTCGGATTGGCGGCGGGTTCCCGTTCTCCCCGCTGCGCTCCAGCGCATATCGCACTCGGATTCTATCAGGGCGTCATTCGCAACGGGCCGCGGCGGTCGACCCCGACCGAGGCCGAAAAGCTGTTAACCTTCCGCGGTCTTCGAGCGTTCTAGAGGCGGATCGGAGGATGACCGACATGGACACCGAAACAGTCTTGAAGAACTCGCTGCCGTTCATGGCGCTGCTGTTTACTTGGGCGGCGATGTTTGGGGTGCTGCGGACCAGACGCCGTCGCAGCGAAGCGCAGCGTGACGTCCAGATTGCGTTGTTGAACAAGTTCTCGACGGGCGAGGAGATGACGAAATTCCTGTCCACCGAGGAAGGGCGCCGACTCGTGGATCACATCGCGTCGCCGTCGGACGACGATCCGCGCCGCCGCGCCGTCGTCCTCGTCATCCCGGCATGCGTTCTGTCGGCCGTTGCGATCGGCTTCGCAATCTTCGCCTCGATAGAGCAGCGCGAAGACATGCTCCTGCCGGCGATCGTCATTGGAGGAGTGGGCGTAGGCTTGTTCGCGGGAGCGGCCCTGTCGATGCGGATCGCGAAGAAGCTGGGGATGACCAAGGATCGCTAGAGGTGAAAGACGCCCCGCGTTTGACCCGTACGCAACTCGAGGAGCTCTATACGTCGCTCGGGCCGCGCCTGCTCGTCTATCTCGAACGGCGTACCGCGGACCCGGCCCTGGCGTCGGACTTGGTGCAGGACATCTTTGTCCGCTTGCTCGAAGCGCCGATTTGTTGGGAGTCGGAAGCCGAGGCCAAGAGCTACTTGTATCGCGCCGCGCATTCGCTGCCTGGTGGATCATTCTCGCCGGGCCGGACGTGAGCGAGCTTGGCGACTGCTCGTGGGGCGTGAAGAGCAGAGACAGGCGCGAGGGACCGGAGCGATCGGATGTGGAGCGCGCCTTCCGCACTCTGAATGCGCGGGAGAGCATGCTGCTCTGGCTAGCCTACGCGGAGGGGATGGATCACAATGAAATCGCGAAGGTGCTCGATCTGAAGACCGCAAGCGTCAAAGTATTGCTGCATCGGGCGAGGGGCCGGCTGGCGGAGTCGATGGAGCGGTTGGGCTTGCGACGGGAGAAAGTGAAGTGACCGAGCTCGAAGCACAACGCTTGATGCGCGAGTTGGCTGGCGGCGGCGAGGCCGGACTGCCGCGCTTCAATTCGCTCTGGACGCGTGCGCAGCTCGCGCGGGAGTTCGAGCGACGGCGGCGCTTGACCGAGCCCCGCTGACCTGGATGGAAGCGCGCGCTGCAATGCGCGGCGGGGCTTGGCCTTGGCCTTTCTCGCGGCGCGGTGGCGGTAGCTACTTTTCCGCTCGGACCTTCAGAATTCCCAGCGCAATGCAAGTTGCACCTGACGCGACCCGGTGATCGTCTGCGTGATCCGGCCGGCCGAGCCGACGCGGACGCCGCTTTCGCCGAACAGCTCTTGCTCGGACGGAATGTCGAAGTTCGGGTGATTCGTCACATTGAACATCTCAGCTCGGAAGCGTAGGCGTTGGTGTTCGGTGACGTGGAACTCCTTGTGCACCGCCATATCGAGAGAAAATAGACCGGGGCCGGTCAAAGTGCCGCGACCCAACGTTCCCAGGTAACCGAACTGGGGCAAGGAGAAAGCGAGCGGATTGAAGTACTGATCCGGGCCGCCCTGCACGATCTCGGTTCCGGGCGCGACGGCCAAGTCAGGACGCTGGCCGACATCGCCGAACCCGGGCCGCAGATTCGACTGATCGAATCCGATGCTGGGCGAAAACGGATTTCCCGCTTGCCACTGCGTGAGTCCGTGGATCTCCCAGCCGTTCAGGATCTGACCGGCGGCGCCGGACTTGGTCGTGGTCGGCAAGATATAGGAGAAGCTGCCGGCGAACACGTGACGCATGTCGAAGTCCGACAAGCCGCGATTGAGGCGATAGTCGTACGTGGTCGGCACCTGATCGCTGGCTGCGAAGTCGTTGAAAGTGGGGCTCGACGATTCGTCGATCGACTTCGACCAGGTGTACTTGGCTTGATAGCGGAAACTCTCGGTCCAGCGGTTCTCGAGCGAGAGCGTCAGCCCGTGATAAAAGCTGTTGAACTGCGAGCGCCGCAGGCCGATGCGCGAGAACGCCGGATTGAGGAGCGGCGCGTCGGCGGGGTAGTAGGTGCGTCCCTGGTCATCGATGGCCGGGATCGGCGTGTTGAAGTTGCCGAGCTGGCCCATCAGATGGATGCCGCGCATGCCGGCGTATCCCAAGCGAACGACGGCGTCGTCGCCGACCTGGCGTTCGAGCTGCAGTTGCCAGCGGCCGACGTAGGGCTGCTGCAGCTCGTAATCGAGGCCGTCGATCGAGGTCGAGGGCGTGCGGCCGGCCGCGGCATTGAGGATGTCGGGAAAGCCGGGACGGCCGAAGACCAGGATGCGATTGTAGAACGGCGGAGTGCGCACGCCGGCGATCACGAGCTCGCGGCTGCCGAGCATGTCGAAAAAGATGCCGCCGCCGGCCCGGATGGACGTTTTGCCGTCGCCGAACGGATCCCATGCCAGCGCCGCCCGAGGGGCGAAATTGTCCCAGGAGGGGTTGGTCCAGAGCGGCCCCGTAGTGGTGGGCTCGGAGTCGTGGATGGGGTCGCGCAGGACGGCGATCTTGCCGTCGACTTCGTTGGGCGTCGAGGCGGCTTCGTAGCGCACTCCGAACGAGAAGCTCAGATTCGGGCGGATGCGCCAGTCGTCTTGCGCATAAAAATGAATCTGCAAATAGCGCCAGCGGCGGTCGGTATCCGAGCCGGGCGCGGCGACTTCGGCCGTGTTGGGCTGGCCCCGCAGCAATCCCCCCAGCGAGTTGAACGTGTAGCTGCCGACGAACGACAGATCGGAGCGCTGATTGAACTGCACACGATCGACCCCGGCGCCGAACCGCATCGTGTGACGCCCCGTCATGTGCGTGACGTCGCCGTTGAACTGGGCGCTGTCCAAGATGAACGTGCGCGGTCGCGCGCGCGCTTGGAAGCCGCCGAAGTCGCTCAGGCCCGTGACGGTGATCGTGCCGAGAGGCTCGCCTTGAACGAAGGACAAGTCAGGCGACACGTCGGGGATGATGAGGCTGGTCTCGGAGTTGTTGACGCGGCTGAAAGCGCCCCGGATCGTCGAGATGGTGCTGGGCGAGTGAACCGTCTGCAACTCGGAATGGAAGAAGTGATTGCGGGACCCGAGCAGGAATGACCAGATGCCCATCGGGTCCGGGTCGGCGAACACCGCTTTGTCGAAGGTGTAACGTGCGGCGGCGCGGCTCGAGCGGGTCACGTTCCAGTCGAGCTTGCCTGCATAGTAGTCCTCGTCAATGCTGGATTTCGCTTGATTGATGTATTCGCCGGTGCCGTCGCCGAAATCGCGGCCGTTCGGCGCGGGGTAAAGATCGAGGTAGGGCTTCACGGAATCCGCGACCGGAATCGTGCCCGAGGGGAGATCGCCCTGGCGCGCTTCGAGCGTGGGAACGGTCGGCCGCACGGTGCGCCCGCGCCGCTCGCGAATGCCTTCGTAGTTGAACAAGAAGAAGAGGTCGTCGCGGACGATGGGGCCGCTCAGCACGCCGCCGAACTGGTTGCGGCGCAGCGGCGGGATCGACTCGGTAGGCGAATCGAAGTAGTTCTTGGCGTCGAGGTCGTCGTTGCGTAGGTATTCGTACAGGGCGCCGTGATAGTCGTTGGAGCCGCTGCGCGAGACCGCGGTAAACAGGCCGCCCGCCGTGCGCCCGTACTCGGCGCTGTACGGGTTGGTGACCATGTGGATCTCGCGCACGGTTTCGAGGCCCAGCAGGTTGCCCGAAGCCGAAGAGGGCATCGAGGAGGTCGCGTCGTTCACGTAGACGCCATCGATTTGAAACGCGTTTTCATTGGGACGCGAGCCGTTGACGGAAATTTGCCGGCCGATGCCTTGAGCCAAGCTGCTGCGCGCTGCGGGCGGCAGGGTAGCGCCGGGCTCGAGAGCGGAAAGCTCGAACATGTCGCGCCCGTTGAGCGGCAGATCCTTCAGCTTTTCCGATTCGACCAGCCCGCCCCAGTCCGACGCCGCGACGCTGACGAGGGGAGCTTCGGCCGTCACCACCACCTCCTGCCGATCCGCGCCGATTTCGAGCTGAAAGTCCACCCGCAGAGTGCGGCCGGCGGAGAGGTCGAGGCCTTCGCGGACGGCGGGCCTGAACCCTTCGCCGCGGACGGCTACGCGGTATGCGCCCGCCGGAAGCTCGAGCGCTTTAAACTCGCCGCGTTCGTCGGTCGTGAGGCTCCGCTGGGCGCCCGTTTCGACGCGAGTGATGACGATATCGGCGCCGCCGACGACGGCGTCGCTTGGGTCGCGAACCGTTCCCTCGATTGCGCCGGAGGTTTGGCCGAACAGAGCGGGAACCGACACGGCTAACAGAAAAATCGTGGTCGAAATGCGGGCGTGAGTCAAGGCATTATCCTAGCGCGGCCGCCGCCTCGGCGAATGGGCGTTCGGCGAAAGACGCGGCCCGGCGAACAGCGCCGACCGTGCTATCCTCCCTCCCCAGTGCCCGACCTCAGCGCCCGCCAAAAATTCGTTCAATTCGCCGCCACGCTCGCTCCCGGCATCTTCATGATCGGGTACATCATCGGCACCGGCAGCGTGACGTCGATGGCGTCGGCGGGCGCCAGCTACGGCATGTCGCTGACGTGGACATTGGTGCTGGCGTCGCTGTTCAACCACATCATGATCGTAGCGCTCAGCCGACTGACGATTCTGACCGGCGAGACGACGCTCTTCTCGTTCCGCAAGCACTTCGGGGCGCCCGTGACGATCTTCATCATGTTCGCGCTGGCGGCGACGCAGCTTACGTCGATCATCGGCGTGATGGCGATCGCCAGCGATGTGCTGCGGGAGTGGACGGGACAGATTTTCGGCGCCCAGTTGCCGACGATCGTCTCAGCCGTCGGGTTCACTCTGCTGTTGCTCGGGCTCTATTGGGTCGGGCGGCACGAGTTCTTCTTGAAGGTGCTGGCGGCGCTGGTGGCGCTGATGGGCGTGGCGTTTATCTTCACTGCGGCGAAAGTCGCGCCGGATGCGGGAACGATGCTTGCGGGTCTCGCGCCGAGCATTCCCTCGGTCGGCAACCCGCAGTTGCTGATCGCCGGCATGGTCGGCACAACGATGGCCTCGGTCGTGCTGATCACGCGCAGCGTGCTGGTGCAAGAGGAAGGCTGGACGATGAAGGAGTATCCTCTTGCCGTTCGCGACTCCGGCTTTTCAAACACGCTGCTGTTTTTCTTGAACGCGGCGATCATGGCTTGCGCGGCGGGGACGCTTTTCCTCCAGCACCAGCCGATCGAGCAAGCGATCGACATGGTGCGCACGCTCGAACCGCTGGCCGGAAAGCTCGCCGTGGGCGGTTTTGTCATGGGAATCTTGGCGGCGGCGCTGTCTTCCCTGTTCCCCAACTATCTGTTAGGCCCTTGGATCGTGTCGGACTTCAACGGCGCGAAGCGCGACATGACCAAGCCGGCTTTCCGGGTGATGGTAGTCGGCGCAGCCGCGTGCGGGATGATCGTTCCGATTTTCGGCGGGCGGCCGGTGCCGTTGATGATCGCCTCACAAGCGGTGAGTCCGCTCGTGATGCCGCTGCTGGCGATCTTCGTTTGGATCTTGATCAACAAGGCCGAGGTCGCGGGCGATCACAAACCGTCGGCCTTGCTCAACTGCGGCATGGCGATTACGGTGTTGTTCACTTTGTACGCGCTGTACTTGGCTACGACCGGCCTACTTGCCGAGTATTTCTGACGCGGCGCCGAAGCAGTAAAGGTTGGATTCGGTCCGTACGAAGACCTGTCCTCTCGAAAGCGCCGGCGTGGCGAAGATCGGCTCTTCGAAGTCGTTGACGCTGACGGTCGACCACTCGCGATCGGCCTCGAGAACGATCACCTTGCCCGCCTCGCTCGCGACGTAGACCTTGCCGCCGGCGGCGACGGGAGAGGATGAATAGCCATCGATCGCTTCTCGAATGCGGCCTCGCTCGAGGACGTCTCCGGTTTCGGCGTCGAGGCGCTCGAAGATGCCGCCGTTCTTGATCAAGTAGACGACGCCGCGATAGACCAGCGGCGACGGAATGACGCCCACGAAATTGCGCTCGTAACGCCAGAGCTCGCGCGGCTCCGCGTCGTTTGCTCCGAAGCGAAACGCGACCAGGCTCGAGGGCGCAATCGTGGCGCCGGCCACGGTCATGAACTCTTTCAACGACAAAACGCCGTCCCGATCGCCGTCATATTTCGCGATCCCGGCCATGAAGGCGTTGGTCCCGTACTCGGCGCTGGTGAGCACGCCGTCGCCGTCCTTGTCGCGATTCTTGAATGACCGCTCGAAATTCGAGTCGGCGGCGTTGCCGTAAGCGAATGCATACACTGTTTGGCCCGCTACGACAGGGCTGGCCACGACGGCCGGCGGAAACGCATTGTTCCGCCACAGCAGCCGCCCATCCGTCAGGCTGTGGCCGGCCGCCCAGCCGCGACTGACGGTAAGGATCTGAGCCGAACCGTCCGCCGTTTGGCGAACGAGAGGCGTCGACCAGCTTTCGCCGTCTTGCCGGGGAACCTTCCAGCGGATCTCGCCGTTGGCGACGTCGAACGCTGCGATGTAAGAACCGAACTTTTGGTCGGCCTGAATCACCAGCAGGTCGCCGGCGATGACGGGCGACGAAGAGTGGCCCATCGAATTCGCGAACGGGTCGAGCGGGACCTCCCAACGCAGGTCGCCCGCGGAGTCGTACGAAAGCAGTCCGAAGTCGCGAAAGAAGACGTAGACGTTCTCGCCGTCGGTGACGGGTGAAATCGCCGCGGGCTCGTTGAGTTGGTTGAGGTCGGCTTGACGTCCGCGCGGTAGCGGCGCGCTCCCAGAGCAACTTGCCGGTGCGGCGGTCGAAGCACTGCGTGTAGAGCTGTTCGTCGGCGAAAGCGGTGACGAAGATGCGGTCTTCGGTGAGGACTGGGTGACGATTTCGCGGAACGCGCGGCTGTCTTCCAGACGAGGTTTCGAGCCGGGTCGAGGCGTTCCGGATATTCGCCGTCTTCCACGACGCCGGAGCCGTTGGGGCCGCGAAAGCGGATCCAGTCCTCGCCCACGGCCGTGACGCTGAGGGCGACGGCGAGCAGCAGAGCTTTGGCTTGTGGACGGCGACGCCTCACGCGAACGGCAGAGGGTCAGCGTAGCCGAGCGGCGTCACGGCCGCAAGACGTTTCTTACGTCGGCCGGCTACGCGAACGCTTCGCGCAGCACGGCCAGGCTCTTGGGGACGGCCGTCGCCGGGTCTTCCTTGCCTTCCATCTCGAGCGAGATGAACCCTTTGAACCCCGCGTCGCGAATGATCTTGGCGATGCGCGGGTAGTCGAGGTCGAGCGTGTACCATTCGCCGCCGCCGTAGTAGGTCTTGGCCTGGATGATGGCGGCGTGCGGCGCGAGCTTCTCGATTTGCGGGTAAGGATCGTCGATGTAGTTGCCGGTATCCATGTTGATCTGGAGCCACGGCGAATCGATTTCCTTGTAGATGCGGATCAGCGTGTCGATGTTGGAAGAAATGCCCCAGTGATTTTCGAGGGCCATGACGACGCCGGCAGCCTCGGCCGCGGGCACGCACTCGCGGATCGAGTCGATACACCACTTGATGGCGTCTTCTTCCTGGTAGCCTTCGATCGGTTTCTCGACGCCGCCGGCCGCCATGAGTGCGTCGAAGGACTCCGAGGTATTCCAGCGGCCCGTGTTGAGGCGGATGGCGGGCGAGCCCAGGTTGGCCGCGAGCTCGAGACAGTGCTTGGTGTGGTCGATCGCTTCCTGACGCGCGGAGGCCTCGGGAGAGACGAAGTTTTGGTGGATCGAGAGCATCGGGATGAACAGGCCTTGATCCCAAGCTCGGCGTT
Source organism: uncultured Acidobacteriota bacterium (assembly GCA_963817465.1). GTDB lineage: Bacteria > Acidobacteriota > Terriglobia > Bryobacterales > UBA6623 > CAMPKL01. The sequence goes on along the minus strand of CAWFOP010000022.1, from coordinate 234,051 downwards.
TGAGCATGTTGACGTAGGCGGGCGTCTCGTTGGCCATCTGGCGGTGCAGGACCTCGACGCCGTCAAAGCCCATCTTGGCCGCCTCGTCGATGACCTTTTCGACCGGATAAGGATCGCCGTGGAAGTGCCAAAACGAGTAGCTCGAAACGGCGATCGGCTGCGGCTTTTTCGCAGGAGCGGGATCGCCCGAAGCGACCGGCTGCTCGTCGGCCGGAGCCGACGCGCACGCGGCGGCGACGGCGAGCGCGCCGCCCGCCAAAAGGCTGCGGCGCGGAATGTGGGAGCGGGAGATAACGTCTGACATAGGTCGATCTTCCCACGTCGGCCGCGCAATCACAAAGGCGCGTGCGCGGACGCCGGAGCGCGCGGCTTGACCGCCCGCTATCCCTTTTGTATCGTTGCGGGTAGCAACCTTCGGGCCGGCTTTCGCGTCTCAAGGTGAAGATCCCCGCCGGAGATATCGTTTATGTCCAATCGGCCTGCCGCAATTCTTCCCGCACTTATTCGCGCTCGTCGCCGGCCCCGTCCTGCTGTCCGCGGCCGCGGTCAACGAGCAGCCCAAGATCCCCGTCGAGCAGATCATTCAGAAGTTCGTCGAGAAAGAGACGGAGTTCGCGAAGGCTCGCGAATCATACACTTACCGGCAATCGGTCAAGCTCACCGAGTACAACGAAGGCGGTCGTCCCGGCGGCAGTTGGGAGTTGGTGCAGGACATCATCTTCGGCCCGAACCGCGAACGCATCGAGCGCGTCGTGTTTGCGCCTGTGCCGGACTTGAAGCGCATCATGCTCACGCCCCAGGACGAGCAGGACTTGCGCGACGTCCAGCCGTTCGTGATGACAACGGCGAACCGCGATCAGTATGACGTCGACTATTTAGGTACGGAAAAGATCGACGAGATCGACTGCTACGTGTTCTCGATCAAGCCGAAAGAGATGAAGAAGGGCGAGCGCTACTTCCAAGGGCAGGCTTGGGTGGACCAGCTCGACTTGCAGATTGTCAAGACCTACGGCAAGGGCGTGGGGCAGCTCAAGAAGAACGAGGACAACCAGTTCCCGGCGTTCGAGACCTACCGCAACCGCATCGACGGCAAATATTGGTTCCCGGTGTATACGCGCGCCGACGACACGCTTCACTTCCGCAACGGCGACGTGCACGTCAAGATGGTGATCAAGTACGAGGACTACAAGCGCTACGGCGCCGAGTCGGGCATTACCTTCGGCGAGGTCGTCGACGACTCATCCAGCCCCCAGCAAGGACAGCCGCAGCAGGAACCGCCGCAGCCGAAGCCTTGATTTCGAGGCGACCTTCGCGAAACGCTTGGACCGATTAGAGCCCGTGCTCGGAAGGGAACATCAGTCCGCGCCGCGCCAATTCGTCGAGCACGCGGCGGCGGTGGGCCCGCCGCTGTTCGTCGCTGCAGAAGTCCCAGTTGAAGCCGTCTTCGCGAGCCACCAGCGTGCTGGCCCAGGCGCGGGCGAACTCGTAGACGCCGTCGGGATCCCAGCCGTTGATGACTTCCGCCAAGATCTTGACGGTCGGAATCTCATGCGACCTGACGCGCCCGAGATAGCCGTCGCCGGCAAACTCCTCGAGCAGCCGCAGGACGATTCCGGCTTGTTCTTCGGGGAGCTTCCGAATCAGCGACGCCGCTTGGCGTATCGCATCGCCGCGCACGCCGCCGAGCTTTTCGCCGGGGCCGCCGACCATTTCGAGCACAGGGGATTCGCGCGTCATCGCCTCGAATCCCATATCGTCAGATCGGCGTGAAGCTAGAGGGTTCGGCTCTCAATCGTCGCTTGGCATGGGCAACGATTGGGTTGGGCCGTCGGTGACGCCCAACACCCACTTCGCCGCCTCGAGCCACATCTTCCGGATATCCTCGCGATCCCACACCGTCTCGCGATGTCCGAGCACGCTCGAGAACACGCGGCCCTTGCCCCATTGGCGCGCCCACGCCAGGGCAAAATCGCCGTCCTTGCGCTCTACGCCCTTCTTGCCCATATCCACGCTCGAGGTATCGAGCCGCATCAGCACCCGGATTTTGCCCCGCGAATAGCGGTTGAGCTGATAGATCTCATCGGCGATTTCGAACGATTTTGGGAAGTGCTTCATCGCCGGGAACGACGGATCGTCGACGAGCACCTTCACTTCCTGATTCCAAGGATGGTTCACGAAAGCGCCGCCCGCCATTTCGATGTACTCGGGCCAGCTCTCGCGGAACGAGTCCGTCCCGCTGTGCGCGATCAGAACGCCTTTGCCGTCAACCTTGACGGCCTCCATGAAGTCGGCCTTCTGCTTTTCCGTCAACGGCAGGTCGCCTTGGGTGTAGAACATGACGGCGTCGAACCAGTCGAGATTCTTCTTGTTGCCGTCGAGTTTCTCTTTAGTGACCAGCTCCATGTCGGTGTGGAAGCGGACATCGAACAGGCCGGACTCGCGACCCAGCTTCTCCATCGTGTACATGGCCGCCGAAACCGAGTCGTGAGCGTACGCCTGACTGCCGCCCAAAAACAGGATGTGCTTCTTCTCGGCGGTCTGCGCCGACGCCGCCGAAGCCGCTAACGAGAGGATCGCAATCAGAACAAGACGCCGCATCGCGGCCTTATCATCGCATTCGGCCCCGAAGAAAGACAAAACAAACGGCCGTTGATTCGTAGAATAGGTCGGAGGGTGAAACGGCTGTGCGCGATCACGTCAAGGTTCTGGGAATACTCAACATCGTCTTCGGCGTGCTGGGGATGCTGGTCGGAATGTTCTTTTTGATCTTCTTCGGCGGCATCGGCGCCTTTGCGACAGCCGCCAACGTCAACGACCCGGACGCCGCGATGGCGCTGCCGATACTCGGCGCAATCGGCAGCGGGATCTTCTTGTTGATCGCGCTGTTCTCGGCTCCCGGCATCATAACCGGTTGGGGTCTGCTGCACCTCAAGAGCTGGGCGCGCGTGCTGACGATCGTGCTCTCCGCGCTGAATCTGATCAACGTGCCGGTCGGCACCGTGTTGGGCGTCTACGGGTTGTGGGTTTGCCTCAACGACGAAACCGCGCGCCTATTTCAGGCCGCCCAAGGCAACCCCAACGCGCACGTCTAGCGATTTTCACCCAACAGGGTTACCAGGCCCTAGTTGAGGTAGTAGGTGCGGTACAGCGTATCGCGCTGCTTGGGGATGAAGCCGGCGTCGCGTATCATGCGGCGTAAGTCTTCTTCGGTCGCCGAATGCTGCGCGCCCGACTGGCGCACGACGTTCTCCTCGAGCATCACGCTGCCGACGTCGTTGCCGCCGAATTGCAACCCGAGTTGGCAGACCTTGAGGCCTTGCGTCACCCACGAGGTCTGAATGTTGAGGATGTTGTCGAGGTAGAGCCGGCAGATCGCGAGCGTCTTCAAGAACTCCACGGCCGTCGATTCCTCGGGCACTTTTTTGCCGAGCGGGTTGTGCTCGGGCTGGAAGGGCCAGGGGATGAAGGCCGTGAAGCCGCCGGTTTCCTCTTGCAAGTTGCGGATGATCTCGAGGTGGCTGATGCGCTGCTCGATCGTTTCGCCGCAGCCGAACATCATGGTCGCCGTCGTGCGGACGCCGAGCTTGTGGGCCTGGCGGTGCACCTCGACCCAATCCTCGGTGCGGCACTTGAGGCGCGCGATCTTGAAGCGCACGTCGTCGTCGAGAATTTCAGCGCCCGCCCCTGGGATGGAATCGAGACCGGCGTCGCGCATGCGGGCGATCGTGTCTCGGATCGACAGATTGCTGACGCTCGCAACCTCGAGGATCTCCGGCGCCGACAGGCAGTGCAGGTGGATGTCGAATTTCTTCTTGAGGCCCGAAAAGAGCTTCTCGAAGTAGACGATGTCGAGGTCCGGGTTGACGCCGCCTTGCATCAGCACGCCGGTGCCTCCGAGGTCCATCGTTTCCTGAATCTTCTCGGCGATCTCGTCGAACGACAGCACGTAGCCCTCTTTGTGGCCCATCGGGCGATAGAAGGCGCAGAAAGTGCAGTATTCCGTGCAGAAATTCGTGTGGTTGATGTTGCGGTCGATGATATAGCTGGCGACGCCGTCGGGATGCAGCTTTCGGCGCAGCGCGTTGGCTTCCATGCCGACGCCGATCAGGTCGGCGGAGGCGAACATGTCGCGGGCTTGCTCTCGAGTCAACATCGAATTCGCTCTCACTCGCGGCCGACGGCGGCGGCGTCCAGATAGCTTACCTCGGCCCCCGGCGAAACCAGGCCCAACTCGCCCGCGGTGCGCAGAAAAAGGCTGACGCTTTCGCGCTCCCGCGGCCCGAGGTCGTAGGAGATGCGATGGGTGATGTATTCGCGCACCAGATCAGGCGCAAAGCGGCGCGCGGAACTCTCTCGCTCCACAATCTCGTCAATATGTTCGAGCCCGTACCGCTTTGAACAGTTGAAGATCTCCTCCATGCGCGGGTCGGCGACAAGATTCTTCGCCGCCCAGACGGCGAAGACCATCGGCAACCCGGTCAGATTGACCCATTCGCCGCCGATGTCGTAGACGTGTACGGGCAGCCCGCGCCAACTCGACATTTCCGGGTCGAGTCGTAGCGCCGGATCGCCGATGATGAGCGCCGCGTCGGCGAGCTCCAGCATCTCGTCGAGATTCGGAGGATACGGGCGCACCCGCGGCCGCACGCCGAACTTGCGAGCCAGGACGACCTGCGTCAGCACGACCGACGTTCGCGACGACGTATCGCCGGCGAACGACTCGATCGCTTCCATGGGCTTTTTCGAAACCAGCAGGATGCTGCGAACAGGCCCCAGGCAAGCGATCGCCGATCCGGGGACTACAGTCAGATCGGGCTGCCGAGCGAGCTCGATCGCGGGAACGAGGCCGACATCGGCTTTGCCGGAGCGGAGCTCCTCGGCGCACTCGGCGGGCAGAGTGAAGCGCAAGTCGTAGACGCCCTGCTGCGGCCCGTGCAGCATCCCCCACACCAGCGGAGACGTGTTGAGATAGCTCACCGCCGCAACCCTGCGCTTCAGGCTCATCGAGAAGGTTTATTCTATCAACGTCGCGCCTTCGCGCCGACCGGCCGCCGTGGGCTACAATATGACTTCCCGCCGCGTCCGACTCTCTCTGGAAAGTTGGTTCCCATGTATTGCAATATTGTGCGTTTCTGCCGCGCGGCTTTCGCTTGCGCCGTTCTCGTCGCGCCCCTCGTCGCCGCGCCTTCTCTTCGTTTGATCGTTCCCGACGCCCTGGAGAGGCCCGTCTGGGCGATATCGGGCTCGAACGGTCCGACGGACCTGTCGTTCGAGGCCTACAACGCCGGAGACGGGCAGTTGAACGTGACCGTGGACGGAACCGGCGGCTCGTGGCTGACGCCCCAAGTCAGCGGCCAAGCTCCTTGCTCGACCAACGCCGCCCAAACGTGCCAACGCGTCCAAGTGCTGTTCCAGGCAAGCGGTTTAGCGGACGGCGTATACGACGGAGTGGTGACGGTGCGAGCCTCCGGTGCGGTCGATGCGCCGCAGGCGGTTCCCGTCAAACTCTACGTCGGCGGCAATGTGCCCGACCGGATCGACCTGTATGTCTCGGACCAGACCGGTTCAAGCGATTCCTACGACTTCCACACGCCGCAGGGCTCCGCTCCGACGATGAGCGCCGCGGGGCAGGGGATCTCCATCACCTCGTCGAACCTGGGCTCGTTCCGCTTCCTGCATGAGCACCGCGTGGTGGGCGGATATCAGAACGGCATGGCCGTCGGGGCGATTCAAGGCTCGATCAATGTAGCGGGCTCGTCGTTCGCCGCGGACAACGGCAATGTGCCGGTGACGTTGAATGTGACCAGCGGGCCGATCTTGGCGCTGGCGTTCCCGGGCGGGGCGAATCTGCTCAGCCGGGTTCTCGTCGCCGACAACCCGACGAAGCCGGAGCCGGCGGTGCGCTTCGAGGGCGCCGTGGGCATTCCGCCCGCCGACGCGTACCTGCTGCCCTACAACCGCGGCCGCGGCGATTTGGCCGTCTCGAACATCGAGGGCGTCGCGGACGACGGCGGTTCCTGGCTGACGGCTCAAGACGCGGGCAATGGATACATCTTGGTCCGCGCGACGATCGACGGTCTCGAGCCCGGCCGCTATACGGGCGTGGTGCGGGTCACCAGCAACGCCGTGAATTCGCCCGCCGAGCTGCCGGTCAATCTGCTGTTATCGGCCGAAGCCGGTCCCATCTCGTCGTATCGCGGCGTGGTCAACGGCGCTTCCTTCCGCCCAACGCAAGCGCTGGCGCCCGGCACGTTAGTCTCGCTGTTCGGCTCGCAGCTGGCGGGCCAGGTCGCGGGCGCGACCGAAACGCCTCTGCCGCAAGAATTGGCGGGCACCCGCGTGCTGATCGGCGGCGTCGCGGCGCCGCTGGTGTTCGTGGCGCCGGGCCAGATCAATTTCCAAGTGCCGTTCGACATGAGCGCGGGCGATACGACGGTTCAAGTCGTGCGCGACGGCGTCGAAGGCAATCAAATCTCAACTGTCGTCGATACGCGCTCGGCGGGTTTATTCCGCTCGGGGATCGGCGAGTACGGCGCGATCCAGAACGCCTCACGCGGCTATGTTCTGCCGATCCCCGCCGCCACCGGCGCGGGTTACGGCTTGCAGACTGAGCCCGCCCATCCAGGCGACGTACTGCAGATTTACGCCACCGGCTTGGGTCCGGTGACCCCTCCGGTCGTCAGCGGGGCCGCCGCCGGCTCGAGCCCGCTGTCGACGGCTATGGACATCCCAGTGGTCAGCTTTAGCCGTACGGCCTTCGGACCTCGCGAGAACCCGCAGTTCGTGGGGCTTACTCCCGGCTTCGTGGGTCTGTTCCAGGTGAACGTCGCGGTGCCGAGCCAGGCCGCCGCCGACCCGCGCACGCGCGTCACGCTCGAGTATCCCGACGGGCGCCGCAGCAACACGGTCGAGATCGCGGTCGAGCGCTAGCGGAAGGCTGTTAGCGCTCGAGGGCGCCGGCGAGCGGCTGCTATCATGAGCAACGTTCGCCCGGCGCCGGTCGCGCCATCTCCATCATGGTCAAATACCTGCTCGGCGTGCTTAGCGGAATTCTGTTGGTCTTCCTGCTCGGGCTCGCGGTTGTCCTCGTCATCGTCTTCAGCGCAAGGCCCGGCCATCCGAAAATCTCAGCCGATTCGATTCTGCAGATCGACCTCACCGGCGAGTTGACCGAGCACCAGGCCATGCAGTTTTCGCTGCATTGGCCGGGCGAAGAGCCGGTGACGACGGTCTTAACCCTGCGCCGCGCGATCGCGCACGCGGCCCAAGACGACAGAATCAAGGCCCTCTGGCTCAATTGCGGCGGCCTCGGCGCCGGCTGGGGCAAGGCGCAGGAGATCCGCTGGGCGATCGAGGAATTCGCCAAGACCGACAAACCCGTCTACGCCTACATGCAAGTAGGCAATATGCTCGACTATTACGTCGCCAGCGCGGCCGATGAGATCTACATCGAGCCCGAGGGCTACCTCGACCTCAAGGGCTTGCGCGCCGAGGTCGCCTTCTACAAAGGCTCCCTCGACAAGCTCGGCGTCGACGTCGAGATGGTGCAGGCCGGCAAATACAAGAGCGCGGTCGAGCCGTACACCCGTGAAACGATGTCCGACCCGTTTCGGTACGTGCTCAACCAGATGCTCGACGGCTACTTGGGGATTTTCGCCTCCGTCGTCGCGCCCTCGCGCAAGATGACCGCGGACGAATTGATCGCCTTGCTCGACGAAGGACCGTTCCTGCCGCCGGCCGCCGTTGACGCGAAGCTGATCGACGGCCTGGCGTACCCCGACGAGTTCGAGAGCCGCCTCGAGGAACAGCTGAAGGAAGACGAGCTGAACGTCGTGTCGTTCGAAGACTACAGTCGTGACATTCAGGGCGCACTCGATCTGAGCGGCCGCAAGCGAGTCGCCGTGCTTTACGGTCAGGGCATGATCGTGCGCGGCTGGGGCTCGGACGACCCGTTCGGTTCCGACGTCCTCGCCTCTGAGTCTTTCTCGGACGTGGTGGAGGACCTGCGCGACGACGACAGCATCGAGGCGGTCATCTTGCGTATCGATTCCCCCGGCGGCGACGCCCTCGCGTCCGATCGGATGTGGCGCGAGCTGAACCTGCTCAACAAAGAGAAGCCCGTGGTCGTGTCGTTCTCCGACGTGGCCGCATCGGGCGGCTATTACATGTCGATGATCGACGGCGCGCCGATCTTGGCCTATCCGGGCACGGTCACCGGCTCGATCGGCGTCTTCTTCGGCAAAGTCAATCTGCATGAGCTGTACAACAAGGTCGGCGCGAATAAGGAAATCGTCAAGCGCGGCCGTTACGCCGCGATTGACAGCAGCTACACGCCGCTGACGCCGGAGGAGCGGCAGAAGGTGCAGGACGGAGTCGACCGCGTCTACGAAAGCTTCGTCAACAAGGTGGCGGACGCTCGCGGCAAGGATTTCCAGGCCATCCACGAGATCGCACAGGGTCGCGTCTGGCTGGGTTCACAGGCGGTGGAGAACGGACTGGTCGACGAGATGGGCGGCTTCGAGCGCGCGATCGAAATCGCCAAAGAGAAGGCCAACATACAACCCCGACGAACAGGTCGCGCTGGTGGCTTACCCGGCGCAGAAGCGCTGGATCGACCTGCTGTTCGAACAAGAGGGGCTCGCGCTGGCGAAGACGCTGCTGCCGCAGCCGCTTGTGCCGGCGGCGTGGCGCGAGTTGTTCACCCAGTGGAAGGCGTCGTGGGCGGTTTTCTCGCACGGCGGGATGCTGGCCCTGTCGCCCTACACGCTTACGATCCAATAAGTCGTTCGCCGCGGCTCGGCCGCCCTACGGTATACTTGGCCGTTCCCGGCCCGCCCGCCATCGCCGCGCTGCGAAACTCTTTCATGCTTGCTCGAGGCCGGGCGGAACGCCTCGCGAGACGAATTCTCGAGGTCGGCTGCATGCGATCCCTTGTCGGCGAACATCGGCCTCAAGGCGACATGAGCGAAGCGGCGAGCAAGAATCCGCGCGTGATCATGGATTCCGCCGTCGCCGGGCGCGCTGAGACGCGGCGCGCGGTATTCTGACCCTGACTTTTGTAGAGGAATGAAAATGATCACTCGCCGACACCTGATTCGCAACTCCGTCGCCGCGGCCGCCGCCGGGGCGGCGCCGGCCCTGCCCCAAGCAGGCGGCAAGTACGTCGTGATCTCGAGCGGCAACGGCATGGCGTGCTGCAACCGCGCCATGCAGATGCTCAAGTCCGGCGACGACACGCTCGACGCCGTGATCGCCGGCGTGAACATCGTCGAGCTCGATCCCGAGGATACGAGCGTGGGCTACGGCGGCTTGCCGAACGAGGAGGGGGTGGTCGAGCTCGACTCCTGCGTGATGCACGGGCCGTCCCGCCGCGCCGGCTCCGTCGGAGCGATTCAAGGCGTCAAGACGCCCTCGAAGGTCGCCAAGCTCGTCATGGAGCGCTCGGACCACATCATGATCGTGGGCGCGGGAGCGCTGCGCTTCGCCGAAGCGCACGGCTTCAAAGAAGAGGACTTGCTGACCGATAAGGCGCGCCTGGCGTGGCTCAAATGGAAAGAGTCGCAGGGCGGCGACTGGGGGCCGGGTTTGGACGCGCCTCCCGGGGATCAGGACAAAGCCCTTCTCGAGCGCATTCCCGGAGCGAAACCGGAGTGGCTGGCCTGGGCGCGCGAGGTCGTGGCGCACCCGCCGACGGGAACGATCAACTGCCTGGCGCTCAACGCCAAGGGCGAGATGTCAGGCTGCACGACGACCAGCGGCCTGGCCTGGAAGATTCCCGGTCGCGTCGGCGACTCGCCGATCATCGGCGCCGGCCTCTATGTCGACCAAGACGTGGGCGCCGCGGGATCGACCGGGCGCGGCGAGGAGAATATTCGCGTCTGCGGCGGTCACACCGTCGTCGAGAACATGCGCCATGGCATGAGCCCCGAGGAGGCTTGCCTCGATGCGCTCAAGCGCGTCTCACGCAACTACAACGACGACATGGAGCGGCTGTCGCAGATCGGCCTGACTTTCTATGCGCTGCGCAAAGACGGCGCATTCGCCGCCGCGTCGCTGTGGGGAAACCGCGCTAGCCCGCCGCAGTTTGTGGTGAATGACGGCGGCGGCAGCCGCAAGGTCGATGAGGCGTACTTGTACGAGACGAAGTGAGCAGTGAGCGGTGAACAGTGAGCCGTCGCTAGCGCACAGAAGGAGCCGCCGCCAAGCCTGAGCCGCGACCGTGGGGGAATCGGTCTGTTCGCAAGCCCGAGGCTGCGAGCGCCCGAGGTTTCACTGCTTACGATCCTCCTGCCGGCACATGGCGTTCCAGCGGTCGCTGATGATCTTCACCCACAGCGCGCTGGCGACCCAATAGATCAACACCGCCAGCGCTCCGACCGTCACAACTCCAAGAAGCCACCACACGGGTGATCTCATCATCGTCGATCCAGCAGCCCTATGCGAAGATGAGGCGCTATGGCCAAGCGGCGAGGCAAGCGACGTTCGACCGCGCCCGCCGCTGTGTTCCCGCAGCCGGACGGCGGGAAATCGGGCGTCCAAACCACCACAAAATTGATCGTGGCGGCTGCGGCCATTGCTTTGGCCGCGGTCGGCTACTTCGCCTTTCGGTCGAGCGAGGCGCCCGCCGTTCCCGACCAGCCCCCAGCCGGCGAGCTTCGCATCGCCGGCGATGCGAACTACGTCGACAACGCGACCTGCGCGGGATGCCACGCCGACATCGCCGCCTCGTACGCCGAAACAGGCATGGCGCGCGCCTTCGGTCGCGCCGACGCCGAGTCGATGGCGCATCTGCCCACAAACGCAGCCTTCGATCACAAAAAGTCGGGCCGGTCTTACCAAATCGAGAAGCGCGACGGCGCGTACTACCTGCGGCGACACGAAACCGCCGCCGACGGCTCGGAGACCAACGTCTTCGAGTTGAGCATCGACTACGTCATGGGCTCGGGCAACAACGCCCGCAGCTACTTGCACCGCTACCCCGGCGGCAAGATCGTCGAGCTCCCGCTCGGCTGGTACTCCGAAAAGGGCGGCTACCTGGCGATGAGCCCGGGCTACGACCAGCCCAAGCACAACGGCTTCCGGCGCGAGGTTCCGTTCGAGTGCATGTTTTGCCACAACGGCTACACGCAGATCCAGCCGGGGTCGGACGCGCCGGGTCATGACCCGCTGTTTCCGGGCCGGCTGACCGAAGGCATCGGCTGCCAGCGCTGCCACGGCCCCGGTCGAGCGCACGTGGAGGCGGTCGCAAGCGGCGAGTCGGAAGCAACCGTGCGGAAGGCGATCTTCAATCCCGCGAGCGAATCGCGCGATCGCCAAATGGAGGTGTGCATGCAGTGCCACCTCGAGTCGACGGCACGGCGGCTGCCGTACTCGATCCGGCGCTTCGACCGGGCGGCGTTCTCGTACCGCCCGAGCGAGCCGCTGACTGACTACGTGTTGCATTTCGATCATCCCAAAGGCGTGCGGGAAGACAAGTTCGAGATCGCGCACGCGGCGTACCGGCTCCGCAAATCCGAATGCTTCAAGCGGAGCGAGATGACGTGCACCACCTGCCACGACCCGCACCAGGTCTGGCGCGGCGAAGAGGCTCGCGCCCGCTTCAGCGCGAAGTGCAAGACCTGCCACGGCGAAGCGGCTCTTGCCAACGTCGCGGGTCACGCCGAGGTGACGGACTGCATCGACTGCCATATGCCGCGCCGCCGGACCGAAGATGTCGTCAACGTTGTGATGACCGATCACTACATCCAGCGCCGCCGTCCCAAGCGGGACTTGCTCGCGCCGCTCGAGGAGGCGGTCGAAGGCCCCGGCGATCTGTATCACGGCGAGGTGGCCGCCTACTACCCGCCCGACCTCGCTTCGGGAACGCCGGAGGAGCGGCTCTATCTCGCGACGGCGCAGGTCTACGAGGAGTCGAACCTCGACGCCGCGCCGCGCCTCGAGAAGCTCATCGAGGAGTACAAGCCCGAACAAGCGGGTTTCTACTTTCAGCTCGCCGAATCGTATTGGAACCGCAAGCTCTACGCCGAGTCGCTCGAGTGGTATCAGGAAGCGATCAAGCGCGACCCGAAGCATCTGGTCGCGATGCGGAACTACGGGGTCGCGCTGGAGCGCGTCGGCAAGCTGGCCGAGGCGGAAGCGGTTTTGCGCAAGGCGCTCGCGGCGTTTCCGGACGATCCGGAAGCGTTGACGAACATCGCGAACGTTCTGCTGCGGGAGGGACGTCCCGGCGACGCCGCGGTTGCGCTCCAGCGGTCTCTCGAGAAGGATCCGGATTCGCCCGAGGCGCTGCAAACGTTGGCTCGCGCTCGAGCGGCATTAGGCAACGCCGCCGACGGGATCGAAGCCGTCCGCTCGGCGATCCGGGTGAAGCCCGACTTTGCTCTCGGGTACAACACCTTAGGGAACCTGCTGCAATCGAGCGGCGACGCGGCCGGCGCCGAGCGGGCCTTCCGCCGCACGCTCGAGCTCGACCCCGGGTACGCCGAGGCGCACTACAACTACTCGCTCCTGCTCGCCGGCGCCCAGCGTTTCCCTGAAGCGGAACGCGAAGTCCGCCGCGCGATCGAGCTCGACCCGAAGCTGGCGCCGGCCCACAATAGCCTCGGCGGCATTCTCGGCATGCGCGGCGATAACCGCGGCGCCGAGCGGGAGTTCCGCCGAGCCGTCGAGCTCGATTCGCACCTGGCCGAAGCGCAGTTCAACCTCGGCACCTCCCTTGCCTCCCAGAATCGACTCGACGAGGCGCTTGATCGCTTCCGGAAGGCGCTCGAGATCGAGCCGGACTACGATCAGGCACGCGCCAACCTGGCCATCACGCTAGCCGTCGAAGGCGATTTGGAGGCGGCTCGAACCGAGGCGGCGCGCATCAAGGACGCGCAGCTTCGCAGCCGCGCCGAGCAGATGATTCAGCAGGCCGGACAGTAGCGATTTCTGCCATGCTATGCGCCATGAAGCCCGTCCTGCTCGCCCTGTTTGCGATTCGCCTGGTCGCCGGCGACCTGTCTTTCAAAGAGCACCTGATCGAGGACGACATTCCCGGCGGCTACCAGCTCGCCGTGGTCGACCTCAACGGCGACGGCCGCCTCGACGTCATTGGCCTCTCGGGACGAGGCGACACGCTGTATTGGTACGAGAGCCCCTCGTGGACACGGCACAAGATCGTCGACGGCATGTATCGCATGATCACCGTCGTCGCCGCCGATGTCGACCACGACGGAACGCCCGAGCTGGCTCTAGGAACGCATTTCAATCAGACCGACGAGGACAGCGAAGGCCGCGTCTACTTGCTGCACCACCAAGGCGACCCCGCCGAGCCCTGGACGGCTAAGGAGATCGATCGCCTGCCCACCACCCACCGCATGCGCTTTGTCGACATCGATTCCGACGGCAAGCCGGAGCTGGTCGACGCGCCGCTCACCGGCCCCGGCTGCCGCAAGCCGCTGTTCGACTGCAAGACGCCGCTGGTTTACTACGAGACATCCGACTGGAAGCGCCGCGAGATCCCAGGCGCCGAGCTCGACGGCGTCGTCCACGGCATGCACGAGGCCGACTGGGATGGAACGGTGCTGCTGACGGCCAGCATGGGCGGCGTCGTGCGCTTCCGTCTTGGGCCGGACGGCAAATGGGAGCGGCGGCAAATCGTCGCCGGCGACCCCTCGCCTCGCCCAGCGAGCGGCGCCAGCGAGATTCGTCTGGGTTCGCTCAACGGCAAGCGCTTCTTGGCGACCATCGAACCCTGGCACGGCGACCAAGTGGTCGTGTATGAGCAAGCGGGAGACCACGACTGGCCGCGCAAGGTCATTGATTCGACCTTGACCGACGGCCATGCGATCGAGACGGCGGACTTCGACGGCGACGGCGCCGATGAGATCGTCTCCGGCTTCCGAGGCAAGGGCGCGCGGCTAGCGATCTATCGGCGCGAAAACGACGAATGGGTGCGCCAGGTGATCGACGACGGCGGCATGGCCGCGGCCGGCTGCCAGGCGGTCGACCTGGACGCCGACGGCGACGCCGATATCGTCTGCATCGGCTCCTCGACGGCCAATATCAAGTGGTACGAGAACCAAGCTCGCTAGCCCAAATCGAGCAAGACAGCCGCGAAGCATGCGCCGCGCGCCTCAGAGTGTGCGTGAAAAGCTCTGGAGATTACCGGATTCGGCCCACGGCGGCAACCGCGAACCTCGAGATGGGATCGCGGCCGGCTCCGTGCGGCTTGCGCCGGTTGGCGGCCGGTCGTCACTTCAGCAGATACACGTCGATCGATTGCCGCCCGCCGGGCTTGGGGAACGACGCCAGCAGCCGCGCATTGGGCTGGCGGACATGCACCGCGCCTTTGGGGTAGTAGTTCGTGTCGGTGACGTAGAGCACGCGAGGGGCGCGGGCGAAGTCGACTTCACCGGCGGAGACCCGCTCGTAGTGCGACTTGAGCACTTCGGCCTTGCCGGTCGGCAGGATGGCGTGGTCGCCCGACAACTGCGTCCACCAAGCCTCGTACACACGAATGCCGTAGCGCTCGTTCAGGTACGGCGCCATGGCGTCCGACGGCGTGCCCCAGACCGGATCGGTGAGCAAAACGTAGGGGCCCTGCGCCGCCTCGGCCTCGAGGAACTCAACCGCCTCGCGGACGCCGAAGCCGACGTGTCCCGAGTCGCTCAAGAACATCCCCGTATCGGTCGGATGAAGACCGTCTCGCGGGTCGGCCAACATCGCCGCGGAGCGGTAGACCAACGGTCCGACGATGACCAGCGCCGCGACCGCCAAAGCGAGCGGCGGAACCTTGCGCGACTCGGCCGCGCGACGGCTGCGCAGCCATGCCGTCGCCCCCGCGCCCAACACCGCTAGCCAGGGCCAGGTATGCGGGAACGGGTAGCGCGTCGGGAACGGGTTGATGTCGAGCAAGAACGCCTCGGCCGCCAGGGGAATCACCGACCCGGCGATCAGCAGCCACGGCGCGAAACCGCCGCGCTTGCCCGTCCAAATCGCCGCTGCGATCGCCGCCGCCATGAGCGGCCAGGTCAGATACGCGCTCATGAAGCTGAGCAAGATCGGCAGATTACGCTTCGCCGCGAAAAACGGGTTCGCCAGCAGGTCCTCCGGCTTGGCGAAAAATCCGGTGTGGTGCAGCACCACGTTGTGCGTCGCGAGCATCGGCTCGGGCGGGGTCAACAAGGCGTTGAGCCCCAGAAAGGCGCCTCCGACGACGTAGACCGCGGCCAGCCGCGCGATCCAATTGCGCTCGAACCGGCGCGCGAAGAAGAACGCCGCCGCGGCTGGAACCACGCCGAATAGCAGCACCGTCTGCTTCGTGAAGATCCCCAGCCCCAATGCCAGCCCGACGAGCAAGTCCGTCTTCCAGCTTCCCTCGCGCGCGAACACCACGATCGAGGCGAGCACCGTCAGCAGGCCGAAAAGGTTCACGAACGATTCCGTGTAGGCAAGCCGGTCGTACAGCAGCGCCCACGGAAACACTGCATACAAGGCCGCCGCCGCCAGTCCGCCGCGGTCGTCCGCATCGCTCGAGGCGATGCGCCGGCCTACCGCGAACACGCACCAGGTCGATAGGACCCCGACGACGACGGAAACGAGGCGCGCCTCCAGCAACGGGTCGCCTTCCAGCGCCTTCCGCACCAGCGCCAACACCCAATAGCTCAGCGGCGGCTTGCCGTCGAGCAGCGAGATCACCCACTGGCCCTGGTGGTCGATGATCTCCGCCCAGCGCATATAGATCGACTCATCCACGAGCACCGGGAACATCCCCAGCAGGTTGAAGACGCGCAGCCCGAACGCGATCGCGAGGATCGCCGCCAGCCACTTTCCGAGGCCGGATTCCTGCGGCAAAAACACCGCTCGAAACGAGAGCCCCGACTCGTCGGCTTTCGAGTTAGCCGGCGACGCTGACGCCTCCGCGGGCGGGGAGGCCGTCATCGCAATCCCGCGGCGCTTGCGCCGGCGAGAGGTTGTGGTGGAGCTCGACGCCATAGCGTTCCTCCATTATCCGAATTGCGTGTACGACCTCGCCAATTGTGCGAGGTGTATCATCGGATACAAATCTCGTGCGGCTTCCCATGGTCGCTCCGTTGGCCGCCGTCGCCGCCGGAGCGCTTGCGGCCCGCTTCGTCGCCCTCGACTTTCCGGTTTGGCTCGCCGTCGCCCTCGCTCTGGGCTTGGCGGCATGCCTCGGCCTGGCGCTCTCGCGCAGCGCGCCGGGCGCGGCGCTGTGCCTAACCGCCCTCGTCGCGTGCGGCGCGGGAGCCGTCGTTCTACCCGACTCCCCTGACCCGCACCGTATCGATCGGCTGCTCAACGGGCTCGACCTGAGTATTCCGGTACGCCTCGGCGGCTGGGTGCGGCGCCCGCCCGAGGCATTGGTTGATGCCGACCAATTCATCCTCGAGGTCGAGCAGGCGCTCGATCAAGCGTCCGCGTCGGGCGGCGTGCTCGTCACCGTGCGCAGGGGCCCGGACGAGCCGCCGCTGGAGTTGCACTACGGGCAGCGCATCGAGCTGCTCGCGCGCGCTCGCGAGCTGCGCAATTATGAGACGCCGGGGGCGTTCGACCGGGTCGGCTTCGAGAATCGCCTCGGTCTGTTCTTGCGGGCGAGCGTGAGGCCGTTTACGCCGATTCACCGCCTGGAGGGTGTGCGCGGCAGCCGCTTCGAAGCATTGATGTGGGGATGGCGACGCGAGCTGACGCGCCGCTTCGACCGTCTCTCCGCCGCGGTCGCGGATCGACAGTCCGCCGAGCTCGTGCGCGCCATGACCCTGGGCGAAAACCGCGGCATCGACCCGCACACGCGGGCAGACTTCGAGCGGACCGGCGCCTATCACGTACTTGTCGTTTCGGGACTCCATGTCGGTCTGTTGGCCGGCATCGCCATCGGGGTAGTGAGACTGTTCGGCGCGCCCCGCTGGCTGGCCGGCTCGGTAGGCGCATTGGCGGCTTGGGCGTACGCCCTCCTGCTCGATACGGCGCTGCCGGTCACGCGCGCCGCCGCAATGCTCACCTTCTACGTCGGCGCGCTGGCCGTCTATCGCGAGCGGAACCGCCTGAACGCGATCGCGGCGGCCGGTCTTGTTTTCGTCGCTTATGACCCCGACGTGCTCGGGGAGGTGAGCTTCCAAATGTCATTCTTGTCGGTCGCGGCCATCGCCGGCATCGCCGCGCCGCTGCTGGATCAAACATTGGCGCTCCGCCGCAGCGCGCTGCGCGATTTGTGGAACCTCGATCTCGATCTGCACCTGTCGCCCGAGGCCGCCGCCCGCCGCGTCGCGCTGCGCAATTGGCTCGACCCGCTGACGCGGCTGCTGCGCCTGCCGCGAGCGATGGGGACGGCATTGCTGCTGGCGCCGTTGCATCTGGCGCTCGCCGCGGCCGCCATTGGCCTCGTCTCGATCGTATTGACAGTGGCCCTAGCGGCGCCGCTCGCGATCCACTTTCAACGCATCGCCGGAGCCGCGCCGCTCGCCAACCTTGCCGCGACGCCGCTGCTTGGTTTGATCGCCCCGGCTGGACTGCTCGCGCTGTTCACCGACTCGGACGCCCTGTTCCGCTTCGCCGTGGCGGTCGCCGGCCTGCTGCGTCATGGTCTCGACCTGGTGGCCTCGACCGGCCTCGACGCCCGCGTGCCGCCGCCGCCCGCCTGGCTCGCCGGCGTCAGCGGGGTCGCGGCGCTCGTCTGCGTTCGCGCCTTCCTGCCGGGCGGACGCGGCCGGGGCGCATCCTTGGCGGCCCTTGCGGTATTGGCGGCCATCATCGCCGTCCATCCGTTCCCGGCTCGAGTCGAAGCGGCGAAACTCGAGCTCACGGCGCTCGATGTCGGCCAAGGAGAATCGCTGCTTCTCGCGCTGCCCGAAGGCCAGGTCGGGCTTGTCGATGCGGGGGGCATCCCCGACTACGACGGCGACGGCGTCATTCCCTTCGATGTCGGCGAACGGGTCGTCTCGCCCTATCTTTGGTCGCGGTCCATCCGCCGCCTCGACTTCCTCGCGATCACCCACCCCGACATCGATCATCTGGGCGGCGCCTATGCCGTCACGCGCAACTTCCGCCCGCGGGAGCTTTGGTTGCCCGCGGGAGTGTTTGAAGCAGACTTCCGCGAGCTCACAGAGTTGGCGCGGTCGCTCGGGACCAAGGTCCGACCGCTCGGCGCCGACGAATCGTTCCAGTTAGGCGGGGCGACGTTCCGGAGCCTCGGCGGCAAGCTCGACGGAGTCGGCCGCAACGACCTCTCGCTGGCGCTGATGGTGCGCTACGGCGAGCATGAGTTTCTGCTCGCCGGCGATCTCGAGGCGCGCGGCGAAGCCCGCCTGGCCTCACAGTTGGCGCCCATGCAGGGGGAAGTTCTCAAGGTCGACCACCACGGCAGCCGCAACTCGACGATCCCGCTCCTGCTCGAGCGTTTTCATCCGCGCATCGCCCTCATCTCGGCCGGCTACGACAACGTCTACGGCCATCCTCACCAGGAAACGCTCGAGCGTCTCGAGCGCAGCGGCGTTCAGATCTTGCGCACCGACCGAGACGGGGTCGTCAGCGTCATCAGCGACGGCGCGACGCTCCACGTCGCCCGCCGCATCCCCCTGGAACGGCATTCCGGCTCCGTCGTCGCGAGCCGCTAATGCTCCTCGGGGATGTGCTCGATATCGCTCTGGTTGATCCAGCCGAGGGGCTTGCCTTCGCCCTTCATGGCTTTCTCGTAGTAGCCCCGCAGGCTCTCGTCCGAGACCGGATACTGCTCCTCGAAAATCGCGCCGTTGCCGAACATGCGCGGGTCGCCTTGCGCCTTCAGCTCGGTCGTCATCTGCGCTTCCAGCTCCTTCTTGCGCGCCTCGTATTCGAGGTCGTCGGCGAGGTTTGTCATGCACTCGCGGTCGTCCTGGATCTCGAAAAGCTCCTCGGGCGGCCGTTTGCCGAAGCTCATCTTCCAGTAGGGCAACGGCGTGTCCTTGGTGCGCGACTGCAAGACCTCGGTCTTCGTCGGGCTGCCGTCGGTGTTCGGGTAGCCGGTCTCCGGATTCCCGGCGGGCCAGCGCGTGGGTTCGTAGTTATGCACGTAGAGCATGCCGCCCTTGACGATGCCGCGGATCGGGTAGCCCCAATTGTGCGGCCGCCCGATGTCGTGCCGTTCCTTGCCGATCAGCACGTGATCGCGTTGTGGATTGACTTGCCCGCCGCTTTCTGACTGAAAGATGTCCGTCAGGCTGCGGCCGGGCGTCGGCTCCATGCCCGACGCGGCCCAATCGACGCCGGCGACTTCCAAGAACGTCGGCGCATAGTCGATGAAGCTGACGTAGTCGTCGACCGTCCGGCCGGGATTGCGGATGCCGTTCTTCCACATCACCGCCAGCGGCAAGTGGTTCGACATCTCGTACTCCTGGCCCTTCACGCGCGGGAAGGGCATGCCGTTATCGGCGGTGACCACGATCAGCGTATTGTCGAGCTCGCCGCTGTTCTCGAGCGCCGCCAGGATGCGCCCGAGGTGCTGGTCGAAGTATTCGACCTCGTAGGCGTAATCGAGCATGTCGTTGCGTACGACTTCGTTGTCGGGCCAAAACGCAGGCACATGGTCGATTTGACCGATGCTCTTGCCGCCCTTGGCGACTCCGGAGCCGTACTCATAGCGCCGGTGCGGCTCGTGCGAGCCGTACCAGAAAGCCCAGGGCTTGTCCTTCGGCTTGGTCGCTAAGAAATCCTCGAAGTTGCCGGCGTAGTCGTCGTTTGCGATGCCCGTTGTCGGCGGATCGGTCTTGAGCTTGTCAAACGGCGTGCCGGCCAGATTGCGCGGGTTGCCTGCGGCGTCGTTGGCGACTCCGGGCGCCCAGCCCTTGCCGGTCTTGCCGACGAAGTAGCCGTTCTCGGACAGGGCCTCGACGTAAGACTTGAACTTGGTCGGGAAGATCGCCTGGTGATTGCCCGCAGCCTCGAGTTGCCACGAATTGCGGCCCGTCAGGATCGACGCTCGCGACGGGGCGCATTTGGCGTTTGGCGTGTACGCGTTGGTGAACAGAATGCCGTCGTGGGCCACACGGTCGAACGCGGGCGTCTTCACCCAAGTCGTCCCGTAGGCGCTCAGGTAGGGGTAAGAAGCGTCGTCGGCGATCGCGAACAGAATATTCGGCCGCGTCGCCGCGATCTCCTGCTTGGGCGCCGAGCCGCACGCCGTCAATCCCAGGACAAAGATCACAACTCCGAACCGCATCAACCTCTCGCCTCCTGCAGCTTCTTGCCCAGCCCGCTGATCGCTCCCCACAGCATCGCCGTGTCCGAGCCGCAGCTCACCAGCTTCATGCCGCGCTCCATCGCCTTGGCGGCGAACTCGGGATTGCGCACGTGGATGGCCGGCCACTTGCCGGCCTTGCCGCAGGCTTCGATGATCTTGTCGATCGCTTCCCACAGCTTCGGGTGGTCCCATTGCCCGGGAACGCCGAGCGAGAGCGACATGTCCGCGGGCCCCAGCAGCAGCGCGTCGAGGCCTTCGACGGCGGCGATCTCGTCGATTTCCTCGAGGCCGCGCACGCTCTCGATCTGACCGATGATCAGCGGCTGCGAATCCTGGTGGGCGACGATCTCCTCGAATGACGCCGCCTCATAGTTCACGTGCGGCGCCCCCAAGCCGAAGCCGCGTACGCCCCCCGCTGGCGGGAACTTGGCCCAGCGCAGCGCATGGATCAGCTTGCCCGCCGACTCGATCCGCGGAAACATGATGCCCTCGGCGCCCGAATCGAGCGTGCGCGCCACCAAGTCGTACTGAAAATCGGCCACGCGTACGATCGGCGTCACCGGCGTCATCAAGCACATCTGCAAGATGTTGTGGATCGTTTCGCTGGTGAACGGGCCGTGCTCGGTGTCGAGAAAGAGCCAGTCGAAACCCGCCGCCGCCGCCATCTTGGCGACTTCGACGGTAGGCAGCCCGTTTTGGGCCGTGCCGAGGGCGACTTTGCCCTCGCTGAGGATTTGGCGAACTCGGTTGGGACGCATAGAGGCCCTCCAGTATGCCAGAACGCGGAAGAAATTCATTGCTTTCCGCGACGCCGGGCGGTAGCATCGGGGCGCTAGCGGCCATTCACCACAAGGAGGTGACGAGCCATGTCGCAAGTTGCTCGCTGCACTTTCCTGCTGACACTGTCGGCGGCGCTCTCTTGGGGGGCGGTAGCTCGACTCACATCGGTGCAACCGCGTCTGGTCAAACCCGGCGACGCGGTCGTCGCCAAAGGCGAAAGCGTCGGTCCCAACGACGTCGTCAAGCTCTTCCTCACCACCGGCTCCAAAGACATCGAAATCGAAATGAAGGACCGAACGGCCGACTCGATCGGCTTCTCGATTCCGGCCGATATCGAGTTGGGGAGCTATCGGCTCATGATCCAGACCGGCGGACCCACGCCGGCTCTGATGGAGCAGCCGGTTATGGTCGAGGTGATGACAGCCGAAGAGCTGGCGGAGCGCCGCAAAGAGGAGGAGCGCCTCAGCAAGGCCCCGGAGCCTGCACCCCGCTGAACCGCAGCCGCCCGCCGACGGGAAACAGCCGTAGGGGCTGGGTCGAGCGTATACTGCTCGATAGGTATGCATCGCGAATTCACCGCCATCTACGAGCGTGACGGCGATTGGGTGATCGGCTATTGCCCCGAAGTGCCTGGCGCCAACGGCCAAGGGCGAACGAAGGAAGAATGCCGGGAAAGTCTCGCCGCGGCCATCGAGTTGATTCTCGAAGATCGGCGATTGGACGCCCTTTCCGGCATCCCCAGCGACGCGGAAACGGAGACAATCCAGGTCCCGCTCGCCTCGTAGTCGACTGCCCGATACGGACCGTCAAGACTAACGACCCGGGTCGGCGATGCCTAAGTCCCGACAGATTCGCCGGGCTAGTTGTTCGCTGATCTCTTGATGGCGCGGGACCGTTTGAACCTCGCCGCTGGGACCATGCCAGATCGCGTGACCGCTCCCCTCCCGCTTGAGGTAGCAAGAGTGCTTCCGCATGTGCCGCAATAATGCGCTCGTTTTCACCCGAGAAACCTATCGAACCTAGCAAATAGACTCGGAACTGCTTATCCCATCCCCCATGAACCAGTCGTCGGGACGCCGCTTCTTTCGCTGTTCAAGCTCTTCGAACCTAAACTCGAATGCATTGAGTCTCTCGCTGAAGTCCAGCCTAAAGATGCGCTTTTTGCCATGCTGCGCGAGGCCGTAACTTTGAAAAAACCGACGGATACCGCCAGCCTGGTAGGTCCCTGGACCGCGTGTGCTTCGCTTGCCGCCAGCTAGTTTAACTGATCCTTTGGCGCGGCTCGGGTCAGGGAAGATCAGCGCCGTACCTCGCTCGGAATGCA
The DNA here is from genome assembly GCA_963817465.1 of uncultured Acidobacteriota bacterium. Taxonomy (GTDB): domain Bacteria; phylum Acidobacteriota; class Terriglobia; order Bryobacterales; family UBA6623; genus CAMPKL01. Next base: position 211,732 of record CAWFOP010000022.1, on the reverse strand, counting down.
CTCCAAATCGGATATAGGCGGCACCCAGTCGCCGTAGGATATCGCTGGCCTCGCTGCTGAAGTAGAGAGTGTTCTTTGTACCAAGGGTTACGAACGGTCCATCTGGGTATTTCGGGTCTTTCAGATCCTCAAAGAAAATGATAGGCACAACGTTGATTTAGGTCTGTGATATCCATAGGTCAAATAGGTTTTGTTAGAAAGTCAGAGCTGATCGAGGTGGTTTGCCCTGTTCGGTTCACGGCTCACCAGCGCGGCAGCACGCGCTTCCACGCTGGATCCACGTGCTTCTGCATCTCCGCTTCGTCGTCGCGCTTGCGATACGGGATCTTCTCGTACCGCTCCCTGAGACGGGCAAGCTGGTCGTAGTCGAGGTCGACGCCCAGCCCGCCCTTGGCCGGAATGCGCACCTTGCCGTCGACGATCTTCACGCGCCCGCCGGCCACGATCTCGTCCGACCACTGCCACGGGTAATGCGTGTCGCAGGCGTAGGTCAGATTCGGCGTGGCCGCCGCGACGTGCGCCATGGCCATCAAGCTCACGCCCAGGTGCGAGTTCGAGTGCATCGAAAGCCCGATGCCGAACGTCTGGCACAGCTTGCCCAGGTGCTGCACCTGGCGCATGCCGCCCCAGAAATGGTGATCGCATAGCACCACCTGCACGGCGTCCTGCTTGATCGATTCGGGCATGTGCGCGAACGCCGTCACCGCCACATTCGACGCCAACGGCGTATCGATCCCGCGCTCGAGCAGGCCTTTGCGTACGGCGGCCATGCCGTCGATGCCCGCCGCCGGGTCTTCGAGGTAGCCGCCGCCTTTCAGTTCTTCCTCGAGCTCGACGCCGACCATGATCGACGTCTCCACCGTCCAGGCCGAGTTGGGATCGATGCGGCAAGGCGTGTCCGAGCCGAAGGCCGCCCGCAGCCGGCGGATCGTATCCATCTCGATCTCCGGATCGAGCACGCCGCCCTTGAACTTGATGTCCTTGAAGCCGTACTCGTCCTTCATCATGCGGACCTGGCGCACGATCGACTCGGCGTCGAGGCACTCGCCGTACTTGTCTTCGCGGGCGTCGTCGCCCTCGCCGCCCCCGCCGGCGTGCTTGTAGAAGGGATAGGCCGAAAACTCGACGGCGTCGCGCACCCGCGTGCCGAGCAAATCGCAAACCGGCGTTCCGACGGACTTGCCGATCAGGTCGAGGCAAGCCGTCTCGATCGCTGAATACGTGCGCGGGCCGGCGTCCAGCGGATTCTCGCCCGGCGTCGCCATCGTGTGCGAACGGTCCAGCCCCGCCCCTTCGCCTTCGACCAAGTCGAGCAGCGAGCCGGTCAGCCGATAGGCGTCTCCGCCGATGACACGCGGCTTCACGTCGAGCAGAGCTTGCGCCGGAGCCTCGCCGCCATAGGTCTCAGCGATGCCGATGACGCCGTCTTCGCTTTCGAGCTCGAGCACGTTGCGCAAGGCGTAAGGCGCGTGCAGCCCGTATGAGCTGCGCAGGGGCGGGTCCGCGATCGCGATCGAATGGACCCGCATGTCGACGATTTTCATGAGCCCACCATTGTACGGGCTCGCGGACTGTCGGAGCCTCGCTAGATGCGGTCGGCGTGAACGAAGAAGCGCATCTCGGCGCCCGTTTGCAAGCTGCGGCCCATGTACCGGAACGAGCTGAACCAAACAGCCTCGACGACAGCAGCGCCTCGGGCCGCCATAGCGCTCGGAAGCCGTCGGCGAGCGAAGCGCGCAGCTCTCCGACTCGCTCGGCAAAGGAAGGGCGCGGCCGTCGGCGCGACAGCGGCGATGATAGCCTGCAGCTCCGTTTCCGAGCCGCCCGTCGGGTCTCCGCATGCGAAACGAATGGTCTTGGGCCGCACCGTGTCGCCGCCCAGCCGCCGCAGGTTCACGCCGGGATCGCCCTCCGGAAGCGTCGGCGCAGCGCCGACTGCGACGCTGCGCCCTTCGGACGTTGCGATCGAAGTGTTCCCCAAAAGCGAAGAGGCCAACTAACAATTCGACCCCCTGATGTTAGGAACGCCGCCGCTTCGTTTTGGTCTCGCTGGGGTTAACTTTCGATTAATCGACAAAAGCCGCTGAAACCGCGTAGGACTAGGGCCTTCATCGGACTCGACCCTAGAGCGGCGCGCGTTAGAATCCGAGGATGCGCTGGATCGCCCTGGTGTTCGCGGCGGCCGTCGCCCTGCAAGCGGCGAGCCAGGGCCCGTCGGATGTCTCCGCGCCGCTGACCTCGCTGCTCGTTCGTCAGCAAAGCGAATCGCGGCGCGTTCAAGCCGCCCGAGAAGAGCGCTCCCGCCCGAACGTTCTCGAGCTACCTGATGCAGGCGACATCGCCGTTGTGGATGACGGCGACGGAGTCGGCATACCGGCGTTTCTGTTCGATCTCGAGGGTCAGACGGTTTCGATCGAGCCGACGGACGCCGCGGCCCGCGCATATCGCTACGAGACGCGGCAAGGCGGCTATGACGCCGACGCCGCGGCGAGCGGAGAATTCCTCGCGCTTGGCGACGACGACAGCGCTCTGCTGCGGCTGCCGTTCACCTTTCCGTTCTTCGGGCGGGCGTACGACTCGGTCTATCTCAACTCCGACGGCAACTTGACCTTCGGCGATGGCGATACCGAGTCGACCGCCCGCGACGCCGTCAGAGCCGTCAGCGGACCGCCGCGCATTTGCCCCTTTTTCTACGACCTCGACCCCACTCGCGCCGCCGCCGCACTCCGGATCGCGTCTTCGAGCCAAGAATGGACCGCGACCTGGATCAATGTACCCGAATGGACCCAGGAGGGCATCGGGCGGCGGCAGAACTTCCAGGTTTCGCTGTTTCCCGACGGGCGCATCGAATTCGCCTACCTCGACATCACGGTCGACTTCGGGGTGATCGGCGTCGCTTCGGGCGTCGACCTGCAGCAATCGCGCGTCGTCGACTTTTCAGAACCCGAGTCCGAGCCGGACCCCCTGACCGCCGCCTTCGTCGAGCTCTTCTCGCCGCCCAACATCGACTTGTCGCTGCTGACGCAGAAGTTCTACCTGACGCATCAGGACGCCTACGACGTCGTCGTGATCTTTCACGACTACGAGATTCCGTTCAACACCGATGCGTTCGCCTTTTACCGCGGCATTCGGAACTATATCCAAGGCATCGGGCCCGCGCCGATCGGCTATCTCGATCAGAACATCTTTGACTTCGGCAGTACGTTCGGCTCGCCCGACAGGCTGCAAGGCCTGATCTACATGGGCGAGCTCGACAAGTATCCCGAGAACCCGACCGACCGCATCGACCGCGCCGAGGGCGTGGGCAACAATACGACGCTGGCTATCTTGGCGCACGAGTTCGGCCACCGCTGGCTGGCGAACGCGTTGTTCGTCGACCCGCAACAGGGCTTCCTCAGCGCCGAGTTGCTGGGGCGGCAACTCGCCCACTGGAACTGGTACTTCAACTCGGAAGGCTCGTTTCTCGAGGGCAACAAGATCGTCGACAACGGACCCGGCGCCAGCCCCTATCGCTTCGAGACCGTGGAATCGGCGATTCGCTACAGTCCGCTCGACCTCTACCTGATGGGCCTCGAGCCCGCGAAATCGGTCCCGCCGACCTTCTTCGTCCGGAACCCCGACATTTATTCGCCCGCCTTCCCGGCCGGCCGGCAGCCGCTCTCGGGAGTCTTCTTCGACGGCGACCGGCAAGACATCTTGATCGGCGACATCCTGCGCGCGATGGGCCGCCGCACGCCCGACAACACCATTTCGCAGAATAACTTCCGTGTCGGCTTCATCTTGCTCACCGAGGAAGGCCGTCAGCCGACGCCCGAGAACATCGCCAAGATGGACCGCATCCGGTCGCAGTTCGAGACGTATTTCGCGGAAAAGGTCGGCGGCCGGGCCGAAGTCCAAACCGAGCTTGTTCGTCAGCTCATCATGACCACGTGGCCCGCCGCCGGCGTGCTGCAAGGCAAAACGCTCGATGCGGCTGTGTTCACGCCGGAGCCGGTCGCCGAGGACCTGGTGGTCAAGCTGAGCGCCGACGAGGGCGTGGCGGGCGTGCCGGATTCGGTTGTCATTCCGGCGGGCGAAACCGCCGCGCTGTTCCCGATTGAAGGATTGCAGGCGGGCGTCGAAAAACTGTCCGCCTCGGCCGGAGACGAGTACGAAACAGCCTACTCGCATGTCAGTGTGCTCGCCGACCCGAGTCCGCTCAAGCTGGAGCGACTGTACCTGTTCGAGATTCTGTTCGGCGATCCGCGCGAACGGCTGCAGACCGGCGCGGTCGGGGCGCCGCTGCCCTACAGCATCCTGGCGCAGGTCACCGACCAAAACTCACTGACTTACGGCAAGCTGCCGATCAAGATCACCGCCAGCGGCGACGGCTTCGTCACCCCGCCCGAGCCCGTCACCGACGATTACGGTCTGCTCGTCTTCGACTGGACGCTGGCGACGACGCCCGGCAAGAACACCTTGCGCGTGGAAGTCGAAGGGAGCGGCCAACCGCCGCTGATTCTGGAAGCGACCGGCGCCGTCACGCCCAACCGCCAGCGCAACCCGCGCCGCGATTTGTTCCGCTAGAAATTCGCCAGCTCGGCGACGACTCTCTGGAGGCGCGGCGTCAGGGGATTCTCTCCGGCGTGGGCCAGCGCTGCGCTGATCGCTTGGTAGGTACCACAGCGCATTTTCTCGTCCGCGAAGGCGTTCCCATGCCGACGGCCCCTCGCGCCGCAAGTCTTCGAGAGTCGTCATGGCGTTGTGCAGCTTGTCGGCCGTCACGACAAGGCGAACTGAAGGCGACGCATGTGCGATGCTGGCAACGAAATCCTCCTTGCGGCGCCGCCAAGGCGGCTTGGGGATCTCGTAAGCGTCAGTGCAGCCGTCGACGATCTCGGCCACGCGGTCCCCGAAGCGCCGGCGAATCTCATCGAGCAGCGGCCGCCCGCCCTGGTCCTCGACAGCGTCGTGCAGCAGCGCGGCGATCGCCTCGTCTTCGTCGCCTCCCGCCTCCAGCACCAGCGAGCAAACCGCCAGCAAATGAGCGATATACGGAGCACCGCTGCCTTTGCGCGCCTGGTCGCGATGCAGCGACGACGCCCAAACGAGCGCTTGCTCAAAGCGCTCTCCCATAATCGCGGTCAGCTCCGAAGGGGCCATTGGGTCAGCATAAACCAGCGCCGGATATGGGATTCCGTAAGTTAATCCGCCGCCCAGAATAACTGGAGCGCGGCTTGACTGAACGGACTCAACCAATCGGAACAATATAAACAACTTGGCGGATTGGAGCACCATGTGCTAAACGTTTCGCTGGAGACCTGCGCAACCTCCTGGGGTTACTTCGCAGAACGGGGTGACGCGGGCGAGCACAACCTATGAAGATTCCAAGCATTCCCAAGGCCGGCGCCCTTGCGGCGCTGCTGCTGTCGTGCTTTGCGACTGTGTCGTTGGCACAGACAGCCACCCTCAGCGGCCGTGTGACCGATCGCACGGACGCCGTCATTCCCGGTACGACAATCGCCGTCGTCAACCAGGCCACGAGCGCTGAACGCCAGGTTCAAACCAACGCCTCGGGCTATTACTCCGTTACGCTTCTTCCGCCGGGCGAATACCGCATCCTCGTCAAGGCGGAGGGTTTCAACGCCGTCAATCGCACCGGCGTCATCCTCGAAGTCGACCAGCGCGCCGAAGTCGATTTTCAACTCGAGATCGGAACCGTGTCGGAACAGATCGAAGTCACGGCGGATGCCGTTCAACTCAACACCGTCGACGCCAGTCGTGGCCAAGTCATCGAGAACAAGCGCATTGTCGATATGCCGCTCAACGGCCGCGATTACAACCAATTGGCTTTGTTGTCCGCCGGCACGGTTCAGCCTGTCGGCGGCCGTTTTGGGGGCTTCAGCGTCGGCGGCCAGCGCACGACGCAGAACAACTTCATCCTCGACGGCGTCGACAACAACGGCTCCGAGCTTGCCGGCGCCCAGCGGCGTTCCGAGATGGTGCAGCCCTCCATCGACGCCATCCAGGAGTTCAAGGTCCAAACCAGTTCCTACGCCGCCGAGTATGGCCGCGCGATGGGCGGCGTCGTCAACGTGACCACCAAGTCCGGCACGAACGCGCTGCACGGAACGCTATTTGAGTTCCTTCGCAACGAGAAGCTCGACGCGAAGAACTTCTTCGATCCGGCCGACCGCGACAAGCCGCCTTTCAAGCGCAATCAGTATGGTTTTTCAGTCGGAGGGCCGCTGTGGCTGGGGCCGAAGATGGACTTCCGCAACAAGATCTTCTGGTTCGGGGACTACGAAGGCACCAAGATTCGCGAGAGCTCGACGATCACGTAGCACCATCCCGACCCTGCGGATGCGGACCGGGGATTTCGGCGAGCTCAATGCCGGCATCAAGGACCCGAGCACCGGGCGAGCTGTTCCCGAACAATGCGATCCCGGCGGACCGCCAAGACCCGATCGCGCAGACTCTGATCGGCCTTTATCCCGACCCGCAAAACGGCAACCTCGCCGCGAACTTCATCAATCAGTCGCCCGCGATCAACGACATCGACAAGTGGGACGTGCGCATCGACGTGAATCCCACCAGCAGCGATATGTTCATGTGGCGGCTCTCGAAGCACGACTCGGTCAACCCGGCCGTGCTGGCCTTGCCTCCGCCGGCATACGGCGGCGGCCTCGACACGATCATCGAGGGCTACAACACGAGCGCAGGCTGGAACAAGGTCCTCACGCCCAACCTGCTGTGGTCCATCCGCGGCGGCTGGAACTTCGGGCTGTTCAAACGCGACAACCCGGCGCAGACGGGCGGCGAGCTGCTCAACGACAAGTACGGGATCATGGGCGCCAACAACTCGATCCCCGGCAGCTTCTCGGCGATGGGCATCAGCGGCTACCGGCAGGTCGGCATCGGCGCTTTCAATCCGGTCGACCGCGACTCGCAGAACCGTCAACTCGTTACCGACCTGAATTGGACGGCGGGCAAGCACACGATCAAGGGCGGCTTCAACCTGATTCGCTCGCAGAACAACATCTTCAACATCCGCCACGAAATCGGCACGTACAACTACAATGGCCGCTTCACCGGTGACGGCATGTCGGATTTCCTGCTCGGCATGGCCAACACCTACACCTACCAGACGCGCATTCAGGTGCAGTTGCGCCAGACGCTGTGGGCCGGCTACATGCAAGACGACTGGAAGCTTACGCCGCGACTGACGCTCAACCTCGGCATGCGCTACGAGTTCCTCGAGCCCTGGGTCGACACGAAGAACCGCATGGGCATCTTCGACATCACGACCGATCCCAACAATCCGCAGCTCATCTACTCGAGCGGAGAGTCGAGCTACGAGCGGGCGGGCTACCGCTCGGACAAGAACAACTTCATGCCGCGACTCGGCTTCGCCTACAAGGTTTCGGACAAGACGGTCGTCCGCGCCGGGTACGGTATCTTCTACGCCTACATGGAGCCCTACGGCGACGCACAGTATCTGATCGGCAACCCTCCGAACGCTTACGGCGTGGGCTTGACATCGAGCCCGACGACGCCCGCCGTGTTGCTGCGCGACGGTCCGGCGCCGGGTTCGTTGGAGCTCGAGAACGCCACCGGCGTGACTTTCTCGTCCTACAACCGCGACCCCTCGCTCAGCGCCGCCCAGCAGTGGAATTTCAACATTCAGCGAGAGTTCGGCCGCAACTGGCTGCTCGAAACCGGCTACTCCGGTTCGCGCGGCACGCACTTGCTGCGACGCTACGACGGCAACTTCTCGCCTCCGGGGCCCGGCAACATCAACGCCAAGCGGCGCTACGCCAGCGCCGCGATCCCCGGCACCGACATCGTGACTTCGCCGCTCGGCCAGGTCATCTATTACAACCAAGACGGCAACGCTTTCTATCATTCGTGGGTGACGAAGATCGAGAAGCGTTTCGCCCAGGGTTTCACGCTGCTGAGCTCTTACACGTTCTCGAAGAACATCGGCGACACGTGCGGCAACGCGGCGGCCGGTGATACCTCCGGCTGCGGCTTCCAGGATCTGCGCGATCTCAGCCTGGAGCGCGCGCTCGACAACCAAGACGTCCCACATCGCTTCGTGGCGAGCGGGCTTTATGAGCTGCCGCTCGGCCGCGGCCAGAAGTTCGGCTCGAACATGCCCAAGGCTCTCGATCTGATCTTCGGCGGCTGGGGCGTCGGCAGCATTATGACGTGGTCGAGCGGGCGGCCGTACTCGGTGACCATCAACGGCAACCCGGCCAACAGCGGCACGCACGGCGTGGTCAATCGTCCCGACTCGTTGGGCGATCCGTATCCCGACGGCCGCGAGCGCACATTGGAGGAAGACTTCGTCACGGACGTCTTCGCGCGTCAGGCGGACTTCACGATCGGCACGCTCGGCCGCAATACGATGCGGCAACGGAGCTTCTTCAACTGGGACTTCTCGGCGCTCAAGGACTTCGACATTACCGAAGGCGTCCGCTTGCAGTTCCGCTTCGAGTCATTCCACTTCACCAACACGCCGCGGTTCGGCCAAGCCGGCAACACCTTCGGCACGGCGAATTTCGGCCGCATCACCAGCGCCGATACGCCGCGCAACATGCAGTTCGGTTTGAAGCTGATCTTCTAGGCGGGAGGCAGCGGCGCCCGGGGCGTATGCTCCGGGCGCCTATTTTGTTTCAGGACGTCTCCCTTCGTTCCAAAGCGTCGCGATAGAGCTCAATTACCCGTTCGAGCGAGTGCCGCTCTGCGACGTAATCCCTCGCCGCTTGGCCAATCGCCTCGCGCAACTCGGGCCGCGCCGCCAGCAGGTCCAGCACCTCCGCCAGCATCTCCACTTCGGCCTCGCCGGCGTCGATCTTCACGACCGTCGAGTCCGGGAAATTCGCATTCTCGAGCGAGTCGGTGACGACGACAGGCTTCCCCGCCGCCAGCAATTTCATGGCGATGCCTGAGGTCTCCGCCGCCGAGGGGCGGCGCAGATTGACGCAGACGTCCGTCGCCGCCGCCAGCTCGCTGAAGCGCTCGGAATTCACGTAAGGCAGGCGGATTACGTCGTTCGAATCGATGAGCGCTTCCAAAGACGCCTCATAGTCGCGGGATACGAAATCGCCGCAGATCATCACTTTGATCGGCAGCGGCGGCTCGGGCGCTCGCCTCCAGCACCGAGCGCAACCGCTTCGTCGGCCGCTGGTAGCCGAAGCAGGAAACCAGCAGCTCGCCGTCCTCGACGCCCAGCTCTCGGCGCAGCTGTTGGACGCGACTCCGCGCGATCTCGGGCGGCGCGTCGACATAGTGTGGAATCTCGACCACTTCGACATCGGGCCGCGCCGTCCGTACCGCTTGCTTCGCGCCGGGATTGTGGACGATCACCTTCTGTCGCCGCATCGACCACGCGCCTCAGCAAAGGGTGTCGAAAAAACTCTTCCGACGTCGCAGCATGCGCCCGGCGCTCCCAAAGCTCGGCCGCCGGCCCGCGCATCCACTCGCCGCCGTTGAGCACGTGCTCGGCGATGTATTGCTCGCGTTCGAGCCGCCCGAGCAAGAAATGATGCAGCACCGCGTCATGCAACTCGACGATTCCCGGAACCGCCAGCGCCGCCTCGTATGCGCCGCTGTGCAAGACGTTGTTTCCGATCTGATACAGCCGCGCGTCGTACTCGGACAGGCGGGCGGGCTCCGCCGATTCGAAGGTGTCGACGTGAGCCCAAGTTCGCAGCCCTGCGGCTACGCGCGAGGCGTATTCGGCGACGCCGGTGCGTGCCGGCGGCAGCGGCGAGACGAGCGCAATCCTCAATCCGGGGCTCTCATTCAACCTTGACGCGCTTGCCGAAGATCGCCGTCCCTACGCGAACGTGCGTCGCCCCTTCTTCGATCGCGACCTCGAAATCGTTGCTCATGCCCATCGAAAGCCCTTCGAGGCCATGCTGTTCGGCGAGCTCGCGCAGCCGGCGGAAGTAGGGGCGCGACTGTTCGCCGTCTTCCGACCAGGGCGGCATGGTCATCAGCCCGCGCAGTCGCAGATTCTCACTGCCGCGCACGAAATCCGCGACCTTGCCCAGCGCGGAGCTGTCCATGCCGCGCTTGGCGTCCTCTTCCGACAATTTGACTTCCAGGAAGACTTCGAGCGGCCGCTCGGTCTGCTCGTTCAGCCGCCGGGCGATCTTCACGTTGTCGACCGTCTCGATCACGTCGAAGAGCTCGGCGGCGGGCCGCGTCTTGTTGCTTTGCAGGTGGCCGATGAAGTGGAAGACGGCGCCCGGCAGCTCGCCCAATTCCGTCTTCTTGGTCTGAAACTCTTGAACGTAGCTCTCGCCGAAGCGGCGCTGACCCGCCTCGTACGCCGCGACGATGTCCGCCGCGGGCTTCACTTTCGAAACCGCGATCAGCGTGATTTCCTCCGGCGAACGCCCGGCGCGCCGCGCTGCGTTCGCGATGCGATCGCGGACCTGCTGCAGGCGGTCTCGGAGCATCCCCCTATTGTAGGGACGCCGCGCGACGGACAATAATTCGCTCGGGATGAGCTCGACGCCGCTTTACGATGTCCTATCCGCCGAACGCCGTCTCGAGATCGAGCGCCGGCTCTACGAGCGCGCGTTCGGTACGCCCTTCACCGACCGCTCGATCCCGGCCGAGCCCAGCGAACGGCAACGGGAGTACCTGATTTCTTGCATCCGCGACGCCATTTACCGCGAAGGCGCGAGCGGGTCGATCCCGCCTCACGAGCACGACCTGGCCCGCGAACTGACGGCCCGGGCGGCCGCTCACGGGTCGGCGCCGGCTCAAATCATCACGCGCCGCGCGCACGTCGAAGAGATTCAACACCGCATGCGCCGGCTGTGTGAAAGCGACGCTCTGCCGCACCGGCTCGAGCGTCATCTGATCGAAGTGGAAACTCTGCTCGGCGCGGCGCCCGACGGCGGCCCGGCTACGTTCAAGCAGTGGGTCGCGCCGGAGCAAATCTTGCCTCCCGACGGGACCGACCTCAGCGACCTGTTAGGCGACTCGGAGTGCGACCCTGACGATGCCCAAGCTCTGCGAGAGAAGGCGTCGAGCGAAGGGCCGATTGCCGCCATCGCCCACCTTGGCGGCGTCGAATGCCGCGTGCTGTTTGCACGTATGACGGGGATTCCCCGCAGCCGGATGGTCGAGAAGTGCTTGAAGCCCCTCGGTTATGCGCGCAACGGAGCGCGCGGCGGCACGGGGTTCATCGTGTTCGAAAAGACTCGCGACGACGGCGCGAAGCTGGGCTGCCAATTTGACTTCGGAACGTGGCGCCAGACTGTCATGGCGGTGTTCGGGTACAGCGCGTCCGACTTTTCCGTGCGGCTTCCCGTGCAATATTGGCGGGAGGCCAAGGAGGTTCCGATCGTCACCAAGAAGCTGTTCGAGCGCACGATGGAAAACGTCGCATTCGTGGTCGGTGAGCTCGAGAGCTATCTCACGGAAGCTTAGCCGCACCGCGGCGAGCGGGCGGCCGGACCAATCGCTAAAGTAAGGGCTCACCTTATGCTTGTCCGCACGATCCTCGCCTTTGCGCTCGTCCTTTCCGCGCCGCTGTCGGCGGCCAAGCTTTCGACCGCGGCCGAGCGCTATCTCGACCACGTCAAATATCTCGCCTCCGACCAGATGCGCGGCCGCGGCGACGGCATGCCTGAGCTCAATGAGGCGGCCCGCTACATCGCCGATCACTTCCGCGAGGACGGGCTCGAGCCGGCCGGTGAAAACGGCTATCTGCAGCCCTTCACCGTGACGACGGGAGCGGAAATGGGCGACGACAACAGCTTCACCGTCACGACGCTGAATGACGAATACCGGCTCGCGCCGCGGGAAGACTACATGCCGGTCAACTTCTCGAGCTCAGGCCAAGTCTCCGGCGAGGTCGTGTTTGTCGGCTACGGCATCAGCGCCGAGGAAAAAGGCTACGACGACTATGCGCAGGTGGACGTCAAGGACAAGATCGTCATCGTGATGCGCTACGAGCCGCCGACTTTCACCGAAGGCGGAGGGCAAGGGCCGCGTCAATGGACGCATCACGCCAATCTCATCTCCAAAGCCATCAAGGCGCGCAACAGCGGCGCGAAGGCGGTAGTGCTCGTCAACGGTCGGCGCGACAACGCGAGAGGGGACGAGCTGATCAAATTCGGCTCCGTGGCCGGGCCGGAGAACTCAGGCATCCTGATGGTGCAGGCCAAGAACGACGTGGTCGAAAAGTGGCTGCGGCGGTCCGGCAAGTCGCTGCGGTTGCTGCAGCGCGACATCAACCTCAAGACGGCGCCGCAGTCCTTCGCGCTCGCTGACAACTTCAAGCTCAGCATCGCCGTCGACATCGACCGCCAGCAGGCGACGGTGAACAACGTGGTCGCCTATTTGCCCGGCGAGACCGACGAGTACGTCGTGATCGGGGCGCACTACGACCACCTCGGGTTGGGGGACGAGAACTCGCTGGCGCCCGACAAGATCGGCCAGGTGCACCACGGCGCCGACGACAACGCCTCCGGCACGGCCGGCCTCATCGAGTTGGCGCGGCGCTTCGCCGACCAGCCCAAGCAGCGCCGCGGCGCGCTGTTCATCGCCTTCGCCGGCGAGGAGATCGGTCTGCTCGGCTCGCAGCACTGGGTCGAGAACCCGACTCGTCCCCTCGATAAAGCCGTCGCCATGCTCAACATGGACATGATCGGCCGGATCAGCAAGAACAAGGTCTATATCGGCGGCCTCGGGACCGCCAAGATTTTCGACAAGCTGGTCGAGGACGCAGCCAAGCCGACGCCGTTCGAAATCAGTCCCTCGCGCAGCGGCTACAGCGCCAGTGATCACACGTCGTTCACCGCCAAGGGCGTCCCGATTCTGTTCTTCTTCTCGGGGCTTCACGGCGACTATCACAAGCCGTCCGACACTTGGGACAAGATCAACGCCGAAGGCGCCGTCGAGTTGCTCGACTTAGTCGCCGACAGTCGCCGACGACTTGCGCACGCGGGAAGACCGTCCCGAATTCATCCGCGAAGCCGAACCGGCTCATGGCCACGGCGGCGATCCGACCTCCAGCGGGGGCGGCGGCGGTTACGGCCCGTACTTCGGGTCGATCCCCGACTTCGCCGAGGTTCCGAACGGCGTGCGCTTCGCCGACATTCGCCCGGGCTCGCCCGCCGACAAGGGCGGCATCCAAGCGGGCGACATCATGACCAGCTTCGGCGGCAAGCCCATCCAAAACCTCTACGACTTCACCTACGCTTTGCGCGACAGCCAAGTCGGCCAAACCGTGGAGATCAAGGTATTGCGAGACGGCAAGGAAATCGTGACTCAAGTGACGCTCGAAGAACGTCATTAGCGCGCCTGTCCGAGAGGTGCTGTAAAACCTGATCCGCCGGCGGATCCGAGCCGTCCAGCTTAAGCGGACGGTCCGCACGCTGAAGCGCTGCGGCTCGGAAGCCTCAGGCGCTCAACGAGGCGAAAGAGGCGCCGGCGGCCTCGATCGTGCGGTCGATGTCTTCGGCGGTGAGCGCCGCGGAAACGAACGCCGCCTCGAATTGGGAGCACGGCAAGTAGATTCCGCGCTCGAGCATTGCGCGGAAGAATTGGGCGAAACGGCTCGTGTCGCTCGCTGCCGCGCCGTCCCAATCCTTCACGTGTTCGGATGTAAAGAAAAACGTGATCATCGAGCCGACGCGGTTGATCGTGATCTTCTCGCCGGCCTTCTCCGCGGCTTCCGCCACGCCTGCGGCGAGACGCCCCGTCTTGCGCTCGAGATTGTCGTAGACCTGCGGCTCTCGCTGCAGGGTCCGTAGCATCGCCAGGCCCGCCGCGACCGCCAGGGGATTGCCTGACAGCGTTCCGGCCTGGTAGACGGGCCCGACCGGGGCCACCTGCTGCATGATCTCGCGCCGGCCGCCGTAGGCTCCCACGGGCAGGCCGCCGCCGATGATCTTGCCAAGCGTCGTCATGTCGGGCGTAACGCCGTAACGCTGCTGAGCCCCGCCGAGGTCGACGCGGAAGCCCGTCATCACCTCGTCGAAAATCAACACCGCGCCGTGCTTCGCCGTGATTTTGCGCAGCGCCTCCAGGTAGCCGCTCTCCGGCGGCACGCAGCCCATGTTCCCAACAACGGGTTCGACGATCACGGACGCGATCTTGTCGCCCACTTCCGCGAAGCACTGTTGCACGGCCTCGACGGAGTTGTAGGGCAGCGCAATCGTCGTTTTCGCGAAGCTGGCAGGCACGCCGCCGGAGTCCGAGATGCCCAGCGTCGCCAAACCCGAGCCGGCTTTGACGAGCAGCGAATCGACGTGCCCGTGGTAGTTGCCGATGAACTTGACCGTCAGATCGCGCCCTGTGTAGCCGCGCGCGACGCGGATGGCGCTCATCGTCGCCTCAGTGCCCGAGCTCACGAGGCGCACCATCTCGATCGACGGCACGAGCTCGCAGATGAGCTCGGCCATCTCGACCTCGCGCTCGGTCGGCGCCCCGAAGCTCGCCCCGCTGCGCAACGCGTCCTCGAGCGCCGTAATGACCGCCGGATGGCGATGGCCCAGGATCATCGGCCCCCAGGAGCCGACGTAGTCCAGATACTCGTTGCCGTCCACGTCAAACATGCGCGAGCCTTCCGCCCGCTCGATGAAGACCGGGTCGCCGCCCACGGACTTGAAGGCCCGCGCGGGCGAGTTGACGCCGCCGGGAATTGTCTTTTGAGCTTGTGTGAAAAGGAAGCGGGAACGCGAGTGATCCATCATTTCTACTGAACCGGCTCTACTGAACCGGCGGATGTCCGGCCGGCAGCTTCGGTTGCGCCTGCTGCTGTCCCCCGACGGGCGGATGGTTGGCCGGCAGATTGGGATTCGAGCCGGGATTGGTCGCGGGCGGCGCGACTTGGCCGGCGCCATGCCCGGCGTTCTCGTTGCGCAGCACTTCCCAGGCGCCGTTGTCGCGCTTCAAGTCGTAGACCATCTGCATCGACGACTCGGGGCTGTCGCCCACCTGGAACGCCACGGTGGCCCGCGCGCGATCGTCGCCCTGGAACTCGATCTGGCCGACCGTCACTTTCATCGAATCGATGTCGAGATCCGACCGCCGCGCCAGGTGTTGATCGATGGCGTCTTCAATCTGCGCGCGCGTGTTCGACGGCGCTGAACCGCCGCACGCCGACAACCCGGCCAAAGCCAGCAGGAATAGAGGCCCTAATCTCATGGAACCCACAGTATAGCGGCGGGGCGGCGAGCTCCCCTAACGCGCCTGACGAGCGACTTCCTCTCGCACCAACGCCTCGAATCGCTGCAGGCTCGTACCGCCGAACGCGGACAGCGCCCGGCTCGGCGCGGCGCCCTTGGCGGCTTCGACGACTTCAGCCTTCATCAGCGCGGGCGTGACAGTCTTCTCGCCGTTTCGCTCGACTACCTCGAAGCGCCCTTGACCCCAGCCGCAAGTGCGGCGCAAGCCGAGCGGCGTCGGGTAGGCGAACACGACAACTTCTTCGCCGACCTGGTAGTGCGGCGTTCCCGCGATCGCCATGCTCACGCCGTCGAGCTCGCCGCCGGGCTCGCTGATGACCAGAGTCGCGGCCGGGGCGCCCTTGAGCGTGTCGGCGACTTGGATCTCGTAGTGCGTCCAGATGGCGCGACGAGCGTCGTCCCAGCCGACCCACGTCTTGACGACCGTTCCATGCGCGATGGCGTCGGACTCGGAGACGATCTGTTCGAAGCTCATCCGCGGGGTCTGAGTTCCGTAGACTGGTGAGGAGGCGATCAACGCCAACGCGGCCGACAGGGTTCTGACGAGAGTCATGAGCTAGTCTCGATTCTCCAATCTAACAATCCTTTCGCAGCCGCCCTCGATCAAGGCCATGACAGCCGCCGTTTTGCCGCGACCGATCCGCTGCTACCTGGAGTACGCGCGCATCGGCTTCGTCAACATCCTGGCCTTCCGGCTACGCTACTACACCGGCATCGTCACCTACGTCATCAACGTCACCGTCTACTACTACATCTGGCGCGCGCTTTACGCCGCCGACCCTGAGTTCGCCAGCGGCTTCAGCTTTCCCGAGATGGTCACCTATGTCGCCGTGGGATGGGTGATCCGTTCGGTCTACTTCAACAACATCGACCAAAACATCGCCACCGACGTGCAGAACGGCTCCATCGAGACAGCCTTTCTCAAGCCCGTCCCGGCGCAGGTCATGTACATGGGACGAGCGATCGGCGAGGCCTCGTTTCGACTGTTCTTGCTGACCACGCCGGCCGCCGCCGTTGTGGCCTTGCTGTTTCCGGTGCGCGGCCCGGCGAGCCCGCTGCACGCCGCCGCTTTCTTCGTTTCGCTGGCCGGCAGCGTGCTGCTCACCGGGGCGCTCAACTTTATTGTCGGGGCGCTGGCCATTCGCATGAAGTCGATACTGGGCCTGCTGCGCGCCAAGTTCTACGTGCAGGAGCTGCTCTCGGGGCTGCTCGTGCCGCTCACGATGTTCCCGCCCGTTCTTGTGGGCGTGATGGCCTGGCTGCCGTTTCAGCACATCGCCTATACGCCGTTGCGGATCTACCTTGGCAAGCTCAACGGCGGGGAGCTTGCAGCCGCGCTCGCCGTCCAATGGCTTTGGGTGGCTATGCTGATGCTGTTCGGCGTCCTGGTTTTGGAACGTGATGGCCCGCAAGCTGACCATTCAAGGGGGATGAGTTGCACCGACTGATGACGCCGCTCGTTTGGCTGCTGGCGGCCGCCGGCTCGTTGATTGCGGCCGAGCCCCCGATGCCGCATCCGGACCAGAAGATCGTCTACAAGCAGGTCGAGGGGGATGACCTCGAGCTGCACGTGTTTCACCCGCCCGGATGGCAGGCGAGCGACAGCAGGCCGGCGATCGTGTTCTTCTTCGGCGGCGGCTGGGTCGGCGGCGCGCCGAGTCAGTTTTACCCTCACGCGAAACACTTCGCCGAGCAGGGCATGCTGGCGATCAGCGCCGAGTACCGTACCAAGAAGAGCCACGGCACGGACCCGTTCGCGTGCATAGCCGACGGTAAGTCGGCCATGCGCTGGGTGCGCGCCCACGCGGCGACCCTGGGCGTCGACCCCGACCGCATCGTCGCCGCCGGAGGCTCAGCCGGAGGGCATGTGGCTGCATCGACCGCATTGCTCGAGGGCCTCGACGATCCGGCCGACGACCTGTCCGTCAGCGCGATGCCGCAGGCGCTGGTGCTGTTCAATCCCGTCATCGACACGACCGAGAAAGGTTACGGGGCCGAGAAGGTCACAGGCCGCGAGACCGAGGCTTCGCCGGTCCATCACGTGCGACCCGGGATGCCGCCGACGATCATCTTCCATGGCACGGCCGACACCACCGTGCCGTTCGAGAACGTTCAGCGCTTCCAGAAGCTGATGCGCGAAGCCGGCAATCGCTGCGAGCTCGTGCCCTACGAAGGGAAGGCCCACGGCTTCTTCAACTACACCCGCGATCCGGAAATCTACGACGACACCATCGCCAAGGCCGACAGTTTTTTGCAGGATCTGGGCCTGCTCTAGCCGCGTGCCCGCCTACCCTCAGACTGGAAAGGAGCGGCGCATCGGGGCCGACGAATTGCTCGCAATCGTGCGCGAGATCTTCGAGTCGTGCGGCATGTCCGCTGAAGACGCGGGCTTGCTGGCGGATACCCTGGTCGCGGCGGACGTCTCCGGCATTCACTCTCACGGCGTGTTGCGCGTGCCGGAGTACGTGCGCAAGCTCCGCGGCGGGGGCGTCGATCCGCGCGGGAGGCCCAAAGTCGTCTCCGACCGCGCAGGGGCTTTGGTCGTCGACGGTTGCAACGCCATGGGCCAGATCGCCGCGGCGTATGCAATGCGCCTGGCCGTCGACCGCGCGCGTCAGACGGGTGTCGCGATGGCGGCGGTCGGCGGCAGCAACCACTGCGGCGCGATGGCCTACTACGTCAAGCTTGCCCTGGAGGCCGACATGATCGGCCTCGCCGCGACCAACGCGCTGCCGACGATGGCGCCCTGGGGCGGGATCGACAAGATCGTCGGCATCAATCCGCTCGGGGTTGCGATTCCGGCCGGCGACGAGCCGCCGATCGTCTACGATGCCGCCTTCGCCGGCTCGTCCCACGGCAAGATTCGCGTTTACGAGCAGAAGGGCTTGGAGATTCCGCCGAACTGGGCGTTCGACTCGAACGGCACGCCGACCACGGTCGCCGCCGAGGCGATCAAGGGCCTGCTGCAGCCGATCGGCGAGCATAAGGGCGTCGGCCTCGCGATGTGCTTCGGCCTGCTGTCGACCTTGCTCTCCGGAGCGGCCTACGGGACCGAGTCGGGCGACATGGTCAACGGCCCGAAGCCGGGCGTCGACGGCCACTTTTTCATGGCGATCAACCCGGCGTTTTTCTGCGATCCCGATGCGCTGAAGAAGCGGGTCGACAAGGTCGTGCGAGAGGTCCGCGAGAGCCGGCGCGCCGACGGGATCAAACGCCTCTATTCGCCAGGCGAGCTGGAATTCGAGACCGAGCGGCGCTACCGCGCCGAGGGCATCCCCTTGAACGCCGAGACGTGGGCCGGAATCGCGGCTCACCGTCCCCGGTGAGCTTCCCTGAGCAATTCCGACAGGCTGGGACGCGAAGTCTTCTGTCTCCCATGAATGAATCCATGGGCTAGAAAGCTGACGGCGGCGTTTTGCCGGGCGGCGCGGTTCCTACTTGGCGGGCTCGACCTTGTCGATGATCACGAAGCCGTCCTCGAGGCGGCCGTCGATCTTCACTTCCTTGCCGATGAATTGCTCGACCTGATCCTCATCGACGAGCTCGTAGGTCTTCTTGTCTTTGCGGTTGACGAAGACGAGCACCTGGAAGTCGCGGTTCTTGTCCTTAGCGCACTTGGCGTGCTCCTCGACGGTCGTCTTGCCGTCCTCCGCGCAGTCGCCGTAGGCGATCAGGCCGGTGAGCTCATCCGCGTGGAGCAGGGGCGCCGCCAAAAGCAGGGCGAGGAGCAGGAGCCGCGGTTTCATCTCGATCAAGAAGACGCCTGAGCGGCCCCGCCGGTTGCCGAATTCGCACAAACGGCGACAAATCATTCCAGGCCGGGGAAGCGCGAGCGGATCGCCAGGATGCGGGCCGTCTTGGCGCCGGGCGAGTCGTCGTTGTAAAAACCCACCGTGGCGTTGGGCCGGTAGTAGTAGGCGTCGCCGGGGCCCGCCGAGTGGCGGCCCTCGACGCCGTCCATCCCGCCGCCGGCGACCATTTCGCCCTTGCCCTCGAGCACGAGGTAAATCTCCTCGTCGCGCAAGTGGTGATGCGGAAAGTTCGTGCCGCCGCTCGTGAATTCCATGATGAACAAGCTGGTGACGCGGTCCGCGACCGACAACAGGTCACGCTGGCTGGTCGTGTCGCCCAGCAGCAACTCGTAGAGCGTCGACGCCGGATGATTGCCGACGACCTGCTTTTTGGCCTCCGCTTCATTGGCGAGGGGCAGCTTGACGGGTTGGGCGTAATGCTTGTCCTTGTCGACTACGTACCCCATGACAGCGATGCGCAGCGGCGCGCCGGAGTCGTTGACGGCGCCATGCGCGGTCCCTGGGGCGAAGTACATGAAGTCGCCCTTGCGGATCGGGGCGAGTTCGCCGCGGTAGGAGGCGGCGCCCTTGCCGTCGAGCACGTAGTAGATCTGCTCTTCTGCGTCGTAGTCGACTTCCGCCGACTTGCCGCCCGGTTCGACGACCATCACGCCGAAGCGCTTGACCCCTTTGGGAAGTCCGGCGGCCTCGTCGCCCGCGCCGAACAGCGGCTTGTAGCGGCAACTCTGCGTCGTGAGGTCGCTTTTGACGACGGCGACATCATCCACCCGGCGATGGAGGAACGTCGGGTCGACTTGACGCTCGGCGGCGACGGCGGGCAGAGCCGAGACGAGGATGAAGAGGATTGTGAGGCGCATGGCGAGGCTTAGGATACGCGTTTAGGCGGGAATTCGTCGAGGCTTTCCGGCGGACGAAATCGCCGCCGCACCTCTAGGCGCTCGTCCGCTCGAAGGCGTCGGCCAGACGGAACATTTGCTCCTCGGCGAAATGCTTGCACAGGATCTGCATGCCCACCGGCAGCCCCTCGGATGTTGCGCCGCACGGCACGCTGAGGCCGCAGTTGCCCGCCAGACTCGCTGTGATCGTGTAAATGTCGGACAAGTACATCTCGAGCGGGTCGGCGGTCTTGGAGCCGAGCTTGAAGGCCGGCGTCGGCGAAACCGGCGTGACGATCGCGTCGACTTGCTCGTAGGCTTTCGCAAAGTCTTCGTAGATCAGCCGTCGGACCCGCTGCGCCTTGCGGTAGTAGGCGTCGTAGTAGCCCGCGCTCAACACGTAGGTGCCCAGGATGATGCGGCGGGTGACTTCCTTGCCGAAGCCTTCGTGCCGCGTTTTGCGGTACATCTCGCTCAGCGAGTCGGCGGGAGCGCGGCGCGTGTAGCGCACGCCGTCGTAGCGCGCGAGGTTGGCGCTGGCCTCGGCCGTACAGATCAGGTAGTAGGTGGCCACGGCGTACTCGGTGTGCGGCAGGCTGATCTCGACGCGCTCGCAGCCGAGCTTTTCGAGCGTCGCGATGCCCTCTTCGATGCGCTTGCCGACCTCGGCGTCCAGCCCGCCGGAGAAGTACTCCTTGGGTACGCCGATCTTGAGGCCCTTTACGTTCCCGTCGAGGGCGGCGACATAGTCGGGGACCGGCGCCGCGGCGGAGGTCGAATCGCGCCGGTCGCGGCCGGCCATGACGCCGAGCAGGCGCGCCGAGTCCTTGACGTTCTTCGAAAACGGCCCGACATGGTCGAGCGAGCTGGCAAACGCGACCAGGCCGTAGCGCGAGACGCGCCCATAGGTGGGCAGCACGCCGACGACGCCGCAAAACGAGGCCGGCTGGCGGATCGAGCCGCCGGTGTCCGAGCCTAAGGCCAGCGGCGTCATCCCGGCGGCGACCGCCGCCGCCGAGCCGCCCGACGATCCTCCGGGCACGCGGTCCGGCGCGGCGGGGTTCTTCACCGGGTAGAACGCCGAGTTCTCGTTCGACGAGCCCATCGCGAACTCGTCGCAGTTCGCCTTGCCGATGATCACCGCGCCGGCCTGCTCGATCCGCTCGACGGCTGTCGCGCTGTAGGGCGCGACAAAATCTTCGAGAATCTTCGAGGCGCAAGTGGTCCGCAGGCCCTCGGTCATGATCACGTCTTTGACCGCGACGGGCACGCCGGCGAGAGCGCCCAGCTCCTCGCCCGCGGCGATTTTGGCGTCGACCGCCTCGGCCGCCTTCATCGCCTTGTCGGGCGAGAACTGCAAGAAGGCCCCGTACTCCCGGTTTTCCTTCTCCGAGAACCGCAGCGCCTCGGCGGCCAGCTCGGCGGCCGAGAACTGCCTTGTCCCGCAGCCCTTGATGGATGGCGTCGACGGTGAGCGACTTGTAATCTTCGAGCGGCATCGTTGAGCGTTCCGTCAGCGTTCGATGATGCTGGGGACCTTGAATTGCCCGGCGCCCTGAAGAGGAGCGTTGGCCAGGGCCTTATCGCGGTCCATGCTCGGCTCGGGCTCGTCTTCACGCAGCGTGACGGTTTCGGCGCCCTCGAACAAGATCTGCGCCATCGGCTCGACCTGCGACGTGTCGAGCTCGTCGAGCTTGTCGACGTAATGCAGAATCTCTTCCAGGTCCTTCTGGTAGGCCTTGACCTCGTCGTCGGCCAGGTTCAAATGCGCGAGGTCGGCGATGTAGCGGACTTCTTTTTCAGTCGTCTTCACAGTGATAATTGCTCGAGGCCGGTGGAGCGAATCACTCGCCCGAGGCGCGCTTGGAGGCCAAGTAAAGCCGCCGCCGCTGCGGATCGCGGATGCCGTCCGCAGCGTCTGGCCCGTCCAGCGCCGGGTCGGACGTTTGGGCGCGCATCGGCCCCCGCTTGGGGACGCGCGCAATGCGAAACGTGAGCTTCTCGACGACGCGCCTGCCGACCGCGGCGTTCAGCCGAACCTGGATTTGCGGTGCGACCGATCCGAGGCCGTCCGCCCACTCCGGGGAGTCCGCCTCGACGATCAACATCTTGCCGGCCAGGTAAACAGGACGACTCACGCGAGCCAAAAGCTCTCCGGCGGCCTCCCGCCAATACGAGAAAACCAACTCGCGATCCGCGTCGCGCCCGTCGCCTCCTTGCCGGTAGACGTCGGCCAGAATGTCGCTGGCGCGCTTCATAAATGCCGCTTCGGAAAGGCGTATCGTAGCACGAGCGATCGCGCAAACCGCGGCCGTGCGGCTAGGGTTTGGGCAGCGTCACGCCGCGCTGGCCCTGATACTTGCCGGCGCGGTCCTTGTACGAAACTTCGCACTCTTCATCCGACTCGAAGAACAGGAACTGAGCGACGCCCTCGTTGGCGTAAATCCTCGCTGGCAGCGGCGTCGTGTTCGACAGCTCGAGCGTCACATGGCCCTCCCACTCCGGCTCGAGCGGCGTGACATTGACGATGATGCCGCAGCGCGCATAAGTCGACTTGCCCAGGCAAACCGTGAGCACGTTGCGGGGAATGCGGAAGTACTCCACCGTGCGGGTCAGCGCGAACGAGTTGGGCGGGATGATGCACTCCGGGCCCTTGAAGTCGACCAGGCTGCGGTTGTCGAAGTTCTTGGGGTCGACGGTCGTCGAGTTGATATTCGTGAAGATCTTGAATTCGTCCGAGCAGCGCACGTCGTAGCCGTAGCTCGACAGCCCGTAGGAGATGACTTTCTTCGACTCTTCGACGTTGCGCACCTGGCGCTGCTCGAATGGGTCGATCATGCCGTGATCGAGCGCCATCCGGCGAATCCACTTGTCGGCTTTGATGCTCATCGGATAAACCCCGGATTGTACGCCATTGCCGGACGCGCGGGCGCCGAGGGACGGCGGCGACGGCTTGGGCGCTGATTGTTGTAAGCTGCCGAGGGCCGGCTTGGAAAAACATGGAACTCGCCTGGATCGACATCCTTTCATTCACAGCTTTCTTTGTCATCACCGTCGGCACCGCGCTTTACAAAAGCCGGAATGAGAGCTCGGGCGAGGATTTCTTCCTGGCCAGCCGCGGCCTGGTTTGGCCGCTGATCGGTCTTTCCCTGATCGCGGCCAATATCTCGACCGAGCAGTTCGTGGGCCAGGCGGGACAAGCCGCCGGCGACATGGGGCTCGCGGTCGGCAGCTACGAATGGATCGCCGCCATCACGCTCGTGATCGTGGCGTTGGTGTTCCTGCCGCGTTTCTTGCGGGCGGGTATCTACACGATCCCCGAGTACCTGGAATATCGCTACAACGCCGGGGCGCGGGCCATCATGGCGTTCTACTTGGTGGTGATGTATGTCGGAGTCAGTATCGCGTCGGTCGTCTACAGCGGCGCGCTGGCGCTCGCAACCGTCTTCGACATGAACATGAACACTTCCGTGTGGATGATCGGCGGCATCGCCGCCCTCTATGCCACATGGGGCGGCCTGAAGGCGGTCGCTTGGGCCGATTTGTTCCAGGGCTCGGCGCTGATCCTGGGCGGCCTCGTCACGCTCGTGCTGGGGATCAACGCGGTCGGAGGCTGGGGCTCGTTTTTCGCCGCCAACGCCGACAAGCTGCACACTATCTTGCCGGCGGATCACCCCACGCTGCCCTGGACATCGATGATCATCGGCATCTGGATCCCCAACTTCTACTACTGGGGGCTCAATCAGTTCATCATGCAGCGCGCCCTGGCCGCCAAGAGCCTCAAACAGGGCCAGTTGGGCATCCTGTTCGCCGCCGGCTTGAAGTTGATCATCCCATTCATCGCCGTGTTCCCGGGCATCATTGCGTATCAACTCTATGCGGCGGAGTTGACGGCGCCCGGAGCGACGACCGACGCCGCCTACCCGCTGCTGATCCGCAACCTGGTGCATCCGGGGCTGCGCGGGTTCATCTTGGCCGCGCTGGCGGGAGCCGTGATCAGCTCGCTCGCCTCGATGCTCAATTCCGTTTCGACGATCCTCACCGTCGACCTTTACAAGCGCCACATCAATCCGCAGGTGTCGCCCAAGGCGATCGTGAATATCGGGCGCGTTGCGACGGTCGTATTCGTGCTGCTCGTCTGCTTGATCGCGCCGTTTCTGGGATCGCCGGCGTTCGGCGGCATCTTCACTTACATCCAGGAATTTCAGGGCTACGTCTCGCCGGGCATCCTGGGGGTCTTTTTGTTCGGCTTGCTGGTGCGCACGGCCCCGGCGATGTCGGGCGTAGCCGGCCTGCTGATCTGTCCGCTCGTCTACGGCCTATTGCAGTGGCAGTTCTCGTCGATCGCCTTCCTGAATCGCATGGCCATTTCGCTCGCGGTCGTGCTGGTTGTGATGGGCGTGATGACGGCGCTCAACCCGCTGAACACGCCCAAGACGATGCCGGTGCAGGAGAACTTCGACCTCACGCCCTCGCCGCTGGTGAAGACGCTCGGCGCCGCCGTGATCGCCTGCACGGTCGCGCTCTACTTGATTTTCTGGTAGCCCGGCGCGGCTATTTCGGGAGCTCGGTCGTCTGGTGGGCCGCGATCCGCCAGCGGCCGCCGTCTTTGATCCAGGTGTGGAGCAACATCAGGCGGTTGTCAAAAGGCACGCCTTTGGTCGAGCCTTTCATGGTGACGATCGAGTGCGCCACCGCCGCGTCGCCGAAGGTGCGGACCTCGGTCTTGTGGTGAATGATGTCGGTGTACTTCTGGTCGCCGCTCTTGAGCTTGGCCATGTATTCGGCCTTGGTTTGGATAATCCCGGTCGAATGGGCGTAGATCAGGTCGGGATGGTAGATCTTGTCGAGCTCGGCGAAGTCCAGAGCCACTACGGCTTTGGCCCAATTTTTTTCAGCCGCGAGGATCTCGTCTTTCGCGTCGGCGGCGAGAGCCGTGAGCGAACCCGCGAGAAGCAGGAACAGCAGGGGAAGGGAGCGTCGCATGGCCGGTCATCATACTACGACCTCAGCCCAACGTGCCTCGCAGCGACGGCGCCCATTTGGCGGGAATCGATTTCGCCGGGTCCCGCATGCGCCTTCAAGAAGTCGTAGTGGTTCATTTCTTCGACGATCAAAAACAGCGCATTCGGCTTCGCGGCCGCAGCGTCGCGCACGCCGCCGGCAGCCCGGCCGCTCCGGCTTGAAACAATTGGCGGCGAGTCGGCGTCACGAGAGCGCTCCATCATGGGCAAAAGCGCATGATTCGGCTTGGCGCTAATATGACGGATGTTGTGCTGAAGCGAATCGCCCTGCTCTCCCTGCCGCTCGCATTGATCGGAATTGTCTTCGCCGCCGACGTCAGCGATTACGAAGTGAATCGCTTGACCGACCAGGAGGCGGCGGCCGGCTGGCGGCTGCTTTTCGACGGCTCGACCGTGCGGGGCTGGACCGGACTGAAAGGCACTCCCTTCCCCTCGGGCAGTTGGAAGGTCGAGCGCGGCGCATTGCGCACCCTCGACACGCCGCACGGCCGCGACATCGTCAGTGAGGAGAAGTTCGACAATTTCGAGCTGGCGTTCGACTACAAGATCTCGCCCGGCGGCAACAGCGGCGTGAAGTATCTGGTGCAGCAGGAGTGGCTGAGCCCGCACTGGACGCCGGACCAGACCGCAGCGTACAAGGCTGATCAGGCGGTCGCGGCGGTGGGTTACGAGTTCCAGATCCACGACGACGCGGCCCTCAAGCGCCAGCCGGGCTGGGAAGCCGAGAGCACCGGCGCCCTCTACCTGCTCGTTCCTCCGGGCGAGAAGAGGATGAATCCTCCGGGCGAGTGGAACTCCGCGCGAGTCGTCGTCGACGGCATGCATGTCGAGCACTGGCTCAACGGCAAGAAGCTGCTCGAATATGAGCTTGGTTCGAAGGAACTGCTCGACAAGGTGGAGAAAACGAAATTCCGCAAGGTTCCCGGTTACGGACAAAAAGGCCCCGGCAACATCGTGCTGCAGCATCACGGCTCGCCGGTATGGTTCCGCAACGTGCGCGTCAAAGAGCTGTAACGGCAAAGTTGGAATCGGCTGCGGCAGGCATTCGTTGGATCGAGGCTACTTGGTGAAAGTATTCGCGTCTTCGTTCTTCGCGGTTGCGATTTCGTTTTTCACGCTTACGGCCTATGCGCCGGCTCAGACCGATCCGTCCGACGCATTGGCTCGGACCGAGCCATCCGATACGCCGAGCGCCAAGGCCTTCCCCAAAGAGCTCTTGAGAAATTTCAAAGGGCTGATTTCAACCGATAACCTGAAGCCGTTCGTGATCGGCGCCGCGGCGACCGGCGTTGCGGTGATTCCCGAGCAGAACATCGAGGGCTACTTTCTCGGCCACCCCGACAGTATCGAGCGCGCTACCGAGCCCGGCGAATTCATCGGCAACGAAGCCCTTGTCGCTCCGATCGTCGGGACCTTATTCATCGTGGGCCGCCACTCCGACGACAAACGCTTCCAGTCATTCACCTACTCGCTGGCTCAGGGCGTCGTAATCGACGCCGCCCTTACCGGATCGCTCAAGAAAATCGTCGGTCGCGAACGGCCCAACGGCTCAAACTATTTCTCGTTCCCGTCGGGACACACTTCGACGTCGTTTATGTGGGCGACTGTCGTCTCACGAACTTACGGGTTCAAGGCGGGGTTGCCGTCCTACATCGCCGCGGGCTACGTGGGCTTTAGCCGCCTGCAAGAGAACGCGCACCACCTGACCGACGTGGTCGCCGGCGCCACGCTGGGCTATATCGTCGGCAGAACGGTCACCCGGCGTCGCGACCCTTTCACCCCGCGGCGATTTACGTGGGATGTCGCGCCAGTGAGCGGAGGCTTCGCCGCGTCTCTCGCGATCAATCCCTCGAGGCTGCATTTTCACCTCAAGGAACCCAAGCGCGACTAGCGGCGCACACGAGCCGCTTCGTGGTAGATCTCGACGACCTTCTTCGCCGATTCGTCCCAACTGAACTTGCGCAACTGCTCGAAACCGCGGCGGCGCAGCTCGGCGCGGCGATCGTCGTCGACCAGCACCTGCTCGAGGCCGCGCGCGATGTCGAAAACGTTCTCCGGATTGACCAGGATCGCCGCTTGGCCGACTGCCTCGGGCAGGGAGGACTCGTTCGACGTGACCACGGGCGTGCCGTGAGCCATCGCCTCGAGCGGCGGCAGGCCGAACCCCTCATAAAGCGACGGGAACAGAAACGCCGTCGCGCAGGCGTAGAACACGCGTAGCGTCTCGATCGGCACGAAGCCCAGGAAGCGCACCGAATCCTGCATACGGGTGCGCATCACGGTGTGGCGCACATTCGGGAAGGCGCTGATGTCGTCGCCGATGATGATCAGCCGCAGGTTGTGGAACTTCCAGTGATTCTCGAGCTTCGATTTGACGACGGCGAAAGCCTCGATCAGCCGCGGCACGTTCTTGTGGATTTGGATGCGGCCGGCGTACAGGATGAACGGGTCAGTGATCGAGTAGCGCTCGAGCGTCGTGCGGCGCTCTTGCTCCTTCACCGGCTGCGAAACTTGCTCGTCGACCGCGTCGTAGACCACGCGGATCTTCTCCTCGGGGACCGCCAGGCGTTTGACTGCGTCCTTCTTGGTCGCCTCCGAGACGGCGATGACGCGCTCCGCCCGGCGCAAGCCGCGGCCCAAGGTCGCCAAGCGAATACGCTGCATGTAGCGGCTGGCGTCCTCGTCCGGGTACAGGATGTTGTTCAAGTCGTGCAACGTCGCGACATAAGGCGACGGAGTCGTCAAGGGCACCCAGCGATGGGGCATGTGGAAAACGTCCACGCCCAGGCGGTACACCACCAAGCCGTACTCGAGATGGCTCCAGCGAGCGTTGTAGCGCCGCTCGTAGACTTCGAGCCGTACGTTCCCGCTGAGCGGGCCGAGCTGCTCGAGATGCTCCCGGCGGCCGATCAGGACGTATTCGTTTTCGGGCGCCACGCGCAGCAGCGACTGCACTAGGTTTTTCGTATAAGTGCCGACGCCGAAAGGGCCCGCTCGACGAATGTCGATGCCAACCGTGAGCTTGCCGCCCCGCTCGGCGGCGGGAGCGGCCGCGCTGGGAACGGCCGGTGCGGGAGACTGCGCCAAAACGGGAAACCGCCGCCGCTCGAGTTCCCCCGGGGATTGCCGCCCCGACAGCGCCCGCGGCGACGCTTGAGCCCGATTCTAGCATGCTAAAATCAACAATTTACGAGCCATCCCCGCCTGACTCGTCCCCTGTCCAAAAAACCATGCGTTGGAGCCGTCTGTTTATCCCGACCTTGCGCGAAATCCCCGCCGAGGCCGAAGTCGTAAGCCATCAATTACTGCTGCGAGCCGGCTACGTGCGCCAGCTCTCCGCAGGTCTTTATTGCTACCTGTTTCTCGCCAAGCGTTCGCTCAACAAGATCGAGCGGATCATTCGCGAGGAGATGGACGCCATGGGGGCGCAAGAAGTCTATGCGCCGGAGCTGCACCCCGCCGAGGTGTGGCAAGAGAGCGGGCGCTGGGATGCGATCGGGCAGGACATGTTCCGGCTCAAGGACCGCTGGGGCCGCGACCTCTGCCTCGGGATGACCGAGGAAGAGGTGATGACTTGGCTGGCGCGCGGCGAGCTGCGCTCCTACAAGCAACTGCCGCAAATCTGGTACCAAATCCAGGCGAAGTTCCGTGACGAGCCGCGGCCGAAGTCGGGGCTGATGCGCGTGCGGCGCTTCACGATGAAGGACTCCTACTCGTTCGACATCGACGCCGAGGGCCTGCAGCGCAGCTACGACAAGCACTACCAGACGTACTGCAAGATCTTCACCCGCTGCGGCCTGGAGTACATGGCGATCGACGCGCACTCCGGCGCCATGGGAGGCAAGGTTTCGCACGAGTTCGCCGTAGCGTCCGATGCGGGCGAGGACATCGTTGTGGAATGCGCGGCGTCGGGCTACCGCGCGAACCTGGAAAAAGCGGTCGCCCGCGCAAAGCCGCCGGCCGAGCCCGATCCCGCAGGCGAGGCGGCCCCGGAAGAGTTCCACACGCCGGGCAAAAAGACCATCGAGGAAGTGTCGGAATTCGACGGCCGGCCGGCGACGTCTCACATCAAGAGCCTCGTGATGGTCGCCGACGAAAAGCCGGTGATAGCCCTGTTGCGCGGCGACCACGCGCTCAACGAAACCAAGCTTCGGGCGGAATTGCAAGCGGCCGACCTGCGACCCGCCCATCCGGAAGAAATCGAGAAATGGCTCGGCGCCGCCGCCGGGTCGCTGGGGCCGGTCGGGGCCAAAGGCCTCGAGATCGTAGCCGACAATGCGCTCCAGGGACGCCGCAACCTCATCGCCGGAGCCAACAAGAGCGGCTACCACCTCGCCAACGTTACGCCCGGGCGCGATTTCGAAGCCCGCTTCGCCGATATTCGCGAGGTTGAAGACGGCGATCTCGACATCGAGTCGGGCGAGCCGGTGCGCCGGCGCAAGTGCATCGAGGTCGGCCACATCTTCCAACTGGGGTACAAGTACTCGGAGTCAATGGGGCTGCGCGTGCTCGACGAAAACGGCAAGGAAGCGACCCCCATCATGGGCTCGTACGGGATCGGCCTCGAACGCATCCTGACAGCCGCCATCGAGCAGCGCCACGACGAGGCGGGCATGGCGCTTCCGGCGGCCATCGCGCCGTTCGAAGTCGTTGTCACTCCGATCAACGTGAAAAACGAGCAGCAAGCGGCGGCCGCGGAACGGATTTACGCGGACTGCCTCGCGGCCGGCATCGACGTCGTGCTGGACGATCGCCAAGAGCGTGCCGGCGTCAAGTTCAACGACGCTGATCTGGTGGGAATTCCCTATCGCGTCGTCGTCGGCAAGAAGATCGACGAGGGTACGGTTGAGATCGTCGTGCGTTCGACCCGGGAATCCTCCGATGCTAAACTTGCAGACGTCGTGGCGCGCCTCTGCGCAGCTCTAGGCCGCTGAAAGGCCTAGGGAACGCCCCTCGCCGGCCGGCGCGTCCAAACAGTTAACGATTCGGCCCGTCGAAACCGAATGCCGGCTCTTTTGTTATGGCGCTAAAG
The DNA here is from genome assembly GCA_963817465.1 of uncultured Acidobacteriota bacterium. Classification (GTDB taxonomy): domain Bacteria; phylum Acidobacteriota; class Terriglobia; order Bryobacterales; family UBA6623; genus CAMPKL01. Next base: position 181,789 of record CAWFOP010000022.1, on the reverse strand, counting down.
AAAGTCTCAAGACGACGCGGCAAAGGAAAAGGCGGGAGCCTGCTGTCGCGGCTCGTCAGCGCAATGACCACCCCGGCCGGCAAGGTCGTGCTGGGCGTATTGCTCATCGGCGCCGTCGCGGGCATTGCGGCGTTCAATCAAGTCTGGTGGCGCTACTCGCGGATCGTCGACGCGAAGCTCGCCGGCGGTCCCTTCAACCGCGCTTCGAAAGTTTTGGCCGCGCCCGACCCCGTTTTTGTGGGGGACGAGATGACCCCCGAGGAGTTGCTGGCGCGCCTGCGGGAAGCCGGCTACAGCGACTCGCGCCACAACCAGATCGGATCGTTCCAAGTCAAAGACAACGCCGTCGAGGTCTACCCCGGGGCTCTTTCGTACTTCGCGCAAGAGCCGGCCGTTCTCTACTTCAACGGCGGCAAGGTCAGCCGCATCGTCTCGCTCAACGACAGCAACCCGCAGAACGCGTATGAGCTCGAGCCGGTGCTGGTGACGCATCTTTTCGACGACGACCGCTCCAAGCGGCGCATCTTTCGCTTCGACGACTACCCGAAGGTCATGGTCGACGCGGTGCTGGCGATCGAGGACCACCGGTTCTTTTCGCACTGGGGCGTCGACCCGATCCGACTGACCAAAGCGGCGGTCGACGGCCTGGTCAATGGCGAGCAGCCGCGAGGCACCTCCACCTTGACGCAGCAGTTGGCGCGCAACTTCTTCCTGACGCCCGAGCAAACCTATTCGCGCAAGATGGCCGAAGCGCTGATCGCCATCCAACTCGAAATGCGGCTCAGCAAGAAACAGATCTTCGAGTACTACGCCAATCAAATCTTCATGGGGCGGTCGGGCAGCTTCAACGTGATGGGCATGGGCGAAGCCGCCCGCGCGTATTTCAACAAGGACCTGCGCGACGTCACGCTCCCCGAAGCCGCTCTGCTGGCCGGGCTGCCGCAAGGCCCCAGCTACCTGAACCCCTACCGCCATCCGGAGCGCGCCAAGAACCGCCGCCAGCAGGTGCTGCGCGCGATGGAGCGCGAAGGCGATATCACCGAGGCGCAATTTCAAGAAGCGGACCAGGCCGACCTCGACATGGCGCGCGGCCACATCGAGTCGACCGAAGCGCCGTACTACGTGGACCTGGTCAACGCCCACCTGAAGGAGCACTTCGACTCCGAAGAGCTGATTACGTCCGACTACTGGGTCTACACGACTCTCGACCGCCAACTGCAAGAAGCGGCCGTCGAGGCGGTGCGCGTCGGCATGGAAGAGGTCGACAAGCTGGTCGCCGCGCAGCGCCGCTGGAAGGGCAAGGAGCCGCCGCAGGCGCAGGCCGCGCTCGTGGCTCTCGACCCCAAGACGGGCGAAGTCAAGGCCATTGTCGGCGGACGCAGCTACGGCGAAAGCCAGCTCAATCGCGTGCTGGCCAAGCGCCAGCCCGGTTCGGTCTTCAAGCCCTTCGTTTACGCCGCGGCCGTCGATACGGCCCTCGACGAGGAGCGCATGCGGCTGGCCGAGCTCTATCCGGAACGCTTCGAGGAACAAGAGGGCAAGACGGTTCCCACTCTCTACACGCCCGGTGCGGTCTACACCCCGGCGTCCGTGGTCGACGACGTGCCGACGACCTTCTGGTACGACCAAAAGCCCTACGAGCCGTCGAACCACGGCAACTCGATCTACGGCTTGATTAGCTTCCGCTACGCCTTGCGCAGATCGATCAACATCGCAACGGTCAAAGTGGCCCAGATGGTGGGATACGACCGCGTGGCCGACATGGCTAAAAGGGCCGGGATCGGCGACGACCTGCAACCGACGCCGGCGCTCGCCCTGGGCGCTTATGAGGCGACGCCGCTGCAGATCGCCGGCGCGTACACGACCTTCGTCAACGGCGGCGTGATGAAGAAGCCCTACTTCGTGCGCGAGGTGCGCGATCCCGAGGGCCGGGTCCTGCAGCAGAACAAGCCCGAAGACGTGGAGGTGATGGACCCACGCGTGGCGTACATCGTCACCAATATGCTCGAGGACGTGCTGAAGCGCGGCACGGCCGTCCGCGCCCGCTACACGTATAAGTTCGAGGAGCCGGCCGCCGGCAAGACCGGCACCGACGACGACGGCTGGTTCGCGGGCTTCACGAACAACCTGCTCTGCGTGGTGTGGGTCGGCTTTGACGACAACACGGACTTGTCCCTCGAGGGCGCGCACTCGGCGCTGCCCATCTGGGCGACGTTCATGAAGAAGGCGCACGAGCTTCGCGCCTATCGCCATCCTGCTGAATTCGAGCCGCCCGAGGGCGTCGTCACGGTCGAGATCGACCCGGACACCCACGAGTTGGCCACCTATGCCTGCCCTAACCGCGAAAAAGAGGTCTTCATCGCCGGCTCGCAGCCGACCACCTTCTGCCGCTTCCACGGCAGCGGCGGCCGGATGATGCTGACGACCAATGTCGCGGGCTGGGACAGCGGCGAAGAGACCAAGACCGATCAGCCCGCCGAGGGGACCCTCGACGCCGCTCCCAGGATCTCTTCCGCCGGACCGGCCGCCGCTGTCGCGCCGGTGACGGTAGCGGTCCCCTCGACGAAACCGTCGCCGAGCGTCGAAGAGAAGAAAAAGAAGAAGAGCGGCTTTTTCGGGCGGGTCCTCGGCATCTTCAAGGAATAGGGTGACCGGGCGGCGGTTTTGAGGCTTCGCCCTGTCTTTTCAAACTCCCCGCCGAGGAGTACAGTGATATTGAACTAGATTCGAGTGCGGCGCCCCCAGGCTCGCTCGCGCTCGTCACTGATCGTCGCCTGAGCGATGTCGGCGGGGCGCTCCAGAGGGGGCCGTATGCTGCCGACAGCTTTGGCGTTATTCCTGTTTTTCCCGCAACTGATCGATTCAACCAGCAAGCTGAACGAGCCGTCTCCGGCGGATCAGCAACTCACGCATGAGAAGCGCGGGGACATCTACGTCGCGCGCAAGATGTATCGGGAAGCGGTGGACGAGTATCGGCTGGCGCTCGACGAACAACCCCGTAGCGCCCGCCTCTACAACAAGATCGGCATCTCGTTTCACCACCAGATGAACTTCGGGGAAGCGAAAAAGAACTACGAGCGCGCCTCGGAGCTCGATCAGAAATACGCACAGGCGATCAACAACCTCGGTACCGTCTACTACGCCGAGCAGCACTACAAGAAGGCCCAAAAGACCTACCAAAAGGCCCTCAAGCTGACCCCTAACGCAGCATCCATCTACAGCAACCTGGGGACGGCCTATTTCGCCCGCCGGAAATACAAGCAGGCCACCGAAGCTTACCTGGCCGCGTTGCAAATCGACCCGAACGTCTTTGATACGCGGGGCGAGGGGGGCACTCTGTTGCAGGAGCGCTCGGTGGAGGACCGCGCCAAGTACCACTACTTCCTGGCGCGGGCCTTCGCGGACGTCGAGATGTACGATAAAGCACTGCTCTATCTCCGTCGCTCGCTCGAGGAGGGTTTCGGCAGCCCGCGCAAGGCCTGGGACGACGACGCCTTCACCGCCATGCGCGAGATGCCCGAATTCGTCCAGCTCACGAACCCGGAGGCTCTGGCTCAAGGCAAGGAAACAGAGTAGGCCGGTCGCTAAACTGGGGGCGTGGAAGGTCTTATCGTCTTCGCCCACGGCTCGCGTATCCCTGAAGCGAACGAGGCAGTCGCGCGCGTGGCCGGTTTGGCGGCGCGGAAAGGCGGCTTTGAGATCTACCAACACGCCTTCTTGGAGCTAGCCGAGCCGACTCTCGAGACGGCCGTGAAGTCGCTCTACGAGGCGCGGCGCCCGGCGGATCATCGTGGCCCCGTATTTCCTCGTGATGGGGATTCATCTGCAAAGGGACTTGCCGGCCCTGCTCGTCCGCGGCCGCGGCGGCTTATCCGGGCGTCGAGTTGACGGCGACGGCTCCGCTCGACGGGCACCCGGCGCTCGCCGACATCCTGGCGGAGCGCGCCCAAGCGGCGCGCGAAGAATCGAAAACTCCGGCCTAGATCGCCAGCTTGGCGAGATCGACGAAGTCAGGCGGGATGGGGAAGCGCTTCCTCGTCAGCCCGAGCGGCTTGACGGCCGCCGCCACCCACAGGGGCGAAGCATCCACCTGGTCGAGCGTCAAGAAAGCGCCGTCCGCGCCCTCGGTGACGCGAACGCCCTTGCCGGTCACGACCAACGGCTCGGGCTGGCCCTGGAGCTGAACTTCGAGATGAACGGTTTTGGTGTCGGAATCGATGCGGAGATTGACCATTTTGCGATCCGGGTACAGGCGCAAGACGTCTTCGGCGAGCCGCCGGGCGTCGCCGTGCGCACGGTAGCGCGAGTAGGCTTCATAGAGCCCGCTCCCGCGGCCCAAGGCGACATCGTACAGCGACGAGATCTCGCGGCGAAGATTTTCAAAGAATCCTGGCACGGGCCCTCGCCTAGCTTGCCTGATTCGCGGCGACGACGGGAAGTTTCAAGCCCGGCGCTCGACGGCAAGTCACGCTTTCCCCAACAATAAAGGATTGGCCACGGCTTAGCGGCCGGGGCGGAACGGAAATAGGAACAATGCCTCAAGTCACACTGCCGGACGGCAGCGTCAAAGAAATCGAGTCGGGCGCGACCCCGCTCGACGTCGCTCAATCGATCAGCCCCAGGCTGGCCTCGGCGGCTCTGGTCGCCGAACTCGACGGCAAGCTCGTCGATCTGACCGCGCCCATCGATCACGACGCGAAGCTGCGCCTGCTCACGGACCGCGATCCCGAGGCGCTGGAAGTCTATCGCCACTCGGCGGCCCACCTGCTGGCCGCCGCGACCCTCGAGCTCTACCCCGACACCAAGCTCGGCGTGGGGCCGCCGGTCGAAAACGGGTTTTACTACGACATGCAGCGTGACGAGCCGTTCACGCCGGAAGACCTCGAAAAGATCGAGGCGAAGATGCAGGAGATCGTCGACCGCGACCTGCCCAATCGCCGCATCTGGATGGATCGCGACGAGGCCCTGAAGCTCTACCAGGAGCAGGGCGACACGATGAAGTGCGAGCTCATCACGGAAAAGACCGACGACCCGAAAGTGTCGATCTACAAGACCGGCGACAAGTTCAACGACTTCTGCCGCGGGCCGCACATTCCGTCGATGGGGCGCATCAAGGCGTTCAAGCTGCTGTCGGTCGCCGGTTCTTATTGGAAAGGCGATGAACGCAATCAGCGCCTGCAGCGCATCTACGGCACCGCGTTCTTCTCGCCTAAAGACCTCAAGAAGTACCTCACGCAGCTCGAGGAAGCCAAGAAGCGCGACCACCGCAAGCTGGGCAAGGAGCTCGACCTGTTCTCGGTGCAAGACGCCGCCGGGCCGGGCTTGATCTTTTGGCACCCCAAGGGCGGTCTGGTGCGCAAGATCATCGAGGATTGGCTGCGCACCGAATATCTGCGCCGCGGCTACGGGCTCGTCTTCACGCCCCACATCGCCAAGCTCGAGCTGTGGAAGATCTCAGGCCACGCTGACTTCTACTCCGACGACATGTTCAAGCCGATGGAGCTGGACGACGTCGAGTACCAGCTCAAGCCGATGAACTGCCCGTTCCACATCCTGATCTACAAGGATGGACTGCGCAGCTATCGCGATCTGCCCGTTCGCCTCGGCGAGCTCGGCACCGTCTATCGCTACGAGCGTTCGGGCGTCATGCACGGGCTGTTGCGCGTGCGGGGCTTCACGCAAGACGACGCGCATATCTTCTGCACCCCCGAACAGGTCAAGGACGAGGTGGTCGGCTGCGTCGACTTTGCGATGGATGTGCTCAAGACCTTCGGCTTCGACGAGTACGAAGTCGAGCTGTCGACCTGGGACGGCGGCGCCAGCGGCAAGTACGCCGGCACGCCCGAGGAGTGGGCTCTCGCTGAGAAAGGCCTGCAAGACGCTTTGGCCGAGCGCAACATCGAAGCCAAAGTGATGCCCGACGAAGCGGCGTTTTACGGCCCGAAGATCGACGTCAAGATGGTCGACGCGATCGGCCGCTCGTGGCAGCTTTCGACCGTGCAATTTGATTTCAACCTGCCGCGGCGCTTCGAGCTCGAATACGTCGCCGAGGACGGCCAAAAGCACCGGCCATACATGGTGCACCGCGCACTGCTCGGCTCGGTCGAGCGCTTCATGGGAGTGCTGATCGAGCACTACGCCGGAGCGTTCCCCACCTGGCTCGCGCCGGTGCAGGTGAAAGTTCTGCCGATCACCGACAACCAGATGGAATACGCCCGCGACGTGACGCGAAAGCTCGATGCGGCCGGCTTGCGCGTCGAGCTCGACGAACGCAACGAGAAGATCGGCTTCAAGATTCGCGAGGCCACGCTCGAGAAGATCCCCTACATGCTCGTCATCGGCGCCCGCGAGGCCGAGGAGGGCAAGGTGGCCGTCCGCAAGCGCAAGGAAGGCGACCAAGGCCAGCAGTCGCTCGATGAGTTCGCCAAAGCCGTGACCGCCGAGGTCGAGAGCCGAGCGGTGTAACAGTGGCGACAGGCGCTCCCGCCTGTCGCTTGGTCGACCGTCCAGCTCGCGCAGCTCGAGGATTCACCGCAACCGCGCGGCGTCTGCGATCATGGGCCAATTCCCATGGCCAAGGCCTTCCAGAAATACTTGCTGCCCGGTTTCGTCTTTCAGTCGATCGTGGTCGGCGGCGGCTACGGCACCGGCCGCGAGCTCGTCCAGTTCTTTCTGACCCAGGGGCCGCTCGGCGGTTATCTGGGGATGATTGTCGCCACGCTTGTTTGGGGGCTCATTCTTTCCCTAGGTTTCGAGCTGGCGCGAATGCAGCGCCATTTCGACTACCGCACCTTTACCAAGGGCCTGTTGGGACGGGGGTGGCTCGCTTTCGAAGTGCTTTACGTCCTTTCGGCCGTCTTGACGATAGCCGTCGTCGGTTCGGCCGCGGGCGAGTTGTCGGCGCAAATGTTCGGCTCGGCGCCGCTTATCGGGACGCTCATCGCCGTGGCAGCGGTCGCCTTCTTCGCGTTCTGGGGCAGCGCGCTGATCGAAAAGTTCTTCTCGTTCTGGTCGTTCGCTCTTTACGCCGTCTATATCGCGATGATCGCCTTCGTCGCTCCGAAGTTCGGCGGCGAGATCGCTCGCAACGCCGGCGTCATGACGCCCGATTCCGAGTGGCTGGTATGGGGGCTCAAGTACGCCGCCTACAACATGGCGGCCTTGCCGGCGATGCTGTTCGTCGTGCGCCACCTCGAGAGCCGCCGCGACTCGATGATCGCCGGCTTCGTTGCCGGCCTGATCGGCATGTTCCCCGGCGCGCTGATCTATACCGCCTTGCTCGCCTTCTATCCGGGGATCCTGGAGCAATCGATTCCGGCGAACTTCGTGCTCGATCGACTCGACATGCCTGTCTTCCAACTTCTGTTTCAGATCGTCCTGTTCGGCACGTTCATCGAGACCGGCACGGGCATGATTCACGGCTATAACGAGCGCATCGCCGGTTTTCTCGCCGAGCGAGGCGAGACGCTCACGCATTGGCGGCGTCTGGCCATCGCCTCGGTGATTCTCTTCGTATCGGTGTGGCTCGCCGACCGCTTCGGTCTGATTGCGTTGATCGAGCGAGGCTACGGCATGATCACCTACGGGTATTGGTTGATCTTCCTGGCGCCGATCCTGGCGGTCGGATTCTGGAAGATCGTGCTCGGCAAGGGCTCTCAGGCCCGCGCTTAGATGCGCTTGCTGAGCTTCTTCATCTTCTTGCGGAAGGCTTTGTCGGCCCTCTTGCTGCCTTTGCGCGCGGTCTTGCTCCAGCTCTTGACCGTCTTGCGGGTCGACTTCTTGAGCCGCTTCTTGGTCTTCTTGTCGCCGAATAGGCTGCTGAAGAATCCGTTGTCTTTTTGAGATTTCGCCGATGCGGCCGGAGCGAGCGGCGCCGCCAGCATCACAGCTAGAACGGATAAGGCGATTGCGAAGCGCATGGATTTCGTCTCCTGTGGTGTCAGCGGGCGCGTGTCTCCTCTGACGCGTAGGCGCTTCAGGCGGTTGCGCAGGAATCAGCTCCCCGAAAATTTGTACCTGCGCGTTCCTCTCTCGCCGGAACTTAGTATTCTCGAACTGCGTCGAGCGCAGTCGAGAAGGAGGCGTCAGAGACGTCGTCCAAATATGGCATACAGCGAAGAGCTGGCCGACCGGGTCCGGCAGGCCCTCGGCGGCCGCCGCTTTACCGAGAAGAAGATGTTCGGCGGGCTGGCGTTCCTGGTCAACGGCAATATGTGCTGCGGACCGGTCGGCGACAAATTGATGCTGCGTCTCGGCCCCGAAGCCGCCGAGGCCGCGCTCGACAAGCCGCACGTCGAGCCGATGGACTTCACCGGCAAACCCATGCGCGGGATGGCCTACCTCACCGCGCAAGGCTGCGCATCGGACAAAGACTTGCTCCGCTGGGTCGCAGCGGCCTATCGTTTCGCCTCCACGTTGCCCGCCAAGTGAGATCCGTCGGCCGGTGACGCTATCATGGGGCGCTTCATGAGCGACTCCGTCAACGTTCTGATGGTCGGGACCGGCGAATACACGACCGGCTACGTTCACGGCTCGGCCGCGCAGTCCGACAAGGGCGCCGGGGTCGTCGGCCTGACTCTGTTCGACCTGCGTCGGCGAGGCCGCGTCGGGCGTCTCGCGATGGCGGGCGTCAACGGCACGAAGTTCCCCGGCATTCGCCGGCACCTCGCGCAAGCGATCGGCGAACGCTACAAGGGCTTCGATCTCGCGTTCGACAGCTACCCCGCCGATGATGTCCAACGCGACCCCGATTCTTACCTCCGCGCCCTCGACGCGCTGGCGCCGGGAGACGCCGTGACCGTCTTCACTCCCGACGACACGCATTTTGACATCGCGATGGCGGCGGTCGAGCGAGGCTGCCACGCGCTCGTCGCCAAGCCCCTCGTCAAAACGCTCGAGCAGCACCTGGCCCTGGCCCGCGCCGCCGCGCAAAAGGGCGTCTTGGTTGCGATGGAGGTCCACAAGCGCTGGGACCCTATCTATGTCGACGCCCGCGACCGCATCCGCGGCTTGGGCGACTTCAGCTTCTTCACGTCGTACATGAGTCAGCCCAAGTCGCAACTCGACACCTTCCGCGCCTGGGCCGGCAAGTCGAGCGACATCAGCTACTACCTAAACGCCCATCACATCGATTTTCATGCCTGGGCCGCCGGCGACTTCGCGCGGCCGGTGCAGGTGCATGCTTCGGCCGCCACGGGCGTCGCTCAAGCGCTCGACATGCCGACCGAAGACGTCATCACGCTCACCGTCGACTGGGAAAACGGTCGGAGCGGCGCCCGCGGCACGGCCGTCTACACCGCGTCCTGGATCGCTCCGAAAAGCGATGTCCACTCGCAGCAGCGTTTCTTCTACGTGGGGCACAAAGGCGAGGTGTCGGTCGACCAGGCCCACCGCGGCTACACCCTGGCGCTGGACGAGACGGGCTATCAGTCCGCCAACCCTCTGTTTATGAAGTACACGCCGGACGCCGACGGCAATTTCGCCGGCCAGACCGGCTACGGCTACCGCAGCATCGAGGACTTCGTGGAGGCGGCTCAGTCGATTCGATCCGGCCAAGCGACCGCCGCGGACTTTCGCGGCAAACTGGCCACTGCGGATGAAACGGCGCTGGTGACCGCGGTGCTGGAAGCCGGCCGCCGCAGCTTGGACGACGGAGGACGCCTCGTTCGCATCGACTACGACCCGAACGGCGCGGTCGCCGGCCTCAAATGAAGAGGCGACAAGGCCGTCCGAAAGTCCCCCCGACTTCGGCCGACCCTGCCGCACCTCCCCTCGACGGGCGTTTCGCAACGCCCCTTCTCGAGAGCTCTTGATGCGCGCCGCCGCGGCTCCCCTCCGCGACAGCGGCCTTCATGAACTAAAGCGACAAGCGCTCTCGAGCTCCCTCATCTGAAATTCACCGGGAAAAAGAGGGCCGCCAGTGTCTCCCCAGACCGGCAGCCCTTTCCTCCCCAGGAGGAGGCGGGTGATGATGCCACATCCCGCCCTTCATATCACCAAGCGACGGTCGCCAAGAGATTCCCTCACTGGAATCGAGATTTTTTTGATTTTTTTCTGACTGGGTGGTTAGTCGGCTCAGTTCGTCTTTTGTTTTCAGTGACTTCCGGAAGATGGTGGCCGACAATTTCTTTGCTGGAGAATCTGAAATGAGGAACGGCGGACCTCTCGGTCCGCCGCTGAATCGTCTCGCAGGTCCGGCGTTAGGCGGTCCGCAGGCCGATGAACTCTGTAGGAGCGCTGTTCCGCAGCGTCGCCAGCGCTCGGCTCTCGATCTGGCGGATTCGCTCCCGCGTCAGGCGGAACTCCCGGCCGATCTCCTGCAGCGTGTGCTCACGCTCGAAGCCGATGCCGTAGCGCATCCGGATGATCTTTTCCTCCGCCGGCCCGAGCCCGCTTAGGATCCTCGCCGTCGCGGACTGCCGCTCCCGCTCGAGCATGGCGTCCGTCGGGGACAATCGCGTTTCATCGGGCAGTACGTCGCTCAGCGTCGACTCGCCGTCGCGCCCGATCGAGATATCCAGCGAGACGGGATCTCGCATCACCGATCGCAACATCCGGACATGCTCGATCGGCAGTTCGAGGGCCTCCGACAGCTCTTCATCGGTCGGCGGCCGGCGACGATCGGCCTCGATCGTACGATAAGCCCGCTTGAGCTTGAGCAACTGTTCGTTGGTGTGGACCGGGATGCGTACCGCCCGCGATTTGTCGGTCAGCGCGCGGGTCATCGATTGCTTGATCCACCAGTGCGCATAGGTCGAAAACTTGAAGCCGCGATTGTAATCGAACTTGTCGACAGCGTGCATCAATCCGATGTTGCCTTCCTGGATCAGGTCCAAGATCGGCAAGCCGCGGTTCACATAGCGCTTCGCGACCGACACCACCAGGCGCAGATTGCTCTCGACCAGGTGCTGCTTCGCGGCTTCGGCACGCCGCCGGCCCTGCAAGACCTTGCGCCGGCAGGAACGCCGCACGGCTTCGCCGAAGTCCACGGCGCCGGTCTGCTCGGCCGCCGCCCGCTCGCCCAGGCTGTAGGTACTCGTCGGCGAAACGCTGCCAGGCCTCGATCCGTAAGGGCAGAGCGCGAATGACCCGAGAGAGGCGCACGACCGCTTTCAAGCGAGGCGTCGTGGGCTTCGCGGGACGCGTCTTTCCGCAGGCCTCCAGCATTTCTTCGTAGGCCGTCGAAAACGGCGCCAGCATCTTCAATGCGGCCCGTGAACGCCGCGTCCGAGAAGACGACCGCTCGCCGCTGGGAGCGTCCAAGATGTTGCGAATCTTTTCGTCGCCGGAGCCGATTTGCTCGAGCAACAGAGCCATCCGACTCCACATCCAAGGGCTGCGCGAGAGGCCGCGGCGCATCGGTCTCGTAGCCGTTGCTCATCGATCTTGCGAGAGCGACTTCCTTCTCCCGGGTCAACAGATCGTACTGACCCATTTCTCCGAGGTATTGCCGCACGCTGTCTTCGGCCGGCGCCGCTCGGTAGTCCTGGCCTGAATCATCGCGTTCGGAGTCCAGGGATTCGTCCTCGGTTGAGTTGTCGTCTTGAGCGATGAGCTCGACGTCGTCGCTTGATTTGCTGCTAACGGAGCGTGGGGGCATGGGAGTCACCTGAATCGGCTGAGCGCAACGCTGACTGGCTGCGTCTCTAAACTGTATATGTATTGTTCAGAAACTAGGAAAAATGTGAACAAGATCGACGAAGAACTAATGATGAGATGCACAGCGCGGGCGTAACGTGGCGCCGAACTGCGCCGTTAATTCCTCGGCGAAGTTGCGCTGAGGGAATTCGGGAGCGAAATGTCGCTTGCCTGGAAGAGGAACAGGACGAATGTCGAAAACTCAAATGCGCGCGCTTGAAAGCCGTCCTGCAGGGGATGCTGGCCGAGCTGGCCGGCGCCGTTGAAAGAGGTCAGGATCTGGCCGCGGAACGCTCGAGCGACCCGATGGACGACGTGACTCGCAAGGAAGAGATCGATTTCAGCGCGAGATCGTTAAGCACCCTCTGGGCGCGCCAACGGCAGGTTCGGCTGGCTCTGCAACGGCTGGAAAGAGGCGAGTACGGCGAGTGCGAGGACTGCGGCGGCGCGATCAGCCCGAAGCGCCTGGCAGCGGCGCCGTGGGCGCACCTGTGCGTGAGTTGTCAGGAAGAAGCCGAGCGCGAAACACGGGCCGCTTGATCATTCGCTGCGAGCCGGAGCGGTGAGGCCGGCGGCCGCCTCGGCGTCCGGCTTTTTCAGATCCTCGATTTTCCTGTCGAGGGCCTTTTGCAGACGTTCAGGCATCCGTCCGAAGCGGTTTTCGTCGCGGCGGACCTTCCCGCGCACGTCCTCGAAACCCTGCAGAGCTTTTTCCTTCTCGCCGCCGTCGAGCAACATCGACGCCCGTTCGAGATCGAGCACGTAGTTTCGCGGGAAACGCTCCGTAAGCGCCGCTAGCACCTCCGCCGCTTCGAGCGGCTGTCCCTCGCGCCGCAGCAGCAAAGTCATCAGGACCTGAGCCTCGGTGCGCAGCGATTCGCCGTTGTCCGCGACGCGGCGCACCCATTGTTCGCCTTTCTCCTTGCTGCCGTGGACGCCGCCGAGCGCGACGAGCACGCGAACCGCCCAGGGCAGGCTGCCGACGACGTACTCCTGAACGCCGGCGACCAAGTAGGGGTCGACTAGATCGGGATACAGCTCGCGCAATTCATCGCTGTACTTGCGCGCCCTGTTGCCGGCCTTGAGCGCGGCGATGTACGACTTGTCGATCATGAACAGGTAGTTGGCCTCGAGCCCGTAATTTTGCGACAGCGCGAGCAGCGCCTCGCGGTCCTTCGGGTCCCGCTCCAACCGCTGCTCGGCCAGCTTGCGGGCGTAGCCGATCGCGCCTAGGAAGCGCTTGTTTTCCTGCGGGTCCGGTTCCGGTTTTTCTTCGTCGAGGAAGGCGTTGTCGCCGCGGAAGGCGCTCGAGTTCAGCTTTCCGAGGCGATTCAGCTCTTGATAGAGGATCGCCGTGGCGATGTGGTTCCAGATCTTCGGACTCTCGCCCTGCGCCTCGAGCGCGTCGTAGTAGGCGCGGATGGCCTCGGGGTATTCGAGGTTGAAGTAGTGATCGTTGCCGCGCGCGATCGAGTCGGAGATCTCCTCCCCGGCGCACAGAAAGGGCGTGACGAGTGCGCCGGCTAGGGCGCACGCAACCAGAAGCACCGATCTCCCTAAGCGAATGCAGCTCACGAAGCTTTTAGACGCAGACTAGCGCGAGACGATTACTTCGCGCAGGCTGTCGCGCGTCAAAAAGAACTTGACCGACTCGAAATCCGCGAACAAGCGCTCCAAGCTGCGGTTGTTGAACGTGTTCGGCAGGGAGCGAAATTCCTTGGGTTGCAGCAGCAACTGGTCTTCCGAGGCGATTCGATAGCGATAGAGCTGCACGTTCTCGCCGCGACTTTGCGTATGGAAGAACGACAACAGAGCCCCGCCCGGCCGCAGCACTTCGCGCAGACGGGGAACGGTCAGATAGAGAGCGTCGGAGTCGAGGAACTCGAGCGCATCCCAGACCATCACCGCGTCGAACTGGTTGCGCGGAAAATTGAGATATTCGTCGACGAACGCGCCGGCCGCCTCGACGTCGAGCGCCCCGTCGGGATCTTCGCGTCGCCGCTGGTCGTAATGCTCGAGCAAGTCGACGGCGTGAATTCTGCCGCCGCGTGTGCTCAGGAAGCTGAGATTGGCCTCGCTCAGCCCGCCTAGATCGAGCACTTCCAAACTGCGTCCGGTCGGAATGCTCTCGAAAAAGTGCTTGAGACCGTTGCTGCGCCGACGCACCGGAGCGCTCACGCCCGGAGCGATGCTCGAACCCCGTCGCGCCGGAGAGGTCCCCGGCGACGCAGACGGCTGCAGGACCTTGCGAATGAAATCGAACACTGTCTAGGGGTCCGCCTCGGACCCGCGGGCTCTACTTGCCTCCAGAGGAGTCCGCCTTCGCGCCCACAGGTTCGGGCTTGCTTTGCGGCGCGCTGGCAGCCGCCTTCAGCGGCGTGGGCGACGACTTGCTCCCTTGCTCGGGCTTGGTGATGTCGATCGAGCCGCGGAACACCGCTCCGTCCTCGATCGCGATGCGCGTCGTGGACAGATCGCCCTCGAGCGAACCGGTCTTGCGGATCTCGATGCGGTCGCCGGCCTTGACGTTGCCCGTGAGCCTGCCGAGGACAGTGATGTCTCGGGCCGTTACGTCCGCATTGACGTTGCCGTTCGGGCCGACGGTCAGACTGTTTTCGACCAGTTCGATCGTACCTTCGACCTCACCGTCGATGTAAAGGTCTTCGCGCCCGGTGATGGCGCCCTTGATTTTGAGTGATTTGCCTATCATCGCCTGTCCGCGCGTACTTTCCGTCACCGCCTTCGGAGTCACCGCCGCCGGAGCCGCGGCCGGAGCCGGACGGCTGGGTTGCTGCGCCCTCATCGGCTCGGAGCGTGGCTGAGCCGGCGCCGCAGGCGCCGGTGAATTGTCTTCCTTACGTCCCCACATGGGCCCTCGCTATAGTCGAAGAGTTTTCTAGTATACGCCGATCATTCGGTCCGGACCTTCCCAATGGCTCACGTTCCCTTTCGCACCCTGCAATCCAAAACGATCTACGAGAATCCCTGGTTGCGCCTGAAGCAGGACGAAGTGGAGAAGGAGTCCGACGGACATCGCTTCACCTACACCTACATTTCCGTCGCACCGTCGGTGATGGTCGTCGCTGTGACGGCCGAGAACGAGATCCTGCTGGTCCGTCAGTACCGCTATCCGACACGCCGGTTTTCGTACGAACTGCCCGGGGGAGGCTCCGGAGGAGCCGAACCCGCCGAAGCGGCGGCACGCGAACTAGCGGAGGAAACCGGATACCGAGCCGGGTCGATCGACAAACTCGGGGAGTTCGTCACCTATTGCGGCTTGGCCGATGAGATCTGTCACGTCTATCTGGCGCGGGAGTTGCAACCTGGAGGCCAGAAGCTCGATCAGACTGAACATCTCAGCGTCGAATCCGTCTCGTACCCCCGTCTGCGTGGGATGATCGCGTCGGGCGAATTCATGGACGGGATGGGATTGGCGGCTCTGCACCTGGCTCGCGAGCGCCTTGACGCCGAGTTGGGAGTGTAAATCTTACGCGCGTTTTTTCAAGGCCAGTACATTGTACTGATGTTGCGGTCCGGCGGAGGCATCCGCTCGCGGATAAAGAGCGTAGATTCCTGACAGAGCGTGAATTTGGTGTTGCAGTGTCGAATGCTACGCTGTGAGCGGTCATCCGTCATCACGGGAGCGGAAGGGGTCCGATCTATCTCAGCGGCCGATCTCAATCCGAGCGACGAGCGCCTGTTGCGGCAAGTCGCGCAAGGCGAGGAACGCGCATTCGAGCAACTCTACGATCGGTACTCGCGGATCGTCTATTCACAGTTGTTGCGGGTGACGCGTCAGCCGGCCGCCGCCGAGGAGTTGACGCAGGAAGTCTTCATGCGCGTTTGGAGCCGCGCCTCCAGTTTTGACGCCGAGCGCGGCCGTCTAGGGCCGTGGCTGCTGACCGTCGCGCGCAACTTGGCTCTGGACCGCATTCGCGGCAAGGCGGAGCAGCAACGCCGCCAGGAGCAGGAGCTCAGCGAGGCGACCGCCGTCAAGGCCGCCTCGCGCCAGTCCGGGGCGTGGGTTGAACACCTCGCCATTGCGCGGCAAGCGCGGTCCTTCATGGCGGCGCTGCCCGAAGCTCAACGTCTAGCGCTCGAGCTCGCCTACTTTGAAGGGCTCAGTCAGAGCGAAATCGCCGCGAAACTCGAAACGCCGATCGGAACCGTGAAGACTTGGGTTCGCAAGGGTCTGCTGGCGCTTCGCAACGAAATGCAAGGAGGCGCGGCATGAGCGAAGGCGAACGCCTCCTCGAGCTTTGTCTCGAATACGAAATGGGGACTCTCGAAGGCGACGAGCTGAGGGAGATCGAATCGTTGCTGCGCGCCGGCGACGCTAACGCCGCCGAAGCGTTGGCGGAAGCTCGCTCGACGGTCGCGGCGCTGGGCTTGACGGCGCCCGAGGAGGCGCCGCCGCCGGCGATCAAGTCGCGTCTGATGGCGGCGATCGCGGAAGAGAAAGGGGCGCAGGCGCCGCCTCCGATCGCATTCCCAACGCCTGATGCGTCGCTGCCGCCCGCCAGGTCATCCGCAATCGGCTGGGCCGGCTGGGCGATCGCCGCGTGTCTGCTGATCGCGGCCTTCTTCGGCTGGCAAAACGCGCAGCAGCGCGGCGCCGAGCTGCGGGATTTGCAAGCGCGCCTGCAGCAGCTCGAGTCCGATCGCGATCAACTGGCGCAGAACGTCGAGCGCTATCAGCGCGTTTTGCGTATCTTGTCAGGGCCTGAAACCCGATCCGTCGCTCTCAACGCGAACGGCAATCCGCGTGTCAACGCTTACTGGAATCAGCAGCTCGGCCTGGTGGTGGCGGGCAGCGATCTGACGCCGCCGTCTGCGAATCGCACCCTGCAACTCTGGATCGTCCCCAAGCAGGGCTCGCCGGTGAGCGTCGACATCTTCCGGCCCGACGCTTCAGGCGATGCTCTCGTGGTCGCGAACCCCGACTTCCCCATTGGCGACGCGGCGGCGCTGGCGATCTCAGACGAGCCCGCGGGCGGCAGCCCGGCCCCCACGACCACGCCGACCTGGGTCGGCCCCATCGGCTGACGCACCGAAGCCTCCGGGTCTTTTTTCTCTCCGCTCCACATCCGATCTCGGATCGCTCCCGTAAGTCCATAAAGAAGGCCTTCACGAGAGGATCGCGCGACCGCCGGCGCCGGCGGTCGCGATTGACAACAACGAGAAAGAGGAGAAAGAGCCTTGAAATCTAGAAACTACTGGCGACGCCTGCCGGCGCTGGCGGCGTTCGCAGCCCTACTTGTCCCGTCCATTTCCTTCGGCGCCAACCATCGCGAGGCGCCCATCACCGCCCTCGATCAAAAGGCCGACATCACCGACCTGTACGCCTTCGTCAGCTACGACGACTCGGGGATGAAGAAAGGCCCGACGCACGTCACGCTCATCCTGTGCGTCGATCCGCTGCTCGAGCAGGCCAACGGGCCCACGCTGTTCCCCTTCGACCCCGAGATCATGTACGAGATCAAGGTGGACAACGACCACGACGCCAAAGCGGACGTCACATTCCAGTTCCAATTCCAGACCGAGTTTCGCCTGCCGGGCGTCTACACCGCGGCCGCCGGCATCGGCGACAACGGCGCGTTCGCCCCCGGAACCAGCACCTTGGTCGTGCCGCCGCAGATTCGCTCCTTCGATAATCCCGGACTCAATCAAATTCAGCATTACTCGGTCACGGTGAAGACCGGCCCCGGCAACAGCCGCACGACTGAGTTGATGAACTCGACCGGCGAGCCCTTCTACGCCGTACCCGGCAACGCCGGTCCGCGCACGATGAACTACGCCGCGCTGTTCGAGCAAGGGACCTACACCACGACGAACGGCGTCAAGGTCTTCGCCGGCACCACCGACGACGCCTTTTGGATCGACCTCGGCGCCGCCTTCGACACAGCCAATTTCCGCACTCTCGGCAGCGGCGTTCCGGGCGTGTTGACGGCGGAAGAAGATGCAGCCCACGCCAATGCAGCGAGCGACACTCTTTCCGGCTACGGCGTGAATACGATAGCCATCGAGGTGCCGATCGAGATGCTCACCTCGACCGGCAAGATCGAGCCGGCCGGCTCTCCGGCGGCCACGATCGGCGTCTGGGGAACCACGTCGCGCTCGCGCGTGCGCGTCTTCCCGTGGGGAGAGTCGCGCGGACCCTTCCGGCAAGTGCAGCGCATGGGCAACCCGCTCATCAACGAGCTGCTGATCGGCATCGGCTCCAAGGATCGTTTCTCGATGGACCAGCCGATCAATGATTCGCAGTTCGCGAACTTCTTCCTCGACCCGCCGATCGTCAAGATCGTCGAGGCGCTCTACGGCGGCGCGCTGACCGTGCCGAAGGCGCCGCGCACGGATCTGCTCCCGCTGGTGACCTACGCGCCTCCGATCGCGGCCGCGGGCACTCCCGCCGGTCCGGTCGCCGACCTGTTGCGGCTCAATACCGGCGTGCCGGCGACGCCGCCCGACCAAGCCAACCGATTGGGGCTGATCGCGGGCGACGCGGCGGGATACCCCAACGGCCGGCGCGTGTTCGACGACGTGGTCGACATCGTTCTGCGCGTCGGCGTGGGCGGGGTGTTGACGAAGGACGAGATGGGCCAAAGCCTCAATCGCGCCCCCAATAACATGCTCGGCGACGGCGTGAACGTCAACGACACCGCGTACCGCACCGCGTTCCCCTACATGGGCAACGCGCCCGACGGCCGCAATCGCCGTCACGTGGATCCCGGCGAGCCGGGGGGAGGACCGATCGAATAGATCGGTTCGTTCGGACTGCGGCGCCGGGCCCGGCGCCGCAGCTCCTGTCCTGTCGTGAACAACCCAGAAAGCCCCCGGAGGAAACCATGTTGAGGATCTCTGTTTGCCTGATCGCCGTTTTTTTGACTCTATCCGCTGCGGCGCCGGCGGCCGAATTGACGCCCGCCCAGCGCCTCATCGAAGCCGCTGAACGCGCCCTCGAGCTTACGCCCGACAGCGCGCCGCGGCTCAACGATCTGGCTCTCGCCTACACCAAGCGCGCTCGGGAGACATCGGACATCAGCTACTACGACCGCGCGCTCGAGACGCTCGAGCGCTCGCTGGCCATCGACTCGACCAGCTACGAGGCGCGACGCGTCCGCGTCTGGGCGCTGCTCGGCAAGCATGAATTCGCCGCCGCTCACGACGAGGCCGTCAAGCTGCGCAATCAGGCGCCGGACGACGTATTCGCCTACGGCCTTTTGGCCGACTCCTGCATCGAACTCGGTCGCTACGACGAGGCGCTCGACGCCGTGCAATGGATGCTCGATCTGCGGCCGGGGAACGTTCCCGGTCTGACTCGCGCCGCCTACCTGCGGGAGCTTCGCGGCTGGACCGCCGGCGCCATTACGTTCATGCGTCAAGCCCTCGAGCGCACGCCTGCCCGCGAGAGCGAGGACCGCGCCTGGCTGCACGTCCACCTGGCTCATCTCGAGCAGCAGCGCGGCAACCTCGACGCCGCCGAGCAGCACGTCGACAAGGCGCTCGAGCTTTTCCCGGGCTACCACTACGCGCTCGCCCAGTTGGGCCGTATCCGCATGGAACAGAAGCGCTACGACGAAGCGGTCGAAGCATTCGCCAAGCGCTATCAGGCGGCGCCGCATCCCGAGAATCTGTATGAGTTGGCGCAGGCCCAGAGCAAGGCCGGACTCGATGAGCAGGCCGCCGAGTCGTACAAGAAATTCGCCAAGACAGCGCTGGCGGAGTCGACGATTTGGGATAACGCCAACCGAGAGCTGGTCGCCTATCTAGCCGATCGCGACCCCAAACAAGCGCTCGAAATCGCCGAAAAAGAGTTCTCGCGCCGCAAGGATGTCTTCACTCGCGACGCATACGCGTGGGCGCTGTACCACGTCGGAGAGCTCGAAAAGGCGCGGGAGGAGATGACCGAAACGGTCGCGGTCGGGCTGCGCGACAAGCGGATCGAGAGGCATGCCGCGGAGTTGGGCATACCGCTTCCGAAGCCCCCTGATTTCGAAAGTGCTACGAACTAACCAATAGTGCTACGATATCGGAACCTCACAATGCGCCGAGCGCTCATTCTCGTCCCATTGCTCTGCTGGGCGCCTCTGCTCGCCCAGCAGACGGACGACTCGAGTGATTCCAAGTTGGATCAAAAACTCGAGCCTGTTCACGAGAGCATCACCATCGTCGCGACGCCGCTGGATCCCAACATCGATCTGCGCAACGGCGCCGTTTTTCGCAAGACGCTGTTCACCCGAGACGATCAGGTATTTCAGATGCTCGACGCGGGCATCAACGCCGGCCAACATGAAGGCGGCGGCAAGTCGCTCGAGATCCGCCGCTTCGGCTTCAACCTCGACCACGGCGGCGCAAACGGCGGCTTGCGCGTCACGGTCGACAACGTGCCGCAAAACCACTCGACGCAGGGCCACGGTCAAGGGTACTTGGGTTCGCTGAAGAGTCTGACGCCGGAGCTCATCGAAGACGTCACGCTGATCAACGGCCCCTTCAACGCCGAGCATGGAGACTATTCGGGGCTCGGCGTGGTGCAAGTGCGTCTCAAAGAAAGCCTGCCCCAAAAGCTGACGGCTCGCATCCAGGGCGGCGGGTTTGACACCTGGCGTGGCTTTTTCGCGTGGAGTCCCAACGTGGCGCGCCGCGACGCGTTGTTCGCCTACGAGGGCTCGCACACCGACGGACCGTTCCTGCGGCCTCTCGCCTACAACCGCAACAACGTCACCGGCAACTCCACCTGGCAGTTCGACGCGAATCGTCGCTTCGGCCTCAAATGGAACGGCGGCACGAACAACTTCAACTCGTCCGGGCAAATTCCGCTCGACGAAGTCGCAGCCGGACGCCTCGATCGCTACGGCTACATCGGCCAGGGCGACGGCGGCGACATCCAAGGAGGCCGCGTCGGCGCGTACTTCCGCCAGGACTTCGACGGCGGATCGTCGTTCAAGGCCGACGTATTTTCGGAGCGGTCGCTGTTTGACCTCTATTCGAACTTCACGTTTTTCCTGAACGACCCGATTAACGGCGACGGCATCCAGCAGCACGATTCGCGGCTGACCGAAGGCGGAAACGCGCAATACCAGCGGCCGCAGATCTTCGAGTGGGGCGACGGGATATTGTCGGTCGGCGGCGGCGTCTACTCCAGCCGGAACTCGGTGGACCTTCGCAAGGCGATCAACCGCGATCCGGTCTCGCTGACCACCTCGGCCGATGCCGCCGTGACCAACGGTTCGGGATACGTGCAGCAGCAGTTGAACCTGGCGAACGGCCGCGTTCAACTCGGCGGGGGCCTGCGCTGGGACGTTTTCCGCTACGCCATCACCGACTTGCTCGAGCCGGAGTTCACCGGCGTCAAGACGGCCGCCAAGCTGCAACCGAAGGCGAGCGCCTCGTTCACCCCTTGGCGCTCGGCGCCGCTCAAGGTGTTTTTCAACTACGGGCGCGGCATCTCTTCGCTCGACGCCCGGGGCGTGATTCGCCGTCCTGACAGTCCCCGCGTCAGCACCACCGACTTCTACGAATGGGGCACGCAGCACCTGATCGGCAAGCGGATTTCGCTGCTGACCGATGTCTTCTGGATCGATACGTCGAATCAGCTCGTCTACATTCCCGACGACGGCTCGCTGGAGTTCTCCGACCCGGCGCGGTCGTACGGCTTTGAATCGCGCGGTTCTTTTGCGATCACCAAGCGACTGAGCTTCGACGGCGGGTTGACGAAGGTGTTGAACGCCTTCTATCGCGACTCGACTCCGCGCGTGTACGTCGACAGCGCGCCGCACTTCACGGCGAACGCGGCCTTGACCCTGTCGGATTGGCGCGGCTGGAGCGGGTCGTTCCGCATGCGGGCGATCAACCACTATCGGCTCGACGGCGTGGACCCGACGATCGTCGGCGCGGGTCACACCGTGTTCGACATGGCGTTCAATCGCAAACTCACCGACCAACTCGAGGTCAATGTCGCCGTCGATAATCTGCTGGGTCGCGACTACTGGGAAACGCAGAACTATTACACGTCGCGCTTGCTCGGGCAGGGCCCCGTCGAGCGCATTCACGGCGCGCCGGGCTACGGCCGCACCGTCGTCGTGGGCATGACCCTGCGGCTGGGGGGCAAGTAGGCCGGATCGAGGTCCGAAGCGGCCGCAGAAACTGCGTGCAACAATGTCACCGATCGGCTCGTCCAAACGACTAGCTAGACAGAATGCACCTTCCAGGCGACCAGAACCGATTCACTCAGGACGGATTTACCCGGCGCGCGGCGCTGCAAGCCGCCGCGGGCCTGTTTGTCGTGGGCCCGCGCGGCTTGGCGCAAACGCGTCAGGAGCGCGGCAAGCAGCTCGTCGAGCAGGCGCTCGAAAAGCTGGGCGGCAAAGCGTTCCTCGGCATCGGCAATCTGACCAGCGCCGGCCGGGCCTACTCGTTTTACAATGCGAATCTTCGCGGTTTGGCGCGCATCACCGTCTACGATCGCTTCGAGGAGATGCAGCCGAATTCGGACGCCGATTGGCTGCCGGTCAGCCGGCGCGAAGTCTACAACGAAAAAGGCGACTACTATTCGTTGTTTCGCAACGGCAAGGGTTGGGAAATCACCTTCCAAGGCGCCCGCATCTTGCCCGAAGACGTGATGGAACGCTACCGCGTGGGCGTGAGGAGAGACTTCTTCTATTTTCTGCGCTACCGCCTCAGCGAAGCTGGCCTGTACTACTACAACACTGGAGTCGAGATCATCGACAACGAGCCCACCGACGCGGTCGAGATTACGGATTCGGAAGGCGAGCTAATCACGGTGTATTTCCGCCAGCACGACGGGCTGCCGCACCAGCAGTTCTACACGCGCCGCGATCCGAAGACGCGAATTCCCTTCGAGGAAAAGTCGATCTGGTCGAAGTACCGGACGGTGAACGGCGCGCTTCTTCCGTGGAATATCCGCAAGGAGCGCGACGGAGAAGTGATCTTCGAGCAATTCGCTTCGACCGTCGAGGCGAACCGGCAACTCGAGGACAAGATCTTCCAACTCCCCAAAGGCGCCGAGGTCCTGGAACCGATCTAATCGCTGATTGCGGGCCGGCATAGCGTCTCTCCCGTCGCCAGCAGAACGTCTTGCGCGAGACTCTCAGCGTCGGCGAGCAGGTTCGCGTATGGACCGAGTTCGGGCCTCGATACAGCGTCTAATTTCTGAAGGTAGCGCACGGCTTCGTCGGTCAGATCACCAAGGCTCGCCGCATCGAGTTGCAAATCGGCGTCTGTGATGTCCCGCGCTTCGCGTTTGACGCCCGCCGCGAGACGTCTGAGCTCGACCCAGTGTTCCAGATGGACGCTCGAGGGACTCTCGAGCAAGGCGTCCATTTCGTCAAGCCGTCCCAGAAACTCCGAGGCCAGCCGATGGCTCCGCTCCATTGCTGCGCCGCAATCCGGCATCCGCGGCTCGACGAGGGGAAACCCCGGGCCGCTGTAGGCGAACTGCGGAAGATCGCCGCCCGCCGACAGCGGTGTCAGCGCGAATACAAGCGGTAGAGCAAGACGAGCGATCCACATAGCAATTGGTGGATTTCGCTCCAGGCTGGAGTGTTTCAGACCGGCCGCACCCGTCCGCCGGGCAGCAGCACGAATTTTCGCCCTCGCCATTCGATCGTGTTTCCGAAAAAGGCGGCGATCCACACCGCGAAGCTCAGCGCGTCTTGAAGGGGGAGCAACGCCCAGAAGCGCGGCGAAAGCTTCACGTGCAACAGCCGGCCCGCGACGGCGACGGCGGCCCCGATGCGCAGCGCCGCGCACGTCGCGAGCAGGACCCACGCCCACGGGGCGGGAGACAGGATCGCCAATAGGATCGCGAACGGCAACGGATAGGTGAACGCTTGGCCGAAGTAGCCGACCGGCCGCGAACGCCGCGTCGAGCGATACCAGCGGATGCGATGTCGAAGATTCGAGGCGAACGGCTCCGCTCCGATGTGGTGCTCGACGACATAGCGCGAGAGCTTGACCTTCCAGCCCTTCTCGTTCGCCCATTTGCCGATCACGAAATCTTCGGCGAGGTACGGTCGCGTCGCCTCGAAGCCGCCGATCGCCTGGAGGCATTCGCGGCGCACCGCCATCGTCGGGCCGACGGCGAAATCCATCGGCCCGAGCATCTGCGCCACTGCGACGCCAGCCCAGAACTCCGTGTTCGCGCCCACGGCCTCGAGCTCGCTCCAAAGGCTGCCCCCCACGGCCCGGTACGGGAACGTCACCACCCCGACCGCCGGGTCCGAGAACTCGGCCGCGACCATCTCGACATAGTCCTCGGAAGCGAGAATATCGGCGTCGCTAATGACAAAGATGTCTCCCGTCGCTTCGCGCGCCATCGCGATCAGGCTATGCACTTTCGGATTCGCCTCGTCAGCCGAAGCCGGCGGCTCTCCGCTGACGATCAGACGGGCCGCAAGGGCGGGATGCCTCCCGATGAGCCGTTTGGCGACCGGAAACGCCGGGTCGCTTTCGCTGTGCACGCCGAGGATCAACTCCGGCATGCTCAACTCGAAAAATGACGCCAACGAGCGCTCGAGAGCGGCATTCATACCGGCCAAGGGCTTGAGCAGGGAAAGCTTGCACGCCGTCCGCGCCGACGGTTGCGACCGTCGCAGCAGGTGCGCTACGGCGACGATCGCCAATCCGTAGAAGACGGTTCCCCCTACTGCGAGGGCGGCAAGGAGAGCTAGCGCCACGGGTCTGCCGCCAGTATAGGGTCTGCCCGGACGGACACAACGCTCAGACGACTGAGCGTTGCATAGGACACTCTTGGGGAAGCGACTCCGATATACATCTCGAGTTGGGGTAGCGAGTAGTCGGCCGAGCGTGATACGGTGTGAAGTCGGTCGCGGGGTCCTGGCGGAGATGCGAGGACGACGCGGGCGAGACGCGCCCGGAAGGTACGAAAGCGGGAGAGTAAGGCGGCAGAAGTAAGTCGCCTATTTCAAAGTTTTAAGTACACTCCAAAACAAACGAAAATAGAAACGAGCGAGGCGATGGCCGAGCTGCGCGGCGCGAGGGCCCCTGATAGAGCCTGGCGCTTTGATAGCAGGCGGTCGCGCCGGCGGCGGTGCGGGACCGACACTCCGAATGGAGATGTCCGATAGCGCCGGGGATTCACACAAGCGCCTAAGAATCAACAACTTCAGTCTATCTCGGCCGAGCCGGGCGGAGAACCTTCCCCGGGGGCCGGAGACGGGCGGGAGCACGTCGAGACGAGAGCCGAGCACACCTAAGGGAAATCCCCAGGTCAGCCTAAAGCTAGTTCGTACATGGATAGGCCCGAAGTCCCGGTTCCGGGGCTTTAGGCCATGAACTAGGCTCGGTTTAAGGCGACAAGCCCTGCCCCGGCGAGAGCTGACGCGCAAGCCCGACGCGTCGAGACCGACCGGAAGCATAACCAGAAAGAGGATCAACCGAAAAATGCGTCTCCCCAAGACCTTTTTGACGGCGTTGCTGTTGGCGGCGCTGCACATGGCCCCGTACGGCGAGGCCCAGCCGAGCCCAGCGCGCAGCCGCGGCGCAGGCCTGCAGGCCAACGTGGACGAGCAGCAGCGGCTTGTCAATGAGCTCAACAATGAAGTGCTGCGTTTGTACTCTGAATCCGCGGCCGAACCGGGCAAGGCGCTGAGCGCCGGGCCGGCGGCCGATACGTTTGAGCGGCGGGCGGCGGCGTTGCGCGAGCTGATTGGGCAAGATCCGCAGGCCGCGCTGGCTGCCGCGCTGCCGGCGGACGTTGCGGCGCGGCTGGCGAAGGCGTTTCCGGGATCGGCGGATCGGATCGAGCGCTACGGCTCGTTCGCGGGCGTCTACGAAGTGGAGATCGAGGATGGCGAGACGAGCGCAACGACCTATCGTTCGCTGAGCGCCGCCGGCGGCCGTCTTGCGCTGCATTTGGATGCCGACGAACTGGAAGCGGCAGCGGACGTGCGCTCCGGGGATTGGCTCGAAGTCGGCGGCCTTCGCCTTGGCGAGGAGATCGCCGTGGAGTCGTTCAGCACGGGTTCCGAGAAGCTGGAGCTGGCGACGGCGCAGCAGGTAAGCTGCTCGACGACCGGGGCGCAACGCGTGGCGGTGATCAAAGTAAAGTTTCCGGGTACGAGCCCGAGCCTGCCGAACGCCGAGCTACGGGACTGGATGTTCGGCTCGACGGGTCAGACGCTGAACCGTTTCTGGCAGGAGAACTCGAGCGGAGCGGCGTGGGCGACGGGCGACGTGTTTCCGGCCGGGACCAACTCCTGGTATACGCTCAACCGCGAGTACTCGTGCGACGAGTCGGCGGCGCTGCGAGACGCGGCGCTGAAAGCGGCCAACGCGGCGACGGACTTCCGCAACTATAGCCGGGTGATCGTCGTGTTCCCCCGGCCCTCGTCGGGATGCTCGTTCGCGGGGCGTTCGTCGGTGGGCTGCTGGCTGTCGAACCCCGATGGGGGATCGACTCTGTCTTACTCGCTGCAAGTGCTGGAATCGATGAGCAGCCAATCGCGGTCTCTGGAACTCACGGCGCACGAGTCGGGCCACCAGCTCGGGCTGTATCACGCCTCCGCGGTGGAGTACGGGGCGGACGCCCTTGGGGCGCCGAGCGCGAGCGGCAAACGGCTGGAGTACGGCGATCGCTACTCGACGATGGGATTTTGGGACTCCGGACACTACGCGGCGCCTCACAAGCAGCGGCTGGGTTGGCTGCAAAACGTGCGGCAGGTGAGCGCCACCGGCAGCTATAGGGTCCAGGAAAGCTCGCAGGCGCCGAACTCGAGCGGCGGCGCCGTTCAGGCGCTGGAGATCGCGCGGGGCGGCCAGAAGCTCTGGGTGGAGTTTCGGCGGCGGCTCGGAGAGTTCTGGTCGTCGTCGGTGAGCAATCCGAGCGCGGGGGCGCTGCTGCACCTCGACAACGGAAGCGGACAGTCTCTGCTGCTGGATTTCACGCCGCAGAGCGGCTCGTCGAGCGGCAGCTACTATTCGGCCGACTTCGACGACGCGACGCTGAACGCGGGGCGCACCTGGCGGGATCCTTACAGCGACCTAAGCCTGACCGTGACCGGGGCGTCGAACAGCGGTTTGGACCTCCAGGTCAGCTACGGGGCGCCGCCGCCCTGCGTGTCGGCGGTTCCGCAAGTGACCCTGAGTCCTGCGAGCCAAACCGTGACGTACCCGCAGGCGGCGAGCTACCAAGTGAAGCTGAAGAACAATGACGGCGCGGGGTGTTCCGCGGCGACCTTCTCGCTCAATGCGCAAGCTTTGCTGAACGGACAGGCGACTGGCGAAGTGTCGGCGCAGTTGGCGACGTCGGTGTTAACAGTCTCGCCCGGGGCGACGCTATCGACGACCCTCCAAGCCAAGCCCCAGACGGCCCCGACGCAGGCCAAAAGCTACATGCTGCAAGTGCGAGGCGCGCGCGGGAATCAGCAGGCGGTCGCGAACGTAGGTCTGGCGGTTCTGCCGGCTGCGAACGCCGCGCCGCAGATTACGATTCAAGCGCCGGCGAACGGGACGAGCGTTGCGCCAGGGACGACGCTGACGTTTCGAGGGACGGCGAAGGACGCCGAGGACGGCGACATCGCGGCGAAGCTGGTGTGGCGTTCAAGCCGCGACGGACAAATCGGGACAGGCGCAAGCTTCACAAAGCAATTGACGTCGGGCACGCATACCGTCACTGCGACGGCGAAGGATAAGAGCGGGTTGAGCGGCAGCGCCGCCATTACCGTGACGGTGACGACGACCCAGAACGCGCCGCCGGCGGTGACGATCCAAACGCCGACACAGGGGACGAGTGTTGCGCAAGGGACGGCGTTGACGTTCCGCGGGACGGCGAAGGACGCCGAGGACGGTGACATCGCGGCGAAGTTGGTGTGGCGTTCGAGCCTCGACGGACAAATCGGGATAGGCGCAAGCTTCACGAAGCAACTGACGGCGGGGACGCACACGATCACGGCGGTGGCGACGGACAAGAGCGGGTTGATCGGCGTCGACGCGGCAACGGTGTTTGTGACGGCCACCCAGAACACCCGGCCGGCGGTGACGATCCAAGCGCCGGCAAACGGGACGAGCGTTGCGCAAGGGACGACGCTGACGTTCCGAGGGACGGCGAAGGACGCCGAGGACGGCGACATCTCGGCGAAGTTGGTGTGGCGTTCGAGCCGTGACGGACAAATCGGGATAGGCGCAAGCTTCACGAAGCAACTGACGGCGGGGACGCACACGATCACGGCGACGGCGGCGGACAAGAACGGGTTGAGCGGCGTCGCCG
Organism: uncultured Acidobacteriota bacterium; assembly: GCA_963817465.1. Classification (GTDB taxonomy): domain Bacteria; phylum Acidobacteriota; class Terriglobia; order Bryobacterales; family UBA6623; genus CAMPKL01. The sequence goes on along the minus strand of CAWFOP010000022.1, from coordinate 153,906 downwards.
CGGCAACGGTGACGGTGACGGCTCCGAACGCCCGGCCGGTGGTGACGATCCAAGCGCCGGCAAACGGGACGAGCGTTGCGCAAGGGACGACGCTGACATTCCGGGGGACGGCGAACGACGCCGAGGACGGCAACATCGCGGCGAAGTTGGTGTGGCGTTCGAGCCGCGACGGACAAATCGGGATAGGCGCAAGCTTCACAAAGCAACTAACGGCGGGGACGCACACGATCACGGCGACGGCGGCGGACAAGAACGGGTTGAGCGGCGTCGCCGCGATCACGGTGACGGTCACAAGCCCTCCTCCGCCTTCTACGACGACCACTGCGCTGAAGGTGTATCCGATCGAGTTGTTGCTGTTCCCGCGCGGAGACGAGACGGTCAGTCGCGCGTCGCTCTTGGTGCTCAAGCCTGATGGCCAGCCCTTGGCGGGAGCGGTGTTGAGCGGCTACTGGACGCTAAACGGGCAGCCCTATCACGATCTGGTGCTGACCAGCAATGCGGACGGCTTGGCGCAGGCAGGGTGGACTTTCACCGCCCGCAGCGGCGACGTAATCGGCTATATCGTCACCGCCGTACAAAGCTCCGTCTACAGCGGAACCTTCTCCGCATCCCAAACCGGCGTCGCCCCGTAACTCCGGCGGCGACTTTCCTCGTACCCGCTCGAGCCCCGGCGACTGCGCACCGGGGCTCGGCCACTCGAGGAGCGTATTGTCAGCGTGACGTCAAGCGATCAAGCCGCCGTGGCCGAAGACTGCGATCTCGGCGGCGGAGAGTCGGTGCCCAGCCATCAGCGGCGGCAAGATCAAATCAATGATGTTGGGTTTGGGCGAGCGGAAGCAGCCTGGCGCGGCGACGATCGGCAGGTTTCCGATATACGACAGCAGCAAGAGGTTCCCCGGCTCGACCGGGGCAAGGAAGCACTCCAAATGGCCGCCGGCGCGGCACATCGCCCTGCCGACGGCATCTCGCGGGCCGGCCGGCGAGGTGGTCGATGCGATCAGGACGACGTCGGGCTTCGAGCGGACCAAGTGATCCAGGTTGTGCGCCAGCATGCGCTCCTCTTCGATGCTCGCCAGAGCGAGGGCGGCATGCGCGCCGAAGCGATCGAGACGACTCCGCATGATCCCCTCGTACAGGGATCGAGCGCGATCGGAACTTTTGGGGTCGCTGTATAGGACGGCGACCCGAGGCGAACGAATCGGCCGCGCCTGAATCAGCGGATCGCCGCTCTCCACCTCTTGCAGAGCGGCCTGAAAGCGATCTCGCGGCACACCGAACGGCGCGGACGTGATCGTGCTGATGCGTTGACCGGCGAAAGCGAAAGAAAAGTTCGGCAAGGTCGCCGCCGAGATCAACCCCGTGCGATTCAACCGCAGCAGCGCCGCCTCATCCACAAAAGCCGAGCAGTTTTCGGAGGCGACGAGATTCACTCGGCCTCCGGCTCCGCAGCGGATCTCCAACGCTCCGCACGCCGCCGAACGGGCGATTCGCAAGGCGGCTTCCTCTTCAGGAACCTCGTCCTCGTCGAGTAAGGTGATTCCCACCTGCAGGCAACCCACAGAGGCCAACAAATGAGCGTCTTCCGTGCTCAATTGATGCCCCTTGGCGAGGAGCTTCTTGCCCGAAGCATGGAAGATCGGATCGCTCAACAGCCGTCCGACCGCGTGATCGACTTCGACAATCTGTCGTCTCACAGGTGTTGTCTCCCGTTTTTATCGCTTTTATCGAAAACTGCAGGTGGAACCTACTGATTCCAGCGCTTTCAACGGGAGTATAACTAGGACAATGACCAGGAAATACTGGGAATAGTCTTAATTTATAGAAAATTTAGCGAAATGAAATCTGGACATGGAGTATAGCTCATTCGACTGCGGCGATCAGCTTGTTAGGGTCGTCCCCATTGCGTCGCCGCTCAGCAGTCTGGTCAGGACATTCGGCTCCGCGCCGGCGGCGATCCGAATCTCATCCGCGCCTTGTTCGAGCGCCGCCATCGCCGCGCGCAGCTTGGCTTCCATGCCCCCGCGGGCGACGCCGTCCTCGATCAACCGCTCCGCGCCTCGAACGGACAGCGATGCAATCATCCGCTGCTCGCCGTCGAGCACGCCCGGCACGTCGGTGAGATAGATGAGCTGGTCGGCTTGAAAGCCGCCCGCGCACGCAGCCGCCATCTGGTCGGCGTTGACGTTATATATGGCGCCCGCGTCCGGCGAGTTCGGCGCGCCCCCCGCGATACACGCCACAGCGGGCAGGAAGCCGTTCGACGTCAACAGGTCGAGCAGTTCGGGGTCGACTGCGTCGACGCGGCCGACGGCGCCAAGTTCCGGCGAGAGCTGCGAAGCGGTGACGAGGCCGGCGTCAATGCCGGAGAGCCCCACGGCTTTCGCTCCCGCCTTGACCAGATCGGCCACCAAATGATGATTGACCGATCCGGCGAAAATCCGCAGCACGGCGTCGAGAATGGCCGGCGGCGTGACCCGGAAGCCGTGGCGGAACTCGCTCTCGTAACCCTGCTCTTGCAAATAGCGGCTCAGGCGCTTCCCGCCGCCGTGTACCACCACGACGCGGTTGCCGGCCTGTTGGGCGGCCGCGATCTGCGCGCACAACGAGCGGCGGGTGTCGTTGGACTCGAGCAGAGTCCCTCCGAGTTTGATCAGCAGTTTCATCGGATGGCTCAGAGCAGGCCTGCGGTCTCGTCGAAGCCGAACATCAAGTTGAGGTTCTGAACGGCCTGTCCGGCGGCGCCCTTGGTTAGATTGTCGATGGCGGCGACGATCGTGACGCGCTTGGAAGTCGGGTCGGCGCGGATGCCGATATCACAGTAGTTCGTCTTGTGAATCGCCTTCAGATCGGGTAGACGGCCTTCCGGATAGATTCTGACGAATGTTTCGTCGCCGTAGTGGGCCAGATAGACGGCGGCGAGCTCGGCGTACTCGAGCGGCCGCTTCGTACGCAGGTAAATCGTCTCGAGGATGCCGCGATGGAGCGGCAGCAAGTGCGCCGTGAAGCTCAGTTCCGCTTCGTCCAACCCCGTGTTTTGAAGAACCTCCGGCACATGACGGTGCATCATGACCGCATAGGCCGAGAAGTTCTCGGTCACCTCGCAGAAGTGCGTCTTGAGCGAAGGCTTGCGTCCCGCGCCGCTGACTCCGGACTTGGCGTCGCAAACGATTCCGGCCGCCGGGTCATAAATCTCGTCGGTGACCAGCGGCCGGATGGCGAGACTCGCGGCGGTCGGGTAGCAGCCCGGGTTGGCGACCAGCCGAGCCGGAGCGATCTGCTCGCGGCACAGTTCGGGCAATCCGTATGCGGCGCTCGCGAGCAAGTCCTCGTGAGTATGATCGAGGCCGTACCAGCGCTTGAAGCGCTCGACCGTTCGCAAGCGATAGGCCCCGCTGAGATCGACGACGCGAGCCCCGGCCGCCAGAGCCATCGGCGCCGCCTCGAGAGACACTTCGGCCGAAGTCGCAAGAAACACGACGTCGAGACCCGCGATTCCGTCGGAGTCGAACGGGCGGCGCTCGATGCCGTCATCAAAGGCCGGGCGTTCGGAGTCGCTGGCCTCGCGGTGCTCCAGCAGGACGGGCTCGGCGAACGGGTGCCCGCGGAGCAACTCCACCGCTTCCGCGCCGCTGTAGCCCGTGAAACCGGCGACGCCGGCTTTGATCCGCTTCTGCATGGTTCTGTCGCTTTTGACGTTTCGGCGAGATGTCAGCCATCCCGCCGAATCTTTGAGCGTAGCGAGACAAGCGCCGCGGATTCAATCTCCGGCGCGGTCGAAGACTCGCCGCCCGGTCCGCCAGAGGATGTCGCGCTTGCCCTCGTCGTCGATCGGCAACTCGAAGATCTTGCCGATTTCGGCGGCCGCGCTGACCGGCAGGTCCGAGCCGACCATGAGGCGATGCGGCGGGATGTGAGCGAGCACTTCCAAGATGTGATGCGGCATCAGCGAGCTCAACTCGATCGTGATGTTGTCGCAGACCGAGGCCGCGACGATCGCCTCCAGCACATACGTGGGGCCCCCCGCGTGACCCAGCACGATCCGCAGGTCCGGGAACTTCCGCGCCGGGCGTATAAACAGGGACGGCAGGGAGAACGGCACGCCCGAGCCGGTATGGCAGATCAGCGCGAGATCGTTTTCGAGCGCGGTTTCAAACAGAAAATCCGACCGGGGCGAAATCGGATTTAGAGCTTGATACTGCGGCTGAAACTTCAGCGCCCGAAAGCCGAACGACTCGCGGCAGCGCCGCACCTCGTCACGATATTCGCCTTCCGGCACGAAGGGATCGAGGCAGGCTGACCCGGTGAAACGGTCGGGGTGCGATTGCACGGCCGCGCCGATCGTATCGTGCTCGCGCCGGTAGTCCTCGACGACAGGGAAGGGAATCAGGACCGAGCGATCGATGCCGAGCCGATCCATGTGCCGCAGCATCTCGTCAGCGGAGCGGCGTGCGCCGCTGTGGCGCGCCGCGCCGATATGCGTGTGAGTGTCATAAACCCGGAAGCCTTTCGCGCATCGTCGTTCCAGCGCGCCATGCTATCACGCGCGTCGGCCGACGTTCCATCGCAAGTCGCATACATCGGAGGGGGCCGTCTCTTCGCGGACGACTCGCGGAGTTGCGCAGAGGCGGCAGATCTCGAGGCTTCCTCGACGGACGCTCAGGATCGCAGGATGAAATTCGCGGCAGACGCCGCAGCGCTTGATGGCGTGCATGCCAGCCTATCGGCTGATTCGCCGAGCGGCTATAGGTCCTGGAGCTTCGGACGGTCTACGGCCTACATGAGGCGAGCGGCGGCCTCTCGGGCGAGGCAGCAGACCGCGTAGGCCTCGGCCACCTCTCCGCGTCCGCATGGACCGACGCCTTCCGCCGTCTTCGCCTTCAATCCAATACAGGACGCATCAACGCCCAAGATGCGTGCCAGATTCTCGCGAATCTTCGGCCGATGGGGCAGCAGCTTCGGCCGCTCGATGACGACGACGATGTCGATGTTGACGATGCGGAAGGCATAGCCTTCGAGCAATTCGCGGGCTTGGTTCAAAAAAATCTCGCTGGCGGCGTCCTTCCATTTTGGGTCGGAGGGCGGAAAGAGCTCGCCGATGTCGCCCATGCCGGCGGCCCCCAGCAGCGCATCGGTCAGGGCGTGCATCACGAGATCCGCGTCTGAGTGGCCGACCAGCCCCTTCTCGGACGGGATCTTTATGCCGCCGAGGATCAGCGGGCGGCCCGGCTCGAGCCGATGGGAGTCGTAGCCGATCCCGGTGCGGAATTCCTGAGGCACGGCGCAATTACTCGGGGTTGTCTTCCGGCGGGTTCGCCAAGAAGAAGCGGGCCAGGACGAGATCCTCGGGCCGCGTGATCTTGATGTTGCGGGCGCTGCCGAGCATGACATGCACGTCTTCGCCCAGATGTTCGACCAGGCCTGCTTCGTCGGTGCCGGTGAAGCCGTCTTGCACAGCTTGCGCGTAGGCGCGGCGCAGCAGGTCGGCCCGAAACACCTGCGGCGTTTGGGCGAGCATGATGCGCTCGCGCGGCAGGGTCGCATGCACACGGCGTTGATCGACTTGCTTGACGGTGTCGATGGCCGGCATGCCCAAAATCACCGCTCCGTCGCGTTGAGCCTGCTCGACGGCGGCGTCGATCATAGCCGCGGTGACGAACGGCCTGACCGCATCGTGAACGGCGATGATTTCCGCGTCGTCGCCGACTCGTTCCAGGCAGTTTCCTACGGAGTCCTGACGGTTTGCGCCGCCGGGCACGATGAGGATCGGCTTGGCGAGTTTCGCATCTTGGATCTGCTCGGCGACCGCTGCGCGGTCCTCGTCGCGGACGGCGACCAAGATCTCGTCGACCGCGGACGATTCATCGAAGCGTCGCAGGGTTTGGATGAAGACCGGAGCGTCGCCGAGCATCAGGAACTGCTTGCGGGACGAGCCGTCCGACGCCGGCTTACCCATGCGCGTGCCGAGACCGGCCGCCGGAATGATCGCCACGGTTTTCATCGCGATTGAGTTCTTGCCCGGAAGCCGTCAGTTGCCGTAGCGCTGCGATGAAGCGGCGCGCGCGCCCCCGTTATGGCGCTTTCGCTCGACCGGAGCCGGTTCCTCGTCAGAGTCGTCATGACGGCCGAAAATCATCTTGCCGGCGGTCGTCTGCAACACGCTCGTCACCGTGATTTCGATCGTCTTCGAGATCTGACGGCGAGCGTTGTCGACGACGACCATTGTACCGTCATCCAGGTACGCCACCCCTTGGTTGTGCTCCTTGCCCTCTTTGAGGATCAGCACCTGCATCGTCTCCCCGGGCAGCACGACGGGCTTCACGGCGTTGGCGAGCTCGTTGATATTGAGAACCGGCACGTCATGCAGTCGCGCCAGCTTATTCAGGTTGTAGTCGTTGGTGATGATCTTGGCGCCGATTTCCTTCGCCAGCTCGATGAGCTTCTGATCGACTTCCTTCAGATGGGGGTAGTCGTTTTCGAGAATGCGAATATCGATCATCGAACTCTTTTGCAGCTTCTGAAGAATATCGAGTCCGCGCCGGCCGCGGTTGCGCTTGATGCCGTCGGACGAGTCGGCGACGAGTTGGAGCTCCCAGAGGACGAATTGGGGAACGACCAGCGGACCCTCGAGGAATCCCGTCGCGGCGATGTCGGTGATGCGGCCGTCGATGATGACGCTGGTGTCGAGCAGCTTCTGCACGTCGGTCGGCTCTTCTTCGGATCGAAACAAATCAATTGCGTTCAGGTTGATCAAGTCGCCTTTGGCCGATCCGACCGAGATGCCGACATATGCCGCGAGTAATAGGAAGCCGAGAGACAGCAAACCCAGAATTCCCGAGCCGGCGCCGGACCCGAGGCCTGCTGAGACAAGAGCCGCCACGGCTACCGAAACAATCAGGCCGACCGCGGCGCCGAGAAGTCGCTTGAGAGCTACGCGCCGTAGGCGAATCTCGACCAGCACGATCAAAATTCCGACGATAACGCCTATCGCTAGCGCTGCCGGCATTGAAAGCGCGGACGGCGCGGCGGCGGCGAAGACGGCTGCGGAGGCGGCCACCACACTGGCGCGTAGTGAGAATTTGTCCAGCAAATGCCTGCTCCTTTCCGATTAAAAATCAGCCAGGACGCGCCACAAGCTTCTGGAAGGCAGGATCTACAGCACACGGCTCAGCAGGCGCTCCGAGCGCGTACAGTATATCACCGAGACATATTGCCGCCGAAACGATTCGTCCACCGGTCCGTCGCCGTCGGCGGTCGGTCACTTGAATTCTTAATTGGGGCGTGGTAGAACAGTTGGCGGTCGGCGATTCCGGGGCCGCATGGGCGCGGAAGATCTCCGACGGCTGTAGCGGACACATATTCGCATGCAGATTTGATGGTGCGGGGAGTTCGATCGTTTGGATCGCCGCCACAAGGGGTCGCGGTGTCCAAACGTTGGGGTCGAGCTCGTCGCTTGAGGTTTTAACCGGGGGATAGGAGACTAATCTCAAATGAAGCGTACGTACGCGTTCGCCTTGATGGCTGCGCTGTTGCTGTTTTGCTTACCAGCGGCCGCGCAGACCTTCGGCGAGATGAACGGCACAGTGACCGACACGACCGGCGCAGTGATCGCCGGCGCCAAGGTCACAGTTACAAATCAAGCGACGGGCATCGCCCGTGAAGTGGAAACCAACGAGGCCGGCAACTACAACGTGCCGTTCCTCAATCCCGGCATCTACAGTATCACCGCCGAAATCGCAGGCTTCAAGGCCGCCCGCGTTGACAACCGCCAGGTGCAGGTCGGTGACGTCCAGCGCGTCAATATCGCGCTCGAAGTGGGCGTTGTGACCGAGGTTGTCGAGGTCCAGGCCGGCGCCGAAATGCTCGATACGTCCAGCACGGCGCTGGGCACGGTCATTGATCAGCAACGCATTGTCGAGTTGCCGATTAACGGCCGCAACTACCTGTCGTTGGTCAAACTCAGCCCGAACGTTTCGGCTGAAATGGGCGCCGGCGGCCAGGCGGACGGACGTCAGGGCGGCGAACGCGCCAACCAGCCGCTGTCGATCTCCGGCCAGCGGCAGCAGTACAACCGCTTCACTCTCGACGGCATCGACAACACCGACTCGGACTTCAATACCTTCGTGGTGCGGCCTTCTGTCGAGGCGCTGCAGGAGTTCAAGGTACAGACAGGCGTCTACTCGGCCGAGTACGGCAAGGCGACCTCGCAGATCAACGTGACGACGCGCTCGGGAACGAACGAGCTGCACGGCACACTGTTCGAGTTTCTGCGCAACGACAAGATTCAGGCGCGTCCCTGGAACAACTCCGCCGACAAGGCGCCCTTCCGGCGCAACCAGTTCGGCTTCACGACCACCGGACCGATCGTGAAGAACAAGCTGTTCTTCATGGCCAACTACGAGGGCCTGCGTGAGCGCGTCAGCGGCTTCAACCAGACGACGACGGCGGACCAAGCGCTGCGCGCGGGCGACTTTTCAAACCCGGCGTTGCTGACCATCTACGATCCCGACACGATTCGCGCGAGCGGCGCCAACACCTTCACGGCCGATCCGTTCCCCAACCAGCAGATTCCGCAGGCGCGCTTCAAGCAACCCTTCGTCCAACTTCTCGAGTTCCTGCCGCTGCCGAACATTCCCGGCGCCGTTTTGGGCAGGGATCCCAACAACTTCACGCGCAACACGCCGCGGCCGGTCGACTGGGACCAGTTCACGACCCGCATCGACTTCAGCGAGTCAGCCGGTTCGCAGTGGTTCGGGCGCTATAGCTGGGGCCGCGAAGCCGTCGGCCTGGGCGCTACGTTCCCGATCCAGGATCGCACGGTGGCGACTCGCGTGGATCAAATCATGCTCTCGAACACGCGCACGTTCTCGCCGACGCTTGTGAACGAGTTGCGCTTGGGCGCGAACATCTTCGACAACGACCTCAAGACGCTCAACAACGGCGTGCGGGACGTCTCCGGCGAGTTGGGGATTCCCGGTCTGCCGGCGGTCGCCGAGGCCGCCTGGGGCTCGCCTCAGATCGGCATGGGCGGCAACGGCGAGGTCGCCGGCTGGGGCGAGTCGACCGAAGGCCCGTTCATCAACCGCAGCCGCACCTACCAGATCTTCGAGAATCTGAGCTGGATACACGGCAACCACACGATCAAGTTCGGCACCGAGATCGCCAATCGGCGCTACAACCTGATCGGCAACCAGTTCCCGCGCGGACTACTGCAGTTCAACAGCCGCTCGACGGCGCTGCCGACGAATATCGCGGGTTCGGGCGATCGCTTCGCCTCCGGCTTGCTCGGCTGGATGGACGAAGCCACCCGCGCTCTCGGCCTGCCCAACGTGCAGTTGCGGCAGACGGCGTTTCACATCTTCGCCGAGGACTCCTGGAAGGTCACTCCGAAGCTGACTCTGACACTCGGCCTGCGGTATGAGAACACGCCGCCCTGGGCGGACCGCTACCGCGGCATCATGAATATCAAGCTGTTCTGCCCCGGCGTGGACGACACCGGTATCGACGAAGCTTGCGCGACGCCGATGATGGTGCGGCCGGGGCCGAGCAATGACTTCTACGAAGGCCTGGATGTGCGCTACGCCGACAACATTCCTGTTGCGGCGGGCGACGACGTGATGCAAAACCATGCGTTGCAAGCCCGCGACAACAATGACTTCGCGCCGCGGTTGGGCATCGCGTATCAGTTGACCCAGAAGACTACGATCCGCACCGGCTACGGCGTGTTCTACACCCAGGACACGACCAACCCGGTGTTCGACCGCGCCCGCAACTTCGGGTTCCGCGAGTCGGCGCGCGGGCTTGACGTACGGCCGACCGTAAACCTCGACGCCCCCTGGGCGGCCAGCGGGGCCTCAGGTCTGCAGTGCACCGGATGGGACGGCGTCTGCGTGGCGCGACTCTACAGTTTCGCCGGCGACGAGTATCGGCGGACGCCCTACGTCCAGCAGTTCATGTTCAATGTGCAGCACCAGCTCGACGCATCGACGCTGATCGAGGTGGGTTACTCGGGCAACGTGGGCCACAAGATCGAGCGTATGTACGGCTATAACACGCCGCTCGATAAAGCGGGGCCGAACGACGCCAGCGAGCGCATCGATCGCATTCCCTGGGGCGACGAGTACGGCCGTATCCAGACGATCAACCCCGTGGTGAACTCGAACTACAACGCATTGGCGTTTAAGTTCCAGCGGCGCTTCACGCAGGGCCTGACCTACCTCATGGGCTATACCTGGGGTCGGTCGATCGACACCGGCTCGGCGCTGCGGACCAACAGCGGCGACAACCTGTTTCCGGCGAGCAGCTACGACCTGGGAGCAGAGCGGGGACTGTCGCAGTTCCATACCAAGCACCGCTTGACGGTGTCCGCCCTGTACGAGCTGCCCTTGAAGTTCGAGAACAAATTGGCGGAGGCGCTCGCCGGCGGCTGGCAGTTGGGCTCGATCATCACCATCTCGACGGGCACTCCGGACAACGGCGGCAACTGCGGCGACCTGGACGGCAACGAACAGGGCAACCGCGGCGACGCCACCGGCATCAGCCCGTTCCTCGACAATCCGACCAACCTCGAGTTCTTCGCCAAGGACCCGACCGACGGCCGCGGACCGGCGGCGATCAACTGCAACGTGGTCGGACCGGGCGGGGTCAACGAACTGACCTACCGCCAGGGCAACATCAACCGCAACATGTACATCGGACCTGGCGTCGGCAACTGGGACTTCTCGCTGACCAAGGCCTTCCGGGTCAGCGAGCGGATGAACGCGGAGTTCCGCTTCGAGTCGTTCAACTTCGCCAATCACCCGCAGCTGAACTTCCCCGACACCGGCACGACGTCGCTCAACTACGGCCGCATCACCGGTGCGCGGACGATGCGGACGAACCAGTTCGCGCTCAAATTCAACTTCTAGCCCGGTTCGCGCGAACCGGTATGCGAGAGGGCGTCCCGCGGGACGCCCTCTTTGCGTTCGCTTCGTCGGGAACAAATACGCGCGCTCCGGGGTCAGTGGTTTACGAAGGAAGCTCGCCGGCGTTTTCTTCCAATTCGATTTGGAGGAGAACCGTGTTTCAACAAAGCCTTATGGGCGGGGATGACTCCCGCCGCCCTTGGACCTTCAGCGTCTCGCTGCTGACGCAACTGCTCGTCGTCACTTTGGCGGTCTTGCTGCCGTTGTTGAGCGAGCCGGTGCTGCCGCTCGTCAGCCGGGCGTTTGTGTTGCTCGAACCGCCGGCCCCGCCCCGAGGAGCACCACCACCGCCGAAGACACGAGTCGTCAAGGAGCCCGAGCGCTTTACGAAAGAGATGGTCCAGCCGAAGACCATCCCCGACCGCGTCGAGCTCATCGTCGACGAAACGCCCGCGGAGATCGTCGCCGGTCCCACGGTAATCGGGGCCGATCCCGGCAGGGGAGTACGCGGCGCTCTTCCAGAGTCTTTTGTCCCCGAGGCTCCGCTCGTGCGTCCGCCTGCGCCGCCCCCGCCCAAGGCGGGACCGGAGGCGGCTCCTAGCGGACCGGTACCGGTCGGCGGCAAGGTGCAAGACGCGCGAGTCATCCAACGGGTGCTGCCGGTCTATCCGCCGTTGGCGCGACAAGCTCGCGTGAGCGGCGCGGTTCTGCTCAAGGCGATCATCGCGGCTGACGGCTCGGTCGAGCAATTGACGGTCGTCAGCGGCCATCCGCTGCTCATTCAGGCGGCGGTGGCGGCGGTTCAGCAGTGGCGCTACAAGCCGACGTTGCTCAACGGGAAAGCCGTCCCAGTGTCGACCCAAATCGAAGTGCGTTTCGCCTTGCAGTAGCGCGCAATGGCTGCTTCCACGACGCACCGTTGCGCTGAGTTGGGAATTTGCAACAGAGCCGCGCCCCCGACGGACGCGGCTCTGGCGCCCGGGGTGCGGCTAGAATTCGGCGCGGGCTTCGAGCTTGGCGCCTTCGATCGCCGAAACCGCTTCGAGCACCACCGAATCGTGGCGCAACTCGACTTCGTCGCCTTTGTCGACGCTCACGCCGAGGTTGAGGATCTCCTGCTGCAGGCTGCGGCGGATGTAGTCGACGCTCGAGGTCCAAACCGATAGGTTGGGCCGCACGCCGCGTTCGGAGAGGAATAACTGGAATTCATCGAGGACATCGGGCGTGACGACGAAGGATTCGTCAATTCCTTGGTGCTCTCGAATGTAGGTCTGCGCGAAGTCAAGGAAGGCGTTGGCCCCTTTGAGCCACGCCTCGAAGGGCAGCAGCTGCCGCGGGCGCACGACTCGATCGGGCTCGATGCCGCCGCCCCCCGGGATTTGGCGCCCGGAGTCAGTGGGGTAAGTCTTGCTCTTTTCGTTGTCGGACTCGCACTCCTCGAGTTGATAATCGTGGCACCCCTGGAAGGCCCTCTGGATCGGACGGCCGCTGGGCGAAAGGTAAAAGGCGGTGGTCAACGCGAGCCCCGCGCCCTCGGAAAGCTCGAAGACGCTTTGCACGAGCCCTTTGCCGTAGCTGCGTTCGCCGATGATGGTCGCGCGGTCATGGTCCTGCAAGGCCGCTGTGACGAGCTCCGCCGCGCTGCCCGTGCGATCGTCGATCAGCACGGCCATCGGGAAGCGATAGGATTTGTTGCCCACGGGCACGCGGACTTCGTCCTGCGGACCTTCGCGGCCCTGAATCCAGAGGATGCGCTGCCCCGACTCGAGAAACATCGCGGCTAGCTGCACGGCGGATTCGACGACGCCGCCGGGGTTGCCTCGCATGTCGAGCACCAGGCCTTTGAGTCCTTCGCCGCCGAGCTTTTGGATCGCCTCATTCGCCTCTCGCGCCGTGCCTGACTCGAAATTGGCGATTTTGATGTAGCCGATGCCCTCGCCAACGTGAAAACTGAGCCGAACGCTGGGGTCGTCGAGCTCGGCGGGTGTCAGGGTGATTGGAATCAGTCGCGCGAAATTGGGCCGTCTCACCATCAATTCGGCAGGCTGCTGTCGCGACTGCGAGAGCAGTTGCACGAGTTGATCGACTCCGAGCTGCGTCAACGGATAACCGTTGATCACGGCGATCTCGTCGCCGGGCGAGAGTCCCGCCTTGGCGGAGGGGCTTTCGGGCAGCGTTTGCAGCAGCACGACGCGCCCCGGAGTGATCGAAACGACGCTGCCGAAGCCTTTTTCGGTCGAGCGCTGCATCTCTTTGAGCGACTCGTACTGGCCGGGGTCCAGAAAGGAGGAGTGTGGATCGAGATTGCGAACGAGGGCGGGGATCGCCCCCTCATACAGCGCTCGCGACACGTCGAAGGGCTGCGCCAAACGGTCTTGGAGGGTCGCGACGACCTCCGTCAGCTTGCCGACCGCCTGCGCCAACTTCTCCGCGTCGTCGGCGGCTAGAGGCGCGGCCGAGAGCAGCAGCGCTCCGAGTAAGAGTCTAGCCGAGAACACGTTGAACCACCCGTGATTATAGCGACGTGGAATTACGGGTTTTGGTGTCCGAGGGGCACGCGAATCGTGTTGCTGCGCTGACCTTCGGCGGTCAAATAGACATCGACGGCGTCGCGCCCGGACAAATCGGAGGGCATGCGAACCTCGACCAGGAAGAGACCCGGCGTGGAGGGATCTTGATTGATGCGCAGGGCGCCGGCTCGTACGCCTCCCACGACCGCGCCCACTAGGCCGTCCGTGGCGGCGGCGGGGGTGAGACCCGTGGCGAGCAACTCGACCGTTTCTCCCAGAGCCGCGGGACCGAAGCTATCCGCGGGGCGGCCGTCAGCGTGGGCCGCGCGAAACAAGCCGGGGGCCACGCGTGAGATTTGGGCCAGCATCGGAGCGCTTTCCGTCAAACCGTTGAAAACGCGGAGCTCAACCGTCCCGGGCGCGAGGCTGGGGGGCAACTGCAGGTTGATCTGGCCGGGCGTTGCAGCGAGAATTCTTGCCGCGACGCCGTTGAAGGTCACGCGAACCGCCGCCGGATCGGAGCCGAGGTTGGCGCCGAACAGGGACGCCAGCGAGCCCGGCGCCACCCGTGGAGCGTTCGTCGCGCTATTGACCAAGCCGTCGAAGCGCAACTGGGGGAGAGCACGACGCGCGGCCGCACTTTCGACTCGAAACGCCCCGTCGAGCGTCAGCGTTTCGAGCCCGTTGAGCACGCTGACGCTGTAGGCGGCGGCTGCGGCGCCGGGCGCCACGCTGACGACGGCCCGGGCGTGTTGCGCGTCGAGCACCTCCACTCCGCGCGTCACGATGTCGCTGCTGCCGAAACCGATGGTCGTGGCTCCGGGCTGAAAGTCGGTGAACTCGCCGGTCAGCTCGACGACGATGTCGCTGTCGGGCTGCGCCGATGAGGGCGCGATGCGGACTTGGGGCTCCGGCGCGCTGGGATACTCGAGCACCACATTGCCGTCGGGCAGCGTGAAAGCCGAGCTCTGACCGTCGGGGTTGTAAACGGTGACGATGGCGCGGTGACCGGGCGGACCGGGCGGCGGAACCGCGATCAGCTCGCCGAAAATCTCGTCGAATTCGGTGGCCTCCGCCGGAAGTCCGTCGAAGTAGACTTGCGAACCGGGGTCGAAGCCGTCGCCGCGCACCCGAATCGCGCCGTCGGCGCGGCTGTAGTCGGGCCAGATCCAATGGATCACCGGCGCCGGGCGGTCGGTTAGTTGAGCCGCGCCGGGCAGCACGTAAAGGTCGTCCGGAAGGCGGAACAACAGATGCAGCGGGCCGGCCGACTCGAACGGCGCGGAGTCGAGGTCGAGACGCAGAAAGCGGTCGTCGAACTCATAAACGCGGGGCGCTTGCAGGCCGATGTCGCGCAGCAGCGGCTCGACGGTCAGGCGGCTGAGCGCATCGGTAACGCCGCCGCCGGTCGCCACGAGCAGCCCAGGCTCTTCGCTGAGGTTCAAAAACGCCGGATGGATGCCCGGAGCGCCGTTGCCGGGGAAGCTATAGGTGGTGATTCCCGTCAGAGGAACCTCGCGGCGGCGCTCGACGCTGAAGTCGATGCCGGCCACCACGGATCCAGGCCGCACCGCGACGCCGTTCGCATCGCGAGGCCGGTCGGCGCCGCCGTAGAAGACGGCCCGGAAGGGTGAGGAAGCCGTAACTGGCGCTCCGGAGGAGTCCGTGGGCAGCACGATGTTCCCGGGCCCCAAGCCGCTCAGGACGCCGTTGCTGGTCGATGGCGGCAGCGGCTGCGTGTAGATCGTGTAGCGGCCCGCAGGCAGGCCTTGGATGCGGTAGCGGCCGTCGGTCCCGGTGAGAGCGGTGATGACTTGCCCGCCGGCGCTGACCGCCGCGACGGACGCCATCGATACCGGCTCGCCGTCGGCGAAGATGACGCGTCCGCTGAGTCCGCCCGTCACCTCCTCGAAGTCGGCCGTCGGATAGAGCGTCGAGAGGCCGGCCAGGTCGTCGGGCCCGAGCGGCTGGGCACGCGTCGTCCAGCGCGTGGCTTCCATGCTCATCGCCGACCCGGCCAGCGTGTGCTGCAGGCCGAGCGCATGCCCGATCTCGTGCACGAGCGCGTTGAAGAAAGCTTCGGAAAAGCTCTGACGGGGGCGCGAGCGGTCGACCAGATTTTCTGAAATGATCACTTGCGAGCGGATGATCGGCACGAACCCGTCGCGCGGATCGTCGCGCATCACCGGGCCGCCGAAGCCGATGACGCCCGGCGGCAATTCAGCGAAGATGATTTCCGCGGCGGGCGTCGAACCGGGCAGCGGACCGTCGAGCACGCCGCCGAAACCGACGCGAAGAGCCGAGGTCGGCACGGCGTTCCACGCCGCCAGCGCTTGACGCACCTGGCTGACGACGCCCTCGAACGAGTCGTTCGACTCGAGCTGCGGCCGCTGCTCCGCCGAAAGATAAAAACGGACGGTGTTGTCCAGCAAGGCCGACACGTCGAACTTTTCGACGAGCGGCCGACCGGAATCGGAGATGCGCCAGAAATGGTAGTACGCGGACGCGGACTGGACGCCGACCCCGACCGCCAACGCGGCGACCAACAACGCCCGGACCGCCCGCATTACCTTTCGGCTCCCCCCTGAAGAACGGTGCGTTCCGAGGCTTGCGATGTCGCCAGCGCGGCAGCGATGCGGGCGCGCAAGGAGTCGAGCTCGAAGCGCTGATTTTTCGCCGCCGCCTCGGAGTCGAGCTCGATCACCACCGCGCCTTCGAGCGGCGCCCGCGTGGCTTCGGCCGCGTCGCCTTCGCGATGCACTTCAAACAAGCCCTGGCCGAAGCCCACGATCTGGGTGCGGCCGCTGGGGCCGGTCCACAGGAAGGCCAAATACTCTTGTCCTTCGACGAGCCGCGGCACGCCGCTGAAGCGCTGCGTGACGCCGCCGAGCGACCCGCCCGGCAACGCGACTTCGAGATCTCGCGGCGGATTGCCCTTCAGCGTCTCGGCGACTTCAAATCGGCTCAGCGTATAGACCAACGCGCCGAAGCGCCCGGCGCGGCTGTCCCCGACGGTTCCGCGTACGATCGCTGTCGCTTCGCTCGCCATCCTCTCGATCGTCATGCTCTCGAGAGTGGCGGCGCGAGACAGTTGGAGCGAGCCGAGAAGAAGACTCGCCAAAAGCAGATATCGCTTCACGTGGAGACGGGGATGCACACCGGGCGCCATCCTAGAAGTGATTGTAACATCGACACTTATCGACAATCCGGACCCTTTTCGTGGACCTTGCGACACGGCTCCGTGCCAGGCGGCCACACTTTTGCGGCTTCCAAGTTATGGTGGCGCGCGTGAGCGCGGCGCGTATATACTTGGGGCGCCTTAGGCCAAGAGAGATTTCCATATGCCTTTTTGCGGCGGTTGCGGCGCTGAAGTCGCCGATGTCAAATTCTGTCCCAAATGCGGGGCGCCGGTCGGAGAAGCGAGCTTCTTCGGCTCGCGCCCGGCGGCGGCGCTTCCTCGGCCCCGGCCGGCGACTACGCCGCGGCGGCCGGCTGCCATGCCCGGCCCGAGCGGCGCCGCGAGCGCCTCGACGACGAATGACGACAACGTCATGGGCGCTCTGGCGTACGTGACGATCATTCCGGCGATCATCTTCCTGATCATCGAGCCGTACAAGAATCGGCGATTCGTCCGCTTCCACTCGTTCCAATGCCTGTTTTTGGGCGCGGCGCTGTTCGTGCTCAATATCCTCAACGTCGTGATCGGGTTCATTCCGGTCGTCAACTTCATCACATTCTTGACGATTCCGGCGCTGTTTCTCGGCGCTTTGGTCGTTTGGGTGTTCGTTGTGATGAAGGCCTATCAAGGCCAAGAGTATCGGCTGCCGGTGATTGGCGACCTGGCCGCGAAGCAAGTCTGAGCGCGACCGCGCGGAGCGTGCGCATCCAGTCCCTATAATCGAGTTGGCGCGCGGCGCGCCGGGATGTCGCCCTCCTCCTCCAAGACGAATTTCGAACAGCGATTCTTGGGGCTGTTCGACGTGGCGCCCGAGGAGCGCCGGCCCACCGTGCTGCTGAGCTGTTTTCTGCTGCTCGGCATGGCCACGGTGATCTGCCTCAAAGCCGTCAGCGACGCAACGTTCCTCAGCGAATTCAACGCCGAGCTGCTGCCTTGGGTGGACCTGGCGGTCACGGTGCTGGTCGGGTTGGTCGTGAACGCATACCTGAGCTGGTCGTCGCGCATGACGCTGGGCTCGCTGATCACGATCACGCAGATCTTTCTCGCCGTAAATATGGCGCTGTTTTGGGCGTTGCTGAAACTGGGTGTCTCGTGGGCGCCGATTCTCATCTATGTTTGGGTCGGCATCTTCGCGGTCTTGATCCCCAGCCAGGTGTGGTCGCTGGCGGGCATGATCTTCACCACGCGGCAGGCCAAGCGCCTGTTCGCGCTGATCGGCAGCGGCGGCATCCTCGGGGCGGCGCTGGGCGGCAACTTCGCGGGATTCGTCGGCCCGCGCATCGGGTTCGAGTCGGTGTTGCCGGCGACGATCGTGTTCGTCGTTCTCAGCGCCTGGATCGCGCGCTCGCTCACTCGCAACGAAGGGGTTGCGCAGCTCACCCTCGAGGCCAAGGGCTCGACGCCGCCGATCGTCGAGAGCTTCCGTCTGGTGCGCTCGCAGCGCTACTTGCTGCTGATCACGGCCGCGATCTTCGCGTCGACCGTAGTGGGCACCCTGGTGAAGTACCAGTTCAAGGCGCTCGCGCAGGTTCATTTCGGGAGCGACCTCGACGCTTTAGGTTCGTTCTCGGGTTATTTCTACGGCTACATCGCCGTCATCTCCTTTCTGTTTCACGTCTTGTTCACAGGCCGGCTGTTGCGCTGGGCGGGCTTGAGCTGGTGCCTGTTCGTGCTGCCGCTGGGGCTGTTGCTCGGCGTAGGCGCATTGCTGTTTTCCACGACGATCGTGGCGGCCGTCGCGGCGCGGGGCGCCGATCAGGGGTTTCGCCACTCGATCGACCGCGCCGCGACGGAGCTGCTCTATGTTCCGCTGGCGCCGAATTTGCGAGCGCGGGTCAAGAGCTTCTTGGACATGGTGGTGAGTCGCTCGGCGGACGGCGTCGCCAGTGTCGTGCTGCTCGGGATCATCGCCTTGGCGGGCGACCAGATCAGCTATGTCAGTTGGGCCGGTCTCGTCTTCATCGCGTTGTGGATCGTCGCCTTGACGGGACTGCGGCGGGAATACGTCAACACGCTGCGGGCGACGATCGAGCGCCGCGACATCGGCGCCGACGAGCTGATGCAGGAGCTGGCGGTGTCGGGTCCGTCGCAAGAGCTCGAGCAGGGCCTGCAGAGCTCGGATCAGCGCGACCTCGAGGCCGCGGTGGGCTGGATCCGGTTTACCGGTGTCGCCGCGAATCAGGTGCAAGTCGCCGCGCTGCTCACGCACGAGTCGAGCGCGATTCGGCGCAAGGCCATGACGGCCATCGCGGCTCACGGCACCCCCGGCTGCGAACGGGAGGCCCTGGCTTTCGTGCGCCTCGAGACGGACTTTGAAGCCCGCCACCTGGCCCTGGACTACGTCGAAGCGCAGAACGAAGCGCTGGCGTCGACGGCGGAGCGAGAAATGTTGGCCGCGGACGACCGTGAGCTAGCCGCCATGGCGGCGGCGCGGCTGGTTTCGCGCGGTCAGGCTTCGGGCGAAGAAGCGGAGCGGATCTTTCGCTCGACGCTGCAGACTTTCGGCGAAGGCGGGCCGGCCGGCCGCGCTACGGCGGCTCGACTCATCGAATTGTGGCCGCACTCGCCGGAATCCGTGGAATGGCTCAAGCGATTCCTGGAAGACGACGATGCGCAGGTCGTCGCGGCGGCCCTGCAAAGCGCCCGGGCGCTGGCCGCCGAGGTCGATACCGCCAAGCTCATCGCACTGCTGGGCGACCGCCGCTTCAGCCGCCATGCGCGGGCGGCGCTGGTCGCTCAGGGCGCGCGGGCGCTCGA
The DNA here is from genome assembly GCA_963817465.1 of uncultured Acidobacteriota bacterium. Classification (GTDB taxonomy): domain Bacteria; phylum Acidobacteriota; class Terriglobia; order Bryobacterales; family UBA6623; genus CAMPKL01. The sequence goes on along the minus strand of CAWFOP010000022.1, from coordinate 134,560 downwards.
AGGGTTGGGCGCTTGCCTGCGAGACGAGAGCGCGCCGGAGTATCTGCTGCGTCAGACGGCGCGCGTGCTGGGGGAGATCGGAGGCCGCGAAGGGTCGCGCTTCTTGCTCGCCTATTTGCGGCGCTCGCACCAAGTCGCGCGCCGCGACGTCTTGCGCGCCTTGATCCGCATTCGGACGCACTCGCCGGATCTGGAGCTGGATCGCGAAGTGCTCGACTTGTTGATCCGTTCGGCGCTGCGACGCTACTACCAAACGGCCTTCTTGCTCAACGGCCTGGAAGGCCCCTCGACGCCGGCTTCGGATTTTCTGGCCAGGGCGTTGCACGAGCGGCTGAAGCGCTGGCTCGACGAGGCCTTCGTGCTGCTCGGCTTCCTTTTCAAAGAGCGCGAGATCCGGGACGCCTACGACAGCATCCGCAGCGGGCGTACGGAGATGCGGGCCAACGGCCTCGAGTTTCTCGACAGCCGTCTGCTGGGCAATCCGATCCGTCTGATGCTGATGCCCGCGCTCGAACAACATGATAGCCAGAAGCTGCTCGAAGCCGGCCGGCAGTTGTTCGATCTCGACCCGGCGCCTTACGCTAGCGTCTTGCGGCGCGTGCTTGAAGCCTCCGATCCTTGGCTGCAGTCTTGCGCGTGCTATGTCGTGGCCGATTCGAAGGTCGTCGAGCTCAGCGCAGCGGGTCGACTTGCTGCGCAGTCATGCGGACCGCGTGCTGCGGGAATCGGCGGAGGAGGCTTGTCGCCGGCTGGCCGCCTAGTTCCCCGATGGAACAACTCACCACTCTGGACCGCGCCATCCGGCTGCAGAAAGTCGAGCTGTTCAGCGACCTCGAGACGGACATGCTGGCGCTGCTGGCGTCGATCGCGCAGCAGATCGAGGCGCCCGCGGGCCACGAGATCGTCAAGGAGGGGGCGCAGATGGGCTCGCTCTACGTGGTGCTCGAAGGCGACATCGAAATGCGCCGCGGAGAGCTGCGGATCTACAACGTCGGGCCGGACGAGACGTTAGGCAATTGGGCGCTGTTCGACCGCCAGCCCAGCGTCGTCACCGCCGTCGCCAAGCAAGACAGCTCGCTGCTGAAGATCGATCGCGAAGACTTCTACGATCTGCTCGCCGATCACAGCGAGATCACGCGTGAGATTTTCCAGGCGCTGTTCAAGCGCGTCCGGACGCTGCTGTCGGCGGGGCTCGAGCGCCCCGAAAGCGGCGCCGCCGCGGCCGAGTAGCGGCGAGCGCCGATCTCGACGTGTAGGATCAACGGTTTGGATCCGGCCACTCCCATCACCTACTTGAAGGGCGTCGGTCCCGGCCGAGCGAAGCTGTTCGAGAACAAGGGCCTGCATACGGTGGAGGACCTGCTCTACTACATGCCCTTCCGCTACGAAGATCGCTCAAACGTGAAGCGCATCTCCGCGCTGGCGCCCGGAGAAACCGCGACCGTGCTGGGGACCGTGACCGCGAAGGAGCTGTTCCGCGGGCGCCGGACGCGGCTGCGGCTGTTCGAGATTCGCGTGCGGGACGACTCCGGCGGCGTGCTGGTGGGCAAGTGGTTTCGCGGCGATTACCTGGACGGGGTATTCGAGAAGGGCCAAATCGTGGCGCTTTACGGCAAGATCGAATACGACGAATACTCGCGGGAACTGTCGATCATGCACCCCGAGTACGAGGTCTTTCGCGCCGACGATCCTGAAGCGGCGCTGCATCTCGGACGCATCGTGCCGATCTATCGCGGGTTCGGCAAGGTCAGCGCCCGGGCGCTTCGCAGCTTGACTTGGCGCGCAATTGAAAGCGTCGAGTTGGACGCCGACCCGCTGCCGGCCGACATCCGGCGGCGACTCGGGCTGCCGGGCCAATCGAAGGCGCTGTCGGAAACGCACTTCCCGCCCGAGAAGACCGACATGCGCGCGCTCGACGCCTTCCGCACGCCGGCGCAGAGGCGCCTGATCTTCGAAGAATTCTTCTACCTCGAAACCGGGCTCGCGCTCAAGCGCCGCAAGGCGAAAGCCGCGAAGGGCATCGCGTTCGAGCTGAACGACCGCGCGCGCCAGAAGATCAAACGGATTTTGCCCTTCAAACCCACGAAAGCGCAAAAACGAGTGCTGCGAGAGATCGCGCTCGACATGGCCGAGCCGACGCCGATGAATCGGCTGCTGCAGGGCGACGTCGGCAGCGGCAAGACGATCGTCGCCGTCGAGGCCGCGATCATCGCCGTCGAGAACGGCTGCCAAGCGGCGGTGATGGCCCCGACCGAGATCCTGGCGGCGCAGCATTTCATCAACTTCCGCAAGCTGCTCGAGCCGGCCGGATATGTCGTCGTGCCCTTGACCGGCTCGTACAAGAAAAGCGCGCGCGCCAAGCTCGAGCGGATGATCGCCGAAGGGATCGCGCACGTCGTCGTCGGCACGCATGCGCTGATCTCCAAGGGCGTCGAGTACCACCGGCTCGGCCTGATCGTGATCGACGAGCAGCACCGCTTCGGCGTGATCCAGCGGCTGGAGCTGTTGCGCAAGGGCGAGCACCCGGACGTGCTGGTGATGACCGCGACGCCGATCCCGCGGACGCTGTCGCTGACGCTTTACGGCGAGCTCGACGTGTCGGTGATCGACGAGCTGCCGCCGGGCCGCTCGCCGATCATCACCCGGCATCGTTCCTACGACCACGCCGAGAAGGTCTACAGCTTCGTGGCGCAGCAAATCCGCGCGGGACGGCAGGCCTACGTGGTGTGTCCGCTGATCGAGGAGTCGGAGACCAAGATGGTCAAGGCCGCCGTCGCGACCTACGAGCATCTTTCCAAGAACGTCTTCCCGGACTTGCGCGTCGGCTTGCTGCACGGCAAATTGCCGACCGACGAGAAGGCCGACGTGATGGAGGCGTTCAAGCGCGGCGAGACGCAGATCCTGGTAGCGACGACGGTGATCGAAGTCGGCGTCGACGTTCCCAATGCGACGGTGATGGTCGTCGAGCACGCCGAGACGTTCGGGCTGTCGCAACTCCATCAGCTTCGCGGGCGGGTCGGCCGCGGCTCGGCGCAGAGCTATTGCATTCTGCTCACCGAGAAGCTGACGGCGGCGGCGCGCGAGCGCGTGACGACCATGGAGCGAACCCAAGACGGCTTCGAGATCGCGGAGGTCGACTTGAAGCTGCGCGGGCCGGGCGAGTTCTTCGGGGTTAAGCAGTCGGGCCTGCCCGAGTTCCGCGTGGCGAACTTGCTGCGCGATCGCGAGGCGCTCGAGATGGCGCGCCAAGAGGCGACAGCTTTTGTCGAGAACCCGTCGGACCGTGAGGAGCTGGAGCGGCTAATCGTCCATGTCAGGGAAAAGTGGCAGCGACGTTACGGGTTGGTGCAGGTCGGCTGAGGGCTTGGATCGCGAGATCACCTCGTCGATCGTCATCTGCCGCTGTGCAAGCTCGACGGCGCCGTCGCGGCGCGCCTTGCGGCGCTCATTGAGCATGCGGCGACGCTCGTCGCGGGCGGCCTGGCGGTATTGCAGGCCGTTGAGCCGTTCGCGGATCAACTCCTTGCGTTGCTTCGCCGTTTGACGCCGCAGCGGCAAGAGTTCGAGCTGGCGCCCCGATACGCCCATGATCCCTGGCCGCACCTATGTTCCCACAAACGCCGGAACGACTAGAATGTTTGCCCAAGGCATGCAGATCGAGATCGCGGGCCGCACGCTGGCGCTCGCCGCCGGCGACATCACGCGCTTCCCGGCCGACGCCCTCGTCAACGCGGCCAATTCACGGCTCGCCGGCGGGGGCGGCGTCGACGGCGCCATCCACCGCGCCGGCGGTCCCGCGATCATGGCCGAGCTCGACGAGATTCGCTCCCAAACGGGCGGCTGCGAGACCGGCGACGCGGTCGTGACCAGCGCCGGAAATCTTCCCGCTAAGTGGGTGATCCACGCGGTCGGGCCGGTCTATGGCGACGGACGGCATGGCGAGCCGGAAATGCTGGCGGCGTGCTACGAGCGAGCGATGGAGTTGGCGGCGGAGCACGGCGCGGAGAGCATCGCCTTTCCGTCGATCAGCACTGGAATCTACGGCTATCCTCTGGCCGAGGCCGCCCGGATCGCGCTCTCGACCGTCGCTGAGCGGCTCGCCGACGACACGCAAACCGTTCAGGTCGCCACCTTCGTGCTGTTCGGCCGCGAGGCCTTCGACGCGCACGCCGCGGCTCTGCGGGGTCTGCGCTAGGCGCCCGTGCGCGAGCAGCCAAGATTCGGCGAGCTGGCGATCATCGGCGCGCGCCTGTGCGAGCCGCTGACGGGCGTCGGCCGCTACTTCGAGTGCTTGCTGCGGGAGTGGTCGGGCGCCGCAACGCCGTTTGAGCGCATCACTGTGCTGACGCCGGGCGATCCGCAGCTCGAGGGCGCGGCGTTGCACGACCCCGTGAGGATCGAGATCGTGCCGCGCGGATTCTCGCCGCTCTATTGGGAGAACGTGCAGTTGGCTCGTCGGTTGCGCCGGGCCGATTTGCTGTTCGGCGCCTATACGCTTCCCTGGTTTGAAGCGAAGCGCGGCGTTGTCGCCAATCTGGGGATCTACGAAGGGCGCTGGGCGCGCGGGTTCTCGATGGCGGCGCGGCTCAAAACGCGACCGCTTTACGTGCACAGCGCGCGGGCGGCGTTGCGCGTGATCGCGAACTCGGAGTCGACCAAGGCGGACATCGTCGAGCACTTCGGCGTGGACGCCGCGCAAGTCGATGCGATCCCGCTCGGGGCGGACGCGGCGCTCGCGCCCGCGCCGCCGCAGGAGGCCGGGCTGCTCCCGCGCGAGGTACGCAGGCGCTATGGCCTGCCGGACGGGCCGTACTTGTTGATGGTCGGCAAACTCTCCGAGCGCCGCAACGTCCCGCTGCTGATCGAGGCCTTCGCAGCGGCGAAGCGCGACGGCGAGCTGCCGCATTCGCTGCTGATCGTCGGCCCGGATTACCTGGGCCTCGCGCCCCTCGATCTGGCGCGACGACAGGGCGTCGAGGGCAAGGTCGCCCATGCGGCTCACGCGCCGATGCGCGATCTGGCGGAGCTCTACCGTCACGCCGCGGCGTACGTGCTGCCGACCGAGCACGAGGGGTTCTCGCTGACGATTCCTGAAGCTATGGCCAGCGGAGCGCCGGTGTTGACCTTCGACCATCCGGCCTTGGAGGGTTGCCTGCGAGAAGCGGCTTGGGTCGTACGCCCGCCGTCGGCCGCGGCGCTGGCCGCGGCGCTGCGCACGGTCGCCGGAGACGCCGCCAGACGCCGCGCCTTGCGCGATGCGTCGATCGCTTGCGCGCAAAAGTTCACGTGGGCGTCGACCGCCGCTCGAACGATGCAGGTTCTGGCCGCCGCGGCCGCTCGGCTCGCCGCCCAGTCTAGGTGAGTTCGTCAGGCGGGATAGTGCAAAGCCTTTATAGGACGTACTAGGGCAGGAGTCATAGGATGGGGCCAGCGCGAGCCGCTGATTGTCGACTCGTGCACTCGACCTAGAATGAATGCGCCGCGCAAGACGGAAGCTGAAGCCTCGGCCCCGGATCGAAAGCAGAGCCCTCAGCCTCGCAAGAAGAAGAGACGGAGAGGCCGGCGGGGGAATCGTCGACCCGTCCAGGCTCAGCCGGCGGCTGTTGCGACCGAAAAGGTCACGGCGTCAGAGTCGGCCGCGGGGGCGCAACCGCAGCTGACGCCGACACCCGAGTCTGAGCCCGAAATGTTGATCGCTGACGAGACCGAGAGATTCGAGCTGACGCCCCCGCCCGATGAGCCGGCGGAGACGGAGTCACACCTCGTAGACGCCGTTTTCCACCCGGACCCCGCTCCTCATCCGGACGAGGATGTCGAAGCCGTTCGCTCTCGCCAGATGCGGCTCTTGCTCAAGCCGCGCGGGCTGGCGGCGGCCGCCGCGGCCGGCCAAAAGGCCGCGGTTTCGACACAGCCGAGCCCGACGGTTTTCGCTGAAGCCCCAGAATCGGGCTTGATCGAGCGATCGTCGGCGCTGCTGCCGCCGCTTGTGATCATGATCGCGTGCGCGGCGATCCTGGCCTTGTCTTGGCGGGTCGGATACATGCAGGGCCGGAACGATCTGCACGCCTCGGCGTCGAATCTAGGGGCGCCGGCGAAGAAAGCTTCGGTCGTGAAAACGGCTCAATTGGGATTCGAAGAGACGGGATTCGAAGAGGCGCTTGCCGCCGAACCTGAGCCGGAGCCTGAAATCGAGCCGCCGCCCGTGCTCGAACCGCAGGTCGTCGCCGAGAAAGAGCCTACGCCCGAGACACAGCCCGTGACGGAAGACGCCGGCGCCGCCGAGAAGCCTTCGCCGGTGCGGCAGGCCGCTGCGATGACCACCGCAGGAGCGCTCTACCTGCAAGTTTCGGCGTCGAGCGAGGAGGCGGCCGCGACAGCGCTCGAGCGCAAGCTTGACGAGCAGGGATTTGCGGCCTCGACGATCGCTTCCGGCGACGGCATCTTCCGCGTCGTGCTGGGACCCTTCCTGGATCGAGACGCCGCGCAGGTTCCCGCTCAGCAACTGCGCGGGTTGGGCTATCAGCCGTTCCCGAAGTCGTTCTGACGTCATCTCCGCGCGACAGTAGAGGGTTAGCCCCTGGCTCCCCTGTCCGGAGCGCCGGCCGGAAAAGCTTCCCCGTCCCGCCTGAACCGCCCCGGCTACGGATTCCATCTCTTCGAGGTAGCGCTTTCGCTTTGTTCGCGGCCCATGCCGCAACGAACGCACCGGCGCCAGGAGCTCATGCATATCTCATTCGGCGGGATCGTCGACTAGGGCAGCCCGCGAAAAGTCGCATCGAGTTCGGTCAAGCGCCTGTTGCACGTGTAATCCCCCGCCCTAAGGGTGCGCTAAATCGTTCTGAACGTTAGCGTTCTCAAAAATGCTTGGTCTCGCCCCTAAAGCTTTGGCAAAATAGGGGGTTATGCCCAAAGAGATTCTGTTGGTCGCAAACGGCGATTTGCGGCTGTCCGCTAATCAAGTCTGTTGGCCGGCGCAGCAGGAAACCGAAAAAAAACTGATCGCCGCGATCGAAAAGCAGGGTCACAAAGTCGTCCGAGCCCACGAATACGACGCCGCCAAGCAGCACGGCTTCATCGATTCTCAGAAGCGCGGCCTCGAAGTCTTTCGCAATATCGACGCGAAGAAGCCTCTGATCGTCTGCGAAGCCGTCTGGCAGTATTCCCAGCACATCTTGCCGGGCCTTTACAGTCACGAGGGTCCGATCTTGACTGTCGCCAACTGGAGCGGCCAATGGCCCGGTCTGGTCGGCATGCTCAACCTCAACGGCAGCCTCACCAAGGCGGGCGTCAAGTATTCGACCATCTGGAGCGAAAACTTCGACGACGACTACTTTCTCGACAAGCTCGGCGACTGGCTCTCGAACGGCTACATCCAGCACGGCGACCGGCATGTCCGCGACGCGAACGACATGATGACGCCCCACAAGGCGGCTTTGGCGGGACGCGAGGCCGCCGAGAAGCTGCGGCAGTCCAAAGTCCTGATGGGGATCTTCGACGAGGGCTGCATGGGAATGTACAACGCCATCATTCCCGACGAATTGCTCGCGCCGCTGGGCGTGTTCAAGGAACGCATGAGTCAGTCGGCGCTGTTCGCCGAGATGCGCCGCACCTCCGACGAGGAGGCCCAGGCGGTGCGGAGCTGGCTCGACGAGAAGGGGATGCGGTTCAAGACGGGCGCGGATGAAGCGACCGAGCTGACCGACGCCCAGATCCTCGAGCAGTGCAAGATGTACATCGCGGCGTTGCGCATCGCCGACGACTTCGGCTGCGACGCGGTGGGCATCCAATACCAACAGGGCCTCAAGGACATCTGCCCGGCCTCGGATTTGGTGGAGGGGTTGCTCAACAACGTGGACCGGCCGCCTGTGACGGCGCGCAACAACGGCCGCGTACTGTACGAGGGGCAAGCGCTGCCGCACTTCAATGAGGTGGACGAATGCGCGGGGCTCGACGCCCTGATCACCAATCGGCTGTGGACCGCGCTCGGCTACGACCCCGAGACCACCCTGCACGATGTGCGGTATGGCGAGGCCTATCAGCTAAACGGTGAGGAGAAGTTCATCTGGGTGTTCGAGATCTCCGGCTCGGTTCCGCCGAAGCATCTGATCGGCGAATTCGCCGGCGCGGTGAGCGAGCGCCAGCCGCCGATGTACTTCCCGCTCGGCGGCGGCACGATCAAAGGCGTCTCGAAAGCCCGGCTGGATCATCTGGAGCCGCATTTTCGTCGAAGACTCGAAGCTCAAGGCCGATGTTGGCGTCGGCGAAGTTGTGGAGCTGCCGCAAGAGGAAACCGAGCGGCGCTGGAAAATCACGACGCCGCAGTGGCCGATCATGCACGCTGTTACCCCCGGCATCGACCGCGACCGCTTCATGGGCCGCCACAAGTCGAACCACATCCAGGTCGTCTACGTGCCAAGCCGGAAGGATGTCACGCATGCGCTCGGGGCCAAGATTCAAGCCTTCCGCACGCTCGGCATCGAGACTTACCTCTGCGGCGAGGGGCACGAGCTGACATAAGGTCAGGAGCCCGTGAAACGTCCGAGTCAAAGACGCCGAAATCCGGGCAGCGCAGGTACGGCGCCGGGGACCGCTCCTTCACAGTCGCGGCTCCAGCTTCGTGGAGCCGCTTGCTTGCGTCGACGTCTCATCCGCCGTCCCGGCTTCGAATGCTAATGTGCGTTGATCATGGCGACCAGGTCCGCCACATCTTGCTCGCTCAGCTCGGGCCACTGTTTGCCCAGGTAGTTCATCTGCGCGGACATGTTCGGTCCGTGCATCCACACCGCTGACGCGAAACGGATCGCCGAGTACTCGCCTTGCCAACCGCCCAGTTTCGGAGCGCCGCCTTCGCCGGTGTCGTGGCATGACGCGCAAGCCTTTGACTCGAACGTCGCCTTGCCGCGAGCCGCGTCGCCGCTTACCTGGAAATAGCCTTCGCGGAACAAGTACGACGTGATGTCGGCCATCTGGTCGGCGTCGAAGACGGGCAATTCGACTCCCTTTTCCGCGGCGGTCGCCGCCATGGCCGGGCGATGATTCCACATCTCGACCGCCAGGCCGCTGAGCAACGGCTGACGGCGCGCCGTCTCGAGCAGGTTGATCTTCCCTTGCTCGTCTTGCCCCAAGGTGTGGCATTCGGCACAGCTCAGATTCGTGAAATCGCGCTGCCCTGAAACCCAATCGCCGAGCCGCATGTAGGGCAACTGATCGGCGTGCGCCGGTTGAGTCTCGATGAAGGCGACGAGATCGACCATCTGTTGCAGGTCGAGGCTCGGCCAATGCTCCTGATCGGCGCCCGCCGCTTCCATCGCGGCGCCGTGGTTCCACATGCTCTGGGCCCACAGGACGGGGTCGGCCATGGTCGACCAGCTTTCGACCGGCGGGCCGGGGACCGTCGCGCTGCCGCTGACTTTCAGCTCGTGACAGCCCGAGCATCCCTGCTCGTTGAACACTATTTTCCCGGCATTCGCGTCCCCGGCGGGGTCGAAATAGCGAATGGAATAGAGCCAGGCGTAGTAATTCGCGATGTCGTATTCGCTCAGATACGGCAGGAGAACGCCGGCTTTCTTCATGCCCTCGAACATGGCTGGGGCGTGATTCCACATCTTGGCAGCGAGGGCGTTGGGTGACAGCGTTTTGGAGCCGGGCACAGCCAAATCCGGGCCGGAACCGGCGCCCTGGCCGTCAATCTTGTGACAGGTGGAACACTGGCGCGCGTTGAGCATCTCGCGCCCATAGTCGGCGTCGCCGGCCTGGGGCAGAGCAGACGGCGCCAAGGCGGATGCGAGCAAACCTATTGCGAGCAGGGAAGTTCTTCTCATGTCGGCATCTCCGTTTGGCCGGACGAATTGCACGTCCGGCGCCAGGAAACGCCGTCGAGGGGGCCGCCCTTAGCCGGCTGTCGGAGCTGACCAGCCGCGCACCAGGTCTCCGAGCTGCTTGAGCCGTTGGAGCAGCGCCGGCAGCAGGTCGAGCCGCAGGGCGTTGGCGCCGTCGGAGAGCGCTTTCTCGGGCGCGTCGTGGATCTCGAAGAAAAGGCCGTCCGCGCCGGCGGCGACGCCCGCTCGAGCCAGCGTCTCGATGAACTGGGGCTGCCCGCCGCTCTTGCCGCCGGCCGCGCCGGGCAGCTGCAGACTGTGCGTCACGTCCAGTACGACCGGCGGACCCAGCTGCTGCATGATCTTCAGCCCTCGGAAATCGACGACCAGGTTTTGGTAGCCGAAGCTTGTGCCGCGTTCGGTGAGGATCACCTGGTTGTTTCCGCTCGAAGCGATTTTGTCGATCGCGAAGCGCATGTCCCACGGGGCGAGGAACTGGCCCTTCTTGACGTTGATGACCCGCCCGGTGCGTCCGGCGGCGACCAGCAAGTCGGTTTGGCGGCAGAGGAAGGCGGGGATTTGCAGCACCTCGCAGACTTCCGCCGCGACTTCCGCCTGACCGGGCTCGTGAATGTCGGTCAGGGCCGGCAGCCCCGTCTCGGCCTTCACCGCCGCCAAGATGCGCATCCCCTCGGTGAGGCCCGGGCCGCGGTAAGAGTCGATGCTGGTGCGGTTGGCCTTGTCGAACGAGGCCTTGAAGATCACAGGGACGCCCGCCGCGGCAGCGGCGTCTCGCACGGCGCGGCCCATGCGGACAGCGTGCTCTTCGGACTCGATCACGCACGGGCCGCAGACTAAGAAAAGGGGCTGGCCGCTCCCCGCTTGAAAGCCGCCTACTGAAATCGTCGACATGGGCTTAACCCTTTCATCCTATTGCCGGAAACCGGGGCGTTCGACCATAGTATCCGGAACGCAATAGGGTATATCCTGTTTTCGATACGGGGCTTGCTTGACCGCGTCCGGCGCGGGTGTTGAGATGATAGCTGGAGGCGCGCCCTCTAACAGGCGCCCTAAGTGGGCACGGGGCTCGCGGAGGATCTCCTCGCAATGGCGAACAATACGGAGTGGCCGGCGGATATGAATCTGGCCTTCATGGAAGGCCTCTACGCCGACTACCAGCGCGATCCGGACTCGGTGTCGGAGAAGTGGCGGGAATATTTCGCCCAGTTCGGACCCTCCGAGAACGGCGTGCAGCCGTATTACGTGAACGGGACGGCTTCGGCGACCTTGGAGCGTCCGTTAACCGCCTCGCGCGCTTCTGTGGCCTCGGCGACGCAGCTTCGCTCCGAGCCTCGGGTCGATTCCGCCGTTGGCCTACAGGACCGCGTCGATAAGCTGGTGCGCGCCTATCGCGTGCGCGGTCACATGATCGCGCGGATGGATCCGCTGGGCTTGCCGCGCTCTTCGCCGCCCGAACTCGATCCGTCTTACTACGGGCTGTGGGAGCCGGACCTCGACAACAAGATTTCGCCGAGTACGCTCTCGGGCTGCGACGTCGATACGCCTCGCGCGGTCATCGAGCGGCTGCGTGAGACCTACTGTCGTTCGATCGGCGTGCAGTTCATGCACATCGACGATCTGACCGAGCGCGAGTGGCTGCAGAAACGTATGGAAGGCGCGGGCAATCGCCTGCAGCTGAGCCGCGGCCGGCAGAAGCGGATTCTGACTCGGCTCACCGACGCGGTGATCTTCGAGGATTTCATCCAGAAGAAGTTCGTCGGCGCCAAGAGCTTTTCGATCGAGGGTTCGGAGACGTTGATTCCGCTGCTGGACTTGGTGATCGAGCGCTCCGGCGACAACGGCATCAACGAGGTCGTCATCGGCATGGCGCACCGCGGCCGCCTCAACGTGCTGGCGAACGTGATGGGCAAGAACGCCCAGCAGATTTTCCGCGAGTTTCAAGATGTCGACCCGCAGCAGTACAACGGCCGCGGCGACGTCAAATACCACCTCGGCTATTCGAGCGAATGGCGCACGTCGAACGGGCACAATGTGCACCTGTCGCTGTGCTTCAACCCCAGCCACCTTGAGTATGTGAACCCTGTCGCGATCGGACGCCTGCGCGGCAAGCAAGACCGCGCGCACGACACGCAGCGCCGGCGCGGGTTGAGCTTGCTGATCCACGGCGACGCCGCCTTCGCGGGCGAGGGCGTGGTGCAAGAGACGTTGAACATGAGCGAGCTGCCGGGCTACACGGTCGGCGGCACGATTCACGTCATCGTCAACAACCAGATCGGCTTCACGACGCCGCCCGAGCAAGGGCGCTCGTCGATTTATGCGTCGGGCCTGGGCAAGATGCTCCAGATCCCGATCTTCCACGTCAACGGCGAGGATCCTGAGGCTGTCGCGCAAGTCGTCCGCTTGGCTCTCGACTTCCGCAACACCTTCAAGCGCGACGTGGTGATCGACATGTACGGCTACCGCCGGCGGGGCCACAACGAGGGCGACGAGCCGTCGTTCACGCAGCCGTTGCTCTACAAGGCGATCGCCAAGCGTAAGCCGGTGCGCGAGGCCTATCTCGAGCGTCTGCTCAAGCAGAACGGCGTGACGCAAGAGGAAGCCGACGCCATCGCCGAACAGCGCCGTCAAGACCTCGAGGAAGAGCTTTCGGCTGCGCGCAGCGATGACTTCATCCACACCATCGAGCAGGCCACGGGCGTGTGGGCGGGGCTGCGCGGCGGACCTGAAGACAAGGTGGAAGACGTCGACACCGGAGTCGAACGGGAGCGGCTCAAGGCGATCCTCGAGAAGCTCAGCAAAACGCCGCAGGAATTTCATCCCGACTCGCGCATCGCGCGCATGCTCAAGCAGCGTCACATGATGGCGCAGGGCGAGAAGGCGATCGATTGGTCGGCCGGCGAGGCGCTCGCCTTCGCCTCGCTGCTGGTGGAAGGGCATCGCGTCCGCCTCACCGGGCAAGACAGCGAGCGCGGCACATTCAGCCATCGCCACGCCGTGCTGCGCGATGTCGAGTTCGGCCACTCCTACGTGCCGCTGCGGCACATCGCTCCGCGCCAAGGCGTGCTCGAGATTCACAACAGCCCGCTGTCTGAAGCCGGCGTGCTGGGCTTCGAGTACGGCTACTCGCTCGAATGGCCCGACGGGCTGGTCTGTTGGGAGGCGCAGTTCGGCGATTTCGTCAACGCGGCGCAGGTGATTATCGACCAGTTCATCTCGAGCGCCGAAGACAAGTGGATGCGCTTGAGCGGCGTGGTGCTGCTGCTGCCCCACGGCTTCGAAGGCCAGGGACCCGAGCACTCCAGCGCGCGTCTGGAGCGCTTCTTGCAGCTCGCCGCGGAAGACAATATCCAGGTGATCTACCCCACGACGCCCGCGCAGTACTATCACGCGCTGCGGCGACAGGTGGTGCGGCCGTGGCGCAAGCCGCTGGTCGTGATGACGCCGAAGAGCCTGCTGCGGCACCCGGAAGTGCAGTCCGACCTCGACGAGTTCGTCAGCGGAACGTTCCGGCGCATTCTGCCCGACGAGCTCGAAGACGCGAGCAAGGTGAAGCGGATTCTGCTGTGTTCGGGCAAGATTTATTACGAGCTCAAGGAGCGGCGCAAGGAGACGAATCGCGACGATGTTGCGATTCTGCGCTTCGAGCAGCTCTATCCGCTGCGCGACGAGACGATCGCCGAAGCGCTGGCGCCGTACTCGGGCGGCGCGCCGGTTTACTGGGTGCAAGAAGAGCCGGAGAACATGGGCGCCGGATGGTTCTTCCGCGTGCGCTTCGGCGATAAGATGCTCGGCCGTCCGCTGAGCATCGTCGCGCGGGCCGCGTCGGCCAGTCCGGCCACGGGCTCGGCCGCCTCGCACAAGCTCGAGCAGCAGCAGCTCATCGATCAGGCGTTCGCCGACGCATAGCTGTCCGCCGCCGCAAAGGAACAACAACACTCAGCATGGCTGTCGAACTCAAAGTGCCCCAATCGGGCGAATCGATTACGGAAGTGCAGATCGGCCAATGGCGCAAGGCCGTCGGGGACTACGTGGACGTCGACGAGGTGCTGGTCGAGATCGAGACGGACAAGGCCGCCATCGAGCTGCCCGCGCCGATGGCCGGCGTGCTGTCGAAAATTCTCAAGAACGACGGCGAAGAAGCCGCCGTGGGCGACGTGATCGGCTTGATGGAAGAGGGCGAGAAGCCGGCGGGCGCAGGCAAGGCCAAAGAGGCGAAGAAGGAAGAGCCCGCCAAGGAAGAGAAGAAAGCAGCGGCTCCCGAGCCCGAGAAAGAAGCCGCAAAACAAGAGCCGGCGAAGAAAGAGGCGGCGCCTGAGAAGAAGGCCGAAGAGCCGCGTGTGATGCCCTCGGCGCAGCGCGTGCTGGCGCAGGCGGGAGTCGACGCGGCGAACGTCGAGGGCACCGGTCCCGGCGGTCGCATTACGAAGGAAGACGCGCAGAAGGCGGCCGAAAAGCCCGCCGAGCAGCCCGCTCCGCCGGCTGAGGCGAAGAAGGAAGCGCCGCCCGCGCAGCAGCCGCCGTCGAAGCCGCCCGTGCCTTCGTCCGAGCCGGGCCGCGAAGAGGAAGTCGTGGCGATGACGCCGATGCGCAAGGTCATCGCGCGCAACCTGGTTCAGGCGCAGCAGGCCGCCGCGTTGCTCACGACCTTCAACGAGGTCGACATGACCGCGGTGATGGAGTTGCGCAAGAAGTGGCGCGACCGCTTCCTCGAGAAGTTCGACATCAAGCTGGGCTTCATGTCGTTCTTCGTCAAGGCGTCGGTCGAGGCGCTGAAGGAAATCCCGGCGGTGAACGCGCGCATCGACGGCACGCACATCATCTACCGCAAGTACCACGACGTGGGCATCGCGGTCGGCGGCGGCCGCGGGCTGGTCGTGCCGATCCTGCGCAACGCCGAGAACATGACGTTCGCCCAGATCGAGAAGGCGATCGCCGATCTCGGCCGGCGCGCGAAGGATAACAAGATCGATTTGTCCGAATTGCAGGGCGGCACGTTCACGATCTCGAACGGCGGCATCTACGGCTCGATGCTCTCGACGCCGATCGTCAACCCGCCGCAGAGCGGCATCCTGGGCCTGCACGCGATCCAAGACCGCGCCGTGGTGGTCGACGGCCAGATCGTCGTGCGCCCGATGATGTACGTCGCTCTGACCTACGACCACCGCCTGGTCGACGGCCGGGAAGCGGTGACGTTCCTGCGGCGGATCAAGGACGTGATCGAGAACCCGGAACGAATTCTGCTGGAAATTTGAGGAAAGTGAGCAGTGAACGGTGAGCCGCAATCAGCGGCTCGCCTGACGACTTGCTGTTCGCCGTTCACTGTTCGCCGCTCACCAACGCAAATGCCTTCTCACGACCTCATCGTCATCGGCGCCGGCCCCGGCGGGTACGTCGCCGCCATTCGCGGAGCGCAGCTTGGGCTCGATGTCGCTTGCATCGAGAAAGTCAAAGAGCTGGGCGGCACTTGTCTGCGCATCGGCTGCATCCCGTCGAAGGCGCTGCTCGAGTCGAGCGAGCTCTACAGCGAGGCGGCGGGCAAGGGGCTCGCCGTGCACGGCGTCGTTGTGAAGGACGTCGCGCTCGATCTCGACAAGATGCTGGCCCGCAAGGACAAGGTCGTCAAGAGCTTGACCCAGGGCGTCGCCGGGTTGTTCAAGAAGAACAAGATCACGCGCTACGAAGGGACGGCGCGGCTGGCCGGCGGCAACAAGGTCATCGTCGCAACCGCGGAGGGCGAGGAAGAGCTCGAGGCCAAGCACATCATCATCGCCACGGGCAGCGAGGTCGCGACGCTGCCGGGCATCGAGCTTGACGGCGACCGCATCGGCTCGTCGACCGAGGCGCTTTCGTACGCGAAGGTTCCCGCGCATCTGGTCGTGATCGGCGCGGGCTACATCGGGCTCGAGCTCGGCTCGGTGTGGAAGCGGCTCGGCGCGAAGGTGACCGTGCTCGAATTCCTGCCGCGCATCTTGCCCGGCATGGACGCCGAGATCGCCAAGGAAGCCCAGAAGGTTTTAGAGAAGCAGGGCCTCGAATTTCACCTGGGCGCCAAGGTCACCGGCGCGAAGCTCAAGGGCAAGACGAAGTGCGTGGTCGAGTACGAAGGCGGCGAGCCGATCGAGTGCGACCGCGTGCTGGTCGCCGTGGGCCGCAAGCCGAACACCGAAGGGTTGGGGCTCGAGGCGGTGGGCATCGAGCTCGAAAAGCGCGGGCAGATCCCGGTCAACGATCATTTCGAGACGTCGGCTGAGGGGATTTACGCGATCGGCGACGTGATCCGCGGGCCGATGCTGGCGCACAAGGCCGAGGAAGAAGGCGTGGCGTGCGTCGAGCGCATCGTCACCGGCTACGGCCACGTGAACTACGACGCGATTCCCGGCGTCGCCTACACGCATCCGGAGATCGCCTCGGTCGGCAAGACCGAGGAGCAGCTCAAGGAAGCCGGCATCGCCTACCGCAAGGGCAAGTTCCCCTTCATCGCGAACGGCCGCGCGAAGGCGCTCGAGGAGACGACGGGGTTTGTGAAGATGCTCGCGGACGAGAAGACCGATCGCATTCTCGGAGTGCATATCATCGGCGCGCGGGCGGGCGATCTGATCGCCGAAGCGGCGGTGGCGATCGAGTTCGGCGCGACGAGCGAGGATATCGCGCGGTCGAGCCACGCACATCCCACGCTCGCCGAGGTCGTCAAGGAAGCGGCCTTCGCTGTCGATGGGCGTGCGATCCATATTTAGTAGCAAGTGAGCGGCTTCACGGGCGCGGCCCTGTCGCTACGTCTTTGAAACAGTGAATCTTTACGACACTGGTGCTACGGAAGCGGCGGCGGTTCCAGGCCGCGGCTTGTTCGTCTAGAGATCCGTTGGGCAGGGGGCGCGGCGAGCAAGAATGGGCGGCGTTCGCCGGTCTAACATGGGGCTTGGCGAATCGGCGTCACGGTGTAGCGCTCGCCTGCGCATTGCTGCTGGCTGGCTGCGCGGCGAAGGCCCCGCAGGCCGCCGCGCCGCCGGTTGCGCCGGCTAATCCGCAGCTTCCGGCGCTGTACGCGAACCTGTGGGTGCAGACCTCGGCGGAGTACGAGGCGCTGTGCTTGCAGATCTACCGCAACGCCGCCGAGCACATCGAAGATACGCTGAAGCGATCGCGCTTCAGCAAGCCGACGGCGGTGGTGCTGGATCTCGACGAGACGGTCATCGACAACGCCGGCCATCAGACTTATCTTCATCGCAACAGCACGACCTATTCGAGTGCAGGCTGGGAGGCTTGGGTGCGGCGGCAGTCCGAGGGGAGCCGCGAGCCGTGCCGGGGGCGCTCGCGTTTCTCGAGCGCATGCGCGAGGCGGGCGCCACGCCGGTGTTCATCTCGAACCGGCGGGAGGAGAGCCGCGAGTACACGCTCACGACGCTGCGCAAGCTTGGCCTGGAGCCGCAGCCGAACGAGCTGCTGTTGCGGACCGGCGGCTCGTCGAAGCAATCGCGGCGGGAGCGCGTCGAGCAACAGTTCGCCGTGGTGGCGCTGATCGGGGACAACTTGGCCGATTTCACTGAGAAGTTCGATTCCGCCGGCGGTGACTACCAGCGCCGCTTGCAGGCCGTGCGCGGAGACGCGGGAGCAATGGGGTTCGAGTTGGTTCGTACTGCCGAATCCGATGTACGGGGATTGGTTGCGGGCGATTCCGGAGCCGTTGGAAGAGGCGTTGCGTGAGCAGTGATAGCGGCGCACCGGCACGGGTGCGGCGCCGCACGCGTTGGCCGGTGCTGCGGCGGCGCCCAACCGTTCACTGACCTTGTTAGCGTTAACCGCAGCGCTATAATGCGAGGCGTGCGTCTGATCCTCGTCCTCGCGCTTGCGACGGCGCCGTTGGCTTCCGCCGTCGATTTCGACCGCGACATCCGTCCGATCCTCTCCGACAAGTGTTTCACTTGCCATGGCCCCGATGCGGTCAACCGCAAGACTCCACTGCGATTCGACACCGAGAAGGGCGCGTTCGTCGATTTGGCCGGCGGCGACAAGGCGATCGTGCGAGGCAAGCCGGACGAGAGCAAACTGATCGAGCGCATCACGAGCGACGATCCGATTCGCCGCATGCCGCCCTCTTACGCGGGACGCGACAAGCTGTCGGACGATGCGATTGCGAAGCTCCGCGAGTGGATCGCCGAGGGAGCCAAGTGGGGCGCGCATTGGTCGTTCGTGCCGCCGACCCGGCCCGAGGCGCCGGCCGTGGAGCACGAAGCGGCGGTGCGCAATCCGATCGACAACTTCATCATCAAGCGGCTCGAAAAAGAAGGCCTGCAACCTTCGCCCGAAGCACAGCGCAGGACGCTGGCGCGCCGCGTGAGCTTCGACTTGACCGGGTTGCCGCCGACGCCGGAGATGGTCGCGGCGTTCGTGAACGACGACGCTCCCAACGCCTACGAGAAGCTCGTGGACAAGCTGCTGGCCTCGCCGCGATTCGGCGAGCGCATGGCGACGCCGTGGCTCGACGCGGCGCGGTACGCCGACACCAACGGCTACCAGAGCGACGGCATGCGCTCGATGTGGCGTTGGCGCGATTGGATCATCAACGCATTCAACCGCAACATGCCGTTCGACCAATTCACCATCGAGCAGCTTGCGGGCGACTTGCTCGACCACCCGACGCGCGACCAGATCATTGCGACCGGCTTCAACCGCAACGTGCGCACGAACGCCGAGGGCGGCATCGTCGAAGAGGAATTTCTGGTGGAGTATGCGGTGGACCGCGCCCAGACGACCGGCACGGTCTGGCTCGGGCTGACGGTGGGCTGCGCGCGCTGCCACGATCACAAGTTCGACCCGATCAGCCAGAAGGATTTCTACCAACTGGTGGCGTACTTCAACAACGTGCCCGAGCGCGGACTGGTCTACAACTTCGGCAACGACGGACCGCAGATCAAGGCGCCGACGGCCGAGATGTCGGCGAAGCTCGCCAAGCTCGACGCCGAAGTCAATAGCGCGGAAAAGCGCTGGGACGGGCTGGATGGCAAGGTCGACGAGCTGCAAACGAGCTGGGAGAAGCAGGTCCGGCAACGCGACGAGGACGAGCCGGTGCAAGCGGGACTGGTCGCTCGCTATGCGCTCGACGGACGGCTCGCCGTCGATGCGCGCAAGGGCGTCGACGACGAGAAAGAGAAGCTCGAATCGCAGCCGACCGAGATGTCATACGGCGAAGGCGTGTTCGGCAAGGCCGGCGTGTTCGACGGCGAGCGCTTTATCGACGGCGGCGGCGTGGCGGGCTTCGACTACGACCAACCGTACACGGTCTCGCTGTGGATTCGGCCGCAAGAGCTCAACGGCGGCGTGATCTCGCGCATGCAAGACCACGAGACCGGCTCGGGTTGGGGCCTGTTCCTGCGCGACGGCCGGCTGCGCTTCGAATTCACGATGCGCCATACCGATCACTCGATGCGCGTCGAGACCGAGCGCACCGTGGCGGCCGATCGCTGGCAGCATGTGGCGATCACTTATACGGGCCAGCGGCCGAGCCACGAGGGACTCACGATTTCGGTCGACGGCGAGGTTTGGCCGTTCAAGGTCGAATGGGACGACTTGAAGTGGCCGATCGTGTATCGCGGCTATCCCTTGCGGATTGGCGGCGCGGCGGGCCAGCGCTTCGTCGGGTCGATCGACGAGGTTCGAATCTACTCGCGGACGCTGAGCCGGGACGAAGTCGCGACGCTCGCTCTGCCGCAGACCGCGGCCCAAATCGCGGCGCTCCCGGCCGCCAAGCGCAGCGCGGCGCAACAGGAAAAGCTGCGCATCGCCTTCCTCGAGAACGGCGCGCCGCGGCCGCTGTGCGAGGCGCGGCTGGCGCTCGCGGACGCCCATCGCGCGCGCGAGAAGTACTACGACGACATCCCGACGGTGATGGTGATGGAGGAAGGGCCGAAGCGGCAGGCGCACGTGCTCAAGCGCGGCGCCTATGACGCGCCGGGCGAGCCCGTCGATCCGAACCTGCCGTCGCAGCTCGCGCCGGCCGACGAGCATTTCCGCGGCGACCGGCTTGGGGCTGGCGCGTTGGCTGGTCGACCGTTCGAATCCGCTGACGGCCCGCGTGATCGTCAATCGCTACTGGCAGATGCTGTTCGGCGCGGGCTTGGTGAAGACGGCCGAGGATTTCGGCGCGCAGGGCGAGCGGCCGAGCCATCCGGAGCTGCTCGATTGGCTGGCGGTCGAGTTCATGGACTCGGGCTGGGACGTCAAGCACATTCTGCGCACGATCGTGACCAGCGGAACGTATCGTCAACGCTCGAATACGACGCCGGAGCTGGTCGAGCGCGATCCGGAGAACCGGCTGCTGGCGCGCGGGCCGCGCTTCCGGCTGACGGCCGAGGAGGTGCGCGATCAGGCGCTGTTCGCCTCGGGCCTGATGGTCGACGAGATCGGCGGTCCGCCGGTGAAGCCGTACCAGCCGCCGGGCTTGTGGGAAGAGGTTTCGGGCGCGAAGTACAAGACCGATTCCGGCGAGAAGCTGTATCGCCGGAGCCTGTACACCTATTGGAAGCGGACGGTGGCCCCGCCGGGCATGGCGGGCTTCGACGCTCCGGATCGCGAGAGCTGCATCGTGCGCCGGCCGCGCACGAACACGCCCTTGCAGGCGCTGACGTTGATGAACGACGTCACCTACATCGAGGCCGCCCGCAAGCTGGCCGAGCGGATGATGCGCGAAGGCAAGGACGCCGACGCGCGCATCGACCGCGGATTCGAGTTGGCGCTGGCGAGGCCGGCGAAGGACTCGGAGCTCAAAACGCTCAGCACGGCGCTGGGAAGTTTCGAGCAGCACTTCAAGTCCGACCGCGATCAGGCTGTCGAGTATCTGGCGCAAGGGCAGTCCAAGTACGACCAGTCGCTCGACCCGGCCGAATTGGCGGCGTATGCGAACGTCGCGAGCTTAATCCTCAATCTCGACGAGGCGGTGACCAAGCAATGACGGATCCAACGGAAGCGCGCAAAAGACTGTCTGACCAGGCGGCACTTCTTTGGGCGCAGCGCGACGGGCATCGGCGTGGCGGCGTTGGCGAACCTGCTGGGCCCGGATCTGGCGGCGAAGCAGGGCGGCGCGGCGGCGAACGGCGGCTTGCCGGGCTTGCCGCACTTCGCGCCCAAGGCCAAGCGCGTGATCTATCTGTTCATGTCGGGCGGCCCGTCGCAGATGGAGCTGTTCGACTACAAGCCGAACTTGTCGAAGATGCACGGCGTCGACTTGCCGGCCTCGGTGCGCGGCAACCAGCGCCTGACGGGAATGACGTCGACGCAGACGAGCTTCCCGTGCGTCGAGTCGGTGTTCAAGTTCGCGCAGCACGGCGAGAGCGGCGCATGGGTCAGCGAATTGCTGCCGCACACGGCGAAGGTCGTCGACAAGCTGACGATCGTCAAGTCGGTGCATACCGAGGCGATCAATCACGACCCGGCGGTGACGTTCTTCCAGACCGGTTCGCAGATCGCGGGACGGCCCAGCATGGGCGCCTGGCTGACCTACGGGCTCGGCAGCGAGAGCCAGGAATTGCCCGGCTTCGTGGTGCTGATTACGCAAGGCACCGGCGGCCAGCCGATTTACGATCGGCTGTGGGGCAGCGGGTTTTTGCCGACGAAGTACCAGGGCGTGAAGTTCCGCTCGGTCGGCGACCCGGTATTGAACTTGACCGACCCTCCGGGCTACGACCGGACGGTGCGGCGCACGTATCTCGACGCGCTCAACCGGCTCAACCAAGAGAACCTGCAAGACTTCGGCGACCCGGAGATCGCGACGCGGATTTCGCAGTACGAAATGGCGTACCGCATGCAGGCGTCGGTGCCCGAATTGACGGATCTGTCGAGCGAAACCGACGCAACGTTCGACCTCTATGGCGAGGACGCGCGCAAGCCGGGGACGTTCGCGGCGAATTGCTTGCTGGCGCGGCGGTTGGCCGAGCGCGGCGTGCGCTTTATCCAGCTCTATCACCGCGGCTGGGACCAGCACGGCACGCTGCCGAAGGACATCAAGGACCAGTGCGCGGATACCGACCAAGCCAGCGCGGCGTTGGTGACCGATCTGGCGCAGCGCGGACTGCTCGAAGACACGCTCGTCGTGTGGGGCGGCGAGTTCGGACGTACGGTCTACTGCCAGGGGCGGCTCACGCCCGAAGACTATGGCCGCGATCATCACCCGCGCTGCTTCACGATGTGGTTCGCCGGCGGCGGGATGAAGCCGGGACTGACCCTGGGAGAGACGGACGATTTCTCGTACAACATCGTCTCCGACCCGGTGCACGTGCACGACGTGCAGGCGACTCTGTTGAACCAGCTCGGCGTCGACCACACCAAGCTCACCTACCGCTACCAGGGCCGCGACTTCCGGCTAACCGATGTCGCCGGCGAAGTAGTGAATAAGGCCCTCGCGTAAGGCCGAACGATTCTTCGAGGTCGCGTTTGTGGTATACCGCATGAGGCATGCGTAGACGCGACCTTTTTCTTTCCAGCGCGGCACTGGGGGCTGCGGCCTTGGCCCGCGCGGGGGTGAGCCGCGACAAGATTCAGCAGGCCGAGGACCTTCTCACGGCGGCCGAAGACAAGATCACGTCGTCTTCCCTGACCGTCACCCAGGCGCACAAAGTCGTCGCCTCGCGAGCGCCGAAAAAGGTGTATCTGCTCGCGTCGATCTCGAAACCGATGACCTCGACGGGCGTGATGCTGCTGTCGGACCGCGGCGAGCTGTCGATCGAAGATCCGGTTCACAAGTTCATCCCGGAGTTCACCGAGGGCGATCGCAAGCTGATCACGATTCGCCACCTGCTGACGCACACCTCGGGCTTGCCGGATCAGTTGCCGGAGAACGCGGAGCTGCGCAAGAGCCACGCGCCGCTCAGCGAGTTCGTCAAGCTCGCGATTCACACGCCGCTGAAGTTCAAGCCGGGGACGAACTACAGCTACCAGAGCATGGGGATTCTGCTGGCCTCGGAAGTCGTGCAGCGGATCACCGCGAAACCGTTCCCGGATTACATGGCGTCGGAGGTCTTTGGTCCCCTGGGCATGAAAGACACGGCGATGAACCTGGGCAAGCATAAGCTCGCAGACACGGAGCAGTCCCAGGTGGAGTTTTCGGCCCCGGAGGCGGGCGCCGGGTCGGAAGACTCGAAGTCGTGGGATTGGAATAGTCCGTACTGGCGCAATCTGGGCTCGCCGTGGGGCGGCGCGCACTCGACCTCGACCGATGTGACGACGTTCCTGCAATCGTTTCTCTATCCCGACGGCAAAGTGCTGAAGGTCGAGACGGCGCGGTCGATGGTCCAGAACCACATCGAGGGCCTCGACCGGAAGTGGGGCCTGGGTTTCCAGTTAGGGCGACGGCTTCGGCGACGGGTGTTCGGAGAAGAGCTTCGGGCACGGCGGCTCGACAGGCACGCTGTGCTGGTGCGACCCGACCAAGGAACTGACGTGCGTCATTCTGACGACGCTGCCGGCGCGCGTGTCGAGCAAGCTGGTGCTGCGGCCCGTTTCGGACCTCGTGTCGGAGTCCGTCTGAGGAATGGGCTCGATCGTTCGCCGGCTGGAACAACATTTCGAGTTCGAGAGCCTTGGTACGACCTGGCGTCGTGAGCTGATCGGCGGTGGAACGACGTTCCTGACGATGTCGTACATCGTCTTCGTCAATCCGTCGATTTTGTCCGACGCCGGAATTCCCTTCCCTGCCGCGATGGCGGCGACTTGCGTGGCCGCGGCGTTCGGGACGCTGCTGATGGGGCTATGGGCGCGGCATCCGATCGCGCTGGCGCCC
Source organism: uncultured Acidobacteriota bacterium (assembly GCA_963817465.1). Lineage (GTDB taxonomy): Bacteria > Acidobacteriota > Terriglobia > Bryobacterales > UBA6623 > CAMPKL01. The sequence continues at coordinate 110,953 of CAWFOP010000022.1, read as the reverse complement.
GGGATGGGGATCAACGCTTATTTCGCCTACTCGGTGGTGGGCGGAATGGGGGTCGACTGGCGGACGGCGCTGGGGGCGGTGTTCCTTTCAGGCGTGCTGTTCGTGCTGCTGAGCGTGTTCGGCGTGCGGCAGCGCATCTTTGAAGCGATGCCGCGGCAGATCTACGCGGCGACGGCGGCGGGCATTGGGCTGTTCTTGGCGTTGATTGGACTGCGCAACGCCGGAATCGTGGCGCCGAGCGAGGCGACGTTGGTGACGCTGGGCGACTTGGGAGCGCCCGCCACCCTCGTGGCGATCGTCGGAATGCTGGGGACCGCCGCTTTAATGGCGCGCCGGATCTCGGGGGCGATCTTGATCGGGGCGTTCGGCGCGATGGCGCTGGCGGCGGCGACGGGCGTGGCGAGCTGGAATCCGCAATGGCCGGACTGGGGCGCGATGACCGCCGGCGCGGGCGCGCTGGACATCGGCGGGGCGGTGTCGCTGGGGCTGCTCGAGGTGATTTTCGTGTTCCTGTTCGTCGATTTCTTCGACACGCTGGGGACGATCATCGCCGTCACGACGAAGGCTGGGCTGGCGGACGAAGACGGGCGCATTCCGCGCATCGGTCGGATGCTGACGGTCGATGCGCTGGCGACGGTGTTCGGCTCGCTTTGCGGCACCTCCACGGTGACGAGCTATATCGAGAGCGCGGCCGGCGTGGCGGCGGGCGGGCGCTCGGGGGCTTCGGCGACCTTCACGGGGCTGCTGTTCCTGGCGGCGCTGCCGCTGGCGCCGCTGGTGGGGGCGATACCCGCGGCGGCGACGGCGCCGGCATTGATCATCGTGGGCTGTCTGATGATGTCGTCGATCGAGAAGGTGCGCTTCGAGAAGGTCTCGACCGCGCTGCCCGCGTTCTTGACGATCATCACGATTCCGCTGACGTTTTCGATCGCGAACGGGCTGGCGATCGGCGTGATCGCCTACGACGCACTCGAAATTCTCGCCGGCCGCGCTCGCGGCGTCTCGTGGCTCCTGCACGGGCTGGCGGCGCTGTTCCTGCTGCGCTTCGCCTATCTGTCTGTCGGGTGAGCCGCCGGGGCTTTCCTCTAGACTTAGGTCGTGATTCGCGCCCTTCTCCTTCTCCCGCCTCTGCTTCTCGTCGCCGCGCTGCTGCCGGCGCAAGACTTGGCGATCCACAACGCCCGCATCGTCTCCGCCGACCCGGCGATGACGATCCACGAGGCGGTGCTGATCCGCGATGGGCGAATCCAGGCGGTGGGCACGTCGCAGCAGATCGTCGCGCAGGCGCAGAGCCAGAGCGTGCCGCTGCTGGACCTCGAAGGGCGGATGGCGCTGCCCGGGCTGGTCGACAGCCATGTGCATGCGCTGAGCGCAGCATTGAGCGAGTACCGCGAGCGGTTGCCGCCGCTGGACAGCTTTGACGGCGATTCAAGACTACATCCGCAAAAAAGCCAAGAAGACGCCCAAGGGGCAGTGGATCGTCGTGCCGCGAACGTTCCCGACGCGGCTCAAAGAGATGCGGATGCCGACGAAGGAAATCCTCGACGCGACCAAGGACCACCCGGTGCTGTTCGACGCCAGCTACACGGTGGTCGTGAACTCGAAGGCTCTCGAGATGTGCGGGATCACCAAACACACGGCGAATCCGCCGGGCGGGGAGATCGTCGTCGATGAGAACGGCGAGCCCAATGGGATTCTCAAGAACGCGCGCGGTTTGCTCAAGGGGCTGAACGAAGACGAAGGCTTTACGCACGAAGAGAAGCTGAAGGCGCTCGAGGCGATGCTCGGGCGCTATGTGCAGGCCGGGTTGACGGCGGTGGGCGACCGTGCGGTGGACGACGAGCAGATCGCGCTCTACCGCGAGCTGCACGATCAAGGCGCGCTGCCGCTGCGGGTCGTGATGACGTGGCGTCCCGGCGCGGCGCGGCCTTTCGAGGTGATTCTGCATGAGCTCAAGACCGCGGACTTCCACACCGGGACCGGCGACGAGTGGCTGCGGTTCGGGGCGTACAAGGTGACGCTCGACGGCGGCATGACGATCGGCACAGCCTATCAGCGCCATCCGTACGGCGAGTTCGGCAAGCGCCTCTACGGGATGACGAATCCCGACAACATCGGCATGCGCTTCGTGGGCCCGGAGAAGTTGTTGGCGATCTTCAGAGCCGCGCGCGACCGCGGTTGGCAATTGACGGCGCATGCGCAGGGCGGCGGGGCCGTGGATACGTTTCTCAGCGTGATGGAAGAGCTCAACTCCGACCGCCCGATCGCGAAGGAGCGTCATCACCTGATGCACGCCAGCTTTCAGAGCGAGGAGGCGATTGAGAAGATGGCGCGGCTGGGCGTGCTGGCTGACGTGCAGTCGCCGTGGCTCTATCACGACGGCCCGGCTCTGGAGCAGGTGATGGGTTGGGAGGGGATGAAGTTTTTCTTCCCGCTGCGAACATATATTGAGCACGGGATCATCCTGGCCGGCGGCAGCGATCACATGATCGGGTTCGACAAGAACAACGCGGTCAATCCTTACAACCCGTTCTTGCAGATGTGGTATTCGATCAGCCGGGCGCGCTCGAGCGGCGAACCGCTCTATCCTGAGCAGCGCGTGACGCGGCAGGAAGCGCTGCGGATGCACACGAATTGGGCGGCGTACATTCAGTTCGCGGAGAACGAGCGCGGCTCGATCGAGGTCGGCAAGCTGGGCGATTTGACCGTGATCGACCGGGATTTCTTCGAATGCCCGGAGGAAGAGATCCGCGACATCGAGCCGGTGATGACGATCATCGGGGGAAAGATCGCCTACCAGCGCTAGATGGGATGTGTTCGCCGCTTGCGCGGCGTGTTCCAGGCGAGAGCGCCTGTAAACACTCAGGCTACGGGGTTGCTCAGGACGCCGATGCCCTCGATTTCGACTTCGACGACGTCGCCCGAGTTGATTTTCTGCGTGCGGCCGGTGGTGCCGGTGAAGATCAGGTCCCCGGGCAGCAGTGTGACGTAGGTCGAGATGAACGCGACGGTTTCGGCCGGCTTGTGGATCAGGTGGTCGAGGGTCGTGTCCTGGCGGATTTCGCCGTTGACGCGGGCCTGCAACCGCGATTTCCGCCAATCGAGGCCTGCCGCGATGACGGGGCCGACCGGCGCGAAAGTGTCGGCGCCTTTGCCGCGCCACCACTGCAGGTCCTTGTTTTCGGGGCCGTCGAGCGAGCCGTTTTGCCAGTTGCGCTCGCTGACGTCGTCGCCGCAGGTGTAGCCCAGGATACAGTCTTCGGCTTCGGCCTCGGAGACGTGGTGAGCGCGCTTGCCGATCACGATGACGAATTCGGCCTCGGGATGAACGTCCCTGGAGTCGGGCGGCAGGACGATGGGATCGCCGGGATTTTGCAGGGAGGAAACGGGCTTGTAGAAGGGCTCGGGATGCGGCGGCCGTTCGGCTCCCGCGGCGAGGTGGTCGCTGTAATTGCCCGCGAGGGCGAGGATCTTGGTGGGCTCGACGGGGTAGAGCAGTTTTACGTCAGCCGCATTCAGGCGGTCTCCGGCGGGTTGGCGCGCACCGAACAGGTCGCCGTCGATCGGCTGGATTTGTTCGCCGCGAAGGATCCCGAACTGCACTTGGTCGCCGTGCTGGAAGCGAACGTAGCGCGTAACGCCGTCGTCGGGACCGGACGAGGTCGAAGAGCAGCTCCAGGCGGCGGCCCCGGCGGCTGCGGCAAGAAAGGTTCGGCGTGTGGGAGTGAATCGGACCGCTTTCATGGCGCAGAGATTGTAGCAGCGCCGACCGCTCGGGTTCAGTCGTATTCGACGGACGCCAAGAAAAGGCCGACGGCGGGGGCGGTCGGACCGGCCGCCCGACGATCGCGGGCTTCGAGGATCTCATCAATCCTGTCGGGAGGCAGATTGCCGCGGCCAACCTCGATAAGCGTGCCGACGATGTTGCGGACCATGTTGTAGAGGAAGCCGGACCCGCGCACGCGATAAATGAGCCGCGGTCCGTGACGCTCGAGCCGGGACGAGTGGATGGTGCGGACCGTCGAGTCCTTGCCCTGGCCGTCGTTGGTGGCGAGCGAGCGAAAATCGCGCTCGCCCTCGAACCGCGGCGCGGCGGACGCCATCGCCTCCTCGTCGAGCGGGTAAGGCAGATGCCAGACATAGCGGCGTTCAAACGGCGGGCAGATGCCCTCGCGCCAAATGCGGTACTCGTAGGTCTTGGCGGTCGCGGAATGCCGCGCGTGAAAGCCGGGCTGCACTTGCTCGGCGCTCAGGACGCGAATCGCGGGCGGCAGACGATGGTTGAGCGCGCGCTCGAGGTTTTCAAGAGGCAGCTCGTTGTCGAGCTCGAACGAGGCCGTTTGGCCGAGCGCATGGACTCCGGCGTCGGTGCGTCCGGAACCGTGAACCTTCACAGCCTTCCCTTCGATGGGCTCGAGGGCGGCTTCGAGCTCGCCTTGGATGGTGCGCTGACCCGGCTGGACCTGCCAACCGGCGAAGCCCGTCCCTTCATAAGCGATAACGATCTTGATGTTTCGCATGGATCGGGAGCGCGAAATTCGGCGCGCTGGATTCATTGTCCGACCGGGCGTCCGGTTGCTACTCTGGAAAAGACTTCCGCCGCCGTCCCGGCCCGAGAACCGTCGGGCTTGCCGCCATCAACGATCTAACGTATCGGATTCGCGACTTGAGTTGTGTTTGATTTTGCGCTCGAGCTCCGAGCCGAGTGCGCGCACTCGTAACCGCAGGTGACCGATACACGCCATTTCGCTCTTATCGGTCTTTCCGGTCGCGGGTGGGCGTGCGCCCGTCCAGAGCCGAGTGAGCGTTTGTGAATGACGATGACGAATAGACAACTTTTGGCCCTGATTTTGGCCGGCTTAACCTTGTCTCAGCAGGCCGCCTTCGCGGCTGAGGGCTTTTACGCCCGCGAGACCGACTACACGAAGATGTCAACGAACCCGTTCAAGGTTTACGACGTCCCGGATGTGCCGCCGATCGATCTTGCGAATTCCAGCCGCCTGGAAGAGCTGATTCAGCAAGGCAAGATCTACTTGTCGCTGCGCGACGCTCTGGCGCTGGCGATCGAGAACAACCTCGATCTCGAGGTGGCGCGGTACACGCCGTTGATCTCGCAGACCGACATCTTGCGGGCCAAATCGGGCCAGCAGCTTCGCGGCGTCCAGACGCAGATCAGCACGCTGTCGACCGGCTTGTCGGTTGGGGGTTCGGGCGCCGGCGGCGGGCAAGCGACGGGCATCACCGGCCGCGCCGGAGGCACGGGCGGCGGCGGCGGGGGCGGCGGCGCGGGCGACGCCTCGAGCTTCTTCGGAACACAGGCCGTCAGCCTCGATCCGATCGCCTTCGCGGGCGTCGATTGGGGCCACACGTCGAGCCCGCAGACCTCGGACTTCGTCACCGGCACCAACACGCTGATCATCGAGGACTCCAACTCGAACATCGGCGTGCGGCAGGGCTTCGTGACCGGCGCCACGGCGACGCTGATCTTCGCTAGCCGAGGCGCCAACACGAACTCGCTGCGCAACAACTTCAATCCTTCGACTCGCAGCAACTTGACCTTGCAGATCGCGCAACCGCTGTTGCGCGGCTGGGGCGTCGCCGTCAACACGCGCAATATCGTGGTCGCCAAGCGCAACCAGCAGATCTCGGACTTGGCGTTCAAGAACCAAGTCATCGAAGTTGTAACGCGCGTCACGAATCTGTACTGGGACCTGGTGAGCCTGCGGGCGGCGGCGGATGCTTCTCGCGAGTCGCTGCGGCTGGCCCAGAAGCTGTATGACGACAACAAACGCCGCGTTGAAATCGGCACCTTGGCGCCGATCGAGATCGTCAGAGCCGAGGCGGAAGTTGCGGCGCGCGAAGAAGAGTTGACGATCGCGGAAACGCGCATCCAACTGCAGGAGACGCTGTTCAAGAACGCGATCAGCGTGAACGGCGTCGCGTCACCCTCCTTGATGCATACGCAAATCATCCCCACCGACGAGATTCAAGTGCCGCAGGTCGAGCGGATTCAGCCGGTCGAGGATCTGATGGAGCAGGCGCTGAAACAGCGCCCGGACGTCGAGACCGCCGAGATTCAGCTTGGCAGCCGGGACATCAACCTCAAGGCCATCCGGAACGCTCGGCTGCCGACGGTCGACCTCTCGGTCGATCTCACCAACAACGGTTTGGCGGGACAGGTGAATGACAATTTCGTGGGAGACGGCACCATCCCGGACGCGTTTTTTCTTGGAGGGGCCGGGAGCGCTCTAGCGCAGATCTTTCGCCGGAATTTTCCCGACTATCGCATTGGCGTGAACGTGCGAATTCCGCTGCGCAACCGGCAGGCTCAGGCCGACTTGACGGCCACGCTGCTCGAGCGACGCCAAGCGGAGATTCAGCTGCGGCAAACTCAGAACGGCGTGCGCGTTGAGGTGCAGAATGCGGTGATCGGCGTCGAACAGGCTCGCGCTCGTTACGACTCATCCGTGAAAAGCCGCCAGTTGCAGGAGCAGACTCTCGCCGCCGAACAGAAGAAATTCGACCTTGGCGCTTCGACGATCTTCTTAGTCGTACAAGCGCAGCGTGACCTGGCGATCGCCAAGTCGCAAGAGATCGCCGCAATGAACAGCTACGTCATCGCGAGGACCGAGTTGCAACGCTCCACGGGGACCATTTTGAGCGCCAGCAACATCAGCTTGGACGAGGCGGAGAGCGGCGTGGTCAACCGTCCGGCCGATCCGATTCCGGTCAGTCTTCAACAGTAGCCGTCTACAATAGCCGGCTTATGCAATATCGAAGATTGGGTGCGACGGGCCTCGAGGCATCGATCCTCGGCTTCGGGGCCTCGCCGCTTGGAGAGGAGTTCGGCCGCATCGACCCGGCCGAGGGCGAGCGCGCGGTTCACGCGGCGATCGATTGCGGCGTGAACTACTTCGATACGTCCCCCTACTATGGACGGACGCTGTCGGAAAAGCGTCTGGGCCAGTTCCTCGAAGGCCGGCGACAGAAGGCGATCTTGGCGACGAAGTGCGGTCGCTACGACACTGACGGCTTTGATTTCTCAGCCGCGCGCGTCAAGTCGAGCATCGACGAGTCTCTTCGCCGGCTACGCACCGATTACGTGGATCTCTATCAGCTCCACGACATCGAGTTCGGCGACCGGCGCCAGGTGATCGACGAGGCCATTCCCGCTGCGCGAGAGGTGCAGCGGGCGGGCAAGGCGCGCTTTATCGGTATCACTGGATTGCAGATCGAGATGCTCAAAGACGTGGCTTCCGAAGTTGCGGTGGACGCGATTCTTTCGTACGCGCGCTACAACTTGGTCTTTCAAGACCTGGATACCCGGCTGCGCGAATTCGCCGCGGATCGCGATCTCGGGCTGATCAACGCCTCGCCCTTGCTGTTGGGCGCGCTGACCCAGGGGCGTCCTCCGGAGTGGCATCCGGCGTCGCCCGACCTGCTGGCCGCGGCGTCGAAAGCGGCGCAGGCTTGCCGCGAGGAAGGCGTAGATATCGCCAGGCTGGCGCTGAAGTACGCGCTTGACTACGAGCCGGCCGCGACGACGCTGGTGGGAATGTCGACGACCGCGCAGCTCGAATCCAACTTGGCCGCGCTGGAGGAACCGCTCGACCTGACGCTCCTCAAGAAGGTGCGCTCTCTGCTGGCGCCGTTCGGCGATCGCATCTGGCATTCCGGACGTAAAGAGAATTGGGACTAGCCGAGCCTACTGCTCGATCTCGTGCGTCATCTGAACGGTGGCGCTGACTTCGACCGACCCTGTTTCGATGGGAACTTTCGCGGCGGACATCGCCATATTGGCCTGAGCGCGCGCCTCGAACGGTCGGATGATCGGCGCTTCACTGTCCTCGATCGACACGACCCGCCCGAGCTTCAGCCCCACGCTGGAAGCCAGCACCTCGGCCTTCGCCTTGGCGTCGGCCGCCGCCTGCTTCAGCGCTTTGTTGCGGACTGCGGTGTCGTCTTCGAGGTCGAACGAGACGCTCTGGACTTGGTTGACGCCGGCTTTGATCGCCGCGTCGAGGATTTCGCCTGTTCGATCGATTTGGTTGAAGCGCGCGACGACAATGTTCGTTGCGATGAAGCCGTTCGGTTCGTCGGTCTGCGTGCTCTGGTTGAAGCGGCGGTCTTCGCGGATCGAGAAGTTCGAGGTTTGGACCGTCCCGCTGGAGCCGATATCCGCCTTGAGCTTGTCGATGACCGCTTGCGTTTGGCGGGAGTTCTCGGTCGCGGCCTGCTCGGCGGTTTGCCCCCGCGTCTCGACGCCCAGGCGCACGACGGCGCGGTCAGGCTCGGCTTGCAGGCTGGCCTGGCCGGTCGTCCGAATGACGCCGGGCGGCGGCGACATGCGTCCGTCCGGCCGTTGGGCGACGGCTGTAGCCGCGAGAGCCAGCAGAAGGGAGGTCGACAACAGGAGCTTGGTCGTCATATGTCCCATTGGACGCTCGGGCCGCCCGATATGTTGCAAATCTAACGTGCGGCGAGGCGCAGGCCGCGGACGTCGCTGTTAACTTCCACTTCGGCCACCGGCGTGCCGCGCCCAAAGGCCGAGCGCGCCACGTCGAGGCGCGCCAGGCGGATTTCGTAGCGGCCGCGCTCGAGTCCATGCAGGGCGAAATAGCCGTTTCGGCTCACCGGAGCCGCTAGCGGGCGCGCGTCGGGATCTTCGGAGCGGAGCGGGTGCGCTTCGACGAGATAGCGGCCCCAGGCCAGGTCTCCTTCGAGGCCGACGACGAGGCCGCTGACCTCAAAGAGCCGCGTCCCCGCGACGACGATACGCAAGGGCTCGTCGCGTGGAGCCTCGAACTCCTGAGCGGTCCGCTCGAAGCGGTAGTCGCTTGGCCGTTGATCCATGAAGACATCGACGATGTAGAGACCGGGTTGCGGCTGGGGAAGGCGAAACTCGCCTTCCTTGTTCGTCCGCATGAGCAGGGAGCCCTCGTAGCGAGCCGTATCTGACGGGCGACGCAGGGAGATGCGCGCGTCGGAGACCGGTGCCGCCGGCCGGGTCCGTAACGCGGATGACTAGATCGGCGGCGCCGGCCCATGCGGGGATGAGCAGCAGCGCCGCGATCAATCTTGCGCGCATACGATCGTTACGCACGGCCGGGTCCGCGGGATCAGGTTTGCGCGACAAGGCCCCTCAAAAACATGTTGAAACGGCGCTCGCGGCCCACCGTCGTCGCCGGGCCATGCCCGGGGAAGACCTCCGTCTCGTCATCGAGAGTGAGGATCTTGTCGCGAATCGCCGCCAGCAGTTGCTCGGAGCTTCCTCCCGGCAGATCCGTGCGGCCGATGGAGTCTTTGAACAGCGTGTCGCCCGCTATGATCTTTTTCTCCGACGGGATGTAAAAGCTAACGCTGCCCGGGCTATGTCCCGGGGTGAACAAGACCTGAAACTCCGCGCCGCCGAACTCGACGGCGTCGCCTTCTTCATAGAAGTGATCGATTGCGACCGTCTCGGGCGGAGGCACGCCCACCCAGGCCGCTTGCTGCTCGAGTATGGCCAGGACGGGCAGCTCGGCGCGATGCAGATAAGTCGGCGCTCCCGTCGTCCTCTTGAGATCCGCGGCCCGCCCGATGTGGTCGATGTGCGCGTGGGTGAACAGGATCTTTTCGACCTTCCAGCAGCGGCGCTCGAGCAGCCTCTGAATCAACGGAATATCGTCGCCGGGGTCGATGACAATGGCGCTGCCGGACGCGTCGTCGCCGAAGATTTGGCAGTTGCACTGCAGCGGTCCGACCGGAAGAATCTCGTGAATGAGCATCGCTATACTGAGGGCTCTCGGCGGCGGGCGAACGATTAGCCCCTACCGCCATCTTCCCGAAATGACTCGAGGCTATCAAGCGCTGCGCGAGGGCGCGGCTTGGTTTGACATCTCCGAGCGCGCGCGAATCCGCGTAACCGGGGAAGACCGCATTCGTTTGCTGCATGCGCTGGCGACGAACGTGATCGAGGGCTTGGCGCCGGGAGAATCGACCGAGACGTTTTTCTTGAATGCGCAAGGGCGAATTCAGGCGCGCGTGCGCGTCTACGTGTTCGATGATTTCGTGCTGCTCGAGACGGAAGGCTCGCGGCGCCGGGCGCTGCTCGATTTCCTCGACTCGTACATCATCATGGACGACGTTTGTGTCGAGGACGCGACCGCCTCGACCGCCGCCGTGGCCGTCGAGGGGCCCGGGGCTAAGGCCGTGATCGACGCGGCGGCGCTGGGCGCGGCGCGGGTCCTGCCGTCGTCGCTGACCGGCGAGGGCGGCGCCTGGATCGAAACGTCCCCCGCCGAGCGGCAAGATCTGATCGCGAAGCTCGAAGCCGCTGGAGCCGTCGCGGCGGATGCGGGAGACGTCGAGGCAGTTCGCGTGGAGAATCGCATTCCACGCTACGGCGCTGACTACACGGAATCGAACATCCCGCACGAGACGCAGCTGCTCGACATCGTCTCGTTTACGAAAGGGTGCTACATCGGCCAGGAGATTGTGGAGCGGGTGCGTTCGCTCGGCAAGGTCAATCGGCTGTTGGTTCCGGTCGAGGTCGAAGCGGGGGCGATCCCCGGCGACCTGACGGCACGGCTCGGCGAGAAGGCGGTAGGCGCGCTCACCAGCCCCGTCGTTTCGCCGTCGAGCGGGAAAGTGCTGGGTTTCGCCGTGCTGCGGCGCGAGGCGGTCGAGACCGGCCAGCTCACCGTGGGGGGCGAACCGGCGCGCGCCCTGCCATGGCGCTAACTCGCGAGTTCGCCTAGCGGTCAGCGAAGACGGGCTGCACCCACGCGGCGCGGCCGTTGGAGTCGAGCACCGTGGCACGAACGTAAGGCGTTCCGGGCTTGATCTTGTATTCGGCGGGATTGTCGAACGTTTCTTCGAGCAACTTGCCGCCGTCTCCGATGAAGCGGACCGCGTATTTCTCGGCGGGACGCTCCTTGATGCGAATGATGAGCGTATCGCCGCTGCGCTCGACGTCTTCCAGCTCAACGCCGGTGGACGCATAGAAATCGCCCTGCTCGATCGCCGCCAGGATCGACTCGCTCGACAGATTGGCGGCGCGCACGTGGATCCAGCCGCGCCCGGGATTCGAAACGTCGGGGGACATCGTCTTGAAAACGTGAGCGTCGTCAACGGCGATGCCGAACATCTTGCGGCCGGCCGTCAACACCTGGTCCCAGGCCGCCTCCGTGCCCGCGGAGCCGCCGCCGCCGAACTCGTTGGTGGTCGGATGCCCGTTGTAGACCTCGAACATGCCGAGATTGTCGACCTTGGCCAGCTCGGCGGGAGTCACCGCCCAATGGAAGTTCGGGTGATTGAGCGATGGGAGGCCGCCGTGGGACCGAATCGCATCGACGTTCTTCTGCACGGTCTCCACGACGTCGTTCCCAAACGCGGGAGCGATGGTCGACTTCAGCCGGAAAGCGTTCACGTGGATCGGCTTTTCGCCGTAGTGCGACGTGACCTCTTCGCCCGTGAGCAGCAAGAAGCGTTCCTTCGCGGCGAAAACTCCGTTGAGGCCCTGCGGGTCGGTGAAGTAGTTGTGATCGGTCAGCGCGAGGAAGTTGTAGCGATGCTCCTTGTACCAGCGAGCGACGGTATCGGGCGAGGAGTCGCCGTCGGAGTTGATCGTATGGGTGTGGAGATTGCCTTTGTACCAATGCAGCTCGGGCATTTGCTGCGACGAAGCGAACGGGTCGAGCAGCAAAGCGGAGGCGAGGCAGGCGAGCAGAGCTAGGCGAATAGTGGCGGCGCGCATAACGTATCAGACACTACCACGAACCCTTTACGGGCCGATGACCGGCCTGAGGCCAGGGACACGGCTACCTGATCTTCTCGTCGGATTCGATTTTGCCGTCGCGCATGCGGACGACGCGGTGTGCGTTTTCGGCGATATCCGGTTCGTGCGTGACGAGAATGATCGTGTTGCCCTGAGAGTGAAGGCGCTCGAAGATGCCCATGATCTCGATGCTGGTAGCGGTGTCGAGGTTGCCGGTCGGTTCGTCGGCCAAGATGATCGCCGGATCGTTGGCCAGCGCACGGGCGATGGCGACGCGCTGGCGCTGGCCGCCCGAGAGCTCATTCGGCTTGTGGTGCATGCGCTGCACGAGATCGACCGAAGCCAGAGCTCGCTGAGCGCGCTCCAGACGGTCCGCCGGCGTGCGGCCGGAGTAGATCAACGGGAGCTCCACGTTGCCCAGCGCCGTCAAGCGGGGCAAAAGGTTGAAGGTCTGGAAGACGAAACCGATTTCGCGGTTGCGAATGCGCGCCAGGTCGTCGTCCTCCATCTTCGAGACCAGTTGACCGCTGATGTAATAATCGCCCGAGCTCGGCGTATCCAAGCAGCCGATCAGGTTCATGAACGTAGACTTTCCCGAGCCCGAAGGACCCATGATGGCGACGTACTCGCCGCGCTTGATTTGCAAGCTCACGCCGGAGACGGCATGAATGAGCTGATCGCCCATTTGGTAGGTCTTCCAAAGCTCATGGGTGCTGATCACGATGTTGTCGCGCAGCAGTTGCTCGCCCATGGTTCGCTGTTCCGCTGTAGCAGTCGCCATTTAATCTCTACTCTCTTTTATTAGTCTTTTTCATTGTGAACGACGATCGCGTCGCCGTCGTGCAACTCCGCGCTCGCGGAGACGATTACGGATTGCCCCGCGGCGAGCCCGGACAAGATCTCGACCGCGCCGTCAACGGCTAGGCCGGTTTTCACCTCGACGCGTCGCGCATTCACATTGTCGACGACAAACGCCCAGCGGCCGTCGTGCAAAGCTTCTTGGGGAATCGTCAGAGCCTGCCGCCTGGTCGCGGGAAAAGTGATGCTGACTCCGCTTGTGAAGAATCGCGAGGGCGGCGAGTCGAGCTCGATCTCGTCGCCGTTCACGCCGCCGACCTTGCCGGGCAGGACGCCGTCGGGCGTCCCGATTTCGACCGGCGCGCCGATCTCCGCCGAAGGACCGTCTTGGGGAAGGATCATGAGCCCTTCCGACAACGCCACGGAGGCGACCGGCTGCTCGCCGGCTTCGGCTCCGGCCTCGACGATCATCGCCACGTACCCGTCGGCAGGTGCGTTGAGCACTCGAACGCGCGGCGTGCTCTCCGCCTTGGCGCGCGCTTCACGGTTGACCAGCTCGCGACGCTCGGCCGCCGCGAGACGATTGGCGATCACGGACCGTTCCTGCCGGAGCTGCGCGACTTCGCCTGTGCGGGCCTCGATCCCGCGGGCGAGCTGCTCGACCTTGTCGCGCTCGCGCTCGTACTCGACCCGGGCCAACAAGCCCTCTTTGTAGAGCTGTTCGAAGCGGGCGAAGGCCTCTCGGCCGGTTTCGGCGGCCGTCGCGTCTCGCTCGAGCGCTTGCTGCTGCGCTTCGACGGCCAAGTCGATCGTCTCGAGCGAACGGCGCGCCGACTCGATCTGCTGCTCGAGCAGGGGCTGAGCGGCGGAAGGTTCGGCCGTGGTCGGCGGAGTCTCGATCCGAAGCAAGGGTTGTCCTTCGTCGACGCGATCGCCCGCCTGCGCGAAAACGTCTTTGACGACGCCGCCCGCGGGGGCCCGAACCTCGACATATCGTTTAGGCGCGAATTCCCCGGGCACGGTAACATCGCGCACCAGATCGCGGCGTTGGACCGGGGCGGTGCGAACAGCGAGCGGAGGAGGAGGGGCGGCGCAGGAGAGAGCCAGCAAACCGATTCCAGCCGCGAGGCGACGCACGTCCGACCTATAGCGCCTCGACCGCGTCGAGCAACTCGTCGATCTCATCGGCGGTGTTGTAGTGCACGCAGCCGATGCGGACCATCCCGCCTGAGTCCTCGACGCCAAGGCGTTCGGTCAGGTTCAAGGCGTAGTAATTGCCATCCCAGACGAAGAACCCTTGTTCGCCGAGCTTCGCCGCTATCTCGCCGGGGCTCGAGCCGTCCTTGCGGATCGCCACGGTCGGCACGCGCCGGTCGAACTGGGCGGGGTCGGTGATGCCGAAGAAGCGCACGCCCGGAATGCTCGTCAAGCCGGCCACCAGCTTTTCCGAGAGCGTCCGCTCGTACGCCGCGCTGGCGGCCATCGCTCCTCTCAGCTTTTCGCGGCGCGCGCCCACGACGCCGAGGCGGTCGCCGACCCAGGCGAGATAGTCGATCGCGGCCGTCACCCCGGCCATCGCCTCGTGATTCTGGGTGCCGGTTTCCCAGCGCCAAGGCGTTTCATCCTCAGCCGGCCGCACCTTGTACGGGCTTAGTTTCGTGAGCAGTTCCCGGCGACCGTAGAGCATCCCCTGGTGCGGCCCGAAAAACTTATACGGCGAGCAGGCGAGAAAATCGCAGCCTATCGCGTGAACGTCGATCAGTCCATGCGGTGCGTAATGGACGGCGTCGATGAACGACCACGCGCCGGCCTCTCGCGCCGCCGCGGCGATGCGAGCGACGTCGTTTATCGTGCCCACGGCATTCGAGGCGTAGCCCACCGCGACGAGGCGCGTCTTCTCGTTAATCAGGTCCAACAGGCCGCATAGGTCGAGAGTGCAATCGTCCGGGTTGATGTCGGCGACTCGAATGACCGCGCCGCGCTCCTCCAGCGCTTTCCACGGCGAGAAGTTGGCATCGTGGTCCAGGCGCGTCAGAACGATCTCGTCTCCCTCGCGAAGCTCACGGCCGATCGCCCGGCTCAAGGCGAAGGTCAGGGTCGTCATGTTCGGCCCGAAAACCACTTCGTCCGGGTCGCAGCCCAGAAAGTCCGCCCCCGCGCGGTGCGCGTTCACGATGATTTGCTCGCTTCGCTGACTGGTCAGAAACGACCCGTGCGTGTTGGCGTTCGAGGCGGCCAAGCAATCGCTGACGGCGTCGATCACGCGGCGCGGGACCTGCGTGCCGCCGGGAGCGTCCAAGAAGACGGCCGGCCGCTCACCGACAGTAAGGCTCAAGGCCGGAAACTGCGGACGGATCCAATCGAGGTCGACGAAGTTCATCGACAAGGACCAATTATAGAGGCATCGGGAAAGAGCTAGACTGGAACATTCGCTTGGGAGGGGTGTTCTCACGGGAACCCGCGCGGAAAGCTCGCAATGCCGGTTCAATTCATCCGCGTACGAAACCGCATCATCAACATCAATGCAATATCGTACGTGCGCTTCTACGATGACCTGGACCGCGTCGATATCCGGCTGCTGGGTCCGGCGCATGAGATTTCGCTGACGGTGAGCGTCGAGGGCGAAGAAGCGCGGCCAGTGCGGGAATTCTTCGTCGATTCCGGGCTCGTCAGGGACTTGCGTCCCTGATCGCGGCGCCCTGATAGGCTGCTGTGTCCCCTGATAGGCTGAGGTCTGGGATGCGATCGAAAGCGTTTGAGCGCTACGCCTGGTTTTTCCTCGCCTATCTGATCGCGGTGATCGTGTTCGGCGCCTGGGTGAGGATCAGCCACTCCGGCGCGGGCTGCGGCAACCATTGGCCCACCTGCAACGGCCAAATCGTGCCCTTCGACGCGGGCACGCAAACGCTGATCGAGTTCTCACACCGGCTGACCAGCGGGCTGTGCGGCGTGCTGGGCTTGGTCTTGGTCGGCTGGGCTTGGCGCCTTTTCGGCTTCGGCAAAGTGACCGGCGCCGCCGTCCTCACCTTGATGTTCATCGTGTTCGAGGCGGCGATCGGCGCGGGCCTCGTGTTGGGCGAGTTGGTGGCCGACAATGACTCGGCGGCGCGTGCAATCGTGGTGGCGTTGCACTTGAGCAACACGTTGATGTTGACCGGCTGCGCCGCGTCGACGGCGTGGGTGGCCGGAGGGCGTCCCCTGCCGCCCCTGGGCGCCGTCATGCGCAGCCGCTACGGGATCGCATTGGGTTTGCTGATCCTGACTGCGATGACTGGCGCGGTGACGGCGCTCGGCGACACGTTGTTTCCGATTGAACCGACGCTCGGGCCGGGAATGTTCGACCGGGTGCGAGACGACCTGGGCGCGGCGAACCATTTTCTGGTGCGGCTGCGAGTGCTGCACCCGGCTGTAGCGGTCGTG
This sequence comes from uncultured Acidobacteriota bacterium, assembly GCA_963817465.1. GTDB lineage: Bacteria > Acidobacteriota > Terriglobia > Bryobacterales > UBA6623 > CAMPKL01. The sequence goes on along the minus strand of CAWFOP010000022.1, from coordinate 94,977 downwards.
ACGGCCTTGGCGCTGTTGGCGATCCTTGCGCCGCGCGCCTTCGGGGTCGAACGCAAGGGCTGGTCACGGGCCGCGCTGGCCGCGGTGGTGGCCGAAACATCTCTCGGCTTTCTGAACGTCGTCCTGGCGGCGCCCGGATGGCTTCAACTGGTGCATCTGTTCACCGCTCAGGCGCTTTGGGTCTTGGTTCTGCTATCGAGCTACGACGCTTGCGGGGCGGCGGAGACGGCTCCGGTCGCCAGGGCATCAGGTCTCGTGGGCGTGGCCGGCGCCGGCCGCACGGGGTAGAATTGAGAAGGTTGCTAACCCTTTCCGTATCGGGGCGTGGCGCAGTCTGGTAGCGCGCCTGCTTTGGGAGCAGGAAGCCGGGGGTTCGAATCCCTCCGCCCCGACCATCTATCCCCTTTGTTTTCAGCACCGACCTTATTCCCCTTTCACTCCTGACGACGGCAACGTAAAGAAACCGTCAAGAAACTGGCTCTAACTCCCCTGCCGTGTCCGCAGCTTCCTGTCGACAAGAGAGGGGCGCTTGATCGTCCGGCTAGGCGTGATTGTTAGGCTTGTGAATCCCAAGAGCCTTCAACCGGGAAGTAAGCGTTGCCGGATTCACGCCCAGTAGTTTCGCCGCGCCGCCTTCGCCGGAAACACGGAAGCCGGATTCCTTTAGCGCCGCCAGAACATTGGCGCGCTCTCGCCGCCGCCATTCCACGTCGGGGATGATCTCGGCGCTGGGTTCCACCGCCGCTGGAGCCGCCGCAGCAAGTTGCGGCAGGTCCAATTTCAAGACGCCGTCCGCTGCCAGAATCACAGCGCGTTCGATGACGTTCTGCAACTCCCGCACATTCCCAGGCCAGTCGTATTGGCGGGCCTTCTCTATCTCGCGCTCGATGAGTCGCGGTTCGGGCACGTGAAAGCGCTGGCAGGCCTGGCGAACAAAATAGGCCGCCAATTCGGGGATGTCCTCAGGACGCTGGCGAAGCGGAGGCACATCCACAGGAAACACGCCGAGCCGGTAAAAGAGATCCAAGCGGAACCGACCAGCCGACGCTTCCTTAGCCAGGTCCCGGTTGGTGGCGGACAGCACCCGCACGTTGACTTTGCGGGTCGTCTCATCGCCAACGCGTTCGTACTCTCCTTCCTGCAACACGCGCAAGAGTTTGGACTGCAACTCCAGGGGAATTTCACCAACCTCGTCGAGAAACAGCGTTCCGCCGTCGGCCAGTTGAAAACGGCCCACGCGATCCCGCATGGCTCCGGTGAAAGACCCGCGCACATGACCGAAGAATTCGCTCTCAAAAAGGTCACGAGGAATGGATCCGCAATTCACCTTCACCAGCGGCTTGTCAGCCCGAGGACTTCGTTGGTGGATTGCACGTGCGATCAATTCCTTGCCACTGCCGGTTTCGCCCAAAATCAGCACGCTGGCGTCGGTGGCGGCGACCTTATTTACTTGCTGCAGGAGATGCTTCAGAGGAGCGCTGCGCCCCAGGATCTCGCCGAACACGCCGGTGTCGGACACTTCCTCGCGCAGATAGTCGCGTTCGAGCTCGAGTTTGTGGCGCAGCTCATTGACTTGCTCGAAGGCGCGAGCATTCGCGATGGCAACCGCGGCGGCATCCGCGAGCAGGCGGAGCCATTCCCAGCAAGCGTCATCCGGCTCCGTCCTGCGGAAGACCGCCAGGACACCGAGAACTGCTCCGCGAAAGAGGATCGGATGACCGGCGAATCCGACCAAGTGTTCACTTCGCGCCCACCCCGGATTCCGCACCCATTGGCGGTCCTCCGAGAGACGTTGAATCCGCACAGGTTGGCCCGAGGTTCCGATGCTGGAGATTTTTAGGTCAGCGCGATCCAAAGGAATTCGGTGGAACGCGCCGATCGTACGCGACCAGTCGGCTCCAACGAGTAGCGGAGTTCCGGCGCTAGCCCGAAGATGCAGCGACTCGCCATCGTTGGTGCCGCTCTGCGAGCAGTGAGGGCAATCGGAATCGGCTTGGCGAAGCCATAGGCGAGCGAGGGCAACATTAGGTTGCCTGGCGACGGAGTCGATGATCTTCGCTAGGACGTCGTTGAGGGAACGCTGCTCCGCGATCGCCAAAATGATCGCCGGGAGCGGAGCGAGGTCCATAGGCCATTCTAGCGTGAGGCTTCCTGAATCTCCTCGTGAATAATCCAGAATCGTGAGATCTCAAAACGCGGCGCAGTTCTCGTGAACCTTTGTTTTCAGTCACTTGACTGGCTCTGGCCAATGGCTGTCCAACTGCATTGGTCATGGTGTCGCGTCAGTCGCGATCAACTCAAGGAGCGCAATTTACATGACGAGAATCACAGCCCTCAATCCGGCGGAAACGACCGGCCAGACCAAGAAACTGCTCGACGGCGTTCAAGCCAAGCTGGGAATGACACCCAACCTCATGAAGACTCTGGCGAATTCGCCCGCCGCGCTGGAAGCATACCTGCACTTTGGAGCCGCACTCGGAAGAGGCGTGCTTGACGCAAAATTCCGCGAGCAAATCGCCATCGCGGTGGCCCAAGCAAACTCTTGCGAGTACTGCCTCTCGGCCCATTCCGCCATCGGCAAGATGGTTGGATTAACGTCGGCCGAGATCGCCGAGAGTCGGGAATCGTACGCAGCGGACGCCAAGCGAAACGCAGGTCTCCGGTTCGCCCAAACAATCGTCGTGCAGCGCGGGGAAGTCTCTAACGAAGCCATCGCCGCCGTTCGCAAGGCCGGTTACAACAACGCGGAGATCACGGAGATCGTAGCCAACGTCGCCATCAACATCTTCACCAACTATTTCAACCTCGTGGCGCAGACGGAAGTGGACTTCCCGCGGGTGTCGCTGGCAATGGAGTCGAGCGTCGCCGTCTTCTAATTGACCGCCAAGCAGAGACTACTCCAGGACAAGACCATGAAAAGCCCAATCATCCACACCGCACTTCTCGGATTGCTCATCATCGGCAGCACGTCAGCCGCCGAGATGGCATTCCGCCCGAGCACCTCTTACAAGACCGCCAAGATTGACGGACTCACCATCGCCTATCGCGAGGCCGGCGATCCGGCTAACCCGAAGCTCGTCCTGCTGCACGGCTTTCCCGCTTCCTCTCACCAATACCGCGATCTGATTCCGGCGCTTGCCGCGCGCTTCCACGTGATCGCGCCCGACTATCCCGGCTTCGGCAACAGCGACATGCCGGATCCGGCGGTTTACGCTTATTCGTTCGACAAGCTCTCCGATGTGGTTGAGAGCTTTCTGAAGGATCGCGGTTTTGATCACTACGGGCTGTTCGTCCAGGACTACGGCGGCCCGGTCGGATTCCGCATCGTGATGCGACACCCCGAGGCCCTCGATTGGCTGATCATTCAAAACACGAACGCCTATGAGGTTGGCTTTACGAAGGCCTGGGACGGATTCCGCGGCGCGCTGTGGAAGAACCGCAGCGCCGAAACCGAAAAGCCCTTGGCGGCATTCCTCGAACATGACGCGATCAAGGGCATCTATCTCTTCGGCGCCACGGACCCGGAACTGATCAGCCCCGACAACTGGGAAGCGGACTCCGCCTCCATGCAACGCCCGAACGCCAAGCGGGTGCAGCTCGACCTGTTTTACGACTATCGCAAGAACGTCGAGCTTTATCCCAAGTGGCAGGCCTTCCTCAGAGAGCGGCAGCCGGCCACGATCATCTTCTGGGGGCAGAACGACATCTTCTTCACGCCCGAAGGCGGCGAAGCGTACCTTGCCGATCTACCCAAGGCAGAAATGCACAGGCTGGCATCGGGTCACTTCGCCGTCGAAGATTCCCTGAATGAGATCACCGAGAGTATGACCCACTTCTACGACACGAAGGTGGCCGGAATGACCAAGATGAACGACTCGATGGGAATGCACGAGGCGATGAAGACCGGCGAAGCCATAAAGGCGAGCGACGCGAATAAGGCGGCCCGCTAACCGGGGTCCAGTTTGGCGAGGCCGCCTTGTGCGGCCTCGCCGGGGAACGGCATCAAATGACCGACACACTCCTGAGTCCCACTCCGCCGATAGGCGCCGAAAACTCGCATCGCCTTGTTTGCTCTGAAATCTGGGGCGGCACGGATGCCATCGACCAGGAAGTTTCCACCGCGGGCATCACGGCGAGCATCTCTTCGATGGCCGTGGGCGGCCGACGCGGCGGCGATATCCACTATCTGAGCTACTGCACGCTGGACTTCCTCACGCGGATTGCCATCGCCGATGTCCGCGGGCACGGTGAAAGCGTTGCGTTGCTGAGTTCGTGGGTGTACGTGGCGCTTCAAGGGCAAATGAATACCCTGGCGGGGGATGAGGTGTTGTCCGAGCTCAACCGCAAGGTTCATGCGCGCGGTCTGGACTCGATGACGACGGCGGCCGTGTTGAGCTACGACCGAAACAGCCACCGCCTTCACTTCTGCTACGCGGGCCACCCGCCGGCGATGGTCTGGCGTCAGGAATCGGGATGGCGACAGCTCGAAAATCGAGAGGAATCGCGGACCAGCAACCTCCCTCTCGGCGTTAGGGCCGCAACGAAATATGAGCAGGGTCAGGTCTTGTTGACGCGGGGAGATCGATTCGTCCTCTTCACGGACGGTCTCTTGGATGCGGAGGATCGGAACGGGGAGCCGTTTTCCGCGAAGCGGCTTTCCCAAGTGCTTGGAAGCGAACACTCTGCATCAGTCTTACAACTCAAACGGTCGATCCTCAACGGGCTGCTCGACCATACCGACGGGCGGCCTTTAGAAGATGACTTGACTATTGTGACCGCGGAGATCGGTTGAACGAAATATCTGACGAGAGGGCGCTTACCATGTTGATCCACAAACACACAGAGAACCTGCACGAAGCAATCACTCCGAAGTCGCTTTACTTGAATCGGCGGCAACTGCTTGCCGGCCTTCCGGCTGCCTTCCTAGGCTGCCACGAATTGCTATACCCATCGGCAGCCCAGGCCGCGGCCAATCTCGGTCCGCTAGCAAAAAGCCGACTGAGCACAAATGAAAAGGCGAGCGCCTTCAAGGACGTCTCCACTTACAACAACTTTTACGAGTTTGGAACCAGCAAGGAACAGCCGGCGCAACTGGCCAAGAACTTCAAGACCAGCCCCTGGGTCGTTTCCGTGGAAGGCGAAGTCGGAAAGCCACGCAAGTTCACCATGGAGGAGATTCTCAAGGCCGCTCCGCTCGAGGAACGTATCTATCGCCACCGATGCGTGGAGGGTTGGTCGATCGTCGTGCCCTGGGTTGGGTATTCGCTCAGCTTGCTGCTGAAACAAGTGGAGCCCACAGCCAGGGCCAAGTTTGTTGCATTTGAAAGCTTCTACGACGTCAGGCAAATGCCCGAGGGAAAGAACGCCGGTATCCCGCTTCCTTACGTGGAAGGTCTCCGAATGGACGAAGCCATGCACCCGCTCGCTCTGCTCTGCGTCGGCATGTACGGCGAGGCCCTACCCCCGCAGGACGGTGCGCCAGTCCGGCTGGTGGTGCCCTGGAAGTACGGCTTCAAGAGCATCAAATCGCTCGTCAAGATCAAGCTTGTGACGGCGCAGCCGAAGAATACCTGGAACATCTCCAACGCGCGCGAGTACGGTTTCTATTCGAACGTGAATCCGCAAGTGGACCACCCTCGTTGGAGTCAGGGAAGCGAACGCAGGCTGGGCGAACTCCGGCGGCGGCCGACCCTGATGTTCAACGGCTATGCAGACCAAGTGGCTCAGTTGTACGCAGGGATGGACCTGAAAAAGGAATTCTGAGATGCTACGCAATCGTTGGATCAAGGCGCTAGCCTTCGTCGCGTGCCTACTGCCCTTGATCTGGCTTGGCTGGCGCGCACTGCAGGAAGACCTAACCGCCAACCCGATCGAGTTCATCACCCACTTCACAGGGGACTGGACCATTCGCTTCATTCTCCTGACGTTGGCAGTTTCGCCGCTTCGCAAGCTGTTTGGCTTGCCGGACCTGCTGCGGTTTCGCCGATTCCTCGGACTGTTCGCTTTCTTCTACGGTTCGCTTCATTTCCTGACGTGGTTCTGGCTGGACAAGTACTTCGATTTCCACGAAATTATCGACGACGTCGTCAAGCGTCGCTTCATCACCGTCGGCTTCCTCGGTTTGTTGGCGATGCTTCCCCTCGCGATTACGTCCACCAAAGGGTGGATTCGACGCCTTGGCCCCGTTCGCTGGCAAAGGCTGCATCGTCTCGTTTACGTCACGGCGGCGGCCGGCGTGGTGCATTATTACTGGCTGGTCAAATCAGACGTCCGTTGGCCCCTGTTCTATGGCGGCGTCGTCGGGTTGCTCCTGGCAACAAGACTGCCGGGCCTGAGAAAGGCTGCGGACAGGAAAGCAAGGTCGCTGCAAGCATCGGACATCATCCGGCAAACGAGCGACGCCGTAACCCTGCGTTTCCCGTTGTCAGCAGGCGCGCCGTTGGGCGCAAAGCCCGGCCAATTCTTCACGTTTGATTGGGTCGTGAACGCGAAGAAGACGCCCCGGTCGTATTCGATCTCATCGTCGCCCCTTCAAAAGGAGTACGTGGAGATCACAGTCAAGCAGCAGGGCGTTGTTTCGACGTTCCTGAATCGCGAGGCGCATCCCGGTCTAAAGGTAACCGCACACGGCCCCTTCGGCCAATTCTGCTTTGATGAGACGCGTCACAAACGCATCGTCCTGCTGGCGGGCGGAAGTGGCATCACGCCGATCATGTCGATGCTGCGATACATCAAGGAGGTCGTTCCCGAAACAGAGGTGCATCTGCTCTATGCGGTTCGCGGAGAAAGCGATGTGATTTTCGGTGAAGATCTCGCCGGCCTAAAGCCGCATCTGCCGAACTTTCGCTACGACTTGATCGTTAGTCGGCCAGGACCGGACTGGAAAGGCTTTCGCGGTCACCTGAGCCGCTCGACGCTCGAAGAAGTACTGGGGAATGCGGTTGGCCGGACGTTTTTCCTCTGTGGTCCGGCGGGTTTCATGTCAAGCGTGAAGGAAATCTTGTCGGCGCTGGGCGTTCCAGTCTCCCAGATTTTGGAGGAGCGCTTTACAGTCGGCACGCCTTCATCAACGGCCGATCCGAACATCCCATGCTCGGTGGAATTCGTTCGCTCCGGGGGCACATTCGAGTGTTCCTCCGCGGACTCTTTGCTCGCTGTCGCCGAGAGCCACGGTATCGATATCCCTTACAGCTGCCGGGTCGGGCAGTGCGGCACGTGCGCTACCCGAGTACTGGAGGGCGACGTCGAGATGGAAGTAGAAGACGGGCTGGAACCCGCGCGAAAAGCGCAAGGATATCGGCTGCTTTGCGTCGGGAGAGCGCGCGGTCTCGTGCGACTGGACGCTTGACGCAACAAGGAAGAAATGACCATGTCAGCACCTATATCCATCACGCCGCCATTCACCACCGAGACCGCCATCAGAAAGGTGCAGATGGCTGAAGATGCGTGGAATTCTCTTGATCCAGAACGCGTCGCCCTCGCTTACTCCTTGAAGTCAGAATGGCGCAACAGAACGGAGTTTCTTCACGGGCGCGAGGCAATCAAGGAGTTCTTGCGCCGCAAATGGGCGAGAGAACTGGACTACCGGTTGAAGAAGACTCTTTGGGGATTTCGGGAGAACCGCATCGCTGTCAGCTTCGAATACGAATGGCGCGACGAAGCGGGCCGGTGGTATCGCTCCTATGGGAACGAGTTGTGGGAGTTCGATGACGATGGCCTGATGCGCAAACGGCTCGCGAGCATCAACGACGCGGCTATCTCGGCAGCTGAACGGCGAGTCCTTTGAAAGACGCCATGTACATCGCAGAAATTTGGCGGTACCCCGTGAAATCGATGGCAGGCGAACCATTGCAGTCGGCTCGCTTGAGCGATTTGGGAATCGACGGCGATCGCGTCGTACAGGTTCAAAATGCAAGAGGCCGCGCGGTCACGGCGAGAACGTACCCGGAGTTGCTCGGTTTCCACGCAGCTTTAGACGAGCAAGGGCAGCCGGTGATCGATGGCAAGCCCTGGTCCGCTCCGAGCGTGCTGGCGTCCATTCAAGGGATCGTGGGGCCGGGCGCGCGGTTGGTTCGGGACGAGAGTCCGGAGCGGTTCGACGTACTCCCCCTTTTGGTCGCGACCGATGGCGCAATCGCGGCATTTGGACGCGACCGCCGGCGACTTCGCCCGAATCTCGTCATCGGCGGCGTGAACGGACTCGATGAGCGCGGATGGCCCGGGAGGCAATTGATTGCGGGAGAGGTCGTAATCCACGTCGAGGATCTTCGGGGCCGGTGCATCATGACTACGTTCGATCCCGACACGTTGGCCCACGACCCGAACGTGCTACGGGACATCGTCAAACGCTTTGCGGGAAAGCTTGCTCTCAACTGCGATGTTGTCAAGGGCGGCTCAATCAGCGTCGGGCAGGAAGTGACGCTCGTCTAGGGGGCGAATGAATGAACCGAACGGACATCGCCGCCCGCCGACAACGCGAACGCTTGAGGAAGCAGTTTCGCCCGGCCTCCGTGCGACTCCTCTTCATCGGCGAATCGTCGCCCGCTTCGGGTAGATTCTTCTATCGCCGTGATTCCGGTCTCTACCGGGCGATGCGAGAAGCATTTCAGTCGGTCGACGCGTCCATAACAGACGCGACCTTTCTGACGGCGTTTCAAGGACTCGGCTGCTATCTATTCGATCTGTGTCCGGAACCTGTCGACCGTCTGGGGGCTGTGGCGCGCCGCAACGCCTGTCAGCTTGCGGAAGGGCGCCTCTCGCTTGTTATTAGGCAGCTTCAGCCGGCCGCCATTGCCACTTTGGTCCGCTCTATCGAGGGCAATGTGCTGGCGTCTACCGCCGCGACTCATTGGCGAGGTCCGTTGCTGCACCTCCCGTACCCAGGGCGCTGGAAACACCACCGGCAGGCGTTCGTGCGCGAACTCGCGCCCACAATTCGCGCACTCGTTCTGGGCCGCACCGAGTCAGCCGTTGACCAAGCACTGCGTTCCGCCCGAGGAATCACCTAATGAAAGTTCTTGCTATTTCCGGCAGCCTCCGTGCGCTGTCGTCCAACACGGCCGTGCTTCGGGCGGCAGGCACTGTGGCCCCTCCCTCGATTGAGTTCGTCCTATTCGAAGGCATCGGCAGCCTTCCACATTTCAACCCAGACCTTGACGGGGAAGACGTATCCCGCGCCGTTGCGGATTGGCGAATGGCGCTGCAGGTAGCGGACGCCGCGGTCTTTTCGGCGCCCGAGTATGCGCACGGCATTCCGGGTGTCTTGAAAAACGCTCTCGATTGGGTCGTGGGCAGTGGAGAACTCGCAGGCAAACCAGTGGCGCTATTCAACCCCTCCGCACGCGGCGGCTACGCGCAGGCGTCCTTGTCGGAGACCTTGACCGTTATGGCGGCGAAGATCGTTCCCGAGGCCGCCGTTACGCTTGAAACGCTGGGGAAGCCAATCTCGGAAGACTCTATCCGGCGCGATGCCGAGATGTCAGCCAGGCTGCGCTGCGGACTCGAAGCGCTATCTAGATTTGTCCTAGCCGTCGTGCAAGGGGGTGACACCATGCCGCCGTCGACATCAGCCCATTGCCCTTAATCGTTGCCCCCTCGATGACGCGACGCCGGTTCGAATCCGTTGGCGCGGCTGCGCAGTTTCGTGCGCATCTGAAGTCGCCAGCGGCCCTCGCACGAGTCGCTCCTGTAGGGTCTCGCCGTTGACGAACTCCATCGCCGGCACGTCCCATCGTCAAGAATTCCTTGGCCAATTCGCGGTACGACTTCGGCTGCGGCTCCGAGTGCCGTCAAGAAACCGTCAAGAAAGCACCCAATCAGGTCGGCTAGAACCAGGCGTTGCGAGCGAAAGCAGACGCCCTGAAACCGCGTAACATCAATGAGAGGAGGGGGTTGACTGAATGCCGTGGAAGCCCCGCGTTTGCTTTGGGAGCAGGAAGCCGGGGTTCGAATCCCTCCGCCCCGACCAAAATCGTATTTGAATGAAATAACTTAGACACGCGATTGCGTGCCGCCCGCTGGTGTTGACTGCGAACGTGCGAAAACTCCGCCGCCGCTGCTTGAGTTGCAAGAAATCCGCTCCATCGCCGGGCGAGGCCGCGAGCCTGACGCGACTGCCGGTTAGCACACGATGTACGAAACGACTTGTTCTCTTCCTTGTCGCACGACGGTCTCAGACGACCGGGATGAGCGCTATGCGACAGTGCTCCGAGGCGGATGTTGTCGTCAAAATCGGGCTTGTTGGGACGAAGATAGCGTTTGGTCCCTAGGGCTCGAAAACAATCAGGCTTCGGCAATGGTTGACCATGGTGAACGCCCCCCTTGGCCCCGGAAACGGGCTGCATGCCTGGAACGCGAAAGTAAGTTCCCTCCGGCCCACTGACAGGGGCGAGCATGAGCCCGGCCCGGTGCGGTTTAGATGATCGTTGGCCATAGCTCGCCATCCCGTATCGGTCGCCAAGCGTTGGCCACCGCTCAACAAGCATCGCGGGCCGATGCTTGCGAATTGCGAAGACTGGACTTAGCCTGAAGAGGAACTCACTGTGGGAACCAAGGTGCGGCGGATGTTGCTGTTCCGGGCGCTGCTCCTGGTTGGGGCGGCGCCGAATATTTTGGACAGCCAGATACGGTTTGAAGACGTCGCGACCGGATCGGGTATCGACTTTGTCCTCTCGAATCATCCCACGGATCGCAAGCATCTGATTGAAACGATGCCCGGCGGTCTCGCCGCCTTCGATTTCGACAACGACGGGCTGATCGATGTCTTCTTCGCGAATGGGGCGCCGCCGGCGACGCTCGAGAAAGGGTTCCCGCAAGACGCCAACCGCCTTTACCGCAACTTGGGCGCTATGAAGTTCGCCGACGTCACGGACGAGGCTGGGCTGGCCGGCGCCGGCTACTCGATATCCGCGGCCGCGGCGGATTTTGACAACGACGGCGACACAGACCTGTTCGTGGGCGGCGTCCGGCGTAGTTTCCTCTACCGCAATGAGGGCGACGGCAAGTTCGTCGACATGACGGCGACGGCTGGACTCGACGAGCGCAAGTGGGTGGTCGACTCTGCTTGGCTCGATTTTGACAATGATGGTCTGCTCGATTTGTTCGTCGTGCGCTACTTGGATTGGTCGCCGGAATTTGACGTCTTCTGCGGCGACCAGGAGGCGGGCGTGCGCTCCTACTGCCACCCTCGGATGTTCAACGGCTTGCCGAACGCGCTCTACCGCAATCGCGGCGACGGAACCTTCGAGGAGGTCTCGAAGGCCTCTGGCGTAGGCGCGCTGGTGGGCAAGGGCATGAGTGCGTCCGTGGCGGACTACGACCTCGACGGATTGTCGGATATCTTTATCGCCAACGACAAGGTCCCGAACTTTCTGCTACACAACTTGGGCGGTGGCGCGTTTGAAGAGGTCGGGCTGTTCGTCGGCGGCGCGCTGCAAGATCACGGGAAGCCGATTTCGTCGATGGGCTCGGATTTTCGGGACTTCGACGGCGACGGCCGGCCGGACCTGGTCTTCACGGGGCTGGCTGGCGAGGGCTTTCCGCTGTTTCGGGCGGCTTCGGCCAACCTTCTTGAAGATGCATCCTACGCAACTGGGCTGGCCGCTGCGACGCGGGAGATGAGCGGTTGGGGAGTGGGCTTGTTCGATTTCGACAACGACGGGCGGAAGGATCTGTTCGCCGCGAATGGCCACGTGAACGATACGGTGGCGCACTTCGAGGCGTCGAAATACAAGCTGCCAAACGCCGTGTTCCAGCATACGGCGGAAGGGAAGCTCCGGGACGTTTCGGGAGCGGCTGGATTGGCCGCCGGGCCGGCGCGCGCCCACAGAGGCGCGGCGTTCGCTGACTTCGACCGCGACGGCAAGATCGATGTCCTCGTCACGTCCTTGGGCGAGGGCGTGGAGTTGTGGCGCAACACGGGCGCTGCTGGGGCGCACTGGCTCGACATACGGCTCTCGGGCTCCACGACGAACAAGGGCGGAATCGGCGCGCGGGTGCGCGTGGGAAATCAGTGGAATCATATGACGACGAGCGTTGGCTACGCCTCGTCGAGCGCCGGCCCTGTTCATTTCGGACTTGGCGATCGGAAACAGGCTGTCGAGGTGGAAGTTCTTTGGCCGAGCGGCGTCAGGCAAACCGTGAAAGACGTGGCGGTAGACCAGGAGTTCGAGGTTGCCGAGCCGGCGCAATAGGCCCGTTCTGCTTGCGCTCGCGCTCGCGTCGGCCGTCCGGGCCGAAGAGGTCCGCTTGCCGCGCTTCCTGGACATCACTAAAGGCTCCGGCGTAGAGTTTGTGAGCGCGCCTTCGGAGACCTCGCAGAAGTATCTGCCGACAACGATGCTAGGGGGCGTGGCGATGCTCGACTACGACTCCGACGGCCTGCTCGATTTGTTCTTTGTCAACGGGGCGCAAGTGCGGGACCCGATGCCCGCGGGCGCGGTTCCCGACAAATCGAATCCTCGTTACTGGGATCGGCTCTATCGCAACTTGGGGGATGGCCGATTCGAGGACGTAACGGAGAAGGCCGGCCTGCGGGGTTCTTTTTATGGACAGGGTGCGGCGGTTGGCGACTACGACAACGACGGCGACCCCGACCTCTATGTCACCGGTATCCAGCGCAACGCCCTTTACCGCAACGAGGGCGACGGCTCGTTTCGCGAGGTCGCGGAGCAGGCGGGGGCGGCCGGCGGCGGTTGGTCGACGAGTGCGGCGTTCGTCGACTTCGACGCTGACGGTCTGCTCGACCTCGCCGTTGCCCGCTACGTGGAGTGGAGCTTCGCGAAAAATCCCTATTGCGGCGATCGAGCGGCGGCCCGCCGCTCCTACTGCCACCCAGATGAGTTCGTACCGTTGCCGGCGTTGCTCTACCGCAACCGAGGAGACGGGACCTTCGAGGACGTGAGCAAACAAACCGGCCTCGGAGCGTCGCTACAGAAAAGCTTGGGCATCGCGATTAACGACTACGACGGCGACGGCCGCATCGACTTGTTCTTCGCAAACGATTCGTGGCCGCAGCACTTGTTCCGCAACGGCCGTGACGGTTTCGCCGAACAGGGATTGGCGCTTGGCGTCGCATATGACGACGACGGACGCGATTTCGGAGGGATGGGTACGGATTTTCAGGACTACGACAACGACGGCCGTCCCGACCTGTTCGTGAATGCCTTGTCGCGGCAGGGCTACCATCTGTACCGCAACGAGGGCGGCGCTTTTGCCGAAGTCTCTATCGCAGCGGGCGTCGCGGAGGCCACGCGACTGACTTCCGGATGGGGCGCGACATTCCTGGATTTCGACAACGACGGCTGGAAGGATCTCTTCGTGGCGCAGGGGCACGTGATGGACAACATCGAGATCACGCAGCCGGGCTTGCGCTACCGCGAACCGCCTATGATGTTGCGCAATGAGGGTGGGAAGTTCCGGGACGTCTCGATGCGCCTCGGCGCGGCGTTCCAGGAGCCCTTGGCGGCGCGAGGCTCCGCGGTCGGAGACCTAGACAACGACGGTTCCCTCGATCTGGTGGTGTATCGCAATGGCGGTCCGCCGTTGATTTTGCGGAACGAGGGGGCGCGGGGCGAACACTGGTTGCTCGTCGAGCTCGAAGGCGTCGCGAGTAATCGCGACGCGATCGGGGCGGTGATTCGTGTGGTTGCGGATGACGGGTCTGAGCAATACGTAACAGTCAGCGCGACGGGCGGCTATTTGTCTGCGCGAGATAGGCGCGCGCACTTTGGATTGAGGGCCAATGCCCGGGTAAAGTTGATGGAGATTCGGTGGCCAAGCGGGCTGCGGCAAAAGCTGGAAGGAGTCGCTGCCGACCAGACGGCTCGTGGTGCGGGAGCCACAGCGGTAGTAAAGTTCCCTGCGGTCGCGGGTCAGAAGCGCTCGCGGCGGATGATGCCTTCTCCTTCGCGAACGACGATGAGTTGGCGCGCCTCCACTCCGCGTAGAGTTTCCTTGCGGCCCAGCGGCCAGCGAATCTCGAGGTCCGCTGTCGTCTCGGCGCCCAATCCGAAGTGCAGGCGGAAGTCGTTGACCGAATAGAAGCTCGACTGCCCCATCACTTCCTGCGCCTGCTTGCGGGCGCCATAGGCGCAGATTACGCGCGCGCCGAGCGCGGTGCGATTCGACTCGACGCCGATGAGCTTCACCTTGATCCAGTTGCGGTCGCCGGAAAGGTCGTTGCGCAACAGCGATGGCGGCTCGTTCATGTTGACGACGAGGATGTCGAGGTCGCCGTCATTGTCGAAGTCGCCGAAGCAGCAGCCGCGGCCGACGTGTTCGGCTTCGACGCCGGGGCCTGCTTCGGCGATCAACTGCTCAAATTTGCCGTCGCCCAGGTTGCGATAGACGAGGCGAGGCGAAGGGTAGCGAAAGCCCGGGACGCTGCGCTCGAGCTCGGGGTAGACGTGGCCCGTTACGGCGAACAAGTCCGGAAGGCCGTCGTTGTCCAGATCGACCATGCCGGCGCCCCAACCAACAAAACGCGTCTCCACGGCCAAGCCGGAAGCGATCGTCTCGTCGTCAAAGTAGGCGCTTCCGTCATTCCGATAGAGAACGGCGGTGTCGTCGGAAAAGTTCGTTTTGAAGATGTCGAGGTCGCCGTCGAGGTCGTAGTCCCCCACGCCAACGCCCATCCCGGCCTGCTCCATGCCGTCTTCGCTCAAGGCGGCTCCTCGTTCGAGCGCTTCCTCGCGGAAGGTTCCGTCGTGGTTGTTGAGAAACAGCAGGCTTGGCGTCGAGTCGCAGGCGACGTAGATATCCGGCCAGCCGTCGTTGTCGAAGTCGGCCGCGGCGACCGTCATGCCGTACGTGCCCTTGGCGGCAGCGATGCCTGAGGCGACGCTGACGTCTTCGAACGTTCCGTCACCTTTGTTGCGGAACAAGCGGTGGGAGCCGGGCGGCAGCCCCATCGGTCCGCAGTGGACGGCGGCGCCTTTCCAATTGCAGCCATGGTCATCGCCGGGGCGCGGCGTCGCGCTCATATCGAAGTCCACGTAGTCTGAAATGAAGAGATCGAGCCGGCCGTCGCGGTCGAAGTCAACGAAAGAACAGCCGCCGCCCCAACGCTTCTTTTTGGAGAGCAACCCGGCCTGCTCGGTGACGTCGGTGAACGTACCATCGCCGTTGTTGTGGTAGAGAACGTTCTGACCCCAGTAGGTGATGAAGAGGTCGTCGTGGCCATCGTTGTCGTAGTCGCCGACGGTTACGGAGTACGCCCAACCGCTGCGTTCGAGGCCGGCTTCGCGCGTGACGTCCGTGAAGACGCCGTTGCGGTTGTTGCGATAAAGACGGTTGGTCGCGCCTGCGGGCGAGCCGTCCAGCCGCGAGCCCGACAGCAGGAAGATGTCCAGCCAGCCGTCGTTGTCGTAGTCGAAGAACGCAGCGCCGCAGCCGGCGGTCTCGATGATGTAGGTTTTGCGGTCGACTCCGCCGAAGACGACGGGATGCCGCAGGCCCGCTTCGGCGGCGACATCGACGAAACGAGCCGGCCAGGGCCTGCCCGAAGGCGGCGCCCGGCGGGCGGGCTTGACGCCGCGTGAGGCCACGCCCTGAGCCGCGGCGGCGCGCGCGAAGAGTCCTAATAGTGCGCGCCGGTTCAACATGCGCCTATTGCGCCTCGGGACCGGCGGCGCGGCGCAATTGTTGGGATTTAGCCAGTGCCTGTTTGGCTTCTTCGGCGCGGCCGAGGGCCTGATAGACTCGCCCAAGCCGGAAGTGCAGGCTGCCGTCGCGGTCGATGGGCAAGGCGGCTTCCAGATGCGGCGCCGCTTTCGCCGACTCGCCCGTTTGCACATAGGCCAAGCCCAGAGCAGCTCGCGCGGGGAGAAAGCCGGGCGCGGCGGACGCCGCCTTCTCGAGCGGTGCGACCGCCTCCGGCGCGCGGCGCATGCTGAGCAAGATGTGGCCGTACAGGTAGTTGAGCTCGGCGGATTGCGGCGCTCCCCGCAGCAGCTTCTCGGCCAGCGGCAACGCGGCTTCGTAGTCGCGATTCTGGTGCAGCGTTCCGGCGAGCTCTTTCTCGATCATGGGGTCGCCCGGACGCAGCTCGAGCGCGGCTTTCCAGTGCGCGATGGACTCGCTGTAGCGGCCTTTGTCCCGCTCCATTCCACCCAAAAGCATGTGGCGCTCGAGCGACGGCGGGAGCGCGGTCAGCTTGGCAAAGGCTTCGGCTGCGAGCGCATCGTAGGCGCGCGCTTTCCAGTAGTGCGATGCCGGCTCGTCGAGCTTCGACGATAGCGACACGACCTCTTGCGAGCGGCCGGCGAGGTCGGCGCATACGAGGGCGACGAAACCGCAGTCGGTGTGCGCATCCGTCGGCTCGAACTTGCGCTCGCTTGCTGCGGCGGCCAAGTCGCCTTGCCGTTCGTGGATGCTGGCGAGGGCGGCGTGCAGTCCGGGAAAGGTTGGATCGCGCCGCAGAGCCTCGACGTAAAGCTTCTTCGCCGCCTGAAGGTCGCCCGAGGTCGCCTGGATCGAGGCGAACAGGGCGATCGTCGCCGCGGATTCCGCCGCGCTCTGCTCGAGCTCGGCGAGGGACTGCTGCGCGAGCGCTTCGTAGGATCGGCCAAGCCCGTACCATGCCGCCGGATCCCTTGGCGCGCCTGCAGCCCATTGCGCAAAGCGCTCGGCAGCCTGCGCGGGCCGGCTGGCGGCGGTTTCAGCTTGAGCCAGCATCTTGACCGCGTCGGTTAGCGATGCGTCGATCTGCAGGGCCTTTTCGAGGGGAGCGACAGCCTTCGCCGGTTGTCCGGTTTGCAGATAGGCGGCTCCGAGCAGCATCCACGCCGGCGCGTTGCCGGTTTCCTTGGCGAGGGCGGCTTCGAGGTGCTCGATGGCATTGCGGTGGTCGCCGGCGAGTTGCTCCGCGATGCCAAGGTTGCGCAGCAGACCCGCGTTGCCGGGCAGCTCGCGCGAAAGAGCCGCCCACTGCTTGGCCGCCTCGGCAAAGCGGCCGGCGTTCATCAGGCTTTCCGCGCGGGAGGCGGTTTGCTCCTGAGCAGGCGTCTGGGCGGCGAGCGCGGGGACGATCGCCGTGAACAGCAAGAACCTCGCGGCAAGTCCCGTCATGGCGCCTGCTCCTGCATGCGGCGGCGACTCTCGAGGACCGCCCGGGCCTCGTCGTCCTTGCCTAGAGCGCGGTAGGCGCGCGCGAGCAGGTAGTGCAAGCTGCCGTCGGCGTCCTCGACGAGCGCCTCCGTGAGTGGTTCGATCGCCTTCTTGTCCTCCCCGAGCTTGACGTAGGCGGCGCCCAACCGGCCGGCAGCTTGCAGCAGCGAACCGTCTAGCTCGAGAGCCCTGCGCAGTGGCGCGACGGCTTCACGAGCCTTCTCGAGCGAGAGCAGGCAGTCTCCCTGAAGGAACAGGATCTCCGCCGATCGCGGCTCTTCCTCCTGCAACGCCTCGAGCAGCGGGAGCGCGCTTTCGCAATCGCGCGCGAGACGCAAAGCGGAGGCCAGCCCCATCTTGACGGAGCGGCTGTCGGGAGCGCGTTCGAGCGCGCGGCGCCATTGCTCGGCGGATTCGCGGCTCATGCCACGAGCATCGAGATCCCGCGCCAGCAGCTCGAAGTACTGGCTGGACGGCGGCAATGCCGCAAGCCGCTCCCGGGCACGGTGAGCCAAGTCGGCAAAGCGGCCTTCCCGGAACGCGCAAGCGAGGTCGGAGGCGTCGCACACCGATGTCGGTGAGGCGGCGGCGGGCTGCTCGAGCAATGCAGAGCAAGACCGCTCGAGGCCATACCACACGCGCGGGTTGTCCCCGAGCGCGGCGGTCGCGGAAAGAAACTGTTCCGCCGCCTGCCGATACTGCCCCGATTGAAGCAGCGCTTCGCCAAGCATCAACGGCGCACTCGGATCAGAGACGCCGAGAGAAATGGCTTGGCGCAAGGGCTCGACGGCCTCCTTTGAGCGTCCGCCGCGAAGCAAAGCGGCGCCCCAAAAGAGCCAGGCCGGCGCGAAGTTCGGCCGCTGCTCGGCAACGGCGCGGCTCTGCTCTGCAGCGGCCTCAAACTGACCCGCCATCTGACGCGCGACCGCCAACTGGAATCGCAGCGACAGGTCGCCTGGAGCCGCGTCGTAAAGCTCTTGATAAATGTCCGCCGCCGCCGCGGGCTCGCCGGACCGGGCCAACTCGCGGGCCCGAGCCAGCCGCTCCTGCGCCGACTCGCCCCGCGCCTCGACGGCAAGCGACAGCGTCAGTGCAATCGCGATGGCCGGAAGGCATGCGTATGGCCGAAAGCCCCGCAAACGAGCTCCGGCTGTCAACTCCGGGTCCGCCCTGCCGTACACGGCTGCGCCGGATCCCGGCTTGACGACCGGGGCTTCATTGCCGGCGTCCCTGAGTGATCGGCTCTGCATACGCTTCCGCAGCGGACTGCTAGCGGCGCTCGCGCGGGGCGCCCTTTTTGACCTCCCGGAACTTGGCCAGCGCGTCGCTGGCCCTTTCGCGGTCGCCCTGTTTCGAATAGATCTGCGCCAGCAGGTAGAGCGGCTCGGGATAGCGCGGGTCCAGGCTCTCCGACCGCTCGAGCCACCGAACCGCATCTTCGGAACGGCCGAGCTTGTTCAGGGCCTTGCCTCCGAGGTAGAAACTGCGCGCGGAGTAGGGATCGCGCTTGGCGGCCTGCGTGGCGGCCTGGTAGGCTTGCTCCGCCTCGTTGCGGCGTAGCAAAAGATCTGCGAGGTTGGCGTAGGGCCAGGCGTATTCGACCTTTTGTTCCTCGGCCAGTTTGATGGCGGTGAGGAAGTGACGGATGGCCATCTCGTGGTCGCCCTGGGCGTCATAGCAGAGGCCGAGGTTGTCGTAGGCCTTGTAGGAGCGCGGCGCAAGCTTGAGCACGCGCTGGAACTGCGCCATGGCGTACTCGATGCGGTTGTCCATGTAGTAGATGCGGCCGAGCATGTAGGCCGCCTCCTGGTTGTTCGGTTCCAGGTCGAGCAGTTTGAGAAAGGTCTGCTCGGCGGCGGCCGATTCTCCGGTCAAGTATTCATAATTGGCGCGAATCTTGAGCGCGCCGGGGTTTTCCGGCGCCAGACGCATCGCGATGTCGAGCGTTTTGGCGCACTCGTCCCAGCGCTCGAGCATCAACAGTGCATTCGCTTTAGAGAGCAATCCGCCGATGTGGCTGGGATCGCGGGCCAGGACTTGCTCGGCCGAAGCGAGTGCCTCGTCCCGCTTGTGCGCCCGTGAGAGTGCGTAGGAGCGTTCCGCCAACAGGGTCAGATTCACGGGGCAGGCATCCCAGGCTTGCAGCAGCAGCTTGGCCTCAGCTCCCGGATCGCCGGCGCGGCGGGCGTTCGCGGCGAATTGCTGGGAGGCGTAGACGTCGCAGCGACTGTCGAGCTCCTGCGGGCGCCCAGCCGCGACTGTGGCCAGGGAGAGCAGAATCCACGCTGATTTCTTCTCGAACCGCATCGGCCCGAAGCTCATCGGCTCAGCCCACACAATAGTATTACAATCCCGCGGAACGGCAAAGGCGGATCCGCTCGTCTGAGTCGGACCCGCCCGGTTTGGAAACAGAGGCGCCCCGCTAGAAGGCGATCCGCGCCTCGATCTGAATGGTGCGTTGGCCGTCGCCGCTGATGCGCAGCATGCCGAAGTCCGCGCTCGAGACGTTTGTCGTGACGAATTCTCTGCCGTGGCGATTGAACGGATTGATCATCGCCACGCCGAGCTCGAAGTTGATGTCCTCCGTGAAGATGAACTTCTTGGTCATACGGAATCGCTCGCTGGCCGAGTGCGGACCTCGGACCGCATCCAGTCTGCGAGGGGCTGTTCCAACCCGCAAGGGAACGCCGTTCCCCGTCCGCGGGCTTTCCTGGAAGGCGGCCGAATTCAAGTACGGGGTGCCGTTGAAGTAATCGAGACTGTCGGGGGCGCCGCCCAGAGAAAGGTTGGAGCCCACGATGTCCGGACGGAATTCACCGAAGCCGGAAGGCGCGTTGATACCGTCTTGACCCAGTGAGATGACGCCGCCTGTCTGGTATTGGTGGATGCCGCTCACGGTCCAGCCTGCCAGCAGATATTTGAGGGCCTTCGATTGGCCCTTGAACGGCAGCTCATAGAGCCACGTCAGGCGGAACTGGTGCGGAATATGCTGAGTCGAGACCGAGTGCTCCAGGCCGCGGTTGAACTGGTCCTGAATGCCGCCGTCCCAGTCGTATTGGAGCTGGTTGTCGGCAAAGGCCAAGGTCTTGGCCCACGTGTAGGCGCCCAGCAGCCCAAAGCCGCTGTCGAAGCGCCGTCGGACCGTCAACTGGAGCGAGTGATAGCTCGACGTTGAGTCGTAGGGGTAAGCTTCGTTGACGGCGGTGTATTGCGGGTACGGCCGTAGCGCTTGGGCGACCGTCTGTCCCTCGTCGAAACTCGCAAAGGGCTTGAACTCGGGGTGATTGGAGACCTGCTCACGGAGGACGTCGCCCATTGAGAGCATCGACGCCGGCAGCGCGTTGTAGGCCATCGCGGTGTACGAGTTCCGGAGACGCGTGCCCTTGTTGCCGATGTAGGCGGCCTCGAACACCGTGTCATACGCGAGCAACCGCTGGATCGTGAAGTTCCAGTTCTGCACGTAGGGCAGACGGTTGCGGTCCCTTGCCGTCGTCATCAGGCCAGAGTAGAGTTGCTGGCCCGGATCGAGGTTCGGTAACGGAGAGGTCAGACTCGGGTAGGGGTTGTCCAGGTAGTGCGCCGGATCGTCGACGAAGCCCGTCGGGCTTGTGCCGGAATTGATCGGAATCGAGCCCGAGAAGCCTGTCGTAAATCCGTCGAAGCCCCAGTCGTTGCGGATCGGAGGGGAGTTCGTCAGCCCGTATCCGGCCCGGACGACAGTTTTCTGGTTGACCTGATAGGCGATGCCTAAGCGCGGCCCGATCATCCACGGGTAGGTGTCCTGGAAGCGCTTACCGAAAACCAGCGCACCTAGACGCCCGTCCGCGGCCGGGTTCGGAGCGTCGAGATCGACTTCGGACATGCGGTCGGTGACTTCGCTGAACGGCCGGATGACCTCCCAGCGCAGCCCAAGATTGAGCGTCAGCTTCGGAGTGACTTTGAAGTCATCCGAAAAGTAGAAGGCGTGGGACGGGTGTCGGTGGCCCGAGTATAGGGTCGTCACTCCCCGGCCCGCACTGTTCACCGCCCCAAGCAGAAAGCTCGCGAAGGCGTGCCCCGTTTGGTCGCTGTAGCCGGGGAGGCGCGTCTGGATCGGCGAGAAGTCGAAGTTGCCCGAGCCGTCCTTGGCGCGCGTGTTGAGCCAGTAGCGCCGATACTCGTAACCGAGCTTGAAGGTGTGCTTGCCGCGGATGATGGTGAGGTCATCCTGATAGATCCAACTCCCGTTGAAGCCCTCGCCGGCGGAGCTCGATCCGATCTGCATCAGCGTGCCGCCCTGCCATTCGTTCCCGCTGAAGTTCATCCGCGGGAAGTGGCTTGGCGAGGTGTTTTGCACGCCCACCTGCGAGGCCCAGTCCTGATCCACGTAGACGGACTCGTTAGAGTTGCGGAAACGGTTGTAGCCGCCCGCCACGCGGTTGATGACGGTGGGCGTGATGGTGGAGTTCCACGACAGCCGGATCATCTGCGAAGGCGTGTTCTGATTCTGGAATACGCCGGTGGGCAAACCGGGGACTGGCGCGTAGCGGCCGCCCGGCGAATTGTTGCGGCTGCGCTGCTCGCTGTTCCAGTAACCCGAGAGGCTGTTGTGGTCGTTGAGTTGGTAATCGACCTTCGTGCCGATCGTCCACAGGCGGAAGTATGGGCAGCAGGCCCCGATCGTGGACATGTTTCGCACCATGCGGTCGATCTGGGGATCCACGATGCCGACGCCGTTGACGACGTTGTCGGACACGTTGCTGATGCGGCTCTGCGGGATGACGTTGCCGGCGAACGGAGTGCGCAAAACCGTGCCGTCAGCCAATGCGTGCGTGCTCAGCGGATCGTAGATCTGTCCGAAACGCACCTCATTGCCGCCCTCGTCTACGCCGAGCACCGATCCAGACTGGGCCTGTCCGGTGAAGGCGGGGTCGAACAGCCGCGAGAAGTCGCCGCGCTTGAAGTCGACGTTCGGAAGCGTCGTATTGAAGCCGGAGATGTTGAACGTGGAACGGGTAGTGCGCTCGAACGTGTTGGAGAAGAAGAGTTTGTTGCGGCCGTCGATGACCTTGGGAATGTAGATCGGGCCGCCGACCTGATAGCCGTAGTTGTTGGTGCGGTCCGGCGATTTCTTCGCGCCTGTGGAGTTGTTGGCGTAGGTGTTGGCGTTGAGCGCCTCGTTCTGCACGTAGTAGAACATCGAGCCGTGCAGCTCGTTGCCGCCGCTCTTGATGCCGAAGTTGGCGACTGCGGTCTGGCCCCCGTTGTACTGAGCTCCCATGGCGCCGGTCTGAAGCTTGAACTCGCCGACGGACTCCGCGCCGGGGCTCATCTCGTTGTTATTGCCGCCCATCAGATCCATGCGGCCGACCGGGATGCCTTCGATCATGATCTCGTGCGAGTACTGTTGGCCGCCGTTAATGGCGCCCTCGAACTCGCCGCCGGTCGTCCCCGGCAGGCTCGAGAAGATGAAGCTCTGGATTTGGCGCTGGCCGTCCGCGACCAGGATTGGCCAGTTCTGATACTCCTCCGCGCTGATGTAGCGGCCGACCTCCGCCGTTCCGGATTCGAGCACCGGCGGCGCGCCCGTCACGGTGACCTCTTCGGCGACCGTGCCGACCTCGAGCGCCATGTTGACGGTTAAGGTCTGAGCGACCCTGAGCAGAACGTCGTCGCGCACCGCGGTGCTGAAACCCGGCGAGCTTGCGCGAATGACATACGTGCCGGCAGGCAGATACGGAAATGTGTAAGCTCCCGCCGATGTTGTCGAAGTGCGTGTCGCGACGCTCGTGTTTACGTTCGTAATGACCACAGTCGCGCCGGGGATGACGGCCCCGCTTGTGTCGAGAACCGAGCCGTTGAGCGTACCCACGGCGCCTTGGCCCCGCAACGCGACGCTGGCGATGCTGAGGGCGAACAAGCAGGCCACGAGCAACGTTCTGCTCCTGACAGAGGAAGATGTCATGGTGATTTCCTTTTCCCTTTCCACGTAGATACCCCAACGATCTGCACGGCCGCAAGACACACGTCCTGCCGGTGGAGGAAGACCCGCCGCATGCTTGGTCCGCTCGAACAAACCCCGCGAGACTAGAACGCGGACGACGCTATTGCGAGTACATCCTCGACCGCGCAGCCGGAGTTGTCAAATAGAAATCTTGTAAAAGGAATCTGCAACCGCAAGCCACAGAAATGGCGGGTTTTACGAAGAATTGTGAGGCGGCGCGCCGACCCGCTATAATCTGGAACTGCAGGAGTTATGGGGATGGCTGAGAGTACTCACTCGAGGGTGGTGCTATTCGGATCCTTCGAGGCCGACTTGGTCTCGGGCGAATTGCGCAAGGGCGGGGTCCGCCTCAAACTTCCCGAGCAATCCTTCAAAGTGCTCGAAGCGCTGCTCGAGCAGCCGGGCGAGATCGTTTCCCGTGAGGAGCTCCAACAGCGGGTCTGGGCTCCCGATACGCACGTCGGGTTTGAGCGCAACCTGAACACGATCGTGCATACGCTGCGCTCGGCCTTGGGCGACTCGGCCCGGCACCCGCGCTTCATCGAGACCGTGCATGGTCGAGGCTACCGGTTTCTCAGGGGCGTGCGGATCGCGCCGCGAATCGCTGAAACGCCGGTCGAGCCCGTGCGTCTCGCGCCTCAGGGTCGCCGCGATCTGGCTGTTCGGGGCCGCCGCCATCCTGTTGATGGCGAGTATCAGCTTTTGGCGCGCCGCGGAGGCGACGAACGCAGAGACGCGCCCCGTCCAGTTGCGGCTGCCGTCGCCGGTGACCAGTTACGTTGGGATGGAGGGAGGGCCCGCCTTTTCGCCCGACGGGTCGACGATCGCATTCCATTGGAACGAATCCCCCGCCGGAACCTTCGACGTTTACCTCAAACGCTTGGGCGACGAATCCGCGCGGAGACTGACGACGGACCCGGCCGACGACACCAATCCCGCGTGGTCGCCCGACGGCCGGATGTTGGCGTTTCTCAGACGTCAGCCTGGCTACCAGGCAAGCGTCATGCTGGTTTCTCCCCACGGAGGTCCCGAGCGCCGGTTGACGACGATAAGCGCGAACGACTCCAGCTTGTCTTGGTCCGCCGACGGCCGCTGGATCGCCTTTGCGAACGCCTATCCCGATTACCTGCGGCATCGCGCGAACGAGGCCGGAATCATGGCCGTGGAAGTCAGCACCGGGCGCAGGGTTACCGTCACGCAGCCCGCGCCGCTTACCCTTGGGGACTTCTCGCCGGCGCTTTCGCCGCGCGGCGGGCAGTTGGCTTTCATTCGTGGAGTGAGCGCATCGAACGGTGACATCTACCTGCTCGATGTCGACGAGAACATGCAGCCCTCACGGGAGCCCCGCCGGATTACCTTCGATGGCGCCAGCGTCTCCTCTGTGGCCTGGAGCCCGGATGGCCAGCGACTCTACTTCGTCTCCGACCGCTCCAGCCAATCGAGCATGCGAACGCTTTGGCGTGTGAGCGTCTCGGGTCAGCGCTCCGTCCGAACCTGTGTCATTAGGACCGAGTCACGCTGGAGCCGTGACGGTCTCGCCCTCAGGGAATGAGATCGTGTTCGTTCAACCGATCAGCTCAGAGAACCTTTGGCGTCTCGAGCTGGAGAATGGGTCCGCCGGGGGCGTGCAGGCGACGCGCATTACACACTCGACAAGTGTGAACCGGCAGCCCGCGCTGTCCGCCGATGGCCGACATCTGGTGTTCGAATCCAGCCGGTCCGGTTTTCGTGAGATTTGGGTGTCTGACGCGGATGGCTCGAATCCTCGTCAGGCCTCCTTCTTCAACGGGCCGAGCGCCGGCACTCCACAGTGGTCGCCGGACGGCCGTTGGGTTGCACTGGACGCTCGCCTGGACGGCTCGGGAGACGTGTTCGTGCTAGATGTCGCGGCCGGAGTGCACCGCCGGTTGACCCGACACCACGGCGACGACATCGTCCCGAGCTGGTCGCGCGACGGGCGCTGGATTTATTTCGCTTCCAATCGCACCGGCCGTTATGAAGTTTGGAAGATACCCGCTGGGGGCGGAGAACCCGTGCAGATCACGCGCCAAGGCGGGTTTCACGCGCGCGAAGCCGTAGACGGCGCGGCGCTGTTCTACGCAAAAAGCATCACCGAGACGTCGTTGTGGCGCGTTCCGGTCGACGGAGGCAAGGAGGAGCTGGTCCTCGATTCCCTCGGTGAATGGTCGAATTTCGTACCGGTCGAGCTGGGCTTATTCTACTTCGCTCCGCCCGTGGAGCGGCGCACGACCCTGCACTTCTATGATTTCAGGACGCGTCAGTCGCGCCGAGTCTATGACGTCGATGCGTGGCTCAACGCAGGCGTCAGCGCGAACCGCAAAGGAACGGTCGTCATTTTTTCGCAGCCCGAACCGCCGCAGGCCGATCTGATGGCGCTGACTCTTTGATCACGTTCACGGTCAGTCCAGCGCCTGGTTGAGGCGCTCACGGACCCTGGGACTTCAGAACAGCAGACTGAAGGACTCCTACGACCTCGCCTATTGGCCAAAAGCTATCGAAACCTTCAGCCGGCTCTTCCACCTCCGGCAGAGCGCCGCGAGCTCGCGGGCATCGGTCATGTCGAGGCCCAAGACCGTGACGTTGACCCCCAGCAGGACGCCAAAAGCGAAAGCCGACGTTGTCGTCGAACATCATCAGCCATCCGCCGGCCTCTTCCTCTTATCCGTAAGCGTCGACCGTCGCCTCCTCGACGAGCTCGAGAAGTCTCTGGTCGCTCAGGGGTCCGGAGCGTTCGGTCTTCTTGGCGATCTTCGAGGCGCCGGGAGCCAAGCGCAGCAGAGCCGGCTGCAGGCGTTGACCCAACGAGCACGGTTCATTGGGCTTGTGTGCGACCGGACAAAGCATTCATCGGCCTCTAAAATGGCCCACACGGCCATCGCAATCGCTTCCGATGCCGCCCTCACTGCCCGCGCCTTTTTAAGCGGCTTTGGCGGTCGCCCCTGCTCTTGGCGCCGCCTTGCCGTGCTGCGAGGCGCTCCATCGCGGCGATTGCCGCATCCAGCGCATCCCTCTCCTGCATGGAATTCCTCGAGGATCTTGGCCATGTCCATTGCGTTTGTAACGCGTTCTACATTGCCGTGCTCTATCGGATGGGTCGGTTCGGCGCAGACAATCCGCGCAGTCCGTTTCCCCAAGAAACAAAACTGAAAGAAACGAAACTGAGGAGTGAGCAAGTGAAAAACAAACTTATCTTATTAGCCGTGGTTGCGCTAATCCCGTCCGCGACGTGGGCGCAAACGTATGGCGGAGTCGCAAAGTCCGGATTCGACGTGGACATTTCAGGAGCAAATGAAAATCCGCCGGTCACGACCGACGTGACGGGCACCGCCAATGTCAGCATCGATTTTCAAGTGGAGGGAGCGACCAACAATACCGACAACGGGTTGATTGGAGACGTCGGGGAGGCGGTCCAAAGCGGTTTTGATTCTTTTGTCGACCTGTTTACTGGAGACAACACCGGTGACAATTCGAGCGACTCGCGCTCCGTCACAATCGAGCGCGGCAATATTACCGCCGCCACCGTTCGCATGTGCGTCAGTCTCGATAATACAAACGGTACGCAAGCCGTGATGTTGACGGCTGCGCATTTCCATAAAGGCGCGCCGGGAGAAAACGGTCCTGTCGTATTCGGATTCGACCTGCCGCAATCGACGTTGAACGCTAATGAACAGAGGCGCACTTGCACGACGAAAACGACATCTGATTCATCCGACATCGACGCTCTGCTCGACATACGAAGCAATCCTTCCAACTATTACTTCAATATTCACAGCCAGAGCAATCCCAACGGGATTTTGCGCGGACAGGTTCGGCTCAATCAAGAAACGCAGACGAGTCGCCTGAGTCAGCAATTGGATCGGCTTAGTCGCATGGTCATGGAAATTCGCGACAACATCAATGAAGTCGATTTCGCGGCCTTGCGCACCCAACTCAATCGCAACGCCGATTTAATCGCGGCCATCGCCCGCAAGAACGGCTTGGTTGCGGACTCATCGGCTCCGGTCGGCTCAGCGAATTAATCTCACCGAGAGATTCGATTGGGCGCAAGCGCTGGGATGCGGGCGCTTCCCAGCGTTTGCGACAATCAGCGGTCATCCTTGAAGGCGTCCGCGATGGCGCGTTGCATTCTTTGGCTCGATGAAGGCGTAGCCGCGCGCCGCATCCTGGCCGACGTGATAACGTCGGGGACGAGATGTCAAACGCCCGATTCTACATGCTGTTTCGTTTGGCGGCCGCCGTCTGCTTCGGTGGGCTGCTGCTGATCGCGCAGCGCTCGTCCGAAGAGTTCACCCCGCCGGGCTGGCGGCGCGTTACGGTGTCACTGGTGGATCAGGACAGCGGCGAGCCCCTGGCGGCCGCACGGGTCTCGTTCACCGATGCCGCCGGCAAGTACTATCCGCCGCTCGGGCATCCTTGGCGCATTCTTGGAGGCCCGCTGGGAGGCGACCTGGGGCTGCCGAACGGTGAAAACTACGCCTACGTCGACGGCTCGTTCGAGGTGGAATTGCCTGAGGACGAGATCACCGTCAAGGCTGTCCACGGACTCGAGTATGACGTGTATGAGAGCAAGGTCAAGATCGGCGGCGGCGAAGACACGCTGAAAATCCCCCTCAAGCGCTGGAGCGACATCACCGATCGCGGATGGATGGCCGGCGACACCCACGTACACTTTCCCAACCCCAGGGCCGTGATGACGGAGATGCAGGCCGAAGGGCTGAATGTCGCGAACCTGCTGGCCTACAAGAGCGGCGTCGGCGACGGTGAACGGCCCGGCGACGGTACGTTCAAGAACGTGGAGAACTTCGACGGCAAGCTTAGCGCGCTCTCCACCGAGAAGTACTTCCTCTACACCAACGAGGAGTTCCGAAATCACTTTCTGGGGCACCTGATCTTTCTCGGACTCAAGCAACTGGTTTGGCCCATTAGCACCGGAGAACCGCCCGAGAACGGCTGGGGAGGCCCCTCCCTGCCGACCCACGCTGACGCCGCCGAGCTGGCCCGCCAGCAGCATGCGCTCGTGATCTGGGCGCATTTCCCTTACCCCAACGGCGAGTGTCCGGTCGACGTCGCTCTGGGCAAGATCGACGCCTTCGACATTCTCACGACCGGCGATCCGTTCCAACTGCACCCCACCTTGCAGCGGATCTACCGCATGTACGGCCCGCACGTTTACGAGATGGCCCCGATCGACGTCTACTACGCCTATCTCAATTGCGGCTTCCGCATTCGCGCGTCGTCGGGTTCGGACAAGATGGGCACGGCCGTCCCAATGGGCAGCGCCCGGACGTACGTCGACACGGGGGCGAAGCGTGACTACGCCAGTTGGGTCGAAGGCATCCGCCAAGGCCACACTTTCATCTCGACCGGGCCGATCATCGAGATTGCGGTGGACGGCAAAGGGCCAGGCGCGGAGATCGCGCTATCGCCGACCGCCAAGACGCACAAGGTCAGAGTACGGGCGACGTCGCACTCGCGCATGCCCTACGGCGTGCTCGAGATCATCCGCAACGGCAAGGTCGTGGCGTCAGCCAAGCCCAAGGGCGATCACTACAGCGCCGCGCTCGACGTCGAGGTCGAGATGGACCGCAGCGGCTGGATCGCGGCCCGCAGCTACGGGCGCGAGATGCTGCCGTACGGCGGACCTCCCGGGCACTGGTTCCGCATGCCGGTCTTCGCACACACCAGTCCGGTGAACATCGACATCGAGGGCAAGCCCGCCGACCCCGGGAATGCGCCCGAGCTGTTTCTCGAGCAGATCGAATACAACCGCGAGTACGTGCTGCATTACGGGCGTTACCCGAGCCCTGCGGCGCGTCAGCGGGCGCTGGATCAAATTGACGCTGCGGTCGCTGTCTATGAGAAGAAGAAGGCGGGCGCCGGATAAGAGAAACGAGGGCGACCCGGCGACGACCGCGAAGCTTGAGGCGCAGCACGTCAACAAGCGATTTTTTTCAGCGCCGTAGGTCGCTAACGACCCCTCCCTTGTCAGGGCTCAGGCGGCGCGGGGTGTCGTTGTGGCATGTCCGCGGGACTTTTCACACACGGGCTCAAGCGCCAACGTCCGGCGCCCTCGTCGGTGAAGCGGTGGTCGCGATAGATATTGGCGGCCGGAAGATTGCGCGACGTCGGAATGATCCGCGCGGTCACGGGACGCCCCTCGGCGGCGAGGCGCTCCAGCACGCTCGTCAAGAACCGCTGCTCTATGCCCAATCCAAGCGCTCGGCAACTCATCGCGAATGCCGTGATCTCAAAGGCTTCCACCACGCACGCGCCAACCATGCCGTGGTCGCCGAAGCGGTCTCGGAACCGCATCGTGAATACGTAGTTGTTCGCGTTCTCCAGGATGCTCGTCAGCTCCAGCGCGGTGAACTTGCGACCCGTGGTGTTGAACTGCGTCGTCCGATCAAAAAGCTCCCGAATCCGCTCGAGGCCATCGCCAAGGCTTACCCTGCGGACGTCGCATTCCAACTGGAGCGAGTCACGGAACGCCTCCTCGTCGGAGGCGCTGCGGCGCAGCTCCGCCCGGCGCAACTGGGCCGCGACCAGCTTCGTCCGGTCGCCGGATTCCGAGGTGACGATGGGCGATTGCAGCCGAGGATCCGTTAGCAAGCGGCGGCGCAATTCGAATGGGTTATCGCCGAGGACGACGACTTCCGGCAGAGCTTGGCTCACGCGCTCGCGCTCGACCGGGTTGTCGTCAACGAAGACGAAGCTGTCGAGCGTGAAGCCGAGCTCATCCGCGATCGAGCGGATGTTCGTAACCTTGTCCTGCCAGTTGATCCGGTGCGTGACGAAGTCCTCTAGATGAATCAAGCGATCGAGGGGGTAGTGATCTCCATAGCGCCACAGGTCACGCACCGTCGCCTCGTCGTTCTTGCTGACGCACGCCAGAAGAATCCCGCGGCGCAGCAATGCCTTGAGCGCTTCATGCACGCCGAAGTAGAGCCCAATGAACGAGTAAGGACCGCTGATTTCGGGGCTCCAGGCGAAGGGTGAACCTGTCTCGGCCAGCACGCCCGGCCACAACGTCCCGTCGAGGTCCACGATCACGCATTTCTTACGATCTATCCCTAGGATCGACGTCAATAGGTCCATGTGCGCCCTTGCCATGACCGTCTCGCCGCCATAGGGATGGCCGCCGGCCTGCTCGGCAAGCGGCGCAACATCCGGGAAAATTCCGTGGACGGCCGACTGCTCGGACGCCGGTCGCTGCAGCATCCAGCCGAGAAATCCGAAATGAGTAAACCCGACCAACGAATCGTCGAGGAGCGCGCCCTTCCCCGCCGCACTCATGGCGGCGTCAATGTCGGCGACGTAAACATCGGGAAATTCGCGTGCAAGCTCCTCGAGCTGCAGGTTCGCACGCCGGAATCGGTTGCGATGGCTGTCCTCGCCGCGGCCCCCCAAGCCCAGCGGCTCTACCGTCGGAACCGGAAGACTATTGAGTAGAACCGGCGCCGCGGTCGCCGCACGAATACGCGTGATCGCGTCACGAGCTTCCGCGATGAGGAACGCCGCCGGGTCGCCGCCGTGATCCGCGGCGGTACCCAGCGCGATTGTGTGCCGGCCGGGAAGCATCCCGACGATCACTGCGTGATGCTCCAGCTCCGCGAGCAGGCGCAGGTCGTCGAGAAACGCGGCCGCCACGCGGAGGTCGAGCCCGCGTCGCGCGCCTTCCGCCCGCAGAAAGTCCGCTTCCATCTGAACGTCACATTCGCCGAGCACCGCGATGCGAAACGTCGGCCGCCCGGGCGCCAAGTCGTTGCAGGTTTGCGGCGCCGCGACCGTCCAGTACTCCGATACGCCCGCGGCATGCCGCCGGCGGTAACGCTCGAGGAGCTCGACGGGATCGCGCCCGCGGGTTTCCGTGAGACTGCGTCTGACCTCCAGCGCCTCTTCCTCGGCGGAGACGCGGCTCAGGATCTTACGCTCGATCAACCCCGCCGCGCCGGCCGTGATCGCTTCCGGCGGACAGCCAAGACCTCGTGGCAACTCCAGCACAGCCTGAGCCAGCTCCCGCGGCTGATCGAAGTACCGAATCAGGGCGGCCGCTTCCGCCGCCAAGGTCAGCCGCGTTCCGCTGACGGCGTGCACCGCCAGTTCGCGTCCGTTACCAAGGGGTATCAGATGAACGTACTGTGACCGCCGAAGAATCATGCCTCCGCGCAGACCCGCGCTCCTAGCGCGAGGATCTCATCCGCCAGAACGCGGGCGTCGATAGGCAGCAGGTCTCGTTGCGGCGCGACCTGCATCCGGACCAACTCCCACGCCTCGGCTGTAAACATGCGGCGTGGCGCCCGCGCCGCCCAAACCGCCAGCGACAGCACCGCCTTTACGGTCGGCAAATCGGCCCTCATCCAGCGCGTCGAGACGCGCGCCATGGAATCGATCTCTGTTGACCCTGCGGCGCCGCTGTTGAGGTCGAGCGCCGCCCTCCAGGAAGCCGCCAAAGCGGCCCGCAGCGCGCGCGAATCGTTTCTTGGCGGCGCGGACTCCAGCGCCAGCAAGGCGGCCGCGGCCCCCACGTGCGAGTCCAGCCCCCAACGCGCGACTAGTCCGTCGGCAAGCAATGCCGCCTCGATGCCGCTGTCCGATGCGGCGATCTCGTCGTTTGAAGTTTGGATAGGCAACAACCCTTCAATGGCCGTTTGGATCGCCTTCTCGACGGCAGGGGCGTTGCCCGCGTGCCAAAAGTTGAAGAGCATGGCGTCACGGTTCACATTACGGACCAGATTGACCGAATGGTAGGAGCGCGCCGAGGTTTCAAAGCCGAAGCTCATGTTTGGGTACGGCCGAATGCTCTGGTAAACATCCTGCGGGCGGTCGGATGTGTGGATGTTGAGCTCGCCGCCGTCTTCCGGCTTCTGGTCGAAGGTGAACTGCGTCACGATCCGATAATTCTCGAAGCCGAGTCCGGGATTGTCATTGTGGACGCCGATCCGCTGGCCCGGAATCATGCGGTGACCCAGCACCTGAATCGTGTCGGAAAGCGGAACCGAAAAGAGCTTGGACATCCGGTCGCGCATCCTGAAAAGGAAATCCTCGTCCAAAAAGCGCGGAGTCCTCCGCTTCTCAAAAAAAGCGCGGAGGTCGAGTCGGTAGGTCACATAGAAGCTGCCTTCGCGCACTCCCCAGTCAAGATCCGAGGAAAGCACCTCCCGCATATCCGCAGCGTCGTCCGCGCCGAATGACTCGAAGCACAGAAAATGGCGGTACGGTTCATCAAACAGGAGTACGTCGTCAAGCATGCATGGCCCCCTGGGGTTGGCGCTCGACGGTGCTGTGGAGTTTTCGGAATTGATCAGCCCGGCGGGCAAGCGGCCGCCAAAGGCATTCCCCGAAACTCGTCACCGAGCGGGCGTGCTCGAGCGACGCTTCCATGTCACTGCGCCAATCTTCCAATTTGTCGATTCCGCGGATATAGGCGCCCTCGAGCGTCACGCCCGACAGCTCCAGCAGGTAGTAGAAGACGAGGGCGTTGACGAATGCGTGCTGCGCCTTCAGCACGCCTATCGCCGGCCGCGAACACTGCCGCACCGGCGAGAACAGATCCTCGCCGCCCGGTCCGTCGGCAAGACGATCGACGCTGCTGAGCAAGTGCAGGTAGTCATGGGAAACTTCGTGCACCAGGGTCTCCGCAAGCCGGATCACGTCGGGATGCAAAGAAATATACGCGGTCCCGTAGAGCGAGGCGAATGTCTCGCTGTCGAAGCGTCCGGGCGCCGGCCTCAAGGGGACGACCGCCCGCAGCATGCGAGCGATCCACCCGCTGTAAGCGGCCGAGGTCCGCTCGATGAGCTCGAGAGCCGATTGCAAGACGCCTACGGCGGCCGCGTCGGCAGGTATGACTCGCTCGTCCGGCCTCTCGATCGACCGCGCCAAAGGGTAGACCAGGATTTGTTCGCCGGCGATGGAGACTACCGGCTGCAATAGGGCTTTTCCGGAGCGTAGGCGCCACTCCGCGCCCTCGCGTTCGAAGCGGTGAATCGTCCAGCCGTCCCGTTGCAACAGATCGATACGTCGCGTGGAGCCGCGGCCCGTCAGCCTTAGCTCCGCGGCGACGGGAAGTTGATAGCGGTTGAATCCCAGCGCCACGGGCGCAGGCAGCCGCACGTTAACGGTGACGCCGGCGTCGAATTCGGCTAAGCGCAATGTAAACTGCGCGGCCCGCGCCAGCGCGGCGGCGGGCGAGTTGGCGTCGCCTTCGTCAATCGGCGCAAGATTGCAGAACGGGTGCCATGCGATCTCAAACAGCTCGTCGTCGTCCGCGGCGCCCGCGAGGCGCTCGGCGAAGGCGCGAAGCGTATCCTCGAGACCGTCACTTTCCCGCCGTAGCGCCGGAGACCATCGGTCGAGAAAAACTCGGGCGCGTTGGGCGGAAACGAGTCGCGCCCAACGCACGCGGAATTCCTCGTCGAAGGGCTCGAACGGGTTGGAAAATCCAGTGGCGATCTCGACATTCACTGAACGCTGGCCTCCTCTCCGAACAGCGCGGACTCGAGCCGCGAATGGAGGTCACGCCATAGCATTTCGCCGTCCGCCGTCAGGCCGCGAGCCGCGCCCAGGGTTTGCGCCATCGCAGGCAGCCAGTTGCGTAGATCGGACATGTGGTATCGGAAACCTGCCCGGTCCAAAACGCCCGCTCGATAGAAGTCATCGAACAAGAGCGCAATATTGCAGAACGCGTGAAAGGCCAATAAAACCATCGGCAGGGGCCGGGGACATTGCTTGATCGGGGAGAAGTGCAGGTCTTCGACCGCCTCTTGCTTTACCAACGGGATGCTGCGGTCCAGCAAGTGATAGCGTTGGTGGCTCGCCTCGTGAACCAAGGTTTCCGCCACATCGAGCGGCGAGTCGAATAGCGTCAGCGAAATCAAACCGGGATAGTGGAGGCTGCTCCAACTCGAAACCACTCTTCCCTGGCATTCGAGCGGCGCGACCTGCCGCACGATGCCGCGCACCCATCCCGCGTATTCCGGCGAAGCGCGGTCCAGCAACTCGAGTCCCGCGGACAAGGCCTTGGCCATGCCATCGTCCGACGCCGCCAAAGCTCGCGCCGCATCCTCTTCTGTACGATGGCCGAACGGCGCCAATTCCAGCGCCCGGCGATCCTCGCTCCAAGAGTCGGGCGCGACGGCGATTTGCAGCGCACCTCGATCGCCGCCCGCGCGCATCCATTCGAGGCGCAGCGAGGAGCCGTCGGCATGCGCTGAAATCTCCACGACTTCTCGGATGACCCGCTCGCCCAGCGGCGCCGCGGAAGGACTGGCGAATTCGATTCGCCAGGAACCCGGCAACCCCCATCTGTGGGCCTGAACCGCAGTCTCCACGGCCGCCGTTCCGAGAAACGCCGGCGAGGGGTTCCGCCGCGCATGATAGAGCGCGCCGAGCGATGGGCGCCAGATGTCCTCGAAACGCGAGATCTTTTCGGCGAAGCGCACGAGCACGTCCGATAGATCCGGCGGCAGGTCCATGCGCGCGGGCGCCTGCTGAACGAATCCGTTGAGCATCCGCCGGTAGCCCTCGAGCGCCATCCGCTCCAGCAACTCGCGCCCATCCGCTCCGCCCATAGGACTCACGGCGCAGGCCACCGACGCCGCAAACGGATTGGCTAATTCAGTCAACATCGGCGCCGCCGCTGAAATCGAAAACGGAGACCGAGTCCGGGATCGCCGACCTGCCTGCGGATACGCAGCCCGTGGAATCAATGTGGATCTCTCGCTGTCCGTCAAGCTGCGCGATCCATGCGGCGGACGCGCCAAGTAATGCCACCCTGCAGGTCCCCGCCCGATCTCGCCGCGGGCTCCCATATGCGAGTCCGAGAGTCGGACCGGACAATACGACCGTGCGCAGGTGGGCCAGCGTCGAAACCGCGTGGGCGGGGTCCGCGGACGCCAGCGCCTTCCAGTACGTCAGTGCGATGTCACGGGTCGTTTTGCACTGCGCGGAGCACGGAAAGTGGCTTATGAGCCGCCATCCGAATGCGTCCGCCGCCGTGTTGGCCCAAAACGGCATTGGAGGCGATCCCGAGGCGGCGAAAGCGGGATGAAGCCGCTCCATATAGTGCGTACGATTTGCGCTGAATGCGCGGATGCAGCAGTCGGGATAGCCGAGCAGCGCGCCAAGCACGGCGTCATCCATCGCAAAGCCTTCGGCGAGATCGGCCAGATCTTGATCACTCGCGACGAACAGGAACGTGCGGCCGCGGAATTTCCGGCCGTCCGCCTCGAGCGGTCGGCTCGCCACTACATATCCGGCGTCGCCCTGCGCCGCGAGCGAGCGGACGGGCTCCAGCGTACCCGACCAGCGTCTTGTATGCAGCCCCAGCAGCCGCAAGGAATTTCCGATCGCCTCGGCTTCTTCCACCGCGCACGAGAGCCGGATCAGCGACCGCACGCCGGCTTGGAGCAACATGACATCGGTGACCGCGCCGGAAGAAATCCCAGGCGTCAGCCTTGCCAACTCGGAGCGGCGGCTGGGCGTCGTCAGAATGTCACGAGCTGCCATTTCTCCGCGTCCAGCCAGGCGACTTGTTCGCCCGTTTCCGTGCGAAAAAGATTTACGCCGTGCTCATCCCTTGCCAGGCAATCGGCGCTATCGAGACCGGCGTCCGCCAAATCGTCGCTTTTTCGCAGCGATTGCCAGCTCCGGTATAGGACCATGTCGCCCACCGTCACCCCATGTAAGACGCATCCGTAGTTCCCATACCTCCTGTTTTCCGGCGGCCGCCGTTCATCGCGCAGCAAAACCGGCAGCGAAAGGAAATCCTTCAGCTCCGCGGCGAATTGGGGCGATACGGCCGTCAAGACCTCGTAGAGCGATGCGGCGTAGTCGATGCTGGCCGGGCATCCGAGGCGGCAGGGAAAGTGGGAGATGAGATAGTACTGCGGCGGTCTGCTGTCCATCTCCGTCAGGAAGATGTTGAGGCGCCAATCGCGGCGGCCTCGGGTGCGTGCCACGCGGACCATGTCCGTCATCGAGAGACCGCCGAGGATCAGATTCGCCGTGATGCAGCAATCGGGATACCCGAGCGCCCTGCCCAGCGCCTGATCGTCGCGGGCGCGTTGGGCGTCGATGGCCGCCGCCAACTCGCGCTTCCCGGCGGCATAGTAGACGCGCACGTCGCGCTCCGTAAATACCTCTCTCTCGGCCGGCGTTGCATGACGGTAGCCCCACTCGTCCGGTTCCGGAACGTAGCTCTCGACTGCCATCCCGGCCTCGCTGAGGATCCGTCGAAACTCGGAGGCCTCAGAAGCACACGCCGTGAATCGCGCCGCCGGCTTGAGCCCTTCGGCGACCGCGATGGCCTCGACCGCCAGCCGAGCGAACACCGTGCTCTGAAGAGCATCCGGCGCGAGTCGAGCCGCTAGGTCTCGTTGTGCGGTTCTCATCCCCTGGCGAACCCGATGATTGCGAGAGCTTGATCAATTCTTTGCGGACGCTGCTCGATCAGTTCGTTGACGTAGTCGAACAGGTGGAGCGTGCGCTGGCAAAGCGAATGCGTGTAGGGTTGCGGATCGAGCTGGCCCGACTCGCCCTTGCTCACGATGGGCGATACTCCGCAGAACGGTTTGTAGCCGCATCCGCCGCATTCGGAGTGTTCGCGCAGCGAGTAGGAAACCAGCTCGCGAGCCCGCGGCGAATTGATCACTGACTGATAGCTGTCGGTGAAGACGCTGCCGACCCGGAAATCCGCATGACCGCGTCCTTCATCGCAAGCGTAAATATCGCCGCGATGATCGTAGGCGAGGTCCCCGAAGACCATCCCGTTCGGATTCCGGTAATCCATGTAGCGGGTATCGTGCTCGCTGAACATCTTCTCGATGGCGAGTGAGAAATACCGTTCCTCGATGAGGACGCCGCGATCCCATAAATCGAAGATGTGATCCATGGCGTCGCGATAGCCTTCGAAGAACTCGTCGATCGTAATGCCGACCTCCTCCCAAGCGCCTTTGGCGAAGCCCACCTTTTGAACCGGGGAGAAGAAGATCGAGCTCTGGTGCGATTCGACCGCCGCATCAACGTATTCCCGCATGCGGTGGAGGTTGTTGCGGGCGATCACGATCAACATCGGGTTGAAAATGCCGCGATCCGCGAGGCGCTTGCGTGTGCTTTCGATGGCCTCCCGATGCAACTCGCCGTTCCAGTCGACGCGCAGGCCCTGCTCTTCGGGACCAGACAACTCCACCGACGTCGTCACCCCCATGCCGACGCCCTCGATGAAGTCCATCGCCTCGTCGCTGATGTTGACGCTGTTGGTCACCATCGAGAAAGACAGTTTGCGCTTGTGTTTGAGGTTGGCCAGGCTTGCATAGGACTGCACGTAACGGACGACGTCGAAATTGAGGGACGACTCTCCTCCCTGAAACTCGAAGTGAATCCTCTCAGACGGCGACTGGAAGGCAAAGTCGATGATGGCGCGCGCCGTGTCGCGGTCCATGTCGAAGCGCGCTGGATCCGCTGTGTCGGGCACAACCGCGGAATGACAGTACTTGCACCGCAGATTGCAGCGCCGTGTCATTCCCATGATGTGGAGCGACGTTCCTAGAAAGTATCCGCTGGTCCACTGTTTGTAGGCCCGCATCACGCAGCCGGCGTTGCGCTCGGTGATAATCAGCCCGCGCTCCTCGAGGTGGTCGTGGAGCGGACGGGGCAGCGCGATGCTCCGCAGCGCCTCGAACTGGTCCGCCGTGAGCGTCGTCCAAGAACCCTGCTCGCTCGATAGGAAGTAGCGGTTCTCGAGTCGCCGCACGCGATAGTTGGGCCGCCACTGGTCGCGCAAGATCAGGTCCGGCATGACTTCGTCCATGCCGACTCGTCCAAAGGTTGTTGGACTTTTGGCGCATGCCGCGGGAGAAGGGAGTGAAACAGTATTAGCCATGTTGTATGTCCTAGACCAGTAGGTATATGTGGGGATTGCGCGCCGCGAATTCCACAACGGTTCCGAGCGCCTCCATGCTCCCGTCTGAGTTTCCCGGGAACACGACACGGACGAAGGGCTTGCCCCGCCGCGGCTGATAGCCTTCGAGCTGTGCAACTTCGACCGGATCAATGAGACTTTCGGCGATCTCCGAGATAGGCTCGACCCAGTCCTCGCCAAAGTGTTCCAGCATGCCTTTCTCGGCGCCATTGCAACTGGTCGCCAGACTGCAGGACGCACATGCGCCCACTTTTCGGTACCACCTGGACGAAGCTTCGGTTGGATCGAATTCTCGATTCAGAATGTCGAGAAACTCCGACGCCAAGCACGGCGTGAGTTTTTCGAGTTTGACGTTTGCTCCCAGCGCGCGAAGCATGGGCACGACGCGCCGAAGTCGGGAACGAATCTCAGCCGGCGGCGCGATTGACTCGCCGAATCCCGCCGTCTCCACCAATCCGCTCAGCTTGATCACGCGGGATCCGGCTTCCAGGGCCGCCAGTGCGGTTGCGAGCAAGTCGTCGATGTTTTCAGCCAGAATGACGATGTTCGTTTGAACGTCGAACCCCAGCTCGGAAAGGTTGCGAATCCCCTGAACCGTCTGCTGAAACGCAGCCTGTCGTACGCCGTTGAGCCGGTCATGCCTCGCGGCGGTCGATCCCATTAGGCTCGTCCGAACGAGCAATCGATCGCCGCCGACACGACGTAGCCGCTCGGCCGTCGGCCGATGGGCGAACAGCCGCACATTGCTGGCCAGTGTCACCTGGCGATCTGGACTTCCAGACGCCAACGCATGCTCGATCACTGGCCAGAATGCCGGGTCAATCGTCGGTTCGCCCCCGAATATATCGATGGTTTCGTGCGGCTCGGCCCGGTCGATTTCAGCAATGTGCGCGCTTGCCGGACGAAACTCGCGACGGGCAATTTCCTCTGCAACGATACAAAAGAAACACCGGTTATTGCAGGATGCAGTGAGCCTAATAACCATTGCGTCAGCCTCATCGAGCGGCCGAATCGGCGCTCTTGTGCGAAGCTGCGTGGCCTACTTCACCGCGTTCTTCAGAGCCTTCTTGATCTTCGGATTCGATTCGAGCTCCTTCAGGATCGAAGGATCAGCCAAAGCATCGCGAATCGCCGCCGTATCGAGTTGGAATACGCGCCCCGGATTTGATACCAAGTCTCCAATACCGAGGGCGTCTCCCGCCTTGTCATGAATGTTCCCGTCGTTGTCGTGGATGTTGGAGCGGTCCAGGTGGTCGGAGCTGTGCCCCGCGGATACCACCGACCCCAAGAGGTCGCTCGAGACTCGCGACAGGTGATCAAACTGCGTACGCAGCCGCGCAACGTTGATCTCCCCGAGTTCCTTCGTTGCGGCGTCTGAGGCGTGATTCTTCTTAGCGGCGGCGATCGGGTCTTCGAGGAACTCTTTCCGGAAATCCGCGTCGCTGACTGCTCGCATGAGGAATTTGTTGACTTCTACACTCGGCATGCTTGAACCTCCAGGAACGGTGAGTAGACAAACAATTAGCGGTTAATATGTTCCTCTAATCCTTGAGGAATTTTATGACTCGAGGGCGCATAATTCAGCGGAAGAGTATCACGGATCGCCGACCGCATCAAGAGTTTTTTTGGGCCGTTTTCTCTTTCTCAGCGCTAAGGTTCGATGTCAATTAACCGTCTAACTGTGTCCTGGAACGCATGGCGCATGCGGGAGTTCCGCGGCGAACTTCAGCGCTCGGTCGTATCCTGGCGCGCCTGTATGGTCGCTATGCGGCAACCGCGGACCGCTGTAGCGTGCGCGGATCAAGCCGGCGACCACGCGCCCCGACCGCGCCGTGTCGGTTGTTTGAAGGTCGCGTCCGCAGCCGATGCGCCTGTGTCGCGGTTTCCTTCACTGGGCAACCGGCGCGCAAAAGCTACCTAACCCGCTTGCTTACTCGCCGATCGCAAACAACGCATCGTCGCTGCGCAGTAGAATGCGACCTTTCGAGATCGCGGGCGATGCGATCAGCCGGACCCCAAGCGCGTTGCGAGCTAACTCCTTGGGCTCCCGGCCGGCCGCAAGGACGAAGACGTCTCCCGTCTCGCTCGTCATGTAGATCTTGCCGTCGCCCCCAACCGGCGATGCGAAGAAGACGCCCTCGAGGCGGTGCCGCCACAGCTTTTCCCCGGTGGTCGCGTCGGCGCAAGTCACCACGCCGACCTCGTTCGTCATGTAGAGCAAGCCTTTGTAATAGAGGATGGACGGAACGTAGGATGCGCCGTTCGACATGCGCCACTTCACGTGACTTTCGCCGACGTCGCCTCTGCCTCCAGGCTCGATCGCCAAGTAGTCGCTGTTGCGGTAGCCGCGGCTCATATAGATCATCCCGTCGGCGTAGACCGGCGAAGGAATCGGCGTTTGGCGCCAACTCCCCAGATGCCATAGCGGCGTGCCGTCGTCGGGGCGATAGGCGTCCACGCGTTCGGTCGAATTGACTATCAGCTCGGCGCCCGCGGAGGTCGGCACCACCAAAGGGGTGCTATGCGAGATGCGGTCCTCGCCGCGGTCGGCCTTCCAGCGTTCCTCGCCCGTCCGCGCATCGAGCGCCAGCAGATAGGCGTTGGGCTCGTGATCGCACAGCAGGATGACGAGATCTTCGTACAGCGTCGGCGAGCTGCCGTGACCCCAGTTGTTGAGGAACGTGCCGTACTCCTCGCCGAGATGCCGCTGCCAAACGAGCTTTCCCGCCATGTCGAGCGCCACGATTTGGCCGTTGCCGAACCAGGCGTAGACGCGCTCGCCGTCGGTGACAGGAGTAGGCGTCGCGAGATTGTGCTTCTCATGGGACGCCGGAAAGGCGCCGGTCGCCTCGGTGCGGTACTGAAACCGCCGCTCGCCGTCGCTGAGGCGGAACGCCTCCACCACGAGGAACACCTCGCCGCCGGGCTGCGCGCGCTTGCCGCCGATCGCGCTTTCTCTGACGGCCAAGGAGCGATCATCCCGCGCGAGCAGCGGGTGCGAGCCGCCGCCCGCGACCGGGGTCGCGCCGATCTGCGATGTGACGAAGACGTGATCGCCCCAAACGACGGGTGACGAGACGCCAAGCCCCGTGAGCCTCGCTTTCCAAGCGATCCCTCGGGCGTTGCTCCACAAGGTCGGCAGCCCCGCTTCCGAGGAAACGCCGAGGCTCGAGGGCCCGCGCCACTGGGGCCAGTTTTCAGCCGACAACAGCGACGGAACCAGGCAGGCTAACAGGATCGCGGCTGTTCTCATTGGCGGCAGTATAACGGGCCGCGTTCGGAACGGCCCGGGGAAGAGCGCTGCTGAGCGTCAGTCGATGTGCTCGTAGGCGGCGAGCGTTAAGAATTCAGCGCACGTATCGCTGATCATCATGTCTTCGAAGAGCTTGGCCGCGAGATCGAAGTGACCGGAGTCGAAGCGCTCGGCGCCGAGCAGGCCGCGAATCTTCTCAAGCTGCTCGGGGATGGTCTTGCGCACGAGGTCCTTGGTGACGGTGCGGCCGTCATCGAGCTTCGCGCCGTGCTTGACCCACTGCCACACCTGGGTGCGCGAGATTTCCGCCGTGGCGGCGTCTTCCATCAAGTTGTAGATCGGCACGCAGCCGTTGCCGCCGAGCCAGGCTTCGAGGTACTGGATGCCGACGTCGATGTTCACGCGCAGACCGTCTTCGGTAATCGTACCCTGGGGAACCTGCACCAAATCGGCGGCGGTGACGCGAACGTCCTCGCGCTTGACGTCGATCTGGTTCGGCGTCTTCATGTGCTCGTCGAACACGGCTTTGGCGATCGGAATGAGGCCCGGGTGCGCGACCCACGTTCCGTCGTGGCCGGCTTTGACCTCGCGCAGCTTGTCTTGTCGCACCTTCTCGAGCGCCTTTTCGTTCGCCTCCGGATCGGTGCGAATCGGAATTTGCGCCGCCATGCCGCCCATGGCGTGGATGTTGCGGCGGTGGCAGGTCTTGATCAACAGGCGCACATAGCTGTCGAGGAAGTGGCTTGCCATCGTCACCTGCGCCCGGTCGGGCATGACGAAGTCGGGCCGATTGCGGAAGCGTTTGATGAAACTGAAGATGTAATCCCAACGGCCGCAGTTGAGGCCCGCGGAGTGATCGCGCAGCTCGTAGAGGATCTCGTCCATCTCGAACGCGCCGAGAATCGTCTCGATCAAGACGGTGCCGCGGATCGTGCCGCGCGGGACGCCCAGCTTGTCTTGCGCGAAGTTGAAGACGTCGTTCCACAGCCGCGCTTCCAGATGGCTCTCCATCTTGGGCAGATAGAAATACGGCCCCGAGTTGATCGCCTTGAGCGCCTCGTGGTTGTGGAAGAAGTAGAGCCCGAAGTCGAACATCGAGGCGGAAACCGGTTCGCCGTCGACGAGCATGTGCTTTTCGACCAGATGCCAGCCGCGCGGCCGCACGAGCAAGGTGGCGAGCTGTTCGCCCAGCTCGTAGTGCTTGCCGTTGGGCGCATCGAAGGTGATGGTGCGCCGGATCGCATCGCGCAGGTTGATCTGGCCCTCGATGTTGTTCGCCCAGGTGGGCGAGTTGGCGTCCTCGAAGTCGGCCATGAAGACGTTCGCGCCGGAGTTCAGGGCGTTGATGACCATCTTGCGGTCAACGGGCCCGGTGATCTCGACGCGGCGGTCTTGGAGATCGGCCGGGATAGGGGCGACCGTCCAATCGGCGGCGCGGATCTCGGCGGTCTCCGGCAAGAAGTCCGGCAGCTTGCCGGCGTCGAGCTCGCGCTGTCGCTGTTGGCGTTTGTCGAGCAACTCGCGGCGTCGCGCATCGAAGGCGCGTGACAACTCAGCGACGAGGTCGAGCGCTTCGGGGGTGAGGATCTCGTCGTAGCCGTCGTTCGCCGGCCCACGAATCTCGATGCCTTTTTCGGCCAATACTTCCGCTGTTGCCATCGTCTGTCGCCTCCTCCTTCGCGCCGGACCTGTCTAGTGCAGCCCGGCCGCGTCCAAATCCATCAGATAAATGCCGCTTCCGATTCCCGCGATCTGATCCGTGCGGGGAACCTGGAAGGCGATGTACTTCCCGTCGTCGCGCACCACCGGATTCGTCGCTTTGTTCCGGCGGCCCTCGTTGAAGTAGGTTAACCGTTCGTAGCGGCCGCTGCCGTCCAAGGGAACCTTGTAGAGGTCGATCGCGAGCGATCCCTTGCCCGCCACGTGATGGTCGGACTCCACCAGCGTATATTTTCCGTCCGGGAAGATGCCTTCCGGCTCATCATACTGCCCGGGGGCGTTTGAGATGTTGGTCAACTCGCCTGTCTGCAGGTCCAGCAGCAGCGCCTCGCCGTCGTTGTAGCCGTAGGCGGCCAAGGTCAGCTTGCCGTCGTCGGGCGGAACGAAGTTCTGAGTCTCCCAGTTGGCTTTGATCGAGCTCGTCGCGTTGTCGAGCACGATCTTCTTGTCGACGAGCTTCGGCTCGCCGCTCGAGTAGTCGATGTTCGCGGTGTAGACCTGCGACCGGCCTTCCGGCAACTTGTC
This sequence comes from uncultured Acidobacteriota bacterium, assembly GCA_963817465.1. Classification (GTDB taxonomy): domain Bacteria; phylum Acidobacteriota; class Terriglobia; order Bryobacterales; family UBA6623; genus CAMPKL01. Next base: position 51,450 of record CAWFOP010000022.1, on the reverse strand, counting down.
CGGGTAGTTATCGTGGTCGGCCGCCCAGGCGATCTTCAGTTGCGACCGCGAAACGGCCGGCCCTTCCGAGCAAAACTCGCCCAAGGCCACGGGCGGCTTGTCGAGATGCTTGCTCAGCACCCACAACTCGGCGGTCTCGTGGCGCGCCGGACGGATATTGTTCGGGTCGAAGGTGCGCGAACCCGAAAGCAGGATGTCGCCGTTCGACAAATACAGGGCGCGCGTATAGCCGTTGTGATAGTAGTGATGCGTCATCGGCCGGATCACGTTCGTGTCGAGATCCAACTCGTAGACGTCGCCGTAGGTCTTCTCCATGAAGAGGATCTTCTTGCCGTCCGGCGACCAGTCCGCGCGTTGCCCGAAGTAGGTCAATCTGCGGATGAAGGGCGGGAAAGTCGTGTCGCTCCATTCGCTGTGGGCGAGCTCCTTTCCTCCGGCGCTCGCCGCGGGCGCATCCGCCCCGCCGCAAGCGAAGGACGCCAAGGCGAGGCAAGCGACGACTGCTCGTGAATCGAACGGCATGGAAAGAACCTCCTGCATTCTATGTTTTAGGGTCTTGCGAAAGAAGGGCAGGCGGGGAAACGTCCCCGCCCGCCGAATGCGGCTTTTCAGGCCCAGGGGTTAGAACGTGAGACGGGTATTGATCTGGATGATCCGCTCGCCTTGCGTGCCGCGGAAGCGTCCGAACGTTCCGCTGTTGATGTTGGTGTTCAGATTGTTGAGCGTCTGATGGTTGAACGCGCTGAACATGTCGGCGCGGATCCGGAAGTTCACACGCTCGGTGATCGCGAAGTTCTTGCCGAGCCCAAAGTCCATGTTGCTGCGGCCGATATTTCTTAGGGCGTTCTTGCCCATGCTGCCCGGTCTCACCGTCGCCCCCGAAACCGGGTCGACCGGCACCAGAGAGAACGCGTCGGGGTTCAAGTACTGCAGCGTTTCGCCGTAGGTGTCAAAGTACGGATCCACGCCGGTCGCATCGGGACGGCTGCTTGGAATGGCCGAGCCTTGCCCGAGTTGAAATGGATCGCCGGTGACGGCGGTGAAGATCCCGGAGATCTGCCAACCGCCGAGAACGCCGCGCAGGACGGGATTCATTCCGGTCATCGCCGGCAGGTCGATCAGAAAGTCAGCCGCCAGATATTGCGTGTTGTCGCCGGTGGCGGGACCCCACTCCTGGGCGACGTTGAAGAAATCTTGCACCGAACCGCCCGTGTTGTCGCCCTGATAATAAGCGCCGACGTCGCCGCCGTCGTTCGCCAGCGCCTTGCTCCAGGTGTAGTGAATGCCGCCGGTGAAGTTGTTGGAGTAACGCTTCTTGAGCGAGGTTTGCCAAGAGTGGTACTCCGACATTTGAGAATTGTCGACGTAGTAGGTGATCGCCAAATTCGGATTCGGCTTCTGGCCGGCGTTAGGGCCGGTTCGAATGACGTTGTTGGCGCGCCGATGCATCGGGTACTTCACGCCTCGATTCGCCACGTAGGCGCTCTCGAGCACCATGCTGTTAGTGATCTTCCGCTGGAAGCCGATATTCCAGTGCATCGCATAGGGCGCCTGCAGATTCGGATCGATGAACGAGAAGGTGTCTCGGAACGGATTGTTCGGGTCGAGGTTGCGCGCGGCGACGACCTCGCGCATCGTCTTGGTCGGCACGCCGAATTTGAGCCCCAAATCGGTCGCCTCCGCCTTCTGGAAACGCGTGCGGAAGGGAACGCCGTTGCGCCCGACGCTGGCCCAAGCCAGCCCGGGCGTGAGCGGGCTGAACAGCACGCCGAAGCCGCCGCGAATCACCGTGTCGCCTTTGTCGTCCATGCGATAGGCGAAGCCGAAGCGCGGCCCAATGTTGAGCTTGTCGTGGTTATAGGGGCTCGATACGTCGCGCAGCGGGCCGAAGTGGAACTGGTCGTCCAGCAAACCATCGGCGTTATAGAGCGCGGAAGTGCTGCCGTCCACCTCATCAGCGACCATGTTCGACATCCAGTCGTAGCGCAGGCCCAAGTTGAGCGTCAGCTTCTCCGTCGCCCGCCAATCGTCCTGGACGAAGAAGCCCAGCTCGAACATGCGCGCCTTGAATGCGCCCGAGCCGAAGGTCGGCGTCACCTCGGAGGGAGTGTTTGCCAGCAAGTCGTCGACGCCCAGGTAGGAGAATACAGGGTTCTCCGGATTCGTCTTGGTGCAACAGTGCCTGACGTAGCTGCCGCCGAACTTGATGGAGTGTTTGCCGCGAGTCAAAGCGATCTTTTCGGAGAGGTTCCAGGCGTAACCCTCCAGCAGAAACAGCTCCGCGCCGGGCCCGCCCCAGCCGAGATTCGTGTCGAAGCGGGGAAGGCGGTTGTCGAATTGCTGATCTTCCGTCAGGCCGTTGTCGTATTGCTGCAGGAAGAAGGCGTCCAGCCGCCCCATGTCGTTGAGCGAGTAGTTGAATCTCGACTCCGAGGTCCACGTGGGTCCGCCGAAGACGTAGTTCGCCGTTCCGCGCTCAGAGGTAGTACTCCACGTGCGGTTGTTCCCGCCGTTAATGTAGATGCTCGGCGTCTCGCGAAACGGTCTGCCGCGCGCGTAGGTGAGCGCCAAGTTGCTGAAGTTCGTGAGGCGGAAATCGCCCTTTGCGTCGAGGTGATTGTCATCTCGGATTTCCGAAGCGGTGGCGACATATCCGGCGTCCGTGTCACCGGGACTGTACGCCTGGTTCGGTTCGGGGTAAAAGTCCAAAACCTGCTTGTAGCCCGGCACGGCTTGGATCATCTGCGTGCGTAACTCGGGAGTAGGCACGTTTCCGTCGATTTGACTCAGTCGCCGTTCGCGATACCCCTCGTAGTCCACGAAGAAGAATATGCGGTTCTTGACGATCGGTCCGCCGACGGATCCGCCGAATTGATTGAAGATTTCCGGCGTCTTTCCGATGCCTTGGGACTTCAAGTATGAATCGGCGGCGTTGAGGTTGTCGGCGCGAATCCCGTGGAACAAGGAGCCGTGGAACTGGTTCGTGCCCGATTTCGTGATGATCTGGACCTGGCCGCCGACGATGTTGCCGTACTCGGCGGGCGTGATGCCCTTGACCACTTGGACCTCTTGGACGCCCTCGATCGACATGATGTCGATGTAGTTGGGCGACTGATAGACGGCCGCTCCTCGTCCCTCCGGATTCGAGCTCGCCTCGCCTCCGTCGACCGCGAACGCCGTCCCGCTGCGGCCCTGGCCGTTCAGACGAACGCCTTCGCCCGCTTGCGAGACGCCGGTGTTCAAGCTCAAAATTCCTGTGAAGTTGCGGCGCGAGAGCGGAAGCTCTTCCACCTTTCGGGATTCGAACGTCTGAAGCTGTTCGGCCGTCGAAGTCTGTACGAGGGGCGCCACGTCCTCGACAACCACAGTCTCGGTCAAAGTTCCGACCTCGAGCGGGAAGTTGTTTCGGACGACCATGCCTGCCTTCAGGTCGAGATTCCGCCCCTCGAACTTCTTGAACCCGTCCGCTTCGATCTCCATCTTGTAAAGACCGATCGGCAGGAAGTCGAACGTCGCGATGCCGACCTCATTCGTCGTCCGTTTGAGGACAACGTTCGTAGCGACGTGCGTCAGAGTGACGGTCGCGCCCGGAATGACAGCCCCTGAGCCGTCGGTGGCCGTGGCGTAGACTGTCGCCGTGTTTACCTGCGCCAATGCGGGCGCCGCGGTGATCAGGAGCGCTGTCAGCGCTGCGAGAATGATCCGCCTGCAAGTGTTCATGTAACCTCTCTCCTCTGCTGTTCAACCTGGAACGAGCCAACAGCTCGTTCCAACCGACCGACTCCCAGGCAAGACCCCCGATGTCGGCCCCATCCGCACGACGACCGCGCACAATGTCGGGCGCGCTTTACTCGCTTGTGCGCTGATTCGTCATGCCACCCGCCCCTCCTGTAAGGGTCTGTTCCTCATGCCCTCCTATCCGTGTTTCCCAACATTCGTGGAAGGTTCGACAACGCTTTCCGCCCTGCGGCCCAAGTCAGCGGACAGTTCGGACGCCGCCCGCCGCACGGCGCGGACCAACGCAGGCATCTCCTCGGGACCGAGGCGGTTCGCCGGCCCGGCGATGCTGACTGCCGCCCACACCGCGCCGGACGCATCCCGAACCGGAGCGCCGATGCATTTCAAGCCGCGCTCGAATTCTTCGTTGTCCACTGCATACCCCTGGTCTCGCACCCTTGCGATCTCACCCCGGAAAGCCGCCTCATCGGCGATAGTGTTGGCCGTGAAAGGAGTCAGTCCGCGCGTCGATATCAATGACTCGAGTTGCTCGGGCGGACCGAACGCCAGGATCGCCTTGCCTTGGGACGAGGAATGCGCCGGAGATTTTCGCCCGACCGTCGCCGGCGTCCGCAAGGTTCGGGGACTCTCGACCGCGCAGACCGACAGCACCTGGCCCTCCCGCAGGACGCCAAGGTGCGCCGTCTCGCCGGTCTCGGCCGCCAGGGCCGCCAGCCGCGGCCGGCCGACGGACAGCATTCCTTGCTCGTCGACGGCCCGCAAGCCGAGCTCAAACAGCTTGACTCCGAGCCGGTATTTGCCGCTCCTGAATCCTTGTGTGACGAAGGCTCGACTCTCGAGCGCGCAGAGGAGACGGTGAACCGTGCTCTTACTGAGCCCCACAGACGCCGTTATCTCCGACAACGCTAGCTCTGGACCGTTCGCTGCGAGGCATTCGAGGATGTCGCAGGCGCGGTCCAACGACTGGACGCGGTACGACGATGTATTACGTGTCGAGTTGGCTTACCATCTCGATCGTGGAACGCCCGACCCGCTCCATGGGATTACCTGCCCCGGCGTGATTCTCCCATTGGATTCCGGCGAGACAAGGTTACGAACCGCCTCGAACCTGTTGTCTTTCACAGCTTTTCAAGGAGTTTTGGCGTCTTTCGGCTCGCAAGATTGAGTCGACCGAAAAGCATCACTGGCTTTGCAAGCGCCTGGGCGGTTATCGAAAACGATAATGACGAGACTGCGTGACGATTAGCCCGAAACGGATCCGTAAGGCGCCGTTTGGGCGGTGACGGTGGTCGTGCGATACTGTTTTGGCCGTTATCGGCAACAGGATGTAAATGGCGGTTGTCAACCGAGTCCGCGAATGACAATATTCGGCAGTCCGAGCTTTTGGAATCGGAGGTCCACGCGCAGCTCGAGCGTATCTTCGCCAGCGATTCCTTCCAGCGATCACGTCGCTTGCAGGACTTCCTCAAATACATCACCGAGCTGACGCTCGAGGGCCGCGAGGAGGAAATCAACGAACATTTGATCGGCATTGAGGTGTTCGGGAGGGGATCGGAATACAACCCGAGCGAAGACTCGGTCGTCCGCCGGCAAGCGCATTCCCTGCGGCAGAAGCTCGACGAATACTACGGATCCGAGGGCGCCGACGATCCGATCATCGTCGAAGTGCCGCTGGGACACTATATCCCTGCATTCCGCAAAGGCGATTCGCCTGAGCCCGCCGGGCCGGCCGTGGGGCCAGCTGGCGGAGCGGCGCCTGAAGTCGAGCGCTTGCAGCCCGCCCGTCACTCTTCCTGGCGCTGGGCGGCCGTCTGCGTGATGGTCGCGGCGGCGGCGTTCATCGGCGGGCGGACGACGGCTCGCCAGGAAGGCGCGCCGGAAGTACGCCGGTACGGCTCCTCGCAGGCGATCAAGGAACTATGGAGTCCGTGGCTGAGTTCCGGCGCCGGACCGCTGATCTGCTTCAGCACACCGTATACCGGTGTCGTCAAGCACTTTCTCGAGCCGCTTCCGCCGGATTCGGAGCCGCACCGTCTGAAACTAACCGGGGAGTTGGAAGCCGCGTTTCGATCGGAGTTGGGCTTCACCGGCGGCAAAATCTATATCTCTCCCAGCTACACCGAGACCAAGTCCGGGGAGGCGCTGGGCGCGATTGACCTCGCCAATTTGTTCTCGATGAACGGGTTGCGAGCGCGTGGCGTTCAAAGTCGCTTGCTGACCTGGGAAATGTTTCGGCAAGACAACATCATCTTGATGGGACACAGCGAGCAGAACCGCTGGGTCGTGCCGGTGCTCGAGAAATATCCTCTTACGCTCGAAGACACTCACGGCGCCCAGCAGCGACGAATCGTGAACACGGCGCCGCGCCCCGGCGAGCCCGCGGAATTTCGCATCGACTACGCCGAGGACGATGTGGAAGCGACGGTCGAATACGCCCTTGTTTCGATGCTCCCCGGACTGGACGACCGACACCAGCTGCTGGTGATCAGCGGCCTCAACACGCAAGCGACGTTGATGGGGATCGAGTTCCTGACCGATCCGCTGCGAGCGCAAACGCTGCTCGCCCAAATGCGAGAAGAAGCGCCGGCGCATCAGGGATCGTGGCGATTTCAAATCGTCCTGAGCACCGAGGTTCACGACAAGGTGCCGACGGGCGGCGCCGTCAAGTTGATTCGTGTTCTCAAATAGCGCGAGCGGAGCAATCTTGAGCGACAACGCTCTCAGTGTTTGCGTCGGACTCGGTGGCTCGTGAAGCGGTTAGCCGCTAGGCAATAGATGCGCGGCATAAGAAATCTCCGATGGTGGATCGCGGGCCTGCTGGCCGCGGTCACGGCTCTCAATTACCTGGACCGGCAGAGCCTTCCGGTCGTCGTTACCGAGCTCCAGAAATCCATCGCGCTGACCGACCAGCAGTATTCCGAACTGCAGTTCCTGTTCCTGCTGGCCTACGGGATCATGTATGCGCTAGGCGGCAGGATCATTGACCTGCTCGGAACGCGGCGCGGTTATGCGTTGATGACGCTTTGGTGGTCGGCGGCGACGCTGCTGCACGGGACAGTGACCAGCGTGGCCGGACTTGGCGTTTCGCGCTTCTTGCTCGGCTTGGGAGAAGGCGGCGGATTTCCGGGGTCCGCGAAAGCCGTTTCGGAATGGTTTCCCCCATCGGAACGCTCGCTCGCGTTCGGCATCTTCAATACGGGCTCGAGCGTTGGAGCCGTGGCCGCGCCGCCGTTGATCGCGGCGATCGTGCTGGCGCTGGATTGGCGTTGGGTCTTCTTCCTTTCCGGAGCGGCCGGATTCGTCTGGGTGGCGGCGTGGTTGTGGCTTTACGAGTTGCCCGCGCGGCACAAGCTCATCACGGCCCCGGAACGCCGGATGATCGAAGAGTCGCTCGCGTCGTCCGGACGAGATCTCGCTACGACCCCGCGGATTCCTTGGTTGAGCTTGTTCCGCTATCGCCAAGTCTGGGGCCTGGTCTTCGCGAAATTCCTCTCCGACTCGGCGTGGTACTTCTTTATTTTCTGGCTGCCGAAATACCTCGCCGACGTCCGCGGCCTCGATATCAAGGGGATCGGGTATTACGCTTGGATTCCGTTCGCGTTCGCCGGCGCGGGCAGCTTCATCGGCGGGTGGCTGAGCAGTTACCTGATTCGCCGCAACCTGACGATTAACCGCTCGCGGAAGATCGCGCTCGCGGTCAGCGCGGCGATGATGCCTGCGTCGCTGTTGATTGCAGCATCGCCGCTCAGCTTGGCGATTCTGTTTTTCGGCATGGCGATGTTCGGGCACCAGTTCTGGTCGACGATCATGCAAACGCTGCCGGCGGATCTGTTTCCGTCGCACGTAGTCGGTTCGGTAGCCGGTATTCAGGGCGCAGTGGGTGCGTTCGGGGGCATGCTGTTCAACCTGCTGGTCGGGGCGCTGTTGGCCGGCGGTTACGGCTACTCGGCGGTGTTCTTGATTTCGGGACTGCTGCACCCGGCTTCATTCGTGATCTTGCTGCTGCTCGTACCCAAAATTGAGCCGGTGCGCACCGGCGACATGGCGGCCCTGGCCGCCAACTGATTCGAGCTTTGAAAGGAGGTCCATCTTGATAGGAAAGCTGCTGAATGGGCGTGCTGTCGCTGCCGCGGTCGGTTTGCTGGCGGTTGCAAGCGGGTCAGCCGCCGCGGCGGAGCCACCCGTCATTCCGGTCGGACTGGACTCCTACCGGATGTGGGAGCGCTGGCCCTATCAGCGCATAGGGGCGCGAGCCTACATGCGCAGCACCTACGACCGCGCGGGCGGGAACGAGAGGGCGGATTCGTCGCACTATCTCTACCAAACCGCCCAGGATTTCAACGTCTCGCTCGATTTGGTTGGCCCCGGCGTTCTCTATTTCGCCCGCTACAACCACTGGCACGGCAGCCCGTGGCACTACGAAGTGGACGGCAAGGACCACATCGTTCAAGAAACGAGCACCGCCGATCCGATGCACCCGGCCGAAGACTCAGTGTTCCTGCCGAAGGATCTGTTTCCGAATCCGCTGACGTGGACGTGGTCGATCACCAAGGGCGCGGACTTGATGTGGGCGCCGATCCCTTTCGAGAAGTCATTCCGGATGGCGTACTCCAGAACCTACTACGGAACCGGCTACTACATCTATGACCAATACATCCCGGGCGCAAAGCTGTCGCAGCCGATCAAGAGCTGGGACGGCAAGACTCCGCCGGGCAAGGACGTGCTGGATCTGATCGCGCGCGCCGGCGAAGACATCGCACCGCAGCCCGGAACCGATGGAGTGACCGGCGCCGCGGGAGACGTGAACTTGCCGGCCAACGGCTTTACGCCCATCTGGTCGAGCGACGGCGCGCCGGCGATGCTGCGGCTGATCGAGTTTTCCGTGTCTCGGGAGCAGGCCGTAGCCTTCTCGAGCGCACGACTGCGTGTTACCTGGGACGGCCGCTCCGAGCCTTCGATCGACGCGCCGATCGCGTTGTTCTACGGAGCCGGCACGCTCTACAACCGCGACGACCGCGAGTATCTGGTCAAAGCGTTCCCGAGCACGATTCAGTACCAAGGCGATCGGGTGTACCTGCGGTGCTACTTCCCGATGCCGTTTTTCCGGTCGGCGCGGATCGAGCTGGGAGGGACGGGTTCCGCGGCGATTTCGGGGGTGAAGTGGGCTGTGCGGCAGGAGCCGTTCTCGGATTCCCCCGACCAGGTCGGCTATTTCCATGCAACCTACAGAGACCACCCGACGCCCGAACCCGGGCTCGACATGGTGTTGCTCGACACCACCAAGACCGAAGGCGGCGGCGACTGGTCGGGCAGTCTGGTCGGCACGTCGTTCATCTTTTCGCATGACGCGGTGCTGAGAACGCTCGAAGCCGACCCGCGATTCTTCTTCGATGACAGCCAAACGCCGCAGGCCCACGGGACCGGCACCGAGGAGTGGGGCGGCGGCGGCGACTACTGGGGCGGGCGCAACATGACATTGCCCTTCGCCGGACATCCCGTCGGGGCCCGCAGCGCCAAGGAAGCCAAGAACGACGAGGACAAGATCGAATCGGCGTACCGTTTCCTGCTGGCCGACCTGATGCCGTTCGGCAAGAACGCGCTGATCCGATTGGAGCACGGCGGCGAGAACCAATCCGTCGAGCACTACGAGACGGTGACCTACTGGTACGGTCTGCCGGCGGCCTCGCTGGTCAAAACCGACGAGTTGGTGATCGGGGAAGAAGCCAGCGAGAAGGAGCATCAGTACTCTTCCCCGGACGCTTCACCGGTATACGAAATCGAGTCGCGCTACGAGTGGGGGGTCGACACGCTCGAAGGGAAGGAAATCTACCCCGCGACGATGGACCGCGGACGCGTGACCCGCACCGGCTCCGAATTCACGCTGAACATCGACCCGAACAACGTCGGCGTGATGCTGCGCCGCAAGCTGGACTATGCGTTTCCGAACCAACGCGCAGAGATCTTTATCGCCGACGGAGGGTCGAAAAAACCGAAATGGAAGTCTGCCGGCGTGTGGTATCTGGCCGGGTCGAACACGTGCGTGTTTTCGTATCCGCCCGGGCGAGGCAACGAGCTTGGCGCGGCGCGGCACGTCGTGGAAACATCCAACCGACGGTTTCGAGACGACGAGTTCCTGATTCCGCTCGATCTGACAAAAGGCCGTTCGGCCATCCGCGTTCGCGTCAAGTTCACGCCTGTTGCGATTCCGCTTTTCCCTGGCTATCCGCTGCAGGAATCCGGCTGGAGCGAAATGCGCTACACGGCTTACAGTTTTTTGATGCCGAAGTTTGAAGTTGCGAAGTGAGGCGCTTGCGCTAACTTGCCGCCTCGGCCCGCAGCAGCGGCTAGGCAACCATGTGTCGCATGCGTCCCTCCCTCGGCTTCCGCGCTCCGCGCTCCCTCACTCAGAGGATCACAGCCCGGCCGGTCCCTCGACCTTCGCCGCATCAGTTGCGGGTATCTAGGCTCTGGAGGCAAGTTGACCAAGTGCGAACCGGGTCGCTAATTGACTCCGAGTTGAATCAAGCCGGCTCGGCCCAGAATGGTGAAAAGGCCACAGCATCGCCAACATCTACGTCGTTGTCTTATGCGAAACGCCTATGCTTGCGGCTTTTGTCACGAGGTCCGCGAGAGAATTAGCCTTCATCTTTCGCATCACGCGGCCACGGTGGGCCTTCACGGTAATCTCGCTGATGCCGAGTTCGAAACCAACCTGCTTGTTCAGCATTCCGGCAACAACCAAAAGCATCACTTCTCGTTCACGCGGCGACAAAGAAGCGTAGTCGTCCCGCACGCTTCGCAGGGCCGACTCCTGATCCAGCACATCTCGGCTGCGCTCGATGGCCTCTTGGATTGCGCCAAGCAGAACCTCGTCCGTTAAGGGCTTCGTCAGGAACTCAGCCGCGCCGGCCTTCATGGCCTGAACGCTCATCGGCACGTCCCCATGACCGGTGATGAAGATGATGGGCATGTCCGTCCGCTCATCCGAAATTCGCCTCTGTAGCTCGAGTCCGCTGAGGTCCGGCAGAGAAACGTCCAGGACAAGACAACTCGGAACACCAACGCGCGGGCGTGCCAGGAACTCAGCGGCGGAAGAGAACGTCTCCGGCCGCCAACCACCGCAGCGAATCAACAATTCCAAGGACTCGCGCACCGAGACGTCATCGTCCACCACGAACACGATTGGCGCGGTTTCCGACGCGGAGAGATCCTCAGAGGCCTGCAAAAATTCATCATATCCCCGCCGGCAACGATGGTTTCGTAATATTTCTAACGCGCTATTCCTGAAGCGCTCCGCGCAAAGCCTCCAGCAGGGCGGTGTCGCTAAATGGCTTGGAGAGGCAGGCGGCGGCGCCTTGGTGAATGACTTGCAAAAGGGTGGACTCATCCCGGCTTGCGGTGATGAAAACGATTGGGATCCGGCGCCCTTGCCGGCTCAATTCCTGCTGCAGTTCGAGACCCGTCATGGCCGGCATGGCGATGTCGAGAACAAGGCAGCTGGTTTGGTCCACGGCGTCCGATGCGAGGAAGCCTTCCGCCGAGGCGAACGTACGGACTGAGTATCCGAACTCATGCAACAGATCGGGGAGCGACTCGCGGACGGACTCGTCATCATCGACAACCGAAACTAGCGAACGTAGGTTCATGCCTTCCTCGCAGCGAAAGGCGCCGCAGGAGCGGCTTGCGGATCCCTTGGAATGCAAAATGAGAAGGCGGCGCCGGGGCCGTTGTTAGTCTCCGCCCAGATCCGACCACGATGCCGTTCGATAATCGAGCGGCTAACTGACAACCCGATCCCCATCCCGCCGTTCTTCGTCGTGTGAAACGCTTCAAACAGCTTGCCCGTGTCCCCAGACTCAAAGCCCACGCCCGTGTCCCGGACGGTCAACCGAACTTGCTCATCCGCTTCGAGTCCGGTTCTGATCAGCAGCAGCCGTGGGCGGTCGTGAACGTCGGTCATCGCTTCGGAGGCATTGCGGATCAGATTTAAGATCACCTGCTGCAGTTGTACCCGGTCGCCCATAACGACCGGCAGATCGTCCGCCAGTTCCGATTGAAGTAGAACTCCATTCCGCTGAAGGTCTTTTAGGGAGAGGGCGACGACGTCTTGCGCCGCTTCGTTCAGGTTCATCGACTCCAGCGTCAATTCCTTCTTGCTGAACAACGCTCGCAAGCGCGCGATGACATCCGAGGCGCGGTTTCCGTCACGAATGGTCCTCCTTGCCGTTTCGCGGGCTCCCTCGACGTTGGGAGGAACGGAGTTCAACATGCGGAGGCAAGTGCCGGCGTTGGTGATGATGCCGGAAAGCGGCTGATTGACTTCATGCGCGATGGAGGCGGTGAAGGCGCTGAGGCTGGTCACCCGGGCGACATGAGCGAGATCCGATCGAGCCTGACTGAGCGCTTCCTCGGAGAGATGCTGTACGGTCACGTCTTGCACCGCGCCGATGTATTCCAGTCGCCCGTCCTCTTCTTGGGCTCCATGCGCGACAACCCGCACGTGCTTCACTGCGCCCCCCGGCATGAGCAGGCGCTGTGCGAACTCAATGTCAATGGCGTTACCGCGCATCTTGACGATTAGGTCGGCGATTTGAGGTCTGTCTTCCGGGTGGACTCTGCTTTCGATACGCTGCAGGGTCACGAGAAGGCCGCGATCGAATTCAAAGATTCGATAGAACTGGTCGGAGCAGGTGATCTCGTCGCTTTCAACGCTCCACGAGAAGGTTCCCACTCGCGCGCTACGTTGGCCCGCCTCAAGAAAGGCCTCGCTGCGCCGCAACTCCGACTCAGCCCGCTTCCGGTCGTCGATATCCGTGTTGATCCCGTACCACGCGACCGTCCTTCCTGACTCATCGCGCAACGGATTCGTGCGCAATAAGAACCACCGGTACTCTCCATCGAATCGCCGCAAACGAGCTTCTGCCTCGCCTGGCTGATCCGATGCCTGAATACTCGCCCACGCCTTCTGCAAGCCGCTGAGGTCGTCCTCGTGAACCGCGGCGGTCCAGCCCCAACCCATGGCCTGGTCCGGGGTAAATCCGATGTAGTCAAGGTAGTGCCGGTTGAAGAAAATGGCGCTTCCATCGGTTTGGGCAGTCCAGACCAGCGCCGGAATGGTATCGATGGTGAGCTGCAGGTTGCGCTCGTTCCGGCGGATCGCGTCCTCGGCTCGCTTTAGATCGTCGATCTCCGTCAACAGAACGCACCAGCGAACGATGCGGCCGGCGAAGTCGCGAACGGGATAACCGCTGTTCACGAACCAACGATAGGCGCCATCCCGCCTCTTAAAGCGCTGGGTGATTTGGTAGGGAGCCCCGGAAGCGATCGATTGCCCGAAGACATCGAGGACTTGCGGCAGATCCTCTGGGTGCACCGTATCGTTTGTTCCCCACTGCTTGAGTTCCTCCAGAGTCTGTCCGAAGAACTCGAGCATGGGGCCATTGACCAATTCGACCTCTCCGGTAGCGGCCAACAGGGCGACCAGCCCCGGCACGCTTTCGACGATCAGGAGGGCATCGCGTTCGCTGGCGCGTAAGGCTTCTTCGGCCCGGCGGCGCTCAGCGAATTCGGCCTGTAAGGTATCGTTGGCCGCCGCGAGTTCCGCGGTGCGCTGTGCTACGCGGTCGTCGAGCTCATTGGCAACCCGGCATTGCTCGTTGAGGAGCAGCGCCTGCTGCAATCCGATGGCAGCTTCGTTCGCGGCGACGTTGAGCAGAAGGACGTCGGTCTGCAAAGGAAAGTCGCGCGAGGCTCCGACCACGACAATTCCTAGATCGCCCTGCAGCCCGAGTGGCGCAGACGCCATGGAGAATTCCTCTCGGCCGAGCCGAAGGCGGCTGCCGTTGGCCCATCCGCCGGGCGCATTGTCGAGCGCTTCACTCAGCTCTTTCCTGATCTCCTCGGATCCGGGAGGCTGTGAATCAGCGCACCGGATCATTTCGAGGGAACCGGCGACCCCGGGTTCTTTCAGACGCACGCATGCCACATCGACGGCAAGTATCTCCAGGAGAGCGACAAGCAGCGTGCTCCCAATCTGCTTGGGGCCGCCGCTGACCCAAAGGGCAGGAAGCGCGAGAACGCTGATAAGGTCGCTGATACAGCGCCGGAGCCGCTTGATTTCGTCAACAGATTGGTGGAGCGGCTCTTCCAAATCTCAGACAGCCGCTGGGCTCGACCCGGCTGACCTCGCCCGGCGCTCTCGCAGTTCGCCCAAGAATTCCGCCGGAGGAACAAAGAAAGGATTTTGCTGTAGGATGCCGCCGATGATGATCATGGGATGCGTCCGCATGATGTCGATCACGGCATCGCCGCCGAATTTTGAAAGGTCGTAGGTGCAGATGACGACATCATCGTGACGGAGCCAGACCTCATTGACTCGAGACTCAAACTCAATCAGATCCTCGATATACGAAGGGCCTTCGGCGGCCCACTCCATACGACAGACGATGCGACTGAGCGGGAACGGCCCCTTGGCGTTGTCGCTGGCTAGCTGTTCAAAGACCTCAAGCATCCGGTATTGGTCGAAGCGACCCTCTTGCAGGTACGTTTCGGTATTCGTCCGCAGTTCAAACTGACCGCTTCGTTGGGCTCCCGCAACGTCGATGCCGCTGTTGGCAAGCCGCTGCAGATGGTCGTCATGTTGTCCCGGATTCACGACGTGAATAGCCCTCTCGCCGCGCGAGAATCCCTCTTCAATAAAGGGAAGCAACACGCGATAGGCCTCGCCGTCGCTATTGAAGAGCGCGCAGACGTGGCGGACGTCCCCCAACTCGGAACCGGCCAGCGATATCGGCGCCACCTTCTTGTCCATGTGAACTGCTCCCGCGAAGGATCTCCTCGCGATGCGCTTTTTTGCGCCTCACAATTAGGATGCACTAGGCCCGGCCCGGGCGTCCATTGCACCTTGGTATCAATCGACCCCGCCAGACGGCGCGACTCCGGACATCGCATCCGGCGGCGCTTGGGTCTTGCCGATAGTCGCCGCTAATACAAAGGTATCGCCGATACCTTCGTCTAATTGTTTAGCCTCGAAACCTCTGGCTTAATCGACAGCCATGGACCACCTTGAAAAAGTGCTGTACACGGCGAAAGCGCACACGACCGGCGCCCGGGAAAGCGACGCCTCTGACACATCCGACGGCAGGCTCGCCGTCAGCCTGACTAGCCGCGGCGCGCCGGGTTCGGGAACCAACCCGCAGGAAGTGCTTGCCGTCGGTTGGTCCGCCTGCTCGCCCTCGGTTGTCGAGGTCGTCGCCCGCGGGACGAGGAGCGCAGTTCCCGGCGAGGCGACCATCGATATCGAAGTCGATCTTGGCCTGGTGAACGGCGAGTATCAGCTGGCCGCGAGGCTAGGCGTCAACCTCCCAGGCGCTGGCCAAGAGACGGGCGAGCCGATTATGGGCCAAGCACACCAGATCTGTCTTTATTCCCGAGCGACGAAAGGCAACATCGACGTTGCTCCAAATGTCCTCGGCCAGCAACCCGAGCCGGCCTGACGCTTCGCGAGTCCCGTCGAAACAGGAGATCCAGGATGAAGCAGGGAACGAAGTATCTGACCGTGAGGCGAATTTGACCGGCCGTGCGAACGTCGGGGCGGGCTCAGTGCAACCGTTACCACCACGGAACTCGGGAGCGTTGGACCTGAGCGGGCGTTGAGCTTGAGAGCAGACCTCGCCCGATGGAGAAGCAGAACGATGACCCATTCCGTCTATGTCGCGCAAGACGCACAAGATGTTCACTCGTTTTCCAATGACGTTCGACGGCCGATCGTAGCTGCGCGCGCCGAAGTCGATTACTCCTCGGGGTTTGAGGGGATCGTCAGCGCCAGTCAGCCGATGCGCCGCGTTTTGAGGCAAGTGGAGAGAGTCGCTCCTTGGAATACCACCGTCCTCGTTCTCGGGGAGACGGGGACGGGCAAGGAACTCATCGCGCGCGCGATTCACCATCAATCAGAGCGATCCCGCCGACCATTCGTCCGGGTGAATTGTGCCGCGATTCCACAGTCGCTGATCGCCGCGGAACTGTTCGGCCACGAAAAGGGCGCATTTACAGGGGCATTGCAACGCCGGCTGGGCCGTTTCGAGAACGCCGAGGGGGGAACGATTCTCTTGGACGAGGTGGGGGAACTTCCTCTGGAGACCCAGATCGCCTTGCTCAGGGTGCTGCAAGAACGGGAGTTCGAGCGGGTCGGAGGAACACAACCCATTGCTGTCGACGTTCGCATCATAGCTGCGACGAATCGTGATCTGGAGTCTGCGATCAACGAGGGCACGTTTAGGCCAGACCTTTTCTACCGGCTCAACGTATTCCCAATTCACGTACCCGCCCTACGGGAGCGGAAGGGTGAAATTCCGATGTTGCTCGATCATTTCATCCAACAATACGCCGGCCGAATGGGCAGGAACATCCGCTCTGTCAGTAGCGAGAGCCTTGAGCTGCTTCAGGCCTACGACTGGCCAGGCAATATTCGAGAGTTGCAGAACGTTGTGGAACGATCGCTGATTCTGAGCTCTGGCGACGTGTTCTGTGTGGATGAATCCTGGTTCGCTCAGAAAGAGGCGCCGGGAGCACGCCGGGGTTGCCTCGAGCCCGCGGACGGCGAGTGCTTCGACGAACGAAGCATTATCGAGGCCGCACTTGCCGAGAGCAGAGGTCGAGTTGCTGGAGCTACGGGAGCGGCAGCCAAGCTGCGTGTTCCCCGGTCGACTCTGGAATCTAGAATCAAGACTCTCAATATCCGGAAGAACCGATTCAAGTTCCGCGGAGCACGCTTAGAAGCTTAGCGGGGGCCACGGCATTGCCGCCGAGGTTGCAGCCAGTCGCAGGCTGCAGAAGGATAATCACGGCGCATCACGCTCCCAAATAGGGAAATGACTTGAGCGTCCGGGGACCGCTCCAATCACTTCGCTGCGACCACAGGCTGAAGTCGCTTGGGTCCCCACACTCAGCGAATAACGAGTCGTGGATGTAAGACGAGATTGTCGAGAATGCCGAAACTGTCATCGAATGCTTTTAGGGCCCGCGTTCTGTTTCAAGGACTTAGCGATGGCTATTGGCTTGCGTGCCCCAAGCCGTTGGAGCAGCGGAGGCAAGCATGAGCGCAGTCAGTCAAGTGAGTGGTCCCGGAGGGGCTGTCCAATCAAGAGAAGGTCCGAGTCTCGCGGACAAGCCAGGCGACAAGGCTTGGGTCGCCAAGGGGCCCAAACAGCCGCTTGAGCTGGAAGCTGTCGACCTTGGGGCAATCGGGCCCGAAGATGTTGAAGTCGCTGTAGAGCACTGCGGATTGTGTCATTCCGACCTCTCCGTCTTGCGGAACGAATGGGGTATTTCGCAGTACCCCGCGATTTTGGGTCACGAAGTAGTCGGCCGGATCACGGCTCTGGGTCCGCATACGAAAGGCCTCACGGTGGGACAGCGCGTCGGGGTCGGTTGGGATTCAGGAAGTTGCATGCACTGCCGCCAGTGCATGTCCGGAAGTCATCATCTGTGCCCAGAGGTGCAACCAACGATCGTTGGTCACCGCGGCGGATTTGCGACTCACATTCGCAGCCACTGGGCTTGGGTGATACCGCTGCCGCAAGCGCTAAGCGGGGCCGACGCCGGGCCGCTGCTGTGTGGAGGCGTCACCGTCTTCGCGCCGCTGGCAATGCACGCTAGCCCGAGCGATCGAGTCGGCGTTATCGGGATCGGGGGACTGGGGCATATGGCCTTGAGATTCGCATCCGCCTTCGGCTGTGAGGTCACGGCGTTCACGTCGAGCGAAAGCAAGTTCGACGAGGCGAAGAAGTTCGGGGCGGATCATGTTGTTTCAAGTACGGACTCGGGCGCGATCAGGAAGCTTGGCGGCGCCTTAGATCTTCTGATCAGCACGGTGAACCGGAAGCTCGATTGGGACGCGATGATCGGGACGCTGGCTCCGAATGGCCGACTGCATATAGTGGGCGGCGTGTTGGAACCGATTCCGCTCGCGGCATTCTCGCTCATCTTGCAGCAGCGCAGCCTGTCGGGTTCGCCGGCAGGCTCGCCATCAATGATCGAGACGATGCTCGACTTTGCTTCCCGGCACGGCATCGCTCCGCAGACCGAACACTTCGCGATGAGCAGGATCAACGAGGCTTTCAGCCGTCTGGAATCGGGCAAAGCGCGGTACCGCATCGTGTTGGACGCGGACTTCTAGTCCAGGTCGAGGCATCGTCATGAGCGCACCAACGAGAACGGCGATTGTAACGGGAGCTTCCCAGGGCATCGGGGCGGGAATCGTGCGGGGCTTTCTCGAACGAGGATTCAACGTCGTCGCGAACTCGCGCGAGATCACTCGTTCGACCGAGGTTACAGCATCTGATCGCGTCGCTCTGGTGGACGGGAGCATTGGCGAGCCGGCCACGGCCGCAAAAATCGTTGAGACGGCGGTGTCTCGCTTCCAGTCGATCGACGTATTGGTGAACAACGCAGGCATCTATTTTGCCAAGCCCTTTACCGAATACACGACTGAGGACTTTCGATCACTCGTCGCGACCAATCTGGGAGGCTTCCTGTACGTGACCCAACTGGCCATCAAGCAGATGCTGCGGCAGGAGGACGGCGGCAACATTGTGGCCATCACGGCAGCGCTCGCCCGCAACCCGATTCGCGGCGTCACGGCAGCCGTACCGATGATCACGAAGGGCGGCCTGGAGACGATCACCCAACACCTGGCCATGGAGTACGCGAAAGATCGTATTCGCGTCAATGCCGTCGCGCCGGGCGCCGTCGACACGCCATTACACGGCAACACCCCGAGGGACGTGATGGAAAGCCTGTCGCCGATGGGGCGTCCCCCGACGGTCAGGGACGTGGCGGATGCAGTCCTTTATCTGACCGAGGCGGCAACAGTCACGGGCCAGATTCTGTACGTCGATGGCGGTTCCCACTTCGGCAACTGGTAATCGAACGGAGAAGCCGATGCTTGCAACACATTCAGAGGGCGCGGAAGCCCGGCTTACCGGGCTCGGCATCCATCTGCCGGATGCGCCAACGCCCTTCGGCGGATACGTGATGGCAGTTCAAGCCGGCGGCCTGCTCTTTTTGAGCGGGATGCTTGCGACCCATGGTCACGCGGTCACGATTCGCGGCGTGGCCGGAAAAGACCTGGACGTGCAAGGAGGAATAGATGCGGCGCGTACGGCAGCGCTCAATGCACTGGCAGTCACGAAAGAGCATCTGGCCTCCTTGCATCGGGTGAGTCGAGATTGTCGAAAGTGCCGAACCAGTTATCGCAGACCTAGACGACAGTGGGTCTGGTTTCAGCGCCTTAGCAACGGCCCGTCGCTTGCACTACTGCAGCCGTCAGACGTAGCGGGCAAGCGGTAGGCGGGGTCCGACCGACCGCCAGGGAAATAGGGGCCAGTGAAGTCACGATCGAGTCAATAAAGGAGATTGAGAAATGAGCGCAAGCAGAATATCCGAGGGTGTCGTTCAGGCCGGCTACATGTCGGCGTCGCGAAGCTGGCCCGATCGCGTGATTGTCGGCGAGCGTGTGCAGGCGGTCGGCGGCCATGTGATTCGTTATGGCCTCGTATTGGTCATCGCTTGGATTGGGCTGATGAAGTTCACTTCTTACGAAGCCACAGGCATTCAACCCCTCGTCGCGAATAGCCCGCTAATGAGTTGGATGTACAAGATCCTGTCGGTGCAGGCGTTCTCCAACGCGTTGGGCGTGGTGGAAATCGTCATCGCGGGATTGATCGCTCTACGTCCGTGGTCTAAAAGGGCATCGGCCATGGGAAGCGCCGCTGCGGTCGGCATGTTCCTGACGACCCTTTCGTTCCTGTTTTCTACTCCCGGATGGGAGCCGAGCCTCGGCGGCTTTCCCGCGCTCTCGGCCGCGGTTGGGCAGTTCCTGATTAAGGACGTCGTTCTGCTTGGAGCCGCCATCTGGTCGTGCGGGGAAGCGTATTCAGCCGGCTGACACTGGGGGGCACTTCGGACAGCCGCGTGCGTCGGGAATTGATGACCGGGTTCCGGCCGAGTTAGAGGAGTGAGGAGATGCACCAGCAATCGAATGCGAATGAAGCGACGCGAGCCGGGAAGGGGGGCGTCAACAATTTATTCTCGCGTTACTACGCAACGTCCTTGCGTGTCGCTCACAGATTGCTTAGATCGAGGGAAGATGCTGAGGATGCGGTACAGACGGCGTATTGCTCAGCCTTCCGCACCCTCCATCAGTTCCGAGGCGAGGCAAGCTTTAAGACTTGGGTTAATCGCATCGTAGTGAACTGTTGTCTGCAAGAAATTCGGCGACGGCGCGCTCGACATTTGGTGGCGATTGATGGCGCGGCCCGCGGCGTCCGAAGGCTCGAGTCAAGTTCCTCTACGCCGGAAAGTCTTTGCAGTTTGCGGGGATTGGAGGGTGCATACGCGAGTGCTATATCGGGCCTCCCGACAAGATTGAAGGATGTCTACGTGCCTTGTGTGCTCTCCGGCTCAACGATCGATGGGGTGGCGCATGACCTTGGCCTCACGGGAGCGGCTGCGAAGGCGCGTTTGTTTCGGGCTCGTAAGAAAGTAGAACACTCTCCGCAGTTAGTTGTTTACCGGAGGGCGTTCCAGTGGTGAATCGGCTTAGGGAAGCGTCGGCGGCATGGGGGTGCTGCTAGCCGGAGGGGATGGGACTCGCCTGCAGTCCTTGACGAGAAGGATAGAAGGCGATCCACGGCCAAGCAATTCTGCCGACTTCTTGGAGGCGAGACTCTGCTGAGTCACACCCGGACACGTATCGGCCGCTTGTTCCGCTCTGACAAGACGATGGCGGTCGTGAGAAGCGCACACAAGCGGTACTACAAGCACGAACTCAGCTCCTTGCGGACAAATGCCGTGGTTGTGCAACCGGAGAATCGAGGCACTGCGATGGCCATCGCCGCGGCGACCTTACGGCTCATGCAGGAGGAACCTGACGCCGTTGTGGCTTTCTTCCCCTACGACCATCACTACACCGACGAAGAAGCGTTTCTCGATGTGGTTGAATCCGGATGTTTGACTGCGCGGAACAATCCGAACTCGATTGTGCTGTTAGGAGCTGAACCGACTTATCCGGAAACCGAGTATGGATGGATAGAACCAGTGCAGGCCCTCCCGAAAGGATTTGACGCGCCGTACACCCGTGTCCGTCGTTTCTGGGAGAAGCCATCGCTATCGGTAGCCCAAGAGCTCCTACTTCGGGTCTGCCTGTGGAATACTTTCGTAACCATTGGGCGTGCATCCGCCTTCATAGACTTACTGCAGACGGCGACGCCGAATGCGCTGCGCACATTGTCCGCCGGCATTAGAGCCGGGCGGCTCGACGCCTCCTATGGGTCAATCCCGTCCGTTGACTTCTCTCGCGGCGTACTGGCGTGTCAGCCGGAGCGCCTCCTGGTGATTCGGGACGTCGCATCGGGCTGGACCGATCTGGGGAGTCCAAGACGAGTCTTCGACGCGGTCGCCCGGCAAGGGACTGCTCCGACGTGGGTGGGGCTGATGCCCGGCTCTGACGTCCTGCCCACGGGCTAGCCACGTTCACGGTTTCAACGTCTGCAAACGGGCAACTGTCTCAAGCGCTCTCGGAGGGCTCAATGGCGCTGGGCTTGACCGCTAACCCATAGAATGCGCCACTCGAATGCGGTCGCTCATGAGACCTCGGTGCCGGTGAAGACTGACCACCGGGGATTGGCATCGATACCTTCGTCCAATTGATTTCGGCCGGCGATCATGGCTAAATCACAAGTGACAAGCGGCATCGCACCCTGTGGGAGTACTCTCGTCCGATTGTCGTTTGTTTAGACGTTTGGCTAAATCCGATGTAGATGCCGAACGGGAGCGAAGAAATCTTTCGTGGAGTTTAACATGAACCATTTGGAACGCGTTGCGGTTCGCTGTCGCAGGTTTTCCCTTGGGCGGCTGCGAAGTGGAGGCCTCCGATGACTAGCAGACCAGTGAGCGACGTCCATCCCGAAGAGGGGATTGTCGGCCGTAGCGTGACCTTTCAAAGCGTCTTGAATCAGGTCCGAATGATTGCTAAGAGCGATTCCACGACTCTGATCCAGGGCGAAACCGGAAGCCAAACGGTTAATTCTCCTAGGTTCTGACTTTGGCCGGGGAAATGCACTCAATCGACTCGAAGGAGAAGCGCTTTGAGCGAGGTTTTGGCGAAGGGCATTTCTCGACGTCGATTAGGTCGTCGAGCAGATGGATGGCAGGCAGGTCTCGGATTTGATGAGGCTTCTCACTCGGGGGCGGGGGCCTGGGTGTTTTCGGCGGAGTCGCCGCGACATTTGACGGCGGATTCGGAGCCTACATAAGGAGCAATGCAATGATTCGGCGCATTTTGATTGGGTCTGTATTGGCCGCGTGCGTAGGAACGGTCTGGCTGTTCTCAGACGAGCAGGCCACTGCGGCAGACGGTCCTCACCATCAGCCGGGACAAGCGGTGTTTCGATCGGTCTTGCCCGAAGACATCACCTGGAAGGCGTTTGCAGCGTTTCCGCCCTCGGTCCGGCTCGCTGTCGTTGTGGGTGAACCGTCCGGGCCCGGTCCGTACACGATCCGGGTTCGAGTGCCCTCCGACGTGAAGCTCATGCCGCACCGTCATCCGGAGGATCGGGTCTACACGGTGCTGTCCGGCGTGTTCTACATTGGCCTGGGCGAAACGTTCGACCCCGAGAAGTTGCAGGCGTATGGACCCGGCAGCGTGATCGTCCTGCCGGGCAATACCTACCACTACCACTGGGCGAAATCGGGCGAGTACGTGACTCAGGTGACGGCCATTGGTCCGCTTGGCCTGGAGTATCGGAACCCCAAAGACGATCCTCGAAACAACCCCAGAGGACAGGAGCAATGATGATCCGGCGGATCTTGCTCGCGGCGGTCGCGACGGGCCTCTTGGCGATGGCCGGCGTGCTTTTGCTGTCGCGACGAGCGGAGATCGCACCGCTAGATCGCTCGCCGCACGCAAGGTTTTCTTCCGAGGACATTGCGCGTGGCGAGGCGCTCTCCGCCGCCGGACATTGTGCGTCATGCCACACGAGCGCGGATGGGCCGGCGTTCGCGGGCGGATACGCGGTCAACACGCCGTTTGGGAAGATCTGGGGCTCGAACCTCACGCCCGATCCCGAAACCGGAATTGGACGGTGGTCGCTTGAGGCTTTTGCGCGCGCAATGCGGGAGGGCGTCTCCCGCGATGGATCGCACCTGTTCCCTGCGTTTCCGTACTACGCATACACGAAACTCTCCGACGAGGATGTGGAGTCCTTGTACGCATACCTGATGACCCGGCCCGCGGTCGCTGCAGTTGTGCCGGTGAATACGCTGCCGTTTCCCCTCAACATCCGCGCACTTCAGGAGGGGTGGAAAATCTTGTTCTTCACGAGCGGCCAGTATGAGACCGACCCGTCAAAGGGCGCCGAGTGGAATCGTGGCGCATACCTCGCCGAGGCGCTCGCGGACTGCTCGGGCTGCCACACGCCACGCAATGCACTCGGCGGCGAAAAAGTGCGCGACGCTTATGCCGGCGCGGAGATTGATGGGTGGATAGCGCCGTCGCTGACCGACTCAAATCCGGCGCCGATTCCGTGGACAGAAGAGGAGTTGTATTGCTACCTGCGTACCGGCGCGAGCCCGTTCCACGGTGCGACCGCAGCCACGATGACACAGGTGATTCGCGAGAGTCTTGCCCTCCCGATCGTGCCCGACTCGGATGTCCGCGCCATTGCCGCCTATTTTAGCGACCTGGATCACGCAGACGCTCGCGCCCGCGTAATCGCAGCGAATACTCGTGAGGCTCTTGCGAGTTCTGGGCTTGGCAGCGGCCCCGAGTACAACCCCGATGCCGATCTCTACGCCTCCGCTTGCCTCGCATGTCATTACAACGGCGGAGCCGTCCCTCTCGCCATGCGCCCGGAACTCGCGCTCAACAGTGCGCTGACCTCAGCCGATCCGACGAACTTCATTCAGGTGGTCCTCCAAGGCGTGAGCGCCACGGATGGCGCTCCGGGTCTGGTTATGCCGGGATACGGATCGTCACTGAACGACGCCGAGATCGTACGCCTGGCCGGCTATCTGCGCCGAACGCGCACGAAGTATCCGCCGTGGCGTGGCCTGGAAAGCAAGATCCGTGCGATTCGCCGCGCATCGGCGAAGTCGGAGTAACCCCGTGAAGAACCAAGGAGCGATGTGATCATGACGAAATTCGACCTCAACGGGGAGACCGTTTCCGTGCATAGCCCGGAGGATGCGCCGCTGCTTTGGGTGATCCGCGATGAACTCGGGCTAACCGGGACCAAATTCGGTTGCGGCATCGGATTTTGCGGGGCTTGCACCGTGCATGTGGAAGGACGCGCCACGCGATCCTGCATCACGCCGGTGCGTGCGGTTGCCGGCGCAAAGGTCACGACGATCGAAGGTCTCGATCCGCAGGGCGAACATCCGCTGCAAACGGCGTGGCTAGAGATGCAGGTTCCCCAGTGCGGCTATTGCCAGTCGGGACAAATCATGCAGGCGGCAACGCTGCTTAAAGATTATCCCGACCCTAGCGATCGCGATATCAACGCGGTTATGGCGGGGAATCTCTGCCGCTGCATGACGTACGTTCGAATCAAGAAGGCGATCAAGCGTGCGGCGTCGGCGATGCGAGGCGAGGTGCGTCATGGTTAGTTTGTCTGCGCACGGGCTGCGACGTTCAGGCGACCCTCGCGCCGGGGTTTCCTGATCGCGATGATCGGGGCCGGAGTCCTGCTGGGATACCCGCGCTCCAGCCTCGCCGATGCGTCGGCGGGCAGCGCCGGCGATCTTTTCGAGCCGACGATCTGGTACGGAATCGATCCTAGCGGAGTGGTGACGGTGAACATCATACGCGCCGAGATGGGCCAGCATGTCGGCACCGCTCTGGCACGCATCATCGCCGACGAGTTGGAGGCCGATTGGGACAAAGTCAAGATCGTCACGGTGGACTCGGATCCGAAATGGGGGCTAATGGTCACCGGCGGCAGCTGGTCGGTGTGGCAGAGTTTTCCGATGCTGAGCCGTGCGGGGGCCGCCGGGCGCCTCGCTTTGATCGAAGAAGGCGCCAAAATACTGGGCCTCAGCCCACAAGCCTGTGTCGCGCGTGAGGGCGCTGTGCATGCCAAGGGTAAGTCGGTTTCCTACGGCGATATCGTCGCGCGCGGCGACTTGCGGCGCACTTACACAGCGGAGCAGTTGCAAGGCATGCCGATTAAGCCGCCTAGAGAACGGCGATTGATCGGGAAGGAGACTTTGGCGCGGGATGTTCCATCGAAGGTCAATGGCAAAGGCCGCTACGGGATCGATGCGGCTGTGCTGGGGATGCTCTATGCTCGTCCGAAAGTGCCCCCCACGCGCTACGACTCGAAGGTCATCTCGATCGACGATTCGGCCGCCAGGGACTTGCCGGGCTACATTCGGAGCCTGGCTCTTGACGATCCGTCGGGCACGGCTCCGGGATGGGTGATGGTCTATGCAGACAGCTTCACCGTCGCCAATCGAGCGGCTGATCTCGTGCAGGTGAAATGGCAAACGGGCGAGTCGGCGAACGTTTCGGAAGCGGATCTTCAGAAACGTGGGATGGAACTGATCGCGGATCCGAAGGGAGGCGCGCTGCTGGTCGATGACCCGGGCGTGGACGAGGTCCTTCAGTCGGCTACGCGGAAGATGGAGCGGACCTATACGACGGCAACGGTCATGCACTTTGCCCTAGAGCCAATCAATGCCTTGGCATTCGAAAAGGACGGCGTTTTCGAAATACACACCGGGAATCAATGGCAGTCGTCGATCCTGCCTGTGCTGGCGAACGCGCTCGGCCGGGGCGAGGACAAGATTGTAATGCGCAGCTACCTGCTGGGTGGAGGCTTCGGCCGCCGGCTTGACGGCGATTATGCTGTCCCGGCGGCGCTTGCCGCCAAGGCGATCGGCAAGCCGGTGAAAATGGTGTGCACGCGAGCCGACGATATGCGTTTCGATTGCCCGCGATCGCCTTCCAGGCAGGTTTTGCGTCTTGCGTGGGGAGAAGGGAACCGTATCGTCGCGATGGATCATCACGCGGCGGCCGGCTGGCCCACGGCTCATGTCGCTCCCTATTTCATGCCCAAGGACGCGAACGGCACGCCGTACGATCTCTTCGCGATCTCGGGCGCGGACCACTGGTACACAGTCGGGGCGCAACGCGTCCGAGCGCTGCGCAACGACCTGGCCTCCCGCACGTTCTGCCCCGGCTATCTGCGATCGGTCGGCGCGGGTTGGACCAGCTGGGCGGTCGAGACCTTTCTGGACGAAGCGGCCGTGATGGCGGGAGTCGATTCGCTGGCGTTTCGGCTAGGCTTGTTGGACGGCGCCGGCCGCAACTCCGGATCAGCGCCAAACGCGGTGGGCGGCGCGCATCGGCAGGCGGCAGTGCTTGCTCGCGCGGCCCAGAAGGCCGGATGGGGGAAGGCACTGCCGAAGGATGTCGGCCTGGGCATCGCGTCGACCTTCGGGCAGGAACGCACGATGCCGACGTGGGTGGCTTGCGCCGCTCGCGTGCGCGTCGACCGAACCACCGGCCAGGTCGCGGTGGAGAAACTCACGGTTGTGATCGACGCCGGCACGATCATTCACCCCGACAGCGCGGAAGCTCAAGTGGAGGGCGGAGTCTTCTGGGGACTGGGTATGACTTTGCATGAGGGATCGGAGTACGTCAAAGGGCAGCCGAAGGATACGAATCTAGATAGCTATCGGGTTCTGCGTATGGGCGACATACCCGAAATCGAGATTGAGTTTCTTCCCAGCACGGAGGCGCCGGTCGGACTAGGCGAGCCGGCGACGACGGCGGTTGCTCCCGCGATCGGGAATGCGATCTTCGCCGCCACAGGCGCGCGTATCAGGCATCTGCCCATCCGTCCGGAAGCCGTGCTAGCGGCGCTTTCTTCGCATGGATAGCGAAGCACGCGTCGTCTCCGTCCGAAAACGTGACGTTTCACTTGGTCGCGCAGGGCGGTGGTGAGGCGTGACATGTTTGTGGCGCCGCAGTCCGGACTCCAGTCCATAGGAAGGCCAGGCAAGAAGGAGGCTCGACGGGTCGGCTGTTGCTGGTTCCTCCGTGTCATATATTTCAAGGGGGCATCTGATGGCACGGCTTGTATCAATCAACGTCGGGCTTCCTCGTGACGTCGAATGGAGAGGCGAGAAAGTCCACACGGCGATCTGGAAGCAGCCAGTGCAGGGCAGGCTCGCAGTCCGTCGGCTGAATTTAGACGGCGATGGACAAGGCGATCTCGCTGGTCACGGAGGCGAACACCGCGCCGTGATGGTCTATCAAATGGAGGCTTATCGTCTACTGGGAGGCTCACTTCGGCCGCAAGGATTTTTCATTCGGACAGTTTGGTGAGAACTTCACGGTAGAGGGCCTACCTGATGATGAGGTTTGCATCGGCGATCGATATCGCATTGGAAGCGCGCTGTTCGAGGTCACTCAGCCACGCGTCACATGCTATCGCGTGGGGATCAGAATGGCCGAGCCGGCAATGGCTGCCCTGCTGGTGTCACACCATCGGCCTGGCTTCTACTTTCGCGTGCTGGAGGAAGGTGAAGTTGGCGCCGGCGACGCAATCACGAAGGTGGCGGATGGCCCCGAGCGCATCACGGTGTCCAACATTGATGCCCTGCTATATTTGCCAAACCGTTCGCGCGAGCAACTTGAAAGCTCCTTGCGCGTGCCGGCACTCAGCCCAGGATGGAAAGCGTCTCTCAAGGCGCTTGTAGAGCAGGACAGTTCACAGGCAGGGAATCCCGGCCTCAAGGCTTCAGACGGGCCGCCGCCGGCATGGCCAGGCTTTCGGCCGATGCGCGTTGTCCGAGTAGACCGAGAGACTGCGAATGTGGTCTCGTTGTCCCTCGAACAACCGGACGGGGCATCTCTGCCTGCAGCTCTGCCGGGACAGTTTCTAGTGTTGCGATTGCGTACGACACCCGACGGCCCAATGCTGCTCCGAAACTACTCGATGTCGGGCATGCCTGGCGCCAAGACCTATCGGGTAAGCGTCAAACGCGAAAGGAACGGGGCTGTTAGCTCGTATCTTCACGATCATGTACGCGCCGGCGATATCTTGGAGGTGAGCGCGCCCCGGGGAGGTTTTACGCTGCGGTCCGGCGATGCGCCGGTCGTTTTGCTTAGTGCCGGCATCGGGGCGACGCCTGTGCTCGCCATGTTGCAGTCGCTGTCCGCCGCCGCGTCGCGTCGTGAGGTCTGGTGGATCTACGGAGCGCGAAACCGAGCGGAGCACCCGTTTGCGAAAGAGTCGCGCGGACTCTTGCAAACGCTCGTGAACAGTCGCAGCCATATTGTCTACAGCAAGCCCAATCCTGATGATGAACGCGGTGTGGATTACGACTCGGTTGGGCATGTGGACACGCCGCTGCTCGATCGGCTCGGTGTAGTCCGCGACGCGGATTTCTACCTGTGTGGCCCACCATCATTCCTCCAAAACCTGACCGAAGGCCTGAAGGCATGGGGCGCCGATTCAACGCGAATTCACGCGGAGGTGTTTGGTCCGGAAGAGCCGATCACGCCGGGAATGGCGCGATCCTCCCGCCCTCCGGCTCACCCTCCCTCGGGAGAGCCTGGCGTCGGCCCTCAGGTTTCATTTACCCGGAGCGGGCTCACGGTTCCGTGGGATGCACGATTCTCCAGCTTGCTGGAATTCGCGGAAGCTTGCGACGTTCCCGTACAGTGGTCGTGCCGCACTGGGGTCTGCCATACCTGCGAGTGCGCGCTGATCGGAGGTACTGTCAATTATCAGCCTGATCCGCTAGAGCCCCCGGCCACAGGCAACTTGCTGATCTGCTGTGCGAGGCCATCGAGCGATGTCGAAGTTGATCTGTAATTGTAAGGGCGGACTGGCGGGATTCTGTACGCGAGGTCAGAGTCCATTTAGGTCTCGAACCGGTCGGGCGAGATCTGCTTGCCCATCGCCTTCGACGTCGAGCCAACGGACCAAGCGCCGATCTTGAAGGGGCTCGTTCCAGGCGCGCGACACACAGTGACAGAAGCCGAGCCATTGCGCCACTCCAGTGGATCGCCAAACTACTCGCGTAACCTCTTTGGACCACTCACGTACGGATTGCCGCGCTCGTAGAAGCGCAATTTTCGATCGTACGTTGCGCGTCAGGCCGATGCGCAGGCTTTTGCCAATGGCGCCCGTTTCCCGGCGGTTCGCCGCGAGCCAGAGCGGACCGGCGGCGCACAGATCCAGACCATCTTGCCTGAGCGTAATCTGCATCGCTTGAGTGAGCCGGCCAGGTCCCCGGGCTAAATCGAGCAAGCCTGCCGCGCCTCGGTAGCGTTGCATCACATCGATTCCCTCGAGAGGTTCGAGGGCGCGCAAGAGGACTCCGCCGCCGACGCCCGCCACCTCGCTCGTCACATTCAGCATGAACGATGACCCGTAGATGAAATACACGTAAGCGTGTCCTGGCCCAAGAAATAGTGAGCCATTGCGCCCCGTCTTCCCACGGAATGCATGACCCGCGGAATCGCCGACCGGATAAGCCTCCGTTTCAACGATGCGCCCGCTGAGCCTGCCTGCATCGGTATCATGGACCGCTATTTTGCCAATCAGGTAGCGCGCCAACTCCACCGTATCCACCGGGAGTTCCGTTCGGCGGACACGCAGAAGACGGCAATCTGGAACCATCTCGCCTAGGCGTTTCATTTCACTGTGCGCTACCGCAGCGCGTCGGTTGTCTCCGAAAGCGGATGGAGTTCGTCGAGCATCGTGGGGATGAGCTCCGAAACGGTCGGGTGAATGTGCATGGCCCGTTGGATGACCGTATACGACGCCTTCGCATGAATCACGCCCAGGATCGAGTGAATAGCATACGGATATGGTAAAAGACGAGGCGATTCTCGTGCGTGCGTATGACGACGATGATGGCGTCACCGCAGCGTTCAATCTAAACATCCTGCATCGCCTCAATCGAGAACTCTGCGCGGACTTTGATACCGGCTGCTTCCGCCATCGCGCGCGCTGGAATCGTGTGGAGTCACGCATCGAGATGCACCTGGAGAGCACGCGCGATCAGCACGCATCACAGGGGCGGAACTTGGTGTTCAGTTCGCGGCATTTGAAACCATCCATACCGAGAGCAGCTACAAGTTCACGCACGCCCGAATTCGTAGCCTCCTATCCCATCGCCAGGCCGCGGGGCAGTCGGTCGTGCCGGTTTTCTGGGCTTGCGGCTGTGACGCCCCAGGAAGCGGCCCTGGCGGCCAGGATCGATGTCATGATTACCCACTCGCCCGGCCATAGCCTTGTTACGGACCTGGAGTCTCGGAGACTGGCGCTGCCTTGAGCAAGCTCGAAGAATTTCACCAGAGCCAACAAGCGGTCGACGCACCCGTCAAACGCCCGAACTGAACACGCTCGAAGACTGCTTCGGGAGGCTATTGCGCCTACTTTTCCGTTCGAGGTTTTGCGCGGGTCGCGCGAAGTTATTGAGAGGGATTGGCTCCTCAGGTAGGACTCGAACCTACAACCCTCCGGTTAACAGCCGGATGCTCTACCATTGAGCTACTGAGGAGCAGAGCTAACAGTCAGGCTCCCATAAGCCCAAGATCGGTGTCAACCGCCCGCGCGGAGCCTCAAGTAGCTTGCTACGTAGGCCTCCAGCTGTTTTCTCAGCGCTTGGCCGGCCCGCTGACTCAGACCCGCTAAACCGGCGGCGGTCCAGGAGACTTCGCCCCACTCGAGCGGACGGTGGTCCCTTTCGAGCGACCACCTCACACGCAGCGTCTGTTCGCTTCGTGACGCCACCGCGAACCGCACTGCGTGGGGTCCGCCGGTCGGAAACCTCGAGCAGCTCTGCGGATAGCCTTGGTTGCAAGCCTCCAGCGGCAGCTCGTCCGACCGACTCCGGCCCGCCGCGCAGCAGCCGGCGTAGTATTCGCCCAACGGCGGGCGCATGCGACCCGGCCAGTCGCGCCAGCCGAGCGATTCGGAGGGAATGAAGTACGGGCACGCCACGATTCGAGCTACGGTCGCCTGCGGGGCCGCTTGTTATAGTAGTCGACTCGCGATGGATCGCATCGAAGCTCTCAAACAGTTCATCGAAGCCTCGCCCGAGGATTGCTTCGTGCGTTACGGGCTGGCCCAAGAGTACCTCAAGGCCGCGCGGTTCGCCGAGGCGATCGAAACCTTCGACGGCATCCTGGCCATCAATCCCGACTACCAGGCCGCCTACTACCACCTGGGCAAGGCCTACGAACGCAGCGGTCAGACCGAGCCGGCGCGCGAAGCTTACCAAAAGGGCGTCGAAGCGTCGCAGCGCACGGGCGATTTGCATGCCCGCAACGAGCTGCAAGCCGCCCTCGAAGCGCTCGGCTAGGCGCTCTCCGCCGTCGAAAAAGCGCCCGCCTTCCTCAAAAATACTGCAAGCGCGGCGGCGCCCTGCCGATATGTGTGTTGGAGAGGCTCGGCGGCCGACAAATCGCGGGTACGCAAGACCGCGGAAGTGGGCCCAGCCGACCATGTTTGGTTCAACACACAAATCGAGGAAGGAGGAATCCGATCAATGCTTACTGAAATGAACAAGATCCTGATCCGCGTGCGTCAGATCATCGACGACGAACAAGGCCAGGACCTGGTGGAATACGCCTTGTTGGCGGGCTTCGTCGCCGTGGCGGCGGGCGCTCTGCTGCCGGGCATCAGCTCTTCGATCAGCACGATCTTCACACGCATGGGGAGCGTGCTGAACTTGGCGGCCTCCTAGGCGCCGGTTCGTTCGCATCCGTTCGCCCGGCGGCTCCTGGACAAGGCGTCGCCGGGCTTCGATTCTTCAATGGAGTCGCGCCAAATGCTGAAACTACAACGGCTGTTGTGGACGTGCTGGCTGAATAGCAGCGGACAGGACTTGGTGGAGTACGCTCTGCTCGCCGGCCTGGTCGCCGTCGCGTCCGGGCTGTTCGTTCCGGATCTGTCGGCGAGCCTGCGAACCATCTTTGAAAGGCTTGCTTCCAAGCTGGAGCAGGCCGCGAGCTAACGGCGATCGCCGAGGCCGCCGCCGGAAGCGGTGGCCCGGCGACGCATTTGGCGAGTCGGGCCTCCGGCCGCCCTCCTTGATTTCAATTTCTAACAGAAGGCGCCTATCGCGCCGATAAGGGTTTCGATGAACTCCAGAATCGTAGTCGCCCTCGCAGTTTCCGCTGGAATGGCGCTCGCCGTCACCGGCGTTTTCTATCAGGTCGCCCTGCGCGGCGGACCCTCTGCGGCGGCGACGCCCACCAGCGAAGTCGTGCTGGCGGTCAAGGACCTCGAGATCGGTTCGACGGTGGCGGCCAAGGATCTGAAGCTGGAGCCGTGGCCGACCGCCAATCTTCCCGCCGGCGCGTTCACCAATATCGAGGACGTCATCGGTCGCGTTCCGCTCAGCAGGATTCTGGCCAGCGAGCCGATTCTCCAGCGCCGCCTTGCCGAGCGCGGCTCCGGCGTAGGGCTGGCGACCAAAGTGCCCGAGGGAATGCGCGCGATGTCGGTGCGCGTGGACGATATCAACGGCGTCGCGGGCTTCGTCATGCCCGAAGCGCGCGTGGATCTGTTGATCACGGGCGCGCCGCGTTCCGACAAGTCGGGTGAGCGCCGAACCAAGACCATCCTGGGAAACGTGCGCGTGTTGTCGGCGGGAGAGAACCTGACCCCCGACGCGTCGGGTCGGCCGCAACGGGTTCCGGTCGTCACCTTGCTGCTCACGCCCGAGCAAGCCGAGATGGTGACCCTGGCGCAGAGCCAAGGCAAGATCCAACTCGTGTTGCGCAACTCCAACGACGACGAGATCGCCGACACGACGGGCGTCCGCGAAGACGAGCTTTACGGCGTAAAGAAGACGGTCAACGTGTCCAATCCGGCGCCGCGTCCGGTCGTTCATGCGCCGCTCGAGCCGCCCCCGCCTCCCACGGTGGAAATCGAGACGATTCGGGGGGACAAGCGATCGAGGCAAACCTTTGAAGCAACGGAAGGCTCGAACTAGGGCGAGCGACTCTGAGGGGCGCGCATCGCCTGGCGTAAGGCGCGGCGAAAAGGAGAGCGACTACAATGGCGGTCCCGGCGACCACGACTAACTTGCCGGCTCTGCTGATTTGCCCGGACGCGGTACTGGCCCGGGCCTTTCGCGCCGCGGCGGCGGCGACTCCGGATCTTTCCGTAGTCGCCGAGATCGATGATTATCCAGGCCCCGACGCGCTCGAGGAGCTTGTACGATCCCAGCGCTTCGGCGCGGTGTTCCTCGATGTCGGCAGCAGCCGGGAAAAGGCGCTGACGCTGTTGGGCGTTCTGGGCGAGAGGACGCCGGAAGTTTCGGCCACGGGCCTGGGGCGCACGAACGATCCCGAGGCCATCTTGCAGTGTCTCCGACTGGGCGCCGCGGAGTTCCTGGCCAGCCCGTTTCCGCCTTCCGACGTGCGGCAGGCCGTCAAGCGCATGCTCGGCCGCCGGGGCGGCGAGCAGCGGGTCGAGTCGGTCCGGCGCGGCAAGGTGCACGTGTTCGCGCCGGTCAAAGGAGGCGCCGGCGCCACCACGCTGGCCTGCTCGACCGCGTTTCAGTTGGCGCGGCTCGGCGCCGGCAAGGTTCTGCTCGCCGACTTGAACCTGGGGACCGGCGTCGTCGGCTTCCTGCTGCGGATCAAGAGCCAGTACAGCGTCCTCGATGCGCTGCGCCATGCCTCCCAACTCGACGAAGCGCTTTGGAAGTCGCTCGTTTCTTCGCGCCACGACGTCGACATCCTGGCCGCGCCCGAGCGGCCCGAGCCGGCCTTGATGGAAGCATTCCCGGTGCAAGAGTTGCTCGATTTCGCCCGCGGCCTCTACGACCACGTCGTCATCGACTCGTCGTCGGTCTTCGACACGATCGGCATGACGGTCGTCAACGCCGCCGACGCCGTCAATTTGGTCTGCTCGACCGACATGGCGGCGTTGTACTTGATGCGGCAGACGATCCCCTGGCTCGAGGAGATGGGGCAACGCCGCGACCAGATCAATGTGCTCGTCAACTGCCTCGACCGCCGCTCCGACCTCAGCGTCGAGGAACTCGAAAAGGTCTTTCGCGCTTCGGTTCATTGGACGTTCCCGAGCGATCCGGCCGCGGTCGATAAGGCCCACCGCGAAGGCGTCCCGGTCGCCGAAAGCTCCGACCTCGGCAAGAGCGTCTCGCGCTTCGTCCAGCCCTATAGCGCGGCCGGCAAGTCGTCCGACAAGGGCGCATTCGGAACGCTCAAGCAGCTCTGGGGCCGGGCCTAGCGGCCTTTCGCGTCGAAGGGCTGTAGTTCGCGCGCTCGCGGCCGATAAGTTCTCTCGAAAGGAGAATTGATGGCCGTCACGGATTTCGAACTGTCTCGCTCGACCGCCCGACCCGCTGTGGGATCGAATCCGCTCGCGAAGCGAAATAACGCGCTCGGCGCGCGCCACCAAGATCTCAAGTTCACGCTGCACCGCAAGCTGCTCGACAAGATCAACCTCGACGCGTTAGCCACGATCGAAAGCGACACCCTCCGCGAGCAGGTTCGCGGCGCGCTCAATCAACTGATCGACGGGGAGCAGACCTTGCTCAGCTCGATCGAGCGCGACCAAGTCGTCGCCGAAGTGCTCGACGAAGTCTTCGGCCTCGGTCCCCTCGAGCCGCTGCTGCAGGATCCGACCGTCTCCGACATCCTCGTCAACGGCCACAACCAGGTGTATGTGGAGCGACGAGGCAAGCTCGAGCTCACCGGCGTCGCCTTCAAGGACGACGGCCATCTGATGCGCATCATCGACAAGATCGTCTCGCAAGTCGGGCGGCGCGTCGATGAGTCCTCTCCGATGGTCGACGCGCGCCTGCCGGACGGCTCGCGCGTCAACGCGATCATCCCGCCGCTCGCAGTCGACGGTCCGCTGGTGTCGATTCGCCGATTTGCGACCGACAAGCTGATGCCGGCCGACCTGGTCGAGAAGCAGTCGATGACCGGCCCGATGCTCGAATTGCTCGAGGCCTGCGTGCGCACGCGTCTGAACGTGGTTGTCGCGGGCGGCACCGGCTCGGGCAAGACTACCTTGCTCAACGGGTTGTCGGCGTTCATCAGCCCCAAGGAGCGCATCGTGACCATCGAAGACGCAGCCGAGCTGCAGCTCAAGCAACCTCACGTCGCGCGCCTGGAAACGCGGCCGCCAAACATCGAAGGCGGCGGCGCCATCCGCCAGCGCGAGCTGCTCATCAACGCTCTGCGCATGCGGCCCGACCGCATCGTCGTCGGCGAGTGTCGCGGCGAAGAAGCGCTCGACATGCTCCAGGCGATGAACACCGGACACGACGGCTCGATGACCACCGTGCATGCGAATACGCCGCGCGACGTCATCACGCGCCTCGAAGTCATGGTGACGATGGCGAACTCCAACCTCAGCCTCACTTCGATTCGTCAACAAGTCTCTTCCGCCGTCGACGTCATCGTCCAGACGGCCCGACTCAGCGACGGCACGCGCAAGGTCATTTCGATCACCGAGGTCGGAAACATGGAAGGCGACACGGTCACCCTGCAGGACTTGTTCGTATTCGAAAAACGCGGGATCTCGCCCGAAGGCCGCGTCCTGGGCCGCTTCGCCGCGACGGGGATCCGTCCGCGCTTCTACGAACAGATGATCGCCTACGGCGTGCGGCTGTCCGGCGAAATCTTCGAGTCCATCGTCGAAGTGGAATAAACCTCATTGGATCAAATATGGGACTTCTTGGCCTCATCTTCTTCGTGACTTTGGCGCTGACCGGGGCGGCCTGGTGGGGCGTCTCGCGCTATTTCTTGTCCCGCGACTCCGCGCAGGTGCACCAGCGGCTCACGGGCGCGGTCGTCGCGCCTGTCGCCGCCGGCGGCAAGGCGGCGCGCTTGTTCGCAGGCGATGACGGCAAGCCCAAGTCGCTCGGTCAAAAGGCGCTCGCGTGGCTGAATCTCGACGCCAAGTTGCAGCGCGCCATCGAGCAGGCCGGGGTGAATTGGGCGCCCGGTCAAGTCGTCGTCCTTTCTCTGGTCAGCGCCTTGGCGGTCTTCAACGTAGCCTGGTACGGCATTCTCCCCGAGATCCGTGATCTGGCGTTCTTGTTCGGCGCGCTGGCGGCGGCGGCTCCGTTTCTCTACTTGCGCCGGCGGCGCAAAAAGCGCATTCGCGCGTTCGAGGCCCAGTTCCCCGACGCGCTCCAATTCATCGCCCGCGCGATGCGCGCCGGGCATGCGTTCTCGGTTTCGCTCGACATGTTGCGCAAGGAGTTCGACCCGCCGCTGTCACTCGAATTCCGCGCGGTCTTCGAGGAGCAAAACCTCGGCTTGCCCATGGAAGTCGCTCTCGAGAAGCTGGGGACGCGCATGCCCATGATGGACGTGCGCTTCTTTGTCGCCGCCGTCATCCTGCAAAAGCGTACCGGCGGCAATTTGGGCGAGATCCTGGAAAAGCTCGCCGAGCTGATTCGCGAGCGCTTCAAGTTACGCGGCGAGATCCGCACCATTTCCGCCCAGGGCCGCATGTCCAGCGTCGTGCTGACGATGATTCCGCTGGTGGTCGCCTCCATGCTCTACTTCGTCAATCGGCCCCACATGATGTTTTTCGTCAGGGAAGAAATCGGCCGCTGGATGGCGGGCGGCGCGGCTGGGCTCGTCCTCATCGGCTACTTCATCATGAGCCGCATCGTCAAAATCGAAGTCTAAGAAAATCGAGGTCTAACCGTGGTCTTGCTGCTGTCCCTGTTGATGTTCGTGTTCGTGACCTCGGTCCTCTACCTGCTGGGCATGAGGTTCTGGGTCAGTCCCCAGGCGGTCGTGGAACGTCTGGTGGGCGAGGGGCGCCAAGCGCAGTCGAAACACCCCAGCCTGGCGTTTCGCGACGCCCTGATGAAGATCGGCGAGCTCGTGCCGGCCTCCCCGGCCGACTTGTCGATGATTCAGAAGCGCCTTCACGCCGCCGGCTTCCGTTCGCCGACCGCATTCAAGGTCTTCTTGGGAGTCAAGCTTCTCGCCACAGCCTTGTTGCCATTGACCGTGTGGCTCGTTTCCGTCCAGACCGGCGTCGGCTCCGACTCGCTGCTGCTGTTGGTCGTGCTCTCGGCGGGACTCGGCTACATGGGTTCGACCGAGGCGCTCAATCATCTTGTAAAGCGCCGGCGGCGTCAAATCGCGCGCGCCCTGCCCAACGCTCTCGACCTGCTGGTCGTATGCGTCGAATCCGGACTCGGGCTCGACCAGGCGATCACTCAAGTCAGCCGCGAGCTGCAACAAGGCTATCCGGCTCTGAGTCAGGAATTCGCCGTGACCAATCTCGAGATGCGCCACGGCAAGCGCCGCGCCGACGCCCTGCGCAACCTGGGCGAGCGCGCCGGCGTCGACGACCTCAAGAAGCTCGTCAGCACCCTGATCCAAGCCGATCGTTTCGGAACCAGCATCGCGCAGACTCTGCGGACGCACGCCGAATTCATGCGCACCACGGCGCGTCAGCGCGCCGAAGAGAGAGCCGCCAAGATCGGCATCAAGCTCGTCTTCCCGATCTTCTTCTGCATCCTGCCGTCCTTGTTCGTCGTCACCGTCGGCCCCGTCATCGTCACGATCTTCACGGAGCTGCTCCCGATGATGAACAAGGGCTGACGCCGGCTCTACTTGTCGATCGCGGCCAGCACGCGCTTGACGAAACCATCAACGGCGCCGCCTTCGATCCAGCGCGCGACCGCGACGACGTCGTTTTCTTCGTCCACGTAGATCAAATTCGTACCGGCGCCGCGGTGCGCGTAAGCCGTCTCCGGCGCGCTCGGCATCGCCTCTCGGCCGGTGTTGAGGAAGTAGTTCATGAAGCCGTACCCGGGGCGCACGGGAGTCGGCGTCCGCGCCATCTCGAACCAACGGTCGGAGAGCAGCCGTTTGCCGTTCCACAGGCCGCGATGCATCGTGAAATAGCCGAAGCGAGCCTGGTCGAGCGCGCTCAACATCATGCCGCCGCCCCAGTGGCCGCCGCCGCTGACCGACTGCATCTTCAACCCGTCCAACGTGATCCAAGAGTTCTCGTACCCCAGCCAGCGCCACGTGTTAGACGCACCGATCGGGTCCATCACGTACTCCTTGAGCACCTGCGGCAACGGGCGCCGCCAGACGTGGAGCGCCGCGAGGGCCAGCAGGTTCACGCGCACGTCGTTGTACTCCCACGCGGCGCCGGGCTTATGGCGCTCGGGCGTCGGCCACTCGTTGGGATCCTTGTCGGTCGGCGGACGGTCGGCCCAGTCCGGCTTGCCCCACAGTTCTCCCTCCCAGTCGCTGGTTTGGCGCAACATCTGATCCCAGGTGATCTCGCGGTTGTGCTCCGAGTCGAAATCGTCGGTCGGCATGTACGTTCTCACCGGGTCGTTGACGTCGGCGATCATGCCGCGATCCACAGCCAACCCGACGACCGTGGAGAGGAAGCTTTTCGACACGCTGAATGTCATGTCGACGCGATGAGGATCGCCCCACTCGGCCACGATCCGCCCGTGGCGCACGATCACGCCGCTCACGTCGCCGCGCTCGCGGAACGGCCCCAGCGCCTGGCCCACCGGCTCGCGACCAAAGCTCAACTCATGCGCCAACGCCAGATCGCGCGGCGCTTTCGATTCGTTTTGCTCGGCGAAGGAGATCGCCTCCCGCAGCAGCGCCGCATCCATCCCTTCGTCGGCCGCGGTCGCGCGCTCCCAGCGATCTCCCGGCTGAGGGAAGAAGTCGACCGGCGCGGCCGACATGACCGCGGCGAGCAGCGCGGCGAGGGTCGCTAATCGGCGAAACCGGGTGACCGAATCAGAAGAGTTACGTGACATAAAAGCGCTCCGAGTTGGCAGGGATTATAGCGTTGCCGGCCTCCGATCGCCCGGAACTACGCGACCGAACTTGGTTTTGCGGCTCGTATATACTTGAACCGGGATCGATTCATCCTCGTCTTGTCAACGACTCTCGAACAGGTCGCCGAACGCGCCGGCGTGTCCACCGCAACCGTCTCCCGCGTCATGAACAACGCCGCGGTTGTGCGCGAATCCACGCGCGATCGCGTGCTCGCCGCCGCGAAAGAGCTCGACTATCATCCCAACCGGCATGCGCAGAGTCTTGCCGGAGGCCGCAGCCGCACACTCGGCATCGTCGTCTCCAACATCGAGAACCCGTTCTTCCTCGACATTCTCCAAGCCGTCGAGTCCAAGGCGGTCGAACACGGCTTCGAAATCGTCTACGAGAACACCGGCTACCGGCCCAACCGCCTCCTCGCCGCGGTCCGCTCGATGAAGTCACGACCGCTGGCGGGTCTCGCGCTCGTCGTCTCGGAGAACAGCGAGGAGGCGCTCCGACTCCTGCAGAACTGGGACCGCCCGGTCGTCTTCTACGACTTCAAGAATCCTACGCGGCCCGGCGTGCAGATTCGCGTGCGCTATGAAAAGGCGATCCAGCGGACCGTCGAATACCTTTACTCGCTGGGCCACCGCCGGATGGCCTTCGTGGGGCACCATTCGCGCCTGAGCCCCCTACAGGAGCGTAGCCGCTCGTTCGTCAAGACCGTTGAAAAATATCCGGACGTCGAATACGAAACGACCACCGCCGAAGACGGGCCCGGCGGCGGTCGCCAAGGCGTCAATCGCCTGCTCGAATCCGGCTTCAATCCGACCGCCGTTCTCTGCATCAACGACTACATGGCCATCGGCGCCCTGCGGGAGCTGCGCGACCGCGGGCTGCGCGTGCCGCACGACGTCTCGGTCACCGGATTCGACAACATCGCCCTCGCCGAATTCATCTATCCGTCATTGACGACCGTCAACATTCCGCGCAAGAGGATCGGACGCCTCATCTACGACGCCCTGGCCCCGGAAGGCGATTCGGGACTCGCGCCGGACGAAGAGATCCTCATCGAGCCTGAGCTGGTCGTGCGCGAGTCAACATCCGCCGCGCATCGCTCGCCGGTCTATTCGATCGCCACGGGCAAAGCGAAGGCGACGTAGCCGCCGCCGGACGGCGCGCCGCTCTTGCCGCCCCCCGCTCCAATCACGACAAACTCCCGGCCGCCCGCTTGGTAAACCGCGGGCGTCGCATTGCCGGCCGCCGGCAGCGTGGTCTCCCAAAGCAGCTTGCCCGTCAGCTTGTCGTAGGCATGGAACTTGCGGTCGTGGTTCGTCGCTCCGATGAACAGCAACCCGCCCGCCGTCACAGCGGGGCCGCCATAGTTCTCCGTTCCGGTCGGCGCCATCCCCTGGGCCGCCAATTCGGGGTACTCGCCGAAGGGAATCTTCCAGGCGATTTCGCCCTTGTCGAGGTCGATCGCGTTCAGCGTCCCCCAAGGCGGCGCGATCGCCGGATAGCCGTCCGGGTCGAGGAACTTGTTGTAGCCGTCATGAGTGAACGCCAGCTCGTAGGGTGAATCCGGCGGCGCCGCCTCGACGCGCTCTTCCTTGCCGCTCATCAGAAAGCTGACGATCGCTTCCACCGCCTTGTCGCCCAGATGCGCGAAGCCGGGCATGCGGCCGCCGCCTTGTGAAATTATCTTCGTCACGGCTTCACGCGAGCTCTTGTCGGCGATGTTCGTGAGCGCGGGGAACTCAGGCGGCGTGCCGCTGAGATCGTCTTGGTGGCAGGCGGCGCAGTTGCTCGCATACAGCCGCTTGCCCGTCAGCGCGCCGCGGCCGGTCCGGCGCTCGACGAGCCGCAAGACCCACGCCATCTCGTTCGAGTTCACGTAAAGCAGGCCCGTCTCGGGATCGAAAGCCTGCCCGCCCCACTCGGCGCCGCCGTCGAAGCCGGGGAAGATGATCGTCCCCTCGCGGCTGGGAGGCGTGAACTGCGGTCCGCTGCGCAGCTTGCGAAAGCGCTCCAGCACCGCGCGATGCGCTTCGGGCGTGCGGCCGGTCAGCAAGTCTTCGGTGACCTGCTGGCGAGCGAAGGGCGGCGGCGCGGCGGGCAGCGTCTGCTTGGCGGCGAGCTGTTCTCCGGGAACGTCCGACTGCTCCGCATCGACCTCGTTCAAAGGAAACAGCGACTCGCCCGTCTCGCGATCGAACACCCACACAAAGCCGGACTTCGAGGCCTGCGCCACCGCGTCGACGAGTTTTCCGTCGCGCTCGACCGTCACCAAAGTCGGCGGCGCCGGCGAGTCGCGGTCCCACACGTCGTGCTTCACGAATTGGAAATTCCACACCAACTCGCCCGTCGCCGCCCGCAGGCATAGCATCGAGTCGGCGTACACGTTGTCCCCATGGCGATTGCTTCCGTAAAAGTCGAACGCCGCCGACCCGGTATTGGCGTAAACCAGCCCGCGCTCCTCGTCCAACGCCATGCCCGGCCAGTTGTTCGCCCCGCCCGAGATCTTCCAAGCATCCGGAGGCCAAGTCTCATAGCCGGTCTCGCCCGGATGGGGAATCGTGTGAAACGACCACGCTAACTCTCCCGTGCGGGCGTTGAAAGCGCGGATGTCGCCCGGCGCGCTGGGCAACCCCTCGCTCGTGATGCTGCCCAAGATCAGAAGATCGCCGGACACCACGCCCGGCGTCGTCAACCCGATGCTGCCCAGCGTGTCGAGCGGCCGGTCGAAGCCCTGACGCAGGTCGACCGTCCCTTTGTCGCCGAATTCCTCGACCGGCTTGCCGGTCTTGGCATCGATTGCGAACAGCAGGTGCTTCATCGCGACGTACACCCGCGAATCGTTTCCGTCTTGCCAGTGCATCAGCCCGCGATTGCGGAACTTGCTGCGCGGCGCCTCGCCGTCGATCGTCGGCTGGAACGACCATATTTCCTTGCCCGTCGCGGCATCGAGAGCGAATACTCGCAGCTTGGGACTGGTGGCATAGAGCATGCCGTCCACCATGATCGGATTGCACTGCATCTCCGATCCCTCGAAGACATCGCCCGTGTCGTACGTCCAGGCGACCTCGAGCTTGTCGACGTTCTCACGATTGATTTGGTCGAGCCGCGAATATTGCTGGGTTCCCGGTCCGCCGAGGTAGGCTTCCCAGCCGGTATAGCCGGATTCGGGCGCGCGCCGCACGGACTCGGCGGGACCGCCGCCGCAAGCAGCAAGCAGCGCCGCGAAG
The DNA here is from genome assembly GCA_963817465.1 of uncultured Acidobacteriota bacterium. Lineage (GTDB taxonomy): Bacteria > Acidobacteriota > Terriglobia > Bryobacterales > UBA6623 > CAMPKL01. The sequence goes on along the minus strand of CAWFOP010000022.1, from coordinate 9,633 downwards.
GCGAAGATTACAAATCGCATGGTGAAGCCAGAGTCTACCGAAATTCCATCGTCGCGGCGCCGCATATTGCAGCGGGCGAGCAATGCACCGAAGCGGCGAGGGCGCCTCGCTTCCTCAAAAGCGCGATCCTCCGCTATCCTTTCAACCGGTCGATGCGCGCCGCCACCCGCACTGCTCTCCTCTTCGCGTTCGTCCTCCTCACGTGGAGCGCTTGGTCGCAGACCCGGCAGGACGGCTCATGGAGTCCGCGACTCCTTCTCGAGATTCGTGACTGCGAAACGGGCGAACGAACGGCCGCGCGTTTCAGCATCGCATCCGACGGCGAAGAGGTCGAGCCCCGCTGGATTGGGCCTCATGGGCTGCGTTTCGCCTCTGTCCACGTCTCGAAACGTCAAACCTACATCGTGACGTATGCGCGTGGGACCGGCGTCGTCGAAGTCCCGCTGGCGCCGGGCGCCAAGTCGATCGTGGTACGTGTTGCGAAGGGCTTCGACTTTCGGCCCGTTACCGTTGAAACACCGGTGACGGGCGATCCCCTGCAAGTCGAAGTCTGCCTCCAGCGCTGGCATCAGCCTCCGCGGAGACGGCTGGCGCTCGGCTGACACGCACCTGCACTACGACCGCCCGTCCCCCGAGGCGGACCGCGACTGGTTCGACATGATGGCCGGCGACGACCTCTCTTTGGCCGAATTCATGGTCTTGAAGGGGGGCATGGTCCCCGGCGTCTGGGCCGAGCAATACGCCTACGGCCGCGCCGGAGAACACTCGCGAGGAGACGCCGCCATCATTGCCGGTGAGGAATACCGCGACCGCCTCCAAGGACACAACCTGCTGTTTGGCTTGCGCGATGTGATCCAGCCCATCATGGCCGGCGTTCCCGACGCGCCCGACAACTGGCCCGCCTTCACCGACATATTCGATCAGGCGCGCGCCGCCGGCGCGCTCGTCGGTCCCGCCCACGGCGGGACGCTCGGCGACAGCCCGACGGCCGTCGCCGACGCCCTGCTTGAGAGAGTCGACTTCTGGGAAATCGGCAACACTCACCTCTGGGAGCTCGATGACTGGTATCGCCTTATGAACCTGGGACTTGTCCTGCCGCCCGTCGGCGGAACCGACCTTCCCAACAATCCCTACCGTGACCCCTGGCAGCCCTTCCTTGGCGGCATGAGAACGTATGTCCGCTCGAGTCAGGGCTCCAACTCGCAAGCTTGGCATGCCGCTATCGCCGCGGGGGACAGCTTCGTGACCAGCGGACCGGTCGTGCTGCTTTCGGTACATAACGAAAGCCCCGGCGCCACGATACGCCTACCCGCAGGCGGCGGCGCGATCGCTGTCGAGGCGCAACTCGCCTCGCCCCGCCGCCTCGCCTCCCTGGAGCTCGTCTGGAACGGCGAGGTTCGCGCCTCCAGCCAAACAGTGCAAGACGCCGGCGGCGCGAACCGCATCCTCATCCGCCAGACTATTCGCGTGGATCACAGCGGCTGGATCGCCGCCCGAGGCCGAGGCGGACCGATCGACGCCATCGGTCAACAAGAAGTGGCCCACACCGGGGCTGTTCGGGTCCTGGTCGGCGATCAACCGATTTGGAACGAATCGACGGCGGCCGAGCTGCGGAACCGCCTCCAGGCCCAAAAGACTCTCTATGCCGATCGCGGGGCCTATCCCAACCAACAAGCTCGCCGCCGCATGACCGAGCTTTTCGAGCAAGCGCTTGAACGACTCCAAGCCGCGCCGACGCCGCCCAACCGCTGACCGGCGCATCGCTATCCGCCCCACCGGGCCCGGGCGCCCTTCAAAAAGACATGCGCCTACTCGGCTAACGCCCGGCTGGTCTCGCCCACCAGCGACTGAAAAGCCGAACGGGTTTCGTCGGAAGGAAAGATCAACTCGCCGCCGCGATAGTATTCGACCTCCTTCGCCCACCTCGCGCGGAGCGCCGCCCGTGCGCTCTCCAGTCTGACTGGGGCCCCGCCCTTCAAGAAGTAGATGGGATTCGTGTGGGCTTGAATCGTGGGCTCGCCCTCCACCGACTCGGCCGTCGCGCGCGCGGCCAGCCAGGCGCTCGAGTCGAGCTGCGCGTCGAACTCCAGAGTCAGCGTCGTGCGCTTTCCGTCACCCGCTTGACTCGCGATGACCTCGCCGTTGCGAACGATCTCGAGCTTCTCGATCGGCCGGTGGAACGTGACTTTGGCGCTCCCCTTCACGCGTCGCGAGTCTCCTTCCCAATCGACGACTTCGCCCATGCCCTTGCCGTCAGCGGCGAACTCGAGCAGCGGGCCGTTCGTCAGCAGCACGGCTCCCCGGCGAACGCCCTCCGCCCAAGATTCATACGCCGACTCTCCCGCCGCCGCCCGCACTAGGGCCCGCTCCGGCCCCAGCAGTGGAATCCCCAACGGCCACGATTCGTAACGGCTGATGTTCGCCGGAAAGTCGCTGCCCGCCAGTCCGACCACGTGAAACCCGGAATTGAGCAACTCATACCACTCCTCGATGTGCAGGACGCCGAACTGAAACAGCTCGACGAAATCGATCGAATCGTGAGCCAGATTCAACAGCAGCGTCGAATTCGGCTGGCTGCCGTAAAAATGCGCAAACCCGACCAGAGCGCCCGAGCGGCGCCCCTGCCCGAACAACACGTTCGGGTACGGGTAGGCTTCCGGCGAATTTGCGTACTCCAGCCCGATGCTTAGCGGACGAATCATCTCGCGCGGCCCGAGGAATAAGCACATGACCGTAGAAGCGGCTCCGCGACTCATGCCCCGGCCGAATCGACGACCCGGCGCCCTTCGCCTCGCCCTGTTCCCCGTAGGCGTATTGCACGGCCGCATGCTGCTGCCGCTGCAACTCGAGGAAGTTCGCAACCGATAGATCTTCGGCGGCGATCCAACGCAGAAATATCGGGTCGTCCTCCGGCGCGCGCATCAGGTGGATGTGGTCGTCGGCCGACAGCCACTCGCCGCGCGACTCCGCAGCAACCGGTTCGAGCGTCACTTCCAGGCGGCGGCGCTCCTCGGCCGCGAGCTTGAACTCGATCTTCTGCGGCTTCGAGAAAAGTCCGCGGTAGACCTCGAGTCGATAATCGTCCGCCGCCGGCAGATCAAAAGTCGCGTCGCCGTCCAGCAGGATGTAGTGCGAATAGTCCCGCACCGTGACTTCGAGCGTCTTCGCGTCGCCCGACCTGCGCCACAGCCGCTCGCGGTAGAACAGGTCCGGCCGCAACGGCAGCATCGCGTCCGCCGGGCTCAGCCGAAACGGCCGGTCGCCCTTGAACAGGTAAACCCGCGCGGGAACAACCGCGCCGCTCGCCCCGTCCTTGACGACGACCGTAAGCGAGGCCGCGAGCTCCGGCCGCAGCGCATCCCTCTGCGCATAAACCGCGGCCAGTATGAACAGCGCCAGCGCGCCGCCTCGGAGCGCGAACGTTCGAACCTGCATCGAACCTCCTTCGCGCCCGAATCGTAGCACCGCGCCGCTCTTAGAAGAACGCGGCTACTTCGGGAAGAACGGAATGAGCTCGCGCAGTCGTTCTTCGCTTGGCTGGAGGCCGTACTCGGTGATCTGAAAGGCCTCCGCCGCCTGAATCTTGTCGGCGGCCGCCCCATACCGCTTGCGCGCGGCCTCGCGCCACTCATCTGAAATCGTCTGCTTCCGATTCTTCTTCAACCACTCGAACCGCTCCGCCGGGTCCTTCGGCACCTGATCGAGCACGCCCTCGTGCCAGGCCAGCCACTCGTAGAACTGCGAAACATGGGCGTCGAGCGCGCGGTACTTCTTCTCGATCACGTCGTCGATCGAGACGACGATATCGGGCCGAAACGGCGACGGGAGCTCAAAGCGGTCCGAGTAGTAAAGAAACAACGGATTCTTTCTAATCGCCGGCGTGTCGGTCAGCAGGAACGGCACCGTCACCATATACGAAGCATCCTGCACCAGCACGCCCGTGTAGCGGTGATCGGGGTGATAATCGTTCGGCCGCGGGGCCAGCACGATGTCGGCGTTCCACTCGCGAATCAGGCGAATGATCTGCTTGCGCACCTCGAGGTTCGGCGTCAATTCGCCGTCGTGGTTGTCGAGCACTTCGTACTCGATCCCCAACCGCCGCGCCGACTCCATGGCCTCCGCGCGCCGCCGCTGCGCCAACGGGCCGCCGCTCATCTCCTGATGGCCGACATCGCCGTTGGTCACCGAGACGAACTTGACCTTGTGCCCGGCTGCGGCGTATTTCGCCGCCAGTCCGGACGCCTTGATGTCACAGTCGTCCGGGTGCGCACCGAACGCGATCACACGAATTTGAGCAAGGGAAGGGACACTCATCAATAGAACCAGAAGAGCTATTCGCAACATATCAGCCGAGTTTCCCACAATCCGCGTCACGCGGCTTGGGTCGAGTCAAACGGCCACTGCCGTTGGGTTTTCGCGGCGATCAGGTAGACCGCCGCGCCCAGCGCCAGCGTCCCCGCGCCGAAAGCCATGAACAACGGCCCCAGCGCAATGAACACGTAGATGTAGCCGACCATCGAGATCAGCGCGGGCAGCGGGTACAGCGGCATGCGGAACGGCCGCTCGATGTCAGGCCGCTTCGCTCGAATCAAGAACAGCGCGAGCGTATGCCCGATGAACTGGATCAAAATCCGAGCCGCCATCAAAGCCTTGATCACGTCTTCCAGGCTCAAGAAGCTCGCGACGATCGCACCCGCTCCGATCAGCAGCAGCGAGCGGTGCGGAAAGTCCTTGGTCGGGTGCAGCTTCGCCAGCCAGCGGAAGAATATGCCGTCCTGAGCCGCCGCATACGGCACTCGCGAATACCCCAGCAGCAGCGCGAAGATCGACGCGAACGCCGTCACCACGATCAGCCCGGCCAACACCTGCGCCGCCCACTGGCCGTACACCCGCTCGACGAACGTCGCGCCCAAAAACTGCGACTCCATCGCCTCTTGCCACGGCACCACGCCGATGAACGAGAACGAGATCAGGATGTCGATCACCGCGACCGCCAACACCGAGTACACGACCGCGCGCGGAATCGTCCGCCCCGGATCGCGCACCTCCGCGCCCAAGTAACAGACCTGGTAATAGCCCAAGAACAGGTACAGCACCTGCGCCGAGCCTTCGCCGAGCCCTTGGAAGAACGACCAGTCGAGCCGCCAAGCGTCAGCCGGCAGATTGAACGCCAGCGAAGCGTCGAAATTCAGCACTCCCGTGACGATCACCCAGCCCGTCGTCACCAGCATCACGCCCCACAGCCACGCCATGATGCGCGCGATGTCGCCGATGCGCCGGTAGAGCGCAAAGATCAGGAAGGCGCAGATGCCCGCGGCCAGCAGCTTCATCTCGAGCGGCGTCATGTCGGGCCAGAACACCTGCAAGTACTGCACGAGCCCAATATTGCCGCTCGCAATCTCCAGCGGCCCAGCGAACAGAATCTGCCAGACGAAAAGGAATGCCAGCATGCGGCCCCAGCGCTTCGGCCCGAACCCCTCGCGCAGGAAGACGTAGGTGCCGCCGGCGGCGGGCAGAGCCGCGCCGAGCTCGGCGACTACCAACCCGTCGGCCATTGCGATCACTGTCCCGGTGACCCATGCCAGATAGGCCTGCGGTCCGCCTAAAGACTTGAGAATCAGCGCGATCGCGATGAACGGCCCGATCCCGACCATGTTGGCCATGTTGATCGTGGTCGCATTGAAGACGGTGAGTCGGCGCTCGAGTTGGGCTGACGGCACTAGAGCGTCAAAGGTAGCCTATTCGGCGGCCCGCCCGCTATTCCAGTACTCGTGCATTCGCTCGGCGGAAGGAACTTCCCGCGGCCGCACCGCGCGGAAGCCCAGCCAAACCGCGTCGGTGTGATACCAGATGCTCTTCGGCAATTGCGGGTCCTGCATCTTCCACTCGGCGCTCGAACCCTTGCGCGCGCCGCAGCGCAGCTTGTCCGGGTCGTCGTTCCACGAGCCGCCTCGCACGGTGCGCGGGTACAGTTCGGTCGGCTTGTTCCAGGGATTGTCGAGCACGCCGTTCGCCGCCGGATAACCCTTTGCGTCGTAGCGGTCCAGCGTCCACTCCATGACGTTGCCGTGCATGTCGTAGAGGCCCCAGGGATTCGGCTTCTTCTCGCCGACCTTTTGGTACTTGGCGTTGCTGTTATCCCAATCCCAGGCGTATTCGCCGAGCTCCTTCGGGTCGTCGCCGAACGAGTACGCCGTCGTCGTCCCGGCGCGGCAAGCGTACTCCCACTCAGCCTCGGTCGGCAGCCGGTAAAACTGTCCGGTCTTCGCGCTAAGCCATTCGGTGAACTTCTCCGCGGCGTGTTGCGTCATGCTGATCGCCGGATACCCTTCGATCCCCATGCCGAAGCTCATCTCGACGTACGGCGCCGTCGGACGGCTGACCGCGTCCACGACCTCGTCGGGATGCTCGCCTTCCTTCGCCAAGTCCGAGAACGTGAACAGCCTGTAGAGGTCCCAGGTCACCTCGGTCGTCATCATCCAGAACGGATCGACACGAACCTGATGTTGCGGGCCTTCCGCCGCCGTGCGCCCCGGCTCGTCCTCCGGCGTCCCCATCGTGAACTCGCCTCCGGGGATCGGCGCCATGCGGAATGAAACGTCCGTATTGGGTACGGTCACCTGATAGGCTTCCATCGCATCGGCGGTCGGCGCGGAGTCGCCGATGCGGTCGTGAATCTTCTTTGTCAGCGCCGAGTTGTCGAGCGCCCAAGCTGCCAGGGCGACGGCGGCGATCAGAGCCGCGAGACGTGTCCAAGTCATTGCGGTTTAGGCGAACTGCGTACGACCGGGAATCGCTATCGGCCTCACCGGCTTATCCATGTCCCACCTCAGCTCGTCGGGGAACAGCTTCTCCTCGGAGTTGAACGCCTGCTCCCAGGTGATCTCTTGGCCGGTGTAGGCGGCCATGCGGCCCATGATGCCCAGCATCGTGCTCTTCGCCATGCGCTCGCCGTTGTTGATATGCGTCCCGCGGCGGATCGCCGCAAACAGGACGTCATGTTCCCGCTGGTACATGTTGTATTTCTCACCCCGGAAGGTCCAGTTCGTCTCGCCTTCGATGCGGGGCAGCGGCCCTTTGCCGATGGTGCAGGTTCCCTTCGTCCCGAGGATGTAGTCGGCGTTTTCGTTGTGGCAGCCTTCCATCTGGCGATTCGCCAAGAAGGCGCGCACGCCGTTCTCGTAGATGTAGTTCACCTCGAAGTGGTCATAGATGTTGCCGCCTTCGGCCGGAACTTGCCGACCGCCGACGCCTACGCAGCTCACCGGCGGCACATCGTTCATCGCCCACGCGATCTTGTCCGCGCTGTGAATCGCCTGTTCGACGATCGAATCCCCGCAGCTCCACACGAAGTTGTACCAGTTGGCCAACTGCCACTGGACGTCCGACATTCCTGGCGGCCGCTCGCTGGCCGGCGGCATTGGCTTCACCGGCGACGTGTAATAGGTGGCGTAGTAGGCGATGATGTCGCCGATCGCGCCGTTTTCGATCTGCTCGAACGTCTCCTGAATGTAGTTGCTGTAGCGCCAGCAGAAACCCGACACGATCGTCAGACCCTTCTCGTCGGCCATCTTCGACGACTCGAGCACCGACCGCACGCCCGGCGCGTCCACCGAAATCGGCTTCTCGCAAAACAGGTGACGTCCCGTCTCGATCACCTTACGCACGTGCGTCGGACGGAAGCCCGGCGGCGTCGCGAGGATCACGACGTCCACGTCGCTCTCGATCACCTTTTGATAGGCGTCCAGACCCAAGTACTGGCGATCCTTCTCGACGTTGAGCTTCGCGGAGTGATCCTCCGAGAGCGCGGCCAAACTCTTGTCGATTTGATCTTGCGAAATGTCGGCGACAGCGTACAGCTCCGCCTTGTCGTCGGCGGACAGCGCCTGCGAAGCGGCGCCGGTGCCGCGGCCGCCGCAGCCGACCAGCCCGACGCGAATGACGTCGTTGACCGAGGCCCCCGACAAAAAGGCCGGCGCGGCCGTCAAGGCCCCCACAGCGGCGCTTGCTCTGATGAAATCGCGTCTGCTGCGATCGCCGGTCGATTGGTTATCCATGCATTTCCTCCGGAGTCTGCATTATCTCCGATGACCTCGGAGGAGCAAGTTCACCCGATCGAAAGCCCGCCGTCCACCATCAGCGCCTGCCCGGTGATGAACGACGCCTCGTCGCTCGCCATGAAGTAGACCGCGGCCGCGATTTCCGCCGGATCCGCCGGTCGCCGCAGGGGCCCGATGTTGGTCTTTCTCAGCCCCTCCACCGAGCGGCCTTCGCGAATCGCCTTGCGGATGTGAAAGTCCGTGATCGTCAGCCCCGGGCAGATCGCATTCACGCGCACGCCGTCCGCCGCATGATCCACCGCCAGGCTCTTCGTCATCGAGACGATCCCGGCCTTGGTCACGTCGTAGATCGGCATGTCCTTGCGGCCGACCTGATGGTGCACCGACGAGATCAGCACGATCGCCCCCGCCTTCTGGGCGATCATCTGAGGCAGCACGGCCTGGCACGAGAACGCCGTGCCCTTCAGATTCACCGCCAGCATTTCGTCCCACTCGCGCTCGGTCGCGTCGATCATTCGCGAGAAGTTTCGGTTCGCCGCATTCGCCACCAACACGTCGATGCGCCCCCATCTCTCGATCGCGATGGCGGCCAGTCGCTTGCAGAAGGCTTCGTCGGCGATCGTTCCTTCCTCGAAGGCGGCCTCCGCTCCCATCTCGCGCAGGGTCTCGAGTGTCCGAGCGCCGTCGTCGCCCGAAAGATCTCCCAGCACCAGTCGCATGCCCTCCTGCGCAAACCGCACGGCGCACGCCTTTCCAATGCCCGCCGCGCCGCCGGTGATGATCGCAACCCTGCCTTTCGATGCCATGCCGCTAGCCTTTATCTCCGTTCGCGACGGCCGGCGTCAAGGTCGCTATGCTTTTGGGACTCAGCCATGTCGCGCATCATCGACCTCACCTACCCGATCGAAGACCATTTCCGCTGGAAGGTCGAACGCACTCTGGCGGCCTCGTTCGACGACGGCGCCGACTTCCAGATCACCCGCTTCGGGCTCGCCGTACACGGCTTCACCCACATCGACGCGCCGCGCCACATGTTGCCCGACGGTCCCACCACCTCCGACTTCCGCCTCGACCGCCTGGTAGGCGAAGCCGCCGTGCTCGACTTGAGCGGCCTGCCCGCCGACTCGCCCATTTCGGCGCGGCTGCTCGCCGAGGCGGGCCGGCACGCCAAATCCGGCGACATCGTATTGCTCAAAACCGCCTGGGACCGCCGCTTCTCCCTCTCCAGCCCCGACTTCTGGCGCCAGGCCCCCTACTTGACCCGCGAAGCCTGCGAATGGATCGCTGCTCTCGATCCCGCCGTCGTCGGCTTCGACTTCCCGCAAGACCGCCCGATCCGCAACTTGCTCGGCGGCGGAACCCGCCCGCCCATCGAGGAGTTCGTCAGCCACGACGTGATCCTGCGCCGCGGCGTGCCGATGATCGAATACTTGTGCAATCTTGGAGCGATCGACGCCCCGCGCATCGACGTCTGCGCGCTGCCGCTCAAGCTGCTCGACGCCGACGGCGCGCCGGCCCGCGTCATCGCGATCGCTCGCTAATCAGGTTGAACAGGAATGACCGCCGACTGCCT
>CAWFOP010000021.1:0-222024 GCA_963817465.1 uncultured Acidobacteriota bacterium | reverse complement strand
GCTCGCCTGCGCGGCTAGTGTTGGTTTTCCCGTCCCGGCCCCGGAAACCGCCGATCGGCGCTTTCTCTCCTCTTTACGGCTATACTCTCGGGCGCATGCGAACAACTTTCTTGCTTCTGCTGGCGACGCTCAGCGCCCTGCCCCTCGGGGCTGAGCTCGTATCGATCGAGATCCAAGAACGTTCGGCTGTTCTGGACGGCGCCAAGTTCGCGGATGCCGGCGCCTACGAGCGCATCGTCGGGCGAGCCCGGTTCGCATTCGACCCGCAGGTCGAGGCGAACCGCAACATCACCGACTTGGGCTTAGCCTCGCGTAATGACAAGGGCCTGGTCGAGTGTTCCGCCGACATCTACATCCTGCGGCCCGTCAAGTCCGGCCGCCGGCCGGCCACGGCCCTGTTCGAGGCGGCGAACCGCGGCGGGAAGAGTCTGCTGTCTTGGAACTATGCCGAGCGGTCCGCCGATCCACGCACGCGGGAAGAGTTCGGGGACGGCTTCCTGCTCGAGCGCGGCTACACCCTGGTCTGGGTCGGTTGGCAGCCCGATCTGCTCGAGCGCGAAGGCGTGTTGCGGCTTCACGCTCCGGTCGCCAAGGGCGTTTCCGGCTGGGTGCGCTCGCAGTTCAATACGACCGAGGCCGTTCCTTCGTTTTCGGTCGCCGGTTCGAACCATACGGCCTATCGCGCGATCGATCCCGCGGACCCCGCCGCGCGCCTTCTCATCCGCGACTACATGGATGGGCCGGCCCGCGAGATTCCGCGCGACCAGTGGCGTTTCACCGACCCCGAAACCGTGACAGTGGACGGAGGATTCGCTCCCGGTAAGACCTACGAAGTCATCTACAAGGCGCAAGATCCGTATATCGCCGGCCTCGGCGCGGCGGCGATTCGCGATTTCGTGTCGTTCCTCGAGTTCGGCGCCAAGGCCGACATCGGCCCAGGAAACGACCTGGGAGGCAGCGTCCGGCAAGCCATCGGATTCGGGCAGTCGCAGAGCGGACGATTTCTGCGCGACTTCCTGTACGAGGGCTTCAACGCCGATGAGCAGGGTCGGCGGGTCTTCGGCGGCCTTTGGCCGCACGTCGCCGGTGCGGCTCGCGGCAGCTTCCTGCATCGCTTTGCGCAACCGACTCGGCAAGACCCGTTCTATACGGTCGAGATCTTCCCTTTTCGCGACCTGGTCGACGAAGACCCGGTGACAAAGCAGCGAGACGGGATTCTTGCCCGCGCAATCGCGCAAGACGCCGTCCCGAAGATCTTCTACACCCTCACATCGAGCGAGTACCTCAACCGCTCGGCTTCGCTGCTGCACACCGCCATCGACGGCAAAGCCGACGCGCCCGCTGGCGGAGAACACGCGGCTGTACTACTTCGCCGGGACGCAGCATGGTACGGGATCGGTTCCGCCCGAGCGCCGCGCCGCCCTGCGCTTTCCGTTGAACAGCAACTCCTACCTGCCTGCGATCCGCGCGCTTCTGGTCGCCCTCGACGCTTGGGTGAGCGAAGGGACGCCGCCGCCTGATTCGCGCTACCCCCGCGTCGCCGACTTGGCGCCGCTCGAAAACCTGAAGTTTCCTGGAATCCCTGGCGTGAGTCCGATCGGTCATCAGCGCAAGGCGATGCGACTCGATTTCGGGCCGGACTATCGCGAGCGCGGGATCATCGCTTATCAGCCTCCCAAGATCGTCGGGCCGGCGTACCCGGCGCTGCTGCCGCGCCTGGACAAGGACGGCAACGAGCGCGGCGGAGTGCGCTTGCCCGCGATGCAGGTCCCGTTGGCGACCTACTTCGGCTGGAATCGATTGAACCCGCGCATAGCCGCCACCGACGAGAACCCCGGCAACTCCGGCTCGACGATTCCCTTCGCCTTTACGAAGGAACAACGCCAATCCAGGGGTGACCCGCGCGTGTCGATCGAGGAGCGCTTCGAGAGCCGGGATGCGTTTGCGGACCGCACTGAAGCCGCCGCTCGCCGCCTCGCGTCGGACGGCTTTCTGCTCGACCGCGACATTGCAGCGAGTCGTTCGCCACAGCCTCGAGTTGTGGGACTGGATCGCCGCGAAGGGGCCGTAGTCGTTCACCCGCGAGCTCAAGCATCGCGGCTCGGATCAGCCGGGTTCCGCGCGCGCGATACGTTTCGCTTCTAAGTTGGGGTCTGCATCGAATTTGGTTGCCGGGTGTCGTCGAGGCGGTCGCGCGACATTGCGAAGGCTTGCACTTGGCGGATTTGCTCGTCGCTGAGCAGTGAGCCGAACGACGGCATTACGGTGCCCTGCGCGGCCGTTCTTGACCGTGTTGAAGAACGCCGCTTCGGGCAGGTTCGAGCGGAACAGGTTGGGGCCGCTGCCGCCGCTCGCTTTGTGACAGCCGAAGCAGCGCTCGCGATAGATGCGTTCGCCTTGGGCCAGCGCGTCCGCGTCGGCCGGCTGCGCGGCCGGAGCCGACGACGACGCGGTCGGCTGCGGCGGGCCTGATCCTTCGATCGGCTTGCCGCCTTCGGTGGCCGGGAAGCCGTAGCCCGGCAGCACGCGGCCTCCGAGGGTGTAGCCGGGCTCGCCGACTCGCGGCAGAGCGCCTTTGAGCGTGACCAGGTTTGAGGCCGGCGAGGCGTGCGCGGGTCCGCCTTCGAGTGCAAAGACCCAGATGTTGCCGGCTTTGGGCTCGGTGTAATAAAAGCTCATGTCGCCGCCGACGCCGCCCGAGGGCACTGCGATGTATTGCACGCCGTCGAGCTCGTAGGTGATCGGGCTGCCGATGATGCCCGAGCCGGTCTGAAATTGCCACAGCAGAGTGCCGGTGCGCGCGTCGAGAGCCATGAAATAGCCGCGCATGTCGCCGGTGAAGACCAGGCCCGTGGAGGTGGAGACGGCGCCGGCCCAAAACGGTGCGGGGCTCACCGCACGCCACGCGACCTTGCGCTTCACGATGTCGAAGGCGACGAAGTTGCCGGGGTTGTCGCTGGTCAGATACTGCTGGTAGTCGGCCCCGAGATACCACTCGCCGTTGGTCGGCGGCGCGAACTTGTCGCGCTCCCAGTACTTGTAGCCCATCGCCCACTGGTTCGACATGAAGTAGAGGTAGTTGAGCTCGGGATTGAACGAGAGCGGCTGCCAGTCGATGGCGCCTTCGAGGCTGGGGATGATCGGGCCGACTTCGGGGCCGCCGGACTTGGCGACCATGTCGGGGTTGACTTTCGGGCGGCCGGTCCGGGGGTCGAGGCCCAGGGTCCAATTGATGCCGGGGACGATCCCCTCGGCGTAGAGGAACTTGCCGTCGGTGCGGTCGAGCGCGTAGAAGAAGCCGTTCTTGTCGTGATGAAACAGCGCCTTGACGGGACCGTCGCCGAGGTCGACGTCGGCCAACACGGGCGTGCTGACAGCGTCGTAGTCCCAGCAGTCGTGGGGCGTGTATTGATAGCCCCACTCGATCTTGCCGGTGTCGGCGTTGATGGCGATGGTGGAGGCGGTCCACTTGTTGTCGCCCGGGCGAACCTCGCAGTTCCAGGGCGCGGCGTTGCCGGTCTGCCAGTAGACGAGGTTGAGCGCCGGGTCGTAGACGCCGGTGGTCCAGGTGGGGCCGCCGCCGTTCTTCCAGGTGTCGCCGGGCCAGGTCTCATTGCCGGGCTCGCCGGGACCGGGAATGGTGTAGGCCGTCCAGCGCGGTGCGCCGGTTTTCGCATCAAAAGCCTTGACGAAGCCGCGGATGCCGAACTCGCCGCCGGCGACGCCGGTGAGCACCATGTCTTTGAGCGCGAGCGGAGCGCCGGTGATGCTATAGCCTTGGCGCCAGTCGATGACTTGGGTCTCCCAGGCGACTTCGCCGGTGTCGCGACGCAGGGCGACGAGCCGCGCGTCCATCGTGCCGACGTAGACTAGGTCGCCGAGCAGGGCGACGCCGCGATTGATCGAGCCGCAGCAGTAGACGCGCTGGGCGTCGTCGGAGATTTCCGGATCGTAGCTCCACAGCTTGGCGCCGGTGCGCGCGTCGAGCGCGAAGACGCGCGAGTCGTCGGCCGAGACGTACAGCACGCCCTTGTAAATGCAGCGGCGTCGCTTGCAGTCCGCGGTTGTCGCCGCCGGTGGCGAAGACCCAAGCCGGGTGCAGGCGATCGACGTTGGCGGGAGTGATTTGGTCGAGATCGACGTAGCGCTGGGCGCTGTAGTCGCGGCCGTAGGTCAGCCAGGAGGAAGTGTCGGAGGCGGCGTGCTCCAGTTGCTCGGCGGTGATCGGCTGCGCGGCGGCAGCGACCGCGAAGACGGCGGCCGCGAAGAGCGCTGCCAAGAGTAGGGCGCTTGGGGCCCGGAGTCGTTTGGTCATCGTTGTCCTCGCGGAGATTTGCGACAAGGATAGCGCGGCTTCCCTGGCGCCTCCGGCGGCCGCGGGCTATACTCGACTCGCTCGAGAGGGAACCCGTCGCCATGTATTTGCGCCTGATGAAGCTCAAGATGCTGCCGGGCAAATTCGCGGAGATCGAAGCCTACTACCGCGAACGGGTGCTGCCGAGTCTCGAAGGCACGCCGGGGTGCCTGTGCGGGACCTTGACGGAGGATGTGGGCGAGGGCGTCTGCATTTCGCTCACGTTATGGAGCGACCCCGAGAGCATTCGGCGGTACGAAGAGGGCGGGCTGTTCCAAGACCTGATCGAGGGCGTGCAGCCGTGGCTGGCCGACTCATCGGAATGGCGCTTTCAGCTCAACGAAAATCTGGAGCTCGAGTACGGCCCCGCCAAGGAAGAGCCGACGGTTCGCGCGTACGGCGTGCGGACCGCGTCGCGCGATGACGTGCTGTGCGAAAGCGACGCGGAAGGCGCCTATCTGCGCCTGCTGCGGATCAACGTAACTGCCGGACCGCGCCGAGGCCTTCCGCAAGTCGTACGAGCAAGACGCGATTCCGAAGTTCAAGGCCGTGAAGGGGTGCCGCTTCGCATCGCTGTTGAGCAATCTGAACGCGGCGAATCAGCTCGTCTCGATGACCTTGTGGGACTCGAAGGAAGACGCCGAGGCATACGAGCGCAGCGACGTCTTTCAACAGATGTTGCGGAACGCCCGCGAAATATTGGGGGCCGAGCGCTGGCATGTCGCGCTTCGCGGGCCGAAGCGCGCTGCTGCCGTCTTCGGAGAAAGGCTTGCCGACCGCGAAGCTGCAGGTGGTCGAAGGCCGGCGGTTCGAGCCTCGCGAAGTGGAGAACTAGCAAACTGGGTCGAAGCATTCGCTAGCATGGCTATGCTCGCGACGCTGTCGCGAGAGTTTCCTTGTGGAGAGATCGCGAGCCCTTTTGTCGAAAACCGTTCTTGACGACCGACGCTAGGCGCTCAGGATAGGCCACTGGAAAGCGGGGCTCAATAGTTCTTTGTTCTTGACGACCTAGGCTAGGCGCTCTGCGAGATGCGAATAGCTCCCCGCTTTGAAAGGCGGGGCCAATAGTTGCAGCCGCTAGCCGACTGGGACTTCAGGGGTGTCGATTTTGGCGATGGCGGCGTCGATTTCTTCTTGTGTCAGCTCGTGGCGTTCGAGCTTGCCGGCGAAGTAGGCTTCGTAGGCGGCCATGTCGAAGTGGCCGTGGCCGCAGAGGTTGAATAGGATCGTGCGCGAAACGCCTTCTTGTTTGCAGCGCTTGGCTTCGCGGACGGCGCTGGCGATGGCGTGGTTCGCCTCGGGGGCCGGGATGATCGCCTCGGTCTGCGCGAACAGCACGCCCGCCTCGAAACTCTCGATCTGGTCGATGGCCTCGGCTTCGATCAGCTTGTCTTTGAGCAGTTGGCTGACGATGACGCCCGCCCCGTGGTAGCGCAGCCCGCCGGCGTGGATGCGCGCCGGCACGAATGTGTGGCCGAGGGTGTACATCGGCAACAGCGGCGTCATGCCCACGGTGTCGCCGAAGTCGTAGCGGAAGACGCCGCGGGTCAGTTTGGGGCAGGAGGCGGGTTCGCTGGCGACGCAGCGAATCTTCTTGCCCGCGGTGAGGTTCAAGCGCAGGAACGGGAATGACAGGCCCGCGAAGTTGGAGCCGCCGCCGAATGGGGCGATGACGACGTCAGGCAGGTCGCCCGCCATCTCCATTTGCTCGAGGGCTTCTTGGCCGATGACGGTCTGGTGCATCAGCACGTGGTTGAGCACGCTGCCGAGCGAGTATTTGGTCTTGTCGTCCTTGGCGGCCATCTCGACCGCTTCGGAAATGGCGATGCCGAGCGAGCCGGGCGAGTCGGGGTCGGCGGCGAGGATCTTGCGGCCGGACTCGGTGCGGTCGCTGGGCGAGGGGATGACTTCGGCGCCCCAGGTGTTCATCATCAGCTTGCGGTAGGGCTTCTGCTCGAAGCTGATTTTCACCATGTAGACCTGGCAAGCGATGTCGAACATCTTGCAGGCCAGGGCGAGCGCGCTGCCCCACTGCCCCGCCCCGGTCTCGGTGGTGATGCGCTTGACGCCTTCCTGCTTGTTGTAGAAGGCTTGCGCGACGGCGGTGTTGGGCTTGTGGGAGCCGGCGGGGCTGACGCCTTCGTACTTGTAGTAGATCTTGGCGGGCGTATCGAGGGCCTTCTCGAGCTTGTGAGCGCGGTAAAGGGGAGTCGGCCGCCACAGCTTGTAGACCTCGCGAATCTCTTCGGGAATGTCGATCCAGGGAGCGCGGCTGACCTCTTGCTCGATCAGCGCCATCGGGAAGAGGGGCGCCAATGCTTCGGGGCCGATCGGTTGGAGCGTGCCCGGGTGCAGGGGCGGCGCGGCCGGGTTGGGCATGTCGGCCTGAATGTTGTACCAGCGCTCCGGGATGCGGTCCTCGTCGAGGAGAAACTTCGTCCTGCTCATCAGCCAAAGACGATAGCAGGAAGGGCGCGCCTGGTTCAGTCGAAAAGGCGCAACTGCGGTTCGTCATTCTCGGGCGCCGCGGGCGAGGGCCGCGAAGCCAAGCCGTGGAGCTCGCGGATGCGGCGGATGCGCTCTTGGACGCGCTGCTTGTAGGGGCCGCGAATGTAGGCGTTGTCGCCGAATCCCTTGCGATACGCCTCGGCCAGGTGCGGATACGCACGTTCGATGAAGGGCTGGAATTGCTTGCGGGCGCTGGGCATCAGAAACAGCAGCCCGCCGCCGAAGTAGCTCGCGCCGGCTTGCTTGGCGGCAGCGGCGACGGCCGCTAGGCTTTGCTCGGAGTCGGTGACGCCCGGCATGACTGGATTGGCGAAGACCCCGACGGCGATGCCGGCCTGGGCCAGGCGGGCGACGGCCGCGAGGCGCAAGTCCGGACGGGGCGCGCGCGGCTCGAGCTTGCGGGCGAGCCGCGGGTCGGTCGTCGTGACGGTGATGTTGACGCTGAGTCGGTTGCGGGCGGAGATCGCGCGGAGCAGGTCGATGTCGCGGGCGATCAGATCGCCCTTGGTCGTGATGGAGAGGTCGAATCCACGCTCGTTCGCGAAGACCTCGAGCAAGGAGCGAGTGACTCCAAAGCGGCGCTCGGCGGGCTGATAGGGGTCGGTGCTGGTTCCGATGGCGATGCCTTCGCCGCGGACTTTCTTGAGGTCGGCTTTGAGCAGGCGAGCCGCGTCGGCCTTGGCGTAAATCATCGTCTCGAACAGGCGGCCGTCGTCTAGCCCCATGAATTCGTGCGTGTAGCGCGCGTAGCAGTAGCGGCAGCCGAACTCGCAGCCGCGATAGGGATTGATCGTCCAGGCGAACGGCATGCGGGGATTGGAGCAGCGGTTGAGGATCGAGCGGCTCGGCAGCTCGAAGTACTCGGTGGTGCGTTTGGCTTCGAGCGTGGACGCCCCGGCGCGCATGCGAGCGATGCCGACCAGGCGGTTCTCGGGAGGGGGGCCGGGGTCGAACAACATGCGCTTATATTCGCCTTTTGTTCGCTATTCGTCAAGCGCGATTCGAGCTAAATCGCAGTCGCCCGATATCGTGTAACAAGAAGGTCGTATATAATCCTCCAATCGTCGGAATGCTTCGCCTCCCCGCAGTCGTCGTGATTACGTTCCTCGTCGGCGCGTGCGGGACCATGCGCGCGCAGGAATTGCTGCGCGTCGGGGCGAACAACCAGGCTCATCTCGGGATGAGCGACCTGGCGATTCTCTCGTCGGAAGACGCGCGCACCGACTTGCCGTGCAAGGTCGAGCCGCTCGATCCGGCGCTTGAATACGACTTGAATTTCCAGGCCGGCTACGTGGCCAGGGTGCCGCTGGCGGCTCTGGCGGGACAGGGCAACGCGCTGCGGATTCTCTTCCGCGTCACTTCGCTCGACAACGGCGGCGAGCCGGTCTACTTCCGCAAGAAATATGACGTGCCCACGATCGAGGAGGGCGCCGAGGGCGATGCGACGCTGCCCGGGAGATACCGTCTCGGGCCCGGCAAGTATCGCGTGGACTGGCTGATGCGCGACCGCGCCGAGCGCGTTTGCTCGTCGAGTTGGGAAGTGTTGGCCGAAACGGTGGAGGGCTTCGAGAAGCTGGCCTCGACGGCCGACTCCGACATGGTCGCCGAGGTCAGCGACGAGGTCTTTTACGACGAGCCTCCGGTGCGGCGCGGGCGCGGCGACCTGCTGCACGTGAAGCTGCTGGTCAACTTCACGCCGCCCTCTCCGTCGAGCGCGGGGCTAAGCACGTATGACCTGCGGAGCGTCGTCTCGATGCTGCGGGCGCTCAGCCGCGAGCCGTCGATCGGCAGCTTTACATTGGCCGCGTATCACCTCAACGAGGAGCGCGTGTTTTTCGAGCAAGACAACGCGACGAAGATCGACTTCAAGGGGCTGGGCGAGGCGGTCCAGAACCTGCACGGGGGGATGATCGACTTCGAGAAGCTGCAAGACGAAGACAGCAGCGAGAAGTTCTTGCGGTCGATGCTCGAAGCGCGGCTTTCAAAAGATGCGCCCAACGCGGACGTCGTGATCTTTCTGGGGCCGAAGCTGGTCTTCGATCGCAATCCGAACGGGCGGTTGATGGAGGGGATTCAGTTCGCCGATGCGCCGGTCTTTTACTTCATCTACAACCGCAATCCGCGTTCTTACCCGTGGAAGGACGCGGTCAGCGTGGCGCTGAAGCATAAGCCGCATGAGGAATACACGATTGCGTCGCCGAAGGATTTCGGGCGTTCGCTGCAGCAGATGATCGCTCGGATCGCGCACCCGCAACCGGGAACGTAAATCCGCGGAGAGTTTGCCTGCACGTCTCGGCTCGCAGGCGTCCGCCCGGCGACGACTACGGCGCTTCGCGCGTCGAAGCGGGGCTCGTCCCTCACTAGAATGGAGGCAGATGGGCCCGCAGGAGACTCTCGGACACATTCGGAGCCAGCCGAAGGGCCGCGAAAGCTTCAAGAACCTCGTGCGGCGGCTGCAGCTCAAAGGGGCCGAGCGCGCCGCTTTGCAGATCTCGCTCGACGAGCTGGTCGCGGACGGCAAGCTCATCGAGAACCGCCGCGGGCATTACAGGGTCGCCGGCAAGGAGTCCGGCTTCATCTCGGGGCGCTTCAGCCAGCACCCCAAGGGCTTTGGCTTCGTCACGCCCGACCGCGCGATCGCCGGGGTCGACGGCGACGTCTACATCAGTCCCGATCACACCGCCGACGCGATGCACGACGATCGCGTGTTGATCCGCCTCGTGCGCGTCGGCCCCGACGGCCGCGCCGAGGGCGCCATCCGGCAGATTCTCTACCGCGCGCAGAGCCTGATCGTCGGCAAGTTCTTCTTCAGCAAGCGCGGCTGCTCGGTCGAGCCTCATGACGACCGCGTCCAGGGCCGGATCGAGATCATCCCGGGCAAAGAGGTCCCGCCGCCGAGCGCCTTCGGCGAGCGCCTAGGCAAGGTACAGCCGCCGCGCGTTCACGAAGCGCGAGAGATGGACGGCATGATCGTGACCGTCGCGCTCACCGAATTCCCGACGCGCTTCCGCCCGGCGCGCGGGCGTGTGGTCGAGGTGTTGGGCGACGAGGACGATTTCGGCGTCGACGTCGAAGTCACGATCCGCAAACATCACCTGCCGTACCGCTTCTCCGAGGCCGCTCTCGAGGAGGCGTCGGCCATCCCTGACCGAGATCAGCGACGACGGAGATCGAGGGACGGCGGGACTTCCGCGAGCTGGCGATCGTGACGATCGACGGCGAGACGGCGCGCGACTTCGACGACGCCGTCTACGTCGAGAAGACGGCCTCCGGCTACGAGCTCCAGGTCCACATCGCCGACGTGAGCCACTACGTGAAGCCCGGCTCGGAGATCGACCGCGAGGCGCGTATCCGCGGCACCAGCGCTTACTTCCCCGACCGCGCCGTGCCGATGCTGCCGGGCAAGCTCTCGACGGAGGTTTGCTCGCTCAACCCCGGCGTCGACCGCCTCACGCTGTCGGCCTTGCTCACGCTGGACGAGAAGGGTGAGCTGAAGTCGTCGAAGTTCGCTCGCGGCGTCATCCGCAGCGCGCGGCGCATGACCTATACGAAGGTCCACGCCATCCTCGCAGGCGACAAGGATCTGCGCGAAGAGTACGGCGATTTTTGCGAGCGCTTCGAGCTGATGCAAGAGCTCGCCAAACTGCTCATGGAGAAGCGGCGCAAGCGCGGCGCGGTGGACCTGGATCTACCCGAGCCGGAAATCGTCTTCGACGACGAAGGCCGCATGATCGGCGTAAAGAAATCGGAGCGCAACATCGCCCACCGCATCATCGAGGAGCTCATGCTGGCGGCGAACGAAGCGGTGGCGCGCAAGCTCTCGCGCGAAGGCTTTCTGTACCTGCACCGCATTCACGAGACGCCCAGCCCCAAAGGCGTTCGTGAGTTCGAGGAGGTTGCGCGCACCTTCGGTCAATCGCTGGGCGTCGAGATCGCCGAGCAGTCGTTCGGCCGCAGCCGCAAGCGCCGCGACGGCTCAAAGCCCTACCGCGAGACCAAGGCTGACAAGCACGTCGCGGTCAGCCCGAAGGACTACCAGCGCCTGGTGGAAAAGATCAAAGGACGGCCGGAGGAACGCATCCTCAGCTACCGCCTGCTGCGTTCGCTCAAGCAAGCGCGTTACAGCGAAGAGCAAAAGGGCCACTTCGCCTTGGCGACCGACTTCTACCTGCACTTCACCTCGCCCATCCGGCGCTACCCGGATTTGATCGTCCACCGTGTTCTCAAGGCTTACCTCGATCGCGGCGACAAGACTGCGTACGCCGGCGACGGCGAAGGTCCGTATTCGCTCGAAGAGCTGGCGCAGCTCGCCGACGAGACGTCCCTGTACGAGCGCCGCGCGCAACAAGCCGAGCGCGAGCTGCTCGATTGGAAGAAGGCCAAATTCATGGAGGAGCGCCTGGGCGATGAGTTCGAAGGACTAATCGTCGCGGTCACTGAGCGCGGTCTTTGGGTGGAGCTGCAAGACCTGTTCGTCGAGGGTTTCGTACCGCTCGACTCGTTCACGGGCGAGACCTTCCTCTACCGCGAAAACATGCGCGCCATCGTCGGTTCGCGAACGAAGCGTAAGTACAAGATGGGCGGCAGGGTGCTGCTGCGGCTCGATCGGATCGCTTGGGACCGCTTGCGGCCGGAATTTACGTGCCTGGATTACGCGTCGGGCGAATCGGCTGACGGGGAGAACCGGGAAGGTTGAAGTGACGCGGAGGTAGGCGGTTTGTCGTCAACCTTCGATTGCTCGAAAAGACGCTTCCCTTACGAGTGTGTGTGAAAAGCAGATGGTCGTGTTGAGCCCGCAAGGGCGCTTCGTCCACAGACTCTCACTGGCGGTAGACGAATTCGTTTAGGTTGAACAGCGTTTGGCAGAAGTCAACCAGGCCGGTCGGGCTCGAGCGGACGAAATCTGTCGCCTTCGTCTTCTCAGCGGGCCGCGGCGGGCGCGCCAGCGCGAGCTCGAACGCTCGATCCACCTGAGCGTCGACGTCCGCGCCGGCTTCGGTCATCAGCCGTTGCGCGAAGAACTTCGCCTGCCGGAACACCGCTGCGTTGTTCATCAGCAGCAACGCCTGCGGCGCCACGGTAGATGTATTGCGCGCCGCGCACGAGCCGACCATGTCGGGCTGGTCGAACGCCTCGAACATGGGGTAGCGAATCGAGCGCTTCGAGAACACGTAGATGCTGCGCCGCCACGTCGTGGGGTCGCCGATTTCCTTGCCGTCCCAGACGCGCGCCGTCGAGGATTGCCACAACGCGGGGTCAATGTACGGACGCACCGCTGGGCCGCCGACCGCCGTGTCGAGCGTGCCCGCCACCGCCAGCATCTGATCGCGAATGATCTCGGCCTCGAGCCGTTGCCGCGGCATGCGCCACACCAGACGATTCTCTTTATCCTTCTCGAGGTTCCCGGGAACGTCATTGCTCGAACGCTTATACGCCTCCGAAGTCAGCATCAGCCGCTGCATGCGCTTGACGCTCCAGCCGCTCTCGACGAACTCCGTCGCCAGCCAGTCGAGCAACTCCGGATGGGTCGGCTCTTGGCCCGTCACACCAAAGTTCGACGGCGTTCGCACGATGCCCTCGCCGAAGTGATGTTGCCACAGGCGATTGACCATCACGCGCGCCGTTAGCGGATTCCGCTCCGACGCGATCCATTCGGCGAACTGACGCCGGCGCCCGCTCGTGTGAGCGGTCGGCGCCGGTTTCTCGAAGTTGACCGAGGCCCATTTCGCGACCGACAAGACGCCCGGCCCCATCAACGAGCCCTTCGAACCCGGATCGCCGCGATGCAAGAAGTACGAGGGCAGCGGCTCGGCGCTGTCCTCGGTGATCGTGCGAGCGGTGGGGTAAGGCTCCGGGCGCTGTTCGTCGAGCTTGTCGATCTCGATTTTCGCCTTCTCGCGCTCGGACTTGTCGGCTTCGGTCATCGCGGCCAGCACGTCCTCGATCTTGATCTGCTTGAACAGCGCTTGAACCTGCCGCGCGTTCAGCCGTTGGCCCTCGCTGCGCGTACCTTCCGGCGTCTCCCAAGCTTGGCGGTAGTAGGCGGGCAGCTCGTCGAGCTTGGCCTGGAAGAGCTTTTCGCGATAGGGCTTTTCGAGCTCGTCGATGCGCTGCTTGAGCGGCTTCTGCAGGGCGTCGACGGCCTTGTCGGCGGCTTCGTTCGCCTTCACTTCCTTGTCCGAAACCAGCGGGTAGTCTTCGCCTACGGTGGAGAAGAAGACCGCCTGCATCTGGTAGTAGTCCTTCTGCGGGATCGGGTCGAATTTGTGGTTGTGGCAGCGCGCGCAGCCGACGGTCATGCCCAAGAACGTCAGGGCCGTCGTCGAGACATTGTCGTCGAGCTCGTCCATGCGCGTGCGCTCGTCCTTGATGTTGTTGTCGAGCACCAGGCGCAGATAGCCGGTCGCGATGTGCGCCGCGGGGTTGCTGGGATCGATCTCGTCGCCGGCGAGCTGCTCGCGGATGAAGCGGTCGTAGGGCTTGTCGTCGTTGAAGGCGTTGACCACGTAGTCGCGATAGCGCCACATCGTCGTCCAATCGAAGTCGCGCTCGTAGCCGCCCGAGTCGGCGTAGTGCACCAGGTCGAGCCAATGACGGCCCCAGCGCTCGCCGTAGTGCGGCGAGGCGAGCAGCTTGTCGACGAGGTTCTCGTAGGCCCGCGGGTCTTTGTCGTCGAGGAACGCTTGAACTTGCTGGGGCGTCGGCGGCAGACCGATGACGTCCAAATACACGCGCCGCACGAGCGTGCGCTTGTCCGCCGCGGGCGCCGGCTCGAGTCCTTCGGCGGCAAGCTTGGCGTTCAAGAATCCGTCGATCGGATTCGCGGCCTTGACCGGCGGGTCGATCTTTTTGAACGGCACGAAAGCCCACCAATGGCGCTCTTGGTCGGTGATGGGCCGCTCTTCGAGCTTCGCCAACGCGGCCTTCTTCGCGGCTTCCTCATCCGACGCGGCGACCTCGGGAAGAGGCGCGCCAGCCTCGATCCACTTGCGCAGGGTCGCGAGCTCGGCGTCGGCGATCTTCGAACCCGGCGGCATCTCGGGCTTGTCCTGATGCGAAGCGAAGCGCCAGAGGAAGCTGTCGGCGAGGTTATGCGGCACGACGGCGGGTCCGCGTTCGCCGCCCTTGAGAATTCCGTCGCGCGTGCGCAGGTCGAGGCCCGACTGCTGCATCGCGGCGCCGTGGCAGACCCGGCAATTCTTTTCGAGGACGGCGTCGGCGTCTTCGGCCAGACCGGCGAACGCGAGCGGCGTCAGGACGAAAACGGTGAGCAGGAGACAAAACCACTTACGCATGCGACTGCTAAGAATTGTAGCCCGTCGGTCCAGAGCCCGCCATGGCATCAACCGCACAGGAGGCTCCCGGTGGGAAAGCTCCCGCGAACATCCACAGCAAGCCGTGCGACACTTTGCCCATGTCGAAGGTTGTCCTTATCACGGGCTCGAGCAGCGGGATCGGGCTCGAGACCGCCATCCGCCTCGCACGCGCCGGCTATCGCGTCTTTGGGACGATGCGCGACCTGAGCCGCTCCGAAGCCCTTGTCGTAGCCGCGCTGGAGGATAAGCTCCCGCTCGACGCCGTGCGCCTCGACGTGAACGACGACGCATCCGTGGCCGCCGGCGTGGCCCAGGTGCATGACAAGGCCGGCCGGATCGACGTGTTGGTCAATAACGCCGGAGTCGGCGGGGGCGGACCGTTCGAGGTGCGGCCGCTCGAGAAGGGCCGGGCGACCTTTGAAACCGACTACTTCGGCGCGATCCGGATGATTCGGGCGGTGATGCCGGAGATGCGCGCTCGCCGCGACGGCGTGATCGTCAACGTGACCTCCATCGCCGGTCTCGCGCCGCTGCCGGCCATGGGACACTACGCCGCCGCCAAGCACGCCCTCGAGGCGGCCACCGAGACGCTGGCCCACGAAGCCAGGCCGTTCGGCGTCCGCGTCGCATCGGTCGCGCCGGGCGTCGTGCTGACGCCGATCTTCGAGAAGAGCTCGGCGCCCAAATTCGATCGTGAATACCCCTATGCGCCGCCGGTCCGCCGCCTATGGCGCTATTTCCGGGCGCAACTGGAAAACCCGACCCTTCCCGCCGCTGTCGCCGAGAAGATCCAGCACGCCATCGAGACGGACTCCCCGCAGCTTCGCTATCTGGTGGGACGAGACGCGGAAATCCTCTACGCCGCCCGGCAACGGACGAGCGCGGAAGAATGGATCGAGTTGTCCGGGATCGAAGACGACGAAGCGTACTACGACGCGGCGGCGGAGTTGTTCGGATTTGATCTGTTCCGGCGCTCGGCGAACGAGGTCTAGGAAAACTGAATGCCGGCCAGATAGCTCGAGCCCAATTGGACGCAGTAGCGCACGACGCCTTCGTATACCTGGCCGCCGACTCGCAAACGAACCGAGCGCAGATCGCCGGCGGGCTCGGCCAAAGTGACCTGAGCGCCGTTGTTGGAAACATTCGTGACGCGCACCGCGCATTGGCGGCGGTTCAAACCTTCGCACCATTCCATGTCAGCCGGAAGATCGGTCATCATGCGGCGGTCGGCGCGGCGGTCTCCGCCTTTTTGCTCCAGCGTGAGCCGGTAGCCGCCGGCGCTGGCGACGTACTTGCTTACGACGCACTGCACCGAGCTCTCGCGGCCGTCGACCCAAACGATGTCCTCGGGCTCGAGCCGCTCGGGCGACCACACCGTCAATTGGTCGCCTTGCTTGTTCAAAACCTTCACACAGCACAGCCGGCGACGCCCGCTCCAGCGCGGAACCGACAAGTACACAGGATCCGGCGTCCCGGAGACCGCCGTTTCGGTCTGTGCTCCGGCGACCACCGCCGCGATGGCCTCTGAAGAGCGTTGAAGGATTTGACTGAACACCGCGAACCTCCCCTTGACGACTCCAGCTTGCGGTCGGGGGGTTCCAACGGTCAATGGAACAACGGTACACTTCGCGCGGGATTGGAGTACCGGGCTCCCTAGGTGATTCCGCGCATTTGGAACGGTAGACCATGGGGTCCACCGACCTTATCGGCGACCTTAGTCCGGCAACCCGAAAACGTAGACCGCCTGCCCCGCCGTGAGGGCCACCCTTTGGCGCCCGTCCACGGCGTAAGCCATTGGATTTCCAGACAATCGACCTCCCGAGCGGAAGTGCCAGAGGGGCTTTCCGTCGGCCGTATCGAGGGCGAAGACGTCGCCTTCAGCCGAGCAGCCGAAGAGCAACCCGCCGGCGGTGGAAAGCAGTCCCGCGCGCGGCGGCTTTTGAGCCCGAAATTCCCACTTCATGGTCCCTGTTTCGGGATCGAATGCGCGAATCTCGCCGTACGGCTCCTCGCCGCGAATGTTGCGGGTCCCGCCGCCGTTGTAGAGGCTCCCCGGGACGAAAATCGCCTCGCCCTTGTGATAGATGTGGCCCATCTCGGCGACGTTGACGAAGAACAGGTGGTCCTTGGGGCTGTAGCTGGGGCTGTACCAGTTCGTCGCGCCGCCCAGGGACGGGTAAACCTTGGTCCCCTCGACTGTCGGCTCGATGTTCGGCAGCGTCATCGGCCGTCCGGAATCGTCCAAGCCCTTCGCCCAGGTCTGCTTGGCGTAGGCCTTGCCGAGCAGGAATTGGCCTTTCGTGCGGTCCAGCACGTAGTAAAAGGCGTTGCGATTGGCGAACAGAATCAGCTTGCGAGGCTGGCCCATAACGTTGCCTTCAGCCAAAACCGGAACTTCCGTAGAGTCCCAATCATGAGTATCATGCGGCGTAAATTGAAAGTGCCACTTGAGCTTTCCCGTATTGGGGTCGAGCGCGATGAGCGAGTCGGAATAGAGGTTGTCGCCCTTGCGCACGTCGCCGTTCCAGTCGGGTCCGGGATTGCCTGTGCCCCAATACAGCAGATCCAACTCGGGGTCGAACGAGCCGGTCACCCAGGTGGTCGCCGAGCCGCGTTTGTAGCTGTCGCCGGCCCAAGTCTCGGTTCCCGGCTCGCCGTCGTCGGGCACGGTCCAGAAGCGCCAGGCGCGCTTGCCGGTCTTGGCGTCGTAAGCGTCCAGGAAGCCGCGCACGCCGTACTCGCCGCCCGCCATGCCGATCACGATCTTGTCCTTGACGGCCAGCGGCGCGCCGGTCATTGAGACGCCCACCTTGTAGTCGGCGACTTCCACGTCCCAGCGCACGAGCCCGGTCTTGGCGTCGAGGGCCACCAGGTGAGCGTCGATCGTTCCGATATAGACCGAGTCGTCCAGCAGCGCCACGCCGCGATTGACCTTGCCGCAGCACAGCGGGATGTTCTCGGGCGTGTCGCGGCGATAGCGCCAAAGGGTCGCGCCCGTCGCCGCGTCGAGCGCCGTCACGTCGCTGGGCGGCTCGGAGATGTACATGATGCCGTCGGCGACCAGCGGCGTCGTCTCGAACCTGTCCGTGGTGTCCTTCTGATAGGTCCACAGCGGCTGCAGGTTTTTGACGTTGGCGCGGTTGATCTCATCGAGCGCGGTATAGCGGTGCGAGCTGTAGCCGCCCGAGTAGGTCAGCCAATTTTGCGGCTCTTTTGCCGCGTTCAGCAGGCGCTCGTAGGTCACCTGCGCGGTGAGAGTCGACGTCAGAGTCGACGCGAGCGCCAGGCTCGCCAGCAGCATCTTCATGACGAGCCTCGCAATGTGGCCAGATACGAAATCAAGTCGTCGAGCTCCGCAGCGCTCAAGGTCCCGGCGAAAGACGGCATCGACGACTTCTTCGTGAGCCGCTCGAGGCTCGCGACCTTCGTTTTGTCGAGCGAGTGGAGATTGTCGGAGTAGTCGCGAATCTGGACCGTGAACGGATCTTCGCCCAGCCGCACGCCCTCGATGCGCGAGCCGTCCCGCAGCGTGGCGCGGACCAGCAGAAACCCTTCCGGCAAGGCAGCGCCGGGGTCGAGCAGGGACTGGCGCAAGTAGGCCAGGCTGCGAGCGTCGCCGATCTCGTCCAGCGGCGGTCCTTGCCTGCCGCCCGTGCCGTGGAGCCAATGGCAGCCGGCGCAATTGCCTTTTCCGCTGATAGATCGCCGCGCCCTTGACTGGGTCGCCGGGCAGCGGTTCGGGCTTGGTCCTGCCGAGCGTTTCAACGAACGCGGCCACCTTCCAGACTTCGAGATCGTGAAGTTGCCAGGCCGCCGGCATCTCGGTGCCGTCGATCCCCAAATTGATTGTCAAGAAAAGCGATTTGGGATCGTGGGCGTGGTGCAGATCGGGCCGCGCCAGGTTCGGACCATTGGCGCCCTTGCCGTCCAGACCATGGCAGGGGGCGCAGTTGCCGAGAAAGAGACGCTTGCCTTCGGCGATCTCTTGAGCGGTGACCGGCGGTCGCGGCGGAATCGGCTCGTCACGTGTTCGCTGGGCGGGCAGCACGGCCACCGCGAACAGCGCAAGCAATAAAAGGCGCATGGGCGACTCCAAACTCGGGGCGCCGATGATTCTAGCGCACAACGCGGCCGAAAGCGGAATCTTGTGAGTGGTGAGCGGTAAACAGTGAACGGTGAACAGCGGGCGGCCAGCCGTCCGTTGTTCTCAGCTCCAATAGGGAGCCGCGGCGATGCGGCCGACCTGATCCTGCACGGCGCGGATCAGCGCCTTGCCGTCGCGGTTGGTCATTCCCGTCGTCGGAATCGGATCGCCGATGCGCAGCTCGGCGCGGCCCGGGTGCAGATGGCTCGATCCCGGCGGCAGGATCTTGCGGGTCCCCACGATCGCCATGGGGACGATGGGAGCGCCGGCCCGGATGGCGATGTGGGCCGCGCCAGGCTTGAACGGGCGCATGCGGTCGGCGCGGGTGCGGCCGCCCTCGGGAAACAACAGAATCGAATAGCCGGTCTGAATTTTCTTGGCCGCCTGGTCGATGTTCTTCGCCGCTTCCCGCGGGTTTTCGCGATTCACCGGCATGTGACCGGCGCGGTCGAGATGCCAACCCAGGAACGGGATCTTCCATAGCCCATGCCGCGCCAAGATACGAAACGGCCGGGGCATCGACCCGAACATCAGCGGGGTATCGATGAGGCTGAAGTGGTTCGAGCAAAACACGTAGTTTTCAGCCGGATCGAGCCGCCGGGCGCCGATGACGTCGACCTTGACCATGCAGATGCGCAGCAGCATGCGCGCCCAAGCGACCGCCACCTTGTGTTGCAGCGCCCCAGTGGAGTCGAAGGCGGAAGAAAGCAACGAGATCGTGCCCATCACGACCGTCGCGACGCCGATCAGCGGGCACATCCAAAGGACGGAGCGGGCGTGGCTCAGAAAGTCTCGCATCGCGCTAACCGTTCCAGCCTGGCAGCAGCAAGTCTCTGGCCTCGCCCACCAGAAAGATCGAGCCGGCGACCACGACCAAATCGTCGCGGCCCGCGCGTTCCCCAGCCAGCCCGAGCGCGCTCGCGACGGTCTCCGCCTGCTCGATCGAGTCGTGGTGATGGTCGACGACGCGCGCCAGGGTCTCGGGCTTGACCGAGCGCGAAACGGCCGAGCGCGTCAGGATGACATGATCGACGACGGGGAACAACAGGCTGGCCACGTCATCAACGGCCTTGTCACGCGAGGAGCCGTAGATCAAGATGATGCGCTTGTCGTTGTAGAAGCGCCGCAGGAAAGCCGCCAACGTGCGCGCGCCGGAGGGGTTATGAGCGGCGTCGAGCAGCGTCGGGGGGCTGGTTTCAAGCCGCTCCAGGCGCCCCGGCCAAACGACGCCGGCGAGCCCTTCTTCGATGGCGTCGACGGCGATCCCCAGGTCGACGAGAGCGGCGATCGCCGTGAGGGCGTTGTCGACCTGATGCTCGCCGGCCAGGTTGAGCTCGACCGCAAGGCGTTCGCGACGCGGTCCGCGAGCAATGAAGCGGAAGCGCCCGAAGCGGTCGGCATACTCCTCCTCGGTGCGCCATTGGGTCGCCCACGAAGCCGGAATGTAGAGGTCGGCGGCTCGGGCGGCCAGCACCTCGGCGGCTTCAGGAGACTGCCGCGAGAACACCGCGCGCGAGCCGCGCTTGAGAATGCCCGCCTTCTCGGCCGCGATCGATTCGGGACTCTTGCCCAGCCACGCTTCGTGATCGAGGTCGATCGGCGTGACGACGGCCAGCTCGGGATGCACGACGTTGGTCGCGTCGAGACGGCCGCCCAGACCGACTTCCACCACGGCCCAATCGACCTTCTTGCGTCGAAAGACGCAGAAGCCGACGGCGGTCACCGCCTCGAACATCGTCGGGTGCCCCGGCCCCTCATCGGCGACCTGTTTCTCGATCGCCGCCCGCACCTCTTCCACCGACGAGACGAAAACGTCGTCCCCGACCGGTTCGCCGTCGACCTCGAAGCGTTCGTTGAAGCGGGACAAGTGCGGGGACGAATAGAAGCCGGTGCGATTGCCCGCGGCGCGCAAACCGGCTTCGATCATCGCGCACGTGGAACCCTTGCCGTTAGTCCCCGCTACATGGACGATGCGGTAGTCGCGCTCGGGGCGGCCCAGCCTTTCCAACAGAGCGTTGATGCGTTCGAGACCGAAGTGCGCGCCGCGAATGTCTCCCAGCAAGGAGAGCAGATACTCAACAGCTTCGGAGTGGGTCATCCAACCGGGCCGACGAAAAAGTCAAACGCATTCGCGAGGAAGTCCTTCAGCCTCGAACGCGGCACCACGGCGTCGAGCATGCCGTGCTCGAGCAGAAACTCGGAGCGCTGAAAGCCTTTGGGAAGCTTCTGGCGAATGGTCTGCTCGATGACGCGCGGGCCGGCGAACCCGATCAGCGCTCCCGGCTCGGCGACGTTCAGATCGCCCAACATGGCAAAGCTGGCGGTGACGCCGCCGGTGGTCGGGTCGGTCAGCACGCTGACGTAGGGCAGGCGCTCGGCGGAAAGTTTGGTGAGAGCGGCGGAGATTTTCGCCATTTGGACCAGGCTCACCATGCCTTCCATCATGCGCGCGCCGCCCGAGGCGGAGACGACCACCAGCGGCGCCTTGCGTTCGATGGCGCGCTCGATGGCGCGCGTGATCTTCTCGCCGACGACCGCGCCCATGCTGCCGCCGATGAAACGGTATTCCATGACCGCGGCGACGACGTGCCGCTTCGCGATCAGGCCCTCGGCGCAAACGATCGCGTCGTCGAGCCCGGTCTTGTCGCGCGCCTGGTCCAGCCGCTGGCCGTACGGTTTTTGATCGACGAAATGCAGCGCGTCGCTGGAACGCAGGCGGCCGCCGAACTCCTCATACCGGGCGTCATCGAACAACAGCTTTAGGCGGTCGTGAGCGCTGATCTTGAAGTGGAAGCCGCACTTGTCACAAACGTAATGTTCGGCTTCGAGCTCTTTCTTCCAAATAATCGAACCGCAGGAGTCGCACTTGATCCAGAGCCCCTCGGTGCGAACCTTCTTTTGCTCCCCTCGAGAAGCGGAATCCTTGCGGAACCATGCCATAACTGCGGGATTCGATGATCTCCCCGTCCGAACCTACGCGGCCAAAAACACGTCGGCGGAGGATTGTCGTGATCCACGAATTGTACCATCGCGGCTCTCCGGTCTCGCCGTTTAGGGCTGTGATAGTCTGGGCTGCTTATGCGCGCAAACCGCCTTCGTCAACTGCTTCGCGACGGGAAGCCCTCGTTGTGCACCCGTGTTTACAGCTCCTGGCCCACGACCATCGAGGTGATCGGCCACACCGGAATGTTCGATTACGTCGAGTTCGCGGCCGAATACGCGCCATGGGATTTCGAGGGCCTCGACAACTTCGGGCGGGCGTTCGAGCTCTACGACATGGGCGGGATGATCAAGATCGATCACGAGTTCGAAAAGGTTCTCACCCAGCGCGCCGTCGGTTCGGGCTTCCAGAGCATCCTGTTCGCCAACGTCGAGAACATCGACGAGGCCCGGGAATGCGTCGCCGCGGTCCGGCCGACGACTCCGGAATACAAAGGCAAGTACGGCGTCATCAACCGCCGCAACACCTTGATGAGCTACGGCAACGGCCCTGATTCCGAGGCCGCGCTCAAGGAGATCGTCGTCGCATTCATGATCGAGAAAGACACCGCGGTCGAGAAGCTCGAGGATATCCTGGCGGCCGGTTGTGAAATGGTGCAGTGGGGCGGCGCGGACTACTCTTGGAGCGTCGGAAAGGTCGGCCAGATGATGAGCCCCGAGATCAAGGCCATCGAGAAAGACGTGCTCCAGAGATGCCTGAAAGCCGGCGTCCCGCCCCGCGCCGAGATCAAGAGCGTTGACGCGGCGAAGTATTACCTCGACCTCGGCGTGCGCCACTTCTCGCTGGGCACCGACATCAATATTCTGTTCAACTTCTTGAAGGAGGGCGGCGAGGAATTGCGCAAGGAGCTCGGCGACTAGCGGAGCGTCCCGGAGATGCCGTTGGCGAAAGAGTGTCGGCGAAAAGGTCTGAAAATTTCCCGATGCGCCCGCGACGGCAACCGCGATGCTCCAGGCGCGTACGTCAGTAAGTTGTTTGTCGTCAATATCTTCGATTGATCGAAGGACCGCTTCCTTGAGGTCAGGGTTTCATGCTTCGCGGTTGTCGTCGTGGGATGTCGACGCTATAGAGTAGTCATGCGGCGGCGCGCTTCCGTGTTCGACGGATCGAGGCGCGCGGCCTCGGCGTACTGGCGCTTGGCCTCTTCGGTGCGTCCGGTCAGCTCGAGCGCCAGCCCTAGGTTGAAGTGCGCGTCGGCGAAGCCCGGGCGCACCTCGATGGCGCGCTCGTACTTGGCGATGGCGTCTTCAGGCCGGCGCTGTCGCAACAGGCAGTTGCCCCAATCGCTGAAGGTTTGCGCCGACGGCAGCCCGGCCGCGGCCACCTCGAAGTGCTTCTCCGCCGCGTCCAATTCGCCCTGCTCCATGAGCAACACCGCCAGGTTGTAGTTGCCGTGCGCATAGTCGGGACGCACCTCGACGGCCCGCTCGAACTCCTGGCGCGCCTGCTCCACATCGCCCTCGGCGGCATAGGCTCGGCCGAGGTTGTTGTGGGCGACGATCGCCGCCGGGACATGCTCGACCGCGTAGGCCCACAGCGTCTTCGAGTCGCGCCAAATAGGAATCTGCAGGAACGTCAGCGCGACAAGCCCCAGCGTGACCGCCGCCGCGGCCCCTACAGCGCGCTTGTCGCCGGCGTAATGCGCCACGACGCCGCCGAACAAGACCGCGAACCCCAGAGTCGCCAAGTAGCTGTGATGGTCGGCGACAAAATTCTGCCGGTCGAAGCGCAGGAACGACAGCACCGGCAGCAAGGTCACGACGTAAGCCGCCCAAATCGCAAGCAGAAAGGGATATCTCTTCCGCAGGGCGATCACGGCGATCGTAATCGCTATCACCGCGACTCCGGCGATCACAAACGGCGTATCAAACGGCTGCGGGTCGGGGCTGTAGACGTACTGCGGGTACAGCCCAAACGGCCAGATCGTCTTCCACAGGTAGAACGCCACGCCGAACGCCGACATCGCCAGCCGCAGCCCGACCATGAGCTGGTCGTGTCCGGCCGCGCCCGGCACGACGCTGCCGTCGTAGCGCCCGATTCCCAGCAGGCCCACCGCAACCGCCAAAGCGAAGTAGGGCGCCTTCTCGAGCAGCAGTCGGGGCGTGAGTTGGCGCCGCAGCGGGTAGAGATCGAGAATCAGGATGACCGGCGCCGCCGTCGCGGCGAGCACTTTTGAAAGCAGCGCCGCCGCCAAGCTGACAAGCGACGCCGTCCGCCGCCCTCTGACGTAGAACCACAACGTCAGCGCATAGAACAAGCCGCACAGCACGTCGCGCCGCTCGCTGGCCCAGGCCACCGACTCGACCCGCAACGGATGCACGGCGAAGAACAGCGCCCCGAACAGCGCGCCGTAGGTCGTCGTCTTCGAAGCCTTCCGCTCGCGGCGCGCCAGGCGCAGCAATTCGACAAACAACAGGTAGACCACGGCCGCCGTCGCCGCATGCAGCAGCACATTGGTCAACTTGTACCCGGCCGGGTTCATGCCCCCGATCACGTAGTCGAGCTCGAGCGTCAGCCACGTCAACGGGTGATAGTGGCCCATCAGAAACGTCTCGAACGCCCATGCAATGTTGGCGGCGCCGAGCCCGCGGAAGTACGGATTCTGGAGGAAATTCTGATCGTCGTCCCAATTGACGAAATCGCCGCCCAGCGCCGGCAGAAACGCGAGCAGCGCGACTAAGGCCACGATCAACGGGGCGTATGCGAGAGGGCCGCGCCCGGCAGGCTTGGGCGGGGGCTGCGATTTCCGTTTCGTCTTCGCCATGCCGCGGGGTTCATCGAATGGTATCAACAGCCGACACGGCGATCCGACGCGGCTACGGGATCGAGCGACAAGCGGCGCCGGGCTTGCTACAATCCGCCTGCCATGAAACGCCGCACCATGATGAAAGCCGCCGCGGCGGCTCCGTTGTTTCTGTCTTCCGCCGCCCAAGGGGCCAACGAACAGGTCAACTTCGGCTTGATCGGTTCCGGCGGACGCGGCCGCAATGTCGCCGGAGCTTTCATCGAGCTCGGCGCCAAGTGCCCGGCCGTCGCCGACGTCTACCAGCCCAACCTCGCCAAGGGCCTCGATGTGGCGGGCGAGGGCGCCAAGGGCTACCTCGACTACCGCGAGATTCTGGACCGCTCCGACATCGACGCCGTGCTCATCGCCACGCCCGACCACTGGCACGTGCCGATGATGCTCGACGCCGTTCAAGCCGGCAAGGACGTCTACTGCGAGAAGCCCATGTCGCACTCGATCTCCGAGGGCAACCGCGCGATTCGCGGGGTGCGCGCCACCGACCGCATCGTGCAGATCGGCATGCAACGGCGCTCGACC
Organism: uncultured Acidobacteriota bacterium; assembly: GCA_963817465.1. Classification (GTDB taxonomy): domain Bacteria; phylum Acidobacteriota; class Terriglobia; order Bryobacterales; family UBA6623; genus CAMPKL01. The sequence goes on along the minus strand of CAWFOP010000021.1, from coordinate 197,379 downwards.
CCGTGGATCATCGAGGCCAAACAGATGGTCGACGACGGGGCTATCGGCAACATCATCTTCGCGAAGGCGCAGTGGAACTGGTCAGTCGCCAGACCGCTCGACAACTCGCCGTTGCCCGGCGAGCTCGACTGGAAGCGCTTCGTCGGCCCGGCGCGGCATCGCGAGATGGAGCCGCAGATCTTTCGGCGCTGGCGCTATTTCTGGGAATTCTCGGGCGGCAACATGACCGACCAGGGCACGCACCTAATGGACGTGATCCAGTGGTTTTCCAACTCCGGCACGCCGCGCTCGGCCACGTGCCACGGCCGCGTCGTCCACATGACGGGCTCGGAGGCGCCGGACGTCTTCGCGGCGGCGTTCGAGTATCACAACATCCTGGCCACCTGGACGCTGAACTACAACAACGACTTCGAAGACGGCTGGCAGATTCGCTTCGAGGGAGATGACGGCACGCTCGTGCTCGACGGCTCCGGGTTTCGACTCTACGACGCCCCTTGGAAGTACTTTCCCGCGCCCTTGGGGATCGTCGAAGATCGCCTGCCGACGATCCCGCACGTGCGGAATTTTCTCGACTGCATCAAGAGTCGCGAAGAGCCGAACGCTCCGGTCGAGATCGGGCACTCGGCGGTCTGCGGCCCGCACCTGGCGAACATCGCCATGCACGCCAGCCGCGTCGCGCATCTCAATCCCGAGGCGACGGAAGTTTACTGAGCAGGTTGCTCGGAAGACCCCTCCCTCACGGTCAGGGCTCGCGCTTCGCGGTTGTCGTTGTGGGATGTCCTTTGGGCTTTTCACACGGACTACGGCCCCGAAGGCGCCATAATCGAGGGCCATGATTGACGAGCTGCTCGACCTTCTTGGTCGTTCCCAGGTGTTCGACCTTTCGCAACCCTACTTTGTGGGCATGCCGCACCATCCGGTGCATCCGCCGTTTCAATACGGCCTGGCGAAGGCGCACGGCGAATACATGCGGGAGGGCGACGTCAGCTCGGCCTCCGAAGCGTTTGCGCTCGGCGGCCACGTCGGCACGCACATCGACGCGCTGTGCCACTTCTCGAAGGGCGGCAAGCTGAACGGCGGCTTCGACGCCAAGTCGAACCAGTCGTACCGCGAGGGCCTCAAGAAGCACGGCATCGAAACCATCGACCCGATCCTGCGGCGCGGAGTGCTGCTCGATGTCGCGGGAGACGAAGGCGTGGAGGTCGTGCCCGAAAACTTCGTCGTCGACGCTGACCGGCTCGAACGCATCGCCGAACGCCAACAGGTCGAAATTCGCGCCGGCGATGTCGTCGTCGTGCGCACCGGCTGGGCGCGCTACTGGAACGACCCGCGCAAGTACATCAACGAGGTCAAAGGACCGGGCCCGAACCTGGAAGCCGCGCAATGGCTCAGCGCCAAGCGCGTGTTCGCCGGCGGCTCGGACACGATCGCCTTCGAGTACGTGCCGAGCGACACGATGCCCGTGCACGTGCACTTCCTGGTCGAGAGCGGCATTCACATCCTCGAAGCGCTCGACATGGAAGCGCTGGCCGCGGCAAAGGCGTATGAGTTCGCATTCCTGGCCGCGCCGCTCAAGATCGTCGGCGGAACCGGCGCGCCGATCCGCCCGTTAGCCGCGGTCCCGCGATGAGCCGCACGGAGTCGAACCGTCCCGTGCGCGGCGTGGCGCTGCTGGGCGCGGGAGCGGTGGTCAGCGAACGCCACTTGCCGGGGATGCTCAAAAGCGGCGAGGCGCGCCCGGCAAGCGTGTTCGACCCCGATCGTGAGCGCGCGGCCGAGTTGGCTCGCCGCTTCGAGATTCCCCATGTGTGCGAATCGGCCGCCGAGGCCGTTGACGCTCGCGGCGTCGAGATCGTGCTCGTGGCGTCGCCGAACTCGTTCCACCGCGAGCAAACCGAGCTGGCTCTCAGCGCCGGCAAACATGTGATGTGCGAGAAGCCGATCGCACTCAAACTCGCCGATGCGCGCGCCATGGCCGAGTCCGCTCGCCGCGCCGGGCGTCTGCTGTTCGTCGGCTTCCATCACCGCTTCAGCTCCGACCACGGCTGCGTGCGCCGCCTGCTCGAAGCCGGCGTCATCGGCGACGTGCGCGGATTTCACAGCATTGTGAGCGAGCCGATCAGCGTGATCCCCGGCGGCCTCGCCAACTACCGCTTCAACGCCGCGCAAGGCGGCGGGCTCACGCTGATCGACATGGGTTCGCACCGTGTCGACCAGATGCGGGCCTTGCTTGGCGAAGTCGATGAGGTCTTCGCGCGCATCACTTCGGAGCTCGAGTCCCATGATTTGGACGACAACGTCGCTCTCAGCATGCGTCTACGCTCGGGCGCTATCGGCTCGCTGGCCTTCCAGCGCTTCTCAAAGGCGTTCTTCTCACCGTGCAGTCTCACCGGCGCGAAGGGCTTGCTGGCGTTCGGCGCGATCGTCCGCAACCCCTACCAGTCGGCCCCGGTGGCGGTGTTCGTCGACGAGTCGCCGGAGAGAGTCTTGCCCGCCGAGGCGCTGCCGTGGATGCGGCCCGACGGCTGGTGGGGCGACAGCCGTCCGGGTTGGGTCGAGCTATGGCCGCCGCGCAACGACACCTTCGAGGCCGAGTGGCGCAGCTTGCTCGCCTCGATCGCCGAAGACCGGCCCGCCGAAGTCGACGCGGAAGACGGCTATCGCGCTCTTGAAATCGTCCTCGCGGCGCACTTTTCCGCCGTTCGCGGCGAGCCCGTTTCACTCCCGCTCGACGACGGAGTCAGCGTCGCGCCGCCGACCTTCAAGACGGTCAATTAGGGCGCCGCGAAACTTACCGATTACGTCATTGACAGCCCTAAATTGCGGGCGTAATATTTAATCAGCGGCAGGAGGGGACGGAAGGCGAATCACGTGATCGCCGCATTAGGTCATGCCGCTAAAGGAGGTTCAAATCATACCGCCGAAGAGTCTGGGGGCGGCTGCTGGAAGGGCGTTCGTCGCGAAAGCGACGGCGAGGTGAATATCAAGGCGACCGCCTCGAGCAGGTCGCGACGCGGGCAATATTCCCGACGTGATCCTCGAAGGAACGCCCAAAACATTGCAGCCGCCCTTTGTCATTTTTAATCCACCTTTTCCCTCGAAATTCGCTCCATCCCTACCGTAGTCCCTAAGTCTGTTCTACTCCGCTTCGCCGACCCCAAACAGTACCTTCGGTCCAACCGGAAATTGAACCCACGCGCCTATTGGCCGACGGGGGTGATCGAGCGCACCATCTTCGTGGGAGATGGAAGATGTCCACGCTCGACCTGGCAGCCAACAATTGGATTCGCACGACGTCGACCGCGGCCGACCCGGACCTTTGGGCGCAGGCGCGAGAGATTGAAAGCGCGAACCCGCCCGTAGACGAGGCTGACAGCGATCTCGAACCGCACAACTCGGAGAAGCGCGAGCTGCCCGAAAACTTTTGGCGCGACTGGTTCGGGGTGTGGCGCTGAGTCCGGCTAGACGCCCAAGCGGTCACATAGTGCGTTGAATTCCGGCCCGGTCCAGTCCGGCACGAGCGGCGAATCCTCATACGGCAGGCGATAGCGGTTCACATAAGCTCCGCGATAGCCGCAGGCGCGGGCGCCGTGCACGTCGAACGAGTGCGCCGCGACCATCATCAGCTCGCCCGGCTCGGCGCCCAACGCCGCGGCCGCACCGCGATAGATGGACGGATGCGGCTTGAAACGCCCGAAGCGATCCACTGAAATCCTGGCCTTGAACGGCGCGCCGACGCTCTCGTCGCAAAGCTTGTCGAGCAGCGCTTGGTTGCCGTTCGAGAGGGCGACCAGCTCGTACTTCGTCGCCAGGCGCTTGAGGCCGAGCCGCGCGTCCTCGAAGGGCCGCAGCCGCTCGAAGACGCCGATCAAGTTGTGCGTTTCCGACACCTCGAACTCGATGTGGTGCGCGCGAAGCGTGAAGGCCAGTGCGCGGCGCGCGACCTCGAGATAACCGCTGTGCCCCAACATCAGGATTGTGTCTTGGTGCTGCTCGAGGCGTTGCCGGGTCCGCCAATATCTCCAAAGTTCATGGGGATCGAGCTTTAACCCTTTGCGATCGACGAAGTCGCGAAGCACGGGCACGATGCCGCCCGTCAGGTCGAGCACGGTGCCGAAGATGTCAAAAGTCAGCGTGGTAACGCGGTTGATCGGATCGGCGGGCATCCAGAGCGCTCATCATACGCCATGTCGGAAAATGAAAGACGATGGCTCGCAAGGCTCGAAAGAAAGTCGTCAAGCGCAACCTGGCCGCCAAGGAGGCCCTGCCCCGCTCCGCCGGCCCGATGAAGGACAAGCGCCTCAAGACCCGCCAAGAGCGGCGCCAGGAGGACCGCAAAGTCGAGCGGGACGAGACGGCGTCGTAGCGACGCCGTCCCTACAAGCCCGGGCTCGTCAGACGCCCTGCATCGAATCGACGAGGGCTTCGAGGCGATCCATGCTTTCGGTCGCGCCCTGCTCCATGCCGGAGTAGAGGTGAGCGTCGCGCGACTGCCGCGAATCGTGCCGGATGCGATTGGTCAAGATCGTCTCGCCGTTCCGCTCGACTAGGGTGATGGTCTCGACGGCCGGGTGATCGCGAATGCCCTCGACGTCGTAGATGAACGTCTGCACGACTCTCTCAGGCGCATCGATCTCTTTGTATTCGCCGCGGAACGGATGTTCCTGACCGTCGGGAGTCCGCTGCACGATGCGCCAGCTCCCGCCGGCGCGAAAGTCCATCTCGCAGACCGTCACGGCGTGCATCGCGCAACCCCACCAGTTGCGGACGTGCTCGGGCTTCGACATCGCCTCGAAGACCAATCTCCGCGGAGCTTTGAAGACCCGCCTGAGAATGACCTCGCGCTCGGAAGGCAAGGCCAAAGTGAGCCGCTGGCGCGTGTCGCCGGTGGTCTTGGCCAGGTATTGCGCCAGGCAACCCAGGTGCTCCATGCCGCCTTCGTCCGCGCCGTAGGTCTTGATGACGTGATCGCGTTCGGCCGTCGACGGGAAGACTGACTTTAACGTGACCTTCGTCTGCCGTTGATCGTCGCCGTGAGCATCGAAAGTGACGGTTGTCTGGAAGCTTATTGGCTCGGCCGCGCCGCCGTCGTCGTCGTGCGCGTAAACCAAGAGCCGGCCTTGGACGACCTGGTCGTAGATGATGCGATTCGGATAGTCGCGGCCGTCGGGCCCGTGCATCGTATAGCGCCAGACGCCGCCGGGACGCACATCCATCTCGCGGGTCGTGGTCGTAAAGCCATTGGGTCCCCACCACTGGCCGACTTGGTCAGGATCGGTCCATGCTTTGAAGACCATTTCACGGGGCGCATTGAAGACGCGGCTCACGACGATCTCGCGAGCGGCTGTGTCGGTCGGGGCGCCGGCTTGACTAGGGCTTGCTGTCGGCATCTTTGTTCTCCTTCGTTTTGACGTCTTCGAGGGCCTTGAGCTCTTCGAGGTAGGTTTCCAGACGGTCGAAGCTCTCCTCCCAAAACCGCCGGTACTGTTCGAGCCAGTCGGAGGCGTTTTTGAGCGGCGTCGCCTCGAGCTTGCAAGGCCGCCATTGGGCGTGTCGACTGCGGCTGATCAGACCGGCGCCCTCGAGCACCTTGAGGTGCTTGGTGACCGCCGGCGGGCTGATGTCGAACGGCTCGGCCAGCTCCTTGACCGAGGCCTCGCCGTCCGCCAATCGCGCCAGAATCGCCCGCCGAGTGGGATCGGCGAGTGCGGCGAAGGTGGAGCTGAGCTGATCGGCGTGCATCTAGAAAACCATTAGGTTAATTAACCCTCTGGTTAATTTAAGACCGAACGGGTTTGTCTGTCAACAAGAATCTTTCGTGGCGTCGTTATCGATCGGATCATTCCAAGGCGGTTGGATCTACGATCCCCATTCAAGGACGTTTGCTCACGTGAAGCGATGGTCTCTTGGCCCGTAAGTCCCGATTTGCGATGGTTGGTCTTAAGATGCAGTAACTTTGCCAAAACGATATCTCAACCCAAACGAGCTTTTCCCGAGCCTCCAATACGGTTTCTCGCAGATCGTGACCAGCCAGGGCGGACGGACGGTCTACCTCTCCGGCCAGGTGGCTTGGGATGCAGCGCAGCAGCTCGTCGGGGGAACCGACCTTAAAGCGCAGACCTGGCAGGCCATGCAGAATATCGACGTCGCGATGCAGGCGGCGGGGGGCAGCCTGCTGGACGTGGTGTCGCTGCGGATTTATATCGTCAAGGAGAAGTTGGGGGAAAACGAGCCCATCAGCACGGCCTTGAAGACCTTCTTCCCGTCGGAGCGGGCGCCGGCTACGACCTGGGTCGGAGTGTATGCGTTGGCGAATCCGGCTTTTCTGATCGAGATCGAGGCGGTTGGGGTAATTGAAGAGGGCGGGGTATAATTCCCGTCGTTCATGAAGGCCCTTTTCTCCCGTGAAGCGATTGTCGCAGAGCCCAATTTCAACCGCTGGAAGGTGCCGCCGGCGTCGATCGCGATTCACTTGTGCATCGGGTCGGTCTACGCCTGGAGCATCTTCAACCCCGCTCTGATCCGCACGCAAGGCGTGGTCGTGAGCGCCGCGGACGACTGGACGCTGCGGCAAGTCGTGTGGGTCTTCACGGTGGCCATCGTCTTTTTAGGGCTGTCGGCGGCGTTCGCCGGGCGCTGGCTCGAGCGCGTCGGCCCGCGCACGGTGGGGACGGTGGCGGCGCTGTGCTGGGGCGGCGGCTTCCTGGTCGGCGGGGCGGGAATCCTCACGCATCAGCTCTGGCTGCTTTACCTGGGCTACGGCGTGATCGGCGGCTGCGGGCTGGGGCTGGGCTACGTCTCGCCGGTGAGCACGCTGATCAAGTGGTTTCCGGACCGGCGCGGCATGGCGGCCGGCATGGCCATCATGGGCTTCGGCGGCGGAGCGATGATCGGCGCGCCGCTCAAAGAGTTTCTGATCCGATTGTTCTATAAAGCGCCCGAGTATCTGGGTACGGTCAATGACGTCGCGCTGCGCACCGAGGGCGGACGCCGCTTCGCCGAGATCGGCGGACGCACGATCGAGGCCGTCATCGTGGGCGCGAACGACGTGGCGCAGATGATCGTGCCCGGCCCGGAAGGCGTGTATGCCGTGGGCACGGGCAACGTCGGCGTCGCGGGAGCGTTCTTCACCTTGGGCATCGCTTATGCCGCGATCATGCTCATCGCGGCCTTCTCTTATCGCATACCGGCCGAGGGATGGAAGCCGAAGGGGTGGAATCCCCCGCCCGCGAGCGAGAGCGCCAAGAAGATGATCAGCCACGGCAACGTTACCGTGGAGCAAGCGATGCGCACGCCGCAGTTTTACCTGCTGTGGATCGTGCTATGCCTCAACGTGACCGCCGGTATCGGCGTGCTCGGCGTCGCCCGAACGATGATGAGCGAGATTTTCGGCTCGACTTTGCCCAGCCTGGTGACGGCTTCATTCGCCGCGACCTACGTGCTGATGATCAGCGTGTTCAACATGGGCGGCCGCTTCTTCTGGGCGACGCTCTCCGACAAGCTGGGCCGCAAGAACACCTATACGGTCTTCTTCGTTTTGGGCGCCGCGCTGTACCTGTCGATCCCGTGGACCGCTGTGCAAGTCAGCGCTTCTCCGGCCGTCGTGTGGCTGGTGATCTTCTACGCGTCGTCGATGATCATCTTCACGATGTACGGCGGCGGCTTCGCGACGATTCCGGCGTACTTGGCTGACCTGTTCGGGGCGCTGTACGTGGGGGCCATCCACGGGCGCCTGCTGACGGCTTGGAGCACGGCCGGAGTGCTGGGGCCGCTAGCGATCACGTCGTTCCGAGAGCGCGCGCTCCAAGGCTCGCTGCGGGACCTCGCGTCCAAAGTCGACCCGACGCGCTTCGCCGAGCAGTTCGGGGCGCCGATCAGCCAGCTCGACACGCTCATCGCGCAGAAGACGGTGACGATCGGCAAGCTGATGGAGCTGGCGCCGCCGGGAGTGGCGGACCCTTCGGCGACGCTCTACAACAGCACGATGTATGTGATGGCGGGGCTGCTTGTCGTGGCGCTGGTCGCCAATCTCGCCGTGCGGCCCGTGGCGGAGGAGCATCACATTTGACGCTGTCTTCGCCACAAAATGCCTGCTGAGCTCCAGCTCGATCTGGGTACACTGTGTCTGCACGGGCTTGTGGCTCTAACACTTTGTTGCTAAAAGGTTTATGCCACGCCCCCGCATGCCCAAGCCTTCTCGCGCCAGCCCCGCCCCCATCTCCGTCAACGTCAGCTTCCCCTTCGGCGCCGGCGACATCCTCATGTCCCTCTATGGCCTCGACAATCCCTCCGCCGCCATCATCTCGCTGGTCCGCCGCCGCCCCCGCTACACCTTTCGCGCCGTCATCTGCACCCACTGCGCGAGCGTCCCCAGCCTGTTCGACCACAATCCCTACTTCACCGAAATCGAGGTCCTGCCCTGGCCCGGCGACGCCGACCTCCGACGCGAACAAGCCCGCGCCGGCCGCCCCTATCTCGACGAGCTCATCGACGGCGATTGGCCCCTCGAACGCATGCCCTTCTTCCTCTCCCCCTACCAACAGCGCATCTTCGACCGCATCACACGCAAACCCTACCTGGCCCTCCACCTGTTCGCCGGCGGCGACGACCGCAGTTGGTTCGCCTCCATCGGTCACCACGGCGCCGCCCGCATCCTCGCCGCCCTCGCCGACTCCGGTTGGCCCGTCGTGCTCCTCGGCGGCAACTCCAAACGCGAGGACGCCGGCCGCGTCACCCTCCTCCACGAGTCGTTGCAGACGCCCGCCCGCCTCAACGGCATAGTCAACCTCCTCGGCATCGGCGGCCTCAAGCTGCACGCCGCCCTCGCCGCCCACGCCGCCGCCGTACTCGGCGGCATGTCCTGCTTCGTCTCCCTCGCCACCAAGTTCGACAGACCCCTGTTCGTCATGGCGCCGCGCTACCAAAAGCGCATCTTTCGCGCCTCCAAGGGCGGTCACTGCGTCGACGGTCCCCCCGATACTCTCGGCGAACGCGAGCTCATCGCCAAAATCGTCCAACTCGGCCAAGCGCGCTTTCTCGAGGAAACCTCCGTCGACCAACAAATCGCCGCGCTCTCGCGCTTCCTCGCCCGCTTGCGCTAACGGCCCCCGCTACCACATCGGATAGATGTTCGGATCGTCCTTCTTCGCCTTCCTCAAGCGCGCCCGCCGCCGCAGCCGATAATCCACGTACTCCCGCAGCCCCTGCACCTGACGCCAAATCCAACCGAGCGGGTTACATCCCATCGCTTCTCCCCTACTCCCAGCCGAATCCGCCGGCGTTGGCCCGCAACGCCTGGTACCACTTCCAATAGCGCTTCGCGAGCGCCGCGTGGCTCGCCGGCCCCGGATGGACGTCGTCCCGCGCCCGGTCCACCGGCTCGAGCACCCCCGCGTAACGCTCCGCCTCCACGTGCCCCGCCAGCTCCCCCAACGGCTCCACCGTCGTGAACAGCCAGCAACGGTCCCGCAGCAGCCCCGCGATCCCCCGATAGTTCCGAAAGAAATTCAGACAATCGTCCTGCGAGCTGCTCAACGCATCGAACTGCCGCTTGATCGCCCGCGCCACCAAATTCGGCGGACGCCAATCCGGGTAATACCGCACCAGTTGGTTCTGCACCGACACGTATTCGCGCCGGCTCGGATGCGTGAAGTTCACCAGCACCACGTGCGGATCCAGGTGCGGAACCGCAAGTTGCAAGATCCTGTTGATGTAATCGTTGCTCGCGCCCTGCGCGCCCAGGTTCCACACCACCACGCTGCGCCCGCCCGCCCGCAGCCGCATCGCGAATCGCTCCTGAAACAACGCCTCCGCCGGCAACCCTACGCCCAAGACGTAGCTGCAGCCCGCCGCCACGATGCGTATGTCCGCCTTCTCGGCAAACTCCGCCCCGCGGTATCCCAGGCTGTTGAAGCGATATTCGATGTCGCCGTCGCCGTAGACCTCATGGCCTTCCTCGCGAAAACGCTCCGGCGAATCGGTGTCCAGCCAGCGCAAGGTCTGGCCCGCAAAACCGGGCAACGGCGGAATCCCGTCCTTCGGCAGAAAGCTGGCGCACGTGCTCATGATCGACAACAGCCGCGCCAAGCGGGAAACCGTATGCGGGAACCATCCCGCGACACGCTCGTCTCGGCCAGCGACGCTATCCCAGCTACACTGTCCCTCGCCCGCCGCGACTCAAAAATCATAGCACTCGCACCCGCCCCTTTCCCCCGCACCCCTCAACCCTTAGGCGCCGCCCAGCTCCCCCTCCCGCGCCCCCACGCCAGCCCCTCCCACGCCCGCTCGAGCCACGGCGTCAGTCCGTTGCGAAACAGCGCCAAATGCAACGCCAACAGCCAACCCATGCGGCCGTCGCGCCAACACATGCCCGCCAGCACGACCAAAGGCATCCAGCGCAAATAGTACTCGTTCAAGAAGCGGTCCAGGCGATCGGTCAGCGGACCCCGCAACGGCTGCTTGTAGTTGAACCGGAAGATCCCCGCCGTCACCACCGCGTACAACGGCCAACCGGCCGCCAGGATCGGCATCGACCTCGCCGCCGTCGCCGTGAACAGGGCGAACCCCAACAACTCGAGCGGAACCACGGCCGTCTCGAGCCAACGATCGGTCGCCCGCTCGCCATGCCGCGTCACGAACGTCGCGCTGCCGCTCGCGCGGTCGTTGTCGGCGTCGGAAAGCTGGTGCGTCAAGATGTTGCGCAGCCCTTGGAAGAACTGCCATCCGGCGAGCGCCGCGGCAAACGCCCCGAAGTCGCCATACACGCGCCCGGTCAGCGCATGGAAGGTGTAGGCCGCCAGCAGCGCCGGCGTCACGTGCGCATAGAGCGCGTCCGCCGCCGCGCCCATCCACCCCTTGTCCTTCAACCGCACCGGCGGCGCCGAGTACGCCAGCAACAGCGCCGCCTCCGCCGCCAGCAAACTCGCCGACACGGCATCCACCGGAAAATACAACACCCAAGGCCCCAGCCCCGCCGCCAGCAGCAACGCGAACGTCAGCGCCAGCCGCCCTGGCGACAACTCCGCCGCCCCGTTGCGCCGGCCCGCCTCGCGGTCCGCCTCCCGGTCGAACATATCGTTGCTCAGGTACCCCAACCCCGCAATCCCCCAGATCGTCAGCAGCGCACACACGATCGCGGTCACGCTCTGTGCGAACGGCGCGCCCCCGGTGAACAAAAGGAAGTAGGGAATGCTGATCAGGAACGGCGCCTTGAAACGCCACGGCTCGCTCAGCCGCAGCCGGTGGAACAGATGCTCGAACAGGCGCGCGCGTCGCGCCCCCGCCTCCATCGGCGCGGCGCCGCTCATGGCTGGAAGCCGAAGATGTTCGGCTCTTTCGGCATCCAACCGCGCACGCTGTCGCTGAGCTCCTGCACCCTGTCGAGCGCCGCCCCCGGCGCCGGGGTATCGAGCGCCGCCGCCATCTCCCGCGCCTGCCGGCCATTGCGCGCGCCCACCACCATCGACGCAATTCCCCCTTCACGTCCAAGCCCCTGACGCCGAATCCACTGCAACGCCAGGTGCGCCGGCGGCCGCCCCGCTTCAGCGGCGGCCTGCTGCAACAACTCCACCGTCAGATGCACCGCCGGCCAAAGGTCCGGGCGAAAGAACAACGACCCGCGCCGCACGTCGTCGGCCGCAAGCTGCGGATCGCGCCCGAACTTCCCCGTCAGAATTCCCTGCGCCAGCGGACTGTAGGCCACCGCCGCAATCCCGTTGCGCGCGCAGTAGGGCAACACATCGTCCTCGGCGGCGCGCCACAGCGCGCTGTAGCAAAGCTGGTGCGCATCGATCACCCCCGCCTCGCGCACGGCCTCCATCTGCTCCACCGAAAAGTTGCTCACGCCGATCGCGCCGATCGCGCCGGCCGCCCGCTCCTTCTCGAGCAGCTCCATGTACGGCCGCATGTCCACGCCCTTGAGCGGCCAGTGCAGGTAATACAAGTCCACATGGTCCACGCCCAAATTGCGCAAGCTCCCATGCAACGCCTCGACGATCGAGCCCGGATGCCCGCCGGGAAACCCCTTCGAAGCGAGATAGACTTTGTCGCGCTTCCCTTGGACGAACTGCCCACAAACCCTCTCCGACCGGCCGCCGCCATACACCTGCGCCGTATCGAAATGCCGCACGCCCCGCTCGAGCGCCGCCTCCATCGCAGCCAACGAGTCGCTGTCGTCCTGCGCCCCCATGTCGCCGCCAAACCCCCAGCAACCCAGAGCCAATGGTCCAAAGCCGTCCAACATGAGCCGTTCGCGCGATTATAGCCCTCTCTCCTGAGATCCAAGAAACCGAAATGAGAAGCCCCTCACCCCGTAAGGGCACAGCATGCCGTGCCCAGGCGCGCCATCGCGCCCTAGCCGCCGAAATGGGCTTGGGAATGCATGAGAATATCGAGCCCTTGTCATGGGACCACCGCGCCCGCTCTGTCAGCCCCGGTCAGCGCTCTCCCTACGTGGGCGAGCGTTTCTAGCAGCCTGGCCGGGACCGGGACGGCGCGGAAGACGCCTCGGCGACGCTTCTTGAGCGGCTCGAAGACCAAGAAACCCGCCGCAGGATCGGCTCTTTCCGGACTAAGGGCGAGAGCTTCCGACACTCGACAGCCGGTGAAGGCGAGAAACTCGCAGAGGGCTCGAACCGGGGTATCTGTCGAACCGGCGGCCTTCAGAAAGCGGTTCCGCTGATGTTCGGCAAGGTATTTGCGCTGTCCACGCAGGTCGTAGAGCTGTTCCATGCGCTACGCTTTAGCACGTCGGCCGGCTGAAACACTTTGCCAATGAAGAGTTCCCCGACCCCGGGACCGGGCCGGAGCGGACAATTCCAAGATCAACGGGAAAGGGAAGAAGACCGGGTTCGAGGCACTTCTTCAGCCAACAGGGCTGCTCAAGTCGAATGCTATCCAGGACGAGATCTTGCACGGCAATGCCCCCGTGGCGATCTTGCTGAGCTTCGATTTCTTGAGCGAGCAACTGCGAGTTCTCTTTGTGGGGTAAACGGTGACAGATGGGATGAGACGGCTGGTTCTACCTGGGCAGCGGTAAGCTGCATAGCGCATTCAGAAAAGATGCAAAGGAGAAACAGCCGTCTCATCCCATCTGTCACCATTCGCGGCAACCAACTTCGAATACTGCTGTGGCCGCATCGACCCCGTCCGTCAGCATCCGCCCGGCTTTCCCAAGCGGAAGAACCGCTCGCGCTAAGAGGAGACCGCGATCTGCCGAACACTACCGGATGGTAAACTGCGCACCGTAACAGCATGCCGCCGGATGCCCTATCTCAGAATCCCCGTTGGCTGCGGCTGCTGTCTGCGGGGCTGGGATTCTATGCCCTAGTTGGCGGGGCGGTCTCCTTCACGGGGTGGGCGCTCGACGTCCCGCGATTGACGGACTGGCTCAACACGAACGTTTCGATCCAGCCCAATGCCGCCGTTCTCATCGCGCTCGCGGGAGCTGGTCTGTTGCGGCAGCGATCCAGCCGGCGGTTCACCCTGATGCTCGGTGGCGTGGTGGTGCTTTTCGGCGGCCTCACCCTGCTCCAGTACATCGTTGGCGCGGACTTCGGTTTCAACCACCAACTCCTCTTCGGGCGCACCTGGGGGCAGGGCACGACGTTGACTCCGGGTCGCGTCGGACCGCCAGCCTCCACCTCATTTCTTCTCATCGGCGCAGCTCTCGTTGTACTGAGTGCGCCTGGGATCAGGGCGGCGCGGCGTATCGTTCCGATAATGGGCGTCGTTGTATGCGTGTTCATGATGTTCTCGCTCATCGGCTATCTGTTCGGCGCTCGCGACTTCTACGCTATTCCATGGCTTTCGGCTATCGCGCTCCAAGCTGCAACCATGCTGCTCGCTCTGGCCATCGGCCTGATCGTCAGCGTTCCGGAAAGCCAGCCGATGCTTTTGCTGCGCGAGCGTTCTACGGCCGGCTTGATGGCTCGCACCGTGCTCCCGATACTCGTGGTCATGATTCCTTCGGTCATCTGGCTTCGCATCACGGGGCACGAACTCGGCTTTTACGACGAAGGTACCAGCCGGGCGCTCGGTGCGATTGCGCTGATGTTCGGCACCACAGCACTGCTGTGGCGGGCCCTTCTCGCCCTAAGACGTCGTGAGCAAATCGAGCGCGAAAGTGAAACATGGCTAGCTGGACAAAAAGAAGCTCTGCAAGCGGCGGTGAACGGCGAAGCGCTTGATGTCTCCCTTGGCGTGTTGGTTGACACCGCCATCGAGCACCTTGGCCACGATACAAGGGCCGCCTTTTACCTTGTCAAACCGGATGGGGAGAATCTGCACCATGTTGCCGGCCTGTCCGAGATCTATCCCGAGTTTGTGAAGGGCTTCAGAATAGGCCCGGACTCGCTGGCATGTGGCCTGGCGGCGCACACGGGCAGGCCAGTTATCACTCGCGATGCGAACACGGATCCGCTCTGGAAGCCATGGCTCTGGCTAGCCGAGAAACACGCATTCCGCGGCTGTTGGAGTTTTCCAGTCCAAACCTCAGCTGGTAAGGTCGTCGGGACATTCACGCTCTATCTACGGCAGCCGCGAGATCCGACCTCGCGCGACCAAGCGCTAGCGAGCGTGATTACCCAAGCCGCAGCGATAATCATCGCCCGAAACGAAGCTGCCGCGGCCCTTCGCCACAGCGAAGAACTCTACCGAAGCCTCGCGAGTATTATTGCCGATGTTTCTTGGGTTACCGATGCTCAAGGTGCCTTCGTGGCGCCTCAGCCGGCTTGGGAGCGATTCACGGGCCAGAAATTGGATAAGTACACGGGGTTCGGGTGGGTTAATGCGCTGCATCCCGAGGACCGCGAACGAGTCAACGCTATCTGGCTCAAAGCCGTTGCCGAGAAGACTCTTTATGAATCTGATGGGCGTCTCTGGCACGCAGCTTCTAATTCGTACCACTATTACGTGGCCCGGGGTATTCCTGTTCTAAACAAAGATGGCTGCGAGCACAGTTGGGTATGCGCATGTACCGACGTACATGAGCAGAAGCTGGCTGAACAGGCCCTTCGCGAAAGCGATCGTCGAAAGGACGACTTTCTAGCGACTCTGGCGCACGAGCTGCGAAATCCGCTAGCGCCCATCACAGCGGGCTTGGAGATTATGAAGGCGCTGCCACCCGACTCTGAGAAATTCGAGAGCATTAGAGAAATGATGGAGCGGCAGGTGGGCCAGCTCATTGCACTGGTAAATGATCTGCTAGATATCTCTCGCATTACGTTGGGCAAGATCGAGTTGCGAGAACGCAGAGTGAAATTGATTGACATCGTCCAGAGCGCCCTGGAAGCGTCTCAGCCGCTCATCAACGAAGCGAAGCACGAGTTCGAATGTGCAATCCCTCCTGACCCAATTGAACTGGATGGCGATCCGAACCGACTGGCCCAGGTCGTATCAAACATCTTGAACAATGCAGCCAAGTACACTCCCGAGCGGGGGCGTATACAGTTGGCGGCAGAAAAGCAAGGGGGCAATGTCGTCATCTCGGTTAAGGATACGGGTATTGGCATTCCGACCGAGATGCAAAAGTCGATTTTCGAGATGTTCACGCACTCGAAACATCCCCTGGATCGAGGAGTTCCAGGGCTCGGCATCGGACTCGCATTAGTTAAGTCATTGGTCGAGATGCATAAGGGGAGCATCGAGGTTCACAGCGATGGCCCTGGAAAAGGAAGCGAGTTTCGAGTGCGTCTTCCTATTCGAGTAGAGGAGCCGGCTAAGGACCCGCGTGTGGAGCTCGAGCCGGCCCCTGCGGCAGGGCGAAAACGCCGTGTGCTGGTCGTGGACGACAATCAGGCGGCAGCGGGAATGCTCGGCGTTGTCGTCGAGCTGCTCGGTCATGAAGTTCGCACGGCCTACAGCGGCCTTGAGGGAATCCAGGCCGCCAAAGAGTTCCAGCCGGAAATAATCTTCATGGATTTGGGCATGCCCGAGATGAATGGCTTCGACGCGGCGCGGCAGATACGGCAGCAGCCTTGGGGGCAAGCTATGACGGTTGTGGCTTTGACTGGGTGGGGACAAGAGGAGGATAAGAAGCGCACGAAGGAGTGTGGCTTCGACCATCACTTAGTCAAACCTGCGACGACCGAAGACCTTCGACAAGTGCTTCATAAATCGGATTTGAGAAACTCAACTCCCGAACGAAATTAATCTCGGACCCGCGATAACCCCTCGCGCCGTCGCGCCCTACGATGATCTTCTCAGCGCTTGAGCTCGATTTCCTTGAATGGCATCAAGTTGTCCACGGCGGTTTCCGGCAGCGCCGGACTCCAGCGGAAGAAGCTCATGCGGATCGCATCGGGCGTGAAATCGGCGATCAAGAAGCCGTTCTCCTCGAGCGCCGGGATCGCCTGATCGACTTCAACGTGTTTGGCCGGCAGGGGAGGCGTGCGCCTGCCCTTCGAAGGCCAACCGTTGAGCGTCGATATCGGCCCCGCCAGAGCGACGTGGACAGGGTTCGCCGACAGATCGATCTTCCCCGTGCGCTCGACGGCGGCCTCCGCCACCGCATGCATGTCGCCGCTGACGATCAGCGGCGTGCGCTCGGTCATGGCCGACGCCGCCTGCATCAAGCGATCGTGCTGCGCCAGCCAGCCGGTCTGCCAATAAGGCTTCGGCTTCTTGACTCCGAGCACGCCCCGATCGTCCAGGAAATCCGGGTACCAATCGCCCCACTTTCCCGCGCTCCACACCGGCGGCATCGACGGAACCTGCACCACGTGCCGCACATCGCGAGCCGCCCAAGCGCGACGTCAGCCAGCCTTCCGTCTCGCGCGGCACGATCACGGCGTTCGGCCCCGCCAAGGTCAAGTAGCGCCGGCAATCGTAAAGCAAGATCTCCGCCAGACGCCCGAAGCGAATCGTTCCGTAGCTCTCCCCGACGCCGTCGGGAGTGTCGGGCGCCGACGCCCCCGCCAAGCCCAGCGGGCGATTCGCGTCCGGCAGAAACTCCGGGAAGTACAGCCGCCGGGAAGCGCGACCCAGTTGCAGCATGAAATAGTCGGGCGGGAACGTGACCATCTCTTCGGTCGCGTCGTCGTTCTCGAAATAATCGTGGTCGTCTTGAATGAAGAACGACGGCGTCTCGCGAAACAAGTTGCCGTAGAGGCTCCGGATTTGCGCCTCGCAAACGCGTTGGTGCACCAGCTCGTTCGCCGTTCCCAGCACGGGCAATGTGCGGTCGAACGTGCCGACCGCGCGCACGACGTCTTCGGTGTAGGGCGGCGGCGCGCCGGTTTGGTCCAGATCCCAGTAGGTGTGATCGCCGTTGGCGATCATCGCGTCGGGCTTGAACGAGAGCGCTCGCTCGAAGAACCGCCGTCGCAGCGCGATCGAGAGAAAAGTGTGCTGCCCGTTTCCGGCGATCAGGCGCTCGTCGCCTCCGGCGCATGTGTAGGCCAGCAGCCGAAACTTCTGCGGCTCGGCGCCCGGCGCCGGGAAGGTCTTCACGGTCCAGGGATCGCACAGCGCGTTATGCCGCGCGTCCATCAGCTCGAGCCGCTGCGGCTCGCCGGCTGCCAGGCCCTTGGCGTCAAAGCTCCAAAAGCGGCCCGCCGTATCAGTGCGCCGACCGACGGCCAACTGTTTTCCGACCCGCAGCAGCGGCGGACTCGACAGAGCGTCCCGGACCGAAGCCTTGAGCAGAATGCGATTGTGCGACGCCGTCGGGATCAAGTGCTCGACCGCTCCCGCTTGCCAGGAGCCGGCTGCACCGGACTGGGCTGCACCGGACTGGCCGGAGGCGGCGGAGGCGGATGCGAGCAGAGTGGAAGCCAGAAATTCGCGGCGGCTGGTCATAGCGGACGCAGATTAGCACGTCCGACGCAGAACGCTTACCCGCGCGCCGGCGCCTTCAATTTGTGCCCTACCGCGGCGCGCAGCAAACTAGGCGGCTGAAAAACGATGCTCGGCCACAGAAAAACCTCGGTCGTGCACCAGCACTGCTTTTCCGCGATCGAGCGCCGCTTCGCCGCCGCTTCCTCCGAGGCCCAAAGCTCGGGAAACGAATGCTCGCGCAAGTTCCCCAAAGGCTCGTGCATT
This sequence comes from uncultured Acidobacteriota bacterium, assembly GCA_963817465.1. Taxonomy (GTDB): domain Bacteria; phylum Acidobacteriota; class Terriglobia; order Bryobacterales; family UBA6623; genus CAMPKL01. The sequence continues at coordinate 179,340 of CAWFOP010000021.1, read as the reverse complement.
TCACAAACGCTCACGTCGCCGTTGGAGTAGACCACCGCCGTCAGCTTTCCCGCGACGCAAGGGGCGACTTGCTCCCGCTTCCTGAGCGTCTCTCCCTTCGTCCACTGCAGCAAAGGTTCCACCACCGCGCCGAAGCGAGCCTTCTCACGAGGAGCCCAGAGCCGCTGAATCTCCGCGTAGAGCTTCTGATAATCGTCCAGCAAAGGCGCCGCGAGATCCGGGTTCTTGCGGTCGCCCCGGATCATCGCGAGATTGTGATGATCCATCCGCGGGCAGCGCTCGAAGAGATACTTTGTCAATTTGCGAATCTCGTCGATGTTCTCGTGCGTGGCGGTCGAGACCGAGTGGATGCGCAGCCGCGGATCGCGCCGCTGAATCTCCGCCAACGCGTCATAGGTCTTCATCGCACGTTCGAACGAGCCGCGAGAAACCCGGAACTCGTCGTGGAATGCCGCCGTTCCGTCAAGCGACAGCTCAACGGCGAACAGCGCCAGAGTCGGTTCGGAAAGCACATCCTCCACGGCCGCGACCGTGCGGTCAGTGAAATACCCGTTTGTCGGCACGTAGATCTGGCGCGTCTCGTTCCGGCGAATGAACTGACGGCAGATCGCCCCGATTTCCTTCCGCAGGAACGGCTCGCCGCCCGACAAATTGAGATTCTCGACGCGCCCGAGCGAGACAGACAACGCCTCCAACTCTTCAAACGTCAGATCGTCGCGGCGGTTGAGGTTGCGCCAGTAGAAGCAGTGCTCGCACTGCATGTTGCAGATCGAGTTCACAAACAGCACGAGCAACGGCGGGCTCGGGGGCCTCTGATAGGCGTCCTTGGTGAGCCGCACATGGCGAGCCACTCTCTCAGTGAACCGAATCATGCAGTAAGCCACAGTATGCGCGTGTCGGCGCGGCAATCGCAAAGGCGGCGCTTTGTATCATTCCGGCGCTCGCGCCCGGATCCAGGCGGCCGCGACGTCGTAGGCAAGCGCGCCCCCTCGTTCGAGCGTCCCGCCGCAGAAGCCGATGAACTCGTTTCGCAGCGCCGCGATATCGCTCCTCTGAAAGCTCCGCCAAGCGCTTCCGCACCTCGCTCGAGAAGATGCTCTGCAACTCCCAAAACGCTTCCGCCGAGTCGAGCCGAAAGCGCTTCCTCAGCCAGCCCGTTTCGATCTTCTCGAAGCCGGCTTCTGCAACGATGCGCCGCAGTCGCGCCGCCGCGCCCTGCTGCGCGTTTGCAACCGCCGGAGCCTGCTGCGCCTGCGCCGCCGGGAACCGCCGCTCGACGAAGGCCTCGAGCGCGGCGGGAGCGCGCAACAGCAGCCCGCGCCGCTCCTGCACGCGGTCCCAAACCGCCCCGGGAGCGCGCCCCAAAGCTTCCCAAGGCCAGGGCGCCGGCGAACCGAATGCGATCGCCAGCGGCGCTCCCGCCTTCATCGTGCGGCGGCACTCGGCGAGCGCCGCCGCCGCCGCAGGAAAATGCAAGAAGGCGAACAGCGATACGGCCGCATCGACGCTGCGGTCGCGCAACGCCAGCGCCTCGGCGTCCATACGAGCCCAGTCGGCTTTGAGCGGCCCGCGGGAGGCCGTCCGCAACATCCCTTCCGACAAATCGACGCCGACCGCGCGCGCGCCCGTCGCCGCAGCTCGGCGCACGACAACGCCGCTGCCGCATCCAAGGTCCAGCACACGATCGCCCGGACGCAAGTCGGCCAGCTCGATCAGGCGCTCGGCGAATGGCGCCGAATAGCGTTCGCTCAGCCGATCAAACGCCGCCGCCACCGCGTCATAGCTCGCCGCGTCGGCGTTCTTGAACGATTGCGACTGCACCATCGATACTTGCCGACACTTGCGCCCGCGCGAATCGGGGCGCCAGACCAGCATAGCGGGCCTGGGATACACTACTGGGCTTGACGAGCGCCCGCCGCGAAGGCGATCCGATGCCGAGCCTAGCCGTCGTCCTCGCCTGCCGCGAAGGCTTCGCCTCCTGCGCGCAATGGCAAGCCGCCTGCGTCGCCGCCGGAGCCGAGCTTGTCATCGTCGCGGCGGACCCGATCCCGGCGGAGCATCGGCGACAAACAGGCGTCCTCGCGCAGCGCGTCCCCGGCGATCCTCTCACCCCTGAGCTCTGGTCCGCCGGGCTCGATGCGACGCGCGCCGAAATCGTCGCCTTCAGCACATCGTTGTTCAAGCCGAACGACGACTATTTCCCGAAGCTCCTCGAGGCCTTCGAAGACGAGTCTGCGGCGGGTGTCGGCGGCGCGATCGCGCCCCCTCAACGCGCAAGCGGCGCCGCCGTCGCGCTTTACCTGCTGCGTTACGGCGGCTATCGCAGCAAGCGCCGGACCGTCGAGGTCGACGACTTCGCCGGCGACAACGCCGCCTACCGCGTCGCGGCTCTTCAAGCCTATCGGCCGTGGATCCGCGCCCGCGGCTTCTGGGAGCATGAGCTTCACGCCCAAATGCGCCAAGACGGACATCGCCTGCTGTTCGACCCCGCAATTCGAGTCACCGCCGCCGGCCGAGTCCCGTTTGCGCTCTTCTTCCGCCAGCGCTGGCGTCATGGCCTCGAGTACGGCCGCGAGCATGCGGACGGCAAGTCTCCGGTCGCGCGCCTCGCGCTCGCTCTGCGCACGGCCGCCCTCCCCGCCCTGCTCGTCGCGCGAGCGGCGCGGTCCGCGTTCAGCCCTCCGGCCATGCTTTTGGATCTCGCCCGGGCGCTGCCGAGCCTGACAATGTTGGCGATCGCTTGGTCCGCCGGGGAGGCCGTCGGCTCGCTGCGGGGTACGTCAACGAAGTGAAGCTCGGAATCAACGTCGTCAGGCTCACGCGTCCGTTCACCGGCGTCGGTCGCTATGTCGAATGCCTTTTGCGGCACTGGGCGCGCCGCGGTACGCCGTTCGACGAAGTGATCCTGTACGCGCCGAAGCCGATCCGGACCGACCTGGCTCAGGTTCCGCTGGAGCCGTTCACCGTTCGCCTCGTCGGCCGCCCATGCTCCGATCCGCTCTGGGAGACTGTGTGGCTCGGCCGCGCGGCGCGCGACGCCGATGTGTTGTTCTGCCCGTCCTATACCGCCCCACTGCGCTGTCAGACGCCCTATGCCGTCTCTTACCTGGGGCCCGCTGTCCACGAAGGCCTAGGCTATGCGGCCTTTCGCGGCGCCGTCTACGATCGCCTGCATCGCCAAGCCGTTCGCCAAGCCGCGCACGTCTTCGTATGCTCTGAGGCCGTGAAGACGCGCGTCACCGAACAGTTCGGCGCGCCCGACGATCGCGTCTCCACGACCTATCTGGCCGCCAGCGACCTCTTCGTTCCCGTCCCCGACGGCCCCGAGCGGCTCGAGATCGTGAAGCGCCATATCCGCTCCGACGCGCCGTATCTGCTCTACGTCGGGAAGCTCTCCGGACGGCACTTCATCCCCGAGTTGCTCGAGGGCTTCGCCGCGGCGGCGCGCAGCCCCGACTTCGGCCACAACCTCGTGTTGGCCGGGCCGGACACGCTAGGCTACGACGTGCCCTCGTTCGCCGCTCGCCTGGGCTTGCCCGACAGGATTCAGTGGATTCCGTTCGTACCCCACCACGAGCTGCCGGCCCTCTATAGCGCCGCGTCCGCGTTCGTGTTCCCCGCCTGCGAGGCCGAGGGCTTCGGCATCCCCGTGCTCGAAGCGATGGCCTGCGGAACGCCGGTTATTTCGGTCGACCAGGGCAGCATCTCCGAATTCGCCCGCGAGGCCGCCCTGCTCGTGCCCGAGCCGGAACGACATCAGCTTGCAGGCGCGATGGTGCGGTTGGTCCGGGATGCGGACCTCGCGCGAGCGCCTTCGCAACAAGGGGCTCGAGACCGCGCAACGGATCACTTGGGCTTACACGGCCGACAAGACCATGGACAAGCTGTGGGAGCTCGCAAACGGCCGGAGGCCGCGGTGAACGGCGCCCGTGATCTGAGCCGGCAAACGCCGACCTGGTTGAGCCGCTTCGAAGACCCCTGGGGTATTGTTTGGCGAACCTCCAACCTTGCTCGTCGCGTTAGCTTCACGCGGACCGCCCGCTTCGCTGCGGCGCTCCTCCAGCGGCAAAGCTTTGACCGCCCCTTGTTCATCCTCGGCGCCCCACGCTCGGGCACCACTATGGTCTTCCGCTGGCTCGCCGGGGCCCCCGGCTTCGGCGCGCTGCCCCGCGAGGGCCACGACCTCTGGCGCGCCTACCATCACCCCCGCTACACCGGCTGGGGTTCCGACGCCGTCGGCGCGGGCCGGCTCGGCCTGGGAGAACGCCGCTTCGCCGGCGCCTTCCTGCGTTCCTACTTCTCCGAGAGGCGCTTCGTCGAAAAGACGCCCGAAAACAGCTTGCGCGTGCCGTATCTGCTCGACCTGTTCCCCGACGCTCGCTTCCTCGTCGTCCGCCGGGACCCCCTGGCGACCATCCGCTCCATGATCGCCGGTTGGCGCGACCCCCACGGCCGCTTTCGGTCCTACTACGTGCCGGAAGATCTGACGATCCCCGGCTATCCCCACCGCCGCCAATGGTGCTTCGCGCTGATCGAAGGCTGGCGCGACCTCAAAGCCGAGCCGATCCCCAACATCGCCGCCGCCCAATGGAAAACTTGCGCCGCCGCCCTGACAGCGGCCCGGGAGAGCGTTGGACAGCAAATCTGGATGGAGATCCGCCTCGAGGACCTGCTGGAAAATCCGGCCAAGGTCGCCGGGGACGTCTACCGCTTCGCCGGCATCGACCCTGACGCCGGCATTGCCGCCAAGCTGGCCCATCTCGTGCGCAATCCCGTCTACGCATCCGCATCACAACCGTCCGACGATGAGGTTCAGCTAGTCGCTCCCAGCCTAGCCGGGCTCTGCGAGCAAACCGGCTACCGTCTATCCAAAGAGGCCGATCGTTGGGTCGCCAAACGCCGCTGACCGCCGTGATACGCTACTTTCTTCGCTCCGCCGGATCGATGTCCAAGCTTCGTCGGCGCTCCCGTTGAGCCGGATGGAAACGTCGCAAAAGCTTGGGTCCCAAACAGTCGACGAGCCGGCCGCCCAGGACTCCCGCGTCATTCCCTGGCTGCTCGGCCTGATTCTCGCCCTTTGGATCGTCAACGTCTGCTATCAGACCTGGCCCGCGGTGACGAAGCAAATCGCCTTCTTCGGCGATTCGAGCCCAGCCTATGCCCGTGCGCTTGCGATCGCAGCCCCGCTGCTGGCGCTAGGCGCCGTCGCATACGCCTTTTGGCGGCGTCGCGGATTTTGGCGTCACGAGCCGATTGCAATGGCTTTGCTGGTGATTGCTCCCTCGCTCTATCGGCACCCTGTCGGCTCGGTCGTGGCGGGGTTCGCGCTGCTGTCGGCCTGGTCGTTGGGATCGTGGCTGCTCGAGCGTGCGGGCCTGATCGCGCCCACCGCGCTCTCTGAGATCGGCTTCGCCGTCGCCGCCGGTCTCGCCGTCCAACTCGTTTTCGCCTTCTTCATGGGACTGGCGGACCTGTACACTCCCGTCTGCGCCGCCGCCTTGATCCTCGTCCCAATTCTGGTCCGGGGCCGCCGCTTAGCGCATCTCCGGGAGGCCGCCGGCCGGACGCTGAGCGACTGGCGCGCCGCCCCGTCATTGGGGCGTTCGATCCTGATCGGCTGCGCGCTGTTTTTCATCTTCCTTTTGGCGGGCCTGACCGTTGCGACCGCGCTCACCCCTTCCATCGCCGTCGACGCCCTGCTCTTCCATCTGCCGCTCATCAAGACGCACGCTCTCGCCGGCGGCCTCATCGACTTCAGCCAGCTCGCCTACTCGTACCGGCCGCAGGGCTACGAAACTCTCCTCGCCGTCTGCTACCTGCTCGGCGGGCAAGCCTCGGCCCAATTGTTCTCGCTGGCCTTCCTCGGCCTCGCTCTGCTTTTCGTGATCGAGCTGTGCCGCCTGAGCCGCTTCCCGCCGCCCGCCATCGTCCTAGGCGTCGCGGCCACGGCCGGCATGCCGTTTCTGTTGTGGAGCGGCGCCGTCGTCAAAAACGACGTTGCCATGGCGTCGTTTCAGGCAGCCTCGTTGTTGGCCTGTGTGCTGTGGCTCGAGACCCGCGAAATCCGCTGGATCGGCTTCGCCTCGTTTCTGCTCGGCGCGAGCTTCGCCGTCAAGCCGACCGCCGTCTTCGCCGCTCTTCCGCTGGGGCTGTTTTTCCTCTACGCCTGTTTCAAACACGCTCGCCCGTTCCGAGCCCTCGCAGCAACCGCAGCCTCCGGCGCCGTCACCGCTTCCCTCTGGTACGTTCACACCTGGCTGCTCAAGGGATCTCTGACATACCCCGACCGCGCCAGTCACGCTCTGGACGCGCTCGATCCCTCCGATCCCAACACCGCGATCAACAACCTGTGGCGCTACGTCAACATCCCGATTCAAGCGCATACCAAGGGCTACATGCTCTTCGAAGGCCCGATTCAGACTCCGGTTGGGATCATCGCCGCCTTCTTCTTCGTGACGCTCGTCATCGCGCCGCGCCTCGAGTGGTCCAAAGCGGCGAAGCTGACCATTCTCCTCGTGGCTGGAGGGCTGTTTTATTGGTCGTCCACCATGCGCACGCTGCGTTATGGGATATCGCCCGTGCTCATGGTCGGCCCCTTGCTGGCCTATCCATTCTGGGAATTCTTTCGACGCACGCCCGCCGCCGTCCGCGGATTCGTTACGGCAGCCGTGATCTACGGCTGCCTGGTGAGCTTCTCCGCCAGCCTGATCATGGGCAACAGCTCGACCCAGATCCGCTACCTCGCCCGGCGCCTCGACGACCAAGCCTATTTGGCCGAGTCGCACGCCAACTACCCCGCCTATCGAGCCTTATCGGACGTCGCGACGCGTGACGACGACATTCTTTCCGTCGGAAGTTGCACGCGTGGATTTGTCCCGTACCCCTGGAAGTTTTGGTGTGCGTCGCCCGGCAAGGACGAAGATCCGAAAACGGCCTTGCGCGCGCTTCTCGCCGAACGCAACTACCGCTTTCTGCTCCTGTCGCGGCGATACGACGAGCCGGCGGGCGCTGTTCTCACGGCGCCCAAGCTCCTCTATCGTGACCAACGTCAAAGCCTTTTTGAGCTGCCCGAGCCCTCTTCCAGCGGCCCCTAGTCCGTCGCTCCCGCGGAGGCCGATGCGGCGTCCGCCGGGCGGTCAGCCCAAGACGTCGAGCGTCCGCTTTGCGATCTCGTCGGCCGACTTGGCGATCTCGAGCGCCGCCTTGAAGGCCGTCGTCGCCTGAGTGAGCTCCACCGCGGCGACGCTCAGCTCAATGGTGTCGCTCGACTGGGCCGCGGCTTGGGAAACCTTCGACGCGGCCTTCGAGAAGTCCGTCTCCGACCGCGCCAGCGCCGCTACGGCGATCGCCTGGATCTGCATGACGCTCTTATCGGCCATGCACGGACAAGTCTGACCGCTCAAGGCAAATCGAGCACGACCACTTCCGCGCCCTCGCCGTCGGAGAGCTCGAGCTTCGTCTCGGCGGTCACCTTCACGCTGTCGCCCTTCTCCAGCTTTTCACCGTTCAGGTCGACCGCGCCCGCGCCGACGAACACGTAGGCCCGGCGGCCGGCGCCCAGCTCGTGCTCCACCCGCTGGCCCGGCTCGAGCCGCGAAACCAACATCGTCACGTCCTGTCCGATCTTGGCCGCACCCGGCGCGCCGTCGCCCGAGGCGATCGGCAGCAGCTTCCCGGTGCGCTGCTCGGGGCTGAAGCGAACCTGCTCGTAGCCCGGCTCGACGTCCTTCGCCGCCGGCAAAATCCAGATCTGCACCAGCTCCACCGTATCGGTTTTGGAGTGGTTGAACTCCGAGTGAACGATGCCCTTCCCCGCGCTCATGCGCTGCACTTCGCCCGCGTGGATGACGCCGTGTCCGCCCGTGGAGTCGCGGTGCTCGAGCGCGCCGTCGAAGACGTAAGTCAGGATCTCCATATTGGCGTGCGGGTGCATCGGGAAGCCTTTGCCGGGCTGGACGACGTCGTTGTTGAAGACCCGCAGCGGCCCGAACTGCACGTTGTTCGGGTCGTAGTAGTGGTCGAAGGAGAAGTGCCAGTTGGCCTGCAGCCAGCCGGCGTCCATCGAATAGCGCTCATCGGATCTGACGATGTCCAGCATGATTGTTAACCTCGTAATTATTGATGTATGAATGATACAAAAGTTGCAAGCGCTTGCGAGGCGTCTTTCACGGCAATTCGATATCCTGCTTGAGCCGTGCGCAAGCTTCTGATTCTATTTGCTTTGTTGCAGCAGTGCTGCAACGCGCCACACTGATCTCGCGCTCCTGCAAGAGCGTAACTTGGCCTCGCGATTGCTACGCTGAAATCCCTAGCACGGATGGTCTGAGGGGTGGCTAAGTGACCCAATTTCGTCGACTGTTGGTAAATGTTCGTCCTCCGCGTGATGTCTACGAAGCGGTTGACTGCGCGTTCTGGCTGGCGAAGCATTCAAACGCGGAGATCACGCTGGCGGCGGTCGAGAAGCCGGTGCCCGTTTACCTGCGAACGCCGGCGTACGGTTATCCCGCCCTGTCCGAAACTTTGGAGGCGGAGCTGAAACAGGCCCTAGAAGGCGTCGCAGGGCGCATCCGCCACGAGGGGTTGACCGTCGAGATCACCGTAAAGACAGGCAAGCCGCACATTGAGATCACACGTGAAGCGATCGCCCGAGGCGCTGATTTGGTGATTACCCAGGGTGAGCCTCACGGAGAGGCAGTACGCTTGCTTCGAGTCTGCCCCAGCTCCGTATGGGCGGTGAAGGGAGGCCACGTCGGACCGCATCGCCGGATCGTGGCTGCGGTCGACCCCCTAGCCGGCGACGACCACGAGCTGAAGTTGGCCCGAAGCGTTGTAGAACATGCCCTGGGAGTGGCGCTTCTTCAAGGCGGCGAAGTCCATGTGCTTTATGTATGGGGCGAGGGCTTGCGCCCCGAACTGTTGGAGGAGTACGGGGAACCGATCGAGGCGTTGGCGCGTGGGTCGCTCGAGAAGTTTGCGGCGGAATTCGAGGACCGGATTCCAGAGTCTCATGTAAATCTGCTGCGCGGAGATCCGGGCCCGGCAATCAGCCAATTCGCTCGCGAGGAAGGCATGGACTTGATCGTGATGGGTACGATCGTGCATTCCGGAGTTGAGGGCCTACTCCTTGGCAGCACGGCCGAGAAGGTGCTGGGCGAGGCCGAAGTCTCGGTTCTGGCGGTAAAGCCGGAAGGGTTCGTGAGTCCGATCAAACTCGACTGAAAATGCCGTATTGGCACGCACTTACCGCAGAGCAAGCGTTGGCCGAGCTCGGTTCCGCGGCGAAGGGGCTCGACCACGACGCGGCGAAGAATCGGCTTCGCGAGTACGGACCCAACGAGTTGGTCGAGCGCGGCGGGCGCGGCGTTTGGCGGATCGTCGTTTCGCAAATCAGTTCGGTTCTCATCTTGCTGTTGATCGCGGCGGCGCTGGTTTCGGCTGCTCTGGGGGACTGGCCGGACGCCGCCGCGATCATGACCATCGTTGTTCTGAATGCAGCTCTTGGTGCGAGACAAGAGTACGGCGCCGAGCAAGCGATGGCGGCGCTCAAGAAGCTCTCGGCTCCTCGTGTGAAACTGCGTCGCTCGGGTCACGTGATCGAAGCGGAGGCGGCGGATGTCGTCCCCGGCGACATCATGCTGATCGACGCCGGCTCCGCGATCACGGCCGACGCGAGACTGGTCGAGACGGCGAACTTGCGGGTCGACCAAGCGACATTGACCGGCGAGTCCGAACCGGTCGAGAAGGGCGCCTCAGAGAGTTGCGCGCAAGATTCCGATCTAGCGGAGCGCCGCAACATGGTTTTTCGCGGTACAGCCGCGGTCCACGGCAGAGCCGAGGCGGTTGTAACGGAAACAGGCATGCGCACCGAGTTAGGGCGCATCGCGGAACTGATCCAAACGGTCGCAGCGGAACGGACTCCGCTGCAGAAACGGCTCGATCATCTCGGGCGCCTCCTGGTGACGGCCGCTATTGTGATTGTTGCCGTCGTGTTCGCGCTGGGAGCGTTGCGCGGCGAACCCCTCGATCTGATGTTCCTGACCGCGGTCAGTTTGGCTGTCGCCGCGGCTCCCGAAGGATTGCCCGCCGTCGTGACGATCGCTCTTGCGCTTGGGGCCCGGCGGATGTTGCGGCGAAATGCCTTGATTCGGAGGCTGCCGGCTGTGGAAACGCTGGGGTCGGTAACTTTCATCTGCTCGGACAAGACCGGCACGCTGACGGAAAACCAAATGCGAGCGACGCGGGTCGAGACCCTTGCCGGGTCGGCCGATCTCGGGGACGCGTCACGCGAAACTCCCGCCGCCGCGCGATTAACTTTGGCCGCGGCCGCGCTGGCGAACGATGCGACCCTCGAGCACGATACGGACGGACGGCGCCGAACGACAGGAGACCCCACGGAGACCGCTCTGGTTGAAGCGGCGGCGGACGTCGGCGTCGACAAGGCCGAGCTCGAGGAGCGCTCGCCGCGCACGGCCGAGGTTCCGTTCGATTCAAACCGGAAGCGGATGACGACGCTTCACCGCATTGATGAGACCGACGACCTTTGGGCGCCTCTGCTTCAAGGCCGGGGATCGTGTCAGGCATCGTTCACAAAAGGCGCGCTGGACAGTGTCCTTGCCGCGTGTGACCTCGCTTGGACGTCTGACGGCGCCTCGTCATTGACGGACGACATTCGCGAATCGATTCGCCGGACTCACGACTCCATGGCCGCTTCGGGAATAAGGGTCCTGGCGACGGCGGCCCGAGCATGGGATGACAAGGGACGACTTTCTCCGGAGCAGCTCGAGCAAGGCCTGACCTACCTCGGGATGATCGGCCTGATGGATCCTCCTCGGCCGGAGGCTCGAGAGGCCGTTGAGAGATGCAAAGAGGCCGGCATTCGCACGGTCATGATCACGGGCGACCACCATGCGACCGCCGCCTCGATCGCGAAGAGCCTCGGCGTCGGCGAGGGAGGACAGCTGATCGTAGGGCGCGACCTCAATGCCTTGAGCGATTCTCAGCTCGAGGCGCAGGCGGAGGAGATCGGAGTTTACGCGCGCGTTTCGCCCGAACATAAGCTGCGGATTGTGGAGGCTCTGCAGCGGCGCGGGCAGGTGGTCGCGATGACCGGAGATGGTGTGAACGACGCGCCCGCGCTTAAAAAGGCTGACATCGGCGTGGCGATGGGAGTGGTCGGCTCCGATGTTTCCAAAGAAGCGGCGGACGTCGTTTTGCGCGACGACACTTCGCGACAATCGTGGCCGCCATCGAAGAGGGCAGGCTGATCTTTGACAATATTCGCAAGTTCATCAAGTTCCTGCTGTCGGCGAACACGGGCGAGTTGTGGGTGATGCTCGTTGGACCGTTGATCGGCATGCCGTTGCCGCTGCTGCCGCTCCAGATCCTGTGGATGAACCTCATCACGGACGGGCCTCCCGCGCTCGCCCTGGGGGTCGAGCCGGCCGAGCCCGGTCTGATGCGCCGACCGCCGTATCGGCCGGGGGAGAGTGTGTTCAGCCGGGGCGTCAGCGTCGATATTGTCTGGATCGGCCTGCTGACAGGCACGCTCTCGCTGACGGCCGGGTATCTGTCGTGGCGGGCCGGCGACCCGCATTGGAGGACGCTGACTTTTACGACGTTGGTGCTGTCGCAATTGGCTCTGGCGTTCGCGGTTCGTTCGGAGCGTGAATCACTTTGGAGCCTGGGCTTGCTTTCAAACCGGGCGTTGCCGCTCGCGGCCGGCGCTTCGGCCGTGTTGCAACTGGCGGTCGTGTACGCCCCGCCCCTCCAGCGCGTCTTCCATACAAGCGCGCTGTCGGCTTACGAATTGGGCGTCTGCTGCGGCGCCGCCGCGGCCGTCTTCGCGGCCGTTGAGGCATCCAAGGCCCTTCGCCGGCGAATCGCCTCACGACGGCATACAATAGCGTTGCTTTGCTTCGCTTTTTCCTTGCCTTGAGTCTCGCCGCGGGAGCGTCAGCAGCCCCAACATCGTCTTGATCGTCTCCGACGACCAAGGTTGGGCCGACGTTTCCTTTCACGGCGGAACGATTCGCACGCCGAACATCGACCGCATCGCCCACGAGGGCGTCGAGCTCGATCGCTTCTACGCCTGCCCGGTCTGCACGCCCACGCGCGCGGGCTTGGTGACCGGGCGCTATGCGATCCGCTTCGGCATGCAGCGGGCCGTCTGCCGGCCGTTCCTCGATACCGGCGTACCGCCCGAAGAGGACACGCTCGCGGAGATGCTGGCCCGCGCCGGTTACCAGGCGCGCGCAGCCGTCGGCAAATGGCACATCGGCCATTCGCGCAGGCGCTATCACCCCCTGCGCCAAGGGTTCACATTCTTTTACGGACACTACAACGGCAACATCGATTACTTCACGCACATGCGCGAGGGCGAGCTCGATTGGCATCGCAATTTCGACTCGAGCGATGACGAGGGCTACTCGACCGATCTCATTGCCGACGAGGCGGTCCGTTTCATAAAGGAACACGCGGAAGAACCGCCTTTCTTTCTGTACGTGCCGTTCAATGCGCCGCACCTGCCGCTCGAAGTTCCGGCGAAGTGGCTCGACGGCTATGCGAACATCTCCGATCCGGACAAGCGCACCTACGCCGGCATGGTCGCGGCGCTGGACGCCGGCGTGGGCCGCATCCTCGAGGCGCTCGACAAGCAAGGCATCGCCGACGACACGCTGTTGTGGTTCTTCTCCGACAACGGCGGGACGCGCTACGGCTCGAACGGCCCGCTGCGCGGCGGCAAGGGAACGCTCTACGAGGGCGGGATCCGTGTCGCCGCCGCACTGCGCTGGCCGTCCGAGGTCGACGGCGGCGGGCGCAAGATTCGCGGCTTGCTCTCGTATCTCGACGTCTGGCCGACATTGGCGCGCGCGGCCGGGCTCGAGGAAGAGAAAGACCGCGCACTGCCCCTGGACGGCTTCGACGAGCTGGATGTTCTGAAGGGCGCGGCCGACGCTCCGAACAGGCCCTTCTTCTCGTATTTCGAACGCTACCAGGGCGAGGATCTGGCGATCATCGAAGACGGCTGGAAGCTCGTGCGTAAGGGGCCCCCGATTCTTGGATCGAACCCGGCCGACCGGCCTCCTCCGGGCATGGCCGCGCCGGAACTCGAGCCCCTGACGATCGAGTTGTTCCACTTGGAGGTCGATCCCTACGAGACAGACGAATCTGGCCGAGAAGGAGCCGGAACGAGTCAAACGAATGCTGTCCAAGCTGCGCGAGTTTCGCGCCCTGCGGCCCGCCGGCGGAGTTCCGCCGATGACCGCCCCGCCGCCGGACGGCTGGAAGGCGCCCCAGCAATGGCGCATGACCGCAGAGTAGGGCGACGCGGCGGGCGGCCCGCAAACAGTAAACTGTAATTTCGCTCGCACGCGCCATGCTGCAAGGATCATTGCCGTTTGACGTCGCGATGCCCGCGGAGACTCCTGCCGAGCTCTACGGGCGTGTGTTCGCCGATCTGAAGCCGCGCACCGCCGCGCCGCAGTTCGAGGTGCGCTTCCGGCCCTACGCCAACCTCGACTCGCGCATCCGGCTCGAACCCGGCCATCGCAAGATCCTCGTCAAGGTCAGCGACCAGCTCGAGCACGCTCCCGCCGAAGTGCAAGAGTCGCTGGCTTACGTGCTGCTCGGCAAGCTCTACCGCAAGCCGATCGACGGCGCCCACGAGCAGCGCTACAAGCAATTCGTCAATCGCGCCGACATCCGCCGCCGGGCGCTCGAGATCCGCCGGCAGCGCGGCCGCAAGCTCCTAACGAGCCCCGCCGGCGGCTGCTACGACCTCGACGCGATGTTCGACCAGCTCAACGTCCGCTACTTCGACGGCGCGCTCGACAAGCCGCGCCTGGGCTGGAGCGTCCGCCGCTCGCGCCGGCTGCTCGGCCACTACGACCACGCCCATCACACCATCGTCATCAGCCGTCTGCTCGACAACCCTAAGGCGCCGCGCTTCGTCGTCGAATACGTGCTCTTCCACGAGATGCTGCACCTCAAGCACCCGGTCGAATACCGCTCCGGACGCCGCTGCGTGCACGGTCCGGCCTTCAAACGCGAAGAGCGGCGGTTCCCGCAATACGACGAAGCCAATCTGTATCTGAAGCGCCTCTGACAAAACCGGCAAGGCGACGCCGGCTCGTTGCGCAACGCCTCGTTCCGCGGAACTTGAAACGCCGGTTTGGCCGCTCAAAAAGGGTCCCTGTCGCCCACTCCGTCGGTTTTTTTTCAAAGGGTGTAAGAATGTACGCCCGAGCGCGACTGTCTCAAGTGAAGGCCGAGATTTGGATACCTCGAAGCAAGACGGGCTCTACGAGCAGGCAGCCGCCGAATACCGCGGGACCGTCGCTCGACTCGCCCGCGCATACGAAGCCGACCCGGACAAGCGCGCCGATCTGCGCCAAGAGATCCATATCGCTTTGTGGCGCAGTTTCGCTGTTTTCGATGGACGTTGCTCCTTGCGCACCTGGGTTTACCGCGTGGCGCACAATACGGCCGCGTCCCACGTCATCAAGAGCAAACGCGCCAAGGCCAATGGGTTTGTCAGTTTGGACGATCTTGAAGCGGAGCCGGCCGGCATCTCCGCCGACGCCGACCGCGAACTGGCGCTCGAACGACTCGCTGAATTGATTCGGCGCCTCAAACCAGTCGACCGGCTGGTGATCTCGCTCTATCTCGAAGGCGAAGACGGCGCATCGATCGGAGAAATCACCGGTCTCGCGGCCGGCAATGTCGCCGTCAAAATCCATCGCATAAAGGCGGTCCTGGCCCGCCGGTTCGAACAAGGAGAACGCCGTGCCGAACAAGCTGACTCCCAATAGTCTCGAAGAACTCTGGCAGAACCAGACCGAGGAGGAAACCAACGTGACGCTAAAACACATCCGTAGCAAAGCTCTAGAATTCCAAACGAAGATTCGCCGCAGAAACATGGTCGAATACATCGGCATCGTCGGAGGGACCGTCCTGTATTGCGGCTTCATGTGGTACTTGCCGGGATTGCTTGTCAAACTCGGCGCCGCCCTCACGTTGGCCGGGATGTATTTCAGCGTCTATCAGATCCGTCGAGACGGATCGGCGCACGAGGTCCCGGTCGATTCGTCGCCAAACGAGTGTCTGGAATTCCATCGCCGAGAGTTGACCCGCCAGCGAGACATGCTTCGACGAGTCGGCCCATGGCATATCGGACCGGCGCTGCCCGGCCTGGTCCTGTTCTTCGTGGGCGGCTGGATCGAGAATGTCGACGGTCTCGCGGAATCTTTGGCCATGGCGGCCGTCGGCGTTCTAGCGCTAGCCGTCTTGTCGTTCGTGTATTGGCTCAACGTCCGCGCGGCCAACAAGCTTGATCAAGAGCTCGAGATGTGGGGCGAGTAGGCTCGCGAACGTGTTGGATGTCTCTCGACGAACGGGTCCGGCAGGGGCGTGTTGCTCGCCGCCGCCCCTGCCAGGTCCCGCCTATGGACCAAAAGCGGTCCCTTTCGTCCACCTGGACCACCGGGTCACTTCCTACACGCGGACTTATAGGAAGCTACTCGGCAAGGCCTATCGTGACCAGGTTCCGTCCGCTTCTACCGTGCCAGTTCCCTTTCCTGAATCCGCCGATGAACCGGACTACGGGGCCGGCAAGACAGTTATCGGCCTTTCCTGCGGCAAGGAGACTGGAGCAGGCAACTCGCGCAGCCGTTTGACGACGGCATCTAGAATGCTGACGCCGAGCGCATCGCGCGGCAGGCCGGTGAGGATGTCGAAGCCATCGCCGCCGTCGGCTAGGAAATCGACCGTTGCAAGGGAATAGGAACGCTCGTCGATAACCGGCGCTCCGTCGGCGAAGGTGAGCGAGACAACCCGGCTGGACGGAGCCGCGGCCATGTCGAACTCAACACGCAGATTGGAAAAGTAGTAGCGGGGCCCGGCTCGTTCAACTAGTTGATGAAGTTGCCTTCCGGTGAGGCTGAGCCGTACCACCATGTTGTCGAAGGGCATGACTCGGTGGATATCGGCGTAGGAGATTGCGCCGCGCGGCAAATTAAATCGAACGCCTCCCGGATTGTGTAGACCGAAGTCCGCCTTCGCCAACAGGCGCCCGGAATCCGCGATGAGCTGGCCCAGACGGCGGTCGCCGCTCGGGTCAGCAAAAAGCGGCTCGGCCAGCGTGGTCACTGGCTGCTTACCGGTGGCGTCCGCTTTGGCCGTGTACGGCGCGAGCAGCTTTGTTAGCCCGCTGTCCTCCGGGGCGGTATCCGCGTAGACCGTTTCGACCGACGTCTTGAACGCGTGGGCGCCGCTGGCGAGGCGGTAGAGATCGACGGCCGCTACGGCTTGACCGCTGCTTCCCGCTCGGATGATGGGGATCGAGTTCACCACGCCTTCGCCGGGGGCGTGCGTGTGTCCGCCGACAATCAAGTGAACGCGGCCTGGAGGAATTTGAGAAGCGAGGTCCACCATCTCCCCTGCGCATCCCTCTGTGCCGCACTGGCCGCCCGCGTGAGCGACGATGACGACGAAGTCCGGTTGTTGCCGTCCAACAGCATCGAGCGCCTCGCGGATACCGGCGTAACCGCCTCGAAACTCGTAGGGCCTGGTCGTCTCGGGGCGTAGAGTCCGCGGCGTGCCGGAGGTCGCATAGCCGATAACGCCGACTTTCACGCCGCCGCGTTCGATGATGATGAACGGCTTGGCCCAGGAGGGCCGCTCTGCGTTGTCGACGCGGAATACGTTGGCGGCCAGCCAGGCGTATTGCGCTTCGCTCTCTCTGGTCAACAATGTGTCCACGCCCCAGTCGAGTTCGTGATTTCCGACGGCGGCGGCATCTAAACCCATGTAGTCGAAGGCGGCCACGACGGCAGCGCCGTGGACGAGGTTCGACTCAAGCGTCCCCTGCAACTGATCGCCGCCGTCTACCCAAAACGACGGACAGGGGCAAGCGGTTTTAAGGGCGTCGATTACAGACTTCAAGGCGTTGACGCCTCCGATCGGTCTACCGTTCGACCACGGAAACGATGTCGTCGGGAGCAGAGCGCCGTGCAAATCGTGCGTAGCAATGATGCGCACGTGAAGCGGGGCCGCCGGGTCGGCCTGCTGGGCCAAGCCGAAGGAACAAGCAAGGAGGAAAAAGGGAAGGAACCTGACAGCAACGGAGCGAAAGCGACCGCGCCTGAAGGATGAGACAGCCGACCAGCCGGCCATTAGCCCAGATCTCCCAAGCAGCCGCCGATGGCGTGGATTATAGCTCTGAACGAAGACGCCCATCCGGGATATGGGGACAGGAATCTGGTTTCAGGCACGAGAATCAACCAGGAGCTCCGCCGTCAGCATACGCCCCTGCAACCCTCGCCGAGCTTCTCGACGATGCGGTAGTGACTGATGGTGGAGCCTATGTGCAAGACAGGGAATTGAAGCTCTATGCGAGGGCTGACAGGGCCGCCAGGACGGGGCAACAGTTACTTCCTATATTGGAATTTCGCGGCACCTACCCGATTTGGGCTCCGAGAGAGCGACGAAACAGTCTGTTTCAAGGGGTCACTGCCGCGATGCAGGACTTGTTGGACGTGCGCGGAAGTGTTGCCCGTCCGGCCCAACCGATGGAGTTACTCGGCGGCCCTGCGAAACGGCGCGTCCCAGTTTTGGACAACGCGCACGGTGTTGCCTTGCGAGAGGTCCCGGCTGAACATGATGAATCGTTCGCCGTCCGGGAATGCTGCGAAGTTGCCGATGGGAGCGTCGAGCTCGAACAGCGTTTGCGGTTGCCCGAAGGTCGGCTCATCGCCCGTCGTCACGGGGACCGCGATGACGGCTCTCTCTTCACGATAGAAAAGTTCGTCGCCGTCTTCGGACCAGTAGGGCAGCACGCCGCCGTTGTTGGAAACCAGCCACTTCGCTGAGCCTTCGGGGAACGGCCGCACATAAATCTCGAACTGACCTGATTCGTCGGACTGGTAAACGGCGTACCTGCCGTTGGGCGAGATGCGCGCCATCTGTTCGGCGGCCGGCGTGAGCAGCCACGGAATCGGGTCCGAGAAGGCGCCATCCGGGGTGATCGTTCGATACCAAATGCCGCCTTCGCCGCCCGCAGGGTTGGGGCCGGAGTAGGTGACGTATCGACCATCCACCGAGAAGGACCCCGAGGTCGCTCCGCCAGGTTCGGCCAGCCAGACCGTGGCATCGGAGCTGCCGTCGGCGGATTGAATCATCCAGTTGCCGGCCTCGAAGTACAGCACCTCCCGCCCCGAAGCCGACCACATCGGCCATTGCGGTGCGGCGCCGGCACGGGTCAGCCGGACTCGATTATCCCGAGCGAGGTCGTAGACCCACAGTTCGGCGTCGACAACGGCGGCGGCGCGTTCGCCATCCCGGGAAACGGCAAAATTCGCCGCGCCCGACACCGTCTCACCCACCTGCATCACTGCCGCGCCGCTGCGATCCCGGACGACAATTTGCCCCCCGCTTGCGGCGCCGTCGAGGTAAACGAGTGTGCCGTCTTGGGAGACGGAAGGCTGAGTTCCGGAGTCACTGAGCGGGAATGAGTCTCCCGTCGCCGACAGGTCGGAGAGCGAGAACGGCATGGCGAAGATCCCTAGTCCATTCCCCTGGGCTGATCCGTGGAGTATGTAACCGTTGCCGTCGTAGGTTCCCGCACCCCCTGGCGCGATCACTCTGCGCTCGCCGGTCTCTGCGTCGAACAAGTTCGTTGATCGCTGGCCGTTGAGATCTTTCGAGTAGGCGAGATAGCGCGAACCGCTCTGCTGGGGGAGGAAGGTGGGCGAGTAGTACAATTCGCCGCCGTCGCGTTCGAATAACTGAGTGGGCTGGCCTCCGCGGGCCGGGATTTTCCAGAGCACGAGCCAGGAGCTAAAGACGATCGTCTGGCCGTCCGGGCTATATGTCGCGCCAACAAACGGGAAACCCGTCAAGGTGGGGTTGCCGGCCGGGGCCTCGGGCAACGCGCAAAGCACCGCGGGCTCCCCTCCGTCGATCTCAACGCGCTTGAGTTGTTGCCTTGTCCCGAAAACGATGGAGCGGCTATCGGGTGACCAGGCGCCCCCGACGATGGTAGTGATCGCCCCTTCCGTGCCGGGCAACTCCCGGACCGCTTCACTGTCGAGCGATCGCAGCCAGAGGCTGGCGCCGCCGTCTTGGGACCGCGCGACAAAAGCAATGTGGCGCCCATCGGGCGAGATGCTTCCCCCGGTCGTGCCCGGCCGGAAGAAGGAGAATCGCTTGACGTCCGGCGAAGCGGACTGAGCATCCGGAGTCCGCGTGAAGGCGAAGAGCAGCGCAACGACGGCAATCAGCGTTGTCGCAGCGGCGAGCGCCTGCCACATCCGCAGGGCCTTGCCGGGTGGCGGCGCGATGACTGGGTTCAGAGTGTGAGCGGCGTTGGCCGCCGCCGGCAGCGCGCCGGTCATTTGTGCGGTGCGGAGGATCGTCGAGCGGCCGGACTTGAGCTTCTCGGCGAGCGTGCGCAGGTCGACGGCGATCTCTTTCGCGGACTGATGGCGGTCTTCGCGGTCCTTGGCCAGGCACTTGCCGACGATGAACTCCAACTCCATGGGCACGCCGGCGCGGACAGATGTGAGAGGCGCGACTTCCTCGTGGACAATCTCGTAGAGCAGGGCTTGGTCGTACTGGCCTTGGAAGGGGCGTTGGCCGCAGACCATTTCGTACAGCACGCAGCCTAACGACCAGACATCGGAGCGATGATCGACGTCGGCACCTTGCGCCTGCTCGGGCGACATGTAGGCGACTGTGCCCATGGCGGTGTCGACCTTGGTGAGGCGCGAAGCTTCCGTGAGGCGGGCTAGGCCGAAGTCCATGATGGTGACTTGGCCGTCTTGCGCGACGAGGATGTTGGCGGGCTTGATGTCGCGGTGTACGATGCCCTTGTCGTGGGCAGCTTGAAGACCTTTGGCGACCTGCTGGCCGACCTCTAACGCCTCCTTGATGGCTAGGGGGCCGCGAGTGATCTTGTCTTCCAGCGTTTCTCCCTCGATGAAAACCATCGAGATGAAAGTCTTGCCGTCGACTTCGTCGACTTCGTGAACGGGGCAGATGTTGGCGTGATGCAGCGCTGCGGCCGCTTGGGCTTCACGAAAGAAGCGCTCTTTGGCCTCAGAGTCATCAAGCAAATGAGCGGCTAGGAACTTCAGAGCTACTTGGCGGTTGAGCTTGGTGTCCTCAGCCTTGTAGACGACACCCATCCCGCCCTCGCCGAGCTTCTCGACGATCTTGTAGTGGCTGATGCTGGACCCGATGTGCAAGACAGGGAAATTGTACCTTCCCAAGACTCACGAAAGGGCCGCCGGCATGGATCAGGAGTAACTTCCGACTATGAAATTTCGCGGAACCTACCCGCTCTAGGCTGTTTTGGTGGGACCGCGCCTACCCTGGTCAAAAGGGTTCCCTTTCGCCTACTCGTCTAAGCTCGCTATCGCGTTCAGGAGCGCGGCTGGACTCGAGCGCCGGGTCGGATCTCGTCAGTGGCGCGTAGGACGATGCGGTCACCGGCCTTCAGGTCGCCGAATACTTCGACCAAATCTCCTTCCGTCATGCCGCGGCGCACGGTCACCCATTCCGCCGCGCCGTTACTGACGCGGATGACGAAGATCCGCTCGGTCGTCGCCTTGATCGCCGACGGCGGCACGAACAGACTTTCTCCGCCGCGGCTGATCGGCCATTGGACCTCCGCGTACATGCCCGGCGTCAGCCTCGCGCCGGAGTTCTGAACGTCAAGCTCGACGGGCATCGTCCGCGTGCTCGCGTCCATCGCGTAGGCCGGCCGGGCGACAACTCCCGTGAACGTTTCATCCGGGTAGGCGGGCGTTGTAAAGCGTACCTGCGTTCCGCGGCGGATGCTCTGCTTGTACGCCTCGGGGACGGCGGCGACGAGCCGCAACCGCTCGATCTGCTCGATCGTAAACAGCGGTTCCGAGTCCCCCTGGGGCCCAGCGAGCGCCCCGACATGCGCACGTCGTTCGGTGATCACGCCATCGAAAGGCGCAGTGACTTTCAGATACTTCTCCATCTCCTCAACCGAGCGCACAGCCGCTTCGTAGGCGGCGATCGTCTTGTCGAGCGCATTGATGCGCGCACGCTCCGCCTCGACGGCTTTTCCGGCAAGGATCACGTCGTTGCCCGCTACGACGCCGGGCGTCTTCGCGGCTTCAATCAGGCGATTGTTGGTGCTTTCGGCGCCGGCGAGCTTGGCCTCGGCCTCGATCCGTTGCGCGGCGACGGTCGGAATCTTTGCTTGCGCCTCCAGCCGTTGCGCCTCGAGCTCCGGCGCGCTCAGCTCGGCCAGCGCTTGGCCCTTCTTTACGAATGAGCCTCGATCGACGTGAATGGCCTCCACGAAGCCGGTGACCTTGGCATGCAGCTCAACGCGCTGAAACGGAGCCAACTCGCCGGGAATGACGGTGGTCTTCTCCAACGGCTTGGACGTGACCTCGGCCAACTCCGTGCGAACGATTTCCGGTTCGTCGGCGACGGCTGTCAGGGCGGCGGCAAGAGCAAGGGCGAGCAGCGGCAGGCGATTGTTAGACATGGCGATTTCCTCAGGCAACCGACGATCCGGGCGCGGACGGCGCGTAGTAGGAGCTTTCGGGATCTTCGGGGTCGATCGAGGCCGAGACCACCGAAGCGCGTCGTTGGACAACGGCGAAGACCGACGGGATGACGATCAGTGCGGTCAGCGTCGATGCGATCAAGCCTCCGATCACAGCGACGCCAAGCGGCGCGGTCTGTTCCGCGCCCAGAGCGAGCGGCGTCATGCCTGCAATCATCACCACGCTCGTCATCACGATCGGGCGCATGCGCGAGCGGGCGGCCTCGACGGCGGCTTCGACCGACGACAGCCCTTCGCGCCGATATTTTTCAGCGAACGTACACAACAGGATGGAGTCCGCAACCGAAACGCCGATCGCCATGATCGCGCCCATGAAGGACTGAATGTTCAACGTGACGCCGGTGAAGCTCAGCGCCACAGCGACGCCGGCCAACACCGCCGGCACAGCCATGATGACGACAAAAGCGACCCGCAGCGACTGGAAATAGGCCGCCAGCAGCAGGAAGACGGCGATGATCGACAGCAGCAGTCCCAGCTCGAGGCTGGAAGTCATCAGTTCCATTGGATCGACCTGACCGCGTACGTTGACGGTCACGCCGCGCGGAGGCTCGGGCAATGCAGCCAGAGCGGCGCGAATGTCCGTCGTGGCCGCGCCCAGATCCTCGCCGGCGATGTTGGCCGTGACCGTCACCATACGCTGCATGTTGTAGCGGTGGTACTCGCCGACGGCATTGCCGAAAGAGACCGTGGCGATATCTCCGAGGAGAGTGGGCGAGCGGTCGGTCCGCTTGACGGGCACGCGGGAGACGTCTTCGAGCGACTGAATCATCGACTGCGGGATCTCCACCTGCACCTGATAGGCGATGCCGGATTTGGGGTCGGCCCAGTAGACGGGCGTCGTGAAGCGGCTCGACCAAGTAGCCGGGGCCAGCGCCTTGCCTACGTCCTCTACCGTCACCCCGAGTTGGGCGGCGCGGTCGCGGTCCACATTGATCTCGACCGACGGGTAATCGAGCAGCTCGCCGATCTGCACATCGCGCAAGTAGTCGAGCTTGCCCAACCGCTCGACGATCCGCTTGGCATACTCTTCGCTATCGGGCAAGCTCGGCCCGGCGACCGCGATTTCAATGGGCGTGGGCGCGCCGAAGCTCATGACCTGGCTTACCAGGTCCGGAGCCTCGAAGGCGACCTGCGTGCCTGGAGCAAGCTCAGGGAGCCTCTTGCGCAGCTCTTCTTCAACTTGCGCCGTCGGGATGCCGGAATCCGGATTCAAGGCGATGCGCATCACCGCTTCGTGCGGTCCGCCGGTCCAAAGAACGATGAGATTGACCGGAAAGCTCGAAGGCTGCACTCCGACGAATGCGATGGACTTCTCGACATTCTCCCGCCCGACGATCTCGCCCACCGCGTTGAGAACCTGCTGGGCGATCTGCTCGGTGCGCTCAACGCGGGTTCCGGACGGGGCGCGCACCCGCATCTGCAACGAGTTGGTGTCGACACGAGGGAAAATGTCCGTGCCCAGATTGCCGCCGACGAAGTAGAGGATCACCCCGGCTCCGAGCAGATAGAGGCCGAAGATTGGCCAGCGCAGGGCTATCAAGCCGCGCGACACGCCGCCAAACGCGTTTTGAATCGGCGTAAACCAAGTGCGCGATTCCTCGCCGGAGACATGTTTCGCGCCGCTGTTGAACCACGTTTCCAGGATCGGCACGAGCGTGCTCGCGAGCAGATACGAGGCGATCATCGAGAAGGCCACCGCGAGCGCCAGCGGCACGAACAGCGCGCGGGCGACGCCCGCCATGAAGAACGACGGCGCAAACACCGCGACGACGCAAAGCATGGCGAGCAGGCGCGGGATGACGACCTCACGGCTGGCTTCCAGCACCGCTTTTGCGACGGGTTTGCCCTGCGCGAGATGCGTGTGAATGTTCTCGACGGCGATGATCGATTCATCCACGAGGATGCCGATAGCCAATGTCAGGCCGCCCAACGTCATCAGGTTGATGGACTGGCCGGCGCCCCACAGGGCCACCACCGCCGAGAGCAGCGCGATCGGGATCGTCACCACCACGACAAGGGCGCTGCGCAAGCTGCCGAGAATGAGCAGGATGGCGAGGCCGGTCAGCAGCGCTCCCAGCAGCCCTTCCGTCGTCAAAGCTTGGATGGCGTTGAGCACATAGAACGACTGATCGAACTCAAAAGTGACCTTGATGTCTTCCGGAATCGCGGCGCGGAAGGTGGGCAGCGCTTCCTTCACGCGGTCGACGACATCGAGCGTGGAAGCGTCGGCGCGCTTGGTGGCGGCGATGTAGACCGCCCGCGCGCCGTCGACCAGTGCGTAACTCGTGAGGATGTCGGCGGCGTCCTCGGCATAGCCCACATCGCGCAGGTAGACCGTTGGGCCGGGTCCGCCGCGGATCGGGACGTCGTTGAGATCGACGGCTTGAACGACCGTCGAGTTCACCGGCGAGAGATAGTTCTTGTCGTCGATGCGAACACTGCCCGAGGGCGAGATCGTATTGGTTTTCGCGATGGCCTGCACCACGTCGTCGGGTGACATTCCGTAGGCGCGAAGCTTTTCCGGCTGCACGCGCACGACCAAGCTGCGGGCGCTGCCGCCGAACGGAGGCGGCGCGGAGACGCCTTCGAGGCGCGAAAACATCGGCCGGATGCGAAACAGCGCCAAGTCCGAAATCTCATCAACGGATCGTGTCTCGCTCGAAAAGACCAGATAACCGACCGGAACGCTGCCGGCGTCGAAGCGCATGATGAAAGGCGGCACGGTGCCGGGCGGCATGAACGATCGCGCACGGTTGACCTGCGCGACGGTCTCCGACATCGCCGTCGCCATATCCGTGCCCTCGTGGAAGTTGAGCTTCATCAGGGCCGCGCCCTGGATCGAGCGCGACTCGACATGGTCGATTCCGCGGATGTAGAGGAAGTGATACTCGTAGTAGTTCACGAGATAGCCTTCCATTTGGGCGGGGTCCATGCCGCCGTAGGGCTGCGCGACGTAGATGACCGGCGTCCCCAGATCGGGGAAGATATCGGCCTTCATCCGGTTGAACGCCAGGATGGAGGTCAAGGCCACGCCGAGGATGACCATCAGAATCGTGATAGGCCGCCGCATGGCGGCATGAATGAGCCACACTGTCTTGTTTCTCCTCGGGCTAGCGGCTAGCCGCCGTCAGCAGTTCGTCCGTCTCTCCCTCGGCTGCGGCGAGCGCGAAAAGGGCGCGCCACACTCCGAGGCGGGCTAGTGCGTCGTCTACCTCGGCCTGACGCAGAAGACGTTGCGCTTCGGCGACTTCGATCACCGTGCCAAGCTCGGCTTTGTAGCGCGCTTGAGCCTGAATTTCCAAGGTGCGCGCGGCTTCCAGTTCGACAGGCGTATTCGCCGCTACTTGACGAGCGGCTCCGACGGCGATCCTGGCGCGGGCGACTTCGCCCCGGATCTGTTGCAGCACAACGTCCTTGCGAGCTTGTTCGCGCTCGATTTGATGGCCCGCGATACGGCGCTCGACGCGATTCTTCTTGTAGTCGAACAGCTCGAATTCCATGTTGAAGCCAACGGCCCAGTTTCCGGCGGACGGTGCAAGGCCGTTCGCGCCGCCCTGAAAGGTGCCGTCGACACGCGCCCCTGTTCCGCGTCCATAAAGAGCCGATTGCAGCTCAAATGTCGGCCGCCACTCCTTCTCGAGCGCCGCTTGGCGCGCTTCACTGACGGCGATATCCGCTTGCTGCGCGGCCGCCAGCGGGTGCGCATCGAGGGCCCCGCTCTCAGCGAGCCCCGACGGAGGATCGCCCAGCAAGGACGCCGGCGCGATCTCGACGGGTTGGCCGGCGAAGCCTAACCACTCGGCGAGCGTGGCCAAAGCCGTTTGCGCTTCCTGTTCGGCGCGAATCATCTCGGTGCGAGCGCGCGCCAGCTCAGCGCGGGCCCGCGATGCGTCCGCGCCCGGACGCAGCTCGTTGCGGACCAGCACGTCAACCGAATCCAAGAAGACCTGCATGCGGTCTACGGTCGCTTGCGCGGCCTCTACCGCCTTGCGGTGGACGACCGCCTCCAAGTAGGCGTCCGTCGCAGCCAACGAAACCTCGTACTCGGTGACCGACTTGCCGGCCTCGGCGCGAGCCCTGACGGCCTCGGCGACGGCGACGTTGGCGCGCCGCAACCCAAAGTCGAAGGGCTCGTAGGAAAACAACACGCCCGCCGCGCTGCCGAATGTGCTGTTGATCGTCGACTCATCCTGGACAGGCCCGGAGATTGCCGGAATCACGCTATTGGGAAAGGTCAGTCCAAAGACGTTGTTGCGAGTGGCGCGGTTGACCGCTAGCCGCAAGTCGGCATGCGGCAAATACGCCGTCTTGGCCAAGTCGACTCCTCCTCCCGCTGCGGCGATCTCCGCCAGAGAGGAACGGATCGCCGGGTAGTTGCGCGCCGAGAGGCGCGCCGCTTGCTCAATGGTGAGCGGCGTCTGCGGGGGCTCGGCCGGCACAGCTTGCGCGGCCAGCGAGGCGGCGGCCATGGCCGCCAGACAAAGAAGTCGCTGCATCGATCTGTCCATGGGGTTTGAGAAACGAATCCACCGGTTCAGGCAGGGGGCCGTTTCGCCTCCTCGCGACGGCGGCGTCGGTCCAGCGCCTGGGAAAGCTCAGTCACGGTGAGCGCTTCACTGATGAGCTCGAGCAAGCGCCGTTTCTGCTCATCGAGATAGCCTTGTCCGGCGGGCGTGAGGCGGTAGTACTTGCGAAGCTTCCCGTCCACCACCCGGTCATCGCGATCCAAGTAACCGCCGCGCTCCAGACGGTGGAAGCGCGGGTAAAGCTGACTGGCGTTGAGCTTGTAGCCGTGTTCGGCCAACTCCTCGATCATCCAGAGGCCATACAGCGGCGCTTCGGAGGCATGGTGCAAGATGTGAAGCTCCACGAAATCGAACTGCGGTTTGTGTCCAGGCATTTCTCGGATGCTAACCTCCCAACCTTGCCCGCCCCGACGGTTGGGGCGGACGGATCTGCTCTTCAAAACCGGCGGCGCGCATCGCGACCTTGTGCCGACCAATTAACAGCGCCCCGCACGGCTCGGTCGTCACGCGAATCTCGCCGCGTGGTCGCGAAAATTGCAGTGGGACGATGATATCCGAAGTCGATATCTTGAAACGATATCACGAATCGAAGCCTGCACTCTGCGGCAACCGGCGCCGCCCTCGGAATGGGCGAAAAGGTTCCCTTTCGCCTACCTGGACCACCGGGTCATTTCCTACACGCGGACTTGTAGGAATCTACGCTTGCCGACTCACGGCAGAGGGATGGAAGCCACGAGGACGTTCAAGGTTGGCCCGATCCCAGGATGCCAGGTCGGCGGCCGCTTCGTAGGTGCTCTGGAAGAACTCGTGCAGCATCTCGTCGGGGTCGGCGGAGAGCTGCACAACTTCGTAAGGCAGCACGAACTCGCCAAGACCCTTGTGCCAAAATGCCGCATCGGGCTTGACCTCAGCTTCAGAAAACCCATCCGGCGTCGGATAGGCGTACGCGTAAAAAACCGGGTCGGGGTAGCCCTCGCCGCCGGGCCAGAAACCGCAGCTTGAAACTTCATGCGAATAGGCTTCGCGGGCAATCGAGTCGGGCAGGTTAGGGACGCCGCCCGCGTGCTCCGGCGCCAGGCGCCCTGAGAACCGAGTGACAGCAAGGTCGGGCGCACCCCAGAAGAAATGGATTGGGCTGACCTTGCCGATGAATTGTGCGCGGAATTCAGCCATGACGCGAGCGGTGTGACGCAAGGCGTTCCACAATTGGGCTGCGTGCTCTGGGTTGTAAGCGGCGTGTTCCTCGTCTTCCGCGAACGGAATCGGGTTGGGGACTTCGTTCGGGGCGTTGTGGATAGCAACATCGCAACCCAACCTCTCGACGGCGCCCATGACTTCGGAGTAGAACTTTGCAACGGTCTTGGGTACCAACTCGATGCGTTCTACCTGACCATCGCTGGTGGAGATGATTAGGGCATGGTCAATAAAGTCGAATTGGGCTTCGATGTCGCGCCGGTCGAACGGCATGGGTGAGGTCGTGAGACCCCGAGCAGTGAGGTAGAGAGAGGTTCCCCACGAATGGTTGAACCAGGGGTTAAGTTGTACGCGAAGTTTGCCGACGATCTGAAAATGGCGGTGTAGCGTGGAGAGG
Source organism: uncultured Acidobacteriota bacterium (assembly GCA_963817465.1). Classification (GTDB taxonomy): domain Bacteria; phylum Acidobacteriota; class Terriglobia; order Bryobacterales; family UBA6623; genus CAMPKL01. The sequence goes on along the minus strand of CAWFOP010000021.1, from coordinate 151,616 downwards.
GTCTCTGTCCAGACTTGATAGGGAAGCTTGGGCCATTCAGCACGGGAAGACATGGGGTTTATTATGCGAGACCGCCGGACTTGTCGGAAGCTACTCGGCAAAGGCCGATTCGAGGCTGTGGTTCTGGGCCTTCTACTGCTCCCTATTACGGAACTCTTCGTACCAGTTCTGGACGACGCGGATCTTGGGCGGGGCGGCTTCGGCGCCCTGTTCAGCGGGACCCACCGTCAAGAACCGCTGGCCGTCGGCGGAAACGTCGTACTGCGGCACCGGGATACCGGACCGCAGGTCGTCGGATTGAAACAGCTCCTGCGGCTGGCCCAGCGTAACCCGATCTCCCGTCGCGGCCGAAACGCTCAGAAGAGTCAGATCCTTTACGTAGAACAACTCCTTGCCGTCTCGGCTCCAACGCGGTTGTGATCCGCCGTCCACCGACGCTTGCCAGTGGCCAGCGCCGTTCGGGAATGGACGTACACCCTTGAGAAACGCCATAGCCAGGAAAGTCTTGCCGTCGACCTCGTCGATCTCGTGAACCGGGCAGACGTTAGGATGATCCAACGCGGCCGCCGCCTTCGCCTCACGCAAAAAGCGCTCCTTGGCCTCCGCGTCGCTCAACAGGTGGTCAGCCAAGAACTTGAGCGCGACCGTGCGTTCGAGCTTGGTGTCCTCAGCCTTATAGACGACACCCATGCCGCCCTCGCCGAGCTTCTCGACGATCTTGTAGTGGCTGATGCCGGACCCGATGTGCAAGACAGGGGAATTGTAGCTCTCTGCGAGGGCTGAAAGGGCTGCCAGGGCGGGGCTGAGAGTAACTTCCTGACTATTGGAATTTCGCGGAACCTACCCGATCTAGGCTGTTTGGTGGGACCGCGCCTACCCTGGTCAAAAGGGTTGCCTTCCGTCACCGACCTCCGCATGAGGATCGCGAGAGTCGGCGCCTTGCCGACGGTCGGATGACCCTGTCCGATACTGACCTCCCCCGCTTTGACCAAAACGGACCATCTTCATTCCCGCAACCGGTTACCCTATTGACTACTTGACCGCCTCGGCCCCAGATCCGGTCGCGCCCGAGAAGATCGATTCGATCTTGCGACCGCAACGCAGCAGCTTTCTGTTCACGTTGGCCGCCTTCGTCGTCGTCGTGGCGGGCCTCAAAGCCGCCCAAGACCTCGTCCTGATCGTGCTTGCGGCTGTATTCGTGGCCGTAGCGGTCGCGCCGGCGGTCTATTTCCTTTACGGCAAGGGTGCGCCTTTCGCGGTCAGCCTGGCCTTGGTGGTGACCGCGGTGCTCGGTGTCTTCGCCTTCATGGCCGGCATCGTCGGCTCCTCGGTCAGCGACTTCCGCCGCCAGTTGCCCGTGTACGAAGCGCGAGCGCGCGAAAGCTTCAACGAAGTCAGCGACTATCTCGGCGACTACGGAGTATCGCTCGAAATCGAACGCCTCGCCGGCGACCTCGTCAACCCCAATCAGGTTCTCGATCTCGCCGCCAACCTGTTCAGCGGCCTGGGCAGCATACTGGCTAACGGCTTCCTGATCGTCATCATGGTGATCTTCCTGCTGCTCGAGATGGAAGGCTTCCCGGACAAGCTGCGAGCGGCGTTCGGCGGCGACGGAACCTCGATCCTGCGCTTCCGCACGCTGGGCTCGAGCATCAACCAGTACCTGCTCATCAAGACCTGGGTCAGCCTGCTGACCGGACTCATCGCCGGCTTGCTGTGCGCGATCGTCGGCGTCGACTTCCCGCTGCTCTGGGGCCTGCTCGCATTCCTGTTCAACTACGTGCCCAATATCGGATCGATCGTCGCCGCGGTTCCGCCCGTCTTGCTGGCCGCCGTGCAGCTCGGCCCGGGGCGGGCCGGCATCATCCTGGTCGGCTACGTCTTGATCAACAACGTGATCGGCAACATCGTTGAACCCAAGTTCATGGGCGAGGGCCTCGGCTTGTCGACCTTCGCCGTCATCGTCTCCTTGATCTTTTGGGGCTGGATCCTCGGACCGGTGGGCATGCTGCTGTCGATTCCGCTGACCATGGCGGTCAAGATCGCCATGGACGCATCCGACCAGACGCGCTGGATCGCCGTTCTGCTCGGCTCCTCCTCCGACGTGGACCAGGTGCTTGCGCAGCGCGCCGCCGCCGCTCACGGGCCGCCCGCCGGCGGCGAGCAAGCCGTCAGGTGACGGCGTCCCGCTCAATGCGGGTATAATTCCCCCCGACAGTCGCATCGCGACGTCGCTCACACAAAATGAAAGTACTCGCTTCCCTTCTCCTTGTCGCCGGCTGCCTGTCGGCGCAGATCCCGCAGCTCGGACCCGGCGAAGTCGGCATGGGCCATTTGCACTTGCTGGTCAGCGAAGCCAACTTCGCGGCGCAGCAAAGGGCCTGGGTCGAGGGCCTCGGCGCACGACCGGCGACCATCGGCTCGCTGAACGCCTTGCTGTTGCCGGGCGCGATGATCATCCTCAAGAAGGGCGAGCCGACCGGAGGCTCCGAGGGCTCGACCGTCAACCACCTGGGCTTCTACGTCCGCGACCTCGAAAAACAAGTCGCGCACTGGGAAAGCTTGGGCTTCGAGGTCTATCCCACGCGGCCCAGCCCGACGCAGGCTTTCTTGCGCCTCCCCGGCGACATCAAAGTGGAGCTGAGCGAAGACCCGACGCTGACCGTGCCCGTCGCGCATCATCACATTCACCTCTACACGACCGATGTCGCCGCCATGCAGCAGTGGTACGTCGACATGTTCGGCGGCAAGGCCGGCCAGCGTGGACGCTGGGAGGAAGTGTGGTTCCCCGGCGTGCGGCTGTCGATCGGACAAGCCGAAGAAAAGCCCGTGGGGACAAAAGGCCGCGCCGTCGACCACATCGGCTTTGAGATCAAAGGCCTCGAAGCCTTCTGCAAGCAGCTCGAAGCCAAGGGCGTGAAGTTCGACATGCCCTACCGCCACGTCGACGCCATCCACACATCGATCGCGTTTCTCACCGATCCCTGGGGCACCTACATCGAGCTCACCGACGGACTCGCAGCGGCCCGCTAGACCTCCCGGCGCGACCTCGTCCGGAGGACGAAGCAATGGATAGCCCCGGGTCGAGCGTAGCGGACACCCGGGGCCCTAAAACGCGATCCAAGATAATCTTTCCAAGACTTCCCGTCCAGTCGATCCCCGGATTCCGCTCCGCTGCATCCTGCAGGCTGCTACACGTGCTCTCGCCCTCGCGCAGGCGCGTAACGTGCGCGATCTCGAGCTTCGCGGTCGTTGCCATGGGCGAGCGGGACGCGCCTCAGCGCGCCTTGACGTCGTAGCACCACAGCGTGCCCAGGTCGCGGATATACAGCCGCCCGTTCGCCACCACCGGATGCGCCCATGCCATCTCGCTCGGTCCGAGCGCGTGCGCCGGCGGACCCGGCGGCCTGAAGCGCCCCTTTTCGCGATACGCCTCGGGCGTCGCCTCGGCCAGCGCCACCTCGCCGCTCTCAAAGTGAATGTAGAAGTCACCGTCAGCGTAGAGCACGGCCCCCGGCCCGCCCGGCGCTTGCCAGTTGACCTCGCCGGTCAAAAAGTCCACCGACACCGGCCCTTCCGGGTTCGTGCCGTAGAGGCGGCCGTCGAGCAACACCTGGCCTCCCAGTGTGTTCGGCACTGTGCGTGCGAAGTAGACTTCCTCGGCCGTCACGCCGCCGCCGTTCGCCGCGAGCCGCACCAGACCGCCGCCGAAGCGCCGTGCGTTGGCGCTGTAAACGTAGCCGTCTTGGTGCACCGGCGTCGGGATGTTCGCCGGGCCGTTGGCGGTGCGGTTGTAGCGCCACAGATACTCGCCCGTCTCGGCGTCGACGCCGACGACGCCCTTGTCGAGGAAGACGACGTATTGCCTGCGTCCCGCCGCGTCGATGACGATCGGCGACGAGTAGGCCGCCGCATCGCCGTCCGGCACCCGCGACTTCCAGATCGCCTCGCCGTTCGTCTTGTTCAGCGCCACGACGGTCGCCTCTTCCCCGCCCGGCGAGACGACCAGCGTGTCGCCGTCGATCAGCGGCGACTCGGCGTACGCCCACTTGCCCGGCAGCCCGGCGAAATCGCGCCGCAGGCTCTTGCGCCACAGCTCTTCACCCGTCGACGTCTGGACCGCGACCAAGTCGCCGTCCGAGCTCAATGCGTACAGCACATCGCCGTCGATCGTCGGCGTTGAGCGCGCCATCGGGTACGACGGCTCCTGATCCGGGTTCCCGACTCCGCCGAGCTTCACCGACCAGATTTGGCGGCCGTCCTCGACCGCCAGCGCCTGCACGAACTCGTTGTCCATGCCATGGTTGCCCAGAGCGTAGATGCGGTCGCCCACCACCGACGGCGTCGCATATCCGTCGCCGATGCCTTCGACCTTCCACAGCAGCCGCGGGCCGCCTTCCGGCCACTGGTCGAGCAGCTCCGTCTCGCTCGAGATGCCGGTACGCTCGGGCCCGCGCCACTGCGGCCAGTCCGCGGCGACAGCGCGAATCGACAAGAGAAGTAAGAGAACAGCGATCCTCGACATGCTTGCGGCATTGTACGAGGAAGAACGGCGGCGCGGCTAGCCCAGCAGCTTCGCCGCTTCGACCGCGCCGTAGGTGAAGATGATGTCGGCCCCGGCCCGCCGCAAGCAGGTCAGCGCCTCGATCAGGCACTTGTCGTAGTCGAGCCAGCCGTTTTGCGCGGCGGCTTTGAGCATGGCGTACTCGCCCGAGACGTGGTACGCCGCGACGGGCAGCGCGGTCGACTCGCGCGCCAGCCGCACGATGTCGAGGTAAGGCAGCCCCGGCTTGATCAGAATCCAATCCGCGCCCTCGGCCTCGTCGAGCTCGATCTCGCGCAACGCCTCGCGTGCGTTCGCCGGGTCCATTTGGTAGGTCTTCTTGTCGCCGCTCTTCGGCGCGGAATCGAGCGCGTCGCGGAACGGCCCGTAGAACGACGAAGCGTACTTGGCGCAGTAGCTGCAGATCGCAACGTTCGTATACCCGGCGTCGTCGAGCGCCTCGCGAATCGCGCCGACGCGGCCGTCCATCATGTCCGACGGCGCCACGACGTCCGCTCCGGCGGCCGCTTGCGCCACGGCCATCTTCGCGAGCAGCGGCAGAGTCTCGTCGTTCAAGATCTTGCCGTCGCGCAACACGCCGTCGTGCCCGTCGCTCGAATAGGGGTCGAGCGCCACATCGGTGATCACCAGCAGACCCGGCACGTCTTTCTTGAGCGCGCGGACGGCGCGTTGCAGCAAGCCGTCGGGGTTCACGCTCTCCGAGCCCTTGGAATCCTTGAGATTGTCGGCGAGCGCCGGGAACAGCGCCACGCCCGGCACGCCCAGCGCGAACGCTTCGGCCGCGTCCTTGACCAATTCGTCGATCGAGTAGCGCACCACGCCCGGCATCGACGGAATCGGCCGCCGCACCTGCTTGCCTTCCTCGACAAAGACAGGCAAAACCAGGTTCGAGGCGTCGAGCCGCGTCTCGCGCACGAGGCCGCGCATCGCGGCGTTGATCCGGTTGCGGCGAGGACGTTGGAACATCGTCCCAATCTTAACGCGGCGTACGAGTCCGCACGCCTCTGTTGTAACTCTGTTTCAGCCGGCGGTGTTTACAAGATGGAGCGAAGTTCGCACGCTAACATGAGGACCTCCTCGCGTATGGCCTCCCTGCAGTCCCCCGACTCCGCTCCCGCAGCGGCCGCAACCGATCGTGACGCCGCGCTCGAGCGCTACAAGCGCATCCGGGCGGTGTCCGAACAGATCTGCCGTCCGCTCGCCGTGGAGGACTACGTCGTGCAGACGATGCCCGACGTCAGCCCGCCCAAATGGCATCTGGCGCACACGTCCTGGTTCTTCGAGACGTTCCTGCTCGAGGCCTTCGACCAGGAATACCGCAAGTTCCATCCGCGCTATAACTACCTGTTCAATTCGTATTACGAGGCGGTCGGCGAGCGCCATCCCCGCCCCGAGCGCGGCCTGCTGAGCCGCCCGACGGTAAGCGACACCTACGCCTACCGCGGCCATGTTGACCGCGGCATGGCCGCGCTGCTCGCCAATGCCTCCGACGACGACTGGCTGAAAATCGGCGGGTTGCTCGAGCTGGGCTTCAACCACGAACAGCAACACCAAGAGCTGCTGTTCACCGACTTCAAGCACATTTTGGCGACTAACCCGCTCGACCCCGTCTATCAAGCGTTCCCCGAGATCGCCGAGTTCACGATTGAGCCGGCGCCGTGCGAGTGGGTCGAGTTCCCAGGCGGCGTCCGCGAGATCGGCTACCACGGAGAAGCCTTCGCCTACGACAATGAATCGCCGCGCCACAAGGTCTATCTCGAGCCCTTCCGCTTAGCCTCGCGCTTGCTCACCAACGGCGAGTACCTCGAGTTCATCGAAGACGGCGGCTATCGCAAGCCCGAGCATTGGCTGTCGCTGGGCTGGGCGGCCGTCCTCGAAAACCGCTGGGAAGCCCCGCTCTACTGGCGCAACTGCGGTAACGGCCGCTGGAGCGCGTTCACCCTGGGCGGCGTCGTGCCGCTCGATGAGAACGAGCCGGTCACCCACCTCAGCTACTTCGAGGCCGACGCCTACGCCAACTGGGCCGGCAAGCGTCTGCCGACCGAGGCCGAGTGGGAGATCGCGGCCGACGGAATCGAGATCGTCGGCAACTTCCGCGACGCCGGCCGCCATCACCCCGCCCCCGCGCCGCCCGGACCCGGCTTGGTTCAAATGTTCGGCGACGTCTGGGAGTGGACGGCGAGCCCCTACTCGCCCTACCCGGGCTTCCGCGCCGCGCCGGGCGCCGTCGGCGAGTACAACGGCAAGTTCATGTGCAATCAGTTCGTGCTGCGCGGCGGCTCGTGCGTAACGTCTCAAGACCATATGCGCTCGACGTATCGCAATTTCTTTCCGCCCGAGGCGCGCTGGCAGTTCAGCGGCGTGCGCCTAGCCGAGTAGTTTATGAGCGCTGCCAAGACCATCGCTTTTCTCGACCTCCATCCGCGTCTGAGCGACTTTCGGCACGATGTCGTAGCCGGCCTGACCGCCGACCCCAAGACGTTGCCGCCCAAGTACTTCTACGACAAGCGCGGCTCGGAGCTGTTTGAAGACATCACGCGCTTGCCCGAGTACTATCCGACGCGAACCGAGATCGGCATTCTCGAAAGCCGCGCCCCGCGGATCGCCGAATTGCTCGGCGACGATTGCCTGCTCATCGAGTACGGCAGCGGCGCCAGCCGCAAGATTCGCATCCTGCTCAACGCTTTGCGCGGCCGCGGCCGCTACGTCGCCATCGACATCTCGGGCCAGCATCTGATCGAGTCGGTCGAGCAATTGTCCGAGGAGTATCCCGCGCTCGACGTCCACGCCGTCTGCGCCGATTACACACAACCCTTTGACCTGCCCGCCGATGCTCTGGCCGGCGCCCGCAAGCGAGCGGTCTTCTTCCCCGGCTCGACGATCGGCAACTTCAGCCCGGCCGACGCGGCCGGGTTCCTGCGCCTCACCGCCGGCCAAGTCGGTCCCGGCGGCTCGTTGCTCATTGGAGTCGACCTCAAAAAAGACCGCCGGATCCTCGAAGCCGCCTACGACGACGCCCAGGGCGTGACGGCCGAGTTCAACCTCAACCTGCTCCGCCGCATCAACCGCGAGCTCGGCGGCGACTTCGACCTGCGCGCCTTCGCCCACCGCGCCGTTTACAACGAAGCCGAGGGCCGCGTCGAAATGCATCTCGTGAGCCTACGCGAACAGTGCGTCCGCATCGCGGAACGCCGTTTTCCTTTCCGAGCCGGCGAAACTATTCACACCGAAAATTCCTACAAATTTTCCGTAGAAGAATTTCAAACGCTGGCGGCGAGTTGCGGTTTCGAGCCGCTGGAGGCCTGGACCGACCGCAATCGCCTCTTCAGCCTGCACTACATGCGCGCCCTCTAGCGCTTAGCGGACCCTAGCCTCGTCCCGCGGTCGCTGAATCCTGTGTAAGAATCGGATCATCGCGACCGAAACGTCAGTCGAGACTCCGGCCGCGGCGCCCTGGCGGAGCGACCGCGGATATAACCCGATTTCCGGGCATTTTGACGAGATGATGGCCGACGGCGCCCGCCGTCCGCACTGGCAAAAGCTGCTCAGCGGCCTCGACGGTCTCGGACCCGCCGAAATCCGCAATCGCTGGGAACAGGCCCTGCGCCTGATCCACGACAACGGCATCACCTACAACGTCTACAGCGAAAGCCAGGACAACCTAGAACGTCCGTGGCCGCTCGACATGATGCCGCAGATCATGGCGGGCGACGAGTGGGCGCGCCTCGAGGCGGCCATCCAGCAGCGCGCGCGCCTGTTCAACCTGATCCTCAAGGACCTTTACGGTCCCCGCCGCCTGCTCGCCGAGAACCGCCTGCCGCCCGACCTGATCTTCAGCCATCCCGGCTATCTGCGCCCCTGTCACGGCATCGAGCCCAACAACGGCTCATTCCTCACGATCTACGCCGCCGACCTGGTGCGCGCGCCCGACGGCCAGTGGTGGGTCGTCGCCGATCGCACGCAAGCGCCGTCCGGCTCGGGCTACGCTCTGGAAAACCGCATCGTCATGCGGCGCTCTTTCCCCGACCTTTTCGAGAAGGCGAACGTGCGCCGGCTGGCGCACTACTTCCAAAAGCTGCGCGACGCGCTCATCGCGCAGGCCCACAGCGTGCAAGAGAATCCGCGCATCGCGGTCCTCACGCCCGGGCCCTATAACGAGACCTACTTCGAGCACGCCTACCTGGCCCGCTACCTCGGCTATACGCTCGTCGAGGGCGGCGATCTGACCTGCCGCGACAACCGCGTCTACCTCAAGACCCTCGGCGGCCTGCTGCCGATCGACCTCGTCCTGCGCCGCCAGGACGACAGTTTTTGCGACCCGCTCGAGCTGCGCGGCGACTCCATGCTCGGAGTGCCCGGGCTCGTTCAAGCCGTCCGCGCCGGGGGCGTCACCGTCGCCAACTCGCTCGGCTCGGGCCTGGTCGAGGCGCCGGCCATGGCGGCTTTCCTGCCGGCGCTTTGCCGTACGCTGCTTGGCGAAGAGCTGCGCGTCCCGTCGGTCGCGACCTGGTGGTGCGGGCAAGATAAGCCGCGCTCCTATGTCATCGACCACCTCGACGAATTAGTCGTCAAGGGCGCGACCGTCCGCCGCCGCCGCGAGCCGATCTTTGCTTCGAAGCTCAGCGCCAACGAGCGCGAATCGCTGCTCGCGAAGATGCGCGCCTCGCCGCACCGCTATATCGCGCAAGAGCGCGTGTCCCTGTCGACCACGCCCACCTGGGTCGACGGCAAGATGCAGCCGCGCTACCTGGTCGTCCGCGTCTACGCCGTCTCCGATGGCGACAACTACGCCGTGATGCCCGGCGGTCTGTCGCGCTTTACCCCCTCCATCGACACGCTCGACGTCTCGATGCAAGAGGGCGGCGGCAGCAAAGACACCTGGGTGCTGGGCGACACCGAATCGCCCGACCTCACGCTGCTGCGACCCCGCGCGCAGCCCATCGACGTCAGCCGCGCGACGTTCGACCTGCCCAGCCGCGTCGCCGAGAATCTCTTCTGGCTCGGCCGTTACGCCGAACGCGTCGACGCCTCGGTACGCATCGTGCGCAGCGTGCTGCCGCTGCTCGCCGAGGAGTCGGTCCGCGGCGCCGCCTCGGCGCTTCACGCCGCCGTCTCGCTGCTGCGCGACATGGGTTACCTGACCATCGCCGAGGGCGTAGACGCCCGGCGCAACCCCGCGCGTCTGCTCGAACGCGAGCTGACGGCGATGATCTACGACGCCAAGCGCCGCGGCGGCTTCGGCTGGGGAGTTCAGAACTTGCGCCGGCTCGCCTGGCTGCTGCGCGACCGCATCTCCGCCGACGCCTGGCGCATCCTCAACCGGCTGCATCAGGACTTCACCGAATCGCACCCGGTCGAGCCCACGCGCGTCAGCTCGGCGCTCGATCTGCTCGACCGCGCGATCATCTCGCTTTCAGCCTTCTCGGGCCTGGTGATGGAGAGCATGACGCGGGGCCACGGCTGGCGCCTGCTCGAAGTCGGCCGCCGCCTCGAGCGCGCCATCCAACTGGTCCAACTGCTGCGCCGCGGCTTGGCCACGCCCGCCGAAAACAGCCGCGCGCGCCTCGAGATGCTGCTCGAGATCGCCGACAGCTCCATCACCTACCGCTCGCGCTACCTCACGTCGCTGCAAGACGACTTGACCATCGACTTGCTGCTCATCGACGAGGCCAACCCGCGCTCGGTGGCGTTTCAGCTCGCGCGCATGAGCGAGCACATCGACGAGCTGCCGCAAGGGCCGCCCACCGTGCGCCGCTCGCCCGCCGCTCGCATCGTTCTCGGCGCCTTGACGGCGGTGCGACTGGCCGACCTCGAGCGCCTGGCTTCGCTCGGGCCCGACGGCTCCCGCGTTCACCTCGAAGAGCTGCTCGCGAAGCTCGCCGAGGAATTGCCCGCTGTTTCCGAGGCTCTCACGCGGCGCTACCTCATTCACGCCGTCGCGTCGCGCCAACTGTCGCGGAATTGATCGCCATGTTGTTTCGCGTCACCCACACGACGATCTACGGCTACACCGAGCGCGTTTCCCTCTGCTACAACGAGGTGCGCCTGCGCCCGCGCGCCGGCGATCGCCAGAAGGTCGTGCGCCACCGCCTGATCGTCGAACCCGCGCCCTACGACACCGCGCTGCGCCAAGACTACTTCGGCAACTACGTCAACTACTTCACGATCGGCGAGCCGCATTCGAAGATGAGCGTCAGCGGCGTCTCCCTTATCGAGCTGACCGGCGGCGAGCCCCCGGCCGCGGCCATGAGTCCGCCGTGGGAAGACGTCAAAGCCGTCGTCCGCGCCCATGAAACGCTCGACGCGCTCGACGCCTTTGAATTCTGCTTCGAGTCGCCCGAACGTCCGCCTGCGGCCCCAGTTGGCCGCCTACGCCGAAAAAGCTTCACGCCCGGCCGCCCGCTGCTCGAGGCCGCCCGCGAGCTCAGGCGAGCGCATCCATCAGCGAATTCGAGTACGACCCCGAGGCGACCACCGTGGCCACGCCGCTCGAAGAGGTCGTCAAGAACAAGCGCGGCGTCTGCCAAGACTTCGCCCAATTGATGATCGGCTGCATGCGCTCGATCGGCCTGCCCGCGCGCTACGTCAGCGGCTACCTCAAGCCCGGCCCCAGGGTCGTCGGCGACCAAGCTTCACACGCCTGGGTCTCGGCCTGGTGCTCGCAGTTCGGCTGGGTCGACTTCGACCCCACCAACAACGTCATGCCCAGCGACGGCCACTTCTCGGTCGCCTGGGGCCGCGACTACAGCGACGTCAGCCCGGTAACAGGCGTCATCCTGGGCGGCGGCGAGCACGACGTCGAAGCCAAAGTAAGAGTCGAACGCATCACCGCCGCCTAGCGCGCCTGTCGCCGATCTGTTCCGTCGCCGATCTGTTCGTCCCAAATCTGCAGCACTCAAGAAAGCGCCCGCCACGGGCCCTGTCCCATGCCGCCCGAACCCGATACAACGCGGGAACCCGCGCAGTGGACGTCCCCTCCCGCCGCCGCCGCCAGGCGGGCGACCCTTGCCCCTCGGTGAGTCCCAACTGAGAAAACCAAATTCCCTGCCAAATTCCTCCAGCTTCCTTGCGTCTCACCGACCTTTTTAGAGGGCGCCATAAAATCTGTTGACAACCCGCCGGACGCGGATTAGAGTACCTTAGTCTCTTAAATTCACAGTCGGATCGGAGGTCGAAGTGGCGGAAAAAGGACCAACTGAAGGATGGAAGGAGTTGACCGAGGACGATCTGATCAACCGGTTAATTCCTGATCCGAACAATCCGGATGTGAACGTACTGGTTGGCACACTCATTGGAAGGGGGCCGGACGCTAAAACGCTGCGCGTGTACACGTCGCTCCATCTGAATCAGTACTTTCAGGTGCCGGTCGACCGGATCCTCGGTGTCAAGCGTTTTCCCGCCGGGCAAATTGCCGTATGGATACCTGGAGACTTGAGGGTGCAGTTGATCTCCACAGGTGTCGTGTCGGGCGACTTCCTGAAGGGAAGCATCCAAGCCGCGCATGGGCGAAGAGCGACTGGCGTCAGCGGTCTGATCTCGGCCTTGGTAGGGACTGGCGGAGGCACGTCTTGGGGCGGCTGTCCGACAGACCTCCCCGGAGACCCGAATTGTCCCATACCGACAACTTCATCGCCTCCGCTCTGCGGGCCGAACCCTCCCACTGGCTGCGGGTGTTGATTTCAGCGGTGCTCTGCACGCTCGCGCAAACTAAGCCCTAACTTCCTCGATGGGTGCCTAGGTCAGTGCTGACCGGATACGGAGATGTCGTACGCTACCTGCTGAACGAGGGGTGGGTGTCGAGTGCGGCGGTCGTTGGCGACGGCGTCTCTGTTGTGAATGCGTCTCGGCGCAACGGCAACCTTAAAGTGATCAACGGCAAAGGGCCGCATTATTTCCTCAAGCAGGAAACCAGGGGGAGTCCGCCACGGCGCCGGAAGTTCGCCACGGTTGCGTACGAGGCTGCCGTCTATGAATTGCTGGCGACTGTCTATTCCGGTCGAGCCGGCTTTCATGCGCTTCCTCGCTACTACGCGTTCGATAGCGCCGAGCAAGTCCTGATCATCGAAGCTTTCTTGGAATCGACGACTCTTCGGGATCATTGCTTGCGTCGAGGCCGTTTCCCGTCCACAATCGCCCGGTTGCTGGCTGCGGCGCTTGCCGAGTGTCACAACACGTCGCCGCTGGAAAGAACCCACGTAACCAAGAGCCTTCGCGCGCCCGAAAAGCCGCCATGGGTGTTTTTTCTTCCCGTTCCTGATCAATGGGTCTATCTACATTCCAGCCTGGCGAGTCTGGATCTGATTAAGATCATTCAGGAATCGGATCAGCTCTGCAAGTCATTCGAAGCTTGCAGAGGTCAGTGGACGAATGAGACGTTCATCCATGGCGACCTCAAGTGGGACAACTGCCTGATATGCGCCGAGGCGCCTCGCCCGGAGGCTGAGTTGAAGATCGTCGACTGGGAGTTGGCGCGATTGGGCGACCCCTGCTGGGACGTCGGCACGGTCTTCAGTGAATACTTGACGCTTTGGCTGTCATCGATCCCGATCTCCAACGATCACCCGCCCGACCAATTCCTGAGTCTTGCCCTGTTTCCACTGCATCGGATGCAGCCTGCTTTACGAGCCTTCTGGAGCGTCTACCGCCGTCGAATGAGAATTTCCGCTGCCGAAGAAGAGGCTTGGCTCTTGCGCGCCGTCAGCTTCGCTGGCGTCAGGCTCGTCCAAACCGCATACGAGCAATCGCAGGTTGAAGCTAGCGTTGGCGCTCGTGCCGTTTCTCTACTGCAACTATGTTCCAACATCTTAGCCCGGCCGATGGAAGCCGCTGTGCAGCTATTGGGGCTTCCGTTGCCGGGACGGCGTCATGAGCACGTGTGAACACGTTGAGCGATTGCGGTCAGCCGTGCAGGCCACGCAGGTTCAACCTCCCTTCTCCTGGTTTTGGTTTTGGGAACATGAGACTACCCTTCCGCTGCGCCTGAGACGGTCGCTACCTCCGGAAACCGCGCGGACCTGCCTCATTCACGGACTGCAACAGAGGCTCTATAGCCACTTCTACTGCAAAGGCGCTGCTGTGCCGGTGCAATCCTTCGAGGCGCAACCCTCGCCGGTTTCATCAAAGAGCGCGTTTGTCAATGCACTTTCCGCAGCCAACCACGGCAAAGGATTTGTGCAGCATGGTTGGGAGGTGATTGACCAAAAAGGCGATTTGATCGCCATACAACAGAATGGACTTCGCCTCTATGTCAATGACGGTGAGACCTCCTTTCTTCGAGTTGAACCGATCAAGGGCGATAAAGTCTCGACATCGATGCCGAAAGAGCTGCCCTTCATGTCGCCGGGATTCTACCAGGCGATGGGAGATGAGGTTTTGCCAACGGGCGGCAACACGCCCGTCGTCAGGCTGTATTGGAATCTTCATGCGGAAGGGGCGACCGTCCTGATGCGGGCTCTAACTTCAACATTCAACCGGGACCGCATTCCGTACAGGCTGAAGGTCGTGGACGACCCCAACTTATTCATACGGGCTGATTCTGCGGTCCTCTACACGGCCAAAGAGGATTACTCGCGTATCCGGCCGCTGCTGGAGTTGATTCAGCCCAAAGTGGCGCCGTACCTAAAGAACGAGACGCCGGCATTTACCAAGCGGCTCCGCCTGGGCCTCGGGATAGCGGAGCAGCCAAACCGGGGGGTTAGTTTCGGCATGCACCGCTGTCAAATACTGGCCGAAGGTCTAGTGCGCGTTGCGGAGTTGCGCGAAACAGCGGTCAGCGGGCGTGTAGCGGCCGTGCAGGACTATTTTGACGAACAGGGAGTCTCGCTCGATCAGCCGTTTCTCAATCCTGGTTCTGAAGACATTTTCCACCTTGCACCCCGTTCCCGGCTCCCCGGAACCGCGAGAGGCCGTCGAATTCCCAAACAGCCCGCGATCCGCCGAGAGACGCTATTGGAGACAGCATTTGACATCGGGAGCCTTCTTTGTGAGGCCGCGATTTGGCACGACGAGCGATGCAACTGGATGGGTGTCGGGTTTCCGCAAAATAGCCTTCCGCGGCAGTATGACTCTGGGTTGGCGTATCAGACGCTTGGACCCGATTTTTATGCCGGGACGAGTGGCATTGCCTTGTTTCTGGCGGAACTGCATGCGGCCACTGGCGAGATTGCCGTGCGGCGGACTGCTCTCGGTGCAATTCGGCAGGCGATATCCGCCTCCTGTTCGCCGTCGTTGTGCAAAGGGCTGGGCTTATATGAAGGCGTCCTGGGCGTAGCGGTCGCGGCCGCCTACGTCGGCAGGCGGCTCGGCGAGGAGGACCTTGTCCGCCGCGCCGTGCACCTAGTGGAGGATGCCCTGCGGCGGAATCCGGTTGTTTCTAGCGCCGACCTGGTATCCGGGAGCGGCGGCGCTATCGTTGCACTCCTGATATTGGGCCATATCCTGGGCGGCTTTGACCGTTCGGACTTCGCAGTTCAACTAGGGAGCCAACTCGTTCGAGCCGCACAAAGAAAAGGCGAATGTTGTTCCTGGAAGTCTCCGGACTTTCCAAAACAACGCGGGTTGCTCGGACTCTCACATGGTACGGCGGGCGTCGCCCACGGCCTGATCGAATTGTATCGGGCCACTCAAAATACCGAGTACCGCGACCTCGCCCAAGACGCCTTCAAGTATGAGCGGCTCTGGTTCAACGAAGAGTTGGGTAATTGGCCGGACTTCCGCGGCGTGCCTGCGCGTGCGACAAGGATCGACTGTCCTGTCGACTTCCCGGCCTTCTGGTGCCATGGAGCCGCCGGCATCGCCCTTTCGCGCCTCCATGCCTTCCGTGTCTTGGACGATGAGCGCTGTAGATCCGAAGCCCTCACGGCCTTGACGACGACGCTGCGATGGACTTTGCGCACCCTCGACTCTGGAGTATTCAATTTCTCGCTCTGCCACGGTCTTGCCGGCAATGCCGACATTCTCACCATTGGTTCTGAGATCCTCGGGGACGCCTTCCCCGATGGCCGCGAAGTGGCCATGAAAGTGGCTGCTGAGGGGATTCGCAAGCATGGAGCACGACGACATCAATGGCCCTTCGGCTCTCTAGGGTCGAGAGCGCCGGGGCTCATGCTTGGGCTTAGCGGCGTCGGCTACTTCTATCTCCGGCTGTACGATCGGAAAGCGCCTTCCGTTCTCTTACTGGAGCGTGATGCGCTTGAGATATAAGTAAATCATGATCGGTGAAGGATTAGGAATAGCGATAAGGAGCAAAAGAACGTTCATGAAAGCTCAAATTCAACGGCTCTTTAATCTTCTCATGGACGCGGCCGCGAAGCGCGAGATTACCTGTTTTGGACGAACCTGGAATAGCTACTTCGTATGGATCTACTCCGGGGTGGTCGTGGGTACCGGCGTTCTTTTCGCACTCGCCTCTACGGCCCCGGTTTCCATCTCGGTGCTAGCGACAATCGTGGGATTGGTGGCTATGTTGTCGTTCGCCCTGTTCAAGAGCACTAAACTGCTACGGCGCTCTTACTCCCTGCTGAACTGGGCGAAGAAGGGCGTCTATCATTTTCAGATTGTGGCGCTGATCTTCACCGTAGCGCTCCTTCTACTGCTGAGAGAACCTGTCTTCGCATATTTGGACATTCTAGTCGTTGCCCTGCTCGTGTATCAGGCTTTTGGCAGAGTGGGGTGTTTTATGGCGGGATGCTGTCACGGTCGACCCAGCGGATGGGGCGTCCGCTATGGAAGCAGGCACGCCGCAACCGGATACTTCTATTTTGTCAGAGGAGTACGGCTCTTTCCGGTTCAGCTGGTGGAGGCTACGTGGCTATTTATGCTAGCCGGGCTCGCAATCGCCACGCACATCCTACATCATGCGCCGGGTGAGAACGTTGCCTTATACATTGTGGGCTATGGCGCCGGGCGTTTCTCGTTTGAATTCCTGAGGGGAGATCCAGGACGGTATTTCGTATATGCGTTCTCAGAACCGCAGCTGACCGCCGTGCTGCTGACCGCAGCCGTGATCGCGCTCGAGCTAATCGGTGTGCTCCCGTTCGGTTGGTGGCACGTCGTGGTCCTGTTGATCATGATTGCCGGCATGGTTGGACGGGTCGTCTATACGAAAGGCCTTCGATCGGTGAGGGTGGAGCGGCAAATCCAGCCGGAGGGACGTCGGGAGCTTGATGAGACTGTCCACTCGGTTCTGATCCAGGCGAACTTAATACCAATGGACGCGGGTCGCCATCAAGGTCGACGTGCCTTTTTTGAAGGAGTGTACCTTCCCAGGCGGCGCGCTTGAGATCGCTGGTCCTGGAGAGATCGGTGAAAGATAGGTGAAAGGCGCGGAATGAGGCCGGCCGCGTGGCATGCCGGCGTCGAATCGGCAATGTCCACGGCGAGCCCGCATGGTCGCGGAGGGCGTTGCGCATCACCTCACTCCGGGGAGGCGACAACCGCCGGGCTAATCGCGGACTTGCTGAATCGCGGACGCAGCCCGAACCCAGCGAATCACTCCACCGCAATCGTCAACCCGTCCTGCGAACGTTCGAAGTTCGGCGCGTCCATCACGATACGCACCAGCACCGCGTCTCCGGTCGACGCCGCCTCCGGAACTCGAGCGTTGATCTGCACCAGCCCCGCGACGAACCCCGGCGCGGCGCCCGCGTATTCGACCGGCATCCCCGCCGCTCCCGACCCGAACGGCGCTTGCACGTAAATCTGAAAAGGCTCGACCGTCCGCGGGAACGGCGGCGCCGCGCCGATCACCGACCCGTCCTCGACCGGCGCATCGAAGGCTCCCAATCCCGTGACGTAGAACGTCATCACTTCGCCCTTGTGCGCCGGGTTGCTCGGCGAGTTCAACGTGCCGTCCTGATTGAGCGCCGCGGCCTGCCCCGAACCGCTCGCGTCGAGCGAGAAGACGCCCGGCACGCTATCGAACACCTCGACGCCGTACTCCCGCGTCGCGCCGTCCGGCGTCGTAAGCCGCACGCTTTCGCTCCCCGGCCCCGACCCCAAAGGGAACGACCGCGTTCACTTGCCCGTCGCCCACATACAGCAGCGGCGCGGCCGTCCCTCCGATGCTGAGCGTCGTGCCCGCCAATTCCGTGGGAACCAGCCCGTCATCGCCGACCTGGAAGACCGCCCCTTCCGCCGGCCCAAGATTGCGCCCGAAAATCGACACGATCTCCCCCGGCGACACGGCCGCGATCGACAAGTAGCCGTACTGCCGCCCCGCGAGAAACGAGGCGGCGCTCACGACGCAGTCCGCCAGAGGCCGCTCGTCCGCCTCGAGCCGGAACCGCGCGATCCAGACATCGCCTTGCCGTTGCGGCGCGCCCGGCGTCACCGCGAAATCATTGGGTCGATATCCGGTCACGGATTGACCCGCCAACACCAAGCTCCCGCTCGCCGCGATCAGGTCCCCGCTGACAAGGCCCGCCGCCATCTCGAATTGCTCGATCGGCCGCCCCCGCCTGTCGAGCCGGAGAATAGATTCGTTGCGCGAGCAGGGATTGAACGCAGGCCCGCGGCCGACATCGACCGCGAAGCCGCCGCCTTCGGCATCGTCCAGCGCAACCGCCCCGCGTCCGGACTCCGCCGCCGCGCCGCCCCGGTAGCTCGACACGAGAGCCTCGTTTCCCGCATCGAGCAGCAAGTAAAAAGCGTCGCCGCCCTCGCCCGCGCCGCCCTCGCCCACGTCGCCGTCTCCATAGGCGGTCTGCGGAGCGCCCCCGGTCGCCGGAAAGTCGGCGGAGTAGGTCGTCCCAGTCACCAAGGCGGCCCCGGAACCGTCGACCGCCAGTCCGCCCACCTGCTCGCCGGACGAGCCGCCCAGGTAAGTCGAGTAGAGCAACTCGCGTCCGTCGAGCGACATCTTCGCGACGAACGCATCGCCCAACTCGGCGAACCCAACTTGCTTGCCTCCCCGATACGCCGACTGAAACGCCCCGGCAGTCACCGGGAAGTCCGCCGAAACCGTCTGCCCCGCCAAATGGATCGCCGTCGCATCGACCGCGATCCGCGCGATCCAATCGTCTCCCCCGCCCCCAAGAAACGTCGCCCACTCGAGGCGCGAGCCGTCAGCGCTCAGCCGCGCGGCGAAGCCGCTGTCGCACGCCTCCGGTTCCGCATCCGGGTATGGAACACAGACGGCGGCTCCGGTCGCCGTTTGGTAGGCGCCCGCGGTCGCCTCGAAGTCCGACGCGGCGGCCCCGGCTAGATAGATCCGGCCCTGCGCATCGGCCGCGACGGTCTGCGGCCGGCCGTGCAGTTTCGCCGCAAACAAGATTTCCCCGTCAGCCGACAGCTTCATCACAAAGCCCTTCGCGCCGGGCTCATCGAGCGCCCCTTCCGTCGCCTCCAGCGCGTCGCTTTGCCTCAGCTCCCCGGCGAAATAGACCGCTCCGTCCGGGCCCGTCGCGACAGCCGTCGGCTTGGCATCGTCGAGCATCACCCAGTTGTCGAGTTCCTCGCCGCCTTCCCGCAGCCGGCTGAGCAACGCGATGGAGCTGATGTATCCGCCGCCGTGAGGGACCGGAACGTAGCTGTCGCCCGTGCTCGCGACATACAACGATCCGTCCGCGCCCACCGCGGCCCGCGGCCATCCCGGGCTTCCCGTCCTGTAGTCGACGAACAGCGAATTGCCGCCCGGCGCGAACGAGGCGAGCTCCACGGTGGGCGTTTCGGCCGGCGGCTCCTGAGCCAAACCGAGGCCGCCCCACAGCAGCGCCGTCATCGCCGCGCAAACGATCGAGACACGTCTCACTAAGAACGAGTGAAGCATGCGAAATGCCGTTCCGGCTGTTCCGCCGCCCTGTCGCTGTCCCGAGGGCGCAAGTCCATGCTCGGCGTCAAAACTACAGTAAGCTGAGGGACGCGATGAAACGTCTCCCCATCCTCGCCGCCTTCCTCCTGCTCGCCGCCGGCGCCTTCGCCGCTCCCTATCAGCCCAACTGGGAATCCCTGGACTCCCGCCCCGCCCCGGAGTGGTACCTCGACGCCAAGTTCGGCATCTTCATCCACTGGGGCCTCTACTCGGTGCCCTCTTACGCCGCGCCCGACAGCTACGCCGAGTGGTACTGGCGCAACTTGCGCGAACCCGCCGACGGCGGCAACGAACGCGACAGCCGCAACCGGCGCATGACCCAGGAGTTCCACAACCGCGTCTTCGGCGCTGACTTTTCGTACTCGCAGTTCGCCCCCATGTTCAAGGCCGAGCTGTTCGACCCGGCGAAGTGGGCGGAGATCTTCAAGCGCGCCGGCGCCAAGTACGTCGTGCTCACCTCGAAACACCATGACGGCTTCGCGCTGTTCAAGAGCGAAGAGGCCAACCGCGACTGGGGCCGCCCGTGGAACGCCGTCGACGCGGGACCGCATCGTGACTTGCTCGGCGACCTGAGCAATGCCGTACGCGCCGCCGGACTCGAGATGGGCTTCTACTATTCGCTCTACGAGTGGTACAACCCGCTCTGGCTCACCGACCGTAACCTCTACGTCGACAAGCACATGATTCCGCAGTTCAAAGACGCAGTCACGCGCTACAAGCCGTCGATCATCTTCTCCGACGGCGAGTGGGACATGCCTCCCGCCGACTGGAAGAGCGCCGAGCTGCTCGCCTGGCTCTACAACGAGTCGCCCGTCAAGGATCACGTGATCGTCAACGATCGCTGGGGCGAGGGCGCCCGCCACCATCACGGCGGCTATTACACCACCGAGTACGGCGCCGGCATGCCCGACGCCACCCATCCGTGGGAAGAGAACCGCGGCATGGGCTTCTCCTACGGCTACAACCGCGCCGAGCCGCTCGAGAACTATCGCACCGGCAAGGAGCTGGTCTGGATGCTCGCCGACCTGGTCGCCCGCGGCGGCAACCTGCTGCTCAACGTCGGCCCCTACGCCGACGGCCGCATCCCCGAGATCATGCAGCAGCGCCTGTTCGAGCTCGGCGACTGGCTGGCCGTCAACGGCGAGGCGATCTACGGCACGCGCGCCTGGAAGCGCTCCGCCCAATACACCGAGGGGACGCCTCCCGAGCAGAGCTTCGGCGAGTTCCGCGTCCAGTACGACGTGCTCGAAGCGGCCGGCCAGCAGCCGCGCGACGGCAAGGCCGTCAAGCAGGTCTTCTTCACCTCCAAAGGCGACACGCTCTACGCCATCACGCCCGGCTGGCCCGGCGAGCAGCTCATCCTCAAAGACGTTCAGGCCGACAAGCGCTCGACCCAGGTCACCATGCTCGGAATCGACGAGCCTCTGGCCTGGACCAGCAAGCGCGACGACGTGATCATCGAGGTCCCGCAGCTCACGGCCGACAAGCTGCCGTGCCGCTACGCCTGGACCTTCAAGCTGACGCACATCGAGCCCTAAGCACGGCCCCTGCGTGGTGCTCAGCCGCCTGCTTCGCTAAACTATTGATTTGGCGAAGAAAACAACAAAAAAGAAGACAAAGAAGGCGACTACGAAAAAGACCACACGGCGCCCGAGCAAATCCAAGTCCCCGGAGCGTGACGTCGAACGCATCGTTCTGCAAAACGGCGTCCGAGTCATCAGCGAACAGGTCAAAGACGCGCCCGCCGTCGTGTTCGGCGTCTGGCTCGACGCCGGGTCGCGCTATGAGGATCTCAACGAGAGCGGCGCCACTCACGTGATTCAGCGGCTGTCTTTCCACGGGACCGAGCAGCGCTCCGCGGCGCAGATCGCCAAGGCGGTCGACGCGCTGGGCGGCGACGTCTGGATCGAGACCGACCGCGACTACGCCAACTATCAGGCGCAGGTCGAGCCGGAAAGCCTGGAAGACTGCGTCAATCTGCTCGCCGATCTCGTGCTGCGACCCACTTTGACGAAGACGGCGCTGTCGGCCGAGGCAACGATCCTGCTCGAAGAGCTGCGCGAAGCCGAGAAGGACGCCGACTTCAACCTCGAGCGCATGTTCCTGCGCAGCCTCTGGAAGGGACACGGCTTGTGCCGGCCGCCTCGCGGACGCCTGCTCACCGTCCGCGGCCACACGCGGATCGAGGACTTCAAGCCCAAGCGTCTGCAAAGCTTCCACACGCGCAGCCATCGCCCCGAAGGCATGACAATCGTGGCCTCCGGCGATATCGAGCACGCCGAAATCACCGCTCTCGCGGAGAAGTACTTCGGCGAGCTCGAAACGCCGAAGAAGACCGTCTCGACAACCAGCCCGCCGTCCCACAAGTTCCTGGCGTTTCGAAATCGACCGCAGTTTTCGAAAGTTCGCTTCCAGCTCGGCTTTCCGACCTGCCCCGCCGCCGACGACCTCAGACACGTCGCCGCCCTGCTCAACTGCGCCATCGCCGCCGGCCCGGGATCGAAGCTCAAACGCGAGGTCAGCGAAGGCGACTTGCCGGCGCTCGACATCGAGTCCGTGCTCGAGATGTACGCCGACACGGGCTGCATCTGGATTCGCGCCCGCACCGCGCGCAAGCAAGCCGTCGAAGCCCTCGAGAAGACCGTCGCCGAGCTGCGCGCGCTCACCGTGACGCCGCTCGAGGATGACGCCATGTCACGGATTCGCGCACGCCGCAAGACCGATCTGATGAAAGACCTCGACTCGCTGCGCACGCGAGCAACGAGCCTGGCGCGCAGCGAGCGCTATTTTGGAAGAATCGCGCCGCTCACCGACGAGATCGCGGCCCTCCAGGAGGTGACTCCCGAGAAGCTGCACCAGATCGCGACCACGTGGATCACGCCCTACAACCTGTCGCTGGCCATGCTGGGCGACCTGAAGGGCGTCAAGATCTCGCCGCGCCTATTGAGCTGGTAGCCGTCGCCCCTAGCGGCGGCTGCGCAGCTCATTCACCAGCTCCATCTGAATCTCTTGGATCTCGACCAGGCGTTCCCACTGGTTCGACAGCAAGTGGTCGACTTTTTGGTGCAAGTGGCGAATCTCGAGCTCGGCCTTGAGGTTGACCTGGTAATCGTGCATCGCTCGCGCGCGGTCGCGAGATTCCTGCCTCTTTTGACTCATCAGGATCAGCGGCGCCTGCACCGCCGCCAGGCACGACAAGATCAAGTTCAAGAAGATATACGGGAACGGATCGAAAGGCCGCGCGACCAACAGCGCCGAGTTCAGAAACATCCAAACGAACAGCACCAGGGCGAACGAGACGATGAACGTCCAACTGCCGCCGAAGCTTGCGATGTGGTCAGCGAGCCGTTGGCCCGACCGTTAGATCGGCTTCAAACTCCTCGTCCGGATTGCGAGACAGCGTCTCGTTCTCGCGCAGACTCTCGATGACTTCGCGCTCGAGGTCGGTGATCTCGGTGCGCTCGTCCTTGAGCAAGGACTGCACGTAGAGATCGCGGTACTTCTGCAGGTCGTCCTGACAGATCCAGCCGTCCGGATCCCAGTGGCCGGTTTCCTTCTCGATGATGTTCGCGACAGCGGGCCGCACCAGCGCCGCCCGCCGCAATTGGTTCGAGTGTTCGGAGCCGCAAATCTGACACGCGCGAGGCGGCTTGCCGTGAGCTTTTGTCGTGTCCATTGGGGTTTCGCGCAAGCTGCGCGGAATGCCGCGTCCCGTTTCGTAGTCTAGTGGAAGCCGGCCGGGATTTCGGCAAGAGCTTTGGGGCGGACGCGCGTCGAACTGCGCTATATTCGGGCGATCGAAACCGAGGAGCTGCAAAAAATGTCGAGAGTCTTGATCACCGGAACCAGCAAAGGCATCGGTTACGCGGCGGCGCTGGCCTTCGCGCGCGCCGGCCACCAGGTCTTCGCCGCCATGCGCGACCCTCAGCGCTCGCCGCAACTGGCTCAGACCGCCGCCGCCGAAGGTCTGCCGATTCATGTCTCGGTGATGGACGTCGACTCCGACGAGTCGGTCGCCGCCTCCGTCGCGAAGATCCGCGAGCAGGCCGGCGGCGTCGATGTGCTCGTCAACAACGCCGGCATCGAAGCCTCGGGCTCGATCGAAGAGCTGCCGTTGGATGTGTTCCGCCGCATCATGGAGACGAACTATTTCGGCGCGATCCGCTGCATTCAGGCCGTGGTCGGCGAAATGCGCGAAAGGCGCGGCGGCTGCATCATCAACATCAGCTCGGTTGCCGGCAAAATCTCAAACTCCCCGCTAACGCCGTATGCGGCGTCGAAGTGGGCCTTGGAAGCGTTGACCGAGGGGTTGGCTCAGGAGATGAAGACCTACAACGTTCGAGTCGCGCTGGTCGAGCCCGGCATCATCGACACCGCGATGGCCCGACGCATCGGCGAACCGCCGCCGAAAGCCGCCTATCCGCAGGTCTACCGTTTTTCGCGCCTCTTCGCCGCCTCCCTGCAAAACCCGGTCGAACCGTCGCTTGTCGCCGACAAGATTCTCGAAGTCGCACAGGATGACGGGGCGGTGTTGCGACACCCGGTCGGCCCCGACGCCGAGCCGTTCCTAGCGTGGCGCGCCTCCATGTCCGACGAAGATTGGGTCGCGTGGGGAGCGCAAAACGACGAAGACTGGTACGCCTCCGTCGAGCGCGATTTCGGCCTAGACGCTAGACCCTGAACAGCCGCAACAGAGCCGCGGCCGTAAGGCCGCGTCCAACAATCGCGATTCGCGAAGCGAGTGCCCTGACCGCAAGAGCCTGTGTGAAAACGCCGGCGCGACCTCGTCCGGAGGACGAAGCAATGGATAGCCCCGGGTGGAGCGTAGCGGCGCCCGGGGTCCCAAAACGCGATCCAAGATAATCTTTCCAATACTTTCCGTCTCCAGTCGATCCCCGGATTCCGCTCCGCTCAATCCGGGGCTGTTCGTTGCTCCGCCCTTGCGGGCTCAACACGAGCATCTCGTTTTCACACAGACCCGTAAGGCCGCGTCCAACAATCGCGATTCGCCAAGCGAGAGCGTAAGCTCGGGACGGGACGACACAACATCATCCCGCCCACAACGCCGCAATTCCACCTTCTTCACGCCGACTCGACCGGCTGCGGACCCAAAAACCGCTGCGACCCCGGCGTCGTCAAAAACTCGCCGGTCTCGAGCAGCGTCTTCAGCCCCGACAGCACCATCATCCAGCCGCCGTAAAGCTCGGGATTCGCGCCTTCGCGCAGTTGATCCGCGGTCACAACAAGCCGGCAAGAGTCGCCGACCGGCGTGATCTCCCACGTGACGCGCGACGTTCCTTCCGCCTTCACTTCGTCGCTCCACAGCGCGCGAAAGCTTTGCACCAACCGCCGCGGCGGATCCACTTCGAGGTTTTCGCCTTCCAAGATCGGCATCAGCGGGTCGCCGGCCTCGCCCTTGTACGCCGAGCCGGGCGTCCAGTCCGAGGTCACCGTGACGCCGAAGGTGTACTTGCGTCGCATTGCGGGGTCCGTGATCGCCTGCCACAGGCGTTCGGGAGTGGTCTTGATATAGATCTCAAACACTTTTTCCATGGTTTTTTCCAGATCCTTCTTGAGTTCGCTGAGAGCGGCCGCCCAGGGCTCGGTGTACTTGTCGATCCAGCGGTCGTGGATGAGCCGGATCGGCATGGGATTGAGGAAGTGCAGCTTCTTGCGCCCTGACCGCCGCGTAATGACCAGACCGGCTTCTTCGAGTACGCGCAGGTGCTTCATGACGCCGAACCGGGTCATGTCGGCCTGAGCTTCCAGCTCGGTGAGCGTGCGGCCGTCCCGCTCGAACAGCAGATCCAGCAGCGCGCGCCGCGTAGCGTCGGCCAGAGCCTTGAAGACGCGATCGTCGGTCACAAGTCGATGATATGTGACCATATAGTCACGTGTCAAGCGCCTTCGACCCCAGGAAGATTTGGTGCGGCGGTTTATCCTAGATATCAGAGGCCGCTTTCGCCGGCTTCGCTCCCGGAACAGCCCGGTATCGCATTTCCTGCCGAACGCGCGGCCGAACGGCCGTGCGCCCGGAAGGCTCGGGCCGCGGCATGCTCTGGTGCGAATCGGCTCAGCGCGGCAGTCGCCGGCAACAGCCGGCCCGAAACGGCGCACCGTGGCACACAGTGGCACGGAATGGCGCCAAATGGCACGGAATGGAACAGAAAGGTGGGGAGAGAACCATGTCCGCTAGTTTGAAATTCGGACTCAAGTCCAAGCATTTCAAGGCTTTATATGCGATCGTCGAGCAGCCGAACATGCGCAAGGCCGCTGCAATTTCCGGTGTGCCGTTGAGTACGCTCTACCGCTGGGTTCGCGAAAACCAAGATTTTCGCCGCGAGCTCAGCTTCCTGTGGCAGGACGCCTACAGCACGGGCCTCAAGCAGCTCGAAGGCACGACGCCTTACGCCGTCCGCATCCTGCGCGAAATCATGGTTGATTCCGACGCCTCGCCGCAGACCAGAGCTCAGGCGGCAAGGGCGGTGGTCCAGCAAGCCATCAAGCTCGCGCAGATCCGCGTGGAGGAAGCCAAGGCCCTTCGCGAGCACGTCGTGACTGGTTAACCGGCCTTGTCGCGCGCAACTGTCGCGCGCAACTCCAGTTGTGCCGCGAACCCATTCCGTGGTTCGCAGGTTTCGCTGAACTCGTCCGCTAGTCGCCCTCGGCCGGCTGCTGACCGCCGCCGCGCGAGGTAAACACGCCGACGATGGCGTTGCGCGCGTCCATCACCAGGCTGAACAGCGCCGGCACTAGGAACAGCGTGAACACCGTCGAGACGACCAAGCCGCCGACCACCACGCTGCCCAGCCCGCGGTAGAGCTCCGAGCCGGCGCCGGGGAACAGCACCAGCGGCAACATGCCGAACACGCTCGTCGTCACGCTCATGAAGATCGGACGAATGCGCGTGCGGGTCGATTCGCGGATCGCCTCGCGTTCGGCCAGGCCTTCGTCGCGGATGTGATTGAGCGCTTGGTGAACCACTAGAATCGCGTTGTTCACCACCGTGCCGATCAGGATGATGAAGCCGAGCATCGTCAGAATGTCCAGCGCCTGGAAGGTGAACTGGTTGAGCAGCGCCAATCCCAAGAAGCCGCCCAGCGCCGCCAGCGGCACGCTGAACATGATGACGAACGGGTAGAGAAAGCTTTCAAACAGCGCCGCCATCAGCAAGTAGGTGATCGCGAGCGCGAGCAGGAAGTTCCACTTCAGCGTTTGCAGCATCAGCGCCAGCTTGTCGGCCGTGCCGGCAAGACGCGCCTGAAATTCGCCGCCGAGACGGCCGTCGGCTCGCATGGGACCCAGCACGTCGTTCGTAATGGTGTCCATCGCCTGCTCGAGCGGCATGTTGTCGGGCGGCAGCACGCGCACGACGATCGAACGCCGGCGCTCGACGTGGTTGATCTGCGCGGGCCCGGTCGTCATCTCGACCTTGGCCAGTGATCCGACCGTGACGAGCTTGCCGCCGGGCGTGGCGACCGGCATCTGTTCGATCAAGTGCGTCCGGTCGGCGTAGGATCGCGGCGACATGACCTTCAGGTCGATCTCGCGGCTCTCATACGGGTAGTCGCTGGCCTTGGCGCCGTCGATGAGCGCGCTCACGGTAAAGCCCAGCTCGCGATTGCTGACGCCGACTTCCGCGGCGCGGCGGCGATCGGTAATCACGCGCATCTCGGGGTCGCCGAGATCCAGGCTCGGGATCGGCTGCACTTGGGCGTCGGGCATCAGACTCCGGACCGTGCCGAACACTTGGCCGCCGCGCTCGACCAGGCCTTCGAGCGTCGGGCCGCTCAGCTCGATGTCAATCGAGCGTCCCGGGGCGCGGCCGCTCTGGAACAGGCTCGACTGCTGGATAAAGCCGATCGTCCCCGGGAACATGCGGCTCACGCGCGTGAACTCCGGCAGCAGCTCCCGCACGCGAGTCGGCTCCTTCGCGCGAATGCCGTAGAAGGCTTGGTTGCTGAGCGCGATGAAGAACCAGCGGTCGACGCCTCCGCCGGGTTCTGCGTGGAGCTGTTCGGGGGTCCCTTGCCAGAGCTGACCAAGCTCCTTGATGAAGACGTTGCGCATGTTCGAGACTTCGTCGATGTTGTAGCCGGGCGGCGGCTGCAGCATGCCGAACAGCAGGTTGCGGTTGCCCTGCGGCAGGTACTCGGTCTTGGGCATGAGCTGCCAGCTTAGATAGATCGAGATGCCCGTCAGCCCGACCACAACCAGCAGCCTGCGAAACACGCCGCCGCAGAGCCAATAGACGAAGTTCGCGATGCCGTCGGTCAAGCTCGACATCGCCGACGCCAGTCCGAACAGATTGCGAATGTTGTACTTGCCGACTTCCTTGGGCTTGACCAGAATCTTCGCCGCCAGGCTCGGGATCACTGTGACGGCGACGATCAGGCTGAGGCCGACCGAGCAGCTCAGCGCGATCGCGATGTCCTTGAACAACTGCCCGGCTTCCTCTTGGATGAAGATGATCGGCAGGAAGACGGCGATCGTCGTCAAGGTGCTGGCCAGCACCGCGCCCCAAACTTCGCGGGCGCCGTCGTACGCCGCTTGCGCGCGCGATTTGCCCATCTGCCTGTGGCGGTAGATGTTCTCGAGCGACACGATCGAGTTGTCGACGACCATGCCGACGGCGAAAGCCATGCCCGCCAAGCTGATGACGTTGATCGTGCGGTCAAAGGCCTGCATCATCAGGAACGTGCCGATAATGCTGATCGGGATCGCGATGGCCACGATCAACGTGCTCGAAAAGTTGCGCAAGAACAGCAACAGGATGAGCACGGCGAGCGCGCCGCCGACGTACAGGTTTTGCACGACCAGGTCGATCGCGCTGTAGATGTAATCGGTCTGGTCGTAGGCCTGCAGCAAGCGCAGGCCGCGCGACTTGAGCAACCCGTCGTTGAGCTCGGCGAGGCGCGCCTTGACCTGATCCATCACTTGCAGCACGTTGGCGCCGGGCTCTTTCGTCACGTTCATCGCCAGCGCCGGCTGGCCGAAGTAGTAAGGCCGCCCCGTCGCCTTGCGGTAGCCGATCTCGGCGTGGCCCAGATCGCGCACGTAAACCGGCACGCCGTTCTTGACGGCGACCACGACGTCGTCGATCTGCTCGGGCGCCCCGTATTCGCCCATCGTGCGGACGCGGTAGCGCCGCTTGCCTTCATCGAACGTGCCGCCCGAGTAGTTGCGATTCTCGCGGTCGAGCGCCGCGCCGAGCTGGTTGAAGGTGATGCCGTGCGCGGCCAGCTTCTCCGGCTCGACGATCACGTGCAGCTCCGTCTCGCGTCCGCCGAACACGAACGAGGAGCCCACGCCCGGCACGCGCTCGAATTCCGGCTTCACATAGTTGTCGAGAAAGTCGTAGAGGTTGAAGATGTCGCCCGAGAACGCGTTCGGATCGTTCTCGGTCGGCAGCAGCATTAACCAGGCGATGGCGTTCTCGCGCAAATCGTCGGTGCGGATGACCGGCTTGTCCGCGTCGTCGGGATACCGCGGGACTTGGTCGAGACTGTTCGAGACGCGAATCAGAGAAGTGTCCAGGTCGGTGCCGGTCTGGAACGTGAGCGTAATCGTGCCCGTGTTCTCGGCCGACTGCGACTCCATCTTGACCACGCCCTGGACGTTCTTGAGCTGCTCTTCTTGTTGCTCGACGATCTCGCGCTCGACCTCGTAGGGCGTGGCGCCGGGCCAGAGCGTCGAGACGGTGATCTGCGGCTCATCGACTGTGGGCGTGAGCTGAATCGGGATGCGGTAAAGGGCGATGGCCCCGAACATCACGAGCAGGATCACGCCGACGGCGGTGGTGACCGGCAGCTCGATGGCGCTCTTGACGACCTTCATGGCAGCTTGTACTCCAGCAGTTGGGCTGAGACCGGTTGCCCCGGCTGCAGCCGCTCGTTGCCGCGGGTGACGACCTTGTCGCCCGATTTGACTGCGCCGTCAACCGCGATCCATTGTCCGACGCCTTGGTCGGCGCGCACGGTGACGGGGCGGACGGTGCCTTCTTCGGTAACCACGAAGACGCTCTGCTGCGCTCCCTGGAGCACAAGCGCGTCTTTGGGAACGATGGTGCGCGTGGCGCGCTCGCCGCCGGGGAAGACCGCGGAGGCGATCATGCCGGGGGCGACGTTGAGGCCCTTGGCGTTGATGCTGACCTTGACCGGAAACGAGCGCGACGTAGCGTCGGCTTGCGGGATGACCGCCCGCACGACGCCGATAGTGCGGCGGCCGTCGAGCGCTTGCAGCACGATCGGCACCTTGGCGCCGACGCGGAAGCGATCGTAGTAGCGCTCGGGCACGTCGACGCTGACTTCGAGATCGGTGACCGACATCAGATCGACGACCGGATCGCCCTTGCCGAGCCATTCGCCGACCTCGGTTCCTTTGGAGATGACGACGCCGTCGAACGGCGCGTAGATGCTGGCGCTCGCGATGCTGTCGTCGATGCGGTCGATCTGCGCCTTGAGCTGCGCATCGCGGCTTTCCCAGGCGTCGAGCTCGTACTTCTTGGAGTCGAGCTGGTCTTGCGGAATCACTTGCGCGTCGAAGAGCTCTTGGGCGCGCTTGAAGTCGCGCTCGGCGAGCTGGCGGCGCGCGAGGGATTCGTCGAGCTGCGCCGCGAGGTCGGCCTTCTGCAACTCGAGCTGCTTGGTGCGCAGCTTCGCGAGCAGATCGCCTTTCTTGATGTGGTCGCCCTCGCGGATGCTGAACTGCTCGACCAGCCCCTCGACCTCGCCGGCGACGGTGCTGACGACGGGCGCCTCGACCGTCCCCGGCAACTCGACCTCAGCCTGAAAGGCGTGCGAAACGGCGGGCGTGTAGCGCACCGGAGAGGCCTGCGGCTGTTGAGCAAGACCGGTGGCCAGAAGGAGGAAGGGTAGTAGCAGGAGCATAAATAGAAAAGGCCGCGGCGAACGCAGCCTAGGGATACCACCACTATAGCGAGGTTGCGCCGAAAGGCAACGAGACCGGCCTCTCGGACGAGGGCGTCCCAGCTCGTGTCAAACAAGCGCCGCGGCGCGCGCCGAGAGGATGCCCCCGGGCCAACCCTGCTAGAAGGCCTGCTGCTCTGAAGCGCTCCGTATATTCGGGTCGCAAAATCCTCCGCGGCCGGCGGCGCTTCGCAGCAGACAGCCGAGGGCGATCGCGCCGATCATGAGCAGCCCGCCGAGCGCCTGCCAGACGCCTAAGGCGAGTCCGGCGGAGAACAGCACGGCGGCGACGGCGCAGAACAGGTAGGGCGTCCGCAGCGGGCGGCGGTTGCGTCGGCTGCGCTGAGCTTCTATCGCCTTTCTCATGAGGATGAGGCCCGCTCCATTCCAGCCTATGTAGACGCCGACGGCGGCGACGATGAAGGCGGCCAATGTCCCGCCGATATAGAACGCCAAGTGCGGCGGCAACGATTGAGCGAGCGCCGGAATCAGAAGCTCGTCGATGGCCGTGTTGAGCAAGAGGCCGGCGACGAGGGCGGCGAAACCCAGGATGATGTCGCGGCGGACTTCGGGGCGAGAGCGCAGGTCGGCGAGTTGGGCGTCGGTCATGGCGGAGAGGCCTCCAGGATGAGGATGGCCCTGGCTGCGGCTCGACCGCAATCCGTCAGCGGTTATATGACCCTCGATCGCGTCCGCTTCTCCGTCACCTGAACCGATTGCAGGCGCAGATGCTCACACCGCAGGGGCTTTCTTTCCTCGCGGTACGACCGTAGCAGTTGCGGCGCGCGACGGCAGATCGCCCAGGAAGTGACGGAGGGACGGACCGGGGCGCGAAGTGCGCTCCTCTTTGGGCTCCGTCCCATTTAACGCCGTCCCTTGAACGGTGTAAACGGGTTCTGCTTACGTATATCCCTTCTCCCCGCCTTTTTGCGTATCCCAATACTCCGTAGGATCGGTGAAGAACTCACCCTCCCTGCAAACCGCGCGAATCGCCTCTTCATTGACATTGATGCCCAAGCCGGGCCCCGTCGGAACGGGAATGTAACCGTTTACCACGAGGTCCCCTTTGTCGCATATGTCTTTGTGCCAGGCCGGCTGCGGCTGGTGCCATTCCATGGCTAGGAAATTTTGGGTGGCGGCTATCGCGTGTACGCCGGCAGCGTAACCGATTGGAGTAGCGTTGCTGTGGACCAGCATCCCTACCGCGTATTTGGCCGCCATGTCGCCCACCTTCTTCAATTCGAGACAGCCGCCGATAACATTGTGATCCGGGTGGATATAATCGACCGCGCGCTCCTCGCAAAGCGGCTCGAGCGATTCCACCAGGTAGGCGTCTTCGCCGGTCAGGGTGGGTATCTGGATCGACTCGGTGATGTTCTTCCACTCCTTCACGCGGAACCACGGGACACAGTCTTCCAAATACGAAGGAGTGACCCTCTCCAACGCGCGAGCGAGCTTGATGATACTGTCCACGGTAAGGTGCCCGAAATGGTCGTGCCCCATGGGAACGTCGGCGGCGTCGCCCATGGCCTCCTTAATCGCAGCGACATGGTCCGTTACGAGTTCGCACCCTTTATTGCTGATCTCGATTCCCTGATAGTAGTTCTCAGGGTCCTCCCCCGGTTCCCCCTGATATCCTGCCGGGGCATATATCGTGCCCGGCGTGTCTCCGAGAATTCTCAGCTACGTTCAGATCATACTTGACCATCGTAAACCCGGCTTCGACTCGCGCCTTATATGCGGCGCCGATTTCTTTCGGGTCATTCGAGCGCACCGCACCCTCGGTGTACATGCGGATCCTTTCGCGGAATTTCCCGCCAAGCATTTGATAGATCGGCACGTCATAAGCTTTGCCGGCCAGATCCCACAACGCGTTCTCAATCGCGTTGACGCCGCTCCCCTGACGGTTATACCCGCCATGCATTTTCATCTTGCGGAAGATCTTGTCGACGTTGCAAGGATTCTCGCCGACCACCCGGGACTTATGCGTAAGCACGTAGCTAGGCCGGGGGCCGTCATTAATCGTCTGGCCGTAGCCCGAAATTCCCTGATTGGTATCTATTCGGACAAGGATCGTGCCTCCTGAGGCGCCTCCCGTGTGGGGAAACACAGGGGGCGGCGTTGCCGAGCCTCCGCCCGCCCCGCCGCGCCCCCGCCCGCCTGACCTGGCGGCGTTCTGCAAACGGCGATGCGCATGTCGGTGATTCTCAAATCCGACGGCTTCGAATTCCGGTTGACGTTTTGGGGATAGGCCTCAAGGTCAGCAAACAGGCCAAGGCCCGCAGCCGCGGCTCCCCGTTTCAGAAATGATCGTCGCCCAAGCGCCCTACTGTGTATTGACATCGCTTAACTCCTTCTTGTCTCTTCAACCAAGACACGAAAAGTCTGGTTCACGGTCGCTATCTTAGCTGAGTTCGGAGATGACCGGTCGCCGCCCTGCTTCCAGTTGGGATTGTGGGTTCACAGCAGGTGGACAGCCTCGCTGATGGAGATGCTCGTGCGAATTCCCTCAGTACGACAGTATTGGGACGGAGGTGCGTTGAACTCCGCCAACTCGACCGAGATTTGTCTCCGCTGTCGCTTCCCGCGAGGCTGGTTGGCCGGGCGCTAGGACGCGACCAATGGCAGCCACATGACCGGGTCCGATTACGACGGCGTGCAATGCGACCTTTGCCGCTCGATGTACGACCCGTTTTGTCGAGACCCCTTCGACGGGAAGCGCGAGAGCGGGGATTGGCTGGGTTCCTGCGTCGGCTCCAGATTGTCGGCTTCGACGAAGGCCCGCTTGAAGGTGCGATTGACCTCCGCCGCACTACGACGGTGATGAATCTGGGAAAAAGGGGACAGACTCAATTCGGTAAGGGAAAAAGGGGACAACGCCTATTTCCGGGCGATGAGATTGGCTAACCAACTGATTCCGTGAGGCTTCATAGACGGAACACGCCTCAGGAGCGCCCCGCCGCTTCGTCGAACGATCCGAGCCGAACGTACCTCGACCTGGTACGAGACAAGACTTCCGGCGCGTTGGGCCAGCTAGTCGAACTCCAAAATGGGCGTTGTCCTTCCCCCTTTCCCCCGCGAATATGTCACCTGCGATCAATGCCAGGAATTGTGCCGCGACGAGGACCGCAGCGGCGGCATGTGCTCCGGATGCCTGCGCGCCTACTTCCAACAAGACAATTGAATTCCCTTCCTTGTCACCTTTCCCTCATTTCCTTTCCGGTTTGCGCGTCGTGAGATCGGCTACACTGCAACTGAATACCCAATTTGAGCCGTCACAAAGCGGCCTACCACCCAGACGACCTCAGGGCAGGCGCCCCGACCCTTCACGGCTTGCAGAAACGAGATTCATTGTTCGCCAGTCCGAACGTTATCTCGAAAAAGTCCTGGTACCCAACGTTACAAGTACTTGCACCGGCATTGCGTTGGGCGGCAGCCAGTCGAACTCCACGCAAATGGGCGTTGTCCACCAAGGAAAGGGTTTCACCCTTTCTACAGAATTCCGAATAGACGGGGCAGCAGTTGTCTGATCGGTTTGAAGAATTGAAGATTGGTTATCGCTGGTGACGTCTAATCGTCAGTCGGCCTCGTCCTCTGCGGTTAACGCATGCTCTTGGTGCCGTCATCTGACCATCGTGCATTCGTCAGTGCTGCACGCCATTGACGGCCTTGAGCGTCTGCCACGTTTTCAACATCCAGTGAAAAGAACACGTAGAAGCCCAATAAGAGGTGCCAGGGGCTGAACTCCTAAGTAAGAAGACTCCATCAATCAGGCGTGCTCCTCAGAGTTGGCACCCATAAGCCGAGTGCCGCTAAACGTCTAGCCCATTTGTCACGGTATAGCCCCATCCAAGCAATATCTACTTGTTGCGGAATCTGAGACCTAAATCTCGCAAGTTTCCCTCAGATGAACCAAAAGGTAAATCTTATTGGATCAAAACGATAACTGTAAAGGCAAAATTCAGAGTAGTCTTGTTTATCGCGAGCCCTAACACATCTTTGCTATAGAAATTGTGTGTCGGAAGAACTTAACTGATCGCGATTTTCGGGTTCACCAATTCTGACAAGGCGAAGTTCGTTTGTGCACGGTCGATGCTGACAGTCTTGGAAACACGTTATCGAAAGTCTTATCTCCGGTGGCGGGGAGCATTAGATTCTTCCGATCGGCCAACCAGTGCACGAAATCATCGGGTGCTATTAGGGACACTGAGTCAACGGTCAGGGAAATCATATAGCCGTTAACCAAGGCGCAGACTGGACGCCGGTTGAGGCCACTAGCGAAATCGCGGTAAGAAGCGGACTGGCGTAGCTC
This sequence comes from uncultured Acidobacteriota bacterium, assembly GCA_963817465.1. Classification (GTDB taxonomy): domain Bacteria; phylum Acidobacteriota; class Terriglobia; order Bryobacterales; family UBA6623; genus CAMPKL01. Next base: position 117,003 of record CAWFOP010000021.1, on the reverse strand, counting down.
GTCTGAGCATTTTTCCGTTTCCATCCAATCTAAATTGCGTGCGTGTTCCTTTCCCGGAGAAGTTCTCAAACTGACGCTGACTCTTCGCCCTTCGACATCTTCTATATTAAGGTCCTGAATCTTCGCCGTGATCCTTAGTGATGAACATGAGCTGACGCTGTCCCATGCCCGCGCCATATCATCTAGGGTGGTAGGTTGTTTTTCGGTGTCCGGAAACCGGAGTCTTGCCTGCCCGAAGTACTTTGCAGGTCCACATGTCGTGACGACCGGATACAGCAACTGCAGCCACGAGCCTCGATTTATGTCCGCCGCGTCGTCAGGAGAGATGAACAATGAGCCGCTGGGCAGATTCTCTGGATACTTTTCGTCGTGATCAAGAAGCCACTTTTGGGAATGGCGACGCCATTGGTCAATCAACTCTCGCCATTCCTGTGAAATCTGGTATGCGGTCTCGATTTCAATCGTTAAGTCTGACGACGATCGAGTGGCGAGCGTGAGATACGTGGCTGCGCATACAAGCAACATCGCGAGATGAGTCGTCCTCACATGTTTCGCGATTTCTGAAATCATCTCTCGAGGCGTGTTTCGTTCCTCCATCCCTTCTCTCCACAACAGCGAATAGTTTGGCCATTACGACGCAAGGCGAAACGCAACCGTAATCGGGATTTCCGTCTTGGCAGATTAGCCGATCCCACTTCGGCGACGCAACGATTTTAGGCTGGCGCTCACTTGCGAGGGGGAGAGAGGGGGAAAAGGGGACAACGCCTATTTCCGGGCGAGGAACTCGGCTAACCAACTGATTCCATGAGGCTTCATAGACGGAACACGCCTCAGGAGCGCCCCGCCGCTTCGTCGAACGATCCGAGCCGAACGTACCTCGACCTGGTACGCGACAAGACTTCCGGCGCGTTGGGCCAGCTAGTCGAACTCCAAAATGGGCGTTGTCCCCTTTTCACCACCTTTTCATTGTCCCCTTTTCACCCTTTTCACCCCTTTTCACCATTTCCCGGCTATTTCACGTCAGCTTTTTGGCGGGTTTTTGGCGGGTTGTTGGCGATCGTGCGGCCGAATCGGCGATTCATGGCAGCGATGCCGACAGGTTCCGCCGCACCAAGCCCCGGCGTATCAAGGGCTTGCGTGCGGCAAGCTGTTCCCGGCGCTTGGGTCTGATCCGACTCCTGGCGCCTGACACGGAGCGCCGGCGGCTTCAGGTGCTACGCTTTCTGGTTTGCGAATCCTCGATCTCGGATGCGGCATCAACAAGCGCCCCGGCGCGATCGGCGTCGACTTCAACGCCGACTCCGCCGCCGACGTGCTGGCCGACATCAACAAAGGCGCGCTGCCGTTCCGCGACCGGGTGTTCGATGAAGTTTCTCTGATCCACGTGATCGAGCACGTCGACAACGTCATCACGACCGTCGAAGAAGCTCACCGCGTCTGCCGCCCGGGCGCCCTCATCCGCATCGAGACGCCGCATTACACCGACTTCAGCTCGTTCTGCGACCCCACGCACCGCTGGCATTTGAACACCTACTCGTTCCGCTACTTCACCCAAGACGGCGGCTTCAGCTACTACAGCCGGAGGCGTCTGCGCGAGCGCTCTCTCTACGTGAAGCTATTGCGGCTGTGGCGGCTGCTCGGCTTCGAGTTTCTCGTGAATCATTCGCGGGGCTTTCGCAAGTTTTGGGAGCACTACTTGTGCTTCGTCATCCGCGGCAAGGTGATGACCTTCGAGTTTGAAGTGTTGCCGAGCTGAGCGCCGCTATTGCGGCACGGTCACCAGCACGCGCTTGCCGTCGATGAACGTTTGATTGTTCCGCACACTGAGCTGCAAGTAAGACTCCTGGCGCGCGCCGTCCGGAACGACGGCCAGGAAGGTGAGTCCGTTGGCCGTGACGATGCGCCACGTGCCGGTCAGCGTCGCTTGTCCTCCGCTGTTCGCGTTGGCGCCAGGCACGTCGGCCGATACGTTGGACGACGTGTAGTTTTGAAACCGGCCGTTGGGGAACAGCACCGTTTGATCCCTGGATGAATAGCCGCCTGAGGCGCCGCTCGAGTAGCTCTCCATCTTGGTCAGCAGCTTACCGTTCAGGCGGGCGAGCCACTGCAACGACTGCGGCTTGCCGTCGGCCAACTCACCCGGCACGATGGGCGGCGCGTCGGGGTGGATCTGAATGTTTCCGGGTTGCGCGACCGGCTGCCGCGCCGCGGCCGGCGGCGCCGCCTGTCCGACGAACTCCGCGGTCCCGGCGATCTGTAGAATCTCTTCCTCCCTTTTCTTGACGAGCTTGTTCACCCCGCTCGCCATCACCGCCAGCGTCTGTCCGTTCGATGAGCTCAGATACGCATACAGACGGCGATCGGCGGCGGGCAAATCGAAGGCGTGCAGAATCACGGTGCGGCCGGCCGCCTTCAGCTCCTCGATGCGGTAGGTCGCCGCCATGGCCGCCGCCCCCAGCATGTTCTGCAACATCGCCGCGGCGCGAGGATCTTCCGGCCCCGTCATGCCAGGCAGGTGCGTGATGGCGTAGACCTCCTGGTTGTCCGGCGCCGCGTCGGGCGGAATCAGGGCTACGCCGGCCTCGGGGTCCGGCTGCGCCGTCCAGCCTTCGGGCAAGTCCACCTTGTACGGCCCGGCGCCGGTTTGCAGGGGCGTATCGGCCGCCGGCTCCGGCGCATTGGGCGCCGGGTCTTTCTTCGCCAGCGGATTGGCGGACTTCGGTTTATCCGACTCTCGCGCCAGGCGATATGCGGTTCCGCCGGTCTCGAATACCATGACGCCGTCTTCGAGGCGCCCTTGATAGAAGAACTCGTCGCCCTGGCTCACGAACGAACCGTCGAGAGACAGGCCGTCAAAGACGGCCTTGGTCGGGAACGTCTGCTGCTGGAACTCGATCGTGCCGGAGTATTGCGCACCGTCGCCCGCGAGCCGCAGAGTCAACTCGCCGTTGGCCCACACGCCGTCCAGGGGCGCCTGCGCGGCGAGCGGCAGCGCGCAAACAAGCAAAATGATCGAGCAGCGAAGCTTCAGCTCGCGAAACGCTGAAAACCGGCGCACCTTCGTCAGTTTAGCTGGCAAGCGGCTCGGCTTCGGGTGCTAGGCTCGATTGGTGGCCGAGCGGTATCTCGAGGCGCCCAAAGCCGAGCTGCACGTCCACCTGGTCGGGGCGATGCAGCCCGAGTTTCTCGACGGTCTCATCGACAAGTACGGCATCGAGACGGCGTTGAGCGACGCGCTGCCGCGGCACCGCGAATTTTTCGCGAAACACGCGCACCTCGCTGACGTGCTCGCCGGCCGGGGCCGGGCCGCCGACCTGTACCGCTTTCGCACCTTCGAGGGCTTCCTGGCCTCCTACTTTCTGTCGACGTTTTTCCTGCGTGATCCCGATGACCTGCGCCGGCTGGCCGCGGCCGTCCGCGCGCGGCTCGCGGAGCAGAACATCGAGTACGCCGAGATCACTCTCTCACCCGCCGAGCACCTGCCGCACGCCGCTATGACGCACGAGGCGCTGTGCGAGCTGATGGACGAGGCGGCGGCCGCGCCCGGACCGCGCATCCGCTGGATCGTCGACCTGGTCCGCAACCTCGGCCCCCAAGCCGCCGCCGATCTGCTCGACAAGCTCTTGGCGATTCGGCCGAAAAGCTGGGTCGGCATCACGCTCGGCGGGGCGGAGCACCAGTTTCCGCCCGCGCCTTTCGCCGGCGTCTACCGCCGCGCCAAGGACGCCGGCCTGCGGCTGAGCGTCCACGCGGGAGAGGCCCTGGGGCCTGAAAGCGTTTGGGACGCCGTGAAGCTGCTCGGCGCCGAGCGCATCGGCCACGGCGTTCGCGCCGTCGAAGACCCGGCGCTGGTCGAGTACCTGGCCGAGCATCGCATTCCGCTCGAGGTTTGCCCGACGGGCAACATCCGAACGGGCGTCTACGCGAGCGAGGAGGACCATCCGCTCGCCCGGCTGCAGCGCGCGGGCGTCGTGGTCACGCTGAATACGGACGACCCGGCCTTCTTCAAGACATCGTTGAACAATGAATTTGAACTCGCTGCGAGACAAGGACTTAGCGAGAATGATCTAGAGACGATCCGGATGAATGCGTTTCGCTGTGCGTTCGACTAGAAAGGCTCGTATTTGCGACCGGTCATCTCGCCTTGGTCGATTTGGTTGAGGTGATGCGCCAGGTGGCGCGAGTAGTCGGCGACGACCCAACCCAGAGTCGCACCGTCCTGGCAAGGCTTTTCGAGCTCGGCTGCGGGGATCGCCCGCGCCGTCGCCAGAGCATGGCGATTGAGCGCGAGCCACAACTCGACCAGCGCCGCCCAACCGCGGCTCTGATAGCCCTGCAACTCGACCCACCGATCCGGATCGTAGTCGAGCCCGCAGCCGCGCCCGGTCTGCGAGCGAACGAATCGCTGGGCATTCACCATCGCCGAGTCGATCAAGTGTCCGAGGGCCTGCTTGGACGTCCAGCCGCTGCCCTTGAGCGGAGCGGACGCCGCCTCGTCGTTCAGAGCCGGTAAAGCGACCGCGGCGTGATCCAAGATCGACTCCCAGGCGACCAAGGCGTCGCGGACTTGCTCGAGCGACGCCGAGCGGTCAGATGCTGAAGTCATGTTGTTGGCGGTGGTGGGGTCCGTCGAAAACCTGCGTCGATTTGAACAGCTCGTGGCGGCCGTCTCCGGCCATGGGAGCGGCCATCGAAAGCAGCTTCTCCTTGTCTGAGTCCGGCATCGGCCTGAAGTTGCGCGCGATCGCGATCTCGGCCTTCAGCTCGTCCATCGTCATGACGCCGACGCACAGCGTCGAGACGGGCAAGCTCAAGGCGAAGCGGCGGCACTGCTCGTGGGTGATCGGCGTGTCGGTCGGGATCTTGCCCTTGGGGCTGCCGCCGCCCAGGGATTTCATGCCGATGACGCCGACGTTCTTGCTCAGGCAGACCGGCACGACTTCCTTCTGGAAGCTGCGGTAGTGCGCGTCCATGATGTTGATCGGCATCTGCGCCGTCGCCCAGTCATAGGGCTTGTCGAGCATCTTTTTGTGGATGCGCGGATCCTTGTGTCCCGTGAATCCGATGTAGCGCACCTTGCCCGCCTTTTGCGCCTCGAGCGCGGCCTTGATGCCGCCCTTGTCGAACACCCAATCGGGATCGTTGTCATAGACCATCTCGTGGAATTGCCACAGGTCGAGGTGGTCCGTCTTGAGGCGCTTGAGGCTTTGGTCGAGGCATTTCATCGAGCCGGCGTAATCGCGCTCGCAGTTCTTGGACATCAAGAAGACTTTGTCGCGCTTGCCGTCTTGCGCAAGGGCGCGTCCCATGATTTCCTCGGACCCGCCGTCGTGATAGTCCCAGGCGTTGTCGAAGAATGTAAGCCCTTGGTCGATGGCGGCGTGCATGATGCGCACCGCCTCAGCCTTGTTCTCGACGGCTCCGATGTGCCAGCCGCCGAGAGCAAGGATGGAAACCTGCTCGTTGGTTCTGCCGAGCTTACGCGTCGGCAAACCGCCGGAGCTCGCTTGTTGCGCGATCGCCTGCTGCGCCAGGGCGGCGGCCGCCGCGCCGCCGAACATCCAGTGGAAGAAGTCGCGGCGAGAATTGCTATCGGACATCAACACCTCCCAACAGTTGCAGTCATTCTACCGGCCGCTGCGTCGATGCGCTTCCTTTTTTGGCGTTCCATGAGCGAGCCGCGAGGGCGAATCCCGGGTGGACAACGACGAGAACGTCCCAGGCGGGCCGGCTCAAGACGCTGGGCGTCCGACCGTCCGCCTGAGGCGCTCAAACAGATATCCCGAAGCGTTGCAGCCTTGCCAGGCCAGCAGCAACGCGGCCACCTCGAGGCGACGCGCGAGGCCGCCTTCGCTCAGAGGGCGCAGCGCCCAATTCCGAAAGTTCGCGTGGAACGAGAACTCGTCCGAAATGCGGCCGCTGCCGCGCGCGGCTCTGGCCTCGTGATAGGCGGCGGCCCCGCGGCCATAGCGGAAATGCTGACGGCAGAATCGCGCCAGCGATAGCTCGTGCGCATGCCGCACCAGCGCTCGCGGCTCATATCGCATGGGCCAGCCCCGCAGCCGCCAACGGTCGCAAAAATCCCGATCCTCCGACGCAATGCGAAACGAGCGATCGAAGCCGCCGATCTCCCGGAATCGCTCGGCGCAAACGGCCAGATTGTTCGACGCCAAGAACGTCGCGCGTTCGTGGTCGCGGTTGTAGTGGTCGTAGACGATCTGATGGATCAACTGGCTCGCCGCCGAATAGGCGTTGTCATTAAGAGCGTTCACCGTCAGACCGCCGACCAGCGCGCCGGGCGCCGCCGCCAGGGCCCGCCTCAGCGTCTCCAACCACTCGGGACTAGGCAGGCAATCGTCGTCGGTGAAGGCCAGATAGCGGCCTCGAGCCCGCGCCGCGCCGGTGTTGCGGGCGCCGCCCGGACCGTCGCGGTCCTGCTCCACCAATGCAACCTGAACCTCGGGCGGCACGACGGCGAGAGCCTCGTCCAAAGCTTGCCCGCAGCCGTCGGCGACGACGACGACCTCATAACTGTCGGGCGCCAATGTCGTGCGCGTCACTGCCGCGAGAGCCTGGCTCAACTGCAGCGGCCGACCGTGGGTCGGGATGATGACGGAGAACTCGTACTCGGGCGCCGCCGTCAATCGCTCCCTCCCGAAACGGCCGCCGCGGCCGTCTCGGACGGAAACAGCATGCGACGATCGTTCTCCGTCACATTGTCGGCGCGATTTCGCTCGATGCCCGCCAGGCGCTCAGCCGTCCGGCCCGCGCCGAACAAGTAGCCGGTCATCTGTCCGAAAGCGTCCAGGTAGAGGCCGTAAAGCAGGCAAGGCAAGTAACGCAAATATCTTCCGGTCGGGCGCGGCGCGGAAAAATATCGCGCCGAGATACGCGCCAGCCGCACCAAGGGAATCAACAAGCCGCCGCCGCCGTAGATCGCCCGCCGGAACAATCCCCAGGGCTTCGATCTCTCCGCCCCGAACATGCGTCCATGCAAAAACTGCGCCCTCGACCACGGCTTAAACAAGGAGAAGTTCACATGTGCGGTGCGCGCACGCGACTCGACGTACAGCTTGAGGCCCTTGGCGACCAGGTCGTAAAACAGCACCGTCTCGGCCTGCAAGTACTCGGGCAGGGCCTCGCCGCAATCCAGCAGCACGGTCTTTTTGTAGCTGCTGTTGTGACCCGGCAACAGCTCGACTTCGCCGGACTGCTGCGGGGCCATCCAGGGCGCGTAGCCGATCCAGTAGTCGCACCAACTGACCGCGGTGTCGGGATTGGCGTTCTCGAACTCCGGACCGACCGCCGCCCAAGGGCCGCGATGCGCCGCGACCAGAGCCGCCGCCCATTCCGGCTCCGGAAAACAGTGATCCTCGCCAAAGACGACCACTTCCGCCGCGGCCGTCCGGGCGCCCATGGCGTTGGCGGTCCCGACCGAGACGCGCCCCGCGGTTTCCACGAGTCTCACGCTATCGAAGGCGCTCGTCAATTCGGACAGCCAACGCCGTTGCGTTTGCGGCGGGCAGACGATCACAACCTCGAGTTCCCGGGCGATCGTCTGCCGCTTCAAATGCTCAAGCGTCCTGCGAAGGGCCTCGATCGGGCGATCCGTATTCAGGACCACAGAGAGGCTGGGCCGCGCGTCGTTTGTCACCGTGTCGCTCCTCTCTCCGGGCCCCTCAGCTCGCGGCGCCAACCGTCAGCGAGCGCCGCAGCCGATCGAGCGTGCGGACCGCTTCGCGACCGTCCGCGAGACTGCATGGCGGGTCAGCGCCCTGCGCCACAGCCTGTGCGAAGCGCAACCATTCTCGCTGGTAGGTTTCGATGTAAGGGCCCCCGATTCGCATGCTCCGCAATAATCCGGGCAACTGCGCCGCGCGTTGGCGCGCCTCTTTCAGGCGCGTCCCCACGCCGCCTCCTAGGTCCGCTGTGGAATACATCACAAAACTGTCCGCCTGATAGATCGAAAACCGCAGTCGCCCGCGATCGCCGTACACCTCGATCTCATTCGAGTCCGCGGTGCGCTGGCTCAGCGCGGTGGAGCAGACCGCCCCGCCTGTCAGTTGCGCCTGGGCCGCCGCGGCCTGGTCGTCGGAGGTTTCAGACAAGCTGACCGCGCTGCACTCGGCAACCTCCTGGCCGGTCAGAAACCGCCACAGGTCGAAGTGATGCACGCCGAGCTCGATCAGCGCCCCGCCGCCCAGGTCGCGCTTCTCTCGCCAGGCCGGCATCTCACGCCCCAGGTTGAAGCCGGCCGTCCAAACCGTGCGAAGCATCTGGACGCGACCCAGCGCACCCTCGGCAATCACTTCTCGCGCCCGCTCGACGAGTCGATGGCAACGCAGATTGTGACCCACCGCCGCGAGCGCCCCGCCGCGGCCCGCCGCGGCGAGCATTCGGTCGCAGTCTTCCAGGCGCAACGCCAGCGGCTTCTCGATGAATGTCGGCTTGCCCGCCTCCAGCGCGGCGACCGCCGCGTCCGCGTGCAGCGGGGCCGGCGTGCAAATCGCCACCGCCTCCACCCGCGGATCCGCAATCAGCTCACGATAGTCTGCGTAGGCGCTCTCGATCCCGAACTTGCTCCTTGCGTCCTCGAGCGCCGCGGCGTTCGTGTCGCAAACCGCAACCGCGCGGACTTGGGGAATCTTCGCAAGCGCGGGCAGATGCAGGGCGGTCGCGGCCCGGCCACAACCGATTATTCCCAAGGCGAGCGATGGCATCGGTTACAGCGGGCGCAACTTGCTTGAAGTGTAGCCGAATCCCCCGCCCTTTCGCGCCTATACTACGCAAGGCGCCCAGCGCGACCGCGGCGCACAGAGGTTCTCCCATGGCACACGAAGGATTCACTGGTTGGCTCGAAGCCCAACGCGGCGCATTGACTCGCCGCCGCCTGTTCAAGTCGGGCGGTCTGGCCGCGTTGCTCGGCGCGGCCGGCGCGCCGCGGCCGTCCCAAGCGGCGCCGCTGCAAGTCGGCCCGCAGCTCTACGAGTCAATCGGCGTCAGGCCCGTCATCAACGCCAAAGGAACCTTCACCATCATGAGCGGCTCGCTGAGCCTGCCGGAGGTGAAGGAGGCGATGCTCGAAGCCTCCAAGCACTACGTTCACATCGACGAAGTCATGGACGCCGCCGGCAAGCGCATCGCGGAGATCACCGGGGCGGAGTCCGCGATCGTCACCTGCGGCTGCGCCGCGGCCCTCGCTCATGCCACGGCCGGCTGCGTCGCGGGCGGCAATCCGGAGATGATCCAGCGCCTGCCGCGCCTCGACGGACTCAAGGGCGAAGTGGTCGCGCCCGACTACTCGCGCAACGTCTACGACCACGCCATCCGCATGGTGGGCGTGAAGATGGTCACGGTCTCGAGCCTCGACGAGATGCGCGCCGCCCTGGGGCCCGAGACCGCCATGGTGATGGTCTTGGCCTCGCCGCCCGATACCGGCGAGTTCGGCCTCGAGCCCATCGCGAAGCTGGCGCACGAGTTCGGCGTTCCCGTGCTGGTCGACGCCGCCGCCGAAGGGCTCACGATCCCCAACGTTCACTTGAAGCGCGGCGCCGATCTGGTCGCCTACAGCGGCGGCAAGGCGCTGCGCGGCCCCCAGAGCGCCGGTCTGCTCATCGGCCGCAAAGACCTCATCCGCGCCGCCTGGACCAATTCCGCCCCGCACCACGCACCCGGCCGCGCCATGAAGGCCGGCAAAGAAGACATCATGGGCATGCTCGCGGCTGTCGAGATGTGGATCAAGCGCGACCACGACGCCGAGTGGAAGACCTGGGAAGGCTGGCTGGACGAGATCGCCGCCGGCGTCCAGCGCGTCGACGGCGTCTCGACCGAGGTCAAACAACCCTCAGGCCTGTCGAACTACGCGCCGCGCCTCGAGATCAGTTGGGACAGCGAGCGTCTCGGCCTCTACGGCGAAGAGCTCGAAGGCCATCTGTGGACCACGAATCCGCGCATTATCCTGGCGAGCGGCTCGGGCGACCGCCGCGGCGGCGGCAGGAGCAGCGTCTCGGTCATGCCGTGGATGATGCAGCCGGGCGACGCGAAGGTGATCGCGGACGTCCTGCATCGAATGCTTTCGAATCCGCCTAAGCTGGGCCAGCCCGCCCGCGGCGGCGACGTGCCCGACGTCGGCGGTCAATGGGAGGTCTCCATTGACTACCCCATCACGCCCGCCCAACATACGTTCTTCATCGAGCAGGAAGGCGCCGAGCTCAGCGGCGCCCATCGCGGCGACCGCACCGGCGGCGACATCCGCGGCTGGATGGACGGGAATCGGCTGCGCGTCAAAAGTCGCCATCATTGGGAAGGCGCGACCTTCGGTTTCGACTTCGACGGCGATGTGAGCGGAGACAAGATCGCGGGCCAAGTCGACCTGGGCGAATACTTCACGGCCCCTTTCACGGCCACACGCTACACCTACGGACGCCCGACGCCGCCCGCGCGGCCGCGGAAAAATATCTGAGAGCCGCGCGCGCCGCTCGGGTGGTCTGGGACTTGCGAATCAAAGAATCGGTCCGCGGCACGCCGGCGGCGCGCCACGGCAGTGCGCAAGTGCGGGCTCGCGTGATCCCCGGCCTCGTCTGCTAACCTACCGACCGATATGCGTTACCTCGCTGCGACCGCCGCGCTCCTTTTCGCCGCTCAAGCCTTCGCTCAGCCGGATATCTTCAACAAAGAAGATCTCATCCAATACACGCCCGAATGGCACGGCGAGCGCTTCGCCGACGGCCGCCCCAAGGTTCCCGACGACATCCTCGATCGCATGAAGGCCGTCACGCTCGAAGAGGCCTGGGCCCTGCTGCGCAGCCAGGGCTTCACCTTTCAGTACGAAGACCACTGGATGCAGATCCATCCGGACAAAGTGCTGGTCGGACGCGCCCTGACAGCCGTCTGGATGCCGGGACGTCCGGATGTTCACAAGGTCGTCGCCGAGGTCGGCAAGAAAGACGGACGCATCGGCGGCCAAAACGCTTGGCCGGTCGACCTGCTCGCGCCTGGAGACGTCTACGTCTGCGACCATTTCGATCTCGTCCAAAACGGCGCCTCCATTGGCGACAACGTAGCCAACGCGATCTACGCCAAGAGCGGCAACGGCATTGTGTACAACGGGGTCATCCGCGACATCGAAGGCATCGAAGCCCTCGAAAACTTCACCTCCTTCGTGCGCGGCTACCACCCGTCGCACCACTTCTCGACCCTCGGCCCGGGGTTGAACTCGACGATGATGGGCATCAACTGCCCCATCCGCATCGGACAAGTGATGGTGATGCCGGGCGACGTCGTGCTCGGGCGCGACGGCGGAGTGGTCTTCATCCCGGCTCACCTCGCCGAGAAGGTCGTAACGATGTCGGAGATCACGCGCCTGCGCGACGAGTTCGGCCATGAGCGGCTCAGGACCGGCGTCTACACCTCGGGTCAAATCGACACGCGCTGGAGCGACGCCATCGAGCAGGACTTCACCGGTTGGCTCCGCGAAAACAAGAGCCACCTGCCGGTACCTGAAAAACAGATTGAAGAAATCCTAGCCAAACGCACGCAGTAAAGGAACGCCGGGGTCTTAGCCTTGCGAGCCGAGGATGCCTTCGTCTTCGTCAATGAAGAGATCTTTAGCCTCGGCGCCTGAGGCATCGAGATTCGCCGCGATTACCGTGTCCACATCCCTCCGCTTCACGACGCGAACAAAGCCGGCCTTCGGATCGAACGGCTCATCCGAACCGGAATCGGAAGAGGCTTGCGCCGAGGAGTTGGAGGCATACCGGCGAGGCGCGAAAGTGTCACGGATCTCGTCGGCGGACATGCCTTGGGTGGGGTCGATCTTGCGCTCCGCCATTGCGTTCACCTCATCAGCCTTCGTCTCGTCGGCGTTTGCGTCGGCTCGACGACGGCTCTTCCACGCCTCGGAGGTTGTTTCCCGTTCGTCCACCGCGCCGACGAAGTCGTCGTCCGCGGCGGCCGCGGAGCTTCGGCCTTCGCGCTCGACGTCGATCAGGTCGGGGCGTTCCTTCTTCAGGATGTCTCGCACCTTGTCGGGCTTCACGTTGCGGTCCTCACTACCAGCCTAACCCCAAACAAGTAAACTCCCTCAGGATCTTGTGCTCAATGAGACGGAGCTCGGTTTTTCCTCCGGGAAGATGGGGGATTTCTCGTCCGTATCGCTTCTTGGCGTTCAGCAGGGCTCGAGCGGGCGCTTGTCCGGCGGCGATTTCGCGCCAAAAGTAGCGGTGCATCGGCTCGCCCAAGTACGTGAACGGCGACTTGTCGGGCGAATAGTGAATCGCCGTGCAGCCGACGAACGCGTTCGCGCCGTTGCGCAGGCACGTCAGGGCGATCGAATCGCGCGCCGTGCGTCCCTCGTGGCGCTCGTCCGGTCGGGCGTCGCGAGCCGGCTTAACCGCTGCCAACGCCCCGTAACAACAACCGCTGAACACGACGCTCGGGGCGGGATTGGGCACGTCCGCGGCGCTGAACGCCTCGGGGTAGCCGTCGTCGTCCTCGCCGCGAAAGATGTTCCCTTCCCCGTAGTATCCGTGCAGCATCACATACAGACAATCGCCGTCCAGAGGATAGGGCGGGAGCCCCGGGCGATCGCTGACGCACTGGTCCATGCGCGCGCCGCCGTCCAGCTTCGCGAAGACGAGGTCGGCGAACGGGCGCCGCGAATTTCGGACGCCCCGCACGGCGGCGAACGGCGTCCGAACAGGCGGCCGCGTCATGGCAAGCAGCAGCAGCGCGGGATCCTTGCCGTCGGGGATGCGGCTCACCGCAAGCTCCGGGATGGCGTCGCCGTCGAGGTCGCCGTAGGAATCGTCGCTCCACACCTGGAGCCGGTCACGCTCGCGCGACTCGATCGAGCGGGCGGCGGGTGATCCTTCCAAGTCCTTGGGAATCGTCGAAAGGATGCGACTGGGGACGACGTCGGTCCCGCCCAGAAGGACGACACCCTCGATGGACTGATCCTCGCGGATGCGACCCTGGGTCCGCGCGAGCAACTCCGCTCCTGGGGCGTTGATGAGCGGTTTGCCGGCCGCGCGAATCAACTCGAGGGCGCGCGATGCGGCGGCGGAGCCGATGTTGGCGGCGAGAGCCGCTTCGTCGGTTACAAAAAGGAGTTTGCGCCCGCCGCCCCCCAGAGCTCCGAGGTCGGCGGGCGTTTCAAAGAGGGCCGGTTTGTCCCCCTGACGCGGCGCCCGGTTCGAGATCGACTGTGATCGTCACGCGGGTCTTGGCGTACGGCAAACGCACGACGACCTCGACTTCGCCGCCTGATGAAGACTCGACCCGCACCGCGGGTTGTGGAGCCGCCGCGGCCGAGACCGCTGCGCGCGCGGCGATGGGCTCTTCCTCGGGGCCTGCGTCGCCGGAGCGCCCGGCTGGAAGAGTGTCGTCGTTCAGCTTGCCGCGCTGCTTGAACAGGCCAAGTTGATTCCCGTCGGCGGTGTACCGGACGATCCCGTTCATGTCGGTACGCGCCCACTTCATGCCGCTCATCTGGATCACGAGCTTCTTGAGAGCGGTCAGGGTCGCCGCGGTCGGATGCTTGTTGCTGCCGCTGCCGGTCGAAATGCCGAACAATTCGGCGCCCCAGGACTTCAGGAGAGTCTGGTTCTGGCCGTTCGTCGCGCCGTGGTGCGACAGTTTGACGAATCCGAACGGGCCGTTGGCGTCCACGTCGGCGGAAATCGCGTCTTTGAGGGCAAGCATCTCGGCCTTGACGACGTCGTTGCTGAGCTGCGGTTTCACGAACTGCATGTCGCCGGTCAACAGCGCCCGCTGCGGGCCGGCGCCGACGCTCAAGACGATGCTCTGGTTGTTGACCGCGTTGCCGTTGCTGCCGGCGTCCTCGGCGTCCTGGGCTTCGTCGAGGCGCACGGCTTCGCGGTAAGCGGCCACCAAATCCACTCCGCCGCCGCGGTCGAGAGAGTCTTGGATCTCGACCACGTCCTCGCTTCTTCCGGCGAGAAAGAGAGCGCAGTTGCCGAGTTGGGCTTGCGTTGGCCCGAAGATCTTCAGACCCGTGTCTTGAAACTCCTCCAAGAGCGCATCGAGCCCCGGCGACTCCGCCTCGCTCGCGCCGCGGTAAAGGACACAGCGGTCCCCAAGGCGATCTTGCAGCGTCGTGACGAGACTCAGGTACTCCTCATATTCCGCCGCGGAATCCTCGATAAACTGCAGGACCTCCGCGTCGTCGGCCGAATGAACCGGCTCCTCGCGCATCGCCATCCAGAGCTTTTCCGCCGGGCTCATGTCTGACGCGGAGCCGGGTTCCGCGGCGTCGCCGGCGAGACCGAAGCCGAACTGCGGGTCGGCGAGCAGAGCGTGCTCGCAATTGATCTCTCCCGCCGTAACCAACGCGGGGAGATTGCCGACGTGATCGGAATGACAGTGGGTGACCACGAGCAGATCCACATCGGTCGAACCCAGGATGCTTTCGATCTGCTCCTGGATGGGCGGATGCGTGACGTTTTGGCCGTTGACGCGGTCTTCCGTTTGTTGGCTGCTTTTCTTCTTTCCGCCGTCGATTAAAATGCTCTTCCCGCCGGCGGTACAGAGGACGCAATCGCCGTATTCAATCGCGCCGACGTCGAGTAAGCGGATCTCAAGATCAGGCATGGCGCGAGAATTCTAACACCCGTTCGTCACATTTTGACAACGCTTTTTGCAAAAAGGGAGCGAACTTGATCAACCGCGGCCCGCTAAAGCGGCAATCATTTTATGTCGAGTTGGAATTCCGCTCCCTCCGCGATTGAGATTTCCGTCGACGAGGCGGTTAGCGCGCCTTCAACGATCCGCACTGCATGCTCTTGCTCGTCGACTGCGTGGTGACCCTTGGAGTTGACGAAGTCCGCGATCGTGGACGCGACGCGGTAGGTCGAAGCCTTGTAGCGCAGCCTGTGGAATGTAAACCCTAGCGATGGCCGGCCGGAGGAAGACGCTTGGTCGACTTCGCCCTCGAAGCTTCCGCCCAGGAAGCGCTCCGGCGAGATGACGACGGCGGTCACCAGGTCGCCGGGACGGCTCGCGGACGAGCCGATGTCTTGGCCCAGCTTGACCAGAAAGCGCGTCGGCTCGGAGAGCGTGAGCAGCGGCGGCTCGCCGCGCCGCTTCACCAGCGCCGCCCAGTCTTGCGACGGCTCGTTCGGCGGCTCGCCGAGCGAGCGGATTTCGCCGCCTTCGACTTCGCGGACGCTCCCGGTCCGGAGCTCGCCGCCGTGCCGCGGATCGTACCAGGTCACGTCGAATCGCCCCGCGGTCGCGCGCAGATCGAGCTGCGCCGTTCCGCCATCGGGCAAATAGACCGCATAGACCTCGCCGGGCTGGGCAAAGACGAAGTCGTCCGCCGCCGGCGTCAACGCGTCCGCGCTGTGCATGCGGTTGAAGGGCAAATACTTGGTGAAGAAGTCGTGGGCATAACGCTCGAGGTCCCAAAAGTGGTCGCGGCTGCGCCAGTCTTCGGTGTCGAGGTCGCTGTTGGGATAGCGAAAGCCGAAGAAGAAAACCGACCCCGAACCGCCCGCCATCAAATTGCCCCAAATCGACTGCTTGCGCACGGTGTCGTGCCAATAGTCGTTCTCATCGGGGACGACGCCGGTGCTGGTTGGGTTGATCTCGATCAGGCCTGTCAGCCACGGGTGGCCCGCGCGCTCCGACGCCTCGACCCACTTCAATGTCTGGGCGTGCGTATGCTCGGGATCATGCTGCAGCGCGACGCCGT
The DNA here is from genome assembly GCA_963817465.1 of uncultured Acidobacteriota bacterium. Classification (GTDB taxonomy): domain Bacteria; phylum Acidobacteriota; class Terriglobia; order Bryobacterales; family UBA6623; genus CAMPKL01. Next base: position 101,291 of record CAWFOP010000021.1, on the reverse strand, counting down.
CGAAGTCGTTGAAGCCGAGGAGACGACCATAACCTTTGGCGTCGGGGATCAGCTCGCCTTTCCACTGCACGTATTGGATGGGATGGCGCCACGGATCGAGGCTCTTGATGTAGCTCGCGATTTGTTTGAGGTCGTCGCCCGAATAATAACGCCAACGGTCGGCTTCCTCCGACAGGTCCCACAGCAAGGCATGGTGATGCGCGAAGCGCGCGATCAGCTCGCGGTAGTAGAGCTTGCGCTGCGGCGTCAGCTTGCCCAGCAGTTGCTCGTTCTCCTCCTCCTGGGTGATGACCATGAGCTGCATGCCCAGCTTGTCCATATGGGAGAAGACGATTTCCCACTGCGCGAGCTTGGAGACGTCGTAGCGCACGCGCTCGTCGTAAGCGGTCCACGGATAGATCTCGCGGCCGTCGCCGCCCACGTTCATCGTCAACGAGTAGAACGTGTTCATGCCTTTGCCGGCCAGGTAGTTCAGGGCGCCGATGATCCCCTTTCCCTTGCCGCCTTGCCAGGTCGGGTCGCCGGGCCGCCAGTCTTTGACGTGCGGCTCATAGCGGTGCAGGCCGTCGACCAGCTTGTTCGCCGCGCCGCCGTGGTCGGCCGTGCCGTCGAACTGGTAATACGCCAGAAAGTTTTCCGGGCTCTGCGTGCCGGCCTGGATGAAGGATTCCCCCGTACCCGCGAAGCGCGCATAGTGCTCGCCGACATAGCGCAGCGTGCCTCGGCGGCGATTGTCGCGGCCTGTCTTGTCGCTTGGTTCGATGACGAGGCGCCCGGATGTTCCGTCGGGCGGCGCCGCCGCGCCGGCCTCGGGATCAGAGCTCACAGCGACGCCCGGCCCCGCGCGAAACGAGGCCGTGTAAGCCCATTCACCGGTCTCGTCCGGGACGAAGTGAACACGCCACTTGCCGCCGGCCGTCGCGCTGCTCTCGGCGGCGTTGCCGTCGGCGGCGAAGTAGCCGGGAACCCGCAGCGATTTCGAGCCCTTGGTGAAGACGACGTCGAGGCGGTAGTCGAGAAAAGGGTTCGGATCGCCGGTCTCGCTCGCCGCCGGCCCGTCGAAGGTCAGCGTGACGTCATGCCACTGCTCGAGCTCGCCCGTGATGCTCTGCCCCGGCAAATGAGCGGCGAACAGCAGCAGCCAGACGGCGGCGACCCAATTTGAGCGCATGAAGCAGCATCTTAGGCGATGCCGCCATCAGCGCACAATCGGCGGACGTGCCGAAACCATGCCGTTTCCGGAGCCGCAGATTCCTCGGGCGGATTCATCTGGCAATATGAGGCGGTGAAACGATTCCTCACTAGCTTGGCGTTGTTGGCCTGGGCGTGTTCGGCGGCTGCGCAGTCCGGCGATCCCTTTGTTTGGCTCGAAAACATCGACGGCAAAGACCAACTCGATTGGGTGCGCAAGCAAAATGCGCGCTCATTGACGGAGCTCGAGGCCGACCCGCGCTACGAGCCGATGCATCAGGAGGCGCTCGCGATTCTAACTTCGAAGCAGCGCATCCCGCTCGGTGATATTCACGGCGACTATCTCTACAACTTCTGGCAGGACGAGGAGCATGTGCGCGGCCTGTGGCGGCGCGCGACAGTCGCGAGCTACCGCACGGGGAAGCCGGAGTGGGAGACGCTGCTCGACGTCGACGCTTTCGCGGCTTTGGAAGGCAAGAACTGGGTTTGGCACGGCGCGGACTGCCTGGGACCGGCGTATGAGCGCTGCATGATCGAGCTTTCGCCGGGCGGCTCGGACGCCTCGATCGAGCGCGAGTTTTCACTCGCGGGCAAGTCGTTCGTGGAGTCGGGATTCGTCGTCCCGACGGGCAAGAATTCAGCGGCCTGGATCGACGAGGACACGCTGCTGGTGAGCTCGGATTGGGGCGAAGGGCGCACCAAGTCGGGTTATCCGCGTACGGTGCGGAAGTGGACTCGCGGGCAGGACTTCAACGACGCCAAAGTCGTCTACACGGGCGATATCGACGACGTCTCGACCCGGGCGTACGTGTTGCGCCACGGCGACGAAGCTTATCCAATCGTGGAGCAGTCGTTGACCTTCTATGAGTCGAAGTACTTTTGGCTGCGGACCAACGGCGAGCTGACGGAACTCCCGTTGCCCAAGGGAGTGCGCATCGCCGGAGCGACCGGCGGGCGGATTTTGGCCGAGTTGTTGGAGTCATGGAAGCACAGAGGCGAGACGTATCCCCAAGGGACGTTGATCGTGCTGCGTCTCGACGACATGTCGGCGGAGTCGGTGTTCACGCCAAAGCGGAATCAGGCGCTCGACGGCGTCGCCGCGGGCAAGACCGCGGTTTTCATCACGCTGCTCGACGATGTGGTCGGCAAGGCCATGCGTCTGACGCGCGGCGACAACGGCTGGACCGCCCACGAGATTTCCGTCCCTCCGAACGGCGTCGTCAGCATCGCGGCCGCGGACGGCGAGCGAGACGACTTCTTCCTGCTCACCGAGAGTTTGACGACGCCCCAGACGCTGCATCACGTAGCAGCCGACGACCGCGTGACGACGGTGCAATCGCTGCCCGAGCTCTACGACGCGTCCGACGTGGTTGTCGAGCAGCATTTCGCCAAGAGCAAAGACGGCACGCGCGTCCCTTACTTCGTCATGGGGCGTAAGGAAGTATTGGAGAAAGGCGATGCTCCCACGATCCAATACGGCTACGGCGGCTTCTTGATCCCGATACTCCCGGTGTATTACGAAGACCCGTCGCGGCCGCAGCACGGGGCCTTGGCGGGCAAGTTGTGGGTGTCGCGCGGCGGCGTGATAGTGCTGGCGAACATTCGCGGCGGCGGCGAGTACGGACCGCGCTGGCATGACGCGGCGCTCAAGCAGAACCGCCAGCGGGCGTACGACGACTTCTTCGCGGTCTCGGAAGACTTGATCGCCCGCGGCGTCACCGACCCCAAGAAGCTCGGCGCCGTCGGCCGCTCCAACGGCGGCCTGCTGATGGGCGTGGCGCTGACGCAGCGCCCCGATCTCTACGCGGCGATCGACTGCGGGGCTCCGCTGCTCGACATGAAACGCTACAGCCACCTACTGGCCGGCGCCAGTTGGATGGCCGAGTACGGCGACCCTGACATCCCCGACCAGTGGGCGTACATCTCGAAGTATTCGCCGTATCAGAACCTGAAGCCCGGAAAGTCATACCCGAAGGTCTTGTTCTACACCTCGACCAAGGACGACCGCGTGCATCCGGGCCACGCCCGGAAGATGGCGGCGAAGATGGCGGAGTACGGCTACCCCTTCTACTACTACGAGAACATCGAGGGCGGCCACGGGGGGACGTCGAATCAGGACCAACTCGCGATGCGGACGGCGCTCGAGTTCACCTACTTCGCTTCGCAGTTGATGCCGGTGAAGAAATAGCCGGCGGTGACCGCTCCCTTACGAGCATGTGTGAAAACGAGATGCTCGCCTTTGAGCCCGCAAGGGCGGAGCAACGAACAGCCCCGGATGCAGCGGAGCCGAATCCGGGGATCGAATGAACGGAAAGTATTGGAAAGATTATCTTGGATCGCGTTTTAGGACCCCGGGTTCCGCTCCGCTCCAGCCGGGGCTATCAATTGCTTCGTCCTCCGGACGAGGGCCGCGCTGCGCGGTTGTTGTTGTGGGAGGTCCCCACACGCTCAGGCGGTCATGGCGCGGCGGCGGTCCAGCGTAGATTTTCGGTCAGAGAACCGGCGTCAAACAGCCAGCGGAGGTGCGCCAAGCGATCGAAGCGCGGACCTTCGATGTCCACGGCCGTCACGTTTCTCTTGAAGAACGCGTCGCGCATTTGGATCACGCCGCGCTCGAGGTCCCAGGCGGGCTGGAACCCGGACAACCGCTCGCGGATCTTTTGGAAGGAGGGGCGACAGACGGCGGCCCTCGGCCGCCGTTCGAGCGCGAATTCCACCGGCGCCCCGCCGAAATGGCGGGCGATCGTCTCGGCGATGTCGTGCGTGCGGTGAATCGCCTCCTCGCTGCCCACGTTCAACGCTTCGGACCAAACTTGATAGGAAGGTGCGGTCGCGGCCAGCCGGAACGCCTCCGCCGCGTCGTCGACGTGGAGGATCGGCAGCCAGTCGGCGGGCGGCGTCCGAAGCTGAACGCGGCCGGTCGCGGCGGCCCTGCCCGCGAGCCCGTTTACGGTCAGGTCGAAGCGCATGCGCGGTGAGAACCCGTAGACGTCAGGCAGCCGCAGCGAAACGGGGCAAAAATGCTCGCTCGCCAGCTTCGCCAGCTCGGCTTCCACAAAGACCTTGGATTCTCCGTAGGCGCTGTCCGGGTGCAAGGGGGCGTCTTCGTCCACGCGTTGTCCCGCGGCGGCGCCGTAAACGTCGCAACTGGAAGCGAAGACGAAACGCGGCGTCCCGGCGGCCCGGGCGGCGCGTGCGACGGCCAAGGCGCCTTCGATGTTGACTTCAAAAGTCAGGTGCGGGTTCAGGCGGACCAGCGACTCATTGCACAACCCCGCCAGATGGATGACCGCACCGACGCCCTTGAAGTGGCCGGGCTCGAGGTCGCGAATGTCGCGCTTGATCTGAAGAGTCGGGCGATGCGTTTCCGCATCGAGCAAACAGCTCTTGTAGAGGTCGTTGTCAACTCCGACGACTTCATGGCCGTTCGCCGCGAGCAACCGCGCAACCGCCTGACCCAAATAGCCCGCATTGCCTGTGATCAAAATCCGCATCGATTTTTCTACACACCCTTCCTATCCGAACTCCGCTCGTGCGTCGTCCGCATGCCATCAGAGGTCGCACCTGGGGGGAACCGTCGAGTCGCTTCGGGCGAGAACGTCTCGCGGACAAGGGGGAGTGCGGTCGGCCGAGGGTCCTAAGCAGCTCCCCTCGACCTGCATACAACTTAAGTATTGCGGGGCCTAAGTGTAAAGACACATATGTGAATTGGTACTAACGGACGAGTGGGAAGGCCCCCCGACGGGCTGGGTGAGACGCGGAAACCGCAAGTACGGCGGTCCCAGTACCGGGGATTTTCCCGGGGGAGAGCCGGCCAATCAGCGCCGCATCAGAATTCCGATTGGCGCGGAGGGGCGATGGGCTAGAATACTCCAGTCCACCGCGGGGGTCGTATTGAAGCCTATTGAGGAAGTCGAAATCCTCTGGTTGAACGCGGGCCTGAGCTGCGACGGCGACACGATCGCCATGACCGGCGCCACCCAGCCGAGCATCGAAGAACTGCTGCTCGGCTCACTTCCTTGGCTGCCGCGTGTCACACTTCACAACGCTTTTTTGTCCTACGACAACGGCGAGGAGTTCATTGAACACTTCCGCCGCGCGGCGCGAGATGAAGCAGGAGCTTACATCTTGGTAGTGGAGGGCTCGATTCCGGACGAGAGCCTGGCCGGCGAGGGCTACTGGGCGACCTTCGGGACGGACGAATCCGGGGCGCCGGTGCGGACCTGCGACTGGATCGATCGTTTGGCCCCGAACGCTTGGGCGGTGGTGGCCACCGGGACGTGCGCGGCTTACGGCGGGCTGCACGCTATGGAAGGCAACCCGACCGGGTGCATGGGTTTGCCGGACTATTTGGGCTGGGAGTGGAAGTCGCGCGGCGGCGTCCCGATCGTCTGCGTGCCGGGGTGTCCGGTGCAGCCGGACAACATGACCGAGACGTTGCTGTATCTGCTGTACATGGCCGCGGGTCGTTCGCCGATGATTCCGCTGGACGACGCCCTGCGACCGACCTGGCTTTTCGGCGAGACGGTGCACGAGGGCTGCGACCGCGGCGGCTACTACGAGCAAGGCCAGTTCGCCGACGAGTACGGCTCGCGGCAATGCATCGTGAAGCTGGGCTGCTGGGGTCCGGTCGTGCAGTGCAACGTCGGCAAGCGCGGCTGGATGGGAGGCTTGGGCGGCTGCGCGAATGTAGGAGGAATCTGCATCGGCTGCACGATGCCGGGATTCCCGGACAAGTTCATGCCGTTCATGAACCAGCCGCCGGGATCGCTGCTGTCGTCGAGCGCGGTTTCCACCTACGGCCGGGCGGTTCATGCGCTGCGCCGATTTACGCAAGCGTCGCTGAACAAGGCGCCGGCGTGGAGAGACCGCCGCACAGGCGACAAGACCGACGCGGAGAACGAGCGATGATGCGCTACGACGCCGCCGCGGAGAGCCTACTCAGGGATTTGGCCGGGTCCTTCGGCTTGCGGATGGACGGGCTCGGCCAGGCTGGCCCCGAGGAGCCGTCGCCCAGCGTCGAGACACGCTACCAGGCGCTGGTGGAGCAGATCCCCGCGGTCGTGTTCATGGCGGACTTGGAGCAAGGCGCCGGTCAGGCGTACGTGAGCCCGCAAATCGAGGAGGCTCTGGGATTCTCGCAGACCGAATGGCTGCAGGACCCGGTGCGCTGGTATCAGCAGATCCACCCGGACGACAAGGAGCGCTGGAGCGTGGAGGCGGCGGACATGCTGCTGCAGGGCAAGCCGCTGCGGTCGGGTTATCGGGTGCTGTCCAAGGAGGGCCGGACCGTCTGGTTCCAGTGCGAGGCGCGCATGATGCGGCGCTCGAGCGGTCAACCTTGGTTCATCCACGGGATCGCCTTTGACATCACGGATCTGAAGAACGCGGAAGCGGCGCTCGCGCAAGAGCGCAATGTAGCGTCGGCGATTTTGGACTCGGTGGGAACGTTGGTGATCGTGCTCGACTCGCGGATGCGCATCGTGCGCTTCAACCGCGTGTGCACGCAATCGACGGGATTGTCGTCGGATCGCGTTCACAACCGATATTTGTGGGACTTGATACCGCTTCCCGAGCAAGCTCACCGCTTTCGCGAAGCTCTGGAGCAGTTGAAGACGCAAGGCTCGAGCCAAGATTTCGAGACCCAATGGGGCGGTTCGGACGGCGCTCCCCGGCTGGTTTCGTGGGCGCTCACGATGCTGTGCAACGAAGCCGGCGCCGTTCAATATTTCATCGCAACCGGGACCGACATCACGGACCGCAAGCGGCTGGAGGCGGCCTTGTTGGAGACGAGCGGGCGCGAGCAGCGGCGTATCGGACAGGATCTGCATGACGGCTTGGGTCAACTGCTGACGGGGATTGCGTTCGTGAGCAAGGCCCACGAGCAGAGGCTAGCCGAGAAATCGCTGCCCGAAGCGGCGGACGCGGCGACGATCGTGCGGCATGTGAATGACGCGATTCGCAAAGCGCGCGAACTTTCTCGGGGCTTGATGCCCATTTCGCCAAAACCGGACGGGTTAATGACAGGTTTGGAACAACTCGCCCGAGACGTGGAGGATGTTTTCGGCATAAAATGCCATTTCGACCCGGGCCCGCCTGTGTTGATTCGAGACCCCAGCGCGGCGAGCCATCTGTTTCACATCGCGCAGGAGGCTATTCACAACGGCATCAAGCATGGCGGCGCGCAGCGGATAGAAATCCTGTTGTCCGCCGGAAATGGACAAAGCTCTCTGGTCATTCACGACTCCGGATGCGGCATTCAGGCGCGGCCGCGGAAAGGCGGCGGAATGGGCCTCGAGATCATGGAGCACCGCGCGAGGATGATCGGCGGCTCGCTCGAGATTGCGTCGGCCGCCGGCGGCACGACCGTGACATGTCACTTTCCGGGGGATTAGGTAAATTATGCAAACCGCCAAACTTCAGCGAGGACCGGAAACGATGAAGCGGAGGATCTTGGTGGTGGACGATCATCCGATCATTCGCGAAGGCATGCGCCTGCTGATCAACCGCGAGCCCGATCTCGAAGTGTGCGGCGACGCGGAAGAGATGCACGCCGCATTGAAGGCCGTCGACACCCAGAATCCGCACCTCGTGATCTTGGACATTTCGCTCAACGGACCGGACGGGCTGGAACTGCTCAAGATGATACGCGCGCGCAACGCGACGCTGCCCGTGCTGATGTTGTCGATGCACGATGAAGACACTTACGCGGAGCGCGCGCTGCGAGCCGGAGCGAACGGCTACATCATGAAGCAGAAGGCGACCGAGAAGGTGCTGACTGCGGTGCGGCGCATTCTGGCGGGCGAAATCTATGTGAGCGATCACATCTCGAGCCGCATGCTGCATCGAGTGGCGCGAGGCGCCGATCCCGGGGGCTCGCCCATCTCGAGACTGTCGGACCGCGAGCTCGAAGTGTTTCGGCTGATGGGCGAAGGCGCCGGCACACGACAGATCGCCGAGGCGCTGCACCTGAGCGTGAAGACGGTCGAAACCTACGAAGCCCACCTCAAGGAAAAGCTGGCGCTGGGCAGCGTGCGCGAGCTGATGCGCTACGCGGTCGAGTGGACGGTTACGAATAAACTCTGATCCACCGGGGATTCCCCGATCGATTTAACGGGGAATGTCCGACTAAAGGATCGGGGCGCACCCGCTTTCGCGGCATATCCCCCTCATGGCTTAGTTATAAGGCGCACTGTGGGTCGCACGGCGCAATTCGCGACGTAAAGCGGACCGATCACGGCGCTGGAGGGCGGATATGGCGGATAACATTCCTTACGGCCGGAAGACGCAACGACCTTCGCCGGTTCCGGAGATTCACGTGGTATGGATGACTTCGGGGCTGGGCTGCGACGGAGACTCGGTTTCGATCACGGCCGCGATGCAACCAAGCATCGAAGACATCGTCCTGGGCGCGATCCCCGGGCTTCCTAAAGTTCATGTCCATAATCCCGTGATCGCATACGAGGTCGGCGACGACTTCATGAAGTATTGGTACATGGCGGCGGAGGGCAAGCTTGACCCGTTCGTCCTCGTCGTCGAAGGCTCGATCCCGAACGAGAGCATCAAGGAAGAAGGGTATTGGGCGGCGCTGGGCACCGATTCCAACACCGGCCAGCCGATCACCACCAACGAGTGGATCGACCGGTTGTCGCCGAACGCGCTGGCGGTCGTCGGCTGCGGCACTTGTGCGACTTACGGCGGCATCCACGCCATGGAAGGCAACCCCACCGGCGCGATGGGGTTGGCCGACTACCTGGGCTGGGGCTGGCGGTCGAAGGCCGGATTGCCCATCGTGAACGTGCCGGGTTGCCCGGTGCAGCCGGACAACTTCATGGAGACGCTGCTGTATCTGCTCTACCAAGTGGCGGGTCTGGCGCCCATGATTCCATTGGACGACCAACTGCGGCCGACCTGGCTGTTCGGCGACACGGTGCACGAAGGCTGCGATCGGGCCGGCTACTACGAGCAGGGCGACTTCGCCGAGGAATACGGCTCGCCGAAATGCATCGTCAAGATCGGCTGCTGGGGGCCGGTGGTCAACTGCAACGTGCCCAAGCGCGGCTGGATGGCCGGCATCGGCGGCTGTCCGAACGTAGGCGGAATCTGCATCGGCTGCACCATGCCCGGCTTTCCCGACAAGTTCATGCCCTTCATGGACGCGCCGCCCGGCGCGCGCGTGTCGACGAACATGGTCAGCACGTACGGCAAAGCGATCCGAGCTTTGCGTTCGTTCACCAATGCCACGGTCAATAAGGAACCCAGGTGGCGCCATCCGGGAACACAACTGACGACCGGCTACCACCCCCGCGGATATTAAGAGGAGCAAAGACAACCGCCATGGCCACCTCCACGCTGAGCGCTTCGGACACATCTGACAAGAAAAGAAATTTGGTTGAGATGAACTGGGATCCGATCACGCGGATCGTCGGCAGTCTCGGCATCTTCACGAAGATCGACTTTGAAAATCGGGAAGTGGCGGAGTGTCATAGCACGTCGTCGATTTTCCGCGGCTACAGCATCTTCATGAAGAACAAGGATCCTCGTGATGCGCACTTCATCACGAGCCGGATCTGCGGCATCTGCGGCGACAACCACGCGACCTGCGCGAACTACGCGCAGAACATGGCTTTCGGCGTCCGGCCGCCGGCGATGGGCGAATGGATCGTCAATCTCGGCGAGGCCGCCGAGTACATGTTCGACCACAACATCTTCCAGGACAACCTGGTGGGCGTGGACTTCTGCGAGCAGATGGTGAAGGAGACCAACCCGGGCGTCTGGGACAAGGCGCAGAAGACGGCGTCGCCGCATGCCGAGCTGCACGGCTACCGCACGATCGCCGACATCATGACGGCGCTCAACCCGTTCACCGGCTCGTTTTACCGCGAGACGCTGCAGATGAGCCGCATGACGCGCGAGATGTTTTGCCTGATGGAAGGGCGGCACGTGCACCCCTCCACGCTGTACCCGGGCGGCGTGGGGACGGTCCCGACGATACAACTGTTCACCGACTACCTCGTGCGGCTGATGAAGTACGTCGAGTTCATGAAGAAGGTCGTGCCGCTGCATGACGACCTGTTCGACTTCTTCTACGAAGCTCTGCCCGGATATGAGAAAGTCGGCCAGCGGCGCGTCCTGCTGGGCTGCTGGGGCTCGTTCAACGATCCGGACGCTTGCGACTACACCTACAAGAACATGTCGGAGTGGGGCAAGAAGATGTATGTCACTCCGGGAGTCATCGTGGACGGCAAGGCCGTGACGCACGATCTGGTCGACATCAACTTGAATATTCGGATCTTGCTGGGCAGCTCGTTCTACGACGATTGGGAGGGGAGCGAGACGTTCGTGCGGGAGGACCCGCTGGGCAACCCCGTCGACCAACGCCACCCCTGGAACCAGACCACGATTCCGCGGCCGCAAAAGCGCAACTTCGACGACAAGTACACCTGGGTGATGTCGCCGCGCTGGTATGACAAGCGCACCGACGAGTATCTGGCGCTCGACACCGGCGGCGGACCGATCGCGCGCTTCTGGTCGACGGCCTTGGCCGGCCTGGTCGACATCGGCTACGTCAAAGCCACCGGGCATAGCGTGAAAATCTATCTGCCGAAGACGGCGTCGCTGCCCGAGACGGAATTCGAATGGAAGATCCCGAAATGGAGCAACGCCATCGAGCGTGACCGCGCGCGGACGTACTTTCAGGCCTACTCGGCGGCGGCGGCGCTGTACTTCGTCGAAAAAGCGTTAGCCGAGCTGCACGCGGGGCGCACGCGGACATGGAACGACTTCAAAGTCCCCGAAGACGCCATCGGTTGCGGCTTCCACGAGGCCGTGCGCGGCGTCCTTTCGCATCACGTGGTGATCCGTGACGGCAAGATCGCCAATTATCATCCCTATCCCCCGACGCCGTGGAACGCCAATCCGCGCGACGTCTACGGCACACCGGGCCCCTACGAGGATGCGGTGCAGAACACGCCGATCTTCGAGGAGAACGGGCCGGACAAGTTCAAGGGCATCGACATCATGCGGGCGGTGCGCAGCTTCGATCCCTGCCTGCCTTGCGGCGTCCACATGTATCTGGGGAACGGCAAGGTCTTGGAGACGCGTCATTCGCCGACGTTCGGACTGCAGTCGTAGGAACGGAGGCGAGCGCATGGCGCAGGACCAAGGCTTTCAACAACGCGTCGATCGCATTGGCGACCTTGTCGAGCAACTGGAGAGGGCGGCGGACCCGGCCGTTCGCGCCGCCTCTCGAGAACTCGTCGCGGCGGTGATGGAGTTGCACGCGGTCGGGCTCGAGCGCGTGCTGGAGATCGTCTCGCGCTCGGGCGCCGGCGCGGCGGGCATTCTCGAGAGCTTCACCCGCGATCCGTTGATCGGCAGTTTGCTGATCCTGCACGGCGCACATCCGGACGACTTGGAAACGCGCGTTCGCAAAGCTCTGGAAGGCGTGCACGGCGTGACCTTGCTTTCCATTGAGGGCGGCGCGGTGCGTCTGGCGGCGCGAAACGGCGGCGAGGCCGCGGCGCGCGAAGTGTTGGCCGCGGCGGCGCCGGACCTGACTGAGATCGTCATCGAGGGCGCGTCAGCCGGATTTGTCCCTCTCGAGACGCTGCGCGCGGCAGTCCCGGAGTCGAATTCGTGACGGGTTCCGGCGCCATGCGCTCGTCTTTTGCAGTGCTCAGCGAGCTTGCGCGGCGCCCCGAGACGGCCGAGCGCTGTGAGTTCTGCAACACGCAGATAGGGCCGGCGCACGAGCACCTTGTGCAGCCGGACGCACGCAAGCTCATGTGTGTGTGTCTTTCGTGCGCCTGCCTGTTCGCATCGTCGGAGAAGACAAAATTCCGGCGCGTGCCGCGGCGCGTCGTTGCGCTCGGCGATTTCAAGATCACGGACGCGGAATGGGACGAACTGGCCATTCCGATCGGCATGGCGTTTTTTTTGAAAAGCGACGCGAAGGGTTCGGTGGCCGCGATCTACCCCAGCCCCGCCGGCCCTGTCGAGTCTCTGCTTTCGCTGGCGGCTTGGGACGCGATAGCGGCCCGCAGCTTGGCGATTCGCGGGATGGTTCCCTACGTGGAAGGCGTGCTGGCGAACCGCGCGTCCGGCGAGTATTACCTGGCGCCGATCGACGAGTGCTATCGGCTGACGGGGCTGATCCGCGCGAATTGGCGCGGGTTGTCGGGCGGTTCGGCGGTTTGGGCGGAGATCCGCTCCTTCTTTGAGGAACTGCACAGGCGAGCGTCGCCGGAGGGGGCGAATGCCTGATTTGAGCTTCAACGTGGAGGGCGCGGAACCGGTGGCGTTTGCGGTCGCGCCCACCATCGTGTTCGCGCTGTCGGTGGAGAACCAGGAGGCCCGCGAGTCGGTTCACAACGTTCTGTTGACGGTCCAGATTCAGATCGAGACGACCAAGCGGAGGTATGACGACGAAGAAAGGCGCCGCTTGGTCGAGTTGTTCGGCGAACCGCATCGCTGGGGCGACACTTTGAAACCGTTGTTATGGACGCATGCCAGCGGAGTAGTTCCGGCGTTCACCGGACAATGCACGTTCGACTTGCACGTGCCGTGCACATTCGATTTCAACGTGGCGGCGACGAAGTATTTCGACGCTCTGAAGGGCGCCGACATTCCGCTGCTGTTTCTGTTCAGCGGCACGGTCTTTCACGCCGGAAGCGGAGGAGCGCTGCAAGCGGCGCGTATCTCTTGGAGCAAGGAGGCGCGCTACCGCCTGCCGGTTGAAACCTGGCGCAAGATGATGAACCACTACTATCCGAACACGGCCTGGCTGGCGGTGAACAAGGACACTTTCGACATGCTGGCGGACTACAAGGCGCGCAACGGGCTGTCGAGCCTGGACCAGGCGCTCGAGAGCCTCATGAATACCGTGACAAGCTATCCGCGCCAGGAGTTGACGACCAAGTGAATCTTCCGCTCATCGAAGAAGTCGCCAATGCCGTGCTCTACGAGGGATACCTGCTCTATCCCTACCGAGCATCGGCGGTCAAGAATCGGCAAAGGTGGAACTTCGGCGTGCTGTCGCCGCCCGACTACGCCCGCGTCCAGGGCGACGCGGATGGCGCGCACATGCGGATCGAATGCCTGGCTCGGGGCGGTCGCTTGGGCGTGCAGGTGCGTTTTTTGCAGTTGATCGCGCGCGAGACGCTAAACGCGCAAGGCGAGACGATCGAACGCTGGGAGGAAGCGATTGAGCGTGAGGTCAGAGTCGATGCCGCGAGCTTAGAGGCCTTGGCGGAACGCTCGCTCCAAAAAGTATTCGCCTTCGACGCCGGCGTCGAAGGCGAATCCGAGCAAGTAGTGCGCAGGCGCGAAGCGTTAGCGGGAATCGTCGAGGTCAGCGCCGAGGCGGTCGACTTCGGTTGGTTTCGGTTGCGCCTGTCGATCGAGAACCGCGGAACCTTCCGGGGGCGGGATCGCGCGGGCGCTCTGCTGCGGTCATTTGTCTCGACGCACGCTATTTTGACGCTGGCCGACGGCGAATTCGCCTCGTTGCTCGACGCGCCCTGCGAGCTCAAGCAAGCCGCGGCGGCATGCAAGAACGTGGGGGCCTATCCCGTCTTGGCCGGGGATCCCGGATCGACGGATGCGATGCTGTGCTCCCCGGTCATTCTTTACGACTATCCGCAAATCGCTCCGGAAAGCGCGGGGGCGCTGTTCGACGGCACGGAAATCGACGAGATCCTCTCGCTGCGCATCCTGACGATGACCGGGGAAGAAAAACAAGAGATGCGTGAGGTGGATGATTTCGCCAGACGGATCTTGGAGCGTACCGAAGCCTTGACGCCGGAGCAGTTCATGAAGATGCACGGGACTTTGCGGCAGTCCGACGGAGGCAAGCCGTGAACGAAATGGACTGGCGGCTGCTGGAAGACAAGGAGACGGTCGACTCGGTCCGCGTCGGCGATGTCGACCTCAAGAAGGGCGACCGCGTCAGACTGCGCCCGCGCAGCGGCGGAGACGTGATGGACTTGGCGCTCGCGGGGCGTTTGGCGATGATCGAGGCGATCGAGCAGGACTACGAGGGCGAGCTGCACTTGAGTCTGGTGGTGGACGACGACCCCGGCGCCGACTTGGGCACGGCGCGGCAACCCGGACATAGGTTCTTTTTTCGGCCGGATGAAGTGGAGCCGGCCGGGCCCGGGCCGGTCCGCGCCAGCGTGCTGGTCGCCGGCATCGGGAATATCTTCCTGGGCGACGACGCGTTTGGCGTGGAGACGGCGCAGCGCTTCGAGCGAGCCGGAGCGCCGCAAGGCGCCCGCGTTGTGGACTTCGGCATCCGCGGCTACGACCTGGCGTACGCGCTGACGTCAGGCTACGACGCTGCGATTCTGGTCGACGCCGCGCCGCGCGGGGGCGAACCGGGGACGCTGTATCTGATCGAACCCGACCTGGCCGACCTCGACGGCGCGGAGAATCAAGCCGCCCTGCCGGTGGCCGACGCGCACGCAATGGACCCCCTGAGCGTGATCCGCATGGCGCGAAACATCGGCGAGCTGCCCGCCCGGATTTTGGTGCTGGGTTGCGAGCCGGCGGACCTGGGCGGCGACGAGGGGCGGTTGGGATTGAGCGCCGCGGTGGAAGGCGCCGTGGATCTTGCAGTCGAACGGCTGAGATCGTTGTTGGAAGAAATCTTATAGAAGGAGCTTGCGCGATGGACGTACTGCACTCGACTCAAAACGGAAGTTCAACCGATACGCGAGACACGCTGTTCTTGCTGGGCGGCGTCTCGATGATGGTGTTCGGCGCGGGTCTGATCCTGACGAACCCGCGAATTCGCGGCCTGCTGGGCGGCTCGGGAGTCGGCGATCTGCTGACTGCGGCGATTCCGGACGTGGAACGCTATCTGAAGCTGAAATCGATGTAACCGAGATGGGGCGATACGTTGTGGACAAAGGCCAAAGCAGACTGACGGTGAAGGCGTTCGCCGGGGGCATGCTCGCGGCGTTTGGCCACAACCCGGTTCTGGGCATGCGCGATATCGCAGGCGAAGCGCAACTGGACCCTGAGACGCCCGGTGCGGGCAAGGTGTCGTTTCGCGTGCGGCCCGAGAGCCTGGAGGTGCTCGGGGACGTGAAGTCGAGCGATCGCCGCGACATCGAAAAGGCCGCGCGAGAAGAGGTTTTCGAGACGTCGAAGTATCCCGAGATCGTGTTCGAGTGCGACAAGGTTTTGGCCTCCCAGGCGGGAGTGGGCTACTACCGCCTGGATGCGCCCGGCGAGTTGACGCTGCGCGGTTCGACGCAGCGTCAACTCGTGTCCGGTCATGCGTCGTTGCACGGCGACTTGTTGAGGATCAACGGCGAGACGCTGCTGCGGCAGACCGCGTACGGCGTCAAGCTATACGCCGCGGCGGGCGGCGCACTGAAGGTGAAGGACGAGGTCAAGGTTTCGTTCGAGATTGTGGCGCGCCTGCAAGACGGCGAGGAGGGCTGAGCCGATGTGCCTCGCGATCCCAGGGAAAGTCATGGAAATCATGCCGGACGACAGCTGTCTGGCCGTGGTCGAGGTGACAGGCGTGCGACGCAAAGTCGACCTGAGCTTGCTCGCCGATGAAGGAACGCAAGCCGGCGACTGGGTGCTGATTCACGTCGGCTTCGCGATGAGCAAGATCAGCGAGGCGGACGCCGCCGAGCAGATGCGCATCCTCAACATCTTGGGCGAGGACGAGGCGGCGATGGAAGAAGTGCTCGGGTACGGCCTCAACGACGCCGAGTCGAAGGGAGGTTCGCCGTGAAGTACGTCGATGAGTTCCGCGACGGCAAAGTGATCTCGAAAGTCGCGGCCGAGATTCGCGCGCTGGCGGACCCGCGCCGCGACTACCGCTTCATGGAAGTCTGCGGCGGCCATACGCACTCGATCTACCGCTTCGCCCTGAAGGATTTGCTGCCCCCCAACATCGAGCTGGTGCACGGACCGGGCTGCCCGGTGTGCGTGCTGCCGATGGGGCGCATCGACGACGGGCTGTCGATGGCCCAGGATCCGGGCACGATCTTCACAGCATTCGGCGACATGATGCGCGTGCCGGGCACGAAGGGCAGCCCGCTCGAGCATCAAGCGCGCGGGATGAACGTTCGCATCGTCTATTCACCCGCCGACGCTCTGCGGCTGGCGGAGCGTAATCCCGACAAGCACGTCATGTTTTTCGCGATCGGCTTCGAGACGACCGCGCCGTCGACGGCGGTCACCTTGAAGCGCGCCCGCGCGATGGGAATTCGCAATTTTTCGATTTTCTGCAATCACGTCACGATCTTGCCGGCGATTCGGGCGATCCTCGACTCGCCGGATATGCGGATCGACGCCTTCATCGGACCAGGACACGTCTCGACCGTAATCGGCTGCCGGCCTTACGAGTGGATCGCGAGGAACGAGGGCAAGCCGATCGTCGTCTCCGGCTTCGAACCGCTCGACATCTTACAGGGCGTGCTGATGCTGCTGCGGCAGCTCCGCGAAGGCCGCAGCGAAGTCGAGAATCAGTACAAGCGCGTAGTGCCGTGGGAGGGCAACCGCGCAGCGCTGCGGGCGATGGCGGACGTGTTCGAGCTGCGCCCGTACTTCGAGTGGCGCGGCATGGGCTTCATCTCGCAGTCGGCGCTGGCGATTCGCGAAGAGTACGCCGAGTGGGACGCGGAGCGCCGCTTCAGCATTCCCGGCGTGCGCGTGACCGATCCGAAGGCGGCGCAGTGCGGCGAAGTGTTGAAGGGCGTGCTGAAACCCCACCAATGCAAGCTGTTCGGCAAGGAGTGCACGCCCGAGCATCCGATCGGCGCGCTGATGGTGTCGTCGGAAGGCTCGTGTGCGGCGTACTACAACTACGAACGCCGCAAGCGGCCGGAGTTGGTGTCGCTGGAGGCGTCGGCTTGAGGGAGCGCTTATGGCGACGACGGTGACGTTTCCCAAGGTTCGTTTTCGCGATGCGCAGATCGAAATGGCGCATGGCGCCGGCGGAAAAGCAAGCCGCCGGCTGATCGAGGGGCTGATCGCTCCGTTGCTGATCGACTGATCCGACCGCGGCGCTGAGCGACGCGGCGCGGGTGACGGTTGGAGGCGCGCAGTTGGCGATGACCGCGGATAGCTTTGTGGTGAAGCCGCTGCGGTTTCCCGGCGGGTCGATCGGTGAGCTCGCTGTAAACGGCACGGTAAACGACTTGGCCGTTTCGGGGGCGCGCGCGCAGACTCTGCTGGTGACGTTCGTGCTCGAGGCGGGCCTGTCGACCGAGACGCTCGAGGCGGAAGTCCGCGCGATGGCGGACGCCGCCGCGCGGGCGGGCGTCAAAATCGTGGGCGGCGATACGAAAGTCGTCGAGCACGGCAAGGCCGACTCGATGTACATCACAACGGCGGGCGTCGGCTGTCCGATTCCCGGCTTCGACCTGTCGCCGCAAGCCGTCCGGCCCGGCGACAAGGTGTTGCTGAGCGGGCCGATCGGCGATCACGGGATTACGATTCTGCTCGCGCGCGGCGAGCTCGATCTCGAGGCCGCGTTGCAGTCCGACACGCGCTCGGTGCTGCCCTTAATCGAGGCTCTGGCCGATGCGGGTCTGGCGGCGGCCGTGCGCTGGATGCGCGACCCGACGCGCGGAGGCGTCGCGACGGCGCTCAACGAGTTGGCGCGCGATTGCGGGCTGGGCGTCATCCTGCTGGAGGAGAACATCCCGGTGCGCGAGCAAGTGCGGGGCGCGTGCGAATTGCTGGGCCTCGACCCGCTGCACATCGCGAACGAAGGACAATTTTTGGCCGTGGTTTCGGACGAAGCGGCGGCCGATGCGCTGGCGGCCTTGCAATCGACGCCGGGCGGCGAGGATGCGCGGCTGATCGGCGAGGTGCGCGCCGAGCCCGAAGCGACGGTGCTGTGCGCCAACTCTTACGGCGGCGCGCGTGACCTGGACATGCTGGTGGGCGATCCCCTGCCCCGCATTTGTTAGAAGCCTATGGTTGCGTACTCCACGCAGGCCAAACGCATCGAGGATCGGCTCCTCGACCGGAACCGGATCTTCAAGGCGTTCTTCGAGCGTGAAGCGCCGCGGCTCGCCGAAGCCAGCCGCGAGATGTCCGCTCGCTTCCAGAAGGGCGGGCGCCTGCTGGCGTTCGGACGCGGGTCATGCTCGACCGATGCGCAGCACGTTTCGGTCGAATTCGTGCATCCCGTCATCGTCGGCAAGCGCGCGCTGCCGGCGCTCGATTTGTCGGCGGCGTTCAGCCCATGGCTCGGCGCGATATTGAAGCCCGAAGACATCGTGATGGGCTTTAGCCCGCCGGAAGGAGATCGCGAAGTACAGGCTGCGCTCGACCGCGCTTACGCGCGCGAGGCGATGACGTTCGCCCTGCCCGGTCTGCGCGGCTCGTACTCGTTTCGCGCGGCGTTGCCCGACCCGTTCGTGCACCAGGAGATGGTCGAGATCCTCTACCACACGCTGTGGGAGACGGTGCACGTGTTCTTCGAGCACCGCTCGTTGGGGCAGGACGCCGGCGCTTCCTCGTTTCTCTATCCGTTCTTGGGCAAGGATTCGCAGGACACGGCCGCGGTGCTGAAGGATGTGGCGGCATCGATCGAAATGAAGGTCGCCGACGATGCGGAGCTGCGCGCGCAAGCGGCGGAGATGGAATCGGAGAAGATCGCAGGGGCCGCGGCGGCCATGCGGGAACGCATCGCACGCGGCGGCAAGCTGATCTTGTTCGGCAACGGAGGTTCGGCGACCGACGCGAACGATTGGGCGCTGGACTTGGTGAGCCCGCCGCCGGGGAGGCGCGCGGTTCCCGCGATTTCCCTGTCCGCGGAGCCGGCGAACTTGAGTGCGATCGCGAATGACGTGGGGCAAGACGTCGTGTTTCTGCGGCAACTGATCGCGCACGCGCGGCCCGAAGACGTGGCCGTCGGCATCTCGACAAGCGGCGGCTCGCGCAACATCATCGCGGCGCTCGAAGAAGCCAACAAGCGCGGACTGCTGACCGCGGCGCTGCTCGGCTACGACGGCGGCGAGATCGCGCGCCGCGGTCTGGCGGAGTTTCCGCTGATCGTGCGGTCGGACTACATCCCGAGGATTCAAGAAGTGCAAGCCTCGATCTATCACACGATCTGCGAATTGCTGGAGGAGCCCGATGCTTGAGCTTTACGGCTCGAAATCTTGCCCTTACACCAGCGAGATGCGCGAAGAGCTGGAGTGGAAGGGCGAAGCGTTCGTCGAGTACGACGTGGAAGACGACACGGCGGCTCTGGAGCGCCTTCGCCGGGCGACGGGCGGACAGCGCGGCGTGCCGGTGCTGATGCGCGACGGCCGCGTGCTGCAATCCGGTTGGCAAGGCAGGATGTGCGTCGTATGACGGCCCGGTCCATTCATGTGCGCGGCGTGGTGCAGGGGGTCGGGTTCCGGCCCTTTGTTTATCGGCTGGCGCGCGCGAACGCGCTCAGCGGCTGGGCGCTCAACGAAGGCGAAGGGCTCGAAGTGTATGTGGAGGGCGCCGCGCCGGCGCTCGAAGCTTTCTTGCGCGGCCTCGAGGTCGAGGCGCCCGCCGCGTCGCACATCGCCTCGATCCAAGTGGACGAGGCCGAGCCGACCGGCTTGGCGGATTTCGTCATCCGCAAGAGCCGCAGCGACGCTGCGCCCACCGCGCGCATATCCCCCGACCTGCCGGTTTGCGACGACTGCCTGCGTGAGTTGTTCGACTCGCAGGATTCGCGGTTTCTGTACCCGTATATCAATTGCACGCACTGCGGGCCGCGCTACAGCGTGATCGAGCGGCTGCCCTATGACAGGGCGAATACGTCGATGAAGGCGTGGCCGCTCGACGCGGCTTGCGAGCACGAGTACCGCGACCCGGAGGATCGGCGCTTCCATGCGCAGCCGACGGCTTGTCCGGCTTGCGGGCCGCACTTGGAATTGCGTGTCGGTCGACAGCTTGTGCTGGGAGACGCGGAATGCGTGACGCGCACCGCGGCCTTGCTCGAGGCGGGAAAAATCGTCGCGATCAAAGGGCTCGGCGGCTACCACCTGGCTTGCGACGCGCGCAGCGCGAAAGCGGTCGCGGCGTTGCGCGAGCGCAAGTTCCGCAAGGAGCGGCCTTTTGCGGTGATGGCGCGCGATTTGGAGATGGCGCGCGGGATTGTCGCGCTGCCGCCGGCGGCGGAGGAGTTATTGCAGTCCCCCGCCCGGCCGATTGTGATCGCCCCCGCGAAAGTCGAGTTGCCCGGCGTCGCACCGGACAATCGCGACCTTGGCGTGATGCTGCCCTATACGCCGCTGCACCACATGCTGTTTGCCGCAGGCGCCCCGGACCTGCTGGTGATGACGAGCGCCAATCGCTCGAGCGAGCCGATCGCCTACCAAGACGCGGACGCTTTGGAGCGACTCGACGGCATCGCGGACGCCTTCTTGCTGGGCGAGCGGCCGATCGTCAGGAGAGTCGACGACTCGGTGGCGCGCGTCGGCGCTTTCGGCCCCGCGGTGCTGCGACGCTCGCGCGGCTATGCGCCGGGCGCGGTGACGACATTGCCGTTCGACGCGCCGCCGATCTTGGGCGTTGGCGCGGATCTCAAGAACGCGATAGCGCTGGCGGTCGACGGACAGGTTTTCGTCAGCCAGCATATCGGCGACCTCGACCATCACCAGTGCCGCCAAGCGTTCCGCGAGACGGTCCGCGACTTGACGTCAATGTATGCGGTCTCCCCCGCGGACTTGATCGTCGCGTATGACCTGCACCCGCAATACGCCTCGACGCTGGAAGCTCAGGGGATCGATTGCCGCGAGCGGTTCGCGGTCCAACACCACCGCGCGCACGTGGCGTCGGTGTTGGCTGAACGCCGAGCGTGGGATCAGCACGTGATCGGCGTGGCCTTTGACGGCACGGGCTACGGCGACGACGGGACGATCTGGGGCGGCGAGTTTTTCGGCGGCAGCCTACGCGATGGGTTCGAGCGGCTGCTGCACTTGCGTCCGGCGATGCTGCCGGGCGGCGACGCCGCGGCTAAGTTCCCCGTGCAGTCGGCGGCCGGTTTCGTTTCGCAGTTGGACTCGTTGCCGGATCTTTGCGCCGAGCCGTTCGCCTTCTCGAAGCGGTACATCGAAGCGCGACGGATGCTCGATGCGGGAGTCCGGACCTTTCGAGACGACTTCGGTCGGCCGGCTGTTCGACGCCGCGGCCGCGCTGCTCGGGTTTACGCGCCAGGTGACCTTTGAGGGCCAGGCGGCGATTTGGCTCGAGCAGACCGCCCGCGGCGCGCGCTTCGCCGACGCCTATCCGTTCCCCGTGCGCGACGGCGTGTTGGATTTTCGCCCGCTGCTCGAGAGCGTGATTCGCGATCGCCTCGCGGGTCGCAAGCCGGCGCAGATCGCGAGAGCGTTTCAACGGGGACTCGCCGAAGGAACGGCGACGGCGATCCTACGGCTGTGCGGCGAACGCGGCACTGACGTCTGCGTGCTGTCGGGCGGAGTGTTCCAGAACGAGCTGTTGCTCGAGGATCTCGCGAACCTGCTGCCCTACCAGGGCGTCGAAGTTTGGACCAACTCGCAGGTTCCGCCCAACGACGGCGGCGTGTGCCTGGGGCAAGCCGCGTTGGCGGCGTTCGAGATTGACAGGGGGCGTCATGCATGAGTTGTCGATCGCGATGAGCATTCTGGACTTCGCCGAGGAAGAGGCGGAGAAACGCGGCCAGGCGATCGAGGCCATTCACGTGAGGGTGGGTCCGCTGTCGGGGATCGTCAAAGATGCGTTGCTTTCGGCTTATGAGTTGGCGCGGGAACAGACGCCTTTCGAGAGCTGTCGTCTCGTAGTTGAAGAAACGCCGATCGTGATCTTCTGCCGCGGTTGCAATGAGGAGCGCGAACTCCCATCGGTGCAATTGCTGACTTGCCCGTGTTGCGGGTCAACGGCGGCGGAATTCATACGGGGCCGCGAGCTGCAAGTCGTTGGATTGGAGTTGGAAACATGACGGAACCTCTACGGAAATCCGAGCCTCGGATCGTCGAAGTGCGGCGGAACATCTTGAAGCGCAACGACGAGGCGGCGCGCGCCCTGCGGCGGCGCTTCGAGGAGGCCGGCGTCTTCGTCGTGAGCTTGGTCTCGAGCCCCGGCTCAGGCAAGACCGCTTTCCTCGAACAGACCCTGACGCGGCTTGCTGCGAATTACCGCGTCGGCGCCCTGGTGGGCGACCTGGCGACGGAGAACGACGCGCAACGGCTGATGCGCAGCGGAGCGCCGATCAAGCAAATCCTCACCGGGACGATGTGTCACCTCGAAGCCGAGATGGTCGACAACGCGCTCGACGGCTGGGATCTGAACGAGTTGGACTTTCTGTTCGTCGAGAACGTTGGGAATCTGGTTTGTCCGTCGTCCTACGACCTGGGCGAGCACTTGCGGCTGGTGCTGCTGTCGGTGACCGAGGGCGAAGACAAGCCGCTGAAGTACCCGACGATCTTCAACAGCGCCGACGTGGCCGTCATCACCAAGATCGACCTGGCCGACGCCGTGGAATTCAACTGGGCGGCGGCGGCGCGCAACATCGAGACCGTGCGGCCGGGGATGGAAGTGCTGTGCGTTTCCGCGAAGAAGTCGACCGGCATGGATAACTGGCTAGAATTCGTCTGCGAGCGGCGGTTGAGCGTGGCGGTTCGAAGTTGAGTCACGTGAAAATCCAGCCCCATTAATTGGGCATGGGCACGCTTAATGGACCCGTGCCAGCGCCGATCGCGGAGACTGATATCTTTAGCAGTTTCTATCACTTAGGCCTCGACGCAGAGTCAAGGCGCCCGATCAAATCGCAGATCTAACCTTTCTTTTCTTCAACTTACTGCTTGGGGTACAGGCTCCGAAGCGGTTAGACTTGGGCCAAGGCGTCACGAGAAGGGGTATATCGACTCGGCGCGCTGATTCCTAACTGGTGAGGAGGTTTCCATGCAGAAATCCACGGCCGTAGGTTTGTTCGCCGTCATCGGATTTTTGACAGCGACGAGCGCTTTCGGCCAAACGTCCGCGCAACTCAACGGCATCGTCACCGATCCGTCCGGCGCGTCCATCCCGGGCGCGAGGGTTACCGTCACTAGCCTAGAGACCGGCTCTGAGCGTCAAGCTACAACGGATCAGAACGGCACTTTCACCGTCCCGCTGCTGTTGGCGGGAAATTACCGGGTTCACGTCGAAGGCGATGGTTTCCGGGGCGTCACCCGCGAGCCCGTCGTCCTCGAGGTCAACCAAACGATTCGCTTGGACTTCGCACTCGAGGTCGGCGCAGTCGCCGAGACCATCGAAGTGTCCGGCGCTCCGCCGCCGCTCGACTCCGACACGTCGGCGATCGGCCAAGTCATTGAGGAGCGAGCGGTCCAGGACTTGCCGCTCAACGGCCGCAGCTTTGTGCAACTCGCGATTCTGGCTCCGGGCGTCACCGGCGCCGGCTATGGACCGGCAGGAACCATCATGGGCGGCTCGCGCCCCGACGACCTGAGGCCCGGCAGCGAGCTTTTCACAAACGGCATTCGCGAGAACGCCAACAACTGGGAGATCGACGGCATCGACAACAACGACCGCATCACATTGTCGATCAGCCTGCGCCCGTCGGTCGAGGCGATCCGTCAGTTCAAGATGGAGACGAGCAACTTCAAGGCCGATCAGGGCCGCAACGCCGGCGCGACGATCAACGTCGTCACCAAGAACGGAACAAACGAGCTCCACGGCAGCCTCTACGAGTTCTTGCGCAACAACAAGATGGACGCGCGGAACTTCTTCGATCGCCCGGGCTCCACTCAGCCGGACTACCGTCAGAACCAGTTCGGCGCGACCGCGGGCGGCCCGATCGCGAAGAACAAGCTGTTCTACTTCGGGGCCTTCGAGGGCTTCCGCAAGCGCCGCGGCACGACCGAGATCAGCACTGTTCCTTCGGCGGCGATGCGCGGCGGAGACTTTTCCGCAGTTCGCGATATCTTCGACCCCTTCAGCGTCCGGCCGGCCGAGGGAACGCCCAGCGGCTTCACCCGCGACATCTTGCCGAATCGCCAAATCCCGCAATCGATGTTCGACGCGGTCACCCCGAAGCTGTTCTACGGCGTGCCGCTGCCGGACTCGCCGGGGCTCGTCAACAATCTGCGGACAGTGCCCAAGCAAGAGCAAGATTGGAACCAGGGGATGGGCCGAGCCGACTGGAACGTGAGCGACAAGGGCCGCGTATTCGGCCGCTACTCGTACCAGGAGACCACGACGGTGCAGCCGTCGACATTCCCCGCCGCGGAGATCCCAGGGATCGACCGGCCGGTCGCGCTCGGCAGCGAGCGCAGCTTCGCGGGAAATTCCGTGTTTACCGCACAGAACGCGGCGATCAACTACACGCACAGCTTCACCCCGACGGTGCTGTTCGACGGGCGTCTCGGTTTCAACCGGTTCAAGCTCAACTACACCCAAGAGGGCGCCGAGGAAGGCGCCAAGCTGGGCGAACAGTTGGGCGTAAAGAACGCCAACCAAGCCGGCTATTCCGACGGCATCCCGATCTTCTTCCCTTCGGGCTATCAAGAGATCGGCCAGACGCGTTCGCTGCCTATCATCCGCGTCCAGAACGCCTTCACTTACAAAGGCAACATGACCCACATCATGGGCAAGCACACCATCAAATACGGCTTCGACACGCGCCGTCGCCAGATGACGATCATCCAGAACAACCAAGGAGCGGGTCGCTTCAACTTCAACACCAACGTCACCCGCGACCCCAACAACGTTTCGAACACCGGCGACGGAATGGCCAGCCTCATCATCGGCACGCCATCGGTGATTCAGCAGGACTTCGCCTTGCTGACGCCCGGCTACCGCAACTGGGAGCACGGCTTCTACTTTCAGGACGACTGGCGGGCGACCTCGAAGCTGACGCTCAACCTGGGGTTGCGGTACGAGCTGTTCACGAGACTCCATGAAGTCGCAAATCGAATCTCGAACTTCGACATCGACTCCGGCCAGCTGCTGATCGCGGGCTTCAATACCGACAAGTACACGGGCATCCAACCGGACAACAACAACTTCGCGCCGCGCTTCGGATTCGCCTACCAGGTGGACTCGAAGACCGTGGTCCGCGGCGGCTTCGGGGTCTTCTGGAACCCAACGGGGACCGGGGGCAACATCATGCGAGGCCATCGTCAGTTGCCGTTCGGCCCCGTAAGCACCGTCGACTTGAATCAATTCGACCCCGACTACCCGCGAGTGCAAGACGGCTTGCCGCCGATACCTTCGCTGGACTTCGAGGGGAATGCGGAGAATCCCACCGGTTCGCTGTTCACCAACCCTCCCGACATCCGCGCCAGCTACGTCTTGCAGTGGAATCTGCAAGTCCAGCGGGCGCTGGGGAAGGGGTTTGTCACAAAAGTCGCGTACGTCGCCAACGGGGGACGCAACCTCGACACGACCTTCAACTACAACCAGCCGTTTCCGGGACCCGGCGGCCCGGCGCCGCGGCGGCCGCTGCGCGACATCGCGCCCAACGTGGTCAACGTCACGTACCTGGGCACAGACGGCCGCAGCAACTACAACTCGCTGCAGGCGAGTCTGGAACGGCGTTTCGCGGGAGGACTTGGCCTGCTGACCTCCTATACCTGGTCGCACGCGATCGACAACGTTCCCAACGCCTTCGGCGGCGGCGCGAATGGGCCGTTGCCTCAGGACGTTCGGAATCGGAACGGTGATTTCGGCAATGCGGGCTTCGATATCCGACAGCGATTCATCCAGACGATCAATTGGGCGCCCCCGGTCGGACAGGGTCGCTCGTTCGACTTGGGCAAAGCCGGCAACGCCCTCCTGGGCAACTGGCAGACGAATTTCATCGTCACCATGCAGGAGGGTCTGCCTTTCACTCCAGCGCTCAACAACTCGGTGTCAAACGCCGGCGGCAGCCGGCCGGACGCGCTGCATGACGCCCGCATCGACAATCCCGATCCGACTCACTGGTTCGACACGTCGCTGGACTCGAGCGGCGCGGCTTGGGGCACCCCCGAGCAGTTCACCTTCGGCAACGGCGGGCGCAACATCATGGAAGGCCCGGGGCGAATCAACTTCGACTTCTCGGTCTTCCGCCGCTTCCCGATCAACGAAGACATGAGCGTGCAGTTCCGGGGCGAGTTCTTCAACCTGTTCAACACGCCTCAATTCGGGCTGCCGGGCGCCAGCATCGGCAACCCCAGCGCGGGCATCATCAGCTCGACCGTGGGCAATCCGCGGGAGATTCAATTCGGCCTGAAGTTCGTCTTCTAGGCTGCTTCCAACCGAACCGCGGCGTCCGTCGGACGCCGCGGTTCGTCCCCTACTTCGTCAGCTAGACTGATCGCCGGGTTTGAGCGGAAGGAAACATAGCAAACGCGGGCGTGCCCGCGCGCCGCAGCCGACGCCGCGGGAGGCGTCCGCCGAAACCGCGACCAAGTACGTCCTCCCGGCCTGGAAGAAAGCGCTTTTCGCGGTCGTTACCGTGGTTGGGTTCTTCGCCTTGCTCGAAGCGGCGTTGGCGCTGGCCGGCGTCAGCCCTGTCGTTGTGACGGACGACCCTTATGTGGGATTCGCTTCGAACATCCCTCTGTTTGTCGAGAAGCAAGGGAGCGACGGGCGGGCGTGGATGGAGACGGCGGCGAACAAGATTCGCTGGTTCAACGAGCAGCGCTTTCTCAAACACAAGACCGCCGACGCTTATCGCATCTTCACCTTGGGCGGGTCGACGACCTACGGGCGGCCTTATGACGACAAAGGGTCGTTCAGCGCTTGGCTGCGCGAGATGTTGCCCGCGGCGGATCCGAGCAAGCGCTGGGAGGTGATCAACGCCGGGGGCATCAGCTATGCCAGCTACCGCGTCGCCGTGGTCATGGAAGAGTTGGCGCGATACGAACCGGACCTTTTCATCGTTTATTCGGGCCACAACGAGTTTCTCGAGAAGAGGACGTACCCGGAGATGACGGCGGCGCCGAAGTTGTTCTCCGAGGCGGGCGGATTATTCACGCGAACGCGGATCTATGCGGCCGCTCAGAAGGCTATCGACGCCTCCAAGAAGCCGGCGCCGGCGGCGACCGTGCTGAGCTCGGAAGTCGACACGATGCTCGAGCACTCGGTGGGGCCGAGTCGGTATACGCGCGATGAAGAATGGCGCGCAGGGGTCATCGAGCACTATCGGTTCAATTTGAATCGCATGGTCGATATTGCGCGCGCGGCGGGAGCCAGGCTGATTTTCGTGAATCCGGCGGCCGATGAACGCGGCTCGTCGCCCTTCAAAAGCGAACACCGCGAAGGCCTTGCAGCGGAGCAGCGCCGTCGATTCGAGGGCTTGCTGAAGAAGGCTTCAGAGGCCCGCGAGAACGATCGGCCCGAGCAGGCTCTGGCGGCGGCCGATGCGGCGTTGGCGATTGACGACCGCTACGCCGACGCGCATTTCGAACGCGGGCGGGCCCTCTATGCTCTCGGCCGATTTGACGAGGCGAAGGCGGCGTTTGACCGCGCTATCGACGAAGACATCTGCCCTCTGCGGATCTTGACTCCGATGCAGACGATTCTCCGCGAAGCGGCGCAGCAGCGCGGCGTTCCGTTGGTCGATTTTGACGCGACCATCGAGGAGCGCTCTCCTCACGGCATTACCGGGCCGGAATACTTTCTCGATCATGTTCACCTCAACTTGGAGGGATATCGCCTACTGGCGTTGAATTTGCTCGACGAGCTGGCGGACGAAGGCATCGCCAAGGCCTCTCTCGAGCCGAGCGACCGGCGGCTGGCCGCGGTAAGTACAGCCGTGGAGAGCCGGATCGACGAAAAGCAGCAAGGTATCGCGCTGCGCAATTTGGCGAAGGTGCTCGATTGGGCCGGGAAACAGGAAGAAGCGGCGCGGATGGCGAAGCAGGCCGAGGAGACGCTGGGGCCCGACGCGGAGTCGTTGAATGTGCAGGGGCGGGCGGCGTTGTCAGAAGGGCGCCCGCGGGAGGCGGTTGAGTACTTCAGGAAGGCGTTGGAGGCGAAGCCCGGGTATCTGGAGCCGTTGACGTCGCTGGGCGTTGCGCTGCAACAGTTGGGGCGGCGGGACGAGGCGATCGCGGCGTTTCGGGCGGCGATCGACGGCAAGCCGGACTTTGCGGAGGCGCACTACAACTTGGGCGGCGCGCTGATGGAGGCGGGTCAAGTGGAAGAGGCCGTTGCGAGCTATCGCGAGGCGCTCACGCACGACCCCGACAACGCGGCGGCTCACAACAATCTTGGAGTGGCGCTTGCGAAGTTGGGTCGCGTTGACGAAGCGGTCGCGAGTTACCGGCGGGCTCTCAAAGTGAATCCGCAATATACGGAAGCGCGGCTGAATCTTGGACTGGCGCTACAGGCGAACGGAGACCGCCAGGGCGGCCTCGCGATGCTCGAGCAGGCTCTCGACGGCGAGCCGGAATCGCCGGAAGCGCTGGTGAACGTGGGCAACGCGTTGCTGGCGACAAACCGGGGCGACGAAGCGATCGAGCGCTACAAGCGGGCGATTGAACTGGCGCCGGATTCCGCGATTGCGCATTACAACTTGGGGAATGCTCTGCTCTCGCTCGAGCGAGTCAACGAGGCGATCGAGTCTTATCGCAGGGCCGCTCGATTGGAGCCGCGGTCGCCCGAGATTCAGTCGAATTTGGGCAAGGCTTTGCTGGCGGCGGGGCGCTCGAAGGAGGCGATCGGAGCTTACCGCAAGGCGCTCGCATTGCGACCCGATTCGGCGGAGGCCCGCTTCAACGCCGCGGTCGCACTCGGCGGCGCCGGTCAAACGGCCGAGTCGTCGAGGCTGTATCGCGAGGCGATCTCGATTCGCCCGGATTACGCCGAAGCTTATTCGAACTTGGGGAACGCATTGCTGGCGAGCGGCCGGAACCAGGAAGCTGTCGAGAGCTACCGGAAGGCGCTGGAGCTGCGGCCGGATTTCGTCGACGCGCATTTCAACCTGGGTATGGCTCTGGGGCTGAGCAAGGATGTGGACGGTGCGATTCGTCATTTTTCGAGGGCGGTTGAGCTGAAGCCTGACTACGCCGCGGCGCATCAGTATTTGGCTACATCGCTCGACTTAGCGGGGCGGCGGGATGAGGCGCTGGAGCAGGTAAGCATCGCGGCGCGGCTGCGGCCGGATTGGCCCGCGCCGCTGAATCTGTGGTCATCGATTTTGATGACGCGGAAGGACTCGGCCCAAGACGCGCTCAAGTTGTCGCTGCAGGCGGCCGAGTTGACTGATCGGCGCGATCCGCCGACGCTCGAGACGCTTGCAGCCGCTTACGCGGCCGGCGGGGACTTCAAAAGCGCGGCGAGCACGGCTCGGGAGGCCGCGAGCGTGCTGCGGTCGTTCGGAGAGGAAAACGAAGCTCGGTTAGCGGAGCGGCGAGCAAGCGAATACGAAGCGCAATCGACCCCCAGGGCAAGGAGAGGGGCGCTAACTTGACAGCGAACGCCAGGAGCATTACTGTCTAAATGGACCTACTTTGATAACGCTAACGAAAACGCTGGGGGCGGCGGCGGCTCTGGCTGCTTTCTCCGTCCTGATTCCCTCCTCCGCTTTCGGTGAAGACTCGA
The DNA here is from genome assembly GCA_963817465.1 of uncultured Acidobacteriota bacterium. Classification (GTDB taxonomy): domain Bacteria; phylum Acidobacteriota; class Terriglobia; order Bryobacterales; family UBA6623; genus CAMPKL01. The sequence goes on along the minus strand of CAWFOP010000021.1, from coordinate 71,567 downwards.
CCGGCCCGGCGCTCGCGATTCTGTCGCAGCGCTGCTTGCAGTGCCACGGCGAAGCCAAGATGGGCGGCCTCGACCTGCGCACGCGCGAAGGCCTGCTGGCCGGCGGCAAACGCGGCCCCTCCGTCTCGCCGGGGCATCCCGATCAGAGCTTGCTTTATCAGGCGGTATCGGGCGCGAAAGACGACTTGAAGATGCCGATGGGCAAGGATCGGCTCTCGGCGGAAGAGATCGGCTCGCTGGGCAAGTGGATCGCAGACGGCGCGCCCTGGACCGAAGCGAAGCTCGAGAAGTCGGAATGGTGGTCGTTCATCCCGCCCGTGAAGCCGGCTCCGCCGACACAGGACGGCAACCCGATCGACGCGTTTATCAACAAGACGCTCGACGAGAAGGGTCTCGAGCCGTTGTCCGCGGCCGACCCGCGGACGCTGATCCGGCGGGCCTACATCGACCTGCATGGGCTGCCGCCTACGCCGGAGCAGGTCGAGGCGTTCGTCAACGACTCCTCTCCGGCGGCGTGGGCGAAGCTCGTCGATCAGTTGCTCGAATCCCCGCGCTACGGCGAGAAGTGGGGCCGGCACTGGCTCGACGTGGTGCGCTACGCGGATACCGGCGGCTTCGAGACCGACATCTATTTCCCGAACGCCTGGCGCTATCGCGACTATGTCATCAAGGCGTTCAACGACGACAAGCCGTTCGATCAATTCGTCAAAGAACAGATCGCGGGCGACGAGCTCTGGCCGGACGATTTGGAGCTCCGCGGCGGCTATGACATTCCTAAAGAAAAAGTGGAGCACCTCGAAGCGCAGATCGGAACGGGCTTGTACACGGTTGGGCCGATCTACCACGAGGCGGCGCTGGACGGCCGCCAGTATCGCTACGAATGGCTTACCGATGCGGTCGACACCACGGGGTCGGCGTTCTTGGGGCTGACGCTGGGATGCGCGCGCTGTCACAACCACAAGTTCGACGCCCTGTCGCAGAAGGACTATCACCGTATGATGGCGGTCTTCTCGGGCAGCGAGCCGCGCGAGATCCCGGTCGTCAACAAGATGAGCGAGCTGGGGTTCTACTCCGGTTACCCGAAGCTGCTCAAGGTCGAGGAGTATCAGGACGCGGTCAAGCGTATCGACAAGGCCGCCCGCGACCGCGTGCAGAAGGAAGTCGAGAGCCGCTTTTCGCCGGAAGTGCTGGCGGCGTACAAGCTTGCCGACGAGGAGCGCACGCCGCAGCAGCGCGAGCTGGCCGCGAAGCTCGAGGCGGCCATGACCGAGGCCGGGCTCAAGGAGAACGCGACGGGCAAGGCTATCGACTTGCCGTATACCCCGAAAGAACGAGACGAGCGGGATCGTCTGATCTACGAGCTAGGCAAGGCGGCGCTCGCGGCGAAGATGTCGATGCCGACGGCGACGGTGCTGGGCCGGGCCGAGGTGGACTACCCGGTGCACATGACCTCGCGCGGCAACTATCGTTCGATCGGGGCGGAGGTGACGCCGGGCTTCCCGACGGCGATTGCCGGCGAGAACACGATTCCGGAAGACAGCGGGAAGCAAGGGCTGCTCGGCAAGCGCGCCGCGCTGGCGGACTGGCTGGCGAGCCCGAAGAATCCGCTGACGGCCCGCGTCATCGTCAATCGCGTGTGGCAGTGGCACTTCGGGCGCGGCATCGTCGGCACGCCGAACGACTTCGGCAAGCAAGGCGATCCGCCTTCGCACCCCGAGCTGCTCGATTGGCTGGCGACGGACTTCGTCGAGCACGGCTGGGACATCAAGCGCCTGCACCGCATGATCATGACCTCGGACGCGTATCAACGAGCGAGCGGTCCGAACGAAGCCGACTCGAAGATCGACTCCGAAAACCTCTACCTGTGGCGCATGAACCGGCAGCGTCTGGAGGCCGAAGAATTGCGCGACAGCGTGCTGGCCGTCGCCGGCAAGCTCAATCTCGAGATGGGCGGACGGCCGGTGGTGCCGCCCCTGACCGAGGACGAGATGCGCGGCATGTGGGCGCGCGATCAGTGGCCGGCGTCGCTCGATCCGAACGAGCAGAACCGCCGCAGCGTTTATCTCTACGTGAAGCGGTCGTTCCCGCTGCCGATGTTCACGACCTTCGATACGCCCGACAGCTCGGTGAGCTGCGCGCGGCGCGATGTGACGACGGTGGCTCCGCAGTCGCTGGCGATGATGAACAGCGACTTCATGCTCGAGCAGGCCGAGTCGTTCGCGGAAAAGATGATCGCGAAGGGCGGCGACACCGAGCAGTGGATCCGCAACGCTTGGATGGAGGCGCTGGGGCGCGAGCCGTCGAACGAAGAGGTCGACAAGGCGATGGCGCTCGCCGCGGCGGAAACGGACCCGACGCGCGGAATGCGGCAAGTCGCGCTGCTGGTGCTGAACTTGAACGAATTCCTCTATGTGGACTAGGGCGAAGTTATGAACGGAAGAGATTGGACTTCTCAGTTTTGCGGAAGGGATGAGCAAATCGGCTCGCGGCGTGAGTTTCTAGCGAAGTCCGGGCTCGGGTTCGGCGCTTTGGCGGCGGCCGCGATGCTCAGCCAAGACTCGGCGTTCGCCGCTCCCGCCTCGTCGAATCCGCTGGCGCCGCACAAGCCGCACTTCCCTGCCAAGGCCACCAGCGTGATCTTCTTGTTCATGCACGGCGGGCCGAGCCACATCGATACGTTCGATCCCAAGCCCATCTTGAACGAGCTCGACGGCAAGCCCGTGCCGCAGAGCTTCGGGAAGGTGGATTTTCAGTTCACCAAGATGGAGAAAGTCCCGCTGCTGGGCTCGCCGCGGACGTTCAAGAAGCGCGGTCAGTCGGGCATCGAGATTTCAGATCTGTTTGAAAACGTCGCGCAGCACGCGGACGACCTGGCCGTGGTGCGGTCGCTTTACCACGACGGCTTCACGCACGTCACCGGGCAAAATTGGATGAACACGGGATGGCCGCGCGTGGGCCGGCCGAGCGCCGGCTCGTGGGTCACCTATGGGCTCGGCACTGAAAACGCCGACCTGCCCGCCTACATGGTGATGCTCGACGGACCGATCAAGGCCGGGACGCCGGCGTTCGGCGCGGGATTCCTGCCCGCCATGTACCAGGGCACGGTGCTGCGCAGCGACGGTCCACCGATCTTGAACGTCGACCGGCCGGAGAGCATGACGGCGAAGGAACAGCGCCGACTGCTGGACGTGCTGAACAACTTGAATACCGCGCATTACGAAAAGCGTTCGGACGACAGCGAGCTCGCGGCGCGAATCCAATCGTACGAGCTGGCGTTCGATATGCAGACCTCTGTGCCCGAGCTTGCGAATCTGGACGGCGAAACCGAGGCGACCAAGGAGCTTTACGGGCTCGACGAAGAGCATACGCACGAGTTCGGCGTACAGTGCTTGCGCGCGCGGCGGATGGTCGAGCGCGGCGTGCGGTTCATTCAGATTTATTCCGGCGGACGCAAAGGCGGCGCCGGGGTCGGCTGGGACGCTCACAACGAGATCAACCAAAATCACAGCGCGATGGCAGGTTCGGTCGACAAGCCGATCGCCGGTCTGCTGGCGGACCTCAAGAGCAGAGGCCTTCTCGACAGCACGCTGATCGTCTGGGGCGGCGACTTCGGCCGCACTCCGTTTACCGACGGCGGCGAGAGCGGCAGCGGCAATCGCAACGGCCGCGACCACAATCCCTACGGCTTCTCGGTCTGGATGGCCGGCGGCGGCGTGAAGGGCGGCCAGGTGTTCGGCGCGACGGACGAAATCGGGCTGCGAGCGGTCGACGATCCGGTGCACGTGCACGACCTGCATGCGACCATTTTGGGCCTGCTCGGTCTCGATCACGAAAAGCTCACGTACTTTTTCCAGGGGCGCGATTTCCGCCTCACGGATGTGGGCGGCGAACGGAATCTGCTGAATCGAATCTCTTAGTCTTCGCCGCTTAGCGACTCAGAGGCTCAGCGTGAAGAAGCTCGGCTTTGACCGGCAGGCTTTCGTGAATCTCGAGACGCACTAAGGCTTGCCACGCGCTTGGGACGAGCAGCTTACCGTTCGAAGTAAGCTCGTTGAAGACGCGCCGCATCTGATTCTCGTCGAAGAAGAATTCCCCGATGCCGTACGTGCCGGCGCTCGTGCGGCCGGCAAGGATGAGCGCCTTCGAGTCGCCTAGGTCAAAAAGGCTAATCACGCCGTGGTCGCGGACGAGATTCCCGTCGGCGTCAACGGTGGTCGGGTAAAAGCCGGCTTGGCCGGCTTGGTCTCGACGGTCCTCGATGCCGCCCCGGACGAGCTCGAAGATTCCCGTGGGGATGTTCGCGAGAGTCCAGGCGTTGATGTGCGGCGAACCCAATACGATGAGGTTCTGCGACTTGGCGTTCTCCCAATCGAGGAAGCGCCCTTGAGTCAGGCGCGTCGGTACGCCGAGGCGCTCCATCAGGAGGCCGACGTGATATGCGGAAGCGGCTTCACCCATGCCGGTGTAGGCGTGGGGCCGAGGTTGGAAGAAATAGTAGTCGCCGGTTTGTGGTTCGTTGTTGAGCGAGCCGACGAGCCTGCCTTGGAGCTCAGGGGGGGCCGGTATGAGCGACGGCTCGCCGGCCGGTTCGGGGTCGTCAAAGCGCCGGAAGACGACCACGCGCGGGTTGGACAGGACGACGAGCGTTTCGCGGTCGACCGGCCAGCCGAGAAGGCTGTCGTAGAGCTGTCGCGCTTCCGCGCGCATTCCGGTCACGGCGGGACCGGGAGAACGATCGGCGCGTGACTGATACGCGAATGCCGCGATCCCCGCCGCCAGCGCGGCGACGGCGACCAAGACCCAGCGCCGCTCCCACAGGCGCGGAGAGGCGGCAATCTCCGGATCGGAAGGCGGCGCGGCGTGACGGTCGACAAATTCAGGCACATATGCGCCGATCGGCACCCGAACGATCAGAGGCTCTTGGCGACCTTCGTCATCAAAATATTTTTGGAGGCGGTTTCGCAGCGTCCGAGCTTCGACGCGGACAATGTTGTCCTCGGCCATGTTATAGCCGGTTTTGCGCCGAAAGACGTCGGTGCCGATGCGATGTTCCTTGAGCTCCTCCGTCCGTCCGTCGAAGGCGGCTTCACAGATGTAGTGGAGAAAAGCCTTCAGCTTCACGGCCCGCCGGAAGTGCTTGCTGGCGCAGATGCGAGAGAGCAAAGCACGTTTTTCGTTAACTTTCAGTTCCTCAAGCGCGCCTTTCCGGTTCCCGTCGACCGCGAACCGATCGTCCTTTAAATCGCTGATAACGCTAGACATCTACCCCAACCGTTCCCCGTAAGGTAACCGTTAATTCCCCTGGCCGCGGGAAGTATACCGCGCTAACCTTCTGCGGCGCAAATAAAAAATGCGCTACGAGTGCGTAGCTTTGTCTCGCTTTGCCGGCCAAAATCAGCGGGGTTGTTCCGTTGTGATGAGGCCGATTTCAACCAACACACACAGGGGGATTCATGTTTCAGATTCCGACACGGTTTGGGATCACACTGTTAGCCTTCACGCTTTTTTGCGCCCTCGCCCCGAACGCGCAATCGCAAGAGTTGCGGGGTAAGGTTCAAGGCGTAGTCACCGACGGCGCGGGCGGCGTTATCCCCGGCGCCCATGTCACGTTGACGAACGTCGGCACCACGGTCGAAACCACGACACAGACCAACGCGGAGGGGCAATATCTGTTCGACTTCGTGCTGCCCGGCGACTACTCGATTCGAGTGGAGTCGGAAGGCTTCCGCACCTTTGTGCAGGAAAACGTACACGTCCAGACGCGGTCCGACCTTAGCGTTGACGCGGCGCTCGAGATCGGCTCGGTCACCGAATCGATCACTGTCACCGAGGCTCCCGTCGCGGTCAAGTTCACCACGACCACGATGGAAACGACGCTCGACACCAAGATGACCGAAGAGCTGCCGATGATCTATCGTCACCCGCTGCTGCTGGCGATGATCGATCCGCAGGTGGTCTATACGAGCGGCTCGCAGGAGCGCAGCGCTTACCACCACTGGGCCGGCAGCCGCATGGATGTGGGCGGCGGCACTGAGCTCAAGAACGAAATCCTTGTCGACGGCTCCTCCAACACTTGGGGACCCAAGACGAACTATGTTCCCCCGATGGACGCGGTCAGCGAGCTGAACGTGCAGCAGAACCCGACCGACGCCGAGTTCGGACACTCGGCCGGCGGCGTGCTGAGCTTGCAGATGAAGTCGGGCACGAACGACTTTCACGGCACGGCCTACTACTTTGGCCGCAACCCGAAGCTGAATGCGCGCGCCGACTCGTTCAACAACTCCCCGAGCGTCATTCGGCGCAACGTGTGGGGCATCTCCTCGGGCAATCCGATCATCAAGAACAAGCTTTTTAGCTACTTCTCCTACGAAGGGCAGGACGAGCGCTCGCCGACGAGCCTGAACCGCACGCTGCCCACGTCGTTGGAGCGCAACGGCGACTTCTCGCAGTCGTTGACGGCTCAAGGCGCCCTGCGTCCGATCTACGACCCCATGACGACGCAGTTCGTCGACGGGGCCGTTTCCCGCGAACGCTTCGCGAACAACGTCCTTCCCGCCAGTCGCATCGACGCGACATCAGCGCGCCTCATGCAAGACGTGTGGGAGCCCAATCGCCCCGGCGACAACGCCAGCGGCGTGTTCAACTATCGCAACACCTTCAGCCAGCCGTTCAAGTACATCAACTTGTTGGTGCGCGAAGACTGGAACGTCAACGACAACGTCAAGGTTTTCGGCCGTTGGAGCCGTTTCCACACCACGCAAACCACGCCTCTGGTGACCAACTCCCCGGCGCAAGGCACGGGCGGCAGCGAACGCAACTCGAACACGTATCAAGGCGACATGGTCTGGACGGTCAGCCCCAGCACCGTATTCAACGTCCGCGGGTCTTGGAATCGCCCGGTCGACAAGTTCCTCGACCCCGATTCGGAGCTCGAGAACTACGACGCGTTTTGGCCTGGCAATAGCTGGTACAACAGCTACGCCGCCGAGCTGCCGCAGAACTACTACCCCGGCTACTTGGTCCAGGTGCCCGGCTCGGGGTCTTCGTTCGGACGCCGCAACTACTGGTTCTCCGCCCCGTACTTCTGGAACTTGTCCTCGAAGCTGTCGATGCAAAAGGGCAAGCACTACATCAAGTTCGGCGGCGAGTATCGCAGCTACATCGGCAACACGGGCTTCTTCCAGCCGTTCGAGTTCGACTTTTCGCCGGCCCTGACGGCGGACACGTTCATCAATCCCGACACGCGCGCTTCGGGCGACGCCTGGGCGACGATGCTGCTGGGAGCGTTGGGCTCGGATTCGCGCATCCAGACGACGCCGCTTTATAAGGGCCGCGTGCCGTTCTACGGGTTCTTCCTGCAGGACGACTTCAAGGCGACGCAACGGCTGACGTTCAACCTCGGCCTGCGCGTCGAGTACGACGGCGGTCTCAAAGACGCTCGCGGACGCTTGTCTCGCCAACTCGACCTGACCGATCCGATCCCGGAGATGCAAGGCGCCGGCGCCCCGATCCTGCCCGACTCGGTGATCGCGATCCGCGGCTCGCAGCCCAGCAATACGGGCGCCTGGCGGTTCACCGACGGCGCGGGCCAAGCCGCCTACGATCCGCCGATAATGGTGATGCCGCGCGCAGGGCTGGCCTACCGCATGAACGACCGGACCGCGATTCGCATCGGTTACGGGCGCTTCATGATTCCGACGTCGATCAACAACGACGGCGGCATCAACCTCAACGACAGCATCCCCTATGCCGGCTTCGAGCAAGACTCGAACCCGTTGCCGGTCCTCGAGGGCGTGCCGCAGGCGTTCATCGGCGATCCGTTCCCCGCGGGAGAGAACCCGTTGACGCCGCTCCCGGGCAAATCGCTGGGAAGGTATACAGCCCTCGGAAGTACGGGCCAAGACCGCTACTTCACCGAGAAGCCGAAGGCCGCCTACAACGACCGTATGAACTTCTCGGTGCAACGGCAAGTGGCCGCCGGCGTCGTGCTCGACTTCACGTACTTCATCAGCCGCGGCGGAAACCAACAGTATCAATACGAACCGAACCTGTTGGACCCCCGCTTCGGCTACCAAAACGGCTCGACGATCAACCAGCGGGTCGACAACCCCTACTACAACTTCGGGACGCCCGATACGTTCCCGGGCGGCTTACGGAACCAAGCGACTGTTCCGATCAGCACTCTGCTCTCGCCTTATCCGTACTACGGAGACTTGCGGCAGTGGCAGGCCTCGGGACGCCGCGTGCATTACCAAGCGTTCCAGTTCAAGGCGCAGAAGCCGTTCCGCAACGGCTTCAACTTCTTGATCGGCTACAACTACAACGTGCGCAAGAACGACGAGTTCTACGACGGCGTCGACAACGTCGATCAGAACTTCACGCTCATTCCCGACAACAATCCCCGCCACAAGTTCAACTTCTCGGGCATTTACGAATTCCCGTTCGGACGCGGACGGAAGTTTGGAGCGAACTGGAACAAGCTCGTCGACGGCGTCATCGGCGGTTGGTCGACGAGTTTCTCGTATGAGTACTACAGCGGAGAGTTCTTGCGCTTCGGCGCATTGGAGGTAAACGGCGATCCGGTCATCGATACTCAGACCCGCGAACGGATGTTCAACACCGATGCGTTTGAAATTCTGCCGGCCTTCACGCGGCGGCAGAACCCCTGGCAGTATTCGGGTCTCACGGGTCCGAACTACCGCAACCTCGACGCCACGTTAGCCAAGCAGTTCCACCTTACGGAACGTCTGAAGCTCGAATTCCGCATGGAGGCCTACAACCTGACGAACAGCTTCATGGCGGGCGGCGTCGACACGAACGTCCAGAGCAGCCGATTCGGTCAGATCACCGGGCAGAAGTCCGCCTTCTTCGGACGCCAGTTGCAGTACGGCGCCCGGTTGCGCTGGTAGCGAATCCGGCAAATCGAAAACAACCCGCCCCGCCTTCCCTGGAAGGCGGGGCTTTCTTTTGGGGTGGTGGAGCTAGACCTTTCCGGACTGCCGGCTTGGTCTCCGGGCGCATACACAGGACCGCGCCCTCACGAGCCTGTGTGAAAACGAGATGCTCGTGTTGCGCCGGCAAGGGCGGGGCAACGAACAGCCCCGGATGCAGCGGAGCGGAATACGGGGATCGACGCGTTTTAGGACCCCGGGTTCCGCTACGCTCGACCCGGGGCTATCAATTGCTTCGTCCTCCGGACGAGGTCGCGCCGGCGTTTTCACGACTCCTGTTGCGGACGCGCCCTCTTGACAGCCTCAGACTTCTGAAGATTATCTTGGGTCGCGCTTATCGCTTCGTCTCGTTGTTCACAGCGCACTCAAGCGCAACAAGCGCGCCGCGTTGTCGTGATACACCTTTTTCAAGATCTCATCCGGCAAGCCGATCCCTGAAATCTTCCAACGGCCTTGCGGCGGGGTCGGCGCGGGCGAGTAGTCGAAGTATTCGTCCGCGGTTTCGAGGAATCGGAAATACGCCTGGTACATCTTCGGCTCAAGGGTCTGCTGCGGGTAATGGGCGCCGTCAGGCAGCGGAATCGCGTCGGTGCCGAACAGGATGCGGTCCGGGTAACGCTCGAAGAAGCGACGGGCGGCTCGCGGCTGGCGACCCAACTCGCCCAGGCGGGCGCCGATTTCGACCGACAGGTTCGGGTACTTCTCGAGCCACGACGACACTTCCTCCAAATTTTCCGGATGATTGGCGACGTGCAAGCCGACGAACTGCGTATTGGGATGGCGCTCGACGACGCGATTGCGCGCCGCCAGCAAGTCCGCCTTTGACGGGAAATCGCCGCCGTGGAACGACCAGTCCGGGTGCGCCGCGAGCTCTTCCCAGCGCTCGTTGTGAGGGTCGATCGGGTCGAAGAAAGCGTCGGGGTCGGCGGTGTGGATGAAAATCGGCATGCCGAGACGGCCGGCCGCTTCCCACATGGGGTCGAAGCGCCGGTCGTCGATGGCGACGAGCTTGCCGTCCTCGCGCAGATAAAGGCCGAGGGTCTTGAGGACTTTGACGCCCACGGCCCCGGCCGCGCGGTCGGCCTCGAGCTGTTTCGCTTGCCACTCGGGGTAATCGGGCTCGGAGACCTTTATCCAGGCCGGCTCGGCGCACACGACGAACTTACCTTCCGGCGCCGACCTGAAGTACTCGATGATCCGCTCAAGTTCGTCGCCCCAGCCGCCGGTCAGGTTGACCATGGTTTGGAGGTTCAGCTCGTCCATCCACTTGACGATCTGCTGGAGTTGCTCTTGGGAAGGCAGACGGGGCTTGGCGTCGGGGTCGGTCGCCTTGCGGAGGCCGGAAGAAAAGGCGACATGGGCATGGACGTCAATGACGGGAAAACGCGCCTGCTCGATGTCGGTCACAGGGGCGACGAGCTTGCTGTCCGGCTGGTAGTCGGCTAGGGCCAGCGCCGCATTTTCCGTCTTCCGCTCGGGCGCCGGCGCCGCGCCGCAGGCGGCCAGCAGGCCCGCCAGCGAGCCAAGAACTTCCCTACGCCCTAATTTCTTGCTCAAAACGATCCTCCTATTGCGCCGTCAGGTCGAGCACGAGCATTTCGATGATCATGCGGTCCTCGGGCCGCTCGCGGCGCAAGTCGCAGTCGGTTTGGTGGAGCGCGACGAGGGCTCGCTCGAGCTGGTCGCGGCTGAACTGTCCGGCGATGTCGATGAGCTGTCGCGCCCGGCTGGGCCATACGCGCGCGCCGTGCTGCGACAGTTGCGCGGAGACCTGCTGGGGATTGCGGCTGCCGAGGTCGCACACAGCGAGCGCCTGGCGGAACAGCCCGGCGAGCATAGTCAACTGCATCGGCCAGTAGACGCCCGATTTCGCCAGCGTATCGAGCGTCTCGAGAGCGCGGGCGCGGTCCTTCCGGCCCAGCGCGTCGGAGAGCTCGAAGACGCCCGACTGTCGCGCCTCGGGCACGAGCAGCTCGATCTCTTTTTGGGTGATCGGGCGACCGGACTCGGCGAACAAAGCCAGCTTCTCGAGCTCGTTGTCGAGGCGAGCCAAGTCGCCGCCCAGCATGTCGACGAGGTCGGTCAACGCGTCGTGCTCGATGTCGAGCTCGCGCTGCTTGGCGAGAGCGACGCCGGCGCGCAGGGCGTCATGCGCGCTGAGGCGATCCATTTCGACGGTCGCCGGCACGGCGGCGAAGAATTTGAGCAGGCGATCGATTTTGGACTTGTCGTCGCGTTCGCTGGGATCGAGCCGCGTCGACTCGAAAGCGACGACGACTCCGGGCGTGGGGCTCTTGAAGTAGTCGGCCAGCGCGGTCTTGTCGGCATCGCCTTCTTTCGAGCGTCCGCCCTTGGGCAGGGCCAGCTCGACGTTGGAGCCGACGATCAGCCGCGAGGTCACGAACAGCGAGAGGCTGCGCGTTTCGTCGAGCAAGTCGGCGATGGATTTATCCCTGAAGTCGATCTCGACGAAGCCTTCGTCGTCGTCGCCGAGCACGGCTTGCCGCAACGTCTTGCGACAACGGTCGCGGAAGAACAGCTCGGGCCCGACGAACAGGTAGCCGGACTCGAGCTTGCCCGCCTTGACCTGTTGACTGAAGGCTTTCGGCTTCATCGAAAGAGCCATCCTAGCAGTTCGCCGCGCGGGTCACAGCCCGGACGCATAGCGGAACCCGGGGTCTCGTTTTCACACAGGCTCTTTAGCGGACGGCCCATCCGCAACGACAACCGCGAAGCGTAAGCCCTGACCGTAAAAAGGGAGGGTTTTTCGAGCAACCGAAAACGTCCGCTGGACTTTTGGGACGCACCCTCACGGACCTGTGTGAAAACGAGATGCTCGTGTTGAGCCGACGGATCGAGCGGAGCGGAAAGTATTGGAAAGATTGTCTTGGATCGCGTTTTAAGACCCCGGGTTGCGCTACGCTCCACCCGGGGCTATCCATTGCTTCGTCCTCCGGACGAGGTCGCGCCCGCGTTTTCACACAGACTCTCACGGGCGCGGCTCTGTTTGCCGGCTCGCGGGCGTTGTTGAGAACTTTTGGGACGCGTCTGATTCCGGCGGCTCATTATTGTGCCTTCCGAAACGTTCAGTCCGCGTCGGATTGCAGCGACTCGACGGCGGACCCTCCTGGCGCCGGCCTGAAACGCTCGAGGAACTTGCGCAGCACATTCTGCTCCGACGGGCCCTGCTGGCTGATCTTGACCGGCAACCGCACGAGCAGGTTGATCTTGTCCGCTTCGGCGAGCTGCACCGAGACGCGCGGGCTCATAGGCAAACCGGTCAGCGCGTGAGCTTCTTCGAGCCGCTGCATGTAGCGGCGGGCGTCTTCGATGTACGGCGCGCACTCCTCGTGCGCCGCCTCCAGCAGGATCGCTTGGGCGCTCCGCCAATCCTGGTCCATCTTCAGCGGCACCGAGAACGCATGGACGGCGTAGCTCTTCATGAACGACTCGTTGATCACCGCCTGCGTCAGGTAGATGCTGTTCGGGATTTGGACGGCGCGACCGGTGCGCAGATGGAAGGCGCGGCCGGGCCCGACTTCCAAGATGGTCGTCGTGAAGGGAGTGATATCGATCACGTCGCCGCGATATCCGGTGACCTCGATGCGGTCGCCGACGGAGAAAGCGTTGGTCGTCATCCTCAGCACGGAACCGGTGATGCAAAGGAGAAACTCCTTGCCGGCGACGACCAGGGCGACGGCGACGGCGGCCCATGAGAGCACCAGGTTGTGCAGGTCGGAGAGCCAAATCGCGATCAAGCCGAACAGCGCGATCATCAACGCCGCGTTGCGCAGGTTGACGAGCCAGCGGCGGCGCAGCTCGGACGGCGAGCTTTGGCGCAGCATCAGCCGCGCGAGCGTGCTGCGGACCAGCCAGATGACGAAAATCAGGCCGGCGGATGCGACGATCTTGCTGAGCGGCCAGGCGGTATCAAGCGATTCGAAGTTCATTCAGAAACGGTCGACATGGCCGGAAGGGCTTCGGGCGCGAGAGTCTCGCCTTCCGAGCGGGCGACGAAGGCCGCACAGGAGAGATCTCCGCAGACATTCACTACGGTGCGAATCATATCGAGCAAGCGGTCGACGCCGAGGATGAGCGCAATGCCAGCCTCCACCTTATCGCCCATGCCGACCGATTGCAGCACGATGATCAGCATGATGATGCCGGCGCCGGGCACGCCGGCCGTGCCCACCGAAGCCAGCGTGGCGGTCAGCACGACGGTCAACTGGGCGTTGAGGTCGAGCGGAATGCCGTAGATCTGCGCAATGAACATGACGGCGACGGCCTGATAGAGGGCTGTTCCATCCATGTTGATCGTCGCGCCGAGCGGCAGCACGAAGCTCGCAATCTCCTTCGACATGCCGAGCTTGCTTTCAGCGGTGGAGATGGTCACCGGCAGCGTCGCGTTGGACGACGAGGTGGAGAACGCAAAGACAGGGACGGCCTTGATGCGCTTGAAGAAATCGATCGGGTTCATCTTCGCCAAGAACCGAACCATGAACGAGATCGTGCCGAAAAGATGCAGCGCCATGCCCAGCACGACGACGAAGGCATACCACATCAGGCTGCGCAGCAAGTCGAGCCCGAACTGGGCTGTCGCCGACGCGATCAGTATGAAGACGGCGTAGGGAGCGGTCTTCATGATCCAGCCGATGATGACCATCGAGGCCTCATTGACCCCGTCCACGACATGCAGCGTCGGCGTGCGCTTCGACTCGGGCAGCGTGCTGATCGCGGCCCCTAAGATCACGGAGAAAAAGATCAGCGGCAGCATCTGGAAATTCGCCGCCGCCGCGACCGGATTGCTGGGAATGACGTCGAGCAGGACGTTGACGATCGAGGGCGCCTCCGCGGCCATCTTCATTGAACCCTGCGCTTGTCCCTGGAACTGGGCCGCCAGCGAGTCGCGCGTGGCGTCGTCGATGCCGCTGCCGGGCAGGAAGACGTTCGACAGCAGCAGGCCGAGCGACACGGCCAGCACGGTCGTCATCATGTAGTAGGCGAAGGTCTTGCCGCCGATCCGTCCGAGTTTGGTGACATCGCCCAATGAAGCGGCGCCGAGAATCAAGCTGGCCGTCACCAGCGGGACGACGATCATCGTCAGCGCTCGAATGAACGCCTTGCCGAATGGGTCGAGGGCGGCCAGAGCGTGCTGCAGGGGGACCAGATGAAGGGCGCTGGAGGCGGCGCCGACGACTGCGCCGGCTACGAGTCCGATCAAAATCTTGTTGTAAAGCTGCATGGAGTGCGTTGCGGTTCAAGCTTGAAAAGGCGCAACGACTAGGTTGACCGGAATCGCCGCATCACGGTCGACGTTTGCGAGATTGTACCGAAAAACCGGCTTCGGCCGCCGCTATGCTAGCAGTAGGTCCGCCGTAACCGCGGGCCGCAGTTTTCGTCTTTTTCTTTGTAGGCCGCCGTTCCGTTTCGATGACCCTTCGTATCGCGATTTTGACTTGCGCCCTCGCGGCGCTGGCGCCCGCCCAATCCGGCGAACTGTTCTGGTACGACAACTACCCGGACGCCCTCAAGGAGGCCCGCGAGACCGGGAAGCCGATCTTCCTCGAGTATCGCTGCTCGCCTTGACGGGCCGGACGAGAGTTCGACGCACAGGTTGTGCTGTCAGATCCGGATTCGCCTCGCGGCAAGTTGTTGAGCCAGTACGTGCTGGCGCGCGTCATCCGGTTGGACGACGTGGATTTCGGCGTGTTCGACTGGGACCGCCACAACACGCTCTACTATTTCGCCCTCAACGCCGACGAGCAGATCTATCTGCGTTACGGCGGGCGCGACTCCGCCGGTTTCGGGTCCTATCTCGACCTGAACAGCCTGGAGCTCGCCCTGAAGCAGGGCCTCGAGCTGCATGAGCGGTACAAGGCCGGCGAGCTGCCCAAGAAGCCGCGGCCCGCGCCGATCCATGTTTCGGACTTTCCGCTGCTGGTGGCCCGCACGACCGGCCGCGGCGCGTGCGTCGAGTGCCATTTGACGATGGACTACCAGAACCAGCACCGTATCCTCGACCGGGTTTACGACCCGATCAAGGACCTCTACCGCTCGCCCGACATCAAGAGGATCGGCATCGAGCTCGACGTGCCGAAAGGCTTGGTCGTGAAGAATGCCACGGGCACGGTCGCGGCGGCGGGCATGCAGGCCGGGGACAAGATCACGCAACTCAACGGCACGCCCGTTTACACCTTCGCGGACTTGCAGTACTACTACGACAAGGTCGACCGCGACGCCGACGGCGTGCGGCTGGCGGTCGACCGCGACGGCAAAGCCATGGAGATCCCGGTCGAGCTGCCGATGCGCTGGTGGTTCACCGATCTCGGCTACCGCCAATGGAGCATGGAGCCGCGACTGCCGTTCCGTTCGCATCCGCTGACCGAAAGCGAGAAGAGCGAGCTGAAGCTCGATCCGACGGGATTCGCGGCGCGCGTGACCGGCGTCGACGACTTCATCACCGCCGGCAGCTACGACATCAAGGCAGGCGACGTCATTTTCGCCGTCAACGGGATCGAGACCGACCCAATCGCCAATACGCCCGAGCTCTATATCAAGCTGCACGTCAAGGCCGGCGAAGTGGTCAAGCTAACGCTGCTTCGTGACGGCAAGCGCATGGAGAGCGACGTCCACACCACACAGGTCAACTTTCGGAAATAATGATGAATATGCGCTTTGCGGCCCTCGCTTGTTTGCTGACCTTGGGAATCGCCTCGGCGGAATGGGGCGCGCCGGCTGCGGTCCATCACATGAACGAGACATGCCTGACGTATCACGCCAAGCTCGCCGGCGATTATTTGATCGTCGAGGCGAACATCTCGGAGGGCTGGCACACGTTCGCAATGGACAATGAGCTGCGTGCGAAGGAAGCGCTGGCCGGCAAGCAATCGCTCGGCATCGACGGCCCTACGCAGATCGAGCTCGTCTCAGGCCTCGAAGCCGCGGGACCGTGGCTTCAGACGCCGCCGAAGGATTTCTCGAGGCCCGAGCTGCGCTGGTATAGCTGGGGCTTCGAGGATCACGCTGTTTTCGCCGCCAAGGTCAAGAAAACCGGCGGGCCCGCGAAGATCGCCGTCAAAGGGCAGACCTGCAGCGACAGCACCTGCAAGAACGTCGACCTCGAATTGAACGCGCCCGCCGATGAATCCAAGGCGGATGTGAGCGGCCTCGAGCCGGTCCGCCACGGCAGCTAGAAGGCCACCCTCAGGCTGAGCTGCAATTGCCGCGCCGGCTGGGCTGAATTGATGCGCCCGAACGTCGGCTGGTCGGCGTAGCGCCGCGGCAAATCGAAGTTGGCCCTGTTCGCGATGTTGAACGCCTCGGCGCGCAAAGTCACCCGCGCCCTCTCCCCAAAGCTGAAGGCCCTGGCCACAGCAAGGTCCAAACTGGCTTGCCCTGGACCGCTGATGACGTTGCGCCCGGCGTTTCCGAACGACAGCGGCGGCGGATTGACGAACGCCCCCGTGTTGAAGAACTGCTCGGCCGTGCCCGGCCCGTTGTTGGGGTCGGCGATCCTGTCGGGGCGGTCTTCGCCGAAGATGCCTCCGGCGTTGCCGGTGTTGCTGTTGTCGAAGGTCAGCGCGGGCGTCAAGGGGCGGCCCGACTGCGCCACGCCGATCAGGTAAAGCTCCCAGTTGCGCGCCAGGACGCTGCGAAAGCTCGTCCGGTAGCTCGCCATGACGACGAGCCTCCGGCGCTGGTCGAAGCTCGACAGCGCGCGCTCGGCGGCGAAGTCCCGGCTGTTCTGCGGGAAGCCGATGTCGCCGTCGGAATCGAGGAACGCCGAGGCGTCGTCGATCGACTTCGACAGCGTATAAGCCGCCGAGAACGTCAGCCCTTGACGCAGCCGGCGCTCGAGCGAGAACACGCCCGAGTGGTAGATCGACGAGGCGGCCGATTCGAACATCACCACGTTCGCGTAGCCCGGGATCGGGCGCCGGGAGTCCACGTACCCCTCGCCGGGCGCGGGCTGGTTCAAGTCGCGACGACGAAGCAGCTTTGTGCCTTTGGTTCCGATGTACGACGCGCGGAAGACGGTCCCGCCGGGCAGGCGCTTCTCGAGGCCGGCGTTCCAGTGCTGCACGTAGGCGGTGCGAAAGTCCGGCTGTACCGTGTTCACCGACGGCGGCGGAGCGAACCCCGCCTCGGCTGGGAACGGGTTCGAGAGCGTCAGCAGTTGCGTCTCCGACGGCTGAAAGACGCGCAGGTCGAAAAACGGCGGATTGAAGTAGAGGCCGATCGTGATCTCTTGGATTGCGAGGTTGTGGAACACGCCGTAGCCGGCGCGCACAACCAGGTCGTCCTGCGCGCCCGCGGGGCTCCAACTCAGGCCAATGCGCGGCGCGAAGTTGTTGAGATCGCCCGCATAGCCTGCACGGCCGAAACGTTCGGTGGGCGGTTGGACCAATTCGTTTCGCTCGAGGTCGAACAGCGAAAAGCGGTCTTCCGCGTCGACCGCCGGGCGGTTCCACTCGTAGCGCAGACCGAAGTTGAGCGTCAGGTTGGGGCGGATGCGCCAATCGTCTTGGAGGTAGCCGGCGAGCGAGGCCGCACGCAGCGCGAAGGGGTTGTCGACGACGGTCTGCAGCGTATAAGTCGGCAAGCCCAGCAGCAGGTCGGACACCGCGTTCTGCGAGAACACGCCGAGAAAGTTGAACTGGCCGCGTCCGAACAGCCCCTGGAAGCCGTCGGCGCTGAAGCGGCGGTACTCGCCGCCGGTCTTGACGCTGTGACGGCCGCGCACCCACGACAGGTGCTCGACCAGGTGGTAGGTCTTGTCGGTGCGGTAGATGGGCAGCGAGGTGTCGTCGGCCAGGCCGTCGTAGCCCGCCACGGTCACGGCCGGAAAGCCCGCGTTGAGGCCGCTCGACGGCATGGCCGGGATACCCAGACCACCGCCGATGTCGTTGCCGAAGTTCTGCTGCAGCACGTCGCGCTTGAGGCGATTGAATCCGAAGCGCGACTCCAACACGACCGACGGCCCAAACAGGTGCGTGTCGGCGACGACGAGATTGATCGCGCGGTCGAGGATGAAGTTGCCGAAGCCGGGAACGTTGGTGTTGTTGTCGGAGAACGGCTCGAGCGTGCGGTCGTAGTCGCGGTTGAAGCGCACGTAGGACGAGTTGTTCCGCGTCCAGTAATGGTCGAGGCGGCCGTAGACCTTGTTGGCGAGGCTGTCGCCCGACGGGCTCGCCACGAGGTTGGCGTTGGGGTCGGAGCGATTCGGGTCGGGCCAATATTGCGCCAGGCCGAGGCCGATCGGATCGAGTCGCTCGGCGGGGATTACGTTGTTGGGAAACGGCTGCTGCGTGAAGATGTCGATGATCGGATCCGGGTTCGCGGAAAAGTCGCCCGTTTTTTCGGCCGCCGTGGGGACGCGGGCGGTGCGGCTGACCGAGTCCTTGATGCGCGTGCCTTCGTAGGCCGCGAAGAAGAACGTGCGGTCGTTCTGAATCGGCCCGCCCAGCGCCGCCCCGAACTGGTTGCGCCGGTACTTGGGTTCATTGCGGGGGTCGAAGAAGTTGCGGGCGTCGAGGGCGTCGTTGCGCAGGTAGTCGTAGAGCGAGCCGTGCAGGTCGTTCGAACCCGAGCGGCTGACCACGTTAATTTGGGCGCCGCCGCTGCGGCCGAATTCCGCCGAGTAGTTGGCCGACTGCAAACGGAACTCGCGCACCGAATCGAGCGGCGGATTCACGACCAAGCGGTTGATGAACAGGTCGTTGTTGTCGACGCCGTCGAGCAGGAAGTTGTTGGCGCTCTCGCGCGCGCCGTTCAAGTGGATGCCCGAGTCGTTCTGGCGGCTCAACTCCGAGCCCGGCGCGGCTGGATGAGCGCCGCCGGCGAGCAAGCCGAGGCGCAGGAAGTCGCGCTCGTTCAACGGCAGGTCCGCGATCTGTTCGCGAGGAATCGACCAGCCGACCGCCGCGCTGCCGACGTCGACCAATGGCGTCGAATCAATGACTTCGATCGTGGTCGCCTGCCCTTCGAGCTCGAGGCGCAGGTCCACCCGCAGGCTACGGCCAACCTCCACGCGGACACGCCGCGGGACGCCGATCAGCCCGTCCGCCGCCGCGGTGATCTCATACTCGCCGGCCGGCAGAACCGGAAAGGCGAACGCGCCGCGCCCGTCGGCGATCGCTTCGAACTTGCGCGCGGTATTCAGGTCCGCGGCTTGAACCGCCGCGTTGGGGACGGCTTGTCCGGAAGGGTCGAGCGCCGCGCCCTGCACGCCGCCCGTGGGGGTTTGGGCGCCCGCCGCCTGACAACACACCAGCGCCGCGAGGGCGGCAAACACCCGAAACCGAGCCATCCGGACCAGTCTATCAGCGGGCGCGACCGACTCGGGATGCGCGGCGGGGCGGCCAAAGGTCGATATAATTCAGCGAAATCACATGACTCGTATCACTGCGCTTTGCACGATCTTACTGTTGGCCGCGTGCTCGTCCGCTCCGGCCCCGGAAGAGGCCGCCGCCCCCGCCGGCGCCAAGTGGGAAACGATCTCCACACAGGGCAAGCCGACCGCTCGTCACGAAACTTCGTTTGTCGAGGCGGGCGGCAAGTTTTACCTGATCGGCGGACGCGGCATGAAACCGGTGGACGTCTACGACCCGGAGACGAATACGTGGACGGCCGCGTCCGGACCGCCGATCGAGATTCACCACTTCCAGCCGTCCGTCTATGAAGGCCGCATTTATATCGCCGGCGCGTTGACGGGCAAGTATCCGCACGAGACGCCCGTACAGAATGTGATGATTTACGATCCGGCCAAAGACGAGTGGAGCCAGGGCCCGGAAATTCCAGAAGGCCGCCGCCGCGGGGCGGCCGGATCGCTGATCCACGACGGCACGCTCTACATCGTTTGCGGCATCGTCGACGGCCACTGGGCGGGATACGTCCCGTGGCTCGACGCGCTCGACCTGGAGAGCGACGAGTGGACCATCCTGCCTGACGCCCCGCGCCCGCGCGATCACTTCCAAGCCGCTTGGATCGACGGCAAGATCTACGCCGCGGGGGGCCGCACCAGCTCGGCCGAGACCGGCGACACGTTCAAGCTTTCGATTGCCGAAGTTGACATCTACGATGTCGCGT
Organism: uncultured Acidobacteriota bacterium; assembly: GCA_963817465.1. GTDB lineage: Bacteria > Acidobacteriota > Terriglobia > Bryobacterales > UBA6623 > CAMPKL01. The sequence continues at coordinate 51,528 of CAWFOP010000021.1, read as the reverse complement.
CGCAGACATGGTCGACCGCCGATGCGCCCATTCCCACGCAGCGAGCCGGGACCAGCACGGTCGTGTGGAACGGCAAGGTCGTCGTGTTGGGCGGCGAGAGCGGCGCGCACGAGACGGCGCACTCCGAGGTGGAGGCCTTCGATCCGGCCAGCGGCGCGTGGGCATCGCTGCCGCAGATGGTCCAAGGTCGACACGGCACGGGCGTGATTCTCTATGACGGCAAGCTCTGGGAGGCGGCCGGCAGCGCCAATCGCGGCGGAGGCCCGGAACTGGACACGCTCGAGGCGCTGAAGCTGCCGCAGTGAGCGGGCCCCGCCATCGCTAGATGAGCGGCGCTTGTTCGGGTCGCAGCAGAGCCTTGACGGCGGCGTCGATGACTTCCATGGCGGCGAGGCCGTCGTTTTGGTCCACGCCGAACGGGTTGCCGGCGATACAGCAGTCGACGAAGTGCGCCAGCTCGGCTTGATACGCCCCGCCGAAGCGATCGACGAACTCCGGCACGCGGCCGGAGTAGCGCTCCAGATCGAAGCGCTCCTGCGCGATCGGCTTCGAGCGTCCATAAACCTCGAGCGCGACCTCATGCGGAGTCTGCCGGAAGGGCCCCACGTGGATCTGCCCTTCCTCGCCGTAGATCCACGTCTCGACGCGGTAGCCCGAGACGTGATTGCGGCTGACCTGCACCTGCGCCGATAACTCGCCGTCGAACCACATCTGCAAGAAACCGTCGTCGAACTCCTCATTCGCCGAGGTCAAGCGATGGCTGTAGAGCGGCGTCGCCGCTGCGAACGCTCGCCGCGGCTTCTGACCGGTCAGCCACAGCACCTCGTCGACGTTGTGAACCGACATGTCGTAGAGCAGACCCGCGCTGTCGTAGCCGTCGGGCAGCGGCAGCGAGTCTTCGAGTGTCGAAACGATCTTGAACGGCCGCCCGATCTTCCCGGCGTCCAACAATTGTTTCGCGCGACGCAGGGCAGGGTCGAATCGCCGCTGGAAGGCCAGCATCAGCGCGTCGGGCGCCGTGCGGTTGAGCGCCGCGACGAACTCGCGGTCCGCCTCGACCGAATCCGTCATGGGCTTTTCGAGCAGGACGCGCTGGCCGGCGTCGATCAGCGCCTGAGCATGCTCGCGATGCAGGCCCGTCGGCGTCGAGACGAGGGAGGCTTGCGTCGCGCCGGACTTGGTCAAATCTTCGACCGAGGCGAAGGTCGCGATGTCGCCGCCGAACTCGGAAGCCAGTCTTTGCGCTCGTGAAATGTCTGCGTCCACCAGAGCGGCGAGTCGGGCTTTGCCCGCGGTTTCCAGCCGTTTCGCATGGAGCGCATGAATGACGCCGATGCGGCCGAGGCCGATGACGGCGAGCGGAAGAGGTTGCGGCATAGAGAGGCTAGCGTATCAGCGAAGTAGCTGACGGGCGCTCCTCGCCTGTCATAGCCGCCGTAGAGCCGGGTCGCCCTTCGGACGACTGTTCACAGGCGAGAGCGCCTGTAATCACTCTCAGACGGGTTTCAGGGCGAAGAACGTCTCATACACCGCGGCGCCGACCTCGAGCAGCTTCAATTGCATCCCGTCGAGGTATTCGTGCAGGCCGCTGCGCAGGATTTCGCGATCGTCGGTGTAGTCGAGCTCCGACACCACCTGACCCAGGCGGCGCTCGCAGTCATTGCGGAAGCTGCGCTGCGGCGAACCGCTGATCGAGTGCAGGGATTCATCGGCGTTGATTAGGCAGTAGTGCACCGAGCGCGGGAATTCGCTATCCAGCAGCAGGAACTTGATGATGCGGCTCGCCGAAACCTGCCCGTGCACCTTGCGATACATCTCAAAGGCGCTGGCCGACCGCAGCACGGCGGACCAATGCAGGTCGTCGATCGGCGTCCCGATGTCGCTTACGTCCGGCAGCAATAGGAAGTATTTGATGTCGAGGATGCGCGTCGTCTTATCGGCGCGTTCGAGCAGTCGTCCGATCTTGGCGAAATGCCACGGCTCGCCGCGCGACATCGTCTGCGACATCGCTCCTTCGATTTGGTGCCCGGCGCGGCGTACGTCGCGAAAGAAGTCGTGCGGGTTGTCGCGAGCCAACCTTTGCGCGTTCGGCGCCGTGACGCTCAGATAAAACTCGTTCAGGGCCTCCCAAGCATCGGTCGTCAAGATTTCGCGGATCGAGCGGGCATTTTCGCGCGCCGTCGTCACGCACGAGACGATCGAATTGGGATTCTCGCGATCGAAGGTGAGGAACTGGATGACGTTGTCGTCGCTCGATTCCTCGTAGCGCTCCTTGAAGTCGGGCTCGTCGCCCGTGATGTGAACGAGCGCTCCCCACTGCCCTTCGAAGATGTCAGGCAAATCCAGAAGCAAGTGCAGATTGACGTCAACGAAGCGGGCGACGTTTTCCGCTCGCTCGATATATCGCGCCATCCAGTAGGTCGATTCGGCAACACGGCTCAGCATCAGCGGCTTATCCTTGCCTCTGCTCTTGGCTTTGGCCTTGGCTCTGCTCTTGGCTTTGGCCCTGGCCGTTCTCGTGCGTTGAGTCTCGCAGCACCCAAGTATCCTTGCTTCCGCCGCCTTGCGAAGAGTTCACAACGAGCGAACCCTTACGCAGCGCGACGCGCGTCAGACCGCCGGGAAGGACATAAATTTCCGAGCCGTACAAGATGTAGGGTCGCAGGTCGACGTGACGCCCTTCGGGCTTGCCCTCCACCAGAGTCGGTACGCGCGACAGCGCCAGCGTCGGCTGCGCGATGTAGTTGCGCGGATTGGCCTCGATGCGGCGCTTGAACTCGTCGCAGTCGGCTTTCGTCGCGTGCGGCCCGACCAGCAGACCATAGCCGCCGGATTCGTTCGCCGGCTTGACGACTAGTTTCTCGATGTTCTCGAGCACGTATTTGCGATCCTCGCTGCGCCAGCAGAGGAATGTCGGGACGTTCGGGATGATGGCGTCTTCGTCGAGGTAGTACTTGATGATGTCAGGCACGAACGCGTAGATGACCTTGTCGTCGGCCACGCCGGTGCCCGGGGCGTTGACGAGAGTCACGTTGCCTGCGCGGTAGGCTTCCATGAGGCCCGGTACGCCGAGCATCGAATCGGGCCGGAACACTTGCGGATCGAGGAAGTCGTCGTCGAGGCGGCGGTAGATCACATCCACGCGCTCGAAACCCTTGGTGGTGCGCATGTTGACGACGCCGTCGAGCGCCACGAGGTCGCGGCCCTCGACCAACTCGACGCCCATCTGCCGCGCGAGGAACGAATGTTCGAAGTAGGCCGAATTGTACACGCCCGGCGTCAGCACGACGACCCGCGGATAGGGGGCCATGGGCGGCGCGTTGTCTTCGAGCATCGAGAGCAGGCGCCCCGGATAGTCGTAGACCGGCCGCACGCCCAAGCCTTCGAAGACCTTCGGGAAAGTCTCCTTCATGACCGAGCGATTTTCGAGGACGTACGACACGCCCGAGGGGCAACGCAGATTGTCTTCGAGGACGTAAACCGTGCCGTCGCCGTCGCGTACCAGGTCCGTGCCTGTGATGTGACACCAAACGGATTTGGGCGGGTCGAGACCGACGCATTGCGAGCGGAAGCCGTCCGCCGACTCGATGATCTCGCGCGGCACGACCCCGTCGTTCACGATCTTCTGATCGTGGTAGATGTCGTCGAGGAATAGGTTCAGCGCGCGAATGCGCTGCTGCAAACCGTCTTCGATGCGCTCCCAGTCTTGGGCGGAAACGATTCTCGGAATAATGTCGAACGGAAAGATGCGCTCCGTTCCCTGCTCTTGGCCGTAGACGTTGAAGGTGATGCCCATCCGCATCAAGGCTCGCTCGGCGGCCTGGTGGCGTCGCTTGAGCTCGCCGTCGGGCAGCGCCTCAATGCGTTCGATCAGCGCTCGGGAGTCTTCTCGCGGCAAGCCGTCGGGACCGAACATCTCGTCGAAGAATCCGTCGGTTTGGTACGAGTCGAATTTGAGTCCCATCGTTTCGTCAGTGTCGCCGGGGCGCGAGCAGGGCTCCCGGTAAGGCGGATCGAGAACCGGATCGTGGCCGACGGTCCTGACGACGTGGAGGGCAGGTCGGACGGTCTCACAGCCGGCGAAATCTCGCCCGCCCGGACGCCACACCATTATCACGAGTTTTCCGCTATGCGCGCAAACCGTCCGAGCGCAACAACGTAAGGCCCGAACCTTCGGATTATTTCGCGCCCGCTAAGGGCCTCCGGGGTAGTTCCTATCGAAAACCGGGAGGATTCCGAGCAGACATGGAGTGTGGGACCGGCTACATTGGGAGCACTCCCCCCACCGGCGGCGATCAGGTCTGCAGCACCGATCCGAAGGCAGCCGAGCGGGATTCGGCCCTCTCGCCATCTCGGCAAACTACCCTCTGAGCGGGAGGGCCGCTCTTCTCTCACCACCCCGCCCTGATCACTCAGGGACTCATCGGCCGGGGCCGCATACGGTCCGGTTACGAGACTCTCCGGGGCAAGCATCTGTGGAACAATAGCGGTTTCCAGACCGCTTATGCCTTACAAGACCATTGACGACCTCGATCTATCCGGCAAAAAGGTGTTCATGCGGGTCGATTTCAATGTCCCGCTCGACAAGGAAACCGGCCAAACCATCACATCGGACACGCGCATTCGCGCCGCCCTGCCCTCCATCAAGCTCGCCCTCGACAAGGGCGCGGCGCTGATCTTGGCCTCGCACCTCGGGCGGCCGAAGGGCAAGCGCGAGCCGAAGATGAGCCTGAAGCCGGTCGCGGCGCGCCTCTCCGAGCTGTTGGGCATGCCCGTGAAGATGGCGCATGACTGCATTGGACCGGAAGTCGAGAAAATGGCCGCCGAGCTCGAGCCCGGCGAAGTCTTGCTGCTCGAAAACCTGCGCTATCACAACGAAGAAGAAGCCAACGACGCAGGCTTCGCCAAGCAGCTCGCCGCGCTCGGCGACGTTTACGTCAATGATGCTTTTGGCGCGGCCCACAGGGCGCACGCTTCGACGGCCGGCATCGTTCCCTTCATGACCGACGCAGCCGCCGGTCTGCTGATGGACAAGGAGCTCACCTGGCTGAGCAAGGCCATCGCCTCGCCCGAGCACCCCTATGTCGCGATCGTCGGCGGGGCCAAGATTTCCGGCAAGATCGACGTGATCGAGAGCTTTCTGAAGCTGGCCGACAAGGTGCTGATCGGCGGCGCCATGGCTTACACGTTCTTTAAGGCGCAAGGCAAACAAGTCGGCGGTTCATTGGTCGAAGACGAGAAGATCGATCTCGCCAAAGAAACACTGGAGAAGGCGAGCGGCAAGCTCATGCTCCCCGTCGATCACGTGATCGCGTCAGCCTTTTCGGCCGAAGCCGAGATCAGGACCACGAGCGTCGACGAGCCCGTGCCCGCCGGTTGGATGGGCCTCGACATCGGGCCTGAGACGATCAAGGCCTACGAACAGGAAATCGCCGGCGCGAAGCTGATCGTCTGGAACGGTCCCATGGGCGTTTTCGAGCTGGAACCCTTCGCGGCGGGCACGCTGGCGGTCGCTAAGGCCGTCGCGTCGTCGGCCGCCGTCAGCATCGTCGGCGGCGGGGATTCCGAGAAGGCGATCAAGAAGGCCGGCATCGGCGCCGACATCTCACACGTGTCGACCGGCGGCGGCGCGTCGCTCGAGTTTCTTTCCGGAGTGGAACTGCCCGGCGTGACTGCATTGGGCGGACTGTAATCTGTTGCGATAATCTGTTGCGATGCCGCGGATCTTCGTCGTCGGCAGCTTGAACGCCGACCTAGTCATTGCGTCAGCACGGCTGCCCGCCAAGGGGGAAACCCTAGCGGGCGGCGATTTACGGATCTTCCCGGGCGGCAAGGGCGCGAACCAAGCGGTCGCGGCGGCCAAGCTCGGGGCGGCGGTCCGCATGGTCGGCGCGCTCGGCCGCGACGTATTTGCGGATCTGCTGCTGGAGAGTCTCCGCGTCGCGGGCGTCGACACCGCGCTCATCGAACGTACCGAACGATCCACCGGCGCCGCGCAGATCACCGTCTTGCCGGACGGCGAAAACGCCATTCTCCTCTCACCCGGCGCGAATCAAGACGTCAGCCCGCAATACGTCCGCGAGGCGCTGGCCGATTTGTCGGCGGATGACTTCGTACTGTGCCAGCTCGAGATCCCTCTCGACGCCGTCGCCGCGGCGCTCGAATGCGCGCGCGAACGGGGCGCGAAGGCCATCCTCGACCCGGCGCCCGCCCAGCCTCTCGACGCGGCTCTACTGTCTCTCGCACACATTGTCACTCCTAACGAGACGGAAGCGATCCCGCTGCTCGGGCTGGCGCCTCGCGAAGGCGTTCACAGCCTCGACGGCATCGCCGGGACGATCCAACAACGCTCGCGCGGCCTCGTCATCTTGAAGCTTGGGGCGAAGGGTTGCTTCTTCAAGCTTCCCGAACAGCCCGGCATCTTGATCGAAGGGTTCCAGGTGGAAGCCGTCGACACGACGGCCGCGGGCGACACCTTCAACGCGGCGTTGGCGGTGAGTCTGTCGAGCGGAACGGACATCGGGACGGCCGCCAGCTTCGCCAATGCCGCGGCTGCCGTTTCGGTCACGCGGGCCGGGGCGCAGAGTTCCGCGCCTTCCCTCGAGGAGATCGAGGCGCTGCTGGCGCGGGCCTAGAGCCGCTTGAGCTTGCGACGCGCGCCGCCCATGTCGCGGCGCTCGTCCTCGATCCTTGCCGTGAGCTTCTCGGCGGCGGCCTTGACCGCCTCGTCCTCGGAGTCGACGCAAGGCTGAAGCCATTGTTCGGCGCGATCGAGGGCGATCTTGCGGAGCTTCGGGTCGTTGAGCATCTGCGTGTCGAACAACGGCGACAGGTGAACCAGGTACGTCGTGATCGACAACCGCGCCTGTGGTTCGGGCGGCGTCACGGGGCCGGCCGCCAATTTCGCCTGGGCCGCGTTCGCCTCGCCCGGCGTGCCGATCATTTCGGTAACGGCGATGATCTGATTGCGCCGCAAGGTTTGGAGGATGCCGTCCGCCAACTGGCCTTCGGGCACGGCGTCGCCCTTGCTCAGGTTGGCTATCGCGGGCGCCTCGACGGAGTTTCCCGAGGGAAACGGAAACGCCAACGTCGCGTGGCCCGCCTTCAGGGTCTTCTCGAAGTCGCCGAGGCCTTCGAGCAATTCGATCGCGTACTGGCGGCTATCACGCTGCGCTTGCTGCAGCACGCCCGTCAAGCTCGACGCCGTCGCCGGCTTCGCCGCCATGCTGGACTTGCACGCTTCCGCCAGCTCACGATGCCCGAGCGCCAGGCCCGCGGTCATCACTGTTTTCCAGACTTTCGCCTTCTCGGCGATGTCGCCTTCCCCGCTCGCCGCGTTGCTCAAATGCTCGAGCGCCTTTGGGAAATCGCCGGAATCATAATTCTGGACCGTGGCCTCCCAGTACCATTCCGGCGAACCGGCTCGCGGTCCTGCCGGCTGGCCGCCTCCGCCGCAACTCGAAAGAACCAACGCTGCAACCAAAGCAGCGGACGATGTCCTGATATGCATCTCGGCCTCCGGCCGTGTTAGGTATCACACATTGCGAATCGATTGCAACCCGAGGCGGAAATGTTTCTCCGCTGATCAGCCGCCACGGTAGTATGAGGAGGCATGCTCGCCCGTCTGGCTACGCTGCTTTTGCTGGTCGCCGCGCTGCTCGGGGCCGCCACCCTGAAGCTTTACTTAAAGGCTGGCGGCGACCTCATGGTGACCGAGTATGAGGTGCAGGGGGACCGCGTCCGCTACTACAGCGCCGAGCGCAGCCAATGGGAGGAAATCCCCGTTGAGCTTGTCGATCTGGAGCGTACGGAAAAGGCGGCCGCGCGCACGCAGAGGCGTCTCGAATCGATGCGCGCCACAACCGCCGCCGAGGTCAAGGCCGAACGCAAAGCGCGGACCGAGCTGCACAACGTCCCCATCGAGGACGGCGTCTACTACTACAGCAACGACACGGCGACCGAAGTGGCGCAACAAGAGGTGCTCACCGAGGGCAGCACGAAGCGCAAGCTGTTGCAGGTGATCTCGCCGATTCCCATGATCGCCGGCAAGAAAAAACTCTACGTGGAAGGAGCGCACTCCGACCTCGTCGTCAAAGAGGACAAGCCGATCTTCTTCGTGCGCCAAACGCAGCTCACGCTGTTCGGCATCGTCAAAGCCGATTCCGAAAAAGACAGCCGCGTGATGCAGATCATTCAAACCATTCCAAAGGCGGAGCAGATCTTCGAGGAGCAGGAGGAGATCGAGGTCTTCCGCCAGCAGCTCGCTGACGGCGTGTACCGGGTTTGGCCGGTCAAGCCGCTCGAGCCGGGCGAATACGCGGTGATCGACTACGCTCCTGGAGAAGCGAATCTGCGTGTCTGGTCCTTCCGTGTGCCGAGCGGCGCCGAAGCATCCGACCCCTCTTCATGAAGTCCGTCCTTATCCTGTTGCTGTTGGTCGCCTTCGTCGTCGGAGGCGTATTTCTGGCCTGGAACCCAGAAACGCCAGTCAAGGTCGCAACTGTCAAAGCCGAACGCGGCGACATCGAAGCCGTGCTCTCCACCAACGGCCGCATCGAGGCCGGATCGCGCTATGACGTGATCGCCGGGACGACCGGTCAAGTTCTTCAGGTCCTGGTTACGGTGGGCGATGTCGTCAAAAAAGGGCAAGCGCTGGCGGTCATCGACGATAGCCGCGCTCGCAACGAGCTCGATGCCGCTCAGGCCCGCCTAACCGGAGCGCGGGCCGAGCTCGCCTCGCTCCAAGCCGGCCTGCCCGCCGCGGAGCGCGCCGATCTGGAGAGCCGCGCGGGCCAGCTCGAGTCTGATCTGAGCAGCTATCGCGCGGAGCTCGAACAAGCCCAGCGACTGGCCGACAAGAAGGCGATCCCGGGCGTCGAGGTGGAATCCTTGCGACGAAAGATCGATCGCGCGGAAGGCGATCTGGCGCTCGTTCGCCTGAAAATGGACGTGGAACCGGACGCCGCCAAGGTCGAGCTGGCGGAGGCCCGCGTCGCCGAGGCTCAAGCGGGCGTAACGGCCGCGCAACGGCAGGTCGGATCCTCCACGGTGCGGGCGCCGATCGACGGCTTGGTCTACTCCCTGTCGGTTGAGCGCGGCATGTTCGTCAGCCCGGGCGCGCCGGTCGCTCGCGTGGCCGGGTCGGAGCCTCCGCGGGCTCGGCTCTTGATCGATGAGCCGGAGTTGGGCAAGGTCAGCTTGGGCGATGAAGCCCTGCTCACGGCCGACGCCTTCCCTGACCAGAGCTGGATTTGCCGTGTCGATCTGCTGCCCACTGAAGTCATCGAGGAGGGCTCGCGGCGAGTCGGCAAGGCGCGTTGCGCTGTTGACGTCGCAGCGTCGAAGGGCGGCGTCGAGCACCTGATCCCGAATCTGACCGTCGATGTCGCCATCGTCGTCGACCGGGTCAAGGGCGTCGTTTCGCTGCCCCGTGAAGCCGTTGTCCGCGCCGACGGCCGAGAGCTCGTCTGGGTCGCCGAACAGGGCCTGGCCCATCGCAAGCCCGTCGAAGTTGGGCTACGGGGCGACGAACGCGTCGAGATTCGCAGCGGCTTGGCCGCCGGCGACCAGGTCCTCGTCCCCGGCCCTGAAACCCTCACCGAAGGCGCGCCCGTCGAACTTGAAGGGACGTAAGGGATGCGCTTCGCACTCACAGTTGCGGGACTAGCCGTCGTCGCGGCGCTGCACGCGCTAGCCTGCGGCGCGCCGTCGGCGTGCTTCGACGACGGCGTCAAGCTCTTCGTCGCGGAAGACTACAAGGAGTCCGGCAAAGCGTTCGAGCAAGCCGTCGAAGGCGATCCTCGAAACGCCGACTACCGGATCTGGCAAGGCCGCGCCTTGGGGCGCCGCGCCGAGCGTGCTTCGGGCTTCGCGAAGCTTGGCGCGCTAGGCCTCGCCAAACGCGTCCGGGAGTCGTTCGAAAAAGCCGTCGAGCTCGAACCGAATAATCTCGACGCCCTCGAATCGCTGCTCGACTTTTACGTCGACGCGCCGGGCATCGTCGGAGGAGGAGTAGACAAGGCGGAGCCCATCGCGGACCGCATCGCGAAAATCTCACCGGCTCGAGGACGCCGCGCCTGGGCGTCGATCCACCGCGCGCGCGGCGAGTTCGACAAAGCCGAGGCCGCCCTGCGCGAGGCGGTCAAGCTGGAGCCCGGCGAAATTGAACACTTGCTGAGCCTGGCGTCGTTCCTGGCGCGGCGAGAGCGCTATGAAGAGAGCGATCGCCTCTTCAAGCAGGCGTTCGAGCGCGAGCCTGACTCGCCGCTCGTGTGGTATTCCCGAGCCAAGGAGTTAGTCCGCGCCGAGCGCGAACCGGCCGAAGCCAAGCGCCTGCTCGAAAGGTACCTGGCGACTCCGCTGATTCGCCCGGACGCCGAGCCCTACTCCGAGGCGCGAAAATTGCTGGAAGAGATCGCACCCATTTGAAGGATTGGCCGTTTTGAAGGAATGGATCGAAGCCGGACAGTTCGCTTGGGGCGCGATGTGGTCTCACAAGACGCGCACCCTGCTGACCGGCCTCAGCATGCTGATCGCGAACGCCTCGGTGATCCTGGTGGTGAGCGTCGCCTTGGCGGGGCGAGACTTCGTCGTGCATCAGATTGAGGGCGTCGGCTCGAATCTCATCTACGCCTACTACGAAGCGGGCGGCAACGTCTCGGCCTCCGAGGCCGACTTCATCACGGTGGCGGACCTCGGCGCTGTTCGCGACGGCCTGGGCGATGCCGTCACCGCCGCCGCCGGCGTCATCTCGACTTGGGATTGGGTCCCGGTCGGCGGGCGCCCGCAGCAGATTCGCGTCCTTGGCTCGAACGTCGACTACCGCTACGTCCGCAACCTCGACATCCTCGCCGGCCGCTACTTCGACGAGGCCGACATGGAAGAGCGCGCCAAGGTCGCACTGTTGACTCCCGAGTTGGCGCGAAAACTCTACGGCTCGGTTGACGGGGCCGTCGGCCAACCGATCAAGATCCAGGGCCTCAAGTTTCAGGTGATCGGCGTGTTCAAGGAAGGCGTCGAGACGTTCGGCCAGTCGGAGGTCGCGGGCAACAGCGCCTTGATCCCCCTGTCGGTCATGCGCTACTTCACTCAGGTCGAGCGCGTCGACCCGCTCTACGTCTCGGTGCGTTCGCAAGATGAGGTCCCGGCTGCGAGCCGCAAGATACGCGAGATCCTCGAAGCGCGGCATCGGCCCGGCTCCCTCTATCGCGTCGACAATCTGGCGGGCGTGCTCGACGCCGCCAAAAACATCTCGCTGGCGCTGACGGTCGTGCTGCTGCTGGTGGCGGCGATCACCTTGGCGATCAGCGGCATCTTCATCATGAACATCATGCTGATCGCCGTCTCCGAGCGCACCAAGGAGATCGGCATCCGCATGGCCGTCGGAGCCCGCCGTCGCCAGGTGCAGCGGCAGTTCTTGATGGAGGCCGTCGGCATCAGTCTGCTGGGCGGGGTCGCCGGAGCGATCGTCGGCGTCTCGATTCCGCTGCTCGCACGCCGAATCATCGCAGGCTTCTTGATCCCGCGCTTCGATCTGCCGGAGCTCGCGGCGCTGCAAATTCCCATCGAACCCTGGTCGATCGTGGCGGCGCTGGGCGTCTCGGTCGTCGTCGGCGCGGTCTTCGGCTTCACCCCGGCCTCGCGCGCCGCGAAACTGAACCCCGTCGACGCCTTGCGATACGAATGATCTTCAGGTTTTCAGACATGAAACTCCTCGCAGCTCTTCTCTTGATTTCCTTGACCGCGGCCGCGCAGCAGGCGCGCACGATCAGCTTGCGGGAGGCGGTCAACCTCGCGCTCACGCAAAATCCCGACATCGTGCTGGCCAAGCTCGAAGCCGAGAAGGCCGCGGCCGGAGTGGAGGCCGCCAAAGGAGCCTTTTCGCCGCGCGCCTACATCGGATCCGGCCTGGGTTGGACCGACGGTATTCCGCAGAGCGTCGAGGGCGCGACGCCGTCGGTCGTCCAAGCGACCGGCCGCATGACGGTTTACGACCGACAGCTCAAGCAACGCGTGAAGGAAGCGGAAGCGATGACCGGCGCCGCCCAGCAATCCGCTGCGTCGCAGCGCGACGAGATGGCCTACCGCGTCGCCGCGCTTTATCTCGAGTTCGAGCAGAATGCGCGCATGGCCGACCTGTTGCAACAACAGGTCGACAACTACCGCCGCGCCGAAGACGCCGTGGCGCAGCGCGTCGAGGAGGGCCGCGTGATCCCGCTCGAGCTCACCCGCGCCCGGCTCGATCGCGTGCGCGCCGAGCAGCGCCTCACGGACTTCGCTTCCCAGCGCCGCGCCCTCGAGGCCGAGCTGCGCATTCGCCTCGGCCTCGACGCCGGCCAGCGCCTGGAACCCGCGGCGGGCGATTCGGACCTCACCTTGGCTCTGCCGGTCGATGCGAGCGCCGCCGTCTCTGAAGCCGTCACCGACAGCCCCGAGGTCCGCAGCCTCCAGGCGACCGTCGCCGCCAAGCAAATCGCGGTCGAGGCGGAGAAAGGCGCGCGCTACCCACGGCTCGACTTCGTGGCGCAGTATTCCCTGCTCGCAAAGTTCAACAACTACGACGAGTTCTTCAATCGTTTCCAGCGTCACAACAGCCAGATCGGACTAGCCCTCAGCGTCCCGCTCTGGGCCGGTTCGGGCGTCAGCGCTCGCGTGGCGCAAGCCCGCGTGGAAGCACAGGAGGCCGAGGCGCGTCTGGCGGCGCGCAAGTCCGCGGTCGAGATCGAGTCCGTCCAAATCTTCGAGAGCATCGGCCGCCTGCAAGGCTCCCAAAAGCTCGCCCGCATGGAGCTCGACTACGCCCGCCAGGCGATCGATGTGCTGATGGCGAAGCTCGAGGAGGGTCGCGTCGCTCTCGATGAAGTGGAACGCGCCCGCGCCGCCGAAGCCGCGGCCTGGGAGACGTTCTACGACGCCTCCTACGCGCTGGAGAAGGCCAAGCTCAACCTGCTGCGCCGTACAGGCGAACTCGTCGCGGCCCTCCGTTAGGTTTTCTCCCGGAACGGATTGTTACACCTGTTACTGAACAGGTGATTCATTTAAGCGTTAACATTCTTGATGCTTGGGTAGCGGAAGGCGTAATTTCACGATCACCGCGACCCATTGAAGGTCTCGCGCAACTACCAGGAGGTATTTCGACATGTCACTCCATAGATTCGTGCTCGCAGCCGCGATCGCTGCGATCCCTCTCGCCGTCTCGGCACAGACCACCAGCGTCACGCAATTGACTGCGGCGATGAGCGCCAGCAACGAAAATCCGGCGGTCGACAAGCAAGCGTTCGGAAGCGCCTTGATCTCGATCAAGGCGACGCGCGGGGAGAGCGGAGCTCTCACCAGCGCGGTTGTGGACTTCAATATTCAATATTTCGTCGGCGCGCCTGAAATGATCACGGCGATGCACATTCACCGGGGCGCGGCGGGCGTCAACGGTCCGGTGGTCATCAACTCCGGGCTAGCCGGCCCGATCCAAGGCGACGGCGAGGGCGTCCTGTTCTACCAAGCGATGGTGACGGATTCAGCGATGCTCGCGGTCGTTCAAGACATCCTCGACAATCCTTGGAACTATTACGTGAACGCGCACGCCACAACGGCGCCGGGCGGGTTCATTCGCGGGCAACTGCAGCTGACGACCCTGTCGGCTATCGTGTCATCGAGCAATCAAATATCGTCCCTCGATTCGAAGGTCAACGCCATGAAGGCGACGCTGGACCGCATCGCCGGCCGTCTCGGCGTCGTGCCGGTGAATGTCCCCTAAGCAATTTCGTCCTGTCAGGCGGACGGCAAGCGTCTTCCGCGCTTGCCGTTCACCTCCTTAGAACGGGAATGCGATGGGGGCCAACATTGCCGCCAAGATCGCGATGAGCACAGTCAGCGGGGTTCCCATCTTGACGAAGTCGACGAACTTGTAGGCGCCGGGGCCGTAGACCATCAAATTGGTTTGGTAGCCGATGGGCGTCATGAAGCTCGTTCCGGCGCCCAGAATCAGCGTGAAGATGAACGGCTCGGGGTGAACGCCCAGCTCAGTCGCCGTCGCCATCGCGATGGGGAACATGAGCGCCGCGGCGCCGTTGTTGCTGAGGATCTGCGCAAAGCAGGCGGTCAAGATCACCACCAGGAACAGCATGCCCTGCGGACCGAAGCCGAAAGTCGAAGCGGCGCGCAGCAGAAAGTCCGCGCCGGCAGCGGCGGCCCCGGTTTGGTTGAGCGCTGCGCCGATGCCGATGGCGGCGGCGATGACCGCCAACACCTGCACGCTGACGCTCGTGCGAGCGACGCCGGCTGTAACGCAGCGCGTCACGACCATGGCCAGCGCGGCGACCAGAGCGGCGATGGCCGGCGGGATCTCTGAAAACGCCAGAGCCGCGACCAGCGCCACGAAGATCAACACGGCCACAGGGCCGCGCTCGTGGCGCACCGGCGCCGAGCCCGGCACGTCGGAAACGAGGTAGAAATCGTCGCTATTGCGATAGCCGCTGACGAAGCCGCGGTGCGTTTCAAGCAACAGCGTGTCGCCGGCGCGCAGCGTGATGTCGCCGACCTTGGCGCGCACCTGCTCGCCGTTGCGATGGACCGCGATGATCGCGGCGTTGTAAGTGGTGCGAAAGCGAGCCTCGCGGACCGTGCGGCCGACCAGCGGCGAGTTGTGCGACACCACCGCTTCGACCAGGCCGCGGTCTTGGTCGCCCAGGCGAATCTTGGAGACTTGGTCGGTCGCCGGCACCAGCCCGCGGATTCTTCGCAAGTCGACGACCGACTCGAGGATTCCGGCGAACGAAAGCACGTCGCCGGCGCGGATGATCCAGTCCGGAGACGGCGCGGGAATCGATTGCTCGCCGCGCTCGATTTGCGCCAGATACAGCCCCGGCAGACGCCGCAGTCCGGCGGCTTCGATGCTCTTGCCGACGATCGAGGAATCGGGCCGCACTTCCATTTCGACCGTGTAGCGGCGGGCGTCGAGCTCGTTTTGCAGCGCGGTCTTGCGTTCGGGAAGCAACCAGCGCGAAGCGGCGACCACGTAGAGGATGCCCCCGACGGCGGCGGGTAGCCCAAGATACGCCGGTCCCCAAAAGCGCTCGGCGGACGAGAGCGGCGTGACGCCGGGCTGCGTCTTGCTCCACTCCATGAACAAGCCCATCAACAGCAGGTTGGACGAGCTGCCGATCAACGTGAGCCGTCCGCCCAAGATGGCGGCGAAGCTGAGCGGCATGTAGAGCTTCGAGGGGCTGATGCGCGTCTTGCGCGCCCAATCGTGCACGATCGGCAAGTACATCGCCACGATCGGTGTATTGTTCATGAAAGCCGAGAGCAGCGCCACCGGGCCCATCAAGCGGAGCTGCGCGGAGGCGACGCCGCTGGGCCGGCCCAGCATGCGTTGGGCGAGCTGCTGCGTGACGCCTGTTTCCGTGAGGCCGGACGCAACGACGAACAGCGCGGCGATCATCACCACTGCCGGATGCGAAAAGCCCGACAGCGCCGGGGTAAGATCGACGGCGCCGCCCAACACCAAAGCGGCGAGGCCGGCGAGCATCGCCACTTCCACCGCCGCCAGATCGAAGGCCAGGACGAGGACGATCGCCGCGACCACAGCGACGCTGAACCAGCCTTGGGGAGTCATGCCGAATCGCCGCGAGGTCAGTCGGCGGCGGGGCTAAGCTCGACCTCGCTTGACTCGTCGTCCGCCGCTTCGGCGCTCAGAATGGCTTCGAGGCTGGCCGTGGTGGATTCGACGCGGCGCTGCATTTCGAGCTTTAGCTCCCGTTGGCGTGTAAGCTCCTCGGCCAGCTCCAGAGCGGCCAGCACGGCGACGCGGTAGTTATCAGCCGAACCGCCGCGATCGGCGATCGTGTTCATCTTGCGGTCGACAAGCTCGGCGAGACGCTTGACGCGATCCGGGTCCTCATCGCTTTTGAGGCGATAGACTTGGCCGAAAATATGAACCGGCGTGCCCTGTGTAGTTCGCATGCTGCTCCCGTCGGGCGCTTCTAGTTGACTACTCCGCTTCCAAGGCCTCGACCTTTTCGATCAAGGCGAGAATGCGCTCCTTGACGGCTTTCTGGGACGACTCGATCTTGGTGCGCCCGTTCCGCACCGCTTCGAGCAGAGCGTCCTTTTCGGCCAGCTCCTTGCGCAACACGCTGATTTGACGCTCGGCGGCTTGGCGCTCGCGCTGCTCTTCGCGCAGGCGGTCGACCATCGTCAAGATCTGCGTTTCGAGCCGCTCGAGCGCCCTTAGGCCTTCCTCGTTTTCTTGTTCGGTGATGGGGATCGGTCCGGATACGGCGTTCATCGAATTCCTACGCACCTATCGTAACCCACCTCCGCGCGTGATCGGAACGCTTCGAGCGACACTTTATGCGCGATGGCGCAACGGCGGCTACAGAAGCGCTTCCGGCTGTTCCAAACGCTTGGCTAACGCCAGCACGAGAGCGTCTTCATATCGTCCGCCAACCACTTGAACGCCCAGCGGCATGCCGTCGGAGCCGCGCGTAAACGGAACGGCGGCCGCCGGATTGCCGGTCATGTTGAAGACTTGCGAGTAGGAGAAAGTCCGCGGGTACCGCACGACGGAACCGGCGATGTTCCACTCGCGGCGGCCGTGTTCGAAGGCGCCTGTCGAGGCGACCGGACAAAGCAGTAAGGGGAATTCCTGCATGCGCTCGGCGAGCTTGATGGCGTAGCGGTCGCGGTCGATCCAGGCGTCGAGGAATTTCGGATAGTTCATCGCGCGCACTTCTTCGTCGCTTCCGAGCAAGAGACGCGAAAGCGGATGAATGTCGCTTTCCCGCCCTTTCACCATCGGCTCGATGAGCGTGCGCGCGGCGACGCCGAACAGCGTCCACCAGCAGTCGATCGCGCCGCCCATGAAGTTCCACTCGATGGGACGCACATCGAAGCCGTCACGCCGCAGGCGCTCGGCCGCGGTTTCGACGGAGGCGGCGGTTTCCGCGGTGACCGCGGAGACGCCGTCGTCGGTGAAATAGCCGATGCGCGTGTCTCGCAGCTTGGCCTCCGCGGCGGCGGGCGCGAGCCTTGGAATGGAGAAGGCGTCGCCGGGGTCGGGCCCGGCGGTCACATCGAACAGCAAGGCGAGGTCGGCGGCGGTCCGCGCCATGGGGCCGATCAAGCCCATGAAGCCGCCGGGGCCGACGCAGGCGGGGAAATGGCCCGTGCGCGGGATCACGCCGGGCGTCGGTTTGATTCCGAACAGGCCGCAGAAGTGCGCCGGGACTCGCACGGACCCGCCGCCGTCGGAGCCGAAACCGCCGGCGGACATTCCCGAAGCGATCGCGGCCGCTTCTCCGCCGCTCGAGCCGCCGGCCGTGAAGCTCGGATTGAGCGGATGACTGGTGCGGCCGTAGAGATGGTTGTCCGTCTCGTAGGCCATCAGCAGATCGGGCGTGTTGGTGACGCCGAGAATGACGGCGTCCTCCGCCATCAAGCGGTCGACGAGCGGCGCGTTGGCGCGCGCCTTGCGTCCGGCGAGAAAGCGCGAGCCGCACTCGCAGCGCAAGCCGGCGACATCGATCGAGCTCTTGATCGTCAGCGGCACGCCGGCCAGGCGGCCGAGGGCTGCGCCTCGCTCGACCTTGGCGTCGACGGCCGCGCCTGCTTCGAGGGCGCGCTCGGCTTGCAGGTCGACGATGGCGTTGAGAGCGGGGTTGAGCCGTTCGATTTGCGACAGATGCGCTGTGACGACCTCTACCGCCGTGAAGCGCTTGTCCCGCACGCCCGCGGCGATTTCTACGGCGGAAAGCTTGGTGATCTCCAAATGCTCATTCGAGCATATGTCCGGCGGATTGGCTATTCTGGTGCGCAGCGATGAAGCTTTCGATCCTCACAGCGATTCTGGTATTGCTCGCCGGTTGCGGAGCGGCCGAAGACCCCGGCGAACAGCTCTTCAACGGCAAGGACATGACCGGCTGGCGTCATGTCGGGCCGGGCGATTTTGTGGTCGAAGACGGCGTGCTCAAGACCGAGGGCGGCATGGGCTTGCTGGTCTATGACGGCAAGCCGATCGGCGACGCCGTGCTGCGCGTCGTCTACAAATCCGAGAAGCCGGATTCCAACTCCGGCGTCTTCATTCGCTCGCCCGAGCCGCCGCAAGACCCGTGGTACGCCGTGCACAAGGGTTACGAAGTCCAGATCGACGATGCAGGCGACGAGTTCCATCGCACCGGCGCGATCTATTCGCTCTCGAAGGCTGACGAGTTTCCTGCAGCCGAGGACGGCTGGAACACTCTCGAGATCGCCATCAAGGGCCAGACGACGACGGTCAGCGTCAACGGCAAGGCGGTCAACACGTTCCAGGGCGATCAACCGGTTCCCGAGCGGACGAAGTACTACGAGCCGCAGCGCGGACCGCGGCCCGACTCCGGTTACATCGGCCTGCAAAACCACAACGAGGGCTCGACCGTGTGGTTCCGCGAAGTGTCGGTTCATCCGCTCAGCGACTAGGATCATCCGCTCAGCGACGAGGCGCTTACTGCGCGCCTCCGACTTCCGCGTCGAAGAAGCCCGTCTCGACCCGGCCGCCGCGCTTGAGTCTGCACGATCAGCCTGTAGCGTCCCGGCTCCGGGAAAACATACGGAAAGGTCACCGCAGCCGGGAACGCCGCCATATGATGGCCTTCGTGCTGACCCATGCCGGAGCCGCGGTCGAAGGCGTCGAGCGAAGCCATGGCGATCGAGCCGCTGGGATGCACGTGCGAGAAGACCTCGAGATCGTGCCGAACAATGGCGGCGTGCCCCATCATGCCCATATAGAGCTCGACGTCGGCGGCGGGCTCGCCGGCCGAGGTTTCCAGCTTGAACTGCAGCCGGAGCGGATCGTTCGAACGCAGCGGGCGTTCGGGGCGCAGCCACACCATGCGGTAGCCGTCGGGAAGGTCGAACGCATCGTCGCCGTAACGGGCGTCTGAGATAGGGTGACCCGCGCCGCCGCTGTCGTCGCCTTGGAAGGGGCTGTCGTCGATCGCTGAATCGAGATTCCACTCGCCGCGCGGCGCCTCCCACAGGCCCGACTCGTGCACGATATCGGTCACAACGAAATAGCGGCCCGCCGGCATTGACGGCAGCTTTTTCTCGAACAGTCCCGGGCCTACTTGCTCAGGGTGCAGATGATACACGCGGTCGAGCCCCGGCAGCGCCAGGGCGTACAGGTGCATCGGATGGCCGTGGTCGAGGACGAGGTCGTCGAGGCGGCGAAATTTGAGGAGGCCCGGGTCGTGCAACTCCAGGCTCAGGACGCCTTCCCGGTTCGTATCGAAGCGCAATTCGAGGGGCTGATACAGGCGTTGGTAGATCGGCGGATAGTAGACCGCCGAGGCGACCCAGTCTCGAGACAAGGCCATCAGCAGCAGCGGCGATGTGAGTGCGGCGGCGACGGCGAGCCGCGTCGCCGGCTTGCCGCGGCCTCGAAACAGCCGCCAGAGCAAGACGAGCGCCGCTGCGAGCGTCGCCCACAACAGGACGCTCACGATGTTGGCGGCGTCAGGCGTGAGCCCAACGGCGGGCGCGGCCGCCGCAACCGGGATCGACATGCGACCCTCGCCGTCGAGCCCGCGCGCTTCGACGTGCAGCCGCCAAAAGGCCAGCGGCGGCAAGGGCAGCGAAGCGCGGAAAAGGTTGGGATCGCCCGCGACAGGCCGCACCGTCACGCTCGAGTACGGCGATTTGAAATCGGTCGCGTCGACGCCGGTTAGGGCGAATCGCAGTTCCAGGACTCCCGCGGACTCCGAGCGGGCGAGAATCTCGACGAAGTTAGACTGGCGCGCATGCGGGTTCAGGTAGACGTTGAGGCGGTAGGGCCCGGCTGCCGCTTCGTGGACCATGTCGTGGCCCGGCAGCAGCCCAACCGCCAGCAGCGCACCAAAACAAAGCCGCCCAAGCATGCTTTATCTATTAGCGCATATGCAGACCCGGCGACGACAGCCGCGCAAGGTCAGCCGCGACGGCTTCCGAACGCCTCAGCGCACGGCGATGACGGCCACGGCGATCTTCGCGTCGCCGCTGACTCCCACAGTGGTCCGCGCGGGCGGGCTTTGGGGAAAGCGCTCGCGAAAAATCTTATTCATGGCGTCGAAATCGGAGACATCGCTGAGGTAGACATTGGCGTTGACGGCGTTGGCGAGGGTCATGTCGGCGAGCGAGAGGCGCGCTTGGATTCTTTCCAGGACCGCGTTGAACTGGGCGTCGAAGTCGGCGCCGGCGTCCGCGGCGGAAACGGCCGGGACGTAGAGCGTGTCGCCCGCCAGAACCGCCGGCGTCGTCAGCGAGCCGGGCTCTTCGCCGGGCATGAACAAGCGGGTGATCGAATAGCGATCCGCCGCGGCTTGGAAGGTGATCTCGACCCGGATGTCTCCGGGCAAGCGCGAGAGTTGAACAGCCGTGCGCGCGGGCGCCGCGCCGGCGGCGAAGGAGGCGGCCATGGGCTTGTCAATCTCCGCCAGATCCGCCGTGTTGGGGTAGTAGACGTTTGCGGTCACGACGTTTTCATAGGTCATCCCGCCGGCCTTGAGGATCTCGTTGATCGTTTGCAGCGTGAGGGCGGCTTGCGGCTCGGCGGCTGCGGGGAGGTTCCCCGTCTTGGGGTCTCGCCCGCCCTGCCCCGATAGGTAGAGCGTGTCGCCCGCCATCACCGCCGGTGAATAGGGTCCCATCGCGGCGGGGATGACGGCCGGATCGGGTCGCACGACCTTGATGTTTGCCCTGTCGGCGTAGGCGATGCAACTGATTTCGATTTCCGCGCCGCCGACCAGCGACGGCATCTCGAGCGTTGTCCGGGCGGGGTACTTCCCTTCCTCGTAGAAGCTCGCGTAGACGGCGTTCATCGCCTGGTAGTCGTCCATGTCGGCGAGTTGAACGTGACAGCTCACCAGGTGCGAGAAGGTGAGCCCCGCCGATTCGAGCACGGCGCCGACGCGGGTCATCGCGGCGCGGGTCTGATCCTCGATGCTCTCGGGCTGCTTGCCGGTCTCGAGGTCGACGCCGATTTGGCCCGCGATATACAAGGTCTGGTCAGCGAGGACGCCGGGCGAGTAAGGCGCCCCTGCCGGAAAGGCTTCCGGTTGCAGGATGCGCCGTTCGGTCTTTGCCGGGGACGCCGAAGTCTCTCTGGATTCAGGAGCTTCCGGAGCCGGGCCGCAGCCGACGGCGAGCAGCGTGAGAGACAAGACAAGGAGCGCGGGCTTCATCGCGACCAAGGTATCAAAAGGCCGCCGCCCGCGTGTTGGCGGAGCCGGCCGCAGTTGGTAATATCGCGAGGTGATGTCCGCCTCCTCGTCATTCCGAATCTTCTTGCTGACAGCCCTGAGCATCGCCTGCGCGGCCGCCGCGGACCTGCCGCAGCCGCCCGTCGTCGATCCGGGAGGACCGGGCAAGGCCCCCTCGGACGCGATCGTGCTCTTCGGCGGCGCCAATCTGTCCGAATGGACGCAGCAAGACGGCTCTCCCGCGAAATGGAACGTCGAAAGCGGCGCGATGGTCTGCAACACCGGAAGCGGCAATATCGTGACGAAGCGCAAGTTCGGCTCGGCTCAGATCCACGTCGAGTTCGCCACGCCGCTGCAGGCGGACGCCAAGGGCCAGGCGCGCGGCAATTCGGGCGTCTACATCCAAGGGCGCTACGAGCTGCAAGTGCTGGACTCGTACAACAATCCGACGTACGCCGACGGTTCGGCGGGCGCGATCTACAAGCAGTCAGCGCCGGCGGTGAACGCCAGCCGGCCGCCGGAGCAGTGGCAGAGCTACGACATCATCTTCCACGCCCCCGAGTGCGCCGCCGGCGCGGTGAAGGCGCCGGGGACGGTGACCGTGCTGCACAACGGCGTGCTGGTGCAGGACCACTTCCAAATGCAAGGCCCCACGCCGGGAGGGCTGCCGGGCGGCGTATGCGACCCGGGGCCGATCATGCTGCAAGATCACATTCACCCGGACGTCAAGAAGACCGCCATGCGGTTCCGCAACATCTGGGTGCGCGAGCTGCACTGACCGCGGGGCGGGATTCCGTCATTGTTCAGGCGAACGCCCTATTGCCGGCGGAAAAGCTAACCCTCGATTATTGAGTGTGATGCACGATCATCTCGATCGAGCGCTCGAGGGAGTTCGGGAGCAGACCGCGAACCGGCTGCCGCCTCGCGAAGTGATGGGCAGGGAGCGCCGCGGCGAGATGCGGCTGGCCGATCACGGAGAAGTCCGCATCCTGTGGATCGATGAGGACGAGCAGGTGCACACCGAACCGGCGCGGCTCAGAGACTCGACGTCGAAGGGAGCGGGCCTCTACACCGACCGGCAGTTCCCTGTGAACCAGTCGGTCTGGCTTGACGGAATCGAAGAAGGCATGCGCAAGGCGGTCGTGCGCTACAGCCGCCACATCCGCATGGACCGCTGGAAGACGGGCTTTCTCTACCTGGACAACGAACGTCGCCGCATGAGCCGCGTGAAGGCGGAGGGGACGGGCTGGCTGTCGTGGACGGAAGGAATCCGTCCCGCGGGCTCGCCCGTTCGCGTGCTGGACATCTCGGAGCTGGGCGCTTGTGTCGAGATTGAAAACGCCGTGCCCCGAGAAGTGATGGTCAAGCTGCGCGGCGAAGCGATGGAATGCATGGCGGCGATTCGCTATCGCCGCCGCACGGGCGAGAAGATGCTGCTAGGTTTGCAGTTCGTCTGCCGGCCCTACGACCGCAACGACGCGCGGCGCGCGGCCGGCCGCGACGACGCCAAAGAATAGAGCGCCTAGCGCTCGACCTGGTAGTTCGGCGCTTCCTTGGAAATCATCACATCGTGGACGTGCGCCTCGCGCAGGCCGGCGGGCGAAATCTTAACGAAGCGCGTATTCTCCCGCAGCTCGGTGATGTTGCGGGAGCCGCAGTAGCCCATTCCGGCGCGGAGGCCGCCGACGAGTTGATGGATGACGTCGGCGAGCAGTCCCTTATACGGGACGCGGCCTTCGATGCCCTCCGGGACGAGTTTGCCGCTGTCGGTGACGTGCGCTTGTCCATAGCGCTCGGCGCCGCTGCCTGAGCCCTCCGTCATCGCGCCCATCGAGCCCATGCCGCGGTAGGTCTTGTAGGTTCGGCCTTGATAGAGCACGCGTTCGCCCGGGCTCTCTTCGGTTCCGGCGAGCAGGCTTCCGATCATCACCACATGCGCGCCGGCGGCCATCGCTTTGGTGATGTCGCCGGAGAACTTGATGCCGCCGTCGGAAATAATCGGCGTGCCGCTGTCTTTGGCGGCGGCGGCGCACTCCGCTACGGCTGAGATTTGCGGCACGCCGGCGCCGGACACGATGCGAGTCGTGCAGATCGAGCCGGGGCCGATGCCGACCTTGACGGCATCGACGCCGAGCTTGATCAGGTCGCGCGTGGCGTCGGCGGTGGCGACGTTGCCGGCGACGATCTGAACGTCGGGCAATACGGCGCGCAGCTTCTTGAGTGCGTCGAAGACGCGCGAGGAATGGCCGTGGGCGGTGTCGACGCCGATGACGTCGACCTTGGCCTTGTAGAGCTCCTGAGCGCGTTCGAGGTAGTCGCCCGTCACGCCGACTGCGGCGCCCACGAGCAGGCGTCCTTGCTCATCCTTGGCGGCGTGCGGATAGTCACGCTTCTTCTGAATGTCCTTGACTGTGATGAGGCCTTTCAAGACGCCGGCGCTGTCGACCACCGGGAGCTTCTCGATGCGGTGCTTGTGAAGGATCTGCTCGGCGTCTTCGAGCGTTGTGCCGACGGCGACGGTGACCAGGTTGTCCTTGGTCATGACCGCGTAGATGGGCTGGTCGAAGTTGGTCTCGAAACGCAGATCACGGTTGGTGAGGATGCCGACGAGCTTGCCGTCTTCGGTGACGGGTACGCCGGAGATGCGGTAGCTCTCCATCAGCTCGAGCGCGTCCTGAATCTTCTGGTGCTGCGAGATGGTGATCGGGTCGACGATCATTCCGCTTTCTGAACGTTTCACGCGGTCGACGGCCTCGGCCTGCCGCGGGATGCTCATGTTGCGGTGGATGAATCCCAATCCGCCCTGTCGGGCCAGCGCGATGGCGAGCCGGGACTCGGTGACCGTGTCCATGGCGGCGCTGACGACAGGGATATTGAGCCCGATCTTGCGGGTGAGAATCGTGCGAGTATCGGCCTCGGCGGGGACGACCGAACTGTAGGCCGGAAGGAGCAAGACGTCGTCGAACGTCAGCGCCTCCGGTAAGGGGTCCTGGACCATACATGATTATGGAAAGTTCGACTGGGGAGTGCAAGAAGGACCCTGACTAACGGTCGGTTAACGGACGGTCGATGAGGCTCTAGGGTGTGACGACGTTAGGACCGGACAGCCGCGAATGGCGTTCAGAACTAGGCGACGTAGAGCTGACGCCGGAAGCCAACGAGACGCAACCGGAGACGGAAGAGGCGCCGCGGATTCTTTGTGTCGACGAAGCGCAAGCGCTCGGCGAGCTGGAGAATGTTCTGTTCGGCGCGTTCGACGTGACCGCCGCCGCAACGGGCGAGAAGGGCCTCGAAGCGCTTGATAGCGAAGGCCCCTTCGAGGCGGTCGTCGCCGACTTGCGGCTGCGTGACATGTGCGGGCCTGAGTTCCTGGCGAAGGCGCGTGAGCTGGCGCCCGAGACCGTCCGCGTGGCGCTGACGGGCCAGGCCGACCTCAGCGCAGTGATAGCGGCGATCAACGCAGGGAACGTCTACCGCTGCATGTCAAAGCCCTGTCCTCCGGAAACGCTGATCGAGTCGCTCCAGGCGGCCGTCGAGGAGCATCGGCGCATCACGGCCGAGCGTCAATTGCTCGAGGACACTTTAACCGGAACCGTCACGGTGTTGGCGGACGTCCTCCGGTTGGCTGCTCCGGAAGCGTTCAACCGTTCGGATCGCATCAGGGCGTTCGTGGCGCACATGGCGGAGCATCTCGGTCTCGAAGATCATTGGCAGTATGAGGCGGCCGCAACGTTGTCGCACATCGGGTGCGTGACCCTGCCGCCGGATACCCTCGAGAGGGCCTACGCCGGCCAACCCATCTCGGAGCAAGAGCAGCAAATGTTGGACGACCACCCGGAGGTCGGCAGGGAGCTGTTGGCCCGGATCCCGCCGTTGAGCCGGGTAGCGGCGTTTGTCGGCGGACAAAGTGACCCGAACGCCGTCGCCGACCCGGAACAACGCCTGGGCGCGGAGATGTTGCGCGTCGCGCTGGCGGCGGATCGCCTCATCGCGCCGGGGATGCGCGTCAGGACGGCCGTCGGGCGGCTGGAGGCGCTGGGCGAATACGACGAGCGGGTCTTGGAAGCGCTGCGTTCGTACGGGGGCGCGAAGCGCGGCGAAAGGGTCTGCGCGGTCGAGGTCAGGCAGCTGCGCAGCTTCATGATCCTCGACCAGGACGTGCAAGCGCGCAACGGCGTCGCGGTGATGAGCAAAGGCCAGGAGCTCAACACCTTGCTCGTCGACCGCTTGCGAAATTGGCACCGCGGCCCCGGCCTGGTCGAGCCGATCCGGGTGCGGGTTCCAGCCGGCGAGGCCGCGATTCGCGTCGCCAAGCGGCGTGTCAGCCTGCCCGGGTGAGGCGGCTCGCCCCCGGGCTAATTTGAATCGAGAGTCCAGCTATCGGAAGCCAGGTCTCGCCGCAGCCGGAGCTCAAGGCCGTCTGCGTCTCGGATGTCGAAGACGTCAGCGTCCGGCTCCCGCGATTGGCCCAGGATCTCGACGATCTCGACGCTGCGGTCGCCTAGGGCGTAGCGCAGCGGCCGCTCGTCGGCGCGCGAGCCGCTGTAGCATTCGACGCGAACTTCAAGCGGTTTCAATGGCGGCTCGCAACGTTAGCTGTAGTCGGCGCCGGTCAAACTTTCGAGGACGGACTGCTGCCAAGCCCGCAGTCGCTTCTCGAGATCTGCGGCGATTTCGGGCTTGGAGGCGATGAGATTCTTCTTTTCGGCCTGGTCGGCGCGGATGTCGAAAAGTTCCTCAGTCTCGTCGGTGATGACGAGCTTGTAGCGGTTGTCGAGGATGGCGCGGTCGCCGGAGTAGTCGTCTTCGGTGATCTTGGGATGGCGGTAGTTGACGAAGCTTCGCGTCGCTTTGCCGTTCATGAGCTTCACGAGCGGAGTCGTGCCCTCTTGGAGCTTGGGATCGATGTAGGGCTCGAGGTTGGCTTGGGCCTCGCGGCGGGTTTCGAAGTTCCAGAAGCAGATCGGCGTGGCGCGCTCGGTCATGTCGCCCGCGATGAGCGGCTCGAGGCTGATGCCGTCGAGCGGGCGTTCGGGCGCCGCGACGCCGACGATGTCGCACAGGGTCGGGAGCATGTCGCTGGTAACGCAGTTGACGGCCGTGGCGCGGTGCTGAGCGATGCGTTTGGGCCATTCGAGAACGCCGGGGACGCGAATGCCGCCTTCATACACGTCGCCCTTCTGTCCGCGAAAAGGCGTCGTGGCGCGGCCGCTGGCGGGGATGCCGTTGTCGCCGACGTACCACAAGATCGTGTTTTGCCCGCCTCCTTGCTCGGCGAGGTGCGAGCGCAGCTTGCCGATGGCGCGGTCCATGGCGGTGATCTCGGCGTAGCGTTCGCGGAGAACGTCGCCTAGGGGCCGCTCGACCGTCCCGCCGGTTTCGTTGCTGGTGAGCCGGACGCTGCGGTCGTTGAACTTCGCGGGCACGTCGTCGTAGAGCGCGAGATCCTTGTCGAGTCCGCTGTAGGGCTCATGGGGCGAGCCGAACCAGACAACGGCGAGATACGGGCGGCCGGCCTTGTCAGCGTCGTCGATGAAACGGATGGCCGCGTCGACGACGACCTCCGAGCTTTCGCCCTCGAATTTCTCGGGCGGCCCGCCGTTGTGCGAGAGCACCGGATTGAGCTCGAAAAAATTGTCGTGCGAGAGCCACTCGTCGAATCCCATCGCGCCCGGGTTGGTCGGCGAACCTTGCTTGACCGGACCGACATGCCACTTGCCGAAGTGGCCGCAGACATAGCCGGCGTCGCCGAGCAGATTCGGCGATGGTGATCTCTTCGGGACGGATGGACCAGTTGGCGCTGAAGGTTCCGTAGCGGTTCGGATGGCGTCCGGTGAGGACGCTGCCCCGCGTCGGCGAGCACACAGGCGAGGCGGAATAGAAGCGGTCGAAGCGCAAGCCGGAGGCGGCCATGTCGTCGAGGACCGGCGTTTTCAGGTAGGGATGCCCGTTATAGGCGGTCTCGTCCCAGGCGTGATCGTCGCCCATGAGCAGGACGATGTTGGGGACCTTTTCTTCGGGCGTGGAAGGAGCAGTCGGGGAGGAGCAGGCCGCGCTGAGCGCACCGGCGCCGAGGGCGGAGCTTTCGAGGAACTGTCGTCGGGTCATCGTAGCCTTCGCCGATTGTACTTCGCTGCGTGGGCGGCCCACCGCAGTTGGTCCAAGGCTTTGGTTTGCTTCGACACGGTCTATGTCGCGCTATGACGCGCTCGAGCCGGCGCTGAGTCCTATAATGCTGGGGCTGAACGTCTGCCCGTCGGAGGACTCGCGACCGTGAACTATTCGAGAAGAAATTTTGGGAAACTGACCCTCGCCGGCGCCGCGGCGGGTCAACTGCTCAAGCCTCGTCCGCTGAGCGCGGCGCCGAATTCACTGATCGACGGCGTACAAATCGGCGCCATCACCTACAGCTATCGCAGCCTGCCCGACCAGAGTGCGGAGGCGACGTTGAAGTATGTCGTCGATTCGGGCATCAGTGCGATCGAGTTGATGGGCGACCCGGCGGAGAGTTACGCGGGAAGACCCGCACAGCCCCGCGGCGGCCCCCCACGCGGCCGCGACCTCACGCCGGAGCAACGGGCGGAAATCGAAGCCGCCCGCCAAGCCCTGAAGAATTGGCGTCTGTCCGTCTCGATGGACAAGTACAAGGCCCTGCGCAAGATGTACAACGACGCCGGCGTGAGCATCTACGCAGTCAAGATCATGAGGCCCGACATGTCCGACGAAGAGCTCGAGTACGTGTTCAACACGGCCGAGGCGTTGGGTTGCACGCACACGACGCTGGAGTTGCCGACCGACGACACGCAGCTCAAGCGCATCGGCGACACGGCGATGCGGCGCAAGATTTACGCGGCCTATCACACGCATACGCAGGGCACGATGACCTGCTTCGACCGCGCGTTCGAGCTCTCGCCGGGCAATATGGCCAACGTCGATCTCGGCCATTACGTAGCGGCCGGCAGCGTGGGCGGCTCTCCGATGGAGTTCCTTCAAAGACACCATAGCCGGGTGGCGAGCTTTCACTTGAAAGATCGCCAAACGCCCGCACACGGCGCAGGCAACCTGCCTTGGGGCCAAGGCGACACTCCTATCAAAGAGATTCTCCAGACGGTACAAAAAAACGGCTGGAAGATGCCCGCCACAATCGAGCTGGAGTACGCCGTGCCCGACGGCTCCGACCCGGTCGCCGAAGTCAAGAAGTGTGTGCAGTACTGCAGGAACGCCTTGGCTTCTTAGCGCAGCCTTTGGCCGCTCCACAGTAACAACCGCGAGGCGGTACGACGCTCGTCCAGAGGGATGCGGGGATCCACTGGACGGAAAGTATTGGAAAGATTCTCTTGGAGGTTTACGCGTTCGTACGCTCCACCCGGGGTATCAATTGCTTCGTCCTCCGGACGAGGTCGCGCCCGCGTTTTCACACAGACTCGTACGGGAGGGGTCTTTTCGAGCAACCGAGGATCGTGATGAGAAACGGCATCCTGACCGGTCACGGCTCGAGGGTCTACTCGAGCTGCTCGAAGACTTGGTTCGCTTCGGTACGCTCGGGGTCGATGGAGCGAGCCTTTTCGGCGTATTGGCGAGCTTTTTCGGCGTCGCCGGCGTTGAGGTAGTAGAGCGCCAGGTTGAGGTTGGCGCCGTAGTCGCCTGGTTCGGCCGAGACGGCGCGCTGAAAGGCCAGCAGCGCGTTGGCGGGCATGCCGCGCTGCATATAGAGCACGCCGAGGTTCGAATTGATCAACGCCGAATTCGACCCAAGGGTGCGCGCCTTCTCATACGAATCGATCGCTTGCTGAAAACGATCGGTCGAGGCGTAGAGGCCCGCTAGGCTCTCATGCAGATCGGGATTATCAGGCTGCTGCTCGATGGCGCGCGAGTAAAGCCGCTCGGCCTCGGCGACGTCGTTTTGCGCCGCGCGGATGGCGGCGAGAACGGCCAGCGCCTGTGGGTCGTCGGGTTGCGCCGCCAGAGCCGCTGAAAGCAGCGGCGCGGCTTGATCCGCCGAGCCCAGCTCGATCAGCGCCGAGGCCAGGTTGACCTTGGCGTTCGGCTGGTTCGGCGACAGAGTCAGCGACTTGCGCAGGTAGTCCGCGGCGTCTTTATAGTCGCCCTGGAGACTGAGCAAGCCGGCGAGATTGTTGAATAGCTCGGGCGTCTCGACCCCGCGCGCCAAGGCGTATTCGAACAAAGCCCGCGCCGGCTGCACGAGACGGCGCTCGGCGAAAGCGGTGGCGAGCTCGACGAAGTCGCGACGCGGACCGGAGCGGACCCACCGGCCCTCGAATGGAATGGCCGAGCCGGCGCCGGCCTCGGCGTCGGCCACAACGTCTTGGGCCGCGGTCTCGCCGCGATAGGTCTTGACGATGCGGCCCTGCTCGTCCACCAGGAAGCTGGTCGGGATGGCTAGGTTCAGGCGGCGGTCGAAGAGCCGCTCGTTGAGCACGGTGTATGCGTTGACCGTGGCGTCGTTCGCGAACAATACCGGGAACGAGAGCTTCTGGTCGGCGGCGAACTTGCGCACCTTCTCGCGGTCGGCCGGGTCGTCGACGGAGATCGCCGCCAGCTTGACGCCGGCCTTCTCGAGATCGCTCGCGCGGTCGCGGAAGTCGGCCAGCTCCTTGCGGCAGGGCGGACACCAGGTCGCCCAGAAGTTGACCAGGATCTTCGAGCCCTTGTGCTCGGCAAGGCTCCACGCGCCATTGTCCGTCGCGAGGCTGAACTCCGGCGCCGGGATGGGCTCGGCGAGCCAAGCGCCGGCCGTCTCGGTGAGCGAGTCCGCGGGTTCGCTCTTGCGCGGGCCTTCCCAGGCCTCGCGGCGCGGCGCGGACCACGTCTGTTCGCCCTCGACGATCCGCATCTCGCCTTGGGCGGGCGGGTCTTCGAAGCGCTGCTCCGAACCCGAGCGCCAACGCACGGTGATCATCCGAGGCGTTTCGCCTTCGACTACGCCGAATCGCGCCAGGCGGCTCGCCTGCGAAAGGTACCCCGACTTCGAAGCGACCTCGCGGATCATCCTGCGGCGGTCGGTCTCGAGAGTGACTCGCGCGCCGACGCCGCTGTCCGGCTTG
Source organism: uncultured Acidobacteriota bacterium (assembly GCA_963817465.1). GTDB lineage: Bacteria > Acidobacteriota > Terriglobia > Bryobacterales > UBA6623 > CAMPKL01. The sequence continues at coordinate 21,254 of CAWFOP010000021.1, read as the reverse complement.
CCGCTCAGCTCGACCGTCAAGAGCTTGCCCGCCGGGGCGTCGTTGCGGAAGGCGCGCAGTTGCGTCCCCGTGCGGTTTTTCAGAATCAGGTCGAGGTCGCCGTCGTTGTCGAGATCGATCGGCACGAACGAGCGGCCGTCCGTATCCAGGTCGAGCCCGCTTACGAAAGAAACGTCGACAAACTTGCCGTCGCCCGCGTTGCGGTAGCAGACGTTGCGCTCGCGGCCGCTCCAAGAGCCGTCGGAGCGGATCAGGATGTTGATCGCCCGCCAGGCGTCCTGGTAGGTTTTCGATCCGCTTTGGTGTTGGGGGCTTTGCGACACGACCTGTCGCCAGAAGAAACTTCAAAGGTCGTCCAGGCGGTCGCCTGTGATGTACCCGTTCTGAACGAAGATGTCGAGTTGCCCGTCGTTGTCGAGATCGACCAGCTCGGACGCCCAGGCCCAGCGTCCCATCGTCACGCCGGCCTCTTCGCTGATGTCGCTGAACGTGCCGTCGCCGTTGTTGCGAAACAGGGAGTTGCCGCGCGCTTGGCGCTGAAACTTCTCGCGCACCTCGGCCGAGCCGGCAACGTTCTCGAACTGCGAGTTGAACGTGATGCGCTGGCCCGCCGACGACCACATGTTCGAGACGTAGAGATCTAAATCTCCGTCATTGTCGTAGTCGCCCCACGAAGCCGACATCCCCGCCGCCAAGTCTTCCAGGCCCGCTTCCTTCGAGGCTTCGCGGAATGTGCCGTCGCCGTTGTTGCGGTACAGGTTGTTGCGCCCGAAATCGTTGGCGACATAGAGGTCGGGATCGCCGTCGTTGTCGTAGTCGGCCCAGGAGGCGTCGAAACTGAAGCGGTTGTTGCCTTCCATCAGGCCGGCGGCTTCGGTGACCTCCTCGAACGTGCCGTCGCCCTTGTTGCGGAACAGCAGGTTCGGCGGGCCGTTGGTCGCGTCGTAGTACGGAGTCGGGGCGTCGTAGTCCGAGCCGGCTTGCCAGAAATCGTAAGCGCAGACGTAGAGATCGAGGTCGCCGTCGTTGTCGTAGTCGGCCAGTGAGGCGCCGGTCAGCATGGCGGCCTTGTCAGGCGCGGGACGCAGTCCGGCGGCCGGGTCGTAGGTGAACTTGCCGCCGTCGTTGCGGAACAGCAGCGGCTCGGCGCCGATGAGGATGATGTCCTGATCGCCGTCGTTGTCGAGGTCCGCGAACAGGCTCATCGACGTGTCGTCGAGCACGTCGAGGCCCGCCGCCTTGCTCACGTCCGAGAACGTGCCGTCGCCGTTGTTGCGGTAAAGACGATTGGGCAGGCCTGCGGGCTGGCTGACGTAGAGGTCGTCGAGGCCGTCGCCGTTGTAATCGCCGAGCGACACGCCGTGATGCCCGTAGACCTGCACGCCGACGGCGGCATCGAGCGCTCCGCGCCAGTAGTTGGTGTCTTTGGCGAGCTGCCGCTGGAAGGACGGAATCTTGCCGAAAACCTGCTCGGTGATCTCGGTGAACTGGAAGCGCGGCGCCTCGACTTCGCGCAGCTCTCCTACCTTTGTTTCGGCCAATGTCCAGTCGTCGCCGTCGCGGGTCCAACGCATCTCCACCGGACCGAGCAGAGACAGCAGCTCGCCGTCGCGGGTTTCGCCGCCGAGCTCGAGCCTAATGTCGATTTGGGCGTCTTTCGCCGCGGCGTCCGAACGCCGGCTGCCGACGATCTTGAACTCGGCGAGCTTGACGTGGGCGAAGCGCTCGAGCTCGGATTTGAGCGGCTCGAAGCCGCCGCTGCCGTCCTTGATCCCGGTCGCGATCGTCTTGAGCTTGGCGTTGATCTCTTCGTAATCGCGCTCGCCGACCCAGTTGTCTTGTTCGGGATCGGCGCGCTCGAGGATACGGTCGATCGGGCGCTGGGCGCCGAACTTGGGATCGACGCTGTATTCGGATGTCTGGGCGAAGGCGCCGGCGACGAGCACCGTCGCCGCGACCAAAATTCGCACAAAACCCATTCCGATCTATTGTCTCAAATGAAAACAACGCAGGCCGCCGAATGCGTCGGCGGCCTGGTTGTTTTTGCCACGCTTGCGAGCCCTAAAACTCGAGTCTTAGCGAAAGCTGCGTCACGCGACCGCCGGTGCCGAGCAAGGTCGACGAGATCGTGGCGAAGTCGCCGCGACCCCGCCCGGTCGCCGGAACCGAAAAGGCCGGATGGTTGGGCAGGTTGAAGAAGTCGCCGCGGAATTGCAGCCGCAGGCGCTCGGTGAAGTTGAACCACTTGTGCACCGACGCATCGACGTTGGCGAGGCCCGGCCCGCAGCAAACGCTGCGCGGCGAATCGCCGTAGTTGCCCGTGCCCGGCGCGGCGAACAGGGTGGGATCGAAGAAGGTCGTCCCCTTGACGTTGTCGCGCCAGGAGGAGAGTTCTTCGGGATCACCCAAGATGTTCGAGCGCTGCGCGGCGTAGGTGTTGAACGTGTTCGTGTTCTCGAGGATCGCGTAGGGCGAACCGGTGCGGAACTCGGTGATGATGCCGACGCCCCAGCCGCCGACGAGCGTGTCGAGGAAGCCGTTCGAGATGTCGAACTTGCGCCCCTTGCCGAACGGCAGCTCATAGACCGCGCTCGCAGCGAGGCGGTGCCGCACGTCGGAGCCCGAGTACGACTTGTCGAGGTTCCGCAGTTGGAAGTGCGTGTAGCCGTTGCCGTTCAGGCCGGCCAGCTCGGAGTTGCCTTCGACGTCGTCGAGGTACTTCGCCCAGGTGTAGTTCAACAGCATGTTGAGGCCGCCCGAGTAGCGCTTCTCGATCTTGAAGTTGCCGGAGTGGTAAGTCGAATTGCCCCAATCCGGGCTGACCTGCTGCACGCCGCTGAATTGCGGGAACAGACGCAACGTCTGCGCCTGCTTGGCGGGGCCGTGGCCGTCGACCAGCGGAATCTGGTTCCAGTCGAAGTTCGGGCCGCCCAGGCGGTGCGCGACGTTGGCGATGTAGGTGACCTCGACCAAGTAGTCCTTGGTCAACTGTTTCTGAATCCCGACGTTCCACTGCTGCGCCATCGCGTTGCGGTGGTTCGGTTCGATGTAGGTCGCGGTCACGCGCGGAGCGTCTCCGAACGGCACCGCGCCGAAAGCCGAAGTCAGCGGCTCGCGTTCGATGGCCGGCATGCCGTCGGCAAGCTGGAAGGCCTGCGTGAGGCCGCCGTCGGGCGAGCTGAATGCGCCGTTCAAACTGAAGCCCAACGCCATGGTGTTCGGCACGGCTCCGGCATAGGCGCCGTAGTAGTTGATGCCGTAGCCGCCGCGAATCACCGTCGTCGGGCTCGCCTGGTAGGCAAAGCCGAAGCGCGGGCCGAAAGCGCCGAGGTAAACGTCATGCGCGTACTTGGAAAGTCCGTCGCGACCCGAGAACGTCACGATCCCCGGCGTACCCGAGACGGGATTGATTTCATTCCAGTCGAAGCCGCTCTGACGGTTGTCTTCCTTCTCCCAGCGCGGCGTGTCGACTTCCCAGCGCAGGCCGATGTTCAAGGTCAGCTTGGAGGACGCGTGCCAATCGTCTTGCACGAAGATCCCGTAGTAATCCGTGCGCGTGTGGAGAATGTCGGTGTCGGCGAGATTGCCGGCGTTGACGTGGCCCAGCAGCAACTCGGCCAGGCCGACGCCGGTGGCGCGGTTGCCGAAGTTGAACTGGCCGCCGGTGGTGGCGTTGGCGTCGTCGATATTGCCGGCGAAGCGGTAGTTGACGCCGAACTTGATCTGGTGATCGCCCTTGATCCAAGTCTGGTTGTCGACGAACTCGATCGTCCGGATCGGGTCCTGGATGCGCTCCTGGTTGCCCGGCGACAGCGCCGTCAGTCCGTTCACGTTGAACTGCGCGAAGGATTCAGGGTTGACGCCCGGGATGCCGATCTCGCCGTTCTTGCCCGAGAAGCGGCCCGCGGAGCGGTTGATGTGCTTGCGGTCGCCCCAGTTGAAGCGAAACTCGTTGATCTTGGTCGGCGAGAAGTTGTGAATCCAGTTGACGGTCGTGTTCCAGTGGCGGTTCTCACGGATGCCGGCGCGTGGGTCGGCGAATTCGTTCGGGAACACCGCGGGGATGTTCTCGGGCGCCACCACCCAAACGTAGCGCACCGAGACGCGGTCCGAGTCCGACAAGTTGTGGTCCCACTTGGCCGTGTAATAGTTCTGCTCGATGGCGTTGGAGGCGTTGGTGACGTAGTTGTTCGCCGGCTGCTTGGTCTCGTCAAACGACACGTTGGGGTCGGGATAGAGGTTGGCGACCTGACGACCGACGCTGTCCATGCGGCTCACCGGGATCATGTTGTTCGCGAAAACGCCGCCTTGCGGATCTTTGAGCGTCAGGCCGGCGATGTTCGAGAAATCGCCCGCCTTCATCGCGATGGTGGGAACGTCGTCGGAGGAGTAGGTCACGCCGTTGCGCTGGCGAGAGCCTTCGTAATTGAAGAAGAAAAACGACTTGTTCTTGATGACCGGGCCGCCGACCGAAGCGCCGAAGATGTTGTAGCGCAGGGGGGCTGTCTCAGGCGCGAAGAACGAGCGCGCGTCCATGGCGTTGTTGCGGAAGAACTCGTACGCCGCGCCGTGGAATTCGTTCGTCCCGCTACGGGTGGTCATGACGATAAAGCCGCCGCCCGCGCGCCCGTATTCGGCCGAGTAGTTGCTCATCTCGGCCTTGAATTCCTGCAGCGACTCGGCCGGCGGATTCAACGCCAATTGCTGCACGCCGATCGACATGTTCTGGACGACGGAGCCGTCGAGCGTCCACATCTGATTCTGCGAGCGTCCGCCCGCCATCGAAAACTTCGGGACCTGCTCGCCGCCGTCCTCGGAGCGATAGGTAATGTTGCCCATCAGCTTCACCAGCGATGCGCTGCGGCGGCTCTGGACCGGCATATTGAAGACGGTCTGGCGCTCGATGAACTGGCCGACCGATGACGTGGCCGATTCGAGCAGCTGCGCGGAGGCTTCGACGGTGACGACTTCGGTGAGCTGTCCGACTTCCATTTTGATGTTGACCGTACGCGTATAGCCGGTCTCGAGCGTCAGCCCGCTCTGGCTGACCGTTTTGAAGCCTTCGTATTCGACCTTGAGGTTGTAACTGCCCGGCGCGACGTAGGGAAACGTATAGGCGCCGTTTTCGTTTGACTGCGCGTTGAGCGTAACGCCCGTGCTGACGTTGGTCAGTTGCAGATTGGCGCCTGGAATCATCGCGCCGCTGTCGTCGGTGACCACGCCGGTTAAACGGCCTTGATCCTGAGCGGCAAGCGAGCCCGCGAACGCGAGCACGACAAGCAAGAAGAACGCGGCCCGAGTCGGAAACCCCGAAACGACACTGAACATCCGAGACTACCCCCTGCCCGAAGGCATGACGGCGTTTGACGCGCCATCTATGCGCTTAGGCTAGGGGCGAACCACCATCGCCAGGCATCGACGATCTCAGGTATTTTTGGCGCCTAATTCAGGCTAGGGATAGACGTAACATTCAAAAAAAGACGGCCGCCGAGCTTCCTCGGCGGCCTATATCACGGGTCAGAAATCTGACTGCTTAGAACTCGAGCCGAAGCGAGAGCTGTGAAACGCGCCCTCCGGTTCCGTTCAAGGTCGACGAGATAGCGCCGAATCCGCCGCGCCCGCGCCGCTCCTCCGGATTGGCGAACTGCGGGTGGTTCGGGAAGTTGTAAAAGTCACCCCGGAACTGCAGCCGGTAGCGCTCAGTGAAACTGAACCATTTGTGGACCGAGACATCGAGGTTAGCGATGCCCGGACCGCAGCAGAACGAGCTCGGCGCGTCGCCGAAGGCGCCCGTGCCCGGCGCGGCGAACAGCGACGTGTCGAAGAACGTTTCGCCCTTCACGTTGTCGCGCCACTGCGACTGCTCCACCGGGTCGCCCAGCACGTTGGAACGTTGGCTGGCCGAGTAGGTGTTGCTGGTGTTGGTGTTCTCGATCACCGCGTACGGCGAGCCCGTGCGGAACTCTGTGATCACGCCGACGCCCCAGCCGCCGATGATCGTGTCGACCACGGCGTTCGAGATGTCGAACTTGCGGCCTGCGCCGAACGGCAAATCGTAGACGACGCTGGCTGCGACGCGGTGCCGAATGTCGGAGCCCGAGTACGACTTGTCGAGATAGCGCAGCTCATAGTGCTGGTAGCGGTTGCCCTGCGTCTCGGCGAGCTCGGAGTTGCCTTCGACGTCGTCCAAGTACTTCGCCCAGGTGTAGTTGAACAGCATGTTCAGCCCGCCCGAGTAGCGCTTTTCGATCTTGAGGTTGCCCGAGTGGTAGGTCGAGTTACCCCAGTCGGGAGAACGCTGGGTGACGCCGCTGAAGGTCGGGAACAGCCGAAGCTGCTGCGACTGCTTCGCCGGGCCATGGCCGTTCGACCAACGGGATCATGTTCCAGTTGAAGTTCGGGCCGCCCAGGCGATGCGCCACGTTGGCCATGTAGGTGGCTTCCACCAGGAAGTCGTTGGACAACTGGCGCTGGATGCCGAAGTTCCATTGTTGAACCATCGGATTGCGTTGCCCCTGGCGCAAGTACTGCGGAGCGACTAACGGCGCCTGACCGAATTCCACTGAGCCGAAGGCGGGTCCGAGCTCGGCGGTCTCGGTGGGCGGCATGCCGTTTTCGAGTGCGAACGCTCGCGTGAAGCCGCCGTCGGGCGAGTTGAAGTTGCCCTGTGTACTGAACCCCAGCGCGAAGGCGTTGGGCACGGCGCCGTTGTATTCGCCATAGTAGTTGATGGCATAGCCGGTGCGAATCACGGTTTTCGGGGTGAGCTGGTAGGCGATTCCGATCCGCGGCCCGAGCCCGCCGAGGTAAGTGTCGTGGGCGTATTTGCCCATGCCGTCCAGCCCAGCGAAGGTCACCACGCCCGGCAGACCCGAGACGGGGTTGATCGTGTTCCAGTCGAAGCCGTTCATGCGGTTGTTGCGATCCCACAGCGGGGTATCGAACTCGTACCGCAAGCCCAAGTTGAGGGTGAGCTTCGAGGTCGCCTTCCAGTCGTCTTGGACGAAGAAGCCGTAGTAGTCGGTGCGCCGGTCGAGGATATCGGCGTCATTGATCGCAGCCGAACCGACGTGCCCAAGGAGCAATTCCGCAAGGCCGACGCCCGTAGCGCGGTTGCCGAAGCTGAATGAACCGCCGGTCTGATTGTTTTGATCGTCGATGTTGCGGCCGTAGCGCCAGTTGAAGCCGTACTTGATCTGGTGCGAGCCGCGCACCCAAGTTTGGTTTTCGACGACTTCGATGGTGCGGATCGGGGTCTGGATGCGCTCCTGGTTGCCGGGCACCAGACTGGTGAGTCCATTGACGTTGAACTGGGCGAACGACTCCGGATTGACGCCCTGGATGCCGAATTCGCCGTTCGCGCCCGAGAACCTGGCGGCGGAGCGGTTGATGTGCTTGCGGTCGCCCCAGTTGAAGCGGAACTCGTTGATGACCGTCGGCGAGAAATTGTGGATCCAGTTGACCGTCGTGTTCCAGTGGCGATTTTCGCGCGTGCCGGCGCGCGGGTCGGCGAACTCGTTGGGGAACACCGCCGGGATGTTCTCCGGCGCGTTCACCCACATGAAGCGAACCGACACGCGGTCGTTTTCGCCCATGTTCTGATCAAACTTACCGGTGAAGAAGTTCTGATCGAGAGCGTTGGAGGCGTTGTTGATGAAGTTGTTCGCGGGAGCCTTCGTGATATCGCCTGCGACGTTGGGATCCGGGTAGAGATTGGCGACCTTGGCGCCGATCGGGTCCAGACGGCTCTGCGGAATGATGTTGTTCTCGAAGACGCCGCCGAGCGGATCCATCAAGCTCAAACCGGCCCGGTTGGAGAAGTCGCCGCCCTTTTCGATGGCATGCGGCACGTCGTCGCTCGAGTAGGTGACGCCGTTGCGCCGGCGCGAGCCCTCGTAGTTGAAAAAGTAGAACGATTTGTTCTTGGCGATCGGGCCGCCGGCGGAAGCTCCGAAAATGTTGTAGCGCAGCGGCGCCAGGTCGCGGGCGAAGAAGGGGCGCGCGTCCATGGCGTCGTTGCGGAAGAACTCGTACGCCGCTCCGTGGAAGCTATTCGTTCCGCTGCGAGTCGTCATGACGATGAAGCCGCCGCCGGCGCGCCCGTACTCGGCCGCATAGTTGTTCTGCTCGGCTTTGAACTCCTGCAGCGATTCGGCGGGCGGATTCAGCGCGAGTTGTTGCGTGCCGATGGACATGTTTTGGACGACCGAGCCGTCGAGCGTCCACATCTGGTTTTGGGATCGGCCGCCGGCCATGGAGAATTTCGGCACCTGCTCGCCGCCGTCCTCGGAGCGGAAGGCGACGTTGCCCATCAGGCGCACCAGCGAGGCGCTGCGGCGACTTGCGAGCGGCATGTTGAAGACGGTTTCTCGCTCGATGAATTGGCCGACCGACGATGTGGCGGACTCGAGCAGCGGCGTGGTCGCCTCGACGGTGATGACTTCAGTCAGCTCGCCCACTTCCATCGCGAAATCGGCGACGCGGGTGTAGCCGGTTTCGATCGTGACCTTGGACTGGGCCGTCTTGAAGCCCGGGTATTCGACGCCGACTTCGTAATTGCCGGGCGCAACGTACGAAAAGACATAGACGCCGTTTTCGTTCGTTTGCGCTTTCCGCTCGACGCCGGTCGCGACGTTGCGAATCGTGACCTCGGCCGCGGGAATCACCGCGCCCGAGTTGTCAGTGACAGTGCCGGTGAGACGGCCCTGGTCCTGTGCCGAAAGGCTGCCTGCGAACAACGCGCAGAGCAGCAGGAGGAACGACAGATGCGCCATCGGAGGGCGCGCACCCGCTACGGTGTTTTTCATTTAGCTCCCTGTTTGAGTACCCCTGTGCGTTCGGATCCGGCGAAACCCCTCGCTCTGTCCGAACGAACAACCTTGCGCCTGGCTCTGCGGCCAAGCTTAAGGCAGCCGGCAGGCTCTGAAGAGCATGACCGGTCTCGGCCATTATAGCGCCATCGAAGCGGTTAGGCGCAACCGCCCCTGAAGCGCTTAGATCCCGCCCTGCGCGGACCGCGCCTTCAAAACACAGGCGGATCAGGGAACGTCGGGCAAACGTGTCCGCGCGATCTTCGCCGGTGCGTCTTGCCGCCCGCGCAAAGGCGAGAGCCGAAAACTGTAGCTGTAGGGCTGCGACGTGAGCGTGTACTGGGGATGCGGCTTGGCGCCCCAACTGTTGTCGCCGCCGACGCCGGTCTGCCCGTAGTCGAGGTTGAGCGTGATCGTGCGCTGCGGCGTCAGCTCGTAGGTGTGCGTCGCGCGTTCCAACTCTTCTTGGGTGAAAGGCCACGTCGAGGCGTTGATCAACGGGTCGCCCACCGCGAGCAAACCGCGGCCGTTCGCATCGGTCAAGGCGATCCAGCGCACGTCCGTCTTGTTGCCCGTCTCCTGCGGGCGGCCGTAGACGTGGTATTGCCGCTCGACCGGCCCGGAGTAAAGCCCGACCGCCGCCGATGTCTTGCGGTCGGCATAGCTCTCTTGCGGACCGCGGCCGAACCAGGTCACGTCGCGATAGTCGCCTGAAAGGCCGAGTTGCATGCCGAAACGCGGCAGCTCGGGCAGCTTGGAGCCCGGCTCGAAGCTCGCTGCCACGACCACGTCGCCCGAGCCGAACACGGTAAGCACGTTGCGATAGCGCGAACCGCCCGCCGGCAGGATCTCTTCGACCGTAATGCGGGCGGTGTGCGGGTCCAGCCGCTCGACCGAGACGTCGCGAACGTCGCGCTCAGGTCCGGCTTCCCGCCAGACGCTCAGCCGGTCTTGCGCGCGATTGCCGTTGTCATTGTCGGTAATCGCCCGCCAGAAGTTGGGAACCAGCGGACGCTCCAGCAATTCCCGGCCTTCCACGCGAAACGACTCGAGCGCGCCAGTGGATTTGCCGACGACAAGCTCGAAGTCGGCCCCCTTGACGCGAACCCCGAGGTCGGTATCGTCGACACGCAGCGCCGGCATCCGGGACACATCGACGACCGGAGCGGCCGGCGCCTGCCACGGAAGCTCCATTTGGTCCCATGCCACCTCATAGCCCGCAGGCGCCCAGGAGGCGTCTTCGGCGAGGCTGAAGCGAACGGTCAGAAAGTACTCCGCGCCGGGCCGCGACGATGGACGCACGAGCGGCAGGGTCACCTCTTGCTCCTCGCCCGGAGCGATGGATAGCTTGGGCAGCTTGCCGCGGGAGATCACCACGCCGTCCTCGGAGACTTCCCACGCGCCGTTGACGAAGTCCAGCGGGATGAACGCGTACTTGTTCCGCACCCGCACCTTGCCCTCATTCAGGTCGACAGGCGTCGTCTTGATGTACTGATAGACCTTCTTGACCTCGGTCAAGTGCGGGTTGGGCTTGCGGTCGGCCTGCACGAGTCCGTTCATGCAGAAGTTGGCGTCGTTGGGCTTGTCGCCGTAGTCGCCGCCGTAGGCCCAGAACTCCTTGCCGTCGGCCGTGTGGTTGCGCAGGCCCTGGTCGACCCAGTCCCAGATGAAGCCGCCTTGCAGCGCCGGATATTTCTCGATGGCGTCCCAGTAGTCTTGGAGATTGCCCTCGCTGTTACCCATGGCGTGGGCGTACTCGCACAGGATCAGCGGCCGGTAGGGATGCGATTGCGCATAGTCGGTGATCGTGTCGATCGTGGCGTACATCGGCGAGACGACATCCACGTGGCGCCCTTGCTTGGCCTGCTCATAGTGCACGGGCCGCGAGGCGTCGCGACTGTGAATCCACTGGCTGGCCTTGACGAAATTGACGCCGTCGCCGGCTTCGTTGCCCATCGACCACATGATGATCGAGGGGTGGTTCTTGTCCCGCTCGACCATGCGCTCGATGCGGTCGAGGTGAGCCTTCTCCCACTCCGGCTTGTTGGCCAGCGTCTTGTCGGGGTCGTAGCCCATGCCGTGCGACTCGATATTGGCTTCGTCGATCAGATAGAGGCCGTAGCGGTCGCACAGCTCGTACCACTCCGGCACATTCGGATAGTGGCTGGTGCGGACGGCGTTGATGTTGTTGCGCTTCATCATCTCGATGTCACGAACCATCGATTCGTGCGAGATGGTGTGCCCCGTGTCCGGGTCGTGCTCGTGACGATTGACGCCTTTGATGTAGATCGCCTTGCCGTTGACCTTGAGCTGACCGCCCGCGATCTCGACTTTGCGAAAGCCGATCGTGACCGGGACAACCTCGCGCACCGCGCCGGAAGCGTCTTCGTGCGTAATCAGCAGTTGGTAGAGGTTCGGAGTCTCGGCCGTCCACTTCGCCGGGTTCGAGACGGTCGCCGAGAGGTCGACGGACGCTTCTTGGCCGGCCGCCACCGACGTCGTTTGCACGGGCAACTCGGCTACGACGGCGCCGGCGGAGTCGAGCAGCTCGGCGATCACTCGCGCTTGGGCGTCTTCCGCGCCCTGGTTGCGCAGCGTGACGTGCAACCCCAAGGCGGCGTCGCGGTACTGTGCGTCCAATTCGGGCCGCGCCCAGAAGTCCCGCACGTGCAGTTGCGGAACGGAGTGCAGGAAGACGTCGCGAAAGATGCCGCTCAGGCGCCAGAAATCCTGATCCTCGAGGTACGAGCCGTCGGAGAAGCGGTAGACCTCGGCCGCCAGCAAGTTGTCGCCGTCCTGGAGATAGTCCGTGATGTCGAACTCCGCCGGCGTTCGACTGCCTTGGCTGTAACCGACTTGGCGGCCGTTGACCCAAACATACATAGCGGAGTCGACACCGGCGAAGTGCAGCAGCACGCGTCGCCCGGCCCAAGACTGCGGAATTCGAAAAGTCCGGCGGTAGGAGCCGACCGGATTGTGCTCATGACGAATGTATGGCGGGTTCTTCTCAAACGGGTAACGGATGTTGGTGTAGTGCGGATAGCCGTAGCCGTGCATCTGCCAGTTCGAGGGGACCGGAATCACATCCCACCAAGAAGCGTCGTAGCCGGGCTTGAAGAAGTCGAGCGGCCGATCTTCGGGTTTGCCGACCCAATGAAACTTCCAGTCGCCGTTGAGACTCTGAAAATAGGGCGACTCTTCGGGAATCGCGCGCCTCGCGGAAGCGGCGTCCGGGTAAGTCGTGTAGGTCGCGTGCGGCCGCTCTTTGTTGCGGCCGATGATTTGCTGGTCTTCCCAGTCGACCGCGAGGGCGGTCGATGCTAACAGCAGGAAGGCCACAAGGGCGCGCGTTGCGGGCATGGCAGGCAGATTATCATTTGGCGCGCGTCTCCGCTGCGCCGTTGTGAAAGACGGTACAACTAATGCTTAGGTTGCCGGAAGGAGACGATCAACCGCTTGCGAATTCGCGTCATGACCTATAACATCCACCGGGCGATCGGCGTCGATCGGCGCTTTCGGCTGGAGCGAGTCGGGTCGATCATCGAGCACCACAGTCCGGACGTTGTCTTGCTGCAGGAGGTCGACGAGGACGCGCCGCGGTCGAACCATCTGGATTTAGGCCGCGAGCTCGCCCAGACGCTGGCCTATCCGCATTTCGCCATCGGCCACAACGTGTCGCTGCGCAAGGGGCGCTACGGCAACGCGACGCTGAGCCGCTATCCGATCTCCCGCGAACGCAACATCGACTTGACCATCGGAGTCCGCAAGCGTCGCGGCTGCCAGCACACGACGATTGAAGCGCAGAAGGTCGCCGGCCACCTGCATCGGCTCGAGGTCTTCAACCTGCACCTGGGGCTGTCGGCCTGGGAGCGCGCCCGCCAAATCGGGGTTCTGGCGCGATCGTCCGAGTTCGAGGGCCTCAACCCGCAACAGTCGTGCGTGATCGGCGGCGACTTCAACGACTGGCGCTCGTTGCTGCACCCGATCTTCACCGACATCTGGCGGTTCAATTGCGCGACGCAGCGCGACCCCGAGGAAGACAAGGCCTTGCGCACGTATCCCTCGTTCTCGCCGCGCGGCGGCCTCGATCGTATCTATCACCGCGGGCCGCTGCGGGCGCTGTCGGCGGAGACCTGCCGACTGGCCGCCTCGCGCGTGGCTAGCGATCATCTTCCAGTGATCGCCGATTTCGAGTTGCACTGACGCAGGTTGTTCGGAGTCGCTTCTGATACGCTGGGTCTTCTCGCTACCAGCGACAGGAGCCTGACCTCTTGGCACGAAAGCCCGTCATCGCCGGCAATTGGAAGATGTTCAAAACGGTCGAAGAGACCGTCCAGTATTTAGATGCGTTCAAGCCCCTCGTCGCCGACGCGGACCACTGCGAAATCGTGATTTGCACGCCCTTTCCGTCTCTGACGGCGGCCGTCGACACGGTGCGGGGGACGAACATCAAGATCGGGGCGCAAAACGTGTTTTGGGAGAGCGAAGGCGCCTTCACCGGCGAAGTTTCCGCCCCCATGATCAAAGCCGCGGGCTGCAGCCACGTGATCATCGGCCACAGCGAGCGGCGGCAGTATTTCGGCGAAACCGACGAGACGGTCCTCAAGCGCACGATCGCCGCCCTCGGAGCGGATTTGACGCCCATCGTCTGCGTCGGAGAAATGCTGGAAGAGCGCGAGGGCGGGAACACGGAAGCCGTTCTCTCCAAACAGTTTGACGGCGGGATTGTCGGCTTTGACCGCCGCTCAGTTCTCCCGTATACTGATTGCTTACGAGCCGGTCTGGGCCATTGGCACGGGCCGCACCGCCACTCCGGAAATCGCGGCCGACGCGCACCGCTTCATTCGCCAACAAGTCGAGAAGAAGTTCGGGAGCGAGCTAGCGGAGCAGGTGCGCATCCTCTACGGGGGAAGCGTCAAGCCGGCGAACTGCCATGGCTTGATGGACTGCGAACCGATCGACGGCGGTTTGGTGGGCGGGGCGAGCTTGAAGCCGGACGACTTCGCGAAGATTGTGCACTTCGCGGCGCAACCGGCGTAAATTAGAAGAGTTAACTGGAACGATCGAGACATGATCATTTTCTTGACGGTTTTGCATGTCGTGATCTGCCTGTTCCTGATCGTGGTCGTGTTGCTGCAGAGCGGCAAGGCGGCCGATTTGGCGGGAGCGTTCGGCGGCATGGGTTCTCAGACGGCTTTCGGGCCGCGCGGCGCGGCTACGGTTTTGACCAAGGCGACGACGACCGCGGCGGTGCTGTTCATGCTGACGTCGATCTGGCTCGGCATCGAACAAGGACGTCAACGCGGGACGGGCCAAAGCGTGATCGAGAGAACGGGTTCGACGAGCGGCGGTCCGGAGACAGCGCCGGCTCCGGCGCCGTCCACCCCGGCGGTGGAGACGGTGCCGGTATCACCGGACGTGTCTTCGCCCGGTGTCAACATCGAGCAGCCCGGCTCAGGGCAAGCGCCGGCGACAAGTACGGGCTCGGGGGCAGGCCAGACCTCCGGGCAGGAGACTCCGCAACCGCAGCAGCAGTAGCGGCAGGGCTCCACCCCAACAGTGCGGAGGTGGCGGAACTGGCAGACGCGCTAGCTTGAGGTGCTAGTGGGAGCAATCCCTTGGGGGTTCGAGTCCCCCTCTCCGCACCAAATAACCTCGTTTAAAATCAATGGATTACAGCCTCCTTTTCGTCGTGTGCCGAGAATGTGCCAGAATGCACGGCTTTCATCAGCGCTAGGATGCGTTGCTGTCGCGCTGGCGTCCATTTGGCGTAGTGCTTCCGAACGACCGCGGGACTGATTCCCAGCACATCCGCTACGTCCTGCTCAGTTCCCCCTTTTACAAGAATGTCGGTGGCCAGCGTGTGCCGAAAACGGTGCGCTTTGGCCTTTGCGACGCCAGAAGTCTGGAAGACGGATGCAAGGGTGCGCTCGGCCGTGCCCACGACCGCCCGGCGCGACCCGATCCCGTTCCAGAAGAAATACGGACAGCCGGGCTGCGCCCCTCTGGGCGAGGGCACTCGCTCAAGCGCTTCCAGCAGTTCTTGAGGAAGCGGAAGGATCACCAGTCCCCGGGTCTTTTGTGTGTGCAGGAGGATACATTCCTCCCTAATTCTGTCCCTCGCGAGAGTGGAGACATCCGAGATTCTGAGCCCGGTATAGCGGAGCAGCAATACCATCGCTTTGGCGCGGAGTCGCTCATAGCTCGTTCTTCCGAAGGAATCGCACGCCTTCAGGAACGCCGCCACTTCGGTCGCCGTGTACGGCTCGATCGGCTGCGGCTTTGCGTTCCGCGGAGGCTTGACTCTCTTCGCGACGTTGTCGGTCAGCCAACCTCGCTCCAGACAGAACGCGCAGAATTGGCGAAGAGTCTGCAATTCCTTCGTGGCGGTGACTGGGCCAATCTTGCGCGTGGCGCGAAAGCGATCGATCGCTTCGACAGTCACTTCCGCCATCGTGTCGATTGAGCGCGCCTCACAGAAGGCTGCGAGTAAGCGCAGGATGTTGTCGTATTTCCTGCGCGTGGAAGGCGCCAGGTCTCGGCAATGAATTCGGAACGCCTCGATGGCCTCCGTCACGGGCGTCAAGGTAGGCGCGTCGGGCGGTTCCCAAAGAGCCAGCTTCCTGAGGGCCCGTTGCCAGTCCTTTAGTCCGGTCGAACGCCTAAACCGCCTACCGTTGACTTCCCCGTCCACCCAGATGGGGCAGTTGCATTTCGTATGAGCGCGTCCCTTCGCTCGATGTCGGCACTTCGGCGTGTGCCTTCTCCACATGCTGAGCATGGGGCGATTGTACTCCGGCGTCACTTCGACCGCTCCCGATGCACACGTTCGGCGATGGACTTCGGGATCCGAATGGAGACGTAGTCGCGCTTGCCGTCGCGCCTACCTGACTGCCCGATCTTGAGAACGCCGGGCTCGTCTTGGAAAATTCGTCGGACGGTGGTCTCGTCCAGGGCCCAGATCTCGGCCAGCTCACGCGCCGTGTAGTGCTTCTCGAAAACGTGCACCCCAACCTCGCGCAGGTCGTCAGCGGCGTGCTCGGCCGCCAGGCGCTGCTTGAGCCAGCGTTGGCGATCCGTGAGACTGGAATGACGTTTTGTCATCTTGGTTGGCGGCTCGACTTCTTGAGGCGGACCCGCCGCACCGATTCGAGCTTCCACTGCCGGACTTTGTTTTTGTGGCTTTCAGCGCGCAGGATGACGTTGCCGAATCGCCTATTGACGTGCTTCTGAAGCAGCTTGCCGAGTACCCTACCTGAGTTCGCTGGCTCTGTTCCGAGATCCAGGTCTCCAACCAGTTCAAGGAGTTGGTTTTTGACTGTCACCGTGGACGTGCCGTGCTTCTCAAACCACTTTTTTATAAAAGCCCTTAGGGGAGCCTCAGCGTCCGCTTCCTTCCGGTATTTTTCGGAGTTTTGAAGGAAGCCGGAAACGCCGATGACATCCAAAATGCCGCCAAAGACGTCCGACGACTCCTCGAATCCACCTAAAGTTCTCTTGCCGTTCGGCCGTCCTGCCGCCACCCAGGCCTGAATTAGGTTCAGACAGCAGGCCATGTACATCACACGATTCTCCTTGATGTGGGCCTTGATTCGGGGATACCGAAAGTCCTTGCGGACTTCCGGCCGCTCGACGCCGGCATCAAGAACAATCCAGACGACTCGTCGAAGCATTTCAAACGACAACATCGGATTGTTGCCGGTGGCCATCCACAGGCAGCGCGGGCGTACCCGGCACGTTTCGGAGGTGCCAATCCTGCGGCCGCTTATTTCGCCTGTCGTCGTGGCGGATGCGATTGGGGCAGCGTCAGAGGGCGATGCAGGTTGTCAATGACCAGCATTTCCGGCGCGATCACTTAGGGCGGCGATAACGGTCCGATGCCATTCGTCGTCGGATCGCGGTTCGCTGATAAGAGTCATTCGGGCATTTGTGATTAGGCAAATGCATTCGACCAGCAGCGTCGCGCCTGTCCCGGGCGTCGGTTTAGCCGTTAGGAATAGCGGCGCTTGCCCGTCGATCGAACTCCTGGACGAAGACCTGTAGCAACGCGGCCAGCAAATTTGCAAAGTCGGCCTCCTCCTTCAAGGGAAAGTCTGAGAACAGGCGCTGGATTCTCCGAAGAGACAGACGAATGGTACGGTTGTCCGGGTCATGTTCCACCAAACGTTTGAGGCCTGCCGGGATATCTAAGAGAATCTGCGACTGGACGTCGTATCCGCGTTTCATAACCAATCGACCGGTGCGGTCGAAGATCGGATGCCGCACGATGCGGTTCAAGAATGGGAGCTCATTATCAGTTGCCGCCAACATGTTTACGGCCAGATCCCGAGGGGCTTTGACCATGACCTGTTGGCCACGGAAGATGCCGTAAAAGCGGATGAGGCGATTGAGCTCAAACAGCAGCCGCTCGGTTGTGAGTTTTTCCCGAGTTAGACCGGTTTCATCGTTCCGTTTGACCCGGACCGGTCCTTCAGAGGTTTCAAAGAGGCGAGGGTCTCCCCGATTTTCCTCCACGAGCATTCGCCAAGCCTGACGAGTCAGTTCATGGAGATCGTGCTCCCACATCTTTAGCCGCCGCTTCCGGCCGAGGGTTGTCTTCGTCTTTAGGCTTCGATAAGATTTGAGCACAGCAGTTCCTTTTCGGCCTCCGCGTCAGTTTGCCCAGCTCGCGGGGGCCGAATTGTTTGGTGTTAGGTGACGACTCGCGCCGCCATTCACCGTGAATAATAGACGTCAGAAAACTACTGCCAAACTGCTGCCGAAGATTTTGATCAAGTGCAGCGTTTTGAATGAATTACGCTAAGTTGGCAGGAGTTCGGCAGCAGTTTGGCGAACTCCTGCCGAGGCTTACTCACCGGTATGGGCTTTCGCCTCGACAAGTCTTTGTCGAAGCACCTTGCAGATCGGCTTCATGCCGCCGCACTGCAACGCGCTTTTCCAGTCGTTAGGCCAACAATCGCTGTCGGCCCATGTCCCCGGAAACTTGCCGTTGGCCCAACGTGCAGGAATCGGGGATCTGATCTCGTCCAATTTGGTGCAAATGCGACTGAGCGCGCTCTTATCACTCCAGTCATGAGGGCGCATGCCCTTCAGGATTTCATAATGGGCGGCATGATCAACAAGCCCCTTTGGCCCAGGGCGTCTAGGCGAATGAGATCTTGGTCCATTCTCGTCGACAGATGCCGCAGGTTGGGAAGCGGCTTGGGCGCTCCTAGCCTTCGTTCTCCCGCTGTGCGTGAGATGGCATAAGACCTCATCAGGCTCTCGCCCATCAATCTCGATCGAGCCCTCTTGCTCGAGTTCCTTCAGCAACTGGCCGACCTCAGCGGGCCATGTGCAATCGATCATTCTAGAATCGCGGCCAAACTTAGACACGTAGCAGCGCCCTAATCGATATTCGCAGCCTTCCGCAATGGTGACCAGCAGCCGCGCTTTTCGGTTGTCTTCGTGGTATGCTCGATGCTTCTCGGCTATAGCTCTCCACTCTTTCATGACGATCGGAACCGGTGCTCTGGTTTTCTCAAACTGTTGTCGTGTATAACAACCCAGATAGGCCTGCAGTTTCAGTCGCTCAGCATCGGCCTCACCGTCGAATTTGCGCCGGAGCGAAGCGGAAATCGTGTACGAACCGCATCGTTCCGGGCAAGAGAATTCGATCCGCATTTTATTGCTGTCCGAAATGGACGCGGCCCATACGCCACACAACGGGCACTTGTAGCGTTTCTTGCCGGGCCTTGGTCTTCCAACTGCTGCCTGATTCGACATCGCCTCCCTGCCAGCGAACCCTGAAGGGAAAGGCCGCCGAACGGGTCAGGGTGTCCCGTGTTTCGCCCGGCCAAAGGCTAGGCGGCCTCGCGCCGACCATTCTACCCGATGATCCTTGAACCCAACTCCTGTCCCGGGGAGTGCGGGGAGTGCGGGGAGTTCCCCTGGTGAATTTGCAATCTTCGGAATTGGAGGAGCGTGGGAAGGGAGGGTAACTCCCCTAACCCCCTGAGGACGCCGGCACGCCAAGCTCTCCTGGGAGCCTGCTTGGTTCGTTTCGACGACTCACGCTTGCAGGTCGGACTGTCCCACCCGGGCAGCCCGCGCTTCTGTCAACAGCGAAGTTCGCGCAGGCCCTATCGTACGGCGACACGCAGCTCTGGCAAGTCGGGAGGCCAACCGCGCAGCCTTTTAATGGCCTAAACGGGAATTTTCCTGATGAAAAAGGTACCGTCTGTCTAACTTGCTGCGGCGCGCGCCGGCCGGATGTTCTGGTTCAGGCGGAAGAAGTTCGTCGGGTCATACTTAAATTTGAGCGCGGCCAGGCGCGCGTACTTTCCTCCGTATGCCGACCTGACGCCGGCGTCGTCCGCGACCTCGCCTAGATAGTTTACGTACACAGCTTCGGCTAGGAACGGTTGCATGGCGCTCATGAACTCGCGTGTCCACCGTATGTTCGCGTCCGTTTCCGCCGGGTCGGTCCACACAGCCGTAATCAGGAAGTTGAACGACCATCTCCGATCGCCAAATGCGGTCGCGTCGTCCGGTATGCGGGCCATCGCGCCGTCTCCATTATGCTCGACGACAATCACAGACCTCGGTGATGGCGCTCTTCCGTAGAAATCGACAATTGTGTTGATGGCCCCGTCGCTGAGCGATTTCAAGTAGCTCGACTTCCAGTAGTTATAGCTCCCTCGCGGCCAAAGGAAGTCGGCCATGGTCTGGGCCGCGCTATACGGCATCGGCTGGTATGTATCTATAAGCGGCGGGCCGAACTCGCGAAGCGGCCGAAGCGCCTCCTCCCCCTGCTTCAGATCGCCAACGTACACTCCTCCGAGGCCGACAATCGGCTCCCGCTTAACTTCCTCAGGCACCGGCAGCTCGGGCGGCGCCGTGAAAATCAGTGCGCCATTGGTCACCTCCTCGGGAGCCTTTGCCTCGAAATCGCGCCAGAATCGGAGCGCCTGCGTCCCTTGCGAAAGGGGATGCATCACCATCCCCGCGAGGACCGTCCCCGCCGGGTGCACGTTAAACTCGAACGAGGTCACGATTCCGAAGTTCCCGCCGCCGCCGCGAATGGCCCAGAACAGGTCGGGGTTTTCGGTCGAACTCGCGGCCAGTGTTCGACCGTCCGCCGTGACGATGTCCGCTGAGATCAGGTTGTCCAGCGCGAGTCCGTGCTTACGAACCATCCAGCCGAGTCCGCCGCCAACAGTGAGTCCAGCCACGCCTGTCGTCCCGACAAACCCGCCCGTCGCCGCGAGTCCGAACTTCTGCAGTTCGTTGGCCACATCCGTCCAGCAGGCGCCGGCCTCGACCCGCGCCGTGCGCGCTTCGGGCTTCACCTGAACGCGTTTCATCCCGGACAGGTCTATGCACATGCCGTCGTCGCAGACACACGTCCCGGCGACGTTGTGCCCAACACCACGGACCGCGACTAACAGGTCGTTGGCCCGAGCGAAATTGACGGCCCGAACGACGTCTTCCGGGCAGGTGCAGCGGACGATCATTGCCGGCCGCCGGTCGATCATCGCATTGTGTATTTTCCGTGCTTCGTCATAGCCTGGCTGGTCGGGAAGGACCAATTGGCCGTCCAGCGAGCTTTGAAATTTTTGCAGCGTGGATTCTCCGAGCATGCCTGCCTCCCTGGAGATTGGATTGCCGGGCGCGTGGTCGAATGCCACGCGTCAAGTCTGCCTTAGTCTATCGCCAGTCTTGTCACGAACCCAATGATGCTGCTCCAGCCGCCCCAGCACTGGGTATGCCGCTGCACATACTGACAGCTCCTCGCGTCTGAATCTAAAAGGCCGATCGAGGTGCGAGCGCCCTCGGAAGTCGGTGTCAAACAACTATGTCAAACGCCTTCCAAACCATCGTACAACGGCCGTTTGACAGGGGTTTCTGACATCGACACATAGCCATAACATATAACAGGTGACATTGTGACGCGGCCTTGAAACCGGCTATTTCAGCCGTGTTAGACCAGCTTCAGGAGCGTAGGCGTAAACCGGCCCCAACCCCGTTGGATTGCCGTAACGCCTCGCGCTCCGCAAGCCTATGGGCGGTGCAGCAGCTTTAGGAACGGCAGTGACCCTCTCCCGGCGGCCGACACGCGCTCAGCCCTTTGCCAGCACCGCCAGTCGCCTCTGCGTCTCGCTATTCGCAACCGCCGATCCCTCCTCGCAGCGCCTCACGCCTCGCGCGACGGCTCTGTTTTGCCGAACCGCAAATGCCAATCGCCGGCCGACGGCTCAGGCACGAGCCGCGACATGAACGAGGAGCGCGATAGCTGCAGCCCGGGTTCGCGACCAAACAACGCCGCCGCCGCTCCCTCTGCCTGCTCCCCTCCGCCGCGAAGTCGTCGAGTTCGCCAAGCGCATCCGGCGGGAGCATGGGGCCCTCGACCGCGACGTGGCCGACCGAGTCGTGCGGCTGCTGAGGTCGTCGGTCGTGAAGCGC
>CAWFOP010000020.1:0-676360 GCA_963817465.1 uncultured Acidobacteriota bacterium | reverse complement strand
AACCTTCGGATGGCGGCCGCGGCTAACGAGTCCTCGTTCGAACCGGGTGCGACTTCGTCGGTCAAGGCATCGCTGACGGAATACGAGGCGCCTTTTGGCGGAACGCGAACGCTCGGGTCGAGCTGATCCGACCCAATGGATCGACGTCCAACATCGCGCTCGCGGCACAGGGTGAACCCGGCGCCTTCTCCACGGATGTGATCGCCGCTTCGAGCGGCATCTACCGGTTCCGGATCATGGCCGCGGGTCGAACGAAGAGCGAGGCGCCCTTCACGCGCGAGCAGATCAGAACCGCCGTGGTCTGGCATCGCGGGGACCAGTCAGGTACCGGTGGCGATGGGGGCGGTGGCGACAGCGGCGGTAAGGGAGGAGGCCGCGGCGTCGACTGGTGCGCGTTCCTAGAGTGTCTGCTCGAAAGCCGCGGGATCCGCGATAAGCTGTCCAAGTGCGACATAGAGATTGACGAGCTCCGGCGCTGCGTGAGGAAGATCTGTGCCGACCAGGCGCCGACAGCCAGTCTGAACGCGAGTTCTGTCGACGTTCGAACTCTGAGGCAATTCCTGCGGGAGCAGCCGAAATAGTGGCATTAAGAAAAACAGGAGAGGAGATGAGGGACCGTTTTCCGTCGCTTTCCGCTTCAGTTTTCGCATTTTCCCGAGTACTTGCTGACGAGTCTGCGTGAAAAGCTCTGAAGATTTCCCGATGCAGCCACGGCAACGACCGCGAAGCTTGAGCCGCGCACGGCAGTAAGCGGGTTTGTCATCAACGTCTGCGGCTGATCGAACACCCCTCCCTCACGTGCGCGGCTCATGCTTTGCGGTTGTCGTTGTGGGCTGCTGGGAACAGTCCACACGCGGGTTCGGCTTGTTCTGCGGGCCGCCTAGCGGGTTGGCGCTTGTTCGAGGGCGCCTTGTTCGAGCGTATCGGCGGCGTGCGCGTCAAGCGGACGTCGCAACACGCCGCTGATGCCATGCTCGAGGATCGGCTCCGCGTTGCAACCGTTGGGCACGACCACGTAGAAGGCTGGATCTCCGCCTTGCTGCAGCACCCTTTCCAAAACGCAATACCAGTTGCCGTCGGAAAGCGTGATGTCGCTGACGACGACCGAGACATCCGGCATTGAATCCAGAAGGGCGCCGACAGCCTCGCAAGTTTCGGCGATCGCCCAATCGAGTTTGGCGCCCGAGACGGCTCGTTTGAACTCAGCTTGCCCCTCGGCGGGCATTACGAGCAGGGCTTTTGGTGCGGACATGATTACACCTCTTCTTAGATCTACTCTTACTGTACGCCTCGAACCGACCGATGGATACTACCAACTGTTGATAGGATGCACCTGACGAGACAGAGCGATGGCGGCGCCCGAACAAGCTTCACTGGAAAAGATCGTCGAGACGGGTCTCGTGGATATCGAGACCCTCCACCCGGGCGGCTTGGCCTTGGCGGAAGAGCTGGCCGCGATGTGCAAGATCGAGATGGGCGCTGCGGTCCTCGACGTGGCTTGCGGGACCGGAGAGACCGACTGCTTTCTTTCCGAGCGACGCGGGGCTCGCGTCATCGGGCTGGACGTCTCACCGCAAATGACCCGTCGGGCCCAACAGAAGGCGCGGAGCAGAGGGCGCGAAGCGGCGATCCTGAACGCGGACGCTCAGCGCCTCCCGTTTCGCGACGCCTGCTTCGAGGTGGTGATTTGCGAGTGCACGCTGTGTCTGTTGAACAAGCGGCAGGCTCTCGCCGAGATGGTGCGCGTCGTCAGGCCCGGCGGGCGCGTCGGCATGCATGACCTGTGCTGGCGCGCGGACGCTCCGGAACGGATGAAGCGGACGCTCGCCGAGATCGAAGGGGAGACTCCGGAAACGCTCCAGGGCTGGCAGCGGCTGTTTGCTGACGCCGGCTTGTCGCGGATTGACGCCGTCGACAAGTCGCATTTGATTCCCGCCTGGATGAAGGAATCGAAAACAAGGCTGGGCGAGAGCGGGCAACTGAAGCTGTTCCGGCAAGTTCTTCGCCGTTGGGGAGTGCGTGGTGTGTGGAGGATATTGCAGACCGAGAAGATCTTCTCGAGCGACCGGCTTGGCTACGGCATCGTGGCCGGCACGAAACCGGCCTGACGCTGGGGGGCTGCAAGGCGCCTGAGGAAGCGCTTCCTAGGTGAGTCCAAGCTCTCCTGCTCCAGGTTCGAAATAGCTCGGACTTCGAAACGGAGAAGATTCTTTCGACTAGACTCAATGCTGTCCAAGGCTGCCCCTTGGTAAGGAGGGCGTGTGCGCAAAGCCGCTGACGCATTGATCGGATTCTTCTTGACCGCCTTGGCGCTGCAAGCCGCGACGGGTCTGGAGGTGCTCGCTCGTTATCCGGTTCCCGGAACGGGCGGCTTCGATTACTTGACGCTTGACAACTCGGCGCGACGGCTTTACGTCTCGCATGGGACGCAGGTGGATGTGGTGGACCCGGACACGGGGAAGTTGATCGGTACGATCGCTGACACGCCGGGCGTGCACGGCATCGCGATCGTCTCGGCTTTGAAGCAAGGCTTCACCAGCAACGGGAGAGAAGACAAAGTCTCGATCTTCGATCTCTCGACGCTCCGCCTGATTCGGAAGATCGATGTGGGCAAGGGCCCGGACGGCATCTATTACGACCCGGGTTCGAAGCGCGTATTCACCAACAACCACGGGTCGCACGACATCACCGCGATCGAAGCGGCCAGCGGCAAGGTTGTCGGTACCGTCAAGCTGGAAGGCGACGGCGAGCAGCCGGTGATCGGCTCGGACGGCTTGATCTATGTGAACAGCGAGGACACCGACGAAGTCGTGGTGTTCGATCCGAAGTCGCTGGAGGTCAAGAAGCGCTTCCCTATCGGCGTCGCCAAAACTCCGACCGGCCTTGCCTATGACGCGAAGACCAAGCGCTTGTTCATCGCCTGCCGCGATGAGCCGAAGATGGTCGTGATGGACGCCGATACAGGGAAGGTGATCACCAGCTTTCCGATTGGCGCGGGCGTTGATTGGGCCGTGTATGATGCGGCTACGCGGCGCATATTCTTTTCGTGCGGGGCGGGAACCTTGAGTGTGTTCCAGCAGAAGACCGCGGACGAATACGAGGACCTGGGCGCGGTCAAGACGCAGCCGAGCGCCAAGACGATGGCGTTCGATCCGAAGACGCAGAAGTTCTATCTTTCTGCGGCGGAATACCTGGAGACGCCGAACGCCGATGCCTCGAAGCGCCCCCGGCGCACTGTGAAGCCCGGAACGTTCGTGGTGCTGGTGGTCGGCAAACGCTAGAGGCGGCGAAGCGGGCGCGAGGCGGACGGTCCGCACGAGGGGCACGGGACCGGCGGTGGTACGAACCGCGCGCTGCAGCGGGTACGGCACGGATCGCCAAGCGCTGCGTACGGGCGCCAGTCCGCTAAGATTGCTCTCTTGCGCCGATGCCTGCACCCGTCATCTCCGTCTCCGGTCTGGGAAAGCGCTACGGCTCGACCGTCGCCGTCGATGACGTGAGCCTCGAGGTCCGCGAAGGCGAGATTTTCGGCCTCATCGGACCGAACGGCGCCGGCAAGACAACGACGATGGAGTGCGTCGAGGGACTGCGCAAGCCCGACCGCGGCGTGATCGCGGTGCTGGGACTGGACCCGCGCAGGGATGCGACGGTCCTGCGCCGGCGCATCGGGGTGCAGCACCAGGAGGCGCAGCTCCAGAAACGCATCAAGGTATGGGAGGCCGTCGATCTGTGGCGCTCGCTCTACGACCGCATCGTCGACGTCGACGCGCTACTGGCGCAGCTCGGCCTCGAGGCGAAACGCAACGCCTGGTTCATGACGTTGTCGGGCGGCCAGCGTCAGCGGCTGTTCATCGCCCTGGCGCTGATTCACGATCCCGAGGTCGTCTTTCTCGACGAGCTTACGACCGGCCTCGATCCGCAAGCGCGCCGGACGATCTGGGAGCTGATCCTGGGCATCCGCAACCGCGGCAAGACCGTATTTCTTACGACCCATCTGATGGAAGAGGCGGAGCGACTCTGCGACCGGGTCGCGATCATCGAGCATGGGAAAATCATCGAGATCGGCCGTCCCGCCGAGCTCGTCGACCGGCACTGCCCCGAACGGCGCGTGGTCTTCACGACCGACCAGCCCGGCGTGGCGGAATTGCTGACAGGCGTCGCCGGCGCGAGATCAGTATCGAGCGAAGGCGCGACGCACACGCTGTCGGGGGACGGCGACGACTTCGTGACCGAGGTGATCAACTTCATCGCCCGGGAGCGCATCCGGATCTCGGGCTTCCGCACGGAGACGCCCACGCTCGAGGACGTGTTCCTGAAGCTGACGGGACGGGGAATCCGGGACTAGATGATGCTGCACGGGCTTTGGAAACTGACGTGGGTCGAAATCAAGGTTTTCATGCGGGAACCGATGGGCGTCATCGGCGGTCTGGCGATTCCGGTGATCCTGTTTGTGGCGCTCGGGCGGTCGATCGGTACTACCCGGGTCGGTGCTGGCCGGATGGCCGCCGCCGCCGTCGAAAAAGCTCCGTTCAACGTTGCCATCCTGGCCGCGCTGACGATCGCCATCGGCGCGGTGATGTCACTGATCGCGATCATGGCGATCTACCGCGAGGGCGGCATCCTCAAGCGACTGCGGGCGACGCCCCTGTCGCCCGTCACGATCCTGTCGGCGCACGTTGTGGTGAAGCTGATCTTCACCGTCGTCAGCCTCGTGCTGCTGGTACTGGCCGGCCGACAGTTTCTGCCTGGCGCGATGTCAGTGAACCTGCCGAGTTTCACGGCGGCCCTGCTGCTGAGCACGTTCAGCATCCTGTCGACGGGATTCGTGATCGCCAGCATCGTGCCCACGGCGCGCTTCGCGCAGCCGATCGGCGCGGCGCTGTTTTACCCGATGATCGCCGTGTCCGGCCTGTTCTTCCCGGTGGCGGCTCTGCCGGCGCCGGTGCGCGCCGTGGCGCGCCTGTTGCCTACGACGCACGCGGTGTCCTTGATGCAGGGCGTCTGGGACGGGGAGGGGTGGCTGGCACACACCGGCGACGTGCTCGCGCTGCTGGCGGTATTCGTCGTGTGCACGGCAATTTCAACGCGGGTCTTCCGCTGGGAGTGACGGGGGGCGGAGCTTTGCTCGCGCCGGGCGGCTCCACGGTTTCGCCGCGTAGCTCTGCGGGCCGCCGAAGCTCTCCGGGGCTACCAGCCCGTCATCCCCACCACGTCTCGCCGTCGGCGAGATGCGCCTTGACCACGTCGGGGTTCAAGTCAGCGCCAATGCCGGGTTTCGTATCATTCACCCGCAGGAGGCCGTTCTCGATATACGGCCCGTCCAGCAGCAGCACCTCGTCCATCCAGTCGCCCTTGCCGGTGACGGTCTCGCAGGCCACGAAGTCGCGAATCGACCCCGCCCATTGCACCGTCGCCCAGGTGTTGAGCTGGCTGCCGGTGTTGTGCGTCGCCATCGGCATCCCGAACAGCTCGGCGAAGTCGGCGATCCGCTTCGTCTCCAGAAAACCGCCGCTGTTGCGCAGGTCCGGGTGCAGGATATCGGCCCCCTGGTTCAGGATGAACGGCTGGAATCCTTGCCGCCGCGCCAGATTTTCACCCATGAGAATCGGCACGCGCGAGCCGGCCGTCAGCCGCGTCCAAGCCTCGGAATAGTCGACCGACAGCGCGTCCTCGAGCCAGATCGGCATCATCTGCTCGACCGCGTACGAGATGAGCAGCGCTGTGCGGACGTCGTACTCCCAGTGGCAGTGCACGGCGATATCGTGGTCCCACCCAACGGCTTCGCGGCAATTCTCGTACCCCTGCCGGATCTGCCGCAGCTCCTGCGTCGTCAGTATGCGGTTATTCGGATCGCGCGCCCGATCCTCGGCCGGGTCCGTGTGCCGAAACCCGAACTTGTGCATCGTGAAGCCGGCCGGGTCGGACTTCACCTTGTCGGCCCACTCGCGGCACGACGCCTTGTCGAGCATGTTGCGCGGCGCGGCATGATCGTATACCCGCACCTGGTCGCGGAACTTGCCGCCCAGCAGCACGGTCGTGGGCGTATCGAGAATCTTGCCGGCCAGATCCCACAGCGCCATATCGATGCCCGACACAGCCCGCATCAAGTTGTGCGCCGAGCCGTCTGTGCGCGTCCCGCTCAAGCTGCGCGAGCCCACCCCCGAGAGGGTGTAGATTGTGTCGATCTCGAGCGGGTCCCGGCCGACGAGGAACTCCTTCATCGCCAGGACTTGCTCCTTGACGCCGACGCCGGGACTCCCATAGGCCTCGCCGATGCCGTACAGCCCGTTGTCGGCGACGATCTTGACGAACGTATACGTTCGCCCGCCCTGCATGAGCATGACCTGGACGTCTCGAATCTTGGTACGGCCGGTCTCCGCCGCAGCGAGCTTGTGGTAGGTGCCAAGAAACGCGGCCCCCGCCGCGGCGCCCAGAAACTGCCGTCGGGACAGGCGATGCGAGTGAGGTTGAGCCATCAGCGATTCTCCTAGAAGCAGGCGAAATATAGCACAAGACGCAACTGACAGACTGGGCTCGGCCCCCGTTGCGTCAACCCCTTGTTGCTCGAGTTTTTCACAGCTTCCCGTCCCCGCCCAGGCGGCCAAAAAGGAAACCTGGCTGGAGATTTCGCGTGTCGCCTCCCGGCAAACCCGAGCTCCCGCCCTTTAGGAGAGGAAACGGCTGTGCCGCCATTTCGCGCAAGGGGAATCGCTTGGCCTAAACGATGGCCGCTCGGCGTTATACTGACCCAGGCTATGGGAGCCAAAACGGGAATTCCTGTGAGCACTCAACAAGCATTGGAGGTTTCAATGACGTTCCGTCGCCAACTCTTCGCCGCCGCGGCCGCGGGTGCTCTCGCGCTGTTCGCGATCCCGTCCTATCTGGCAGCCCAGCAGACGACGGCGGACGGGGTACTCCTCGAGAATGCGGTCAACACCGTGGAGCGCCCCTACCGTCAAGCCGGATCTTCGGACCCGCGCGACAGCGGCCCGCACGTTGCGAAGGGATTCGGCAAGCGCGACCGGCGTCTTGTCTACGTCACTCTGCCGGGCGGCTCGGCCGGCGGCCAGTTCTCGTCCGAGATGAACGGGGTGGGCATCGTCGTGCTGGACGTCGACCGCAACTTCGAGTTCGTCAAGCGTATCCCCACCTGGGACGTGCCGGCCAGTATTAGTCCCGAGGAAGTCTCGGGGGTTGCCGCGAGCACGGCCACCAACATGATCTATCTGTCGACCCGCGGCCGACTCGGCGCCTTCGACCTGGGAACCGACAAGATGGCCTGGGAGAACACTTATGACGGGTTTTGCTGTGAGCGCCCGGAAGTTACGCCGGACGGCAAGACGTTGGTGGTTGGCTCCGACTTGCAGGACTTCTGGTACGTGATCGACGCCCAGAGCGGGAAGTTGAAGGGCAAGATCCAGGCGCCCAAGAGCATGTTCGCCCACAATATGGCGCTCAGCGCGGACGGCAACACGGTATTCATGGCCCCGAACGGGGTGACCATGACGGTGGGCGATGTGCCTTCCATGAAGGCGATCAAAACGATCACCTTCTCGGACCATGTGCGGCCTTTCGTCATCAACCACGACGCGACGCGGGTCTACGCCAACCTGAATAACCTGCTCGGATTCGAGATCGCCGACGTGAAAACCGGCAAGGTGATCAAGCGCATTGAAGCGCCGGCCGAGATGTGGAAGCCGCAGTGGGCCGACGTCAAGAAGAGCTTCTTCGGGCACGGCTGCCCAAGCCATGGGATTGCCATGACGCCTGATGAAAGCGAGATCTGGGTCGTGGACAACATCAATTACGGAGTGCTGGTCTATGACAACACCGGCGAGTGGCCCAAGCTGAAGATGACCTTCCCGACAACCGCCTCCGCCGACTGGATCACAATGGGTCTCGACGGGAAGTACGCCTTGCTGTCGTCGAGCGATGTTGTCGACGTCGAGTCCAAAAAAGTAGTCACTCAGATGAAGGACGAGTACGGCAAGCCGATGCACAGTGAGAAGTTTCTGGAGATGTCGTTCTCCGACGGAAAGCTTGTGCGGACGGTGAGCCAGTTCGGAGAAGGCCGCCCGAGCGCCGTCAAGGCGAGGATGGCGGGAGGCGCGACGGCGTCGCGTTCGAATTGACTGGCGGGCGTTCGCGACATTGCCGTCGCAGCGGGCGCTCGGCCGCCCTTGCGTGGATCGTTGCGGCCGCCGCCGCCGTTGCGATCTTCGCGGCCGGAACGGCGAGAGCGGAGGATCCCGATGCGAATCTACAATCGGTGCGGGAAGTCTGCGGCCGCTGCCACGCCTCCGATTTGTTCCTGAAAGAGCCCCGATCTTGGGACCGTTGGAACGACGTGTTTGCGGACATGGTGCGGCGCGGCGCAAACGGGACCGACGAGCAGTTGGCGCGGGTCACATCGTATTTCTTGGAGAACCTCACGCTGGTGAACATCAACAGCTCACCGGCCGATGAGCTCGCCTGGGTGCTCGATGTCGCCGACGACGTGGCCCAGGACATCATCGCGCGTCGGCGGCGGCAGCCGTTCCACGACATCGCCCAACTGCGCGCAGTGCCCGGCGTGGATCCCGGCAAGTTGGAGCACCGCAAGAGCCGCATTCTTTTCTGACCGGAGTCAGGCCGCAAGACGCCGGCCAAATGTGACAAGCCAGGGAACTCCGGGACCGGCGCCTCGGATTTTGTCAGAAGCCTGTCAATCGCGACGTCTGAGTCGGAAGAGTACGCTGGATTGCGCTTGCCGGTCGAGTTCTCCGCCTGTCGCCGAATTCTGGTGCATCAAGGCCGCCTCCGGGCGCCCTTTGGTTTAGGGGGTAATGCCTGTGGGCCCTGGCTCTTAAAGGCGCCTTCAAACACCAAGCCTAGGGAGGCCCCCAGTCCAACACCGATGGAGATTCCCGCGCCAATCTGATGCAGGGCGGCTCCGAGAGCGGTTCCGAGAGCGGCGCCGACAGCTATTCCCATGGCGATGCTCGTACCTGGCCCGATGGCTTTTTCCATCGTGGGATTGTAGCAGGGGCCGAACACCAAACTGAGACACTACCGTCCCCTTTGCTCACTTTGCTCCAAGACGGATTAATGAATCCGTAAAGGACTGAGGATGAAGGATGTTGGCCCGTCCGAGGCTTCCATGAGACGGCTGGTTGGAGTCAAGGACCAAACAAAGGGCGAGGACCGACCCGGCTTCCATGCGCATTGTTGATGAGCCGTTTTGTGTGGGGCTCGATGCAGTGTGGGTTGCGGTTGGAGCCGGCGCTGCCATCTGTCCCGCGAGCCGGCCCAAGGGCCGCCCGAGCCTCATAACGCAGTCGCCGACACACTCGGTCTTCGTTCGTCCTCAACAGAAAAAGCGTTCCTCCTTTGTCTTAGGCGGCGAGTTCAGGGAACGGTCGCCAGGATTCGCCGCTGACCCAGAGCCGATGCATCGCAATCGCCAGCCTGCGGGCCAAGGCCGTCACCGCGCGTTTGCGTCCGGCTGGACCGCCGCGAGCCGCTAGCGCCAACGCCCAACGGCGCAGCGAACTGTCGCGTCCGAACGGTCCGAGAATGTGATGCGCGCACTGCACCAACAAGCGTCTGAGACGGCCGTCGCCGGCCTTGGAGATCGGCAGTTGCAGATCGCGTTGACCCGACTGCGATTGGCGCGGGACGAGGCCCAGATAAGCGCCGACGTCGCGCGAATGTCGAAACCGATGCGGGTCTTCGATCGTGCGCACGAAGGTTAGCGCCGTCAGCGGCCCCACGCCGGGAACTTCCATCAGATGCGCCGCCGCCGGGTTCTGTTCAGCGGCTCGCCTGAGACGGCGGCCGGCTTCGGCGATGCGCTCGCTCAAGGCCCCGATCTGTTCGATCAACGGCGTCAGAGCCGCGGCCACGGGTGAGCTCAGAGCCAGGGCGGCGCGCGAGGCGAAACTCTTGGTCGAAGTCTTCGCTAAGCGCTCCCCGTGCGTCTTGGACAACCCGCGCGCCGCGTTGACCAACAGCGTGCGCGCCCGCACCAGCGCCTCGCGCACGCGCAATTCGCTCAACTCCAACTGCGCTTGCTCGCTGCGCACCCGGGTCGGGTGCAGCAACGCCGGGTCCAGCCGCGCGTACCGCGCCAGCTTCTCGGCGTCGCGCCGGTCGCTCTTGCGCACGCTGCCCCAGATGCCGCGCAGTTCGCGTGCGTTAGCCACAAGCGCTTCGTGACCGAGCTTGGTCAGCTCGCGGGCGATCCACCCGGATTGCGATCCGGTCTCGAGCGCCACGCGCGACGGCGGCATCTCCGCGAAAACCTTGGCCAGTCCCGCCGGCGTGTTGCGGCAATCGCCTTCGGCGATCAGCTCGCCGTCCTCGTCGACGATTGCGTACCGGCTGCTGCGGTCTCCTAAATCCAAACCCACGCTCCACTGCGGCTTCGCCGCTTTCCTTGTCGCTTTCTTGCTGTTATGCTTCCTCATGGCTGGTTCTCCTTTGCATCTTTTCTGAATGCGCTATGCAGCTTACCGCTGCTCAAGGCGAACCAGCCGTCTCATCCCATCTGTCC
Source organism: uncultured Acidobacteriota bacterium (assembly GCA_963817465.1). Classification (GTDB taxonomy): domain Bacteria; phylum Acidobacteriota; class Terriglobia; order Bryobacterales; family UBA6623; genus CAMPKL01. Next base: position 665,826 of record CAWFOP010000020.1, on the reverse strand, counting down.
CTTTTTCCGTTATAGCCCGCTGACGTCCGGGGCGGTCGAGTCCTCCACTTCCCACTCACGAAGCTACACTTCCCAAATGGCGATGGATTAATTCTATTTCGGTCAGCCTGGTTAGCTTTGCTAATCTATCTTGCCGCGATCGGTCTGCACAACGGGCTTGAACGCAGCCGCTCATAGAACTTTTCCTCGCCTGAATTGCAGGAACAGGCTCGGGTTTCTATCCCATGGTTTGGGGCAATCCTCGGGGCAGTGTACGCAGCGCTATACGCGCGGTTCGCCTCCCAGTGGGAATACTTGGCAACCCTCTACAACCAGATCAAAGCAGCCGAGTGCGGCGCGAGTTGTCGGGCGGGACCGCTCGCCGAGTGGAAGGCAGGGTTCATCGAAGACTGCGTTTGCCTCCGTTCTGCGCGCCTGGGGTAGAGACCCGGACGTGAAGGGGCATCTTGTCAGGTACGCCCCTGAGGGAGAACCAGCGTTCAATCAGTTGATGAGTCGGATTGAGGATGTATGGCAAGAAGAGTCTCTCCGAAGGTCTGGCCCCAAGAATGAGATCGAGCACTCGCTCATAGGCCCAGAGAGTTCGGAAGACGAGGGACTCCGGTCAGCCATCGGAGGTGAGGAGGAAGAGCCCCCTGAGGATTTCGACGCGCGGCGGTTCTGCAGTGCCGCAATAGGGGACGATGGGATGAAGTTGCCCGCGGCGAACGGTTGCAGCCCCTCCTTCAGCAAGGGTCCACGTTCACACTCGGTCAAGTTGAGAACCGCCGCCTAGCCGCTCACGGGCTGAAATGATTGCATCATTAAGCTTCCGATGGATATCTGCGAATCGAATGACCGCATCGTCATCAGCGACGTAGTCGTCGTCATGTGCGAGATGGTTACGAAGGCATTTGACCTCCCTCACAAAGCCTCCGTCCAGGCCACTCATGCCGCAACGCTCTCGTGCAACGGTCATTCGATCCTTTAGCGTTGTTACGGATAGAAGGTCGTTGGGTTCAATGCCTTGCTGCTTCAGATGGTCGAACTTGTCTCGTAACTGGCACTCGCGCTGGCCGTCGAGCGCGGCCAGCCAGTCCTTATCCTCGACTCTCCCCCGAATCAGCCTGTGCAAAGCAGCTTCAAGATGGGCGAGTACCGCGAACGTCACGACGCGGACGGGCAGTTTGAGAAGGTCGGCCCGAGCCACAATCCCGCGAATTTGATGCCGATCGACGACGAGCTTGAATTCCGCCTCCGCTGCGATATGGATGAACGCGAGGATCGGCGTTTCAGCCGCGACGATCATGGACCCGTCGAGAGGCTTCATGGCACCTTGTGCGGTGCCGTCGCTTATGCCGTTCTTTCTCTCGAGTACCCCGACAACGTGCCCGTCTCGTTGCACTGGAAACTGGCTGAATTTCGCCCAGGCGACAGTGCTCAGGATGCTTTGGATATCGTCGCTCAAGTTGCAGCACACCGGGTCGAACGTCGCTATGTGCTGGACTTGCAGACCGACCTCCAGCCCACGCATCGTCTGGTCGAAGCTATCGAATTCCCACATCACGAGCCCTCCCTCGGTCGAGGATACCCGAGTTCTCCTGATCGTAGCCTCCGCCTGAATTCCGAAAGGCGAGCAGAGCTGACGCGCCGCTTGAACCGGACGATTAGGCGCTCCGATCGCCGGCGAGTACAAAACAACCGCCGCCGCTGGAGTCCAACGCCATCGCCGAACGGTCCTCGGACGACGGAGCCGGATCAGACTCGCCCGCACAGCTTTCGGCCGAAGGCCGTCCACCGTGAAACTTCAACCGGGATCGCTCTTCGAGAGCGGCGACAAGGTTTTGGCGAGGCAAAGATGTCTAGAAATCCTCAAAAGAGCGGTTTATAATCGGGCCCCGTGCCACACCCTGTCGATCAACCCTTCCCGACGCCGACCCACCAGCCTCTTGAGACCCAGATCGGCGTCCTGGCGATGGGGGAGTATCTGCGCATCTTCGAACAACGACGCAACGAACGGCCGGATCGCCGCTTCGCCGACGCCGACATCACCGAGTTCATGCGCCGCGCCGAGAATCTCGACAAGGTCGCGGCGATCGAGATGAAATTCATCTCGTCGGAGCTGCTGCGAAAGCGCCCGGAACTATTCCGTCATGAGGCGCAGAAAGCGCGCTTTCGGATCTTTATCAATAATCACAAGTCGCGAAATGCGACGTCCAAGGCCGACGATTTGGTCGAATCGATCCTGCGAATTCCGCCGATCTCGTACTTCCGCAACGCCGAGGCCGCGGACCTGATTCTCAGGAGCCAGGAACTCAGCCAAGCGATCGTTGATGCGCGCCAATTCTATGTCGACCACGGCAGCGACGACCCCGCGCGCGTTACCGTCGTCAATGCGGCATCGGACGAGGTAGCCAGGTTGCTCGACGGCTTCAGCCTCACCGACGTCGACCATCGAGACCGCGCCGCCCGCCAGGCGAAGCGGCGCGACGTGGCCAACTTCTTCCGCCGCATGACGGGCGAAGTCCACCACGAAGCCAAATGGTTCCAGGACCGCGGCCAGTGGATGAACTGGAACCGCGACATTGGCGTGTTTCCGAGGCAGTTCGTCGGTGAGGCGGCGCTGACGCTGCAGGACTTGAGAGACGCTGTCGCGGCCAATGACCCCGTTCGAATCGTCGCTGCCGGTCATGGGTTCAACACCTCGCCGGACACCGGCGGTACGGACGCGCAGGGAGAAGGAGTCCTCATTACGCTCGACAATCTGACCCTGCCCTCGGGTCAGGTCGTGGAGCCCGTCGCGAAAGTCGTCGCCGAAAGCGACTTCGGCTTGGCGGACGGCAGCCATGTCTTGCGGGTCTCGGCGGGAGTGCGGTTGCGCGATTTCACCAAGCTGGGTTGGACCGCGGGAGCGGCGCTACCGGTTGCGGGCTCGACCGACGCGCAGAGCATCGGCGGGCTGATCGCCACGGACCTGCACTCCACCGGGCGCTCCAGCGGACTCCTCTCCGAGCGGCTCGTGGAAGTCACGGTGCTCGATCATCGAGGGCTGCCGCACCGCTTTCGCCGCAACGATCAAGTTGCCCGCGGCGACGCCGGCCGTTGGGTCTGGCAGCGGCCTGACAACAGCGAAGAGAATCTTCGCCGCCTGCCGGTCTCCGGCGCGCTGGGCATGACCGGCGTGGTGGTGGAGGCTGTGCTAAAGCTCGACCCCGCCTTTGCCTTCGAGAAAGAAGAGACCTACGTGCCGCGCAGTTGGTTCGACCGGAACGTCGCCCGGTTGTTGGACCCGAGCGAGACCGACCCGAACTTCAACTACGACCACGTGAGCCTTTATCTCGCCGGCGGAGTGGACCCTGGGAAGATTCGAACCGTGCGCATGAATACCTGGAAGCGTACGGCCCAGCAACCTCCGCCGAACGCTCTGCACGAACAGCGGCAGCGGGAGTTACTCGATCACGTCGGGTCCGCATTCTTGCCCAACACCATCTTGGGTCATTGCCAACTGCGGGCCGCCGCGCCTGGGTCCGGCGACAAAAGCCACTCCACGTTGGAGAGCCTAAACAATCGCAAGGCTCAGATTCTGCAAGCCAATCACGCCTTTGCTCGCAAGCTGTATTTCCAGCACGACGAGATCGAGCTAGGCATTCCGCTCGCGGACACGCCCAACGGCGCGCCGGACTACGGCCGCTACAAAGCCGCCCTCAAGGCGGTTCTGGAATTGCTGAACCGAGAGGAGTTTCCCAGCATCATCGAGGTGCGCTTCACGCCGAACGTCTCCGAGGGTATGATCGGCCCGGGATCTCGCACGCGGACGTGCTACATCGAATTGGCGACTTCAATGACGCTGTACTCGCGTGAGCGTATCGTCGAGGTGTACAACCGCTTCGATCGCCTGCTGCGGGACGATTTCGGGGCCCGGCCGCACCTCGGCAAGAAAACGTCCGCCGATGCGGCGGCGCTGAGCGCGTTGTTCCCGGAAGACTGGGCTGTCTTCAATCATGTGCGGAATACGATCGACCCCAACGGGAAATTCAAACCGGCCAAGAACGAACTGCTGAATCGACTCTTTACCTAGGACTGAAGCCATGAACGAGAAGATTTTCATCAGCTTGCAGCAAGACGGAAAGACCCTGCCGGTCACTCGACTCGACCCGGACCGGGATGACGGTGGGATTACTCTTTGCAATGAGACCAGCGCGTTTCCTCGCGGATTCGGGGTCAACGTGTGGCCGGCCGACCCGATAACGAAGGAAAAAGTCTGGCGCGTACAGCAGCGCCTCGATTGGCCTATACGACCGTTTCGCTTCAACGTAAGCCGCGTCGGAGACCGGCTCGTCATCACCGGAATCGACGAAAAGGCGCTGCCGGCGGGAAGATACGACATCGAGTTTCAGCTCCACGGCATTCGTTTCAAGCGCTCGTTTTTTCGAAGCGTGCGGCTCAAGGAAGGCGGTGCCGTGGAAGTGGTCTTTGAAGGGAAACCGTCGAAGTTCCGTTTTGCCCTGAATACGGATGTTTCAAGATTCGGCGAGAATACCCAGAGAATTGTCCGCGCCTCGGAAGTCGACGGGCTGCGGGCCGAGGATTGGCTGCAACCCGGCGTCGCGAACCGCGATGTGCGCAAGGCGTGCCTGATGAATATTCTTGCCAAACTGTCGATCGTCCCCAGCCGCGCGCATCGATTGAATCAGTTTGTTCACAGGGTGTTGCACGTCGAAGCGGATCGCGCGTATGCCGAAGTCGACAAGACCTTCCTCGACAAAGTGCATGGCGGTTTCTTGCCGCCTGATGTCGCGATTGATGCGACTCACAAGAGGTTGCTCAAAATGACCGCGACTCCGAATGACTACGAGCTAGTGAGCTACCGCGAGAAGAAGGGCAATGCAGCGCTGCAGGTCGTCGTGGCCAGGCCGAAACCGATGAGCGCAGCGCCACAAGGCGCGCTGTTCGCGGACATCGACATCGACGGCTCCAACCCCAGCTATGACTTGGCTCGGTTCATGACCCATTGCGGACACCTGATACAGCGGAAGACCACCGACCACTTCAAGATGCGCCAGCGAATCGTCGCGCAGGCTGGAGAATTTCTCTACTACGACGCCGTCGCGATCTAACCGGCGGCAGGAGGCCCCATGGACAAACCCTTCACGACGGACGGCTGCACCTTGGTGAACGACCTAGACCAGCGCGCTTGCTGCATTCTTCATGATTGGGCGTACTGGAAAGGCGGGTCCGGCAAAGAACGCCTCGAAGCCGATAATGCGTTCTTCCAGTGCATCGTGAAGGAGTCAAAGTTTCCGATCCTGGCGCTCTTTCGCTGGCTGGGCGTGCGCATCGGCGGCAAAAAGTTTTGGGGAGTTAAGGGCGTCAGTTGGAACTATGGTTGGAAGGAATTCAAATGGCGCGATGAAGACGGACCGGTCACGGAAGACAGCCAACGGGAGAAGCTGCGCAGAGCGTTGGAGGCTGCCGGCCGCTAGCGCGGGAGACGCAAAGGGCGTCTGATAGCCGAGGGCGCTGTGCGGACATCGTTGGTTGTATTCGAAGCGCCAGGCCGCGACGGCGAGTCGGGCGTGGCGCAGGTTGTGAAACCAGTTCGCGTTCAGGCATTCGTCGCGCAGGCGACCGTTGAAACGTTCGATGACTCCGTTCTGCATTGGTTTGCCCGGCGCGATGCAGTCGAGCCGGATGCCGCGCGCGGCGCACCAGGCTTAAAACCAGAGGGTGTAAACCAAAGTGTGTAAGTGGTGTTCTCCTGGAACGGGAAGAGAGCAAGGAGGACATCGATGAAAATCAACGCGAAGGTACTGGACCAGTTACTCGCCGAGTGCGAGAACCCGGAGCAGATCAGCGGCGAGAACGGGCTGCTCAAGCAGCTCACCAAAGCGGTGCTCGAGCGAGCGCTGGAAGCGGAGATGAGCCACCATCTGGCGCTACGAAAAGCACTCTGCGACCGGCCGCAACAGCGGTAACTCGCGCAACGGATCGACGCCGAAGACGCTGCAAGGCGACTGCGGCGCCATTGAGCTGCATACGCCGCGGGACCGCAACGCCGAATTCGAGCCGCGGATCGTGGCCAAGGGTCAGCGGCGGCTGGACGGCGGCCGTTGATCATCTCGCGTATCATTTGCGTGCTCGATGAGTCCGCGCCAACCTCGCTCGGTCTTGAGGGCGAGGAGCGACCTGACCAGCGGCATCTCCTAGCTACAGATCCTCCGGCGAACTGCGGCGTTTCAGTCGCCTGTGGGATAGACGGGATTGTGGCGAATGGTGATTGTCAGACAACCCGTCCGGAAAACGTAAGCTGGCTCATTTTCGACGCGGACGTCTCGACCGGCGAATGACACCATACGGACACGGAAGTCGCCGATCCGAGCCGCACAGCGTTAGCGGGCGGTTCGCCCGTCCGCGACTCGTGCCCTATCATGTTGCTTGGAGCCGGACTCTTGCCGGCGAGCGGCGGCAGGACGCTGCCTCCTAAGCAAACAAGGAGATCGACGATGACAACTGCGGCGAGAGCGTTGCTCCTGCTCACCCTGGCGTCCGCCCCGATCTGGGCCCAAGTCAATATGGGCGACCAGAAACCCGAAGCCACGTTGCCCTTCAACATGGCCACGACGGCCGACTTTCGAGCTGCCCTGGCGGATAGCCTTCCTGCCGGATGGCCGCATGTTGGTGACCGAAAAGATCGGGCCGATTTGGCTGGTCTCCCCGGAGGGCGAGAAGATCGCGCCTTTGGAGGGCACTCCGCCTGTCTATTGGCAGGGCCAGAACGGCATGCTGGGCGTGTACCTCTCGCCTCATTACGCCACGGACCAGAGCGTCTATGTCACCTACATAGAACCCGGCGACTATGGCGGAGCCCAGGTGTTGGCGCGAGCCAAGTTGGACGCTGGACGCGTGCCCAAACTGGAAAATTTTGAAGTGCTGTGGCGCCAGATGCCCAAGGGCAAGGGCGGGCAGGCGGGCGGACAGATCGCCTTCTCACCCGACGGTCAGTCGCTGTTCATGTCGGTCGGAGACCGCCAGCGCATGACCCCGGCGCAGGACCCGAACCAACCCGTCGGCAAAATCCTGCGTCTTACGCTGGACGGCAAACCCGCCCCAGGCAATCCTAACTACGGCAAGACCGGTTCCGACACCGTCGAACTCATCGATCCGCCGCGGGACACCGAAGTCGCCAAGACGGCGCCTGTGGTCAGCACGTATAAATTCCCCGGCCCCAACCTGACGCCCGCCGAAACGTGGGCCAGCGGCGTCCGCGCACCTTACGGCTTGGCGTTCTCGCCCGCGGGCGAGCTTTGGGAGCTCGAACACGGCCCGCGCGGCGGCGACGAGTTGAATCTCATCGAGAAAGGCAAGAACTACGGTTGGCCGGTCGTCTCCTACGGCATGAACTACAACGAGGTGCCGATCCCCAACCCCGACACGAAGATCGAGTTCACTCAGCCGGTGATTTATTGGAATCCGGTCATCGCGCCGGGCGACTTGATGTTCTACCAGGGCAAGAAAGCTTTCCCGCAATGGGACGGCAGCGCATTCGCCAGCGGCATGAGGAGCCACTCGCTGACTCGCATCGTCTTCGACGGAAAAGGCGGAGCCAAGGCCGTCGAGCGCTGGGATGTCGGCAAGCGCATTCGCGACGTAACAGAGGCCCCCGACGGCACGCTGTGGATGCTGGAAGACGCCAATCCCGGCGCCCTGATCCATGTAACGCCCAAGTAATCGCCCTCGGATGAACAAGTGGATACTTGCAGTTGCCGCGTTCTTGCTGCCGGCCGTACACTCTTACGGCCAGCAGCAGCCGGTTCCCTATAGCCACAAAACTCACTTGGCGATTGGGCTCGAGTGCAGCTCATGCCACAAGAACGCCGATCCCGGCGAATACATGGGGTTCCCGCCGGCCAGCTTCTGCATGAGCTGCCACCAAGCGATCAAGACCGACAGTCCGCACATTCAGAAGATCGCCGCCGCCGCAAAGAGCGGTGAGCCGATTGAGTGGGTGCGCGTGTACGAGCTTCCAAAGTTTGTCTACTTCAGCCACCGCGTGCACACGAAGAAGGCGGGCGTAGCTTGCGAAACCTGCCACGGAGCCGTGCGCGAACTTGATGTGATGACCAAAGAAGTGGAGCACAACATGAAAACCTGCATGGCGTGCCACACGGCAAACAATGCCCCGAACGAATGCGGGACCTGCCACGCAGATAACTTCTAGTCGAACTTACTTAATTGGCGAGTCGCTAAAACGACGCAGTCAAGGTCGTCTTACCGTGGTCGATGTGGCCGACAAGGCCGGTGCGCGCGCCGGCGGTCGCATCCAACAGCCAAACCTGCGTCAGCATCTTTTTCACCCCTGGCGGCAGTCCGGATGGTCCCGTTCCCTGTCCCGTCCGCATGCCCTCGGCAAGCCCGGGCGGCACGGGGACGACCTCGGTGAGGACAACGGGTCCAGGGGGCAGGGACAGACTCATATTGAGCAGGGCCGGGTGACGCCCGAGCACCTGGGGCACAGTCCTTTCAGCTCGATCCCGCGCCTTTCGGGCGACCTGGAACGGCGCGGCTTTCAGCAGCAAACGTCTCGCTGGCGGGGATTCCAGCGTAGTACTCCGATATTGAGTCTTCCCGATTCTCCCCGATTCTCCCCAACATGCAACGCGCCACAATTGACTCGGCGCGCTAGACTCAGCTCGCGATCGCCTGCTGGTCTTGACGCCCATGCCTAGTCTGCATCAACGGTTGCGGGACGCCACGCGAGAGAAGCATGAGTGGCTTGAACGCTATCCGTTCTTTCAGGCGTTGATGAACGGGAAACTGCCGCTTTCGTCGTATGTCGCCTGGCTGCGGACACTGACCACTGTAGTCGGCGTCCTCGAGTGGGAAGTGGAGGACTCGACCGCCCCGGACGTCAGCGGGCTATGGCGCCCGGATATGCGGAAGTTGCCGCTGCTGCGGGCGGACGCAGCCGCGTTCGACAGCGAGCCGAGCACGGCAGCCGAAGCGGTGCAGCCCACGCTCGAGCTGGTCGAGGCGCTGCGTCGCTGGGGCCGGGACAATCCGGCCGGGCTCATCGGGGCGCTTTACGTGTTCGAGGGATCGGCTCTCGGCGCCAAGGTTTTGCGCAAGAAGCTCGCCGAACAGTATCGTCTCAGACGGGCGGGGCTGTCCTATGTATCCGCATACGGCCGGTCAGTGCGACTGCAGTGGCAAACCTTTTGCGATCGGCTCAACGCGCTGGAGCTCAGTAGCGAGGATGAAGCGCGTGTAGTCGCGGCGGCGTCCGCCGTCCTCGAAAAACTCGGACGGATCGTGGCGCATCTGCATCCGGCGCAGGACGATGCATATGCCGTGTTGAATATGCTCAACCTCAGTGCCGGCGGGCACGAGGTCACGCGCGACCCCCGCGAGCTTCTAGCGAGTATCGATGCCGGGGTGCGCACCTGGGCCCAGTACCCCTATTTTGAGGCGCGATACGGCGATCGAGGCCGATGTTTCACCCGCTCCGACGGTGCATGGTTGGTTACCTTGGCCTACTGCGACATGGAGCGCACCGTGCACCAAATCGACTGGCTGGCGGGCCTCCTGTCTCATCGAGGCATGCCGAGCCTGCTGCTGGAAGAGCATCTGTTCCACCTGCAGGAAGCCTTGGTTCGGGCCGTGCCCGAGCGTGCGGATCACTATCGACAGCTCGGCGCCAACGGTGAGCGTCTTCGGGCCAAGCGACTCGCGGCGCTACCCGGTTTCGACCGCGTCGCCGCGTCGTTCGGTCGCGTGCGACCACTGGCCAACGTAGGTCCGATCATCGCAGGCGCCGTCGTCGACGAGCGCTTTGGCATTGACGACGCAGTGGACAGCGTCGTGCGCTGGCTGACCGGGTCGCAGCGTTTCTCCGCCGACTGGATCAGCGCTGTCGAGCGGACTGTCACTCGAGCCCGAAGCAGCGCGGCGGCAAGCGGCGACTGAGCTGAGATCTATCCCGCGGTCTCGCGGGGTCTTCGTCTCCGAGCGAAGGAAATCTGCACACTAATGCGAGTGTTGACAAACCCCGCTGGCATCGTCATCATACCGCCATGTACAAGCCTGCTGTACTGGGGCTCGCGGCGGGACTCTGCCTAACGCTGGCGTCAGCGACGGAACCAGCCGAAGGTGTCGCCATCCTGCAAAAGCGCTGCTCGTCTTGTCACGGCCGGCAAGTCACGCTCTCCGACCTCAACTTAACGAGTCGCGATTCCGCATTGCGAGGGGGGCGGCGCGGCCCCGCGGTGGTTCCCGGCGCGGCGCAGGAGAGCCGCTTGGTGCATTTCGTGCGACGCGAAGCGGAGCCCGCGATGCCGCCCACGGGAGCAATTCCCGCGGAAGAGGCCGCTGCTCTCGAGGAGTGGGTCAACGAAGGGTTCGAGTGGCCCGAAGAGACGGCGGCCCTCGAGGCGGCGCCGAGCGCCTGGTGGGCGTTTCAAAAGCCTCAACGCCCGGCCGCGCCAAACGGGGCGACGGGCCCGGCGGCCATCGATGCCTTCATCGATAGACGACTGCGAGAGCAGCATCTTGAACCATCTGAAGAGGCCGACCAACGGACGCTCATCCGACGGGCATCGTTCGATCTGCACGGTCTTCCGCCATCTCCAGCGGAGATCGATTCCTTTGAGGCGGACGGCTCGGACGGACGCCTGGCCCAAGCTTGTCGAGAGGCTGCTAGCGTCGCCGCGCTACGGCGAGAAGTGGGGCCGCCACTGGTTGGACCTGGTTCGCTACGGCGATACGGCAGGTTTCGAAACCGACCCTTTCCACCTAGACGCCTGGCGCTATCGGGACTACGTCATCCGGTCGTTCAACGAGGACAAGCCCTATGACCGCTTTATTCAAGAGCAAATCGCGGGCGACGAACTGTGGCCCGAGGACGCGGACGCCGGTACAGCGACGGCATTCTTTCGAGTCGGGCCGCATCGTGACCTGCAGGTCAAGATCGAAAAGCAGAATCGAATCGAGAAGCTGAGCGATTACGTTGCGACGACCTCTGAAGTCTTTCTGGGCCTGACGGTCGGGTGTGCGCGTTGCCACGATCACAAGTTCGACCCGATCCCGCAGCGCGACTATTACCGGATGCAGGCCATCTTCGAACCATTGGTGAATACCCGACACATGCTGCAGCCTCTGGCTCTGTTGGACGAGGTTACGAAGACGAAGCGGGAGTTTCAGCTCTACCAGATCGGCGCTCAGCTACAAGCGCTTTATGCGCCTTATGAGGAGAAGCTCAGACGCGAAAAGCTGAAGGACCTCGACCCGTCGGTCTTGGCCGCTTTTGAGAAAGACAAGCTGGAACGGTCTCCCGAGCAGGAAGCGATTGTGGGCGAGTTTGCAGAACGCGCGCGGGTCAGCGATCCGGAAGTTCTGAGCGCCATGTCCGACAGCGACAAGGAACGTCTCGACGAAGTCCAGCGCCGACTGGTCAAAATTTTCAAGGGCTACGGGCCGGGACCCTTCGTCGATGGCATCACCGACTCTGACGCTCGTTTTCCAGACAGTTACATTTGGCTTCGGGGAAATCCGGACAGTCGAGGGGAAACCGTACATCCAGGGTTCTTGTCCGCTCTCGGCGGCGGGGATATCCCCGAGGCCGCGGAGGGTGCAAAGACGACCGGACGCCGCATGGCTCTCGCCGCATGGCTGGTCGACCGCAAGAATCCGTTGACCGCCAGGGTGATGGTGAACCGCATCTGGCAATACCATTTCGGGCGCGGGCTGGTTCCCACCCCGAGCGACTTCGGCGTTCGGGCCAACACGCCTTCACACGCGGAGCTGCTCGACTGGTTAGCCGTCGAATTCATCGAGAGCGATTGGTCGATCAAACACATGCAGCGCCTGATCATGGAGACCCGCGCTTATCGCAGGTCGTCGTTGGGCTCGGAGACCGCCGCCGCAGAGGACCCTGAGAACGTCTACCTGTCGCACTACAGTCGGCGTCGCCTCAGCGCCGAGGAAGTTCGCGACAGCGTGCTCAAATCGTCGGGCGGTCTCAATCTGAAGATGGGCGGAATGCCCGTCGTGCCGCCCTTGGAGGCGGAAGAGTTGTACGGCATCATCGGCGGCGCCGATAGCGCCTGGCCCGTGACTCCCGATGCTAAAGAACATTCTCGCCGCAGCATCTATCTCCTGTCTCGACGGACATTCACGCAACCGATGTTCGCAGCGTTCGACAAGCCGGACGGCATCGCTTCGTGCCCGCGGCGAAGCGAGTCGACGACCGCGACCCAGTCGCTGACATTGCTGAACAGTCGGTTCATGGTCGAGCAATCGCGGTTGCTGGCGGCCGCTGCGCACGACGTAGACAATATCTGGCGCAGGAGCTTGGGTCGGCGACCCAACGACAAGGAGCGACAGTGGGCCGAGGCGTTCCTGACGGAACAGGAAGCCATTCAAGGCTCGCGGGACGCGGCCGAGGAAGAGTTGGCGCGGGCTGTGCTCAATCTCAACGAGTTTTTGTACGTGGAATAGGGAGCGGGCAAATGACGAGACGAGACCTCTTACTCAGATCGGGCGGCGGGTTTGGAGCATTGGCTCTGGCACAGCTACTTGCCGCAGACGAAACCAAAAACCCGCTCGCGCCGAAGCCCCCGCCTCAGGCTGCGCACGCGACCAGTGTGATCTATCTGTTCATGCACGGCGCGCCGAGCCATGTGGATACTTTTGATCCGAAGCCTGAGTTGAATCGCCGATCCGGTCAGCCGCTTTCTCTGGAACTAGCGAAGTCGATCAAGACGAGCTTTATCCACGACCCGACGAAAGCCAAACTGCTGGGCAGCCCTTGGGAGTTCCACCCCGGCGGACAATCCGGCCTGATGATCTCCGACCTGTTCCCCAACTTGAGGGAACACGCCGACAAGCTGTGCGTCGTACGGAGTTGCTACTCAGACGTTTTCGACCACGCTCCGGCGATCTATCTGACGAACTCGGGATCGCAATTCCCGGGTCGGCCCTGTCTCGGGTCTTGGGTGACGTATGGGCTGGGAAGCGAAAGTCGAGATTTGCCTGCGTTCGTCGTCATGTCGGATGGTTCGACGAAGTCCGGGCCAGCCGCATACAGCGCGGGTTTTCTGCCGACGGTCTACGAGGGGACCGCGTTTCGCAGCGGGGCGAACCCTATCTTGCACCTGCAAACGCCGGACGGAGTGAAGCCCGAGGCTCAAAAGAAGACGATCGATCTCATCACGAAACTGGATCGCCTGCACGCCGAGCAGCGGCACGACTCGACGCTGGATGCGCGGGTAGCCGCCTACGAGTTAGCCTTTCGGATGCAGGCGGAGGCGCCGGACGCCGTCGACATTGCGAAGGAGTCAGAGGCGACCAAACGACTCTACGGCATCGGCGAACAAGCGACGGACGACTTCGGCCGGAAATGTCTGCTGGCAAGACGATTGGTCGAGCGTGGCGTGCGCTTCGTGCAACTCTATGCGGGCACGCAGGTCGGCGACGATTGGGATGAAGCACACAATGATCTTCTCGGTTCCCACAACAAGATGGCCCACAAGACAGACCAGCCGATCGCCGGACTGCTGAAAGATCTCGACGCGCGCGGGTTGCTGGATTCCACATTGGTTGTTTGGAGCGGGGAGTTCGGACGAACTCCCCTCGCGCAAGGCAGCAACGGTCGCGACCACCACCCCTATGGCTATTCGATGTGGATGGCGGGTGCAGGTATCCACGGGGGCCGCGCCCTGGGAGCGACGGACGATTTCGGCGTCAATGCCGTCGACATGCGAGTCAACGCGCATGACGTCAACGCGACGATCCTGCGCCTGCTCGGGATCGACCACGAACGCCTGACGTATCTGTATCAGGGACGGGACTTCCGGCTCACGGACGTTCACGGCGAGAACGAGTTTACGAAGCTGCTGTTGTGAGCTGAACTCGACGGGCCGCGGTCCGCCGATGAATGAACGCTTTCTAGAATCTTCGTGGAATGCGCCGAAGTATGGATCCCAGTTGCCTAGCAAACTTGCTGACTTCGGAAGAGCGGCAATTCTTCAACGCCAACGGCTACCTGACCGTCGAGAACGCCATCGAGCCAAGCGCCAATCGACGCTTGATTGCAGCTCTCGATCGCGTCGACGCCCGCGAGCGTACTGCTGAACTGGCAGGCAAGCTTCTCTCGGTCTCGAATATCGTTCACGAAGACGAGGGGCTGATCGACCTAATCGACAACCCCGCCATCTTCCCCAAAATCTGGGGCATCCTCGGCTGGAACATCTATCTCTACCACTCGCACCTCGACATCACGCCCAACGAGAACGCCCACGTTCAGAACTGGAGCGTGGCCTGGCATCAGGACAGCATGCGCGTCAACGACGAAATCGAGAGCGATCCGCGCCCGCGGCTGTCGGTCAAGGTCGGCTACTACCTCTCCGACGTCAGTGTGCCGGGACGCGGCAACACGCTCATTGTTCCCGGCTCGCATCGACAGAATGAAATCGACCTGGATCAAGACGGTCAATCGAATCCCCTCGGCGCAGAACCCGTTTGCGTCCCCGCCGGCGGCGCCGTCATCATCGACCGCCGCATCTGGCACTCGCGCAGCGCCAATACGTCCGAACGCACCCGCAAAGTTATCTGGTACGGCTACAGCTACCGCTGGCTGCGCCCCAAGGACGCCATGACCGTAGAGCATCTATACCCGCAACTGGACCCCATTCGCCGCCAAATACTCGGCGCCGGCATATCCGCCAACGGCGCATACGATCCGACCGATGCCGACGTCCCTCTGCGCGCCTGGCTACGCGAGAACGACTCCGCCGCAGCCGGCGACTCGCCGCATCATGTCCGTTCCCAATCCCGCCCGCCCGCAATGGTCCGCGGCAAGGGCACCGGCCGCTACTAGGCATGTGGAGTATCTCGCGTGAGAGCATTGGACCGCCCCTGCGTTATCCGGTGAGGTTGTTTCCGCATCGGGCGAATGAATGGGGATGGCGGGTGACGTTGCTATGAAGTTGCTATGAAAGGAATCTCTCGTCGTGAACTCCTCGCGATAGCCGGGCTATCCGCTGTCGGCCCGACGGCGGGACGACTGCCTGCGGCGGGGGCTTCGTTGTTTGAGAACGTGCCGGCATCCAAGAGCGGGATCGGTTTCGTTCACGCCAACGCGATGTCGCCTGAACACTACCTGCCCGAGACAGTCGGGGCGGGATGTGCGTTCCTGGACTATGACAACGACGGCTGGATGGACATCTACTTAGTGAACTCAGGCCCTTGCGACTTTTATACGCCTACAAGACCGCTTCGGAACGCGCTCTACAAGAACAACCGCGACGGTACGTTCACCGACGTGACGGAGAAGGCGGGCGTCGCCGGCGGCACCTTTGGCATGGGTTGCGCCGTGGGCGATTATGACAACGACGGCTACCCGGACCTGTTCGTAACGTCCTACGGCAAATCGATTCTTTACAAGAACAACGGCGACGGGACCTTCACGGATGTGACGGAGCGGGCGGGCGTCGCCGCGCCCGGCTGGCACACGTCGGCGGTCTGGTTCGATTACGACAACGACGGCAAGTTGGATCTGTTTCTCTGTAGCTTTGTGCAGTACGGCAAGGGTCTCCACGTCGATTGCGGAACCAACAAGTCCGGCAAGCGCTACTACTGCATCCCCCGCGTCTTCCGGCCGACTCCTTCGAAGCTGTTTCACAACAACGGCGACGGGACGTTCAAGTTGGTCAGCGCGGGCACGGAAATCGAGCAGGCTTTGGGCAAAGCGCTGGGCGTGGTGGCGACCGACATTAACGGCGACGGACTGATGGACCTATTCGTCGCCAACGACACGGTGCAGAACTTCCTATTCGCAAATCGCGGCGGCGGCAAATGGGAGGAAATCGGGCTGTTCGCGGAGGTCGCATTTTCGGCTGACGGCGTGCCTCGCTCCGGCATGGGCGTAGACGCCGCGGATTTCGACGGCGACGGGCTGCAAGACTTATTCGTCGCCAATGTCGATCAGGAAATGTACTCGCTGTACCGCAATACCGGGGACGAGACCTTCCGGGACGAGGCCCATGTGCACGGCATTTCTCAGGCGACGCGATTGTTGTCCGGATGGGGGCTGAAGTTCTTTGACTACGACAACGACGGCTACTTGGACCTGCTGCTTGCGAACGGTCACCCCGACGACATGATCGGCGAACATTCCGCGCAAGTGAGTCATGCCGAGCCGCTGCTGCTCTTCCACCAGGAAAAGGGCGCGCTTCGCGACGTCAGCAAGGACGCCGGCCCGGTATTTCATGAAGACTTTCCGGCTCGAGGCCTCGCCCTGGGCGACTTCAACAACGACGGCGCCGTCGACGTCCTGATTTCAAACAACGGCCGCGAGCCTCTGCTGCTCCGGAATACGGCGGCCGCCGGCCGCCATTGGGTCGGGCTCAAGCTGCAAGGCGTCGACTGCAATCGCGACGCTGTCGGCGCGCGAATTCGCTGGTCGGCCGGAGGGCGAACGTTTGAGCGGCTCAAGACCGCGGGCGGCAGCTACCTTTCTTCGCACGACCCCCGTATGGTGCTCGGCCTGGGCACGGCCACGTCGGCTGATTGGGTGGAAGTCGAGTGGCCGCAGCCCAGCGGCCGGAAGCAGCGGTTCACTGATGTCCCGATTGATCGCTACCTGGCGTTGGTCGAGGGTTCGCAGCTCCAAGCTTAGACGAAGCGGCCCGCGGGCACTGGTGTAGGATGGATGCGGGGTCGAGCGCCGATGCCGTTTGCGCGAGCGATAGTTCCGGCGACGCTGGCAGCGTTCCTCTTCGCGTCCTCGAGTCGCCCACAGACCTTGCTTGACCGGCCGGCTGAAGCTTCAGCCTTGCGGCCGGTGCAACAGTCGATCGATGCGGGCGATGCCGCTGAAGCCCGGCGACGTTTGGACCGGTTGAACCCGCAGCAGCGATCTTCCGCTCGAGGTCAGCTACTGGAAGCGACCGTCCTTCACCAAGAAGGTGAATTGCTCGAGTCGCTGACGCTGGCCCTAGCCGTCATCGAGCAGGACCCTCGCAATGGGGACGCCTACAAGCTGTTTGGGCTGGATACCGCGCAGTTGGGCAAGCCCGACTTGGCCGAGCCCTATTTTCAGCAAGCGGTCGCGCTGGCGCCGAGCGACCCGCAGGCACGGCACTATCTGGGCGTCAACCTGACGCAGCTCAGTCGGCCCGCCGAGGCGATCGAGCAGCTCAAAGAGGCGCTGCGTCTGGATCCGCACTTGCTCGACGCCCGGTATGCGCTGGGCATCGCGTACGAGATGACGGGTGACTTCGGAGCCGCGAAGACGATGTATCGCGAAGCAATACTCGCCGCGGAAAATCAGGCGGTCACCGACGTCACTCCCTATCTCTATCTGGGTCGTTTGCTGGCCGCGGAGGAGCGCTGGGATGAGGCGGCGGATCTGTTCCGCCAAGCGACTCAGTCGGACCCCAAAAACGGCGCCGGCTGGTACCAGTACGGACGGGCTCTGGTGGGTCTCAATCAACCTGAGGAGGCCCTGCGGGCGATCGACAAAGCCAGCTCGTTGGAACCGGCCGATCCACGTCCTCACTACCAGCGGATGCTCGCCCTCAAGCAGCTCGGGCGCCTAGCGGAGGCGCGCCAGGCCGCCGCCGCATTCGACCGTCTCCGAGAAGGCGGCCAGTCTCCCGCCGGCGGCTCTCCCTAGCGGACGAAGTCTCCTTCCAGCCGCCGCTTCCGGGTTTCGGGCGTAAATTCCGGCTTCATAACCCTTGACATTGGGGTAGTGAGCCGATTATCCTCTCACCGACTGGTATCATGACCATGCCATAAGTCCAGTAGGGCGGCCTGGCACAGTCGCCGTCGGTGGGTGGATCGGCGGCCAGCGAGGGGTTCGAATCGATCCAGGGGAAGAAAATATGACCTTCAAGCTTCGAACATGTTTAAGAGGTGTGGCCGCGCTCGCCATGGCGGCGGTCATGCCCTTGTGCGCGCAAGTCTCCAGTCGAATCTCCGGCATTGTGACGGACCCCAGCGGCGACGTCATCGTCGGTGCGACAGTCACCGTGACCAACACGGGCACCCAGGCGGACGCTACATCTCAAACCAATGAGACGGGCTTCTTCATTTTCCCGAACTTGCAACCGGGCTCATACTCGGTGCGGATTGAATCCGCGGGGTTCAACGCCTATGAAAGGACGGGCGTGATCCTAAACGCGAACCAGGTCCTTACGCTCTCGGGACTGCAGTTGACGGTGGGCACGCTCACGGAAGTGGTGACCGTTGAGGCGCAAGGCGCGGTGGTTGAATCGGAGCGCACGGGCAACGCTTCCATGTTGACTTCGAACCAACTTTCCGGCTTAATGTCCCGCGGCCGCGACATCGTCTCCTTGATGACGGTGCTGCCTGGCGTGAGTCAGAACACTTCGTCCGACGCTCTGGGGGGCAACTGGGGCACGAAGACCCCGAATATGAACGGGCTTCGCAGCCACTATAACTCCTTCAAGCTCGACGGACAGCCGGGCGCCGATATCGACGCGATGGACTTCTTTACGATGTCGGTCTCGATGGACGCGATACAGGAAGTCAGCGTGCGGAATAACTCGTATCTGGCCGAAGACGGCCGCATGCCCGGCACCAACGTCAACGTCATCTCGAAGTCGGGCACCAACGAGTTCCACGGCTCCGCCTACTGGTTCTGGCGACACGAATCCCTCAACGCGAACAACTTCTTCAACAACCGCCAAGGGATCGACGCGGCCGATCAACCGCTACAACACCATCGGCGCGACGCTGGGCGGCCGCATCATTACGAACAAGCTGTTTTTCTATGTGAGTCAAGAGAACTGGCGGATCAAGAACCCCGGTCAACGCTTTGAAGCGACGTTGCCGACCGGGCTGGAAAGGATGGGGGACTACTCTCAGTCGTTCGATCAGAACGGCGCATTGATTACGGTCTTGGACCCCAACACTCTGAATACCGCAACGGGCGTCAAGACGCCGTTCGCAAACAACATGATCCCCACAACGCGGATCAACCAGAATGGCCTGGGTTTGCTCAACTTCCATCCGGATCCGAACTTTATCAACCCGGCGATCACCAACAACGCGTTCAACTACCGCGCCATTGACGATTTGAGCCAGCCGAAGCGGCAGACGCAACTGAAGATCGACTACGCGCCGACGCAGAAGGATCGCATCTCGTTCCGGCCGCGGTGGTGGAGATCCGATCGGCAAGGTCAAACTTCGACAACGGCGCTGGCCGCCAATTTCTACAAGCAGGCGCACCACTACAATTACCCGACGCAGGCTTACCAGTGGAACTACATCCGGACGTTTACGCCGACCGTGATCAATGAATTGAATATGGGCTACGACAAGCGTCAGGAACTGGGCGACCTGAACGCCGAATACGGTCTGGAGAACGTTCGCCGCGCCGACTATGTGCCGAATCTCGGGCAGTTGTTCCCGGATGTCAATCCGCTCGGCCTGATGCCGCAGATGAGCTTTGGCGGCCTGCCGAACGCAGCGAGCACGAGTTTCGATCCGCGTACGCCGATCGCCGCTCTAGACGCGCGCTGGTTTCTTTCGAACAACGTGAGCTGGATTCGCGGCAACCACACCATGAAGTTCGGTTTTTACTGGGAACTGAATGACGCCAGCGAGGGCCCCCGCTCAGCAGCCCTCGGCCGCCACATGGGCACATTCGACTTTGGCCGGGACGGCAACAACCCGTTCGATTCGAATCACCCGTTCGCCAACGCTCTGCTCGGCAACTTCCGCAGCTACGCCGAGTCCAACAACCGCACAGCCGGCGTTGCGCGCACTTACACGACCGAGTTTTTCGCCCAGGACTCGTGGAAGGTCACCAGCCGATTGAGCATCGACTACGGGCTCCGCGCCTACTCGTTCACACCTTGGCGACTTGTCGCCGACGAGGGCTCCGCGCTGGTCCTGAGCCAGTTTGATCCGGCGAATGCTCCCTTGCTATATCAGCCGGGCGCGGACGCCGCCGGCAAGAGAGCGGCGATCGACCCGCGCAACGGCGCGGTGCTGCCGGGTCCCCTGATCGGAGCCTTCGTTCCGGGCACGGGAGATCGACTCAACGGGCGCGTCGTCAGCGGCGACCCGAGCGTTCCGGATGGCTTTCGCGAGCGGCCTCCGGTGCAGTTCGCACCGCGCTTCGGGTTCGCTTACGACATCTTTGGAAACGGCAAAACGGCAGTGCGCGGCGGCTTCGGCTCCACAAAGCAGACGATCTTTTCCTCACAACAATCGATGTGGGCGACGACTACCTCGCCGCCTGTGATCGAATCGCCGCAGATATTCTTCGGCAGTCTCGATACGTTCCTGGACGGCGGCGGCCAGGCGTTCTTCCCAGCGGAAGCGGCCGCCTTCGATCAGGAATTCAATGATGTGCCGACAGTCTACAACTGGTCCTTGGGCGTCCAGCAAGACCTCGGCGGCGGCACCGTGCTTGACGCTTCTTACGTCGGTTCCCGCAGCGTGCATCAGCGCCAGCGCCGCAACCTCAACACGCTCGCTCCCGGCGCCCGGTTCCTGGATTCCTCCAAGGACCCCACGACGGGGAGTCCGCTGCCAGACAGCTTCCTCTACCCTTACCCCGGCGTTTCCGGCTCGATCGCCTACGTGGAGGACAGCGGATATTCGCGGTACAACGCTTTGCAGCTAGCGATCAATCGGCGGTACACGTCGGGACTGCAGTTCGGCCTCTCCTACACGCTGGCTCGTGCGGAAGGTCTAGGCGGCGGAGGTTCTTCGACTGACGGCGGATTCCTGCCGATCTATCGGGACTACAAGGGCTATCTCGACGGCCGGTTGGAATTCGACCAAACGCATATCCTGGTGTTCAACTACCTGTGGTCCCTTCCGAATGCCGCGGTGTTCGGCAAGAATGCGGCGACAAAGGCGATTTTCCACAACTGGGAACTGGCCGGCATCTGGACAGTCTCTTCCGGTTTCCCCCGCTCCGTCGGTTTCAGCTTCACCGATGGAGTTGACCGTTGGGGCGGCGGCGACGCTCCGCGACCGAACCTCGTGGGTGATGCCGAATCGGCGTCCTCTTCATTCGATCGATGGTTTAATACCGACGCGATCGCCGCTCCCGGGTTCAACGATTTCGGCAACGCGCCCGTTGACGTCTTCCGCGGACCGGGAATCACAAACTGGGACTTCTCGGTATTCAAGAAGATCCCGGTTCACGAGCGACTCGGCTTGGAACTTAGATTCGAGTTCTACAACTTCCTCAACCACGCGCAGTGGGATGGAGTCGACAACGGGGCGCGCTTCGATGCGGCGGGAAATCAGGTAAACGGTCGATTCGGCCAGGTCACCTCCGCGCGCAATCCCCGCGAGGCTCAGTTCTCGCTGAGAGTGCAATTCTAACCCCACTGCCCCCGTTTTGACCTAACTCCGCCCGGGCTCGATTTTCGAGCCCGGGTTTTTTCTCGCACCCGCTTCACCAACCCCTCGAAACCTCCTCGAGCAAAGACGCAGTCATGCAAGCAAGCAAGCCCGACGAATCGCGAGGCTCCAACGAAGCATCGGGAATCCAGCCCTACGGGATGGCGGACATGCCGGAGCCGCCGCAACTTTCGATCCGCGGCGCTCTGCGGGTGATCGGGCCGGGCGCGATCCTGGCCGCCACTGCGATCGGAGGAGGCGAATGGCTGGCGGGACCGGCGGCGGCCGTGAAGTACGGAGCTTCGTTGTTTGGGATCGCGACGATCGCGATCGTCCTACAACTGTTCCTCAATTTGGAGTCGATTCGCTACACGCTCTACACAGGCGAGCCCATCTACGGCGCTTTCCTGAGATTGCGCCCCAGTCCGCAATTCTGGGCCGCCGTCTACGCCGGGCTGGCGATCTGCCAGTTGGCCTGGCCGGCGCTGGCGCTTTCCGCAGCGAATACGGCCTTTTCGCTGGGGAGCGGCGCTATGGTCGACGCCGCGGGAGCGCCGTCGACAGCCTGGATCGCCAGCGCCATTGTGGTTGCAGCTTCAGCGCTCCTCTTGGTCGGCGGAACCATCGAGCGGCTGCTCGAGATCGTCTCTTGGGTCATGCTCGCGTTGATCTTTTCATTCTTGATCTACGCCAACATTGCGTTCGTTTCCGCGGACCAATGGCTGACTACGTTGCGAGGGTTTCTTCTCGATTCGGATGACGACAAGCGAACCGCTCGATTGGTCGCTGTTGGGCGCTCTTGCGGTCGGCGCCGGGGTCGGCGGCGTGGGCAACCTAACGATCAGCAATTGGATGCGCGACAAGGGATACGGAATGGGACGGCTAACCGGCGCGATCTCCAGCGCAGTCGGGGGCAGCAAAGCCCCTCTCAGCTCTGTCGGCATCGTATTTCCCCAGACGGCGCTGAACTTGGAACGCTTCCGGCGCTGGTGGCTCTTCGCTCACCTCGATCAAGTATGCGTCTGGGCTATGTTCTGCCTGTTCGGCCTTTTTCTGACGACCAATTTGGCGATGGGAACCATCCCGAGCGGAACGGATATGCAAGGCGCCGGAACGGGCGCCTACCAAGCGGAATATTTGTCGCACATCTGGAAGCCGCTCTGGCCCATCACGCTGCTTACCGGATTCTGGATTCTATTCTCCACCACGCTGGGGAACACGGACATGACGATTCGGACGATAACCGATCTGCTGTGGCTCGGCAGCCCGCGGGTAAGGACTTGGGCGCGAGGCCGTGTGGAACGCGTGTACTATTCCGGTCTCTTTGTCTTTACGGTGTGGGGATTAGCGACGGTGCGGATGGCGGGGGCATTCGACTTATTCAAATTGCTGGCGAATATGGGGTCCGTCTTAATCGTCCTGGCCGGCGTGCATATACTGCAGGCGAACCGCAAACTGCCCGCTGGAGTTCGCGCGCCGCTGTGGAGGCAGGTGATGATCGTCCTCACGGCGCTCTTCTACGGCTTCTTCCTGGTCCACGCGGCTTGGCAGTCGCTGGCTGGATGATTCTCGGCCGGAGACACCAACTACGGCTCACCCGGCAGTGACGGCTCCGGCCCGCGATAGCTGTCATCGCGCAGCAGGCTGCGCTCCTGTTCCTTCTCTGTAAGCTGACGAATGATTTCGCGCTCTCCGGCGAACTCACTCCTCCTCTTCAGCTTGGCGTAGGCTCGAGCCAGAAGGACGTGGGCGGCCCTGTTTTCCGGCTGCGCCGCCGTCACCAATTCGAGTTTGTGAGCCGCGTCGCCGTAGCGCTCACGAAAGTCGTCGACTTGAGCCTGCATGAAGAGCAACGCCGCGTCGTCGGGACGTACCTGCGCCGCACGCTCTAACAGGGGCGCCGCCTTGTCGAAAAGCTTATCGCGCAGATAGATCCATCCCAAGACGGCATTGGCATTGAAGTTGTTCGGGTCGACGGAGAGTTCCCGTTGGTAGGCTTCGGCCGCCTGAGGGAGCATCTGCAGCCCCACCAGAGACCGTCCCAGCAACTCGTTGGCCATGGGCAGCTTTGGGTCAAGTCCCAGCGCCTTCTCGGCGGCCTTGACGGCCTGCTCATATGCGCCTCGCGCCTTCTGAATCGCGGCTTCAACGAGATAGCTCTCCGGGGTTTCCAAATCGGCTAACAGTTCCCGCTGGACGCGCTCGGCATCTTCGATGCGGCGAGCGCTGGCGTAGGCGGTCGCCAACGTGTACGCCGCGTTCTTGGACTCCGGCGAGAGCCGCAGGGCTTCTTCAAGCGATGCCGCGCCGTCGGCCAGCCGCCCCAATTTGAGGTAACAAAGACCAAGCGCATGGTGAGCGCGGGCGTTGGACGCCTCGATCGCGACAAGGTCGGCGGCTGTCGACGCGCAACCCTCAAAGTCGCCTGACAGCATGTAGGCGAGCGCCAAGGGCATCTTGGCGCCGTCAAAATCAGGCTCTAAGTCGAAGGGCCTCTTCCAGACGAGCGGCGGCGACGGCCGGCCGGCCGAGCCGCAAGTAGACACCGCCGAGAGCGGCGAGCGCCTTCGGGTTTCGTTCCGAGGCTCCGCTGAGGGCCGCTTCATACGCTTCCGCCGCTGCTTGGAGTTGACCGCGGCTCTGCAGTTGCACGGCCTGACGAAGCTTCTCTTGTGTCTGGCCGGCCAGCCTCTTGTTCAGAGGAAAGGCGCCCACGAAAACTGCGAATGAAACATAGGCGGCTACCCTGGCGTACGAGCGGGTCCCGAACGCATGACGGGAGCTGTTGGCGCCCACAGAACCTTCCTCCTTACGCGGGCAACCGGTATAGCTTGCTTGCCCTGTTCAGGTGGGCGGTCATCGCGCTCTCAGCGCCGGCGGGGTCGTGAGCGGCGATACGGTCGAGGACGGCCTGATGCTCGGCGATCGTCACCCGCTCCGCCCCAGGGACGCGGACGAGCTCCTGGTGAAACTCGACGAGCCAGTTCAGCATCGCTTCGCTGATCGCACTGCAGATGGGATTGCCCGAGATCTCGGCGATGGTCACGTGAAATCGAATATCGGCCCGGACAAACTTCGCTGCGTCGCCCACGGACCGTTGCATCTCTTTGAGGCAGCCTTTCAGACGTTTGATGTCATCCGGCCCCGCTTTTGCGGCTGCGATCTTGATCATGCCCGTCTCGAAGAGCAGCCGCGCTTGCTTGAGATGCCCAAGTGTCTGAGCGGAGGTGGACAGAAGGTGTTTCGCCGATTGATCGATCAGCTCGAACATTCCGCGTGGGTCCAGCTCGCGGATGGACGCCCGTTCGCCATGGGTGATTTCAACCAACCCCATCTTCTCCAGGCTCTGAAGAGCCTCGCGAATCGCCGGACGCCCAACTCCGAATTGCTCCATCAGATCTCGTTCCGACGGCAACCGATCTCCGGGCGAGAGGTCCCCGCTGCGGATCTCCTCCAGCAGACGATCGGTTATCTGGTGCGACAGCTTGTTGCGAAGAATCGGAGTTCGGGCTTTTGGAGCGGCCATCTCTTTTCTAGGTTCTAGGTTTCCGCCTGATCGGACTTTGTGTCAACCGTCAATGGACTCCGGGCGTGTTGACCGTCGCCCGATACACGTAACCCGTCTCTCGGTCCATGTCCGAACTCGACAGGTAAAGGGTGCGTCGGTCGTTGTTGCGGCCAAACGCCAAATTCGTCAATGCCTTTTGTTCGGTCGTGACGCGCTGTACGACATCGCCCGTAGCGGGATCGAACAAATGGGCCGTGCCGAAGGAGTAACACGCGACCCAAACATGGCCGTCCGCGTCGACGGCCATGCCGTCCGCCACGCAAGGTTCGAACTCGGCGACGATCTTCTTCGGACCGGCTGCGCCGCCGTCCGGCGCCAACGGCCAACTGACAAGCGTCGACTGCGTCTGACCGACATTGTTGGCGACGTAAAGGGTGCGATCATCGGCGCTCAGCACGATGCCGTTGGGCCCGACGACCGTGTCGTCGAAAACGCGTACGGAACCGTCCGCGTCGATGACGTACACGGTTCCGGGAGCGGACTCCCCGTAATAGCCGTTCGGGTCAGTGAAATAGACTCTGCCGGCTCTCGACACCGTTATGTCGTTAGGACCTTTCGCAGTTGCAGGATCCGCTTCAAATCCCTTGGCGATCGTGGTGAGCTCGCCGCTGGGCGACAGCCGTTGCACCTCACGTTCGTCGGTAGCCGTCAAGTAGATGTTGTCGGCTTCGTCGATCCACAGTCCGCCCGGCCCGGCCATCGTCGCGACAGCGGCGTATTGCTGCGCGCCCTCAGCTTCGGTCCACTTGATGACGCCCTTGTAGGCGCCGCGCGAAGTGAAGTAGAGCGCGCCGGAGGAATCAACGGCCGGGCCTTCCGTATTACCCCAGGCTGCGTCGGAGCCGAGCAGCTCGGCGGCGGTCACTGGAACTTCATGCGGGTTCTCCGCTTGCGGAGGCGGCTCCGATGTCGAGCAAGAAACCAACAAAACGGCAAGCGCCGGTAAGATCATTCGAGTGCGCACGTTCATTTCAAATTAACCTCTAGAAGTCAGCTCCGCTTAAGAACGAGCACCCAGTCCCGCTGCTGGGGCCAAGTGGGAACTCGATAGTCGCCTTGCGCATCGCCAACGACCGAGCTTCGATCGGATACCTCCCCCGTGCTCGGATTGACCAATTCCGCTTCGTACCGAACGCCGGGTTCCAGACCCTTCAGCGTCGGCGTGTCCCAAGCGTTGGGGACGTAATGCACCCGCAACCGGCCCGGAATGCCGGCCGCCGAAGGTCCAGCGTAGTCTTGCTCGGTCCAACGCGGGCTGATCCAGTCCGGATGGGGCGTCATCTCTTGCCAGTCCAGACCCCGGAGCACCCTCGCACCGATTCCGACCTGCGCGCCGCCGGGCGCCTTCATCGCCTCGATCCAGGGCGTATCTCCCCAACTGCGTCCATGCGGCGAAGGCCCGTATGGCTGATTCGGAAGATTCACCTGCCAAATACCGTTCGCGCCGTATGTGAAACCGCAACAACCGTTGAGGATGGAAGTCCAGAACATAAACCTCTGGATGTCCTCGCGGCAGGTCTGCATGATGCCTTCGTAACAGACTTCGGCTTCGATCACCGGCATTGGAGGACTCCGGTCGTACGCTTGCGTCACCTGCTGGACCGTACGCGGTATGGAGCGGTAATCTCCATGACCGGTCTGCAACATATCGAAATCGAGCACGGCGGGATCGGTAACGACCTCCCGCGCGGAGCGCGACGGATGGATGCTGATGAGCCGCCCAAACGGGTCGGTCCGGCGGACATAAACAGCCATCTCCGTCCAACCTTTCTCCAGAACGGCCTGCTCTTGGCTACGGTTCTTCGTCAGGTACCACGGCATGGATCCTTCGCCGGCCAGGCACCATGCCACCGGGTAACCGCCCCAGCGGGCGATGATGTAGCGCCAATGTCGCCGCATGTTCGCCGCTCCCATCATGGGCAGGTAGTATCCCCAGCATCCGAGGATGCAAGGCAACAAACCGACCTCGACCAGGTGTCGAATGCGCAGGTCGGCCAGATCCCACCACGCTGGGTTGATCGTCTTGAATTCAGGCTCCCAGGGAAATCCGGCTTCGTTGGCGCCGCGGGGATCAAAAGGCGGCATGTCCGGGTACAGGCCCGCGACCAACTGAACTACGTTGAAGCCCTTGGCGACGCGGTCCGCGGCGAGCTCCTGAAAGTCTTCCGGCCAGCGCAGCCGCTCCGTTAGAGCCATCCACCAGGTGTCGGCCAGCCAGAAAAACGGACCGCCGTCCTGTTGCCGCAGATATCGCGCGTTGTCGGAAACTTGAAGGGCGCCGCCGCGGTAGAGCTCATTGCCTCCTTCATAGGCGTCAATTTCGATCTGACCCTCGCGTCCGTGCAGACCGGCGTTCGTTGTGTCGGTGGCCTCAGTCCGATAGCGATAGACGCCGGGCTGGGATGCCGAATAGCGCCACTTCCAGACTCGCCCGCCGGCCCAAAAAGCCGGCACTCGGGCCTGCACACCGTCCGGACCAGTGACGAGGACGTCCACTTCAACGGCATGGAACGGATCATCGTATCCCTTCGATGAATCGAAACCGCTTTCGGCGACTCGCCGGACCGGCGAGAACAAAGACTGTGCGGAAGCGGCGCTTGCCGCCAGAGATAGCAGAAACGCGCGGCGAGAACTCATAAGAACAAATCCGATGCTACCATTGGTATGATCAGTATGCCATACTGCCGTATCAAGCTCCAACAGGAAGACCGATGAGAACTATTGCGTTGCTCGGCGCCGGCGGGAAAATGGGACTCCGGCTCGCCGCAAACCTAAAGGACTCCGCGTATGATGTTCGTCACGTCGAGATCAATGAGACCGGCGTGAAAGCCCTTGCCGAGCGCGGTATCAAAGCCGTCAGCCTCGAAGACGCGCTGCTCGGCGCGGAGGCGGTCGTGCTGGCCGTGCCTGATCGGCTGATTGGCAAGGTCGCACACCAGATTGAGCCGCAACTTGGCCCCGGAGTCATGTTGATTTGTCTGGACGCCGCCGCGCCTTACGCCGGCGAGATGCCCCAGCGCGATGACCTCGCTTACTTCATCACTCATCCCTGTCACCCTCCGGTGGTTGGGGATGAGACGGATGCGGAGGCGCAGCTCGATTTTTTCGGGGGCATCCACGCCAAACAGCACATTGTTTGCGCCCTGATGCAGGGGCCCGAAGAAGACTACAAGAAAGGAGAGGATCTGGCCCGGGTCATTTACGCCCCTGTAATGCGCGCCCACCGCTGCACCGTGGAGCAACTGGCTATCCTGGAACCCGTTCTGTCGGAAACCGTGGCGGCGACATGCATGCAGGTCATTGGCGAAGCGACTGACGAAGCCATTCGCCTCGGAGTTCCCCAGCAAGCGGCAATCGATTTCATCCTAGGCCACCTCAAAGTAGAGATCGGCATCGTCTTTGACCTATTTCAGGGCGCAAAGTTCTCCGACGGAGCGTTGGCTGCAATTGAGGATGCGAAACGAGAAATCTTCCAGCCTGATTGGAAGAAGGTGTTTAAGAAAGAAGCTTTGGACCGGAGCATCGCCAACATCACCGGGTCATCCACAGGGGGGCCTAAGTCAGTGCGCACGCCGGTCACCAACTGACGTCTTGAGCAGACCCGCCGCGACAACCTCGACGTCCTCAAAACCTCAGGCCGGTTTGACGTAGGGGAACCTCCTCTGACTGGACGTTCCAGAGACGGCGCCCTCCCCTCGGGTGACCGCAGCGTCCAGCTCTGGTTCGACGTCGCCGCCTTTCGCCTTCGGCAACTGTTCAAAAATCTGACACTGACCGAGCGCGTCAGCGCGATTCTTTTTAGCCTTCGCGGCCGCCCGCGAGCTAAAGCTTCGCGGCTCGGATTGGCTGCGGATGCGGCTGGATCAGACGTCGAACAGGGTCTGGGCGGAAAACGGGACAGACTCAATAACGAGCAGGGCCAGGAGACGCCCGAGCACCTGGGGCACAGGCCTTTCAGCTCGATTCCGCGCCTTTCGGGCGACTGAGAACGGGGCGGCTCTCAGCAGGTCTCACTGGCGGGGATTCCAGCGTCGTACTGCGATATTACCAGAGGGGCAAAACCCCTCTCCCCGGAAATGTCGAAGTTCAGCCAAGCCGCGCGCGCGGACACGCCCTCGTGAGCCCTAGTCGAGCCGCTCGCGGTCAGACTGCCAACCGGCGGCAAAATGGCAGCTTTCCGGCAAAAAGTGGCAGTTTTTTGGCAGCTTTTTGGCAGTGTTTCGGCAATCCGGCGACGGAATTGAAGAGTTATCGGCGCCGACGACTTCGGCTTCTCCCCGGCCGACGCCAACATCGGCGTGCACGACATCGAAGCGACCATCCTCCAGATTTAAAGTCGGTCCTGGATTCTGTCGATCTCTTACCCGACGTACTTCTCGATATTCCCTCACCGCTACCCAACTTAAACACAAATATAAAGGGGGTTAGTACCATTTCATCTAGGTCGGGGATGCACACGCGCTCGAGTTGAGGATTCGAAATGAGTGGCCACGGAATCCGCACAGGCAGCCGTCACCGGACCGGAACTTCGACCTCAATAAACCCGTCATGGCCTACGATCTGGCAAGCCTCAGTCTTAGCGAGATGACCCAACTTGGTGTCGCTTTACGGCACACCGCCGAAGGGGCGCAGTCGATGGAGGAGGTCGCGCAGCGCACCGTGACCTTGCTCTACGAGAATCTCACTGAGCCGCACTCCAGCGCGCGCGCCTGTGTCTTGGTGCGTTTCTTCCTGACTATGCGATACGCCGATCTCGATGACCGGCTTCGTGCGTTCGGAGAAAGGCTGATGACGGGCCATCAGCTGACTCCGGATACGCGCTGTTTGACGCTGCTGGCTACGGTCGGTGAGGAGGAGGCCTGGAACTCCCGAGACTTGTCGGGGGGGCATCAGACGATACCCCTTCCCAACGAGCAGGTCGTTCAAACAAACATCCCGATGATTTCCCACTTGATCACGCAGCTTGGCCTGGATGTGGGAGCGGTGGTCGCGCCCGATCCGTCTCTGGTCCTGGAGTTGGAACAGCGAACGTACAACGTGTTCTTTGTTCCCGAGGCGTCGGGAAGTCCATTCATTCCTGCCCAGGACGACTTTGTCGCACCACACCACATCCGCTCGGTGCTTGGCTTTGGCGGGCTCGTTCCTACAGGCGATGTCTACGATGTCTACACCGTCCTGATGTTCACGCGAGTCCAGGTTTCGAAGGCGGCTGCCGACATCTTCCGGAACGCCGCGATGAACCTTAAACTTGCCCTTCTGCCCGTCTTGGATCTGCCGGTGTTTCGCTCTTCGCCTGCAGGGGAGCACTGAGTGAGGGACGAAACCTCACGCCTGAGATCGCAGGTTGCCGTCCTTGAAGAACTCCTGCTGGTGCAGGAGCGCACCGTTATCGAGCAGTCAGAGCGCCTAGAGGAAGCCCTCTCGCGGGCGCTCCAGGCCGGCCAGGCAAAGACTGAATTCTTGGCGAACATGAGTCATGAGATCAGGACTCCGATGAACGGAGTGATCGGCATGACCAGTCTGCTGCTCGGCACGGACTTGGACTCCGAGCAGCGCGACTACGTCGAGACGATTCGAACCAGCGGCGAGCACCTTCTGAGCATCATTAATGAGATTCTTGACTTTTCAAAAATCGAGGCTGGCAAGCTTCAAGTCGACGAGCGTCCGTTCGACCTCCGCAATTGTCTTGAGGACGCGTTCGATCTCGTTATCACGCAAGCCGCTGAGAGCAATTTGAACCTGGCGTTTCTTATTGAAGATGGGGTCCCCCAAACGATCGTGAGCGATGCGGACCGGCTCAGGCAGATCCTGGCTAATTTGCTTTCGAACGCCGTTAAGTTCACGCCTCGCGGCGAGGTGCTGGCGCGGGTCGCGGCGAGCAAGATCGAATCCGATCGTCTTGAGCTTCACTTCGCGATTGAGGACACGGGAGTCGGCATACCCCAAGAGAGTATCCCTCTGCTCTTTCAACCTTTTAGCCAGGTCGATGGTTCAAGCACCCGCAGGTTCGGTGGCACCGGGCTTGGCTTGATGATGTGCAAGCGCTTATCCGCCCTGCTCGGCGGGCGAATCTGGGTTGAAAGTGAAGTGAACGTTGGGTCCGTGTTCCACTTTACGATCACCGCCAAAACGTCGACGACCTCTGCCCCCGTCTCAGTGCGGCGCGGCGGAAGCGCTTCTAAGGGGACGCGTATTCTCTTGGTGGATGATCACGAGGTGAATCTGGAGATTCTTCGTCGCATGCTGAGGCGATGGGGAGTCAAAGTTGAGAGCACGACATCACCGGTTGAAGCCTTGCGGTGGCTTCAACGGGGCGACGTTTTCAATATTGCGTTCCTGGATCATCAGATGCCTGAAATGGATGGAGTCAACTTGGCGCTGGAGATTCGTCGCAACGGCCTGAGCCTGCCGCTCATCCTCCTCACGTCCCAGGGGCTTCCGGACAGGAGCGAGCTTCAAGGTGTGGAATTCGCCGGCCTCTTGACCAAGCCTGTGAAACAGTCGCAGTTGTTCGATCGGCTGCAAACGATCCTTAAACATGGAGTTCTGAAGTCATTTCCCCCGCGAGATCCCACTTTGGACCTTGCCGGCGAGATGCCGCTGCGGATCCTGGTGGCGGAAGACAATCCCATCAACCAGAAAGTAATCGTGGGAATGCTGCGGACTCTCGGGTATGTGGCGGATATGGTCGGCAACGGAGTCGAAGTCATCGAGGCGCTTGAGGCGTCGGCGTACGATGTGGTGCTCATGGACATTGAAATGCCGGAACTCGATGGCTGCGAAGCGACGGCCCGAATTATCGAGCGATGGCCTCGTGAACAACGTCCCCACATCATCGCTGTGACCGCGGGCGTGCTTGAAAGCGAACGAGACCGTTGCCGCGATGCTGGAATGGACGACTATCTCGCGAAGCCGGTACAGCGGTCTCAACTCGCGAACGCGCTTCGGACGTCCGCAGAGGCCGTCGCAGCGAAGCTGACAGGGCGATTCCGCAGCTCGTAAGGCCGCGTCCTGAACGAGTTGCTGGTCCAGTAGCGACAGGTTCCCCCCCAATCAACAAAGCATCGGCTTGAGGCTCTCGACCGTCGGCACATGGCCTGACAGCTTCACTTGGCCGTCGACGGCAAGCGCCGGGGTCAGCATGACGCCGAAGCGGGTGATGTCCCCAATCTCCGTGATCTTTTCGATCTCGTAGTCGACGCCCAACTCTCGCGCCGCTTGTTCGACGCGCTCGGTGAGCAGTTTGCAGCGCTTGCATCCTGTTCCTAGAATTTGTAGTTTCTTCATCTTCGTTCTCCTTGGCTGCGGATCAGGCAAAGGTTCCGTAGGCCATGCCCACTGCCGTCGCCATCACGATGACGAGCGCCGTAAAAACGGCGGTCTTCTTCGCGCCGATGACCGAGCGGATCACCAGTAGGCTCGGCAGCGATAGAGCGGGCCCGGCTAAAAGCAGGGCGAGGGCCGGACCTTGAGCCATACCGTTTTCGAGCAGGGCCTGCAGAATAGGAATCTCGGTGAGCGTGGCGAAGTAGAAAAGGCAGCCGACCACTGACGCAATCAGGTTCGACCCGAGACCGTTGTCCCCAACCCAGGCGACGACTTGGTCTTCGGGGATCAGCTCGCTTAAGAAACCGACCACGAATACGCCGCCGAACAGCAGCGGGACCAGCAGCTTGGTGAAGTCCCAGGTGTTGGCCATCCACTCCGACAGCTCCTCGCGACTGAACCAGCGCCACAGCATCCACAGCACCGCCAGCCCCATCAGCGCGGCCAGGCGCCACTTGTAATGGAAGACCGTCATGACCCAGCCGGTGGCTTCCTGGATCTCGGTTACATCCGATTTGGCGAGCACGAGCTTGTCGCCGACGGCGAGTGCGCCGACGGGCTGGTCGACCTGGATCCGAATCTCGTCTCGCGTCTCCTGCAGCAAAACGGCCGAAATGGTTTCGCCGTCGGTTTTCGTCACCGTGACGTTCCCAGGGTTGTACCAGTCGCTGAAGACCAGAAACGCCATCATGGCAACGAAATAGACGGCGGTTTGCCATAGGGCGCGGCGCGGCTTTTCCGCTGCTTCGAGCGGCGGCATTGCATCGATGCGCGCCTGCTCGCCCCTGCGAAAGACGAGCGCCATGATCAGGCCGATAACGACGCCGAAGACGATCGCCCCGACGGCCCGCGCTAATCCCAACTCGAATCCCAGAACTCGGGCCGTGAGGAAGATCGCCAAGATGTTGATGGCCGGGCCCGCGTAGAGGAAAGCCGCAGCCGGACCGAGGCCTGCGCCGACGCGATAAATGCCCGCGAACATCGGCAGCACGCTACAGGAGCAAACCGCGAGTATCGTCCCTGAAATCGATGCGACCGAGTACGCCTCCACCTTGCCTGCTTTCGGCCCCAGGTGCTTGAGTACGGCCTCTTTGTTCAGGAATGTGACGATCGCTCCGGCGATGAACAGTGCCGGGACGACGCAAGCCAATGTGTGGTTGCGCGCGTACCACTGGAGCATCTTGAAAGCCTCCAGGATGGCGTTCTCGACTTTCGGATTCGAGAGCGGCAACCAATAAGCGCCTAAGAATACGGCGACGAACGATGCTAGGATCTTCCACTCGCGCACGACCGCCCCCTCACCTCTTCATGGCCATATCGCCATCAATGAGGTTAAAAAAATCAGCCCGCCAACACCGCCTGCTGCGCCTCCAGGTGCTGCCGCAGCACCGTATCCAGACACCCGAAGAAGCCGTCGAGGCACTGGCACCGTGAGGCGTAGAAGCTCATCGAGCGCTCCTTCCGAACGCTGACCAACCCGGCTTCTTTCAAGATCGCGAGATGCTTCGACACCGTCGACTGATCCGACCCGACCAATTCGGTCAGATCGCACACGCACATCTCTTGGTCGCGCAATACATCCATGACCAACAGTCGGCTTGGATGCGCTAGCGCCCGCGCGATCTTCGCCCGGGCTTCGTAAAACTCACTGGATCGGATTAGCATGGCTCTATGGCCATGTTGCCATAAACCATCAACAAGCGCAACTACCACGATTCGCCGCCGCCACTCTGCGGCCTGGATATTCGAGAAACCGGGAGGGCGTCCCCTGCCTCGCTCGTAATCTCGCAACCTCTAGCGGCGAGCTAGCGCCCGCCGAGGGAGACTGGCCCATACCGCCGGAACCCAGCACAACGCCGGAACCCGCGTGTGGGCTGTCCCCTCGCGCCGCCGGTGCCGGGCGAGCGACCGTGTCCCGCTCCCACGCTCTCAGCCCTGAAAGTTTGGAGGCCCGGGTTATCCTATTCCTAGAGGGGCAAAACCTCTCTCCCCGGAAATGTCGAAGTCCAGCCAAGCCGCCGCGCGCGGACATGCCCTCGTGCGCCCGAATCGAGCCGCTCGCGGTCAGACTGCCAACCGGCGGCAAAATGGCAGCTTTCCGGCAAAAAGTGGCAGTTTTTTGGCAGCTTTTTGGCAGTGTTTCGGCAATCCGGCGACGGAATCGACGACTTATGACGTCCGAAACGACAAGGCGCAAGCCGTACAGCCTTCGCGCCCGCCCGCGAGCTAAAGCTTCGCGGCTCGGATTGGCTGCGAATGCGGCAGGGTCAGACGTCGAACAGGGTCTTCTCGCTCGCCTCGAGCCCGGCCAGCCGCGCAATGGAGAATTTCGCGATGGGCTCGACTCGTCCCAGGACGCAGCCAGCCACGTGCTCGCCGACCGCCGGGCCGAGCTTGAAGCCGTGGCCCGAGCCGCCGCCGACCAGCCAGACGTTCGGCGCCTCGGGGTGGCGGTCGATGATCAGGTCGTGGTCGGGACTGTTCTCGTATTGGCACACCCGCGCTTCGAGCAGGGGCGCGTCGCGCAACGCCGGAAAGCGGCGGCCCAGAAATCGGCGGGCGTTCTCGGCGCCCTCGGACGTCGGGCGGCGGTCTCCTTCGCTTGGGTCGAAATCCGGGCCGCGCGTGTCGTCGGCGATCTTCAACCCGCGGCGGTCCACGTTCGGAAAGCCGTAGAAGGCGCGCTCGTCGCTGCCGAGCCACACGGGAAAATTCTCCGGATCGAAGCGCGTGTCGCCGGCGGGAGCGCCGAAGTAGAAGACTTCCTGCCGTGTCGGATGGATGCTCTTGCCGACCACCCCAGGGAACAGCCGCCCCAGCCAGGGTCCGCAAGCGAAGACGAACTGATCGGCTGCGACGGTCTCGCCGTTCGCGAGAGAGAGCTTGTCGAGCTGACCCGCTAAGTCGCCGGGCGTCGCGAGGGCTTGAACGTAACGGCCGCCCTCGCGCACGAGCTGATCGCGCACGGCATGGCACGCTTCGCGGGCTTTCAGAAAGCCGGCCTGGGCTTCGAAATAGACCTTGCTGACGCCGTCGAAATCGATCTGCGGATAGCGCCGGCGGGCGTCGGCGAGCTCGAGCGGATCGACGGAGAGCCCGAGCCGACGAGCCACGGGGATCGAGCCGCGAACGAAGGAGTCATCGCCGGAGACCAGCCACAGCGCGCCCACCTCGTGAAAGACCGGAACGGGCCACTGACGCTGGTTCTCGCGCCACAGCTCGAGCGCACGGGCGACCCACTCGACGTAGATTTCATTGCTGCCGTAGACGCAGCGAATCACGCGAGTTTCGCCTCCCGAGCTGGCGCGGGAGTTGCCCGGCCCCCAGGCGTCGATCAGCGTGACGTCGGCGCCCATGCGGCGCAAATGCAGCGCCGTCCAGCCGCCGAACGCCCCGGCGCCGATCACGGCGATCCGAGGGGCGTCGGCCGCAGCCGCCGTCGAGGAAAGCATAGACATCGCCGAGAGCTCGATGACCCGCCGCCGCGTCACATCCGGCATCGGTCGTTCTCCGTGGGCCCATGGTATCGAGCCGGCGGCGGTCGAACAAGGACTGCCGCCGTGTCTATTCGGAGCCGGTGGCCGGGGCGTCGGAGCTCGGGGCGTCGACGACGACCTTCCATTGCCCGTCGGGCTGTTTCTCCCACACCGTCGCGTATTTGCCGTTCGAGGTCGTCGGGTTCCCCGCCTCGTCGTTCATCGTGAGCCGGTATGCGCCAAGCGTGTAGCCGAGGTCGCCGGATTTCGAAACATGGGCCGAGGACGGGGTCCAGGTCAACTCAAATCCCGGCGCGGAAGCAAGACTGGTCATTCCAGCGCGAATTGCGCCCTTGCCCTGCTCGATCGGCATTTCGGGCTCGAGCACGACCGCGCCGTCAGCATAAAACGACATGTGCTTGTCCACGTCCGCGCCGGATTCCGAGAATGCCGTGTCGGCGGCCATCAGAGCCGCCTCTTCGGCGGCCACATCGACCTGCGGCGCCGGCGGCTGAGACATGCAACCGACAAGCGTCACAACCAAGATGACAACGCTGAGATTGAATGCTTTCACTTTGTTGATCTCCCGTTCTCGATTCAGGTCAAATTCAACACACTCTTGTGCGAGATTCGGTGGAGATTAGCACGCACCACGAGGCGAGTCAACGTTAGACTACTAGTGCGATGAAGCGGGACTTCGACTGCATCATCGTCGGGGCGCGTTGCAGCGGGGCCGCCTTGGCCGTATACCTGGCTCGGGCGGGGGCTTCGGTATTGTTGCTCGAGAAGAGCCCCCTCGGTTCAGACTGCGTACTCTCGACGCACACGATTCACGTCCCCGGCATAGAGGTCTTGGATGAGATCGGGGTAGGCGGTCGCATGCGAGAGGTGACTCCTCCCTGTCGAGTCGTGCGGGTGCAAAAGGGGGCGTCCGCGGCGGACATACAGGTTCCGAATGGCAAAGCGGAATTCTGCCCGCGACGCCGCCGGCTGGACTCGCTGATCCAACAGGCGGCTCAGGAGGCGGGAGCGTGCGTAATGGACCGCACCCGCGTGACGGGGTTGCTGCGCGAGGGCGACCGTGTGGTCGGAGCGGAAGCCGAGACGAACGGTCAGACGAGACGCTTCGGGGCGAGATTGGTCGTCGGGGCCGACGGTCGGCATTCGTTCATCGCAAACGAAGTCGGAGCGACGGAATATTTCGCCTATGACGCGCCGCGTGCGATGTATTGGGCCTATTGGGACACTCCGGTGCAATGGAAACAAGACCCCGCTTACACCTGTGATTTCTACCTCGGCCATGTCGGCAAGGATATTCGAGTCATCTTCCCGACCGACCATGACCAGCTCTTGATCGGGACTTTGCCTCCTGTCGCGGAAGCGCGCCGCTGGCGGCAAGATCTGCCGCGCAACTACCGCGAGGACCTGTCATCAAACCCGTTGATCGCTCCGCTGATCGAAGGCCGAGAGCCGGAGGGGAAAATTCGCGGGGTGTTGAGCGAGCGCTACTTCTTTCGTCAGGCCGCCGGGCCGGGATGGGCTCTGGCAGGCGACGCGGGCCATCACAAGGAGTTCGTGCTGGGCGACGGAATCACCGAGGCCTTGCTGCAGGTTCGGGCGCTGTCGAACGCGATTAAAGCGGATTCCGACGAGGCTTTGCTGGAGTGGTCGCTGCGGCGCGACGTCGAGGCGTGGGAGCTTTATTGCTTTGGACAGGACGAAGGTGCGCTCGAGCGTCCCATGGATCTGATGGAATCCGTATTGGCCGGGGTCGCGCGAAGGCCGAGATTGAAGCAACGCTTGGCGAAAGTCTTCGAGCGGAGCATTTCGCCTTACGATGCGCTGCCGGTTTCGGCGATTCTGACTGGCTTGGCGCGGGCGGTTTCAAAGGGCAAATGGCAAGCCGTGCCGCAATTCTTCCGGCAAGCCAAGCGGGTCAGCTCGGTCAAGCGCGAGCTCGGGAAGCGCAGGGCGTTGCTGAACCAGTTCGTTGAATTAGTTCGGCCGGGCGTGAGGTGAATCGGCGCTCGCTGTCGCTTGTCCTTTCACGATGCCAATCAAACGAAGATTCCTTGCGCTTGCCGCCGCCCTGCTGCCGTGGATCGCGATCCCGGCTGACGCCGCCGGCGGATCGCAAGCCTGCCGCGACCTCGTTCAAGGGACGTACCTCAGCTCAATCGTCGAGGCTGACGGGAGCCTCATCTCGCGTTCAATTGTGACGTTCGCGGCGGATGGAACATGGCTCAGCATCGATTCGAATCAAGAGGGCATTCCCGGGGCCTACAATCCGTTCACTGAAAACGCCGGCGAGTGGGCGTGCACCGGGCGTCATACGCTGACGGCGTCCGCGCTCAGCTTTTCGCTGCCGGGGCCGGAGGGTCCGGGGAAGTCTTTGGCGCGCAATGAGATGAATGCAACCGTCGACCCGTCGACGCAAAAGCTCGAAGGCACGATCGAGCTGATTTTCTTTCCGCTCGAGGCCGATCCTTTCAAAGACGCGGGAGCCTCGGCGGGAGTGTTCCGATTCACGGCGACGCCGCTGGTGCTGCGCGCGCGGTGAGCTTTCAGGTCGGGCCTTCCCGAACAGCGAAGCTGGGGCGGGTTCGCGGCAGATCCGCAACGAACGATTCGAGCAGGTCGAAGATGTCGCCGCGGTGCTCGCGGCGGCCTTCCCCGGGCTCGGTCGACGAGGTGGTCACAACGACCAGGTTCAAATCCGGGATCAGAAAGATGTACTGGCCGCCGTAGCCCCAGGCGAAGTACGCGTCGCGCCCGGCGATTTCGCGGATCCACCAGCCGTAGCCGTAAAGCTGGCGGCTGCGACGCGAGCGACCGTGCGGCTCGAAGGACTTGCTCACCCAGCGCTCGGGCACGACCTGCTTGCCGTCGAAGCGTCCGCCGTCGAGGTACAGGCGGCCGAAGGCGAGCATCTGGCGGGGCGTCAGCGCCATGTTGTTGCCGCCGAAATAGATGCCCTGTGGATCGCGCGACCAGCTCGACATGCGGAAGCCCAGCGGCTCCGCCAGTCGCTGCTGCGCGAACTCCCAAGAGCTCTCGCCGCTGGCTTTCGTCAAGATCGCCGACAGCAGATGCGTGTTGCCGGTGCTGTAGTTCATGCGGCTGCCCGGCGGGTCGGTCAGCGGCAGATCGAGCACGAAGCGCACCCAGTTTTTGCTGAACGCCCAGCGGCCGTAGTTGCGTCCGCTGGTCGACTCCAGACCCGAGCGCATCGTGAGCAGATCTTCGATCGTGATCGTGCGCTTGAGCGGATCGAGGCGCTCGTCCTTTAGATATGGGAAATATCTGCTGATGGGAGTTTCGACCCCCGGTATCAGGCCTTCGTCGACCGCGATGCCGACCAGCGCGGAGACCACGCTCTTGGACGCGGATTTGATGTTTGTGGAGCGGTTTGGCCCGGCGCCGTTGAAGTATCGCTCGAGGATGAGATCGCCGTCGAGACTGATCAGCAGGCTGTTGAGCCGCGGCAGGCGTTGCGCTTCGTCGGCCGCGCGCCGCCTCAGTTGGTCGATGGTGAATGCGGGCGGGATGCGGCGCGGCGGAACGTCGAAACGCCCGATCCCGACGGGCGCGATGAGCCAAAGGAAGACAAGCAGGAGACCGCCGATCCTCGCACCAAGGCCCATTGCTAGAGCATTTTAACCGGCTCAGCGAACGGGAACGTTGAATTCCGCGGAAACGGGCGCGAGACAGGACTTATCCGTGCAGGCCTGATAGCTCAAGCTGCCGGTCAGCTCGGTCAGCCCCGCGGGCAGCTTCGCCGGCGCACGCAACTCCGAAGTGATCGTGATCTCGCCCGAGTAGACCAGCAGGGGCTCCTGGGAAAACTTCGATACGAACAGCTCGGCTTCCGGGTAGTCGGTCTTGACGACATCGAAACCGGGCGCCGACCAAGTGAGCTCGGTGGGAATGAGATATTCCTCGCTCGGCTTGTTCGCGTTGATGTGATAGTCCTTGCGAATACGCACGATCAACGGCACGTCGACCGTCTCGCCGGGCGCGAGCTTTACCGGCGGCGGCACGGCGACGTTCGCCGCTTGGAATCCGCGGAACTGCGCCGATGCCGCGACGACGGCCAGCAGCAGCAGAAGCCCGGCGCTAAAGAAGCTCTTTGATCTCGTCTTCATAATCGTCGCGCCCGACCAGACCGGTGTGGCGATTGACGATCCGGCCTTGCTTGTCGATGATCATCGTGGTCGGCAGAGCGACGATGCCGCCGAACTTGTCGGCCACTTCGTCGCTGCCGAGCAGCACGGGGAAGTTCAGCTTGTACTCTTCGGCGAACGGCTTGACGCCGTCAAGCT
Source organism: uncultured Acidobacteriota bacterium (assembly GCA_963817465.1). Classification (GTDB taxonomy): domain Bacteria; phylum Acidobacteriota; class Terriglobia; order Bryobacterales; family UBA6623; genus CAMPKL01. The sequence continues at coordinate 625,768 of CAWFOP010000020.1, read as the reverse complement.
CTTCGTCGAGCGACACGGCCAGCACGGTGAAACCCTGGTCCTTGTACTTGCGTTGGAACTCGACAAACCAAGGCATCTCGATTTTGCATGGACCGCACCAGGTGGCCCAGAAATTGAGCAGCACGACTTGGCCCTCGTAGTCGGAGAGGCTGACCTCGCGGCCGTCGATGTCCTTGAGGGTCATCGCAGGAGCGGCCTCTATCTTGGTTTGCTGCTCACCCGCGGCCTGGGCGCTGGTTTCAGGCGACGGGGACGACCCGCAGCCGGCGATCGAAAGGGAAGCGACGGCGACCGCCAACGCGAGCGTGAATCGTTTGATCATCGAAAATCTCTCCGAAGCCCTTGATTATAGCGAGGCTTAGCGCTGGGCTTGTGATCGGATAGCATAACGGGTAGACATGCAAGTCACTTTAGCCTGCGGCAAAACCGGCGCCGCCGTTACCGTTCCCGATCATTTCGACGCCACCGTCCTGGAGCCGCGTTTCGCTCGCGAACTCGCCGATCCGGTTGACGCGATACGCCGCGCGATCGCGGCGCCGATCGGGACGCGACCCTTGCGCGAGCTGGCCCGCGGGCGCAAGACGGCGGCGATCTCGGTTTGCGACATCACGCGGCCCGCGCCCAACAAGCTGGTGCTGCCGCTGGTGCTCGAGGCCCTGGAGCAAGGCGGCATCAAGCCCGAGGACGTACGCATCTTGATCGCCACGGGCCTGCACCGCGAAGCCACGCCCGCCGAGCTCGACGAGATCGTCGGTCCCGACGTGGCGGCGCGCTGCCAGGTTGACTCGCACCGCGCGCGCAACCTCGACGAACAGGCGCACCTGGGAACGACGACGGGGGGAACCGAGGCCTACATCGACAAGCGCTTCGTCGAGGCCGATCTGCACATCACCTTGGGATTCGTCGAGCCGCATCTGATGGCGGGCTTCTCCGGCGGCCGCAAACTCATCTCGATCGGCCTGGCCGGCGAGCGCACGATCAAGCGTCTGCATAGCCCGCTGTACATGCGCGATGCGAAGGCGGGCGAGGGCTCGTTCCCCGACAATCCGCTGCATCGGGAATTGATCGAGATCGCGCGCATGGCGCGGCATGACTTCATGATCGACGTCGCTCTGACGGGCACGCGCGGAATCGCGGCCGTTTTCGCCGGCGAGCCGGAGGCGGCGCATCAGCAAGGCGTCGAGTTTGTGCGCCAGTCCACACTTGCCGCGGTTGAGGAGCCCGCCGATCTGGTCGTGACGACATCGGGCGGCTATCCTCTCGACCTGACCTTCTACCAAGCGGTCAAAGGAGTTACGGCCGCATCGCACGTCGTGAAACCTGGCGGCGTGATCTTGCTCGTAGCGGAGTGCAGCGAGGGGCTGGGCGGCCCCGAGTTCAGCGACCTGGTGCGACGCTCGAGGGACTGGCGCTCGCTGCTCGACGAGTTGGCGGATCGCCCCGTGGAGGTCGACCAGTGGCAGGCCGAGAAGCTGGCGATGGTCGCGGCCAAGGCGAAGCTGGCGTTTTGCGTTCCGGGCGTCGACGCGGCGGACCGGGCGAGCTTTTGGGGGCCGAGTTTCGACGATCCACAGCAAGCGATCGACGCCGCGCTGGCGCAGTTGCCGGCCGGCGGGCGCGTCGTGCTCATCCCCGAAGGGCCTTACGTTTTCTCACAGATGGAGCGCCAGCCGGCGCTGGTTGGTTAGTGAGACAGAACGGGAGGAAGGTGGTGGACCGCAGGGGACTCGAACCCCTGACCTCAGCGTTGCGAACGCTGCGCTCTCCCAACTGAGCTAGCGGCCCGGGCCGTTCTCAACGGATTATATCATCGGCCTTTCGGCTCAGGGTAGATGCGTTCGCTCTCGCGGATCGACACGCCGTAGCGGCTGCCGCCCAGCGTCACTCCGCCCAGCACTTCGCCCCGCAGCGTGAACGACGAATCGACAGCCGGCAAACCGCCGCTCGTCAGCACGTTGATCTCGCCGCTGCCGTCGTCAAATTTGTAGACGCCCACCGAGAACAGCCCGGTGGCGTCCACGACGCGGCCTTCAAACTCGAGTGTTCGCCCTTCGAAACGTCCGGGATCGGCGAGGACATCGGCCACGCTGAGGCGGGTCTCCTGCTTCCCGCAGGCGGCTGCGAGGAGCGCGACGGCGATCAGAAATGTGCGCATGCGGTGCGAGTTCGAGGCTAACATGACAGCGGAATGACCTGTTTTCGATTCGCCGCGTTGATTTCTCTGACGGGGGTGGCGCTAATGTCGGCTGAGGGCTCCGAGTTTCACGAGGTTTCGTTCGCGACGGCGGACGGCGGAACGGTCTTCGCAAACGAGTACGGCTCCGGCGACCGCGCGGTCGTGCTGGCGCACGGCATGATGTTCGACAAGGAAAGCTGGGACCCGCAGGCGCGCGCGCTGGCCGGCGCCGGGCTGCGCGTGCTGGCGATCGACTTCCGCGGCTACGGCAAGTCCAAAGGTCCGGGTGAAGATAAGTCGGCGCTCTACCAAGACGTTCTAGCCGCGATGCGCTACCTGCGCGAATCGGGCGCCAAGAGCGTGTCGCTCGTCGGCGGCAGCATGGGCGGCGGCGCTGTCGGCCGCGCCGCCGTCGAAGCGAAGCCCGGCGAGATCGATCGCGTCGTGCTGCTGGCGGGCGTGCCGATCGACGAGCCGGAGCGCATGCAAGGCCGTAAGCTGTTCATCGTGAGCCGCGGCGACGGCTTGCACGATCGCGTCGTCGATCAGTTCAAGCGCGCGCCCGAGCCGAAGCGGCTTCAAGAGCTGGAAGGCGACGCCCACGCGCAGCATTTGTTCAAGACGGACCAGGGCGAGAAGACCCTCGGGCTGATTCGCGAGTGGTTGACGGGCAAGCGCTAGAGTCTGATCGAAAGGCTCTGGAGACACCCCGATTCGCCCACGGCAGCGACCGCGAAGCTCGAGCCGCGCACGTCAGAGTGTGCGTGAAAGCGAGATGCTCGGTGCGGAATCCGGTGATCGCCAGGGCGGAAAGTGTTGAAAAACTTATCTTGGAGCGCATATTAAGACCCCGGGTTCCGCTGCGCTTCCACCTGGGGCTATCAATGCTTCGTCCTCCGGACGAGGAGACCCTGCCTCACGGTCAGGGTTCAAGCTCCGCGGTCGTCGTTGTGGATGTCCGTAGATCCGGAGCCTAGCGAATGGCGATGCGGGCGGTGTTGGACTCGAAGCCGCCGATGTTGACGATCAGCGGTTGATCGCCTTTCGGCGTCTGAAAGGCCGGCGTCAGATTGATCTGGAGCACGCCGACCAAGCCCGGGGCGAGGCCCGCGAACTGGACGCTGGCTTCGACGCCGCCGATGTAGACGTGCACCCCGGCCGGCGTGAAGATCAGCGGTACGGCCGTGGCGGCGCGGCCCGTAGGCAACTCCGGCGAGACGGCGCCTTGGCCGGTGACGTATAAGGTGACCGGCTTGACTCTCGTCGCCGCATTGTCGGGCGAGTTAAGCGCGCCGTCGTTGACCGCGATCGCCCAGTCGTCTCCGTAGGTGAAAACGCCCGGGGCCTGCGGGGTAATCTGGACGCTTTGCTGCTGGCTCTCGATGTTGCCATTCAGGACGGCCAGGCGAACTTCCGACAGGCCACGCACCTCGAACGGCATCTGGAAATTGATCTGAGTGTCGTTGGCGAAGATGATCGGCGCTTCGGCCAACAGCGCTCCCCAGGTTGCATAAACCCGAACCCGGATGCCGTTGAGCGACGTGGGCAGAGTATTGGTGCGGCTGCCTTCAAACGAGGACTGCACACCCTCGGTCGGCGCGTTAAAGCCGGAACCGAAGATCGTGCCAAGCGCGCCGGGCGCGAGTTGGGCGCGGAACGTAGCCGCGTTGACGACGCCGCCGCCGGAGATGGCGGGCGTCGCATAGGGCTGATCGGTGATCGTGACCACGCCGGAAACCTTCGCCGGCGTCAATGTTGTTCCCAACGCCTGGAACGCAACCTGGTATTCGTATTGCCCCGGCGCGAGACCCGCGACGTCGAGCGTCACCTTGACCTGCGCCGGCGTCATTCCCTCGACGGCCGAGAGCTTGATGTTCGATGCGATGTCGCCCTCGACCGAGGCGGCCCATTGGAGATCGCCGCCGAGCGCGGAAACGTCGATCACGCCTTGAGTTTCAACCGGCTCGGTCGCGGCGCCCTCGAAATTGAGATCTTCACCGGTGGCGAAGATGTCTTGCGGGAAGGCGGCCGAGTCGCTGGTCAGAAGTGCGAAGTTGTCGAGCGAGTTGCGCTCGAAACCTGCGCTCAGGTCCGCGGCGACCTCGACTCTTTCAACGTTCGCGAGCGCGTCTTCAAAGGACGCCTCGCCGGAAAGTCTCGGCCACATTTCCGCGGTCAGCGGAGCGACTTGATGCCGCCACTGCGCGATGGGAGCCGCGCCGGTCCACTCGAAGACCGAGGCGGCGCCGAAAAGGCGGATCGTCACCGGTTTTGCGTCGCCGGACAGAGAGCTGTGATAGTAGTCGAACTCGAAGCGCGGCTCGCTCAAAGCGGTGTAATCGCCCCGGAACTGCGACGAAGCGACGAAGGCGTCGGCCAGCGGGCCGCCGTTGGGAAACGCTTCGGCGAGTTGCAGGTTGCCGCTCGGGTTGCCGTCATCGTCGAGCGCGGCGACACGATCGCTGAGCGGCTCGGTCCACAGCAGCTTCGAGGAGGCGTCGCCCAGCGTGGCGCCGGGAATCATCGAATTCGCCGGATAGTTGCGCGACCAATCATCGAAGCCGCCGGAGAAGCCGGAAACGGTCGGTGCAACGCTCCGCACGGGTCCGTTTCCCGCCGCGAGGACTCGGAAGTTGTCGAGCGCCGTGCCGTCGCCGCCGACGTTCATGGTGGCACGAACCTCGATCCTCTTCGGATTCGACATCGTCTGTTCGAACGTGGCCGTGCCGCCGGGGATTTTCTGCCAGGCGTCGACGCGGATCGGAGCCGTATAGGTCTGCCAAATCGTGAGGATCTTCTGCTCGAAGAAGTTAAAGCAGCGCTCGATATCGCCGTCGCCGTCAGCGTCGCCGTTGATGATCTGACCTGATTCGGATTCGAGGTCAGGCGGACAGGTCAGCGGCGGGGGCGCGGCGCCGATCCACTTCCAGCCGCCGCCGTCGGTAAAAACGTTGATCTCGGTGTAGAACTGATAGCCCTCGCGACCGTTGATGCGCGCCACGTCGAACTTAAAGCGAGCGTCATTCAATTCGAGCAGGTTGACGTTGAATTTTTCGGGCGCGACGAACTGCTCGGTGTAATCGCCCGGAGGGCTGTTGACGATGATGAAGCCGCCGGGATTTCCGCCCTCGTCGAAGTGCCGAAAGCGGCCCCGCGAACCGCCGGCGACGGAACCGGGGTAGGAACCGGCGGTTTCGTTGCGGGTCCAGCCGTCGGCGCCGCCGGTAAAATCGGACTCGACCGCGGAATAGTAGTCTCCGTAGCCGCCGCCGTCAATGTAAGCAGTCAGGACCCCTTCGATGTCAGCCGTGTCCTGAATCGTGCGCAAGCCGATGTAAACCACCCCCGGCTCGAGTTGCTGCGGGTGTCCGTTGCTGATTTCGATGCGTGCAACGCCGAGATTGTTGGGCTTGGCCTTGAAAGCGGCGACATCCGCGCCTCCGTTAGGCTTGCCGTCCTTGTAGCTGAAGCCAACGTCAAGGCCGACCTGCGCCAGAAGCTCAATGTTGGCGTAGCGGGACGTTTGGAACTCGACCACGAGCCGTTGAGCGCCTGGCGGGATCAGAATCGTATAACCCTGGTCGCCGTTTAGGACTGTGAGTCGCGGTACACCGAGGTAGCGAATGTGGACTTCACTGCCGTTGGTCAGCAGCGTGCTCGCCTGAGCCTGCCGGGCGGCTGGAGCGGCGAGCGCGAAGAGAAGCGCGGCACTGAGCAAATAGGACGAGGGGATACGTATCGACAGCATCGCGATATACAGCCCAATCATCCTTCGAGCACTGGTCCCGCGGAATCGGGCGTTCACCTAAAGGCCTGTAAGGTTTTGACTTACCGGCCCCGGGGGTCGGCTAATCGTACCGGTCCCAAGAGCATACCGCACGGCGGCCGGGATTTTAGAGTCTCATCACGCGCCCGGCGTTGAGGTGCAGGATCTTGTCCCGAACCCCGCCATCGGGAACGAGGCGATCGAGCAGGCCGAGCGTGTCATGGCCGATGCACTGCGGCCCGCTCGGGTCAGCGTCGCTGCAGTCGCTGCCGAACAGGAGCTTGTCCTGGTGGCGGGCGAGAAAGGCTCGAGCGTGGTCCTCGTCGCGCTGCAGCGCGTTGCGGCCCGAGCCGGCCGAGAGGTCCCCGAACATGTTCTCGTAGTCGGCGAGGTAGCGATCGGTCAAGCCTCCGGGCGTGACGGGGGTTTTGGGGTACATCTCGGTCTGGACGTGATTCTTGTCGATATTGCCCCACCAGGTCTGGGCGTGGCCGATGAAGCGCACGCGCGGCCAGCGAGCCAGCACACGGTGGAAGCGTTCGAAGCCCATGTTGTAGGCGCCGTGCTCGAAGTGCAGCAGCACGGGCACGTCGTAGTCTTGTGCGATGGACGCGACCAGGTCGATGTAGCGCGAGTCGCACTCCACGGGGAATTTTTGTTCGCCGATGCCGATGGCGTCGTCGTCGAGGTAGCGCACGAGCGTTTGCTTGGTTTCGGGAATATCGGGCAGCTCGTTTGCGAAACAGACGAACTCATCGGGATAGCGCGCGGCAAGGGCCCTGACGACGTCGTTGCCGCCGGCGCCGGCGGCCAGGCCGAAGCGTCGGCCGGCCGGCAGCAGCACGGTCTTCGAGACGCCCATGGCGCGCTGGTGAGCGACGAGTTGGTCGGCGGTGCGGCCGGAGTAGGGCGTGTGTTGATGGATATCGACGACAGTACGCCTGGCGGCGGAAAGGCGGGCGGCGCACAGGGCCGACGTAAGAAAGGCCCGGCGATTCGCAAGAGGCATCGGCGGCGATTATCGCACGGACGGAGGTGGAGATTGTGAAGCGGGAGGGCCGCTTGAGCGACCCTCCCGCCGGGTCTTAATGAACGCCCTTGCGTTCTTCGGAGCGCTCTTCGAGGGAAGTCGCCGGCGCTTTGCCGATCTCAATGGGCTTCTCGAGCGCCAGAGCCAGCACTTCGTCCATCGAGTCGACGAAGTGAAGCTTCATATCCTTGCGGATATTCTCGGGAATCTCCGGCATGTCTTTCTCGTTGTCCTTCGGCATGATGGCCTCGAAGATGCCGTTGCGATGGGCGGCAAGGAGCTTCTCCTTGAGGCCGCCGATGGGCAGGACCTTGCCGCGCAGGGTGACTTCGCCGGTCATGGCCACATCGCCGCGCACCTTGATTTGGGTCAAGGCGCTGACGAGCGTGGTCGTCAGGGTGATGCCGGCGGAAGGGCCGTCTTTGGGGATCGCGCCTTCGGGAATGTGGATGTGGACGTCTAGGTGTCGGTAGAAGTCCTTGGGCAGCCCGAGCTGTTGCGAGCGCGAGCGAACGTAGCTCATCGCCGCCTGAGCGGACTCCTGCATGACGTCGCCGAGCTTGCCGGTGAGGGTAAGCTTGCCTTTGCCGTCCATGAGGGTGGCTTCGACGGGCAGGATCTGGCCGCCGACCTCGGTCCACGCCAGGCCTGTGGCGACGCCCACTTCGTTCTTCTTCTCCGCCTCCATGTCGCGGTACTTGGGAACGCGGAGGAAGTCAGCGAGGTTCTGAGAGGTGATCTTAATCTTGGCGCGCTTCTTCTTTTTGGGCTCGAGGACGACTTTGTGCGCAACCTTGCGGCACACATTGCCGATCTCGCGCTCGAGATTGCGGACGCCGGCTTCGCGCGTGTAGTTCTGGATGATCGTCTTGAGGCCCTCTTCGGCGAAGGTGAGATCGCTTTCTTTGAGGCCCGTGCCTTCGAGCTGCTTGCCGATGAGGTGGCGCTTGGCGATTTCGAGCTTCTCGAGCTCGGTGTAGCCGGAGAGGCGGATCACCTCGAGACGATCGAGCAGCGCGGGCGGCAGCGTGTGGATCACGTTCGCCGTGGCGATGAAAAACACCTTCGACAGGTCGTATTCGACGTCGAGGTAGTGATCCACGAACGCGGTGTTCTGCTCGGGATCGAGGACTTCCATCAAGGCCGCCGACGGGTCGCCGCGGAAGTCGGTCGACATCTTGTCGATCTCGTCGAGCATGAAGACCGGATTGTTGGCGCCGGCCTTTTTCATCATCTGGATGATCTGACCCGGCAGCGCACCGATGTAGGTGCGCCGATGGCCGCGGACCTCCGCCTCGTCGCGGACGCCGCCCAGCGATAGGCGCACGAACTTACGCCCAGTGGCTTTGGCGATCGAGCGGCCGAGAGACGTCTTGCCGACGCCGGGAGGTCCTACGAAGCAGAGGATCGAGCCCCGCGGGTTCTTGACGAGCTGGCGGACGGCGAGGAACTCGAGGATGCGCTCCTTGATCTTCTCGAGGCCGTAGTGGTCGGTGTTGAGCACCTCTTGGGCGAAGGCGAGGTCGCGCTTCTCGCGAGACTTCTTCTTCCACGGCACCGCCAGCAGCCAGTCGATGTAGTTGCGCGAGACGGTCGCCTCGGCGGACATCGGAGGCATGTTCTCGAGGCGACGCAGCTCGGCCAGGGATTTATCCTTGGCGTCCTTGGTCATGCCGACTTCTTCGATCTTCTTGCGAAGCTCGTCGAACTCGCTCTTCTCGCCGCGGCCGAGCTCCTTCTGGATGGCCTTGATCTTCTCGTTGAGGTAGTACTCTTTCTGCGCCTTCTCCATCTGGCGCTTGACGCGGCCTTGGATGGTGCGATCGACGCCGAGCTTTTCGATCTCGATGTCGAGCACGTCGGCGATGCGCGCCAAGCGCTCGACGGGGTCAAAGATCTCGAGCAGCTCTTGCTTCTCAGGGATCGTCAGTTGCAGGTTGGCGCTGATGGTATCGCCGAGCTTGCCCGGGTCGTCACCGCGCACGGCGGCGATCATCGTCTCGTAGTTCAGGTTTTGGCTTTGCTTGACGTATTGCTCGAACAGCGATGTCACGCGAGAGGTCAGAGACTCCAGGTCATCGTCGTCGTCGACGCTGAAGCTGGTGGTTTCGACGTTGGCGGTCAAGAAGCCGTCTTCGATCCCGACCGAGAGCGCGCGGGCGCGTTCGACGCCTTCGACGAGCACCTTGATGTTGCCGTCGGGCAGCTTGAGGCTCTGGACGATCGAGACGATCGTGCCGACCTGGAAGATCTGCTCGGGGCGCGGATCGTCAACCGACGCGTCGTGTTGCGTGGCGAGGAAAATCTTTTTGTCGCCGGTCGCGAGCGCCTCTTCGAGCGCCCGCACGCTGGACTCGCGCCCCACCACGAAGGGGGTCATCATGTGGGGGAAGATCACGACGTCGCGGATGGGCATCATCGGCAATCGACGTGTGAGGTTGGGTCCTTGGACAGATGGCATAAGACTTGCTTTGATTATGACCGCCTAACTACGGAAAGGGAAATGTGAGCCGAGTCGCCGCAACCTTGCGCGGAGGGACCTTGACGCAAGGCTGGATGGTCTTCAGGACGGATGGGACGTGTCATCCGATCCCAGCCGCCGCGCTGCAGCGTGCGATGCGTTCACCCGCGAGCTAAAGCATCGCGGCTCGGATCAGGAGTCCCGGGGGACTGCTTGCCACGGAAGCTATTGAAAAGGCGATCTTTGTCGGTGTCTCGTGCTAGCCGGCCTTGTCCAGAACGGCCAAGTTGAGCTTGTGGTCGTCGACCATCCGCGCGGTGACCACGAACTCCTTGATGCGCTTGTAGGAGGGCAGGTAGTACATCAGGTCGAGCATGAGCTCTTCCATGATCATGCGCAGGCCGCGGGCGCCGACCTTGCGCTCGAGGGCGCGCTTGGCGATCGCTTCGAGGGCGGCGGGCTCGATGACGAGCTTGATGTTCTCGTACTCGAAAAGCTTCTGGTATTGCTTGACCAAAGAATTCTTCGGCGTGGTCAAGATCTCGACCAGAGCCGGTTGGTCCAGGTCCCCCAGCGCGGCCATGACGGGCAAGCGGCCCACGAACTCGGGGATGAACCCGTAGCGGATCAGGTCTTGCGGCTGCGACTGGCCGAGCAAGCCAAGGTCGCGCTGCTCCTGTGCGGCGGGCTCGATTTTCTTCGATTCGGTCGCGGAACGGAAGCCGACGACACGCTCATCCACGCGGCGGGCTACGATTTTTTCGAGACCGACGAACGCGCCGCCGCAGATGAAAAGAATGTTCGTGGTGTCGACGGGGGTGAATTCCTGGTGCGGGTGCTTGCGTCCGCCCTGGGGCGGAACGTTGGCCACCGTGCCTTCGAGAATCTTGAGCAACGCCTGCTGCACGCCCTCTCCCGAGACGTCGCGCGTAATCGAGGGATTCTCGTCCTTGCGACTCAGCTTGTCGATTTCGTCGATATAAATAATGCCTTGCTGTGCGCGTTGGACGTCGCCGTCGGCGGCTTGCAACAGCTTGAGCACAATGTTTTCGACGTCTTCGCCGACATAACCGGCCTCGGTAAGCGTGGTGGCGTCGGCGATCGCGAAGGGGACGTCGAGGACGCGGGCCAGCGTTTGGGCCAGAAGAGTCTTGCCCGTTCCCGTTGGGCCGACCAGCAAAATGTTCGATTTCTGAAGCTCGACCTCGCTTTGCCCATGAGTGCGCTGCTTGGACAGCAACACACGCTTGTAATGGTTGTAGACGGCCACCGCCAATTTCTTCTTGGCGGGATGTTGGCCGATCACGTACTGGTCGAGCTTCTCCTTGATTTCTTGGGGTTTAGGGAGGTTGTAAAGCGAAGGACCGGTCACTTCGCCGCGATCATCCTCGAGGATCGAGTTGCAGACGGCTACGCATTCGTCACAGATATAGGACTTCGGATAGTCGCCGGGAGTGGAGATCAACTTCCCGACCACTTCTTGGCTCTTGTGACAGAACGAACACCTGAGGGTTTCGTCCGGGGCGTTACGCTTCACATGCAACTCCACGCCGGCCACGCTCGGGCTTGTCGCGACCGACGATCCATTACCTGTGGAGATTATCGTATGCCCACGCACAACGCGCAACGTCAAGTTGGGAAGAGGATGGGCGACTGTGGCCGGAAATAGGGCGCATTGCCGATTGCTTGTTCATGCGGAGACCCGGGACAATCGTCTCCATGACGCTGAACAGGCGGGATGCGGTTCGAGCGATTGGGGCGGCGTTGATGAGCCGTTCGGTCGTCTTCGGAGACGACCAAGCCCGGGAGATATTGGAGCGAGCGCGCCAGGCCTGCTGGGGCAAGGCCGGCGAACCGCCGCATGATTACTCCTATCACCTGGTGACCGAACTGGAAACGCAGGGAAGGCGCATGCAAGTCGCCAGCAAAGTCACCTTGGCGATGCCGGACGCGTTCCGGCAAGAGGTGGAGGCGCCGGGCGGAACCGCGGTTTTGCTGTTTGACGGCAAACAGGCCTGGAGACGCACGGACGGCGGCAAACAGCCGTTGCCGCCGTCTGTCGCCGAGGCCCAGAGCAACGACCTTGCGAGGCGGCATGTTCTGTTCACTCCGGCCCCGGAGCCGGCCTGGGTGCGGCTGCGAGAGGATCAACGCGTCGGCGACGTCAATGCGAAGGTGATCGAAATCGTTGATGTCGGAGGATCCCCGTTGCGTCTGTTCGTCGACCCCGGCGACTACGATGTCGTCAAGACGCTGTATGTCGGCGACGTGCCGGGGGGCGGGATCGCACAAGTCGAAGAGCTGCTGAGCGAGTATCAAGACGTGCGCGGGTATCGCTGGGCTCTGAAGCGCAAAATTCTGAGGAACGGCTCTTTCGGCAGTTTGCAAACGCTGAGCGATGTGACCGTCAATGTTGGGCTCACACGAGCGGACATCCTCGGCTAACGTCACGTCCGGCTCATGCAGCGGCCCGTCGCGCGTCGCGCAGCCGGATTTTGACGAAGGTCGGAATTTCGTCGAACAGATTACTTGCTTTTTTTCCCTGAAACCAGGAGAATCACAGAGAGCTTGGCCCTAGGGAAATGTCTAGGTCCTCTAAGCGAACAGTTTTTCATCTGACCCTGGGCCGTATAGCAGCGGCTCGGTCGCAAGCGGAGGAATTTAATTCCAAGAAGCTAAAAGTCAGTTGACATGGCCTGGTCGGCGGTCGCATCTCCCGCTGAGCTATATCCTCCCCTCGACTCTCGGGTCCTTTGTGGCCGTCGACCTCCCCTGTTCAGACCGAAAAGCGAGCGCATGCTCCTAGCAACTGTTCGCCAACGCCCAGCCCTTTCAGGCTGGGCGTAGTTGTTTCAAACCGCACCGACCCAAAGAGCGTATGATGGCCGCATGAAAAAGTCGGCCGCGGTCTTCTTGCTGTTCCTCTCTTTCTCCCTCAGCGGACAAGCTCCAGCGGTCGCCGATAAGGCGCAAGTCGAGCGCTGGATGCATGAGCTCTCCGAGGCCGGCGGCTGGGGAGACGCCGACGAGTTGGGAGCGGTCAATCGAATAACGGCTGAAAAGCGCCGCTCTGCGGCCGGATTAGTCTCGGAAGGGCGTTCGATTTCACTTGCCCGGACGGCGGAGAAGGCGCCGGCGCCCGACAACCCCCAGCCGTTCGAGCATCGCATGCTGCACACCGGGGACCAGCCCGCGGCGGGGCAATTCGTCGCCGATCATTACGGCGTCGCTTACCACGGCTACGCTCACACCCACATGGATGCGTTGGCTCACATGTCGTATCACGGGCTCATGTACAACGGGTTTCCGCAGTCGGAGGTGACGAGCGCGGGCGCTCCACGACTGAATGTTCTCAACTACAAGAACGGCATCTTTACTCGCGGCGTACTGATGGACATTCCGGCGTTGAAGGGCCTCGACTATCTAGAGCCGGGAACAGCGATTTCAAGCGAGGATTTGCAAGCTTGGTGCAGCAAGGCGGGCGTGGAGATCGAGCCCGGCGACGTGGTGTTCATCCGTACCGGTCGCTGGAAGCTGCGTGACACCGCCGGACCATGGGACGCCGGGGCAAAGTCGGCCGGCCTGCACGCTTCGGCGGCCGTTTGGCTGGCCAAGCAAGGGATTGCGATGCTGGGCAGCGACGCCGCGAGCGACGTGATGCCGTCGGGCATCGAGGGAGTGCGGCAACCGGTGCACCAATTGATGCTGGTGGCGGGCGGCATCGCGATCTTCGACAACTGCGACCTGGAGGCGCTGGCTGCGGAGGCTCAGCGTCTGAAGCGCTGGACGTTCCTGCTCACGGCGGCTCCGCTGCCGGTGGAAGGCGGGACGGGCTCGCCGTTGAATCCGATCGCGACATTCTGAAGCGGCCGGCGTCATCGGTCCCGAGCCAGCAGCGCGCCCCACATCCGCTCGTCTCGGCGGAATACCGCCCAGACGGGGCTTTCGCCGGAAAAAGCGCGATCGAGATCGTGCAGGTCGGCGGCGGTCTTGCCGTCCAGAGACACGAGCAGATCACCGGGCCGGGCGCCCGCCCGCGCGGCGGGCCCCTGGGGGTCCACATCACCGATGCGGAGGCCCGCGGAAGCACTGAGGACCAGGCCCGCCGGGCCCGAGCCGCGATTGGCCGAAGGCCGCGCTCGCAGGTTGAGCGATTGACGTCGCCCGAAGCGCGAGATCTCGACTTCGAGCGTTTCACGCGCGACAGGCAGAACGAGCGGTTCGAGGTCCATCAAGGACGTGGTGGGGCTGCCCTCGAGGCCGACGATGACGTCGCCGGGCCGCAGACCGGCGGCATAGGCTTCATAGCCTCGCCAAACCTGGCGTACGAAGAAGCCGTAGTCAGCGCCGAGGATCTTTCTTTCCGGGGCGCCGAGCTCCTCGACGCTGACGCCGTAGCGGTGCTGCAACCGCATTTTGATGTCACCGATTTGGGTGGCGAGCTCTTCGAGGGCGGACACTCCGAGGGCCGCCAATCCCTCCTCGCAAACGACGATGACGCCCATGAGACCGCCGTCGAGGTCGAAAACACCCGCTCCCGCCATGGAGGGGTCAAGGTCGAGATTCAGCGAGAGGGCCGAGCCGTCGACGCCGCGACACAAGATGCGGCGAAAGCCCAGATATTGGCCGCCGCGCCACGCGAGCTGTCCGCCTTCGGCGCGCCAAACCGCGACGGCCCATCCTCCGACGCTGTAGGCGCCCGCAGCGAAGCGATCAGGCGGAGGCGGCAGCTCGGCTTGCGAAACGGATAGGATCACCGCGGGGGCTTCGGGCCCCGCCAGGAGGGTTTCGGCGCGAACGCGCACGTCCCCGGAGAACGCCACGTCGTAATCCGGCATGCGGAAGGACGGACTCGCCCCGATGATCCGGCCTTCGTCCCAACGGACGGCCGTGCGCTCAGCGCGCTCGAGGCGAAAAACGTGGGGATCGACTTGCGTCGCCAGCCGGGCGAGGTATTCAGCCTGGTTGTCCAGCGTACGCCGCTGCGTGAACCGCTGAAGCTGCACAAGGGACGTTTCGCCCTGGGTCGGAGGAGAGGTGCGCTCTTCCCTGCCCTTTGGCCGCAGCATGGATCCGACGATCAAGACGAGGCCGGAAGCAAGCGCCAGCACGACCAGGTACCGCCGGTTCCGTATAGGACCCGCCACTAGCTAGCGATCCTCCCGAGACGGGAGGAGGCGCCGCCGGATTCGCGTCGACGTTTTCGCGAGCGTCAAATCAACTCCTGAGCTTACCCATGTTACGCGGGACGCCCGGTGTCGACAGGCAGTCCTTGGAAGATGCGCGCCTCGAGCGCGGCCCCGAACGAAGTGAGACCGGTAAGGACTTGGGCGGCGAGAGCAGCCCAGACGAGCGAATCCATGCCCCATTGCTGGACGAGCCGCCCGCCGAGCAGCACGCCGGCCAGGGCCGCGACCACCGAGGCTTCAAACAGGACGGCCGAGACGCGCGCCGCGCCGGGTGAGAATGCGGAAAAGGCCGGAACGCCCGAGAGGGGCTGCAATGCGCCGGCCCCGAAACCCAACAACAAGGAAGCGGCAAAGGCGCCCGATAAGCTGATGGTATTCGCCATGAACAGCGCGCCGACGATCCAAATCAGAAGGAACGCCGGATACATCTTGAGCGGCATGGCGTTCTTGTAGCGCGAGGCGACGGCGCGGCCGCCGAGCACGGCCAGCCAAACCAGCCCCAAGGCGGCCGTGCCGGCGGCGGCGGTCAGTCCGACCTTGCGGCTCATGTAAAGTCCCAGCCAAGCGGCTACGATGCCGAAAAACAAGGCCTGGAACAACGCTGATCCGAACTGGAGATTCAGCGCGGCTTGGCGCCATTGGGCGACAAGCAAGGTGCGGTGCGAGAGCGGCGGCGGCGATTGAGACCGCATTCGCAGGCTGACGATCGCGAAGGCGCCGAGGAAAACGGCAACAAGCATCCACAGGGAAGCGAAACTCAGCAGACTCCGTCCCGCGGCGGCGATGAGGCATGCCGCGGCGGCGCCGGCGGGCCAAGAACACGCCGCCAAATCAGCCGCCTTGCCGCCTACCGCGTCTTCGCCGTAAGCGCCGATCTGGCGTGAAGCTTCAAACGCCGCGAGGCCGACCGCCAGCCCGAGCAAGGCGCCGCCGAAATAGGTGAAGTGGTCGGCGTAGGCGGCCGCGAAGGTCACGACACCGGCGATTCCGACGCCGGCGCTGAGCGCCAGAACTCGGTTGGGGGCCCAATCGCGCAAGAAACGAGGCGCCGCACCGAGTGTGAGCAGCGCTGCCGCCGCGACCGCAAGCAGCCAGAGGTTGGTTTCCGCCGCCGCTCTGTTGAAATGCACGGCCGAGAGCCCACAGACTGCGCCGGACAGGCCGACAAACCAGCCGAACAACGCCAGGGCCGCCATAGTCGAGCGAACTCGCTCGGCGGACGTTTCGGGGCGCTGATCGCCGCGGAACTCGGGCGCTGCGGTCACCACAGGATTCTAACAGTCCGGCGCATCGAGGCTCCGCTTTTCCGGATTGCGGATGTGAGGCCTCGGAGCGGGTAGGGCCAGGCGGATCTTAGGGCTTAGTTATCAGTGACATACGCACTCGGCTCTAATGGCACGCGGAATGCTTCAAGGAAAGCTGCCTCGAGTTCGCGCGTACCGCGCACCCGATTTACCGGGGTCAGGGGCATGCGGAGGGCCTTGGTATGGGGTTCCGAGGCTCTCCGCGGTGGGGTGCGGTATTCTACCCTTTCCTGATGAGGCTGGCTGTGCGGAGCCGTGCCGAGCCGGATCCCGCAGCGATCCGGCTTACGATCGAGAGCTTTCTCGCTGAATGTAAGCGCCCGGCGCTTGCCGCGCCCGGCGAGCAGCCGCGGCGTTTCGAGCAAGATTCCTATCGCCTGAGCGTCGGACCTCGAGGAGCGCTCCTGGAGATCTGGGGTCCTGGGATCAACCTGACTCGCAGGATCACGGAAGCGCGTTCGGGGCGCGGGGGAAGGCTCGAGCTCAGGGCGGCGCGGTTCGGCGGCCGGGACGAGACCCTCTACCTGCAAGACGCCTCGGCCAAGCGGGTCAATGCGCCCACGGGCGGAGAGCATGGGCCGCGCTGGTTCGAGCGGCTCGTGCAACGGGAGTTTCCAGGCGCCTCGATCGAGAGCCTGACGCGTTCACGCGACCTCGAGCACTCGTTGTCGGGACTGCACTTTCGCGGACGGCTGCGTGAAGGCGCGGTGGATTGGGCGCTGGCGGGAGCGGCGCCGGACGCCTCCCAGCAACACTGCGACGACGCGCTGGTCACAGGCCTGATCTGGCTCAGCGAGCTGCGAAAACGGAAAACACGGCATGTGGCCGGACTGCGAGTCTTGTTGCCCCAAGGCAAGTCAGCGACGAGCGCCGAGAGGATGGCCCGGCTCGAGCCGAGCCGCGGCGCTTATAGCCTGTTCGAGTACCACCCGAGGGGCGGTCTGACGGCGGTCGATCTCGCGGACCGGGGAAATCTCGATGTGTATTTGCCCCATCTCATGCGACCGCAGGACCCGCCGGAGCGAGTCCAAGCGTGGTTGAGGGAACTCAACGGCCTCGGCGTCGAGACCGTGACGATGCCGGACGGCCGGAAATCGCTGCGGGTGAATGGCCTGGAGTTCGCAAAGGCGGGCTCGAGCGGCCTGTGCTACGGTCTGCACGAGCAGCGGGTGGCCGGCCGCGACGATTTCGGCGAGGTGCTGAGGCTGGCGCGGATGTTGATCGATTTCCGCGGAACTATGGCGGCGAATTCGGCAGGTCCGCTGTACGCGGCTGCGCCGGAGTCTTGGCTCGAGAGCCGGGTGCGGCGGAGGATTCAGGACTTGGATCCGGCGCTGGAGAGCGGACCGATATACAGTCAAACGCCCGCGATAGCCGGTCTCGAGAGGGGGCTCATCGATCTGCTGGCGATCGGCCGCGACGGACGGCTCGCGGTGATCGAGTTGAAGGCCTCGGAAAGTCTGCGCCTGCCGCTGCAGGCCCTCGACTACTGGATTCGCGTGGAAACTTGCCGCAAGGAAGGGCGGCTGACCAAGCGCGGCTACTTCTCGGGCCATGGGATCGCCGATGCTCCGGCCCGAGTGTTGCTGGCGGCGCCGGCGCTGCACTTTCATCCGGCGACCGAATCGCTGTTGAGCTTTTTGCCGAGCGAGGCGGAAGTCGAGCGGATCGGACTGGCTTCGACATGGCGGCGACGGCTTTCCGTCGTATTCCGCAAGCACGGCGCCGACCCGACCCGCCTTGCGGCGCGCGGAAGAGATGTCGCATGGGATCACTAGTTAAATCGGAAAATGTGAGATATGATATGGAGCGTTTGGCTCGCTAAAGTCGTTTGCCATACTAATTGCGCGGCATCGGAACCTCATGGATATCGTCACCATCATCAAGGAATTGCGCAAGGAGTTGGAGAGAATCGACGGGCTGATCATCGCGATAGAGACCCTTCAAGCCGGTCGCCGCCGGGGGCGTCCGCCCAAAGCTCTGCAGGCCCTCCGGGAAGGGGTTGACACGAGCGCCTCGCCCGCGGCGCGGCGCGCCGCCAAGGCGGTCAGCAAAGCTTCGACCAAGCCGGCTTCTCGCAAGAAGAAGGCCTCGAAAAAGAAAGTCGGTCAATAAACCGGCGTGCCGTAGGGGACGGGAGTTTCCACACGCTCGGCGACTTCGACGCCTCGTATCTTCCAGACGCCGTCCATCCGCACCAGGTAGAACCGCTGACCTTCCTTGCGGTCGGCGTAGACGTATTCGACGTCGATTCGGGCTTGATCTTCGGACGCCAATTGCGGTTCGAGGATGGCAATGCCCTTGATTTCTCGGTTGCGTTTCTCGAGGTAGTCGGCGAAGCCCTGCGCCGTCATCTCGTCGCGGCTTTGCGCGAGTTTCTGTGACATCTCGCCGGTATGGCAGTCAATATATGCCGCGACATCGCCTTCCCTCGCGGCGTCTAACATTCGATAAATCGCGTTCCGAGGCTGGTCGTCTTGCCGGCTGGACGCGGTCGCCGACACAGCCGCGCCGAATGCGTCGGGCAACCTGCCGCCGGCTTGTTTCCAGAAGACGAAACCCGCCACGGCCACGAGCAGGGCGACGGTGATCGCCCGCGCCTGGACTTGTTTCGTCATTGCTGGGAAGGCGCGGGCGACGGGGCCGGAGCGAGTTTGGGGGCCGCCTTCTTGCGCCTAACGATGGTCAGATCCACGTTGCCGGAGTCGTCGATGATGGTCTTTTCGATGCGCGGCAGCACCTGGTCCATGGTTTCGAGGTAGAGGCGGCTGCGGGTGACCTCCGGGTTCTTGGCGTATTCGGCGGCCAGCGCTTGGAATCGGGCGGCGTCGCCTTCGGCGCGATTGATGCTGCTCTCGCGGTAGGCTCGAGCGGCTTCGAGGGTCTGCTGGGCTTCGCCGCGCGCTCGGGGGAGGATGTCGTTGGCGTAGCCCTGCGCTTCGTTCACGATGCGGGCGGAATCGGCGCGGGCGCTGGCGACATCGCGAAACGCATCAGCGGCTTCGGGAGGCGCGGTGACGCTCTCGATGTTGACCGTCGAGACGGAGACGCCCAGTTCGTAGCGGTCCAGCAGCGCCTGCGCCCGCTGCGTGACGACTTCCTGAACGGCGACCTTCTCGGTAGTGAGAACGGCGTCCACGGTGCGGGCCGCGATTTGGCGGCCAAGCTCGGCCTCGACCACGTCGCGCACGATCGGTTGAACGTCCAGGGCGCGAAACAGATACTGGGTCGGCGTTGCGACGCTGTACTGCACGATCGTGCGGACGTTGATGATGTTCTGGTCACCGGTCAAGAACTGCGATTGCAGAGGATCGGCCATGCCGACGATGTTGTCAACGATCTCGCCGCCCACGACGGCGCGCTGCAGTTGGCGCACCTTGAGGCGAAAAACTCGTCCTAGGGGCCAGGGCGTGTTGTAGTGGACGCCGGGCGGAACGCGTTCGTCGACGATCTTGCCGAAGCGAGTCTCCACCGCCTGCTGATCGGCAGGGACCATGTAAAGGCCGGCCAGCAACCACAGCACGAACAAGCCGGCGGCAATGCGGCGCCAGTCGAAGCGCCCGTTCTCGCCCTTGAGCGAGGGCGTGAGGGAGCGGCGCGACGGCTCGGGAGAGTCCGTTTCGGGCGGGGCGGGCGGTGGTGGAGCGGCGACGCTCATTGGCCTCTAGTGAGCAGGCGGAGCAGCTCGGAGTCGGAATTGAGGATGACGGTGGTCTGGTCGTCCAGCGTTTTCTTGTAGGTCTCGAGGGTGCGGGTCAGCTTGTAGAATTGCTGATCGCGCGAGTAGGCTCGGCCGTAGATCTTTGCGGCTTCGGCGTCGCCCTCGCCCTTGGTTTGTTCGGCTTCGCGGTAGGCCGCGGAAAGCAGCTCCTCGCGCTTGCGGTCCGCCTCGGCGCGGATCTCGAGGGCGCGCTCCTCGCCCTCGGCGCGGTACTGGCGGGCGATGCGCTCGCGTTCGGCGCGCATGCGGGCGTAGACGCTCTGCTTGTTTTGCTCGGGCAAGTTGAGTCGCTTGATGCGGACGTCGGCGACGCTGATGCCGTACTGCTCGAGCGCCTTGGCGTCGGTGGTTTCGCTCAAGCGGTCGAGCATCTCGCGGGCTTTGACGTCCTCGGGCACGGGGGCGATGAGGTCTTCGAGGTCGTGGCGGCCTATTTCCGCCGCGAGGCCCGCCCAGGTGATGTCGTGGAGACGCATTTCCGCCGCCTGCGGGTTCCCGACGGTCTGGACGAACGTCTCGGGCTCGGCGATGCGCCACAGGACGTAGCTTTCGACCACGAGGTTCTTCTTGTCGCGCGTGAGGAATTCGGAGCGCGTGGGGTTGTAAACGCGCAGCCGGCGGTCGAAGACGGTCGCGCTCCGCCAGGGCAGCTTGGCGTGGAGGCCGGCTTCGGTGATGGTGCGGACGGGCGCGCCGAAGCTGGTGATGAGCACGAACTCGGTCTCTCGGACGGCGAAGAACGTGCGCAGCAGGACGATCAGAACGACGAGCGCGATCCAAACGTTGCGGTACTTGCGGATGAATCCCGCCCAGTCGAACGGCTCGTGATGATGATGGTCGTGTCATGGTCGTGCGAGTGATCGTGGTGATGATCATGCTCGTGATCATGGTCGTGGTCGTGATGGTGGTGATGCCCGACGTGATCGTGCATGGCGTTTCTTCTTCCTCGCCCCTAGTCCTCGCCGCCCGGGGGCGGTTGCTGCAGGACCGGAGGCGGTTGCGCCATGCGGGCGCCGGCGGGCGCAAGCAAGACGCTGTCGTCTACGGAGAACAATGTGCGACGGCCGCCCTGCGTGTCGAGGATGAGCTTGCGGCGACCGGGCAAAATTTCGTCCATGGTTTCGAGATACAGCCGTGTGGCGTTGGCGGCCGGCGCGGTACGGTAGCCCTGCTCGGCCAGCTCGAACCGATCGGCGTCGCCGACGGCACGGTCGACGCGGCTCTGCTTGAATCCCTTGGCGGTTTCGACTTGGGCCGCCGCTTGACCGCGCGCGAGGGCGGTCTGCTCGTTGCGATAGCCTTCGGCTTCGTTGATGAGCCGGCTCTTTTCCTCGATCGCGCCGGCGACCTCGCGGAAGGCGTCGACGACTTCGACCGAAGGGTGAATGTCTTGGATGCGGACGTGCAGGATTTCGACGCCGGTCTTGTAGCGCTGCATGCGCTGGGCGAGCTCGTCGAGCACGCGCTTTTCGAGGCCGCGGCGCTCGACGGTCAGCATGTCGTCGAGCGGCATCGAGTTCACAGCGGCGTTCAAAGCGGACTCCGAAGCGACTCGAATGGTCTGCGCGGGATCGAGCTGCTCGAACAGGTAGTCATCCGGTTGAGTGAGGCGATAGTGGACGACGGCGGTCAGCTCGATCATGTTCTGATCGCCCGACAGCATGAGCGACTCTTCTTCGACGGGCTGGAGGCGGCCGCCGCGGTGCTGGACGCCCCACTCGTATGCCGGAGGCTCAGTGAATCCGCTTTGGGCCAGCGTGCGGTAGCCGATTTCAACCGTGCGGATCTGTTTGGCCTGAATGCGCGTGAGGCGCTCGATGGGATACGGCAGCTTGAAGTTCAAGCCGGGCTCGCGATACGGGAGAATCTTGCGGCCGAACCGCTCGATCACGCCGGTTTCGGCCGGGCCCAGCATAAAGGTCGAAGTGGACAGCCACCAGAGGCCGGCGAGCGCGGCGGCCGGCTTGACGAGGCTGCGACGGCGCTCCCAGAGCCAGGCGAAGCCGGCGGCCGGGTCGAGATGCGCGAGGCCGTGCAGCAGGCGGCGCCAGAAGCGACCGAGGCGCGACCACTCGGCTAGGCGGGCCCAGCGCGAGCGATGGCCTTTGGGCGACTCGATCCGCAGCAAGCGGACCGAGTTGAGCATCACGAAGATCGAAGAGACCTGGTGCACCATGGCGCCCATGACGGGGCCGAGTCTGCCGGTGCTGGCCAGGTAGACGGAGATCGCGTTGACGCCGCCGGCGAACAGGATGATGTTCTGCCAGATGACGGAGACCGTGCGGCGGCTGACGTCAAACAGGCGCGGGAGCTTCTCGAGCGACGAGTTGAGGTCGACGACGTCGGCGGCTTCGGCGGCGATGTCGGCGCCGGAGCCCGCGACGGCGACACCGACGTCGGCCGCGGCCAGCGCCGGGGCGTCGTTGACGCCGTCGCCGATCATGGCGACCTTGCGGCCTTGGAGTTGGAGTTGGCGGATGCGGTCGAGCTTCTGCTCGGGCAGCAACTCGGCTTCGACGTGGCGCACGCCCGCTTCGCGCGCCATGGCGTCAGCGGCCTTGCGACGATCGCCGGTGAGCAGGACGATGTTCTCGATGCCCAGGCGCTCGAGCTCGTGGATGGCTTCGGCCACGCCCTCGCGAAGGGTGTCGCGCAGCAGCAGGGCTCCGACGAGATGTTTGTCTTCGGCGACCAGGACCGCCGTGGCGCCGAGGCGGTCGGCCTCTTCCAGATAGTCTTCGGCGCCGCCGACGCCGTTGTCGGCGAGGAAGGCTTGGTTGCCCGCGCGGACGGTGCGGCCGTCGACCGAGCATTCGGCGCCGCGGCCCGGGATGATGCGGGCGTCGGAGGCTTCGGGGACGGGCAACTCGCGGCTGCGCGCCTCTCGCACGATGACTTTGGCGAGCGGATGGTCCGAGCCGGCTTCAGCGACGGCGGCGAGGCGTAGGGCTTCTTCTTCGGTACGACCCTCGGCGGGCAGGATCTTGAGGACGCGGAAACGGCCGGTGGTGAGCGTTCCGGTCTTGTCGAAGACGACGGTGTCGATCGTCGAGCCGGTCTGGAGGGTCGCGCCGCCGCGCACGAGGATGCCGCGCCGCGCGAGGCCGCCGATGCCGGCGACCATCGCGGCCGGCGTCGCCAGAATCAGCGCGCACGGGCATGCCACGATGAGCACCGCGACGGCGCGCATGACGCCGTCGGTCGCGCTGAAGTACCAGGTCGCGCCCGCGATGAGCAGGATCACCGGCAGGAAGAATTGGGCGTATTTGTCGGCGAGGCGAACGACGGGGGCGTGATGATCATGGGCCTCTTCGACCATCCGGATCAAGCGCGCCAGCGTGGACTCTTCAGCCGCGCTGGTGACGCGGACGCGCAGCAGGCCGTGGCCGTTGAGCGTGCCCGAGTAGACCTCCTCACCGGGGCCTTTGTCGCGCGGGACGGACTCGCCCGTGATGGGGCTCTCGTCGACGCTCGATTCGCCGGTTTCGACCACGCCGTCCGCCGCAATGCGCTCACCCGCCCTGATGACGATGATGTCGTCGGGGACCAGGTCTTCGACGTGGACCTGGACTTCGCGTCCGTCGCGGACGACGGCGGCGTGGCGCGGCAGTTGATCGACGAACTTGTGAATGGCCGCTTCGGTGCGCCCCGCGGCCCAGGCCTCGAGACCTTCGCCGACGAGCATGATGAACATGGCTTCGGCGGCAGCCAGATATTCGCCCACAAGGGTGGCGGCGAAGGCGGCGATGACGATCGCGAGGTCGGCGGAGATCTTGCGGTCGAGCAGGTCGGCGACGGCGCGGTAAAAGGTCTTATAGCCCGCGATGAGAGTCAGGAACAGGGCGGTGTCGACGCCCCACAGAGTCTTCCAGACGCCGAGAGCGTTGAGCAGCAACAAGACGCCCACGAGCGCGGTGAATCCGATGTATTTCACCCGCTCTTTGCGGTCTTTGTTGATCGCGTGATCTTCGCTGACGACGTGCATCCGTGCGACGGTTTACGATAGCAAACCGGATAGGGGGCAAAACGGTTCGGCGGGGGCGGCGGAATGTGTTCGGAGCGCACCCTTACGGGTGCGCCTCTGTTGCGTCGGCTGGAGGTTCGCGGCGGGGGAGCAGGCTCCCGAACGAGAACCAGGCGAGTTCCAGAATGAGGAGCCAGAAACGGATCCCGACGGCCAGGGTGAAGGCGGGGCCTTCGGGTATCAAGCGAGAGAGCAAGAGCCCAAGCGCGCCTTCGCGAATGCCCATGCCGGCGGGGGCCACCATGGCGAGCGTACCGGCGAGCCAAGCCGCGGCGTAGCTCGAGCCGATGAAGACCGTGCCGTGCGGGCCGATGTCGATCACGCCGCGCACGAACAGGGCCACTCCGGCGCACTGCAGGATCCAACCCGCGACGTAGAGGCCCCAGATGCCGAGCAGCATGCTCCAGCGGATCTCGAGGTCTTGCCAGTCTTGCCCCATGCGCTTCGCAAGGTGTCCGGCCCAGGCGTTGAAGATCTTCGGGTGAACGACAAGAATCGACGCCAGCGGGAAGACCCAAAACATGATGCGCTGGAAGCGCGCCAGGTTAGGCAGCGCCTCGCCCAGGCTCCAGAGAGCCGGAATGATGGCGGCCAGCGCGGCGAGAAACAAGTCGATGACGGTTGCGGCCAAAGCCGCCGAGGCCGGCACATGCCACTTCTTGATGAGATAGACGCGGCTGACGAACTGCCAAACGCCCCCAGGAACGAAACGGCTGAGCTCGGACTGCCGGACGACGCGGTAGACAGCGGAATACGGCACACGCCGGCCGAAGCGGTTGATGATGACGTTCCAGCCGAGGGGGCGCGCCAAAAACCACGGGCTGCACAGCAGAAACGAGACGATTAAGTAAAGCGGAGAGAAGCGCCAATCGGCCTCGCGGACTTGGGTCCAGTTCGCGACGATCACCCGCCCGACAAAGAACGCGATGACCAAGGGGACAGCGATCTTCGCCGCATGGGCGAGAGTGCGGAGTTTAGTCACGCCGCTCCCCGATCACGAATTGAGACGCGGGCGCGGCGTTGTAGCGATCGTAGACGATGATTTCGGCGACCCAGCCGGCGGCGAGCGCGACGACGGCCGCCAGACCGAAAAACAGCGCGAGCGGCGACAGAAGCGCCGCCAACCGGATAGCGACGGGTCCGGCGCCGACCGCCAAGTCGGGTGTGGCCAAAGAAAGCGCAGCGCAGGCGAGCGACATGGCGGTGAGCCCGAGCGCGGCCCAACCGAAGCCGTGCGCGGGTCGCGCGCGGAACTCGGTCGTCAGCAGGACGGTGATGAGGTCGAGCAAACCCTTGAAGAGCCGGCTGGAACCGTACTTCGAGCGACCGTGGCGTCGCGCATGGTGCCGCACTTCGATTTCGCCGACGCGGTAGCCGTCATGAGCCGCCAAAGCGGGAATAAAGCGGTGCAGCTCGCCGTAGATGCGGATCGAGCGGGCTAACTCGCCTCGATAGCACTTAAAGCCGCAGTTCATATCGTGCAATTCGAGCTTCGTGAGCTTGCGGACGACGAAATTGAAAAGGCGCGAGGCGACGACTTTGGTCGGGGGGTCGTGACGCCGCTTTTTATAGCCGGACACCAAGTCGTAGCCCTCGCCGAGCTTTTCGACGAAGCGGGGCATCTCGGCGGGATCGTCTTGCAGGTCGCCGTCCATCGTGAAGACAAGCTCTCCGCGGGAGGCGGCGAACCCTGCCATCAGCGCGGCGGCTTTGCCGAAATTTCTTCTAAATCTAATGATACGAACGAGATCCGCCTCGTGAATGCGCTCGAGGATTTGCCAAGTGAGGTCAGTACTGCCGTCATCGACGAAAATAATTTCAAATCCGGTTTCGAGCTTTTCGGCGATGCGGCGGGCGAGCTCGGCGACGTCCTCTTCCTCGTTATGGACGGGAATCACGACGGAGTAGCGAATGGGCTGCGGCTCGGGCATGAGAACCGGTTCGGCGGACGAATCACCGAGTGTAGCCTAGCGGCCGGGAGCCTCGGGAAACCCCGAATAGTCGGAGTGCGTCTATCCGGTGGTAGAATCATCTCCAACTGATTCCTGCGAAAGCATATAGGTTCGCTTATGAAGCCACAACGCCCATTCATTTCCCGCGCCCGATGCAGCGGCCGAGCAGGAGAGTCTTCCGTTCCGCCGGTGGCGATCGTGCTTCTCGTACTGATTGCGGTTTTGATCGGCGCGACGCTCTATCTGTACCTCGAGTTGCGCACGACCAAGACTGAGATGGCCGAGAAGTTTCAGACATACGAAGAGCAGTTGGCGGCCCTGGAAGGCTCCGTGAACCGTACGTCGCGAGAAGTGGGCTCGCAAGTGGCCGAGGTGAAAGGCATCGTGGCCAGCGCTGAGCAGGACATCTCGCAAGCCGCTCAGAAAGTCGAGCAGCGAGTCATGGGCCGGACGCAAAACCTCGCGAAAGAGCTCGAGCAGACCAAACAGCAGCAGCAAGCGGCCCTGCAAGAGGTCGGCGGCAAGCTTTCCGAGGTGTCGGAAGTGGCCTCGACCGCGCATAGCCGCGTTGGGGAGTTGTCCGGCACGGTCGACAACGTGCAGGCCAACCTGGAGCAGACTCAATCCGATCTGAAGAAGACGATCGAGGACCTCACATCCGTGCGCGGCGATCTGGGAGTGCAGAGCGGGTTGATCGCAACCAACGGCACAGAGCTGGACGCGCTCAAGCGGCTTGGGAAGCGAAACTACTACGAGTTCGACCTCCAGAAGAGCAAAGAGGCTCAGAAAGTTGGTCGGATTCAGATCCGCCTGCGCGACACGAACGAGAAGAAGAACCGCTACACGATCGAAGTGCTGGCCGACGACAAGACGATCCAGAAGAAGAACAAGACGCTGCTCGAGCCGGTGCAGTTTTATGTAATCGGCTCGAAGATTCCTTACGAGATTGTCGTCAACAAGCTCGAGAAGAATCGCATCGCTGGGTACTTGGCGACGCCGCTCGATGACGGCGGGCGCGCCACGGCGGCGGCTAAGTCGGAGTAAACCTTGCCGGGGATCAAGCTGTTACAGCGCCGCGACGAGAGATCGTCGCGGCTTTGTCTTTAGCGCGCCCGCTCCCGTTCGGTACTAGACGATATTGCGGAGGCGACATCAAGCGAAGACCTGATGTCCGCAACGGCGCCAGGGTTCCTAAACTGGCGAGCATAGGGTTCCGAAGGAGTAGATAAGCAGCGCCCCAAATGCCCCCCCTCCCGGAGATTCCCGCGCAAGACTTCTTTCTTGGCCTCGCCTCGGCCGGCATTCTGGTCTGGGCGTTGCTGGTGGCGTCTCGTTCGCGGCTCGTGAACGGGTCGCTTTCGATGCCGTCGCTGGAAGACGTCGATCAGGGAATTTTCTCGACGCCGTCGAGAGAACGGCCTACAGGGCAGTTTACGTTTTTGGCGTCGCTGTTTCTGCACATTCTGGCGGTGGCGCTGCTGCCGTGGGTCCAAAAGATCTTACCGGGCGAATTGCCGTTCCAATTGCACGGTTACGACTTTGTGATCGTGCAGTTCAAGCCGACGGACGGACCGCTGAAGGTTCCGTCGAACCTGGCCGATTTGATTCCGCAGCCTCCGCAGCCGACCCCGCCGCCGCCGGACGCCGTCGAGAGCGACGTCGACGATTCGGGCAGAGGCGACGGCCTAGCGGCGCCGAAAATCGAAAAGCCGGCGGGCGGCGAGGCGACGCGGCCCGCGCCGCCCAAACCTGATCCGCCGATCCAGGCGCGATTGGAGATCGAATTTCCGAAGCCGGTCCGGCCGGCCGAGCGTGCCTTGGAGGCGCCGCCGCAGGCGCCGTCGATCGCACCGCGACGGGCGGCCGACCTGTCATGGCAGTTCGCGGCGTTGGAGATGAAAGACGTTCCGAAGCCGGGATTGCCCGCCCCCGAACAGGAAGTCAAGAACGAGCGTCGGGAGTTGGCATTCGACCCTGGCGAACCGTTCGAAATCATTCGAGGAAATGAATCGAGCAGGCCGGGACGTTCGTTGGTCGAAGAGGTGGGCGGCGACGGCGCACCCAACGAGTTGAACACGGCGCAGGGTTCGGGCAACGGGCCGGCGATCGAGGACTTGCTGACCGAGGCGTTCGGCAACGGAACCCTGGGCGAATTGTTGGCGTCCCACGGCGCGGGCCTGGGGGAGGGGAGGGGAGTCGGCGATCGTTTCGGTCCCGGCATCGAAGGACTGTTCGGGGGACCGGGGTACGGCAGCGGTTTTCGGGGCCAAGGGCCGGTTCCGCGGCGGCTGCACGGGATCATCATGATCTCCGACGAGCCGGCGATGCCGGAAGCGGCGGGAGTGTTGACGGGCAATCCGGTTTACACGGTTTACTTGGAAGTTCCGGGCTTTCGACGCAAATGGATCTTGCAGGTCTGCGCCGAGGAAGACACCGGTTCGGACATCGAATTCTCGGATCAAAGCGGGGTGATCCGCATTCTGTCGCACAAATCGCTGGATCCGCCGTTCGCGTTCAGGCGTTTCGGTCCGGAAATCAATTTCGGCGCCCTGGACGAGCGGACTTCTCCGCCGCGCATCGTGGTGTACGGAAAAGTTGATCAAGAGGGCGGCCTGGGCGGGCTTCGAGTCGTCGCGGGACTCGATCCCGATACGGACAATCGAGTGCTGGCGAGCCTACAAGCGTGGGAATTTCATCCGGCATACCGGGACGGACGCCCGGTCGCGGTCGAGGCGCTGTTCGGAATCCCGCTGCATTAGCCTTTGCAACGTGATATTCTCACTAGTTGGCGCGGCCAGCCGCCCAGCGTGGGTGCATTAAGCCGAAAGCGCTGAGCGGCCCGGGGGCCGTGCGATAGACCCGATGACGTGCTCTTTTTCGGGCGAGAACATCCCCACAAACAAGCTGTTCGTTCTCTATTACCCTCCGTCGATGGCGCACCTCAACTGGTCGCACTCGGCGTACGCGGCCGCGCGGGCGCGCGAGGCGATCACGGCGTCGCGGGAGGAGTTGAAGGACTTCGAAAAGCGCTACGTGGTCGGCCCGCATTTCCACCTTCACATGGGGATCGGAGCGCTGG
This sequence comes from uncultured Acidobacteriota bacterium, assembly GCA_963817465.1. GTDB lineage: Bacteria > Acidobacteriota > Terriglobia > Bryobacterales > UBA6623 > CAMPKL01. The sequence goes on along the minus strand of CAWFOP010000020.1, from coordinate 597,066 downwards.
GTCTGGCGCTGCTGGCGTTTTGGGCCTGGACGATGGCGATGCGTCTGGACCAGGCAGGCTTCGTTTCGCTGTTCCTGACCCCCTTTATCGGGATTGTGCTGACGCTCTACGGGCGGTTTCGGTACAAGGCCTTCGCCGAGCGAAAGAGGCTTTGGAAGGAGACGGGAGCGGAGGAAGCGCGGCAGGAGTTGGCGGAAATCGACCGCTTGGCCGCCGGGTTGCCGCAGGACCCATCGGCGGAAGAAGCGGCTGCGATCATGCGCCGCGAATGTCCCGAAGTGTTTTCTCAGATCGCGTTCCAGGGCGCGAACTTCAGGGCCTTCACGTACCTGGACTTCGTGCTCTACCGTCAGCTCAAGAATCCGACGCAGAAGGAAGAGTTGCCGGCACAACACAGCCTGAACCGCGACGCCTACTACGTGGGCGAAGTCGTCTACGACTCGTGGCGAACCTTTCACCGCGATCGACGGGACATCGTCGACCCACGCTTTGTAGGCAGCGGCGGCCGCCGCGGCGTGATCTAGCGAGTGTGCGTGAAAGGGTCTGACGATTTCCCGGTGCGCCGACGGCGGTAAGCGGTTCGTCATCAACATCTTAGGCTGATCGAAGACCCCTTGCTTACAGTCGGCGCTCAAGCTTCGCGGTTGTCGTTGTTTTCACTCTACCGTTGAGGGCAGTCCGGTCAGCACGTCGCGCGCGACGTCGGCGACGCGTTGCTGGTCCACGTCGAGTCGACGATTGATCTCGACGATTTGCCGCTGCGACAGCGCTCCCCCGAGACCCTGCAGGATTTCCTCCAGCCCCGGATGGCCGGAGAGCGTCTGATCGCGGACGACGACGGCGGCGTCATAAGGCGGGAAGTACCGGCGGTCATCGTCTAGGATGCGCAGGTCGAGCGCCTTGATCAGACCGTGAGTGGAGTTGCCGACCGCGACGTCGATTTGGTCCTCCGCCAGCGCCTGGTAGACCAGGTTCAAGTCGAGCGTCTTAGGCGGCTTTGCGAAATTGAATTCGTAGGCGTGCTGCAGTCCGCGAAAGCCGTCCTCACGCTGCTCGAATTCAAAATTGAATCCGATGACGTAGCGGTCTGCGTACCGCGCCAAGTCCGAGATGGCGCGCAAATCTTGCGGCGCGGAGTCGCGGACGAGGATGGCGAAGGAGTTGTTGAAGCCGAAGGGAGGCATCCAACGCGCCTGGAAGCGCTCTTCGTATTCACGTTGGACGATGTCGAATGCCTTCCGCGGGTCCTTGACCGGGGGCTGTTGGAGCATCGCCAGCAAGGCGGTCCCAGTGTACTCGGGGTAGAGATCGATTTGGCCCGCCAGCAACGCCTGATGACAGAGGAAGGTGCCGCCGAGGTTGAGCCGGCGCTCAACGAGAATGCCGGCCTGCTCGAGGCGTTGCGCGACGAGTTCCCCGAGGAAGATGTTTTCGCTGAAGTTTTTAGAGCCTACGACGACCGCGTCAGGAGAGCGGTTGCAGCCGGCGGAGAGCGTTGACAGCAGGACGAACAGAGCGAGTCGGGGCACTTCGCCATTTTAGGTTGCTGTGGGTTTTCCTCTTTTTTCGCCGGGGTCCGTCCGATAAGAAACACAGAGGTCGGCTTCTTTAAGAGAGGCCGACGGTCAGCCCCATTTTGGAAAAGGTCGATAAGGAGGGGGCGATGACGATCGGAGAGATCCAAGCCACCAGACCCATTGAGGCCAGCAGCAGCCGCTCGGGCGAGCCGAGTTCCGCTGCGCCGCAAGCGGCAAAGAACCGCGAAATTGCACGCGCGGTGCGAGAGATCAACGAAGGAGGCGGCATCGGCTCGAGCAGCGAGTTGAGATTTTCGATCGATCGCGACAGCGGTCAACCGCTGATTCGGATCGTGGACCGAGTGACGGACGAGGTCATCACGCAGATTCCCGCCGAAGCCGCTTTGCGGGTCGCGGAGGTGATCAAGCAGATGACGGCCGGCGACCGCTTTGCGTAGGTCGGAGAGGGGAGGAGAACCGATGGTTGCACAAGCCTACGTAGAGAACGACATCTACAGTCAAGACGGCATGGAGCTGGTGTGCTTGCTATATGTCAAGGCGCTCGAGAAGGTCGGCGACGCCTGCGCGCATCTGTCGGCAGGCCGCGTCAGAGAGCGCGCCGGTGCGATCGGCGACGCGATGGCGATCGTGCTGGAATTGCAGAGCTCGCTGGACTTCGAGCGCGGAGGCGAGATCGCTCGCAATCTGGCGGAGTTGTACGGCTACGTACAGCAGCGCTTGCTCGAGGCGAACGCCCGGCAATCGCGCGAACCGCTCGACGAAGCGCGACGGCTGCTCTCGACGCTCTATGAAGGCTGGTGCGAAGCGCGCGAAGGGAGCCTCGCCGCGACTCAGGTTCCGCGAGAGAGGGAAGAGTTGGCGGCGATGAGCTCGTCTTGGACGCTCTAGCCGCACTCGTTCGTTAAGCCATGGCTATCCCGCCGCCCATCAGCTTCACCGGAATCAGCCGGTTCTCCGAGAATTTTCAAACAATCTTGGAGCGAGCCTTCACGGTCGCGAATCTGCCCGTCAAGAATCTGCAAACGGATCAGACGATCATTCTGAGCCAGCAGACAGAGCTGGCGGCGGTGGAAGACGACGTGCAGGGCCTGCAAAGCGTCTTATCGCAGCTTGGGGTGCTGGCGGCTCAAGGAGCGTCGACGGCGGACTCGACGGATACCGGCGTCGCGACGATTCAGTTGACGGGGGCGCCGGATCCGGTGGACTTTGACATTGCGGTGACGTCGGCCGCAGCAGCGGCGCAGGAGACGACAGTCACGGGGCTGGCCGACGCCGATACAACGGCGCCGTCGGCGGACGGCGTTTACAACCTGACGCTGGGGACGACGACCACGGCGATCGACCTGCTGACGATCGGATCGGGGCGAACGGCCGGGACGACCGGATCGACGACGCCGTCGCCGAAGGTCGGCGTGCAGGTTGATTTTTCGAATGGGCTGAGCGGGAGCATCTCGGCCGAGCTCGAGAGTTTCTTCGTCGCAACGACGGCGGTTTCGGGCGCGAGCGCCGGCGACACGGTTTCGGTGCGGTTCGAGAGCGCGGACGGGCTGATCGACGAAACGATCACCACGGCCGCGCTCGGAGCGGGTGCGAGCGTGACTGACGTGGCATCGGCGCTCGACGCCGCGATCGCTGGAAACGCGAATCTCACCGGCAAAATCAGCTTCAGCGATGAAGGCGGAAGTCTGAAGGCGACGGTCAGCGATACGGCCGGAACGAGCTTCGACTTCACGTCCTCTTCGACGGGCACGATCGTGTCGGGGCTCGAGGGCGGAGGCTCGGCGGGCGGCCATTCGGCGGAAGAGATCGCCGCAGCGCTCAATGCGCAAGTCGCCTTGGATTCATCTCTGTCGGCGGCCGGGGTCAGATTCAGTGCGGTCGGCGGCGAAGTACGGATCGAGGGCGACAAGGCCTTCGACGCGGCGGTGACGGATCTCTCCCGAGGGACGGGATTCGCCTCCGGGCTAGCGGGGACACAATCGATCGCCGGCTACGACAATACGTTGGACGGGCTCAGGGATTACATCAACGCGCATACGCTCGGCGTGCACGCGACGGTGATCAACACGTCGAGCGATGTGGAGAATCCGGAATACCGCTTGACGCTGACAGCGACCAAGACCGGAGACACGACGCTGACGCTCGAGGACAGCGGCTCGAACAATCTGATAACGACGTCGAATCAAGGGACGAACGCGGTGTTCACGGTCAACGGCGTGGCGGTCGAGAACTCGCAGAATACGATTGCGGACTTTGCGCCGGGCATCTCGTTGACGATCGTGGGCGCGGGGACGACGACGGTCGACGTCGGGGAGGACCGCGCGGGGGTCTCCCAGGCGTTGTCGGATTTCGCTTCGGCGTACAACGCCGTGCAAGCGCGGCTGCGGGCGCATATCGGGCTGTCGGCGGGCGTTCTGTCGGGCAACGCGATTATTCGCGAGGGGCAGTCGGCGCTGCGGCAAATTACCGGACATCGCGGCACGGGGAGCGTGCGCTCGATCGCCGAGCTTGGCTTGAAGTTTGACGAAGACGGGCAACTGCAATACGACTCGGCGACATTCTTGACTCGGGCGGCGAGCGACTTCGCAGGGATTATCGACTTTGTCGGCGATACGACCTCGGGCTTCGCGGGCGAAGGATCGAGTCGCACGAGGGACTTGGCTGATCCGGTGACCGGGCAGATTCGGACGGCGATCAACTTTCTCAAGGGGTCGGACGAGACGCTGCAGGCGCAGATCGACAAGGCGCTCGAGCGGATCGACCGGCAGATCGCGAACCTCGAGGCGCAGTTCTCGGCGGCGGACACGCTATTAGCGAAGCTCGAGTCGCAACAGAACCTGCTGACGAAGCTCTTCGAAAAACAAAACAATGGCGGGTGACGCGACCATGGAAAAACTTGAGCAGGTGAGCCGCGAACTCGCCGGCGCATCGATGACCGGTCTGGAAGAGTTGCTACGCGAGCGGGCGAGATTGCTCGACGAATTGGGCACGGGCGACAGTGCGAACGCCGGCCGGATGGCGGAAGCCTTGCGCGCCGGGTCGGAGGCGCGACTGCCGCTTATCGCGAAGCGGGAGACGGCGCGGTCGCAGATCCAGGAGCTTCAACAGACGCGGTCGGCTCTCAGGTCGCTGCGCGCTCCTTCCGGCGGCGCGCGACGAGTTGATTTACGGGGTTGATTGCGATCCTGTTCAGGCTTTCACGAGTTTTTTCCGTATTGATATCAATAAGTTGCGCATTCGCCGGCACGATTGAAGCGTATGCGAATGATAGGTTGGATTCAGAGAGAGACACGGGCCGGGCGGCGACAACCGCTCGGCTTTTTGCGTTGTATGCCGACCACGAAACAGAAACGAGTCGCGGCGCCGCCGCCGACGCCGACACCGACACCGACACCGACACAAGAAGAGCAGATCGAAATCGGCCCGCAGGAGCTGCTGAAGGCGGCGCTGCACAAGGCCTGGATCACGATTCGTCAAGAGGACAAGTTAACTAAGGCGACGATGGACGGGGTCGTTCAGTTGTTGAAGCTTCACCGCGAATACTCGCCGTTAGAGGATGTCCCGAAGAAGTACAGGGTTGAATGGCTAACTCAGACCGAACTTGCGTCGCTAGACGAATAATCGGGTATGAGAAGCTTCCGTCTCAAGAACGTTTTCATGGGCTGAGAACACGTTTCAAGGGGTTCTCCGGGCCGGTGGGTTCGGGCAAGAGCGCGGCGCTATGCCAGGAAGCTTTGGATCTCGCGTTTCGAAACAACGGCCGGACGGGGTTGATCGGGGCGCCGACTTACAACATGCTTCGCGATTCAACGCTTATGTCGTTGGAAGCGGCGCTACGGAAGGACAACGTCGACTATGAACTGAATCGTTCGAATCTGACGTTGACGATCAAGGAATGCAAGTCGCCGATCTTGTTGCGGTCGATGGACGACCCGCAGCGGCTTCGTGGAACGAACCTGGCATGGTTCGGCATCGACGAGCTGACGTATTGCTCCGAGCAGGCTTGGCTGCAACTCGAAGCGCGATTACGCGACCCGGCGGCGGACAAGCTGTGCGGGTTCGGCGTTTGGACGCCGAAGGGGTTTGACTGGGTCTATCGGCGCTTCATCGCGGACAAGGTCAAGGGCTACGGCGTCGTTCAGGCGGAACCGTTCGAGAACGTGCATCTGCTCGACGCGACGCCGGACTATTACGAACGGCTGAAGGCGAGTTACGACGAGGCGTCCTACCGGCAGGAAGTGCTGGGAGGCTACCTGAATCTGCAGGCGGATCAGGTCTACTACGCCTTCGATCGAGACAAGAATGTCGGCGACTACGGGGTGGACGGGCGAACGCCGTTGCTATGGTCCTGGGACTTCAACGTGAATCCCATGGCGTCGGTCATCTCACAGCGGCATAGCGACGTGATCTATGTGGTGGACGAGATCTTCTTGGCGTCTTCATCGACGCCTGAGGTAGTGGGGGAATTCTTGAGGCGGTACGGCGGACATCGCGCGGGACTCGAAGTCTACGGGGACTCGAGCGGGAATTCGCGCCACACAGTGAACGGGGAAACGGACTACAAGATCATTCGGGAGATGCTCGAGCGCGAGTCGGCCCTGGGCGCGAAGGTGCACCAATCCAAGTCGAATCCGTCGGTGCGGGAGCGCGTGAATTTGGTCAACGCGCGGCTGAAGAGCTACGACGGCGGGCGGAAGCTGTTTATCGACGGTCACTGCAAGAAGCTGATCCGCGACTTAGAGCAGGTTTGCTACAAGCCCGACAGCGGGGCGATTGACAAGAACGGCAATCCGGAGCTGACGCATGCGTCGGACGCGCTGGGCTACCTGCTGTGGAAGGAACTGCAGGCGGGTCCTGCGCCGGGCGAGAAAGGACAACGATTGTTTTGAGCCAGGAGAGGGATGTGATCGAAGCGCTGAATGCAGAGCATGCTCGCTACCGCGACCGCAAGGAGATGTGGTCGCGGTATTGGGACTTCTATGTCGGCGGCGAGCAGTTGCGGCGGAACGCCGCGCGCTACTTAGTCCGCCGGCAGAAGGAGCCCGGCGACGTCTATTCCGAGCGGCTGACTCGAGTGTTCTACGAGAACTACTTGGGGTCATGCATCGATTGGTTCGCGGCGGCGCTGTTTCGAAGCCAGCCGGGGCTTATTGTTCAAAGCGCGGACGCCAACGTGCGCAGTTTTTACGCGGACTTCGTGGAGGATTGCGATTGTCGGGGCTCGGGGCTGCTCGAGACGGCGCGGAAGGCTTTCGTCGAGACGCTGGTATTCGGAGAAAGCTATGTGCTGATCGACTTTCCGCGAGCCACCGAGCAGGTACGGACGCGGGCGGAGGAAGACGCTTCGGGAAGATCGCGGGCGCATCTGGCTTCGTTTTCTCCCTTGGACCTGATCAATTGGAAGGCCGACAGCTACGGCGACTTCGACTGGGTGGTGCTGCGCAATCGGACGACGTACCAGGAATCGTTCGCGCAGCCGGAGTCGGTGACGGAGGATCGCTGGCTCTACTATGACCGCGAGAATTACAAAGTCTATCGCCGGCGCGTAACGGACGGGAAGCCGGAGAGCCAGGTCGAGCTGCTGGACCAAGGGCGCCACGGCTTGGCTGAAGAGCGCGTGACGCCGCTGGTGCGGATCGGGGTCTCGGAAGGGCTTTGGCTGGCGAACAAGTCGGCGCTGCTGGTTCAGGAGCACTTCAACAAGTCGAATGCGCTGTCGTGGGCGCTGCACATGGGGCTGTTCGCGATGCCGGTTATCTACTCGGAGCGCGAGTGGCAGCAGATCGTGGGCGAGGCGTACTACATCCAACTTGGCCCGCAGGACCGCTTCGGATGGACGGAGCCGGAGGGCAAAGTCTTCCAGATCGCGGCGGACAATCTGGACCGGCTCAAGGACGAGATCTACCGCGTCTGCTATCTGATGACGCAGGCCGGAGGGCGAGAAGCGCGCAATCTGGGGCAGTCGGGCGCGAGCAAGAGGCGCGATTTCGCCGTCACGCAGGAAGTGCTGCGGGCTTACGGGACGACGGTGAAGGAGTTCTTGGGCAACGTCTTGAAGCTGGTCGCGAAAGCGCGGCGGGACGACGTTCGGTTCGAGGTCAGCGGTCTGGATCGGTTCGACGCGCTGGACTTCGAAGAAGAGTTGGGAGCGGCGGCGCAGTTGCGCGAGATCGGGATCCGGTCGCCGAGATTCGAGCGGGAGATGCAGAAGCGTCTGGCGCTGCGGTACTTGGATAGCGCCACGCAAGAGACGAAGAATGCGGTGATCGAAGAGATCGACGCCGGGGTCGGCTAGTTCGGACGCCGAGCAGCGGTGAGTGGGATCGCGCCTCCATTTCGGAGGCGTTTGTCGTTTAAAGGGGAGGCTTGCATGGCGGCTGAGGAATTGACCGGCGAATCGAAGGACCGGCGGTATCGGGAAGAGCTCGAGAGGGAGCGGCGGGAGCGACGCCAACTGCAACAGCAACTCGAGGAGATGCAGGCGGAGAACCGCCGGCAGCGTAAGCAAGCCGACGAGGCGCAGCGACTCAGCTTGATTCGAGAGGGACTCGAGTCGAGAGGGGTCGCGAAGGCGAAGCTGGCACTGCGTTTGGTAAAGGAAGACGTCGTGCGCGACGAGGAAGGGCAGGTTTACGGGAACTACGAAGGCTCGCGGCTGCCGTTGACCGAGTACCTGGATCGATTTTTGTCGGAGAACCCCGAGTTTTTGCCACCGCGGATCGCAGGCGGTTCGGGAGTGTCGGGACGAGGGGACCGGGAGTTGGGAGTTTCGGGGATGGACCTCGAAAGCATCCGGCCGGGCATGAGCCGGGAGGAGTCCCGAGCGGCCTGGAAAGAGGTTGCGCGTCTGATGGGCGGCTAGCCGCTCAACGTTCGGGCGACAGATTGGGGGCCGCCGTTGGGGCGACGCCCGAAGCATGCGGGGCAGCGCTCCGCCAATCAAGGACAAGGAGTAGACGAAGCTAAATGGCTGCAATTACGTCAAGCAACGTTGCCCAAGCGATCGTGAAGTTGGTAGCCGCGGACGCGCTGCCGGCTCTGATGGGCAATCTGGTCATGGGAAACCTGGTGAACCGGAATTACGAACCGGTGCTGAGCCAGGCCGGCGATACGGTGAACGTTCCGCTTCCGCCGGCCATGACCGCAAACAACATCGCGGAGGGCGGAAGCGTCCAAACGCAGAATCCGAATTTGGGGAACGCGCAGATCGTGCTGAACACGCACGCCGAGGCGACCTTCCAAGTTCCGGATGTGACGAAGGTGCTGGCGGTTCCGGACCTGTTGAAGGTCTACATGGAGCCGGCCGTCGTCGCTATCGCCGAGCGGATCGAAAGCGATTTGCTGGGCCTTTACGCGCAGTTCACCACACACGCGGCGATCGGCACTGCCGGCGCGGCGTTGACCGAGCCGGTGATCGATTCGGCCGAGACGACGCTGTTTGGGGCGAAGGTTCCGGCAAGCCAGCCGAAGCACTTGGTGGTGGACGCGGACGCCTATTCGGCCCTGCGCCAGATTTCGCGCTTCAGCGAATATCAGACCGCCGGCGAGGCCGGACTCAACGCCATCATCAACGGCTCGGTCGGTCGGATCAAGGACTTCACGGTTTTCCGTTCGCAGTTCGTTCCGAAGACCGGCTCTTCGCCGGTGACGACCCACAACGTGGCGTTCGCTCGCGATGCGATCGGCTTGGTGGTGCGGCGCTTGCCGCAACCGCTGCCCGGCACAGGCGCGATCGCGGAGTACGCGGAGCTGGGCAACTTCGGCATGCGGGTGGTGATGAGCTACCAGCCGAACACCCTGGCTCAGCAGTTCACCGTGGACGTGCTGTACGGCGCCGCGGTGATTCGTCCCGAGTTCGGCGTTCAAGTCGAGTCGTAGGCGGGCGCAGGTCACGAAACAGCGAGGGGCGCCGGCGGCGGGCGCCTCTCGCGGGCGGGGACGCCGAGGGGAAGCGGCGTCCCCGCCACCTCTATCAAAAGCGGGCGGGACGAGGAGTCGGAATGGATTTGAGGGGTTACTACCGGCGGATCCGGGACGCTGAGGCGTCGCTGGACGAATGCGTGGTGGTCAAGAGCTTGGCCACGCAGAACGGAGGCGTCGCGGGACGGCTCACCGAGGTCTCGGGCGGGGTTGCGGCGCGGTTGATCGTCGACGGGGTCGCGGAGCCGGCTTCGCCCGATGAGGTCGAAGCTTATCGAGCCGCCCGAGCCGAGGCTCGCGCTCTCGAGGAAGAGCGGCGGCAAGCGTCGCAGGTGCAATTCCAGGTGATTTCGGACGCCGACCTGCGGGCGTTGATGCGGACCGGACGGCAGCGGAAGGGGTAGCAAATGGCGTTGTTCACGGACGGCTCGGTATCGGAAATGAGGGATCTGCTGGCCTATGAAAGCGATTTGCTGGATTTAGCGACGGCGGAGGGGATCGACGTCTCGTCGAAGCTGCTGCTGGCGCAGACCGAAGTCGGCGCGCAACTCGAGGCGTCTTCGCGGCGGCCGGGCAATGTGTTCTTTGCGGCCGGGGCCGGCTGGCAGTCGACGGGATCGGACGTGAGCCTGCCGCGGTTCGACTTGAGTCAGGTGGTGGTGACGCCGCCGTTGAAGTTGTGGCACACGTTTCGGACGCTGGCTCTGTTCTTCTCGGATGCGCAGACGCGCAAGGAGAACGACAAGTATCAGCCTCGGACGCGGCAGTATGACGAGCTGTCGAAATGGGCCGGCGAGTTGCTGTTTCAGACGGGGATCGGTCTGACGGCAACGCCGGTGCCGCGAGCCGGGGAGCCGACGCTTGGAGCGGCGGCGGCTTCCCTGCCCGCCATGTCGCTGTACGTTCGCATCACTTGGATGCGCGGCGACGAGGAAGGCGCGGGAAGTCCGGAGCGCGCGAGCCAGACGACCGCGAATCAAGCGTTGACTGTGACGCCCCCGGCGGCGCCGGCGGGCGTGACGGGGTGGCGCGTGTACCTGGGCGAACGGCGGGGCGAGGCGCTGCGGCAAGCGGACGACCCGCTGCCGCTCGATTCGGCGTGGACGATGCCGGCCGGCGGCTTCGTACAGGGAGCCGAGATCGGCTCAGGCCAGGCGCCGGATCTGTTCCGAACGGCTCCGCGCTTCTTACAGCGCGGCTAGGAGGTCACGAGACATGGCCAATCTTGCGATCGCCGCGCTCAAGCAGGTCCGAGCAGCGCTGCTCGACGTCGAAGGCGTCAACCAGCGCCTTTATGAGATCGGGGTGCGCGACGCCGTCGAGCTGCCGCGATTCGACGACGAGCAGATCTTGCTGCGTCACGCGGGAGCGGATTTGGACGACGCGAACTCGTACACGACGTATCCGGCGATCTATCTCTTCTGCGAGTCGATGGAGAACTTGTTGGAGCGCAAGTTTTCGGCGTTTTCCGGGCGCTTGAGCTTGGTCGTCGAGGTGCGGGCCAGCGGCGATACGGTACGGGAACTGGACGGCACGGCTGCGCGGATCGCGGAGGCGGTGGCGGATACGTTGGCCGATCGGCGCGGGCGCTGGAACGCGAACCTTGCTTATGACGGCAAGCATAAGACGCGCTTCGACCCGGTCAAGCGCGGCGGCCGGCACTTTCTGCAGATTGCTCGAGTCGAGCTGGATCTGCTGGCGCACGCGTGAAGCTTGCGGAATAGAGCCGAGCAGGTCGAAACGCGCGCCGAGGTTGTTGTGTGAATTTGCATGACCGTAGGGGAGCGGGCTGGCAGCCCAGAGTGTTTCACGGGGGTCCTTACGGTCACATCTCAAGCTTCGCGGTTGTCGTTGTGGGATGTCCTTGGGGCGAGCTTCACGGTCGTTGGCGTGCGCGGTTCAAGGGTGAGTCTAAAAGGAGTCGAGGATGGGGAACTGTGTGTTGTCGAGCCAGAACCGCTTCTACGTGGAAAAAGAGTCCACGTACGGGCAGGTTCCGACGGTCGGGGCGGGAAACCGCATCTCTGCGATATCGCTGGGCGTGAAGCAAAAGCGCGACGTACGCCGACGGCGAGACAAGACCGGGAGCCGCACCTATACGGGCGTAACGCCGGGAAGCCGGAAGCGCACGGAGTTCGCGATCGAGACGTACCTGGTCGAGAACCAGAGCCCGGCGAACGGACCGGCGTACGGCCCCCTGGTCGAGTCGAGCCTGGGCGGCGCACCGCTGGTGTTCGGCGGCGGGACGGCGAGTTCGGGATCGAGCACAACGCAGATCGAGTTCGGCTCGGCCCACGGACTGGTCGTGGGGCAGGCGTTCGGATTCGCCGGCGAGCTGCGCTTTGTCGAGAGCGTGGACGGGCCGACGAGCGTGACGGTCAACGCGGCGTTCACAACGGCGCCGGGATCGGGAGCCCAGCTTACGGCGGCGGTGACCTATCCGCTGGCGGACGAGCTGCCTAGCGCCGCGGTATTCGACTATTGGGATCCGTCGACCGCGGTGCAGCGGATTTTGCCCGGTTCGTCGGTGAATGCGTTCGAGGTGCGAGTGAATGCGGATTATCACGAGCTGGCGTTCAGCGGCGAGGCGCAGGACGTGGTCGACAGCGTGTCGTTCTTGCCGGGTGAAGGCGGGTTAGGAGCATTCCCGAGCGAACCGGCGGTCAACGCCGATTCGCCGCCGCCCATTCCGGGGAACATCGGCCAAGCGTGGTTGGGAAGTCCGCTGACGAAGTTTTTGAGCGTGGCGAGCGCGACGATTCGCCTGGACAACGATTTGGACTTTCGCAACCGCGAGTTCGGGTCGTCGGTTCCGCAGTGCATCGTGCCGGGCGTGCGGGCGGTGACCGCGGATATCGAGCTGTTCGAGACCGACGAGGAAGCGACGCGGGGGCTTTACGCGGCGGCGCGAGCGGAGTCGGGGATCGGCGTAATGTTCCAGCTCGGCGAGGCAACCGGGCAAATGCTGGGCGTGTATCTGCCGCGCATCGACCCGGAGCTGCCGGAGTTCGATGACGGCGAGCGCGTGTTGGGGTGGCGCTTTTCGAGCGCACGAGCGCGGGGCTCGGCGAACGACGAGATGTACATCGCATTCGGGTGAGGCGCTCATTTGAATACAAAAGTGGAATACGAAAGCACTAGTCAAAGGCCTTCGCAGGTGAGCGAGGGGGTCACGTTCGTTTTGCGGCGGATGTCGTTCGGCCGGCGCTTGGAGCTGATTCGGACGGTTCGCGATCAGCTCAAGAGACTGCAGTTTCTGCGCGCGGGCGAGAACACGAACGAGGACGAAGCGGCGCTGCTGAGCGCGGAGATCGACCGTGAGCACTTGCTGTGGGGCTTGCTGGCGGTAGAGGGGCTCGAGATTGACGGGCTGCCGGCGACGCCGGAGTCGCTGCTCGACGACGGACCTGAAGAGCTGGCGAACGAGGCTCTCGCAATGGTTCGCCGGGAAACAGGACTTTCGGAGGAAGAGAGAAAAAACTCCGAGTCGCATTCCACTTCGCCCTGGGGGGCCAAACCGAGTGGCGATGCGACCGATGCCGCCGCCTAGGTTTGGAGCAAAAGCGAGGGTGCGGTTGGCTGGAGCCTGACGCGACGGGCGAGCGAGTCGTCTGGATGAGCAGGAGCGCCGCGCGCGGGGAGGCGCGGCTAAGTACGACGGAGTGTCCGGTGAGCTTCGTCTCGGCCGGGAGCGCGGCCTGGTTGGAGCAATTTTTCGCTTGGGAGCGGCTGGGCGACGCGGCGGATCTGAAGGATCGCGACGCACGCGAGGTGGATGCGTTCGCCGTGCTTCAAACGGAACGACGGAAGTGGGAGGCGGCGGCAGGTGGCGAATGAAATTGATGGGCTCGTAAGGAAAGAGGCCGATCTGGCGCAGGCGTTGGAGGGTCTGACGCGGGAGTTTCAGAAGAGCGCGGGCGGGAGCGGGGCGCTGTCCGGCACGTCGACCGCGGAGGCGGCCGGCTTTGGGTCGCGAGGAGCGGATACGGTCGTGGAATCGCTGCAGGCGGTGAGCCGTTCGACGGACGGATTGGATCGCGGCTTGGGCGAGAACACAAGAGCGTTGCGGGATGCCTCGTCGGCCCTTGGGAGCGGTCTGAAGGGACTGCTGTCGGGGTTGGGCGGCGGACTCGGCGGAAGCGGCGGCTTCAGTTCGTTGCTCAAGAGCGGATTTGGCCTGGCCCCTTTGGTCTCGGGCATCGCGAAGCTTTTCGGCGGCGACAAGAACGCAGAGCCGGACCTGCAGGCGGTTGTGACGCCGCCGGAGCTGGACTTGAGCCTGGCGAATTCGCCGGGGCCCGTGCAGGCGCTGCCGCGGGTGGACCGCGGCGCCGGCGGAGCGGTGCGGACCGCTGCGCCGGCCCAGGTAGTGGTGAACGTGAGCGCCATGGACGCCCGGGGCTTCATGGATAGATCGGACGACATCGCCGCCGCGGTTCGCGACGCGATGTTGCGCATGCACGCAGTGAATGACGTAGTCGAGGAGTTGTAGGCGATGACACCGAGATTCAAGGAAGTGCCGGAGCATTGGCAAGCTCCGATGGGACCGTATCGGCAGGCGCCGACGGAATTCGGAGGCGAGTGGTGGCTGGTAAGCCCGTTTACGGGCGAGGAGCCATGGCGCACCCAGGGAGCCGCAGTTGCGGAGAAGCCGGCGCCGGAGGGCTTTGTCGAGGTGTTCGGCGAGCGTCCGCGGGTGTCGGATTTTCGAGGAACCGCGAGTCCCTCGGCGGCGTTCCGAGCCGCGATGGCGCAGTGGGAGCAGGACCTGCGCTACTTCAAGCGGGCGGGGGTTCCGGAGTGGACCGACGCCGACGCAATTGCGGCGGCCAGCCGTGTTTACGTCGCTTGGGAGATGGGGACGCCGCGTTTGTATGAGGGTCGCTACGGGTGGATGGCGCGGTTCACGGACTCGGCGGCCCCGGACTTCGAGGTCCCTGCGTTCACGGCGATCGAGGCGCCGCATCTCGTGGTGGCGCGCTACCAGATTCGACGGCTCGAGGGCGGCGACCAACCTACGGTGAAACACCCGTTCGTTCCCCCCGCGCTATGGATCGACGGAGTCGAATAGGCAACGACGGTCATGGCGACTTTTCCCAAGTTGAAGACCGGCGTCGCGGCGCAGTATCCGCTCGACCGCGAGAGTGCGTTCGACTCCGAACGCGTTCGTTTTGTGGACATGGGCGAGCAGGTCTACACGGGACGTTCGCAGTCGAGGCGAAGCTGGCGGCTCGAGCTGTCGCAACTGGATGAGACCGAGGTTGCGGAGATTTGCGAGTTTTTCGCGGAGATGAGGGGGGCTTTCGGCCGGTTCGATTTTGAGGACCCCGAGACGCTGGAAGTCGTGGTCGATTGCCGCTTCGACCAAGAGGAGCTCGAGGTCGAGCGGCTCGACGAATACGACGGCCGCGTCTCCGTGGCCGTAGTGGAGACTCCATGACGTATTTCCCGCAGTTGGCGTCGGGGGCGGTCGCGCAATTCCCGTGGCGGAAGGTTCTCAGGTACAGGGTCATTCGTAACGAGTCGACGAATGGGTCGGAGGTCGAGCTCGACGACTTGCCTTTCGAGGAGCGCCGTTGGGAGTTGCCCTTGAGCGAACTGAGCGACTCAGAATGGCAGACGCTCGCGGACCTGCATGCCGCGGTGCAAGGATCGCGATTCGGATTTACGTTTTTGGAACCGGGAGCGAACTTGCTGTCGTGGTCGGAAGATTTTTCGCAGGACGTTTGGGAGAAGGCCGGCGGGCTGACGTTGACCTCGGGGCTGGCGGACCCGTTTGGAGGCTCGAGCGCGTGGCGGTTGAGCGCGGGGTCGGCCGTTTCAGCGCTTCAGCGCATGGCCGCGCCGGCCGCCTGCCGCTATGTCGGGTCGGCCTGGATCAAGACGGGGGCCGCGGGCGTTGAGCTTCGCCTGTCGGACGGCGTCACGAGCAGTACAACGTCGTTTGCGGCGGACGGCGCCTGGCATGTAGGCGAGGTCGGATGGCCGGGCGGGTCGGCTCAGGAAGAAGTTTCGCTCGAGATATTTGCACCGGCGGGCGCGTCGATTGAAGTTTACGGCGCCCAAGTCGAGGCGCAGGTGGCGCGGTCGGCTTACAAGCGGACGGGGTTGCGCGGAGGGGTCTACGCGAACGCCCGATTCGCGGAGGATCGCTTGAAACAGAGATTCGCGGCGCCGAACAGCCATTCGACAACGGTTCGAATCGTATGGACACCATCGTCAATCTGAAAGAACAAAGCGACGCTCTGACTCCGCTGCTGCTGTTCGAAGCGCAGCTTGCGAACGGCGCGGTGGAACGCTGGTCGACCCACGCCGTTGCGGTTGAAGGGAACGACTACGATGCGCGCGTCGTGCGGCACAACTTCTTCGATGTGCAGGCGGCGAGCGACAGCGGCATCGATGCGATACCGCGGGTCGGCCTGACGTTGGGGAACGCCGATTCGCGATTCTCGCAGCTCGAGACGTCGGTGGGATTCAAGGGCGCGGTTCTGACGATTCGATTCACGCTGTACGACCCGGACGCGGGCGAGCCGGCGTCGAACGTAGCGCAGGTCTTCCAAGGGGTTCTGAATCCTCCGGACGAGATCACCGAAGATGCGATCCGCCTGTCAGCGGTGAACCGCATGAACATGCAGCGCGTGCTGCTGCCGCCGGTGAGGATTCAGCGACGCTGCCCGTGGCGCTTCCCGCAGACTCAGGCGGAGCGGCAAGAGGCGGCGGACGGCGGAGCCGAGGGGCGGCACTCTCGCTTTTACCATTGCGGGTATTCGGCGGGCGAGGCCGGAGGGGTCGGCAATCTCGACGGCGCGGGACAACCGTTCACGGACTGCTCGTTCACCGACGCCGACTGCCAGGCGCGCGGCATGTTCGATCAGGACAGCGCCGGGAATCCGACCAGGCGGTTCGCCGGATTGGGATTCGTGCCGGAAAGCGTGCTTGTCCGCAGCCAAGGCGGCAAGCGCTTTGAGCAGTCCGCGACCGCCGTCAACGAGGCGCGCTACAACGATTTCGTTCCGCTGCTCTACGGCACGGTTTGGACCGAGCCGCCTGTCGTGTTCGCCCGCAACGACGGGAACTTGACTCGTCTGGAAGTCTTGCTCGGACTGGGCAAGATGCGCGGGCCGATCAAGGTCATCGTCAACGACATCGAGATTCCCGAAGGGGTCAACGGCCGCGACATGACGGCGAGCGGGTGGTGGAATCTGTTCGCGGACGGCGGCCGGAACGGCGGATTCAACCTGAACTTCACCGCGCCGGACGGCTCGCCGCAAGGCGATCCCTACGGCGGGCTGGGGGGGCTATCGATCGTTGTCCCGAACCAGATTCACGACGGCCGCAGTTTGCCGAATGTGAAGGTGTTGACCGAGGGCCTGGAAGTCGAGCGGTTTGACACGAACAGCGGTTCGCAGGGATATGACTTTTCGGACAACCCCGCCTGGATTCTGCTCGACGTGCTGCGCCGCAGCGGCTGGCGGAGCGTCGAGATCGACTTGGGGAGCTTCGCCGGCGCAGCGGCGTTCTGCGACGAGACGATCGCGGCGACGGACAACCAGGGCAATCCCGTATCCGTGAAGCGGTTCCGCTGTGACCTGGCGGTGCGCACGCGGCGGCGAGCCGCTGACGTGATCCGAGGCGTGCGGAACAACGCCCGGCTGCAGTTGACCTACTCCGATGACGGGCGGCTTGCGGTATTCGTCGAAAACTCGCTGCTGCTGCAGCAACCGCAGCAGGCCGCTTCGTCGAACGCCGCCGAGATGCTGAACGGCGGGTGGCCGGCGTATGTTTTCAGCGACGGGAGCGACGGGGGGCTTGCGTCGGCGATCTTGAGGCGGGCTGACGGTGCGCCGGCCGTGCGCTTGTTTTCGAAGCCCATTGCGGATAGTCCTAACCGGTTCTCGGTCGAGTTTGCGGATTCGTTCAACGCGTATCGGCAGGACAGCCTCGAGCTGCTCGATTCCGAGGACATCGCGCGCACCGGACAAGAGATCTCCGGCCGTTTGGTGGTCGACGGACTGCCCACGTTCGATCAGGCCGCGCGGATTCTGAAGTTCTTCTTGGACCGCTCGATCAAGGGCAATCGCTTCATCGAGCTCGAGACCAGCGTCAAAGGCTTCGGTCTGAAGGTGGGCGACATCATCGCCGTGACGTATCTCAAGGAAGGCTTCCTGAGTCAGCCCTTCCGCGTGCAGCGGATCGAGTCGGGGGCGAACTATCGCCGCGTTCGCATTACGGGGCAGATCCATGACGACGCCTGGTACAACGACACCAATGGGCAGTTGACGCTCGTGCCGGCGACGCGGGGTTTGCCGCCGGGCACTTCGGCCGCCCCTCACACGCTGCACGGGAACATTTCCGACGAAGACGGCGAACGCTTCAGCATTGTCGAGCAGCAGTCGACGGCGTCGGACGGCTCGATTCTGACGGAGATCGAAGTGGGGTTCACGCCGCCCTCGGCCGGGCGGTCCACGCGAGCGGGCGTTCCTTTGGTCGACCTGCAACCGGACGTGGAGACGACGGGGGGGTCGCTGACGGGCGGCCAGACGCTGTACTACGCGGTGACGGCGGTGGACTCGGACGGGCTCGAGAGCAATCCGTCGTTTCGAGTTCTTGCGCGGATTCCGGCGGGGACGACGACCAACCAGGTAACGCTGACGGGACTGAGCTTTTCGACGGGAACGGCGAGCTTCAATGTGTATCGCGGAGATCTGCCGTCCCGCTTGAGCTTGATAGCGGAGTCGCTGGCGCCCGCAACGACGTATGCGGATCAAGGGCCGGATACGGACCCGCCCGCGCTTATCGGCGCTCCGGACCCGCAATACGATCACGCGAACTTCTATTGGCGGTTCGAAGGCACGGACGAGCAGTTCGCCGACGCTTACAGTACGGACTCGATCGGGAGCTCCGTGCTTGCGATGACGCCCGGCCAATTCGTCGGGAACGCCGTGCGGGTCATTCGCGGCAAGGGAGCCGGGCAGGAGCGCACCGTCGCTTCAAACGACGTGACCACGGTGTGGGTGGCTCCGGATTGGGAGATCGAGCCCGACGTCAGCTCGGTCTTCGTCGTGGCTGACAACACGTGGCGATTCGGCGGGCGGGCGAAGAGCAGTCCGGCGGTATTCGCAATTCCGAACTTGGGCGGCCGCGTGATCGAGATCACGGGACGCGCCGCGAACGCCCAGAACGTGGAATCACTCGAAGGGTTGGCGCTGGTCACGCGCTGGGTGATCGGCGGCGGCTTGCTGGGAGTGGCGGATCGCGACAAGCCGCCGCTGCCGGGATTCGCTCTGAACGCATTCGGAGACGGCACGCTCGACTTGAGCGGTGTCGGCTTCGCGACGCTAGAGAACACGCAGTCGATCTCGAGCGGGACGCTGACGTTGCACTACCGCGACGAGACGAGCGGCCCGAGCTCGCTCACGCTGCTGACGGCCCTGGACGGCGCTTCGACCGCGGCGACGCTGAGCGCCTCGGGAGCGGCGCAGGTCGGCGACTTGCTGCAAACGGAGAAGGAAATCCTGCTGGTCGAGGAAGACCTGGGGTCGGGATCGTACACCGTTACGCGAGGCTACGGGGGAAGCTTCGCGATCGCGCACGGTGCGGGGACGGCGGTCTATGTCCTGGAGAAACGGACCGAGACGGTCTCGCTCCCGCGGGCGATCTTCGGAACGCCGACGGCGGCGAAGTGGCGGAGCTCGATCTGGCTGCCGAGCGTGCGCTTGGCGTGGGCGGAATTCTCGGTCACGAACTCGTTTGGAGAGAGTCCTATTGCGTCGGAGAACTACTCGGAGCTGACTGATAACGGACTCCGTACGTTGCGCGGAGGGCAGTTCAGCCTACAGGTCGACGGCGTAATGGCGATCGAAGACGACGCCGCCGCCGCGATCCGCGTGCAGGAGCCCTTGGCGATTCGCGATGTGATCGCGCAGGTGAAGCAGGCCCCGGTGGGCGCCGACCTCGTCATCGACCTGCGGCAAGAGGCCGCTGTGCTCGGCACGATGACGATCAGCGACGGTGCGCTCGCGAGCAACGCGCTGGCGGGCGCGGATCTGGCGGTCTTGGCCGAAGGCGATCGACTGTTGCTGGACGTGGCGGCGGTCGGGACGACCTTCCCCGGGGCCGACCTGACCGTGACGGTGCGCGTCTGAAAGCGCTTTACAGGCCCCTCGCCGACTCGCGAGAATGAAGGCGATGGATGGGATTGTCGTTCTCGACAAACCAGCCGGCATCTCTTCGCACGACGCAGTCCAACGACTCCGCAGAATTTCAGGGATTCGCAGGATCGGGCACCTCGGTACTCTCGATCCGCTCGCGACGGGTGTGTTGCCGCTCATCGTAGGCAAGGCGACCCGGCTTTCTCAGTTCTTCTTGGGTCACGACCGCTCGTACGACGCGGAGGTTCGATGCGGCTTCGCAACCGATACCTACGATCGGGAGGGCGAAGCTACGTCCGAGGCCGTCGATGTGCAGCTCGAGCGTGGGACGGTCGAGGCTGCGCTGTCGCGATACCGGGGGCGATTCAACCAGAAGCCGCCACCGGTGTCCGCCAAGAAAGTGGACGGGAAGCCGGCCTACAAGTTGGCGCGCCAGGGCAAGGCGTTGGATCTCGAACCGGTCGAAGTCGAGGTGTATGAGCTGGATCTGACCGATGTCGCCGGCGACCGCTTTCGGATTCGCCTGCGCTGCTCGGCGGGGACGTACGTGCGTTCTCTGGCAGACGATCTGGGCCGCGATTTAGGCTGCGGCGCGCATGTCAGTCAACTTCGCCGCACCGCGGTAGGCGAGTTCGATCTGTCGACCGCGCGCACGCTCGAAGAACTGCAAGATTTAGCTGACCAGGATCGCCTGGAGGAAGCTTTTCTGGCGCCGACCGCGATCCTGCCGGAGATCCCCGCTCGCCGGGTGGACGAGAACGCCGTCGGGCGCATCGCGCACGGCCGCGACTTTCAAGTCACGGCTTTTCCGGACGGTCCGCCGGCCCGCCGCGTCAAGGCGATCGGGCCGGACGGGCGCTTGCTGGCGATCGGAGAGATCAAGCTGCCGCATACATATCACCCCATTATCGTTTTCTAGTAAGCTGAACTGGGAATATTGTGAACTGCGTGGCCGCCATCCCCCGGCGACACTCGGCCCGCTCCGCGGGTATGTCCGCCTGTCTGTGTGTTTTGGCTCTGGCGGCGCTCCTTGGATGCAACGCCAATACCGAGCCGAAGCCTCCTGAAATCGCGTTCGTCGCGCGTCCCTCATCGGATATCCGCGCGGAGCTGGCGCCCAACTCGGCCGTGGTCAAGCAATTAACGCTCGGCGAGCGGGTGGAGATCCTGGCGCGGCGGCGCAGCACCATCCGCGTGCGCACCGACGAGGGCGTCGAGGGCTGGACTCACGAGAGCGACGTGGTCTCCGAGGCGGTCCGCGAGCAGATGGTTAAGCTATCCGCCCACGAGGCGGACTCCCCGCCGCAAGGCGTCGTGCGAGCGTTCGATGTGTTGAACGTGCACGTGGAGCCCTCACGGGAGGCGACCACGGTCTACCAACTACAGCAAGACGAAGGGGCCGACCTGCTGCGACGCGAAGTTGCGGCGACGACGCCGACCGGCGGCATCGAGTCGTGGTATTTGGTGCGGTTGGCCACGGGGCAGGTCGGCTGGCTGCTTTCCAGCAGGGTGTATTCGGACATCCCGGTTGAAGTGGCTCAATACGCGGAAGGCAAGCCGATCATCGCGTACTTCGCTCTGGGCGAAATTTCGGATCGGGATCTGGGCAAGGCGAAGACGACCTGGCTCTGGACGCAGACGGATTCAAGGGCCGCCGACTACGACTTCGACCGCTTTCGGGTGTTTCGCTGGAGCCCGGCGCGCGGAAGCTATCAAACGATCAAGCTGGAGCGTCACGTCGAGGGCTATCTGCCGATCCGCGTGGGTCCGGTTGAGACCGACGGCGGCTCCGAGAACGGCTTCGTCGTGACAGTCAAGAAGGACGGGCAGCGCTTTAACCGAACCTATGCTCTCGTGGGGCAGCGCGTGAAACTGATCTCCGAGGAGGAGGTCAAGCCTCCCAAGCCGGTAATGATCGAGACGCCCCCGCAAGAGCCGCAGCCTGAAGGACTCGTGGACCGCTTGTTAAGCTGGCTGAATTCGGCCCGTCAACGCTGACGCGCGCCGGGCTGATTCATGCTGACTCTCTTTCAGAAGGCTTGCCGCCACATCCCCGACGAGCGGACGCCGGTTTGGTTCATGCGGCAGGCCGGCCGCTACATGGCGGAGTACCGCGAGATTCGCAAATCGCATCCGATCTTGGAGATCTGCAAAACGCCGCAACTCGCCTGCGACGTGACCATGCAGCCGATCGCGACGTTCGATTTTGACGCGGCGATCATCTTCGCGGATCTGCTGCTGCCGCTCGAACCGATGGGACTCGACCTCGAGTTCGTGGCCGGCGACGGGCCTAAGATTCACAACCCGGTTCGAACCGCGGCCGATATCGACAAGCTCGACACCAGCCGATCGACCGAACTGAACTACGTCGGCGACGCGATCCGGCTGACGCGCGCATCGCTCGACTCGTCAAAATCGCTCATCGGCTTCATCGGCGCGCCATTCACGCTCGCCAGCTACATGATCGAAGGCGCGGGTTCGCGCAACTACGCCAACACAAAGACGCTCATGTATGGCGACAAGGGCGCTTGGGACGCCTTGATGGATTGCATCGTGCGGGTGGTGACGCCCTTCGCCGCAAGCCAAGCAGCGGGCGGAGCGGACGCCATCCAGATTTTCGACAGTTGGGTCGGAGCGTTGTCGCCGGACGACTACGAAACCTACGTGCTGCCGCACACGCGCATGCTCGTGCGGCAACTGCAAACGATCGGCGTGCCGGTGATCTACTTCGGCACTGGGGCCGGCTCGTATCTGCCGCTGCTGCACCAGGCGGGCGCGGACGTGCTGGGGCTGGACTGGCGCGTGCGCCTGGATGAGGCCTGGGCCAGCGTCAATCACGAGCCGGCCGTGCAAGGGAATCTCGATCCGGTATCGCTGTTGGCGCCGCCGGAGACGATTCGGGAGAACGTACACAAGATTCTAGAGCGAGCCGGCGGCCGGCCCGGACACATCTTCAACTTGGGCCACGGCATCATTCCGCAAACGCCGGTCGCAAGCGTGCGTGCAGCCGTCGAAGCGGTGCGGGAGTATCCGTCCACGAAATGACCGGGCGGCTCGGTCTTGCGCGCCACGTGGCCGTGGTCGGCGGCGGCATCTCGGGTCTGTCGGCCGCCTACTACCTGCAGCAGCGCGGCATCGAGTGCACGCTCATCGAAGCGTCGGCGCAACTCGGCGGCGTCATTCGAACCGAGCGGGCGGACGATTGCCTCGTCGAGGCCGGACCCGACAGCTTCATCGCGCAGAAGCCTTGGGCGCTGGATCTGATTCGCGAAATCGGGCTCGGCGACGAAGTCATCGGCTCGAACGACGACCGCCGCAAGACGTTCGTCGTCAAGGGCGGCGAGCTGATTCCTCTCCCCGAGGGCGTGCAGTTCATGGCGCCGACGCGCATCCGGCCGATGCTCGCGACGCCGCTGCTGAGCGTCGGGGCGAAATTCAAGATGGCCGCGGAATGGCTGCGGCGTCCTGTTCCGAATCCGCCGGACCGCACCGTCGCCGAGTTCGTCCGTGACCATTACGGCGACGAGGTGAACGAATACCTGGCGCAGCCGATGCTGGCCGGCGTGTATGGCGGGTCGCCCGAGCAGCTTGGCGTGAAGGCCGTGCTGCCGCGCTTCGTCGAGTTGGAACAGCGCTACGGCAGCGTCTCGCGAGGCTTGGCGGCGGCCATGGCCAAAACGCGCAGGCAGGCGGGCCAAAAGGGATCGCTCTTTCTGACCTTGCGCGGCGGCATGCAGCAACTCGTCGACGTGCTCGTCGATCGCATCAAAGGCAGTCCGCATCCTCCACGAGCAAGTCGCAAGCCTGCGTCGAATCGACGACGGTTGGGAGTTGCAGTTCGCCGGGCGCACGCTGCGGGCGGACGAGGTCATCCTCGCCGTTCCGGCCTATTGCGCGGCGACGCTTTTAAGCGAGGCGAACCGGGAGATCGTGGGAGACCTCGAATCGATTCCCTACGGCTCGTCGTTGACGACCGCTCTGATCTACCATCGGCCTGAATTCACGCATTCGCTCGAGGGCTTCGGGTTCCTCGTGCCGCGCGCCGAGGGTAGACTGCTGTCGGCCTGCACGTGGGTGAATACGAAGTTCGACTATCGCGCGCCGGAATCGCGAGCCCTGCTGCGGGGTTTCATGGCGGGCGACGCTGCGAAGAGTTGGACCGCGCGCTCCGACAACGAAATCGCCGCGGCCGTCGACGCCGAGCTGCGCGATCTGATGGGGTTCGACGCGCGCCCGGTCACGGTCCGCATCGCGCGCTGGGATCGCGTGATGGCGCAATATCCGGTCGGTCACGGCGAGATCGTCCAATCCATACGCGCCAAGATGGCCGCGACTCCCGGCATTCATCTCGGCGGCAACGCCTACGAAGGCATCGGCGTGCCGGACTGCATTCGTTTGAGCCGCGACATCGTGCGCCGCATCGCCGGCGAGCCGGAGGCCCGCTAGGTTCGGGTTCGCGGGTGCGAATTAGCGACAATAAGGCGTTGTCCAAGAACGACCAACAAGTCCGCACGCGAATGCAGCAAGACTGGGACCAACGCGCCCAGCAAAACGCCTACTACTACATCGCCAGCAGCCGCGAAGACTGGGATGAGGACGAGTTTTACGCCTCGGGCCGGCAGTCGGTGCAGGAGATCATTGTCGACGACGCCGAGCGCCTCTACCCCGGCCGCGATTTGAAGTCGCTGCGTGTGCTCGAGATCGGCTGCGGCGCCGGGCGCATGACGCGCGCGCTGGCCGAGCTGGCCGACGAAATCCACGGCGTCGACGTCTCAGGCGAAATGGTGAAGCGCGCCAAAGCCGCTCTGGAGCGGCATCCGAACGCCTTCGTCTACCACGGCGACGGAGTCGGACTCGACGTGGTCGAGGCTCGCGATTTCGATCTGGCGTTCAGCTATATCGTCTTTCAACACATCCCGACCGTAGAAGTCATCGAGTCGTACGTCGGCGACGTCGCCGCGAGGCTGAAGCCCGGCGGCGTCTTCAAAGTGCAAACCCAAGGCAGTCCCTTGGCGCTGCTGGGCAAGGGCGACACGTGGGAAGGCTGCTTCGTCTCGGCGTCGGAGTGGCTCGCGTGGAGCCGCCGCTGCGGTTACCGCCTGACGGACTTCGAGGGTGCGGGCACGCAGTATCTCTGGCTTTGGTGGGAGCGCACCGAGCCCGGCTTGGCGCCGCTGACCGAGATCGACCTCGACTTTCTCAAGGCCGAGCGCGACGCCTTCGAGGCGGCGCTGCGCGAGCTGGCGGCGCAGACGCATGCCGCCCGCGCCGAGCTCGAAGCCAAGACCGCCGAGGCCCAGCGCGAGCTGCACGCCAAGCAGGACTATTTCAGCCGGCACTTGCTGGAGCTCTACCAATCCCCGGCCTACCGCATCGGCCGCCGGCTCGGATTGGCGCCCGATCGGCTTCCCAACGAGGAGCCCGACGAGCGACAATGACGGCGCTCATGCATTCCACGCGACGCGTGTTCTTGACCGGCCTAGCCGCCTCCGTCGCGGCGGCGAGGGCCGCGGCTCAGCCCTTGAAAGCCGAGATCGGCATGGACAGCTACACCCTGCGCGCCTTCGGCTGGAAAGCCTTCGAGATGCTCGACTATCTGTCGAAGTTGAAGATTGATGTCGTTCAATTTTCAGAGCTTCCGCATATCGGCGAATACGAGCAAGCGCAGGACGAAGGCTATCTCCGCAAGGTCAAGGCGCACGCCGAGAACGTGGGCGTCCGCATCGAGTTGGGCACCTGGGGCGTCTGTCCCACGAGCCCCGGATTCATTCGCAACTGGTCGAAGTACGGGTCGGCCGAAGACCAGCTCCGCACGATGATCCGGGTCGCGAAGATCCTGGATGCGAAGACGATTCGCTGCGTCTTGGGGTCGGGCGAGCTACGGAATCCGTACGGCCCGATCGAGCGGCACATGGATTCGACGATCAAGGTCTTGAAGGCCGTTCGCGATGACGCCTTGCGCGCCGGAGTCATCATCGCGCCCGAGAACCACAAGGACATGCGCGCGAGCGAGATGCTCTGGATGATCGACCAGGCGGGCCGCGATTTCGTCGGCGCCACGGTCGATACCGGCAACCCGATGGAGGTCCTCGAGGACCCGATGGAGACGGTCGAGACTCTGGCGCCGGTGGCCGTCGCGACGCACTTTCGCGACTCGGTGCTGTTCAAGCATCCGCGCGGAGCCGCGTTCCAGTGGACGGCGATGGGCGACGGCTCGGTGCGCATCGCCGAGGTCGCCAAGCGCTACATCGAGCTGTGCCCCGGCAAGCCGCTGATCCTCGAGATCATCACCGGCCGCGCGCCCAAGGTGCTGCCCTTCCTCGAGGACGACTTCTGGAAGGCGTTCCCCAATCTCAAGGCCGAAGAATTCGCGCGGTTCGAAAAGCTCGTCGATCGCGGACACCCGCTCATGGCGGGCATGGTCGTCCCTGACAACGATCCCGACGATCCGGCGTTTAAGGAAGCCGTGAAAGAGCAGCAGCGCGTGGACTTCGAGCGCAGCGTGCGGTACTTGCGCGAAGCGCTCGGCGTGGTCTCGCCGCACGGCTCGTCCAGCTAGACCGATGCCGGAGCAGCCGTCTCCGTTCGGTCCGTCGACCGCGCTGATTCTGATCGACCTACAGAACGCCATCGACGCGCCGGTTTGGCGGGGCCTGAACAACCCGAGGCTGTTCTCCGATTTGCAGCGCGTCCTCGCGCGTTGGCGCGCACTCGGCTGGCCGGTTTACTTGGTCGCGCACGATTCGAAATTTCCCGATTCGCCGTTTCGGCCGAGTCAGCCGGGCAACGACTTCAAGGCCGAGTTTACGCCGCGCGAAAGCGAGCGCATCATCCGCAAGACGACAAACAGCGCGTTTCTCAGCACGGATCTCGAAAGACGTCTGCACGACGCTGGCCATCGCACGCTCGTCATCGGCGGTGCCGTCACAAATACCTCAGTGGAAGCGACCGTGCGAGTCGCGGGCGATCTCGGCTTCGACACGTAACGTGCTCGCGGATGGAACGGCGACCGTGCCAAAGACGGACTTGACCGGCCGCACGTGGGAAGCCGAAGACATCCACCAACTCGCCCTCGCCAACATGCAAGGCGAGTACGCCCGCGTCATTACGATCGAAGAATTGCTGGAGGCGATTCCCGAATCAAACGTCGACTCGTAGAGCGCGTAAGTGATTTAGCAGAGCCCGACTCTACTGCCGCTTAGCGTCCCATTGGAACTGGTTGTCGCCTGCTTCCGAGACTAACTTGATTTCGTTATCGCTCACCACTTTGCCTTTGTAGGTGATTTCCATTTCGTTGCCTTGGAAATCGGCGGTGATCTTGAAGGCGATGTCGTCGCCCTTCACCGAGCCTTCCTGAATCTCGGATTTGCCGAGGAAGGAACTGACCGTTTCACCGCTGAGTTTCTCGCCGTCGACGTGGAACGCGAAGGTACGTTCCATCGGTCCGTTGGGGCCTTGGGCGGTGGCTTTCCAGTTGCCCGCGACGTCGGCCGCCAAAGCGGAAAGCGCTGCAAGCAGCGTAATAGAGGCGATCAAGAGCATGCGCTTCATGTATCAATACTCCATTGCCGTCAAACCCTCGGCTGAGGGCGTATCGCACACACTCTACTCCTGTTGAATCGCCGCCGGCGAAAGAAAAACGGGCGCGCTATTCGTAACGCAGCGCGCTCAAGGGCTCGATGCGCGCCGCGCGCCGTGCGGGCAGGTAGGCGGCCAGCAGGATGACCGCGACCAGCAAGGCCGCCGCGCCCAGTCCGGCCAGCAGCAGTTCCGGCCCTGACAGCAAGTCGACGCCGAAAGCCGACCTCTCGCGCGGATCGAGAAACGCGAGGAAGAGCCGAGCCGCGGCGAGCGAACCAGCGGCGCCGAGCGCCATTCCGAGAAACGCGCCGCGCCCGCTTTCGCGCATCACGAGCGCCAGCACGTCCCTTTTACGAGCGCCGAGCGCCTGCCGGATGCCGAACTCCTGAACCCGCTGCAGCACCCCGCGAACCGTCGTGCCATAGAGTCCCACGCCTGCCAGCAGCAGCCCCAAGCCGGCGAACACGGCCATCGAGAACGGCAGGAACTGTCGCCCGCGCCGAGTCTCCGCAATCCTCTCCTCGAAGGAGAACACCGACTGCACGAGCACTTCAGGAGAAGGGGCGTTCAGCTTCGCCAGAATTGAGCGGCCTAGCGCCTCAGGAGAGCCTTGCGTCCGAACAACGAGCGACAACGGCGCCCGGGCGGCCTGATCGAAGGGAACATACGCGATCGGAGGCGCCGGGTCGCCGCTGATCTCCTGGCGCACGTCCGCGACGACGCCGACGATCTCGCGCACCTCGCCGGGCGAGGCGGCGGTTGACCCGAGTGGATCATCTTCTGAAAAGGTCCTCAACCGCATACCGACGGCGTTCCCCTCGAAGTACCTGCGCGCCAGCGTTTCGTTGACAATCACGACGGGCGGCGCGCCCTCGCGGTCTTGCGGGTTGAAAGCCCGTCCCGCACGAACCGGCACGCGGAGGGTATCGAAATACCCAGGCGTCACCGCCCGATACTCCGCCTGCCCGGTCGTTTTATCGGACAGCGAAAGGCCCGACGCTTCGACCCGCCGCCTCGCGCCGCCGTTGAGAGGGATCTCGGTCGCGATCGACCCCGCAACAACGCCCGGCAGCGCTTCGATCCGCTCCAGCGTCGAACTCGCCCAGGTCCTTCGCGCTTCCGGGCTCACGAGGTTCCCGCGCAAAGAGATTCTGGCGCTCCAGAGGTTCGACTCGTCGAAGCCCAGGTCGGTGCGCGTCATGTGTCGCACCAACAGGATCATCATCGCCGTGCCGACCAGCAGCATCATGCTGAGCCCCAGCTCGGTGACAACCAGCAAGCTGCGGAACGACGCCTTGGCCGTATAGCCGCGACCGGCTTGTTTGAGAGCCGTGGTCAGGTTGAACCCGGCCGCGCGCAAAGCCGGGATGAGCCCGATCGCAACGGTGCTCCCGGCGGCGAGGAGCGCCAAAAAAACGAGAGCGCCCTTGTCGAGTTCCAGCCCGCCGATCGATGCGATCCGATCGGCCGGCAGGTATGCAGCAATCCCCTTCACGCCCCAATACGCCACGACGGCGCCCAACGCGCCGCCAAGCAGCGCGAGCAGCAGCGACTCCGTCAAGAGTTGCCGCACCACGCGCCCGCCGCTGGCGCCAATTGCACGGCGCACGGCCATCTCGCGATTGCGTTGCAAATCGCGACCGATCTGCAGGTGGGCGATATTGACGCACGCGATCAGGAACACCAACACCACCGGCGCGATCCCCGCGGCCAGCAGCGTGCCGATGTCAGCGCCCGACATCTCGAGCGGATCGCGCAGGCTCAGCTTCCAACCGTCTTGATTCGCCGGGTCCTGCTGGATAAGCCGCTGCGACAAGACGTCCAACTCCGCCTGAGCGTCCTTGACGGCGCCCGAGTTGCTGAGCCGGGCCCAAGTCCGCATGTGGCCTGCTTCGGCAGGCGTTCGTCCCAGCGGAACCCACACATCACGGCCGCGCCAAAACGATTCCGGCATCACGCCGATCACGGTGTAGAGTTGCCGGTTCAATTCGACCGTCGAGCCGACAACATCCGGCCGACCGCCGAAGTAGCGCCGCCAGGCGCGCCCGCCGAGGACCGCGACCTTCGCGTTCGCCGCGGCTTCTTCCTCCGTAAATACGCGGCCCAGGATGGGCTCGACTCCCATCACCTGGAACAGATTTCCCGTGGCCGGCACGCCTTCGAGAATGTGAACCCCTTCGTCCGCCGCGAGCACGAACCCGTCGGTGAGGTACCCGGCGATGTCGCGAACGAACCGCTCCTCGTCCCGGATCTCAACAAACGCCTCCGGACCCACTCCGCGTGATGACCCGGGATTCTTCAAGTCCGTCTCTTCGACGACGACCAACGAGTCCGGATCGGGATAGGGGTAGTCCAACAGGACGAGTTGCCGCGTGAAGGCGTACATCGCGGCACACCCGCCCACGCCGAGCGCCAGGGTCAGCGCCGCGACGATCGTGAACCCCGGATTGCGGCGCAGCGACCTTGCGGCGTGCGATACGTCGCGCACCAGGTCGGCGGCCAGCGCGGCAGGGAATCTCAAAGGACGTCCTCGGGAGCGGCCTTGCAGCTTCATGGCATCGTTGGACGCTGAATGCTCAGCGTCGTTAGCAGCCTAATCATGCCAAAGCGGGACGTCTGGAACGACGCCCCATTTCGTGCGCGTTCGTGAGCCCGATCGGCTTCGCACACTACAATAATGGGTCGTTGGAGAAAGCGCCCCGGCGCGCCGCCGGTCAGCCATCCGCCAAGAATGCCGATTTCATTCCGTCTCACCCTGCCCCGCCGCCGAGCTCTCACGTCTCTGTTCGTGGCGTTGACGGCTAGTCTCGCGCTGGCCGGCGTCTGCGCCGCGCAAGAGAGTCACCCCTCGAACGAGGTGGAGAAGCAGGCGTTTCAGAGAGTCTGCAGCTCGTGCCATCCGGCCGAGGCGGCCACCGCCGGCCGCAAGACCCAGGCCCAGTGGGAAGAGACCATCGGCAAGATGATCGACGACAAAGGCGCCAAGGGCAGCGACGAAGATTTCGGCATGGCGTTCGACTACCTGGTCCGCAACTTCGGCAGGGTCAACGTGAACCGCGCGACCCGCATGGAGCTCCAGGAGGTTCTGGGATTGTCGGCCGAGGACGCTAACAAGATTCTCGACTACCGCCGCGCCAACGGCGAGTTCCAGGACTTCGCCGGACTCGCCAAGGTCGCCCGGCGTGCCGGCCGACGAGCTGAAGCGGAAGCAAGAAGCGATTTCGTTTTAGAGGGAAGGTTAGAGGCGATGCGAAGCATAGCAATGGTTTGCGTCGGATTCGCCGCGCTCTGCGCGGCGGGCGGCGTGAAACTCGAGGCGCAGTTGCGCGCCGGTCCGCTCGAACAACACAAGGTCGATCCCGAGGCCGCCGATCGCGGCAGAGCGATCTGGGCCGCGGAGTGCATTCACTGCCACGGCACGTATGCGCGGGGCGGCAACGGCGGGTCCAATCTGATCCAGTCGACGCTCGTGCTGCAGGATCGCTACGGCGACAAGATAGGACCGTTTCTCGCCAAGGGCCACCCCACTCAAAGCGGTGATCCCAGCTCCAAGTTCACCAAGGAGCAGATCCAAGACCTGACGCACTTCATCCACCAGCGCGTGTTCGACACGTTGCGGGGCTCGCCGATCTTCGAAGTGCAAGACGTGCTCACGGGCGACCCCAAGGCGGGCGCGGCCTATTTCAACGGCGCGGGCGGCTGCAATCAGTGCCACTCGGCGACGGGAGACCTGGCCGACGTCGGCGCCCGCTACAACCCCGCCACCTTGCAGACGCGCTTCCTGTTCCCGCAGTCGCGCCGCTTCCGGCCCAGCCGCTTCGGCGGCGGCGGCCCCGAGCCGAAGCCGACGACGGTCACGGTCACCCCGGCTTCCGGCAAGGCCGTCACCGGCGAGCTCGTCCATCTCGACGACTTCAACGTCTCGCTGCGCGACTCGAACGGCGACTACCGTTCCTGGAAGCGGACCCCGCAGCTCGAGGTCGAAAAGCACGATCCCCTTGCCGCGCACATCGAACTGCTAGGCAAGATCACGGACAAGAACATGCACGACGTCGTCGCCTATCTGGAGACGCTGCGATGAAATCCATCAGCCTCTTCCTGCTTTCGCTGTTGGCGCTGCCCGCGGCGTACGCGCAAAGCGGTTCCACTGCGGCGAAGCTCAGCCAGCCGCCGACCGACAGTTGGCCGACCTATCACGGCGACTATTCCGGACGCCGCTACAGCCCGCTCGACAAGGTCAACGACTCGAACGTCGAGTCGCTGAGCCTCGCCTGGGTTTACCGCGTCGACACGGGCGGCGGACGCGGCAGCATCAAGGCGACGCCGCTCATGGTCAACGGCGTGCTCTACTTCACGATCCCCGATCACGTGTGGGCCGTCGACGCCCGCACGGGCCGCGAAATCTGGAGCTACGACTGGAAATCCTCCGGCGGCATGCACATCGGCAACCGCGGCGTCGGCATCTATGGCAACTGGCTGTATTTCGAGACGCCCGACTGCAACCTGGTGTCGCTGAACATCAAGGACGGCAGCGAGCGTTGGCATCAGGAAATCTGCGATCTCGACCAGTTCTACTTCGGCTCGGTGGCGCCGACGATCGTGAACAATCGCGTGATCGTGGGCATCAGCGGCGACGACCTCGACCGCCCGGGATACCTCGAGGCCCACGACCCCGAAACCGGCGAGCGGCAGTGGCGTTGGTACGTCACGCCTCAACAGAAGGGCGAACCGGGCTCGGACACCTGGCCGAACGAAGCCGTAGCGAAGAACGGCGGCGGCATGACCTGGCAGCCGATCACCTACGACCCCGACCTCAACCTCATCTATGTCGGCACCGGCAACCCGCAGCCCGTGATCGCGCACGCCAACCGCGAAGGCGCCAACCTGTTCACCGAATCGATTGTCGCCGTCAACGCCGACACGGGCAAGATGGCCTGGTACTTCCAAGCCTCGCCGCACGACACGCACGACTGGGACGCGACGGAGGCGCCGGTGTTGATCGACGGCGAGATCGACGGCCAGCCGCGCAAGCTGCTGGCGCAGGCCAGCCGCAACGGCTACTTTTTCCTGCTCGACCGCACCAACGGCAAGAACCTCGTCTCGAAGCCCTTCGTCAATGTGAACTGGTCGTTAGGCGTCGACAAGAAGGGCGAGCCGATCCCCGACCCGAAGAAATACCCGCAACTCGACGGCGCGCTGGTGACGCCGAACCAAGGCGGCGCGACGAACTGGCAGCCGCCGAGCTTCAATCCGAAGACAGGACTGTTCTACACCGACGCCACCCAGGCCTACAGCGTCTATTACATCTTCGATCCCAGCGACAACCCGCAAGGCTGGGGCGGCACAGACCGCGGCGGCTTCTCGCGCTCCGGCATCCGCGCCATCGACTACAAGACGGGCGAAGTCCGCTGGGCGCACGAGTGGGAAGGCACGATCCGCGCGGGCGTGCTGAGCACGGCGGGCAACCTCGTGTTCGCCGGCGACAGCGAGGACAACTTTGTCGCCCTCAACGCCACGACCGGCGAGCCGCTGTGGCACGCCAACCTAGGCGGCTCGGTCGCCAACGGCCCCATCAGCTATGAGCTCGATGGCGACCAATACGTGGTCGTCGGGGCGGGCGACACGCTGTTCGGCTTCGTCATGCACTAGCGAGCGGGCGGGCGCACGGGGTTTTAGCAGCTTCACCGCGCGCCCGCCGGCTAGAAAGGCTCGGGTTGGATTCCGGAGACCGTCTCAATGCTTCTCGGCAGGGAGAGCGCGGACTCCTCGCCGATGATCGACTCGAACGCCGGCGCCGCCTAGCGCCCCGAGGCAGGGACTCGGGGGAACGGCGATCATCGCTTCCATGTCGAATACGAAGTTCCCGGCGGCGGTCCGACGCATACGCGCGGCAAAATCCGTGATTTGCAGCTCCGTCCTTCCAAATACCGCCCGGACGCCGCAGCGCACGTAGTCTTCCACGAAGAAGCTCGTGTTTTCCACAAAGCACCCCATCGGGATCAGCACGCGGAACGGTTGCGGCTCGATGCCGCCCACTTCTTGCCAGCCGACGACGAGTCGCGTGCTCGTGAGGTCGGGCGCCGCGCGGAAGCCCGTCAATTCCGTTCGAAAGTGCAGTTGAACGGCCTCCGCACCCGCCGGAGACAGCCCGGCGCGAGCCGCCGTCCGGCTCCGATTGATGTCAAATCCCCATAATGTTGTCAGCATTCCGACACTGAGCGTCAGTCCGACAAGCGAGTAAACATTTCGATATCGCACATTTATCCTCCAGCGTCAAATTACGAACAGGCGCAGTTTAAGGGCGCGAACATATGAGCGCAAGAAAAAAGAGTTGGGCTGAGCATTTTTCCTTCCCTGCGGTCAGACGGCTTGACACGCTCAGCCGAAAACTCAGAACCTGTCGCGTATAGGCCCAGGAGGAACATACATGCCGGGAATCAACCCTTACATCGCCTTCAAAGGCACGTGCAAGCAAGCGATCGACTTCTATAAGAACGCCCTCGGCGCTGAAGTGCTCTTCATGCAGACTTTCGGCGAATCGCCCATGGCCGACAAGGGTCCGGCGGATAACATCATGCACTGCTCGATCAAGGTCGGGGATTCGACCCTGATGATGTGCGACGACCCTAACCCCGACGGCGCAGCCGCCGGCGGCAACATCAGCCTGGCGCTCGGCCTGAACGATCCGGCTCGCGCCAAAGAACTCTTCGACAACCTCGCCGACGGCGGCACGGTCATCCTGCCGATTCAAAAGACCTTCTGGGCGGAGGCGTTCGGCATGGTGAATGATAAATTCGGCGTCAAGTGGATGGTCAACTGCGACGCGCCGCATTGATCAGCTCATGCTGAGGCCTAGCCGCCCAATAGGCTCCGAAAATCAACGGTAGTGGTCTAATACCGTCGTATCCGGGATCGTGTAACGTCGTCGCTACCAGGAGGTCTCATGCTTCGAGACATCAAGTTCGGCCTGCGCATGCTGCTCAAGCAGCCGGGCTTCACATCGATCACCGTGCTGACCCTGGCGCTCGGGATCGGCGCGACTGCCACGGTCTTTAGCCTGGTCGAAGGAGTCTTGTGGACCAACCCGCCGTACGAGAAGCCGGAGCGGCTCGTCCTGATTCCTCCGGCGCGCACCGACGGTCAGCCTCTGACCGGTCCGCGCGGTTGGACGGCCGCGCAATGGCAGGAATGGAAGGAGGACGCGAAGTCGTTCGAGCGCATCGCCGCCTACGGCTGGAGCTTCAACTATCTCGTCACGTCCGACGGCAGCGAGTCGATGATGGGCATGCGCGTCTCGGCCGATTACTTCGACGCTGTTGGAATGCAGCCGATCCTCGGCCGAGCTTTCCTGCCCGCCGAAACAACGTTCCCCACGCGTCCGGTGATCATCCTGGGCCATGACCTTTGGCAAAGACAGTTCAACGGCGATCCCGATATCGTCGGCAAGACGGTCCGCATCAGCCGCACGGAGACGCCGCCGACCGTCGTCGGCGTGATGCCGGCGGGCGCGCGGTTCCTGCCGGACTCCCGAGCCGGTCAAGAACCGAACTACGACGTCGACGCGCAGGTCGATTATTGGATGCCCGCCGCCGCGAACCCTGAAAACCTCAAGCGCGGGGGCTGGCAAGTGATGGGGCGTCTCAAAGACGGAGCGCAGCGCGAACAGGCGCAAAGCGAGCTGGCGGTCATCGCCGAACGGCAGGCCCAAACCGATCCGGACCTGGCGGGATTCACGCCCTCCGTACGCCCGCTCGTCGCCGAGCTCAACAGCGCCGGGGCGCGGGTGTTGTGGCCGCTGTTCGGCGCGGCGGCGCTGGTGTTGCTGATCGCCTGCGGCAACGCCGCGTCGCTGATGCTAGTGCGGGGCTTGCAGAGACAGCGGGAGTACGCCGTCAGAAACGCCCTCGGAATCGGCCGCTTTGCCTTATTCCGCCAGGTGTCGGTCGAGAGTCTGTTGTTGGCGCTTGTCGGCGGCGGGCTCGGCATCGCACTGGCTTTTGGGATCGTGCGTGTCTTCAAGCTCATCGGCGGTCACGCCATCCCGCGCCTGGATGCGGTGACGGCCGGCTGGCCCGTGTTGCTTTGCGGCCTCGGCTCGGCAATTCTCGCGGCCCTGCTCGCCGGACTCATCCCGGCGCTGCGCGCTTCCGCGCTTGACCCCGTTCGCACGCTGAAAGGCGCGGGGCCGAATGCCAGCGCCGGGCTCGGGGAGCGCCGCCTGCTGCGGATCGTCACCATCGCGCAGACGGCGCTAACGCTCGTATTGCTCGTCGGCGCGGGCCTGCTCATCCGCACGATGGTGAATCTGGCGAATGTGCAATCGGGCTATCGGACGGACCGCATTCTCACCATGAGCGTGACGGCCATCGACGGAAATTGGCGCGACTTTCACGAGCGCGCGCTCGAAAAGGTAGCCGAATTGCCGGGCGTCGAGCGCGCGGCCTTCGCTTGGGGCGTGCCGTTGACCGGCAACAACTGGCCCGGCTCTGTCGAGATCGAAGGCCAGCCGGCGCCGGCCAGCGCGGCGGAGCGCGTCACGCTGCCCATGCGATCAGTGACGCCCGACTATTTCGATCTGATCGGCCTCCGGATCGCCGACGGCAGAGGCTTTCGGGCGAGCGACGTCCAGGAAGCGCCAGGCGTCGCCGTGGTCAACCAAGCCTTCGTCGAGAGTTACTTTCCCGGCGCCGAACCCATTGGCAAGAAAATTTGGACGCGGGGCCGCGATAACCCGCCGCTCGAGATTGTCGGCGTCGTCAACAACGCCCGCAGTGACGATTTAACCGCGGAGGCGAAGCCGGAAATCTACCTTTCGTTCTGGCAGAACGGCGCGTTCACGAAGCACCTTGTCGTGCGCACCGCGTCCGAGCCCACGGCCCTGGCGGCGACCATCGAGCGCGAGCTGCGAGCCATCGACCCCACCGCGGCGATCGAAAACGTCAAAACCCTCGATCAGATCCGCGGCGATTCGGTGGCGTCGCAGACTTTCGCGATGCAACTGCTGGTCGGGTTCTCGATTGTCGGCTGCGTGCTGACGCTGATCGGGATTTACGGAACGCTCGCACTGTCGGTCGGGGCGCGAACTCGCGAGTTGGCGATCCGCGCGGCGGTGGGCGCGGAGCGGCGTCACATCCGCAACCTCATCTTCAATGAGGGCTTCCATTTGATCGGCGGAGGCGTAATCGCGGGCCTCGCGGCGGCGATTGCGGTATCGCGCTTGTTGCGGGCGTTTCTGTTTGAGATCGAGCCCGGCGATCCGGCGACGTTGCTTGGAGTCGCGGCATTGTTCGTTGCCGTGGCGCTGTTGGCCTGCTGGTCTCCGACGCGCCGCGCCGCAGGGGTGAATCCGGTCGAGGCCTTGAAGTCGGAATAGAAAGAGCAAACGAAACCAGCACCCAAGCCCGGCGCCGGGGTGACGGCGGGAAAGGGCGCGGAAGCGGGCCGGGTCAGCCGGCGACTTTCAAGAATGCGGCTGATGAGTCCCGGGCCGGCCTAAAGCGGCCGGTCAGCCGATCTCCATGATCTCTTTTTCTTTGGAGGTCGACACGGCGTCGAGCTTCGAGATCGTGCCGTCGGTCATCTTCTGAACCTCGTCCTGCGCATCGCGGGCTTGATCCTCGGAGATCACCTTATCCTTCTCGAGCTTCTTGAGCGCGTCGTTGGCGTCGCGGCGCAGGTTGCGCACGGCCACGCGGTGCATCTCGGTCATGTGGTGGAGTTGCTTGACCAGATCCCTGCGGCGCTCTTCGGTCAGCGGCGGGATCGCGATGCGGATGAGCTTGCCGTCGTTCATGGGGTTGAGGCCCAAATCCGACTGCAGGATGGCGCGCTCGATCGAGCTGATCTGCGACGTGTCCCAAGGCTGGATCGTCAGCAGCGACGGCTCCGGCGTGCTCAGGTTCGCCATTTGATTGAGCGGCGTCTGCGTGCCGTAATAGTCGACTCGGATGGGATCGAGCAGGTGCACCGAAGCGCGCCCGGTGCGGATCGACGACATCTCACGCTGCAAGTCGCCGATCGTCTTCTCCATGCGTTCTTCCGCTTCGAGCTGGATTTCTTCAACGGACTCGCCTTGAATGTGCGACATGGCTTCTACTTCCTCACTACGGTTCCGATGTCTTCGCCGCCGGCCGCGCGCGCGACGGCGCCGGGTGCGTTCAGGTCGAAGACCAGGACCGGCAGATCATTCTCTTGGCAAAGCGCCACCGCGGTCAGATCCATGACGCCCAGCCGCTTTTCCAGAACTTCCGCGTACGATATCTTCGCATACCGTTTTGCGTCGGGGTGCTTGGCGGGGTCTTTGTCGTACACTCCGTCGACCTTGGTCGCCTTGGCGAGCAGCTCGGCGCCGATCTCGACGGCGCGCAGGGCGGCGGCCGAGTCGGTCGAGAAGTACGGATTGCCGGTGCCCCCGGCGAAGATGACGACGCTTCCCGCTTCGAGCGCGCCGATCGCCGCGGCGCGGTCGTAGCGCGCCAGCAGCGGCTCCATGCCGATCGCGCTCAGAGCTAGAGCGTCGCCGCCCGCCGCGCGAATCATATCCGCGAAGGCGAGCGCATTGATGGCCGTCGCGAGCATCCCCATCGAGTCGACGGTCGTGCGCTCCAAGCCCGTGCCTTTCGAGCCGACGCCGCGGAAGAAATTCCCGCCGCCGACGACCACGCCGATCTGGACGCCGCCGCCGCGCCACGGCGACGACGTCGTCCGCGATCTCGCGGGCTCGGACGGCATCCCAGCCGAACCCGGCTTCGCCGCCGAGCATCTCGCCGCTGAGCTTCAAAAGGATGCGTTTGTAGCCGGCCATGGCAAGAAAAAAGGGGACAAGAAAAAGGGGAACCCTGCGGTTCCCCATCTTCTCAAATCAGTCGGCTTATTCGCCGATCTTGAAACGCGACATCCGGCCGACCGTGATGTTCTCGCCGAGCTTGGCGATCTTTTCAGTGATCAGCTCCTGGATGGTCTTCGAGTTGTCTTTCACGAAGGGCTGCTCGAGCAGCACGACCTCTTCGTAGAACTTGCCCATGCGGCCTTCGACGATCTTGTCGACGACCTGGGCGGGCTTGCCCTCTTGCAGCGCGCGGTCGCGCTGGATTTCCTTCTCTTTGTCGACCGCTTCCTGGTCGACCTCCTCGCGCCTGACGTAGCGCGGATCGGTCGCCGCGACGTGCATCGCGATGTCCTTCACCAACTCTTTGAAGTCGTCGGTGCGCGCAACGAAGTCCGACTCGCAGTTGACCTCCACCAGCACGCCCAGCTTGCCGCCCGGGTGGATGTAGGACTCCACAAGGCCCTCGTTCGCCTCGCGATCCGCCTTCTTCTGCGCGACCGAGACGCCGCGCTTACGCAGTACGACTTCGGCTTCGTCGACGTTTCCACCGGCCTCGGTGAGGGCCTTCTTGCACTCCATGAAGCCCGCGCCGGTGCGGTCGCGAAGCTCTTTTACCAACGTTGCAGAGATGTCCGCCATTAGTCTGCTCCTGCCTTGCTCAAAACAAAACGAACCTTTATTGGATGCGCGAGCCCGCGAATGCGATGCGCGGCCCGCGCGCACCGGACCGCCGTCGCCGCCCGATCAGCGGCCCCCGGCGATCCCGCCGCTATCGAGCGATTAAACGGCGCCGCCGCCCGCGTGCTGCGGATCGGGGGCCGTGCTGTCCGGGTTGACGACGCCCTTCTCGGTTACGATCGTGCCGTCCTCGGTCACCACCGCGAACTCGCCTTCCATGCCTTCCAGCGGCACGGGCTCGGCGAAGTCCTGCTCGGTCGCCATCTGCGAGCCCTCGACGATCGCGTCGGCGGCCTTGCTGGTGAACAGCCGGATCGCCCGCAGCGCGTCGTCGTTGCCCGGGATCACATAGTTGATCGGGTCGGGGTTGCTGTTGGTGTCGACGATCGCCAAGACCGGGATGTTGAGGCGATTGGCTTCGGCCACCGCGATCTCTTCTTTCCGCGAGTCGATGACGAACAGCACGTCCGGCAAGCCGGGGATTTCCTTGAGGCCCGCGAGGTTTTGCGTCAGATGCTTGCGCTCGCGCTCGAGTCGGGAAATCTCTTTCTTCGAGCGGCCGGCGTAGCCTTCCTCATCCGCCAGGCGATCGAGCTCCTTGAGCCTGTCGATCGACTTTTGAGCCGTCTGCCAGTTCGTCAGCAAACCGCCGAGCCAGCGGTGATTCACGAAGTACTGGCCGCAGCGCCGGGCTTCTTCCGATACGGCTTCCTGCGCTTGGCGCTTGGTGCCGACGAACAGGATGGACTTGCCCTGTTGCGAGGCTTCGGTCAAGTAGCGCAAGGCGTCCTTGAGCATCTTGAGAGTTTTTTGAAGATCCACAATGTGGATCCCGTTGCGTTCGCCGAAGATGTAATCCTTCATCTTCGGATTCCAGCGCTTGGTCTGGTGCCCGAAATGAACGCCTGATTCGAGCAATTCCTTCATCGTGACTTGGGGCACAGGCCCTCCTATGGGTTGCAAGCGGCCGAACGTGTCGGCCCAAAGGCGCATCGCAGGTCCAAGCGGGATTTAGCGACAGCCATGAACAAACGAAAGCCGCCGAAACAAGCGGCGGCTTCCTCGAAAAAACCTCTCCGCTCTAGCGCTTCGAGAACTGGAAGCGTTTGCGCGCGCCCGGGCGTCCGTACTTTTTCCGCTCGTGCTTGCGCGGGTCGCGCGACAAGTAACCCTCTTTCTTGAGGATCGGGCGCAACTCGGCGTTGAACTCTTGCAGCGCGCGGGCGATGCCCAGGCGCACCGCCTCGGACTGGCCGGCCTTGCCGCCGCCGTGCGCCAGGATGTAGGCGTCGAACTTGCCGACGGTTTCGGTCGCCAGCAAAGGCTGATTCACGGCGTGGCGCTGCTCTTCGGTCTGGAAGTACTCGTCGATCGTGCGCTTGTTGATCTCGACCTTGCCGGACCCGGGGCGCAACCATATGCGCGCGACGGCCGACTTGCGGCGTCCGGTCCCTAGATATTGCGTTTGTGTCGTTTGCATCGGCTCTGTCTATCTCTGGATGCTCGCTATCTCTGGATGCTCGACAACTCGAGCTTCTTCGGCGTCTGCGCTTCATGCGGGTGCTCGGCGCCGGTGTACACCTTCAGGCGCGTGGCGAGCTGACGGCCGATCTTGTTCTTGGGCAGCATACGCTGAATCGCGAATTGGAGCACCCGCTCGGGATGCTCCTGGCGAAGCTTGCGTAGAGTGGACTCGTGCAGACCGCCCGGGTAACCCGAGTGGCGCCGGTACATCTTTGCGTCCTCTTTGGCGCCGGTGACCTTGATCTTGTCGGCGTTGACGACGATCACATGGTCGCCGGTCTTGAGGAAAGGCGTGTAGTCCGGCTTGTGCTTGCCCATCAGCACCATGGCGGCGCGAGTCGCCACGCGGCCGAGGATCTGATCCTCGGCGTCGAGCACAAACCAATCATTGCGCACCTCGGTGGCGCGCGGAATATAAGTCGACATGTCGGAAGAACGCTCCAGGCCCTGTGGACGCACCAAGGGCGTTTGAACGCTAACCCTCTGATAGTAGCTCAGCGGACGGGCTGGGTCAATGCCGCGGAGGGGGCGTACAGCCGGCCCTCGGTATGTTTCTTGACCGAGAAATCACCGTCTTGAAATCCCTCTGAAACATGCGCGGTCCATGCTGGGTCGTAGGTTTGATGCACTCGCCCAGATCCGTCCCCCTCAACGGCGCACAACGGACTCGTCACGTCGAAATCCACCATGTCGACGGCCGGCCGGTGCAGTTATCGATCAGTCACCACACACAGCTTCCTTGCTGGGAAATCCGCATTGTCGGCGATTTCATCGTCGATGCGGTCTCCGGCGAGCGACTGGCGGAGGCTCGCCGGCAGGCTCGACAATTGCTGGCGAAGGTCTTTCCCGAACACGAGTGCGGTCCGCGCTGCCGGCGCAGCCCGGCGCCCGAGCG
Source organism: uncultured Acidobacteriota bacterium (assembly GCA_963817465.1). Taxonomy (GTDB): domain Bacteria; phylum Acidobacteriota; class Terriglobia; order Bryobacterales; family UBA6623; genus CAMPKL01. Next base: position 555,951 of record CAWFOP010000020.1, on the reverse strand, counting down.
ATTGGCTAAATCCGCGTGACGCCCGACCAAGCCCCGATAGGCCCTCCAATGCCGGTTCCGTGTCCGCCGTTCGTACCCAGCCGGCCCTGAAGAGCCGATCCGCTTTTGAGACGGCCGATGAATCGGAGTCGCGATGGGGCGACCTGCAGCGGTTGCGGCGCCCGCATCAGCCTCGAAGGGGACCGCGAGACAAGCTGCGGCGTCTTCGTGTGCGACCATTGCGCCGACACCTTGGACGCCGACATCGCCGAGAAGAAGCTCGCCTTCCCCGCCTGATTAGACCATCGGAAACAGCGTCGCCAGGATCACCGTGACGGCCGCGCCGGCGAACGCCAATACCGCCAGCAGCACCGACCAGGTTTGCAGGGTCTCGGTCTCGGTCAGGCCCGACATCTTGGCGTAGACCCAAAATCCCGAGTCGTTCATCCACGAGCCGAGCTTCGAGCCCGAGCCGATCATGCAGGCCAAGTAGACAGGATGAAACGGCAGCCCCTGCGCCGCCAGCGGCGCCAGGATCGAGCTGGCCGTGATCATCGAAACCGTGCCCGAGCCCTGCGCCAGCTTCAGCAACCCGGGCAGCACAAAGGCGAGCGCCAGCGTCGGCAAGCCCATCGACTGCGAGGCGCGGGCCATCTCGTCGCCGATGCCCGACTTGACCAGCATCCCGCCGAACGCTCCGCCGCCGGCCGTGATCAAGATGATCAAGCCGCCCGACGCCAACGCTCGCTCGATGGATGGACCGACTTCGGCGAGGGATCCCTTTTGCTTCACGAGCGTCCGCACCGCGACGATCATCGCGGCCAACAGCGCGAAGTTCGGGTTCCCGAAGAAGCTCGCAAGCTGGCGCCACACGCCCTCGATGCCCGCCGCCGCAACCAAGGTGTTGGACGTGATCAGCACGACCGGCAGAAACACGGGCATCACCGACTCGATCAAGCCGGGAAGCTCCGACTCGTCCTGCCGCGCCATGGCTTCGAGTTGCTCCACCGTGACGCCCGGCGCGTCGCGCAGGGGAATCTCTAGATGGCGATCGCGCCAGAACGAGAACGCCAGCCCGACCAGCGCCATCGGGAAGCTCACGGCCATGCCCATCAGGATCATCACGCCTAAGTCGACGTGCAGGTACTCGGCCATCGCGAGCGGCCCCGGCGTAGGCGGCACCAGCGCGTGGGTCGAGGTTGCACCCGCCGCGATGGCCATCAGGTAGAGGACATAGTTCTTGCCGGTGCGCACGCGGGTGGCCCGCGCCAGCGGCGCCAGCAAGTAGAACACTGTGTCGAAGAAGACCGGGATCGACAGAATGTAGCCGCTTGCGACGATCGAATAGGCCGGATTGGCCTCGCCCATCGCACGGCGCATCGAGCGGACGATCTTGTCCGCGGAGCCGCTTTCCATCAGGCATTGGCCGACGACGGCGGCCAGCGCGATAACGATGCCGATGCCGCCGCACACGCGTCCGAACGAAGCGGCGACTTCGTTCATCACTTCTCCCAACTCGATCTTGGGGGAGAGCACGCCCACGGTCGTAGCCGCGATGATCAACGCTCCGAAGGCGTTGATGCGCAGCTTGATGATGAGGAAGAGAACGACTGCGACGGAGATGACGAGTATGGCTAGCGGCGGCACGTGGCAGCCAAATGTAGACGATCGCCCCGGCCCTGCGCAACCTTAGCCGGACGGGTTTGATTCGCAAAGGCTCTTGGTGACGCGATGACGGTGCTGAAACATCCGCTTCAGCCCCGGCTTCACGCTCCAGCCCAGCAGCGCATTGACCAGCGTTCCGCCGGGTAGGCGATACTCTACGCGGTCGCTGAGGCGCGTTCGTCCGCCCAGGTCTGCGAACTCATGGCGATGCACCCATTTCGCGAACGGGCCCTGGACCTGCTCGTCAACGAACAAGCGATTCCGCTCGTAAGCCGTGTGCCGCGCCAGCCAATGCAGCCCAACGACACGCAGCTCAACCTCCGCGCCGACCTGAATGCCGCCGGTCTTGCGGACGACGCGCACCGGCGGAAACGGCGGAGTCAACAGCTCCAAAGCGTCGTCTCGCTCATGGAACGCGAAGACATCCTCGACCGGCGCGTCGATCTCGACGCTCATTGCGAAGGTCGGCACGCTCTCAATCTAGCCGGCGGCGTCTTGCTGGCTTGAACAGCAGTGGCGATGGAAAGACGCGCGAAACGCCGCGAGAGAAAGTGAGCTCTCCGCCACTCCCTTCGCGCTCACGGCTCGAGAATTTGTGAACAGCTCAGACGGCGTCGCGCAGCAACAGCAAAAAAACGTATGCGGCCGGGAAGGCGAACAGCGTGCCGTCCATGCGGTCGAGCATGCCGCCGTGGCCGGGCAACAGGGTCCCGCTGTCTTTGACGCCGGCCCCGCGCTTCAAGGCCGACTCGGCTAGGTCGCCGAACTGTCCCGCCACGTTGATGACCAAGGGTAAGGCGATCATCACCCAGGCGGCCAGCACGTCCGGCAAAGCGAACTGGAGATAGGCGAAGCCGGCGACCGTTCCAAGAACCGCCGACCCGATGGCACCCTCCCAAGTCTTGCCCGGACTCAGACGCGGCGCGAGCTTGTGTTTGCCCACAGCCTTGCCGACGAAGAACGCCGCGCTGTCGCCGACCCAGCTCACCAGCAGGACCAAGAAGATCCAATGCGGGCTCAGCGCGTGGAGTAACGCAGCGATCGCGAACGGACCGCAAGTGTAGAGAACCGCGAACAGTGTTGCCGCCACCGAAGCCAGCGCGCGATCGAGCGGCAGCTTGTCGCCCAGCGGCAAGACCAGAAGCAGCATGGTCAACGCGACGAAAAACGCCAGGTGCGGCAGCGCCGGCGCCAGCACGAGAACCGCGCCCGCGGCGAAGGCGACGACGGCGTAAGGCCGCACATCGCGTGGCGCGGGCGATGTTGAGCGCCTCATGGAGGCACAGCAACGCCACCGCGGCGAGTGCCGCGCGAACCAGCGGAATCGGACCATAGAAAATGAGGCCGACTGCGACGGGGACGAGCAGCAGGGCCGTCAGGACCCGGGTCATTCAGGAAATTCGCTCAAAGCGGGGCGGGACGCCGCGGCGACCAGCTCCGGCTCCCGGTCGGGCTTCGCGCCCAGGCCGCCAAAACGCCGCTCGCGACTCTGGAAGTCGAGGATGGCTTCCAACAAGTCGACTTCGCGGAAGTCGGGCCAGTATTTCTCGGTGACCCAAATCTCGGTGTAGGCGATCTGCCAGAGCAGGAAGTTGCTGATACGCACTTCTCCGGAAGTCCGAATCAACAAGTCGGGGTCGGGCAAGCCCGCCGTGTAGAGATAGCGCTCGAATTGAGCCTCGTCGAGTTGCACCGGCTCGCCGCTGACGCGGGCGTCGGCCAGCGCCGCATTCACGGCGTCGATAATCTCGGAGCGGCCGCCGTAGTTCAGCGCGACGTTCAACTGCAGCCCGGTGTTGGCGCCGGTCGCGATCATCGCTTCGTCGAGCTCGGCGCGAACGCGCTTAGGCAGCCCCGAGATACGGCCGATGATGTTGAGGCGGATGTTGTGCCTCTTGAGGTTGTCGAGCTCGTCGTTCAGGTACCGCAGCAGCAGCGCCCAAAGGGTGTCGACTTCGTCCTTGGGGCGCTTCCAGTTCTCGACCGAGAAGGCGTAAACCGTCAGCGCGTCAACGCCGAGCCTCGAAGCGGCCTCGACGGTCCGCCGCACCGATTCCACGCCGGCGCGGTGGCCGGCTACGCGCGGTAGATAACGCTTTTGCGCCCAACGTCCGTTGCCGTCCATGATGACGGCGATATGCCGGGGCAGGCGGTCGCCGTCGAGACGCAACGCCATTTCCGCTTCCAGGCTGCCGCGTGCAGCCCACTCTAGAAAGTGCTTCATGCCGTAGAGTCCGGAATATTCCATGTTACTACGGCTTCGCGGGTCTCGGCTATAGATTGGGCGACACGGGTGAGGGCGAGAGAGGCTCCGAGAACGGGACCTCGTTCCTTGCGGCCGGGCCTCGACCTTCGCGGTTGTCCGCTTGGCGTTTCGCGCGGATGCTAACGGGGCCGGCAAGCTTGGTGATCGAACAGGTCTCGGATCGAAACCAGCTCGATCCCGCGCCGCTCGATCGCCCGCTTGACGTCGGGATCGGTCCAGGCGGCGAGCACGCTGCTGCGCTGCAGCGCCCAGCTCTCGCCGCTGTTCGTATCGACCGCCCGCAACTCCGGCGAATCGACCGCCGGGTGCCCCACGTAAAGCGACAACCCCGGCTCGAGCTTGTCGATGGCCGCGAGGAGCGCAGCCTTGACCGTCGCGGGCTTGCGGTCGCCGTATTCCGGGGCGAATCGTTTCTCGCCGAACTGGCCCGAGATTCCCAAACAGTATTCCTTGGCGAGCTTGCGGGTGATCGGCAGCAAGTCTTCGCGGCAGGCCATGCCCATGTGGCAATCGATGTAGTCGATGCGCAGCCCGGCCCGCTTGGCGCGTTCGATCTGCGCACGGAACTCGCGCTCGACTTCCGAGGGATTCGGATCATGCGTCGCCCAGGGCGCGCCGTCGGCCGGCCAGTCCTGCGGTCTCGGCCCGCCGTATCCGAATCCCCAGAATGCGCCGTCCGGCGCAGCCAGCGACGGAACGGCGGCTGCGCCGGAGAGCGGCCGCCAGCGCAGGCGATTCCATTCGCTCGTGATGGTGAGGTGAACGCCGGCGCTGAGCTCAGGATGCTCCCTCAGGATGGCGGCCGTTTCGTTGAACCAAGGCGCGGGCGTCAGAATGCTCGCCGAAGTCATCACGCCTTTCCGCAGCGCTTGCTGCAGCGCTTCATTCGACGCGTGCGTGTAGCCGAAGTCATCTCCGCGCACCATCAATCGAATCGGTTCCGCGCCAGAAGCGACGGCGCCGAGTAGAAACGCCATAGTGCAAACGAATCGAAACATGGCGCGCATTATACCCGGGTAATTCTTACCGAGGCTTTTGCAAATCCTGCCCGGTTCGGCGTGGTGCGGCTTGGGGCCTCACACCGGGGTCGGGAGATCTAACTGACTGACCTGCATGATTTTGCCGTTGCTCGCGGGAGTTTGGCCCCCGCTTTGCTTCATGGTTCGGCGACAGCAATCCTCACGAAGGACTTCAAATGTTGGAAACCACGAACTACAGCGAGCAGCGGCCGGGCGGCAAAGCCTGGAAGCTGGCGGGCGTTGTCGCCGGCGTCGGCCTCGTGGCTTTGAACGTGATGCTGCTGTCGAGAGTTTCGCGCGTCGAAGAGACTTCCGCCGAGCAACGCCAGGGATTGGAAGCCCAGGTGTCGCGCCTGGAAGCCGACCTTTCCGCACGAGAAGGCCAGTACAACAGAGATATGAAGGAGTTGCGCGCGGAGTTCGAGAAAACCTCCCGCAACACCGACACGCGAGCGCGCAACGAGGCGGCGCGGCAGGCGGATCGTCTGTCGAAGACCGTCGCTGAGAAGGAGCGCGAGCAGCAAGACATGTTCATCGGCGAGCTCAAGGTGATGCGGTCGGCCGCGGACTCGAACCGTCAGGGCATCGATGACGTCAGCACGAAGGTTTCCGGCTTCGAATCCGGCTTGGCCGCGACGCGCGAAGACATAGCGACCACGGCGGACTTGCTCACTTCGACCCAACGCAGCGTGAACGACATAGAGGGGGTGGTCGGCAAGAACGCTTCCGCCATCGAGCGTCTGTGGCGCAACGGCGAACGCGAGTTGGTGCCGTTCGAGCTCCAAAAATCGAAAACGAGGCAGCGTGTGGGCGAGTTCCATCTGCGTCTGCGAGACGCCGATGTGAACAAGAACCGGTATTCGCTCGAGATCCTCGCGGACGACGAGGTGACGCTGCACAAGAATCGCCTGCTCAACGAACCGGTCGCTTTCTATGTGACCGGCGTCGAGCGGCCGTACGAGATTGTGGTCACGACGATCGAGAAGGATCGCGTGGCGGGCTTCCTGGCGAAGCCGAAGTTTCAGCAGATGGCGCGAAGCAACTAGCTGTCGCGGCCGCCTTCGAGCTTGATCGGACTTCGGTCCGGTCAAAGGGCGGCGGGGCTCCTTCGGATTCGGGCGCGCGAAGGAGTCCCGCTCAAGCTCTTGGCAAGAGAGCGGCGGGTCATCGGCGAAGTTTGATCGGTCTTTTCGGAGACTGGTCAAAAATCGGCGGGGCCTCTTCCGGATTCGGGCGCGCGGAAGAGGTCCCGTTCGAAAAACGAATTTGAGTTTGACCGGCTGTTATCCCGGTCAATCGTCAGCGAGGCTCCTTTCGGATTCGGGCGCGCGAAAGGGGCCTCGCTCGACACTACATAAAGGTTTGGTCGGGCGAGATCCGGCCGAACGGCAGCGGGGTCCTTCCGGAATTCGGGCGCGCGGAAGGGCCTCGTTCCTGTTTTCCAAGCGGCGTCAGAGCCAGACGCGAACCGCCAGGAACGCCGCGATTCCCACGCTCACGAAAGCCCAATCAGCGGCCGAGACGCGCGGCGTCCGCCGCAGCGGCAGCTCGCCGCAAAATCCCCGCAGCGCCATTGCGCCTTGCACGCGCTCGGCGCGCTCCCAGGCCCGGATCAGCACCAATCCCACTTGCTCGGAATAGAAGCGGCGGCGGTTGAGCCGCAGTCCGGCCGGCGCTCGGCAGGCGCGCGCTTGGCCGGATCGGCGCCATTCGTCGTACAGCAGAAACAAGTAGCGATAGGCCAACGCCGTGACCAGACCCAGCGGCTGCGGGAAGCGCAATCTGCGCATGGCCCAGACCAACTGCGCGAACTCCGTCGTCGCGGTGAGCACCGAGATCAGCGCTACGGCGGCGGCGGCCCGCAGCGCGATCGAGGCCGCCCAGGGGCCGGCGGCGGGGGCGTCCGCCGCGGCGCCGCCCCAACCCGCCAGCAACGGAACACAGGCGGCTAGCGCCACGAACGGCCCGGCGGCGGCCAGGCGAGCCGCCAGGTAGCCGACATGCGCCCGGCTTGCCAGCGCAAGCAGCAGGATCAGCGCCGCATAGGCCGCGAAACGATGAATCTGAGCGGGAGGCTCGGAGGCGACCAGCAACGCCGCTCCGAAGAACATCACCAGCTTGGCCCGCGGATCGCGCCGCCGGATAAAGGAATCCGGGCCCGGGCGCCGGTCGAGAAATCCGTACTTCACCGCGCGCCGATACGGCGGAGCTCGCCCCGGGCGCGGCTCCAGAAGAAGACACCGCTCAGGCCGAAGATCAAGCCCAAACCCGCTACGACCTGGCTCCAGTCCCGTCCCTCGGCGTGAGGCCCGCCGGCCTTGGACCAGTCGACTTCGATGGCTTGCTCGCGGCGATGACCGAAGCCGTCGTCCACCACCACGGCCCATGCGCCTCCTGTGTCCGGCACAAACGAGAAACAGCCGTTGCGATCGGTGGAGCCGCTTTGAAAAGGCGGGCTCGCCTGTTGCGGGGAGGTGATTTGGACGTCGGCGTTCACGGCCGGCTCGTCGCCGTCGTAAGCCGCGCGGAGAATCACGGTCGGCTCGTCCAACTCGACGCGAATCGTCAGATCGTGCGCGAGGGCGGAAGAGGCGCACAGGAGCACAATCGCCAGGATCGGGAGTTTCATGCCGCCGCTCGTTGCAACACTTCAGGCTTCAGCCGGCGGAACATGGCGATCATGCTCGTCGTGACCGCGCCTTCGACCAGCGCCACGGCCAAATAGATCAGCGCGATCGCATAGAATCCTCGCCCATAGCCGGCGAAAGAAAACTCCGTGGCCATCAACAGCGCGGGGACCATCGAGCCGACGAAGCCGGCCGCAAAGCCGCGCGCTTCCTCGGGAAGGGACTTCCACGACCACACCGCCCAGCCGAGCAGCGCGCCGGCCCCCATGTTCAACGTGTTGACGCCTAGGGCGAGCAGCCCGCCGTGTTGCAACAGCAAGGCTTGGAACAGCAGCGCGACGAAGACCACCGGGAACGACCGGCGGCCGAGCAGAGCGCCCAGCAGACCGAACAGCCCCAAGTGAACCGACGAGCCGGCGAAGGGAAAATGGACCAGCGACGCAACGAACGTCGCCGCCGCCAACAGGCCCATGCGCGAAGCTTCTTCCGGACTGGTTTTGCGGCCGAGCAGGTAGACTCCGCCGAGCGAAACCCCGTATGCGGCGACGCAGAATTCAGCGGGCAGAATGCCGTCAGCGATGTGCATTTCGGGCCTGGGAGATGCCCGCGCGCCCATCACGCTTCAGCCGCGGGATGCGTCGCAGTATAGCACGATTGTCAGATTTGTATGCGTCCGATTCGGGCTCGGCCTACTCCCACTCGATGGTGGAAGGCGGCTTGTGCGACAGGTCGTACATCACGGCGTCGACGCCCTCGAGCGCGCGAATCTTCTTGGCCAGCGCGTGAATTTTCTCGGGGTTCAGACGGGCGACCTCCGCCGTCATGCCGTCGACTGAAGTGATGGGCCTGAGCGCCACGGTCTCACCCGTTCCGCGCGAAAACGGCAACAGCACCACAGGCGCTTGCCAGACCTTGTTGTAGAGCTTTTCGCTGCGGAGGAATTCGCCGACGACGCGGTCCGCTTCTTGCAGCACCTTCACGCGCTTGCGGGTCAGAGTCGCGCGGCGGATCTTCCACTCGGCCGCGCGGATTCGTTTCGGCGCGAGCAGGTAGACGATGCGATTCGTCCGGCGGAAGCGATTGGTCAGCTCGGTCGCCAGCGGCAGCAGCCTGTTGTAGTCGAGCTCGCCGCCCCATAGGACGGTCAACTGCGCGTAGCTGCGCGAGTCGCCCTGCACGCCGACGCTGCGCAGCGGCAGCAGGAAGGCGCGATAGCCGGCCTTTTTCGCCAGAGCGTCGATCTCGTCGTCCGGCAAGGGCTTCGCGGCCCTCTCGGAGCAGATGCAGCGGATCGCCAGCGCCGGCCCCGGGAACGGGTGCCGCTCGATCAAGCGCTTCGGCAAGCCCAGCGCGTACCCGAGCGAACGCACCTCGTCCTTGTAGAACTCTTCGAGCGGCTCGAGGACGCGGCCCTGAGCGATCAGCTCCTGGATGTGCTCGACGCGGTTGTGGTGCGTCTTGATGAGCGCCGCCTTGTCGCTGCCGCCCGACTCGATCGTGTCGGGGTAGATAGTGCCCTGCCCCAGCAGCCAGTCGTGATCGACGTGCTCTTCGCGCTCGAGAATTCTGTCTTGCAGATCGACGAACGCCTTCCCGATGATCGCTCGCTTCTCTTCCGGGTCGGTAACGCCTTTGAGGTCGCCGAAAAACTGCTTGGACGCATCGACCGCCTCGAGCTTACCGAGCCCGAGTTTGCGGAAGGCTTCTTCGATGGTCTCGGTCTCGCCCGAGCGCATGAAGCCGGTATCCACGTAGATGCCGTGGACGGTCTCGCTGCCAAGCGCCTTGACGGTGAGCGTGTAGGCGACGGTCGAGTCGACGCCGCCGCTCAAGAAGAACAGCACGCGCCGCCCGTGCGCCTGCTTGCGGATGCGTTTGGTGAGCTGCTCGACGCGGTCTTCAGGATGCCAGTCTTGGGAGCAGCCGCAAATGCCGACGACGAAGTTCTTTAGGATTTGCGAGCCGTATCTGGTGTGGACGACTTCGAGGTGGAACTGCACGCCGTAATAGCGGCGTTGGTCGTCGCCCATCGCGGCGACCGGGCACGATACGGAGTCGGCGAGGACGCGAAAACCCTCCGGCAACCGGCCCACATGATCGCCGTGGCTCATCCAAACCCGCTGCTTCTTGGGCAGACCCGCGAACAGCGGCGCCGCATCGCGCACGCGAATGTCCGCGCGGCCGAATTCCTGTCCGTCGCCGCCCTCGACGACGCCCTGCAGGCCCAGAGCGATCAACTGATGGCCGTAGCAGATGCCCAGAATCGGCTTGTCGATTCGGAACAGGCCCTTTGCGAGCTTGCGGGCTGCCCTCCTCATGGACGCTCGCCGGACCGCCGGAGATGATGACGCCCTTGTAAGCGCGCAACTTACGGGGGGACACGTCGAGAGGGAGAATCTCGGCGAAGACGCCGAGCTCGCGCACTTTTCGCGCGATCAGGTGGCAATATTGGCCGCCTGAGTCGAGGACCGCGATTTTTTCCATATTGAGTCGGGGGCTGAAGGGAAGCTCTCGCGAGCCTTAGATATCAGCCAGTTAGGATATCATGAGGACCCATGTTCGCCGCCGAAACCATCGCCGAGCTGCGCGAAATCGTTGGTCCCAAAGCCGTTCTCGACCATGCGCACGACCTGATGCTCTACGAGTACGACGGGTCGATCGACAAGCATTCACCCGAGTGCGTCGTATTCCCGCGTACAACCGAAGAAGTCGCGCGCATCGTCAAAGTGGCGGCGCAGCACAAGATTCCGCTCGTCGGCCGCGGCGCCGGCACGGGTCTCTCCGGCGGCGTCATCCCGGTCGAAGGCGGCCTGATGATCGCCTTCGCGCGGATGAACAAGATCCTCGAGATCGACTACGACAACGAGTGCGCCGTCGTGCAGCCCGGCGTCGTCAATCTCGATATCACCCTGGCGGTGCAAGGGAACGGCTACTACTACGCGCCCGATCCGTCGAGCCAGAAGGCTTGCACGATCGGCGGCAACGTCTCGGAGAACGCCGGAGGACCGCACACACTGGCCTATGGCGTGACGACGAACCATGTGCTCGGCATCGAGGCGGTGCTGCCCGACGGGACGGTGATCGAGATCGGCGGCAAGGAGTCGGACCTGCCGGGCTACGATCTGCGCGGGCTGCTGACGGGTTCTGAAGGCACGATGGTGTTGATCACCAAAGTCATCGTGCGGCTGCTGCGGGCGCCCGAGGCGGTGAAGACGCTGCTCGCGATCTACGAGACGCCCGACGACGCCGCCGACACCGTCGCGGGCCTCACCGCGCGGGCGATCATCCCGGCCGCGGTCGAGATGCTCGACGGCGTCATGCTGCGCATGGTCGAAGAGGCCAGCCACGCCGGCTATCCGCTCGACGCCGGCGCGGTGCTGCTGATCGAGCTCGAAGGCCTGCAGGAATCGGTGGAAGAGCAGCTCGAGCAAGTGCGCGAAGTCTGCGAGCTCAACCGCGCCCGCGAAGTGCGCGTGGCCAAGTCGGAAGCCGAGCGCGCCGCGCTGTGGAAGGGACGCAAGAACGCCTTCGGCGCGGTGGGCCGCATCAGCCCGACCTACTACGTGCAAGACGGCGTGGTGCCCCGTACGCGCATCGCAGACACGCTCAAGTACATCTACAAGGTCTCGGAAGACTACGGCCTGAAGATCTCGAACATCTTCCATGCCGGCGACGGCAACATGCACCCGATCATCCTGTTCGATCCCCGCAAGGCGGACGAGCTCGAGCGCACCAAACAGGCCGGCGCGGCGATCTTGAAGTACTGCATCGACGCCGGCGGCGCCATCACCGGAGAGCACGGCGTGGGCATGGAGAAGAACGACCTAATGCCGCTGCTGTTCAGCCAGGACTCGCTCGACATGATGGAGCGGCTGATCAAGGTCTTCAACCCGGACCGCCGGCTGAACCCCGGCAAGCTGCTGCCGACAGGGAAGGGCTGTCTCGAGATCCGCCCGATGACTCAGGCGCAGCAAGCGGTGCAGTGGTAACGCGGGTTCGCCTTCGCCGCTGTGCGGCGAGCACAGGGGGGAGCTCCTGTAACCGCTTCGCTAGCCGACCAGCTTCTCGAACTGCGAGCCCGACCTGAAGATCGTCTGCTCGCGCTCGGGCCCGGTCGACACGCAGCCGATCTCGACGCCGATCTTGTCTTCGAGGTAGCCGATGTATTCCTGGGCCTTCTTGGGAAGGTCGTCGAATGAGGTGATGCCCTCGGTCGAAGTCTTCCAGCCTGGGCGCTCCTCGTAGACCGGCTCGACGGCCTGATAGACGTTGGCCAGCGCCGGCATGTGGCGCAGCGTCTCGCCCTTGTACTTGTATCCGACGCAGACCGGAATCTTGTCGAGGTAGTCGAGCACGTCGAGCTTCGTAATCACCAACGACGAAAGATGGTTGACGGTGTGCGCGTAGCGGATCAGCGGGGCGTCGAACCAGCCGCAGCGCCGCGGGCGACCGGTGACGGTGCCGAACTCCACGCCCTTTTTCCGCAACTCGTCGCCCTCGGGCCCGTGGATCTCGGTTGCGAACGGCCCGCCGCCGACGCGCGTGGCGTACGCCTTCGTGATTCCGATCACCCCGTCGATGAGCAGCGGCGACACGCCCGTGCCGGTGCATACGCCGCCGGCCGTTGCGTTTGACGACGTCAGGTATGGGTAGGTGCCGTGGTCGATGTCGAGCATCGTCCCCTGCGCGCCCTCGAACAGCACGCTGTCGCCGGCCTTGATCGACTCGTTGATCAGATGGATCGTGTCGGTGACGAAGGGGCGGATCTTCTCCGCATAACCCTGGTATTGCCGCAGGATCTCTTCGATGTCCCACGGCTCGTGAATCTCGAGCGCCTCGGCGATGGTGTTCTTCTCGCGAGCGATCTCGCGAAAACGGTCGGGGAACGTGTCGCGATCGAGCAGTTCGGCGATGCGGATGCCGCGGCGCGCGATCTTATCCTCGTAGCAGGGTCCGATGCCGCGCGACGTGGTGCCGATCTTGACCTTGCCGTCCTTGTTCTCCGACGCCCGCTCCATCATGCGGTGATAGGGGAAGATCACATGCGCGCGGTGGCTGACGAACAGCCGGCCCGTGACCTGCACGCCCAGCTTCTCGATTTTCTTGATCTCGTTAAGCAGGGCGGCCGGGTCGACGACGAGGCCGTTGCCGATTACGCCGCGCTTGCCGCGCAGGATGCCGCTCGGGATGAGCGACAGTGCGAATTTTTGGTCCCCGACCTTCACCGTGTGTCCGGCGTTGTGACCGCCCGAAGAGCGCGCGACCAGGTCAAAGCGGGGTGCGATGAGGTCGACAATCTTGCCTTTTCCCTCGTCGCCCCACTGGGTGCCCAAAACCACTACGTTGGCCATACGAATCCCTTATGCTTCCCCAGATGAAGCTCACGAATCTGCCTGGATGAGTATGGGCCCTGTCGAGCCCGTCGAAATGAAAACCTAGGCGGGGAAGATGATTTGTCTCTACCGATGATAGCCCGATTTCGCCCGCTGTGCGCTAGGTCACCAAAAACGGCAGTTCCATCAGCAACTCGTCGACCGCCGCGAAAGGCGCGCCGCAGTGCGGGCAGTATTTAAAGGGATACCGCGTCGGCTGCTCGTACTCGCCGCCGCATTCGCCGCATTGGATCTCGTCGTTGCCGAAGCGCACGTTCAAGATGATCTTGCGCGACTCGTCAATGCGTTCCTCGAACCCGCGCAGCGACAACAGACACCAGGGGCAGAAAGAGTAGGCCTCGAAGTCGCCCTCGGGGTGCGGCAGCAGGCATTGCGGGCAGCAGTAAGTCTCTTCCTCGGTGCGGTCGAGATGGTCCAGCATCTCGGCCCGCAGCGCCAACATGCGCCGGCGAAGCTTCGGGGGCAGCTTCAGAACTCGCACCAAACTCATGCTAGCCCACGCGTCCAGCGCGTCCCGGATGTTCCGGAACCGGCGACCATGCTGCTGGCGGCTGGAGCGCTTGTCGGCCTCGCGGCTTTCGGGCGGCGCAAGGCCTGACCGAGATCCTCGGAACCCCGCAAAAGACAGCACGCCCCGCACTACTGCGGGACGTTTTTTTGCCCGGCCTGCCCTAGCGTGAGAGCGCGTAAGGCTCGGGGTCGCTTACGAACGTCTTCATCGCGAGATCGAGCGTGCCGCCCGCGCCTGGCTCCAGCCGGACGCGCAACATCCCGGCGTCGAGATCGCGGTGCGAGCCGTTCGCGGACACGCCGGTGAAACGGTGCTCGCCGTAGGCGCCCGCTCGGATCCACACGCTGCGTCCTTGCGCCTGATCGAGATTGACGAGGCGGACCTTGACGCCGTCGGGAGTGATCGACTCGACGAGCGCGGCGACGTCTTGGGGCAGGCCGACGCGGCGCCGGGCGGGATCGTAGTAGAGCAGGCGGGAATGCAGGATATTGCCGGAATGGCCCGGCGGGTTGGCGCCCAAGGTGAGCGTCGTCAGCGAATCGACGCTCGCGGGGTCGAAACGCTGCGTGGCGTCCGACGCGCGCTCCCAGTCGATCGAACGGTCGGCGCGCATCCCCGCGACGCGCCGGCGGACACCCCCGAGGTCGCGTCGTAGAGCGTCCATCGGGTAGTCGGGGTTGTCGCCGTCGAGGTAACGAATCCAAGGATCGTCCGCGAGGCCTTCGAGGCTCGTGCGGTCGAAGGTGAACAAGTAGACGTCGCGCTGCACATCGACGAACGTGTTGGGCGTGTAGCCGTACCAGCCCTTGTCGCCGTATTTGTGAGGGATGAGCGTGCGGCCGTTCTCGACCTTCTTGGCGGCGTAAAGGTTTGCGATCTGGCGGCGCAAGGGCTCGAGGTAGCTCATGTCGCGGCTGAGCAGAGCGGCGACGGCGAAGCCGATGCGCGGACCGCGGATGAAGTAGTTGCGGCCGCTCGACTGCGGCCAGAAGTTCCAGCCGAACACGCCGCCGTACCACTTGCCCCAGTCGCCGCCGATGCGTCCGTCGAGCCCGATGTTGGTCGGGATGTTGCCGTTGTTCTGGAGCACCCGGTCGCGCCATGCGCCGGCGTATTCGAGCACCCAGTCGCGGTACCGCTCCTCGCGGCTCAGCAAGTAGGCGTTGAAACCGAGCGCTGTCGACCCGAGGTTGAGCGGGTGGTCGCCCTTGATGTTCGAAGCTGTGGCGTAGCGCGTGAGGCGATCCGGCGCGCCCTTGACCGGCAGGCCGCCCCAGTCCATTTCGCTGGCCGGAGTGACCTTGGCGCCGCGGCTGCCGTTCTGAATGCTCTTGATGATCTTGTGCGCGGAGTCGTAGTTGTCGGCCAGCGGATCGGCGCCGGTGTAGAAGTCGGCGAACCGCATGACGCGGTCCTTGTAGCGCGGGTCGTCGGGACGGTCGAGCGCGTAGAGGTGGAACGCGGCGAGGGCCTCGCCGTTATGCTCCCAATCGAAGGCCGTGACGAACTCGCGCCAGTACATGCCGTCCTTGGCCATCTCGATACCGGGAGCCTTGGCCTTGGTGAACTGCTCGAGGTGGCCGATCCAGGCCTTGTGATAGAGGTCGAGAACCTTCTCGTCGCCGCCTAGGGCGTAGAGCAGCGTCCAGCCTTCGAAGTTCTCCATGGCGTCGTCGGCGCCGTCGTTGCCGCCCCAGCGCTCGACGCACTTGAGGTAGCCGCGGCTGTCGACGTAGCGCTCGGCGAAGGCTTCGACCCCGTCGGATGCGGCGTCGAGTAGAGCGCGTTCGGCGAGCGCCCAGTCAGGCGGCGGCGTTGGTTTATCGAGCACGACGCCGTCTTGGGCGAAGGCCGCGGATGCAAGAAGGAAGACTGCTACGAGGGAGGAGAACTTCATGCCCCGACGATTGTACCCGCTTCGGGGAACGCCTTACTTGGAATCGGCCGGGCCCTCGGGATATTCGATGGCCGACTGCACGTCGGCCTTGCGGAAGTGCGAGTTCAGCAGCATCGTCGAGGCTTTGCGCTGACGGCCGGCGAAATCATGCGACGGGCCGCCGAGCGCCAATCCCGCGCCGCCGAGGCTCGTAAGTCTTTCGTCTACGACCAACAAACCCGCACGCGAGTCTACTCGGGAAACGGCAAGAAGCTGCGCCGTGAGATCAACCAGCAAACGGCTTAAGGCATTCACAAGGCTGCAACCAGGCGCCTAGCGGCTATGGCCCCTTGTTACAGGCGTGAGCGCCTGTAACCACTTATTTTCCCGGGATGCGGGGCTTTTCTTTGTGGTAGTCGGTGCGCTCGCCGCGCGGGCGATTCTTGTATTCCTTCACGAGGCGCAGGAAGCCTTCGACGACCGCCTCGAAGACCTTCGCGCCCTTCTCGGCCGTCGCGATCGTGGCGTCGCCGTAGACGCCGCTCTTGCTGAAGCGCGTCCACTCGTCCATCAGGCGCACGGGCGAGCCGTTCATCAGGTCCATCCAGATGAACTCGGACTCGGGCATGCCGATATCCTTGACGGCCTTGTCCATTTGGACCTTCTCGGGCGCTAGGTGCAAGTAGACGGATGTCTCGAGCTCGGCCGCGTGGGCCATGCCGCCAAGGCCTGATTCGCGGACTTCGTTGATGGTCTTCGACGCCAGGCCGGGCCAAATGAAGCAGGCGCACAGGGCGTCCGTCTCGAGAATCGTGCGGCGCGCGACCAGCTCGAGGATCGGCATGTTCGACCCGTGGCCGTCGGCGATAAGGATGCGCTGGAAGCCGTGGTGCGCGACGGACTTCGTGATGTCGAGCACGAAGTTGAGCAAGTGCTCCTGGCGGATGTCGATGGTGCCGGTGAAGTCCATGTGATGCGTCTCGAAGCCGTAGGGGATGATCGGCATCAGCAGGATGTCGCCGTCGGCGCGCTTGGCGGCTTCCTCACAGATATTCCAGATGAGGAAGTTGTCGACGTCGAGCGGCAGGTGGTAGCCGTGGTCCTCGACCGAGCCGATGGGCAGCACGACGACGGGCTGCTCGGCGACGCGTTCGCCCAGCTCGGGCCAGGTGTGGTGCTGATAGAGGTAAGGATGTTTCGCCATAGGAAGGTCAGTCTCCAAGGCGCTCGGCTGGGTCGATAGTGAACCACAGCAGCGCGCCTACAAAATACACGAAAGCGGCGACCGCGAACATTGCGTTGAACGAACCGAACGTTTGGGTGAGCCAGGCGGCGGAGATGGGCGAGATCATGGCCGACAGGCTCGAAGCGGTGTTCATGACGCCCGTGGCCGTGCCGCCGTAGCGGCCGCCGAAGTCGACGCAGGTCGCCCAGGCCACGGGCAGCGTGAGGTCTTGCGCGCCTTGGGCGAAGGACAGCCAGAGCACCGCCGACAGCGGATCGTGCGCCGTATAGGCGACGCCGAAGCCGACCGCGGCCAGCCCGAAGCCTGCGACGCCGACGGCGCGTCGGCCCCAGCGGACGCTGCCCGTCTTGCGGACGATCCAATCCGAGATTCCGCCGCCCAAGATGCAGGCGACCGCCCCGGCGGCGAGCGGCATGGCGGAGTACCAGCCGGAGCGCTCGAGGCTGAGGCCGTGCTCCTCCATCAGATAGGTAGGCAGCCACGTGACGAAGAAGAAAAAGCCGTAGGCCGAGCAGAAATACATGGCGAACAGGGCCCACAGGTTGCCGCTGCCCAGCACGCGCGCCCAGGGGATCGACGGTGGTTTGGGGCGCGTGTCGGTGCGTCCGGCGAGGATGCGCTCGAGCTCGGCCTGGTTGACGCCCTTGTGCTCGGCCGGATCGTCGCGAAACCAGCGCCAGAACAGCGCGCACCACAGCAGGCCGATCAGGCCGAAAACGACGAACGACTCGCGCCAGCCGATGGAGACGATCAGGTACGCGGCCAGCGGCGGCGCCAACGAGCCTCCGAGCCGCGCGCCCATCCACATGACTCCGGTCGTGCGGCCAAGCTCGGGCGACGGAAACCAACGGCCGAGCGCGCGGGCCATCGTGGGGAACGCGCCGGCCTCGGCCGCGCCGAACAGGAACCGGATGCCGAGCAGCGAGCCGAACCCGCGCGCCAGTCCGGTGAGCATCGTGAACAACGACCAGCCCGCGACGATGCGCGTCAGCAGCGCGCGCTGTCCGAAGCGGTCGCCGAGCCAGCCCATGGGGACCTCGAAGATCCCGTAAGCCAGTGCGAACACGCCGAAGACGTAGCCCATCTGGATCTCGTTGAGGCCGAGCTCGGCCCGCATCGACGGGGCCGCGGCCGAGATGCAGACGCGATCGAGATAGGTGATGAAGGCCGCCGAGGCGGTGAAGGTCAGCAGCACATAGCGCGCTCGAGTAGCAACGACTGATTGCTGAACGCCGGACGACTGAAGGGGGGAAGCCACGTCGGGGTGCGTGGAGTGTACCACCGCCCAACGGAGTGGAGTATCATCCTCGGCGTATGGACGAGCTCGACATCGTCGACGCGCATGCGCACATCTACTCGCCGGACGAAAAGAAATATCCGCCGATCGAGAAGCCGACGCGGCCGCCGGGCGGCAAGGGCTCGCTGGCCGACTTGATGGCCGATATGGACGCGGCGGGCGTTGCGGCGGCCTGCATCATTCAAGTCAGCTCGTTCTACCGCTTCGACAATCGCTACATCTTGGATAGCGCCGTCGCGGCGCCGCAGCGTACCGCGGGCGTTGTCACGCTCAACCCCGAAGACACGCACACGCCGGGGCTGCTGCTGCATTACGTCAAGCAGTACGGGATCAAGGGGGTACGCTCGAACCCGGCGAGCGACGGACGCATTGACCACCCCGGTGTGCGGGCTTTGTGGAAAGCGGCGGCGGAGGCGGGCGTTGTCGTGAACATGCACATTCAGCACGGCCTCACCGAGCAGGGCGATCGCCTACTCTCGGCCTTCCCTTCTCTGCCCGTCGTGCTCGACCATTCGCTCTACCCGAAGGTCGGCCCGGAGCTCGAGTCGATTCTCGACGACGTGCGCAGGCTCGCCAAGCGCCCCAACCTGCACGCCAAAGTTTCGTTCGTCGCCACCGGCAGCCGGACGGGCTATCCTTGCGCCGACATGCACGAGGCGGTTCTCGCCGTGATCGACGCATTCGGGCCGGAGCGTTGCGTTTGGGGGAGTGACTTTCCGTGCGAGCTGTGGACGCCGAAGGTCAGCTACGCCGAGGCGCTGAAGATTTTTCGCGAAGACTTGCCGCTGTCGACGGAAGCGCGCCGCCGCATCTTGGGCGCGACGGCGCGCAAACTTTGGTTCGACTGAGTCGCGTGCGTGGGCCCTATAAGCCGGGTCCGCGGCGTCCGGGACCGCCTGAGCGAGGACCGCTGTCGCCGAATCCGTCGGGAGTCTCGCGTGTGGATTCAACCGCGAGCAGACTGACCGCCTGGCGCACTTCG
The DNA here is from genome assembly GCA_963817465.1 of uncultured Acidobacteriota bacterium. GTDB lineage: Bacteria > Acidobacteriota > Terriglobia > Bryobacterales > UBA6623 > CAMPKL01. Next base: position 537,090 of record CAWFOP010000020.1, on the reverse strand, counting down.
TCCATCAAGGCTTCCGCGGCGACGAGTTGGCTCGTCAGGGCCGGGTCGACGCAGGCCTGGGCCAGCTCCGCATATTGCGCGCGAAGAGCTTCGAGGCGAGTGTGCACTTCTTCGATTTGGGCTTCGATCGAGGTCGTATCGCCGCCGGCGCGCTTGGTTTGGCGTAGAGTCTGTTGCAGCCCGCGCAGGGTTTCGACATCGGCGGCGCCGGCATCGCGCATCGCCGTGCGGTTGGCGATCAGGCAGTCGACCGACGTATCTCCCACAAAGGCGCGCAAGGCGTCGTAGGTCGGTTCGGGACGGTCGATTTGCGCGAAAGCGAACGTCGCGGTCAAGAGCATGCAGGCCGCGGCCGTCATAAGTCTTTGCATAGGGTTTATCTTTCCTCCGTGAATTGAGAGCGCTTTGAGTCCGCGCTCTGGAGGGTATTAACTCGGCCTGATGCGAGCTTGTTGCGGTGAGAACGTTAAGCCTGAGTAAAGACTTGACGGCGGCCTTTTCCCGCCCCTGCGCGGCTACTCGAATTGCGTGAGGTCTAAGTCCGGGAGCATGCGCCCGCACTCGAGCAGGTTTTGATGCAGCTCGAAGCAGCGCTTCAGGTCGTGCTTGAGGTGGCCGCTGGGGGAGCGATCCATGTACTGGTGCAGGTAGTCGCGGTAGGCCGGGTGCGCGCACTTGTCGATCAGGACGCGGGCGCGGTCGATGGGCGAGAGCCCGCGCAGGTCCGCCGCTCCTTGCTCTGTGACGACGAACTGCACCGAGTGCTCGGCGTGATCGACATGGGAGCACATGGGAACGATCGTCGAGATGCGCCCGCCCTTGGCGAACGACGGACACATGAAGAACGAGATGTAGGAGTTGCGCGTGAAGTCGCCGCTGCCGCCGATGCCGTTCATCATCTGCGTGCCGACGACATGAGTCGAGTTGACGTGGCCGTAGATGTCGACCTCGAGCGCCGTATTGGTCGTGATGACGCCGAGGCGGCGGATGATTCCGGGATTGTTGGATATCTCTTGCGGTCGCAGGACGATGCGCGGCTCGAAGAACGACATATCGTCGTACACCTCGCGCATGCGCTCGTCCGACAGCGTGAGGCTGCACGTCGAGGCGCCCAGCACATTGCCGGAGCGCATCAGATCGATCACCGCGTCTTGCAGCACCTCGGTGTACATATAGAACGGCGGGCAATCCTCATGCTCGTTGAGGCCGGCGAGCACGGCGTTCGCGATGTTGCCCACGCCGGATTGCAGAGGCAAGAAGTCCGGCGGAATGCGCCCGGCGGCGCGCTCGTCGAGCAAGCAACGGATGACGTGCGCCGCGATTTGCCGGCTGATCGCGTCGGGCGGCGTCGGCACAGGGACGCCGTCGGCCTGATCGGTCTCGACGACGCCGATGATCTTGTCGGGATCCACCGTCGCGTAGTTCCAGCCAATGCGGTCCATGGTGTGAAACAGGGGGATCGCCTGGCGGTGCGGCGGCTTGGGCAGGATCGCAATGTCAGCCATGCGGCTGACGCGCGGAGAGTGATAGCGGTTGAGCTCGATGATGACTTTGTCGGCCTCGGCGAGGAAGGTGGGCGACGCGCCGATGGAGCTCGACAAGAATACGCGGCCGTCGGCGGTGACGTCGGTCGCCTCGATTACAGCCACGTCGACCTTGCCCAAGAAGCCTTCCGCGACCATTTGCGGCAGGTGCGACAAATGCAGGTCGACGAAGTCGGTCTGGTCGGTGTTGAGCTGCGAACGCAGCGTCTTGCTCGATTGATAAGGCGTCCGCCAGGAGACCGCTTTCGCTTCCGCAAGCGCCTCGTCGAGGTCCTTGCCTGTTGAGGCGCCGGTCATCACGCGCACTTGGAACGGCTCGCCCCGCTCGTGGATGCGCTTGGCGCGCTCGGCCAATGCCCGCGGTACGGCTTTCGCGGCGCCGGCGGGCGTGAAGCCGCTGAAACCGATCGTCATGCCGTTCCTAATATGCTCGGCGGCCTCGTCAGCCGTCAGGATTGGGAAAGCGTCGCCGCGATGCAGACTCGCCGGGCGGCGCAACTCGGGACGCGGCCGCGTCTCTTCAGTCAGCTCGGTCAACACGCCGTGCGTGCTCTTGGGGTGGGCGAAGGCGATCAGGGTTTCGTGCGCGCCGGCGCGGCTCGCCTCGTCGATCATCTTCACGCCGTCGGCTTTGAGCTCGGCGATGCGCTGTTCGATGGACTCCACGGCATAAGCGATGTGATGGATGCCTTCGCCTCGGTTGTCGAGGAATTTGGCCACCGGGCTCGTCTCGTCGGTCGGCTCGAGCAGTTCCAGACGCACGTCGCCGACGCGATAGAAAGCCACCCGGACCTTCTGGTCTTCGACCGTTTCCTCACCCTCGTACTGCGCGCCGAGGGTTTTCTCGTAGTAGTCGCGGTTGGCGGCGATCGAGCGGACCGCAATGCCGAGGTGATTGATGCCTTGAACCGGTTCTTTCATTTCGTTGCGGATAAGTCTCGAGCCGCCAGCAGCGAGTCGACGGCTTTGCGGGCGGCGCTGAGGGGCGACAATTCGCCCTGAAGCACCGAGTCTTCGAGGGCCGCCAATCGTGCGGCGGCCTCGGGACTCGACAGGACGCGCTCTCGCAGCAGCGCCTCGAACGACTCGCGAAACCAGCGCATCGTCTGCCGGCGGCGCTTCTCGGCCAGCCGGCCTTGTTGGGCGAGCACGGCGCGGTGCTCGAGTATCGTCTCCCAGATCGATGCAATTCCGTGGCCGGACTGCGCGGAGCACGCCAGCACGCGCGGCCGCCAGCCCTCGGTCGGCGGACGCACCAGGCGCAGGGCGTGCTCGAACTCGACGCAAGCCTGGCGCGCCCGCAGCGTGTTATCGCCGTCGGCCTTGGTGATCGCGACGGCGTCGGCCAGCTCGATCACGCCGCGCTTGATGCCTTGCAGCTCGTCGCCCGCGCCGGCCAGCAGCAAGAGCAGGAAGAAGTCCGTCATCGAGGCGACTTCGGTTTCGCTTTGGCCGACGCCGACGGTTTCGACGATCACGACGTCGAAACCGGCCGCCTCGCAGACCAGAATCGCCTCGCGCGTATGGCGCTCCACACCCCCCGCGTGCAGGCCGCTGGGCGAGGGACGCACGAGCGCTTCGTCGGCGTTCGACAGCCGCTCCATGCGGGTTTTATCCCCCAGTATGCTGCCGCCGGAGACCTCGCTCGTCGGGTCGATCGCCAAGACGGCGACGCGGCGTCCCTGTTCGATCAAGTGCAGGCCGAGAGCCTCGATGAGAGTGCTCTTACCGACGCCGGGAGCGCCGGAGACGCCCAGGCGCATCGCGCCGCCGGTGTCGGGGCCAAGACGGTGCAGCACCTGTTCGGCCAACTCGCGATGCTCGGGCTTGCGGCTTTCGAGCAGCGTGAACGCGCGGCCCAAGACAGTTCGGTCTCGCGCCACGACGCCCGCGACATAGTCGTCGGCCGAGAGCGTCGCGCGCGCCGCCGTCGGTCCGCTCGATTTCGTTTGGTTGCTCACGTTGTCTAGGCGGCGGCGCGTTCGAGCAAGATCTGCAGGATCTTCTTCGACGCCTCGGGAATCACTGTCCCCGGCCCGAAGACCGCGCTCACTCCGGAGTCATATAGTGCGTCGTAGTCGCTTGGAGGAATCACGCCGCCGCAGACCACCAGGATATCGTCGCGACCCGCCGTTGCGAGCTCGGCGATCAATTGCGGCGCGAGCACCTTGTGCGCGCCGGCCAGCGTGCTGACGCCGACGACATGCACGTCGTTCTCGACGGCTTGGCGCGCCACCTCCTTGGGCGTAGCGAACAGCGGACCGATATCGACGTCGAAGCCCATGTCGGCGAAGGCGGCGGCGATGATCTTGGCGCCGCGGTCGTGACCGTCTTGCCCGAGCTTGGCGACCAACAGGCGCGGGCGGCGGCCTTCGATCTCGGCGAACTTCTTCGTCAAGGCGAGCGTCTCTTCCATCGATTCCATGCCGAGGGCCTCCTGGCGGTATACGCCCGAGATGCGGGTGATGCGCGGCCGATAGCGCCCGAACACCTGCTCCATCGCGGCGCTGATCTCGCCGACCGTCGCCTTGCTGCGCGCGGCTTCAACGGCGAGCTCGAGCAGATTGCCGTCGCCCTCGGCGGCGTGTGTCAGAGCGTCGAGCGCGCGGCTCACCTCCGCCTCGTCGCGCTCGGCGCGAAGCTTTGCGAGGCGAGCCGACTGCGCTTTGCGGACGGCCTGATTGTCGATGTCGAGCAGCTCGAGCGGCTCCTCCTCGGCGGGCCGGTAGCGATTGACGCCGATGATTATCTCGCGTCCCGAGTCGATGCGCGCCTGCTTGCGGGCCGCCGCTTCTTCGATGCGCATCTTCGGCAAGCCCGTCTCAATGGCCTTGGCCATGCCGCCCAATTCTTCCACCTCTTGGATCAACTCCCAGCCGCGTTTCATCAGGGCGCCGGTCAGGCTCTCGACATAGTACGACCCGCCGCACAGATCGACCAGCCGGGTGATGCCGGACTCCTCCTGCAGAATCAACTGCGTGTTGCGCGCTATGCGCGCACTGAAGTCGGTCGGCAGGGCCAGGGCCTCGTCGAGCGAGTTGGTGTGCAGCGACTGCGTATGCCCGAGCGCGGCGGCGAGCGCCTCGACCGTTGTGCGGGTGACGTTGTTGAAGGGGTCTTGCGCGGTGAGCGACCAGCCGGAAGTCTGCGAATGCGTGCGCAGGGCCATCGATTTCGGATTCTTGGGTCCGAATTGCTTGACCAGCTTGGCCCACAGCACGCGCGCCGCCCGCATCTTGGCGATCTCCATGAAGGGGTTCATGCCGATCCCCCAGAAGAACGAGATGCGCGGCGCGAAGTCATCGATCGCGAGGCCGGCGTTCAGGCCGGCGCGTACGTATTCGACCCCATCGGCCAAGGTGTAGGCCATCTCGAGGTCGGCCGTCGCCCCGGCCTCCTGCATGTGATAGCCCGAGACCGAGATCGGATTGAACTTGGGCATCCGCCTGGCCGTGAACGCGAAGATGTCGGAGACGATCCGCATCGACGGCCCCGGCGGGTAGATGAACGTGTTGCGGACCATGAACTCCTTGAGCACGTCGTTCTGGATGGTCCCCGAGAGCTTGGCGATGTCGGCGCCCTGCTCCTCGGCCGCAACGATGTAGAGCGCCATGATCGGGATGACCGCGCCGTTCATGGTCATCGAGACGGAGATGTCTTCGAGAGGAATCCCGTCAAACAGGATCCGCATGTCGTAAATCGAGTCGATCGCGACGCCCGCCTTGCCGACATCGCCCGCGACGCGATCGTGGTCGCTGTCGTAGCCGCGGTGAGTGGCGAGGTCGAACGCGACGGACAAGCCTTTCTGGCCCGCGGCGAGATTGCGGCGATAGAAGGCGTTCGACGCTTCGGCGGTCGAGAAGCCCGCGTATTGGCGGACGGTCCAGGGCCGCGACGTATACATCGAGGCGTAAGGGCCGCGCAGGTAGGGCGGAATGCCGGAGAGATAGTCGATGTGGTCGAGGGCGGCGATGTCCTTGGCGGCGTAGCGCGGCTTGACGTCGATCCGCTCCGGCGCGGTCCAGCGGCCGTCGGGGCGGACGGCGACGGACTCGAGCTGATCGAAGCCGTACGAGATGTCTTGGAGCCGGACGCTCATCGTCGTCCTCCAGCCGGAGCTTGCTCGAAGGCCGCCGCATCGCGCATTTGCGGGATCGCTTCGACCATTAAGGCCGCGGATGAGTCGATCAAACCCAGCGCGCGCGACATTTCGCCGACGGTCGCTCCGCGTGCCGCGGCGTCGATGGCCGCGTCGAAGTCGGCGGCGTCGAAGCTTGTCTCGTTTGCAGGCTGCGGGGGCGCCGGGCTCGTAGGATGAGAAGACTCCGGCCTGGCGGGCGGTCCCGTTTCGTCCGCGTACTTTGTGACGCCGACGATGGCAGCCTCGCCGCACTCCACAGCCTCGCGCCGCTTCCGCGCCGTTTCCGCAACAGCTTTCTGGATTTCGCCGGAGCGAAGCAGGCGCAGCAGCCCGCCCCCGGCCTCGATTTCTTGCAAGCGCGCCCACGCTCGCACGCGCCACGGCGTCGGTCATCGCCTCGATCGCGAAGCTCCCGGCCAGCGGATCGGCGACGCGGGCCAAGCCGCACTCCTCAATCAACAGCAACTGTTGATTGCGCGCCAGGCGGCGGGCCATCGCGCTCGGTTCGCCTGCCGCGGAGTCGAAGGGAAGGACGGAAAGCGAATCGCAGCCGCCGACCGCCGCCGCGAACGCCGCCGTCGCCGTCCGCACGAGATTGGAGTGGATGTCCCGCGCGGTCAAATCGCGAAGGCTCGTCGTGCAGTGGAGTTCCATGCGTTGAGCGTCCGCGCCGCCGCCAAAGGCCTTGACGACCTTCGCCCAGAGCAGCCGCGCCGCGCGCAGCTTGGCGACTTCCATCGGGAGGTTTTGCGACACAGGAATTTCAAACGAGAACGCTTTCGCGGCGAGAGTCGCTGAAACGCGGCGCTCGGCGAGCGCTCTCAACTGCTCGACCGCCGCCGCCAGAGCACAGGCGAGCTCCTCGACCGCCGAGGCCCCGCCTAGGTGGTACGGCGCGGCGCTCGCGGTCGCCGTGCGGATCTCCGGGCAGTTCGCGGCACACCATTCGACCCGTTTCGCCAGCTCGTCGTAGAAGCCTTCAATCGATCCCGGCAGACTCCCCTGAACGGCAAGCGTCGCCAACGGGTCGCCGCCGACGGTCCCCCGCAACGATCGGCGGTCGACGCCCCGCTCTTGCGCCAGCGCCGCGAACATCGCCAGCACGGCTCCGCCCTCCGCACCGCAATCAATTGCAATCGGTTGGGCCGCCAAGTCGACGGGGCCCAAAGCGACGCGCAAGTCGTCGATCGAGCGGACTGCGCAACCGCTCCTTCCGACACGCAGGCGCACGGCCGTCAACCCGCCCGCCAAGCCCTCACGGAGCGCAGCGCTCACATCTCCCGGGGCGGCCTGGTCGTGCTCTTGAGATACGAGCCATCCGGCGGTCGGCGCCGACAGCTCCGGAACCCTCAGGTGAGGCAAGCCGTGCAGGTCTTTCCGGGTATAAAGCGGCTCAACGGTCAGCCCGTCGATCGTTCGCCGGCGCAAGCTCTCGAACGACCCGCCGCGCATTTCCCGCTCAACCGCCCGGCGCCATTCCTCGAGGCTCGGAATGCGGAACTCGTCGGCCAAGCCCAGCGGCTGCGTTCTCGACTCGACGCCGTTGTCCATCAGTAAGCTGTCACCGCCCGCGCGGCCTTCCGATTGCATTCAACGAGGCGAAAGTCGACTTCCTCGCATCCGAGGTTCGAAAGATGCTCGATCAACGCCGTCCGCCGCCTGCTTTGATTGTCGTCGCTCGGGCGCGTCAACGCGCAGACGGCGGCCCGGGGCGCGACGATTGCTCCGCCCAATCCGTCAGGAGTTTCGGCGGATCTACGCCGTCTGGCGTTAGGCCTTGGAATCAAGCGGAATCTCGGGATGGCCGAATTCAGATTCGACGCCTGTCTCGCCGCCACCGGCGAGCCTTGCTTGAGTTTTATCGACGCTTTGAGCCCTTGGGCGCGGCCCAGGGGTTGCCCCCGTTTCGAGAACACTGCCGGCGGGCCTGGATAGACGGGCTCTTGGTTAAAGGACACAATTTGGGGGCTTTCGCCCGAAATCGCCTTGTCGGTCACATCACACTCCAACCTTCCAGGTCCGGCTCGGCCGAGGTCGCCTACTTTGTCGACGGCAAGCAACGGCGGAAAGGCCTCGGGACATGCTTGCTGCAAACCGCGCTCGCAATCGCCCGCTCGGAGGGTTACGAGAGCGTCTGGGCGTCGGTTGGAGCCGCTAACGCCGCATCGATCAAAATGCTGCGCCACTGCGGGTTTTCCCGGGTCCGCGGCCGGTTTCCCGAACTCGAGATGGAGTTGACCTTGGCGCCGCGATCGTCGGTAAGCCAAACGCCATATTATCGCGAGACGCGCACGGCGGCTCTCGCGTCGTGATCGCGGACGTCAGCGCCCTCGGGACTTGTACAGCTCGATGTCGTCGAGCTCGAGCCAGGCCGATTCGCCGGGCTTACGCTCGATGCGAAACATCAACGTCTCGGCGTCTTTTCCAGTAAACGGCTTGGAACCGTTGCGCTGCTCGAGATCGGAGAACGGAATCTCGACTTGCCGCCAACGCCCGATCCCAGAGAATTTCGCGTAGTGATAGTCGTAGTCGCGCACGCCGCGGGTCGAGATCATCAGCTCGTACTCGCCGTCCCCGCGCGTCTCGAAGCGGATGCCGGCGTATTCGCTGATGTCCGCCGGCTCGACGCCGCCGGGAGTCAGCGGCAGGTACGCCGCCGCCCAGGTCTCGTCCTCGTGCGACATGGTCGCCAGGACGGTGAGCGCGTGGTCGCCCGGGCGCTTGATGGTCCGCTGCATCATTATCTTGGCGTGCTCCAGACCCGGGTCGGTGGCGTTGACCCAGGCCGTTCCGATTCGCGAGCTGCGTTCGCCGAGCTCGTTGTCGTCAATGCGCGGAGCGACCGTGCGAGCCGGCAGGGGTGCGTCGTTCTCGGTTGCGATCAGGCGGGCCAGACCCTCGCGGTCGAGCTGACGGCCGCCAAGGAAGACCGCGTCTGTGCGCAGAATGTCGTCGATGTTCTCGTCGGGCGACCCGTCGACCAGCAACAGGTCGGCGAGCTTTCCCGCTGCGATCGTGCCGCGCTCGTCGTCCACGTGCAGGGCCTTTGCGCTCGTTCCGGTGGCGGCGGTGAGGGCTTCGAGAGGCGTCAAGCCTCCCAACACAAGCAATCGCAGCTCGCGCAGCGTCGCCCAGCCGTGCCAGGTGTTCGTCACGCCCGCGTCGGTGCCGACTCCGAAGGTCACGCCGCGGTCATGGAGCGTCTTGTTGTTTTCGAGCAGATACTTCCAACGCAGAGCGCGAGGCGAGGTGGGATCTTCGTACGCTTCGGCCAGCTTGGCATGCGCCGTCGGCGGACGCAGCGGCGGACGGACGTGTTCGCGGGCGCCCGGCTCGGTGACCGCCTCGAGCAGCGGGTCAAGGATGTCGCGGCCCTTGGGGTGGAAGACGGCGAGCGTCGGCGTATAGACGACGTGGTTGTCGAGCAGCAGGCGGATCAGCTCCTCGTCGACGGGGCCGTCGCTGACGCCGTGGTCGATCACGTCGACGCCGGCCGCGGCGGCGTCCTTCGCGCCGTCGACCGTAACGGTGTGGGTCAAGACCTCCAGACCATGGCGATGGCCCTTTTCCGCCGCCGCCGCTATCGTCTCCCGCGTCATGGAGGCCATCGGCGAGGCGTAGCCGTAGCGCCAGCCGTCGGTGAACAGCTTCAAGGCGTCGGGCTTGTAAGGCAAAAGCTCATCGATGACCGCCTTCGCATCCTCGGGAGACGATACTTCATAGGTGAAGTAGTCGCCGCGGCCGCCCTCCATGCCATGGCCCAGCGGCGGGGCGATGCGCGCGGCGAAGTGGATGTGGGGACCCTCGACCGTCCCTTCGGCAAGCAGCCGCCGCATCGGCTCGAACATCGCCGGGGAAGACCCGAATTCGACTACCGACGTCACGCCGCAATAAAGATACGCCGCCAAGTGCTTGACCCAGCCGCCGGAAAATCCGCTGACCGGCGCATACGGCAGATGAGTGTGCAAGTCGAACAGGCCGGGCAGCAGGGTTTTCCCTTCGGCGTCAATGACCGTCCAGCCGTCTTGAAGCTCGAGCGAAGGGGCGACGGCGGCGAGCTTGTCGTCGCGGATCAGCACGGAGCCGCGGTAGGCTGGGCGGCCCGTGCCGTCGACGATTCTGGCGTTGACGATCGCTGTCTCGGCGCCGAGCGCAAACGAGAGGGCCAGCGTCAAGACCGCCAAGCGCAGCGACATGTAACGATCAGTTTTATCAGAAAGACGGCGACCGTTTTCGCAAAGCCGAACAAGCGGCTGCGACACCAGATCCACCGAAGACATGCAAAATCCGCCCAAAAGCGCCGATATGGTTCTCGGAGAGATATTTTTTGCCGTTAAGCGGACGTCAGCAGTTGTCCTCGAGCGGTCGTCCGGCGCGACCGATGCGACTGCTCATCATCGACGACAGCGTCGACGATGGAATGTTTTTTTGTCGCCTCGCCCGCCGCAACGGCGCGGAAATGGAACACCTCACAGACTGGCGCAACGTCGAGGAGACGCTGGCCGCTGAGCCTTTTGACTGCGTCCTAGTCGATTATCGGCTCGGGCCTGACGACGGCCTCGAGGTGATCCGCCGCCTGATCGAGTCTAATCCCGACCTAGCCGTCGTCGCCGTGACGGGCCAAGGCAGCGAGCACGTCGCCGTCCAAGCGCTGCACTCGGGCGCAAAGGACTACCTGGTCAAGGGCTCGGTCACTGTGGAGTCCTTGGCGCGCTGCGTCTCGAACGCAGTCGAGAAGACGCGACTCGAAGCGGAAGTCAAGGCCCAACGCCGCGACCTCGAATCGTTCTCGAGCGTCATCGGGCACGACCTGCAGCAGCCGCTCTGCTCGATCAAAGGCAATGTCGAAGTCCTGGCCGAATTCTTCGTGGACCAATCGTCCGAACAAGGTCAAGAGTTCGCCGCCGCGGCGATCCGCACCGTCGCGCGCATGGACGAACTGTTGCTCAAGCTCCTGAATTACTGCCGGGCGAATACGGTCGAAGCGTTGGAAGACGTCGAGTTGAGCCGGGTTCTGAAACTGACGATCGAGAACCTCAACGCCGCGATTCGAGAGAGCGGAACGGCCATTCACGTCGGCGCATTGCCGGCCGTCCAAGGCAATGAGCCGTTGCTCATCCAACTCTTCCAGAATCTTATCTCGAATGCGATCCGCTACAGCAATGCGGAGCAGCCGACGATTCGGATCGACGCCGAACAAGAAGGTCCGTTGTTGCGCGTGCGGGTCGCGGACAACGGCCCGGGCATCCCCCCCGACAAGCTCGAATCGATCTTCCAGCCGTTTACGCGCGCGGTGCACGAAGGCAAAATGGGATTCGGCCTGGGGTTGGCGACCTGCCGCCGTATCGCCGAGCGAATCGGCGCAACGATCCGGGCGCACAATGTTCCGGACGGAGGCGCCGAATTCATCGTGCAGATGCTCCCGGCGTCATCCGCGGCCGACGCCGCGGACAAGAGCCTTCAAGCGGTTGAGCGCGGCTCGTGACCCCTGCGCCGAAAACTACTTCTTGGGAGCCGGCGGCAGAGCGACCTTTTGCTTGCCCAACTCGGTCGTGGCGACCTTCATCGCCGGCAGTCCCAGCTTTTCGCCGATTTCCGCCAGCGCTTCGAGGTCCACTTCCTGACCGACGATATTGACCACGGTCACTTCGCCCGGATCGGTTGCGATCACGGTCACGCCCTTCACTCCGGCATCCTCCGAGTAGGAGTAGATGGTGACGCCTTCCTTCTTCTGGATGTCTTGGACGTCGACCATCTTCGACCAGCCTTCCTTGGCCATCTTCTCGTGAATGTGGCGAACGCTGTCCGATTCGTACGTCTTACCTCCGGCGAAACGGAAGGTCTTACGGTAGACGCCGGTCAGGCCGCCGAGCAAAGACTTGAAGGATCCGCTGATGCCGTCTCGAATCGCTAGCAGCTTGCTGCCTTGCTCCAGCGACTTGCCTTCGAGATTGACTTCGACCACTTCGTCCGCCTGCCCCTCGAGCTCTTCCATATCGACATTGAGCTTGGCCGATGTAAAGCCCCAGACAGGCACGCTGACGAGCAGCGCCAACGCCACACTCAATCCCTTGCGAACGAGCCATTCCGTTTTCATCGCTCTGCACCCCTCGTACCCTGCGCAACCCCCGCCCGAGGTCCCTGAACCGCCTCTCTGGCATAGTTAATCTTCGATCCCGCCAGCGCCAGCGCTTCATAAATCTGCGCGGACGCCAGTTCCGCCGCCTGCCGCTCGCTGCGGCGCTTCTCGATCACGAACCCAAATGACAGCGAAGCCGCCAACGCCCCGATGGTGGCCCAGCGCCAGACCCGGGCGCTCGACCCGCGGCTTACCGGCGATTCCAGCAGGTCGGCCGCGCCGTCATTCTCGACCGCTTGCATCACTTGCGAGGTAAACCCACGCGGCGGCTCGCGACGCGCCAGGGCGTCCTTCAATTCAAGCTCGAACCGGTCCATAGGCCACCTCCCGTTCCAAATGGGCCACTTTCGGCCGCAACCTCTCGAGAGCTCTCCGCAAAGTCGTTTTCACCGTGTTCACCGGCATGTCGAGCGTCTCGGCTATCTCCGTGAGTTTCAAATCCTCCTGGAATCGCAAAATCACCACCAACCGCATCTTTTCCGGCAGATTCGCCACCTTGGCGTTCAACTCGTTGGCGAGCATCGGGTCGCGCATCACCGGCTGGACGCCCGGCTCCGGCGCGTCCTCGATCGGCTGGTAGCGGCGATGTTTCATGCGCCGGCTCCAGTCGATGCACTTGCGGGTGACGGTCTGCCGCAACCAAAACGACAGGTGCAGATCGGACTCGATCTTATGCAGGTTGCGGAACAACTCGAGGTATGAGTCCTGAGCGATGTCTTCCGCTACGCTGCGGTTCTGGAAAAAATTGTAAGCGAGCGAGTAGACCATGGCCTTGTGGCGGTCCACCACCTCTTCGAACGCCGCGGAATCCCGCAACACTCGATCGACCAAATTTCTCGGCGCGTCTGACATTCGCGTCCGTTCTTGAAGCTCGTTACGCCCGGCTCCCCGGGACAGTTTCAAGGCGCTGATAGAATTTTGCGGCCCCGGACCACATCTCGTCCAGTCGATCCGTCAAGCCGTGGTCGGAATCGAGCAGTTCCACCTGAACGTTGGGACGGCCCACGGCGAACTGAATCGACGACGCCGGATCGACTTGCTCGTCCCGCCGGCCGTGGTAGATCAGCGTCGGCTGGCGAACGTCGGGGAACTCGTCGAACCACATGGCGTCCTGGTAAAGCTGATAGCCGATCGGACGCATGGCTCCTTCGCCGTAGTGATAGACCTCCATCGAGCCCTGTTCCCGCCACTCCGCCAACTTCTGTTCGCCCAGCCGTTCGGCCCAGGGTCGAGGAAAGCCGAAGGCCGGCGCCATCAACACGAGCGCCGGGGCGGCGGCCGGATAGAGCGCGCCGTAGAGCGCCGCAAGATATCCGCCTAGACTCGAACCCATCACCAACACCGGCTCGAGTTCCCTTGCCAGGCGATCGATCAGCTTGAGCTGCTTGGTCAGGGTCAGACCCTTGAAGTCCCCCTCCGCTAGATCCGGCTGGTGAACATGAGCTCCGATCTGGGAGAATCGGGTTGCGAAAAAGCGGCCCTTCGTCGATTGCGGACCTGACGCAAACCCATGCAAATAAAGAATGTTCGGCATCGGCTACTGCTATTCTAGCCGCATCGCGTGCTGAGTCAGTTGCGTTATCTCCAGTTCGTGCTGCCCTCGCTGCTGGCGCTCCTGCTCTTGTTCTCATTCCGGCGGCGCGGCCGAGACCGCGCCGGCAAGCTTACCTTCGGCTGCGCCCTGGCGTTGACCGTTTTCATGTTTCCGCCTTTCGGCTGGCTGCTCCACTTGCCGCTCGAATATCCATACTGGCCGCGCCAAGGCGAGCCTCCTTCCGTCGACGCCATCGTCGTGCTCTCCGGCTTCATCGACGGTGAAACTCCGGACCGGCCTTACCCGTTCGCCCACGAATCGACCATGCGCCGGGTACGACACGCGGCATGGGTGTACCGCCGCACCGGCCGCCCGCCGATTCTCGTGTGCGGACCGTCGCTGAACGACTCGGCCGCGGCCGGCTGGGAGCTGATGGCGGAGTCGCTGCGAGCCTGGGGCGTCGACGGCGACAGGATTTGGGGCGAAAGCCGCGGGTCTTCCACCTATGAGCAAGCGCTCTACGGCGCGCGCATCCTCGAAGACCGCGACGTGCGGCGGATCGCCCTCGTCACTGACGCCTGGCACATGCTCCGCGCCGCGGGCAGCTTCCGCGCCCAAGGCCTTCAGGTCATTCCCGAGGCCTGCGGCTATGTCTCCCGGCCGCAACCGCCTTACACAATCGGTCTGTTTATCCCCGGCGCGGACACGGCCGCCGACAATGAGGCGGCCGTGAGGGAATATGCCGCGGTCGCAGCCTATTGGCTGCAAGGGAAATTCTAATCGCGGCTCAAAACCGCGCTTCGGCGTCCAGCACCTTCTTGAGACGCCGGCGGTGACGCTCTTCGCCGGTAAAGCGGGCGTTCAAGAACGCCTCCACGATGGCTTCAGCCAACGCCGAGCCGGTGACGCGGCCGCCGAGGCAGATCACGTTCATGTCGTCGTGCTGCACGCCCTGGGCGGCCGAGTAGGTGTCTTGCACCATCGAAGCTCGCGCTCCGCGGACCTTGTTGGCGGCGATGGCCGCACCGACGCCGGAGCCGCAGATCACGATTCCGCGGTCGGCCTTGCCTTGGGCCACGCCCTCGCTGACCGCGAGTGAAAAATCGGGATAGTCGTCGTCCGGGTCGTAGACGGCGGCGCCCAAGTCCGTCACCTCATGGCCTTCGGACTCCAACTTGTCACGGATCAGCTTCTTGAGCTCGAAGCCGGCGTGATCGCCCCCGATCAGGATTTTCATCAGCCCCCGATTGTACTGCGCGGCCAGGTTCCGACGCTCGGTCGCCGAGCGCCTCGACGGTCTACTTCTCGGGATCCGTCACGAATTCCCCTGGCTCATTTTCCCCGGGCTCATTCCCCGGGCTCACTTCAGGGGCGCCCGTCGGAGCCTGACCCTCCACGGCCTCTTGCTCGTCCTCTTCGCCCAAGGCTGCGCGGCTGAGCTCTTCGAGCTCCTTGAGGTTGGGCAGCTCGCTGAGGTCGTTGAGCCCGAACTGGATCAGGAACTCGCGCGTGGTCTTGTACATCATCGGCTTGCCGACGACCTTCTTGCGGCCCGCTGTGGAGATGAGCTTGTGCTTGAGCAGGGTGTGGATGACGCCGCTGGCGTTGACGCCGCGGATGGCTTGGATCTCGGGCAGCGTGATCGGCTGCTTGTAGGCCACGACGGCGAGCGTCTCGAGCGCCGGAAGCGAAAGTTTGAGCTTGGGCCGCAGCGACTTGACGAACTTGCGCACGGCGTCGTGATGTTCGGCCTTGGTGAACATCTTGAAGCCGCCGGCGACCTGTCGCACCTCCAGGCCGCGCGTCTCGGGCCTGAACGACTCCACGAGCCCGACGAGGTCGGCGCGAACGGTTTCGAGCGGAAATCCGAGACCTTCGGAGATCTGCTCGGCGCTGAGCGGTTCATCGGCGACATACACGATCGCCTCGAGCAAAGCCAAGCGCTCGGCCGGCTCGGGCAAGGTTCCGGGCAACGTCGGCTGCTCGAGGTTCTGCGACGCTTGCGGTTCGGCGGCCTCGCTGTCGGCCGTCGAGGGCTCGATCGCGTCAGCGTTCCGCTGTTCTTCCGCAGCCTGCTCTTCAGCGGTCTGCTCGTCCACTTGATCCATGCTTCTCCCTAAGCGTATTCGGCGTCGGCGGCGGTCATCGGCCCATCGTCGGCGAAGACCGCATCGAACATTTTGTGCTTGCGGATGACGATCGAGCCGAAAATCTCGCTCTGGCGCAACGCGACGGCTTGCATGCGAACGAGCTCGAGCACGGCCAAGAAGGTCGCGACCAGCGCGCGCACGCTCGGCTGCCGCTCGAAGACCTCGGCGAGGTCGAGAGGCCGGTCTTCGCTGAGCAGCATGTTTTTGAGGAAGTCGATGCGGCTCGCGACCGACACTTCCTCTTCCGCGATGTTGTATGTCGGTCGATTCTTGAAGCGCTCGAGCACGGACTCGAAGGTCTTGACCAAATCGAAGGCGCTGACCGCTATGCCCGGCTCGTCGTCGTCCTCTTCAAGAAAGGATCCGATCGGCGGATTGGACCAGACGTTCTCCTCGATGACGCGTTTGTCGCGCAGCATCTGCGCGGCCTGCATGAACTTCTCGTGATCGAGGAGCTGGCGCACCAACTCGTCGCGGGGATCCTCTTGCTCGTCCTCGGGAACCATGGGGTCCTTGGGCAACAGCATCTTCGACTTGATCTGGATCAACGTGGCGGCCATGAACACGAACTCGCCGCCGAGATCGATGTTGAACTGCTCGGCCTTTTTGAGGTAGTCGAGGTACTGCGCCGTGATCCGGTGGATCGGGATGTCGTAGATATTGATCTTGTGCTTGCGGATCAGATCGAGCAGCAAGTCGAGCGGCCCGGCGTATTCGGCGATGGCGACATCGAAAGGGGACGGCTCGCGCTCGTCGTCGACTTGCGAATCGGCGGCTTCGACGCCTTCAACGGGCGTCGGTTCCGGGTCTTGCCGGACCTCGTCGGAGTCTTGGTCGGGGGCGCTCACGGAGTACCGAAAGGGCTGCAAAACGAGGACGCCCGGCGCTGAGGGCCCGGGCGCGGCGTCTCGGTCTGTAACCCAATAATTTACCACGCGAAGTGCGTCGGCATCAGGCGCCGAAAGAGCAAACGGCAACTCTATTGCTAGAATCGCGAGCCTGGAGACCCACGCCATGGCCGAACAGAAGACCCGTCGTGAAATCGCACGCGCCGCCGCCGTCGCGGCGGCCGGCTGGACCATCATCAAACCGGAGTCGGTGAAAGGGACGCCCGCCAACGATCGCGTGAAGATCGGCTTGCTCGGCGCCGGGCGCCGCGGCACGAATGTCGGCGGCTTCTTCGTCAAGCACGCCGGGGCGGAGATGGCCGCACTGGCGGACATCTATGACGACCAACTCGAGGCTGCCAAGCAAGCCTTGCCGGCGAAGGACGCCAAGACTTACAAGAGCGCCAAGGCGATCCTCGATTCCGACATTGACGCGATCTACATCGCCACTCCGCCCTATTTGCACCCGGAACACGTGGAACTGGCGGTAGAGTCGGGCAAACCCATTCTGCTCGAGAAGCCGGTGGCGGTCGACCCGGCGGGCATTCGCCGCGTTATGGAGACGGCGAAGAAGGTGAAGCCGGGGCAGATGGTGATCGTCGACTTCCAGCAGCGCTTCGGCAAGGACTACCGCGAGGCGTACGAGCGCGTGCAAAACGGCGAGATCGGCGAAATCGGCATGATTCGCACGGCTTGGATCGGAGGCGACTTGCCGCGCCGCAGCCGGCACTCGGAGTCGGAAGAGAAAATCCGCAATTGGCTGTTCTACAAAGAGCGCTCCGGCGACATCATCGTCGAGCAGAACTGCCACAACATCGATGTCGCGCATTGGTTCACCGGCGTCAACCCGGTTTCGGTGTCGGGCTTTGCCGACCGAGCGGTTCGGACCGACATCGGCGACATCGTGGACACGTTCGGCATCACCTACAAACTCCCGGACGGACGCGTCTACAGCCATGCCGGCAACCAGATCTGCCCGCGCGGCTACCGGGACGTCGGCGAGTATTTCTTCGGCGATCAGGGCGTGATCCATACGACAAGACAAGGCTTTGAGGTCTATGTCGGCAACCAGGAGCCGGTTGTGGTGAAAACCGACTACAACATCAACGCCGATGTGGTGGATCATTTCTTGAAGGGTGTCCGCGGTGAGATCCCCGCGGAAAACCGGCTGGCCGAGGCCGCCGAGAGCACCCTAACGGCGATCATGGGCCGGATCGCCTACGAGCAAGAACGCGTGATTACGCGCGACGAAGCCTTGAAGATGTAAGCGCCAATGGCGACAGGGGGCGCGCGTCATAATGCGACCGATGGGCGCGGCGAAACTCCGGGCGAGCCGAATCGCTGTCGCGATCGCCTGTCTGTGCGCCTGCGCCGCCGCACAATGGAGCGACGGGCTGTGGGGCGAGTCGGTCAGCTCGCAAGATCCGCCAAACGCCGAATTTCACTTCTTTCGTGTCGAATACAAGAATCTCGCGACCGGTTTTTTTGGCTACAGCAGGCCTTGGTGGCGGCAGGACTGGCCGGCGGCGGACGTGCATTTCGAGCAGGGCATCGAGCGCCTGACGGGCATTGATGTGGGCGCGGGCCGGCACTTTGCGCTGACCGACGACCGCATCTTCGATTTCCCGTGGGCGTATGCAACGCAGGTGGGCTACTGGGATCTGAGCGACGAGGAAGTCGCCCGCCTGCGGGAGTATTTGATGCGAGGCGGTTTTCTCGTCGTCGACGACTTTTACGGCGCCGCGGACTGGGATGTCTTCCAGGAGTCGATGAACCGCGTCTTTCCCGGCTCTCCGATCGTCGATCTCGGCGAGGATGACGCGCTGCTGCATGTGCTCTACGATCTCGATCAGCGCACGCAGATCCCGGGGCTACGGCATCTGCGCCGCGGGTCCGACGGCTCGATCTATGTGGAACCGCAAGACACCGGACCGCGCTGGCGCGGGATCTTCGACGGGGAAGGCCGTCTGCTCGTCGCCGTCAACTACAACATGGACATCGGCGACGCTTGGGAACACGCCGACCTGCCGGAATACCCTGAACCGATGACCGCGCTGGCCTATCGTTTCGGGGTCAACTACATCATCTACGCGATGACGCACTGAACTTTAGTCATAGGACCTTTCTCCGAAGATCTATTGCCCTTCCTATTACCGGGGGAGTATTTACGGATCTCACGGCCGCGAGCATCCTAATTCTGGCTGTTGCGAAGGCGGCGGTCTCAGGCGAGGAGGGGCCCGCGGCTTCCTCCCTGACGCGGGATCGTTTTTATTGTTGAAACTTTGGTTCCGTCGCGAAGGGTCCGAAAGGTCCATTGACTGAAGCAAGCGCGGAACGGAGCATATCACCATGCCCCACCTCGCGTTTTGCCGTCGCTTCCGGCAAAGGATTGCGGTCATGACTATCGGTTCACGGTTTTTCCTTTTCGGTTGCCTGCTTGCTCTTTTGGCCGGAAGCGGGCCGGCGGCCGCCCAGGACCTCAAATCGACGGTCGGCGAGTTGCCGCAAATCGAGAAGGGCGCCGCGCCGGATGTGAGGAGTCTGGCGGCCGACTCGAGCGTGATCGTTCGCGGACGCGTGATCAAGGGCGAGCCGCGCTGGGTCGGCCGGGTGATCTACACGTTTTATGACGTAGCGGTCGAGGAGACGATCAAGGGGCTCCCGCACAAAACGGTTTCGGTGGCGGTGCCCGGCGGCGCGCTGGGGAAGGTGCAACTTATCGTGCCGCAGGCGCCGAAGCTCGCGAACGGCGAAGGGCTCGTTTTCTTCGGCCGCAAGTTCAAAGTCGACGGCTCCGCGTATCAGCCGACGGGAGCTCTCGCCGGCCTCATCCCGGTAGCGGAGCACGCCGGCAAGGCGGCGACCGTGGACGCCGCGAGGCAAGCCCGAAGGATTGGAAGATTTTCTGAAGGAAGTTCGCTCGGTGAGCGCTCAACAGTAGAGGCGGGGAGGGGCGCCGAGCGATGCGATTTATTCAAAGCCACAAACAACTTTTTGGGATGGCGCTGCTGGGCGTCGCGGCGGTTTTTGCGTTAGCGCTCTTTTCACCTTGGCGGGCCAGCGCCGGAGAGAACTTCGACCGCAAGGAATCAAATTCAGGCGCAATTTACGACATCTTCTGGGATTCGCGGCTGTACAGCGGCGTTGGCGGGTTTCCCGCGGCGATCGAATGGTTTCACAATCCGGCACATAAGCCCAGCTACGTCAATCAATCGGAGTTCGAGTCGCGCGTCGAAGCCGGCTTCAATGCTTGGGAAGCCGTCGACGACGGCTTGCCGCAAGAGCCGCTCATCCCCGTAGTCAATTTCGCGGGCTCGACGACGGTCTCGGGCGCCAACGCGCTTGACGGCGTCAATGTGATCGAGTGGGACAACGGCATCGCTCCCGCGATCGCGCTCACGCCGTGCTGGGCGCTGACCGATCCGGTGACGACTGAAGCCGATCCGGTCACCGGCGAGACGCGGTTGCCGGTCGACGCGGGCGCGGTGACCTCGATTCCGTTCCCCGGACCCGCGGGCGTGACCTACCCGCGAGGGGCCCTGATCGACTGCGGCATGGCGTTCAACACGGACGCGATCTGGTCCACATCTGACACGGGGCAACCTTTCTACTACGACGTGCAGTCAATCGCGACGCACGAAGCCGGACACTTCATCGGCATCACGCACTCGACGATCGCGCCTGACGGCGAGCTGCTGCAGAGCATCGATTCGAATACGGCGACGATGGTCGCCGGCGGCGACAGCGGCAACACTCTGATGCGTTCGCTCGAGCAGGACGACAAGTCCGCGATCTTGCGGACGTACGCGCGAAACGCCACGCCGATTCTCGATCAGACGCTCGGCGGCCGCGGCGTAATCAAGCTCAATCTGAAGAAAGGCTCGGCGTGCGAAACGGCGACGGGCGTCTCCGTTTGGGCCTATCGCACCTCGGAAGGCCCGTTCGGGCAGAACCGCGTCGAAACGTTCAGCGGTTCGGATCTCCGCTTGGGCTTGGGCGACGAGCCCGTGGACGGCTCGGTGACGTTGAACGTCTCGCCGTTGCCCGCCGGCGAGACCTACACCATCCGGGCTCAAACGCTGGAACAAGGCGTGGGCCCTTTCTCGGCGCAGCGCTACAACCAAACGACGATCAACTCGAACACACTCGACAACGAGAACCAGAGCCGCGTATTTGACGGACTTGCTGTCGTCGTGTCGCCCGTCGCCGGCGAAACGATCGATCTGGGCGACGTGGGGATCGCGAACTGCTGGCCCGATGTCTCCGGATCGCAAATCGATATCGTCGCCGAGAGCGCCACAGCGCCTGCGAGCGCGGTGATCGGCGGCCAAATGCCGGTCACATCCACGTTCCGGAACCAGGGTTCGCAAGCGACGGGAGCGTTCGAAGCCGGCATTTACTTCTCGACCGATGCAGTCATCGACGCCGACGATCGCTACGCAGAGTTCTCGTGCTCGGTCGGGAGTCTTGCTCCGGACGAGGCCGGATCTTGCGACGGCGCGGTGACCGTTCCTTCACTGGCTCCGGGCTCCTACTACGTGGGCGTATTGGCGGATCGTCTCAATGCGGTCGGGGAGAGCAGCGAATCGAACAACGGATTTGCGGCGCCGACGCAAGTGGAAGTGACGTCGAATCCGCTCGACCCGATCGTCAACGGCAGCTTCGAGACGGGCGACCTGAGCGGCTGGACTGTCAAGGAGCTCGACACCGCGTCCAACCCCAACATGCAACTGAAGGTAGACGGCGCGGGCGTGCAGTTTCCGACTGATTGCTTGCAAGTCGACTACTACACGTGCCTCGATTTCTTCGGAAGCGAGCCGACCGACGGGCAGTACGCGGCCATGCACGACTTCAACGGGGACGACCCGTCTACGCCGCCGTCGAGCTTCGTAAACCGGCGGGAGCTGTACCAAGACGTGACGTTGCCGACCGAAGCTGTGACGTTGCTGTTTGACTATCGGGCCGCTTGGGAGCTGTATCGCTTCGGCTCGACGATGGACCGCACGTTCTCGGTCGAGATCGAACCGGCCGGAGGCGGAACGCCGCTGCTTGCGCAAACGGTATTGACCGCATTAAACGGCGGCTATGAGCTCGATACGCAGAATCCGGCCGGGGGCGGCTCGTATCCGCCGGGCGCGGTCGACGTCAGTTCGTTCGCGGGCCAAGACGTGCGCATCAAGTTCGTCTGGAACATTCCCGAGCCGGCGACCGGCTTTGGGTTCTTCCAACTCGACAACGTTCGCATCAGCACGACGCCGAACGTCGCGCCGACGGTCTCGATCTCCGAGCCCGCGGACGGCGCCACCTACCTCGAAGGCGACCTGATCAACTTTGCGGCGACCGCTTCCGATGCGGAGGACGGCGACCTGACGAGCGCGATCTCCTGGTCGTCGGACTTGGACGGCAACCTCGGAGCGGGCGCCGGCGGGCTGTCGTACTTGAGCGTCGGCACGCACACCATCACGGCTGCGGTCGTGGACTCGAGCGGCGCGCCAGGGTCGGACTCGATCACGGTGGAAGTGGCGACAAACACGGCGCCGACAGTGACGATTTCGGCGCCGGCCGATGGTCTGACGGTCGAAGTAGGAACCTCGATCGACTTCGCGGGAACAGCTTCCGACGGGGAGGATGATCTGAACGGTGACAACCTAGTCTGGACATCCAATCTGGACGGTCCCATTGGGGCCGGGACCGGCTTCTCGATCAGTGCGCTCAGCGTCGGCATCCATACGATCACTGCTTCTGTCACCGACTCGGGAGGCCTCTCGGGAAGTGACCAAGTTGTGGTCATGGTTCAACCGTCGGGCGGCGCCACGGTGCTGCTTAGCGACGGCTTCAGCGGTTCTCTCGCCAATTGGACCGTGGTTGACGAGGGGACGGTCGAGGCGCCATCGAACTGGTTCATCGACGCCGGCGTGCTCAAGCAAGCATCGAACATTTACGGCGGCAGCACTTCCGGGGCTATTCTTCCGAAGCCGGGCACATATCTGCTCGCCGGCGACGGCGCTTGGACCGACTATACGTTTACGACCAAATTGAGATCGACGGACAATGACGGCGCGGGAGTGATGTTCCGCTACCAGGACAGCGACAACTATTACCGCTTTTCGATGGATGCGGAACGCAAATACCGCCGCCTCGCCAAGAAGGAAGGCGGGCAATTTGCGGTTCTGTTTGAGGATGCGGTTCCATTCCAGACTGGCCAATCGTACGATATCCGGACCATCGTCAGCGGCGATGCGATCCGAATTCTGATCGACGGAGAGATTTGGACGACGGTTCACGACGCCGGGCCGGAGTCCGGACGCGTCGCCCTGTACAGTTGGGGCAACAATGGGCTCTCGTTCGACGACGTCAGCGTCATCGAAGGCGGCGAAATCAGCGAACCGCCGACGGTTACGATTCTTACTCCGACCGACGGAGCGGCTGTATTCGCGGGCAGTATGCTGACGATGAGCGCCTCCGCCCTCGACGAGGAGGACGGCAACTTGTCGACGAGCGTTTCTTGGACTTCGAGCATTGACGGAGCCTTGGGTTCAGGCGCGTCGCTCTCGAGCGTATTGACCGCCGGCGTTCACCGTATCACGGCATCGGCGATCGACTCCGACGGGCTCGCCGCAATCGCCGAAATATCACTTGTCGTAGAATCGACGAGTGCTCCGACGACGCTGTTTAGCGACGACTTCAGCGGCACTCTGGCGAGTTGGACGACGGTTGACGAAGGCTCGACCGAAGCGCCGTCGAACTGGTTTATCGACAACGGCTTTTTGCGGCAGGCCAGCAACATCTACGGCGGATCCACCTCGGCGTCGGAGCTTCCCAAGCCGGGGACATACGCCCTAGCGGGCAACACCGCATGGACGGACTATACGTTCACGACTCGATTGAACTCTACGGACAACGACGGCCTGGGCGTGATGTTCCGTTATCAGGACAGCGACAACTACTATCGCTTCTCCATGGACGCGGAGCGCGGCTATCGGCGATTGGTGAAGAAAGTCGGCGGAAACTTTACGCTGCTGGCCGAAGACGCCTTCTCGTTCGAACTCGGCCACACGTACGAGGTCCGAACGGTCGTCGCCGGCGATTCGACGTTGATCTATATCGACGGACAGCTTTGGAAGGCCGTGACGGACGCCGATCTGGCAAACGGTGAAATTGCGTTGTATAGCTGGGGCAACGACGGTCTGTCGTTCGATGACGTTCTGGTTGTAAGTGGAGCCGCGGTGTCGGCTCCGCCCGCCTTGACGATCACGAGTCCGATCGACGGCTCGACGCTGTACGGCGGAGCCGTGCAACTCACGGGCGCGGCGACGGATCTGCAAGACGGGGATTTGAGCTCGAGCATCTCTTGGTCGTCGGACGTCGACGGGCCGCTGGGGAGCGGCGGTTCGGTGTCGGCGACGTTGAGTATCGGCATGCACGCCATCACGGCCTCGGTCGCGGATTCGAGCGGCCTCACGGCGAGCCAAGAGGTCGCCGTCACGGTCAGCGAGGCAGGCAACGGCAGCGTCTTGTTCAGCGACGACTTCAGCGGGACGCTGGACGCCTGGACGGTGACGGACGAGGGCAAGACGAGCGCACCCTCAAACTGGTTCATCGACAGCGGCGTGCTGCGTCAAGGGAGCAACATCTACGGCGGCAGCACGTCGGCGGCCCCTCTTCCCAAGCCGGGAACGTATTTGTCCGCCGGGAGCGCCGGATGGACCGACTACACTTTCTCGCTTCGACTCAAGTCGACGGACGACGATGGCCTGGGCGTAATGTTCCGCTGCCAAGACGGCGACAACTACTACCGCTTCTCAATGGACTCGCAGCGCAAATACCGCCGTCTCGTAAAGAAGGTCGGCGGCACGTTCACGCTTCTGGCGCAGGACGGGACGGGCTATCAGACGAACCAGTGGTACGACGTCGTGGTCGCTGTCTCAGGCAGCCTGATCTCCATCTATATCGACGGTGAGCTTTGGAACTCAATCAGCGACAGCAGCCTGCCGAACGGCCGCATCGCACTGTACAGTTGGGGCAACGACGGTCTGTCGTTCGATGATGTCTCGGTGGAAAGCGGCGGACTTGTCGAACTCCCGCCGAGCGTGACGATCAGCAGCCCGGCCGACGGTGCGACCGTAGCCGAAAGCGTCGACCTGGCGGGCACGGCGACCGATTCTCAGGGTTCGGATCTCACAGCGAATCTGAACTGGTCCTCGGACATCGACGGAGCGCTCGGAATCGGTGGAACCGTTTCGGCGACCTTAAGCCCCGGCGTCCATACGATCACCGCGACGGTGACCGACTCCGGCGGCCTGACGGGAAGTCAAAGCGTCGTTGTAACGGTGGGCCTCTTGTTCAGCGACGACTTCAGCAGCACATTGGCGAATTGGGCCATCATCGACGAAGGAACCACGAGCGCACCTTCAAAATGGGCGATCAACAATGGCGTGCTGGGACAAACGAGCAATATCTATGGCGGCACGCTCGTTGCGGCCGACCTGCCGAAGCCGGGAACGTTTGCGGTAGCGGGCGACAGCGTCTGGACGGACTATACTTTCTCCACTCGTCTCAAAGCGACGGACAACGATGGCATGGGAGTCATGTTCCGCTACCAGGACAGCGATAACTACTACCGTTTCTCGATGGATTCGGAACGGAAGTTCCGCCGGCTGGTCAAGAAGGTCGGAGGGACGTTCACTTTGTTGGCGGAGGAGCCGGTCGGCTATAAGACCAATCAATGGTACGACCTGCAGGTCGTACTCTCCGGAACGTCGATTTCGATATACATCGACGGTCAGCTCTGGAATACGATCACCGACGGCGATCTGTCGAACGGCAGCATCGCCCTCTACAGTTGGGGCAACAACGGGCTCTATTTCGACGACGTCTTGGTTCAATAGAACCGGCTATCGCATCCGACGGCCCTACTCGAAGCCGTAGCGTTTCGGATTGCGGCCGATGATTATGGCGGCGAGGACACGCGGGACGTATTCGCGTGTCTGGGCGGGCAGCTTGCGCGTGCGGTAGAGATACCAGAAGTTGCGCTGCTGGATGGGGTCTTCAATGCGGCGGATCGTGCCGCGCATGCGCGTTGGGCCGACGTTGTAGGCGGCGATCGCCAACATGACGGAGCTGCCGGCGCCGAACTCGAGAATCAAGTCGCGAAAGTAGCGCGCTGCGGCCTCGGTGGATTTGATCGGATCGAGGCGCTCGTCGGTTTCCGCGTTCACCTCGAGCCCAAACTGCCGAGCCGTGTTGGGGCGGAACTGCCAAATCCCGACGGCGCCCTGCGGACTTTCGCTGTCGGTGCGCAGGGCGCTTTCAGCGACAGCGACGTAGGCCAATTCGGGGGGCAGCCGATAGGCGGCGAAGCGCGCTTGCATCTGTTCGAGCGTTTCGTGCGAGATGTGGAGCGCGCGACTCATGCGACCTCTGTCTTCGCCCGTAAACAGCGCCACGTAGTGCTGCACGCGAGCGACGAAGTCGGGCGGCAGGTAGTACTGTTCGGCGCCGAAGGCTTCCAGCAAGCTGCGCAGTTCACTCTCGACGAAGATGACCTCGTCGTCGAAGCCCGCCATGCGGAACAGCAAGTTCTCGCGCAAGGCCCCGGCTTCCTCTTGATAAGCCTCGAGCTGCGATTCGAGCTGCGCGGCCTCCTCGTCCGACAGGTCGGCGGACGCCATGCGGTCTTCGATCTCAGCGATTTTGACTTCGATGTCGTCCTTCCGCTCTCGCACGCTCCACAAAGACCATGCGATGAGGGCCACGATAAGCGCGAGGCTCGCGGCGAGCGCGATGGCGATGCGGCGCCACTTGCGGTGACCTCCGACCAGCGCGGCTTCGACTAATCGCTGCACGCGGACGGCGGTGCTGGCGGAAGGCGAATCGACCTCGCGCGGACGTGATTGGGGAGCCCTCGACTGAGGCAGTGCGGTGCGCGCCTTGGGCAGCGCCAAAATCGTGCGGTCCAGGTCGCTCGCTTCCAGTTGTTCGGACTCGAATTCGAAACGCGGGCCTCCGGAGCCCAGTTCGAGGACGTCGCCGGGAACCAAGGCTCGCGAGTCGAGCTTTTCCCCGTTGACGTATAGACCGTTCATGCTGCCCAGGTCGTAGATGTGGAAGCCGGACGTTTCTCTTCGCACTTCGGCGTGCCGGCCGGACACGACCGCGGCGTCGCCGCCGGCCAGGACGATCTCGCCGCGCGGGTCGCGGCCGATGCGGGTGACGGCGGTCTTGAGCAGGAAACGGCGGCCTTCGAGCGGACCGCTCCTTCTCACCAGCCAGGCGAGTGCATCGGTATCGGGCGCCATCGGAGCCCTCTGATGATAACCGGGGTCGGCTGACGATGTGGACTTACTACGGAAGCGCCTACAATGGCCGTCATGCGCTTCCCCCTGCCGGCTCTGACCGCTCTGTGCGCGGTTCTGGCCTCCGCCGCGACGTCCCCAACCCCGGTTTGGACGGTTTTTGAAACTTCGACTGAGAGCGTGAAGGACTACGCCAACCCGCTCCAAGAGGTCGACGTCGAGGTGGAGTTCGGCGGCCCGCAGGGCTCTCAAACGACCGTTCCGGCTTTTTGGGACGGCGGCCGGACCTGGCGTGTGAGATTCTCGCCGTCGCAGCCGGGACAATGGAGTTATCGCTGGAGAGCATCGGACTCGTCGAACGAGGGTCTGAACGGTCCGTCGGGGTCTTTCGACGCCTCAGCCTACGAGGGCGACAACCCGCTGTATCAGCATGGCGCGGTGAGCGTCGCCGAAGGCGGCCGGCACTTCGCGCACGCCGACGGCGTTCCGTTTTTCTGGCTGGGCGACACGGCGTGGAACGGCGTGATGCTGTCGCACAAAGACGATTGGGATTACTACCTGTCCAAGCGCAAAGCGCAGAGCTTTAGCGTGATTCAGTTTGTTGCGTTGCCGTGGCGGTCAGCGGTGGGAAATGAGTTCGGGCGGCCCGCTTTCTACGGGCGGGAGAAAGTGTCGATCGAGCCCAATTATTTTCAGCGCATGGATGAACGCGTGGCGGCTATCAACGCGCACGGCCTGGTGGCGGCCCCGGTGATGTTTTGGACGCACTCCGCGCATATCGATTTGAATCCGGGCATGTTCTTGCCGGAGAAGGATCTGGTCAAAGTGGGGCGCTACATGATCGCGCGGTACGGCGCGTATCACGTGATGTGGATTCTCGGAGGCGACGGCCAATACGTCGACGATCGCGCGAAACGCTGGCGCCACGTCGGCGAGGAGCTGTTCGGCAAGAAGGCGCCGGGAATTCGGCGGCCGGTGACGGTTCATGCCGGGTACTGGTGCGCCGACGCCTTCGAGGACGAAGACTGGTGGGACTTCAACGGCTATCAAAGCGGGCACGTTCGGGAACGCGGGCTCGAGCGCATCACACATGGCGAGCCGACCACGTGGTGGCGGCAGCATCAGCAGCCGGTCCTGAATTTGGAGCCCAACTACGAGGCGCACCGTAATCGCGCTCCGAACGCCGCTCTGGACGACGTGTTCACCGCATACGACGTTCGCAAAGCCGCTTGGTATAGCGTGCTCGCCGGGCCGCCGGCCGGCGTCACCTACGGCGCGCACGGCGTTTGGGGCTGGCACCCGCGGCCGGAAGAGCCGATGACGCACCCTGGGACCGGCCTTGGAGCGGCTTGGCGCGATGCGCTGGAGTTGCCCGGAGGAGACGACATGCGTTTGCTCGCCGAGTTCTTCTCGCGCATCGACTGGCCGGCGCTGCGGCCGTTCCAACAGGCGTTGGCCGTGCAACCGGGAGACGCCGACCCTTCACAGTGGATCGCGATCGCGAAGAGCGACAAGTTCGTGATCGCCTATCTTCCCAGCGGAGGAACGTTGCAGTTTCAGGCGGACACGCTGCCAGCCGTCAAGACAGGCTCTTGGTACAGCCCGCGAACCGGCGAGGTGGTGCGGCTCGACCCTCTGAAAGGCAGCTTGGAAGCCCCGAGCACATTGGACTGGGTGCTGGTTCTGGGGTTTGCCGGGAACTAGCGGAATTCAATCGTCGTTCGGTCGGGAGCCGGGGATGAGCGTCCCTGACCCGCCCGCGCCCGCCGCTCGAGCACGCTCCGCGGTGGGAACGGCGACAGGGCCGGCGGCTGCCGCATGACCGGGAAATGCGTGCGCCGTCTTCGACCACGTCAGCGCGCGCTTGCGGTATTTGGCGGAGAAGAATATCTTCAGCGCTCGAGTTGTCGCGCAAAAGTTCATGATGTTGGCCCAAGGCATTCGGAGCGGAACGGTCAAGGAGTGCTTCCAGCCGTAGACCTGGCGGCAACAAGCGATTCGGACAAGGCAGCGCCATGCGAACATGGCCGCATTGACGGAGATCAGCGGGAACAGGAGATCGTCGGCGCGGATCATTTCTCCGAGTCGCCATCTGGTCCCTGAAGCATAGGCCGCCGCGGCGGTCGCGAGCCCGTAGAGGAAACAAAGGTTGGTCGCCAGTGAGGCGGCATGGTTGACGAGGCCCTTACGATCGCGCCAAAGCCAATAAAGTTGGCGTAATCCTACGCGCCAGCCGAAGCGTTCCCAGGCTTGAAGGTTGTTGCCGATAACCCAGCGGGTGCGCTGTTTGACCGCCGCCTTGAAACTGCGCGGAAAGTAGGCCCGCGTAGCGATGAACCGATTGCTGTCGGGCTCGCGAAACAACGGGAACTCTTGACGAAATCCCATCTCTTTGACATCGAGCCCAAGGAAATAGTCTTCGGTGAGGCTGCGTGGGTTGAGCAAATCTTCGCCGCGCTCGATGCGGAGTTGGTCGAGCACTTCACGATGCAGGGCCGTTCCGACGCCGGCCGAAGGGATAAAGCCTCCTAGGACGGCGCGGACCCGCAGTTCCTTCACGTGATGTTCGGCGAACTCATCGCAGTAGACTCCATGAGTGAAGTCCGCAAGCGGCGTCTCGATCGGAAACACGGGAAATTGCGCCATGTGAGAACGTTCCAGGACCATGGCCGCGAGCGCCGGCTCGAGCGGATGGATGACGTCCTCGGCGTCGTGAAACAGAACGGCGTCATAGTCGACGCCGGCGCGACCCTCGTACTCCAGGATTTCGCTCCAAACGGCATTGAGGTTGTCGGCCTTTGTAGTGGGTCCGCTACGAGGACCGATCGCTTTGCGGACGCGCGGCAGGCGTGAGGCGGCGCGATCGAAGGCGTCGAGAGAGGCTTGGTCGTTCGGGTACAGCCCTACCCAGATATCGCACTGCGGGCAACTGATGGATGCGGAGTTGCGCTCGAGCATGCCCTCCAGAACGGCCTCTTCCCGCCAACAGGGGATTAGCAGGGCCATGTGCGGTCGGGGGGCGCCGCGGCCCGCCCATTTGGTCGCACGAATACGACCCCGAAGCCAATGCCAGGCGAATTGGAAGTCCAGAAATATGTCGTCTAGACCGCTGATGCACACCCATACGGCGAGGGGTATGAGAAGCTCCGCGACGAGCCAGTCAATATACGGCATCGGCGGAAAAACGGCGAACCTGAACGGGAGGCTACCACGCCTTCGAGCGCGGTCTGCGCGTCAATCGAATATCTTTAGATGTTCTTTATCCGGCGGCGGCAGGAGAAACAGGGGCCGATCGAGGGCCGCGGCGGCAGCGACATAACAGGCCCAAAGCGTCAAGGCTTGCAAGACAAGAATCGGCCACAGCCAGAGAGGCTTCGAGAAGCCGATGTAGATCCGTCCGGGCGGCGCAAGCACGCCGCCGAGCCGGTCGACCGCGGCCCAGGCCGCCGCGCCGCATGACAGCCCGACCAGGAAGCGCTTTTCGCCGCTCCACAAAGATGCGATGAGGCTAGGTCTGCCGGCGCGCGAATTCGCCGCGTCGACCGTCAGCAAGACGCCGAGGTATGCGCAGGCAAGGGCGCCGTCGAGGTTGACGCCCCGCAACAAGGCGCCCGCCGCAATGAAAAGAAACCCGACGGGGAGGAAGATCTCAGGCGGTCGGCGGGCCGTAGAAAGAGGCGCTCGAGGGCTGATCCAAAAAGCGACGGCCAGAACGGTCGGCGCGATCGCCGCGAAAGAGAGCCCTTGAGCAAGAGTGCGGCCGGGCTCCCCAAAGGGCAGCCCGAGATGGGTCCAGAGCGGCATGAGCCAGTTGAGGCCCTCGGCGGCGAATCCCAACATGAGCGAGAGGACGACAGCCCAGATGAGGCCTTCAGGGCCGTCGGCGGCGATCCGCGCGCGCAGCTTGCGCGACGAGACGACGGCCAGGACGACTGCGCTCCAGCACTCCGCCGGATAGATCCAGCTACTCAAAACAGATGATCCGCCGCAGGGCGGAGGTCCGTCCGCATCGTACAAAAAACCGCCGTGCTAACCTACCTCGCAGAGTCGAATTGTGAGAGATTCGGCGGTCTCCCTTCCCTCTGAGCTTCCCGATCTGGATTGGCGGCGGGCTCCCGCCCTGCCCGGCGTCGCGCTGATCATGGTCTCCGGAGGCGAGCCTTACCTGGGGCGCACCCGCAACATTCAGCGACGGATGAAGCGGCTTCTCGCCGTGTTCGGCGCGCGGGCGCGGTCGGCATCGTTCGAGGCGACCGGTTCGCCCTTCGAGACCGACTTGACCCTGTGGCGTCATGGCAGGCTCGTGTGGCCGGATGAGTACCGCCGCCGGCTGCGACTGCGGCCCGCGCCGCTGGTCAAGCTTCACCTCGCGAACGCCTTTCCACGCACCTCGGTGACGACCCGGCTGGGCGGGCGGCGCGCGCTGTATTTCGGCCCATTCGTCGATCGAGGCGCGGCCGAGAGATTCGAGCAGGACGCGCTGGACTTCTTCGGCGTTCGCCGCTGCATCGAGAATCTGGAGCCGGACCCGTTGCATCCCGGCTGCGTCTGGGGCGAGATGGGCAAGTGCCTTCGTCCTTGCCAGGCGGAGGTGTCGGCGGAGGAGTATCGGCAAGAAACGGGCAAGCTGCTGGCGGCGCTCGAGAGTGACGGCGCGGCCCTTGCGGAGGCGCTGCAGGTCGAGCGCGATCAGGCGAGCGAGGATTTGGAATTCGAAAGGGCGGCCCGGCTGCACGAGAAGGTCGCCGCGGCGCGCAAACTGTTTGGAACGGAGAAAGCCGTCGCGCGCGATCTCGACCGGCTGCACGGCATCATGGTGCAGCGCGGCGCGGCGGATTCGGCGGGCTCGCCGGACAGCGTCGCATTGCTCCCGATATATCGCGGATGCTGGCAGAGCAAGATCAGCCTCGACCTCAAACCGACTGACGGCAAGGCGCCCTCGCTGGACGCACGGCTCCGGGAAGCGCTCGAAGCGGCGAGCTTTCGCGAAGGCGACGCGGCGGAGCGGCAAGACTCGATTTCTCTCCTGCGGCGGTGGAACTTCAGCAGTTGGCGACAGGGCGAATTGATCGAGCTCGGCGCGTTCGACCGCATTCCCTATCGAAGATTGGTCAACTCCGTCTCCCGCGTGGTGCAGGCCAAGGGCTCGCGCTGAGGCGTCGCGCGGGCGCTGATGGGCCGATTCGAGCCGGTCGGTACTCCTCTATCGAATACGGTCTAAGGAATCTTCGGCGGCGGGCCGATATGACGAATAGGCGCGAGCGATTCGCGGCGTTGCGAAGCAAGTCGTGCACACTCTCAATCTCGATCGACTACATGAGGCGTCGCTGGGCGACGACGAGTTCGCGTCCGAGTTGGCTGAGCTGTTCCTGGACGACGCGGCGCTGCAGCTCCAATCTCTGCACTCCGCGGTCGAGTCACACGACGCCGCACGGGTCTCCCAAATCGCCCATCGCTTGAAAGGCTCGTGCGGAAACATCGGCGCCGAGCGGCTTTCCCGCCTGTCCGAGGCGCTCGAGAAGGAGGGCCGCAGTGGCTGGAACGATGATTTCCCCGCGCGAGCGGGCGCGATCAACACTGAATTCGCGCTGCTCCGTAGCGAGCTCGAGCGGGCGGTGGGCTCGAAAGGCTGACCGCCGAAACGAGTTGCGAATTTGCGAGTTCTGATCGCAGAAGATGATCCGGCTACGGCCTTGACCATCGCCAAGGCCGTCGAAAGCTTTGGATACCAGACGACCGTGACCGGCGACGGCAAGCAGGCCTGGGAGGCTCTGCAAAATGACCCGGCGCCGATCGTGGTCACGGATTGGTCGATGCCGGTCATGGATGGGCTCGAGTTGTGCCGCCGGATTCGAGCGAACGGTTCCGATCGTTATACCTACGTCATCTTCTTGACGGGCCGCCACGAACGTGAGCATGTGTTGTCGGTGCTTTCGTGCGGCGCCGACGACTTTATCGCGAAGCCCTTGGATACCGAAGAGCTGCGCGTGCGGCTGCTGGTTGGGCAACGCATCGTTACCCTGGAGCGCGAGCTGCGCGAAGCGAACGTTCGGCTGCTGGAGGAGAACGAGGACCTCGCGAAGCGTTCGCGCGTCGACGCGCTGATGGGCATCGGAAATCGCCGCGCGTTCGAAGAGCGGGTAACGGAGATCCACCGACGCGCGCTCCGCAGGGGTGCGCCTTATGCGGTCATCATGTGCGACATCGACCGCTTCAAGAAAGTCAACGACACCTACGGGCACCGCGCCGGCGATGACGTCTTGAAGAACGTCGCCCGCGTGATCGAGCGAGCGGTGAGGCGCGAGGATCAGCCCTTCCGCTACGGCGGCGAAGAAATCGTGCTGCTGCTGGAGGATCAGGACCGCGCCGCGGGCTTGGCGATAGCCGAACGGTTGCGCCGCGACGTCGCTGCGCATGGCGTCGCCGTCAAGGGGCTGCCGGAGCCGTTGCGGGTGACGGTAAGCTGCGGCGTGGCAAGCTATCCGGAAAACTGCGGCGAGGGCTCGGACTGGTCCGACGCCGTCGAGCGAGCCGACCAGGCGATGTACGTGGCGAAAGAAAACGGGCGGAACGGCATTTGGGGCTTCGAGGCGCGCAAGAACGTCTTACCTACCTACCGGCCTCCGAGCCGGCGGAGAGTCATCGAGAACACAGCCGTGTGAAGCTACAATATTGGCTTCCCCATGCTGAAGTTTCAGGGTATTTTCTGCCCCCTCGCGACGCCGTTCGACCATCGTGAACAACTGTATCGAACGAAGGTGCGGCACAATGTCGCGCGCTTGAATCTGACCGCCGTCGGGGGCTATGTCGTAGCGGCCGATGTGGGCGAGCGCGAGTCGCTTTGCTCCTCTGAACGGCGGGATCTTTGGCGCGAAGTGCGGCAAGCGGCGGCCGCGGGCAAGATGGTGTTGGCCGGGGTCGCGGCCGGGAGCGTCAAGGAAACCGTCGAGTTGGCGAGCGCCGCGGCCGCGGACGGTTGCGACGCCGTTTGGATTTCAGCCCCGCGTGGGGCCGGTTCCGCCAAGTTGTACTACGAGTCGGTCGCCGATCAATCCAGCTTGCCGGTCGTGATCGCCGAGACGGTCGGGGATCCGGCTGTGCGAGCGGCGCTGGCGAAGGCGACTGAGCATCCCAATGTGGAGGCGATCTGCTGCGACGCGGCGGGCGAGGCGTTCGAGACTTGGCGCCAAGCCCTGCCCCAGGGGTTCCCCGTATTGGCGTCCGGAGAGCGCGGTCTGGCGCGCTCCTTGAAGGGTTCCGCCCAGGCGGCGGCGCCGCCGCTGGCCAACGTGTTGCCTTTTCTTCTACTGTCGATCGCGGAGGCCGTGCGGACACGCGAGCATGAAGCGGCCGAGGAGCTGGAGCGCCGCTTGTCGCAGGCCGTGGACGTTATTGAGCGGCATGGCCTTGCGGCGCTCAAGTACGCGATGGACCTCCGAGGGATGTACGGAGGCTCGCCAAGGTTGCCGCTTACGCCGCTGGGCCCCGCGGCCAAGGCGGAAGTGGAGCAAGCGCTCGACGGGCTGGCGAGTTGACGCAGCCTAGAGCGAGCGCTCGGCCAACTCCCCGACGATCGGCAGCGAAAAGCGTTCACCGGTGCTGGTCTTGACCAGCATGAAGATCCAGAGGCCAAGCATTCCCAGCTCGAAAAGGCCTTCAAACGGGAAGCGGTGACCGAAGATCAGCTTCAGCCAGATGCCGATCACCCAGTGCACCAGCATCCAGCCGACGAACAAGTAGAGACCCTGATAGGCATGGAAACGCGTCGTGCGATTGCCGCGGAAGCGCTCGGCCATCAGGACGTAGACGGCTGCGATCCAACCGAACCAAGGGATGTAGCAGAGGATCGAGGCCCCGTTCGGGCTCAAGCCGCCCGCGGCGGAGGATGCGGACGAGGCTCCCGCCGCTCCGGGCTGAGGTTTGCCGCAGCGCCGGCAGAAGCAATCGCGATCGCCGACTTGGTTGCCGCAGTTGGTGCAAAAAGGCAAACTCGAATAACCTCTGCCCGAAGATACGTAACCGGGCTTGCCGCTGTTCCCCGGCGCCGCCATTGGGGGAGCGGGTCGATTGTAAGCGAGGCGAGCGTCAGAGCGCCAAGACCTGATGATCGAGGCACTCGGATTTGATGGCGTCGTAGATGTCGGGAATCAGTCGTTCGCCGTAGCGGGCAAGAAACGGCAAAACCGAGTAGCGACGCTCTTGCAGTGTCCTGTGCGGAAAGATGAGCTCGGCGAGCTCCGCGGCGTCGCGCGCGCCGCGCTCGGTGCGCCGCATGCTTTCGCGCGCCGCTTTCCCTTCGATCTTCGCGAGCTGATAGGCGATCTTTCGGCGTGACCGCTCGAATGCCTCTCCGAGAGTCGGGTCGAAACGGCTGAGCGATTCATGCAGTCGCTCCAAGGCGGCGCCGACAGCCTTCTCTTCAGCTTCAAAACGGCCGCGCAGCTCCGCAGGCGTCATCGCCTCGGCGACGCGCTGTTTGAATTCATCGAAAGGCGCAAAGCAGTCCGGGATGCTCAGCCGGTAGCGCACGAGCAGCTTCATCGCGCGATCGTCAAGCAGCGTGAAACCGGCGCGAGGCATCATCACGGGGCGACGTCCCAACAGACGGTCGTAAAGCACGGCCGATTGCGCTAGATAACCGAGTTCGGCGGGGCCTCCGATGAAGACCGCCGTCGGCATCAAGTAGTCTTGCGTCACGGGACGCAGCAGCGCGTTGGGCGAGAATTCTTCGGGACGTTCGACGATCCGGCCGGCGAGCTCGTCCTGGGTCCAGGTCTCGCCTGCGCCGCTGAAGCTCGCTCCTTGGCGCTTGAGCGGCATGCGGCGACCGTCCTTGAAGCGAAACAGCAGAGACGTCTCGCGGTCGACCTTGACTTGCTGGTGATATCCGGCGCCTTCCAGTTCTCCCCCCGTTCGAGCAAAGAGTCGATCAGCTCGGGGCCCGCTTCGACGGCCTTCGCGAGAAACGGCGCCGCGAGGCGACGGATCGCTGGATCCATCGGATCGAGCGTGATCAGGCCGTAGGGAGCGAGAAGGTCGCGGATGAAGTCGCGAAAGGCTTGTCCGAATCGGGCGCCGGAGCGGTAGAAACGCCGTACCTTCTCAGCGACCGCCTGACTCTCGGGAAGCCCGACCAGCAGGTCCGCGAGGGAAGCGGCGGGATCGTCCGACATGGCGACCTCGCCGACGGGACGGCCGGCCTGCGATTCGGCGATGGCGGCGACGCGATGAGCTTCGAGCCGGCCGTTGAAGACCCAGGCGTGGTCGATCTCTTCGAGATCGTGATCCTCGGTGGCGAGCCAGAAGACCGCGACGGCGGGCTGTCCGCGGCCGCGAAGCTCGGCGGCGTATTTTGCGGCCGTCAGAGCCTTATAGATCGAGAAAATCGGACCGCCGAAAAGGCCGACTTGCTGGCCTGTGGCGACGACGACGGTTTCGGGAGATTTCAGGAGCTCGAGGTGCTCGTCGGCGGCCGCGCCGGCGCCGGCATTCTGCGCGGCCAGGGCTGCGACGAGCGCGGCCCGGCGTTCAGCGGGATACTCGATCGAGGCGGCGGCGTTTGCCGCTTCATCGAGTCGCGGAGGGTACGCATAGAACTGACTGACGCGGTCGAAGCGGTACACCAGATCGCCGAACAGCGAAGTGGAACCAGGCAGATCCGTATGGCGAATACAGACGACGTTCATGCCGCTCGACTGTGGCGATTCACGCGCCCCTCTTCTCCGCCTCAGCCGCTTTTGCGAACGAAAAACACGCTGAGCCAGGGCGCAAAAAGCGAGGCCAGCCTCAGGATACCAAATGGTCGGTTGCGCTCTGGGCGGGCTGATATCCTGAGGGCGGAGTCCGCATGGTCGGCGTCTACATCTCGTTTCCTTTCTGCCGGCGGAAGTGCACCTACTGCAATTTCGCTTCGGGAGTCTTTGGGCCGGAGTTACGCGCGCGCTACCTGCGAGCACTCGAGCGGGAGTTGCGGTCCGCGGAGTTTTCTTCGCCTCCGGAGACGCTGTATTTCGGAGGAGGAACTCCCAGTTTGCTCGCGCCTGACGAGTTGGGGGCGCTGCAAGCGCTGTTGCCCCCGACGGCGTGGCGGGAGGCCACGATCGAGGCCGCGCCCGGCGACGTGACTGCGGAGCTAGCGCGCGCTTGGGCGCAGGCGGGGATCGACCGCGTCAGCCTCGGCGTGCAGTCGTTCGATACCGCAACGGCTCGCGCCTCGGGTCGCACGCATACGGCTGAGACCGTCGCGGCGGAGGTCGCGGCGCTGCGCGAAGCCGGCATCGAGCGCATCAACGTCGATTTGATCGCGGGTCTGGCTCGTCAAACGCCTGAGACTTGGGTTGCGGAGTTCGACTGGGTCGAGCGGCTCGGCGTGCGGCATGTGTCGGTTTACATGCTGGAAGCCGATGACGAAAGCCGGCTGGGCGCCGAGATTCGGGCCGGCGGGTCGCGCTACGGCGCGGCTTTGACGCCAAGCGAAGACCAGATCGCCGACTCGTACTTGTATGCCGTCGAGCGGCTGGCCGCGCTCGGCATCGAACGCTACGAGATTTCGAATTTCGCCGAACCGGGGCAGGAATCGCTGCACAACTTGAAGTATTGGACCGACGCGCCGTACCTGGGGTTCGGGGCCGACGCGCACTCATACGACGGCCTCGAGCGCTGGGGCAACCTGCGTGATGTCGACGCCTATGCCGCGGCGAGCGAATGCGGCGAGCCGCTGCGCTGTTACAGCGAGACGATTGACGACAAGCGCCGCCTGGAGGATCGCCTGATGACGGGCCTGCGTACGCGCGCGGGCGTCACGCTTTCGGCGCTCGCAGTTGGGCGCGCTCGAGGCGTCGCTGGCCGATCTGACGCGCCGCGGCTGGATTGAACAGCCGGAGCAGGGTCGGGTACGCTTCAGCGATGAAGGCGTGCTCTATTCAAATGAAGCTTTGGAGCAACTGCTCTTCGCCTAGCCGCTCATGAACAAGACCGCCGATTTCCGCAGCGACACCGTAACTCGCCCGAGCCAAGCCATGCGCGACGCCATGGCGGCGGCCGAGGTGGGTGATGACGTTTACGGAGAGGATCCGACCGTCAATCGTTTGGAAGAGCAGTGCGCCGAGACGTTCGGCAAGCAGGCCGCCGTTTATCTGCCGTCGGGCACGATGGGCAACCAAGCGGCCATCGCGGCTCATACCAGCGCGGGCGAAGAAATCATCTGCGACGACCGCTCTCACATCGTGCTTTACGAGATGGGCATGGCGGCGCAGTTTTCCGGCTGCCTGCTGCGATCGGTCGCGACCAAGGACGGCTTGTTGCGCTGGGACGACATCGAGCCGCGGCTGCGCAAACCCAGCGACCATTACCGGGGTACGAGCCTGATCGCGCTCGAGAACACGCATAACATGGCCGGCGGCGTGGTTTATCCGCTGGAGCTGCTACGCGAGATCGGCGATCGTGCGAAAGACGCCGGCGTCAGCGTGCATATGGACGGAGCGCGAGTGTTCAACGCCGCCGCAGCTCTGGGATGTTCAGTCAAACAGATCGCGGCCCCGGTCGATTCAGTGACGTTCTGCTTGTCGAAAGGTCTGGGAGCGCCGGTCGGTTCGGTGCTCGTCGGCGATGCGGCGTTCATTGAGCGCGCGCGGCTCGCCCGCAAGGGGTTGGGCGGCGGAATGCGTCAGGCCGGCGTTCTCGCGGCTGCCTGCTTGGTGGCGCTCGAGCAGTCGCCTGCGACGCTGCCGATGGCAAATGCGGATGCGGCTTACCTGGGCTGCGAGCTGAGCAAGGTGGACGGTATCGAGGTCGACCCGCCTCGAATCGCCACAAACATCGTGTTTTTCCGCGTCACGCGCCCGGGTCTGTCTGAAGACGCGCTGCGCGAACGACTCAAGGCCCAAGGAATACTGGCGAGCGGCGTGTACAAGCGCGTTCGCATGTTGACGCACCTCGACGTCGATCGCGCGGACTGCGAGCGGGCGATCGATGCCATTCGACGCATCGTCGGCGAATAGAATCACCGAAAAGCGATGTTCAACCCGGAACTGCTCGACCACTTCGAACACCCGCGCAACGTCGGAGAGTTGGGTCCACCCGCTATCAAGGTGCGTGTGGAGAATCCGATTTGCGGCGACATTTTGGCGTTGTCGGCTGAGATCGTCGCCGGCACGATTCGCGATGCGCGCTATCAAACGCGCGGCTGCACGGCCTCGATCGCGGTGGGCTCGGCTTTGACCGAATTGCTGATCGGAAAGACCGTCGATGAGGCGGGTCGGTTGTCCGCGAAGGAGATCGAGGCGGCGGTGCACGGGTTGCCGAACGAATCGAAGCATGCGGCCGTGTTGGCCGCCGACGCCGTGAAAGCGCTCGTCGGAAAGGCCGCCCACTCCCCAAGCCCTTAGATCAAGTCGCGCCAGCTCTTGCGGAAGCCCGAGTGCTCGAGAGTGTCCCAGAACTCGAGAGCCTGCATGGCCGCGATCGTGGGCTGGGGCGCCAGCAACGGCCCGCTCTCCAACGCATCCTGACGCGGCGCGAAGGCGCCGTCGAGCCGCGGGTCGGGCGACTGCATTTGGTACTCGGCGAGGGAGGCGGCTTCTCGCTCCGCCCGGCCGCGGTCGAGCTCGCTGACGCCGGAAATTTCCGCGAACAAACGCAGGCGCAGCAGTTGCGCCACGACGCCGGGCGGGCGCGTCGCGTCATCGAAGCTTTCGAGGCCTTTCTCGAGGTCGAGCAAGCCCGCCTGCAGGGCCACGCCCGACTCCGACCTCTCGAGCAGGAAGGGCAACAGGCCTTCGAGGAAGAAAGCGTACTCGCGGAGCGCGCTCGCGCGGTCCCGGGAATCGTGCAATTCGGATACGAAACTTTCGTGGCGACTCAACGCCCAGGTCAGCAGATCGGCGGCGGCGGTCGTCAACTCACCAAGGCCGGCGTCCTCGCCCAACTCGAGAAAGGAAGAGGCGATCTTGAGCTGGCTGATCGAAGCCTCGTGGCCGCGCGGCTGTTGCGTCGCGACGTCATATTGGGGGAAGAAGGAACCGTCGACGCGGGCCAAGCGCAAGTGCATCGAACGTCCGCAGCGATCAGCGCAGTCGAGGTAGGCGCGATCGCCGGTCGCTCGATGCAGAGCCAGCAACGCCCTCAACAGGATGCCGCAGCCGAAAAATTCCGCGTGCCGCTCTTCGACGGTGGGATCCGCCACGAACAGGTCGGCGCGCAGATCGAAGGCTCGCTCCATCAGGAACTTCCCTGTTTTCGACGCGGCCCCGCGGCGTGATCCGTCGGGATCGCCTTCGATGCCGATGACAGCGAGCACGTACCAAGCGGCGGCCTCGGTCGACACCCGCGAATAGGAGCGGGTCAGCGTCTCATACTCGGCGAAGACCGCTCCCGTTTCGTTTTGAATACCGGAGAAAAGAAGCCAGCGTAGGCCGGAATGCACGCAAGAATCCACAGCGAGAAGGGATCAGAATACCACGCAAAACAGGGATTAGGCTGCTAGGAGAACTACTGTCGCTATACTGACCTCCCAGGCCGCCATGAATCGACGACGCTTCGCACAAACTTTGCTCCTGGCGGCTCTTGTCGCCGCTCCGGTCCTCGCCGAGCAGGCGGGGGGAATCAGTTGGACAGCTCCCGCCGACTGGGCCAATCAGGCGCGGCCGATGCGAGCGGCGAACTACACGGTGCCGGGCGCCGGCGGCGCCGAACCCGGCGAGCTGGCGGTCTACTACTTCGGCCCTGGGCAAGGCGGGTCCGTCGATGCCAACTTGGAGCGCTGGATCAAGCAGTTTCAGGCGCCGGGAGGCGGACCGGCCGACGCCGACGCCAAGCGCTCGCAAAAAACCGTAAACGGGATCGCAGTGACGCTGCTCGACCTCGAAGGCACGTATTTGTTCAAACCCGCGCCAATGGCTCCGCAAGCCACGCCAAAGCCCGGCTACCGCATGCTGGCGGCGATTGCGGAAGGTCCCCACGCGCCGATTTTCTTCAAAATGACAGGCCCGGCGAAGACGGTGGCTGCCGCCGAGAAAGCCTTCCATGCGTTGGTGGATTCGATCAAGCCGCTTTCTTAAGACCGCTACTGCGCGGGCGCGGGCGCGGCCTCGTCGCGGCTGAAATTGACGGCGGGCGGGGCTTGGCGAGCCTCTTCGCTGGTTCTGAAGTAGGCTTCTTCGCGTGTGAATCCGCTCATGCCGGCGACGAGGTTGTTCGGAAACAACTGAATGTAGGTGTTGTAGTCCTGGACGGTCTGGTTGTAGCGACGGCGTTCGACCGCGATGCGATTTTCGGTGCCGGCGAGCTCGTCCTGCAGCCGGATGAAATTCTCGTTCGACTTCAGCTCGGGATAGCGCTCGACGATCACCAACAAGCGAGAGAGGGCGCCGGAGAGCTGATCGTTCGCGGCGATCGTCTGCGCGGGCGTGGTCGATCCGGCGAGCTTGGCGCGCGCCTCGGCGACGTTGGTGAACACTTCCCGTTCCTGGTTCGCGTATCCGCGGACGGTTTCGACGAGGTTGGGGATTAAGTCCGCGCGGCGCTGGATGACGGTATCCACCTGCGCCCAGGCCGCTGCGATGGCTTCTTTCTGCTGCACCATCGTGTTGCGGCGATTGACGTAGAACCCGCCGAACCCCATGGCGCCGAGAACCAACAGCCCTGCCAGAGCGGCGACGATGAGCAGACCCTTTTTCATGATGCCGCGCCTCCTGCGCTCTCTTTGTCGAGCTGGTCGACGAAGCGAGCGGCTTTGTCAATTTCGCCCAAGTAGGCGTCGAACAGATTGCGTATTTCCCCGTCCGCGAGACGCATCCCTTCGCGACACGCCATGACGCTTTCGAACGGCGCGGGGTCGAGGCCCAAATGTTCTCCCGCGGCCTTGAAGGCCTCGCGTTTTTTCATCTTCGCCTCACCGCCCGCCAATACCACAGCATGACGCAAAAGCGTCGCGAATGTCGGCAGCGAGTCGCAGAGCAAGCGCACGATCTCGGAGCGATCCTTCTGCACCATCAAGTAGCTCGCGCGAAGCCGAACCAGCCGCGCCCGCAGCTCATGCTCGACTTGAAAGCG
Organism: uncultured Acidobacteriota bacterium; assembly: GCA_963817465.1. Classification (GTDB taxonomy): domain Bacteria; phylum Acidobacteriota; class Terriglobia; order Bryobacterales; family UBA6623; genus CAMPKL01. The sequence goes on along the minus strand of CAWFOP010000020.1, from coordinate 495,349 downwards.
ATGCTGGGAAGGCTCGATGCGAATGCCTTCGACGACATCTTCGCCGGCCAACATGCGGTACGCCCGCCGAATGTCGAACAATTCGATCGAAAACGCGTCGCGCGCCCGGACGAGCTCTTCGCGAGAAAGGAAAACCGGCGCGGGCTGCTTCTTTTTGAGCCACCAAGCGACGGCGGGATGGACGCTCTCGAGCTGTTGACGACCGATCGTTTCGATGACGCAGAGGATATTGAGGTCCGAAGCGTCATCGGCGTCGCCCGACGCCGCCGAACCAAACAGCACGACGCTGACGAGCCGGTCGCCGAGCGCGGCCTGAAGGCGTTCGACAAGTTGCTGGAGCAGAGAATCGCGATCCATATTCACCAACCGCGGGACGCGCCGCCCCCGCCGAATCCTCCGCCGCCGAAGCCGCCGAAACCGCCTCCCCCGCCAAAGCCGCCCCCGCCGAATCCTCCGCCGCCGAAGCCGCCGCGACGACCCATCGAGCCTAACATCCACGCTGTCAGGAGCGCGCCGCCGCCGCCGCGCCGCCCGCCGCGACTCAGCAGGATGAGCAAAATGATGAAGAGGGGTATCCAGGGGCCGAAACCTCCGGGCCGCCGGGTGCGCCGAGGCGCCGGAACGCCGCCGGTCAGCTTGACGCCCGCATCGGCGGCGATAACCTGAGCGACGCCGAGGTAGCCGATACGCACGGCGCCGTCGTAATCGCCTTGGCGCAGGAACGGCGTCATTTCATCGAGGATCGCGCCGGAGCGGCCGTCGGGCAGAATCGGCTCGAGGCCGTACCCCACTTCCAGGCGCAGCTTGCGGTCGTCGGTCGCCAGCAACAGCAGCGCGCCGCGGTCGTCGGCGCCGCCCACGCCCCACTGCTGGGCCAGGCGCACAGAATAGCCTTCTACGGTCTCGTCGCCGATGCTGCGAACGATCGCGACGGCGACTTCGGCCTTGGTTTTCTGCTGGATTTCACGGCCCAGGGCGTTGAGCGCAGACTCGGTTTGAGGGCTCAGAACGCCTGCGAAATCGTTGACGAAGTTGTGCGCCTTGATCTGCTCGGGAGCAGGAGGCGCTTTCTGCGGGGCCGCGTCTTGCGCAACCGCCGATACGCACGCCGACAGCAGGGCGAGGAAAACAATCGCGGCGCTGGATGATCGCATGATCCGCCCTTCAGCATAACGTCACCGTGCTTGCTCCTCCGCCGAGCGCGGATCGAACTTCATTACAATGACGAGTGAAGTTTGTCGGCTGGGCGATCGCCGCGTCTTTGAGACGGGGAGGAAAGTCCGGTCTCCATAGGGCGGCGCGCCGGCTAACGGCCGGGGGGCGGCTCTCAAAGGGCCGTTCACGGAAAGTGGCACAGAAAATATACCGCCGCGGCTTGCCGCGGTAAGGGTGAAATGGTGCGGCAAGAGCGCACCGCGTTGCGGGCGACCGTAACGGCAGGTCAAACCCCGCGTGGAGCAAGACCAAATAGGGGGCGATGCGGCGGCCCGCCGCGTTCGAGTCCCGGGTAGGTTGCTGGAGGCCGGCGGAAACGCCGGTCCTAGATGAATGATCGCCGCCGTCGGCTTCGGCCGGCGGTTACAGAAACCGGCTTATAGGCCGACAAGCTTTTTTCTGAGATTTCCCGATGCATCTGTTTCGTCCCGCTTTCGTCGCTCTGTTGCTTGCGTCCCTGCAAGTCGCGGCTCCCGCTCAAGCGCCTGCCGCCCATTCCCTCGACGCCGAAACGATTCTCGGCGACACGGCGGACAAATACGGCCAGGCGAAAGATTTCTACTTCATCGCTTCAGAGCAAACCACCACAGAGGCCGGGGATCAGAAGCGCGACACGTTCACGACGATCGTGACCGCCCGAGACCATGCAGGTCGCTTTCGCGTCGAGTTCGATGACCGAGTCAACAGCTCGTCGCTCGTCTCAAACGGCGTGGACGCCTGGGCCTACATGCCTCTGCTGCAGAAGTATTCGAAACTCCCGGAGGGGAAGGTCACCTTCGGCGCCGCGGGGTCCGCTCCGGATTTCGCCGCCATGACAAGCCGCTTCATCGATCGCTACCGCAGCGTCACGAGTCGCTTGCTGCAGGCGTCGGTCGAGGGCGACGAAACGGTCGAAACCCAGGACGGATCGATCGCTTGCCAACGAGTGAAGGCGGTCTACAACCCCCCGCAGGGCATGCGGGACGGGCACATCGAGCGGACCTATTGGATTTCGAAAGACTCGGGGCTGATCCTGCGCGAACATTCGGTGGCTTCGATGTTGCAGCCGAACTCGACGCAACATGTCATCGTCACGCAGGAGATTTCGTTCCAGACCGCGAAAGCCGACGAGCCTCTTGACGAAGCGCTGTTCGTCTTTACCCCGCCTCCGGGGGCGAAGAGGGTGGAATCGTTCCGTGACGGGGCCGCGGCGGATTTAGGGAAAGTCGACGCGGAAGCGCCGGATTTCACGCTGGAACGGATCGTAGGCGACAGCGTGCAGCTTTCGCAGCTGCGAGGCAAGGTCGTCCTGCTCGATTTCTGGGCGACCTGGTGCGCGCCGTGCCGTTACGACATGCCGCACGTCCAAGCGCTTTACGAAGAGCTCGGCGAGCGGGGGCTTGCGGTTTTCGGCGTGAGCTCGGAGCCGCGTGAGCGCGCCCAAGCTTATCTTGATCAAAACGGGTTCACGTTTCCGTCGCTCATCGACGGAGGCATGCGGGCGGCGGCGTTGTATCAGATTCACGCGATTCCGACGTTCATCGTGGTGGACCGCCGAGGCCGAATCGCGGCCTACATGCAGGGGACCCGAACGCGAGAAGAGCTGCGCAAAGCCGTCTTGGCCGCCGGGCTCTAGTTTCGCCGCATAGACGGAACAGACCTTTTGGTATGCTCGCAAATAGGACCCCCTATGCCGCGACGAACTCTGTTTTTGAATCCCCCATCGTTCGAAGGCTTTGACGGCGGAGCGAGCTCACGCTGGCCCGCGACGCGCGAGATCGAGTCCTACTGGTACCCGATCTGGCTGTGTTATCCGGCCGGCATGTTGGCCGACTCGAAGGTCGTCGACGCCCCGCCGCACCACATTTCGCCGACCCAGACTATCGCCATGGCCGACGATTTCGAGTTCCTGGTGCTGTTCACCTCGACGCCGGGATTCGACAACGACGTGCGCCTGGCGCGCGCCATGAAGGAGGTCAATCCCGGGCTCACAGTCTGCTTCGTCGGACCGCACGTCACGGCGCTGCCCGACCAGAGCCTGCTCGAGGGCGACTCGATCGACTTCATCATCCGCAAGGAATTCGACCACCAGACGGTCGACTTCGCTAACGGCAAGCCGTTCGAGGAGTTGCCCGGGGCGAGCTTCCGCGGCGCCGACGGAACCATCCGCCACAATCCGGACTCGCCGCAGATCGAGGATCTCGACGCGCTGCCGTGGGTGACGAAGGTCTACAAGCGCGACCTCGACATCACGCGCTACAACGTGCCGTTCCTGAAGAACCCCTACTTGTCGTTCTACACCGAGCGCGGCTGCCCGGCGCTGTGCACGTTTTGCCTCTGGCCGCAGACCCTGTCGGGACACCGCTGGCGCACGCGCTCGGCCGACGACGTGGCGGGCGAAGCCAAGTGGGCGCTCGAAAATTTCAGCGAGCTCGAGGAGATCTTCTTCGACGACGACACCTTCAACATCCGCAAATCGCGCGTGATCGAGCTGTGCGAGAAGCTCGGGCCGCTCAATTTCACCTGGTCGTGCACCTCGCGAGTGAACGTCGACTACGAAACGTTGAAGGCGATGAAAGACGCCGGCTGCCGCCTGCTGATCGTGGGCTACGAGTCGGGCGATCCGCAGATTCTCAAGAACATCAAGAAGGGCGCGACGGTTGAGCGCGCCTTGAAGTTCACCGAGGACGCGCACAAGGTCGGGCTGACGGTCCACGCGGACTTCATCGTCGGGCTGCCTGGCGAGACGCGGGAGACGATTCGGCGCTCGATGAACTTTGCGAAGACGCTCAACACCGAGACGATCCAGGTGTCGGTGGCGCATCCGTATCCGGGCACCGAGTTCTACGATTACGTTACGCAGAACAACATGATCACGCTCGACCGCATGACCGACGAGAGCGGGCACCAGTTGCCGAACATCCAGTACGGCGACGACCTCGACCAAGCCGAGATCATGGAGTGGGTCGAGCGCTTCTACGACGAGTACTATTTCCGGCCCAAGGCGGCTTGGCGCATCATGCGCAAGGCGATCTTCGACGGCCGCGAGCGCAAGCGGCTCTACAAGGAAGCCCGCGAGTTTCTACAGCTGCGCTCGAAGCGGAAGCGCTACATCAAGGAACGGCGCGCGGCGTAGTCGTGAGCCGTGACCGGTGAGCAGTGGACCGCTTACTGTGACGACCAAGACCGGCGCTGGCTCGGCCAGCACGATGAAGACGTGGGTTCTGCTGGCGTTAGTCGTCGTCGCCAATGCTGTGGGGAATATCTTGCTTGGGCGCGGGATGCGCGAGGTCGGCGACATCGCCTCCTACTCGCCGCTGGATCTGGTCGCCTCGGGGCTCGGCGCAATGGCCAATCCCTGGGTGCTGAGCGGCGTGGCGCTGCTGCTGATTTTCTTCGTCGCGCACGCGGCTGTGCTCCATTCGGCGGACCTGAGCTACGTCCTGCTCGTCACCTCGATCGGATACGTGCTCGTCGCGGTTCTGAGCTGGCTCGTGCTGGGCGAGCGGATCTCCACGTTGCGCTGGGTCGGAACGGTTGCGATCACTGCGGGCGTCGCCCTCGCCGGATCGACTCCGGTTTCGACTTTTGACGAAAGGAGCGACCGGTGACCGTCTTCCTGCTGGCCCTGGTCATTCTCGGCACGGTCGCCGGCGACCTGCTGAAAGCGGCGGCGATGCGGCGTCTCGACGGCTCGAACTGGCGGACGCTGGCCGCGGGCGCGCTGACAAGTCCGTTGATGTGGGCGTCGATCACGGGCTACGCTGTGTCGTTTTTCGGTTTCATGGCGCTATTGTCGATCGAGGATGTGAGCTTCGCCGTCCCGGCGACGGCCGCGGGCTACGTCGTCGAGACGGTGTTGGCGCAGGCCCTGCTGCACGAGCGGGTGACGCCCAGGCGCTGGGCCGGGGTCGCTTTCGTCGCGTTGGGCGTAGCGCTGATCGGGGATTGAGATTCGTCGGATGAGCGCATGATGTGGGATGTCGCGGTCTGGCTTTTCGCCGGCCTGGCGGTCGCGTCGCTGCTGTATTCCCTGGCTGTCATCTGGGCGGTCTTCGAGTACCGTGCACAGATGCGGTGGCATGAGCCGGACGAATTCCCGCCGGTCTCCATTCTCAAACCGCTTTGCGGCGCCGATCCCCAGCTTTACGACAACTTGTTGTCGCACCTGCGCCAGGAGTATCCCGACTATGAGATGGTCTGCGGCGCCGCTGACGCCGACGATCCGGCCCGCGAAGTCGTGCAACGGCTCGCTCGGGAGTTTCCCGACAAGCGCATCTCTTTCTCTGCGACGGGAATAGCGCAACGGGGCAATCCGAAGGTCGCGGTTCTGGAGCGTCTCGCGGCGGTCGCGAAACACGATGTGCTCGTTTTGAGCGATGCGGATATTCGCGTTCCGCGCGACTACCTGCGAACGCTTTGGAGCGAGCTCCGGGCCCCGGGCGTCGGTCTCGTTACGTGCCTTTACGGGGCGGAGTCCGGCAGAGGGGCGGCCGCGGCGGTCGACCGCCTTTGGGTGACGGCCGAGTTCCCTGGCCAAGTGTTGCTCGCGCGGGCGTTACAGGGGGTGCGCTTCGGACTGGGCGCGACTCTCGCGCTTAGGACGGACGATTTGGCCGCAATCGGCGGTTTCGAGGCCATCCGCCCGTATTTGGCGGACGACTACCAGGTCGGCGCGCGTATCGCAGCGGCGGGAAAGCAAGTTCTGATCTCGCGAATGGCGGTCGAAACGGCTATGAGAGACGCGAGTTGGGGCGATGTTTGGAGGCGGCATCTGCGATGGTCGCGGACCATTCGCGCCTCCCGACCGGGCGGTCACGCGGGGCTGATCGTGACCTTCGGCGGCGTCTGGGCGATTTGCCTGGCCGCGGCGGCTCCGGCGTGGACCCCGCTGGCGGCCCTGTGCCTCGTAACGCGGCTCGGCGCGGCCACAGCGGTCGCCGGCCTCGCCTTGCGCTCCGGGAGTTGGACTCGAGCCTGGCTGACGCCCTTGCTCGATTGCTGGAGCCTCGTCGTGTACCTGGCGAGCTTCACGTCAAAAACAGTCGATTGGCGGGGACGACGCCTCAGTCTGGACAGCCAAGGACGCATCCTCTGACGGGCGGTGACGAACCTCGATGTTTAGTTAAAAGTATCGGTTCGTGCGCCTTGTTATACTCCGATTAAGGGCGGTTCTTTTGGAAGAGCGGCGACCGTTCGGCGGACTCCTAGACGATTTATCATGTCGGATCCTGCGGCTCGAAGTACGGGCGAAGTCAAGACCGTATACCTTCTGAAACCCCGCGGGTTCTGCGCGGGCGTCGTCCGTGCGATCGACATCGTCGAGCTGGCGCTCGAGACCTACGGACCTCCAATCTATGTCCGGCGCGAGATCGTCCATAACCGCCATGTCGTGGAAGATCTCGCCGGCCGCGGCGCCGTTTTCGTCCAAGAGCTCGACGAGGTTCCCTCGAACGCGAGGGTCATCTACAGCGCCCACGGCGTCGCGCCCGAGGTGCGCTCGCAGGCGCTCGAGCGCGGCTTGAAGGTTATCGACGCGACGTGTCCCCTCGTCACCAAGGTGCATGTCGAAGCGGTCAAGTTCGCCAAGCGAGGCGGCGCGATTCTGCTGATCGGTCACCGCGACCATGAAGAGGTGATCGGTACGAGCGGCGAGGCGCCGGCGCAGACCATCGTGATCTCCTCGGTCGACGAGGCCCGCACGGTGTCCCCCCCGGATCCTGAAAATCTCTACTACCTGACCCAGACGACGCTGAGCCTCGATGAAGCCGGCCAAATCATCCGGGTGCTCCAGCAGCGCTTCCCTAAGATCCAAGGTCCTCCCGCGCAGGACATCTGCTACGCCACTGAGAATCGGCAGCAAGCCGTGAAGCGGCGCGTCCCCGAATGCGATCTGCTGCTGGTCGTCGGCTCACAGAACAGCTCGAACTCCAAGCGGCTGGTCGAGGTGGGCGGCAATCTGGGCGTCCCGGGATACCTGATCGACAACGAAGGCGACATTCGGGAGGAATGGCTCGATGGCGTCGAACGAGTCGTGATCACGGCTGGAGCTTCGGCGCCGGAAGTGCTGGTGCAGCGAGTCGTCGAACGTCTCTGCACACGATTCGAATTTTGCGACGTCCAAGAAGTTGAAGTCATCGAAGAGAACGTGAAGTTTCCCCTCCCCAAGGAGCTGGCGGCTCATCGGCATCGACTGACGCAAATCGCGAACCTATGACGCGCTTCAATCGGGGCATCCATTCGGCGGCCGTTGCGACACTCTCGCAAGGTACTCGTCACGAGCGTGTGGAAGAGTGCGCGGATCGCGCCAGCGATTGGCTGCTGGCCGCGCAGAAAGACGAAGGATATTGGGTCGGCGAGCTCGAGGCGGACACGACGCTCGAGTCGGACTACATCCTCCTGCAGCTCTGGCTCCACGCGCCGGATTCCGACGGGGCCTGGCGGCCGCCGTCGCGGAATCGCATCGAGAAAGCCGCCCGCTATGTTCTCGAACGCCAAAGCGTGACCGGCGGCTGGAACATCTATCACGGCGGGCCCGACAATGTCTCGGCCTCCGTGAAGGCCTATGTCGCGTTGAAGCTCGTGGAGCTGCCGGAGGCCGAGCAAGCGCTCGAGCGGGCGCGCCGCCGCATCCTCGAGCTCGGCGGCATCGAAGCGACGAACAGCTACACGAAAATCTACCTGAGCTTTTTCGGTCTCTTCGATCGTGAAAAGACGCCTTCGATTCCGCCGGAAGTCTTTCTGCTCGGGACGACCGATCGCATCAGCGTCTACGAAATCTCATCCTGGAGCCGCGCCATCCTCGCTCCGCTCGCGATCTTGAATGCGAAGAAGGCGGCGCGGCAAGCGCCCGCCGGATTCTCCGTCGCCGAGATTCAGTCCGGCGCGGTCCCGCCCAAGCCGCGGCTGGTGAGTTGGAAGACCTTCTTCTTCTGGGCCGACAAGTCGTTGAAGGTTTGGGAGCGCTTCGGCGTAAATTCGGTGCGTGCCCGAGCGATTGAGGCGGCGCAGAACTGGATGCTGGAGCGGCTGGAGGATTCCGACGGCTTGGCCGCGATCTTCCCCGCCATGATGAACTCGATCATGGCGCTGACGGAGATGGGATACGGACCCGGCGACCCGCTGCTGCGCCGCGAAATCGAACGCTTCGAGGCGCTCATCATCGAAGACAAAGATACGTTGCGCCTGCAGCCGTGCCACTCGCCGGTTTGGGACACGGCGATCAGTGTTTTCGCGCTTGGCCGCGCCAACCCGCAGCCGTCCAACGACGTACGGCGGTCGCTGCGGGCGGGCGGCCGCTGGCTGCTCTCGAAAGAAGTGCGCAAGGCCGGCGATTGGACGGTGAAGCGGCCGGGCGTTCAGCCGGGCGGCTGGTACTTCGAGTTTGCCAATGAGTTCTACCCGGACTGCGACGACACGGCCAAGGTCCTGCTCGCCCTCGATCAGGCCGGCCTGGGCGACGCACCCGAATACGTGGAGGCCCGCGACCGCGGGCTCGCTTGGCTCGTCGCCATGCAAGGCCGCGACGGCGGCTGGGCGGCGTTCGACGTCGATAACAACGCTGAAATCCTGACCCACGTCCCCTTCGCCGACCACAACGCGATGCTCGACCCAAGCTGCCCGGACATTTCCGGCCGGGCATTGGAAGCGCTTTGCGGACCCGGCGGCGGAACGTATCGGGTCGCGATCGAGCGAGGTGCGGCCTACCTGCGCGGCGCTCAGCAGGACGACGGCAGTTGGTTCGGCCGCTGGGGCGTCAACTATATCTACGGCACTTGTTTCGCGCTGCGCGGCTTGCGCGCGGCGGGCGAAGATCCCTACGAGGCTCACATGATCGCGGCCGGCGAGTGGCTGCGCTCGGTCCAGAACGCCGACGGCGGCTGGGGCGAGACCCCAGGCAGCTACGACGAGCCGCGCCTCAAGATCAGCGGCGAGAGCACGCCTTCGCAAACCGCCTGGGCGTTGCTGGGGCTGTTGGCGACCGGCGACGACCGCAGCGGGAGCGTGGAGGAGGGCGTGCGATACCTTCTCGACTCGCAAAACCCTGACGGGTCATGGGAAGAAGAGCCCTGGACCGGCACGGGCTTTCCCAGCGTCTTTTACCTGCGTTATCACCTCTACCGGCAGTACTTCCCGCTGATGGCGCTAGGCGAATACCTGCTGGTGAAGACCCAGGATTAAAATCATGCGCTTCCCACTTGATATGACCGCCCGCATGGGCGCTTACATCGCCAAAAACAAGGCGATCCCGAATCCGGCTTGGCAGCGCGGTCCGGATCCGGCTCGGCGGCCGGCGTTTCCCATCCTGAACAAGGCCGGCTCGGCCGCGCCCGTGACCGGACTCGGCGTCGACAGCCATCCTTTCCTCAAGAAGCGCTTTCCGCTCGTGCTGATGCTCGAGCCGCTGCACGCGTGCAATCTGACCTGCACCGGCTGTGGCCGCATTCGCGAGTACGAAGACTCGATCACCGAGCGCATCCCGCTCGAGGAGTGCTTGGAGGCGGTGGACGAGTGCCGCGCGCCGATCGTGTCGATCTGCGGCGGCGAGCCGTTGATGTACCCCGAGATCGGCAAGCTTGCCGCGAGCATCCTCGATCGCAAGAAGCACATCTACCTGTGCACGAACGGGATGTTCATCAAGAAGCGGCTGCATGAGTTCAAGCCGAGCGGGCGGTTCTTCTTCAACGTCCACTTGGATGGGCTGAAGGAGACGCACGACATGGCGGTCGAGCGCGAGGGCGTCTTCGAGGAAGCCGTGGAAGGCATCCGCGCCGCCAAGGCCGCCGGCTTCATGGTGTGCACGAACACGACGATCTACCGCGAGACCGACATGACCGAGATCGAGGAGCTGTTCGACTACTTGCAACAGTTCGACGTCGACGGCCACATGCTCTCGCCGGCGTATCCGTATTCGGCGGTCGACGCGAGCGAGATCTTCCTGACCCGCGAAGAGGTTCACGAGAAGTTCAGGAACGTCGACAAGATGTTCGCCAAATACAAGCTCAACTCGTCGCCGACCTACTTGAAGTTCCTCAAGGGCGAGCGCGACCTGCCTTGCACGGCCTGGGGCAACCCGACCTACAACGTGCGCGGCTGGAAGGGTCCTTGCTATCTGATCACCGACGCGCACTGGGAGTCGTTTGAAGACCTGATGACCCAGACGCCGTGGGAGAAGTACGGCCGCGGCAACGACAGCCGCTGCAACGACTGCATGGTGCATTGCGGCTTCGAGCCGTCGGCGGCGCTGGGCGTCAACGCGACGCTGGGCGACAGCCTCAAGATGATCACCTGGGCACTCGGCTAAGCGTCCGTCTCGTTTTCATGGTTCTCGTTACCGGCGCCTCCGGCTTCATCGGCGGCCACGTCGCTCGGCTCTTGGGCGAGCGCGGCGAGGCGTTGCGGTTGTTGTTGCGCCCGCAAAGCGACCGGCGCGGGCTGACGGGGCTGGAGTACGAGGAATGTGTCGGCGATTTGCGAGACCGCGAGTCGTTGAAAAGGGCCCTCGAAGGCTGTAAGCGCCTCTACCACGTGGCGGCCGACTATCGGCTATGGGCGCGCGAACCGGACCAGATCCGCGCGCTCGAATGTGGACGGGACCCACAATATTCTGAGCGCGGCGCTCGAGGCCGGCGTTGAAAAGGTCGTTTACACCAGCACGGTCGGGACGATCGGAATGCCCGGCGATGAGGACACCCCGCTGGGACCGATCAGCGGCGTCTACAAGACCTCCAAGCTCGAAGCCGAGCAAGTCGCATTGGAATTCAGCCGGCGAGGGCTGCCGCTCGTGATCGTGAACCCGACAGCTCCGGTGGGGGAATTGGACCTCAAGCCCACGCCGACCGGCCGCATCATCGTCGATTTCTTGCGGGGAGCGATGCCCGCCTACGTCGACACAGGGCTGAACCTGGCCGATGTGCGCGACGTGGCGCGGGGCCACCTGCTCGCGGCGGAAACCGGAGCGGTCGGCGAGCGGTATATCCTGGGCGGGCGGAACATGAGTCTGCGCGAGATCTTGGAGGCGTTGGCGGAGATCACCGGAGGGCAGGCGCCGCGGGTCCGCCTGCCCTATGCCGTCGCCTACGCTTTCGGGGCGCTGGAAACGGGTTGGGCGGAATTGACGGGGCGACCGCCGCGGGCGCCGCTGGAAGCCGTGCGCATGGCTCGTAAAAAGATGTACGTTTCGAGCGCCAAAGCCGAGCGAGTCCTCGGCTATCGCCCCGGTCCGGTTGAGCCGGCCCTCGAGCGCGCCGTCCAATGGTTTCGACAGAACCGGTATTGCTGATCGTCGCCGCCGACCGGCGTGAGCTCAGCGGCTTCGCTGGGGCGCGCCGCGTCGATCTCGGGCTGCGCTGGAGCGCGGAGTGCGAATTGGACGGCCGGCGAACCGTCTTAGTCGCCCACGGGCCAGGTCGGGTGAACGCCCGAGAGGCGGTCGAGCGAGCGTTTGGCACACTGAAGGTGAACGCCGTAGTCTCCACCGGTTTCGCGGGGGGGCTGGATCCGGCGCTGAGGGTTGGAGATATCTTCGTCGCCGAGCGGGTGCGGCAGGGTGAGCATACTGTGGAGTATCCTGTAGAGTTACCGCAACCGGTACGCGCCGCCAGATTCGCGACGGGCGTCTTGGTGACTGTCGATTATGTGGCGCAAACCGTTGAAGAGAAACGGTCGCTGCGGGATCTCGGCGCTGACGCCGTCGATATGGAAGCTGCGGCGGTGGTCGCCGAAGCGACCGAGCAGGGAGTTGGTTGTTACTGCGTCAGGGTTGTCAGCGATGACGCAGGTGAGGATTTCGCGTTCGACTTCAATCGAGCGCGGCGATCGGACGGAACATTCTCGGGTTGGTCGATCGCCGCACAAGCGGCTTGGCCGCCCCGCCGCTGGAAGGAGTTGCTCGAGCTCAAACGTACCGCTGACGACGCCGCGGGGCGTCTAACGCTTTTTCTTCGCTCATGCCGCTTTCCCCCCAGGCAGAATTGAGCGGCCTCGTTCCGCCCACTGAAGCGATGGCGGCCTCGGTCTACCGCGGCGCCGCGTCGCTGCGTTACGAGCAGGTCGCGACGCCTCACATCGGGCCGGGCGAATTGCTGGTGCGCGTGCATGCGTGCGGCATCTGCCACACCGACCTCAAAAAGATCGAGCACGATCTGTTGCCGCCGCCCCGTATCTACGGTCATGAGACTGCGGGAGTCGTTGCGGCGGTCGGCGACGGCGTCGAGAAGTACAAGGCGGGAGACCGCGTGTGTCTGTTCCACCACATACCGTGTCTCGATTGCTTCTACTGCCGCCATCGCGATTATGCGCAATGCGAGACCTACAAGAAGGTCGGCATCACCGCCGGGTTCGAGCCCGCCGGCGGGGGCTTCGCGCAATACGTCCGCGTCATGGACTGGATCGTCGAGCGCGGCGTCGAGAAGATTCCGGATCACGTCAGCTTCGAACGAGCGACGTTTGTCGAGCCGGTCAACACCTGCCTCAAGGCGCTCCAGAAGTGCGCCATCCAGCCCGACGAGACGGTGCTGGTGATGGGCCAGGGACCGATCGGGCTGCTGTTTACGATGCTGCTGAAGCGACGACCCAGCGCGGGGCTCTACGCGACGGACATGCTGCCGGATCGTCTCGCCAAGTCGGAAAAGCTCGGTGCGACGGCGGCTTGGGACCCATCGCGGTTGGACATCGGCCTCGAGTTGAGAAACGTCACCGAGGGCCGCGGGGCGGATGTCGTCATCGTGGCGGCCTCGGCTCCGGGCATTGTCGAGCAGGCCGTCGCTCTCACGCGGCCCGGCGCGCGCATTATGCTTTTCGCGCAAACGTCGCCCCAAGAAACTTTCGTTTTGGACGGCGCGGCGGTGTGCAAAAGCGAGAGAATGATATTTGGTTCGTACTCCGCATCGGTCGATCTCCAGCGCGAGGCGGCCGAAACCGTCTGGCAAGAGGACTTTCGCGTGGACGAGTTGATCTCCCACACCTTGCCCCTGAACGAGTTGGAGCGCGGCGTTGAAATCGCCCAACGCCCTCAGGACGGGTCGCTCAAGGTGATCGTTCATCCGCAGGAGCAGAATTGAAGTTGAACGAACAGATGCAGGCTGCGGTTCTCTACGGCAAGGAGGAACTGCGCATCGAGCAGGTGGCCGTTCCTGAGGTCGGTCCGGGCGACCTGTTGGTGAAGGTTCAGGCGGCTTTGACCTGCGGCACCGACCTCAAGGTGTTCCGGCGCGGACACCACGCACGCATGATCACCCCGCCCGCGCTGTTCGGGCATGAGTTGGCCGGAGACGTCGTCGCGGTCGGCGAGCAGGTCACGCGGTTCCGCGTCGGACAGCGCGTCGTCGCTGCGAACTCGGCGCCTTGCGGAGAATGCTTCTTCTGCCGGCGCGGCCGCGAAAATCTCTGCGAGGACCTGCAATTCAACAACGGCGCCTACGCGCAGTACATGCGCATCCCGGCGCGCATTGTTGAGAAGAACACCTACGAGATTCCGGAAAACATCGGCTACCGCGACGCCGCCATGGTCGAGCCGCTGGCTTGCGTGCTGCACGGCGTCGAGGATTCCGGCATCCGGGCGGGCGACACCGTCGCGGTGATCGGGCTCGGGCCCATCGGACTCATGTTCGTGCGGCTGGCGAAGCTCGCCGGCGCGCGCATCATCGCCATTGGACGGCGGCGGCAGCAACTCGACCGCGCCCAGCGCATGGGAGCTTCGGAGCTGATCCTCTCGCGCCCCGGCGAAGAGCCGGTCGAAGCAGTGCGCCAAGCGACCGAAGGAGGCCGCGGCGCGGACGTGGTCGTGGAAGCCGTGGGATCGCCGCACGCCTGGCGCGGCGCGGTCGGCATGGTGCGTTCCGGCGGCGTCGTGAACTTCTTCGGCGGCTGCCCGAAAGACACCCAGGTGTGCCTGGACACTTCCCTGCTCCATTACTCGGAGCTGAGCCTCAAGGCGAGCTTCCATCACACGCCGCGGCACATCGAGCGCTCGCTCGATATCGTCAAGAACGGCGGCATCCATGTGCCGGACTTCGTCATCGACGACGCTCCGCTGAGCGACCTGTTGAAGGTCTTTCGCCACATGATGAGCCACAACGGCCATCTGAAGACCGCCATCCTGCCGCACGAGTGAGGGCGCGCCGGCCGCGGCCATGGCTGTGCTCTACCCCAAGCCGTTCATCGAAACCCACGGCACGGCTTTTCCGGCCTGGTCGGCGGAGGATTCTCTCGCCTACACACGCGAGCTGAGCGGCGCCCACTACGAAAACTTTCACGTCGTCAGCATCCTGCTCCCCAAGCGCCTGCACCAGGACTTCTTCAACGTCTATGCGTTCTGCCGCTGGGCCGACGATCTGGGCGATGAGTTCGGTGATCCGTCGCGCAGCTTGGAGCTGCTCGAGTGGTGGCGCGAGGAGCTGGACGCTCTCTACGAGGGCGAGGCGCGCCACCCGGTCTTCGTCGCTCTCAGGGGCACGGTCGAGGCCCACAACCTGCCCAAGGAGCCTTTCGACGACCTGATCAAGGCGTTCGTCCAAGATCAGGCGATCAACCGCTACCGCACCTATGTGCAGGTGCTCGACTACTGCGTGCGGTCGGCCAATCCGGTCGGCAGGCTGGTGCTGCACCTGTGCGGATACGCCGATGACGAGCGCTTTCGGCTGTCCGACGCCACCTGCACGGCGTTGCAGCTCGCCAACCATTGGCAAGACGTGAGACGAGACTACTTCGAGCGCGACAGAATCTACGTCCCGGAAGAGACGCTGCTGAAGCACGGCGCTTCTCACCCGGCGCTGGAACTGGCTCTGAGAGAAGGGAAACTCACCGTGCCGCTGCAGGACGCCTTTCGCGAGCTGGTCGACGACGCCCAACGGCGTTTCACCCAGGGGTTGCCGCTGGTCGACGCTCGTGGACCGCCGGCTGGCGATCGACATCGAGCTCTTCAGCCGCGGCGGCATGGCGATTCTCGACAAAATCCGGGCGCAAGACTACGATGTGGTCCGCAAGCGCCCGAAGATCGGTAAGCTGGAACGAACCGGGCTGCTGCTCAAGGTGCTCACGCGCCGCCTGTTTTTCGCGCCCGCCTCGAAGCCGTGATGGAGCTCGAGCGCTCGTTTGCATACTGTCGCCGCGTCGCCAAGACTCGCGCGCGCAACTTCTACTATTCATTCTTGCTGTTGCCGAACGACCGCAAGGACGCCATGTGCGCGATCTATTCCTTCATGCGCTACTCGGACGACATCAGCGACGACGGCGACCCGCCTATCGAGGTGCGCCGCAAGGCTCTGGCGGACTGGCGCGCGGCGCTCGTGCGAGCGTTGGCGGGGGAATTCGGCGACGACCCGATTCTGCCCGCATTCCGCGCGACGGTCGACAAGTACAAGATCCCGCACGAGTACTTCTTCGAGCTGATCGAAGGCATCGCGAGCGACCTGGAGCCGCAGCGCTATGAGACGTTTGAGCAGCTCTACCGCTACTGCTATCGCGTGGCTTCGGTCGTCGGCCTGACTGTCGTGCGCATTTTCGGCTTCGAGGGCGAACAAGCGCTCGAATTGGCGGAGAAGTGCGGCATCGGCTTCCAGCTGACCAACATCCTGCGTGACATCCCCGAAGACGCCGCGATGGGCCGCGTCTATCTGCCCGACGAAGATCTGGCGCGCTTCGGCATGACGCGAGAAGTCTTACTCCGCTCCGGCGGCCGCCGCCCGACGCACCCGGGCTTCGACGAATTCATGGCTCATGAGTGGCAGCGAGCCAATCGCTGCTACGAGGACGCCGCGCCGCTGCTTGGGATGGTGCGCTCGACGAGCCGACCCGCGCTTTGGGCCATGATGGCGATCTACTACGGCATCCTGCTCAGAATCCGCAGCCAAGGCTACGACGTCTACAGCCGCCGAGCCCGGCTCACGGCCCTCGAAAAGAGTTGGATCGTCCTCAGGGCGGCGCGCACGCGCTGGCTCGGAGGAGCCTTGCCATTCCCGGCGTGAGAACTCCCAAGGCCAAAATCGTCGGCGGCGGCCTCGCCGGCCTCGCCGCCGCCGTCGCTCTCGAGTCGCTCGGCTGGGACGTCATGCTGCACGAAGCCAAGCCGTTCCTCGGCGGGCGCGCGACATCGTTCCCGGTGCGGCCCGACGAGCCGGATTCCCAGCGCATCGACAACTGCCAACACGTGCTGCTGCGCTGTTGCGACAACTTGATGGACTTCTATCGCCGCTGCGGCGTGGCCGACAAGATCCGCTTCTACGACAAGCTGTACTTCGTGCGGCCCGGCGGGGCGGTCGACATCCTCGAGCGCAGCGCCCTGCCCAAGCCGTTTCATCTGGCGCCGTCGTTCTTGCGGCTGGGCTTTTTGAGCTGGCGCGACAAGCTGTCGTTGGCGACGACTCTGCGTGCTTTGCAGCGGCAGCGCAATCGCGCGGACCTCGACCGGATCACCTTCAAGCAATGGCTCGATTCTCGCAATGCCACGCCCACGAGCTACGAACGCTTCTGGCGGCCGATCATCGTCAGCGCGCTCAACGAAGAACCGCATATCGCCTCAGCCAAACCGGCCTTTCAGGTCTTCAACGACGGCATGCTCGGCACGCGCACGAGCTACGAGATGGGCGTACCCGCGACGCCTTTGGCCGAGCTGTACGACGCCGCCGGCGACCGTGTCCACGTTCAGACGAGGTCGGCGGTCCAGCGCATCGATCCTGGGTCCGATGAAGCCGATGTGTATATCAGCGCGGTCTCGTTCGAGCGGGTCAACGAGCTGCTGCCGGATCTGAACATCGAAGTCGGGCCGTTCGAACATTCGCCGATCACGGGCGTCCACTTGTGGTTCGACCGGCCGGTCACGGATTTGCCGCACGCGGTGCTGCTCGACCGCACGATGCAGTGGCTGTTTCGCAAGTCGGAGACCTACGTGCAGTGCGTCGTGAGCGCGTCGCGGGACCTGCTGCCGATGTCGCGCGGCGACATCGTCGACCTAGCCTGCAAGGAGGTCCGTGAATTCTTCCCGGCTGCGCGGCGAGGCCAAGCTCGAGCGCTCGCACGTGGTCAAAGAGGTCCGCGCGACTTACTCGATCCGGCCGGGCCTCGAGGCGCATCGTCCGCGCCCGACGACGCCCTTTCCTAACGTGTTTCTGGCAGGCGATTGGACCGACACGGGTTGGCCCGCGACAATGGAAGGCGCCGTACGCAGCGGCTATCGCGCGGCGGAAGAAGCGGCCCGCTCGCAAGGCGTCGAGGCGCGCTTCGTGATCGAGTAGTCGGCTATCGCGTCAGCAAGCCGCGCGAATACATCCAGTTCGCCAGCAGATTCGGCCACGCGCTCAGGACGCGGTCGCTCCAGGCCAACCCGACGCCGTGCGGCCCTCTCTCGAAGATGTGAATCTCCGCCGGAACGCCGGCCTTGCGCAGCGCCAAATAGAAGGCGACGCTGTTTTCCGCCGGCACGACCGTGTCTTCATTCGTACTGAGCAGAAACGTCGGCGGCGTGTCGGCGGTGACCTGCTTTTCGGTCGACATCAGCTCGGCGAGTTGGGGATCGGGGTTCTCGCCCAGCAGGTTCCGCTTCGAGCCCTGGTGGGTATATTCGGCGGTCATTGAGATGACGGGATAGCACAGGATTGCGAAGTCGGGGCGCGAGCTGACGCGCTCGACCTGGTCCGCGGCGTTTGGGTCGCCCGGCTCGAACAACGTGGCGGCCGTCGACGCGAGATGCCCTCCGGCGGAAAAGCCCATCACGCCGATGCGGTCGGGCGTAATGCCGTAGCGCCAGGCTCCGGAGCGCGCCAATCGGAGCGCCCGCAGCACGTCGCCCTTCTCGATGGGGTGGTTATACTTCGGCCCCAGCCGATACTTGAGGACGAATGCCGCGACGCCCTGAGAGTTCCACCAGCGCGCGATCTGGTCGCCTTCGTGGTCGATCGCGAGGGCGTGATAGCCTCCGCCGGGGCACACCACCACGCCGGTCCCAACCGAGCGCTCCGCCGGCGGGAGATAGATCGAGAGCGTGGGAATGTCCTCCGGCGCGGTTCCCTTCGCGCCGGGAGCGCCTCCCGGCCACAGCTCGATCACTTCGGGCGGCGGGCCGCCTCGCTGCGCCCACGCCAGGGCCGGCGCAAAACAAAGGAGAGCGAGAAGACCGAATCGACGCATAGCGCCAAATTCTACCAGGAGGCCGTGCTTGGAACGGCGAGGAACCGCCGCGCGGGCCCGTCCGTACAATAAGGAGGAATGCGCTGGGCGCTTTTGATTGCCCTCTCAGCCGCCGCGCTGGCGGCCCAGGAGAACCCTTTGGCCGGCGCGGTCGACGCGCTGAATCACGAGGATTTCGCCGCCGCCGCTCCCTTGCTCGAACAAGCGCTCGAAGCGGATCCAGACAACGTCGAGGCCCGCTTCAATCTGGCGTTCGCCTACACACAACTCGAACAGGATGATCGTGCGATCACCGAATACAAGAAGGTTCTCGCCAGGAAGCCCGACTTGGCGCAGGCGCTCAGCAACCTCGGCATGGTGCTGCTGCGGCAGGACCAGACCGCCGAGGCGCTGCCGTACTTCGCAAAGCTCTGCGAACTGCGTCCCGACGATGCGCGGGCCTACTACTTGAAAGGCCACTCTCTCTTGCAGACCACAAAGCCGGAAAAGGCGATCCCGGCTCTTCAACGGGCCGTCGAGCTCGATCCGCAATACTCCCTGGCGCATCTCGAGCTCGGTCAAGCTCTAGCCGATCTCCAGCGCTTCGATGCAGCGGCGGAGAGCTACGAGCGCGCCGCCGCCATCGACCCGCAACTCGCGTCATATCAATTCGAGTTGGCCGAGAAGGTGGAGCAGGCCGGCGACAAAGCAACGGCGGTCGAGCTGTACAAGAAGTACCTGTCCGACCGTCCCGACGAGGTCGCCGTGCGGGAGCGCGTGGGCTTTCTGCTGCTGGAGCTAAAGCGCTACCCCGAAGCGATCGCCGAGCTCGAGAAGGCCGTGAAGCAAAGCCCGAGCGCTGCGAACCAAGCCGCGCTGGCGCAAGCCTATGCGGCCGGCAAGGAACGCGACAAGGCGCTGGAAAAATGGGCCGAGGCCGTGCGCTCGGAGCCCGGCGACGCCGACTTGAGATTGCGCTACGCGACGAGCCTGCTCAATGCGCTGCAGTATAAAGAGGCGGCCCAGCAATATCTCGAAACCGTTAAGCTCGATCCCAAGCAGGCGGAAGCTTGGAGCGGCTTGGGCTTTACGCTCTTCCAAGTCGAAAACTACCCAGGCGCGCTCAAGGCGGTGGAAAACGCCGCGAAGCTCGCCGACCCCAAACCCGCCGAAATCTATTTGCGGGCGATTATTCAAGATCACATGCAGATGTATGAAGAGGCCAAGGCAAGCTACGAAATGTTCCTTGCCGCGAATCCATCCATGGAAGACGAAGAATGGAAGGCGCGCCAGCGGCTGCATGTGATCGATCTTGTCCTGAGTAAGCGATGAAGTATGTAGTTGCGCTCGCGTTTATCCTGTCTGCCGTCATGTTGTCAGCCGCCGCTCCGACATGGCCGGAGGTCGAGGCCGAACAGGATCTCGAAAAGCAGTCTCGACTGGCGCTGGAGTACGCTCGGGCGCACGTGGATGCGATGGTCAAAGCCTACGCCGAAGGACGCCGCGAAGAGGGTCGAGCGGCAGCGGCCGAAATTGTCCGCGCGGTCGAGTTGGCCAAGACGTCGCTGGACGAAACCGGCAAACACCCACGCAAGAAACCGAAGCACTTCAAGCACGCCGAAATCGCCACTCGTAAGCTAATCAAAGACCTCGGACAAGCCCAGGAAAAACTGGAATTTGACGATCGCCCCGATCTCGATCCGGCCATCGAACGGATCGAGGAGATCAATCGCGAACTGCTGATGGGCATCATGCAGCCCAAGTCGAGGTGAGCATCATGAAAGCGTTACTTCTCATTTCCGCCCTGACCATCCCGCTCTTCGCGCAGGAAGTCTCCGTGATGAAAGACTTCCTGACGCAGCATGAGATCGAGATCATCCGCGAGGCTCAAGACCCGAACGAGCGCATCCCCGCCTATTTGCACTTCGCGATGTTGCGTCTCGAGCTCATCGATCAACTGTTGGCGAAAGACGAGGCCGGCAACGGCGCGAAGATTCATGACAATCTCGAACAGTACGGCCGCATCATCGAAGCGATCGACACGGTCGTGGACGACGCGCTGCTGAAAGAGGCGGATCTGAGCAAGACGATGCCGGCGCTGCTCGAAGCCGAAAACGGCTTTCACGACCGGCTCGATGCCATTGAGGAGCGCGCCGGAGACGATCTGTGGCGCTACGAGTTCGTGCTCCAAGACGCGATTGAGGTCACCGGCGATTCGATCGAGGCGTCTTCGGCCGATCTAGGCGAGCGCAAGCACGAAATCATCGAGAGCGACGAGGCTGAGAAGGCCGCACGCGAGCGCACGATGACCGAAGCTCGCCGCAAGGAAATAGAGAAGAAGAAGGACGACGTGCAGCAAGGCGAGGAGAAGTTCGAGTCGAAGCGCCCGAGCCTGCTCAAGAAGGGCGAAACGCTCGACACCGTCAACGATTCCAAGAAGAAGAAGGACTAGGGCGACGCATCCGGGGCCCGAGGGTCCCGGCGGCCGGCCCATTGTCAAACGCTACTTCCTGATCCGAGCTTTCAGCTTTTGCACGAGCGAAATCTGCTCTTTACGGACCTTTGCAAGGCCCTCCGGGGTCACCTTCCCGCCGCGGCAATAGTCGAGGATGACCTCTTCGGTCTGCACGAACTCTTCACACGCGTGCGCGGCTTCGGATGCAATCTCGTGGGGAATCGTCGTCACGCCGTTGACGTCGCCATGCAGCAGATCGCCTGGACAGACCAACACGCCGCCGACTTGCACCGGCACGTGCAGGTCCAAAATCTGCGGATACCCGTGTGAGCAGATCACTCCATTTGAGAAGCAAGGGAACTGGAAGGCCCGGACCTGATCGAGATCGCGCGCCGCGCCGCTCGTAATCAGGCCGGCCGCCCCGAACGAATGGTAGATCGTCGTCATCACCTCGCCGAACGTCGCGGCGACGGCGGGATCGTCGAGATCCTGGAACACCACGACGGCCGGTTCGGGAATTTCGTCGAACAGCTTGACCTGGTCTTCGAGAGAGCCGTACTCGCCGGCCTGCCGCGGCGCGGCGGCCGCGCGAAATGTCGCGGTCGACGCATAGCCGACCATCGGGGGCAGGCCGGAGAAGCAGCAGCGGATGCGGCCGTCCATGTAGCCCGCGTTCTGCGGGCGCACCTGGAAGAGCTCGATCACGTTGCAGACGGTCGGGGTGTCAAACTCCCGCAGAAGCTCGATGTCGTGTTCGGAAAGCTGAGGGATCGCCATAGGCCGTAATCAGAAGAGGGGCGCACAATGCGCCCCTCACAGCATAGCCCGGCGACCGGGTTGGGAACCACAAACGCGCCGAACTACAGCGCGGCCAAGCGACGCGCCTCGGAGAGAAAGCGGCCCCAGGCGTCTTCGTTGCCCCGCACGATGACTTCTCCGAACCGCGCGGCCGCGTCGTCGTTCTCCGCGTAGAAGCCGACTCCGCCGTCCGTACGGTTGAGGTGGTCGAAATAATCGACTCCCTGGCTGTTGAGCAGAGTCGTTACGGTATTGCTGTAGCAGACCACTGTGATCTTGTTGAAGCCGTCTTGAACAAGATCCGCCTCCACCTCGACCGGGTCGGCCTTATCGACGACTTCGCCGGCGACGACTTTTTGGCGTCGCAGCTCGTACTTCTTGCCTTTCTTCGCCAGTTCGAAGTCGTAGTGGTTGTCGGAATCCGCGGCTCGCACGACCCAGCGCACCGGCCGGCCGTCCAGGCGGGCGAAGAAGTCCACGCGATAGTCCTCGAGAGACAGCGTGTCGGGGTGCAGGGTGAGGCCGGACTCGCCTTTCTCGGAGATGGCGCGAACCCGTAGATGCTTGAAGTCGTCGGCGATGTAGAAGGAGGCCCGCTGTTCGGAAAACAGGCTGCTCCCCGGCAACTTCGCCACCACGGGCGACGCTTCCTTCCAGGCTGCGGCCGCCGTGTGCGCGACGGTTTCGCCTCCCTGATGGGCCTTTTCACCGGCCCATCCGGCCAGGTCAGGCCCGAACGTCCAAAGGGTCAGCAGCGCGACGACCGCCCCGGACGCCTTCCAGAACAGGGGTTTGCGGAGCGAGGCGAATGCGACGTCGCGGACTTGCTCTCTGGTCGGAAGAAAGCGGCCCAACTCGTCGAAGGCTTCCTCGAGCGGACTCTTGCCGCTCCCCAGGATCTTGCGTTCGAAAAGGGTTCCGCCGGACGACTTCGCGTCGGTTTTGAGATTCTTGTCAGCGCCGTTTTTCATAGCCAGGCCTCCAACCCGCTAGGGTTTATGCCCTAGTTTGTCCTGGGGCGCAACCGGGCACAATGGAAACAAGGTTTCAATTCAGACGGGTACAGACAGGTCTTCTCCCCAACGTACTTTAGGAGTATTACCGTAGTCGGTCGATAGTACGCGGGTACCGCGGTTGCCTGCGGGACGGCAATGCTACTCTGGAACATGGGCTCCGGGCGTCGTGCAGCGACACGCCGCCAACCTGGTCAGATCCGGAAGGAAGCAGCCATAACGGCCTCTGCCGCGTGCCGCGATTCACCCGGAGCCCTCTAAATTGTCGGCCGCGCATTCGCCTGGCATTCGAATCCGTGTCATACAATCGAACGCGTTGCTGTTCGACGGCCAGACGCCGGAGGGATGGACAGCGATCCGGCGGTGCAGTGTGTCCCAGGCGGCGCTGTCGTCGGCTCGACCGAAAGCTGGAGCGGGGCCGGTAAGTTCATTGCGCTGAGAGTTACGAATCGGGCAGCATCAAATTGATGGTCAAAACTTCGTTCGGCAGTTGGGCTTTCGTCTTCGGGCCCTATGCTTCTCATGCCGTCTCGTTTGAGAAGAGCGTGCGACGCATCAAGGAGGCGGGGTTCGACGCTGTCGAGATCTGCGGCGTCGGCGGGCATGTCACACAGAAGGCGTATCCGTCGAAGGAGTCGCGGAGCCAACTCAAGGCGCTGCTCGACGACCTCGGGCTGGAGCGATCCGGCTATCTTTGCGACCAAACGGGCTGGGATCCGTCCGTAGCGGAGAACAAGCAGCGCTACATGGAGCGCTTCGCGCGCCACCTCGAACTGTGTCAGGACCTGGGCGTCGCCGACATTCGCATCGACACCGTGGCGGCGCCGGACAAATACCGCCGCGAATCCGACCGCGACGAGGCTCTCGGACGCGTATCGGAAGTCTTCTTGGAAGCGGCCGAAGCGGCGGCGCAAGCGGGCGTACGCCTGCATTGGGAATTCGAGCCCTGTTTTCTGTTCAACAAGCCGTCGGAGATCGCGGCCCTGCTCGAGCGCGTGCCTCACCCGAATTTCTTTGTGCAGTTCGATACGAGCCACGCCTACGCCTGTGCCGTGGAAGGCGCCCGACAAGCCGGGAATAAAGAAACCTTGCCGGGCGGCGTGGCCGAGTTGCTCGAGCTGTTGGCGCCGCGCATCGGCTCGCTGCATCTGGCGGACGGCGACGGATCGTTGTACCAGAACATCACCAGCATCCATCTGCCGTTCGGCGCCGGAAGGATCGATTGGCTGGACCTGATGCCCCGCCTGACCACGCTCGACGCGGTGCGCTATTGGACGGTCGATCTGGCGTTCTGGCCCGCCAATTGGAGCATTCTCGAAGCTTCCCGCGCGTTCATCGTGAAATACGCTGAACAGCCGGCGGCGTAGAGCCGCCTAATCTCACCCGGCCTGCTTTGGGATAAGCTCGATAGCGGCGATGGCCGTCTCCCTCATCATTCCGGCTCTCAATGAAGAGACGGCTCTGCCCAACGTGTTGGCAAGCTTGCCGGCGGGACTGTTCGACGAGGTCATCGTGGTCGACAACGGTTCGACCGACGCGACGGCCAAGGTAGCGGCCGAGGCAGGCGCCAGGGTCGTCACGGAACGGCGGCGCGGCTATGGATCCGCGTGCCTGGCAGGCATAGCCGCGCTGTCTGGGGCCGCGGAGGCGGTGGTGTTCATGGACGCGGACGGCAGCGACGTGCCCGGCGAGGCGTCCCGGCTGCTCGAGCCGATCTTCGCCGACCAAGCCGATCTGGTCATCGGTTCGCGGGTTCTCGGCGACGCCGAAGAGGGCGCATTGTCCCCGCACCAGCGTTTTGGAAATCAGGTCGCCGTGGGCTTGGTGCGGCTGATCTACGGCCGGCGGTATACCGATCTGGGGCCGTTTCGCGCGATCCGCCGTTCATCGTTGGGGCTGCTCGGCATGCGCGACCGCGATTTTGGCTGGACGGTCGAAATGCAGGTGAAGGCGCTGCGGGCGCACCTGCGGATCGTCGAGCGCCCGGTGTCTTATCGCCGCCGCCGCGCCGGGCGCAGCAAGATCTCAGGCAACCTTTGGGGCAGCTTCGCGGCGGGCGTCAAGATCCTCTGGACGGTCGCCCGCTACGCAGGCTTGAGCGGCCGCGCGGAGCCGGGCCGCCCTTGACTCGCCCCGAGCGGGCCGTAACAATCAAGAGTGAACCGATGCGCATCCTCCTTGCACTCATCCTGACCGCTGTGCCGCTGCTCGCTCAAGGTCAGACGACCAGCAGCAAGACCCGCCCCGGCGACAATACCAACGCACAAGGCATGGAGTTGGGCCAGCGGCCTGAAGGGGTGCTCGATGTCGTCAAGCTCAAAGGCGTCATCAGCGGCATCGATACGGAGAAGCGCACCGTCTCGATCACCCCTCACAAACAGGAAAAGGCGCTGACGCTGACCTTCTCGCAGCCGTCGGGCCGCGAGCAGATCAAGGTCTCCAAGAAGGCCGCGAAAACGCTGGGCAAAAAGAAACTGTCGCTCGAAGAGTTGAGCAAGGGCACGAAGGTCGAACTGCAGTATTACCCGGTGCTCGGACAGGTGATGGAGCTCGTCGTCGACGCTTCCTAGCGAAGCTACGCTACTGCAGGCGGGAGCTCGAACGCGGCCCGAATTCATTGCCGATGGGCTTGCGGCCCGAGAAGCCCTCGTTGACCCCGTGCCAGTGGTCGATGCTCATCTCGCCGAGCTTCCAGCACAGATAGACTTCCTGATCGCCGATGCGCGCGGGGAAATCGACCAAGCCCGTCTCGAGATCCTTGACCACGCAACCGGTATCTTCGATTTCGTCGACAAGGCGCTCCACGTGCACGGCCCCGCGCTTGTGCTTCGAGCGCACTTCAGAAACCCTTAAGGGATCGATCTCCATGCCGCCGCTCATCGTGATCTGAGCCGCGATCTCGGTCAATTCGGTTTCCCAGTCTTCGAGCTCGAGACGAGCGTCGACGGCTTGCTGCAACAAGCTTTCCAACCGCGGCAACAAGGCCTCGGCTTCCTGCAACGTAAAGTAGTTGGACATTTCCAAGGGACGCACCCGGCGGAACGGCTAGACGCCCATGACCTGAACGGAGACGGAACGGTTGCGAGGACCGTCGAGCTCCGCCAGGATGATGCTCTGCCAGGTTCCCAGCAGGACCTTCGCGTTTCGCACTTGGAGCGAGACCGACGGACCCAGAAGCATGCCGCGAAGGTGCGAGACCGCGTTCTTGCGCTCGCAGTCGGAAACCTCGGGATCGTCGTGACGCCAAGCGGTGTCCCGCGTCGCGAGTTGCTCGAGCAGCGTCCTGAAGTCTTCGAGCAGAGCGTCTTGCCATTCGTTGATGAACAGCGCGGTAGTTGTGTGCAGGGACTGCAAATGGACGATGCCGTTCTTGACGCCGCTTTTCGCCACGATCTCGTTGATCCGGTCGGTGGCGTTGATCAGTTCGAATTTATCGTTCGTAATCCAGTCGCAAATGCGAACGAAGGTCTTCATCCCGGGGAGGGTCTGTTCGGCGGAGGATGGTTCGGATTTCGCCTCTTGCGGATCGCTCACGGGGCGGTCGGTCATCGGTCGGCTCCTTGCTGCGGGATCAGCGGTCTCAACCCCTTCCGAACCCCAGTATATCAGCCGTTTTACAGGTACATTCCGCCGTTGACACTCAAGGTGTGGCCCGTAATGTAGGCGGCGTCGTCTCCCGCGAGGAATCGCACGGCCGCGGCGACTTCGGCCGCCGAGCCCATGCGACCCAACGGAATGCGCTCGAGAATCTTGGCCTTGGCGTCGTCGGAAAGACCGTCCGTCATAGCCGTTTCGATAAAGCCGGGCGCGACCGCATTGACGGTGATGTTGCGGCCGGCCAGCTCGAGCGCCAGCGACTTGGTCAGACCGATCAAGCCGGCTTTTGACGAAACGTAGTTCGCCTGACCCGGGTTCCCGGCCTGACCGACAACCGAGGAGATGTTGACGATGCGCCCCCAGCGGTTTTTCGCCATCCCGCGCATCACCGCTTGGATACAGCGGAACGCGCCGTTCAGGTTGGTATCGAGAACCTCATTCCAAGATTCAGCCGACATGCGCATGGCCAAGCCGTCACGCGTGATGCCCGCGTTGTTGACCAGGATTTGCACCGAGCCAAACGCCTTTTCCGCCGCGACGAAGGCTTGCTTGACCGATTCCACGGAGGCGACGTCGAGGGCGACGGCTAGGGCTTCACCGCCCTGGGCTCGAACTTGTTCGGCCAAAGACTCCAACTTCTCGACGTTGCGGGCGCCGACCACGACCTTGGCTCCGCTCGCCGCAAGCGTCAGCGCGCACTCTTTCCCTATCCCTTGACTCGCTCCGGTGATGAAAGCGACTCGGCCCTTCATGAACTCAATTTCTCCAGACTTGCAACATTTCCCACGGCGACGCCTTTGAGAGAGCGATCAATGCCGCGCAAGAAAGCCGTCAGCACGCGGCCTGGGCCGACCTCGACGAAGCTGACGACCCCTTCGGCCGCTAGTTTACGAATCGACGCCTCCCAGCGCACGGGATTCGGGATCTGATTCTTGAGCCCCTGGCGCGCCGCCGCGCCGGTAAAAACGACCTCGGCGGAATAGTTGTTGACCAGCGCCGGATTCAGATTTTGGAAGTTGATTGCATCCAGAGCCGGTTCCAGCCGCTCGCGGGCCGGTTCCATCAGCGCGCAGTGGAAGGGGGCGCTGACCGGCAGCATCACCGCCTTGAAGGCGCCCGCGTCTTCGGTCAGCTCGACCGCGCGTTTGACGGCTTTCGTGTGGCCTGCAATCACGATCTGATTCGGGGAATTCAGGTTGGCGGGGCTGACGACTTCCCCTTGCGCCGCTTGCTCGCAGGCCTTCGCCACCGAGTCTTGGTCGAGCCCGAGAATCGCGGCCATCGCTCCTTCACCCGGGGGAACGGCCTCCTGCATGTAGCGGCCGCGGTCGCGGACCAGCCGAATTGCGTCCGCAAAAGAGAAGGCCCCAGCCGCGACCAGCGCCGAGTATTCGCCGAGACTGTGACCGGCGACGAAATCGGCGCGGTATCCCTTTTGTCGCAAAACGGTTAGGGTCGCGATCGAGCAGGCCAAAATGGCGGGCTGCGTGTTTTCTGTGAGCTGGAGCTCTTCTTCGGGCCCTTCGAAGCACAGTTTGGAGAGGGAAAATCCCAGGACCTCATCGGCTTCGTCGAATACGTCTTTCGCAGACGGGAAGGCGGCGACGAGATCCTTGCCCATCCCGGCGTATTGGGAACCTTGACCCGGGAAAAGGAAGGCTTGTCGCGACATAAGCCCTTAAACCTACAGTGTCACCGCGCGTCGCCGCAACCGTGCGACCCGTCGAGCGCCGCGGTCAATGGGGTCAAATTGTTCGAAATTGGGCGGAAAACGGATTCGGCAACGCGCACGGAACTAAGATCCTTGTTTTCAACGGCATTGAAGTTCCCAACCGGGACCGGAGCCGTCCGCCGACCGGCGCCGCCCAGCAGGGGAATCGCTGTTGCACAGTAACCTGGAAGAGGACTTGTGCCGGTCCTGCAGCGGAGCCCGTTCGGGCTTCGCTTTCTTTTTGGTACGTCCGGCGAGGTTCGGACGGAGGAGCCGCTACCTTGGCAGCCGAGATTCTTCAAAAATTCGACCCCAGCCGGACGATGCACTTACGGGGCTTCGACCGCCGCGGCGCCGCCGCCGCGTTGCACTCCGCTTCCGCCAACGCTTGCCGGCTCTCGGGCGTCTTCCGGTCGGCCGACGATTTCGCCGTGCTGGTGCTGCACGACGTCGACAATCGCTTCGAGCACAACTCGATCCGCTACCTGCCGGACGGCGATCTGAGCGGCATGACGCTCAGCTTCGACCTTCTCTACCAGGGATTGCAGCCGATCGATTCGCCCAAGTTTCAATCCGTGCCGTGGGGTCGGCTCAGCTACTTGACGATGAGCGGAACGGCCGGAGAAATCGACCTCTTCGAGGGGCCGGCGGGCGTGTCGGCGGTGCAGGTCGGCGGGGACTATGCGGCGGCTTCGGCGGTCGTCACGTTCGAGGACAACGGCATCCAAGGCTACGACCGGGTCACCCTGTGGTATCAGAACATCGCGTTCGACTACATCATGCCCTACCCCCTGCCCGCGGACCCGCTTGGATCGGCGATCGATGCGCTGGAATCGCAGATCAACGGCTTCAATTGGCCGGCCGCTCAGCCAACCCTCGCCTTGCGGGCCGCGCGTTCCGGCAATACGCTCGGGCTCACCGCCGCGCGCTACGGGACGGCGAACGCGACCGGCCAGACCGTCGACTGGGTCTCGGGCAACAAATTCGCGGGACTCGCCGCTGGAGATTCGATTCGCCTGGGCGGCGCGGAGTACGTGATCGCCTCCGTCGCCTCGAAAGAGCAACTGACTCTGACGGCTCCAGCGGCATCCGACGGGACGTACAACTATCTGGCGGACCGCGGCGGCGTCGACGGCGACACGATCCGGATCTACCGCCTGGCGAAAAATTCGAACTTCACCACCACCGAAGAGACCGTCCAGCTCACGGGCGGATCGTCGGCGGCGACTTGGCGCGTCGGCCTCGACTTCTCCGCCCTCGGCCTCGACGATCTGCGCCAGTGCTGGCTGACCCTGGCGCCGCGGCTTACGGACTCGACCGAGTACTCCGACACCGAGTGGGATGTGACTTTCTCGAACATCGCGGTGACGGATCCGAACGGCAAGCGGCCGCTAAAGATCGCCGGTCCGGGGTCGGTTCGCATCGGCAACCGCAGCGCGGCGGTCGAATATCCCGGATCGGCCTGGACGGACCGCTATGGCTTCTACGACCAAGGCCGCGCTAGAGTCAGCTCGAGTTCTCACGGGGATGCAATTATCGCCCGCTACCGCTGCCAACACACTCACGACCTCTACCTGGGAGCCGAGCTTGGGCCGGCCGGCACGAGCATCGCGGCGTCTCTCGACGGCGACACGGCCACGGGGCACACGACACAGCTCGGCGTTTCTCCTCCCGTCGTCAGCCTGATCAAGCTGCGCGAGAACCTCCCGCCCGGCGAGCATGAGCTGCTAGTCAGCTCGGATGGGCTCGGCGACTTCGTCTTCGATCACGTGCTCGCCGCCGTTCCGGGGGACGTCAACGATCCGCCGGAACCCTACGCCGACAGCTCGGCGGCGACCGACTACGATACCGACGCCGCCTATAAGCTCTCACCTCAGCGGCTCGTGTGGCAATTGCGCAAGCTTGGCTTCGAAGGGGATATCAACCACTTTCAGGGCAACTTCTTCCACTATCAGCGGCGCAAGCGGGCGGGCACGGGAACTCGCAACACCTACCAGGTGACCTTTTCCGGCGCCTGGGCCGTGAACGACACGATCTTCATCGACATCGACAAGTTTCTCTCCGGCGGCGGTACGTCGATCGGCAAGACGGTCTTCCCCGCCGACACGAACGAGTCGATCGCGCGGCACTTCGCCTACTTCATCAACGGCTCGTTCGTTGCACTCTACGCCGAGGCCGCGGGCGATACGCTGACGATCCGCCCGCGAGCCAACTTGCAAGGCTTCACGATCGCGACCCGCATCGAGACGGGTAACGGCTCGGGCGCGATCGCCGAGAGCGGCAATGTGCGCAAGGGCGGCGAGGGCGTTTGGGAGCTCGACGCGACGCAGCCGAACAAGCTGAACTATGCGGCTCGCAAGTGGCTCGCGGACTTCTCGGCCGAGATCGCGGCCAACGGCATGACAGCG
Organism: uncultured Acidobacteriota bacterium; assembly: GCA_963817465.1. GTDB lineage: Bacteria > Acidobacteriota > Terriglobia > Bryobacterales > UBA6623 > CAMPKL01. The sequence goes on along the minus strand of CAWFOP010000020.1, from coordinate 465,070 downwards.
ACCGTCGCGTACAACCTCGAGGGCTATAATCCGCCGGATGCGACCGCGGAGCCGTGGACGGCGCGCTACTGGTCGGGCGAGAAGGTGCGCACCTCCGTCGGGTTCGGGTCGGAAGCCGAAGCGCGCATCGTCTCGGCGTCCGAGACTGCCGGCGTCGTGCTCGAGATCCCTGCGCACGGTCTCGAGACAGGCGACGCGCTGCTGGTCGAGGGGTTCGTTCCGGCGGGCCAGCCGAACGGCGACGGAAGCTGGACCGCGGCCGTCGTCGATGCGGATCACCTCCAACTGACGCAGGCGACCGGGCTCGGGGATTTCGACCCGGCGCCCGCGGATGAAGACGCGGACAAGCAGCTTATTCGGCGACAACTGAAGACCGAGCACCTGGCGCCGAACGCGGCGGTGACGGACTTTCTCGAGCAGGTCTTTCTCGAAACCGCCGACATCCAGGCCGCCTCCGGCTTGACGCCGCGGTTGCAGCTCGGCGAGCAGCTCTGGTGGTTTTTCTCGGATTGGGCGGGCGACATCAGCTCGGCCACGGCGACGGCGCCGATCGACCTCTATGTCCCGAATCACGGACGCACAACCGGCGAGACTGCGATCGTCGCGGGTGTCAGTGGCGTCGAGCAGGCGAACGGCACGTGGACGCTCACGGTCGTCGACGACAATGTCGTGAGTCTCGACGGCTCGGACGGCACGGCGGCGGGATCGGATGCGCAACGCGGAGCGGAAGAGGTCTGGCGCATCGTCGGCGGCTCGATGGCCTTCTACGACGAGGAGACAAAGGCGGAAGCCGATCTCGCGTTGGGACGCCCGCTCGCGAAGTTCTCCAGCCAAGACAGCGACCCCGCGTTGAACGGGTCGGCGGACGCGGATTTCTTGCGCGATCGCCTGCAGAATCACCTCGAGGCGATCGTCAGCCATGTCAGAGCCGAGCATCCGACAGCGGTGTTCGAGCTGTTGTATCCCTACGACGTGCTGCATCCGGACGCTTATCACACGCTCGAGCGGCCCTATCCGCAGGGCGGCCGGCTGAATCACCATGTCTCGACGCCGCCGGTGTGGAAAACGCAGGCGGATGCGGCGCGGCGGCTCAAGATCGAGGCGCTGTCGTGGGGCGCCGATTTTCGCAACCTCAACCGCGCCAAGCAAGCCATCACGTTGTGGAACGGCGGCTCGGGCTTCGACTGGCCGCGGTCGTCGACGACGTATTTGCTGCCTTGGTTCAACGGCGGGACGCCGTGGCAGCGCGAATACTTGCTGGCGCTCAAGCACGGTCCCGCGACGATTACCTTCTGGGCCCTGGACCACAAGAAGCTACTCGAATGGCCGGACCTGCCGAAGCCAGGCAGACGATCGGGCTACTGGGGCCGCTAGGGCAGCGTCCCTTCCGTGTTGAGACGGATGCGGTACAGGCCCGTCCGCGCCGTCATGTAAAGAGTCTTGCCGTCGCCGCCCCAGGCCACATTCGCCGGGATCTCGGCCGGCTGAATCGTGCCCAGGTGTGTGCCGTCGGGAGAGAAGATCCAGACGCCGCCCGGTCCGGTGGCGAAGATGCGGCCGGCCTTGTCGACTTTCAAACCGTCGGGCAAGCCTTCGGTCGTTTCGGATGTGGCGTCGTAGAACTTGCTGCTCAGACCGAGCGTGCCGTCCTCCTTGACTTGGTACGAGGTCCAGACCTTTTCCGACGGGTCGGCGTTCGAGACATACATCGTCCTCTCGTCCGGCGAAAATGCGATGCCGTTCGGCCGCGTCTGGCGGCGGTCGAGCAATTCGACAGTCTTGCCGTCGGGGCTGAGGCGGAAGATGCCGTTGAAGTCCAGCTCTTTCGCCGGGTTGTCATCTTGGCCCGACAAGCCGAACGGAGGGTCGGTGAAATAGAGCCAGCCGTTTGAGTGAAACGTCAGATCGTTGGGGCTGTTGAGCTTCTTGCCTTCGTATTCGTCGATCAGCGTGGACCACTCGCCCTGCGGCGTGACTTTAGAGATGCGCCGGTTGCCGTGTTCGCAGACAAGCAGGTTGCGGTCCTTATCGAGCGTCATCCCGTTCGGGCCGATCAGGCGTCCTTCCACGAACTCGCCTTCGAACACCGGATTCTTGAAGTCGCTGACTTGTCCGTCGGTCGGCTCCCATTCGTAGATCGCGTTGCCGAGAACGTCGCTGAACAGCAGGAACGGGGCGCCCTGCCAGCCGGCTCCCGTCACCCAAACCGGCCCCTCGATGAAGCCGTATCCGCCCGCCAGCTTCTCGATCTTGTAGTCGGCCGGCAGAATCTCGTCGAGCGCAGCGTCGAACTTCAAGACCGTGCCGGCGCCGGTGTCACGGGGCGGCGCGGCCGACTCGTTGTCCCCTCCCGTTCCACAAGCCACACCGAGCGCGGCGCAGGCGCAGAGAATCAACAGCGGCTTATTTCGCGACATGACGTCCCTCCAATGTTGCGCGTGCTAGCGTGCCACACGGAGCGGGTCGGGCACAACCGCCGGCCGGTTCAGACCTTCATGCGCTCCAGTTTGCGGTAGAGGGTTTTGCGCTCGATGTTGAGGATCTTGGCGGCGCGCGTCTTGTTGCCGCCGGTCGCCGCGAGCACTTTGCGAATCTGATCTTCCTCGGCTTCGGCCAGCGACTGGACCGGGCGATCCTTCTGCTCCGAGCTGGCCAACGCGTCATGAACGGACGCGGCTTCGAGCGCCTCGACCGGGCTCAAGATCGTGAGTCTCTCGAGCACGTGCTGCAATTGACGCACGTTGCCGGGCCAGGTGTGTTCTTCGAGCGCGCGCAACCCGGAGGGCGTCAAGCGCACGAGCCGCTTATACGCGCGGTTGTAGCTGTCGAGGAAGTGCGCCGCCAGCGCGGGAATATCTCCGCGGCGTTCGCGCAGCGGCGGCAGTTGCACGTGAATCACGTTGAGGCGAAACCACAGATCTTCGCGGAACTCGCCTTCCTCGACCATCGCTTGCAGGTTGCGGTTCGTCGCGGCGACGACGCGGACGTCGAGCTTGCGTGACTTGGGCGAGCCGAGCGGCCGGATCTCCTTCTCCTGCAAGAAGCGCAGCAGCTTGAGCTGAAAAGTCGAGTCGACCTCGCCGATCTCATCGAGAAACACGGTGCCGCCGTGGGCCGCTTCAAACAAGCCGGCGCGATCGCGCTCGGCGCCGGTGAACGCGCCCCGCACCGAGCCGAACAGCTCGCTCTCCATCAAGCTCGGCGCGATGGAGCCGCAGTCGACCGCCACGAACGGCCCGAACGCGCGCTTGCTGTTCTTGTGGATGAGCCTGGCGACCATCTCCTTGCCCGTGCCCGACTCGCCTTGAATCAGCACCGGCACGTCGGTCGGCGCCGCGCGTGAGATCGTCTTGTACACCTCGATCATCGGGGCCGAGAAGCCGACCATCTCGGTCGGCGGAATTTCCGGAACGGGCGCCGACTTCTTGTCGGCTTCGCTCAAAAAGCCTTCCGCGCGTTCGACCGCATCGAGCAGTTCGGTCAAGTCGAACGGCTTGGCCAGGTAGTCGAATGCGCCGCCCTCGGTCGCCTGCATCACCGTTTCCATCGTGCCCTGTCCGGTGATGACGATGACGACCGCCGCCGGGTTGTAGTCGCGCGCCGCCTTCAAGACGTCCAAGCCGGTGCGCTCGTCCAGATAGATGTCCGTAATAACCAGCGGATAGAGGCCGTTGGCGAGCTTGCGCAGCGCTTCTTCGGTGCTCGAAACGGCCTCGACGGAGTAGCCTTCGGCCTCCAGGCCCACCGCGCATGTCGTCAAGACCGCCGGATCGTCTTCAACAAATAAAATCTTGGGTTTCATCGCTTTCCGCCTGCGGTCGCGACCGAAGCATCCTGAGGCAAATCGATGGTAAACCGCGACCCGCGACCGAGTTCGCTCTCGACGCGGATCGAGCCGCCGTGCTGCACCACGATTTCTTCTACGATGGCGAGGCCCAAACCGGTTCCCTGCTCGCCCGACTTCGCAGCCGTCGAGGCGCGGTAAAACTTCTGGAAAATGTTCGGAATCTCGGCGGGATCCATCCCATAGCCCTGGTCTTCGACCGAAATCAGGACCCTCGAGTCCTGTTCAAAGGCGCGGACGGTGATCGCCGTCTCCGCGGGCGAGTACTTGACGGCGTTCGAGAGCAGATTATAGCAGGCGTATTCGAGAAACTCGCGGTCGCCCCATGCCGCTAGGCCAGCGGGGATCTGGGACGTAACGCGAATCCGCTTGCGCTGAGCCAAGGGCTCGAGGCGGCTCAGGCAGGCGTCCAAAAGCTCGTCGAGAGGCACTCGCCGACGTTTGAGCTCGAGCTGGCCGGCGGACAAGCGCTCGACGCTCAAAAACATCTCGACCATCTTGCCCAAGCGCCGCGACTCGCGATGGATCAGCTCGCCGATTTCACGGCGCTTTTCATCGCTGAGGTTGTATTTGCTGATCAGCTCGCTCGAACCTTGAATCGCGGTGAGCGGCGTACGCATTTCATGCGTCACGTAGTGCACCGCGCGGCGGTAGCGCTCGGTCTGCCGCTCCGCCTGGTCGAGATTGCGGCGCAGGACGAGGTAGTAAAAACCCGCCGCGACGCCGAACACGGCCCAGGCCGGGAAGATCAACTGCGCGGTCGGCGCAACTCGCTGCTGGGCGAACGCGATCGGCGGGACCAAATGCGCCCCGGCCAGCAGCAGGCCCGGCGCCGCGAGCCGCCACGGCTGCGGCGCACGCAAGCGCCAAAACAGCCAAGCGACGCCAAAAGCGATAAAGGCCGACAGAACCAGCGCGACCAACGGCGACAGCGGCGTCAAAAAGCGGCCCGCGGCCAGCGTTTCATAGACGGCCGCGTTGATGTCGACGCCCGACGCCGGCACGCCGTCCGAGTAAGGCGTCATCAGATAGCGGTCGATTCCGCCCAAGACCCTGACCCCGACGAACACGACGCGCCCGCGCGCCCGCGCCGCCAATTCGGGGCGTTCGAGCAATTCGCGCAGCGAGATGCGCTCGATCGGCGAAGCGGGATTGGGGAAGCGAATCAGCAGCTCGCGATCGCGACGCGGCGAGGCGGGAATGAAGCTTTCGCCAAGCTCCAAACCGCGCTCGGTTTCCTGCACGTAGGGAACGCCCAGCGACAAGCGATACGCCTCGAGGCCCATCGCCCAAAACCGCTCGCGTCCCGCGGCTTTTGCAAGGAGGATACGGCGGCAAACGCCGTCAGCGTCGGGTTCGGCATGGACGTGCCCGAGCGCCGCATGCTCCGCGAGAGCGGGGATCGGCTTCTCCCAGCCGTCGCCGTCCGCCCGCAAGCTTGTCGCCAACACGATGTTGGGAATTTTCGCGACGGCGGCCGCCAGAGCGCCGTCCTGCTCGGACCCGCGCGGCTCGGAGATAACCAAATCGACGGCCACCGCGGAGGGCTTGTTCCGGGCGAGCAACTCGAGCGCCCGCGCCAGCGGCTTGCGAACCGCGAGCAACCCGCCGAAGGCGTTCAGCGACTCCTCGTCTATCGCGATCAACAGCGAACGAGACGGTCGCGGCGGGGGGGGATTCGCCCGCAGCAGCAGATCATAGGTCCAATAGTCGAACTGACGGCCGACGGGGCTCCAACTCACGACCAGCGCCAACAGGAACGTCGCCGCTATGACACCGGCGTAACGTTGGGCCGTGACACCCATGATCGAATGACCAAACGGGCGCTAGCTTGCATTTGGAGGGGGCTCGCTCAACAAGACCTCATCGCCCGCGGTAACGCCGTCATTCACGATAACCTGAACCTCGTTGCGGTCGCCCAGCTTGACCTTGCGCGGTTCGAACTGTTGGCCGCGCTTCACGTAGATTACAGGCGATCCGTCCGTGGCGGTCTTGACCGCTGCGCGCGGCACGATCACGTCGGCCTGGCGCGAACCGAGCATGATGTCGGCGCTCGCCGACAGGTCGGGAATGACCCGTTCGTCCGTGTTGTTGATGTCGATTTGGACCGGCACCATCTTCACGTACAATCCGCTGCCGCCGCGCCCAAAACGGCCTCCCGAGCCGCCCTCTCCCGCTATCGCGCCGATGGAAGTAATGTGTCCTTCGAGCCTGATGTCGGGATAGGCGTCCAAGTGAATCTGCGCCTTCTGCCCGATGCGGACCGACTGCACATCGGTTTGGTTGACCGCCGCCGTGACGACCATGTCGGAGAGGTCGACGACGCGCATGAACAACGCGCCCGGGTACACTTGGTCGCCTTCTTCGGTTTGCTTGAACTGGCCGCCGCCGCGATACGCCGTCTCCATCACGACCAACCCGCTCACCGGCGCCGCGATCGTCATCTTTTCGTAGTCGCGCTCGTGGCGTTCCAGGTGAAGCTTGCCTTCGTCCGCTTCGATCTCGGCGACCTTGACAGCCGCCTTGTGAACGCCTTCCTTGACCTTGACTTCCTGTTCTTTCTCCCTCGCCGTAGCTTCCATTTCTTTGGCGAGGTTGGCCAGAATCTCGGCTTCGATGTCGGACTTGACTTCCGCCGTGCGCAGGTCGAGCTTCGCCTTCTTTTCTTCGGCCTCGGCCATGCGGAAGGCCTGCGTGTCAGTCTCCCGCGTAATCATGTTGTCGGCGCGCTGCTTGTCGACGGCTGATTCAAGCTGGGTGTAGGTGGACTTGACGGTTTCGATGTGATCTTCCAGCCACTTGAGCTCGAACTGGGCGACCACGTCGCCTTTTTTGACGGTGGAGCCGGGGGTCGCCAGCTTGGCAAGCGTGAGTTGCGGACTGCGCGACTCGCGCGGCCCTCGCGAACGCGGGGCGCGGATCGCGGCGAATCGCTTGGCCGCGACGGTGCCGCCGATGCGCAGCGTCTTTTCCAGCTTGCCGGGAGCGGCGACGGCCGTGCGGATCCCGATGCCCGTGCCTCCGCCCCCGGTCGAGCTGAACAGCCAGTAGGCCAGTGCGGCGGCGCCGATCACGGCGACAATCGCAATCAAAGCCCAGGGACTTCCCTTCTTAGGCTTTCGTTTCGGTTGAACAGGCACCGGCCCCGGCTGTTGCGGGCGCGACGGCCGGTTCGGCTCGGGCAAGGGGGGGGCGGCGCTGGCATACAGACCAGCAGGCAGGTGGGCGTCTTGCATGTTACGTAACGATCGGGAGCTCGGGCGTGTCGCCTAAATTGTCGCCTTGACCAATTTAGCAGACACCCAAAGGCCTCCATAGGGCGAGACGAGCCGCAACTGACTGAGGTTACAGGGCTTCTAGCTGCAACGGCAATGTCGCGCGGATCATTGTACACTGATAGCCTTTGCCCCTTAAAAAGCCGGGGCCCGCGACGGCGACGCGATAAGATTCCGTCTCGAAAAAAGTTTACTGACCTTGCTCGGACCCGCTTGACTGGATGAAGCCCGCTTGGCTGGATGAAGCCCGCTTGGCAAGATGACGAAGGAGAACCCCCGAAATATGGCTTATACACTGCCCGACCTACCTTACGCTTTTGACGCGCTCGAGCCTCACATCGACGCCCGCACCATGGAAATCCATCACGACAAACACCATGGCGGCTACGTTTCAAAGGTGAACGCGGCGCTCGAAGGTCATCAAGATCTGGCTTCCAAGTCGATTGACGATCTGATGCGCAGCCTCGCGAGCGTTCCTGAAGACATTCGCACCGCGGTGCGCAACAACGGCGGCGGCCACTCGAACCACAGTCTGTTCTGGACCGTGCTATCGCCGACCGGAGGCGGAGCGCCGTCCGGCGACCTGGCCGATGCGATCAACGGCGCCTTCGGGAGCCTTGACAGCTTCAAAGAGAAATTCAACACCGCGGCCGCCAACCGTTTCGGCAGCGGCTGGGCGTGGTTGACCCTCGACGGCGGCGACCTCGCTGTCGAGTCGACCCCTAACCAGGACACGCCGCTGAGTGACGGGCGCACGCCGATCCTCGGCCTTGACGTGTGGGAGCACGCTTACTACCTGAACTATCAGAATCGCCGGCCCGACTATATCGCCGCGTTCTGGAATGTGGTGAATTGGGACGAAGTCGCCAAGCGCTTCGCAGCAGGCGCGTAGCGACCCCTCTTTAGCTCAGAGCTCGCAAGGGCGGACCCGCGGGTCCGCCCTTGCCGCTAGGATAATCTTTCCAATACCTTCCGTCCGGTCGATCCCCGGATTCCGCTCCGCTCGATCCGGAGCTGTTCGTTGCTCCGCCCTTGCGGGCTCAATACGAGTGTCTCGTCTTCACACAGACCCTTACGCTCAGGGCTCAAGCTTCGCGGTGTCGTTGTGGGATGTCCGCGGCTCGATCAGGGCTTGTCGAAAGTGATGGTCGCGTCGGCGGAAAAGCGCTTGTAGTTCTCGTACAGGATTTCGTACCGCACATCGACGCCGCCCGAGGGAAACGGCAGCGTATCCTGGCCGACGGTCTTCACCGGGAACCAGAACTTGCCGTCGATTTGCTCATAGATCGTGACGAAGCGCGCGAACAGGTTGGCTTTGTCGTCATCGCGCCAAATCTGCGGCACGGGCTGACCGGCGGCTTGCACGACCTGCAAACTCTTGCAGTCGACCCAAATCCGACCGTCGAGAAATCGCTGGCCCTCGAGGATCTGGCGCGGCTTGACCGCGTAGACGAAGCAATTGCCCTGGCCGCACGGCTCGACGCCTTGATAGCGCGTCTCATAGAGCCACAACGTATCCTCGGTCAGCACGAACGGTTGCAAGTCGCGCAGGTCGCGAAAATCCTCTTCGGTCATGCGGATGCGCTTGAGCCTGTCGATGGGGCCCTCGAGGAAAACCTCAGTCCGCTCGCCCTTGGGGTTGAAGGTGATGTCGCGTACTTCGAGGTAGTCTCCGCCGCGCTTCGGACCGGTTTCGAAGAACTGAAAGCGCTGGCGGTAGGTATAGTCCCCGAGTTCCTTTTCGAACAAGCTGCCGTTGGCGGCGATCGTTTTGAGCAGACTCTTCGGCGGCTGCTGGCCCGGCGCGGCGCAAACAGCCAGAGCGATGAAGCAGACGAGTCGGAGGGTTCGCAAGCTGTTCTACCATTGAGGCTTGCGGGAGTTTCGGGCGTATCTGGTCACGACGCTGGTCTTGGACGCTCTGCTGACGATCGCCGGCGTCGTTTACGCAGACAGGCTCGACATTCCCGCCGCCATAGCCGGACCGATCATAGCAGCCTTCCTGCTGCAGGCCGCCCTGTACCTGCTGCCGGGCTTCCCGCGCGCTCGGCGGGCGGTCGAGAGCCGCTTCAAGCCCGCCGCGCTCGCCGCCCTGCTGGTCGCCGGAGCGCTTGTTCCCTACCTTGTTTACGCGGTCCCGCTAGGGCTGTTCGATCCGCTCAACTTCGCGAAACTGGCACTGATCGCCTCCTTCGCTCCCGCCGTTTTTACGCTCATTCCTCCCAAGCGAGATGCGCTGAGCTGGCAGGATGCGGCCGTCATGGCCGTGCTCGTGTCTCCTTTGATCAGCGGCTTTACGACGCTGTTGAAGGAAATCTTCCCCAGCCCCGCGGACGTGGTCCCCGAGCTGAGCATCCTGGGCAAGCTGATGGTCATCGCGGTGGGGTCGGCGTCGTTTCTGTCCCTGCGCAAAGTCAAGGGAGCGGACTACCGTTTCGCTTTGAACGGCGACGATCTGCGGACCGGCGCGCTGTACTTTCTCTACTACCTCCCGGTCGGGATTCCGTTTTCGATGGCGATCGGACTCGTGGAGTGGGCGCCGCGGAACGCCTTGGACTGGAAACTCGTGGGAGAGTTCCTGGGCGTAGCCCTCGGCATTTACCTAGCCGTCGGCTTTACCCGAGGAGCTTTGCTTCCGGGGCGTACTCCAAAACCTGACCGAAAAGAGGGTCGGCGACCGTCGAATCGCGATCGCCCTCGCGTCGATCGCGTTCGGCGCGGTGCATCTGTCTTTCCGCTTCTTCCCCAACTGGCGCCACGCCTTGGGGGCCGCCGTGCTGGGCGTCTTCTGCGGGATGGCCTACCGCGAGCGCGGTTCGGTGACGGCCGCGGCCGTCACCCACACGCTTACGGTGTTGACCTGGCGGTTCCTGTTTCGCTGATCGCCACGGTCATACGAGCCCATATATCGCAGTAACCCATCAGTACTGGGTGTAGGCAACGGCATACGGGCGGGTCTCCCACCGATTCGGGTAAGGCCTCTATTCAATTAGGCGAATCTGCGGATTCCGGCGGTCGTCGGCGCCTCGCATAATGGCCCCAGATCGAGCGGGCCGGAAGAGCCCGCGGTTACTTCGCAAAGCCATGAGTATGCTTCAATTCAATCTTCCCGCCGGCAAGGCGGACTACAATCTCGAGGAGGCCGCCTCCTTGTTGGGGATGTCAACGCAGGAGCTCAAGACGATGGTTCTCGCGCGTTTGGGCGAGGGCGACGGCTCGTCGAAGCGGCTGGCGCGCCTGCGCTTCAGGCCGGCGGACTTGATCTTGCTCAACATGATGCAGACCGACCCGGATCAAATCGAAGCGCAGCCTGATTAGGCGTTGCGCCGCGCCCGTCCCGCTCGCGACGGGCACGATTTCTCTCGGCTCTAGTAGAGTAGGGAGTTTGGCCGCGCGGCTCTTCTGATCGTGAGCGGCGGCCGGCTCCCCATGCCGGGCCATTCCTCCGATTCCTGGTTCATCCTCCGCAACCTTGTCGCGAAAGACTTCAAGGTGCGCTACCGCAACATGTCGCTGGGCATCTTGTGGTCGCTGGTGAATCCGCTCGTGATGATGGCGGTGTTGACGTTCGTCTTCACCGTGGTTTGGAAGAATCCACGCCAGCACTACTGGCTCTTTCTGCTGCTTGGAATCGTTCCCTACAACTTCTTTGCGCTGGCCTGGGCGACGGGAACGACGTCGATCATCGACAACTCCGAACTGGTGAAGAAGGTGCGGTTCCAGCGCGAGTTGCTGCCGGTTTCGGTCGTGCTCGCCAATTGCCTGCACTATCTGATTCAGCTCGCCCTGTTGCTGCTCGCCGCCGGTCTGGTGGTCGGTCCGCGATTGAGCTGGGTGTGGCTGCCCCTCGTGCTTTTCCTGCAAGTCGTTTTCGTCATGGGTCTGAGCCTGGCGACGGCGGCTCTCGACGTCTACGTTCGCGACATGCGGTACATCGTTGAATCGATCAATCTGGTCTTGTTTTGGCTGGTGCCGATCTTCTACGGCTTCGACCAGATTTCCCCACGACTCGTCCCGATCTATCAGTACAATCCGATCGCGGCGGTGGTGCTGATCACGCGCACGATCTTGCTGCAAGGCAACTCGCCGGACTTCAGCACAGTGGCCAAACTGGTCGCCGTATCCTTGTTGACTTTGATCGGCGGCGTGCTGATCTTTCGACGTTTGCGCCGCGATTTTTCAGACTATTTGTAGAGCGAAACCGCGATGGGATTGATCGAGCTCAAAAACGTCAGCAAGCGCTACAAGCTCCACACGCGCCAACTGCTGGCGCAGCGCCTCAAGGGGATGGTGAAAAAGGACGAGGAGTTCTGGGCGCTGCGTGACGTGTCGTTTCGCGTGGATCCCGGTGAGCGCGTGGCGATCATCGGGCACAACGGCGCCGGCAAGAGCACCGTTTTGGGCATCGTCGCAAGCGTAACCGCGCCGACCTCGGGCTCGGTGTTGTGCGAGGGCCGCATCGGTGCGCTGCTCGAGTTGGGAGCCGGATTTCATCCGGACCTGACGGGCCGAGAAAACATCCGGCTCAACGCCGCCCTGATGGGCCTGTCGAGTCGCGAGGTCCGCCAAAAGTTCGACCAGATCGTCGCTTTCTCCGAGCTCGAGCGCTTCTTGGATGAACCGCTGCGGACCTACTCGAGCGGCATGAAGGCGCGGCTCGGCTTCTCGGTGGCGGTTCACATCGACCCCGAGATCGTGATTCTCGACGAGGTGCTGACCGTAGGCGACCAGTCGTTCCAAAAGAAGTCCGCTGCTAAAGTGGAGCAGATGGCTCACAGCGGAGTCACGTTGCTGGTGGTTTCGCATAGCCTGGCGTTGGTGCGGCAGAGCTGCCAACGCGCCATCTGGCTGCAACGCGGGCGGGTCAAGGAAGACGGCCCGCTCAACGACGTCTTTGAGCGCTATCAAAACAACGGCTCGGATAAGTCGTAGCGTATACGCCCGTGCGACAGGCCCGAGTTGGGGGAGGCGCGCGTGAAGTCGACAGTTCCCGTTTGGTTGCTGATTCTATCGTGCGCCGTTCCGTGCGCCGGCGTCGAGCTTTTCACCAACACTCCCCGCGACGTCGTGATCGCCCCGCAGAACGAAGTCACCCTCGTCACCGGGTTGACCTTCCTAGCGCCGCCGGGCGTTCGGTCGGTGCGCTTGGAGATGCACAGCGAGAGCGGCGCCGATGTCGATTTATTCGTTCGCTTTGGAAGAAATCCTACGAGCAAGACCTCCGCGATCGACGCGGACTTCTCGAGCGAAAACGCCGGCAGCTCCGACGAAAGCGTCGAAATCAATACGAACACGGCTCCGCCGATTCAGACAGGCGTTTACTATATCGGCCTGCTCGTGAAGACGACCGGCGTCGAGATCCCGCTCGAAATCAAGGTGACGGCGGATGTCAGCGGCGCGGAAAGGACGTTCATCACTTCGACGTTCGACGTCGACGATGAAGGCTGGACGCGAAACTTTCCTCCCTCCGGCATATCGGGCGCGACGACCGGCGACGCCAACGCCATCATCACGCTGTTCCCGTCCGGCGTGCTGCGGCTGAGCGACTTGCTGGCCGCGGGCAGCCGCGACGCCTTCGTTGCTCCCCCCAAGTTTCTCGGCAATCTCGCGAGCTTCAGCGACGCGGAATTTCGCTTCGACATCCGCAAGGTCGACGGGCCGGCGGCGCTGTACCCGGTGGAGTTGCGCGTTATTGGCGGCGGTTCGGCCTGGGTGTTTCGCGGGCCTCTGCTCGTCAACGGCGAGTGGACCGCGGTGACCGCTGCGTTGGATTCTCCCGCTTGGCGCCGCGTCGCCGGAAACGCGAGTTTCCAGACGACCCTGAGCGGCGTAGAGCGGATCGAAGTCTCGATGGACCATACCGTTGGGCCGGAGCAGACGGACTTTGACAATTTCGTCTTTGAGGGCGGCCCGGGCGGCACGCCGACCGGGTCCGGCGGACCCAACTTTTCGGACTTCGAAACCGGCCTCGACGGCTGGTCGCGAAACTTCCCCGCTTCGCCGATTCCCGGCGCGTCGATCGGGTCGGAAGGCGCCGCGATTCGCGTTGGAGACGGCGGTTCCGCCTCCGAATCGTTTCTGATGGCGATCGACGGCGGCGAGGGCGGCGTCGACTTTCTAGTCGCTCCGCCCAAGTTCATCGCCGGACTCGCGACGCTCGATCGCCCTTGGTACGAGTTCGACTATCGCCATATCGAGGGCGCGTTTCCGGACGTGGGGCTCATTGTGCGGCTGCTCGGCAACGGCTCGGCGTACATGTGGCGCGGCGGCAGGCCCCGAGAGGAATGGCGCACCGTGCGCGTGCCCGTCGACGAGCGCTATTGGGTGCACGAGTCCGGACCCGCTGACTTCGGCGCGATGCTGCGCGGCGTGCAGCGGCTCGAGATTTCCATGGACAACACGGACGGCCCCGAGGTCAACGGGCTCGACAACTTCCACCTGCGGACGGGCTTTACGCCGCCGGGCGGACGTTCGATCGAGCTGACGCCCGGGCAGGTCTCGATTTCGGTCGAAGGCGAAGATCGCACCGCCGAGGAGTCATTCGAGATCTCGGGCGTCGGAGCGGACCTCGACTGGCAAGCGCGCGTCGACCCGCCGCAGGCGACTTGGCTGACTCTGTCGAAATACGAAGGCCGCACGCCGGATGCGTCTCTGCTGATGTTTGACGCCGAAGGGTTGCAACCGGGCGTCTACCGGGCTGAGGTGGTCGTCAGCTCTCCGGAGTTTGCCTTGACGCCGCAACACCTCCAAGTCGATTTCACGGTTGGGGCGGACCCGCGGATTCCGGTCGCGCTGACGGCGATTAGTGCCGGCGATCCGGCGGCCCCACTCTCGCCGGGAGGACTCGCGACAATCTACGGCCGCTACTTGGCCGCCGAGAGTCGCGCCGTGAGTCTCGAGTCTTATGGCGGCTTGCCCGTCAACGCGGACGGCTTCGAGATTCGAGTGCTGGACCTCGATGGAAACGTGCTCAGCCGGGCGCCGTTGCTGTACCTGAGCCCGACGCAGGTTAATTTTCAGATGCCCTACGAAGCCGCCGGTCTCGTCGCGGTCGATCTGTTCGCGGTGCGCGCGGGCGTGATCGGAGCGCGACTGCGCGTCGGTCTGTCTCCAGCCGGGCCGGCGATCTTTGCGATCGAAGGCGGCCTGGCGGCCGTGGTGAACTCGGACGGCACGCTGAACTCGCAGTCGAATCCGGCGCCGGCCGGTTCGCGCGTCACCGTCTATTTCACCGGTCTCGGGCCGGCCGAGCCGGCGGTTCCGACCGGCAGGACCGCCGGTTCACGGCCGGCGAGCATCGCCGGACTGCCGTACTCAGCCACGATCGACGGCAGCCCGGCGCCGACGTTCGGGGCGGCGCTTTCGCCTGGATACGTCGGCCTGGCGCAAATGACGGTCGAGATTCCGGGCGGCTTTTCGGGGCGCGGGAATTTGCAGATCGCGGTCGGCGGCCTCACGTCGAACGCAGTCTTCGTCTGGGTGCGGTAGACGGCCGCAATAGACCGGCGCGGACCGCCGTCGTATCAAGCCCTTTCTCACCGCGAGCCGATAGAAACAGCAGGCGCGGGGCGTCATGCTGTCGATTTCAAACGAGTCAAGACCGAACCGCCGGGGCGCTTTTGTAAGCCTCGGCTTGCACTTGGCGGCGGTGGCGGCGCTGGTCGCGACAGCCGCCGCGCCGCCCATGCGGTCGCAACACCTGCGCGCGACGTTTGTGACGGTTGCGCGCCTGAGATTACCCGCGCCGGACCTGAGCGTTCCGCGGCCGGCTGCTCCCGCACGCGCGCCGAGAAAGGCGCCGACGCAGGTCGCAACGAAGGCCCTCCCGGCCATGCGCGCCCAACTCGCCGTCCGGCCATCGTCCGCACCGGCCCGCCAGCCGTTGGCCGCGCCGGAGCTCGAGTTGCACATCGAAACCGCCGGGCCGCAGGCTCCCGCGCTCGCAGCGCCGGCCGAGCCGAAGCCCCCCGCCGAATCGTCGCCCGCTCTGACCGGATTCGATGCCGCGAGGGCGCAGCGAGACGTCCCGATCAACATGGTCGTCTCGACTCGATTCGGCTCGGCTTCGCCGGGCGCGAGCTTCGAGCGCACACCCTCGGCGCGAGCGCCGGCGGGATTTTCGGCCGGGCAAGCGAAGCTTGCGGCTGCGGGCGCCCGCCGGGCTGCATCGGCCGGATTCGCGGACGCCGAGTCGAGCTCAGGTTCGCTCGGCCCGCCGCTCGCGCAAACCAAGCCGGCTGGATTCGTGGTCGCCGTCGCGGGCCGCAACAACGCCGAACCGCGGCTCCGGCAGCGCCAGGAGCCTGTCGAGCGCCCGCCCAAGATCCTCGCCAAGCCTCGGCCCGAGTACACTGACGCCGCGCGCGCCAAGAAAGTCGAGGGCGACGCTGTGCTTGAGGTCTTGCTCGCAAGCTCGGGCGAGGCGCGCGTGCTGCGCGTCATCGAAGGCCTCGGCTACGGACTCGATGAGTGCGCCGTGAAGGCCGCCAACGAGATACGCTTCGAACCCGCCGTGCGCGACGGCCGGCCGGTGGATTCGGTCGTAACAATGCGCATCCGCTTCGAACTGGCGCTGTAGCCGGTCCCCTTCTTCTCATGCGACTCCTCCGCCCCATCCTCCTCGCTTGCGTCTCGCTCGTTCCGGCGTTTTCGGCCGACGCTCCGCGGCAGCCGCCGCAGAGCCCCGAGGAGCAGGTCGATCGACTGCTCGACCGCATCGTGGCGGCGGAGAAAGACTTTCTCGCCCGCTTCGCCGACTATCAGCCCGTGATGGAGACCTATCTCCAGGGAACCGATGAGACCAGCGGTAAGGATCACTACTTGCTAGGGCGGATGGCGCTCGGATCAGAGGGCATCGATTGGGTGACGTACGTCGCCAGCGCAGCCTTCTTTCCCGACAGCAAGCCGGGCTTCTGGCCCAAGCGCGCGAAAGGCTTGCTGCCGCGCGGTTTCGCTCAAATGGCGGTCCCCGACGCCTTCGACTTCAATCGCGAGACTTACGAATTCTCGTTTCGGCGCCGTGAATTCGTCGGCGATGTCCGCACGCTCGTCTTCGATGTCCGCCCGCGCACCGACGAAGAAGGCAAGTTCGTCGGCCGCATCTGGGTCGAGGACCGCGGCTGCCGCATTGTGCGCTTCAACGGCACCTACACGCGCAAGCGAAAGAAGGACGTGTTCTTCCACTTCGACAGTTGGCGCGTCAACGTCGACGGCGATCTCTGGGTCCCGGCCTACATCTATATCCAGGACGAGGACGAAACCGGGGTGGTCGGAGCGCACTTCGAAGGGCAGAGCCGCATCTGGAACTACCGCCCGAAGCGCGGCGATGCGATGGACGAGCTCACCGCCATTCTCGTGGAAGACGACCAAGTGGAGGACCTGTCGCAACAAGCGGAGCCGTCGCCGCTCGAGGCAGAAAGGCAGTGGCGCAAGCAGGCCCAGCAGAACGTGCTGGACCGCCTCGAACAGGCCGGGCTGTTGGCGCCCCGCGGCGCTGTCGACGAGGTGCTCAACGCCGTGGTGAACAACTTGCTCGCCGCAAGCGGCTCGGCCGTCCACGTCGAGTGTCGCGTGCTGCTCACCACGCCGCTCGAAACCTTTTCGATCGGCGAAGCGATCGTGATCAGCCGTGGGCTGATCGACGTCCTACCGGACGAAGCCAGCCTCGCCATGGCGCTATCGGGCGAGTTGGCGCACATCCTACTGGGCCATCGCATGGACGCCATGCTCGGTTTCGGCGACTCGACGATCATCGAAGACGCCGAAGTGCTGGCCAAGCTGCGCCTGGCGCGGCCCGAGGACGAGATACAATCGGCCGGCGCGAAGGCTCTGGAACTGCTCCAAGCCTCGCCCTACGCCGACAAGCTCGCCAACGCCGGCTTGTTCCTCAAGGCGCTCGAGAGCCGCTCGGCGGCGCTGCCGAACCTAGTCGATTCGAACTTCGGCAATGGCCTCGCGACGCCGAACGGCGTGGCGCGCCTGGGCGAGTTGGCGGCCTCCGCGCCGGAATTGCGCGAGAACGCGCTGGATCAAATTGCGGCCTTACCGCTCGGCTCGCGCGTGCATCTCGACCCCTGGACGAATGAGATCCAGCTCCGCGAGGTCAAGCCGGTCGAGCTGCGCACCGCCGACGACAAGCTGCCCTTCGAAGTCACTCCGTTCCTGATCCCTCTTCGGCGCAAACAAGGTCCGTGAGGTTTGAAACGTTTAGGGCGCGCAAGCGATCACAATTCCGTGGCAGTATAATCGGGACCCGGGGGCTCAGGGCCCCGCAGGAAAGCCATGGGTATTCGTACAGATCATCGGGAATCTCCCGCTGCCGCGGGGGCGGCGGGATCACAACGGATTAGAGCTTTCATCGCGGAGGCGGCGATCGTCTTAGCGGGCGGCTTGGTTTTTTTCCTGATGGCGGCGACGTTCGGCGTTCCAGGCACCAAGACGCGAGAGCCTGCCGAGGCGCGGGAAACCGCCGACCGGCCGACAAGCGGAAGCTCCTGGCAAGGAGTCTTCAGTCTCGCTTTTCCCGGTACTGACGCCTCCGATTCCGACGACGCTCATCCGACCCCAGGCGCCCTCCGCTAACTTGGCGCCAAAAGGCGAAAGGCGGATCTTAACCGCCTTTCCGGCTCCCAACCCTTCGGAAACTCCTGTGACGGGCGGCAACCCCCAATCAATCGCGGGGGCTTCCCGAGGGAATGCCGACGCAGGCCGAGGCGGCGTCCCTCCAGACCCCTTACGAACGGCCCTGAATCCGAGCACAAACAAAAGGCGGGCGCTTGCGCGCCCGCCTGAGTTGTTTGCGTTGAAGGCGACTCAGTCGCCTTGACTGTCGGCCGTCTCGACTTGCATGCCTTGCGGCTGGTCGTCTTCGAGCAGCGTTTGACCGAAATCGAGGTCGTCGCCGAAGGTCGGCATGCCGCTGAGGTACTCGACCTCGGGCGTGAGCTCTTCGGGCTCGTCCTCGCCGGCGAGCTTGACGTTGGCGTAAGCCTCCAGGCCCGTGCCGGCCGGGATGAGCCGTCCGACGATGACGTTTTCCTTGAGGCCGCGCAGATAGTCGACCTTGCCGGAAATCGCCGCCTCGGTGAGCACGCGGGTCGTCTCCTGGAACGACGCCGCCGAGATGAACGAGTCGGTGGCCAGAGACGCCTTCGTGATGCCCATCAGCAGCGGACGACCGATCGCCGGCGCGCCGCCGTCGTCGAGCGTCTGCTCGTTGACCCGGCGGAAGCGGAACTTGTCGACCACCTCTTCGAGCAGGAAGTCGGTGTCGCCCACGTCCTCGACCTTGATCCAACGCATCATCTGGCGAACGATCGTCTCGAGGTGCTTGTCGTTGATGTTGACGCCCTGCAGACGGTAGACCTCCTGGATCTCGTTGACCAGGTACTTCTGCAGTTCCTTTTCGCCCAGAACGGCGAGAATGTCGTGCGGGTCGCGCGGGCCGTCCATGAGCGGCTCGCCGGCGCGCACCTTCTCGCCCTCCTGCACATTGATATGGACGCCGCGCGGGAGCGAGTATTCGCGTTCCTCGCCGTTGTCGGCGACGACGTAGATCTTGCGCTGGCCCTTTGAAAGCTCGCCGTAGCGAACCGCGCCGTCGATTTCGCTCATCACCGCTGTTTCACGCGGGCGGCGAGCCTCGAACAGCTCGACGACGCGCGGCAGACCGCCGGTGATGTCCTTGGTCTTGGTGGTTTCGCGGGGGATCTTCGCGAGAATGTCGGCCGCGTGGATCTCTTCGCCGTCGCGCACCATCACGTGGGCGTTGGTCGGGATGAGATACTTTCGCAGCATCTTGCCCTTGTCATCGTGGATCTCGATGGTGGGCTGCTTCTTCTCATCGGGCGAATCGGCGACGACCCACTGCGACATGCCGGTGACTTCGTCGACCTGCTCCTGAAGCGTAACGCCCTCTTGCAAGTCTTTGAAGTGGCAAATGCCGCCCTGCTCGGTCAGGATTGAGAACGTATAGGGATCCCACTCGAGCAAGCTCTGGTCTGTCTTGACCGGATCGCCATCCGCCACATTCAGCTTCGCGCCGTAGACGACCTGGTAGCGCTCTTTCTCGCGCCCCTTCTCGTCTACGACGGCGATGAGGCCGTTGCGGTTCATGGCGATCAGGCTGCCCGCCTTGTCGCGGACCGCGCGAACGCTGACGTACTTCGCGAAGCCGTGAGTCCGCGATTCCTGCGTCGACTGCTCGGAGACGCGCGTCGCCGTGCCGCCGATGTGGAACGTCCGCATCGTGAGCTGCGTTCCGGGCTCGCCGATCGACTGCGCCGCAATCACGCCGCAAGCTTCGCCCATCTCGACCAACCGGCCGGTAGCCAAGTTGCGCCCGTAGCAGAGCCGGCAGACGCCGCGCTCGGACTCGCAGGTCAGCACCGAACGAATCTTCACGCGTTCGATGCCGGCCGACTCGATGCCCGCCGCCAAGGCCTCGGTGATCTCTTGGTCGGCATGGACGATGACCTCGCCCTCGTAGTCGGTGACGTCGTCGCACGCCACGCGGCCGACGATGCGGTCGCGCAGCGGCTCGATGATCTCGCCCGACTCGACGATCGGTTCGACCCAGATGCCGTCGGTGGTGCCGCAGTCGGATTCGGTGACGATCACGTCCTGCGCCACGTCGACCAGACGCCGCGTCAGGTAGCCCGAGTCGGCGGTCTTGAGCGCCGTATCGGCCAGACCCTTGCGGGCGCCGTGAGTCGAGATGAAGTACTGCAGAACGTTGAGGCCCTCGCGGAAGTTCGCGGTGATGGGCGTTTCGATAATCTCGCCGGACGGCTTGGCCATCAGGCCGCGCATGCCGGAGAGCTGACGAATCTGCTGTTTCGATCCGCGCGCGCCGGAGTCGGCCATGACGTAGATCGGGTTGACGTCGGCGCCGCCCTTGTCGAGCGACTCCATGCGCGAGAACATGCCGTCGGAAACCTGCTCGGTGACCTTCGACCAGATCTCGATGATCTTGTTGTAGCGCTCGCCGTGGGTGATCGCGCCGTCGAGGTATTGCTGCTCGACCGACATCACGTCTTTCTGAGCCGCCTTGACGCGGGTTTCCTTGTCTTCGGGCACGACCATGTCGTCGATGCCGATCGACAGGCCCGACAGCGTCGAG
This sequence comes from uncultured Acidobacteriota bacterium, assembly GCA_963817465.1. Classification (GTDB taxonomy): domain Bacteria; phylum Acidobacteriota; class Terriglobia; order Bryobacterales; family UBA6623; genus CAMPKL01. The sequence continues at coordinate 444,831 of CAWFOP010000020.1, read as the reverse complement.
TACTTGAAGCCCAGCGCCTTCAGGCTGTCGAGCATCGTAACGGTCTTCTCGCGACCCAGCTTGAGGTAGCAGTAGGAAACGAGCTCGCTGATGCCCTTCTTCTTGAGCAGGCCGTTGACGAACGGCATCTCGGGCGGCAGGGCGTCATTGAGCAGCACGCGGCCGACGGTCGTCTCCATGTGCTGCTTGCGGTAAACGACCGGCTCGGTCTGGGTGATCTTCTGGCTGTCGAACGCCTTGGCCAGGTCGATCACGGGACCGGTGTAGTAGAGTCGCACCGGCGTGAGCGTTTCCACTTCGCCCATGTCGAGCGCCAGCATCACCTCGTCGACGGTGCCGAAGCTGCGGCCCTCGCCGAGCGCGCCGCGTTTCGCCTTAGTCAGGTAGTAAATGCCCAGCACCATGTCTTGCGAAGGCGTCGCGATGGGCGCGCCGTTCGCCGGGGACAGGATGTTGTGCGAGGCCAGCATCAGCACGTAGGCTTCGATCTGCGCCTCGGGCGACAGCGGCACGTGCACGGCCATCTGATCGCCGTCGAAGTCGGCGTTGAACGCCGGGCAGACCAGCGGGTGCAGCCGGATCGCCTTGCCTTCGACCAGGATCGGCTCGAAGGCCTGGATGCCGAGACGGTGGAGCGTCGGAGCGCGGTTGAGCAGCACCGGGTGGTCGTGGATGACCTCCTCGAGGATGTCCCACACGACCGGATCCTGTTGCTCGACGAGCTCTTTGGCTTGCTTGATCGTGGTGCAATGGCCGCGCTGCTCGAGGCGCTGATAGATGAACGGCTTGAACAGCTCGAGCGCCATTAGCTTGGGCAGGCCGCACTGATTGAGCTTGAGGTCGGGGCCGCAGACGATGACCGAGCGGCCGGAGTAGTCGACACGCTTGCCGAGCAGGTTTTGGCGGAAGCGGCCTTGCTTGCCCTTGAGCGTATCGGAGAGCGACTTGAGCGGCCGGTTGTTCGCACCGCGCAGCACGTGACCGCGGCGGCCGTTGTCGAACAGGGCGTCGACGGCCTCCTGCAGCATACGCTTCTCGTTGCGCACGATCACGTCCGGCGCGTTGAGCTCCATGAGCTTCTTGAGCCGGTTGTTGCGGTTGATCACGCGGCGGTAGAGATCGTTGAGATCCGACGTCGCGAAGCGGCCGCCGTCGAGCGGAACCAGCGGGCGCAGCTCGGGCGGCAGCACCGGAATCACGTCGAGGACCATCCACTCGGGACGATTGCCCGACTTGCGGAAGGACTCGACGACCTTGAGGCGGCGGGCGAACTTCAGCTTTTTCTGCAGCGAAGTCTCTTCGCGCATCTGCTTGCGCAGGGCGACCGCGAGCTCGTCCAGATCGATCTTCTTGAGCAGTTCCTTGACGCCCTCGGCGCCCATCAAGGCGATGATCTTGCCGGGGTGCTCGAGGTCGAGTTGGCGTTTCTTGTCGTCCGCGAAGATCGAGCCCGGCTTAACGTCGACGCCGTCTTCCTCGGACGCATTGACGTCCACCGCGATGTAGGCCTCGTAGTAGAGCACGCGCTCGAGCTCACGCAGGGTGACGTCGAGCAACTGACCGATGCGGCTGGGAAGTCCCTTGAAGAACCACACATGCGAGCAAGGCGAAGCCAGCTCGATGTGCCCGAGGCGCTCCCGACGCACGCGGCTGAGAGTGATCTCCTCGCCGCACTTGTCGCAGACCACGCCGCGGTACTTCATGCGCTTGTACTTGCCGCAGGAACATTCCCAGTCGTTTACCGGGCCGAAAATCGCGCCGCAGAACAGGCCGTCACGCTCAGGCTTGAACGTGCGGTAATTGATGGTCTCCGGTTTCTTGACCTCGCCGTGCGACCAACTGCGGATCTTCTCCGGAGAGGCGAGCGAGATCCGAATGGAATCGAAATCGGCGGTGAGGCTAACGTGATCGTAGGGGCTGGAACGTCGAAACAAGGCGGCGACCTCCAATATCCATCTCTGCGCCGGTGAAGCCTGGGAACGATGTCGGCGCGGGCGCGACCGAATAGCTTCACCGCAAGGCCCGCTGGAAAACGGGGGAGACGCAGCCGTCGCCCCCGTGTCAAATGTCTAGTCCGCGGCCAGCGCCGTCTCGATGACGTCTTGCTGCGATTTGATCAGCTCGACGTCGAGACACAGCGACTGCAGCTCGCGGATGAGCACGCTGAACGACTCGGGCACGCCCGGTTCGATGGCGGCTTCGCCCTTGACGATCGATTCGTAGATCTTGGCGCGACCGTAGACGTCGTCGGACTTCGCCGTCAGCAACTCTTGCAAGATGTGCGCGGCGCCGTAAGCTTCGAGCGCCCACACCTCCATCTCGCCGAAGCGCTGGCCGCCGAACTGCGCCTTGCCGCCCAGCGGCTGCTGGGTGATCAGCGAGTACGGTCCGATCGAACGCGCGTGAATCTTGTCGTCGACCAAATGGCTCAGCTTGAGCATGTAGATGATGCCGACCGTGGTCTCTTCCTCGAAAGGCTGACCGGTCAAGCCGTCGCGCAGCCTGATCTTGCCCGATTCCGGCAGACCGGCGGTCGCCAACTGCTTTTTGATGGCGGTTTCGCCCGGCCCCTCGAACACGGGGGAAGCGAACTTGAGCCCCAGCGCTTCGCCGGCCCATCCCAAGTGCGTCTCGAGGATCTGGCCGACGTTCATACGACTGGGAACGCCGAGCGGGTTGAGCACGATCTCCACCGGACGTCCGTTCGGCAGATACGGCATATCCTCTTCCGGCAGGACGCGCGCGATGACGCCTTTGTTGCCGTGCCGGCCGGCCATCTTGTCGCCGACCTGCAGCTTGCGCTTCATCGCGATGTAGACCTTGACCATCTTGATGACGCCCGGCGAGAGCTCGTCGCCCTTTTTCAGCTTGGCGACCTTCTCGTCGGTCAGCTTCTCGAGCACCTGGATCTGACGGATCGTCATCTCCTCGATGTCGTCGATGCGGTCGTTGAGATGGGGGTCTTTTTCCTTGAGGCGCAGGCGCTTGATGTCGCGCGCGCGCATCGTCTCGAGCAAGTCGCGAGTCAGGGTGTCGCCCTTCTCGACGAGCTTGTGGTTCGTCTTCTCGTCGTGCAAGTCCGCGAGAGCGATCTGTCCGCCGATCAGGTTCTCGAGCCGCTTGGCGCGCTCGTCGAACAGGATCCGCTTCTCATCCTCGAGGTTGCGCTGCATGCGCTCGACGGTTTGCTGCTCGATCAAGCGAGCCCGCTCGTCCTTCTCGACGCCCTTGCGCGCGAAGATCTTTGCGTCCACCACGATGCCCGAGATGCCGGGCGGGCAGTAGAGCGAAGCGTCCTTGACGTCGCCGGCCTTCTCGCCGAAGATCGCCCGCAGGAGCTTTTCTTCCGGCGTGAGCTGCGTCTCGCCTTTCGGCGTGACCTTGCCGACCAGAATGTCGCCGGGCTTGACCTGAGCGCCGATGCGGATGATGCCCGCCTCGTCGAGGTTCCGCAAGAAGCCTTCCGAGATGTTCGGAATGTCGCGGGTGATCTCTTCGGGGCCGAGCTTGGTGTCGCGCGCTTCGACTTCAAACTCCTCGATGTGCACCGAGGTGTAGTAGTCCTCCTTGACCAGCTTTTCGCTGACCAGGATGGCGTCCTCGAAGTTGTACCCGCGCCAGGGCATGAACGCGACCAGCACGTTGCGCCCCAGGGCCAGCTCGCCCTTGTCGGTCGAGGGACCGTCGGCGAGCACCTGGGCGGCCTTGACGCGCTCGCCCACGCGGACGATCGGCTTCTGGTTGATGCAAGTGTTCTGGTTGGAACGCTTGAACTTGATGAGCTGGTAGATGTCGGCGCCGACTTCGCGCGAGATCGCGCCCTCGTTATTGCCGCCTTCGACGCGCACGATGATGCGTTCGGAGTCGACCGAATCGACGACTCCGTCGCGGCGGCAGATCACCACCGCGCCCGAGTCGCGCGCCGCGATGCGCTCCATGCCGGTGCCGACGATCGGCGAATCGGCCTTGAGCAGCGGCACGGCCTGGCGTTGCATGTTCGAGCCCATCAGGGCGCGGTTCGCGTCATCGTTCTCGAGGAACGGAATCAAGCTGGCCGCCACCGAGACGAGTTGCTTCGGGCTGACGTCGAGATACTGGATCTCGGCCTTCTTCTTGAGCTGGAAGTCGCCCGCCACGCGGCAGTTGGCGAATTCAGGGATGATAATGCCCGTTTCGTCGACCGGGATGTTCGCCTGGGCGATCGTGTACAGATCCTCTTCCCACGCCGATAGGTAGTGGCAGAAGGGCTGGAACTGTGCGTCATGCTTGGCCTTGGCCAGCTTTTTGTTCGCCGCGTCGGCTTCGCCGCGGGTCATGACCTGGCCCGCCTTGAGTCCGGTGTCTCCGGGGTGCGTGACCTCCACTTCGTCGATCACGGTGCCGTTTTCAACGCGTCGATACGGACTCTCGATAAAGCCGTATTGGTTGATCCGCGCGAAGCAACTCAGCGAGCTGATCAGGCCGATGTTCGGACCTTCCGGCGTCTCGATCGGGCAGATGCGGCCGTAGTGCGTCGTGTGCACGTCGCGAACCTCGAAGCCCGCGCGCTCGCGCGACAGACCGCCCGGTCCCAACGCCGACAGACGCCGCTTGTGCGTGATCTCCGACAGCGGGTTGGTCTGATCCATGAACTGCGACAACTGTGAAGAGCCGAAGAATTCGCGGATCGCAGCCATCACCGGCTTGGCGTTGACCAGGTCGTGGGGCATCGCCGACGACATCTCCTGGTAGACGCTCATCTTTTCCTTCATCGCCCGCTCCATGCGGACCAGGCCGATGCGGAATTGGTTCTCGAGCAGCTCGCCCACCGCGCGGACGCGGCGGTTGCCGAGGTGATCGATGTCGTCGACCTCGCCGATCGAGCGGCGGAGCTGCAGCAGGTAGCGGATGGTCGAATAGAAGTCGTCCGCGTCGAGCGTGCGCTTGTCGAGCCCGGTGGCGTCCTCGGCGCCGTGGATCTTGATGTTGAACTTCATGCGCCCGACGCGCGAGAAGTCGTACTTGCGCGAGTCGAAGAACATGCCCTGGAACAGGTTCGTCGCTGTCTCGAGAGTCGGCGGGTCGCCGGGGCGCAGCTTGCGGTAGATCTCGATCAAGGCCTCGTGCTGGGTCTTGACCGTGTCTTTCTTGAGCGTTTCGGACAGTACGACGCCGACCGGATCGACCTCGGGGAAGATCACGTCGAACGAAGTGATGCCGGCCTCAATGATCTTGGTGATCTTGTCGGCGCTCGCCTCGGAGTTGGCTTCGACGATCACGTCGCCCGTTTCGGTGTCGACGACGTCCGATGCGAACAGCGCGCCTTCGAGATCGGACGCGCTGGCGGGCAGGCTCTCGACCTCGGACTTCTGCAGATCCTTGAGCGCCAGCGGAGTGACCTTGCGGCCCTTCTTGGCGACGACCTTGCCGGACTTGTCCTTGACGTCGTCGGCCAGACGCACGCCCAGCAGGTTCTCGCTGACCTTGCGGCTCAGCTTCGAGCCGTCCACCTTGATCTCATCAACCTTGTAGAACTGGCGCAGAATCTCGGCGTCGGTCTTGAGGCCCAGGGCGCGCAAGAAGACCGTGCCCAAAAACTTGCGCTTGCGGTCGATGCGGACGTAGAGCAGATTCTTCTGGTCGTATTCGAACTCGACCCAACTGCCGCGGTACGGGATGATCTTGCCGAGGAAGTACGTGCGGCGGTTGGCGGTCTCGAAGAAGACGCCCGGCGAGCGGTGGAGCTGCGAAACGATGACGCGCTCGGTGCCGCTGATGATGAACGTGCCGTTGCGCGTCATCAACGGGATCTCGCCGAAGAAGACTTCCTGCTCCTTGATGTCGCGGATCGACTTCTCGCCGCTCTCATCCTTCTCGAAGATCGTCAGCCGGATGGTGACCTTGAGCGGCGCCGAGTAGGTCATGCCGCGCTCTTGACACTCGTCGACGTCGTACTTCAGCGTCAGGCCGACCGGGTCGCCGCACTTGGGGCAGAACGTGACGCGGTTGGGGTTGTATTCGCCGCAGACCTGGCAGGCGATCATCGCCGGGCCGTAGGGGTCGGTCTTGATCGTCGAACCGCAGTGAGAGCAGGTGGAACGGCGGTGGTGCAGGCCGCGCAGATAGCCGCACTTGCACTCCCAGTCGCCGATCGAATAGTCGACGAACTCGAGCTCGCTGAGCCCGCGGAAGTCGCTGATGGGAAAAACGGAAGTGAAAACCGCCTGCAAGCCGATGTCGTCTCGCTCGCCCGGCAGCAGGTCCATTTGCAGAAAGCGCTTGTACGAGTCCTGCTGAACCTCGATAAGGTTCGGGATCGGGATCGTCGCTGGAATTCGTGAGAAGTCGTGTCGTAAAGCTATGAAGTTTCTCGAAGAGCCGTTTGTCTTCTGATCCATCTATTTCTCCCGAGTTTCGCCGCGCCGCTGCGCTTGTGCGCAGCCCCCAGCGAAAGTCGTCAGACCGCCGAAACCGGCGACAGCCGCCCCGGCAAGGACGCGTCGCCGGGCGTACCAGCCCTGATTCGCATCGTCGTCCGCTCGTTTCCAGGCGCGAGGCCCGGCGAGCAGGACGCGTATAGGAAGCGGAGAGCGTCACCCGCGCAAGGGCGCACCCCTCCCGATTGAAGGGTTCCGTTTCGAAACACAGAGAAGGCGCACTCAGCCTGAGCAGAGTTACGCCTCCGGGAGTTCAGGTAGAACAAGTACGAAGCCTCTACAGGATGCCGCCCACAATCCGCAGGTTTCGATGATACGACCTCTGCATGCTAACACCGCCGAAACGGAAATGCAAGCGAGAGCGGGGGGCGCCTCGTCCCGGGCCGCGGAACGCGGCGCCCTGCTCTCGGAATTTCCGTCAGGCCTTCGATCTCCCGCAGGCGCGCGGGCTAGCTGACTACGACTTCCGCGCCGGTTTCGGCCAGCTTCTTTTGCACGGATTCGGCTTCGTCCTTCGCGACATTCTCCTTGACCGGCTTGGGAGCCCCGTCAACGAGAGCCTTGGCTTCCTTGAGCCCGAGGCCGGTGATCTCGCGAACGACCTTGATCACTTGGATCTTGTTGGCGCCGGCGGCCTTGAGGGTGACCGTGAACTCGGTCTGCTCTTCTTCTTCAGCGGCGGCGGCGCCGCCGGCGGCCGGGGCGGCGGCCATCGCCACCGGGGCGGCGGCGGCGGCGGACACTCCAAGCTTCTCTTCGAGGTCCTTCACCAGCTCAGCGGCTTCCATCAGGGTCAAACCCTGGATCTGTTCTGACAATTGCGCAACGTCGGCCATGTCTTTCGCTCCTTAATTGGTCCTGTACGGAAATCGGCACATGCGGCGCCCGCGGGCGCCTCGGCTCGCATCTTTCGAGCCGTTACTCCTTGAACTTTTTCTGATCCACGGCCTGTACGAGCACGCTCATCAGATCGCGGGCGGGGGCGTTCAAAACCCCCACGAGATTTTGCGCCGGCGCATTGATCTGGCGCACCAGGTTGGTCGCCGGGGCGTTGATGAGGAACAGAACCTTGCTCTGCACCTCCTGCTTGCCCGGCATCTTCGACAACAGGTCGAGGCCCTCGGCGTCGAGCGTCTGCCCCTCCACCACGCCGGCCTTGAACGAGAACACCTCGTTCTTTTTCGAATAGTCGATCAGGGTCTTCATCAGACCCACCGGATCGTCCTTGGTGTAGACGAGCGAGGTCATGCCCTTCAGGCCGCGGAACGCCGGCTCGAACGGAGTGCCCTCGGCGGCGAGTTTGGCCAAACGGTTCGAGATCACGCGGTAGCCGGCGCCGGTTTCGCGGATCGTCTTCCGCAGTTGAAAGTCCGCGTCGACCTTGATGCCCTTGAACGTGCACAGAACCACGATCGGATTCTCGGCGAACGTCTCCTGGAGCAAGGCCAGCTCTTCGATCTTGTGCGCTTTGGTCTTCATCGTTCGCCTCCGACTAGCGGCCCGCCTCGGCCGAGTCCAATTCGATAGCCGGGCTCATCGTCGAGCAGACGGTCATCTTCTTGACGTATTTACCCTTGGAGGCCGACGGCTTCGCCTTCACGACCGCGTCGATCAGCGTCTGAGCGTTTTCGTTGAGCTTGTCGGCGTCGAAGCTCAGCTTGCCGACCGGCGCATGAATCACGCCGCCCTTGTCCACGCGAAACTCCACCTTGCCGGCCTTGATCTCCGCGATCGCGGCCGCCACGTCGGGCGTCACCGTGCCGGTCTTGGGGTTCGGCATCAGACCGCGCGGACCGAGCACCCGGCCCAGCTTGCCGACGTGCCGCATCATGTCGGGCGTCGCCACAACAGCGTCGAAGTCGAGCCAGCTCTCCTTGAGAATCTTGGTCACAATCTCTTCGCCGCCCACGATATCGGCGCCGGCGTCCTGGGCCTCTTTGGCCTTGTCGCCCTCGGCGATCACCAGCACGCGCTTCTTCTTGCCCAGCCCGTGCGGCAGCACGATCGTGCCGCGCACCATCTGGTCGGCGTGGCGCGGGTCGACGCCGAGGTTCATATGCACCTCGACCGTTTCGTCGAATTTGGAGATGCGATTCTGCTGGAGGATCGGAATCGCTTCGGTGAGCGCGTAGGGACGCTGCTCGATCTTCTCCGCGAATGCGCGGTATTTCTTGCCTGCCATCTATCCCCCTTGGTGCCAGCGGCCGGCAGCGCTTCGAGAACCTGACGCGAAGCCTGCCCGCCTCCCAAAGTCGCCGGCTTGTCAGCCGGCGCGTACTTCAAAAACTCGACCTAACTCTTTCGATTCTAGCGAACTTCGACGCCCATGGAACGCGCCGTGCCCTTAACGCACTCTACCGCAGCCTCGAGCGTGTGGCAATTCAGATCGGGCATCTTCTGCTTGGCGATCTCCTCGATCTGCGCCAGCGACAAACGGCCCACCTTGTTGCGGTTCGGCTCGCCGGACGCCTTGGCCAGCTTGGCCGCCTTCTTGATCAGCACGGCGGCCGGCGGCGTCTTGGTGATGAAGTCGTAGGAACGGTCCTGATAGACCGTAATCACGACCGGAACAATCAAGCCGTTCAACTCAGGCTGCTGCGTGCGCGCGTTAAACGCCTTGCAGAACTCCATGATGTTGATGCCGGCTTGACCCAGCGCCGGACCCACGGGGGGAGCGGGCGTCGCCTTCCCCGCCATGATCTGCAACTTGACCTGACCTTTGACCTTCTTCGCCATGGCGGCTTATCCCTCTTTCTCTACCTGGAAGTACTCGAGCTCCACCGGCGTACCGCGGCCGAAAATCGTCACCATCACCTTGAGGGTGGAGCGGTCCTCGTTGACCTCTTCCACAGTACCTGTGAAGTTGGCGAACGGCCCGTCGATGATCTTCACGCTGTCGTTGCGCTCGAACGTCATCTTCGGGCGCGGCCGCTCGGCCGCCGCCGTCTGGCGGTACAAAATCTGGTTCACTTCATCCGCGCTGAGCGGATTCGGCTTCTGCCCGCCGCCGACAAAGCCGGTCACGCGAGGCGTATTCTTGACCACGTGCCACAGCTCGTCGTCGAGGTCGAGCTGCACCAGCACGTAGCCGGGGTAGAGCAGACGCTTGGTCGTCACGCGCTTGCCGGCGCGGAGCTCCACCACATCTTCGGTCGGAATCAACACTTCCCCGACACGGTCGCCGTAGCCGAAGGCGTCGGCCCGGGTGCGCAGACTCTCGCGCACCTTGTTTTCAAATCCCGAGTAGGTGTGGATGATGTACCAGTCCATCCCGGGTACGCCGGGAGCCTCGTCTTCTTCCGCAGCTTCACTATCCGCAGCCTTCACCGTCCACTGCCGCACTGTCGGCCGCGGCCGGCTCTTCGGATTCTTCCTCGGCGACTTCACCGTCTACCGCTTCACTGTCCACTGCCGCATTGTCCGCCGCGTCCGGCTCCTGGGCTTGATCCTGTGCGGGGGATTCTTCCTCCGCCGGCGCTTGCTCGTCCGGCGCGGAGGCAAGCTCGGCGGAGCCGTTTTCGCCCTCGACCGGCTCTGGGTCGACTTCCGAGTCGGGTTTCGCGTCTTCGGCTTGACCCGCCGCCGCGTCCAGGACGGGAGTCACGCCGTCCGCCGTCCCCTCGCCTTCGGCCGGGGTCGTCGCCGGATCGACTTTGTGCTCAAATTCGCTCACGTTCGCTGCCTTGCGCCTCTGTTTTCGCCTACCGCGAGAAGTATTGATAGAGCCGCGTCTGCCCCAGAGTCAGCAGGTAATCCACAACTCCGAAATAAACGCCGAAGATGAACACCGTAATGATGACCACCACGGTGGTCGCCTGCACCTGTTCGCGGTTCGGCCAGGTCACCAAGCGCATTTCGCGCTTGACCTCCTCGACGTACGCGCTCAACCGCGCGGGCCAACTCGCGATGGTCGACAACCCGCCCGACGCGCCGCCTTTCGCCGCCTTCTTCCCGCCGGCCAATTGTTTTGTTCCAGCTGCCATCTTCGTTTATCAACCGTTCGGACGCGCACTCACGCGCCCCTTCGCACAGAGGACCAACCAGACCGCCTCGCTTGTAGCCACGGTGGCAGGGGCGGAGGGAATCGAACCCCCATTGGCGGTTTTGGAGACCGCTGGTTTACCGTTAACCGACGCCCCTACAGGGCTTTGCGGCTCCGCCCAATGCTCTCTGAAGAACCTCGGCCCGAACCGCCCTGCTTATTTTGTTTCGCGGTGAAGCGTATGTCGACGCAGGCGCGGAGAGTACTTCATCAACTCCAGCCGACCGGGCGTCTTCTTCTTGTTCTTAGTCGTAGTATAGTTCTTATCCTTCGTCTCGGTGCACTGCAACGTGATGATTTCCCTGGCCATGGCGGTTTAGCTACCTCCGAAACGCGCGCTTTCCTTTACTATTTCACTACTATTCCACGATGTCAGCGACGGTGCCGGCGCCGATGGTGCGGCCGCCTTCGCGAATCGCGAAGCGCAGACCCTTCTCCATGGCGATCGGCGCAATCAGCTCCACTTCGATCGTCACGTTGTCGCCCGGCATCACCATCTCGGTGCCTTCCGGCAGCGTCGCCACTCCCGTCACGTCCGTCGTGCGGAAGTAGAACTGCGGCCGATAGCCGTTGAAGAACGGCGTGTGACGGCCGCCTTCGTCCTTCTTGAGCACGTACACCTCGGCCTTGAACTTGGTGTGCGGCGTGATCGATCCCGGCTTGGCCACCACCTGTCCGCGCTCGACGTCTTCCTTGTCCAGGCCGCGCACCAACAGGCCCACGTTGTCGCCCGCCTGCCCCTGATCGAGCAGCTTGCGGAACATCTCAACGCCCGTGATCACCTTCTTCTGCGTGTCGCGGATGCCGATGATCGCCACTTCCTCGCCCACCTTCACCACGCCGCGCTCCACGCGCCCGGTCACCACCGTCCCGCGCCCCGAAATCGAGAACACGTCCTCGACCGGCATCAAAAACGGCTTGTCGATGTCGCGCTCCGGCGTCGGTATGTACTCGTCGACCGCCTTCATCAGCTCGTCGACCGTGTTCTCCCACTGCTCCTCGCCGTTGAGCGCCCCCAACGCCGACACCTTCACCACCGGAATGTCGTCGCCCGGAAAGTCGTACTCCGACAGCAGCTCGCGCACTTCCAGCTCCACCAGCTCGAGCAGCTCCTCGTCGTCGACCATGTCGACCTTGTTGAGCGCCACCACGATGTAGGGCACGCCCACCTGCCGCGCCAGCAGGATGTGCTCGCGCGTCTGCGGCATCGGCCCGTCGGTCGCCGCCACCACCAGAATCGCGCCGTCCATCTGCGCCGCTCCGGTGATCATGTTCTTGATGTAGTCGGCGTGGCCCGGGCAGTCCACGTGCGCGTAGTGCCGGTTCGCCGTCTGATACTCCACGTGCGCCGTCGCGATCGTGATGCCGCGCGCCTTCTCTTCCGGCGCGTTGTCGATCGAGTCGAACGACCGGATCGTGTTCGTCGGATCGTGCTTCGACAACACCTTCGTGATCGCCGCCGTCAGCGTCGTCTTGCCGTGATCGATGTGCCCGATCGTCCCCACGTTCACGTGCGGCTTTGTCCGCGCAAATTTCTCCTTCGCCATTTCGCTCCTGCCTTCCTTTGCTGGTTGCGTACTTCCGGTGCGGTCAAAGTGGTGGACGGGGAAGGATTCGAACCTTCGTAGGGCATAGCCCGTCAGATTTACAGTCTGATGCCGTTGGCCGCTTGGCTACCCGTCCGTACTTGTCGTCAAACTCTTCTCTAAGCCCAAAAAACCGGGGCTCGACCCAGGCCTCGCCCCGCGAAAATCCTTCCTCGTCTCTGTCCGCCCGCGCCGGCCGCTCGCCGGATACTGGAGCCGATGACGGGACTCGAACCCGTGACCTCGTCCTTACCAAGGACGCGCTCTACCAACTGAGCTACATCGGCGCGTTTGCGGATGCGACTCGCTATCTTCGCCGGGCGCACAACAGCATGCGGTTGGAGCGGGAGACGGGACTCGAACCCGCAACCAACAGCTTGGAAGGCTGTGACTCTACCTTTGAGTTACTCCCGCCCGAATCGCCGCTCACCGCTGGCTTTGTCCCAGCGTCGCCTCTCGAAGATGGAGCCGGCGAAGGGATTCGAACCCCCGACCGTCTGATTACAAATCAGATGCTCTACCAACTGAGCTACGCCGGCGCACAGACCCTCTTAGAATACCTGAGTCGCGCCGACCCAAGCAAGCGCTTCGGATTCCGCTAGTTGGCCCGTCCTTGGTAGCTGCCGTCGGCCGTATTTACCCGGATCTTTTCGCCCTCCTTGATGAACGGAGGCACCTGGACGATCAGCCCGGTTTCCGTCTTGGCGGGCTTGGTCACGTTGGTCACTGTCGCGCCCTTGATGCCCGGCTCTGTTTCGATCACTTCCAGGTCCACCGACGCCGGAATATCGACGTTCAGCGGCAGGCCTTCGTAAAACTGGACCGAAACGGCGGTATTCGGAAGCAGATAGTTGACCGTATCGCCGAGCTGTTCGGCTGAGATCGTATTTTGCTCGTACGTCTCGGTGTTCATGAAGTGAAAATCGGCTCCGTCGGAGTACAGGTACTCCATCTGGTGCGACTCGAGCGCCACCTTTTCCACCATGTCTTCCGAGGAGAAGCGATGGTCGAACATCGCACCAGTGCGCTGATTGCGCAGCCAGGCGCGCACGAACCCGCGCAGATTACCGGGTGTGCGGTGCTCGGTCTTGTGCACGGCATGCAACTCGTCGCGGAACTTGATGAGGTTGCCGGCACGGAGTTGGGTCGCTTGAATCAAAACCGTATTCCTCGAATGTATAAACGGAGAAACACGCCGGTCGGACGCCGGCGGAAACCTTCATTGTATCAACCCTCGAGCTCGCCTCGAATTTGGCGCGCTAGGGCTTTTCTCCCATTCAAGCCTCGCCCGCCGGACCCTACGATCTAATGAAGGAGAACTCATGACGAACTCGATCCGCGCAGCCGTCGCCGTCGCCGTGCTGACCTGCCTGGGCCCACCCGCACGCGCCGCCGCCGATCCCACGCTGCTTGCGCTCGCCGACCCCGACGTCAACTTCGTCGTCGGCATTGACGTCCGCGGCCTGGCCGCCTCTCCGCTGATCCGGAAGATGCTGGCCGAGGGCGAAAAGAAGAAGCCCGAGTTGTCGATGCTGTTCGAGGCGCTGGGAGCGAACCCTGCCGAGAAGCTCGAGGAAATCCTCATCGTCGGCCGCGCGGATCCCGGCGACGACGCTCGCGAGGGGCTCATTCTGGCCCGCGGGGACTTCTCCGACCCGGCGCTGGTCGCCGCGCTGTGCCAAAACGGCTGCGAAACCTCCGACTACCGCGGCTTCCAGTTGCACCGCACCGTCGTCGACGGCGAGCCCGGCGCCTTCGTAAAGCTCGACGATCGCTACGCCGCGCTCGGCAAGCCCGACCAAGTCCGCGGAGTTGTGGACCGCCGTGCGGCAAGCGCCTCCTCCAGCCTCGCCGGCGACCTTCAGGGCTGGGGCTCAGATCTGAGCGGAAATCAGCTATGGCTGGCCGCCCGGGGCCCCTTCGAAGTTCCCGCGGCCGGCGCGCCTCCAGGGCTTGCGGCGGCGGCGGAAGGAGTGGAAGCCGTCGCATTCGGACTCACCGTCAGCGGCGACGCCGAGCTCAGCCTCGCGGTGCGCGCCCAAAACGCAGGCAAGGCGCAGCAGCTCCATGACCTGGCGCAAGGCTTGCTTCTGATAGTCGCCGCTGGCGCGGACAGCAATCCCGAGACCGTGAAGGTTCTCCGCGGCTTGTCGATGGAAGTTCGCGGGGACAGCGTCTTGGCCTCGCTGCACGTCCCCGAAGCTTCTCTGGCGCAGGCGTTTCACGCCACACAGACCGCTTCTTCCCAACCGTCGAAGTCAGCCGGCGCGGCGCCGCCGGCCGCTTCGCGCGAGCCGAAACAAAAGCAAGGGGTCATCCGCGTCTACGGCCTCGAAGACGAGCCGGTGGAGTTCAAGGACGGCGGGAATTCCGCTCCCTGAGCGGTCGGATCGCCGCAAATCGCCGATACGCGCCCCTGGAACACGGCGATCCGACGCTCACCTTCGAGATGCTCGGTCAGGACGAGCCGGGAAACGAAACTTCCCGTCCAGCGCTAGCGCGAACCAGCGGCGTAGCGGCGTAACGGAGCGGCTGCTTTTGCGCTCGCGCGCTCGCCTCGAGAGGCCGGGTTAAACTGGTGGTTTCGCCCCCGAAAAATGGCGTTTCAGCTTTATAACACCCTCACCCGCCGGCTCGAAGAGTTTCACCCCGCCGACGGCGACACGGTTCGTATGTATTCGTGCGGACCGACCGTCTACAACTACGTCCACATCGGCAACCTGAGGACCTTCGCCTTTCAGGACATCCTGCGCCGCTACCTGCGCCATCGCGGCTTTAAGCTGCGCCACGTCATGAACATCACTGACGTGGACGATAAGATCATCAAGAGCGCGGGCGAAGCCGGCAAGACAATCTACGAGTACACCGCGCAATACCGCAAGGCGTTCGAGGAAGACTGCGCCAAGCTGCGTCTCGAGACGCCGGAAAAGATCACGCCGGCCACCGAGTACATCCCGCAGATGGTCAAGCTCATCGAGCGCATCGCCGAACACGGTCACACGTACGCGAGCGACGGCACGACTTACTTCCGCATCGCATCGTTCCCCGACTATGGCAAGCTGTCGCGCATCGACGCCAAGGGCATCAAGGCCGGCGCCCGCGTCGACCAGGACGAATACGAGAAAGACGACGCCCGCGACTTCGCCCTGTGGAAAGCCGCCCGCCCCGGCGAGCCCGCCTGGGACAGTCCCTTCGGCCCGGGCCGCCCCGGCTGGCACATCGAGTGCTCCGCCATGGGCATGGCCGAGTTGGGCGAAACGTTCGACATCCACACCGGCGGCGTCGATCTGGCGTTTCCGCATCACGAGAACGAGATCGCGCAGTCGGAATCGGCCACGGGCAAGCCCTTCGTGCGGTTCTGGGTCCACTCCGAGCATTTGCTCGTCGAAGGCCAGAAGATGTCGAAGTCGCTCGGCAACTTCTACACCCTGCGCGATCTGCTCGATCGGGGCTATAGCGCCGAGGCGATTCGCTATCTTGCTCGACGGCCACGCCGCACCGCAAGCAACTGAACTTCACGATGGACGGCCTCAAGGGCGCGCAAGCCGCCATCGAGCGCCTGCGCAATTTCAGCCGCCGCCTCGACACGGAAAGCCTCCCGTCAGGCTCCAACCCCGAGATCGTCGCGCGCTCCGAGCAGGCGATCCGCGAGTTCGAGGCGGCCATGGATGACGACTTGAACACCGCCCAGGCCCTGGCCGCGGTCTTCGAGTACATCCGGGATGTCAATACTAAGATCGATACCGCTCAGTTTCAGGCCGACAACGCGACTGACGCCCGCCGCGTGCTCGATCTGTTCGACTCGATTTTCGACGTGCTCCACTCCGAGCAAGACGGCAAGATAGCCGCCGACGAAATCGAGAAACTCATCGCCCAGCGCACCGCAGCAAGGCGCAACAAGGATTTCGCACTCGCCGACAAGATCCGCACCGATCTGATCGAGGCCGGCGTCATCCTCGAAGACGGCCGCGGCGGTACAAGCTGGCATTACGCCGAATAGGAGGTAGAACGAATGGGAAAAGCAAAATCAGGCGATAAGGTCGCCGTCCACTACACCGGAAAGCTGGAAGACGGCAGCGTGTTCGATTCGTCGCGCAAGGGACAGCCGCTCGAGTTCGAGCTGGGCGCCGGCGTGGTCGTACCGGGCTTCGAGAACGCGGTCACCGGCATGGAAGAAGGCCAGACCGCTACCGAGAAAGTCCCCTGCGACCAAGCCTACGGCCAGCGCCGCGACGATCTCCAGATGCAGGTTCGCCGCGCGGACGTGCCCGACAGCATCACGCTCGAGGTCGGCAAGTTCCTACAAGTGCAAGCTCCCAACGGCCAGGCCATGCGCGTGCAGGTCGCGAAGATCGGCGACGAGACGGTGACGCTCGACGCAAACCACCCTTTGGCGGGCAAGGACCTCACGTTCGAGATCGAGTTGGTGGAAATCAGAGCCTCCGAATAACGGCAGGCGAAGCTCATTTCCCGAGGGTCGACCGACTGTTCGAGCGAGCGCCGGCGTCGCGGATTTGGAGCCGCACAGGCTTCGTAAGATCCAGAAACGCTTCGCCGTCGCTGCCGGCGTTGCGCACGGCGATCACGCCGCCGTTCGTCGCGTCGTGCTCGGTCCAGTCGTCTTTATTGAGGCGCACTTGATAGCGGCGAGCGGGATCGAGACCGACCAGGTAGAGGAAGCTCGGATAGGCGCCGCGGTCGTCTTCGACTTTGACCTGGTATTTGGCGTCGCCTTCGCCGAGCAAGACCGCGGAGGACCCAAAGACAAGGGGCGCCTGCTGGTCGCGCGGCTCGATGATGTGCTGCTCGCCGTCGGAGCGCAGGTGCAGCTTGCCGTCGTAGTAGCCGATCCACAAGTCGGATTCCTCCCACCCTTTGCGCGCGAAGATGCGGCTGTGCGTTTGGTCGTAGGCGATCTTCGGGCCTGATGTGGGGCTCAGACCCGGCAAATATGGGTTGACCCAGAGGAATTCGTAGAGGGCTCCGAGCGGGCCTTGCAGCGTATAGGCGTCGTTGCGCAGCCAGCCTTGCAGGAACTGGACGTCCCGCGCGGACGGGTCGTAGGCGACGGCGAGCATCTCGGCGATACGCCAGAGAGCGGCTTCGCGAGCACGGTCGGCGGCGTCTTTGGGCATCAGCACGGACAGACGCAGCTCACCTTCGGGCGATTGGATGGTCTCGGACGTATAACTAAGGATGCGCGGCAGCGTAAAGCTCTCGAACGCCGCCGGCGCTTCGGTCCACAGGTTCTGCTCGAAGTTGTCGCGGACGGCGTGCGTCATCTCGAGCAGCGCGATCAAGTTCGCCCCTTCGCGCGTCAGGTCGTCCGCCTGCAACGCGGGCAGCAACTCGCCTCGCCATTTTTTCTCGAAGAACGAGTGAATCGCGGCTTCCGCGCCGTCCCAGTCGCCTGAGGCGGCGATCGCCGCAAGCATCCCATCGCGCACCGCCGCGACATCGAGGCCGGAGCGTTGCTGCGCGTCGCGGATGCCCTCGATGAGGAAATTGAGCAGCTTTTCCCGCTGTCGCTCGTCGAGCAGCGGCTGACACCAATCGTAGACGAGCGCGCGTTGGCGCAGATCGCCGGCGCTGGTGAGCGCCAGCTCAACCGCTTCGCGACCGGCAGCCTCGACGCCTCCGGCGCGATATGTCAGCGCGAGAGCGAGGATGCGCTCTTCGGTTTGATCGTCGGCGACAAGCTGCTGGAGACGCTGCCAGCGGACGGTGTTGCGCTCTGCGTCGCGCGTCAGACGCTTGAGGCGGCCCTCGTCGAGCCAGATGCGGGGGTGCTCCTTGTAGACGCGGTATTCGGCTTGGCCCCAAAGGCTAGCCGCAAAGGCGAGCAACAGAGCCGGCGCGAACATCCAACGGGGCATGACCCATCATTCTAACGGCGCGCTATCTTTACCGGTGACGGGCGAGCGGTCGATCAATCCACCCCGTCGGCGATCGGGGCGGGAGGCTCGGCGATCAGATCGGCTGCGATCGCTTTGGCGACCGAGGAAATCGAGCCGTCTGCGCGAAATCGCTTGAAACCGGTCCGAAGCAGGCCGGGGTCGCGCCAGGGCGGCTCGGCGGCGTAGTCGTATTCGCCCAGGATCAGAACCGGTGTACCGTTGATCACGACGTTCCAGCCGCGCTTGTCTAGGGTCCAGCTCTCGCCCCAGTCATAGAGCCAATTGGCGTCGCGGCCGAGCAGACGGATGCAGCCGTGGCTGGCGGGCGCTCCCGGCAGCGCGTATTCGTGAAACGAGCGCCCGGAGCGGTTGTCGAAGTTGTAATACCAGGGCAGGAACCACCTGCCGTTGACGGTGCTGTTGCGGCCCCGCGATTTCCAGTTCAAGAAATACAGACCTGAAGGGGTCGGCGCTTTTTGCGAGCCGCTGCTCAGCGGCCCCCAGCGCACAATCCGGCCGTCCTCGTACGCGGCGAAGGCTTGCAAAGGCTTATCGACGAGCAGGACCTTGGGCCTCTCGCTCGCCCAAGCGAGAGCGACGGGCAACGGCGTGAAATCGAGCTCGGGACGGCTCCAGTCCTCGGGAACCACGATCGTTTTCAGCTTTTGGAGGTGGGTGCGGTCGCAGCGGTTGAGCTTCTCGAGCAATTCGAGTCGCTCGGGCTTGCCGAAGGCGCACTCGAACTGTTCGGGGTCGTCGGGGACGGGCGCAAGGCTCAGCGCGGGAGGATCAGCGGAATCTCGAACGACTGTCTCGCTCCTGGCCGGCGCCGCGGCCAGGGCGGCCAGCGCAAAGACGACGGCGAGTATTCGCTTGCTGTTCATTCTCGGCTCCTTCGGGGGGAGCACGTTTTGCGCCGTTTCCTCCTGAAAACGTTGAAACGCCTACCTGTTTGACTTTGATGCGGCTCCGCTCGTTTCAGCCGGGGCGCATCATCCTGTAATTTCACAGCGATCGTAGCCCCGCCGCGTGCAAATCTTCCATGGAGCGGGAGTACTAAGCGAGTCGGCGGCGGCGGCGCACCCGCGTGATAAGGTCAAAGGTCTGCACTTTCATGACGATACTGAGATCGCGGCGATCGCCGATCTGATCACTTCCGGCGAGGTCGACGAGCAGCGACGGATCGTGTTGCTTTCAGGCAAACCGGCAAGCGGACGGCGGTCGCTAGTAGGTGCGGCGGTCGAGAAGGCGCGAGAGTCCGGGCGGCGAATTCTATTCGCGGACGTCGACTTAGACGGCTACGAGGCGGAGCGCACGTCGCCGCAGCAGTTCCTGGCGTTTCAGGCGGAGAAAGCGGCTACGGACGCGAACGCGGCGGCTTCGAAGCTCGCCGCTGCGATCCAGACGCGCGGCGTCGACGCCTTCGCTTTGCTGTCGGCGGCCGCCGGCTGCGAGGAGTTGGGCGAGCGCGGGCTCACGGCTCTTGCGCCGAACGGCGTCGACTGGGATTCGCTCGTTCGCGACTCCGACGGCGAGACGATCGTTTTGCATCTGACGCATGCCGAAACGCCGCTGACGCTGCGCGAGAATTTGCTGCGGCAGGCGGACGGGCGCCCGGGGTTCGTGCTGCTGATCTCCTGCGATCCGTCGCACGTATCGAACACCGTCGTGGGCACGCGAGCGTCCGCGCGCTTCGAAGTGATGCCGCTCGATGAAGGCGAGCTGCGCGGCATGCTGGCGGACCGCGGAGACACCGCGATCGACGCCACTGCGGCAATGGCCGCTTGCGGCGGTTCGCGCGGTCTGCTGGAGTTGCGCGACGAGCTCTTGACGCCCGCGGAAGAGCTGGAGCGGCTGACGGCGGGCGTGGACGAGCAGCGCCGCCCGACGCTCAAAGCGTTCCTGCTGCACGCGGCTCTCTGCGGCGACAACGTACCCGTCAAGGCGCTGCTGCGGTACCTGGGCGTTGAAAGCGAGGAGATCGACGATTGGGTCGACCTGATCGACGAAACGGTCGGCGCGGATTCAGACCCCGCTCTGTTCGCCGATCGCTTTCAGCATCCGTCGTTACCGGGCGAGACGGTTTACGGCTTTGCGCAGCCCGTGCGGGCCGAAGGCATTCGCTTGACGGCGCCGGAGGACTCGCGCAAGCGCCTGGCGCGTGAGTGGGCTGGGTGGCTGGTGGGCCACTTTCCGCTCGCGACGCGGGCGGCGATGCGTCTGCTCGCGGAGATCTGCCTGCACGCCGGGCTGGACGGCGACCGCAAGCAGTTCGAGCAAGAGCTGGCGTATTGGGTCGGCGACCAGGACTGCGACGCTCTGCGCAGGCTGCTGGTGCGGTCGGGCCCGCGCGAGAACTTGTGGGCGATGGCGAATACGGTGCAGACGCGCTGGGCGCCGCGGCGCACGTTAGCCGTCTTGGACGCGGCGAACGAGTTGGGTCTGCCCCCGGGCATGGATGCCGCGTATTGTGCGATCCGCAGCGGCCTGCTCTTCGATATAGGTGAGTTCGTGGATGCGGCCAGCGACGCGCGCGACGGTCTCGATCGTATCGGAACCGACCGGCTGCTCGAAAGCGTGCTAGCGGAGCGACTGGCGGTTGCACAGCAGCGGCTAGGCGAGCTCGACGAGGCCGAGGTGAATCGGCGCAAGGCGTTAGAGCTTCGACTCGAGTTGGCGCACGCCGGTGACGAGCGCGTGTTTCCGCTGCTGGAGCATCAGGCGCGGATCGCGCGGCAGGCGGGCCGCGAGGACGAGGCAAACGAGATCGAAGTGCGCCTCAAGCAGTCACGCGTCAGTTCGCCCAAATCGGGCTCGACCAGCCCTTGACGGTGTCGAGCTGCTCGACGCGCAGATAGTAGTAGTCGCCGGGCTCGAGCGGTTCGCGATCTTCGTAAGACATTTCGTAGTCCATCGCGCCGTCTTCGCGGACCAGATCGCAGTCGACGAAGAGCTGCAGCGGCAGGCCCATCATCTTCATGTAGGGATGGTTATTGGGCACGGGCTCGCTGCGCCAGGAAAAGTGTCCGTCGGCTTCGAGCGCGGCGAGCGGGATGCGGACTTCGTGCGTGCCGAGCAGATTCGGATCTTCGAGTCTGAAAACGAGCGCGTCGCCGTCGACTCGAGAGATGTCGACCAGGACGCCGTCGCGGTCGTTCGAGGTGCTCGCCGTGCGCCAGACGATGCGGCCGTCCTGCTCGTGAATGTCTTCGAAGGAGTTGTCGAGGTTGAGCTTGCGACGCAGGGCCAGGGGGCCTGAGTCGGCGCGCAGCTCGCCGTTGCTGAGCGCGATGTTGGCGCGGCGCTGGTAGTAGTTGTCGCCCCATTGCACCCGCAGCAGCTTGCCGCCGATTTGGCGCGCCGGTGAGACGGTGTAGATCGTCTTGGAATTCTTGACGAGATCGATGCGGGTGAGCGGCTCGGTCCCCGAGACGCGCGCCTCGATGCGCACGGGCCGCTCGCCGAAGCGCGGGATCTCGCCGCCCATCGGCTCGCCGTTTGCGCGTAGGTCCAGCAGCATGCGCGTGGCGCCGGTGACGCCGAACGTGCGGCGGTCGTTTAGAGCGGCCCAGATGTCTTCGCGGTCGTTGCGCTGCGCCCAGACGGCGGTGAGCGGGCTCGTCATCGTGTAGATCAGGCCCGGGTTGGCGTAACCCCATGAGACGGTGTGGTTGTCCGCCGAAGCGGTGGCGGCGAGGCGCTGGCCGCTCTCGAGGTGCTTCTGGTAGCTCTCTTCGAAGACGCCATGAACCGAGGCGATCTCGAAGAGGCGCTCGAGGCGCGGGTCGGTGGGGTGATTCCAGTCGGGCGGGCCGCCGCCGATGTGGGGGATCACGAGAGCGCGCTTCTTGGTGCGGCGCAACAACTCGAGCATCTTTGCAACGGGCTCGCGCGAGCTGGTCGGGTCGAGCTCCATGGTGGTGGGCGCATCGTCGTCGGCGAACAAGACGTTGTGGTGGCCGCCGGCGCGGGTGCCGACGCTGTATTCGTAGCCCAGGATCGACGTGAACCCGCGCCAGCCGCGCATGACCTTGCTGGCGCGCTGCAGCGCCGGCCAGTTGTCCATGGGGAACTTCCGGTCGAGCTTGAGGATCGGGCCGGTGACGCCTAGCGGGTCCTGATGGGGCGTCAGCGCGCCGAAGTCGAGCATGGCGACTTGGCGAGCGTAGAGGTAGAGCTCCTCGTAGACGCCGCGGCCGTCGGCGAGATACGTGTGCTGGTGAAGGTCGCCGTAGTAGACGCGGCGGTCCGGCGTGCGCTCGACCCAGATGGGGTTGCTGACGCCGCGGACGCGACCGTCGGCCGTGCGCACCTCGATGCGAGCGACCCCTTCGCGATGGCAGACGACATTGTTCGCGACGTAGTGCAACAGCTCCGAGTCATATTCGAGGGGACTGCCGGAGACTTGGTCGGACGTCATGGTCAGAGCGAGGTCGGCGCCGTCGTTCGCCAGCGAGACCCAGGCGTCCATGGGGACGACTTCGACCGAGAACTTCTCGCCCGAGGCCACGATGGAAGGCGCCTTGACGACGAGCTTGGCGAGCGGCCCGCCGATGACCTTGAGCGAGGCGTCGCCGCCGTAGCCGAGGATCTTCTTGTCGCCGGGATTGGTGAGGGCGACGCGGAAGTTGAACAGGTTCTCGGCGTAGAACTGCATGCGCACGCCTTGCTCGCCGCCGAGATCGAAGTAGACCTTGTCGCCCTTGGAGAGACGTCCTTGTTGGATGACGATGGAGGCCGTCTTGCGATAGGGGAAGACGTCCTGCTCGTTGCGCTGCACGTTGTTCGAGAATTTGAGCTTCTCGAAGCGCACCCCGGCGGCTGTGGTTTCGGCGTCGAAGAAGGCCGGCTGCGAGGAGTCGTCGATCTGAAACTCCTCCACGTCGCTGGTGAAGTGCTTCCAGACTTCAACGGCTTCGCCGGGGCCGATCTCGCGGTCGCCCACGGTGTATTCGATGCGCACGCGCGCACGCTTGCCCATCTCGACTACCGGGGAGGTGAGCAAGCGCACCTGGCCCTGCAACTCGAGGCCCGGCGGGAACCACGCGCCGGGCCGGTATTCGATGGCCATGGTTGCGGGGTTTTGAGATTGCGCCCAAAGCCCGAGGGCGACGACGATGGCGGCTGCTGCGGCGACGCTGGTCTTCATGGCGAACGGGGGAAGGTTAGCACGCGGGCGCGGGGGCGCCGCGTTCGCGGCGAATTGCAGGCGGGAGCGCGTGTAATCACTGGCTAGGGTTGGAGGTCGAGGTCATGGGTGTCGGGGTTTTTGAGGTAGTCGTAGAAGCCCATGCCTTCGCCCGAGACGTTCTTCGCCGCCCAGATGATTTGGCCGGTGTGGCCGCTGAAGTGTTCGACGCAGTGGTAGATCGCGTGGAGCAGCGTCACGTCGAAGACCTGAATGCGCCGCTTTTCGAGCAGGTCGGCCCCGGAGATCCGCTCGAGGACTTGATCCGCCTCCTCGATGGTCGAGCGCAGCCGGCTCAGCAACTCGTCGACCGGTACGCTTTCGCGCCGGGCGAATTCGGCGTCGCGGTCGCGATCGTCCGGCGCGCCGCCGACTCCGGAGATGATCCATTGGCGAACGTTGCCGGCCAGATGCAGAATCAGGTTGCCGACGGCGTTGGCGTTCTCGTGGCCGCGCAGCCAGACTTGGTCGGGCGTCATCTTAGCGACGGCCTTCTCGATCTTTTCGAGGTCGGTGCGGAACTCGCGGCGCGAGACGCGCAGAAATTCGGCCGTCATGTCATGGGCGGAAGACATGAACCCAGAATACTCGGCTTGCGGCCGTCAAGACGTCGGGAGCGTGAGAGCAGCGCGGCAGCCTTGGACGCCGGCGCGGTTCTGAAGCGTTAGCGTGCCTTGGTGGTTCTCCGCGATCTTGCGGCACAGGACCAAGCCGATGCCGGAGCCGCCGGGCTTGGTCGTGAAGAAGGGCACAAATAGGTTGGCGTCGCTCGATAGGCCCGGGCCTTCATCGTCCACCCAGACCTCGAGGCGATGATCGACCGTCTTCCAGCCGACCTCGACCTTACCGTCGGTCTCTTGCGAAGCGTCGACGGCGTTCTTGACGAGGTTGATGAGCAGTTGCTCGAGCTGGTCGGCGTCGGCTTGGATGGCGATCGGAGGGCCCTGCTTGACGCCGACGGGCAGGCGCGTTTCCAGGCCGACGACGCGCTGAATCCATTCGCGGACGTTGACCGGCGCGCGGCTGGGCTCGGGCAGCTTGGCGAGGCGAGCGTAGGCCGTCATGAAGCGGCTCAGCGACTCGGCGCGCGAGCCGATGACGGCCAGGCCTTGTTCGAGGTCTTCTTCGAAGTCGTCGTCTCGACGCTCCCGCTTGAGCAGACCGACCAGGCTCCCGGCGATCGACTTGATCGGCGCGAGCGAGTTGTTGAGCTCGTGGCCGATCACGCGCACGAGGCGCTGCCACGCCTTGAGCTCCTCTTCGCGCAGTTCCTTGGTCAGGTCGGAGAGCACGAGCAGGTTATGCGGGACGCCGTCGACGCGGATGGACGTGCGGCGCGCGCCCCAACGCCCCGACCCGCCCGGGAAGCTCATCTCGCGGGCGCCGCCGCTCTCGGCGTGGACAACGCTGTCGAGGCCTAAGTCCGCGGCTGAGCGGCTCAGCAGCGCTTGCTCAGGCTCGGCCATCAGACGCGCTCCCTCGGCGTTGACGAGCTTGAGCCGATCATCGGCGGTGAAGACGTAGACCGCGACGTCGATCTCGCGCATCACGGTGTCGAGCAGCGTGACCGCCTCGACGGCGCCGAAGCGTTGCTCGCGCAACATGCGCCCCATGCGGTTGACCTCGCGCATCACCTCACTGAGAGCGTCGTCGCGGTCGGCTCGGGCGCGCAGCGAATAGTCGCCCTCACGCAGAGCGGCGAGCAGGTTCGAAAGCGTGCGCAGGGGATAGACCACCCGCTCACGCAGGCTGAAGGCGAAGCCGAGCCACGAGCCGGCGATGAGCAGGGTGAGCGTCCACTGGACTTTGGGCGTATAGTCGCCGGTCCAGAGAATGATCAGCGCAGTGGCGACGGCGGGCAAGCCGCCCGCGAGCGCCAGCAGCAGGACGTGCGTGTCGTGCGCAATCTCGCGGCGGCCGGCGCGGGGCCGGGACTCGGGGGCGACGATGTCTTCAACTCGTTCCGGCGTCACAGCTTGAGGTACCAGCTCTTGAGGACGTCCATGGCGGGCTGGCCCCAGGGGCTATGGGTCCCGTCGCGTCCGTCGGCTCCCGCGGAGCCGACCTTCCACCAAAACATCCCCCCCAACCAGGGCTTGTGTTGAAAACCCTCGAAGACGGCCTCATAGCAGCGCGCCTGCATTTCAGGAGATTCGGCGCCGCCGGGGTGGTCTTCCCAGGGCTTCTCGTAGGTGTTCTGGTGACGCGTGAAGCCGACTTCGGTGAACAGTACGGGCTTGCCGAACTCGCTGTAGACGGCCTCGACGCGATGGGCGACCTCGCGGGTGGACAGGTCCGACGGCAGCGGGTAGTAGTTGTCGAGGCCGATGTAGTCGAGCGCATCCCAGAAGCGGACGGACTCGAACTCCTCGCCGAAGTTCGCGGCGTAGGTCAGCGGCCCGGAATAGCCGGCGCGCGCGACCGCGATGACCTTGCGCCAGCGCTCCTCGTACTGCGTGAGCTTGGCGAACTCGACGCCTATGCAGAACATGTCGGCGTGCGTCTCTTCGGCGAGTTTGGCGTAGTGCTCGACGTAGCGGCTGTAGTTCGCGAAGAACGCGTCGAGGTCGGCTTCTCCATGGATCTCTTGGTCGCCGGGGTAGCCGCCGCGATACCAGACTTGCGGCTTGAGCAGCACGCGCATCCCGGCGGCGTGGGCGACGCTGGTCATGAAGCGGATGCCGTCGTCGCCCTCCATCCCCAGGGGAAAGCGGATCTCGGGCGAGCCCAAGCGCGCCGCGGCGTAAGGCACCAGAGCAATGGAGTTGACGCCGAACGACGGCAGCGCCTCGAGCGTGGCGCGAGCCTGCTCGGAGTCATAGCGCGCGGGCCACTCCGCGGTGAAGTTGACGCCCTTGAAGAAGAGACTGTCGTGTGCGGCGGGCAGCGGTTTGTTGGCGGGGGACGCCGCCAGGGCCGCGCTGCGCTCAGCGCGGTCGGCCGCGCCGACGGCCTGCGCGAGCTGTTGCGATCCCCAAAAGACCAGCACGGTCGCGACGGCGCCGAGCCACGCGCCGCGCCACGTGGGCTCGGGTCGCGGGTAGGCTAGCGACCGCTCGCGCGAGCCCACGATGAACGCGGCGACCGCCAGCAACGTAGCGGCGGGAATCTCGCGCCGCCCAAGAAACTCGAACGGATAGTCGACGCCAAAACGAAGGAAGGCGACCGCCAAGGCGACCGGAAGGACGAAGACCAAAGCCAGCCGCAGGCCCCTGCGCGAACGAGGCTCATCGCCGATGGCTGGGATGATCCAAGCAAACCCGGAGACCGCAATGAAGAGGGCGAGGACCAGCAGGAAGCCGGCGGCGATCCCAAAGCCTCCCGAACGATACAGGCTCGAGATGGGAGAAAGAGCCAATGACATCGCCCAGACGGCGAGCGCGAAGCCGATGGCGGCGCGGCGCTTGACGTCGCGTATACCCCAATACATCAGCCCGGCCGTCACCCAGACGATGACGAGCCATGCGGCGGCGCTGACCGAGCCGCGCGGTTCGCCGCCCACGAGCGCGAATCTCAGCGGACTTGCGTTGAGAGTCCCGAGCGGAGCGCCGAAAGCCGCACGAATGAGCGCTGGGAAGATGCCGAGGACGGACTGAAACAACCAGTAGAGGGGATAGAACAGCGCCGAGGCCGTGGCGAGCGCCCGGACGTAGTCGTTCGAATTGTGGATCGCCCTCATGAGCTCACGTCAGCAGGCTCGCGACTTAGTATGACGAACGGCGGCGGCGGAGGGTTCAACCTGCCGCGCGGTGCTAGCATGTCGGTTCGGTCAAAGGAATCAACGGCAATGCAACTGAAAGGCAAACGCGTCGCGATCCTCGTCGAGAACATGTACGAAGATCTGGAGCTCTGGTATCCGGCGATCCGCCTGCAAGAGGCCGGCGCCGAGGTGCTCCTCGTAGGCCCGGTCGCTGGCGAGACGTACAAGAGCAAGCACGGCTACCCGGCCGTCACCGACCGCGCGATCGCCGACGTGAAGGCCGAAGCGTTCGACGCCGTCGTCGTCCCGGGCGGCTTCTCGCCCGACTACATGCGCCGCAACCCGGCTTTCCGCGAGCTGGTGCGCGCCGCCGTCGACGTCGGCAAGCCCGTGGCGGCAATCTGCCACGGACCCTGGATGCTGTGCTCCGCCAAGGTCTTGAAAGGACGCCGGGCGACGTCGTTCTACTCCATCCGCGAAGACATGGAGAACGCCGGCGCGGAATGGGTCGATGAAGAAACCGTCGTCGACGGACCGATCATCACCGCACGCACGCCGAAGGATCTGGTGCCGTGGACGAAGGCGCTGATCGCGGCGCTGGGGTAGCAGCGCATCGGGGCTCAAAGTAAAGCCGACGTCGCTTCTTCTACGCCGCCGGGTGCGGCTTGTAGCGCTGCACGTCAATCCGGTCCTGTTCTTTGCGCGCCTCGGCGAGTTCGTAGGCAGTCTGCAGGCGCAGCCAGTGCTCAGCGTTCGACCAACCGGCCTTTTCGAGGCGAATCGCCATGTCCGGCGAGATGCCGTTCTGGCCATTGATCAGCCGCGAGAGCGTATTGCGGGTCACGCCCAGCACCTTCGCGCCCTCAGTCACGCTCAGGCCCAGCGGATCCAGACAGGCGTCCTTGATCGAGCGTCCCGGATGCGGCGGGTTCTTCATGGGCATGGCTCTTGCTCCCGTCTTCCTAGTGGTAGTCGAGATCACCGGGCGCTTCGGCGCGGTCCAGATGGGCCAGCACGTCACTCAAGCGGCTGAGCTGGTCGGCGCGAATCTTGCTGCCGTCCTCTTGCCCGTAAGCCGCTTGAGTCCCGGGTGTCGAAAACTCTCGACCATGAGGAACCGTAACATGCAACGTATCGCGTTGCAACCTCGGATGCCCGCAACTTGACCGACTGTCGGCTCCACCCTAGCATTCAGGGATGCGGCTCACCCGCCGAGACTTCATCGCCGCGGCCGGCGCGGCCGCAATTCCCCTCAGCGCTCAAGCGAAACGCGACCGCCACGCCCTGGCGGACCAAGTGCTGCAGTTGGCCAAGAAGGCGGGCGCGACCTACGCCGACATTCGCATCAGCCGCTACGACAACCAGGACGTGCGCACGCGCGAGCGCCAAGTGCAAAGCGTCTCGTCGGACTCGAGCTACGGCTACGGGATTCGCGTCCTCAAGAAAGGCTCCTGGGGCTTCGCGGCTTCGAATGACTTTCGCGAGGACTCCGTCGCCGGATGCGTGGCCCGGGCGATCGAGATCGCCGAGGCGAACGCCGCGATCCAGACCACGCCGGTGAAGCTCGCGCCCGAGAAGGCGTACGAAGCGGAGTGGAAATCGGCGTACGAGATCGATCCGTTCACCGTCGACCTCGACAAGAAGGTCGACCTGCTGCTCAAGACCAATGAAGCGGCGCTCGGCGTGAAGGGCGTCGCCTTCGTCAACAGCTCGCTGTCGTTCGTCCGCGAGGACAAGTTCTTCGCTTCATCGCTTGGCTCGCGGATTCAGCAAGACATCGTGCGCTCGGACGGGACGTTCCAAGTCACAGCCGTCGACCGCGCCAAGGGCGATTCGCAGTCGCGGATGTCGCTGGCGCAGCCGATTCAGCGCGGCTGGGAGGCCATCGAGGAGTACCCGTTCATCGCCGAAGCCGAGCAAGCCGGCGAAGAGGCCGTACAGAAATTGAAGGCCAAGGCGGCGGAGCCTGGATCGTACGACCTGCTGCTGCATCCGAGCCATCTGTTTCTGACGATTCACGAGAGCTGCGGGCATCCCGACCGAGCTCGACCGCGCGCTGGGCTACGAGGCCAACTACGCGGGCACGAGCTTCCTCACGCCCGACAAGCTCGGCAAGTTCCGCTACGGCTCGAAGTGGGTGAACATGGTCGCCGACCGCACGCAGCCGTACGGGCTCTCCACGGTCGCCTACGACGACGACGGCGTCCCGGCGCAACGTTGGCACGTCATCAAAGACGGCGTGTTCGTCGACTATCAAACCACGCGCGAGCAGGGCGGGCTGGTCGAAGGCGTCAAACCGCACGGCTGCGCTCACGCCGACAGTTGGTCAAGCGTCGTCTTTCAGCGCATGCCGAACGTTTCCCTCGATCCCGGTGACAGCAAGCTCAGCAAGCGACGAGCTGATGGCCGACATCAAGGACGGCGTCTTGATCGTCGGGCGCGGAAGCTTCTCCATCGACCAACAACGCTACAACTTCCAGTTCGGCGGGCAGGTCTTCTGGGAGATCAAGAACGGCAAGAAGACGCAAATGCTGCGCGACGTGGCCTATCAGGCGCGGACGCCCGAGTTTTGGAACTCCTGCGACGGCGTGGCGTCGAAGGACGAATACATGCTCGGCGGGACGTTCCGCGACGGCAAAGGCGAGCCGCCGCAGGTGAACGCCGTGAGCCACGGCTGCAGCCCCGCGCGGTTCCGCGGCGTCAACGTGATCAACACCGGGAGGAATTCGTGACCCGCGACGAGGCCCGCGACCTCACGAAGAAGGCGCTCGAGAAGGCGGCGGGCGAAGCGCAGCTCGAGCTGTCGCACACGCGGCACGGGTTCTTGCGGTTCGCGCGCAATGCGCCGACGACAAGCGGCGAGACGCTGGTGGGCTCCGCGGTTGCGACGGCGTGGAAAGGCAAGCGGCGAGCGTCGGTGTCAGGCGCCGTCGATTTGGCGAACCCCGACGAGGCTCGCGCGGAGCTGACTCGCCTGCTCGCGGAGGCCGAGAAGCTGGCCGCGATTTCGCCCGAGGATCGCGAGTATATGCCGCTGCTCGGACCCCAGAAATACGAAAAGGTCGACGGCTACGA
The DNA here is from genome assembly GCA_963817465.1 of uncultured Acidobacteriota bacterium. Classification (GTDB taxonomy): domain Bacteria; phylum Acidobacteriota; class Terriglobia; order Bryobacterales; family UBA6623; genus CAMPKL01. The sequence continues at coordinate 414,927 of CAWFOP010000020.1, read as the reverse complement.
CCCGGCGACCGGCGAGATGCCGGCCAAGCGCCGGACGGCCGCCGTCGCGGACGCCATCGCGGTCGCCAAGCAGCGCAAGGTCGTCTCGGCCGGTTTCTTCGAGAACCAGGGCTACGACCGCGCGATGGCGAATACCGCCGGGCTGTTCGCCTTCCATCGCGGCAGCTTCGCGACGTTCTCGGTGACGGCTCGGACGGCGGACGACAAGGGGTCGGGCTACACAGCCGTCAGCTCGCACAGCGTCGGCGGCTTGGACTTGAAGGAAACGACGTCTATCGCCGCGCGCAAGGCGGTCGACGTCGCACGGCGCGCAGGAGATCAAGCCCGGCGCCTATCCGACAATCCTCGAGCCGCAGGCCGTCGCCGACATCGTCGGCAACCTCATTCCGCGCATCATCGACGCGCGCCTGGCGGACGAGGGCCGCAGCGTCTTCACCGCGTCGAACGGCGAGACGCAGCTCGGCAAAAAGATCTTCGACTCGCGCGTGAACCTCTACGGCGATCCGGCGCACTCTTCGATCCCCTCACTGCCCTTCTCGGCCGACGACGGCGGCTACCCGATTCAGCGGGCCGATCTGGTGACGAGAGGCGAGTTGAAGAATCTGAGCTATTCGCGCTATTGGGCGGCGCAGAAGGAGAAGCAACCCGGCCCGTTCCTGTCGAACCTGGTCCTGGAAGGCTCCGACACGCCGCTGGCCAAGCTCATCGCCTCCACCGAGCGCGGCGTGCTCGTCACGCGGCTTTGGTACATCCGCGCGGTCGACCTGCAGCAAGCCTTGTTCACGGGCCTCACGCGCGACGGCACGTTCTGGATCGAGGACGGCAAGATCAAGCACCCGCTCAAGAACTTTCGGTTCAACGAGAGTCCGTATCAAATCCTGGCGAACGTCGAAGAGCTCGGTCAGACGCTGCCGGTGGTGGCGGGCGAGCGCTACAGCGATTTCCGCATGCTGATGCCCGCGATCAAGGTGCGGTCGTTCCGCTTCACGTCGATCTCAGATGCGATCTAACCGACGCGATCTAACCGACGCGCGGAGCAAAGACGCTCGGTCACGGCAGCGACGCCGGCGTTATTCGTGCCGCAAAGCGATCACGGGGTCTACGCGCATTGCGCGGCGGGCCGGAAGGGAGCATCCCAACCCGGCGGCGAAGATCAACACAACGGATGCGACGACGAGCGTGAGCGGGTCGGCCGGCGACACTTGGACGAGCTGCGACTCGAGCACGCGGTTGACCGCGAACGACCCGGCTAGCCCGATCCCGAGGCCGATCGCCAAGGGGCGCATGCCCTGCTTGTAGACGAGCCTGAGAATATCGCGCCGCGTGCCGCCGATCGCCATGCGGACTCCGATCTCTTGCGTACGCCGGCTAACCGAGTACGCGATGACGGCGTAAAGCCCCACAGCGGCGAGCAGCAGCGCAACCGCGGCGAAGACGGCGAATAACGCTCCGCTGAGGCCGCTCGAGCGATAGGTCAGCGCCAAGCGCTCGTCCAGGCTGAACGGGCCGAGCCAGACGGGCAGGTCCGGATCGAGAGCCCGCACCTCACGCCGCAACTCCGCTGCCAGCCCGCCCGGGCGAACTCGTGTGCGCGCCATGATCCACATCGCCTGCGCCGGCCTTTGTTGGAAAGGCACGTAGACCAGGGGATCCGTCCGTTGCCCGGTTGAGTCGTCCTGCACGATGTTCGGCGCGACGCCCACGACCGTCAGCCAATCATTCGGCGTCGTGCCGCCGAGCAGCTTCAGACGCTTGCCGAGCGGGTCGCCGCCCGGCCAGTGCTCGTTCGCGAACCGCTGATTGACGATTGCGACCGGAACGGCCGATGCGCGATCCCGGTCGTCAAACGCACGGCCCAGAACCAGCGGCGCCCGCATCGTGCGGAAGTAGGCCGGGCTGATCGTAAGCGTTGAGACCTTGGGGGCCTGGAGCATGTCGACGGACGGCGCGTCGGCCAGATCGTACGGCACGAGTCTTGTGCCCGCCGCCGGCAGGGAGTCCGCCAGAGCGACGGATTCGACGCCGGGCGCCGCCTGGAGGCGCGTCTCGAGCTGATCGAAGAAGGAGATTCGCGAATCCGTCTGAGGGTAGCGGTCGGCCGGGAGCTTCAAGAGGGCCGTGAGAATATCGTCCGTCTTCACGCCGAGATCGGCGTTGTAAATGTTGAGAAAGCTGCGGATCATCACTCCCGCTCCCGCGAGAAGCATGACGGCCAAGGCCATTTCCCCGACCACAAGGAGCGACGAGAGCCGCTTGCCGCGCGCCGCACCGGAGGAGCCGCGGCCGCCTTCCTTCAGCGCGGCGTTGACGTCGAGCTTCGAGAGCCGCAGCGCCGGCGCCAGCCCGAAGAGCAAACCCGTGCCGACCGAAATCAAGATGCAGTAGGCGAAGACCCGATAGTCGGCGGTGTAGTCGAGCACGTCCGCGAACCACGACGGCGGGTTGGCGGCGAGTTCGTAGACGCGCACGCCCGCTCCAGCGACCCACCAGCCGGCGAGGCCGCCCACGCCGGAGAGCAGCAGGCTCTCGATGAGCAGTTGGCGCACGATCCGCCCGCGGCCCGCACCGAGCGCGATGCGGACTGAAAGCTCACGAGACCTCCCGACCGCGCGGGCAAGCAGCAAATTTGCGAGATTGGCGCAAGCGATCAATAGCACGAAGCAAACCGCGCCCAACATCGCGCCGTAGATCGCGGTCGAGTCGGGACCGATGAAGAATTCGCTGAAGCTGTGCACCGCCGGGAGCAGGCCTTCGTTGGTGTTGGGGTAGGCGCTCTCGAGACGCCGGCCGATGGTCTCCATCTCGGCGCGGGCTCCGGCGAGGGTCGCACCCTCCGCCAGGCGGCCGAAGGCGAACCACATGCCGCGAGCTTCGCGATGTTCGATTTCAGGCGTGGGAATCAGCGGCAGCCAGAGGTCCTGGTTTTGGGGGAACGAAAAGCCGCGCGGCATCACGCCGATCACGGTCGTGGGCACGTTGTTGATCCGAATCGTACGGCCGACGATCGTCGTGTCTTTGCCATAGCGCTGGTCCCAGAAGCGGTAGGTCAGGATCGCCGCGGGAGCCGCCCCGGGCGTTTCGTCGGCGGGCTCGAAACCTCGCCCGAGAATGGGACTCCGGCCGAGCAACCGGAAAGCGCCGGCCGTGATCTGGGTTGCGTCATAGCCTTCGGCGTAACCGTCGTCGTCATTGAGCGTGAACTTCAGGTCCGCTACGGCGCCCATGCCCTCGAACGAGGTCGCCTGGGCGCGCCAGTCCTGAAAATCCGGATACGAAACGCAGCAGCCGCGCCCGCGATCACGCGTGTCGACGTAGACGATGCGGTCGTTATTTTCGACCAGGCGGAAGCCCTTGAAGAGCACGGCGTTAGTGACGGTGAAGACCGCCACGTTGACGCCGATGCCGAGGGCGAGCGTGGCGACGGCGGTGAGCGTAAAGCCCGGGCTGCGCCGCAAGGCTCGCACGGCGTAGCGCAGATCTTGGCCGAGGCCGTCATGCAGGAACCGGAGCGGATGCGGCACGAAGGGATGATTCTACCGCCCGGCGGACTCAAACGAAGAACGACTTCCTGCCGGCGTCCGTATACACTTGTGCGTCCGGGAGAACGCTTGCGATGATCGCCACGTTCCGTGCTGTGAAATTTCTGTTTGTCGGGCCTTCCGTGCTCCTGCTGCTCGTCGTCATCAACTGGATGACATCGCCCGGCCATTGGTGGGTCCAGTGGGCGGCCTTGGGCATCGGGATCGCCTGGGTGTCGAGTCTGTTTCGCGTGCTCAAGGCGATCGTGCTCGCCGGCGGCCTCGCCGCATTCCTCGCCTACCTAGCGCAGCGCAAGGCCATCTAGGCCGACGAACGTTCGATCGCTTAACCGATCCCGAGCTTCTTGCAGAGTCCGTCGACGTTGCGTTTGACTTCGGGATCCATCTCGAGCACGTCGGGCCACGGGCGCTGGAAGCCTTCTTGCGGCCATTTGCGGGTGGCGTCGACGCCCATCTTCGAGCCGTAGTCGGGCAGGCGGCTGGCGTGGTCGAGCGAGTCGATCGGGCCCATCGTGAACTGGATGTCGCGCTCGGGGTCGATGTTGTTGAACGCCTTCCAGACGACCTCGCTGTAGTTGTGGACGTCCACATCGTGATCGACCACCACGATGCACTTGGTGAACATCGCCTGTCCTAGACCCCAGATGGCGCTCATTACCTTGCGCGCGTGGCCGGGGTAGCTCTTGCGGATCGACAAGATCATCAGGTTATGGAAGATGCCTTCGGCGGGCATCGCCATGTCGACGACCTCGGGAAGCTGCAAGCGCATCAGCGGCAGAAAGACGCGCTCGATCGTCTTGCCCATGTAGTAGTCCTCCATGGGCGGCGGGCCGACGATGGTGGTCGCGTAGATCGGCTTTTTGCGCTGCGTGATGCAGGTGACGTGGAAGACCGGGTACTCGTCGGCAAGCGAGTAGAAGCCGGTGTGGTCGCCGAAGGGTCCTTCGGTGCGCAACTCGTCGAGGTTGACGTAGCCTTCGAGCACGATCTCGGCGTTGGCGGGCACTTCGATGTCGACGGTCTCGCATTTGACCAGCTCGACGGGCTGCGAGCGCAGGAAGCCGGCGAACAGCATCTCATCGAGATCGGGCGGCAGCGGCAGGATCGCCGAGAACATCACGGCCGGGTCGGCGCCGATGGCGACCGCCACATCCATGCGCGGCTGCTTGCCTTCGGCTTTGAGGCGGCGAAAGTGTTCCGCGCCCTGCTTGTGCTTCTGCCAGTGCATGCCGGTCGAGGTCTCGTCATAAACCTGCATGCGATACATGCCGCAGTTGCGCTTGCCCGTGATAGGGCTTTTCGAGAAAACCAGGGGCAGGGTGATGAACGGGCCGCCGTCGTCGGGCCAGCAGGTGAGCACAGGATAGTCGTAGAGCGAGAAGCCGTTGCGCTTGATGACCTCTTTGCACGGACCCGACTTGACCTCGCGCGGAAAGAACTTGCCCATCTCGGCAAGCTTGGGCAGCATCTTGAGCTTGCCCATCAAGCCTTCCGGAGTTTTCAACTCGAGGTAGTCCACGATGCGGCCGGCGACTTCGTCGAGCGAGTCGACCTGCAGGGCCAAGTGCATCTTGCTCATCGACGCGAACGAGTTGATGAGCACCGGCATGTCGTAGCCCGCCGGGTTTTCGAACAGCAGCGCGGGTCCGCCGGACTTCACCGCACGGTCGGCGATCTCGGTGATTTCGAGCTTGGGCGAGACTTGTTCGCGGACGCGCTTGAGCTCGCCGGCGCGCTCCAGGGCGCGGATGAAGTCACGCAGATCGGCGTAAGCCATAAACGCCTATTGTGGCATTTAGCAGCGGTCTGCCTCGTGATCTCTAAGAGCCCGCGGCCGGCTCGAAGTCGAGCGCCGCCGAGTTGAGACAGTAGCGCAGGTAAGTGGGCTTCGGTCCGTCCTTGAAGACGTGGCCGAGGTGCGCGTCGCAGCGCGTGCACAGCACTTCGAGGCGGCGGACGCCTAGCGAGTCGTCGAACCTGGTCGTCACGTTCTGCTTGGCGATAGGCGCCCAAAAGCTCGGCCAGCCGGTACCGGAGTCGAACTTCGTCTCGGAGCTGAACAGCGCCTCACCGCAACAGACGCAGTCGTAGACGCCTTTCTCGTAGAAGTGTGCGTACTTGCCCGAAAAGGCCATCTCGGTGCCGGCTCTGCGCGTGATGTTGAACTGCCGCGGAGTCAGTTGTTGCTTCCAAGCGGCGTCGTTCTTGATGATCTTCGGCACGTTCACCGCTACGGTTCGCTCGCCTTTCGCATCGAAGCGAACGATCTCGACGAGCGGGCCTTCCGAAGTCTTGGGCGGCTCTTCGGGAGCGGCGTCGACGGCGATGCTGCAACCGGCGGCCGCGGCGGCCGCGCCCAGGGCCGCGAAAAACCCACGGCGGCTAACATGGGATTTTGCGATGCGTCCGGTTTTCATTGCTCTCACACTCTATACTTCGCTGCTGGCCGGGGCTGAGTTCCGCAGCGATTTTTCGAGTCACGACCGGGTCTGGATCGGTCCGCAGTACTGGGCGAATCCGCTGCAGGACTGGCGGCTGCACGACGGGCGCGTCGAGGCCGCGGCCAGCGGCGGCAATCGCAACCTGTTCCTTTTGACGCATGAGCTGAGCGGGGCGGTTGCGCCGTTCGAGATCCGCGTGCGGCTCGGGAAATTGTCGTTGTACCCAAGCGGAGGCTGGGCGGGCTTCCGTATCGGTATCAAGGGAGTCGTCAAGGGATACCGCTATGCGGCGCTGCGGGGCAAGGGCCTCAATATCGGGATTACGACAACCGGCGCGCCGTTCATTGGCGACCGGGAGGCCGCGGCGGCGATGCGGCGGCGCGATCCGGGAATTCCGCTGGACAGCCTGGAGTTGCGGCTCGTGGGGACGCCGGACATCATCTCTTACCGGCTGACGCTCACCGTGCACGACGCCTCGGGCAAGGAGCTGCTCCGCGCCGAGCGAGAGGAGACTTCGGGAGCGATGATCGCCGGAGGCGTGGCGCTGGTCAACGAGCCCATGTTCGAGTTCCGCCCGTCGGTCCAAGATTCCTATGGTCCCGAAGGCAAGCGCACGGGCGACGTACGGTTTTGGTTCGACGACTGGAGCATGACCGGCCCAAAGGTGACGGCGCATCCGGAGCGCTCTCGCGGGCCGATCCTGTCAGTGCGGCACTCGCTGTCAGACGGCGTGATGAAGGTGACGGCGAGATTCCCTCCCCTAGGTAAGGAGGATGCTTCGGTGGCGCGGCTGGAAGTCGCCGACGCGGTCGGTTGGAAGGAGGTCGCCGCCGAACCCATCGACGCAGCGTCAAACAGGGCGACCTTCAGCGTCGAAGACTGGGATTCGGGCCACGACGTCCGGTATCGAGTCGCTTACGAATACGAGGGACATGATCGCTACCGGATGGGAACGGCGGAAGCCGAGGCGGTCGACTAGCAAGAGTTGTCCCTTGGACCTGATGCGCATTCCGCCGCCTCGGAGCCTCCCGAACCCGAGCGGGAGGCTGGAACCAACGTCTTAACAGATGTAAACAAGGCTGCTCTCTCGCCTCTCGTTTCCAAAATCAATGCGTCCATCAGGGAACAAGCGCGGCGGCCACGCCGTAGCTAATCAGGAGGGCAAAACGCCATGAAAAGTCTGTTCTTCATGTTCTGCACGCTTGCGTTTGGCCCGCTCGCCTGCTTTGGGGCTGAATCGGTCGAAGGCGTGTTGTTGGCGAAGTCTTGCTTGGCCGACGGCGCAGTCGCCGATTATCAAGCTGCGATGGATCTTTCGAAGACCTGTAATCTTGCCAAGCAAGGCAAGAAAAAGGGATTCGTTATCGTCCAAGAAGACGGCAAATCCTTCCAGCTCGACTCCAAAGGAGCCGGCCTCGCGCTCCAAACGATTCGGATTACCGGCCGCGAAGCTGAAGTCCGCGTCAGGGCCGAGGGCAAGGTTAAGGGCGAGCGTCTCTCCGTGGAGCAATTGGCTTTCATTTAGACCTTCCGAAAAACACGACACAACATTCCTCAAAGAAGCACTGCAAATCAGACTCCGGCGTAACGGCTCTCCTCAGGCCCACGCCGGATTTTTTTGCTCCGCTGCAACTCGGGAGCCGCGACGCCGATCGACTAGGATTGAAGTTCCCCATGGGCGGCGGTTCCACATCGGTCATAGCCGCGATGGCCGCGAATGCAGGCATCGCCGTCGCCAAGTTCGTCGGATTCGCCATGACCGGAGCGGCGTCGATGCTGGCCGAGGGCATCCACTCCTTAGCGGACACTGGCAACGAAGCGCTGCTGCTGTGGGGCGGAAAAGCCTCGCAGCGAAACCCCGACAGCAGGCGACCGTTCGGATACGGCCGCGAGCGCTACTTCTGGGCATTCGTCGTCGCGCTGGTGATGTTCTCCATGGGCGGCCTCTACGCGATGCTCGAGGGCGTCGAGAAGATTCAAGATCCGCACGAGATCGAGGACCCGGCGTGGGCCTTCGGCATCCTTGGTCTCGGGATGTTGCTCGAGGGCGCATCGTTCGCCATCGCCTATAAGCACGCGAACCAGGAGCGGGGCAACGCGTCGTGGTGGGAGTTCATTCGCCACACGCGAGTTCCCGAGTTGCCGACGGTGCTGCTCGAGGACTTCGGAGCGCTAATCGGCTTGGCGCTTGCCATGGCGGGCATCGGACTGGCGGTTGCGACGGGCGATTCGCGCTTCGATGCGATGGGCAGCATCTCCGTCGGCATATTGCTGATCGTCATCGCGGGCATTTTGGCTGTCGAAATGAAGAGCCTGCTGATCGGCGAAGCCGCCGACGAGGAGACGCGAACGGCGCTGCGCAAAGCGATCGAGGCCGAGCGTAGCGTCACGCGCCTGATCGACATGCGCACGCAGCATCTCGGTCCGGACTCGCTGCTGGTTGGGGTTCAGGCGGAGTTCGCCGCCGGCATGACGTTCCCGCAAGTCGCCGAAGCGATCGATCGCATGGAGAGCGCGATCAAGGAGGCTGCTCCCGAGGCCAAGTTCATCTATATCGAGCCCGCCAACCGGCCGGACGACTACAGCCATGACCAACAGCAGCGTTCGGCCGACTAGCGCTCGGCCATGATGCGCTCGATCTCGTCGGCGTCGCTGGGCAGAGCGGCCGTCAACAGACGCGCGCCGTCGGCGGTAACCAGCGCCATGTCTTCGATCCTGACGCCCCAACCTTCCTCGGGAAAATAGAGACCCGGCTCGATCGTGATCACCATGCCTTCTTCCAGATCCGCGTACTGGCTGCCGGGGTCGTGGACCGCCAGTCCGACGTAATGTCCGACGCTGTGCGGGAAGCGCTTCGACAGACCGGGCTTGGCCTTCTCGAAGACTTGCTGGGCGATGCGAGACAAACTTCTGGGGCCGTCTCCGGAGAGTCGCATGCCAGGCTTTACGGCCGCCAGGACCGCTCGATTCGCCGCCAGCACCAGGTCGTAGATCTCACGTTGCCGGGGAGTGAAATGTCCCGAGACGGGTACGGTGCGCGTCACGTCCGCGGCGTAGTGCTCGAACTCGCCGCCCACATCGATGAGCGCCAAGTCGCCGTCCTCGATCTTCTTGCGGTTCTCGTTGTAGTGCAAGATCAGCGAATTGGCTCCCGAGCCGACGATCGGCGCGTAGGCGTGGCGCTCGCAGCCGCGGTCGAACAGGACATACGTCATCTCTGCGGCGACCTGGTACTCCTCGAGGCCGGGGCGGATCATGCGCCAAGCGGCCAGGTGCGCCGCGACCGTCGCGTCGGTCGCCCGCTGAATGAGCCGCAATTCGTCTGCGGACTTGATCATCCGCAATTCGGTCAAACTCGCGCGCAGGTCTTCGAGGGCGGCGTCGGGGACAAGCGCCCCGACCCGGCTGCGGCGGCTGGGCTCGTAGGGGCTGCCAACGCCCTCATGCCCGGCCGGCAGTACGGTATAGACGCGCTCGTAGCGGCTCGAGAATTTCTTGACGAGCCGATCGAGCCCTTCGCGCGTGCGCACCTCGTCAACGCCGAACTTCGCCGCCGCGTCCGGGGCGTGTGGGTCGGGACCGTGAACGTCCCACATCACGTCGGAGCGGCGGACCTCGGGAAGGAACAGGATCTCGCGATACGGCTCGGAGCCGCGCTCAGGCAGCAGCAACAGCGCGGCGTTCGGCGTGTTGCAGCCGGTCAGGTAGTAGAAGTTGTCCTCTTGGCGAAACGGGCTGGGCCCGGGACGGCCTTCTGCCGCGTCATAACCCAGCAACACGATGGCGCCGTCGGCGTGCCGCGCCGACAAGTCCGCCCGACGCGCGCGCAGCGCCCCCGGCGTTTCGGCGGTCGCGCCGATGACGGCCGTCAGAACCGCTAGAGCCGCAAATCGCGAAACGTAACTCAAAAGCCTCGGGATCTCAACAGTATACGGGGTGGAAATGGCGACCAGTGCTGTTACAATAGCGGGCTGACTTGATCCGGCCGAGGCTTCCGCGATGAGCATTATTGGACGATTATTGGGCTATGTCAGCGTGTTGGCGAACCTCGCCTTAGCCCTGTTTCTATTGGGTCTCGGCTTCATTGGATCCATGATCGGCGGTGCGATGAGCATCGATTTGCTGCCCGTCGCGCCGGAGTCGACCGCGACCGTTTTGATGATCTCGGGATTGGTCGCGTTAGCCGCCGTCGTGCTCGCGATTCGGCCCGGCCGCTTCTCTCGCTTCTTTCTTTTGCTGTGGAGCCTGCTCGTCACAGGCGTGCTGGTGTGGGCCTTTTTTCGTCCGGACTACCGCTTTCACGGCGAGGAGCAGTTCCGGCAGGGCGTGGTCGTCTTTCTGGGCGCACTGCTCCTGCTGCTGGGCTCGTTCCTGCACTTCAAGCTAGCCGGCCGGCGTGACAGAACCTGAGTCCGACCGCGCGACCGGCCGCAGCAACGCCTTCAATCCTTCGACTCCCGGGCTGATATCCGAATAGATGCGCTCGAAGTCCGCCGTATCGAGCCCGAGTTGGTCGCAAACCCCTTGTTCGAGCTGAGCGACAGCGTCGGCGGGAGCTACGGCATTTTGCCATGACGACGAAAGGGTGCGACCGGCGAAGACCGCCGCGCAAAGCCGCCGGGACTCGTCCGAAGCCTCCGCGGGCCTAAGCTGGCAGCGCGCGCTATCGACGTAGAGGTTCGGGAACCGCCACGCTTCCAGCATGATCGCGGCGGCTTCCTCGAATGAGACGCCGATGGCGGCCTGCGCGGCCTGCTCCGGCCCCATCGAATCGCGCCACTTTGAGTACTGACGGTGCCGGTCCGGCAAACGCGCGGCCACGAAGAACTCCCCGACGTTGTGCAGCAGACCGCCGATTCTGAACTCACTGGCCTCGAGGTCCGAAAGCGACAGGCCCACTTCCGAGCAAACCACGCCCGCGGCCAGCGCTTGGTTCCGGACGCGGGCCAGCCGCGGTCCGCGCGCCGCCAGCACCTCGAACAATTGACCGACCAACAGGTGCAGCAGCAACGTCTTCAGCCGCCGGCGACCCACAATCCGCACGGCGGTGTTGAGCGTGCGAATTTGCGAAGGCACCCCGAAGAACGCCGAATTCGCCAGTCGCAGCACCCCCGCGGTAACCACGGGATCGCGCAACAGAAGGTCCTCCATCTGTTGATTGGTGACCGCCGGTTTCTCGATTTCCTCGAGTACGCTTTGGATGACGTATGCCGAGGCGGGCAGCTCCCGCGCATCGCGCAGCAATCGCCGGATGCTCGGACCGCTGAACTCGGAGGGCTCGCTCTTGGCGCGCGCCAGGGATCGTTGGACAGTGTCTTCCAAGGCCGCTACACCGTTATCGGCTGACATGCGCCGAGTTGTTAGCGGCAAATCGAAGGGCGCGAAAAGTCAGCTCGTCAGCTCCGCGACGATTTCGCGCGCCGACTCGCGGGCCTTTTCCAACTCGCCCGGCCCGTAGCTGATCGCCCCGACCCGCGCATGTCCGCCCCCGCCGTAGCGTTCGCAAAGGCTGGCCAGGTTACATTCCGGCGGCTGCGGGGCCCAGGGGTTCGACCCGACTGAAATTTTCGTACGGAAGCCGGCGTCAAGCACCGAAACCGTGTAGGTGCTGTTCGGGTAGAGGTAGTACGGAATGAACTTGTTGTAGCCCGACAAGTCCGTGTCGCCCAGGTCGAAGTAGACGACGCCGTTGTGCTGGCTGGCGCGCTCGCGGATCACTTCGATCGAGTCTTGGTGGCGCTTGTACAGCCGCTCGAACACTTCGGCGACCTCGGGCCGTTGCATGATCCGCTCAAGCGAGTTCTCGATCATCAAAGGGATGATCTTGGCCGTCATGTTGTCTTCGGCCGCCTCGAAGACCAGCGTTAGGCGCATCGCCGGAGCGGGCATCATCACGGCCGCCTCCGGGCTCTCGTATTGCGCTCCGTCGATGATGTCGGCCCAGTAAATCAACTCCTTCAGGGCCGTCGGGTCATAGCCGAACTTGTCGCGCGCGACATCGGCGATGAACTGCGTGCAGGAGCGATAGGTGGGGTCGTAGAATTTCCTGCCCGACGTATCGCGGCGAAAGTGCGCCTCGTCGGCGTCCGACAGGAACGCGCTTTGATGGTGGTCGAACCACCACGTCAGCCGATCCGAGGCGCAGTACTTGAAGTCGACGATGGCGTTTTCGTCGCCGTCGAAGATGCCTTCTTCGAAGAGCTGATTCGCGCGATGGAACAGGCCCGCCAGCGCAACTTCCGCGCCTGCGTCCATACGCTGCCGGAAGAAATGAATGAACAGCGCCGCTGAGCACGCTCCGTCGAAACAGCGGTCATGATAGAGAACGCGGAGGCGCATACCGGAAAAGCTAAATAGAATCGCACAGGGGCGCCGGATTAGCAAACGGCGCCGCTACTTCTCGGCCGAGCCGTAGGTCTGAACTTGGTTGTGGACCGGCGGAAGACCGCGCAAAAAAGCGTGGATGGCGGCGAGATCTTGATCGTTCATTCCGGCGTACGACGCCCAGGGCATAATCGTGAAGGTCCCGGCTTCGACGTCGGCGTTGGCGGCGTTTTCAGGCGCGAATTTGCGAAACATCCGCTCAAAATCGTCCAGGGCGGCCGGCGTCAGGCCCGTTTCGTCCGGAGTGAGGTTCGACGGTCGGACGACGCCTTGCAGCGTCGGATATTCGGCCCCGCCCGCAAGGCTTTCGCCGTGGCAGCCCTTGCAAGAAGCGACCGTCGCCAGATATTCGCCGTAGCGCACCTGCTCGGTCGGCGGCGGCGCCGTCACCGGCTCTTCGAGCGGCTTCGGCAGGCGGCCAATGAAGAATTTCACCGGAAATTTGATGTTCGTCGCGGGATGGCTTGTCGCGACGGGCGGCAACGACTTCAGGTAGGCGACCACCGCATAGGCGTCTTCGTCAGAAAGGTTGCGGTAGGCGGCGTAAGGCATCATCGGGAACAGCGCTCGGCCGTCCCGGCTGACTCCCTCGCGAATCGCCCTGAGAATCTCGTCGTCGGTCCAGGTGCCGATGCCGTATTCGACGTCCGTGGTGATGTTCGGCGCACAGACCGTCCCCGGGAAGTTGACCTCCTCGCCGAGACACTCGCCGCCGGCGAACTCAGGTCCCGTCGCGGGCAGGTCGAACTTATCGTGGTCGCGTTCGGTGTGACAGTGCACACAGACCAGCACATGCCGCGCCAGGTATTCCCCGCGCTCGAGGCGCTGCGGCGTCGCCTCGATCCGCAGGCTCCGCAACTCCCGCATGTCGGGCCCCTTCAGGGTCAAGTATGCAGCCGCGGCGACGGCGATCGTCATCACTATGGCTATCCCTAACAACAACTTCCGCATCGTGAACCCGTCAGAGTACCAAGGCCTACATCAACACCCAACCCAGCACGGCCCCGCCTAGCACCAGCCACGCAGCGTTGAGCCGCCAAATGAAGACTCCCGCGGCGGCGGCCGCCCCAATTGCGGCGGCCTGCCAACTCACCAGGGTCGTCAAACTCAGCTCGATGACGACCGCCGCCATGAGCCCTAGCGCCGCCGCGTTGACGGCGTCGAGGAACGCCGCCGACCAGGCCGAGCGGCGCATCTTCGGGATGAGCGGATTCAGCAGCGCCACGAAGACGAATGAGGGCAAAAACATGCCGATGGTCGCGACGACGGCTCCAGGCGCGCCCGCGAGCACATAGCCGATGAACGTAGCCGTCGTCAGCACCGGACCCGGCGTGAACTGCCCGACCGCGACGGCGTCGAGCAATTGATCGTGCGTCAGCCAACCGAGGCGCTGGACCAAGCCGCCCTCGAGAAACGCGATGAGCACGTAGCCGCTGCCGTAAAGAATCGCGCCGATCTTCAAGAAAAACAGCCCGAGCTTCCAGAGCGGAACCGCCGCGGCGGCAGTCGCCGCGAAGACGCTCGGCGGCCGCCACAACAAGAGCGGGGCGAGTCCGATCAGCCCCGCCGCGCCGCCAATCCGCAAGCGCAGCCACACAGTTCCGAGCAAGCTCGCCGCCGCCAGCGCCGTGATCTCGCCGACTCCCAGCAGCACAGCCACACCGGCGCCGAGTCCGATCGGTACGAGCTTCCAGCCCTTGATCGCCTTCTTGCCGAGCTTCCAGAGCGCTCCCGCGATCACGGCGATGACGGCGGGCTTGATGCCGACCAGGAAAGGCTCGACGGCGGGCAGTCGGCCGTACTCGACGTAGGCCCAAGCGAGGACGCCGGTCATCGTCGCCGCCGGCACGATGAAGCACAGCCCGGCGACAACGAGCCCGACCGCTCCGCCGCGCTCGTACCCCAAGTGCATCGTCATCTGGGTCGAGTTCGGCCCGGGAATCAGGTTCGTCGCGCCCATCAGGTCGAGAAAGTGCTGCCGCGAGACCCACTGCCGATGTTCGACGAACTCGTCTTCCATCATTGCGATGTGAGCCGCCGGTCCTCCAAAGGCGACACAGCCCAGACGCGCAAAACGGCCCGCGATCTCGAGCAGCCGATCACTCATCCGCTTTGCGCCTCCGCGAGGTCCGGTGCGGGAAAATTGTCGCCAAAGCCGAACGCGAAAAGAGTCGGCCCGTCCTCATCGAGCCGCGCCAAGCGCTCCGCGGCTTCTTCAGGCGTGGGCTCGCGCCCAGCCGGAATCCACCACAAGGCCGTCGTCGGCCGCCCGCTCTCGGCGAACCACTCTTTGCGGCGGCGGAACAGTTCCTTGTGCGCGCTGCGAAACACGTAGGCATGCAGCGCCTCGACCGACTCCCATACCGACAAATTGAACAATGTCGAAGAGTCGAACGGCCCGGAGCCTGTCTCGCGCCAGCGCCAAACAAAACCCGGAGAAGATTCGGCGACAGCGTTGATTTCTTCGATGCGCGCGAACGAAGTCCGCCATCAGCGGGTCGTCGAGCGGCGCCCGCATGGCGGCGATGTTGACTTGCGCGAGGTGATAGCGGGTCGCGTTCACCCCGCTATTTTACTTTTCGAGCAGAAAGCCGCCGACGAACATGGCGTCGACGCCCGAGGCGTAAAAGCTGCGAACCGCCGCTCGCGGATCGCTCACCAACGGCTCGCCGAACAAGTTGAACGAGGTGTTGTAAAGCACCGGCAAACCGCTTTTCTTACCCGCCGCCTCGAGCAACTGCCAGTAGATCGGGCTGTCTTTCTTGCGCACGACGTGAACGCGAACCAAATCGCCGTCCAGCAGCGCATGCTCGAACTTGTCGCGAAACTCCGGCTTGACGCGGCTCACGGTCGAGAGCGACCAGGCGTTCTCGCCGACTTCGAAGAACTCCGACGCCCGCTCTTCCGGCACCGACGCCGCGAATTTGCGGAAGTCCTCGCGGTGCTTGATGAACTGGTTCAAGTTGATCGTCGAATAGGGGTTGAGAGGCGAGGCCAGCAGGCTGCGGTCGCCCAGCGCGCGCGGCCCGAACTCGGTGCGCCCCTGGAACCAAGCGACGATCTGATTGTCCATCAGGCGTTCGACCGCGGTGCTGACCAATTCGTGGTCCGTCAACAAGTAACGGAAGCGCAGCTTGCAGTTCTCCAGCGTCTTCTTGATTTCCTCGGAGTCGAACTGCGGCCCCAGAAAGAGGTTCTCGAGCGGCTTGCGCTCTTTGTTGCCGAGCAACTGATACCAAGTGAACAAGGCGCTGCCCAGCGCCGTGCCGGCGTTGCCCGCCGCCGGCTGCGCCCACACGTGCCGGAACTTGCCCGACGTCTCAAACGCGGAGACCAGCAGCGCGTTCAGCGCCAAGCCGCCTGCCAAGCAGAGGTTGTCGCCCTCGCCGGCCAGCGCGATCAACGCGTTCTCGGTCGCTTTTTGCACACTCGCCGCCAAATCGGCGCGGGTGGCGCGATCCAGATGTCGCCGAGAATCCAACTCCGCCTCCGCGAAGAACTTCTCGCCGAATCCTCCTTGCCCTGTGCGGGCCGGGTCGAAGTAACTGTGGTCGAGACTAATCGAGCCGTCGCCGCCCAGGATCTTGGCGAACAGGTCGACGTAGCGCGCCTCGCCGCGCACCGAGAGCCACTGCGCTTTGTGCTCTTCGGCGTCGGCGCGAAAGCCGATCAGCTCCGCAACGCGGCTGTAGAGCACGGCCGGCGTGTCGGGAGCGTAGAGGTCTTGCCGGATGCGGATGCCGTTCTCATCGGCGTCCCAGACCGCGCCGCAGCGCACGTCGCCGCGCCGGTCGATTGTCAACACAGTGGCCTTCTCGAACGGCGAAGCGTAGAAGGCGCTTGCCGCATGCGCGTCGTGATGGTCCACGACCACCAGCCGCGCGTTCGGGAACATCGTCTTGAGCCGCAGGTGAAAGCTGGACTCAGCGCCCAATTCCAAAGGCCGCGCCAAGGCGACTCGATCGACGTCTTCGTAGCCGGCGCCGGCGATCTGCAAGCACGTCTCGACCGCCTGCGACGGCAGGCCGCCTGCGTGCGGTTGACGCAGCAGCTTTTCTTCCTCGATCGCCGCGACGATCTCGCCGTCGCGCAGCAACGCCGCCGCCCCGTCATGGAGCCATCCGCCAATACCAAGAATCAGCATCTTTCCTTTTACACCGCTCGGAGCCGCTCGACGACTCTTCGCTTCCCGATCAAACGGAATACCGTGAACGCGCTCGGGCCAACGGCCTGGCCGCTCAGGGCGGCCCGCGAGCCGTTGATGAGCAGGCCGGCCTTGACGCCCTTTTCGTCAGCCAGCTCGCGCAGCGTCAGCTCGACCGCCTCTTCGTTGAACTCCGGCAGCCTATCGATGCGCGCGCCCAACTCGCGCAGCAGCCCGCGGACATCATCCTTGTCGAGGTTCTCGATGGCTTTTTCCTCGATCGTGAAGTCGTCGCTGAAGTAAGCCGCTCCGCGCGCCTCGAAGTCGCTCAGCAGCGTGAACCGGTTGCGGATCTCGTTGACCGCGTCGAGCACTCGTTCGCGCTCGCCGCCGTCGAATTCGGGACTCCACCATCCGGCGCGCTCGAGCACCGGCTTGACGTACTTCATGAGCTGCTCGACCGGCATCGTACGCAAGTGCTGGCCGTTGAGCCAAACCGCCTTCGGCGGCGCCCAATTCTCGTCGTCATTCTCGTCGAACTGCACCACGGCGTTCGTGCGCAGCACGCCGCCGATGTCGAACAGCTCGACCAGCTCGTCGACCGTCAGCACTTCGCGATTGTCCTTGGGCGACCAGCCGAGCAGGCTGAGGTAGTTGGCGAAAGCCTGCGGCAAGAAGCCCTTGTCGCGATAGTTGACCACGCTGACGATCGAGCCGTGCTTGCGCTTGGAAAGCTTCGACTGGTCGGGCCCGAGCAGCAGCGGCAGATGGCCGAACTGCGGCGTCTCGAAGCCCATCGCCTCGAACAGCAGCACGTGCTTGTAAGTGTTCGTCAGGTGGTCTTGGCCGCGAATTACGTGCGTGATGCCGAGGTCGCCGTCATCGAAGCATGAGGCCAGGTGGTAGGTCGGTCCGCCGTTCGAGCGCAGCAGCGCGAAATCCTCGATGTCTTCGAGCTTGCGGAACTGCTTGCGGTAGACCAGGTCCTTGAAGGCAACTCCCCCGCCCCGCTCGCGCGGCGTGCGGAAGCGAATCACGAAGGGCTCGCCGGCGGCGGCGCGGCGGTCGCTCTCCTCGCGCGACAGCTCGCGCATCTCCAGATTGCACAGCCAGGCGCCGGTCTTCGAGTCTTTGACGTCCTTGGGCTCGGCCTCGCGATTGTCCGGGGTGAAATCGCGATACGCCGCGCCCTTGGCAAGCAGCGAATTCGCCGCTTCGACGTGCTTCTCGCGCCGCTCGGATTGGTAGTGCTGCTCGTCCCAATCGAGCTCCAGCCATTTGAGGCCCTCGAGGATCGACGCCAGCGACGCGTCGGTCGAGCGTTCGACGTCGGTATCGTCGATCCGCAGCACCAGCTCACCCTTGTTCTGGCGCGCATACAGCCAGTTGAATAGGAACGTGCGGGCTCCGCCGATGTGCAGAAATCCCGTAGGAGATGGAGCGAATCGAACGCGAGTCATCCGGCTGATCGGGGTGCGGGCTTCAGCAGGAAAAACGCGCCGAAACCCAAGGAGCCAGTATAGCGCCGCGTGTTAGGCGCGCGGCCGTAACGATTCCAGGTAGCGTCGCAAGCCGCAAGCGCAAGCGCAGAGCACTTGCTCGTCTTGGGCGTTCTTGGCCATGCCGATCGCGCCTTCGAACGATGCGATGAAAAACATCGCAGCCTGGTCGCAATCGACGTTGGCGTCGATGTACCCTTCGTCTCGCCCCAGCCGCAGACGGTCGGCGATACCCCGGCGCCAGCCGTCGAACACCGCTTCGATCTTGCAGCGGAACTGCTCGTCGACCGACGACAGCTCTTGGGCCAGGTTATTGAGCGGACAGCCGGTCATCACGACCATTTCGACCTTTTCGCGCGGCACGTTCTCGACAACGTGCATCAACGCCTCGACCGGGTCGCCGGGGCGATTCAGCGGTTCGATCCAGGAGGCGCGAATGTGCCCGCCGATCAGCTCTTCGATGACCGCGTACCCCAGTGCGGCCTTGTTTGGGAAATGGTGGTAGAGCGCGCCCTTAGTGAGGTCGGTCTCGGACAAGATCCGGTCCAGACTGGCCGCGCGAAATCCGTTCTTGTAGATTTCCTCGTACGCCGCCTCGAGCAGCTTCGTGCGGGTCGCATCGGGATCGCGTTTGACTACCATTGCCTGACCGCAATCGAGGCGGCCCGGGAGGCGCCGCCCCTGCCTTCATACCGAAGAGTATGAAAGCAGCCCAACCCACTGTCAAGCCGATACTTACCCGAATCCGACGTAACGCCGCGGACGGCGGCCGCGTCCTACTGAACACCGGGTCGCCCGGCAGCCGACGCCCGACATTCGGTTAAGATAGAGAAACTGACCTGACCTACGTGGAGGAATCGATACTGATGGATCGCGCAAAATTTTGGCTGGCAATGGCCGCCCTAGCCGTCGTCATTCCGGCTGCGGCGCGGGCGGACGCCGCGGAAGGCAAAGAGCTTTTCGAATCGAAGTGCGCTGTTTGCCACAACGCCGACAGCAAGGACAAAAAGATCGGTCCGGGCCTGGCCGGCATCAAGGACGGCAAACTGCCGAGCGGCAAGGACGCCACCGATGAAAACATCATGGCGAATATCAACAAGGGCGGCAACGGCATGCCGGCGTTTGAGAAGCTGCTGACCGACGATGAAAAGGCGTCGCTCGTCGCTTACGTCAAGACGCTCTGACCCTTTACCCAAGACTTTGAGTTCGATGTGCACAGGGACGCCTCGGCGTCCCTGTCCTCTTTGGGGGCGACCGTGTCCGACTTTCGCTTCGTTTCCTCTCGAAAAGTGCTCGAGACGCCGCTGTTCGACGTGACGCACGATCGCGCCGAACACCCCTCCGGCGCCGCGCTCGACCGCAAAATCGTCAAGAACGCACCCTCAGCCGTCATGCTCGCGCGGGATCACGACAAGCGCGTGCTGCTGATCCGGCAATATCGGCTGCCGCCCCGTCAGAAACTGTGGGAGTTGCCCGCGGGCCGCTGCGACACGGGCGAAGATCCGCTCGAGACGGCGAAGCGCGAACTGATTGAGGAAACCGGGTACCGCGCCGCCAGTTGGCGCAAGATGCTGGAGTTCTACCCTGCTCCGGGGTTCGCCAGCGAATTGATGCACGCCTTCCTGGCCGAAGACCTGACGCCCGGCGACACGAAACCCGAGCCTTACGAAGTAATCGAGGCGCAATGGTACCCGTGGCCCGAGGCGCTGGACATGGTGCGCCAAGGGGTGATTCGCGACGCTAAGACGATTGCGACCCTACTTTATTGCGGCGCGTTTTGTTAAACGCGCCACGCGGCGCAATCTTAGCCTCCGATCATTACGTAGCCTGCCGCCAACAGCACGGCGAAGGCCGCCAAACCGCCGACAATACCCCAGGGAATTCCGCCCTTCTTTTCCTCGACGGCATCGAACATGGACAATACCTCCGTTCACGTGGGAAGACCCCGATAGCCGCCAAATACTGCTATCGGTAACTGCGGGAACTGTACCACCGCCGAAACGCCTTTTCAAGAGGAATTCTACGGAAGTTGGACTTCGTGATACTCGAGCGCCCATTCGCGCATGAAGCGGACCCGCCGCGGCATCAGCCGATAGAGCACAAACTGCGGGTTGTCCGGGGAGCCGAGGAAGCTGCGCAGCAGGGGATTGTCCTCGAACAATGCCTGCTTAACGCTCAGGTCCGTCACCGTTTCCGCCGCGGCCGTGATGCGAACCTGGTCGTGCTCGGGATCGAGATAGCAGAGTTCGACCCGCGGATTCGCCTCGATCTCCGCCGTCTTCCCGGAGCTCCGAAACGAGGCCACCCAAACCTCGAATCCGACCGTCTTCACCGGCGAAACCGGCCGCACGTTCGGCAGCCCGTCAGCGTCGCAAGTAGCCATCATCGGGAACGGCTGGCGGCGCATGGTCTGCTGCGCCAACTCGACGAGTTGGGAAGGATCGACGGGTTGGGGCTCAGGCTTCATCTTCGACGGTTGCTACAGTTTATCCTTGCCCGCGCCCATCCATCTCGGCTCGTGCTCGTTCACCGCAACCGGCTGGGTCGGCTCCTTCTATCCCAAGGGGCTCAGCTCGAAGGATTTTCTGTCGTTCTACGCCGAAGAGTTCGACAGCGTCGAGCTGGATGTGACCTGGTATCGCGTTCCGAGCCGCCAAATGATCGACGCCTGGCGCGAACGCACTCCCGACCGCTTCGTGTTTGCCGCCAAGGTTCCGCAGACGATCACCCACGACAAGGTTCTCGTCGACTGTGAACGCGAAATGGCCGAGTTCCTCGACGCCATGGAAGGTCTCGGCGACAAGCTCGGCCCCCTGCTGCTGCAGTTCCCGTATTTCAACCAAGACAAGATGGACGGCGTGGGAGAATTTCTCTGCCTGCTCGAGCCGTTCCTCGCGAAGCTCCCTCGCCGCTTCCGTTTCGCCGTTGAAGTGCGCAACAAGCGGTGGGTCGGCCCGCGGCTGCTCGAGACGCTGCGCGAGCGCGGCGTCGCCTTCGCTCTCACCGACCATTCTTGGATGCCCAGCCCCGAATCCGTCGTCGATCGGCTCGACCCCATCACGGCCGACTTCACCTACCTTCGCTGGCTCGGCGACCGCCGCGGAATCGAAGAGATCACGCGCGTCTGGGACAAGGTCGTCGTCGATCGGACCGCCGATCTCAGGACCTGGGCCGACATCTGCCAGGAGTTTCGCAGCCGCGGTGTGACGGTATTCGGGTACGCCAACAACCACTACGCCGGCCACTCGCCGGCGACGCTGCGCGCGCTGCTCGACTTGATCGAGCCGTCGCTGCGACGCGAACGGCGGCAACGGGTCGATCCGCAGCCGACTTTGTTCGATCTCTAACAGGCCGGGTCATATGCCCCGACTCAAGCGTTCGCCTGAGGGATTTTGGCCCCTTACCCCCGTTAAATAGAAGCAGTATCCTGTTCGCAGGGTTTCGTATGGCTGCGCCCGCCAAAGACATCCTGGAGTCGCTCCTGCGCGGGCGAACCGCGACGACGCCGATCCTGGCGGCGTTGCTCCTGTGCGGAATCGTTTCCGCCCAGCCCGTCTCGCGAGACCTGACGTTCAAGCCGCAGGGCAGCCTGCCGCCCGAGGCGAAGCGCTGGGCGCTGGTGGTGGGCGTCAACGACTATGCGGACGCGCAAATCTCGCCGCTGCGAGGCGCCGCGAACGATGCGGCGGAATTCGCCGGCGCCATCACCCGCTTCGCCGGCTTCCCGGCCGATCAAGTCATCCTGCTCACGACCGACCAAGCGCCGGCGCGCCAGCCGACGCGGTCGAACATCTTGTTCCACCTCTCGAATCTGTCGAGCTTGGTGCCCAAAGACGGTCTGTTCCTGTTTTTCTTCGCTGGGCACGGAATCGAGCGCGAAAAGCAAGCCTTCCTGCTGCCCAGCGATTCGCGCCTGACCGAGAACCTGCGCATCCTGGAAGCCACCGGCATCGCGTTCGAGAACCTGCGCAGTTGGGTCGACGACATGAACGTCTCGCAGGTGCTGATGTTCCTCGACGCGTGCCGCAACAATCCCGCGGCCGGTCGCGGCTCCGAGCCCAACCTGCTTACACAGACCTACGTCAACGAGCTCGACTTCGCTCAGCGCAACGCAGGCGTCGAAGCCTTCGCCGTGCTCTACGCGACCGCCGTCGGACAGCGCGCCTACGAGTACAACACCAGACGCAACGGCTTTTTCACCTGGGCCATCGTCGAGGCGCTCCACGGCGCCGCGGCGGACGCCAACGGCGAGGTCACCCTCGATTCCCTCGTCAAATACGTGCAAGAAACCGTGCCCAAGAGGGTGCAAGTCGAGCTGGGCGTCGAGCGCGTGCAGCGGCCGTTCGCCGAGATTCGCGGCTATCGCGCCGGCGAGTTGGTGTTGGCCAAGCTTTCCCAGGCGGAACGCCAACAGGTGACCGTCAACGAGGTCGATCCGGCCGCGCAGAAGCACGAGTGGGAGGCGGTGCAAAATTCGCGCGACGTCTCCGTTTTGATGTCGTTCTACAAGAAGCACCCCGACGGACCGCTCGCCGAGGACGCCTTGCAGCGCATCGAGCAGATCGAGTGGGAAGCGGCGCGCAAGGCCGATTCTCTCGTGGAGCTGAAGCGCTTTTATGAAAGCCGTCCGCACGGCCGCTTTTCCGACCAGGCCCTGGCGCGCATCCGCGAGCTCGAGACCGCCGAGCGAGACCGCCAAGGCATCGAAGACGCCTTGAAGAGCTACATGACGGCCTACCGCGACAAGGACGCCGCGCTGCTGCGCGAGGTCTGGCCCGAGCTTAGCGCCCGCGACTTCGGCCGCGTCGAGTCGTTCTTCAAGATCAGCGAGTCGATCTCGCTCAACCTGAAAGCCCAAGGCGACCCCGTCGTCAGCGACCCCCTAGCCACCGTAGACTGCGCGCGCGAGCTGCAGTTCGTCGACGAGCGCGGCGAAAACCGCTCCCACCAAGACAACGTTCGCGTGACCTTGCGCCGCCAAGGCGACGGCTGGGTCATCGACGACGTGAAGGTTCTCTAGATCTCCCCATGAATTACAAGCTGATCCCCCTTCTCGCCCTCGCATTCGCGGGCCTGGCGCCGGCGCAAAGTTCGTCGAGCGGCAAGTTGGCGTTCGTCATCCCGAACCTGTACGGTCTGGACGGGCTCAGGCTGCCCAATCCCGATCACGAGGCGCACTTCAACAGCGCCTTTCAAGGCAATTTCGGGCCGCTCAACGCCGCCATCGCGACGCAGTTGACGTCGCTGCCGATCCCTTCGCCGGCGTCGGGATTCACCTACAGCTTCGACCCGCAACTGGGCATCTATGACCGTTCGGCGGCCAGCTTCGGCCCCATCCTCGCCGAGCGCGCCGAGACGATCGGCAAAAACAAGTTCTACTTCGGCTTCGCGATGCAGCGCTTCACGTTCGACGAGCTCGACCAAGTCGACCTGCACCAGTTTCCGTCGGTCTTCACCCACATCCCCAATCCCGACACCACAGTCGCCTTCGATCTCATCACGACGAGCAACTTCGTCGACCTGAGCATCGGCCAGTTCACCAGCTACTTCACTTACGGTCTCGCCGATCGGCTGGATTTGTCCGTGGCCGTGCCGCTGATGTCGGCCAGCCTCGATGTAGTCTCCGACGCGACGATCCAGCGCATAGGCAGCGCGGACGACCCCGGTGTCCCGCACACATTCGCGACGCCGCCGCAAGACGTCACGCAGAAGAGGTTCGCCAACTCAGGCGAAGCCTCCGGCCTCGGCGATGTGATCGCGCGCCTCAAGGGAACCGTGTTTCAATCCGACAAGGCCGGCGTCGCCCTGGGCCTCGACCTGCGCGTGCCGACCGGAGATCAATACAACTTCCTCGGCTCAGGCGCCTATGGCGTCAAGCCTTTTGTCGCGCTCTCCACGCGCTTCGGCAAGGTCTCGCCGCACGTGAATCTGGCCTACCAATGGAACGGCGACAGCGTACTCGCCGGTGACGTAACCACCGGCCTGAAGGGGGCGATCCCAGAACAGACCTTCGTCATCGCCGGCTTCGACGTTGGCTTCAGTGAAAAGTTCACCTTCGCGGCGGATTACCTCTCGCAGCGGCTCGCCGACGCGCAAAGCATCGAGCAGACGGTGTTCACCGCCCACAACGGCGCGCAGTTCGTCAACACTTCGTTCAGCACGAGATCCTTCTGGATCCGCAACGCCGCCCTGGGTTTCAAGATCAACCCAGCCGGCTCGCTGCTGGTCAACTTCAACGTGCTGCTCAAGCTCAACGACGGCGGCCTGCGCGACAAGGTGACGCCGCTGATCGGCCTCTCCTACACGCTCTAGGCGCATTTATGGCTTGACCAGCGGCAGCTCGATAAAACTGTCCTTGCCGGGAGCGTGATAGATCCGCTGGACGGCCTTCTTGTAGTCTTCCGGCTTGGCCCAGAAGATGCTCGCGACAAACGTCTGCGGATTGCGGTCGTACAGCGGGAACCAGCTCGACTGGATTTGCACCATGATGCGGTGGCCCTTGCCGAAGACATGGTTCGCCGGCGGCAGGTCGAAGCGGTAGAGCAGCGGTGCGTCGGCCTCGATCGCTTTGGGCGTGTCGAGCCCCTCGCGGTAGCGGCCGCGGAAAATGTCGGCGGAAACCATCAACTGATAGCCGCCCATCTCGGGTTGCGCGGCGACCTGGTCGGGATAGACGTCGATCAGCTTGACGACCCAGTCCGTATCGGTTCCGCTCGTCGAAGCGACCAAATTCGCCTCGGGCTGCCCGCTGATCTTCACCGGCTCGCCGAGCACGTCGGACACGAATGTCAGCACGTCTGTCCTGCCTGAGGCCTCGCGTTGGTCGTCCACGAGCCACTGCCGCCACGTCATGGGAGGCGAACCGACCGGTTGAATCGGTCGCGCGCGGAACGGCACGGGCTTCGACGGATCGGAGACGTACTCGTCGAACGCCGCGTCGCCGCCCTTCGGCGCTTCGAAGCTGACCTTCAACGCCGGCCTTCAGGTGCAGCGGCGTCGGCGTGACCTTGCAGCCGCTGGGGCAGCCGGACGGCCAGGAGGGCAGCCGCCGCCATGCGTTCGTCCCCGTTTCGTATGCCGTTACCGGGGCGACATCGGCTTTCGGCGCGCCGTCGATTAGGTACTGCGCCAGAAAGGGCCGCAACACATGTTGGCGAAAGTAGAGCGACGTGTCGCTGTGAAACTTCAGAGCCCCCAGCGAGCTCCCGTCACGAATTTGTTGGCCGTGATACCAGGGGCCCATCACGAGGAACACCTTGTCGTTGGCCGTGTCCTTGGGTTCAATCGCCTTGTAGACCGCCATGGCCCCGTAAATATCCTCCTGGTCCCACAGGCCGTGTACGAGCATCACGGGAACCTCGAGAGGCTCGGCCGCCAGCGCCCTATCGACGGCCTGATCGCTCCAGAAGGCGTCGTAGCTCGGATGCTCGAGGATCTTCTGCCAAAACCCGACCTGGTCGAGGCCGTGACGCCGTCCGAGCTCGCCCGCCGAGCCCGCGTCCATGTAGAGGTCATAGTCGTCGAGGTGGCCGCTCCACCACTTGATCTCCGACTTGCGGCTCGCCTCCTGGTCGTATATGTACGGCATCATCTGTTGCCGGAAAGCGCCGTTGTGGAACCAGTCGTCGCCGCGCCAGCCGTCGACCATGGGGTTCATCGGCACGGCGACCTTCAGCGCCGGATGCGGATTGACCAAAGCCATTAGCGGCAAGAAGCCGTCGTATGAAATGCCGAGGATGCCGACCTTGCCGTTCGTCTCCGAAATGTTCTTCACCAGCCAGTCGATCGTGTCGTAAGTGTCGGTCGCGTTGTCAACCGGCGTTGGATTGCGGGGCCCCCTGAGCGGCCGATTCATCACGTAGTCGCCTTCGGAACCATGCTTGCCCCGAACGTCTTGAACCACGCGGATGTAGCCGTCCTCAACGATGACGTCGGTGGGGTTGTCGTAGCCCTCGAGCGCCGAGCCCAGGTGCGAGCTTTGAGCGTGCGTCGTCAGTCCGTCCGCGTCGTACGGCGTGCGCGTCAGCAGGATCGGCGCTCCCGAGGCTCCCTTGGGAACCAAAATGACGGTGTGCAGCTTCACGCCGTCGCGCATCGGGATCATCTCGACTCGCCGCTCGAAGTCGAAGTCCGCGGTCGCCGGCTCGAACTTTTCGGGCGTTTCGCTCACCAACCCGGGATACTTCGGCGCTTGTGCCGGCAGCGGCGACGCCGAAACCAGAACCGCGAGAAAGAACAAGGGGAGGAGGATGCGGGTTTTCATGCGAGAAGGATATCCGGCCCGGGCGCGCATCGCCACCCCCGGTCCGTGGCGGCGGGGCCGCCCCAGCCGGGGCCGACTCCGCGGTCGGCGCGCCTTCGACGGTGATAAGCTAATTTTCGGCATGCAGACTAACGCCTTGATCAAGCGCTTCCCCGGGGTCATCGGCTTCCCCGTCACCCCCTTCAACGAAGAAGACCAGCTCGACGAAAAAGCCCTCCGCAAAGGCCTCGAGTATATGGCGGGCACGGGCCTGGCGGCGGTCTGCTGCTGTGGCTCCAACGGCGAGATGCCGTCGATCACCCTGGAGGAATATCGTCGTGTCGCCGACATCGCCGCCGACGTCATCGGCGCGAAGAAAGGCTTGATCCTCGGCGTCGGCCAGACCCTGCGCATGGCGCAAGACATGGCGCGCACCGCCCGCAACGCCGGGGCCGAAGCGATTCTGCTCGTCTCGCCCTACTCGAACGATCTCAGCGAGCGTGGCCTGGCGGACTACTACCGGCGCGTCGCCGGCGTGGCCGAGATCCCTGTTTTCCTCTACCAAACCAAGTGGAGCGGCGTGCTGCCGCTGTCGCTCCTCGATCGTCTCACCGACGTCGAAAACATTCAAATGGTGAAGGATGAGAATGGAAACCTCTCGCACTACTTGAATGTTCGCCGCGAGTTCGGCGAGCGCTTCTACTGGGTAAACGGGATGGCCGAGCCGTTCGTCCCCAGTTATTGGCACCTCGGCGTGCAAACCTTCACGTCCGGGCTGGCCTGTTTCATGGCGGAAAAGACGCTCGAGATCGGGAAGCTCGCGCAGGCGGGAGATTTCGTCGGGCTCAACAAGATGCTCGACCAGGTCGTGACGCCGCTCTACGAGATCCGCGGTCGCAAGCCCGGATACAAGTGTTCGATGATCAAGACGGCGATGACGCTATGCGGCATCGAGGGCGGCTACGTCCGCTCGCCGCTCATCGAAATGGACGACGAGGACAAGAGGGACTTGGAGGCGCTGCTCGAACGAGTCGGCTTACGCAAGCCGGCCGCCGCCGCCGTATGACGCTGCGAGCGACATGCGCGCCTCTTCTCGCCGGCGCACTGGCCGTCCTGCTCGCCTCCTGCACGCCTGAGCTCAAAAGCGACGTTTCGCGGATGCCGGTCGACGACCAGGGGCGCCAACCGCTGCGCGTCGGCACGGTCGTCAAGAAGCGTCAGATCGCGCCCGTCATGTCGGTGGCCCACGCCGGTTGGCTGACGCGGGCCGACCGCGACGCCGAGGAGCAGCCCGACCGCGTCGTCCGCACCATTCATATCAAGCCCGGCGACACCGTCGTCGACCTGGGCGCGGGCGTGGGCTACTTCACCTGGCGGCTGGCGCAAGTCGTCGGACCGACCGGCAAAGTGATTGCGGTCGATATTCAGCCCGGTATGATCGAGCAGCTCGAGAAGAACCTTGCCGAGCGAAACGTTCACAACGTCGACGTGGTCCTCGGATCGGAGGACAACCCCAAGCTCCCCGTCGGCGAGGCGGACCTGGTCCTGCTCGTGGACGTCTACCACGAGTTGCAGCAGCCGGAAAAGACGATGGAGCATGTGCGCCGGTCTCTCAAGCCCGGCGGTCGCGTCGTCATCATCGAATACCGCAAGGAGGACCCGGAAATCCCGATCCAGCCGCTGCACAAGATGACCGCCCGCGAGGTGCGCGCCGAGGTTGAGCCGATGGGCTTCGAGTTCGACGAATTGCAGAGCTATCTGCCGACCCAGCACATTATCATTTTCAAGAAAGCTCAGTCGCCCTAGCCGATGCACCAGCACGCCCACAAGCACGACTTCGGCCGCGCCTTCGCCATCGGCATCGCGCTGAATTCGATCTACGTGATCGTCGAGGCGGGCGTGGGCCTCGCCGTCGGGTCTCTGGGCCTGGTCGCGGACGCGGGCCACAACGCCAGCGACGTGCTCAGCCTGATCATCGCCTGGACGGGGGCCAAGCTCGCCGAGCAGCCGCCGACCGAACGCTTCACCTACGGGCTGTCGCGTTCGCCGATCTTGGCGTCGCTGTTCAACGCGCTGCTGCTGTTCGGCGCCATGGCTATCGTCGCCTGGGAAGCCTTTCAGCGGTTCAGCGCGCCGACGCCCGTGCCGGGCATGACGATCGTCTGGGTCACCATCGTCGGCCTCGTGGTAAACGTCGGCACCGCCCTGCTCTTCGTCAACGGGCGCGGCGACCTCAACACTCGCAGCGCCTACCTGCACATGATGGCCGACGCCGCCGTCACGCTCGGCGTCCTCATCAGCGGCGTCTTGATCCTGTACACCGGCGCCTTGTGGCTCGATCCCGCCATCAGCTTACTGATCGCGGCCGTCGTGCTCTGGAGCACATGGGGTTTATTCCGCGATGCCATGCACCTCTCGCTCGACGCGGTGCCGCACGGCATCGACCCCGTCGCCGTTCGCCGCGCGCTCGAGGAACTGCCCGACGTCTCGGAGGTGCACGACCTGCACATCTGGGCGATGAGCACGACCGAAACGGCGCTCACCGCGCATCTCGTACTGCATGGCCCGCCCGCTGACAGCGCCGGCCTCATCCATCGCGCCTGCCGCGAAATGCACGACCGCTTTGAGATCGAGCACTCGACCATTCAACTCGAGACCAGCGAGACGGCGGGCGGCTGCGGCCAACGCGCCGCCAACACCATCTAGCTACTTCTTTTTTGCGTGAAGCTCTTCGCCGCCGATGAAGAAGGTCAGCGCCGTCGGAGAGGCCTTCGCATCGAGATCGAACACGACCTTCGCGGCCGTCCAACGCAGTCCGAATTCTTCCTTCGAGAAGGGCACCAGCTCGATAGGCGGCAAAGCCGCCACGAACCGGGCATAGAGCGTATCGCCGTTGCGGCTGACGCCGAAGGCGCGATTCTCGCCGCCGACGGCGTACTCACCGACGTAGCGGTCGAGCGCGTCGGAGGTCAGGGTGATCGGCGAGCGCTCGTCCGGGTTGGTCGGCCCGGGCTCCGGCGTCTCGCGCAGCTCGCGGACCCAGATATTGCGAAACAGCACCGGGTTGCCGTGGTCTTGCAGCGCCAACGGCAGCCGATCCGGGTGCGACTTGTAGGGGTAATGCTGCAGCCATGACGTCGGCCCCCACGCCTCGACGTTGTCTTGCACGAGCACGCCGTTGTGCAGCACCGTAAGCCGCGCCGGCGCCACCAGACTTCCGTCGGGCTTGAAGCGCGGCCGGCGGAAGATGATGTCGTAGCACTGCCACTCGCCCGCGGGCCGGCTGACGTTGGCCAGCGGCGGATACTGCCCGTAGATCGCGGACGCCTGGCCGTCCGCGTAAGTGATGTTCTCGTACGAATCGAGCACCTGCACTTCGTACTTGCCCATCAGGAAGACGCCGCTATTGCCCCGGCCTTGGCCCTCGCCGCGCCCCGGCGTCGGCGCGGCCCATTCGACGTGCAATTGCACATCCCCGAAGCCTTGCTTGGTATAGACGTAGCCCGCGCCGCGAACCGATTCCATGGCGCCGTTCTTGACGACCCATCCCGCGGGGCCGCCGTCGACGGATTGCCAGTTCGACAGATCTTTGCCGTCGAACAGGACGATTGCGTCCGACGGGGGAGGGATCGGCAGCGCCAAGTGCGAAGTCACTTTCGCCGGGTGCGGGCGCGTCATGTCGTGCGCCTTCCAGCGCGCGGGAGTTTGGGCGGAGAGGGTCGCCGCCAACGGCAACGATACACACAGAAGACAGGTCAGACGATTCATGCTGGGATGCAGTATGCCAAATCTCGACCCGGAGATTGCGGCTCACGTCTTCTCAATCTCGTCGAGCGGGTCCAAGTCGTGTTTGCGGTGTGTATTGAAGAATACGGCCAGCGCGGCGAGGGCGAGCAAAGCGACGCCTGCCGTCGCGAGCGCTCGCCACACCACCGGAGCAATCGGCGCATTGACATCTTCCCAGCTTTGGATGACAAGCACCGTCCAATCCAGATCCGGATACGCTTGTCGCAGACCCAAATCCATGTAGCCGACCAGTTCCTCGCGACCTCGGCCGGTCGTCCGTACGGCTCCGGACGCCGCGCTCGTCGACAAGGCGCGGACGGACGCCATCTCGGCTACCTCATCGTCAGGCGACCGGCCGCCCCTGCCGCTCGCAATCAACCGCCCGTCGGACGACGTCAGCAGAGACTCGCCGGTCGTCCCGGGCAAGGCCTCTTCCAAGTAGGGCGTAACACCCGCCGCCCGGAAGAAAATGCGCACCGTCCCAACCACGCGCGCCCGGTCCGCCGCGACGATCGGCGCGGCGGCGGGCACGACCGATTCCCGCGATACGGGATCGAACACGACGCCGCCGACCTGCGCCCGCCCCTGACTGCCGTCGCCGATCGTCTGCGCCCACCAGGCCTGATCTCCGTGGTAATAGAGCTCCGGCTTATGCGAGGCGGCGATCGTGCGGCCATAGCGGTCCGTTACCAGCGCCCGCACGGCGCCGGGCGCGTTTTCGATAAAGGTTCGCAGGCCCGCCGCTACGGGGTTGGCGACAATTCCCCGCACCTCGGCCTCCGCAACGGGAGTCTGCCAGTTGCGATCGATCCCCATCAAGGCTTCTTCATCCGGCGGCGGCCCGCCCGAAACTTTCGCAGCGGCCTCGACGACATCGGAGCGAGAAGCCAGGATCCGAGCGTACGAAACGCCCGAGTCAACGAATTCCTCGACGCCGGCGCCCGCCGTCCGCGCCACTGTCTCCAAATACTCCTTCGCCGCCGCCGTGTGCGCCTCGCGCGAGCGGTCCAAGACCACGATCATGTCGGCGAGCAGAAGCGGCGCAACGACCGCGAGCGCAATGAGCAGCCGACGGGCGTCCAGACGCAACCAAACGCTCTTCCCGAATTGCCCCATGCCGGGGTTCCAGCACCTTTGGCGCCACTTCTAGGCGGAAAGTCCCAGCGATTATGCGAAAAGGTTCCGGGCCCAGACCTCCCGGCTGCGCGAAGACTGCTGATATCATGTGATCAGGGTTTTTATACCCTCATACATACAACTTGAACCATGTTTGAACGCTATACCGAGAAAGCACGCCGCGTCATCTTCTTCGCGCGATACGAGGCAAGCCAATTCGGCAGCCCGTACATCGAGACCGAGCACCTGCTGCTCGGCTTGATTCGCGAGGACAAGGCGCTCGCCAATCGGTTCCTGCGGTCGCACGCCGCGGTGGAATCCATCCGCAAGCAGATCGAAGCGCACACCACGATTCGCGAGAAGGTTTCGACGTCGGTGGACCTGCCGCTGAGCCATGAGTGCAAGCGCGTTTTGGCCTATGCCGCCGAGGAAGCCGAGCGCTTGAGCCACAAGCACATCGGCACGGAGCACTTGTTGCTCGGCCTGTTACGCGAAGAGAAATGCTTCGCGGCGGAGATCTTGCATGAGCGCGGCCTGCGACTGTCGACCATCCGCGAAGAGCTGGCCCGCTCGCAGTCCGAAAAGCTTCTCTCCAGCAGGCCCAAGGAAAGCTCGATGCTCGCCGAGTTCAGCCGCGACCTCACGCAGGCCGCCATGGACAACACGCTCGATCCGTTGATCGGCCGCATGAACGAAGTCGAGCGCGTCGTCCAGATCCTCTGCCGCCGCACCAAGAACAACCCGGTGCTGATCGGCGAGCCGGGCGTCGGCAAGACCGCCATCGTCGAAGGCCTGGCGCAGCGCATCGCCGATGGCGAGGTGCCGTCGTTCCTGGCCGACAAGCGCATCCTGGCGCTCGACCTCAGCCTCATCGTCGCCGGCACCAAGTACCGCGGCCAGTTCGAAGAGCGGCTCAAGACGATCATGAAGGAGCTGATGGAGAACCAGAACGCCATCATCTTCATCGACGAGTTGCACACGCTGGTCGGCGCGGGTTCGGCCGAAGGCTCGCTCGACGCCGCCAATATCTTGAAGCCGGCCCTGTCGCGCGGCGAGATCCAATGCATCGGCGCCACGACGCCGGGCGAGTTCCGCAAGTCGATCGAGAAGGATCGCTCGCTCGAGCGACGCTTCCAGGCCGTCAAGGTCAGTCCGCCGACCGAGGAAGAAGCCGTCCAGGTGCTGTTTGGCATCAAGGACCGCTACGAGAAGTTCCACGCCGTCGCCTACACCGACGAAGCCGTCGAGCAGGCCGTCTACACCTCGAGCCGCTACATCCCGGATCGCTTCTTGCCCGACAAGGCGATCGACATCGTCGACGAAGCAGGCGCCCGCGTGAAGCTGCGCCAGACGACGATGCCCGACGAGATCGCCGAGGTGCACAAGCGCATCAAGTTCATCGTCCACCGCATGGAGAACGCCATCGCGAACCACGAGTTCGAGAAGGCTCGCTTCTATTCGGACGAAGAGCGCAAGGAGCGCGAGAACCTGCGCCAGTTGCGCGAAAAGTACAACGTCGACGAGAACGCCACGGCCGTCGTCACCAAGGACGACATCGAAGAGGTCGTCGCCCGTTGGACCGGCGTCCCGATGACCTCCATCAAGGAAGAGGAGATGGCCAAGCTCCTGCGTATGGAGGAAGAGCTGCACAAGCGGGTCGTCAGCCAAAACGGCGCGATCTCCGCCTTGTCGCGCGCCATCCGCCGCAGCCGCGCGGGACTCAAGTCCTCGAAGCGGCCAGCCGGCTCGTTCCTGTTCCTCGGGCCCACCGGCGTCGGCAAGACCGAGGTCGCCCGCGCCCTGGCCGACTTCTTGTTCGGTTCGGAAAAGGCGCTCGTCCGCTTCGACATGTCGGAGTTCATGGAAAAGCACTCCGTCTCCAAGCTGATCGGCTCGCCTCCGGGCTACGTCGGCTACGAGGAGGGCGGTCAGCTCACCGAAAAGGTCAAACGCCAACCCTACTCGATCATCCTGCTCGACGAGATCGAAAAGGCCCATCCCGACCTGTTCAACATCTTGCTGCAGGTGTTCGAAGACGGCCAGTTGACCGACGGTCTCGGCAACACGGTCGACTTCAAGAACACCATCATCGTCATGACGTCAAACATCGGCGCGCGGCACTTGCAGTCCAAGGCCCCGGTCGGGTTCTCCGGCGCCGCCACGAAGAAGGAGCTCGAGTCGAAGTCCGAAGTCGAGGTGATGAACGAGGTGAAGCGCGTCTTCAACCCTGAGTTCCTCAACCGCATCGACGAGGTCATCACCTTCTCGAGCCTCTCGGACGAGGACCTGATCGAGATCGTCCAGTTGATGGTCGACCAGATCAATCAGAACCTGATCCAGAAGGACATTCAGATCCGCCTGTCGATCAACGCCGCGCAGTACATTCTCGACGAAACGCTGGTCGACCGCAGCTACGGCGCGCGCCCGCTGCGTCGGGCCTTGCAGAAGTACATCGAAGACCCGCTGTCGGAGGCGCTGATTCAGGGCCACCTGCCGCGACCGGCGGAGCTCGAGATTTACCGCGAAGCCAACGGCCTGTACTACCGCTCCGTTCCTTCCGAAGGCGAAAAGGCGGAAGGCGAACCGGGCAAGGGCGACACCGCCGTCGCCGTCGAGCAGGGCACCCTCCTCTACGCGTTCTAGTCAACGAGACCCCGGCTCGAGCAGCTGGGGTTTTTCCGCACCCACATCGATCTGCGCGAAGCTGCCTCCTACCATCGATAAATGAGGAGGCAGTCTCGGTTTGTTCGTATCATTGGAAGTGCATTGGCGTCGCTTCCCGCATCGGCCGCCCCCGTCCAGCACCCGCTGAAGATCGCCGGGTCGACGGTGCAGCCGGGGCAGTCCACCACCGTCGAAATCGCCGTCCCGCGCTTGCTGAATCGCGCTGAGCTGTCGCTGGCGACGCGCGTCGTCCACGGCGCCAACCCCGGCCCCAGCCTGTTGCTCACGGCCGCTCTCCATGGCGACGAAGTCAACGGCGTGGAGGTCATCCTGCGCCTGCTGCGGCGAGTGAACGCCAAGCGCCTTCACGGCACCATCCTCGCCGTCCCCGTCGTCAACGTATATGGCTTCATCACCAGCTCGCGGTACCTGCCCGACAAACGCGACCTCAACCGCAGCTTCCCCGGCTCCAGCGGCGGCTCGCTGGCCTCGCGGCTAGCCGGGCTGTTTTCGACCGAGATCCTGCCGCACGCCAGCCACATCGTCGATCTGCACACCGGCGGTCTGCACCGCTCGAACCTGCCGCAGATCCGAGCCTGCCTCGACGATCCCCGCAATCTCGAGCTGGCGGAAGCTTTCGGCGCCCCGGTCATCGTCGACGCCAAGCTCCGTGACGGCTCCCTTCGCGCGCTGGCCTACAAGCAGCGCAAACCGCTGGTGGTTTACGAGACCGGCGAGGCTCTGCGGCTCGACCGCACCGGAGTTCTAGTCGGCGTAAGAGGCATCCTCTCGGTGATGCACCATATGGCCATGCTGGGCCGCTCGACTCGCAAGCCGAAGGTCACGCCGTTCGTCGCCAAAGGATCGGTTTGGCTGCGGGCGCCCGCGAGCGGTTTGTTCCGCTCCGACGCGCGACTCGGTCAACGCGTCCGCAGCGGCCAAGCCTTGGGGGTCATCAACGATCCTCTGGGCGAAGAACGCGTGGCGGTGGCGGCGCCATGCGACGGGATCATCATCGGACAAAGTAACATCCCGCTCGTTCACCAGGGCGATCCGCTCGCTCACGTCGCCTACGCCGAAGGACCGCAGCCGGAGCCGATCGAGCTCAGCGACCTGCGCGAAGAGGTGGAAGACCTGCGGTGAGCGCCGATCAAAGACCAAGGCCGCTGACGGTCGGCTGGCGCGAGTGGGTCTCGCTGCCCGATCTTGGCCTGCCGGCGATCAAGGCGAAAATCGATACCGGCGCCAGAACGTCCGCTCTCCACGCGCACCAAGTCCACGTCTTCAGGCGCAAGGGCGTGCGTTGGGTCCGCTTCCGCGTTTGGCCGCTCCAGAAAACCGAAAAGCCCGAAATCATTTGCGAGGCGCCGATCGCCGGGGAACGCGTCGTCTCCGATTCCGGCGGGCATCGGGAACGGAGAATCGTCATCGTCACAAACCTGGCGCTCGGCCCCATGAGCTATCCCATCGAAATGACCATCACAAGACGCGATACGATGCTGTTTCGTATGCTGTTGGGGCGGACCGCTATGAAAGGCCGAGTGCTCGTCAACCCCGGCGCATCCTTCCTCACCGGCAGATCCTTGGCCTCCGCCTACGAATCGCATCCAGCCTGAAGCGAGTCTCCTAAGAACGAGCGACCCATGAAGCTTGGCATCCTCTCACGACGCCTGAGTCTCTATTCGACCCGCAGACTCGTCGAAGCCGCGACAGCCAGGGGTCACCAAGTTCACGTCATCGACACCCTGCGCTGCTACATGGACATCACCACCCATGATCCGGCGGTGCGCTACCGGGGCCGCGAAATGACAGGCTTCGAAGCCATCATCCCGCGCATCGGCGCCTCGATCACCTTCTACGGGACCGCCGTCGTCCGGCAGTTCGAGATGATGGGCGTCTATTCGGTCAACGAAAGCCTCGCCATCACGCGCTCCCGAGACAAGCTCCGCACGCTGCAATTGCTGTCCCGCGCCGGCATCGGGCTGCCTGTGACCGGTTTCGCCCGCTCCCCGGACGACGTGGAGGACCTACTCAGGATCGCGGGACGCGCGCCGGTGGTTATCAAGCTCCTCGAAGGCACCCAAGGCCTCGGCGTCGTGTTGGCCGAGACCGAACAAGCGGCCGAAAGCGTCATCGAGGCCTTCATGGGCCTCAACGCCAACATCATCGTGCAAGAGTTCATCAAAGAGGCCGACGGAGCCGACATTCGTTGCTTCGTCATCGGCGACAAGGTCGTCGCCTCGATGCGCCGTCAGGGCAAGGCGGGCGATTTTCGGTCGAATCTGCACCGCGGGGGCACCGCTGAGCTCGTCAAGATCACGCCCGAGGAGCGCGCCGTGGCCGTTCGCGCCGCGAAGGTCGTCGGGCTGCGCATCGCGGGCGTCGACCTGCTGCGCTCCACGCACGGTCCGGTCGTGATGGAAGTCAACTCTTCTCCCGGACTCGAAGGCATCGAGGGCGTAACCGGAAAGGACATCGCCGGCCTCATCATCGAATTCATCGAAAAGAACTGGAAGTTCGGCAAGACGAAGGCCAAGGGGAAAGGGTAGTACTAAGGGCGAGACGCGGCGAATTGCGCCAAATTCTCAGGCGCACCCCTTATACCAGGGTTTTCCCCAGGGTAGCAATCTGGACTGGTGAAGCAAGTCCGGAACCCTATACACATTTCGCCACTTGGCCGGCTCGCGCCCGCTAAAGCCCTCTGTCTCCTGTGTCGTCGCCTCTTTCACAGCGCACGGAGCGACCATCGTCTTACCAAAGCTTTGAGGGAGCCGTCACCGACACTTGGGGCTACATCGCCGACGCCGGGCGGCGTACAACACCGAGGGCGACCCGTCGTTCAAGGCGGCAACGAAAACATCTGGGCCCCGATTCAAGAGTTCAGCGGGCGATATCGACAGCGCCGCCGACGGCTCGATCTTTTGGGGAGCACAGGACTTGACCAACGCGCTTGCAATCGGCTCGTCACATTCTGCGCTTTCGATACCGTCAACGTTTCGGGTTCTCCGCGCTCCAGGTCTCATTCCAATACAACTTCATGCAGTCTCGACTCGGCCGATGTTCTCGACTACCGGATCACTACTGACGGCGTCGCGGGCGGCTGGATTCGGTTGAACTCCGGCCTCGAACAATCAGAGCACTGTCGGTTGGCAAACTCTGAGCGTCCCGATCACGAGCGGCGCCGCCAACGTTTCGGCTCAGGTCCTCGCCAACCAAGACGGGCCGTCCGACTTTATCGGTCTCGACGCGTTTCGAATGTCGGGTACGGCACGGTCGGACCGGCGACCGGGTCCGATTCCCGAGCCGTCCACCATTGCTCTGTTCGGACTCGGGCTTGCCGGCTTTGGGCTGCTGCGCCGCAAAACGAATCGCTAGGGGATATCGGCGAGCGGAATCGCCACGTGCTTGATCCGCCGCCGCTTCCACGTGTACGTCACGTGCACGGTTCCATCCGATGCCTGAATCACCGCCGGGTATGAGTACTCGCCCGGCGCGGTCTCGAGCTCCAAAAACGAGTTCCAGGTCTTGCCGTAGTCCGATGAGACGGCGACGTTGAGCGGCGTGCGCCCATTGGTCGTGTTGTTGTAGACGATCACGACGCGCCCGTCGGCCAAACCGACGGCGTCGATCCCGGAATTCGGGTTCGGCAGAGTCGTCTCGTACGCCGGGCTCCAACTGCGCCCGCCGTCATAGGAGTCCGCGTAGCAAATCTTGCCGATGTTGCGGGAGCGTAAGAACATCCGCAATCCGCCCAACATCGGCACGATCGTCGGCTGAATGACGCCGCGCGGCTGATCGGGATGCACGATCGGCCCGTAATGGTTCCACGTGCGACCTTGATCCTTGCTCAACTCGACCCAGGCCGACCACGCGAAATCGGTCTCGACCGAAGTCCCCGACACGATCGTTCCGTCGGGCAGAGCGATCGGCTTGTTCTTGATCGGACCCAGCAAGCCCGCCGGCATCTGGCGCCATTCGCTCCACGTGCGTCCGTCGTCCAGCGACTTGCGCCAAGCGCCGTTCCACTCGCGCGGGCTGCGGCCGAACTTGTAGAACAGCCAGGTCGCCCCGTCCAGCGAGCGGAACAACACCGGATTCCAGGTCGGAACGCCCTCGTGCCGCGCCATCTCCCGGGGAGCCGACCAGCCGTCCGCCGTCTTCCGCGACATCCAGATCGCGACGTCGTTCTCGCCTTCGTCTGAACCGCCGAACCAGGCCGCCAGAAGGTCGCCGTTCTTCGCCTCCAAAATCGTCGAAGCGTGGCAAGAGGGGAAAGGCGCCGTCTCGTAAACGAACTCAGCGCGCGGGGCGGCCGTCAGCGTCATGGCCAATATCAGTGGCAGCGAGAAGCGAATCATCGGGATCTGCGTATGTTCCAAGCCAGCCCATGATAGCCCGCAATTCGCTAATATGCTCGGCTGTGCGCCGTCTCCTGCTCGCCTCCCTCGTTATCGCAACCGTAGCCTCCGCCCAATCGCCGCGATTCTCCCGCGGCGACTTTCACGGCAGGGACGCCTACTTTCTCGAGAACGCCAAGATGCGCGTCGCAGCCTTGCGCGGCGCCGGCCACATCGCCGAGTTGCGCCTCAAGTCCGACGACCCTAAAGTCGGGCTCAACCCGATGCGGGTCCCGCATTTCCCGACCATCGAGCCCTGGGAGTACGACCCCGCCAAGGATGACGCCATTTACGGCGGCGGCACGAACAAGCTGCTGATGTCCGGCTACATGGGCCAACTGCTGAACTTCCCGACCTTCGGCGGTCCGTCCGACTCCGAGGCCGCCAACGGTCTCGGCAACCACGGCGAAGCCCTGACGCAAGAGTGGAAGCTCGACCGCACCGAAGCCGACGACAACGAGGTGATGATCTGGTATTCCGCCCACCTGCCCAGGACGCAGTACAACGTCGGCCGCGTCCTCACGCTGCCCGCCGACGAGACCGTCCTCTACGTCGAGGAGTGGGTCGAGAATCTCACCGACTATGACCGCCCGGCCATGTGGGTCGAGCACTGCACCTTCGGCCCGCCCTTCGTCGAGCCCGGCAAGACCATCCTCGACATGTCGGCCGGCAAGGGCGCCGTGCGCAGCGGCGAAGATCCCACCAACTCGCTCGCGTCCGGCGAGATCATCTGGCCCGACGGCAAGGCCGCCGACGGCCGCCCCGTCAGCCTGCGCGCCATGCAGCCCGCTCCTAACGCCGGCACGTACGCCGGCTTCCTCATGGATCCCAAGGGCGAGCATGCCTGGTTCACCATGTACAACGACGACATGAACGTCCTCGTCGGCTACCTCTGGAAGACCGCCGACTTCCCCTGGATCGGCGACTGGCAAGAGAACGGCCGCAACAAGCAGGTTCCCTGGGAAGGGAAAGTCAAAGCCCGCGGCATGGAATTCGGCACCACGCCCTTCGGCGGCCCCATGCGCAGCGTCGTCGGCGAAGGCGACCTGTGGGGAACGCCGCAATACCGCTGGATCCCCGGCCGCCAGCGCGTGACCACGCGCTACATCGCCTTCCTGCTCCAGATTCCCGACGACTTCCACGGCGTCTCCGACGTCCAGGTCAAAGACGGCGAAATCCAAGTCACTGAGCGTGAAAACTCGAGGAGTTACAACATCAAGAGCGGGAAGCCATGGTGAACGGTCGGCTGGAATCGCCGCTCTTACCGTCGGGGCCTGTCCCCGGGCCTCGCCCCCGCGCCGTCCTAGCCCTCGCCTGCCTCTTCGCCGCCGTCCTCCCGGCCCAGCAGCACAAGCTCTCCGTCAGCGTTTTCGACCAAAAGACCGCCGAACCCGACAATACCCTCAGTGCCGCGAACTTCCAAGTCCGCGACGGCTCGACCGACCTGACTGTCGACGCCGCCGTATACCAGGAGACGCCGTTCGACGTGCTGCTGATCGTCGACGCCAGCATGGTCGGCGAAATCATCCGACCGCTGGCCGCGCCGATCATCGACAGTCTCGGCGAAGGCGAGCAGATGGCGATTGAATCGTTCGACCAATCCGCCACGCTGCTGCAAGACTTCACGCCGAGCAAGGACTTCCTGCACCAAGCCCTCTCGCAATTGCGCTACGGGAACAACCCGCGCATCGTGGACGCGCTTTACGCCGGCCTCGACGGCGGGTTCGCCAACTCCACCGCTCGCCGTGTGGCGCTCGTGCTCACGGCCGGCGCCGAAGGACAGAGCCGCACGAACTTGCCAGAAGTCCGTTCGCTCGCTCGCCGCCGCCACGCCTCCATATTCGTCGCCTTCGCGGAGGGCTACGACTCCGATTTGCTCGAGAAGATCGCCGGCGGCACAGGGGGCGCCTGGTTCCACGTAAAGAAGCTCGACCTCGACCCCAAGACCCTGGCGCAGCGCATCTACTCGGTCATGCGCGGCCGCTACGAGGTTACGGTCAGCGGCGTCCTCACGCTAGGCGATCGTATCGAAGTCGATCTTGTCGACCTGCCCAAAGACAAGAAGAAGCTCGTCGCCACGGCCTTGCCGCTCGAATAACGATGTTCCGACGCCCGATAGGCTCGTCCAGCGAGCTGCGATTGCTCGAGCCGCACCACGCCGAAGCGCTGTTCGGCGTCGTTGACGCCAATCGCGAAATGCTGCGCGCCTGGCTGCCCTGGGTCGACGCCTCGAAGAGCGTCGCCGACACGCAAGCCTTCATCGAAGACTCGCTTCGCAAGCTCGCCGAGCAACGAGTCGTCAACGCCGGCGTCTGGTGCGAAGGGCGCTGCGGCGGCGTGATCGGCGCAACGTTGAACGAGAAAGCTCCCAGCGCCGAAATCGGCTATTGGCTTGCGGCCGAGTTTCAAGGACGCGGCGTGATGACCCAAGCCGTCTCCGTCGTGCTCGAGTATCTGTTCGACGAGCGGGGCCGTCATCGCGTTGAGATTCAGTGCGCCGTCGGAAACACCCGAAGCTGCAAGATCGCCGAGCGTCTCGGCTTCCAACTCGAAGGCGTCCGTCGCGAAGCGGACCTGGTCGGCGGCCGCTTCCTCGATCTCAAGCACTACGCGATACTGCGGCCGGAATGGCAAGCCCGCCGCAAGTAACGCAGATCAAATCGCGCGGACGACGATCACGGTCCGATCATCGGAAGGCGTATCGGAGCCGCTGAAGCGCGCGACGTCTTCGAAGATCGCCTGCAACGCCTTCTGGGCCGTGACCTCGCCGAACGACTGCACCAATTCGATCAGGCGTTGCTCGCCGTACTCTTCGCCGTCCGAGTTCTCGGTTTCTTGCAGTCCGTCCGAGGCGGTCACGAACAGATCCCCGGGATGGAGCTCGACATCCGTCACATCGAACTCCGCGTCGCGCAGAATCCCCAACGGCGTGCCGCCGATGTCGAGCCGCTTCGTCTCGCCGGCGACCCTCACGATCGGCCGCGGCTGGCCCGCCGCCGCCACCGTGATCGTACGTTCCGCCGGCC
Source organism: uncultured Acidobacteriota bacterium (assembly GCA_963817465.1). Taxonomy (GTDB): domain Bacteria; phylum Acidobacteriota; class Terriglobia; order Bryobacterales; family UBA6623; genus CAMPKL01. Next base: position 373,689 of record CAWFOP010000020.1, on the reverse strand, counting down.
GCCACAGGGCGTACATCGCGGCCAGATAGCGCGAGTCGATCACGCGAGAAAGCAGCGCGGTATTCATGGAGTGGAGCAGCTCCAGCGGCGTGCACGCCGCCGTGTTCAACTGCCTCAAAAAGCCGCTCGCCATCGCCGCGAAAAGCGCTGCCGCAGCGCCCTTGCCGCTCACGTCCCCCGACCACACTCCCATGTATTCGGGGAACGTGAAGAAGTCGTAGAAATCGCCCGACACCTCGCGCGCCGGCAGATTCCTCGCCGCCGTTTCGATCCCCGCGTAGGTCGGGCAGCAGCCCGGCAGCAGACTCTGCTGCACCTGCCGCGCCGCCATCAGATCACGCTGCAGGCGGTCCTGGTTGCGTTCCACCTGTTCGTAGAGGCGCGCGTTCTCGATCGCCGCCGCCACCTGCGGCGCCAGCAGCTCGAGCGCCTGCAAGTCACGCTGCGTGAACCAGCCCATGCGTTCGGACTCGAGATCCAATACGCCGATCACCGTGTCCTTGAGGATCAGCGGTACGGCCACCTCCGAGCGGATCCCCTCGATCAGCCCGAGGTAGCGCTCGTCCTTCTCCGTGTCCTCCGCCAAGATCGACTGCCGCTCCGCGAAGGCATGCCCCACCAGCCCCGTCCCGACCGGAATGCTGCGCCACTGCACGCGCTGATCGAACCGCACGCCGAAGTAGTGCTCGAGCGTCGCGCCCGTCGCCGACGGCAGGTAGATGTTGAACGAGTCGTAGCGGATGATCTCGCGCACCAAGTCGCACACTTTCTGCAGCAGCTCCTCGAGCTTGAGAATGTGCGAGAACTCGCGCGCAATCCGGGTCAAGGTTGTCAGCGTCTTGTTCTGCCGCACGGTCGCGCGGTACAGCGCCGCCGCCTCGATCGCGAGCGAAAACCGAGACGCGATCAGCTCCAAAATCACGCGGTCCCGGTCGGAGAAGGCCGCCGTTTGAGACGACTGCAGATCGATCACGCCGACCAGTTCGCCGCGTGCGATCAACGGCGCCGCCATCTCCGAGCGCACGGCGTCGACCACAGCCAAGTAGCGCGAGTCTTGCGTCACGTCGTCCACGACGATGCTCCGCCGCCGCTGCGCCGCCGCCCCCGTGATGCCCTCTCCCGTCTTCACGCGCAACGTCTTCACAAGCTCCGGCCGGAATCCGATCGAATAACGGATGCTGAGCACGCCCGCGTCGTCCGCCAGCAGCACGGCGAACAACTGATAGTCGACGACCTTGCTCACCAGTTCGGCCAGCGCCTTCAGCAGATCGTCGAGGTCGAGAGGATGATGCGCGACGATCTCGGCCGCCTCGGCCAGAAGCTGCAGCGCATCGGGATCAGCACGCGGGCCGGGAATGGGAGGTTCAGGCTGCATGGCCGCAAAGGCTCGGCTAGCGAGCCAGAGCCGCGAGAGTGTCCACGGCGGCCGCGTCCGCGCCCGCCGCCGCCAGCGCGCCAAGCGCGGACCAACCGTCCACGCCGCCGCCGGCCTTGATGCGCGTTCCGTCGCCTAGAGCCCGCCGAATCGACGACACGTCCGACGGCAGCACGCGCCCATGCGCGCAACGCCCCGCGACGATCGCGACCATATCGGCGCCGGCTAGGCGGCCCAACACGGCCGCCGTCAGCTTGCGGCGCTCTTCCAGGTCGCTCATCTCGATCGCGAAGCTCAGCGACGCCCCCGCCCGATGCGCCATCTCGACCGCAGACCGCAACTCGCCGTAGATCAAATCATCGCGCCCTTCGCGCAAGGCGCCCAGCGAGACCGTCCACTCGATCTCCGCGGCGCCCTGTCCGAGCGCCAACTCGGTTTCAGCCAGCTTCAACGGCCCCGCGAGCCCGCCGTGCGGATAGCCGACCACGGCGATCACGCGCGTCGACGAGCCCCGCAGCGCCCGCGCCGCCGCACCCGCATGCTGCGAAAGCACCGTCAAGCCCGCCAGTTCGCTCCGCTTGGCGTCCTCGGCCGCCGCTCGAATCTCCGCGGTCGTCGCCGCCGGATCGAGTCGCGCCAACTCGACGGCCCGCTTTTCCCACCCCGCAGGAGGACGAAAGTCCGGCGCCGTCTTGGCTTCTTCCGCACCGTGCTCGCAAGCGCACCCAACCGCCTTTTTCGCAGGCTCCGCCGCACGCGCGACAGGCGTCGCGCCGCCGTCGAGGCGCGCCAAAAAGGCGTCGCCGATCCGCGCCACCAGCTCGTCTAGTTCGTGTTGCTGCAAGACGAAAAACGGCCCGTCTTTTCGGGCTCGGGGAAGCCCATCATAACACCCGCTCCGAACCTCCCGCCGCCGTTGGGATTAGGCGCCCGGTGTTAGAATCAAAGCAGTCTTACAGTGCGCTCTCTGCGCGCTCTCGCTCCGAATTTCGCCATGCCGCTATACGAGTACGAATGCCCTAGGACCGGGTTGCGCTTTGAAGTGATTCAGAAGTTCTCCGACGCGCCGCTGACCAGGTGCCCGGACTGCGACCAGCATCCCGACTGCCCGGGCGAAGCCAAGCGCCTGCTGTCGGTCCCGTCCTTCCAGTTCAAGGGCAGCGGCTGGTACGTCAACGACTACGGCAAAGGCGGCCAAAAGCCCAAGAACGACGGCGAGTCCAAACCGGCCGCTTCGAGCGAATCCAAGTCCGAATCCAAGTCCGAATCCAAATCCGAGAGCAAGTCCAGCGAATCGAAACCCGCGCCTTCTCCCGACAAAAAGTAGCGCTCCGAAGAATCGCAATCGCGAAGCGAGAGCCGCGCCTGTAATACGTGCGCGGCTCTGCTTGGGCGCTTCGTCAGCGCTGCTGGTTGTCGTGCTTTTGGCGATAGATGGCGCGGCTTTGGCGGTTGAGCCTGTGCTCGGCCTTGGCGCGTTCGCGGGGCGTGAAGACGCCTTGGTCGACGCGGTCCCGGACGATCGAGCGGTGAATGCGCGCCGCGGTGCGCTCGAGATGCGCCGCTTCGGGGCGAGTGAGCTCGCCGCTCCGCACGCCTTGGTGGATGCGCTTCTGCTGATTCACCTGGCGTCCCGCGACGCCCGGACCCGCGGCGAACGCCGTACCGACGCTCATTGCCGCGGCGATCGCTGAAGTCAGTAAGAGTTTCGTTGCTGTGTTCATGGTTCTGCTCCTGCTTGCTTTGATCGGGGCGGCCGGCCCTTCCCTCGTCTCGCACTGATGAACACGAGCAGACGGCGAAGAGTTGCGCAAAAAGCGCTATGCGGCCGCGGGCGGCTATACTGGCCTCTCTTGCGCGCCGCCGCGCCTTTTGTTTCATGCAGCGAGCTCTCGCCGTCTTGTTGATCGCGGCTTCCGCCGTCCTCCTGTTTTGGCGCCTTGATGCAGTGCCGCTGTGGCGCGACGAAGGAACAACCGCCGTGTGGGCGCGGCAGATGGTCGACAGCGGCTCTCTTGCGCCTTATGTCTACGACTTCGACAAGGGGCAACTGCTGGTTCAGGCGGCCGACGGCCACGACGTGAACTCGAAGCTGCTGCCGGCGATGCAGAGCTACCTGCAGTTTTACGTCGTGGCGCTGTCGTTCAAGCTCTTCGGCGTGAGCGTATGGACGGCGCGGGCGCCGCTTGCGGTGATCGGAGCCCTGTTGCTGTTCGTGCTCTACCGCATCGGCGCGCTGCTGTACGGCAAGAGCTCCGTCCTGGCGCTGGCGGCGCCGGGGCTCGCCCTCACTTCGATCTTCTTTCTGCATGGCGCGCGGCAGGCGCGCTACTACGGGTTGGTCGCATTCGCGGCGAGTCTGATCTTGTATGAGATGGTCCGCTACATCGAGGACCGCACGCTTGTGGACTCCAAGGCGTTTTGGGCGCGGCTGGCGGGTTGGGGCCTGCTGCTCTATTTCTCGAACTACCTCAGCTTTGTGGGCGCGTGGGCGTCGGTGGGGGCGTTCGTGATCCTCGAGCGCGACACGCGGCTGTTCAAACGTTTCGTCGCGATCTCCGCCGCAATGGCCGTGATCGTCTTGACCGATTTCGCGCTGCTGCACGCGGAGTTCGCGAGCACTTGGCCGCCGCCGCCCGACAGATCGCTTTGGGAGATTTATCGAGGCGCACTGATCAGCCGCACGCGCGATTTTTGGCGCGACTTCCCCTTGGTGCTGCTCGTGCCGGTCGGCGGCTGGCTCTATCTCACCCGCGAGCGGACGTCGGGCTTGGCCAAGGGCTTGTTCGCTGTTGCGGCGGCGATCGTGATCGCGCCGGTCTTTTTGTTCAGCGCGGCGGATTTCGGAGCCTGGCCGGCCCCGGCGTTTTGGCTCGCGTACCTGGTTTGCCTCGGCGTGCCCGGACTGTTCCTGTGGGCGTGGAGCACGATCCGCGATCCGGCGCCTCTCACGCGCGCTGCGTTGCTGGGCGGAGTGATGCTCGTGCTGAGCGCGTTGATCACGATTGCCGCGGGGCAAGGCCAGGTCAATTTGCGGCACTGCTATCAGGTGTTGCCGGCGGGAGTGCTGCTTGCGACGGCCGTGGTCGGCGGCGTGGCGAGGCGCAAGGGCGCGGCGCCGGCTGTTGCGGTGTTCATCGGGATGGCTGCTTGGCCCAACCTCGACTTCATGCTCGGCGGCACGGAAGAAACCGTGCAGCGGCAGTATTTGGCCGACGACAGCTACATCGAGCCGCTGTTCGACTTCTTCGAAGGCAAGCTCGAGCCCGGCGCCCGCGTTGCGTTCGCGCGCAACGTCAAGGGGATGCCGTTCTACTTTCGGCATCCCGAGATTCGCTGGGTAGGCCTGCTCGACGGGGCGGCGCCGCACAACGCCGAGTTCCGCGGAAGGATTCCCGACGATCAGTTCAAGGAGTACGCTGACGCCGACTGGTGGGTCGTGTGGGACCGCCGCGACGAGCCCGCCCCGGGACTGAACGACACGAACTACGAAAAGATTTGGGAGTACAGCTACGCGTCGCTTTACGGCTGGTGGGATCGCAACGCCGCGCCGAATATCCGCACCTATGAAGTCTGGAAGCGCCGAAACTGAAGCGCAGTCCGCTGTTGCTAGACTTTCTCTTCGGTCCTTCCGATGTTTGATTCTCAAATCCTGGCGCTGGCGCCGTTATGGTACGTGGCGTTTCTGCTGTCGCTGACTTGTCATGAAGCGGCGCATGCGTGGGCGGCGAAATTGGGCGGCGACGAGACGGCGGCGCGCGGCGGGCAGGTCAGCCTGAATCCCCTGCCCCATATGCAGCGCGAGCCGACGGGCACGATTCTGGTGCCGATTGTGTCGCTGCTGCTGTCGGGCTGGATGATCGGCTGGGCGTCGGCGCCCTACGACCCTCATTGGCAGCAGCGCTATCCGCGCCGTGCGGCTTGGATGGCGCTGGCCGGGCCGCTGGCGAACTTCGCGCTGTGCATCATCGCCGGCGTGATCATTCATATCGGCATCGCCGCCGGCTCTTTCGCGCCGCCGACCAGCATCAGCTTTACGAGCCTGGTCGCTCCGGCGGGCGGCGAGATGAGCGAAGCGCTGGCGTCGTTCATGAGCATTCTGTTCGCGCAGAACTTGCTCCTCGGCGCGTTCAACTTGTTGCCCGTTCCGCCGTTAGACGGCGCGACGGCGGTCGGTCTGCTCATGCCGGAGGAGACTGCGCTGAAGTTTTTGCACTTTATGCGGCAGCCCGGGTTTTCGCTTCTAGGATTGATTGTCGCGTGGCGGTTCTTTGGATCGTTCTTCTGGCCGATTTTTTTGTTTGCGGTTCGGGCTTTGTATTTTGCGGCTTGAATACCTTTGGAATCCCGGCCATACGGGCCCGCTCTCTCGTTGCGGTTGTCGCGGCGGGAGTTTCGTTGTGTCTCGCCTGTGATAGACTTCGGCCGCCATGCAGCATGAAATCGCCCGACCGAGCCGCAGAGATTGGCTGAAGCTGGCAGGGCTCGGGGTCGCGGGCTTGCGCCGCGCGAGCGGTGAGCCGTCAGCGGCGGTTCCTCTGTTCGACGGCAAAACCCTCGACGGCTGGATTCAGAGCGAGAACAGCGCGACGTCGCTCTCGCGCAGCGACGTCCGCGATCCCGAGGCATTCGCGCAGAAGCTGACGCAAGGGACGGATGCGGTGTCGGCTTTCTTGCGGGAGCGGCTGCCGGACGCGGTGAAGGCGGACTTGGCCGCTTATTCGGCGTCGAACGCGAACGCTAACGCGGTGATGTCGGCCGCGGCGAAGGCCGTGACGCAGAAGCTGGAGGGGCCGTCCATTTATGACGAGGCGCGCTTTCGGGGCGTAGCGCTGCGGCCCGAGACGCAGCTCCTGCTGGAGCGGCATCCGCACGGGCTCGAGTTGGCGCGGCTGAACAAGCTGTTGCTCGAGGACGCGTATCCGGCGGAACTGGCCAAGAGCGTCACGAGCGGCTGGATCGTCAAAGACGGCGCGATGGCGAGCACGGGCGCGGGGCGCGGCGTGATCTACACGGCGAAGGACTATGGGCGCTTCCGGCTGACGTTCACGATGCGCCATGTGTCGGGCGACCCGGATCATCAGGCCTGCGTGCTGATCTTCTGCAGCCGGCCGAAGCCCGGCGAGAAGCCGCTCGACGCGCTCGCCGGCATCCAGTTTCAGGTTCCGCTGGGCGGGCGCTGGGACTACCGGCCGGGGATGAACAGCAACGGCGGGGACGAGTTTACGCGCCTGACCAAGCCTCCCTTCAACGAGCACGAGTGGAGCCGCATCGAGATTTTGGCGGACTCGACCACGGGCACGGCTCGCATGGCGGCGGCTCAGCCGCTGGGAAGCAAGGCGATCGAGGTGTTGCGGTTCCGCGACCCCAAAGCCGGCAAGCCGGGCCCGATCGCCTGGCAGATGCACAACGCCGGCTTGATCGACGAGTTCAAGGACGTTGCGATCGAGACGGACCCGCGGGACGACGAGCTGCTGTTGCTGCGGTACGTAGCGCTCGAGCTCCGTGTCGTCGGCTTCGTAAACGACGCCCATGCCGCCCTCGCCGAGCTTCTCGACGATGCGATAGTGACTGTGGTTTGGCCGGGTCGTCCGTTACTTCTTCTCCCGATCCCGAAACTCTTCGTACCAGTTCTCGACGACCCTGACGCTCGTCGGCGCGTCGTCCTCGCCTTCGTCCGCAGGCGAGATCGTGACGAAGCGTCGCCCGTCGGGGAAGACGTCATAACGAACGCTGTTCTCGCCCGGATTCAATAGGTCGCCCGAGCTAAAGAGTCGTTGCGGCGGCCCCACCGTGAAGGCTCCTGCAGTCGACACGGGAACAGCCATCAGCGTCGAGCCCTCGACGTAAAACAGCTCGGTTCCGTCCGCTGACCAACGCGGCTGGCCGCCGACGTTCGCAGATACGCGCGTCTTTCCCAGCCCCTGCGGGAAGGATGTCACGTAGATCTCATACTGGCCGGAATCGTTGGAGCGATAGGCCAAGTAGCGGCTATCGGGCGAGAGTCGAGGCATATTCTCTTGTTTCGGCGTACGCAAGAACGACACCGCCTCTGAAAAGCCGCCGTCGGCCGTGCGCTCGCGGCGCCAGATGCCGCCATCGCCTGCGGGATCGGGGTCGTTGGCAACATGCATCAGATAGCGATCGTCCCGCGACAAATCGAAGAGGAACACGCCGTTCATTCCATCAAACAAGATTTCCGCCGGGGCGCTCCCGTCCGCAACTTGCTGAGCCACCCCAGTGCGATCCAGGAGGTAGATCAGTTCGCGTCCGGTGGAGAGCCAAACGGACCCGCCCTCGCGGCCGACCCTCGACGTCAGCCGGGTTCCGAGATCGCGCTCAATGTCATAAACCCAAATATCGTCCGCCACGGTAACCGCCACGCGGCGGCCGTCCGGCGAGACCGCCGGATCATCGCCCGCGGCGATAGGACCGCCCACGGTCCGCAGCGCTGCTCCGGAGCGATCTCGCAAGACCATCTGGCCCAAAGAGCTTGCGGCTGGAGCATCGCTGTACACCAGCGTTCCGTCTCGCGACACTGAAGCGCTGTGGCCCGTTTCATCAATCGGAAACGACTGGCCGGTCGCCTCCAACGTATCGAGAGAGAACGGCAAGGCCCGCAGCCCTTTGTCCATTCCGTCCGCGAGCCCGTGAATCAAGAAGCCGTCAGTCGAGTAGAACGGCCGGCTGCCGGGTCCCAACTCGCGGCGCTCGCCGGTTTCGAGATCTAAAACGGCTAGCATTTGATCGTTCGGGCCTTGCGCCGCTACGTACACAAGTCCATGAGACCCTCGGTCGGTGGGCAAGAAACTGGGGTGGATAGAGGAGGCCCGAGGACCCTCGCCCGGGTCGAACAACAGTTTGGGCTCACCGCCGCGGGCGTCAATCTCATACAGCCGCAGACCGGAGGAAAACACAATGCGTTCGCCGTCCGGGCTCCAGGTTCCCCCGACGAAGCTTGGGTTTTGGCGCGGCAGCTCACACAGCGTGATCGGGGCGGCCCCATTGATCGACACTCTCTTCAGTTGGGCGCCAACAGCGAATCCGATCGATAGGCTGTCGGGAGACCAAAAGCCCATGCCTTGCGCCCCTTCCGTGCCTGCCAATTGGCCCGGGGACTCGTTCTCCAGCGATCTCAGCCAGAGGCTGCTTTGGGCGCCGCTTTCGGCCCGGTAGAGGATGAGCTTGCCGTCTGGAGAGATGATCGAAGTCCTCGAGGAGTAGCCGTCCGGCAAGAATGAGAAACGCCGCAGGGGCCTCTCGATCGGAGCCCGAGTGAAGTGAACGAAGGCGAGGCTGAGCAGCGCGATCGTGACCAATGCTGCGAATCCTTGCAGCGCGTGCTGATTCTTCCGCGCGAACGATCACGGCGCCGGGCGGCAGCGTCTCGATTGGGTTCACCGTCTGCGCCGCACTCATAGTTGCGGGAACGCCGACGGTAAGATTCGCCGTCCGCAGGATCGTCGAGCGGCCCGACTTGAGCTTCTCGGCGAGCGTCCGCAGATCGACCGCGGCTTCGCCGGCATGTTGATACCGGTCTGCTGCATCCTTCGCCAAACACTTGCCGACAATGAACTCCAACTCGATCGGCACGGCGGTGCGCAGGCCGGTGAGCGGCTCGGGTTCCTGGTTGACGATCTCGTACAGCAGCGCCTGGTCGTACGCGCCTTTGAACGGTCGGGCGCCGGCGACCATTTCATACAGCACGCAGCCGAGCGCCCACAGATCGCAGCGGTGGTCGACCTCGCCGCCTTGCGCTTGCTCGGGCGCCATGTAGGCCACGGTGCCCATCGTAGTCTCGGCTTTGGTCAACCGCGACGCTTCGGTCAGCCGCGCCAGGCCGAAGTCCATGATGGTGACCTGGCCGTCCTGGGCGACCAGAATGTTGGCGGGCTTGATGTCGCGGTGAACGATGCCTTTCTCGTGGGCGGCCTGCAGGCCCTTCGCGACCTGCCGGCCGATTTCGAGCGCATCCTTGATGGGTCACCGGCACGCGTCGTTTGAGCTCGTCATCGAGATACACGGCGTGCGCGAGGTCGACCCGAATCGCCTCGAAACCGGCCTGATGTCCGCGTCGCCGCCCTTCAGTCGAACCGCTCCGTAATAGAACTCCCCCAGACGATCGAAGTGCGGATTCCGAGGTCAAACGCACATCGTCCGATCGCCGTCAGCGAGCGAACGAAGCGGTCATCGCTTCCTATTGAGCGCGACTTGACCCTTCAAACGCCAGGGGATTTCTCCTGAGCGGCCTCTAGTAGATACGTTCTTCCTTGCGCTCGCGGCGGTAGGGGTTCTCGAGGTACTTACGCGCCTCGTCTTGTGCGTTCTGTGTGTTGTCGCGCGTTCGGATGGCGAGCTGGTATTCGTTGACCGCGCGCTCGCGCTGGCCCGTGATGTCGAAGATCTTGCCCAGGTTGATGTGCGCCCAGACGATCGTCCACTCGGGCTCTTGGTCGCCGTTGAGCGCCTCGCGGAACTCGTTCGCCGCCGACTGATAGTTGTTCTGCAGGAAGAACACTTCGGCGATGCGGTAGTGCGCCAGCGAGCTGTAGCGGTTGATGTCGAGCGACTTCTGGTACTCCTGCAGCGCCTCGGTGTAGTAGCCGAGCTCGACGAGCTGCTCGCCCTTGCGAATCGACACTTTGACGCGAATCTCGTCGTCGTAACGCAGGATGCGGTGGTTGGGGTCGAGGATGACGCGCTTCGGCTTGCCGAAGGCCTCGACCGTGTAGTCGGACGACGTGCCCTTGACCTGGACCGTGCGGTACTCGGGCTCGCCCTCGGTCTCGATCTTCAGCTCGACCGGCATCTGGAACGTATCCATGTCTTGCTCGACCTTGCCGAGCACCTGGAAGCCCTTGCCGCCGCCGAGTCGGTAGATGGTGTACTCCTGCTTGAACTCGGGGGTTTGCGTCGACTCGATCCATTGCAGGAAGAACGGCGAGAGATCCTTTCCGGTGATCTGTTCGGCGATGCGCTCGAAATCCGCAGTCACGATCGACTTGTAGGCGTACTGATTGACCACCTCGCCGAGCAGCTTTTCGAAGTTGTCGTCGCCGATCACCCAGCGCAGCATGTGCAGCACCATGGCGCCCTTGGCGCCGTACAGCGCACGGCCTTCGGGCGAGAACGCGGGCAAGCGGCCGGACTCGCTGATGGGAATGTCGGTGTAGGTCAGCGCCTCGACGCGCGTCTCGCGGATAGCGGTGTCAAAAGCCTCGTCGCCCTCCGCGTTGGCGATCTCCATCAGGGCCGAGTACCAGGCGGTCGCTTGATCGAGCCAGACGTTGTTGCGATTGCCGGGCGTGACGATGCAGCGCCACCACTGGTGCGCGACCTGTTCGCCGAGCAGCTTGCGGTTGAGCGTGTTCTTCATGCCGTAGGGGCTCAAAAAAACGAGCCCCGGGGCGGCGTAGCCGTCCGGCGAATAGTCGCCAAGCTCGACGATGGTCAGCGAGCGCGAATACGGCGCGCCGAACTTGCCCGTAAAGAACTCCATCATCTCGCCGGCCGCTTGACCGTATTCGCGGGCCAGATCTTCCGAGCCGCCGCGGAAGTAGACGCTGTTCTGCGCGCCTTGGCTCGACACCAAGATCGGGTCGCCCTTGACGATGGCGACCGAGCCGGGGAAGGAGTCTTGCGTGAAGTCGAAGGTGTAGTTCTTGCCGTTCGCCGTATCCGCGCTCGTGCCGATGCCGCTGCCGACGACTTTGTAGCCGGCCGGCACTTCGAGCGAAATCTTGGCGCTGAACTGGTCAGCCTCGAATCCGTTGACGGGAAACCAGCGCGCGGGATAAAGCAGCCAGCCGCCGTCCACCGACAAGTTGGCGACGTCGACGCCTTCGATGGGGGAGTCCTCATACCCCAGCACGGCCCCGGCGTAGTCAAACGTCAACTGAGTCGGCTGGCCGACCGCGGGCGGCGTGTTGTAGGTCGCGCGGACGGTGAAGTCCTGGCGGTAGCGCGTGGGCGAGAGGACGTTGCCCGCGGCGTCGGCGATGCGGCTGACGTCGAGTCCGTTGTGCAGCTCAAAGACCACCTCACGCGTCTCTTCGCGCGGCACGAACGTGACGACGGCGCGGGCTTGCAAGGTCTGGGAAGCTGGATCGACACGCGCTTCGATATCGTAATGCTGTACGTCGATCAGCGGCCGTTGCTGCTCCTGGGCGGCGGCGGGACTCGCCAACGCCAGAAAAGCGGCCGCTGTCAGGGCCAGCCACATCAAGACGTCGCTGAGCGTCGGTCCGCTGTCGATCGCCCGGTTGTCGATCGTTTGTGTGCGAGCGGCAGTTTCGTTCCAGTTCCTTTTCATCTCAGTTCGAACCGTGCGCATATCGTCTCCGCCGCCTTTTCAGCCGCCGGAAAATCCGTCGTAAGGAGGCCGCGAACCTCGGCGAGGTCGGCCCTCATCGATTCACGGGCGTCCGGATCATCCAGCAGCCGCAACGCCTCCGCGGCGAGGCGGTCGCCCCGGAAGTCTTTTTGGATCAGTTCGGTCACGACGGCGCGGCCTGCGAGCAGGTTGACCATCGAGTAATACGGCGTCGTTACTAACATCTTGCCAAGCAGCCAGGTCGGCGTCGACACGCGGTAATAAACAACCATTGGCGCCCCCAACAGGGCGGCCTCCACCGTTGCTGTGCCGCTGGCGACCAAAGCTAGGTCTGTGTGACCGAGCAAATCCCTCGTGTCGTTTCCAACTATACGGACGTTTTTGACGGAGATGCGTTGCCGAAAAAACTCCGCTCCGGTCGTATTTGAGGCGGCAAGGGCGAAGTTGAGTCGGCGCTGGGCGTCGAGACGCGCGACTCCGTCCATCAGATCGGGTAGATTGCGGGTCGCTTCGCCCTGGCGGCTGCCCGGTAATATCGCGACCAGGGGCAGCTCGGGATCAAGACCGTATCGCGCGAACAGTTGCTCGCGCGTCTGCGAGATCGTGGGCCCGTTGGCGAGCGGGTGGCCGACGAAGCGCGTCTCGACGCCGCGTTCGCCGAACCAAGACTCCTCGAAGGGGAAAATGCAGAGTAAGAGGTCGACCAGGCGGCGAAAGCGCTTGACGCGCCAGGGACGCCAAGCCCAAAACTGCGGCGCGATGTAGTGTACGACCGGTACGCCGCGCGCATGAAGCTTGGCCGCCACGCGGATATGGAAGTCCGGCGAATCGGTCAGGATCGCAAGGTCCGGCTGGAGGGCGTCGCAAGCGGCGATCAGCTTTCGGAATTCGCCGTAGATGCGCGGGATGTGGCTGACAACCTCGGCCAGCCCAACGACGGCGAGGCTTTCGCTGCGAATGATCGGCTCGACCCCGGCCGCGCGCATCCGCGGGCCGGCGGCGCCGAAAAATTCCGCATCGGGAAGGCGTTTGCGGAGCGCCGCCACTAGCTCGGCGGCATAGCGGTCGCCGGAAGTCTCGCCGGCGGAAACCAGGATCCTCATCACGCGGGACGAAGGCCCAGTGTACCCCCGGCACGCACACAGTCGTTTAGGCCCGGGCGTAGGAGGCGGCCGCGACCCGGCGGCGCGGCATGTAGCCGCCCGTCGCGCTTCGCGTTTCGCGGGCGGCCTGGAAGAACAGCGAGCGCTGCGCCGGTTGATTCTTCACGATGCCAGCCAGCTCGGGAAAGTGGTTCAGCAAGGTTTCCGGCGCTTCGACCGCTTCGCCCTTGAGCGTCGCCAGGATCTCCAGCGCGTTCGCCACCGCCTTGCCGCCGAAGTGATTGTTTGTCACGACATAGGTCTTGGCCGTCGCCGCGGCGACGTGCTCGATCCGGGGACGCCACTTGTCGAGTTGCTCGGAGGAGTAGAGATAGTTGTAGCGCTCGGCGGCCCCGGCGTCGCGGCTGAACCATTCGCTGTAGTTGCGGCCGTGCAACCGGATGTAGCCGATCGGCGAGGTAACGTACGCCGTCGGCGGCAGGCACTGATTGAGCTGCGGCTGGTCGATGTTGCAGAACCCGACGCCCTGGTCGGCCAGCGCGCGCAACGCCGACGAATTGTTCCAGCTCGCGTGGCGCAGCTCGGCGACGAGCGGGTACTGCCCGAACGCGCGCGCGACGCGCAGCAGGTAGCTCAGGTTTTCACGATTGCAGCGAAACGACCAGGGGAACTGCATCAGCAAGCAGCCGAGCAGCCCGGCGTCGATCAGCGGCTCGAGGCCCTCGGCGAAGCGGCGGACCTCGCCGCGCTCCAGACGGCCGTCGTGTGTGAAGCCGCGGTAGAGCTTGGCCGTGAACTCGAAGTTCTTCGCCGCGCTGAGCTTGCGCGCCCAGACGCGCGATACCTCTTGCCGCGGCAGCCGATAAAAAGAGGTGTTGATCTCGATGACGGAGAAGAAGTGAGACAGATATTCCGCTTCGTGGAACCCGGCCGGGCGGTTCGTCGGGTAGACGACTCCGTTCCAATCGGCGTATGACCAGCCGGCGGGGCCGACTTTCAGTTGGTTGCGGGTAGCGGATTTGCGGTGGATTCGCTGCATGTTGTCCCTCTATTCGCCTTTTGTTCGATTCTAGGGATCCGCATGTGCGAAGTCAAACGTTTTTTGTACGGGGATACTAAAAATATTTCAGCCAGGGCATAACGCCTGTGCGATCCGCTGCGTCATAACCAATAACAACCCCGTTCGAAGGCGGGCGCACCTCACCCCAACACCCTAACCCCAACGCGCCCGCCTTTTCCTTTCTTTCACTTACGACACGACCAACCGCCGAACACGCTGCAAGTGACCGCAGCCTGTTACGTGAGAGTTGTGTGAAAAGCTGTAGAGATTCCCCCTTTCTTCCAACGGCAGTATCCGCGAAGGTTTGCCAGAGTACGTGTGAGAAGTCCCGAGGGGCATCCACGGCGACGACCGCGAAGCTTGAGCGCTGACCGTGAGAGACGCGTTCGATCAACCGAAGATATTGATAAGAAACCACTTACAGACGCGGGAGGCTCGGAGCTTCGCAGTCGTTGCCGAGGGCGAAGCGGGCAATCTCCGGAGCCTTTTCACGGTTGGACGCCGCTGGCACGGCGAGTTACCGGCGGGAGCGCCGGTAACCACTACGCCGCTACGCCTTCGCGATTCCGATTTTCAGATCTTCCCCGTCGACCGAGTACTCTCGCGTCTCGAGGCCGTTCGACGATCCGGCCTCGACCTCGAGGCTGGTGCAGAGGGTTTCGCCCATCAGGTGCTCGCGGTTGGATGCGATGACGCTCTTGACCCGGTCCGAGCCGTCGACGACCAGCTTGATGCGGTCTGTGTAATCGGCCCCGAGGTCCTTGCGGGCGTCTTGCACTCGGCGCAGGATCTCGCGGTAGAGGCCCTCGTCGAGCAGGCGCTGGTCGAGCTCGGTGTTGAGGACGACGACTGTGGTGCGGTCCCCGGCGGCCGCGAAGCTGTCTTCGGCCTCGACGAGGATCTCGACGTCGGCCGGCTCCAGTTGGACCTTCTCGCCGCCGATTTCGATCTCAGCCGCATGGTTCGCGAGCAGGTCGGCCCGCAGCGCCGCCGCGTCCACCCCTGCAAAGGCCTGCTTGGCGAGCTTCATTTTGGAACCGAGGCGCGGCCCCAGCGCCCGGAAGTTCGGCTTGACGACGTACCGCACGTGGGCTTTCTCGGCGGGGACCAACCCCACCTGATGGACGTTCAGCTCTTCGGCGATGAGCTGGGCATGCGGTTCGACGCGGGCGCGCAACTTGTCGTCGTTGAGGATCACCTCGGCCTTCGACAGCGGCTGGCGCACCTTGATCTTGTGCTCGGTGCGCACCCGCAGTCCCAGAGAGACGGCGTTGCGCACGGCGGCCATCTCTTCCGAGAGCGGCAGGTCGATCGCCGCCTCGTTCTCCTCGGGCAGGTCGCACAGGTGCACGCTCTCCGGCGCGCTTGGGTCGGCCTTACGCACGATGTTGCGGTAGATCTCCTCCGCCATAAAAGGCGTGAATGACGCGGCCAGCTTGATCACCGTCGTCAGGCATTCGTAGAGCGTGGCGTAGGCGTCTTCCTTATCGGCGTCGAACTCCGACTTCCAGTAGCGCGAGCGGCTACGGCGCAGATACCAGTTCGACAGGGCGTCGACGAAGGTGTTGAGCGCCGCCGCCGCTTCATAGGCGTGGAAGGCGTCCATGTGCTCGCGGACCGACCGCGTCGTCAGCGCCAGCTCGGAGAGAATCCAGCGGTCGAGCAAGGCACGCTCGGCGACCGGACGTCCCTTATGCTCGGCGGGGTCGAAGCCGTCGATGTTCGCGTAGATCGTGAAAAACGAATAGACGTTGCGGAGCTTGAGCGGAAACTCCTTCTGGATCGTGCGGACGTTGGCGAGCGAATGCCGCGTCTGCGACCAGGGCGGGTTTCCGGCCAAGAAGAACCACCGGAACGCATCGGCGCCCGGGGCCGCCGAGACAGGGCTCTCGATCGTCACCCGCTCGTCGGCGGGCAGCCAGGCGACCTCGTTCGGCTTCACGTCGCGGCCCTTCGAGTTGACCTTGGCGCCCAGCGCGATGCGGTCGCTCTCATCGAGTACGACCAGGCGTCGCGGCATGCCTTTGTCCGCGTGCATCTCGACTTCGACGACGCAGTCGGCCCGGCAGTAGGCCTTCATCTTGGCGCCGGGCTGCAGGTCGAGCGCCTCCAGGTCTTCGCGAGCGATCAGCGCCTTGCCGGGGCTCACCTGCACGCCGCACTGCTCCGCCGTCACCACTGCGAACTGCTGCGCCACGCGGTCGAGGATGGCGTCAGGCGGCGTGTAGTTGCCCTTCGACTTCGACTCCTTCTTGCCCGAGGGGTCCGTCACGTGGCCCAGCACGATGCATGTCTTGAACGGGTGCGGGTAGCCGCGCGTGGGCTCGACCCCGAGGCGTCTCTGGCACTCCTCGTCGAACAGCAGCGTCGAGATCATCAACTGCGAGTAGAACCAGCCGCGCGTCTGGTCGATCGCTTCGGTGATGTAGTCGGCCGGGAACGAGCTGTTGAATTTCTCCGCTCCTTGATGCGGAAAACCCCACTGCGCGAACGGCATGCAGCCAGAGTCGAACCAGCAGTCGATTACCTCGGGCACGCGCCGGTACACGCCTTCTTCTCCCGACTCCGTCCACGTCACCTGATCGATCCACGGCTTGTGGACGATCAAGTGATCCGACAACTCCGGCTTGGCGGCCTTCGCGGCGTACCAGTGGTCGAATGCCTTCGGGTTCTTCGCGAGAATCTCGTCGACCGACGCCGGCGCGTGCATTTTTCCCGTTACGTCGTTGACCCAGACGTTGAGCGGCGTCCCCCAGTAGCGCTCGCGCGATAAGGCCCAGTCGACGTTGTTGCGCAAGAAGTCGCCGAAGCGGCCCGTGCCGATATGCTCGGGCAGCCAGTGAATCTCGGCGTTGTTGGCGAGGGCCTCTTTATTGCGCGCGGTGGTCTTGATGAACCACGCCGGGCGGGCGTATTGGATGAGCGGGTCGTCGTCGGCGCGCCAGCAGAACGGGTAGTCGTGGGTGTACTGCTCGCGATGGACCAGCACGCCCTTGTCGCGCAGCAGGCGGATCAGCGCCTTGTCGGCGTCTTTGACCCACTCGCCCGCGACGTCGGTCGCCTCGGCGGTGAACTTGCCGTCCGGGCGGACCGGGCAGAACAGCGGGACGGCTTCCCCGCCCTTCACATACGACTCAACGGTCTTCTTGTGCAGCTCGTAGTCGACTTCGCCGAAGGCCGGCGCTTCGTGGACCAGGCCTGTGCCGGCGTCGAGCTCGACGAAGTCCGCCGCAATGACGCGCCAGACCGCGCGCACGATCTCGCCCTCGGCCGTCGTCACCTCCAGGTCCTTGTATTCGTCGTAGAAATAGTCGAACGGCGGGCGGTAGACCTTGCCAAGCAGGGCCTCGCCTTTCATGGCCTTCTCGACCGGCAGCTCGCGGCCGACCTTCTGCTCCAGCGTCTCGCGCAGCGCGGCGGCGACGATCAGGCTGCGCTCGCCGTCCTTCACCTGCACGTAGTCGTACTCGGGACGCACGGCGACGTACTGGTTCGAGGGCAGCGTCCAGGGCGTGGTCGTCCAGATCAGCAGCGCGACGGAGGGGTCTTCGAGCAGCGGCATCGCGACGTAGACGGCTGGGTCGTCGACTTCCTTGTAGCCCAGGCCGACCTCGCCCGCCGACAGCGCCGTACCGCCCTGCGGCCACCACCAGACGATCTTGTGCCCTTGATAGAGGAGCCCCTTGTTGAACAGCTCCGACAGCGCCCACCACACCGACTCGACGTAGGAGCGGTGATAGGTGACGTAGGCGTCGTCCAGATCGACCCAGAAGCCGACCCGCTCGGTCATCTGCTCCCACTCGTTGGTGTAGCGGAAGACCGATTGTATGCACTTCTCGATGAAGCCCTCGACGCCGTACTGCTCGATGGCTTCCTTGCCGTGAATGCCGAGCTCTTTCTCGACCTCCACCTCGACGGGCAGGCCGTGCGTGTCCCAGCCGGCCTTGCGCGGGACGTACTTGCCGCGCATGGTCTGATAGCGCAGGAAGACGTCTTTGAATACGCGCGTGAGCACGTGCCCGTTGTGGGGCAGTCCGTTGGCGGTCGGCGGGCCTTCGTAGAACGTAAATTGCGGACGGCCTTGGCGGATCTCGAGGCTCTTCTCGAAGATGCGGTTTTGCTTCCAGAAGGCGCTGATCTCCCGTTCCACCGCCGGGAAATCCACGATCGGCTGGGCCTTGTCGAACTTCGGCTGACTCATTGAGGGTTAAAGAGTTAGTGTACCCGGAGGGATCGGCCCCGAGACAACCGCGGGATTCGCACTCGCGCGGCGAAGACCCAATCGATGACTTCAAGCATGGGACCGCACGAGCGTCGGCGCTCTCCGGGCTCGAGACGCCCCGCAACGCGCGGGCCCGACCGAGCCTCGGCCAGGGCTCCTGTACATAACCCGGCGCAACCCAGAAGCCGCCCCATCCTCGGCGATCTCCGTCTCTTCAAGATCAAAAACCAGTACGAGTCGCCGCTTGAATCCCCAAACGCTTTGGCAATTTACCGGGCTAGCAAATCGAAATCGGCACTGCCCGTTGCGGCGGAACTCGTGAACCGGCTATCCTGCCGACGAGTAAAATCGCCGTTTCAAAACCGGAATTTTAGAGGAAAATACATGAAACACCTGCTGATCGGCATACACTTGCTGGGCTTCTTGACGTTGTCCGCCAACGCGCAGCCGACCGACCGCCACGATTACCGCGTCCTAGCGACGAATAAGACATCCACAATGGAAAAAGAAATGAACGAGGCTGCGGACGCCGGATATTCGTTCAAGAGCGTGATGGGCGGCGAGACCGCCTTCGGCGGAAATGAAGTCGTGGTGGTGATGGGAAAGACTTCGACCGAGGATGGCGAGAGCGGCAAGCGTTACTTGTTGCTTGCCACCAAGAAGACCTCGACCATGCAAAAAGAGATGCAAAGCGCAGCCGACGAAGGTTTCTTGTACAAAGGTCAAACGGTCTTCCAGTCAAAGTTCGGCGGTCGTGAAGTTTCGGTAATCATGGAGCGGGACAAAGCAAAGCCCATCCAACAATTTGAATACCGCCTGCTGGCGACTTCGAAGACGGGCACCATGCAAAAGGAGCTGCTCGAGGCGGGAGAAGGCGGTTATGAGTTGATCGGGATGACGGTCGGTCAGACATCTTTCGGAGGCTCCGAATTGGTTTGCATCATGCGCAGGCCGGCGGACCAGTGACGGCTTTTTATTCGAGGACGAAGACGCGAACCGCATGTGCGGCGTGTCTCGCGGTTGTTCTGTTCGGCGCTCTGTCATCGGCTCAAGAGCTTGCAACAAACGACTTGAAACAAGCGCAAGGGATCGTCGACGCCGCCCGTGTCAAAGGGAAGGTCGGCGGCACGTTTGACTTCCGGGTCAAGAGCACGGATCGCAGCTATAACTACAAACTCAGGGCGACATGGTTGACCCCTGAAGTTGTCGCCGCTGCCGCGCGCTTGATCCAAGCCAGGGAGGGGATGACTGCGGATCAAGTGACTGAAATGATCCGGGAAGCCGAGAGACCGGGCGAGACCGTCGTGCTGCTTGAAATCGACCCGCGCGAGGGTTCGGGAGTGATACCGCGCGACTGGACGGTTTTCTTCGGCCCGAAAGGCGAGCCTCCATCGTCAGGTCGCACGGTAAAAGGCGTGAACATGCCGGCGCTGCGCGACACGAGGGTTCTTTCCGGCGCGCGGCCAAGGGACTACAGCTACGACCAGTTTTGGATAGCGTTCCCGATCCGCGGAACCGACGGCAAACCGCTCATCACCAACGCTGACCGAGCCGCAGAGGTGACGGTACGCATTTACAACAAGGTTGGAAAGGTCTCTTGGCCGATCTCGGAAAAAACGCGGGAATACATCACTCGGCGGTGAAGCCGCTCCGGCTCGGTATCGCCGGCGTGCCGCGAGCTGATTCTGTGGTTCGCGGGCCCCAAACAACCCGACCCGTCCGCCAAAACATCCTGCACGAGCGGCAAAAGGGCCGCCGCAGCGGCGGGCGCCGCTTCGTCGCTGTCGCGGCGCGTACAGTCGGGAGCGCCTGGAACCACTACCGTTGATACACTAGTGGACTTCCCCTTATGGACTACGACGTTCTCATCCTTGGGAGCGGACCGGGCGGATATGTCGCCGCGATCCGCGCCGGCCAATACGGCCTCAAAGTCGGCTGCATCGAGAAGGATCCCAAGCTCGGCGGCACGTGTTTGCACGTCGGCTGCATCCCCACCAAGGCCTACTTGCATTGGGCCGACCTGTACGACAACTTCAAGCACAGCGAAGACTTCGGCATCAGTCACGGCAATTTGTCGATCGACATGGGCAAGATGCTCGAAGAGAAGCAGAAGATCGTCGACAAGCACGCCGGCGGCGTCGGCATGTTGTTCAAAAAGAACAAAGTCGACTCGATTCAAGGCTATGGACGACTGCTCGGCGGCGGCAAGATCGAGGTCGACGGGCCGAACGGCAAGAAGACGTTTTCGGCGAAGAAGATCATCCTCGCCACGGGCTCGCGCGCGCGCATGCTGCCCGGGTTGGAGGCCGACGACAAGATCCTGTCGAACATCGAAATCCTGCAGATGACGAAGGTCCCCAAGTCGCTCGCCGTGATCGGCGCCGGCGCGGTCGGCATGGAGTTCGCGTCGGTCTATCACAGCTTCGGCAGCAAGGTGACGGTCTTCGAGATGCTGCCCCGCGTGCTGCCGATCGAGGACGAGGACGTCTCGAAAGAGATCAAGAAGCTCTTCGAGCGCCGGGGCATTGAGATTCACGTCGACACCCGGGTCGACTCGATCAAGAAGACGTCGAAAGGCGTCTCGCTCGAATACAAGAGTGCGGACGGCAAGGCGCAGAAGGTCACCGTCGACAAGCTGCTTGTGGCGGTGGGGCGCGCGCCGGTGACCGAGGACATCGGGCTCGACAAGACGAAGATCGTCGCCGACCGCGGGTTCATCAAGGTCGACGAATATATGAGGACGGCCGAGCCGGACGTCTACGCGATCGGCGATATCGCGCTCGGCACGCCGCAATTGGCGCATACGGCGTCGATGGAAGGCTTGGTCGCCGTGGCGCATATCGCCGGCAAGTCGGTGGAGCCGATCAACTACCTGCACAACCCGAACGCGACGTACTGCGAGCCGCAGGTCGCCAGCGTCGGGCTCACCGAGAAGCAGGCCAAGGACAAGGGTTATAAGGTGAAGGTAGGCAAGTTCCCCTTCGCCGCGAACTCGAAGGCCTCGATCTTGGGCGCGCACGGCGGCTTCGTCAAGGTCGTCGTCGACGAGAAGTACGGCGAGATTCTGGGCGTCCACATGATCGGGCCGCTGGTGACCGAGTTGATCGCGGAAGCCGTGGCGGCGATGGAAGCCGAGGCGACGGTGGAGACGATGATGCACGCGATTCACGCCCACCCGACCCTGCCTGAAGCCGTGCAAGACGCCTTCAACGCCGTCTACGGCTTGCAGGTCAACGGATAGCGCCTATGAGCCTGGCCGCGGCAGTCGAGAGCGAACGGAGACGCGGGCGCGGAGAAATCCCCGTGACACCCGCGTCAGCCGGCGACCTTTGCACGTGGCGGGATCGCGGCCGGATGGACTATGACGCCGCCTGGCGGCTGCAACTCGAGCAGGTCGAGGCGGTCAAGAACGGCGCCGACGACCGTCTGCTGTTCGTCGAGCATCCGCATGTAGTGACGTTTGGGCGCAACGGCCATGCCGAGAATCTGCTCGTCTCGCGTGACCGGCTGGCGCGCCTCGGCGTCGCCTACCACGAGACCGACCGCGGCGGCGACGTGACCTATCACGGCCCCGGTCAGGTCGTCGGCTATCCAATTCTCGACTTGAAGCGGTGGAAGCGCGATGTCGGGGCGTACATGCGGGCGCTCGAAGAGGTTTTGATTCGGACCTTGGCCGAGTACGGGCTCGAGGGCGAGCGCGAAAAGGGTGCGACGGGCGTGTGGGTCGGCGGCGCGAAGGTCGCGGCGCTGGGCGTTCACATCAGCCGCTGGGTCACCTCCCACGGCTTCGCGTTGAACGTGTCGACCGACCTCGAATATTTCGGCTATATCGTGCCGTGCGGGCTGACCAAGCCGGTCACGTCTTTGGCGAAGCTGCTGGGCGTAGCTCCCGAGCGCGACGAAGTCAAGGCGGCGCTGATCCGCCATTTCGGACAAGTTTTTCGCCGCGAAATGCGGCAAGAGGAAGATGACTCATGATTGATGTCGTGATGCCCCAGATGGGCGAAAGCATCGTAGAAGGCACCATTACCAAGTGGCTCAAGCAAGTCGGCGAGAAGGTCGAGAAAGACGAGGCGCTGTTCGAGATCTCGACCGACAAAGTCGACTCGGAAGTCCCGTCGCCGGCCTCGGGCACGGTCAAGGAGATCTTGGCGGGCGAAGGCGACACGGTCGAGATCAACAAGGTCGTGGCGCGGCTTTCGGGAGAAGACGGCGCCACGGCAGCCGCGGAGAAGAAGGAAGAGAAGCCCGCCAAGGCGGCCGAGCCTGAAGAGAAGAAGGAGGCCAAGGCCGAGCCCGCGGCGGAAAAAGCCGAGCAGCCTGCGGCCGAAGCGTCGACCGACGGCGAGCGCGTGCGGTCGTCGCCGCTGGTCCGCCGCATGGCGCGCGAGATGGGCATTGATCTGACTGCGGTGGAAGGCTCCGGTCAGGGCGGTCGCATCTCGAAGAAGGATCTCGAGGCGTTCGCGAGCCAGGCCGAAACCGCTCCCGCCGCCGCGCCGGCGGCGAAGCCCGCGCCCGGCGCGCCCGCGAAGCCCAGCGGCGGGTGGGACCCCTTCCCGGCGGCGCCCGACTCGCGCTTCGGCGACTACTACGTCGAGCCGCTGTCGGGCATGCGCAGGGCGATCGCCGAGCACATGGTGCGCTCGATGCAGCACACCTCGCCGCACGTTTCGATGGTGCATCAGATCGACTGCACGACGATCGCGAAGGTGCGCGCGGCGGCGAAGGACAAGTTCCTCGAGCAGAACGGCACGAAGCTCACCTTCATGCCGTTCTTCCTGAAGGCGGCCGCGACGGCGCTCAAGGAGTTCCCGACCGTCAACGCCTCGCTCGACGGCAGTGACGTCGTCTATCACCGTGACATCAACATCGGCGTGGCCGTCGCGCTCGACTGGGGACTGCTGGTGCCGGTGATCAAGAACGCCGACAACCTGTCGATCGTGGGCTTGCAGAAGGCGATCAACGATGTCGCCGAGCGCGCCCGAAAGAAGCAACTCAAGCCCGACGAGCTGGCGCAATCGACGTTCTCGGTCTCGAACTACGGCGGCTACGGCTCGATTTTCGCGACGCCCGCGATCAATCAGCCAAACACGGCGCTGCTCGGTTTGGGCGCGCTGCACAAGGCGCCGGTGGTGATCGACGATGCGATCGCCGTCCGCACCATGTGCTACGGCACGCTGACGATCGACCACCGCTTGATCGACGGCGCTCTGGCGGCGAAGTATATGGAAAAGGTCCGCGAGATCATCGAGAACTGGAGCGAGAGCGTTCTTTAGGCTAAGTTTGCGATTCCGGACGCATTAGCCGACAATCGCCGTCGTGGACCCGAAACCGGAAGGCTTTGCCGTCATCCTCGAGCAAACGGGCTCGCGGAAGATCGAAGTCATCAAGGAGATTCGTCAAATGTCGGGTCTTGGCCTGATGGCCGCCAAGACCGCGACCGAGCGCACGCCGGCCTGCGTCAAGACGGGCGCGACTTCGTACGAAGCCGAGCAAGCGGTCGAGCGGTTGCGGCGCGCCGGAGCGACGGCGCGCGCGGTCGAAGCCGACTCGGCGCTCGCCCGGGGCGCAACGCCTATCGAGGTCTTCCGGGAGCTTTCTCAGCCTGCTGCGCCGGCGAGCAGCGGCTTCTACCGCGTGGGCTTCTGGATCCTCTTGCTGCTCGTGCTCTATCTGTGGTTCCGCTCGGCTTGACTCGCCTTGTGATAGCCTGACTCGCGATGTTGCGGCGAGAGTTCATCGGCGTGCTCACTGCCGGCGCAGCCTCAGCTCAGGTTTCGGGTGAAGTCAAGCGCACGGAGATTGCGCGCCTTGCCGACTACACCGAAGGCGTCGTCGTCGACCGCCGCGGCGACCTCTATATTTCGCACGCTGAGTCGATCAGCAAGGTGACGCCGTCAGGTCGGGTGACCCCGTGGAGCACGACGCCCTCGCCCAACGGTCACAAGATTCTCGCCGACGGCACGCATCTCGTCTGTGACCGGACCGGCGCGGTTTTCCAGCTCGACGCCGACGGCAAGCTGCTGCGCACGGCGGCGCGGCCCTCGGCGGGGGCGAACGATTTGACGGTCGACGCGGCGAACGGCGGATTCTACTTCACGTCGCCCTACGGCTCAAAAGAAGAGCCGATCGGTAAAGTCTATTACGTCGACCGCAACGGCGTTCAGATGATCGCGGCCGCCGGATTGCGCTATCCCAACGGCCTCGCGCTAAGGCCCGACGGCCGCACGCTGCTGGTCGGCGAGAGCTCGGCCAACCGCATCACGGCTTTTGACGTGACCGCGCCGGGAAAGCTGGGCGAGCCCCGGGAATTCGCACTGATGCCGCATCGGGAGCGGTTTGATCCCAAACGGCACGATGAAGGACCCATGCCCGACGGCATGACCCTGGACGAGGCGGGCAATCTTTACGTCGCGAACTACGGCGCGGGCGAGGTGCAGGTGTTCGATCCGGCGGGCAAGCACCTGCGCAGCCTGCCGGGCAGCGGCAAGTTCACCTCCAACGTCGCCTTCGCCGGACCGGAAATGAACCAGCTCTACCTGACCGGAAGCGTCGGGCCGACGCAGCAAACGACGGGGCTGCTGGTGCGCCTCGATCTACCCGGCGTCAGGGGCTTGAAACTGCTGCCTTGACCCGGCGGACGGCCGCACGCCGAATGAGACGAATGCCCGGCGAAAATATCGTCCAATAGCGCTTGAACTTCCGGCGCGCGTTGTCGTCGGTCGCCGCGGCGCGGGTCTCCGTGATGAACAGCGACTGGTCCGGACGGACTGGGTCGGCGCGCAGGGTCCAAACGATCTTGACGTAGTTCGGCTCGTCGAAAGCTGCGAACACGTCGGGCGAAACCGGCCGAAATTTGACGTTCGCTTCCCACGGCCGCGTGGCTGCGCCGAATACGATTTGCCGCCCTGGGATCTCGGCGAGCTTCACCCACCCGAGAGCGAGCGCGTCGGAGACGAGCCCGTTCGAAGGCATCGAGCGCTCGGGTTGTCCGCCGAGAACGAGCTCTCGCATTCTAATGATCGCGTGCACGACGGGCAGGTCGAACAACTCGATCGCTTGCGCGCGGGCGAGGGCCGTTTCGGCAGGCGCCCGGACGTGCGCGAGGCGGCGATCGACCACATCGAACTCGGGCATGAACCGATCGAGCAATTCGTCGTTCGCATTGAGTCGTCGGCGCGCCACGCTTCCGTAGCGGCGCCAAGGGAGGCCGGCGAAAAACGCATAGCCAAGGCCGACGAGACCAGCGCCGGCCATCCACCGCGTCTTGACTGACATCTTCGAGAGTTTCATGAGATCTCCTCGATCCCGCCGGGGGCGAACGAACCGGCTACTGCGCCGTATAGCCCCCATCGATGACCAATTCGGCGCCGGTCATGAACTTGGATTCGTCGGAGGCCAAATAGACGATGCCCCAGCCGATGTCGTCGGGCTCTCCGACCGCGCCCAGAGGGTGTTTGGCATCGAGAAATCTTCGAAACGACTCCTTGCCTTCCGGGCTTTGCTCGGCGATTTTCTCGACCAAAGGAGTCCAAACATATCCGGGATGAACGGAGTTGACGCGGATCTTGTCCGGGGCGTACAGCAGGGCGTCGTTCTTTGTCATCACCCGCACCGCGCCTTTTGACGCATGGTAGGGGGGCAGATCAGCCGCGCCGATGATGCCGTAGATGGACGAGAGGTTGATGATGCTGCCTCCCCCCGCGGCCTTCAAATGCGGAATAGCGTGCTTGGTGCAAAAGAACACGCCCTTGACGTTCACCGCCATCAGATCGTCCCATTCCCGCTCGGTAACCTCGTGTGTCGGCTTGTTTACGCCCGCTACGCCTGCATTGTTGACGAGAACGTCGAGCCGGCCGAACTCGGACACGACCTCGGCGAACGTCTTTTGAACCTCAGCTTCCTTGCTGACGTCCAGGCGTTTGAAGGTCGCGTGGCCTCCATGGGCGACGATTCGCTTGACCACGTCGGCTCCCGGGGATTCGAGCAGATCGGCGACGACGACATGAGCGCCCTCGCGAGCCATTAGAAGGCATGCGGAACGCCCGATGCCGAGCGCTCCTCCCGTCACAAGTGCGACTTTGCCTTTTAGTCTTGCCATGTGATTTCTCCTGAGCGATACCGCTGTACAGGGATGCAAGACGGGCGCCAATTCGAACGCGCCGCCGTGTGAAATCGCCCGGCGCAAAAGGGGCGAACTATTCGCCTGAGGCCTCCTTAGAGGCGGGCAAATCCTGTGGTACTCTCAGGGGGAGATCACTCATTTTCTCCTCGCGCGGAGAGGTGGCTGAGTGGTCGAAAGCAGCGGTTTGCTAAACCGTCGTAGGGGCTTAAACCTCTACCGAGGGTTCGAATCCCTCCCTCTCCGCCAGTTTCCTCTAACTTGTTCTGATACAGTCGTTTGCGACGACCGTTTCGTTCTTGGCGTCGGTAAATTGCGAAAACCCGACACCAAGCGTTCGCTCTTGGTGCATCGCAAGCAAGTCCGCATCCTCAAAAAGATCAGCGTCGAGTCCGGAACCTGGCGCTTCGTCTCGCTCCAGCGCAACGGCTCGCGCTACGTCTGGGACGCACGCGAAGGCGTCTATTTCCTGGAATGGTGGGAAAGTCGGAAGCGCCGCCGCGAGTCGGCCGGTCATACGCCCAGCGAAGCGCTCGAAGCGCAGCGCCGCAAGCACGGCCGTGGAGCACTTCGAGCTGCATCTGGGCGGTCGCCGGTTTGTCGAGGCGATCTCGCGCGGCGACATCGATGACTACAAGGCCGCCCGCAGTCGCGAGCAGAGCCAGCAGCATCCCGGACGGGTGATCGCCCCGCGCACGATCAACTTCGAGATCTCGGTGCTGCGGACGTTCTTCTATTTCCTGATCAACGAGCGCGGCGTCC
Organism: uncultured Acidobacteriota bacterium; assembly: GCA_963817465.1. GTDB lineage: Bacteria > Acidobacteriota > Terriglobia > Bryobacterales > UBA6623 > CAMPKL01. The sequence continues at coordinate 346,709 of CAWFOP010000020.1, read as the reverse complement.
GGATGACGAATCCTTGCGCGCGCTTCAAGCCCTTGCGGGATCCGCGCGAACGGGCGCGCAGCAGGCCGCCGACTTATTCTCAGCAAGAGCTCGATCGCCTGTTCGCCGCATGCGACCCCTTCGAGCGGGCCGTGTTTGCGCCCTTCCTTCCTCGACTTGCTTAGCGGTCAGCAACTTCGGCAAGGGCTCGTGGCGATTGCGGTGCGCGAATGCTTGCGAGCTGCGCGGCCGGATGCGAACGGCGGCCTGTTCTGCTGCTTCGCGGCCGTCAATTCTCTTGAGCTGTCCAGATGACTGCATGCTTCCGGCCGTGCGGGCCTGAGCCCCGTCGGATCGGCGCAACGCCTCGCTTTCCGCAAGCTCATGGACGGTGCATCAACCTTTAGGAACGGCGGCGACCCTCTCCCGGCGGCCGACACGCGCCCAACCCGTTACCGACACCGCCAGTCGCCTCTGCGGCGCGCTATTCGCAACCGCCGATCCCTCCTCGCAGCGCCTCACGCCTCGCGCAACGGCTCTGTCTTTCTGAACCGCAAAAGCCAATCGCCGGCCGACGGCGGAGGCAGGAGCCGCGACATGAACGAGGAGCGCGATAGCTGCAGCCGGGGTTCGCGACCAACGAACGACGCCGCCCCGCCTCTACCTGCTCCACTCCGCCGCGAGGGCAAGATCCGGAGATCTTGCGGTAAGCGGGGCCGCCCGTGAAGCGTCGTTCCTCTCGGGGCCCATAGGTGTCGCTCGCTTCCCGCCCGAGGCTGCGGCGGAGCATCGCTGAACGGCCTGCGGCTGTCCGCGCCGCGATCACACCCAATGAGCCCGCGACGCACGTAGAGATCGACCCGCGTGTATCGATAAGCATTCAAATGTTCCGAAAGCGGAACATAATCATTTGCAAGTCACGACGTTTTTCTTTGATCGCAATCAACACTCTTGTCTTATACTTTCACCGCCAACGGTGATTTCGTCGGCGTTGAACGCATATTCGATGAGATCGCGGGCGGGCGATGGACGATAAACATCAGCATTTGGCGCGCGGGCTCTGCGTTCTCCCGCGGAGGAATTCGAGAATCGACAGCGAGTCAATCAAAAAGACGTAGCATTCGGGGCAGGGCGGGGGTATACTGCGCGGTGCCAGGGCTAGAACTGAGATCCGGACTGACCCATTTGGGTTGGGAATAAATTAGCGATGCGGATTTGGTTAGCGTTGTGCTTGGTGTGGCTCTCGACAGCAGCCGCATCTTTCGGTCAAACCTTTTATGGGTCGATTGTCGGTACAGTGACCGACCCATCCGGCAGCGACATTCCAGGAGCCGCCGTCACTTGCACGAACCTCGGTACGTCCGAAAGACGTGTCGCGCAAACGGACAACGTCGGGAATTATCGGTTTGTGAATCTGGTGCCCGGTCAGTACAAGATTGAGGTGGAGCAGACGGGCTTCCACCGATTCTCGCGCGAGCCCATCACCGTAGAAGTTCAGAGCTCGGTGCGAATCGATGTCCCGATGCAGGTCGGCGACGTCCAACAGACCGTCGAGGTCACGGCGCAGACGCCGCTGCTACAAACCGAGAATACGTCTCTTGGCCAAGTGGTGGAGGCACGCAAGGTTCTGGAAATGCCTCTCAATGGGCGCAACGTCTTTGGCTTGGTGGCCTTGGTCCCGGGTGTGGTTCCCGGCGGACAGTCCGGCACGACTCCTACGGGGACAAATCCTTTCGCCTGGGGCAACTACCAGATTGGTGGCGGCCAGGCTAACCAGAGCGCCACTTACATCGACGGAGCGCCGGTGAATGCTGCCTACGTTAACCTGACGTCGTTAGTCCCAACGCAGGATGCAATCCAGGAGTTTCGCGTTCAGACGAACAACCTGGGTCCGGAGTTTGGACGGTTCTCCGGGGGCACGATCAACCTGACGACGAAGTCGGGCACCAACGGCTTCCATGGGAGCGCGTACGAGTTTTTCCGCAATCGCTCGCTGAACGCCAATACCTTCTTCAATAACAGAGCGGGTGTCGATCGGCCGGCGTTCTCGCAGAACCAGTACGGAGCCAACGTCGGGGGGCCGGTGATTCGGGACAAGACTTTCTTCTTCTACAGTTGGGAGGGGTTCCGGCTCCGGCAGGGCGCTTCCTACGTCTACACGGTTCCGACTGATGCGATGCGCGACGGTGACTTCTCGAATCTGCGAGATTCGGCCGGTAATGTAACCCCGATTTTCGATCCTCTGACAACCTGCGGGCGCCTGGGAAACAGCCCTTGCGGGACCAACGCGAGTGGCGCTGAAGTGATCACGCGCGAGCAGTTTCCAGGGAATATCATTCCCCAGAGCCGTTTCGACACGGCTGGCAAGGTGCTTACCAATCTGTGGGCGCACGCGAACGGGCCAGGCAACCAGTTCACAAACGTGAACAACTATACGGCGAATGCCAGCGTCGGGGGCAACAACGACCAGCACAACGCCAGGGTCGACCATACTGTTTCCGACCGGCAGCGGCTCTTCTTCCGATACACGTACTGGACGAATCTGAACCTTCCCATTGATCCGTACAAGACCAACACGTGCGTCGATCGCTGCACCGAGACCTTCAATACGAATCAAGGCGTAATCGGAGACACCTTCACCATCACGCCGACACTGATCGCAGACATTCGTCTTTCGTACCTGCGATTTAGCTATGATCGCACCTCGCTGACCGCCGGCTATGATCTGACCCAACTCGGCTGGCCCTCGTCCCTCAACGACCAGGTAATCTTCAGGGTGGCGCCGCAACCGCAGGTGACCGGATACAACGGTGTGTTCAGCACAAGCGGTACGGGCAGCACCATTATTGCCCGCAACGACGTCTATTCGCTGATTCCGAGCCTGACGAAGATCTGGGGCCGCCACACGCTCAAATTCGGCGGGGAGTTCCGGCGCCTGACGCACAACTACTATCAGCAGAACAACCCGTCGGGAAACTTCACGTTTAACGCGCTCATGACGGCCGTGAATCCGTTCGCCGCCGCCGGCACGGGCAACGGTTTTGCATCCTTCCTGCTCGGTTACCCCAATGGGGGAGGTGTGACCAACAACGCTCTGGTAGCCGGCCAGATGTTATATCGAGCTCTGTATGCAGGCGATCAGTTCCAACTCACATCGCGCGTGACTCTCAACTACGGCGTTCGATTCGAGCAGATGGGACCCTGGTCGGAACGGTTCGACCGGATGATCGTTCTATTGCCTGGCGCGCCCAACGAGCTGTCAGATCCCACGGGCCTGAATCTCAACGGGAAGATCGGCCTGGTGAACTCAACGGATAGCCCGAGCCGGAACAACACAAAGCTTGGTAACCTGTGGTCGCCTCGTCTGGGTCTGGCTTGGCGCGTGAACGACCGGACCGTTGTTCGCACCGGCTACGGCATTTTCTGGCTCGGTAACGACGTTGCCTTCGGATTCGCCCCGAACGGCGATCCGGTCAACGCCTATAACACACCGTTCCTTGGCACACTGGACGGATCGGTGACTCCAAATGACACATTGAGCAATCCTTTCCCGAACGGTCTAACGCCGCCTCCTGGCCGTAGCCCGGATCTGCAGAGCCTCTTCTGGGGCCAGGGAATTACGGCGCCGGTGTATGACGAGAAACACGCCTACGCCCAGCAATGGAACCTCGACGTTCAGAGAGAGTTGCCCGGTGGCACCGCCCTGTCGGTGACCTACGCGGGTTCGAAGGGCACTCACTTGCCAGGCCCTAGTCAGCAGCTTGACCAGCTTCCGCCGGAGCTCATGACCCTGGGAACCCAGTTGCAGCAACAGGTGCCGAACCCCTTCTTCGGCCTCGTCCAGGTCGGGGCTCTAGCCCAGCCAAACGTCGCGCGTGGACAACTGTTGCGGCCGTTTCCACAATATAACGGGTTCGCCATGCAATCGCCGCCCAACCGCAACTCGACCTATCACTCCGCCCAGATCAAGCTTGAAAAGCGCTTTGTCCGCGGCGGAACCATCCTGGGCGCCTACACTTGGGCAAAGCTGATCAGTGACACGGACACGCTGACCGGCTGGCTGGAACCGGGCGGGGGCGCCGGTGGCGTTCAGAACAACTACGACCTTCAAGCGGAGCGCTCGTTGGCGAACTACGATACGCCTCATCGGCTGGCGGTCAGCTATATCCTCGATCTCCCATTCGGTAAGGGCCAGCGTTTCGCTTCCACCGTGACTGGCGTCGCGGAAAAACTGATTTCAGGTTGGGGCATCAATGGCGTTACTACCCTTCAGTCCGGAAACCCCATCAACCTCTCCGTCGCCGTGAACACGACGAACTCGTTTGGCGGAGGGCAGCGGCCGACCAGCACGGGGAAGAGCGCGAAGCTCGAAGGTTCCGCTCAGGAGCGCCTCGGCCGATGGTTTGACACCTCTCAATTCATGCTTCCGGCGGCGTTCACCTTCGGAAATGTGGCGCGTACCTTGCCCGACGTCCGGTCCCACGGCATTGCGAACTTCGACTTCACTCTATTCAAGAATACGAGCATCACCGAGGGGGTTGGACTGCAGTTCCGGGCAGAGATATTCAACCTATTTAACCGGGTGCGATTCGGCTATCCCAATCGTGCGATGGGTAATGCTGATTTTGGTGTCATCGGCGGCCAATACAACGATCCGCGTCTGGTGCAGCTAGCGCTCCGCCTCCTGTTCTAGCTGTCTGGCCGGGCGTTGCGCCATACGCGAGAGCGCGGCGCAGCGCTCGGCCTGCAGCGGTTCGGTTCGCGTTAGCACTGATCGACAGAGGTCCCCGCGGTCATGAAGCTGGCCATTTCCCTTGCAGTCGTTTTCGGAACTCTTCAGATTTCCCAATCCGGCGTCGATTTCATCCACCGTAACTCTCCAACGACGCAGAAGTACCTGATCGAAACAATGGGTGGCGGGGTCGCTGTGCTTGACTACAACGACGATGGCCTGCTTGACATTTTCCTCGTCAACAGCGGCAAGCTGAGCGATCCGCAGAAGCTTCCCGCTGACTATGCGCGGCAGGATCCGGCCTATTGGAATCGCCTGTACCGCCAAAACCAGGATGGCAGCTTCTCTGACGTCACTGCCGCGGCAGGCCTCTCGAAGGCGGGCAACGCCTACGGCATGGGAGTGGCGGTTGGCGATTACGACAATGACGGACTTCCAGACCTCTACGTCGCGAATTACGGATCCAACATACTGTATCGGAACAACGGCGACGGGACGTTTGCCGACGTGACAGCAGCGGCGGGCGTCGCCGCGGCCGGCTGGTCAGTCTCGGCCGGGTTCCTCGATTACGACAACGACGGGCGGTTGGATCTGTTTGTGGCGCGCTACCTCGACTACGACTTGGGACGAAACGTCCTGTGCGGCACGCCGTTCCTCTCGTACTGCCGGCCTGACAAATATCCAGGTCTCCCGAGCGTGCTGTTCCACAACGAGGGCAAGGGAAAGTTCCGCGACGCCAGCCAATCCTCCGGCATCGGGAAGGCGGTAGGAAACGGCATGGGTGTCGCTTTCAATGACTATGACGGCGACGGCTTTCCGGATATCTTCGTCGCCAACGACATGATGGAGCAGTTCCTGTTCCACAACAACAAGAACGGCACATTCGACGAGCGGGGGTTCGAAGCGGGCGTGGCGTTATCCGGCGACGGCAAGAGCTTTTCCGGGATGGGCGCTGCCTTCGCAGACTATGACGATGACGGGCTTCCGGACCTCCTGGTGACGAACCTCGCTCTGGAGAAATGGGCGCTGTATCACAACGATGGCGGCGGACAGTTCTCTTATGCGAGTCTGACCAGCGGAATCGCCGGACTTTCCGTGCAGAGCTCGGGCTGGGGTCTCGGCCTGTACGATTTCGACAACGACGGCTGGAAGGATCTTTTCGCGTCGCGCAGCCATGTTCTTGACAACGTGGAGCGGATCCGTTCAGGCCTTCGGTATCTGGAGCCTCCCGCGCTCTTCCGTAATTCCGGCGGCAAGTTTGAAAAGGTAGATCTTGGGCTGCCTGCGGTGGCAGGACGCGGCGTTGCCTTCGGGGACCTGAACAACGACGGCTCGGTCGACGCCGTGGTTTCCGTGCTGGGTGGACATCCGATCATCCTGATGGGCCGTCCTGCAGGTAACCACTGGCTGATACTCAAGCTCACCGGCACGCGAAGCAATCGCGATGGCATGGGTGCTAGAGTACGCATCGGCAGGCGGTGGGTTTATGCGACCACCGCGGGCAGCTATCTCTCAGCGAGCGACCGCCGCATCCATTTCGGACTAGGCTCAGACACGAATGCCACGATCGAGATTCTATGGCCCAGCGGCGCCCGTCAGGTACTTGATTCCGTCCCTGCGGACCAAATCCTGACGGTGAAGGAGCCGGAATGAGTGGCCTACTGGTCTGGATTCTGATAGCGTTTCAAGTAACATCCGAATTGCGCCAACATGTCGACTTAGGCCTGAAAGCAAAGTCGGCTGGGGATCTGGATACCGCCGCTCGCGAGTTTCAGCGGGTCGTCGACCTGGCTCCCACATTGGCCGCCTCCCACATGAACCTCGGGGCCGTCTATTTCGAAAGGCAGGACTACGCGGCGGCAATACCAAGCTTGCGCCGAGCCCTGGAGCTGAATTCTGACCTTCCCGGCGCCCATTCCTTACTCGGGGCAGCGCTGCTCGCGCAGGGCTTCGCTGAAGATGCCATCCCGCATCTGGAGAAGGCGCAGGTGAATGACCTCCTGGGTGTCGCACTCCTCGAGGCTGGCCGCGATCGGGATGCGGTGGACCGCTTGGAAGCAGCGTTACAGAAGCGGCCGGACGATCCTGATCTGCTCTACTATCTGAGCGAGGCGTACGGCCGGCTGTCGAAGCAGGCCTTCGATGGTCTGAAGGAGCGCTACCCCGATTCGCCGCGGTTCCTCCAGATACTGGGCGAGGCGATGGCCGCCACCGGCAACCGGGACGCGGCGGAGAAAAACTTCCGAGCGGCGCTGGCCGCCAGGCCGGACCTAAGGGGCATCCACTACTCCATCGGTCAGCTCTTCCTAGAGGCCGGCAATTACGAGACTGCGGAGGCGGAATTTCGCGCCGAAGCGCAACTGGCGCCGGGATCGGCGGCTGCGGCCTTCATGCTTGGATCCGTGCTGCTAAACCAGGGACGCGTGGCGGAGGCGATCACTGAGCTGAAGCGGGCAGACGCCCTCCGTGCCGGCATGCCGGAAACCCTGCTCGAGCTGGGCAAGGCAATGTCAACCGCGGGAGAACTGCGTGCTGCGCAGGAACTCTTCGAGCGGGTGCTTGAGCTCGAGCAGACCTCGGACCTCGCGGAGACGGCGCATTTTCAATTGGCACAGATATACCGCAAACTCGGGCGCCCGGCCGACGCGGCTCGCGAAACAGCTCTGTTTCAGCAGCTACGCGGCCGAAAAAAGTGATAACCGATCACGCGCTGTCTCCGCCGACAGCCGGCGATTCCTAACCGTCTCGCCCGTCACCTCCACCGAGCAGAGCGAGCCGGACCCTCCGAAGATCCGCATCGTCCAGAACTGGTACGAAGAGTTCCGGGATCGGGAACAGTGGAAACCGCCGGAATCCCAGTCTCCCAAAGGCCTCGCCGAGTAGATTCCGATAAGTCCGCATCGCGGCAGCAACCCACTCAAAGGAAAGCTTTCGCTTCCAGCGTCGGCGCAATCTCAACCCTCACGACGACGTTGCGGCGTGCCCCCCGTTTCCCTCCGCTCTCCCACGTCCTAGCGTCCTTCTACCCTGCATCCTGCCATCGGTTCGCCTGCGGGCGGCAAGCCTAACGGCTCCAACTCTTGCGTTTCGTCCTGCGGCGCCGCCCGCCGAACGCGCTGGGCTCGTCTGCGTCACGGAGGCCGCGGCGGTCGCGGCAGAAACAGATGGAGGACGACATGACGAGCATCCTGATCCAACGTGCCGGATGTCCAAGGTGTCCAGGCGAATCGTAACCCTATCCCTCCTGGATTTCCTTCGACTCGCTCTCGTTGCAACAAAGGCTAGGAAGACCTTGGGCAGCTGGGACGGCCGCGAATCCGGCGAGGGGTTGCGTCCATTTGAGGCTGGAGCCTCGCTCGTTTCCGAGTCCGCTCTCCAAACTCGCCGCCCCGATTACCGCTGCCCCGCTTGTCGTGGGCGTAGGTGTGACGTCGGGTGTTCGGAACGCAAGAGAACTCGGCGGAGACCGTTTTTTACGTCCCTAAAGCACGGTTCGCGCCGAATTCTCAGGTCGATCGAAGCAAACGGTCTTGGCGGAACGGAGACCCTGAGGCTGACAGTTGCAGGCTTGGACCGTCCATTGCGTGTCAGCGCCGCCCCCTGCGAGCAGCGACTAAGCAACTCCCAGAAACTCGTGAAGCCGGCGGCTTAAGCCGATGTTGCACTCCTCGGTGTCCTGAGGCAATCGTGAGGTTCGAGTGCCAATCCTTAATGAGTCGATCCTTGGCGCAGATTCGCGTGTCCTGTCCTTCTGCTCCCGAAAGGACATTGACATGTGCGACGTCGGTGAGATCAAGGGTGTCGGTCTGAAACTGGGGAGATCCGCCTCGATCTTGCTGGGGTTAATGTGGTCCGCCGGAAGCCCGGAGGAAAGGGACTAAATTGCAATATGATTCCAACGAACCGGGACCTGCGACCTTCGCCGCTTGCGTGTGCCGGCACAAGGCGGGCGGGCGATCGGGGGAAGCTGAGCCTGGCCGCGCCGATTTCCGGATCTGTGCGTCGATCTGCGCTGTAGTGTGGGGTTTTTCGCCCGCCGCACCTGACCCTCCCTAGCTCCGCGTCACCTGACGATGTGATATGACTAAAGTGTTCGCGATCCTAGTCGCCCGCCAGCGGCCTGCAACCCGAATGTCCGGCCTACTTCCCGGTCGGACCTGAAGCGATAGCGCGTTAGTCCTAGGGGTTGCCTACGGTCCGCCTAGCGGTACTGAACCTAAAACTCCACCCGGGACCAACGTCAGTACCGAATTGCAACCTGGACCTGTACAGGCTGGTTGCACGGAGATAGCTTCAGTTGCATGAGACGCCCTTGTTTCAGCCCGAGCGAGGCCGGAGCGCGCATCTCCCTAAGGGATCGCGCCAGCGTTCGCGCAGCCGAGACGCTCGCGGCGAAAGGCGAAACAGAGCTAGCCGGCGCCCCAAAGAACAGAACCGCGGCCCGGGGAGGGGCTACGGAATGGCTGTCGGAAATGAACGAATCGTCATGACGGGATGCGTCGAAATCAACGACCGCTCTCGTCTTTGGTCGCCTCGTTCATCCGAGCAATCGTGCGACTGTCGACCGCCGGAGCGACGCGTCGCATCGATCTGAGATCTATCGGAATCCGCGTCCGAGCACGTGGGCAAAGGTGTGGCGCGATCTGAGGCAAGAAACAATTTGGAAGAAGAAGTACATGCACACATCCCCAGATGAAATTGGTCTCGCCCCGTCACGGAGAGCCAAAATCCTCACTTGCTCCGCCGCCCTGGCAAGCGTCGGTCTCGCTACGGTCGCCTCGTTCGACCCTCGCTGGACCGAATCCTTGTTCCACCGAACCGTCCATCTCGAAGGCTTATGGAAGGTCGCGGCCGTCGCCTTCTGCGTTACGGCGTTCTCGCTGTGGCGGCGGCGTGACCGACGACTCAATCGCTACCGCAGGGCGCTACAGATCCATTCGACGACGAATCGTCGAATTCTCGACGCGTCTCCCGACGGTATTCTGATGCTCGATCCGGAGCGAATCGTCGTCGAGTGGAATCCCGCCTTGGCCAAGTTCACGGGTATCCCGCGATCCCAGGCGATAGGACTGCCGCTCGCCGATGTACTGGCTTCCCTAACTTCCGGAGGAGCCGGAGAATGCCTCAAAACCGCTTTCCTCGGGGCGGAGGCGGCATCGCATGGACGGACGTTCCTGCTCGACACGCGGGGCGCCTCGCGCTCGATCGATTTCTATTGCACGCCCATCCAAGACGGCGACCGGACATTGCTCGGCGTTCTGGCCCTCATAAAATTGGGCTCCCCGCAGCACCGACCGATGGATTCGGGCCATCCCGCCTCCGCCAGCCAAGTTGGGGCTCACGCCTAAAAATGCAGTTTGAAGTGTCAGCGTCAACGGCCCTGAGTCGCGTGGAGCCGCAGCCTTTGGTCCCGTTAGATCGACCGCGGGCGGCGGGCAAGTTCCTATTCGTCGGCGATGAAAAGCTTTTCATCAAGGGCGTCACCTACGGCACCTTCCGGCCCGCCGCGGACGGCGTTCAGTTCCCTTCGCGAGAGCAGGTCGAGCGTGACTTGGTCGCCATGTCGTCCGCCGGGTTCAATGCGGTGCGAACCTATACTCCCGCGCCAATGTGGTTGCTCGACACGGCCGCCCGCTGCGGCCTACGAGTCATGGTGGGGCTTCCCTGGGAACAGCACGTTGACTTTTTGAGAACGCGAAGCCAAGCGGACCGCATTCGAGACCGCATCCGAAGCCACGTGCGCCAGTTGGCCGGGCACCCGGCAATCCTGTGTTTCACGATTGGGAACGAGGTACCGGCGACGGTAGTACGTTGGTTAGGGAAAGAGCGGGTCGAGGGGTTTCTGAAGAGTCTCTATGAGACCGTCAAAGAAGAAGACCCTGAAGCATTAGTCGCCTATGTAAACTTCCCGACGACTGAGTATCTCGAGCTGCCTTTCGCGGATTTCTTTTGCTTCAACGTCTACCTGGAAGAACGCGCGAAGCTCGAGCGCTATCTCGCGCGACTGCAGAACCTGGCGGGCGAAAAGCCGTTGGTGATGGCCGAGATCGGTCTTGACAGTCTGCGAAACGGGGTCGACAAGCAAGCCTCGACGCTGACGTGGCAACTCAAAGCCGTTTTCGACGCTGGCGCCGCAGGAGTCTTCGTGTTCGCGTGGACCGATGAGTGGCATCGCGGCGGCTTCGACGTCGAAGATTGGGATTTTGGTCTCGTCGACCGCGAACGAAATCCCAAGCCCGCCTTGGCGAGCGTGCAGCGGGCGCTTCAGGACACGCCGTTCCGCCGGGATCGGCGTTGGCCGAGAGTCTCCGTCGTCGTCTGCACTTTCAACGGCAGAAAAACTCTTGAAGAAACGCTGGAAGGGCTGTTCCGCCTCGAGTATCCCGACTACGAAATCATCGTCGTCAGCGACGGGTCGAGCGACGGCAGCGTCGCCCTTGCCAGAGGTTACGGAGTGCGCGTGCTGGCGGGTCTCAATCGCGGCCTGAGCGCGGCCCGGAACATCGGGCTGCACGCGGCGGACGGCGAGATTGTGGCGTATATCGACGATGACGCATGTCCCGACAAGCATTGGCTGCACTACATCGCCCACGTGTTCGACAGCACCGATCACGCCGCCGTGGGCGGCCCCAACATCCAACCGTTACAGGACGGCTGGACGCCGCAATGCGTCGCCAACTCACCCGGCAACGCCAACCATGTCCTGATCGGCGATCAGGTCGCGGAGCACATCCCCGGCTGCAACATGGCGTTTCGGCGGGAAGAATTGCTCCGTATCGGCGGATTCGACACGCGCTTTCGAATCGCCGGCGATGACGTCGATGTCTGCTGGCGGCTCGAACAAGCCGGCTTGACCATCGGATTTCACGCGGCCGCGATGGTTTGGCACCATCGGCGCGCCACAGTCCGCGGGTACTTGAAACAGCAGCGCAACTACGGCGCCGCGGAAGCGATGCTCGAGCGGAAGTGGCCGCAGAAGTACAACATCCTGGGCCACGCCAAATGGGCCGGCCGCGTCTACGGAGGCGGACACACCGTCCCGATCGGAGCCCCGAGGCAGCGAGTCTATCAAGGCGTCTGGGGCAGCTCGCCGTTTCAATCCGTCTACCCTTCCGCTCCGAGCGTCGTGTCCTACTTGACGCTCATGCCGGAATGGTATCTCGTCAACTTGGCACTGGCGTCGTTAGGAGCGCTGGGCTTTGTTTGGCGTCCGTTGTTTGCGGCGTGGGCGCTCCTTGCCGCCGCGACGGCGGGACCTGTCTTGCAAGCTGCGGCGGCGGCGCGGAGGGCGCATTTTCCACCGCGCATGCAGTCGCGTACTTGGGGGCTGCTACAAGCTCACGCCCTCACGGGACTGCTTCACGCGCTCCAGCCGATGGCGCGGCTTTACGGTCGCCTCGAGTACGGCTTGAGTCCCTGGCGTTGGCGGCCCGGACTGCCGTTCGCGGCTCCTTTCGGCCGCGAGGAAACGATCTGGAGCGAGGAATGGAAGGCGGGCGAAGCGCGTTTGGACAAACTTCGCGGACTTCTGGCTGACCGCGGCCTTCGCGTGAAAGTCGGCAACGACTACGACTCTTGGGACCTCGCGACGGCTGCAGGCGTGTTTGGTTCGGCCGAGCTGCTTCTAATGATCGAAGAGCACGCCGGCGGCAAGCAGCTCGCACGCTTCCGCCTCACGCCGCGGACGAGTTGGGCGGCGAGATTCGTGCCGGCTTTGTTCGTGGCGTCGGCGCTCGCCGCAGCCTGGTGCGAAGCGGCTCCCGCTGCTGCGATCCTGGGGTCGATTGCGCTGCTTTGCGCGGCTCGGACCATCGCCGAGGTTGGCTGTTCGATCGGTTCGTTGCGCTCGGCAATCAGCGACCTGCGCGCCGAAGAAGAGAACGACGCCAGAACCAGCGCCTCGTGTGCGGCGGCAGACGCGCTAGACGCCGGCGAGCAAGCGGAGGTCGGCGATGAATCCTGACAACCTCAGGAAGCTCGCCAAGAGGCGCGACCGGGAAAAAAGCTCGATCGCTCTCGCCCTGCGCCTGCTTCGACAGTACTCGGTCGGCGAACGCGGCGCCATGGCGCTTGGGGCGTTCACCCTCCTTTCGGCGTCGGCGCTTTCGCTGCTCGAGCCTTGGCCGCTCAAGATCGTGGTCGACTCCGTTTTGGGAGATCAATCGACGCCAGCCGTCTTGCGTCCGCTGGCCGAGCCCTTCTCCCAACTCTTGGGCGACTCCGCCTACGGACTATTGGCCGTTCTGTGTATCGGCGTCGTCGCTCTGCGCTTGGCGGGCGGCCTGGTGCAGATGGCCAACACTCACATCCTCGTCGGAGTCGGCCTCCGCATGGTTTTTCGCCTCCGTCGAGCGGTTTTCGACCACGTTCAGAGGCTATCGCTGGCTTTTCACGATTCAAATCCGGTCGGCGACTCCATCTATCGCGTCGCCTGGGACACCTTCAGCGTGCAGTCCGTCTTCAATACGGCGTTCAGTCAAGTTCTGAGCTCTTCGGCGACGCTGCTCGGAATCGTCGTCGTGATGATGTCGCGCGATTGGTTGCTCACACTCGTCGCCCTGGCCGTAGCCGTCCCCTTGATCGTCGTTATCCGGGGCGTCGACGGGGCGGTCAGGCTGCGCTCGATCGCGGTGCATGAGAAGGAAAGCGAAGTCACCTCGCGCGTGCAGGAGGCTCTCTCCGGGATTCGCGTCGTGCAAGCGTTCGGGGGCGAAGACCGCGAGAGCCGGCGCTTCGAGCGGCACGCCGCTCAGAGCGTCGAGGCCAACCTCCGGCTCACCATGTTCCAAACCGCCTTGAGCGCCGGGGTCGGGCTGATCTTGGCCGGCGGAACCGCGGGAGTCCTCTGGCTCGCCTCCGCCCGCGTGTTGAGCGGCGCGATGACGGCGGGCGATGTCGTGCTGATGGTGTCGTACGTCGCGATGCTCTACAAGCCGGTCGAGACCTTCGCGAATATCGCCGGTTCGATCCAGGCGGCGTCGGCGGGAGCGAAACGCGTGTTCGACATTCTCGACCGGCAACCCGACATAACGGATCGGCCGGGCGCCGCCGCGCTCACGCAGCGTCCCGCCGGGCGGCTGCGCTTTGAAAACGTCAACTTCGGATACAAGGAGGAACGCCCGGTGCTCTCGGGGCTGAATTTCGAGGCCTCCGCGGGAGCCAAGATCGCTCTCGTGGGCCCGTCGGGCGTCGGTAAGTCGACCCTCGCCAGCCTCATCGTCCGTTTCTACGACCCTACCGCCGGGCGAATTCTGCTCGACGGCGTCGACCTGCGTGACATCAAGCTCGAGTCGCTGCGCCAAAACATCGCGATCGTGCTGCAGGACCCCCTGTTGTTCTCGGCAAGCGTGCGAGAGAACATCGCCTACGGGAGGACGGACGCCGGCTTCGACACGATCGTCGAGGCCGCAAAGGCCGCCGGCGCTCACGATTTTATTCAGGACCTGCCGGAAGGCTACGACACGCTGGTCGGCGAACGCGGCGTGTTCCTTTCCGGCGGACAACGCCAACGGATCTCGATCGCGAGGGCTTTCCTCAAGGATGCTCCGATCCTCATCCTGGACGAACCCACCAGCGCCCTCGATACGGAAACCGAAATGCAGCTCGTCGATGCCCTCACGCGTTTGATGCAGGGCCGGACGACGGTCACGATCGCGCATCGCTTATCGACCATCCGCCACTCCGACACCATCTTCGTCCTCGAGGACGGCCGCTTGATCGAGTCAGGCTCGCATCAGGGCCTGATGGAGCGACAGGGCCGGTACGCGAATCTTCATCGGAAGCAGAATGCGGGGGCCCTCGAACCCGCCTCTCACAGCTATGAGTAGCGCATCTCAGTTTGAAGAGTTTTTGGGCTCCTGGGACTATGGCGAGTTGTCCGACAATATCCGCCTCGGAAACGATTGCTTTCTGGAGCGCAAGGCCAGCTTCGATCGCTATCGCAGCACATTGAACCCGGGCCTCGTGATCGGCGACGGAGTCAAAGTTTACACGTGGACCGTCTTTAACGTTGAGCCTAGCGGTTACGTCGAAGTCGGCGATGACTCCGTTCTAGTCGGGGCGGTCTTCATGTGCCAACAATCCATTCGTATCGGAAAGCGAGTAGTCATCTCCTACAACGTCACAATCGCTGATTCCGATTTTCACCCTATAGATCCGGATCTGCGAAGAGCCGACGCTATCGCCAACGCGCCGTCCGGCGATCAAAGCGGAAGACCCGCCATCATCGCCGCGCCCATCAGCGTTGAAGATGACGCTTGGATTGGGATCGGCGCCATCATCCTCAAGGGCGTCACCATTGGGCGCGGCGCGAGAGTCGAAGCGGGGGCGGTCGTCACCAAAGACGTTCCGCCACAGACGATTGCAGCCGGAAACCCAGCGCTGCCCTCGGGCCGGATAGCGGGCTGACCCGCGCAACGGATCGCAACAGGAGCGTAAATAGACGATGCAGGGAATGTTTGGCGACAAGCCGTTCGGCAACCTAGGCGACGATCTGAATTTCTTGATCTGGCCTAGACTGCTGCCTGGCCTCGTGGGTTACCGATCCAACATCGAAGGCTGCTTTTGGGGAATCGGCTCCAGTATTTCCGCTCCTAACTCCAGCGTCTCGGTCCCAAAAGTTGTCTGCGGAACGGGCATCGGGTACGGTCATCCGCCGCATCTGGACGATACCTGGAAGATCTACTGCGTCCGAGGACCTAGGACGGCCGAGCGCCTTGGCCTCTCCCCGGAATACGCGACAACAGACGCAGCGGCGCTTATTCGACATTTTGTAGAACCGGTAGGCCGGCCAAAGGCTTCCCAACCCGCGTTCATGCCGCACATCATAACGAGAATACGCGCCCAAGTTCTCGGAATCGACCTTGCTGGACTTTGTGCTGACCTTGACATCATCTATGTCGACCCCGAACTCGGATTAGCCCGCTTTATCGAAAAGCTGCACTCCGCTCGATTCTTGATTACAGAGGCTTTGCATGGGGCGATCGTTGCGGATAGCCTGAGGCGTCCCTGGATTCCGGTCTCGCTACATGCAGGAATCAGCGAAGAGAAGTGGCTGGACTGGGGCTCCTCGCTAAATCTCAAATACCATCCGCGGCGTTTTCACAACGATTGGGAATCGGAGCCGTCCCTCTTAGCTGACTTCTTGCGCGAGCAGTCTCGGCTTGACGCCGAGACGCAGCTCTCCGACAGTTCGGTATTTGAGGGCCGACTCGAACAACTTACAGATGCGGTCGAGCGAGTGCGTCAAGACTTTGGCGTCGCTCCGGCCATTTCGTCGGGCTTTTCAGAGACGACAAGCGGGCCGCCCTACGGGATCGAGCGGCCGTGCGAGAAGGAACAATGGCTGTTTCGGCGAACACTCACCGTGGCTCGCCTTATAGAAGACCATGTGCCGAGGACGTCTAAGTTTGTCCTCAATGATAGCGCTGCTCTTGGCGACATAACGCCTCTTCGTAAGCCGATCAGCTTTCTTGAAATAGACGGCCAATATGGAGGAGCGCCCCATAGCGGCGCGCATGCCATCGAGGAGCTGGGCACAATGGTAAAGGAAGGCGCGGAGTTCTTCGTGTTGGCCTGGCCGTCTAAGTGGCAGGTCGAAGAGTGGAGAGATTTTCGGTTGTGGATCGACTCTAACAGCAGCGTGGTTCGGCGCTGTGATGACGCGACGATATACCGATTCACCGGCTCGGCCCGCTCTGCGCGCCAGGCTAGCTCAAAGATGGCGCTGGACGAGCATACGGAGGTCGATATATGAGTGCCCGCTATCTAGAGCACGAGTGGTTTTCGCAGCCCCTGCCGGACGGAGTGGAAATCGGCGAAGGGAGTTGGCTTCACAGTTCCTATGCGTTTCTGCACAATCGAAGCGAGCGACCGAGCCCGCTGCGAGTCGGTCGCCATAGCGGGATATACAACCGAACGTATTTCGAGCTCGGCCCTTCGGGCGAGGTGCTGATCGGCGATTACTGTTCCGTCGTCGGCGCGATTATCAACACGAATCGCAGAGTGCTCATTCGCGATTACGCTCTGATCGCGCACGAAGTGGTAATAGCCGACACGCAATACCCGCGCCCGGAGCGGGATGTCGCCGCCGACCTTTCTCCATTGGTGATAGGGACGAACTCCTGGATCGGCGCAAGAGCGTTGATCTACGGTCGAGCGTCCATCGGCGAAGGGGCGATTGTCGGAGCGGGCGCCGTTGTCAACTTTGCAGTCCCCGACTATGCGATCGTCGCGGGAAATCCGGCGCGAGTAGTCGGCCGGTGCGACCGCTACAAGTCGATTGCAACGCAGATACATACCGCCTGCCGCAAGGCGGAGGGGAGGAACGACGCTTCAAATGAATAGAACCGCGCCAAAGGGCAAGATAATCGTTTCGGGAATACTGTTTTGGTACCCGCTTGCAGGCGTCGCGTATCAATTCCTGCATTACTTGCTGGCTCTTCGGAATCTCGGATTTGACGTCTACTATATTGAGGACGGCTTTCGCGCCGTATATGATCCGTCAATACACGACCTCAACCCGGATCCATCGAATAACATACGCCGGGTCCTTCCCGCTCTGGAACGCTTCGGCTTCCAAGACCGCTGGGCGCTGACGGGCGAGACCGGCCAATGGTTCGGCATGACCGGACAAGAGGTGCTGCGGCATTACCGCGAAGCCGACGCGCTTCTGAACGTGACCGGCGGTCAAGTGATTCGGGACGATCACCGACTCATCAAGCGGCTCATCTATATCGAATCGGATCCGTTCGCCGCGCAAGCCAGGGACGCCCAAGGCGACCCGAAGACCGTGCAGCAATTGGATGCGCATGACGTTCTGTTCAGCTTCGGCGAAAACCTTGGGGCCGACGATTGCACGGTCCCGCGTGAACGGCCGCAAGTGGCTTCCTACCAGGCAACCGGTCTCCACCGAGCTTTGGAGCGCGCCGCCGTCCGCAGCTGGGGAAAGATATCGGACGATTACAACGTGGAAGAACAAAGGAAAGGATGTCGTCTATGAGGGCGATACCTACTATTGGACGAAAGATCGAGAGTTCACCAAATACTTGACGTTGCCGTCAAAAACCGCCGCGCAATTAGAGTTGGCGATGACGGTCGATCAAGATATCGCGGACCTCGTCACATCGTCACGGATGGAAATTGGGCGATGCTCTAACGGCCTCCAAAAATTGCGATTCCTACCGTGATTACATCGTGGGGTCTCACGGCGAATTTACGATCGCCCGCGATCAGTATGTAAGACCGAAGACCGGCTGGTTCAGCGACCGCAGCGCATGCTACCTGGCGGCGGGGCGGCCCGTGATTACGCAAGAAACCGGATTCAGCAAATACCTGCCGACCGGCGAAGGACTATTTGGATTCAGCAATCTCGACGACGTCTGCGCCGCGATCGACAGCATCGAGTCCAACTATCCGATGGCGTGTCGGGCGGCCGGGGAGGTCGCCCAAGAGTATTTCAAGGCCGAGACCGTCCTCGGATCCCTCCTCGACCGCGGATTGTCTTAGCCGGCGCGTTGAACGACGAAAGCAAATGTCAGGGGGGAAACCGATGCCGAGTCGAAGCCTTACCGCAAGACGCAGCTTATGGCTCCTGCGAACGGTCGCGGCGGCTATGCTGGCGTGCCTCGCGTCGTGGGCTCAGCCGCAGTCGAACGTTGTGCCGGAGGCTCAGCGAGAACTGGCGACTTATCCGTCGCAGGCGTACCGCAATCTGGAGCTGATCCGGGTATCAGGGGGCTCGGCGGCGCTCGTCTATCACCGAGGGTACGGCGAGGCCGACAAACCCAACGGGCCATCGCGAGTGCCGGTTGCGCGGGCGGCCGACGTTCCGTCGCCGGTCGTGCTTGCGAGCGCGTCGGATATCGACCGCACCCTAGCCCCAGCGGTCATCATCGCCCGAGAGCATTCGGTCCGGATTCCGCGGATCTCCGACGTTCCCTCGATTCAGGACTTCGCTTCGGGCGCATACGGCGGGTTCGCCCAGGTCGGCGCCTTTCGGCAGCGCATCCCGCTGGACGGCGCGCCCGCGTCTGAGGAGACGAGGGCCTATCTGGGATTCGACGATACGTCCCTCTACGTCGCATTCGTCTGTAAAGACGACCCCAAAGCGATCCGCGCGCATCTCGCCAAGCGCGAGCAAGTGCGCGGCGAGGACCTGGTGGCGGTCTATCTCGACACCTTCCACGACAGCCAGCGCGCTTACTCGTTCACCGCGAACCCCCTCGGCGTTCAACGGGACGCCGTCAAGTATGAGGGAGTCAACGAGGAAGACGCCAATTTCGACACTATATGGCAATCCGAAGGCGTTCTGACCGCTGACGGCTATGTCGTTCTCATCACGATTCCGTTCAAGAGTTTGAGATTTGCCGGCGGCGCCGAACAAAGTTGGGGAATCGCCCTGCGCCGGCACATCATTCGCAACAACGAAGACGCCTACTGGCCCTATATCACCAATCGCGAGCAGGCGTTCGTCCCGCAGTTTGCGACAGCCTACGGCATCTCCGAAGTGTCCCACGGCCGCAACATCCAACTCATACCGTATGTCTCGGGCGCCGCAACACGCTTGCTCGCGGATTCCGGCTCGGAGCCTTATCACGCCACGACGACGTTTCGCGCCGGCCTCGACACCAAGTTCGTCATCAAGGATGCGCTGACTGTGGACGCCACGATCAACCCGGACTTCAGTCAAGTCGAGTCGGATGATCCGCAAGCAACGGTCAACCAACGGTTCGAGGTCGTATATCCGGACAAGCGGCCTTTCTTCACCGAGAACGCTAACTACTTCGAGACGCCGATCAATCTGTTCTTCTCGCGGCGCATCGTCGATCCGACCGGCGGCGTCCGCGTCACCGGGAAGGTCGGCGGTTGGGCGGTTGGCGCACTGGCGGCCGACGACCGCTCGCCGATTCTCCAGCAGGGCGGCCGCTCCGAGCTTGTCGACGGCCACGCGCAAGTCGGCGTGGTGCGCTTGCAGCGAGAATTCGGCGGATCGACGCGACTCGGCGGCTTGTTCACGACGCATAACTGGAACGGCGGTTCGAATCACGTCGTCGCCATGGACGGGCGAGTGCAACTGTCTTCGAAGTGGTTCCTATCGGGGCAGGCCGCTCAGAGCCTCACCTCTCGAGACGGCGAAACCGACCGGGTCGGGGCCGCCTTCGACGCAAGCTTGACCCGCGCCGGACGCGGCGTCGTCTACACGGCCGGATACACCGATCTGAGCCCCGATTTCCGCACCGACGTCGGCTTCCTGAAACGAACCGACCTGCGCACCGGCAGCCAATACCTCAGTTATCGCTGGTGGCCCGAGACAGGCGCCCTGCAAAGCTTTGGCCCCTCCGCGACGGCTTTGGTCAACTACGACCACGAAGGTCGTCTCCAGGACTGGTACGTCGAAGGCGGCTTTGATTTCCAGTTCAAACGCAATACGACTCTGACGCTTGGCCGCTCGGAAGCCTACGAATACTTCGAGCGCGGCTTCCGCAGGGAACGCAGTTCCGTATCGCTGTTCAGCGGCTTCACCAAATGGCTGGCGGTCTACGGCCAGTTCGGGTACGGCACGGGCGTCAACTACTCGCCGGGGCCGGGCCTGTCGGCGTTCCTGGCCGACGCTCAGGACGCCTCGTTCACCGTCACGCTGCGCCCCTCCACGCGACTGCGCTGGGACGGAACCTACATCTATGGCTGGCTCGGCCGCCCGGAAGCCGTCGTCGCGGCGCAGACCGGCCAGAACGGCGCGGTCTATACGAATCACGTCGTTCGCAACAAGATCAATTACCAGTTCACCCGACGCTGGTCTCTGCGCTTCATCGCGGACTACTTCGCCGTCCTTCCCAACTCGCGACTGATTTCGCAGTATGACTTCAAGCGACTGAGCGGCGACGTCCTCCTCGAATACCTCGCGACGCCGGGAACCGCGCTCTACCTCGGCTACACCGATCGATACGACAACCTTTACATCGATCCGCTCGACCCGATCCGACGCGGCCTGAGCAGCTCCCCCACGACCTCGACGGGACGTCAGGTCTTCATAAAAGTCAGTCGCGTATTGCGGTATTGACGAGATGGCGCCGGATTGACTGCGAAGGTCGCGAAGTGTAACGGCGACGTGTTGTGGAACGCCCGCCCGGAAGCCTGCCTCAACGCTTGTTCCTCATGGATGATGCCAGCCTCGTCGAGCTTTGCGATGCGCGGGACTTCGTCGCGCACTTGCGTGAGTTGGGCCTGACGCCGCACGTTGCGCAGAACAGGAGCGGCAGACGCAGCCGCATCGACGGACGGACGGAAGGACGACACAGCATGAGGGCTACCAACAGCGCCAGAAGAAGCGCCTAGCCGTATCCCGGTTCTGTGATCCAAAAGCACGTGGTTGTGGAACAGCCGAGTAGGATTGGCGAAGTCTTCTAGGTCTTACTGTCGGGTATCAGCAAGCGCGGAGATCCGTATCTGAGGACGTTGTTGATTCACGGCGCGCGATCGGCCGTGTATCGGGCGAAAGGCAAGACGGACGCTCGCAGCCGATGGATCGCGGACACGCAGGCGCAACTCGGAACGCCGAAGGCGTGCGTCGCGGTCGCCAACAAGAATGCACGGATCGTCTGGGCCTTACTGGCGGGGGACGAGCCGTATCGAAAGGCGGCGTAATCTGTTCCCGCCCTTGGACTGCGAGAGATTTCAAGTGATGGCGCAATTGGTGAGACCGGTCTGTTCTGAAACTGACTTATCATGGAGCGCCTATCTCACGCTGGCTTACCGGACCGCGCGGAACGCCTCAAACCAATTTTGCGTAACTCGAATATGTGGCCTGTCAACCCTCCCAAGGGTTTCGATTGTGACAAACTTTTGTCCATCTAGAGAAACGTCATATGTAGGCTGCGGGTAAGGCCACTCCAGACCTCTGTCTGAAAACAATTCGGACGGCCGACCGACGGAAAGGCTGGGCTCAGTCCGAACTGGAACGCTGAACAGGGTTTGGCCCCGGACGTAGAAGATCTCCTTCCCATCACGGCTCCAGCGAGGTTGATGTCCGCCACCTAGCGAAACCTGCCATTTTGCCGTTCCGTCCGGAAAAGATCGTACGTACACTTGACTCTCACTTGATTCCACGGAAGAGTAAGCAATGAAGTTTCCGTTCGGCGAGAACTGCGTACCCTGGAACAGGAACGGCACCCGCAAATACGTGTGCGTACCCGTCTGAATCCCTTCACCGTTCCAATCTAAGCACTGAAGTTGACCTTGCTGGGCAAATAGAAGACACTTGCCATCCGGTGACCATGTTCCGGGCCAATCCTCCAGCGGAGACGTAACCAGAGGTTCTTCCTCCCCGCTGCCATCGGCGTTCTTAATAAACATATCGATGCCGCCATTACGGTTCGACCAGAAAACGATCCGCCTCCCGTCCGGCGACCAAACACAGCGCGAATCACGAGCTGGGTCGAGAGTTAAGCGGGTTTTGATCCGACGGTGCACGTCATGGAGCCAAACGTCCACGCCAGTGTCGTCTTCGGTTCCTTCCACGCCGACTAATTGTCCATCCGGCGAAAGAGACGGCAGAGAGATTCTTCGCTGAGGCAGCCCGATCTCGCCCACTTTTTTCCCGTTTCGATCCCGCCATGCAAGCTGCTGATGCCCTTCCCAGGAATTCTCAAAATAGGCGAGCGTACCGCCAGAGGAAACGGTTGGGAAACGCGCGGGTCGACCAACGAGGAAGGGCTCGCCGGTTACCGTTAGGCTCTCCATAGAAAAAGGGACTGCCCATATGCTGTCCCCGTCAAAAGTAGGCTGGTAGAGTATGTGACCGCTTGGTGAATATCCCGGAAAGAATCCTGCGCCTAAATTATGCTCTTCGCCGGTGCTAAGATCCCTCAAGACAATCGTACCGTGATTAGAGTCGGTGGCTTCCACGTATAACACTAAGCGGCGACTGCGAGGGACTGGCAAAAAAGAAGGCTGCAGGATAACCCTTCGGCCTTCCGGTCCGTTGTGCGCGTGTAATGGCCGTGGGGTCCCTCCGCTGGATTCGACTTCGTACAATTGATAGGCACTCGCCGTCTCAAACTGTCTCCACACTCCAAACTGTAGTGACTGGTTTGTAGGCTGAGATTCTGAAATAGGTTCTATTGCCCCGGACTCGCTGCGCCGCGAAAACGATAACCTTGCCGTCGGGACTCCAAGTGCCTCCACCGAAACGAGGAGGCGCCTTGCAGATTGTGCGGACCTCTCCGGTCTCCACAGAGAAGGCCTTCAAGTTACCGTCGTCTTGAAATGAAATGAAACGGCTATCGGACGACCAAAAATGACGAGGAAAGTCACGGACGGATTGGATCTGCCGGTCAATATCCTTGCTGATATCGTGGATCCAGATAGCGTATCTAGCTGGCACTCCGGTCAAATAGGCGATATAACGACCGTTCGGAGAAATAGCGACGTTGTTGGCGTATTCGCCGGGCGAGAGGTCTTCCGGAGTTATCGAGAAGCGGCGAAGGGGCTGCTCCTGAGCCGGCTGCGGTGCGCGCAAAAGGAGAAATGTCGTAAGTGCCAAAGCCAAACACAATGCCAGGGAAACGCCTAAGACCCATGCCTTTCCACTGAATCCTCGATTACGGCTTGCAAGTTGTTCGGAGTTCGTTCCGATATCTCGATCCGCCGACGCACGGTTCTCGAGGCGAACATCGCGTTCGCCCGTAGCTCTCTGTGGCGGCGCTGTTCGACCCGAAGTGGAGGCAGGCTGTAGTACCGAACCACTACCCAACGGCGTCCCTCGTGCCGCAGCCGCGCACTCTCGTCTCACCGTCCGGAGATCTGTCAGTAGATCTTCCGAACTGCTATAGCGGTCGATGCGCTGCTTGGCGAGACACTTGCTGACTACCCACTCGAGCTTTAGTGGAACATTTGTGCGTAAGCCAGTGATCGGCGGAGGTTGCTCCGTAAGAATCGAATAGATGACGGCTTGGTGATAGTCTCCTAAAAAAGGTAGTCGCCCAGTGATCATCTCGTACAACAAGGCTCCGAGAGACCAGATGTCCGTGCGGTGATCGGTCCCTTCCCCTTGAGCTTGCTCCGGCGACATGTAGGCTATCGTGCCGGTCGCGGCGCCCGGAAGCGTTAACCGCGAATAGCCGGTGAGCTGAGCCAATCCAAAATCGAGAATCACAGCCCGCCCGTCGGCTGTAACGATGACATTCTGGGGCTTGATGTCCCGATGAGACAGGCATTTTTGATGAGCAGCTCCCAACCCCTGGGCTACCTGCGAGCCGATGTCTAAGGCTTCGTCTAGGGCCAGCGGACCCCGCTGGATCTTCCGTTCAAGACTCTCGCCTTCGATGAATTCCATCGCGATAAAGAGGCCACGATCGGATTCGTCGATCTCATAAATGGTGCAAATGTTGGGTTGGCTCAGGGAGGCAGCAGCCTTAGCTTCGCGATTGAAGCGGCTGCGAACGTCCGCATCCAACAGTAAGTGGGGCGCTACGAATTTTAGTGCTACGATTCGTTCGAGCTTAATGTCAGCAGCCTTATAGACGACTCCCATGCCGCCCTCGCCGATTTTCTCGACGATCTTGAAATGCGTAATAACTTCGCCTCGCACCTGCTTCTCCCAGCCTTCTCCCAGCGAGCGTCCCGACATCACTTCAGAGCGGCCCCCGAAACGGACCCCCGACTCAACAGCCCGAAACCAGATGACTCATAACTGCTGAACTCCACTGATCGCGAATTCAGCAACTGAGCCTTCCACGAATGGGTCAAGACCGGTGGCGCGGGCGAAGAGCTTGCTATCCCCGTCCCCCAGAGCGCACGGTCCCAGCCCCATGGCTGTTGCCACCAAATACATCGTTTGCATGGCCACACCTGCGTCCAAAAGGATTAAACGGTAGGCCAAGCCCTCATACTTCCACATTATGCGCCCAAACCGCGCAGCCAGAATCACGAGGACGTGGGGCCGCGTCGACGGCTTGCCCCAAGCTTTCGCAGCGTGGTCCAACAGTGCACTAACGTCCCGCTGTTCGCTTGGCAAGCGAAACAGCACGTGGTGTAGCCCGTCGTAGTGGTACAGGCCTTTTTCGAGGTGTTCACAACGGTCGACGGCGACGTAGTATTCCAGTTCGTGAATGGAGCCTGCTCCGGGATATGACCGCCGAAGCGTCTCGTGGCCAGCAGTGGTCCGAACACGATCAGTTCCTGCACAACGATAGAGAAACTCGCTCAGACAAGCATCAGGCAGTCGGTTAGACGCCGGATCCCTCCGAGATTCTCGTCCCGCCATCACAGTCGACAGCGGGGCGTCGTGTCTGCTGAGCGACTGACGACTCGGTTTCTTTAGCTGGATCGTCTCCGAGGACATTGGAGGCTTGATCGCGGGCAGGGGTTCCGACTCCCCCCGTAAGCGATACGTGGCACCAAGACGCCCCGCCGAGTACCCGCTTCGGCTTCGAAAATGGAAAAGTAAATCGTGAAACTCCCACATTCCCTTTGCCTCACTCTGTTCGGCGTCCGCCCTCTCGACGAATCCCAGACGAGCCAGTAGGGTGAGGAGTAAATCGGTCAGAGCGTGATCTAGCCCGAGACCTTGCTGGACAATCTTTCCCAACTCGCCATGCAGTTGGACGGCATAAAGGAACATTAAGGCTTTCCGATTTCGGATAAGAATCCGAAGGCCGGACATGGCCGATTCTAAAGCGACGTTGTCCCCGTCCCACCGCAAGAAGCAATGACGTCCGAGCCGCCAGCATCCTTGCAGATCGATATCGGCGCCGTTCAATTGACTATCGACGGCGGGCTGGAAAACGACCATCAGTTCTTGATCGAACCAGAGCTCACCGTCGAGCAATTTCCGGACAATCACTCGTTCCAGGAGCCATTTGAGTTCCCTCCCTGCAGCCTTTCCCCCGTGTGCGGTAGCGATCGCTTGAAGGTCAGCGAAGGTTGCACTGCGATCGGCCAAGACACGAAGGGCCTGTCTTAAGCCCGGCCCGGAAAAGTCGAGGCTGTCGTTGCGCTTATCACGCGCGGCGAGGACGGAATTCCGACAACGGATGTCGAATCGCTTGCTCAGTCGCAGCACGTAGCGGGTCTCCATGGCTCTTCCTGAGTCACAGTACGAAAGGCACCGGATTCAGGTCACTCTCCGCATTGGGTTTTGTCAGCCACCCCTGATTTACGGGTACGTCATAGAGCCTTCCCGGTGCGAATCTGCACCGAAAATGCCGCATGCCCGGAACTATTACTTTAACCGACGGAAAACCAATGTCAGGGCGTGTGATATTCAATATGATCAACTGCAAATTTCGAGCTTGAAGTAGTGCGAGGCAAGTGTGTATGTCTTCTAGAAGGTCGTCGCTATGCTTCTGAGGGTAGTCACTCACTGAAGCCTGCTGACCTGGTCGAGGTCGCAGGTAATGTTCGGATTCCAGGCTCGCTCGCGCCGCCCACGACAGCAGATCGCCCTTGGAACTTGGGTTGCTTGAACCCGACGCAGGTCCAACGCGTGCGCCGAGGCTAGTGGAGCGTCCCAGAGTAACTATCTGTATTGAGAGGGCGCCTTGTATATATGCCCTTTCAAGCCGAGCCGGTAGTGCTGAACCAGCGTGAACGCCGGGAGTTAGAAGAGATCAGCGGGTCGCAATCACTGCCGGCGGGGTTCGTGGTGCGAGCAAAGATCCTTTTACTGTCGAGCGCAGGCTGGTCGCACGCGGCCATCGCCGACAAGCTCGACATCTCAACGCGGACGGTCTGGCGCTGGAAGAAGCGTTTCCTTGAAGCCGGACTCGACGGGCTCGAAACGCAACGCCCCGGGCAAGCTCCGCCCAAACTTACGCCCAAGCTGCGGGCGCGAATCCTCAACGCCACCCGCCGCAAACCGCGCGACGGCTCCACACACTGGTCCACCCGCAAACTCGCCGATCATCTCGGAGTGAGCAAGTCCATGGTGCATCGGGTGTGGCAAGAAGCCGGTCTCAAGCCGCATCGGTTGGAGCGCTACATGGCCTCCAATGACCCAGACTTCGAGCGCAAGGCGGCGGACATCATTGGCTTGTATCTGGATCCGCCGCAACATGCGGCGGTGTTTTGCGTCGATGAAAAGACCGCGATTCAAGCGCTGGATCGCCGCGATCGGGTGCTACCGCTGTCGCCGGGTCGAGCCGAACGGCACGGCTTCGAGTACAAGCGCAACGGCACGTTGTCCCTCTACGCGGCGCTGAACACCAAGACCGGCGAAGTGCAAGGCAAGACCGCCGCTCGCCACACCAGTCGCGAGTTCGTGGACTTCCTCGAAGAGGTCGTCGCCGGCGTCGAGCCGGGTCGCGAGATTCACATCATTTGCGACAACCTCTCGGCACACAAGACCAAGCTGGTTGCGACCTTCCTCGACTCGTACCCCAACGTGGCGTTGCACTTCACGCCGACTTACTCGTCGTGGCTCAACCAAGTCGAGCTGTGGTTTTCCAAGCTTCAGCGGGATGTCATCGCCCGCGGCATCTTCACTTCGACGGCGGATCTGGCCCGCCAGCTACGCCGATACATCAACGCCTATTCCAAGGCTGCAAAGCCGATCCATTGGAAGTACTCCAACCCCAAGCGACGCATCCGCCACATCGACACTTCCTCCGGGACGCTCCACTAGCAAGTGTCTGGGTGAGTTCAGTCAAAGCCCTGGAGATACCAATCCGCGGTTCCAGGTGCGCTCCGAGCCCAAGTGCGATGCCGCGAGCCTCCGCGGTCCATGAAACCGCAACAAAGACTGGGATTCCAAGGTCGCTTGTTATATCGAGAACACAGAGTTCCCTTCCTTTGCTCTTTAGTTTAGACGTGAAAGTGAGGAAAAATGGCTCATCGAAGCTTTCCAAATTGACGGCCGGGCGTCGAAGTCTGTTGTACCACCAAATAGCAGTTGCATCTCGTTCGACCACCTCGAAAAGACCCTGCAGGATCGCTTCCTCCAAGACGTTCCCACTCGCGCAACCGTTAGTGTCCGAATAAATGTATCTTCTCTCATCCTGATACGGGTATGCCCAATAACACCATGCCGCAGGCAGAAGACGTTGTTCTTGTTCCGACACGGACCAAGCGGCGGTCCACCAGATCGCCTTAGCGTCGTCAAAAGGCTCAGGAATCCAGTTTCGGCGATCATGGGCGCGGTTCAATACGTCTCGGTTCAGATATTGATCGGCGCTAAACTGCAGGAGGCGGCTCGGGTGTACAGCTCGATCCCCAATATCTTGAAAGCGTCTTCGAACCCGGGACGTTTCCGGCCGAAACATCGAACTGTAGCGTTCGATCGCTTCTCCGGCGCAACTGGCCTTCGCCTGGCTCGGAGTCATGCCTTTCCCACCCACCAGACCGAGTCGCGAGTACCGGCTGTCTGTTTTGCCGAGCGGTGCGGTGCAGTTGAGGACGGCCCGTGTAGACACGATCTCTCCCCCGTCATCCTTTCGTACTGTTATGTTCGGAATGATCCCAGTAATAGGACTTATCAAGGGCCGGACTCTCTGGAGTGTCTGGTCCGGAGTGCAGACACGATGGCCACCGTCTTTAGTGTAAACCTTACGAGTACGCTTCAACGGGACTCGGTGGGTCTCGTGAGGGTGACCGTCTGCGGTCGACCAGCAAGTCGAGCAGAGCGGGCTTCTCCTGACCTTATGGATGCGCGTCCCGGCGGTTGCTGTGTCGAGGGACAGCAGAGCTTGGTCGCAGCGAGAATTTCCCCCTGGCGACATGAACTTCGCAACCTCCGATGCCGCCAATTCTGCCGCGACCGCAACGTACGAAGGCGTGCTGGAGGCTTCCGGCCGAGGAAGACTAGACTGTTGCACAGTCTCTTTTGTAACGCCATCTTCGGTAATGCCGTAACCGTTTTCCGCCAGTACTCGGGTTAGGCATTCCCAGCAGGGAGTCTTCCCGGGGCCAAATATCGGTCCGATCCACGGCACACGCCCAGATGGCTTGACGGGCATCCACCATCGCCTCGAAGCCTGGCAATCTCGATTCAGATCCGACAAGTCCGACAGCAAATAGTGCGATGTGATCGCGACGACAAAGTCAGACTCTTTAGACACCGGAATCCCGAAATTCACGAAGGCATCCACCAACTCGGTTGTCCCTGCGTCGACCAACGCTCGCAACGATATCGCCGTAATCGACAAGCTATTTCACACCGCAGCCCCAGACTGAGTTGGCTTCCTCGTCTCTCGGAGGCTATCAGCGGCCTTCCGTCGCCGGCCTGTATTGTACAACTGTCAGGGGCGGAGCAGAATTCGATCACTTTGACGCCGTAAAACTAGACCAGGGGGAGGTTCGCGAGAGCGGCCGTGAAGGCGGGCTGGAGCGGAGTCTGGGAACGCCCTTGGAGCGAGCTCGGACGGAGTGGAAGCCCGTTTTCACGGCCGCTGGCTTGGCCGGGCTCAGGACGAGGGTCCGCGGCGCGTTGGCGGGCTTTCTTGCTGTGCTCGAGCTGATAGCTGTCGCCGTTCATCTGGAGGATGTGGACGTGATGGGTGAGCCGGTCGAGCAAGGCGCCGGTCAGCCCTTCCGAGCCGAAGTACGGTCCACTCGATGAGGGGCAGGTTCGCGCTCGCAAGACCGACGAGTGCCCGTCAAGCAGAGGGAACGATGAACCGCCGAAGCTAACCAGTCAACGTCCGCGTTGTCGCGCCATCGTCTACATTCGGCAGTCCTCGGTCGGACAGCTAACCCACAACCACGAGAGCCGCCGCCGGCAGTACGATCCGGCGAAGCACGCCAGAGAGTTGGGCTTCCAAGATGTCGTCGTCATTGACGAGGATCTGGGCCAATCGAGATCCGGCTTGATTGTGCGTCCCGGGTTTCAGCGACTCGTGGCCCAGCTATGCACCGCCGAAGTACTCGCGGTTCTTTGTATCGAGGACGTCGCGTTTGACGCGCAACGGACGCGACTGGCATCACTTGATCGAGCTCTGTGGCACGGTGGGAGCCGTCGTGCTCGATCCGGACGAGGTCTACGATCCGGCCATCGTCAACGATCGGCTGCTTCTGGGGCTGAAGTGAACGATGCGCGCGTTTGAACTGAGCTTGCTGCGCCACCGATCGGTGGAGGCAATTCGACAAAAGGCCGGCCACGGAGAGCTGCAGTTCCTTCTTCCGGTCGGTTTGTGTTGGACGGCCGTCGGCAAGACTGACAAGTACCCGGATCGCCGCGTGCAGCAAGCGCTTGAGCTCGAGCGCCGTCCCTGATACATTTCCTGGCAGCAATATCAGCGCAACCAAGCGCTGCTGGCCGGTCGGTGCAGCGCTACTCTCGACCGAAATCGAATCATCACGAAAACCTTGATGTCGTTCCGGAACCCGCCGTTGCCTACCTCTGAGCCGATCCCGACGGCCGACCCGCTCGCCGCCAATCTCCTCGCGCGGCCGGGACCGAGGAACGATCCTGGCGCGGAGGACGCAGCCGATCGGTTGATATGTCAGGTCGACCGGTCCCAGCTGCAGTCGGTCAGGGATCACAGCAGCACGTTCAAGAACGAAGTGACAAGCGAAGAGCAAAAGGGCACGACGCCGCTGCAAGCCGAGGAATCTGCGGCGAGCGACCTTCTCGGCAAGGGACCAGGCTCACTTGGAGGTCCTTTCGTCAGGTTATTCCACAGCACCGACGTGGTAGGTTCGTTCAACTTTAACTCGCGGTGCTGGCGCCATGCTCAGCGCGGCGCGAGCTACCTCGACTGACTCGTGCTGCATTGCAAGACCGATGGCGATCCCGGGGAGCTTATTTCACTTTTGTGAAGATCAGCGGCCGCCAAGGGCATCAACCTCCGGGTGCTGGTCTTGGCCGCCACGCACCTGGTGCAACACCGTCCTGATCGTGCCGGGGAGACGGCCCAGGCGCTGGCCGGGCCCGACATCCACCTATGGCGACGGGTTGCCGAGGAACTCGAGAAGTCACTGCCGGATTGGTTCACAGCACACGGCTCAGGCTTTCACTCTCAACTGGGATTGTGACCCCGGTCCAGCCGGGGAAGCGGCCGACGGATGTCCCCTGTCGGTTTTCAAGCGGACGCCCGGTAGTTAGTGAAACTCGTCAAGTTACGATACTCATTCGGCGCCAAGCCCGCACTCAGGCGAAAGGGCCGTTACGGTCAGAGACCGACTGGCGCCTCGCCCAGAAGCGATGGGTCGCTCGCCGGAGTAGACGGCGTGATGATTGGTGTTGGAGAGCTTCAGGCTACGGCTGCGCCGAACAGATGCCCAATTATCGCGGTGAGCCCCATCGCCGCGGCCCCGCCCAGAGCCACCCGAGCAACCGCCGGCAGCCGAGGCGCCCCTCCCAATTGCGCGCTGAGTCCGGCTTGGGCGACCAGCGTCGCGGCCGCCGTGACCCAGATCCGAAACTCCCTCGGCGAAAGCCCACTGTACACTTGATCCGACTGCTGTAGTACACTCTCAGCGGCCCCCGGCTGACAGCAGCGCGGCCTCCTTTATTTGCCTGTTGGAGAAAAACCAAAATGAGAGACGCTACGGACGAGTCGTTCGAGTCGGGGTTTCACCCGTTGCCCCTGGGCTCTTCGATATGGTCTAACAAGTTCGACGAAGCGCATCGTTTCGCAGAAGATGCTGACGAGGCTCCTTGCTGCGCAGAAGATACTGACGAGGCTCCTTGCTGCGCAGAAGATACTGGCGAAGCTCCTTGCTGCGGAGAAGATGCTGACGAGGCTCCTTGCTGCGGAGAAGATAAGTGACCACATGAGCGAGAGGCCACGGGTTCGGAGTGGGGAAAAGCTGCGAGTTCACTGTTCCGGATATGGCACGAACGAAACGTGTCGCTGAGATTGTGACCACCGCTGCCAGCTTGAAACGGGCTGGTCAGCTGCCGAACGCGCTGGCGCATTACCAGGATGCCCTGAGTCTCTCTCCTCGAGACCCTCAAATCTTTTTTGCCATCGGCCAGCTTTGTATACGTTTGGGTCGCCTCGACGACGGGATAGCAAGCTATTGCCGAGCTGTTGAACTTCGTCGCGACTACCCGGAGGCGCTGAACAACCTCGCGAACGCGTTCGTGCAAGCCGGAGACCATGAACGAGCGGAGGAGCTTTATCGCCGCGCGCTCAATGTTCGGTCGAACTACGCTGTCGCGCACTCTAACATGCTCCTGTCGATGCACTACCAGGCAGGGATGAACCCGCAGAGCCTCTTCGCTCAACACCAGCAGTGGGCAGCGCAGCAGACGGGAGGCCTTCGAGGTGACCAAGCACCTTACATGAACGATCGCTCGGCCGTCAGGCCGTTGCGCATCGGATATTTATCCGCTGGGTTTCATTCTCATCCCGTGGCCGTGTTCTTCGAATCCATCATCAGTGCTCACAACCGTGAGAACGCTGTGACATTCTGTTACTCAAATGTTCAGCATCCGGATGCCGCTACGCTCAGAATTCAAGGCCTTGCGGACTACTGGAGAGACGTGCGAGATCGTTCTGATGATGACGTTGCCAAATTAATCCGCCAGGATCACATTGACATTCTCGTGGATCTGACGGGCCACACTCGCGGAAGCCGCCTGCTCGTGTTCGCCCGAAGGCCCGCTCCAGTCCAAGTAACGTACCTCGGTTACCCCAACACAACCGGACTCTCGGCGGTCGACTACCGGCTTTCCGACTCGACGGCCGACCCGCCGGGAATGACGGAAGCGTATCACGCAGAGAGGCTGGTCCGCCTGCCGCGCGGTTTCTTGTGTTATCGCCCACCGCCGGACGCACCTATTATTCACGAGCCGCCGGCGATTCAAACCGGTACATTTACATTCGGCTGTTTCAATGATCGTGCGAAGATCACGTCAGCCCTTGCGCGGGTATGGTCCCGCATTCTGAGCGTGTTTCCGAAATCGAGACTTCTTCTTCACTTTCAATCGCCGGCATACTCCACGACCAACCCCAACAGCCGCCGAAAGGTTCTCGAGTTATTTCGATCGCACGGCGTCTGCGAAGATCGCCTGTTGCTGATCGGGAGCGTCCCACGTCATACCCAACATTTGGCGCTTTACAGCAAAGTGGACCTAGCGCTTGATCCGTTTCCATACTGCGGCACAACAACGACTTGTGAGGCGCTCTGGATGGGAGTGCCTGTTGTCACATTAGCTGGCAATTGCCACGTCGCCCGCGTTGGCGCCAGCCTTCTCCGAGGCCTGGACCTAGCGGCCTTTGTGTCGACGTCGGAAGACGACTATGTGGAACGAGCCGTGAAGATCGCCGCTGATGTGCAAAAGCTGCGTTCTTTACGCCTAGAGCTACGATCATCACTTGAGAAGTCATCTCTTCTCAACGCCGCCGCGTTCACATCATCTCTTGAAAGTGCGTACCGAGAGATGTGGCGACGATGGATCTACGACGGCGCCTCCCAAACCGCCGGGCTGGATGGAGCCCTTTGAGAACGGCGCCGGTTCGGAATGATTTGGTATTACGCTCACCCGCGCGGCTCGGGCGGGAATTGAGTGTTGAGGTCGTTGCGGATTAACCGGCCGCAATCTGAACTGCTGAGGATCACGCAACTATGTTGGATACGCCTTTGCAACTTCCGAAAACTGAGAAGCCCAAGGACATTATCGTTATTGGCGCTGGGTTGGCAGGCCTCTCGGCGGCCTACGAATTGTGTCGCGCCGGACACAAAGTCACGGTTTTAGAGGCCCAAAGCAGGCCAGGCGGACGAGTCCATACGATCAGGGACTTCGACAACAAGGCTTATGCGGAAGCGGGAGCTACTTTCTTGCATGACGACGGATACACCCTTGAGTATGTCCGGCACTTTTGCCTCCCCACGCTTGATATTGATCAATACTTCACGGATCATCCGGATGTCTCAGTGCTCTTACGTGGAAAGTTGATCTTCGAGAAGCCTCACCGTCCGGTTGATTGGCCCTTCGATCTGAAACCGGAAGAAAAGGGGCGGACAATTCTTGAATTGACCGATCTGTATACGTCTGTGATGAGTTCTAAACTTCAACGTCCGCAGGGTACGCGACTTGGTGATTTGGCGAGAGGATGGGACCAAATGTCATTCGAACGGTATCTTCGGCATCAAGGGGCGTCCGACGCGGCTATCGAGCTAATTGGTTTGTTTTTGAGTTCGTTGGATGGAAATGGAATATCAAGCTATTCAGCATTGTCCTCTCTTCGTGCCGATCGGGTATTTAACACTTACAAACCTGGTCGGTACGCTATTCGAGGAGGCAACGATCGTCTGCCTCAGGCGTTTGCGGAAAAGCTCGGCAATAGAATCCACTACGAGTCACCCGTGGTGAGAATCGAGGAGAGATCGGATTCCGTGGATGCGATTGTATTTCGTAATAATAGGTTCGAGAAGTTTAGAGCTGATTATGCGATCTCAGCGATCCCATATTCAACGCTAAAACATGTTGATATCCACCCTCCGCTCTCGCAACCCAAGCAGAATGCAATCTATGGGCTCTTGAATACGTCTGTCCTTCGAATGTACATGCAATTCAAAGACGCATTTTGGCGGACAAGGCAACACAGTGGAATGGGAGCCACTGATCTTCCGATTATGTGCTGCTATCCCGTCTTTCTAGACCCGGTTATTCCTGGGGGCATTTACTCATTCTATCTTGCCGGTGTGCGCGCTCGCCAAGCGGCATCGTTGAGCGTCGCCGACATGAAAAAGGTAGCGCGCAAAAACCTGCGCAAAATCTACCCGGATGTCAACATAAAGAGCGTGGCCGGTCCATTCACATTTTATGACTGGGATCAAGATCCCTGGGCGCGTGGAGCGTATGCCTGGTTTAGGCCGGGAGATCTTACCCAAAATCTAGCGAGCCTGAAAGCGCCTGAAGGGCGTCTGTACTTTGCGGGCGACCACTTGTCTACTTCGGTCGGATGGACTCGAGGTGCGTTTGAAACAGGCCTTAAAGCAGCCGAGCAAATTCACGCTCTCCCGGCCTGACGATCTCGAGAGCGGCCTTCCGCGCGAATGGAATCCAAGAGTTTGGCGCCGCTTGACGAGTCGACGGTGCCGACTGCGACCGTTGGAACGACGGCGCCGAAACCGGGATCTGCCGCAATAAGCCCGCCGGCGACTCCCCGCCGATCAAGATGAAAACGAAGTCGTTCGAGATGCTCCGGCGCTCCGGGCCGATTTCGAGTTCGACCGCCTCAGCGGTGATGGCGACAACCTGGGAGTTGCGCGCGACGCTGATCCGCCCGTCGCGTGTGGTCGACCACGAGCCGGCCTTCGTTCATGGCCGTCTTGGATCAAGCCCATGCCGCCCAGCTCGCCGACGGCGAAGACCCCCGGAAGGTTCGTCTCGAAACGTTCATCGACTAACGGCACCTTCATCGTTTGCAACACGCCGCTGTAGGTCATAGCGATCGCCGATGTAGGACAGGCTTCCATGCACTTGGCGTGGCCGAGGCAGTTGCTCGGGCCGCGAGAATCGATTTGCCGTTCCTCACGGCCAAGGTCCCGGTCTCGGGGCAGACGTCCACGCACGTTCCGCAGCCGATGCGCAGGGATGCATTGATCACCGGCCGCGGCTTGTCCTTCTCCCCATCCTGCCGACCCTCGGCGACTTCGGACAGGTGCACCTTCCACAACTCGAGAGGCGCGCCGCACTTCCCGCAAGAAGCGGACGCGGCCGGCACCTCCCCCCGCAACGCGGAGAGGGTCGCGGGGCCTCGCTCGCCGCCGGCGCAGCGCTCGACTATCCGCCGGCCAAGCCCTTCACATAGTTCCGGACAAAGAAAAGAGTGACGGCGGCCGCGACCAAGAAGGCGATCAGTGTCTCCATTCCACCCTTCTAGAAGTAATCCAGAGCGATCACGAAGCCTATATGCACAATGACGAGCACCAGGAACGAATGGTCGATTTCGTTCGTGGTCGTGATGTGAGCCTTGACGGGCAGCGGAAACGCTTCGAGCCCGCCCTCCTTGGATCGCTTGTAGACTTGCTCGAGCGACTGCGGCGCTCCGGCGAACAGCGCCTCGGCCCCGGACGGGCTCAGCGAGGCCGAACCCTGGACCGCGGAGTAGCGCCCCAGGGCTTGCCTTCCCTACCTCAGCGACGCGAGTTCAAGCAACGCAGCTCGGACCTGGAGGACGGGAAAGTCCGAGCGCTCCCCCCGGATGAGTTCTGGGATCGCCTCAACGATCGCAAGCGCGTTTCTCTCCTAAGGTCAGTTCTTGTAGGTCACCCAAATCGGGCTGGACCAGGCCAGTTCTTCGTCGGCTTGCTCGACTCGGACGTAATACCAGTGCTCGCCGGGGCCGGCTTGGTTGTCGACGAAGGTGAACTGCGCGTCGGGGCCCGTCGGCTCGTGCTTGTAGATGTATTCGCCGTCGCGGATCAAGTGGATGGCCACGATGTCGCCCGTGCCGCGCACGCGCACCTCAAAGGGCGAGTTGGCTGCCGCCCGGCACTCGTCGCCCATCAGGCAGTCGCCGATCTTGAACTCGAGGACGATGTTGTCAGTGGCGCCGTAGGTGTGGCGCTGCTTGATCGAGTCCCACACGTCTTGGCGCGAGGTCGACGGCGAATAGACCATGGCGTAGGCGATGTGCGTCGACATGTGGTCGGAGCTCGCGATGACGCCGATCTTGTAGCCCTTCTTCCAGGCGTTCCACACTTCGCCGGCCTTTTGCCAGCCGCCGGGCTGGCCGCCGTTCTTACCCTTCCAGCGCGGGGCCCCTTCGTGCTCGCTGCTGATGCGGTCGCCTTGGTAGATCTCGACGACGGCGTCGACTTCGGGGTCGAACGCGTGCCAGTCCGTGCCCATCGCGGTGGACGCCGGCGTGTGCGGGATCGCCAGACCGCCCGACTGACGCACGTACTCGTGCAGCAGCTCGGTGTCGTTGCTGACCGTGCCGCCGAAGCTGTTGGAGTTGAACGTCAGCAGTTCGCCGTCGGGCGAATCGGGCAGCATGAACAGGTCGTTGATCGCCTGGAAGAACGGCACGACGGGGTAGTCGCGCTTGGTGTAGATCATGTTGCGGTGGCCGTGCGGGTTGCCGGGGTTGCGCTCGTAGGCGTAGAGCGTCGTGTAGCGGTCCGGAAAGTTATACATGTCGGCCATCTTCTGGACCATGAAGTGCCACAAGCCGTTGTGGCCGTCCTCGTGGTCGGTGGAGGCGCCGAAGTCCATCGCGGCGGCGTCGATCATGTAGCGGAAGAACTCGGGCAGCGAACCGTCGGGCATGCCGCCTTGGTCGGGCGAGAGCTCAGTGTGGCGATGCAAGTCGCCGCGCAGAATGCGCAAGGTTTGGCCGCGGTAAGCGAGGCGATGATCACGGATGATGCGCACGTCTTCGGCTTCGTTGGGGTCGGCGAGCGAGACGTCGACCTGCGGCGGAACCCAGCGGCTGAGCCGCGGCGTCTCGCCGCGGCCAGGCAGCGCGATCGACCCAACGACGACGCGGGCGGCGTGGGGTCGACTGCCGAAGGCCCAGTCGCGATTGTCGTGCGGCCAAAACGCCCACAGCCTGCCGCCGGTCGCGGCGAGGCTCATCCGCGTCGACTTGCGCGAGCCGCTCGACGGCAGCAGCAGCGGCGTCGCCCAGCGGTCGCCTTCGAGCCGCGTGAGGAAGTACTCCCAATGCACGCCGCCGCGAAAAGCGCGGCGGCTGTAGCGCCGTTTGAAGCTCAGCCAAAGGTTGCCGTCGGGGTCGAAGTAGAGCAGCGGGCGGCTGTGCGCGGAATTGCCGGTCTCGAGCGGGTCGTTGAAGCGCAGCGGCGGCGGAGCGCGCCACTGATCGCCGTCGAGCACGGCGATTTCGGTCTCGCGGACTCCGGCGAGGGGCGCGCCGGGCGATGCGTCGCCCAGATAGAAGCCGTAGTCCTTGCCCCAGTTCGCGGCGTCGGTTTCCCAGGCGACCCACGGACGGTTGCTCGCATCGACCGCCACGGAGACGTGCGCCTCGAAGCGGGGCGTCGCGACGACCTCATGCTCGTCGCCAAAGCCGCTGTTCGGATGAAAACGTCTCAAATAGACGTCGTAGCTCGTGTTGTAGCGGTCCCAGGCGATCCAGGCCGAGCCGTCGGGACCGGCCGCGACGGCGGGCTCCCAGTTGTTCTCGACCGTGTCGGTGACCGAGAGCGTTTCGGACCAACGGCCATCCTTGAGATACCTCAGGCGGATCTGCGACGACCGCCCGCGCAGGGCTTGCCAGACGACATAGACCGTGCCGTCGGGCGCGCGTGCGACCTCGGGCTCGATGTCGGGCAGCGGGTCGTCGCTCAGGCGCACGAGCTCGCCCCACGCGTTGTCTTCCCACGCCATGGCGTAGATGTCCCAATTCCCTGGCCCGTCGGAAGTGGGGCGATGCGACCAAATCAGCCAGGGTTTGCCGGAGGCATCGGTGACGGCGTGCGGACGCCAGAGGTCTTCGGAGGTGCGGCCGACGGGGATGAGCCGCGTCCAGCGGCCGTCGGGCAGTCGCCGGCGGAAGTTGAGCTCCTCGCGGTTGTCGTGGTAGCTCTGCCACACCACGCTGAGCGCGCCGTCCGCCCCGGCTGAGATCGACGGAAAGTCGTGCTGGCGCAGCTCAGTGCCCGACAGGTCGGTCGTGGCCGGCGTGCGCTCGATCAGCGCGCCGCCGCCGAGGTGGGACTGCCATTCCCCAAAGTCAAGCTGCATCGGCGCGAAGGCGACTTCGCCGCGAGGCGTCGCAAGCACGACGCGGGTTGACGGCGTCCCCTTGCCGCGAATCAGCAAACCCTTCGGCATGACGACGGTTTCAGCCTCGCTGCCGCCGGTCGCGCCGCGGATGACGCCGGTTTCCATCACGTCCGGCCGCACCGTTACGCGCCAGCCGCCCTGGGGCAGCACGCGGTCGGGCGGCTCGAAGCGGTAGCCCTCGAGCGCAAAAATTTCGCCCGCTTCGACGCGCGCCTGCCCGTCCCACGAGGCTTCCCCGCTCTGCCCCGCGCCGAACAGCACGACGACCTGCCACAGCTCGCTCTCGGGCGTGCCGCCGGGTTGCCAAACGTAGTCGGCGAGGTAGTCGCGGCGCTGCTGCTGCCCTGAGAGAACGGGAGTGAGAGCGGCGATGAGGAGGAGCAAGAGGGCGAGCGGACGAGACATGATCGGCAACCAATTGTAATGGCTGATAACAAGCTGCGAAGCGGTTAGGCGGGATATGCGCCCGCTCGGCGCGGCACTCGGACTACAATGGGCGTTCCGATGGCCAACCAGGACCTGCTGGACATGCTGCGCGCCGACGTGGATCGCTGGAACCAATGGCGCCAGGACAACCCCGACGCTGATATCGACCTGTCCGCGGCCGACCTCGAGCGCTGCGACCTGGTCATGGCCGATCTGTCGGGCGTGAATCTGGCCGGTGCGAACCTGGTAATGGCGAACCTCAGGGCCGCCGATCTGCGCGGAGCCGACCTTTCAGTCGCGAACCTGGTGGGTGCGCGAATGATCGGCGTCGACCTGGTGAACGCCGACGTGAGCGGCGCCGATCTGCGCACCGCCGAGGACCTGACCCCGGAGCAACTGGCCGAAACCAAGGGCGACTCCAAGACCATGCTGCCGGACTACATCAAGCCGCCCGCCCGCTGGTCGTAAGCTCTTCTCAAAGCAAGCTGTTGCGCGGCATCCACTGCGCCTGTAGCATGTCGGGATGCGTCGCGCTGCACTCCTGCTCTCGTTCACCCTACTGTTTGGTCTTGCGTTCGCCGTCGCCCAGGGCGATTGGCGGCCGGGCGAGGTGCGCAAGATCGCCGATGGAGTCTGGTTCCGGCTCGGCGACATCGAGCAGTACGGCCACTGCAACAACACGATCATCGAGATGCAGGACTACTTGATCGTGGTTGACGCTAACTTCCCCTCCGGAGCCGAAATGGTGATGGACGCGGTCAAGAAGTTGTCGTCCAAGCCCGTGCGCTACGTGTTCGATACGCATCACCACGGCGATCACGCGTACGGCAATTCAGTTTGGACGGCTGCAGGCGCGACGACGATCGCCTTCGTCGGCGTCGCGGAAGAGATGCGCCGCTACGAGCCGACGCGCTGGCAACAAGCTTCGAAGGACCGCGAAGACGTGCGCGAGCAGGGGCGCGATTCGGTCGAGCCCCCGCAGGAGACCTTCGACAAGTCTCCGCACGTGATCGAGGACGGGTCGCGACGCGTCGAACTGTATCACTTCGGCTGGGCGCACACGCGCGGCGACGGCTTCGCTTATCTGCCGAAGGAGAAGGTGATCGCAACTGGCGACGCCATCGTCAACGGCGCCTACAACTTCACCGGCGACGGCAACACCGGCAACTGGCCGAACGTGATTCGCCACGTGAAGAAGCTCGATATTGAACACGTGCTGCCTGGGCACGGTCCGGCCGGCGGAATCGAGATCGTCAACGGCCAGCTCGCCTTCTTCGAAGAGCTGAACCGCGCCGTCGAGAAGGAGTTCAAGGCTAAGCGCAAGCTCGAGGATGTCGTGACGGTCAAAGACGGCGCGGGCGTGGCGACGACCGTCAAGCTGTCAGACGCCGTGCAGAACTGGGTCGGCGGGGGCTTCCCCGAGCAGGTGCGCGTGCGCTGGGAAGAACTGGCCCAAGGCAAGCCGCACGGCGAGATCACCGGCGGGAAGTAGTCGATGCTGGTCGCGAACTCCCTGCCTTAGGGCGGAAACGTGTGGTCCGGAATATCAAGCAATCTTGAGTCGGCGCCTAGTCTGTCGTGGAAGCTCTTCGCCAAAGCAAAGGCTGAGTTAGCGGCCCAGGGCGCGCACCCTGCCCCAAGACAATGGTCGGGGGAAAGGGGTTGTCCGTACCGGTTACTAACCGACCAATTAAAGAATCGTTGGCCGCTGCTGTCGCTAACCCCGCTCACCGGCAATCGTGGAATGCGCCGTGCCCGCGTCAATGATCTCCGAGAGTTTTCTCTCCAACGTGTTGTCGATAATCCAGACGTTCGATAGCTTGAGGCGCGCAATCTCAACCAAGATCTCCGCCCGGTCCTCTCCGGCGGCGACAATCACAACACCGGGAAGCGCGCCGCCGCTGGCGCGCGCGGCCTTGGCGCAGCGGACCAGGTCGTTGCCGTGGAGGCCGGTGAAGCGGCGATTGATTTGCTTGACTTCCTCGCGCTCGGCGAGCTTCAGTATCGGTTTCGCGATGAAGTAGGCCGATACGTCCCCGATGATCATCCGGCTCAGCCGCTCGAGATCGAGACCCGCCGCCTTGTAGTATTCCCCTGCCTGTTTGCTCTGACGCACAGCCGGGCCCACGCCGGTCAGGATCATCGAAACTTGATCGAGAAGCGGTTTGAGCGGGTTGGATCGGGAACGTTTCTTGTGAGGCCCGAAGATCTCGACATAGGCGGGGAACCTGTCGATGAGTTCCTGGACGACCTTCACCTTTTCTTCCGAGAAATCCATCGGAATGAACGCCGGCACGGCCGCAAGCGACACGGTCTCATGGGCGCCGTTCACGATACGGTTGAGACGCGCCGCCAAGGAAGCTGAGCCCTGATGAGACGGCAAGGGCCGCAACGTCGAGTCCCCGCATAGCGGAATGACCCGGCCCGGCGGGTCGCGCCAGGGAGCGGGGATCGCAAGCGCTTCGAGTCCGGCGACCGCCGAGGCGACGTGGCGACCCCAGGTGACCCCGCACAGTTCCGAGCGGATCAGCAATTCCCTCAGAAAGCCCGCCGCTTGCTCACCCAGGCTACCGACGCGCTCATTCCAACTCGCTTCGTCGTCGCCGCAAGGAAAGACCCGGATCTCGGGCGCCTCGGCGGGTTCGATGCCGCAATAGGCGGCCAGTTCCGCGGCCAGCTTCGAACGCCCGACCCGCTGATGGATCAGTTGCATCTCGTGCTCGCTGACCCGCTCTTGCAAGAAGCGCGTTTCAACGCGCAAGTACTTGCCCCGAACATCCTGCAGCAGCCGCGAAACGGTCGATTGGCTGATGTCCAGCAGTTCGGCGATCTGGTTCTGGGTGCGACCTTCGCCGACGAGATAGGCGACGGCGAGATGGTCGATGGGGTCGATTCGGCTCAGTGGTCTCTCACTCCTCTCACCGCCCGATAGCGGCTTGGGCCAAAGATCTCTAGGTGACGGAAATAGAATACTCTACCCAAACTTCTGATTGCATATGGAATCTAGTATCGAATGAAAGAATATTCCATTGACGCAGGCCGCGTCGTTGAGTTAAACCAAAGCGAATCGCCCGGGGCCGCCGCATCGGTTCGGCGCCGGGCGACGCCGCGCTGCTCAGCGCGGAGCTGCGGGGTCAAGGGGTAGGAGGCATTAATCATGGCAAGACTGAGCCATTGGGAAATGAGTGGCCGAACCAACCTGGGGGCGGGATACCTGAGCATTATGATTCCTGGCGATGGATCGGCGCGAGTACGAATCGACGACGATGGAAACGAGTACGAGCTTCCCGATTCGATGGGGCTGTTCCTGGCCGCCTTGGCGACGAGCCCCTCAGGCACGCCCGGCAGCCCGGTTCCCTTCAAGTCGCGCGGACAGCTGTCCCACATCTTAGGCAAGCTCGACCCAAAGAGCCAGCCGGTCCCGACCTCCGGGATCGCCAAGCGGGTTTACCGGCTCCGCTTGCGGATGGCCGCGCTTGGCCTCGATCCGACCCTGGTCCAGAGCGGCCCCAAAGGCGGTTACCGAATTAATCTGCGCCACGGCGGTCTGCGTCTCCAGCGGACCGGTCCCGGCGGTGTCCCGCCGATGTCCCGCGACGCGGTTGAACGTTAAATCACACTTCTCTCGTGAGTTAGCCGCCCCGGATGACCGCTCGTCGAACGAACCCCGTTCGGGCCGCGCGCTAAAAACGGATCAGACGCGACAGAGTCTCGAGTACCGGACCAGGAGGCAAATCAGCGATGGCGCAACTTTGGATCTACGAAGGCGGCGAATGGGCGTGGCTGCCGCTGGCCTCGTCCTACGTTCCGTTCCGACGCCCCGGCGGGCGCGAGCCGTGGGCGGCGCTGATCGAGGCGGACGGTCAATGGGCGGTGATCGCCTCCTCCGCAGCCGACGTTCGGGTCAACGGCCTTCCGCTCGACCTAGGCGTTCGCGCGCTCGACGACCGCGACGAGCTGCGGATCAACGAGGACGGCGACAAGCGGCATTTCTTTTTCTCGAGCGAGCGCGAGACGGCGGTCGAGCCGTTCCCCGGCGCGGAGCGGGAAGTGATTTGCCTGCGTTGCCGCCAGCCGATCGAAAAAGACGACCCGGCCGTCCGCTGCCCTGGCTGCGGCGCCTGGTACCACCAAAGCGACCGCTACCCGTGCTTCACGTACTCGACTTCGTGCCCGCGCTGCGGCGGTGAGACTGCGCTCGGCGCCGGCTTCCGCTGGACGCCGGAGGGTTCGAACTGATGACCCCGGCGCCCTCCGTCTTGCTCGCCGGACTCGGCAACATCGGAAGCTACTCGGCCCTGTTGTTCGCGCGCCAAGTTGGGCTCGCGAGTCTCACGTTGGTCGACTTCGATCGCTACGAGTCGGGCAACCTGGCCTCGCAGGCCGCGGAACCGTCGGACGTCGGTCGCCCGAAGGCGGAAGTGCAGGCGGCGCGGCTCCGACGGTTGCGAGACGGCCTCGATGTGCGGGAGCTGAAGTCGGACGTGGAAGACCTGCCGCTCGGCGCCTTCCGCTCGACCATCGTGGCCTCGGCCCTCGACGGAAGACGCGCGCGTCGGCGCGTGGCCGAGGCGGCCCATCGCCTGGGAGCGGGCTTTCTCGACGCCGGGGTCGAGCCGACGCGCGGGTTGGCCCGTTTGACCTGGATCGATCCGAGCGACACGGAGGGGCCATGCTACGAATGCTCGTGGTCGGCCGGGGACTACGAAACCGAGGGCTCTCGATTCGGTTGCGACGGATCGCTGCAGGCGCGGACGACCCCTCCGACCGGGTCGACGGCGGCGCTCGGTTCGCTGGCCGCGTCGCTTCAGGCCGTGGAGCTTCAATCGCGGCTGGCCAAGGGAGCTGAGTCCCGTCCTTCCTATCAGGCCATTTTCGAGTCGACCGCCATGCGGTCGCGGCGATGGGGCCTCGAGCGCAACCCGCTCTGCCGGTTCCACCACGCGCGCCCCGCGATCGAGCCGCTCGATCTCAATGCCTCCGCGGCCTGGGGCGAGCTGTTTGGCGCCCTCGGGAAAAGGATGGATGGGTCCGATTGGCGCTTCGGCGTTTGGGGGCGGCGTCCATTGATGCAGGGCGTTTGCCGCGCCTGCGAGCAAAGGTTCCCCTGGCTCCGGCTGGACCGCGAGCTCGGCGCCCTGGCCTGCCCACGCTGCCTCGCCGTGGGCGAAGTTTCGGGAGTCGCGGGTCCGGCCCGCGCGTCGATCGAAAAGCTGTGGAGGATCGTGGCCGAGCGGACAACGGATTTAGCTTCCGCTGGATTTCAGAACGGAGACGTCGTTGAGGTCGAGGCCGGAGACCGGCTTCGTTGCTTCGAGATAGCAGGAGGAGGGCGGTGACGGACACAGTGCTGCAACGGTTTCTCGAAAGTCAGCTTATCGAGGGCGAAAGGCTCACGGCCGACAGCGACATCCTCTCGCTGATCCCGACCGGCGGGGAACCCTCCGCTCCCACGAGCTACGCGGCTCAGTTCCGATGTGCGGGACTGGTCCGCCGCGCCGAAGGATCGATCGTCGAGTTTCCTCGCTTTCGGGCGCTCATCCAGTTCTCGCCCGACTACCTCCGCAGCTTCGAGCCGATGCAAACGACGATGTGCCTCGACCCCGGAGAGATCTGGCACCCGAACGTGATGTTCCCCTTCGTCTGCCTGGGCCACATCCGCCCCTGCGCGTCGATCGTCGAGATCGTCTACCAGCTCTGGGAGATCTGGACTTGGCGCAAGGCAAACCTCGCCGACCCGCTCAACCCGGCGGTCTCGGAGTGGGCCAGATCCCATTGGGACGGTCGCCCTATCGACGTGCGGCCATTGAAGCGGCGGCGGCGCGAAATCGTCCTTCAACGAACCGACGATGCCGACCGGACAAGAGAGAGAGCATGAGCATTTCCGACCTTAATATCGACAAAGCCCTTGAGCCGGCGCTACACAGCGGCGCCGCGGCGCTCGAATGCGAAGGATGGGGCCGCTGGCGCCGTCGCGGTCTAGCCAAGGGATCGCGCGAATGGCTCTCGACCGTCTCGAA
Source organism: uncultured Acidobacteriota bacterium (assembly GCA_963817465.1). GTDB lineage: Bacteria > Acidobacteriota > Terriglobia > Bryobacterales > UBA6623 > CAMPKL01. The sequence continues at coordinate 301,909 of CAWFOP010000020.1, read as the reverse complement.
CGACGGGCGCAATCTGCGGCTCTCGGCGCCGGCGAACGGCGAGTTCCTCGGCGAGCTGTGGGACGTCGCGCTGGCGCAGGGACGATCCGCGAGCTTGGTGCGGATGGGGTTGACTCCGCACCACGAGCCGGTGGTCCTGGCCGACGTATCGCTGGTAGGCCCGGAGCCCTACGAGACCGTCCGGCGCGTGCTGCGCGACGCCGACGCTCTCGACCACGAGACCGCTTGCGGGCCCGCCGCCGAGCCTGCGCCGCCGCAGCTCGACGTCAAACGCATCTGCGAGGCGCTCTCCGAGCGCGGATGGAAACCGCAGGTCGTCGAAGAAGGTCACGTCTCAATCCCGCTCGAGGTCGGGCTGCAAAGGGCCAAGCTCACGCCGGCGGGCGACGCGAGGTGGAAGCTGGGCGTTCGCGAGCTCGAGCTCGAGACTCCGGAGCGGGCCCAGCGGAATGCTGTCGCCTCCGTCCTGCTCCAGGCGTCGGAACGGATCCGCTCGATCCGCGGCGCCGTCCTCAACGGGGCCGACCGCTACGCCGCCGGCTTCGAAGTGATGTTTTCGAGTTCGCCGACCGTCGGCGAGCTCGACGACGCGCTCCATGCGCTCGGCGCGGTCTGCAGCCGCACCGGGCGGGAGCTGCGCTTGCTCGTCAAGCGCCCAACCCGCTACTTGCAACTGCAACAAAAGGAGAACTAGACATGACAAACACCCTGACCCTCGAAGTCAGCGACGTTTCCGCCCAGCACCAATACCAGGCGCAACTGCCCGGCGACGAGGACCTGACCGTCCAAGAGCTGCTGCAAGAGCTGTCCCGGCGGATGGAGCTGCCGAGCAGCGACGCCAACGGACGGCCGACCAGCTACAGCTTGCTCCACGACGGCGAAGGCCGCGTCGTCAATCCGAGCGAGCGCGTTCACGAAGCCTTCAAGACGGGCGACCGTGTCGTCCTGACGCCGCACATCGAGGCCGGCCGGGCGTGACGGGATGATCGAATCCGCCTACAACTTCGAGATTGAGCTGCGCGGCGCCGACGATCGTGTGTTGGCGCGCCGGCCGCCCCAATCGCTCGATTTCGGTCCGGCCGAAGAGACGGCGCGCTGGGCCGCGTTCGAGACGGGCGGCTGGTCGCTGGAGCGCGCCTACGGGACATCAGCGCGATTCGAACCCGATTGGGAGGCGCCTGGCGGGGCGCCCTTTCTCAGCGGGTTCCGCGTCGTCCTCCGGGAATCGGGCGGAACCGAGTTCGAGCGCTCGATCCCGGCCCGATACTTCCGCACCGCCGCGGCCGGCGTCGCCTCCGATCTGGTGGCGGAGGGTCTGCTGCAGGAAGGTGACGGCTACGCCGCACATCCGGCCGCCTACTATCGCCCCGGACCTGAGCCGAGCGCGGACAATCGCCGCTTTCAACTTGCTCCGGCGACCCCGGAGCTGAGTCTCGAGATCGGCGACGCCCCTCGGCCCATCCGCGAGCCGGACGGACTCATGCCCGCGGTGATTTCGCAGGAGGTCGTCGAACAGATGGTCGCGCAGACGCGGGCTGCAACATCGCAGGGCGAAGGACGAGAGACGGGGGGAGTGCTGGTAGGCCGCCTGATGCGGGACCGCGAGTCCGACCGGATCTATCTCGAGATCACGGCTCAGGTTCCCGCTCAGGCGGCCGAGGAGGAGCTGACCGCACTGCGCTTTACGGACCGGACCTGGCAGGGCGTGCGCGCGGCGTTGGCGCTGCGCGATCAGTCTGGCGAGATCGTCTGCGGCTGGTTCCATTCCCATCCCGTACGCGCTTGGTCGTGCAAGAACTGCCCGGTCGAGCGCCAGCGGGCATGCCCCCTGGCCCGCTTCTTCTCATCCGCGGATGTCAACGTTCATCGAACGGCGTTTTCGCGGGCCTATCAGATCGCGTTGCTGGTCAGCGACGTGCCCTTTCGGGACGACCCCGTCGTCGACGCCTATGGCTGGGTCGACGGCGAGGTCGCCGCCCGCGAATTCACGATCAGAGGCGACGATCCGTTCCGCTACCGCGCGGCGGATCTCGCTGAAGCCCAACCAACCAAGTCGGAGGAGGCCGTATGCCGGACGCAATGAGACGAATGCTGATGAACAAACTGTTCGACATCGGCGAAGGAGCGCCTCCTTTCGCCGACAGGCTGCGGCTGCGGGACAGGCTGATCGCAGCGGGGGTCGACCGCAACGAGATCGCGGACGCTTGCTTGGAACGCTTCGACGAGCTGGGCCGCGAAGTGGCGGGGTTGCGCGAGAACCACGCCCAGTTGAAGGAGCTGACCGATCAGCTCACCGAGCCCCCGAACCCGGTCGTGCGTTCGCTGGGCGTCTACGACCAAATCGCCGGTCCGCAGGCGGCGGTTCTATTTCGCGGAGCCGTTCAAATGGTTGCGCTTCACCCGGACGTCGATCCTGAGTCGGTGCGGTCCGAGCCGGCCGTCCTTCTCAATGGTCCCGGCAATCTCGTGATCGGGGCGGCGCCCGCCTCGGTCTTCGCCGGCGGCGAGCTGGCTCGCGTGCGCAGGCGGCTGTCGGACGGTCGTTTGGAGCTCGAACTTCGAGACGAAGGGTTCATCGCACAGTCGACCGGCGCGCTGGCGGACGTTGAGGTCCGGCCCGGCGACCTCGTCCGCATCGATCGCTCCTCCGGCTTCACGCTGGCTCTTGAGCGGATCGAGCCCTCGAAGGAGCGCCGTTTCGTGATGGAGAACCCGCCGGACGTCGACTTCTCGGCCGTAGGCGGTCACGAGGAGACCATTCGAAATATCGTCAACAAGCTGAAGTTGTTCCTGTTCGACCGCCGCACCGCCGATCAGTATCCGAGTGCGAAGCCGACGTTCGGAATTCTCTTCGTCGGAGCGCCCGGAAACGGCAAGACTCTCATCGCCCGCGCCGTCGCCGGCTGGCTAAGGAGCGTCACGGGGCGCTCGCGATTCATCAACGTCGCCCCAGGCAGCCTGCGCTCGATGTGGTACGGCCAAACCGAACACAACATCTCCGATCTGTTCGGCGAAGCGCGCCGAGCGGCCGAGGAAGACGGCGCCCCAATCTTGATCTATTTCGATGAGCTCGACTCGATTGCATCGATGCGCGGCGAAAGCGCGACCTCGATCGACGACCGAGTCTCCGGGACGTTGCTCGCCGCGATGGACGGCCTCGAAAGCCGCGGCGACGTGATTGTGCTGGCGAGCACGAACCGTCCGGATATGTTGGATCTTGCGATGGTGCGGCGCTTCGGCGAGCAGATCGTCGAGATCGGTCGTCCGGGACGCGGCGACGCGGCGAAGATCCTCGACACGAGCCTTCTCCCCGGCACCGCGCTCGCCCCGAGCGGCGAGCTGAACGAAAGCGAGCTGCGCGAGCGACTGATCGAAGCGGCCGTCGCGAACCTCTATTGCAAGTCCGACTCGCCCCTGTGCACGGTGACGTTGCGCTCGGGCGAGCGACGCGACGTCCGCACGCCGCATCTGATCAGCGGCGCCGACTTGGCGCGCGTCGTCGCGATCGCCTCGGAACATGCGGCGATCCGCCACTCTCAAACCGGACGCGTCGGCGTCACGATCGACGACGTGATCGAGGCCTGCGAGGCGGAGAAGGAGCGACTCAGCCGCCTGTTGTCCGAGGTCAATGCGTCGCGCTACCTGACCGACTTGCCGCGCGACGCGCAGGTGATCCGAGTCGAGCGGGTCGATCGCAGCGGCGAGGCGCGTAGGCGCACGTTCCGTCGTATCGACCGCGAGGCCGCCTGATGAGTCGATCCAACCTGGTACCGAAGATCGTCGGCGGAGACTACGAGCTCGGCAACACGCTGATCGGCGGCGTAGTCGGCCGTTCGTCGCGCGCGGTGCGCGAATCCAGCGCTGACGCGGCCAGGCTGCTGCTGGCCGAGATCCCCGGCGGCGTCAGGAGGCGTGAGATTGCGAGAGACTCCAACGCGGCGTCCCGGCGAGGACCCATAGGCGGCGATTTGGGGACGCAGGATGAAGACGCCGCCTGGCAACAGGATGACGGCGGGGAGAACTACCGCGATTGGGGGCGCAAGTACCAGGCCTCCAACGGCGGTTGCTGCTATATCGACTCGGGCCACCTGGAGGTCTGCGTTCCGGAGGTGCGCTCGGCGATCGAGCACGAGGCGGCCGTGCGCGCGATGTTCGCCGTCGCGCTCGCGGCGATGCGTCGCGCCAACCAGCGTCTGCCGGAGGGCTCGCGCATCGTAGTGACCGCGAACAACTCTGACGGACATGGCGCTTCCTTCGGAAGCCATCTCAATGTCGCGCAACACCGTGACGCGCTCTACCGTTTGATCTACACCAAGCCGCAGCCGCTGCTCTTCTTGGCCTCGCATCAGGTTTCGAGCATCGTCTGGGCGGGAGCCGGCAAGGTCGGCGGCGAGAACAGCGACGCCCCGGCGAATTTCGTGCTTTCGCAACGAGGGTGCCACATGGAGTCGCTGCTCGCACCCCAGACGACCTATCGCAGGCCGCTCGTCAACACCCGAAACGAGCCGCTCGCCGGCGGGGACATGAGCCGCCTGCACTGCATCTTTTACGACTGCAACCTGCTGTCCGCCCCCGCGATTCTGAAGGTGGGCGCCCTGCAGATCGTCGCCGCCCTGCTTGAGCTTGACGACCTGCCTCCCGAGCTCATGCTGGCGGACCCTCTCGAGGCCCTTCGCGCCTGGAACGGTGATCTCAACTTCGCAGTTTCGCGCCCAACCGTCACAGGCCAGTTGCTGACGCCGGTGGAACTCCAACGGCGGTTCTACGAGCACGCCGCAATGCGCGCCCGGAACGGCGACTTCGAGGACGCCGTGCCGGGTTTGGAAGGCATTCTCACACTCTGGGACGAGACCCTTTCGATGCTTGAGCGACGAGACTGGAACGCCTTGACGCGACGCCTCGATTGGGCGCTCAAGTTGAGCTTCATCTCACGCGCTCTCGAGCGCGACGACTCGCTCGACTGGAGCAGCGACGAGATCCTTTATCTCGACCAAATCTACGCCTCGATCGATCCGTGCGAGGGTCTCGCCTACTTGGCCGAGGCCGCTGGGACCGCTGACTGCCTCGGCGACGCGGAGGCGACACGCCGCTTCTCCCAAGAGCCGCCCGCCGACACGCGCGCTTGGTTTCGGGCGGAGTTGCTTCGGCGCTTCTCCGACGACGTCCAAGAGGTCGATTGGGACCGTATTCGCTTCTCTTCTTCCCACGGACGGAGCTTTGTCATGAATCTTTCCGATCCCGGAGGACCGTTGCGCGCAACAGCCGCGGCGCTGCTTGAAGGCTGCCGGACTGCGGCGGACCTCGAGCGGCGCCTCAACGCAATAGAACGCCCGAGCCCCAAGACAAGACAGGAGGTACTGAACTGATGGAATCCAAGAACCGCTTCCGCGACGAGCAGCCTCGCGAACAGGCCGTTCACAATAATTCGGCGGACCGGCTGCTCGACCAGTTCCGCCGTCAAGCAGGGCGACTCCTGGAGGAGGGCGACGCTATTCTGGATCGCGCCCGGTCTGAGAACTCGTCGGAGTTCGTGCGCTTCAATCGTCAGCAATCGGGGCAATGAGCGAAACCGAGCACCGTCGACTCATGGGCCTGGAAAGCGAGCTTTCGATCACCGGCCGCTCGCGAGACGGCCAACTGATCGAACCCGAATTGATGCGCGAGTGGCTGCTGGGAGCGGCCAAGCGACGATGGAAGTGGGTTCGGGACACGAACTCGAGCTGCGGTTGCTTCTTGCAGAACGGGTCCCGATTCTACGTCGATTCAGGCGGGCACCCCGAGTACGCGACGCCCGAATGCTTCGACCCGGCCGAGGCGGCGGTCGCGGCCGCCGCCGGAGAGAGACTTGTCGCCGCAGCCGCCGCCGACGTCGTCGGGGCGCGGCGAGACGTCGAAGCGGCGTTTTGCTGGCGGACGAACATCGACTATCCGTCGGCCGCTGTCTGGGGTTGTCACGAATCGTACTTGTTCCGCGGCAGTCAGACGGCCGCCGCAAAGCCGATCCTCGCTCACCTCTGCACGCGGCTGATCTACTGCGGAGCCGGCGGGTGGGACCCCAAGACCGAGGGCCTTCGCTTCGTGCTATCGCCCCGAGCCTGCATGTTTACGACCGTCGAGTCCGATTCGAGCACGCACTCGCGCCCGTTGTTCCACCGCCGCAACGATCCGCTGTGCAACGGATACGACCGCGTGCACGTGATCTTCGGCGATACGCTCACCGGAGCCGGACTGGCGACGTATCTCAAGCTCGGCGCGACGGCGTTGATCTTGCGTCTCATCGAGCGAGGCCGACTCGTGCGTTACCCCTCGCTGCGGGCGCCTTTGGAGAGCGTCGACCGGATCGTTCACGACTGGGAGTGCGGCGAGGAGCTCCCGCTCACCGACGGTTCTCGGCTCTCAGCCGCACAGATCCAGCGCTGGTACCTGGAACGAGTCGAGCGGGAGCTCGGCGAGGACTGGATGCCGCACTGGGCGGCAAAGGTCTGCGTGCGGTGGCGCGAGGTGCTCGATCGTTTGGAGTCCGGAGCGGACGCGCTGGACGCGATCCTGGAGTGGCGCATCAAAAGAAAGATGTTCGACTCACGACTGCGACGCAACGGGTTCTCACTCACCGAAGCCGCCGCGCAAGCCTCGGGGGCCGTCCCGCCGCGGCTCGCGCTCCGCCATCGCACGAGCGAACTGCTCCGCTTTCGAACGGAGTTCCTCGAGTTGGACATGCGCTTCGGTCAACTCGGCGATGAAGGGATCTTGTCACAGTTGGAGGCGCGCGGCCTGACTCACTGTCGGATTCCGGAAGCGACGCCCGGCCGGATCGCGCAAGCGTTAAACGCGCCTCCCACGACCGGCAGAGCCGCCTTACGGGCCGCGGCGATCGAGAACGCTGCAGTGCGTTCCATCTGCCATGCGGACTGGTCCGCCGTGTACGACCCGACTCGCGGGGAGGTGCTTGACATCTCAAACCCGTTCCAAAGCACGGAGCATTGGCGACCGGCAGGCGCGTAGACGTTGCGATTTCCCGTGAAGCGCCTCTATTCACGGGAATTGAAATAGGTCGAGGCGAGGGTTCCCGAGACCCGGACTGACCGACTTTCGCGATGGATCGCGGAGATAGCTCGAGTTGTGGCTCGACAACCGATTTTGGCGCATTTTGACCCTTTCTCCGAAAAAGGCGCGAGAGACTGGTGCGAGGGGACAAAGAATCGGCGCCGGGCAAGCAGCAGGGACGTTTCGCGGCCTATCTCGAGAGCCTGGCGCGGGCCGCGAACCATGCCGATCGGGCCGAACCGCTGAAGGCGTACTGTCGAGGCCTGCTGTTGCCGCTGGAGCGCAAGAGCGTCGAGCCGATGGCGGCGCGGCTCGCGCCCCACAACGTGCGCCAGACCCACCAGGCGCTGCATCATTTGGTCGCAACCTCGCCGTGGGACGACGAAGTGGTTTTGGCTGCGGTGCGACAGCACGCGCTCACCGCGATGACCGCCGAATCACCGATTGTGGCTTGGATCGTCGATGCCACCGGGTTTCCGAAGAAGGGTAAACACTCCGTCGGCGTGGCGCGGCAATATTGCGGGCAAGTAGGGAAGCGGGACTGCCAGGTCGCGGTCAGCTTGTCCGTCGCCACACGTGAGGCGTCGCTGCCGATCGCGTGGCGGTTGTATCTGCCCGAGTCGTGGGCCGGCGACGCACGGCTGCGGCGCAAGGCGGGCGTGCCCGGACGATGTTCGGTTCCAGACCAAGCAGAAGATCGCTCTCGAGCAGATCCGGGGGGCGCTGGCAGCCGAGATCGCGCAGGCAGTGGTGTTGGCCGACGCCGCCTACGGCAACGACATGGCGTTTCGCGAAGAGCTGGAAGAGCTTGGGTTGCAGTATGCAGTCGGCGTGCAAGCTTCGATGACGGTGTGGCGGTAGGGCGAGCAACCGGCGCCACCCGCATCCTGCAGACCCGCAGCCACGAGTTCGGCGAGATTGCCCGAATGCTGGATCACGGTGGAGCGGTTCTTCCGCGACCTAACCCAGAACCGCCTGCGGCGCGGCGTCTTCCGAGATGTTCCGGAGTTGGTCGATGCGATCGAGGGCTACATCGACAAGCACAACGAAAACCCCAAGCCCTTCATCTGGACCGCCAAGGCCCCTGATATCCTCGCCAAGGTCAAGCGTGCCCGCAAGGCTCTACATAATGTTCAAAGCGTTTGAGGCACTACACTAGCGCCCTGGAAGTGAACTCGGGGCCGTAGTACCTTCAGCTTGGCGGAGGGAGCCACGGCTGGCAGGGCTCCTCCGTAGGATGGGTTGTCTTCACACTCATCCCCTTTCCTCTGGAGGTACGCCAGCCATGGCCGCTCATCTTTCTGACACAGATCCGGTCGTTCGAGTCGCCATCGACATCGCGAAGGCGAAGCATGTTGCGCTCGTGGAGTTCCCAGACGGGCGCCGGCAGAAGCTCACGGTTCCCAACGCCAAGTGGGCCTTCGAGCGTTTCGCTAGGCTGCTCGAGGAAACCGGCTTGCCTTGCCGGACCGCCTTCGGGCCGACCGCCGATTACCACCGCCCGCTCGCGTACTTTCTATCGCAGCGAGGCTTCGAGCTTGTGCTGGTTTCTTCTTTGGCTGTCGCTCGGACGCGCGACGTACGCTACAACTCCTGGGACAAAGACGATCCGAAGGACGCGCAAGTCATCCTGCATCTGTTGACCACAGGGACTACGCAACGCTACTACGACCCGCTTGTGCGCGGCGGCAACGATCTCCGGGAGTTGGCGAATACGTATCAGCCGTTTTCTTTGCAAAAAGTGCGCCTGTTGCACAGCATCTTGACGCACTATCTGCCGCTCTATTTTCCGGAGGCGGCGCGCTATTCGCACAGCTCGCGAGCGGAATGGTTCGCCGGCGTATTGCAGCTCGCGCCGTGTCCGGCCGCCGTAATGCGACGTTCGCGCGACGAGTTCATTCGCGAAGCGGCCGCGGTCGGCCGCCATAAGGCCGACAAGGCGCGATGGCTCGCCGACTTCTATCGCGCGGCGGAGACCAGCGTCGGTTTGCCGGTCGATGAGGACTCGGAAGCGATGCGGATGTTTCGGCTGGTGATCGAGCAATATCGCCAGCTGTGCCGGCAGTTCCTGAAGTACTGCGGCTTCGACCTTGCCACCCAACAATCGGGCCAGTTCCGCGGCGCACCGAAACTTTCTAAACGTGGCATCGCCCGTTTGCGCTATGCCTTTTGGATGGCCGGCGCCGTGGCCGGCGCGCCTACGCGAGAACACCTTTCGAGAAAAGTTTGAGAACTATGTTCGGCCGGATCCACAGAACGCGGATCTGAAGCGCAAAGGGTACACCGCCGTCGCCGCTAAGATGGCGCGCGTCGCTCACGCGCTGATCAAGACCGGAACCGACTATCGGCGCTTCGCAGACGAAGCGTCGGTGCCAGGCGGAAGAATCCCTTCGCTAGGGCCGTCGAGGCGCTCCGCGACCTCGTAGATAATGCTCGGATCTTCCACCTGGAAGAAGACTTTGTATGAAGGACAGTGAAGGCTCGCTCGCCCGGGCGTGACCTTTTGTGACTATGGTCAAAGCTCCATCTCTTGTTGGGTGGAAGCCGCCTGGGACTGCTCCTTACCGCTTCACGGGACGCGCGTGCGACCGCCGCCACGCCTCATATGGTTCTTCTTTCCTAACGAGTCCGCTTGACTTCCGAGATAGCACGTTTGCGGAGAGCACTGCTCGAGGACAACCGCGCTCGGCCGCAACGCGGTCGAGCACGCGCCGCACGCGTTCGCCGGTGAGCGACGTGTCGGCCTCGATCGCCAGGCATTCCCGGGTATAGTCGTCGGCCAAGGCGAACGCTCGGAACGAGCGTTTGCCGGCCACCGCGTCGGAGACGAAGTCCATCGACCAACGCTCGTTCCTCTTCGTCGGCGCCGTTGATGAAACCGCGCCCCGGCGCAGACGCTTGCGGCGCTTGCGCCGTAAACTCAAGCCTTCCGCGCGCTAGAGCCGGTGCACCCGCTTGTCGTTCACACGGCTTCCTTCGCGGCGCGGCAGAGCACGGAGCCGGCGATAGCCGAAGCTCGGCCCCTCGGCTGCCAGCTCGACGAGGCGCTTGCGCCGCGCAGCTTCGTCGGCCCGCACGCGAGGCGCGTAGCGCTTCGTCGAGCGGGGCAGTCGGACCAGTCTGCACGAGTGAACGCACCGCGAAAATCCTTGAAGCGCAGCCGTGCATCGGCTACTCTATTTGCGGCCACTGGGCCAAAAACGGAAATCCAGGTTGGATTGGCCGAACGAGGATCGCCCTTCATGCCGATAGGCCGGCAACGCCCCTGACCGGGAGCCGGAAAGAACGGGGATCATGTCCGATACGCTAACAGGGACCGTTCCGGACTGGCCTGCCGAGCCGGCTCCGGACCAACGGTTCACCGTGCCGGAGACCAATCTTCCCGAAGGTGGCGGCGCGATCCGTGGTCTCGACGAGCGGTTCGCCGTCAACGGTGCCAACGGCGCCGCGACATTCACCCTCCCCGTCCCGGTGTCGCCCGCACGCGGCGGGCAGCCGAATCTGTCGCTTACATACACGTCCGGCGGCGGGAACGGACCGTTCGGGCTAGGCTGGTCGGTCGATGTGCCCTCGATCTCGCGTCGAACCGACAGGGGGCTGCCGCGCTACCGCGATGCGGAGGACAGCGATATCTATACCCTGACCGGGGTCGAGGACATGGTGCCCGCGCGCACCTCGACGGGGGTGCCGGTCGAAAGTACGCGGGATGACGAGGCGGGCCTTCCGCACCGCGTCCGTCGCTACCGGCCGCGCATCGAGGGTTCCTTCTCGCGCATCGAACGCTGGGAGAGCCTGACGGATGGCACCGTCCACTGGCGGGTGACCACCGGCGGCAATGTCACCAGCATTTTCGGTCAGACCGCGAGCGCACGTCTCGCCGACCCCGACGATGGCCGCCGCGTCTTCCGCTGGATGTGCGAGCGCCGTCATGACGATCGCGGCAATCTCACGATCTACGACTACAAGCTCGAGGATCTTGCGGCCGTCGCGAACACGCCCGCCGATGCGCCTCGCCTCGCGGGGCTCGCGCCCGCGGCAGCGCTTTACCTCAAGCGGGTGATCTACGGGAACCTCGACCCCTACGCGCCGGGCGACGCGATCCCGCCGGCCGGACGCTTTCGCTTTCAGACCGTCTTCGACTACGGCGAGCACGCGGATGCGCCGTTCACCGACCTTGGCGGCGGGCGGTTCGGATATCCGTCGGACCCGCAACCGACGGACGCCGGGCCATGGGACGTGCGCTCCGACGCATTCTCGACCTTCCGAAGCGGGTTCGACAACCGGACCTGGCGGCGCTGCCGCAGGATCATGCTGTTCCATGCCTTCGACGCGCCCGAGCTCGTCCGGTCGATCGACCTGTCCTATGACGAGAACTCCGGCATCTCCCACCTCATCTCGGCGACCACGCGCGGCTACATCCGCGAGGGTGCGGGCTACACCACGCGGGCGATGCCGACCGTCAGTTTCGACTATTCTCCGCACGCCTGGGACGCTTCGGTGCGCACCATCGGTTCGGCCGATCTCTCCGGCCTGCGGGCCGGCATGTCCGACACTGGTCAGCTTTTCACCGACTTCCATGGCGAGGGGCTGCCGGGATTGCTCTCGCGCCACGAGGGGATCTGGCACTATGCGCGGAACCGGGGTAGCGGCCTCTTCGGCCCGCTCGAACCGGTCGATCCGCGCCCGGCGCTTGCCACCGCGGTAAGCAGCCTCTCCGACATCGGCGGGGACGGCCGCCAGCGGCTGACGACACGCACCCCGCCCTTCGGCCAGCACACGCTGGAACAGGACGAGACCTGGACGCCGTTCCGGACTTTCGCCCTGTCGCCGACCGCCGACCACTCGGACCCGAACGCGCGGCTGATCGACCTGACCGGCGATGGCCGGCCGGATCTTCTGATCACCGAAGGCGAATGTCTCATCTGGTATGCCGGCACAGGCGCCGAAGGATACGCCCCGCCCGAGGTTGTCTCGCTCCTTGACGACGAGAGGCGTGGCCCCCGGGTCGTCTTCTCGGACAGCGCACAATCCGTCTTTCTCGCCGACATGACCGGGGACGGGCTAACTGATATCGTGCGCGTCCGCAATGGAGCGATATGCTATTGGCCGAACTGTGGATATGGCCGTTTCGGCGCGCGGATCGAGATGGCCGACGCCCCGATCTTCGATGCACCGGACCGTTTCGACGGCTCCCGCATTCGCCTTGCCGACATCGACGGGTCTGGTCCCACAGACCTTCTCCACCTCGGCAACCGGATGCGGATTTGGCAGAACCTGTCGGGGAATAGCTGGCGGGCCGCGCCGGTCGAGGTGACCGGCCTGCCGCCGCACGACACCGGCGCCACGGTCGAGACCGCGGATATCTTTGGGCAGGGCACCGCGTGCCTTGTCTGGTCCTCCGCCCTGCCCGCCCATACGACGCGTCCGCTGCGCGTCGTCGACCTCATGGCCGGGACCAAGCCGCACCTCATGACGGGCTACGCCAATGGCAGCGGCGCGGAGGTAAGCGTCGAATACGCCAGTTCGACGCAATTCTACCTCGCCGACCGGGCCGAGGGCCGGCCCTGGGCGACGAAGTTGCCGTTTCCGGTTCATCTCGTCTCGCGAACCGTGACACGGGATCTCGTCGCGGAGACCTCGCGAACCGAGATCTTCAGCTATCACCACGGCCATTACGACACCGCGGAACGCGAGTTCCGCGGCTTTGCGCGCGTCGACCGGCGCGACAGCGAAAGTGTCGCGCATTTCGTTCCCGATGGCGCAGGAACGGCCGCCGATCCGCTCGACCAGGCGCCGGTGCTGACCCGCACCTGACCTGCCCGAGGGGCTTGGAGCCGAATTCTTCGCCGATCCCGCGCATCCCGAGCCTTGGCTCCCACCGATGGCCCTGCCGGCGACCGCGGATGCCGAGGAGGCACGCGAAGCCGCCCGTGCGCTGAAGGGCAAGACCCTTCGCGAAGAGGTCTATGCCGAGGATGGCACGCCCCGGGCAAACATCCCCGTCACGATCGCCAACTCGCGCTACAACGTGGGGCGGGTGCAGTCCCGATCGGGCAAGGTGCCGGCGGTATTCCTGCCCACCGTGCTCGAAACCCTGACGCTGCATGTCGAGCAAGGCGTCGCGGCACCCCGTATCGCCCACACGCTGACGCTCGAGACGGACGAACTCGGCAATCCGCTGCGAACCGCCAATGTCGTTTATCCACGCGCTATCCCTGACGCAACGATCCCGGCCGAGGCGCAGGCGGAACAGGCACGGCGCTTCGTCACTCTGCAGACCACGACCTATTCGAACGATGTCGAGACCGACGCGGCCTACCGACTTCGCCTCTCTGTCGAGGAACGGAGCTTCGAACTGACCGGATTGCCTGCTCCCGGCGACCGGATCTACCTCCTGGAGGAACTGGACGCAGCAATTGCCGCCGCCACGGAGATCGCCTTCGAGACAGCGCCCTCCGGTCTGCCAGAACGGCGCGTCACCTCGGGCCTTCGCACCGAGTTCTGGGACGATGACGGGGTCACTGCCCTGCCCTTCGGCGCGGTTGCCGCGCGCGCCCTCGCCCGGCGCAGCCTCGCGCTCGCCTTCACGCCGGGGCTCATCGCGCAGGTCCACGGAGGTGACATCGACGCGGCCGCGATGACGGCCGCCGGCTACGAGGCGATCGGAACGGACTGGTGGCGCCCGACATCCACGGTATCCTACGGCGCGTTCTTCCAGCCCGTCTCGGTGACGACGCCCTTCGGGGACACCGGCTCCGTCACCTATGACGCGGACGGGCTGATGATCGAAAGCCGGACCGATTTCGTCGGCAACGTCACGGCCTTCGTGAACGACAAGCGCACGCTCAGCCCGTCCGAGAAGCTGTCGCCGAACCTCAACCGGACGCAGATCGCCACGGACGAACTCGGATTCGTCACCGCGACCGCCCGGCTCGGCAAGGGCGCCGAGGGCGACACGCTCGCGGACCCGACCATGCGGCACAGCTACGACCTGCATGTCTTCGCCACGACGAGCCGTCCCAATTTCGTGCGGACCGAGCGGAAAGAGCGGCATGGTCCGGGTGCGCCGCTCCGCGTCTCCGTCGAATACACGAACGGCGCGGGCGGCATCCAGATGGTCAAGCGCCAGGCGGAGCCCGGCCTCGCCCGCGTCCGGGCGCCGGGCGGCATCGACGAGGTGGATACCGCGCCCGCACTCCGGTGGGTCGGTTCGGAGCGGATCGTCCAGAACAACAAGGGCAACCCGGTCAAGGTATACGAGCCCTATTTCTCGCCCAACCCGGACTACGAGTCCGAGGCCGATCTCGTCCAGGTCGGGGTGACCGCCCTACGTCACTACGACCCGCTCGGCCGGGTGATACGGATCGATCATCCGGACGGCACGTTCGAGAGGGTGGAGTTCACGCCTTGGCTCGTCATCCGGCACGACCGGAACGACACCGTTCTGGACAGCGACTGGTATCTCTCCCGCGGAGCTCCGGACCCCGTCATCGACCCGGAACCGACCGATCCGGAGGTGCGGGCGGCCTGGCTCGCCGCGCGGCATGCCGACACGCCGACGCGCGAGCATTTCGACACGCTCGGCCGCTCCGTCGTCACCGAGACGGACCCGGGCACAGGCGCGACCCACAGGACCCGGACCGTTTTCGACATCCGGAGCCGCCAGCGCGAGGTCTTCGACGCACGCGGCAATTCCGCGATGCGCTACAGCTACGAAATCACCGGAGAGCTGATCGCCGAAGAGGGCTCGGACAGCGGCGCGCGGCGCTTGTTCCCCGACGCGATGGGGCGCGTCACCGTCGGCTGGGACAGCCGCGACGAGGCGGGCAATCTGCTGGAGCACCTACAGGTACGTCGCCGCCGAGCAGGACGAGATCACCGGTCTCTACCACATGAGCGCGCGCTATTACGCGCCCTGGCTCGGGCGATGGACGCAGACCGATCCGAAAGGGCTCGTCGATGGGCCAAACCTCTACCGGTACGCGCGCAACAACCCGGTCCGCTTGACCGACCACAAGGGCACCGATCCCGATGACGAGACCGAGGTCGGCCCGCTGAGGCTGACGAATATCCGCATCGACGTCTCGGGCGGCCCCGGTGTCACGCCCTCCGGCGTGCCGATGTTCCTGCCGCCGAGGCCCGGACCGCGCTTGCAATTCTCCAGCCAGCTGAGTCTCGCCCCGCTGCCGCCGTCCCTGCCTCTCGACATACCGGGGCCCGACGAATTGCCGCAGCAGCGCGACGAAAGCCGCGAGGACGAGGGGGACAGCGACAGCGGCACACCGGTTCGCGCCGAGGCCTCGGCCGAGGTCAGCACCGATCTGGACACCGGCAACATCACCGCCTCGACGTTGGCCTTCGGCACGATCGGCACCCTCGGTTCGGGCCTTTCGGCCTCTCTCTACGCCAGCGGAAGCTTCACGGCGCCACCGCCGGACGCCTCGAGCATCGACCCCTACCTTTTCGCCCGCCATGCCGAGGGCCAGGGGCGCTTTTTCGGATCGGTCCAGGTGCCGAACCTCACCCTCGCCACCCTCAGCGGTGATGTCACACTTCGCCCGGGCGGGCAGGTCGGCTTCAACGCGGACATCCGCTCGATCGGCGATATCGCACGGCTCAACCTCGAAGGCAGCGGGCAGCTTCGCGAAGGAGGCATCGATCTGGAGGCGACCGGACAGCTGCGTCTCTTCGGCTACCCACAGCTGCGGCTCAACGTCGAGGGTTCGGTGGAAAGCAGCGGCGAATTCGCCTTCACCGGCGGCGCCCGGGGGCTCATCTTCCCGACGCCCCTGCCGATCCCCACGACCTACGCGCTCGGAACCTTCTCCTACACTTCGGCGGCGGGCTTTACCGGTACGGGCCATCTTTTCGGCCTGGGCCCGTTCATCCCGCTCGCGGAGGTCACCGACCCGTCGCCCCTGCCTCCAGGGGCTGCGGCCTTCATCCCCCCCCCCGAAGACACCTCGATCAGGCCCCTCGTCCTCGGTTACGGCCTTTTCCACTACGGGCAAGGCCGGTTCGGCGGCTTCACCGTCGGTGCCGTCTTATTGGAAGGGCCGGGCGACGAATCGACGCCCCTCGGCTCGCCCGGACTGGGCGCGTCCGCGATCGTCGCCTTCTGAACGGGGACGCGAGGGGCACGGAAAGACAAACTCGAGACGGCAAGGGATAAGGACATGCCACTGAATCGCACACTGTCGATCGGAATGACGGGCGATGATGTCGCCATCCTCCAGAAAACGCTTCGCGCGCTCAACTTACCGGTCCAGGACCGAGAGGGCGATTTCCGCGACAGCACGCGACGCGCCGTTCTCGATTTCCAGCGACGCAACCAGTTGCGCGCGACCGGCAGCTTTGCCGCTGAGGATCTCGACATCCTGACGAACGTTCTCGGCGAGGATCCGTTCCGCGGCATCGACCAACCAGTTCGCCCCACGCCGGACGACGCCGCGCTGGTGGTGACCGGGCTCGTCCTGCAGCCCGACGGCAAACCCATCGAGGGTGCATGGTCGTGGGCGTCGCGAAGGGCGTCGTCAAATCGCAGGACAAGGACATCGCCAGGGCGAAGAGCGACGCCGAGGGACGTTACACGATGAGATCCGGTGCGCCCGAGGGCGGTCTCGACATCGTCATCGAGGTCCGCTCGCGGAATGGCTCGGCGCGGATCACCCGCTCTCCGCTGATCGTGGGCGCGACGGGCACGCGGACCGTGGATCTCGTCGTGAATGACCCGATGGCCTTTCCACGCCGGAGCGAGTTCGACGAAGTGAAGCGCCGGCTCGACCCGCTCCTCGACGGGATCGACGATCCCGCCGCACTGGATACCGATACCGTCGCCGTGCTCCATGCGAGAACGGGCCTGCCACCGATCCGGATCGCCCATTTCCTCAAGGCAGCGGAATTTGCGCGGCGCGACGATGCCCCGGACGCCGAGGCATATTACGCCCTGTTCCGCGCCAACCTGCCCGCGAATGGCCCGGCGCTTGCCGCCATCGAGGACGACGTGCTCGCCCGCGCGCTGCGCACCGCCTCGGAAGCGGGTGTCGTTAATGCCAAGATCGCAGGCGGGCGCGGCACCGTCGAGAAGATGGTCAAGGCGGTGAACGATGCCGAGGTCGAGACCATCCTGAAGCAGCCGGACCTGCGGAACGGCACCTCTTCGATCGCGACATTCCTCGACATCGCCGGGCTCGACCGCGAAGGCCGGCAAAGCTTCGTCGTGCTGGCCCAGGGCCATACCGGCAGCAGTGCGGAGTTCTGGGAGAAGCTCACCGGGCAACCCGGCATCGGCGAGAAAGGCCGCCGCCAGCTTGAGACCGCCGCCCGGCTCAGCGTCCTGACGCTCGGAAACACGCCGTTGATGAAGGTCCTGTCGGAGCGGCTCGTCAACGAAAGGGGCGACGATCCGCTGCGCAGCCTCGTCAGCCTCACCCGCGACGACTGGCTGGGGCTGGTCGACGGTCTCGGCGGGGACGGCCTTCCGCCGGGTTTCACGGTCGGCGGAGGACAGAAGCCGAAGCCCGTCTACGCCCGGATGATGGCGCGCATGATCGAGGATGCCTATCCCACGCCGGTTATCGCCGCGCGGATCGGCGACCGCGACTTTGAGGGTGCAGGCGCCGTCTCGCGCTTCCTGCGGACCAATCCGGGGCTCGACCTCGCGACCCGGTCGGTGCGCGATTTCGCATCCGAGAACGGGATCGACCTCGACCCCGCCACCCGCGCCGGCCTCGAGGGACTGCAGCGCATCTTCGCTATCTCGCCCCGGTTCGAGCGCTACGAGATCATGCAGCCGATCCTCGCGCGCGGCGTAACCTCCGCCTACCAGATCCGATCGATGGGAGAGACGCAGTGGCTGCGCGAATTCTCCGGACCGCTCGGCGAAGGCCAGGCGCGCGCAATCTTCGACAAGGCCCAGGCCAAGACAGCGGTGTCCACCGCGCTGATCGGCCGCTATGGCGCGGGATTCAACAACATTGCCATGAACGTGCTGCCGATCTGGGACATCCCGGCCATCATCGGCGAGCTTGCGACCACCTTCCCCACCGTCGACGAGGCGACCTGGGAAGGCCTGTTCGGCAACGTCGATTTCTGTGCCTGCGAGCACTGCAATTCGGTCTACAGCCCTGCCGCCTACATGGTCGCGCTGCTGAAGTTCCTGCGGGATCGCGGTCTCCTGGCTGAACTCAACTCCCGCCGTGCCGAGATCGGCGCGTTGCACCTGACTTGTGACAACACGAACATCACGCTCCCCTACGTTGATCTGGTCATCGAAGATCCTCGAGGCGTTCCTGACAAACACGTCCGCCGCGCACAATACGACCGGCAACGTGCGCGATCTCCGGGTCCACCCGGAACATATCAATCCCAATGCCTACACCTTCCTCGAGGGCCAGGCCTATCCGTGGGTCCTGCCCTTCTCGCTCTGGACCGAGGAGGCGCGCAGCTATCTCGGCCCGCTCGACGCGACGCGGACGGAACTGCTCGACGTGCTGAACCCGACGCCGCGCGCCGACCGGACACCGGCCGAACGGCTGGCGGTGGCGATCGAGCATCTCGGATTGACCGGGACGCAGCGCGACCACATCCTGAACGCCACCTTCTCGGCCGGACATTGGAACAACGTCGCGCTGAACGATCTCCGCACCGTCCAGACGCTCATCGACACGGCGCGGATCGAGTTCATCGAGCTTCGCCAGCTGCTTGACAGCCGTTTCGTCAATCCTGCCCGCGCGCTTCAGATTCAATATGCCGTCGGCGAGGGCGAGGATGCCGAGATCATCTGCGACCTGTCGCTTGCGCGAATCGAGGGGCTCACAACCTCGGATCTGAACCGCATCGAACGTTTCACGCGGCTTCGTCGCGCACTCCGCTGGACGGTCCACGAGCTCGACGTGGCGCTTGCCGCGACCGCCGGGGCGGCGGGTTCCGGAGCGACGATCCCGCTCGACGAGGATGCGCTTGTCGCCCTGTCCGACCTGAAGTGGCTGCAGGGATGGTCCAAGGCAGACATCCCGGTTCTGGCGAGCTGGATCGCCGACATCGACACGCGGGACTGGCTTGACGAGAAGGAGGAGACGCGCGTCTCGACCTACGCGTCGCTGTTCCTCAACCGTACCATTGGGTCGGCCGAGGATCTCGCGCCGTTCGAGCTCGGCGCGCTCGGGGCGGGCGACATCGGCGACCACGAGCCCGCCATCCTCGCCGCGCTTCGGATCATCACGTCCGAAGAGCTGTCACTGATCCGCGAGCGCCGGCTCCCCGACAGCAACCTGACACTCGCCAACCTCTCGGAACTCCACCGGATCGCGACGATGAAGCGGGCGTTGGGGATCTCGGTGCGGGATCTGCTTGACCTTCTCGACCTCTCCGCGCTCGATCCCTTCTCGCCCGCGACGCTGGACCAGGCGCGGCGGCTGAAGGAGCTTCTCGATCTTGTCGACGAGACCGGGTTCGAGATCGCGGAGCTGACCTACCTCTTCCGCGACATCTTCGAACCGCCCGCATCCTTCGTCCCCAACGACACGCAGATCGGCGTCTTCCTGCTGTCGCTGCGGACCGGTCTTGCCCAGGTCCGCGAGACCTACCGCGTCGCCCCGGACCAGACTGGCGAAGTGACCGGCCAGATGCTTGCCAGCGTCGTCGCGGCCGCCGACCTTCCCGGCGCGATCGCTTCGATCGACTTCACTGCGGAAGCCTCCGCGCTGCCGGCCGATCCGGCGGCGACGCTCGATGCCGCCTTCACGAGCTTCATCCCCGATGCGCCGACAAGGGCCGCGCTGATAGCGCGGCTGGTCGATGATACGGACGCCGGTTTCCTCACGCCCGAAGTGCAGCGCGCTGAGCGCTTCGCCCTCGTGCTCGCACCCCTTGCCGAGCACCTGGAGCGGACCGCGAGCGTCGCGCTGATCAAGTCGAGCTTCGCCGAACAGCTTGGACTCGAGATCGGCGCGACCGACACGCTGCTCAGCCTGGCGGAATCGACCGCGAACCCCGCCGATCCCGCCAGCGCGCCGTTCATGGACCCCGCCTTCGCGGAGGTCGAGACCCCGATCGACGCCGATATCTATTCCGCGCAGTTCGGGATGGTGCGCCGGCTCATGAAGGCGGCTCTCATCATTTCCCGGCTCAGGATTCCCTCCGAGGATTTGCCGGATCTCTTCGCCACCTCCGCCACCTTCAACTGGCTCGACTTCAACACGCTGCCGCTTGCCGTGACACCCGGCGCCGACCTGTTCGCGGCATGGGTCAATACGGCCAATCTCTATGCGATGACCGAGCGTGCGCCTGCGGCCGAGACGTCGCTCTTGCCGAACGTGATCGCGGCGCACGCGGGCGGCAGTCCGGCGGAGTTCGACCGGTTCCTCGCCGACCTTCACAGCAGGCTGCGCTGGCCGCGCGCGGAGATCGATGCCTTCATCGACGCCGCCCGCTTCGGGCTCGACGATTTCAATGCGGACTGGCAGGGCGAGGATGCGCTCGCGAACGTGATGCGGCTCGAATCCGCCTTCCGCTTGCTGAAGAAGCTGGGCGTCGCGCCCGAAATGGCCTGGGGCTGGACCGCGCCTGCCCTCACCCGCGCCATGGCCAGCGAGACGAAGCAGGCCGCCCGCGCCAAGTATCAGCCGAACCAGTGGTACGACGTCGCCGAGCCGATCCGCGACCGTCTCCGCGACCGCCAGCGCGCCGCGCTCGTCGAAACCGCGATCCGCCGGCTGAACGATCCCGCGATCGAGGACAGCGAAGACCTCTACAACCATTTCCTGATGGACGTGGAGATGAAGCCCTGCTTCCAGACCTCGCGGATCGTCTTCGCCACCGGTGCGATCCAGACCTTCGTCCAACGTGTGCTGATGAACTTGGAGGACGGGGCGTCGCTGTCGAACGCGGATGCCGAACAGTGGAAATGGATGAAGAACTATCGCGTCTGGGAAGCGAACGTGAAGGTCTTCGTCACCCCCGAGAACTGGATCGAGCCCGAGCTTCGCATCGAGAAATCCCCATTCTTCAAGGCGTTAGAAGATGAGTTGCTGCAGGGTGACGTGACGCTCGAGACGGTCGAACTCGCCTACCAGGGCTATCTCGAGAAGCTCGACGAAGTGGCGCGGCTGGAGGTGACCGGGATCTGGCGCGAGAACGACACCAAGACGCTCCATGTCATCGGGCGCACCAAGGGAAAACCCAACAAGTATTTCTACCGCCGTTGGGAAGAGGCGCGCCGCTGGACCCCGTGGGAAGAGATCCCGATCGAGATCGAGGCCGAATGCGTCACCCCGGTCATCTACAACCGCCGCCTCTACATCTTCTGGTTCATGACCACGGCGATGGCCGACGAGGAGGTGCCGTCCGGCAGCGGGTCCGGCCAGGCGCCGAACCGCTATCTCGAGATCAAGCTCGCCTGGTCGCAATATCGCCAGCGCAAATGGGTCGGCAAGCGCCTGACCGACTTCGGGCTGAACACCAACAGGGCGCGCTATACCACCTGGCAGCGGGTCAAGCCGCATTCCTGGCGTCCGCGCCCGGTCATCAAGCCGAACGGCGACCTGCTTCTCGCGATCGAGTTCAGCTCCAACTCCTGGACCTCGACCGCGCTCAATCCGCTGCAACTTGACGGGAAGACGGGGTTTCTCTTCGTCAACGACACCCAGATCGAGGCCGAGAACTACGCCGACAACCAGACCGATTTCCCGCTGATCCGGCCAGCGCCTCACACCAAGTCGCGTAGCTTCTACTACAGCACCTTCGGTTTCACACCTGCGCTCAAGATGCGTGGCTACAACGGCACCGAACAGACGGTGCTCAACGACACGCCGACGCCATGGCGCCTCACCACGCCCCTGCAATCGCTCCAGTACAGTTCCTCGATGCCCTTCATCTTCGAGGACCGTTACCGGAGCTATTTCGTGATCCCCAAGCACGTCTTCGGACACAAACCCTCGTTTACCGGCGATCTGACGATCGACCTGAACCGGCCCGGGATCTTCATGGAACTCGACAATCTCATTCGTGTCGACGACCTCGATCTGACCGACATCGTCGGCCCGCTACCCGATCCCGTACCGGTCTTCGGACCCGAAGTCCGGCCGCGCGGCGCGGAAAACCCGGCGCGTGCGGACCTGCCGCTCATCGGTGGGTCGAGCACCGAACCCGGCGACCTCGGCGGCACGGTCGCTGTCGCCCGCCGGGTAACCGGGAACAATCAGCCTCTCTTCATCCAGGACATGGCTGCACCCGTGCTCGGCGGCGACGTCGACATCGTGTATGAAACGGTGCGACGAGACTTCGAGAGCGGCGGCGCCCTCGCCTTCTCGCTTGCCACCGGAGGCGAGGCGGTTGCCAACAGCCGCGCCATGTCGTTGCTGCGTTCCGACAGCGGCGCGGACAATTTTACGATCAGCGCGGGGGAAATGATGCTTGCCGACAGCATCATGGTCGCGGCGGCAAATCCGGGCATATGGGCGGTGCTCTGGAAGAAGTACCTCTTCACGAAATACCGTTTCGTGCCCTTCTACCATCCCTATGTCCCGAAGCTCGTTCGCCAGCTGAACCGCTACGGGGTCGAAGGCATCCTGAACCCGCGAGAAGGCGGCCCCGAGAACGATCTCCGCCGCCAGCAGACCCGCGAACCCGCCAACCGGAAGTTCGACGACATCTACGACGCCGGCCAGCGGCTCGACAAAAGCAGGCTGCCGGTGGAGGAGTTCGACTTCGAGTACGGCTCCCCGATGGCGATCTACAACTGGGAGCTTTTCTTCCACATCCCCTTCATGATCGCGACCCATTTGAGCCGCAACCAGCGGTTCGAGGATGCGCAGAAATGGTTCCACTTCATCTTCGACCCCACCGACAACTCGGACGTCCCGGCAGCGATGAACCCCTACAGGTTCTGGAAGGTCAAACCCTTCTACGAGAACACTGACATCCGGACAGTCGAGGAAATGCTCCGCCTGCTGTCCTCCTCGGACCCGGCGGACCTGGAAGCGCGGCGCGATCTCGAGGATCAGATCAAGGATTGGCGGAAGAACCCGTTCCAACCGCACCGGATCGCCGAACATCGCCCCGTGGCCTATCAGAAATCGGTCGTGATGAAGTATCTCGACAACCTGATCGCCTGGGCCGACCAACTGTTCCGCCAGGACACACGCGAAAGCGTGCGGGAGGCGACGCAGATCTATGTCCTCGCCTCGGGCATCCTCGGCAAGAGGCCCGACCGGATCCCCGCGCCCGAAGGGGTCAAGACGATCGGCGGCAACCCGGTGCAGAGCTTCAACGACCTCGCGCCGCATCTCAACGATCTCGACAACGCGCTGATCATGCTTGAGACGGTACTGCCGCCGGCCGAGGAATCCGGCTCCGATCCGGGCGACGGTCTCTCCGTCGGCGACAGTTTTCTCAATCCGGGCGACGAGGGTGACAGCGGCGGGATCACCGGCCCTGGCGCCATCGTCTCGAACGAACCCGAGGATCCTCCCGCGCCCGAGATCGTGGGCTCCACCCTGTTCTTCTGTGTGCCGCCCAACCCCAAGCTCCTGAGCTATTGGGACATCGTGGCGGACCGGCTGTTCAAGATCCGCCATTGCCTCAACATCGAGGGCATCGAACGGCAGCTTGCCCTGTTCGCGCCGCCCATCGACCCGGCATTGCTCGTCCGCGCCACGGCGGCTGGCGTAGACCTGTCCTCGGTCCTGTCGGATCTGAGCGCGCCACGTCCCCACTATCGTTTCCAGACGATGGTTCGGGCCGCGCTCGAGCTTTGCGTGGACGTCAAGGCGCTTGGCCAAGCGCTTCTGTCCGCGCTCGAGAAACGGGACGCGGAAGAGCTTGCGCTGCTGCGGCAGCGGCACGAAGAAGCGGTGCTGAAATCGGTCCGTGCGGTGCGCAAGACCCAGATCGACGAGGCCAGAGAGGCGATCACCGGCCTCAAAAAGAACCTCGAAGGGATTCAGCAGCGCAAGGAGTTCTACGAGAAGCGCCCCCCCCCGCATCCCGAACGAGAAGCTGCACCTGCAGAAGCTCGAGCTGGCGCAGGTCTTCGAGGCGGTCTCTTCGGACACCTCTCTCGTGGCCTCAGCGCTGTCGATGATCCCGGAATTCGACATCGGGGCCGAAGGCGGTTTCTCCTCGCCGACCGTGAAGGCGCAGTTCGGCGGCGCGAACATCTCGAAGGCCGCCTCCATCGCCTCGCAGATCATGGGCATCATGGCCTCGATGTCGCGCCAGGACGCGCAGCGGGCCTCGATCGTCGCGGGGTATGACCGCCGGCAGGAGGAATGGGATTTCTCGGCCGCGCAGGCCACGAAGGATGCCGAGAACATGGAAAGCCAGATTGCCGGGGCCGAGCTGCGGCTGGCGATCGCCGAGAAGGAGCTTGCCAACCAGGAGCTCCAGATCGAGCACAGCGCGGAAGTCCATCGGTTCATGCGCGAGAAATACACCAACCATGATCTCTACAGCTGGATGGTGGGCCAGGTCTCCGGGCTCTATTTCCAGAGCTACCAGCTTGCCTACGACCTCGCCAAGCGGGCGGAACGGGCGCTCCAGCACGAGCTTTCGTCCCCGGATGCGAGCTACATCAGCTTTGGTTACTGGGACAGCCTGCGAAAGGGGCTTCTTTCGGGCGAACGGCTGCAACTCGACCTGCGGCGGATGGATGCGGCCTACCGCGAGCAGAACCGCCGCGAATACGAGATCACCCGGCATTGCTCTCTCGCCCAGATCGACCCGGCGGCGCTCGTCCAGCTTCGGCAGACGGGGCGCTGCGAATTCGAGGTGCCGGAGGCCTTTTTCAACCTCGACCATCCGTCGCATTATCTCCGCCGGATCAAGGCGGTCGGCCTGACCGTGCCGTGCGTGACCGGTCCCTATTCCGGCGTGAATGCGACCCTGACGCTGCTTCAGAACCGCATCCGAGTGAACCCGGCGAACGCCGATCAGCCCTTTACCGGACCGGATGACATCAACTTCATCGTCAACACCGGCGGCATTCAATCGGTGGCGATAAGTTCGGGTCGCGACGATTCCGGCCTGTTCCAGCTGTCCTACCAGGATGAGCGGTACCTTCCCTTCGAAGGGGCGGGCGCGATCTCGCGCTGGCGCATCGAGCTTGCCGATCCCTTCCGCGGCTTCGACTACGACACGATCTCGGACGTGATGCTGAAGATCGCCTACACCGCCCGGGAGGGCGGGCAGGCCGTGTCCGCCCCGGTCGTCGCGGCGCTGGATGCCCGCCTGGGCGAGATCGTGAACGCCACCGCCACCACCGGCCTCTACCGGCTGTTCCAGCTCCGCCGCGACTTCGGTACGACGTTGTTCAACTTCCTGAACCCCGCAGGCGCGGCGGATCATGCGGCAAACTTCACGCTCTCGCCCGATCTTCTGCCATATGTCTTCCGGGGCCGCACGATCACGGTCGGCAATGTGACGGTGTTGCTCGAACTGACGGACCCGTCGCTCTACGAGAACGGATCGCCGCTGGCGCTGACCCTGCAGCGGGGGGCGGGTGCCACGCAGTCGCAGGATCTGCTGACGGCAGGGATGGCCTTCGGCGGCCTGCCCAGCGGGGAGTACAACAATACCACCGGGGCGATCTCGGGCGAGGAGACGTGGTCGCTGTCCGTTCCTGCCGCCGCCGTTCTTGCGCTGCCGGCTGCGCTGCGGACCACAATCAACGTGGGCGGAACCGACATTTCCCGTCTGCGCGGCGACCTGATGAAAGATATCGGCCTGCTTGTCCACTATTCCGTCGCGTGAGCCGAAAGGAGGATGTCCGGGATTCCTTAGGAAAGTAGCGACTCTCGGCCCGAGCCGAAAGGCTTGGGTTGACTAAATCGCAGATGCGAAAGGAGTGTCGCTGTGCAGAAACGATACCAGATCGACCGCGAACAGGCGGTCCGCCAGTTCCGCGAGCAAGCCGCGACGAGCGAGCAGGAACTGCAACTGCACCTGCCAGTCAAGGAAGTCGCCGCGACGCTACAGGAAGGAGTCGGACATCTGATGCGCCAAGCCGGGCTGCAACTGATGCATCTCATCATGGACAACGAGGTTGTCGCCGGGGAACGCTACGAACGCCGCGATCAGCCGCTCGATGCCGCTGTGTAGGACAAACTGATGCTGGGGCTATCGACGCGCAACTACGGCCAAGCGGTGCGCACGTTCGCCGAATCTTACGGCATCGAGCGCTCAGCGGTGAGCGAGCATTTCGTACGCGTGAGCGGCGGGAAACTGCACGAGCTGCTGGAACGGCCGCTCGAGAAACTCAAGCTGTGCGTGATGTATTTCGACGGCATCGAGTTCAAGGGCCGGAGAGCCGCTCGTTTCAACGGAAATTCGGACATCCTCCGCCGAAAGGCACCCTTGAGCGCAGCGGTCGGAAAGACGGGTCACGGCCAGGCAGACGTTCTCGGCAGGTCCCGGCGCGCCTGCCTTCTCAGACGCCAGGCATGTCATGGCGAGCGAAGAGTGGCGATTTTGGACATCGGATTCCATCGATCTCAGTGCGGTCGATCTGCCTGAGGAATTGAAGGTCGTTCTGATTGAGACGGCGGGACATCAGCTACCGCCGCTAAAGCCGAGTCTGGAGCTCATAGATAGCGAGGTTGAGGTCGCGCCCGGCATTACCGTCATACTGGCGCCGGGACACACCACCGGTCATCTGGCTGTGCTGATCCATTCCGGAAAAGAGCAGATGCTGCACCTGACCGACGCTGTGATCCGCCCTCTCCATCTCAAGCATCCGAATTGGGGAGCTCCGGTCGACTTACTGCCCGACGTCGCACAAAGCACGCGAGAGCACCTTCTAAATCGGGCTGCTGCGGACGATGCGTTGGTGTCGGCCACTCATTTCTCGCCCATGCGACCTAGTCGGCTGTCACGCCAAGCTTCCGGGGATTGGCGTTGGAATCCCGTCAGATGACTCGATTGTTTCGCTACTCCGTTTATTCCGATTGGGACAGGTGTGACGCAGGACGGGCGCAGACGCTCCGTTTTCAATCGCCGGAATTGTCGCGATGGACGCAGAGGTCTTTTATTTCCAATAGGATCGTAACTTCCCAAGGTGAATGGCGCGGGTTCGATCCCCGTCTCCCGCTCCATGTTTTCAATAACTTAGGACCGATTCGCCAATCGGCGAAACACTTCAACACTCCATTGGTGAAGGACTGACGCTTCGAGCAACTCGACGGCGGCCGTTCGCTGG
Source organism: uncultured Acidobacteriota bacterium (assembly GCA_963817465.1). GTDB lineage: Bacteria > Acidobacteriota > Terriglobia > Bryobacterales > UBA6623 > CAMPKL01. The sequence continues at coordinate 274,671 of CAWFOP010000020.1, read as the reverse complement.
TCCAGGGCTGTCACCGTGTATTCGTCCAGGTTGACGCCTATCCCGTTGCCCATCTGGTCCGCTCGGATCTTCGGGTCGATGCCCGCCGCATGCGCCAAGCTGGCGCGGGTGCGGTGAAGCACCTGGAAGTTGACCCAGCCGAGGCTGACCTCCTCAAGCTTCGGAGCGATTGAGCGCCGCCAGAGGTTCTCCGGCCGAACCGGGCTGAGGCCCGTCTCGGAAGGAAAGAGCCACGCTTCTGGATCGTCAGGAAGCATCGCTAGCCATGCCTGAATCTCCAAAGCGAGAGTCGCCGGGATCGCCGCCAATCGCGACGACGCCCTGGACTTTGGGTGTGTCTACCCTGCCGGCACAGACCCGCTGCTCGATCTTGACGGCGGTCGGCTGGACGTGCCTTCGCTGCAAACCGATGATCTCCCCCGGTCGCAGCCTCCGAACACGGCGAGCTTCCATATGAGGCGCTCTCGAAGGTCGAGCTTCGCGAGGCCCTCAGGACTTCTTCGCGGCGCGTGCCACCGTCTGCGTCAAAGCGGCATCGAAGAGGAACTTTTCGACGTAATCGTGGGTTTCGAAGCGCTGGGCGGACCGCGGAGATCATCAAGGCGCAGATAGAACTCGCGTTCGATGGCTTGGGGAATGGTCCTTGTAGAATCCGACCTCGCTGTTCTGGGCCGCGCGTGGCCACTGGAAATGAACAACGCCTGAGACGATTCCTGCGGACTGACCTCCTGTTGGGACTATAAAAGCGAGGCGGTCGAGCGCGGGCCAACGCGTGGCGGTCTCGATCGCGTTGTCACCGCTGGCGACTCCCGCACCGTTCCTCCGAATCCGCCGCACCGCCTCGCTGGCGTCGATCCGCATCCTTTCTAGACCATCCATAGATCGATCGTTCGATCCCCGAGGTGTGGCGCGAACGTCCCCTGCACGGGGCATAGCGTCGATAGCGCACCCGAAGAGTGGGGATGCGACGACGGGGGCGTGCGCGCCACAAGCGAGCCACAAGCCCAGGATGCAGTTCTCGGCGCATATCCAAAAGAGCTCTTTCGGTCGATGCGGACGCCCTTCCCTGGCCTTACTCTGGCTGCGAATAGGATCGCTCCAGGCTTTTGCCAATGATCCGAGTATTGGTTGCCGCGGAACCGCGGCTATTGGCCCATATTCTTCTTCAGTTCTTGGAGGATCAGACTGACTTGGAGACGAGACTCATCGAAGGGCCACACACGCACGGGCGGCAGTTGCCCGAAATGGTGCGGAGCTGGCAGCCCCACGTGGCCATCGTTTCGGGTTTGGACGACGGCCGCGGGCTCGACCACGAGCTGTTCAGCGCGAGCCCTTGGGTGAAGCTCCTACATGTCCAAGCCGACGGCCGGACCGCCGAGCTCCGAGAGCTTCGTCCGCACACGCGCTCGCTCGGCGAGCTCACGACGTCAAGCTTGGCTCGCGCAATCCACGAGGCAGGCGTCGGAGGCCAGATTGGCTGAATTCAGCGCAATCCGCGCCGTGACCCGCAGCATGCGCGAGCTGCTGCGCACGCGGATCACAAACGCACCGGATCCGGAGTTGAACGGGATCGTGATCGATACGCAGTCCCCTCGCGAGTTGCGCGATGACGCGAACGCGCCCTCGCCGGTCGTATCGATGTGGCTCTATCGCGTCGAGCGGAATGGCTACACGCTCAACGCGCCGCCGCCACGGTTGGATCCGCGGCTCGCCGAGAGGCGTCCACTGCCGATCAACCTGTACTACCTGATCACCCCGCTCGCCCAGAACCCGGAGGACGAACAGCTCCTGCTGGGACGTGTGCTGCAAGCTTTCAACGACGTATCGACGTTGCGCGGGACCTTGCTTCAGGGCTCGCTCGCTGGGGAGCTTCTGGAGTTCCGGATCAGCCTAGATTCGCTGCGGCTGGACGAGCTCACACGCGTGTGGGATGCCTTGCGGGAGCCGTATCAATTGTCGGTGAGCTACCTGGTCCAAGTGACGGATATCAGCAGCGGATTGCAACCGCAACAGGCCCCAGTGGTCGAATCCGTCGAGACGGAATACGCCCAGATCGAGTCTTCAAACTGACCATGACTCCCGGTCCTCCATCTCTGCCTGCTCACGACGTTTCGGCCTCCGGCCGCGTCTACAGCGTGGTCGACGACTTGACGATTCGGCGGGCGTTGGTTGTGGCGGGCCGTGTGGTCGACGCCTCGCGCGATGAGCTTTGGCAAGGACCGCTGAGCGCGCGGGTCCTCGGGGCGGCGCCGTCCGGATTGAGCGTTCACGCCAACGGGCGCGGCTACTTTGCCGTGCTCGCGGATGTTGGCTTGGCGTTCCCGCTGCTCGGCGTACTTGGGGCGGGCGATCCGCCCTATGGGGTCACGATTGCGCTTCGCGCTCCAGGGCTCCGGCCGCGGGAGTTACGCATCGAGGTCGGGGAGGGCGCCACGCTTCCGCTGGCGGACTTGGAGCAAAGACTCATCCGGCAACCGATCGTGCTAGCGGGACGGGTGGTGGAGGCCACGGCAGCGCGAGCGCCCATCCCCGGGGCCAGCATCCGCCTCACTACCCCAACGTACCTGCTACTGCGCACACCCTTGCACTTCGACCACTCCGTAGGAACTCCCGTGCGGGTGACGAATTTGTCGCCGATCGGACTTGCGAAGACTGTGAGCTCAGCGGTGCGAAGCGGGAACGATACCCTTGCGCTCAGCGACGTTGCGGGTCTGGCCGCGGGCTCGGTCGTGCGGGTCGGCGCCACTGCCGCGTTCGAGTTCGTGCGCGTGCTGTCCGTGGATGCCGCCACGGGCACGGTTCGGCTCTCCGGCGGAATGACGCGGACCTTTGCAGCGGGAACGCCCGCTCAACCCGTCAGTCCCGCGCCCGCCGGGCCTTCGGCCGCGCTGGCCGACGATGTTTTCGCGTTGGGCGGCGTCTTGCGCCTGAACGTTCCTCTGAGTGCAACGAACATTCAAGTCGGCGCGGGCGCCTCGAGCGGCGTGGAGTACCACAGCCTGGGCGGATTCTCCGGTGCCGACGGCTTTTATCGCTTTTCTGGGGTGGACCGTCCTGCGCTTGGGACGCTTGAGGCTGCCGCCGGCGGTTTTCCGACCGCCAACGTCGCCATCGCGCCGGACTTCTCTCACCCCGTCAACTCAATGGAGATCGAGCTGTGACAGTTTGCGAACGAGGAGAAATCCATCATGCCTGAGTACCTCTCGCCTGGCGTCTATGTGGAAGAGCCGGAGGTCGGAGTCCGTCCGATCGAAGGCGTGAGCACCAGCACGACCGGTATGGTGGGCGTCACCGAACGGGGGCCCACGAATGTGCCGATTCTGGTCACGAGCTTTGCGCAGTTCCGGCGCGACTTCGGCGGCTACCTCGACGTAGGCGTCTATGGCGACCATGGTTATCTTCCACACGCGGCGGAAGGCTTCTTCACCAACGGAGGAAGCCGGCTGTTTGTCGTCCGGGTGGTAGCTGACCAGGCTGGCGCGGGGCTTGTTGCAACGTTCGCCGGCATGCGGATGTTCAACGGCGGGGCTGCCGGCGTGGACGACAGTCTGCTGCTGGCCGGCGTGCGCGCGGGCGATGCGCTGTTGCTCATCGAAGACGCGGCCGGCCTGGCGCCGAACCAGACCGTGCGGCTGGACTCCGGCTCGGCCGCGGAGTACCTCACCGTTCAGGCCGCCCCGATCGCACCGAACACACGGATGCTGGCAATCTCAGCGGCGATGTACGGTACCTACGCCGCGGGCTCGACAGTGGCGGTGGCGGCAATCGCTCCCGTTCAAGCCGGGGCGGTCAACGTTTACGACACGATGCTGACCGCCGCTGCGAACGCGGGCGCGACAACCATCCTCCCAATCGCAGCGCCGGCGGCTCCAGGGGATCTGATCGCGGGACATCTGCTCCAGATCGGCGCCGGGGATTCGATCGAGATCCTAGCGGTGGCGGACGTGGCAAGCGACGCGGGCGGAACACGCATCACCCTCGCAGCCCCTCTGGGCCGCAGCCACTTGGCAGGCGAACAGGTGCTTCGGGTGGAGGATCTCAGCGGCGGCGCCACGGAGGCGTTGCTCAATCAGGCGGGCGCCGGCGATGCGCTGCTGACGGTCGACAACGCCGCCGCTACGTTTGGCGGTGCGGCCTGGGTCTCCATCGATGATGGCTTTGGCCAGATCGAATACCACCAGCCGCATGATTTCCATCCCTTGGGCCTCGACTTCGCGTTGGCGACTGCGCGGGCGGAGCACTCTTCCGTCACCCAGGTCACTGGGATCCCAGCCGCCGTGGCCCCGAATGACCACTTGACGGTGTTGACCAACGGAGCGAATGCCGGAGACACGGCAATCGCCGTGGCCGCCCCAGGGTCTCTGGCGGCCGGGGAGTTCGTGCGGCTCGAAGCCGCGGGTAGTCCCAACGAGGAAGCGGTGCAGATCGCCGGGGTCAACGGCAACGTGCTCACTCTTGCCGCTCCGCTCGTGCACGGCCACGCGGGAGGCATCGACGTGGAGCGTATTGCGCCGGCTTTTGGCGCCGGCGTCGAGCTGTTGCAGGCCGCTTCGGCGGGAGATACGACGCTCTTTTTGTCCTCCAACGCGGTGATCGCCGCCGGAATGCTCGTCATGGTTGGCGATGCGGCGGCCGCGAACGTCGAGTTGCGCAATACAGTGGCAACGCCCGGCCTGCAGGTCGTTCCGCTAACGGCGCCATTGGGCGCCAACCATGTACGCGGCGCCGTCTTCGGGCGCAGGGACCCGGTGCTCGCCGTCGAGGCCCTCGATGAAGGGCCCTGGGGCGATGAACTGCGCGTGATCGCGATGCCGGACGCGCGCGCTGTGACGACAGTATCAGCGAACACCGCGGCCGGCCTACCGATTCCCCTCACGTCGACCCGAGGAATCCAAGTTGGGACGGTCCTCGACTTCGGCGGGCGGCTGGCCAAAGTGGAAGCGGTTCAAGGCGCCACCGTACAGATCGTCCCGCAAGGCCCAGCCTTCGGCGTCAGCGTAGGAGACCCGGTTATCACACGCGAGTTTCAACTGCGCGTGGAATGGGTTCGCGACGGCGTCGTGATCGAGGACGAGACGTTGCGGCAGCTATCGCTCGACCGCAGGCACCCAAACTATGTCGAGACGGTCGTCGGCACGAACGAACCGGCGCGCCGGCAACTCCATCCCGCCACCCGCCGGCCGCTTGGCCGCTCGCGCTACATCCGCGTGACCGATTTGAACCACGCCACGAGCGAGGCCACCATTCGTTCGGGTCTCGATCTGCTGGAGGAAATCGGTTTCGGAGGGCGCCGCAGGGCGACAGGGTTGTTTTTGACGGGCGGGACGAATCCGCCGGCGGGGATCGTCGCCCAGACGGTGATCGGCGCCGACGCCGTCGACCCTGCCGGACGCACGGGCCTGCAGACGTTACGGAGCGAGAATCGCATTAGCCTGGTGGCGGCGCCGGGCGTGACCGATCCCGACGTGCAGCAGGCCGTGATTGACCACTGCGAGGCGATGCTGTACCGCTTCGCCGTTCTCGACTCGATCCCGGGCGCCAATCCTCGCGAGGGCGCGGCCCTCGCCGAGGTAATTGCACAGCGCAATCTCTACGATTCGCGCTATGCCGCGTTGTACTATCCCTGGTACGTCGTCCGCGACCCGCACGCGGAACCCGACGCACTCGACGATTCGCTCACGATTCCACCCTCGGGGCATGTGCTCGGGTTGATCGCACGCACCGACAACGACCGAGGCGTACACAAGGCGCCGGCGAACGTCGTGATTCGCGGCATCCGCTCGCTGCAGCGGAAGGTCCAGAAGGGCGAGCACGACCTGCTCAATCCCGATCCGACAAATATCTGCGCCAGCCGCGACTTCCGCAGCGAGGGCCGCGGCCTACGTGTGTTCGGTGCGCGGTGTATCACCTCGGACCGCCAGTGGCGCTACATCAACGTGCGGCGGTTGTTCCTGTTCCTCGAACAGTCGATCGAGGAGGGGACGCAGTGGGTGACGTTCGAACCCAACGCCGAGCCGCTGTGGGCGCGCGTGCGGCAATCGATCTCAATTTTCTTGACGCGCGTTTGGCGCGACGGCGCCCTGGAAGGGCTGAGCCCCGCCGAAGCCTTCTTCGTGAAATGCGACCGCGAAACGATGACCGAGGACGACATCCAGAACGGCCGCCTGATTGTGCTCGTAGGCGTAGCGCCCGTCAAGCCGGCGGAGTTCGTCATCATCCGAATCTTCCAAACCACGCGTGAAGCGCTGATGGCGTAGCCCCACTTCGAGGAGGAACCGAACATGCCAACCGGAGATCGCAACGATCCCTATCGCGGATATAACTTCACGGTGCAGATCGACAACACTGACGTCGCCGGATTCTCCGAGAGCGCCGGTCTTGATTTCGACATCGACTCCGTCGAGTACCGCGAGGGTACGGACAAGAGCCTGCATGTGCGCAAGCTGACCGGGCTTCGAAAATTCGCCAACATCTCGCTCAAGCGGGGCTTTACGGACAATCGCGAGCTATGGGAGTGGTACAAGGCGGCCCTCAACGGGATCACCCCGAGGCGCAATGGATCGGTGATTCTGCGCGACGAGGACCATCAGGAAGTGGCGCGCTGGAACTTCGAAGGAGGCTGGATCTGCAAGTGGCAGGGACCTAGCTTCAACGCGGGCAGCAATGACGTTGCCATCGAGTCGATCGAAATTAGCGTCGAGCGCGTGGAGCGCGACTAGAGCAATCGTGATGCCGGCCTACTTCACTCCCGGAGTCTACTTCGAACCGGCTGACCGGACCGGCGCCGAAGTGGAGCCCCTGCGTACCGACATCGCAGGATTCGTCGGGCTGGCGCAACGCGGCCCCCTCGACCAGCCGGTGCGTGTGGAGAGTTGGCGGCAGTTCCTCTCGCGCTTCGGCGGCTTTCTGCCAAACGCATACTTGGCGTTGGCGGTGCGCGCTTTCTTCGAAAATGGCGGACGCAGAGCCTGGATCGTGCGCGTCGCAACCGATGGGGCTTCGACCGTTACTGTAGCCGGCGGCCAGCCCGCGGACGGATTCTCGTCCAAAGTCGCGAGCATTCAAGGCTTCACAGCCGGTGCGGCAGTAACTCTCCGGCAAGGCGACCGGACGGCGACGATGTTGCTCGACCGCATCGAATCCTCCTCCAACACCTTCTATTGGGGCCGGCCCGTCCGGCCACGCTTCGACATTGCGAACCCGATCGAGCTCAGCACCGGCGTTGGCGCGGCGACGGCGAGCGTGAAGGGCGCCGACGGCCGTGAGACGTGGCGCCTAGAGGCGGTCGACCCTGGGGCATGGGGCGACGATGTGACGGTCTTCGTACGGGAGGCCGCGGGCGCTTCAGCGGTGGCGAGACAGGAGGACGCATCGCGACTCTCGGTCAGCCGGGTTGGCGGCGTCCACGGCTTTGAGCGTGGCGCGTTGGTGCGCGTCTCCAGGCGCGGCGCAGCTGCGCCGCCGGTCTTTCTGGAAGTGGAGCGCGTGGATGCGGTCCGGAGCGAGATTCACTGGCGCACGCCGTTGCCGTCGACAGGGGACTGGACGCTCGAAACGGTCGAGCACTCCCTGTCGGTTTCGCTTCGCAACCGTCTGGCGGAATCGTTCGCGGGGCTGTCCCCGAGCCCAAGAAGCGCGGACTACGCCCCGAAGACGCTGGCGGTTTCCAACCACATTCGGCTGATCGACACGCAGGAGGAAGCATGGGTGTCCGCCGGGATCGCGACGAGCGTTTGGGCCCAGAGACTGCCGGCCTTCGAAAGATCCATTTCTACGCCGGGTCTGTTCGTGCTGGCGGGCGGTCGCGACGGCATCGCCGGGCTGACTGCGCTGCGGTTCCACGACGTGCGCATGGATGGGTCTGGGTTGGAGCGGCAACGCGGCTTCCTGGCGCTATCCGCGATTGACGAAGTTGCGCTAGTGGCGGCGCCGGATCTGGTGCTGCGGCCGACCCCGCCGGTGATGCGTACGCCACTTCCGCCCCGTCCCATCGATCCATGTCCGTGCCCGCCGGATCCCGCTCCAGCGGAACCGGTCGCGCCGCCCGGGATCGCCGAACAGGCCCCCGGTTTTGCGATCGAAGACATCTTCGAGGCGCAGGCGACGCTGGTGAACGAGTGCGAGCGGTTGCATGACCGGGTTGCGATTCTGGATACGCCCTGGTTCGCCGCTTCTGAGACCGACCTAGGCGTTGCGGAGACGGCGGCTTGGCGGCGGCGTTTCGATACGACGTTTGGTGCACTGTACTTCCCGTGGGCGCTTGCGCCGGAACCTCTCGAAGGCTCGAGCGCCGTGGTCCGCGCCATCCCTCCGAGCGGACACGTGTGCGGCATGATTGCTGCGACCGACTTGGCGGTCGGTGTCCACCAGGCGCCCGCGAATGTGGAGCTCCGTTGGTTGCAAGGGCTGACGGCGATCTTGGATGACGCTACCCACGGTTTGCTCAATCCTCTCGGCGTGAACGTGTTGCGCGCGACACGCGGGCGCGGCATACGCGTCCTCGGAGCGCGCACGATGAGCAGCGACACCCGCTGGCGATTCCTCAACGTGCGCAGGCTGTTGCTGATGATCGAGGAAGCGCTCGATCAGGCGCTGCAGTGGACGGCCTTCGAACCGAACGACGTGCTGTTGCGGCAACGCGCCTCCCTGGCGATCTCGAGCTTCCTGAGCTCGCTGTGGGAACGTGGCGCACTGCGGGGCGCGACCCGCGAAGAGGCTTTCCAGGTTCGCTGCGACGCGCTCAACAATCCCCCAGAGGAGCGCGCCGCCGGAAGACTGTTGGCCGAAGTGAGCGTGGCCCCCGCGGACCCGGCTGAATTCGTCGTGGTGCGGGTTGGGCGGACGGACGACAAGCTGACGTTCCTCGAGCGCGAAGGAGGGAGGCGATGAGCGCGACCTCCGTCCGTTTCGATCCCGTGACGGGATACAACTTTTCAGTGCATCTGCTCGACAGCGCCGGCGTTCTAGAAGGTCGCGCCTCCGTGGACGCGGCGGCAGCGGCCGGCTTCAGCGAGGTGAGCGGACTCGAGTCGACGCTGGAGGTCGAGGACTACCGCGAGGGCGGCTGGAACGGCACGGTCCGCCACTTCGCCTCGCGGATCGCATGGAGCAATCTGCGGCTTAAACAGGGCGTGGCCCACAGCGATGCACTGTGGCGCTGGCACTACGATTTCGTGATCGGTCGCGGGCGCCGCCGCGACGGCACGATCGCCCTGCACAACGACCAGCAGAAACCGGTCCGCGTGTGGAAGTTCGCACGCGGGTTGCCCGTCAAGTGGCGCGGCCCCGAGATGAACGCCGCGCGCGCCGAGGTCGCGATCGAAGAGCTCGAGATCGCCCACGAGGGACTCGAGTTGGTGGACGGGCAAACTCTGTTGAGCCTTGGCGAAGCCATCGAGCTCGGCGAAGGGCTCGTTGGCGAGGCGCAAGACGCCTTCAACAAGGGCAAGGACCTGGCCCAGCAAGTCAAGGACGTGTTCGCTTAGGAGGCCAGCCGGCATGGACGTGCGCATCGAACACCTCACCAGCAACATACGCGCGACCGGTTCGCAGGCGCTGCTTGACCCGCAGGTGCTCGAACAGGTCGCGCAGATCGTGCTCGAGCGGGTGCGCCGGGAGAGAGCCGCGGAGCGACGCGCCGACGCCGAGACGGGTTATGTCTCGACGTCGGTGGCCCGGGAGGGGATGGAATGAGCTTTCAGCGGCTGACCCTGCAGCGATTCGATCCCTCGGCAGGCGGCAGCGGCTCGGCCGTGGGTCCGCGCATCGAGGCTGCGTTCAACCCGACCGAGCTCACGTTCGAGAAGGGCGCGCAATTCGCCGAAGCCGCGATTCCAGGTCTAGACTCCCCCATCTTGCAGTTCGTACGAAACCAGGCGGAGTCGTTGATCCTCGAGCTGTTTTTCGACACGACCGACTCGGGAACGGCGGATGGCGCGACGCCCGTCACCGAAAAGACAAACCAGATCTACCAACTGATCAAGATCGACCGGACAACCCATGCGCCGCCGGTCGTGGAGGTCTCATGGGGCGCGAACCGGCTACCCGGTTGGCGCTTCAGCGATCAATGGGCGAGCCAGTCGCGCAGCAAGTTCCGCTGCGTGATGGAGAACATCCAGCAACGTTTGACGCTGTTCAGCCCTGGCGGGACGCCGCTGCGGGCGACGCTCACGCTGCGGCTCAAGGAGTACGTTCCGCTCCAGCGTCAGATTGAACAGATCCGCTTCGAATCGCCTGACCGCGTGAAGACCCGGGCCATCCAGGAAGGCGAAACGCTAGCCGGCATTGCGGCGGAGGAGTATCGCGATCCGGCACGGTGGCGCGAGATCGCCACGCACAACGGTATTACCAATCCGCTCGACCTGCGGGTCGGGCAGGAGCTAGAGATCCCCGCGCTGCGGTAGGGCGAAACGGAAGAACCATGGCAACCGCAATCGCACTCCACCAGCAACCCGAGTTCTTCTACGCGCCGGAGTTCCAGGTGAAGGTGAACGGCCAAGACTTGGCCGACGAGGTCATCCACGACATTTTGCAGACCAAGTACACCGACAGCATCGAAAAGATCGACTCGTTTGAGCTGAGTCTCAACAACTGGGATGACCAGCGCTTTCGCCCGAAGTACGAGCCGCCTTCACAACCGCCACGGCAGGGGTTGTTCGACCCGGGTAAACGCGTCGAGCTGCGAATGGGCTACGCAGGCGACCTCAGGCTGATGATGACCGGCGAAGTCACCGCGCTTGAAGCCTCCTACGACGAGTCGGGACCAATGACATTGACAGTGCGCGGTCTCAATCAACTGCACCGCTTCCGCGCAGCCCAGCACACCTACGCCTGGGAGAACGAGACCGATAGCAACATCGCCGAAGACATCGGACGGCGGCCCGTAAGCCGAAACCTGCCGGGCCTCGGCGTTCGCGTGAGAACGAAACCGAAGGACGAGCCCACCGAACCGTATGTGTTGCAGGACAACCAATTCGACGTGGTGTTCTTGCTCGCCAGGGCCCGCAAGCGCGGCTATGAGCTGGTGCTCAAAGAGGATGACGATCAGGAGCAGTATCTCTACTTCGGCCCGTCGGAAGAACAGAGCGAATCGCCGCCGCGCTACCTGCTCGAGTGGGGCCGATCGCTCATGCGATTCCAGCCCACGCTTTCGACAGCCCTGCAGATCGCCGAGGTCACGGTGCGCGGTTGGGACCGCCGGCGGAACCGCAAGATCGAGGTCACCGAGAAGCTCATCGACAACGTGCCAAGGGCTGAGCGGACACGCTACCAACAGTTGCTGGCTGCATTTGGAGGCCGCTCGGAAGTGATCTCCGACCAACCCGTCCACAGCACCGAGCAAGCCCGCACGTTGGCCAAGCGCCGGCTGACGGATCAATACAAATCGATGGTGACGGCGAGCGGATCGACGATCGGGCTGCCCGAGCTGCGCGCGGGGCGGCGCGTCAACATCGTGGGTCTAGGAGATCGTTTCGATGGCCAGTACTTCTTGATCGAAACGACGCACCGCATCGGCTCCACCGGCTACACAACAGAGTTCCAGGCCCGCCGCGAGAACCGAGCCGAGGGAGCGGCACAATCATGAGCCGCCGCTACGGAGTTGTGACAGCGAGGGTCGAAAGCGTGGCCGACCCGCAAGGCGAAGGCCGCATCAAGGTGTCATTCCCTTGGATGGCGGACGAGGCGAAAGGCTATTGGGCGCCAGTCGCGAGCCCTATGTCCGGCGGCGGCCGCGGGTTTTGGATCATGCCCGAGATCGGCGACGAGGCGCTGGTCGCCTTTCTTCAAGGCGACCCGGAGCACCCTTACGTCGTCGGATTCTTGCACAACGGCGATCAGACTCCACCGGAAGAGGATCCCCAGATCCGCGTGATGCATTCGCGCAACGGCCACCGCATCGAACTGCGCGACCCCGACATCGCCGCGGGTGACGCGGGCGGTGTCCGGATCAGCGACGCCCAAGGCAACTCGATCGAGCTGGCGAACGCCCGCATCACGATTCGCTCCGTGGCAATGGTGGAGATCCAGGCGCCCACAGTGATCATCAACGGCCGGCCAGTCGTACCAGCGCCGAGGCCGATCTGAGAACGGGACCCGGAATGGCAGAGTACACGATCCCATGCGTCAAGTTTCCAGCAGCCAAAACCGTCGAGGTGCCGCTCCCATTTGGCATCTCGATCAAGTCGCTGCACAACATCGCCGAGGGACCGCCGACCGACTGCAGCTTGGTCCACAGCCTGATGCTGCAGCTCAATCCCCTGCTTTCGGGGATGGCCTGCATGATCAAGATGCTGAAGGTGCTGGCGGCGATCAAGAAAGTTGTCGACAACATCGGCGTCCCGCCCAACCCGCTGGCGATCATCGACGACGTGGTAAACGAGGTCGCGCCGGCGCTAGTCGATCTCTCGTCGTGCTTCCTGCTGATCGACCCTTGCAAGATCATCGAGATGGTCTCGGCAATCCTGCAGATCATCATCAGCTATCTCAACTGTCTGGTCCAGGCTTTCGAGAGCATTTTCACCTTCAAGATCGGCATCGACCTGGACTCGGCCGAGGGGAATCCGGTGCTGCTGGGCGCTCTCCAGTGCGCCGACCAGAACGCCGAGAGCGCTCTAACGAGTCTGGGCGAGGCCATCGAGGGGATTCGGACGCTGATCGAACTGAGCTCGCCCTTGCTCGAAATCGCCGGCCAGTCGCCGATCGAGATGCCGCCGACCGAGGCCCTGACGCCTTCGCTCGAAGACCTGACCGGCGGCTTGGACCCACTGGCGCCGCTCAAGGAGTTTCTGGACGCATTGCAGCAGATCAAGAACACGTTGGACGCCGTTTGCTGACGCGGGGAATCTGATGGCAGCGACGAGGCAACCCCAGTTTCTCGGTTCGGGATGGCGCTTCCCGGTAGCGCCTACTGCTCTCGGCCGATTGGCCTTCAGCCAGGGAGCGCTGCGCGTGGCGGAGTCGATCTGGCTAATTCTTTCGACTGCACCGGGCGAGCGAGTGATGCGCCCTGAGTTCGGCTGCGGCATCCACGAGCTGGTGTTCGCACCTAACGACGAGGCCACGCACGGCGAGGTGACCGAGCGTGTCCGCGAAGCGTTGACTCGCTACGAGCCGCGCATCGATCTCGAGGATGTCCGCGTGGAGGCCGCTGCGGGCGAACCCAACAAGCTTCTCATCCGGGTGGACTATCGCCTGCGCGCCACCAACGCCGCACACAACTTGGTCTATCCGTTCTACATCGCCGAGGGAGGCGCGCCCTAGCAATGTCACTCCCCGCACCAGTTCTTGACGACCGGACGTTCGAACAGTTGTTCGCCGATGTGCGGCGGCTGATTCCCCGCTTCACTCCGGAATGGACGGACCACAACGATTCCGACCCGGGGATCGCGCTGTTGCAACTGTTTTCCTGGCTTACGGACGCCACTCTATTCCGGATGAATCAGGTGCCGGAGTTGCACTATGTAAAGTTTCTGGAGTTGCTCGGGATTCGCCTGCGCGCGGCGATGCCGGCTCAGGCGGACCTCGTCTTCGAAACTTCCCGGAAGGATGTCCCCGAGGTCTTCGTCCCGGCGCGTACGCAAGTTGCGGCGCCAGGTGACGATGGGCCGCTGATCTTCGAAACGGTTGAATCGTTCGCGGCGCTCACCGCGAAGCTGACTGCGGTGCAGAACTTCGACGGGTTCGGCTACACGGTCGTGACGAAAGCGAACGAGACCGACGAGCAGACCTTCGACCCATTCGGACCGCGTGCGAGCTCCGGAGCTGCTCTGCTGTTGGGCTTCGACTCGCCGGTGGACTTTACTGGTCAGACGTTCCGTCTGCAAACGTGGGTCGCGGGCCCCCCCGAGCGAGGTAGCGGCTTGAGCTGCGAGTCGGAGGCGCTTGACGCGCCGCCGCCGTCGACGCTGGTCTGGGAGTTCCACGATTCGGCGGTTTGGCGCCCGTTGAACGTGGTGAAGGACGGTACGCGGGCCTTCACCCGCGACGGGTTCATAGCGCTGCGCGGCCCGGGCTCTCGCGCTCGCAAGAGCGTCATCGGCCCGTCCTCGGCGGCGCCGCTCTATTGGTTGCGGTGCCGGGTTGTACAGAGCGGGTACCAGCAATCGCCGAAGCTGTCCAGGGTGTTGCCGAACGCGATCCGCGCGACGCAGGCGGTCACCGTTGTCGACGAGGCGCTCGGCGCAAGCAACGGCCAACCCAACCAACAGTTCAGCCTCGCGAGCGCGCCCGTGGTTCCCTTGGAGCGGCCGGTCTACGCCGACGGACCGGGCGGGGTTGAGGTGAAGATCACCAGCCTACGCCTGGAGGTCAACGAAGGCTCCGCAGAGAACAACTACCGTCCCTGGCTTGAAGTCGAGGATTTTCTCGGCTCGGGGCCCGACGATCCGCACTACGCGTTTGACCACGCCACCGGCGCAATCGCATTCGGCGACGGCAAGAGGGGACGCGTTCCGTTAGCCAATCCGGCCTTCCCTGCGTCGAACATCGTCGCCCGCGAGTACCGCACCGGCGGAGGCTCCCAAGGCAACGTAGGAGCCGGCGCAATTGCGGAGCTCCAGAGCTTCGTCGAGGGGATATCCGGCGTTTCCAATCCTCGCGCAGCCTTTGGTGGAAGCGACGAGGAAACGCTGGATGACGCCAAGAGCCGCGCCGCCTCGACCCTCAAATCAAAAGGGCGAGCCGTAACGGCTGACGATTTCGAATCCTTGGCCAAAGAGACGCGTAGCGCGGCGATCGCCCGCGCCGCCGCCCTTCCGAATACCAACCCATGCTTTCCGGGCGCGCCGATTCCGGGCGCAGTCACCGTGATTGTCGTGCCGGACACGTCGGACGCCGCGCCGCAGCCTACCGAAGCGACTCTGCGCGCGGTACGCGATTGGCTCGACCAGAAGCGGCTGATCACGACGGAGCTGCACGTAGTGGGGCCGAAGTACCGCTTCGTGAGCGTGGAAGTGAACCTGATCGTGTTGCCCACCGCGGATCTGGGAGAGGTGCAGGGCTTAGCCATTCAGGCGCTTGAAACCTACCTTCATCCCCTCCGCGGCGGCGATGATCCCAGCACGCCGGGTTGGCCCTTCGGCGGAGCGATCTTTTACTCCAAGGTCTACCGGCTGCTACTGGACATTCCCGGCGTCGACCGCATTGACGACAACCACCTTTTCTTCGCTCTTGACGGGGATCGGCAGCCGGCGTGCCGCGACGTCCCAATCGAGTCTGGCGAGTTGGTCGCATCCAGGGAGCACAGTGTACGGGTGGAGTACGACTATGGAGCGGCGCCATGATTCCGGTCGCACCGCAACACTTCCTGCTGGACCAGCGTGCGGGCTGGCGCGCGCTGAGGCTCGACCCCTCGGTCGAGACCACGCGCCGTGGAGCTTTGGCGCTGCGGCCCATGCCTTCGAGTGGCCGTCCGCTTGCGGATGTCTGTGGCACATTCGGAGGCGTTTCGAATCCCACGTCAGTCGGCGTTACGGCCAGTGGAGAAATCCTCGTGCTCGACGCTGGAGAGTGTACGATCCTGCGGTTCGATCCCTGCGAGTGCCGCTTCATCAAGCTGTGTGGCATTGGCGGCAAGGGCCGGGCGCCCGGGAATTCGTAAGCCCCGCGAGCCTCGACGTCTCTCCTCGGGGGGACTTGTGGATCGCCGACCCTGGGGCGGAGCGGATCCAGATCTTTGCGCGCAAGGGCCTCGCGCTGAGGCGAGTGATCGAGCGTCCCGGCGCGCTGGCCGCACGGAGTTGGGAGCCGCGAGCGATCGCGTTCGGGAGGCGTGGCCGGGTGTTCGTCGCCGACCCGCGGAATCGCGCCATCCATCTGCTGGACCGCTGGGGGAACTACGTTCGCTCGATCACGCGCGGGGCCGCGGGGAGTCCTCTGGGTGAGGTCCTGCATGTTGCGGTGGATTGCGATGGGTTGCTCTACGCGGCCGAACGCGCCAACGCAGCGGTCTCCTATTTTTCCCACGAGGGGAAGTACGAGGGTGCGCTCAGCCGGGCGGACCAAGCGCCGGGCGTCTTTCCTGTGGCGCTGATGAGCGATTCGAGCGGCCGCATCTACCTCAGTTGCGCCGCGCCGGGCGGCGTGAGCTGCCACTGCTATCCTGCGCCGCGTCAGACTCCGCGCTCTTGCCGCACGCCGCTCACAGCACGGGTGGCGGCGTTCGACTCGACAGGGGCGTTGCTAGCTCTCGATGGCGCGCGCCTCCTGCGCACGGAGGCGGAAGCGTTTGCGGGCGAGGGCGCATTCCTGAGCCAGCCGCTCGATAGCCGTATCCGAGGTTGCCGCTGGTCGCGTCTCATCCTTGCCGGCGAGTTGCCCTCGGGCTGCTCGATTCGATTGGAAACGTACACCTCCGAGACCGAGCGCAGTGCGGAAGAGATCGAATCGCTGCCGCAGCGCCAGTGGTCGGCCGGCCCCTCGTGGAACAACCCGTCCCTTCGCGAGATTGACGTGGTGACGATGGCTCCGCCGGGCCGCTATCTCTGGCTGCGCGCCACGTTGGTCTCCGACGGCTCCGCGACGCCGCGCCTACGGGAGATTCGCGTCGAGTTCCCGCGCCGCACTTCACTCGAGCGGTTGCCAGCCGTTTTTCGTCAAGGGCCGGAGGGCGGAGAGTTCCTCGAGCGGTTTCTTGCGATGTGCGACAGGGCTCGATCTGAGGTCACGGCGCGACTCGACGATTTTCCAGCGGCGCTCGATCCACGCTCGACTTCATCAGACTTTCTGCCGTGGCTTGCCTCGTGGATCGGACTCGTTCTGGACCGCCACTGGCCAGAGGCGCAGCGCCGCCGCCTCCTAGCGAACGCGCATGAGCTCTATACCCTGCGCGGGAAGCCGGAAGGCCTGTTGCGCCATGTTGAGTTGTATACCGGCGCGAGGCCGCGCATCCTCGAGCACTACAAGCTGCGACGTTGGGCCTTCCTTTGCGGCAGCGCATTGTCGAACAATGCCGAGCTGTTCGGCCTTGATGTCGTCGACCGTTTGCAGGCGGGAGTGCACTCGACCATCGGCGAGTTCCGCTTGCTCGACAACGGCGATCCGAGAACCGATCCGGCCAATGTCTACGCACACCGCTTCACGGTGTTCGTCGCGATGCGGCGCGAACCGACGACACTGCAGCGGGTTGCACTCGATCGCATCGTGGCTCTAGCCAAACCCGCGCACACGGAGGGCTTCGTCGAGATCGCTGCGCCGCGCATGCGTATTGGCGGGCAAGCACGCGTGGGCCTGAACACGATCGTGGGCGAATACCCGGCTGGAGTGACACTCGCCGACGCAGACAACACAGGTTCCAAACTCGGAAAAGCGAGCGTGCTGACCGGCGACGCCGACGACGGACCTCCGCCCACGATGCGAGTTGGCTCGCAGTCGCGCATCGGAGGGACGACACGGATCGACTAGCTCAGGAGAGCAGACATGGCAATCAAGACCATCACTCACAAGCGTTGCGGCCACTGCCCTGATCCGGAGGAGATCTGCTCCGAGTGCGAATCGAGCCAGCGCTCCCGGAATCACTACTTCACGGGCAAGCTCCTCGTCAAACGCGATTTCGTTGACGAGCAGCGCTATTTCCTGGGTCTTGCCCGGCGACACAACCGCTACCTGCATGGCTGGGGGGCGGTTTGCGGGTTGGCGGTCAAGCAACATCCCAATCCTGCTTGTCGCAACCGCCATGTGATCATCGAGCCAGGTGACGCCCTGGACTGCTGCGGGCGGGACATCCATGTGGATTGCGAGGAGGCTTTCGATTTCCGCGAGGCCCTTCTCGAGGCTTGGCGAGCCGAGCGGGACGCCGCCGGGAAGCCCGCTGCCGAGAAGGATCAGCCCGCCGGAAGCCTGAACTTCCAGATCTGCGTGCGCAACCGCGAATGCCCGGCCGAGCCGATTCCCGCGCTCTTCGACGAATGCGGCTGCAACGACGGCGGTACGGAACCCAACCGCATCGTCGACAGCTTCGCCTTTGAGGTCAAGCTAAACCCGGACCTCGGCAAAGGCGGCTCCAGGGGCGCCGCGCTCGACCTGCTCACCACTTTGAACGTCCCCGGCGCGGCGGCCGCAGTGGTTGACGAGGCCGGCGGACGGCTCTTCGTCGTAATGGGCCGCGCTCCAGCTGGGATCCTGGTGTTCGACGCCGACACTCACGCAGTGCTCGCGGGACAGAGCTTCGCCGATCGAGCCGCAGTCGCGGCCGAGGTGAGCCCGACGGGCGACAAGCTCTACGTGGCGCTTCAGAAGGTGGGCGAGGATCCCGTCCTCACAAGTCTCGACGCCGACGACCTCTCGGCGGCTCCAATCGAAGAGAAAATCCTCGCCGGGGCGCAGGACAGCCCCATACAGCTCGTGGCGTCTCCGGATGGCGACCTGCTTGTCCTCGATCCGAACGGGAACCGGCTGATCACAGGCGCCGGCGACGTCGACGCCTTCACCCAGGCCGTTCACATGGCTATTGCGCCAGACGGGAAGTACGCCTTCGTGGCCGACGAGGGGGCGGAGGCTGTCCGTGCCGTTCCCCTTGCGGCACCGGCAAGCAACGAAGCGCTGAAGCTCGCCGGAGAGACGATCAAGCCGGCGCGCTTGGCCGCGGCCGCACGCGAAAACGCATATGCGCTCGTATTTGTCGACGCAGCTGCAGCGGGCGCACTGCGCTTCCTAGTATTCGACCCGGGCGCCCCGCCGGCGAACCGGTTTCACCAGATCGCGGATCCGCTCGATTTGCAGGAGCAGGTCGAAGATGTGCGCTTCGCAAGCGGGGGGCGCTGGCTCTACGTCCACAGTCTGGATAACGCCGGAGAGCGCTGGCTGCGGGCAATCGATACTCACGCCTGGATCGCGGGGCGCCCCCGATCGGCGATGTGCTGGAATTGCCTGGAAACTCCTTCCCGCTCGCTCTGGGAGACGACCCTCCGCGTATCTACGCACCGTTCTCGCCTGACTCCGGTAGCGGCGGAGTCCTGGTCGTGGAACCGAAGCTCGCTTCCTGCTGCGAGCACATCGGCTGCTCGATCGAGGGTTGTCCGGCCTGTTGCTCGGGCGGCGATTGCATCGTTCTGGCCACGATCGAAGACTACGATTGGGGCGATGCTCTGGTCGAGGAGATCGATGCAGCTCGGCAGGCGGAGATTGACAACCGCAAGGGCCGCAAAATCCTTGCCAGCACGTCGGCCATCCAGCGCGCAGTGGAGTGCCTCTGCGCCGAGGTCCGCGACGCCGGACCCGGCGAAGCGGGACCGCCCGGCGACCCAGGCCAAGACGGCACCGACGGAGCGGACGGCAAGGGCATTGACCAGGTCCAGGTCGAGTGCCTGCCTTGCGACGAGCTAGACAAGGCGGAGGCCGAGATCGTCGAGCCCGTCATCGAAGGCGATCCGCGCCTGCTGCGGCTGCGGTTGCCGGGATGTTGCGCAAAGGATCTGACGCGCATTTGCTGGACGAATTTTCGGCACATGGAGCGGCTCGACAGTTGGTTTCCCAAGCTGCCGTCGGGGCCGGGGGGGCAGAGCGATTTCGGCTTCGCCGTGGCGTTCAACCAAGCCGTGCGAAAAGAGGATCTCACGCCGATCACCGTGCGTGTTAGCGCCCCCATCCGCGAGCAGCCGAACGAACCGCTCACCCACCTTGTCGTCCTCACGGGCCAAGTCCACCCGGTGATCCTCGAGACGCGAGCGGACGGCGACCCCTCGCGGGGCTGCCGCGCGGATGGGATTCGCGAGGTGAATCCGCTAGGCGACTTTGTGAACGGGGTGGTTTGGCTGCCCCCCTCGGGGTTCGACGATTTCACCCGCCGCCGCGAGATCGACTCGTTGCCGCTGCGGTTGGAGGTCTTCGGAGACCTCATCCGGGACGCAAAGGGCCGTTCGGTCGACGGCGAGCATCTTGCCCCCTACCTGCCTGACCGCGCGAGCGGAGAGGGAGCTCCGGGAGGACGCTTCGAGGCTTGGGCGGTAGGCCGGCCGAACCGTGACATCAACCGCGCCACGATTGGCGAGCTGGCCTCCGTCGGTGTCACCCGCCCCGTCGCCGAAGCCATCGTCGCGCGGCGCGAGGCGGCCGGAGGTTTCCACTCGATCGATGAGCTCGAAGCGATCGAGGGCGTCGGCGAAGCGACTCTACGCAAGCTGCAGGAGCGCTTTGCCGCGCTCGATGGAGAAGCGGAGCCAAGCTCGACCCATGAATTGGTTGCACTGCACTTCGGAGATAGGCCATGACGATACGCACGAAGACCGGCGGCTGCGGCTGCGGCGCGAAGACCGTATGCGAGCCGGCCTGCACCGGCCTGGAATGCCTAGAGCGGCCACGATTCTTCGCGGGCCAGCTCCTGACCGACCAGGAGTTGAACGGCCTCAGCGCGCATGTCCAGGCCAAGAATAAGCTGCACAATCTGCACCTGCACGGCTGGGGCGTCGTCTGTGGCCTGGAGGCAAGCTGTCATCCCGATTGCGCCGGCTCGGTGCGCGTGGCGCCTGGCTATGCCATTGACTCCTGCGGCAACGACGTGATCGTGTGCGGGACTGCCGAGATCAACATTCTCGAGCGCATTCGCGAATGCCGCGAGAAGCGTCGTCAGCGGGTGGACTGCCGACGGGGCGAGCCCCGCGAGCCCAAACCGCCGCAGGACCGCGAAGAGCGCTGGTGCATAACCCTGCACTATGAGGAAAAGCAAGTACGCGCCACCGCAGCGCTACGGCAGCAGTCGTGCGGTTGCTGCGAGAGCTCGGGCTGCACGTGCGGCAATAAGAACGGGAGGAGCAGTGGGGCGCCGGGCGGACGCACGCGCGAGCTCGAGTGCGAGCCTTCGCGGGTGCTCGAGAGCTACCGTATCGATCTGTGCGAAGCGCCGGACGACGGCTGCTCAGAGTTCGGCGCTTCGAGCGAACGCGCCTGGGTGGACAAGTTCACCGCCTGTATCGAGAATCTCACGTCCACTTTCAAGGGCGCCCCAAAGATTGCAACCGCCCACGTGGCCAACGCCGTGCTCGTCAACGAGAGGTTCTCCGCCCGTTTCGGGCCAGAGGCAGCCACGGCCGACCAACTCCACGTCAGCTTCTGTACGATTCGCGACTACCTCTTGGATCTCTTGCGGCGCAGCCCCGGCTTTCTGCACTGTTCGCTGCTCGACAAACTACGCAGCATCGAGTGCGCCCCGCCGGGTCCCAACGACACGCTCGACAGCTACCGCACGGCCCAAGCTGTCCAACTGCGAGCCTTCGCCAGCGTCGTCTTCCTCTACCTGTTGGACTGCTTCTGCAACGCCGCCCTGCCGCCTTGCGCGCCCTGTTGCGAGGAAGATGACGCGCTCGTGATTGCCTGTCTGACTGTTCGCGGCGACAACATCGTCGACATCTGCAACTACTCCTGCCGCCGGTGGGCGGGCATGTTCCCTCCGTCGATTGGCGGAGTCTACCTGGGACCGTTGATGCCGCTGGTCGCCAAGGTTCTTGAGGTCTTCTGTTGCGGCGACTTGTTTGACCGGTTGATCGGAACCTTCCGCAAGAATCCGCGAGTCAAGGGGTTCACCGACTTCATGATTCGGGATCAGGCGGCCGCCCCGCGCGTAGCTTTCGAGGCCGCCTCCGCTTGGCCCCAACAGTTTGACGCGCCGGAAGAGGCGACGCTCCACCTGCCTTCGATCGCGGGCCTGAAGCCCGAGGCTGCAATCGCGGAAGCGGCGAAGAAAAAGGTCGAGCTCATCCCGGTCGCAGTCCCCAGGGTGTCGAGCGCAGAACGGCTGGGAGCGGCTGGACGAGCCTACGCCGGCGAGCGCATCATCGGCCTCGTCGACAACAGCGGAACCGTGCTCGGTTTCGCGCGCGCCTCCGGGCTGAGTGATTCTGGCGGCAAGGATCGAAAACGCCTGGAAGACCTCGAAAAGCAGGTCGCCATCCTTTCCGAGCGTCTTGGAGGCCTCGGCTGACCGAGAGGAGCACCACGACATGCCTCAAGACTTGATCGAAAGACTGCGCTACTACCAGGGTCGCTATCTCTCCGCCGCCGACTTCGAAACGCAACAGGACTACCACCGGTCCATGCGGCGTAGGCACAATCTCGCGCAGCACACATGGGGCGTCGTTGCCGGTCTCGAGCTGGTGGAAGACAAGGACGACGCAGGTCAAACCGCGGTCTATGCCCTGCCTGGATTTGCGGTCGACGGCTTCGGAAACGAGATCGTAGTGCTTGAGCCGCGTGTCCTGCCTTCCGAGCTCTTCGAGCCCTTTCGCAATCAGGGCGAGCAGTATCTCTCCGTCTGGATTCGCTTCCTGGACGAGCTTTCGGGGCGCCCGCAGCCGGGCTACGAGCTCTGCCCGTCCGATCCTCAATACGGACGCATTCGCGAATCGTTCGCGTTTGTGATCGAGCCTGCGTCGCCCGAGCACGACTCGATTCTAGTCGCCGGGCGCACGCTCCCCCTCGACCTTCTCGTAGTTGACGACGTTCTGGCTGAGCTGAAGGCGCCGATTGACGAGTCCGTGCCGTATCAGGAGCTCCCGAATCGCGACGATGACAGTGCGCGCTGGCTCGTTCGCCTAGGCAACGTGAGGTGGGGCGGGCAGTTCCTTCTCGAGGACGACGCGAAGCCCAAGCGCCTCAATCAGGACCGGCTCTACGCAAGCTTGGTCGGCGAACAGGTGATGGCGCCGCAAGGCTCGCTCACCCTTCGAGACCGCCGGGCCCCACAACCGCTTCCAGCGGATCAAGCTGACGCTTTCTATGCCGGCGCCACGGTCGAGGTCGCGGGTTCACTGACGATCGACCGCAAAACGACGGCTAAGGAGGATCTCTTTGTCGCCGGAAAGGCCGGTTTGGGAGTCGAGCCGGCCGACGTACCGCTGCGCATCGAGGGTGGAACGGCCGCATCCACTGCGGCGGCCAGCGGCTTTCTGCTCGTCGGTCCCGCCAACAACACCAACCTAGTGTTCGACACGACGCGGATCCTGGCGCGCAACAACGGGGCGGTCTCCACGCTCGGCCTGCAGCCAACGGGGGGCGAGGTGGTGATCCACGAGTCGGACGCCGCCAGCCTCGTCGTAGTCTCCGATGAAGGCAACGTTGGCGTGGGGGTGGCCACACCGAAGGTCAAACTGCACGTGGCAGGAGGGGCGGATGCCAAACCCGCGGACGACGCCTCCGGCTTTGCCGTATTTGGCGATACCGCCGGTCTCAACATCGCCGTCGATGACAACGAGATCATGGCCCGCAACAGCGGCGCCGTTTCGGCCTTACACCTGCAAGCCGACGGCGGCGACGTAGTGGTCAACAACAACGTCGTCAATGCCCGGGTAGTGGTCAAAGGCAGCGGCCGGTTGGGGGTCCTCACGAACGCGCCGGCGACGTGGCTGCACATCAACGACAACAACGATGCGAGCCTGACCTCGCACGGGCTGGCAGTCTTCGGCGACGCCGGGGGATTGAATCTCGTGCTGGACGACAACGAGATCATGGCTCGCAACGGCGCCGCCGCGTCAGCCTTGCACCTGCAGGCGCTGGGCGGCGATCTGCAGTTCCACACCCAAGCCGCAACGGACGGCGAGCGCATCGTCTTCCGGGCCAGCGGTCAGGCGGGTTTCGGCACGTCCAACCCTCGGGGCCGGTTCCAAATTGCCGGATCGAACGATGTCACGCTTGCCGATGACAGCGGCCTACTCGTGCTCGGCGACGTCGATGCACTCAACATGGCGATCGACGACAACGAGATCCAGGCGCGTAGCAACGGCGCCGCGTCCACGCTGTTTGTCCAGCGCGAGGGCGGGGAGTTTCGCATCCACGACGCGTTGCCGGATTCCCAGCAGTTGAAAGTCCTTTCGACCGGCTCGGTGGGCATCGGGACTACGGCGCCCATCGACAAGCTGCACGTCGTGGGGGATGTCCGCGCAATCGGCTACAACTTCATCAGTGAAGGCGACCTGAAGCGCGACATCAAGGCGGTCGAGGGCGCGCTTGGCCGGCTCGCCAAACTTCGGGCGGTCTCGTTCCGCTGGAAGCCGGAAGCCGCGAACGATGAGTCCCTTCAGCTCGGATTGCTAGCCGACGAGGTGGAAGCGGCGGCGCCAGAGCTCGTCAGCGGCGCGCCGGGCCAGCGAGCGATCCGTATGACGAGCGTGCTTGCGCTGCTGCTGCAGTCTGTCAAAGAGCTGGAACAGCGCGTGCAATCCCTGGAGGCTCGCGCGGGACGGCCCGCGGAAGCCCCGCCAAGCCGCAAGGCCGCTCGAAGATCGACGCCGAGGCAGGGTTGAGCGTGTCGTCGTGACCAGAACCGCGTCCAGCCTCGTCGTCGCCCGCCACGCAGCCCGCTTCTTGATCTCGCCACATGAGGCCTCCGCTGCGTTCTCCAAGCGGCTCGCCCGAATTGCGGAGGCCCAGCCGGCTCGACTTGCCGCCTGCCTGTCAGAGCTCCCCGTTCCCGATGAACGCTCGATGTGGCTGATCCGGCGCTGCGAGGTTTCGGTCACGGCGGATCTGCGCGCCTGCACAGATGCGGCCGTCGAGAACCATCTGGCAAGAGAGATCGCGCGCGCCATCCATCTGCTAATCGCCAAGGGCCCCGACGGCGCCAACGCAGTCCGCTACTCTTCGCGCGCGGCTTGGATGAGCGACTACCTCAGACGCCGCTTGCTTGGCCTCGAACACCGTGACTGGAGATTCCAAGCGCTCGAAGGGTGGTTTGCCCTCAGCCCGGGGCAAACAGCGATCGGTCTCGCCGAACAGGAACCCGAGAGCGCCGCCGACCTATTGGCCTGCTTGGGCGCCGACGGGCTCGGCGCGCCTCTGGTGCGCGCGCTGACCGAGGACCAGGCTCGCCGCTTGGTGCAGCTTTCGATAGGCGCCGCCCCTGGGGCGCGCGTGCGACCGGCTGTGGCGAAGGCGGTCGCCGCTCGGTGGCTGCGGCTTGATCAGGACGGACTTGGGCCGGCGTGTAGAACGCTCCGGCTTGCGCTCGAATCCACTTCTGAAAATACTTCGACGGGAGCCCTGAATGAGGCCTACGCCTGCGCGAGAGGCCTCACGGCCCTGGACGATCTTCTCGATAGCGGCTTGAATTCGCACACTGTGCGCGCCCTGATTGCAGGATCGGCGCCGCCTACGTCCGTACCGAAACGTTTGCGGGCGAATCTGCAAATCCTGGCGAAGCTCGATCTTTCAGAGGAGGTGTGGAGCGAGCTCACGGGCAAGATTCCCCGGCCGCTTGCTCCGCCGGATTTTTTCCAAACGCAGTTCGCCGGAGTGTTCTTGTTGCT
The DNA here is from genome assembly GCA_963817465.1 of uncultured Acidobacteriota bacterium. GTDB lineage: Bacteria > Acidobacteriota > Terriglobia > Bryobacterales > UBA6623 > CAMPKL01. The sequence continues at coordinate 249,442 of CAWFOP010000020.1, read as the reverse complement.
CGGCGCGTTCAGCGAGCTGCGCCTGCATGAAGCCATCGAGCAAGCTTGCCACGACGAAGCCACTAGGGCGGAAATGCGACGCCGCATCCTGGCTCACTGCTTCGGCTCCGACTTGCGTCAGGCCTATCGCGATTCGGCGTGCACGCTGGCGGCCGGCGTTGCGGATGCGGCTGAGCCGCTACCCCTGCCGGCTGGCTTGGCCCGCAACCTTTGGACCTGTCTCCGCCGGACGCTCGCGGCGCGCGGCCGCCTCGACTCGTGGCGACGCCGCGGATCGCCGGCCGAACGTGACTACTTTTCCTTTCCCGGGCCGTGGGAGGGGAGCGGCCGACTCGATGCCATTTTGCGCCGTTGCGGCCGGGCGCTGTTGCGCCAGTTCGCGGCAAGCCTATACGGCTTCCAGGCGTCGAGTCCTGCCTACCTTCGCCGGAACTTTCTGTCGGGCTCGGGCAGGGTTGAAAGGATCGAACGCGGCTGGCGCGTGCTCAAGGCCGAGCCGCCGTTGGGAATCGCCCTGCGCATGGCGGGAATGGCCCCGGGCGTCGTTCGCCCGCCTTGGCTGCCACAGAGCCTCATTGAGCTGGAGGAGCCGACGAGATGAGTCGCGTCAACGGCGCCGTCCCGGCCGCAACGAGCGTCGATTGGCGCTTGGCCGCCGAGCTCGAGATCCTCAACCTGCGTCTGGAACGGCAGATCGCCCGGCTTCGCTCGAACCGCGAGTTCGACGACAATCCCCTGCGCGGCCTCTACCTTTCGGACCAACGCGCCGACGCGGCGCTCGCGAACCTGCGCGATGCTCCGGCGGGCGCGGATGGCCTCGGCGCCGCGATTCGCCGCGCCGAGCGGCTGCGCGATGAACGCCTGCAAGCTGGTTTGGACCGCGAGTCCCCCCTCGACGCCATTGCGGCGAGGTTTGAGCTGGAGCCTCCCGACATCGACCTGCTCGTGATTGGACTCGCGGTCGAGATGCACCAGCGCTACGAGACCCTTTACGCCTACGCGCAGAACGATGCCACGCGTCGACGCCCTACAGTCGGCCTGGCGCTCGAACTGCTGTGCGAGGACGAGGCGCCCCGCCGAGCCTTGCGGGCCCGTCTCCGGCCGCCCTCGCCGCTGATTTCCCATCGCCTCGTCGAGCTCGCCGAGGACCCGCAAGAGCCGAAGGGGGCGTTCTTGGGGCGCGGTCTCCGCATACCGCTCCGGATCGCGGACGTGCTGCTCGGCGTCGACTCGATCGAAGACGAGATCCAGCCGTATTGCACGCAGACCGCCCGATCGAAGACGCCTGGGTTTGACGTCGACCTTTCGGAAAGGGTGGAGCGCGCCGCTGCGTGCGCCGCACCGGGGGTAGTTGTCGAGCTGGCCGGGCCGGCCGGCTCGGGCCGTCTGGACGCCGCCTTGCATTTTGCCGCGCTGCTCGGCCGGGCAGCCCTGTGCGTTCACCTCGACCCCGCTCCTTCAGGCGAGGGCCAACTCGAGAAGATTCTCGGTTTGATTTGGCGCGAGCGCCGCCTACGCGACGCGGTGATTGTCCTATCCGGGGTGCCTGACCCGCGAGACCCCGCAACGGCGGCGTTTTGGAAGATCTTTTTGCGCACGTTCGATCCAACGAGCCCTCCTTGCATCGTTTTGAGCGAGATCCCATTCATGCGTGTCGCCTCGGACGGAGCGTTGCCCGTTCTCGAGATCGAGTGCGGCTATCCCGCCATCGAGGCGAGACAGGCGCTCTGGCGCCAAGCTGCGCCGGAGGCCGATACGGAGCGGCTGGCGGAGCTCGCAGGAAAGTACCGGCTCACGGCCGGCCGCGTGCTGGCGGCGGGCGAAGAGGCGCGGCGTCTCGCTGCCGTCGCAGGCGGCCATCCGGCGGCGGGCGACCATCTCGATCGCGCCGCCCGGTTGCAGTCCACCCTTCGACTCAGCGAGTTGGCGCGCAAAGTGGAGACGCCTTTCGATTGGCCCGACCTCGTACTGCAGGCAGGTGCGCGCGCCCAGCTCATGGAGATCGCGAGCGCGCTGCGACGCCGCGGGACGGTCATGGAAAGGTGGGGATTCGAGCGCAAGCTCGCTTCGGGTCGAGGGACGAACGCCCTGTTTTCCGGTCCTAGCGGGGCGGGCAAGACAATGGCCGCATCCGTGATCGCACGTTCGGTCGGGCTCGATCTTTACAAGATCGATCTCGCGTCGGTGGTGAGTAAGTACATCGGCGAGACCGAGAAGAACCTTGCGAGAATCTTCGATCAGGCCGCCAACTCGAACGCGATGCTCTTCTTTGACGAGGCGGACGCCCTATTCGGCAAGCGCTCACAAGTCAAGGACTCCCACGATCGCTACGCCAACATCGAAGTGGCCTACCTGTTGCAGCGCATCGAGGATTTTGACGGCGTCGTGATCCTGGCCACGAACCTAAAGCGAAGCCTCGACGATGCGTTCGCCCGGCGCATCCACCACAGCGTGGATTTCAGTCTTCCCGACCGCGAGCTGCGGTTGCGCTTGTGGAAGCAGATGATTCCGCCGGAGGCGCCCGTGGCCGCGGATATCGACTGGACGTTTTTGGCTACGCAGTTCGAGCTATCGGGCGGGCACATTCGGAACGTGGCTTTGGCGGCCGCCTATCTGGCCGCCGAACATGGCGGCGCAATCAGCATGCGCCACATGACCCTCGCCGTTGCCAGAGAGTTGCAGAAGATCGGCCGGCTGCCGGAGCGCAGCGATTTCCAGCAGTACTTTCGTCACCTCGACGCTCCGGGTCGGCCCCAGTGAAGCGAAGGCCGCCGAAGCCGAACCATGCGGGCTCGGAGAAGGGCTCCGCAGAACATACCACCGCGCCTCCATCCCGGCAGATCCAAAGAGCACTTGGCAACCGCGGCTTCGCCGACTTGCTCAACGGCAAGGCCCTGCCAGGAGGGGTGCGCGGCCGGCTCGAGAAGAGCTTTGGGACGCCTCTCGATGCTTTGCGGGTCCACGATGACGCCCAAGCCGCCGCCATCGTCGGCGCGCAACATTTCCGGGCGGCGACCATCGGCAATCACCTGTTCTTCTCGCCCGGTTCGTTCCGGCCCGGGGCTCCCGAGTCCGACCGCATCCTTGCGCATGAGGCGGCCCACGCCCTACAACAGAGCTCCGGGAGGCAGGGCCCTTCCAACGCTGCAACCGAAACCGAAGCGCAGGCGGCATCCGGCCGATTCGCGGCCGGGGAACGGGCCGTGGTCCAGCACACAGCCGCTGCGGAGCCCGCGGGCCTGGACGAAGATCTCGATGCCAAGGTGCAGGCGCCCAAGCAGCCAGTGCTGGACGCCGCCATCGAGCGGCTCGAGCTCAACCGGAGCCACCTCGCGGAATGGGAATCGCTGCTGTACGAGCGCTTCTCAGCCGAGGAGTTCAGCACGCAGGTGCGCGGGCAAGTCGCTTTGGACTTCTTCCAGAAGGCCCAGGCGATTGGCCGCCCCGACGTCTACGACCAGTTGATGCACGCGGGCAACCCCGCCTACGTCGAGCTCTACAGCGGTCAGCTCGAAGGCAAGTACACGGCTTGTACCGGATGCCACTTGGCAAACTACGCCTACGGTCAGGGGGAGCCGCCAGGCTGGTTGCGCCCTGGCCAGCGGTTGGCGCGAGTCGCAAACTTTGGCACGCCTGACTACGAAAGCGGGCAGTTCGGCGCGCTCAATATCGGCCTGGGCGTGATGGGAGCGCGCGCAGGCGGGAAGATGCTCGTGGGCCGGGAACCCGTTCCTGCCGGGCAAGCGTCCGAGGGCGCCCCTGCTGGAAGAGCCTTGCTCGGCAAACAGTCCCCGCCTCCCTCCAGTCCCATCAGCCCGGCATTGAAGGCGCACTACATGAAGGCGTTCAACAGTCGCGCGTTCCGTCTACGGGTCGAGCTATGGTCCAAGCTGCGCGGCAAGCCTGTCGATTGGAGCAAAGTCGAGGCGCTGCTCGAGAACGCGGAGTTCCGCGAATACGCAACGCTTGGCGAGGCGGCCAAGAGCCTCGGGTACGCCGGCCTGAACGCGGAAGGCAAGATGGTGATCGGGCTTGTTCGGCCGCTCCGCCGCATCCCCATCGTTGGCCAGAGCGCGGCGCAGCATGAGATCTATCACGTCTACCAGGAGACGGCCTTTGGAACCCTCGCCAAGGAGGCTCAGGGAAGCGGGCTAGGCTTTGGGTCAAACCTATGGGCCGAGGCCCGCGCGAACATCGTCGGCGGACCCGGAGAAATGATCCTGTTTAAAGGAGGAATGACAGTCCTCATGTTCGCCGGCATCGACCAGGCCTTCTATCTCCTACTGGGGCAGAAACCTTTTTCGATGATGCTCGACGTGATGTTCCGCCGCCCCGAGAAACAACAGCAGCTTCAGAAGAAGCAACAACAGAAAGCTGCGGAGCCGGCGAGATGAGCAAATCGGCCCAACTTGAGACCCAAACCTCGACTGGGGAGGCGGCCTCCAATCGCGCCTCAGGCCCTGCCAGGATTACCGAATTGGCCCGTATCCAGCGGGCAGTCGGGAACTCCGCAATGCAGCGGATCTTTTCGGCAACCTCGCCGACGGCCCTGTTCGACAGCGCCGGAGAGGTTTTTAAATTCGATCCGGAGGTGCGCTCCAAGCTATGGGTCGGCGCCACCGACGATCCGGAAGAGCGTGAGGCCGACCGGGTCGCCGAACAGGTTATCGGCGGCAAGGCTGGTTGCGCATGCACTTCCGGCGGCGGGCCGCCCTGCGCGGAGTGCACCGGCGACGGATCGGTCCGGCGGACGCCCGACGGAGCTGGATCGCCCGCAATGATGGCGGACATCGGCTTGGGACAGGGCCGCCCGCTGGGCGATTCCGACCGTTCCTTCTTCGAAGCCGGCTTTGGCGCCGATCTCACCGATGTACGCATCCATACCGGCGCGCGGGCCGAACAAGCCGCCGATGGCATCGGAGCGCGAGCATTCGCGGCAGGCCCAGACATCGGCTTTGCCGCCGGCCAGTATCGCCCGCAATCCCGAGAGGGTTCGCTGCTTCTCGCCCATGAGCTGGCGCATGTGGCCTTAGGCCACACGCTGATCCGCCGCTACACAACGGATATCGAACTTGAGATGAGACAACAGCGTAGCGAGCAGCGCCGCGCTGAGGCTGCTGAACGGCGGCAGCGCCACGAGCAGTGGGAGGGCCGCGTCGAGGGTCAATTCCGCAACGACCTGGCCAATCAATCCACAACAGTAGGCGAGGAGCGCGGACGGATTGAACTTGCGCTGCTCGCTCAGCGCGCGTCTGTGTTCGACGCTGCGGCCGCCGGGCAGGGCTGGCTCGCTGACACGTTGCAGCGCCAAGGCTACTCCGGTCCCGGCCTTCTCGAGGTCAAACAACGCTGGGGCGAAGCTGTTGTCGCGGCGGAGGCCGTCAAGCAGGGTGCGGCGACGGGCTCCGTAACCTCCGAGACGCGGCTCGCGGCGCTTGAATCCATTCCGGCGTTCTATCTCGCTTCGGAGACTCTCTCGCTCGCTGTGGAGGAGGCCCATCGAGCTCATGTGGAGAGCGAAAACGAGAGACTGAGATCCGACTATTCCGCTCGAGTTGCTGACTACGACCGGCGCGAACGGCTCGAACGTGAGTCTCGAGGCCCCATCGGCGAACCCGGCGAAATGGCATCGCGTGCCGGCATGGCCATCGCCCGCGGCCCGCGACCTTCGCCTCCCTCCGAGCTGACTGCGCCACCGCTTGTCAGCCCGCGGGTGCAGGCCGCGAACGGCCGCCTGCTGGCCGCGGATTCGGACCAACAGTGGCAATCCGTTGCGGAGGATGTCAACAAAATCGGGACCGGGTTTGTGAGTCTCGTGGTTGCGAGCCTGCCCGCCTCCTCGGACGTCCGGACCGGGATCGATTATCTCGAAGCTCTCGATGCGCGGCTCGCCGGACTGGAAGAACAACATCCCTTGGCTGTGCGCATTCCCGCAGTCTTCTACCCAAACGATCGCACCCTAGAATCGCAAACCGCGGATGGACGTCAGGGTCTGGCGCCGGAAATGATCCCCTGGCAGTTCTATCTCATCAACACCGGCGTAACGACGCGCGACCAGCCCGCGCGTTCCGGAGGCGAGTGGGTTCTGATTGACCTCACCTCTCCACAACGGTTTGAGAACCGCGCGCCTGCGAGCGATTTGGACTCCGCCAGGCTCCAACAAGGGGACGCGGTCGACCCGCCGATCGGGATGTTTTCGGCGCTCAATTCGCGCATCCGGTTCCCGGAAGGCCGGCTGTATTTCACACTGCCGTCGGGTAAGTCCTACCGGCTGCGGACCACCGAGCCGTGGTCGCTCTCCGACTGGCTGAGCGCCATTGGGATGGCGCTTGCCGCGATCGCCCTTGTCGCCGCTTTAGTCGCCACGGGCGGAGCAGCCGCTCCCGCTGCCGTCGCTTTCTACGCCGGGCTTGGCGCGGCCGTCGTGGGAATCGCTTCGACGCTCGCCAATCTTCACGAACGCGCCCAACAAGGCATCCTCACGAGCGCGGACGTGGACGCGGCAATGATTTCGATCGGTATCGATTTGGTGACCGCGTTGTCGATGGGATTAGGGCGCCTGGTCGCGCTGCCTCGCGCTGCCGCCCGCCTAGGCTTGGTTGGCGAGCGCTTCATCACGTTGCAGCGGGTCACCCAAGTCACTCGCGCCGGGGCGCTGGCGGGCGATGTCTATCAGGCGTGGTCCCTGACCAGCGGCCTTGTGTCTTCTTTCAACTCGATTGAGAACCAACCCGGACTTAGCGACGAGGAGCGCAACCGCATGCGCGGGGAGCTCGTCCGCCGCGCGCTGTTGACTGGAGCGCTGTTGACCATCGCCATCCGCGGCGACGTGCAGGATCTCCAAGCCGGCCGGACCCTTCGCGTATCCCACGTCGACGACGACGGCGCGCTCGTCGCGGCGCGCACCGATCAGACGCTTCCGCCGGCCCATGCCGACGCCCCCGGCGCGTCCTCTGCCGCACATCCCGCCGCTCCGCACGCCGAAGTCACCGGACCCGTTCATCAAGGTGGGGAACGCGCCGGCTCGACCGTGCGGATTGGGCCGCAATCGCACGCCATCAGCGCCGCCGGCTCGGGCCGAACGCGCGACTTTTACTTCTGTAGCGACCGGTGCGGCCCGATCATTGAACAGCTCCAGGCCGTCATCGGCGTGATGCGCCCTGGGCATCCGTTCCGTCCCGCAGTGGCGCACATGTTGGAGCAGGCGACAGAAGCCAGTCGACAGCTCAAGCTTGGAAACCTCGCACAGCAAGAAGCCGATGCAGTTGCGCATCAGCTCACCGAGCGCATCGGGCTTCTCAGCACCGATAGCTCGCACTTTGCTGCACTGATGAATACCGATCCCGGGATCCTCCGCGCCAACCGGGCCGAGATCCGTGAACGGCTTTCCAGGGCGTTGGCTGACGACAACACGGGGCTTGCAATGCAGGGTCAAAGGCAGCGAGCCAGTCGCGGCCAGAATCGAGGACGCGACCCGCTCTCCGAGACAGATCCCGAGTCCCCTCTCGAAACCGACCTTCTTGGCGGGATCAATATCCAGAACGTCCCTCGGCCGAATACCCGTCAACAGCCGCTTCGATTCGATGTCGGCAACTTTTCCCATACAAACGCGGAGGCCCTGGTACCCGGACTGCCGCGAGGCCTGGACGACGAAGTGCCGGTGACGTTGCTTGATGGCTCGGTTGGGCGCGCCGACCGGGTCTACTGGGTTCGCGACGCAGATGGAGACCGTATCGGCGCCTACGTCTTCGAGATCAAGCCCAACACGGAGGCGCAGATTGCTCAGGGCCGCGAGCAGGCGCAGGGCTATGTGGACGGCTTGCGCGCTGAAATCGAAGGAAATCTGCGGGCCCAAGGGAAGCCAGTGCCAACGGTAGGCCCCGATGGAGATCCGTTGTTCACCTCCGTCGTGTTGACCTATGACCGCGAGCAGATGCGAGCCGTCTTGCGCGCGATCCGGGGCAACCGCCGGGATGCCGCACGCATGGCCGAGTACGAAGAGATCGTCCGGCAGGTTTTCGGAATGGCCCCGTGAGGCGGAGCAAGCCGTGCCGTTGGGCTACGCAGCTCGCAAGGCTACGAAGCACGCCGAGTCCGCTCGACCCGACTCAGCAACCCCTTCCGGCGCGCGGCCTTCGCCGCCTGTCCGCGCCGCGCTACCGAGAGCTTCGCCAGAATATTGTGGACGTGGTTTTTCGTCGTGGCGACCTCGATATAAAGTTGGGCGGCGATCTCCTTGTTGCTCATGCCCGCATCGAGCAGGCACAAAACTTCGATTTCGCGTGGAGTCAGCCCCGGATCTTCCGTTTCCGGCTCCGCGTTGGCGGCCAATTTGCCGACGCGCGCGAACAGCCCCGCCGCCACTCGCTTAGAGCATTCCAACTCGCCCCTTCCGGCGCAGCGGACGGCTCGCACCACATCGTCGAGCGACGCCTCGCGCGTCACGTATGCGCTCACCCCCGCTTCGGCGCAACGCACGACGGCGGCCGGATCGTCTCGAATCCCAAGCGCAATCACGGCTGTGTCGGGAAAAAACTCGCGGAGAAAACTCAATAACTCGGCCGGGTTTTCCCAGTTCGAGTCGAGAAAAACTACATCCGGGGGGCGTTGCCGATCGCATTCGAGTAGTTGCTCGATTCCGTCGACGCAATCAACATCGCCAATTTTTGAACAATCGCGAAGAACTCGGGCAATTCCCTCCCGGTACAGACGGATCTCGGAAAGAACAGCGACTCGCATCAGCGCCTAGGGCCCTCCCAGTCAGCACGAACGTCGCGCGCCACGCCAGTATGCCCAACAACGAACCCTATTGCAAGAGGTAACGTGTTGGAGCGCCCCGACTCGCGTCGTTCCGCTACGTCGACGAGGGCGTCCTCTCGACCTCAGGCCTCACCACTTTCCTCAAGCGCTACGGTCCCCTCTTCGCCGCGCTCGGACTGACTGGTCACATCCTTTTGGATGGACCTCTTGGCGGCGAGCAACCCCAAACGCCGATGGGTTGCTGAGGAGGTACTTCCCCAAGGGAACCGACTTGTCAGTACACTCCCAGCAGGATCTGGATCAGCTAACCGCCATGCAACAGCCCCCTGATCGACAGCGCAATGTCATCTGCGTGCGGTGAGAGCACGTGCGGAAAGCGGATGTGATGCGGTGTGTTGAGGCTTAGTTGGGGTTGCCCGGACTACGGCGTGCCCCGCCTCCCTTCCGATCGGCGCTTGTTTGTGGGGGGGTAGGGGTGCGGCAGACTCGGGATTATCTTTTATGCGAGTTTTGGTTGTTGCTTATTGCTTTGGGGCTTGGAATGGCCAGGCTTTGATTGGGGTTTATAAGCGGGGGTTGCGGGTGGGGTTGGCGCTGGAGGCGACGGGGCATCAGGTGATGGTGTTTTGCACGGGGCGTGAGGCTTACGAGGACGAGTTGACGCGGGAGGCTGAACGGCGGCTTTCGTTTTTGGATATTCCTTTTGCGGTGGAGTCGGGCGAGGCGGCGGACGAGGTGCGCGGCGGCTTCTTGGCGGCGATGCGGGAGGCCGCGCCGGACTTGGTGATTGTGGGCGAGGCGCCCCTGGCGGGAGCCATGCTTGAGGCTACGTTGTGCGCTGTGGAGTTAGGTTTGCCGCTGGTGATTTTGGATAACGCTTACCGGCCGGATTTGGTGGAGCTGTTTTGCGCGCGGTTTGGAGGGATGGCGGACCGGATTGTGCTGTCCGGGCCAGCGTCGTTTCAGACAGGGCGGCCGCCTGAGTTTTTGTGTCAGACGCCGGCGTTCGTGCAATTGCCGGAAGTGGGCTCGGACGAGGCTGTGACGGTGGAAGAACTGGCGGGGGTTGCGGAGCGCATGGTTGTGGTGCTGGCGTACGACGACAAGGCGCGTCGGCTGGGGATTTCCCTGCTCGTACGATTGGCGGATGACGGTTGCCGGTTTGTGTTTTTGTCGCGGGATGCGGCGGTGACGGGCGAGGAACTGGCGGGCTTGCCGGACGAACGGCGAAAGCAGGCGGTGGTGGCTGAGATTCCGGCGGATGAGGTGTTGTTTGGGATGATCCGGCGGGCGGATTTAGCTGTGTGCAAGTACGGATTCATGCAGGTGAGCGAGTGTTTGAGCTTGCAGACGCCTACGATTGCCGCGTATCACGAGGGTCCGCGGTGGATGGAAGAGTTGCCGGAGGAGTGCCGGGCGCTGACCCACGCAACGGCCGGGGCTGAGGCGGATGAGGAGACCGTGGCTGCGGCGCGGCGGCTGTTGGCGACGCCGAAGGAGCAGTTGGAACAGTTACACCGGGGGGGCTACGATGCGGCGGGGCAGGTGGCGGGGACGCTCGAGCGGACCGGCGGGCGCCGGCGGGAGATTGCGGTAGCGGAGGTGCTTGCGGGCGTGGGGTTGGCGGACGAGGCATTGCAGGCGGCGGTGCGGCGGAAGCTGGGCTCGGGGGCGAAGGTGGCGAGTCTGCGGGCGATGCCGATCCGGACGCGGTCGGAATGGGAGACTTTTGTGCTGATTTGCGAGGCAGTGGAGGGCGAGCAGCGGAATTGGTTGCGGCTATGGGCGACGACATATCGGTCGCGATGGGGCGCTATTCGCGGGGTTTGGGAGCGGAAGTGGGATGGACGGCGGGAGGTCCTGTATTCTTCGTGGCGCGAGCGGATTGTGATTGAGTTGGAGCGCGGTGCGGCGTTGTTGCCGCCGATATGAGCGGTTTTTCGCAACGAGACGGGAGCGCGGAGCATGTGCTGGCGATTACGAGCACGATGCGTGGGGCGGCGCTCGCGTATGTGGGGCCGGACCAGATTTGCAGGGCGGCGACGCTGGATTTGTGGGCAGGTGGCTATCCGGCGCTGTTGCTAGCCAAGGATGAGGCGGATGAGATCTTCCGCGAGCGCAGTGATTTGGGTGCGCTGATGCGGGGCTACCTGCGGGCTGAGTTTGGGGCCGATCCGCGGGTTTGCTGCTTTGAGAATTCGATCCTGTCGTGGGTGGAGTGGCTGCTGCGGGATACCGATTGCCGGGCGTATGACATCACGCAAGTGGTGACGTGCGAGGAGGACCTGTGTACACGGTCGTCACGGTTGGGAGGCGAGATGGCGTCGTGGTTTCCGCGGGCGCGGCATGTGAAGGCAAAGAGTGCTCGGGTGCTTGAACAACATGGGGCGTTTTGGGCTCAAGCGGAGCGACGGGCCGTCGTGCTGACGGTGGAGGAGAAGCAGGTAAGCATGGCGCTTTGGGAGCGTCCTGACTGGCGAGTTGTCGCGGGTGAGGCGCTGATGGCGGACGCGGCGCTGGGTGCGATTGAGGGGGCGTTCCGGCGGCATCTGGCGCTGGCTCCGCGGGACGTGGGATCGCTGGAGGAGTGGGCCCGGGAAGGCGACGGGGAATTGGCGGAGCGGCTTTGTTCGCGATTGGAATTTAGGGGCGACGGTGGGATTGGATTTCTTGACGACGTGATGTTGGCGGACGCGCTGGGCGAGTGCGTGGCGGCGCGAAAGTGGGGAGCCCCAGTCGAACCAGGGCATCGGGCGGTGGCGCGGGCGGGCGTTGCGGTGCTGACGCGCGCGCTGGGGCACGTGTTTGCCGTGACGACGAACCGCTACGGCGAGGGAGAAATTGTGGTGTCGGGCCAGGCGGCCGCTTGCGGGAGGGTAGTGGCGGACGCCGCGCGTGTGGCACGGGACGTGAGCGTCACGATCCCGCCGCACACCGGGGACGAGGGACGGGCGTGGGGCGCTCTGGCTTGGGCGACGCAGACACACGCGAACGTGCTGCCGCCGCCGGGCACGATTATTCGCGGACCCGGCTATGCGGATGGCGAGTTGCGGGAGTCGGCGGCCGGTGCGGGGTTGGCAGTCGAGACCGTGAGTGACGCCGGGGCGAGAATCGGGGAATTGCTGGCGGAGGGGAGGACGTGCGGGATTCTGCGGGGGCGGACTCCGTTTGCTAGCGTTCGTTCGGGTAACTTCGTTGTCGTGCGGGCCAAATCCAAGGTGGAGCAGAATCGGCCATTCGATCCAGAAGCAGACGATCCACTGCCGGACTGGCTGGAAGAGGTCAAGCTGTTTGGACGCGAGCGGACGGTGGAGACACCGGGAGACGCCGTGAATGCGTTTTTGGAAGCGAGCCAGCCAGACGTCTTGGTTATGGGCAATACGATCGCGCAGCGGGGTGAGCAGGCACTGTGAGCAGTCGACTGCGATTGCTGGTGCTGAGCGAGCCGACCTATCCACGGCATGCGGGTGGGGCCGGAAAGTGCACGCATCAGATGGCGGCGGCGTTGGCGGCGCGCGGACATGCGGTGACAATCCTGTGCGAGAGCGACGGTGAGTGGATTGACGAGGTGGTGGAGGGCGTCCAGGTCCACCGGGTGCCGTTTGCGATGGAGGATGAGGCGGGACGAGCGGAGGTGTTGAAGAACTACGTGAGCGAGCGGCTGCCGCCAAGGTCGTTTGACTTAGTTCACGACAGCGGCTCGTTTCTGTCGTATTTTTTCCCACTTGAGCGATGGTTGCGGGAGAGCGCCGGGCTTCCGCTGGTGGCGCACTTTCGCTACCTGATACTGCGGCATCAGGTGGCGGCCATGCCGGGGCTGGGATGGGACGCGTATGACGCGGGCGTGTTGGGCATCGAGACGACCTGCAGAGAGACGAGCCAATGTTTTGCGGTACGGATGGCGGATTTGGTGTTAGCGCCAAGTCGCGAGGAAGTGGAGTTCATCGGGCGGATTTACCGTCCGGATCCGGGGCGGCTCGATGTGCTGCCGGACCCGGTATTTTTGCCGGAGAATCTGGCTGGATTGCGGCGGCGCATGCGCGAACGGATGGCCCGGCCTGAGGAACGCTTGATTCTTTTTGGCGGACGCATTGACAGCGACCTGAAGGGCGCTGACGTGGTGCTGGAGGGGTTTGAGCGGCTGACGGCGGCGATGCCGGGCGTGCGTCTACTGGTGGCCGCGCGGGGGGGCGAACAACTCGACCGGTTCTCGGAGCGGCTGGGTAGCGGGATGACGCCGCTGGGCTGGGTGGACGACAGCGCTGAGTTGGCGGCGATATTGGCCGCGGTGGACCTAGTCTGGATGCCATCGCGATATGAGTCGTTTGGGATGATGTGCGCCGAGGCGATGGCGGCGGGCGTACCAGTGATTGGCGCGGGCCTGGGCGGACTGAAAGAGATGATTGCGCATGGGGAACGTGGGTACTTGTTGGATCCGGCCCAGGCGGCGGAGTGGCCCGCGCAGTTGGCGGAGTATTCGCAGCGGGTGCTGACTGACCGCGGCTTGTGGGCCGCGATGGGCCGCGCCACGCGGGCGTACGCGGCGGAGCACTTAAGCGTGGAACAAACCACGGCGCGGTTAGAGGCCATGTACGATCGGGTGCTGGCGGAGCGGGAAGCGGCCGCGGCGCCTGCGTTTCCGCGCGTAACCGAGGCGGACCGGGAGCACTACCTAGACACGTTGGAGCGGCGGCAGGGCGAACGCCTGAAACCCGAGGCTGAGGCTGTATGGCGGGAGTGGCCGCACACCGCGGCGGCGCGCTGCCAGGAGTGCGGGCGGAACGTGATCGCCGAAAACATTCAGCAGCTCGCAAGCGACGGCGCTACAGCTGGGCGCATTCGACGGGTGTTCACGCGCGGCGGCCTGCGCGGACAGCGGGCGGCTGTGCGGGATTGCTGCCCCCTGTCGCTGCTGCAGCGCGAGTGGCTGAACGCTGAGGCGGAGAGATCTTGAGCAGGCTCCGCGACTGGTGGGGCCGAGTGCCGGAGGTGCTGTCGTTTGGGCGCACCGCTGAAGCAGGGAGCGTGGCCGCGTGGTCTGCCAAGGCGCCATGGCCCGGTCCGCACCTGTTGCTCTCACCGCACCCAGATGACATTGCGCTGTCGATCGGGGGGCTGTTGCATGGCGGTTTGCTGGCCGCGCCGGTTCGGGTGGTGACGCTCTTTGGGCGTTCGAACTATCTGGAGACGAGCGGATTTCAGGAGGACGTCAACGCCGTGACGCGCATCCGGCAGGCCGAGGAGACGGACGCGGTACGGACATTCGGGGTTGAGCTGGTTTACCACGAACTATCCGAAGCAGCGTTGCGCGACTCGGAGGCCGGGGATTGCATTTTCGCGGAGAACTGTACGGAACGTTTTTCTGGTCCGCCGGAACTGGACAACTTGGTGCTAGAGTCTGTGCGCGATTTGCCTGGCGCCACGATTTGGGCGCCGCTGGGGCTGGGGTGTCACCGCGACCACCTGCTGGTGCAACGGACGGCGGCACTTGTCGCACAGAGTGCGGGGCGACCGCTGGTCTATTACGAAGATCTGCCTTATGCGGCGCAAATGGCGGAGCGGGCGATCGAGCGGCATGCATTGCAGATTGAGCGCAGGCTCCGGCCCGAGCGGATCGCGGTGGAAGGTGTGTTTGAGCAGAAGCTCGCCACCGTCGCCGGGTACAGCAGCCAGATCACTGCGCGCCACTTGGCCATGACGCGCAGATACGGGAAGCACTGGGACCGCGACACCGCGTACGAGCGAGTGTGGCAAGTGAACCATTAGCCGCTAGCTTTGCAACGTCTCCTGGATTAGTTTCGCGCCCGCGGATTCCTTGGCGACCCAACAGGTAAAGTCGGCCAAAAGATTCACCTCGGGCTTGGATAGGTGCAGCAAATCGGTGAAACCGTTTTCAAAGGCGGTCTTGTAGTTGGGGAAGTCAGCGAACGGTCCCTTGCCGGAACCATTCTTGCTGTTGCCATCGTCGACGAGTTTGGCCACGTCAGGCTGCAGAGCGCTCTCCCAGGCGGTGACCCGGTCGAGATAGACCCAGCAGATATTGGCGGTCCAACCGCCTTCGACGCCCCACCAGGAGTTGGGCTGCACTTCCAATTGGGTGCTCGCCACGCAAGGTCCCCAGGGCCCGTTGGGGCCTGGCGTACCGCCGGCGCGCTTGGCGTTCTGCAAGGCTTCGATGACGGTGGTGAAATCGGACGTCTTGAAAACCTGATTGTTGGGGGTGGCCGGCTCGAGGCGGTGGGTGGGAAGCACGCCGAAAAAGGTGGGCAGGTCTCCATCCATATCGGAGATGCGCGGCGGATCGTTCACTGGGTCGCTGGGATCGTAGTCGAGGCTCAGGCGGCGGGCGGTATTGTTGAATACGACGATGTTTTTGACCTTGCGCAGCAGTAGAGCGATAAGGCCGTAGTTTTCCAGGCTGCCTCCGTCGGCAAAGGCGCACTGCCCCGCGATGGGCGGCGTGGCGCTGGCATCCGGGGGCAACGGCCAATAGGTCTCGATGGGCGGCAGGTGCTGGAGATACTTCTTCAATTGCGGCAGGCCGGCCAAGACGGCGTCGATCTGTCCATAGGCGGCGCTGCTGGCGCCCGCGGCGTAAGCCAGCGCGTAAGCCTCAGACGGCGGCGGGACGGCGGCAATTCCATTGGCGGGCGGCCATTGGGCAGGCGCTTCGGAGCCAAACGCAAAAGGCTCGATGAAGCCGCCGCCCACGGTCATCTTCTTGCCGCTGGACACGCCCGGCGGATCGAAGACAGTAAGCGCTTTCTGACTCCCCACGGTGAGCGGCGTGTATTCGAAGTGCACCAGATTGTCGACGCCCGTTCCGGGCCACACGAGCGACGAATTGACGACAAGGTAGGGCCGCTTGGCGTCGCCGGTCTTATCGCGCACGGTGTGGAAGGGGGCGTTGGCCAGCGATGGATTGCGGCTCTGGATATCAGCGACAGTAGCGGGGCTGTAGCTGAAGTACTTCCGTGGGTCGTTAAACAGTCCGTAGGGCTTGAGATAAACCTTGCCCACGCTGCGGGTCCAAATCTGATCAATGGGAGTGGAGCCGAGGGCAGCCTCGACGGACTCCTCGACGAGCGCGTAGATAAATCGCTTGGTGGCGGTGGAGCCGAGATTGCCCTTGGCGAGGTTATCAAGTCCGGCGACCGTTATCTGGGCGGGCGCGGTTTCAGCACCCAGGAATTCAGCGTCATTGGCCGCTCCAGACTCGTAGTAGGTGAAGGGTGTGCAGGCCCACGAACCGCCAGAGACGCTGGAGAGGTAGCCGGTTTTGTCCAGCAATCCGGCGTAGTAGAGGGCGCGAAGCTGGCCCAGCCCGGCGACGAGGGCGCGGTTTCCTCCACCGGATAGGCACACCCCGGTGGAGGCCGGCGGAGCGAGCAGTACACCTGCCTGTTGCTCGGGGTAAGTGAAAGTTCCCTCTTGCGTATTCCAGACGCGGGTTTGCAACGGCGATGTGTTATTACTCACGTTAGCGGCCTCGAAAAGTTCGCTATTGAGGGAATTGGTTGGGATTTTCCCAAAAACAATAGCGGCGGACTGCCCTACCTTACCCCAAATTGCGGGGCGCAGGAATTCAGAACGCTTTTTTGCCCAATATTCCAATATTGACGAGACGGCGCGTGGTGCGGCCCATCGGGGCGGGGTCGCCTCGTCGCAGGACCCACCCGGGCATCAACCCATGAATGGCGGGCACGCCCTGCGACTTGTTCCCTGGAAACACCGAGACCACCTTCACCGCGATGGCGTCGTCGTCCGTCCCCCGCAGTGCCGCCGGCATCACCAGTATTGTGCCGTCTTTCACCGTCAGCGCCGTTCGCAGAGGAGCAAGCACCTGGCCCCGCGCCAGCGCGCGAAAACCGGCGCGCATGGCCTCAATCGCCACCGGCATCGGTAGCGCTACACGTACTTCGTTGGGGCCAAGTAACAGCATGTGAGCAACGATCGTCTCACGCCAGCGGCGGCTGTTGGTTCAGCCCTCACTTCCGGCATTGGCCGGTTGACCATCCGAGCGCCTCATCCGCCCTTGGCGAGCACTCCGGCCGCGTTCCGCAGCTTCCGCGCCAATGTGGCGACTTCGGCCCGGCCATGCCGCTTGGCGTCAGGCCATTCCCGCACGTCCATCCCACGGTAGGCGCGGGGCGTGCCGGGATAGCGCGGCAGCAAATGAATGTGCAGGTGCGGCCAACTATCGCCAAACCGCACCACATACACATGCTCGGCGCGAACCTCGCTCTCCAGCAGACGAGTTCCCCACGCCATCCACAGGCCCAGCCGTTCGGCCTCTGCATCGAGCAGCGTTGCAGGACTCTCGACGTGCCGCTTGGGCAAGAGCAGCAGGTGACCGGCGTAGGCATCCTCCGCCTCGTCGTTCGATGGCGGCACATGGGCCAGCACCACTAATTCGTCCTCGTGCACGAGTAAGTCCCGCCACGAGCCTTGGCCCGCAAAGGCCGCGCATACTTCGCAACTTTCCATCGTCCGCCGCAGTCTCCCGTCGGCTCGCAATCCGAACCCATGCTACGCCGAGCGGCGCCCGCGTACAAGCCAATCGACGCTACGCCGTGCGCTTGACGCGGACTGGGAATCCGCGTGTAATTGGGCCTGCGATGTCGAAACCGACGCTGCCCAGGCTGATCGTGGTGACGCTTCACAAGGCGGGCACGCACCTCCTGCTCCGGCTCGTTGAGGAACTGGGCTATCACCGCCGGTACTTCGAAGACGAACTGATCGAGGCTGCTCAGAGCGACTCCGGCGAAGAGTTCGTACAAAAAATGGCGCCCGACGCCGCGTATTTCCTCCACGAGTGCCCCGTCGAGCGATTCCCGCACGCCCTACTCAATCACTGGCGGGAGACACGCGATCCCAAGTTCGTCTACATGTATCGCGACCCCAGGGCCGTGCTGCTGTCCCAAGTAAATTACTTGCGCCGCGCCCACCGCGGCCAGACCTTCTCAAACACCCCATACCACCTAGTGTTTTCCGACGTACTCCAGGCGCAACCCAGTGAGAGCGACGCGCTCTCGGTCGCCATAGACTGCATGGGCGACTATCTGACTAAGAACTTCCTGGATTCGGTATGGATGCTGCATCACCCGCAGGTAATCCGCGTCCGCTACGAAAGCGTCGTCGGGGCCGAAGGCGGAGGAAGCGCGGAGGAGCAATCCCAAACACTAGCCAACGTATTAGCTCGCCTCGGCGTGGCGAACGACCCGGCAAGCATCGCCCCCAAGCTGTACGACCCCGCCCAGCGCACATTTCATCGTGGGAGGATTGACTCGTGGCGGGAGGTCTATTCGGAGCAGCAATTACGGGTGTTCGAGCAGCGCTACGGACACTTGTTGGACACCTACGGGTACGCGCGGGTGAGCCAGAGCGGGACGAAGCCGACCATGATGACTCCGGGGACGGACGACGCTACGAAGCCGTGATTCCCTCGCCGGACGGCGCCCTTATGCTGCTGGAAAGAGTAGACGACGGCTGGGCGTTGCCCCATGTCTATTGCGATACAGGTTGGATCGCCGATGCCGTGGGCCCGCTACAGACGCACTTTCGCGATCGATATGGGCTCGATGTCTTTGTACTGCGACCGCTATTCGAAGACGGGGCGACGACTGCCTGCGAGTTGGAGCTGCTTTCCGGGCAGACGGGCGATTCCGGCCAGACCCGCTGGATGGATTCCGGCGGAGGGGCCGCCAACTGGCTACCTGCGAGCCAACGCGCGGCCGTCGAGGCGTGGCGCTCCGGGCGTTGCTGCGGTACGGACCTTGGGCCGTGGCAGAAAGTAGGCTGGTTCGCTGAGGCTCGCCAATGGATGCTAACCGCGGCCGCGAATGCGGGAATTGCTGTTCAAGGTCCAGTCGTAGCTCGGAAAGGTGCTTGGAATGGCTCGTGCGTCCTGCAGGCTGAGTCGTCAGCGGGGCCGATATTTCTGAAGGCTTCGCCCGCACGCCGTCCGGGTGAACCGCGTGTGCTGCGCGAGTTACTCAAGACCTGGCCCCGCAACGTGCCGGCGCTGGTCGCGGGCGAAGAAGCCCGCTGCTGGACGCTCATGCGCAACGTGCCTGGCGCGGAGCTAGATCCCGAAGATACCGACGGAATGGCGGACGCGCTGCGGTTGATGGCGCAACTCCAATTGGCCGAGGTGGCCAATGTTGCCACATGGCTGGACATGGGTTGTTCAGACCGCCGGCTCGAAAAACTGAGCTTTAATTTAGAACGCTTGTTGATCGAGATCCCAGCACGACTCTGCGAAGCGGGCTTGATCACGCCGGAAGAGCGAGATGGGGTAGCGCGCGCTGTTTCGCCGGCTCGTGATTTGTGCCGGCAACTACAACAATCCGAGGTACCGGCGGCAACGCTCCACCATGAGGATTTCCGGGCTGGCAACGTTCGCCGCGCACCCGGCGGAGATCTCGTTATCCTCGACTGGAACGACGTGGCCTTGGCGCACCCGTTCTTCGCAGCCCAGCGGATGTTCTATTTTGTAGACTTGGCCGAGGGCAGCACGCGTTACCGGATTGGCGATTCAATGGCCGACCAGCCTCGGCGGCAAATGCGGGACGCCTACCTGGGGGCGTTCGCACCGTTCGCGAGGCCACAGCGCCTGGCGGAACTGTTTCAGTGGTCGCTCACCTTGGCGCCGGTTTACGACGCCTTCCGATTCGCCGAA
Organism: uncultured Acidobacteriota bacterium; assembly: GCA_963817465.1. Lineage (GTDB taxonomy): Bacteria > Acidobacteriota > Terriglobia > Bryobacterales > UBA6623 > CAMPKL01. Next base: position 230,001 of record CAWFOP010000020.1, on the reverse strand, counting down.
TCCGCGGACGTAGACGCCGCCATCCAAGCCGGCCTTGATCCGGACCAGGCCGAGGTGGCGCGGCACTTGATTGAAACAATCCTCAAATCGTTCCGGAGTGACGCCGAGTAGTCCGCCGATTACCCCAGGGGACATTTCCCATCGAATGTTGACAATCGGGCGGCGCCGCATTGACCACGCGTGGACAAATTGGCGATGCTTTTCCTTGCCCCATGGAGAGAATCGATTGCGCATTTTGGTCTTGACGGCGGACTATGCTCCCGGCTCCTGGTCGGGCATCGGCGTGGCCGTGGCGCGACAGGCCGAGGCGCTGGCGGCGCTGGGGGCCGAGGTGCGCGTGCTAGTGGGGGGCGAGCGCTGGCGCCGAGAGTGCGGCGTCGAACCGAGAACGAGATGCGGCCAGGTGATGGTCTCAGCGCTTGACGGCGATCATTTCCCAGTGGAACCGGGCGAGTTTGACTGGATTCACGTGCATTCGTTGGCACTGACGGAGCTGGTGCTCGAACTGCGGCGGCGTTGTTCCGTCCCGCTGGCCTATACGGTGCACACCCAGCCGGCGATGGAGTTGCAGTCTGGAGCGCTGGCGAGTTTTTGGGACACGGCGCAGCGCAAGCTCTTCTCGATCACGGACCGGGTTGTGTTCTTGAGCAGCTCTGAGCGAGAAAGCGCCGCGCAACGGTGGAGCGGAGATCGGGCTGGGTGGCGTGTGGTGGGCAACGGCGTGCCGGCTGCGCCGCGGGCGACGCGGGCGTGGTCAGCCGGTGGGCCGCTTGTCTTTGCGGGGAGGTTCGCCTCGTCGAAGGGCTTGGATCTGCTGGATTCCACGCTGGAGGAATTGGCGAAGCGGCGTGCGTTTGAGGTCGTGCTCGCGGGCGGACACGGCGACGCTCAGGGCGACCGGGCCGTGGAGCGTATTGCGGCGCGGATGGGTGGCCGTGCGCGGCTAATGGGTTGGGTTTCGCGGCCCAGCGTGGATGCGCTATTTGAGAGCGCGGCGCTGGTATTGGCGCCGAGCGAATACGAGCCATTCGGGCTAGTCGCGCTGGAGGCGATGCGCATGGGGGCGCCGGTGCTGGCGGCGGACACGGGCGGGCTGTCTGAGATTGCCGCGCCGGGCTCCGGCGGCGAGTTGATCGCATCGCGCGAACCGGTCGTCTGGGCGGACCGCATCGACCAAATGCTGGCGCAGCCGGAGCGGCGCCGGCGACTGAGCTGCCGCGGACCGAATTATACGGATCTCCACTTCAATTCCGAGGCCATCGCCAAGAAGTTGTTGGAAAACGTATACTGCTGAGTAATTTCCCCGGACGCGATGCGAGCCGAGCCTCGCAAACGCAGTCACGGTTGGCGCTGATCCTGAAAAAAGACTCCAGATGGAAGGCCAAATCGTTCTCATCACAGGAGGCTCGCGAGGAATTGGAAGAGCGACGGCGCTACGCTTGGCCCGAGAGCGGCCGGCCCACATCGTGATCGCGTATTGCATGAATCACGAGGCCGCGCGAGCTACCGTGCAAGAACTTGAGGCGCTGGGCGTGAGTGCTTCGTCGATCGTCGTCGATGTCGGCAACGAGAAACTCAACCGCGAGATGTTTCAAAAGGTAGCGGACCAGTTTGGCCGCTTGGACGTATTCGTGGCTAACGCGGCCCGGGCTACCTTCCGGCCGGTAGCGGAACTCAACGCCCGCAATTGGCGGCGGGTGATGGAGCTGAATTCCGAGGCGTTTCTATTTGGCGCGCAAGAAGCCGCCAAGCTGATGAAGCAGTCGGGCGGAGGCCGCATCGTGGGCATCAGCAGCCTCGGGGCGACGCGCTATATCCCCGAGTACGCTGCCTTGGGCGCGGCGAAGGCCACCATGGAGTGTTTGGCCCGCTACCTCGCAGTGGAACTGGCCCCGCACGGGATCAACGTAAACGTCGTCTCTGGAGGCTTCATCAATACGGAGACGATGCAGCGCATCCCGCACTATAAAGAGCTGACCCAGCATCTGGTCGCCAGAACGCCGGCGGGACGGCTGGGCAAGGAAGAAGATCTTGCCGGTGTTGTCGCCTTCTTGTGCTCGCCAGACGCGAATTGGATTCGGGGGCAAACGCTGATCGCGGACGGTGGATTCTCGCTGCTGTCCTAGGCGCAACGGATGCCCGAAACTACGCTATTCGACGGGCAGTGCGCGGTAGTGACCGGCGCTTCCCGGGGCATCGGCCGGGCCATCGCCGTGGAGTTGGCGAGGCACGGCGCCGCTGTGGTTGTGAACTACAGCAGCAGCGAGAAGAGCGCCAACGAGACAGTGCAGGAGATCGAGTCGGCGGGCGGGCGGGCGGCTGCTTTCGCGGCCGACGTCAGCAACGAATCCGCGGTGCGCGGCCTGTTCCGGTTTGCCGTAGAGCAGTTTGGCGGAATCGATGTGTTGGTGTGCAACGCGGGCATCGTGCGCGACAAGTTGTTGGGCACGATGTCGTTGGATGACTGGGACTCGGTGCTGCAAGTGAATCTACGCAGTGTGTTTCTCTGCATCCGCGAGGCGCTGCCGCACATGATGGCTAAACGAGCGGGCAGCGTGGTTTCGATATCGTCGGTGTCCGCCGATCGCGGCACGCGGGGGCATTCCAACTACGCAGCCTCGAAGGGAGGCATCAATTCGATGACTCGAGCGCTGGCGGTGGAATTGGGACGGAAGGGCATTCGCATCAACGCCGTATCGCCCGGTCCGATTCTGACGGAGATGACCGACCGCGTGCGCACTTTCGCCGGTGAGGACATCAAAAAAGAGATCGCCCTGCGCCGCTTTGGCCAACCAGAGGAGGTGGCCCGGGCGGTACGCTTCTTGGCGTCGAGCGACGCCAGCTTCATCACCGGTGAGGTGTTGCAGGTGACCGGCGGCTTCGGTATCTGACGGCAGGCGAAGGGAAATTGGCTTAGGAGAGGAGCGGTAATGAATGAGGATGTAGCAAAAACGAATCCGCAAGACGCCGAGATCGATAAGCGAGTGTTGGCGATCGTGGCCGAGGCGTTGGACGCTGACCCAGAGGCGGTCACCGCGCAGACGTCGCTCGAGGCTGACTTAGGCGCGGAGTCGCTGGATTTCCTCGATATCGCCTTCATGCTGGAACGCGAATTCAACGTTCGTTTCCCCCGCACGGACTTTTTGGAACGCGCGGCGGATCACTTTGGCGAAGAGAACTTGGTGAAGGGCGAAGTGATCACGGATCTCGGCTTGAAGCTGCTGGCCAAGGGTATGCCCGAGTTGGACCCGGAACAGCTGAAGCCCGGACTGAAGGTGACGGATGTGCGCCGGATGATCGTGGCGGGAACGTTTGTCCGGGTAACGAAGCGGCTGATGGAGGCGCGCCAAACACTAGACCCCAACTGCCCCAAGTGCGGCACGAAGATGGATGAATCGAGCAGTATTCCGGAACTAGTTTGCCCGTCGTGCGGAGAAGTGACGCCATTTCCGTCCGGCGATGACTTCCTATTCCAGGACATGTTGGCGCTGGAAGACGACGTGAACGGGCCATCTGGTGGAACGGCGGAGGACGCGGCGTCGTGAGATTCCTGCTGCTGGACCGCATTGTGGAGTTCGAGCGCGGCTGCCGGGCCAGCGGGATCAAGAACGTTACGCTCAGCGAAGACTTCTTCACGCATCACTTCCCTGATCAGCCGATCATGCCGGGGACGCTGATCACCGAGTGCATGGTGCAGTTGGCGGATTGGGTGATTCGGGAGGCCTCGGATTTCAAAAAGCTCAGCCTGCCGGTGAGCTTTGACCGGTTGAAGTTTTATAGCATGGTGCGGCCATCGGATCAGCTCCTGCTGGACGCTGCGGTCGTAGAAGATGCCGGCGATACGGCGAAGATTCGCGCAAATGCGCGCTGCGGCGAACAGCAGGTGGCCGCGGCCCGGTTTACCGTGCGCATCGAACCCAGTGCGCCGTATCAGAGCAGTGAAGCGGCGCGGGCGATGTTCCAGATATTGCAACCGCCCCCGGAGCGCATGAATGCCAAGTTCTGAGCGGCCGAAGCCGGAGATGCGGCGCGCGGTAGTGACCGGGATGGGGGCGGTGTGTTCCCTAGGCCACAAGGTCGAAGACGTGTGGCAGGCGGTGGTGAACGGCCGCTCAGGCATCGGCTATCTGCAGCAATTCGACAGCAGCGCTTTTCCCGTGCGGATCGCCAGCGAAGTGGATGTGGACAGCCTGGAGCTGACCGACTGCCAGGAGCTGGGCGACTATATGAGCCGCTCCGCGCGGATGGGCGTCTGCGCGGTGGACGAGGCATGGCGGGACGCCGGTCTGCATGAACGCGAATTCGACCGTTCGCGGGCGGCTGTCTGCATTGGCGCGTCCACGTTTCCGCTGGTGGAGGAGAATCTGCCGGACCCCGACCGCTTGCTCGATGGTGACCGCTACAACGCGGACAGCTACCGGGCGATCTGCGAGGCGCGCCCTGATCTGCTGGCCCAACGGGATATTTCTTCTATCGCCACACTGTTTGCATTGCGCTGCAACCTCGATGGCGCTTGCCTGACAGTTCAGAGCGCCTGTAGCTCGGCCACGCAGGCGGTGGGCGAAGCGCTGGAGCTGGTCCGCCAAGGAGAGGCGGATATTGTCCTCACCGGCGGTACGGACAGCATGCTGTCTGTGATTTGCTTGACCGGCTTTACCCTGCTGGGCGCGCTATCGCCGCGGGTGGATGAGCCGACGCGTGCGTCGCGTCCGTTTGACAAGAAGCGTGACGGCTTCGTGCTCGGCGAAGGCGCGGGGATCGTGGTGGTCGAGGAACTGGAGCACGCGCTGAGGCGCGGGGCGCATATCTACGGCGAGGTGATCGGCTACGGCTCGTCGTTGGACGGCTACCGCTTCACCGATATTCTGCCCGACGGCAGCGGCGCGGCCCAGTGCATGACCGCGGCGCTTGCCGATGCCGGGATCGGTCCTGCGGACGTGGACTATATCAACGCGCACGGCACTTCGACTCCGCAAAACGACCGGGTGGAGACGGCGGCGATCAAGAGGGCTTTTGGCGAACACGCCGCGAAACTGGCGATCAGCTCGACAAAGTCTAGCATTGGCCATTTGATATGCGCCGCCGGCGGCATTGAATGCATTTTTTCGCTACTGGCGCTGCAAGAGGGCATTCTGCCGCCCACCGTCAACCTCGAGAATCCCGACCACGAGTGCGACCTGGATTACGTACCGAATGAGGCGCGGAGGGTCGATGCGCGCATCGCGTTGTCGAATTCGTTCGGGTTCGGCGGACAGAACGGCACACTCGTATTCCGGCGGTGGGAGCAATAGCGTGCGCTTCCTGTTCATCGACCGGATCTCGGAATTCGAGCTGAGCCGCCGTGCGGTGGGTACGAAGTTCCTCTCGAACATGGACGAGTATCTGCCGGAGCACTACGCGCTCAAGCCGGTGGCGCCGCCGACGTTGATCTTGGAAGGGATGGCCCAATTGGCGGGTTGGCTGCACGTGGCGAGCTGTGAGTTCCGAGTGGAGACGGTGCTGGGTCTAGTCCAGGGCGCACGGTTTTTCCGGCCGGTTGGGCCTGGCGACAATCTAACGATCGAGGTGGAGCTAGTGGGCGCGCACCGGGATGGCGCTGAACTCAAGGGCAAAGCGCGGGTGGGTGAGGAAGTTGTAGCGGAGGTCGATCGGCTGATGTTTATCAGTGGGCGCACAGACCGGGAAGACTATCCGGAGCGAGGCAGACGGTTGTTGCGCTATCTGGCCGGGGATCTACCGGCATTGAAGGAGCCATAGTGGCAGCGCACGGCGTAGTGATCAGCGGAGTGGGTACGGTCTCGTCGTTGGCGATCGAGACTGCGCGGCATTTCGAGCGGCTGGTTGCGGGTGAGGCGTCGCTCGTTCCGCTGGATGGCCGTGAATACCGCAACTACCCAGGGGTGCTCCTGGCGCGGGTGGAAGAGCTCGACCGCCGCAAACTGATCCCCCACCGCATGCTGCGTAAGCTGCTTTCGCGCAGCGCGGCGCTGGCCCTCGTCGCGGGGAGCAACGCCCTGCGGGACGCCGGCATGCCGGCCGGCGATAGCTCGCTGCGCGACTGCGGACTGTATGTGGGTTCGGTTTGCCTGGACGTCAACCCCGAGGCCTTCATCCCCGCGCTGCGAGAGTCGATCAACGCGGAAAACCGTGTGGACCTGGGCCGCTTCGCCAAATACGGTATGGCGCAGATCGATCCGCTTTTCCTCGTGAAATCCCTACCCAACGCCGGTTTGTGCGGGCTAGCGATTCAGGAACAAGTGCTGGGCCCGAATGCCAACCTGACTAACGGTACGTTGTCGGGAATTCAGGCGGTGATCATGGCGGCAGCGGCGATTCGCCGCGGCGAAGTGGATTTTGCGTTGGCGGGCGGATACGATACGCTGCTGCAGCTCGACACGATTGTGGAACACCTGTTGGCAGGCAATCTCTCGGAGCGAGTGGACGAACCGGCCACGGCGTGCCGAGCGTTCTGCGAAGATCGCGACGGCATGGCGCTGGGCGAGGGTGCGGCGTTTGTTGTCCTCGAGAGCGCAGAACGAGCGGCACAACACGGGCGGCCGGTCTACGGAGAACTGACATCGTCGGCGCAGCGAACCGCAGCGGCCAACTTGCTGGCGAGAAACGGGGATGCCACCAAAGGCGATAGCTTGGCGGGGGCGGCAAGCGCCGCAATGGCGGCCGCAGGCGTTGGTCCCGGCGATATCGACGTCGTGTTTGGCGATGGATTGGCCCGGGCCGACCATGACGCCCGCGAGCTAGATGCTGCGGGGCGAGTGTTTGGGGAACGGGCCCCGCGGTATACGGCGGCCGCTGGGGCGATCGGATTCACCGGCGCGGCGAGCGGCGTGTTTTCGCTGGCGCATGCGTGCCTGGCGATGCGTGATGGAGCGGTCCCGCCGTTGCTCAACTGCGAACGAGCGATCGCGCCGTCGAGTCTTGATTTCGTGCGAGAAGCGAGCCGCGGGCCATTCGACAGGGCGCTCGTATGGAATGATGACCGCGGAATTAAGAGTGCAGCGATCGTGGTCGAGCGCCAACGGAATTGAGGGTTGCGTGATGCAAAATGCTTCCGCGCCGAAGATGCGAGACCAGGCGCTCCGCGCGGCGCGGGAAGCGAAGGGATTTCTCTCTGACCGTGAGGGCGAACTTCTGTTCGAAGCGGCGGCGACCGCGAAGGGCAAGCTTCCCGTGGTCGAGATTGGCGGCTATTGCGGGAAGTCGGCGGTGTATTTGGGCGAAGGCTGCCGCTGGCGGGGTGAGGGCCGGGTGCTCTCCATCGACCATCACCGCGGTTCCGCCGAACAACAGCCGGGTGAGAGCTACTTCGCCGCGGAATTGTTCGACGCAAGCGCTCAAGTCGTCGACACGCTTCCCACGTTCCGGCGGACCTTACGCGGGGCCGGCTTGGAGAAGTGGGTCATACCGGTGGTCGGAGAAGCCGGGGCGGTGCGCCAGTGTTTGGGTCACATCCGGACGGTCGTCGTATTCATCGACGGCGGCCATGGAGCGCTGGATGTAGTCGCCGATTTTGGCCAATGGGGCCCGACGGTGGCGCCCGGCGGGTACCTGTGTTTTCACGATGTATACCCGGACCCGCGGGACGGCGGCCAAGCGCCGTATGGGGTTTTCGAACACGCCCGGGCACTTTCCGAGTGGGAATACGTAGGACTCTACGACTCGCTCGGCGTTCTGCGAAGGAGGTGATAGAGCCATGCCGGAAACCGCTGTGATCGATGATGCGCCGTACGCCGAGCAAGCGACCGTCGCCTTTCCTCCGCTCGGCGCTGAAGTGCGCGCACTGCTGGTGTGGCCGAAATTCCCGCCGTCGTTCTGGGGTTTTGAGGGGCTGATTTCGCTGCTGCCCGAGGAGTCCGTGTTGCCTCCGTTGGGGTTGCTGACCTTAGCCGCGTTGTGTCCCTCGTCCTGGTCGCTGCGGCTGGTGGATTGCGCCTTTGAAGAATTGACGGACCGCGACATATTGGACGCGGACCTGGTGCTGATCAGCGCTATGTATGCGCAACGCTCCGAAGCCCAGCGCATCGCGAAGTCTGCGCGGGCGCTGGGACGGCGCACGATGCTGGGCGGTCCGTACGCCAGTTCGCAACCCGAGGAGGCGCTGGACTATGCGGACCATGTGGTGGTCGGGGAACCCGATGAAGAATTCGCGGCCATCGCCAAGCAGCTAGGCGATGGCACGAGCCAACGATTGTTTGCGGTGAGCGAAAAGCCGGGCTTGGCGGACGCGCCGATTCCACGCTTCGACTTGCTGCAGATGAAGCGCTATTCGTCGATGTCGATCCAGTTTTCACGCGGCTGCCCATTCCAGTGCGAGTTTTGCGACATCATTACGCTGTACGGGCGGCGGCCGCGGACGAAGCCGCCGGCTCTCGTGCTGGCCGAATTGGACGCGCTGTACGAGCTGGGTTGGCGCGGCATGGTGTTTGTGGTCGATGACAACTTCGTCGGCAACCACAAACGGGCGCTCGAGCTAGCGGAGGCGATCAGCGACTGGCAGGACGAGCATGGACGGCCGTTTGTCTTCTACACCGAGGCGTCGATCGACTTAGCCCAGCGGGCCCCGCTGATGGCGGCGATGGCCCGCGCGAATTTCTTGTTTGTCTTCGTCGGCATCGAAAGCGTTTCCGAAGCGTCGCTGACTGAGACCAAGAAATACCAGAACCTGCGACGCGACACGCTGGCCTCGATCCGCGATCTGCAACGCGGCGGACTGTGGGTAATGGGCGGCTTCATCGTTGGATTCGACTCCGATACGCCCGGCATCTTCGACCGCCAACGGGAGCTGATCGAACGCGCGGCAATACCCTGGGCAATGGCCGGGTTCCTGCAAGCGCCGCCGACTACACCGCTGTTTGACCGTATGCTCGCCGAGGGCCGGCTGCGGCTGGATAGCCAGGCGACGTCGAACTTCAATTCGCCCAACTTCGACACCGTCCTGCCCCGGCGATTGCTGCTGGAGCGGTTCCGGCGCATGTTGCTCGAGTTGTACGACCCGGAGAGCTTCTACGAGCGGGCCTACCATTCGCTCCAGGTATGGCGGCCCGCCGCACACCAGACGCCTCCAAAGCCTGCCTGGCACTACCAGTTCCGGGTGGCCGCGGCGTCGATGGTGAGACAGGGCGTGTTTGGCCGCGGCCGGCGCGCCTACTGGCGTTTCTTCACACGCCTGCTATACCGGTGGGGAAAGGATCCGCTGCGGGTATGGTGGGGATTCACGCTGCTGGCTTCGGGCAACCACTTCACGCGGTATGTGCAGCAGGTGGCCGCGGAAATCGACGCGGAGTTGCAGCAGCTTCCGGCAAGTGCGGTTGATCACTCGACGACCGCTACGGCTACGGCGGCGCAGCGCCCCTAAAGGGAAACGGCTCGCCCTCTGGAGAGGATGAGCCGATCTACTGAGCAAGTTGTCTAACTAGTCGCGCGTTAGGGTGACTTTCTGATTGTCGATGCCAGCGCCGTTAATGGTGCCGTCGATTTCGTTCGCGCCGCTCCAGGTGCCCTTGAACGTCAGCGTCTTGCCGCCGGACGAGCCGCTAAGCGAGACGTTCGGCGGGGTGTTCGTGCCCTTTAGGGCATAGCTGCTGCCCAGGATGGTCAAGTCGCCCTTTACCGCGGTGTCGGGCGGTGTCTGGGTCATGTCGAGGGTGAAGTCGATGCCGTAGATCTGGCCTTTCCAGTTCCCGGTGATGTTGTCCTCGGCGCTTTCGGGCACATTGCCTAGATCCAGCTCGCGCCCCCAGTGATCTTCGTTTACCTGCAGGCCGGTGATGGCGCCCTTGGCCACGCGGGCAATGCCGCTCCCGGTCCAGGTCGCGCGCTTGTTGATGCGCCGATGGGTGCCCGCGCAGGTGTAGCGGAATCCGATGCGATCCGCCTCTTCCACCACCTTGTCGAGCTTGACTTCCACGTCTGAAAACTCCTTGTGGAGAGCGCCATGGGCGGCGGTCAGGCTCTTCTTGATACTGGCCTCGACGGGCACGTCGAGCCTGCCGAGCGCGCCTGTCTTGTTAGCTGCCTCAAAAATCCGCTTCAAGTCTTCAACTGCCTGAGCCATCTTGTTTATCTCCTCTGGAGCACGGGCTCGTGCCCATTTTCACCTGGCGCCCCCTCACAAAGTGCCTTTGACGCCGATCGGATTGTAGCTCAGCCCTAGAACTGAATCAAGCAAATCTCCGGCATTATTGGGAGTTTGCCGTGCCATGTGAACGAAAAGGACAAAGGCCTGGCCGACCACTGAGTCCAAACTGCTAAATTATCGGTCCCGTTGCCAGTAGAATGCGGCACGAGATGACTAATCGGCGGCACACCTAGCCCATGACAAGCGGATACACGCTGCATGTTTCCCGCGACCTACACCCGGACGATTGGCGCCGGCGGATGTTTGGGCGTATGGTGGAGACGTTGCAATGCAGCGGGATCGACCTGCAAACCGAGGCCCGGGAATCGTTTACGCTGCGGCGACTGTTTGGTGCGCGATCGGTTCCGTTGCGGGACTCGCTGGCAATCCTGCAGCATCGTCCGAGTGGAGCATTCTGGGGCCTGGACTGCCACGACTGGCACGATCCGTTTGATTTGCCTGACTTTTTTGGCGACCGGCGGTGCCGGGGCATCTTGAAATGCCAGTACCGGCGCGATGCATTTCCGCAGAGGCGCTACCGGCTTGTGCGCCCGTGGACTTACTTTGCCGGCGCGGAGCCGGAATTGCACCGACGTGCCAGCGAGCTGCGCAGCATGCCAAAACAGCGTGAGCGACTGTACTTCCGCGGGCACCCGTGGAAGGAACGGCAGGGCGTGCTGGAGCGGCTCAGCGCTCGCAGCGTGCTGAGCGGTGAGTTCGAGAGAGTGGAGTTTGCCCGCTATCTGGACGAACTGGCCCAGCACAGGCTCGCACTCTCGCTGCCGGGCATGGGCGAGTTTTGCCACCGCGACGTAGAGATTCTAAGTGCAGGCGTGTGCCTACTCAGGCCGCGGATGCGCAACGAATTTCACACACCATTGGTCGCGGACGTTCACTATATAGCTGTGGAAGCCGACATCGACGCTGACGGCCCAGAGGTGGTCGCGGAACGCATCGAACGTTGCTACGCCGAGGTGAGCAAGCAGCACGATCGCCTGCGCAAGATTGGCGCCAACGGCGCTGCCTGGTACGACCGCAATGTACGCTTCCCAGAGAGCTTGCAACTCACCCTGCGGCTGCTGGGGCTAGGCGGGAAAGCATGAGCGGAAAGCTGATTCTCTCCATCGAGCCGCCGCCCCGACGCGTATGGTGGCGGCCCTCGACGCTCCTGGACTTGGGGCACGTGGAGATCTTGCTGTGGTCGCCGCCAGCCGATCCTGAGAGATTCAACTTCCACGTGGCGCCGGCAACTTGGCGGCGGATACTGCTGTCGGTGTTTCTACTACAGCGGGCGAGGGTGGTCCGCAGCACAGGCCTCGTGGATCGGCCGACTTGCTGGCGGGCGTGGGAACTGAGCGCCGTTCAGTACGAACGAGTGGCGGCGTTTCTACGAGCGACGGCCGATGGTTGCCGTCAAGGCACGGTTCGCTACGGAGCGTTGCGCCACAATTGTTTTCATCTCGCTTATCACTGTCTTGCAGAAGCTGGGCTGGGAGACCTGCGCCGTAGCCGCCAATGGGTGGGCGTGCTTCCCACGCGAGGGTCGAGGTCGTTTACGCGAGATGTGGCGGGGGAGCAGGCAAGGAGCGTGATGGCCGTCGAGCTAGAGGCACTGCGCGACGCGCCCGGGTCGCGCCCAGCGGCATACCGGGTGTCTTAGCGCGGCAGGGCTAGTCAGCGTCGATGAGGCGAAGCCGCAACTCCGAGAGTTGCCGAGAGCCGCTGGCGGCGTCCCGCCAAGTCAGCTCGACATCTAGTTCGAGATCGTGTTCCATCCAGCTATCGGCCTCGCCCCACATCACACAGCAGCGGTAAATGGCAGCGCCTTCGGCGGGTCCCGGTTGCATGCCCATGGGCAATATCTCCAGGTCAGCGGCCTGGTGGAAACGCTCGCGCAGTGCCGCGGCGGCTTGCGTCACAACCACCGGCGAGCCATCACACGAAAGAGCGACTTTGCGGAGTTGCGCTTGCAAACCTTGCCAGTCTTTGGCCTCGAATAACGCTGCCAGCGCCTCGAATGACTGCGGCGCTGGCAGTGGATTGGTAGCATGTGTTGGCGTTTTGACTGGGTCGCCTCGCTGCCCAATGTGCGCCAAGAGTTGGCTGGCGGCCACGGCGAGCGCGTCAGCAGGGGGATCCGCAAAAGGGAATAGGGGCGACTGGCGCAGCCATTGGCCGACCGTTTCCATCACGCCGGGCAGATCGGCTTCGTCACGGACAAAGCGTATGTAGGGGTGGAGATCCTCGGGAACCAAGGACTCGTCGACCCCGCCGCCGCAGTAGCGGCAGACGATGGGTGCGCCCAAACTCAGGCTTTCGACGATTTGTTGGAATCCGGCTTTGCCAAAGACTACGTGAGAACGACAGATCGAGTCGACGAGATCAGCGTCGGAGGGCAAGCTGAGCACACGCAGCGTAGGGCGGAGGCTGGAGACAGCTTCCGCCGTCACAAGATCGGCGGTCGTTGGGCTGACTACGAGATCAACGGCAAGATCCGCAGGCAGCAGCTCGATGAATCGCAATGCGGCGGCGAGCGTATCGGCATCGTACCCGACGCAGCAGACCCGGTCGCGTTCCGGGCGCGACCCGGCTGGCGGCGCAACCAGTGGGGCGCAGAGTGCGATGCCCGGATGGGCCTCTGCCATCCACGCCGAATCCCGTAAGCCCAGCAGCAGCCAGCGGTTGAAGCGCCCGAACCGCCTAGCCAGTTCATTGGTTGCCAGCGCGCCGTAGTAATTCTCAATGCAGATCTGCCAAAACCCGGCCGCGGAGGCCACGCGGTGTACCAGGCGCATGCTGCCTCGCAGCGGAGCTTCGCCGAATACGACGGCATCGGGCTGAATGCGCTGGATCAAGGACTCCAGGCCGGCCCCTAGGTCGCCGTCTGGAGGTGGGTGGACCCGGCCGGCGCGCAGCACATGGGCAATCTGCTGGTCGGCCATGGGTAGCGGGCCGAAATTGAGGAAGTGGGCTTCGACGTCGTCACCGAGCCTGCTCATCAAGCGAACGCAGCGCTTGAGCACTCCGATTTGCGCGGTGGGCTGTTCGCGGGTGTAGGTGACGAACAGGACACGGGGTAGTTTCACCGCGGACCCGCCACAGTGGGAGCGGCCGGCTGCGGCGTGGCGGGCGCCCCCTTTTTGGCCGCAATCTGCGCAAACTGGCGACGCCATTGCCACGCGACGGCGCTCCAAGCATACGTTTCGCGTGCCCACGCAGCCCATTCCAAGCGGCGTTTCTGGTGCGACGCGTCGCCGCCCCGGCGCATCGCCCGCACGACGCTACGGCGGAATCGCCAGCGGCGCAAGCGGCTCTGGGTGATCGGCTGATCAGGAAATGCGGGCCCCAAATCCCGGCCGCCGAGCGTCTCCGCGATGGCCCCCGCCCCAGTGGTGATGGGCAGCGCCCCCATGGCCAACGCCTTCATCGCCGTGATGCAAGATGTTTCCGGGGTTTCGGTGGGGAGGAGCCACACGCCGGCCTGGGCGAAACCCTCGGCTAACTCGTGTTGGCCGACGCGGCCGTGAAAGGTGACTCCGTCTTGGTCGAGGGCCTCAAGCACCCCTTTCTTGATTTCCAGCAACCCTGGGTAATACTCGGCCATCGCCTCGTACACCGGAGTAAAGCCGTTGTAGACATCCAATTTTGCGGCGGGGCAGACTCTGCGAATGCGCGGCCACATAGCGAGCACATCGTACAAACCACGCGCTGGACAACTGGCGTAGATGGCGCGGTCTGGCTGGTTGTGGCCTGGCTCGCGGAGGTAGGCCTCGTCGATCCCGTTTGTGGTGACGAAGAGCTTGCCCGGAGGAAGTTCGCGGAAGCCTGGATCTTCCCCGTGGCTCTGGGAAACCACAATCACGCGGTCGACGGCTTGAGCGATCACGGGGTCGTACGGATGATCCTGGCGGTTGTGCAGCCAGTGGTGGATCTGCCCCCAGCCCTGGCCCAAACGGACGTACGTAGGATCGCGCCAGGCGATGAACACGTCGCCGCGGCTGCTGGGGTCGAAAGTGCGCCAGTGCCGCCAAACTACGCCGCGATGCCGTCCCGTCTCCGATTCCGGCGGTACTCCGTAGACTTCCGTCTCCCAGCCAACAGCAGCAAACTGCTGGGCCATGTGGATGGCCGCTTCCTCCGAGCCGCCGATGCCACGGTCCAGACTGCCGGGCCCCCATGGCTCGGGATTTTCGCCGCAATAGAATGTGATTTTTCCGGTCACGGCAATTGCGTCCAAGACGGCGAATTCTGCGACAATCGGCCTGCCGGCCGATGTCCACCGCCAAACCAACCGCCGCGACGCCCGACAATCAGCGCTGGTCTAGCGAACCGGCAAGCATCGCAGCCTATTATGACGCGTGGACTGACCGCTATCTGGATTGCTTCGGCGAATCGATCCAAGCGCACCGACCCGAAAGCGAAGAATCGCTGCTCGACTACCTGTTCAGCCGCATCGGACTGCGCGACGGCCAGCGCGTGCTCGATGCGGGCTGCGGCGTTTGTGGTCCGGCGCGCTACTTTGCAGCCCAAGCGGATGTGCAGATCTGCGCGCTGACGCTGTCTGCGCGGCAAGCGGAGATTGCGCGCGTTCGCAACGAAGAGGCGGGGCTGGCGGCCCGGGTCGAAGTGAGTGTGGGTGATTTTCATGATCTGCCGGCGATTTATGGCCGCGAGCGATTTGACGTCGTCTACTGCCTAGAGTCGCTCTCGCACTCCCCCGACCCGCTGCGGGCCATCCGCGGGGCCTACGAGGTGCTCGAACCAGGTGGATTCCTGTACATCAAGGACTACTTCATCCGCCCCTGCGATGACCCGGAGGAACAGGCGCGAGTGCTGGACGTGGTGGAGCGCGTGGACGGACTCTTCGCGACGAAGACGGCTTGGTCGAAAGACATCCGCCGGTGCCTGGATGCGGCGGGGTTCCTGGGCGTATTCGCCGAGCGGCCGCGCTTTGAAGTCAACAATCGACCGTGGCAGCAATTTGAGAAAAACAACAATATCGACCTTTTTCGGGGGCAAGATTCCTTTGATTGGTCGGAGTGGTTGGAAATCAAGTCACAAAAACCATAACCCCGGGGGACTACCGTGGCAGGTAGTATACTGTTTACTCTTCGGACGGGAAACCGGGAGCCGATTGTGGCGAAACATACGGACCCCAAGCTACGACAACTGCATGAACTGCTGTCGAGCATCGTCGAAGACTCCGCCGAAACCGGGCAAGACGAGTCGAGCCACTGGGATGTACCGCTACTCCCTCCGCCCGATCCCGAAGGCCGAGTCAGTTCCACTGACCTTCTGAGTTGGTGGTTTCGCGGACCGCGCCGGGGTACATCCGAAAAGACCCGGGCCGACGGCTGGGACGCCTACTTTGGCAAAGCCGCTCAGCCCGAACCCAGCGAGAGCGGACCTCCGCTGCCGTGGTCAGCCGGGCAGGACGCCAGCGATACCACCGCAAGCGATAGCTGGGCGCCGATGACGGGGCTCTTCCCGGAGCCCGAAGAGCAACTGGCCGAAGAACATGCGCAGGGCGCAATCGACTGCCTGTACGACTTTTTGCACGCCCTGGGCCGCCGCGATACGGCTGCGGCCATGGAGCAGGTTGCCGACGAATACCACGTGATGGAGGGTGACCGCGAAGTCGACAAGCTGGGCTTTCGTCAAGGGCTGGAGTCGTACATCGATTCGCTGCGGGACTCGGATCTGGACGTCTCGTTGGCTGAAGCGCCGGAACCGCTCAATCATCCGTACGGCATTCTGACGTCGGTCTGCATCCAATTCGACGCCCAGAACCCTGCCGACGGATCGAAGGCGGGCCGCGTGGACCACCGCGTTGTGCTGCTACGCCAGGACGACGGCGGGGCTTGGAAAATCCACGCTCTCAGCCCCGTGAACGCATGATTGCCCTGCCGACCATCTATCGCGGCTCGGAGGCGCTCGGGCACTCCGAGCGTATGGCGCTGCCACTGGCGCTGCTCTCGCGATATCTGTTTTTCTTAACGCGCCGACCGGTGAGCAGCAGCAACCTGCACTACTTGCAGAGCCGCCTCACGGGGTTGAAATCGTTGGCGCCCGCGCTGCGCGAGTGGGACGAACCGGAGATTGACGAGGTGGTGCGCACGCTCGAGGCGCTGCATCCACCGGGATTCCGGCGGCTTGCGCCGCAGCTCGCACTCTCGTTGCTGCCGCTGATCAAGGCCAGCGCCACGTTGCCGCGCGACGTGGTGGTGCAGGACGGCGAGACGCCCAAGGATTGGCTCGACGGCGTTCAGCGCGTGCTGATCGTATTTGGCCTCGGAATTGGTATCGGCGATGAATTGATTTTCGCTCCGCTGCCGCGTTGGCTCAAGGCCAAACGGCCGGGACTGGAGATTACGATTCTCTCCGGCTACCGGGGGATTTGGGACCAACGGGAGGGAGTGGACGGCGCTCGCCACTACTCCGATCACGCCGACTCGCTGGGGGCGCTGCGCGCCGAGCCGCCGTACGACGAGTTTGACCTAGTGGTCTTCGCTGATTTCGAAGCGCCGGAACTGTACAGGGGCGTGGCCGCGGACGGCCGCTGCCCGCGCTACCTGGAGCTCTCGCTGGGGTCGCGATCGGCGTTTTGGGTGGACAACCGCAAGCGTTGGCTGCACCGGCTGCACCACATAACGCCCTACTTCGAGAATTACTATTTCGCCCTCGACCACATCTTGCGCCGGTTTGGACTGGATACCGCGCGGCGGTTTCCGCCTTTGACGACGGCGCGGGATGGCGAAGCCCTTCGCGTCTTCGTCAGCCCGTTCACGTCGAAGTACGACCCGTCGCGGGTCTACTGGACCCGCCTGCTTAGTGGACTACGGCCACCGCTGGGCCGCCGGGTCGAGCTAGTGCTCGACATCGGCAAGAATCGCCAGACCAGGCGGTTTGCCGAGGATGTGGCCCGCGCGACAGCGTTCGGCTTGGGAAGCGCTGTGGACGTTCGCCCGGCCGAACCTGACCAAGACGCGGGGCTCTCGTTGGCTGGTTTGTTCGACAACCTCCGCAACAGCAGCTTTCTGATCTGCTCCGATTCGTTCGCGGCGCATGCGGGTCCGTTGGAGGGCACAACCAGCCTGGTCGTGGCCAAGGCGGGACTCGAGCCTTGGCGGGTGCCGTGCGCCGGCAGCTATTACTTCGACGGCGACGCGCCCGTGCAGCAGACCATCGATGGGATGCAGACGGTGCTAGCGGACTTGGCGGGTCGCACGACGCCGGGGCAGATCGCCGCGCGGCTCAGCCAAGCTGAGGTTCGACTTGGGGAGCTGATCGTACTGCTGGAGGGCGTGTTCGCAGCGCCGGCCGATGGCACAGCAGCGGAAGTTGCCCGGCTGTACAACGAATTCCTCGCGGTTCTCGGCGATGTGTTCGAAGCACGTGGTCACGAATTCGGTCGGTCCGATTCTCTCTATCACGACAAGGCGCTCGCCGGACCGTTTCGCAGCGCCGATTGTCTCGCCAGCACCGACGAGCAGGACCCACTGTTCCGGCATCTGCGCGACCAATTCGACTATTGGCGCAACAGCAACCTAGCCAAACATCTACGCACGCTGGCCAAACGTATTGGGCAAGACGCGGGAGCGGACGACAATGTCTGAAAGCTCTCTCGCTGAGGCTGGGGCCCCCGCCGCAAGGGGGGGCAACCCCGCTGCCGTTGCGGCAGCCCTCCAGGCGGGAGTGCGCGTCGTTGCCCGCGAGCAGCTCCCGGGTGGGGAGATGCCCACCTATTTTCGGAGCGGCGCCAATCTCGAATACCGCCGCAGCCCGCTCGTATCCTGCTACGTACACGATGCCTTGGCGCGCTTTGACGCGATGTCGTTTTGGTTCGCCGCGGATGTCTTGGACGCGATTCCCCGCGCGGCGCTCGCCGCTTGGGTTCGCCAGGCGAAGACCGTGCGAAGCCGCATCCGGCGGTTTCTCGCCCAAGAGGAATTGGCAAACGGGAGCTGGCGCTTTTGGGGACGGCAGAGTCCCGAACGCATCGATCTGGACACCTCGGCCTGTGGCGCCGCTGTTTTCTTGGATGTTCGTGGGCGCCGCCTGCCCGCGCGGCTAGAGCGTTACGCGGCGCTATTGCTCGATGCCGCGCATGACCTCCACAACGAGCCTCTCCGGGTCCGCGCTAATGCGGTGCGGTTTCTGGCCCTGGCCGGACTCCCCACAGAGGGAATCACTGAGCAAATCTTGGCCGACCTAGACAAAGGACCCGCGCTCACCGAAGCTGCGGCGGACGGCACGCATCCGTTGCTAGCCGCTTACTGCCTCGCCCGCGCCTGGCGTCAAGGCGGGTTCCCCGCGCATGACCAACTCTCCGCCCAAGTCATCCCCCAGGTCGCAGCGTTCCGCCGCGCCGATGGCCGGCCACACGACGCGCTCGACGCGGCCCTGGGCCTCAGCGTGTTCGCGGACCTCGACTATTCGGGGCCGGAATCCGCAGCCGCGCGACAGCTCTTGCTCAACCAAATGGATCCAAGGCGCGGATGGCGTTACGCACCAGCCTTCTTGCAACAGGGCGGCGCGGGGGCGCTCACGTCCGCGATTGCCATCAATGCCCTCAGCCGCACGGAGTCTCTAGCCTAAGCCCCTTCGCCGATGAGCCCAACTCACACAGCCGATGAGATCGCCGAACTGCGGCAGGCCAGCAGCCAAGCAACCGAGCGCTTCCTCGCCGAGCATCAGGCGCAGGTGGAGCAGTTTCGCGAAAGCCTGTCCGCCGCCATGCAAACTGCCTCTGCGCGATTGAAGCGGGATGTGGCAGACATCTCGGGAGGCTCGAACGTCTGCACACAACTCGTCGACCAAGCAACGACCTACGTTGACTGGCTGCAATGGTCGCTTTGGGATCTGCCCTACTTCGCCGTACCGCTGGATCTGGATCCACAGACCTTCGGTGCGCGGGTCGCCGATTGCGCCTTCATCTACCTGTCCGGCCGCATCTTCGACGACGTGATCGACCGGCACTTCTGGTATAAGGCCAAGCAACCGACGCTGCTGTCATTCACCGCCAACGGCGACCGGGCCGGAGAACCCGCGGACGGCCTGACCGTGCTGGCAGGCCTGCTGCTGTGCTCAGACGGCCTGCGCCAGTTATCGCGCTCAACCGCCGACGATAGCCAACTCCGGTTGCGAAAGGTGCTCGACGCGTTCCGCCGCGCCGTGATCGGGGCGATTCTGGAGCACGAAGACCGGGACAAATGGGACCCGGCATACTACGAGCGGCTGGTTCGATTGAAAAACGTCGACTTCTGGCGCTGTCTCTATTCCTCGATCGATCCCGGACGCGTCTCACCGCTCTATCCGTTCCTGGAGCAGTACTACACATTCGCGCAGAAGCTTAACGACGTGCAGGACTTCGCGGAGGACGAAACGCGCGGCCAGCCCAATCTGCTTTCGGTACGGTTCCAGACGGCCGATGGCGCCGCCAGCCCCTTCGCGGAAGTCGCCGCGGACCTCTCGGATGCGCTGCTGCGCCTGCGTCGCCAGGCGGCTGAGCTGCCGCCGGTCGAACAAGAGGTGGCGCTGCTCAAGCTAGGCGAGACATTGCGGGAAGCGGTGAAGCTGGGCATCGTCGATTCCCCGGCGGAGGAACAGGCGCAACCGGCGCAAGCCACGAGACGCAGTGCGCCGCTCGGGCTCGAGTGGTACTCCACACTCACCGACGTGGTGGAGGCGGCTGGTCCGGAGATGATTGAAGCCGCGGACTGCGCCATTTGCGGCGCGTCCCAACGGCGGCGTCTGTTTTCGCTCCGCGGATTCTCTTACCATCGCTGCCTGGAGTGCGACCACATTTACACCAGCCCCCGTCCCCGCGGCGAGCTGCAACTGCTGCTCGGCGAGGACCTAGAGGAGCAGGAAGACGACAACGAATTTCTGGAGGTGCAGCGCATCTTCGCCGAGCCTATCTGCAGCCTGTTACGAATGCGCGCTCCGGGGCCACGTTTGCTCGATATCGGCTTTGGCCGCGGGCACATCCTGCGGCTGGCCAGGGCGTATGGGTTCGAAGCCTACGGCATCGACAGTTCAGAGAAGTCGGTCCACCAACTCGAGCCGGAGTTTGGGATGCGTGTGCATGCAGCTTCGTTAGGCGTAGACCGCATACCGTGGGACTCGTTTGACGCGATAGTCATGAGCCACGTGATCGAGCACCTCACCGATCCGGCGGCCATCCTCGCTGATATCGCGCTGCGGCTGCGCCCTGGCGGTTTGCTCTATGTGGCCGTACCAGACATGGAGTCCGTGCAATTTCGGCTATTCGGCAAGCACTGGGACGTGATTAGCCCGCTGGTCCACTACCAGTACTTCAATGAGAGCTCGCTCTCGCGCTTGCTCACCGACTGCGGTTTCGAAGCGCTGGAGCGCATCAAGTTTCCTGCGCTACCGCGGGAATTGACGCCGAAGTGGATGCAGCTCCTGCGCAAGCTGGGCGGCGACGAGTCAGGCGAGTTGGCGATGGTGGCTCAGAAGCCGGGCGGTCCGGGCGCGGTGGCGTAGGGGGCTGTGGCGATGACAGCGCGGCCATCCAGTGGTTCGAGTCGACGAACGGCCCTGCTGTTCACCTACACGATGGCCAACCCGTCGGCGGTCGGCGTGTTCTTCCGTGCGCTGCGGCTTTCGCTCGTGCTCAGCGATCGCAACTGGAACTGCGTGATCTGCAACCGCGGGCCAATCCCTGAAGATCCCAAGGTGGCGCAGGCCCAAGGCAAAGTGAGCATCCGCCCACTGCATTTCCCCGACGGACCGGATACTCTCGCCACGGCTTGGAACATATTTCGCGAGCTGGATCCAGACGTGGTCATTTTTGGCGAAGAGCCGTTCCCCACGCTAGAGCCGTTCTATGTGGCGGCGCGTATGCTGCCGGCGCCCTTCATCAAACTGGAGCAGTACTACGGGGACTATGTTGGCGCGAGCCGCTATGGCGTGGATCTCATGCTGCTCTACGGCATCCGCACTCTGTGGCCGGAGCCGCCGCGGGATCAGCCCGGGTTCTACAGGGTCGTGCCCCCCTTCATCGGCGAGGTAGCCGGCGAGGCGGACCTCCCCGTGCCGGCAAGCTTTCGCGGCCGGCCTTGGGTGACGGTTCTGGGCTTCGACGAACGCGTGTTCCAGGGCGCTATCGAGTTGCTGCGAGGGCTCCCGGGGCCACCGCCGCACGTGGTGGCGCTCACCCACGATCCGCCCGCGGCGGCGGCGGCGATGCCGGCGGACGTCGTGCCGCCGGACCGCCTGCTAGCCTTGCCGATTCAAGCCGACGCCGTTCTGTTTGGGTTGATTGCCGCGGGGCGGGTGACGATCTCAGCCAATGGATTCATGCAGATGATGGAGAGCCTGGCCCTGGGCTCCCCGGTAATCGCGATTGACCGCGGGATCGGGATGTGGATGTGGGCGTTGCATGACGCGTTGCAGCCGTACGTCTGCATGGAGGTTGACGCTTCCGCACAGCTCGCCGCCTGGCTTGTGGAATGCCCGTTCTCGGCGGATCAACTCGCCGCGCTGGCCCGCGAACGCGATGGCGCGGCGACCTGCGCCGGGCACGTCGAAGCCGTGGTGCAGCGCCCCAGCCTGTTTCGCAAGCTCCAACGCCTGTGGTCCCGGATCGTCTGGCAAACCCGCGGCAGACACCGCGCCGCCCCAGTCGAGGAAACATCATGACGGCGGCAACGACCAGAGAAATCCGCTCGATACGCTACGTCGGCGTCTGCCCACGGGCATCCACCGAGCGCTGGTTCCTGGTGGGACAGGACGGCGGCCAGTCGATCCCGATGGGAGACGAAACACTGTTCGTTTTCTCCGATACACTCATCGCGGCGCGGGCGGGAGCGGCCGCCGGGGCCGGGCCGCGCATCCGCAAGGCCCCCCCGCCGGCATTCCACGACCTGGTGCGCGCGAACGGCATGTTTCTGGCCAACTGTGCCGGGATCGCGCGAGGAACCACGGTGCGCGAGGCGTGGGCGAACCTCCAGTACATCGAGGACAACGATGGTTTCCCGAAGGAGATCCTACCCGCAACCGACTGGGAGTGGCGGCGCGGTCTGCGCTTTTGGCCCGAGCACGGCGTCTACCACGATGGACTCGTGTACCTGTTCTACCTAGCGGTGCAAGTCACGGATCCAACAACGATCTGGGGCTTTCGCGGAACCGGCGTAGGCGTGGCGAAACTCGACCCACGCAGCGGCGAATGCGAGCGGCTCGAATGGACGCAGGGAGCTACGTTGCGCCGGGTCTGGGGCTCGGAGACGCGATTTGGCGTGCAGGTGCTGCCCTGGGAAGAGCACCTCTACGTGTTTGCCAGCGTGCCCGACGGGTATTATCACCAGGGCCGGCTAGCGCGCGTCAAACCGTCGGGAATCGCCGAACCACAGGCATACGAATACCTCAGCGCCCCCGGTCCGGAGTGGAGCTCTAACGCTAACAGCGCCGCAAGCCTCGGCCCATGCGGCGGCGACTACTCAGTAACCTACAACGCGCACCTGGGCTGCTTCGTGATGCTCTACCTCGATGAGTACGAGAAACGCCTCGTGCTGCGCACGGCAGAGCATCCCTGGGGCCCATACAGCGAACCCCAATCACTGATTGGGGCGCCGCATGAGGAGTCGACGGAACTGGCCTATTTGGGGTTTGAGCACCCAGCGTTCGCACAGGAAGGGGGACGGCGCGTGTATGTGTCATACTGCCAGCCGCGCTTCCAAAACAATTCGCTGTTGGCGCTGACGTTTCGCTAATCCGGCGCGACTGACGCTCGGCCAGGACTCCTGTCCCAACACTTTGCCCAGCGATACGCAATCGGTAAACAACGAAGCATCCTCGCAGGGTGGGCCCACCCTGCAGGACGTGATCACGGCCTTGCCGCGCTTCGGCGAGCGCAATGCAGTGGGGCTGCGCCTAGATCTGGGGCTGCGCTGGTGGAGCTACGTCCAACTGCACCGGCAGGCCATGCGCGCCGCGGCCGTGCTTGCGCAAGCGGGCGTTGGCAAAGGCGACTGCCTGGTCTTCCGCGCCAAAACGAGTCCCGAGTGGGTGGCGTTCTTGCTCGGCGCCTGGTGGCGGGGCGCGGCGGCGGCGCCAGTCGATCACGATTCGTCTGACGAATTTGCGGAACGGGTGGCCGATGAAGTGGGCGCGACACGCTGCGTCGTCAACAGAGCGACTGGAGCAATCCCCGGACTCGCCCCGATCTATTTAGAGGCGCTGGACGAGCCTGATCGCGAAGAAACCGCATCCCCCGCGGTTCAGGTTGGCGTCGACGACCCCGCCATCGTTTTCTACACATCGGGCACGACGTCGCAGCCGCGCGGAGTGCGTATCACCCACGGCAACATCATGTCGCAGGTGGCCCGTTTCCGGCCCTTCCGCTTGCTGGCTAAGTGGATCCCGGCGCGGATCGTGGTGGTCGCGCCGCTCAGTCACACGCAGGGCGTCATGATGGGCGTCTGGGTACCGCTGTCGCTCGGCATGAGCGTCATCCAGACCCAGTCGAGCCACCCCGCTCACCTCCTGCGGGTGCTGCGAGACAACCGCGTGCTGTTTCTCTGCACCGTGCCCCGTAGCCTGAGTAGCCTGGCCGCGGCGCTACGCCGGCGGCGCTACGGGTTAGGCGGCGGAACGCTTGCCGACAAGCTCACCGGCCACCATAACTGGTTTCTGTGGCGCCATCACGTATTCACCGCTACGCGCTACGTGATTGGCTACCGGCTGTGGGTAGTGCTGGTGGGCGGCGCGCCGTTACCCCGCGAAGACGAGCGATTCTGGCGGCACACCGGCTGCCTCTTCGTGCAGGGCTACGGCCTGACCGAAACGACGGGCGCCATCAGCATCAACGCTCCACTGTTTGGCGCGTTTGGCTCCGTCGGCCATCCCCTGCCCCACCAGGACCTGAAGATTTCCGCCGACGGCGAGATCCTCGTGCGCGGGCCAAACGTGATGCGCCACTACCAGGGCAAGGCGGACGAATCCGACGCGGACGAAGGATATCTGCGCACCGGCGATTTGGGCCGCCTGGACTCGCGCAATCGGCTGTTCCTGCTGGGCCGCAAGAAGGACATGATCGTCACCGGCGAGGGCTTCAACGTCTTTTCCGGTGACGTGGAGATCGCTCTCACGCAGTCGCCGGGTGTCCGCGACGCCCTGGTGATCGGCCTTGACCAAGAGGGCCATGCCGAGACGCACGCCGTCCTGCTGCTCACCCCGGGCGCTTCGCCGGAGCATTGCGTCCGAGCAGCCAACGATCGACTGCTCTCCCACCAGAAGATCCGCAGTTGGACCGTGTGGCCAGGACCGGATTTCCCGCGGACCAGCTTGCAAAAGATCCGCCGCAAGGAAGTACAGGCCGCGGTGGAGAATGCCCGAGGACCGGTCACCTCGGTCGAGGGCGGCGAGTACCAATCGCTGGGACAGATACTCGGCGTTGACCACAAGAGCAAACGGCTGGCGCTACTGGCTGACTGGCTCGTCAGCCAAGCGCCGAGCGACGCAGGAGCACAACAGGTCCTCACCGGCGACCTGGGCCTCAGTTCGCTCGATACCGTCGAGCTTCTGTTTCAGCTGGAGGAGCGGCTCGGAGCGCTGCCCGCGGGCTTATCCGTGGGCGACGAGGTGGATTTGAACGAGCTCCGCGAGCAAATCCGGGAGGCTCCTAGCCCTATTGCCGCGCGGCGGGGGCGGGACCGCCAAGCGCCCCGCTGGGCGGAATGGAAGCTATTCAATGCACTGCGCCGGCCTTTCCGGTTTCCGCTCCTGAGAAGCCTGTTGTGGTCACGGGCGCGGCTCCGCGTGTCTGGGCTCGAGCATCTCGCCGGAGTAGACGGTCCGCTGATATTCGCCGGGGGCGGGCATGAGCATGGATTCGACGCCCTGCTGGTGTATTGCGCCCTGCCAGCGCGACTGCGCCGGCGGGTCGCGCTGGTCACCAGCCGTTGGGTATTCACGGCCTACCTAGACCCGACGCATCCCGGCTTCTCGCGGATCCAACGTGCCGCGGTGGCGCTGGGCTTCCACGCGATTCTGCCTCTGCTGTTCCCATTTGTGCTCAGCTCCAACGACGCCGCTGGCCGGGAGAGCCTAATGGAAGCCTGCCGGATGCTGGATCGGCGGACAAGCCTGATCGCGTTTGAGGGACCAGGCATGGCTTTGGCTGCCCGCCAAGCAGGTGTCGCCGTCGTTCCGGTGACCTTGCGCGGAAATGAGCAGATTACGTTTGTGCCGAAATGGAGCCGGGAGCGGGTGGAAGTGCAATTCGAGGCGCCTATGCACTTTCCCCCCGGCGAGCCGCCTGACCTCGCAGCCGATCGGCTGGAGAACTTCTACGCGAATGTGAGCAGCGAGGACGAGTAGCGTCGCCGATTCGGACAGTAAGCTAAACACGGTGGCCAACCCCATCCCCGCAAACGGTATCGAAGTTTGGCGAGTACGCCTCGACCGCGCCCGGCACGCCTTGGAGCAGGCGCAGCGCACGCTCTCTGCCGACGAACAGGAGCGCGCCGCGCGCTATCGCCACGAAGGGGCGCATCTGCAGTTCGTGATCACTCGGGTCGTACTGCGGCAATTGCTCTCTGGATATGTCGGGCAGCCACCTGAGCAGATCGCTCTGCGTTACGCGTTTCGCGGTAAGCCGAGCCTCGCTGCTGGTGATTCCGCCCTACGGTTCAACGTCTCCCACTCGCAAGACGTCTCGCTGATCGCCATCGCCAAAGACACCGAAATTGGAGTAGACGTCGAACAGGTCCGCAAGCTGAGCGATATGGAAGCGCTGGCCAAGCGGTTCTTTTCGCCGGTGGAGCACGAGCAGTTGTTGGGCCAGCGGCCGCACGACCGTCCGGCCACTTTCTTCCGCCTGTGGACCGCCAAGGAGTCGTTTATCAAAGCGCAGGGTGACGGCCTCGCATTCCCTCTCGATCAGTTCGACGTCCGCCTAGATGAGCAGGGCGCGGCGCGGCTGGAGTCGATCCGCGGCAGTCAAGAAGCCGCGCGGCAGTGGTCACTCCGCAGCGTCGAAGTCGACGAAGGGTACAAAGCCGCGTGTGCCTGGGGCGGTGGCGGCGAGGCGGATATCGCCCTACGTGATTGGCCTGGGGACTACGCTGCCGCAGTACCTGAATCTGAAACGAATGGAAGCCGCAGCCAATGATCTAGAGCGAGAAGAGGGACATATGCCCGACTTGCCCCTGTGATTGCCTTTGCGTCTCGTCGGTCCTGACCGGTTGCGGAGGCGGAGACGCAACCGAGGAAAGCGCGGCCGGGCAAGGGCAGCGGCATGAGCCCCTCCGGCAACGCTCGTCACCCGGCGGATCTCATCTGAGCCCCAAGGAATCGCAGTCTCTCACACCGAAAGGGGCGGAGTTAACGAAAGGTCGAGACAACGTCGAGCCTGTTTTCGAATGGCATGTGCAACTCGGCGAGGAAAGCGGCGCTAGCCAGGCTGAGTTCGAACGGTTTTCCCTGGACTGCGTTTCAAAGAAGAACGCCGAGTCCACCTCGGGCCGCATGGCATGATGACCGAGTCCGGATCGCCCCCCGGGCATTCCACGACAACTCGCTCATTCGGCTCCGCTGCTCATCAGGGTGAACCTGGGCCTGGTGTTTCGCCACGCGATAGCCACAAACGGCAAAATCGACATCGTCACTCCAGGGGCCAGATCTCGACCACTCCGTGGGCGACGGCGCATGGAACCTGTGAGACTTTGTGGATTGCCTCCGCTAGGTTGGAGGCTTCTATCACCGCGAACCCCGCGATCGGTAGAGGGGACGACATAAACGGGCCATCGCGCGTTTCGAGACCCGCCCCATCCGGGTTTCGGACCTGCACCGGCGCGCCGGCGATCCCCATGCATGCTCCGTCCGCACGCAATTTCTCATCCTGTGCATGCGCGGCGTCTTTGACCGACTGCGCCGTGCGGTCATACCCGGCCTGATCGCCATATCCGATGGTCACGAATTTCGGCATGACAGGAACCTCCACCTAGACTTTGATTCGGGCTACCGTCATGGCCGTCCAGCGATAAAGGGAATGAGCTGAAGTGGACCCTGGGCATCGATGACCTCTCAGTTCCCGTTGTCCGAAATAAAGCGGCCCACCTCGCGAATCACTTCCGCTTGGTGCGAGAACGGGCATAGTTGGCGCCCGTCCATATTGGCCAACGGAATTGTGCTCATCGGGAATGCTCCTCGAGTTCCTGGGCGAGCCCTATAAGAATTCCTTCGGGTCCCCTGATGTAACAGAGGCGATACGTATCCTTGTACTGGACCACTTCGCCCACTAGCTGCGCGCCGCGTTTACCGAGCCGAGCGAGCGTGTCGTCGATGTCCTCCACGGCGAACATGACGCGTAGGTAGCCGAGAGCGTTCACTGGGGCGCTCCGGTGATCAGCGACCACACGTGGCGCGAAAAATCGGGACATTTCGAGCCGACTGTGACCGTCGGGCGTACGCATCATGGCAATCTCGACGCGCATGTTGCGTAGTCCAGTGACGCCATCCGCCCAGTCGCCCTCGATGGGGGCGCGACCCTCCAGCTCAAGGCCAAGTTCGGTGAAAAACTCGATGGCGGCATCGAGGTCTTCTACCACGATGCCGACGTTGTCCATGCGCTTAACCGTCATGCCGTCTCCTTGGCGTCGACCGACTGCCGGTCTACGCCACCGTCACTCAAATTTGCGCCCCGTCACCGCGCGACTGACGACCATCGCCCGCCCGGTTTAAACACTCCCAACGCGGTAGCGGCCGTAAGCGCGGCAACGTCGTAGGCTGCGCCGGCGATCAAGCGGCCCTCGGCGCCTCCTCCACCGGTCAGCATCGCGTCCATGCCTCCTTTGAGAACGAGGGCCCCGACGGCGATCACCGAGATGATCAACAGCAGCTTCGCGACGACCCAGGGATAGCGGAACACTCCCCACTTGGTGCCGAGACCGAGCAGCGTACCGCTTAGTAAGGCGGCAAAGCTGAGCGGGATGCCAAACACGTAGCTGAACATTCGCAACATCTGATACGACGCCTCGGCCATCCCCCGATCTGTTGTGCTTGCTCCGCGTATGGCAACGGCGAGATAGCCCGCCGAATCGCCCAGCAAGCCGACCGAGACAATGATGTGCGCCGTTAGGATTGTTTTTCGCCACGTTGGGGACAACGCTAGCTTTGGGCGGTAACTGGTTGTGTCATTCATAGATCACGCGCTTGGAGACGAGGATCCCTAATCTTCTTCACGGAGACTCACAATCAGACGGCCATCGAGGCAGGCGACGAGGCTGACGGATCCTAGCGTATCAACCCGAATGCTAGACGGTTCAATGATAGTCGAGCTTCGCGTACCAATCGCCTCGGCCCTGCGGCGTCAAATCAAGAAAGTTCCAGATCGGGTTCAACTCATCCAGACCGCGCTCGCGGATATCCGGCGCCAACCATGGGTGGCCGCTGTAGAAGTGGCGAATTGTGCCATCTGTTTCGCGAGTAAAAACGGAGATTGTCGAATCTTGTCCTCCATCCTCATCTTCGCTGCCAAGATCGTACTTAAACGTGCTTGGGCCGGCGCTAAGCAGCCTCAAACTGTTCCAGCCTCGGGTACGAGCGTGCGCCCGGAGTGCTCCCGGATCGGCCGCGGCTACTATCGCGAGATCCACGTTTTGAGTCAGGTGTCGGGCCACTCCGATTAATGCAGTCAATCCAAGCCGTGCACATCGGACATATGGCAAGGCACAAACGCAACCATGGATCGGCCGAAAGTGAGGTTGCGTGAGCTTATACCAGTCGAGCGGTCCGCCCGTCTCGTTTGCAAAAACTAAGTGGTGCTCGGTCCAGCGCGCTCCGGTGAGCTCTATTCGGGGTTACCTGCACAATCGCCGACTCTGCGATGAGTTGGAGTCGCGGCCTCTGCGCTCAGGACAAGAGAACATCTTCGAGAATCAGCGCCTTTGCGCGGATTGGACCCCGGCGTTCTACGCTAACAAGTCCTCAACGACCTTGCCCTTGCCGTCCTTAGTTACGTGGAACGGCCGCTGCTCGATCGTCGCGCCATGATCGGGCGGGATGCCCAGAGCGTGGTACAGGGTCGCGTGAAGGTCAGAGATCTCGAGGCGACCTTCGACGACCGTACAAGGACGCTCGTCTGCGGTCTTGCCGTAGACGAAGCCGCGCTTGAAGCCGCCGCCGAACAATAAAACGCTCGAGGCTTCGGTGAAGTGGCGATGCATGCCGTAGTGCTTCAGCTCGTGAATGACGTCGGGCTGTTTGACCTGCTCCTTCACGGTTTGGCCGGGACGTCCCTCGGTGATCATGTCGCGACCGAACTCGCTGGCCAACACGACGAGTGTGCGCCCGAGCAAGCCGCGTTCCTCCAAATCGAGGATGAGCTGCGAGACCGGCCCGTCGACTGTCGCCTTCATGTCGCGGGCGCGAGTGTGGCCGTTGTCATGAGTGTCCCAATACCGGAAGGGAATGTATTCAGTCGTGACTTCGATGAAACGAGCGCCGGCTTCGGCGAGACGACGGGCAAGCAAGCAACTGCGCCCGAAGCGTGAATCGCCGTAGGGAGCGCTCTTCTTATCGGGCTCCAGAGAGAGATCGAACGCCTTAGCGGCCGGCGAGCTCAGCAGTCGGTGTGCGTTGTCGTAGGACCGCAGCATCGACTCTTGCTGAAAGCTCGAGCCGTATTTGGCGAGAGGACCCTCGGCGGCCAGCTTGCGGAAGCGCTCCCAGCGACTCGCGGCGCGCTCCGACGTCATGCCGCCGGGGGGGCGCACGCTGGCCGCCGCGTCCACAGGATCGGCAATGAAAAACGGGCCGTTCTCGGAGCCGAGGAAGCCCGCCGTGTGGAACGCCTTCAGAGAGTCGCTTTCGGCGCCGATCTCGAGGTTCTGACCGACGTCAACGAATGCCGGAAGGTTCGGATTGTTGGGACCCAAGGCGCTCGCCACCCAGGCTCCAAAGTGCGGAGCGGCTACCGAGAGCGGAGGCACATAGCCGGTGTGCCAATGGAACTGATGCCGGGAGTGAAGGATGAACCCGAGATCGCCGGATCGGTAGCTGCGGATCAACGTGCCGCGATCCATCACCTTGGCCAAGCGCTCCAGGCCCTGCGACAATTTGATGTTGTCAACCGCCGTGTCGATAGGCGGGAACGTGCTCAGCACGCGTTTGGCTTCGAGCCCGTCTTCGAACGGCGTGTAGGTCTTCGGATCAAACGTCTCGGTTTGCGCCATGCCCCCCGCCATCCAGATGAGGATCATCGTGTCGGCGCGAGCTTGGGGTTTGGTTTGAGATTGGAGCAAGCGTGGAGCGCCCGTACCAAGAGCCGCCATCGCGCCGGCCGAAGATTGCAGGAACCGACGACGGCTGAGGCCTCCAAACAGTTCTCGTACGGGATCGTCGCGCATCGTCGCCTCCTAGCGAATCACCTGGAACTCCGGGAGCAAAACCAGGCTCCACAGCAGATCTTCAACTCCCTCGGTGGGAATCACGTCGCCCTTCGGCCGCAACAGCTCCAGCGCGAGGGCGGTCTCTCCCGAAGTCGGCTCCCGGCCGAGCGCTCGCGCGTAAAGGTCGCGCACCGCGGGGATGGGCCGTCCGGGCAGCGGCGGCGGGACATAAGCGATCGGCGACCCGCCGGCAGGCGTCGTTAGACGGTCGGGGTCAGGCTCCTCGCTGAATACGAAGAACCGCACCCGCGGCATGATATCGGCTTGCTGCGAGCCATCGTCCACCACCGCTTCGCCGATCAACCGCTCCGCCCCTTTCGTCTCCACAACGACCCGCATGGGAACTCCGCCGCCGACGGCCTTCTCGTCACTCCCCTCTTTGAACGTGAGCTTGCGCACCAAGCGCGAATCGCTATCAGCCAATGGCCGCTCCCTGCCATGGTCGATAAAGCGCGCGTTCACCCATCCGGCCACGACGCGCGAAGGGTCGTAGGATTGAGAGTCACGGACGAGCAAGTAGAGTTTGTCCACCCCTCTAATATCGATGTCGAACGAGGGCAGCGGCTTGTCCTTGCTTGATGCGCCGTTGGTGACGCCGCTGTCCCAAAGTGCGGCAGGAGCCTCGGGCAACCGCCCGAGCAGGCGCTGAGCTCCGCTATGAAGCCGCTTAGTAAGCGTCTCTCCGTTCAGCAACTCGAGGGCCTGCAGGGTCGTGGGCTTCTCGTTCCGCTCGGTGAAGACTTGATCACGCACCGGCCGCCCCAAGGCGCGCGCCAGCGGGGTCGCCTTGATCCGCCAATCGCGCGCCCACTTCGGTCCGTCGGAGGCCTCGCGTGCGGCCCATTCTCCTGTCAACGACGAGATCGAGTCCGCGAATTGTTCGGCGCTCATGTGGCGCTCGAGCGGGCCGCGAAACACATAGCCGCCTCCGGCTTGAGCGTCGACCGCGACGGATTGGTAGGCGTCCGAAGTCATGACCTGACGCAACAGGTGCTTCAAATCGTAGCCGTGGGCGACAAAATCGTCCGCCAACCAGTCGAGCAGGTCTTGGTCCCAGGCCGGTTGATCCATGTCGTCGGCGGGCTCGACCAAGCCGCGGCCCAGCAACTCTTTCCAATAACGATTGACGATCGTGCGCGCGAAGCGGCCGTTTTCGACCGCGGTAAACAGCTTCGCGGCGGCTTGACGCCGCTCGGCTAATGACGCCGACGCGTCAGCCTGCCCGAGTTGCGGGAATAGGAACTTGACTGCGGCTTTCTGGCCGGTCGGCGCGTCACAGCGAACTAACTCCAGCGGTTCGTCCGAGAAGAACGACGCTAAACCATATGAATCGGCGAGCTTCCATTGATTGACGAAGCTGTCGTGGCACGAAGCGCACTTGAGATTGACGCCGAGAAACACCTGCGCACTATTCTGCGCAGCCTGCATCGAAGGCGTCTGACTCGCGTTCACGACGCCGCGCCAGTTCACCCCGATCAGAAAGCCTTCGGGCGCGCCCTCCCCTTGCGGACTAAGCAAGTCGCGGACCATCCGGTCGTAAGGGATGTCCCGCTCCAGGGCGTCAAGCAGCCAGTCGGTGATCGATTCGCGGCCGCCGTGATAGATGACTCCTTCGTCGTTGCGCAGCAGGTCATTCCAGTAGGTGATCCAATTGCCGGCGTACAGCGCATCGTCAGCCAGCAAAGCATCGATCAGCTCGGAACGCTTTTGAGGATCGCTGTCTTCAAGAAAGGCCTGCCGCTTCGCCGGTGGGGGCACAAATCCCCACAAGTCGAGATATGCACGGCGCAGGAACAGCGAGTCAGAGACGAGCTTTTGCGCCGGCAGCCGCTTTTCGCTCCGGTAGGCTGCGAGAAAACGGTCCACTGGATTGGGCTGCTCGCCAACAGGCGGCTCGACCTTGCGCGGCTCCAGCGGGGCCGTCGCCCGCGAGGGGCCTTCGTTTGATTGGTCCCACGTCGCGCCTTCGTCGATCCATTGGCGTATTAGCTCGATCTCCGAGTCAGTCAGCGGCGCCATGCCCATCGGCATCCGCGGCTCAACCAGGCCCGCGACATGCTGGTACAGCGGACTCTTCGCGGGGTCGCTCGGCACGATTGCGGGTCCATGAGCGCCGCCGGCAAGCATCGTCTTGCGGGTTTCGACCGACAGTTCTCCCTGCTTGACCGACGAGCTATGGCAACCGAAGCATTTCTTCACCAAGATCGGATGGACCTGGCGACCAAAATCCACTTTTGCTTGAGCGTTGGGGACCGCGGCGAACAGAAGGGCCACAAATAGGAATGAAGCGTAAAACCTGATCTTCATCGTTCTTTCCACGATCCATCGGTCATGGTAATGGATAGCCCGCCTATTCAGTCAACTGTGCATAAATATGCACGAGATGGCGGGGCCTCCTCTCAAGGCCTTGCCGTCACGATCTTTCGCAGTCGCACCGGGCCGAATAAGCCCGCAGGCATAGCCGAGCTTTCCTTGCCTTTGAATTGGCCATAGCCGGGATCGCCGCGCGCCGCCTTGCCGAGCAGCCGATTGATTGCGGGAGCCGTCACGCGAACCTCGAGAGCGTTCGAGCCCTGCTGCAGGGCATCCGTAATGTCGAGCGCATAAGGAGCGTAGATTGCCGCTCCGATCGGCGTACCGTTGACAGTGACCTCAGCCGTCGCGGACACATTGCCCAGATCGAGGACATACCCCGACCGCGGATCGAGGGCGCTCAGCTCAATCTGCGTGCGATAGACGGCCTCACCAGCGAATCGAAGCTCGGACTGGTCCCGCCAGTCGCCTAAGGAAGCATGGTCCAATTTGAACTCGCCCGCCTCGAGCTTCCAATCGTCGAGCGCCACAGCCGCCTCATCCGGTTCGGGATCGCCGACTTGCCGGGAGGACACGCCGGGCGGACGAGCCCTAGCGCTCGCGTACGCAATCACCGAACCGTACGGCGGGAGTCGGTACGAACCATCCCCGCTGTCACGCATCGACCCATCGTCCGGATTGAGCCAGGTCAGGGAGCGCATCCCGGAGTCGAGATCCAGTTCGATCTCCGTCCAGTCGTTCGCCTTGCTTCGGATGAACGCGACTCGATCGCCGTTGGACATGCTGCGGTGAATCTGCCGCAGATGGCGGTAGGGCTCGTGATAGCGGATGGGTCGGGCAAGCGGCATACTCCAAACCGCGAGGCTGTCCGCCGCTGGAAGCTGCGCAACGTTGTCGAGGGACGCGATGCGGCTGAAATGGGCGACAACGGCCCGATCCTGGGCCTGGTAATCCCGGAAGCTTGGCTGCCGGCCCGGGGGGTCGCCGACTATTGCGATGGCGGCGCCCTGTTCCGCCAATTCCCGCAGGTGGGCGACGGTCTCGACCCGAATGAAAGGAACGTACGGAAGAATAAGAGCTTGATAGTCGCCGCCGCGAATCCGCCATCGACCCCTTGCGTATTCGGCCTGCTGCAGCGACTCGTCGTTCACCCAGGCCCACGCGACGCCCAGCTCTTCGAGCTTGTTGATCGTCTCCCACACCTGCGCAAGCCACTGCTGCGTCGGCGACTTCCCCTTCTCGTTCAATTTCGGCATCCACGGCATCGACTGCGGCTGCAGCGGCGGCTCTACTCCGACGAATTCACCTCTCGGCAACAGCTCTTCAGGGTTTAACTCCTCCTCGTTGATCAAGAATCCGAGGAACGGGTAATAGAGCAACACGTCGACCGAGGGCCGGCCCGACCGCAGAGCGTATTGAGAGCGCGCAATGTAGCGATTGAGTTGAGGCACGAACTTCCAAAAAGGATTGCTCTCGCGAAGGTCGGTCGAGAATCCAAGGAATGCAGCGAAGGGCGAACTCCAGGGATACCATCCGAATTCGCCGAAGTCCTTTGTCAGATAGCGGTAGGCTGTCCCGTGGTAGATGATCTGATTGACTCCGGAAGTCAACGCCTTATCAACGGAGATCTTGATTTTTTGAGGCGTGGACATGTACTCCCGGTTCATATAAACGACGGACTCGGAGCTGACGATGGGACGGTTGTAAAGCCAAGCGCCGGAAGCGACGCTTTTGAGGAACGCCTCGGAGCCTCCCCAATAGAGCTGTTCCGTCTCGGGGATGTCGGCATGCCCCGCAGCCGCGATCACATCCATCGCCATACCGTAGGGTTGGGTACGGTGTTGAAGCCCTCGTCGGCTCATCCAATCGGCGCTCGTGTCGAGGAAGCCGGAGATCAACAAGTCGCTGAGAGTACGGTCGTAGTCGTACCGCAGGCGCCGGTCCTGATCGGAGAACACGAAGTCCGGCCTGGATGGCGGCGCCATGAGGTGCGCCAGCATGTGGTTGTAGCCAGGCTCCATGACCGCCGGCAACCAGGGACGAATGTCGTACCCGCGACGCTTTTGGAATTCCTCAAAGAAATCGGATGTGAAATGGCGGTCCGCCTTGAACTCGTAGCTGTCATTGAAAATCGCCCTCAACGGCTTTCCGTAGAAGGCGGGCAAGCCGGTCCGTGAACCGAACAAGTAGTCATAGTTAGCGCGAACCTTATCGGGGGAGAAATGATCGACAACAAACCCGGCGGGCGACTTGGCGATCAAGGACGGCGCCTCGCCGTCGGGCATGGACCAAAACGAGACGATCCTCCAGTCGCCCTCCGGCGCCTGCCAAGTGAGCACCCGGTCGGACGCCTTCGCCGATAGGTCGACTGCGCTAGCGGGATCGAGGGCGACTTGATCCGAGGTATTCCAAACCCAGGGCGAGCGCTCGTCCCGGACCATTTTGGCGGCGCTCACCGCGACGAGTTTCGCGGCCTGCGGAAAGTACACGCCTCGCGCTTCTCCGCCGAACAATCCGGCAAGGGCCAGGGAGAGATAGGCCGTCAGCGGCGGCTCGGGCGGCTCGAGATCCAAACGAACCTCTCTTCCGCCGCTGACTTCAGTTTCATTGAACAGCAGCGTCAGAAAGTTATCTTCAAGCGCTATTTGCGGGCCGCCCGTGGGCCAGCCGCTGCCCCCGTTGAGGTCGACGATCAACCCCTTTTCGGCCGCGGCGACGAGAACCCCGCGGAGCTTTTCGTAGTAGGCGTCGCTGTCCCAACTCATGACGCGGCCACGATCCGCCGCATCGGCGTCGGGGTTCAACCCCATCGTGAAAGGTTGAATCTCAACGCCGGCGAATCCGGTTTCGGCGAACAGAGCGATCTCGCGTTCGAGTTCCGTCCGCCCGACATCGGCTCCAGGCCACCACCAACGCGTCATGGGACCGAATTTGCCGCCGGGATCGGCGAAGCGCGCCGGATCAAAATCGTATTGTTCGACGACAGGCGGCGCTGCGTCGACGTCGGGGCCGAGTTCGGCATACCGCACAACCGAAGCAGTTTCAGGCGCGTGCCCGTAAACCGCACCGGTAATTCTGAAATAGAGGTAAGACAGACCCGCCGCGGCCAACAGCAGTATGAAGGCGGCGAGAATCGCGGCGTATTTGATCAGCCTTCGAATCATCGGTAGGGGGGCGGTTAGCCGCTACGGCTCGCTCGCGGACCCGACTTGTTGCGCGGTCACTTGCTCTTGGCCCGCGCCTTCGGCGGTCACGCGTCTTTCAGAAGATCGCAGCCGCTGGAAATCCGCGAGCGCCTTTCGCATTTCGTCGGTCTGGCCGAGCGCGCGGTAAGCCTGACCGAGGCGATAGTACGCCACTTCGTTTCCATCGTTCAGGGAGATCGCTGTGCGCAGATGCGGAACGGCTGCATCCGGCTGACCCAGACTCGTCAACACGCCGCCGAGGCCTAATTGCGCCTGCTCGAACCCGGGATAGTATCTAACGGCCTGCTCGAACATCACGCGAGCCGCTTCGAGGTCGCCCCGCTTACGATGAATTTCGCCGAGCTCATACGCGGCGTTCGCGTTGGTTGGATCGGCTTTGAGCTCCGCCTCGAACTCCTTGATAGCCTGGGCGACGACATCGCCGTCTTGAGAGCTGCGGAGCAGCGCTCGGCCGAGCCGAAAATGAACGCCGCGCCGATTCGGGTCAAGCTCGAGCACCTTGCGGTATTCAGTGATCGCGCGTTCAAATTTTCCTTCGCTCTCCTGGGCTTCTCCGACAGCCTGACGCGTGAAAACCGAATCCGGCGCAGTCTCAGTTAGTCTTCTGGAAAGTGAGATACGCATAGTTTCCGAATAAGCGGCCCGCGTGGTAGAGAACTTCGGGATCTTCGGGATAGAGCTTAGTTAGCTCCAACGATGTCGCAACCGCCTCGCGATCACGTCCTAGGCCGCTGTAGCAGCGTTGCAGTTGCAGACCCGCCAGCCGCTTGAGCGCCGGATCTGAAGCGCGGTGAAAAGCCGCCTCGAGCCCGGGCAGCGCCTCGTCAAAACGGCCCATTTCGCTGAGTGATGCGGCTAACAGTACGTCGACGTTGGGAAGCCCCGGCTTGAGCTTCAGAGCCTTTTCGAGGACGGGTATCGCGTCGCTGTAGCGACCTTGCTGAAAGTAGCTGAAGCCGAGACTCGCCCCAAGCTCAGGGATGTTCGGAGCCAACGCGATCGCCTTTTCGAGCGCAGCGGACGCTTCGGCGTAGCGATTTTCCACGATGGCCTTCTGGCCCTGCTCGAAATATTGCCGCAGAAGGTCTGGATCGGACGGGCTCGATTGCTGCGCGAAGCCGCTTAGCGCGAACAACGCGGCAAGCGGAATCACTTTCAGATGGCAATGTCCGAATCGCGGCAAATTCGCGCCTCGCGTGGCTCGAGTTACGGTATCAAACGGTCCCAGGCGAAAGCGAGATTTCCCAAAGGCGGAACCCGCCAGGCCGCGACCGGCTTGGCGGGTTCCAGGCTGACAGTTTGCTACCAGACGACCTTTAAGCCCATCTGGTTGATGCGCGCGTCTCGGGTGCCGGATATTTGTCCGAATCTCGAGTCGGCGCGGTTGCGATTGGGAGGGCTCCACTGCGTGTGGTTCCAGGCGTTGAACGACTCAAACCGGAACTGCACGCTGATCCTCTCTGTGACATAGAAGTTCTTGAACAGGCCGGTGTCCCAGTTGTTGATTCCAGGAGCGGTCATGATGCTGCGGCCGGAATCGCCGAGGACGCCGAAGCCGGGCTGCGTAAAGGCGCTCGTGTTGAACCACTCCTCGATCGTTGGATTCAGGCTGCTCGGATTCGGATCACCGACGATGTTGGCTCGGTTCGTGCCCGAGGTGTCGTTGAGGCCGCCAAGATCAGCAGCCTGAACCGTCATCGGGAAGCCGCCCTGGAAGGTGACGATCCCGTTGACCTGCCAGCCGCCAAGGATCTGGTTGACGATACCGGGAGCATCGGACAAGAACTTCTGACCGCGCCCAAACGGCAGTTCGTATACGAAGCTCGTGACGAGGCGATGATCGACGCTGAAGTCGGACAGGCCGTAGTCACGCCTGACGTCATGGTTGTCGAGGAAGCCCTGCCATCCGGCGATGGCGCCGCCGTTGCCGATGCCGGCAGCGGCGGACTTGGTGTCAAAACTCTTCGACCAGGTATAGACCGACGTAAAGATCATGCTGCTCGAACGCTTTTCGAACTTGACGTTCATAGCGTTGTAGCTCGAGACGCCGCTCCAATCACTGTCGATATAGGTCGCGAAATTCGGATAGGGTCGACGAGCCAATACAGGGCAGTCGCCTACGGTTGCATCGATCGCGCACGCCGCCGGATCTCTCATCTGGAGAGATTGAGCGATGTTCCGGCGCATCAACAGATCCGTCCCCTTCGTGCCGATGTAGCTGATGTCGAAAGTCGTCGTCGAGCTCAGCGCGCGCTGGATGCCGAACGTCCACTGTTGAACGTACGGATTGCTCGGCTCAGGCGACATGCTCACCGCCAGGAACGTATTCGCCGCGGGCGTAGCGGGCCCGAGGTCTGAAAAGTTCGGGAACATCTGGTCGCTGTTGATCAAGGGCGCCGACTGGCCGAACGTTTGCAGATAGTTGCCGCGGCTGACATACGGGTAGATGTCCGAAGCGCCGTCGATCTCGCGGCCTTCGGCGGAATCGAAGAACACGCCGTAACCGCCGCGAATGACGGTCTTTTCGTCGGCGAACGGACGGAAGGCGAAACCGAAGCGCGGCGCCAACACCTTGCGGGAGGCGTCACGTGGGTTTGGGCGGCCGGCAAAGCGATAGTAGCCGTCATCCGGAATGATGCCGCCGTCAACCAATTTCTGGTCCGCCACCAGCAATCCGCCTAATGGATTTGACAGATCGCGCCAACCCATCCGATCGTTGGTTTCGTTTGGAACGGTGCGGAAGTCATAGCGCATGCCGAGGTTGAGCGTGAGACGAGGGTTGACCTTCCAGTCGTCCTGCAAATAGGGCGCGAAATACATGAAGTTGAATTCGCGCGGATTGCCCGCTTGGTCACCGACGCTGAACCCGGCCGGTTGGAAGACGCTGGCCCCGGAATAGTAGCCCAGCAACATGTCGGCTACCGCGTGGTCTTGCGTTTCGTTGCCGGTGAAGAAGCCGCTGAACGTGAACTGACCCAGAAAATCGTTCGCCAAATCACGCTGCAGCGACCATTGTCTGTAGTTAAATCCGAATTTCAGCGTGTGGCTGCCTCGAATCCACGTCGACGCGTTCGAAACGTCGTACATGGGCTGGTTGCTCGCCTGGTAGTCGTTCACCGCGCTGCCGCCGCCCGAAAGGCCGGCGCCGACGCCGCCGAAACCGACGGCCGGGTAGGAGCGTTGGTCGTCGTTCAGGTTCGTGAATACGCCGGTCAGGCCGAGAGCGTCGATGTCGGACTGATCCGCCGTAGCGCCATGCTGGTTCGCGAGGGAGCGGACATAGCCGAAACGGGATTCGTTGACGAAGTTCGCTCCGATCGGCACCGCGTGAGAAATCTGCCAGTTGCGCGACTCCTGAACGAAGAACACGTCCCCGAGCTCAGTCGTATTCCCAAGCGTAATCGCGCTGTAGTCGGTGGAAGTGTAGCGAGCGAATAGGTTGCCGTATTTCCCGAGGTTCTGATCGCCGCGAATGGTGTACTGATCGATGTCCGTCGGGATGGAGCGTTGCCGGATGTAGTTGCCGCGAGACAGCGAAGAGTTGGGCGCCGGAATGAACTTTGCAATCGCCAGGTTGGCCAACTTCGAGTTGCGCGTCGTGGGAACCATGCTGTTCGGGAACGGATCGCCATTTGCCAATGGGTCGAGGATCGTGGAGGTGAACCGGCCCGCGAGCTGATCGGGAGTCGGGACGTTGATGAACGATTGTGACGCATTGCGCGTACGGCGGCCTTCATAGTTCACCAACCAAAACGTCTTGTTTTTGATCGCCGGTCCGCCGGCGACAAACCCGAACTGATTCTGCCGCAGCACGTTCTTCGGCGAGCCGGCCAAGTTGTTGAAGAACTGGTTGGCGTCAAGTGCGTTGTTCCTCAAAAAATGGAACGCAGAGCCGTGAAATTCATTCGTGCCGGTCTTGGAGACGATATTGACCTGGTTTGCGCTAAAGCCGTACTCGGCGGAGTAGGTCGCGGTCTGCTCTTTGAATTCCTGAATCGCGTCGATCGACAAGATGACTGCGGGCGTGCCCAGCGCGGTGTCCGTGTTCGACGTCCCGTCCAGCAGGTAGTTATTGGAGGTGGGGCGGGCTCCGTTGATGCTGATTGCATTGCCCGCGTCGCGTCGCATGCTGCCCTGCTCGCCGCTGGTCTCCACTGCGCCGCCGGCAAGAAACAGCAGTTGCAAGAAATTTCTGCCGTTGAGCGGAAGCTGCGTCACCTGTTTCTGGCTCACTGTAGTGCCAACCGAGGCCGACTCTGTGTCGATCGCCGCCGTTGTGGCGACAACCTCGACGGTTTCGGTGACTTCGCCGACCGACATCGCCATGTCGACGCGGAGAGTTTGATTGACGCGGAGGTTGATTTCGGTCCGACGAGCGGTCTGGAAGCCAGGGGCCTCCGCGGTTACGGAATAGACGCCGACCGGCAGCAGCGGAAAAACGAAGTCGCCGGCGGCGTTCGACTCAGTCTGACGAGTGAGCCCTGTCTGCTCGTTCGAGACGGTGACCTTCGACGCCGGGACCACCGCGCCTGTAGCATCCTTCAGAGTGCCATTGATTTGGCCCGTGGCGGATTGGGCGTACAGCCCGCTTGTCGTCACAAGCAATGCCGACAGCAGAACTACCGCCCGTGTGTATTTGTTCATACTCGCTAACCTCCTTCGCCCACCCCTGGGGATTGGCCTCGAATACCGACCTCTACCCGCTATACCCAAATATCCCGACCGCCTGCATAAATATGCAGGCTGGACTTGATATCCGGGCGACTTTATATCACGCTACGCATTGACGCGTCAACAGCGAGGACCTTGCAGGCCAAATGCTGAGGGGCCGCGCTGAAGAAAAGCAACAACTGAGACTCGGATCGCAGCGGTATTCTGGCGGCACGTTCAGCCGCGCCCAGATCGCTTGCTGTCTGAACATTTATTCAACGATGCCCAGGATTGATGAGCTTCGGCTGATGACAAAGGTTTCGCGCCTCTACCACGAGAAGGGCCTGCGTCAGACCGATATCGTCGAACGCTTGGGCTTGTCGCAGTCGACGGTTTCGCGGTTGCTGAAACGAGCGCGCGAAGAGAGAATTGTGCGGGTGAGCGTTGCTGTTCCCACCGGGGTCCATAGCGAGCTCGAGGAACAATTGCAGGCGACATACGGCCTGCGGGACGCCATTGTAGTCGATGTTGACGAAGGCGATACGACCAGCGAGAGGGTGCTGAAGTATATCGGCGCCGCGGCGGCCCACTACGTCGAAGCGATCCTGCAGCGCGGCGAGGTCGTGGGCGTGTCGTCTTGGAGCCGTGCGCTGCTCGCCATGATGGACGCCATGCCGCGCATGCCCCAGCCCACGAACGCAACCGTCGTGCAAATCCTGGGCGGGATCGGTGATCCGTCGAAAGACACGCGCGCCAGCGCGTTGACGCGGCAGTTTGCGACGCTGGTGCGAGGCGAGCCCAAGTACCTGCCGGCGCCGGGAGTCGTCCGCTCGTCCGAAAGCCGACGGTATTTCTTGGATGATCGTTTCGTACGCGAGGCGATCGACTTATTTCCGTCCATCAGTCTGGCGCTGGTCGGAGTCGGCGCGGTTTCGGCGGACTACCCGACTTCGAGCAGCGCGGTTGTGTTTTCAAATCGA
Source organism: uncultured Acidobacteriota bacterium (assembly GCA_963817465.1). Classification (GTDB taxonomy): domain Bacteria; phylum Acidobacteriota; class Terriglobia; order Bryobacterales; family UBA6623; genus CAMPKL01. Next base: position 188,300 of record CAWFOP010000020.1, on the reverse strand, counting down.
GAACTTAACGAGGCGCTGAAGCGCGGCGCTGTGGGCGACCTGTGTCTGCGGTTCTTTGACCGTGATGGGCAACCGGTTCGGACGGCCCTGGATGACTCCGTGATCGGGATTTCACTTGATCAGTTGCGCAAAGTGAGACGTTGCATCGCCGTGGCGGGCGGGAAGGAAAAGGTCGACTCGATTCGGGCGGCAATGCGGGGCGGATGGATCAACGGGCTGATCACGGACCGGTGGACGGCGGCGGCGGTGCTATCCTCTCGCGAGCAAACCTGCGAATCAGCGCAGAGCCCTGCTCCGTAGGCGATTCTGCGTTCTTACGTCATTCTATGAAGTGGACTCGTCGGCAAATACTCGCGCTAGCGGCCTCTCCTCTGGCCGCGCAGGGGCCGGCTGTGCGCAACGTAAAGCCTCAACAGCGTGACAAGCCGTCAGGGATCCCGTTCGAAGCCCGCCTGACCGATATCGCGTCCGAAGCCGGGCTGACTCGACCTGTGATCTACGGCTCTGCAGAAAGTACGACTTTCATTCTCGAAGCCGTCGGCTGCGGCTGCGCTTTTCTGGACTATGACAACGACGGCTGGTTGGACGCGCTGTTGCTTTCCGGTTCTCGTCTCGACGGCGATCCTCAAGGGGCGACGTTGCGCCTCTACAAGAACAACCGTGACGGCACATTCTCAGAGGTCACTCAGGAAGCGGGTTTGAAGCGAACCGGCTGGGCCTCGGCGGTGACGATCGGAGACTACGACAACGACGGCCGCGACGATTTGTTCATTACGTATTGGGGCCAAAATGTTCTCTACCGCAATAACGGCAAGGGCGGGTTCGATGATGTCACCGAAGCGGCGGGCTTGCTCGAGACCCGTCGGCGCTGGGGGTCCGGCTGTACGTGGGTTGATTACGACCGCGACGGCCATCTCGATCTGTTCGTCGCCAACTACCTCGAGTTCGATCCGAAGACAACTCCCAAGCCCGGTGAGAAGGACTTTTGCTTCTATCAAGGCGTCGCGGTCAACTGCGGGCCGCGAGGGTTGCCTCCGGCAAAGTGCTCGCTCTATCGCAACAACGGCGACGGCACGTTCAAAGATGTCAGCATCGAATCCGGCATCGACGCCGCGCGCGGATCATATGGCATGACCGCCGTCGCCGCGGACTTTGACGATGACGGTTGGCCGGACATCTATGTCGCCTGCGACTCCTCGCCAAGTTTCTATTTCCAGAACAACCGCGACGGAACATTTACCGAGGACGGGTTGGTCCGCGGCGTTGCCATGAATGAAGACGGGCACGAACAGGCCGGCATGGGCCTCGGCGTCGGCGACTTCGACCTCAACGAGTCGCTCGACATTTTCAAGACGCATTTCTCAGACGACACCGACGTGCTCTACCGCAATGACGGCGACGGGATGTTTACCGACGTGACCCTGACGGCGGGCCTCGGAGTTGAGACGCGCTTTACGGCATGGGGAGCAGGGATCACGGACCTCGACAACGACGGCCTGCCGGATCTGTTTCTCGTGACGGGGAACGTCTATCCGGAACTCGAGCGAAAGCTGCCGGCCTATCCCTACAAAACGCCGCGATGCGTTTTTCGCAATCTCGGCACAGGCCGCTTCGAGCAACTCATTGAGGAAGCCGGCCCCGGAGTTGCAGCCAAGCACTCGAGCCGAGGATGCGCTTTCGGCGACTTCGACAACGACGGCGATGTCGACATCCTGATCGTCAATATGAACGAGCCGCCGTCGCTGCTTCGGAATGATTTGAGCGGCAAGCGACATTGGCTCAAGGTATCGCTCATCGGGACCCAGTCGAACCGCTCCGCGATCGGCGCGCGAGTCACGGTTCGTTACGGCAAGCGCGTACAATCGCAGTCGAAGCAAGCGCAGTCGAGTTTCTATTCCGTTAACGATCCGCGGTTGCATTTCGGCCTCGGAGACGAGACGAGCGCCACGCTCGAAGTTCGCTGGCCTACGGGTGAGCGCGAGGAGATCGGCGAAGTTCCGGCGGACTATCTCGTCGTCGTACGAGAAGGCGAGGGGATCGTCGGCAAACAGCGGCTGAAAGGGCCGGCGAAGGCGTGAGGGCGCGAGTCGGGCGTGGCGGTCGTTGGTGAACGAGCCCGGTCTGGGCTACGATACGGAGGCTCCGCGTGCAGCGGACGCACAATAGGTTCAGGAGAGATGGCATTGCGAATCAATCGGAAGATACGTCGTATCGCTCTTGGCGTCGCGGCAGGCGTGACGGCGGTTTTGCTCGTGGGAATCATGCCGCGGACGGAGGTCGCCGCGCAGCGCAAAGCCGGCGAGAAGAAGTTCGATTTCAGCAAGATGATGCCCGATCCGATCTCGCATGATTCGACGGGCTTCACTGCGATCTTCGACGGGAAATCGCTCAAGGGATGGGACGGCAATCCCTCGCTTTGGCGCGTCGAAGGCGATTCGATCGTCGGCGAAACGACCGCCGCGAACCCGATCGATGTCAACACGTTCCTGATCTGGCGCGGAGGCGAGCCGGCCGACTTCGAGTTGAAGCTCGACTACCGTATCAACTCCACCAATAGCGGCGTGCAGTACCGCAGCGTCGAATTGCCCGATGTCGGCAAGTGGGTGCTGAAGGGTTATCAGGCCGACATTGACGCTGAAAACACGTTCACCGGACAAATCTACGAAGAGCGCGGCCGCGGGTTTATCGCGTTGCGGGGCCAGTTCAGCTACGTCGCTCCCGGCCACAAACCCCGTGCCATGGGCGAAATCGGCGACGGCGATGCGCTCAAATCCCTCATCAAGGTCGACGATTGGAACTCTCTCCACATCATCGCTCGCGGCAACGTCCTGATCCAGATACTCAATGACCAAGTGATGAGCATGGTCATCGACGATGACGCCGCGAACCGCAAGATGAGCGGGCTGATCGGCTTCCAATTGCACCGCGGACCGCCGATGAAGCTCGAGATCCGCAACGTGATGCTGAAGAAGCTCTAAGCCGGGAATCGCCGCCGCGCCGCCGCGATTTCGTCGGCGATGGATGCGCCCTCGTAAAACCAGAGGCGGCCTTTCACGCGAACCGTCTCGCCGGGCGGGCAGTCCGGCATCACCGGGTCGGAGTGCAGGCAGGGGCACTGGTCGTTGCCCCATACGCGGCCGGCGCGCTGCCAGGCCGTGAGGATCCAGCGGTCGCCCGAGGACGATCGTACGGCGGACGATCGCACGGCGGCGACCGGCGACTCGAACGTCTTGTTGTCCAGCGTCTGCTGTTCAAAACCTGGGGCGCCCTTGAGCAACACGCAGATTTGCGTGCGCAGGCCTGAGAGCGGCTGGTCGAGGCCGTTGCGCAACCACAGCTCCAGGTCGACCCCGGCGCGCGCGGGAACGATGCGAGAGCCGAAGACGACCTCGTTCGGCAGCTTCCACTCGAGGGCGAGCGAGCCGTCGGACTTGCGCTCCCAATCGACGTTGTCGAGCCAGACGTTGCGGTCATTCCAGATGGTCGGAACGTGCGTGTGCGCCAAAAACAGATGCCCGAGATTCGACGTGATCAGCTCGGGGAGATCGACAACGACGTAGCCGTCCGGGTCCCAAGGCAAGAAGACGCCGGCCTTGGTTCCGCGGAGCGGGTTTATTGCGCCGTCCAAGAACCCGATGCGCGGATGGCGGCCGCCCGGGTAGGGCAGAACCTCAACCTCCGGGACCGGACCAGGCGTCGCGCGCTCAGCGAGCTGTCGCGCGTAGGTGGAGCGCCGCTCGGCATCGAGGCCGGCCACCGACTCGACTTCCTCCGGCGTATAGCGATAGCGCAAGAAGATCGGCATCCACTTGTCGATATCCGCCTCGGTCGCGGCCTGTTCGACAGGCGGTTCCAGGACGCCGTCCTTGGGCTCGGGATAGCGCGCGTTGACGAGAGGGTCGTCCGCTTCGGCCGTCGAGATCAGCGCGTCGAGGTCGCGCATGGCGATGCACCGGAAGCCCTGCGCTGCGAGCTCGTCCATGTATTCGCGGAAGCGCTCGGCCGGGGTGTTGACCCAAGGATGCGCCACGTCAGGGACGCCGTGAAACTGCAGCACGACCACGCCGTCCGCGGAGCGCGCGAGGACCTGGCGCAGGGTCTCGAGAGACCAAGCGGGATAAGCGTCTCCGGTCGTCGGGATGAGTAGCGGATCATAGCGGGCGGGGTCGTATGCGGGTCCGGCGCCGAGCGTCCCGTATTCGACCTCAGGCTGCTTGCCGCGGCGCGCACGACGGTAACCCAGCCGCCGCAGATTCGCGAGGGCTTCGGGACCGAAGCCGTTGCCGCACCATGCGAAGCTCGTCGGCTGGGGGACGCCGACCTTGGAGAGCTCGTTGGTCACCAGAGCAAGCTCGCCCTCGAGGCGGGCCGCGTTCTTGGGGCTCGCGAAGTTGGCGTGCGTCCAGGAGTGGTTGCCGATTTCAAAGCCCATCTCGTGGATCTCGGCGATCTGCCGCCAACTCATGAAGTTGGCGCGATCGTCCATCCAACGATGCGTGACGAAGAACGTCGCTTTGAAGCCCTTCTCGACGAGCAAAGGGGCCACGAACTCACGGTGCGAGAGCGGTGCGTCGTCGAAGGTCAGCACCGCGATCCGCTCCCGCCGCGCGCAGGCGGTCAGCGCGGCGGAGGCCGTCAACAGGAATGCTCTGCGGCTCGGCATGATCATCCGCTCCTCGGCGGGCTTGCTATTCGAAGACCAGTTGGTCTTTTCTGGCTTCGATCTTTGCGAAGTCGATGCCTGGGACGGCCTGCAAGTCTGCGAGCGAATGAAAGGGGCCGTGCTGGTTGCGGTACTTGATGATCTTGGATGACTCGGAGCGCTTGAGTGAGAAGCGGCTCTCGAGTTGGATGCCGCGCGCGGTATTGATGTTGAGCGGCGGCAGCGCCTCCGGAGCGAAGTGGTCAGCCAAGTAGCCGAGCACCGCTTGCAACTCCTCGTCGGTCCCCTTCATGCCCATGCCGACCATCTTCGTCATCGTCACGCCCCAGCCGTTGCGGTCCTGGCGCAACGAAACCGACTTCGCGATGTCATGGCACTGCGAGCAGAGCTTCTGGGTCTCGGCCTTGCCGGGGCCGTCGGGCAACACCTCGGCGCTGAGCGCGGCGGCCAGCATCAGCGCCGCCAGCGTGATGTTGGATACAGCGTGCAGCCCGCGCGGCTTCGTTGAAATTCTCATCTGTCTCTAATGTTCGATCGGGAAGCCGAAGGCGTAAAGCGTGCCGTCGCGCGTTCCCAAGTAAACCTTGGAGCCGCCCGCGGAGAGGCCGCCCGCCGGGGCCGGAGCGGTGATCGCATCGCCGCTGTCCCACAGGGCCTTTCCCGTGGAGCCTTCAAAGGCGTAGAGCTTCGCCGGTGCGGCGTTCATGCCGCCGCCCGAAGCCGCGAAGACCACTTCGTTGACGACGATCGGCGTCAGCGGCGCGCGGACCGCGTTCGATGTCCAGCCTTTCTCGAGCGTAAACTTGCCGTCGTTCTCGGCGATCTTCCAAGCCGCGATGGCATTGTCGGCGGGAGCGAGCACCCAGATCCCGCCGGCCAGGTCCTTCCACGTGGCGAGTGCTTTGGCCGTCGCCGCGCCGGCGGGCGTCTTGCTCAGCGGCGCGTTGAGGTCGGCGGCGTCGAAGAGCTGCAGCGAGCCGTCCTTGGCGGCGACCGCCAGGTAGTCTTTGTCATGAATGTCGATCAGCACCGGCGAGGATTGAAAGCCGCCGGCCGACTTGTGCGCCCGCTTCTCGACGAGGGTCATGCCGTCGAGAGCCGCGATGCGGCCGTCGGTCGTCGCCACGTAGATCGTGCCGTCCGGAGAGAGGACCGGGCCGGCGTCGCCCGCAATCGGGCCTTTCCACGACGAGACTTTTTTGGAATCGAGCGAGACCGCCCAAACGCCGTCCGGCGCGCCGCCGCAACCGTTCGAGGTCGTTACATAGGCGGCGTCCTCCACCACGATCAGCCCCTGCGCGTTGGCGTTGGGCGGCAGGAACGCCATCGGCGGCTCGTAGTCGAAGCCGTCCGAGGCCAGCATCGTGCGCAGCTTGCCGTCCGGGGTCAGCGCGTAGACCACCGTCAGGCCCCGCAGCCGACGGCCCGAGCCCGTCTGCTGACGCGTCCCCGGCTTGGGCGGTTCCGGCGGCCGGAAACCAGGGCTGCGTTCCTCTTTGAGCGTGATCGCGCCGGCCATAGGCGCACCCACTCCGCTCACGCCTGGGCTGCGGCGGCGGCCCCCGGAGCCGATCAGCCCAAACGCCGGCAGCGCCGCTTCGGTCGGCCGCGTCAGGCTCGACGTCATGCCGCCGGGACAGCCGGGCGTCGGGTCCGGATAGTCGAGCGATTCGCCGATGCGCCGCTCCCACTCCTTGCGCTCCAGATCCGTGTCGACCGTGAAGACGTTGCTGTCGCTGCCGCCGACAAACGCCAGCGAGCGAAAGCCCTTGTGGCTGATCAGGAAGTCCAGCAAGACCGGCGGCGTCAGTCCGTTCTCGAGCCGCGGTTCGTTTTCGAACTGCATCTTCCAGACCAGCTCGAAGTCCGGCGAGCGGACGCTGTCCACGGAAATCTTGGAGTCCGACCGCAGCCAATTGGAGCGTTGCGCGTCATTGCCCGACGTGGTCCAGTCCTGCGCGCCAAGGGGCGCGAGCAACAGGACGCAGCCCAGGCTCAGCGCGGCGATCGAAAAAATTGGTTTCATTCGTGGAACTCCGTCGACGCCCGGTCCTCTAGACTCGCCGTCTTCGTTAGACTAGTCGGCCTCGGGTCAATATACCGTACCTGATAAAGTGTCTCAACGAGAGGTTCCAACAGAGGTTTCATGAAGATGCGGACGTTCAGGATAGCGGTCGTCGTGGCGCTCGGCTGCTCGCTGGGGTGGAGTGCGGATTGGCTCACCGATGGAGGCGATTCGAGACGGCAGGGCTGGCAGCGCGACGAGACGACCTTTACCAAAGACAACGTCGGCGACATGAAGCTGCTGTGGAAGCTGCACCTCGACAACGAGCCGCGTCAGATGCACTCGCTGTTTCCGCCGCTGATCGTCGGCAAGGTCGACACCAGCGCCGGCCCGAAAGAAATCGCCGTCGTCGCCGGGGTTTCCGACAACATCTACGGCGTTGACGTCAAGACCGGCAAGCAGATCTGGAAGCGACACTTCGAGAACACCTACGCGCCCCGCGAAGGCGCCAGGGAGCATTACGTGCTGTGCCCGGGCGGCATCATGGCGACGCCCGTGATCGGGCCCGCCGACACGCCCGGCAAGTACACGATCTACGCGGCGTCGTGGGACGGGCGCTTGCATCGCCTCAACGTCGCCGACGGCAAGGACGTCAAGCCGCCGGTGAAATTCATGCCGCCCGACGGCAAGCCCTACGCGCTCAACCTGGTCGACAACGTCATCTACACCCACACGGCCCAAGGCTGCGGCGGCAACCCCAACATGGTCTACACCTACGATCTCGCCACCGACAAGGTGGGCAGTTGGGGACCGGCGGGCGGCGGCATGTGGGGGCGCACCGGCCCGGCCATCAGCAAAGAGAAAGTGCTCTACACCGGCACCGGCGACGGCCCCTGGGACCCCGAGAACGGCATCTTCGGCAACGGCATCATCGGCGTGCAGCAAGACCCCGAAACCAAGGCGCTCATCCTGGTCGACTACTACGGCCCCTCGAACGCCGAGTGGCTGTTCAAGCGCGACCTCGACATGCAAGTCACGCCGGCCATCTTCGACTACAAGGGCAGGGAGCTGATGGTCGACGCGGGCAAGGAATGCCGCGTCTATCTGATGGACACCGAGTCGATCGGCGGCGACGACCACCGCACGCCGGAGTACCGCACGCCGCTGATCTGCAACGAGCAAGTCAACTTCGCGTCCGCCGGCATCTGGGGCTCGATGGCGACTTGGCAGGACTCGAGCGGCGCGCGCTGGGTGCTCACGCCGATCTGGGGGCCGAAGCACTCCGACTTTCACGCGCCCATCGAAAACGGCGACGTCGAGAACGGCGCGATCGTCGCCTTCAAGGTCGAAACCAAGGCTGACGGCAAAGCTTGGCTCGCGCCCGCCTGGATCTCGCGCGACATGAACCGCGCCGAGCCGCCCGTGATCGCCAACGGCATGATCTTCGCCTACGGCAACGGCGAGGACACGCACCAAGCGATGCCCGATGTGGGGCTGACGAACACGGCGGAAGAGCGCATCGCCGGGTCGACCCATGCGGTGCTCTACGTGCTCGACGGCCAGACCGGCAAGGAGCTGTGGTCGAGCGGCGACGAGATCACCTCATGGAATCACTGGAGCAACATGTCGCTCGCCAACGGCCGCGTCTACCTCGCGACGTTCGACGGCACGCTGTGGTGCTACGGCGTCCCGCAAAAGTAGATGGCTAAGGTTTTCATCGGCTTCTTGCTGGCCTTGGGAACCTTGGCGGCGCAAAGCGACCGCGTCGAAAAGCTGGAACACATCGTCGAAGCGCAACGGAACCTGATCCGCGACTGGGGCGGTCTGACGCGCTACGGCAGCGCGGACACCGAGCTGCCGCCGCCCGCGCCGGGGGAGAATCGCGTGGTGTTTCTCGGCGACGACGCGACCGACCGCTGGGGCGCAGGCGCTGCGAAGTTCTTTCCCGGCAAGCCGTATGTCAACCGCGGCATCGCCGGCCAATCTTCGCCGCAGATGCTCGTGCGCTTCCGGCAAGACGTGATCGCGTTGCAGCCGAAAGTCGTCGTCATTCAAGCCGGCATGAACGACATCGCCGCCGTGACCGTGCCGGGGACCAAGGGCATGGTCGCCGAGCAAATCGAGTCGATGGTCGACCTGGCGCATGCGCACGGCATCGCCGTCGTGCTGGCTTCATTGCTGCCCGTGTGCGACTGCGGCAGCAAACTGGCGCCGCTGCTGCCGCGCGGCAAGATTTTCGGCATGAACGACTGGCTCGAGGAATACGCCGAAAAGAGCGGGTCGGTTTACCTGAACTACTACAAGGCGCTGGCGGACGGCCGCAACTTCAAACGCGAGTGGACCGCCGACGGCGTCCTGCCCAACGCCGCCGGCTACGCCGTCATGGCGCCCCTCGCCGAAAAGGCCATCCAGCAAGCGCTGGCGGCCGGTTCTGCGGATCGATAGGATTGGAGTTCCGGTTGTCGGGGTGCAGAATCGACGGAGACCGGATCCGGATCTCGAAATGAAAGCGCTGATCCTCTCCGTGGGAACGCGGGGCGACGTCCAACCCTTTGTCGCGCTCGGCAAAGGGTTGCAAGCGGCGGGGCACAAAGTCACCGTTTGCACCTGTGAACGGTTTCAATCGTTCATTACCGATCACGGACTCGACTACGGATACCTAAGCGACGCAATCTTGCAGCTCATCGATTCCGACGAAGGTCGGGACGCGATGGAGAACACGACGAATGTGTGGGAGTCGATCAAGACCTACCGAAAGTTGATCAGCCGAGCCGGTCCGATCCAAACCGCAAACTTAGACGAGATGTGGACCTGCGCCCAGGAGTGCGATCCCGACGTTATCCTCTTTCACCCCAAGGCGTTCGGCGGACTGTTCTTTGCCGAGAAGCTGGCCGTTCCCGCCATCCTTGCGACCTTGTTCCCCCTATTTGCGCCAACGGCGGAGTTTCCCGCTTTCGGCTTTCCTAACATCAAATTGGGCGGATGGTACAACAAGCTTTCCTATCGGGTGGTCGCCAAGCTGATCGCACTCGGCGGCAATAAGTATTTCCAACAGTGGCGCAAGAAGGAGAACATGCCGAGGCGGGCGCGGAGCGGCAACATACTGCGGGAGAGCAGCGGCCGCCTCACACCCATCTTGCATGGCTACAGTCGTCATATCATTCCTCGACCCGCCGACTGGCCGGACTCCGCGGAGGTCACCGGTTCTTGGTTCCTGGATGAGAATGATTCCTGGCGTGCGCCCGCTGATTTGAAACGCTTCCTCGATGCGGGTGACCCACCGGTTTATGTCGGATTCGGCAGCATGTCGGGTCGCAACCCGGCCCGGTTGACGCGGATCGTCGTCGACGCGCTAAGCAAGGCGAACGTTCGCGGCGTGCTGGCAACCGGATGGGGCGGCTTGGACGCGAGGTCGACGCCGAACACTGTGTTCCAAATCGAACAAGCGCCGCACGATTGGCTGTTCCCTCGAATGGCGGCGGTTGTCCATCATGGGGGGGCCGGAACGACCGCGGCTGGATTGCGGGCCGGACGGCCTACAGTCATTTGCCCCTTTTTCGGCGACCAACCCGCTTGGGGCCGCCGAATTCGAGCGATAGGCGCCGGTGTCGCGCCATTGCCCCAAAAGAAGCTGAACGCTCCTCGACTCGCTGCCGCGATTCGTGAAGTAACCACAAATTCAAGTATTCGGGAAGCCGCGGACCAGCTTGGTCGAAAACTGCGCCGGGAAGACGGCGTCGGGAACGCCGTCGCATTCATCGAACGCATCGTAGCCGAATCCTCCGGCTCAAGCGAACGGCGTAGTCCGCTTCCTACAGCCCGTGAAGGTTCCTTATGAGTCCACGAGGCGAAAGCCTCGTTCTCCTCGACGAGAAGCGCCAGGCATTCCCCGGACGTGGATCGCAGGCGACGCGACGCCTGCTCGTTTGCTTGGCCCCGCGAGGATCCGAGCAGCATCCGGCACAAGCGTCGCAATCGCCCTGCTAGATCGGTTTGCCGGCAGCCTTCTTCCAGGCTGCGCGTTGCTTCGTTTGCGCTTTTTCGTCTTTCTCGGAGCCGATGAGCTTCGCCGCGCGCTCGGCGATGGAGGAATCGCCGGTCTCCCGCGCGAGGTTGCCGAGTGAGGCGATCGCGTCGGTTCTCCAGAGCGACCCATTCTTCTCCGTGGCGCTGTCTTTGAAGCGCTTCTCGAGAGCGTCGACGACGAGACGCTTTTGCTTGGGCCCCGCAATCCCAACGCGCCAGATGGATTGGAGGGCATGGCGGGCGGTAACGGTTTTATCGTCGCGCATCACGGCCGCGAGGGCGGGAAAGTCGCTCAGCATGCGCTCTTCGGGGTCGCTGATCGCCAGGTACGCCAGCATCTGCGCCGCGAACGCCCGCTTGTGCCCGTCTTTGTGGCCGAGGTCCGCCACCATGCGGTCCCATACTTCATACGCCCAATCCACCGGCTGCCGCGCAGCGGCCATCAAACCGTTGAAGGCTTGGTAGGCGGCATTGCGGTCTGAAGACTCCCGCGCGGCGAACAGCGCTTGAATTCGCTCGTTCACTGGACAGGCCCTTTCGCCGTCACAAGCTGTATCAAGTTTCCGCAGGTGTCGTCGAGAACCGCGGTCACGACCATGCCAAGGTCCGTCGGAGGCTGCACGAATCGCACGCCGCGCGCGCTGAGGCGCTCGTACTCGGCTTGCACGTCGTCCACGGCGAAAGAAGCGCACGGGATGCCGTCTTCCACGAGCGCCTTCTTGAAAGGCTTGACCGCCGGGTGGCTGTCGGGTTCGAGCAGAAGCTCAGTTCCGGCGGGGTCGGCTGGGGAGACCACGGTAAGCCAGGAGGCCTCCCCCAGAGGAATCTCGGTCTTCTTCTCGAAGCCGAGCGTGTCGCTGTAGAAGCGCAGCGCCTTTTGCTGGTCGTCGACGAACACGCTCGTGACGTGGATTCTCATACCTTAGTCTCCTTGGTTGGGATGGGCCAACGCTCGACGATAGCGCGCAGCGGCGCACCTTCGAACCAATGAAGCTTGCACCGGCCTTCCCGCTTGCTGCGTACGAGTCCCGCGGCCTCCAGGAGTTCCAGATGCTGAGAAATTGCCTGGCGCGTCAAGCTGATTCCGTGTTTCATCGCCATGCGCGCGCAGATCTCGAATAACGACTGCCCCCCGCGTTCGACCAACTCGTCCAAGATGGCCCGCCTAGTCGGGTCGGCGATGGCGCGGTAGATTCCTTTCACAGTCAAGTTAGGCAAGTGTTCACTTGCCTGTCAGGAGAAGGATACGCAAGTCAGGCCTTGCATGTCAAGGGCAAAAGGTTAGACCAGCGTGACGAGGGCGCCGGACGTTGGCGCCTGAGCCTGAGCAGCCGCAGCATCACCCCTGGGGATGGCGCAAAGAAACGGTGCGGGCGAGGGATTAGCGGGAGCCTTGTTCGGCGGGCGTGACTGAAGATGTTTTCGTTCCCTGAAAGCGCGCGGCTCCAAGCAGACGAGTTTGGAGGGAGGCTGGCCGGGGCGCTGTGGCTCGAGCTGGCCGCACTGCCGCGCGGTCAGTTGGATCGATTCGCCTTCAAACGGCATACAGAGCGGTTCAGGAAGGTGAAAGGGGAGAGGATATAGCAAGGGGTTCCGGTCCACAGCGGGACCAGCCGCCCGCTGTCCTGACTGCACGCGATCTCGGCTTGCGGGGCGAGCTTTAGCGGCGCTCCCAACTTCGCCTACGAGCAGTGCGTCCGTCGGTTTCGTCCGCAAGACGCGGTCGGCTTGGACTTGCGCCGCTGGAGGATGGCGCTGAGCGGAGCGGAGCCGGTGCGCGCGGAAACGCTCGATCGCTTCGAACGAACTTTCGCCGCTTACGGATTCCGCGCCGAGGCCTTTTCTCCCTGTTTCGGACAGGCCGAGGCCACGCTGGCCGTAACCGGAGTGTATGAGCGTAAGAAACCGCGGAGGATCTCAGCTTCCGGTGAAGAGCTCCAGCACGGCAGGCTGGTCCGGGCGGCGCCCGACGCGGCTGACACTCGATGGTTGGTCAGTTGTGGGGCTGCGGAACTTGGAATTGATTTGCGCGTCGTCCGCTCGGAAACCTTGACTCCCTGCGACGCCGGAGAGATCGGAGAGATCTGGGTGGCCGGGCCCAACGTCGCCGCCGGCTACTGGCGTCGCACGGAAGAAACGCAGGGAACCTTCCAAGCGCGCCTGGCGAATGGCGAGGGACCCTTCCTGCGGACCGGCGACATGGGATTCCTGATTGGCGGAGAGCTCTACTTCACCGGTCGCCTGAAGGACCTGATCATCATCGCCGGTGTCAACCACCATCCACACGATCTCGAGTGGACCGTGGAGCAATGCCATGGCCAGGTGATTCCTTCCGGCTGCGCAGCCTTCTCCGTCGAGGGTGACGGCCGCGAGGAGATCGTGGTCGTGGCGGAGACGCAGCGCGGAGCGGATCACCAGGCCTTGATGAAGGCGATTCGTGAGGCGATCCAGGAGAATCATGGCCTAGACGTCTATGCCGTGACGTTGATCCGCAAAGGCAGCTTACTGCGGACCTCGAGCGGCAAAGTGCGGCGCCGAGACTGCTGCGCGGCATTTCTCGGAGGGCGCCTGGAGATTGAGACCGAGTACCGCCGCCCGAGACGTCCGCTCGTCCCGCCGCCGCAAACCCCGGCCGAGAGCGTTGAACGCTCCGATATCGAGGCTTGGTTGAAACGGCGTCTCTCCGAACTGCTCGAGTGTTCCCCCGACGCTATTTCCGCCGAGGCGCAGTTCGCCAGCCTCGGACTGCAGTCAGTGGACGCCGTGGCGTTGGCGGGAGAGTTGGAAGAATGGCTTGCCAGGGAACTGCCGCATTCCCTCATCTATGAGTTCCCTTCGGTCGGACGGCTGGCTGCTCATCTCTCCTTCGAAGACGAATCGCAGCTCGGGTCCCCGGCGCTCCCGGCCGGCGGCGCGGCTCCGCAAGAAGCGATCGCCATCGTCGGCATGGCATGCAGGTTTCCCGGCGCGTCGACGCCTCAAGAGTTCTGGGAGCTGCTGGAGGAGGGCCGGGACGCAGTCGGAAGAGTTCCGGCGGGGCGCTGGACCGGCTCCTCAACCAATGCGGAGGGCTGGGGCGCCTTCCTCGAGCAGGTGGACGAGTTCGACGCCGCTTTCTTCGGCATCACGCCGCGTGAAGCCGCCCTGATCGATCCTCAACAGAGGCTGACGCTGGAGCTGGCCTGGGAGGCGCTCGAGTCGGCGGGGCGAAACCCGGGCGGCCTAGCCGGGTCTCGAACCGGAGTCTTCATCGGCGTCAGCGGCAGCGACTATGCCCGGATGCTAAGTCAGGACCCCGCCTTTCACACGGCTCATGCGGGCCCCGGGACCTCACTTTCGATCGCCGCGAATCGCATCAGCTACAGCTTGGACTTGAGGGGCCCCAGCCTGGCGGTGGACACCGCCTGCTCCTCATCGCTGACAGCCCTGCACCTGGCGGCCGAGAGCCTCCGCTCAGGAGAATCCTCGCTGGCTCTGGCCGGCGGCGTCAACCTGCTGCTCACACCCGAACTGAGTCGCGTTTTCGCCGACGCTCGAATGCTGTCTCCCGACGGCCGCTGCAAGACCTTCGACGAGAGCGCCGACGGTTACGTGCGCGGCGAAGGCTGCGCCGTTGTCGTGCTGCAACGGCTGTCCGACGCATTGCGGGAGCGTAGCCCGGTCTGGGCTCTGATCCGAGGAACGGCGGTGAACCAGGATGGCCGCAGCAACGGCATCACCGCGCCCAATCCCGCGGCTCAGCGGCAGGTCATCCAAGCGGCCTTGAACCGTTCCGGCGTGGACGCCTGAACAGATCCAATACGTCGAGACGCATGGCTCCGGAACCCCTTTGGGGGATTCCATGGAGGCGCAGGCTCTGCGAGAGGCTCTCCGCCCTGAATCCAATAGCAACGCGCCCTGTTACATCGGCTCCGTCAAGACCAACGTCGGTCATCTGGAAGCGGCGGCCGGCATGGCCGGACTGTGCAAGACGGTTCTGGCGCTTCAGCGCGGAATCATCCCTCCACATCTTCCGGTTCGCTTCGCTGCAGCCCGATCATGGGGATTGGGAGGTGATGCTCGAGAGCGTTGGGCGGCTCTACGCCTCCGGAGAAGAGATCGACTGGGAAGCCTTCGATGCTCCGTACGACAGAGCTAGGATCGCGGGTCTGCCGACCTACCCGTTCGAGAGAACCCGACATTGGGTGACTCCCCAAGCGCCGGGGTCGGCGCCGCGCAGCCAAAGCGCCGCGCATCCGCTTCTAGGGCGACGCCTGAATCTCGCGACGGCGGACGCGATCTACGAAAGCGATTGGTCAATCGCCGGTCAATCCTGGCTCGAGGACCACCGGGTCCTTGGGCGGGTCGTGTTTCCCGCCGCGGGTTTCCTTGACGCCGCCCTTGCATGCCGCTCCGGCTCGTCACGCTTCAGCCGAAAATCTCGACGCTCCGCGATGTCCAATTCGCCGCGGGTTTGGGAATGGCGACCCTGCTGCATCGGACCGGGGCTTCCCCGAAGTGCGGTGGCACGCTCGCGCCGAACAGGAATCAGACCTGGGCCGGGCCCTCCGGCAACACGTGATTTTGGCCCGTTCAGATGACGGCGGCCTTCCTCTCGGCTCCGCAGAAGCCGCTCCCGCCGACAGCATCTGGATCGTGCTCGCCGCTGAAGCGACCGGTGCCGCGCTAGCCGAGGCGTACCGCGGACGGGGCGATCGCCGCGATCACGGCGTCGAGACGGCGGACCCTTCGGCCGGAGCCGCTCCCGCCACAGCATCTGGATCCTGCTCGCCGCTGAAGCGACGGTGCCGCGCTAGCCGAGGCGTACCGCGGACGGGGCGATCGCCTGCTCGTCGAACCTCTGGATCAGCGCGCTGAACGAGCCGCGTCAAGTCGTCGTCTCGGGCCGGGCGGACGCCATCGAGGGCTTCTCGGCGCGGCTGTCCGAACGTGCAATGACATTCGCGCGGCTCTCCGTCTCGGGAGCGTTTCACACGCCCGAGATGGAGCCCGTCTCCGCGCCCTTCCGGCTCCAGCTCGCCGCGCGCCGGACCGAGCGACCTCACGGGACCTGGGTGTCAAACGTCTCCGGCCGGATCGTCACTGACGAGGAAGCGCTGTCTCCCGATTACTGGGTTCGCCATCTGGTCTCGCCGGTGCAATTCATGCGGGGCATGCGGACTTTGCGCGAGCAAGGCTGCAACGCATTTCTCGAAGTCGGTCCGGGCGGCTCCCTGACCCAGCTTGGGCAGGCCTGTCTCCAGGACAGCGGATCTTCTTGGATCTCTTCCCTGCGCAAGGGCAGGCCCGCTTGGCGTTCGTTGCTTGAAGCGGCCGCGGCCGTATATGCGGCAGGCGTCGACCTGGACTGGCACGGCGTCCATCGGGATCAACCGCGCTCCAAGGCGCTCCTCCCCACTTATCCCTTTGAACGCCGAAGGTACTGGCTGGAGCCGTCCGCTTCAGCTTCGACCGCGGGACAAGCGGCCGTGGCCGAGCCATCGCAGCAAGAGAATTGGACGCAATGGTTCTATCAGACCGATTGGAGAGTCGCGCCCGGATTCGAACGCGTCGTCGACCCTGACGCGTCCCGACACGCGCGACTGACGCTGATCGGGGGCGATGACCGACTTGCCGCGCGGCTTTCGGCGGCGGGACTGACCTGCACAGCCATCAACGCCGACCTGCCGCGGATCCCGGCGGCGGACCGGGAGCAATCGACGTCATGCCTGGTGTTTCTGGCCGCCGCCGGCCCCGCCCCACCCGCGGACGCTTCCGCCGCTGACGTAGAAGCCGCAACGTGCGGCTTGTGCGGCCGGCTGGCCGGCTGGATTCGGGCGCTGCTCCGTTACGAAGCGCCCGCGCGTCCCTCGCTGTGGATCGTTACCCGCGGCGTCCGCCGCCGGCAAGGCTCCCGTAGCGATCGTCGGCATGGGGTGCCGCTTCCCGGGCGGCGTCAACCATCCTCGCGCCTACTGGGAATTTCTGAGGCGCGGCGAAGACGCTGTGACCGAGGTTCCGCCGGATCGTTGGCGGGTGGACGCCTATTACGATCCCGATCCGGAGGCCGCCGGCAAGACATACTCGCGCAGCGGAGCCTTCTTGACCGAGATCGACTCCTTTGACCCTGAATTTTTCGGCATCTCGCATCGCGAAGCCGCCGGCATGGATCCGCAACACCGCTTGGCGCTCGAGGTCAGTTGGGAGGCGCTCGAGCACGCGGGCATCGCCCCGGCGGCCTGGCCGGCAGCCGCGCGGGAGTTTTCCTGGACATCACAGCCAACGATCTGCAATACGCAGCGGCCGATCCGCTATCGATCGACGCCTATGTCACGACCGGCAACATCCTCAACTTCGCCGCCGGAAGAATATCCTTCATCCTCGGCCTTCATGGTCACGAGGTAGCGCCGGCGTTTTCACACGGGCTCTCACGGCCAGGGCTTCAAGCGGCGGCCCAGACGATTTTGCCGTTGTGGACGACGGCGGCGGGTCCGCCGCGGAACTCGCGGCCATAGAAGGGCGAGTTGCGGCTCTTGGACTGCGTGCTTTCGGCGGTGAAGCGCCAGCGGCGTTCGAGGTCGAGAATCGTGATGCGGG
This sequence comes from uncultured Acidobacteriota bacterium, assembly GCA_963817465.1. Classification (GTDB taxonomy): domain Bacteria; phylum Acidobacteriota; class Terriglobia; order Bryobacterales; family UBA6623; genus CAMPKL01. The sequence continues at coordinate 171,030 of CAWFOP010000020.1, read as the reverse complement.
CGGCGGCGCCTTCGTGGAGACGGCCGAGATCGGCCCGTCCCAGGGCGCGCGCGGGACCGGTTGTAAACAGGTCGACGAGGCGCGTGAGCGAGATGTCGGCTTCGTGGTAAAGCCGGTCGATCGCCAGCGCGACAGCGGTCTCGAGGCCCGTGACGCCGAAGGGGCAGCTCTCGAACTCTTGCATCTTGACGTTGCCGGTGTGAGGCGCGTGATCGCTGACGATGGCGTCGATCGTGCCGTCGCGGAGGCCTTCGAGCACGGCGGCGACGTCGGCGAGCGGGCGCAGCGGCGGGCGCACCTTGTAGTTGCTGTCGTAGTCGACGATGTCGTTGACGCTGAGGGTGAAGTGGTGCGCGGAGACTTCTGCGGTGACCGGCTTGTCGTCGGCCTTGGCCTGGCGGACGAGATCGACGGCGGCGGCGGTCGACAGGTGCGCGGCGTGGAAGCGGGCGCCGGTTTCGCCGGCGAGGATGATGTCGCGAGCGACGATGGTTTCCTCGGCGCTGGCCGGAATGCCGCGCAGCCCGAGGCGGGCGCTCAAGGCGCCTTCATGGATGTCGCCGTGGTTGCTCAGATGCGGGTCTTCGCAGTGATCGATGACGGTGAGATCGAACGAGGAGGCGTAGCGCATCGCGCGGCGCATGAGCCCCGAGTGCAGCACGGTGCGGTCGCCGTCGCCCACGGCGGCGACGCCGGCGGCCTTCATGGCGCCGATCTCGGCCAGTTGCTCGCCTTGCCCGCCCTGGGTCAGCCCGCCGATCGGCAGGACCGTTGCGAAAGACTGGCGCGCGGCGCGGTCGACGATGAAGCTCGTGACGGTGGCCGAGTCGTTGAAGGGCTGCGTTTGCGGCAGGGCGCAGACGACGGTGAAGCCGCCCGCGGCGGCGGCCTTGGCCCCGGATTCGATGGTCTCGGCGTGCTCCAGGCCGGGCTCGCGAAGGCGCGCGCGCAAGTCGATGAACCCCGGGGCGACGATGAGGCCGCTCGCGTCGAACAGCTCGGCGTCTCCCGCGTCGACCGACTCGGCGATGGCGCGGATGACGCCGTCTTCGACCAGTACGTCGCGGTTGGCGTCGAGCCCGGTGGCGGGATCGATGACGCGACCGCCGCGGATCAGCAGCCGGCTCATTGCCGGACCGCCTTCGCGCGGGGAGGCCATTCTTCGCCGCAGGCGCGTTCGAGAACGGCCATGCGGGCGGAGAGGCCGTTTTCGACCTGATTGAGGATGACGGAGCTTTTCGAGTCGGCGACCTCGGACGAGAGCTCGCGGCCGCGATTGATGGGGCCGGGGTGCATGACCAGGCAGTCGGGTTTGGCGAGCTTGAGATGGCTGACCTCGAGGCCGAAGAACTGGAAGTACTCGTTCTTGGGGAAGATCGGGGCGTTCTGGCGCTCGAGCTGGACGCGCAGCATCATGACGACGTCGGCGTCGGCCACTGCGTCATCCATGTCGTTGGTGAGCGTGACCCCCGGGGCGAGCGACTTGAGCGAGGAGGAAATCATTGTCGCGGGCCCGCACAAGACCAGGTCGACGCCGAACTTCGACAGCAGATGAATGTTGGAACGGGCGACGCGCGAGTGGGAGATGTCGCCGATGATCGCGACGCGCAGCTTCTCGAGCGTGCCCTTGCGTTCGAAGATCGTCATGGCGTCGAGCAGCGCCTGGGTGGGGTGCTCGTGCTGGCCGTCGCCGGCGTTGATGATCGGGGTGGGCAGGAAGCGCTGCAAGAAATGCGGCGCGCCCGAGGCGGCATGGCGCATGACGATGGCGTCGGGGTGCATGGCGGCCACGGTGTTGAGCGTGTCGACGAGGGATTCGCCCTTGGACAAGCTCGACCCCTGCGCCGTGATGCCGACGGTGTGCGCGCCGAGGCGCTTGGCGGCGATCTCGAAGCTGGTGCGCGTGCGCGTGGAGGCCTCGAAGAACAGGTTGACGATGGTCTGGCCGGAGAGGAACTCGCGTAGGTTGTTATTGCGCTCGAGCTGCCAGCGTTTGTACTCCAGGGCGCGCGCGAGCAGCAGCTCGATCTCGGACCTCGCGAGGCCCTCGATGCCGAGCAAACTGCGGGCGCGGACCGCGGCGTTGGAGGTCAACTGTTGAGCGGCGGGATCGAGGGGAACGCGAAGCGGGGGCGGCCCGCCGGCGGCGAAGTCGGAACTCACGTGATCATCGTTAGGATATCCCATCGGGGGCGTCGCCGCAGGGCGTCTTCCGCCCGCCTGCTGCGTAATCATGCGGTATCTTAATGGTCTGCTTCCCGTTTACGGGAAACCGCCCGGAGGGAGAGTGTGCCCAAATGCTGATGATCAAGTCCGAGACGCTTCAAGACCTCGATCCGCAAGAGACCCTAGAGTGGCTGGAAGCCCTCGACGACATCATCGAGGAATACGGTCCTGAACGCGCCAACTTCATCATCGACCGACTGATCGCCAGGGCTCATGAAAACGGCGTGGTGCTGCCGCCGAAGGTCACCACCCCGTACTTGAACACGATCCCGGTGGAAGAAGAGCTGCCTTACCCGGGCGATCGCGAGATCGAGCGTCGCATCAAGAGCATCATTCGCTGGAACGCGATGGCGATGGTGGTGCGAGCGAACAAGCACGATCCCGGCATCGGCGGGCATATCTCGACATATCAATCACTTGCGACGCTGACCGAAGTGGGCCACAACCACTTCTTCCGCGGCTCGATCGACGGCGAGCCGGGCGATTTCATCTACTTCCAGGGGCACGCGTCGCCGGGTCCGTACTCGCGGGCGTTCGTCGACGGCCGCCTGAGCGAGCAGCATCTGGAGAATTTCCGCCACGAATTGAGGGACCACCCGGGGCTGTCATCGTATCCGCACCCCTGGCTGATGCCGGATTTCTGGCAGTTCCCGACGGTCTCGATGGGCCTGGGGCCGATCAACTCGATCTACCACGCGCGTTTCATGCGCTATCTGGAGAATCGCGGGCTGATCGAGCCGACCGACCGCAAGATCTGGGCGTATGTGGGCGACGGCGAGTCGGATGAGCCGGAAACGTTGGGCGCGCTGACGCTGGCTTCACGCGAAAAGCTCGACAACCTGATCTGGGTGGTCAACTGCAACTTGCAGCGGCTGGACGGGCCGGTGCGCGGTAACGGCAAGATCATCCAAGAGCTCGAGGGTTCCTTCCGCGGCGCGGGCTGGAACGTGATCAAGCTGGTCTGGGGCAGCGATTGGGACGACCTGTTGGCGCGCGACGAGAGCGGACTGCTGCGGCAGCGCATGGAGGAATGCGTCGACGGCGAATACCAGCGCTTCAAGGGCCTGGGCGGGGCGACGATCCGCAAGGAGTTCTTCGGCAAATACCCCGAGCTGCACAAGATGGTCGAGCACATGACCGACGAGGAGGTCGGCAGCCTCAAGCGCGGCGGCCATGACCCCAAGAAGGTCTACAACGCCTACCTGCGGGCCGTGCAGACCAAGGGCAAGCCGACCGTGATCCTAGCCAAAACGGTCAAAGGGTACGGGCTGGGCGAAGCGGGCGAAGGCAAGAACATCACCCACCAGCAGAAGAAGCTCAACGAGCACGAGCTGGAGTACTTCCGCAAACGCTTCGACATTCCGGTCTCGGACACCTTCGTCAAGGACATCAGCTTCTATCGCCCGCCGGAAGACTCGGAGGAGATGAAGTACTTGCGGGCGCGCAATGAGGCCATGGGCGGCCCGGTGCCGTACCGCAAGGTCAAGAAGATTGAGATCGCCGCGCCGGGGCTCGACGAGTTGTTCAAGGATTCGCTCGAAGGCTCGAAGGGGCGCGAGGTATCGACGACGATGGCGTTCGTCGCGGTGCTCAAGAGCCTGATCACCGACAAGAAGCTCGGCAAGTACATCGTGCCGATCATTCCCGACGAGGCGCGCACGTTCGGCATGGAGTCGCTGTTCCGCACGCACGGCATCTACGCCAGCCAGGGGCAGCTCTACAAACCGGTCGACTCCGAGATGCTCCTTTACTACAAGGAAGCCAAGGACGGCCAGATCCTCGAGGAAGGCATCACCGAGGCCGGCTCGATGGCGTCGTTCACGGCGGCGGGCACGGCCTACGCCAACTACGGCGTGCCGATGATGCCGTTCTTCATCTACTACTCGATGTTCGGCTTCCAGCGCATCGGCGATTTGATCTGGGCGTTCGCCGATTCGCGCGGCAAGGGCTTCTTGTGCGGCGGCACGGCGGGCCGCACGACGCTGAACGGCGAAGGCCTGCAGCACGAAGACGGTCATTCGCTGGTGCTGGCTTCGACGGTGCCGACCTGCTTGGCGTACGACCCGGCCTATGCGTACGAGGTCGCGGTGATCGTGCAGGACGGCATCCGGCGGATGTATCAGGAGATGGAGGACGTCTTCTACTACATCACGCTCGAGAACGATAATTACGAGCACCCGACGATGCCGAAGGGCGTCGAGGAAGGCATCCGCAAGGGCATCTATCAGGTGAGCAAGCCGGAGAAAGGCAAGCCGGCGGTGCACCTGTGGGGCAGCGGCGCGATTCTGCAGGAAGCTCTGAAGGCGCAGAAGATTTTGGCGGACAGGTTCAGCGTGGCGAGCGACGTCTACAGCGTGACGAGCTACGGCGAGCTGCGACGCGACGCGCTCGATACTGAGCGCTGGAATCGGCTGCATCCGACCTCGAAGCCGAAGACTTCATATCTCGGCGAGCAGTTCAAGGGCGACGATTTGCCGATCGTGGCGGCCAGCGACTACATGAAGACGCTGCCGGATACGTTGTCGCCGTGGCTGCCCGGTCGCATCGAAGCTCTGGGCACGGACGGCTTCGGACGCAGCGAGTCGCGCGAGTACCTGCGGAAGTTCTTCGAAGTGGGCGCGGAGGCGATCGCGGCGGCGGCGCTGTCGCGGCTGACGCGCGACGGCAAGTTCGACAAGCGCAAGATCAAGAAGGCGTTCTCGGACTTGGGCGTCGATCCGGACGCGCCGAATCCGGCGCGGCGCTAGTGCGACAGCCCGCTCAAGGATATTGGCGACGGCTGGCGGCGGCGCTGCTGCTGGCCGCCGCGGCGGCGTGTTCGGGCGGCGGCGCTTCGCAGCCAGGTCCCGAGCGCTCCGGCCTCGACCGCAGCCGGCCCACGACGACCGTGACGCTGCCGGACGGCACGGAGCTCACCGCCGAAGTCGTGCGAACCCCCGAAGAGCAGGCGCAAGGCTTGATGTTTCGGCCGTATCTGGGCGAGAACGAAGGCATGCTGTTCGCGTTCGAAGAGTCGGCTCCACGCGGCTTCTGGATGTTCAACACGCTGATTTCGCTCGATATCGTCTGGCTCGATTCGAACAAGCGTATCGTCGAAATCTCGGAGATGACGCCGCCTTGCGGCAGCTCCGATTACACGCAATGCCCGAGCTACGGCGGGACGGCCGACTCGAGCTACGTGATCGAGCTCAAGGCCGGGCAAGTCGCGGCGCACAAGCTCGAGGTCGGGGAGCAGTTGAAGTTTTAGACGCTTCGAAGCAGGCCCGCGAAGACCATGACGTCGGAACAACTCAAAGAGCTTTTCGAGCAAGTGCGCGACGGCCGGGTCAATCCCGACGATGCGCTCGAGCGCCTCGGGCACTTGCCGTTCGAGGATCTGGGCTTTGCGAAGGTGGATCATCACCGCGCGCTGCGCCACGGCATGCCCGAGGTGATTCTGGGGCGCGGCAAGAGCTTGGACGAGGTGCGCGGCATCGCGGAGAAGCTGCTGGAGCACTCGCCGAATCTGCTGGTGACCCGAGCCGACGAGGGGATGGCCGCCACGGTGAAGGAGCTCTCCGCCGCCGCCGAGTACTTCCCGCGTTCGGGAGCGATTCGCGTGTGGGGCGACAAGCGGATTCGCGGCAAGAGCAAGATCGGCATATTGTGCGCGGGGACGAGTGACATCCCGGTGGCTGAAGAGGCGCGCGTAACCTGCGAGGTGATGGGCAACGAGGTCGTCGAGGTCTATGACGTCGGCGTGGCGGGGATTCACCGGCTGCTGGGCAATCTCGACAAGCTGCGCGACGTGCGCGTGATCATCTGCTGCGCCGGCATGGAGGGGGCGCTGCCGAGCGCCGTGGGCGGGATGGTCTCGTGCCCGGTGATCGCCGTGCCGACGAGCGTCGGCTATGGGGCGAGCTTCAACGGGCTTGCGGCGTTGCTGGGGATGCTCAATAGCTGCTCGTCGAACGTGACTTGCGTCAACATCGACAACGGCTTCGGCGCGGCCTATGTGGCCACGCTGATCAACCGCATCTAGCGCCGCCGGCGCGGCGAGTTACAGACGGGAGCGCCTGTAGCCGCTTGTCAAAAAAACCGCCGCCCGGTTTACGCCGGGCGGCGGAGTTTGTTGGGGTTGAGACTGACTCGCTTAGAAGCGCCAGCGCAGTCCGAATTGGATCTGCCGCGGGTCGCTGCGAGTTCCTGTGACCTTGTTGTAGTTACCGTTGTTCATGTTGCCTTGCGGGTCGCCGAAGCTCGACCGTGTTCGGGAAGTTGAAGAACTCCGTGCGGAATTCGATGGCGTTGCGCTCGTTGATCGCGAACTTCTTCTGGATCGCGATGTCGAGAGCGATGATGCCGTCGGCGTTGGTGATGTAGGGCGCCGCGGTGCCGAACGTGTATGGCGCCGGGGTGACGAAGGCGTCGGCGTTGAACCAGTTGTCGATGTTCTTCGGCCCGGTGTTCGGATCGCCGACCCGATTCGGACGCAGATAGGAGCGACCGATGTTGGCCAAATCCCTGCCGACCGTAACCAGCACCGGCGGACCGCTCTCGAGACGCGTGATGCCCTCGAGCGACCAGCCGCCGAGTATAAAGTCGGCTGCGCCGCTCATATCGCCGCCGAATTGCCGGCCCCTGCCGAAGGGCAGTTCGTAGACATAGGCGAAGACGAACACGTGGTTGATGTCCCAGCTCGAGCGGCTGTAGTCGTTGCGGCGGTTGAACGGATCTTGCGTCTTGGAGCTTTCGGCCAGAGACGACTGCCCGTCGAGCGACTTCTGCCAGGTGTAGTTCATGTTGAACTGCAACCCGTTGGAGTAGCGCTTGTTCAACTTGACCTGCAGCGCGTTGTAGCTGCCGTTGTATTGGTTCGAGCCGCCGTCGAGGTCGCCGAAGAACGGCAACAGACGACGCGGATCGATCGCTCCGGGGCCGGGGCTCAGAGCCGCATTGAAGGGCGAGTAGCCGATCTGCTTCTTGCTCGACGAACCGACGTAGCCGATGTCGAGGGTCAGGTCATCCTGCAGCTCGCGCTGGATGAACATGTTCCACTGCATGGCGTACGGGGAGCGGTTGTCGGGGCTTTGCGGCCAGCCGCCGATGGCGGCGGTGGATTCGAATGACGGCCCCGCGTCGGTGACCGAGAAGTCAGGCACTGCGCCGCGGTTCGGGCTGAACACCTGTTGCACGGTGAAGGGCCAGAACTTGCGCATATCTTGCAACTCCTGCACGAACGTGGAGTTGTAGTAGACGCCGAAGCCGGTGCGGAAGACCGTCTTGTCGTTGACCTTGTAGGCGATGCCGGCGCGCGGCGCGAAGTCGTTGTAGTCCGACCCGACCAGAGCGCGGCCCCAACCGGCCTGGTTGGCGGGCCGTCCCTTCTCAAAAGCGGAATCGGGAGAGGGCATGTAGCCGTCGGGCGGGGCCAACTCGGGGTTGGTCGTCGCCCACATCAGAGTGCCGTAGTAGTCGCCGGTCGCTTCGTCGCGGCGGACCCAGAGGTTGCCGAGACGGTCGGTCGAGTCGTACGGCCGGCTGCCGAACTGGTACATCAAGCCCAGGTTGACGGTCAGCTTGGAGCTGGCGCGCCAATCGTCTTGGACGTGAGCGGTGATGAAGTGCCCGATGCCGTCGGTGAGCGTGTTGCCTTGCCCGCGGCGGATCTCGGTCGGGAACCCGAGCCAGGCGTCGGCCATCGGGAAGCCCGAGAGCTGGCCGTTGAAGCTGGCGTCGCCGTTCATCGGGTTGGACGTGTTCGTGTAGAACTGACGGTGGTGGTATTGTCCGCCGATCATGATCGAGTGCCGGCCCTTGATCAAGTTGAAGTTGGCGCGCGTCTGCCAGACGTTGTCGCCCGTCGAACCGCCGCCGGCGCCCGGCAAGCCGTAGTCGCCGAAGCTGATGTTGACCAGCGGATCGCCGAAGACTTCGGTCTGGTACATCTGCAGGCCGGTTTGGCTGAGGTAATCGGCGCGAGTGAACGGCTTGGACGTCAAGCCCGGATTGTTCGGCTGGTTGGTGCCGAAGCCGACTTCGAGCGTCGACGTGGGGCTGAAGATGTGCGTCCAGGCGCCGCCGTAGTTGGCGACGTCGTACTCGCTGCTGCCGATGAAATTGGGCCGAAAGTCGGGGCTGAGCAAATCGGCGTTCTGCCAACTGAAACGGAAGAAGAAGGTGTTCGTCTCGTTCATGTTGTAGTCGTAGCGCCAGTTGATGACGTCACGGTTGTTGGCTTGGCTCTTGTTGTCGAGGTAGTTTTGCGTCAAGCCGGGGCGATTCGGCAGCGGCGTGGTCAACGCAGTCGCCGTCGGAATGGCGGGGTTGATGCGCGCTTGCGGAAGAATGTTGTTGGCGAACGGATCGCCGGTGAACGGATCGGTGATCGTCGTCGACACAGCCGAGAAGTCGCCGTTGCGGAAGTCCTGGGTCGGGACGCTGCCGTTCTGCGTGCTGCCGCGGCGGCGGCGGAAGCCTTCCCAGCTCGCGAACCAGAACATCTTGTTCTTCATGATCGGGAGCGGCCCGCCGATTGCGACGCCGTATTGGTTGAGGCGGAAGGGGGTCTTGCCAAGACCGTTGCGGTTGGCGAAGAACTCATTCGCGTCAAAGGCGCTGTTGCGCAAGTATTCGTAAACGGTGCCGTGCACTTCGCTGGTGCCGGACTTGATGACCATCGAGACGTTGGCGCCCATGGAGCGGCCGAACTCGGAGTCGGTGTTGGTGGCGACCTTGAACTCTTGCAGCGCGTCCATCGGCGGCGAGATGCCGGGCGAGTTCATCATCTGCATGTTGGAGTCGAAGCCGTCGAGCGTGTAGTTGTTGTCTTGCGGGCGGCCGCCGTTGACCGAATAGAGCTGCGTACCGGACTCGCCGGTGCCGCGCGATTGGCTGTGGCGGACGGAACTGGTGCCGGCCGACAGCAGGATCAAGCGCGTGTAGTTGCGCTGGTTGACCGGGCAGCCGCTGGAGATCTTGGCTGGTGACGACGTTGCCGACCGAGGCTTCCTCGGTTTGCATGACGGGCGCGGCGCCGGTGACCTCGATGGTTTCGGTGACTTGGCCGAGCTCGAGCTGAAAGTCGAGCTCGAGGACGGCGGAAACCTGCAAGATCACGCCGGAGCGGACCTGCGACGTGAAGCCTTCGCTTTCGGCGCGCACCGAGTACGTGCCCGGGTTGAGCGGCGTGACGCGATATTGCCCCGCTTCGTTGGTGGTGACCTTGCGTTCGGCGTTGGTGTTGTCGTTGGTGACTGTGACAGAGACGCCCGGAACGGCGGCGCCGCTCGGGTCGGTGACGTCGCCCACGATCGTGGCGGCGGTTTGTGCGCTGGCGAGGAACGGCGTCAACAGCGCCATGGCTGTGACGGAGAGGACGCAGAACGTCCGTTTCATCGCAGAATTCATAAGCTTTTGTAACCCCTGCTCAAACTTCTGGTTGAGACTAAACCGCCGGAGCGAACCAAACCGCTGCGGCGGATTCTTTTAGTTAGCGCTAACATGAATCGCGCTAACAGACTTCGGCTAGTACATAGCCGCGTTTGAAGTTAGCCTAAACAAGCTAGTCCTGTCAACTAGCGCTTCTATAGCCCAAGTAGTGGATACCAACGAAAAGCCGCCCCGGAGAGGTCGTCTCCGGGGCGGCGGTGAAGGGGTTTAGTGAGCCGGTCGCCCGGCCTGTCAGCGCTAGAAGCGCCAGCGCAGTCCGAATTGGATCTGACGCGGATCGCTACGAGTGCTGGTGACCTTGTTGTAGGTGCCGTTGTTCATGTTGCCTTGCGGGTCGTTGAAGCTCACCGAGTTCGGGAAGTTGAAGAACTCCGTACGGAACTCGATGGCGTTGCGCTCGTTGATCGCAAACTTCTTTTGAATCGCGATGTCGAGAGCGACGATGCCGTCGGAGTTGGTGATGTAAGGCGCCGCGGTGCCGAAGGTGTAAGGCGCCGGGGTTGCGAAGGCGTCAGCGTTGAACCAACTGTCGATGGTCCTGGCGCCGGTATTGGGATCGCCGAGGCGGTTCGGACGCAGGTAGGAGCGACCGATGTTGGCCAAATCCCTGCCGACCGTAACCAGCACCGGCGGACCGCTCTCGAGCCGCGTGATGCCCTCCAGAGACCAGCCGCCGAGGATGAAGTCGGCAGCCCCGCTCATGCCGCCGCCGAATTGCCGGCCCTTGCCGAAGGGCAACTCGTAGACGTAAGCGAAGACGAACACGTGGTTGATGTCCCAGCTCGAGCGGCTGTAGTCGTTGCGGCGATTGAACGGATCTTGCGTCTTCGAGCTCTCAGCGAGCGACGATTGACCGTCAAGCGACTTCTGCCAGGTGTAGTTCATGTTGAACTGCAAGCCGTTGGAGTAGCGCTTGTTCAACTTGACTTGCAGTGCGTTGTAGCTGCCGTTGTATTGGTTCGAGCCGCCGTCGAGATCGCCGAAGAACGGCAACAGACGACGGGGATCGATCGGGCCGGGGCCGGGGCTCAGCGCCGCGTTGAAGGGCGAGTAGCCGATCTGCTTCTTGCTCGACGAACCGACGTAGCCGATGTCGAGGGTCAGGTCATCCTGCAGCTCGCGCTGGATGAACATGTTCCACTGCATGGCGTACGGCGAACGGTTGTCGGGGCTTTGCGGCCAGCCGCCGATGGCGGCGGTGGACTCGAACGACGGTCCGGCGTCGGTGACCGAGAAGTCAGGCACCGCGCCGCGGTTCGGGCTGAACACCTGTTGCACGGTGAAGGGCCAGAACTTGCGCATGTCCTGCAACTCTTGCACGAACGTGGAGTTGTAGTAGACGCCGAAGCCGGTGCGGAAGACCGTCTTGTCGTTGATCTTGTAGGCGATGCCGGCGCGCGGCGCGAAGTCGTTGTAGTCCGACCCCACGAGGGCGCGGCCCCAACCCTGCTGATTGGCGGGCCGTCCCTTCTCAAAAGCGGAATCGGGAGAGGGCATGTAGCCGTCGGGCGGGGCCAACTCGGGATTGGTCGTCGCCCACATCAGCGTGGCGAAGTAGTCTCCGGTCGCTTCGTCGCGGCGCACCCAGAGGTTGCCGAGACGGTCGGTGGAGTCGTACGGCCGGCTGCCGAACTGGTACATCAAGCCCAGGTTGACGGTCAGCTTCGAGTTGACGCGCCAAGCGTCTTGGACGTGACCGGTGAGGAAGTGGCCGATGCCGTCGGTGAGCGTGTTGCCTTGCCCGCGGCGGATCTCGGTCGGGAACCCGAGCCAGGCGTCGGCCATCGGGAAGCCCGAGAGCTGGCCGTTGAAGCTGGCGTCGCCGTTCATCGGGTTGGACGTGTTCGTGTAGAACTGACGGTGCTGATATTGGCCGCCGATCATGATCGAGTGCCGGCCCTTGATCAAGTTGAAGTTGGCGCGCGTCTGCCAGATGTTGTCGCCCTGCGAACCGCCGCCGGCGCCCGGCAAGCCGTAGTCGCCGAAGCTGATGTTGACCAGCGGATCGCCGAAGACTTCGGTCTGGTACATCTGCAGGCCGGTTTGGCTGAGGTAATCGGCGCGAGTGAACGGCTTGGACGTCAAGCCGGGATTGTTCGGCTGATTGGTGCCGAAGCCGACCTCGAGCGTCGACGTGGGGCTGAAGATGTGCGTCCAGGCGCCGCCGTAATTCACGACGTCGTACTCGCTGTTGCCGAGGAAATTGGGCCGAAAGTCAGGGCTGATCAAATCGGCGTTCTGATAACTGAAACGGAAGAAGAAGGTGTTCTTCTCGTTCATGTTGTAGTCATAGCGCCAGTGGATGCCGTCGCGGTTGTTGGCTTGGCTTTGGTTGTCGAGGTAGTTTTGCGTCAGGCCCGGGCGATTCGGCAGCGGCGTGGTCAACGCGGTCGCCGTCGGGATGGCGGGGTTGATGCGGGCCTGCGGAAGGATGTTGTTGGCGAACGGATCGCCGGTGAACGGATCGTGGATCGTGGTCGACAGAGCCGAGAAATCGCCGTTGCGGAAGGCCTGAGTCGGGACGCTGCCGTTCTGCGTGCTGCCGCGGCGGCGGCGGAAGCCTTCCCAACTCACAAACCAGAACATCTTGTTGCTGATCTTGGGGATCGGGCCGCCGATTGCGACGCCGTACTGGTTCAAGCGGAACGGCGTCTTGCCGAGGCCGTTGCGGTTCGCGAAGAACTCGTTTGCGTCGAACGCGCTGTTGCGCAGGTATTCGTAGACCGTCCCGTGCAACTCGTTGGTGCCGGACTTGATGACCATCGAGACGTTGGCGCCCATGGAGCGGCCGAACTCGGAGCCGGTGTTGGTGGCGACCTTGAACTCTTGCAGCGCGTCCATCGGCGGCGAGATGCCGGGCGAGTTCATCATCTGCATGTTGGAGTCGAAGCCGTCGAGCGTGTAGTTGTTGTCCTGCGGGCGGCCGCCGTTGACCGAGTAGAGCGCGGTGCCAGACTCGCCGGTGCCGCGCGACTGGCTGTGGGTGACCGAAGCGGTGCCGGGCGAGAGCAGGATCAGCCGAGTGTAGTTGCGCTGGTTGACGGGCAACGTCTGGAGGTCTTGGCTCGTCACGACGTTGCCGACCGAAGCTTCTTCGGTCTGCATGATGGGGGCCGCGCCGGTGACCTCGACGGTCTCGGTCACCTGGCCAATTTCGAGCGCGAAATCCACTTCGAGGACCGCGGAGACTTGGAGTACGACTCCCGAACGGACCTGCGATTTGAAGCCTTCGCTCTCCACTTGGATGCGATAGTTGCCGGGATTGAGCGGCGTGACGCGGTACTGACCCGCCTCGTTGGTTTCGACGGTGCGCTCGGCTCCCGTGTTCTCACTGGTCACCTTGACGGTGACGCCCGGAACCGCGGCGCCGCTGGGGTCGGTGACATCGCCGACGATGGTGGCCGCAGTTTGGGCGCGAAGTCCAGGGGCGGCGAGCGCGAGCAGCAAGGCCAGCGTCGCTACGCCCTTGAAAAGCGTAGATTGCATAATTGGTGATCTCCTCCGGTAAAGACCTAAACCGGACTTCTAATCAAGGTAGGCGATTGCGTTAGCGCTAACAATCGCTCAGATTTGGGATCTTCGGCGCCGAATTCGAGGGGTTTGCGCATGCGGGGGCGCGGCGGCGGCGCTCTGCTAAGATGCCCTAGCCGACTGCATGAAGCTGTTCTACTCTCACGTTGCGACGATGGCGATTCTTTCATCGCTTGCGGCGCTCGCCGGATCGTATGGTCCCCTGGCCGCCCAAGGACAGGCGACGCGCAACGCGACCCCGGTGGCCGCCGAGAAGCGTTCGGGAAAACCGTTCGACGCCAAGTTTGTCGATATCGCGTCCGAAGCCGGGCTCGATATGCATTTCACTTACGGAGACGAGAAGTCGAAGCAGTTCATCATGGAGGTCAACGGCTCGGGCGTGGCTCTGGTGGACTACGACTCGGACGGCCTGCTCGATGCGTTCCTGGTCAACGGCTCGAAGTTCGGCGAGGCGGCGGCGAAAGCAACCAGCAAGCTGTTCCGCAACGCCGGCGGGGGCAAGTTCGAAGACGTCACCGCGAAGACGGGCATCGGCAAGGCAGGCTGGGGAACCGGCGTCTGCGCGGGCGACTACGACAACGACGGCTCGACGGATCTCTACGTCGGGTACTGGGGACCGAACGCGCTCTACCGCAACACCGGCAAGGGCGGCTTCACGGAGGTCGCGGCCAAGACGGGCGTCGCCGGGCGGCCAGACGAGTGGACGACCGGGTGCGCCTTCGTGGACATCGACCGCGACGGCGACCTCGACCTGCTGACGACGCAATACCAGCAATTCGACCCGAAGACAACGCCCAAGGCGGGCGCCTCGTCGACCTGCCAATGGAAGGGTATGCCGGTGTTTTGCGGGCCGCGGGGGCTGCCTTACGGCGGCGTGACGCTTTACCGCAACAAGGGCGACGGTACGTTCGAGGACATCAGCGAGGCCGCGGGCGTGCGGACCGTCAAGGGCTACTACGCCTTCACGGCCGCGGCGACCGACTTCACCGGCGACGGCTGGCCGGACATCTACATCGCCTGCGATTCGACGCCGAATCTGTTCTTCGTCAACAACGGCGACGGCACGTTCACCGACTTCGCGACCGAAACCGGCCTGGCCTACAACGAGCACGGCTACGAGCAGGGCGGCATGGGCCTGGGCGTCGGCGACTTCGACAGTGACGGCCTGCTCGATATCATCAAGACGAACTTCGCCGGCGACTACCCGAACGTCTACCACAACCTCGGCGACGGCATCTTCGAAGACACGGTGATCCGGGCCGGACTGGGCGTAAATCCGCAATTCGTCGGCTGGGGCGTCAATTTGATCGACCTCGACAACGACGGGCGGCAGGATGTGTTTCAAGTCGACGGCCACGTGTATCCGGAACTCGACGAGCAGACGAAGATCAACGAACGCTTCCGCCAGCCGGGAGTGGTCTACCGCAACCTCGGCAGCGGACGTTTCGAGCAAGTTACGGATCTCGCCGGGCCGGGCTTGGAAGAGAAACGCTCGAGCCGCGGCGCGGCGTTCGGCGACATCGACAACGACGGCGACATCGATGTGCTGGTGATGAACATGAGCGACCAGGTGTCGCTGTTCCGCAACGACCTCAAGTCGACCAATCACTGGCTGCGGGTGAAGCTGCGCGGCGTCAAGTCGAACCGCGACGCCGTCGGCGCAGTCATTCGCGTGAAGGCGGGCGGCGCGACGCAGGCGCGGGCGGTGCTCAGCCAAGACAGCTACGTCTCGCACAGCGATCTGCGGGCGCATTTCGGCCTGGGCGCGGCGGAGCGAGCCGATGCCGTCACGGTCGAGTGGCCCAACGGCGAGACGGAAGAGTTTCCCGGCGCCGCGGCGGACCGTGAAGTGCTGCTCGTCGAAGGCGGCGGCAAGGTCAAGGCTCAGGGGGCGCGGTGAGGCTTTTGGCGCTGACCCTGGCGCTAGCGACGCTCGGTACGTCCGCCGACCCGACGGCGCTGTCGGATCAGGCGCTCGAACTGGCGCAGCAGAAGCGCACCGCCGAGGCCGAGAAGTTGTGGAAGCAGGCGCTCGAGCTCAACGCGCACTTCTTCCCCGCCCTGTTCAACTTGGGGCTGATGAACCTGCAGCAGGGGCGTTTCGCTGAAGGTGAGGGCTATCTCGAGAAGGCCGCCAAGGCCGACTCGCAGGACTTCAACTCGCGCTACCTGCTCGGATTGGCGCGCTCGAAGCAGGGCAAGCATGAAGAGGCCTTGCGGGCGTGGCGCGAGGCCCTGCAATTGCAACCGAACCAGATCAAGCTGATGCAGGTGATGGCGGTCGAGTACGGGTTGGGGCGGTACCACCTCGAAGCCGCCGAGATCGCCGAGCGGGCGATGCGGCTCAACCCGACGAACCCGGCGCTGTACTTTTTGGCGATCACGGCTTACCGCCAGGCCGGAGAGCTTGCCAAGGGAGAGGAAGTTGCGAGGCTGGCGGCGGGGCGCTTTCCTGATTCGGCGCGCGCGCAGTTCGAGTACGGCTGGCATCTTCTCAAGGCGGGCGAATACGACAAAGCTTTGCCGCGCATCAAGAAGGCGATGGAGCTCGACCCGAACTACGAGGAGCCGTTCTTCTACTACGGCGACTGGCTCGTGAATCAAGCACGCTACGATGAAGCCGAGCCGCTGCTGCGGCGGGCGATCGAGATCCGCCCGGACTACATTCCGGCGCGCGTGCGGCTGGGGCGGGCGCTGATGGGCGCCGACGAGCTTGACGCCGCCGTGGCCGAGCTCAATAAAGCGGTCGAGCAGGAGCCGCGGCATCCGCAGCCGCATCTGCTGCTCTCGCAGATTTATTTCCGACAAAAAGATCTGAAAAAGGCCGCCGCGGAGAAGCGCGAATCGCTGCGCTTGCGGCGGGAGAACCCGGAGTTTTTGGAAGCCGAGCAGACTCGGCCCTTCCCCGATTAGGAGGCAATCAACATGCCATACAGCTTGAATCGACGTGACTTTATGGGGATGACCGTTATGGCGTCCCTCACCGCTTGCGGCGGCGGACCCGCGCCCGAGCAAACCGCGGAGGCGAAATACCAGCCGAATTGGGAATCCTTGCAAGCGCATATCGCGCCGCCTTGGTTCAACGACGCCAAGCTGGGCATCTTCGTCCACTGGGGCCTCTACTCGGTGCCGGCTTGGGCGACGCCGGTGGGCGAGCTCGGCAAGATCGACTGGAATGTGTGGTTCAAGAACAACCCGTACGCGGAGTGGTATCTGAACTCGCTGCGGATCGACGGCTCGCCGACGCAGAAGCACCACTACGAGACCTACGGCAAGGATTTCGGCTACATGGACTTCGTCCCGACGTTCAACGAAGCGGTGCAGTCGTGGGACCCGGCGACGATGGCGGGCGTATTCGCAGATACGGGCGCGCGCTACGTCGTGCTGACCAGCAAGCACCACGACGGCTTCACGCTGTGGCCGAGCGAGGTGAACAATCCGCACCTGCCGCCCGAGAAGCAGCACGCGTCGCGCGACATCGTCGGCGACCTGACCAAGGCGGTGCACAACGCCGGCATGAAGATGGGCTTGTACTACTCGGGAGGGCTGGACTGGAGCTTCAACCCGACGCCGATCGAGACGCGCGAGCAGGTGCGCAGCACGATCAACCACACCGAAGAGTTCGCGAATTACGCGGACGCGCATTGGCGCGAGCTGATCGCCAAGTACGAACCGATCGTGTTGTGGAACGACATCGGCTATCCCAAGCAGGCGCACTTGGCCGAGATCATCGCCGATTACTACAACCGCTTCCCCGACGGCTTGATGAACAACCGCTTCGAGACCGGCATCGAAGGCGACCCGCCGCGGCATCACGATTTCGTCACGCCGGAGTACGCCAAGATGGACGAGATCACCGATTACAAGTGGGAGTCGTGCCGCGGCCTGGGCTACTCGTTCGGCTATAACCAGGTTGAAACGGAGAAGCAAATCATCGGCGAGGACGAGCTGATCCACCTGCTGACCGACATCGTCAGCAAGAACGGCAATCTGCTGCTCAACGTCGGACCCAAGGCCGACGGCTCGATCGCCGAGTTGCAGTTGGCGCGTTTGAAGACGCTGGGCGAGTGGCTGGGCGTCAACGGCGAGGCGATCTTCGACACCAAGCCGTGGGAGCGCGCGGAGGGCCAGACATCCGACGGCACAGACGTGCGCTTCACCAGCAAGGACGGCGCGGTCTACGCCGTGGTGCTGGCCGACCTCAAGGGCGGTTCGGTGACGATCAACGACGCACCCGGCGCCGGCGCCAAGGTTTCGCTGCTGGGCGGCGGCGAGCTGAAGCACACCGCGGCGGACGGCAAGCTGACCGTCGAGCTGCCGAGCGGAGCCGCGCAGCCGCACGCATACGCGTTAAAAATCGCCTAGCGGTCAGCCGGGACGACCGAGTGCGATTACGTAGAGCGGCAATTCGTCTTCGGTGAGATCGAGCAACCGCGCGATCTCATCGTCGACGTAGCCGCCTACGCCGCATGAGCCCAGCCCGCGCGACTCGCAGGCGAGCTGGATGTTCTGCGCCATGTAGCCGGCTTCGAGCAACGAGAAGTTATAGCCCTTGTGGCCGTACTTGACCTCGGCGCGCGACAGCACCGAGGTCAAGATGAGCGCGACCGGCGGGTTCTGGACGAAGGGCGAGTAGATTGATTGGCCGAGTGAATCGAGATCGGCCGGCCACAGGGTCTCGAGCTCGTTGGTGCGCACCTTGTAGTGGTACAGGCCCTGCTCGAGGCTTTCGACCCGAAAGGCCGCCACGTAGATTTCGATGGGAAAGCGGGCGCCGGCGGAAGGGTAGGTCCGCCGCTCCGGGGTGCGTTCGCTGTCGACGATGCGACACGAGCGCAGGGCGGCCGCCACCTCCCGAAGAGGCAGCGGCGTTTCGGAAAATCGGCGCGTCGAACGGCGAGAAGCCCAAAGGCGCTCAAGACCGGCGTCAACCGTCACCTCGGGCAAATCAATCGCCTCGAAACGCGGGTACTCCTTATAGAACACGCGCGTGTGCGACTCCGGCGGATTCGCGGCCGGCGCCTCCGGCAAGCGCTGATTCCGAGTCTTGGCGTGAAAGGCTTTGGTCTCCGGGAGCATGTCTTATTCTCAGGCCGGCATCGGACCCAGTTGCGGAATGAGGATCTTCACCGCCTCGAAGCCGGCGGCGGCGACTTCGGGCAGCGTCAGGTCGACCTGGAGCACATCGAGCCCGTTCTCTCGAAGGCGGCCGAGCAGGTCGTCCGCGGTCACTTCGGCGTCGTCGAGGTTGGAGAACCGGATGGTCGGCGCAGCGTCAATCGCGGGCCGCGCTCGCTCGAGGCGTTCGAGGGTCGACCAGGGATAGACGGGATAGGCCGGCTCTCCGCGGCTGCGTTCGAGGCGCGCCGGCCGGCGGCGCTCGAGCGCTTCGAGCAAGACGTCTTCGATCGCCCGCTCCCACGTGGGAGCGGCCCGCATCGCCAGCGAAAGCGCGGAACCTACGCCGCTGCGGTCAGCGAGCGCAGCCGCGACGCACGGCACACCGAACTCGCTAGCGAGGCGAAAGACGTAGGGCTCGAGGCGGTAGCGCCGCAGATTCTCCGCAATTTGCGCCGGCCCGTCGGGGAAGCCGACGATCCGCTGCGCTGTGACTGATTCGATCCGAAAGCCGCGCGCGGTATGGCGCTCGATCGTCTCGAACAACCCGCGCGCCGCCGCGCCGCCGTCGCCGCGGCGTCCGAGCGCCGCGCCGGACGAACCGATCTTCGGGATGATCACGGGCTCGTCGCCGCGATCGAAATTCGGCAGCACGACTCGAGCGGGAACTCTCGTCGTCCGGCCGTCGGAGAGGCTTACGGCCGAGATCCAGCGATATCGGGCTTGGCGCAACCGCTCGATCCAGTCGCTATCGTCGTGGATGCCGGTGACGGACAGGCGCTCGCGCGGCGCAAACGCCGCGGGGTCGGCGTCGCCTTCGTTTCGCGGCGAAGGTTCCGGGTCGTAGGGCGCGTGGTGGAGGCAAAGCCGCTCGTAGAACTCGGCCAGCGCCTTGAGACGCGCGGAGTCATTCGCGAGGGCCAAACTCAGCCCGTAGGGGCCGCTGTTCCGGTAGGGACCGCTCGACGGCGTGGGATGAAAGTAAGAGGGATACTTGGGCTCGTCGGTGAAATAGGGGATCTCGCGCGCCTTTGTCCGCCAAGCCGATCGACTCGAGATCCGCCAGGACCGTCGAATGCGCGGCATCTGTCGTTGCGGCTGCCAACGCGTTAGAGTTTCGCACTTCCGGATATGGAAAGGGCTCGCCGGAGAGCGAGCCCAGGGTCAAATTCGGGAGGACTTTACTCGGACCGAGTGCAGCCCGCCGCGGTCGGTTCACTCGTCGGGTTGTCGGCCGCTAGACGTTGACGTTGTCTTGCGTGCAACCGGCAGCGAGGTCTCCGGCCGCCTCGTCGTCCAACACTTCGACCGCGTTCTCGACCGCGGCGAGGGAATTGCTGTCGCCCACGGGCGGCGCTGTGTCGATCGTGCAGCCGGCGGCGATGGCATCAGCGGCGTCTTGCTCGCAGACGGACGCGGCGTTCTCGATCGCCGCTTGGTTGTAGAGTTTCGATTTCATTGCGCCCTCCACTTCAGGTTTGGCCCAATGTAGCCCAACGCGCGCGTGCGGCGCAATGCCTTCATGAAACGACGCGGCTTTGTTTTGTTCTCCGCTCGAGTTGAGCGCGGGCTGCTCGCCAAGCCGCCAGTTGCCCTAGAAGTCGCGGGTCGGCGTCAGAGTCGGGCGTGAATCCGAGTTTCGGGCAAGAGTCGCAAACGGACGTCACGGCGCAGTACGATCGGCCGCAGGCGACGCTTCCGAATTGGCCGTAAACGACGCGGGTCAAGTGATCGAACCAGTACCCTTTGAGCAAGATCACGTCGCCCGGCCTCGACTCGTTACGCAGGGCGGCGGCCAATTCGGCTTGCGCTTCAAAGGTGCGGAGCGGCAACTCGGGGCGCTCTTCCGCCAGCGCCGATTGAAAACGTTCGCGGTGCGAGCCCCACACCAACACGAGGTCGGCGACCCGCGCGACGCGGCGCGCGATCTCTCGAACCGGGTCATCCCCCAGATGAGGTGCATCGAGGATATGGCCGAGCGCAATGATCTTGCGCTCGGCCGAGGCTTGCTGCATCACTTGCAGGGCTCGTTCGAGCGTCGCCCACGAACCGTTGTATTCGTCACGCAGTAAAACAGCGCCGCTCGGCAGCGTGACGGGGTCGAGGCGGCCGACGTGCGGCGGCGTATGCGTCAAGCCGTCCGCGCATTGCTCCCACGTCGCGCCGAGGCGGCGAGCGACGGCGACCGCGGCCAGCACGGATGTCGCCCAATGCGGCCCGATCAGTTGCGTCCGGATGAGAGCCGAGCCGTTTTCATCGGAAACGGTCAGCGCGAGCCGGCGCGGCCAGGCGGACTCTTCGACGGCGCCGCGGACGTTCGCCTGCGCTCCCAGGCCGAACGTAACCTTGCCGCGTCCCTGTCCTGGATTCATCGCCGCCACTCGAGAGTCGTCGGCGTTGAGCACGGCGAGGCCGCTGCGAGACAGTCCGCCGAGCATCTTGGCCTTCTCGGATGCGATGTGGTCCAGAGAATCGAAGCTGCGCGCGTGCTGCCAATTGACGGCGGTGATGACGGCGATGTCGGGGCGGATCATGAACGCCGAGCGCCACATACGGCCGGGCTTGAGGATGCCCGCTTCGAGTACGAGGAAGCGGTGCGAGGGTCGCGCGCGGAGGATCGTCCAAGGCAATCCCCTGCGGCCGTTGGCGGAGCCGCGCGCCTTCATCGTCGGTCCCAGCCTTGAAAGAATCGCCGCCAGGCAGTCTCGCGCCGTGGTCTTGCCGACGCTCCCGGTTATGGCGATTACGGTTGTGTGACGCAGCGCCGTGCGACGCCAAACAATCGCAGCCGCGACGAGAGGCAAGTAGGCGACCGCCTTCAAATCGGCCAGTCGCGCGGTCAGCCATTTGCGGAGTCGCTTCATCGGCTCAAATGAACGGATGCGGCGGCAGCTCGGCCGGCGGGCTCAGTTCACCGCGCCAACTCGTGCGCACCGTCGCACGCTCGGCGATATGCAGCGGGTGCAACCGCGGAACGACAAATCGAACGACTTCAAAGCCATTCGCCGCGAGCGCAGGCGTGGTCAAGTCGCAGTGATAAGCGGGGATCTCGCGTGCGGCCAAGGCGGCGAGAGCCTGCGCACCATCGCAGCGCAAATGCTCCAGGGCTGCGTAGGGCCGTGCGCCGCCGCCGAAGACCCAATCCGGCAATAGCGCGAGGCTCGACGGCGGCGTCCAGAACGCGGCGCGCGTTTCGATGGAATCGATCAGCTCGCGGCGCTGGGCCTCCGGCCATTTGCCGCGCGCCATCTTGAAGCGAATGCCGCGGCGGCACCCGACGGATTCGAGGAGCGCCGAACGGATCGCGTCGCGGTAGGTTTCGCGCGCGGCGATTCCCGCGGTGACAGCCGGACCCGCTCCAGAACGGTCGATCGTGATCGCCAGCGCCGCCGGCGGACCCAACTCGCGGCCCAGATCGAAGACTCGCGTCTCGAGGCGGTAGCGCGCCAAGTCGCCAAACAGACCGTCGAGATCGCCGAAGGGCCCCACGATGCGGCAGGGAGTGCGGGCTGCCAGCCAGGCGGCCATGAAGGCGTCGCGCTCGATCACCTCGAATAGACCGCGCCGAAGGGCGTCTCCGGCGCCGGCCAGGCCCAGCGCTGCTCCGGTCGAGATGGATTCCCGGCGAATCGGCGCGTCAGTGCGGCCGGCGAGACCGAGATAGACCGTCTCGGCCGGCAACAGCGCCGCGGCGCTGTCGGCGCACCTCGTCGCGCGAACCCACAGGCGAGGCGTCGCTCTCGCTCGCTCGATGTCATCGATCCCAAACTCGGCTGGGTCGACCTGATCGGCGGCGTCTCCGAATTTGCAGAACGATTTGCGGCACGTCGTCTCGTCGGAGGGCGGCATTGCCAGACAAGATCGTTCGAGCGCTTCGGCCGCCGCCTTCAAGCGCGCCGACTCCCTGCGCATGTCGATGCCATGGCCGACCGCTCGCCCGTCGGATGTCCGCGCTGAATAGACGCCGATCTTCGGCTCGTCGGTAAACTGCGGGCTCTCGGCGATCTTCATTGCCGGATCGCAGAGGAGCAAGCGCCGCAGCTGCTCGGCGAGAGTCATTTCTTGGAGAGGAAAACTGGGAGTCGAGCGGGCATAGGGGAGGATTCTCGACGGCTACGATAGAGGATAGATGACAAAGGATAGATGACGGACACCGCAGTCATCTTGTTCGACGGCGTTTGCAACCTCTGCAACGGCTCGGTGAACTTTGTCATCGAGCGCGATCCGGGAGGGATTTTCCGCTTCGCGCCGCTGCAGTCCGACGTCGCTCGCGACCTTCTCTCACGCGCCGGGTTGGCCGCCGAAGAGCTCGACAGCATTGTGTTGATCGAGGGCGACGAGGCGTGGATCGAATCGACGGCCGCTCTGCGCATCGCCTCGCGGCTGAGCGGACTGTGGCCGCTGTTGGCCGTGTTCCGGATCGTGCCGCGATTCTTGCGCGACGCCGTTTACCAGTGGGTTGCGAGGAACCGCTATCGCTGGTTTGGGCGCAAGGAGGCGTGCATGGTTCCGACGCCGGAGTTGCGGGAGAGGTTTTTGGCGGTGAGCGGCGAGCGGTGAATCGTGACACCTGCCGTTGCTCGAAGAACCCCTCCTTCACGGTCATATGTGAAAACGAGATGCTCGTGTTGAGCCCGCAAGGCGGAGCAACGAACAGCCCCGGATGCGGCGGAGCGGAATCCGGGGATCGGCTGACGGAAAGTATTGGAAAGATTATCTCGGCTCACGCTTCGCGGTTGTTTCCTGATCACCAGCGGTGAATCCGGACCAGCTTGTCGGAAATCTCGGCGACGGTCGCCTGGCCGGTCAAGGCCATCTCGAGGGCTAGCTCGGCGCGCATCAACTCGAGCAGACGCTGCACGCCGTCAGCCCCGTAAGCTCCTAGAGCCCAAAGTACGGGCCGCCCCAGCAGCACGGCGTTTGCGCCCATCGCCAGGCCCTTGAGAATGTCGGACCCGCGGCGAAAGCCGCCGTCGACAAGGATCGTCGCCCGCGGCCCGAGAGCCTGGCGCACGGCCGGCAGCATCTCGATCGCCGACGGCACGCCGTCGACCGAGCGCCCGCCGTGGTTCGAGACGACCACGCCCTTGGCGCCGGCCGCGACCGCGCGCTTGGCCTCGTCGGCGTCGAGCAGCCCTTTCACGAATACCGGCCGGTCGCCGGCGGCCGCAACGAGCGCGTCGAGCGCGGCCCAGGAGTCGGCGCGTTCGACGGCGCCGCCGCCCTTGCGTTCGATCGCATGCTCGAAGCGGTTTTGGATATCCTCATCCGAAACTCGGCCATGCGGGGCGTCGACAGTGAGCACCAGCGCCGCGGCTGAGGCCGGCGGGGACGCCGAGTCGGCGGGCAAAGACTGCGACCACAGGGACGCCTTGGCCGCCGCGATCTCTTTGAACGTACGGTCGCTGCGACCGCTGACGACCATGACGGTCTCGGCCGCCGCCGCGCCCCGAGCGGTCGCGACCTCGCCCTCGGGGTTCAAACGCGCATGGCGCGCCGTCGGGCCGACCAGGATAGGCGCGCTCAGCGGGAGGCCCGCAATCTCCGCGGCGAGGCTGACGCCGCTGACGTCGCGCAGAAAGCGCGGCCGCATGGTGATGCGCTCGAAGAACTCGCGATTGCGGCGCAGCGTCCGCTCATCGCCGACGCCGGCGGCGATGTGGGCGAACAGGTCGGGCGCGATGCGTCGCTTCGCCGCCTCCTCGAACTCGGGCGCGTTCTCGATGCCGTCGACGGGCGGCACGCGCTCGGGGCCGTACATCGAGTCGCGAACCGGCGTCGACTGCCCGCGCAGCAGCGGGCTCGACGCCGCCCAACTCCAGAACATCAGAGTCGCTTCACGGCGCGTCATTAAGGCAGATCCTTCACACCGACAAGATACGGCGGCTGATGTCGGCGAGCTTTGCGCAGCCGCAGGAGGCCATCGCGGCGGCGAGCTCGGCTTGCAGCAGGGTCAGCACGCGCTCGACTCCCGCCGCGCCGAACGCGCCCAAGCCCCACAGCGGCGGCCGCCCCACCTGTACCGCATCGGCGCCGATCGCGAGCGCCTTCAAGATGTCTTCACCGCGCCGAAAGCCGCCGTCGATCAAGATCGGGATGCGTCCGCCGACGGCGTCGACGATTTCGGGCAATACTTCGATCGTCGCTGGGTCATTGCTGGCGTAGCGCGCGCCATGGTTCGAGACGACGATGGCGTCAGCGCCGGCGTCGATCGCCAGCAGCGCGTCGTCGGCCGTGAGCAAGCCCTTGATCAAGACGGGCAGGCTCGTCCAAGAACGAATCGTTTGGAGAAACTCCCAGGTTTCATCGGGACTCTCGTAGCGCAGCCCGTAGGGGCCCGTGCGGGAAGCGGGCGTGCCGCGGCGCGAGCGCTGCAAGCTTGCTTCGCTGAGGTTGGCGTTGTGATCGAGGCGTTCGCGCAGCGACCGGAACTGCCCGTCAACGGTCCACACGATCGCCTTGGCGCCCGCCGCCTCTGCCGCAATCACGCGCTCTTGCGCGCCGACGACGTTGCGGTGAATGTAGAGCTGCGACCACAGCGGGCCGTCCGCCGCCTTGGCGACGTCGGCGAAGGGCTGCGACGAGACGTGGCTGACGGCCATCGTGACGCCGGCCGCCGTTGCGCCGCGATGCGTGCCCATCTCGCCGCTGGGGTGCAGTTGGAGATGCCCGGCTGTGGGCGCGACCAGCAGCGGCGCCTTCATCGGCTGGCCGAGGATTTGAGTCGAGAGGTCGACATGCGCCACGCCCGCCATGCGCTTGGGCAACAGGCGCACCCAGTCGAAGGCTTTGCGATTGCGCCGCAGCGACACTTCGTCCTCGACGCTGCCGGCGACGTAGTCGTAAGCGGCCTGCGGGATCTTGGCCTTGGCCACCGGCTCGAACTCGAGCACGTTGGCGATCTCGTCGAGCGACGGCGCGCGGCGGTGATCCTCGCGCTTGGCGAATTGCGCCTCGAGCAGCGGTGACGACGCCACGAAGGCGCCGAAACCGCGCAGGGCTTCTCGGCGGGTCATCGGGGGAGCATTGTAATACCTGGAGGTGATCGCGCGCTCGGCTAAGCGGCTTGGGCGGCGGCCGGCTCGGTGGGACGGCCGGTCTCCTTCGAGATCTTCTTGTTCTCGCGCACCACCAGGAACACGATGAAGATCCAAATCCCGGTGAACACGAGATTTACTAAAGCGAACTCACGCAGATCGAACGACAGCAACTCGACTCCGACGAAGACGATGCCGGCCTGCACCATATCGCCGATACGCCAGAAGAACGAGTCGATCGCGGCCTTGGCCTTGTATTTGGCTTCCCGGCTCGTGGGCAGGAACAGCGCTTGTCGCGCCGTGTTCTGCACCGAGTAGTCGGCGCTGTTCTCGAAAATCTTCGACAGTCGTATGATGGCGAGCACGGGCGCGAAAGCGAACAGGCCGTAGCCGCCCAATGCGATCAACGGCACGATGAACAATGCGCCGCGTACGCCAATCCATTTGAAGATGCGCGAGACGAGCAGAGCCTGAATCAGGAAACCGAGGAGGTTTACCCAGCCGAAGAAGTCGCCGTAGAAAGCGCCGATGCGCGCTCCGATTTCGGCCTTGTCGGCGGTCTCGGCGGCGATCTGCGTCGTCACCAGCTTGCCCAGCAGGAACTCGCCGGTCGTGTTGACGACATTGATCAGCAGCACGAGCATCGCGATCAGGAACAGGTAGCGGTGGGAAAAGATCAGCTTGAAGGCGCCCTCGCCGCCGAGGGGCGCTTTCTCTTCCTTCGCCCCGCCCGTTCTTTGCGGTCCGGCGGAAGCGCGGCGGTCGGCCATCCAAGTCAGCCCCATGCTCACGGCCAGGCCGACGGCGCCGAAGAGCATCATGGTGTAGGGCGCACTCTCGGGCTCGAGCCGCTTGAACAAGGCCTCGGCCGCCAGCGCCCCGACCCAGGCGCCGAGCGAGCTGCCGACGCCGACGATCGGGAAAAGGCGCTTGCCTTGCTCCTCGGTGTAGACGTCGTTCGCGAAGCCCCAGAATTGGGCCACGATGAAGACGTTAAACATCCCGACCCACAGGAAAAACGCGACGCCGACGCGCACGCCCGCCATTCCGAGCGCGTAGAAAATCACTAAATTCGAGATGAAAAATAAGGTGACGCCCGTGATGAGCCGCAGCCTGTCGGTGCGGGCGGCGAATCGGGAATAGGCGCCCACGAACAGCAGCAGCAGCGCCGCCTGCCCGGCCGCCGCATAGCTTTTGACCTCGGCGCCGCCTTGGGTCAAAATCAGCGGCTCGCGAACGGTTTTGAGCAGGTAGTACGAGCCGAGCAGCAGAAAAACATTGGCGGCCAGCAGCAGGGCCGTGAGGCCTTCCCGCGGCCGCACCTCCGCGAAGATGGACAACGCGCGATCGAGCAGCGATTTCGGCGGGGCCGCGGCGAGTTCCGAGCTAGGCATATTGCTGTTAACTAAATACGGTTCTTAACTTTAGCAAGCAATTGCGATTTTTCCGTAACGCCTTCCGGGCGCCACTCGGTCCTCCTAAAAGCGGAGGGTCGAGAGAAACCAAGAGCGGGGCGAAAACGTCTATCGAGAGAAGACAAAACATCCGGAAGGCCTCTTGAAGTTTCGGCAATCCTGGTGTATTCTCAAGGTGCAGCGTTCGGCAACTTGTGTTCTCCTCTCCCGCCGGACCTCAACTTGAAATCTTGAGAACCACGTCGGTTTTCCGGACGCGCTCGCGTCCGTCCCGGTACGGCTGTAACTGGTAAGGGTGGCAGTCGAGCCGATTAACAGCTAGGTGATTACTGGCTAAGCATACATGCGAGATCAAGCAAACCGCAGGAAATCAGGCAAGCTTGGAAACAAGCAGCGGCGCAAGAATCCCAACCGCGTTGTAGACGGCAACAGCGGTCGCCACAATGTGAATGGGAATACGGCCGAAGGCAGCGGCGGACCCGGCGTCTGCGTCAAATGCGGACATCCCGCCCCTGACGGCAAACTTTGTAATTTCCATCGTTCGTTGCTGAATTCCATCCGCAACGACTTCGGAAAGCGCACCGGCCGCAGCGTTTACCCGTAAGCGCCGCGGCCTCCAGCCGCTCACTGTTCCTAAAAGAATCTTGTCGCTCCAGCCGCATGGCGGCGGAGAGCAAGGTCGCTTCGCCTTTGGTCTATGTGAGGCGTGTCGCGGTCGGATGTCGCCGACGCGGGTTCGCTATTCGTCCCGAACTCGCTTGACGTCGTCGGAAAGGACGATCGCTTCGGCCACCTGTTTCATCGTCAGCCGGCGCTGGCGCGCTTGGCGCTGCAGAGTCAGGTAAGCTTCTTCCTCGGTCAGGCCGAGATCCCGTTGCAACAGCCCCTTGGCTCGCTCGACGAGCTTGCGTGTTTCGAGCTGGTCCTGCAATTCGCCGACCTGCTCGTCGAGGCGCGCGAGCTCAATTTCGGAGCCGACCAGGAAGCCGACCGTCGTTACGAAATCAATCTCGCGCCGCGTGTGCATGTGCGGCAGGCGGTGTTGCATGTTGATGACGCCGACCAGCTTGCCGCGGCTCACCAGCGGAACTGAAAGGAACGCCTCGAATTGGTCTTCCGGCAACTCGGTGAACGCCAGGAATCGCGGATCCTTCGCCGCGTTGCGAGCCACGGCCACCGGCTTGCGGTGTTCGGCCACCCATCCGGTGATGCCCTCGCCCATCTTGAGCTTGATGTGGTTGAGCGCCTCGGGATGCGGGTGCTTGCTCGCACGCAGCACGAGCTGGTCGGTGTCCAAGACGTAGACGAACGTTGAATCCGGACCGATGACGTCATGGAGAAACTCGACGACTCGGTTGAGAACCTTCTGAAGCGGTTCGGTCGCGGCGAGACGGCTGCCGATCTCGTGCAAGAAGTCGAACTCAAAACTGCCCTCTTGGGGCTGCCCCGGAGCTCCCGGTGTTTCCGTCGTGGGCTGCTGAGCTTTCTCCGTCATCTTCATACGTTAGGCGGCGTGTCGAGCGAAGTCCAATAGATGCTTTTTATCATGCAGATAACATTAGAAATGGTTTGGATTCAGCGACTTAAGCAGACCGCCCGGTGACCGCCGGGGCTGTGCTCGTTAACTGTTGCAGAGATGAAACGTGACATGTCAAGTACGCTATAGGGACGCCTATGACGCGCCGCGGATTCCTAGGACTCGCCGCCTCGCCGGCCCTCGCCCAGTGGCCGCAGTTCCGAGGGCCGGGCGGGCAAGGTCTGGCGACTTCCGACGCTCTCCCGCTGTCTTGGTCGGAAACCCAGAACGTCACGTGGAAGACCCCTGTCCCCGGACGCGGCTGGTCGTCACCGGTCGTTCTGGAAGGCTCGGTGTGGCTGACGACCGCGACCGATTCGGGCCGTTCGCTTCGCGCCGTCGCCTTTGAAGCCCAAAGCGGCGAGGTCACGCGCGATGTTGAAGTCTTCCATCTGGGAGCCGCTCCCGGCATCCACGAGAAGAATTCCCACGCTTCGCCCACGGCGATCCTCGAAGACGACCGCGTGTACGTTCATTTCGGCGCGCAGGGGACGGCGGCGCTCGATTTCTCGGGGCAGGTCTTGTGGCGCAATCAAGAGCATACCTACCGGCACGGGCACGGCACGGGGGGCTCGCCGGTGGTCTGGGAGAATCTGCTGATCTTCAACTGCGACGGGATCGATCGCCAGTTCGTCGCGGCGCTCGATAAGCGCGGCGGCAAGACGGCATGGACAGCCAGTCGAGAGAATTCGCGCATGAGCTTCTCGACTCCTCTCGTCGTTCCCCGGGGAGAGAAAGGAGCGCAAGTCGTCTCGACCGGCGGCGACATGGCCGTCTCCTACGACGCCGCCAGCGGCGAGGAGTTGTGGCGCATCACCTACGAGGGCTTCTCGGTGGTGCCGCGTCCAGTCTATGCGCATGGGCTGGTGTATCTGACGACCGGCTTCTACGGCCCCATCTTGTTCGCTGTTCGCCCAGACGGCAGCGGCGACGTCACGCGCACCCATGTTGTGTGGAGCGTGAATCGCGGCGTCCCGCTGACTCCTTCGCCGATCGTGGTCGGCGACGAGCTGTACATGGTGAGCGACAACGGCATCGCGGCTTGCTTCGACGCCGAGAACGGCCGGGAATGGTGGCGCCAACGGCTGGGCGGCGGGTTTTCGGCGTCGCCGCTCGCCGCCGGGGACCGCATCTACTTCACCAACGAAAGCGGCACGACGACGGTGCTGCGCGCGGCGAAGCAGTTCGAACGGCTGGCGGTGAACCGCGTCGAGGGCCAAACGCTCGCGTCGCTGGGCGTTGACGGCGATGCGATCCTGCTGCGCAGCGACTCGGCGCTGTACCGCATTGGTGAACCGTGAGCGGTGAGCGGGCGGCGGCGCCGCGTCTGGCACAATAAAACCGGGCATGGCAGCCGACGACCGCAACGCTCTCGCCTCGCGACTGACCCTGATCGGCGGCATCGCCGGGCTGGTCGTCGCCATCGGCGTGCTCGTTTTTCTCTCACGCCGGGTGAATCGCCTCGAAGACCGGCTCGCCGCCTCGCAAGAGCATGAGCAAGTGCTCGAGCAACAGCTCGAAGGCGCCGAGCAGCGCGCCGGGCGTACGGCCGCAGAGGTGGAAGAGGCGAACAGCCGCCTCGGCGACGCCGCCCAGCAGACCGAGCAGACGCACCTCGCCCGCAATCGCGCCGAATGGGAGCGCGAGCTGGCGCGGGAAAAAGCTGAGCAGGCGAAAGCGGAATCGCGGCAAGCCGTCGCCGACTCCGAGCGCAGCCAGGCGGAAGTCGACCAGATCCGAGAGGCGCGGCGCCGCGAGCTCGACCGCATGCAGAAGGCGCTCAGCGCCATCGTCGAGACCGAGCGCACCCCGCTGGGGATGGTGATGAAACTCGGCGAAGAGTCCTTGCAGTTCGACTTCGACAAGGCGGCGATTCGCGAGCAGGACAAGGAGCTGCTGAGCCGCATTGCGGGCGTGCTGCTCGCCTCGCGCGGCTATCACCTCTATATCGACGGCTTCACGGACGACCAAGGCCCGGCCGCCTACAACAAGCAGCTTTCCAAGCAACGCGCCCAGGCCGTGAAGCGATACTTCGTCAAGGCCGGCCTTTCTGAACCGATCATCGACGTACGCGGCTACGGAGAGTCGAACCCGCGGGCCAAGGGAACCTCCGACGCGGCGCGCCAAAAGAACCGCCGCGTCGAGATCGGCGTGGTCGACACCGTCATCGACTACGAAGCCGACCAGAGCCGGGCCTCCCCCGAGCGCCCTGACTGCGGCCGATGAGCGCATCTCGACGCACGCCGAAGCGCCGTTTCGGCCCCCACACGTCCATCGCAGGCTCGCTCGAGAACGGAGCCCTCGAGGCCGGCGAGCTGGGCTGCTCGGCGTTTCAGATCTTCTCGCACAGCCCGCGAATGTGGCGGACGACGCCGCTCGACCCGGCCGAGATCGCCAAGCTCGAGGACGCGCGCCGGCGCTACGACCTGACGCCGCTGGTCATCCACGGCAGCTACCTGCTGAACTTGGCCGCGGCCGACCAGGCGAATCGCGACACGGTCGATCGCGGGCTTTCGCGAGGAGATCGACCGCGCTGCGGCCATCGGGGCGGACTATCTCGTGATTCACCCGGGCAGCGCCAAGAATCACGAGAACCGCGACCAGGCCATCGGGGCGTTGGGCGACGCCTTCGCCGCCGCGACCAAGGGCGTGCGCTGGCGCAAGCTTGAAGTGTTGCTCGAGAACACCGTCGGCGGCGGCGCGTCCCTGGGGCGCACTTTTGAAGAGCTGGATGCGATCCGGGGCGCGATTCTGCGTCGCAAGCGAACCGCGCCGGTCGGCTACTGCCTCGACACTTGCCACCTCTACGCCGCGGGATACGACGTCTCGACCGCCGCCGGCCTGCGGAAGACCCTCGGCGAGATCGACCGCGGCCTGGACATCGAGCTCGTGAAGGTGATCCATTTCAACGACTCGAAGACCAAGCTCGGCTCGCGTCACGACCGCCACGCGCGCATCGGCGAAGGGCATATCGGCCGTGAGGCGATGGAGCGCATCTTCAACCACCGGAAGCTGCGCGACAAGGCGTTCATCTTCGAAACTCCGCCCGGCGAAGACGGCACGCATCGTGAAAGCGTTGAGAAGGTGCGGGTAATGATCGGCAAGGGGAGATAACGCGCGAGAAGCTATTGTTCCAACTGGCCTAACCGAACCCGTTCGTTCCAGAATGAGTGCATGGGGAAAGCTCTCGAGCGGCTCGATGACCAGGCCATCGAGTTTATTGGCCGGCAGCGGATGTTTTTCACGGCGACTGCGCCGCTCGAAGCCCACGGCTTGATCAATCTGTCTCCCAAGGGTCTCGACACTTTCGCGGTGATCGACCCGCAGACTGTCGCGTACCTCGATTTGACAGGCAGCGGCATCGAGACGCTGGCGCACGTTCGCCAGAACGGCCGGATGACGCTGATGTTTTGCTCCTTCGAAGGCCCGCCGAACATTCTGCGGCTATACGGCCGAGGCGAAGCGGTCGAACCGGGCGACGAAGCCTGGACGGCGCTGCGGCCGCGCTTTATCGCGCACCCGGGCGAGCGTTCGATCATCGTTCTCCACGTCGAGCGCGTCACAAACGCTTGCGGGTTCGGCGTGCCGCTGTACCGCTATGAGGGCGACCGCTCGAACTTGGACGATTCCGCGCGCGCCCGCGGTCGCGAGAAGGTCAAGGCCTACCAGCAGGAAAAGAATCTCGTCAGCGTCAACGGGTTGCCCGGTCTTCGCCCCGTCACGCGCTGAAAACGGCCCTCGCCGGCCCCAATCAACATGTCGGAAAAAGCATTCAACCCGCAGGAAATCGAACCCAAATGGCAAAAGCGTTGGGAGGAGGCTGGTCTCTACACGACCTCGACCGACGCCTCGAAGCCGAAGTATTACGTGCTCGAGATGCTGCCCTACCCCAGCGGCTCGCTGCACATGGGCCACGTGCGCAACTACGCCATCGGCGACGCCCTGGCGCGCTACAAGCGCATGCAGGGGTTCCGCGTGCTGCACCCGATGGGTTGGGATTCGTTCGGCCTGCCGGCTGAAAACGCGGCGATCAAGAACAAGCAGGACCCTGGCGTGTGGACGCGCTCGAACATCGCGAACATGAAGCGCCAACTGCGCATGTTCTCGTTCAGCTACGACTGGGGCCGCGAGATCTCTTCCTGCGAGCCTGAGTTCTACCGCTGGAACCAGTGGTTCTTCATCCAGATGTGGAAGAAGGACCTGGCGTTCCGCAAAAAGGCGCAGGTGAACTGGTGCCCGGACTGCGGCACCGTGCTCGCAAACGAACAGGTGGTCAACGGCTGCTGCTGGCGACACGAGAATACGGAAGTCGAGCTGCGCGACCTGGAGCAGTGGTTCCTCAAGACGACCGCATACGCCGACCAATTGCTCGACGACCTGGCGCAGATCGAGGACGGCTGGCCCCACCGCGTCGTCGCGATGCAGCGCAATTGGATCGGCCGGTCGGAGGGCACGGAAGTCGACTTCACGCTCGAAGGGAGCGACGAGAAGGTGCGCGTTTTCACGACGCGCGTTGACACGATCTTCGGCGCGACTTGCGTGATCCTCGCGCCGCAACATCCGTGGGTCGCCGAATTCGGCCTCACCGAAAGAGCGCAGCCGCTGATCGAAGGCCAGAAAGAAAAACAGGTGGACGATCTCGACAAGGACGGCTTTTTCACCGGCCGCTACGCGATCAATCCTTACAGCGGCGAAAAGGCGCCGATCTGGGTCGGTAATTTCGTGCTGTGGGGCTACGGCACCGGCGCCATTATGGCGGTGCCGGCGCACGACCAGCGCGACTTCGAGTTCTGCCGCAAGTTCGGCATAGCGGTGAAGCCGGTCATCAAGCCGCTCGCGGGCGAGCTGCCGCGCGAGCAGGACATGACCGAGGCTTACGTCGAGTACGGCGTCGCCGAAGTCTGCGGCCAATGGAGCGGTCTGCCCAGCGCCGAAGCCAAGAAACAGATGACCGCCTACGCCGAGGAGAAAGGTTTCGGCCAGGGCGCGATCACGTATCGGCTGCGCGACTGGGGCGTCTCGCGCCAGCGCTACTGGGGCACGCCGATCCCGATGATTCACTGCGCCGAGTGCGGCGTCGTGCCGGTCCCCGAGAAGGACCTGCCCGTGCTGCTGCCGGCGAACGCCGAGCTAACCGGCGTGGGGGAGTCGCCGCTCAAGACCGTGCCCGAGTTCTACAACGTCGCCTGCCCGAAATGCGGCGGCGAAGCGCATCGCGAGGCCGACACGATGGACACTTTCGTCGACTCCTCGTGGTACTTCTACCGCTACACGGACCCGCACAACGACCAGGCGCCGTTCGCGACGGCCGCCGCCGCGGCATGGTTCCCGATCGACCAATACATCGGCGGCGTCGAGCACGCCGTGCTGCACCTGATCTACTGCCGCTTCTGGAGCAAGGTCATGCGCGACATCGGCTTGATCGATTGGGACGAGCCGGTCAGCCGCCTGTTCACGCAGGGCATGGTGATCAAGGACGGCGCCAAGATGTCGAAGAGCCTCGGCAACACGGTGAGTCCCGAGGAGATGGTCGAGAAGTACGGCTCCGACACGGCCCGCGCGTTCTCGCTGTTCGCCGCCCCGCCCGACAGAGACCTTGATTGGCAGGACGCCGGGGTCGAAGGCATGTCGCGCTTTTTGGCGCGAGTGTATCGCCTGATCACGCGGCACGCCGACTCGGACGCCGCGCCGTCGACCGAGGCCGCCGGCGTCGCCGACCAGGCCGTGCTGCGCAAGCTGCACCAAACGATCGAGAAGGTGACGGCGGACTTCGAGTCGCGCTGGCACTTCAACACGTCGCTCGCCGGCGTGATGGAGCTGACCAACGAGATTTACGCTCACGAGGCCGACCTGTCGCCCGGCGTCGCCGCTGAAGTCGTGCGCAAGCTCGTGTTGCTGCTGGAACCGTTCGCGCCGCACCTGGCGGAAGAGTTGTGGGAACATCTGGGCGAACAAGGGCCGGTGCTCGATCAGCCCTGGCCGATTTATCGCCCTGAACTGGCGCACGAGGACGAGGTCGAGATTCCCGTGCAGGTCAACGGCAAGATGCGCGGCAAGATCAAGGTTTCGAAGGGTTCGACGCAGGACGCGCTTGAACAAGCGGCGCGAGCGGACGACAACGTCGCGCGGCACCTCGACGGCAAGACGGTTCGCAAGGTGATCGTCATTCCCGACAAGCTGCTGAACATCGTCGTCTCTTGAGGAGGCCGAGCTAAGTGGGTTTTTATGACGAAGACCTCGCCTACGTGCACCACGAGGGCTTTGGCGACTACTCGCGGAGCGCCGCGCCGGGCCTGCTAAAGCTGCTGCGCAACGCCGGCATAGCGAAAGGCAAGGTCGTCGACCTCGGCAGCGGCAGCGGCATATGGCTGCGCGTTCTCAGCGATGCCGGCTACTCGGCCGTCGGCGTCGACCAGTCGCCGGCGATGCGCGAGCTGGCGCGCCGCAACGCACCAAAGGCGGAGCTCCACATGGGGCGGGTGCGGCATTTCGATCTACCGGCGTGCGACGCGGCGACCGCTCTGGGCGAGGTGCTTTGCTACTACTCGCCGGACGGCGAGCGGCCCGAGCTGGCTCAACTTTTCGGAGCGGTGCACGCCGCGTTGCGCCCCGGCGGGCTGTTCGTCTTCGACCTGCTCGTCGACGGCGAGCCGATGGCCTACCGCAACTTCCGGACCGGCGAGGACTGGGCGATCCTGTTCGAGGTGTCGGAAGACGCGGAGTCGAAGGTCTTGACCCGCGACCAGACGGTCTTCCGCCGCGTTGGCGAGAAGTACCGCCGGTCGCACGAAGTCCACCGCGTCCGCGTGTTTTCGGAAGCCGAGGCAGTTCGGCAGCTCGAGTCAGCAGGCTTTCGCGTCGAAACCAGCCCGACCTACGGCGACTTCACGCCGCCGCCTCGCCGCCTGGTCTTCATCGCCGCGCGATAGCTCGTTCGGCTACGCGATAAGCTGAACGGGATGATTTTGTCGAGGGGGGTGTTGCTGCTTGCCGTTTTCGCCGTGTCGGCGGCCGCCGCGGATCTCGAGTTCTCCCACAAGCTGCACCTCGCCAACGGGCTGACCTGCACGTTCTGCCACTCCTCGGCGACAACCAGCCAAGCCGAGACGGATAGCCTGCTTCCCAAGGCGGAGTTGTGCCTGGCATGCCACAACGGTCAGACCGCGCCGGAGATCGACGTTTCGCCGCTGCACGACCGCGAGGCGGCCAAGCGGCTGTTCCGGTTCAACCACGAGCAGCATCTGGCGCTGGGCAACGCCGCGCCGAAGATCGCCGCTGCGCTCGACTCGGGCAAGTACCTGGGCCACCCGCCCGACATCCGCGACCAGCTCAACACCGACAACCCCTGCGTCGCTTGCCACCGCGGGCTCGACGCATCCGACGCGGTCGACGCCAAGGCCGACCTGCCGCGGATGGCGGACTGCCTGGTCTGCCACAACAAGGTGGACGCGCCGTTCTCGTGCGAGCAGTGCCACTCCGAACAGCAAGACTTCACCTTCCGGCCCGCCGACCACACCCGCGAGTTCGTCGACCGCCATTCGACCGGCAAGGCCAACCTCGACAAGCCGACCTGCCATGTCTGCCACGGCCGCAATTTCACTTGTATGGGCTGCCACTGACGAGGCTCCAGCGTGATAAGCTAAGCTTATACCGTACCGTTGTGACTATTGCTCACTTTAAAGTTTTCCGCGACATCGCGCAGTCGCGGTCCATTTCTCGCGCGGCGGACCTGAACCGCATCAGCCAATCGGCGGTGAGCCAGACGCTGAAGGCGCTCGAGAAACAACTCGGCCTCGATTTGGTTGATCGCACCAACCGTCCGCTGAAGCTGACGGCGGCGGGGGAGATCTTTTTCGAAGCGTCGCGCGACATCGTGCGGCGCTACGAGCAGGCCGAGGCGCAGCTTGACTCATTCAAGACCGTCTTGCGCGGATCGGTGAACGTGGCGTCGATCTACTCGATCGGCCTGTATGAGATGACGCAGTTCAAGGCGCGTTTTCAGCGGCGCTTCCCCGAGACGCACATCCACCTCGAGTTCATGCGGCCCGACAAGATTTACCGCGCGCTGCAGGAAGACCGCGCCGACATCGGACTGGTCAGCTACCCCACGTCGATGAAGGACCTGCGCACGATTCCGTGGCGCAACGAGAACATGGTGTTCGTCTGCCACCGCGACCATCCCCTTGCCAAGAAGGGTCCGATCGCGACCGCGGAGCTCAACCGTCACGACTTCATCAGCTTCGACCCGGGCTTATCGATCCGCTCAGCCATCGACAAGTTTCTGCGCGAAAACGGCGTGCAGCGCGAAGTGGCGCTCGAGTTCGACAACATCCAGATGATCAAGGAGGCGTTGTCGATCAACCAGGGCGTCAGCATCCTCCCCGAGCGCACGGTGCATCAGGAAGTCGCCGACGGCCGGTTGGTCGCGCGATCGATCGAAGGCGGCGGGCTGGTACGGCCCGTGGGCATCGTGCTCAATCGCAAGAAGCGGCTCTCGGCCGCCGCCGAGGCCTTCCTGGAATTCCTGCAAAACGGCGGCGCCGACGACGAGGAAGAAGCAGCGGCCTAGCTGCTCATTCTGACGAGCAGCAAATGCCAGAATTGCAGGGCCTGGCGGAATGACTCGACCGGAATCCGCTCGTCGAGGCCGTGGGCCCGCGGTCGTCGGGCCCCACGCCTATCGCGGAAAACCCGTAAACGGGAGTGCCGGCGCGCCGCAGCCAGAGGCCGTCGGTGGCGCCCGCTGATTGGGTGGGGGAAAACGGAATCGGCCCCCACAATTCGGTCCCGATCTCGCGGATGGCGGAGAAAACGTCGTCGCGCACCGGCGAGGGCGGGCTCGGGCGGCCCCCGGCCGGCAGCTCGGTGACGGAGATGGCGTCGTTCGCGATCACCTCGCGCAACGTCGCCTGCACGGCGGCCGGATCGACACCGGGCAGAATGCGGCAGTTCACCGTCGCCTTCGCCGAGCGCGGCAGCGCATTTTCGGCGACGCCGGCCTCGAGCATCGTCGCCACGCACGTGGTTCGGATCGAGGCGTTGAAGTTCGGATCACGCTCCGCCAGCCGGCGCACGGACTCCGGGTCGCCGGCCTTGACTCCGCGCAGCAACTCGGCCCGCTCGCCGTCGGCTGACTCGAGCGCGTCATCGACCTGCGCCCGAACGACATCGCTCACCTCCGCGGGGAAGCGATAGACCGCCAAACGCCGCAGGGCGTCGGCCAACTCATAGATCGCGTTGTCGGGTCGCGGGAGTGAGCTGTGGCCGCCGCGGTTGGTCGCTTCGAGTCGGTAGCTGCGATAAAACTTCTCGCTGACCTGGATCTTCGCGGACAACGGCCGACCCTGCTCGTCCAGCTCGACGCCGCCCGCGTCGGTGTTCAACGCCAGTTCGGCGTCGATCAGCTCCGGATGCTGCTCGGCGACGGTCTGCGCGCCGGCCATCGCCGTCTCCTCGTCGCCGGTGAGCAGCAGGATGAGATCGCGGTCCGGCTTGTACCCCTCGCGCTGGAAGCGAATCAACGTGGTGAGGGCCAGCGCGACGCCGTCCTTGTCGTCGAGCGTGCCGCGGCCATAGTAGTAGCCGTCGCTCTCGGCGAGCTTGAAGGGAGCCTGCTTCCAGGACGCCGGATCGGCGTCGACCACGTCTACGTGCGCCAGGATCAACAGCGGTTTGCGTCGACCCGTCCCGGGATAGCGCACGACGAGCGAGGCGACTTGGTCGTTGGGAACAAGCGTGAGCTGGTCGTTGTCGAAACCCTCGGCGCGCAGGCGCGCGGCCACGCCGTCAAGCAGCGCCAGGGTGTTTTGCGGATAGGCCGCGCTCGAGCGAATGCCTACCAGCTCGGCCAGCAACTCGCCGGCGAGGTCTTCGTAGGGGTCGGCGGCAAGCAGGGGCGCCGCCGCCAGGGCGAACAGCAACACGACGAGCGTCAGTACGCGTATGCCGGCTCTCCCCGAATCGACGGGAACGCGGCGCGGAGGTTCCGACATGAGAAACGCCTTGACCTTCACCGGACGACCTTCGCTGTCGATCCGAATCAACAGGCGGGAAATGGAATGCTAGCACGGCAATCCGGCGCCGGCGATGAAGGAGAAAAGGAGTCGTAGGCCTTCGAAGATTCCTTCGGCCCTTGAGGGTTTCCACGGCGGTTCGTCGCTGTTTCGAACGACGAGCGTACTCACTCACCCCAAGGAGCTCAAGACGATGACCCCTCGAAATCGACTGAACACCCTTCTGTTGAGCGCCGCGGCGCTTACATTCGCCGCGCAGGGCGCCGCTCAAGGCCCCGAATGGACGGCGGGCCCGCTCACGATCTGCGGCAACGAAGCCGTCGTCGTCAGCATGTTCAATCCGTATGAGTACACGATCAAAAAAGTCAACGTCTGGAACTCCAAGACCGGCGACCTGGTCGACTCCGGCTTTGCGTCGATTCCGGCCGGCGGCGGCGCCGCGGTCGCGGTGACGCGGGAATCTCTGCAAGTCGATCCGCGCACGGCCGATCTCGAGAAAAATGCAGCGTACGGAGATCCCACCGAGTGCGCCGAGCGGCTCGTGGAGTTCACGCAGAGCGAAACCAAGACCGCCGCCAACACCGGTCCGGTCGTCTACGGCGGGCGTTTCTTGTCGGCCCGTGATCTTCGCAGCGTCCAGTTCGGATTCGCAGCCTTCGACGATGCGGGAACCGCAACCAGCCAACCTCTCTACTTGCCGGCTGAAGCCGCGCCCATCGTTCGCATCGCGAATCTAGGGACCGCCGCAGCCGGCGTCACCGTAGAGTTGGTCGACGCGCTAGACGGGACGGTCGTCC
The DNA here is from genome assembly GCA_963817465.1 of uncultured Acidobacteriota bacterium. GTDB lineage: Bacteria > Acidobacteriota > Terriglobia > Bryobacterales > UBA6623 > CAMPKL01. The sequence goes on along the minus strand of CAWFOP010000020.1, from coordinate 131,886 downwards.
ACTCGGCGACCGCTTACCTCACGGCGAATGACCCGACCGTGCGCCGGATCGGAGGCTTCTTTACCGAATGCTCGGGCATCGGCTCCGAGCACGGGTCGGCCGAATCCCCGTTTGTTGTCCGAGTCACGGCCGCTCCACCGACCCCGATGCGTGACGGCGGATCGCTCGATCTGGCGGTCTCTGCTCGAGTACAAGCCGGCCGAATTCAAGCCGGCCGAGTTCAAGCCCGCTGAATTCAAACCGGCTGAGTTCAAACCGGCCGAGTTCTAGCCTAGCGCCGGCCGCGCCCGCCGCCGCGGTGTCCGCCCGCATGGCCGCGCGTCCGCCGCCGCCCACGTAGATGGTGCTGTAGCCGCCGTAGAATCCGGGCGGGTAACCCCAGCCGTAACCGAAGGACGGGCCCCACCACAGAGAGGGGCCGTACCAGCCGCCGCGGCCGCCGTCGGGCTCGAGGATCTTGTCGCGGCGCTTGTTCCAGTCGTCGAACGAGTCGCGCGGCTCGGCCTTGGCCATGCGCACCGAGACGTCGCGATCCTGGCCGCGCACCGAGATCATGCCGCCCTTTACCTTTTGGGTTCCGCGATCGGTGTCGACGTCCGCCGCGCCGTCGCGGACCGTGACGTCGGTCTGGCCCACGTCGCGAACCTCGACCACGTAGACGCCGCGCTTGAGCGGGTAGACGGTCGTTTGCGGCGTTGTGATCTCAACGTCCGCCTCGGCATTGCGGAATTGGCTGAAGCTCACCAGCCCGCGGACCACTTCGAACTGGAAGCGTTTGTTGCCGAGCTCTTCGATCTTGACCTCGCTGTTCGAGCTCATCCGCAGGAAGTTGCCGACATCGAACTGCACTTCGGCTTTCGAGTCGTCGCCGGTCTTGAGCCGGTCGCCGTAGACCAACGCCGTGCTCGCCCGCGCCTGAAAGTCGGCGCCGGAGGGCCGCTGCAGACGCACATCGCCGTCCGCCACGCTCACGCGCGCGACGCCGAGCGCCGGTCCGTCATTGACCTCGTCGCGGGCACGCCGGCTCTGCGCGTTTGCGGTCGCCATCACCGCCAACGCCGCAACAATCACGATTCCAAATTTTCTCTTCATGTCATGCCGCCTGTGCGCGGACATTGTTTGCAGTCCGCGTTCCACATCGAGAAACACTGATTAGACAGAGTTGTTGCGGTCCGCGAGTACGCGATACGTACGATAACGACCACCGGCGGTGTCCGTTTTCAGCCGCTTTAAGCCGGGGCGATCACCGTTTCGGGCGCTCTAGCTGGATAACAATAGCGGCGGATTCGGCTGCCGAGCGGGCTATACTGCCGACCATGGCTCACGACGGAACCACACGACGCACTTTCCTCACCGCGGCGGCCGCGGCAGCCTCCGCCGCCCGGCCCCTCAGCGCGCAGTCCGCCCGGCGGACGCTTGGCGCGAACGACCGTATCAACATGGGCATGATCGGCGTCGGCGGACGCGGATCCTCGCACGTCCGTTCGCTCAACGAACGCATGGAGATGAAGGGCGACGTCAAGATCGTGGCGATCAGCGACATCTACGCCAAGCGCAGCAACGCCGCCCTGGAAGCGACCCATCTGACGAAGAAGGATCTGCACCGCGACTTTCACGACCTGTTGGCTCGCTCCGACGTCGACGGCGTCTTCATCGCGACGCCCGACCACTGGCACGCGCCGATGGCGATCGCCGCGCTCGACGCCGGCAAAGACGTCTATCTCGAGAAGCCCGTCACGCTCACGATCGATGAAGCCAAGGCCGTCGCGCGCAAGGTCGCCGAAACCGGCGGCGTGCTGCAAGTCGGCTGTCAGCACACCTCGGACCTGCGCCACCACAAGGGCCGCGAGCTGATCGAAGAAGGCTGGATCGGCGCGCCGCTGTGGGCGCAAGCCAACTACTCGCGCAACTCGATTTGGGGCGAGTGGAACTATGAGATCGACGAAGGCGCCACGGCCGAGGACATCGGCTGGCAGGATTTTCTAGGCTCGGCGCCGCAGCGGCCGTTCGACGCCGACCGCTACTTCCGCTGGCGCAAATATTGGGACTACTCGGGCGGCATCGCCACCGACCTGTTCTATCACCGCCTGACGCCGTTGCGGCAGATGATGGGCATCGAATTTCCGACGCGCGTCACCGGCTCGGGCGGCATCTATGTGCACAAGGACCGCGAGGTGCCCGACACCTACACGTCGACCGTCGAGTACGCGGACAGTTGCTGCGTTCTGGGCAGCTCGATGGCCAACACCGCAGGCAACGAGCACATGGAGCCGGTTGTCTACGGCCACAAGGGCACGCTCACCTTCGAGGGCATGTCGGTCGTCGTCGAGCCGGAATGGCAGTTCGCGGATGAGTTCATCGAGAAGACGGGATCTTCAAAGATGTGGGTCGAGGTCAAGCCCCACGACATGGGTGTGGAGCACATCAACAACTTCCTCGACTGTATGCGGACACGCGCCAAGCCCAACTGCAACGCCGACTTCGCTTACAAGATCATGACCGCGATCAAGCTCGGCGTCGACAGCTACCGCGAAGGCAAGACGATGCTGTGGGACCCGGTAGCCGAGCGGCGCATCGACCAAGCTCCGGCGCGGCCCGAATACAAGGGCGACGGCCTGAATCATGAAGAGCCGAGCCGGTCGCGGCGAGGCTAAGCGCTAATCGGCCCCGCGAAGCTCTAAGCGCGGCTCAATCGTCCCAAAAACGATCGCCGGGGCTACTTGACGATCCCGAGCTCGTGGAGCTTTTGGCCCATCATGGGCTCGTCGAGCTCGATCATCGGGAAGCGATGCAATACTCTGCCGTCCCCGATCGCCGCCGCGTAGGGGACGTCGGTGAACGGGAAAGTTTCCTTGAGCTTGTCGAGGTCTGAAGACAGCTTCACCTTGCCTGTTAGCCCGGCGTCGCCCAGAAAGCCTTCGGAGAAGTCGTAGTCCTGCGTGGGGATGCCGATGAAGTCGGCTTGAAACTCGTACTTCGACAGCTTTTCGCCGACGTCGAGACAGTGCAGACAAGTCGGGTTGAAGAAGAACAGGAACTTCTTGCCGTGAGTCAGATCGTAGGGCTGGCCCTCGACGACGATCTCTCGAGGAACTTCGGCGCCCGGCTCGGGGCCGAACTTGTCGTAGCCCAGCGCGACGACCGCCAAACCAAGCACACCGACGAGCAGCCAACGCACCTGCCGCAACGCGCCGATGCGAGGCGCGAACCAGGCCGCGACGAGCGAGGCCAGCACCATCGCGCCGTCGCCCCAGAAGAACGCCGGCCCGACCGCCCTCTCGAGCCACGGGAAGCAAGTGCAGTCCTCGCCGCGCAGCGCCGTGTAGTTGATCGCCATATAGGCCATAAAGACCAGCAGCAAGACCGTCGACAATAGGCCGCCGAGCCGCCGCCATGCGGGACGCAGCAGCATCACGGCGGCCGTCACCTCGCCCATCGCCACGATAAGCGTCGCGGGCAGCGTCAACGCCGCGGGCACGAGAAGTTGATTGAGCTTGTTTTGGAAGTCGCCGATGGCGCTGAGCTTCCAAAGACCGGCCGACAGCCACAACAGAGCCATCAAGCCGGCGCAAACCCAGCCGACAGTGTTCTTCCAGCCGGCCGGTTTGGCGGTGATTTCCGATTCGGGCATGTTACTCAAATACCGACGCGCCAAGGCTCCGACGGTTAGCTCACCAGTATATCCGGGAGGCGCCGAATCGGCGTGTTCTCTGCTATTCTCCTAAGCGTGGCGCTATGGCGGAATTGGCAGACGCAGCAGACTCAAAATCTGCCGAGCTCTTAGCTCGTCTCGGTTCGACCCCGAGTAGCGCCACCACCCTTTTCAAGCTCACTCAGTAGGTTCGACGTTTGCCGTTGAAGACGGTCAGGCGCGGCGGCTCGTGAAGCAGCCGATGCAGCAGTTTCGGTAGGATCTGCGCCGCGAAGGCGATTGCAACGGCGCCCGCCACGCCCCATAAAAGTAAGGTCATCGCCTTAATACGCCTCGACAATCGAAGCGTATCCGATAGGGTCTTAGGTTTCTAGCTGGGAATGCGCCTAGGCGAAAGACCTTAGCCCGAACGACGCCCTTCGCGCGCCTGGCGGTGCGACGGCGTCATTCGTTTGCGGGCGGGCCTCCCATCCCGGTGTGACTCATCAGGCCGCCGTCGACCGCCAGCAGTTGGCCGGTGACGTAGGTCGACGCGGTGAGAAAGTACATCACTGCGTCGGCGATGTCTTGGCCCGTTCCGGCACGTTTCATCGGCGTGGCGTCGATCTGCCGCTCGACGGCCGGCGGAATCGGGTCGCCGAACTCGATCACGCCGGGCGCCACGGTATTCACTTGAATTCGCGGCGCGAGCTCTTTCGCCAAGGCGCGCGTCATGTGGATCACGCCGGCCTTGGAAGCGTTGTAGGGCGCGTAGCCGGCCCAGGGCCGAATTCCGCCGAGCGAGCTGATGTTGACGATGCGGCCGGCGCCCCGGGGCAGCATGAGCTTGGCGGCCTGTTGACAGCAAAAAAAGTATGCCTTGAGGTTGGCGGCGAGCAGATCGTCCCACTGTTGTTCGCTGGTGTCGAGCAGCGGCATGCGGCGGTAGACGGCGGCGTTATTGACCAGAGCGTCGAGACGGCCGTCGAAGGCCTCGGCGATTTCGGAGAACAACCTCCGGATCTCGGAAACCTGGGCCAGGTCCGCCTGGAAGAGTCTTCCGCCGGCCTCCTTGGCCGTCTGCTCGGCCTCCCGCCGCGAGCCGCGATAATGCACGGCGACCTGCGCGCCGCGACGGGCGGCTTCCAATGCGATCGCGCGGCCGATGCGCTTCGCCGAACCGGTGACGAGGATGACTTTGCCTTCGAGCGATTCCAACATGGCGGTCTCTTGATTTTGGCGCCTACAAGCGATTCGCCGACTCGCGGACGGCGGTCGGCAAGGCCTTTTCCCGGCCGGAGAAGGCGCTCGAGCCGATGATATACTTCGGACGAAACGCAAGCGAACGTGGCGGAATTGGCAGACGCGCCAGATTTAGGTTCTGGTGGGGCAACCCGTGGGAGTTCGAGTCTCCCCGTTCGCACCAGTTTTGAGTCGTTCGCCCGCGCCCCGTCCGCTCGGCCGTGACCCGCGGCCGCCCCTCGAAGTAAGTCGCCCTCGCACCTGATCGACGAAAGGCATATGGCGGTCCACCCCTCGGCAATCGTCCATCCCGGCGCGCAAGTCAGCGGTTCCGCCGAGATCGGCCCGTTTTGCGTCATCGACGACGAAGTGACCGTCGGCGACCGCACGAGCCTGCTGGCGCACGTCTATATCGAGGGGCCGACCATGATCGGCGCGGACAACGTTTTCCAGCCCTACTCGACCGTCGGGGTGTCTCCGCAGGACCTCAAGTATCACGGCGAGCGAGCCGAGACGATCATCGGCGACCGCAATCGGATCCGCGAGTTCGTGACGATCCATCGCGGCACCGAGGGCGGCGGCGCGGTCACGGCGATCGGCGACGACAATCTGCTGCAAGCCTACGCGCACGTCGCGCACGACTGCCGCGTGGGCTCACACTGCATTCTGGCCCACGGCGCCACTTTGGGCGGGCACGTGATGGTGGGAGACTACGCGGTGGTCGGGGCGCAGTGCGGCGTGCACCAGTTTTGCCGTGTCGGCGCGCACTGCTATATCGGCGGCTACAGCGTCATCACGCAAGATGTGATGCCTTTCTCGATGGTTGTGAGCGAGCGTGGGGCCAAGGCTTTCGGCGTGAACAAGGTCGGCCTCGAACGGCGCGGGTTCGCCGCCGAGCGGATTCGAACCCTGCACCGCGCGGTGCGCATCCTGACCAAGTCCGGACTCAACACCGAGCAGGCTCTCGAAAGAATTCAAACCGAGTTGGAGATCGACGAAAGTGTCGAACAGCTCATCGCCTTCATTCAGACGTCGCAGCGCGGTGTGGTCAAGTAGGGCGCTCGTCGCAGCGCTCCTCGCCGGCTGCGCCTCCCAAAGAGTCGCGGAGGTAAGCGGACCTCCTCCGTCGACGGTTCGCCAGGTCCAAAGCATCGAGGCTGAATTGGGATTCGAACCGACGCCGAACTTCCAACGCAGCGGACTCGAGTCGTTCGAGCATTGCTACTACACCGAGCCGTTGCGGCTCCCGGACGACTATTCGGGTTTGTGGTTCAAGAAAGGCCGCGACGGCGCATGCCCGGTGGACGAGCGCAAGTACGACGTCTTCTATTACGCCCCCGAGGCGCTGGCTGGCTCCGCCGCGGCCGTCACGCCCGCGCTCGACGCGGCTTCGCCGGCTCGCCGAGCCTTCGTGGTCGCGCACGAGGACTTTCATGACCAGCCGGGCATCCGCGCGCTGCCGCCGCAGGTCAAGGAGGCGGCCGCAACGCTGGCCGGCTTCCTGGTCGAGCGGGAGCAGTCGCGCCCGGCGGGCGCGAGGCCGAACGCGCCGGCCCCGGCGGCGGTCGCCTTTCTCGAAAAGTCCCGACTCATCAACCGCAGCCACGACTCGCTGAGTCGCCTCTACGAAGCCTGGCGCGCGGGCGAAGTCTCGCGGCGTCAAGCGCTTAGCCGTAAACGGGAGGCGCTCGAAGAGCTCGCCGATGAGTGCGGCCGAGCCGAGGTGAACGAGGCGTTCTCGGCGTGTCCCGCGGCGTTCAATAACGCCGGCTTGGCGTTCGAGGCGACCTACACGCGGATGTACCCCCGGCTCTTCGCGATTTACGAAGCGACAGGGTGGAAAACCCGAGAAACGCTGGGCGCACTGGAAAACGATCTGCCGGCTCTGGAGGGCGTAAAGACGACCCCGGAAGAGGCGATCGAGGGGCTCATCAAGCGCTTGCGTCCGCGCGAGTCGGAGCGTCAGGCGCCCCCAAAACGGCCGAAATAAAGGGAGAAAAAGAGGACGACGCCTTCCGGCTCCCAGGCGTCGCGATCTTCCAAGTACTTGCGGATCTCCCGCTCCACGCCGGTCACCGCTTCATCGAGGAATTCCGATTCGAATGCGACCGGAAACTCAATGCATTCGGCCAAGAAAGCGGCGGAGTCGCGCCGCACCAGGATCTGTAACGCTCGAGGCACTGGAAGTGTCATGATAGTTCCTCTGGGTCGTCAACCCAAAGTGTCTTTTGGCTTACACTCGTGTGAGAGGATCGGCGGGTGAACGGCGACGAGAATGACGATTCGTTCAAAAGCTTCAGTATGGGCGGCAACACAAAGGTCGGCGTTTACGTGGACGTCGAGAACATGGCGCGGAACGGCGGGTACGGACTGCGCTACGACGTTCTTCGAGAATTCGCTACGCGAGACGGTGCGGACCCGGTTCGGCTAAATGCATACGTCGCTTTCGACTACGCGAGGGCGCAGGCCGATCAGCAGTACCGCGATAACGCTTACAATTTCCACAACGCGCTCCGAGACTTCGGCTACAAGGTCATCCAAAAGGCGGTCAAGTGGTATAAAGACGAGGCCGGACAAGACTATGCAAAAGCGAACGCCGACCTCGAGATGGCGGTCGACACGCTCTTGCAGTCTGAAAAGCTGGACCGGGTTCTGCTCGCCACCGGCGACGGTGATTTCGTTCAGGTCGTGAGAACGCTTCAGAATCGCGGCTGCCGGGTTGAAGGCATCGCTTTCAGCAACGTTTCGAGCGAGCTCCGCCGCGAAACCGACGTCTTTATCTCCGGCTACCTGATTCCGAATTTGATCCCCGCCCCCGGCGAAGGGCGCTGGGGAGAAATCGGTTCGCGCGTTCGCGGCGTGTGCTACAGCTTCTCGCATGACCGCGGGTTCGGGTTCATGCGCTATCTCAAACGGATCGCTCCGGGTCTGTGGAACATCGACACCCGCCGCGAGAGCTCTCCTTATGCGAGCGCCTTCGCACATGAAACCGAGTTTCCCGAAGAGATCGACGTCGAGCGCCTGCCGAGCCGGGATTACGTGTTCGAATTCACGCTGATCTCGGCCGATCGCGGAATCCAGGCGAAGGACATCACCCTGGTCAAGCAGAACTCCTGAGCGTGTCGGACGGCGAGGAGGATGCGGTATCCTCGCCGTCAATGCCCCAATACGCGCTCGGTTTGGACTACGGGACGGAGTCGGGCCGCGTCATGCTTGTGGACGCGGCCGACGGCCGGGAAGCGGCCTGGGAGGTCGTACCGTATCCGCACGGCGTGATGGACCGGCGCTTGCCGAGCGGTGAGCCGCTGGAAACGGACTTCGCGCTGCAACACCCCCTCGATTACTTGACGGTGCTGGAACGCGGGATTCCGGCGACGTTGCGGTCGGCCGGCGCATCCCCCGAGGACGTCGTGGGCATTGGCGTCGATTTCACCGCCTGCACGGTCTTGCCGACGAAGGCGGACGGCGCGCCGCTTTGCACGCTGCCCGAGCATGCGTCGAACCCGCATGCGTGGGTGAAGCTCTGGAAGCACCACGCCGCGGAGCCACAAGCGCGGCGGATTACAAGCGATTGCGAACGAGCGCGGCGAGCCGTTCATGGACCTGTACCGCGGGGGCTATTCGTCGGAATGGTTCTTCTCCAAGGCCCTCGAAACCTTGGAGAAAGCGCCTGACGTTTGGGAAGCCGCGGAGCGATACCTGGAGGCCGGCGACTGGCTCGTCCGGCGCTTGACCGGGCGCGAGACGCGCAGCGAATGCGCGGCCGGCTACAAAGGGATGTGGGTGAAAGGCCGCGGCTGGCCTTCGCCGGACTATTTCGCCGCGCTCAACCCGGACTTTCGAGACGTGATCGCCGACAAGGTGGAGGCGCCGCTGGTCCCGCTGGGTTCGGCCGCCGCAGGGCTGTCGGCCGAGGGTGCGCGGCTGACCGGTTTGCGAGAGGGGACGCCGGTGGCGTCGTTCGTGATCGACGCGCATGCGGCCGCGCCGGCGTGCAGCCTCAGCGGACCGGGCCGGCTGGCGCTGATCATGGGCACGTCGAACTGCCACATGCTGCTCAGCGACGAGCGCCGCCCGGTCGAAGGCATGGCCGGCCTGGTGGAGGACGGCATCCTGCCGGGCTGGTGGGGCTACGAAGGGGGCCAAGCCGCAGTCGGCGACATTTTCGGCTGGTTCTTTCGCAGCGGACTCAACGCCGAGCATCACGCCGAGGCGCAGTCACGGGGCGTCGATCCGATCGCCCTGCTGACGGCGAAAGCGGCGGCGCTAGAGCCCGGATCAAGCGGTCTTGTCGCCCTCGACTGGTGGAACGGCTGCCGCTCGACGCTGATGAATGCGGAACTGTCGGGCGTGATTGCGGGCTACTCGCTCGCCACCCGGCCGGAAGAGATCTATCGCGCGTTGGTCGAGGCGACGGCGTTCGGCACGCGGGCGATCATCGAAACTTTCGAGGGGCAGGGCGTTCCGGTCGACGACATCGTGGCCTGCGGCGGTCTGGCGGAGAACAGTCCGCTGGCCGTGCAAGTCTTCGCCGACGTCACCAAGCGGCGAATCCTGCTGCCGGCTTCGTTCCAAGCGTCGGGGTTGGGAGCGGCGATTCACGGGGCGGTCGCCGGCGGCCGCTATGCGGGCTTTCCGGAAGCGGTCGCTGCCATGGCGGGGTTCCAGGACAAAGCCTTCGAGCCCGATCCGAAGGCGGCGGCGGTCTACGACGAGCTTTACGAGGTCTATCGGGAGCTTTACGAACATTTCGGGCGCGCCAGCGAGGCAATGAGCAAGCTCAAGCGCATCGCGCGAGAGGCTGCTGCGAGTCGTCTGATAACCTGATCGACGGATGCTCCGAAGTACAAGATGACAGGAGTGCAGCCGTCATGCTGATCAAAAAACCCAAAGGTTGGGAAATTCCGGAGCGGGAAGCGACGCCTGAGTCCGTCTACACGAACCGGCGGGAGTTGCTCCAGGGTCTTGGGTTCCTCGGGATGGCGGGTCTGACCGGTCAGGCGTTCGGGGCGATCGCTCCGGATCTTTATCCCGCGAAGAGAGATGCGAAGTACACGCTGGACCGGCCTGTGACGCCGGAATTCGCCGGGACCGGCTACAACAACTTCTACGAATTCACGCTCGACAAAAAACGCGTGAAAGACCTCGTGGATCGCTTTGAGATCGAGCCCTGGAAGGTTAAGGTCACAGGACTTGTCAACAATCCGAAAACCTATGACATCGACGAGCTGGTGCACAAGTTCCCGCTCGAGGAGAGGCTTTACAGGTTCCGCTGCGTCGAGGCCTGGGCGATGGCGGTGCCCTGGACGGGCTTCCCGATTTCAAAGCTGATCAAGGAAGTCGACCCCAAGCCCGAGGCGGAATACATGCGGATGGTGACGGTGTTTCGGCCCGAGCAAATGCCGGGGATCGTCAGCCAGCCGCACTACCCTTGGCCTTATTTCGAAGCGCTCGAAATCAAGGAAGCCATGAACGAACTGGCCCTGTTCGTCACCGGCATCTACGGCAAGCCGCTGCCCAAGCAGAACGGCGCTCCCTTCCGGCTGATCACGCCGTGGAAGTACGGGCTGAAATCGATCAAGTCGATCGTCGAGATCGAGTTCACGAAGAAGCGCCCGCCGACGCTGTGGAACAAAGTCGGGGCGAGCGAATACGGCTGGTACTCGAACGTGAACCCGGAGCGGCCGCATCCGCGTTGGTCGCAAGCGAGCGAACGTCTGATTCCCACCGGCGAGGAGCGGCCCACGTTGATGTACAACGGCTATGAAGAGTTCGTGGGCTCGATGTACAAGGGCAACGAGTTCTAGGTCGCTCGGCCTGCCGCCGGAAAAACCTGTACTAATCTGGAAGCGGATGGCGCCGACGATCCTGTTGGTGACGACGGCCGCGGGTCGGACCGCCGACTTGGAGCAAGCCCTGCGTCTGGCGTTCCCGGACGCCCGCATCGAGTCGACCCGCGGTTCTCTGAGCTTCGCGGAACTGTCGGCGATCGCTCGTCGAGATCCGCCTCCGCGCGCCGTTCTGGTCGATTTCTCGGCGCCTGAACAAGGCGCGCAACTGCTCGCCAAGGTTCGCGTGGCCCTGCCGCGAGCGATTGTGGCGGCGTTCTGCCCACAAGCGACTCCGGCGGTGCGCGCCGCTGCGGATCGCGGCGGGCGGATCGACGTGCTCACGGCTCCGTACAGGCTGGGCCCGCTGGCTTCACAGGTCGCTCGGGCGATGCGGCCGGGACGTCTGGTCGCTTTCGTCCCCGCGCAGGGCGGCTGCGGCGCTTCGACGATTGCGCTGCACGTGGCGGCGACGATCGCGGGCGAGTTGCCGAAAGAGTCGCGCGGCGTTTGCCTGGTCGATTTTGATTTCCAGGCCGGCACATTGGCGTTTCGTCTGCGCCTGAAGCCGCAGTTGCGCGTGACCGACCTGCTGGCGGCGCCCGCTACGATCCCGCGGATTCTGCCTCAGGCGGCGGTGAACTGGCGCGGGTTAAACGTGCTGGCGGCGCCGGAGTCGGAAATCAGCGCGGCGGCGGGCGAGGCGACGCCCCTGCTGATCGACGCCCTGCGCGAGCGCTACGAATTCGTCCTACTCGATTTGCCCGCGGCGCTTTACGCCTCGTGCCGCGACGCATTGCAGCGAGACGCCGAAGCGTTCTTGGTGACCACAACCGATGCGACGCCCTTGCACTTGGCCGAACGCCGCGCGCAGGAACTATTGGAGCTGGGCGTGGCGGCGGAGCGGATTCACGTGCTCTATAACCGAGCGCGGGAGCAGCCCGGTCCTGAATTCTTGCATCCGGCGATGGCGTCGCTGGGCGCGGGCACTTGCATTCCCAACGACTATCGGACGCTGAATACGGCGGTGCTGAGCGGCGAACTCGCGGCGCCGGACATGCCGGTCGCAAAAGCGTATGTTTCTTTGGCTAAGCGCGTGCTCGATGAGGAGCTCGCGGCGCCGGGCGTCCGAGGGTAGGCGCGCCGTTCGGTTCAAAAGCATGTTGAGCAAGATTGCTGAAGCGCGCGCGCGGCTGGCGCCCCATCTTCCGCCGACCCCGCTGGTCTCCTCCGCGGGACTTTCCGCTCAGGTCGGCGCGCCTGTCCTGCTGAAGCTCGAGACGCAGCAGCCCACGGGAGCGTTCAAGGTTCGGCCTGCGTTGAACGGCATGCTGGCGCATCTCGAGCAGGCGCGCGGCCGGGGAGTCGTGGCGTCGTCGTCAGGCAACTTCGCGCAGGCCGTGGCATGGGCGGCGGCCAAGCTCGGCGCGTCATCGCAGATCGTGATGATGCGCGGGGCGTCGGCCTACAAGCGCGAACGCACGCGCGGTTACGGGGCGGAGGTCGTGCTGTGCGACGACACCTATGAGTCGCGCTGGGAGACGACCTACCGCATCGAGCGCGAGACGGGCCGGCTGCTGCTGCATCCCTACGACGCTCCGGAGACGATCGCCGGCGACGGCGTGATCGGACTCGAACTGTTGGATCAGCTTGACGGGCCGTTCACGGCGCTCGTCCCGATCAGCGGCGGCGGCCTGATCTCGGGCATCGCGACGGCCTTGAAGGAGTTGCGCCCGGGCTGCCGCGTAATCGGCGTGCAGCCGACGGCCAACCCGTCGATGCGCGATTCGCTCCGGGCCGGCAAGCGCGTGAAGGTCGACCCGGCGCCGTCGCTCGCCGACGCCTTGACGGTGGCGACGCCCGGCGAACGCACCTTCGAGCTGGTGCAGCGCTATGTGGACGACGTCGTGCTCGTGACCGAGGAGGAGATGATCGCGGCGGTGCGGGCGCTGGCTTCCGAGCAGAAGCTGGTGGTCGAGCCGGGCGGAGCGGTCGGAGTCGCGGCGCTGCTGGCGGGGAAGATCGATACGGGGGGGCTGCCCGCGGTGTGCGTGCTGTCGGGCGGCAACATCGAACCTTACAAGCTGGCCGGGCTGCTGGCGCCGGATCAGACGCTCGCTTGACGCGGATCGGGCGGCGAATACACAATAGGCGGGCTTTTTCTCCGCCCGCCGCATGTCTTCAAAACTAAGCCAACTCGCCGAACGCATGGACGCGCTCTACGAGTTCGACCGCGAACCGGTGAGCCCCGACAAGCTGCAGAGCGGCGCTAGATTCGCCGGACTGTTCGCGGGCGAGCATGTCGCCGCGACCGAATTCGTCATCGGGGCGTTCTTCGTACTGCACGGCGCGGCGGCCTGGGACGTGGTGTGGGGGCTGCTGATCGGCAACTGCCTGGCCGTCCTCTCATGGACCTTCATCTGCGCGCCGATTGCGACAAGCACACGCCTGACGCTCTACTGGCACCTCCGGCAAGTCGGCGGCCCAGGCATGATGATGGTCTACAACGTCGTGAACGGCGCGCTGTTTTGCGGCATCGCCGGCGCGATGGTGTCGGTCGCGGCGACGGCGGTGGGTTTGGGCCTGAAGATCCCAAGCCCGCAGCTCGACGCGGTTTACCCCAACAGCGTCGGCTGGGTCGTGCTGACAGTCGTGATCGGCGCGTTGATGACGCTGATCGCGATTCTGGGCTTCGAGAAGCTGAGCCAGTTCGCCGAGATCTGCTCGCCGTGGATGTTCGTGGTGTTCATCGCGGGGGCGGTCTCGATGCTGTCGCGGCTGGGCGTGGCGAGCGACCTTTCGAACTTCTGGCAGGTGGCCCAAGAAAAGATCTGGACCGGCGTGCCGACCCCCGGGCAAGAGAAGTTCACCTTCTGGCACATCATGTTTTTCGCTTGGGTATGCAACGCTTCGTTCCACTTCGGGCTGACGGACATGGCGACGCTGCGGTACGCGCCGAACTGGAAGTACGGGCTGTACTCGGCGTTCGGCATGTTTCCGGGGCACATGCTGGCGTGGATGTGCTCCGGGGTGATGGTCGCCGCAGTCGCCCGCGAGATGAACCCCGGGCTGATGGCGTACGAGGCGGCGGGAGTCGCGGGGGCGTTCGCGGTGCTGGTCGCCGGTTGGACCACCGCCAACCCGACTCTCTATCGGGCTGGGCTGGCCTTTCAAGCCGTCACGGCGAACATGTCGCGCTGGAAGGTGACGCTGGTCGCGGGCCTGATCACGACAGTCATCTCGTGCTTCCCGTTCATTTTCATGCGCTTGCTCGACTATGTCGCGGTGTTCGGACTGATCATGACGCCGGTGGGGGCGGTGGTGTTCGCCGAGCATTGGCTGTTCCCGCGGATGGGCGTCGAGAAAGCGGAGAGTTGGATCGGCGGGCGCAACTTCAACCGCGCCGCGCTGCTCGCCTGGGGTCTGTCGGTCGCGGGAGCGTTTCTGACGCCCCTGCACATCTTTTTCAAGCCCGTGCTCGCCTGGCTGGCGGGGCTGATTCTCTACGTCGTCTTTCGTCGCGCGGGGGTGAAATAGCGATGAAGAGAGTGTTTCAACTGCTCGCCGTCGCGGCGCTCGTCGTCTGTATGTGGGCCCCGATCGAGGTGTTTGTAGGCGCCATGTCGGAGCAAGACTACAAGAGCTGGTTCCTGGCTGCGAGCGTCGCTTGGTTCCTATTCGCGACCGCCGCCTTCGCCAAAGGGCGCAACTAAGAGTGCAGCCGGATCAGCGCGGGGCCTGCAGGAAATCTTTGGGCTCGAGCGCGCGTTGGGTGAAGCGCGCCTTTTGGATGGCCCCTTTGAAATAGTTGACGAGCGTAATGCGGACGCCGACGGAGGTACGCCCGGGGCCTTGCGGTTGAAGCTTCACCTTCGCTGAAGTCTGCAGCTCGCCGTCGACGTAGCTGCGAAACTCCTCGCCGTCATAGACCGCCGCGATGTGATACCAGCGGTCGACCGGGTGCAGCTTGTCGCGAGCCATCAGCGCCTTCGACTCGCCGGAATCCGCGAAGGCGTCGAGATACCAGCCGCCTTCGACCAGGCGCAGCTCGAACAGCATCCTCGTCTCGGCGCCCTGCTGTTGCAGGTGAAAGAAACGCTGCTCATGCGCGCCTCCGCTAGCGGGGCGGAAGATCACTTCCCAGGTGTAAGCTCCCGCCCCGGCCAGCGGGTGGACAGGCAGGAACAGAGCGTCGTCGTCGCCGTCGAATTCGATGGCCTTGCCGCCCGGAGCGTCGATCACACGCGGGTCGCCCGAGACCTTCACGTCGTGGCCGCCGATCCGTTCGAGGTTGTCGAAGTTCCAGACGGTTTGTTGCGCGGAGAGGACGGCGGCGGACATGGCGAACACCACGATAACGTATCGCATCGGCGGAATCGTAGCACGGGGAGGCCGAAGATGCGCGACTCTCGTCAAGCAAAAGGCGCTCCGTCTGATTTGGCGCGACACGCTAAAATGATGGTGTGAGACCCGTTGTCGCCCGCATTCTCGGGCTTTTCCTGCTTTCTTCCCTCTTCCTGTTCGCGGCCGAAAAGCCGACGAACGTGCTTCTCATCACGGTCGATACGCTTCGCGCCGATCATCTCTCGAGTTGGGGCTACCACCTCGAGACCAGCCCCAACATCGACAAGTTGGCTGCCGAAGGCACTCGATTCTCCGAGGCTTACACCGTCACGTCACGGACCGCTCCGTCGCATTTCTCGATCTTGACCAGCCGCTATCCGCAAGAGCATGGCGCGAAGCTCAACGGATTCGCCGTCCCGGAAGACTCGAAGTTTCTCTTTCTGCCGCAGATCTTCAAGAAATACGGCTACGAGAACGGCGCTTTCATCAGCGCTTGGCCGCTGACCAGCCGGCTGACCAAGTTGGACCGTTTCTTCGACGTCTACAACGAGCATTTGAACCGCAGCTACCAGGCGATCAACTCGATGCGGTACGCCGAGGACGTGGCCCCTGTCGCCATGGATTGGATGGAGCGGAACAAAGACAAGCCCTTCTTCTTGTGGGTGCACTTCTTCGATCCGCATTCGCCGTATGATCTGCGCGAAGACTACATCCCGACCAAGAAGACAGGCAAGCCGGACTACACCGAGCAGCGCGGCGAGTCGGGCGTGATGGACAACGTCAACGGCTACAACTCCGAAATCCTGTATACCGATCACTGGATCGGCGAGGTGCTCGCCCGGCTCGACAAGCTGGGACTGCGAGACAACACGCTGGTCGTGCTCACCGCCGACCACGGCGAGAGCATCGGCGAGCGCGGCTATCAAGGCCACAGCCGCAGGCTATGGGAATCGATCGTGCACATCCCGATCATCTTCCGGTGGCCCGGCAAAATCGAGGCCGGCCGAGTAGTCGACTCCAAGATCGCGACGATCGACCTGATGCCGACCATCGTGGATTTGACCGTGAAGCGCGAGAACCCGGCCGCCGAGATCCCCACAGAATTCGCCGGACGCAGCTTGGCCAAATGCCTGACGGAAGAAGCCCCTTTGCCCGACCGCACCGTCCGATACGTGGCTTTCGCCGGCCAAAAATGGGTGATGCCCAAGTGGTTCGCGAAGCTCTGGCTGCACGACCTCGACTTCCCGCTGCGCACCGGTTATCGCGAAGGCGATCACAAGGTCATCTGGACGCCGGAAAACGAGGAGCTGCTGATTTACAACCTCAAGGACGATCCCTTCGAGCAGCACCCGCTGACTCCGGACGAGAACGACAAGGATTACAAGCAGGAAACGGCGGAGCTGACCAGGTGGTTCAAGGCGACTAACCTGACCAAAGGCGAGAACAAGATGACCGAGCGCGACAAAGAGGCGCTCGAGAGCTTGGGCTATATCCAATAGCCGCTAGGGCGGCCTTTCTAAGAGCCGCCCGCCACCTTCGCCAGCGACTCGCGCAGAGTCGTGCCGAGGTTGTCCATGTAGGCCCTCTCCGAGCCCTCATGCTCTTCGACGATCTTGCCGTTCTTATCGACGATCGCAAGGTACGGATAGTAGAAGCGCGTCATCACCGACAGGCCCGTGAAGCGCGAAAAGTGGTTGCGATCGCCTAGCCCGACAGGAAACTTCACCGCATAGTTGTCGACGAACGCGCCGAGGTTGCTTTCCGCCGTCGGGTTCAACGTGACGCCGACGAACTCGACGCCTTTAGCTGACATTTCCTGGTAGATCGGCGCCATCTTCGTCGCGGCCGCCTGGCAGTGCGGGCAGTCGGTGGAGAAATACATCACCAGGACCGGTTTGCCCTTGAGGTCCGACAACGAGAGCTTGCGACCGCTCATCGTCGTGATTTCGAGCGGGCCGGCGGGCCGCGGCACTTCGGCGGCGACCGCGGCGGCGGCGAGCAGGAGCGTCAAGGCAAGAAAGGAGAATCTCGGGAGTCGGTTCAAGGACATTGGTTTAGTTTCTCGTTATTCGGGGTCAGTCGTTATTCGGAGTCAGTCGGTCTGGTTCATCTCGACCGGCAAGCCTTCCAGGCTGGTCACCGTCGAGCCGTCGAGCTCGACCACGAAGCGACCGCATTCGTCTTCACCTTCGAGTCGGCGCCCGCTTTCGTGCGCGAGATCGAAGCGCTCGCATTTCGCCTCGAGCACCCGCCGATAGAGTTTGAAAAACCGTTTCGCGGCAGCCGGATCGGACCATTCGGACGCATAGCGTAAGACGGGCCGGCCCTGCGGTTGGTTTTGCAGAATCTCGTAGCGCCCGCCGCGCCAGTGCGGAGCGATCCGGTCGGCCGCCTTGTCGCCCACATATTGCTTGATCAGCACGTAGTGGTCGTGCTGGCCGATGTCGCCGCGCGAAATCCGCTCGTAGCCCTTCTTCTTCCATTTGGGCAGGTCGGGCTTGGCCGGCGTTCTGCCTTCGAAATAGGTTTCGGGCGACAGAATGTTTTGGGTCGACGCCGGGGCCTTCTCGAAGACGCGGCTCATGCCCTCCGGGCCGAAACGCTTGAGCGCCGCCTGGATGAAAAGCATGCCGTCGGTATAGGGAAACAGCATGCTCGATCGCAGATAAAGCGGCTGTGAAGAGAAGACCGGGTAGGAGGCCACTTCGAACTTCGAAGCGCCGGCGGCGGCGGCGGCCAGCGAGCTGTCTTGCAGCAGGCTGCGCCCGGTCTGCTGCATCACCCATTCGGTCATCACCCACGAAGCTTGCCCTTCGATCACGGCCGAGCGCGCGAGGTCGCCGTCGGCGGATTTGGATTTCGACACGTACTTGCCGAGGTCGAAGTGTTGGTCGGCGATGGCGTGAGCCAACTCGTGCACGAGCGCGAACTCCAGCATGTCGCCGGGCGTCCATGTGGAAAGGTACAGCTTCTTGGTCTTGTAGTCGTACAGAGCCGTCGCTTGTTCGGTCAAGGTGTTGACGACTTCCGTTTGGAGATTGAAGTCGGAGGCGACGAACCCGAACATCCGCAAGAATACCTGTTCTTGCTGAAGATCTTCCGCCGTGTTGTCGTCATCGAGCCGTTCGGTGACGAGCTCGTTGATCTGCTCGCGAGTCAGAACGTCGTGGGGGATGGGGCGCAGGGCGCGCATGCCCATGATGCGCTCGACGTCGCGGCGCATGTCGTCGATGCGAGCAAGGACGCCGCGGAGCGACTGTTGATCGACGGCAGGCTCTTCAGCGGCGGGCGCGGCGCGAAAAAGCGCCAGGCCAAGGACTGCGACGAAAAGCGCACAGACAAACGGGTTGCGTCGAAAAAGCCGGTTCAACCGGCCGACGCGTTCAGGCGCGGAGGGCATGCCGACGGTGGCTTTAGTGTACTCGATGGTTTGACGGCGGCCCGGCCGCGGGGCGCGCTTTGGCGTCGCGAATCGCTTTCTTCACCGACTCCCTCACGGTCGGGGCTCGCACTTCGCGGTCGTCACCGAGCCGCGGGCTCATTGGCAGGCTTCGCCGTTGGGCGTGACGGACATCGTGACCGTGTTGCCCACGACCCCGGCGATCTCCACTTCGACCGGCACCTCGCAGCCCAAGGGCGACGCCGCCGGAATCATCACGTTCGCCTGGTAAAGATGAGGCGTGGCCGGGCTGAGGCCGATGTATTGCACCTGCGCTTCAATGCCGCCGATGCGAACGACGTAGTCGCCCGTGATCGGGTCTTCACCGCCCGCGGCGAATCCGTCCGGCGGCGGCGACATGACCGGGCCCCAACCAGTGCCGAACAGAGAGACGACGTCATTGGGCCGAGCCGGGCTCTCGAAGGTGTTCACCTGATCGGCCGCGATGCTGGCGTTGAGGATGGCGCCGGGGCCCGTTCCGCTTTGATTCAGCGAGAACAATTGGGGGTTGACCGGGGCCATGCCTACGCTTACGGGCGGGCTCGCGAGACCGCCGCGACGAACCACGACGTCGAACTCGATCGGCGCCTGGCCGGGGGCCGTGTCGTCGGTCAGCCGCTGCGGCACGACGCCGACAAGCTGATTGGGCGATACGAAGGTCAGGGGAGCGGGCAGGCCGCCGATGGTCATTGTCGTATCCCCAAGTTGCAAGGGGAACGGCAGGGCCGCGAACTGGCGCACGTCGTCGGCCAAGCGCTGGCCGAAGACCGCGACGAACATGCCGCCGACGAGACGTCCGGCCCCATTGCCGTTGGGCGTGTAGGTAGCGGCGCTGACGACGCCTCCGGTCGAGATCACCGGCCCGGTCGAGGAGCCCACATTCAGTGTGACGTCGATGGGGACGGTCTCCGTCGAGCCTTCCCAGGCGATTTCCACCCTGCCTTGGTAGGTCCCCGGCGCGAGACCGGTCGGGTCGACGAAGACGCCCGTGGCGGAAGGCGTCTCTCCGCGGTCGCTATCGAAGCCGATCCAGGGCGCATCGGCCGCGGCGATCCACTCGAGAACCGGCCCGTTGGACGTGATATCGATTCGCTGAGGCGTCGGCGCGGCTCCGTCCTGGGTAGCGTTGAAGCTGAGCGTTTGCGGGGTGGCGCTCAGGCTCGGAACGATCATCGGCGGCTCGTCGAGAACGAAGTTGTCGAACCAGGCTTGTTCCGATCCGGCCGCTTCGTCGACCGAGACTTGGATCCTCTGGACCGCCGCGAGCGTCTCATTGAAGCTCCCGTCGCCGACGATGCGCTCCCAGTTCTCGGCCGTCAGCGGCGCGCGGAACGTCGTCCACTGATCGGTCGGAAACGGTCCGGTCCAAGCGAAGGCGGTCCCGAAGCCGATCAGGCGCACTTCGACCCCGCGAAACGCGCCCGACCCGGCCACGAGTCGGCGGTCGAATTGCAACACGGCCTGCGGGCCGAGGCCCGCCAGGTTTCCGAGATAGCTGTCCGGCGCCAGCAGATAGTCCCGGTTGACGTCGTTGATGTCCTGAATCTGTAGGTATCCGGATGGGTTGCCGCCGGCTTCAAACCGCCTGAATCCGTTGCGCGAAGTGGCGAAGTCGCCCTCCGTGGCCCCAGGAGCGCGCGACTGCAGGTAGGGCGCGTCGGACGAGTTCGGCGTCCAGCCGTCGAACGACGACTCGAAGCGCGACACTTGCGGCGTATCCGGGATCAGTGGAGCGCCGAGCAAGGTGACGTTGTCCAGGTGAGTCACGGCCCCTTCGACGCCGTAGTCCGCTCGAATCTCGAACCGAACGACATTGTCGAGGACTGTTTCGAAGCTTTCGACGCCGCTGACCTTCACCCAGGAGGCCGCGGTCAGGGGGACGAAATAGCGCTGCAGATTGATGCCCGGCTTGTCAAGCGAGGTCCAGCGGTAGACGCTGCGGCCGTTCATCATCAGCACCTCGACCGGCACTTCGGCGGGCTGATCGCCCCGTACGGCAAGGTCGAATTCGAGCCTGCCTTCCCCGAGCACCGACAACTTGCCGAGATAGCGGTCCGACACCAGGAACGAATCGTTGGGTCCCGCTTCGAGCTGCAAGGTCCGCGTGAATCCCGTCCGCGAGCGAACGACGAGCGACGAGTCTTTGGCGCCGGTGGTCGAAGCCGGCGGATCCGTCGGGCCCGGCCCTGGATAGTTGCGGCCCCAGCCGTTCAGCTGCCCGTCTTCGAAGTCGTCCGAAACGATCTCGACCAAGTTGCCGATGCCGGGATTGGCCACGATGCGCACTTCGAAAAAGCCGAAGGTTTGCGGCGAGCTCGCGGAGGTGGCGGCGACGAAATAGCGTGCGCCGGGCTGAATCGGCGGATCCGTCGACTCGGAGATGATGATGCGCTCTTCGCCGCCGACATTGCGCGAGCTGTGGTCGGCGATGATGTCGCCCGCGGCGGTGCGCTGGATATCGGCCGACGCCCTCGCGAACAGGTCCACATTGGACTCCCGGGGAACCGTGGTGAGTTGGATTTCGACTCGCACGGCGTCAGGCGGTACATCGAGGAAATAGCCGCTGTCGCCGTTGAACAGCGTCTCGCCCGTCGTCTCCGGAAAGACGGCGCTGGTCAGGCTGCCTGAAGTCAGCCGATTCGGCTCTTGGCCCGCCAGCGGAGCGGCCAACGACGCCAGTAGAAAAAGTGTGAAAAAGAGCGAGATTCTCATGCCCAACCGATTGAAATTCCGAACGGGAGATGGGGGCGCGGACGGCGCTACAAGCGTAACACAGCGGACATGCTTTCTTGCGGACGCCGGAGCCAGATCCACGGCCGTCGACGCTCACCGCCGCGGCACGAACTCGAAGCCCCAGCCGGGCCGCTCGGGCAGAACGATCTCGCCCTGCTCGAATCTCTCCGGCGGACGAAGCAGGTCGGCCCGCCAATCCGCCTCGCCCCAGGCATGCTCGAGACGCCTGAAATTGGGCAGCGTCGCCGCCACCTGGGCGCTTGCAGCCATCGAAACAGGCCCGCTCGGGCTGTGCGGCGACACCTCCACTCCATGGGTTTCCGCCAGCGCCGCGATCTTCTTGAGCTCGAATGCGCCGCCGCAGTGCTTGACGTCGGGCATGATTACGTCGACCGCGCGACCGCGGCATAGCGGCTCGAACCCTTCGCGCCCGAACAGGATCTCCCCGCCGGCGAGGCGCTGCGAAATACGTTCCTTGATGGTCGCCGTTTCGTCCAGGCGGGCCGGATCAATCGGCTCCTCGTACCAACCGAGCGCGAGAGGCTCCAGCCTGCGGGCCGTCTCGACCGCGAGCTCCGGCGTGAAACGGCTGTGGCAATCGACGAGCAGCTCGACATCGTCGCCGACGGCTTGGCGCATGGCGGTCAAGCGCGCGACGCCGAGATCGAGCTTGGCCCGCCGCTCGGCGGACGCGGCTTCGAGCGAAAAATCGTCGAAGACAGCGGCCTTGACGGCGCGAAAGCCGTCCGCGACGGCGCGGCGCGCATTCGCGGCGAAATCTTGGGGAGCACGGCGGTTCGTCGCCCGGTTGATATTGGCGTAAACCGGAACCCGTTCGCGCAGCTTTCCGCCGAAAAAGTCGTGGACCGGCACGCCCGCCGCCTTCCCCGCCAGGTCCCACATGGCCTGCTCGAGCGCGCTGAACGCCGTCACCGACGCCAGCCCCTCCGACTTCGCGCGCTCCCAAGCGTCGGCGCGAAACGACTCCACCGAGAACGGCGAGGAGCCGCGCAAATAACCGAACCACCCGTCCAGCAGCGCCCGCATGCGCTCGTTGTCCGCCGCTGAGGCGCGCGAGAAGCCGAAGCCGTGAGACGCCTCGCCCCAGCCGTCGAGTCCGACGCTCGACAGCAAGCGTACGAACAGCCAATCGCCGCGCGGCGACACGGGCACAACATGGAATTCGAATGAAGTGATTCGCATCGGGTCCGCGTTCTCGAGCCGGTGTTTCATCCCGCGCTCGGCGGCGGGGGCTCAGCACATCGTCCGCACCGAGGTTATCGCGCCAGAAGCGCTCGCCGCACCCGCTGGGACGCGATGAGAGGCGGCCAGAGGGCGAGCGCCCGCAGCATGAGCCGCCGGCTGTTCGCGGGTCGATCCTCCTCAACAATCGTCAGCAGATGTCCCGCGATGCGACGCCGCAGTTCCGTGCGGACCGCTGAGCGCTGCTTCCGCGGCGCCAGATCGACGTGCTTGCGGACGGCTCGAAAGGCTTCCCAAAGCATGTCGACCCGGCGCGTGTTGGTCTTGTTGCCCGGTGAGTCCCGGTAGGCGGCCAACGTCCGGCCGACGGTTACGATGGGGCCAAGCTTGGCGAGCCGCAGCCACATCTCCAGATCCATCGCCATGTCGAAGGTCTCGTCGAACGGGCCGACCTGTTCGAGCGCCGGTCCTGCGGATGAAGACCGCGGGTTGTGACAGACAAACGCCCCGCTCACAAAGCCAGTAGCGGAGCAGGTCGTCGGGGCGCTCGAGCCGAGCGCGAAAAATGCCCGTCACTCGCCCGTCCTCGTCAATCACGTCGCAATCGCCGGCGACGGCGACGCAGCTTGGATGCGCTTCAAAAGCCTCGATCACGGTCTGGAAGGCCCCGGGCCGATATAGGTCGTCCGAATTGAGGTAAGCCACGATCTTGCCCGAGGTCATCGCGAGACCTTTGTTGATAGCGTGCGTCTGCCCGCGGTCCGGCTCGGCGATCCAACGCAGACTCTGGTAGCGCCGCAGCACCTCCAGAGTCCCGTCGGTCGAGCCGCCGTCCATGACGACGTACTCCGCTTGGACCGACTGCGCTAGTACGGAATCGATCGTTTCAGCGATCGTGCGGCCTTGGTTGAACGAGGGGGTGACGATTGACAAGGTCAGTTCGTTTCGTGAGTCCGTCATCGTCGGGAATCGGTTCTTTATGCTGCGGCAGAGTCGAAAGGCGGCTCGAAGCGGCGCTTGCTCATTGGCACCATGATGCGCGACATCTCGGCCGCGGCGTCGAGCCTTGTCGTGCGCCGTACGCCGCACTCGCCCGCACGGGGTACAATATCGCTCTAGCGATGTTAGGCTCATCGAACACCATCAAACTCGAGAAGGACCTCTTCGAGCGCATCAAGAAGTGCTCGGAGTTGGCCGGCTACTCCTCCCCTCAAGAGTTCGTGCAGCACGTTCTCGAAAAAGAGCTCGCCACGATCGAAGAAGGCGAATCGGACGAAGAGATCTTGAAGAAGCTTCAAGGCCTCGGCTACATCGAATAGTCCGGCGGTCGAACATGGACTGGCTCAACGCCTCGCTGCGGCTGCTCGTTTCCGGTTACGTTTCGCTGTTCGGCGACGCGCATCCGCTCGTCAGCTTGATTCCGCTTTCAGTGGTTGTCGGCGTCGTCATGCTGTGGGTCTTCAAGATCACCTCGAATCAGAAGGCGATCGAGAAGGCCAAGAAGAAGATGCAGGCCTACCTGCTCGAGCTGCGGCTCTACGGCGACGACCCCGCGCTGCTGTTCACCTCCCAAAAAAATCTGATCTTGAGCAATCTGCGCTACATGGGCTTGATGTTCAAGCCGGCGATCTACTTGACGATCCCGATGGTGCTCTTGCTGGTGCACATGGACGCCATCTACGGCATCGCTCCCTTGCCCCCCGGCCAGGCGGCTCTGTTGACGGTGCAAGCGGCCGGACGCCTGGCCCCGACGGTTTCGGCTCCGCGGCTCGATGCGCCCGACATCATCGCCGTCGACACCCCGGCGGTTCGCGCCCTTTCGGAAGGGCAGTTCACCTGGCGCGTGCGGGCGATCGGCAAAGGCGAAGGCCTGTTGCAGTTCGATTGGGACGGGCGTAAATGGAATAAGACGATCCGCTCGGACGGCCGCAACGTCTACGTCTCGCACCGCCGAGTCGCCTCCATGTGGGAGTCGCTCATTTACGCCGGCGAAGACCGGCTCGAGGTTCCCGACATCGAATGGGTCGAGCTGGCCTACCCGGCCAAGGAGATCGAGACCGGGCCGTTGAAGCTGCACTGGCTCATCTGGTTCCTGGTGATTTCGATCGTGGCGGCTTATGCGCTCAAAGGCGTCTTCGGCGTCCAGGTCTGAGCTGGAGGCGCAAGCCCGACGGCGGTCCCGCCGATTTACAATAGGCGATTCATGAAAAAGACGATTCAGCCGGCGCGCCGGGTGCGCGGCAGTGTTCGCTTGCCCGGCGACAAGTCGGTTTCGCACCGCTACGCGATGCTGACTTCACTCGCCGAAGGGCCGCAGCCGGATCAGCAACTACTCCACCGGCGCCGATTGCGCCTCGACGATCGACTGCATGCGGGCCATGGGCGTCGAGATCGCCCACGAAGGCGATGAAGTGACCGTCGAGGGCGTGGGGCTCGAGGGGCTGCAAGCGCCCTCCGCGCCGCTTGACGCCGGCAACTCCGGCACGACCATCCGTCTGCTGTCCGGAGTCCTCGCGGGACAGAAGTTCTCGAGCGAAATCGGCGGCGACGAATCGCTCTCGCGGCGCCCGATGAAGCGCATCATCGAGCCGCTCAGCCAAATGGGAGCGCGCATCGCAGCGCGCGCGGGCGAATTTCCGCCGCTGCAGATCGAAGGCTCGCCGCTGCGTGCGATTCACTACGAGCCGCCGATGGCCAGCGCGCAGGTCAAGACCGCCGTGCTGCTGGCGGGAATGTTCGCCGACGGCCAGACCAGCGTGCGCGAGAAGATCCAGACCCGCGATCACTCCGAGCTCGCGCTCGAGACGTTGGGAGCGTCGATCCGTCGCGAAGGCCTGACGACGCGGCTGCAAGGTCATCCGAGGCTGAAGGGCCAGGCGCTGCGCGTGCCGTCGGACCTGTCGTCGGCGGCGTTCTTCATCGCGGCGGGTTTGCTGTTGCCGGGGTCGGAGGTCCGCATCGAGGGCGTGGGACTCAACCCGACGCGTACGGCCCTGCTCGATGTGCTGCTCGACATGGACGCGCGCATCGAGATCCGGCCCGAGCCGGCGACGGGCGCGGAACCCATCGGCACGCTCATCGTGCGCGGGCCCGATTCGGCCTCCAGCCCGGTGATCCGCGGCGGCGTCATCGAGAAGGCCGTGACCGCGGGCGTCATCGACGAGCTACCGATGCTCGCCATTCTCGGCGCGGCCAGCTTGCACGGCCTCGAGATTCGGGACGCCCACGAGCTGCGGGTCAAGGAAACCGACCGCATCGCCACCATCGCCGACAACTTGGGCCGACTGGGTTGCAAAGTCGAAGCGTTCGACAGCGGCCTGCGCATCGAA
This sequence comes from uncultured Acidobacteriota bacterium, assembly GCA_963817465.1. Classification (GTDB taxonomy): domain Bacteria; phylum Acidobacteriota; class Terriglobia; order Bryobacterales; family UBA6623; genus CAMPKL01. The sequence goes on along the minus strand of CAWFOP010000020.1, from coordinate 106,137 downwards.
GGCCGGCAGAAGTTCAAAGGCGCCGAGCTCGACTCGTTCGGCGATCACCGCATCGCGATGGCCTTCGCCGTGGCGGCGCTGCGCGCCCAGGGCGAAACGGTCATCGACAACGCCGAAGCCGCTTCGGTGTCATTCCCCGAGTTCTACGACAAGCTGGATGAGTTGCGCCAGTAAGGCCTAGGCCGGCGGATACGAGACGGGTTCCTGTCGCGGCCGCGCGATGGGCTCGGTTTCAGAGCGCGGCAGCAGCCAGTCGACCGACGTCCCGAAGCCGCTCAGCACGGCCGCGCCCAGCGCCATGAAAGCGAAAATCGGCCAGGCGATAAACCACCCGATCACCGGGATCAACTGGATCAGCGTGATCAGGATGGCGCCGAGGATCGTCGCGCCCATCCCCGTGCCGCCCTTGACCAAGCTACGCCCCACCCAAAGGCTGACGCCTGTATAGCCCACCGCCGCGACGACCAGGAAGGCGATCGTATAGGCGGTATGCAGCCCGGGCAGCCAGAAGAAGACGAAGGGCACAAAGATCGACAGCACGATGGAAGCGATCCAGACGCCGAACCCGATCAGAAAGCACATGCCGGCGCGCTGCGCGACGGTGGCCGCCAACGTCTCGGCGCGCTGCTGACCCATCACGGCGAAGGAAACGAATGAGACCAACGGCCAGAGCGCCAAGCCGCATACGAGGAACAGGACCAAGAAGATCACGACGCCCGAAATAGCGAGGGGTCTCAAGTTGCCTGTCTCGACGGTGTCGCCCGTCACAGTCGTCCCCGCACCTCTTTCGACTCCGCTCAGAGCCCCGACAGCGTCGCCGTTGATCGTCGCACCGTCATGCATCCGAATACCGCCGAGCACTGAGACGACATCGCCGTTCACCGTCCCGTCGAGGTCGACCGAACCCAACACGGCTACCACGTCGCCGTTGGCCTCGCCGTCGATGTCGATCGAACCGCCGATTGCGACCGCTTCGGAGAGGATCGTGCCGTTCCTGACGGTAATAGTGCCTCCGATCGCAACGGCTTCGCCGACCGTGCCTTCGACATGAATCGAGCAGCCGATGCAGACCGCCTGGTCCAGAGATTCGTTGGGGCCTATGAAGATGTCGTCGCCCACCATGACGCGTTCGGCATGCGCCAAACCCGGCAGCAGCAGGGCGGTCAGTAAAGCAATTCGTGTCGCCAGTTTCGGCATCGGCTTCTAGGAGTTGGTCTCCGTAACAGGATACGGCTTCATGGAAACAAAGTTCCCACGCTTTGGCAACGGATTCGCCTCCATAGACATTGTGAGCCAGGCCGGCTCAGCGGTCCAGATAGCGGCTGCTCAGGCCCTGGTAGGCGTCGATGCGGCGGTCGCGCAAGAAGGGCCAGCCGCGGCGCGTTTCTTCGATCCGGCCCAGATCGCATTCCGCGGTCACGATTTGCTCCCCCTCGCCGGCCTCGGCCAGCACATCCCCCAGCGGGCCGCAAAGGAACGAGCCGCCCCAGAACTCGAGCCCTTCGTATTTCCGCGGGCGGTCCGGGGCCTCCGCGATAGGCTTTTCGAGGCCGACGCGGTTCGCCGCCGCTACGAATACCCCGTTTGCCACGGCGTGCGAGCGCTGGATGGTCCGCCAAGCCTCGCGCTGCTTCGCGCCCCATTGATCCTTCTCGGCCGGGTGGTAGCCGATAGCCGTCGGGTAGAACAGAATCTCCGCCCCCGCCAACGTCGCCAGCCGCGCCGCCTCGGGGTACCACTGATCCCAGCAGACCAGCGGCGCCACTGTCGCATACCGCGTTGGAAACGCTCGAAATCCCAAGTCGCCCGGCGTGAAGTAGAACTTCTCGTAGTAGAGCGGGTCGTCGGGGATGTGCATCTTGCGGTAGACCCCGGCGAGCGAGCCGTCGGCGTCGAGCACGACCGACGTGTTGTGATAGATGCCCGCCGTACGGCGCTCGAACAGCGACCCCACGATCACGATCTCGAGCTCTTTGGCGAGCGCCGCCAACGCTTCGGTCGACGGTCCGGGAATCGGCTCGGCGAGGTTGAAATTGTCGGCGTTCTCTTCCTGGCAGAAGTAGTGGGAGCGAAACAGCTCTTGCGTGCAGACGATTCGCGCGCCCGCCGCGGCGGCTTCCCGGATGCGCTCGAGAGCCTTGGCGAGGTTGGCTTCGGGGTCGGCCGTGCACGACATCTGCACGAGGCCCACGGTGACGGTGCGGGACGCCATACTCCCCACACTATGCCACGATCGCCGATCAGCGCTGCGACAGGTGCCGCCAGTAGCGCTCCGGGTCCTCCAACATGCCCTTGGTGATCTCGTAGTGGTCGGTTTCTTCGAGGCGCACGGAGCGCAGCCGAGGCTCGTCGAAGCTGACGATCTGCGCGTCCGGGTAAGTCATCAAGATCGGCGAGTGGGTCGCGACGATGAACTGCGAGCGGCCCGCGGCCGCCAGGTCGTACATCAGCGCGAGCAAGGAGAGCTGGCGCTGCGGCGATAACGCCGACTCCGGCTCGTCGAATAGAAACAGACCTTTGCGAACGCGATGCTGCAGGACTGCCAAGAAGGCCTCTCCGTGCGAGCGATGGTGCAGCGACTTGCCGCCGTAGGCGGCGTAAGGGTCGCCGATGAAATCGGGATCGGCCGCGCGCTGCTCGAGCAAGGAGGCGAAATGCGCGTGAAACTCGGCCCTCAAAAAGTAGCCGTCCTGCGGTTTCTTGCGGAAGGCCGGCCGCAGCGCCGAGGCCAGCGGGCTGTCGGCTTCGGGACCGTGGCGAGCCGCCAGCTCGTTTTTCGAGCCTCCGGAGACCGGCAGACCGCACAGGACCGCGACGGCTTCGATCAAGGTCGACTTGCCGGTCCCATTCTCGCCGACCAGGAACGTCACCGGTCCTTTGAACTCGAGCGCCAAGCCCTTGAGAAACGGGAGGTTCAGCGGGTATTGCGCGTCGGCGGGCGGGTCCGCGATCGAGCGCACCGACAGCAGGTACGGCGCTTGCGGCGGCATAGGGTGAGTGTACCGGCCCGGGAGCGAGGCCGGGGCCATCGGGCGGCGCTAGCGTTTGGGCCTTCGGGACCGGCTACTCGGTTTCCAATACCTGCCCGTCCGCCAGCAGCCTGTCGCGCAACTTGGCGTACTCGAGCTCCTGCACGCCAACCCCAGCGTCCATGGCCAGCACCGCAGCGGTCGCGGCCGACTGACCCAAGATCATGAACACCGGCTCCATGCGCACCGACCCGAACGCGATGTGGCTCGCCGACAGCGCGACCGGCGCCAGAAAATTCGCAACCTCGGAGGGCTTCGGAGTCATCGAGCGATACGAGATGCGGTAAGGCCCGGGCAGGCGCACGCCCACGTCCCCTTCGTTCTGCACCCAGCCCTCGGGCGTCACGTAGCGCTGCACGTTGTGCGAGTCCGCCGTGTACGAGCCCATGCCCACCGACTCAGGCGTATCGCGCTCGCCCAAGCAATCGAGCTCGGTCATCACGTACTCGCCCAGCAAGCGCCGCGCCTCGCGGACGTAGATCTGTTGCGGCCAATTGCCGGTGTCGACGAACTCGTCTTTCGCCAGCCCCCACTGGGCCATTTCGTTGCGGATCTTCCGCGGCACGCGCGGGTTGTTCGCCAGAAAGTACAGCCAGCCCTTCTCGTAGCGCGTATGCTCGTCGAGAATCTCGCGGCGCCGCTCGTAGCTCGCTTCCGGATAGTCGTAGTTCATGCCGATGTTGTCGGTCGAAAACGGCCCATGGTTATTGGTGTCGGTCTTCGCATTGGGAATTGGATCGAACTTTTGAAACACCTGATCCCAGCCGGCTTCGAGCACCCGCGCCAGCAGCTCATACTGCGCTTCGTCGTAACCGACGGGCTTCTCGAAAGGCACGCGGTTCTCCTCGACCTTGGTCAGGCACAGCCGGTAGCAGTAAGCCTGAATCAGGTCGTCGCCTGAGCCGTTCTCGCCCGGATCGCGGTCGCTGACGCGCGCCACCAGGCCGCTCGAGGGGTCGCCGGGCTTGACGTACGGGCTGATGCCGTCAGGAAAGAAGTGCCCGTGGTGCCGCACATCCTTCTGCACGCCGTCGAAATGCTCGCCGTAGACTGAATTGGCTTCGCGCCCCACGTCGTAGCTCACGCCCGCCGCCGCCATCAGATCGCCCTCATAAGACGCATCAATGAACATGCGCCCCGAGTAGCGCTTGCCGCTCAACGTCGTGATCGCCTGAATGCGGCCGTTGGCGACCTCGACGCCCTTCTCGCGGTCCAGCCATTCATCGCGCATCACCGGAACGTTGTTTTCGGCGATCAGGTCTTCGAAGACTTGTTCGGCGACGTGCGGCTCGAAGATCCACATCGTGCGGTTGTCGCCGTCGATCGCGACCGTTCCCTGGCCCTTGTTGCCATACTCTTCGCGCTGCTGCCAGCGCCAAGCCTCGGGCTGGTCGTAGTGCAGCCAAACGCGGCGGTAGAAGTCGCGCGCAAGCCCGCCGATCACTTCTTTGCGGCCCGAGTCGGTCCACCCCAGGCCGCCCGAAGAGAGCCCGCCGAGATGCGTCTCGGGCGCGACAAGCACGACCGACTTCCCCATTTTCGCGGCCTGCACGGCGGCGATCACGCCGCCGGACGTGCCGCCATAAACGACTATGTCGTATTCGGGAGTTTCGGGCGGCGTAGTGCACGCAGGCAGGGCCGCGATCCCGGCTGCAATCAAGAAGTTCCGGCGAAGCATTTAGCGGCTAGAGTAGCGGAAACGTCAGCGCGACGTCAGCCGGCCGAATGGGGCTCTCCGTGTAAGAAGTTCCCGATTGGACGCCGCCAGCCCCGGTGAGTTTCAGTCGGATAAGCGTCCGCATTTCTTGCTCTTACGCCCAAATCTTCTCTGCGGGCTCTCGCTGGATGGCACTCTCTTTGCATTCTCAGTAGACGACAAGCCCGCACCGCCGCTGGGCGTAACGTAACACGCGTCTGGCGCGGCGGGTCATCGGGCTTGAAGGGAGGCGGATCATGAAGAAACTTGCACTATTGGGCGCGCTTGCGGCGACACTCGGTCCGATGCTCGCGCCTACGCCGTCTTATTCCCAGTCGGTCGAACCGGTGGAGGCCGTGAAGCCGTTGCGCGCCGTGCGCACGGCGCTGGGCGTCAGCTATCCGGAAGGCGCCAAGATCGCGATCGACTTCGCGCCCACCGAACGCGCCCCCGAGGCTGAGGGTAAGGCCAAAGTCGAACGCGAGCGCGGCGAAACCGACATCAAGATCAAGCTCGACGACCTCAAGCCGGCGACCTATTTCGGAGGCGACTACTCGGCCTACGTGCTGTGGATCGCTTCGCCGGAGGGTCACATCGACAATGCCGGCGAATTGATCGTACGCGGCGACGAAGCTTCGCTCAACGTCTCGACGCCGCTGCAAACCTTCGGCATGTTCGTCACCGCCGAGCCGCACTTCCTGGTCTCGTCACCGAGCGAATTCGTCGTGCTCCAGACGGCGCGGCCGCACAACGAGGTGACCGGTCAGATGCTCAAGGGCTCGACCATCAAATACAAGGGCTATGACGGGATTTATGCCGCAAATGTCGAATCGCTCCGCGGCGTGCCCGAGCAGAAGGGCGAGGTTCGTACCGACATGAAGCAGGCGCGCGTCGCCGTTGCCCTCGCCAAGCGCGCTCGCGCCGACGAGTTCGCGCCCGACCGCCTGGCGGAAGCGCAAGCCAAGCTCGATCAGCTCATCAACGCTGTTGAGGGGCACGCCGGCGACAACGTCGTCATGACCATGGGCCACGAGGTGGTGCGGCTCGCCGTTGACGCCCAAAAGACCGCTGAGGAACGCGCCTTCCAGGCCGCGCTCGACGCCGAGCGAAAATCCCACGCTGACGAAATCAACTCGCTCGAAACGTCAATCGGCGAAGCCAAGACCGAGGCTGAGCGGGCGAAGCTGCTCGCCGAGCAACGCCAAATGAAGATCGAGATGGAGCAGAGCGCTCGAGACCAGGCTATGGCCGAAGCGCGCGAGGCCGCTGAAAGGGCCGCGAAGGAAGCGCATATGCGCCAGGTCGCCGAGGCCGAAGCGCGGCTCGCCGAACAGCGCGCCATGCGCCTGCAAGGTGAAAAGTCGGCCGCGGAGGAAGCCGCTCTGGCCGCAAAGCGCGAAGCCGAGCAAGCTCTCGCCGAGCGCGAGGAAGCCCGCCAACGCATGCGCGCCGCTCTCGAGACCGTCGTCGAGACGCGCGAGACCGCCCGCGGCGTCATCGTGAACCTGCCCGACATCTTGTTCGACTTCGACAAGGCCGCCCTGCGCCCCGAGGCTCGTGAGACGCTCAGCCGCGTCTGCGGCATCTTCCTCATCGTGCAAGGCTACGACCTTTCCGTCGAAGGCCACACCGACAGCGTCGGCTCCGATGAATACAACCAAAAGCTCTCCGAGCAGCGCGCGGGGAGCGTGAAGAACTACCTCGACAGTTGCGAGCTCAAAAAGCAAATCACCGCGAAAGGCTTCGGTGAAACGCAGCCGATCGCATCCAACGACACCAACGACGGCCGGCAAAAGAACCGTCGCGTCGAGATCGTCATCCAAGAAAACGAGAACTTCGAGGTCTCGGGCGGCTTGCATTAGCCGTTCGGACGTCGCGGGACAACGCGGGGTCCGTTCGGCCCCGCGTTGTCCGGCGACCGGGCTGGTAGAATAGCGACCCTGCGTCGCATATGAGCCTCACCATCGAAAAGTTCTCCCTCGGCGTCGGCGATCGCTTCGCCCACCAGGCCAAAGCCCAGTTAGCCGCGTGCATCAAGGCGGCCGCAGCGGGCGTCGACATCGTCCCGGTCTGGAACAAGTCCCATCGCGAACACCTGATCGTCGGCTCCCAGCCTGCTAGCGTGCGCGAAGCCGCTGACGCAGCCGTCGCCGAGCTCGGCTGGACGAGGTCCCACTATGTCGACGCGGATCACATCAATCTCGCCAACGTCGACGGCTTCCTGTCGACGGCCGACTTTTTCACCATCGACGTCGCCGACTGGATCGGCAAACCCGCCGCCGAATTCGACCTCGCGGCGTTTCGCGACCGCCACCCCGAGCTCGCCGGCTCCATCACCGTCGCCGGCATCGACGAGCCGCTCAGCGTCAGCGCCGAACAGCTCGATCCGGTCGCCGGTAAATACCTCACCGCCGTCCGCGAGGCGGGCCGCATCTATCGCTATATCGTCGACAAGAAAGGCGCCGACTTCGTGCCCGAGGTCTCGATGGACGAGACCGACTCGCCGCAAACCCCGCCCGAGCTGCTGATCATTCTGGCGGCCATCGCTGACGAAGGCATCCCGATCCAAACCATCGCGCCAAAATTCACCGGCCGCTTCAACAAGGGCGTCGATTACGTCGGCGACGCGGCTCAATTCGAGAAGGAGTTCCGCGACGACGTCGCCGTGATCGCGCATGCGGTCGGCGCCTACGGACTGCCCGCCAATCTGAAGCTCAGCGTCCACTCGGGCAGCGACAAGTTCTCGATCTACGCTCCGATCCGGCGAACCGTGAAAGACACCGGCTGCGGCGTGCACCTCAAAACCGCCGGCACCACTTGGCTCGAAGAGATCATCGGCCTGGCGGAAGCGGGCGGCGACGGCCTGAAGCTCGCCAAAAAGGTCTACGCCGACGCCTACTCCAAAAGCAACGCGCTCTGCGCCCCCTATGCCGCCGTCATCGACATCGACACGGCGCGCCTCCCCGCCCCCGCCGACGTCGACGCTTGGACCTCCGAGCAATTCACCTCCGCTCTGCGCCACGACCAAAGCAACCCGGCCTACAACCCGCACCTGCGGCAGCTCCTGCACGTGGGTTATAAAGTGGCCGCGCAGATGGGCGACCAGTACATCGGCATGTTGCGCGAATGCGAAGACTCCATCGCCCGGAACGTCACCGAGAATCTCTTCGACCGCCACATCAAGCCCCTGTTTTTGGACTAGTTGTCGATACGCGGTCGTTTGGGCGGGCCGCGCGCCGGCGAAAGCCGCTCCGCGGGCGTCGCGGCTCATGCTTCGCGGCCGCCGCCGTTTCGAAAATCTAACCTCCCGCTGAGGAAACCTGGCGCCCCCTCGCGGAGTCACTACACACTGAATGCGCACCCTCGTCCTCACGGCCTGCGCCGGGCTCAGCGCCGCGGCGCTCTGGGCCGCTCCGGTCGCCGGCGTCGTTCGCGAACGCGTCGACAATGAGCTGCGACCGCTGCCGAAGACGATCGTCATCCTCTACTCGACGAAAGACCGCGAGATCGTCGCCGCGACCAAATCCGACGCCGAGGGCCGCTTCTACCTCGACGCTCCCTCCGGCGTTTACCAGCTCGAAGCCAGCCGAGTCGGCTACATCAGCCAACAAGAGAAGGACTCCTTGCGCCTCGATTGCCGCCAATCTTGCGGGCCGGTCGACGTCGAGCTGATGCGCGGCGCCGTGCTTACCGGCCGCGCCGTAGACGAATTAGGCGAGCCGCTCGCGGGCGTCATGATCAGAGCCGTCCCGGAGCGGGCGGAGTCGCAAAGTCGGCCGGCGAGCTTTCGGGGCGGGCCGCTGCCCTTCCCCTTCTCCCGCCGCGGGCCCGACGGGTCAAGCAGCACCGACGACCGCGGACAGTTCCGTCTGCCGGGCCTTGAGCCCGGCGTCTACACCGTCACTGCTATCGCCGCCACCCGCGGGCCGACGGACGACATCGCTAAGGCGACGCTCGAAGGCGTCGAGCTCGCCGCCGGCAGGCAGCGTGACGTCGTCCTCACCGTCCGCAAAGAGACGTATCAGCGCTTCAGCATGTCCGGCCGCGTGGCGCTCGACGATCCGCCGGGCGGTGACGACGGCCCGCCGCCGGGCGAAGGCCCCAGCCCCCGCGGTCCAGGGCGACGCGGCGCCGGCGGTCCGGGCGGCCCCAGAGGCTTTGGCGGGCCGCGCCTGTTCTTGAGGATGCTCGACGGCGCGCCGGAGCTGCGGCGTTTCTCCATGCGCGCCGAGCCGCTTGGCCGCGACGGCTCGTTCGCGGTCAACGACTTGCCCGCCGGTCGCTACGCCGTGCAAGTCACCGGCCGAGGCCGCGGCGGACGGCCCTTCGGCGGCAGCCAGTCTCTGGGCGTCATCAATCTCGATCACAACCTGACCGGGCTGGTCCTGTCGCCGCTGCCGCCCTCCGGCGTCGCCGGCGCCGTCCGCTTCGACGGCGAAGACCGGCCGAGCCGCATCGCCCTGCGCCTCGAGCCCGTCGGCGACGCGGGCGGCCGGCAGATGCTGTTGGCCGCGATGCCGGACTACAACTTCCGCAACGACAGCATCACGCCGGGCGAATACCGCGTCGAGTCGCTCGCGCCTGAGTACTACGTCGTCGAAGCCCGTAGCGGCGACAAACCTTTGCCGGAGCAGCACGTTCACGTCAACGAAGGCCGCGTGGACGATCTCCAGCTCGTTGTGAGCGACCAGACGGCCGTCGTCACCGGCTTGCTGCGCCGCGGCGAGGCGCCCGCCGCCGACGTCGAGGTGCGTCTGGACGACGGGCGCGGCGAGCGCACCGCGCGCACCGACGAAAACGGTCGATTCGCCTTCGACAACGTGCGCCCCGGCAACGTGGTCGTCTCCTCCGGCGCCCTGCGACGCGAGTTCCCGGCCGCCGCGGGCGCCGAGACCGACGTCGACCTCACGCTGAAGCCATGAAAGTCACGCGTATGCTCGCCTTCGCCGCGGTGTTCGCGTTCTCCCTCGCCGCTCAGACCGGCACCGTGCGCGGCCTGGTTCGTTCCGCTTCCGACGGGGCGCCGCTGCCCGGCGCGGAGGTGAGCCTCGCCGGCTCGGTTGCCAGCTCGGACGGAACTGCCGCGAGCTCCGGCGGCGACGCCTACGCCGAATCGGTCCGAACCGGCGCCGATGGGCGCTTCCTGTTCCCCGGACTGGCTCCCGGTCCTTACGTCATGGGCATTCAGAAGAGCGGCTACGAAGCGGGCGTCCGGGTGAGCCGCAGCGTCGAAATCAATGCTGACGGCGACCAAGTGGACGTGCCGGTGGACTTGCGCCGCTCGGCCGCCGTGTCCGGCCGCGTCGTCGACCCCGACGGCGATCCGGCGCCGAACGCCGCCGTCGTCGCCGCCGAATGGGACACCTCACGCGGCCGCCGCACGCTGCGCCAAATCCAAGCCGGCCACACCGACGACTTGGGTGAATTTCGCCTGCACGGTCTCGCCGCCGGCCCCTACGTCATCGCGGTCTATCCGATCCAGTTGCCTGCGCCCAAGGGCGTGCTGGCCTTCGACCTCGCGGCGCAGTATTACCCCAACGCCTCCGCTCCGGCCGGCGCCGCTCCGCTGCGCTTGGCCTGGGGCGATGAGCGTCAGGGCCTCGAATTTCAGCTCGATTGGTCGGCCGCAACCGCGCTGGAAGGTTCGGTCCAAGACGAAGACGGCGCGGCCTGCACCGACTGCATCGTCACGGCGACCGCGGACGACAGCCCGGCCCCGCAGGTCGTCGCCGTCAACGACCAGGGACTGTTCGCCATCCGCGGCGCCGCCCCGGGGTCCTATCAGCTTTTTGCCCAGCGGCGGCGAGACCGCACGTTCGACCACGCGGAGGTCGTGCTGGTCGACGGCTCGACAGGGCAGGTCGCCCTGCGGCTCAACCCCGGCCAGCCTGTTTCCGGCCGGTTGCTCTACGACGCGGAGCTCCCAGCGGATCAACGGACGCAGCCGACCGTCGAGCTCAACCCCCTGCTGCGCACCTTCGGCATGCGCCCGCTGGGGGCCAAAGTCGACGAGGCCGGCGGATTCTCGCTCGACGGCGTTCCGCCCGGCCGCTATACCGTCGTGCTGCGCGGACAGCCCGCCGTCGCCTACCTCGACAAGATCCTCATCTCTGGGGCGGCCGTCCCGAATCGAGAGATCGTGGTCGGCTCCGAATTCCCGGCGACCGATGTCCAGTTGCAGCTCAAGACCGACGGCGCCACCGTTCAGGGAAAGGTCAAAGTGGGCGATGACTCGACGGCTGAAGCCCCGGACGGGATCGCCGTATTGTTGCCCGCCGACTACGAGTCAGGCGCGCTCGAATTGCTCGCCGCGTATCGGCAAAGCGACGGCATGGTGCAATTTAACGGCGTGCCGCCGGGCCGCTACCACCTGTTCGCCGCGCCGCGAGGCAACCACTTCGATCTAGGTTCGGCGGAGGATCGCGCCTACCTACGACGGAAGGGAACCGCCGTCCGCGTCACGGCGCGCCAGAACCTGCAGATCGACGTCCCGTTCGTCGACAACCCCTAGGGCTTCGGCTCAGTGGGGACGGCGGCGCAAGGCGGCGCCGGCGGCGTGGCCTGCAAAATCGTCGCGCCGTTGTCGGGCGGCTTCATGGAAGGCATGAGAGGCTGGACACTGGGCTTGAGGGTGAGCGGCTTGGCGGTGAGCAGCGGAACCGAGCACGGCCGCGCATCCGCCGGGACGAGCAGACGCAAGTGGACTGTGGGCCCGTTGCCGAACTTGACGCGAAACGCCTCGGACACGTCGTCGGACTTCTTCTCGCTCCGCTGGTCGATTTTCGGGTGTTCAGATCCTTGCTGCGCCGCAACCGGCAGGCAGCCAACCAACAGCAAGATCGCCCCAAGCTTTGTCACTCGGATGAAGAATAGCCGTCCGTCCGAGCCAGGTCGGTGCGTTTTCGCACGACGTCGATAATAGAGGAGGCTGCCTCCTGATTTCCTGATTATCGATACTGCGGGGGCAGCCTCCCAGAGCCTGTGACTACTGAGTTTCGCGGCGATGCGCGCCGCTTCACCGCCCGCGCCGGCATCTACCTCGCCGCCCTCGCCGTGGTCTGCTCGACGGCGCTGATGGGCGAGCGTTGGCCGCGCTTCGCCCTGTTGTCGTTTGCGTTTTTCGTCCCGGCTCTGGTGATCCTGCACGTTCTCCTCAGGCGTTTCGACCGCTTCACCCTCGACGAACGGACGGGCGAGCTGCGGTATCCCGGCCGTCCCGCCGTCCGCTTCGCCGACATCCTCGCGGTCGAAACCCATGAAGTCGCGGGCATTTCGTCCTGGACCGTCGCCACCGCCAAGTCGCGCCGCAAACTGCTCGTCGCAGCTTCGCCGCATCGGGACGACGCCATCCGCGACGCTCTCGAGAGCCGCGCTCCTGGGGCGCTCTTCCGCCGTTCAAACACTACCGGCCTATGGCTCTGGCTGGGCCTGCTGCTGACGCCGCTGTTGATGCAACAAGGGTTCTTGTATTGGTTGCAACGGCGCTATCCCCAGGCGTCGCAACCTTGCATCGGGACCGCCTGGCGGACAGCCGCCCGCCTCTCGAATGCAGCGGTGGAGATCGGTCCGTTTGTCATCGCCCCGCCGCCAAGCTTTCAGCAGCGACCCGTCGGTGACTTTGTCGACTCCGGCGGAGCCGTGTTGCGCTACGAACTGCAGGACTTCTCGGCGGAAATGAGTCCCGCTCAAGTGTGGCTTCTGCGCCAAGGCGTCGGCGTTCGGTCACTCGCGGACGCGATCGTCTGGGCCGGCTGCGCTCGGCGCGCCGTTCTGCCGTTGGCGGCGAAGGCGGTTCTGCTCCAGGACGACCGCTCTCGCGTCATCGCATTTCCCTCGGGGGCGGCTCTGGTTCGCGACCATCACGCCCTGATCGCAGTCGACTCGCAGGACAGCACGCTCGCCGCCCGCATCACGTCGCCTCGAACCATCAGCGACGACCTGATTGAAGCCGTCGTCGCGGGCGTCCAAAAAATACAGCCCGGCGAACCGTAGTCCGCCGGGCCGCAATCGACCAATTTGGGAGGAGGAGAGACTCGGTCGATTAGCTCGCATTGGCGACGCGCAGGTTGTTCGTTACGCTGAACACACCCGACACGCCGTTCGCCACGATACCCGCGACGTTCCTGTCCATCTCGCGATCGACCACGCCTTCCAGCGTCACATGGCCGTTATCGACGACCAAGTGGATCGAAGGAACCGCGCCCCAGGCATAGCGGCTCAAAACTGAATTCCCGTAAATTCGCCGGAGCAGCGACATACGGATTTGATCATCGAAGGACGAGGTGGGTTGAACCTCGACGTTGTTCACCACGCGATCCACGCCTTCCACGCGAAGCGCCACGCGCTCCACGGACTTCTTCATCGAAGGCCGGTAGACCGACCCCGACAGAATCACTTCGTTGCCGTTGACTTGCAACGCGACGTTATCGAACACGCTGTAATACGGCAGCGTTACGATTTGCTTGCGGACCTGCTCGGCGACGCGCGCCTGCGAGTCCATAGTCGTCGGTGTCGCTGAAGCGGTGATAGCGCCAAATGCCAGGGCCGCTGTCAGCATCAATTTTCCTGTGAGTTTCAACATCTCTATCAATCTCCTTGCTTCTTTCCTTTCAGCGGATTACGCCCAAATCGCGGCCGTCGAATCGGGGCTCTTCCGCTCACAACTGTTGGATGCGATCCGTTGATCAAAAGGTACAAGAAAGTTCCGAAAGCGCTTGCATCGGGGGACCGAACCGTGCTACGCGCCGGCGGCCCTCGAAACCCTTTCTTGTTTCCCGGTTTCTCGGGCGCCTCGACAAAAACCGGTGCAACTCATTTGCACTTCGGCGCGCGAGTCGGGATATGATCAGCCTGTAGCCGGTTGCGCATCCCGCGCCGAGTCCGAGGAACATGTCGAGCTTTTACCCGGCCCTGACCGCCGCCGATCTTCCTGACCGCACCTCGAAATCAGTCGAGGTCGAGGGAGTCAAACTCGCGATTGCGCGTCTCGGCGAGCGCTTCTATGCGGTCGAGAATCGCTGCACGCACATGGGCGTTTCTCTGTCGGAGGGCCCGCTGTCGGAAGGCGGCGAGATCGTCTGCCCGTGGCACTCCGCGAAATTCTGCGCGCGCTCGGGCGAGCTGCGGTCGGGCCCGGGCTTCTGCAGTCTGAAGACATTCCCCGTGCGGATCGTGAACGGCGTCATCGAAGTCGCGATCGCCCCCGAACGATTCCAGCCGCACCCGCTGATGGGCAAGCGCGCCGCCGCCTGCCTTGCACCGGGCGTTCTCGAACCCGCCACTGCTCGCTAGCCTCGCCGCAATCGGGCGGGTTTACGCGACTCTAAAACCGCTCATCGTCGCGACGTTACTCGCCCCAGCGGCGGCCATGGGGGCGGCGGTTCGCAGTCCATGCTAGAATTCGCCCCGATGTCCGACCACGATGTGAACCGTCGTCATTTTGTGCGCACCGCCGCAGTCGGCGCCGCCGCCCTGAGCGCCGCCTCCTACAACCGCGTCCTGGGTGCGAACGGCAAGATCAACCTCGGGTTGATCGGCTGCGGCGGCAGGGGCCAGAACGTCCTCGAGAAGTTCGTCGCCAACCCCTCGATCAACGCGACCGCGCTCTGCGACGTTTACTCCGCTCGCATCGACGAGGCCATGAAGATCGCGCCCGGCGCCAAAGGCTACAAAGCCCACGAAGACGTGCTGAGCCGCGACGACATTGACGCCGTTCTCATCGCGACGCCCGACCACTGGCACGCGCTGATCGCGATCGACGCCGCCAACGCCGGCAAAGACATCTACGTCGAGAAGCCGCTGACGCTGAAAATCGAGGAAGGCCCCAAGATCGTCAAGGCGGTCCGCCTCAACGAGCGCGTTTGCCAGGTCGGCATGCAACAGCGCTCGGCCAAGCACTACTTGCGCGCCAAGCGCGAGTACTTCGACACCGGCAAGCTCGGCAAGATCACGATGGCGCGGACGTGGTGGCACGGCAATAGCGCCCACCTGCGCCCCTACCCGCCCGAAGCCAAGCAGAAGCCGTCGAACCTCGACTGGGCGCGCTACCTGGGGCCGATCAAGTGGCGGCCTTACAATCCGCCCGAGTACTTCAACTTCCGCGCGTATCTGGAATACGGCGGAGGCCAAATCACTGATCTGTTCACCCACTGGATCGACGCGGTCCACATGTTCATGGATCAGGACAACCCGGTCTCGGCGGTGGCCGCCGGCGGCATCTACGCCTACAAAGACGGCCGCACTGCGCCGGACACGATCAGTTGTCTGCTCGAATATCCGGCCGAGTGGACGGCCAGCTTCGAGGCCACGCTGGCCCCCGGCAAACAGGGCGCGGGCGTCGAGATGGTCGGCACCGAAGGTCGGCTCTACATCGACCGCGGCAGGTACGACTACTACGCCAAGGGCGAAAAAGAGCCGGTCACGGTTGCGGCCGAGGGCGATATGGTGCAGGACCACGTCGACAACTTCATCGACTGCGTCAAGACGCGCGAGCGCCCCAACGGCGACGTCTACATCGGCCACCGCTCGGCGCAGGCCTCGCACCTGGGCAACATCGCGTATGTCCAGAAGCGCCGGCTGAAGTTCAACCCGGACCGCGAAGAGATCCTGCCGCTCTAGGCGCTCCTGCGTTCGTGGATAGCCGCCGCCAAGTCATTGGCCTTGCGCGAACCGATCATCAGGTCGTTGCCGTCGCGCAACTTCAGGAGCACTCCGTCCGTCCCCGAGACGTTGAACGCACGAACTCGCCCAAAGCCGCGGACGCCCCATCCGCCGTAGTCGAGGATGGGGTGATAGCGCATCGGTTCGGCTTTGACGATCTCGCCGTAGGGGATCAGCCGCTCGGGCCAAAGCAGTTTGAACTTCACGCGCAAAGCGTCGTCGCGGACTTCGGTCACCATGCGCATCGCGGCGATCCACAGCAACCCTGCGCCGACGATGAGGACGGTCGTCCAGCTCGGCCACTTCGCCGGCTCGGCCGTCACGAAACCGCGCGCCACGTTGAACCCGACGACCGCGAACGCCGCCCAAAGCAGCCAGTTGCTCAGAAACGTTTGCTCTTCGCGAAAGCGCGTCATATCCAACTCCCTTGATCCATCGCTTAGTACGTGGGCTTGCCGGACGTCCGTTCCGAAATCGTAGTTGGCCGAATATCGTAATTGGTCGCTGCGCCGCTAATATAAAGGCGCCGAATCTCTTATGCTCCTCGATCAGTTCCAGCGGCCGCTTGCGGACCTGCGCATCTCGGTCACCGATCGCTGCAACTTCCGCTGCACCTATTGCATGCCGGACGACGAGTATCCGTGGATTCATCGCTCGCAGATTCTGACCTTTGAGGAGATCGCGCGCACGGCGTCGATCTTCGCTGGCCTAGGCGTCAAGAAAATTCGACTGACCGGCGGTGAGCCGTTGGTGCGCAAGGACTTGCCGACGCTGGTTCGACAGTTGGCCGCGATCGAGGGCATCGAGGATTTGGCGATGACGACCAACGCCTCGAAGCTCGTCGAGCTTGCGGCGCCGTTGCGCGAAGCCGGTCTGACCCGCATGACCGTGAGCATCGACAGCCTCGATCCGGCGAATTTCCGGCGCATCACCCAACGCGCCGATCTGCAGCCTGTGCTCGACGGGCTGTTCGCCGCCCAGGCGGCCGGTTTCAGCGGCATCAAGCTGAACGCGGTCATCGAGCGCGGCGTCAACGATCACGAGATCGTCGACTTGGTCGAGTTCGCGCGCGAGCACGGCTTCGAGATGCGCTTCATCGAATACATGGACGTGGGCAACGTCAACGCCTGGTCGTCCGACAAGCTCGTGCCCAAGCGCGAGATGCTCGAGAAGATCAATGCGCGCCACGCGGTACGGCCGGTCGGCGGGCGCGGTTCGCGGCCTTCCGAAGACTACGAGTTCGTCGACGGCGGAGGCCGCGTCGGCTTCATCGCCTCGGTCACCGAGCCGTTCTGCGGCGCCTGTTCGCGGATGCGCGTGACCGCCGACGGCCGGATCGTCACTTGCCTGTTCTCGCACGTCGGGCACGACATCAAGGCGCTGCTGCGCGCCGATACGACCGACGACGCCGACATCGCCGCGCTCATCCGGCAAGTCTGGGAAGGCCGCACGGATCGCTACTCCGAGCAGCGCCTGGTCGCGCTTGGCTCCCCTGAAGGCTATTCGCCGTTGCAGCGCAAGAAGATCGAGATGATCAGCCTCGGCGGCTAGTCGCCTGGTCGCCCGACGTAGTCGCCCCAGGCCTCGAGGTACTTGTAGCCGGTGCCTGTGTTGTAGATGACGATCTCCTCGTCGGGGCTGAGGAAGCCGCTCGCCAGCAGCTTCTCGACGGCCGTCACGCAGGCGGCGCCTTCCGGCGCCACGAACAGCCCATCCGATTCGGCAAGCATGCTCCCGCCGCGCATCAGCTCGTCGTCGGCGACCGAGACGGCCGTGCCGCCGCTGTCGCGCACCGCTTCGAGGATCAAGAAGTCGCCGAGAGCCTTCGGTACGCGCAGTCCGCTGGCGATCGTCCGCGCGCCTTGCCAAAACTCGGAGTGGTCGACCCCTTCCTCGAACGCCTTGACCACCGGCGCGCAACCGGCCGCTTGTACGGCGATCATCTTTGGGCGCTTGGAGCCGATCCAGCCGAGGGCCTCGAGCTCGTTGAACGCCTTCCACATGCCGATGATGCCGACGCCGCCGCCGGTCGGGTAGAGGATCACGTCGGGCAGCCGCCAGCCGAGCTGCTCGGCCAGCTCGAGCCCCATCGTCTTTTTGCCTTCTATGCGGTAGGGCTCCTTGAGGGTCGAAACCTCGAACCAACCCTCGGCCTCTTTGCGCTCGGCGACGATGCGGCCGCAGTCGCTGATCAAGCCGTCGACCAGCGTGACGTTGGCGCCGCAGGCCTTGCAGTCGATGTAGTTGGCGTGGGGCACGTCTTTAGGCATGAAGAGGTGCGCTTCGAGGCCGGCGCGGGCGGAGTAGGCGGCCAGCGCCGAGGCGGCGTTTCCGGCGGACGGCGCGGCCAATTTTTTGACGCCCAGTTCCTTGGCCAGCGAAACGGCGGCCGACATGCCGCGCGCCTTGAACGAGCCGGTCGGGTTGGCGCCTTCGTCCTTGACGAGCAGGTTCTTCGCGCCGAGCCGCTTGCCCAGACGCGGCGTCTCGAGCAGGGGCGTCCAGCCTTCGCCGAGGGACACGCGGTTCGCCTGGTCGCGCAGCGGCAGCAGCGGCGCATAGCGCCACATCGAGCGCGGACCGGAGGCGATTTGATCCTTAGTCAGCTCGGCCTTAGCGCGCTCGAGATCGTAGTGTACAAGCAGCGGCCAGCCGGCCTTCGAGAGGTTATGCAGCTCCCCGGCGGGCAAAACCTCGCCGGTTTTGCTGCACGATAGATGCGTTACGTACGTCATACTTTGAAAGGCTAGAAGTATGCCACAGCGCTCGCTCATGCGTCTCGCCGCCGCTGTTCTGCTGGTCGCTTCCGCGTCCCCGGCGGCCGAGTACGCGGTGCTCTCCACCGGCTACCGCATTCACGCGGACCGGCACGAGATCGTCGGCGAAGTCGTGCGGCTGCACTCGGGCGACGGCGTCACCGAATTGCCCCGGTCGCTGGTGACGGCTTTCGAGCCGGACGACCGCCCGGTGCTCGAACCGGCCCCCGCCGCGGACGTCGTCGACGAAAAGAGCGTCGACGATACGGTGGCGGTGCAAGCGGCGGCGTTGGCGCTGCACCCCGACCTGATCTTCAGCGTGATCGCCGCTGAATCGAATTTCGACCCCAAGGCGGTGTCGAACAAGGGCGCGATCGGGCTGATGCAATTGATGCCCGAGACGGCGGCCGATCTCGCCGTCGATCCCCGTGAGCCGAACGAGAATGTTCAAGGCGGGACGCGCTATCTGAGGCAACTGCTGGATCGCTACGCCGGACAGCCCGATCAGCTCGTCAAAGCCATCGCGGCCTACAATGCCGGGCCGGCGGCAGTGGATCGCTACAACGGCATCCCGCCGTTCAACGAGACGCGGGCTTTCGTGCGGCGCGTGATCCGGCGGTTTTTGGCGGCGGCGCGGACGCAGATTGCGGACTAGGGAGTTCGAGAGCGCAATCGCTGCGCTCGATCCAGGGCTGTTCGTTGTTCCGCCCTTGCGGGCTCAATTCGAGCGCCTCGTACTCCCACACACTCTTCCGCTCAGGGCTCGAGCTGCGCGGTTGTCGTTGTGGGATTTTCGGGGCGCTTTTCGGACGCACACCTCACGCTTGCGGCTCTGTTGCTAGCGCAGGGTGTCTTTGAGGCGGGCGTCCAAGCGGGTTTCGACTTCGGGGATGCGGCTCGGGTTGTTGAGCAGATTCCTCACGCCGTACTCTTGCAGGTCTTGGTATATCACTTGCGCCGCGGCGAGGGCTAGGCCGTAGGCGATATGCGCTTGCCCGGCGCCGAAGCCTCCCCAACCCGAACGGAGTTGGCGCAGCGACGGCAATTTTCCGGCGGCGTTGAGCTGATCGAGCTCCTGGCGAACAGCCGGGTTCAAGCGCTCGCCCGAGTGCAGTTGCGCCATGCCTTCTTGGAACCAGCTCGGCCACGACCCCACACGCGACAGGCAGGCGTGCACGAACTCGTGCGCGAAGGTTTGTCGAACGTGCTGGTCGACTTCTCCCGAGGGCGGCACGGCGATATGCAGGCGGCCGTCGTATTGCCCGCCGCTCCACTCGTTGGCCCCGGTCGCCTGGCGGTAGTTTTCCAGCGTCCGCACGATCACCGAGATGCGTTCGTCGAAGCGGCAGCCCAGGCGGAAGGTTACGCGATTGATCTCGCTCTCGAACTCGCTCGTGAGCTTGCGGGCCGCCTGATCGGGCAGCGCATCGCCCTCATAGCGCAACGTCAGGCGCATGCCTTGCTTGGTTTCGTCGGCATGATCTTGATTGACCTCGCGGGCGACCTTTTTTTGCAGCGACTCGAACATCGGGTGCGGCCGCAGCTCGACTGACTTGGTCAAGTAGCGCAACGCTTCCGGCGCGCGATCGCGCTGGTAGGAGGCGACGCCGGCGAGGCCGAGCAGGTCGGGGTCGTTGGGATGCGCGACGAGCGCCTGTTCGACCGCCTCCTGGGCGGCTTGCGGCCGATTTAGGGAGAGCTCCGCTTGCGCGCGAATAACGGCGACATTGCGGTCGTCGACCGGCTGCCCCTTGAGCAGCTCGAGCGCATCATCGAAGCGACTTTCGGCTAGGGCGTTGTCGGCTTGCTGCAACGCGGGCCCGCTGGCGGCGGCAATGGCGTCGTCTGCGGCGGGCGGCGGCTCGACTTTGACCGCGTTCAACGCACCGCGGACCAACGCGGAAGAGGACGATTCGCGGCGCTGCTCTTCGACGGCGTTGAGGCCGCCGAGCGAGCTCTTCTTCACGTACCCCGTGACGCGGCGGCCGCCGGTGTCGGCCGCGATCGAGTAGCACTCGGTGGCGACGCCGGCCACGGCGAATTGCAGATGGACGACGACCCCGGCGTCGAGCCGAGCGACCTCGCTGCTCTCATCGCCGCAATTGCGAAGAACGACGGCGCCGCCTTCTTGGACGACCAGTTGCGCGCCCGAGGCGGCCGCCGCTCCACTCAACAGCGCGACGCAGACGGCGGTCGCTGACCGGATCCGGTGACGCATGCTGACCTGATGTTAGTCGTCGAGCCGGTCGTGCGTCTCTCGGGGAAATCCCTTGACGGATAGGGCCTTGTGCGATCGAGACCTACGCGGCCGTCGCAAGTTGCTCCTCGAAGAAGCGCTCGACGGTGTCGATGACCTCTTGGGGCTCGTGGCAGCGGTAGATCGCCTTGCGCAGGTGCGTGCCGTTGCGCACTCCGCGGGTGAAGTAGGTGGCGAACTGCTTCATCTTGCCGCCGACCTCGCCGGAAACCTTGTCCGCCTTCTCGAACAGCAGCGCATAGTAGTCGCGGATCATTTCGTAGCGATCCCGCTCGGTGGGCTCGTCGTAGCGGCCGGTCTCGACGTACTGCGTGAATCTGGCGGAAGATCCACGGGTTCGAGGCGGCGGCGCGGCCGATCATGACGCCGTCGCAGCCGGTGTGCTCGAACATGCGCACGGCGTCTTCGGGGCTGAAGACGTCGCCGTTGCCCACTACGGGAATCGAGACGGACTGCTTGAGGGCGGCGATCAGGTCCCAGTCGGCGTTCCCGGAGTAGCCTTGCGCGCGAGTGCGGCCGTGCAGCGCGACGCCTTGCAGGCCGATGTCTTCGGCGATGCGGCCGACCTCGCAGCAGACGATGTTGTTGTCGTCCCAGCCGGTGCGGAACTTGCAGGTGAACGGGATCGAGACGGCGCCGCGCACCTCGCTGAGGATCTCCGTAATCAGGGGCAAGTCGCGCAGCAGACCGGAGCCGCCGTTGCACTTGACGACCTTCTTCACCGGGCAGCCGAAGTTCATGTCGACGCCGTCGAAGCCAAGATCCTCGACCACGCGAGCGGCGTCGGCCAAGACCTTGGGCTCGGAGCCGAAAAGCTGGGCGACGATCGGATGTTCGTCGGGCTCGTAGTAGAGGTAGTTGAAGCTGGTCCGCCGAGGCGGCTTCTTGCCCTTGGACTCGCGCTTGGCATTGGCGACGATGCCGTGCGAGCTGGTGAACTCGGTCATGATCAGACCGCACCCGCCCAAGCGGCGGATGAAGCGGCGAAAGACCGTGTCGGTCACGCCCGCCATGGGGGCGAGGGTGACGGCGGGCGACAGCTCAAGGGCGCCGAAGCTCAGCTTTTGCGGAATCGCGAACACTCGTTTGATTTTACCTTGAGGCGCGTATCGCCCCTAGCGCGATTCGCCGCCACGCAGCACGTTAGCGGCGCGAGCGTTTGGAACCGCTCTTTGCGATGAGCTCGTAGGAGTGGTCGATCATCTCGAAGACGACCGCGCGCGGGACCTCGTCGTCGAGAACGATCGTGTTCCAGTGCGTTTTGTTCATGTGGTAGCCGGGCTGGACCGACATGTATTGCTCGCGCAGCTCGATCGCCCGCTCGGGGTCGCACTTGAGGTTCATGCGCGCCGGCGTTTCCTCATAGGCGAGCGTGGCGAACATTCTGCCGCCGACCTTGAAGACCATCACTGCGGGGCCGAAGGGGAAGCCTTCTTCGGCGCCGGGTTTGGACAAGAGGTACTCGCGCGCAACGTCGAATCGCATGGCTGGACGAAACGAAAGCGGATGCTAGCATGATCGCTTCCCCATGCGGCAACAAGCGACCGAGATCAGCGTCGAGACGCGCGGCAAGGGCTTTTACGAGATCACCTCGCAGGTGGAGGCCTGGCTGGGGGACCAGCGCCTGGTCACGGGTCTGCTGACGGTGTTCATCCGCCACACCTCGGCGTCGCTGACGATTCAAGAGAACGCCGACCCGGACGTCGTGCGCGACCTGGAGGCGTTCTTTTCGCGGCTCGTGCCGGAGAACGATCCGCTCTACCGCCACACCACCGAAGGGCCCGACGACATGCCCGCGCATGTGAGGACGGCGCTGACGCAGACGCAGTTGTCGATTCCGATCGTGCGGGGCTCGCTCAGCGCTGGGCACGTGGCAGGGGATTTATGTGTTCGAGCATCGGCGACATCCGCACCGTCGCCGGGTGGCGCTGCACGTTGTGGGCGAATAACTGGAACCGTCGCGGGTTCTGCTAATCTCCTGCGCATGCGAATCGCCGCTTTCCACCTCGCTATCATCCTCGTGATGACGACGGCCGCCGCGGGAGAAACTCACCGCTTCGAACCGAAGCGATACCACAACACCTTTTCGTTCGCTCACGAGCCGGTGTTGCATATCAAACCGGGCGACCGCGTGATCACGAAGACGATCGACGCGCGCGGCCGCGATGCGGCCGACAAGCAGGTGGGCGAGCGGCCGAATCCGCAGACGGGGCCGTTCTACGTGGAAGGCGCCGAGCCGGGCGATGTCCTGGTGGTGCGCTTCGAGAAGATCGAGCCGAGCCGCGCGACAGCCTGGTCGAGCAGCCTGCTGGCGCCGTACGCGGCCGACCCGGCCTTCCTGCGCTTCGAGGGCGAGCGCGAGCAGACGACCGAGACGTGGAACATCGACAAAGCGGCCGGCGTGGCGCGGCCTGCTTCGGACGCGATCAAACCCTCGGGCATCGCGATTCCCCTGCGGCCGATGCTGGGCTGCGTCGCCGTCGCTCCGGCGCGCAAGGAGGCGGTGGCGACGAGCACGCCGGGCGAGTTTGGCGGCAACATGGACTACAACGGCATGAACGCCGGGGTGACCCTAATGCTGCCGGTGTCGGAGCCGGGAGCGCTGCTTTTCATGGGCGACGGGCATGCGCGGCAAGGCGACGGCGAGGTCGTGGGCAATGCGATGGAGATCGCGATGGACGTCGAGTTCTCGGTCGACCTGATCAAGAGCAAGAAGATCGGCTGGCCGCGTCTGGAGAACGACGACTACATCATGGCGATCGCCAGCGCGCGGCCTCTGCTGCAGGCGCTGCAACACGCGACGACCGAGCTGCAACGCTGGCTGATGAGCGACTACGGCTTCGACGAGCGGGGCTCGTCGATGTTGCTGGGGCATGCGCTCGAGTACGACATCGCCAACGTGGTCGATCCGCACTTCACCGTCGTCGCGAAGATCCGCAAAGACCTCCTGCCGGCCCGCTAGCGTTAGAACCCTGAGACGTACTTGCCGAGGAATTCGAAGGCGGCCTGCCAAGTAACGACGACTGAGACGAACACGATTCCGATGAGTAGCGCGTTGGTCGGCGCGGTGTTCACGTGGGGACCCATGACGCGCTTGTTGCTGGTCATGATCAGGAGGATGACTGCGATGAGCGGCAGCGCCGCGGCGGACAGCGCCGCGGCTACGATGATCATCGGCAAGGGCTTCCAGTCGGTCCAGAGCACGTAGAGCGGCGGAACGCAGAAGCCGATCAGGAACAGGCGGTAGACCTGCCGGCGGCGGCGCTCGAACTCGGCCGCCGCGGTCGGGTCATCGTCATGCGGCGCTTTAACGATGAGATCGGCGGCCATCAGGCTGTAACCGGTGTTTGAGCCGAGGTAGGTCGAGAAGACCGTCGTCCAGAGGCAGACGCAGATGAGCGCCTGCCCGGCCGGACCGAGGGCGTCTCCGAACAAGCGGATGAGGTCCTCGATGCGATCGATGCCGTCGCCCAGGCCGGGCAGAGCGCCCGCGGCGGCGACCTGGATCAGAGCGCCGGCGGCGAAGACGCCCAGCACGCTGACCAGCACGTCGAAGCGCTGACGTCGCATGAACGACACGTCGCGCCAACCCTTTTCAAAGATGAAGGCCGCGTATTTGAGATTGCTGGTGGAGCCGACGCCGCCGCCGATGAGCATGACAATGACCAGCAACGGGCTAATCGCGCCTTCGGCCGGGGGTAGGGTGGGGGTGACCAGACCCTTGACGATGCCCGCCGGAACAGGATGCGCCAAGGCGGCGGTGAGCAAAATCGAGCCGCCAAGCAGCACGACCAGCCCTTTGCTCCACGATTCGACCCACGGATAGCCGCCCTTGTACATCGTGTAGAAGGCGGCGGCGACCGAAACGATCAGGCCGGCCTTGGCGGCGGCCGGCGAATCGGCGCCCGCCAACAAAGCCAGCGACAGCCCCATCAGCAGCATGTGCGACACGTTGGAGAACAAGCGCTTGCAGATGATGGCGCCCATGATCGTCCACGCCGCCCAAGCGCCGACGCGGCGGAAGCCGGACAACAACGTTTCGCCGCTGGCGAGGACGTAGCGCGCCGTGGCCTCGAGGATGACGTACTGCGCGACCGCGACAAGCAGGAGGGTCCAGATGAGGCTGTAACCGTAGTTGGCGCCGGCGGTCGAATTGGAGATCAGATCGCGCGAGCCGATCGAAGACAGCATCAGCACCAGACCGGGGCCAACGGCGCTCAGGCGTTGCAGCAGAGCCGGACGGCGGTCGAGTTTTGCGACGTCGACGATCAGAGGCTTTTCGCTCGGGAACGACGCGCGCGAGTCAGTCCTTGGGGATCACCCGCAAGGGAGGGGTCTTGCCGGCGGCGGTGACATAAGGCCTCCGCCGGATGACTTGGACTGCGCCGAAACGCCGCCATTGATCCGCCATCATAGCGTCACCGCGAGAGTTGGCGCTCAAGAAGCCATAGACCGACGCCAGAACGTCGGCTTCGACGACGGCGCCCGCCTCGGGGCTGACGACCACGCTGACGAGGCCGCGGCCGCCTTGATCCTCTTCGGCGAGTTGGTAGTCGACGGCGCGGCCGCCGTGCCGGGCGGGCAGGACTTCTTCGACCAAGCGCAGCAGGTCGGTGCGGTGGAAGTGCACTCCGGCGACGGTGAATTTTTCGTAGTTGCGGATGGTGTGCAGGTGCGTCGCGAAGCCGGCTTGTTCGACGAGGCAGCCGCAAGAGCGTTCGCCGAGCACGCCTTGATCGCCGACGTCGACGTTGAGCAGGATTTTCGGACAGGTCGGCAGCAGCGTGGTCGCGGTAAGCGCATTGATCGGCCGGTCGGAGTCGGCGACGCCGCGCGGCCGTGCGATGATCGCGACCTTGGAATGGAGAATATGAATCTCGTCGACGGCGGCGCGGCGGGCGCAGCCGATTCCGAGCGGGCCGGTTTCAGACAGCGACCAACCGTTGACGGTTTCACAGCCGGCGGCTTGCAAGATCGCCGCCTTGGACGGCGTCAGCGGCTCGCCGCCGACCCAGAGCACGCTGCCGGCGATGTCGGCGCCGAGACGGCGCGCGTGCTCGCAGAGCAGAATCGCCCCGCTGACGGTGCAAGACAGCACGCCGGGAATCTTCCCGCGAGCTTTGGCTTCGAGCCAGCGCACCACGGGTTCGGGATTGCTCCAAGGGACGCTTTGAGGCCGGGGCACGGCGCCGCCGAAGAACTTGCCTTCCACAACGGCGGTCGCGAGGAACAGCCGCGACGGCCAGGACCGCGACGCTTGGTCTTGCGTATCGAACCAACGCTCGAGAGGCAGGCCGAGCTTGGCGGCGCGCAGCGCGTGTTTGATGCCCGACGAGCCCGGCGGCGTCGGGCGCCACAGAGCCGCCGGACGATGCAGCAAGCCATGAGCTTCGAGGAACAGGCGAGCCGCGGCGGCCTCGAAGACAAGCAGGTCGAGATCGACCGCCAAACGCCGGCGCACGCCGCCCGTGCCGCCGCTATGAACCTCGAAGTCGCGCCTGAGCAGCGGGTTGTCGAAGTCCTCCGCACTGGGCTCCAGGCGCACGCCGTTGCGCTCGATCGGCGCCTTGCCCTTGAATTGATCGATGTCGACCCAGACGCCCGCGTCAGCGAGGCGGCCCAGCGCGTGCTCGACGCCGTCGGCGCGGACGAGCATCTCGAGGTCCTCGTAAGCGACTTGAGCGGCGCGCAGCAGAACCGCGTACGGGCTGTGAGGGCGTTCGAATACGGCGCGCTTGGCGAGGGCCAGGAAGTTGTCTTCGCGGCGCTCCAACGACTCGGCGAGCAAGGTCGACGACTGCTCGGCGGAAAGCGGAGTTCTCAGATACGACGGCAGGCCCGCCGCGAACCGCCCGAACATCTGCGCTTCGGCCCGCATCCGCTGCTAAGCCAAGCGTCGCGTATCGGGCTCGTCTCAAGCAAGGGCGTCACGAGGTCGTTGCGATTTCAAATTCCGTCTGGCTGTTGTCGACCGACCCTTCCGATTGCTCCGCCGAGGCGACGAGGGTGCGCAGTTGCGGATCCTCGCGGATCTCGTCGAGAGTCGCGTCGATGCGCAGCAGACGCTCGAAACTGTCGGCCTCGAGCGGTCGGCTGAGCAAGTAGCCTTGAATCGCGTCACAACCTTCCATGTTGAGGAATTCGAGCTGCGCGGCCGACTCGACGCCCTCCGCCGTGACGCTGAGTTGGAGATTATGCGCGAGTGCGATCAGGCCGCGCGCGACGGCGGCCGACTTCTCGGTTTCGGTCAGGCTCTGCACGAACGAGCGATCCATCTTGAGCGAGCGGAACTCGAATTGGCGCAGATAACTCAGCGACGAATAGCCGGTGCCAAAGTCGTCGATCGAGACGTCGATGCCGGAAGCGCGCAGATTGCTGAGCACTCCGGGAGCCTGTTCGATGCTGTCGATCAGCGCCGACTCCGTCAATTCGAGCTCAATGGCGTCGGGCGACAAGCCGGTTTCGGCGAGGACGCGGCTGACGAGCTGGTCGAAGTCGGGCCGCTGAAGCTGTTTGGCCGACAAGTTGATGGCCATCTTGACGGACCGCAGGCCCTTGCGACGCCAGTCAGCGGTCTGCGCACAAGCCTGTCGCAGCACCCATTCGCCGAAGCCTTCGATCAGGCCCATGTCTTCGGCGACCGAGATGAAGTCGGCGGGCTGCACCATCTCGGCGCCGTGGCGACGCCAGCGCAGCAGCGCCTCCGCGCTGATGATCCGATTGGTCTTGAGCGAGAAGACGGGCTGGTAGTAGAGAGTCAGCTCATCGCGCTCGAGAGCTCCGGCGAGATCGTTCTGAAGCTGGCACAGATGCGTGGCCCGCGACAGCATCTCGGAGTTGAAGACGGCGAAGTCTCCTTTCCGGTTGGTCTTGGCGTGGTACATCGCGGCGTCCGCGTTGCGCAGCAAGTCATCGGCCTTCTCGATATTGGGGTGGGAGAATGCGATGCCGATGCTGCCGCCGCTGTAGACCTGCTGATCTTCGATGCTGAAGGGCCGCGCGAGCACCTCACGGAAGCGCTTGGCGATGTTGAGAGCGTCGTCGTGCTCGCGGAGGTTTTCGAGAAGCGCGACGAACTCGTCCCCGCCGAACCGCGCGACGACGTCGCCTTGCTTTTGGCACCCTCGCAAACGCTTGGCGACAGCGGCGAGCAACTTGTCGCCGACCATGTGGCCCATGGAGTCGTTGACGACTTTGAAGCGATCGAGGTCGATGAAGACGACGGCGAACAGCGACGACGGATTCTTGCGCAGCTTTTCGACCGCTCGCTCGAGTCGCACGGTGAAGGCGCGGCGGTTGGGCAGTCCGGTGAGCTTGTCGTTGAGCGCCTCATTGAGTACGCGACTCTCGGTATTCACGAGCTCGGACACGTCGCTTTGAACGCCGGCCACGGCGATGGCTTCGCCTTTCTCGTTTCTCTCGGCGGCGCCTTTGACCATGGCCCAGCGGTACGTGCCGTCGCGATGCTGGATGCGGTATTCGCACTCGAGCTGCTGCGTGTTGCCGTAGAGGTGCGCGGCCAACGCCTGCCGCAGGTCGCCAAGGTAGTAGGGGTGGACCCGACCGAACCAGTCGTCCGGACTGCCGCTAAGCTCGGAGCGTTCGTAGCCCAGTTCCTGGGCCCAATGATCGGAGATGAAGAGTTGGTCGGATTTCAGGTCCCAATACCAGTGCCCGACGCGGGCCCCGTCGAGCGCCAACATGAGGCGCGAGCGAATCAGGCCTTCACGCTCTTCGATGCGGCGCTTCTCGGCGCGCTCCCTCTCATCGACTCGCACGCGGTCGCTGCGCCTGCGAACATAGAGCCACCCGAGCAGAGCGGTAAAGCCCACGACGGTTCCGTAAACGGCGGTCTGCGTGAGCGGAAGCGCCGACACGCAGCCAACGAGCCAGGCCATTCCCGAAATCAACGCTAGCCATCCGAACATCGCCGGGGTGCTCAACAACGCGACTGCAACGGCAAGCAATCCGAGGATGCCGGTCATCTCCATCGGATCGGCCAAGGCCATCAACCGTGAAGCGCAGGACCCCGCGAGCATGACCGACACCGCCACGACGCCTCTCTCATACAAGACCTTCGACAGCAGGCCGAGGCGCGCCATATCCCATAGCCGCCAAACGAGCGCGAGACTGCAGAAATCCAAGGCGGCCAGCGCGGGCGACCAAGAAAGCGTGAGGGCGACACGAGCCAGCAGGATCACCGTCAGCGCGCAAGCGGCCACCGACAGCCGTTCGACGTATGTCGCAAGGCTCTCCACCGGGGTTTCGCCGCCGGGGGAGAGCGTCTCGCTCGATTCGCCTATGCCCGTCATCAAGGCGATTTAAACATCTAGGCCCCGAACAGTCTATGGACTGTCGGAGCCAATTTGGGCAGGACTGGAGTCACCCCAAGGCGGTCAGGTGTTGGCCCTAGGATCAACCGAGGACCCGCCCAGAAGCTGCGATCCTAACGATTCTTCGTGCCGTGAGAGGTCTTGCTCGAGATCTTCCTCAAGGGCGATTTGGACGCAAAACTTGATAGAGGCCTCGACGACGTTGCGGATTTGACCGCTATGCGAATGTCCGATGATCTCGTCCTTGCCGCCGACGATTTCGCCCGGGGCGTTCCTCTCGGTGTTGATGGACAGATCGCGGATGGCGCTAAGCCAGCGGTCTCCTGCGTTCTTGGTATGCACAGTGGTGGGGTGAAGCGTGGGCTTGTAGCCCGGCCAGTCGATCAACATGCGCCCGGCGGTCTCGGCGAGAGCGGCGAAACGCTTGTCGCCGCCGCTGGTCTCCAGCGGCCCGCTGACCGACCAGGTCTCGATGACATCGCTGCCGTAGCGGCTCGCTCGGTTCCAAGTCGCAACCAACTCGCCGTTGAGCGAGAACTCGCGCAGTTCTCGGAAATCGCCTTCGAGGCGGCGCCATACGGAGTTCTTGCGCGGAGCCGGGGCCTCGGGCTGCGGAGCCGCCAGACGTTCAGCGCTCTCCGACAGACCGGCGATGGCCGGACGCATCGCATAGCTCAGCTCGTAGAGCCACGAAAGTACGATCGCCACGGCGGCCGGCAGTGCGAAAAGGTAAGGAGAGAACGGCAGGTTGTGCTGAAAGTCATTCGGCCCGAACAACGCAGCGGCCAGCGATTCCAGCCAAGCAGGGGAGGTCGCCACCGCCGCCGAGGCGGCAAGCAGTGCTGCCGAACGCGCAACCATGAACTATCCGAGGTCAAGGCTATCAACACCGGGCCGTCGGCTTCGCTCGGCGAATTACCCTAGATTTCGCCTAAACAGGATTCCTCGTGAACGCCAGCGGCAAGCCCTGATGCCGGCCTGCTCAGTCCCGTGGGGCGAGCTCGAGCAAGTAGCCTCGTTTGCCGACGTTGACGGCATGGGTCGGCCCGAGCGTCGTTTCTCGACCTCCGGCTTCGTGAATATGGCCGCAAAAGAAGTGCGCCGGCTGCCGCATGTCGAGGAAATTTCTGACTGACGGCGAGCCGAAGTGCCGCCCGGGGCCCGCTTCGTCGAGCGGCGTGTCCTTGGGCGGCGCATGGCATACCAAGACCAGAGGAGAGAGATCGGCGAAGGACTCGAGGTGTTCGCGCAACTCCTGCTCGGAGTACTCGCCGGGGGTGTTGAACGGAGTCGGGTTCGAATAGCCGAGGCCGGCGAAATGCCAGCCAGCCAGCTCAAACGAGCGGTCGTGAAAGTATTGGAACCCGAAGCGGTCGCAGAACTCCGAGATCTGTTCCGCCGTCTCGTGGTTGCCCGGCATCACCCGGAGCTTTTCGCCGAGAGGCCGCAAGACCTCGCCGCAAGCGTCCAGACCCTTTGACCAATTGACCAGGTCGCCGGCGCAGATGTAGACGTCCGCCTCGACGGAGGCGACCTTCTCGAGGGCGCGCTTGTCGCTGTGGATGTCGGAAAAAAGTTGAACCCGCACCAGGCCCCGAGTCTACCAATGCGGCGGTTGTTACGATGACGATTCGTGTCAGGCGCCTTGCTCAAACGCCACGAGATCAAGCTGCTGCTGGTTTGCATGTTCCTGCTGGCGCTCGCGGCCGGCTGGCTGTTGTCGACGCGGCCCGGCCCGCGCATCGAGGCGGACTTCATGGCGCGCGAGGAACGCCGCGTCGTCGATACCTGGCTGGTGGAGCAGTCGCGCACGAATCCGGTGGCCGAGCATCGCGCGCTGGCCTGCTACAGCCTGGGGCGTATCGGCGGCGAAGAGGCGACTGCGCGGTTGATCAACGCGCTCGACGACCCGGCCCCGAGCGTCAGAGCCGCGGCCGCGTTCGGGTTGGGCTTGATCGAGGACCGGCGCATCATCCGCGGCGACTCCCCCGAGCAGCAAGCCGCGACCGCCTTGATGGCCGCGCTCTCCGACGAAGACCGGCGCACCGTCACGTATGCGGTGGAAGCGCTCGGCAAGATGCACTGGAAAGACGCGGCCGGCTTGATCGTGCGGACGCCCGCGCCGGTGACCTACACGCTGACGGCCCTCGTGCGGATGGGCGCGAGCGAGTTCGCGCCCTATATCCAAAAGATGCTGCGCTCCGACGACCAAGACACGCGTTGGGCGGCGGCGACGGCCCTGGAAGAATTCGAGGAGCCGATCGACGACGAGCTGAGGGATCGCTACTTGCGGCTCGCGACCGATGTCAACGCCTTCGTGCGAGCGGCGGTCGCCCGCGGCTTGGGCCGCTTGCAGCCGAGCGAAGAAGTCTTCAAGGCGCTCGACAAGCTGGCGCAGGACCGCGATCCCAAGATTCGCATCGAGGCGTTCCGGTCGTTGGGGCGGCTGGGCGACCAGACGCATATCGGTCCACTGGAGGCGGCGCTGAACGACTCGAACCAGAACGTTCGCGACGAAGCGGGACGCGCGATTCGTTCCCTGGTCGATCAGGTCAAGCCGCTGCCGCCGCGCGATCCGCAACCGACGCAGCCTGTTCCGGAGACGATGGCCGAGCCTTACGAAGCCGAGAAGCTGCAAGAGATCGCGCGAACCCTGGGGCGACAACTGACGGTTGAGACGCCGCTGGGAGGGTTCGACTTGCAGCTCGACTATGAGAACGCTCCGCTGGCGGCCGAGCGGTTTTTCCAGATGGCGCGCAGCGGCGCCTTCGACGGAGCGCGCTTCACCGCGGTACGGCCCGACGGCTATGTGCAAGTCGCGCCCAAGGACGCTCCGCCTCCGAAAGCGCTTCGCACCGAGATCAACGCGGTTCCCTTCCTGCGCGGCAGCGTCGGGATGGTGCGCGCCGGAGCCGGCGTCGATACGCCGGAGTTCTTTATCGCTTTGACGTCGATGCCGTTCTCGGACAGCCGCTATACGAACGTCGGGCGGCTGGTATCGGGCGACGCACTGCTCGACCAGTTCACCGCCGGCATGCGCGTGCTCGCGATGAAGCCGCCCGGGCGCTAGGCCTTGGGGTGCGCGTTGTCGTAGACCTCCATCAGCCGCTCGAGCGAGAGTTGGGTGTACTTTTGCGTGGTCGAGAGGCTGGCGTGGCCGAGCAACTCCTGGATGGCGCGCAGATCGGCGCCGTCGCTGAGCAAGTGAGTGGCGAAGGCGTGGCGTAGGGTGTGCGGGTGCATGTCCGGATCGCCGGCCAGCGCCACGGCGTAGCGCTTGACGATGCGGCGCATCGTGAGCGCGGTGAGCGGACGGTATTCGTCGTTCCAGCGGTGGAGGAACAAGTCGCGCCGCCCAAACTCCGCCGGAACCGTTTTGGCGCGTACCGCTAGGTAACGCTCGAGCGCGCGGCCCGCTCCGCCGCCGAAGGGAACTTGGCGCTCCTTGCGGCCTTTGCCGCGCACGCGAATCCAGCGTTCGTCGAAATCGAAGTCGTCGAGCGTGAGGCCTTCGAGCTCGGAGATGCGCAGGCCGCAGCCGTAGAGCAGCTCGAAGATGAGCCGGTCGCGCACCACTTTGTCAGGGAAGCGATCGCGCCCCGCGGTGTAGACGACCTGGTCGATGAGGCGATTCGTCTCTTCGGCGGTCGGCACGTTCGGCAGCGTCTTGGGCGTCTTAGGCGTCTTGACGAGCTTGGCGGGGTTCGCCTCGAGCGAGCCTTCGCGCACGAGGAATTGGAAGAAGGTGCGCAGGGTCGCGAGCTTGCGGGCGGCTGTGCGGTTCGATGCGCCGCGATGGTAGCAGTCGCTCAGATATTCGCGGACAGCGAGGCGGTCGATGTTCCGCGGGGCGGGCGCGAGCGCGCCGGGCGGCGAGAAGTACTCGACGAATTGCGCGAGGTCGGAGGCGTAGTTGCGAATCGTGTGCGGCGAGGCGTTGCGGCGGCGCAGCGCAGCGACGAATCGCTCGACGGCTGCGCCGAGCTCGCTAGGCGGCGACGGCGGCGTGCTGTTCGAGGAAGCCATCGAGGTCTTGCAGCGCCAATTCGCACTGATAGGCGCGGCGATCCTTCTTGTTGCGTCCGAAGCGCTTGCTGTCTTCCGGCGGCAGCCCCGGCAACAAGTCGAACGAGATGTTCGCCGGCTGGTAGTTGCGCGCGTCGGCGCCGGAAACATAAGCGGTGAGCGAGCCCAGCGCAGTGCGGCGCGGGAACGCTTGCGGCTGTTCGCCGCGCGCCAGTCGCGCCGCGTTCCAGCCCGCGATCAGGCCGGTCGCCATCGACTCGACATACCCCTCGACGCCGGAGATCTGACCGGCGAAAAAGATGTGCGGGTGCGTGCGCAGTTGCAAGGTAGGCTCGAGCAGCGCCGGAGCGTTGATGTAGGTGTTGCGGTGAATCTGGCCGTAGCGCAGGAACTCGGCGTTTTCGAGTCCGGGAATCATGCGCAGGATGCGCTTCTGATCGGGGTACTTGAGGTGGTTCTGGAACCCGACGAGATTGTAAGAGTCGGCGCGCAGATCCTCTTGGCGCAATTGCACGATCGCATAGGCCCAGCGGCCGGTGCGCGGGTCGTCGAGGCCGACGGGCTTCATCGGACCGAAGCGCAGCGTATCGCGCCCGCGGCGCGCGATCTCCTCGATCGGCAGGCAGCCTTGGAAATAGTTCGGGTTGTCCCACTCATGCGTCTGGTGTTGCCGCGCTTCGATCAGGGCGTCGTAGAAGGCGTCGTACTGCGGTTTGTCGAAGGGGCAGTTGAGGTAGTCGTCGGAGCCGTCTATGGAGGCGCCCCAGCGCGAAGCGCGAAAAGCGATGTCGAGGTTGACCGTATCGGCGTCGACGATCGGGCTGATCGCGTCGTGGAAAAACAAGCGATCGCTGCCGGTGACCGCGACGATCGCCTCGGCGAGCGGATCGCTGGTTAACGGACCGCTCGCAACGATGACGATGCGATCGGCTTCTTGCGGCAACTCGACGACTTCTTCCCGTACGACTTCGATGAGCGGATGCTCGTTAAGCGCCTGCGCCATCCCGGCGGAGAAGAGCTCGCGATCGACCGTCAAGGCGTGGCCCGCCGGTACGCGGCACTCGGACGCAACGCGCATCGACAATGAGCCCCAACGGCGCAGCTCTTCCTTGAGCAACCACGGCGCGGCGCCTTGCTTTTCGCTCTTGAGAGAGTTGCTGCAAACGAGCTCGCAGAGGTCGTTCGTTCGATGCGCCGGCGTGCGCTTGTGCGGCCGCATCTCGAACAGACGCACGGGCAAACCGAGACGCGCGACCTGAAAAGCCGCTTCCGGACCCGCTAACCCGCCGCCGATCACATCGACTTTCATCGCTGTCGCACGTAGCGCTACGCCCTCCATTATAGGGGGCCTGTCGCGCTGTTCGGGGAAGCGCCTCGAGAGCGCGGCGTTGCGCTGAAACCACTGTCTGGCAAGGGTTTCAAACGTTTTAGCATTCTCCTGGACGTGAGTTCACGCGGCGGAAGGCGGCGAATGAGTCTTCGGTGAAACCCGCTCCAGCCGGGCTTTCGAGAAGCGCGAAACGCGCGAAACCCCCGCGAACCGGGGCTTTGAGTGAATTTTTTTGTTGTGTTCGCGCGCAACTCTCTCTTATGATGAATCGAACGTCAAAACAATTTGGCGGAGTCACGTTTTTAGTAACCGCCGCTCAACAGTGAGCGGCCTCCAAAGCGAGGAGGACCATGGCAAAGAAAGCTACGAAGAAGGCGGCCAAGAAGGCAGTCAAAAAGGCAGCGAAGAAGAAGGTCGCCAAGAAGGCGGTGAAGAAGGCAGCGAAGAAGAAGGTCGCCAAGAAGAAGCAGCGAAGAAGAAGGTCGCCAAGAAGGCGGCGCCGAAGAAAGCCGCCAAGAAGGCGGCGCCGAAGAAGGCCGCCAAGAAGGCGGCGCCGAAGAAGGCGGCCAAGAAGAAGGCTGCGAAAAAGAAGGCGAAGAAAGCCAAGAAGGCCGCTCCGGCGGCTCCGACGGGAGGAATGTAGATATGGCAAAAAAGGCAGCCGCAGCGGCAGCCCCGGCCTCGAAGAAAATGACGCAGACGCAGATCGTCAACGCGTTGGCCGAAAAAATGGACCTCAACAAGAAGGTCGTCAAAGAGCTGTTCGAGGAGACGGTCAATCTGGCCGTCAGAGAAACGAAGAAGAGCGGCGTCTTTGTGTATCCCGGCCTGGGCCGTTTGGTCAAGGTTGAGCGCAAGGCCCGCATGGGCCGCAATCCGGCGACCGGCGAAGCAATCAAAATCCCCGCCAAGAAAGTCGTCAAATTCCGTATTGCAAAGGCGACGGCCGATCAGATCGTGCCGCCGAAAAAGAAGAAGTAACCCGCGCTTTCGAAAAGGGTTCGCAAGTGCAAAAGCCCCGTCTGGTCGCAGGACCCGACGGGGCTTATACTTTGCAGGGCTGCCGCGAGGCTCGTCTGGAGCCGAGGGAGCCGGTAAAATCGCTGCCGCTTAGGATGAGCTCTTGACCTCTTCGGGCTTCTCCGCCTGGGCCTTCTGGTCTTCTTCCTTCATCGATTTCTTGAACTCACGGATGCCTTCGCCGAACCCGCGAAAGATCTCGGGGATCTTGCGGCCGCCGAAGATGATCACCGCGATCAAGAGGATGATCAGCAGTTCTTGTGTGCCCAGGGATCCAATGAAAGCCATGGGCGCGCCGAATTGAGTCAACATCATGAACTCCTGACGTCATTCTAGGTCTCCCCCAAGAGGGCCGTCAATGAGACGGGGAACAACCGCCTCCCCGTTTTCGTACATATAGCCGGCCATGGACAACACCGCCGTCGCTCGCAATCCGCTGCAACGCTCGCGCAAGAATCGCTGGATCGCCGGCATTTGCGGAGGTCTGGCCGAATGGCTCGGCTGGAATCCGCTGCTGGTGCGCTTTCTTTACGTCACCGTCTCGATCGTCTCGGTGGGGTTCCCCGGAACGCTGGCGTACCTGATTCTTTGGCTCGTGATTCCGAAGGCGCCGCGCTGAGCGGCGACCCTTCGCGCGCGGTCATGAAAGCGACAGGCGCACCGTAACCGTGGAACCTTTGTCCTGGGGCGGAAGCGACTCGGATGTCGCCGCCATGCTCGCGGATGACCTGACGCGACGTCAACAGGCCCCAGCTGGCGGCGGCCATGCGGCCGTCCTTGGAGCGAAAACCGGGCTCGAACAAATTCGCGACCTCATCCTTGGAAAGACCTCTGCCGTAGTCGCGGAAGGCGACCACGACGGAGCCGCCGTCACGGCGCGCCGAAACGTCGACTTTGGAGCGCCGTTGGAGGCCGCGACGGCGTTCCGCAACAGGCGTGCAGAGACGGCGGTGACCCGTTGCGGCTTGTGCGTCACGGGGCCTAATCGTCGACCTCGAGGTGAACCTCGACATGATCGGCGGTTTGCGGCTCGAGCATGGCCGCGAGGTCGCGAAGCATTTGATCGACGCCCACCGCCGAGATCTCAGCTCGGTCCAGCTTGGTGAAGCGCTGCATGCGGCCGATCACGTCCGTCATCTTGCCGAGCGCACCAGCCGGGCCACGTGCGGAAGGGGCGGGCTGCCGTCATCACGGAACCGTCCGCGCGATTATTCGGACCGACAAGCACGAGCTTCGCACCAGGATAGCGCCCGATCGAAGCCGCCCGGCAAACTGCGGCGAGACTGCGACATCCGATAAACTCGTCCTGAAAATCAGATGGAAACAACGCTAGATCCCCGCACGCTTTCGATCGATATTGGCGGCTCCGGCCTCAAGATGATGGTGCTCAACGACGTGGGCGAGCCGATCACGGACCGTCTGCGGCGCAAGACGCCGGACACGCCCACGCCGACCGCCGTGATCGACGAGCTGCTGGCGATGACCCAGGAGTGCGGCGAATTCGAGCGGATTTCGTGCGGCTTCCCGGGCGTGGTCGTCGCAGGCGTAGTGAAGACGGCGGTGAACCTTACCGATGACTGGATCAATTTCGATCTTGCCTCCGCCCTGTCGGCGCACCTCGAAAAGCCGGTGCGCGTGGCCAACGACGCCGACATCCAGGGCCTCGGGGCCGTCGAGGGCCGCGGCGTCGAATTGGTCCTGACGTTGGGCACCGGCATCGGCTCCGCGCTTTTTGTGGATGGGCGACTTGTGCCGAACCTCGAGTTCGGTCACCACCCTTTCGAGAAGGGCAAGACGTACGAGGAGCGTCTGGGAGAGGCGGAGCTCAAGCGCAAAGGGGACGAGAAATGGAACGAACGCCTGCAGCGCGCGATCTCCATCCTCAATGCAATCTTCAACTACCGCATGCTGTACCTGGGCGGCGGCAACGCCAAGAAGATCTCATTCGAGCTGCCCGCGAACGTTCAAATCGTGCCGAACATAACCGGCATCTTGGGCGGCATCAGGCTGTGGGACCAGGGGTAGGTTTCTCGTTTGCGTCGGGCGTCGTCTGCCGCTCGAGCGCGCCGCTATAAAGAAGCCGAACGCGCTGTTTATCGGTCTGCGAAAGACCCGAGAAGCGGCGCATGTCGCCGCGATCGCCGACCCGCTCGCGGTACCTCTTGTAGAAGCGCACGACATCCCCGCCGTAATACATCGCGTCCTCGGGCTGCAGGCTGTGGACCAGGCCCAAGGCGTGGCCGATCTCGTGCAGCAGCGTGCGATAGGCGATGACATCGCGCAGCAAGTTATCCGACTCCGCCAGCCGGGCGAAGTTCGGGTCAAACCGAGACAGATCGGTTTCGACGTAGACTTCGGAGGCGCGGCGGCCGCCGACGTCGAGGGTCTGCATCCGGCCGAGCCCCTTGGCAAGCTGGCCCCAATAGATGCGAATGAGGGCGTCCTCGGCCGACCTGGGGACAACGCAGAGCAGCCCTTGGAGAGCGTTGTCCCAGGCGAGCAGCGCCCAGCGCGCCAGCTCCGAGTCT
This sequence comes from uncultured Acidobacteriota bacterium, assembly GCA_963817465.1. GTDB lineage: Bacteria > Acidobacteriota > Terriglobia > Bryobacterales > UBA6623 > CAMPKL01. The sequence continues at coordinate 68,503 of CAWFOP010000020.1, read as the reverse complement.
CCCGGACGCCCGCCGAGCTGGGGGCGCGGCGGGTCGATGTAATAACCGACCTCGTCGGTCACATCGAGCGCGCGATGCGCGTAGGGCGGACCGACGACCGTCTCGCCGGCGGCGAGCCTCGAGCCTGCCAGTAGCGTCAAGAATGCGCGTCTGTACACGTTGAGATCGGACCCGTCGTCGAACGCTAGTCGGCGCTCGGCGCCGCCGACGCCTGGCGCGGCGTCCGACGGGCGCGAAGGACCATCTGCTCGACGGCGTGCCGGCCCTTTTCCATAGCTTCGGAGTAGAAGCGGCGGCGCTCGGCGCGAGTCATCCGCCGGCCGATCCGAAAATATTGCTCGAGTCCTTTGCCTACGACATAGGTGCCGGCGAAGGCGACAAGCCCCTTGGAGACGAGCCCTCCGCCCGCGGGGATCTTGCCCGCCATCTCTCGTGCGACAGCGCGCCAGCCGAAGGCGGCCGCGACAATCGAGCCGATTTGGCCCTTCTGCTCTTTGTAGCCGATGTCGGAGTCGCTAGCGGCCGCAATCAGAAACGCCATGCGCACCTGATTCATCGTCAGGAACGCCGTGTCGGAGGCGAATTCGCCCGCCGCCCAAGGGATCATCCCCAGGTTGGGCACGATGTTGGGAAGGGCCGTGGCGACCGTGAATAAAGCGTTCTCTTTCGAGACCTTCCAAATGATGCTCTCGATCACGTGCGGGCGCAGGCCCGGAAACGTCTTGGCCAGCGGAAGCCAATGCTCCTCCTGGTCGGCGAGCAGTGTCTCGAGCGACTCCTGGGGCTTCATGCGATCGAAGCGGTAGAAGTGCGCCGGGTGCGGCACGCCGCGCTCCGCCAAGCCGACTTCGCAGCTCTGGAAGTCCGCTTCGGAGGCGATGCGCACAATATGGCGGCCGGACTCATGCACCTGAGCATGGGTGCAGTCGGCCGGGATCAAGGCGGTAAAAATCTCGGCTGCGACTTCGTCGTCCGAGGCCAAAACCCCGAAAGTGACGCTGCGGTCGGTCTGGCCGCGAACGTCGCTCGGGTTCAGGTTTCGGAGAGCCGAGCCGATTTGGCGAAGGATCGGCAGTGACACGCTTATGATTCTAACGCTCCGTCGCGCGGCGAGCGCCTAAGGCGGAAATCCGAACCGACGGCCAGGGATCCGTAGTCCGGCGACGTGTGCGTAACCTCACAGCCGTGCAGCGCATCGTACTATAACGATTGGGTTCAGCGTCTGAGCCCGGACGATCGAAAAAAAGAGAGCCGGCGTTGGAGCCGGCCGCAATCACAAGAACTAAGTCTGCTCGGCTTCCACGAGGTTCGAGGGATCTCGGTGAGGCCGCTGAGGTACTGCATGCCGAGCCAAAATTTACAGGACGCCTTCCTGAACTCCGCCAGGAAAGAGCGCTTGCCCGTCACTATTTACTTGACCAGCGGAGTCAAGCTGTCGGGCCGGGTCCGCGGGTTCGACAAATACTGCGTGGTTTTCGAGACCAACCACCAGGAACAACTTATATTCAAGCACGCTATTTCGACCGTCGTTACGCCGCGCAGCAACTCCAGCGGACGGCCGGAGGGAGCGCCGCAGCGAACATCCGCCTACGGCGAAGGGGCCCCGCGACAGCCCACCGACTCAGAGCACGACGGCCCGCCCGCAGTGGAAGGGACGGGTTCGTAACGCAGGGAGCGCAACCGCCACGGCTATAACAAGCGACGCCGCGCAACGCAACGCGGCCGGAACCTGTGATCGCTCCATGCGCGAAAGCTGCGTACTGGTGGGGGTGGACCTACGTTCGCAAGCCTCGGAATCCATCGAGGAGTACACCGCCGAGGAATCCCTCGAAGAGCTGCTGGAGTTGGCCGAGAGCGCAGGCGCGGAATCGCTGGGAGCGGTGATCCAACGCCGCGAGCGGATGGACGCCGCCACGCTGATCGGGCAGGGGAAAGTCGACGAAATCAAGGCCTGGACCGCGGAGCTCAAGCCCGACTTCGTGCTCTTCGACCAGAGCCTGACCCCAAGCCAGCAACGCAACCTCGAGAAAGCGCTCGAGCGGCGTGTGATCGACCGCACGCAACTGATCCTCGACATCTTCGCTCGACACGCCCGCACCCGCGAAGGCAAGCTGCAGGTCGAGCTGGCGCAACTCAATTATCTGCTGCCGCGGCTGACGGGCCGGGGCGTCGCGATGTCGCGACTGGGCGGCGGCATCGGCACCCGCGGGCCGGGCGAAACGCAGCTCGAGACGGACCGCCGGCGGATCGGCAGGCGCATCGCCAAGCTCGAGCAGGACCTCGAGAAGGTCAGACGAACGCGTCGACTGCAGCGCAGCAAGCGCACGGCGGTGCCTCTGTCGACGATTGCGCTCGCCGGCTACACCAACGCCGGCAAGTCAAGTCTTTTCAATGCCTTGACGGAAGCTCACGTCGTGGCGCAGAAGCGTATGTTCGCCACGCTCGACCCCACGATCCGGGCGCTCGAGCTGCCGTCGAAGCGACGCATCCTGTTGTCGGATACCGTCGGGTTCATCCGCAGCCTCCCCACGACGTTGATCGAATCGTTCAAGGCCACGCTCGAGGAAGTCACCGAGGCGGCCATGATCTTGCACGTGGTCGACGCTTCGTCGGAACATCGCGGCGAACAGGTGCGCCAAGTCGACCGCATTCTCGGCGAGCTCGACGCCGCCGAGAAGCCGCAGATTCTGGTCCTGAACAAGACAGATCTCATCGGCGACGAGGAGGCGGCTCTCGCGGCGGCTCAGGCCGGCGGCGGACGGCTAGCGGTCGCAGCGGTTTCCGCCAAGACCGGCGCGGGCGTCGGCGAACTGCTCCAAATCGTCGAGCGCCATCTGCCCGCCGATCCCTTGAAACAAATGCTGTACCGGTTCGGTCATTCCGATGGCGAACGGCTAAACTTCCTATACGATCACGCCCGGGTTCTGGAGCGCCGGGACGTGGAACAAGGGGTGGAAGTGCTGGCGGAAGCGCCGGAGTCGGTGCGTATGCGGCTCGCGGGGTTCGCCGTCGACAGTCCGGCCGGCGATTGACCCGCGCTCGCGGCCGGCCGCGAAAAAGTGAATCCTAGGGTTGCAAGCCGCATCGAAAGGTATGTAGGGTCAATCAAGAAGCGTTTCGGAGGGTTTAGACAGAATGGCGGGACCGAATACACTCGAGTTCACGGACGATTCGTTCGACAAAGACGTTTTGCAGTCGGAAGTTCCGGTGCTGGTCGATTTTTGGGCCAGTTGGTGCGGACCTTGTCGGATGATCGCCCCGCATGTCGACGCCGTGGCGTCGGAATTCGCCGGAAAAGCGAAAGTGGGCAAAGTCGACGTGGACAGTAATCAAGGGACGGCTGCGCGCTATCAAGTGCGTGGAATTCCGACCCTGTTGATCTTTAAGGGCGGCCGGGTGGTCGAGCAGATTGTCGGCGCGGTGCCCAAGGAAAAAATGGCTGAAATGCTGCAGACGCATATCGTGTGAGAGCTTTGGCTACACTGTGGATCTCGGACGCCCGGCCGGCGCTCGGCCGGGCGTCGTCGTATCCGGATGACGATCGCGCAGCAGCACGCGAAAGCGCACGATTTGTCGAGCGCGCCGTTGTCCGGCGTGGCCGAGCGCATCTACCTGCTGCTGGCGGCGATTTTCATCGGGGCGCTCGTCGTCACCAACCTGATCGCCAACAAGTTCATCACGCTCGACCTCGGCTTCAAGGTCTTTATTCTGTCGGCCGGGGCCCTGCCCTATCCGATCACCTTTCTCGTCACCGACCTGCTCTCTGAGATTTACGGCCGCGACCGGGCGAATCGGGTCGTCTGGGCAGGGTTCGTCGTCTCGCTGTTCGTGTTGTTTACGTTGTGGTTGGGCTCGGTCTTTCCAGCGATCGATCAGTCGCTGGTGGACGATGCTACCTACGACAAGGTCTTCCGCAACGCCTGGCGCATCATCGCCGCGTCGATGACGGCTTACCTGGTGGCGCAGTTGATCGACGTCAAGCTGTTCCACTTCTGGCGCGACTTCACCGACGGCAAGCATTTGTGGTTGCGGAACAACGCCTCGACGATTACCTCGCAACTCGTGGACTCGACTCTGGTCGTGTTGGTGTTGTTTCTCGGCGTTCAGCCGTTGGACTGGATCTTGAGTACGATTCGCGACTTGTGGCTGTTCAAGACGATGATAGCGCTGTGCGATACGCCCTTCTTTTATCTGGGAACGTCGCTGTTGACTCGCTGGACGGGGCTGCACGCTCACGAGCACGAGCCGCATCCGTAGGGCGCTGCTCGTGAATCGCCCGCGAAGCCGGTTTGGACTCGTGGTCTTTCGCTACCGCCTGCTAGCGACCGTTTGTTCATTCGCCGTTGGCGTGAAGCGCGTGGCTTAGCCCTGTCGAAGCGCAACCTCACGGTTGCGCTTCTGTGGCGGTATGGCCGAAGCCGGGCCGGTGTGGCCTAAAGGCTCTTGAAGCGCTGGCGGAAGAGCCAAGCGCAGCCGCCCACGATGATGATCAGCGCGATGGCGATCGGCCACGGGCGAATGATCTGCAGCTCGGCAAGCGTGGCGCCGATGAGCATGACAACGCCGGCGACGATCGTCTCGGTGACGAAACAGCGTCGGATGGCGTCCCAGAGCATTCTTTGAGTATACGACTCGCTGGAAGAAATCGACTCTCGGGCTATCCTGTGGGGCTATGGGCATCTTGGACGCGTTCAAACTCGAAGGAAAAACCGCGCTGGTGACCGGCTGCAACCGCGGCATCGGGCGCGGCTACGCCGGCGCTCTGGCGCAGGCGGGAGCGGACATCGTGGGAGTCAGCGAACACCTGGCCGACACGAGCGCCGTGGCCGACGAGGTCCGCGCGCAGGGGCGCAAATTCACGGCGTATCATTGTGACCTTGCGGACCGCGAGGCGCTGTTCGCGTTCATCGCCGAGGCGAAACGCAATCACCCGCGAATCGACATTCTGGTGAACAATGCGGGGACGATTCGGCGCAGCCCGGCGGCGGAGTTCCCGGACGAGTACTGGGATCACGTGATTCGGCTGAATCTCGACGCGCAGTTCTTTTTGGCGCGCGAGTTCGGGCGTGAGATGCTGGGACGCGGCTGGGGCAAGATCGTGTTCACGGCCTCGCTGCTGAGCTTCCAAGGCGGCATCACGGTGCCGAGCTATGCGGCGAGCAAGGGAGGCATCCCGCAGCTCGCGATGGCGCTGTCGAACGAATGGGCCGGCAAAGGAGTGACGGTGAACTGCATCGCGCCGGGCTACATCCGCACCGACGTGACGAAGGCGCTGCAAGAAGATCCCGTGCGCAATCCGCAGATTTTGGCGCGCATCCCAGCGGGCCGTTGGGGCGAGCCCGCGGACCTGCAAGGGGCGGTCGTGTTCCTGTGCTCGCCGGCCTCGGACTACGTAACCGGCGTGACGATTCCCGTGGACGGCGGCTGGATGGGCCGCTAGGCGCCCTGGTGATATTCAACACCCCACACTGAACCGCAGCGGCTCGAGCCACGCGTAATTTCGGACATGAAAGCCCGAAATTATGCGGCGGCGATGCTGCTGCTCAGCCTTTCCGCGCCTTTGTTCGCGCAGGACTACCGCGTCGAGCTCTTCGGCGGATACGTGAACCAGCGCGGCGACGGGGAAGTGAAGCGGGACGGGTGGATCGCCTCCGAGACCGTCTACATCCGCCCGTGGATCGGCGTCACGGCCGAGTTCGCGGGACTGTACGCGAGTAACGAGGGGCGCTTCAACGCGGCAACCCCCGTCGTCCTGGACGACGATCAGCAGAGCTACCTATTCGGGCCGCGCTTCAAGCTCTTCACGAGGGGCGCGTTCACGGTGAGCGGACATGGGTTGCTCGGCGTGGGCCATCGCGAGCGGTCTTTTGTTTACTTCGAGGGCGATGCATCGAGGTTCACCAAGTTGACCGACTACGACTTAGCGGGCGCGGCGGGTTTGACGGTCGACGTGCGCATCACGGATCGCTTGGCGTGGCGCATCCAGCCGGACTGGTTCTTTTACGGCAGCCCGGATCGAAAGAACTCGCTGCGTCTGGGCACGGGTCTGGTCTTTCGCTTCGGGCATTGATAGCCGATTGACCGGCGACGGAACTGTGGCGGAAATTGGAGGAGTGCAAGCGACCCGCCGGCAGGTGATCGCCGCGGCTTTCGCCGCCTTGACGGCGCGGGCGCAGACCGAAAGCTTCGAGTCGGACGCCGAACGCGAGCGATTCCTGCAAGAAGCGGAGCTCGTGCGCCGGACGGCCCTGTCGGAAGGGATTACCAATTCGCAGCGTTTGACCCTTTCATTCGAGGGCTTCGAGCACGACGCGCAGTTCCAGACGGTCAACGAGTCGCGACCTTCGGGTACGACCCTAGACGGTGTCGAGATGCGCTCGCGTGACAGCTACCAATTCAACTTGGCTGCGTACCGCTTGAGCCGCTTGCTGGGGCTCGGCACGGTCCCCGTCGCGACCGAACGTGTAGTCGACGACTCACGCGGCGCCGTGAGCTGGTGGGTCGACGACCTGCTGATGAGCGAGAAGGCGCGCTATCTGAACGGCGTCCAGCCTCCGGACCACGAGCATTGGAATCGCCGGATCCACGTCGTGCGCGTGTTTGACGAGCTGATCTACAACAGCGACCGCAATCTCGGGAATCTGCTCATCACCAAAGATTGGACGATCTGGATGATCGACCATACGCGCGCCTTCCGGCCCCACAAAACGCTGCGCAACGAGAAACGCCTCGAACGCTGCGACCGCAGGCTGCTCGAGGCCGTCCGAGGGCTCGACCGTGAAACCGCAACCGAGCAGCTAGCGCAGTGGTGCGAGGAGATCGAGATCGAGGCGCTGTTCGCCCGGCGCAACGCGATCACTGCGCACTTCGACGCCCGGATCGCGCAACTCGGCGAGTCGGAGGTTCTTTTCGACTTATGAGGCTTCGCGCTTGGAAGGTTTCTCGACGACCATCAGTTCGGGACGGCCTTCGTTCAGCGCCCGCGCCGCGCTGAGCGTATCGACCTGGCCCCAGAAGGCGCGGAAGTAATCGATCATCGAAACCACGGTGAGGATGACGACGGCGGCGAGTGCGAATTCGGCGAGCCCGCCGAATATGGGGTCGTACGGAGCGACCAGGAACAGGGAAATGGCGATGACCTGAGCTGTCATCTTACCTTTGCCCAGCCAACTCGCCGAGATCGTGATGCCTTCGGTCAGGGCGACGTAGCGCAGACCCGAGACGGCGAATTCGCGGCCGACGACCAGCACGACGATCCACGCCGGAACGCGGTCCAACTGGACCAAGCAAATGAAAGCGGCCGAGATCAGCAGCTTGTCGGCGATGGGGTCGAGCAGCTTGCCCAACGTGGTGACCTGGCGGCGGCTGCGCGCGATATAGCCGTCCAAAAAGTCCGTGGCGGCGGCGCAAAGGAAGATCGCCAGAGCCAGCCAGTCTTCATTGACGACGAAAAAGCCCAGATCCAAACTGAAATTGCCGCTGAGCATCACCGCCAAAAGCAGCGGGATGAAGAAGATCCGCGACAACGTAAGAGAATTGGGCAGATTCATGGCGTGACCTTCTCTGCGGCCTAGACTACTACACTACACCCCTTGCCCCAAACCCGGAGTTTCCCCTCGTTGGGACGATGCGCCTTAGCTTGGCTTGGGGATCAGGGCTAGGATAGCCTGGTTCGACTCAGCGCGTTGCCGCGACGGCTGCTGTGCCGAACTCTGTGCAGAAACTGACTGACATCGAGCGCCGCATGCGCGAAGACTGGGATCGTCGCGCCCAGGAAGACGCGCAATACTACGTCGCCTTCGGCCGCCGGCGGCAGTCGGCGGAGGAGTTTTTCGCGTCGGCGGCGGACGTCTTGCGCGAGCTGCGCAGCGAGTTTTCGAGGTTTCCTCCGGGACGTCGGCTCGATGAGCTGGCGGCGCTCGAGATCGGTTGCGGTCCGGGCCGCCTGATGCTGCCGCTGAGCCGCGAGTTCGGGCGCATCGCGGGCGTCGACGTCTCGAGCGAAATGGTGGACTTGGCGAAGCGCAATCTCGCCGACGCCCCGAACGCTTCTGTCAGCCGCTCGAGCGGTTCGGACCTGCGCGACTTTGACGATGCCTCGGTCGACTTCGTCTACTCCTATGCGGTGTTTCAGCACATCCCTTCGCGGGAAGTCGTGCTGTCGTACTTGCGGGAAGCGGTGCGTGCGCTCAAGCCGGGCGGCGTGCTCAAGGCGCAAGTGAGCTCGCTGCCGCGTGAAGGGGAGGCGGCCGAGCCCCCTGTCGCCGGTTGGACGCTGCGCTCGGGCGTGCCGCGCCGGACGGCGAACGAGCTGGGACTTCCCGACACTTGGAGCGGCGTTAGCTTCTCAGGCGAAGAGGTTGCGGCGTTCTGCCGCGAGCATGGGATGAGGCTGCTCGCCCTCGACGGATTCGAGACGCAGTATCTGTGGTTTACCGCGCAGAAACCCGATGGAACCCAGCAGCGCGAGTCGGCCCCGGCCGTCATTGCCGGGATCGGCAACACGTTCACCGATGACAAGGTGATCCCCGCCGCCGGGCGATTCGCCAGCGCATCACTGTGGGTGCGCAACCTGCCGCGGCGGGCGGACCTGAACCGCCTGCGCGTCCTGATCGACGGCGTCGAGGTCGCGCCGGCGTATCTGGGCTGGCGGGAGTCGGAGATTCTCGATCAGGTGAACGTGTATCTGCCGCCGGGCGTGCGCACGGGGATGGTTCCCGCGGCGCTGGTTGTGGACGGGGCCGCGATCTGCGCGCCCAAGCCGATGCGGGTCATCCCGGCGGCGCCGCTGCTGCCGCGCATCGTCAGCTTGTCGGACGGCGTGAACCTGTTGTCGGACCTTTCGATCGAGACGCGGACGCTGAAGGTCGGCATCGAAGAGGCGCCCCAGCAGGATGCGGCGTCGGTGGCGGCGGCGTTCTCGGCCAGGTTAGGCGAGACGGCGCTGACCGATGTGCGGGCGTTCTGCGTCGATCCGTTGGCCCGGCGGTTTGAAGTGAATCTGCAGATTCCGGAAAGCGTCGAGCCCGGCGTTTACAATCTCGAATGTCGTCTGGGCGAGCGACGGTTCGCGCCGGTCGGCCTGCATGTTAGATGATTCCCCCTCCGGCGATGATTCCCGCTCCAGACAGCCCGCTGCAAATTCCGCTGCAGGCGGCGCAGCGCTTGTTGGAGCTGGGCGTGCTGCCCCCTTGGGATGTGAGCGCGCCTTTGGGGCCTGTCTTGATCGCGGCGCTGGCTTGGCTGCCGGGGGTGTCGCCGGCGGGTGCGCTCTGGCTGACCGTGGCGCTGGCGGCGCTGTTGACGGCCTTGTCATGTGCATGGTTGCTGGCGCCTCGAGTGTCTTTGGGGTGGGCTTTCGCGACGGTTCTGTTGGCGCCGGTGCAGTGGTTGTTGCTGACGGACAGCCTCGATCGGTTTCTGTTTTGGCGCATCGCGACGTTATTGATCGTGCTCGTTGCCGGCCGCGCGCGTTTGACGGTTCGCGTCGCGGGCGCCGTGACGCTCGCCTTACTGTTGCCGCTGACCTCGCCCCCTGATCTGGGCCTGTTCGATGCGGCGGCTTTGGCCGAGATTTTCCTGGTGTTGCGGTTTGTCGGGAGCCGCTGGTTGGCGCCGGCGTTTGGGACTGCCGCCGCGGTCGTTGTCATTGTCGCGGCGACGGGTGCGGCGATGCCGGGAGCGCTTGTCGCCGAGGCACGCGCCGCGGCGGCCGGGCGCGTCGTCGGCCCGCGGGACGTCACGCTCGAGGAAGTCCCGCTGTTGCGCGAGGCCCGGCGGTTCGCCTTGGATCACCTCGACTCGCCCGTGAGCTTGAAATGGCTGCGAGCTGTTGGAGCTCGGCATGTGGCGCTGCCGCTCGACTCCGCCGGAGCCGACCGCCTCGCCGTCGACGCCGTCCAAGACGCAGGCGGCTTCCGGCTCCATCGCTTGCTGACGCCCGCGCCCGAAGCGGTGTTGGTCTCGCGCTCCCGCTTCGACATGCTGCCGCCGATCCGCGGGTTACAGGACGCCGAAGCCCTCGACGCCTACTTGCTGTGGTCGAGCCGCCTCGAAGCCGTCGGCGTGGATCGCAGCGTCGCGGGCGAGATCCGGCTAACAACGGACTTGGGACCGGATGACCTGGTGCTGTTCAGGCTCCCCCGGAGGCCGGGCCTGGCCGCTGACGTCCGCGAAGGAGACCGCTGGACCCCGGGGGAGATGCGCGCCGACCCGCTCGGATTCGTCGTGCTCGCAGCCCCGGCGCCCGGCCCGCGAGTGTTCCGCATCCGATCGAGCGGGACCTGGCGGGAGCGCTTCGAGCCGGACATCCCGGCGCGGCCGCTTCTGACAGGGCCGTTTCCTGCGATCGCTTTGGGGAGCGTGGTCGACGGCCGAACGTTCAAGCCGTCGCCGTTCCAGGCGGGCGAGTACTTGAGCGTCTTCGGCGAGCGCTTCGACCTGTTCGAGCCGCGCATTCGCCTCGATGAGCGCCGCATCAAGCCGTTCTACGCCTCGGCGACGCAGCTCAACTTTCAACTGCCGGAGGACGTTGCGCCGGGGAAGCACGAGGTGCGGGTGGAGAGCGGCGGCAAGCAGAGCCTAGCCGAGCCTATCGAGGTACAGGCCAATGAAACTCCGGCGGTGAAATTCCCACCAGTGAAATTCCGGGCAGTGAGAGTTGCGATCGTCGCGGCGCTCGCTCTGCCGGTCGGCCTTGCGGCGCAGCAGGCGCCGCAAATCGGCTTCTACCAGTGGCAGGGCGTCAACCCGGACGGCGCGGCCGACCTGCTCAGCGCCGCTCGGCGGAGAACCACGGCCATGGGCGGGACCCTCTTCCGTTTGTACCTCGGCGCCCGCTTCGACTACCGGCATCCGCTGCTGTCGCCCCAGCGCTTCGAGGGCGAGTTGAGCGGCCCGGCGACGCCGGCGGCGATTCTCGACATCGAGCGCTACGGCGCTGTTCTGGAAGATCCGGCGTTCAAAACCGTCGTGCTGACCGCCTACAGCGCAATCGATTACGGCGCCGGGCCCGACGATGTGAATTTGTTGCGGCCCTGGTCGGACCGCGAAGACCGCGCCGTCCGGGAGCAAATCGGCGCGCTGTGCCGGCTGCTGTTCGAGCGCTACGGCGAGCTCGACAAGACGGTCGTGATCGCCAACCACGAAGCGGACGAGAAGCTCATGGAGATTCTCAACCACACGCCGGACCCTGATCTAGCGATCGGCAATCTCGCGGCTTGGAGTGCGGCGCGCTTCGAGGCGATCGCTCAAGCGCGGCTCGAGTTTCCACAGGCCAAGCTGCGCATTCTGCACGCTTTCGAGATTTCGGCGGTCAACCTCAATATCGGCTTCGTCCGCGACCGGTATGTGAAGACCACTCGCGCGGGTTGGAATGCACTGCACGACGTGCTGCCCCACATCCGAACGGACCTGGTTTCGTACTCGGCTTACGAGTCGACGAATTCGCCGTACCAAACCCTCGACATCAACCAGCCGCCGGAGGAGACGGCGACTCGGCTCACGCGCGACCTCAACCTGATCCGCGAGGCCGCGAAAGGGCGAATTTCTGAAACCGGAAAGGAATTTTTCGGGGATGAATTTGTCATGATAGGGGAGCTTGGATTGCCCCGCGAGAGGTATGAAGGCCTCTCAACGGGCGGGTTGTTGCCGCGTTGGCTGCGGGCTGTACGGGCGGGGGTCGATTGGGGTTGTCCGTTTGTCGTGCTCTGGCAGGTCTTTGACGCCCCCCGGCTGGGAACCGAAGCCTGGGGGTTCGGCGCCTATGACAAGACGGGCGCAGCGCCCGTTCTAGACGATCCGTCGACAAGCTGCGGCACGATCGCTTCGTGCGTCAAATTGCTGACGTCGGGGCGTCGTGTCGACTAAATGAGAGTCCGCGCCAGTCTCGAGTTGATACGCACGAAATAGACGATCCCCATGCCCAGCCCCCGCTCCCAGATTTCGCTCAAGCTCTACCGTTTCCCTGCAAATCCCTACTATGAGGAGCTCATCGCCGAGGACGTCGTCGGGCGCGTGCGCGAACTGGACGAGCGCGCACGGACTGAGGGACTGAGCAAGCTGCGGGCGTCGCAGGATCCACTGATCCCGATCGGCATGGAGCTCGACGAGCGGGGCAAGGTCACCAAGAACGGTTACGGTGTGTTGCACCTGGCCTGGCTCGCCGCCGAACATCCGGAGTGGGCCGAGCAAATCGAACAAGAGGTCGAGCGGATCAAGTCGGCGATCAAGGCCGAGCACGGCGTCTCGCTCAAATACGTGATCTGGGCCGGCATGGGCGGCTCGGCCGAGGACAAGGCGTTCTACTTGTCGGCGGGGCTGCTGCGTCGCCGCGTCCGGGTGTTCATTCTCGATTCGACTGACCCGGCGAAGCTCGAGAGCATCCTCGAGCAGATCGCGAGGTTCGAGAAAAAGCCCATCGAAGAGGCTCTGAAGCGCTGCCTGGTGGTCGGCATGGCGATGGGCATGACGTCGTACGAGCCGGTGGTGAACCTCGAGAAGCTTGATGCGCTCTACCGCAAGAATCGCATCGAGAATCGGCCGAACTTCATCTACATGACGCTGCCGGGCTCGATCTTGGACGAGTTCGGCCGCGAGCGCGGCTTTCGGCGCGTGGAGCTGCAGCCCGACGGCGGCAATTCAACCGCCGGTCGTCATAGCGGACCGCTGACGCGCGGCAGTCTCTACCCGCTCGCGCTCAACGGCGTCGATCTGTCGTCGTGGATGAAGGCCACGGCGCTGTCGGAGAAGGAAGTCGACGCGGCGTTGCAGCTCGCCGGCTTCATTGAAAGCAACGCCCGCCAAGGCCGCGACAAGGTCACGCTGCACTTGCCTTCGGAATGGAAGGGCGGCGCGGTCTGGACCAAGCAGGACTTCGAGGAGAGCTTGGGCAAGAGCGAAGACATCGGCGTCAAGGTCGTGATCAACGAGAAGACGCGGCTGGCGAACTATTTCTCGCCGCGCTCGAAGGATCAGGATCGCTGTTTCGTCTTCGTCAACGTGAACGGTCTGCGCAACCCGGATGCCGCCAAGGCGGCGGCGCTGCGGCGGGCGGGGTATCAGACGGCCGTGATCGACATTCGCGGCGAGCAGCCGATCGCGCGCTACATGCAGTTCATCCACTACGTGGTGTTCGGGCTGGGCTGCCTGCGCAGGATGAACTTCGTCACGCAGCCGGGCGTCGAGCTCTACAAGGACTACGCGCGCAAGATCAACGAAGAGGCGCAGGCGAGCGGCGGCATCGAGAAGACCGCGGCGTGGCGCACGGCCATGCGCTCGAAAGCCCGCTTGAAGTGGGTGGGCGGCCTGGCGATCGACTTCACCATGCTGCTCGAAACCGGGTTGATGAGCGAGCAGGACTTGGCCTGTGACTACGGCAACGCGCCGTCGGTGCTGGCGCAGACGCTCGAGAAGCTGCGCGAGCGCGGAGCAATCACTTACGCCGAGCTCACGTTCTTCGGCGATACGCGCTACCAGGCGGCAGGCCCGCGCATCCTGCGCATGCTCGAAGGCGCGGCCGACTCCCTGTTCCGGTCGAAGCTGAAGATGCCGGTCGACGTTTACGAAGGTCCGGCGATGAATCATTCCTATCACGAGATGATCATCGGCTACGGCCGCGCCTTCAGCATCGTCGTTCTGTCAGAAGAGCAGGCCTCGATTCCCAAGCTGCGCTACAAGTCGGACTACCACCGCGCGCAGTGGCTGGCGACGCAGCAAGCTTTGGCTGAACGCGGCCGCGCCGTTGCGGGCTTGACGATCAAGGATTTGAGCGACGACAGCCTCGATAACCTGCGGGCGTTTTTCGGGGAGACGGCGCGCCGCGTCCGACGCCGCTTGGGATAGATAAGCTGAAGGGAAATGGCTCGTTACCGTGTACGCCGGGGTGGCCCGAAGAAGCCGGAGACGCCGCGCGGCGGGCTCATCGGCTGCATCCTCATCATTCTGTTGCTGCTGGCGTTCACGACTTGGACGCTCTATGTAACCTTGAATCCTGCATAAATGACTGCACAATCGCATGACCGAAGCGACGGCCGGGCGCCTGACGAGTCGCGGCCGATCAAGATTACGCCGGGATTCGTTCCCACCGCCGAAGGATCGGCGCTGATCGAGACCGGCAATACCAAGGTGATCTGCACGGCGTCGATCGAGGACAGCGTGCCGCACTTCCGCCGCAACAGCGGCCTGGGCTGGCTGACCGCCGAATACGCCATGCTGCCGCGGGCGACGACGACGCGGACGCAGCGCGAAGTGAACCGCGGCCGGCCGAGCGGGCGAACGTCGGAGATTCAACGGCTGATCGGGAGATCCCTGCGCGCGGCGATCGACTTCCAAAAGCTGGGCGAGCGTTCGATCTACATCGACTGCGACGTCTTGCAAGCCGACGGCGGCACGCGCACAGCCGCTGTCACGGGCGGCTGGGTCGCCCTGGCGCTCGCGACCCAGCGCATGCTCGACTACAAGATGCTCAAGGAGAATCCGCTGACCGCCCAGATCGCCGCCGTGAGCGTGGGCGTGGTCAACGGCGAGCCGCTGCTCGACCTTTGCTACGAGGAAGACTCGCGGGCGCAGACTGACATGAACGTCGTGATGACGGCGGCCAACGAATACATCGAAGTGCAAGCGACGGCCGAAGGCAGTCCTTTCAGCGACGCCAACCTCGCGCGCTTGCTGGAGCTCGCACGCACGGGCGTAAGCGCATTGGTGGCGGCTCAAAACAAGGCGCTCGAGCGCTGATGGCGGCGACGGTCCTTTATTGCGGAACCGGCAATCGCGGCAAGCTGCGGGAGTTTCAGCAGGCGGCGGGCGAAGCGCTCGAGATCCGCGCCTACGGTCCCCTGCCCTGCCCTGAGGAAGGCGCTACGTTCGAGGCCAACGCGACGCAGAAGGCACTGTGCTACGGCGCGGCGCTCGAGCGAGAACTGGGCGCCGAGGCGCTGCTGTTCGTCGACGACTCCGGGCTCGAGGTCGATGCGCTCGACGGCGCGCCGGGCGTCTATTCCGCGCGCTTCTCAGGCGAGAGCGCCTCCGACGACGACAACAACCGCTTGTTGCTCGAGAAGCTCCGCGACGTTCCGGCGGACCGGCGCGGCGCGCGCTACGTCGCGGTGATCGCGCTCGTCCGCGGCGGGCGCGTGCTGGCGACGTTTCGGGGAGAGGCCGAAGGCGTCATCCAAGACGCGGCGCAGGGGGATGGCGGGTTCGGCTACGACCCGTACTTCCACTTCCCCCCGGCGGGGCGCACTTTCGCCTCGCTGACGGCGACGGAGAAGTGGGAGCATAGCCACCGCGGCAAAGCCTTTCGGGCGCTGCTGGCTTGGCTCGAAGCTTATTCGCTGGCCTGAGCGGGCGGCGCGATCGCCGTGAACAGGTACGAAAAGCCCGAGAGCACGGTCAAGATCACCGCGAGCCACAGGAAGCCGAGCAGCACGGCGTGCGGCGGCTGCAGCAGGATGACCAGCAGCAACAGGGCGAGCGACGTATCGGCGGCCTTGCCCAGCTTGTTGGGCAGCAGGCGGACGCCGGAAATCCAGTAGCGCACGAGCCAGCCGCCGATGATCAGCACATCCCGCAGAATGATCAGCCCGCCCGCCCAGACCGGCAGGCGGCCGATGATCATGAGCGTGATGACCGCGCCATTGATGTAGAGCTTGTCGGCGATCGGATCGAGCACTTCGCCGAGAGTGTGAACCTTGAGGCCGCGCTTGGCCTGGCGCGCAAGATAGCCGTCCAAGACGTCGGTCGTCTGCAGGACGAAGATGACGCTCAACGCGTACCAGTTGTAGAGCGGGTTATCGCCGGTGCGGTAGAGCAGGTAGATGACCAGCGGCGTCGCGAGCAGTCGAATCAGCGTGAGCGAATCGGCCAAGCCCAACAGGAAACGGTTGACTCGCTGCTTGACCGCTTCGCGCCGGTCTTCTGGATCGCGCGATTTCATAACCCCACCATCATTCTGACCAATGTTTGCCGGCGTGACACAACAAAACGACGCAAAAACCCTTGGATCGAGACTATTCGACGGCGATCGTGACGCCGCGTTGCGTGCGGACGCCGCCGACGAAAAGCAACAGTTCGGTCTCGGGACCGGTGCGGGCGTCGGGCGCGATGCGAGCATTGATTTGCAGGAGGCCGGAAATCAGACCTTGCACGCCGCCGAGGTAGCGGATGCCGGCGCCCTCGCCGCCGATGCCTACGATGACCGGCGCCACGGGTCGCCACAGCATGTTATTGGCAAAAAGTCCGTCGACCCCTGGAGGATCGGTCTGGCCCGCGCCGGTTGCAAAAATCGTGACGATCGAATTGCGCGGCGCCGGATTGTCGGGGCCGTTGAGCGTGCCGTCTTGATTGAGAACCGCCGCTTGGCCTTGGCCGCCACCGCCCAGAGTGAAGATGGCCGGCGCCGTCGGCGCAACTTGCAGCGTGAGGGGCTGGGATGCTGCGCCGTTGCGTTCGACGACCATTTCAGTGGTCGCGCGTCCCGCGACGGCGTAGGGCACGGCCAGGTTGATTTGGCCGTTGCCTACGTAGGTGAGCGGCGCTGGAACATCGTCGAAATAGACGGTCACGTTTGGCCGAAAGAAGGGGTTGGCGTCGGCGCCTTGGGGCGCCAGCCCACGACCGAAGATCGTGAGCAACTCGCCGGGCGCGACGGGTCCTGGAGCGATGCTTGCCGCGCTGACGACTCCGCCGGGCGCGATACGCGGCGTGGGCGGAATCGAGAAGCGCGCCATGTAAGCGTCGCCGCCCTCGTCGCGCAGGCTGTGCAAGTCGGGCTGGATCACGCCTTCGGTCACGGGAAATTCGCTCGACGAGGTCTCACCCACGACGACGGCCGTACCCGTTGCGTCAGCCGCCAGCGCGAAGGCGCGGTCTCCTTTCTCGCCGCCTAAAAACGTTGAGTAGAGAACGGCGTCGAGGCCGGGCGAAAGGACGGTCAGGAAGCCCTCGTCGAGCCGCGCGTAGCTGGGCTGGACGGCGTCTGCGGTGGTGATGAAATCGGGCGAGCCGCTCGTGCCGACGACGATCACCTCACCGGCGTCGTTGACGGCGACGCCGTTGATCTCGTCTTCGGAACGTCCTCCCAGGAACGTGGCGCGATGGAGGGCGGTGAGATCGCGATCGAGCACTGCGACAAAGCCGTCGCCGAAGGCCACTCCGCGGCCCGAGACGGTTTGGTAGGCGCCGTCGGTGACCGGGAAGTCCGGGCCAAGCGTGCTGCCGGCCGCGACGACTTCGTCACGGTCGAAGGCGAGGGAGTTGACGACGTCGCAGAATGCTCCGCCGAAAGCTCGTTCGCAGATCGCGCCGCCGAGATAGGTCGAGGCCTCGACGGCCGTTGCATCGGCGCTGAGGCGCGCGATGAAGGCGTCGTCGGAGCCGGCGAGCGCGGGCTGGAAAACGCCGTTGGTGACAGGCAAGTCGGTCGAGGTGGTGCGGCCCGCGATCCACACGGCGTCTTGGCTGTCGCGCGCGATGTCGAAAATCTCGTCGCGGCCCGAGCCGCCGAACAAGGAGGCGTACTCGATAGCGGAGCCGTCGGCCGCGATGCGGGCGAGGAAGCCGGTGCCTTGGCCGCTCGTTTGCGTGCGCTGCAAGGCGTCGGCGGTCGCCGGGAAGTCGGCGGAGGCCGAAGCGCCGGCGACCCAGGCGCGACCTTGGGCGTCGACGGCGACGGCGTTGCCGTCATCGAACGCCGAGCCGCCTAGGTAGGTGGCGTATTCGAGGGCGCTGCCGTCGGGGCTGAGCTTGGCGACGATGGCGTCGCGCGAGCCGCCGCCGAAGACGGTCTGGGCGGCCCCGGCGGTCACTGGAAAGTCGGCGGAGAAGGCGAAGCCGGTGATGTAGGCCGCTCCGTCGCCGTCGACCGCGATGGAGCTGCCGCGCTCCTGCGCCGATCCCCCGAGCACGGCGGCGTAGATGAGCTGACTGCCGGTCGGGTCGACGCGCATCACGAAGACGTCGAACGAACTGCCGTTCACCGCATTGAGCGACCCCGGCGCGGGGATCAGGTTGCGCGAGATGCCGATCATGTAGAGCGAGCCGTCGGGGCCGATGGCGACGTCGTAGCCCGCCTCGCCGAAATCGGCGCCGAAGAAGGTCGCGAACTCGAGCGTCGGATCGATGCGGACGGGGCGGGTCCGGTCGTAGTCGCCGAGGGCGATCGTGATTTCGTTGTGTTCCAGGCGATATGAGGAGGCGATGGATTCGTGCTCGCCGTCGGCGTAGTAGGTGCGGGGGGCAGCGATGGTTAGCGCGGGGCTGACGGTGACCCCCTCACGGTCAAGGCTCGAGCTTTGCGGTTGTTGTCGTGGGGTGTTCAGCTCGAGGCGGATTTCGGCCGGATCGGCTCCTGGGGCGAGTACGAAATCCCACTCGGGAGAGCCGTCTTGGATGTAGGCTTCCACGTTGATGCCCGCGTAGACTTCGCTCGCGATGACGCGGCCGTAGCGAGGAATTTCCGTTGCCGCCGCGCCGCGAAGATCGTAAAGCGACCCAGCGGCCTGTTCGGCGCCTCGTAAGTCGCGTGGCTGTTGCGAGTTGACGAATCGCAGGCCGACGACGGCTTGATCGCGCTGGGCGATCTCGAATCCTTGCCCGTCGAAGCGAATCCGGCCGGCGCGACTGCGGGCCTGATACGCGACTCCGCCCGGCTCGGGCGACCAAGCGGCGGGAATGTTCAGAGGCTCCGCGGGGAGGAAGGTCGAGAAGACGAGCGCCAGAGCCGCCGCCCACAAGCTACGCAGCATTCCCTCCGATCATAGACCGGTTGCCTCGGTCGAGTCCGATTTGGGGTAGTGGGGCGACAGCAACATGCCGTCGGGACGCGGGGCGAGCTTGCCGCCCACCAGGAACGGCGCGCCGCGTTCCTGGAAGTGATCGACCAAGCGGCCGCGCCAGCGCCGCAGCTCCTCCGTCGACTCCGCGCGTGAGGCGAGGTCGCGCTCTTCGCCCGGGTCGTCTTGCAGATTGAAGAGCTGTTCCTCGCCGTCGAGGGCGTGATAGATGTACTTCCAGTCGCCGTCGGTCAGGGCGCTCCAGTTGTTGCGCTTGGCGTAGCAGATGTCGTGCTCGAGGTCGATGAACTCGCGCCAACCGTCGGTCTTGCCGCGAACGAGCTCGAGCAGACTGCGGCCGTCGAGCTCGCGCGAAGCTTGGGCGCCGGCTGCGTCGAGGAAGGTCGGCAGCAGGTCGCGCAACTCAGTCGGCTGCGTCAGAACTTGGCCGCGCTCGGCGTCCGCCAGGCCGTTCGGCCAGCGCAAAATCATGGGGATGCGCGCCGAGGGCTCATAGGCGTAAGTCTTGCGCCACATGTGGTGGTCGCCGAGCATGTCGCCGTGATCGGAGACGAAGACGATCAACGTCTCCTCGTACCAGCCGCGCCGGTAAAGGGCTTCGAGGATGCGACCGATTTGCTCGTCGATGTAGCGGATGTTGCCGTAGTAGCCCTGGCGCGCATGTCGCGCGGCCGCGGCGCCGAGGTCGCCATGCCACAGGCTGGGTTCGGGGCTCGAGCGCGGAGCGTTGCGGGCGGCCCAGTCGCCGATGAAGCGCTCGGGAATGTCTGCGTCGTCGAACTCGCGCATGAAGCGGCGCGGCGGATCGTAAGGCGAATGCGGCCGTGCGAACGACACTTTCAGAAAGAACGGCTCCGGGCGGTCGTAGGCGTCGAGAAAGCGGACGGCCGTGTCGCCGGTCCAACGCGTCGGATGCAGCTCTTCAGGCAGGGCGTAAGCGCCCGCCGTGCAGTCGTTCCAGCCGATGCCGGTCGCGTCGGGGTCGAGGTTCGGCGCCTGCGAGGCGAACCAGCAGCGGTAGTCGCTGCGGAAGTCCGCTGACTCTTCGCGGCCCGACTCGTCGATGACCGTCTTGTGGTAGCCGTGCGTCACGCGCTGATGATGAAAATGCTGTTTGCCGATCGCGAAGGTGTAGTAGCCGGCGTCGCGCAGAGCTTGCGGCTTCTCGAAGGGGTAGCGCGAGGCGATGCGGGAATAGCCGAGCATGCCGTGATGCCAGGGCGACAGGCCGGTGAGCAGCCCGGCGCGGGCGGGCGTGCAGCTTGGCGTCGACGTGTAGGCGTTGGTGAAGCGGGCGCCTTCACGGGCGAGGCGGTCGAGATTGGGCGTTCGGACGGCGGGGTGGCCGTCGACGCCGAGGCAGTCGCCGCGGTGCTGGTCATCCATCAAGAACAGGATGTTGGGCCGGCTGAGGCGGCGCGGGCGCGCCTGCGGCGAAGCCAGCGCGGCGGACGAGAGCAGGAATTGGCGGCGATTGGGTGTCGGCACTGCCGGCCATTATAGGCGGCGGGTCGAACTACTCGAACTCGAGCTGGTCGCCCTTTTCCGTGCGGGTGCGCTCGGCGACTCCGACCGGAAGCTCGATCACGCTGTGGGCGCGCAGACTGGCGGCCAAACGCCAGGGCTTGAGGTTGGAGACGACCTTGGTGACGCGGCGTTTCTTGTCAATGAACACGGCGTCGATGGCGAACTTCATAAAGAACATGTGGATCGCCTCGCAGGGCGCGATCCAGAGGCCTTCGCCGTCGTCGAGCCCGGCACGCCCCAGCAAACCCTTGGTGCGTTCGCCCGATTTGCCGGCGAGATCGATGCGGTCGCCCAGCAGCGATTCTTTCGTGACGTTGAGGATGCGCATCTGCGGAGGCTTTCCCGAAACCAGCGTCGCATCCGCTCGGCCGCCGATCAATAGGGCCATCGCCTGAGGCGGCGCAAAAAACAGGTCCGGCGAATCTTTCCGCCGGACCCGCGCCCGCTCGCGGCGCTAAGCGATCCGGTCCAGGCGCGTCTTGAGCGCCTGGAGCAGAGTCACGGCCTGGGCGGGCGATCGGCTTAGCGGCGGATCGAACGCCACGACTGGCTCCGCCCTCCGCTCGTTAAAGTAATCTTCCAGCGGATATAAAGCGTAAGGTTGAGTAGTGACGTACGCGAGGCCCAACAGGGACTCGACATGATAGAGAGCGTGGTAGGCCGCCGCTCTCGAAACCCCCAGGCGGCGTGCGCAAAGCGCAACGTCGGCGCCGAGGACGTGATGATACCGAAAGAATCGGTAGTGCCACGGATCCAGAGTCCGCCGTGCGATGATCTCAAAATCAGCGATGTATTCTTCTTTTTTCCGCCCCCACGCGCCGCGTTGAGCGCCGCGCGGATTGCGATCGAAGCTGACATGGCTCAGATTCCTTTCTGACTCGATTAGTGTTCTGAAACGCGCGTAGCAGGCGCGAAAGATGCTCCTCAATGCACATCGGCACGGTCGGCACCGGCCTCGTTTGTCCCGGCTGCGGCCCTCTCCTCGGCAAAGAGAACAAGTGGGCTGAGCGAGGAACTCGAGCTCTCGATTGCTCCAGTCCATTACTATTGACTCCTCCGTTCGGCGACCTTCTCCAGGGCGACGGTCGCCTCTTCGACTCAGTGAGTCGAGGTTGCGGCGAGCGGAATTCTTCGTCAATTAGTCTGACGATTCGCCTGAAAGGTCGCGTGGCTCGCGCACGTCTCGCCGCACCGGTTGCGGTAGGACCTAAGTCCAACGGGGTGAGGGAAATCGTGCGCATACATCCGTTTATGTCGATTGCGTGTTTGGAAAATGCATTTAAAATCATCGTGATATATTTTGAGTGGTACCTATTTCCAGATGAAATATGCGCCTGGGCTTTGAGGATCTGAGCGGCCGACTATTGCACCGCGCTCGTGAAGCGGTGAGACGGGGCGAAGTCAGCGAACGGATGCTGGCGAAACTGTGCGGATACTCGCAACCGCATATGCACAACGTACTCGCGGGCGTTCGCAATATGCCCAATGGAATGGCCGATCGCCTGCTGGCGGCGTTCGATCTGCCCCTGGTCGAGCTATATACGGAACAGGAGCTGTCAACGCGAGCCGCGGCCGAAGAGCCGCGCTCTGCGAGCCTTCCCCTGCTGGAGGGCGCTCTGGGCGGGGGGCGTCCCTTCCCGCGCCAGCCTTGGCGCGCGAAGTATCTACGGTTCCCTGTCGAGTTCGCCGCGGAGGCGATCAATCCCGCCGTCGCGGTAGTTGACTTTCGCGAATCGGCGATGTGGCCGACCGTGAGCCCCGGCGACCTCGTGGTCATGGACCGCTCGCCGGCCTTACGGCGCGCGCCGAGATTTGAAGACGTGTTTGCCGTCAATTGGCGCGGCAAGAGCTATCTGCGCCGCTGTCAGCGAGTCGGTCAGGCATTGATGATCGCGCTCGATCAAGAACCGGAAGGGTCGGGGCGGAAAGGCCCGCCGCCGCGAATCGAATTACCGCACGAAACCATTCTGGAAATCGTCCAGGGACGCATCATCTGGATCGCCCGCGATATCCGAGCGACCGACCAGGACCTGAATTACGAGGATTGACCCGCGCTTCCCTGTTGGAGCGCCGATTCTTCCCGCGAGGACGCCAGAGCGGCGAGCCCCTCCCGCCAATCGCCGCCGCTGGGTTCCTGGAACGGCTTGAGCTCGAAAAGCGGCATCACCGCGAACAGGTGGTCGAAGATGTCGGCCTGAATGCCCTCGTAATAAACCCACCGCTGATCGCGCGAGAAGACGTAAATCTCGATCGGCAGGCCCTGAGCCGTAGGCTGCAGTTGACGCACGAGGAACGTCATCGAGCCGTCGGCGAAGATCTGCGAATGCTGCTGCAGATATGCGATCGCGTAGGCGCGAAACATGCCGATGTTGGTCATGCGGCGGCCGTTGGCGGGCGAGTCGTCGATGTGTCCGTACTCGCGGTTGTAAGCGTCGATCTCTTCGCGCCGTTTGTCGATGTACGGCTTGAGCTTGGTGATCTTCTCGAGCTCGGCGATCAGCTCCGGCGAACAGAAATGAATCGTGTTGACGTCGATCGATATGGAGCGTTTGATGCGGCGACCGCCGGACTCGGTCATGCCGCGCCAGTTCTTGAACGAGTCGGAAATGAGCGCGTAGGTCGGGACGGTGGTGACGGTCTTGTCCCAGTTGCGCACCTTGACGACGTTGAGGGTGATCTGCTCGACGTCGCCGTCGGCGCCGTACTTCGGCATCTCGATCCAGTCGCCGGGCCGCACCATATCGTTGGCGACAATCTGGATGCCGGCGACGAAGCCGAGGATGGAGTCCTTGAAGATCAGCAGCAGGACGGCGGTCATCGCGCCGAGCCCGCTGAGCAGCAGCAAGGGCGACTTGTCGATCAGGATCGAGACGCAGGTGATCAGCGCCGCCAAGCTGAGCACGAGCTTGACGACCTGCAAATAGCCGAGAATCGGAACGCGCCGCGAGACGTCGAACCGCTGGTAGATGTCATCGCCGGCGTTGAGCGCGGCGTCGATCACCAGCAGGCCAACGATCAACATGTAGACCTGCGCGCCGCGTTGCGCCCAAACGATCAACCAATCGGTCTGGAACGCCGCCGGCGCAAGGATGTAGATGACGACGGCGGGAGCGAAGTGCGAAAAGCGGTGGAAGACGCGTCGGCGAACGAGTATGTTGTCCCAATCGGTCTTGGTGCGTTCCGCAAACCGGTCAACTGCGCCGAGCAGAATTCGCTTGACGATTGTGTTGGCGATCGCCGCGGCGATCGCAACCAGCGCCACCTGCAGAGTTTCGATGAGAGCGTCGGCCCAAAACGGCGTCAGACCAATGGACTCGAGCCAAGCGTGCAGCGATTCAACCCAGTCACCCGTCATTGCTCAACTGAACAGCGTAGCAACGGATCGGCCGCTTCGTGGCAACCGGAGGACTCCCCGTCAAACCTCAGCCCCGGCTGATCCTTCAGTTTGCGTTTGACTTGCGGCATTCCTTCCTTGATAAGACAGGAGCACCCACTACATTGTGGTGTTACTGATTTGTACTATATGTCATATCCCAAATTGACAGTAGTGAGGATCCAATGCTAACGTCTCGTCGAGCCGGCGACGCTTGGAATGCGCCGGTGAAAACGCTTCGAGCGTGCAAGAAATTGGCCGGGCAAAAAAGCTCGGGCTTTGGGGGGTTGCCGCTCCAGGGGTTGGACGGCGCCCAGCTTTTGAGGTCCTCGCAATTAGGGATCTCTTGAAACAGGGATAGGAAAGTCAAACCAAATGAAACGTATGCAGGCGTATGCGCTGCTGGCTGTGGCGTTGCTGTTTTCGTTACCAGCATCAGCCCAGACCTTCGGCGAAATTACGGGTACGGTCACGGATACGACCGGCGCAGTCATTGCCGGCGCGAAAGTCACTGTGACGAACGAAGCCACCAACGTGGCTCGTCAAGTGGAAACGAACGAGGTCGGCGCCTATGACGTGCCGTTCCTCAATCCAGGGGTTTACACCATTCAGGCCGAGACCGAAGGCTTCAAGGCCGCCCGCGTAGCCGGGCGCATCCTCGAGGTCGGCGCGGTCCAACAAGTCAATCTCGCGATGGAGATCGGCGTCGTCACCGAGGTGGTCGAAGTCCAAGCCGGCGCGCAGATGCTCAACACGCGCGACACCGCGCTGGGCCAGGTCATCGACCAACAGCGCATCGTCGATCTGCCGATCAACGGCCGCAACTATCTGAACCTCGTGAAGCTGTCGACCAACGTCACCGCCGAGATGGGCTCGGGCGGTCAAGCCAACTCGCGCCAAGGCGGCGAACGCGCCAATCAGTCGATTTCGATCGCCGGCCAGCGCCAGATGTTCAACCACTTCACGCTGGACGGCGTCGAGAACACCGACCCGAACTTCAACACCTTCATCGTGCGGCCGTCGGTCGACGCGCTGCAGGAATTCAAGGTTCAAACCGGCGTCTACTCGGCCGAATTCGGCAGGGAGACTTCACAGATCAACGTGACGACTCGCGCCGGCTCGAACCAGTTCCACGGCACTCTGTTCGAGTTCATGCGCAACGACAAGATCCAGGCGCGCACTTGGAATCAGCCGGGTGACAAGGACGCCTTCCGCCGCAACCAGTTCGGTTTCACCGCGACCGGCCCGATCATCAAGAACAAGATGTTCTTCATGGCCAACTACGAAGGCTTTCGCGAGCGCCGCTACGGCTTCGCGCAAGCCACGGTCGCCGACGAGGCGATGCGCAACGGCGACTTTTCCGATCCGACGCTGCTCGACATCTACGATCCGGACACGATTCGGCCCGATCCGGACAGCCCGGGCAACTTCACAGCC
The DNA here is from genome assembly GCA_963817465.1 of uncultured Acidobacteriota bacterium. GTDB lineage: Bacteria > Acidobacteriota > Terriglobia > Bryobacterales > UBA6623 > CAMPKL01. The sequence goes on along the minus strand of CAWFOP010000020.1, from coordinate 43,375 downwards.
GATCCGTTCCCGAACGACCAAATTCCGACGGCGCGGTTCCAGCCGGCGTTCATCAAGCTGCTCGAGTTCTATCCGGGACCCAACATCGCCAGCGCGGCGGTGTAGGCGCGGGTTTCAATTACAACCGCAACACGCCGGAGCCGCTGGATTGGGATCAATTCACGACACGGGTCGACTTCAACGAGAGCGCCAACTCGCAGTGGTTCGGCCGCTACTCATGGGGCAGCGAACTGGTCACCGACGGCCAGACGTTCGTCTTCCAGGATCAGTACGTGGATACCAAAGTCGATCAGATCATGCTCTCGAACATCCGCACGTTCTCGCCGACCTTGGTCAACGAGTTGCGCCTGGGCGCCAACCTATTCGACAACGGCAAGGTCAGCTACTTCAACGGCGTCCGCAACGTCACCGAGGAACTCGGCATTCCGGGCCTGAACCCGCCGATCGAAGCCGCCTGGGGCACGCCGGGCGTCGGCATGGCGGGCCAGTCCACAGTGACCGGATGGGGCGAATCCACCGGCGGACCGTTCATCAACCACAACCGCACCTACCAGATCCTCGACAACGTGAGCTGGATCCATGGCAACCACACGATCAGGTTCGGCGGCGAGATCGCCGACCGGCGCTTCAACCAGATCGGCAACCAGTTCCCGCGCGGCCTGGTGCAGTTCAACAGCCGCTTCACGGCGCATCCGCAGAACCTGGGGGGCTCGGGCGAGGCCTTCGCCTCGGGCTTGCTGGGCTGGATGGACGAGGCGACCCGCGCCGCCGGCATCGCCAACGTACAGTTCCGCCAACGCTCCTTGGCGCTCTACGCCGAGGACACCTGGAAGATCAACCCCAAGCTGACGATGAACCTCGGCCTGCGGTATGAGTACACTCCGCCGTTCCAAGATCGCTACCGCGGCGTGTTCAACGTCAAGATGTACTGCCCCGGCGTCGACGACACCGGCATCGACGAGAACTGCCAGGTGCCCACCCAGGTGCGTCCCGGCGACGGTCCGGTCTTCGAAGGCATGGGCTTCCACCTGTCTGACATCGTTCCCGTTGAGGCGGGCGACGACGTCCTGTTCAACCACGCGCTGGTCCAGAAGGACACCAACGATCTGGCTCCGCGGATCGGTTTCGCCTACCAGATGAACGCCAAAACGACGATCCGGACCGGTTACGGCATCTACTACGCGCAAGACACCGGCAATCCGATCTTCGACATGGGCCGCAACTTCGGCGCCCGCCAGTCGGCGCGCTCGAACGACGTCTACCCCGAGGTCAACCTGTCCGATCCCTGGGGCGGCATCCTGCCGGGCCAGTGCTCGGGCTGGGACGGACCCTGCTTCAACGCGCTGTACACGTTCGGCAACGATGCCAGGCGTCGCACGCCGTACGTGCAGCAGTTCATGTTCAACGTACAGCGGCAGCTCACCGACACCTTGTTGGTCGAGGTCGGTTACTCGGGCAACATCGGCAAGAAGCTGCAACGCATGTACGGCTTCAACACGCCGACCGAGCGGGCCGATCCGACGGACCTGTCGTCGCAAAACGATCGTCGTCCGTGGGGCGGCGACATTTTCGGCCGCATCCAGACGATCGCGAACGTGTCGAACTCGTGGTACAACGCCGGCGCGATCAAGATCCAGCAGCGCACCAAGAACGGGCTGACCTACCTGTTCGGCTACACCTTCGCTCGCGCCATCGACCAAGGCTCGGGCATCCGGACCCAATCCGGCGACGTGCTGTTCCCGCCTTCGAGCTACAACCTGGGGGCGGAGAAGGGCTTGGCGCAATTCCACCAGAAGCACCGCATGACCGCGTCGATTCTGTATGACATCCCGTTGACGTTCGAGAACCGGGTTGTGGAGGCGCTTGCCGGCGGCTGGCAGGTCGGCTCGATCATCACGATCGCGACCGGCCAAGCGTTCGACGGCGGAAGCTGCGGCGATACCAACGGCAACTCTCAAAACAACCGCGGCGACGCCACGGGAGCCTTCTTCCGCGTCGACAACCCGACGGCGGATCGCTTCTACAGCTGCTCGACCCCGGCCGACGGGCCGCGGGCCGGCTGCTATCACCTGCGACGTTCCGGTGACGATCAACGGCTCGACAGTACAATGCGCTCACCGCCCGCCAGGGCAACCTCGGGCGCGGCGCTTACATCGACCCCGGCGTCGGCAACTGGGACTTCTCGGCGATGAAGAACTTCCGGATGACCGAGCGCTTCAACCTGCAGTTCCGGTTCGAGTCGTTCAACTTCATGAACCATCCCGAGCTGGGCCGGCCGCGCACGGGCGTGACCGACCTGCGCTACGGCATCGTCACGGGCGCTCGCGCCATGCGGACGAACCAGTTCGCGCTGAAGTTCATGTTTTAGGAGTCGGACCTTTCCGTCTCCTATCCCCGGGGTCCCGGCGGCGCCCCAGCCGCCGGGACCTTTCCCTTTCGTTTTCCCCACCCAGGCGTCCGGTTTAAACTACGTTCGTCGAACACTGCTAGCTTGTCTTCCGGTACTTCAATCCGGATCAATGGCTCATTGGTCAGGGGAGGCGTAGAGGGCTTCTCCGCTCCATCTGAGGCGGTTGCCTAGCCGCACTTGTAGTAACCGGAGGGTGAACATCTCAGTGCAAACGCGCGTGAGATAGAAAGGGATAGTAGACGCGTTCGCTGCAACAAGAGGGGAGATTCGAAAATGCAACCGAAGATTCGAGAAACCGTCGCTGTGCTCGCCTGCGCTTTGCTGGCGCTTTCGCCCGCCCTGCGGGCCGACCAGCCGGGGGCCAAGATCGATCCTGACTTGAGACAAGAGCTGTCGGCGTCGCCCGATGCCGTCGCGCCTCTGATGGTCCTGTTTCACGACAAGGCCAACGTGAAGGCCGCCCATGGGGTCAAGAACAAGGACCGGCGTAATGCGGCGGTCGTCGAGATTCTGAAGCGAAACGCGAGCAACAGCCAGGGAGGCGCGATCCAGACTTTGCGGCGGCAAGGGGTCGCTCACGTCTCGTTCTGGGTGAACAACTCGATCTACATCCCCAGCGGCACTCTCGCTCTGGCCGAAGCGCTCGCGCGCGACCCGAAGGTCGGACGGATCTCGCGGGAGGAGATCGTCCAGAACCCTAACCCGCGGCCGGAAGCCGGCGGTGAGATTACGGGGATCACCTACGGCGTCGGCATGATCAACGCGGATGACGTGTGGGCGATGGGCCACAAGGGTGCGGGAATCGTCGTGGCCAACATCGACACGGGCGTCGAATACACTCACAGCGCACTGGTCAACCAGTATCGCGGCAACACCGGCTCGGGTTTCAGCCACACCGGCAATTGGGACGACCCGGCGCACATTTGCAGCGGTTCGGCCCCCTGCGATAACAACAATCACGGCACGCACACCATGGGCACGATGGTCGGCGACGATGGCGTCGGGGAACAGATCGGGGTCGCGCCCGAAGCGAAATGGATCGCTTGCAAGGGCTGCGAAAGCAACAGTTGCTCCGGATCGGCGCTGGTCAGTTGCGCGCAATGGGTGCTTGATCCGCTCGGCAACGGCGGGACCTCGGGCGCGCCGGACGTTGTGAACAACTCGTGGGGCGGAGATTCGAGCTCCTGGTACCAGAGCTATGTGCAAAGTTGGCGTGCCGCCGGCATTTTCCCCGCCTTCTCGAACGGCAACGACGGCCCGGGCTGCGGGACGGCCGGCTCGCCCGGCAACTATCTGCAGTCGTTCGCGGCGGGAGCGGTGAGCAGCAGCGGCGCGGTCGCGAGCTTCTCTTCGCGGGGACCTTCGGCGTTTACGAGCGACGTCAAGCCGAACGTCGCGGCGCCGGGCGTGAGCGTGCGCTCGAGCGTGACGGGCAACGGCTACGCCTATTACAGCGGCACTTCGATGGCGAGCCCGCACGTGGCCGGCGCCGTGGCCCTGCTGTGGGAGGCGCGGCCGGAGCTGCGCGGCGATGTCGCGTGCACAGAGACGATCTTGGAGCAGACCGCCGACAAGGTGCTTTCGGACACGGGTTGCGGGGGCGACTCGATCGCCGACAACGTATACGGTTACGGCCAGCTTGACGTTCTCGACGCGGTCACCTTGGGCTCATGCGGTTCCGGCGGCTCGAACGAGCCGCCTGTCGTCAATATCACCGCGCCCGCCGATCTCGCTCAGGTCGACTGCGAAACTTCCATATCATTCGAGGCGACGGCGTCGGACACCGAGGACGGCGACCTTGCCTCCTCGATCGAATGGTCGGACGACAACGCGGGTTTCGGCCTCGGCACGCCTCAGAGCAAGTCGTTTAGCTGCACGAGCGACCTGGGCTGGCACACGATCGCGGCCTACGTGCAGGACTCGAACAACGTGAGCGATTCGGATTCGATTCAGGTCCTCGTTATCGATCCGAATGCGCTCATCGCCGCGACCGGACTCGCCGCCTCGGCGAACGGCCTCGACGTGACGCTCACCTGGACGGACACGAACCAGTCCGAGAGCGGCTATCGCGTGGAGCGCAGCAAAGTCTGCAACGGTCGTGAACGTCGCACCAATCCGTTGTGCGACTGGAACGTCGCCGGCGATGCGCAAACGCCGGAGAGCTTCACTGAGACCCTGCCCGAAGCCGGCTCGTTCGACTACCGGGTGTTCGCTTTCAGGACATCACCCTCTGAAAATGGGCCTCTCTCAGCCACGGTGCAGGTGACGGCGAGCGAGAGCGGCAGCGGCGGCGGCGGAGGAGATCCGAAGCCCTGCCACGGCAAGAAGTGCCAGTAGGCGCCGGATCGGCTACTCGCTTCTGAGGGCCTCGAGGGGGCTCACGGCGCCGGCCCTGCGCGCCGGCGCCGCGCTTGCGGCGATGCACACCAGCGCGAGGGCCCCGGCCGCGCCGACAATGGTGGCCGGGTCCATCGGGCGTACGCCGAACAGTTGGCTCTCGACGAAGCGGCCCAGGGCCCACGATAAAGGCATTGCGATCGCGGCGCCGATCGCGGTCAGCACGGCCGCCTCTTTGACGATCAATGCGCGCGCCGCCCACTGCGGCGAGCCCAGCGCCAGGCGGATGCCGATCTCCTTCGTGCGTCTCGCCGCTGAAAACGACAGCACGCCGTAGAGGCCGATCATGGCGAGGAACGTCGCCAACACGGCGAATACGCCGGCGAGCGTCGCGAGCATACGCTCGGTCGTCAGCAGGCGATCCAGTTGGTCGTCAATGGTGCGCATGCTTTGAATCGTGAGATTGGGGTCGATGCGGTTCAAAGCCGCTCGAATCGCGTGCGCCGCCGATTCGGACGAACTGCGGGATCGAACGTAATAGGTTCCGCCGTTGACGCCCATCTCCCATAGAGGAAAGAAAACCAGCGGCTCGGGGTCGCGTAGGCCATTGTTATGGAAGGTCTTGACGACGCCGACGATCTCGATGTCGGTCGGAGTTTCGGGCCGGTCGCCGATGCCGAGCCGCAGACCGACGGGATCGGTATCGGGAAGATAGCGCCGCACGAATTCCCGATTGACGATCGCGGACTGCAGATTCCAGGCCGTGTCATCGCGCGCATCACGCTGATCAAAGTCGCGACCCTGTACGATCGGTGTTTCAAGTGCCTCGAAGAAGTCCGGCGTCACGGCGTTCATGGAGAGGTTGTCGGTGACGATTCGCTCACCGGCGTCGACGGTGACCGGGTTGTTCCAGCCGCCTTGCCGCAGCATCTCCATCCGCAACACGCCCGCATGATCGACGTCCGGCATGGCCTGGATCTCAGCCAAAGCGCGGCGCAACAGCCGTTTGGTTTCGAGCCCGCTGTAGCCGTCGTCGAAGGGCTCGAGACGGAATGTAAGCAGGTTAGCGGTGGGGAAACCAGGACCCTGGGCGCGCAGCGTCCCCAGCGTGCGGGCGAACAAACCGGCGCCGATCAGCAGGATCAACGCAAGGGCGAACTGCCCGACGACAAGGGCTTTGCGGAAACCGAGTCCGCCCGCAATGGACGTCGCTTGCGCTTTGAGCGCGGTCACAGGGCGCACCGATGCGGCGTAGAAAGCCGGTGCGACGCCGGATGCCACCGTGACCGTCGCCGTGACGGCGGCGGCGAACGCCAGTACACGCGTATCAAGATCGGCGATCAACGCGGGGCCGCCCGTGTAGACCTGCGGCAGGAATGCCGCCAGCGCACGGATGACCGGCGGCGCGATAAGCGCTCCCGCGAGACAACCGGCGCTGGCCAAAATGGCGCTCTCGATGAACTGCTCGGCGAGAATGCGGCGGCGTGAGGCGCCCAGCGCCGACCGCAGGGCCGTCTCGCGGCGGCGGGCCAATGCCTTGGCGACCGAGAGATTGGCGACATTGAGGCAGGCCAGCAGGAGCATCAAAGACGATGCAGCAGCCAAAATCAGGATCGGCTTCTCGATGATGTAGGTCTGGAGAAACGTGTCGCCCTGGCCTCCGGGCTTCAAGTCGAGCGTCGACCCCAAGTATTCGTCGAGTTGCCGGTCAGTCAGTTGCGGCCAGTCCTCTCGCTTGGTGTCGGCTTCGAGATAGGCCTTGAACCAGGGCTGCAGAGCCGCCTGAGCTTGCACGCGGCTGACGCCGGGCTCGAGGCGCGCAAATGTCTGCATGAAGCGCGCGTGCCGCTCGTCGAAGCCGCTCCAAGGGGGCGTGACACGGGCCTTCATCATCATGGGGACGAACAGCGCCGGGGACTGGAAGAAGTCCATTCCGTGGAAGCCGCGCTCGGCGACGCCGACGACGGTCATCGGGTAATCGTTGATTCGCACCTTCTTGCCGACGATTGACGGGTCTTGCCCGGTGCGGCTGGTCCAGTAGTCATAGGAGAAGACGACGACGGGATGAGCGTCGGGCTGCAGGTCGTCATCGTCGTTGAGCAACCGGCCGAGCGCGGGGCGGACGCCGAGCGTGGGGAAATACGAGCCGGTGACGAGCTCGACGGCGGCCGGCTCGGACTTGTCGCCGAGAGTCAGGTGGACGTCGGCCGCCGCGCGGCCCAGCATGTCTTCGAAGACATCGTTGTCCGCTCGCAACTCACGGTAGAGCGGAAAGGGGATCAAGCTGCCCGTGCCGACGTTGCCCATGCCAATGCCGATGAATTCGCCGTTCCAGTCGAGCTGAACGAGGCGGCTGGGCTCGCGGACGGGCAGGGCGCGCATGAGCGCCTGGTCGGCGACTGAGAAGACGGCGGTGTTGAAGCCGATGCCGAGAGCGAGCGACACGATGATCGTCGCGGTCGCGACCGGGGCCTTGCGGATTTGGCGTAGCGCGTAGCGGACGTCTCGCTTCAGGTGATCGAGCCAGATGCGGCGGCGCGATTCATAGAAGCGTTCGCGAGCGCCGGTGACGTTGCCGAAGGCTCGCCGCGCGGAGGCGAAGGCTTCGTCGCGGCTCATGCCTTGGGCCATGAGCTGCTCGGCTTCAATTGCGATGTGCGCCTCGATCTCGGCGCGAAAGTCTTCGTCGTTGCGGCTTTGGCTTTGCGGCATCTTCAGCTCTCCGCCGGCTGCTCGCCGAGCACACGGCCGACGGCTTCGACCAACCGCCGCCATTGATCGGTTTCGCGAGTCAGTTGCGCTCGGCCGCCGCGAGTGAGCGCGTAGAAGCGAGCCTTGCGATTGTTGTCGCTGACGCCCCACTCGGCCTGGATCCAACCCTTGGATTCAAGGCGTTGAAGAGCCGGATACAGCGAGCCATGGTCGACGAGAAGCACGTCGTCGGATGTCTGCTGGATGGCGCGGGCGATTCCCTGCCCGTGCTGCTTGCCGAGGATGAGCGTCCGCAGAATGAGCAGGTCGAGGGTGCCTTGCAGGAGGGCGATGCGCTGCTTGTCGTCTTGGGTCGGCATTCGACCTGAGTATGTGACGACTCGGGTCGAATGTCAACCTGAACGAACCTGCGCTTAGCGGGGGTCCGGAATGAAGCCGTTGCGGTTCGGCATTTCGACTTTCGGCAGCGTCTCACGGTTCATCTCGTCGTTCGGGCCGATGATGTTGTCGAGCGCAAGAAGATAGGCCGTCACGGCGTAAACCTGGTCGTTGGTGAGCGAGCCGGGCTTCTTGAAGGGCATCGAGCGCCGGATGTAATCGAACACGGTCGTCGCGTACGGCCAATAGCCGGTCGGCGTCTTCTTGGGCTTGTCGGTGGCCAGCGTGTCGTGGCCGCCGACCAGAGCGCCCTGGTCGGCGCCCTTGGCTTCGGGGCCGTGGCACTCTTCGCAACGGACGCGATAGACCTCTTTGCCCTCCTCGGCCGTGCCCTTGCCTTCCGGCAGCTCGCGGCCGTCGGGATAGATGGTGATGTCCCAGGCGCGGATCTCCTGGTCGGTCGGCGCGCGCCCGACGCCTAGATCGGACTGCGCCGACGCGACCGCGGCGAGCCCGAGGAGAAATGACGCGATGAGGAAAGTCGCCTTAGCCATTGGTCACGCTCCCGTCGGCGGCGATTTTCCAAGCCTTGATGCGGTTGTTGTGATACGAGGAATTGAGGCCGCGCTCGGCTACGAGCGCCTCGAGAGTGGGCTGCACGTAGCCGGTTTCGTCGGTGGCGCGAGAGAGAATCGACGTCTCGCCGCCATCCCAGCGCCACGGCAAGCGGAAGCGCGTGAAGGCCCTCGACAGCACGGGCTCCTGCAACGCCGCGTCTTGCCAAGTTTGGCCGCCGTCGGCGGAGACTTCGACGCGCGTGATCTTGCCGCGGCCGGTCCAAGCCAGCCCCGTGATCTCGACCTCGCCGGGCGCGCGAAGCTTGTGGCCGCCTGACGGCATGGTGATGACCGACTTGGCGTCGAGGAACAAGGTGAATTGCCAGGCTTTGCCGTCAGGCATCAGCTCGGTGTACTTCGATGTTTCGTCGCGTACGTTGTAGGGACCGGGCGCCAGCTTGATGCGGCGCAGCCATTTGACGTTGCAGTTGCCTTCGTAGCCCGGCGCGATCAAGCGCAGCGGGTAGCCCTGCTCGGGACGAATGGCTTCGCCGTTTTGCGCGTAGACGAGCAGGCAGTCGTCGAGCGCTTTCTCGACCGGCAGGCTGCGCTGCATGTGGCACGGGTCCGCGCCTTCGGCGAGCAGCCACTTGGCCTCGGGCTGCACGCCGACGGCCTCGAGCAGGAGGCGCAGGGGCACGCCGGTCCACTCACTGCAACTCGCCAGGCCGTGACTGACTCCCACGTTCGGCCCGCCGTTCTCGCTCCACTCGCTGCCGGAGTTGCCGGAGCATTCGAGAAAGTGCACGTGTGACTCGGTTGGCAGGCTCTTGATCTCGTCCATGGTTAGGATCAAGGGCCGCTCGACCATCCCGTGGATGAGCAGCTTGTGCTCGGCCGGGTCGATCCGGGGGACTCCGGAATGATGCCGCTCGAAGTGCAGCGAGGCCGGCGTGATCGTGCCGTAGGTCTCGTCAAGCGGCGTGCGGCTCGAGGCGGCCTCGGGAGTTTTGGTCTCGCGCATGCCGCGCTCAGCGGTCTCGAAGGGCGAGCGCTCGCCGTAACGGCTTACCGGCTTGCCGAGATCGGAAGCTTCGGCGGCGGGATTCGACGTATCGGACTGGCAGGCGACGCTCGAAGCCGCGGCGGCGCCCAGAGCCAGGAATTTTCTTCGGCTCGAAGACTCGTTTACGGACATTGTGGACGAGAGTATATCGCGACTTGGACGGCGGCTAGAAGCCGCGCTGTTCGTTGCTCTATGGTGCGCGGGGAAGCCGCCCCGGCGGGCGCCCGATGACGGGGCCGTTTCGGTAGACTGGTAGGGCCCCGGAGGCGGGGCGTTCCGGAAAAATTGTGCAAGCGATAGTACTGGGGGCCGGCGGCCAACTCGGCGTAGAGATTGTGCGCGAAATGCGCGAGCGCGGCCATTCCGTGCTCGGCGTCGGCCGCTCGCAGCTCGACATCACAATCTCGCAAGCCGTGCGGGCGCTATTGACTCGCCACAAGCCGGCCTGGATCATCAATTGCGCGGCCTATAACCAGGTCGATCTCGCCGAGCGCGAGCCCGAGAAGGCCATGCGCATCAACGGTCTGGCCGTGCGCACGATCGCTCTGGCGTCTCAAGAGATTGGCGCGACTCTGCTGCACTATTCGACGGACCACGTCTTCGACGGCTCGAAGGATTCGCCGTACATAGAAGACGACCTGCCCTCGCCGCCGTCGGCCTACGCGGTCTCGAAGCTGGCCGGCGAGTACTACGCCCGCGGCAATTGCGACAAGACCTTCGTCGTGAGGGTCGCCGGCGTCTTCGGACCGGCCGGGCAGTACACCAACCGCGGCAACTTTCCGGAGCTCGTGCTTCGCAAAGCTTTCGCCAAGGAGCCGTTGCGGGTGGTCGACGACTTCTTCGCTACACCGACCTATGCCGTGCCGCTCGCCGCGCGGTCGATCGACTTGCTCGAGAAGGCTCCTCTGGGCACCTACCACATCGGCGGCGGCGAAACGGTCTCGTGGTTCGACTGGGCGCGCAAGATTCTCGCCGCGGCCGAGCTCGAAACCGAGCTGAGCAAGACCAACCACCGCGAGTTCGTCACCGCCGCCCGTCGACCGCGCCACGCCAGCCTTTCGAACGCCAAGATGGAAGCGTTGGGCATACCCAAAATGCCAAGCCTCGACGAGTCGCTGGCCGACTATTTGCGGCGCCGCTCCGACGCCCGAACTCCTTGAGCCGCAAACGGATTGGATCGATATCGGCGGGTTTGCTAGGTTAACCGTTTACAATTCGACTGCAAACGCATATGAGTTCAACCGACATCTTGAACGCCATCCTCGACGTCGGCGTGATCCCGATCATACGTTGCGAATCGAGCGAGATGGCGCTGGGGGCTGCGCGGGCGATCCATCACGGCGGCTTGCCGGTGCTCGAGGTCACGATGACGGTGCCGGGAGCGGTGCGCTTGCTCGAAAAGATGGCGGACGAGTTCGGCGACGATATGATCCTCGGCGCCGGCACCGTGCTCGACCCCGAGACCGCCCGCGCTTGCATGCTCGCCGGCGCGCAGTTCTTCGTCACGCCGGGCCTCAACGTCCGCACGATCGAGATCGCCAAGCGCTACTCGACGCCGATCTTTCCCGGAGCGCTCACGCCGACCGAAGTGCTCACGGCCTGGGAGGCCGGCGCGGACATGGTCAAGATCTTCCCCTGCGAAGCGATGGGCGGCCCGAGTTACATCAAAGCGCTCAAGGCTCCCTTGCCTCAGGTTCTGATGGCCCCGACCGGCGGCGTCGACCTCGACAACGCCGCCGACTTCATCAAGGCCGGCGCCGACTCGCTGGCCGTCGGCTCGTCGTTGATGAACAAGAAAGCGATGGAAGAGGGGCGCTTCGAAACGATTGAAGCCGCGGCGAAGAAGTTCCGCGACGTGGTCGCCGCCGCGCGCGGCTGAGGCCGGCGATGCGTGAGCGTTCTCGACAAGTTGTCGCACAACGCTTCGGTGGTCGTCATCCGGCTGCGCTCGGTGGGCGATATCGTCCTCACGACGCCGGCTCTGCAACTGCTCGCCCAAGCCCGGCCGGACCTCCACGTCAGCGTCGTCGTCGATGACGCCTTCGCCGCCTTGCTCGAAGGCGTCGACTTCGTCGACGAGATCATCCCCGCCGAGCGCGACGGCAAGTCCGCCACGATCGCCTTGATCCGCCGCGTCAATCCGCGTCTCTGCCTCAACCTGCACGGCGGCTCGACCAGCGCTTGGATGACGGCGCTCTCCGGCGCTCACCACCGGGCCGGCTTCGGGCACTTTCGACTGACCGCGCCGTACAACATCAAAATTCCGCGTGCGCAGGAAGTATTAGGACTCGACCCGCAGGCCTCGGTGCACACCGCCGAGCACCTGGCCTCCGCCGTGTTCCATCTCGGCGTCCCTGTTGCGGAAATCCCCCAGGCACGGCTCGCCGCCGAACCCCTGCGCCGCGATCGCATGTATGCGGTCTTGCACGTTTCCGCCGCCTATCACACCAAGCAATGGCCAAAGGAGCGCTTCCGCGCCGTCGCCGGACTGATCGCCGAGCGGCACGGGCTCGAGCCGGTCCTGATCGCCGGCCCAGGCCAAGACGCCTTGCTCGATGACTTCGCCGAATGGGCGACGATGCCGGGTCTCGACATCCGCGGCTTGAAAAATCTGCTGGCCGGGGCGAGCCTTTTCGTCGGCAACGACTCCGGGCCGGCGCACATCGCAGCCGCCTTCGGCGTGCCGTGCGCCGTCATCTTCGGGTCGTCGAGCTCCAAGGTCTGGGGGCCCTGGCGGGCGCGCTCCGAAGTGATCGAAACGGAGTGGGAGTGCAAGCCCTGTCCGGGCGACCGCTGCTACGCCTACGACGAGCCGCGCTGTATCCTTTCGGTAGAGCAATCGCGCGTCGAACAAGCCGTCGCGCGGCTGCTGGCGTGACCTGTTTTCGTGAGCGAGCTTTCCCAACTCCTGCGCTACGTTCGTCCGCATGCCGCGAAGGTCGGCGTCTCGGTCGCGCTGATGGCGATCGTCGGCGCCTGCCACGGCTTGGTCGCGGTGATGATCGAGCCGGTCTTCGACCGCGTGCTCGAGCCGGACGCCGACCATGGGCCGATCCGTCTGGTCGAGTTGCCGTTCACCGACGCGGCCATCCATCTCGACGACTTGCTGCCGTCTTCGCTCGACAACGTTTGGACGATGATCGCCGCGGCCATCATCGGCGTCTTCATCATCAAGGGCATTTGTGACTTCTTCGGGAATTACCTGGTGAACTACGCCGGCCTGGCAGGCGTGCGCGACCTGCGCGACCACGTTTACAGTGTCGTGCTCAATCAGTCGCCGGCGTTTTTTCAGACGCGGCATACGGGCCGCTTGATCTCGTCGCTGGTCAACGACATCGAGCGCATCCAGGTGGCGCTATCCCATATCCTGGCCGACCTGCTGCGTCAGAGCTTTATCGTCATCGCGCTGCTATGGGTCTTGATGCAGACCGAGTGGAAGCTCGCCCTCATCAGTCTCACCGTGCTGCCCGCGGTCTTGATTCCCACGTCGCGCATCGGCCGCCGCATTCGCAAGACCACCCGCCGCGCGCAAGACGATCTCGGCGACTTGACGAAGATCCTGCAAGAGACGATCGAAGGCAATCGCGTGGTGAAAGCGTTCGGGATGGAGTCGTTTGAAGAGGCCCGCTTCGCCGAGGCCGCCGAGCGGTTGTTCCGCAATAGCTTGCGGTACATTCGCCAGCAAGCCGTCACGTCGCCGATCATCGAAATCTTCGGAGCGCTGACGGTAGTCGGGCTGCTGACTTACGTGCGCGGGCAAGTGATGGTCGGCCAGATGACCGCCGGCCAGTTCACCACGTTCGTCGTCGCCCTGCTGATGCTCTACCAGCCCGTCAAGCGGCTCAACGGCATCTACAACATCTTTCAGCAGGCGCTCGGCTCATCGCAGCGCGTCTTCGAATACCTGTCGCACCCGCACGACGTCAACGAGACGCCGAACGCCGGCGAACTGCCGCCGTTCGTGCGTTCGATCGTCGTCGACAATGTTTCGTTCAGCTATCCGGAGCACGAAGACGAGCCGACGCTGACCGACATCGAGCTCACCGTGAATGCCGGCGAGGTCGTGGCGCTGGTCGGGCCGAGCGGCGCCGGCAAATCGACGTTGACCAATCTGCTGCCGCGCTTCTTCGATCCCGTCGCCGGTCGCATCCTGATCGACGGCCGCGACATCCGCGACGTGACGATCGAATCGCTGCGCGAGCCAGATCGCCATCGTCACGCAAGAGACCTTCTTGTTCGACGACTCGATTCGGGCCAACATCGCCTACGGGCGTCCCGACGTTTCGCTGGAAAAGGTGAAGGTCGCGGCCCGCGCCGCCATTGCCGCCGAATTCATCGATGCGCTGCCCGAAGGCTACGAGACCAACCTCGGCGAGCGCGGATTTCGACTCAGCGGCGGCCAACGCCAGCGTATCGCCATCGCCCGCGCGCTACTCAAGGACGCTCCGATCCTGCTGCTCGACGAAGCCACGTCGCATCTCGACAGCGAAGCCGAGATGCTGGTGCAAAAAGCGCTCGCCAACCTGATGGAAGGCCGGACGGTGATCGTCGTCGCCCATCGGCTATCGACCATTCGCAGCGCCGACAAGATCGCGGTTCTCGACAACGGTCGTATCCTCGACATCGGCAAGCACGACCGGCTGCTGACGACTTGTTCCGTCTACCGCCGTCTATTCGAGCTACAATCGGCGAACCCGTAAGAGAAGCTTCAAACGCTGATGCCTTATTCGATGACCGGTTTCGCGCGCGCGACCTCCGAAGGGGAACACCCGCTCAGCGTGACGATCCGGGGCGTAAACCACCGCTTTCTTGATCTCAAGATTCGCTCTCCGCAGGAATTTGACGCCGCCGACGCCTTGGTCAGGCGCGTGGTCAAGAAGCACGTCATCCGCGGCTCGTTGCACGTCGGCATCACCTTCGAAGGCCGAGGCGACGAAGCGCTGAAGCTCAACCATCAGCTGGCCGACGCCTATCTGGCCGCCTACGGCGACCTTGCCGAGAAGATCGCCGTCACGGCTCCGCCCGACCTGACCGCGATTCTCAGAATCCCCGGCGTGCTCGCGAGCAGCGACACGACGCTTGCCGACGATGAGCGCACTGCTCTCGAGGCCAAGCTGGAGCGGACGCTCGAGCAAGCTCTGGAAGCCTTCAACTCGGAGCGCGCCCGTGAGGGCGACGGCTTGATCGAGGATGTTCGGAGCCGCACCCAGGCCATCGCCGGCGAAGTCGAGACTCTCAAGGCCGAAGCCGGCGAGATGATCCCGCACTTCCGCGAGCGCCTTCAGAGACGGCTCGACGAATTGCTCGGCGATTCGACGATCGACCCGCAGCGCGTCGTGCAGGAAGCGGCGGTATTGGCCGACCGGACGGACGTCAGCGAAGAGCTGCAGCGGCTCGGGTCGCATTGCGAACGGCTGCTCGCTCTACTCGAAACTGAAGGCGAGATCGGCAAGAAGCTCGACTTTCTGGCCCAAGAGATGAACCGCGAAGCCAATACGCTGCTGTCCAAGAGCACGCCGCTCGGCGAGGCCGGCCTGCCCGTCACCGAGGCCGGGCTGCGCCTCAAGGCCGAGATCGAGAAAATCCGCGAACAAGCCCAAAATCTGGAATAATTCTTGAATCGGATGTCGGCTGTCTTCATCATCTCGGCGCCGTCCGGCTCGGGCAAGTCCACTCTCGTCAAACGATTGATGGATCAGGACTTACAGACAAAAGAGGGGCGTCTGCAGTTCTCCGTGTCGTTCACCACCCGCGAGCCGCGCGAAGGCGAAGTCGAGGGGCTCCACTATCATTTCATCTCGCGAGAGCGGTTCCTGCGCCTGCGCGACGCCGACGAGCTGCTCGAATGGGCCGAGGTTTTCGGCCATTTTTACGGCACGTCGCGCGCCGTGCTGCAAAAGGCCCAGACCGAAGATAAAGATCTGATTCTGGACATCGACGTGCAAGGCGCCGCACAATTAAGGGAGCGTCTGGAAGACGCCATATCGATCTTCATCCTGCCGCCCTCGCCGGAAGAACTGGAGGCGCGCCTGCGAAACCGTTCGTCAGACTCTGACGATGTCATCCAGCGCAGGCTCAGCGAGGCGTCGCGCGAAGTCTTCGAATACGAGGCGTACGACTACGTCCTGATCAACGACGAGCTGGACGCCTCTTTTGAGCGACTTCGTGGCATTGTGCTGGCCGAACGCTGCCGCACCGCCAGGGCCCAGGAAAAGATCAAGAGAATCGTAGGAAAGTTTCAAGTCGAGGCGACACGATGAGCAAGAAAAGCGAACAAGCAGCGGCGGCGGCGAGCAGTCAAATCACGGTGGTTCCGGCCGCGGAAAACAAACCGCCCGACATGCCGTTCTTTCTGCCGAACGACGAGAACCAGAGCGTCTACCGCTTCATTCTCGCCTCGGCTCGTCGCGCGCGGCAGTTGCAGGGCGGGGCTCGGCCGAGCATTTCGACCACGTCGCGCAAGCCGACACGCATCGCCATGGAAGAAGTGCGCACGGGCGCCGTTCACGTCGAAATCCTTGAGGCCGACTTCTCCGCCGAGCGGGCCAAACTGATGGACCAGCCGGTCCAAGATGCGGCCCCGGCGCCGGTCTCCGACCACGATTGAGGCCGCCATGCCCGACCGCAAGCCTACGGTCGTACTCGGAGTCAGCGGCGGCATAGCGGCTTACAAGGCGGCCGAGTTGGCTCGCCGTCTGCAAGATCGCGGAATGCGGGTGCGGGTCGTCATGACCCGCGCCGCGCAGCAATTCATTCAGCCGCTCACATTCGCGGCACTCACCGGCGAAAAGGTCATCACCGACCTGTTTTCTTCAGAAAGCTCCGCGGAGACGCTGTCGAGCGCGATCGAGCATATCGCCGTCGCGCAAGACGCCGACTTGCTGCTTGTCGCCCCCGCGACGGCCGATGTGTTGGCGAAGCTCGCCCACGGCCAGGCGGACGACTTTCTGACCACGACGCACCTGGCCTTCACTGGTCCCGTGGTTGTGGCTCCCGCGATGAACTCCAACATGTGGGCGCACGCGGCGACGCAGGCCAATCTTCAGACGCTGCTCGCACGCGGCGTACGCGTGGTCGAGCCGGACTCCGGAGACCTTGCCTGCGGCATGGTTGGGCCAGGCCGCCTCGCCGAACCGGATCGCATCGCGGACGTCGTCGAGCGAGCGCTGGGCGATTCGGCGCGCGCGCGGGATCTCGCCGGGAAGACGGTGCTCATTTCAGCCGGACCGACGCGCGAGGCGATCGACCCGGTCCGCTACATCTCCAACCGCTCGAGCGGCCGCATGGGCTATGCCTTGGCGGAAGAAGCTCTCAGCCGCGGCGCGAGCGTCACCCTCGTCAGCGGACCGACTGCTCTCGAGCCGCCGCGGGGCGCCGAGATCGTGTGGGTCGAGACGGCCGCCGAAATGCACCGCGCCCTTCTGGAAAACCTGAACCGCGCCGACATCATCATCATGGCCGCCGCCGTCGCCGACTATCGCCCTGTCGAGGCGGCCGGCCAAAAGATCAAGAAGGAAGGCGGCGCGCCGGCGATCGACTTCGAGCCTACCGCGGACATTCTGGCTGAGTTGGGACGCTTGAAGGGCGCACGCATATTAGTGGGCTTCGCCGCTGAAACCGAGAAGCTGCGCGAGAACGCCGAGCGCAAGCTACTCGCGAAGAACTGCGATTTGCTGGTCGCCAATCCGGTCGGCGCCGCCGCCGAGGGCGCGGGCTTCGACTCGGACGAGAACCAGGGATTGCTGCTGACGGCCGGCGGCGAGTCGGTCGACTTGCCGCGCAGCTCGAAGCGCGAGATGTCGCGCCGCATCTTCGACGCCGTCGGCGCATCGGTCCGCAGCGCGGCGACGGCGCCATGAACGACCTGGTCGCGTATCTGCGCTTCTACCGCGACCTCGGGTTCACCGAGTTGGAACTGCCCCAGCAGAGGCCGCCGGCGCCCGCCGCGGCCTCCGCTCCCGCGACTAAGGTCGAAATGTCTCCCAAGCCGGCTGACAAGGGCCCGGAACAAGCCCTGCAAATCATTCGAGACGACATCGGCGACTGCACGCGTTGCCGCCTGCACGAGGGACGCACGAACATCGTGTTCGGAACCGGAAATCCCGCCGCGAAGCTGGTGTTCGTGGGCGAAGGCCCCGGCGCCGATGAAGACGCGCAGGGGCTCCCGTTCGTCGGCCGCGCCGGTCAACTGCTGACGCAAATGATCGAGCGCACCGCCGAGGGCGAGGGCATCCCGATCAAGCGCGAGGACGTCTACATCTGCAACGTCGTCAAGTGTCGCCCGCCGGGCAACCGCGCACCCGAGCCGGATGAGATGGCGACCTGCGGCCAGTTCCTCGAGCGCCAGCTCGAGGCGATCAACCCCAAGGCGATTTGCGTCCTCGGCTCGACCGCCGCCAAAGCTCTGCTCGACACCCGCGAAGGCATCACGAAGATGCGCGGCGACTGGCGCCTCTGGCGCGACATCCAGGTCATGCCGACCTTCCACCCGTCCTACCTGTTGCGCGCCTACAACAAGGAAGCCAAGCGCCTAGCCTGGGAAGACTTAAAGAAGGTTTTGCACTACGTGTACGAATAGCCTTCAAATGATGCGTTGAAACAACCGGATCGACCTAATTGCGCTTAATGGCGTCGAGCCGCGCGATGATCTTTTCCGCGCTTTTTTGCCATGTCCACTTCTCGCAAACTTCCTTTGAAGCGCGCGCTCCTCTAGCGCGAGCCTCGCCCGGATTCTCGAATACCGCCCTCATGAGTCGGCGAAGGTCCCGCTCGGACGGCTGCGCCCACCGAAATCCTCGATAGTAGGGGCACTTCGCGACCGCCGGAATCAGCTTGTCAACTGCAATGGGATAGCTATTGTCCTCACTCATAAAGTCGCACTGTGCGCTCCAATTCGTTGCGATGACCGGCAAGCCGCAACCCATCGCTTCGATAATCGGCATGCCCCACCCTTCGCCGCGCGTCGGCAACACAAAGCAGTCACAGGACCTATACAAGACGCCCAATTGATACGTCGGAACGACGTGGTTCTGCGAGATCTGAATCCGGCCGCCCAGGGGGTCAAGACCAAGGCTTCGGACTTGCTCGGCGACGTCGACCTCAGGGTCCGAGTTCAGCACTTTACAGACGAGCACAACCGGCTCCGTCGAACGAAACTCGCTGTTAAACGCACGAAGCAACAGCTCCGGAGCCTTCCGCGCACCCCACTCAAAGATCGACAAAAACGTGAAGGATTCGGATATCCTGTCCGCTCTGATCTTCGTATTAAAATATCCATCGTCGAGTCCGAGAGGTACAACATGGATCGGACAAGTTACGCCGCTGTTCCGGAAACTTGTCTGATTGAACGTCGACGGGCACCAGACTTCATCCATGAGATTCGCCTGACGCACCCACTCTTCCGGAATCCCATCCGTCTCCAGCATCGTGAACCCAATCTTGTAGCGCCCGGAATTCCGTTCGAATACATCACCTACGGCGTATACGACCTGTGGAGACTCCGCTGACAATGGACGCCGCCGGATCAGGCTTGCAAGATAATCGTCGGACTGCTCGGGCTCAGTCATCGGATAACCGGTACCGGGACCGTACGCATACTCATACGAAACGTGAACGCCCGCCCGATCAAGTGCGCCCACGATCTGTCGTGAACTGATCGCGTAGCCCGACGTGAAATTGAACAGCGAACGCCATCGCTATGCTGTCGTTGTAACGCCCGTCCTCCAACTCCTCTCCCCAGCGCCGCCTAAAGACCTCTTGTGCGCGGCGAAAGACCGTTGAATGGGATACGCCATTTACCTTCGTGGAGATATTCTCGTAGTGAAGCACTTTAGCGTCGCCGCAACACACGCTCCGATAACCGACTTTCTTGGCCCGAGCACAGTAGTCGCTATCTTCGAAATAGCTCACGTACTCCTCTTCCAAGAGGCCGACGCGATCGAGGACCTCACGACGCAGATATGCACAGGCAAATACGACGCTTTCGACAAATCGATTGTCGCTGAGCTGGTTGATATCCTTCTCGCCGCCCGCGATTTGCTGACCCCACAGCGTCTCGAGAGGCATATACGCCCCCAGGTGCTGCAGCCCGCCGTGGGGGCGCACCAGACGGCAACCCACAGGGCCGACTTCCGGAGAGGAGTACGCGCACTCCTGCAACTTGCTTATCCAGGCGGGATCGACGATGACAGTGTCATTGTTGAGCAAGATGGCGTCATTGCCCCCGGGGATTGACTCGATGCCAATATTATTCGCCTTCGCAAATCCCATATTTTCTGAGTTTGCGATGACTCCGACGCCCTCCAGCTCGGCCAAATATTCGATCGTGCCATCGGTGCTTCCGTTGTCAACGACGACAATGTCATACGACTCGAAGCGCGTAACTCGCCGAATGCTCTCGAGGCATGCGCGAGTGAAATCCAAGCCGTTCCAAGTTACGACTATGATCGAGACGGCGCGGTTCGCTCGGGCCTTCGGTTCGAGAGGTTCACTCATCGCATTATTCGCGAACCCCTATGACGCTGTAGTCTCTTCCGATCGCGGCATCCGTGGAGGCGACATTGGCCGAATCGCCGTCGGGCGGATTGAGATCAACGGTTCGTATGCGCCTAAATCCCGAAACTTCAAACGCGCTCGCGATCAGTTCGCTCGGGAGGGGCGCTAGATGAGCGGGGTCCAAGTAGAAACCGACGGAACTGACGACACGACTTCTCGGATCAGGAGTCTCTACGATGAAAAGGCCCTGCGGCGCAAGCGTTCGATATACAGCGCGAAATAGCCGCAGGATTTCGCCAAACGGCAAGTGCTCGATCAAGTGGAACGCAGTTATGCAACCGCTTCCTGCTTTCGGCAAGGAGTCCAAGAACTGAATCGCGTCGCCTTGAGCCGCGTCGAGGCCTAGAGACCTACAGAACTCAACATTTGTTCGATTGCAATCGACGCCTTTTCCCGGCAGCCCCTGATCACGCAATACTTCAAGCCATTCGCCTCTTCCACAGCCGAGATCAATTATGGGCCCCATATCGAGTGCGGCTTCGGCTTCTCGAATGTAGGGCAAATAAACACTCACGCGCTTTGTAATCTGTTCGCGCGGGCCGCGAAACCTCTCTTGATGGAACGAGCGGAAAGCTTCATCATCATCGTCGCGGTCTGCGCCGACCTGAACGGATTGAGCGCTAAGCGATTCCAATTGTCGCCGCAGCTCCGCGGTCTGCGCCGATACGGACGAAAGTCGATCCCGAAGATTGCGGCTTCCCAAATCGATCTGGGCGATGTACTTGCTCAACACGGCTAGTCGGTCCTCCGCGTCCTGCAGGCGTTTGGTTGTATCGCCGAGGTCGCTTTCAGTCCGTTGAACGCTTTCGATCAACGCTGTGGCCAGTTCTCGAACCTGAGCCGAATGCCACCAATTGAGACGGTTGCTCAGATGCACTAACCAGCGACCGAGCCGACCCCGCAGGGTAGGCGGCGATGGCGGAAGTCCAGTTCCCAAGGAACCAGCCATGACATCAAGGGGGTGCCGCCTGTCCGCTCGAGCCTTCCCTGTCGTCTGCGGGGCGGGACCCGCTCCTTCTCCCGGCGACACCCACGTGACCGCCGACCGCGGCTGTGGTTCTCGCAATCCCGCCGAAATACTGGCTCGAACGGCTGCGGCCAGCACGTCTGCGTCGATCGATACCGGTTCACGCGTTGGCATCTAGGTCGCTGTCACCTCCAGCGTACTCATTCCCCCGTATTCACTGGATAGCGCATTTCCAACCGCCGATCTCTCGGGAGACGTCGCCTATCGTGTCGATTCAGGGATTTAGCGAATGCAACGTTTCGTGGCTTCGACAGTTCGGCTATCTGGGGGATGTCGAATTGCTCGAGCAGGCCGAAGCAGAACAGCTCGGGAGTTTGATTGGCGCCGAGGTCCATCGCGATGACTTCGCGCATGCTGCGAAAGGACTCGATCACGCGCGCACCGGCGACGGCGTCCGGCTCGAGCGCTGACGCGATCAGCGCCGCCAGGCTGGTTCGCGGCCCGATTGCGAGGATCGTCGGGGAATCGCCGTAGAGCTGCTTCGCCCAGCGCGCCGTCGCCGCGATCTGGCCGGCCTGGATTCCCAGCGGCCGCTCGCCGACGGCGGCGACCAGAATTGCAAACAGAAAGTCCTCGGTTTCGATCTTCGATTCGCCGAAATAGAACGGGTCGAGCGCGATCACGCGCTTGCCTTCGCTCAGCAGCCGACGGATGTCGCCCTCGGCCGCGGTTCGTCCGCCGTCAGCGACGACGATGACCGTGCCCGCGGCGGCGGCGGGCCGCAGCTCAACCGCCGGAACCGTCCAGAAGTCCCCCATGTGCAGCTTCCAGTAGGCCGCTTGCGGATGACCCTCGGTCTCGCGGAGAAGCTCGGCGTCCACGGCGTATTGCGGCGTCTTGGTCACCTCACGCAGCTTCCCGCGTTGCTGATCGCTCGACTCTGTTGCCGAGGTTCGCGGCAACCCCTCGGCGAGTCGCACCGCCAACTTGTGGAAGTCGAGATTGTCGGCCGGCAACTCCACCGCGAGCTGTTCGGCGGTCTTGAGCTCGTCGTCGACCGGGATTTCCTTGACATCGAAGTCCGCGCCGCCGCCGTAGAAGAAGTCCCGCAGCATACGGTAGAGCGCTTCTCGATTGTCTTTGCCGTAGTTGTGACCGGCGTCCTCGTTGATGTGTTGACGCAGTTGATACTCACGATCGAAAAGCCGATAAATCGGCCGAGCGTCTTGCAATAGCGGCGCCAGCGCCCACTCGGCGCGGAAGCAGCAGCTATCGCGGGCGTTATAGGTTAACAGCGTCGGCCGAGGCGCGCGCATCGCCGTCAGATGCGCGTAGTCGACGACCGTGGCAAGGTCGCTGGGCGTCTGCTCGGAATCCCCCAAATCGAACTCAGGAAACTGCGTCCGGGTGACGAAGCTCGAGTAGCCCGCCACCGCGTCGGCGAGCGTCACGCGCTCGTCGAGCGAGCTGATAAAAATCGTTTGCCAGCCGCCGCCTGAAAGCCCGGTCACGGCGACTCGCTCGGGATCCGCGTTGTCGAGCGCCAACAGCAGGTCGAGGGCGCGCGTCATCGCCAGGTAGAACGGCGCGATGCCGCTCGAGCCCGTCAGGTCCAGTTGATTCATCTTGTAGTGCGTGAATCCCGGCGTGTTGAGCTGCCCCATGCCGAACCACTCCACATTGAGCGCCAGCATGCCCCGCTTCGCTTGATTGATGCAGCGGATCTGCTTGTAGTCGGCCGCCTTGCCCTTGACGGTTTCGTGGCCGTTCACGTTGAGCACGACCGGAACCTTGCCGGCTGAGCTTGTCCGGCTCGTAGAGCAGCGCCGGTATCCAAAGCCCCGGCAGCGCCTCGTAGCGCAGCTTCTTGATGCGGTAGCCGTCGCCGCCCGGTATCGTTTCGAGCCATTCGACGCGCGTTTTGGCGTCGCGCCAGGTTTTCGCCTCGCCGCGAAAGATCACATCGTTGAGCGTCTTCGCGCGAAGCTCTTGGACGTAGCCCTCCCACTCGCTTTTGTCAGTGAAGCGCGGCAGCGGCGGGACGCGCGAGGCCGTAAAGGCCTTGACCTCGACGGTTGACTGATTGGGAGCGAGAATCCGCTCGGCTAGAACCTTGTTCAGGCCCAGCTCCTGCGCGTCGGCGCTCGTCGTCAACAAGGCGGCCGCCGACAAGAATGCCGACAAGATTAGACATGCGCGTATGTAAGCCATGAGATCGACCCGTCCGGCTCCGAAGCCAACACGAACCAACACAATACTACGCCCGACTACGCCCAGAGACGCCCTTACGTAGTCTCGCCCATCACGCGGCGCAATTCGTAATAAATGACCGGCGTGGCGAGAAGCGACAGAATCAACGACACGGCGACGCCGCCCAGCACCGCGATGGCCAGGGGTTGCAAGATTTGCGCCCCCGCGCCGACCCCCAACGCCAGAGGAGCCATGCCGAAAATGGTCGCCAGCGCGGTCATGATGATCGGCCGGAGCCGCCTGCGTCCGGCTTGAGCGATCGAGTCGCGCAGCGACAGGCCCTGTTCGCGGAAGAACTGCTCGGAGTCGAGCATCAAGATGCCGTTCTTGTGCACGATGCCGATCACCATGATCATGCCCATGAACGAGCTGATGTTCAGCGTGGAGCCGGTCAGCCAAAGGGCCGTCAGGGAACCCGAGCCGCACAGCACCGTCGCGGCGAGAATCGCGAGCGGCTGAGCCAGCGCGCGGAACTCGAAGACCAGGATGATGAAGATCAGCAGGATCGATCCGAGCAGGACCTGCACGAGGCCCTGAAAGGACTCGCGCTGAATCTTGTAGATGCCGCCGTACTCGATGTCGGTTCCGGCCGGCATCTCGACCTCTTGAGGAAGCCGGGCCTGGATCTCGTTGATCGTCGAGCCTAGGTCGCGGCCGGAAAGCTGCGCCGTCACCACGACTGCTTCCTTGAGGTTGTAGCGATGGATCTCCCGCTGCCCCTCCTCGATCGTGACCTTTGCGATGCTGCCTAGCCTTACGGTATTGCCCGACGTCGACGTGATGAGTTGAGACTCGAGGTCGGCGACGCGTGAGCGGTTCTGCTTGGGGTAGCGCACGCGAATCCCGTAGAGGCGGTTCTTGACGATCGTCTCCGAGGCGCGGACGCCGTCCAGCATCGCCGCCTGCAGATCCGCGACTTCTTGCGTGGTGAAGCCGGCGAGCGCGGCCTTGACAGGATCGATGCGGAAGCTCGCTTCCGGGCCGATCACGACGTTCTGGTTCATCACGTCGACGACCCCGGGCACCCCCGAAAGCCATTCTTCGACACGCTGCCCGATGGCCAACGCCGTGGCCGGGTCAGGATGCGAAATCTGGATCTCGATCGGCTCCGGCGACCAGGCCAGATCGCCGATCAGGTCCTCGAGAATATGCGGGAACTCGACCTCGATGGCGGGCTCGCTCGACACGATGCGCCGGCGAATGTCGTCGGTAATCTCCGAGAGCGGACGCCTCGGGAAGCCTTTGAGCTTTACCAGAAAATCGCCCGTGTTTGGCTCCGCGATCGCCAAGGCGAGCCGCGCCCCGGTGCGCCGCGAGTAGCTCTGGACTTCCGGCGTGTCGCGCAAAATGTCTTCCACGTGCAGCAGCACGCGGTTCGTCTCATCGAGCGAGGTGCCCGGCGGCATCACGTAGTCGAGCACGAAGGCGCCCTCGTCGAGCTCCGGCAAGAAGCCGCTGCCGAGTTGAAAGTAGATGGCCGCCGACCCGGCGACGACCAGCAGGAGGGCGGCCAAAACGATCCGAGGGCGCTCCAGCGATGCCGACATCAAGCGGGCGTAGCGGGAGGAGACAGCCCGCATCAGGCGACCTTCGCCCGCGCGTTCGGCCTCTTCGAGTGTTGCGGCGGTCGCTCCGGTGCGCACGCGCAACAGGCCCGCCGCCAGCACCGGAGTGAGAAAGATCGCCAGAAACAGCGACGCCAGCAGGGCCGTCACCATCGTGGCGGCAAGTGACCGGAAGAACACGGCCGTGACGCCGCCCAGAAAGATCAGCGGCGCAAAGACCATGATGGGCGTCAGCGTCGAGCCGATCAGAGCCGGCGTGAGTTCGGTGATCGCGCTGCGCGCCGCTTCAGCCCGTGACTGCCCCATCGACATGTGCACGGTGATGTTCTCGACCATCACGATGGCGTCGTCGATGACGATTCCGACGCACGCCGCCATGCCGCCCAGCGTCATCAGATTGAAGCTCATGCCCATCCCTTCCAGGAACACCACGGCGATCAGCAGCGAGATGGGGATCACGGTCGAGGCGATCAGCGTCGTGCGCCAATCCTTGAGAAAGACCATCAGCACCGCGATGCTCAGAAGAAGTCCTAGGAGAATGGCGTCGCGCACTCCGAAAATCGAGTCGCGCACCAGGATCGACTGGTCGTAGAACGTCGCCAGAGCGATGTCCTTAGGCAGCGTTTGTTTGATGCTCTTGATGCGGTCGTTGACGGCCTGCGCGATCTGCAAGGCGTTGCCGTCGGGCTGCTGCAGCACGTTGATCAGCACCGCGGGCCGGCCGTCGGCGGTGACGATGTTATAGACCGGCCGTTCGCCTTTCACCACCTCGCCGATGTCGGCGATGCGCACCGGGACGCCGTCGAGCACCGCCACGACCGTCTGCTCGATCTGAGCAGGGTCGCGCATCAGACCGGTCACGACGGTCAGATACAGGTGGTAGTTCTCCTGGATCATCCCGCCCGCTGAAACGATATTGGCCGAGCGGATCGCGTTGGACACCGCCGAGAGGTCGAGGTTGTAACGATTGAGCTTCTCCGGATCGACGATGACGTGAAATTCCGCTTCGCGACCGCCGACGATGCGAGCTTCCATCACGCCCGGTATGCGGTAGAGCTGCGGCGCGATGTCCCAATACGCCAGCTCCCAAAGCTCGGCAAGATCGCGCTCGGGCGACGTCAGGCTGAAGCCGATCATCGGGAACACTGAGAACGTCAGCCGATTGATGTAGAAGCGCGAGTCGGGAGGCAGCGTCGGCGTAATCTGGGCGATCTCTCCCTGGATGAGCTGCAAGCCTTCGACGATGTCGACGTCCCAGCGAAAGAAGACGCTGATCTCGGTCTCGCCGCGCGAGGTGACCGAGCGAATGTCGGTTACGCCGGGAACTCTGCGGGCCGCCTCTTCCAGGCGGCGCGTCACCGTCAGCATCTGCACGTCAACTGGAGCGACGCCGTTGTCGACGAGAATCACAACTCGGGGAAAGTCCGTCTGGGGAAACAGCGAAACCGGCAGGCGAAAGGTGAAAACCAGGCCCGCCAAGGCGAACGCCAGCGCCACCAGCCCCAATCCCTTCCCGTAGTCTTGAACGAAGCGAGCAAGCGACTCGGTCTTCATTTGCCCGGCTCCGCCCGGCGAACCTCGACGCCGTCCGATAGGCCGTAGCCGCCCTCGACGACGACCGTGTCACCGCTGCTGATTCCTGTCTTGACCTCGACGATGTCCGGCGTCACGACGCCCGGCGTGATTTGATTTTCGTGCGCGTGATTGTCAGGGCTGACCGTCCAAACGACGCCTGAGTTGCGGTCGGGCGCGAATTCCACCGCAGCTAGCGGAACCGTCACGACGCTCGAGTGGACGCCGATCACCGCGATCATGTGACCGAAGGCGCCGGCTTTGAGCGCACCGTCGTCATTCTTGATCTCGCACCACGCCTCCACGGTGCGCCGCAGCGGGTCGACGGCTTGGCTGACCACCGTAATCTTCCCCGTGCGGACGGCGTCCGGCACGTCGACGCCGGAAAATCGGCAGGCCTCGCCAACCTTTAGCCCGGCGGTATTCTCCTCGGGGAACTGCCCGCGAGCGACCGCGGTCGACAGGTCCATCACGGTAAAGATGGGATTGTCGGGCCGCGCCATATCGCCGGGGTAAAGGAATTGTTCGGTGACGACGCCTCGAGAGGGGCTGTTGACTCGCGCGAAATCGAGCTGCGCTTGGATCAACTCCAGCCCCGCCTGCGCTTGGTCGAGCCGGCTCTGCGCGCTGCGGATGTCCTGAGCGCGCGACTTGCCGGTCAACAGCTCCAAGGAAGATTTGGCCACGCGGCTGGCCGCTTGCGCCTGTTCGTACTGCGTTTTGGCGAGCAGCAACTCGCGCTCGGGCAGCGCGCCTTCCTTGACCAGGGCCTGGCGGCGCTCATAGATCTGCTTCGCTTCCGCTAATGCGGCGTCGGTGCGGTCCACCTCTCCCTGAGCGCGCTCGACTTCAGTCGGCAGGGTGCCGGCGGAGACTTTTTCGAAATTCGCCTCGGCGTCCGAGATTTGGGCCTTGGCGTCGGAGAGCTGCGCTTCGAGATCTTCGCTGCGCAACCAGGCCAGGGTTTGCCCTTTCGAGACACGGTCGCCTTTGCCGACGGCGAGCCGCGCGATCGGCGCAGTCACTTTCGAAGCGACTTTCGCCTGCGAAATGGGATAGATCGCGGCGGGCGCCGTCACCGTCACCTCGACGTCTTGCAGGCTCGCTTGCGCCGTTTTGACGTCGACCACCATCTGCGGCTCGGCGGTTTCTTCCGGGGCGCTGCAGGAGCTGAGCGCCAGCGCCGCCGCTATCAGAATTTTCGTCATGGAATCTCTCATCGCCCGGCCGCCACTTCAAAGTCCGCCAATGCGCGCTGGTATTCGGCGATCGCGGAATACAGCGACTGACCAGCCTGCGAGGCTTGCACCTGCGACTGTACGACATCGAGCGCTAGGCCTTCGCCCGCGGCGTACAACAGGCGCACGAGGCGCAGATTCTCGTTGGAATCGTCAAACTCGCTCCGCGCCAGTGGAATGCGGTCATGCCAGGATTGCACCCGCGCGCGCGCCGCGTAGTATTCGCGGCTGAACGTGCGCTCGGCGGCGGCGCGGTCAAACTCCGTCTGCTGTTCGCGATAGTTCGCTTCACGGACTCCGCTGCGAGACCGGAACCAGTCGAAGATCGGCACGTTGAGGTTGACGTATGCCGCGTAGCCGCGTTGATCCGCGCGAACCTGATTCGCGTCGAGACCGTACTGGAAGACGACGCTCGCATCCGGCCGCAACCCGGCGCGCGCGATCTTGCGCTGCGCTTGGTAAGTACGGTCGATGGCGTCGAAGCGCCGAAACTCCGGCCTGCTCTCGACCGCCTGCTTCGCCTCTTGTTCCAGCGCGTCGGGCGGCGGCTCGACGTTCGCATCTAACGCGCTCGCCAAGGGAATCTCGGCGTCGACATCGGCCGTCCAGAACGAAGCCAAGATCTGGTTGGCCATGCGAGCGTCGAGCTGGGCCTGCGCCAGCGCCTGCTCGAACTGCGAGCGTTGCGCCGTAGCCTTCAACAAGTCGGCTCGCGAGGACTCCCCTTGCT
The DNA here is from genome assembly GCA_963817465.1 of uncultured Acidobacteriota bacterium. Classification (GTDB taxonomy): domain Bacteria; phylum Acidobacteriota; class Terriglobia; order Bryobacterales; family UBA6623; genus CAMPKL01. The sequence goes on along the minus strand of CAWFOP010000020.1, from coordinate 15,039 downwards.
CGAGCCGCGCCCGCACCGTGCGCTCGAACTCGCGGGCCTCGGTCAGACTGCTCTGTTCCAACTCGACGAGGCTGTCTGGCAAGCTCCAGGTCGTAGTAAGACAGGGCGACGGCGCGGCGCAGATCGCGGCGCGCGATAGCCAAATCGGCGGTCGGCCAAGTCGCGGCCCGCCCGCGCCACGGCCATTCCGGCGCGCAACCGGCCCGACAGGTCGAGGCTCCAATTCGTGTCGGCCGTCGCCAGGTATTCCCGGACGCCGTTGAGCGCGACGAAGCTGAACGGATTCGGTCCGTTCGTGGCCGGGCTGTTGTAGGCGTAGGTCGAAGTCAGCCCGAACTGCGGCAGCAACTCCGCTCGGGCCGCCGTTTGGCGCTCCTTCGCAATGGCCTCTTCACGTTCCGCCGTCTGCGCGGCCGAAGGCGCCTCCAGCGCAAGCTTGACGCAGTCCTCCAGCGTCAAGGCTTGCTGTTGCGCAGGGGCAGGCGCAACCGCGGCCGCCGCCAGCAAGACACACGTGATCCACATCCGTATCCGCTTCATTCCTCGCCTCACGCTCCATTGTTGCCGCCGAGCGCCTCAAGGCGCCACGCGCCACGGCGACGTATTGTTCCAGAGGCGCAGTTCGTTCGACGCCCATTCATTCGTGCGGTCCGTGTGGCAAGCGATGCAAGGATTCGGTACGCCGTAGCTCTCCGACATCGACGGCGAAATGAACCGGAAGGTGTGGCTGCGGACCTTCACATCGCCGACCGTCTTGGCGATCTTCGGCATGTGGCACGCCACGCAGTCGCTGCCCGCGCTGTCGGCCGCGTGGTGCGTGTGCTCCTCGATCGTCCCGCGCGGCCCCGCCGGCGAGTCCTGGCCATGGCATTCGAGACAGACGGCGTTGGCGGGCTTGATCAAGTCCGCGTTGAACTCGGTTCCGTGAACGTCATGGCACGACCAGCAGCGCACGCCGCGCGTGTACATCAGGCTCGTCACGAAGTCGTTGCCCTGCATGCGGTTCTTGTGCGCCGAGCCTTCGGGCCAGTGCGTGAAGGTCTCCTCGCCTAAACGGTGCTCTTCGAGCCGCCAATGGTCGCTCAGCTTTTCGCCGGGGAGATACCCGACCGGCCAATCGTAGTAGACCCCGTCCAAGCGGCTTCTCGATCGGCTGGCCCTGCGAGTGGCACTGGATGCAGACGTCCCCCGCGCGTGTCGTATCGAGTCGCGCCGGGTTGACGATATTGCTCCGCGAGGGCGCATTGACGTGCTCGCTCCCCGGGCCGTGGCACTTCTCGCAGCCGACGTTCCACTCGGTCACCTGCTTGGTCGCGATGTTGTAGTTGGTCGAGTGGCAGCCGTCGCAAGTCGGACCCGTCGGCCGCTTCATCTGGTCGGCTGGATAATACTTCGCCCACCAGTCCGCCCCTTGCTCGACGTAGTATTTGCGCCAGACCTTGGCCGCAACGTCCCATTGCGCGGGGAAAACGTAATAGTCGTCGCCGATCTTCGTGAAGTAGCGCTGCTTCCACTTGCTGCCATAGGTGAAGGCGATGTCGTCCTTGGTGAACGTCACCAGCGGATTCGGCGTCGCAAAATCGGCGACGATCGCTTCCGGGTGCGCCTTGACGTCGACGATGACGTTGGCCATCAGGGTACCTTTCCAGCGGTCGTAGACGGCCTTATGGCAGGATTCGCAAGCCTGGGAGCCGACAAATGCGGGCTGCGATTGGGCCTGTGCGAACGCGGTCCCGGCTGTGACGAGGAATGCAACGAGACGAACGAGCCGTTGGGTCATGCCGCCGCTCATCTTCCCACGCTGCAGCGCGAGGCGGCGAACGTGTAGGTGACATCTCCGACGGGCGCACAAGATTACACTCTCGCCGATGGCGCGGCGTGGTTACAGGCGAGAGCGCCTGTAACCACCAAGCCTTACCAGGGGCCTTCGCGCTTTTCGATGACCGGGTAGAGGTCTTGGTAGGCCTTGATCATCTGCTGGTCCCAATACTTTCGCGATGGCGGGGTCTTCAGGGATTTCGCCCTTGTCGCCGGTCTTTTGGATCCACAGGTTCAGCACTGTCCCCATGCGGTCGAGGATCTCTTGATGCTTGGGGTCGCCGGCGAGGTTGTGAACCTCGTCCGGGTCGGCGATCACGTCATACAGCTCTTCTTCGGGGCGCGTGTCGGCCAAGAAGAGCTCTTGCGCGGGCGTGAGCTTGCCCTGCTTGTGAAGGCGCTTGAGCAGCCGCCAGCTCGGGTACGAGATCTCCTTGTAGCGGTTGAGCTGCATATAGGGCCGGTCGGGCATGTAGTTGCGGATGTACTTGTACTGCTTGCTGCGCACGGCGCGGATGCGGTCGACGGTCTCGTCGCAGCGGTCGCGCGCGGCGAAGACGTACTCCGGAGACGGCGCGGGGTTGTCGCCCAAGAACACGCGGCCTTCCATGTAGTCGGGCGGCGTGATGCCGGCAATCGCAAGGGATGTCGCAGCGAAGTCGATGGAGCTGACCAGCTCGTCGCGCTTTGAACCCGGCTCGAGCTTGCCGGGCCAACGGATGACGAGCGGGATTTGAATGCCGCCGTCGTAGAGGAACTGCTTGTCGCGCGGCATCGGTCGGCCGTGATCGCCGTAAAAGAACACGACGGTGCTGTCCGCAACGCCTTCGTCTTCGAGGCGTTTGAGCACCTCCCCGACCTTGTCGTCGAGCAATTCAACGGCGTCGAGGTAGCCGGCCCAATCCCGGCGCATCACGGGGTCGTCGGGATAGTAGGACGGCATCACGACATCGTCCGGGTTGACCTTGCGATCGGCGGGCAGCTCGTCGGTGTAGCTCCAGATGTCCGGCGGACGGCCGCGGTGCGGGTCGGAGATGTTGACCTGCGCGTAGAAGGGCTGGCCGGGCTTGCGGTCGGCCCAATCATTGCCGTCGAAGGGCTGGTAGCCGGCCTCGAAGTTGAAGTTGTAGTCCGTCTTGCCGGGCTTGTCCGTGCCGGGGTGATTGTTGGCCGTGTAGTAGCCGGCCTCGCGGAAGTAGTCGGTGAGCGGGCGAACCGGGTCGGGCAGCCGGTAATCGTCGTCGCGGTGGCTGCGGTGGTTTTGGGCGCCGATCGATGTCTGATACATCCCCGTGAGCATCGCCGAGCGGCTGGGCGAGCACACCGGCGCCGTCACGAAAGCGTTTGTGAAAATCGCGCCTTCGGAGGCGAGGCGATCAATGTTGGGTGTGCTGACCGAGGGGTAGCCGTAGCAGCCGAGGTCGCACGAAAGATCGTCGGCGATGATCCAGACGACGTTCCATTGCTTGGGCTCGGATGATTCATTCGCGCCTCCGCCGCAGCCGAAGGGCAGCGCCGAAGCGGCAAGCGCGCTCGCGAGAAAGGTGCGGCGGGAAGTGATGGAAGATGACATGGACTCTGGTAATTGTTGCAGACAAGAAACCGCGCCGCGCGGAGGTCCGGGACGGTTGCGCACTCAGAGCTGCTGCGGCTGTCCGACGAGACCGCCCACTCACGTGGGCGGCTCGGTGTGCGTTCTGCGAGCGCCGAAGCAAAGCCGCGGATGTCGCGGGCCTAGGGGATAGTCACAACCGCTTTGGCGAGACCGGCGTTGGCGGCGCGGTCGCGGACACGCAGGGTGATCAGGCGCTCGCCGGATTTGAATCCGTCAAGCGAGACCGTGAACGACTCGTCGAGCGAATCGGCCACACCGTCGTCGGGCCGCACGGGAATCCAAGGCCCGGCGTCGACGGAGTACTCCCCGCGGGCGACGATCGACGCGCTGTCTTCGGCCGTGAAGCGAACGAGTTTCGCGGTCGTTTCCGCCAATGCGACGACCGGCGGCGTGTGATCGACGATCACGGGCAGCGAAACCTTCACGGCTTGCTTGGCCGCGGCGGGCGGGTTGGAAGGCTTGTCAGAGACGGTGACGCGGAAGCGGTAGCGCCCGTCGGCCAGAGTCTGGCTGTCGATGGCGTACTTCTTTTCCTTGATGTCGTTCTCCATCGTCTTCCAGGCGGACTCGCCTTCACCCTTGAACTCGACCTTGGCGATCAGGTCGTCGCCGTCGGGGTCTTCGGCCTCCCATTTGACGGCCAACTTGGCCTGGGCGCCGCCGCCGTTGAGCTTCTTCTCGGCTGTTGCGGCGGCTGCGGACGAACTGGAGGATCCCGAGGGGCTGGCCGTGACGGTGACGCTGTAGGAAGCGTTGTTCGAAGAGCTCGACGAAGAGGAAGACGACGAGGATGACGAGCTGTCGGGGGACTCCTCACTGACCTCGACGCCGCTAATCTCGGGCGCGCGGTTGCGCGGCAGGTAGGCGACTCGAACCCGGTCGACAAACGGCGGCGCATCGGCCTTGCGCAGCGTCGCGCGCCATTGCAGGTAGCGCGCCGGCGGCGAAGAGATCGGCGCGTCAGCGTCATGGATGGGCGCCGACCAGTCACTCCAAGTCTTGTCGGGGCGCGACGAATTACCGCTCCGAGTCTGGAATTCGACGGGGCCGGAGCCGTGCCAACTCAGCCGTCCCCATTCGGCGACGGCGCCGGCGTCGCGCACGCCGGTCTCGTAGGTTCCCGAATCGGCCGAGTCCTCGTAGAGCAGATTCGCGGCGGCGGAATGGGCGCCCGTCAACACGAAGGCCTTGGCGGCCGTTGTAATCGATGTGATGAGCTGTTCGTGCGTTTGCGAGACGAGCGTAGCCTCGTCGTCGCTTGCGACGCGGTAGAGCCGGCCGCCGCGATCGGTGGCGAACAAGGCGTCGCCGTCCGGCTCGAGCGCGAGCGCCAAGACGTTTTCCTCCGTCGAGCTCCACAGCTTTTCGGCTTCGCCCTCGGGGCTGATGCGCAGCACCGCCGCCATCTCGACGCCGTAGTTCACAACGGAGGGCGTAAAGCTGACGGCCGGCGTCGGACTCGCCTTGGGCTGCGCGGGCGCCGCCGGCGTCGGCGACGTTTCACCGCTTGCGGTCGCGGTGACCGAGATGGTCGTGGTCGGCGTGCTCGACAGTTGCAGCACACTCTGGGTCAACTGGTCTTGCAGAGAATATCCACCGCCCATCGCCGCCGCCCAGATCGAGCCGTCGGGGGCGACGCGCATGTCGCGAATCTCGGGCAGGTCCGAGTCATACAAGGCGAAGGCATGGTCCTTGGCGTCGATGCGGTAGAGGATGCCGTTGGGATCGGTGCCGGCGAGCAGGCGGCCCTGACCGTCGAGCGTCAAGCTCATGACGTGGCGCTGCTCCGTGTCGAAGTACAGCTCGCCCTTGCCGTCGGGGCCGATGCGGTAGACCTTCCCTTCCCCGCCCGTGCCGACGAACAGCGCGCCGGAATCGTCGAATTGCAGCGACCAAATGTATTCGGCCTTGGGGTCGAAGACTTCTTCGGCCTTGTCTTTGCCGGTGAGGCGGTAGACCTTGCCGTTGGGAGACGTGGCGGCGTAGACGTCTCCTTTGGGGCTTACGGCGACGGCGAAGATCTCGATCTCGGGCGCCTCCCACCAGACTTCGACCTTGCGGTTGGAATCGACGCGGAACAAGCGTCCGCGGTGACCGCTGCCGAGGTAGATGTCGCCGTTCGGCGCGACGGCCGCGGACCACAGGACGGCTTCGGCGGAGTCTTCGAGGGCGCTGACGGTTTCGATGCGCGGGCCGAGCGTCAGGCGGCCTTCGGAGTCGAGCGACAGGTTCTCGAAGCGGCCGGCGAGAAAGGAGTCGTAGTCGCCGATCTCCCAAACCTTGGTGGACGACGCGTGAAGCCCGGATTGGAAGACAAGACTCAGGGCCGAAAGGAGTAGGGCGGCGCGGAATTTCATTCGTCGATAGTGATGCGGAAGGTTTCCTCGCCTTCGACGACGGCATCGAAGTGGTCGACCTGCGTTTCCAGCAGCGAGGCGTAAGGTTCGTCGGTGGCTCCGCCGGCCGCGCCGCGAGGCCCGCCCAGTACGCTGCGCAGCGAGGCAGGCACGGCCTCGAGCTTCGAGCTGAGCACGCGGATGCCGGGCTGTTGCCGCCAGATCCGCAGGTACAGGCCGTCGGAGGAGTGCAACCGGTTGAGCGTCTCGACGATGCGGCCCGCGGACAGCTTCGATGCGTCCATCAGAGCCGGGAACTGCAACAAGTTGAGCCGGGCGGCGTCGGAGAAAGTCACGAATACGTCGCCGGGAGTGAGCGTCGCCGGGACTTGCCATTTCACACGGCGCAGTTGCTCATGGCCGTCCGGCGCGAGCACCACGGCGCTGAACTCGACCTGTTCGCTGGGTCGCACGCGCTCGCGGTTGGTCCAAGCTCGCACCAGCCGAGCCCGCAGGTCGCGCGTTTCGGCCGTGAAGCGCAACTCGATTTCATCGGGTTCGATGGGATCGTTGGCCGTCTGCATCAGGAACGCCAGGGTCGAGGCGATGCCGAGCGCAGCTTGCTGGCCGACTCCGGCGGCGCCCGAGAAAAGGTCGTCGAGCCTGAGATCGGGCAGGCCTGCGAAACGCGCGAAGCCCTCCGCCCGCAGCGTTTGCGGGCCCAGTTGCCGCTCGGTGGCGTCGATCGCGGCGAACACGCTCATCTGCGCCAGGAAGGGCGTGAGATAAGGGTCGCGCACGAGTTGGAGGTCGTAGTTCGTTTCGGTCCCTTCCGAGTCGCGCATGCTGATCTTCAGCGGGGTGAGCGGCGGCCCCGCGCCCAACGTCCCGGCGATGCCCGTCGAGCGGTCGAGCCCGATCGAGCCGATCATCTCGCCGACGCCCGCCAACTTGAACGAGTTCGAGAGGCTGGGGACGGTGGCGATGACGTTCGACCGCATCATCGGCAGTTTGATCGGACCGCCGTTCAAGAACGTGTGGCCGAATCCGTAGACGCGGTCGCCGTCGATGTAAGTGACCGTGCCGGCGGCGTTGACGTTGAAGTCGCCGCTGACCAGCCCAACGCTGATCATGTCGCCCGGCGCGAGCGGCCGCGACGAAGTTTGGCGCGCCCGTCCGCCCACGCCCTGCAGCGGATGCAGGCCGAGCTTCTCGAGCTGATCGCCGAAGATCTGGAGCGTTCGCGAGGTGAAGCCCGCGAAAGAAACGGGCGTCGCGATCGGAACGAGCGTGCGGCGGTCCGGGAAGGCGCGGGGATCGGCCGGGAGCAGCGGCTCTTCGCCTGATCGCAAGGCCGCCAGAACGGGATTGCGCGGTCCGCGCTCGTCCGCCAAGCTTCCGCCCGGCTGGAGCATATCGGCGATCGGGCGGATCCCGGCGATCGGTTCGGTCGCGAACGGAAAGGCGAACGCCACCGCGCCGATGAGCTTGCCGTCGATATAGACCGGGCTGCCGCTCATTCCGGCGATGACGCCCGTGTGCTCCACCTTTGCGCCGGAGAGGCGCGCCAGAATGATCGATTGTTTGGGTCCAATGTCTTCGAGCACGCCGAGGATCTCGACGCCGAATTCCTCGGGGTCGTCGCCCTGGAAGACCGTTTTGCCGACGCCGCTCTGACCGGCGCGAACCTGATCGAGCGGCATCATCGGCTCGGCGGCGAGAGTCGCCGCTGCCAGCAAACCGATGACGATGGCGCGAAGGCGGGTCAAGCTAAGCCTACGACGTTGATTCTACTGGAACGGTTGCGGGCTCGCCTCGCGATGTCGAGGAGGCTATTTGCCGGCGCGGCGGCGGGCTTCGGCCAGCAGCGGGTCTTCGCCGGCTTGGCCTCGAATATCCAGATACTTGCCGTACGAGTCCCGGAAGCCGCTGCCCAGGCCTTCGCGGGCGCGGCCCTGGTAATAGTAAACGGGCGGGAAATAACCGTAGCTGGGCTCTTCGTCCAAGAACAGCGCCATGGCCTCGCCGCGCCGCGCGAGGCAACGATCGAACTCCGAATCCGCCTGCGGGTATGCTTCGGCGGCGAGATAAGCGAGGCCAAGATCATAGTGCCCGATCCAGGTATCGAGCAGCGCGTTGGCGTCGTTCAACGCGGTCACCGCCGGACGCACATTTCCTTGCTTCAGGGCGATTTCCGCCTCGATGATTCTCGCGTAGGCGCGGGGCTCAGCCTGGAACTCGGCGGCCAAGTCATCCGACAGCTTTTGCGCGCGGTCAAATTCGCCCGCTTCGACGAAGACTCTCGCCGTGAGGAAGCGGATCTTGACGGCCGAGCTGTCGGCAAGAGCCTTCTCGGCCGCCGCGAGGGCGGCTTGCTTGCGTCCCCGCAGCAGTTGCGTATGGGCGAGCGCGGCCAACTTCGAGGCGGCGCGGTAGCGGTCTTCGCGCTTCTCATCAGAGGCGGCGCCTTGCTCAAACAGCCGTGCGGCGTCGGAGAGGCGTCCCATGTAGAGAGCCAAGTCCGCCAACCCGGACGCAGCGTAGGAAACGCCAAGCGCATCGAATTTGGTCAGCGACTCATAGGTCTGCGCAGCGGGCGTAACCTGACCTTGGCCGAGTTGCCCGAATGCCAGCGCCAGAGAACCGAACAAGCCGGGAGGATCAATTTTTTGAGCCTCTTGCTCGGCGGTTGGGAAGTCGCTCCCGTAGGCTGCGTAGAGCGCTAAGTTCTCCCTATAAACCGGACGGTTCGGCAGAATCTTGACGACTTGCCGCATCTCTTCGAGAGCTGTCGGCATGTCGCGCAAATAGGTCGAGCACAGCGCCAGATTGTTGCGCGCCGCCGCGTCCTGCGAGTAACGGGCGATCAAGTCACTGTATTCCTTGACGCACGCGCGTTGATCTCCGGTGACCATGTAAAACAGTCCCCGAGTGCGATAGCGCTCGCGCTCGGTCATGCCATCGAGGTGGCGCAGCGCTTCCTTGACGTAGTTCTCCGCGTCTTGTTGCTTGTCGAGATTGCGTGAGGCGATCGCCATGCCGGCGTAGGCGAGCCCGAAGCTCGGGTCCAGGTCGACAGCCTTCGAAAACCCCGCCAGCGATTGCTCGAACTTGCTGTCGGAGAGCGCCTCCATGGCGCCGGCGTACTCGCGAACGACATCGAGCGAGGTGGACGAAAGCGCCTCCATGGCGAACAGCTGAGCCGAGTCGGACGTTTGGTCGCCGAGCGCGTCGCGAATCTCGGTCGCCAGCTTCGCGGCGACGCCGAGCACCTTGTCCTTGTCGGCCGCATCCCCCTGAAAAGTTCCGATAACGTCGCCGGCGACAGCGTGAGAGGCGGTCATGGACAACTCGTACCCGCCCCCTTTCCGTTCCACGTCACCGGTGAGCACGACGCCAAGCCCCTGGCTCAACGCGATCTCGCGGGCCGCGGCGCTGTCTAACACGTCGGGCGGGTGAACGCCGAGGCCCCGGCTGATTTCAGCTCGCCCGTACGCGGTGATGAAGTCAGCGTCTTCGAGCGCGAGCTTGATCATCGGCTCCAACGTGCGATCGAAGGCGGGATCGCCCGCGCCGTTGTGGAAGTCGGCGATCACGACCGACACCGGATCCGGCTTGACGGGCGGCGGCTGCGGCTGCAAGAACCACAGTGCGGCCAGCAGCACGATCAGGAGCGGGAGGATGAGCGCGGCGACCTGACGGAGGCTGAGCCGGCGCGTGATGGGCAGCGGCTTGCCGTCTTCGTCCAGGTCGCCGAGCGCATCGGCGAGCGCGCCCGTCGACTGGAAACGCGCGGCCGGGTCGGGCTCCAAGCAACGCGAAACGATCCGGCTCAGCGGCTCCGGGATCGACGGATCGATCGTCGAAATCGGCGGCGGCGCCGCTTTCATCCGTGCGTTCAGCTCGTCCGACAATCGCGGTGCGGCTTCCGACCGGACGGGCCCCACAAGCGTGTCGTACACGATCAGCCCGAGCGCATAGATGTCGGCCCGCGGCCCGACCTGCAGCCCCTGGGCCTGCTCGGGCGCCATGTACTGATACGTCCCGACGACGGCCCCAAACATCGTCTCGCCGCCCAAGCTTACGGTGGTCTTGTATCGCGGATCGTCGGACGGCAAGCTTTCGGAGGCGCGATCCGAGACGCCCGCCTCGGCCATCCGCGCGATGCCGAAGTCCATGATCAACGCCTCGTCGTCCTTGGCGTCGATCATGATGTTCGCGGGCTTCAAATCGCGATGGACGATGCCGGCGTCGTGCGCGGCCGTGAGGCCGGAGATGACCTGGCGAATGATTCGCAAGGTGCGCGGAATCGGCAGCTTCCGCTGCTCTTTAAGGATCGTCGCCAGGTCGCTCCCGTCGACGTACGACATCGTGATGTACTTGATGCCGTCGATTTCACCCATGTCATGGATGCGGACGACGTTTTTGTGCGTGACCTGCCGCGCCAGCAGCAACTCGCGCTTGAAACGCTGCTCCATCTCGCGAGCAGCCGCGGAATCGGCGATTCCGGGAAGAATCACCTTCAACGCCAAGGCGATGCCAAGCTCTTGATCCCAGGCTTGGTAGACAGCGCCCATGCCGCCGGCGCCGAGCTGCCGGACGATGTGATAGCGCGGGCCGAATGACTGACCGACTTCCAGCGGGCCGCGCGGCTGGCCCGGCTTGCTGCGCGCCGGGCTTGGCGTGGTCGAAGCGACGACCGTCTTTCAGGATCGGCCGGCGCCTGCCCGGGCGCCTGGGTGGCGTCGGCGTCGGGCGGCGAACCGCTCAACGCCGCCGGCGGCGTCTTCGAGGCGATGATGGTGGCGTCGTCAGCAGGCTCGGCCCTCGGGTCGCCGGGTTGTGTTTCGCCGCCTAGGCGCGTGACATCATCGTTGGAATCGTCGGGCACCCTTCCTCGCTACTTTAACCGTAATCGTTCCTCCGCTAAAGGTTTGGCCGGTCCTATCGCTCAGTATCGAGACGGCGTAACCCCCGCGGGAAGATTGGCGCCTGCGGCGGTAACCGCCTTCCAATTGAACGTCCACGTCAACTTGTTTTTGTCGGTGGGCGACTCGAACGATCCGCCGCCGGGAGCAGCCGGCGTGTAGTACGCCAGAAATCCTGACGGGCCCGCGATCTTGACCTTCGGCTGGGCGTTCGAGCTGTCTACGACCACGCCCCCAACCGTGAATTGCCACTCGAGATTGATGGAGTCGCCGCTCTTGATGGCCTTATTCGGCGGCAGATTCTTAGCCGCCACGAAGCCGTAGAGCGGGATGACCTCGATCGGAACCGTAGCTTGGTTGGAGCTGCGGGTCGTGTCGACGTCGTTGGCTGTATAGACGAAGCTGTCTTGGCCGTAGAAGGCGGCGTTGGGCTTGTAGGTGAACGAGCCGTCGGCGTTGAGCGTGAGCGTGCCGTTCGCGGGGCCGGTTACGAGTTTGGCCTTGAGCGAGGGGCTGTCGATGTCGGTGTCGTTGGCGATCACGCCGAGTGCGGCGACCGTGAGAGTCGACCCTTGCACGACGCTGTAGCTGTCGGCGACCGCCACAGGAGCGGCGTTCACGGCCAGCACGGTCGCCAGCTTCGATGGGGCGCTGATCACTCCGTCGCCGAAAATGGCGCGGGCGTAATAGGAGAATTGGCCGTTCGGCAACTCCTCTGTGTCGATTAGCGACAAGGTCTGCGCCCCGGCGGTTTGCCCCACCGCCGTGATGACGCTGCCAACGCCGTAGGCCGTGCCCGGAACGCGGCTCACGCCATAGTGATCGACTTCGCCGACGTTCGGCGGTTGCCAACTCGTCTTGTTGCGGTGGCAGTCCGCCGGAGCGGAACCGTCACATGGGGTATCGACGACGCTCGCCGCCATGTCATTCGGAGGGCTGTATCCGCCGGCTGCCGCGCCCTCTTGGGTGATATCGTCTCCAAAGCTGAGGTCGCCCAATCCGAGAACGCCGCGGCCGTAATCGCCGCGTCCGAGAACGCCGCGACCCAAGACTCCTCGACCCAGCACGCCGCGGCCGAGAACGCCGCGGCCCAAGACTCCTCGGCCCAGCACGCCCCGGCCCAAGTCTCCAACGTCTTGGTCGCCGCGATTGTAGTCGCCCTTCGTGAGGTCGGGACCGCCTAGGTCGGCGCGACTCAGATCGCCCGGCCCCAGGTCGCCGCGCTGCTGTCCCAAGCGACAGCGGTCCCATGAACAGATAGAGGTCCGAGGGCGACGCCGGGTCGGGAACATAAAACCAGCCGCCGACATTACGCCGGCTTCCAATTTGATTCAGACTCAGTTGTTGCCAATCGTCCGACCCCTGCAGTGCGGAGGTCGCGCCGTCAAAATTGATGTCCTGCGACAGCATCGACGGTCCCGCAACGCCGTCGCCCGCCCAGTCGATGGGACCGGTCATGCTCGCGGCGTCGAGGCGCACCATGCCGCCGCCCGCCAGGCGCTGCGCCTCCTCTGTCGGCGACAGGAGCGAGCCGTCGCAATGCCTCTTGGCCGCCGACAGACCAAGAACGTCGCCGAGCGACCCAGGAGTGAGCGGCGCGTACCAAGAAGTGCGATAGGCGGCCAGGCCAAAGGGATCGTTTTGGTCGTAGCCAAGCGAGCCTGGATTGTTCAGCGAAGCTTCATTGAGCGCACTGAGCGCTTGACTGGAATAATCGAGATGCGCCTTGTTGTCAGCGTCCGTCCACAAGCCGGCCAACTGGAACAAGTAGTTCATCACGCTCAGGTAGTTGGAGTCGCAGTTGGTGAAGTTTTGAATGTCTCCCGCATGCCCCCTGCCGAACGCATGTCCCATCTCGTGCATCAGCGTGGACGCCTGCATGAAGTGAGTGCCGATCGGAAGTCCGGCTTCGTCGACAAACGCACCCAGCGTGATCAACAGGCCTCCGCCGCCGAGATCGGCGACGCCGGAGTTGGTGGCGGGCGCATGATAGTTCGGGTTCGTCGCCATGCAGTCGTAGTCCGGGAATCCGTAGTCCGGGTTGGTCTCAGGGGTTCCTGTCGTAATCAGGCAGGGCTCTCTGGGGATCCCGATCGAGTGGGCGAACAGCGCGTAGAGGAAGATGTCCTTGCGCGTGCGATCGAATCTCCTTTCGCATACGGTTGAGGGGTCCCCATCCATTTCGGCCGCGTCGCACTGGTCGTCCGTCTTTCCGTCAACGGGCTTGTCCTTGAAGAATCGGAAGCCGCTCTTCCAGCCGACCGTTCCCGGGAAATCGCTGTACTGGCAGACCCAAGGCGGGTCTGACGCCCCTCGAGCGCAAGTCGTGGCTGTTTCGTCGATGGAGTCCCCTCCGCGGTTCAAGCCCGCGCCGCGAATCAAGTAAGGCGCGGCCAGCCCATCGGGATCGTTGTAGTTCGAAGCCCGGGTCGAAATGCACGTTGATGCCCGGAGACGCCGTCCCCGTTGGATACGGGCGCATTGAGGAACGCGTCCCCGACCAGTTTCAGAGCCTCCGGAGTCGGCAAGTGGCTGTGCGCGGGTCGCGACACCGCGCCGTAATTGCAGCTGTGCGGACGTGGACATGTACGCGATCTCGACGAAGATGTCCTTGTGGTTCGCCTTCGCCCCCATGGCCTTGAGATTGGGCAATGTCTCGCCGTTGGGATCGACGAGGGGAGTCGACGACGACTCCCAAATATCGAGCAAGCCGTCGCTGTCCGCGTCTTTGACTTGAGTGCTGTAGACAACCGCGCCCCAGGTGATGCAGTCGCGAAGCCCCCGACGGAGGACTCGACGGAAGTGGTCAGCGAAGAAGCTCCCGGGTATCGCGGGCGTCGGAAAACTGAAGTTGTCCCACCCCGGCCCGGCAGCGGACGATGAACGGATTGCCGGAAATCGTTTGGCCGTTGAACCTTCAGAATCTCCGGCTTATTGGCTTGACCGCTGCCCGCGATGTGGGTCATTCTGCCAGTCTCCGCGCCGGAGTCGCGACGTCGTAAAAGCCGGCTTGATCGTTTGAGTCATCGTCGGCGTGGCGTTGTTGATCGTGTAGCCGCCGTCGTAGATGACGACCGCCTTCAACGGACCCGCGAACGTCGGGCTGCGGTATACCAGGACTACGCTTGCGCCAAGGGCGCTCGGCACGCCGTTGCCATTGCCGGAGTCCGGCAACTTGATGGTGAGATCCGTGACGATGTATCGCCCGTCGGCGCCGATCTTCAGGTAGCGCAGGACATCCGCGCGGTACGTGTAAGTTCGGTGAGCTCCGTTCGAATCGCCCGTAGCCGCCGCCGGAACTCCAGCACGGCGCGGTGCCCGCTTCATTGAGGACCTTCGCGAACTGACCCGTCAGGCGTGCTCAGGGGCAGTCCATTAAAGGTTGCGCCCGTGACGCCGGAGATGGAACCGAAGCTCGCCTTGGTGACAACTTGGAAATAAAGTTGGGCGGCCACAATTTCGGCGTCCGCCGGGACGTTGTTGAAGGAGATCGAGCCGGTCGCGAAACCGTTGACCCCAGTGCCGCTGAGTCCAACCCCAGCGACTTGATAATCTCCCGTGACGAAGTAGTTCTTGAAGAACTTGAGGGCGTCGGTTTGAGCGCTCGCGGGCGCGCTTAAAAAAAGAGAGAGGCCTGCTAGGGCCGCAATTGCGGTCTGTCTTCGATCCATACGGGCGTCCAATCCTTCTCGCGAAACAATAAGTCTTCCCCCGAACACGTCTACGAGCGGGTTTTGCACGCTCGAGGCTGCGCCGCACAGCGGGGGATTCGCGGCTCTTGCGAGATTCGCCGTGTCGCCTGGGGGGATCGGAGCACACGAGCGTCACCTCAGAAATTACTTCGCAGCCCCGGCCGGTCAATGCCGGGGCCCGGTTCGCTCAACAAGGGGCGGGACGCTCGACTGGGAGCAAGAACAGAACCTAAGGCTATCACGTTAGCCGGCATCTTCCCAACATAAGTCTGTGAATAACTTACAGACGTCCGACCGTCCGCCTAACCTTAGTCGAAATCAAGACAGCGGGTGAAAAACGCGAGCATGTTCCTCTCCATCCTCGCCGCTGCGCCGCTGGTGTGATCGCCCGGATAGATTTCGAAGTCATGCGGGATCTTGTAGTTGTTGAGCATCCGGTGCAGCACGCGCGTCGACTCGGCTATGCCGCGGTCGCGGTCCCCCGCGTCAAACGCAATGCCCTTCATTTGTTTGAGATTTCCGATGTACTGATCGATGAAGGCCAAGGGGGCGTTGGCGGTGAGCTTCGCCGCGATCTCCGGCCGCCATTCGCCGTTTTTTGTCGGCAGGTCAAGGAGTTCGTCCGGTAGCTGGGCGGCAAATAAACGCCG
>CAWFOP010000019.1:0-141652 GCA_963817465.1 uncultured Acidobacteriota bacterium | reverse complement strand
CTTCGCTTGAAATCGCCAAACCGGCAACATTGACAAGACCCAAGGCGTGCGGCGGGTAAAATCGAGGATGGCTGTGCGACGCATGGCGGCGGTAATGGCGGTGTGGGCTGCGCTCGCCTTCGGCGGCGACGCCTTCGCGCCCTGGACAGGCTCCGGCTTCGAGCACGCCCGGGTTCGCGAGGTTTCCGAGTCGGAGATCTATCCGGACGGACGGCCTGACTACGACCTCGGCCTATCGCTGACGCTGGTCGAGTTGGACGGGACCAACTGGACCGAAGCGCGCGTGCTGAGCCACGTGCGGCGGACGGCGGCGATCTTCGGGACGTGCGGCATCGCGCTCGACGACGTCACCTACGCCAAAGCGAGAGCGCCGGGCGGGGAACACGACATCGACTTCACGCGCCTGCACAGAAACGCACCGCTGCCCGAGCAAGTCGTCGAGATGTCCGAACTGGTCCCGCACGAGGCGCCTTGGCCGGTCGTCTTCTTCGTGGGGCGGTTGCTGGGCGACGACGCCTATGCGCGCTCCTACAGGCGGGGCGAGGTGCCGGTCGAGGAGCTGCCCAGCTACCCCTACATGAACACGGTGTGGATCAGCTTTCGCACGCACTGGATGGAGCGCAAGGAAAAGGCGTATTCGACGCTCGCTCATGAGCTCGGTCACGTGCTTTGCGAGTGTGGGCACAAACCCGATCGCGAGCACTATCATTTGCTGAACGAATACCGCAATTTCTTGGGCCCCGAAGTTCTTCCGGAGCACTGTGCGATGTTTCGGGCGAGCCCGTTGGTGAGGCCGCTTCACAAGCCTTCCGGCGTTGCGGGGGCCGCTCAAACACGGGCAAAACAATTTGTATCCCCTCGATAAAAAATATCTTCTTGCGCCCTTTCAAGAGGCTTCTTTAACCTAGGCGTAAGGTTCGAGGTTGATCACCTCGAAACCGCTAACCTTCTAATCTTCCTGGCGCTCCAAGACGCGCGCTGCAACAGACGGAGCCCCGGTCAGGCTCGAGCCTGCCTGGGTCCCACAAACCGGCGCGGGGAACTTGTCGAAAATCGGCTGTCCCGTGCGGCTTCCGGTCAAGAATTGTCAACTGGCGCGCCTGGGGTCTAGCCGCTTTTCGGCGGAAAGAGGAATACGCGCTCAGTCTTGACAGGTTCGAATCAGGCGCCGACCTTTGAGATCGGCGTCGCAGGAGAGAGTGTATCTCTACGCAAGGAGAAGTGAGCCTGAGATGAAAAAGTTAGAACGACTCATGGCGGGGGTGCTGACAGCGACTCTCGTTCTTAGCGCGCCGGCCGCGGCTCAAACGGCCGTGGACGCTAAGGCGGAGGACGACACAGCGCTGCGTGAAGAAGTCAAGGCGCTGCAGGAGCGTCTCGCAAAACTCGAGCAATTGCTCAACGAGAAGCTGGCGTCCGAAGAAACAAAACAGACGGCCGCCGCGACCGAGGGGTCCACTGTGGCGGCGACGTCGGCCGCGGTGCGGACGGCGGCGATGCCCGTCGCTCCGACGGACGCGGAGCCGCAAGAGGACGCGACGGTGGGCGTGGCCAGCACGGGCAGCCAGCCGCTGTCGATCACCGGCCTGCTCGACACCTACTACTCCAAGAACACCAACAACCCGGCGGACGGAACCAACGGCCTGTACTACACCAATCCCAACTCGCGCGGCTTCGGTTTGAACCAGGCCAAAATCACGGTTGACGC
This sequence comes from uncultured Acidobacteriota bacterium, assembly GCA_963817465.1. Classification (GTDB taxonomy): domain Bacteria; phylum Acidobacteriota; class Terriglobia; order Bryobacterales; family UBA6623; genus CAMPKL01. The sequence continues at coordinate 139,944 of CAWFOP010000019.1, read as the reverse complement.
CAAGGGCGACAGCCCGGTCGGCGTGCACACCGACGTGTGGTTCGGTTCGGGCGCGCGGCTGTTCCGCGACGGCTTGGAACCCGGCCCGCTGGAAGACGTCCTGTATTTGGAGCAAGCCTACGGCTACTACCAATGGAACAACGGGGCTGAGCTCGATGTCGGTCTGTTCGGCACGATCGCCGGTCTGGAAGTCGCCGAGTCGCACCTGAACTGGAACTACTCGCGCGGCGTGTTGTGGGCCTGGAACGAGCCGTTCTCGCACTTGGGCGCCAAGCTGTCGGTGCCGCTGAGCGATACGTTCACCGGCACCGTAATGCTGGTCAACGGCTTCGACAACGCTTTCGACCAGAACTCCGGCAAGGACTACGGCGTGCAAGGTTCGTGGGCGCCGTCGGATAACTTCAACACGACGCTGACCTGGATCAGCGGTCCGGAAAACGACCTGACGAACAAGGGCTGGATCAAAGATCTGAGCTGGAACTTCTATGCCGGGCTGCACCCGAAATTCGAGGTCATGGCGAACCTCGACTACATCCAGGCCACCGATCCGACGGAAGCCTCGGCGACATCGTGGGGCATCGGCGGGTACGCTCGCTACAACGCCACCGACAAGTTCAAGATCGCGCAACGCTTCGAGTACTTTGACGATTCGGAAGCCCGCTCCACCGGTGTCGAGAACATCTTGAAGGAGTACACGTTGACCTTCGAATACGCTCCCGAGCCGCACTTCATCACGCGGTTCGAGTACCGCCGCGATTGGTCGACCGACGACACCTTCTTCTTCCGGGGCTTCGACGGATATTCCGGCGACCAAAACACTTTCACGGTCGGCATGATGTACATCTTCGGACCGACCGATTAAAGCTTCCCGGTAAGGTCTTTCCGCCAATTGAAACGCCGCGGCTCTTGGGAGCCGCGGCGTCTTTTTTGCACCCTGCGGCGGTTGCGCTTCCGGCGAAAGGGCGGTCACAATCGGGACGCACATGAACCGACGAACTTTCCTGGCGGCGTCCGTAGGCGCTCTGGGCGCTTGCTCTTCCGCCGACCGATCCGCAACCGAGCAGCCCGCGGTCCAACGCCCTCCCAACATCCTTTTCTTGCTGACCGACGACCAGCGCTGGGACACCATCGGCGCGATGGGCAATTCGATCGTCAAGACGCCCAACATGGACCGCTTGGCGCGCGACGGTGTGATGTTCCGGAACAACTTCGTGACGACGTCGATCTGCGCCGTTTCGCGGGCGTCGTTCTTCACCGGTCTGTATGCGCGCTGCCACGGCATCCACGGCTTCAACAAGACGCTGACGCCGGAACAGCAGGCCTATACCTACCCGCTGAGGCTGCGCGAGAAGGCCGGCTATCGGACCGGTTTCATCGGCAAATACGGCGTCGGCGGCAAGGACGACGTGGCCGCGGCGGCCGCCAACTTCGACTACTTCGAGGGCTTCCCCGGGCAAGGCCAATACATGGTCGAAGGTCGCGCCCACATGACGACCCACATCGGCGACCAGGCTGTGGAGTTTCTCGACGGCTCGTCGTCCGAGCAGCCCTGGAACTTGTCGATCAGCTTCAAGGCGCCGCATGTGCAGGACGGCACGCCGCCGTATTTCATCAACGATCCCCAGTACGACGACTTGTTCAAAGACGTGAAGCTGCCGAAGTTTCCGCACATGGACGGCGCATACTTCGACTCGCTGCCGGAGTACCTCAAGGACAGCGAGAACCGCGTGCGCTGGGAGCAGCGCTTCGCGACGCCGAAGATGTGGGAAGAGTCGGTGAAGCGCTATTACCGCCTGATCTACGGCGTCGACGTGCAGATCGGGCGGCTGCTGGGCGAGCTCGAGAAGCGCGGCGTGCTCGACAACACGGTGGTGATTCTGACCGGCGACAACGGCTTCTATCTAGGCGAGCGTGGCTTCGCAGGCAAGTGGTTCATGCACGAGGAGTCGATACGCACGCCGCTGATCATCAGCGACCCGCGGCGACCGGAGACGCATGGCACGACCCGCGATGAGATGGCGCTGAACATCGACATGTCGCCGACCATGCAGCGGCTCGGCGGGCTCGAGCCGCAGCAGTCGATCAACGGCCGGGATCTGAATCCGCTGGTGGCCGGCGAGAAACCCGCCTGGCGCAGCGACTGGTTCTACGAGCACCTGTTCGAGCACGAGACGATTCCCAAGAGCGAAGGCGTCCGCTCGCGAGATTGGAAGTACTTCGAGTTCCTCGAACGCAAGCCGCGCCGCGAAGAGCTCTACCACCTCGCCGATGATCCGGGCGAAGATCACAACCTCGCGAACGACCCGGCTTACGCCGCCGACCTCGAGCGCATGCGCGCGCGGCGTCGAGCGTGGGTCGAGAACCTCGAGGCCTGGAAAATCGATCAGCCCTGGAGCGAGCCGGCGTGATGCAGCGGGTCTGCTTTCTGCTGCAGGTGAAGGCCGAGCGGCTCGAGGAATACAAGCGCCGCCACGAGCAAGTTTGGCCGGAAATGCTGGAGGCGTTGCGCGAGACCGGCTGGCGCAACTATTCGCTGTTTCTGCGCGACGACGGGCTGCTGGTGGGATACTTCGAGACGCCGAGCCTCGATGCGGCGCTCCGCGGCATGCAGGCGCGCGAGGTCAATGCGCGTTGGCAGTCCGAGATGGCGCCGTTCTTCGAGGGGCTGGAGGGGAGACCGCCGGACGCAGGGTTCCTGCGGCTGCAAGAGGTCTTTCACTTGGAGTAGTGTCTCGGCCGCCGAAAGACGGCTCACCAGTCCTAAATCTCGATCAGCGGCTTGATCACGCCGTCGGCGTAGGCCCCCATCATCTCGAACGCCTTCCCCCCTTCGGCGAGCGGGAAGCGGTGCGAGAGGATCGAGTCGGGCTTGATCTTGCCCGCCTTGATGAGCGCCAGCGCGGCGTGGTCGTTGCCGTTGTTGCGCTTCTGGACGCGGATGGTCACCTCGCGGTGCATCGCGTCCCACAGCCGCACCGGCGTCTCGACCTGCGAGGGGATGCCGATGATCACGATGCGGGCGCCGTGACGCGCGCTCAGGATCGAGGCGTTGATCGAGGCGGGCTTGCCGGCGGCGTCAAAGACGACGTGGGCGCCCTTGCCTGTGACGTCCATGACGGCGTCGACTACCGACTCGGTCCCGACGTTGACGACGACGTCGGCCCCGAGCTGTTTGGCGCGCTCGAGGCGATGCGGCACGCAGTCGGCGCAGACGATCTTCGATGCGCCGCAGAGCTTGGCGATCTGAACCCCCATCAGCCCGATCGGACCCGCGCCCATGATCGCCACGCTGTCGCCCAGGCGCAGCTCGGCGAGCGACGCCGCGTGCAGCAGCACGGCGACAGGTTCGACGATGGCGGCGGTAGCGTAGTCCATCCCCGCGGGGATCTTCATCGCGTTGCGAACAGGGACCGTCGCGTACTCACGGAGCAGGCCGGGCAACTGGATGCCGCCCATGAATTGAACGTTTTCGCAGAGGTTGCGCCTGCCCGATGTGCAAAACTCGCAAGCGCCGCACGTAACGGCCGGCTCGACGGCGACGTGATCTCCGACCTCGAGCTCCTCGACGCCGGGGCCGACGGCGATGACCTCGCCCGCCGGCTCGTGCCCCAGGACCTGCGGGTAGAGCGCGGGCTGCCCGGCGCAGTTTTGCTCGAGGTAAAAGTGCATGTCGCTGCCGCAAACGCCGCAGGCGCGCAGGCGGACCGACACTTCGCCCGGGCCGGGATCGGGCGGATCGGGCATGGCGCGGAGTTCGAATTCGCGGGGAGCGACGAGCTGCAGGGCTTGCATGGCGAACTTTCGATTCTACTATTCGGGGGCTTCGGCCATGATTACGCGCAGGATGTCGAGATAGAGATTGCGCACGCTGCGAACCCGGAAGCCGGCCTTTGCGACGTTGCCGACGGTGTCGCGATTCATTTCCGGGCCGACGCGCCGGGTGATCGGCGTCATCAGGTGCATCATGGCGCTGAAGGGAAACCAGCGGCTGCCGGTGTGCTCGAACATGCGCAGCTCTCCGCCAGGCTTCAGAACGCGCCGTAACTCGCGCAGGCCCGCGGCCGGATCAGGCACCGAGCAAAATGTGCAGGAGGTGAAGACCTGGTCAAAGCAACCGGAGGGGAAGGCGAGCGACTCGGCGTCCATCAGCGACAGGTCGACGCGACCCTTGTAGGCGGTAATGCGATGGCGAGCCCGGCGCATCATCTCGGGGCTGATGTCGAGCGCGGTTACGTTGCGGTCCGGCGGAAAAAACTGAATGTCGATGCCGGTTCCGACGGCCAGAAACAGCACTCGCCCCTGCATCGGCGCGAAGAAGTCGCGCTTGTAGTCGGCCCAGCGGCGCTCGGGCCCCTGGCAGAACAGATCGTAGGTGCGCGACGCGCGGTCCCACTTTTCTTGGACGGGAAGGCTCATCTAGCGTTCGTATTTTCGCTCGCCGCGCAAGACGAGGTGCATCATCCACGTGAAGGCCAGCGCCGCGGCGCCGCAGCCGCAGCCCCAAGCAAGGGCGAGCGCCGGCGGCATCGGCTCTTGGACGGAGCGCATCGAGACGGCCATGCCGGCGATCATGCCGGTGAGCATCGAGGGCACTTGCACTTCAAACGCGCCGCACCAGATGCCGGCGACCGACGAGAGCACAAACGCCAACAGCATCCCGAATATCATCCCGGCGGCCATGGCGGCCCACATCGGCCAGCTCGGGCCAAACACCAGTGCGCAAACGACGCCGACGAGAGCGCCGACGGTCAGATTCACCGCGAGATCGCCGAAGAGATAGAACACGTTCATCCGACTCAGGGCGCGAGCCACTTCACGGCGTTGCGGATGATCTGTTGCACTTCGGCCTGGAAGAAGATCGGGTGCGTCTCGTGTCCCGGCCTGAAATAGAACACCTTGCCCTTGCCGACGTTCCAGATGAGGCCGTCGCTGCCGTCCTGTTCGCCGCCTTGCCATGCTCCGGCAAGAATCTTGGCGTCCGGCGGCGGGACCGTGAACGGGTTGGCGTACATCTCCGTCGCCGGGATCGTAAAGTCGACGACGCCTTTGACGATGGGATGGTCGGCCGCGAGGATCCGAATCGCCTCGGGCTTGCCTTCGTTGCGTACGAAGGCCCATTTGCCGACGCGGCCCTCGAGCGTCGCGCCGCAGTCGACGGCCTTGCGCCGCATCAGCGCGAGAAACGGCTTAGAGTAGTGCGCCGAGTGCAGCGGCAAAAAGCCCATGCCGCGCTCGGTGACGTGACGCACGATGCGCTCCACCGCATCGTCGAGCACCAGGTCATGGCTGTGGTGACCGAACCAGACCAGCACGTCGGCCTCGGCCAAGGCGGCTTCGCTGAGCCCTTGCTCGGGGTCAAGCAGATTCGCGATGCGGACCTCGACGCCGCGGTCGTCGTCGAACATCGCCGCAATCGCGCCGTTGATGCCGTTGGGATAGACTTCGACCGGCTCGCTGCGTTCGGACCAGGCCAAAACGACGAGCGGCTTGGCGGGGGCGGCTAGGCACGACAGCAAAAGCAGGCACGCGATGCGCATGTGCAGCCTAACGTAGCAAACCTCACCCTATACTGCTACGAAGGGCATTGATGCTAAGGGTTCCAAGCGAATGAGCAAGCGCGTCAACCGTCTAATCGAATCCCTCGCCTCGGTCGAGGACGGCGAGCCCTGGCCGGGCGATTCCCTCCAGGCGATCCTGGCCGACGTGACGCCGGCGACGGCGGCCGCTCGGCCGATCGCGGGTGCGAACACGATCTGGGGCCTGGTGCTGCACATCGCCGCCTGGCGACGATTCGCAGTGGAGAAGCTCGCCGGCGACGAGAGCTTCGACATCGAGCTCAATTCGCCGGCCGACTGGCCGCTGATTCCCGAGCCGAGCGAGGAGAGCTGGCAGGCGGCGAAGAACGAGCTGAAACTGGCGAACGAACGGCTCTTGGAAGCGATTCGGGCCATGCGCAAGCGGCGGCTCGACAAGCAAGTCCCGGGCCGCAAGTATACCTACGATTTCCTGCTGCACGGCCTTGCTCAGCATGACTGCTATCACGCGGGCCAGATCAGCCTGTTGAAGAAGGCGGCGGCGGCCCTTGGCCTTGCCTAGGGATAATGGCTGGATCGATGAGGTTTTTGCTTTCGTTCTTATTGCTGCTGTCGCCGGCCGTCAGCTTCGCCCAGACGGCGCCGTCGCTGCTCGACACCTGGTCCGACTTCCGGATTTTCGCCGGCGCTTGGACCGGAGAAGAGAAGACCAGCGCCGGTGTCGCGGAAGGGAGCCGAAACTATCGGTTCTTCCTCGACGGCCACTTCATCGAAGACCGCCGCACGGCGATCTACGCGCCGCAGCCGGAGAATCCGGACGGCGAGACTCGGCAGTACTTGAGCCTGTACCACTACAACACCGCCGACGACGTCTATCACATGCGGCAATACTACAGCCGCGGCTTTGTCGTCGACTTCCAGTTGACCGGCTTCGACCCTCAAGAGAGGCGCTTCACCTGGGTGTCATCGCGCGTTCAAAACACCTCGGCGACCTTGATCGTGCGCTACGTGGTCGATTTCGAAGACGACGACAACTTCACGGAAACCTACGAATTACAGCGCTCCGGCGAAGAGTTTCGCGAGGTCGGGCGCAACCATTGGACGCGCAAGCCCTGACCTCGCCTATAATTGGCCCAAGCCACGCCGCCGGCCGCCCCCGCAGGCGCCCCACCCACGTCGAGACCTGACGTCCGCCAGCCGGACCAGAAGGAGCCGAAATGGATATCGACCGCCGTTCCCTTTTTTACGCCGCGGGCGTCGTCACCGCAGCATTCACCGACACCGGGCTTGACCGCGTGCAAGCCGCGGCCTCTTACGCCAAAGACGACCCGCTGGAGGCGGCCCAGGACGAAGATTTCTGGTTCGAGGTGCGGCACGCCTTTACGGTCGACCGCTCGATGATCAACTTCAACAACGGCGGCTGCTCGCCGGCGCCGCGCGTCTCGCAGCAAGCGATGAATCGCTACCTCGAGATGCAGAACATGGCGCCGGCCTACTACATGTGGCGGCAGCTCGATCCGGGCGTCGAAAACGTGCGGCGGCAGATCGCCGACGACTTCGGCTGCAGCCCGGAAGAGATCGCGATCACGCGCAACGCCAGCGAGTCGCTCGAGATTTGCCAGTACGGCATCGACTTGAAGCCGGGCGACGAGATCCTGACGACCAACCAGGACTACCCGCGCATGATCAACACCTGGAAGCAGCGCGAACGCCGCGAGGGCATCGTGCTCAAGCAGGTGACCTTCGACGTGCCGCCGCCCTCGACCGACTATCTGGTCGAGCGCATCGCACAGGGCATCACGCCGCGCACGCGGATCATCATGATCTGCCACATCACCAATCGCTCGGGGCAGATCTTTCCGGTGCGCAAGATCGCGCAGCTTGGCCGCGAGCGCGGCATCGAGGTGATGGTCGACGGCGCACACGCCTACGCGCAGTTCCCGATGAAGCGCGACGAACTGGACGTCGACTACTACGGCACGAGCTTGCACAAGTGGCTGCTGGCGCCGATCGGCACCGGTTTCCTGTATGTCCGCAAGGAAAAGATCAAGAAGCTGTGGCCGCTGATGGCGGCTCGCGAGAACCAGGACGACAACATCCGCAAGTTCGAGGAGATCGGCACGCATCCGGCGGCGAATCGGCTGGCGATCGCGGAGTCGATGATCTTCCACCAATCGATCGGCGTCGAGCGGAAGGCGGCGCGCCTGCGCTACCTGCGGCGGCGCTGGACGGACCGGCTCTCGCAAATGAAGGGCGTCGGCACGCTGACCTCGTTCGATCCCGAGCAGGGGTGCGGCATCGGGTTGCTGACGATCGACGGCAAGGACCCGCGCGAAGTCGTCGAGACGCTCTGGAACGAGTACCGCATCTTGACGGTGCCGATCATCACCGAGGGCGAGTACCAGGGCATTCGCGTGACGCCGAACATCTACTCGACGATCGACGAGGTGGATACGTTCTGCGAGGCTGTCGAGAAGATCGTGAAGGCCTAGAGCTCAGGCCGCCGGCCCGTGCCGGTGACGCCTGCCGCTCGCCAAGTAGACCGCCGCGCGCTGTTCCAGCAGCGGATCGCCGGACGGATCGATGCCGTCCACGCGCGGGATCGGATCGAAGATGATGTGACGCTGCTCGGCGTCGCTGTTCGGCGCGACCGCGGTCAGCTCGACCGCGCCGAATTCGATTTCGGTCCTGTCGTCGGGCCATTGCACTGTGGCGTCGTCGACAACGTCTCCCTCTTCGGCTAACTGGACTCAAACAACACGACCGGCGCTGAGGCCGGCTTTTTCCGAACGGAACTTCGTGGATCGGCGTCGCGGATGAAGGTCAGTATAGCGCCGACAAGACGACGGTTTCGTTACAGCCGCGGCCCGAGTCCGTACACTGGTCGCTTGGGCTCGCGTCGTGAGTGGATCGTCCTCCTGATCGCGGCGGTCGTCTTTGTCGGGACGATCGTTTCTCCGCCATCGTTGATGGACGACGTAGACGCGACCTACGCACAGATCGCTCGGCAAATGCTCGAGTCCGGCGACTGGGTCACGGCGCGGTTGGACGGTGTCGTGTACTTCGACAAGCCCCCCGGGCAGGTGTGGGCGATGGCGGCATCGTTCGCGGTGTTCGGCGTGTCGGACTGGGCGGCGCGGCTGCCGATCGCCTTGATCTGCGTGGCGCTGGCTTGGGCGACCCTGCGATTCGGGCGCTGGGCTTTCGGCCGGGAGGCGGGCTTCTGGGCGGGGCTGGCGATAGCCACATCGGTCGGCATGTGGCTGTTTTCGCGCGCCAGGATTCCCGATCCGGCCCTGACCCTGGCGGTGACGCTGGCCTTGTACGCGGCGGCGCGGCTGCTCGAGGGGGACGTGCGGCGGCCTCGGCTTTGGAGCGCGGGGATGGGCGTCGCGCTGGGCGCCGGCTTGCTGTTCAAGGGCCTGCCCGCCTTGGTGTTTTCAGGAGCGGCGCTGGGCCTGTTCCTCCTGTTCAGCGGCCGGCTCTTCGATTGGAGCGTTTGGCGACGGTTGCATCCCGCCGTCGCGACGGTTTGCCTGTTGGCCGTCGCCGCGCCCTGGCACGTCGCGGCGATCCTCCAAAACCCGCCCTACTTCGATTTCACGATGCGCAGCGAACCGGGCGTTTATCGCGGGTTCTTCTGGCGCTATTTCGTCAACGAGCACGTGCTGCGGTACTTGGGCCTGCGCTACCCAAAGGACTACAGCACCGTGCCGCAAGCGTTCTACTGGCCCATGCACCTGCTGTGGCTGTTCCCCTGGAGCCCCGCGCTGCCGGCGGCCTTTCGGGCGAGCTTCCGCGCCGGCGACCGAGCTTCCCGGGTGCGGCTCCTGGCGCTGTGTTGGCTCGGATTCGTGCTGGTTTTCTTCGCGCTGTCGACCTCGCAGGAGTACTACACGATGGCGGCGTATCCGGCCTTCGCACTGCTGCTCGGCGACGCGATTGCGCGCGGCGGCGTCTGGACGAGATATGCCGCCCGCGCGAGCGGCGTGGTGTTCGCGCTCGCGCTGACTGCCGTGGTCGGCCTGTTGGCGGCGACCGCCGGCGTCACGGCGAACGGCGACATCACCCAGTCGTTGACGAGCAACCCCAGCGCCTACAAGCTTTCGCTCGGTCATATGCAAGATTTGACGCTGCGTTCGTTCGCCTGGCTGCGGGGTCCGCTGGCTTTGGCGGGCCTCGCCTTCGCCTGCGGCGCGGCGGGGTGCTGGCGTCTGAACAAGAACGCCTGGCTAGGGGCGGCTGTCGCGATGGCGCTTTTCTTCCAAGCCGCGCGCTGGGCGATGGCGGCGTTCGACCCTTACCTGTCGTCGCATGCGCTGGCGGAAGCCTTGAAGGCAGAGCCGCCGAGTCGCTTGATTCTCGACGACCAGTACTACTCGTTTTCGTCGATCGTCTTCTATACCGACGAACCCGTGCTGTTGCTCAACGGCCGCGTGAACAATATCGAGTACGGCTCGAACGCGCCGGGGGCGCCGGACGTCTTCATCGACAATGCCGAGCTCAGCAAGATATGGGCCGCGCCGCGGCGAGTCTGTCTGGCGACGTTCGTCGACAAGGTGGACGGCTACGAGCAGTCCCTGAGCGAGGTACGCGCCGTTCGCGAGGCGGGCGGAAAAGCACTGATTTGCAACGAACCTAGGCGGAACCACTGATGTTGCGGCCCGCGGCTAGGCAGTATCCTAGGAATCAAACAATCAGTCACTTGGATATAGGTCGCCGTCCACGGTGGCCTCTTAAACCAATGGACATAGTCCCTAGATGCTATTGACCATGGCGCAACTAAGGCGGAACAATTACTTTGCAAGAGGCATCGCCGAAGTCCACCTCCCCCCTGGAGCGGCAGCCGTTCTCGATGCTTGAGACGCGGACGCAGGCGCGCCACAGCGCGTTATCAAAACTCACAGCCGTGGGCGTAATCGCTGCCGGTTTCGCCTCAGTGCTGACGATGCTCGCGCCGGCGTCCGAGCCTGACTGGTCGACGGTTTCCGTCCTTCTCGTCCTGGGCTGCATCGCGACGCAGATGCGCTTGCAGTTGCCGGGTGTCGAAGGCGTCTTTTCGCTGGCGTTCATCTTCACGTTCGCGGCCGTGGCCGAGTTGCCGGCGTTGTGGGCGTTCGCGGTGATCGCGATCGTCGAGATCTTCGAGTACGTCGTGGCGCTCGACCTGCGCGGCGCGCCGAGCGGGCGAGCCATCGGCGAGGTCGTATTCCGAGGCGCTCTCGCCGCCATGGCGGTGCGCGCCGCGACGTGGGTGCTCGGGCCGTTCACCGCGCAGCAGGGCTTTTCGTGGGCTGCGGGCCTCGGGCTGGCCGCGGCGGCGTACTTTGCGGTCTACAGCAGCGTGACCGCTGTTCGCGACGGCGCGGCGGAGGGAGTCTCGCCGTGGGCGATCTGGCGCGGGCGCTTCTTCTGGGTCAGCCCGCTCTACCTGCTTGCGCCCTTCGGCGTGATGATCACGCGTCTGCTGATCAACCCGGAGAGCTTCGCCGACTCGCTGCTCGCGGTCGGTATCATCGGGGCGGCGTATTGGTACCTGCGCAGCTATTTCCCGCGCTTACACGACCAACAAGACCACGCGCAAAAGCTCGCCGAAATCCGGCAGCGCGCGCTCGAGACGTTGGCGGTCGCGATCGAGGCAAAGGACGGCAGCACGGCCGGGCATCTGCAGCGCGTCAAGATGCTGGCGACTCGCCTCGGCGCGCGGCTGCACTGCAACGCCGAAGAGATTCGCACGCTGCAGCTTGCGGCGGTGCTGCACGACGTGGGCAAGGTGGGCGTTCCGGACTACATCCTCCAGAAACCGAGCCGGCTGACCGAGCGCGAGTTCGAGGAGATCGCCACCCATGCGGCGATCGGCGCGGACATCGTCTCGACGATGGAGTTTCCCGAGCCGGTCGAAGACGTGGTCCTGAGCCATCACGAACATTGGGACGGTTCGGGCTATCCCCGCGGACTTTCGGGCGCCGACATCCCGCGGCTCGCCCGCATCTTGACGGTCGTCGACTGCTTCGACGCGCTCGTCAGCGACCGGCCCTACCGCAAGGCCATGTCGATCGATGAAGCGGTCGAACTGATGACGCGTCAGCGCGGCAAGATTTTCGATCCCGGGGTGATCGACGAATTCCTGGGCCAATTGCCGAATTATCTCGACGAGATCAAGACGGAACTGGCCAAGGACATCGCGGCGAGGGGGAACGGCGTTCACTCGCCGCTGCGCGTGCGCCAGACTTGGGTCGGCAGCGAATCGGACATCGACTTCTCGTCGCGCATCAAGTCGCTGCAGGAGTTGAGCCGCCGGCCGGACCTGCTGGTCGCCTTCTACGACGCCATGAGCGTGCTGGGCGCCGATCTGCAATTCGAGCGGATGTTCGCCGAGGCATTACGGGTGATCTGCGAAACCACCGGCGCGTCGTCGGCCTCGATTTTGCTCTACAGCATGCGCCGGGAACACTTCGTGCTGCAGGCCTCGGCCGGCCTGCCGACGCATTGCCTGGGCCGACTCACTCTCCCAGCAACAGGCGGGCCGGTGGGGCGGGCCGCCGAAATGAAGGTGCCGGCGGTCGATAACCTGCCGCCGACGGGTGAGGGCGAGCCGCCGCTTTACTTCGAAGGAACGCGCTGCTCGTTGGCGGCGCCGTTGACCGTCAGCGGCCGGCTGGTGGGCTTGCTGCTGCTGTGCTCGGAGCGGCCGTCGGCGTTCGATCAAGATCAGACGCGCCTGGTCAGTTTGCTCACGAGCAAGCTCGCCTCGACGTTGATCGCATCGCAGCAACTGCGCAAGATTCACATCGACGCGAATACCGATGCGGTGACCTCCCTGCCCAACGCGCGAGCCTCGTTCCAGCGGCTGGAGCAGGAATTGAACCGCGCCCACCGCCAGAAGCAAACCGTCGGCGTGCTGTTCATGGACCTCGACGGGCTCAAGCCGGTCAACGATTCCTACGGCCACGCGGCCGGCGACCGTCTTTTGGCGGCGGCGGCGGCGAGGCTCACGGAGTCTCTTCGCAGCTACGACTTTGTCGGGCGCATCGGCGGCGACGAGTTCCTGGCGATCTTGCCGGGCATCCGCCAGGACAACATCGCCAAGAACGTGGCGCTGCTCAAGAGCAAGCTCTCGGAGACTCCGGTCGAGCTGGGCGATGGCATCCAGGTACGGCCGATGATCAGCATCGGCGCGGCCCTCTATCCCGACGACGCCGCCGACCCGGACAAGCTGGTCTACCTGAGCGACAAGCGCATGTACGACGACAAAGAAAGGTCACGCCGAACTCCTCCCGACAACGGCCTGAGCGTTCGCTCGGTGTCGGCGCCCGGCTAATACGGCCGCGCGCGCCGTCGTTTCTCGCCTCCGCCTACAATGTGGGGCATGGCCCTCACCGAATCTACGATGCTCGACCTCGGCGTGGAAGCGCCGTCCTTCTCGCTGCCGGACGTGACGACCGGCGCCAAAGTGTCGCTCGACGATGTCGCCAAGGAAAAAGGCGCCCTGGTGATGTTCATTTGTTCGCACTGTCCCTTCGTGATCCATGTTCAGAAGGAGCTGGCGCGCATCGGCAAAGACTACGCCGACTCGCCCGTAGGGATCGTCGCGATCAGCGCGAACGACGTCGCCTCGCACCCGCAAGACAACCCGGCGAACCTGAAGAAGCAGGCCGCCGAGCAGGGTTTCGCGTTCCCCTACCTCTACGACGAGAGCCAGCAGACGGCCCGCGCTTATAGCGCCGCTTGCACGCCCGACTTTTTCCTGTTTGACGGCGACCGCAAGCTCGTCTACCGCGGCCAACTCGACGACTCGCGGCCCGACAACGGCAAGCCGCTCAACGGCGTCGATCTGCGGGCGGCTCTCGACGCCGTGATCGCGGGCAAACCCGTCGGCGCGAAGCAGAAACCGTCGATCGGCTGCAATATCAAGTGGCGAGCCGCTTAGCCTTTACCGAATTCTCCGAAGCAGTCGACTAGGCCGGGTCCCGGAAGCGCTACAATCTCCCCCTCCGTTTCCCTGAGCGTCTCCTCATGCAACTCGCACTCGGCGACTGGCTGGCGATCGCGGCCTACTTCGCGATTACGATCGGAATCAGCTTGCGCTATCGCCGGCGCGCGAGCAAAAGTCTCGAAGAGTTCTTCGTCTCGGGTCGCTCGGTCTCGTGGTGGCTGGCCGGGACGTCAATGGTGGCGACGACCTTCGCCGCGGATACGCCGCTGGCGGTCGCGGGCATGGTCGCCACCGGCGGCATCGCCGGCAACTGGCTGTGGTGGAACTTCGCCCTCAGCGGCCTGCTGACAACCTTCTTCTTCGCGCGCCTCTGGCGGCGCAGCGGCGTGCTGACGGACGTCGAGTTCGCCGAGCTGCGCTACGCGGGCAAGCCGGCCGCCTTCCTCCGCGGCTTTCGTGCGGTCTACCTGGCGATCCCGATCAATTGCATCGTGATCGGCTGGGTCAATCTGGCGATGGTCAAGGTGCTCGGCCTGACGCTGGGAGTCGACAAGGTCACGGCGATTCTCATCGTGTTGGGCCTGACGGCCCTGACCGGGCTGCTGTCGAGCCTGTCCGGCTTGAGGGGCGTGCTGGTCACGGACTTGGTGCAGTTCGTGCTGATGATGTCGATGGCGGTTCTGCTGGCGGTGTTCGCAGTCGAGGCCGTTGGAGGGTTGGGCGCGCTGACCGCGAAGCTCGAGGCGCTCGACCGCCCGGGGTCGCCGTTGGCGATGTTTCCCGAGCCCAATTCGGCCTGGATGCCGTTCCTGACGTTCGCCGTATATCTGTCGGTCGTCTGGTGGTCGACGTGGTACCCGGGTTCCGAGCCCGGGGGCGGCGGATTCGTCGCGCAGCGCATGTTGTCGACCTCGAGCGAGCGCGATGCCGTGTTCGCCACGCTGTGGTTCAACGTCGCCCACTACGCGATCCGTTCTTGGCCGTGGATCCTGGTCGGGCTGGTCGCGCTGACGGCCTTCCCCGGCCTGGAGGACCCCGAAACCGGCTACATCCAGGCGATGTTCGCCTACCTGCCGGCGTCGATGCGGGGCTTGATGCTGGCCGGGTTCATCGCGGCGTTCATGTCGACCGTCAGCACGAACCTGAACTGGGGCGCAAGCTATCTGGTGAACGACGTCTACCGGCGGTTTCTGCGGCCGGACGCCACGGAGGAGGACCTCATCCGCGTTTCGCGCTGGGCGACGATCGGGCTGGCGCTCGCCGCCGCCGGCGTGACGTTCTTCGTCGAGTCGGTGGCCGGAGCATGGAAGCTGCTGCTGGCGACCGGCGCCGGGACCGGCGGCGTGCTGCTGCTGCGTTGGTTCTGGTGGCGCGTGAACGCCTGGAGCGAGGTCGCGGCGATGGCGGCGGCCGCGGTCATCTCGCTGACGCTGCAGCTCGGCTTCGGCTACGACACCGACCGCCCGCTCGACTTCGCCCACGTGATGCTGCTGACGGTCGCCGGGACAACGGCGATTTGGGTGGCGGTCACCTATCTGACCAAGCCCGAGCCGGAGGCGACGCTGACGGCGTTCTATCGTCTGGCGCGGCCCTTCCCGGCGCTTTGGGGGCCTATCGCGCGGCTGGCGCCTGAAGTCCGGACGCCCGACTCGTTCCGCCGCGGCGCCGCCGGGTTCGCCGGCTCCTTGGCTTTGATCTACGGGGCGCTGTTCGGCGTCGGCAACTTGCTGTTCGGCGACTGGACGACCGCCGCCCTATTGCTGGCGGTCTCGGTCTGCGGCGGGGTCGTCGTCGCGAAAGCCCTACGTACGCCAAGGACCTAACGCGCGACGGGTGGTAAGCTGACTTCCGATGCAACGCCGCGCCTTTCTCACCACCGCCGTCGCCGGCCTCTCGGTCTCTTCCATCGCGAAGCTGGCCGCCGCGGGCGATATGCCCATGAACACCTTGGGCAAGACCGGGATGAAGGTCTCGTGGATGGCCTTGGGCGGCTTCCACATGCGCAAGAACGGCGAAGAGAACGGCGTCAAGATGATTCACCGAGCGCTCGATCTCGGGATCAACTTCTTCGATTCGGCGTACAAGTATCACGACACGGCCAGCGACCAGACTTACGGCAAGGCCTTCGCCGGCAGCTCCAAGCGCCAGCAAGCCCTGCTCATGTCGAAGGCGCAACTGCGCACCGAGAAAGAGGCGATGCAGCAGCTCGAACAGACGCTGCGCAACATGAAGACCGACTACCTCGACCTGTGGCAGTGTCATGAGGTGTCGCGCATGGAGGAGGTCGAGCGCATCTTCGGCCCCGGCGGCTCCCTCGGCGCCTTCGTCAAGGCGAAGGAACAAGGCAAGGTGCGTCACATCGGCTTCACCGGCCACCATGACCCGCAGGTCCACCTGGCGCTGCTGAAGGGCTACGACGGCTGGGAGACGATTCAGCACCCGGTCAACCTGATCGACAAACACTACTTGAGCTTCATCGACAACGTGCTGCCCAAGGCGCGCGAGGCCGGCTTTGGCTTGATCGCCATGAAGACCAACGCCATCGGCCAGATCACCGCCAACCACATCGCAACGATTCCGGAATGTCTGCGCTTTGCCATGGCGCAGCACACGCACGTCATCGTCTCGGGAGTGGAAACCGTGGAGCAGCTCGAAGAGAACGTTGCGACCATCAAGCACGACAAGCCCTTCACCGCCGACGAGATCAAGACGTTGCTGAGCCGCACCTCGCAGGGACCGGTCGGGCCGGACATCGAGCGCTACAAGCGCGCCGACGCGTAATCCCCCCGGTCAGTAGCTGACGCCGCGATACAGCATCGAAGACTGACCCGAAGCGCGCTTGGCGAGCGAGGTCATCTCCTCGCGGTGCCCGATGCAAAGGATCTTGTCGCCAATTGCGAGCACATACCCGTTGGCGGGGCGGCGCTCGATGGTTCCGTCGGCGTGCACGACCGCGGCGATAACGAATTCGTGTGAGTGGCCGCTCTTGAGCTCGCCGATCGTGTGGCCCGCCACGGCCGCGCCTTCTTCGACCGCAATCTCGTTGATCCGCAGTCCGAGTTGCTCGAGGCCTTCACCGAGGCTCCCGGTGTCGGCGGCGAAGATCGCGGCCTCGGACGGCATCGTAATCATTTGCGAAATCCGGGCGGCGCCGATGGCCGACGGCAGCACGACGCGGTTCGCGCCCGAGCGCAGCAGCTTTTTCTCCGACGATTCCGACTCGGCGCGCAGCGATGATCTCGAGTTGATCGTTGAGGTCGCGGGCGGTCAGCGTGATGAAGACGTTGATCGCGTCGTTGGGCAGCACGGTCGCCAGTACGCGGGCGCGGTCGATGCCGGCCGACCGCAGCGTCCCCTCTTCCGATGCGTCGCCGTTGATCGCGATATAGCCCATCTCATCCGCCTGCGCGACGCGCTTGCCCTCGGCGTCGACGATGACAAACATCCGGCCGGCGGCCTTGAGCTCGCGCGCCAGGATGCGCCCGACTCGACCGAAGCCGCAGATGATCGTGTGGCCCCGGAGTCTCCCGACGCCCTTGGCCGTCTTGCGCGCTCCCAGGGCTTTGTTGATCTGTCCTTCGGTCACCATTTGAATGAATCCTCCGGTGATGTAAATCAGCGACGAGCACCCGATGATAATCACGCCGATGGTAAAAACCTTCAACGTCGGGTCGGCGAGCGGACGAACTTCGCCGTAGCCCACGCCGAAGATCGTGATGATGACCATGTAGATCGCGTCGAGCAGCCCCCAGCCGGCCAGGTAATAGCCGATGACAGCGGCGGTGCAGGTCGCGAAAAACAGCGATCCGCCCACGACGATCTTGTTGACTGAGGCTTGCACAGCGGCTTGGGACCAAGCCGCTCGACACGGAAAGGCGAGGAAGCGTTCATTCTAGCTCGCCGCGGTCCGGCAAGGACGGTCCGTCAGGATAGAATGCCTCTCGAAAGGCCTATGGCCGACGTCTTCACCCAACAGAAGCGCTCCTGGATCATGAGCCGGGTTCGCGGGCGCGACACCAAGCCTGAAATCCTGGTGCGACGGTGGCTGCATGCGCGCGGCTACCGCTTTCGGCTGCATCGCGCCGACCTGCCCGGCAAGCCGGACATCGTGCTGCCGCGCTACCGCACGGCGGTATTTGTCCACGGTTGCTTCTGGCATGCGCACGCCGGCTGCAAATATTCGGCCCTGCCCGAGACGAATCACGAGTACTGGGCCGAGAAGATCGGCCGCAACGTGCGACGCGACCGCCGGAACGCCCGTGCTCTGCGCGCGGACGGTTGGCGCGTCATCATTCTTTGGGAATGCAAAATCCGGCGGCCGCGGTATCTCGAGCGGCGTCTTGCGCTTTGAGGCACCGATCGAAACGAGCCGGGAAGCCGCAGTGTCTTCCAAGTGCTTTACTGAGAGCGGAGATTCGCCATGAAGTGGTCCTTCAGACTTGGGTCGGTCAGCGGCATCGGCATCTACGTTCACGCGACGTTCGTGCTGATCATCGGCTGGGTGGTGTTGGGTTCTCTCTCCCGCGGCGGTTCGACGAACGACGCGATTTGGGATGTGATCTTCGTTCTTGCTCTATTCGGTTGCGTAGTGCTCCACGAGTTAGGTCACGCGCTCACAGCCAAGCGCTTCGGCATCAAGACGCGCGATATTACGCTCCTCCCGATCGGCGGGTTGGCGCGGCTCGAGAAGATGCCCGACGAGCCGATCCAAGAGCTGCTCGTCGCGCTCGCCGGACCGGCCGTCAACGTGGTCATCGCGGCTCTGATCTACGTCGGACTAGGTTTGACGGGGACCGCGCAGCCGATCACCGAAAGCGTGATGCTCAGCGGCCCGTTTTGGGAGCGGTTGATGGTGTTGAATGTCTTCCTGGTGCTGTTCAACATGCTGCCGGCTTTCCCGATGGACGGCGGCCGGGCGTTGCGAGCGGTGCTCGCCACGCGGATGAGCGCGCTCAAGGCGACGCGGATCGCATCGTCGGTGGGTCAGGCGATGGCTCTATTCTTCGGCTTCGTGGGACTGTTCTCGAACCCGTTCCTCGTTTTCATCGCGCTATTCGTTTGGATGGGCGCCACGCAGGAGTACGGCATCGCGCAGACGACGGCCTTACTGGGGGACGTCCCGGTGCGGCGCGCGATGGTCACGGAGTTCCATACGCTGAGTCCTCACCAGACGCTGGGCGAGGCGGTGCGGCTCACCTTGGCGGGGCCGCAGTCCGATTTCCCCGTACTCGAAGACGAGCACTTACTCGGCGTGCTGACGCAGAGCGACCTGCTCAGAGGCCTTTCCGACAACGGCCCGGACACGATCGTCTCTCAATCGATGCAATCGGATTTCAGCACCACAGCCCCGACCGAGGACCTCGAGCAGGCGTTCAAGCGGTTGCAGACCTGCGCCTGCCGCACGCTGCCCGTGCTCGACAACGGGCGCCTGGTCGGCTTGCTCACGCGGGATAACCTGGCCGCCTTCCTCAGCATTCAAGGCGCGCTGGCGGACGTGCATCACAGCCCCGGAAGCGGCCCGCAACTGGCCAAGAGCGTGATGTAGCCGCGCTTCGCCCTGGCCGGAGCGATAGTCGTACGATAGAGGCGCATCCGGGAGGCGGGTTGTGGCAAGGATTTCGGCGGCGCTGCTCTTGTTCTTATTTGCAATTCAGGTTGGCGTCGCCCAGCAGCTTCCCAATTGGAAGCTATCTCTCGAGCGCCGCGGGCGAGATCCCCTCGCCGGGCCCATCGACCGAGCAAACCGGCTCGCTGGTCGTTGACGTCGACAATGACGGCGACCAAGACTTCTTTATCGTGGCCCGCGTCGTCGGTCCGGCCGTGACGCTGTTCGAGCGGACGACCAACGGCTGGCGCAAGCACATCGTCGAGCCCGACTTCCTGCGCATCGAGGCCGGCGGCGCCGCTTACGACATCGACGGCGACGGAGATCAAGACATCGTTTTCGGCGCCGACGCCGGTGACAACCATATGTGGTGGTGGGAGAACCCCTATCCCGACCTCGCGCCCGACAAGCGCTGGGCGCGCCACATCATCAAATCCTCCGGCGCCAACAAGCACCACGACCAGATCTTCGGCGACTTCGACGACGACGGCAAGGTCGAGCTCGTCAGTTGGAACCAGCGCGCGCGACAGCTTCTATTGTTCGAGATCCCCGCCGATCCCAAGACCGACCAGGAGTGGCCGCGCACCGCGATCTACTCCTGGGAAGGCGAGGAGCACGAGGGCGTCGCCGCGGCCGACGTCAACCTCGACGGCAAGCTCGACCTGGTCGGCGGCGGCCGCTGGTTCGAGCACAAGGATGGCACGACCTTCGAAGCGCACGTCATCGACGACAACTTCCGCTTCTCACGCGCGGCGGCGGGCCAGTTCGTCGAGGGCGGGCGGCCGGAAATCGTCTTCTCGCCCGGCGACGTCGACGGGCCGATGCGCTGGTATGAGTACAAGGACGGCGCGTGGCAGGGCCACGACTTGCCGCACAACCAGCTCATCCACGGCCACTCGATCGGTGTCGGCGACGTGAACGGCGACGGCCACGACGACATCCTTTCCGCCGAGATGGGCCGCTGGGGCCCGCAAGACGACCGCGCCAACCCCGAGGCGCGCCTGCGCATTTACTACGGCGACGGGGCGGGGAACTTCACCGAGCAGCTCGTCTCCCGCGGCTTCGGCAACCACGAGACGCGGCTAGGCGACCTCGACGGCGACGGCGATCTCGACATCCTCGGCAAGCCCTACAACTGGGAGACGCCGCGCGTCGACGTCTACCTCAACGAGTCGCCCGTCAAAGGCAAGTAGCGGAAACCGCCGAGGGCGAAGCACAGCACAGCCTTCGCTCATTCGAAACAGAGCCGCAAGCGTGAGCGAGTCGGTATCCTTCGCCCCCCAAGCCGGCCGCTCGCCGCGTGGGATACTAGGCGGTTGCTTTTGCGGCAAGCGGCGTTTGTGTTCGCGTTCTTCGCCTCCGTAGCCGGCTTGGCGTCAATCGCCGTTTCGCATATTTGTCTCGGCGCGGCGCTGGTCTTTCTGCTGCTCTCGCGCGCGCCGCTGAAGGCGCCGCCCATCCTGTGGCCGCTCGGCGCCTTCCTCGGCTGGACCGTCGTCTCGATGCTCGCCTCGGGCGACCCCGCGGCCGGCTTGCCGCAGCTCAAGAAGTTCTACGTCTTCCTCTTCCTGGTCGTGCTCTATTCGACCGATCGAGACCGTGCGCGACGCGCGCCGCTTGATGGAAGCCTGGTTCGCTCTCAGCGCGTTCGTCGTCGCCTTCGCGGTTTGCCAGTTCGTCTACAAGTGGCGTCAGGCCGACCTGGCGGGAGCCGATTTCCTCGCCTACTACACTCCCGACCGCATCACCGGGTTCTTCAGCCACTGGATGACCTTCAGCGAGGTCGGCCTGATCGTCACCGTCATGTTGGCGTCGTACTTGTTGTTTAGCCCGGCGGCGAAAATCGGGCGGCCGATTTGGACGGCGATTCTCGCTTTGCTCGCTCGTCGGCCTGGCGCTCAGCTTTACGCGCAGCGTCTGGCTCGCCTGCTGCGGCGTCGCCGTTTACCTGTCTTTCATGTCACGCGCCCGCGCTTGTTGTGGCTGCTGCCCGCGGGCATCGTCGTCCTCCTGTTCGCCGCGCCGGCCCCGCTGCACAGGCGGCTCGAATCGATCGTCCACCCGCCCAAGACCGAGGCGCGACCGATCATGTGGCGGACCGGCCTGCGCATGATCGAAGACCGCCCCTTATTCGGCGTCGGCCCGGAGCGCGTGGGACCGCTGTTCAAGCAATACAAGCCCGAGGACGTTACGGAGTTGCCTGACGCCTACTACGGCCACCTGCACAACATGTACATTCACTACGCCGCCGAACGCGGCCTGCCCGCGCTGGCCGCCCTGTTGTGGCTGCTCGGCAAGGTCCTCATGGACTGGACGGCCGCCCTGCGACGGCTTGCGCCGGGACGCAGCGAGCGCCGCTTCCTGTTGCATGGCGTGGTCGCGGCGACCTTGGGCGTGATGATGACGGGCTGCTTCGACCTGACGCTCGGCGACAGCGAGATTCTCGGCGCCTGGCTGGCGATTGTCGTCGTGGGTTATCGCGCCGCGTCGCTTGACGTCATTCCGCATGCGAGGCCAACGTAGAGCGCATGGGTTCCGAGTTTTTCCCCGAGAGCGTCGCCGCGGCCTACGAGCGTTTCGAATTCGACTTCCCCCAGCGCCCGCTCGCAGGGCGCATGATCGCGCTTGCCGGCGGGACCGGCGGCCTGGGCGCTGCGAGCGCCTGCCTGCTCGCTTCAGAAGGCGCACGTCTGACGATCGGCTGCCGCGCCGAATCCGACCGCAGCCGCGCTCTGGTCGAGGCGGCTCTGGCGCGCGGCGCTCCCGACGCCCACGCCGTTCCCGCAGACATCACGACCGAAGCCGGCCGCACGGCTTTGCTCGACGCCGCGGAAGACCTCTACGGCCTGGCCGTATTCGTCGGGGATCCCGCCCGCGGCGCCGACGAGCAGACCCTGCGGTTGTCGGTCGAGGTGAACTATCTTGCGCCGGTTCTGTTGGCCCGCGCCGCCGCGGAACGCATGCAAAGCGCCGGGACGCCCGGCTCGATCGTGCTGTTCGCCAGCATGCAGAGCGGCTATCCGTTTGAAGGCTCGACGGCCTACGGCGCCGCGAAGGCCGCGCTCGTGCAGGCGGCGAAAGTGTTGGCGAAAGAGGTCGGCGGCGCGGCGAACATTCGCGTGAACGTCGTGGCGCCCGGCGCAACCATGGCCGGCATGGCGCAGGCCAGCCTGCGCAGCGGCAAGTACGACCCGTTCGTCGCGAACAAGGTCGTGCCGCGTTTCGGCCGCGCCGAAGACATCGCGCGGGCCGTGCGCTTTTTTCTCGAGCCCGACAACTACGTCACCGGCCAAGTCCTCACAGCGGACGGCGGCATGACGTTGCGCCGCGACCTGCGCTAAGCGCGAGCGGCGACAGCGGCGCCGCTCCGGCTTCAACGGAGCGTCCGCGGCATTTGCCCGCAACTCGAACGCTTTGTAGACTGATGCGCCAGAAGCTACGTCCGATTGACTGAGGAGCCTCCAACATGCGATTGATCCCGACCCTCTTCGTCTTACTGGTGATTTCCGTCGCGACCCTCGGCGCCGAGAACTGGCCTGCTTGGCGCGGGCCTGCCGGCACGAGCGTCTCCGCCGAGACAGGCGTCCCCATTGAATGGAGCGACAGCTCGAACATCGCCTGGAAGACGCGGCTGCGCGGCATGGGCGTCTCGTCGCCGATCGTTTGGGGCGAGCGCGTGTTCGTCACCTACCAAATCGGGCGCGGGACCATGCGGCCGGGCCGTCACCCGTCGCTGGTACAGGGAGGCGACCCGCTGTCGGCCGGGGAGGTCCCGCTGGGCGGCTCGCGGCCGGAAAGCGACGGCGATGCGAGCGCGACATTCGTGGTGGCGGCCCTCGGCGCCGGTGACGGCAAGTTGCTCTGGGAGCACGAGATGCAGGCTGAAGGGCCGCTGCCGGAGGTGCATCAAAAGAGCAACATGGCCGCGCCCAGCCCGGTCACCGACGGCGAACGCGTCTACGCCTGGTTCAGCACCGGACAGCTCGCGGCGCTCGACATGGACGGCAAGGCCGTCTGGCGGCGCCACCTCGGGCAAGACTATGCCGTGTTCGATATCGGTTGGGGGCACGGCAGCTCGCCGGCGCTGCATGACGACTTGCTGATTCTGCTCTGCTTCCACGACAGCGCCTCTTATCTGCTGGCGCTCGACAAACGGACGGGCGACGAGGTCTGGAAGACCGACCGCGACACGAAGGCGATCTCGTATTCGACTCCGGCGGTGGTCGAGGGGCCGAACGGTCCGGAGATTGTGGTCAATTGCAGCGAGGGCGTCGAGAGCTACGACGCCGCGACCGGCGAGAGGCTGTGGCGATTCACCGAGGCGAACCGCTTTCCGATTCCGGCGCCCGTCTCCAACAACGGCGTCGTTTACATGACGCGGGGCTACCGCAGCGGCCCCTACATGGCGCTCAAGACCGGCGGCAAGGGCGACATCCGCGACACGCACGTCAATTGGCGCGTCGACACCGGCGCGCCCTATGTCTCGTCGCTGATCCAGTACCAGGGGCTGATCTACATGGCCAACGGGCTTGGCATCGTCACTTGCGTCGACGCCGAAACCGGCGAGCGCGTCTGGCAGCAGCGGATGGGCGGCGTCTACAGCGCGACGCCGGTGGCGGCCGACGGCAAGGTCTACCTGTTCAGCGAGAGCGGCGAGGCGCTGGTGCTGCGGGCGGGCCGGGCGCCCGAAGTGCTGGCGCGCAACAAGCTCAGCGAGCATTTCATCGCCTCGCCGGCCATAGCGGACGGCAAATTGTTCGTCCGCAGCGATACGGACTTGATCGCGATCGGCAAGCGCGAGGAATAAAAGCGGCGGACGCCGAAGGCCGCGGCCGCTGTTTTGAACGTCCCGTGCTCGGCGAGGGCGCGTAAACCCTTGATATGCCTAGGAGTGACGCGGAAGAACTTGTCCCTTGTCGCTGCAATGAGCCTCTATTTTGCCCCCATACTGCCAGAAAACTGCCAGAAACCTGCCAAAAAACTGCCATTTTTCGCCGGAAAGCCGCCAATCCGCTGACGGCTGACTGCCAACGGCTGACCGCGCGCGGCGGCGGATCGACGAAGGCGCACGAGGGCGCGTCCGCGCCGGGCGGCTTGGCTGGACTTCGGCATCTTTGGGAATTGGAGGGCGGGCGTTCCGCCCCCTACGAATAGGATAACCCGGGCTTCCAAATTATTTGAGGGATGGCCGGGCTCGGCGCGCCCCCGAGTTCCCTCCGGCTCCGAAGCGAGGGGCGGGGCCGCCGGGTTCGGCTCCTGTGATCATATCTCGCGTTAAAGGACGTAGTTTCAGACAGTTACAAGGTCGCAATCACGCCTCTTGAAGCCGCCCAGGCGCGCCCGTAGAATCTGTCGCATTCCCGGTTGACAACGTCCCGGGGCCTTTAAGGAGAAGCGTGATGAAATCTTCGTTTCTGTCCCGTGCGTCGGCCGGCTACGTCGCCGGATTCGTCGGCCTGCTCGCGACCGCTGTGTTCGTGAGTTCCACACCCTCGCTGTCCTACGCCGCGAAAGGCGGCAATGGCGACAGCGGCGGCGCCAACGAGAACAATTACGACGTCTATGTGCTCAACGACTCGGCGGTCGGGGTTTGGCCGGGCGACATCGCTCCGGACAATCTATACGCGCCGGGCGAGGTAAATTGTCTCGGCGACACTCCCGGCGGAGGCGGCAACTTCGCGGTTCAAATGCCGGACGAAGGGGATGGAAACCCCTGCGGGATCGTCACGCTCTACGAACCTGTCGTGGATGAAAACGGGAGCGTTACCGGGTACGCAGCGAACGGCTATCAGTTGTTGGACGATGTTGGGTTCAAGGTCTTGAAAACCAAGACCAAAGGAAAGGAATTTCTGACCGCGGTCGTGCTCAAGGGCCAGGAGAAGGCCGGGCCGGACAGCTCCTGGCACGAGAGCAGGGAGATGCCCCTCTCGAGCCCCGTGCCTCTGCCGACGAACAGTACGACGTCGCTCATCCTGCACGTGCATGGCACGGTCGCGGTCGAGCGGTATGACTCGCACCTGGACACCGGCGGCAAAAATGCTTTGGAAGTTGTCGGTTGGATTAGCGTAGGGGACCTTGTGTATCAGCCGCAGTAGCAGGCTTTTCGCAGCCACAGCGAACCGGCGCGGTTTCCCGCGCAAAATCTTGCGCCGCGAACTGTGTAAACGGCGGAATCCGGAGGGCGCCTAAGACTCGTAGAGCCGCCGAGGAATAGGCGTGCGTCGACGATCGTCGGATATCACGAACCGCCGCATCATCCGATGTGACTAGTGCATCGGGATGAAATCAAAAACTCGCATCTTGCATATCGGCTGTGGCGCCGAGACTTTGAGCGGATTGTTGCGATCTCGTCCGGAATGGGCGCCCCGCTTTGAAGCGGCCGAGCATCCGGGCGAGTGCCTGCGCGTGCTGGAGGGGCGCTCGGAAGGGCGCGACGGCTACGGCGTCCTGTTGATCGGACCGCGATTGGACCCATCGATCAGCTCGGAGGAATTAGCGGAGCGGGTTTTGCGCATCGACCCGCTGTTGGCCGTGCTGGCGCTCGACCGTTTTGAGAATCCGGGGTGGTCGGCGCGGCTCGGCCGCATCGGCGTGGCCGACTGCCTGGACGCCGAGCGCTTCGCCGCGGACCCGGATTGGGCTTCAGAGCGCATCGAAATCGCGCTGCGCGATTGCGAGGACCGCGTTGGCCGGGCCGTCGCTCCCGCCGACCTGTTCGCCGACTTGGTGGGCGCGAGTCCGCCGATGCGTGAGGTGGTCGAGACGCTGCATCTGATCGCGCCGCGCCGCTGCACGGTCTTGATCACCGGCCCGACCGGATCGGGCAAGGAGCTGGCGGCGCGCGCTGTCCACCGCGGCTCGCCGCGCGCGAGCAGGCCGTTCGTGGCCGTCAACTGCGGCGCGGTTCCCGCGCACCTGATGGAGTCGGAGTTCTTCGGGCATGTGCGGGGCGCCTTCACCGGGGCCGCGGCGAATCGCATCGGGCGTTTCGAGCAGGCGCACACCGGGACTTTATTTCTCGACGAAGTGGGCGAGCTGCCGCTCGAGATGCAATCAAAGCTGTTGCGAGCGCTGCAGGAGCGCGAATTTCAGCGGGTGGGCAGCTCGGAGACGGTCAGCGTCGACGTACGCGTGGTCGCGGCGACGAATTGCGATCTGCGGCGAATGGTCCAGCGCGGCGAGTTCCGCGAAGACCTCTACTACCGGCTCAATGTGGTGCCTCTGCCGCTGCCGAGTCTCGCCGAGCGCAGCGAAGATCTACCCGCGTTGGCGGAGCATTTGCTTGGCCGCATCTGTGACCGCGAGCAGGTGCGCCGCAAGCGCGTCAGCCATGAGGCGCTGTCGCGCCTGATGAGCTATTCGTGGCCCGGTAATGTGCGCCAGCTCGAGAACGCCGTCGAAAGCGCCGTCGCGCTCAGCGGCGAGCGCGAGCTGCTGCGGCCGAGCGACTTCCCGCTGCCGCTCGAACCGCTGACCCAGCCGCTCGCCGCGAGCGGGCTCGAGGTCAAGATTCCCGCTCATGGGCTCGACTTCGACTCCGTGATCGCGACGCTCGAACGCGATTTGATCGAGCAGGCGCTCGAGATGGCGAAGGGCAACAAGAAGAAGGCGGCGGACCTGTTGCGCATCAAGCGCACCACGCTCGCGGCGCGCTGGAAGGCGCTCGAGGAGAAGGCCTCGGCCGGCGCGGCCGCCTAAAGGAGACAAACGATGTTAGGAGCCCAGACTGAACTGATTGGCCGCTATCTGGATCTGCTCGCCATGCAGCAGCGCGTGACCGCCATGAACGTCGCCAACGTCGACACGCCCGGCTACCGTACGCGCGGCTTCGACTTCGCCGCTGCGCTGCGCGGCGCCCTCGACAACCCCGACAGCGCCCGGTCAGCGGCGCCGCCGGCGGTCGAGGAGGTCGGCGGTCTGCCGGTGAAGAACGACGGCAACGACGTGATCATCGAACGGGAGCTCGAACAGGTTTCCGAGACGGCGATCCGCTTCTCGCACGCCTTGCAGATGTTGCGCGGCGAGATCCGCACCGTACGGAACGCGATCCACGAAGGGAGGCTGCAATGAATCTCTACGGCGCGCTGGACGTCAGCGCCTCGGGGCTGTCGGCGCAGCGCCGCCGCGTCGAGGCCTTGGCCGAAAACATCGCCAATTCCGAGACCACGCGCACGCCCGCGGGCGGCCCCTACCGCCGCAAACGCGTCGTGTTCGAAACGGTCGAGCCGGGGTCGGTGTTCGGCGACGCGTTTCGCAATGCTCGCTTGCGATTCGACGGTGAGGCGGCGGCGGGCGTGCGCGTGGCGCGCGTCAGCGTCGACCCCTCTCCGCCCGACCGCCGCTATCAGCCCGATCACCCCGACGCCGGACCGGACGGCTATGTCCTTTACCCCTCATTCAATCCGATAGAGGACATGGTGGACCTGACGGCGTCGGTGCGCTCGTACCAGGCGAACTTGGCCGTGATGGAAGCCGTGAAGCAGATGATCAACCAGACGATCGAGGTCGCCCGCTGACGCCGATGAGCCCGCTTACCGCGATGGAGGCCGTCAAATTCAGTCGCATCACCGCGCCCGACCTCGGTTTGGCAAGCGCCAAAGGCGGCGCGAGCAAGCCGGGCGCCTTCGCCGACCTCGTCAAAGACGGCATCGAGAGGCTCACCGCGCTCGAGCACGACGCCGACGAGCAGACCCGCAAGCTGCTGGCGGGCGAACCGGTGGAGCTGCACCGCGTGGTGCTTGCGGGCGAGCAGGCGAGCCTGGCGTTCGAGCTGATGATGAGCATCCGCAACAAGGCGGTCGAGGCCTACCAAGAAGTGATGCGCATGCAGGTGTGACGGCCTGCGCCGAGCGGCGCCGGTTGCGCCGATTGCACAGCCCATGAACGAGTTTTTCGCGAATCTCAAGAAGCTGGCGGGCCAGCTCGCGGCTTTCTGGGAGAGCCTCAACGCCCGCGGCAAAGCGGCGCTGATCGGCGTCGGCCTGGCCGCGCTCGGCGGCATCGGGTTGACGGTGTGGCGAGCCAACAACCGCGAGTATCGCCCGCTCTACTCCGAGCTCGACCAAGCCGAGGCGGGGCGCATCGTCGCGCGCCTGCAAGCCTTGGAAGTCCCGTACAAGCTGAGCGCGGGCGGCGGGGTCGTGCTGGTTCCGGCCGAGCGGGTCGACGGCGTGCGACTGCAACTGGCCGCCGAAGGTTTGCCGCAGAGCGGGCGGCTGGGGTTCGAGCTGTTTGACCAATCGAATTTCGGGGCCACCGAATTCGCCGAGCAAGTCAACTTTCAACGGGCGCTCGAAGGCGAGCTGGAACGGTCGGTGTCGTCGCTGGCCGAAGTCTCGACCGCACGCGTGCATTTGACCTTGCCCAAGCGCTCGGTTTTTCTCGACGACGAGCAGCCCGCCAAGGCCTCGGTGATCGTGGGGCTGCATCCGGGCAGGGAGCTGACCAAGGACCAGACGCGCGCGGTTTCTTACCTGGTGGCGAGCGCGGTCGAGGGGCTCGATCCGAGCCGAGTGGTCGTGATGGACCAGTCGGGGCGCTTGTTCGCACAGCGCTTCGGTTCGGAGGATCTGTCGGACAAGCAGCTCGAATTCAAGCGCTCGCTCGAGCAGGAGGCGGTGCGCAAGATCGTGCAGACGCTCGAGCCGCGGCTCGGTCCCGGCGGCGTGCGCGCGAACGTCGACGTCAATGTCGACTGGGACGCCGGCGAGAGAACCGAAGAAAACATCGATCCGGCGCCGGTGGTCGTCAACCAGCAGCGCATGCAGGAGAACGCCGACGCGGCCGTGCCCGCCGGACCGCCGGGAACCGACTCCAACCTGCCGCGCGCTCCGGAGATTGCGACCGAGCGCCGTCAGGGTCTCACGCGCACCTCCGAGACGACCAACTACCAGTCGAGCCGCACGGTCACGCACATGCAGATCGCGCGCGGCGGCGTGGAGCGCATGTCGATCGCGGTGCTCGTCGATTACCGCGTCGAGGTCGACTCCGCGGAGCGCAAATTCGTGCGCCAAGCGCGCGAGCCGGAAGAGCTGACGACGATCCGCAATCTGGTGATCGCCGCGGCGGGAGCGCGGCTCGACCGCGGCGACACGGTCACGGTCGAAAGCATGCCGTTCTCGATGCTTGAAGCGCTGCCCGAACTGCCCGCGGAGGCGCCGGATCCGGCCGATGAGTTGTTCACCGTGGAGTGGTTCAAAAAGTATCGCCTGCGGTTCATCGCCGGGGTCGCCGGCGCGGTGCTGCTGGCGGCGGCGGTGGCCTGGTGGAGACGGCGGCGGCGCATGGCGACGGTGATCGAGGAGCGGCGCAAGGCTCTGGAAAGCGAGCGCGAGCGCAAGCTGCTCGAAGAGCAAGCGCAAGAGGAACAGGAGCGCCGCAAGGCCGAGGAAGAACGGCTGCTGCAGGGCCTGAAGCTGTCGGCCGGCCAGACGAGCAAAACCGTCGTGTTCAAAAAGCACCTCGAAGAAGTGGCCGTCGACAACCCCGATCGCTTCGCGCGGTTGATTCGCGCCTGGATTCACGAGGATGATTAACGACCCATCGAGCAATGACGTCATGCTGGCAGGCGTTCGCAAGGCCGCTATCGCCATGGTCGCGCTGGGCGACGAGGTGGCCGCCAAGGTCTTCCGCTTTCTCCCCGACGAAGACGTCCAACGGCTCAGCCGAGAGATTTCGCGCCTCGACAACGTCGGCGCCAAGCAGGCTGAAAAGGTGCTGTCGGAATTCCACGAGATGGAGATGGCGCAGAAGCAGCTCTCGGCGGGCGGACTCGAATACGCCAAGCGCATACTCAATAGCGCCTTCGGCCCCGACCGCGCCAAGACCATCGTCGAACGCTTGATGCGCAGCCTGGGCGGCGAGATTCCGACCTTTCAGACGCTGCAAAAGACCGACCCGCAGCAGGTCGCGAAGTTCATTCAGGGGGAGCACCCGCAGACGATCGCGCTGGTGCTGTCGCACCTCGAGAGCGGCGCCGCCGCCGCGATGCTCATGGCCTTGCCGTCGGATGTGCGGGCCGACGTTTCGATGCGCATGGCTAAGCTTGAGCAGATCTCCCCGGACGTGGTGCGCCGCATCGCGCAGATCCTCGAGCAGCGTCTCAACGCACTCGGCCATGTGACGCGTCAGTCGTTCGGCGGCGTGCCGGCCGTGGCGGAAATGTTCAACCGCCTGGAAGCGAACTCGGGGCAGGAGTTGCTCGACCAAATCGAAGAGCACGACGGCGACCTTGGCCAGTCGATCCGCAACTTGATGTTCGTGTTCGAAGACATGCGGCTGATCGACACGTTCGGCATGCGGGAAGCGCTCTCGCGTGTCGATAAGAAGGTGTTGACGGTTGCCTTGAAGGGCACGAGCGAGAAGCTGCAGGAGCACTTTTTCAACAACATGTCGGAGCGCGGCGGCAACATGCTGCGCGAAGACATGGAGGCGATGGGCCCGGTCAAGATCCGCGAGGTCGAAACGGCGCAGCAGGAAATCATCGGGGTCGTTCGTCAGCTTGAATCCGAGGGGGTGTTGAGTCTCAAGGGTGCTGTGGGCGAGCAATACGTTGTCTAAGGTGCTGCGGGGCGACCAATCCAAGCGGGCGCTGCCGTGGAGACTCGAACAGACGGGCATCGAGCCGAGCGGCGGGTTGCATGCGGTTGAATTGCGGGATGTGTCCGCGCCGAAGTCGCCGGCGGCGCGCGAACCCGCCGCGCCTTTGCCGGACGTTGAGGCGCTTCGCCTGCGAGCCTATGACGAAGGCGTCGCCGCGGGGCGCGAGCAAGGCCGCCGCGGCGCCGCGGCCGAATTCGAGGCGAAGCTGGCGACCATCGAGTCGGCCGTCGGACACGTGCTCGGGTACAAGCGGCGCTTGCGCGAGGAAGCGCAGCGCGAGGTCGTGGACTTGGCGTTCGCGGTCGCGCGACGAGTGGTGCGCCGCGAGCTGTCGCTCAACCCGACGGCGGCGGCGGGCATCGTGCGCGCCTGTCTGGATGAATGCAGCGCTTCAGAAGTAGAGCGTATCCTTGTCAATCCACATGATTTAGAGATTATTCGGGAGCACGTTGGCGATGCCGCCGAAGTCGTTGCGTCGAGCGAGATTTCCACGGGCGGGGCTGTCTTCGAGACCAAACGAGGTCGCTTCGACGCTCGCATAGAAGCGCAACTCGAAGAAATCGAGACGGGACTGGCGGACGCATGAGGCCGCCTTCAGCCGAATCGCTCAAACCCTCGCTGCGCGAACTTGCCGCCCGCGTCGACGGGTTGCCGACCGTACGCTCGCAGGGCGTGGTGACGGACTGCGTCGGGCTGCTGGTCGAGTCGCACGGTCCGCCGGCGTCGCTCGGCGACCTGTGTGAGATCGACAACGGGGATTCGAGATTGCGAGCGCAAGTGGTCGGCTTTCGCGACGGTCGCACGTTGCTGATGCCGCTCGACGAGATGGACGGCATCCGCCCCGGAGCCGCCGTCACCCTGCGACTCGGAGCGAGCCTGGCGCCGGCCGGCGACGAACTGCTGGGACGCGTGATCGACGCCTTCGGACGGCCGCTCGACGACCAAGGTCCGCTGCGGACGGCCTCGAGCGTGCGCTTGTACGGCGACCCTCCCGGTCCGCTCGACCGCACGCCGATTCGCGAGCAATTCGTCACCGGCGTCCGCGTGATCGATGCGCTGCTGCCGTGCGGCAAGGGCCAGCGCGTCGGCATCTTCGGCGGTTCGGGCGTGGGCAAGAGCACGCTGCTCGGCGCCATGGCGCGCGCCAGCGTGGCCGACGTCAACGTCATCGCCCTGGTGGGAGAGCGCAACCGCGAGGTGCGCGCCTTTCTCGAAGATGTTCTGGGAGAGGCGGCGATGCGCCGCTCGGTGATCGTCGTCGCCACCTCGGACCGTCCGGCCCCGGCTCGCGTCCGCGCCGCGTTCCTGGCCGCGGCCGTCGCCGATTCGTTCCGCGCGAGCGGCCGCGACGTGCTGCTCATCATGGATTCGGTCACGCGGCTGGCGATGGCGCAGCGCGAGATCGGACTCGCGACCGGCGAGCCGCCGAGCCAAAAAGGCTACACGCCGTCGGTCTTCCAGATGCTGCCGCGTGTATTCGAGAGGGCGGGGAACTTCGCCGCCGGGTCCGTCACTGCTCTCTATACCGTGCTCGTCGAAGGCGACGACATGGACGAACCGATCGCCGACGCGGCGCGCGCGCTGCTGGACGGTCATATCGTGCTATCGCGCGAGCTCGCCTCATCGAACCACTACCCGGCGATCGACGTGCTCGAGAGCGTCAGTCGCCTCTCGAGAGAAGTTTCCAGGCCGATCCAGCTCGAGTGGGCCGCGCGGCTGCGCGACGCCATGGCCGCCTATCGTCGCTCGGAAGACCTGATCAACCTGGGCGCTTACGCCGCCGGATCGAACGCGCGGCTCGATGCGGCGGTGGAGGCGCGCAGCGACCTCGAAGCCTTCCTGCGCCAAGACCTGTCGAAAGCGGCGCCCCTCGAAGAAACGCTCAAGAGTCTGGAAGGCCTGGCGGCGCGGGTATGAAGCGCTTCCGGTTCACCCCGCAGGCGCTGCTCGAATGGCGCCGCAAGCGGCTCGAGGCGACCGAGGAAGAGTTGCGCCGGCTCCAATGGCGCCGCCGCGAAGCGCTCGACCGCGCCGCCGCGTGCCAGGCCGAGTCGCAACAAACGCTCAAGCGCCTAGCCGCCGGCGCCGCACTCACGGGACGCGACCTGCGCGAGGCCGACGCCTGGCGTGACCGCCTGGCGCTCCATGCGATGACGGCGGCCGAAGAGGCGCGCCGCCTGGAAGCGCAGTCCGTCGAGCTGCGCCGCAAGCTCGTCCAGCAATCTCGCAACGTCGAGATCCTCGAACGTCTGCGCAAACGCCGACTGCGCGAGCACAAAAGCGAACAAGCCAAGCGCCTCGAGCAACTCGCCGCCGAGCTCCATCTCGCCGGCCGCAGCCGCTGAGAATCAGAGAGCAATAGCCCACGATTTCAATCGTCAGGCTTCTTCATGGGCCGCGACTTCAGACTCACCGACCTGGAAGGCCGCACAGTCACCGGTTTCTGCTCTGAGGCGGTCCGTAACATTTCACACCCACGCTCGCCAGTACGGTCCGATCTCTGTGTCGCCGACCCCAATCGATCATGGTATGGATCCCGACATCGATTGGTTTGACAATATGACCGCTCATGTGCGAGTATCCCTGACGCGGATGTCCCCGGCGGGATCTTGTCTCGCAAACATGCTGTGTTGTCGATCGGGTCTGCGCAGAGAAAGAGCTAGGAGAGTGGGTATGTTCAACCATGATGTAAGACTTTCCCTGGCTGGAATCGTTTTGGCGTTTGCGATCGCCCTGAACCCGACGCCGGTCGTCGGTCAAGCGGTTTCCAACGCACAACTCTCGGGAGTCATCTCTGATCCAAGCGGCCTGAGTATTCCGGGCGCCACGGTGAAGGTCACGCAGACCGAAACCGGTTTTTCTCGCACCACAACGACCAATGCCAGCGGGACCTACGTCGTCCCGAGTCTGCCCGTCGGTCCCTATACGGTGGAAGTCACGAGCGACGGTTTTTCGAGCTACGTGCAACGCGGCATCGTCCTGACGGTAGGGGCCAACACGACGGTGAACGTCGCCCTGCAGGTCGGCTCGGTAAGCCAACAGATCGAAGTGGTCGCCGGCGCGGCCATGGTTGAATCGCACGACACTTCGGTTTCTGAAACGATCGATCAGCAGCGGCTCATCGAGATGCCGCTCAACGGTCGTCAGGCGACGTCGCTCATCCTTTTGTCGGGAGGCAGCGCTCCAGCTCCTCACTTCGTGGGGAGTAAGACGTACGGAGCGGGCGAGATTCAAGGCTCGGCTTCCATTTCAGTGGCCGGCGGCCAAGGCAACTGGACCAACTATCTAATGGACGGCGGAGACAATAACCACCCGTACGCAAACGTCAATCTCCCGTTTCCCTTTCCCGACGCCATTCAAGAATTCAGCGTGCAGACAAGCGGTCTGCCGGCGCGGTACGGCTTGCACCCGGGCGGCGTCGTGAATGTGGTGACCAAATCAGGCACAAACGGCTTTCACGGAAACTTATTTGAGTTCGTGCGCAACGGCAACCTGAACGCGCGGAACTACTTCGCGAAGGAGCACGACTCGTTGAAGAGGAATCAATTCGGCGGCACGATCGGCGGCCCCGTCCTCAAGGACCAATTGTTTTTCTTCTTCGGGTACCAAGGAACCCGCGTTCGCACGGCTCCGCCGCAGACGATCAGCTTCATCCCGACGGCGGCGGCGGCGAGCGGCGACTTCAGCCAACTCGTGTCCGGCGCATGCCAGTCGAGCGGCAAGCCGCGCAAGATCGTCAATCCCGACACCGGCGAGCCGTTTCCCAACTCCTTCGTCAACCCCGCCATGTTTAGTCCGCAAGCGGTGGCGCTGCTCGACTACCTTCCCGAGACCAGCGACCCTTGCGGCCGCACCGTCTACGGCATAGCGAGCCCGCAGGGCGAGAATCAGTACCTGGGACGTGTCGACTGGAATCCCGGGTCGAAGCACACGGTGTTCGGGCGATATTTCTTCGCGGATTTGAACAACCCGCCCCCGGCGTTCGAGAACAACGTGCTGAACACGACCCGAGCGGGACTCAACGACAAGAGCCGCTCGCTCGTGCTGGGGGAAAATTTCACGATCTCGCCGACAACGTTGAACTCCGCTCGCGTTTCGTTCACCAGGATGGCCGTTAACCGCGGCCCGACGGACGACAATATCAATCCGGCCGATGTCGGGATTAACGTCTACTCGCCCGTGCCCAACTACCTGGCGATAGGCGTGAGCGGCTTTTTCGGCATCGGCTGCGGCAGTTGCTCCCCCGCCGAGTACACGACCCAAACGCTGCAGTTCGCCGATGACTTGGATGTGATTCGCGGACGTCATCACCTCTCGTTCGGCGGTAATTACATTCACAACAACCTCGACTATGCGAACGTCTACCTGAACAACGGCACTTGGAGCTTCAACGGCCAAGGCTCCGGCGACGCACTTGTCGATTTCATGCTCGGGCACGCCAGCTCGTTCACGCAGGGCAACACCGCGGCGACGAACCAGCGCCAGAACTATGTCGGCCTCTACGCCCAGGACAACATTCAGTTCGGCTCCCTCGATCTGCACTTCGGCTTACGCTGGGAGCCCTTCCTGCCCGCGGTCGACCAGTACGATCGAGTGAATCACTTCGACCCGGAGGCCTTCGCCGCCGGTCAGCGGAGTCAGGTCTATACCAACGCGCCTCCAGGGGTCTTCTTCGTCGGCGACCCGGGCGTTGGCCGCCGCTTCGGAGAGGTGAAGTACGGCAATCTGGCCCCGCGCATCGGGTTCGTTTGGGATCCGACCGGCAGCGGACGTCAGTCGATTCGTTCGTCTTACAGCATCTTCTACGACCAGCCGATGCTGAACTACGGCACGCACCCCGGTCAGGGGCCGCCGTGGGGCAACTCCGTCACGCTCCCGAGCCCGGCGGGCGGGCTGGGCGACCCCTTCGCCGGCTACTCCGGCGGCAATCCCTTCCCGACGCCGTTCCCGCCGCCGTCCGATCAAGTGTTCCCGCTCAACGGCTCGTACACGAACATTCAGCCCGACATTCGCTCGACCTACATGCAGCAGTGGAATCTGAGCTACCAGCGGCAGGTCGGGGAGTGGCTGCTCGCAGCGACGTATCTCGGCAATAAGACCACGCACCTTTGGAGCTCGACCGAACAAAATCCCGCCGTCTTCATTCCGGGAACCTGCGGCTCCGGCCCCTGTTCGACCCGGCAGAATACGACGCAACGGCGCGTGCTTTATCTGCAGGATCCGAGTACCGGCGAATACTACTCGAACATCGCTAACAGCGACGACGGAGCGAACTCGTCCTACAACGCAGTCCTGTTCTCGGTGCGCCGGCGGATGAGCCGCAACTACACGCTGCTCACGAATTACACGTATTCGCACTGCATCGGCGACGGGCCGTTCACCGGCGAGCTCGGAGGTCCGAACTACCAAAATCCGTACTATCGCGGAGGCGACCGCGGCAACTGCGAGTTCGACTTGCGGCATGCCTTCAACCTGTCGATGGTGGCGCTGGCGCCGCACTTCGACGGACCTGTGAAGAACGCGATCTTGGGCGGTTGGCAGATCGCGCCGCTGTTGTCATTGCGCAGCGGCACATGGTTCTCGCCGGCAACCGGGATCGACAATTCTTTGACCGGCGTAGGAAAGGACAGGCCCGACGTGGTCGGCAATCCCTACGTGCGCGACCTGGACACGCGACAGTGGCTGACGGCCGCCGCATTCACTCCCAACGCAATCGGCACGTTCGGCGACGCCGGAGCATTCTCGCTGGTGGGTCCCTCGTACCTTGGGTTCGACCTCGGCATCACACGCCAAATCAAGGTTCGCGAGTCGCAGCAGGTCCAGCTTCGCTTCGAAGTTTTCAACCTGCTGAACAAGACCAATTTTGCGAGTCCAGTGTCAAACCTCAACAGCTCGAACTTCGGCAAGATTCAGAGCGCTTCGGATCCCCGAATCCTGCAACTGGCGCTGAAGTACTCGTTCTGATCGCCTGAGAGAGGAGGTGTTCAAATCCGACACTCTCGCGCTGTTTGCGGCGGCCGCCTTGGCGGTCGTCGCCTCTGCTTGCGTCTGACTCGTCTAACCAGCGGGCTCCATACTAGAAAGGAAACCAATGAAACTCCTACGACTGATACTCGCCATTGCGGCTTCCGGCGCACTCGCCGTGGGGGCCGACAGCCCGGTCGAAGCCTGGAAAACCGGCGTCGACCTGCATCCGGTTTCGACGACCCCCGGACGTCACACGATTCACAGCTACTTCAACACCTCTCCGGAGAGCCCGGACGGCAAATGGGTGCTGTTTTACGCATCCAAAACTCATGACGGACAGTCGGAAGGCGAAATTCACATCCGAAATCGCGAAACCGGCGAGGAGCAGGTGTTGGCGACGGGGCTGCATACCGAAGATGCGCATCGGGCCGCCTGCCAACAATGGATGTCGAACGGCCAGCGGGTCATTTTTCACGACTTCAAGAACGACAAGCCGGTTGTGGAAGTAGTCGATGTGGCGACCAAAAAGCGCCGTGAGCTCGCGCGTGGAATGCTGGTCGGCTTTACGCCGGCGGACAGCGATGTGGTCCCCATCTATCCGCCGCATTGGAAAACGGGAGCTGACCGTCGAGACCTCGAGATGCTCAACGTGGTAACCGGGAAGACCACGCCCTTGGTCACCGCCAAGGCGACCTTGCAAGCCTTTCCGAAGCAGATCGAGAAGATCTTCGGAAACCGCGAGATCAAGCTCTTTTTCCCGATGCTGAGCCCGAACCACGAGCTGCTCTACTACAAGCTCGCCACGCCCACCAGCGACAACTTCCGCAGCCCGCAGGCGAGCTTTCGGCAAATGCTGGTGGTTTATAACATCGCGAAGTCGAGGTTCAACTTCATCCGCGATGAGTGGGGGCATCCCGCGTGGAGCGCGGATTCGCGTCTGATCCTCAACAAGCCGAACGTGTATGACGACGCCATTACCGGCGCCGAAACGAAGATTCCCAACCTCCCCGAGTTCCCTGGACAGCACTTGGGCTTCAGCCCTGACGGCAAGCTGTTCGTCACCGACACGCACCTCGAGCCGTTTGGCGGCAAGAAGGGCGAATGGGGCGTCGCGGTGTGCGACATCCGCGGCGGCGACTGGGTGATGATCGCCAAATTCCAAGGCGATCAAGGCGCGGATACTTGGAGAAAGAACCATCCGCACCCCGTGTTTAGCCCCGACGGCAAGCGCATCTACTACAACGTCAACAGCGGCGAATTCACGACTCTCTACGTCGCGGAACGGGGTGACCGGGGACTCTCGAGTCCCACGACCACCACTGGCGGCGAGGGGCGCTAACGCCCTCGCCTGACCGTCGGACTTCCTGGCGCTTGTGCGCCTTCCAAGGGCGATGAGCCGGTCCGGCGGCGAAAGCGGTCGCTCAGCCTCCGCTGACCGGCGAAGCTGTGAGGCGACCGCCGCGTGACGCTTCCTCCGCACGCTCCTCTCTTCGATTGGCCGACTCAGAAGGGAGAGGCGATGCGTACGTGATAGCTTCCGTTTGTGAGAACGATGTTCGGCTTCTGCGATTCCGTGTGCGGCAACGATACATCGGTGAACGTCCCTTCGACCACGCCGTCGGGAGTGAACGCCTCAACATGAAGCTTGCCGGGTCCGGCCCACTCTTGGCCATCCTCGGAGATGTAGCTGAACCCGATGGTCGCCATCGCGCTCATCGGATTGGTGGGCGCGCCCGCATCGCGGCGCGGCGGAAGGTCGGCCGGAAACGCCACGCTCTTCAGGTCGACGCTCATGAAAGTGATCGTCAGCTTCTCGGCTGCACTGGCCGCGGGCTTCGCGACGATGGAGCTCGCCAGTTTCATGTAGTAGTTGTTTTGGGCAGGCGCGAAGTTGAAGCTCTTCGCTTGGCCGTCCACCGCGAAGGCCACGCTGCCGCGCGATGCAACTTCGGAGGTCGCGGGCGCCGCGGCGGCCTTCTCGGGTTGCTTTTCCGCAGGGGCCGCGGCGGTCTCCTGTCCGCTGCAGGCCAGGCACGCGACAGCCAAGGCGAAGCCGGTTAACCATGTCAACTGATTCACGAGTTACGCTCCCTTCATTAGACGGGTCCCAGCCCCTATTTCCGGGCGGAACTGCTGGGCGGAGTCTAGCAAAGCACCACCCCGAAAATCCCGCGCCCTGCGCGAATGGATTTCGAGGAAGAATCGAAGCTGAACTCAATCTGACGATCGTGGAGCAACACCCTGACTTTGTCCCCTGCGCGCGCGGTCTCACATGGGCATCCAAGTCAGCAGCACCGCACCGAGCGTGAAGAAAACCAGAAACGGCAACGGGAGATAGCCCATCACGTCCCTGGCCTGAACCCTCACGCCGGCGCCCATCACGGGCAACACGATGAGTAGGAAGAACGGTTGCAGCAGGTTGGTCTGCGTCTCGCCGTAGGCGACCGCAAGGGCGATCCGCGAGACGTACCGGGTGAACTCTTCCGGGGGCAGACCCGCGCACAGCGTCTTCGCCGTCTCGACGAACCCGGGCCCGATCACGGCCCATTCCCCGCCGGCTGACGGGATCGCGAAATTGACGGCCGCACCCGTCGCCTGCGCGATGACCGGCAGGCTGGCGAGCGTCGCCTGCGAGGCCATCCAGGAGGCGGCCAAGTCGCCCATCCCGGTGAACATCATGATGCCCATGATCCCGGCATAGAAGGGGTATTGAAAGATGATCCCGGAGACGTTGCCGCAGGCTTGCCGCATGGCGGCGACGTAGCCCGCCGGCGTCCGGTGCAGCAACAGGCCGACCATGATGAAGATGAACACCATGATGTTGAGATCGATGTCGAACCCGCGATGGACGAAATGGCGGACCGCATAGGCGAGCCCGCAGATCGAGACAGCCGTCGTGAGCAGGACGCTGTGATTGAGCCGGTCGGAGGGCGCCGTCGAGACTTGGCTAAGCTGTTCCGACTCCGACCGCGGCGCGCCTGCGGCCTCGCCTTCGACCAGCAGGTCCCCGATCCCCTGCGTCCGGCCCGTGCGTGGCCGTAGCAGAACCATCAGCGCCGGAAAGACGGCGAAGTAGCACGCTAGGTAAGCGAGGCTGAGCGCGCTGCCCAGCGTGTTCGTCACGGGGATGACGCGGTCGAGAATGCCCTGTTCGATCAGGAAGTTCGCATCGGTATTGAGCAGCAGCGGGATCGAGCTGGAAAGCCCGGCGACCCAGGATCCGCCGGACAGGTAGACACAGGCGATCAGGTAGGGGTAATCCAGGCCCTTGACTCGCTCCGCCAGCGAGCGTGCCAAAACGGCCGTGAGCGTCATCCACCCCCAACTCACGAGCGCAAGAACGCCCCCTACGGCGACGGTCAACGCATAGACTTTCACGGGCGTGTTGACGCGCCGGGCGAGGCGGTCCACCAGACGCCCGGCGACGGGCGACAGCGCGATGGCGTAGCCGGTCGAGAGCATCAGCACCATCTGCATGCCAAACTCGAGCAGCATCCAGAAGCCGCGATACCAAGCTTCGAGCACGTCGGTCGGCGTGGAGGGCGTCAGCGCCAGGGCCGCCGCGGCGGTCAACAGCGTCAGGCCGATCGCGAAGACGAACGGGTCCGGCACCCACCTCCGAGAGAAGTCGACGAGGAATTCGCCGGTCGACTGAAGCATCAGACCGATTCTCCGAAAGCGGTTGTCGAGGAATGGTTGGTTATGTACGCTCTTTGCACAATTTCGCGCGCGACTTGGGCTCGAAGCGGGTCGCGAGGACGGTCAATTGTAGCTCCAAGGGACTGCTGACGCGCCCGCGGTGAAG
Organism: uncultured Acidobacteriota bacterium; assembly: GCA_963817465.1. Taxonomy (GTDB): domain Bacteria; phylum Acidobacteriota; class Terriglobia; order Bryobacterales; family UBA6623; genus CAMPKL01. Next base: position 99,496 of record CAWFOP010000019.1, on the reverse strand, counting down.
CCGACCAAGTAGGATTGGAAGTTCTTCCGAGCCTTGAACCTCGCGATCCCGGTCGACGACGCGACCGGCGCTCCAAGGCGTGCGACCGCCCGCAGGCCAAACGATGAGCCGCACAGGTTGAGCGTGCGGCGCGGCCGCCCCGCCGACCCTACTTGCGGAAGCTCGAAGACAGCACCTTCTTGCGCAGGCGGATCGCCTTCGGCGTCACTTCGACGTATTCGTCGTCGTTGATGAACTCGATGGCTTGCTCGAGGTTCAACAGCTTCGGCGGCACCAGGCGAATGCCGTCGTCCTTGTTTGACTCGCGCATGTTCGTCAGCTTCTTTTCTTTGACGATGTTGACGTTGAGGTCGTTGGAGCGCGCGTTTTCGCCGACGATCATGCCTTCGTAGACTTCGGTCGCCGGCTGCAGGAACATCTCGCCGCGCTCTTGCAAGTTGAAAAGGGCGAAACCCGTAGCCTTGCCGGCGCGGTCGGCGACCAGCACGCCGGTCGGCCGCTCGGGGATTTCGCCCTGCCAGTCGATGTAGCCGGCGAACAGTGAGTTGAGAATCGCCGTGCCCTTGGTGTCGGTGAGCATTTGACTGCGTAGGCCGATCAGCCCGCGCGAGGGGATATCGAACTCCAGCCGCACGCGCCCCGAGCCGTGGTTGACCATCTTGCTCATCTTGGCCTTGCGTGAGCCGAGCTGCTCCATGACGACGCCCATGAACTCTTCGGGGCAGTCGACGGTGAGATGCTCGAGAGGCTCTTGGAGCACTCCGTCCACCTTGCGGGTGAGGATCTCCGGCTTGCCCAGCGCCAGCTCGTAGCCCTCGCGTCGCATCGTCTCGACCAAGATGGCGAGCTGCAGTTCACCGCGACCCATCACGCGAAAAACGTCGGCCGAGTCGGTGGACTCTACCTTGATCGACACATTCGTCAGCAGCTCTTTATCGAGTCGTTCGCGCAGGTTGCGGGAGGTGACGAACTTGCCTTCGCGGCCGGCGAACGGAGACGTGTTGACGCAAAAGTTCATGCCGATCGTCGGCTCGTCGATCTGGATGATCGGCCGCGGCTTGGGCTCGTCGGCCGAGCTGACCGTCTCGCCGATGGTGATGCCTTCGACCCCGGCGATCGCCAGCAAGTCGCCGGGCTTGCCGACCGTCTCCTCGACGCGCTGCAGGCCTTCGAACGAATAGAGCTTGGTGATCTTGGTCGTCTGCATCGAGCCGTCGAGCTTGCAGACCGCGACCTGCTCATTGCGGTCGAGCGTCCCTTGAAAGACGCGGCCGATGGCCAGGCGCCCGAGGTACTCGCTGTAGTCGAGGTTCGCCACTTGGAGCTGCAGCGTCGCCTCGGGGTCGCCGGTCGGGCCGGGTAACCGCTCGATGATGGCGTCGAAGAGCGGCCGCAGGGTGTCGGATTCGTCTTCGAGGTTGGTCTTGGCGTAGCCGTCCCTGGCGTTGGCGTAGAGCACGGGGAAGTCGAGCTGCTCTTCGGTCGCGTCGAGGTCGATGAACAAGTCGTAGACCTCGTTGAGGACTTCTTGGGGCCGAGCGTCTTGACGGTCGATCTTGTTGATGACGACGATCTGCGGCAGACGCTGCTCGAGCGCCTTGGTCAGCACGTAGCGGGTTTGGGGCAGGGGACCCTCGCTGGCGTCGACCAGCAGCATGACGCCGTCGACGATCTTGAGGGCACGCTCGACCTCGCCGCCGAAATCGCTGTGGCCGGGGGTGTCGACGATGTTGATCTTGCGGCCGTCGTAGCGCACGCCGGTGATCTTCGACAGGATCGTGATGCCGCGTTCGCGCTCCAGCTCGCCCGAGTCCATCACGCGCTCGGTGATGCGCTCGTGCTCGTGGAAGATGCCGCTCTGCTTGAGCATGGCGTCGACGAGCGTGGTTTTGCCGTGGTCGACGTGAGCGACGATGGCGATATTGCGAATGTTGTCGTGAGTCATATTGGGTTCCGCCTGCCGCTCACCGCCCGACCGCAAATCGGTCTCGGGCGGAGCGCAGGCCTTCCGCGTGCTTCAATAAAAGAATCTGGAGGTATCGAGTTCAGTGGCTCTAGAGAAAGCGACCTTCGCCGCCGGCTGTTTTTGGGGCGTCGAGCATGCGTTCCGTCAAATCCCCGGCGTTCAAGACGCCGTCAGCGGCTACACGGGCGGACACCTCGAACAGCCGACCTATCCCGACGTCTGCAGCGGCCGCAGCGGCCACGCCGAAGCCGTCGAGGTGACCTTCGATCCCGAGAAAGTGAGCTACGAGCGGCTGCTCGACGCTTTCTGGGAAATGCACGACCCCACGACCCCGAACCGGCAGGGCCCCGACGTCGGCACGCAGTACCGCTCCGCGGTCTTCTTTCATAGTCCCGAGCAAGAGACCGCCGCGCAAGCTTCCAAAGAAAAAACGCAAACGGAACTCTCTGGTCCCATTGTGACGGAAATCGAGCCGGCGGAACGGTTTTGGCCCGCCGAGGACTACCACCAACGGTATTTCGAGAAGCGCGGCATCATGGCCTGCCACTGACCGAAAGCATACGTGCCGCGGCGAGGCGACTCGGGCATTGGAGGAGTGAGCCGGCTCGGTACGGCTGGCCGGCGCTCCGGGATGCGTCCCTGGTTTGCAGAGCGTCGGCGGTTGATTCAGCTCGTTGCCGACCGTCGAGACGTCGCCCAGATCTCGACGGCCATGGCGGCCGGACCCACGATGGCGAGGGCGTAGAACGGGGCGTAGATCGCCTCGTTGAGGCGCAGGATCATCTCGACCAGCGCCACCAGGAATACGACGATCGACTGCCAGCGCTTCGACTTCACCGTGGTCTTGGGGTCGGTGATCATGAAGAAGATGAAGAGCTGATACATCGGCCCGGTGATCGGCGCGACTTCGCCGATGAAGGGCTGGCCCGTGACGCCCGCTCTCACCAGCGCAAACGCGATGAACGAGACGACGTACGTGAGCGTAATGTGGAGCCGGCCGACGCGATGGACGATCGCCATACCGAGCAGCCACACGATCAGAATCGGCCAAAGATTATTGCCCCACTGCACGCTCAGGCCCGCGACGTATTCGGGGGCGAGCAGCAGCATGGCGCAAATGGCGAAGTTCGACGGGTTCCAAAGGTGCTGACCCTTCCAGCGAATCGCGTACTTGGACGTGATCGCAATTGCGCTGCAAAGCGCATAAGGCCAGAACTCGGGCGAGCGCAGCAAAATGCCGACGCTGATGCCCGAAATGTAGGCGCTCGCCAGGTGCGGAATCGAGCCGCGCACGATGCGCCCGAGGACGACCTCGAAGACGATGCTGACGGCGATGGCCAGGGCAGTCCTCGAGAAACTCTCGAGCAACCCGTACGACACCTGACCGACGAGCAGAATCGACGTAATCAGCAGCGGCGCGAGGTAGCGGTTCTGGGGACTGAAGAAGCGGCCGGCCAGGGAAGAGTTTGCAGTCCCTGCGGCGACAGCCTTTTGGTTGACAGCGGCGGCGGTGCGGCTCATTCGGCTTCGGTGATCTTGATGCAGCTCGTCGAGCTGAGGCGACTCGATGGTCTGGGTGCGGCCTGACGGCCAGCGAATCTCGACGCGATCGACCTTGGACGCCTTGCCGACGCCGAAATGCAGACGGCGCTCGCTTTGAGCGCTGAACCCGCTGCCGCCCGAGACTTCCTGAAGCTGCTGCTTGCCGTTCCAGAACAGCCGCACCTGTGCGCCGATCGCGCTGCGGTTGCTGGCCCGTCCCTCGAGCTCGAACTCGATCCAGCGATTCTCGGGAGTCACGGTGTTCTTGTAGAGCAGCAGCGGCCCGCGCTGATTGGCGACGACAACGTCCAAGGCGCCGCGGTTGCCGAAGTCGGCCATCGCGAGAGCCCGGCCGTCGAGCAGGTCAGTCACGCCGACCATGCGGCTGACTTCCGTGAAGTCGCCGGCGCCGGAGTTGACCCAGACGTGTTTCGGTTCGTAGCCCGACAGCGTTCTGCCTTTCGAGCGAGGGCCAGTTCTTGGCGTCGGCGATGATGGCCTCGTTGCCGCCGGCGATCTTCGAATAGTCGTACCAGTAGTCGCGGTCGCGGTCGAGCGAGAGAAATCCGTTGGTGGCGTAGAGGTCGAGGTAGCCGTCATTGTTGAGATCGCCGAACTGCGCGCCGAAGCTCCAGCCGCCCAGCTCGACGCCCATCGCGTTGGCCAGGTTCGAGTAGCGCACCTCGCCCTTCGACGGATCGGCGCCGGGGTCGGGCAGGGGAACCCACAGATTGTTCCCCTGCATCAGCACGCCTTGCTCGGAAATATTCGAGACGTAGATCGACAGCCGGCCGTCGTTGAAGACGTCGCCGACCGACGCGTTCATGCCGCTCTTGGGGCGATAGCCGACGCCCGAATCCTTGCCCGCTTCGACAAAGCGCTTGCCTCCTTGGTTGAGATAAAGCTCGGAGACGCCGTAGTCGTTCGCGATGAACAAGTCGGGATAGCCCGTGCCGCGCAGGTCGGCCGCCACGGCGGCGAGCGCCCAACGACGGGACTGGATGCCGAGCTGCTCGGACACCTCTTCGAACCGCCCCTCGCCGAGGTTGTGATAGAGGTACTTGCGCCCGCCGTTCGAGGCGTATTCGAAGCTATTGGGCATCATCCGCGTGGTGTCGAGATGCCACAGATTCACGTTCTCGGGGAAGTAGCCGCCGATAAATAGATCGAGCAGGCCGTCGCGGTCGTAGTCGAACCAGACGGCGGTGTTGGCGTTCACCCAAGGCGGCAGCGACGCGGTTTCGGTGACGGGCGTAAAGCTTTTGCCGGCGTCGTTGTGGAACAGCTCGGGCTTGCCCCATTTGTAGAGGAAAAGGTCTTCGAAGCCGTCGTTGTCATAGTCGCCCCAGACGCCTCCCATGGAGACGCCCGTCTCCGCCTGGTTCAAGTCCGCCAGTCCGACCTGTTCGGCGATTTCTTGGAACGTGCCGTCGCCTCGATTGCGGTAGAGGGCGTTCTTGCCGCCTTCGCCGCTGCTGACGGCGTAGATGTCTTCCCAGCCGTCACGGTCGTAGTCGACGACGGATACGGCCGCTCCCATCGAGGCGACGACTTCCATGAAGTGCCCGAGCTTGGGGTCGAGCGTCGGCGCCGTGTGCTTGAAATCGAGGCCCGAGGCATGAGCCGACTCGTCTAGATGGAAGCCGAAGCGCGAGAGGGCTGCGTCCACAGTCGCCGCGACGGGCTGAAACTCGTCTTCCCGCTGATCGCGGCGCTTGACGATGAGAGGCACGGCCAGCAGGCCGGCGAGCAAGACAGCTAGCAGAAATTTGAGCACGGCGTCTCTGATCAATCATGTTAAGGCAAAGGCCGCGGGAGCTCCGGAGTTGTCGGATGATGAAACTTGTGAGCCTGGTCATCGCGGCTGCGCAGTCGGCGTCGCTCGCCGGGGACGTTCCCGGCAACGTGTCGCGGCACTTGCGCTGCGGCGAGATCGCGGCCGAGCGTGGAGTCCGGTTGCTGGTCTTCCCGGAGCTGTCGCTGATCGGCTACGAGTTGGAGCTCGCGGGGGAGCACGTCATCCATCCGGATAGCTCCGAGCTGGACCCGCTGCGACGGTTGGCGCGCGACGCGTGCATGACGATTGTCGCCGGCGGGCCGCTGCCAGGCGAAGCGGGCGCCCTGCATATCGGCGCGCTGGCGTTTCGCCCGGACGGCACGGTATCGACTTATACGAAGGAGCATGTGCACGCAAGCGAGGAGCACGTGTTCACGTCAGGTCCGGGCGGTGCTCTATTGACGATTGAGCAAACAAGCGTGGCGCTGGCGATCTGCGCGGATGCCTCGCATCCGTCCCATGCGGCCAAGGCCGCCGCGGCAGGCGCGGACGTCTACGCCGTCGGCGTGATGATCACCGAGGACGCCTATGCGCGAAAGACCGGCCTGCTTGCCGGCTATGCTCGCGAGCACAAGATGGCCGTTGTGATGGCCAACTACAGCGGCGTGACCGGCGGCGAAGCCTCCGCCGGCAAGAGCGCGATTTGGTCCGAAGACGGCCGGGTCGTCGCCAAAAGCCAAGGAACGGATGAGGAGTTGATCATCGCCGAGAGAAGGGCCGCGGGTTGGGCAGGCGCAATTGTGACCGTTCCTGTAACTCTCCGCCTGTAACAGAACGTCGGATCCGAGGATCGCCCATTCGCGGTCTTCCTGACGGCCTGTCGAGAGGTCCATGCATGGCAGTCGAGGGAGCGTGCTCCGTTGTGGTCGGACGAGCGACGCCGACAGGTTTGGAAGGCTAAGATTGAAGGGTCCGAGTCGTCGGGGTCCAATTCGATTCTCCCTGTCTTGAGAGCGAGCAGCCGAGCGTGCCGTTTCACGCAAGAGAGACTTCAACATGCAGATTCGACTCGGATACGAGGCGATCTACGAGTGTCCGCAGCCGACGCCGATGATCTTGACGCTAAACGTTCACTACAGCCGCGTCTCCGATCTCGTCACTCCCGACCATATCCGCACTAGTCCGTCCGTCCCGATCACCGGCTATCGCGACAGTTTCGGCAACTGGTGCAGCCGGATCGTCGCGCCGCCGGGCGAAATCCGGATCTCAGCCGACAGCATCATCAACGACAGCGGGCTGCCCGATGCCGTCGATCCTTCGAGCGAACAGCATGCCGTCGAGGAGCTGCCCGATGACACGCTGCTGTTCTTGTTGGGCAGCCGCTACTGCGAAACGGACCGCCTTTCCGAAACCGCTTGGGCCCTGTTTGGGCGGACGCCCCCAGGGTGGCCTCGCGTCAAAGCGATCTGTGACTACGTCCATGGGCACATCAGCTTCGGATATCAGCACGCCCGGGCGACCAGGACCGCGCTCGAGGCCTATCAGGAGCGCATTGGCGTGTGCCGTGACTATGCTCACCTGGCGGTCGCCTTTTGCCGCTGCATGAATATTCCGGCGCGCTACTGCACGGGCTATCTCGGGGACATCGGCGTTCCCCCGTCCGCCGACCCCATGGATTTCTCCGCCTGGTTCGAGGTGTACTTGGGCGGCCGCTGGCATGTCTTCGACTCTCGCAACAACATTCCCCGCATCGGGCGGGTTCTGATCGCTCGGGGCCGCGACGCGGCGGACGTGGCCATCAGCAGCACATTCGGTTCGAACCTGCTCAAGAGCTTCAAAGTGTGGACGGACGAGTGCACCGGCGCGACGGCAAACGGAAACTCCGGTGGTAAATTGAAAGGCTCATGACCGCTGGAACCGAAACTCCCGCCGCCCGCCGCAGCGCCAAGAAGCCGCAGGCTCGCAACAATGAAATGCCGGCCATGCCGCTGACTCTCGACGGGTCCGCGGTGCTGCATCAGATGTTTCGAGTGCGCTGGGGATCGTGGCGACTGTTGTCGGTCGAGCGGCGCCGCACGATCGCGCAGGAAGCGTCCGAGGCGCTGGCCGCGATGGAACGTCATCCCGACGGCGGCAGCGCGGCTTTCGCCGAATTGGGCCACAAGGGCGATTTGATGTTTGTCCACTTCCGGCGCGATTTCGAGGGCGTCAGCGCGGCGGAATTGGCCATTGCGAGCCTTGATTTGAGCGAGTATCTCGAGCCGTCGCATTCCTACGTTTCGACCGTTGAGCTCGGCCTTTACGCCTCATCGATCCAGCTCTACGAGCAGTTGATGGAGCAGGGCGTCGAGCCGGGCTCGGAAGAGTGGGTGAAGGCCGAGGAGGAGAAGCTGGCGGAGCAGCGCGAGGCGATGCTGCCGCGACTTTTTCCAGCGGTTCCCCCGCACCGTTATCTCTGTTTTTATCCGATGGACAAGAAGCGCTCGGACGGCAATAACTGGTATTCCCAGCCGATCCAGGAGCGCGGCCGCATGATGCGCGACCACGGCATGATCGGGCGGCGTTATGCCGGAAGGGTCAAGCAGATCATCTCGGGCTCGATGGGTTTTGACGACTGGGAGTGGGGCGTTGATTTGTTCGCCGACGACCCCGGGGTATTCAAGCAACTCATCTACGAGATGCGCTTCGATGAGGCGAGCGCTCTTTACGCGCTGTTCGGGCCGTTCTATATTGGGTTGCGGTTTCCGTCTTCGCAGTTGGCCGTTTACTTGAGCGGCAAGGCGCCGGCGTTCGGGGCCGGTGAAGACGACGCTTCGGTTTGAAGGTTTCCGTTTCCCAAGTGGTCGCAGTCGGGCTTGCCGCGGTCGCGGCGGGCGCGCTGTTTTATACGCACCAGTTCCAATTGGAACGCGATGCAGCCCTGACTCGCGCGCTCGAGGCCGAGCAGTCGGCGGAGGACGCGCGGACGCGCCTGCAGGCGCTCGAACAGGAAGCGGCGAAGCAGGCCGCGCGCGCCTCGAACGTCGCCCAGCAGGCGGCCGACGCCGCCGCAAAAGCTCGGGCCGCCGCCCAGCAGGCCGACTCCGCCGACCAGCAGGCGCAGCGGCTGCGGGCGCAACTGCTCGAGACGGCCGACCAGGTGGAGGCGACCGCGGCCGACGCCGCCAAGGCGACTGCGCGCGCGGAGCAGGCCGAGAAAGATCTGGCCGAAGCGCGCCGCGAAGTCGAAGCCGCATTGGGACGCGTACGCGCGGCCAATGAAGCCGAACGCCAAGCGCGGCGCGATCTCGAGTCCGCCCAAGACGCGCTGAAGGCATCACAAAAGCAAACGGAGGAGGCGCGCAATCGGGGACGAGACGCGGAGCGCGAAGTGACCCGCGCCGCTCAACAAGCCGAGCAAGCGGTCGCCGAGGCGATCCGCCGCAGCCGCGACGCATCCGAGGCGCGCCGCCAAGCCAATGACGCGCTCGACTTGGCGCTGCGCGACATGGACCCGGGGACGGGGTCGCAACTGCACGACTACCGCAACCTTTTGCGGCGCGCCGCGAGGGCCTCCGAAGACGCCGAGCGTCAACTCGAACAGTCGCTGAAGACCTTGCAGGCGCTCGGCGATCCCCGCACTCGCTGACCGGATTGCTGTAGACTGCCGTCGAGCATGTCTTGGTTGCTGCAGGACTTGTCATCAAGCTTGCGCAGCTTGATTCGCAGGCCGTTCTTCAGCGTCTCCGCTGTCGCGATGCTTGCAATCGGTCTTGGGTCGACCGGCGCTGTTTTCACGCTGCTCGATGCGTTGTTGTTTCGCCCGCTCGACATTCGCGAGCCCTCTCGGTTTGTCCGCCTGACCAACAGCCGCCCTGACGTTTCGAATTCGATCCCGTTTTCATACGCCATGTGGCAGCGCTTGCGTGACAGCCAAAGCAGCTTCGAGAGCTTGTTCGCTTGGGCCTACCCGGCAATGACCGTGGAGATCGATGGATCGCGCGAGCGTGTGGGCGGGCTGATCGCAAGCGGTCAAGTCTTCGAAACGCTAGGCGTGGGCGCCTCGGCCGGCCGCATCTTGACGTCTCAGGATGACGGCGAGCCGGTTGTCGCGCTTTCTCATGATTTCTGGAGGAGGCGATTCGGCGCGGACCCGTCGGTAATCGGCAAGACAATTCGAGTCTCATGGCGGCCCTATACGATTGTCGGAGTCGCGGCTGAGGGGTTTACGTGCCTGCAGCCGGGCGTGCCATGTGAAATGATCGTGCCACTCGACAGCTATGTCTCGGCCGAACCGGCCGTGGATTGGCGCGGGCGACGTTTGCTTTGGCTGGAGATTCACGGACGCCTCAAGGACGGGGTATCAATCGAGAAGGCGCGTGCCGAGCTGAGCGTGCTCTGGCCTTCCATCCTCGACGAAACAATTCCCGTCGACGCCGTGGGCGACCGAGAAACGCGATTTCGGTCGCAGACGATCAGCGTCGAGCCGGCAAGTCGAGGATCTTCGCGATACCAGCGGGTGTTCGCGGATCCGCTTTACGTGCTTGGGGCGATCGTCACGGTTCTGCTGCTGATCATCTCAGTCAACATCGCGAATTTGATGCTTGCTCACGCGACCTCGAGGCGCCGCGAGACGGCTGTCCGGTTGGCGATCGGCGCGAGCAAAGGGCGCGTTTTGAGCCAGGTGGCGTTGGAGTCCCTATGGCTGGCCGCCGGAGGCGCTGCGCTGGGCCTGGCGGTCTCCATGTTTGCGAGCCGGGCCATCGCTTCGTTTTGGAACAGCGACGCCGGACGGCTGGCTCTCGACCTTCGTGTCGATCTGCGGCTGTTCGGTTTCTTGGCGGCCACGGCGGCACTGGCCGCGCTGCTGGCGGGGGCGGCGCCGGCGCTTCAGGCCGCCTTCACGTCTCCGCTATCGGCGATGAAGGAAGGCGCGCTCAACATCGCGGGCCGTCGATCTCGGCTCGCCGCGACTCTGATATCCGCGCAAATCGCATTCTCGGTCTGTCTGTTGTGCGGGGCTGGCTTGTTGACTCGTACGTTGGCGAATCTCCGGGAACAACCCTTGGACTTTGCTCGAGACGGCGTCGCGATGTTTGCCTTGGCGCCGGTTCCGGGCGGCTATGGCGACCGAGACCTCGACACCTACTATCGGGATTTGATCGAAGAGGTCCGAGCGATTCCGGGGGTGGCATCCGCCGCCGTGGCGAGTAATGCGCCGATGGACGTGTGGCCCAGTCCGGGGCCGGTGAAGGCGGAGTCGCCCCGCGCGGCCCCCAGCGCGACCGCGACGTCGAGCTGCGTGTCGCCGGAGCTGTTCCGGACCGTCGAGACTCGGATGCTTGCCGGCCGGCCTTTCGATTGGAGCGACCGCACCGGGCGGCAGGATGTGGCGATCGTCAATGAGACGTTGGCCCGAGACCTGTTCGGCGCCGCCGACCCGCTGGGCGAGCGGATCGGTTTCGGTCTCGAACCCAGCGTCCACAATCGCCGGATCGTCGGAGTCGTGCAGGATCGCGGCTACCGCGGCTTTCGCGATGCGGATGCGGCCTCGGTCTACGTGCCTTGCGCCCAGCGAGGGAAAGTCTGGGCTTCCGGTTATTTGACGCTCGTGGTCCGCTCGGCGGGGCCGACCGATCGCGTGATCGAGGCCGTCAAGCAGCGGGTGGAGGGAATCGGCGTTGAATATCCCATTCGAATATTGACGATGCGCCAGCGATTGAGGCAGGCTCTGGTGCGGGAACGAGCATTGGCGGCGGTGTCGACGGCTGTGGGCGCGATCGCGCTCCTGCTCGTCGCTGTCGGGCTATATGCGGTCGTCGCCTACACGGTGCGCACTCAGAGGCGCGAGATCGGCGTCCGCATGGCTGTTGGAGCGGATCGGAAGAGTATCCTCGCCTGGGTGATGCGCCATACGCTGGGAATGACCTTGGCGGGATTGGCGGTCGGGCTGCCCCTGGCGTCGTTCGGAAGCCGATATTTGCAGTCCGTGCTCTTTGGAGTAGCGCCCGCCGACATCCTGACGGCAGGGATGGCGGTCGCGGCGGCGGCGGGCGCCTCGCTATTGGCCGCTTTGGCCCCGGCCGCCCAGGCCGCCTCGGTCCAGCCCATGGACACCCTCAGGGAGGACTAGGCGGGGACGCTGCTACTCGCGGCGCGCCGTCTCGCCGCTAGTCCTTGCCTCGCGAAATCCGGCGCGCGCGCATGAACGATGACACCCCGAACATCGTGAACATCAGCACGAATCCCGACAGCACCAAGAAGGTCGTGAACTTGTCAGGGCTCCGGTCGAGCTCGCGATAAGTGTGCACCAGCCCGTGCGCGCCGATGGTGAAGAAGACCGCCAAGGAGAGGAAAACCATCCCCATGATCTCGTTGAATAGCTGCCGCGCCAAGCCCCACAGCTTGGGCAAAAAACTGCGAACTTCCGCGAGACCCGCGGATGCGGCTTTGAGAACCTTCATTGAGCGGAGCGAACGCCTTCGATATTAGCAAGCCGCGGCCCCGGATCCCTCACTCCCGCACCCCGCTACGATAAGGGCAGCTTATGGCCGAAACCACCTACAACGACCCCAACCTGTCGCTCAACCGCATCTATACCAAGGGCGGCGACAAAGGCCAGACGAGCCTGGTCAACGGGCGGCGCGTCGCCAAAGACGATCCCAAGGTCGCGGCCTACGGGGATGTCGACGAGCTGAACGCCTTCATCGGACTGGCGCGGACTTCAGCCGAAGAGTTGGCGGCCTCGCATCCGGCGATGGGCGCTTTCGCGCGGACCCTGCTGCGCGTCCAGCATGAGCTGTTTAATTTGGGGTCGATCTTGGCGACCGACGCCGACGCGGTTCATCCGCAGCAGCCGCGCGTCGCCGAGGCCGACGTAGCCGCGCTCGAGAGCGACATGGACGCCAAGAACGCCGGCCTGCCGCGCCTCAAGTCGTTCGTGCTGCCCGGCGGCTGCCGCCTCAACACTGAGTTGCACGCCTGCCGCACGATCTGTCGCCGCGCCGAGCGGACCGTCATTACGCTCGGCCGCCAGGAGGAGATCGACCCCTGGGCGGTGCGCTATCTGAACCGACTCAGCGACGCGCTATTCGTCTGGAGCCGCTGGGTTTGCGTCGAGTTGGGCGCGGTCGAGACCGTCTGGCAGCCGAACGAGGCTGCGTCGGGCAGGGGATAGGTCCGTCCCAATAATGGGACGATAGGGATGGCGTGTCGCGCCTAAATGGCCCGAAAGGCCTGCAAATCGCAGTTGGCCCGTCGGTTGCTCGAAACGCCTCTCACATGCCGTCCGCCCGTATTCTCATCGCAGACGACCAAGCCGATGTGTTGACCGCCCTGCGCCTGCTGCTCAAGGGCGAGGGTTTCGAGATCGCGTCGGTGAACTCGCCGGGGGAAGCCGTCAAGGCCCTCGAAGCGAAAGACTTCGACGCGATCCTGATGGACCTGAACTACACCCGCGACACGACCTCGGGCAAGGAAGGGCTCGACCTGCTCGAGAAGATCCGGCGGCTCGACTCGAGCCTGCCGGTGATCGTGATGACCGCCTGGGGCAGCGTCGAGGTGGCGGTGGAGGCGATGCGGCGCGGCGCGCGGGACTTCATTCAAAAGCCGTGGGACAACGCGCGGCTGCTGGCGGTGGTCCGCACCCAGGTCGAGCTCGGCCAAGCCCTGCGGAAGCACGAGCGCCTGGAGGCCGAGAACAGCCTGCTGCGCGGCGCGCGGTCGCTGCCGACGCTGATCGCCGAGGCTCCCGCGATGCAGCAAGTGCTCGAGCTGATCAGCCGCGTCGGACCGTCGGACGCCAACGTGCTGATCACCGGCGAGCACGGCACGGGCAAGGAGGTCGTCGCGCAGACGCTGCACGCCGTCTCGCCGCGCTCGCAGAAGTCGCTCGTCTCGGTGAACGTCGGCGGCCTGGCGGAAGGCGTGTTCGAGAGCGAGATGTTCGGCCACGTCAAAGGCTCGTTCACCGGCGCCAACACCGACCGCATGGGCCGCTTCGAGCTGGCCCACTCGGGAACGTTGTTCCTCGACGAGATCGCCAACATCTCGCTCAATCAACAGGCGCGCATGCTGCGGGTCATTGAGACCGGAGAAGTGGAGCGCGTCGGCTCGTCGAAGTCGCGGACAGTCGACGCGCGCATGATTTCGGCCACCAACGCGGACCTGGCCACCGAAGTCGGCGAGGGTCGCTTTCGCGAAGACCTGCTGTTTCGGTTGAACACGGTGGAGATTCGACTGCCGCCGCTGCGCGAGCGCCGTGACGACATCCCGGCGCTGGCGGCGTACTTCCTGCAACGTCATGCCCGGCGCTACCGGCGCGAGCTGGCGGGGTTCGATCCAGCGGCGATGCAAGCGCTGCTGCGGCACCCCTGGCCGGGCAACGTGCGCGAGCTCGATCACGTGGTGCAGCGCGCGGTGCTGATGGCGCAGGGCGAGCAGGTCTCGCCGAGCGACTTGGGGCTGCAATCCAAGGGCGGCGCCGCTCCGACGCTCGAAGAGATGAGCCTCGAAGAGGTCGAGCGCTACTTGATGAAGAAGGCCATCGAGCGCGCCGACGGCAACGTGGCCGAGGCGGGCAAGACCCTGGGCCTGAGCCGCAGCGCGATGTACCGGCGGCTGCAGAAGTACGGCATGTAGCCGTCAGTCGCCGAGCCAGGCGGCGAGATGGGCTTTTTGCTCGTCTGAGGCGCCGGGGTCGACTTCGAGCAGCCAAGCCTCTTCGTTCGGTTTTTGGCCTGCAGTGGCCTCGAGCCGCATCAGCTTGTCGCGTCGCGAGACCAGCAGGGAAAGCTTGTCGCCGGGCCGGTAGACCTTCAGACGATCTTCGAGGCCTTGCGGCGGCACGCGGTAGTCGCCGATCGCCAATATCTCGTCATCGACGTTGACCCCGGCGGCGAAGGCCGGCGTCCCGCGCCGCACTTCGGTCACCCTGAGCAGCCCGTCGCAGACCTCCGTGCTCATCCCGAGCCATGCCGCCGGCTCCTCGTCTCCGACCGGCGCAGCGGCGGGCTTGAAGCGCAGGCCGAACCAATCGAGCGCTTCGGAGTAGTCGAGTCCGCCGGTCTCATCGAGGCGCGCCTCGAGCCATGCGCTCAGATCCCTGCCGGCGACCTCGGAGATGGTCGCGCGAAACTGCTGCTGCGTGTATCCCTGTTCTGCCCGAATAGCGCTCGAAAGCCAAGCGCATCACGTCGCGCAGGCTTTTTGCGCCGCCGCTGAGCTTGCGAATCTTCGCATCAAGCAAGAAGCCGACGAGCGCGCCTTTGTTGTAGTAGCTGACGGTCGTATTGGCCGAGTTGGCGTCGGGGCGGTAGGTCTTGATCCAGGCGTCGTACGAGGCGGCGGACGCGCTCTGCTCCAGACGCCCGGGCCGCGTCTCGAGGCGAGCGATCTCCTCGGACAACTCCTTCAAATACTCGTCGCGCGTCGACAGGCCGGCCTGCTTGACGATCAACGGGTCGAAGTACGACGTCAGCCCTTCGGCCACCCAGAGGCTGCCGGTATAGACTTCGTGCTCGTAGTCGAACGGCCCGAGCTCGACCGGCCTGAGGCGTTTGACGTTCCAGGTGTGGAAGAACTCGTGGCTGACCAGCAGCAGCCAGCGCAGGTAGCCCTCGCGCGTGCGTGTCCTCCAGCGGCTCGTCATCAACGTCGTGGAGTTCTTGTGTTCGAGGCCGCCGCCCGCCTCGGTGATGGCGTTGAGGAAGCTGTAGCGCTCGTAGGGAATCACGCCCCAGAACTCGATTTCTTGGCGCACGATCTTTTCGACGTCGGCGGCCGAGCGCGGGCCGTCCCACACGCCCCCCTCGCCGAGGTTGACCAGCGCGTGCGGCACGCCGTCGACGCCGAACTCGTACACCGCCAAGTCCCCGGCGAGGATCGCCGAGTCGACCAGCTCGTCGAAGTCCTTTGCGACGTAGCTGTTTTTCGCGCCGTCGGGCGCCGGCGGCAACGCGCTATGCGAGTCGGGCCAGTTCGGCGGCAGCTCGAGCCGAAATTCGTGCGGAACCGGCGCTGGTTGGCCGCCGGCGTCGAGCACGGTGATGAAGGTTCCCGCGCCGACCAGCACAGCAAAGTCTTGCTCGATCCAGTCGGTGCGAACCGACATCTCGCGGCCGTACACGCGGTAGCGGAATGTGATGCGCGCGGCGCCGCCGATCGTAACCGACCAGCGATTCTTCGCGATCTTCTCGACGGCCAGATTGTTGCCGTCGGCCGACGCGGCCACGGAATCGACGTGACCGGAGTATTCGCGGACCAGGTAAGACCCCGGCGTCCAAACCGCCATCATCATCTCGACGCGCTCGCGCCCGCCGGTAGGCACGGACGCCTCGACGTCGACGTAATGCGATTCGGGCGCGGGGAAACGAAGGGTATAGCGGATGGGTTCGGCTGCGGACATGATGGGCGCGAAAACAGCGAGAAGGAACAGGAAGCGGAACATGCGGACGACGAGCTCCTAACCGGCTGCAACGGATGCGATGCGGTTTTTGAGTCGGGTGATCTCCGCTCGGAGCTCTTTCATCTGATCGCGCCGCCGGACAAGGGCGTCGCGCTCTCCCCGTACGAAGCGAGTATACGGTTCGATCGTTTCGTGGATCTTGCGCTTGCTGCGTTGAATCTCTTCTTCGAACTGGGTGTGCAGCCCCTCGCTGAGCTGCTTGCGCAGGTTCGACACGCGCTTGTTCAGGTCTTTCTTCGCCCGATGGCGCTTTTGAGGCAAGATCAGGAAGCCGATGGTCGCAAGCGTGCCGGCGGCGACCAGGCCCGTCACATCAGCGGCCGTCGACGTGGCGGCGAGCGTCACCGCCGCGCCCAGGCCGACCGCGCCCACCTCGATCAGAGCCGCGTTGGCTACGGCGTTCTGCACGGACTCGGCCATGCGGCCCGCCTCGGTCGACTCGTTGTAGGTTTCGAGGGTCTGCTGGGCGACGCGGCCGACGCTGTTGAGCAGCCGCGTACGATCGTAGTCGAACCCGGAGTTGAGCCGCCCCACGATGCGGTCGCTGTGCTCGGACTTGCGCCGCTCGAAGTGGTCCCGCAGCGCCTTCCATTGCTCCAGGTCGCTCGAGACGAGCCAGTCGATGATCTCGTCGACCTTGTCCTCGATGCGCTTGGGGGCGTCGGCGACGACGAGGCGCTCGAACTCTTCTTTCACGCGCTGCTTGTTCATCAAGTCGAAGACGCGTCCGATGCGGATGATCTCATCGAAGAAGGCGTGACCGCTGGACTCGAAGCGATGCAGGATCAAGTCGACGTCGGAGAGGCGTAACTCAAACCCTTTCTCCATGTCACGCTCATAAAGCTCAAGTTGTCCTTCAATCTCCTTGATGCTCGCGATGTCGCCTTCGATGACCTCGAGGCGGCTGCTGACGACCTCGGCCGCTTGCGCGCAGAGACTATCGATGACGCCGAGCGGGTTGAGGAGTTTGAGTTGGAAGCGCTGCGAGTCGTCGAGGCGCCCGAGCACGTGTTCTTCGAGGGCGGGGAAGTGACTCTCCTCCAGCCCCTGCTTGTCGTCGCCCAGCTTCGCGGCCAGGGCTTGGCGCGCTGAGACGCCAAAGATCTCGGGGTCGCTGCCCAACAGCCGGCGAAAGTTTTCGGCGATGAAGGCGCGGATGCGTTCCCAGTCGGCCTGCTTGGTCAGAATGTCGACCTTGTTGACGACGACGATGATCTTCTTGCCCCACTGCTGCAACCGTTCGAGAAAGGCGCGCTCGCTCTCGGTGAAGGGGCGGTCGGCGGAGGTCACGAAAAAGACCAGGTCGGCGCGGGGCACGTAGTGCCGCGTGATCGCCTCGTGGCGGCGGTCGATGGCGTTGGCGCCGGGCGTGTCGACCAAGTGCAGGTCGCGCAGCAACTCCACGGGAGCGGTGACGATTTCGATCTCGTCGCCGCCCGAGCTGCGCTCGATCTTAGGCCCGAAGGTGAGAATCTGGATGCGAGTCGTCGTCGGCGTTACGCCCTCTTCGAGCACTTCGGCGCCGATCAACGCGTTGATGAAGGCGCTCTTGCCGGCGTTGAATTCGCCGACCACGACGATCAAGAACAGGTCGTCAAGCTGCTGCTGGGCGGACGCCAGCGCATCGACGTCATCGCGGTCGACGAGCGAGTCCCCGAGGACATCCTTGGCGTCGGCCAGCGCCTTGCGCACCTCACTGACGAGGATGTCGCGCTCGGAATCGATCAGGCGTTTGCGTGGAATGCTCACTAACCCCTCTATATTGTGTCGCAAATCGCGAGACCTACGGTTTTGCGCCCCCGCCGCTGCGCTAACCTGAGACTCGCCAGTCAATGGGCCGCATTCGCGTACTGCCTGACCGGGTCGCCAACCAAATCGCCGCTGGAGAAGTCGTCGAGCGACCCGCTTCCGTCGTCAAGGAGCTGTTGGAAAACTCGCTGGACGCCGGCGCCGTGCGCCTCCGCGTGGAGGTCGCCGCGGGCGGCCGCCGGCTCGTCCGCGTCAGCGACGACGGCTGCGGCATGGGGCAGGACGATGCTCTGCTGGCCTTCGAGCGCCATGCCACCAGCAAGCTGCGCGACGTCGGCCGACTTGCTGTCGGTCTCGACGCTTGGGTTCCGAGGCGAGGCGCTGCCGTCGATCGGCAGCGTGTCGCGCCTGGTGCTCGAGACCAGCGCCGCCGACGAACCGACCGGAGTGCGCGTCGAGATCGCCGGCGGGCGCATGCTGCAGGTCGAAGAGCAAGCGCTGCCTCCGGGAACCACCATCACCGTCAAAGACCTGTTCTATAACGTGCCCGCACGGCGCAAATTTTTGCGCACCGAGAAGACCGAGCTGGCGCACGTAGCGTCGCTGGTCACGCACTACAGCCTGGCGCACATCGACAAGACGTTTCTGCTGACCAACGAAAACGGCCCGCTGCTCAACGTGACGCCGGTCGCGTCGCTGGCCGAGCGTGTCTATCAGGTATTCGGGTCCGATACTCTCGATCAGCTCGTCGAGCTGGAACCCGTCACGCGCAAGCTCGAGATCGCGCCGCCGAAGCCGCCGCCATGGCGCGCGGTGGAAGAGTCCGACGAGACGCCCGACAAAGAAGTGCGGGAGTTCTCGCTGCGCGGCTTCGTCTCCAAGCCGCAGGTTCAAAAGCTCAACCGCAACTCGATCTACGTCTTCGTGAATCGGCGTTTGATCCGCGACCGCGTGATCTTGAAGGCGATCTCGAGCGCCTATCACAACATGATGCCGCCGGGCGTGTTCCCGTTTGCGCTGCTGTTTCTGGACATCTCGCCCGAGGATGTCGACGTCAACGTGCATCCGTCGAAGACCGAGGTTCGCTTCCGGCACCAGTCGTTTGTCCACGACTTCGTCCGCGACGTCATCCGCGAAAAGCTGATTCAGTCGAAGCCGGCCGCGGGGATTCCTCTGCCGATCTCGCCGGGGCAGGTCGGCGCATCGCTGCCGTTCTCCGAGGCGACGCGGCGCATCGAGCACGACGAATCGGCTGACGACCAGGAATCTCGGCCCGGTGCTCGACCTCAAGCCGCAGCCGCCTCCTGCGGGGCGCTTCGACTTCAGCCAAGGCGCGCCGTTGGAGGTTCGCAACCAGCCGCCCGCTGATGATGCCCGCAGGCGCAGAGCCCGTCTCGACGACGCCCGTCCCGTCCGAGCTTCACTCGCGCGCGCCGGTGGTCAACGTCAACGGCGACAGCCTGGCGAACCTCGGCGTCCTGCGCCCGCTGGGACAGATTCAAAACAGCTTCATCGTCGCCGCCGGGTCAGACGGGCTGTGGATCATCGACCAGCACGTCGCCCACGAGCGCATCTTGTTCGAAAAGGTGTTGCGGCAGCGCGAGCGCGGCGAACCGGAATCGCAGCGCCTGCTGATGCCGCTGATTCTCACCCTGCGGCCCGGCCAGGAGCACGTCTTCGCTTCGATCGAAGAGGAGTTCCGTGCGAACGGGTTCGAAATCGAGCCGTTCGGCAACCGCACGATCGCGGTCAAGGCCGCACCCGCCGCGCTGAGCCCGCAAGAAACCGAAACGCTCGTGCAAGAGATCCTCGACACGCCCGAGCGCGAGCTGCGCGACTTGTCGCTGATCGACATGCAAAAGCACGTCGCCGCGACCATCGCCTGTCACGCGGCGATCAAGGTCAACATGGCCCTCGACATGACCAAGATGCGCTGGCTGCTCGACGAGCTGGCGAAGACGCAAGTCCCGATGGCGTGCCCCCACGGACGCCCCATCGCCCTCAAGTACGGGATCAAAGACATCTTGAAGGCCTTCCACCGCATCTGAGCGGGTGAGAAACCGAAGGTCTACGGCGTTTCCTGGGACGAACCCTCGCCGCCAAGGTGAAGCAAGACCCGTCTCGCCCGCGTCTCCAAATCTTGACGCTCTCGCGCCGCTGGGATCGTGCGGGCGGCTAATTCAGCGACCGCCTCGGCATGTTCGTACAACACCCGCCGGCGCGACGGACAACTGGTTCGTGTCGCCAACAACGCCACGGACGCCAGCAGATTTTCCATCACCACGATGTTGCCGTCAGCGTTCCTCCGGATTTGATCAAACGACCCGTTGACGAGGCCGGCATACGTCGGTCCGCACGTCAGCAGCCGAACCTCGCCGTCCTCCGCGCGGTGCGACGACTCGACGCGGCGCTCCGTCAGGCGGGCGAGAATTGCCGTCAAGTAGTCGATGCACATTGCAGCGGTAGTCGTGTCATTGATGCCCGGCGAGAGCGCCTTGAGGGCCACGTCCACGATCTGACGGACGCCGAAGGCGACATCTTGCTCGATCGTGCGTTGCCGGCCCAGTGCATAGAACGGCTCGAGTCGTTCACGATCGGATTCATCCGGGGCGGCGACACCGAGCACCGAGGCCCACGGCGACCCCTCCACGACGAAGTCGCCGACTTCACGCTCCGTCCTCACAAGCGTCCGCTTCTCGGCTGCGAAAGCCAGCACGCCCTCTACGTCCAGGCCCTGAAAATACCCGGTATTGGAGGCCGCAAGAGCATGCCAAGATGTGCCGTTAGTCGGCGGTTCCGGGTCGGCGTCCGTGTCTTCCCCAGCGGCTTTCGGGAAGAGCCGGTCAATCGTGTTGAGCGTCTCTTCGGCCACGGCCGCCAGGATGTGAGCGGCCTGGATGGCGACGGAGATGTGATGAATGAAATAGATCAAGACGGCGATGCCGACAAATGCCAACAGCAACCCGAACAGCACCGCCAAGGACGGCACAAAGGCCGTCTCATCCCCGCCGCGGATCGTACGCAAAACGACCAGACAGTAGGCAAAGATGCTGACGAAAACGCCTAGGACGACTTGGTTGCCGCGGTCACGAGTGAAGTTGCGCAGGACCCGCGACGTGTACTGGCTGGATGCTAGCGAAAGCGCCACGATGGTGATCGAGAAGACGACGCCGACGACTGTGATCATCGAGCTGGCGACGGTGGCGAGTAGGCCGCGCGCCCCGGCGGCCCCGACTCCGAACAGCAGCGGCCAGTCATCGTAAATGCCCGGATCGAGGTAGCTATCGGCCGCAACCAACCCGACGGCGAGGCCCGTGGAGAGCACGACGCCGACGCAAGGCAAGAACCAGAGACTCGCCCGGACCTCCGGCCATATTTGGCGAAGCTTCATTGCGCCATCATCGCGCGTTCTTGCTCAGGCGATGCATGAGGACCGTGGTCGAATTTGGCGGCCGGGCGTTGGCGCCGCAACCGGCCACGGGGCTTTTTAGGTGAGTTATTTCGTCCGGGAGTTGAGCCAGGAGACGATGTCGGCGATGTCGCTTGCGGTCATCTGCGGCCAGGTGATGCCCTCGCGAAGCATCTCGTCTTCCACGGCTGGGCCGTGCCTCCAGATGCCGGCGGTGAGGTCAGTCACGGTATAGCTCTTCAAGCGGAGCGGAGCGACCCGGCTCCCCTGGGCGACATTGTCGTGGCAATTCGAGCAGCCTTTGCCGCGCCACAACAGGGCGCCTTTTGAGGCGTCGCCCCGCTCCTCCAACAATCCTTCCTCGAAAAGGAAGGACACCAAGAGCTTCATCTGATCCTTCTGGAAATTGCGAACTTCGAGGCCCGTTTCCTTGGACCACTCTTCCATGATGGGGCGGTGGTTCCACATCGCGACGGCCAGGCCGGTGAGAGTGCGGTACTTGCGCGGGGCCGCGTTCAGCGCCAGCCGATCCCCGTCGCCTTCGAGCAGCGTGTGACACTCGCCGCACTGCATGTCGTCGAACACCTTCATGCCCGCCGACGCCTTGCCCAACTCCAAGCGCGCGCGGCGCGGCGGCAGGTCGGGCAGGCTATAGACGTAGGCCAACAGGTCCGCCAATTCGCCGGTCGTCAGCCTAGGCCAGGGGATCTTATCCGCCGCGCTCTCCTCCGCATCGCCGCGCCGTGGTTCCACATCTGTTCGAGGAACCGCACCGGGTCGCTCAACGACGGCCACTGGCGAACCGCCGGACCGATTCCTCCGGCGCCTGTGTCGACGAGCGCGTGACAGCGGAAGCATTGCTTCTCGCGGAAGACCCCCTGGCCTCGTCCCGCATCCCCGGCCGGCTCGAAGTACCGTATCGAGTACAAGTACGCGAAGATGTCGCGCGTCTCCCGGTCGGTCACCTGCGGGACTGCTTGATTCTTGCGCGCCATGGCGCGCCACATCTTGGGCGCGTGGTTCCACAGCGAAGCGGCGAAGGAAGCGGGCGAGAAGGGCTCCGGCCCAGGTTTGCCGAGATCCGGAGCCTCTTTCCCTCCCTCGCTGAGCAAGCTGTGGCAGGAGAGGCATCCGCGGTCACGGATGGCGCTTCCACCGCGGATCGAGTCGCCGTACTGCGCGGCGGCCGTGCACGTGGTGATCACGAGGAGGAAAATCTCGTATCGTATCCAGCGCGTCACAACGCCTCTCCTGCTCCATTGACAGTTTAAGCAAGCGGGGCGCCATAGCCTTCAACCGAGTGCGTTTACCAAGACTTAGCGACAACGGCCTCCGCCCGACTGGGCGTTTTACCCCCGCCGTTCCTAGAATGTGGGGGTGACCAGACGAGCACTTTCCCGCTCCCTCTCACGCTGCTTGCCAGGCCCGCGCTTGCACAGCAAAACGACGATACTCGCCGCCTGCATGAGCTGTTCGACAGCGAGTGGCAGCGCATCCTGCGCGAAAGCCCGACGTTCGCCTCGTTCCTGGGCGACAAGCGCTATAACGACCAGTGGGAAGACCTGACGATCGACGCCATCGAGCGCAGCCAGGCGCGCGACCGCGAAGCGCTCGAAGAGCTCGACCAAATCGAGGTCGGCAAGCTCAGCGAGCAAGACCGGCTCAACTACAAGCTCTTCCGCAAGCAGTACGAGTACAGCGTCGCCGAGCAGCCGTATCACTGGTACTTGCTGCCGCTCAACCAGCGCGGCGGCATCCAGACCGCCAACGAAGTCGCCGACTCGCTGATCTTCGACAAGCCCAAGGACTACGAAGACTGGATCGCGCGCCTCGAAGCGTTCCCCAAGTACGCCGACCAGACCATCGCCCTGATGCGCGAAGGCATCAAGGAGAAGCGCGTCCACGCCCGCGCGGTGATGGAGCGCGTACCGGGACAGATCGACAAGCAACTCGTCGACAAACCCGACGACTCGCCGTTCTTCGCGCCGTTCAAGGATTTTCCGAACTCGATCAGCCAAGACGAACGCGAGCGGCTGCAGCAGCGCGCCCGCCAGGCCATCTCCGACCACGTCCTCCCGACGTTCCGCCGCTTCAAGCGGTTTTTCGTCGATGAATACCTGCCCGCGACTTATGAACGCGTCGGCGTCTGGCAATTTCCGCAAGGCAAGGAAATGTATGCGGCGCAGGCGCGGCGATTCACGACCACCGACCTCACCCCCGAGCAAATCCACCAGATCGGCCTCGACGAGGTCAAGCGCATCCGCGGCGAGATGGACGACGTCATCAAACGGACGGGCTTCAAGGGAACGTTCGACGAGTTCCTCGACGTTCCTGAGAAGCGACAAGCGGTTCTACTACGACACGCCGGAGGAGCTGCTCGAGGCTTACCGGGCGCTCGCCAAGCGCATCGACCCCACGCTGCCGAAACTGTTCGGCAAGCTGCCGCGCATCCCCTACGGCTGCGAGCCGATCCCCGACAATATCGCACCCGATACGACCACCGCCTACTACCGCGAGCCGTCGTCGGACGGCCGCCGCGCCGGCGCCTATTTCGTGAACCTCTACAAGCCGGAAGTGCGCCCGAAGTACGAGATGGAGGCGCTGACGATGCATGAGTCCGTGCCGGGCCACCATTTGCAGATCGCGCTGGCGACCGAGCTGGGCGACGTGCCGGAATTCCGCAAGTTCATGGACTTCACGGCCTTCGTCGAAGGTTGGGGGCTCTACGCCGAAAGCCTCGGCGCCGAGCTGGGCTTCTACAAGGACCCGTATTCGAAATTCGGCCAGCTCACCTACGAGATGTGGCGCGCCGTGCGCCTGGTCGTCGACACCGGCATGCACGACATGGGCTGGACCCGGCAAAAGGCCATCGACTTCTTCACCGCCAACGCGCCCAAGACCAAGCAAGACATCGTCAACGAGATCGACCGCTATATCGCCTGGCCCGGCCAAGCCCTGGCGTACAAGATCGGCGAACTGAAGATCAAAGAGCTGCGCGCCCGCGCCGAAGACAGGCTCGGCGACGATTTTGACGTCCGTGAGTTCCACGACGAAGTGCTCAGCGCCGGGGCCATTTCGCTCGACATCCTCGAGGAACGCATCGACGGTTGGCTGGCGGGGAAAGCCGTCGGCCCCGTCGGACAACTAGCGCGAACAGGTAAGATAGCGGCGATCGAATGAGCACCCGCCGCCAATTCATGCAAACCGCCGCCGGCGCCGCCGCGGCCCTGTCCGCCCAAGCGCAGACGAGCGACCACGATCGCTTGCTCGAGCCGCCCGGTCCCGGCCGTGTGCGAGCCGTTCTCGACACCGATACCTACAACGAAATCGACGACCAGTATGCGGTCGCATACAGCTTGCTCTCGCCCGAGCGGATGTCGGTGGAAGCGATCTACGCCGCGCCCTACATCAACGACCGCTCCAGCGGCCCCGGCGACGGCATGCAAAAAAGCTACGAGGAAATCCAGCGGCTGCTCGCTTTTCTAGGCCGCGATTCGAAGAACTTCGCTTTCCGCGGCTCCGAGCACCTGTTCGAAGACAAAGGCAAGCCTGTCGAGAGCGACGCCGCCCGCGACCTGATCGACAAGGCCCTCAGGCCCGGCGACGGGCCGCTCTACGTGCTGACGATCGGCTGCCCGGTCAACGTCGCGTCGGCGATCTTGATGGAGCCGAAGATCAAGGAGAAGATCGTCGTCGTGTGGCTCGGCGGCACGCCGCAGTATTGGCCGTCGGCGCGCGAGTTCAACTTGCAGCAAGACGTGACGGCGTCGCAGGTTTTGTTCGACAGCGGCGTACCGCTCGTCCAAATCCCGACGAAGAACGTCTCCGAACACCTGCGCACGACCGTCGCGGAGCTCGAACAGTTCCTAAAAGGCCGCTCGCGGATCGGCGACTACCTGTTCGGACAATTCCTCGAATACCGCGCCGTCCACACCAAAGGCCGCGGCGCCGACTTCCCGTGGTCCAAAGTCATCTGGGATATCTCGAGCGTCGCTTGGCTCAACAACCCCAAGTGGATCCCGAGTGAGATCCAGCCCAGCCCGGTGCTAACCGACGATATGCGTTGGGAAACCGCTTCAGGCCGGCACAATATTCGCGTCGCGACCAATGTCGACCGCGACCAAGTCTTCAACGACCTGTTCACCAAGCTCTCGAAGCTGGAGTGATTGCAGGCGCTCCCGCCTGTAACAAACGCGGCCGCGGCTAGCGCTTTCTTAGGTCTTCGGCGCAGCGACTACATTCTGAGGATCGCCGTTGATGAAGTCGAACACATTGTTGATCGCAAGTTGCAGTCCGGCCTCGAGCGCCTCCGATGTCACGCCGCCCGAGTGCGGCGTTAGAACGGCGTTGGATAGCCGCGTCACCGCATGATTCTCCGGCAGCGGCTCGGTGTCGAACACATCGAGCCCGGCGCCGGCGATGCGGTTCGATTCGAGCGCCTTGATCATGGCGTTCTCGTCGACGATCGGGCCGCGCGCCGTGTTGATGAAAATCGCCGTCGGCTTCATCAGCGCGAACTCGCGCTCGCCGATGAATTTCACGGTCTCCGCCGTCTGGCGAATGTGGACGCTTACGACGTCGCTGCGGCGGTACAGATCGTCGAGTTGGACGAATTCCACGTCAAGCTCTTGCGCCAACAAGATGTTGGCATGGCGTGTCCAAGCGATCACGCGCATGCCGATGCCGCGGGCGATGCGCGCGACTTGCTGTCCGATCGCGCCGAGGCCGATCACGCCGAGCGTCTTGCCGTGAAGTTGGGTGACGAAGCCGCGCGGCCACGCCCCGCGCTTGGTCTTCGCATCGATCCGCGGAATATCGCGCGCGACGGACAACATCAGCGCCAAGGTATGCTCCGCCATCGCAATCGCCGAAACGCCCGGCGTATTCGTGACCGTGACGCCCCGCTCGGCGGCCGCGTCGAGATCGACGTGGTCGGTCCCCGTGCCCCAAAGCGATAGCAGCTTGAGGCCCTCGAGCTGCTCGAGCACGTCGGCCGTGAAATCGACCGATGAGCGAATATTGATCACATGCGCCGCGTCGCCGATGCGCTCGACGAGCACTTCAGGCGAAGGCGGAAGCGTATCGTGATAGCTCACGTCAGCCCGGAACTTGAGCATCTTATAAGCGTTGCTCGGACCCATCACCGAAGGGTAATCGTCCGGGATCACAATGCGCGGTTTCGACATCAGCAGACTAGTGTAAACCGCGCAAGGGACCGGAACGACGAAGCTCGAGCCATGACCTTGCGCAACTGAGCCGCGCACGTCAGTAAGCGGCTTGTCATCAGCATGTTCGCTTGCCCGAAGACCCCACCCTCACGAGCCTGTGGGCAAACGAGATGCTCGTGTTGAGCCCGCAAGGGCGGAGCAACGAACAGCCCCGGGTTCCGTTACGCTCCGGCTCTACGTCAATTCTCGGCGCATCGCGTGCAGCACTTTCTCGTGGCCGACGATCAGCGGCAGCGGCGGATTCATGCCGTTCGCGGGGCGGAAGACATCCTGGTACAGCACCTTGCTCCAGTCGCTCAGGCGCCGCGTGTCGAGCCCGGCCGCCTCGGTCAGCGCCAACCCGGCCGCGACGTCCCACGACTTGCAACGGGTCAGAATCACCGCGATCGGATCTTCGCCGCAATCGGTCAGCAGCGCCAGATGGGCGGCGGTGCCGCCGAGGTTGCGCACCTTGCCGGGGAAGTGCTCGAGGCCCAGGCGATGAATGTCGGAGTTGGCGTAAATGTAGCCGTGCCGCAGCGGGCCGCCGCCGTTGCCGCCACCGTTGCCATTGAGCCAGCTTGGGGGCAGGCAGACGCCGTTGCGAATCTCCTCCAATTGCGGACCGCCCAGCGAGGTCTTCAAGCGGTAGCGCTCGAGCCGGCCTTGCTCGGCGACCGCGATGCGGTCGCGGCCCGGCATGCCGGGCAGATGGATCAGCCCGATCACCGGCCGAAAGTCTTCATCGACCAGCGCGATCGAAATGGCGTAGGAGTTGAACCCGCGCGTGTAGGCCGCGGTGCCGTCAATGGCGTCGACCACCCAATTCCAGCGGCCCGGCACGAGGCTGTGGCTCGTTTCGATCGAGCTGTCCTCTTCTTCTCCGACGAAGACCGCGTCGCGCCATTGCGGGTCGGGCAGGGTGCGAATCGTTTCGTAGAGCCGCCGCTGGACTTCGTGATCGAGCTCGGACAGCACGCTGCCGTCCGCCTTGTACGAGTAAGTGACGGTTTCCTGGCGCTCGACCAGGACGCGCCCGAGCGCCACCGTCTCCCGTAGCAGCAGCTCGAGGCTATCGGCGGACATTTTCGACTCTCACAGTAATCATGACGTGGATTCGACCCCGCTACGTTTCTCACAGAATTCGTTGTTAGCATGGAAGTTGGGGACCGACATCCGCGCCGTTCTGCTCGATTTCGACGGTACGCTCGTCGACAGCGAGCCGCTGCATTACGAGGCTTGGCTCAACGCCGTCGAGCCTTATGGCGCTTCGACCGACTGGCCCGACTATGTCGCGCGCTTCGTCGGCAAGACCGACACCTGGGCCGCCGAGACGTTTCTGACGGAGGCGGGCGGGGAAGTCGACCCCGCCCTGATCCGGCGGGTCTGCGACGCCAAGCACGCCTATTTTCGCGAACGCTCGCCCCAGCGGCTCAGCGTGACCGGCGGCGTGGTCAATTGGATTCTCGAGCGACTCGGCGGCCGGCTGGTGGGCGTCGTCTCGTCGAGCATCTCGCGCGATGTGGAGCCGACGCTCGTCAAAGGCGGCCTGCGCGATCGGCTCGACGTTGTCGTTTGCGGCGAACACGTCAAGCGCCACAAACCCGATCCCGAGCCGTACTTGCTGGCGCTGGAGCGGCTGCGGTCACGCGGTGCGGGCCTCGATGCCGCCCAGGTCGTCGCCTTTGAAGACTCGTCCTCAGGGCTTGCATCGGCGACAGCCGCCGGAATGGACGTCGTGCGTGTGGACGCGCCGACGAGCCTCGTCACACTTCTCGCTGCCAGAATCGCATAAATCCTTGCAAAAGAGTGTGATACGAGCCGGTATTTAAGATGGCTTCGAGGTTTTTCTGGGCCACTGGATGAGATATTAATTTTGACTGATAACGAATATTATGTTTCTCAACGAGTGAATGTGACCGAGTTGACCGTCTTCTCGAACTCCGGGTACAGCGCGTCGTATTCCCGCTCCGGCGAAATCATGATGAGGTAGAACAGGCCGCGATCGCGCTCGGCCGTGACGAGCCAAACGTACTCGCGCTGGTTCTCGAGCGCCGACGGACCCTCCAGGAAGACGCTCTCGCCAGGCGTGCCGGAAAGCTTAATCGACTTGCGCTGCCCGCGGACCAGGTTCAGGTTCGTATTGCTGGTCTGCAAGTCTTGAATCAAGTGCGGACGTCGCGGCGCTCACGCTGTCTCCCGAGTCGAAGTAGCCCGCCATGATCCCGCGCGCGACTCCGGTCTTGCCGTTCGCACCGCGGACGGCGCCGTCGGCGGGCAGAATCGTGACGGCGTCGCCTTCGGCGGGATAAGCGTCCAGGTCGTGGGATGCAAGAACTTGTAGCCGGACGCGCTCCAAACGCCGTTCGTCGTAGCGACGCCCTTGTTTGGGGGGGCTTGCTGGTTGCTCGCCGGCGCGGCCTGGCTGTCTTGTTTGGGCTCAATCTTCGCCGCTCGCGCTTTCATCTTTGGGAACTCGGCCGTATTGGTCACATAGTTCCCTTTGGGATATCCGGCGAGCTCTGCGGTCACGTTCTTCACGCGGTTCCCCGGATTCGGGTGGCTGGACAGGAACTGCGGCCCCTGCGCGCCGCCCGACTCCTCGAGCTTTTGGAAGAAGTTCGCCATCTCAATCGGGTTGTAGCCGGCCGCCAAGAGCTCGCGCGTGCCGACGATGTCAGCCTGCGTTTCGGCCTTGCGGCTGTAAGACAACATCGCTGAATTGAGGCCGAAACCGAGCCCGATTTGCGCCAATTGGCCGAGCATTCCCCCGCCTTGCCCGAGCACCCCGGACGCCAACATCGCCGGCAGTTGGAACAGCGACTGCTTGGACGCCTGATTGGTCGAATGGCGCAGCACGACGTGGCCGATCTCGTGGCCGATGACGCCGGCGAGCTGCGCTTCGTTGTCAGCCGCGGCGATCGTTCCCGAGTTGATGTAGATCGGGCCGCCGGGCAGCGCGAACGCGTTGATGCCCTTGTCCGCTATCACTGTGAAAGTAAAGGGGTACTCGGGGTCCTGAGAAACCTTCGCGAGCTTCTGCCCGATGCGGTTGACGTAGTCGTTGAGTTGCTTGTCGTCGACTACCTGGACTTCCTTTTCGACCTCGGTGGACGCTTCCTTGCCCAACTCGATGTCCTGCTGCTTCGAGAACAGGTTCCAGCCTGGCTGGATCTGCTCGCGGCTCTGCGCACCAAGGGTCGACGCGCCCGCTAGACACAGTGCGACAAATAGAACCTTCGCTCGCAATACGGGTGATTGATGACGGATATGCATGCTTGCCGGCCTCCGGTGCGGGCGGCGTATAGGGCCGTATGGGTTCGACGCGGCCCGACGCGGGTTTCGTTACCGCCTCGAATAGGCCCATCCTACACCGACCGCGCCGCCGGTTGTTCTACGATAGGCGAGTGCGATCGACCCGTTTCACGACCCGACTCACCCGGCGCAGCCTGTTGGCCCTGGCCGCCGCCGCTTCCCTGCCCGCGCAGGAGGACGGCTTCGAGCCGCTGTTCAACGGCACGGATCTGACCGGCTGGGAGGGCGATCCCTTTCTGTGGCGCGTCGAAGACGGCGAGCTGGTCGGCCGCACGCCCGGCATCTCCTACAACGACTTTCTCGCCACCAACGAGAGCTTCGGCGACTTCATCCTGCGTTTCCGGATCAAGCTCATCGACAACAAAGGCAACAGCGGCATGCAGTTCCGCAGCCAACGCGTGAAGGGCTCGATGGAGATGATCGGTTATCAGGCCGACGTCGGGCCGGGATATTGGGGAGACCTCTATGACGAGTCCCGCCGGCGCGTCTCTTTGGTCGAAGCCGATACGAAGCTCGTCGACCGCATCCTCAAAGCGGACGACTTCAATGACTACGAAGTCCAGGCCCAGGGCGATCACATCGTGCTGAAGCTGAATGGCAAGGTCACGGCCGATTACACCGAGGAGCAGTCCGACATCCCCCGCGACGGGCGTCTCGCCGTGCAGGTGCACGCGAGCACAGAGCCGCTCGAGGTGCGCTTCAAAGATATCCGGATCAAGAAGCTGTAGCGCCGGTCTAGGCGGGGCCGTCCGCCTCCAAGTCCAACTTGATTCCGCCGACGGCGCTCGCCACCACGTTGTACGCCAATCCCGCGATCAGGCCGCCGATTGCGCCCAGCGCTGCGTAAAAAATCGGCAAGATAATCACCGCGCCGACGCCGAACAACAGTCCGATGACGGTCCCCGCGGCTCCGTCGTCACCGCCGGCCATGCTGCCGAGCGCGGCTCCGGCCAACGATGCGATGGAGAGGAGCCCGCCGATGATCAGGCCCACGACCGCGTAGACAAAAGCCACGACTTTCACAACCGAAGCAACGCCGACCCGTCTAACCGTGTGTGTCGCCATGGCGGGCATGGTATCACCGCCGGAGGCCTGCGGGCGGCGCTAAGATCGTTTTTCTGACCACAATGCCAGAACACACTCAATCCCATCCCAACCCCGCCCTGCTGTGGGACTTCGTTACCGGTTACCAGCGCGCGGCCGCCATACGCGCCGCGATCGACCTGGACATCTTTTCCGCTATCGGCGCCGGCGCCAAGACCGCCGAAGACGTCGCGGCGAAGTGCGGCGCTCCTCTAAGAGGCATCCGCATCTTGTGCGACTACTTCACGGCCGCGGGCTTCCTCGAGAAGTCGGACGGCGAGTACAGCCTGACGCCGGACAGCGCCGCGTTCCTCGACCGGCGGTCTCCCGCATATATGGGAGGCATCGCCGGATTCCTCCAGCTCGAGCCGATGCGGCAAAACTTCTGGGACCTCACCGACACGATCAAGCGCGGCACGGTGCCGCCGGACCGCCCCGACGCGCTCGGCGTGGAACATCCGATGTGGGTCGCATTCGCGCACTCGATGGCGGCGATGATGAGCCCGATGGCCGAGTTCATCGCCGGCTTCGTCAAGCCCAAGGAGGGCGCAAAATTCGAGGTGCTCGATGTCGCCGCCGGGCACGGCATCTTCGGCGTGACCGTGGCGAAGAAGCACCCCTCGGCACATATCACCGCACTCGATTGGCCCGGCGTTCTCGAGGTCGCCGCGGCGAACGCGGCCAAGGCCGGCGTGAGCGACCGCCACTCGTTGAAGCCCGGCAGCGCATTCGAGGTGGAGTTCGGCGGGCCGTACGACCTGGTGCTGCTGACGAACTTTTTCCACCACTTCGACCAAGAAACCTGTATCTCGCTGATGAAGAAGGTCCACGCGGCCCTGGCGCCCGGCGGCCAGGCGATCACGCTCGAATTCATCCCGGACGAGAATCGGGTCACTCCCCCGCCCGAGGCCCAGTTTGCGCTGACGATGTTGGCGAACACGCCGCACGGCGACGCTTACACGTTCAACGACTTCAAACGCATGTTCGAGGCGGCCGGCTTCGACAACAACGAGTTGGTCGAGATTCCCTTCGGCGCCCATCGCCTGGTGGTGAGCCGCAAATAGGCGCCGGCGGCGCGACTACAGCCGCTGACCGACTAGGCAGGCGCGCTCAAGGCCGCCCGATGCCCTCGCGCGCGCTAGCTTCGCAAGTGTTTGCGGGGCGGCGTTGTGAGTCGTTTCCGGCTTCGCGGGGGCGCCGTAGGTCTGAAACAATTTGAGACGGTGGCGGATCTCACCGGCTGGAGTGAAGCGGATAGTCACGGTTCTCGCCCTATTCGCCGCCCTCGGAATGTTCACTGTCAACTGGGGCTCGTCGGTTTGTTTGGAGCCGGTTTTGACGGAGATGGTCGCTCCCGACATCCCGGCGCGGCCGGTGAAGCCTTTCCGCATCGCCACTTTCAACATCGCGGAGGAGACGTCCGCCGAGCGAGTGCTCGAAGTCCTCCACCAGACTCCCAACCTCGAAGACCTGGACGTGCTGTTACTGCAGGAGGTCGTCTATTTCCCGAAGCGGCGGGACAACCTTGTGAACGTTCTGGTCGACCGTCTGAAATTGCACGCCTTGTTCGGAACCGCGGCGGAGCCCAAATTAGGGGGCGAGCTCGAAGGCATCGCTATTCTCAGCCGCCGGCCCCTGCGCGACGCAGTCGTATTCGACCTCGAGAGGTTCGGCCTCAATGTCCGCTCGCGTTGCCGTGTCGCCCTCGGCGCAACGGTCGACTTGCCGAACGGCCCGGTTCGCCTGTTGGACGTGCACCTCGATACGCGCATCAACGCCGACGACCGCATCAAGCAGCTCCAGCCGGTGCTCGAAGCGGCTGAGCGGTTCGACGGGCCCGTGATTCTGGGCGGCGACTTCAACACCAACAGCAACTATTGGATTCAACACCTGGCGCCGATTCCGTTCGGCCAGGACCAGGGCCTCAAGGTGCGCCAATATCTCGCTACCCGCGGCTTCAAGACGCCTCAGCATGGCGGGCCCGCCACCTTCAAGTATTTGCCGTTTCGACTCGACTGGGTCTACTTGCGCTCCCTGAGCGCAGCGAAGTGGGGCGTCGAGCCGGTCGACTTTTCCGATCATCGAGCCGTCTGGGTGACGCTCGAGGGCCGCAAGGCGGAGCCGTAGGGCCATGACCGAGAAGCCCGAACCGCGGTCCGCGGAAGCGCACTCGAAGCCGTTCGTGCGGACAAAGAAATTCCTCATCCCGGCGTGGATCTCGATCGTGATCGTCGCGGGATTGGTTTTCTTGTCGCTGTTCCGGCCCGCGAACCCATACGAGATCGAGAGGGTCGGGTCGCTCGATCTCGAATCCGAGGATTTCGCCCGGCAGCTTGCCATCCTAGCGGCGGCGCCCCTTTATCAAGAATGTTCGGTCGACGTCTTGACGAACGGGGACGCATTCTATCCGGCAGAGATCGAGGCGATCAGAGGGGCGAAGAAGAGCGTGCGGCTGGAGGCCTACATCTTCACCGACGGCGAGGTCGCCCGCCAGTATCGCGACGCGCTGACGGATCGCGCCCGGAACGGCGTGGATGTACGCGTGGTGCTCGACGCCATCGGCAGCATGTCGATCATGCCGAGCTATTTCAAAGACCTCACCGACGCGGGCGGCGAGGTGGCGTTCTACCACCCAACGCGCTGGTACACGTGGGACCGCATAAACAATCGCACGCACCGCGAGTTACTTGTCGTGGACGGGACTACAGGGTTCGTCGGAGGCGCCGGCGTCGCCGACCACTGGTTCAAGGCGGAAGGCGACAAGCCGGCCTGGAAGGACACGATGTTTCGCGTGCACGGCAAGATCGTGGAGTCGATGGAGTCGGTGTTCGTCGAGAATTGGGCCGAGGCCGCAGGGCAGATTTTGACTCCGGAGTTGCCCGATTTTGCGCCCCTGGCGGGCCCCGCGACCGGTCCCGCCATCGTTGTGGGCAGCACCCCCTCGGCCGGCGGGTCAACCCGGGCGCGCATCATCTTCCAGACTATGGTCGCTTCGGCCAAGCGCTCGATCTTGATCAATAACCCGTACTTCCTTCCCGACGGCAGTATGCGCGACGAACTGGTTCGGGCCGCTCAGCGGGGGGTCGCGATCAGCGTGATCGTTCCCGGCTCGGCCATTGATTGGGAGTTGACCCGCAGCGCGAGCCGCCAGCACTACGGCGAGCTGCTGAACGGCGGGGTCACGATCTCGGAATTCCAGCCGACCATGATCCACCGCAAGACGATGGTCATCGACGGGATCTGGAGCGTAGTGGGAAGCACGAATTTCGACCACCGCTCATTCGGCCTCAACGATGAGATCAATCTCGTCGTACGCAGCCCGGAATTGGCGGACCGCATCGCCCGCGACTTCCGTCACGACTTGGAACAGAGTCGCAAGATGACCTACGAACAATGGACGCACCGCTCGATTTGGCAGCGCATTCAGGAGATCTCCAGCAGCCTGATCGAGAGGCAACAATAGCCTCGCAAAGCCGGGCGCATACGCCGCGGTCGGTTCCCCGCAAGGTCGACCGCGCGCGTTGCGAGCCGCTCGCCACCCAGCTTATCCTAGCTTGCTGACGACGGCCCACAAACGTTTGCCGCGGAATTGCCATGGCTCACAACCCGATCACCCTGCCCTCTCTTGCCGAACTGGCCCCCGCGTTCGGCGGACCCCTCCTGCTGCCGACCCACGACGCCTACGAAGAGGCTCGCAAGGTCCACAACGGCCTCGTCGACAAGCGCCCGGCGCTGATCGCGCAATGCAACGGGCTCGCCGACGTCAGCGACGCCGTCAAACTGGCCCGCAGCCTCGGTCTCGAGGTCTCCGTACGAGGCGGCGGCCACAACGTCGCGGGGCTGGCGACCCTTGACGACGGCCTCATGATCGATCTCTCGCAGATGCGAGCCATTCACGTGGACGCCAAAGCGCGCACCGCACGCGCTGCAGGCGGCGCGAAGTGGAACGCCTTCAATCGCGAGACGCAGCTCTACGGCTTGGCGACCACCGGGGGCGTCGTGTCCTCCACCGGCATCGCGGGCTTGACGCTGGGCGGCGGGGTCGGCTGGTTGATGGGCAAATACGGGCTGGCGCTCGACAACCTGCTTTCGGTCGATATGGTGATGGCCGACGGCCGCGTGCTCAAAGCGAGCGCCGACGAAAATCCGGACCTTTTCTGGGCGGTACGAGGCGGCGGCGGGAACTTCGGCGTTGCGACCTCCTTCGAGTTTCAATTGCACCCTGTGGGCCCGGAGATCATCGGCGGCCTGCTCCTCTATCCGCTGGCAGCCGCGCCGGACTTGCTGCGCTTCGTGCGCGATTTGGCGCCCTCCGTTCCCGACGATGTGATGATCGTCTGGGCTTGCTTGACGGCCCCCGACGGATCGGGCGCGAAACTGACCGGGATCGCCGCTTGCCAATGCGGCGACTCGCCGGAAGGCCAGGCGGTGATACGCGAAATCCAAAGCTTCGGATCGCCTGTGATGAGTACGCTTGGGCCGATGCCTTATTCGGCGCTGAACTCGATGCTCGACGCGGCGACTCCGCGCGGGGCGTTGAACTACTGGAAATCAAGCTTCTTTCCCGAGATCACCGACGGCCTGATCGATGCGCTGATCGAGTCGTTTGAAAAGTGCCCGTCGCCGATGTCGCAAATGGGCCTCGAGATGTTCCACGGCGCCGCGACACGCGTCGGCGTCAGCGACACCGCCTTCGCGCTACGCGCGCCCGGATACAACATGTTCTTGATCTCGCAGTGGATGGACCCGGCTCACAACGACGGCTGCATCGACTGGGCAAGGCAAACCTACGGCTCGCTGCGGGGTTTCGCCGGGCCCAACGTCTACGTCAACTATCTCGATCAGGACGACCTCGAGACGGGCGTGCCCGCGGCCTACGGGCCTAACTACCGGAGACTTCGAGAGCTGAAGACGAAGTACGATCCGGAAAACTTCTTCCACATGAACCAGAACATCCCGCCGCTGTGAAACGAGGGACCCACGGCAACGACCGCGAAGTTTGGTGACAAACCGTTTACTAACGTGCGCGGCTCGAGCTTCGCGGTTGTTGCCGTGGGCGCATCGGGAGATCTTCAGACCTTTTGACGTGCATCGTACTTGTTCAACTTCACATACGGCTTCACGAACTGCGGCGCCAGCAGTCGCACGTCGTGGCCTGATCGACTCAGCACCCGCGTCCAGTAGTTCGCTCCGCCGCATGCCTCGAGACCCACCAAGCAGCGCGGCGGATTGGCGGAGAACTCGGCGACCTGCGCCTGAGGAAGCCTCTTCCGCAACACCTTCCGCCGCGCCTCGTCGGCTCCATGCACCTGAATTTGGAAAGCCAACGCGAATTGACCCGGGTCGCCTGCCGCGAACTGCACAGCCGGTTCGACATCGGGAACACGACCTTGCAGATCGAGCCTCCCGGAGCAGACGGCGACTGCGGGCAACAAGCGGCTGACGCCATGTGCGTCAGGCTTTGTCGGCGCGCAGGTCGGGGTCGGCGAAGGTCTTTTGACGCAGATCGGAGGTTTTGGTGGCATTGCCAAGTAGCAGCGCGAGCGGCTCGAGCTTCTTTACGTGCGCGAGGGCGACGACGACCATCGCGGTCAGTGGTACGGCCAAAAAGACGCCGGGCCAGCTCCATGCCCAGAAGGAGAAGCTCAAGCTGGCAAGCAGAACGACGGGCGACATGGAGAGGCGGTCGCCCATAAGCTTCGGGTCGACGAAGTTGCCCATGACGTTCTCGGTGACGAGGACGCCGCCGAGGGCCAACAGCGCGGTCGACCAGCCCGACGTGGCCAAGGCTAGCAGGATGGGCGGGAGACCGGCGAGCAGGGAGCCGACGAACGGAATGTAGTTCAGGGCGAAGAACAGGAAGCCCCACAAATACCACAGGTCGACGCCGATGGCGAGGAACCAGAGGCCGGCCAGAACGCCGGAGATGATGCTGAGGACCGTGCGGACCCAGAGGTATTCGCGGACTTTCACGGCGGTGGCGTCGACCGCGTCGAGGACGATCTCGCGGTGGGAGGCGAACGCGTTCGATAGACGCGAGCGCCAGGGCTTGGCTTCGACGAGCATGAGCAGCGTGAAGAAGAAGATGAGCACCGCGAGGGCGAGGGCGTGCCAGACGCTCGTGAAGACGCCCAAGAGGGCTGAGCCGGCTTGGCGGACCAGGTTGAGAGGGTTTCCCTGTTGCAGGGCGGAGTCCGGCAACGTGACGCCAACTTGCTGCGCCCACTGCTGGACTTGGTCGTACACTTTCTGAAAGTCCGGAGCCTTTTGCTCAACTTGGTCGGCGCTGAACCAAAGGAAGGCGAGGATGCCCGAGACGGCCAACAAAAGGGTTAGCATTGCCGCTGCCGGGCCGAGCCACTTCAATTTCGCTGGAACGCGAGAGACCACCTCGCGTTGGACCGGATAGAGCAGCAGCGCCAAGATGAAGCCGAAGGCGAGCGGCATGGTTACGCTAGCGGTGGCTTTGAAGAACCAAGCCGCCGCGGCTATTGCCAGAATTGCGAGTGACGTGGTGCGAACACGGTCGTGGCTGGTTATCGGCGGCTCAGTCTCGATCCATGATTGCAACCTCAATCTCCATTTCCGGCTGAACCGGGGCACGAACTCGTGCTCGAGTTTCCGAGAAGTTGAAACCTCCCTTTACCCGGGTTCTTGGTTTTGGTCAACAGATAAGAGAGCGCCCGCCGGCAAATGAGCCTGGGCGGGCGTCTTCTCTAGGACTGGCTTAGCGCCTATTGGTCAGAAGCTTTCTCCAGGTCCTCGATGAAGTCAGCCCATGCTTCGATGCTGTCGGCGTACGCGACCTTCATGTCCGCGTCCGATAGCTAACGTAGCGGCAATCTTCTTCAGCATGATTCTCCTGTGAACAGCGGACTCGTTGGTTTGTATCCACCAGGTGGAGGGCTCATAAGGAGTACTTGTTACTGGACCGAACCGACTTCGTTTCGGTCGCGGCTCCAGCTTCGCGGCTGTGTCCGCGGACACTCCAGGGTTGCCGTCGCGCACAGTCAACATGTAGGATCAGGCGCGGTTAAGGATTTACAAACGTGGTCGTCACCAACATCCAAGCCCGTGCCATCGAAGAGCCGGGCGGGCGGCAATACGCCGTCCTCGAAATTTCCACCGACAGCGGGGTCTCCGGTTTCGGCGAAGCTCCCGCCGCGCCCGATCCGCGGACGGCCGTCGATCGGCTCAAACGCGAATTGCAGCCGCTGCTGGGCGCCAATCCGGAACGCGCGGTTCGCGTCGATCGCGATCTCGAG
The DNA here is from genome assembly GCA_963817465.1 of uncultured Acidobacteriota bacterium. Taxonomy (GTDB): domain Bacteria; phylum Acidobacteriota; class Terriglobia; order Bryobacterales; family UBA6623; genus CAMPKL01. The sequence goes on along the minus strand of CAWFOP010000019.1, from coordinate 61,739 downwards.
CGCAGCGGCGCCTCGCCGGCCTCGCGTGGGGCGGCCAACATCGCGATTCTCGACATTCTCGGCCGCTCCGCTAAGTCGCCGCTCTACGAGGTGCTCGGCGGGCCCACGCGAACGAAGGCGCGCGCCATGGCCGTCCTCGAAGGCAAGTCGACCGACGACTTTCGCAAGGCCGTTTTGGCCGCCAAGAGTGCGGGACACCGGGCGTTCTCGATCCCGCTGCAGGTGCCCGAGACCATGGAGCGCGGGCGCGTTTTCTACACCGACATTCGGGACATGCTCGACGAGCTGCGCCGCGCCGCCGGCCAAGACTGCGACTTCGTCCTTGACTGCGGCGGCCGTATCAGCCCCGGCGAGGCGACTTCGATCGCCGCCCGCGTCGAGAGCTTCCACCTGCTGTGGCTCGACGAACCGACCGGCGACCTCAACGCCGCCGCGCAGGCGACGATCTCCAAGGGAACCGTCACGCCGGTGGGCTTCGGGCGTCATTTCACCGAAAACTCCCGCTTTCAAGATCTGCTGCGCGAAGACGGCATCGACGTGCTGCGCCCCGACATCGCGCTCAACGGCGTGACGGCGATCCGCAAGGCGGCGGCGCTGGCCGAGACCTACTACGTCGCGGTCGCGCCCTACCATCGCGGCGGCCCGATCGGGACTGCCGCGGGCGTCCACATCTCGGCCTCGCTGCCCAATTCGTTCATCCAAGAGACGCCGTTTTCGATGAATGAAGCCGACCGCAAGGCGCGCAGCGCGATCGCCGGCGGCTGGGACGAGAAGCCGGCCGAGGGCTTCTTCCGATTGCTCGAAAAGCCGGGCCTGGGAATTGAAGTCAACCGGGCCGCGCTCGAAGCGCACACCGTGGCCGCGTAACGAGGAGAACGATCGATGAACCGCAGAGACCTGTTGAAAGCCTCGTTGCTCGGCGCCTCGCTGACGCCCGCCTTCGCCGCCGCCGCGCCCGCGCCGCTCGTGCTGCCGTCGTCGCCGCGTTTGAAGGTGACCAAGGTGAAGACCTTCGGAGTGACCAGCGACGTGATCCCGTCCGACCGGCCGCATATCTTCGTCAAGCTCGAGACCGACGCGGGCGTCGTCGGCTGGGGCGAAGCGACGCTCGAGGGCAAAGCCGCCTCGGCCATGCAGGCCGTCGACGACTTGAGCTACGCCATCATCGGCAAAGACCCGATGCAGGTCGAGCACCACTGGCAGTCGATGTATATCCACGCCTTCTATCGCTCGGGGCCGGTGCTTGGCTCAGCGATCTCGGGCATCGATCAGGCGCTGTGGGACATCCGCGGCAAAGTGCTCGGCAAGCCTGTCCACGAGCTGCTGGGCGGACCGCTCGACGACCGCGGCGTGCGCGGATATTACCACTTGAACAACGTCTTGCCGCCCAATACTCCTTACCGCGAGCAGGTCGCCGCTATTCGTGAGCGCGCCGAGCAATACGGCGTGACGGCGTTCAAGACCGGGCTGCCCGGCTACTACGAGTGGCTCGACACCCACGCGCGCATCAAGGAAGCCGTCGACAAGCTGCACACGCTGCGCGAGGTGATGGGCGACAAGATCGACATCGCCGTCGACTTCCACGCCAAGCCGAGTCCGACCGTCTCGGTGCAGATCTGCAAGGAAGTCGAGTCGCTGAACCTGATGTTCGCCGAAGAGGTGTGCCCGCCGGAAAACGTCAAGGCGATGAAGCGCGTCTCGGACCGCACGTCGGTGCCGATCGCGACCGGTGAACGCCTGATCACGCACTACGGCTGCCGTGAAATCATCGAGCAAAAAGTGGTCGACATCCTGCAAACCGACGTGAACCACGTCGGCGGCATCAGTGCGCTGTGGAAGGTCGCCTCGATGGCCGAGGCCTCGGGCGTGTTGATGGCGCCGCACGCCTGCGAGGGTCCGGTCGGCGCGATCGCATCGACCCATTGCGACGCGGCGATGCCGAACTTCCTGGTGCAAGAGATCTGCTCGGGCGTCGAGCCGGACGGCAAAGATCGTCTTTGGGAAGAATTCATGGGCTTCCCGGCGATGCGCATGGTCGACGGCTATTACCCGCTGTCAAACAAGCCCGGCCTGGGCGTCGACGTCAACGAAGCGGTGCTGGCGAAGTACCCGTTCAAGGGCACCAAGCCGTTCGTCCTCTTACCGCTGCAGGAAGACGGCTCGATCGCTTCGCCGTAATTTCGGGCCGCGCCCGAGTGGAACGACGCCGTACTTATTCGCCGCGCGAGACGTTGTCCGCCGCCGGCGGGGGATGTTTGAGCACAGTCTCGGCGATCTCCGAGAGCGCATCCGCCAGCTTTTCCGCACCGGCGCGCGGGCTGCTCGGCGAATAGCCGAACGGGAACGTCTGCGACAGCGCCACGGGTCTGAAGGCCCAGCCGCTCGACTCCCGAAAAGCCGATTGCGCCTCCGCTCTCAAATCAGCCGAGTCGATGTCTTGATCGGTCACCAGCAGCGGCCGCTCGTACTCGTTCATCTGCCGCAGACGCCTCACGCGTTGATCCGGAGGAAAGCCGGCGCCGCTCACCAACACCACGTCGCACGCGCGCGCCAGCGACACCGGATAGGAAAGCCCCGGCCCCGTCGACGCTCCGATGGGCAGCGAAAACGCCGCGCCGTTGAACTGGTCGCGCACATCGCGAATCAGGTTCGCGATATTGCGCGGGATGAAGCTCAGGTGATCCCATTCGGCCTCAACGTCCCATTGCGTCGCGACGTCGATGATCACGTTGCGAAAGCCCTTCTCGATCAGCCAGCGCGTGATGTTGCGCGCCGCCGCGACGATGGCTTCCGGCGACTCCAGCACCTCGTCCTGCGCCGGATGGAAGTACGTCAAGCAGACGAACAGGCCTTTCTCATTCGCCGCGCGCAGCAAAAGCTCCAAGCGTTCGAGCCAGGCGCTTTTGAGCGAACCGTCTTTCTCGAAGGCGCTGACCAGCGTGCCCTTGCCCTCGCCGTAGGTCGCGCCGCTGCGCCGGTCGATGTCGGGTCCGTAGCGCGGGTCGGCGCCCTGCAAGCTGACGCCGACGGCGAGCACGCCGGACGCCTTATAGGCGTCGAGCGAGGCGATCAGAGCGGCGGTGTTGGCCTTGGGGTCGAAACCGGCGCTCTCGAGCCATTCGTCGTCAAACAGGCCTTGGTCGAGCCGCAGCATCAGCAGCTTGCCGCGAGCGTCTTTTACGAACGGCTTGTCGCGGTACGTCTCGGCCCAATCGCTGCGTCCGACGCGCACGTAAAACCGTTCCGGCTTGTAGCGCGGACCAAGCATCGAGCCGGTCGCCAACTCCTCGGCCGCCAGAGTCGTCGCGCAGGCGACGAGGCACAGCGACACTGCAATGAACGACTTCATTTTCGAATCGATCGCGGCGAGTCTGGCGGGCGAGGCGGGGAGCGGTGAGCCGCGGTGAAACGGACCGAATCACGCCGCAAGGGATGCCATGAACACCAGGAATCTTACCACGCGAACCGGCGCCCGCTTGGCGCGGCTACCTGCGGCGAATGGAGTCGGCGAGGGCCGCCGCGAGTTCCACTCGGTTGCAGACGTCCATCTTGTCGAAGATTCGGCGAGAGTGATTTCGCACCGTGTGGCCGCTGATTCCGAGGGACGCGGCGATCTGCTCGTAGCGCCGCCCCTGGGCGATCAAGCCGGCGACCTGCCTCTCCCTGGGCGTGAGGTCGGTCCAGCCCAGGGGCCGTTCTTTCTCAATCGACTGCAGCCTGGGATCGCGCCAGATTCCTCCCTCCGCGACGGACCGGATCGCCACTGTCAGCGAGACCAGCGAGGCCTGGCATCCGATGACGCCTTTGGCCCCGGCCCGCAGGCGCTCCTCGACCTTATCCGCGTCCACGCCGTCGACCAGCGCGACGACCGCCGGAGCGTCGTCACGGCGAGCGCGCTCGAGCACTCCGCGGATATTCGCCGGCGCGCCGTACACTCCGCCGAGCACCGCCACGTCGAGCGACTCCAGCGCTATCGACGACGTCGCGGCTCCCGGGACGGCGCGCATGTCGGGTTGCTCATCGATCAACAGTTCCAATCCAATGCGAAAGACGGTCTGGTCGTGAATGACTCCGACACGGATCAAGATTGAGGCTCCTCCTTGCGCTTATCGACCGCAGGGAGGCGAATGTATGCGGATTCGGCGCCCGCTGCCGGAGGCTCGGCTCGGTTAAGGTGGAGAGAAAGTCATGAACCCCCAACTGCTCGATTACTACCGCGACAACCGCAAGCGCTTCTTGGATCAACTGCAGGAGCTGCTGACGATCCCCAGCATCAGCTCGCAGCCCAGCCACAAAGCCGACGTGCGCCGCGCGGCGGAATACGTGCGGGCCGACCTCGAGCGCATGGGTTTCCGCAAAGCCGGCCTGATCGAGGGGGAAGGCCACCCGATCGTGTACGCGGAGTGGCTCGACTCGCCGGACAAGCCGACGCTGATCGTCTACGGCCACTACGACGTGCAGCCGCCGGACCCGCTCGATGAATGGGTTTCGCCGCCTTTCGAGCCGCAGGTCCGCGGCGACAACCTCTACGCCCGCGGCGCCGTTGACGACAAAGGCCAGATGTGGCTCCTCGTCAAAGCCCTCGAAGGTCATATGGCGGTGCACGGAAAGCCGCCGATCAACGTCAAGATCTTGATAGAGGGTGAGGAGGAGACCGACGGGGGCATGATCCGCCGCTACCTGAGCGAACACGCCGCCGACCTGGGCGGAGACGCCGCCCTGGTGTGCGACACGGAAATGTTCGCTCCCGGCCTGCCCACGATCACCACCGGAGTCCGCGGCATGGTCTACAGCGAAATCGAGGTCATCGCCGCCAAAACCGATCTGCATTCAGGCATTTACGGCGGCGCCGCGCCGAATCCGTTGATGGCGATTGCCGAGATTCTCACGGGCCTCAAGGACCCTGCCGGGCGCATCTTGATTCCGGGCTTCTACGACGACGTGAAGGCGCCGACCGCGGCCGAGCTGGAGGCCTGGAAGGCGTTGCCCTTCGACCCGGAGAAGTTTCGCGAGGCCGAGGTGGGCTCGACCGAGCTGACCGGCGAGCCCGGCTTCAGTCCGCTGGAGCGGCTATGGGCGCGGCCGACCCTGGAAGTGCACGGCATCCGCGGCGGATTCATCGGCGACGGCGCCAAGACCGTCATCCCGGCCAAGGCGACGGCCAAGGTCAGCATGCGTCTCGTGCCCGAGATGGATCCCGACAAGATCGCCCAGGCCTATGAAGCGCATGTCGCGTCGTTGACGCCGAAGGGGACGCGCGTGAAAACGCGCATCATGGCGACGGCGCCGGCGACCGTCGTCAGCACCGACAATCCGTTCGTCCAAGCCGCCGCTCGAGCGCTGAGCGAGGCCTTCGGCAAGGAGACCGTCTACATGCGCAGCGGGGGCTCGATTCCCGTTGTGGGCCACTTCGACGACGCCGGCATTCCGCCGGTCTTGATGGGGTTTGGCCTGCCGGACGATAACCTGCACGCGCCGAATGAGAAGTTCCACATCCCCAACTTCTACGCGGGAATCGAGACGGTCGGCAGGTACCTGGAGATACTAGGCGAGTAGGTCCTGATGGCGCAGTTCGACCCCAAGCTCGAGGATTTGGTGCGGCAGCTCAACGTCTCGCGCCCGGACAAAGGCGAGGGCTCGAGTCCGACGCCGGCGCTGATGGATCTCGAGAGCGCCGAGCTCGAAGATGCGACGGCTGCGCGCGACTTCGGCGCCATCGACAAGATCCTGCGCTACGCGGTCGAACGCGACGCATCCGACATCATCCTCACCGCCGACTGCGAGCTGACCCTGCGGGTCCAAGGCGCCTTGGTTCGCGTCCAACCGGTGCTCGAAGACGCGGACATTCGGGCGCTCGCGGCGCCGTTGCTGACGGCGCAATACCGCAATCAGCTCAAGAATGACCTGTCGGTCGATTTCGGGTTCATTCGGGAAGACATCGGTCGCTTCCGGGCCAATCTGCACTTCCAGCAGGGGACGCTGGGCGTCGCCCTGCGGGTGCTCCCCAAGCAGATCCCGTCGATCGACCGGCTTGGCCTGCCGCCGCACCTCGAGCAATTGGCCGACCGCAAGAAGGGCCTGATCCTGGTCACGGGCTCGGCCGGCTCGGGCAAGACGACCACTCTCGCGGCCTTGATCGGCCTAATCAACCGCCGCCATGCGCACCACGTCGTCACGATCGAAGATCCCATCGAATACCGCCACAGCAACGACCGCTGCGTAATCGAGCAGATCGAGATCGGCCGCGACGCCAAGACCTTCGGCGGCGCCTTACGCAGCATCCTGCGCCAAAGCCCGGACGTCATCCTGCTGGGCGAAATCCGCGACGCCGAGACCATGGCGGCCGCCATCACCGCCGCCGAAACCGGTCACCTCGTGCTCGCGACGCTCCACACCAACGACGCCATCCGCGCGATCGGGCGCGTCGTCGACGGCTTTCCCGCCGATCAGCAGAACCAGATCCGCCAGCAGCTCTCGCTCGGGCTCGCCGCCGTTATCGCCCAGCAGCTCGTGCCGGCGCGGGACGGGTCGCGCCGTCATCTGGCCGTCGAGGTGCTGATGGCCAACAACGCCGTCAGCAACCTGATCCGGCGCGGCGAGGACCACCTGCTGCGCTCCCAGCTCAGCCTGGGGCGCTCGGAAGGCATGGTCATGATGGAAGATTCGCTGGCGCGACTGGTCCGCGACGGCAAAATCGCCTCCGAGGCCGCCTACGCGCACAGCCACCGGGCCGACGAGCTGCGGCGCTACATGCAAACCTGACCCTCCCGGACTCGACCGAGCGGGCGCAATTCGTGTGCACGATAGGCCCTCGCCGCGCGTCAGTATGCTTTAGAGGGAGTTTCTCTCTCCACGAATCGGCTTCATGGCGGCTCCCGAAGACATCATTGTCGCGCCCCACGCGCAAGAGCAAGAAGCTCGCGAGCTAGCGGCCCGCTACCGCTATGAGTTCGTGGACCTTGCGCGCGAGCACATCCAGAGCGATCTGTTCCGGTCGATCCCTGTCGAGCTGATGTTCCGGCACAACTTCGTGCCGCTGCGCGAGGCCGACGGGGCCCTCGAAATCGCGGTCGCCGACCCGCGCCGCCTCCCTGCCCTCGATGAGATCTCTCTGCTTCTCAAAAAGAAGCTGCGCGTGCGGGTTTCGACGCTGGCGCAGATCAACGACCTGCTCAAGAAGACCGAACAGTCGCAACGCGTGCTCGAAGAGGTCACCGAGGGCTTCGTGCTCGACGTGGTGCGCGACGACGACTCCGATGAGACGCTGTCGATCGAGAAGCTGACCGGCGACACGGACATCTCACCGGTCATCAAGCTCGTCGACACGACGATCTTCAACGCGCTCGAGAGGCGCGCGTCCGACATTCACATCGAGACCCGCAGCGCGGAAGTCGCCATCAAGTACCGCATCGACGGCGTGCTGCACTATGCCATGCCGCCGATCTCGAAGGAATGGCACGAGACGATCATCTCGCGCATCAAGGTGATGAGCGAGCTCGATATCGCCGAGCGCCGCGTGCCGCAGGACGGACGCTTCCGGGTGCGCTATAAGGGACGCCAGATCGACTTCCGCGTCTCGATCATGCCGACGGTCCACGGCGAGGACGCCGTGCTGCGCGTGCTCGACAAGGAGTCGATGAGCGAGAAGTTCAAGCAGCTCTCGCTCGAGGTCGTGGGCTTTTCCGCGGGCGACCAGAGGCGCTTCGAGCGCTACATCCGCGAGCCCTACGGCATGGTGCTGGTCACGGGACCGACCGGCTCGGGTAAGACGACCACGCTCTACGCCGCGCTGAGCGAGATCAAGACCGACGAGGATAAGATCGTCACCATCGAGGACCCGGTCGAGTACCAGCTTCACGGCATCACGCAAATCCCCGTCAACGAGAAGAAGGGGCTGACGTTCGCGCGCGGGTTGCGCTCGATCTTGCGCCATGACCCCGACAAGATCATGGTCGGCGAGATCCGCGACCCCGAGACGGCGCAGATCGCCATCCAGTCGGCGCTGACCGGACACCTGGTGTTCACCACCGTCCACGCCAACAACGTCGTCGACGTGCTGGGACGCTTCTTGAATATGGGCGTCGAGGCGTACAACTTCGTCTCCGCCTTGAACTGCATCCTGGCGCAGAGGCTGGTGCGTCTGATCTGCGCGCACTGCAAGGTGAAGGTGCGCTACCCGGCCGAGTTGCTCGAAGAGTCGGCGCTCGACCCCGCGCTCTGGTCGGACTTCGAGTTCTCGGAAGGCGAAGGCTGCATCGAGTGCTCGGGAACCGGCTTTCGCGGCCGCACGGCGATCCACGAGCTGCTCGACATGAGCGATCGCATTCGCGAGCTCATTCTGGCGCGCAAGCCGTCGTCGGAGATCATGCGCGCGGCGCGCGAGGAAGGCATGACGACCTTGAGAGAGTCGGCGGTCGAGCGCGTCAAAGACGGCGTCACGACGTTGAAGGAGATCAACAAGGTGACGTTTATTGAGTAGGTGAACAGCGAACCGTCCGGACTCGAGCCGCCGTTCACTGTTCAGCGTTCACCGTTTCACTGCTCACTATGCAACTCCCCCTCTCAGCTTTGATCCAAGACCCGCCGCCGCTGCTGGTTTTCGAATTGTCGGCCGACGGCTTGACCGCGGTGCGCCGTGATGCGCGGTCGGGCGAGATTGAAGCGCGCGCTGAAGCGCCGCTCGAGCCCGGTGTGATCGATCCGTCGCCGACCAAGCCCAATGTCGCCGACGCCCAGGCCCTCGGCGTCGCCTTGGCGTCCGTACTCGAGCAGCTCGGCCCGGTCAAGCGCAACGAGACCGCGCTGCTGTTGCCCGACGCTTCCTCGCGCCTGACCGTGCTCGACTTCGAGCAACTGCCGGCCGGGGCCGAAGAGCGGCTCGCCGTCATTCGCGCGCGGCTGGTCAAGGCCGTCCCATTCGACATCGCGGCCGCGCGGCTCAGCTATCAGATCTCGCGGGTCGGCTCCGCCTATTCGGCGCTGGTCGCCGTGACTCCCGCCGAGGTCGTCCGGCAATACGAGGACGCCCTGGCGCGGGTCGGGCTGTGGCCCGGTTTCGTCTCGTTGTCGATGGCCGCCGCGCTCAACTTGACGCCCGCCGGCGGCATGCGACTCTTCGCCAAGCTTTCGGGCCGCGCGATGACGATGGCCGCCGTCGACGGCGACGCCGTGCGCCTGATCCGCACGGTGGAGCTGGGCGATGTCGCCAATCGCGAGCCCGATCGCGTCATGGCCGACATGCTCGCCGACATCTTTCCCACGCAGGTCTACATCGCCGACAACCTGGGGGCGCCGGTCGAGAAACTGCTTCTGTGCGGCTTCGGCGAGCTGCTGCAACCGGCGCTGGAGCTCTTTCCACATGAGCTGGGCTGCGATGTCGAGCCGCTGCGCTCGCCCGAGGGCCCGGTCGGACGCCGCGACGCCGGCATCTGGGGGTACTTGAGTCTGTCATGAGAGTCGAGCTCAATCTCGCCAGCAGACCCTTCGGGCGCGCGCGCTTATTTTGGACCGCCAGCGCGGCCATCGGGCTGTTCCTGCTTTGCCTTACGGGCTGGCTCGCCTGGACCTACGTCAGCAAGAGCGAGCTGCCGCCCGCGCTCGTGCAGCGCGAAGCGCAATTGCAGGCGCAGTTGGCCGATCTGTCTCGCGAAGAAACCGAGCTGCGCGCCAGCCTCGGGCTTCCGGAGACGATCGACATCTACGACCGCTCGTTCTTCCTCAATCAACTGCTGACGCGTAAGGGCATTTCTTGGACGCGAACCTTCGAAGACCTCGAAAAAGTCCTGCCGCCGCGCGTGCTCATGATGCAATTGCGGCCCGAAGTCACCCCCGAGAACAACGTGCGGCTCGAGATGCAAGTCGGCGCCGAAACGCCGCAGGACTTCATCGAGTTTCTGCAAGCCCTCGAAGGCTCCGACATCTTCGGCGCGCCCGACGTGCACGGCTACAGTCCGCCCAACGACAACGATCCGTACTTCCGCTACGAGTTGATGGTGAGCTATGAACAACGACTCTGAGCGCAAAGCGGTCGCGGCGCGCACCGTCGGATCCTCGCGGCGCGTGGTCGCGTGGGGCTTGATCGCCCTGGCGACTGTGAACGTCGTGTTTTGGCTGCTGTTCGTGCAGCCGCTCGAGAGCCGCGAGGACGAAAAGCAAGCTCTCATCGGCGCAATGGACGCGCAGCTCAAGCAGAAGCGCGAGGCACTGGCACGCCTGCGGGAAGCAACGGAAAAGGTGAGCTTGGCGACCGTCAACGGCGACGAGTTGCTTGATTCCCTGACCTTCGAGCGCCGCACCGCCTTCTCGAAGCTGCTCACCGAGTTGGGCGACGCGGCCAAGGAAGCGGGAATCGAAATCCGCGAAACCGACTACGTCAGCGGCGACGTGGAAGGCACCGAAACCTACGGCATCATCTCCATCACGGCGAACTTCCGCGGAGACTACGCGAGTCTGGTGCGCTTCTTGAATCTGCTCGACCGTTCCAAAGCTTTCCTGATCATCGAGCGCCTCGGCGCCAGGCCCCGCGAAGACACCGGCGGCCTGCAGATCTCGATGCGCATCGACACGTTCGTGCGCAATTCCGGCGCCGCCCAGTCGACCCAGACGACGGCCGCGGCGAATCCAAAACCGGAGACTTCGCTGTGAAAGTCGGCGCGGACGACAAGAAAAAACTAGCGCTGGCGGTCGGGCTCACCGTCGTAGCCCTCGTGACGGTATACGTACAGTTCTTTGCGGGCGACTCCGCGACGCCCGTCCAGGGGAGGCGGGCGCGGGGCGTTCCCGACACGTCCGTCAGTCCGCAGGTGCGTGCGCCGCGCAAGGCCCCAAGCTCGGTTGGGAGCCGCTCGAACCGCGTGACCGGCCGCAATTTCGAGCCGGTTTGGCGCCGCTCGCACGAAGACGAAACCTTTGATCCGCTCGAGGCCGATCCGACGCTGCAGACCGCCCTCCTGACGGCCGTCCGCAGCGTCCCGTTCAGCGGCGTGAGCCGCAACATTTTTGAATTCACGACGCGCAAGGCCGTGGAGACGGGACCCTCGCCGGGTGAAGTCGCCAAGGCCGCCGCTTTGCAAAAGCGAGCGGAAGCGGCCGCAGTGCGGCCCGCCGCCGCTGCCAAGCCGGCCGCCGCCGCTGCCGTGTCCACCGCTCCCAAGGTCAATTGGAAGTATTACGGCTTCGCCAGCGATCCCGACAACAGCCGGCGCCGCGCCTTCTTCCTCGACGGCGAGGACGTGCTCATCGGAGGCGAGGGCGATATCTTTAAGAAGAGGTACAAGGTCGTACGCATCGGCCTAACCTCCGCCGTCATACAAGACATGCAGTACGAGGCGGAGCAGACGTTACAGTTGGAGGCGCCGAAGGGATGAGGCTTCACGGGCCCAGTGCGAGCGATGCGCGCCGCTCCGGCGGCGAGCAAGGCTACGCCGTCATCACGATCCTCGTCTTTCTCGCCGTGCTCGGCGTCATGCTGGCCCGCATGTTGCCGCGCGACGCGATGAGCGCGCAACGCACTCGGGAACAAACTCTGATCTACCGCGGCGAACAGTACGCTCGCGGGGTCCAGCTCTACTTCCGCCAATACCACAAGTATCCCGAGTCGCTCGACGACCTGGAGAAGTCAGACGGCGTGCGCTTCCTGCGCCGCCGCTACAAGGATCCGATCACCGGCGAAGATGAATGGCGCCTCATCAAGATGGGCGCCAACGGCCGCTTCAAGGATTCGCTGATCTATGACACCCAGGACGAGGAAGACCCGACGCGGGCCGGAGGCTTCGGCGCCGGGCCGCAAGCGGGAATGGCGTCCAGCAGGAATTCAAGCCGCGGCGGAACCGCGCGCGATCAGCCGGCCTACGCCTCGTTTGGGATGGCGCCCCAAGGCTTCGCCGGCGCCGAGCGGGTGCGCAATCAACGCGACTCCGCCGCGCCCGACAACCCCTTCGATCGCTCCCAAGGCCCCTACGGCGGACTTTCCGCCGAGCAGGCGACCGCTGCCAACCCGCAGCTTGGACCGGACGGTCAGCCCCTCGATCCGAATCAACAGCAAACCGACGATAGCCTCCTTCCGCCCGGTCAGGTTCCCCTTCAAGCCGGCCAACGGCAGCCGGTCAACCCGTTTATGCCGGGGGCGAACCAACCGCAAAACACGCGGGGACGAAATTCCAACCGCATTCGCCAACAACCCGGCGCCGGACTTCCGGGCTTCGGCCAGCAGGCGCCCCAGCAGGCGGGCGGCCAGCCCGCCGGCTTCGGCCGTCAAGGCATGTCGCCGCAAGCGGCTGACGTGATCGGACGCCTGTTGACGACGCCGCGGCCGGGCGGTTTGGCGGGCATCCAAAACCAGGGCGCGGTGCAGGGCGGCGGCCCGCAGGCGGCGTTCACCGAGGGCATCGCCGGCGTCGCCTCGAAGTCCGAACAGTCGGGCGTGAAGGTTTACAAAGGCTACGAGACCTACAACGAGTGGGAGTTCGTTTACGACTATCGCAAGGATACGAGCGGACAAAACATGGCGGGCGGTCTCGGCGGCGGCGGGAACATGACGCCGGGGCAACCCGGCATGACGCCGTCCGGCATGCTGGGAGGCAATCCCGGCGCCGCCACCGGCTTCGGAGCGGCCGTTCCCAGCGTCGTGGGGGGCAGCCCGCCGCGCAGTACAACGACCCGGTGCAGCCGACGCAGAATCCGAACTACATGGATACCGCCCCGCCCGCCGAAGGGCCGTCGGACGGCAACCCCTCGGGCGTAAAGTCGCCGGCGCAGTACCGGCCGTCCGTGGTCATTCCCGGCCTGCCGGGCGGAGCATTTCCCCCGACCACAGCGCCGCAGCAACCGCCGCAGCAACCGCCGGCCCCGCAGCAGCCGAGCGGCAACTCCGGCTTTCACACGCTGCCGGCGTCGCGCTTCGGCCAGCCCATCTTCAAACAGCCGCAGCCGCAACAACAACAGAACCCGCAACAGCCGTAACGACCGCAACGACAGAGCCAAGAAAGGATCCGCCGCAGCATCCGAGCCGTCCAGCTTTAGCGGACGGTCCGCCACAACGACAACCGCGAAGCGTGAGCCCTGACCGTAGGGGCCTGCGTGAAAACGAGATGCTCGTGTTGCGCCCGCAAGGGCGGAGGAACGAACAGCCCCGGATTGAGCGGAGCGGAATCCGGGGATCGACTGGACGGAAAGTATTGGAAAGATTATCTTGGATCGCGTTTTAAGACCCCGGATTCCGCTCCGCTCAATCCGGGGCTATCCATTGCTTCGTCCTCCGGACGAGGTCGCGCCGGCGTTTTCACACAGACTCGTAAGGGAGGGGTCTTTCGAGCAACCGAAAACGTTGATAAGAAACCGCTTACTGACGTGCGCGGCTCAAGCTTCGCGGTCGTTGCCGTGGGCCAAGCGGGAAATCTCCCCAGACTTTTCTCACGCACCCGCCGGACGCCGCGTCAGCGCATCCAGCGCAGGGTGAAACCATCCAGCTCGGGCCCCTCGACGACGCGCGGGTTTAGGTCGACGCCCCCAGCGTGAAAGCGCGCCTCGAGCCAGGCCGCCGATCCGGCCGGGTCGAAGGGAAAGCCGACGGCCGGCTGGCCCAGCACCTGAATCCCGTCCGCGAAGGTCTCGCGCCGCAAGACGTGATCGTGGGCGGTGAAGATCGCCTTGACCTGCGGGAATCGCTCGACGAGGCGCAACAAGCGGTCCGCGTCGAGCAGGCTGTCGTCGTCGTCGCGCAACGGATGGTGCACCGCGACAACCGTGGGCTTCGATGGCCCGCCCTCCAACTCCCCCGCCAGCCAGTCGCGTTGCTCCTTGCCCACGAGCCCGCCGACGATGTCGGTGCGGAAAAGCGCGTCGATGCAAATCAGACGGGCGGTTTCGAATTCGAAGATCTCCACCAGCTTTGCGGCGAGTAAGACGTCGCTTCCCCAGCCGCCGCAGATCGCTCCGAGCGGCCCGCGTCGGTCGTGATTTCCCGGCATGACGGCGGTCGGGCAAACCGCGGTCAGCGGTTGCAGCAGTTCCGCGGCCAGGCGGTAGTCGTCCTCCAGGCCTGCGGCCCACGAGATGTCGCCGTTGACCACACACGCCGCCGACCCCCGCGCGCCCGCGACGGCCTGACGCAAGTTTTCGACCGGTGAGAACTCCCCGTAGCGGATTTCCGGATCCGCGGGGATGTGGAGGTCCGCGAACAGCGCTATTGCGCCCTCATCGACCTCACGACGGCGGATCGCGAGGCCGCCGACAAGCTGAATCCGCCTGTCTGCGCTCAACCGTTCCTGTTCGCCATACGCAATGCGACGCCGCCCGTCTCCAGCATAGCCCCGCCCGGCGCCCGCCTCTCGAGCAATATCCTCGTCATTTCGTCGGCCGGAACGGGTTTACTGAACAAGTAGCCCTGGCAGGCGTCACAGCCGTGCTCGAGCAGCTTCCGCCGCTGCTCTTCGGTCTCGACGCCTTCCGCGACGACCTTCATCCGCAGCGCGTGCGCCAGCTCGATCACGATCCGCGTGATGGCGTTCGAGTCCTTGTCGCCGACGATCGCCTGGGTGAACCTCTCGCTGATCTTGAGCGTGTCGGTTGGGAACTGCTTGAGGTAGCTCAGCGACGAATAGCCCGTGCCGAAGTCGTCCAACGCCAGCCGAATTCCCAATGACGAAAGGCTCTTCAGCACCGCCGAGTCGGCTTCCAGGTTCTCGAGCAGCGCCGTCTCCGTCAGCTCGAGGATCAAAAATTGCGGCGCCAGCCCGGTCTGTTGCAGCACCTTGCGGACTCGCTGCCCCAAGTCGCGGTCGCGCAACTGCCGCGGCGACAGATTCACCGATACGGGAACGCAGGCGATCGTCTGCTTTTGCCAGCGCCCGACCTGCGCGCACGCTTCCGTCAAGACCCACTCGCCGATGCCGATGATCGCGCCGCTCTCCTCCGCGATCGGAATGAAGTCCGCCGGCGAAGCGAGCCCTTTACCCGGGCGTCTCCAGCGGATCAAGGCCTCGCAGCCGACCAGGGTCCCATCCGACGTCGAGACGATCGGCTGGTAGTGCAGCTCGAACTCTTCATTCTCTAGGGCGTGCTCGAGTGCGGCCTCGGTCGACAAAGTCTCGGCAGCCTGGGTGGACATTTCGCGGTGAAACACCGCGTGGCGCGACCGGCCCAAGCTCTTGGCGCGATACATCGCCAGGTCGGCTTCTCGCAGCAGGTCTTCCCCGGACTCGTGACGGTCCTCCGCCATCACGATGCCGATGCTCGCCGAACAGCGCACGTTCTGACCGGCGATCTCGATCGGTGCGGCACAGTTGCTGTTGAATGCGCTCGGCGATGATGACGACTTCCTCCTCGTCCACCACGCCGTCGAGCAAGATCGTGAACTCGTCGCCGCCGATCCGCGCTACGGTGTCGCGGTCGCGCACCGCTTTGCGCACGCGGCTCGCCACTGAAATCAACAACTCGTCGCCGACCAGATGGCCCAGGCTGTCGTTGATCACCTTGAAGCGGTCGAGGTCGATGAACAGCAGCGCGACTTGGCGCCGCGGGTCCTTTTTGCGAGCCATCATGGCGCGGTCCAACCGCTCCGACAACAGCGTGCGATTCGGCAGGCCGGTCAGATTGTCGTGGACCGCGCTCTGCACCAAGCGCTCCTCGTAGCGCTTGCGGTCGGAGATATCGGTCTGCGAGCCCGCCATGCGGTAGGGCACGCCCTTGGAGTCGCGCACCGCCACCCCACGCGAGAGCATCCAGCGGTAATCGCCGTCCTTGTGCTGCACGCGATACTCGCACTCGAAATACGGCGACTGATCTTCCAGGTGCTCGCGGAGGCGCAGCCGCATCAGGGCCAGATCCTCGGGATGGACGCGCTTCGCCCATTCGTCGGGCGTATCGCCGATCTCATGGCTTTCGCATCCGAGCATCGCCTTCCAGCGGTCCGAGAAGAAGATGCGTTGGGCCGCGAGGTCCCAGTCCCAAAGTCCGTCGTTGGACCCGCGCGCGGCAAGCTCATAACGCTGATTGCTGTGTGTGGTCGCATGCTGGGCCTCGCGCCGCTCGGTCACGTCTTCGAGCGACAAACTGACCGCCGACGCCCCTCCGAGCGACAACGGATACAGGTTCGCCAAGTAGTAGCGGCGGCCGTCCGGGGCCTTGCTCTCGATGTCCTGATTGAGCAGTGACGAACCCGACGCGAGCACCTTGCGGCACAACGCCGCGACCTGTTCGCCGATTTCCGGAAGCGCTTCCGCGATCGGCGAGCCGGGGCGCGCGTGCGCGTCTTCTTGCATGCGCTCCAAGCGCTCGTTCATCCGGGCGATCCGCAGATCCTGATCGACAAGAGCAAGCCCGACCGGCGCGGTGCGATAGAGCTGCTCGATCTCTTGCAAGCGTCGGTTGGCGCGCTGTTCGGCGTTGCGCAAAGCATCGATTGCGTGGCGCTCCGAAGTCAGATCCCGGATGCGCGCGACCGCCGCGCCCGAGCCTTCGCCCGCCAGAGCGGCCATCGAGATCTCCACGGGAAGCGGCCGGCCATCGCCGCGATACGCCGTGGCGCGCACGGGCGCCTCGCGCGCCGCTCGCCACACGTCCCCGTCCTTGTCCCGACCATTCTTGTCGACCCGCCAGCCCTCGGAAATCGTCGTCAGTTTCTTGCCGACAACATCCTCGAGGCGAAACTGAAACAGATGCCAGAAAGGCCGCGCTGGCGTCCTCGACGACGCCCATCCGGAAGACCAGCAGACCTTCCGACGCGCCGCTCGCGAGACGACGATAGCGCGCCGCTTCCTCGGACGAGCGCTTGGCGGCCGCCTCAGCCTCGACGCGTCGGGCGACAGCGGCCTCCTGTTCGGCAAATCGGCGCTCAACCCGTTGCGAGCGCAGCGCCTGCACGACAAAAGCCGCCGCCCCAAGGCAACCAAGCTCGACATACCACTGCGGCGCGGCCCCCGCCGCATATAGCGCCGCGAAAGTCGGCGCCGCGGCCGCCGCGAGCGCCGGCGGCCGGCGCAGCACCCATGCCGCCGCAAACAAGGTCGCCGCGATCCGCAGCGCGACATTGTGGCTCAGTCCGTCCGCCTGGAGAGGAATCCAAGCCGCCGTTCCGCCCGCCAACAAGGCGAAGGTCCAAGCAGACGCCGCCGACTTCAGCTTCGACTTGCGCGCCACAAAGGCCGCCGCAAGACACGCGAGCCCCAGCGCCCCCGCCTCGGTCAGGTCGAACCCCGCAGCTCCGGCGATGAAGACAACCAAGGCCGCGGCGGGCCAGTCGTCGCGACATAACTCAGGCGGCTTCGCGTCTCGCGAACGCGCGGGGCCGGCGTTGGAACGCCCAACCTCCGCCGCCAGTCTCGCCGGACTGCCTCCCGCTATCGCTGGAATACTCACTAATTGAAACGGGCTTTACCCAGCTAACACCCGACCGAAGCGCCTTTGCGATCAGAGGCTTACCTTAGATCTCGCCGGAATACGGCAGGCAGTTGAGGGCCGCATCCGTGAGGCCGACGCCGCGTGATATTCTGAACCGGTACCCGTTCTGGGCCGCCGATGCCCGCCCGCGAAAGCGAAGCGCTCGTCCTGCGCACCTACCCCTACCGCGAGGCCGACCTCATCGTCAGTTTCTTTTCTCGCGATCGCGGCAAGCTGCGCGGCATCGCCCGCGGGGTGCGGCGTCCCAAGAGCCGCTTCGGCGCGTCCCTCGAGCGGCTCTCGCATTCGCGAATCAGCTACTTCGAGAAGCAGACGCTCGAGCTCGTGCGCGTCGACCGCGGCGAGCTGCTCAGTCCTCCCGTCACGATGCAGGCCGATTTCCCCGCGAGCGTCGCCCTCGACTACATCGCCGAGGTCGCCGAAGACATGCTCCCCGAACACGAGCCCAACGACGCCTATTTCCGCCTGCTCAAGCTGAGCGTCGACGCCGTCGCGGACCGCATCCGCCGACCGTCGAACGGCGACGCTCCCGGCGGGCTCTGGCCCGCGCTTACCTACTTCGCCTTGTGGTCGGTGCGCCTGGGCGGATGGCTGCCGCCGCTGGACGTGTGCCTCGAAACGGGTGAGCATCTGGCGCCCGACCAACCCGCCTGGTTCGACCGCATGCACGACGGACTGCTGTCGGAAGAGGTCAAATCGGCCGAGTCCTGGCCGCTCAGCCCGCAATCGCGGGAGCTGGCAAGAGAAATGCTCCGCAATCCGTTGGATAAATTGGAGGCTCACCCCTGGACCGAATCAACGGCCGCCGATCTCCGGCGCTTCCTCAACCAACGCCTGGAAGCCCACTTCGAAAAGCGCCTCAAAACCCTACGCCTGCTGACCGATGCCGCGGCCTGACCGGTCGGCGGACAACGCATCTTGTCCCCTGTCCCGCGCTCCTTGTCCCTGAGAAAAACTGCTAGCCTGGAGGTTTCCAACCCGCCAAACTCCCTCGTCGGATGCAGACTTACCAGGACATCATTCTCCGGCTCAAGCGTTTTTGGGCCGACCGCGGGTGCGTCGTCACTGAGCCCCTCGACGTCGAAGTCGGGGCCGGTACGATGTGCCCGGAAACGTTTCTCCGCGTGCTGGGGCCGAACCCGTACAAGGTCGTTTACGTGCAGCCGAGCCGGCGCCCCGCCGACGGCCGCTACGGCGACAACCCGAACCGGCTCTACAAACACATGCAGCTTCAGGTCATCCTGAAGCCCGCGCCTGAAGACGTGATCGAGCTCTACATGCAGAGCCTCGAAGCGATCGGCATCGACCTCACCAAGCACGACTTCAAGCTCGAAGAGGACAACTGGGAATCGCCCACGCTGGGCGCCTGGGGAGTCGGCTGGCAAGTGATGCTCGACGGCCTCGAGATCACGCAGTTCACCTACTTCCAGCAGTGCGGCGGCATCGACCTCGACCTCGTCCCGGCGGAGCTGACCTACGGCCTCGAACGGCTGACGGCGTTCATTCAAAACGTCGACTCGGTCTACGACATCCAGTGGAATGACCGTTGGACCTATCGCGACGTGCGCTTCGCCGACGAACGCCAGTACTCGGTCTACAACTTCGAAATCGCCGACGTCGACATGGTTTGGAAGGAGTTCGCGCTGCATGAGGGCGAATGCCGGCGGCTGATCGACCTGTTCGGCGGCCTCGAGGACGACGCCGACATCGCGCGCTTCCCGCTGCTGGCGGCCCACGATCAGGTGCTCAAGTGCTCGCACCTGTTCAACATCCTCGACGCACGCGGCGCCATCAGCGTGACCGAGCGCGTGGGCGTCATCCAACGCGTCAGAAATTTGGCCGTCGGAGTCGCGCAGGCCTGGATGCAGCAACAGAGCCGCGACCGTAAGGGAGCGAACGCCCCAACGAGCCCGGAGGTCGCCCAATGAGCGAATTCCTCCTCGAAATCGGAACCGAAGAAATACCCGATTGGATGATCGTCGGCGCTCTCGCCGACCTCGAGAAGCGCTTCGTCGCGACCCTCGCCGACGCCGCTCTCGCCGACGGCGTCACCTGCCGCACCGCGGCCACGCCGCGCCGCCTCACGCTCATCGCCGAGGGTCTCGCGCCGGGGCAAGCCGATAAGCAAGAGCGTCTCAGCGGCCCGCCCAAGAATATCGCCTTCGACGCTGCAAGGCAAGCCCACCAAGGCGGCCGAAGGGTTCGCCAAGCGCGCCGGCGTCGCCGTCGACCAAATCGGCGTCGGCGACGACAACAAACTCTTCATCGAGCGCGCGGTCAAGGGCCGTCCGACCGCCGACATCCTCGCCGAAGCTCTGCCCGGCATCATCACCGGCATCTACTTCCCGAAGACGATGTACTGGACGGCGGAGCGCCAGCCGCGCTTCATCCGCCCCATCCGCTGGCTCGTCGCCCTGCTCGACGGCCAGGTGCTGCCCTTCGAGATCGCCGGGGTCTCGAGCGGCGCCAAGACCAACGGCCACCGCCGCCTCGGCACGGCCGGCGTCGAGGTCCGCGACGCCGCCGACTACGAGGCGAAGCTGCGAGAAGGCTATGTCGTCCTCGCCGCCGCCGAACGCCGCAAGCGCATCGTCGACGGCGCCCGGACGCTGTTCCCGGACGAGGGAGGCGAGCGTGTCCGCAGCAACGAGAAGCTGCTCGACACGCTGACCTATCTGACCGAGTACCCGACCGTGATCCGCGGCCAATTCGAGTCGCGCTATCTCGAGTTGCCCGACGAGGTGCTCGAGACGGTCATGCTGGTGCACCAGAAGTACTTCGCCGTCGCCGACGCCGAAACCGGCAAGCTCACCAACAGCTTCCTCGCCGTCGCCAACCTTGACGGCGATCCCGACGGCGAGATTCGCCGCGGCCACGAGCGCGTGCTGCGCGCCCGCTTCAACGACGCCCAATTCTTCTGGGGCGTCGATCAGTCGAAGAAGCTGACCGACCGCGTCGACGACCTCAAAGCCGTCACTTTCCAGGCCAAGCTCGGCAGCTATCACGACAAGACCGAGCGCATGGTCTCGATCGCGCAACAGCTCGCCGACGCCGCCGGTCTTGCTCCCGCCGTCCGCAAGGCCGCCGAGCGCGCCGCGCTGCTTGCCAAGTGCGACCTGACGACCGAGATGGTCGGGGAGTTCCCCGAGCTGCAAGGCGTGATGGGCGGCCTCTACGCCGCGCACCAAGGCGAGCCGCAAGACGTCGCCGACGCGATCTACGATCACTACAAGCCGGCCGGCGCCGGAGACGACATCCCGCGGAGCCCGGCGGGCCGCCTGGTCGCCGTCGCCGACAAGCTCCACACGCTGGGCGGCCTGTTCAGCCTGGGCATGACGCCCACCGGCTCGAAAGACCCGTTCGCCCTGCGCCGCGCCGCTTACGGCGTCATCCAGATCCTGATCAAGGGCGGGCTGCGGCTCTCCATCGACCAGCTTTGCCAAATGGCCGCGGCGGGCGACCATCGCGCCGAGTTGCGCGAGTTCTTCGTCGACCGCCTGCGCTACTACCTCACCCACGACGCCGACTTCCAGTACGACGAGATCAACGCCGTCCTGGCCGCCTCCGATGCGGAGCCGGTCGACGCGGCGGCCCGCTGCGAGGCCATCGCCAAAGTTCGACCCACCGCGGACTTCGCGCCGCTGGCGGTCAGCTTCAAGCGCATTCGCAACATCCTCGAAAAGGCCGGCGGCGTCGAAGTCTACGCCGCCAAGTCGCTCGACCCGGCGCTGCTCGAGGCGGGTTCGGAGAAGACGCTCTACGACGCCTACGAAAGGCTGCGCGTGTCACTGGCTTCAGAGTCCAGCTACACGGCGGCCCTCGAACAGATCGCATCGCTGCGTCCGCAGGTCGACAAATTCTTCGACGACGTTCTCGTGATGGCCGCGGACGAAAACGTCCGCGAGAACCGCCTGACGTTCCTGGCGCAACTGTTGAGCGAGTTCTCGCAGATCGCCAACTTCGCCGAAATCGTTATAGAGTAGTGAGTTACAGGCCGGACTTCAACGCTTCCTGGAACACCACCGGCTCTCCCGCGGGCGCTCCCTGCAACTCGCCGTCGCGCACCACGAAGCGGCCGCGAAGCACCGTCGCGACCGGCCAGCCCGTGACCTCGCGGCCGTCGTAGGGCGTCCACCCGGCGCGGCTGCCGATCCAATCGTGCGTGATCGTGCGCCGCGCCCGCATGTCGACGACGGCGAAATCGGCGTCGTAGCCGACCGCGATGCGGCCCTTTCGCGCGATGGCGAAAATCCGCGCCGGACCCGCGCTCGACAGGTCGACCAGCCGCTCCAAGCTCAAGCGGCCGGCGTTGACGTGGTCCAGCATGAGCGGCAACAAGGTCTGCACGCCGGTCAACCCCGACGGCGACTGCGGGTAAGGGCGCTGCTTCTCTTCGAGCGTATGCGGCGCGTGATCGGAGCCCAGCACGTCGACGATGCCCTGCGCGACGCCGCGCCACAAGCCCAGCCGATGGCGCTCCTCGCGAATCGGCGGATTCATCTGCGCCAGGCTGCCCAGCCGCTCGTAGCAATCCGGCGCGGACAGCGTCAGATGCTGGGGCGTCACCTCGACCGTCGCAACATCCTTGTGCTCGGCCAGAAATTCGATCTCCTCGGCGGTCGTAATGTGGAGCACGTGGACGCGGCGGCCGGCCCGGTGCGCCAGCTCGATCAAGCGTTTCGTATTTTTGATCGCAGCCTCGGCGTCGCGCCACACATGGTGCATGGCGACCTCCGCGCCGCCCTCGACCAGCTTGAAGCGTTCGCGCAGGCGCTCTTCGTCTTCGCTATGCACCGACACGCGGCGAAACCCGTTCTCGAGCGCACGGAGAACGTCCCGACTCGCCGCGAGCAGCAGATCGCCGGTCGAGCTGCCCATGAAGATCTTCACGCCCGCGCAGCCGGGCAGGCGCTCCAAAACGGCAAGCTGGGTCGCGTTTTCGGCGGTCGCGCCGACGAAAAAGGCATGGTCGCACCAGGCGCGCCCTTTCGCCCTGGCGAGCTTGTCTTCGAGAGCCTCGCGGGTCGTCGTCGCGGGCTTTGTGTTGGGCATCTCGAAGATCGCCGTCACTCCGCCCAAGGCCGCGCCTTTGGTCCCTGTTTCGAGGTCTTCCTTGTGCTCCAGGCCCGGCTCGCGGAAGTGGACCTGCGAATCGATGACGCCCGGCAGCAGCGTCAAACCGGAAGCGTCAAAGGTCTCGCCCGCATCGGCCGCGCCGAGGTCGCCGATCTCTGCGATACGGCCGCCGCGGACGCCGACATCAGTCTTCACCACGCCGGCGGGCGTCACGCACGTCCCGCCGCGCAATATCAAATCAAAGCTCATTGCCGCTTATTGGACCATGCCGCGCGGCCCCAGTTCGAGACCGCCGCCCCGGCTCAGCTCTCTTCCAGCATTTCCTTCGACGCGGCGACCGCCTCTTGCAGAAACGCGAGAGACAGGTCGGCCCGATCCGCGCCGGCGTCCTCGGCGACGACATCTCGCCCCAGCAGCACCGCGTTGAAGGCGCCCTCGGTCCGCCAATGTCCGTCGGTCAAATACGGCAGGGCGGAACTCGCCGGCCGCGGGTAAGGACCGACGTACAGATACGGCTGGTCGTAGGTTTCGTCGCCCGGGCTCATGCCGACGCCGATCGTGCGCGGCTGCTCAACTGCTCTGCCGCGGTCGAGCTCGATCAGCAGCGCGATGTCGAAGTGGTGCGGCCAACAAGAGATCGCCGTCGTATTCGGCTCCTGCACGTTGATCTGCTCGAGCAGCGATTGGGCGTCTGAATACCACGACTCGAGCTCAACGAAGGCGGAATCGGGTTCCGAGAACGTCCCGCCTCGGCCGACGGCATGGTCCGGGATCTCGTAATGCAACGGCTTCAAAGAGTCGCCGAGCGCGCGCCCGGTTCGCGCGCTCAACTCCGTGAGGAGCCATTGTTCCGCCTCTTTGAGCGTCGCCGAGGCCAGAGCGAATCCGGAGCGCTCTCCGTCTTGGTCTGACAAGCGCAACTCCGCCGGCCCGAAGGCGAGCGACGCCCGCCAACCGTCGAGCGCTTTGCCGACGAGCGCGCCGTCCCGCTGCGACCACGTCATCGCCGTGTGGCTGTCGTCGGGACGCGCTTCGAGAAAGGACCGGCCGACGCCTGAAACGAGTTGCGCCGCGTGATGCAGTTGCAGCCGGGCGTCCGAGAGCGACGAGGGGTTCCGCGAGAGTTTTCGCCAGTACATCAAATTTTCACCGCAGGCAAAGTACACGACGGCCGCGTCTTCAGAGCGTTTTGCTGAAGGCCGCCCCATCGATCAATTCTGATCAATTCTCGTACGGCCAGGGACCTTTCGCGAACAGACCGCCGTCGACCCAAAGCGTTTGGCCGTTGACGAACTCCGCCTCGTCGGTCGCCAGATAGCAGACCGCGGAGGCGACGTCGGCGGGCTTGCCGATGCGACGCATCGGCGTGAGCGGCGCCCAGGTCCCGGCGAAATCCGGGGCTTCTTCCTTGGTGCGCTCGACCTCGATGGCCCCCGGCGCGACGCAGTTCACCGTGATGCCGTGCGGCCCCAGCTCGCAGGCCGACACCTTGGTGAACATCTCGATGCCGCCCTTGCTGGCGGTATAGTTCACCAGCCGCGGGAAGGCCACCTTGTTGCATCCGGATCCGATATTGATGATGCGGCCCCAGTTGTGCTCGGCCATGTGGCGGCCGGCTCTCTGCGTACACAGGAACGTGCCCTTGAGGTTCGTCTCGATCACGCGGTCCCATTCGGCCTCTTCGAGCTCGAGCAACCGCTTCCAGGTTTGAACGCCGGCGTTGTTGACCAGGATGTGCAGCCGCCCGAAGGCGTTCAGCGTTTCGCCGAGCATGCGATCGACGTCCTTAGAACGGCCCACGTGACCGCCGACGATCACCGTGCGCCGCCCGCTGCGACGAATCTCGTCGCCGGTTTCTTGCGCGCCTTGTTCGTCGTTGTAGTGGTTGACGGCGACATCGCAGCCGCGGCGAGCCAGCTCGAGCGCGATGCCCTTGCCGATGCCCGAACTGGCGCCGGTGATGAGCGCGGACTTTCCGGTCAGATCAGCGGACATGAGAAGGAGACTATACCAATGGCTAGAAGTGAGCGGCGAGCCGCCGCCAACGGCAACCGCGAAAACGGCCAGCAAATAGACCGCGCCCGTGAGAGGGCGCGTCCCAAAAGTCCAGCGAACATCCCCCTCAACGCTTTCGATTGCTCGAAGAGTCGCCCTGGACCGGCTCGCGGCGAACTGGCGCGAATCAACGGCGACCCCTCGACTTGTTCGAGGCGCCGCGCAGCCGCGTATACTTTCAGGTCAATGCGGCAAGCTGCACTGTTCGTCGCCTTTGCCTTGATCCTCGCGCCTGGCTGCTCGCGAGCGCCCGAACAGGCCGCGGCTCCAAGTCCCAGGCCCAACATCGTCCTCGTGATGGCCGACGACCAAGGCTGGGGCGACATGGCCTACAACGGCCATCCCAAGCTGATCACGCCGAACTTCGACAAAGCGGCGGCGACCGGCTTGCGCTTCGACCGTTTCTACGCCGCCGCTCCGGTGTGCTCGCCGACTCGCGCAAGCGTCATGACCGGCCGGCACCCCAACCGCTCGGGCGTGTTCAAGTGGGGTTGGCCGATTCGGCCGCAAGAGACGACTATCGCCGAAGCGCTCCGCGCCGCCGGCTACGCGACAGCCCATTTCGGCAAGTGGCATCTGGGCTCGGTGCGCCGCGGGAGCCCGGTCAACCCCGGCCACAACGGTTTCGACGAGTGGCTCAGCGCGCCGAACTTTTTCGACAACGACCCGATCCTGAGCCATCGCGGCGAGGCGGTTCAAATGGCCGGCGAAAGCTCGATGGTGACCGTCAACGCCGCGCTCGACTGGATCGGCGAGAAAGCCGGCGGCCGGCAGCCGTTCTTCGCCGTCGTCTGGTTCGGTTCTCCGCACGGGCCTCACCAAGCCGCGGACGAAGACAAGGCGCTCTACCCGGACGAGTCCGAACAATTG
The DNA here is from genome assembly GCA_963817465.1 of uncultured Acidobacteriota bacterium. GTDB lineage: Bacteria > Acidobacteriota > Terriglobia > Bryobacterales > UBA6623 > CAMPKL01. The sequence continues at coordinate 36,341 of CAWFOP010000019.1, read as the reverse complement.
CAAAACTTCTACGGCGAGATCACCGGTATGGACCGCGCGTTCGGCAAGCTGCGCGACGCCCTGACCGACCTCGGCATCCGCCAGAACACGATCCTCTGGTACAACAGCGACAACGGCGCGCTGCCGGGCGTCGGCTCCACCGGCGGCCATCGCGGCTTCAAGAGCGAGATCTACGAGGGCGGCCTGCTCGTGCCGGCCATCCTCGAGTGGCCCGCGCGAATCCCCGCGCCCCGCTCGACCGACGTGCGGGCCAACACCTCGGACATCTACCCGACGCTGCTCGACATCGTCGCCGTCGAGGTTCCGCAGCAGCCGCCGCTCGACGGCCTGAGCTTGCTGCCGGTGATCGCAGGCGGCATGACTGAAAGACCCGCGCCGATGGGCTTTTGGGACTACCCGCGGCCGGGCATCAGCACACCTTCGGACCAATGGATGGGCGAGCTGCTCGACGCTCAAGCGAAAGGCGAGGACTTGGCCGCGGACGGGCCGAGCCTGCGCTCCGCCGAGCTGCCAAAGCCGCCGTTTTCGACCGACAAGTTTCCCGGCCATTCCGCCTGGATCGACGGCGACTGGAAGCTGCACCGCATCGAGGACGAAGCGGGCGGCGTGCGGTGGGAATTGTACGATCTCGCGGCGGACCCCAACGAAGAGAAGGACCTGGCGGCCGCTGATCCCGACAAGACGGCCGAGCTGCGGCTGGGCCTCGAAAACTGGCTGCTTTCCGTCGTGAACAGCGTGAACGGCCTCGACTACTGACAAATACGCCGGGCGGCTCCGGCACCGCCCGCCGGAACCGCCCCGCGCCAAACAAGAGGGAACAGGAGAAAACGCAATCAATCCGGCGGCGAAAGACTCGATTCCGGCGCCGGACCCCTACGACTCCAGTATGAGCGGCGGCGGCAATACCTCTCGCGGCTTGCCGGCGTTAAGTCCAATTAAATCAATCGTGAAACATTCTAAAAACCTCGAACAGGGGAAGCGGCGTTGCGTCCGCAAGGCGACCGGGACTATCCTGACCTAGACAGCTGCCACATCCGGTATGCGTTTCCCCCATGCGGCTCGGCTCCTGCCGGCCATTCTTCTGCTCTCTTCCATGACGGCTTCGGCCGAACCCTGGCGCGATCTCCCTTCGCCCGATCGGAGCTTGCAGTCGCGGCTGGAACAGGCCTTGCGCCGCGACGCACGGATGCGCGTCGCGCTTGACGCCGGACGGCTGGCCGTGGCGCTGCTCGATATCAGCGACGAGCGCCATCCCCGTTTCGCGGCGCTGAACGGCGAGGAGATGATCTACGCCGCCAGCTTGCCGAAAATCGCCATCCTGCTAGCGGGCTTTGAACGCATCCAGGAGGGCTCGCTGCGCTACACGCCCGCCCTCAAGGAGCTGTTTACCGAGATGGTGCGGCATTCGAGCAACGCGGCCGCCTCGGAGGCCGTTCGGCTGATCGGCTTCCCTTATATCGCCAAGACCCTGCGCAGCGACAGATACCGCCTCTACGACCCCGCGCACAACGGCGGACTGTGGATCGGCAAGGCCTACGGCGGACCCAACGACCGCTGGAAGCGCGACCCGTTGCACAACCTCTCGCACGGCGCTTCGGCCGATCAGGTGGCGCGCTTTTTCTGGATGCTCGAGCAGGGCCGCCTCGTCAGCCCGCGCTACAGCGCGGAAATGAAGGAGATCCTGTCGAAGCCGGCCATCCATCACAAGTTCGTGAAGGGGTTGGGCGACAAGCCCGACCACGAGATTTTCCGCAAGAGCGGCACCTGGCATACCTTTCACGCCGACGGCGCGCTGATCGAGGCCGGAGCCCATAAATACGTTGCGGTCGCGCTGATGGAAGACCCCCGCGGCGGCGAAGCGCTGACCAAGATCATCGTCGAGATGGATCGCCTCGTCTGCGGCGACCAAACCCTGCTCAGCCGCGCGGACTAACCGCCGCCTATCGAGTCCGGTAACAGCGCCCGCGGTCGGTGCGCTCCATCGGTTGCTAACCTGCTGAGCGGTTCTCCGATGAAATCACCCTGCAAGGCCGCGGCCCTCTTCGTCTTGCTGACAGGCGCGGGTCTGTGCCAGCAACCCGCGCCCACGCCCGAGCAGAACCCGGATGCTCCGGCGCAGCCCGTCAGCGTCGCTCCGGTCGCCGCTGACGACGCCATCGCCGCGCGCCTGTCGCGAATCCTCACTGCGACCGGCTGGTTCAACAACGTCGACGCGCGCGTCGATCAGGGCATCGTCTTTTTGTCGGGCGTCGCCGACAGCGAGGGGCATCGCGATTGGGCGCGCGACTTGGCCCGCAATACCGAGGGCGTCGTGGCCGTCGTGAACCGCATGACGGTGCCGCAGGCCGATATCTGGGACCTATCGCCCGCCTGGGCCCAGGTGAAGCAGCTCGGCGCGAAGGCGGTCCGCCAAAGCCCGCTCATCGTGTTCAGCCTGTTGCTGCTGGCGCTGACTTGGGGCGCGACGGTCTGGTTCGCGCGCACGTCGCGCTCACTGCTCTCGCGGCGGCTGGCGAACGATCTGCTACGCAACGTGCTGTCGCGGGCGATCGCGGTTCCCATTTTCCTAATCGGCCTGTATTTGGTGCTCGAGATTTCAGGCCTCAGCGGTCTGGCGGTGACCGTGCTCGGAGGCACGGGTCTGGTCGGCTTGATCATCGGCTTCGCATTCCGCGACATCGCTGAAAATTTCCTGGCCAGCCTGCTCATCAGCGTGCAGAATCCGTTCGCCACCGGCGACCGCATCTCCGTCGCCGGCCACGAGGGCTATGTGCAAAGCGTGAATGCGCGCTCGACGCTGCTGATGACCCTCGACGGCAACCACGTCCAAATCCCCAACGCGACGATCTACAAGGAAACGATCACGAACTACACCGCCAACCCAAACACGCGTTTCGACTTCATCGTCGGGATCGGTTACGAGGACTCCATCGAACAGGCCCAAGCCGTGGCCCGCTCCGTTCTGCTCGACAGTAAGGGAGTCGTGCGCGACCCCGAGTCGCTGGTGCTCGTCGACTCGTTGGGCGCGGCCACGGTCAACTTGAAAGTCTATTTCTGGGTCGACACGTCCGTATTCAGCGGGGTGAAGGTTCGATCGGCGGTCATTCGAGCGATCAAAAAGGCATTCGCTACGGCGCGGATCTCGATGCCGGATGAAGCGCGCGAGGTGGTCTTCCCGCAGGGCATTTCTGTGCAGGTCACCCGCGAGCCGCGGCGGCAAGACGCCGCGGCGGCGCAAGCGCCGCGCGCGCCCGAGCAGGGAGTGCAAGCGGCCGAAGGCGACTTGACGAGCGAGTCGCAGGAAATCGAGGAACAGGCCAGACGCGCGCGCAAGCCCGAGGGCGGCGCGAATCTGCTGGAAGAAACTTAAGTCGGTCGCGGTTGACGACCGCCGTCCTGCAATCGCCGGGCTACATCTCGATCTGCGCCGCCATCAGCGCGCCGCGGGCCGTGGTGTTGAGCGGATCGCCCGCCATGCGGATCTCGCCGATTTCGACCGGCAGCTCCTTGGCGCGCATCGCTTTCTCCACTTCGTCGCGAAAGGCGCCGACCATGGCGCTGCCGCCGGCGATGACGACGGTGAGCGGCTTGTCGAGCTTCGGCAGCTTCTTGGCTTCGCCCAACGCCTGCGAGAGGCCGTCGACCATCGTGCGAATCACGTCGCCGTAGTAGACCGAAAGAGCCTGATCGATGGAGCTGCGCGAGAGGCCGTTGAGCGTGTAGCCGGCTTCCTTGTGCATCCGCACCGTTGAGATCGTCTCGCCGCTGACCGATGACGCGCTGCGGTCGATGTAGTCGCCGGCCCGCACGGTCGAGAAGGTCACCGCCGGCAAACCGAGGTAGCTGACGCAGACGTTACACATGCCGCCGCCGAAGCTCATGCCGATGCCGGTGAAGTTGTCCGCTTCGAGCTCGGCGTAGACGATGGCGAGTCCTTCGTTGAGGCTCTTGACCGTGTAGCCCAGCCGCTCGAGCATCTGCGTGACGGTGCGCTCGTGATAGATCAGGTCCGGTTGGTTGCTGGACGGCGCCGCCGGGACGCTGAAGCAAATTTTGTCGTTCTTTCCGGCCTTGCCGCAGATCTGTTCGAGCGCCATCTCGATCATCTGCAAGCTTTTGGGCTCGCGCGGGTTGAGCAGACCGCTGCTCATCGGGCGGCGCGTTTCGCCGTTGAGCATGTTGGCGAACTCTTCGACGCGGTTGCCGTAGGCGAAGATCTCGGCGCCTTCAACGGCGTGCGAGATCTCTTCCTTGGCGAGCATGCGCTCCGTCACTTTCGAGAACGGAATCGACACGAACGCGTTGAGCTGCGCGTTGAAGTTGAAGCTGTCGTTCTTCTGCTCGGCCAGCACGATGTGGCTGGTTCCTAAATCCAATCCTTTGACTGCGGCCATCGGTCGCTCCCTCCTCAAAAAGTCCGCGGGGGGCGGACACATCGGTCTGCGAAGAGCTCAATCGCTCTCGTCGCTGACGTTGGTCATCGAACTCTTTGCCTTGCGAAGCTTGCCGAGCAGCCGCATGTAAGTCTGTCGACGGCTGCGGCGAAGCTCCTCTTCCGAGAGACCGCGGGAGCGCGCTTCTTGGGCGAACCTGCGGACCGCCTGCTTCATTCCAGGCCAAACATCGCCGCCCAACGTCGTCAACAGGGACTTGTCGTACGTAAAACCCCAGTCGGCGACCGCTGCGGGCGGCTCGCGGTAGTTATCGCTCAGACCGATCCTTTCGAACGGGAAACGGCCAAGCCAATCGGTATGGTAGCCGATCCGGTAATTGTCGGGATTCAGTGAAACCATCTCATGAGCTACGCAATTCGCCTCAGAAATGCCGAAGCGCTCCCTGAGCATGGCCGTAAGGAGCCCTGCGCTGCGAATTTGCGCATCGGTGATGGCGACCTCGGCGGGGACGTCGGGACCCACCGCTTCAGGGCGCGATTCGAAGCCGACGGCGATGAAGCTGTCGTTCAGATTGAAGTAGCGCTCGCCCGCCGACTGCCACATCGAATAGCCGGCGTGATAGGCGACCTCGGTCTCCGGCAGCAGGCGCCAGACGCGGCCGAAACGGTCGATCACGAAGTTGTAGAGCTTCTCGCGGGCGATGTAGCCAAGCAGCCGCTCGGAGCGGTCGCGAATCAACTGGTTTTGCGAGCGCTCGAGGGGCGGCACGGTGTCGCTGACCGTGGTGTGGTACATGATGCCGGCGGGCTTGCTGCGCCAGTCGGCGCGATCCCAGGCGACGTTCATGTCGTCGAGGCCGGGCCCGGCGTTGAGCACGGCGTAGCGGCGCGGCTCGCTGTGGGTCAGATGGTCATTGTGGATTTCGAGCCCGTTGCTGTAGAGCTCGGTGTCGCCGGCGGTCTCGACCTGCCAGACCTCGAGGCCTTCGCCCGGCGAGGTCTCGGCGAGGATGTCGGGGTGAGACGGCGAGCCGACCAGGTCCTGCTTGCCCGAGTCGACCCCGGTGCTGAAGCCCCAGACCAGCGACAAGGCGAGAGCGGCCCCGGCCGGCGCCAGACGCCGCATGCGAAAGGCCCGCGCCCAGCGATGCCAACGCCGCCAGGCGCGATAAAGGGCCAGCAGCAGGCGGTCTTTGAGCGGCAAATCGCGCAGAATCTCGGCGTCGGGGCCGAACTGGGCGAGGGCTACGATGCGAGGGCCGCGGCCCTTGAGCGGGCCCCGATCGGCAACCTCGGGCAGCCGGGAGGCCTCTTCGGCGCAGCGCCGGATATAGCGTAGGCGCTCCACCGGATCCTTGATCTCGGCGGCTAGGCGCTCGATCGCCGCACGACCCGCGGCGTCGGGCAAGCGCAACGACGGCTGCGTTTCCGGAACCTGCATGAGCGAACTGGGAGACGCCTCCTCGTTGAGGCGTGGGCCTGATTATAGGTCTCAGCAGCCCTAAGGGACAATCGGTTGTTCACCTGCTAGAGTTCAGCCTCCGCCGCTAAAGATCCCCGGGCCATCGCTCGATCTTCTCATCGAGTCTTATGCGCTGGACCAGGCTGATGCTGTGTGGGCTGATTGCGGCGGGGATCGCGGCGGCGGCGACCGGACCGGTCTCCAAACGCGGTGCGGCCGCGTCGGAGGCGGGCGTGAGCGGGGAGTACCGCTGCGGCCCGGGGGACCGCCTCGAAATCGACGTCTTCGAGGTCGAGGAGCTGAGCGGCGAGGCGGTCGTCGCGGCGGACGGATCGATTCGCCTGCCCCTGATCGGCGCGGTCGACGCGGGCGGTCTGACTCCGAGCCAACTCGAGGTGCGGCTGCGGGCCCTGTACGGCGAAAATCTGCTGCGCGACCCCCAGATCCGCGTGAGCGTAATCGAGTACTCCAGCCAGCCCGTGAGCGTGCTCGGCGCCGTTAACTCGCCCGGCATCTATCAGTTGCGCGGCCGACGGAGACTGCTCGACGTGCTCGCGCTGGCCGGCGGCCTATCGCCACAGGTCGGCGAGACGATCACCGTGTCCGCCGCGGGCGGAGACCCCGAACGCAGCATCGCGGTCAAGCCGCTGCTGGCAGAGCGCACCCCAGAGCTCAACGTGTGGGTCGAGCCGCACGACACGGTGCAGGTCGAGACGGCGAGCCTGGTTTACGTGCTGGGCGCGGTGGGACGGCCCGGCGGCTTCCCGCTCGAAAACCAGGAACGGCTCTCGGCGTTGCAGGCGCTTTCGCTCGCCGAGGGCGCGGAGCGGACGGCGGCGCTGAAGCGGGCGCGGGTGATCCGCAGCTTGGGCGACCAACGCCTCGAGCTCCAGATCAACCTCAAGCGCGTACTCGCAGGCAAGGACGAGGACCCCGTTCTCGAGCCAAAGGACATTTTGTTCGTCCCCAACAGCGGGGCCAAGAGCGCCTGGAGCCGCGGGGCCGAGGCGGTCATCCAGATGGCGACCGGCGTCGTGATCTGGCGGCGCTGACCGGAAGCCGAAGATGAATCCCGAACTCAATCGACTCAAGCGCCCGCCAGAATCCGGCGCTCTGCGGCGGCGGTCGCCGGACCCGCCCGCGCCGATCTACAGCCTGGACGAAAGCGCGGCCGATCCGGCTTTTTCGTTGCTGGAGTACTGGCGGACCCTGCACACGCACCGCCGCCTGGTCGCCGGCGCCGCCCTGACCGGTCTGGCGGCGGCTTTGCTGTGGAGCTATTGCAGCGTCCGCATCTATCGTGCGGCGACCACGATTCAGATCGACCGCGAGCGTCCGATGCTCGAAAACATCAGCGAGCATGAGCTTCCGCTGTTTCCCGAACAAGCCGACTACATCGAGACGCAGTACAAGATTCTCGAAAGCCGCACGCTCGCCAAGCAGGTGATCGCGGCGCTCCATCTCGACGAGCGCAACGAGCTGCGGCACGGGTTGACCGACGAAGAGATCGCAGCCTACCCCGGCGACGTGCATCCGCTGATTCTCGAGCGCTTCCTGGAGCGGCTGACCGTGCGGCCGTCGAAGGGCACGCGTCTCGTCGCGGTGGCCTACGAATCGGTCGACCCGCTGCTGGCCCCAAAGGTCGCCAACGCGCTGGGCGAGGCCTTCGTCGAGCACAACCTGCAGGCCAAGTGGCTCGCCACCAAGAAGGCCTCGGCGTGGCTCGAGGAGTCAGCTCGCCGACCTCGAAGCCAAGCTCCAAAAAAGCGAGGGGGCGCTGCGCGACTACGCCGAGAAGCATTCGATTCTGTTCGTCGAAGAGCGCAAGGACTTGACGACCGAAAAGCTGGCCCAGCTCGAAGGCGAGTTGACGCGGGCGCAGGCCGATCGCATTCAAAAGCAGTCGCTGGCGCTGCTCGCCGAGGACGCGATCCGGCGGGCCGACAAGCTGCCCGGGAGCCTGTCGAGCGAAACCTACAGCGAGTTTCAGAAGCAGGTGGCCGACCTGCGGCGACAGTACGCGAGTCTGTTGGTGACGTTTGCGCCCGGCTACCCGGAGGCGCGACGCATCCGCAACCAGATCGACGAGCTGGTGAAGGCGCTCGATGCGGAAAAGACACGCCTGCTTTCGAGCTTGCAAGAGAGCTTCGAGGTCGCCAAGCGGCGCGAGACCCTGTTGGGCGCCGCGGCGGATGAGCAGCGCCTCAAGGTCAACGAGATCAGCACGGATTTCATCCGTTACGACATCTTGAAGCGCGACGCGGAGACGAATCGGCAGCTCTACGACGGGTTGCTGCAGCGGCTCAAGGAGGCGGGCCTGACGGCGGGACTGCGCGCGTCGAACATCGCGGTGCTCGATCCGGCGGAAGTGCCGAATGAGCCTTACCGCCCGCGGACGGCGCTAAACGGGCTGTCCGGGCTTGCGGCCGGGCTTGTTGTCGGGATCGTTCTGGCGTTCGTGCGCGAGCAGTTCGACACGGCGGTGCGCTCGCCTGAGCAAGTGGAGCGCCTGACCGGGCTGAACCTGCTGGCGGTGGTGCCGCACAGCAGCGGACCGCATCTCAAGAAGCTGATTTTGCGTCCCGATGACGAGACCTCCGGCGCGCAGACGGTCGAGCATTGGGCGCCGAGCGACGGCTTGGCCGAGGCGTACCGCACGCTGCGCAGCTCGGTGCTGCTGGGCTGGGATTCGTCGATGCGCAGGATTCTGCTCACCAGCGCCCAGCCGCAAGAAGGCAAGACGACCCTTTCGTTGAACCTGGCGTGCTCGCTGGCGCAACTCGGCCGCAAGGTGTTGCTGATCGACGGCGACATGCGCCGGCCGGACTGCCATCGCCACCTCGGCGTTCCGCAGGCGCCGGGGCTGCGCGAGTACCTGGAAGGCGAGGCGGAGATCGACGCGATCGTGCGCCCGACCGCCGTGCCCGGACTGTCGGTGCTGGCGGCCGGACGCTCGACAACGGCGGCCTCGGACTTGCTGCACTCGCCGCGCTTGGCGGCGCTGCTCGAGCTGGCGGCCGAACGCTTCGAGCATGTCGTGATCGACTCGCCTCCGGCGCTGGCGCTCTCCGACGCCAGGACGTTCGGGCGGCTCGTCGAAGCCGTCGCGCTGGTCGTCTCCGATCAGACCAATCAGCGGTCACTGGTGCGCACCAAACAGAACTTCGACGACGCGCAAGTCGAGATGTTGGGCTTTGTGATGAACCGCATCCGGCTCGATCACGTGGACTACGGCTATTACCGCGACTACGGCTATTCGTACGGCGAGACCGCAGGCCGTAAGGAAAAACCGGCCGCGTGAGGCGCCGCCGGACGCGGCCCGGGACCTACCGCATGCTGCGCCGCGGCGTGTGCCTTTGGGGACCGCTCGCGGCGGCGCTGGTTTCACTTTGGCTGGCGCAATGGCTGAGCGGCTTCGGCTGGACCTTGCAGGGCCTGTGCGCGGTGCTGCTGGGGCGCCTGGCGGCGTTGTTCTCGTTTCGGCTCGATCGGCTCGGCTGGGGCGAGTGGGGCTTCGAAGAGGCGCTGAGCTGGACGCTGGGCGCGGGCGTCGGCGGGGCGATCGCCGCCGTGGTTGGCGCGGCCGCTGCCGGCGCGGCGGGGGGAAGCTTTTTCGCAAGCTTGTTCGCGGCGGAGACTCTTGTCTACTGGTCGGGGGGCATGCTGCTCGAGGGCGCGTTGCGGCTGCGGCGGCCCGCGGCGGCGCAATCGAAGCCGCTGGAGCGGCCGCGCAGGTTGTTGATTTACGGCAGCGGCGCGGAGGCGCGCGAGCTTGCGGCCCGCTTGCGCCGCGCTCCCGAGCGCTGGGAGCCCTGCGGCTACCTCGACGAAGACCTCAATCGGCTACAAGCGATGCTGGACGGGCTGCCGGTGCTGGGGAACCTCGATTCCCTGCCCCGACTCGCGCAACTGCACGACGTCTCGGACTTGTTCGTCGCCGGGCCCGCGAACGACGAGGCGGTCGACGAGATCGCCGGATACGCGAATGTCCGCGTTCGCCGCGGCGCCGGCCCGGTATCGCCTTAGGGGATCAGCAGCAGCTTGCCGCTGGTCTTGCGGCCCGCTAGATCGGTCTGCGCCTGCGCGGCCTCGGCCAGCGGATACTCATGCCCGATGTTGACTTTGAGCTTTCCGTCGCGCACCCATCCCAGCACATCGTCGGCGCGCCATTCGAGCTCTTCGCGGTCGGCGACATAGTGCGCCAGCGACGGGCGGGTAAGAAACAGTGAGCCGCCCTGAGTGAGTCGCAACGGCTCAATGGCCGGCACGGGCCCGCTGGCGTTGCCGAAGCAAACCAGCATGCCGCGCGGCTTGAGCGACTGCAGGCTGCGCTCCCAAGTGTCCTTGCCGACCGAGTCGTACGCCACGTCGACGCCCTTGCCGCCGGTGAACTTCTTGGTCTCCTCGAGAAAGTCCTGCTTGGTGTAAAGGATGACGTGGTCGGCGCCGGCTTCGCGCACCGCCGCGGCCTTCTCCGCGGTCGAGCAAGTGCCGATCACGGTGGCGCCCAGCATCTTGGCGACCTGCACGAAGATCAGGCCGACGCCGCCCGCGGCGGCGTGGATCAGGCACGTCGAGCCGGGCTTGAGCGGGTAGGTCGAGTGCGACAAGTAGTGCACGGTCATCCCTTGCAGCATCACGGCGGCGGCGAGCTTGGTGTCGAGACCTTCGGGGATCTTGACCAGGCGACTCTCCGGCACGGCCTGATACTCCGCGTAGGAGCCCGGAACGCCTGTATAGGCCACTTTGTCGCCGGGCGCGAGCTCGGTCACCTCCGAGCCGACGGATTCGACGACGCCGGCGCCTTCTTGTCCGTTGATGAAGGGGGGCTCGGCCTTGTAGAGACCGGCGCGGAAGTAAATGTCGATGAAATTGACGCCTGAAGCGTCAATTTTCACCAGACGCTTCGTTGGGTTTAGGCTCGGGAACGGGAACGTCGTCGTAGGAAAGAACTTCGGGGCCGCCGTGCTTGGTGACTTGAATGGCTTTCATGCGCCCGCCATTTTAGCGCGCCGCAAATGACCAGGAAGCCGCCGGACGGCCTTGGGCGGTCCAAACGATGAAGTCGAGGGTCGGCGGCCGGCCGCCGAGCTCGCGCAGGCGCACCAGGTTTTGGCCGCGGTGGCTGTGGCTGTGCAGCGGCATTTGCAGCAGGACGTCGGCGAAGGTGAACTCTGCATCCGGGAACCATTCGACGGTCAGTTTTTGGCGCAGGCGCTCGTCGTCGAAGCCTTCCAGAGCCTGCATCACGCGCTCGTGATAGGCGCGGACCGAGGCGCCCAAGGCTGCGAGCGAATCGAACGGCTCGCGCAGCGCGGCGAGGTCGGGCTTGCCGCCTTCGAGGTACGCCAAGAAAGCGCGTTGGACGACGTGCGTGTGGCGCAAGCGCTTATTGACCGTTTCGTCGGCCGCCGTTTCGGGATGAGCGGCGACGGCTTCGAGCAGCGTCGCGTCGGCCCAGACTTCGTGCCGAAACAAAGTGGCGTAGGGTTCGAGCATGTTTTCTAATGTACCCGGGCGCTAGTGTACCCGCCGCCGAGTATCAGGCTCAGGGCCCGAAATTGTACACTGCGCGGGAATGAAGATCTCAGCGGTCGACGTTTTCCATCTGCGGTCGGAGCTCGAGGAGCCGTTTTCTTTTTCGCAGTTCACCTTCACGCACCGCGAGGCGCTGCTGCTGCGCATCTCGACCGACGAGGGGCTCGTGGGCTGGGGCGAGGCGTACGGTCCGGCGGCCCTGACCGGCGCGGCGGCCGAGCACCTGTTCAAGCCGCTGCTGTTGGGGCGCGATCCGCGAGATGTGGAATCGCTGTGGGCGCTGCTCTACGCCCGCAGCGTCGACTACGGACAGAAGGGCGTGATGCTGGCGGCGATCAGCGCCATCGACATTGCGCTGTGGGACGTGAAGGCGCGGGCGGTCGGCGTTCCTCTCTATCGCTTGCTAGGCGGCGAGCAGGTCGAGTCGATCGCCTGCTATGCGACGGGCTTCTATTTCACCAGCAAGGAGACGCTCGAGGAGCGCTTCGAGCGCGAGGCGCGGCAGTACGTCTCGGAAGGCTTCACGGCGATGAAAGTGAAGGTCGGCCTCGGAGTCGAGCGCGACGCCGAGCTGGTGCGCTTCGTGCGTCAGATCATCGGCCCCGACAAGCGCCTCTTAATCGACGCCAACCACGCCTATACGCCAATCCAAGCAGCGGCGCTCTGCCGCAAGATCGAGGACCTCGATATCTATTGGTTCGAAGAGCCCGTCTCGGCGATCGACGTCGAGGCGTATCTCGAGCTGAAGGCGAAAACATCGATTCCGCTGGCTGGGGGCGAGTGCGAGTACACGCGCTTCGGCTTCGAGCCTTGGTTGCGGCGCCGCGCTTTCGATTTCGCGCAGCCGGATATTTGCGGCTGCGGCGGAATCAGCGAGGCGATGAAGATCGCGACGCTAGCCTCGCTGACCGGTATTCATGTGACGCCGCATGCCTGGGGTTCAGCCGTCGGACAGGCGGCGGCGCTGCATTTCTACGCCGCTCGGCCCAGGCAGCCGTTCACTCTGACGCCGGAGGACAAATTGATCGAGTGCGATCGCAGTGAAAGCCCGCTGCGCGCGGCGATCGTCGAAAAGCCGATCGCACTAGAAAGGGGACGTTGGATGTTGCCGACAACTCCCGGGTTAGGGGTGGAAGTGCAGCCGGAGGCCTTCGCGCAATTCCAGCAAGCAAACCGCTGAGGCGCTTGCGGCGGTCTAAATCGCCTCGACCGTGACCTGGCGTCCTTCGAGTCGGCGCAGCTTGGCCATGTCGGCGATGCGCCCCACGACGCTGACGGGGCTCGCGGCGCGACACTCTTCGCCATGACTGGCCGGCGTCGGACCCCAAAACAAGCACAGGCAATTACCAGGAGGCCAAAAGGCGACGGCGCCGGGATCGACGACGTCGGAGGCGTCCGGCGCGGTCTCGGCTTCGACGGGGATTTCAAAGTACAGTTCCCCGCCCCAGTAGGAGCCTCGCGCGGTCAGCGGCAGCGATTCGTAAATGCGGTCGGCGGCGTCTGAGTCGGCCCAACGGGCCTCGAGCTCGACATCGCCGACCGTGATGCGGACCTTCCGTTCGGCCATTTTCGGCCTCAATTTTTAGCACGTTCGCCGAAAGGCCCACAAGGCCGCCCACAACAGTCACGGCAGCGCGCGCCCGCGCTCTTCAAGCGACGTGGGTCTTCCAACTGCCGCGCTTGAAGAACCAGGCCCCGACCGCCGCCCAGGTCGCCATCGCGATCACGATGGCTGCCATCGCGCCGGCCAGCCCGTACCCCAGCACGTGCGCGAACGTGTACGCCAGCGGGAGTTGCCACATCCAAAGCACCACGACGTTGATCTTCGTGGGCGTGTCGCTGTCGCCCGCGCCGTTGAACGCCTGCGAGAAGACCATCACGTAGGCCGAGAAACAGTATGCGAAGCTCGAAACTCGAAGCGCGGTGACACCCGCGCGGACGACCTCCGGATTGGCGTTGAAGAAGCTGATGAAGTCCTGGGCGAAGACGTTGAACAGCACCGCCATCGAACCCAAGAAGATCAAGTTGTAGCGTCCGGTCAGCCACACCGCTCTTTCGGCCCGATCCGGCGCCCTGGCCCCGAGGTTCTGTCCCACCAGCGTGGCCGCGGCGTTGCTCATGCCCCACGAAGGCAAGATCGCGAAGTGGATCACGCGAATGGCGATCGTGTAGCCCGCCAACGTTTCGTCGCCGAACATCGCCACGATCCGCACGATGCCCAGCCAACTCGCCGTTCCGACGAAAAACTGCATCATGCCTGGGGCCGAAATGCGCAGCAGCCGCTTCAACACCGGCCCGTTGAGCCCCAGGTCGGAGGAATGCAGCTCCACCCGGCGTTGGCCCTTCGCCAGCACCCAGAGTTGAAACAGCACGCCGATGCCGCGGCCGATCGTCGTGGCGGCGGCCGCGCCCGCCAGCCCCATCTCGGGAAACGGCCCGAAGCCGAAAATCAAGCATGGGTCGAGAAAGATATTGATCCAGTTGGCGAGCCACAACGAACGCATCGCGATCGCCGCGTCTCCCGCGCCGCGAAAGATGGCGTTGTTCAAAAACAGCAGGAAGATGGTGATCGACCCGCCGAACAGCACCGACGTGTAGGGCGCGCCCGCGACCACGTCCGGCGTCCCGCCCATCAAAGTCAACAGCTTCGGGGCGAACACTGCGCCTATGATGCTGATCGGCACGGCGAAGCTCGCCCCCACCGCGATCGCTTGCGCCGCCGCCGTCGCCGCCCCGCGCTCGTCGCCCTCGCCGATTCGCCGCGACACCATCGCCGCCGCGCCGACGCTCAAGCCCATCGCAATGGCGAATACCAGAATGATCAGCGATTGCGTGAGGCCGACCGTCGCCACCGCCTCGGGGCCGAGCTTGCCGACGAAGTAAATGTCGACCACCCCGAACAGGGATTCCATGATCAGCTCGAGCGCCATCGGCAGCGCGAGCAGCAAAATGGCGCGCGGCAGCGGCAGCCGCGTAAAATCTTGCCGCGAGCCGCGCAGCGCGGTCCAAATGGCCGAACCCAAAGAAGGCAACGGCTGCTCGGCGGCTTCCGCCGCCGACAATGGCTCCGTTTTCGTTGGCATGCCCCGCCCCAGAGACGGCCGCCGGAAAGGAGCGGCCCTTTCTCGATTATGGCGATATCCTCTTCCCGAATCCGACATTTCTTCGCTACTCTTGTGAAACTCGCATTCGCCACGTGCAACCGACCAGTTCCGACACGCCGCGCACCCCCGCTGCGGAGCCGTTTTTCCCCTGGGCGAAACACATCGCCTTCATCTCTTACGTCGCGCTGTTCTGCTTGACGGCGGCGTTGTTCGCCTATGCCGAACCGACGGCCGACGACTTTTGCCGCGGCGCCGTTCGCGAGGGGGCGCTGGCCTACGTCACCCAGCAATATTTCGCGTGGTCGGGACGCTGGGCGGCTCACGCAGTCGAGGTCTTCGCTCTCGGGCGGCTGTCGACGCCGGCGCCTTACCCTCTGCTGATTGGCGGCGTCGCGGCGCTGCAAGCGTTGGCGTGCTTCGTGTTCTTGGCGGCGTTTTTCCGACACCTTCCGCGACGTCTCATCGCCGCCTTGACGGCCGCGCTGTGCGCTCTGTTTTGGACCGGGCACCCCTCGGTCGGGGAAGGCTTCTATTGGTTCACCGGCGCGATCGAATACCAGCTCAACATCGCGCTGAGTTTGTTGCTTTTCGCAATGCTGATCGCGTCGAGCGATGCGGCTGCTTCCGCGAGGACGCGCAAGCTGGGATGGCTGCTGTGTATGCCGCTCGCCGTGGTCGCGACAAGCATGCACGAGCTGTGGGGATGCTTCCTTTGCGCGGTCCTGATCGCCGGGGCGGCCGGAGCTTACCGCAGTGAGAGCTCCGCGCGCAGCCTGTGGGCATGCTGCGCGGCGGCGTCTGCGCTCGCTTTGATCGTTGTGCTCGCCGCTCCGGGAAACCAGTTGCGGGCCGCGGCCTACCCGCACCGCTTCGATCTGGTGTACTCCGCGCGGCCGGCTGTTGCGCAGGCGATCAAAGCCGGCAGCCGCTGGATCTTCGACCTGCGGTTGTGGGCGGCTTCGGCGCTGTTCGTCCTGCACCCGCGAATCGCCATGAGCCGCCCGCCCTGGCTGCGCAATTCCGGGATCGCTTGGGAACGCATCGCCCCGGCGGTTTGGCTGGCGTTGCTCGGTTTCGGGTTTTGGGCGCCGGTGTTCGCGACCGGCGGAGAATCGTTAGGCCGCGTTCTCGGCGCGGTGTATTTCCTGTTCTTGATCGGTTGGTTTCTGACCTTGTTCGTCCTGACCCGGGGACCCGCCTTCGACCACATCGTCAGCGCCCCTCTGTTTCGTCCCCTCTGCTCCGTCTTGCTGCTGGTCTTTTCCCTCAGTCTGCTCGCGACCGGCAACGCTCGCGTGGCGGTTCACGACCTCATCCACCGCGTCGAGCCCTGGCATCAGGCGATTCACGAACGCTACAGGCTTATCCAGGAAGACCTCGCCCAAGGAGGCGCGAGCGTTTCGATCCCGGCTGTTCCGGCTTGGCCGGAATCCTACTACGGCAATGACATCGCGTCTAGACCGTCCAACTGGAAAAACGTCTGCCTGGCCGATTATTTCGGCATCGACGCAGTGCGCCTTGCAACCCCGACGGACGGAGTCGCCGCCGGCGGGCCTGACCGCTCACAGCCGTAACAGACGCCCTCTCAACGCTGTCGAGACAGAACAGGCGCTTGAGACAATAGCGAAATGACTTCAAACGAAATGCCCTACCGCGAGCTGGGCGCGACCGGCGAGCGCGTCTCGGCTGTCGGCCTCGGCGGCTGGCATTTGGCGCTCCCGCATGTCGACGAAGAATTGAGCCTGCGCATCGTCCGCACGGCGATCGACCGCGGCATCAATTTCATGGACAACTCGTGGGACTACAACGACGGCGCCAGCGAGATCCGCATGGGACGCGCCTTGCAGGACGGCTACCGCGAGAAGGCGTTCTTGATGACCAAGATCGACGGCCGCTCCAAAAAGGAAGCCGCCAAGCAGCTCGAAGAGTCGCTGCGCCGCCTCGAAACCGACTGCATTGACCTGGTGCAGCACCACGAGGTGATTCGCTTCGATGACCCTCACCGCATCTTCGACGAGGGCGGGGCGAACGCGGCGCTGCTCGAAGCGCGCCAGGCCGGCAAGCTGCGCTACATCGGCTTCACCGGCCATAAGGATCCCCGCATCCATCTGCACACGCTCGAGACGGCGCGGGAACACGGCTTTCACTTTGACGCCGTGCAGATGCCGCTCAACGTCATGGACGCCCACTACCGCAGCTTCGCCGCCGCGGTCGTGCCCGAGTTGGTCAAGCAAAACATCGGCGTGCTCGGCATGAAGAGCATGGCGAACGGACTGATCCTGCGCTCGGGCACGGTCAGCGCCATCGAGTGCCTGCACTACGCCCTGAATCTGCCGACCTCGGTCGTCATTACGGGAATCGACAGCATCAAGATCCTCGAACAAGCCTTCGAGGCGGCGCGCACCTTCCGCCCGATGAGCGACGCTCAGACCGCTGCGCTGCTTTCTAAAACCGCGCAAGCGGCGCGGCGCGGCGAGTTCGAGTTGTTCAAGACGACGTCGGCTTTCGACGCTACCGCGCTCAACCCGGACTGGCTGGGCGAGGAATCCGAACGCGTGCAGCAACTGATGCGGTCTTGATGCGGCTTCAACAGCCAATCCGCCGTTACGCAACAATGTCGGCATGAAGGCTTACCGCATTGACTCGCCCAACGGTCTCGACGCCCTCAAACAAGTCAGTCTGCCCGAGCCCAAGCCAGGCCCCGGCGAAATCCTCGTCCGCGTGCGCGCCTGCTCGCTCAACTATCGCGATTTGTCGATGCCGCACGGCGGCTATCCGCGCAACGACAAGTCGCCGCTGATCCCGCTGTCGGACGGCGCGGGCGAAGTCGCGGCCGTCGGCCCCGGCGTCACCGAGTTCGCCGCGGGCGACCGGGTGGCGGGCTGCTTCTTTCAGGACTGGGAGGACGGCGACGTCAGCGACGAGCAGATGGGGACAGCCCTCGGCGGCGGTCTCGACGGCATGCTCGCCGAATACGTGACATTGCGCGAGCGCGGCGCGGTCAAGATTCCTGAAAGCTATTCGTTCGAGCAGGCGGCCTGCCTGCCCTGCGCGGCCGTCACCGCTTGGCAAGCGCTGACTCTCGACGGCATCAAGCCGGGTGACGTCATTCTGACGCTCGGCACGGGCGGCGTGTCGGTCTTCGCTTTGCAACTAGCCAAGGCCGCCGGCGCTCGCGTGATCATCACCTCCTCCAGCGACGAAAAGCTCGAGCGTACCCGCACGCTGGGAGCCGACGAGACGATCAACTACAAGACGACGCCCGATTGGGACAAGGCCGTCCGCGAGTTGACCGGCGGCGTGGGCGTCGACAACGTGATCGAGGTCGGCGGTACGGGCACGCTGAAGCGCTCGTTCAACGCGGCGCGCGTCAGCGGCGCGGTCAGCTTGATCGGCGTGCTCAGCGGTCGCGCCGAGCCGCCGAATCCGCTCATCGTGATGCGCAATCGCTTGACTCTGCGGGGGATCTACGTCGGCAGCCGCCGGATGTTCCTCGACCTCAACCGCGCCCTGCAGGCGAACGGCGTCGAACCCGTCATTGACACGGTCTTCCCGTTTGACCAGGCGCGCGAGGCGTACGAATACGTGCAGGCCGCCAAGCACTTCGGCAAAGTCGTCATTTCGGTCTGACAGAGCTTGCTTCGCGAGAGACGCGGGCCTATTCTGAACCACAAAGCAGTGCAAGTTTCATGCGCAGTCGCGGCGTGCCTAGCGATCCTCGCAGCGGGCGCCGCCGCGCAGCACAGGTCCGATCCCGACTCGATGCGCACGAGTCTCACGGACCTCGGTATGGCGAGCGTCGGCGCGGACTCCGCCGGTCGCAGGGGACTCTGCAAGGAGCTCGCCCGGCTGGCCTCCTCTACCGACATGAAGGTCGTTTCGCCCGTCCCGCGGGGCGTCGAGCTGAGCTGCCCCGGCGACGCCGCGGTCGATACGGTCCTCCGATTCGCCGAGGCGCCTGCGGATCCCAAGAGCGCCCTTTGTCAATTCGCCGCTCAGCCGTTCGGGCTCTTCGCGCCCCACATGCAGCCGTTTGCTCTCAGGAGCGGCGCAGCGCCGACCGCCCCATACGATCTGGAGCTCAAGCTCGAAAGCGTGCTGGTGAACAATCTCGGCGGCGCGCTCGAGGCAATGGGCTTCCGCACGCTGGCCGTCGGTGACTCCAAAGCGAAAGTCGTCTACGAAATCGGCGTTCACGAGCTGCCGCTGGCGTGCCCCTCCGGAAACTGAACCAGGGGCGCGCCGACGGCGCAGAGCGGGCAGGCGTTGGGAACCCACAGATTGCTCGCGGCCGTTTCGAGCGCTGCGAGCGGCGCACCCGCGGCGTCGGCCAAGTCGCGCGCCGCGGGGCCGAGAGTGAGCAACGCTCCCACGGCTGCAACTTCGGCCGCGCATTCTTGCAAGTCAGCCAAGGTCCCCCGGACGGCCGAGCCGGCGTTGATCACATCGTTCACGACCGCCACGCGACGCCCGCGAAGGTTTCGCAAACCCCGCGGCATGCGGTAGCCCACGGGGAACAGCCCGTCGCGTCGTCGGACCCGCAAGTCTCTCGGCGTAGACGAATTCGAGCCCCAACCGTTCGGCGACCAGCAGCGCCGTGAAAGCTCCTTCGACGAGCGGACCGCAGACCGTATCGGCGTGATAGGGCTCTAGCCGATCGGCTAATTCGTCCGCGAGCGGGCGCATGGCGCGCGGCCGCCGGCACAAGACCTCGAGGTCGAGCCAAAGATCGCCGTGATGACCCGATTCGTATTCGAAGTGGCCGCGGCGCTCTTGGAGCAGGCTTGCGAGATCGGGACGCATGACTTTTGACGAGAATGCTACTCCGGTTTGGATGAATCGACGTCGCTCGCCCCAAAATCGTTTGCTCGTTGCTTTACCTGCAGCAACGGCGCTGCTCTCGATCGGCTGCTCCGCGTCCGCTAACCCAACCGTCGGACAAAGCTTCTTACGCTCGACTGGTGTTTAAGTTCCCTTGCGGGCTGCGCCATACTCGACCCATGCGTGTGGGTATCGCTCACCATTTCGGCTGGGCCGTGGCCGTCACCGCGGCGACCAACCACCAGGTCGTGGATCGCCGCAGGATCGACCTGATCGAACCCGGCATGCCGACAGCGCCGATCCATCACGAATGCGGACGCCTCGACGCCGCCGCGGCAACGGCCTTGGTTGCGAAGGTGCGGGCATCGGCCGTCCGGGCGACGACAGCTTCGCTGCGCGACCTGGCAAGCGCTGTCTCCGAACCGATCGTGTCGCTGTCGCTGCGCGCGCTGGCCGCTCGACTTCCCCGACGACATCGACATCCAACGTCGGGTGCCCTTATGAAAGTCGCGCCGACTCCGTCATGTACCGCCAAGTGCTGGCCGAATGCGCCCGCGCACGCGGATGGGCGATCCACGTCTTCGACGCCAACAGCGTAGAGACCCAGGCGGCGAAGATCCTCGGTGAGCGGGCCGGCGACGTGCTTTACGGCCCGCGGGCGACGTTGGGACCGCCTTGGACAAAGGACCATCGGATGGCGCTCGCGGCGACGATCGTGGCCGCCGCCCCCGCCGGCGCTCCACCGTCGTCAAAGGGTCAAAGCAGCGGCGCGGCATGATCCGCGTCTCGCTATGATGGGTCAGCCCATGCGCGCCCGAATCACGCTGCTCCTCTTCGCGACGGCGTTCGCCGCCAGTGCGAACACCGTTCTCCATTGCGGCAAGCTCGTCGACGTGACAAACCTCTCGGTTCGCGAGAAGGTTTCGATTCTGGTCGACGACGACCGCATCGTCTCCGTCGAAGACGGATTCCAGACCGGAGAAGACGTCGTCGACCTCGAATTGCAGACCTGCATGCCGGGTCTGATGGACATGCACGTTCATATCGCGAGCGAAAGCAACCCCAAAGGCTACGAGGAGCGTTTTCGGCTCAACCCCGTCGACTACGCCTACCGCTCGGCGGCGTACGCCGAGCGCACGCTGCTGGCCGGCTTCACGACCGTGCGCGATGTCGGCACTGTCGCGGGCATCTCGATTGCGCTCAACCGCGCGATTCAGCAAGGCCTGGTCATCGGCCCGCGCATCTACAGCTCCGGAAAGGCCCTGGCCACCACCGGCGGCCACGCCGACCCCACCAACGGCGTGCGCGCCGACCTGATGGGCGACCCCGGCCCGGCCGAAGGCGTCATCAACAGCGTCGCGGACGCCAAGAAGGCCGTTCGTCAGCGCTACAAGGAAGGCGCCGATCTCATCAAGATCACCGCCACCGGGGGCGTGCTCTCGGTCGCCAAGAACGGCGAGAATCCGCAGTTCACCGAGGAAGAGATTCGCGCCGTCGTCGACATCGCCAAGGACTACAACTTCCACGTCGCCGCCCATGCCCACGGCGCCGAGGGAATCAAGCGCGCCATCCGCGCCGGCGTTCATTCCATCGAGCACGGCACGTTAATGGACGACGAGGCCATCGCGCTGTTCAAGGAGCACGGAACGTGGTTGGTGCCGACCATCTCCGCCGGACAGTTCGTCGCGGCGCAGGCCGAGGTCCCCGGCTACTACCCCGAGGTGGTGCGGCTGAAGGCGCTCGCCATCGGGCCGAAGAGCCTGGAGATGTTCCGCAAGGCCTACAAGGCGGGCGTGAAGATCGCCATGGGCACCGACTCCGGCGTCGGCCCGCACGGCTCCAACGCCAAAGAGCTGATCTACATGAACCAAGGCGGCATGCCGCCCCTCGAGACGATCCAAGTCTCCACTTTGCGGCCGGCGCAGCTATTGGGCATCGACGATCAGGTCGGCGTCATCGAAGCCGGCAAGCTCGCCGACATCATCGCCACGCCCGACGATCCGCGCACGAACCTCGAGACCGTCGAGCACGTCTCGTTCGTGATGAAGCAGGGCAAGATCTACAAGCAGCCGTAGGGCCATGACTCAAAACAACAAAGCCTTCTACGACCGCATCAGCGGCGCCTACGACATACTGTCCGACGCGAGCGAGAAGCGCGCGCGCGAAGCCGGCGAGGACGCCCTGGACCTGCGCGCCGGCGACCGCGTGCTCGAGCTCGGGTTCGGCACGGGCAGCACCCTGATCGAGTTGACCCAAAAGGTTCTGCCCGGCGGCGTCATCTGCGGCATCGACATCTCGTCGGGGATGTTCGAAGTGGCCGGCGAGAAGATTCGCAAGGAAGGCTTGCAAGGGGCCATCGAGCTCCGCATCGGCGACGCGCGCAAGCTGCCTTATGCCGACGGATCGTTCGACGCCGTCTTTATGAGCTTCACCTTGGAGCTGTTCGACGAAGTGGATATTCCGGTCGTACTAGGCGAAGCCCGCCGCGTGCTGGTCGACGGCGGCAAAATCGCCGTTGTCGCCATGACGCCGCCCGCGGACGGCGAGCACGAAAGCCCGCTCGAGAAGGGCTACGTTTGGATGCATCGCCACTTCCCGCACATCATCGATTGCCGCCCGATCCCGGTTGCCTCGATCCTGGCGGACAACGGGTTCGAGATCATCCATGACAAACGCATGATGATGTGGACCATGCCGGTTGCGGTCGTCGTCGGCCGCGTGGCCGGGGTAAAGTCGGCCTAGCGCGGGAACGATTCGCGCGCCGCCGGCAGATACTTCAACGCGTTCTGGTAATAAATCTTCCGGATCACCTCATCCGGTAGATACGCTCCGTAAATCGCCCAACGTCCCTGCAACGGGGCCCCCAATTCCGACAACATCTGCGCTGGGTGATCGAAGTATTCATCGTCGGTTTCAAAGTAGCGCCAGTGCGGCGTCCAGAAACGGTCGACTTCGCGGCTCGGGTTGCCGTCGGAGCCGAACAGCACGCGGTCTTGGTATTTGAGAAGAAACGCCCGGCCGGTGTACGGCTGGCGGCCGAGATCCTGGATGCGAGCCGAAACTTCGACGTCAGCGTTGGGGTATTTGTCGAGGAGCTTCGAAACGCGCTCGAGGTCGTAGGCCATCATCGCGATGTGCGCGTTCACGAAGCGCGTATTGGGGTGCTTGGCGATCATGTTGTCGCGGTGCTCGAAGATCTCGTCCGGAGTGGGGCGGCCGGTGCCGTAGTAATTCCCCTCCGTATCGTGTCGCCACTGGCCGGCCTCCCAGCGCTCGTTTTTCGGAGTAATCGGCTGAAAGCGCGCGACGGAGTCGCTGACGTGGATCATCACGGGCTTCTTGTTGCGCGCGCACGTCTCCCAAACGGCGTCCAAACGCGGGTCGTCGGGTTGCACATACGTGCCGTCGGCGTTCTGGACCTCGAGGCCGAGCTTCTTGCTGATCTTCAGCCCCGCCGCGCCGGCGCGGAAACAGCGGTCAAGCTCGGCGGCGGCGCGCTCCGACCAGCCGGGCTCGTTGATGCCCTCCCAATTGACGCGCGCAAATTGCAGGAAGCGACCCGGGTAAGCCGCGCTCAGCTCCATGTTCTTGTCGAACGTTTCGCCGAAGCCGCCGTCCATGTTGCAGATCAGCCGAATGCCGGCCTGATCCATCTTGGCGACCATCGCCTCGTATTCTTCCGGGCTCTGCAAGCGGCGCCCGTGGAAGTGAAAGTCGAGCACGGGGTATTTGGCTTTCTCGATCGCCGTTCGCTTGACGACCAGGACCGAATCGGGCATCGGCCCCTGCTCCGGCGCCGGCTTGAAGTCGGGATGGTTCGGATCGGCGGGCGGCGCCGCGGCCTGCTCCGGCGGCGCCGTAGCGCAACCTATGCAGAGAGCCAGGGCGACGGCCGCCGCGGCGACTGTGAGTCGGCGGTTCATGATGATGCCCTCCGCGCTAGACGACGTACGGCTTGCGGTAGTCCCGCGTCAGCAGCTTGTTCGCCTCGGGGTCGTTGGCGAACTTCGGACCCGCCTCTAGAGTCAGCCGGCGTCCGACGCGATAGCTGATGTTCGCCAAATGGCACAGCCCCGCGCTCGGGTAGGCGATCGCGATTTCGTCGTGCAGGTCGTTGTGATTCCGCGAACGGACGCACGCCAGGAAGTTCTGCATGTGCAGCCCGGTCGCATCGCCGCCCGGCCCCCTCTCGGCATACTCTTCCATCACCAGCTCGTTGCTCTCGCCCTTGAACGCCTGGAAGCCTTGGTCGTTCATCGCCGCCCAGCCTTCGGTGCCGTAGAACAGGTTGCCGATCATGATGTTGAGAGGCTCTTTGCCCTTGGGGGCGGTGACTTCCGGCGAAGATTCGCCGCGACGACGGGGCGGGTCGGGCACGATGCCTTCGCCGCCGGTGAGCAAGCCTCTGACCTCGAACACCAGCTCCCTGCCGTCATAGTCGAAATCGGCGGTCAGCGTGTTGGGCGTCTCCTGGTCGTCGTCGTAGGCGAACTTGCCGCCGTGCCCATAGGCCGCCTTGGGCCACTGCGGATCGCCCATGCCCCAGCGCGCGATGCCCATCTGGTGCACGCCCTGGTTGCCGATGTCGCCGTTGCCGGTGTCCCAGAACCAGTGCCAGTTGTACTTGTAGCGCAATGGGTTAAAAGGCCGCATCGGGGCGGGTCCCAGGAACATGTCCCAATCGAGGCCGGCGGGCGTCGCGGTGTCGGCGGCGGTGCCGATCGACTTGCGGCGCTTGTAGCAGAGCCCTCTGGACTGATAGATGTCGCCGATCAAGCCGCCCTGCAGGGCCGCGATGGACCGCATTTTGAACGGCGTGCTGCGGTGCTGGGAGCCGATCTGCAACATGCGCTTCCCGTCGCGCGCCGTCTTGAGCATCACCTGGCCTTCGTGGATGTTGTAGCAGGCCGGCTTTTCGCAGTAGACGTCCTTGCCCGCCTTCATGGCCCAGATCGACGCCAGAGCGTGCCAGTGGTTGGGCGTCGCGATGGAAACCGCCTCGACGCTCGAATCCGCGAACGCGTCGCGCATATCCTCGAATTCTTTAGCCTTTTCGCCGGTGTTCTTGAGCAGCGTCGCCTGCGCGCGCTCGCGCGCCTCTTGGTTCACGTCGCACAAGCCGACCACATGCGCCTCGGGCAGCCGCGAATACACGTTCAAATGGCTGGTGCCGCGGCCGCCGATCCCGACGATGGCGACGGGGACGCGGTCGTTCGCGCCCCACACGCGCATTGCCGAAGCAGCCGCCGCCGCTCCCATGAAAAATCGCCTGGTTGTTGCGCTATTGGACATCGTGCTGGTTCTCTCCTTTTTCAGCCGACGTGAGCATACCAAACTAGGGCGGCGCGGATCGAACCGATGTTGAAAAGAGTCCCTCCAACCAGCGGCCTCGCCCACTGGCCGGCAGGAGCGCCGTCCTTGTCTCGCCAATCCTGCCCGTTGGTCTTGTTGAGCCCCAAGCTGCAAAGCGCAGGTGAATGCGCTCACGCGAAGAATCCAATTCCGCATCGCTAGAATCCCGGCCATCGTCAGCTCAACGTCTAGGGACCGCTTTTCTGCAGCGCAATCAACAGATAACATAGTGCGCGTGATCAATCGCCGCCGGTTTCTGCTCACCACCGCCGCCGCTTCGGCATTCGCCTGTTCCAAGGCCCCAACGCCCGATGAAGCCGCCAACGCGTCCGAATCGCAATCGGCCGTCGAGGACCTTTGGGGAGGGCCGGTCATCGACATCCACACGCACTTGCGCGACGACTTGGACGCCAATACGGTCCACTTGGACGGTTCCGGCGTCTCGAACGCGATTCTGTTGACGCGCGTCTCCGACATCCCCCTGGCCAAGCAGGTGATGGCGACGTATCCGGACCGCTATGTTTGGTCGGCCCGCACGAAGGTGACCGACCCCGACGCGCCGGATGTGCTGCGCAAGGCCGTCGTCGAAGGCGGCGCAATCGGTCTCGGCGAGCTTAAGGACGATGTCGCTGCGGACGGCCCCGAGCTGCAGCGCCTCTACGCTCTGGCCGGCGAGCTCGGCGTTCCCGTGCTGATCCACTTCCAGGAGTTTCCGCATTACGACGGCGAGACCAACTACGCCGTCGGCGTCAAGAAGCTCGCGGCGATGCTCGAGAAATACCCCGATACGAAGTTCGTCGGCCACGCGGACGCCTTCTGGGCGAACATCAGCGCGGACTACGAGAACCAGGAAGCGTATCCGTCCGGCCCGGTTGTCCCGGGCGGGGTCACCGACAAGCTGCTCTCCGATTACCCCAACATGTTCGGAGACTTATCCGCGTTCTCGGGGAACAACGCCCTGCACCGCGACCCGGGCTTCACCGCCGACTTCCTGGAACGGCATCAGGACAAGCTGATGTTCGGCAGCGACTGCGCTTGCGAGGACGGCAAGGGAAAGGGCCGTTCGCAGGCGAACAATCCGGCCGCCGCTCGCCTGTTCAACAAATGCGTCGCCCGCGAGACCCTGGGCATCCTCAAAGCGTCGACCTCGAGCGATGTCTTCCGCAAGCTCACGTGGGAAAACGCCCACCGTGTCTACAAGATCGCTTGAGGCGCACAACGCCTGCTGAAGCCGTGGGCCTCTTGAACATGGCCAACGGCCAAAGAGGACGCCAAAAACGGGGCGGAGATCCAATGCAACGCCGCGAGGACGCAACACCCCGACGAGTCGGCAAAGCTGGCAGCCGTTGCGCCCGATGGGCGGCCTCGGGTAGCCGACACGCTTCGGGATGGCCTAAACTGTTGCAAGTGTTCAACCGACCCTGCCTCTTCTTCCTTCTCTGCGCTTCCGCCCTTCTGATCGGTTGCGGCGCGTCCGAGCCGGCCGCCGCCGAGGCGGCCTCCTCCGAGCCCGCCGTCCAAGAGCAGGCGGCTCTGGTGGAGCCGTTTGTCGTCAATCTGAACTTTCCCGCTGAAGGCGACGACCCCTTCAAGGCGCACTCGATCGTCAACGGGCCGACGGCGAACCTGAGTAAGTTGGAGTCGCATTTCTCCGTCCTGCAGGGCGGCAAGTCTTCTCACGCTCCCCACAAGCATCCCGCCGAAGAGATCATCTTTCCCATCGAGGGCGACGTCGAGATCTATCGCGGCCCGTGGGAGGACACGGCGGAATCGCGTGAGCGGATCGGCCCCGGGCAGTTCGTCTTCCACGCTTCCAACCACATCCACGCCATGAGCGCCATCGGGCCCGATCCCTCGCGCTACTGGGTGATGCAATGGGCGGGCGGCCCGACCGGCGCCGCGGAAGACATCCTGCCGCCGACGACGCTCGACTATCGTAAGGTTCCCGCGATTGACAAGGCCTCCGGCGTCGGGCGCGCGGTTCTTATCGACTCGCAGACGCCCAACGTCGGGCGATTGCAAATGCAGTCCGTGGCCTTGGCCTCCGGCGCCGCGATCAAGCCGGCGGCCCAGGATTACGACACGGTCCTCATCACGCTCAGCGACGGCATCAAGATCGGCGGCAAAGACCTGGCGGCGCATACGGTCGCGTTTTACCCGGCCGGCGACGAGTTTGGCGTAGAGAATACCGGCACGGACGCGGCGCGCTACGTCACCTTCGAGTACTCGAAGTAGGCGGTACGCCCTCAGCTCGCCGATCCGCCGCAGGGGCGCGGCGCGATTGTTTGTCGTCGCTGTCGCGCAGCTAGCTGCTCGCGGGCCGATCGACGATCTCTTCGTTCTTGCGGTCCCAATACAGCTTCTTCCCCTCGCGATAGCTGCGCGTCGCCATCACCACCGCCACCGCGTGCGCGAAACCGGTCTCGATGTTCCCGTTGGGCTTGGCGCGGGTACGAATGCACTCGAGCCAGTTGTCGGTGTGATGGGCGAGATCGTCGGACTGATGGATGGGGGCGATGCCGTCGATGCCTGGGACGCTGACCGGCTCGGGTTTGACCTTGCCCGCGTGCAGGTCGAAGACCTCGTTGGTGCGCCAGCCGCTCTCGGTCTCGGGCAGGCGCCACCACTGTGGGCTGCCCTCGCCGCCGGGCGAATACAGCGTCCCGCGCGTGCCGCGGATGATCGTGTGGTCGCCGTAGCCGTTGCCGAAGGTCGTCCCGTAGCTGTAGAGGACCTGCTTTTCCTGGAACGTGCTGAGGCACTGGAACGTGTCCGGGTTTTCGCGGACGTCGTGCCAGGCGAAGATGCCGCCGTTGGCGACCGTGTCATCGGGAATGAACGTATCGAGATAGAAGTGCGCGAGCCCGGACCCGTGGCTGTACCACTGGTCGGTGATGCCGCCCGAGAAGTCTTTGAAGATCCGAAACTCGAAATAGGCAGTCGGATCGAAGGGGCGGTCGGCGCGGCCCAGCAGCCAACGCTTCCAGTCCGTGTCCTGCTCGCGAATGGCGGCGATATCGGCTTCCTTGGGATCGTGCCAGCGCGGCCCGTTGTAGTTCCAGCTCTGCGAGATGGAGACGACCTTGCCGATCTCGCCATTGCGGATGATTTCGCGAACACGCTGCTGGTAGGGATCGCTGACCCACTGCGAGCCCATCTGCAGGACCCGGCCGGTCGACACGACCGCCTCGCGCGCGAGCTTGGCGTCGGCCAGGGTGTTGGCCATCGGCTTCTCGCAATAGCAATCCTTGCCGGCGCGAACGACCTCGGCGAGAATGCGCGCGTGCTGGTGATCGCCGGTCGAAACCACGGCCGCGTCCAGGTCCGCATCGGCGAGCAGCTCCTCGGAGTATTGGTACGTCTTCGGACGCGCGCCGAAGAGGCTCTCGGCGTGGTCGGCCCCGCGCTCGCGATTGACGGACCAAATGTCGCAGACGCTCCGAAAATCGAATTTCGGCGCGGAGTCCGACGCCGCATGCAGCATCCTGCGCAGGCCGGCCGCGCGGTGGCCGCAGCCGATCTGGCCGATCTGCAGGCGATCGTTGGCGCCGAGAATCCTGGTGTAAGACAGCGCGGACACCGACAGCGCAGCCGTCCGCGCAGTCTTACGAATCACGTCACGACGGGAGATGTCCTGTTCCATTTCGAGTCCTCTTGGTAAGCAGTCTGCGCCAATGATACTGGAACCGGCGGCCAATAGCCCACGGCTTCAGCGGTGGCTCGGCAGGCGCCGAGGGGGACCGTCCCATGCCACCCAAACCCGCCTCGACGCCGGAACCCGCGTGTGGACTGTCCCCTCGTGCCACAACAGCCAGGCGAGCGACTCTCACCGTCCCGAGCCGCTTCCTTCGCCGGCCCCTTTTATTGGACGATAAAGTATGCTGCCGTCCAGTAAATGAGCGGGCGGGGAGGCGTCTGGTCGGACTCCGTCAATTGCTGTGCCGCTCATTCTTCCCAGGCGAAAAGATGGGAGTGACGGCCAACGCCTCGACGCACAAGCACGAGAAAGTGCAGCGCTGGCGGAAGCGGCATCCGCGCTTTCACTTCCATTTCACGCCGACCAGCTCTTCGTGGCTGAACATGGTGGAGCGCTTCTTCCGCGACCTGACCCAGAACCGCCTGCGGCGCGGCGTCTTCCGAGATGTTCCGGAGTTGGTCGATGCGATCGAGGGCTACATCGACAAGCACAACGAAAACCCCAAGCCCTTCATCTGGACCGCCAAGGCCTCTGACATCCTCGCCAAGGTCAAGCGTGCCCGCAAGGCTCTACATAATGTTCGAAGCGTTTGAGGCACTACACTTGCGACAGGGGCGAGGAAGATGGAGGCAAGGAGACATTCCCATGAAGATAGACACGATTCGCCCCACTTAGGGGCTGTCTGATTCTGGACTCGGAGGATTTTCGCTTCCATTCGGGCGGCGGACCATACAATTCCTGTAAGTCCGCATCCCGGCATCAACCCCTAAAACGGGCCGTTTGGCCCCTCTCAGGACGCCCGGGTCGGGTCATTTCCTGCAAGTTCCAATGTAGGAAGTGACGGAAACGCTCCGTCTTGTGGCGCTTACGAGTACGTACGCCCTAGTTCCGATCCCGGCACCAGTCCACGTCATTGATGCCCGAACGTTTGACCGAAAAAGTCATTCTGGTTCCATTGGGGGCGTTGCTGATCCGTGGCGACCCTTTGGCCGACTGCGAATGCGAATCCTGCGAACCGTGCGCTGGTTTCGTAGTCAATCGGTTGCCGCACGTCGTCCATCGGGGAGTGGTAGTTCGTAACAAGCCAGTTCTTGAGGAGCGCCAGAGCGTCAACGCCGGGCGTCTTGCTGTGAACGCCAACTTCTAGGAATAGGGCGGGTACGCCCTGCTTCACAAACGAGAACTGGTCCGAACGCACGAAAAGGCCTTCTTCTGGGAAGGGGTCCGGGCTCACGCTGAATCCGGTCGCAGAGGCCGCGTGCTCCACAACTCCTCCTAAGCTTGAGTGCTCAGATCCCCAGGCGAAGACGTCGGAGACCGGGGTGAGCGCCGCGCCGCCGTCCACGTTGATGTTTGCCACAATGCTGCCGAGCGGGACGGTCGGATAATGCGCGAAGTAGTCCGAACCTAGTAGTCCTTGCTCTTCGCCCGTCACGAAAGCGAACAAGACGCTTCGTTTGGGGCGCTCGGCTAGTCTGCCAAAAGCGCGAGCGATCTCCAGCAAGACGGCACAGCCGGAGGCGTTGTCCATCGCGCCGTTATAGATGTCGTCGCCGTTGACGACAGGCCCTATCCCCAAGTGATCCGCGTGCGCCGTATAGAGCACGTATTCGTTCTTCAACTCTGGATCCGAGCCCTCGAATCGCGCGATGACGTTGGGGCTCTCTAGAGTCTGATGGCGAGCGGCGTAGCGGATCGTGATTTCCTTGGACAGCGCAAACCGGGGCGGATCATCGCCTTCAATCGCGGCAAATATGTCTGAGGGTTGTCGCTCTTCATCTGCGAAGAGGGCTTCGGCCCCGGATCGGTTGAGGAGTCCCATGACTTGGAGGCCGTCCCCTAGGCCGCCCGCCCCTCCATCGAGGCCGAGCCATCGCATGGAGTTCCAGCCAATCTGCAACTCGCGGAGCACGGAAGGCCACGGAAACCGTTTCTCTTCGGCGGGACCACGAAGGGCGAGCGCTCCGACGGCGCCGTGCTGTACGGCGTTGGCTCGCTTGACGTCCAAGTTGCTGTAGTAAGCACGCAGCGTTGGCGGGAACGACGGCGGGGCGCTGAACGCCATGAAAACAACGATTGCCCCATCGACATTCAGGCCGGCGTAGTCGTCGTAGTTCCTTTCCGGGGCGGTAACGCCATATCCGACAAACACAACCCTGCCCGACGCCTGGCCCGCGAGATCGCCGTGAGTATCGATCAATGCGTAATCGTTGCCATACGCGAGGCGTCGCGAAGCGCCGACGCCCTGTAGCTCGAAGCTTGTGGCGGCGGCGTCTACCTCTGTGCGCACCAAGGGCACTGTTTGAAAGTAGCCTCCGTCGGCTGCCCCGCCGTCGGAGCCGAACGCTTGCAATTGCGTACGGAGATACTTGGCTGCGAGATCGTAACCGCGCGAGCCCGTACCGCGGCCTTCGAGCGCATCGTCGGCCAAGAATGCGAGGTGCGCTCGCACGATTTCAGGCCGCATCTGACCGATGACGGATTCGACATCCGACGATAATGAAGGCACCGAGTCCGACCGACAACCCGCACCCAACAATAGGAGCGCCGACCCGACGAAGCGAAGAGCCGATTTCAATCGTCCTCCAGTGCGCGCGTCTTTCGCTCGGAGTATTATAACCGCGTGAAATTCGGAATGGACGGCTCCGAAGTTCCTGCAGGACCGCGTGCTGAAAGAGGCCGTCCTGACCCTCAGAAAGCCCCGAATCGGGTCGTTGCCGCGAAGTCCGAATCGCGGCAATGACCCCTTGAAACAGACTGTTTCGTCGCTCTCTCGGAGCCCAAATCGGGTAGGTGCCGCGAAATTCCAATACGGGAAAAAAAGGGACAGACTCAATATTGACGCCGCGAGGGTGGATCTGCGAGGCTTTCAACGTCAATGCCGCGCATCGCTCGCGTGGTTGCGGTGGCCGTACCGCACCACGTCACGCAGCGGGGGAACAACCGCCAACAAGTCTTCTTCACTGACAGTCAGCGCTGCCTATATCTAGCGTTGTTGAGGCAGCACGCCCAGCGCAATCACCTCGAAATTCTGGGCTATTGCTTGATGCCGAACCACGTCCACGCGATCGTCGCGCCGCTCGTGCAAACGTCGCTGGGTCATACATTTGGCCGCGCTCATAGCGCCTACAGCCGGCACTTGAATCGCGCCAGAAATCGTAGCGGACATTTGTGGCAGAACCGCTTTTATTCAGCGCCGTTGGGTGAATCCCATCTGATCGCCGCGCTGCGATACGTCGATCTCAATCCGCTGCGAGCGGGACTGGTCGGGCGCCCGAAGACTATCCGTGGTCGAGCGCGACGGCGCATCTGACGGGCCGCGATCCGGCCGGACTCGTGGACTCCTCAGCCTGGGCGAAGGTCTGCCCCGACGGCGACTGGGACCAGCTGCTGCGTCCCGCTCGCGGTCGGGATGAGCGATGGGCGAAGCGCCTGCGCGCGGCGACGCGCTCGGGCAAACCATTGGGAACACAGGAGTTCGTGGAGAAGCTGGAACGTCTTACCGGAGCCAGCCTGGAGATCCGCGGCCGTGGCCGCCCGCGCAAGTCGCGAGCCAAGGCCGCCCAAGCCGGCTAATATTGAGTCTGTCCCTTTTTTGCCAGTAGTACTAACTAGACCGGATCCTTTTGGCGACTCAGTCGAACAGAAGCTAAAATTTAACGATCGCGAATGAGGCTAACCTCGGGCTGCGATTCTCGAACTCTACGCGCGGGGACCTTCGTGATGATATGACCAGCGACGTGCAGAAGTCGCAAGATCTATTCTTTCAGCGACTACAAGGATGTGTGCCCGCCGACTCAAATGTGGATCTCG
Organism: uncultured Acidobacteriota bacterium; assembly: GCA_963817465.1. Taxonomy (GTDB): domain Bacteria; phylum Acidobacteriota; class Terriglobia; order Bryobacterales; family UBA6623; genus CAMPKL01. Next base: position 4,161 of record CAWFOP010000019.1, on the reverse strand, counting down.
AAGAACGCTCCTTCTACGCTGTGGAGCGGAATGTTCTGCCGCTTGTTATGTTTGTGCTCCCGGGAATCAGTGAACTGCGATTGTTCACCGCGCCCAGCTGTGCCCCTCCATGTGCCCCTCCAGATTGAAGAAAGATGGTTGACATACCCGGCCTTAGGGGGTAGGATTTTGGTGGAAGAATGGCGAGCCTTTGAAGAGTCGTCGCCGTGCAATAACCCGCTAGGATCCACGCAAGGATGCGTGGCCACGGTCATTCTGATCCAAAAAATCGGGCTCGAAGGTGTCTCTGCATGAGCAATACCAAGTCCGGAACGTCGTCCCGATTCGGAGAACTCTGCTGTGTCACTTAAGCTCCGGAGTAACAGACGTCGTTCAACCTTCTGTCTCAACTGGACCAGTCCACGCGTCATCCATACACTCCCCTTCGAACCCGATGGACAGCGGTAAGAGGAATCCACATTTTATTCATCGGCACTGAACATACGGACTATCCCGGAACAGCGCAGGATTTACATCGGGTCATGAACGGCGCGGATGTCTTTCGGTTTTACTTGCTGCCTTTGTTCCCGAATACGATATACGCCAGCGACTCTCAGCTGCGACATTGAGGTTTTGATAATGACACAACCCGGCTCACTTTCTCGTCGACTTTTCTATCCTGCTTTTTTGATCTTATGCCTTGTGACTGGTTCGGCTCAAGAAATCTGTGGAGTACGAGGAACTGCTCCTTTTTGCGCGGGATCATGCGAAACGGGAGAAAGGTTAGATGAGCGAGTAGAAAGCAACTGTTGGACTGGCTCCAAAGCTGTCTGCTGTGTACCAGAGATAAGGCCAACTCCCGGAAGATGTAGATGGCGTGGAACGGCTCCATTTTGCGCCGGGAGTTGTCCCCTCGGAGAGTTCGAACAGATTAGTGCGCGAAGAATTGAGTTCGTAAGTGAACCGCTAGATGCCGAATTGCTGAGAGGATTTGGACAGAGCTGTTGGACTGGCACCAAAGTTCTATGCTGTACGGCGTCGGCTGTCGAGCCGCTAATTTCGCCGAGTGTGAGCGATGGTTCGCAATGGAAAATCGACTCTGCAGGTGTGTGCCGAGACAGCGCTGGTCAGTATCCCAGATGGTCGGCATACAACTGGCCACTTCAGCAGTGTGAAGAGGCCTGCAAAGCAAATCCGAACTGCCAAGGGTTCGCCATGTCCAAGACTCGCGATTATTGCCAGCTCTTTGGATCTGATGGTTCAAACGAGGCTAGCCGTCGAGGGACTCAAATTCTTCGAGGAGATAGCAGTCAACCCGACTACACTTGCTATATAAAACAATGAAGTGGGATATCCACTTGACTCAGGTGGCCCCAAGATGTAGTGTGCGGCGCTGTGGAGGACTACCCGCGCGATCTGGTCGAGTTCGAGGCCCGCTTCGCCACCGAGGACGCCTGCCGCGATTATCTGATGCCGCGAGTTCCGCGAGTTGCGAGTTCCGGCGAGTTGGCGAGTTCCGGGACGGGAAGCTGTGAAGAAATCCCTTCTCTGGCCGACGCCAGGCGCCTAGACTGGCTCTATGGCGAGAGAAGAGAGTTCCGCGGCGCCGCGCTACATCGCAATCAACCGCAACCAACAGGTGCTGCAACCGCTGGACGTCGACCGCTTGATCGATGAGGACCACGCGGCGCGCAAGATCTGGCGCGTGGTCGAACAGCTCGACTTATCGCGCTTCGAGAGCGAGACGCTTGCGGTCGAAGGATCGGCGGGCAGGCCTTCGCATGCGCCGCAGGTGCTGGTCGCGGTGTGGATCTACGCCTACTCGAAAGGTCTGCACTCGGCGCGCGAGATCGGCCGTCAGATGGAGCATGAGCCGGGCCTCGAGTGGCTGACCGGCTTGCGTGCGATCAACCATCACACGCTGTCGGACTTTCGCGTGTCGCACGGGGAAGCGTTGCGCGAGTTGTTCGTTCAGGTGTTGGCGATGCTGACCAAGAACGGCTTGATCACGCTGGAACGCGTGGCCGCCGACGGCACCAAGATCCGCGCCAACGCCGGACGCAAGAGCTTCCGGCGCCAGAACGCCGTGCGCGAGCATCTGAGCGTCGCTCGCCGTCACGTCGAAGAACTCGAACGCCAGGAAGCCGCAGAGCAAACGACCAAACGGCAGCAAGCCGCCCGCCGCCGCGCGGCCGAGCAACGCGAGCGCCGGCTGGAGAACGCGCTGGGGGAGATCGAGCGGCTGCAGGCGGCGAAGAAGACTGACAAGAGCAAGCCGCAACAAGCTTCGACCAGCGATCCGCAGGCGCGCTTCATGCGCACCGGCGACGGCGGTTTGGCGCCGTCTTACAACGTGCAATTGACCGCCGACGCCGCGCACGGTTTTCTGGTCGACGTGGAAACGGTCGACGATCCGCAAGACGCCGCGCAACTGCCTTCCGCGATGGAACGGGTGAAGACGACGTTCGGGCGCTATCCCGAACAAGCGTTGGCCGACGGCGGCTACACGAATCATCCGACGGTCGTGGCCATGGCGGAGCGTGCGATCGACTTTTACGGCGCGATGACGGGCCGCTCGGATGGACCGTTGGGCGCGGCCGGCGGCTGCGATCCGGACTATCGCTTCGATCGTTTCCGCTACGACGAAGCGCCTAACGAGATGGTTTGCCCGCAAGGCAAGCGCTTGCGTTATCGCGGCGAGCGTGGATTAGCGGGCGGCAGAAGACTGTTGCAGTGGGCGGCGCGCGGCGACGACTGCCGGGCCTGTGCGGCGCGCCAGAAATGCTGTCCCAAGTTGAAGATCGCCAAGCGCGGCCGCTCGGTGTCGCTGCAACTGCCGGATCCGGCCGTGGAAGCGTTTGACCGCAAGATGCAAACGCCCGAGGCGCAGGCGATCTACAAACAGCGTGCGCCGTTGATCGAGTTCCCCAACGCTTGGATCAAGACCAAACTCGGGCTGCGGCGCTTCGCCACGCGCGGTCTCGATAAAGTTCGCTGCGAAGCGCTGTGGGCCGCGCTCACATTCAACTTGCAGCAAGCGTTCCGGCTGGCCCCGCAACTGGCGAACGCCTAACAACAACTAGCCGGCCGGCTCCGGCGCTTCGAATTCAAACGTCAGATGCTTCCTGCGCCGAATCATCTCAACTCGAACCGGCACCCTCTTCGCCTTGCCCTGGCCGCGATCAACTGATTGCTTCACAGCTTCCGGCGCCCGAATTCGGCCTCACAATGTAGCGCGAGCCGCCAGGATTGCCGCGGGCCGATTCTTCGGTTCGCAGGCCCTCGCCAACCCGAGCCCTCACCCAGCGGCGGACTGCCGGCCAAGGGGTGGCCAACGGGGACGGAGCGACGCTCCGACCGCACCTCTCGAGCTGCACTGTTCGCAGCCATCCGCAGAAGCAGCCCCTTCACAATCAGCGACTTAGCCCCGCGCGCCCGCGAAACCCTTGGAGGTTCATCGTACCCTCGAAGTAAGGGGAGGGGGACGCTGAGATACATCTACTACAAGCATCTGGACAAGCGCATCACAGCGCTCGAAAAAGCCTGGGCGTGGGCGACGCCGCGAACCTTCGGCTGGGTCGACTCCAAAGGCAACATCGAAATCGTAAGCGAAAACAGGGCTGCACGACGCCTGCGCGAACGCGCCGAACGCCTCGATCCGCAGCTCAAATTGGACTTCGAGCCTCAGCCGGCATCAAGTGAAGCAACGCCTGCGCCAGCCGTCCAGCCCTGGCTGCCCGGCCTCGACCCAGTGTCGTGCGCGGAGTTCGGCGCGGAGTTCGCCGTGTCCGCAACTGCCCGGGTTTGTCCGCCGATTTTCGAGCCCCCTGGACAAATGCGGCCAAATCCGGACACCGCCGCGGGTCCCGATTCCGGCGCAAGCCGCCGAAAATCAACGGCTTATGCCCGATCGGCGCGAGCCCAAAGCGGTCCAAATCCCGCATTTTTCAGGAATCCGGACATTCGCGGACATTTCCGGACGGACATGCAGAGGCCAAGGGGGAAAGCTGAAACCGGGCTGAAACCGCGGCGGCGCTGGAGAGGGTCCTCCAGGCGGCGGGCTTCGTGCTTGAGGATCATCCCTTCGAGCAAGGAACGCACGACCTGTTTCTCTTCTTCATCGAAACGGCGGACAGCCTCGAACTGTAGACACAGATCGCCGTGGGGGCCGCGTTCGTGCCC
>CAWFOP010000018.1:0-412292 GCA_963817465.1 uncultured Acidobacteriota bacterium | reverse complement strand
GATATGACAGAGGTCGTGACGAAGGCGAAAGATCCGGTTTGCGGCATGGACGTGGATGCGGACTCCGCCCTCAATGCCGAGTACGAAGGCAAGGCGCACTACTTCTGCAGCGAGTCGTGCCGCTCCAAGTTTCGAGCAAACCCCGGAGCCTTCGTTGCAAAGACTTCGCCTGACGCACCCGCCAAGCCCGCCTCCGAGGCGGTCGAGTACACCTGTCCGATGCATCCGCAGATCGTGAGCAGCGGGCCGGGCAGTTGTCCGATCTGCGGCATGGCGTTGGAGCCGCGTACGGCCTCCGCCGGGGACGCCGACGATACCGAGCTCAGAAGCATGCGCAGACGGTTGTGGGTCAGCGCGGCGCTGACGGCGCCTGTCTTCGTCTCCGCCATGGGCGCCCACATTCCAGGGCGGCCGTTGGAGCAAATCGCCTCTCCCCGCACATGGACTTGGATCGAGTTCGTGCTGGCGACGCCGGTCGTTTTATGGGGCGCCTGGCCGTTCTTTGTCCGCGGTTGGCGGTCCGTCGTCAACCTCAGCCTCAACATGTTTACGCTCATCGCCCTGGGCACCGGCGCAGCGTATGGGTATAGCGTGGTTGCGACGATCTTCCCAGATATTTTCCCGGCCTCGTTCCGGGGCGAGACGGGCGCAGTTGCGGTCTATTTCGAGGCCGCAGCGGTCATTACCACGCTCGTTCTGCTCGGGCAGGTGCTGGAGTTGAGGGCGCGCAGCCGGACCGGAGCAGCGATCAAAGCCCTGCTCGGATTGGCGCCGAAGACCGCACGGGTGCTAAGCGACGACGGCTCCGAAGCGGACATCCCGCTGGATCAGGTCAAGACCGGTTTCCGGCTGCGAGTGCGTCCAGGCGAAAGGATCCCCGTGGATGGGGTGGTCTTGGAGGGATCGAGCAGCGTCGACGAATCGATGATCAGCGGAGAAGCGATCCCGGTGGAGAAAGGCGCGAAAGATAAAGTGACCGGGGCCACCGTAAACGGCACGGGCTCACTCGTGATGCGCGCCGAGCGAGTAGGGGCCGATACTGTCCTGGCTCAGATCGTGCGCATGGTGTCGGAAGCGCAACGCAGCCGAGCGCCCATCCAGAAATTGGCCGATACGGTCGCGGGGTATTTTGTGCCCGGCGTCGTCGGAATCGCGGTTGTGACCTTCGCCGTGTGGGCGTCGATGGGCCCGGAGCCGCGCATGGCGCACGCTTTGATCGCCGCCGTGGCCGTGTTGATCATCGCTTGCCCTTGCGCGCTGGGGCTGGCGACGCCGATGTCGATCATGGTGGCCACGGGCAAGGGCGCCACGGCAGGCGTGCTGTTCAAGAACGCGGAGGCCATCGAGTTCATGCGCCAAGTGGACACGCTGGTGGTCGACAAGACCGGGACGCTAACCGAGGGTAAACCGAAGCTGGTCGCGGTGCAGCCGACTGAAGGTTTCGATGAAGAGCGAATGCTGCGGCTTGCCGCTAGCTTGGAGCGCGGCAGCGAGCATCCTTTAGCGGCGGCGATCGTGAACGGAGCCGAAGAGCGCGGCCTGACGCTGTCTTCCGCTGAAGGCTTCGAGTCCGTGACAGGTCAAGGCGTGCGCGCCCAGGTGGAGGGCGCCGCCGTAGCGCTTGGGAATCGCAAGTTCATGGAGTCGCTTGACGTGGCGGTGGAGGCGCAGAGCGAGGCCGCCGAAAAGCTTCGCGCCGACGGCCAGACGGTCATGTTCGTCGCAGTCGATGGACGCGCCGCCGGGTTGATTGGCGTGGCGGATCCGATCAAAGAGACGACCCTTGAAGCGATCGAGCAACTGCACGAGGAGGGTATCAAGGTCATCATGATGACCGGCGATAGCCGCACGACGGCGGAAGCGGTCGCGAAGAAGCTCGGCATCGACGATGTGATGGCCGAAGTTCTTCCCGAAGACAAGAGCGGCAAGATAAAACAGCTTCAAGGCGAGGGGCGTTTCGTCGCCATGGCCGGTGACGGGATTAACGACGCGCCGGCGTTGGCGCAAGCTCAGATCGGCATCGCCATGGGAACCGGGACCGATGTCGCCATGGAGAGCGCCGGCGTGACATTGGTCAAAGGCGACCTGCGCGGCATCGCTCGGGCGCGACTGCTGAGCCGCGCGACGATGGGGAACATCAAGCAGAATCTGTTCTTCGCCTTCATCTATAACGCCGTGGGCATACCGATCGCCGCGGGCGTACTGTACCCGTTCTTCGGATTGCTGTTGAGCCCGATGATCGCCGCGGCGGCGATGAGTTTCAGCTCTGTGTCGGTGATTGGGAATGCTCTGCGCCTGCGGCGGCTGGAACTCTAGCGAACGTTAGCGCTCGACTTCGATTGCCGTCGCCGGGCTGCCGAAATACTGCCATTTCAGCGGACCGCTACCGCCGACCGGGTTCGGCGGTCATGGGACGGTCCCTCGGCAGGCCCCTGAGATCTCTCCCGCCTGTCACGATTCACCCCAGATCCGAGCCGCGATGCTTTAGCTCGCGGTTTGCCGGCTCGCGAGCTAAAGCATCGCGGCTCGGATGAGCGGCTGGGGCCGAAGCCGGGAGATCGCTTTTTACAAACCGAAGATATTAGAGCGTCTGAACGTCGAACTGACGCCGTAGGCTGGCAGTGCCTGCGGGGCGACCGCGGCAGGAGCCGAGCGAGGCGCTTGGGCGGCCCGCGAGCTGAAGCTTCGCGGCTCGGATGGTTGGAGCGGCCGGTTTTAGACGATCGTCGTCCCACGACTGAAGTCGCGGGCTATTGGTTCGGCTAAACCTTGTCGGGCACGACGAACGGTGCGCGATACGTCCGGGTCAGCAGCGCGTTCGCTTCGTCGTCATCGATGATGGTTTCGGTCTTGGGGTCGAAGTCGATCTGCCGCTTCACGCGATGGCTGATGTTGCCCAAGTGCGCCATCATCGACGACTTGTGGCCCTCTTCGACGTCGGCGTTGAGGTCTGACGGCCGGCGCGCTCGGACGGCTTCGATGAAGTTGTCGAAGTGCGGCTGGTCCTTGATCTTGTCGTGGGGGTCCTCGGCGAACGGCCCCTTCTTCTTCGCCTTGCCCAGGTAGGTGTAGTAGGCCGCGTAGTGCGGCATCACCATGTAACCCTCCGAGCCGTAGAAGATCAGCCCGGTGCAGACGCCGTGCGTCGGCCACTCCTCGCCGATGCCCGCCTCGAGGTTGCTGATCCAGGGGCGAATGTCGAAGTTCAGCGTCAAATCGCGGCCTTCATATTCGTATTGGACCTGCTGGACGTTCGGCGTCTCCTGCGCGTCCTCGTGGATGAACTTGCCGCCCATCGAGTGCGTGCGCGTCGGCAAGTCCAGATCCAGCGCCCAGCGCATGATGTCGAGCTGATGCACGCCCTGGTTGCCGAGCTCGCCGTTGCCGTAATCCCACTGCCAGTGCCACTTGTTGTGTAGCCGGAGGTTTGAGAACGGCCGGTCGGGGGCGGGGCCTTTCCACAGGTCGTAGTGAACGCCGGCGGGCACGGGGCCTTCATTGTGTTCACCGATCGACGGACGCCACTTGAAGGCCAAACCGCGCGCCATATACACGTCGCCGATCACGCCTTCCTTGAGCTTCCGGACGCCCTCGATGATCTCCGGCGAAGAGCGATTCTGCGTGCCGTGCTGCACGATGCGGTCGTACTTGCGCGCGGCCTCGACCGCCTTGCGGCCCTCGAAGGCGTTGTGCGACAGGGGCTTCTCGACGTAGACGTCCTTGCCGGCCTGGCAGGCCCAGATCGTGCCGAGCGAATGCCAAAAGTTGGGCGTCGCGAAGAAGACGACGTCGATTTCCTTGTCGTCGAGCAGCTCGCGCATGTCGACCGCGGTCTTCTTCACGCGGCGGCCCGAGAGCTTCTCGTAGTCGTTCATCCGCTCGCCGAGCACGTTCTCGTCGATGTCGCAAAAGGCGGCGATTTCGACGTTGGCCTTCTTTTCGAGGTTGTGAACGGCGCGGATGTGGGAGCGGCCGCGGCCGCGCAGGCCGATGATGGCGGCCCGCACGCGATCATTTGGACTTTTCGGGCCCACGGCGAACGCGGGAGCGCCCAAGGCGGCCGCTCCGGCCGCCACCGTGGCGGTGTCCCTGACAAATTTGCGGCGGTTGCTCGAATCCATCTTCAGCGTTGATTCTACACTGCTTTTCAGGCGTCGGCGCTCTGAGACTCGGGGGTTCACCCGTTGCGATCACGCCAGCGATCTGGTACCAGTAACTTTGTATACAAATAATTTGTCTACAAACGAATTACAGATCGACGTCCGGCCAGTAACATGCGGGGAAACAGTGAATCCTGGAAGCGGTGAACTTGCACCGCGGCTCGAGTACGAGAGCCGGATTTTGCGCTCGATTCGGCGCATCATCCGCGCCGTTGACCTGTACTCGCACAAGCTCGCGATGGACTGCGGCGTGACCGTGCCGCAGCTTTCGTGTCTGCTGCGCGTGGTCGAGTCGGGCCCTTTGTCGTTGAAAGGGCTCGCGGCTGAGGTGGATCTGTCGGCCAGCACGCTGGTCGGCATCGTCGATCGGCTCGAAGGCAAGGGGTTGTTGCAGCGGGAACGCTGCCGGACGGATCGTCGCCAAGTTTTGATCTCGGCCACCGAGTCGGGCAAAGTGCTGGCGGCCGCTTCGCCTTCGCCGTTGCAGGACCGCCTCTGCCGCGGCCCTCGACGCCCTGCCTGAGCTCGAGCGCGCGGCCATCGCGCTGTCGCTCGAGCGCATCGTCGAACTGATGGAGATCGGCCAAGTCGACGCCGCTCCCATCCTCGACACCGGGGTCTCGCTCCACAACGAGGACGGGACGCAGGCCCCCGAAACACGTCGCAGCCCCGTCCGCCGCGACCGCTTTAAATGGATAGCTCACCGCCACAGACCGATACCGCGTCAACTGTGGTCTATCGCAGGCCTCGACTCGCTGACGCTGCGCGCGTCCGCGAGCTAATCGGGGCTTCTCCTCCGCTCGATCTGAACTCCACGTACGCTTACATGCTGCTGTGCACGCATTTCGCCGACACCTGCGTCGTCGCTGAAGACGACGGCGCCGTGGTTGGGTTCCTCTCCGGCTACTTGAAGCCGGCTGACCCCGCCGCGCTGTTTGTCTGGCAAGTCGCGGTCAGCGCCGGCGTACGCGGACAAGGCGTCGGCTCCAGGCTGCTCGAGGAGCTCGCTTCACGCCCCGAGTGCGCGGCCGTCAATCGGATCGAGACCACCATCAACCCGTCGAACAGAGCGTCCTGGGCGCTGTTCGAAAAATACGCCGTCAAGCGCGGCGCGGATTGCATCCGAAAGCGCTTGTTTCGTGAAGAAGACTTCGGAGCCGAGACGCACGAAGAAGAGCTGTTGCTCGAGGTCGGGCCGTTCGGCTGAAGTCAGCAGGGGTTACGCATGAAGATTTTCAAACAGCTCGAGTCCAACGTACGCAGCTATAGCCGTTCGTTTCCTACCGTTTTCACTGAAGCGCGCTGGTCCACCTTGGTCGACCAACAGGGCAGGGAATACATCGACTTTCTAGCCGGCGCCGGGACCCTGAACTACGGCCACAACAATCCGATCCTGAAGCAAGCGCTGCTCGACTACATCGAATCCGACGGCGTCGTGCACGGCCTCGATATGGCGACCGAAGCCAAGGCTGATTTCCTTGAGACTCTCAAGAAGCGGATTCTCGAGCCGCGCGGGCTCGATTACAAAGTGCAATTCACTGGGCCGACCGGCGCCAACGCGGTCGAAGCGGCGCTGAAGGTCGCCCGCAATGTCACCGGCCGCCAAAACGTCATCTCGTTCACCAACGGCTTCCACGGCGTCACGCTCGGGGCCGTGGCAGCGACCGCGAATTCGCACTACCGCGACGCCGCGGGAATACCGCCGGCCGGCGTTTCGTTCCTGCCCTACGACGGCTACCTGGGCGAGGATGTCGACACCTCCGAATACCTCGCCCAAGTGCTGGCCGACGGCAGCAGCGGCGTCGACCAACCGGCGGCTGTGATCGTCGAAACGGTGCAGGGCGAAGGCGGCCTCAACGTGGCGGGCTTCGAATGGCTGCGGCGCGTGGAGGACCTGTGCCGCAAGTACGACATGCTGCTCATTGTCGACGACATCCAGGCCGGCTGCGGACGCACGGGACCGTTCTTCAGCTTTGAGAACGCCGGCATCTCGCCCGACATCGTGACGATGTCGAAGTCGCTCAGCGGCTACGGCCTACCGTTCTCGATCGTGCTGCTCAAGCCCGAGCTCGACACCTGGAAGCCGGGCGAGCACAACGGCACCTTCCGCGGCCACAACCTCGCCTTCGTGACAGCCAAGGCGGCCATTGACGAATACTGGAGCAACGACGACCTGACGCGCGATGTCGAGCGAAAAGGCAAGATGATTCGCGAGAAGCTCGACGCTTTGGCGGCAGCCGACGACCGCCTCTCCACGCGCGGCCGCGGCATGATGCAGGGCCTCGATTGCAGCGACGGCGAGCTCGCCGGCCGCATCACCAGCCACGCTTTTGAGAACGGGCTCGTCATCGAGACCTCCGGCTCGGACGGGCAGGTCGTCAAGTGCCTTTGCCCGCTGACGATTTCGGATCGCCAGCTCCAGGAGGGCCTCGCAATCCTCGACCAAGCCGTTCGCGCGTCGCTCGACGACGTCGGCGCGGCAGACATGGAGCTCGCAGGAGTCAGCTAAATGATTGTTCGCAACCTTTACGAAGCGGAAAAGTCCGACCGCCGCGTCGTCGCCGAAAACTGGGAAAGCACGCGGCTGCTGCTCAAGGGCGACAAGATGGGCTTTTCCATGCATGTGACGACGATTTACGCCGGCACGCTCACGCCGATGTGGTACCGCAACCATCTGGAGGCGGTGCTGTGCATCGAAGGCGAGGGCGAGGTCGAGACCGTCGAGGACGGAAAGGTTTATCCGATCCGCCCCGGCGTGCTCTACGCCCTCGACCGCAATGACAAACACGTGCTGCGAGCGCGCACCAAAATGCGCATGGTCTGCGTCTTCAACCCGCCGCTCAACGGCAAGGAGACGCACGACAGCGAAGGCGCGTACCCGCTCGAGGCCGAGGAGGTGCACGCCTAACGATGAATGCGACCCTAGCCGAAGACCTCTATCCTTCCCGCGTCGCCGCCGAGCCGCATATGGCCGAGCGCGTCGACCCGGCGGTCTACGAAGGCGGTCCGGTAACGGACCGCCTCTGCGGCCGCCGACCTTTCCAGCTACGAACGCAACGGCTTCCTGTTCGTCGAGAGCTTGCTCGACGCAACGGAAGTTCGACAGTTCAATCGAGAGCTGCAGTCCCTGGCGCAGAGCAGCGAGATTAGAGCGCGCGAAGAGACGATCACCGAGCCGGGCTCGGATGAAGTTCGCTCGGTCTTCCGTGTGCACAAGCTGAGCCGCGTATTCGACTGGCTCTCGCGCGATACGCGCGTGCTCAATGCGGCGCGTCAGATTCTCGGCAGCGAGGTTTATCTGCACCAGTCGCGCGCCAACCTCAAACCCGGGTTCAAGGGCAAGGAATTCTACTGGCATTCGGACTTCGAGACCTGGCACATCGAAGACGGCATGCCGCGCATGCGCGCGCTGAGCGTGTCGATCGCGCTCACCGAGAACTACTCGTTCAATGGGCCGCTGATGGTGATGCCGGGCTCGCACAAGACCTACATCGCGTGCGTCGGCGGCACGCCTGAGAACCACTACAAGCAGTCGCTCAAGAAGCAGGAATACGGCGTGCCCGACAAAGAGAGCCTCAAGCGCCTGGCCGACCGCGGCGGCATCGTCGCGCCGACAGGGCCGGCGGGCTCGGCGCTGTTCTTCGACTGCAACACGATGCATGGGTCGAACTCCAACATCACGCCCTACCCGCGGAGTAACGTATTCTTCGTCTACAACAGTGTCGATAATGCGCTGCAAGAACCATTCTGCGGGCTCGAGCCCCGTCCGGAGCACATCGCCACGCGCGAGAGCTTCGCACCCTTATGGCCTCTGGAGAGAGGTTGACGCCTGCGAGGGACGAAGACGAGGAGGGGTGGCGCGTGGACGAGCTGAACTACTGGCGCCTGGCGGCGTATTTCGTTGTCATCCTCAACCCGTTCTCCCAGATGCTGTTCCTTTGGGATCTGATGCGGACCCTTCCGCAGCGGGAATTCGCCGGAGTCTACGCGCGAGCGAGCTTGCTCAGCCTGGGCGTTTACGCGCTGTTCGCGCTGACCGGCGAATTCCTGTTCGTCGATGTGTTTCAGGTAAGCATCGAGGCGTTCCGCATCTTCGGCGGCTTGATCGTCTTCATCGTTTCGGTGCGCTATTTCACGCAGGGCGGCGGAGGCAGCTCGCAGTTCTTTCGCGGCAGTCCGATGGAGGTGGCGCAGAGCATCTCGATCCCGTTCATGGTCGGGCCGGCGACGATTTGGGTCAGCATCCTGATCGGCCGCAGCCTACCCGCGCCGATGGACGTGTTGCTGATCGCGGCCGTGCTTGCGTTGAACTTCGTCGCCGTCTGCATCGGTCAAGCGTTCGTTTACAAAGTGGGCGGCGAAGCCCGCGAGAGTCTGCTCGGCGCGTACTTCAGCATCTTGATGCGAACCAGCGCGCTGTTCATCGGCGCCATCGGCGTCCAAATGATCATGTCGGGTATCGAGGTCGCGATGCGATCTTTGGCGCCGCAGGTCGCCAAGTAAAGCGGTCCGCCTACTTTCATGCCCGCTAATTCAATCATGGTTCTTGTCAGCTTCGGTTTCTTCCTGCTCGTGTTCGTCGTGATCGGCCTGGCCTCGGCGATGCACAAAGAGGAGACGGGCGCTGACTATTTGCTCGCCAATCAAAGCGTCAAACCCTGGCTCGTCGCCCTCTCCGCCATCGCCACCAACAATTCGGGCTACATGTTCATCGGCATGATCGGCTTCACCTATACCTATGGGTTGCCGTCGATCTGGCTGATGATCGGGTGGATCGTGGGCGACTTTCTGATGTCGCTGCTGGTGCACAAAAAATTGCGCATCACGACCGAGGCCGCCGGACAGGAGAGCTTCGCCGGCGCGCTCGCGGCCTGGCACGGCACGGACTACCGCAAGCTGCAGGCGCTCGGCGGCGTGCTCACAGTGCTGTTCCTTGGGACGTACGCCGCGGCCCAGCTCAACGCGGGCAGCAAGGCGCTGTATGTCTTGTTCGGCTGGCCCTACGGCGTCGGCGCCGTCGTCGGGGCCGCGATGGTGTTGCTCTATTGCTTCGCCGGCGGCATCCGCGCTTCCATCTGGACCGATGCCGCGCAGTCGATCGTGATGATCGTCGCGATGTGCGTGATGCTTTGGGTGTCGCTGGTCAAGCTCGGCGGCTGGGACGCGTTTGTCGCCGCGCTCCACGGCGTGTCGCCGGCCTATATGAACTGGTTCCCGACCGAGCTGTCGTTCGCCGGCGCGCCCGGGGCGATCCTGTTCGTCGTCGGCTGGCTGTTCGCCGGCGCGGCGGTCATCGGCCAGCCGCACATCATGGTTCGCTTCATGACGATGGACGACCCCGACCGCATGTGGCGGGTGCGCGTTTACTACTACAGTTGGTTCACCGCGTTCTACGCGATCACCATTTGCGTGGGCCTGGCCGCTCGGCTGCTGTTGCCCGAGACGGCGAACTTCGACGCCGAGCTGGCTCTGCCGACGCTGGCCGGCCACCTGCTGCCGCCGATCCTGGAAGGACTTGTCCTCGCGGGCTTGTTCGCGGCCACGATGTCGACGGCCGACTCGCAGATCCTGAGCTGCACCGCCGCCGTCACGCGCGATTTCCCCTTCAAGAGTCTGCGCGGATACACCGCCACCAAGCTGGTAACCGCCGGCGTTTGCGCGTTGGCCTTGATCATCGCGCTTGGGCCGCAACGAGAGCGTCTTCAGCCTCGTGCTGATCGCCTGGTCGGCTTTGGCGAGCGCCTTCGGACCGTTGATGATCGTCTACGCGCTCGACCAGAAGCCCAGCGAGGCCCTGGCGATCACGATGACCCTCGTCGGCGTCGCGACCGTGACGGTCTGGCGCTACCTGGGCTGGGACCAGACGATCGTCTACGAGGTGATGCCGGGCATGCTCAGCGGGCTGCTGACGTTCGTCGTCGGCAAGGCGACGGGTCTGGCCGACGCCGTCGAATCGGATGCGATGGAGGGGCTTGGCGAGCGAGCCGGCTGATTTGCGCCATAAGGGCCCTCAATATTAGAGAAACTTGCCGAGGGCGGATGCGCGCGTCATACTTCTCCTGCCAGCGAAGGTTGGCTCCGCAATGTGGTGGTTGACGATTCTGCTCGCGCTTGCCCAAGCGACCGTGAAACCCGTGGATTGGGAGTCCCTGATCCCCGTCATTCGCCCGCAGCTCAAAGCCGAATTCGGGACCATCGAAGAGCCTTATCCGCTGCGAGTCGAGAGAGTCGCCGATGTCACCGGAGACGGCGTTTCAGAAGCTCTCATCAATCTTGGAAACTCCGGCGCTTCGACCGATCTGTTAGCGCTCATGCGGATGGAGGACGGCCGGCCCGTCATCGCGACTTTCCGAGCCAAAGACGGAACCGTTGGAGCAAGGACTCTGTTCTCCGGCGCCTCCGCCATGCATTCCGACAGTACCGAGCTTGTTGCAGGCGAACAGGCGGTCGTCGCGACGCACTACGAAATGGGAGAGAAGCGGGGCGAGGTTAGGGACTGCGGCGCGGAGGCGTACCGCTGGAACGAGGCTACGGCAATCTTCGATTTTGATCGGCGCCTCAGCGACTCCCACGCTCAAGAATATTGCGGGAAGCTCAAGCGGCGACCGCGCGGGGAATGATCGAAAAATGTGCGAAGATCAGACCCGCCATGAAGCGCCTGTGCCTGCTGGCCCTCCTGTTTGCGACCTCGGCCGCCGCCGCTGAGAAGCCGAACGTTCTGTTCATCGCGATCGACGATCTCAACGATTGGGTCGGCGTCCTGGGCGGTCACCCGCAAGCGCGGACTCCCAACATCGACCGGCTCGCGAATCGCGGCGTACTGTTCACGCATGCCTATACGGCGGCCCCCGCGTGCAATCCGTCGCGCGCGGCGCTGATGACCGGCATCGCGCCGTATCGTTCGGGCGTCTATCTCAACAGCCAAGATTGGCGGCCGGCGCTCGCGGACGCCGACACGCTGCAGCAACACTTTCACGACGACGGCTACTGGGCGGCGGGCTCGGGCAAGATCTATCACGGGTCGTTTTCGGGCGGCACGTTTTGGGACGAGTACTGGCCCTCGACCGACAAGGTCCGCCCGGCGGACCCGAAGCCGGACGGGCTGCCGTTGAACGGCATATCCGACACGGGGCACTTCGATTGGGGGCCGGTGAACGCGCCGGTCGAGGAGATGGGCGACTACAAAGTGGCCGCATGGATCACGAGCCAGCTCGAGCGCAAGCACGACAAGCCGTTCTTCCTGGCCTTCGGCGTGGTCAAGCCGCACCTGCCGTGGTATGTGCCGCAGAAGTACTTCGACCAGTTTCCGATCGAGAGCATCGAGCTGCCTACGTTCAACAGCGACGACCTGGCCGACGTGCCCGCGGCAGGCGTCCGCATGGCGAAACCGGAAGGCGACCACAAAAACGTCGTGGACCACAACCAATGGCGGCAGGCCGTTCAGGGATATCTCGCCTCGATCCTATTCGCGGACGAGATGGTGGGGAAGGTTCTCGACGCCCTGGACCGCAGCAGTTACGCCGACAACACCATCATCGTGCTGTGGACCGATCATGGCTGGCACCTCGGTGAGAAGAGTCACTGGCGTAAGTTCGCGCTGTGGGAGGAGGCGACGCGGACGCCGCTGATGTTTGTTGTGCCCAAGGGGATCGCTCCGGGACTCGAGGCTGGAACGCAGGCGGGTCAACGAGTCGACACGCCGGTAAGTTTGCTCGATATCTATCCCACCCTGGTGGAGCTGTGCGGTCTGAAGACGAACAACGCCCTAATGGGCGAGAGCCTGACGCCGCTGTTGGCGGACGCCCATGCGAAGTGGGAGCGCCCGGCGCTGACGACCCACGGGCGGCTGAACCATGCCCTGCGGACGCCTCTTTATCGCTACATCCGCTACGCCGACGGCTCGGAAGAGCTCTACGACCATCGCAAGGACCCCTACGAATGGAAGAATCTTGCGCGCGACCCGGCTTATAAGGCCGTGATCGAAGGGCTCCTACCTTGGCTCCCCTCCGAAGACGCGCCCGACCAGCCCAAGGTCAAATAGGCGCGCAGAGCTAGCGGGTGACCCAGAAGTTCAATCGAGGCGGCGTGACAGGGACGCCGTCGATGACGGGAAACAGTTCGAGCAGTCCCCTGGCGTTGTCGGGCATGCGCAACTCGACGCGCCAAACGCTCGAGATCGACCCAGGGAGCGTGGTCGCCGAGACGACCTCGACCCCGCGGTCCGGATCGAATGTGATCGGGAGCGACAGGGGGACCGGCTCCGCGCCCGCGATCGAGCCGGTGACTTGCGGCGGCTCTGTCGTCCCGAGGCCGCTGAGGAAGATCGTGACGGTTGAGCCGGCCAGAGCCGGGTTGTCGCAGGAAAGGACTGAGCCGTCGGCGAGTAGGGCGAGCGGAAAGAAGCCCGCGTTGTAGGCGAACAAGGAGATCGTCGGGCACAGCGGCTGTTGCACCGGGCTCAAGAACGCCGTCGGCCGGCGCGTCTCGACTGTCAAGCGGCGGGGGCTCGGGCTCTCCGCTAGTTGCAGCTCGGCCGTTTCGCCGGCGATCGTGTCCAGCGGGACCTGAACGTTGATCTGGCTGGGAGAGACGTAGAGCAAGGGCGCGGCCTGGGCGTTGATCTCGACCGAGGCGCCGCCCAGCGACGTCGGCAGGCGGCCGTCGTCGTGAGGGCGGCCGATGAGCGCCTCGGCCGCCAGGTTGGCGCCGAACAGCGAGAGCAGCGAGCCCGGGGCCACGGTGTCCGTCCTTGAAAGAGTCGCGGATTCGGTGACGCAGGCGATGGGGTCGGCGTCGGCGTCGAAGTCGACGGACAGCAACTCCGACCCGGACGAAACCGCAAACGCGTCGGCTTGGCGAGTCAAGCGCGGTCCGGCCGCCTGCGGCGAGCGGTCGAGCAGCTCGGTATGCAAGATCGCGGAGCCGTCGAGGGCAAGCTCGGCTATGTACTGGGTTGGCAGGCATTGCATCGGAGCGGACAAGCCGGGCAGGTCGCTCGACTCAGCGACGCCCGCGACCAGGATCGCATTCGGCAGTCGCGCCATCCCGGTGATCGAATCCTGCGACTGTTCCGCTGAAGAATGTGGAAAACAGCAGACCGGAGCCGTCGGCGTTCAGCAAGGAGACGAAGCCCGTGCTGGGCGGCGCATAGATGGGCTGGTGCGGGGTGATCGGCCGCGGCGGAGGCGGCTTTGCAGCGACGTAATTCTCCTGGAGGGCGCCTGGCGTCGTCGGGAAGTCGGATGAGTTTGTCGAGCCCGCGACGAGCGCGTTGCCCTCGGAATCGATCGCGATATCGGCGATGTTCGAACCGAACGTTCCGGTGAGAAACGTGGAATAGATGACGCTGGAGCCGTCCGCGCTGAGCTTCGTCACCGAGCTGTAGAAGCAAGCGATCCCCACCCACCCCGTGCCCGCGCACGCGGCTGTGGTGTGCGTGGCCTGGAAGGCGTTTGCGGTCGCGGGAATGGCTCGATCACCGTAGGAATAGCCGACGACGTACATGGCGCCTTCGGAGTCGACGGCTACGCGGCTTCCTCCTAGGCCAAGCAGGGCGGCCTCGAGAGCGGACCCGTCGGGGTTGAGCTTTGCGACGAAGTGGCTGTCGAGCTCGTTGCTCGCTACGGCGGCGCCGGGGGTCGTCGGAAATTCTCCGCTGGAGCTGCCTCCCGTGTCGCCCGTGATGACGGCTTCTCCGGCTGCGCTTACGGCGATGTCGGCCGCCGAGGTATTGGAAGCGCCGCCGATGTAAGTCTGGTAGACGAGTGATCCGTCAGCGGCGAACTTGGCGACGAAGCATTGAAAGACGTCAGAGAGCCTTGTCGGCTGGTACGCGCCCGCGGTTCCGGGCAGATCGGCGGAGCTCGTGCGGACGGCTACGTATGCCGCACCCTGGGAATCGATGGCGATTGCGACAGCTTGGTCATCTCGCTTCTCCGCTCAGCGCCTTTCTGAATAGCAGCTCTCCGTCGGCGGTCACCTTGGCGACGAAGGCGTCGCTGTAGTCGGAGTCGCCTCTTCGGCTGTTCAGGAATCCGGTTGCCTGTGACCCACAGATTGCCGGCCGAGTCGGAGGCGATGTCAACGATCTGATCGCCTTCCGGCAACGCGGCGAAGCGCTGGACGCGTTGGGCGGCGAGCAGCGCCGGGAGGCAGAGAATGAACGCGATCGCGAAGGTCGAAGGGCGCATTTGCGATAGAGCGATGCAATTGAAAGACCGCGCGGCCGGGCGGATTCTGTTGATTCCACCCGCCGCGCGCGGTCGCGTACGGACACGCTCATGTAGCGAAACGGGCCATCGTCAGGCGGCCTTCGCCGGCACGCGGATCTTCTGGCCGGGGTAGATCAGGTCCGGGTTTTGGATGACTTCCTTGTTGGCCTCGAACAGCGTAGGCCATTTGTTGCGCGTCGCCGTAATATTGCTTGGCGATCTTTGAGAGCGAGTCGCCGGACTTGATCTCGTAAAACGTGAACTCCGGCTCGGGCGGGGCCGCCGGCTTGGGCTTCACGG
Organism: uncultured Acidobacteriota bacterium; assembly: GCA_963817465.1. Lineage (GTDB taxonomy): Bacteria > Acidobacteriota > Terriglobia > Bryobacterales > UBA6623 > CAMPKL01. Next base: position 397,621 of record CAWFOP010000018.1, on the reverse strand, counting down.
TCAAATGGGCGTCGTCGACCTTTTCGACCCCTTTGATATTGCCGGCCAGCAGAACGGCTTTCTGCTTGGCGGCCAGCGTCTCCACCTGACCGCCGAGCGACACTGTGCCGTCGTCGAAGGTGACGGTCAGGTTCTCCACCTGGTCGCCGAGCAACGTTGTGATGTTCGTCTTGATGTCGTCCGCCTCTTTGCCGGGCGCAACGCTTTTGCCGATATTACGAATGAAGTCAAATAGTCCCATGTTTGATTGATTCCTTCTTACTAAACCTTATTGAGCGCAGTTTTGTTGCCGGATTTCGAGCGCTTCGGGCATCCATTCCTCGAATTGCCGAATGCGCGTCGCGTGGCTGGGGTGGGTGGACGCAAACTCGGCGGGCGCGCCGCCGCCGGCCGCCCCCATCCTCTCCCACAGCTTGGGCGCTTCGGTGGGGTCGAAGCAACCCCGAGCCGCGTAGATCAGGCCCATGTAGTCGGCTTCCGATTCGTGCTCGCGCGAAAAAGGCAGCAGGATGCCGTACTGGGCGCCCACTCCCAGCGCCCCCATTACAGCGCGCTGTGTCTGCGCGTCCATCTCGCTGAGCGCCGCGCCGGCGGCGAGCGTCCCCATCTGGACGAGGCGCTGCTGAGTGATGCGCTCGGCGCCATGACGCGCGATCGCATGAGCGATTTCGTGACCCATCACGATGGCGAGGCCGTCAACCGACTGCGCCACCGGGACGATGCCGGTATAGACCGCCACCTTGCCTCCCGGCAGGCAGAAAGCGTTGACTTGGTCGGAGGCGATGACGTTGAATTCCCACTCGAAACCAGGATCTTCGGGCGCGGCGGCCGCCGCCAGCCGCCGCCCGATTTCGCGAACCTGGTCGACGATCTCGCCGGACTGGACGACTTGCGCTTGCGACAGAATCTCCTGGTAGGACTCGAGGCCGAGGGCCGCTTCCTCGCCGCGGCTCACATCGACGATCTGCGTCCGTCCGGTGAGCGGCACTTCTTCGCGGCTGAACAGCCAGGTGTACCCGAAGTAGAGGGCAAAAAGGACAATGGGCAGCCAAACGATGTGTCGGCGGCGTCCGCCGACTGAGTATCGAGGCATTCGATTTTGCGCTCCTGCGGCTGCCTAACGTCCGAAGAGCTTACCGGCCATGCCGAGCAGGTCGTCGGCGACCGAGCCGTCCCCGTCGGCGTCCAGCATCGGTCCCAGCAGATTGAGCAGGTCGCCCGCGGGCTGGGAGGCGGCCGACTTGCGCTGGATCCCCTGTTTGGCGGTGTTCGCGCTCAAGGCTCCCATGGCCATCGTGGCGACGATAGGCAGCATTTGCTTGAGCAGATCCCCGGACAGGCCGGTTTGTTTCGAGGCCGTGCTCGCGACGCGCCGGCTGACGTCTTTGTTGCCGAGCAGGTGGCCGAGAATGGCGTTGCCGTCCGAAACCGTCTCAGGACGAGTGAGCGTTTCGGGGCTCTCCAGATACTGCTGATGATTGCCTTGCTGGAGGGCGCCGAGCAGGCCTTCGAGACCGCCTTCGGAGGCGACGTTGCGTTTGAGGCCGGAGGAAAGCGCGGGAAGGAGTTGCTTGACGGCGGCTTCGGCCTGATTTTCATCAATGCCGAAGTTGCGAGCCAAGCCGCGGACGGCGGCGCCGCCCTGGGTTTGAAGAATCGTATCGAGTAGATTCATATGATTTGACGGGTCCGCGTCGATGCGTGACGACGACCCTCCACAGCATAGCTTTCGGCGAACCGGGGTACCAGCCAAAAGCGTCGCCTTGGTTCGGCCTGCGACCAATGCACCGATGCGAGCGGGGCATCAAACGCTAAATACGGGGCATCTGGCTTGCCGCAGGATCGCGTAGCCGTCGGCGTGACCGGCCCCGAACACCCCCTGCCGCATGCTGCGGCCGATGACCAGCGCGTCACAATCGGCGCTCGCCGCCGCCTCGGTGATCGCGGTGACGGGATCGCCCTCGACGATTTCGGCCTTGGCGGTGCAACCGACTCGGGCGATCAGGTTGCTGAGCCTGAAGCATGCCTCTCGTTTTGCCTCGAGCGCTTCGTCGGCGGAGTACGCCCCGCTTACGAAGTCGATGGCGTGCGGCGAGTGGAACACGGTGAGATTGGCGTCCAGCTCGTCCGCCAACTCCGCGGCCCAGCGAAGCACGTGGGCGGAGTGCTCTTCGTCGCGCAGCCCAACCGCGCAACCGATACTTCGATAGTTATCCGTAAATAGCTCTATTCGCTCGAGATGGACTCCCGTAAGAATCGGGATTTCGAGGTCGTGCAGCAGCTTCGCCGTCAGCGAGCCCAGCAAGAACCTTCTGAATGCGCCCAGTCCGTGAGTCGCCATTACGACCAAATCGATCTCGTGGCTATGGACGATGGAGCAGATCTGCGCCGCGGGGTCGCCCTCGGCCAACAGCGTCTCGGGCCGGCTGTTGACCCGGATGCTGTCGGCCAGGGCCATCAAGAGTCCTTGGGCGCGGCGCGTCTCGTCGATTTGCGCTTGCTGCCGGACCGCGGCCGTGTGAGCCGAGAGACTGGGATAGCTGACCTGCACGCTGGGGGCGACATGAACCAGCAGCAACTCCGCGTCGAAGCCTTTCGCGAAACCCGCTGCGTGCTTGGCGGCGGCGACAGAGCCTGGAGAGAAGTCCACCGGGGCCAAAATACGCTTGATCGGCTTCATCCCGTGGGCCCTCCCAACACGGCTGGTAGCACGCGCGGCGCCAGCCTTGTTGTTCCGTTGACACTCCGTCGAAACCGATGCTAGCTTGAGGGACTCTTTGCTCCTCGATGGCCGCTGATCCCGCAGCCGCAACGCTCAGGAAAACTCCTCTCAACGCCGTACACCGGGCGCTGGGGGCTCGTATGGTCGATTTCGGCGGCTGGGACATGCCGGTCGAATATTCGGGCATCATCGCCGAGCACCAAGCGGTCCGCAATCGCGTCGGGCTGTTTGACGTCAGCCACATGGGCGAGATCGAGGTGCGCGGGCCGGACGCCCAGGCGTTGCTCGAGCGCGTCACTTCCAACCGGGTGGCCTCACTCGAGGACGGCCAGGCGCATTACACAGGTCTGCTCAACGAGCGCGGCGGCTTTATTGATGACCTGTTGGTCCATCGCATGGCCGCGGATCAGTATTTCCTGTGCGTCAACGCGGGCAATCAGGACGCCGACTACGCGCATATCCGCGACGTGAACGACTTCCCGGGAGCGGAGGTCGAGTTCGCCGGCGAGCGCTACGTGCAACTCGCGATCCAAGGCCCTGACGGGCCGGCGACGCTCCAGAAATTGACGTCGACGGACTTGTCGGCGATCGAGTACTACTGGTTCGAGCGCGGCGAGGTTTCGGGCGCCCCGGCGATCATCGCCCGCACCGGCTACACCGGCGAGGACGGCTTCGAGATCTACGTCGCGCCCGAAGAAGGCGAGCGGCTGTGGAACGAGGCGCTCGAGGCCGGCAAGGAGTTCGGCATCGTACCGTGCGGGCTCGGAGCTCGCAATACGTTGCGGCTCGAGGCGGGGATGGCGCTGCACGGGCATGAGATCAGCGAAGACATCACGCCGTACGAGGCGCGGCTGGGCTGGATCGTCAAGCTCGACAAGGGCGACTTCATTGGACGCGACGCGCTGGTCAAGCAGAAGGAACAGGGTCTGAAGCGCAAGCTCTGCGGGCTGGAAATGCGCGGGCGCGGCATCGCGCGCGACGGCTATCCTGTGGTGGTCGAAGGCGCGGAAGTGGGCTACGTCACCAGCGGCTCCCCGGCGCCGAGTCTCGACAAGAATATCGGCATGGCCCTGGTCCCCCCCGACTTGACAAAATCGGGGCAGCGGCTCGAGATCGCCATTCGTTCTCGAACGGTCGAGGCCGAAGTCGTGCCTTTGCCGTTCTACTCGCGCAAGAAAAAAAGCTGAACAATACGATGTTTCCTGAGGATTATCGCTACACCAAAGAACACGAGTGGGTGAAGCTCGACGGCGACGTCGCCGTCATCGGCATCACCGACCATGCTCAAGACCAGCTCGGGGACGTCGTCTTCGTGGAGTTGCCGAAGGTCGACTCCAAGGTGCACGTGACGCAGAGCTTCGGCACGGTCGAGTCGGTGAAAGCCGTCTCCGACGTTTACGCGCCGATGAGCGGCGCCGTGACGGAGATCAACGAAGAGCTGGTGGACGAGCCGGAGAAGCTGAACGCCGATCCGCACGGCGCAGGCTGGCTGATCAAGATCCGCTTCGAGGATAAGACCGAGTTCGAGAAGCTGATGTCGGCCAAGGATTACGCCGCCTATGTCGCGGCGGAGACGGAGTCATAACGATTGCGTTATCTTCCCAAGAGTCCGCAAGAGCGCAGCGAGATGCTGGCCGCTCTTGGCATGTCGTCGCCCGCGGATCTTTTTGCGCATCTGCCGCCGAACGCTCGATTCGACCGGCCGCTTGACATCCCGGCGGGCCAATCCGAATACGAGATCATCGATTACTTCAACGATCGCGCGGGGGAGAACGCCGAGGAGTATGCGTCGTTCTTGGGCGCCGGCTGCTATCGCCATTTCCGCCCGGTGGTCATCGACGCGCTGGCGACGCGCGGCGAGTTTCTGACCTCGTACACGCCCTATCAGGCGGAGATTTCCCAAGGCGTGCTGACGGCGATCTTCGAGTTCCAGACGATGGTCGCGCAATTGACGGGCATGGAGGTCGCCAACGCCTCGATGTACGACGGCTCGACGGCGACGCCCGAGGCGGCCATGATGGCGGCGCGCATCACCCGGCGCGACAAGCTGCTGGTCGCCGGGTCGCTGCACCCGGAATACCGCGAAGTGCTCGACACGTATTTGCGACACCAGCACCTGCCGCGAGAGACCGTCGCTTACGATCGCGAGTCCGGGCAACTGGATCTGGCCGATCTGGACGGCAAGCTCGACGACGAGACCTCGGCGATCATCATTCAGTCCCCGAACTTTTTCGGCGTTGTCGAGCAGGCGAAGCAAGTCGCCGAGATGGCGCACGCCCGCGGCGCGCTGCTGGTTGTGATGTTCACCGAGTCGGTGGCGCTGGGGTTGACCGAACCGCCGCGCGACGCCGACATCGTCGCCGGCGAATTGCAGTCGTTCGCGCATCCTCCGAGCTTCGGCGGGCCGTCATGCGGCGTGCTCGCCACGAAGATGAAATACATTCGGCAGATCCCGGGGCGGCTCGCCGGCCAAACCGTCGACGCCGACGGACGGCGCGCCTTCTGCTTGACGCTATCGACCCGCGAGCAGCACATCCGCCGCGCCAAGGCTACTTCGAACATCTGCACGAACCAGGCTCTGGTGGCGCTGATGGCGACGATCTACATGAGCGTTTTCGGAAAGCAGGGGCTGCGCGAGCTGGCGGAGCAGAATTTGGCGAAGGCGCATTACTTAGCCAAGCGGCTCGAACAGAAGGGCGCCAAGCTCGCCTTCAAGGGGCCTTTCTTCAATGAATTCGTCGTGCGGCCGGCTTCCGGCTCAGCGGCCGACGTCAACCGCCGCGCGCTCGCCGACAAGGTGATCGGCGGCTACGACCTGAGCAAGGCTTTCCCGGAGCTGGGCGGCGCCATGCTGGTCTGCGCGACCGAGATGAACCGCCGCGAGCAGATCGATCGCTTCGTCGAGGCCTGGTCATGATCAAGAAGGTCAGGCAGCACCAGACCCAGAACGAGCCGCTGCTGTTCGAGCGTTCGTCGCCGGGCAAGGTGGCGTACCAGTTGCCGCCGCTCGACGTGCCCGCGGTCGATCCGATAGAGGCTCTTGGGGCCGAGAACGTGCGGGATGAGATCGCCGACTTTCCGGAAGTCAGCGAGGTCGAGGTGATTCGGCACTTCACGCGCCTGTCGACTTGGAACTACGCCATCGACCTGGGTCTTTACCCGCTGGGCTCGTGCACGATGAAGTACAACCCGCGGGTCAACGAGTATGTCGCGCGGCTCGGGGGCCTGGCCTGGTCGCACCCCTACCAGCCGGAAGAGCTGGCGCAGGGCTCGCTGCGGATTCAGCACGACCTGGAGCAGTATCTCGCCGAGATCACCGGGATGCGCGCGGTGACGCTGCAGCCGGCGGCGGGCGCGCATGGCGAGCTGACGGGCATCTTGATGATCCGCGCGTACCTGGAAGCGCAGGGCAATCCGCGCAAGGTGGTGCTGGCGCCCGATTCGGCGCACGGCACCAACCCGGCGACCGCGGCGATGGCGGGTTACGAGGTTCGCGAGATCGCCTCGAACGAGAAGGGCATGATCGACCTCGCGGCGCTCGAAGCGGCGGTCGACGATGACGTCGCGGCGCTGATGGTGACGAATCCGAATACGGTCGGCATCTTCGAACAAGACATCGCGAAAGCGGCTGATATCTTGCACGCGCGCGGCGCGCAGCTCTATATGGACGGCGCCAACATGAATGCGCTCGTCGGCTGGGCGCGGCCGGGCGACTTCGGCGTCGACGTGATGCACCTCAACCTGCACAAGACATTCTCGACGCCCCACGGCGGCGGCGGCCCGGGCGCGGGACCGGTGGCGGTGGCCGAGCATTTGACGCCCTACTTGCCGTTGCCGCGCGTCATCAAGGACGGCGACTCCTACACGTCGATTCGGGAATCGGATAAGACGATCGGCCGCGTGCGCGCGTTCTACGGCAACTTCGGCGTGCTGGTCCGCGCGCTGTCTTACATCCTGGCGCACGGCGGCGACGGCCTGCGCAACGCCACGGTGGACGCGGTGCTCAACGCCAACTACATCCGCAAGGGCATCGAAGACCGCTACCACTTACCGTTCAAGTCGCCGACGATGCACGAAGTCGTCTTTTCCGACCAGGCGCAGGCGAAGCGGGGCGTCAAGACCGGCGATCTCGCCAAGCGGCTGATCGACTACGGGTTCCATCCGTACACGGTCAGCTTTCCGCTGATCGTGCATGGGGCGATGATGATCGAGCCGACCGAGACCGAAGGCAAGCAAGAGCTTGACCTGTTCATCGACGCGCTGCGCTCGATCGCGGACGAGGTCGAGCAAGACCCCGATCTGGTCAAGTCAGCACCGCATTCGACGCGCACGAGCCGGGTCAACGAGACCTTGGCGGCGCGGAATCCGATCGTGCGCTGGGAGCGGCCGGCCGCGGAGACGGCGGAAGAGAGAGAAAAGCCGGCGGCGGACTGACTTCACGGCGCCTCGTGCCCGGACTCCGGATTCGCCGATACATGCTATCGTCCGCAATGGATTCGCTCGAGAGAATGCGGCTGTTCAAGTAACCGCCGCTGGGGCTCCGGTCGTCCATCCTCATAGAACAGCGGGCTCGTACCTGCCTGATTCAAGGAGATTTGCCAAGTGGCGCGTAACTCGCTGTATGTCCTTTTACTCTTTGCCGTCGCAGGCATTGCGTCCGCGCAAAGCGGCGCGGACGTCGTTGTAGGCCGCGGGCAGTTCGAGACGCGCTGCGCGGGCTGCCACGGCGGCGACGGCAGAGGCGGCGAGCACGGCCCTTCGATCATCTCGAAGCTCTACGACCTCGACGACGGCCAACTCAAAACGTTCGTTCGAACAGGATTGCCTGCTCGCGGCATGCCGCCGAACAATCTCGGCGACGAGGAAATGCAGACGCTGGTGCGCTTCTTGCGCACCCTGCGGGCTCGCGGACGACGCGGCGGACCGCCGCCGGTCGAGCGCGGCGAGGTCAAGACCACCGACGGCAAAACGGTCGAAGGCGTGATCGTGGCCCAGGGGCCGAACGAGATGCAACTGCGGACCGCCGACGGCCGCATCGAGCTGTTTCGCAAGCAAGGCGACCTCTATCGTTCCGTCACCTCGGAGCACGACTGGCCGACCTATCACGGTCAAATCGGCGGCAACCGTTACGCCGACTTGAAGCAGATCAATCGCTCGAACATCAAGGACCTCGCTCCGGCCTGGCTGTTCAACTTCTCGAGCACCGCGCGCTTGCAGACGACGCCGATCGTGGTCGGCGGCATCATGTACGCCACCAGCGGCAACGAGTGCTACGCGCTCGACGCCGGATCGGGCCGCGAGCTGTGGCACTTCCAGCGGCCCCTCACCGAGGGTTTGGTGGGCAACGCCGGCGGCGGCTTCAACCGCGGCGCCGCCGTGGCGGGCGACCGGCTCTTTATGGTCACCGATCACGCGCACTTGCTGGCCCTCGACCGCTTCAGCGGCAACGTGTTGTGGGACACCCAGATGGCCGACTGGCATCAGAACTACAACGCCACCGGCGCGCCGATCATCGTGAACAACCTGGTCGTCTCGGGAACCGCGGGCGGCGAGGAAGGCGTGCGCGGCTTCCTTGCGGCGTATGACCAGACGACGGGTAAGGAAGTCTGGCGGTTTTGGACCGTCCCCGCGCCGGGCGAGCCGGGGTCGGAGACTTGGACCGGCCCGCACAGCGCGCACGGCGGCGCTCCGACGTGGTACACCGGCACCTACGATCCGGACCTCGACATCGTCTATTGGCCGACCGGAAACGCCGGCCCCGATCTCAACGGCGACAAGCGCAAGGGCGACAACCTTTACTCGTGCTCGATTCTCGCCCTGGACGCCAAGACCGGCAAGCTGAAGTGGTATTACCAGTTCACCCCGCACGACGAGTGGGACTGGGACGCCGCCGAGCCGCCGGTGTTGATCGACGCCAAATGGAAGGGCGAGCCGCGCAAACTGATGCTGCAGGGAAATCGCAACGGTTTCCTTTACGTGCTCGACCGCACCGACGGCGAGCTGCTGCAGGCGACTCCGCTGGTCGACAAGCTGACCTGGGCTAGCGGCATCGGCAAGGACGGCCGCCCGATCGAGAAACCCAACAATCGGCCGACCGAAGAGGGCAATTTGATCTGCCCGTCGCTGGTCGGCGCCACGAACTGGTTTTCCACTTCGTACAATCCCGCCACGGGGTTGTATTACGTGCAGACGATCGAGAGCTGCGCCATCTTTTTGAAGCATCCGGTGGACTGGAAAGCCGGCCAGGGCTTCTGGGGCGGCACGACGCGGCGCGCTCCCGAGGACAAGTCGGAGAAGATCCTCCGCGCGTTCGATATCCAGACCGGTAAACCGGCTTGGGAAGTCAAGCAGGTGGGCCAGGGCATTGGTTGGGGCGGCACGTTGTCGACGTCGGCCGACATCGTCTTTTACGGCGACGACAGCGGCGACTTCACGGCCGCGGACGCCAAAACGGGCGAGACCCTGTGGCGCTTCCCCGCGAACCAGAGCTGGCACGCGTCGCCGATTACGTACGAATTCGACGGCAAACAATACGTGGCGGTCGCCGCCGGTCCGAGCATCATCTCGTTCGCGCTGGTGAAATAGGTCTCAGCTCCTCGGGGTCTTTTGCTCCTGCTCGCATTGTCGGATTAAACTGGCGTAGCCGTTTTTCGGCGGGGAGGAGACATGTTCGAGACAACGAAAAACAGAGCGACGACGCTCGCCCTGTTCGCGGCCTTGCTTGTCATGGCGCCTGGCGGGGCCTGGGCTCAAGTGTTCGACGCGGATTGTTTTGGCGGCACGTGCGGCGGGACCAAGGGCGTGCCGCAGTGTCCGGCGGGCTTTCAAGAAGCCGGCTTCGTCCTTTACGCGCAAAGCAAGGCGAACGCCGCGGGGGACTGCGAGACGGTCGTTTCGTGCACCAACTTCAGCGCCAAGCCCATCGATATCAGTTGCCGGTTCTATCACGGTTTCAATCCGATCAGGCCGGGCGGTCCGACCGCTGCTCTGTGCAGCGCGAGCACGACAGACATGGCCCCCGGCGACACGAGCGAATGCGCCACGGACGCAACCGCGCCGCCGCTTTACCAAGCGGGCGGAATCTTCCTGGCCGCGGACGGCGATTGTCCGGTGTTCGAGGGCAAGGGCTTGGTGTGCGTCAAGGGCGGCAACGCCAAACAGGTGCTTTGCGAGGCGCATTTAGTCTGCGGCAACGGGACCGTGCTCGAAAACATCAACGTGGTCGATCGCAACGGTCCCAAGAAGCAAGAGCGCGACTAAAGCGTTCGGCGTCGCCGGGTACGGCCACGGTCTACAGTAAGCTGGTGCCTTGCCCGGCGGCGCTACAACTCGACGGCACCTGCTGATCCTGGCCGCGGTGGTCCTGGTGATGCGGCTGCCGTTCCTGGACCTGCCGGTCCAAGGCGACGACGTCTACTACCTGATCTTCGCGAACAACGCGCTGGTCGACCCGCTGCATCCCCTGCAAACGAGCTTTCGCTTGCAGGGGGCGACGGTGTGGGGGGCGGGGCATACCCGGCCCCCGGGCAACGCCTGGACGCTGGCGGCGCTGCTGTGGCTGCTGGGGGGCGTGCGCGAGATTCCCTTCCATCTGTTCTATCTGCTGTTTTCGCTGATCGCTGTTTTGTCGGTGTATTTCATCGCGCGACGGCTGGGCGACAAGCCGCTGTGGGCGGCGCTGACGTTTGCGGCGGTTCCCGTGTTCGGCGTCAACGGCGGCAAGCTCGAGTCGGACGTGCCGATGCTGGCGTTCTGGTGTCTGGGCTTTGCGTTGTTCTTACATCGGAGGTACGGGCCCGCGGCATGCGCGCTCATCGCCGCCGGTTTCTTCGGCTACCAGGCCGTCGCGGCGGCGCCGATCTTGGCGCACTGGGCGTGGTATCGCGACCGGCGCAGCGTCGGCGCCTGGGGCGCGATTGTGGCCGCGCCGCTGGCGCTGCTCGCCTGGCAGGCGGCTGAGCGGCTGAGCGTCGGGACCGCCCCGGCGCAGATGCTCGCCGGCTACGCGCAGAGCTACGACCTGCTGGCAGTGCAGCGCAAGCTGCGCAGCGCCGCGGCGCTGGTCGGCCACCTCGGCTGGGTCGTCTCGCCGTTGCTGCTGTTCGCCGGGCGCCCGTTGCTGTCGGCGGCGGTCGGCGCGCCTGCGGGGCTTGTGGCCGGGTTGCTGTTGCCGCCGGAGTATTCGTTGGGAGAGAGGGCGCTCTATGCCCTGTCGGCGGGGTGCGCGGCCATCATCGTTGCGCAGGCCGGGACTTGGTTGGTCACGGAACGGCGAGACGAGAAGGGCATGCTCGGCGCCTGGATCTTGGCGTTCTTCGGCGCGTCGCTTGCCCTGTTCTATGCGGGGTCGGCGCGCTACTTGTTGCCGCTCGCGCCCGCCGTAGCCATCATGGCGACGATGTTGGTGCGGCGGGTCCGCTGGATCGCGGCGGGCGTCGCTCTGCAGTTGGCGCTCGGGCTGGCGCTGTCGTACGCCGACACGCGCTACGTGCGCCAGTATCCCTTGTTTGCTTCGGACCTAGCCGCGCTGTCGGAAGGCCGGCGAATTTGGAGCAACGCCGAGTGGGGTCTGCGGTATTACCTGGCCCGGATCGGAGGCGAGTCGCTGCTTGCTGGGCAGGAAGTCCCGGCGGGGTCGATCGTCGTCGAGAGCGAGCTGGCCGCCGCTATCGATTACCAGGCGGCCGGGACGAAGCGTCTTCTGCTCGAACAGGAAATCGACAGCGGAGCTGTGCCGCTGCGTCTGATCGGACCGGGATCGCGTTCCGGTTATTCGTCGAGCGAATTCGGCATGTTGCCGTTCGGCATCACCCGCGGCCCGATCGACGACGTCAAGGCCTACGCGATCGGTCTCCCGGACCCGCGGCTCGCCTATTTGAAGATGGACGACCCCGCGGCGGACGAGCACTTGCTTTCGGGGTTTTATCCCTCCGACGGCGCCGAGTGGCGCTGGATGGGCATGCGCGGGTCGGCGTTGCTTCGTGCTCCAGAGGATGCGTCGCGCTTCGAGGCCGAGTTTCACATTCCCGACGATGCGCCCGCCCGAGAAGTCCGCGTCGAGGTCAACGGCAAGCCCGTCGCCGACGAGCGCTACGACGTGACCGGAGGACACCGCCTCGAGGCTCGCGGTCGACGTCGAGCCCGGGTCGGTCGTGCGCGTCACGATTAGCGTCGACAAGACGTTCTCTCCGCCGGGCGATCAGCGCAAGCTCGGAATCGTGATGATCGGCTTCGGCCTGCGCTAGCGCAGCGCCTGCCACAGGCCCGAGTAAGCGTCGCTCCAGTTGAGCGCCTTGTCGGTCACGTTCTTGTCCGCGGCTTGGCGCACGACGGGATCGTCGAGAAACTCGGGATTTCGCGTCAGGATCATCCAGGTCGCGGCGTCGGCGCCGACCTCGTTGCCTGGGCTCGAGACGCGCACCGCCTGCATTCCCAAGTGTTCGGCCAAGCCGTTGATCACCGGAGTCAGATCGAGGAAGCGGTTGGTGATGTGGAACGCCAGAACGCCGTCCTCGGTGATGCGTTGGGCGTATGTTTCGGCGGCCTCCGCCGTGAGCAAGTGGATGGGGATCGCGCCGCTCGAGAAGGCGTCGATCAATAGGATGTCGTAAGACGGCCGCGTGCCTTGGTCGAGCTCGGCTTCGAGGCGAATGCGGGCATCGCCAAGGATGACGGCGGTATCGGCTTCCGAGCCCGACAGGTAGTGAAAATCGCGATTCGCCACCTCGGCGACCTGCGAGTTGATCTCGTAGAACACAATCTGGTCGCCGGGCATGCCGTACGCGGCGAGAGTGCCCGCGCCCAAGCCGATGACCCCGATCCGCAGCGGCTCTCCGGCAAGGCGTTTCGGGTCGCGCTCGATGGCCAGGGCCGCGCCGGTTCCAGGCCCGAAGTACGTCGTCGGCTGCTCCGACTTGGCGCCGGCCAGATACTCGGTGCCGTGCTCTGTTCTACCGTGGGTCAGCGCGAGGTATTTGCCCGCCGAGTCCTCGCCTTCGACGAGCCGCAGCACGCCGTAGAAGCCGCGCATCGTCTCGCGCGCGCCCGTCGAGCCCATGGCGCTCAGCCCGTAGACGAGCGTCAGCAGGGCGACCGCCAGCGCGGGCGGCGGCGCAATGAAGGTCTGCGGCTGCTGCGGGTTCGGTCGCCAACCCGAGCGCCACCAGGCGTGCATCAGCAAGAGGCAGCAAGCGGCGAACGAGATCGGATACTCCCAATAGTCCGGGAACAGATGCGGGGCCGCCACCGCGACGAAGGCGCCGCCGAGCGCCCCGCCGGCCGCTACGTACAGATAGAAGCCCGTCGCCTCGGTCGGCGGCGGGCGCATATGAGCCAGCTCACCGTGGCAGACCATGCACCCGATGAACAGCGCGCCCGTGTAGATCAGGATCTGCGCTTCGATGGGCAGCAGTCCTCCGGCGGCCATCGCAATCGCGGCCGCCGGAGCGGCGACGGCGAGCAGAAAGCTGAAGACAGTGCGGCGATACCAGCGATCGCTCTCAAAGCACAGGATGAAGCTCAGCAGGTAGAAGATGAGCGGGACGACCCAGAGAAAGGGCACGACCGCGACTTCTTGCGACATCTGATTCGTCGTCGCGACGAGCATCGCCGAGCCGACCGTCGCCAAGGCGAGCCAAAGCGCCTTGCGAGAGCCGCTGACGGTTCCGGCCTGCGGATCGGATGCTCCGATCTCGGGAACAGTCGAGCCGCGGAACGCCACCCAGCCGCAGACGCAGGCGAACAGGGCGTAACCCCAGCTCCACATCGCCGTCTGGGCCTCGACGCGCAACAGCGGCTCGACCAAAATCGGATAGCTCACCAGCGCCAGCAGCGAGCCGGCGTTCGAGACCGCATAAAGCCGATAGGCTTCCCGCGTCGGATAGCGGCGGTGGAACCAGCGCTGCACCAGCGGCGCCGTCGCCGACAAGGTGATGTAAGGCAGCCCCGCCGAGACGGTCAGCAGCGCCAGGATTCTCCATGTCGGGTCGCCCTCGACGGCCACTTTCCACGCGCCCTCGTCCGGCGAAATCGGCAGCACCAGCAGCGAAGCGCCCAGCATCGCCAGGTGAACGATGCCTTGGGCGCGCGGCTTGAGCCGCGTCGCGACCAGGTGTGCGTAAGCGTACCCGCCCAGGAGGGCGGCCTGGAAGAACAGCAGGCACGCCGTCCAAACGCCCGGACTGCCCCCGAACCAGGGCAGAATGTAGCGCCCGAGAATCGGCTGGACCTGGAAAATAAGCAGCGCGCCGAGGAAAACTGTAACGACGAATGCGGTCATGCCCTGGTCACGCTCGACGCACCTCTCCTCCAAAGTGTCTTGACGGCTTCCAGGGCGTATGGTTTCCGAGGCGTGAAGACCAGCTTACGCCGAGGGCCCGAACGGCCACTTCGCGGTCGTCGTGTAACCGCCGTCCGAGGCGATGACTTGGCCGGTGACGTAGTCCGACGCGGGACCGCTGAGGAACACCGACAGACCGGCGATGTCCTCCGGCGTACCGAGTCGCGGATTCGGCTGCACTCCCTGGAGCCATTGCTTCATCTCGTCGGGCCGCCACATGTCGCGGTTCAGATCGGTGAGGATGAAGCCGGGCGCGATGCAGTTGACTTGGATGTTGTATTCGCCCCATTCGGCGGCAAGCACACGCGTGAGCCCGGCCAGCGCGCTCTTGGTCATCGCGTAGACCGTCAGAGTAGGGCAAGCCAAGCAACGACATCAGACTGCCGATGTGCACGATCTTGCCGCCTTTGCCGCGCGCGACCATCTTCGGGCCGATCTTCTGCGTCAGCCGCACGACCCCATGCAGGTTGGTCTGCATGATGTGGTCGTAGTCTTCGGCCGTGTAGTCTTCAAACCGTTTGCGAATATTGGTGCCGGCGACGTTGACGAGGATGTCGCAGTCGCCGTGAGCCTCGGCGCAGGCGTCGATCGAAGCTTCGTCTTTCATGTCGAGCGCATGCGTTTCGGCTGCAAAGCCTTGCTCCCGCAGGGCGGCGGCTTCCTTTTCGAGCGCGTCCGCGGAGCGCGCGGCGAGCACGGTATGCGCGCCTTGCGCGGCGGTCGCTTTGGCGATGGCCAGGCCGATTCCGCGGCTGGCGCCGGCGATCAAGGCCTTGCGGCCGTCGAGGCGAAACATCTTGGTGTAGTCCATGGCGGCTTGATCGACCATTGTAGACGCCGCGAGCGGCTCCGCGAGCCGCTAGAGAGGCGAGAGGCGGCGGCGGCGCTTGCCCGGGGCCCGGTAAGACTGCTCGCGCCGAAATGCCCTCCGCCTCGACCAGCGGCTTGCACGGCAACGGCAGCCTACGCCGGTTCGCCTCGTCGCGGAGCCAATCGAGCGCCGCGGGTTGCATGGTGTGGTCGGCTTCTTCATTCCAGGCGCGCCATGTGAGGGCGAGTTGGATGCGGCGCAGCGCCTCCATCGACGTGTGGCTCGTATCGGTCTTCGTCCACAGGCAGACGAAGCCGTTCTCGGGGTCGACGTTGGGATGAAACACGGGCGTCGCGAGATAGGCCTCGATGGGCTGGGAAGGAAAGAATCGCGGGAAACGCAGCCGGACGCTGTGCTCGTCGAGCATTTCGCCCGATTCGAGCAGCGCGCTCGTGTCGAAGAGCGTGACGCTGAGCTCGTCTGCCAACACGTCACGCGCGCGACTGGGTTCTTTTAGGCAGTGCGGATTGAGGGCGACCAGTTCTTCGAGCAGCCGCCATTCTTCGTCGAGGCGGCGAGCTCGCAGGCCGCCGCTCATCCGATCGCGGCGACGGTGGAGACGCGCAAGACGTCGTTGGGCCTGACGCCCTGGCCCGACAGCGCCGTACCGAAGTCGAGCGCCGTGCCGTTCCAGACCACCTGCGGCTCGCCGTCGCCTTGCAGCATGTCGCCGCGTTCGCGCAGATCGTAGAGGATCTCGTCGAGCACTTCGTCGAGCCGCTCGCTGTCGTCGATATCGACGTTGTAGCGCGTCTCGCCGCGGATCGTATCAAAGTACATCTGGTACTTGGGCATAGCGACGCTTCGATTATATCCGCCGGCTACTGCAACATATAAGCCCTAAGACGTTCGGGCATGTCTTGCACGCACCAGCCGCAGCGGGCGCATTCGCCGTTGTTCAGATCCCACGCCGTGCGGCTTTGCGGGCGGCCGCAGCGGGGGCAGGCGCGCAAATCGGCCGTCTTGGCGTCTTCCATCGTGATTTGGCAGCGCCCGCGGTCGAGGCGCGGCCCGAAGTTGCGGTCCCACCAGCGCGCGTCGGGGGGGAAGGCCGGGACCCCGTTTTGCTCGCAAAGGCGGCAGCGCAAGCGGTCGTGGACCCAGCAGCACTGTTCGCCGACGAGCAGGCCGCAACGCGGACACTCGAAGCGCGGCCCGCCGACGCGGCGCTCGCACAGACCGCAGCGTTTGCCTCCGCCGCCCTTACCGAGTTGCAGAACCCCCGCGCCGACGATCGCCAGCGGCGGCGCGATGGCCAGCATCCAGGTCGGTCCGGCGACGCCCGCCGCCAGCGCCAAGCCGACGCCCGCGAGGCTGCCAAGCAAGGCCACCAGCACAATCGCCCAGCGATTCTCGAACTCGGAGCGAAAAAATTTGGCGACGCCGACCGCGAGCAGCCCGACCAGCAGTCCCCCGCCGATGGCGAACTCGGGAGAAACCAGGGCGGCCAGCAATTGAACGACCGCCATGAACGCGGCGATCGCCGTGCCGATGATGATGGAGCGCAAATGGGGTTATCCGGGCGGCGAATCCGTCACCACAGTGTACAAGTGGTCCGCCGGCAGCCGGAGGTCGGCCGGCGTCCTTGCGGCCCAAGGGGCATCGCGGCGAACGGCATCGAGATTATTCGTGGGCTGGGCGGCGTCGCTTCCACAAGCCGGGCAGGGGAGCGCGGCGACAAGCGCGGTCCTGGCGAGCGGCCGCCACTCGTGACCGCAAGCGCCGCAGCGCGCTTCGACGCAAAGAGGCCAGTCCAAAGCGACGGCGGCGCCGGGGCCGCAGCCGTCGAGCAGCTCGGCAAAAGGGCGGTCAGCCGGCCAAGGGACGAGGCGCCCGGCCGGCTCGTGGAATGGGCATCCAGGCGATTGCGGGATGTCGATGCGTTCGAGCTTCGGCTCGGGCGCCAATGTCACCTCGATTGACTCGGCGGCGTTCCGGCCGCCCTCGAACAACTTCCGCAACCCGATCTCGACCTGCATCGAGCCGACAATCGCCGACATCGTCGGAGTGCTCGGCAGGTAAGGCTCGGCGTCGGGCGCGATCCTCGCGCAACTGCGGCGCTCACTGGTCCATGTCGACAACATTTCGCGCCGCACGCCCTCGCGCAGGCGGCAACCGAAGCAGGCCCCTTCGCGACCCGGAAACCAGGTGACGCGCCCGTGCGCCGTGTGGGTCCCGCCGAGCCCGGCGTCGACGACCGGGCGGTCGAGCTTGGCGGACAGGTACGCGATCTCGAGGCGCGCCGCGTCGTTATCGACGCAACCCCACCAGATGGGCGCGCGCTGGAGAACGCCTAGGCCGACGTCCGCAACGCGCAGAGCATGAGCAGTGAATTGCGTATGCGGGAACAGCGCCCGCGCCGCCTCGGCGAGCGATTCGGCCTTGTTGCGCCCTTCGTAGCGCGAGCTCCGCAGCAGGGTCGAGCGAGTCAGATCGGAAGGAGAAACCGAGTCGAAGTCGATCACGGTGATCTTCCCGGCGCCGAGCAGGCCTAACGCCTTGACCACTTCGTTGCCGAGGGCGCCGGCGCCGACCACGACGGTCTCCAGATCGCGCATCCGCTCGCGGGTGAACGGAGATCCTTCGAGACGCGAGTAATCAATCGGACCATCGAACGCCGGTCTTTGCTCGGTTAGGTGCATTGCCGAACCATTTCGCGCAGGTCTTGATCTTTACAGTATTCCCGAGCCATGGGTATACTCGCTCCAAGTCCTCCCCTGGCATGAGCCTATACCAGACTCTCTATTTCATGTCGCTCGTCGGCGGCATGGCCGGGTTGTTTTCCTGGTCGCTCCTCACTTTGATCTTGGCCGGATTGCCCACCGGCGGCGCGACCTGGGTCCCTGATTTGATCGCCGCCACGGTGTTGGGCGGCTTTATCGGCGGGCTGACGGTCGGCTTCACGGATCGCTGGAGCGGCGCCGTGGTGATGCCGCGCTGGATCATCTCCGGCACGCTGATCGGCATGATCGCCGGCGCCATTGCGGGCGGCGTGCAGATCCCGATCGCCGACACGCTCGGGCAGACCTCGCCCATCCTGTCGCGGGTGATCACGTGGATGCTCGCGGGCTGTTTGATCGGGCTGGCCGTCGGGCTGCGCTGGATCGGCGTCAACCGCATGCGGGCGGCGCACGCGTTCGCCGGGGGACTGCTGGGGGGCGCGCTAGGCGGCCTGGTTTTCGCCGCGCTCGGCAGCCGCATCCCGGATCTTTCGCCGGCCGTGGCCTTTGTCGTGACCGGGGTCGGCATCTGCTTCGGCATCACCTTGGCGCCGATCTTGTTGCGAGACGGAGCCGTGCGCTTCATCTCGAGCGGAGACCCCCGTGCGCAAAGCAAGTTCGGCCACAGCCAAAAGGAGTGGGAGATCGCCGACGGCGACACGTACATGATCGGGTCCGAGGGCCAGGACATGAGCAAGACGAGCTACCGGCCCGAAATCGAGATTTTTATCCCCGATGCGGCGATCGCCGGCCGCCATGCGACGCTTTTCGGCCGCGAACGTCGCTTCTATGTAGCGAGGCACCCTGACATCGGGGGCGAGGCCGGAATGGCGCGGTATGTCTTGCGCGTACGCGGCAGGACGGTAGAATCCACGATGGAGCTGCGCGACAACGACGACATCCTGGTCGGGCGAACCGCGCTCAAATTCATCACGAAGAAGAAGAACTGATGTCGCACACTCGCCTAAGCCTGACGCTCGCCGGAATCGTGGCCCTAGCCACCGCATCCGGGGCCTGGGCTCAGGGTGTGCGCTTGGAGTTCGCGGAGAAGGTTCGGCTGCTCGATTGCAGTCCGGCCGCGAGCGTGCCGGCGTTCGGCCTCAAGGCGAACATCGTAGACGCCGAAGGGGCGCCGGTCGGTCTGGCCCTGCCGCCCCAGGAGCAGTTGCCGCAACATATCACCGTTGTCGCGGACAACATCGAGATCACGCCGTTTTACGCTTCCGCGGGGTCCGACTCCGCGCAACAACGCCAGCGCGTGGCGATGATCCTGGTCGACGCTTCGGGCAGCATGCTGCAGCGCATGGAGAGCGGCCGGACCCGCTATGACGCAGCCAAGGCGGCGGTCTTGCGCTTTTTGGAGGGCTTTGAAGAGGGCAGCGACCAGGTTTCGGTCGTGCCGTTCGAGAGCCACCAAGTGCTGTCGAAGATCCGCCGCGGCGTGTTCTCTTCTTCGCTGGCCGAGGCGCAGCAGCAGGTCGCCCAACTTCCCGTGCCGGGGGTGAACAACAACACCGCGCTGTATTCCGCGGTCGACGCCGGCCTGGACGTCCTGATGGCCAAGGCCGGGTCCGGTAACGTCGAGACTCTTTTGGTCGTGATGACGGACGGCAAGAACGACGTTCACGCCGGCGACGACATGGGCTTGCTGGGTCCGGAGGGGGTCGGCCTGGTCGCTCAAAAAGTCGCGAGCTCGGGCGTCGAGGTCGTAGCGGTGGGCTTGGGCGATTCGCAGTCGATCGACGAGAATGCGCTGGCGCAAATCTCCACCCGGCACTACCTGGTTCGCGACGAGGCGGCCCTGGGGCGGGTCTTCTCGTTCACTCGCGAGATGCTGCTCAACCGCCTCAACGTGACGTTTTTGTCGCCTTGGGCGGACCGCGCTTCGCTGGCGGGCAAGAGCCTGCCGGTCAGCATGAAGCTAACCCTTCCTAACGGCCAGGAGTACGACAGCGCAGCGACCGTGTGGTCGACTCCTCAAATGGGCACGCCGGTGTACGAAGGCCGCTGCGGCCCAGCCGAGCTCAAGGCGGTGCTCAAGGCTCCGGCGACGCAAACCTCGTCGTCGGGCTGGTGGCCGATCGTGCGCCCGCTGCTGGTGTTCTTCGGAGTCGGGGCCGTGCTGCTCGCGATGTGGTTTTGGGTTCCGCGCCTGATGTGGCCGGAGCAGTATATCGGCGACGCGCCCGTGGTGGCGTCGCGCGGACGCTGGGCGTCGTCCACGGGCGTGCGCCGTGAAGGACAGCGGGCGCCCGGAGCCGCTCCCCGTGGATTTACGGGCGCCGGCAAGGCTCAAGGCGGACCTTCCCGTATGCCCGGTGATAAGACCGTAGTCATGCCCCGGCCGCCCGGCGGACCGGGCGCCCGAACGCGCTTGGGCTAATGAGCCAAGTTTTGTGTGCAGCTAAGCAATACAGCCGATGTAAACTAGGCCGCACAACTGTTTAACCTTTTTGATTTGAGGCCGTACGCCCGTCCCTGGTCGGCGCGGCCTTCCGAGGAAGATAAATGCCGCTAGTCAAAGTCATTCGCAAGGGAATCACCCCCGCCGTTCGCAAGGTTCCAACCTCGACGGCCGCCGTCATGATGCCGATGACGCTCGAACGCGTCGGGCAAGAGCTTGGGGCGGAAGACGAGGCGCCGACGGAAGTCGAATCCGTCAACGACGCGTTTCAAAAGTTCAAGCCGGATCTCAAGTTCAAGGGCTACGCCGGCAAGGAAGAGACGGAATTCAAGGCCGATCTGCGCTTCCGCAATGTCAAGGACTTCACGCCGGAGAACTTGCAAAAGCGCCAGGAGATCCGCACCACCGACGAGTTCGGCGACGAGCACGTCGAAGTGCTGCAGAACGACATCGCCGACTTGAAGGACAAAATCGACTTGCTCTATCGCTTGAAAGACCGCTGGCGCTTGCCCGCCGTGCGTCGCGCGTGGAGCAACCCCGGACAGCGCAAGGAGATCATCTCCGCGCTGGGCCGGCTCAAGGAAGAGCTCAATAAGGTCGCCAAGAAGTAACGCCGAGAACGAACGAGGAGAATGACACATGGCTGAAGCCGTTGAAACAAAGACGACTGAGGAAATTCTTGGCGAGAGCCCTGCAAAGGCGGTCTTGGCGGACATCTTCGCCGACCTGCACCCCGGGCTGATCGACACCTCGAACGACGTCTCGAGCATCTTCACCGCGCAGTCGGCGAACGAGTTCGTGCGCCAATTGCTGGACTTCGAGGCGTTGCTGAGTGAGGAAGACGACTTCCAAACGACGATTCAGAAGATCCAAGCGCAGATCGATGAAGCCGAGGCGACGCGCGACCAGCTCTTGGTGCAGATCTTCGAACAGATTCGCCCGATCGAGCGCAGCTACCGCGAGCTGATGCTGTTCTTCGAGAACTGCAAGGTGCCCGACGGCAAGGTGCGCAAGCCGGTACAACTGTTCTGCTTCAACGGCGACGCCAGCCAGATGCAGGATGTGTTCGCCATGGGCGTGGCGGCGGTCGAGAGCTTCGTGCGCAACCGCAATGACAACTTCAACTTCCGCGACGACATCTGCAACCTCGTCATTCCGGGCGCGGTCAAGCAAACGGTTCGTGAGAAGTTCGAAGACATCGCCAACGCCTACGGCATGCTGCTGGTGTCCGACCTCGATGACGAGACGTCATTCAAGAACATCGAGCGCCAGTTCTTGCCGGGCGGCAAGTACGAATTCATGAAGCGGCCCGAGGATCGCGCCGCGGCGGATGTCGTTCTAGCCGGCTATCTCCAGTTGCGCCAGGCGCACTGGTTCGAGAAGGACAAGAAGGGCAACCAGACCGACGGTCTGTGGGGGCCGCCCTCGCTCGTGTTCGCGGGCGCGGTGGCGCGCGCGGACGACGGCGCCGGCATCGCCCAAGGCCCCGTGGGTTCCCGCTTCGGGCAGATTTCGGGCGTCGAAAAGTGCCGCGTCGAGCCGTTGATCTCCGAAATGGAGCACATGTCGATGGAGCGGCAATTGATCCCGATCATCCGCGACGCCGACAACCATCTTTGCTTCTTCGGCTGCCGCACGCAGGCGGAAGATCCCTACGGCGTGCTGAAGTTTTTCACGTCGTATCGCATCTTGCGGTACCTCGAACGCTGTTGCCGGCACTACTTATTGCAGGTGGCGGGCCAGACGCTCACCCGCAACTTCATGGACGAACAGATCGAGAAGCCCCTGCGGCGGTTGCTCGACGAGCAGGTTCGCGAGGGTACGATTCTCGGCTATGAGCTGTTCGTCGACAAGGACTCGAACAAGCGCATGCAGGGTATCTGCGACATCAACATGAACGTGATGCCGACCGGCCCGGGCGAGACCTTCGTGCTCAAGATCGACACGCCGGACTTTGAGCCGACGGGCGAATCGAAGAACTAAATCTTGAGAGCGCGCGGGCCGCGAGCCGTCTCGGCTCGCGGCCCTTCGCGCGATCGCACAGAGAAACGGGAGCCGGGATGGCGAAACATTGGCGCGATCAGTTTCGAGACAACAACGCCGCGCGCGCCGCCGAGGACGAGAAGCGTCTGGCCAACAGCGAAGGTTGGGAGGCCGGCGCCGACCCCGGCGAGAACGCGCGCGGAGGGCGTCGGTCCTTGCAACTCGGCGTCAGGAGCTCGGCGGCTTCGCGGCCGCAGTTTGTGCGGGCGGGCGGCAAGGCCGGGATCAATATTCGGGTCGGCGGCGGCGTGCCGTTCGAAAAGGCGCCCAAGCCGGGGGCGTCTCCGCCGGCGGACGCTGCTCCGGCCGCGCCGCAGCCGCAGTCCGCCCCGCTGACGGCCGCGGCCGAAAAGCCGCCCGCCAGGGGCCTGCTGGGCAAGCTTGCGGCGCTGTTTGGGAAAGGCGAAGGAGGCTGATCAGATGGCTACCCCCAAAGGCTGCACCGTTACCTTCCTTGGTTTTAAGTTCGACGCCTTCGCGGTTCATTTCGGCTTGAAGCACCCAGTGAAGCTGGATCCGGGTTTCCCTCCCCTCGCGGGGCGGCCGTTCGCGGACTTCCGGTTCTACGCCGATATGCACGACACCGCGAACATGCCGTACGAGATGTTGTCCAAGTTCATTCAGGCTTGCGTCTCCGTGTCGTCGGCGGACTCCAAGGGCGAAGCGAAGGTCGAGCTGTGGCAGGACGAGAACCAGCAGAACGCCATCATCACGTTTTCTTTCGACGCCTGGATGGCGGAGGCCAGCTTCGGCTCGATCATCCCGTCGGACGCGGTACGTGTAAGTGAGGCGAAGACCGCCGTCAACCATGTCTTCTTCATGCGGCTGGAGCCGATTGTCGATGCGGAGCACGGAATCAATATTGTGACCGGGAATTGAGGGAGTTTCTTGACCGGAATCGCTTACTAGAGTGAGGACGCGATCCTCAGCGAGGAGAAAAAAAACACCATGGCCAACGTTACCAAAGGCACCATCACTTTCGACGGCGACGCATTCACCGCCATCTCAGTCGACATCAAGTTCTCGACGATGAAGGACGCCGCCCAGATGCCCGTGCAGGGCAGCCTGCGCTCCGAAATCACGATTGTCGCCGACCTGCACGACGACACGAATATGCCCTACTCGATGCTGGAGAAGCTGTTCACGCACTCCAATGTCGTGACCAACGACAAGATCAAACCGCTCAAGATCGAGCTGTGGAAGGACGAGAACCAGGACGACGTTTTCTGCGCCTACAACGGCAACGCCTGGATCAGCGAGTTCAACACCCAAACCAAGCAGACCTCGGCCGCGCCCGGTTCCGAAGGAGCGATGATGTCGGGCTGGGAGATCCAGGACGCCCTGGTTCTCAAGTTCGAGCTCGTCATGAACCAGAAGAACTTCTCAGAAGTCTCGATGAGCAACTAAGTTTCTCGACTCGACGAGTTCCGTTCTCAACTTAGGGCGGAGCCCCCGCGGGGCTCCGCCGCCCGATTTTTCCGATGGCTTTTGTCGCTTTCCCCCTCCGGCTCGAAAACAGCTTCTTGGCCAAGTGCACCGAGGTCGAGGCTGTCATGCAAGTGCTGCGCGTCATCGCCCGCACGCCGCATGGAAGCTGGAAGGGGTCGAAGCATTTCGGCGTCCGCGATCTTTTTGAAGGGGCGCGCAGCTCCCGCGATTTGCCGGAGCTGGCGCGCCGAGAAATCAATCAGGCTTTTGAAGATTTGGGAATCACACGCTATCGTGTCGCGGAGATCACCGCGGAAACCACCCCCGACCAAGAAACACAGTCCTATGTCGTGACGATCGCCGCCACCGACGACAGCGGCGAGACGGTGCGTTTGGGATTCTGAGCCCCCCATGGCCTACGACCTTCCCAGCGCAGTGGAGATCGACCGCAAACTGCGGCAGGACTTCCGTGACCGCCTGAAGGAATTCGGGATTTCATCGGAGACCACCGACCCGGTCTTGGCGGTTTTGTTCCGCACGTTCGCCGTCGAGCTCGAAGCGCTCTACTCGGAAACCGGCCGCATCCGCACAGCCCTGCTCGATGAGTTGATCGAAGGGTTGGGCGTCGATCGCCGCAGGCCGCGTTCGGCGCAGACGGTCGTGCGGTTTCTGCCTAAGTCCGGACAATCGGCCCGCATACCCGCTGGGGCCGAGCTGCTCGGGGAGACCGAATCCGGCGAAAGGCTGACTTTCACGACCGACGCCGCGATTTCGCCCTCCGACGCCCGCATCGCGGTCGCCCTGGCCTATCAGGACGGCATGCTGCGGTTGCTCAGCGGCGTGGATCCGTCCGAGCCGATACAGGCGGCGCGACCGTCGCTCGAACCCGTGCGCGCGGGTCTAGGAGCCTATCCGGCGCTGTTTCTGGCGATCGAGAACTTGCCCGATACGCACCTTTCCGGGCAGGGCTTCTTCTTCGACTTGGGGCCGGACGCCGATCCGGTCGCCCGCGCCCTGCGCAATGAGCCCTGGTGCCTGGCGGGTCCCGATGGAGACTTTAGCGCCGCCGGGATCCTACGTCCGCAGCGCCGCAACGCCGGCGTCCGGCGCTTGGAGTGGATCATCAAGGACGCCGCTGACGAGCCGGCGCCGGCGGATTCGCCGATCGAAGACTCCGGCGCGGCCGAAACTCCGGAGCTGCCCGACGGCTACTACGCCGGGCGTGTCTTGATCTTCCCCAGCGCGCCGCCCGAGCGTCGTTTTCTATGCCGGCAGCCGCGCGCGATGGACAAGGCGCTGCGCTCGATCCTGGGAACCGAAGGGCCGCGCCTTCTCGAGCAGCCGCGCGCCTGGCTGCGCATCTCGATGGGGCCCGACGCGCCGCCGCTCGACGAGGCCATCCTCAATATCACGCTCAACGCCGTCACGGCGTCGAACGCGGAATGCTTCAACGAGACGATTCGGTTCGGCGAGCACGGCGTGACGATTCCGATCAGTCGCGAGGCCGGCGCCGAGAAGCTGCTCGTGGCGCCGCTGTCGGTTTTCGGCGAGGGCCGTCACGCCTACGCGCCGCAGTTTCATCCTTCCACCGAGGAGGGGCTGGGCCGCTACGCCATCCAGAACGGACGCATTCATCTCGAGCCCGCCCGGCACGCCGACGGCTCCACGGATTCGTACGCGAACCTGCGGCTGTGGCTGACCTCCGGCAAAGCCGGAAATCGCGTCGGACCCGGCAAGATCCAATCATTCCTCAAGCAAGGCTCGGCGCCGGCGGTGCGCGTGATCAACCCGACCTCGGCCGCGGGCGGGTCGGACGGCGAGACCTTCGAGTCGGCGCAACGGCGCTTCGCGGCCGCGCTGCTGAATCGCAACCGCATCATCACCGACGCCGACATGATCGCCGCCGCCAAGGCCTACGATTCACGCATCCGCAGCGTGTCGACCGAGTTGGGTCTGGAGCGCGGCGAGACCGGCGCGCTGCACCGCATCCACCGCGTGCGCTGTGAATTCGACAAAGACGCCTTCACCGATCCGGACGAAGAGCTGCGCATTCTGAGCCAGGAGCTCGAGCGGCGCCTCGAGAGCCTCATGATCGTCGACTCGCATCTGCGGCTCGAGGCGGTCTGGTCATGACGGCGGCGACGCAGCCGCGCGCGATGCCGCAGTTTTCGCAGAGCTTCTACGGCTTTCACCACACGGTCGACTCGGCGCTCGACATCCTCGAGAAGAACGGCCTGGCGGCCTCCCGCGTGACGGTGCGGATGGCGGGCCTGGGGGCTCCCGACCGTTGGGTCGTGCGGCAGAGGCCTGAAGCCGGCGCGATCATCGACGGCGCGACCAAGGTCGAGCTGTGGGTCGCGGGACTCGGCTACTTCGAGCATCTCCCGGTCGGCATGTGGCATCGCGGCACCGAAGCCGAGCCCGGCGTCGACGACGTCGTGCGCGTCTTCGACGACCCGTTGCAGAAGGCCATCCACTGGGTGCGCGAAGGCGCACGACTGTTCGATGTGCGCCCGGACAATCGCGCGGCCTGCGCTCGATGGATGCGGCTGTTCGGCTTCGACCCCGATAGGTGGCCGACTGAGAATTGGTATTCGTTGGCCGTGCTCTTGCCGTACTTGGCCCGCAACGCCGCGACGGAGCAGGGCATTGGGACGGCTCTGGAGACGATCCTCGGGCTGCCGTTGCATCACCTGGAACGCAGGCCCGGCGTGCGGCCGATACCCGAGCGGCTGCGCTCGGCGCTTGGCGCCAAGGCGTCGCGTCTGGGCATCGACGCAGTCGCCGGCGACCGCATCGAAGACTTGGGCGAGCTGCGCGTGCATATCGGCCCCACGCCGCTGGAAACCTATTACGACTACGACCAGAAGCGCCCCGAGATGCTCGAAGCGGTGTTGCGCCTGGTGATGCCGTGCTACCAGAGCCGCAGCGTCGCCTGGGTGGTGCTCGACCCAACGAAGCCCCCGCGCCTGGGAATTGCGGAAGAAAACTCGCGCCTGGGTTTGAACACCTATCTAGGGGCGGTGGCGTAAGGTAAGGGCGGCAGGAAGACCATCATGGATCCTGAAGATATCAAGTTAGAGTCGGTCAACTGGGAACACGGCATGCTGTTGACGCCCGATCATTTCGTGCGTCAAGAGCGCTATTTCGACTCTGCGTTGTTGTGGATGTTGCGGTACTCCGCGCCGTCGTTCGGCGTGGTCGGGGGCGGACCGCGGTTGCCTGAATCCGAGCGCGGCGCCGTCAAGCATGATCCCATCGTGATTGTCGACGAAGACGAAGAGCAGTTGAGCGTGGCCGTCACGCAGTGCCGCGGGCTGACGCAGGGCGGCGTGATCGTGGACATCGATCCCGAACACCCCGTGCGGCGGAGCTTCCCGAAACCTGAGCTCGAGGGCGTGAGCGAGGCCGTAATCTATGTGCTCACCGATCCCCAGGTCAAGCGTGCGGTCGACGGCGTCAAGGACGAGGCCAACCCGCAAATGAAGAGCGCCCGGCGGTCCGCATTCGGGGTCGCCCTGAGCCTGCACGCAGACGACGCGGCCTATGGCCTGCCCGTCGCGAAGATCCGTAAGGCCAAGACGGCCAACATTTACGAGAAGGACACGTCGTACATCCCGCCCTGCACGTCGATGGTCAGCCACAGCGAGCTCGCCGCCGGCTGGCGCAAGCTGGTCGAGGAGTCCGAGAGTCTGCTCACGCGCTATTCGACGCTTTATCGCGCCATGCAGGAGTACGTCGGGCTGTTCCGCGAGCGCGGCATCGAGACCGAGCTCGACACCGAGACCATGCAATTCGTCGGACGCATGACCACGTCGTTGCAGAGCACGCTCTACGACATGGTCGATCCGCTGCAGCCGACGGAGGACTTCTTCAGCGCGCTGCGACGTTTCTTTCATTCGGCGGCCGTCTATCTCGACCTCAGCATTCCGGTGAAACAGTACTACGACCAGCTCATCGAGACCGGCGAGAGCGAATTCATCGCGCTCGTCGAGCAGCAAAAGAAGCTTCTCGGCGTCAGCCGCCGCTGGACGATCCACGACGATCTGGGCTTTGAGATTCGCGAGGCGCAAGGACGTCTGCGTGCGCTCGACCGGCTCGAGCTGGCGCTGGAAGGCAAATACGTGGACTTCCGCATCAGCCCGACCCTCGAAGCGATGAACTTCATCTTCGACTCGGGCGGCAAGCAGCTCTACAAGGTCGCGGCCAAGCATTCGCGCATGCAAGGTTTCGAAGACGATCTGACGATCCACTTCGCCAACCTGCGCCTCGAAGGGCGCGACAAGTACCGTCTGATTCTCGCTGGAGAGGACAATGCCGTCTTCCAGCCCGGCGAGAAGATCACGGCCGAGATTCACATCAACGAAGGCGCGGGCTTCCGCCGCGAACCGGAGATCATCACCGCCGAGTGCCGCTCGCAGCAGCAGCGGAATTTCGAGTTCGACTTCGAGGCGCCCGACGTGCCGACCATCACCGACCTGCGCGTGGCGATCCCGGCGCATCACCCGATCCGCAGCGGCGTACTGTTCAAGCGTCACCGCTTCTTTGCGGGTTCGCAGCAATCCCCCGGCCGGGTTTCGTCGCCGCCTCCGCCTCCGAGCGCTCCGCCGCCTTCCGCGCCGCCCACCGTGCCGCAAGAAGGGTACGGACGCTCGCGGCGGGAAAGCCGGGTCGCGCCGTCGCGCCTCACCGAGGCGCAGCCGACGGAACCGCGCTTCCGCCGCGTCTCATCCGATCCCGAGCCCCCGCGCGGCACTCCGGCGCCAGGCCCGGCGGCGCCCTGGGAAGAACCGGGCGGAGCCGCGCCCGAATCACCCCGGCGCGATGACGCCGAACCCCCGCGCCGCCGCCGCCGCTTGCTCGATTAGCGCAAACGATATCGCAAAGGACCCAACGACATGGCTCTCGACATCGACAAGATTTCCCCCGAACTTTCCGACGCTCTCGAGCGCGGGCGCATCCTCGCCGAGGAACGCAAGCAATCGCTGATTACGCCGTTCCACTTGCTCTACGTGATTCTCGACGACGAGAGTCCCATCGCCGCCATGCTCGAGAACGCCGGCGTCAACTGCGCGCCGCTGCTCGACGAGATGGCCGAAAACCTCAACAAGGCCAAGGGGCAGGGGAAGCTCGAACCGGGCAAGCGTGCCAGCGCCTCGGCCGAGTTGCGCGAGCTGATCCAGAAGGCGATCGACGCCTCCGACGATCGCGGCGTCGAGCAGACCGAGCCGGTGGATTTCGTCATGGCCGCCGTCGACGCGACCCAAGGCGAGCTGCAGAGCACGCTGCGCCGCGCCGGGATCACCAAGAAGACCGTCGAGAAGGCGGTCGAGACGCGCGAGGAGACCGGCGAGACGCTGGGCGAGAAGCGCAAGGCCGCGGGCGTCAAGAAATCCACGAAAATGCTCGAGCGCTTCGGCCGCGACCTGACCAAGGCCGCCGCCGAGGGCAAGCTGATGCCCGTCGTGGGCCGCGACCCGGAGATCCGCCGCGTGATCCAGACGCTGCTGCGGCGCACCAAGAGCAACCCCGTGCTCGTCGGCGATCCCGGCACCGGCAAGACCGCCGTCGCCGAGGGCCTGGCCCAACGCATTGCCGCGAAGGACGTTCCCGAATCGCTGCAGAAGTGCCGCGTCGTGGCGCTCGACATCACCGCCATGGTCGCCGGCGCGAAGTATCGCGGCGAATTCGAGGAGCGCATCAAGGCCGTCGTGGACGAGGTCATCGCCAAGGAAGGCGAGATCATCCTGTTCCTCGACGAGTTGCACACCCTCGTCGGCGCAGGAGGCAGCGCGGGCGGCATGGACGCCGCGAATATCCTCAAGCCCGCCCTGGCGCGAGGGGAATTGCGCTGCGTCGGCGCTACTACTTTTGACGAGTATCGCGAGTCGATCGAGAAAGACGGCGCCTTGGCGCGCCGCTTCGAAATCGTCAAGGTCGAGGAGCCCGACGACGTCGCCATGATGGTGATCTTGAGAGGAGTGCGCGAGAAGTACGAAGCGCATCACGGCGTGCGCATCACCGAGGACGCGTTGCAGGCGGCGGTGAAGTTCTCGCGGCGCTACATTCGCAACCGCTTCCTGCCCGACAAGGCGATCGACATCATCGACGAAGCCACGGCGCGCATCCGCATGCAGCGCGAATCGAAACCGAACGAGATCGACGAGCAAGAGCGCCTGCTGATGGGCAAGAAGGCCGAATTGGCGGCTCTCCAAAAGGTCGCCGCGACAAAAGCCGAACTTGCCGCCGTGGTGCAACTGCAAGCCGAAGTCGCCGTTCTGGAGCCGCAGGTCGAGGAGCTCGTCGGCCGTTGGAAGGCCCTCAAGGAAGCCACCGACAAGCTGGGTGAAACCAAGAAGGCTCTCGAGGAGCACCGCGCGGCGCTGCTGGCCGCCGAGCAGGCGGGCGACGTCGCCAAGGTGGCGGAGATTCGCTACCGCACGATCGAGCCGCTCGAAAAAATGTTGGCCGAGCTCGAAGCGCAAGGCGACGCGGCCAGCGCGATCGAGGAGCTGATTCCCAGCGCGGTCGGCCCGGAGCACATCGCTGAAATCGTCGGCGAACGTGTCGGCATCCCGATCAATCGGATGCTCGAGTCCGAAAAGGAACGCCTGCTCAAGCTCGAAGACCGGCTGGGCATGAGAGTCTTCGGACAAGACGAGGCGATCTTCCACGTGTCCGAAGCGGCTCGCCGCATGCGCGCCGACCTCGCCACCGACCGCAAGCCCACCTCGTTCCTGTTCGTGGGGCCGACCGGCGTCGGCAAGACCGAGCTGGCCAAAGCGCTGGCCGAGATGCTGTTCGACGATGAAGACGCGCTGATCCGCGTCGACATGGGCGAGTATCAGGACGAGGCCTCGGTGGCCGGCCTGATCGGCTCGCGGCCCGGTCTGGTGGGCTCGGAGGAAGGCGGCTTCCTGACCGAGCAAGTTCGCCGCAGCCCGTATTCGATCGTGCTCTTCGACGAGCTCGAGAAGGGTCACCCGCGCGTGATGGACTTGCTCCTAGGCGTGCTCGACGAAGGCCGCTTGACCGACGCCAAGGGACGCTTCTGCGACTTCTCGAACACCGTCGTGCTGTTCACCTCGAACCTCGGCGTACGCGAAGCGATGGACTCCGGCGCCGACCTGGAGCGGCGCACGGCGATCATCGAGCAAGTGGTCAAGGATTCGCTGCGGCCTGAGATCTACAACCGCATCGGGCACGTGGTCTGCTTCAACTCGCTCGAGAAAGCTCAGCTCGAGAAAATCGTGGAGACCTTGCTGCGCAAGCTGGGCGGCAAGCTCAAGGAAGAGCGCGGCATCACTCTCAAGGTGACGCCCGAGGCGCTGGCCTTCTTGGCCGAGCAGTCATACGATCCGGCATACGGCGCGCGCCCCGTGAAGCGCACGTTGCAGCGCATGGTCGAATCGCCGCTGGCCGCCATGATCATCGGCGACGACGTAGTCGAGGGGCAGACGCTGGTGATCGGCTACGAGGAAGAGGAGATCGAGCTTCCCGCGTCCGCCGCGGAGGCCGCGGAACCGGCCGAGGGCGAGGAGCCGGCGGAAGGCGAACAGAAAGCTGAGCCGCAAACCGAGACGGTAGGCAGCCTCACTTTTGGAATCGAAGTCGACGAGTCGGAAGAGGCCGGTGAGGCGGCTCCGGTCGGCGCAACGGAGGGATAAGCTAAAGGCATGTTCGACACCGTTCAGCACAGCCATGGCTTAGCCGCGGCCCGGTTTGTGCTGGCGGCCGCCGTCCTCCTGTGCGGGGCCGCGGCGGACAGCGCCGCGCAGAAGCTGCCAAAGATTCCTCTCAACAAGATTCCGGGCGCGCAGAAGCTCAACAGCCTCCCGAAGAATCCAAAGCAAGCAGCGAATCGCGTTCAGGACGCCGAGGTCCAGGACCTGATGCGCGAGGCCCTCGAGACGGACGATCCCGAGGAGCAAGCGCGCATCTACACCAAAATTCTGCTGCTCGATCCGAACAACTCGGTCGCCTACAACGGCCGCAAGGACGCCCTGGCGCGCATGGAGCAGCAGGAAAACCAGCAAGCCGAGGCCAGCGCCGCCGAGAACGCCGCGATCGAGCAATCGCTGCAGAGCGAAATGCAGCGGCGGGACGCCTTCAAGAAGGCCGAAGAAGCGTTCTTAGCCGACGACCTTGACACCGCCGACAAGCAGATCGCTATCGCGCGCGAGGCGGCCCCGAACGACCCCGACGTCCAGCAACTCGACGGCATGATTCAGGAGCGTCTCGACAGCCGCTTCCGCCTGCGCGTCATTCTGATCGTGGTCGCCGTCTGCGTGGTTGTATTCGCGCTGGTCTGGGCCATCATCTGGGTCAGACGCCGCGATCCGTACATTGAGATCATGTCCGGAATCGAGCGCGGCCGGCGGCATCCGTTCGATGGAGATCTGTTGCGGATCGGCGCCGTGCAAGAAGACGGCGGCGAGCAGAACGACATGGTCATCCATGACGCCGATCGCTCCATCTCGCGTTTCCACTGCGAAGTCCATCGCCGCGGCAAGCGCTATTTCCTGATCGACCTGGGCAGCTCCAACGGCACCTTCCTCAACGGCAATGAGCTCAAGCCCGGCAAGCCGTTTCCGCTCAAGCGCGGTCAGCGGGCGCAACTGGCCCGCTCGACGACCATCCGCCTGGGCTTCGAGCGCCGCGCCCACTAAACCGATATCGCGTTAAGGCAGGTTCGCCGACACCGCCGCGGACGTCCCGCTGGCGTTCGACATCGTGACCGAGACCGAACCAATTGCATTAGTCGCCCCCGAAACGTTGAACGGCACGCTCACTTGGAACTGCCCGCCGAACTCGGTTTGACCCGCGAAATACGTCGCGAACGCCTCGCCGATGCCGCTCACCGTCACGGTGGGAGTCGCCAAGTCCACCGCGCCGCGCGGGGAGAGCGTGACTTGCATCTGCGTGATTGCGCGCGTGGTCGTCAACCCTCGTGCGACGACGGTAAATCCTGACCCGGTGGCGTTGGTGATCGTCACCGACGTGATGACCGGGGCGGAGCTCGCTACCGGGGAGCTGACAAAAACGCCCGCGGCCGGAGTGACCGCCGCTAGGCCCGCGTCGAACGTCGCGGAGAGCGTAATCACGCCGGCCACCGAACCCGTCTGCAATCCGACGGTTTGCGAGCCGCCCATGAAGGTCGCTTGCGTCTGGCCCATGGGAATCGTGAAGGCGACCGTGTTCGCCCCGTTCGCGAAGACCACATTGGGGTCGGCCGGTAGACTGTCGTCCGGTGCGTAGGTCAATGTCAGCAGGCCCGACACATCCGTTAAGGCCGGGTCGTCCAAGGCGACGCCGACCGATAACTGCTGGAGGGCCTGGACGCCGCCGGGCCAGCCTGTGATCGAACCGCCGCCAAGCAACCCCACGCCGGATAGCGCAAATGTCGCGGTCCCAAGCCGCAACTCGCCGGTCGACCGTCCGAGGGCGGCGGGGTCAAAGGTCAGCGGCAAGCTGAACGACTCTCCCGGCGCCACGGTCCTCACCACGGCTTCGAACACCTGGGGACCGAATGCGTCGCCGGTCACGCCGATCGAAGCGATTGTGGCGGGAGACGTTCCCGGATTCGTGGCGACGACGACAAACGTGGAGCTTCCCCCGACGACGACCGACGGCGCTTGAATCGTGCCGCCGGGGATGACGGGCGAGGTCGAGCCGCCGATCACTGCGCTGTAGGTCAACGCCGCCGTCACCCCGGTTCCCGACACCGGCAGCAGCAGGTCGGTCGGATTCAGGCCCATCGCCGTGAGCTGGAAGGTCACCTGCCCGCTGGCCGGACCGTCCTGGGTCGGCGAAAACGTCACGTCGACCGGTACCGAAGAGTTCGCCGGCACGCTGAAAGCCGGCATCCCGACTGTGAAGGCGGGCTGACTCGACAGAGCGGCGGCTTGGAAGTCTACGTCGGATTCGTTGATCAAGTTGGCGCGCAGAGTGTTGCCGCCCCTTGTCGGGGTTTCGCCGAAGTCGAGCGACAACGGGTCCAATCGCAGCCCGAGGGCCTGGCCCGTGCCGCTCACCGGGATCGTGATCGGCCGCATGCACTCGGGATCGGCGTCAGTGAACGCTTGAATCGTGACCGTGCCGCTCGCGAGTCCTTCCGCCGTCGGCGAGAAGGCCACCTGAACCAAACCGCCCTCGGCGGAGACGATCTCGAACGCCGGATTGTCGCTCAGCGCCGTCGTCTGGATCATCGCCGGGAGGCTTGTGTCAATTTGAATCGATAACGTCGCCGAGGTCGAACCGACCGTGACAGCCCCGAAACTCAGCGATGTCGGGTCGGGCAGCACGGAAATGCCGGTCGCGGTGGTCGGAACGAGCACTTGCTGGGCGGGTCGTCCCCTCTCGCGCGCATTGACGATCACGTTGGTCATCGTCGTTCCAGCCGGGGCTTGGGCGATGGAAACGATGACCGTCGTCGGGCTGGACGCGATGAATTGCGTCGGCGATGCGCTGAAGCGGCGATCGGCGGGACCCAACAGCACGTCAGCGGTCAGCGTCGGGATCACCGTAAGCTGGGCATCCGAGCCGCAGCCGGTCAGCGTGGGCGGCAAGGTCAGCTCCAGCGGGTCCACGGTGATAGCGATGCCTTCTCCCGTGACGTCCACAGGAATGTTCGCCCCGCCTCCGGAAACGATAATCGCCGACTGGGTTTCGCCTGCCGTCACCGGTGAGAACGTCACGTCGACGAGCTGCGACTCGCCGGGAAGCAGCGTGAACAGCGCGGGCGTTGGTTGAAATGCGTTTGGATTGCCGGAGGAGACGGAAAAGTCGAGGGCCATCCCTTCGACGGCGTTGGGCAAAGAAACGCGAAACTGCTGGGCGGCGCTGGTTTGGCCGAGAGGGGTCGGTGGAAATGTCAGCGACGTCGGATTGATGTTGAACGGCGCGGTGCCGATGCCCTGCACGGGCACCATGCCCACCAATTGGCGAACGGTGAATTCGCCCGCCAGCACGTCGGCCTCGACGATGATGTTGCCCGTTGTCGGGCCGACCGTGCGCGGCCGGAAGGTGACCGTCGCCATCACACCCTCGTTGAAGATCGAGTTGGTGCTCAAAGGCGTCACCGAGAAGGCGCTGTTGTCCGACGAGAAGTGGATCGTCAACTCGTTCTGGTCGCTGGACAGGTAGTCGAAGCTCAGCATGCTGGCGCTGCCGATCTCGACGCTGCCGAAGTTCAACGAGGACGGGGTGAACGGACTACTCTGGGCCCAGGTCCGTTGCGCCGCGCCAAAGAACAGGGCGCCGAGCGCTAAGAGGAACAGGAGGGGACGAACGGATGAGTGTCTCATGCTGCGGGCGATTCCTCGGTATGTCATGACGCTGTGCATCGAGGGCCTACTGCGGCGGTCCGACGGTCGGAGAGCCGGCGGTGACCGTCGCGGTCGGCCGCGGCGGCTCGCCGGGGTTGGAAGCCGGGGGCGAGCTCGAACCGCCGCTCAGCGCGACGGCCGCGGCCGCGCCGGCGCCGGCTACGATCGCGACGATGATGCCCACGCCGGCGGCGCTCATGCCGCCGGCGGCCACGCTCGTCTGGGTGATGATCGTGCTCGCGCGCATGCCCGCGTTCGAAGCGCTCACTCGAATGGGCATTTGACCCTTGGCGCCGTTGAGCTCGGTGATGATCGTCTGGGCCTTGCCGTCGGCGCCGGTGGTCACGGTCGCGATCTTCTGGCCGTTCGCGAACAGGCCCGAGGGCCCGCGGTCGGGCAGCGCGAACATCACAACCGCGCCGCCGACCGGGCGGTTATTCTCGTCGCGGACCTCCACGATCACCTCGCGCGCCGTACGCTGCTTCACGTTGTTGACGGCGCCCTCGCCTTCCAGAATCACCAGCTTCAGACCGTTGTCCTGTTGCTGGGGAGCCGCCGGCGGTTGCTGGGGAGGAGCCGCGAGCATCGGCGCGGGAGCGGCCAGCAGCAGCGCTAAACAAAGGGAAATTGCGGAGGTAAGGGGATTTTGCATTTGAAGACTCCGCCCGGAGGCGACCGGTCTCGGGTTTCTCGACCGAATCCGAGCCCAGCCTAGGGGAAGCCGCTGAGGCTGGAGCCCCCATCCGGGAAGCTACAATACTAACGCCTTTTCAGATGTCTGCCTACCGCTCGGACGAAGATCCTGCTCATTGAATTGCTCGAGCGCGCGATCGGCGAGCGCTACGAGGTGCTGGAGCGCATTGGCGGCGGCGGCATGGCCGAGGTCTATTTGGCGCGGCATCGCCTCCACGGGGGCTTCTGCGCCGTCAAGATCTTGGCCGACCATCTGGCCCGCGACGAGTCGATCGTCAGTCGCTTCCTGCAAGAAGCGCGCACGGCCGCCGAGCTCGAAGGGCATCCGAACATCGTCCGTATCGTCGACATCGGCAATTCGAACGGCCTCTATTACTTGCTCATGCCGTATGTCGACGGGGAGGATCTGGAGTCCTTCCTCGATCGTCGCGGCAAGCTCAACGTCGCAGAAGCCTGTTACGTCATTCGCCAAGTCGCCGAGGGCCTGTCTTGGGCGCACCAGCGCGGCGTGGTGCACCGCGACCTGAAGCCGGCGAACGTTCGCCTCGATCCTCTGGGCGGCATCACGGTGCTCGACTTCGGCATCGCCAAGGCGCAATCGCTCGGCGCGATGACCCAAGTCGGCGAGAAGCTCGGTACGACGTATTACATGTCGCCGGAGCAGATCCGCGGCGAATCCGTCGACCAACGCAGCGACCTGTATTCGCTCGGCGTGATGTTCTACGAATTGCTGACCGGAGAACGTCCTTTCACCGGCGAGACGCATTACGCGATCGAGCAGGCGCACATGACGCAGGAGCCGCCGGCGCCGGACGAGCGAGACCCGTCGATCCCGTCCGAGGTCGGCGACGTCGTGCACTTCTTGCTGCAGAAGGATCCCGAAGAGCGCTATCAGTCCGCGGAGGACGTCATTGCGGTGCTGGCGTCCTGGGCTCCGGAACGCGCTCCGGAGTCGCTGCGCCCGCAGCGCGACACCAGGCTCGAAACCTACCGGCAGCACCGTCCCGAGGGCGCAACTCAGGCGTTTACCCAAGAATCGGGCCGCCACCGCGTCGCGCCGCCGCCGCTTGATCGGCCATCGAGCGGGAAGCCGATCGCGTTGCTGATCGTCGCCGTGCTCGTCTTGGGCGCGGCCGTCGGCGGAGCCATGTGGTGGATGAATCGCGAGCCGGGCCCCGTTGCGGCTCCGAAAGCCGCCGCCAAGACGGTCGAGCCGCCCGGCAACCCTCCTGCTGAGCGGCCCCAGCCGCCTCCGCCGGGGATGGCCCTGGTGCCGGCCGGGAATTTCAGCTATGGAGACGCCGCCGCGGATTCGCCGAATCCGCGCACGAGCGTCTACGTAGCCGCTTTTTACATCGATCTGGATGAAGTTTCGAACGCCGCATACAAGCAATTCTGCGACGCGGCCGCGCATCCCTATCCGCCGGCCGCGCCGTGGGATAAGAACTACTTCACCGCCAAAGCCGACTATCCGGTCGTCAACGTCACCTTCGAGGATGCGCAGGCCTACGCCGCGTGGGCTGGAAAGCGGCTGCCCACCGAGGAGGAGTGGGAAAAGGCGGCCCGCGGCGACGACGGGCGCATCTATCCGTGGGGCTTTTCGTCGCCGGTCTCGGAGGCCAACGTCGACGGCGCCGCCGACGGTTACGCCCAAACCGCCCCGGTAAGCGCTTTCCCCAATAGCGCCAGCCCTTACGGCGCGCTCAACATGTCAGGCAACGTCTGGGAGTGGACGGTCACCAAGTATCCGGTCACCCCCGAGGAGATGGCCGATATGCAGGGCGTCATGAGGGAATCCAGCTCCGATTGGCGCGTACTTAAGGGAGGGAGCTTTGTTACTCCCGCGGATGATCGGGACCTGGCCGCTTACATGCGAGCGGGCTCCCCGGTCAACGGCAAGAACCCGTCAATCGGATTTCGGTGCGTGAAAGATGCGAAATAACAGACAGATCCTCGGCGTTACGATTTTGTTGGCTCTAGCGGCCGCGGCCGGCTTGGCCCAACAGGCGGAGATGAGCGCCCGCGACGTATTTCGGAAGGCGAAGAATCGCTTCTACGTCGCACAGGCCGAGTCGGCGCCGGCGCAGAAGCCCGCCGCCAAGAGCCAGAAACCCGCGCCGCCGCCGGCTTATCACGAACCCAGGCCCGCGCAGGAGCCCACCCAAGTCGCGGAGGCGGCGCCCCCGTCGACGCCTAAGCCGCCGACGCACAAGCCTGTGAAGCCCGCCGTCGAGCGCACTCCGTCGCGGGCCGCCGAACAGGAGCCGAAATTCGTCCAGGCGGCTGCAGTTGAGCCCGAGCCGCTGTCGCTGCGGTATTCGATTCAACGCCGCAAAGCCGACGGCAGCGTCGAAGAAGTCGACCCTGACGCGGCCTTCAAGTCCGGCGAGAGCATCCGTTTGACGGTGGAATCGAGCGACCAGGCGAGCCTCTACATCGTCACGCAGGGCTCGTCGGGCAAGTGGAGCGTGCTGTTTCCCTCCAAGCAGATCGCCGGCGGCGCGAACCGCGTCGATCCGTTCCAGACCTACGTGATCCCGCCCGGCGGCTGGTTCTCGTTCGACGAGAAGACCGGCTCCGAGCGGCTGTTCGTAATGCTGTCGCGCAAGCCGGTCGAAGACCTCGAGAAGCTGATCTACAACCTGCGCGACGAAAATTCCGACCG
Organism: uncultured Acidobacteriota bacterium; assembly: GCA_963817465.1. Classification (GTDB taxonomy): domain Bacteria; phylum Acidobacteriota; class Terriglobia; order Bryobacterales; family UBA6623; genus CAMPKL01. Next base: position 359,410 of record CAWFOP010000018.1, on the reverse strand, counting down.
TCCGCTGGGCGGCCCCGTGATGATGGCGGAAAACATCCGTCCCATCGACGACTCGACCATCATGGGCATGCGCAAGGTCTACACGCGCGATCTGGTCTTTGAGAAGGTCACCGACGCGCCCACAGCCACGCCGACCGGTGCAACGCCCGGAGATGAGCCCAAGATGGAAACGGCGATGTACATCGCCACCAAGACGACCGGCGACGCCGCGCGCGTAGTCGCCGATGTGACGCTGAGTCACCAGTAGAGGCGAATGATGACTCGCCTCTTCCCTATCCTCGACCGCCGGTCGGACGATCTTCGCAACCGCCCTCGTGCTGCTTCTAGGCGCGCCCGACGCTCCGGCGCAGTCCCAGCAGATGGAAAAAGGGCGCCTGCGTCTCGAAGTCGTCCTCGAACAAGAAACCGGCGGACAGTGGGTGACCGTCGACCCGGCCAAGGTATTCGACGCCGGCGACCGCATCCGCTTCCTGATCAAAACCAACTTCGACGGATTCCTCTACGTGACCAACCAAGGCACATCGGGCGCGTACACGACCTTGTATCCGACCGAGAGTGCGGGCACCGACAATCGCATCGAATCCGGGAAGACGTATCGCGTCCCCGAAACGGACGGCGCGTTCCGGCTGGGCGGTCCGGCGGGGCACGACATCGTCTACTGGATGGTTACGCCGCAAAAGATCGGCGGACCGGATCCCTACAAGCCGCTGCCGAAACCGCCCGCATCCGGCCCTGCCCCTGTGAATATGCTGCCGCGCTGCGACGAGACGATCCTGCGCGCCCGCGGCGATTGCATCGACCCCGACGCCGGCCTGCAGCCGCCTGATGACGCCGGCGACCTGGTCTCGCGCCAACTCGTGTTCGTGCAAAACTCCGAGAGCGCCGTCGTATCGGCGCCGCCGCAGCTCGGCGCGCCCGTCGTCTTCGAATTTCGCGTGTCGCATCGGTGATCGACGATGAAGAACGCCGCATACATTCTGCTTTTGACGCTTTGCGCGGCCGCGGCGCTGCCCGGCCAAAGCAAGCAGGAAAAGAAGCGCGATCTGCGCGTCGAGACCGAGAAGCAGACCTCTGAGCGCGTCGCCGGCGTCGTGCCGCGCAGCTACGCTCTGGTCGTGGGCATCGGTCCTTACGGGAACCTGCCCGAGAAAAGTTGGCTCAAGTATTCCGAGCGCGACGCCGACGCCATCTATAAGATCCTGATCAGCCCGGAAGGCGGCAATTTCCGCGCGGAAAACGTGCATCGGCTCGCCGGCGCCGACGCCACGCTCGAGAACCTCACCCGCGAGCTCGAAGTCTGGCTGCCGTCGGTGTCCAAACCCGATGACCGCGTGCTGATCTATTTCGCCGGCCACGGCTTCGTTCACGGCGGCCGCGCGTACCTGGCCCCGTATGACTTCGATGCCAACAACATCGACGGATCGGGCTACCCGATGGATCGCCTCGGCGAAATCGTCAGCTCGAAGATCCAAGCCAGAGACAAGATCCTGCTGACCGACGCCTGCCACTCCGGCGCCATCACGCCGCAGGCCGAGGGCGAAAACAACGAGGCCATCAACAAGTCGCTGCTCGACCTTTCATCCTCGATGTTTCTGCTGTCGGCCAGCCGCGACCGCGAAAGCTCCTACGAAAGCTCGGACTGGGGCGGCGGCCACGGCATCTTCACCTATTACGTCGTCAAGGCGATGGAGGGCGAGGCCGATACGAGCGGCGACGGCATCGTCACCGCCGACGAGCTGGCCGAGTACGTTCGCTACAACGTGCGCAACGCCACCCAGGCGAAGCAGACGCCGACCTCCGACCGCGGCAGCTTCGATCCCAACATGCTGCTCGCCTACTTCCCCGGCAAGGCGCCCGCGCAGCCGGCCGGGCAAGAAGAGCGCTTCGGCACGCTCGTGGTGACGGCGAACGTCGACGGCGTCGAGGTCTTTCTTGACGGCGAATCCCAAGGCGTCGTCAGCCGCGACAAGCCTCTGCGCCTCCCGGGACTGCAGCCCGGGACCCATTTGGTCAAAGGCGTCAAGATGGGCTACGAGCCCGACGGCCCGCGAGAAGAGGTCGTCTACCCAGGGGGCGAAAAGAGCATCAACATCAAGATCCTTTACCCGCGGCGGCCCAACAAGGCCGCCGTCGACGCTCTCGACAAGGGTCTCGAGTTCTACGAGCGCGGCTACGAGAAAAATTACCGCAAGGCGGCCGAATATTTCGAGCAGGCCTTGTCGCTGGATCCGGATTACTCGCGGGCCGCGATGTTCCTGGGCCGCGCCTACGCCAACGTCTACGAGTACGACAAGAGCCGCAAAGCCTATGAGCGCGCCATCGCGATCGACCCGGACTACCTGGAAGCGCGCGCCAGCTTCGGCGGCATGCTGCTCGACGTCGGGGATTTCGACGAGGCCGTCCGCCAACTGACCGTCGTCACGCAGCGCGACCCCGATAACTTCCTGGCGCAACACCTGCTCGCTCACGCGCTGCACGTCAAAGACATCTACGACGGGTCGATGGTCGCCGCCCGCGCCGCGATCCGCCTCGATCCCGAAGCCGCCGAGCCGCATCTGATCCTGGCCGACGATCTGCGGCTGACCGAGCGCTGCAAGGAAGCCTTGCCGGAATACCAGCGCTACCTCGAGCTCAGCGACTTCCAGAGCTCGGCCGCCGGCAAGATCCTCAACTACGGCCTGAAGGGTTTCTTCATCGGCGGAGGCTCGAAGAGCCACGCCGCCCAAAAAGACATCTGGAAGACCCTTCGCGTGCGCACCTACATGGGCATCGGCGACTGCGACCGGCTGCTCTCGGACGCCGACCCCGCTATCGCCAACTACAAAAAGGCGCTCGAGCTGGCGCCCGACGACGCCATCGCGCACTTCGGATTGGCCTTGGCTTACACCCACAAAACCGAGCTAACGGGAGACTTGGAATACCTTCCCGACGCTCGCAAGCACTTCGAGACCGTCGTTCGCCTCAACCCGCATTTGGCGGAAGCCGAGCGATCGGAACGCTACATCAGTAAAATCGGAGAGCTGCTTGACCGCCGCTGAGTGAATGTCGCCCCTTTCACGCGCCTCCCAGTCCCTGCTCAGGCCGTTTGTCGGCCTCGGCCGGCCGGGTCGTCTCAGCACTCGGAACCCTCTAACCTCGACATCCGGACAAGTCGCGAGCGCCTGAGGCGAAACGCTCGCTATTGTCGCCTTCTTAAGCAGGAGATACCTCGATGAACGGTGAGATCACAGTCAAGATCGACGGTAAGACGCACGACGAATTCAGCAAGGGTTGCGTCTTGCGGTCCGTCGACGTTTTGCAGCAGCTCAACGATCATTGGCGCTGCGGACTCGAGATCTTACAGACCGAGGACCGGCGTTTTCCGATCGAAGACTGCCTTGGCAAAGATCTGATCATCACGGCGTCCGACAACGGCGGAACACCGTACACGCTATTCGAGGGCATCGTCGAAGAAGCCGAGCTGATCTTCGAGATCTACGGCAGCTACGCCGCCCGCATCTCGGGCGTCACCAAGAGCATTCGCCTCGCCAAGCGCAAGCGCCACAAGTATTTCCGGAAAAAGAGTATGCAGGACGTGTGCAAGGATCTTACGTCCGACCACGGCTTGAACGCCGAAGTGAAGGAAGTCGCCGCGAAAGGATGGGACCCCGAGCGCAAGCTCAACTATTGCCAGTGGGACGAAGACGACTTCGCCTTCATGAAGAAGCAGGCCGACTACAACTGGGCCTGGCTGCGGCCCACCAAGGACGGCGTCGAGATCCGCGGCGCCTTCGACAAGGGCGTCAAAATCAAGTGGCGCGGCGTCGAGGGCCTGGTGCGTTTCGCGATTCGCGGCAAGCTCGGCGAGCCGATGTTTGAAGGCTCCCATTACAACATTCGCGAACGCAAGATCGAGCTGCACGAGGAAGTCAAGAAGGACCCCGACAACTTCGGCCCGGGCGAAAAGATGTTCAACGCGGTCAAGGAGCAGTCCCAAAAGAACCTTGGCCCGACGGCCCTGGCGGTCGAGCAGCGCGCTCCCTCGCCTCAGGAATTCGGTCAACTGCTCGAGAAGGAAGCGGCGCGCGCCCTCGGTTCAAAGACCATCGGCCACGGTACGAGCCGCCATCCCGGCCTGCGCGCGGGAGACAAGGTGGAGATCGAAGGGCAAGCCGAATTCACCGGCGAGTACGGAATCACGAAGGTGACGCACCAGTGGACGCCCGCCGGATACGAAAACACCTTCGACTGCACGGTCTGGAAGACCTGGACCGATCCCGAGCGCCCCGCGCCGCACATCATTCATGGCGTGGTTCCGGCCACCGTCATCGAGCACAATGATCCGCGCCGTCTGGGCCGCGTGCAGATTCAGTACGAATGGATGGACGGCGGCGAGACCGGCTGGGCGCGGATGGTTTCGGCTCACGCCGGCGCCGGCCGCGGCATCGTCTTCATGCCCGAGGTGGGCGACGAAGTGTTAGTGGCCTTCGAGATGGGCGATATGGAGCGGCCCTATGTTGTCGGCTGCCTATGGAACGGAGAGAATCCGCAGCCCGATGAAGGCTTCCGCGACGACGCGACCCAAAGCAAGGGCGGCTCGGCGAACGAGGATCTCAAGGAAAACTACACCAAGAAGATCATCACCAAGAGCGGCGCCGCGATCTACCTCAACGACAAGCCCGACAACGAAGCCATTTCGTTGCACGTGCCCGGCGGCCTGCAGTTTTTCATGACGCACAACAATCCGGAAAGCCCCGGTCGATCGTTGCTGCTGCTGGACGCCGGCCCCAACGGCGACATCGTGATGCGCGCCGAAGGCGGCCGCATTCACCGCCAGAGCGCGTTCGACTCGAATCAAACCGGATAGCCGCGAACCCGATAGTCGCAACGAACGCCAAGGAGACTCGACATGCCCACCACCAAAGGGATGGTTCCCATAATTCCGAAAGTGGACGCCGACAAGCGTACGCCGGCGGCTAAGGTCAAGCAGGCAAGCGCTCTGGTTTGGCCCAGCATCGCCAGCACATCCGGAATAACGGGCGTGACAGGCGTACACGTGTCGATTCGCAAAGGCGATCGCGACGACCTGTGGATCGGCAACAACAACCTGATCCACACCGGCAATGACAAGATCATGCAGACCGGCAACCAGAACATCACGCGCCTCGGCAATCTGACGTACATGCGACTCGGGAACGAAACCTGCACGCACGTCGGCAGCATCACTCGGACCGTCCTACTGGCCGAAACCACGTTGAACGTCGGGCCCACGACCCGCACGTTCATCGCGCCTCTGACCGAGACGCACTGCTCGCCGCGCAACATCTCGGAACCGACCAGCTTCTTTCAGCAGATCAACGCCGAATTCGCGTTCAAGTCGATCGCGATCGGGATCACGCTGCTCAAGGTCGAGGCCACTGGCGCGGCGTTCGGCGTCACCGGCTACAAGCTCGAGGTCACGACGCTCGAGACGAAGGTGGAGGCGATGGCAAACGGCGGATACGGCCTCAAGACGGACGCGACCGGCGCGAAGGCGCTTGCGGCCGGAGCCCGCGGAGTCATAAACGCCGCTAAGGCCGGCGCCGCCGCAGTTCGAGGTCACGTCGGCGCAACTTTGTCGGGTCCGCCAACCTCAGTGGGCGGAAACTAGTCCCGGGGTCGGGCGGCGATTTTCGCTGCCCGTCGTCTCGAGCATTGGGCGGAGCAATAGATCAGCATGGCAGAAAAAGTCGACCGCAGCCGCGAAAGGCTCAGCCCCATCGATCGCAGCAAGGAGTTGCTGCCCTTCCGGCGCGCCGAGAAGATCACCAATCAGTCGCTCTACTGGCTCGCGGCCGGCGCGTGGCCGATGTCGGACGGCCTACGCAAATGGGTTCTCGAATTCTGCAGGCGCATCGAGGAGCACTTCAAAGGCGAACTGGGCCTGCGGCCCGAGAGTTTCCTTGCCTTCAAGGCCCTCGAGAAGCTCGGCGACATGAAGGACGCGTTTCTGCGGACGGCCATCGAACACCGGCCGCATCTGGGTTTGGCTCGGCGGCCCGGGGAAGAAGTCACCTTTCCGGCGCCCCCTACCGAACAAGACGTCTATGCCTTCGGCGACGGCAGCAAGAAGTTCAGCATGAGCGACTACATCGCGGACTTCGCATATTGGTTTCTCAACAAGGCCGCCGTCGAGCAGCGCGAGCTCTTCTTCGGGCACGGCGGGATGACGACGCTCTACCTCGCCCCGGACCCCGAAACCGAGGCGCCGGAAATGGCTTTCACTCCAGGCATGATGAAGCATCCGATGTTCAAGAAGTTCAACGTCCAGCGGCATCATGAAATGACTTACTCGCTGCAAGACTCCTTTCTCCCCAAGAGCAAGGAGCTGTTCGGCGAAGACATCAAGAACGATCCGCAATTTCCGGGCATGTTGTTCATTCTTCCTTTGCTCGAAACGCGACACTTCTTCGGCGCCGACGATGAGACGGTCGAAAAGTGGTATTCGCTCTTCGACGTCTACATGCGTGAAAGCATGCTTGATAAGGGCGTGTTGATCGCGTCGAAGCACGACCTCGACGAACCGATGATCGAGATCCTCAAGGCCATGCGCGACGAAGGCTGGGTTTATCCCGTCAGCTAAGGAGCCTGAGAACCCATGGCGCAAGCAACAATCAAACCGTTCACCGCTCAGGCCCTCGAAGCTCCTACTTCGTGGCAAGCTTGGCTCGTCCCCGCCGGCGGGGCGCACCCGATGCCGGAAAACGCGGCCAAGCCCGTGCGGTCGTTCGTCGAGCGGATCGCGCAAGCGCTGGTCGGGCAATACCCGCTCAAGCTCGAATCATTCTTGCAAGTCAATGAGCTGCATCTGGGCGACGGGGCCGATCTCGTCCAGGAGCATGGAGTCGATTGGATGCCCTCGATAGGCTTGGGAATCTGGCCTGACCGCGAACCGCCCAAGCCCTGGACGCGCGACGACTTCGAACAGCTCGAAGTCGGCCAAACCGTCCGCCCGCTCATGCACCAGGTGGTGCGGCTGGGAGGCGAGCCGGCCGCTCGCCGGCACGCTCGCACCGTGATGCTCGGCAAGGGAAGCTACCTCGAGCTGATGATCGAGCGCGACGGCGACGCCATGCTGGCGCGCTTTCAGCAGGCCTTGGGCGACAAGCTGGTCGACCCGATGTTCAAGGGCTTTCCCTTCGTCTGCCCGCTGCTCGACGCCGCGGGCGTCAAGTCGGCGAAACCCGACGACTTGGAGCGCTGGCTGGCCGGAGCGCACCTGTATGCGCGCGACAGCCCCGAAGACAAGGGCCTCCTGCTCGTCTCCAAGCACCCGCTCGACGACATCTTCAAGGCCTTGGGAGGCGAAAGCTCGAGCGCGGGTTGGTCGTTTGCAATCGAGTAGGGGAGGGGTACACTGGACCTCGATGAGGCCGCCTTATGAAGAGCAGCGACGTAACCAAGCCAGAAGCCGCCGCATCATGCTCATCCTGGCGGTCGCCGCGGTCGCCGTCGTAATCGTCATGAGCGGATTTTTACCCGGAGAAGGCAAGCTCGCGCAGGTCGGCCTGGGCGATCCGTGGAAGGCGTCGGAAAACGGCCCGGCCGGAATCCCGCTGCGCCGCGTCTCAGCGCCTCCGGGATATCACGCGGCGCTCGTGCCGCTCGGCGATTTTCCCGTCCACCAGCGCTACGCGGCGCCGCTCGCGGAGTTGACCGAGAACCTGGCTGGGGCGCTCCAGGGCGCCGCGCCGTCGCAGTTCTTCATTCAGATCGAAGATCTCGCGAAAAAAGGCGGTGCGGCGCTGCTGTCCGCGCACGGCGTCGATTGGATTCCCATGCAGGGCCTCGGCGTCTTCCCGAATCGCAAGCCCCCGACGCTGTGGAGCTGGAAGGATTTCTTCCTCAAGCTGCGCGGCGCGCCGTCCCGCGTGCTGATCCGCTACGTTTTTCGGGTCAGCGCCGGGCCTGAAGCGCGCGATTCCGCTCGCCGCGAAATGACCGGCCGCGGCGTCGGACTGGAAGTCTTCCTCAACGAAGACGTCGACGCGTGGCTCGCGAAGACGCGCGCGACGCTGCTGCCCGCGATCACCGAAGCAACTTTCCGCGCGCAGCCGTACTTTGTGCCGCTGCTCGACAGCGAATCGCTCGCCGAGGCGCAGCCGGGACAGCTCGAAGCCTGGCTGGGCGGCGCGACGGCGTATGTCCGGGAAAGCCCCAGCGATCAGGGCCTGTTAATCCTTTCGACGCGACCGCTCGAGCAGGTCCTGCAGCCTTTGGGCCTCGTCAAGGACGGTGAGGCGGGCTGGCGCGTACCGCAAGACTAGGACAGCCAACCGTCCAGGCGCTGGGCCACGAACAAGTCGTCGTTCAGGTGCGGATAGGCGCGGTAGACTCGCTCGATTTCGTCGGCCTGTCCGCGCGACAGGCCTTCGTCCGGGTTGAGCAGCCGGACCTCTTCCAGCAGCCCCTGACGGCGCAGCACTTCGTGAAGGCCGGCGATGCAGCCGGCGAAACCGTTCGTGGGGGTCGAAGAAGGCGCCGTTCGCGTCGGTGACTTGCTGCGCCAATTCGAGGAATTGCTGGGGAACCGGCAGGTCACGATTGGCGATGCGCCGCGCTTCCCGAAAGTGTTCCACCGAGCGCCGGGTCCAGACGGCCCAATGACCCAGCAGCCCGCCCACGATGCGGGAGGGCAGGGGAGACGCCGCTCCGTTCAGCCGATAGCGCGTGACCAGATCCACGAGAAAGTTGTCGTCGTTGCCCGTGTAGAGAGCGATTTCGCCGCCGCGTCCCGAGTCGATCACCGCCCGCATCACATCGAGGGTGCGGTAGCGATCGAACGGCGCAATCTTGATCGCCACGACTCCTTCGATGTCGCAAAACTCGCGCCAAAACTCGTACGGCAATTCGCGGCCGCCCACGCTCGGCTGCAGGTAGAACCCAAAAACCGGCAGCACCTCGGCCACGGCCCGAACGTGCTCGATCAGCTTCGCAACCGACGCCCTTTGCAATGCGGCCAAGCTGAGCAGGCCCGCGTGGTACCCCAGATCGCGCGCCAGTTCCGCCTCTTCGACGGCTTGCCGAGTCGGGCCGCAGACTCCCGCGATCAACGCCAATGACCCGGCGACGGCCTTCTTGCGCTCCGCCACCGTCTCGGCGGCCAATTCGAGCACGGGCCGCAGCAGCCCGACCTTCTTTTCGCGGATCTCGAACTGCGTCGTGTGGACCCCGACCGCGAGCCCGCCGGCGCCGGCGTCCACGTAGTAACGCGTCAAGGCCCGCTGACGGCGCTCGTCAAGCTTGCGCTCGCTCGTCAACGCCAGCGGATGCGCCGGGATCAAGACGCCTTCGCGCAGCGTACGACTAATTTTCTTGGGTAACTGCTCAGCCAAAGGGTCATTCTTGCAACTATCGCCGCCCAGTCACAATCGGCAGGCCGTCGAAGCCGTCCTCCGCGCTTGAGCCGCGCACGTCAGTAAGCGGTTTGCGTCAACACCTGCGGTTGCTCGCAGACCCCTCCCTCACGAGTGTGTGTGAATACGCCGGCGCGACCTCGTCCGGGAGGACGAAGCAAGATCCCCGGATTCCGCTCCGCTCGATCCGGGGCTGTTCGTTGCTCCGCCCTCGAGCTTCGCGGTTGTTGCTGTGGGCGAATTCCTAGGCCCACAGCGAGCGCAATTTCTTCACTCCCTCGGCGGCGCGCTGCATTCGGCGTCGGAGACGGCCGCGCCGGCGGCTGATTCGACCGCGGCGCCGGCGGCCATGCGAGCGAAGAAACTGCGGCGGGAATCGAGACGGTTCATGGGGAGCCTCCTAGTTCCGCGGCCGACGGTACAGCCGCGTGTCGCGCATTGATATCATCCAGAGCGATGCCTCGTTTGCTGATTCTCGCCCTGCTTTCCTCAGCCCTGCTGTCCGCTCAGAACAAACCCGAACGTTTGGATTGGTTCCGAGACCTCGGCCTGGGCCTCTTTATCCACTGGAGCGTCGACAGCCAGGTCGGCTCGGTGATCAGCCATTCGCTGGTTGGCGCTTCGGATGAGTACCAGGAACGTTTCTTCAACGATTTGCCGAAGACGTTCGATCCCGAAGATTTCGACGCTCGCAAGTGGGCGCGTCTCGCCAAGCTGGCCGGTTTCCAGTATGTCGTATTCACGGCCAAACATCACTCGGGATTTTGCATGTACGCCACGAAAACGACCGATTTTTCGATCATGAACACGCCGTTCGCCCACGACGTGACCAAAGAAGTCGTCGACGCCTTCCGAGCCGAGGGCATCGCCATTGGGATCTACTTTTCTCCCGACGACTTCCACTTTCTGCACCAGCAGGGCACGCTGATCAGCCGTCGCCGGCCCGAGGTTCTGCCGCACAACAACCCCGACCTGCTGGCCTACGACCAAGCCCAAGTCCGCGAGCTGTTCAGCAACTACGGCCCGATCGACGTCTTCTTCATCGACGGCGAGGCGGAAGGGCTAAGAGAGGTCGCCTGGGAGCTGCAGCCCAACGTCGTCGTCACGCGCGGGGCCATCGAAACGCCCGAGCAGTACACTCCCGGAATACCGCTCGACGGCGCCTGGGAAGGCAACCTCACCATGGGCGTGCAGTGGCAGTATCGCCCGACCAACGACACCCTCAAGTCGGGCACGCAGCTCATCGACACGCTGATCGAGACGCGCGCCAAGGGCGGCAACCTGCTGCTCAACATCGCGCCTCACCCGGACGGCTTCATCCCACTGCCGCAATCGGACCGCCTGCGCGAGATCGCCTTGTGGAACATGATCAACCGTGATTCCATCCTGGGCACGCGCACTTGGATCATCACCAACGAAGGCCCCATCTGGTTCACCAAGGCCAAGAACGAGCCGACCGTCTATGCCTTCATCACCGGAGAGCCGTGGAAATACGCCGAAGAGAAGAGCTTCCTCATTAAGTCGGTCAAATCGACGCCGCAGACGAAGGTGACAATCCTGGGGCAGAATGACAAGGTTCTCGAGTACCGGCCGGAAGTCACGCCGCAGACCAAGTGGGAGCAAACGCCCGCCGGCCTCCGCATCAGCGCCACTCGCGCCCAGCGCATCTACAACGACCGACGTTGGCCGAACCCGATCGTCTTCAAGATCACCAACGTCGAGCCCGGCCTCGATCCCCCCGCCGTCCTGACGAGCACGGCGAAACGCCAGGGCTCCAAGACCCATTTCACGGGGCGCATCGAAAGCATGGGCGACGCCTCGCGCCTGGACGTCGGCTTCGAGTGGCGCTTGCAAAAAGACATGGCCGATCTCTACGAGGCCGACGACCCCTGGAAGTTCGTTCCGGCGGGGTCGGTTTCCGCGACGGGAGACTTCCAGGCCGACAGCGGCAAGCCCCCGACGAACCGCCCGGTCGAATTTCGCGCTGTAGCAAAACACCCCGTCATCGACATCTACGGTGCGGTCAAGGCCGTCGAATAGGAGACCCCTACTATGCCGTGTTGTTTATTGTTGGCGCTCGCGTTTTTCGGACCGCGCCTGATCATCGTTCTGCTGGCGCTGTTCTCCGACTATTTCTCCCAGGCTTACACGGGGTTGATCATTCCGATCCTTGGGTTCATCTTCTTGCCGTTCACCACGCTTGCTTACGCCTGGGCGATCAATACGCGCGGCGAGGTCGCGGGCCTGCAATTGATCGTTGTGGTGATCGCCGTCTTGCTCGATCTCGGAGTGCTCGGGGGCGGCGCTTCCAAACGCAAGGAAGTCTACACCCGCGGCTAGACTAGGCCGGAGGCGCGCCGGCATGGGGCACAAAGTGCACCGCCGGCGCCTTGATGTTCGCGTAGACGCGCGCGCCCGCCTCCAGGGCCATCTCCTCGAGTGAGTGCCGTGTGATCACCGCCGCCAGCCGAAACGAACAATCCAATTGAACGCGCACCAGCGGGCCCTCTTGCGCGATCTCGACCACGACCGCTGCGAGGTGATTCCGCGCGCTTTCTCCCGAAGGCGCGCGCGACGACAAGGTCACGTTTTCCGCGCGAATGAAGATATAGCCCTCGCTCCCGTCGGCGACATCGCGCGCCAGTCCCACCACTTCGCGATCCCCAGCGCGGTAGACAGCCAGCTCGCCCTCGACCCGGGCGAGTCTCGCGGCGGCCACGCAATCCACTCCCACCGAACGCGCCACGACCTCGTCCGCCGGCCGCTCGAACACTTCGCGGACCGGCCCGCTCTGCAGCAGCCGTCCCTGCGCCATCACCATCAAGCAATCCCCCAGCGCCAGCGCCTCGGTTTGATCGTGCGTGACCACGACCGCCGGCGTTTGCGACTCCAGCAGCACCCGGCGCAGCTCCGAGCGCAGCGTCGCCCGCGTCGGCGCGTCCAAAGCGGAAAGCGGCTCGTCGAGCAGCAGCAAGTCCGGCCGCGGAGCCAGCGTCCGCGCCAGAGCCGTGCGCTGCTGCTCGCCTCCTGAGAGCCCCGCGATGCGGCGATGCGCCAGCGGGCCGATGCCCGCCCGCTCGAGCGCCTCGCCGACCCTCCCGCGGCGCTCTTCCGCCGACAGATGCCGCAGGGCGTAGCCGACGTTCCGCTCCACCGTCAGGTGCGGGAACAGCGCGTACTGCTGAAACAGGTAGCCCACGCGCCGGCGCTGCGGCGGAACGTCGAGCTTGCCGTCGCTGTCGAACCAAGGGCGGCCGTCGAAGGCGATCCGCCCGCGCGAGGGCTTCTGCAATCCCGCCAAGCACCTCAGCAACGTGGTCTTGCCCGATCCCGAAGCGCCGAACAACACCGCCACCGGCCCGCTCGAGAACGCGTCGTCGACACGCCCCTCGATCGTCGCTCCGCGCGGGTATTCGACCGTCAGGTCGAAGCTCAGCTCAGCGGCCATACCGCCCAGATCCTTCGCTGCAATCCGTAGGTCGCCGCCAGCACCGCGAACGAGATCAGCACCAGCAGCGCCGCCGTCGTCGCCGCATCGGCATAGTTGAGCGCCTGCACCTCGTCGTAGATCGCAATCGACACCGTCTGCGTGCGCCCCTTGATATTCCCGCCGACCATCAGCACGACGCCGAACTCGCCCAGCGTATGCGCGAAGCTGAGCACCATCGACGTCAGCACGCCCGGCCACGACAACGGCAAGATCACGCGCCACAGCGTCCGTGGGCGCGATTCGCCCAGGCACCACGACGCCTCGATCAGCGAGCGGTCGACGCCCGCGAACGCCGCGCTCAATGGCTGCACCGCGAACGGCAGGCTGTAGAGAATCGACGCGACCAACAGACCCTGGAACGTGAAGGGCAGCATCGAGCCGGTCAACGCCTCATACAACCCGCCGATCGGACTGTTCGGCCCGATTCCGACGAGGATGTAGAAGCCCAGCACGGTCGGCGGCAGCACCAGCGGCAAAGCCACGACCGCCTCGACCAAAAACTTCCAGCGCTTCTCGGAGTACGCCAGCCAGTACGCCGTCGGCACGCCGATCGCCAGCAGGATCAACATCGTCGCCGCCGCGAGGCGAATGGACAGCCAAAATGCCTCCCAGTGCATGTTGAGCTACTCAGCCGAGGAGAAGCCGTAGCGCTTCAGGATCGCACGGCCTTCGTCCGACAATAAGAAGTCTCGCAGCGCCGCGGCCCCCGCGGGATTCTTCGCCGCCTGCAGCACCGCTCCGCCTTGCTCCATGCGCGGGTAGGCGTCGAGCGGAATCTCCCAGTAGCGCCCTTGGTTTCGCACTTCCGGCGCTAACGCCAATGCGAGGGCCACGATACCCGCGTCCGCCGCCGCCGCTTTGGACGAATTGCAGCGTCTGCGAGACGTTCTCGCCCAGCACGAGCTTGTCGGCGACGGCGTCATAGACGCCCAGCGAACGCATTGCACTTTCGGCGGCCCGCCCATATGGAGCATGCTGCGGGTTCGCGATCGCCAACTTTTTGATCCTTGGATCGGTCAGAGCCTGCGCACCGAGCGCTTCCGCATCAACCTCCGAATCGGCTCGCGTCCACAACACGATTCGCCCGACCGCGTATGTGAACAAGCTGCCTTCGACGATCAACCCCTCCGCCCCGAGCTTCTTGGGATAGGCGACATCGGCCGACAAGTACAAGTCGTAAGGCGCGCCGTTCTGGAGCTGCGAATAGAAAACTCCCGACGACCCGAATGAAGTTTGAACCGTCCACTGCGGGTGCTGCCGCGAAAAAGTCGCACTTAGCTCGTCCAAGGCGAAGCGCAAGTCCGCCGCCGCCGCGACCACGATCTCATCATGAGCCGCTTCCCGCGCCGAGCACGCTCCCAGCAGGGCGACCATTAGGGCGACGGCGATTTTAGACACCTTCGGCAAACAACGCATGCTACCAAGGCGCTAAATGCGCCCGCTATCGAACAGCTCGCGGCCCGCTCCCACCACGAGAGGATAGAACCGGGCGTGCTACCTTGACCCGCTTATGGCGGAAATCGCAGCTTATGGCTTCTGGAAGTCGCCGATCACGTCCGATCGGGTTGTCGCGAAGAGCGTTCGGTTAGGCTCGCCGGCAATCGACGGGGACGACGTCTATTGGCTGGAGCAGCGGCCCGAGGAGGGCGGGCGGACGGCGATTGTGCGGCGCACGCCCGACGGCGACAAGGCGGACGTGATCGAAACGCCGTTGAACGCCAGGACGCGGGTTCACGAGTACGGCGGCGGCGCCTATCTCGCGGCGGGCGGCGAGGCGTACTTCTCGAACGACGACGATCAGCGGATCTGGCGCGTGTCGCGAGACGGCAATGCCACGCCGCTGACCGCTGCCAGCTCCATGCGCTACGCGGACGCTTGCCTCGATCGCGAGCGCACGCGCCTGATCGTCGTGCGCGAGGATCACTCGAACACGGGCCAGGAAGCAACCAACACGATCGCCGCGGTGTCGACGGTCGACGGCACGCAGGCGGTCGTCGTCGCAGGAGCGGATTTCTACTCGAGCCCGCGCCTGAGCCCGGACGGGCGCAGCCTGTGCTGGGTCGAGTGGCGGCATCCGCACATGCCCTGGGACGAGACGCTACTACGCGTCGCCACGCTCGAGGCCGATGGCCGCCCAGGCGCGGCGACCGACGTCGCGGGCGGGCCGGGCGAATCGGTCTTTCTGCCGCGGTGGTCGCCCGACGGCTCGCTCTATTTCGTGTCAGACCGCAACGGCTGGTGGAATCTCTATCGCCTGCGGGACGGCGCGGTCGAGCCCGTCGTCGAGGTCGCAGGCCGAGTTCGGCTACCCGCATTGGGTGTTCGGTCTTTCGACATACGATTTCGTGTCCGCCGACCGCATCGTCTGCACCTACCACACGAACGCAGGTTGGAAGTTGGGCTCGATCGATGTCGCCGCGCACCGGCTCGACCCCATCGACTGCCCGTATACCGATATCGAGGGAGTTCAAGCCGCGGCGGGGCGAGTCGTGTTTCGCGGCGGATCGCCGACCGAGGGGCCGCAGATCGTCGAGCTCGACCCATCGAGCGGCCGGTTTGAGGTCCTGGCGCGCTCCGGCGAGGTCGACGAGTCGCTGCGGCCCTATTTCTCCGTGCCCGAGGCGATCGAGTTTCCCACCGAGGAGGGGCTGACGGCGCATGCCTTCCTTTACCCTCCCCACAACCCGGACTTCGAGGCGCCGGAAGGCAAACAACCGCCGCTGATCGTCATCAGCCACGGCGGGCCGACCGCGCAGTCCTCGGCGACGTTCGACCCGCGGGTGCAGTACTGGACTACCCGCGGCTTCGCGGTCGTCGACGTGAACTACGGCGGCAGCACCGGCTACGGCCGCGCCTACCGCGAGCGGCTGACCGGGAAATGGGGCATCGTCGACGTCGACGATTGCACCAACGCCGCACTTTATTTGGCCGCGCAGGGCAAGGCCGACCGCGAACGCTTGATCATCCGCGGAGGCAGCGCCGGCGGCTACACCACATTGGCGGCGCTGGCGTTTCGCGACGTGTTCGCGGCCGGCGCCAGCTACTACGGCGTGGGCGACTTGGCGGCTCTGGCCCGCCACACTCACAAGTTTGAGTCGCGCTACCTCGACAAGCTGATCGGGCCGTATCCCGAGGCTGAGGAGCTCTACCGCGAGCGTTCGCCGATCTTTCACGTCGACCGACTCGACGCGCCGGTGATCTTCTTCCAAGGCGCCGAGGACAAGGTCGTGCCCTTCGAGCAGGCTGAAGCAATGGTCGAAGCTCTGCGCCGGAAAGGGTTGCCGGTGAACTACTTATTGTTCGACGGCGAGCAGCACGGGTTCCGCCGGGCGGAGAATATCAAGCGGACTTTGGATGCGGAGTTGTACTTCTATGCAAGCGTGGTTCTCGAGAAAGGTCTGCGGTTTTAGCGCGGCGTGCCTGCTCGGCCTTTGTGCGAGCGCCGCCGGTGCGGGCGAGCTCGAGCGGCTCGAATACCGCAACCCCGGCCTGACGGTCGATCTGGCGGTTGGCCTGTGGGCGTGGCCGCTGCCAATGGACTACGACGGCGACGGCGATCTCGACCTGGTCGTAGTGAGCGGAGGAAAACCCTACCAGGGGGCCTGGCTGTTCGAGAACCCCAGCGGCGGGCGCGAGAAGTTCCCGGTGTTCAAGCCGGCGCGCTGGGTCGCCGAATATCGCACGAACGCGCAGATCTCGCCCGACGGCGCCGTCATGACGCCGGGCGCGGCGTACCCGGATTTCAGAAATTCCGGGTTCAAGAAACCGGTCTCGCTCGCGATCGACACGAAGGACATCCACCAAGCCGGCGGACGAGTGCGCGCAAACCAATGGAAGCGCGTCGACTACGACGGCGACGGCGTGCGCGACCTGATCGTCGGCATCGGCGACTGGACCGACTACGGCTGGGACGACGCCTGGAACGACAAGGGCGAGTGGCAAAACGGGCCGCTGCACGGCTACGTCTATTGGATCCGGAACGAGGGCGGGGAAGACGCGCCGCGCTGGGGCGCGCCCGCGCAGGTGACGGCAAACGGAAAGCCTGTCGACGTGTACGGGATGCCGAGCCCGAGCTTCGCCGATTTCGACCGCGACGGCGATCTCGATCTGCTCTGCGGCGAGTTTCTCGACGGCTTCACGTATTTCGAGAATGTCGGCTCGCGGCGACAGCCGCAGTATGCCGCCCCGCGGCGGCTCGAGCACGACGGCAAGCCCCTGGCGATGGACCTCGAGATGATCACGCCGACGGCTGTCGATTGGGACGGCGACGGCGACCCCGACTTGATCGTCGGCGACGAGGACGGCCGCGTCGCGCTGGTCGAGAATACCGGCGCCGCGCGCTTCTTGCCTCCCGTCTACTTCAAGCAAGAAGCGGATTTCGTGAAGTTCGGCGCGCTCGTCACGCCGGTGGGCGTCGATTGGGACGGCGACGGCGACGAAGACATCGTGGCCGGCGATTCGGCCGGCTACATCGGGTTCATTGAGAATCTCGACGGCGGCGACCCGCCCAAGTTCGCCGCGCCTGCGTATCTCGAGGCCGACGGAGCGAAAATCCGCATTCAGGCCGGGCCCAACGGTTCGATTCAAGGGCCGGCCGAAGCGAACTGGGGCTACACGACGTTGAGCGCGGCGGACTGGGACGGCGACGGCCTGCCGGACCTTGTCGTCAACTCGATTTGGGGCAAGGTCGTCTGGTATCGCAACGCCGGCTCGCCCCACAAGCCCAAGCTCACAGGTCCCCAGCCGATTCGGTTCGTCGGCGAGCCGCAGCCAAAGCCTGCATGGACCTGGTGGTCTCCGGTCGGCTCCGAGCTGGTCACGCAGTGGCGCACGACGCCCGCCGTCGTCGATTGGGACAAGGACGGTCGCAACGACATCGTCATGCTCGACCAAGAGGGCTATCTGACGTTCTACCGCGGAGCGGGCGGCCGCATTGAGCCGGGTAGGCGGGTCTTCTTCGAGAGCGCCGACTCCGGACCCGTACCTTTAAGGCTCAACGCCGAGCGGGCGGGGCATTCCGGGCGCCGCAAGCTCGCCGTCGTCGACTGGGACAACGACGGCCGCCGCGACCTGCTCGTCAACAGCACGAGCGTCAACTTGCTACGGAACGTCAGCGAAAAGAACGGCGCGGCGACATTCGTCGACATGGGCCCGCTCACCGACGCTGTTCTCGCCGGGCACACCACGAGCCCGACGACGGTCGACTGGGACGGCGACGGGCGCCGCGACCTGCTGATCGGCGCCGAAGACGGACACCTCTATTACATGAAGAATCGCTAGGGGCGGATCGTCAGGTTCTCTAAAAAGTCGAAGTGCGCGCGGCCGCCGTTCGCATTCGTGGGCGCGGGTTCCCAAGGCTTGGCGCAGATGTCGATGTCGCCGTCGCCGTCGACATTTTTCGTACCACGCGCCGCCGGCGACGAAGTCGATCCAACCGTCGCCGTTGACGTCGAACGCCGCGCCGCCGACGTCGGACGGCGAGTCGGAGCCCAGCAGGTGGCGCGCCCATGGCTTGCGGCCTTGATACTCGAACCACTGGATGTCGCCGCCGCGCAGCCCCGTGGTGAAATCGAGATCGCCGTCCTTGTCGAGATCGACCAGGGCCGTCTGCCCCCATGAGCTGCCGGCGCCGAGATTGCGATAGGCGTAGTGATGGGTGAAGTAAGGCCGCGGGAGCTCGTCGGGCGCGAGCGGCGTCGAGTTGGCGTCGACCGCCAGCGATTCGACGGGCACGATGCTCATGTCGCAGTCTTCCTTGGCGCGGGCGTAGACGATGTAAAGCTTGCCGTCCGACTCGTACGCGTAGGGGTATTGCCAGCCGACGCCCTTATAGTGGCCGGCCGTACGCGGGCCGGTTTCACCGAAGGCGCGGATCGCGAAGACCTTCTCGAACTTTTGGCCGCCGGGAGCGGTGACGGCGATCGCCAGAAAGCGGCGGTCGCTGCCGTTGCGCCCGACGGGCATGTTGTAGACGAGGTAGCCTTGGCCGTTGCTCAGCCTGCCCGCGAAGACCTTCGAATCGACCGCGGGGAAGCGGCTGGAGGGGACGTGAACCGGTTGCGGGAGCTTCCAACTCTCGCCGCCGTCGTCGCTGCGCACCGCCGCCAGGTAGAGGTCGCCCGCCTCGTCCGCCACGGAATTGCGGATGAACGCGGTGACCCGCTCGCCGTCGACCCACACCGAAGTCTCGAAGCCCGACGGAACGCTCTCGATTCGCCTTACCTTCCAGGCGCCGGTCACATCCGGCGACTCGCTGATGGCCACGGCGGGCTTCGATTCCTGGTCGATGCCGCCCATCACCCAGCGGCCGTCGGCGCGCCGGCGAGGATTGTCCATGGGGTAGAACCCGCCGATCAGATCCTTCTCGAGCGTCCAGCGCTCGCCGCTTTGGTCGTAGCGAAACAGCCGGGTCAGCAGTCCCGGTCGCGATTTGCCCGCACTGCGCTCCATGGGAATGAAGGCGTAGAGGGCGTCTGCGTCGGACAGAAACGAGCCGTGGGCGTTGTAGAGGCCGGGCTGATCGTCGATGCGCGGCGCGATCACGAACGGCGGGCTCCAACTGTTGCCGCCGTCGCGCGAGAGCCGTCCCCGCGTGACTTGGCTGGCGGCGTCGTTCTCGTTCTCGAGGCCGTTGGCCCACGAGACGAAAAGCGTCCCGCGATGCTCGACCACCGCCGCTCCCAGCAAGAACGTATAGCCGGAATCGTCCGCATCGGCTGTGTGCACGCGCATGTGCTGAATGCCGGCCGGATAGCCGACCTGGTTCTCCTGGGGCGCTCGGTCGCCATTCGCATTCGTGGGCGTCCACAGCGTCAATTGCTCGGCGGCGTATGCGGAGCTCGCCGACAATGCGAGCAGGAGAAGCGGGCAGCGTGCGCATATAAGCTCCCGTTGAGTCTAGGGCATCCGGACGCCTCCTCTCGCACTTCGTTCGGCTATACTGTCGAGGCCCGACCGGAGCCGGTCGCGTGAGAAATCGATGATGAAAGCCGTCCTTCAATTTGCCCTGGCCCTCGGGGCCGCCTCCCTGCTGTTCGCCATGCCGATCCAAGCCGCCGACAACCGCGTTTTCGAGCTCCGCACCTATCACTGCTATCCCGGCAAGCTCGACGACCTGCACAAGCGCTTCCGCGAGCACACCAGCGCGATCTTCGTGAAACACGGTATGAGCCTGATGGGCTACTGGACTCCCATCGAGGGCCCGGAAGCGGGCAAGACGCTCGTCTACATGCTGGCCTACCCCAGCAAGGCGGCGCGCGAAGCCTCCTGGAAAGCCTTTAGCGATGATCCGGATTGGCAGAAAGCAAAAGCCGAATCCGAGAAGGACGGCAAACTCGTCGAGAAGGTCGATTCGGTGTTCCTGGCGCCCACCGACTACTCGCCTGTCCAGTAGCTCCCCCACCCCGAGGTGGGGAATAATTTCCGGATTTGATGTCTTATCGATTCCGCCGCCATATCAGGCGTGATACGGTGGGATTGAATGGATCTCGAGCTGCACACGCGGCGGCTGCAAGACATCGGCCTGAACGCATATGAATCGCGAGCTTATCTGGTTCTGATCGGGCACTCGCAGTTCAAGGCGCTGGAAGTCGCGGGCCGCGCTAACATCCCCCGGCAGAAGATTTACGAGGTGCTCGACAGCCTGGTCGAGAAGGGCTTCGTACGCGTCGTGCAGGGCAAGGCGAAGCAGTTTTCGGCCGTCGAACCGCGGCTGGCGCTCGAGGGTTATCTGGCGCGGAAGCGCGACAGCTTCGAGCGCGCCTGGCAGGACCGGCAGCAAGTGGCGGGTCTGCTCGGCGAGGACTTGGACAGCGTCTATGCGCACGGCAATCAGGGGCAAGGGCCGCTGGATTATTTGCGAATTGTCGCCGACGCGGCGCAGATCGCGGAAGAGTACCGCCGGCTGCTGCTGCAGTGCCAGAGCGACTACCTGGAGTTCGCGCGTCCGCCGTACGGTTCGGATCCGCTGCGCGAACCGATCGTGCAGCAATTGCTGCAGCGCGATGTAAGCTGCCGACTGCTGTTCGACGCGCAGGCCGCCGACCTGGAGTTGCTCAGAGGGACTTTCGGAAGCGGGCGCGGAGATTCGGACGGCGGCGAGCCTGCCGATGAAGCTGGCCTTGTTCGATGGCGCCCGCGGCATGATCTCGCTGGCCGATCCAGTCGTCAGCAATCCCCAGATGACCGCGCTCGTGTTCGAGCACAACAGCCTGGCGTCGGCGATGGCGAGCTTGTTTGAAGACTTTTGGGGACGTAGCAGCGAGCTCTGAGAAAGGGCCCGAAGCGCCGATCGCGCTGCGCTGGAAAAACCTGCCCAAACCTGGGGTTGTTTCGTAGTACACTGGGCGAAACCTCAAAGCAAGCCCTGGCATTGCGGGCGTTTCCGAGACCTGCGGCTAGTGTGAGAAAAGCCGATTCCCTTCTCGATGATCAGACAAAAGATCCGTGAGAGACGGTTCGCACGGTTACTGCTGTAGAGGATTCGTTCTTGTTTGACAGTAAACAATCCTGATCCTATGCTTATAGGAACGCAGATCCGGGCGGGTTGCTCGCGATCTCGTCGAGGGGTTGTTGTAGGCGGATAGGGTCGGAGGCGCTTTTATAGATGAGACAGCTCTTTAACCCCAGCGCGAATACCGTTGTGCGGGTCGCGCTGTTGGTCATCGTCCTGGTAGCGGGCGGCGGGCTTACGGCGCTGTTGACGATCGCGAAGTCGCCCTACGTGACGTTGCAGACCGTCTCGATCAATCAGCCGGTGCCGTTCAGCCACAAGCACCACGTGACCGGCCTCGGCATTGATTGCCGGCACTGCCACTACTCGGTGGAACGCAGCAGCTTCGCCGGCATCCCGCCGACCAAGACCTGTATGACCTGCCACTCGCAGATTTGGAATGAAGCTCCGATGCTCGAGCCGGTGCGCGCCAGCTACCGCGACGACGCCTCGATCGAATGGGTGCGCGTACACGATTTGCCGGACTTCGTCTACTTCAATCACAGCATCCACTTGAGCAAGGGCGTCGGCTGCGCGAGCTGCCATGGCCGCGTCGACCTGATGCCGCTGATGTACAAGGCGAAAACGCTGCAGATGACCTTCTGCATGGACTGCCATTGGCACCCGGAGATGAATCTGCGGCCCAAGAGCGAGATCACGAACATGGCCTGGGAGCCCCCGGCGGACCCGGAAGAGCATCTGCAGATGGCGATGCAGTTGGCTAAGGAATACGACGTTCAAAGCAAAGTAAGTTGCTCGGTGTGCCATCGATGAGCCTGCGACAGAAAACAACAGAGCCGGTCGATTTGGCCGCGGTCAGAGCGCGTCTCGAATCCGAGTCCGGCCCACGCTATTGGAAGAGCTTGGAGGAGGCCGCCGGGACGCCGCAGTTCCAGCAAATCCTGGCCGAGGAGTTCCCCAGTCAAGCCGAAACGTGGACCGACCCGGTCGGGCGGCGGCGTTTCCTGCACTTGATGGGGGCGTCGTTGGCGCTCGCGGGCGTGACCGGCTGTACGCGGCAGCCCAAGGAATTCATCATGCCCTACGCGGCGCACCCGCCCGAGGGTACGCCCGGCAGGCCGCAGTTTTATGCGACGGCGATGCCCTTCGGCGGCTTCGGCGAGCCGCTGCTGGCCGAGTCGCACATGTACCGGCCGACCAAGCTCGAGGGCAACCCGGACCATCCGCTGTCGCAAGGAGCTTCGAGCGTGTTCGCGCAGGGCTCGGTGCTCGACATGTACGATCCGGATCGGATCCGCACGATCGTGAACCGCGGCCGCACATCGAGCTGGGCCTCGTTTGAAGAAGAGTTTGAACAGGCGATTGCGATCGCGCGGCAGAAGAGGGGCGCCGGATTACGCATCCTGAGCGGCTCCACGACGTCTCCCACGTTCAAGGCCGCCATCGATCGGCTGCGGCAGCAGATGCCGGAGGCGAAGTGGGTGCAATGGGAGCCGGTCAACCGCGACGCGGCTCTGGCCGCTTCGAAGGCCGCATTCGGCGAGCCGGTTGAGTCGCACTACGACATCGGCAAGGCCAAAGTCATCCTTTCGATCGACGCCGAGATTTTGGCGAACACGCCCGGCTCCGTGCACTGGCTGCGCGGCTGGGCCGCCGGGCGCAAGGTGGAAGACGGCAAGACGGAAATGAATCGGCTTTACGCCGTCGAGCCGACTCTGACGGTGAGCGGATCGAACGCCGACCATCGCCTGCGCCTCAAGCCCTCGCAGATCGAAGCGTTTGCGGCGGCGCTGGCGGCGCAGTTGGGCGTCGCGGGCGTCACAGCCCCGGAGTTGCCCGAAGCGGCCGCGGCCTGGATCGAGCCGCTCGCCGCCGACTTGCGGCGCGCCGGTTCGACGGCCCTGGTGATTCCCGGAGATTTTCAGTCCGCGGGCGTGCACGCTCTGGCGCACGCCATGAACGCCCAGCTCGGCGCGGTCGGCACGACGGTTTGGTACAGCGACCCGATCGATGCGGAGCCCGTTGATCAACTGGCCGCGATCAAGGAGCTGGTCGGAGAAATGGAAGCCGGCCAGGTCGAGACGTTGCTGATCTTGGGCGGCAACCCGAGCTACGACACGCCGTCCGACGTCGATTTCGCCGGCGCCCTCGACAAAGTCGGTTTGCGCATCATGTCGACGCTCGCCGACAACGATACGTCGGTGAATTGTCACTGGCGTCTGCCGGGCGCGCACTACTTGGAAGCGTGGGGCGACATTCGCGGCCGGGACGGCTCGCTGCTGCTGCAGCAGCCGATGATCGAGCCGCTGTTCTTGGGCAAGAGCCCGGTCGAGCTGCTCGCCATGGCGCTGGGCGAAGCGACGAGCGGCTATGAGATGGTCCGTGCGACCTTCTCCGCCGGTAGAAGCGAGCAAGGCAAGGGCCTCGAAGACGCTTGGCGCAAGGCGCTGCACGACGGCTACATCGCGAACACCGCCGCCGCGCCGAAAACCGTGTCTCCGGCGGAGGGCTGGTCCGCGGTCGTCTCTCCGGCCGAGGCGTCCTCGGGACTCGAGCTCATTCTGCGCCCGGATCCGACTATCTGGGACGGCGCTTACAACAACAACGGCTGGCTGCAGGAGCTTCCCAAGACGCTGACCAAGGTCACCTGGCAGAACACCGTTCTCGTCAGTCCGGCGACCGCGCAACGAATGAACCTGAACAACGGCCAAATCGTGAGTCTCACCGCCGGCGACGGTGCGGTGAAGGGCGCGGTCTGGGTGCTCCCAGGTCAGGCCGACGACGTGGTCGTGGCGCATCTGGGCTACGGACGTCAGGTGACCGGGCGCGTCGGCGTGCATGCCGGCTTCAACGCCTATGCGCTGCAAACCAGCGACGCCCGTTGGATGGTCGCGAGCGCGAGTCTGGCCAAGACCGGCGACAGCGACGTCGTCGCCTGCACGCAAGATCACGCCTCGATGGAGGGCCGCCATCTGGTGCGCGAGGCGACCGCAGAGCAGTACCAGGCGCAGCCCGATTTCGCGCAACATGTCGGTCATGAAAGCGGCGAGCAGCAGGAAGGCGCCGAGCCCGGCGTCGGCGCGCCGTTCGTCGGCGAAGTCGCGAAACAGGACAAGCCGGGCGGCCCGGAGAACGACAACCTCTTCCATAGCGGCCACGGTCCGGGCATCGGCTACGCCGACGTCGAGAATGACAAGTCTTTCTTCCCCGAGTGGAACTACACGCGGTACGCCTGGGGAATGACCATCGACCTCAACAAGTGCGTCGGCTGCAACGCCTGCACGATCGCTTGCCAGTCGGAGAACAACATCCCCGTCGTCGGCAAGGACCAAGTCTCGCGCGGCCGCGAGATGCACTGGATCCGGCTCGACCGTTACTTCGGGGGCTCGCTCGACGAGCCGACGACCTACCACCAGCCGATCCCGTGCATGCAATGCGAGAACGCGCCGTGCGAGGTCGTTTGTCCCGTGGGCGCCACGGTGCACTCGAACGAAGGGCTCAACGACATGGTCTACAACCGCTGTGTCGGAACGCGCTACTGCTTGAACAACTGCCCCTACAAAGTGCGGCGATTCAATTTCCTGCTCTATCAAGATTTCGAGGCCGACACGCTCAAGCTGATGCGCAATCCGGACGTGACCGTGCGCAGCCGCGGCGTGATGGAGAAATGCACGTACTGCGTGCAGCGCATCAATCACGCGCGCATTGACTCGGAGAGAGAAGGACGGCGAGATCAACGACGGCGAGATCGAGACCGCCTGCCAGCAGGTTTGCCCGGCGAACGCGATTGAGTTCGGCGACATCAACGATCCCAACTCGCGGGTGACGCAGCTCAAGAAGGATTCGCGCAACTACGGTCTGCTCGAAGAGATCAATACCCAACCGCGCACGACTTACCTGGCGCGGGTTCGGAACCCGAACCCCGAGATGCCGAACACCGGCGGCGGCGAGGAAGAGCACGGCGAGGCGCACGCTTTCGCGGCCCAGGTGACGGAGGCTTAACGAGTGGCGAGCAATGTACATCTGCTGCGTCCGGATCCGGTAATCGGCCCGAATCAGGACTACATGACGATCACCGAGAAGATCTCGGGGATCGTGCTCGGAAAAGAAGCTCCGCTGTTCTGGTACATCGGCCTGCTCAGCGGCTTGGCGTTGTTGGGCGGACTGCTGCAGGGCGCCGGCTGGCTGGTGCTCAAGGGCACCGGAATCTGGGGCCTCAATAATCCCGTCGGCTGGGGCTTCGCGATCATCAACTTCGTTTGGTGGATCGGCATCGGCCACGCCGGCACTTTGATTTCAGCCATCTTGCTGTTGTTTCGGCAGGAGTGGCGCACGTCGATCAACCGCTTCGCCGAAGCGATGACGCTGTTCGCGGTCGTTTGCGCCGGCACGTTTCCGCTGCTGCATGTCGGGCGTCCTTGGTTGGCGTTTTGGCTGATGCCGTACCCCAATTCGATGAACGTGTGGCCGCAGTTTCGCTCGCCGCTGATTTGGGACGTGTTCGCCGTTTCAACCTATGCGACCGTCTCGGCGCTGTTCTGGTTTACGGGCTTAGTCCCCGATCTGGCGACGATGCGCGATCGCGCCAAGAACAAGGTCGTCAAGACGATTTACGGGATCTTTGCGCTGGGCTGGCGGGGGTCGGCGCGCCACTGGGAACGCTACGAGATGGCCTATCTGATTCTGGCGGGCCTTTCGACGCCGCTGGTCGTTTCGGTTCACACGGTCGTTTCGTTCGATTTCGCGGTTTCGATCGTTCCCGGCTGGCACGCCACGCTGTTCCCGCCCTACTTCGTGGCCGGCGCCATCTACTCGGGCTTCGCGATGGTGCTCACCCTCGCGATCCCGGTGCGGCACTTCTACAAGCTCGAAGACTTCATCACGGTCCGTCACATCGACGCCATGGCCAAAGTCACATTGGCGACCGGGTTGGTCGTCTTCTACGGTTACATGACGGAAGCGTTCTTCGGCTGGTACTCGGGCAACGAGTATGAGCAGTTCATGGTCTGGAACCGCATGACAGGCCCCTATGCGCCGTTCTACTGGACCCTGATCTTCTGCAACGGCCTGGTGCCGCAAACGCTGTGGTTCCGCAAGGTGCGCACGAACATGCCGCTGCTGTTCGTGATTTCGCTGATCGTCAACGTCGGCATGTGGCTCGAGCGCTTCGTGATCGTCGTCACGAGCTTGCACCGCGACTACCTGCCGTCGTCGTGGGGCATCTACATTCCGACGTTCTGGGACATCATCCTCTACATGGGAACGATCGGCTTGTTCATCACGCTGTTCTTCCTGTTCCTGCGCTTCGTCCCGATGATCGCCATGTTCGAGATGAAGCACTTGACGCACAGGAGCGCGCAGACGAATCAGAGCTTAGAGGGAAGGATTGAGTAGATGAAGAAAGTATTCTGCATCGCCGCTGAATTCGACCACGAAGACAAGCTTCTCAAGGCTTGCGAAAAGACGCGCGACGCCGGTTACGCCAGCGTCGAAGCTTACTCGCCGTTTCCGATCCACGGCCTGCGTGAGGCGATCGGATTCAAACGGCCGATCCTGTCCTGGGTGATTTTCTGCGGAGGCCTGGTCGGGCTCTGCTTGGGGTTCGGGCTCTGCTACTGGGTGTCGGCGATCAACCTGCCGTTCAATATCGGCGGTCGGCCGCTCAACTCCTGGCCGTCGTTCATCCCGGTGACCTTCGAGGTGACGGTGTTGATTTCGGCGCTGACGGCGACGTTCGGAATGTTCGCGTTCAACGGGCTGCCGCTGCCGCACCACCCGATCTTCAACCATCCGAACTTCGTGCGCTGCAGTCAAGATCGCTTCTTCCTGACGATCGAGTCGACCGATCCCAAGTTCGATCCGGAAGGGACGCGGGCGTTCTTAGTCAGCCTCGATCCGCTCGATGTATCCGAGGTTGAGGATGATTAACGCCAAGCGCCTGCGGCGCACCCTCGCCTGCGCCTTACTGCTGCTGGGCGCGGCGGGCTGCCGCCAAGACATGCACGACCAGCCGAAGCTGCAGCCTCTCGAGCACTCCGGGTTTTTCGACGACGGGCGGGCTTCGCGGCCCCCGGTCGCGGGCGCCGTCGCGCGCGGCGACCTGCGCGCCGACGAACAGCTTTACACCGGCTACGTGAACGGCGAGCTGGCGACGACGTTCCCGATGCCGGTCACGCGCGAGCTCGTCATGCACGGCCGCGAGCGGTTCGACATTTATTGCTCGCCCTGCCACGGACGCCTCGGCGACGGCAACGGCGCCGTGGTGCAGCGCGGCTTTCAACGCCCGCCCTCGTATCACATCGAGCGGCTGCGGCGGGCCCCGGTCGGTCACTTCTATGACGTGATCACCAACGGCAAGGGCCGCATGTACAGCTTCAACGACCGCGTTCCGGTCGAAGACCGCTGGGCCATCGTCTCCTACATTCGCGCGCTGCAGTTGTCTCAGGCCGTGAGCATGGACGAGCTGCCGCAATCGATGATCGCCGACATGCGGGCGGAGGGTATCCAATGAACGGGCGGGAAACGCACCCGAAACTCGCGAGCCTGCAAACGCGCGGGCTGATCGTCGGCGTGATCGGCGTCGTTGCCTGCGCGATCGGGATGATGGCCGATGCGGATCAGTTCTACCGCTCGTTCTTGACGTCGTACCTGTTTTGGTTCGCCATCTCGGTGGGCTGCCTGGGCTGGACCATGATCTATCACCTGACCACGGGCAGTTGGGGCGTGCCGTCGAGGCGGATCTGGGAAGCCGGCGCGCGCACGATCCCTTTGATGGCGGTGATGGTCATCCCCATCCTGATGGGCCTGGATTCGCTGTTTCCCTGGGCGCGGTCCGAGGCGGCGAACGACGCCATGATCCAGGGCAAGTCGCTGTATTTGAACGTCCCGTTCTTTATCGCTCGCGCGGTGTTTTTCGGCGTTCTCTGGAGCACGTTCGCCTACCTGCTGTCGCGCTGGTCGAAGAAGCAGGATGAAGAGGGCCCGATTCCGTACACCACGCGGATGCGCTGGTTGAGCGGTCCTGCGCTGTTTATCATGGCCCTCACCTTGACGTTCTTCTCGGTCGACTACGTGATGTCGATCGACCCGCACTGGTTTTCGACGATCTTCGGCTTCTTGTTCGTCGCTTCGGATCTGCTGGCGGGAATGGCCTTCACGATTCTGATCGTGAAGCTGCTCGAGCACAACAAAGAGCTTGCGAAGGTCGTGACCAAGGGAACGTTTCACGATCTGGGCAATCTGCTGATGGCTTTCGTGATGCTGTGGGCGTACATGTCGTTCTCGCAGTTCCTGATCATCTGGTCGGGCAACACGCAAGAAGAAGCGCCGTGGTACGTCGATCGCATGGGTCAAGGCTGGATCGTCATCTCGGTCATTCTGATCGTGTTCCATTTCGCCTTGCCGTTCCTGATCTTGCTGACGCGCAGGACCAAGCGGGCGTCGAGCATCTTGGTAAAGATCGCCGCGTACATGCTGGTGATGCGCTTCATCGACCTGTACTGGTTGACGCAGCCGAGCTTCACGCACGGCGGCGGGGTTCATCCCCACTGGCTGGACTTGGCGACGATGGCGGCGGTCGGCGGGCTATGGCTCGGATTCTTCGGCTGGCAGCTCAAAGATAAGCCGCTGCTGGCCGTCAACGACCCGCGCTTGCCCGAGGTTCTCGAAGCCGCCGGAGGACATCACTAATGGCGCAACAATTCCTGGCCCAGCACGACCACGAGAGGACCGACGCTCACGTTCGGCCGCTGGTGATCTTCTTGATCCTGATGACCGGCGGCGTGCTCTTTTCGTTCGGCGTGACGACGGTCCTGTTCGAGTTCTACACCCAGCGGGCGGAGAGCAAGGGGAACCCGGCGAACGCGTTGAAGGTAGTCGACGAGGAGCCGACGACCGCGCCGCTGCTGCAAGTGGTGCCCGGACTCGACCTACGTCAGATTCGAGCGTCCGAGGCGGAGCGCTACAACAGCTACGGCTGGGTCGACCAGCGCACCAACGTCGTGCATATTCCGGTCGACAAAGCGATCGACCTATTGCTTGAAAAGGGAGTCCCGTCGCGCGGCCAAGCGAACGCGCAGGCGGCTCAATAGAGCGTCCTCCCCATGGGGAGGCGCCGCTGTTTCGAACCGGGAGAAGGAAAGGAGGAAAGCGAATGAGAAAATTCAACAGCACGGCGACGCTGGCGACCGCGGTCCTCATGGCTCTCCTGGTTCAGGCCGGCCCGCTGAGGGCCAACAACAACGAGGCCCCGGACGTCACGCCGTCGAGCTCGCCGATCAAGGCGCTCGAGGGCGTCAGCTTCGATCAAAACCTCAACGCGCAGATCGATCTCAATCTCGAATTCACCGATTCGACCGGCGAAAAGGTGCGGCTGAGCCGCTATTTCAAAGACAAGCCGGTCATCATCGCCC
Source organism: uncultured Acidobacteriota bacterium (assembly GCA_963817465.1). GTDB lineage: Bacteria > Acidobacteriota > Terriglobia > Bryobacterales > UBA6623 > CAMPKL01. Next base: position 329,683 of record CAWFOP010000018.1, on the reverse strand, counting down.
TGGCCTATTACGAGTGCCCGATGCTGTGCACGCTCGAGCTCAACGGCTTGGTCAAGGCTCTGCGCGCGATCCCGAAATTCAACCCCGGCAGGGACTTCGAAATTGTGACCCTGAGCTTCGATCCGGGAGAGACGGCCGAGCTCGCGGCGGCGAAGAAGGAGCAGTATCTGGACAGCTACCGGCGCGAAGGCGCCGCGAACGCCTGGCACTTCCTGGTGGGCGAGCAATCGCAGATCCGCAAACTCGCCGACACGCTGGGCTTCCACTATCGTTACGACGAGAAGACCGACTTGTACCGTCACGCCAGCGGCATCGTCGTGTTGACGCCGGACGGCCACGTTTCGCGCTACCAGTTCGGCGTGGAGTATTCGGCTCGCGATCTGGAGTTCTCGCTGATCGAGGCGGCCGACTACGGTATCGGGTCGGTTGTCGACGCGGTGCAGTTGTACTGCTTTCACTATGACCCGGAGACGGGTAAATACGGCTTTGTAATCATGAACGCGTTGCGCCTGGGCGGGGCCGTGACCGTGCTGTTGCTTGCAGGCTTCATCTTGATCAGTCTGTTGCGGGACCGCAAAGCGCGGATGAGAGCCGCATAGTTCGGACGGAGGCGCACGAAAACACCCATGTGGGAGAAGCTTTATCAGAATCTGGATTTCTTCCCGACCGAAGCCTCGACGATGGCTCGGGATGTCGACGCCATCTATCTGTTCCTGGTGGCTTTGACGGCGTTTTTCACAGCGCTCGTGATCGGCGTGATGATCTTCTGCGCGATCCGGTTCCGGCGCAAGTCCGACGATGAAGTCCCGAAGCCCGTGTTCGGGTCGACCGTGCTCGAAATCGTCTGGTCCGCGGTGCCCTTCGTCATCACGATGGGTCTGTTCGGCTGGGGCTCTTGGATCTACTTCAAGTACGCCAGCCCGCCGGCCGACGCCATGGACGTCCATGTGGTCGGCAAGCAGTGGATGTGGAAGCTGCAGCATCCGGACGGCAAGCGCGAGATCAACCAACTGCACGTGCCGGTCAATCAGCCGGTGCGTTTGATCATCACGTCCGAAGACGTGATCCACAGCTTTTTTGTGCCCGCTTTTCGAGTCAAGAGGGACGCCGTTCCGGGCCGCTACGCGACCGCCTGGTTCGAGGCGACCAAAGTCGGCGAGTACCATTTGTTCTGCTCGCAATACTGCGGCAACGAACATTCGAAAATGATCGGAACCGTGATCGTGATGAAGCCGGAGGATTACGACAAGTGGCTGCGTCAGGACACGCAGGGCGGCTACGAGACGCCCATTAAGTCCGGAGAGCGGATGTTCTCCGAGCTGCGTTGCGACACCTGTCATAACGAGACCGACGGCGGCAACGGACCCGCACTCGCTGGGCTGTTCGGCACGCAAGTCAATCTGAGCGGCGGCGGCAGCGTCGTCGCGGACGAATCCTACATTAGGGAATCGATCCTGGATCCGAAGCAGAAGGTCGTGAGCGGCTTCAAGGCCGTCATGCCGACTTTTCAAGGGCAGATCAGCGAGGAACAGGTGTTCGAGCTGATCTCCTACATCAAAACGCTCGAGGTCAAGTAGCGGGACCGCGGGAGACAGATACGAGGAGAATATGAGCGCCTCAGCTACGGCCCTACCTTACGACGAACGGAAAACGAACTACTTGACGAACGGCCACAGCCTCAAGTCTTGGCTGCTGACCGTCGACCACAAGCGGATCGGCATCCTGTACATACTGACGATCACCGCGTTCTTTAGCTTGGGCGCGATCTACGCGGGTCTGATTCGCCTTGAGCTGCTGACGCCCGCGGGCGATCTGCTGAGCTCGGAAAGCTATAACCGCGCTTTCACCGGACACGGCGTCCTCATGGTGTTTTTCGTGCTCGTGCCGTTGATTCCGGCCACGATGGGCAATTTCCTGTTGCCGATCATGATCGGGGCCCGAGATGTCGCATTTCCCAGGATCAACTTATTGAGTTGGTACTTGTTTGTCACGGGCGGGCTGATCGCGGGTATCGCGCTGCTGAACGGCGGCGTCGACACGGGTTGGACGTTCTATGCGCCGTTTTCGAGCCGCTACGCCAACGGCAATGTGGTGCTCGCGATCCTCGGCGCCTTCGTCGCCGGCTTCTCGTCGATCCTCACCGGATTGAATTTCGTCATCACCGTGCACAAGATGCGCGCCCCGGGCATGACTTGGTTCCGGCTTCCGCTGATGGTTTGGGCGTTGTACGCGACTAGCCTGATTCAGGTGCTCGCGACGCCGGTGATCGCGATCACTTTGACGCTGCTAATGATGGAGCGGGTTTTCGGCGTCGGCATTTTCGACCCGGCCCTGGGCGGCGACCCGATTCTGTTCCAGCACATGTTCTGGTTCTATTCGCATCCGGTGGTCTACATCATGATTCTGCCGGCCTTCGGGGTGATGAGCGAAGTGATCTCCTGCTTTAGCAGAAAGACGGTCTTCGGCTACAAGATCATCGCGTTTTCGAGTTTGGCGATCGCCGTTCTCGGCTTCCTGGTCTGGGGCCACCACATGTTCGTCAGCGGACAATCGGCCTACCTGGGCATGGCCTTCTCGTTCATCACGATGCTGATCGCGGTTCCGACCGCCATCAAGATCTTCGGTTGGCTGGCGACGATGTGGGGCGGCTCGATCCAGCTCGCCACGCCGATGCTCTACGCCATGGGCTTCATCGGGTTGTTCATGATCGGCGGCATGACCGGCTTGTTCCTGGCCAGCTTGGGGCTCGACGTCCACTTGCACGACACCTACTTCGTCGTGGCGCACTTCCACTACGTGATGGTCGGCTCGGCCATCTTGGGGTACCTCGCGGCCATCCACTTTTGGTGGCCGAAGATGACCGGCCGCATGTACAACGAGACGATCGCCAAGGTCGCCGCCGTGCTGATCTTTCTCGGGTTCAACTTGACGTTCTTCCCGCAGTTCATCGCCGGCTACTTGGGCATGCCTCGCCGCTACCACTTCTATCCGCCCGAGTTCCAGCTCTATAACATCGTCTCGTCGTCGGGCGCCGTGGTCCTGGCGATCGCCTACATCCTGCCGGTGTTCTACTTGACATACTCGTTGGTCGCCGGCGAGCGGGTCGGCGCGAATCCCTGGGGGGCCAAGGGCCTGGAGTGGGAGACGGACTCGCCGCCGCCGACCGAGAATTTCGTCGGCACGCCGGTCGTCACCGAGCAGGCTTACGCGTACTCGAAGGAGGAAGTCGGTGCACACTGAAGCGACGCACGCATCCGACGAACATAACGGCCTAGTCGCCCACCAATTCGACGACGCGGGGCAGCAGCAGGAAGCGGCGACGCTCGGCATGTGGGCGTTTCTGATCACCGAAGTTCTGTTCTTCGGCGGCCTGATCATGGCCTACACGTTGTTCCGCGGCCGGTTTCATCTGGCGTTTGTCGCCGGCAGCAACGAGCTCGATGTCGCGTTGGGCGGCTACAACACGGCCATTCTGATCTGCTCGAGCTTGACCATGGCGCTGGCCGTGCACTTCGCGCAATTGGGCGACCGTAAGAAGCTGGTTCTGTTCCTGCTCGCCACGCTGATCTTCGGCGGCGCATTCTTGGGCGTCAAAGTCTTCGAGTACGCCGACAAAATCGAGCATCACCACGTGCCCGGCTTCGACTTTCAGTACCACGGCGAACTGGCCGACCAGGTCAACCCGCGAAACGTCGAGCTGTTCTTCTTCATGTACTTTGCGATGACGGGAGTGCACGCGATCCACATGATCGTGGGCGCGATCCTGCTCGTCGTCTGGCTGATCCCGAGCTCGATTCACGGCAAGTACTCGCCGGCGTATTACGCGCCGATCGAATTGTTCGGCTTATACTGGCACTTTGTCGACATCGTCTGGATCTTCTTGTATCCGCTGCTCTATCTGGTAGGACGGCATATCTAATGACGGACACGCATCACCAGGCGCACGATCCGCGCCAGCCGACGCATCACATCGTTCCGATCCCGGTCTATTTGGCGATCTTCGCGACCTTGATTTGCATGACGGCGCTCACCGTCTGGGTGGCGTTTCGCGATTTGGGCGAGCTCAACGTCGTGCTGGCGCTCGCGATCGCTGTCTTCAAGGCGTCGTTGGTGGTGCTCTTCTTCATGCACGTGAAGTATTCGAATAAGCTGACGCAACTCGCCTCGGTGACGGGCTTCATCTGGTTGGCCATCTTCATCGGGTTCACGCTGTCGGACTATGGCACGCGCCAATGGGTCGGCGCGGCGGAAGGCTGGGCGATGCAGCCCGCTGACGTAGGCTTGCTCGACCAGGGCGCCGTCGAAGGTCACGGCGAAGCCGGCGCCGAGCACGGCGAAAGCCACGCCGAAGAAGCCGCCCACTAGCGGGCCGCTCCAACGACATCCCAACAAACCGCCCGGAAAGTATCCGCCGCAGCATCCGAGCCGTCCAGCTTTAGCGGACGGTCCGCCACAACGACGACCGCGAAGCGTGAGCCCTGACCGTGAAGGACGGGTCTTTCGAGCAACCGAAGTTGACAAAACCGGGTACCGACGGCCGCGCCTCAGGCTTCGCGGCACTGTTCGCTTTGTTCGCGTCTAGAGTTGTTCCGCCAGGCTGAACATCGGCAGGTAAAGCGAGATCAGCACGAAGGCGACGAACATCCCCATGAAGATCATGATCGCCGGCTCGATCAAGCTCATCGCGGCGGTCAGCGCGGTCGACACGTCGTCGTCGAAGAACTCGGCGACCGAGTTGAGCATCGCGGGCAGGGAACCGGTCGACTCGCCGACCTGCACCATCTCGACCGCCAACGGCGGTATGACGTGCGTCTCCGCGAGACTCTTCGATAAGGCGCGGCCTTCCTTGACCTTGTTGCGCGCTTCGAGCAGCGCCTCTCGGATCGTCCGCGACGTCAGCGATTCGCTGGTGGTCGCAAGCGCGGTCATCAGGGGAATGCCGCCTTCGAGCAGCGTGCTCAGCAAACGGCAAATTTGCGAAACCTGATACTTGAGCCAGATCGGACCCAGCAGCGGCATGCCGATCTTGATTCGATCGAAAAGAGCTCGCGCGCCTTCCGACCGCGCCCAAAACGTGAACAGCCCCCCGACCGCGACCGAGACCCCCGCCACAAGCAGGAAGTGCTCGCTGAAGGTGACGCCGAACGCGACGAGCAGTTGCGTCATCTCGGGCAGTTGCGCGTTCATCGAGCTGTACAGATCGGCGAACTCCGGCACGACGTAGGTGATCAGGAACAGGATGAGACTGAATACCAGAACCGTCAGCAGGCAGGGGTAGATCAACGAAACGATCACCTTCTTGCGAACCGCCAGGGTCACCTTCTGGTACTGCACGTAGCGGTCGATCACTTCAGGCAGACTTCCCGATTTTTCGCCCGCCATCAGCGAGGTCACATAGATCGGCGGGAAGTCCCGCTCGTCGCGAAACGCGTCCGACAGCGGCGTACCGTTCTTCACCGCCGCGCGAACCGAAGCCACGTGCTCGCGCAGTCTCTTGTTGCGGATGTTGCCTTCGAGCAACTCGAGGGACTTGAGAATCGGCAGCCCGGCGCGAATGAGCGTGACAAACTGCTGGTTGAAGATCAGAAACTGCTCGAGGCTGATCCCCCGCCGCTTCGCGGAGCCCTGCGCCTCTCGCAGCCTGGCGAACGCCCGGTGCGGCGCGATGGAATAAATCAACAGGCCGTCGGCGGCATAGCGCTCGCGCAGCTCGTTTTCCGATTCGGCCTCCTCGACGCGGCGATGAACGGCTCCCTGGGCATCGGCGTACTTGAGGACGTACTCGGCCATCAGCGATCCTCGCTCAACGACGTCTCCGGAAGAATCTCGGCGCCGGCGGGCGCTTCGAACACAAACAGCTCCGGACCGAGGGTCTTGTTGTCGACTTCATTCCAGAACCGAAATTCCGTGATCGATTCGTCCCTGCCGTGCACCTTCAATGCCGCAAGACGATAGTCTTCGTCCGGCTCGAAGTAGAACTCGACGCGATCGTAGGCTTCCTTCCCGCTGCGCCCTTCGCCGACCAGCGCCGTCTTGCCGTCGATCTGTTCGAAGCGCAGATTCTTGAACTGCCGGGAAAAGTCCAGCCGTCCAAGCAAGAACGACAGCGGCGCGCGCAAGTCAGCGGTGTTGTCGATGCGCACCCGGCGCACTTGGTTGGTGTACGGGTTGTAGGTCTCGAGCAGGCTCCCGTCGCCCACCAGCAGCTTGCCGTCGGGCTTGGAGTACTCCCAACGCATGCGCTGCGGCCGAAGCAGGTAGAGCGTCCCTTGCTCGTCGGCGCGCACCTGTCCCGCATAGGTCATCTTTTGCTCGAACTCGGTCTGGAAAGTTGCGAGCCGGTTGTAGTGCAGCTCGATCGCCCGCGCCGCTTCTTTCACGCTAAGCTCGGACCGCGCCGACGCCGGACTCAGCAAACAAAACGCGACGGGCAGCAAAAGCAAAAAGCGCGCCATATAACTGTATGACGCGCTTGACCGCCGAGGCGTTGACAGGGATTTGTCCAAAAAGGTTGCGCGAGCGAGCCGACTAGGAGGCGCGGGACGAGGCGGCCTTGCGCGCCTTCTCTTCGGGAGCGGACGCTTGGCGCTCCGTCTTGACGCCCTTTTTGGGCTTGAGCGCGCTCGAGAGTCGTTCGACTTGATCGGAGATGCAGACGCCGATGATCGGCTGGTCCGCGTTTTTGAGAATGTCCACGATCGTCTTGTGGCTGTCTTCCAGGTAGAGATTGTCGCCGTCGGTCAGCAGGTGAACTTCGTTGCCGTCTTGAACAGCGGACAGGAACTGGGCGCCCATCTCCTCTTTGAGGAAGTGCAGGACCTTGCGAATTCGCTGTAACGAGACTCCCTTGCGGCGAAGCTCGGTGATCAAGCCGACTTCCACGACTTCGTGCAATTGGTAGATGCGACGGTGACCCTTCTGGACAGGCGACACGACGCCCTGCTCGTCCCACCACTGCAGTTGGCGCAGGCTTACCCCGGTCATGTTCGCGACATCCAAGCTACTGAAAGTCTCCTGACGAGTCGATCTAGCTTGATGGTGGTTGTTCGCTTGCTTCAATTCTCTAGCTCCCACGACGCCGAACCCTTGAGATTGTACTCCAACCCTACTGCCTCTGAATAGCCATGCGCAGCTTGTTGATGCTACGGGGGATCAGCCGCCGCCGACGAAATGAACGATCTCTATCCGGTCGCCTTCCCCGAGGTCCGTAGCCGTCCAACTGGGCCGCCGAGCGATCTCGCGATTGCGCTCGATCGCGACGCGATCGGGCTCGAGACCCAACTGATCGATCAGCCCCGCGAGGGTAACGCCCGAGTCAACGCTACGACGCTCGCCGTTGATCCACAAATCGATCTGTCGGCCTTGCCCGCCCGCCACGTTCGCTCCGCCAGCCCCCCCATTATAGGCCGATCTCATCGCGCCTCCGCACCTGGAAATTTTCTTTATCCCGTGCTCCTGCGGATTCGCGTTTGACGCGATTCCGTGCGGCTTGGATGGTGACTCCGAGCGTCCGGAAGCGATAAGATAGGGGCAACGGCGCTGAGGTTCCAAATCGGAACCCATGTGATGCGTCGCTTCCGATTTATCTAGGCAGCCCGGCGCTCGACAGCGAGCCATGTCGCACGCGTTGTCTTAGCACGGGCCCGCCAGAGCACAATTGGAAAGTTACACGAAAGCGTGCCTTTGCAACACTGAATAAGCGGGGCCGAATGCCGTCGGGCTCTGTCCGCTCGCGTCCTGCGCCCGCCGCTGAAGCAGTCAAAGTTCGAGCTGTATTCCGATGAGCCGACACGTGATCAAGAAGGGCTTGGATCTGCCCATTTCGGGCGAGCCCGAACAGGTCGTCGAGGCCGCCTCGCAGCCGCCCCACGTCGCCTTGCTGGCCGCCGACTACGTAGGCATGAAGCCTACGATGCAGGTGCAGGCGGGCGAGATCGTCAAGCGCGGTCAGGTCTTGTTTGATGACAAGAAGACCCCCGGCGTCCGTTACACCGCTCCCGCAGCCGGCGAAGTGATCGCGATCAATCGCGGCGATCGCCGCGCTTTCCAGTCCATCGTCATCGCCCTCAGCGACGCCGAGCGCGCCGGGGAAGACGAGTCGGTCGAATTCAACTCGTACAGCGGCAAGCCGGTCGCCTCGCTCGACGCCGAGGCCGTCAAGGCGCTGCTGATCGAGTCGGGACTGTGGGCGGCGTTGCGCGCCAGGCCCTTCAGCCGCGTCGCCGATCCGGAGCGAAAGCCCGCCGCGATCTACGTGACGGCCATGGACACGAACCCGCTGGCCGCGGCGGTGGACGTGGCCTTGGCCGGGCGCGAGGCGAGCTTCAAGACCGGCGTCGAGGCCCTTGCCAAGCTGATCGACGGGCCCGTCTATGTTTGCCGCGCCTCGCAATCGAAGATCGGCGCCGGCTTCAACGGCAATGTCTCGGTCGAAGAATTCGAGGGCCCGCATCCGGCCGGCACGGCGGGGCTCCACATCCACACGCTGACCCCGGTCAGCCGGCGCCGCATGGTGTGGCACGCCAACTATCAAGACGTCGCCGCCATCGGCCGTCTGTTCGAAACGGGCAAGCTCGACGTGACGCGCGTGATCTCGCTGGCCGGCCCCGCGGTCGCGCGACCGCGTTTGCTGCAGACGCGCATCGGCGCGTCGATCGATTTCCTCGCGGACGGCGCGCTGACCGAAGGCGAGATTCGCGTGATTTCGGGCTCGGTCCTGTCAGGCCGCGCATCGGAAGGGCCCGTCCACGGCTACCTCGGCCGCTACCATCTGCAAATCTCCGCCCTCAGGGAAGGCCGTGAGCGCGAATTGTTCGGATGGCTGGGGGCCGGCTGGAATAAGTTCTCGGTCATCAACGCCTTCCTCTCGCGGCTCGTGCCGCACCAGAAGTTCCGCTTCACGACGACGACGAACGGCTCCGATCGTGCGATGGTGCCCATCGGCATGTATGAAAAGGTCATGCCCATGGACATCATGCCGACGTTCTTGCTGCGCGCTTTGCTCATGCAGGACATGGAGCGGGCCGAAGAGCTTGGCGTACTCGAGCTCGACGAAGAGGATGTGGCGTTGTGCTCGTTCGTCTGTCCTGGCAAGTCCGACTACGGGCCGCTTCTGAGGCAAATGTTGACCACGATCGAGAAGGAAGGCTGACGCAGCCGGCGAGAAATGAGTAATTCCTTGGATCCAGAGAAGCTATTCGGCAAGGGTGGGCCGCTCGAAGTCCTGTACCCCGCCTACGAGGCGACGGACACATTCGTCAGGACGCCCGGCCAGGTCACCCGCGGGCCGTCCCACGTCCGCGACGCGCTGGATCTCAAGCGCATGATGAGCATCGTCGTCGTCGCGCTGGCGGGCTGCATTTGGATGGCGATGTACAACACCGGACTGCAGGCCAACCTGGCGATCGCGCAGGGCGCCCTGCCGCTCGACAACTGGCAGACGGCGGTCTTTCAGTTCCTCGGCTTGCAGTTCCGTCCCGACAGCGTCTTGTCGTGCGCGGCATACGGCGCGCTTTACTATTTGCCCGTGCTGCTGGTGACTTTCGCCGTGGGCGGCAACATCGAAGCTGTGTTCGCCGTGATTCGCAAGCATGATATCAACGAAGGATTTCTGGTCACGGGAATGCTCATTCCGCTGATCCTGCCGCCGACCATTCCGTTGTGGCAGGTAGCCCTCGGCACGGCTTTCGGGGTCGTGATCGCGAAGGAGATCTTCGGCGGCACGGGCATGAACATCCTCAACGTCGCATTGGCCTCGCGAGCCTTTCTGTTCTTCGCCTACCCCGCCAACATGTCGGGCGACCGCGCGTGGATCGCGGCGGATACGTCGGTGCAAGGGGTCAGCGGCGCGACCTTGCTGGCGCGCTCGGCCGCCGAAGGGACCGCGGCGCTGCATGCGGGAACCGTTACATGGTGGGACGCCTTCGTGGGCCTGATGCCGGGCTCGATGGGCGAGACCTCGGCGCTGGCCTGTCTGCTCGGCGCGATCTTGCTGATCGTCACCGGGGTCGGCTCCTGGCGCATCATCTTGGGCGCTGTGGTCGGGACCATCGCCACGTGCCTGCTGCTCAACGCGATCGGCTCCGACACCAACCCGCTGTTCAACGTGCCGTTCTACTGGCACATGGTGCTGGGCGGTTGGGCGTTCGGCGTCGCGTACATGGCCACCGATCCGGTCACCGCTTCCCACTCGCTCACGGGCCATTATTTCTACGGCGGGCTGATCGGCATCCTTGGGATTCTGATTCGCGTCGTCAACCCCGCCTACCCTGAAGGCATCATGCTGGCGATCCTGTTCGTCAACCTGTTCGCCGCCTTCATCGACTACTGGGTGGTGCAGGCGAACATCAAGAGGAGGGCTGCACGATATGCATGACCGCGTCAGCTACATCGTCGGCTTCGCGGCGGTCGTCTGCGTCATTTGCGCGCTGATGGTCTCCTCGGCCGCGGTTTTACTCAAGAGCAGGCAGCTCGAAAACCGGCTGCTCGACAAGCAAAAAAACGTGCTCTTCGCCGCCGGACTGGCGTCTCCCACTGAACCGATTTCGCGGGAGGAGATCCAGCGCCTGTTCGAGAAGGTCAAGCCTGTCGTCGTCGACCTGGAAACCGGCGAACCCGTCTCCGATCCGCCCTTCGACGTCGCGACTTACGACCCGGAGAGGGCCGCCGAGGATCCCGCCATGAGCGACCCCGCGCCGGAGAATCCGTCCCGCATTCAGCGACTGCCCAAGTACACGGTCGTCTATCAGGTGCTGGGCGACAGCGGGCAGCCGACCATGGTCGTCATTCCGATCAAGGGCTACGGGCTGTGGTCGACGTTGTACGGCTTCTTGGCGCTCGCCTCCGACACCACGACCGTTCGCGGCATCACGTACTACCAACACGGCGAAACCCCGGGCCTCGGCGGCGAGGTCGACAACAACCGCTGGAAGAGCCTGTGGCCCGGACGCAAGGCTTACAACGAAAACTGGGAGCCGGCGCTGAAAGTCATCAAGGGCCAAGCGGGCCCGCCGAGCTCGGACCCCTACGAAGTCGACGGGCTCTCGGGCGCCTCGATCACCAGCCGCGGCGTCAGCAACATGCTGCAGTTCTGGCTCGGCAAGAACGGCTTCGGACCCTATCTCGAACACTTCCGCGAGAACCAAAAGAGCTGAGGAGACCGACCCTTAAATGGCTACATCGCTCAAACACACTCTGACCGACCCCTTGTTCGAGAACAACCCGATCGCGCTGCAAGTGCTGGGCATCTGCTCCGCGCTGGCCGTGACGACCAAGATGGAGACCTCCGTCGTGATGGCGGCCGCCGTCACGCTGGTCACCGGCTTCTCGAACCTCTCGGTCAGCGCCTTGCGCAACTACATCCCGTCGAGCATTCGCATCATCGTGCAGCTCACGGTCATCGCCTCGCTGGTGATCGTGGCCGACCAGATTCTGCGCGCCTACCTGTTCGACATCAGCAAGCAATTGTCGGTCTTCGTCGGCCTGATCATCACCAACTGCATCGTGATGGGACGCGCCGAGGCGTTCGCGATGCAAAACGGCCCGATCGAGAGCTTCATCGACGGCATCGGGAACGGCCTGGGCTACAGCATCATCCTCATTTTCACCGCGTTCATTCGCGAGCTGCTTGGCTCGGGCAAGCTGTTCGGCATGGCGATCCTGCCGACCGTGAACGAAGGCGGCTGGTATCAGCCGAACGGTCTGATGGTGACGTCCGCCGCGGCGTTCTTCATCATCGGCGGCTTCATTTGGGCCTTACGCACCTGGAAGCCTCACCAAATCGAGGAAGACGAGGGATAACTCAGATGGAACACTATCTCAATCTCGCCATCAAATCCATCTTCGTCGAGAACATGGCCCTGGCCTTCTTCCTGGGCATGTGCTCGTTCTTGGCCGTGTCGAAGAAGGTCAAGACCGCCATCGGTCTCGGCGCCGCCGTCATCTTCGTGCTGACGGTGACGACGCCGATGAACAATATCCTGTTCCGCTACTTCCTGCGCGACGGCGCGCTGGCCTGGATCTCGCCGAGCTTGAAGGATTACGATCTCTCGTTCCTGGGCTTCCTGGCCTACATCGGCACCATCGCGGCGATCGTTCAAATCGTCGAGATGGGTCTCGACAAGTACGTGCCCGCGCTGTACGCCGCCCTCGGCGTGTTCTTGCCGCTGATCGCCGTCAACTGCGCCATCCTGGGCGCTTCGCTGTTCATGGTCGAGCGCGACTACAACTTCGCCGAGAGCGTCGTCTTCGGCCTCGGCTCGGGCATCGGCTGGGCGCTGGCGATCGTGGCCTTGGCGTCGATTCGCGAACGCATGCGCTACAGCAACGTGCCGCCGGGCTTGCGCGGCCTCGGCATCACGTTCATGGTCACCGGCTTGATGGCCATCGGCTTCATGGCCTTCGGAGGCATCCAACTCTAGCGCGCGGCGCGGGATACAGTCGTTATGGAGACAATCGGACTCGGAGTCATCATGTTCACGGGCGTCATCCTGGCGCTCGTGGCCGTCCTGATGGTGGCCAAAAACAAGCTCGTCGCCGCCGGCGAAGTGAACCTGGTCATCAACGACGATAAAACCCTCAAGGTGCCCACCGGCGGAACGCTGCTGGGAACGCTGGCGAACAACAAGATCTTCATCCCCTCAGCCTGCGGCGGCAAGGGCAGTTGCGGCGTCTGCAAGGTCGACGTCATGGAAGGCGGCGGCGCCATGCTGCCGACCGAGACCGGCCACATCTCGCGCGGCGAAGCCCGCGAAGGCTGCCGCCTCTCGTGTCAGGTCAAGATCAAGCAGAACATGAAGATTCATGTTCCGCCCGAGGTTTTCGCCGTCAAACGCTGGATGTGCAAGGTGCGCTCAAACCACAACGTCGCCACCTTCATCAAGGAGCTCATTCTCGAGTTGCCCGCGGGCGAGAGCGTTCCGTTCCGCGCCGGCGGCTACATCCAGATCGCCTGCCCGCCGCACCACGTCAAGTACAAGGATTTCGATGTCGAGCAGGAGTACCGCGGCGACTGGGATCGCTTCAACCTCTGGGACTTCGAATCGAAGGTCGACGAACAGATCGAGCGCGCCTACTCGATGGCGAACTACCCCGAGGAGCGCGGCATCATCATGCTCAACGTGCGCGTCGCCACGCCGCCGCCGCGGACCAAGGGCATCCCGCCCGGCAAGATGTCGTCGTTCATCTTCAGCCTGAAGCCCGGCGACGAGGTCGAGATTTCGGGTCCGTTCGGCGAGTTCTTCGCCAGGCAAACCAAGAATGAGATGTGCTTCATCGGCGGCGGCGCCGGCATGGCGCCGATGCGCTCGCATATCTTCGATCAGTTCAAGCGCGTCGCCACCGAACGCAAAGTTACCTTCTGGTACGGCGCCCGCTCGTTGCGCGAGGCGTTCTACGTTGAGGATTTCGATTCGATCGCCGCCGAGTTCCCGAACTTCCAGTGGCACATGGCGATGTCCGAGCCGCAGCCCGAAGATAATTGGACCGGCTACACCGGCTTCATTCATCAGGTGCTGCACGATGAGTACCTGAAGCAACCATCCCGCTCCTGAGGATATCGAGTATTATCTGTGCGGTCCGCCCATGATGCTCAAGGCTTGCTTTAAGATGCTCGACAGCCTCGGCGTCGAGCCCGAGAACATCATGTACGACGATTTCGGTTAGAACCGAGTCATCCCGGCCGCGCCTCGAGTCCCGCTCGGGCGCGGCCTTTCTGCGTCTCCAAATGACCGTGTGTCCGCGAATGTCTCGTCGCTTGTTCCCGCAGTTGCTGCTCGTCGCCCTCCTGTTGGTTTGGGGTTGCGCGAAGCCGCCCGTGCAGATTTCGTTGCACGGCGAAGCGATGGGCACGACCTATTCGGTGAAGATCGTCCCGGAACAGGCGATCTCGGATGCACAACAAGCGGACCTCGCCAAGACCGTCGCCGATGTCATCGCACGGGTCAACTCGTTGATGTCGACCTACGATCCCGACTCCGAGCTGTCGCGCTTCAACTCGTCTCCGCCCGGCGAGCCGTTCCCTGTTTCGCCCGCCACCATGACCAACTTCGTCGCGGCGCGGCGCATCGGCGAGGCCAGCGGCGGCGCATTCGATGTGACCGTCGGCCCTCTCGTCAACGCCTGGGGCTTCGGGCCCGACAAGTCTCGCCGCTCGCCGAGCGACGAGGAGATCGCCGCATTGCGCGAGCAAGTCGGCTGGGACAAGCTCGAAATCGACGAAGCGGCGGGGACGCTCCGCAAGCTCACGCCGGGCCTTTATTGCGATCTCTCGGCGATCGCCAAGGGCTATGCCGTCGACCAGGTTTCCGAGAAGCTGATCGCGCTCGGCCACACCCGGCACATGGTCGAGATCGGCGGAGAGGTGCGCACCAACGGGACCAACCTCGACGGCAACCCCTGGCGCATCGCCATCGAAGCGCCGGACGCCGGCGAACGGGCCATCGAGCGCGTGCTCCCGCTCGCGGGCGATGCGATGGCGACCTCGGGCGACTACCGCAACTTCTACGAGGTCGACGGCAAACGCCTCTCCCACACCATCGATCCTCGCACCGGCCGGCCGATTACGCACAATGTGGGCTCGGTGAGCGTTGTCGACCCGTCGTGCATGACCGCCGACGGCTGGGCGACCGCGCTCGACGTGCTCGGCGAAGACGAGGGCTACCGCCTGGCGGTCGAGCGAAAGATGACGGTCCTGTTCCAAGTGCGCCGGCCGGACGGAACGTTCCAGGAGCTGGCCACCCCGGCCTTCACCGAACGCTTCGGCGATGCGGCCCGCTACACTAAGTAAAGACCCCTTATGGGAACCCTGCTCATCAGCATCGTGGTGATCGGCCTCCTGATGGCCGCCATGGCTATCGGCGTGATTCTCCAAAAGAAGAGCCTGCGCGGCTCGTGCGGCGGATCGGAAGTGCTTGATTGTGACGGCGACGAGATCACCTGCGGCGCCTGCCCGAATCGCGGGCAAAACAAACGGCAGCATTTAGCCGGCGGCGCCTTCCGCGAATTCGTCCGCCCCGGCCGCTAAGCAGAGAAGGAGAAGAGGAGAAAAGGGGACAGACTCAATATTGACGTAAGGCAGCGAAGTCCCGGCCAATTCGCTGTTTTCGACAAAATGCGACTGAGAAATCAGTCCTGGCGCCTTCGGATCGAACGATCTGAAAGGCCTTCCAAACGGGCATTCGGGGCCATTCGGCCGCATCCAAGAACGTCACCCCCTGATTCCCCTAATTTTTCCTTGTTGGCAGCTAAACGCTAGCGTATACTCCACGTGGTGCAGCGTTCAGCACTGATCATTCTGCTGCCTTTAGCGGTAACATTCGCTGCTCACGTGGTCCGGTGGAAGCAGCCGGAGCGCCTGCAAATCCCAGCCGTACAAACCGTTCCCTCGGCTGCTGAACGCGGAGCGGCTTGGTTCGCCCGACGGCCTCAATTGACAATAAACCACACGAGAAACGACATGGCTGACTCACTACAGATCGTAATCCCTGATCCCCCTATCGAAAAAACCCCAACTTCCTGGCTCGTTCGACGCGCCCTGCAAGCCTTGAACTCCGTGGGTGAAGGCTCGGAGAGGGAGTACTCTCACGCTGTGGAACTCCTGCGCGAGCGGGCCGACGCCTCCTCGACGCTCCAAGAGCTCTTCCGCTCCAGTGCGACCCACGACGTTGGCCTGCGTTGGGGGGCGCTCTACATCGCCGGCGACATCGGCGATGCGCGGACGGCTGAGTATCTCCTCCGCGCCGCCACCGAGCCCCTACCGAAGCAAGACGACGATAAAGCCTGCGAGGGCCCGCAAGATATGGAGCTGATGATTCGCACGATGGCTGTGGAGTCCCTTGAGAAGGTCGCTCGCCGAAATCCCGACAACGCCGAGATCCTCCTGAAGTTGATCGCGGCAAAGCCTGAGCGGCCGGTGCTGATCGAGGCGGTCAAGGCGGCTCGCAATCTGGGCCTCGCCGACCGCGCAGCAGATCTGTTGGCCGACAACGATCGCTGGATTCTAAACATCAAGATCGCGCCGGTTCGCGAGATCGCGGCCGAGCCGGAGAGAGGCAACGACAGCGCCCTCGGATACATGCCGCCCGCCCACAAACGCAAGGGCTCCGCCAGCCCAGTCGCGGCCTGCTGCTCGCCGCGGGAGGAGTAGACCCATGGCTTCCTGCACCGCCTCCGTTCCCGACCTCAACGCGTCCGGCGACAATCTGTACGGACCACGCATCTGCTGGCAGGCCTTCATCGACTGGGCCTGGGACGCCTTCGATTTTGACAAGGACGATTGGGACGACGGCTTCGGGTATCACTCGGTTTGTGACAACCAAAGGCCGCTCTCCCGGACCCTCTCGGGCATTT
The DNA here is from genome assembly GCA_963817465.1 of uncultured Acidobacteriota bacterium. Taxonomy (GTDB): domain Bacteria; phylum Acidobacteriota; class Terriglobia; order Bryobacterales; family UBA6623; genus CAMPKL01. The sequence continues at coordinate 313,336 of CAWFOP010000018.1, read as the reverse complement.
GGTGCCTCACTTATTCGTCGCCGAATTTTCCCCGAGAATCGTACGACTCGAACATCCTCGAATGGGGTTGCCGTTTCGCGCGGAATGCGATCGACGAATTGGATGCGCGCTGCGGCGACGGCAGCGCAATTGCTCGGACGCAGAGGGGCCCCTTCGTCAATGACTGGACGCAGCTGTACTTGGCCTTCTTCTACGGGCAGGGAGTCAGCCTGCGGGCGGGAACCCTGATCCACGAAGCCCGTCACGCCGACGGGAAAGGCCACAACTCGGGCAAACGGGACTCGAGTTGGAGCTACAACGGCGCTTGGCGCTGGCAAGTCTGTTGGCTCGCGTGGTTTAACGTCGACGGCCAATCGACTTCCGCCGCGATGCGAACGCAGGCCCGCCAGCGTGCGAACAACATCCTGAACACGCAGTTCGTCACGCACCCTGGATTCAACGTCTAAACCGGGATTTTCGTTTTAGCCGCCCCGGCGGGACAGAGTCGCCGATCCACGGCCGCGATGCAACGCTTTTCGGGCGGTTTGTCCCTTAAATAGTCCTTGTGGGGAAAAGGGGGAAAAGGGGGGGAAGGGGACAACGCCCATTCTTGAGGCTCGGCTGGTTGCTCGATGGCATTCATTTCACTATGGTTAGCGTGAGACAGCAGCGGCGGCTTCGCGCTTCCGGGGCCGCCCGCGGGGGCGTGGCTCGAGTCGCCGACCGCAACGACTTTCGAGGGCGGCGATGAAGGCGGGGCCGCCGAACGCCGCGCCGCTCAACGTCGCTTGGCGCAGCCGCCGGCTCGTCTCCGCATCGACTGATCGCCGCAGCCGAGCGGCCCAGTCGGGGCAGCCGCCCCATTGCGCCAAGCGCGATCGGGCGAGCAGGTCGTCGCCGTCGCGGCCGTCGACGTGAGAAGTCGCGCTCGACCAAGGGTAAGCGGTCGCTTCGCCGACCAGGCCGGCGCGCACCGGATTGAGGTCCACGTAAAGCAGCGCCGTTTGGAGCCGGTCCGGCCCCAAAGCGCAAGAAAAGAAGCGACTTTGCCACAAATGTCCGGTTCGGACGTAGCGTCGATTGAACTGCTGCGCATACGCGGAATGGACGCGCATCACCAGGCGCGCCAGCGAGTCGGCCCGCCGCGGCACGGCGACCAAGTGCACGTGGTTGGTCATCCAGCGCCAGCCGAGAAGATCGACTGCGCAGGGCGCGAGTTGATCGAGCAGCGGAGTTTGGTAGCGGCGCCGGTCTTCGTCGGACAGGAAGACATCCTGGCGGTTGTTGCCGCGATGGGTGATGTGATGCGGTACGCCCACCGCCACCACCCGCGCTTGGCGGGGCATCGAATCTCGAACGCCAGTATGCCACAGCTCAACGCCCGTCAGAAATGGGCGTTGTCCCCTTTTCCCTCCTTTCCCCCCCTTTTTCCCTCTTTTCCCGCCCTTTTCCCCTTTTCCCGCGCTGTCCCAACAACAGCAACATGCGATCGTCACGCTGCGGGGGAAACGGGACGGAGCCCGCAACGGAACTGTAAGGCTTAGCTGCCGGCGGGGCCGGGAGGACTGGATCGTTCTTACAGCAAGGCAGTTAGGTGGCAGCGAGGTCTTCCGCCGCCGATGCTGGCTTTGCCATGAATTCGAACTGGCCGATCTTGCGCGGACTGCGGTCTCGCGCGTATAGGCCCGGCCAGGAGAGCCTCTATTTCAAAGGGTTAGGCCCTTCGCCAACTCCCGCCGGGGCCTCGTCGCCTTGTCGTTTGGGCTCCGTCCCGTTTGCCCCCGTCCCGCGTTTGCCCCCGTCCCGTATGCCCGGGTAGCGGGGCGATACTTCGCAAGTCTTGGTGATGAATGAACGCAACCATTCCTATGCAGCATCGGCCCAAGTCACTGCTCTACCGCCTCTTGTTGTTCATTCCGGTAGGCAGCGCGAATCATCTCCAGCGTGGCACCAGGATGCATCTCCGGGTCGATGGGCCCTTGCGCCGAGTTCTGCATTGAAATGAACCTTCCAGCAACAAACTCGAGGGATTTTGACACGGGCGCCTTGAGATGCGGGTGGCCGGACGCCGCGATGGCCCACCCTGTGGCTTTCGGTAGAAGCGTGGCGGCCCAACGCGTACGCGTACGTTGGGCTTCTGCCCGGACTGCGTCACGGTATTCCTCTTCGAGACCCTGCAACTCCTTCTCGGCTTCCTCTGGATCCCATCCGTCGACGAACAGATCGTCTTCCCAGTTAAAGAGATTTCGCCGGGCGCGCTGGAATCGATCGTTTTCAGCCAAATCGATCGCTTTCAGGAAAGCGTCCTCTGGATTTGCGACGTCGGGTTCGTGGACCAAGCGACGCACATGTAGGGCCACAACCAGGTCGACCGGACGACCGCCAGGTATGGCGTTAATGGTTTCGGGCTTCGCTCCCTGCACACGGTCCATCGGAATCAGGCCCAGTTCCGCCTTCACTTCTTCGGCTGACTGGTATCCCGCCAGGATTGCCGGCTTGCGTTCGGGGACCTGATCCGGCTGCAAACCGGCAGCGATCTCGGTCCATGCGGGCGGATAAGATGCATAGACGAAGCTGGTACACCCGTATGCGACTTCAGCCCCGAGGCTGCGGAGTTGATCCCAGCGGTTTTGCCATTGGGTCCGCAGTTCGGCCGTCCACGGTACCGGAATTATCCGCCCTGCGGATTGCACAACTCTCAGAGCGATGTCATCGGGATCCCATTGCTCGCGCACCCACCGCTCGTACTCCGGGTCATCCTCAGGAACGGGCAGGATGATCCGGTCGTACAGGAGGATATCTGCCGCAAGCGAACCTAAATCCCGATGTGCCCGCACTGAAAAGGCGGCCCAGCGTTGACGCCGCTCGATCCCTTTGGTCATCTGGTCGACCCTCCGTTTTCAAGGTTTCCGACGATCTGGGACTTCAGTCTAGTCCATTGACCCAATGGAAGAATCGGGGAAGAATCGGGACGGACTCAATATCGGAGTACGACGCTGGAATCCCCGCCAGCGAGACGTTTGCTGCTGAAAGTCGCGCCGTTCCAGGTCGCCCGAAAGGCGCGGAATCGAGCTGAAAGGCCTGTGCCCCAGGTGCTCGGGCGTCTGCTGGCCCTGCTCAATATTGAGTCTGTCCCGTTTTCCCCCGTTTTCCCGTCCGTTTTCCCGTTTTCCCCCTTTTTGCCGGAAAACTGCCATTTTCTGTCGGCCGACCGCCGGACGGCGCGGCTCGACCGGGACGCAGGAGTGCGCGTCCGCGTGGCGGCGGCTTGACTGGGTTTGGACATTTCCGGGAAGAGGGAGTGTTGCCCCTCTAGAAATAGGATAACCCCGGCCTCCAAACTTTCAGGGCGGCGGCCGTGGAGAGAGGGGGCCGTCGCTCGCCTAGCAGCCCGTGTCGAAAGGGCCGTTTTTCCGGGAACGGTGTGATGCGGTTCGATTCCGAGCGCGGGCGTACCGGATAGTATCCATGCGGCGGGATCGGCTCACGGGAGCCGCCGAGGCCGCTCAGAGCGCTTGGAAGGCTTCTACCAGCGTAATAATCAGCGCCCACAGCCCCTTTTCCGCCTCCGCCAGCCCTCGCGGCGTTCCCGCGCCGAGCTTCGCCCTGAGCAGCAACGCCAGATTGCACGCCGCCGCCTGCAGCAGTAGTTTCTTGTGAACCTCGTCGAGACCCCTCACGTGCAGCCTGCGCATTGCGCCCGTCGTGAACTGATGCGCGAACGGCCGCTCCAGCTTCTCGCCCCGGCCGCGTAACAGCCGCTTGCCTCGCTCGCCCTCGACCCGCCGCCGGTTCGCATACGTGGCCGCCTTCTCGACCCTCTTGCCGCGCCACTTGCGGCGCTTACGCTTCGGCTCCGAGACGTAACTCCGTACGCCCCACTCATCGAGTTGCCGCATCACCGCCGCGCTGTGATAGCCCTTGTCCGCCACCACTTCCTCCACGCCCTCGGGATGCACCTCATCGCTCGTCTTGATCTGCTCGGCCACCGCTTCGCCCGCCTCTGGCAGCGTGTCCCGGATCGAGGCCGTGTCGCCCGTCGCCCCGGGATGCGTCGTCGCCGCGACGATCGCGCCTGTCTCCAGATCCACCGCCTGCTCGGCCTTGTAGGCCAGCCGCGTGCGGCCGTCCTTCATCTTCGTGATCTCGGCCTCGGGGTCGTGCGGGCTCACCCAATCCTTGTTCGACGCCTTCTTCTTGCGCTTGCGGTCCTGGCGTCCCAGCGCCGCCGCATCGGTCGCTTCGCCGTTGGCCGCGGCCAATTTCCGCAAGTACTCGCGATAGCTTTCGCCGGTGGCCCGCCGCACGATCGAACGCATCGCCGCATTGGCTTCCAGCGTCGTCGCGTCCACGCCGATCGTCTTGCCCCGCAGCAAGCCGGCTGCGGCCAGCCGCTCGAGCACCCAAGTGAACACAGCTTGATGCGTTTCGGCGTCGAGCAGCCGCCGGGTCCGCGACAGCGTCACGTGATCCGGCGTCGCCTCGTCGAGCCCGTACCCGAGGAAGCGCCGCAGCGACAGCGAATCGGCCACCCGCCAAGCGATGCCGCGCTCCGAGCCGACGCCTTCGAAGAACCCGATCAACTGCAGCCGGAAGTACGTGCCCGGCGTCAGCGAAGGCCGCCCCAGTTTGTCGTGATAGAAGCGCCGGCAGCGCTCTTCGCAGAAAGCGTCGAAGCCGGCCGCGTCGAGCGTTTCGTTGAGCTTCGTGTAGAAGGGATGCCCCGGCGCTTCGGCCAGCTCAGCCGCGTAGAACAGATCCTGTTGGCGTTGCCGCTTGCGGCGTGTCCCCATCGCCATGGCGCCAGTCTACTCCAGAACATCACCAGGTGAACATGGTTTTTAGACACGGGCTGCTAGACGCCGGCGGCACGAGGGGGCAGTCCCCAGGCGGGTTTCAGCATTGTGCCGGGTTCGGGAGGTATGGGATAGTCCCCTTCGGCAGGCGCCTCGCCCCCATCCCGGCCCGCACCTCCTTCGGCCGCGTCGCGATGCTCGATGAGACAAGGATGAGACGAAAAGTCACGTAGGGTCGATCAGGCCGCGGCCGATCATCCGCAGGCACGTCATGCTTGGAATGAAGTAGTAGTCGCCGCCCCTGGTTTCGACCAGCGTGGGGATGCCGGCGCAGAAGTAGGGAGGCTTTCCGTTGGCTTTGTCGCCCTGGATGACCATGCGGCCGTTGCCTCCGCCGGGTGTCTTGTTGCCTCCGTGGTTTCCGAGGATCGGATCCTGGTCGTTGCCTAGGCGGAAATCATTGCCGAAGTTCATCCATTGCTGCTGGACGAACTCGAATTGGCGCTTAAGGTCTACGTTGAGGATCATCAGAGCGACACCGTGCTCGGCTTCGTCGGTTGGCGTCTCTTCGACTCTGCCATAGGGCAGGCCGCGGCGCAGGATGCGGCGGCGGTTGCTGAGAGCGCCTTGAGTGTCGAAGGCGTCGGCTGCGCCGAAGGTGAGTGCGCTGCGCGGGTTGGCGCGACGCATGTGGGATCCGACCGGGCAGCACGCGCCCTCGATGTCCGCCATGTAGTCGAAGCCTCGGAATTGGAGCTTCATCTCTTCGTAGCGGGCGCGGTCCGACGCCGCGGCCGGCGCGTTGCGCGCCCTGACCTGGACGGCGCGGTACTCGCGGTCGAAGGCGTCGGCGCTTTCTTCAGTCGGGAAGGCGGCGAGAGGCGCGCCATTGCGCCAGCGGCCGACGAGCTTCGCCGCGAAGGCCTCTTTCCCCTCCGGGAACTTGGCGCCAGCTTCGTTGAGCATGCGATTGAATGACGCGACGTTTTCATGCAGCTTGCGGTAGACCATGTAGGTCCCATTGCGGGAGAAAAGCGGCGGTCCGGGTGCGGGCGGATACTCGCAGGCCTCGTCCCTGTGACCAAGGAGGAACTCGCCCGTCTCGATCGGCTCCCAGCCGTCGAGCTTCGAGGGATCCTTGCCAGTTGGCTTGCCGCCGCCGATGACGCGGCTGGGGTCGTCGCCCGAGCCCTTGAAGTAGGTGCTGCTGATGCCGTCGGCGTAGCCGAAGTGCTCCTTGCCGTCGGGCAGGGCGACACCTAACTGATAGCGGTCGTCCTCGCCCTTGTTGCCGCGCATGAGCTCGACGCCGGGTTCGCCATCCACCGTCGAAGTAGCGGCGATCTCGAGGATCTCGTTGAAGTGACGGTCGATCTCCTCCACCATGTTCGCCCAGCGTGCGCCGCGGGTTTCCTCCTCCTTGGCGGCGACGGGCTCCGTCGGCAGCCGGCCGTTGATCGACATGAAGATGTGGGTGAGCTGGTCATACTTGTTGAGCCCTTCCTGCTTCCACCAGATGTCATCCCAGTTGGTGAAGTAGTTGCGCCCCGTGTCGCCCAAGATGGCGCGGCGTGCTTTCATGCCCATGGAGAAGTCTTCGGGGAAGCCGTGCAGCGTCACCTCGGGGATCTGGAGACGTTTGAGACCCTCATAGGTAAAGGCGATGTTGGTGGTGACGGGCGGAATGGTCTGGCGCTCTCCCCACGGGACGGCCGTCGTGATGAGCGGCGCGACCCGCGAAACGAACTCCCGCGCCCCGGCCGAGTGCTTGATTCGGAAGAAGAAGTAGCGTGCCATCGGGTAGCCGTAGCGCCCGTAAGCTTTGACGATGTTGCCTTGAATATCGCTGAGGTCGAGTTGTTCACTCACTTCTAGTCTCCGTGTGCCGCGCTGGCGTTCTGGTCGGTTGTGACTTCGGCGAGCGTTCCGGCGCCGGCGCGCCAAGTGGGGCCCTCGACGACCGAGGGTTTGGTCGTCGCGACGAATGCTTGGAAGGCCTTTTGCAACTCGGCGGCCGTCCTGCCTTGGTTCGCAAAGGCGAACTTCGACAGCTCTTGCTTGAGGTAGAGCGACTTGAGCTGGTCGGCGAGAGGCTCATCGGTCGAGCCGTTGAAGAAGAAAGTCGTCTTCACCTGACAACGATCGATGTAGTTGATGAAGCTCGCGGCGTCGCGCACACTGTCGAAGCCGACGCAGTGGCTCCAAACGTCCCGGATATCGCTTTCAATCGCGGTCCACATGCCGGCCAAGTAGGTGTCGCGCTCGCCGTAGAAATTCGACGAAAAGACGAGATATTGTGACTGAAGTTGCTCGTAGATTGCGGGTTTGCCTTCATAGAAGACGTCGTTGAGGATATAGAAGCGGCAGAGATAGGTGTTCGGCGCCTTCGCCATGGGGCTGTGGTGGTCAATGCCGAACCGTTGCAGGACGTGGCGGATGTTGGCCGCATGCGATTGGTTGACCAGGTGGCTTTCTTGGTCGCCGGTCACGTCCCCTTGCTTGATGGGGCAGAGCAATGTAAGTGCGTAGGCGGCGCCGCTGGTATTGGCCATGGCTTGGTTTCTCCTATCGGGAGGCGGCGGGGCGCTCGGCCCGCAGGCGCTCTGCGACGGCGGCGGCGGAAAGGCTGACCACGGGCGTTGGATTCATGAGGCTAATGTCGTTCTGCAGCTCGAGCATCATAGCGTTGTACTTGCGCTCGAAAGCTTCCGGCGAGTCGTTCTGGGTGTCCTGGATGAAGGGGAGCAGCGTGTCGCGAACCTTTTTGGCGGACTTGACGTCGTTCGAGGATGCGATGGGGTAGGCGTTGTAATAGTGGTCGGTCCAGATTTGGTTGGCGGTGATGTAGCGGTGGAAGGGCTCGAGGGGGACGGATTTCGGATACTGGATGGTTTTTATCCAGAACATGTCGAGTCCGCCGGAAATCGCCGCGGAAAAGGAATCGATATATTGGTCCCAACTTCCGTTGAAGTTGCTGAAGAAAAGCATGTAGGAGTAGCGCAGCCTTTCTCGGGGTTGATCGCCGCCCAGGTGGGGGAATTGGCGCGGGTGCAGGACGACCCAGCGCGCGTAGTGAATTAACGACAGCGTAATGAGTCCCTTGGCTAAGTTCCAGCGTCCGAACGTGAGGCGGGGAGCCCAGGCCGTGGCGAAAAAGAACAGCTTGTTAAGCCAGGTCGTGTACCACCGCATAGGCGTGATCACGTTCATAGCGTATGACTTCCCTGCGATGTTCGACATTTCTGCGGTAGTATAAGGCAGAATGGCTGGATTTTTGCAACAACTTCTGGAACAGCGCCCACTGGTGCGCGACGGCAATAGAATAGTCGGAGCGCTGGACGAGGCGATAGCCTAGAGGCCCTGCCATGACACTATCGGCTGGCGCGAAGCCGCAGTTCGAAGTGGCGAGGGAGTACCCGCCGCCCGGCGAACAAGCGCACATCGACAGCTTAATCCGAGAGCTTCGCGCGAAGATGACGCGCGAGTACGAGCAAAAGCGCATACTGCGCGACGCGCATCCCAAGATGCACGGATGCGTTCAAGCGGAGTTCCGCGTCGAGCAGGGCCTGCCGGAAGATCTTGCCGTCGGGATTCTCGCGACACCGCGGACGTTTCCGGCGTGGGTGCGGTTTTCGAACCAGAACGGGACGGTGTCTTCTGACAACAAGGGCGATATCCGCGGCGTCGCGATCAAGCTGATGGGCGTGAAGGGACCAAAGCTGGCGCCGGATGTGAGCTCGGGCGCAAATCAGGACTTCATTTTGATCAGCGCCAGCCGCTTTGTGACCAAGGATGTGGCGGAATTTGACGGCCTGGTCAAGGGACTGACGGGCGGGAAGATCAAGCTCCTCTGGTATTTCCTGACGCATTGGCGCGTGGCGAGGAACTTGTGGTTTTCCTTGCGCAAGCACACGAGCCCGCTCGAGATTCGCTACTTCAGCGTCGCGCCTTACTTGTTGGGGCGTCACGCCGTGAAATATTCGCTGACTCCCCGAAGCTCGAAGAAAACGCCGATTCCGAGCCGGCCTTCGGAGGATTACTTGCGGGAAGCGATGGTCGAGAAGCTGAGCCGTGACGACGTGGAGTTCGATTTCGCGATCCAGTTGCAGGTCGATCCCGCGCGGCAGCCGATCGAGGACCCGGGGATCACCTGGAGCGAGGAGCTTTTTCCGTTTCGCAAAGTGGCGACGCTACGGGTTCCGGCGCAGGCTTTCGATACGCCGGAGAGGCGGCTGTTCGGGGACAACCTCTCGTTCAACCCCTGGCGTTGTTTGGCGGAGCATCGTCCGCTGGGCGGCATCAGCCGTGCGCGAAAGCAGGTGTACGACACTCTGTCGGCGTTTCGCCACGAGCGCAACCAGGTTCCGCGGACCGAGCCTTCGACGAGCGATCCGGAGTGGACAGGCGCGCGAAGCGCCGATCCGTAGGCGCGCCGGGCTCGGCTCAAGACAAAAACAACTTGGGGGAGAAGGGGGCGAGCCTTGAGCCGGCCCACCACGTCCGCCCGGTTGTGGTCCCACGGCGGCCGGACGAGACCGCTAAGGCCCTGGGGCGGGCTTGCCGGCGCCACGCGATGCGCGTCAACAAGCGTTACCGGGGCAGCGGGCGTTTGTGGCGGAACCCGCTCTTATTATTCGTGTCCGAAATGGGCATCGACAGGTGACTCAGGGGTGCTCAGCCGCCTGCCTGCAGCTTGCTCTGGCGCAGCACCCACTCCCGGATCACCTGATACCCGGCGTCGCCCCGTTCATACCGTACGCCGCCCTGATGGCCATCGTCTTCGCCGGTTTGAATGTTCAGCGGCTTGTGTAAGAACTTCGACTTCTCCACGTCGTTCAAATCCACGCGTTGCTGCATCTTGCGGTAATTCGACAGCAAATCCTCCGGCGGAATATAACCGGCCGCGTCGGGCGGATTCAAATACAGCGTCGGCACACGGCCCGGCACGCCGTGGCATGAAATACAAGCGCGGTTGTCATTGGGATTGATCTTCGTCATTTCCGCGAAGACGTAATCGCGGAAGCGCAGAATATCTTTGATCCAGTCGTCGGACGTCCCGATCTTGCGGATCTCCGTGCCCTTCAGCGTCTCTTTCTGCTCGTCGATCAGTTTGACGAGTTGCGCGCCGTAAACTTCGTCATCGGAGTTGAGGATGTTTTGGATGCGCGTCTGGAGTTGCGGCACGGGCTCCTTGTCGACATAGTCCGCCAGCGCCTTGCGCACTTCGGGATTGCGTCGCAGCGCCGTCTTATTCGCGAGATTGATGGCGAGCGTACGCTGCTCCTCGGGCTTCGAGGCGTCGAACCAGCTCGTGAACATGCGCACGACTTCGTCCTTGGCCTCGACGATCGGGTCGATGACGTCGACGCCCTGCGCGTTCTTGGTGAACAGCGAGCCTTTGCCGTCGTCCGGTTCGAGCTTCACATAGTCGATGCCGAAAATGTGATTCGGCTCGGCGTCCGGGTTCGACCCGAGCATCTTCACCGTCAGCAGGTTGCGCCCCTGCTTGAACTCGTGAACGCCGAGCGACGTCGGGCCGCTGGCCTTCAGGTCCGCGCTGTAGAAGTCCGATCGCTGGCCGATCGACTCGCCGTTGAGCTCAAATTCGACGATGCCCATGTCGCGGTCGTAGAGGAACGCCGAGATCAGCTCGAAGGCGCCGGCCTCGGGCGCGTCGACGGCGAACGTCAGCTTCGCGCCGGGCACTCCCTCGCGCCACCACAGGATCGTGTTCTTGCTGGTGAGCCCGTCGGGGACGATCTGCTCAGTCGTGCGCCCGAATGTCAGCTCGACCACTTCGAGATCCTCGGCTTCGGTCGCGCCTTCGACGGCCGTTTGCCCCTGCAAGCCGCCCTTCTCCCACGACAGCATCCACTCGGTGGAAGGCAGCCAAAAGGCCGCGTCGCCTTGGTCGGTCAACTTGAAAGCCGTCTCACGCTGGAGCGTCCGATTCTCGCCCAAGATCTTGCCGCGCAACACAGCCGCGGCTTCCGCGTCGATGTGCTTGGCCGCGGGTGCGCGGCGTCGGCTGGCGCGAGCAGGCGATAGAACGCCCGCTCCTCGGCCTCGCTGACGCCGTCAAAATTCCACTTCACCCGCGAAAGAAAGTTTGTCAGCGCCTCGGCGTCTTCCTGTCGGCCCTGCGCCAAAAACGCTTCGACTTTAGCAAGCAGCGGACGCAGCGTCGCGGCGCGCGCGGGCAGCGCCAGCGCCTGTGGGTTCGACAGCGCCCGCGACGCGACCGCCACCATGTCGAGGTCGCCCGTCTGGAGCAGATCGAGCAGCGTCGCTTGCAGCTCGGGGTGGTTGACGTTGGCCGCGCCCTCGAGCGCGATCTTCTTCCACGGGATGTTCTTCGACGGGATGGGCGAGTCTTCGTCCGACCGGTAGACCGCCAGGACCGCATCGCCCAGCACGTCGCTGGCGCCCTTGGTCGAGTAGCCCATCTGCCCCGGGCCGCCGTCGCTGCCGCGCTCCTGGAAGTGCGTCGCCGCCACGGCGGTGAGGCGGCGGTCGAGACGCAGCGCGTCGGCGGGCGACGCCGAATGCCGCCGCTTGTCGATCAGGCGATACAGCTCGGCGAGCTCGGGATACTGCTGGTCGGAGTTGTCGCCGCCGGTCTGGTTGGCGATCTGGCCGTTGACGATCAGCATCGAAGCGGTCGAGTAGCGTAGCGCCGTCTCGGCCTCGGCGTTGGGCTCGGGCCGCGTGAGCCGGTCGACCCAGGCGGCGTTGAGCGTGTCGCGCACGCCTGGGTTCCACACCCACCAGCGCCACGCCGCCTTCATGGCATACGCTCGTACGCCGGGATGCGGGTCATTCATCGCGGCGGCCAAAACCTGAGCCAGCTCCTCGGGAGCGACGCTCGCGCCCGGCCCGTCGAGGTCGGCGCGCGTGACCAGCGCCTGCATCACGGACTGCCGCGTGCGGGCGTCGCCCGTGCGGTAGGCTTCGAGCGCCTCCTTCCAGCCGACGTCGTTGAGCAGAAACTGCCGCAGCGACCAGAACGCAGCCTCGCGGCACGTCTTGACCGCGTCGCCGAGCCCGCGAATGAGCGCCTGAACGGCGGCTGTCTCATCGGACTGCGACATCTCGGGCGCGCCGTGCGGCCGGACGGTCGTGCCGCCGAGGCCGAGGTAGCCGTAGTAGCGAATCTGCGGATGTTCGCTGGCGGTCGCGGCGGTCATGAGGTCGGCGAAGTCGGCGCGCGCGGTGGTCTGAAGCCGCCGCACGCGCGAAAGCTCGGCGAGGAAGGTCTCGCCCGGCCGCGGCTCGAAGTCCCTGCGCTCGAACGGCTTGGCGTCCCCAGGGAAGAGCCGGCTGAGCGCGCGGATCACGTAGGCGTTGGTCACGAAGCCGGTCTGCGCGGCCTCGTTCCACAGGCCGTAGTCGAACTGGTTGGCCAGCAGCCAATCAACGGCGCGCTTGACCGGCAGGTCGTCGGGGCCGTAGCCGGCGGCGCGCAGACCAATCAGCGCGACGGCGGTAGGTGCTGCGTCCGGCTTCTCGTCGAGCCGCTTCCAGGTAGCGCCGTCCTTGACGCCCAAATCGAAGCCCCAGCCGCCGCTGTCCTGTTGCAGCGTCAGCAGGTGCTTCACGTCCCTCGCGACCAGGGCCCCGAACTCGTCGTAGAACATTCCCGCCGCCTCGAGCCGCTGCGGATCGTTGTCGCTCAGCCGCGCGACCGTCGACAAGTATTCGTCGCGCTTCGGGAACAAATCGTAGAAGAACTCGATCCGGTGGCCGAGGTCGTCGACGACCTTGAGCTGGTCTTCGCTGGTTTTAACAATTCGGTGGGCCTTATCCTCCAATCCAATGAAATACTTGGAGTTGCCCGTATCAAGCCAAGCGCGACTGAGGATCTCCGCCGCAAACTTGAACACAACGTTCGGCCCGAAGTTCGAGCCCTTGCCGGCCGCGTTGATGCCCTTGGGATCGGCCGTCTGCAGAACGTAATTCGCGGTGCGCCGCTGCTGATGCGATTGCAGCCGCTTGGGCTCGAACGTCCGCTCGTGGAGCACGATGTTGCGGCCCGCTACGCGGCTTCCCGCCGGGGCGTCGCCAAGGTCATTGGGCGCGAGCGAGGTGTTCGCGGCGGCGTCCTCGAGCTTCACCGTCGGCCGCAGGCTCTCGTACATCGTGTTAATGAGGCGGCGCTGATTTTGCACGGCGCCGTCGGGGCGGTAGCCGTTGCGGAAGGCGTCCGCGACGCCCCAGACGCCGGACTGGGTGTGGCAGCTCATGCACGCCTCGCCGAACAGGCTCGAGCCGTCGCGCGCGCGGCGGTGAACCGCGATATTACGCGGGCGGTGGATCAGCCAGGCGTCAATCTCGGCTAAGTGATAGTAAACAGAACGCTTGACAGCGTCGTGCGGGTCGCTGAAGGGCGCCGCGTCGACTACCCTCAGCTCCAGTTCGTACCCCGGCTGATTGGCCTCGACCCTGAGGTAATACGTGCCCCCCGGGTGCAGCCGCCGGGTCACGAACGAGCGGAAGTTGTCGTCCTGCTGGTGGATGCGCTCGTTGATGTCGCGGCCGTCGTAGTAGGTGTAGATCGGCTCGGGGCCGTCGATGACCTCGGCCGGCGGGTGCACGTACGGCACCGGGTTCGCGTTGCCGAAATCTTCGCGTTTGGGAGGCTCGCGCGGCGCCAACTCCTCGGCGGTCGGCGCGCCGGGCTTGTAGACGCGGATGCGGGCGCTGACAACAGGCTCGGCTAGTTGCAGATTGGCCAATAGAATCTTGGCCTTAGCGCCGCGATAGACGAATTTGTACCAGTCGTCGGGCGAATCGCCGGCGGCGGGGTTGTCGAAGTATTCGAGCTCGTCCGCCGACCCGATGACGCGGATGACCTGGTCCTGATCGCCGGCCTCGAAGGGGATCTCGACCGCTTGCTCGTACGTCGAATTGGGCTCGGTCTCGAGCAGGATGTCGCCTTGCCGCGCCGACTCGAGCGGCCGCAGCTCGACTTTTAGGCGCGCGGCGCCCGGCGCGACGCCGCCGGCGGGCGGGGTCGACAGCGGGGCGAGGCCGGCGTCACGGTGATAGTCGATTTTGAGCGGAGCGCGGGTAGCGTCGTCTGACAGATCGAGACGATAGACGCCTGTCTCAGGCGCGCGATACACGAGGTAGACGTCCGGGTCGAGGGCGTGCAGGCTCTTCGACCAATCGCCGCCGGCCGAGGCGAGGGCCGCTCCAGCGGACCTGTCCGCGGGCGTTGGCCGGCAGGGCGCTCGGGTCTTGGAAACCTACATAGATTTCAATGACTTGGCCCTTCTCCAGCCGCCACTCCGAGGACCAGTTCGACGCCCATGAGACATCATCGCGGAGCAGCGGCAGGGACTCGGGCGCCGCGGCTGCAAACGATAACAGTCCACAGAAGGCGAGCAGCGTGAGAACGGCGAGAACGGGGCGTCTGCGGGTCATCATGCGAGGCTAGGAAGGTTTGCACGCGATCATAGCATGCACGCCGGTCGGTCTCGAGACACCCTCGGCGGGGGAGCTTTCTCCGCATTATTCACGTAAGTCCTGCGATCTGAGGGCCTTTGACAGGACTTCTTGCGACATTTTTTTAGGTTTGGGCATGTCAAAACAGGTACAAATTCGCTAAGCTGTGGTTCAATTCGGAGCGCTCCGAGGGGCCGGCAGGGGCCTCTTCGTCGGAGGGCGCCCCGCTGTATTCTTGGGCGCGCCGCGGCCCTGGTGAAAAAGCAAAAAATGGCGAAGAAGAGCAAGCCGAAGGTAAAATCGGCCGCAGCCAAAAAAGCCGCGCCCAAGCAGCCGGCGAAGAAAGCCGCTTCGAAGGCCGCCGCGACGAAGGAATCCAGCGCCAAGAGCGCGAAGAAGGCCGTGAAGAAGGCCGCTGCGAAAGCGCCGAAGAAGCCCGCCGCCAAGCCGAAGCAGGCCCCGAAGCCGGCCAAGGAGAAGGCGGCGAAGCCGGCGGCTGCCGTCGAGGCGGTCAAGCCCCCCCAAAAACCGGCTCCGAAAAAGACTTCGCGCCTGCCGCTTCCGGCCAAGGCCGTGCGCAAAGGCCGACAAGCGGCGATCAACACCCCTCAGGCGCCGAAGCCGAAGCGATCAGTGCGCGCCGCCGGCTTAGGGCCGCTGCAAGATGTCACGGTGCTCGAATTGGCGTCGAGCGTCGCCGGTCAGGCGGCGGGAATGATTTTCGCGAGCTTCGGCGCCCGCGTCATCAAGGTCGAACCGCCGGAAGGCGACCCGGGCCGCTCGGCTGAGCCGCTCATGGACGGCGTAGGCGCGGAATTCCGCATGCTCAATCGCGGCAAGAAGAGCTTGGCGCTGGATCTAACGTCGAAAAAGGGCCGGGACGCGGTGCTCAAGCTCGCCGAATCGGTCGACGTGGTCATCGAGTCGGTCGGCTCGCCGGGACGAAACGAAATCGGCGGAAAGCCGCTGACCAAGGCTAATCCCGAGCTGATTTACGCCGCGATCAGCGGCTATGGCCTGACCGGCGCTTATGCGGGCCGGGCGGCCAGCGAGCTGAACTACATGGCTCTGGCGGGGGCGCTCGAGTTGCTCGGCGGCGACAGCGGCATGCCGTCGGTGCCGGGCATCCAACTCGCCGAGTTCGCGGGCGGCGCACTGCCGGCGGTGATCGGCGTGCTGATCGCGCTGCACGTGCGGCAATCCAGCGGCCAAGGCCAGATCGTCGACGTCTCGACGTTCGACGGCTTGATCGGCCTGCTCGCCCTGCCGATGGCCGACTACGGCGCCACGCGGCGCAAGCCTCGCTACGGCCAGGAGCCGCTGTTCGGCCAATACGCTTGCTATAACGTCTACCCGGCTCGCAACAGCCGTTGGCTGGCGGTCGGCGCGCTGCATCCGCAGCATTGGGCCGAGCTTTGCAAGGTATTGGACCGCGCGGATCTGATCGAAGATCAATTCGCCGACGGCGACCGCCAGCAGGTGGTGGTGGCCGAGCTCACGCGCGCCTTCCAGCGCAAGGAAGTGCGCGAGTGGATGGAGCTGTTCGAGGGCAAGCCGGTCTGCGTGACCGAAGTGCGCAACGTGTCGGACGTAGCGCACGACGAGCACCTGATCGAGCGCGAAACCGTCGCGCCGGTCAAGGGTCCGGAAGGACCGGTGCCGCTGCTCGGCGCCTACCCGAAGCTGAGCGCCACCCCGGGCGGGGTGCACATGTCCCCGCCCGAGATCGGCGCCGACAGCGTCCAAGTGCTCGAGGAAGCCGAATTCTCCCAAAAGGACATCGAGTCTCTGGTCAAAGGCAAGACTCTAGCCGTCGCAAGCTGAGCGGCGCCAGGCGCTCTCGCTTGTAACAGGCCCAGGAAGGGGCCTGAGGGAAACGGCTCGAGTGCAAACAATGGACGCCGACAAGTTGAAAGAGCTCGCAACGCGGTACACCTCCGCGTGGTGCAGCCAAGACGCCGCGAAAGTCGCGTCGTTTTACTCTGAAACAGGGTCGCTAAGGATCAATGACGGCGATCCGTCGATAGGACGGCAGGCCATCGCTCAGGCCGCCCAGTCATTCATGACGGCCTTCCCGGACCTGGTCGTGGCGATGGATCGGCTCAACATCGATGCTCAAAACATCACCTACCACTGGACATTGACAGGGACGGATAGCGGCGCCGGCGGCTCCGGGAAATCCGTTCGAATTAGCGGCTACGAGGAATGGACGATCGGCGCGGACAATCTGATCGCCGAATCAAGGGGACACTTCGACGAAGCCGCGTATCGCCGCCAACTCGAATAAAGCGGGATCAGGCGGGTTGCCGCGTTCGACCAGGGGTAGTCGGCTTCTCCCGTCCAACTTGCCCGTGACAATGAGCGTGAGGGCGGACGGTCGTGGGGCCAAACGAACTGCTCGAAGACGAAGGGGTCCGCCGCTCCCCTTTCACCCAGCAGGACTGCTAGAAAACCTGCACTTGGACGCCGCCGCGAATCCAGCGGCCGGGTTGCGACAAGCCTTGGAACGCTTCGTGCGACGTGTTCAGCAGGTTCGTGGCCTGAATGAACGGCCGCCACTTGCCGCCGTCGCGCCCGATCGAGACGTCCCACAGAGCACGCGTGGATTGCCACGTGCGGTTGTAGGCGCCGATCTCGGTTTTGAGCAGCAGGCCCCCGATGTGGCCGCGATAGCCGACGGTCGTTTGGTTGAGAGGGAAGTTGAACACGTAGCGCGAGACCGCGTTTTCCGGCAGACGCCTCGTCGCTCGCAGCGCTGTGTAATTGACCCATGCTTCGCCCGCTCGCCAGCGTTGGCGCGCTTGCAGCTCGACGCCGTTGAAATCGAGCTGTTGAAAGTTGCGCGCCTCGAAGACGCTCGATCCGGCGTCGCGCACCCAGTCGATCGTGTTGTCTTCGCTGCGCCGGAACCAGGTGGCCGAAACCCGCAAGCCGCGGTTCGAATACCAGTCCGCGCCGGCTTCGTAGTTCCAGGCGGTCTCGGGCAGCAGGTTGGGGTTGCCGATGTTGCCCGGATCCTCGTGGTACAGGTCCGTATAAGTCGGCACGCGAAACGCCGACGCCGCCTGCGCGCGCAGCTTGAAGCCGCCGGCCAGCCTGTAGCCGGCCGACACCATCGGGCTCGTCTCGGCCCGCCAGCGCCGCCAGGCCTCTTCGCGAACGCCGGCTGATAGGGTCAGCCGTTCCGTCGGCCGCAGATTGAGCATGGCGTACACGGCTGTGCGCTCGCGGCGGCGCTGGCCGGCGACGGTGCTGTCGATGCCCTCGGAGAGGTATTGCCCGCCGGCCGACCAGTCGATGCGGTCGGCGAGGGAGCCTCCGGCGGTATACGAGCCCTGGTAGTTCTCCGTTTGATGCAGGTTCTGGAAATCTTTCGGGGCGAAGAGAACATCGCCGAAGACGCAGCCGAATTTGCAGAGGATGAAGTTGTCGTTGTGCCGGCGATAGGTGAAGTTGAAGCGATGCTGCACGCCGCCGGCGCGGCCGAGCGTCTGGCTGGCCGAGACGAGCTTGGTCCCGGTTTTCTCCCACGAGTCCCAATCGCCGTAGAAGCCGTTCGCGCCGAACGGCCGATCGTTCGCCGAGACCAAGATGCTGGTCGAGCCCTTGGACGTGTCGAAGTAGGATTCGCTCGAGAACGCCAGGTTGCGAAAATCGCGGCCCGGCGCGAAGCCGGTGGAGAAATCGCGCGCGACCGACAGCGACTGCGACCAGACGCCTTTGGTGAAGCCGCCGCTCGCCGCGAGCCGATTCCAGCCGAAATCGCCGAAGCCGCCCATCAAGCGCAGCTCGCGCCCCTCGGGTTTCTTCGTGACGAAATTGATCACGCCGCCGATCGCGTCGGAACCGTACAGCGTCGCGCCCGAGCCGTGCAGCACCTCGACCTGTTCGACCGCCTCGAACGGCAGCGGCAGATCCATCGTGTGATGTCCGGTCTGTGCGTCGTTTACGCGGACGCCGTTCACCAGCACCAGCACCTGGTCAAACGACGACCCGCGAATCGACAGGTCGGCCTGCGTCCCGTCGGGCCCGCGTTCCCGCAGATGGACGGACGAATCCTGCTTGAGAACGTCGGCGAACGACCAGGCCGGGACATCGGGCTCGCTGACCGGCAGGACCTCGATCGTGCGGTCGACTTCGTCCAACTCGGTCGGCTCGATCACGCCCGTCACGACCACCGCGGACTCGACGCGTCGCTCGATCTCGAGATGGGCCGTCACGCTGGATGCGTCGGCGGCGGGATGCAGGCGAAGCTCGCGAAAACCCTTGGCGCGAACCGTGACGTTGCGCAGATCGTCGGCGCACAAGCGGGCCTCTCCGCGATCGTTGGATGTCGCCGTTTGTGAGCCGGCGGCGGCGGTCGCGCCCGCTACCGGCAAGCGGTCGGGGTCGAAGACGCGGACGACCAGACAATCGGCAAGGACGGGCGCCGCACACAGAGCGACAAGCAGGATGAGACGCATCGGGGCGAAGAAGCCGTTGCGGCGACGCGGTCGCCGGCTTCAGATGCCAAGTTTAGCGAAATCCGGAAGCTCCCTTCCCACGGTTCCTACGGGGTTCACCTTATTGCCGCGAGTCGTAGGTCGACCTAAGAATGAGAGTGCATGGCCGGACGCCTGAAAGGTTCTTGGAAGGGGCTCTCGACTTGGCTCGGCGGCTCGAAAAAGAAGTCCGACGAACGGCGCATGGAGAGCCGGCTGCCCGGCCACGGCGTGGTGGAGGTCCGCTGGGCCGACCCGTCGGGCGAGATCCGAACCATTGACACGCACTTGATCAACGTTTCAGCCGGCGGCTTCGAAGTCCGCGCTCGCGAAAAAATCGACGTCGGATCGGAAATCGAGATCTGCGATCCCATGGGCCGGACCGGTCGCGGCGTCGTCTTGCATAGCCGCGCCGATTTTGACGAATACTTGGTCGGCGGCAGCGCGGACTGGAGCGAAACAAAACCGGCGCCGGATCACAAGGTCAACGGCGCGGGCTCGCTTTCCGGATCTTCGCGTTCCTGATCTTCGTGAAGGCGACGCCCGCAATTAGGGCTTCGCCGCTTCCTGCTTCTTTTCAGCCTGCGTCACTTCCGCGCCCAACTTCGTCAGCTTGGCGCGCAGGTCGGCGACCTCTTGGTCGTCGCGATCCGCGACCGGGCTCTTGGCCCACTCTTCCAGGCCCATCTTCCAGTGCTTTTTGGCCTGCTCGGTTTCACCCAGCTTGAAGTAGACGTCGCCGAGATGGCTGAGCACGACCGGGTCGTTGCCGTAGCGCTCCAGTGAGCGCTCGAGATAGCGCTTCGCCAACTCCAGCTTGTCTTGCTGGTAATAGACCCAGCCGAGGCTGTCGAGGTAGGCGCCGTTTTCGGGCTCGAGGTCGAGGGCGCGCTGAATCATGTCGTACGCTTCGTCGAGCTTCGTGCCTTGGTCGGCCAACATGTAGCCGAGGTAATTCAAGGTGGACGAGTTGTCCGGGTCGATCTCGAGAAGCTTGCGGAAGGCCGCTTCGGATTCGTCGATCCGCTGGAAGCGCTCCAGGATCGAGCCGCGGCTGAACAGCACCGCCACCTTCGCCTCTTTCGTGTCGGCGAGCTTGCTCGCTTCGTCGAGGGCCTTGACGGCCTTGTCGTAGTCTTTGCCCTTCTGCCAGGTCTGGGCGATCGAGAGATAGATGTCGATGTCGGAAGGTTCGTCCTTCAGCAGTCCGCGTAACAGGCTGTCGGCGCTTTTGGCGTTGCCGGTTTCGGACAATAGGTTGGCGCGTTGCAATGCGAGCGGATAGTCGTCGGGGTGCTCTTTGACGGCCTTGGAGGACTCCTCGAGAGCGCGCTCGAACTCATGCTGTGCGCGATAGGTGTCGACCGTCAGCAGATCGACTCGCGGCGCGGTCTCGGGGTTGAGCTTGGCGATCCGGGCGTAGGTCTCGCGCGCGTCGTCGAACTTGTCTTGGCGGCGCTGCAGCCCGGCCAGATTCTCGAGGAAGACTTGGCGGTTCGCCTGTTGCGCCGAGTCGTACTCTTCCTGGGCCGTATCGGTCAGGATCTGCTGCAAGCCTTGGATGGCTTCATCGAGACGACCCTCGGCGTCGAGCAGCAACACGGTGTTGTATTTGATATCGAGGTCGTCGGGCGAAAGCTTTTGCGCCTCTTTGAGACGCTCCCAGGCTTCGTCGAAGCGCCGGCGCTGGCGAGCGATTTGAGAAAGGCGAAGTTGATAGAGCGCGTTGCGCGGCAGCAGCTCGGCGAGTTGCTGATACTGTTCGCGCCCCTCGTCGAGCTTGCCGCCGCGAACCAAACTCTCGGCCAGCATCTCGCGGTACCGGAGCGTGTTGCCCGCCTCGCCTTCCTCCGCTTGATCGAGCAAGGCTTTGTAGGTATCGGCGGCGTCGTCGAAGCGTCCTTGGTCGGAGTAGACCGCCGCGAGCTGCTCCAAGTACGTCTGTTGCGGCCCGGCGGCCTTGATCACTTTCTCGAGCGCGTCGATCGCGCCCGCGCCGTCGCCGGCTTTCACGAAATATTGCGCGAGTCCCGCGAGCGCGCGCGGATCGTTCGGCTTGACCTCGAGCGCGTGTTCGAACTGCGCTTTGGCCTTGTCGGGGCTGCCGGTATCGAGGTAGAGGCCGCCCAGCGCGATTGAAACCTCTTCGTCCTGCGGGTTGAGCTTATTGGCCTTCTCGTACTCCGCGATGGAGCTGTTCGCCATGTCGCTGTCGAGACCGCGGCGGCGATCGTAGGCGTAGCTGCGATAGATGTCTCCCAGCAGTTTGTGAATGCCGAAGCTGTTGGGGTCGCGAGCGGTGACTTCGTTCGCCAGCTTAATGGCGTCTTCGAGGCGGTTGCTGGCGGCGTAGAGCTCGATCAGTTGCTCTGGGATATAGTCCGAGGTCGGGTCGGCGGCCATGGCGGCCTTGTATTCCTCGATGGCGCGGTCCACATATTCTTGGCGCGCGAATTGCAGCGCCAAGCGATGGTAGAGGTGAGCGACCGAGAAGCGGTAGTAGGCTTCGCTGCGGTCGACCTTATGGTCGGCCGGCGCCGTCTGACCCTGCTTGGCCGGCGTTGCCTGCGCTCCGAGCGCATTGCCCGCCAAAACACCCGCAATCAACGCCGGAAGGATAAGTTTTCTGATCGCCACGAGTTGAAACCGCTTCACGACTTCTCCCGCGCCCGTGTGCCACGGACGCATTACGCTCTGTCAGTATAGCGTCGCATGGCGCCTATGCCCGGCCAAGCCGGTGAACGCCCAAAAAGCTATCCGGAATAAGCCAAAAAGCTATCCGGAATAAGACTGTCCCTCCCCGCGGGGCTGTGTTTTCCAGCGACGATGAATCCAGAGCCACTGTTCCGGGTAGCTGCGAATCATGCTTTCGAGCAGCGTTTGGCAGCGCTGCGTATTTTCGATCAGATCCGCCGCCCGGTCGCCCGTGTCCGCCATTTTCAAAGGCGTATGAAACTTCAAGACGTAACGCCCGGTTGCGCCGTTCCATAGCGCGAAGCCGGGGATCACTTGCGCGCCGGTACGCGCCGCCAGTTGCGCCACTCCCTTGGTGGCGCTCGCCGTGCGGCCGAAAAACTTCACGAAAACGCCGTCGTCGCCGGCCGCGTTTTGATCCGCCAAGATGCCGACGGCGCGGTTGGCGCGCAACGCCGTCAGCGCGCTTCTGGCGGAATCGAACTTGTTGATCGTGCGGTTGCCGAACAAGCGGCGGCGGCGGTCGACGAAGCGCTGGAGCAAGGGGTTGTCGAGCGGCCGCACCATGACGTCCATGGGATTGCCGAACAGGGCGTGCGCCGCCGAACTGAGCTCCCATGCGCCGAGGTGGGCGGTAAGAAAGATCACTCCTTTGCCGCGCTTTACGGCGTCCTCGTAGTGTTCGAAGCCCTCGTATTCGATCCATTGGCCGATATTGGCGGGGGTGAGGCGCGGCAGGCGGGAGAACGCCAACAGATTGCGGCCCAACGTCTCGTAGCAGCCGCGCTCCAGCCGTTCGCGGGCGTGCTCATCGAGGGCGGGGAAGACCGCCTCGATGTTTTGGCGCGCGACGTTGCGCCAGCGCGGCACGCAAGCGTGGGCGATGTTGGCCAACGCGCGGGCCAGCGGCCGGGCGAGCGGCAGCGGGGCCCAGCAGAGCGCCTGGACCGCCATCCACGCGGGAATGTACTCCGCGTAGTTTCGCAGCCGACCGCGTCGAGACAACAGTGTTCCAAAGATAGCCGAAACGGCCTTCGCTCTTGTAACACGAGACCGACCCCCATTGTCACCAACACCGCAGCTAAGGAAATTGCCGGTGGCGCCTAAGGCGTTTTCCTCGTGGTGCGGTCCAAACTTTCGTTCTATAGGTTGATGTACAGCATGACGACGCCCGATGTAATCGTCCTCACCCCCCCAAAAAACGGCGCTTTCGCCGACACGCTCCGCTGGCTGCGGCGCCGCGGCTTTCGGCTGCAGCCCGCGGACTCACAGGCTCTGGATTCGATCTTGCGCCAGCATCGCAAGGCTCCCTTGCTCATCTACTCGCCGCCCAACGGCGCTCCGGCGGCCGATGTGGTCATGCGCGCCGCCAACGCGATCCACGGCCGCCCCGTGCTGGTCGCCGTCGACTGCAGCGATTTCGGCAGCTACTACGATTTGATGGCGTTGGGCGTAAACGGATATTACGAAGTGAGCGAGGGCCCGGAGTCCATTGGACGCGCCCTGCAACATTTCAGCGCCGGCGCCTGAGCCCGACGTCGGCGAAGCCGAAGCGGTCGAAATCGTCGTAAGGATCGCTATACTGGAGACTTACGCGCGGCCGTCCGCGCCTCGTCGCCATGGCTGTTGATCCGTCGACCCGCGCCCGTCGAGCCCGCCTGCACGCCCATCGTAAGCTGCGCGAAGCGCGCATGCTGTGGCGCGGATTGACCGACACGGACCGCCCCGTCCTGGCCCAGATGATCCCGACGCGGCGGTGCAATATCGCCTGCGCCTATTGCAACGAGTACGACCACGTCTCGGCGCCGGTCCCGTTGGACGAATTGAAGCGCCGCGTCGACAAGCTGGCCGACCTGGGGGTTTCGATCATCACCATGAGCGGCGGGGAGCCGCTGCTGCACCCGGAACTCGACGACCTGCTGCGTCACGTCCGCGAACGGGGCGTGATCGCCAGCTTGATCACCAACGGGTATTTCATGGTTCCGGACCGGATCAAGCGGCTCAATGACGCCGGGCTCGAGTACGTGCAGATCTCGATCGACAACGTCACTCCCGACGAGATCTCCAAAAAGAGCCTCAAGGTGCTCGATAAGAAGCTCGCGTGGATGGCCGAACACGCCGACTTCGAGGTGAACGTCAATTCGGTGGTCGGCGGCGGGATTGAAAATCCCGAGGACGCCTACGTGATCGCCAGGCGAGCGATCGAGCTGGGCTTTACCTCGACGGTGGGAATCATTCACGACGGCGACGGTCAGCTCAAGCCTCTTACCCCCAAGGAGCGCGAGGTCTGGGACCGCATCAAGGCGCTCAGCAAGCGCTCCTACGCGCGGCTCGACTTCTTTCAGGAAAATATCGCCGCCGGCAAGCCCAACGATTGGCGCTGCAGGGCCGGGGCGCGCTACCTGTATGTCTGCGAGGACGGCCTGGTCCACTACTGCTCCCAGCAGCGCGGCCTGCCTGGGACGCCGCTGGCCGAGTACACCGTCGACGATGTGCGCGACGCCTACCGGCTGGAAAAAGGGTGCGCGCCGATGTGCACCGTGTCGTGCGTGCACAAGGTGTCGGCTTTCGATTTCTTCCGCGGACCGCAGGCTGCGGACACCGGGGCGAATGCGGTTTTGCCTCTCTCAAGCGCAGACTAACTCCCGCCTTTTGAGTCTCTTAGGCGCTCCCGTGCGGTAGGTAGTATTACCCACCACTTACGGCGGCATACTGTAATATCCCTTAGAAAAAAAGGTACTAGTATCCCATAGCCGGGTTTCTCAGGACTCCTGCATGATTGGGGCGTAAGGTTGACGCGGTGAGGAGCCGCGAGAGACCAAAGACTCGATTACAGACAAGAGGGAGAGGACAAACAACATGACGAAGATTCAACAGCTTTTCATTCGGCTCGTTAACGACGAAAAGGGCCAGGACATGGTCGAGTACGCTCTGTTGGCCGGCTTCATCGCCGTCGCCGCCGGCGCGCTGCTGCCCGGAATTTCCACCAGCATCTCGACGATCTTCAGCAGAATGGGCTCGGTTGTCGCCGCGGCCGCCAGCTAGACTGCAATCAACAACCAGACAGGACGACACAGGGCGGCTCGCAAGGGCCGCCCTTTCTCATTGGGCCGCAGCCGGCTCGCCTGACCGCCAGCCGCAGGGGCGACCCTCGGAGCAGAATAGGATGCGCAGGTCTTGGGGAGCGTTTTTGCGAGCCCAGCTCTCGCCGTTGACAAATAGAGCGGTGGTCCAGACCTCGCTGTCGAACGGCGAATCCGCCACGACCGAGACCGCCAGGGTTCCTTTGGCGGGCATGCCGGTCCGCGGGTCCATGATGTGGCTGTAGGTCACCCCGTCGACGTCGAAGAACTTCTCGTAGGACCCGGATGTGGACAAAGATTGGTCCTTGAGAAATACCGTTGCGACGGTCTTGGCGGCGTCCTTGGGGTCGCGAATCAGCGCTTTCCAGCCGCGGGGCTCGGCGGGCGGAGCGCCCAAGCCGTAGAGGCTGCTCGAGCCCGCGCTGACCATCGCCGCCGGTATCTTGTATTTCCGCAGCAAGGTCACGACTCGCTCGACCGCATAGCCCTTGCCGAAGCCGCCGGGGTCGATCTCGATCCCAGCGACCTCGAACCGAATGGTGTGGGCGACCGCATTCATTGTGACGCGCCGATAGCCGACATCCTCGAGCGCGTTGTGAAGCGCGAGGGCGCCGGGCAGCTTCCCCGAGCCCTTATAGAATCCCCAGATCTTCATCAGCTTGCCCACGGTCGGGTCGAAGGCGCCGTCGCTGCGGCGGCTGTAGTCGAAACAGCGCGCGAGCAGGTCGAACAGCTCATCGCCGACGACCACGTCTGCGGCGCCCGCCCTGTCGTTGAGGCGGCTCAATTCGCTGTCGGGCTTGTAATTGCTGATCAGGTCATCGACGCGTCGCGCCTCGTCGAACGCCGCGTAGGCGACCGGACCGAGCAGCTTGAGATCCTTGCCGTAAAGGGCGAGATGAAACTCGCTGCCCATGATCGTCGCGGAGGCTTCGTAGCGCTCCAGCTTGGGCGGCGCGTCGGCCGCGCGCAGCGCCGCGACGCCCAGCAGCAGCAGAACAATCAATTCGCCGGTCCACTTCGAGCGCTTCTTGGCCTGATCGAGCAGTTCCTCGATGCGCCGGGCGTTCCTTTGGCCGCGGTCGAAAGTGAACACGAAATGCGGGACCTTGCGCAACTGCATGCGGCGCGCGATCTCTCCACGCAGTGCGGGCTCGATCTTCTGCAAGGGGCGGACCAGCTCCGCGTCGTCCTTGGGCTGCGCCGAGGGGTCGGCGGGTTGGACGAGCACCCGCGCAAAGCTGAAATCGGGCGCCAGCTCGACCTTATCGAGGTAAACCGAAGGCAGATCGGCGTCACGCCGCTCGAAAAGAATCTCGGTCAACTCGCGTCGGATCTGCTCGGCGGCTCTGGATCGGCGGATGCTCATGTGCGGCGGGGCGGCTAGAGAAACTCAATGTTCGAGGCGGTCAATTCGCCGCCCAGCAGGTCCGCGGCGAAATCTTCCGCCTTGGTCAACGTCGCTTCGACGCTGACCCGGTCGACGCCGACCGCCGCGACCGCGACGGCCGCGCGTTGCCACACGTCATGGTAGCCGACTTCAGCGACCGAGACGTTGAAACGCGCCTTCAAGCGGTCTTTGAGCGACCGCACGACCTGGCGCTTGTCTTTGAGCGAGTGCGCGTCTTCGAGCGTGATTTCGAGGGTAAGCAGACCGACCGCGGCCAACTACAGCTCCAACTCCTGCGCCACCTCGACGGTCTGGAACAACTCGATCACGTCGCCTTGCTTGATGTCGTTGTAGTTGTGCAACAGGATGCCGCATTCCTGACCGGCGCGGACTTCGCTGACGTCGTCCTTGAAGCGGCGGAGCGAGGCGACCTTGCCGGTGTAGACCACGATGTTGTCGCGCAACAGGCGGGCCTTGCTCGAGCTCGAGGCCTTGCCTTCTTCGAGCAGGCAGCCGGCCACGGTTCCGAGCTTGGTGACGCGGAAGGCCTCTTGCACGACCGCGCGGCCCTCGAAGGTTTCCTTGATGACCGGGGCGAGCAATCCGGCGAGCGCCTTCTTGAGCTCGTCTTGCAGCTCGTAGATGACGGTGTGCAGGCGGATCTCGATCTTCTCGCGCTCGGCGAGCACCGCGGCGCTGCGCTCAGGGCGAACGTTGAACCCGACGATGATGGCATTGGAGGCCATGGCGAACAGCACGTCGGACTCGGAGACGGCGCCGACGCCGGCGCGCAGGACCTGCAACTGCACCTTGTCGTTTCGGAGCTTGCGAAGCGTATCTTCGAGGACGTCGAGCGAGCCTTGAACATCCGCTTTCAAAACGATCGGCAATTCCTTGATTTCGCCGCGTTTAAGGCTCTCTTGGAATTGCTCGAGCGAGAGGCGAGACGTCTTCGACATCTGCTCTTGACGCTCTTTCTCTTCGCGGAACTCGACGATCTTGCGAGCCTTGTCGATGTCATTGGTGACGACGAGCTGATCGCCGGGCTGCGGCGTATCCTCGAGGCCCAACACGAGAACCGGCGTGGACGGGCCGGCCTCGGTGAGCTGTTTGCCCTTGTCGTCGAGCATGGCGCGAACGCGCCCGAAGACCGAACCGACGAGAAAGTAATCGCCGGTGCGCAGAGTGCCGTTTTGGACGATGACCGTCGCGACCGGGCCCTGGCCGCGGTCGAGCTTGGCTTCCAGCACGGTTCCCGAGGCCAGACGGTTGGGATTCGCCTTGAGCTCGCGCAGATCCGCCACAAGCAACACCATCTCGAGCAGCGAGTCGATGTTCTCGCGCTTGATGGCCGAGACGTTCACGAAGATCGTCTCGCCGCCCCACTCTTCGGGCATCAGGCCGCGGTCGCTGAGCTGCTGCTTGACGCGATCGGGCTGGGCGTTATTCTTGTCGATCTTGTTGACCGCAACGACCAGCGGGACTCCCGCCGCCCTGGCGTGGTCGATCGCTTCCAGCGTTTGAGGCATGACGCCGTCGTCGGCGGCGACCACCAAGACGACGACGTCGGTGACCTTGGCGCCTTGGGCGCGCATGCGCGTGAAGGCCTCGTGGCCCGGGGTGTCGATGAAGACGATCTTGCGGCCGTCGTGAACGACCGTCGAGGCGCCGATGGCCTGTGTGATGCCGCCGGCCTCGCGATCGGCGACGCTGGTGTCGCGAATGGCGTCGAGCAACGACGTCTTGCCGTGGTCGACGTGACCCATGACGGTGACGACCGGAGCGCGCGGCTCGAGTTGGGTCGGGTCTTCGGCGAGGTCGGTTTCGAGCTCGAACTCTTCCTCGAAGGTGAGCTCTTCGACCTTGGCGCCGAAGTATTGAGACAGATCCTTGATCGTCTCCATGTCGAGCGTTTGATTGATCGTGGCGAACAGCCCGCGCTCGACCAAGGTCTTGATAATCACGTTGGCCTTGATGCCGAGCTTTTCAGCGAGCTCTTTCACCGTGGCGCCGTCACCGATGACGATCTCTTCGTTCTGGGCCTTGGGAGGCGCTTGCGGCGCTCGGGCCGAGGGCCGCTGGAGAACCTTTCTCTCGCGCTCGGCTTCGACGTCACGGCGACGACCGCCGGGACCGGGTCGGCCGCGGCGCATATCCGGCCTGCCGGCTCCGCCGGGGCCTGGACGGCCGGGAGCGCCGGGTCGGCCGAGTCCGCCCGGCCGCTGGGTCGGCATGCCGGGCACGGCTCCGCCTTCAGGGCCGCGAGGACGGTTGTAGATCGGTTGTCCGGGCACGATGCCCGGGCGCTGACGAGCGGCGGGCGAAGCGGGTTGGCCGGGGCCGCGCCCTTGGGGCCGGCCCACCGAAGGCGGCGTCACCGGCCGGCCGGGACGCGGCATGGGCGAGCTGGGCGGAGTGCGCTGCGGCGGCGAACCGGGGCGGCCGCCGTAACCGCCGCGCGCTTCCGCGGCGGAACGAGGCGCCGAGGGCGCGGGCCGCGGCCGGGGCGCGCCGGGAGTGGGCGCTTGCCGCGGGGCCTGGGGCACGCTCGGCACGGCGCGGCGTATCGGCTGCGCTTGGCGCGCCTGATTGGTCCGCGGGATCTTCGGAACCGACTGCGCCGAACCCGGCTCGGGCGGCAGTTCGGGGCGGGGCTCTCGCGGCGCCGGACGTGCGGGAGTCAGGGCCTTCGGCGGCGGCGCAGGTCGGGCGGCGGGCGCCGGGGTTTGGCTTTGCGACGCACCTCCGCCTAGAGGCGGGCTGGGGGGCGCGGAGGGCCGTGTCAGCGGCGGCCTCAACACCGGCGGCTTGATGGGGCCGCCTTGCCGGCCGCGGCCGATAGGAATCGAGGGGCGCGCCGCAGGAGTCGGCGTTTGACTGGCGGGCGCGGGGGACTGCCGGCGGGGCTGAGGCAACTCAAGCTCCGGCAGAGTCGTGGATTCGGATGGAGTTTGTGTAAGCAAGCGTTGACGGACTTTCTCCGCGACCGATTCGTCAATGGAACTCGAGTGCGTCTTCTTATCGTTGACGCCGTACTCGGGCAGCAGGTCTAAAACTGCGTTGGCTTTGACTTCCAGTTCTCTGGCTAACTCGTTAATCCTTATCTTCGCTGTGCGTGCCAAACTTCCTCCGTTCCTACGACTTGCTCGTTACATTAGGCTTTTTCCTCGACTACATTTTTAGTGTCGCCGCCGCCCGACGATTCCGCTTCGTCGTCGCCGGATTCATCATCGCCGTCGTCAGCGGGGTTTGCGGCGCGCTTAGGAGCGTCGAACCGCTCCGCATCCGAATCATCCTCGGCCTCCGCCGATGGCGGCGCCGGGATCACCACGCGCCCCTTAATGGTATCAAAATCGTCCATCGGGATCTCTTCGTCGTCATCTTCTTCTTCGGCGCCTTCGAGCGGAAGCCCAGGAAGAACGAACGGACCCGGCTGCGGGGCGCGCCTTTCGCCGTCGGAAACCTGCTCGCCGGCGTCCGCTGCGGCGCCCTGCTCGGCGGCTTGCATTTGCTCGAATTGCGAGTAGTAGTTATTGACGGCGAGCTGAATTTGTTCGAGCACGATGGGGTTCATGCCTTCCACTTGGTTGAGCATCTCGGGCGTCATGTCCGCCAGCGCTTCGATGGTGGCTGAACCGGCTTCGATCAAGCGGTCGGCGACGATCTCGGGCAGGCCGTAGTCGATCAGCAGCGAAACGGGAGTGCCCGAACCGCTGATGGCGGCCATGGCCTCCTCGACCTCGCGGCGCTTCTCTTCTTCGCTCTTGATGTCGATTTTCCAGCCCATCAGCTTGGCCGCGAGGCGCACGTTCTGCCCCTTTTTGCCGATCGCGAGCGAAAGCTGCATGTCGTCGACGACGACTTCGAGGTGTCGCGTGACGGGGTCGAGGATCTGGACGCGGCTGATGCGCGCCGGGCTCAAGGCGCGGGTCGCCAGGTCGAGGGCGTCGGGTGAAAACTCGATGATGTCGATCTTTTCGCCGCGCAGCTCGCGGATGATCGACTGCACGCGCATGCCCTTCATGCCGACGCATGCGCCGACCGGGTCGACGTCGCGATCGTTCGAGATGACGGCGATTTTCGTCCGCTCGCCGGCCTCGCGAGCGCAGGCGCGGATCACCACGGTGCCGTCATAGATCTCAGGGACTTCTTGTTCGAAAAGGCGCTTGACCAACTCTTCGGAGGCGCGCGAGACGATCACCGCCGGGCCGCGGCCGGCGCGTTCGATCGACTTGATGATGATGCGCACGCGGTCGCCCGGCGAGAAGCTCTCGAGGCGCGACTGCTCGCGGCGCGGCATGCGCGCCTCGGTGCGGCCGAGGTCGACGATGACGTCGGGCCCTTCGGTGCGCTTGATCGTGCAGGTCTCGAGCTGGCCGAGACGATCCTGAAACTCGGCGCAGATCGTGTCGCGCTCGGCCTCCCGAATCTTCTGAAAGATGACTTGCTTGGCCATCTGCGCGGAAATGCGGCCGAGTTGATCGGTGGCCTTCTGGAAGCGCAACTCCTCGCCGATCGCCGCGTCGGGTTTCACCTTGCGCGCTTCGTTGATCGAGATCTCACGCGACGGGTTCGCCACCATGTCCGAAACGGTCCGAACGGCGTACACCTCGACGTTGCCGGTTTCATTGTTCAACTCGGCGACGAAGTCCTCGTTCGTCTTGTAAAACTTGCGGGCCGCGACGAGAATCGCGTCCTTGACGGCCTCCATGACGATCATGGGGTCGATGTTTTTCAGTTTGCTGAGGTCTTCGATCTGCGAATACAGTCCTGGCATTCCCGTCTACTCCTCTCCGGTCGGCTGGAGGTCGATGACCAGCCTCGCCGTCCGCACGTCGTCGAGTGAAAATCGGATGATCTGTTCCGGTCCGACCTCGAGGAGAGCCATGTCCTCCTCAAAGCCGCGCAATAGTCCGGTGTATTGCTGTCTTCCTGCGATCTCCGTCTTCAAGCGAATCTTTGCTTTTTTTCCTGCGAACCGGAGGTAATCGTCCGGCTTGAGCAGCTTGCGATCGAGGCCGGGCGAGGAAACCTCGAGAAAATAGCGCTCTACGGGCACGACGTCCTCGACATCGAGAATCGTCGAGACTTGTTTGGAAACCGCCTCGCAGTCCGCGTGGGTTACGCCGGACGGCTTGTCGATATATATCCGTAGGACGCCCTTTGCGCCGCCGCCGTGCCATTCGACATCGACGATTTCGAGACCTTCGGACGCAGCGACGCGCTCTGTAATCTCTCGCACTCGTTCGGCGACGCTGCTTTTGTCCGCTGGCATTTCGAGCAACAAAAAAGTGGGCCCGAGCCCACGGTCGCGGCGCCGGTTATCAGCGTCGGACACCTATTACTATAGGCGCTGAGGGAAGAAAAGGCAAAGGGTCGGCGGCTTTCGCGACGGAATCCCTTTCGGAGCGCCGCGGCGACAACGAGCGCGAAGCACGAGCCGCGACACTCACCGAAGCGGAGGCGTCCCTTCGATGCGCCCGTATTTTCGCGGCGCTAGAGGATGTATTGGGCCACTTCAGGCAGCGCGGATCACGCAGACTCTAGCGGTGAGGGATGCGGTATTCAAACACGAGCACGCCGTTATCCGCTCGCTCGGCGGTGATCACGGCGCTGTTCAACTGGCGCTTCACGCCGATGCCGCGCGAGTGGAGGTCGGAATCGCCGAACACGCCTGCGGCTTCGGTGGATTGCAGCGTCTGGGCGCCGGCCGTTTGGTCGATGCAGATGCTGCGGGCGCGCAAGATCGTTTCGTCGCAGCTCGGCATCAATTGCGGAGGCGCGGGCCGCTTGGGAGTAGCGGCGGCGGCCATGTTGGGCAGCGACGGCGGACCTTGTCCGGCCGGCGAGACAACCCAGTAGACGACGTCGTGCCCCGGGGGCCCGCTGATCGAGAAGGCTCCGTCCTCGGGGATGACGACTTCGCCGCCCGGAGAAAGGCGATTCGCTTGACCGACTTCGCGGCGCGGGAATATGAGCTCCGCCTGTCCGCCCGGACCGCGGTTGTAGGCATAGAGCTCGCCGTCGAGGTTCGAGCGCACGCGAAATCGCACTTCGTCGCCCTGATCGAGCACGCGCCCGGGCTCCACGGCTTGCCAGTTCTTTTCGCCGCGCTTCTCCAGGGTGACCTCGAGGCTCTTCTGCGGCGTAAGCGTCTGGGCCGCAGCGGGGGCGAGCAGGGAAAGAAATAAAACGGGCAGCAAAGATTTGGGGGTGTGCATCGGCTCGCCTTGCAATTGATGGTAGTACCGTCTACCTGTTAAAGCGACATCGAATGGCGCGCAGCATCATTTGACCGGCGCATTTGACGGCATTGGACGGCGCGAGTACCATGGCGATGTTCTTATAAATTGGAGGTATTGCGCTTGGCCGAATCCGTCAACCCCAACATCACCGTCCTGCTGGCGCAATGCCGAGAGGGCGACCAGAACGCCGTCAACGAGCTGGTGCCTCTTGTTTACAGGGAGTTACGGGCATTGGCGGCGCGGCAGATGGGCGGCGAACGCGGCTCGCACACGCTCCAAGCGACGGCGGTGGTGAACGAGGCGTACATGCGGTTGGTCGGAGCCGATGTTTCGTACCAGGACCGCACGCATTTCTTCGCGGTGGCGGCGCGCACGATGCGGCGAGTGTTGGTCGATCACGCCAAGGCCAAGAACCGGCAGAAACGTGGGGCCGGACAGCCGAAGGTAACACTGGACGAAGGCATGGCGCCCTCCAGCGCGACCCGCGACGCCAATGTCGCCGATCTCGACGAAGCGTTGACGCGCCTGGCCGCGCAGGACAAGCGCAAGGCCGAGATCATCGAGCTGCACTTCTTCGGCGGCATGACCTACGACGAAATGGCCGAGGCGCTGTCGATCTCGCCCGCGACCGTGCACCGCGAGCTGCGCATGGCCAAGGCTTGGCTCTACCGCGAGCTCAGTCCGAATGAAGAGTGATCGCTGGCGGCGAATCGAACAACTCTTCGAGGGCGCTCTCGAGCTAGCGCCCGAAGAGCGCGGCGGTTTCTTGGAATCCACATGCGGGGGCGACGGCGAGCTGCGCAAGGAAGTCGAGTCGCTGCTGGCCGCCGATGAGGAAGCCGCGGCCGGCCATCTCGAAGACGCGGTGCGGCAGGTCGCCGCGGAAGTCATCACCCGTGAGAAGCCCGCGGCGCAGGGCGAGCGCGTCGGCGCCTATCGCGTCGTGCGGCAACTCGGCGAGGGCGGCATGGGCGCGGTCTTCCTCGCCGAGCGCGCCGACCAAGAATACGAGAGTCAAGTGGCGATCAAGGTGCTGCGGGGCGCCGGCGCGCGGCCCGAGCTGATCCGCAGGTTCCGCAGCGAACGCCAGATCCTCGCCAATCTGCACCACCCCTACATCGCCCAACTCCTTGACGCCGGGGCCACCGACCGAGGCGACCCCTACGTCGTCATGGAGTACATCAAGGGCGAGCAGCTCGACAGCTACTGCGACCGCAAACGCTTGAACATCAACGAGCGGATCGACCTTTTCCGCAAAGTCTGCGACGCCGTTCATTGCGCCCACCAGAATCTGGTGGTTCACCGCGACCTCAAGCCGGGCAACATCTTGGTCACCGACGACGGCGAACCCAAGCTGCTCGACTTCGGCATCGCGAAGATCCTTGACGACGGGCCGCAACAAGTCGATATCACCGGGCCGCTGGGACGCGTGATGACGCCCCAGTACGCCAGCCCCGAGCAGGTGCTGGGCAAGCCCGTGACGGTGGCGTCGGACGTTTACTCGCTGGGCGTCGTGCTGTACGAGCTGCTGTCGAGCCGGCCGCCGTACCAGCTTGGGTCCGTCACGCCGGCTAAGCTCGAGCACTTGGTCTGCGAGCTGGATCCGCTGCCCCCGAGTCAGATGGTGCTAGGCGAGGTTTTCGCCGCGAACGCGCGCGGCGGGCAGTCCAACGAGAAGCTTAGCCAGGAACTTTCGGGAGAGATCGACGACATCATCCTGATGGCGATGAGCAAGCGCCCGGAGGACCGCTACGCCTCGGTCGAGCGCTTCTCGGCCGACTTGCGGCGCTACCGCGAGGGCTACCCGGTCAACGCGCGCAAGCAGACCTTCGCCTATCGCACCGGCAAGCTGTTGCGCCGCCATTGGCTGCCGGCTTCCGCCGCCGCGGCGTTCATCGTGCTGCTGATCACTTTCGCGATTTCGATGGCGGTGTCGGCGTCGCGCATTGCGCGAGAGCGCGACGTCGCCGAGCAGCAGCGCGCCAAAGCCGAGCGGGTGGCCGACTTTCTCGCCGACATCTTCCGCATCACCGACCCCGGCGAATCGCGCGGCGAGCGCGTGACCGCCCGCGAGATTCTCGACTGGGGGGCGGCGCGCGTGCGATTGGAGCTCGCCGACCAGCCGGACGTGCAGGCCGAGCTGATGGACACGATGGGCCGCGTCTACCAAAACCTCGGCCTATACAAGGAGGCCGAGCGGCTCGTTTCCGACGCGCTCGAGAAGCGGCGCTTTCTTTACGGCGAAAATCACATGGCGGTCGCCGAGAGCCTCAACCACCTCGCGGAGTTGCGCCGCCTGATGGGGCAGTACGGCGACGCCGAGGAAATGTACTCGAAGGCGCTGGCGCTGAGCCGCAAGCTGTCGTCGGAAGACGACGCGGACGTGTCGAACAGCCTGAACGGCCTGGCCATGGTGGCTCGCGAGAACGGCGAGTACCAGAAGGCCGAAAGGCTCGCGAGGGAGACGCTCGAGCTGCGCAAGAAGCTCTACAAGGCGCCGCACTCGGAAATCTCCGCCGCGATTCACAATCTGGGAACGGTGCTCTACCGCAAGGGCGAATACGGCGCCGCGGAAGATCTGTTTCGCGAAGCGCTCGCGATGGACCGCAGCCTGTTGGGAGAGAAGCATCCCGACGTGGCGATCTCGCTGTCGAGCCTCGGCGCGGTGCTGCGTCGCACGGGCCGCCTGGCCGAGGCGCAAAAGACGTTCGAGGAGGCGCTGCAGGTCGTCGAGGATCTTTACGGACACCAGCACGTCGGCGTCGCCAACGGGCTGCGCAATCTGTCAGAGGTCTTGAGCGAGCAAGGGCGTTATGCGGAAGCGCAAGAGCGGCTCGAGGAGGCCTTGAAGCTCGATCGCAAGCTGCTGGGCGACGACCATCCCGACGTCGCCGTAGACCTCAATTCGCTCGCCTTGCTGTTGCAACGACGGGGCCGACTCACGGAAGCCGAGCAGCGCTTCAGAGAAGCGCTCGAGCTGCGCCGCCGCATTCTGCCGGAGGGGCACCCGCGGCTCGCCAATTCATTGATCGGATTGGGCTCGTTGCTGACCAACTCCGGCCGTCCCGAACAGGCGCAGCCGCTGCTCGAAGAAGCCTTGAAGATCTTTTCGCGCACGCTGCCGCCGGGGCATTGGCAGATCGCCGAAGCGCGCACGTTCCTCGCGCTTTGCCTGGCGATGCAGTCGCAGTACGAAGCGGCGGAGCAGACGCTGGCCGCGGCGCCCGAACCCGAGCGGCTCGAAAAGCTCCCCGGACCCCAGCGGCGCCAGCGGCTGCAGATCTTGGTCTACCTCTACGACGCCTGGGGCAAGCCTGACCGCGAGGCCGCATACCGCGCGCAGCTCGAGGCGCTATAGCGAACCGCGAGGGTAGCGCCATGGATGAGGCGGCCCAGGGCTACGTATCAACTGATTCTCAGGAATTGGTGCACCAGATGGACTGACATCGAGCCCTCGCCCACGGCCGAGGCGACGCGCTTGATCGACTCATGGCGCACGTCGCCCGCCGCGAAGACGCCCGGGCAACTCGTCTCGAGAAAGAACGGCGCCCGGTCGGAGGTCCACTTCGGCGATCCATGCAGTTGCGCGCCGGTTCGCAGGAAGCCGTGCGCGTCTTTGTCGAATTCGACGGGCAGCCACTCGGTGTGCGGTTCAGCGCCGATAAAGACGAAGAGCGCGCACGCCGGCAGGTCGCGGGTTTCGCCCGTGCGATTGTGTTTGACCCTGACGCAATCGAGAGTCGTCTCGCCGCCGACCGCCGCAACCTCGCTCTGAGTCAGCAGCTCGATGTGCGGCGTGTTTTCGATGCGGTCGGCCAGGTATTGCGACATGCCCTTTTGGATATCGTCGCCGCGGATGAGGTGATAAACCTGCTTCGCTTGACCGGACAGGAAGACCGACGCCTGCCCCGCGGAGTTGCCTCCGCCCACGACGACTACTTCGAGATCCTTGCAAGTCAGCGCCTCGACAGCCGTCGCGGCATAGTAGACGCCGCGGCCTTCGAACGCTTCGATTCCGGGGATCGGCAGCCTGCGGTACGAGGCGCCGGTTGCGATCAGCACGCAGCGCGAGAGGATCTCGTCGCCCTCGGCGAGCGTGATCAAATGATGGCCGCCGCCGCAATCGAGCGCGGCCGCCTGGGAAGGCGCGGAGATGCGCGCGCCGAACTTTTGCGCCTGAATCAGCGCGCGGTTCGCCAGGTCGGAACCGGATAGGCCGGTCGGGAAGCCCATGTAGTTCTCGATCTTCGAGCTCGTTCCGGCCTGGCCGCCGGGTCCGGTCGAATCGATCATGAGCGTGTTCAAGCCTTCGGAGGCGCCGTAGACCGCGGCAGCCAACCCGGCGGGTCCGGCGCCGACGATCACCAGGTCGTAGAGCGCCTTGTCGATCGGGCGTCGAATTCCCAAGCAGCGGGCGAGGTCGCCGTTCTCCGGGTTCTTCAGAACCGTGCCGTCCGAACAGACGACCACCGGAGTCTGCTCGAGCGCCACGCCGAGGCTGTCGAGCAACGTCTGGGAGTCCTTGCGGTCTTCGAGGTCGTCCCAGTGGAACAAGCAGCGGTTTCTGGCCAGGAATTCCCGAATTCGATGGGTGTCTTTGGAATAGCGCGAGCCGATGACGTGAACGCCGAAGCCGCCATGCTCTTCGAGCATTTGCCGGCGCATCAGGAACGCTCGCAAGATCATGTCGCCGAGAGCCGGAACTTGGCTGATGACGCGGCGGAGGTTCTTGGCGGGCAGCGCCAACACGAGCGTCTCGCCTCGCGCCTTGGCCGTGACGACGGCCGGCCTGCCGGTGAGCATGTCGATGTCGCCCGAGAAGTGGCCGGTATCGTGCGAGGCGATTGGCTCCGGGGCGTTCTTTTCGTAGATGTCGACGACGCCGCTGACGACCACGTAGAAGTCAAACTCCAGGTCGCCGGCATGGAACAGCGTTTCGCCGTCTTGAAAGGTCCGCTCGCGCGACTCCGGGCACTTGCGCATGCCCTCGATCTGCGCGTCCTCGAGCCTCGGAAACGCGATGGATTCCTGGGTGGTTTCGGCCATAAGCTCTCAGCATAGGCCGCGCGTCAACCGCCCGGGTGAGCACGCGGGTTGCGGACTTGATCGGCGACAGTGACACGAGTCGAGCATGCTTCCAAATGAGAGAGCCGCCGACTTACGGCCGGCGGCTCTCATTTGTTGCTTGGAGAAGGTCCTGAAAGACCTAAATGTCGTAATACAGAGAGAACTCGTACGGGTGGGGACGCTGCCGGATGGCGTCCACTTCAGCCGCGCGCTTGTATTCGATGTAGCTCTGGATCAGCTCTTCGGTGAAGACGTCGTTTTGCGTGAGGAAGTCGTGGTCGGCGTCGAGCGCATCGAGCGAACCTTCCAGCGAGGTCGGCAGCGCGGGAACGTTGCGCAGCTCTTCCGGCGACAGATCGTAAATGTCCTTATCGAGCGGCTCGCCCGGATCGATCTTGTTCTGGATGCCGTCGAGGCCGGCCATGAGCATGGCCGAGAACGCCAGATAGGGATTGCACGACGGATCGGGGAAGCGCAGCTCCACGCGTTTGGATTTCGGACTTGCCGAATACATCGGGATGCGGCACGCGGCGGAGCGGTTGCGGCGGGAGTAGGCGAGGTTCACCGGCGCCTCGAAGCCCGGCACCAGGCGCTTGTAGCTGTTCGTCGTCGGCGCGACGAACGCCGCCAGGGCGGGGGAGTGCTTCAGCAAGCCGCCGATGTAGTGCAGCGCCAACTCGCTCAGGCCGGCGTATTGGTCGCCGGCGAACAGCGGCTCGCCGTCCTTCCAAATCGACTGGTGCGTGTGCATGCCCGAGCCGTTGTCGTTCCACAGCGGCTTCGGCATGAACGTCACGGTGCGACCGTGGTTGAAGGCGACGTTGCGCACGATGTTCTTGTAGAGCATCATGTTGTCGGCCGACTTGACCAGAGAGTCGAAGCGCTGGTCGATCTCGCACTGGCCGCCGGTAGCGACCTCGTGGTGGTGGCACTCGATGTCGATGCCGCAGTTGATCATCATCTCGACCATCTCGCTGCGGATGTTCATGTGATGGTCGGTC
Organism: uncultured Acidobacteriota bacterium; assembly: GCA_963817465.1. Taxonomy (GTDB): domain Bacteria; phylum Acidobacteriota; class Terriglobia; order Bryobacterales; family UBA6623; genus CAMPKL01. The sequence continues at coordinate 275,153 of CAWFOP010000018.1, read as the reverse complement.
GGCGGGACGGGGAAGTAGCCTTCCTTGTAGCGCGGCCGGTAGCCGAGGTTGTTTTCGGCGCGGCCGGAGTTCCAGCGCCCCTCTTCGGCGTCGATGTAATAGAAGCTGTAGTTGTAGCTCTGGTCGAAGCGGATGTTGTCGAAGATGAAGAACTCGGCCTCGGCGCCGAAGAACGCCGTGTCGCCGATGCCCGTCATCGTCATGTACTTCTCAGCTTTTTGGGCGATCCAGCGGGGATCGCGCTCGTAGTGCTGTTTGGTGATCGGGTCGACGATGGTGCAGATGATGACCAGCGTCGGCACGTCGGTGAACGGATCCATGTAAATCGTGTTGGGATCCGGCATGATCAGCATGTCCGATTCGCTGATCGCTTGCCAGCCGCGGATGCTCGAGCCGTCGAAACCGAACCCGTCCTCGAAGCTGTCCTCTCCCAACATCGTGATCGGATAGGAAACGTGCTGCCATAAGCCGGGCAGGTCGGCGAAACGCAAATCCAGAATCTTCGCGTCGTTGTCTTTTGCGAACTTGAGCACGTCCGCGGGGGTTCTTTGCTCGCTCATCTCTCCTCCAGGTTGGACTTCGGGATCGCTCACTCCCGGAGGTACGCACCTCCGGAACCTGGCATCCTATCACAGCGCTCCGAGAACTCCGCCGTCTGTAGGCGGGATAAAAAGTTTTGATTACGAATCCGTGAGATTGCGGCGCGAAAACGTCCGAATACGCACGACTCGGAATCTATGCCTTGGCCTCGGGCGAGACGCGCCGCGGCCGGGCTCCCAGACCGAGCGACGGCATCAACTCGGGCTCGGCGCGATGCTTCGTCGCCTGCTCGAAGGCGTAGGCCAGCGCGATGAGCCGCGGCTCGGTCCACGCCGTCCCAAAGAACGAAAAGCCGACGGGCAGCCCGCGAATGAACCCGCCGGGCACGGTGATGTGCGGATACCCGGCGACCGCCGCCAACGTCGAGCTGCCGCCCGAGCCGTGGTCGCCGTTGATCAGATCGGTCACCCATGCCGGCCCCGTGGTGGGCGCGACCAAGGCTTCGACGTTGTGCTTCTTCAGTGCGCCGTCGATCCCTTCGACCCTGGCCAGGCGTTTGATGTTCGCCAGCGATTTCTTGTACGCCGGCTCGGTCAGCGGACCCTTGGCCTCGGCGTCGATCATGATTTTTTGGTTGAAGAACGGCAGCTCGCGATCGGCGTTGGCCGCGTTGAACGCGATGATGTCGGCGAGCGATTTGACCGGTGCAGCGGGGCCGAGCCCGGCGAGATAGGCGTTCAGATCGGTCTTGAATTCGTAGAGCAGCACCTGCAGCGTATCGTCGCCGAACGCGGATCGCTCGACCATATCGTCGATGTCGACGACTTCAGCGCCCGCATCGCGCAATGCGGTGAGGTTGGCTTCGGCGACATCGTCGACGTCTGTCACGGCGCCCGAAGAAGGAGCGTGCGACGCCGATGCGGGCGCCCTTCAACGCTCCCGCGTCGAGAAACTCGGTATAGTCGGCGTGCAGCTTGCCCGCGGCCGCCGCGGTCGCCTCGTCACGCGGATCGACGCCGGCCAGCGCGCTCAGCAGGATGGCCGCGTCGCGCACCGTGCGGCACATTGGGCCGGCGGTGTCTTGGGTGTGCGCGATCGGGATGATGCCCGCGCGGCTGATGAGACCCAAGGTCGGCTTGATCCCGACGATGCCGTTGATCGAAGAGGGGCAGACGACCGAGCCGTTTGTCTCGGTGCCGATGGCTCCGGCGCACAGGTTCGCCGACGCCCCGGCGCCCGAGCCGGAGCTCGAGCCGCAGGGGTTGCGGTCGAGGGAATACGGGTTGTGCGTCTGGCCGCCGCGCCCGCTCCAGCCGCTCGTCGAGTTGTCAGAGCGGAAGTTCGCCCACTCGCTCAAGTTCGTCTTGCCGAGAATCAACGCGCCGGACTTGCGTAGCGCCGCCGCCACACCGGAGTCCTGCGCGGCGATCGAGCCTTCGAGCGCCAACGAACCGGCGGTGGTCATCATCTTGTCCGCGGTGTCGATGTTGTCTTTGATCAGGATGGGGACGCCGTGCAGCGGGCCGCGCACGGCGCCGTCCTTGCGCTCGGCGTCGAGCTGATCGGCGAGGGCGAGCGCGTCGGGGTTGATCTCGATGACCGCGTTAAGGCCGGGCCCGGCTTGATCGACTTGCTCGATCCGCGACAGGTACTTCGCGGCGATCGAATGAGCTGTCTCGGCGCCGGACTCCATGCGCTCGCGAAGCTGATCGAAGGTCGCCTCGGCCAGCTCGAAACCGGGGGTGCTCGGCGCGGACGAAGCCGGGGCCTCGCCGGGCTTGGAGCAAGCAGCGGCGCCCGCGGCGCCGGAGGCGATCAAGAACTGACGTCGATTCATGGGGAGGGATCTCCGAATTTCGAGATTGCTCTAGTGTGCCACTCGTCGACGAAAAATCAAGAGGCGGTGATCGGCGCAGTAGCGGATCCACGGCAAGCCTCCCGCCGCGCGATCGAGCAGCGCCAGCGCCCGCACTACGCCGGGAACGCGCTGCGCCAGGCCTTCCAGGTCCGCCGGCGGCAGGACGACCCCAATTCCCGGGCAGGCTTCGAGAGTGAACCAGCGGTCGAAAGCAGCCGCCGCTTCCTCCACACTCGGGTAGTGCAGAAAAAACTCGTCGCCGTCTCGAATGCTTGCGTCGCCGCCCAGCAGCGCGGTCACAGGCCGCAGCAGAACGTCCCACAGGCAGGTGCGGTTCATCAAACAAATTGCGACGCGATCCGCCGGGCTTGACGAGCCGTCCCAACTGGGCCGCCGCGGGCCGCAGGTCGTGCAAGCAGTTGAAGGCTCCGAAGATCGAGACGGCGCCGTCGAAGGGCCTTTCGTGCAGCGAGGCGAGGTCTTCGATTGGGCGTTGCTCGAAGGTCGTCAGCTCTTCGAGCCCGGCGCCGGCGGCTTTGAAGCGAGCGATCTCGAGCATGGCGGCTGAGACGTCGATCCCGTGGACCGCAATTCCGCGGCGAGCGAGCCGCACCGCGTCCTCGCCCGTTCCGCAACCGAGGTCGAGTATGCGCTGACCGGGGCGGAACTTCCCGCGCAGACGACTCCAAATCGCCCGGCGTTGCAGGTCCGCCAGCAGGGCGCCGGTGAACTCGGTCTCGTAATCGGGCGCCAGGCGGTCGTAGGCCTCGCGCACGGCCTGGATCTGAGTGTCGCCGCCCACTTCCCTTTACCTTAGGCGAGCGGGATGCCCGCTTGAGGCGCCCGCGCGATCGCAAGTTGGAAGCCGGCGGCGCTGCTCGGCGGAGGCTTAGGGCTTGGCTTCGGCTAGGTAGCCCACGATACGGCCCGGCTCGACTCTATAGATCACGAGCTCGTCGCAGACGTTGGGGCCCTGCATGTTGTATTGAATCGGCTCGAGCGTCTGGAGATTCTTCTTCTCGACTTGCTCGGCGAGCCCGTCCAGCAGCGAAATCTTCGCGTCGGGGTTGAGCGAAGGCGGCCGCCCGCTGGGGTTTGCTCCAGCGCCGCGGCGCTCCGGCTCTTGCAGCGTGAGCGTGTAGCGCTGCTTGTTTGCGTCGGTCTTCTTGACCAGCACCTGCGCGCCGCGACCGCCGACCCCTACGTAGTCTTCGCTCTCGGGAATGGAAACGCGTTCGATCGAGCGAGGATCGGACCGCATCAGTACCGCCAGCTCCTCGTCGTTGCGAGCGATGCGCGTCTGGACGCCGCGGTCGCCGGCGACCACCGGCAGACTGTCGAACTCGACCGGCTTGGTCTTCTCGAGCACGGGCGCGGTCACAGGCGGCCCCGCCTTGTTCTCGGGCGTTCGCACCGCGGGGGCGGGCGCTTTCGTTCGCGGCGCCTTGGGCTGCGTCCAGGGCGGCGCGGGAGTCGGGTCGACCGTCAACTCGGCCAGCTTGATATTCGCCAGATCCGCGAAATGGCCCGAGGGATAGCGCTGCAAATAGGACTTGAAAACCGCCGGGTTGGCGCTGTTCTGAATTGAGTTCCAATACGTCAGCTCGACGTCCACGGCAGCGACCGGGGCCGGCGCGGCGGCGTCCGCGGCCTTCGGCTGCGGCGGCTCCGGCTCGCGCGGATGGAAATAGAAGTCGCCGATCACGCTCGAGCTGCTCCACGGCAGTTGACGCTTGTGCCGACTCCGAGTAGACTTCCTGGCGCACTTCGTTGAAGACTTCGTCCAAGGTCAGCCCCGGCTGTTGGAGCGCATCCAACAAGTGCGCCGTGAACAGGCCGTTGCGCCCGTCTGCGGTTGTCGTCGGCGGTCATTCCGGGCCCGGTGGCGAAGGCGATGAAGCTGCCTTCGGCGGCGTTCATCATTGCCAGCCCGCCGCTGGTCGACCGCGACGACCGAAAGCCGTTGTTGCGGCAAGCGTCGAGCATGACGATGTTCAGCCGCGATGCGGCGCCGGCCAGGCGGTCGTTCAACTTCGACGCCGAGTAGGCGTCGTAGCGCACGCTGGCCTCGTCCCTGAGCTTGAAGTCGACTGGAATCAGATAGTTCTCGCCGTCGACCTCCATGCCGTGCCCGGAGAAATGGAACAGCGCGACGTCCCCCGGCCGGAGCTTGCCCACAAAGCGGTCGATGGACTCATCGAGCGTGCGCAGGTCGGCGTTCAACACCTGATCGACATCGAACCCGAGCCTGCGCAGCTCTTTGGTCAGGTCGACCGCGTCATTCTCGGCATTGGCCAGGTGCGGAGCGTACTGATAGTTGTTGTTGCCCACCACGAGGGCGAAGCGGTGTTCGGTGTTGCTGCGGTAGGCGAGATCGCGCGGCTGAGCGGCGAGACTCGCCACAGTTACGATGCCGACGATGAGCGCGCGAAACATGCCGAAAGACCTCTCGGGATTGTTCAAAATTATAACCCCGCGGCGGCGAGGCCTCTGCGTGACCTCCACGCTAGTTGCTGATCAAGATCTTCTTATAGTGCGTCTCGTCGAGCGCCGGCTCGATCTCGAGCAGCAGCATGTGACCCAGCGTGCCGCCGCCGCCCGGCGCGGTGATTGACGGCTGTACTACATTGAACCGTCGCACCCAGCCGGGGAAGCTGAGCTGCATGACCGCATCCTCCTGATGCTCGTCGATCCAGAACCACAGCTTCATGTCCACCACTTTTTCCTGATGCAGGCGGTTGGCGAGATCGAAGAGCCGAGACAGCTTTGTAAAGGTTGCGTTCTGGGTGTCGAGCAAGTCGATTGTCAAGCTGATGCAGGTGTCCGCCGAGCCGATGTTCGGAAGCCCCAACTCGTCCTTGCTGGAGAAGAGGTCGAAGTTGGCGGAAAGCGCCTGAATTTCGACGTCTCCGATCTGTGCGCTGCAGCGGTAGGGGTTTGCCATTTGAGTTCAGTCTCCTCGGAGTCTCACTGAGGAATGCGCCGTTCGGCGCCGGATTCCCTCAGCGGGCCGCAAAGTTGCCGGGGTGACGAAGACCCCCTTGCCCCTATAGAATCGTGCCCAATGTCCAGCGCCGACGCCGCCGTCCCCCGATTGGGCGGTCCTGATGCACCCTTGCGAGTCGCCGTGATCGGCTCGGGTCCGGCGGGGTTCTACGCCGTGCAGTCGCTGTTTCAGCAGGAAGGTCTCAGCGTCCGCGTGGACATGTACGACCGCCTGCCGATGCCGTTTGGCTTGGTGCGCAGCGGCGTCGCACCCGATCACCCGAAGATCAAGTCGGTGGCGGCGCTCTACGAAAAGCTGGCGGCGCTGCCCGGCTTCCGCTTCTTCGGCAACGTCGAATACGGCCGCGACATCACGCTCGACGACCTCGCGGAGCGCTACCACCAGGTCGTTTTCGCCAGCGGCGCCCAGGCCGACCGCGCTCTGCAAATTCCCGGAGAGGACCTCGAAGGAGTGCACTCGGCGCGCCACTTCGTCGCCTGGTACAACGGCGATCCCGATTACGCTCACCAGCATTTCGACTTCACCGCCAAATCAGCGGTCGTCGTGGGAGTGGGCAACGTCGCCGCCGACGTGGCGCGCGTGCTGTGCCGCGTGCCTGAAAATCTCGAACTGACTGACATCGCAGATCATGCGCTCGAAGCCTTGCGCCAAAGCTCCATCCGCACGGTGTATGTCTTGGGCCGCCGCGGCCCGGTGCAATCCAGTTTTTCGCCGCCCGAAATCAAGGAGCTCGGCGAACTGGCGGACGCCGAGGCCTCGATCCCCGCCGCCGACCTCGATCTCGACCCCGAAAGCGCCGCCGATCTCGCCGATGCGCCGCGACAGGTCAAGCAAAAGTACGAAGCCCTGCTCACCTTGCGCGACCGCAAGGAGCCCGAGAAGCATCGCAAGCTGATCCTGCGCTTCCTGGTCTCGCCCGTCGAGATCTTGGGCGACGAACAGGGCCGCGTGCGCGGCGTCAAGATCGTTCGTAACGAGCTGTATCGCGACGAGTTCGGCGAGGTGCGGCCGCGGCCCACCGGCGAATTTGACACGCTCGAGGCCGGGCTCGTGTTTCGCTCGGTCGGCTACCGCGGCGTCTCGCTGCCGCGCCTGCCGTTCGACCGCGGCCGCGGCACGGTCCCCAACGACCACGGCCGGGTTACCCAAGAGCACGACGGCAAGCCGTTCACCGGCGTTTACGTCTCCGGCTGGATCAAGCGCGGCCCCACCGGCCTGATCGGCGCGAATAAGGGGTGCGCCAAGGAAACCGTCGAGCGCATGATGGAGGACGTCTCCGCCCGAGTGACCTTCCATCCCCGCCACCCCGAGCCCGAAGCCATTGAGCGGCTGCTTGCCGAACGCCATGTCCCCTATGTCACCTACGAGGATTGGCGGCGCATCGACGCCTACGAAATCCAAAGCGGCAAACCGCACGGACGCCCGCGCGTGAAGCTGACCGATCTCGACGAGATCCTGCGCATCGCGCATCCCGACGACAGCGCCGTGTCCTAGACCTAGGCGCCATGGGCGCCTCCCGACGCCGTAACAGGCCTTCCAGCGGGTTCCTCTACTTGACGGAGGTTCATGATGAAACTTCGTCTCATAGGCACTGCACTCTTACTTGGGGCAAGCTGCTTCGCCGCTCCCGCTGACGGTCAGTCAGGCTCGACCGTAATGGGCTGTCTGCAAAAGGCGGAAGGCGCACCCGGCTACGTCATTACGGAAGGGACCGGCGCCGGCGCCGCCGTGACCGGCCCGAATAAGCTCGCAAAGTTCGTCGGCCACTGGGTCAAGCTCACCGGCGAAAGCACGGCGCTGGAAGGTAAAGCCCATTTCCGCGTCCACGACATTCAAGAGATCGCCGCGACTTGTAATCAACCGACGAACGAGACAGCGGGTTTGGCTGGGAAGCCGGCCCCGGCCGCCAAGCCCAAAGGATCGACCGACCGGCGAACAGCCATGGCTGAGCTCAAGGATTCAAAGGGCAAGACTGTTGGGCGCGCGGATTTGACGCAGGTCCCGAACGGCGTCCTGCTGCAAGTAAAGTTCGACGGCATGAAGCCCGGTCGCCACGCATTTCACATTCACGAGACCGGCAAGTGCGACGCTCCCGACTTCAAGTCGGCCGGCGGTCACTTCAACCCGGACAACAGCAGCCACGGTTATCTGTCCGGCACGAACTATCATGCCGGCGACATGCCGAACATCGACGTTCCCAAGGGCGGGTCGACCGTCGTGGAAGTGTTGAATGGAAAGGTCACGCTCATGCCCAATGAGTCGAATTCTCTGCTGGGCGGCGAGGGCCATGCCATCGTCGTACACGAGGGGATGGACGACTACACGTCGCAACCGTCGGGCGACGCCGGCAGCCGCATCGCCTGCGGCGTCATTCGGGGCATGTAAGCCTCGCTGCGACTGCTAGAATCGCCGGGATGGCTTTGCGGCGTCCGGCGAAAAGGTACGGCCCCGAAGAACTGTACGATTACGGCGTACGCGCGCTCGAGCGCCGTCCTCTGACCGAGCGAGAGCTGCGCTCGCGCCTGACGCAAAGGGCGCTCGAGCCTCGTCACATCGACGAGGTGGTCGAGCGCCTGCGCGGCGTCGGCTACCTCAACGACTCCCGCACCGCCGAATCCCACGCCTATTACCGCAAGGAATTTCAGCGCCTAGGCCGCCGCCGCGTGCTGAGCGAGCTGCGGCAGCGCGGCGTCGACGCGACCGTAGCCGAGCGCACCGTCGCGGAGGCCTACCACGAGGTCGACGAGCTCAACCTGATTCGCGATCATCTGCGGCGTAAGCTTGGTTGCGATCCCGACGCCAGGCTCGCCGACCCGAAAGCCTTCCAGCGCTGCGTCCGCGCCCTGCAGAGGGCCGGGTTTACCTCTGGTAAAATCATGGAAGCGTTAGGGAAACTCGCTTCGGAGCCGGAATGGCTCGAAGGTTTGGAAGACGCCTTCACGGCCGACAGCGACGCCTCCCCTTCCGCTTGAATGTGCACGGCGCCGGTCCAGCCGGACCGCGTTCCCGTCTCCCGACAGAGGTTCCATTGACTGGCAACGAAATCCGCGAGCAGTTCCTGCGCTTTTTTGAGTCCAAGGGGCACCGCATCGTGTCGAGCTCTTCGCTCGTGCCGGCCAACGACCCCACGCTGCTGTTCACCAACGCGGGGATGAACCAGTTCAAGGACGTCTTCCTCGGAGCGGAGAAGCGGGATTACAGCCGCGCGACGACGTCGCAAAAGTGCGTCCGCGCGGGCGGCAAACACAACGATCTCGAAAACGTCGGCCGCACCCGCCGCCACCACACGTTCTTCGAGATGCTGGGGAACTTCTCGTTCGGCGACTACTTCAAGCAAGACGCCATCGAGTTCGCCTGGGAGCTGGTGACCGAGGTCTACAAGCTGCCCAAGGAGCGGCTCTACGCCACCGTCTTTGAGGACGACGACGAGGCCGAAGACCTGTGGCGCAAGCACACCGACATCGGCAAGGACCGCATCTTCCGCTGCGGCGCCAAAGACAACTTTTGGCAGATGGGCGAGACCGGGCCCTGCGGGCCTTGCTCGGAGATCTTCTACGATTTCGGACCTGAAGGTCTCGAACCCGGCGAAGCCGACGAACCGTTTCCCTCCGAGGTCAGCCGCTACGTCGAGATCTGGAATCTCGTCTTCATGCAGTTCGACCGCGACGCCGAAGGGACGCTGACTCCGCTGCCGCGGCCTTCGATCGACACCGGCATGGGACTCGAGCGCACCGCCGCCGTGCTGCAAGGCAAGCTGAGCAACTTCGAGACCGACTTGATTCGGCCGATCATCGACCGCGCCGGCGAAGTCCTCGGCATCGACTACCACGCCGACCTCACAACCGACACGACGCTGCGCATCGTCGCCGACCACTCCCGCGCCGCCGAGTTTCTGATCCACGACGGCGTGATGCCGTCCAACGACGGCCGCGGCTACGTGCTGCGCAAGATCATTCGGCGGGCGCTGCGTCATGCGCGTTTGGCGGGCAGGGAAGAGCCGTTCCTCTACAAGCTGACCGAGTTCGTCGCCGACTTGATGAAACCGGGCTACCCGGAGCTCCAAGAGTCGACCGGACGCGTGCAGCGCATCGTCAAGGAAGAGGAGCTGCGCTACCACCGCAACTTCGCCACGGCCGAGCGCGAGTTCGAGTCGGCCATCGAGCAAGCCAGCGACGGCGTGATCCCCGGGGCGGTCGCCTTCAAGCTCTATGACACCTTCGGGCTGTCGCTCGACGAGCAGCAGGAGCTGGCCCGCGAGCGCGAGCTGTCGATCGACCTCCCCGGTTTCGACGCCGAGATGGAAGGCCAGCGCTCTCGCGCGCGAGCGAGTTGGAAGGGCGCCGACCAAACCAAGGTCGCCGCCGTCTACGACGAGCTCCGCAAGCGCCGCCCGACCGAGTTTTTGGGCTACGAGACGACCGCTGCGATCGACTGCGAAATCGTCGCCATCATCGTCGCCGATGCTTCGGTCAACGAGGTCGCGCCGGGCGCCGAGGCGTCGATCGTCCTCGACCGCACGCCCTTTTACGCCGAGTCCGGCGGCCAAGTGGGCGACAAGGGTCTGCTGCTTGTCGGCGGCGAGCCGGTCGCGCGCATCGTCGACACGCAGGCGCCGATCAAGGGCCTGAACGTGCACAAGGCCCAAGTGCTCCGGGATTTGAAGGTAGGCGACAAGGTCGAGGCGCAAGTCAGCGACACGCTTCGCGACGCGACGCGCCGCAACCACACCGCGACGCACCTGCTCCATGCCGCCCTGCGCCAAGTACTGGGCAAGCACGTCAAGCAGGCCGGCTCGGTCGTCGATCCGGACCGCTTGCGCTTCGACGTCTCGCACTACGCGGCCATCACGCCGAGCGAGCTCGAGGAAGTCGAGCGCATCGTCAACCGCGAGATCCTCGTCAACGAAGGCGTGACCACCGACGTCAAAGACCTCAATGACGCCGTGCAAGGCGGCGCCATGGCGCTGTTCGGCGAGAAGTACGGCGACAAGGTGCGCGTTGTGCAGGTGGGCGACTTCAGCAAAGAGCTGTGCGGCGGCACACACGTCAAACGCACCGGCGACATCGGCGTCTTCAAGATCACCGGCGAAGGCAGCGTTTCGGCCGGCGTGCGGCGTCTGGAAGCCGTGACGGGCTCCGGCGCCTACGAGCAATACAAGGACGCGCAGGACCGCCTGCATCGCATGTCGACGCTGCTCAAGGCGGGCGAGCCCGAATTGGTCGAGGCGGTCGAAAAGCTGTTGGCCGAGCGCCGCGACCAAGAAAGAGAGATTGAGAGGCTGAAATCCAAAATCGCTCAGGCCGGCGCCGGCGATTTGACCGAGCAAGCCAGGGACGTCAACGGCGTCAAGGTGATCGCCGCCAAGGTCGACGGCCTCGACCGCGGCCAGATGCGCTCGCTGGTCGACTCCTTGCGCAACAAGCTCGGCACGGGGGTGGTCGTGCTGGGCTCGGGCGAAGACGGCAAGGTCGCCCTGATCTGCGGCGTCACCAAAGACATCGCGGGCAAGCGCGTCCACGCCGGCAAGCTCATCGGCGCCATCGCGCAAGAAGTCGGCGGCAAGGGCGGCGGCCGCCCGGACCTGGCCGAAGCCGGCGGCAAGGACGCCGACAAGCTTCCCGCCGCGCTCGAAAAGGTCTACAGCTTGATCGAAGCCGGCTGAGACCGCCCGCTACGGATTCGACCCGAACCACTTCTGACGAAGCTGGTCGCGCAGCCCGTTTTCATCGATCTCGAGCAGCGCGCGGTTGACCGGCTCGCGCAGCGCGCTGCCCTCCGGGAAGGCGATGCCGTACATCTCGGAATCGATGATCGGCGGCGCCAGGGTCAGCGGCAGGCCGGCATGGTTCTTGAGATATTGCGCCAGCGGCGGCCCGTCGAAGACCACCGCATCGGCTTTTCCGTTGAGCACCTCGTTGATCGCCTGGTCGATGTCCGCGGCGTCGACGATGGAAGCGCCGTACTTCCTCGCCGCCGCCACGCTGGTCGAGCCGGTCACGGTGGCGACTCGCAAACCGGCCAGGTCTTTGGGGCCGCGGATGCTGCTCTTGAGTTCCTGCAGCGTCAAGCCTGACGACAAATCCGCCACCAGCACGCCGAACAAGCCGATGCCGGTGATCATCACCGCGAAGGCGACAAAGCGCCCGATCCACTTATGGGGCGTGATATCGCCATACCCCACCGTAGTCATAGTGGCGACGATGCACCACGCCGCTTCGAAAATCCCCGGGAAATACGGACGCTGGATCGACGGGCTGCCGCGCTCGGCGAAGTACAGGATGTGCGCGCACAACAAGATGAAACCCGCCAGATAGAGCAGCGCTCGCCCGGCGCCCGAGGCGAAGGCCGCCTGGACGTAGTGCCACACGCGGAATTCTTCTACAGTGGGCGTCAAGATGCGCAGACCCGCCTCCATGTACGGGTAGCTGAAATCGAGCGCGGCCTCACGCTCGCTGTTGATCGTGATGCCGCCGAGCGCGGCGTCGAGCTCGCCGGCGCGAGTCTTGGCCAACACCTGGTCGAACGGCATCACCTCGATCGAGTAGTGCAGATCCGCGCGCCGGCCGATCTCTTGCCACAGATCGATATCGAAGCCTTCGACTTCGCCGGACGGCGAGCGGACGACATTGGGCGGAAAGACAGCGACGCCGACTTTGAGCTCCTCTTGCGCCGGCAGGGCGACGGCGAAAAGTAGAACGCAAAGGCAGAGGAAGGCGGGGTGACAGAGGCGCCGCGTTAGATGAAGGATTTCTTCTAGTGCAAACAAAACAGTGGCTCCATGATAGACGACGTTCCTAGCGCCGCCCGGCGGGTCCGCCCTAACCCGATCCGCCTCGCCGGCCGATATTCCCCCGGGGCGCCCGACGCCCCCTGGGACGGCTGTGCAGCAAGCAATAACGGCGGGATCACCAAGCCGCTTCGACGCGCTCGTGCCGACGGCGTTGATGGGCGTGGTGCTGATGATGGTGCTGCCGATCCCGGCGTTCGCCCTCGACCTGCTGATCTCGGTCAACATCACGCTCTCCGTGATGACTCTGGTCGCGACGATGTACGTGCAGCGGCCGGTGGAGCTGAGCGTCTATCCGTCGTTGCTGCTGCTGTTGACCTTGCTGCGCCTGGCGCTCAACATCTCGTCGACGCGGCTGATCCTGTTGTACGGCCACGAGGGGGAAGACGCCGCCGGCAGCGTCATCCAAGCCTTCGGCGACTTCGTCGTGGGCGGCGAGTTCGTGATCGGCGTGGTGATCTTCATCTTGTTGATCGCGATCCAATACGTCGTCATCAATCACGGCGCGGTGCGCATCTCCGAAGTCACCGCGCGCTTTACCCTCGACGCGCTGCCGGGCAAGCAGATGTCGATCGACTCGGACTTGAACGCCGGGCTGATCGACGAGACCGAAGCGCGCCGCCGCCGCGAGGAGGTGGCCCGCGAAGCTGAGTTCTACGGCGCCATGGACGGCGCAGTGCGCTTCACCCAGCGCGATGCGATCGCCAGCATCCTCATCACGCTCGTCAATATCGTGGCGGGCTTCCTGATCGGCGCCGTGGCGCACGGCATGGATCTCAAGAGCGCCTTCGAGACGTATACGGTGCTGACGGTCGGGGACGGCCTGGTGACGGTCATCCCAGCGCTGCTGATCTCGGTGTCGGGCGGCATCTTGACCACCCGCGCCGCGGGCGAGTCGCGTCTCAGCGTCGACTTCGGCAAGCAGTTGATGATGCGTCCCGAACCGCTGCTGATCGCCTCGGGCGTGATGTGTCGCCATGGCGGTGGTGCCGGGCTTGCCCTCGATTCCTTTTCTCACCCTGGGAGGCGGCGTGGGAGCGCTGGGCTGGCGGCTGCGGCGCGAGGCGCTCGAAGCGGCCAAAGCCCCCGCCGCGGCGGCCCCGCTCACGCAGCAGCAAGAGCCGGTCGAGGCGCTGCTGCGCGTCGAGCCGCTGGCGATCGAGGTCGGGCTCGGTTTGGTAAAGATCGTCGACTCGGGTCACGGCGGGTCGCTGCTCAAGCGCATCTCCGGCGTCAGGCGGCAGCTTGCCGCCGACCTGGGATTCGTGCTGCCGCCGGTGCGCGTCACCGACAACTTGGAGCTCAAGCCTCGGGAATACGTCGTACTGCTCAAAGGCGCCGAAATCGCCCGCTTCGAGCTGCATCCCGAGTCGACGCTGGCCATCCTGCCCAAGGCGGCCGACAAGCAGCTCGAGGGCGTCCCGTGCCAGGAGCCCGCCTTCGGTCTGCCGGCGCTGTGGGTGCCGCAGCAGCAGGCCGACAAGGCGCGCCTGCTCGGCTATACGGTGGTCGACCCGGCGAACGTCGTCGCCACGCATCTCGCCGAGCTGATCCGCCGGCACGCGCACGAGCTGATGAACCGCCAAGAGGCGCAAGCCATGCTCGACCGCATTCGCGACGAGCATCCGAAGCTGGTCGAGGATCTGGTCCCGAAGCTGCTGCCGCTGTCGCTGCTGCAGCGCGTGCTGCAAAATTTGCTGCGCGAGCGCGTCTCGATCCGCGACGCGGTGACGATTCTCGAAGCGCTGGCCGAAGCCTCGACCGCGACCAAGAATCCGACGCTGCTGACCGAGTTCGTGCGCCAGGCGCTGTCGCGCTCGCTCGTTCGTCCGTACTTGAACGATCGCGGTGAGCTGCCGGCCTATCTGCTCGATCCGTCGCTCGAGCAGACGATTCAGTCCGGCATCGAGCACAACGAACAAGGGTCGCGGCTCACGCTCGCCCCCGACGTGCTGGGGGACGTCGTCAAGCGCATCATCAAGGCGGTCGGGCCGCTCAAGGGGCCGACGCCGCTGCTGTGCTCGACGGGGGTGCGCTTCGCGGTCCGCCAAATCGTCGAGACCGACCTGCCGCTGCTGGCCGTGCTGTCGCACGCGGAAGCCCCGCCGAACGCCCGCATCGTCTCGCTCGGGAGGGTCGCATGAGCGGCGTTGACCGCAGGAGAGGCCGCCGATGAAGCTCAAGACCTACCGCGTCGATCGCATCGAGACCGCCCTGCGTCTGGCGAAGATCGAGCTGGGGGCGGACGCCGCCATGGTCGACTCCAAACCGGACGGCGAGCGCCTGGCGGTGACCTTTTCGGTCGGCGGCGAAGCGGCGCAGCGCACGCATTGGCTCGACTATCAACACAAGTCCGAGGAGATTCCGGCTCCGTCCGTCGACGAGGGCCCGGCGCCGGCCCGCGAGCCGCCGCCGGATCGCCTCACCCTGCTGCTCGACGAGCTCGAAGCCGAGAGCCGCCTGCGCTACGAGTCGCTGTTTCAGCCGATCTTCCAGGATGCTCACCTAGGACGCCTGTTCGCGCGGCTGGCGGCGCGGGGATTCTCGCCGCAATCGGCGGCGCAGCTCACGGCGCAGCTCGAGCGCGAAGCGGCCTTCGGGGCCTCGTTCGAGCAGCTTATCGAGGCTCTGCGCAAGAGCCTGGTCACGCTCTGGCGCGTCGCGCCGGGACTCGCCGACGCGCGGGGCCCCGCGCCGGCGGCCGCGCTGGTCGGCGCGGCCGGGGCGGGCAAGACCGCGACCATCGCGAAGCTCGCGGTACGCTACGGCGTCGCCGAGCGGCAGCGCGTCCGGCTGGTTTCGGTCGACCCTTTTCGCATCGGCGCCGTCGAGGCGCTCGAAGCCTACGCCGATCTGCTCGACCTGCCGCTGACGGTCGTTGAAGACGCGGCGGAGCTGCCCGAGGTTCTCGAGGAGCTGCGCCGCGGCGCGCCGCGGCCCGACCGCATCTTCGTTGACACGCAGGGCTACGGCCCCGCCGAGAGCGACCGCGAAAGCCGACTCCGCGAGGCGCTCGACGCCTGCGCTCATCTCGACGTTTATCCCACGATCAGCGCCACCGAGCGCCCCGTACAAGCGTCTCGCAGGGGCCCCGCGGCGCCACACGCGCGAGGGCTGATCTTCACGCGTCTCGACGAGACGACCGCCCCCGGCGCGTTGTTCGACGAAAGTCTTCGACTGCGTCTGCCGATTGCATTTCTGACGGCGGGGCAAAACAGTCTGCACGACCTGATTCCGGCTGACCCGGAGGTCCTGACCAGAATGGCTCTGGGCATCGGCGGGGGCGTCTCCGCCACGGGCGGCAAGGCGCGAGCGGCCGCAAGCGACCATGGATTCGAGAAGCTATCCCCAAGCGGTTGAGCCGGCGGCGCAGAGCGACCGAGAACGGCTGATTCTGGAACATCTGGCGCAGGTGCGCCTCATCGCGTCCCGCATCCATGAAAAGCTTCCGGAAAGCGTTTGCCTGGACGACCTGATGAGCGCCGGAGTGCTTGGCCTGATCGATGCGGTCGATCATTTCGACAGCTCGATGCAGGTGCAGCTCAAGACCTATGCCGAACACAAGATCCGCGGCGCGATCCTCGACAGCCTCCGGAGCCTGGACTGGGCGCCGCGCAACAAGCGCAAGAAGTCGAAGCAGATCGAGTTCGCGATCAGCTCCCTCGAGAAGACGCTGCATCGCGCCCCTGAAGAGCCGGAAGTGGCCGACCGGCTTGGCTTGGCGCTCGAGGAGTACCGTCGCTGGCTGGTCGAGATCCGCGGCATCAACCTGGCGCCGATGGAGCAGGGGCCGAGCGGCGACGGCGAGGGTTCGGACGTGCTGCGCTTCGCCTCCGACGATGAGGACGAATGGCCGCTCGCCGTGCTCGAGCGCTCCGAGCTGCGCCGCGTGGTGGCCGAGCTGATCGACCGCCTGCCGGAGATCGAGCGCAACATTCTGACGCTCTACTACCGCAAGGAGTTCACGCTGCGGCAGATCGCGGAGATCGTCGGCCTGCATGAAACGCGCATTTCGCAGCTCAAGTCGCAAGCGATTCTGCGGCTGCGTTCGGCGCTGCGAACGAAGTGGCCGCGGTGAGTTTTGACAGATGATGGAAGACGCACTCTCCCAAGAAGAGATCGACCGGCTGTTCCACGAACACGTTGGGGCGCCGGCCCCTCAGAGCGCCGCGCCGCCGGTCGCCGGGCGCTACGACTTCCGGCGGCCCGACCGCATCCCGAAAGACCAGTTGCGCTCGGTGCACTTGGTCCACGACTTTCTGGCCCGCAACCTCGCCTCTTCGCTCGGCGCCTACCTGCGCGCCTATGTGACGGTAAACCTGGTCTCGGTCGAGCAGCTCTCGTTCGGTGAGTTCATCGGCTATCTGCCCACACCCACCTGCGTCGCGAGCGTCGCCGTGGAACCGCTCGAGAACAACGCCGTACTCGAGATCAACCCCTCGCTGGTGATGCCGATTCTCGACATCGTGCTCGGCGGCAGCGGGCGCGACTTGCCCGACCAGGCGCGCGAGCTCACCGAGATCGAGCAGAACATCATGCAGGGCATCCTGCGCAT
The DNA here is from genome assembly GCA_963817465.1 of uncultured Acidobacteriota bacterium. Classification (GTDB taxonomy): domain Bacteria; phylum Acidobacteriota; class Terriglobia; order Bryobacterales; family UBA6623; genus CAMPKL01. Next base: position 258,406 of record CAWFOP010000018.1, on the reverse strand, counting down.
CATCTTGCACGACTTGAGCGAAGCTTGGGCCGCGGCGGGCGAGTTGACCTTCGAGGTCGAAGACACCGAGACCCAGCCGCAACTGCTGCAAGTCCTTTCGCCTAACGAGGCCGTCGTCGGCATCGGCTTCGAGATGACCGTGGCCGGCGCGCGCGGCATGTTGAACTTCGGGGTGCCGTCGGTGATGGTGAAGATGTCGGGCCAGCGCTTGGAGCAACAGTGGTCGGTGCGCCGCCGCTCGCCCGCCGCCGACGAGCGCAAGAGCATGAGCGCCGTCTTGCGGCGCGCCCCGGTCGAGGTTGCCGGCGCCGTGCGCGGAGGAGCGGTGCGCATGGGCGACATCCTCGACTTGCGCGAAGGCGATGTGCTGTCGCTGGCTTCGCCGATCGACAAGCCGGTGGACGTGACCGTCAACGGCGTGCGCAAGTTCTCGGGTGAAGTCGTCGCGTCGGGCGGCTGGAAGGCGCTTCGGCTCGTCTCCGGCGAGCTCTCGCCCGGGGAGCACCAATGACCCCAATCACGCCCATGACGAGCGGGCAGGCGCGCGAGCGCATCGCGGCCCAGTGGGCGACGGGCTTCCTGCGGGCCGTCGAATCGCTGATGGGCGAAGACACGCCATGCCGGCTCATCGTCGAGGCCGACGCCGCCGACCCGCGCGATGGCGACCCGCAAGATGCCGACCCGCGCGACGGCCACGAATACGCCTGGCTACGGTATCGCTTGCTCAACAGTCGGGACGCCGATCTGCTCGTCGGCTGCCCGAAGGACGCCGTCGCAGCGCTGGCGGCATTGATTCTCGGAAGCGAGGCCCCCCCGCCGGAAACGGCTCTCGAAGCGTATCGAGAAGTCCTCGACCAAGCTTCGGAAGCCGCCCTGCAGGCGTTGACCGTCGAGGCCGACGCGCCCCCTGAGTGGGGGCCGCCCGAGGAGATCGCCGACGGCGACGCGACCGCCGCCGTCAAGTTGAGGCTCACGATCGGGCAGGCCGACTATTTCATCTTGCTCGTCCCGCAACCGGCGCTGCTCGCGGCGGGCGGCGCGGCGGATGAAGACCGGGGTACGGAGCAACGCGTCCCGCCCGCGCCGCCGGCCGAGAACTCGGCCCCGCGCAACCTCGACATGCTGCTCGACCTCGAGCTCGATCTCAGCGTCAGCTTCGGGCGCACCGAGCTGCCGCTCGACCAGGTCGTGCGCATGACCGTCGGATCGATCGTCCAGCTCAATCGCTCAGCGGCCGATCCCGTCGATGTGCTCGTCAACGACAGCGTCATCGCGCGCGGCGAGGTCGTCGTCATCGACGGCAACTACGGCGTGCGCGTGACGCAGGTCGCCAGCCGCAAGGAACGGCTCGAACGAATGCTCTGAAACCAACGCTCGGAAGTCCAACGGCAAGACCATGCAAGACATCTTTTCCAGTCTCCCTCTCGAGACGATCGCCGCCCTCGCCGCTCTCGCCTACCTGCAGCTCGGCCTTTTCTTGCTGGCCTGGCGCTTCGGTCGCAAGACGGCCGAGCTGCGCCGCCGGCTGGCTCTTGAGCAAGCCAACCGCTGTTCGCTGCTGACGCGTTTCGAAGAGGCGGTCAGCGTGCTCGAGAATCGGCTGAACCGGCTCGACGGCTCCGGCGAAAAGCGCAACGGCCGCGGTCAGCGTCGCCGTGAGGCCGTCCGTAGTATCCGCGCCGGCGCCGACCCGGCGGCCACGGCGAAACGCTTCCGCTTGCCGCGCCCCGAGCTGCGACTGCTGCTCGAGCTCCAAAGTCTCCAGCGAGCGTCGGCTCCCGCGACCGGCTAGCCGCCCTTTGTCGCCCTAGTCCAGCGACTGGACGAATCGCGCCAGAACCTCGAGGTTCTTCGCGAACGTCGCCGAGACGATCATGCGCTCCACGGTCGGGGCGGGTCCGCGGAATACGTCGACCCGGGCGTCTTCGGGCAACGGGATCAGCTTGCCGCCGATTCGAATCACCATCGGCTCCGCCGCGTAGACGCCGATCACGTGATCCTCGCGGCCGGCGAAGCCCTCCTCCACCCACGCGCCGCGGCCGTCCATGGCGGATAGAACCCCCGCGGCCCGTTGGGCCAGGGCGGCGCGGTCGAGCGGCGCTTGCTTCGGCTCGCGCCAAGGCGAGAGCCCGTGCAACTCCCCAGGGCGGCGAACGGAGGCGGTCGGCGCCGACTGCAGCTCGCGATAGGACGCCTCGATCGCGTCGAGGTCGTCGCCGTTCGACCACAGATTGTAGTGTTGGATGCCGTTCGTTCCGTCGTATGACAACTCGTAGCCGTTGGGCCGCAACGATCCCAGACCGGGGGCGTTGATCATGTCGCCTTTGGTGACGAACAACGGCTTGTTGGTGCGGAGCTCGTAGAACCGCGCCAGGCACCGCGACTCCGGCGGGCAGGTGCGAAGCTTGCGCGGCGGGTCGTTGGGCGCGGGTTCGATCGCCGACGCCTCGAGATATTCGAGCGCGCGCGGGATCGGCTTCAGGAAGCGCTTCTCGCCGGTCTCGCGATAGAGCGTCAGCAGGATGCGCATCACGCTCTGCGATTCGCCGCCCGTTACCGAAGGCGGTTCGAACCGGCGGGCCCACGCCGGGTGCATCTCGCGGTCGTACTGTTGCGCCCAAGCGGGCTGCGGATCGGGCATCTGCGCACGGATGCAGAACTCGCCGCCGCGCTTCGCCGCCGCCAGGTAGCGCTCGTCGCCGTAAATGCGATACGCCTCGAGATAGGCGTCGATGATGTCGGCCAGCGAGTTGTCGTTGAGCGTGTAGTAATCGCGATAGTCGAGATCCGGCCACTTCCGCGGCCATGTCTCGGGGTACGAGGCTGCGAGCACGGGCCTCTCACGCATGTCCGGCAGCTCCACGAACCGTTGCGGCCAGGCGCCGTTGGGGTATTGCGCTTCGAGCAATCCGTCGAGCGCGGCCAAGGTCGCCTCGTGGATGGCGGCGTCCTTGAAGGCGAGCGCGCGATCGACCCGCATCATCAGCCGCATCGCCGCCTGGCTCACGTTGTCGTCGAAAGTCGTATAGTCGGTCGACTCCCGCTTGTCGCACAGCCCGTCGGCGCGATACACGATCTCGTCCCGCTTGGCCCGGTCGAATTCGATGACGTAAGGCCAGCCTCCCGAGCACAACTGCCCGCGGACCAAGGCGCGCGCCGCGTCGGCCGCGCAGTCGAGAAAGACGCGGTCGCCGGTGGCCTGCCAGGCTTCCAGGTACGCCATGGCGACGCTCGGCGTGCCCTCGCGCTGCACGCTGACTTGCGTCGGCCCTATCGCGTGTTCCGAGCGGCCGAAGCTCAAGTCCGCGGCGTAGCGATAGTGGTAGCCGCCTTCGGTCGAAACCTGCTCGCGAAAGAACTTCGCCGCTTTGCGCATGGCGTCGAGCGCTTGCTCGCGGGTTTGAGCTCCCAGCGAGGCGGGAACGGTGAGCAGGAGGAGAGGGATGACCAGTCGCATGACGCCGCGACCATTGTAGACGGGGCAGGGACGGGGGGCGGGGGATAAGGGACAAGGGACAAGAACTTGCGGGGGCGGCAACGCGCTAAGATGCCCGCGATGTCCCGTTGGCTGGTTTTTCTCCTGTTTCCCGCGGCGTTGTTGGCCCAAACCCCCGCCGAAAGGGTGCATGACCTGGTCGAATCGGCGGGCGGCGGCGACGCGATCAAGACCTCGATTGGAGTCACGCGCGCCGGCACGCCGATCCCGGCTTTGTTGCGAGCGAAAGACCTCGACCCCGCCGACAAGACGCCGCGCGTGCTCGTGGTCGCCGGCCTGGACGGTTCGCCCGAGTCAGTCGACGCCGCGATGAAGCTTTGGGGCGCCTCCGGCGTGCAAGCCTCCGTCGTGCCGGTCGTGAATCCCGACGGCTGGGGCCGCGGCCCGGGCAACGGCGCGGGCGGAGATCCCGCGATGGGCTATCCGCCGGAGGGGCCCTCCTACCTTTCCCCGACCGACCCGGAAAAGCAATACCTGTGGCGTTGGATCGGTCTCGACGCGCCGGACCTGGTGATCGAGATCGCCAAAGGCGAGCAGTACCGCTGGCTGCGTTCGAGCCTGCCGCAACTCGACCGGCTCGCCGCGAAGCTGGGAGCGCAACAGGCGGCCCCGCAGGATCGCTCACCGCGTCGCTTGCCGCCCACGCCCCGACGGATGTCGGCGTCATCCCGGCGCTGCGCGTCGAGGTCACGGGCGACGAAGACCTCGCCGCGGTCTTGAGCGACAATTTCGACCTCATCCGCGCGCTTGGGCCGTCCCCGGCGCACCAGGAAATCACCAAGCGTCTGGCCCGCAAGCCGCTCGAGGTTGCGCGCCAGCTGGCGGCGCGTCTACGGGCATCAGCTCGACAGCGTCGTCTACATTCCCGCGCTCGCCCTCATCGGCCGACTGCGTCTGGGGGCGCTGACCAATGACGACGCCCCGCTGGCCGACGTCCAGCGCATCGTCAAGCCCTACCTCGACGGCGCGTCCACGCTCACCGACAAGCCGACCAGCAGTCATCTGCCGGGGCATTTGATCTTTGGTGAATTGGCCAAAGCGACCGGCGACGGCCGCTACCTGGCGTTGGCCAAGCGCGCCGCCGACCTCGGCTTCAATGCCGACGGCTCGATGCAGGAGTCCATGCCGTTCCACAACGAAATGAGCGACTCGGTTTTCATGGGCTGCGCGATCTTGGCTCAGGTTGGGGCGCTGACGGGCGACAAGCGCTACTTCGACATGGCGCTGCGTCACATGCGCTTCATGCAAAAGCTGGACTGGCGCGACGACGGCCTCTACCGCCATTCGCCCCTCGACGAAGCCGCTTGGGGCCGAGGCAACGGCTTTCCGGCGCTCGGCCTCGCCTGGGCCTTGTCGGAAATCCCCGACGGCTACCCGGGCAGGGAAGAGATGCTCGCCGACTTCCAAAAGCACATGCGCGCCCTCTTGCCGCATCAGGACGCGACCGGCATGTGGCATCAAGTCATCGACCATCCCGAGAGCTATCGCGAGCTCACCGCCACGTCGATGATCGGTTTCGCGATGCAGCGCGGCGTCGCTCGCGGCTGGCTGCCCGCCGCGGAGTTCGATCGCCCCATCGCCGCGGCGTGGCAGGGCGTAAAGGCGCGCGTCGCCGCGGACGGATCACTCGTCGACGTCTGCCGCTCGACCGGCAAGCAAGAGAGCCTGCGCGCCTATTACGATCGTGAAGCGATACTCGGCAAGGACGACCGCGGCGGCGCCATGGCGTTGCTGTTCTCGACGGAGCTGGCGGCGTCCGAGGGTCGCTGAGAGCCGTTTGTTCGTCGAACCAACTCGTGGACGAACCGGAGTTTGTCGACGGCGGGCGGCGGCAGCACGAACGGGTAAAGGTCCGGCTGCCCCATCGAACGATTCAAGCTGTTCACCGCGTAGGTCAGCGGCAGCCAAGCGTCGATCATGCGTTGGAAGTCACGCTCGCGGTAAGGGTCGAAGTCCGGCGTCGCTTCCAGATCGGGCCGGTCCTTGGCTTTCGGCGTGACTGCGAGCCCGAAGCCGTAAGCGGTTTCGAGCGAATCCACCATGTGCAGATAGTGCGCCCACGTCTCCGCCCAGTCTTCCCACGGGTGCGAGGACGCATAGGCGGTGACGAATCGCGTATGCCATTCCGGCGGCGGGCCGCCGGAGTGATGGTTCGCCAGGGCCGACCCATAGTCCAACCTTTCGTCTCCGAACAGGTTCCGAAAGCCGTCGAGCGGGGGCTGATTGCGGACCAGCCGATCCCAGTAGTAGTGGCCGATCTCGTGTCGAAAATGGCCTAGCAGCGTGCGATACGGTTCGTCCAGATGCGACCGCCGGCTTTCGCGCTCGGCCGGATCGGCTTCCGAGGCGTTGATCGTGATGACGCCGTCGGAATGTCCCGTGAAGACGGGGCCGTTCGAGATCCCGTACTCGGAGAGGAAGTCGAAGGCGAGGCCGAATTGATCGTCCTCCGCCTTCGGCGTGAGAGGCAGACCCAAGCGCAACAGCGAATAGACCAGCCGATGCTTCGCCGTCTCGAGTTGCAGCCAGGCCCGCAGTTGGCCGGGACCGGCCAGGTTGGGCACCGTGCGATTGAGGCGGCAAGCGATGCAGTAGTCATAGCCCGCGCCGGCGTCAACCATCCAGTTGCACGCCCGGCGGGAGAAATTGGCGCAGTACCGCAACTGGCGGCCGGGGTCGGCGAGCGCCTGCCAGCTATCTCCGCTCGCCGGGTCCAGCGCGCTCAGAGCGGTGCGCTCGGGCAAGTAGCCAAGGCCGGAACCGCAACTGACGCACAACGTATTTTCGAAGTAGATCAGTTGGCCGCAGCGTTGACATTGGAAGAGCTTCATAGCTTGCTGTTCGATGCCGCCGCGGGGCGCCTCTGTTACCCCGACTGACAGCGAGACGCTTTTCGAAGAATGATAACCCTCGCGGCGGGCGTAAGGAAACGAACGGCACGGGCGGCGTGTCCACCGGTTGATGGATCCGACACCTCTCGCCACGCACCCGGAACCGGGAACGCGAACAGGAAAATGGTTGTTTTGGGTTCTTGTGTTCGCCGTGCTGGCGGCGGGCGCTCTGATCGTTATCGACGCCGTTGACAACGCTTCGCGCGAAGCGACATTGGCCGTTCCGATTCAATCGGTCGAAAAAGGTCAGGCAAAGCCCGTCCCGGCCCAGGACAAACCCATCGGAACGTCCGAAGGCCCGTACCGTTAATCGCCTCCCGCGGCGGTCCCAGAAAGTCGAGCGCCGCCAAAAAATAACCGCCAAGCGTGCCCCGTGCCTGAGACTCACGTCAGGAAGTACGCCTGATCACACTGCCAACCGGCGTCTCAGCATGTCGAGTGCGGTTTGCGTGGCGAGGACTCGGACGCGGTCGCGGTCGCCCACGAACTTGCGTTGCTTGACGACGGTGTCTCCGCCGTCCGCGAGAGCGAGGAACACCGTGCCGGCCGGCGTGCCGTCCTCGCCTCCCGCCGGGCCGGCATAACCGGTGATGGCGAGGCCGACGGCTTTACCTTTGCCTCCCGCACTGTCGCGCGCTGTTCCGCCATGGAGCGAGCGACTTCTTCGCTGACGGCTGTGTGCTCTTTATCGCTGCGGCGTCGACCGCGAGCCAGTCCGTCTTGGCGTGATCGCTGTAGGTCACGAAGCTTCCTTCGAAATAATCCGAGCTGCCCGGGATCGACGTGATGCGCTCGGCCAGCATGCCGCCGGTGCAGCTCTCGGCTAGCGCAAGCTTCAGACCTTTTTCCCGCAGTCGCTCCCCGATCACCGCTTCGAGCGGCTCGTCCTTCCACGTATAGACGTGATCGCCCAACTCGTCGGCGACTTTGTGAGCCACCGCTACGGCGATTTCGCGAGCCTCATCGATTGTCTTGGCGCGCCCGCGGACATGCAATTGAATCTCGCCGGGCGACGCCAAGATCGTCGTCGCGGCGCGCGTCTCGGCGGAGTAGATCGGCCCGATGCGATGGTCGACGTCCGACTCGCCCATGCCCGCGATGCGCAGCGAGACCGTGCAGTAGCTCCAGGGTGACGGCAGCTTGTCGAGCCGCGGTTCGCAGTGGTCGAGGAACATCGGTTTCAGCTCGCGGGGCGGGCCGGGGAGGAGCATCAGGATGCCCTGCTCGTCCTCGAGGTATTGGCCTGGGGCGGTGCCGTTCGGGTTGGCCAACAGCTCGGCGCCGTCGAGGCAATACGCTTGGCGCCTGTTGTTCTCGGTCATCTGCCGCCCGAAACGAGAAAAACGCTCGGCGATCCAGTCGACGACCTCCGGGTGAAAGATCAGCTCCCGTCCGGTGGCGTCGGCGGCGCACTCGCGGGTCAAGTCGTCGAGCGTCGGACCGAGGCCGCCGGTGAGGATGACGACCTTCGCGCCCTCTCGGCTGCGTTTGATCTGCTGCGCGAGGCGCTCGCGATCGTCGCCGACGACCGTCTTGCGCACAACCTCGATCCCCCGCCGGTTGAGGCGGTCGGTGAGCCAGAGCGAATTCGTGTCGACGCGGGCCGGAGTGAGCAGCTCAGAGCCGACGGCTATGATTTCGGCTTCCATCTAAGGCGGTGCTTCAGGCGCTCGCCCAGCCGGCGGTCGAGATCCGGTAAACGTTGCTGTTGGTGGTGACGACCATGTCGCCGGAGGGCAAGAAGGCCATGCCGACGATGCCGGGACCGGAGACGACCTGTTCGACGTTTTGATTCGGGTCGACGCGAAAGACGCCTTTGTGGCCGCGGTACGAAGCCGCCACGTAGAGCCGGCCCTCGGGATCGAAGGCGAGGCCCTGCGGCCGTCCGAACCCGCGCAGCCATTCCTCGACGTCGCCGCTCGGATCGACGCGGTGAATGCAATCGAAGCTCGACGTCGTCGGGCCCGTGACATAGAGCAAGCCGTCGGGTCCGAAGGCCAGGTGATAAGCGGCGATCGAAGGCTCGAGCGTCGCGAAGACGAAAATCTGGCGGTCTTGCGCGATCTTGAAGATCGTACCCGTGCGGTCGCCCACGTAGACGTCCCCTTCCAGGTCCGCCGCCAGGCCGGTCGCCACGCCCATGCCCTCGGCGTAGACGCTCAATTGGCCGTCGGGCGCGACGGTGTAGACCGTCCCGTCATTGCGCGCCGAGATGAGCAAGTTGCCTCCGGCGTCGATCAGCAGGCCGGTGGGATTTACGATTTCAGACACGAAGGGGCGAACGTTGTTGTTCGTGTCGATCTTGAAAACCGAAACCGGCACGGATTCGCCGCGCGAGCCGCTGCGAGTCGTGTAGACGTTGCCTTCCGCATCGACCGCCGGATTCGCGACGGGATGCAGATTTTCGGCGATGACGACGCCCACCGAGCAAGGTTGCGGCCCCGCTTTCGAGCCGTTGTATTCGAGCGTAAGCTGGGATTCGACGGCCTCGGCCGGCACGCGAACGACGACACGATCGCTGCCCCCGATCACCAGCCGTCCCGCGACGTCCCCAAAGCGCACGACGGGCTGCCGGCCGTCGTCCGGAGACAGCGCGCTGCCCCGAATTTCGAAGTCGCCGCCGGCGATCGCGGCACGAGGATGAAGGCTCAGAATCTCCGGATGGGATTCCTTATCGGTCGATCGGGCGCTCATAAAATTGGGGGTCCCCAACCCGGCTCAGAAGGGAGCGGCGAGCGAGTTAGCCAATGCAAACGTCATCATAGCGTACAGCCCGGCGGCGGCGTCGTCGGCCACCACGCCCCATCCGCGAGGCAGTTTTTCGAGGCGTCGCAGCGGCGGCGGCTTCGTGATATCGAACACGCGAAACAGCGCGACGGCCGCGACCCAGTGCTTCCAATTGGAGGGATCGATGAGCGCCAGGGACAGCCACTGGCCGACCACTTCATCCACCACGATGAAGCCGGGATCTTCGCGCCCGCACGACTCCTCGGCGATGCGCGAAGCCCAGGCGGCCGCCGGGCACAACGCGACCGCGAGCCCCGCGAGCGTCCAGGCCGGCCAGCCGGTGACGGACAGCAAGGCCCAGGCGACCACGGCGGCGGCAATCGAGCCCACCGTCCCGGGCGCGACAGGGAAGTAGCCCGCGCCCGCCCAACTCGCAAGCGCCAGCGCAAGGCGGCGGTTATTCATCGCGCGAGGCTTGGTCTTCTCCGGCGGTCGGATTGAGGTTTTCGTCAGCCTCGGTCAGCGGCCGAGACACGACGTACTCTTCGGCCGCCCAGGCGCCCAAGTCGATCGTCTTGCAGCGGGCGCTGCAAAAGGGGTAGTGCGCGTCCTTACGCGATGCGGGTTTGCCGCATATCGGGCACTTGTTTGAGCTGACAGCGTTCACGAAACGTTTCCGAGATCTTACTACTGCAGCACCGGCAGTTGCACAGCGGACATGGCGCCCAGCGGCACGGATGTTGCGGCGGACTCCCGCCGCGGCCGTGAAACCGACTCGAGCGAGCCGAACAAATCATAGTCCGTCGCACGCGTGATGCGCACCACGCCGATGTCGCCGGGCTGCGGCGGCGCGCACTCGAAATCGATCAAATAGGTCTTGCCGTCGATCTCCTCCGCCTGGCTTTGCATGCGTCCTTCCCACAGCAGATCCGACTCCTGCGCGGGGCCGCTGACGAGAATCGGGAAGCGCTTGCCGACCAAGGCGCGGTTCTTGCGTTTGGAGATCTTGCGCGCTTGCGACATCAAGCGACGATAGCGGTTGTAGTTCGTTGCGGCGTCGACTTTGCCGTCGAGGTGATAGCTTGCGCTGATCTCGTCGTCGGAGTAGCGGAACACGCCGACGCGATCGAACTGCGCCGCTTCGACGAAGGCGCACAGCTCGTCGAAGTCGCGGTCGGTCTCGCCGGGGAAGCCGACGATGAAGCTGGTGCGAATGGCGATGTCCGGAATCGTGCGGCGCATGCGCTCGATCATCTCGAGGAAGATGTCGCCGTTGGCGCCGCGCTTCATGCGCTTGAGCACCGCCGCGCTGGCGTGCTGCAGCGGGATGTCGATGTAGCTGCACAGCTTCGGATGCGCGGCGATGGTGTCGAGCAGCTTCTGCGTCACGCGGTTTGGATAGGCGTAGAGAAAGCGCACCCAGCCGCCGTTTTCGATCCTTGCCAAACGCGCCAACAGGTGAGCGAGCCCGTCTTTGAGGTCGAGGTCCTCGCCGTACATCGTCGTGTCTTGGCCGATCAGGTTGATCTCGCTGACGCCTTGGGCGAACAGCGACTCCGCTTCGCGGATGACCGACTCGAAGCGGCGGCTGCGGAACCCTCCGCGGAACTGCGGAATGATGCAGAAGGTGCAGGGGTGGTCGCAGCCTTCGTTGATCTTCACGTAGGCCATGCGCCGCGGCGTGGCGAGGCGGCGCGGCGTGAGGTCGTGATACAAGTACGGCTCGACCGCGGCGGGTCCGTCGCTGTCGTACCCTCCTTCGCAATGCGAGACGACGCTCTCGAGCTCGTTGGTGCCGAGCACGGCGTCGACCTCGGGAATCTGCTGCTGAATCTCGTTGCGGTAGCGCTCGACCAAGCAGCCCGCGACGACGAGACGCCGCGCGCGGCCGGTCTTCTTGAACTGCGCCATCTCGATGATGGTGTCGACCGACTCCTGCTTAGCGGGATCGATGAAGCTGCACGTATTGACGACGATAGCGTCCGCCTCTTCCGGAGCCGTGGTGAGCTGGTGCCCGCGCGCTTCGAGCATACCCATCATCACCTCGCTGTCGACAAGGTTTTTGGGGCAGCCCAGACTGACGAAACCGATTTTCATGCGTGAAGTTTCAGTGTAACGGGCCTGCGGCGGCGCCGCAGGCCCATGCAAGCGTCGGCTCGCGCCGGTCAGGGCGTCGAAACGGCGGGCAGGGAAGAAGAAATCGCATCTTCGGTCGCGGCGTTGATGCAGTGGGGATGGCCGAAGCCTCCGGCGCTCTCGGGATTGCCGCCGGCGTCGTCGGTCATGTCGAAGATGATGTTGTCGGGGCGCGAGGCGTCGGAGCTCACCCCGGCGGGCACGTAGTCGAGGCCGAGCATATTGCGGGTGCGCCAGGCGATATTGTGGTCGGCGCAGGAGCTGTCGCCGCTGACGCCGATCGCGCCGACGAGAACGCCGCTGCTGTTGTAAAGACCTAGTCCGCCTCCGAAGACGTTGACCCCGCCGATGCGTCGTTTGGTCAGAAAGTCGTTTGGCTTGCCTTCATTCTCGGGATTGCCGGCGTAGGCGATGGTCGGGTTGATGGGATTGCTGTGCTGCAGCCCGTACAGGCTCCCTCCCGGCTGTACGGCGGCGTAGAGGTTCGCCGTGGACAGGGCGAGTGCGGGTAGGCTGAAGGCGTTCGCCGTGTAGGCCTTCTGAGCTGCAATCAGGCGGCTGCCGGGCCATTGTTCGGCGCGGTCCAGACCGGTGAAGACGACAGCGCAGATGTAGCCGTCGCGGTTGACGATCGTGCCCCACATATCGAGATTGAAGCCGCCGTTGGACTGCATCCTCGCGGCGACCAGGGCTTCGCGCAAGTCGGAATGACTTGGCAGCGCATCGCAGTGGTCGGTGGGCTGAGCGTGCAGCGCCACGACGGAAACAGCGAACAGGGAAAGGATGAAAAGACGACACATGTTCCGGTTCATTAGCAATTGCCTCCAGTAATAACGCGCCGCCGGCATGAAAAGCGCGGGCGTCGACGCCGCCGGCGGCGGGAGCCGCGGGGCTCCTACGAGGCCAGAGTGTACGGCCCGCCCCTATCGCCTTGCAACGTGTTTGTTGCGGCGGAGCTTTGAGGCGTCAGCAGGCGCGCAAGCGGCGGACCAGGTCGGGCATGAGCGATTGAGCCTGTCGGTTTTCGCCGAAGCGGGCGGCGTTATAGGCGGCAAGCAGGGCCCGGTAGGCCGCCGCCAACTCTCCCGCGGGCAGTCGCGCCGCCAGTTCTTCCGCCGTCTCGAACGGGTTGCGGCTGGAAGCCCTTCTTCTCGAGCTCCCGAAGGCCGCGCTCGAACAGCTTGCGGCGGTCGTCAGCCGAGCCGCGGCCGCGCAACAGCCGCCGGCGGAGCCAATACCGGCGCACATAGGGAGCCAAAGGAATCGCCGCAAGAGCCGCGACGAGCAATCCCGCGACCGTCAGCAGGCGCGGCGTTGGCGGCGCCGCGGGACCCGCCGGGGCGAGAGCGGCGAACAGGCGGGCCAGCCGCGCTTGCACTTCCTCCCACGTCAAGGCCGCGGCGAAGACCGTCGAGCGTGAGCGCTTCTGCACCGCCCGCGCCAACTCGACCTGACGGGCGGCGTCATAGTCGACGACCCAGTCCATCCAGCTCCCTTGCACGGCGTCCCAGTAGATCCAGAGGCCGGAAAGCAATCCGTCGCCGAAGCCGGCGGGCCTCTCGGGGGTCGGGTCGAACTCGAGCCAGCCATACCCGGGAATGTAGGCTTCGACCCAGCTATGGGCGTCGCTCGAGCGCAGCACGTACATGCCGGTGAGCGGATTGCGGGCGCCGCCGGCGAAGCCCCCGACCAAGCGAGAGGGGATGCCGAGCGTCCGCAGCATCACGCCCATCGCCGAGGCGAAGTATTCGCAATGCCCCTCGCGGCGTTCGAACAAGAAGTGCGCGAGGGGGTCCGCCGCCCGGCGGGCGGGCAACTGCAACGTGTAGCCGTAGGAGGTCTTCAGGTAAGACTCGATGACGCGCGCCCGTTCGAGAGGCGAAGAGACGCCCTGCGTGACACTCCGGGCCAGCTCAGCGATTCGCGGATCGATGTCGGGCAACTGCAAATACTTGCTCCGGAACTGATCCGAGAAGAGTTCGATCACGTCATTGGGTTTGATCGCTTGGCGATCGACGAGCCAGCTCGTCACCTCGTAGCGCAGGCCCTGACCGCTGTAATTCGGCACGCGCAGAATCTTTTCTTCGGTGCGGAACAGCTCTGGAAACGCGCCGCGCACTTGCTCCGTTTCTCCCGCGACGAACAAGGCGTCGGTCGCGAGGGGTTCCAGAGACACGCGATAGCGCACGCGACGGCCTTCGCCGTGCCGCCGCCGCGGGCCCCGCATGAAGCCCTCGTCGTTGGGGCGCAGCGTACGCGTGTCGTCGGATTCCGGCGCCGACCAGCGGACGCCGTCGAAGACGAACAGACGCAAACCGCGCCAGTGCAAGTTTGCGATGCGTGAGCCGTCCAGCGGCTCCACATGCATCACCGGCGCCGGGTTGACCCTGAGGCTGCCGGTCAGCCCGAGGTTGACCTGCGTGGCGAAGCCTATCGAGTAGTCGGTCTGCAGGGCCAGTTGGCCCGTACCTTGCGCCCGGGGAATGGCGAAAAACAGTACCGCGCTCATCACGAGAATGCCGATCGTCACCGCCAAACCCATGCCGGGCAGGATGCGCGTCAGATGCGCCGCGCTAGGCCCAATGACGGTCTTCGACGCGGTCTCCGCGCCTTGCTTGATTTCGAATGTGGAGTAGGTCACCACGCCCATCAGCAAAAACGCGGTGAGCAGCGCCAGGTACCACACCCCAACGACGAACAAGGACGCCGCAAGCAACTGCAGAAAGGCGAGCATCCCGAGGTAGAAGTAGTCGCGGGCGCTGCGGGAGATGACGAGTTTCAGGGCGGCCAGCCACAGCAGCAGACGCAGCGTGGCGGCGAAGAAGTCGCGAGAAACCCAGGCCACGTCCGCGGTGAACGCAGCAACGATGAGGATGGCGGCGATGGTGGAGGCGGTCCGTCCCGGCGACGGCAGCGGAGCTCCCAACGCCAGCGCGAGGCGGTAAGCCAGCGCGGCGACGACGACCGCGGACGTGACCGGATCGACGGGAGCGGCCGCCAGGAACGCCGCGAAGCCGCAGCCCAGCAGGCCCACGAGAGAGACCTGGAACAAGCGATCCAATCGGGCCAGAGGCGCCACGAGCTTAGTCTAGTCGCATCACTGCCGCGGGTCCCGCAGCAATTCGTCGTAGCGCCGCGCGAGAAAAGTGTCGGTCATGCCGGCGATGTAGTCGCACACGGCGCGGTGGAGGGGCGCATTCTCGGCCTGCTCGCGGTACGGCCGCGGCAGCGCTTCCGGGCGCTCCATGAAGTGCCGGAACAGCCGGCGGACCTTCTCGGCGCCATGCTCGGAGTCGCGTTTGAGATTGGGCGAGTCGTAGACTTGCCTCCCCAGCAGCGTTTTGAGTTGGCGCGCGGCCTCGGCGGCCGACGGCGCCATTGTGGCGACGCGCTCGGGAGCGGAGAAGACGTCCTCCGGCCCCTCGAGGCCCGCCTCTTCCGCCGCCACGGCGGTCCCGGCGATCAGACCTGAGACGAAAAAATCGATCAACCCCCCGAGCGCCTGGTTGAAAACCGCGAAGCGGTGCTCGTTCGGATAGGCCTCACGCGCCTCGCGGTGCAGCCGCTCGAACGGCGCGATCTCGCGGCTGACGGTCTTGACGTCAAGCACGTGGGACTCCACGGCGTCGTCGAGATCGGCGCAGTTATAGGCGATTTCGTCGGCGGGATCGATCAACTGCGCTTCGAGGGTCGGCCTGCGCTCGAGCAGATATTCAGCCAACTCGGGAAGTTCGTCGACGTCGAAGTCCCGCGAATGCTTCAGCAAGCCTTCGCGCACCTCGAAGGTCAGATTCAAGCCGGGAAAGCCCGGATAGCGCTGCTCGAAGATTTCGACGATGCGCAGGGAGTGCAGGTTGTGGTTGAACGAATCCCCGTAGGCCTGCATCTGTTCGTTCAGCGCGGCCTCGCCGGCATGGCCAAAGGGCGGGTGGCCGAGGTCGTGGGCGAGCGCGAGCGCTTCGGTCAGGTCCTGGTCGAGTTCCAGGGTGCGGGCGGCGGTGCGGGCGATCTGCGCCACTTCGATGGTGTGCGTGAGGCGGTTGCGAAGGTGGTCCGAGAGCGGCTCGGTGAAGACCTGCGTCTTCTCTTGCAGGCGCCGGAACGCACGCGAGTGTACGATGCGATCGCGATCGCGCTCGAAGTCGTTGCGATAAGGATGAGGAGCTTGCGGATAGCGCCGACCGAGGCTCTGGTCGACCGGAAAGCGCAGTCTCCGCAGCATCCGGGGGAGCGGCCTAGGCGCCGGCCGGAAGCAGACGCAATTCCTGGTTGGCGGCCAGTCCGACGGCGCCGCCCTGGGCGGCCAGTTCCAGCAAGATCGTGCGCGCGCCTTGCGGGTCGCTGTCCGCGATCTTTCGCGCAAGTTCCAGCTTGGCGCGTTCGGCCGGCACCACGTCGGTCGGCGAGGCGATCAGCTTTTCGTATTGCTCGCGGGCGGCGGCGATGTCCCCTTTGCTCGCCAGCGTCGAAGCGAGCGCCAAGCGGGCGAGCGAGGTGTATTCCTTGTCGGCCGAGTCGACCGCCGTTTCCAGCTTCTTTTGAGCGTCGTCGTACTTGTCCTGCTCGAGATCGAGCAGACCCAGGTAGTATTGGGCGGCCGCGGCGGCATCGGATCCCGGGAAGTCCGCCAGCACCTTTTCAAAGGCCTCCGTGACGCGTCGCTGGCGCTCACCGGTGGTTGCGAACGTGACGAAGCCCGGGCGACTCTCGGTGGTCACTGCGCCCCCGAACACGCGAACGGCTTCCTGCAGCTCGGCGTTCGCTTCCTCCGCGCGGGCGCGATGGTAGCCTACGAACCAGATCGAGCCGATGACGACCGCAATCGCCACGATGGCGCCGACGATCACCGGCTTTTGATGTTCGGAAAACCACTCGACTTGGTGGCCGACTTCCTCGACGAACTTGTCTTGCTTGAGCTGTTTACGTGTAAGCTTTGCCACGAGAAATCCAACCTTTCAACGCAGTCCGGATTATCGCACGAAGGGTCGGCCGCGCCCAATCTCGGGGTCGCTGTTTCGTAGGCCCCGGTCAAAAGGCGTCCGCGAAAATGACATAGGCGAAGAGCAACCCGAGCGTACCGGCGAACAAGACGTAGTAGGTCATCGGCACGATCGTGCGCCGGATCAGCAGGCCTTCGCGGCCGACCAAGCCGACCGTTGCGCTGGCCGCAACGACGTTATGTACCGTGATCATGTTTCCGGCCGCGCCGCCCAGAGCCTGCATCCCGAGCACGACCAGATGCGAAACGCCGATGCGGTCGGCGACGCCGTACTGGAACAAACTGAACATCAGGTCGCTGACCGTGTTCGAGCCCGCCACGAAGGCGCCGAGGGCGCCGATCATCGGCGCGAAGAACGGCCAGGCCTTGCCGGCCGTCTGCGCGACGAACTCCGCGAGCACCAGCGGCATGCTCTGAAGGCCGGAGGCGTTGACGTCGGAATCGATGAAAACGCGGACAAGACCTACAGCGAAAATCAGGGCCAGCCCCGGGCCGGCGAGCATCGTGGCCGAGTCATGCCAGGCCTTTTTGAACTCCTGCGGCGTCATGCGGTGGAGCGTGTAGGTGATCAGCGAGACCACGAGGAAGATCGTGCCGGGCAAATACAGCGGCTGAACGCCTTGAGATAGCCCGGAGCCGAGAATGTCGTTCCAGGTCCATTGGACCCCGCTCAGCCACGCCTTGAACGGCAGGAAAGGCAAACGCGTCGCCACTAGCAGCGCGGCGACGAGAACATACGGGCTCCAGGCGCGGGCCAACGTCATGTGGTGGCGCTCTTCGCCGACGTCGCCCGAGAAGCTGCCGGACCACTCGTGCTCCCACTCCGAGCGAGGCGGGAAATCCCATGGCTCGGCAGGGGCGAGGAAGCCTTTGCGAGCCGCGGGAGCGACGATGGCCAAGCCGATCAGGCCGCCCAGCAGAGAGGGGAATTCCGGACCCAGCACGAGCGCCACGATGACGTAGGGAATCGTGAAAGCGAGCCCGCCGAACAGGGCGAACTTCCAGACGGCTAAACCTTCTCTGAACGAACGATTCTTGCCGAAGAAGCGCGTCAGCATGCCGCAAATGATCAGCGGAATGAGCGTTCCCACGATGGCATGCGGAATCGCGGTGAAGACGCCGATCTTGTAGATGAACTGGGCGTAGGTCATGCCTGCGGCGGCGACCGCCGACTCGACGTTGTTCACGTTCAACGACTGCGCCATGCCAACCAAAATGGGCGTGCCGACCGCGCCGAAGCTGACCGGAGTCGATTGGATGATCAGCGTCGTCATCACGGCGGCGAGGGCGGGGAAGCCCAAGGCCAGCAGCAGCGGCCCGGCGACCGCCGCGGGGGTTCCAAAGCCCGACGCGCCTTCGATGAACGACCCGAACAGCCAGGCGACGATCACGACTTGTACGCGCCGATCGCGTGAGATGTCCATGAATCCGCGCCGGATGGTGGCGGCGGCCCCGCTCTCCTTGAGCGTGAAGAGCAGCACGATTGCGCCGAAAATAATCCACAGCAGCGTCAACGCGATGACGACGCCGCGCAAGCTTGCCGCCGCAGTTTGAACGAAAGGCACCTTCCAAAGCCACAGCGCCGTGGCCAGGGTCATGGCGTAAGCGACCGGCATCGCCTTGGTCGCCGGCCAACGCAGGACGACCAAAAAGAACATGACGGCAAAGACCGGTAGGATCGCGAAAAACGCGTAAGTTGCTGATTCCATGGTTCTTGAATGCGGGCGAGGCGGACTTAAGCGTGTATGTCTGCGTTGAAAGGGCCGGCCAGAGGTTAGCGGGAGAAGCCTGCGGCGGTCAAGCGGGCGACGAAGGGTCCTAGGACCACCGTTTGGTGATCCCAAGTACGACCGGCCCAGTCGGGGACATAACTCTTGGGACTGACGCATTGGTGCGACTAGGCCCTAGACCGGTCGAAAATGGGGCTGTGGAGCCACAATCGGCGTCTGCGGGCGGTCGCGCTTAAGCCGTAGTACCAAAAGGATTTGAGACTCCAGAACTATTGTTCAAGGACTTTCCTTTCTAAGAGAATATGGAGGTAATGCAGCAGCGCCCTCCGCGATATTCAATCGAGCGACCTCTCGAATTCCGCATACGGGCGCAAGGCGCCGCACAAAGCGGCGCGGGCCGCACGGTGAACATCAGCAAGGGCGGCGTCTTGTTTCAAACGGAGGCTGATTTGCCCGTCGGCCGCAAGATCGAGCTTGTCGTGCACCTGGGCGATGCGCTGGGGGGCCCGCCGGTGATTCTCAACGTTCAAGGCGTCGTGCTCCGCAATCAAAACGGCGCCGTCGCCGTCATGACGAGAAAGTACCGCCTGAAGCCGGTCGAGCATTCCGCACCGGACTAGCGCCGACCGGACGCGCCGCGCGCCCGTCCCGAACCGTCGCTTCCCGAATCATGCTTCCCGAATCGTTGAAGGGGCCTTGCTACAATAGCCGGTCCTTGACTCCCATGAAGCTACAAAACAAGACGGCGGTCGTGACCGGCGCCGGCAGCGGCATCGGTGAAGCGATCGCCCGAACTTTCGCCGCCGAGGGCGCCCGCGTCGTGATGGTCGGCCGCACCGCCGAGAAGCTCGAGAAATCCCGGGCCGCCGCTGGAGAAGCCGCCGAGCGGCTCATCCCGTACGCCGCTGACATCAGCGACTCCGCGGCGGTCAAAGAGCTGTTTGCGTTCGCCCGTCAGGAACTGGGCCATATCGACATCCTGGTCAACAATGCGGGAGGCAACGTGCCCAAGCGCAGCCTCGACGTTTTGACGACTGAAGACTTCGAGTTCATGGTCAACGTCAACCTGAACGGCGCGTTCTACTGCGTGCACGAAGTTCTGCCGGGAATGCGCGAGCGCGGCGGCGGCCTGATCATCAACGTGTCGTCAATCGCGGGGATCCGGGCCAGCATTGTGGCCGGCGCGGGTTACGTCGCGAGCAAGCACGGCATGGCGGGACTCAGCATGGCGATTGGCATCGAAGAGGCCGAGCACGGCATCAGGAGCTGCAATATTTGCCCGGGTGAAGTGAACACGCCGATTCTCGACAAGCGGCCCGTCGTCCCCAGCGCGGAGCGCCGCGCCACGATGCTGCAGCCCGAAGACCTGGCGCAGGCCGCGCTCATGGTCGCCGCTCTGCACCCGCGCGCCACCATCCCGGAGCTGGTCATCACTCCGACCGTGGCCCGCTTCTCGTAAAGAGGGCGGCCGCTTCTAGAGCGACTGAAGATCCTTGCCGGGCTTGAAGCGTACCGCCTTGCCCGGCGGGATCACGACCTCTTCGCCGGTGCGCGGATTGCGGCCGATGCCGGTCTTGCGAGGCCGGATGTTGAAGACGCCGAAGCCCCTCAACTCGATCCTCTCGCCCTGCTCCATTGCGCCCTTCATTGTCTCGAAGACGGTTTCAACGGCCATTTCCGCCTTGGTCTTGCTCAGACCAGTGCGGTTGACGACCTGCATCACGATGTCGTGCTTAATCATTCAGAGGTGCGTAACACATTGTTACGTCTAGACTTCCATGCTATGGAAGCGTGTTTTATCTTGTCAAGATTGATCGTGCTCGGAGTTCGTCTCCAGGCGAAAAAAAGCGGGCGGCGCATGCGCCTCGCTCGTGATAGGATATGCACAGGTTGCGCGGCTGTTCAGGACCAACGTCTTAAGAAATTCGGGATTGCGGCTTCAGTCCGTTTCGGACCCGCAATCCCGTTTTCATTTTGACCCGGTTCGAGCCGCGCTGTGACAGTACAAAGGGACAAGGAGGTTTCGTATTTTCCGTAGACGCTTTCGGCCGTTGCGCCGCGTTCGCAAACAGAACGTAAATGAAACGATTAGGGCCCGCGAGGTCCGAGTCGTATTTCCAGACGGCGCCACCGAGGTATTGGCCACCCCCACCGCCATTCGCAAGGCGAAGGACTTGGGGTTGGACCTGGTGGTCGTCGCGCCCACCGCCAACCCGCCCGTGGCGAAAATCATCGACCACGGCGAGTTCACCTACCAAGAGAAAAAGAAGAAGAACGAAGCGAAGAAGAGGCAGCATCGCATCGAGGTCAAGGAAGTCAAGTTCCGCCCCAACACCGACGACCACGACTACGAGTTCAAGAAGAACCATGCCCGCCGCTTCCTCGAGGAAGGCAACAAAGTCAAGGGAACGATCTTCTTCCGAGGCCGCGAGGTCACTCACTCCGATCTGGGCGAAAAGCTGTTGAATCGTCTGGTGCAGGACGTCGCAGACGTCGGGGAGGCCGAAGGCCGCCCGCGGATGGAAGGCCGCACGATGCACCTGATCATCGGCCCTTCAAAGAAAATCAAGAGCGCCGGCAAGAGCGTTCGCGACGCCGACGGCGCCGAGCAAAGCGCCGCCAAGCCCGCGAAGCCGACGCAATCGGAGGCGCCGCCGAGCGAAGCGCCGGCGGAAGCTTCAGCGGCTGTCAACGAAGCCCGTTAATTCACCCGCTCGGGGTCGAACGTATATCCGAAGCCGCGCACGGAGTGAATCCAGCGCGGCTTTTCCGGCATGTCTTGCAGCTTCTGGCGCAAGCGCAGGACGCAGACGTCCACGGCGCGCTCGGCCACGTCGCGATCCCGCCCCCAGACTTCGCTGATCAGCTCGGAGCGTCCGCAAACTCGCCCCGGGCGACTCATCAGGAACGCCAGCAGCCGAAACTCGGTCGCCGTCAGCGCGACCCTCTCGCCGTTGCGATGAACTTCGAAGCGTTCGCGGTCCAGTTGCAAACCGGCGGCGTCGAGGACCGCCTCTTGCTCGTTGCGCGGCGCGATGTGCAGTTTGATGCGAGCGATCAGCTCGCGCATGAAGAACGGCTTGACCAAGTAGTCGTTCGCGCCGAGCTCCAAGCCCGTGACGCGGTCGGTTTCCGATCCGCGCGCCGACAGGAAAATGATCGGCAATTCGGCCAGCCGCGGGTTCGACCGGACGTTCTTGCAGATCTCGAGACCCGGCGTGTGAGGCAGCATGATGTCGAGCAGCAGCAGGTCCGGGCGGACTCGCAATAGAAAGTCGACGGCGTCTTGACCGGTGCCGCTCGAGACGAGGCGATAGCCCTCGCGCTGCAGGCGGTACCGCAGCAGTTCTTGCAGGTCGCGGTCGTCCTCGATGAGAGCGATCGTTCGCATAGGCTGTCTGACCGTGAGGCTATCGCAGCCATGTGAATCATCCGTGACAAGCGGGTTAATGTTTCATAACGGTTTTTGGGCGAAAGCGTTTCGTGTCGGGAGCGGTTTCGGGCTCAGAACAGAGCCTTCTGGCGAAACTCCAGCGGCGGAGCGTTTTCCACGGCGACCTGCGGGATTTCAAAGTAGAACGTCGACCCCTCCCCCGCCTTGCTCTCGACTCGCACGGAGCCGCGGTGGGCGATGACGAGGTGTTTGACGATCGCCAGACCAAGGCCGGTGCCGCCGAGCTGTCTGGAGCGCGCCTTGTCGACCCGGTAGAAGCGCTCGAACAGCCTGGGGATATGCTCCGGAGCGATGCCGATGCCGGTGTCGGAGACGAAAAACTCCACAGTGGAGCCTTTGGCCACGGCTCCGACACGGATCGAGCCGCCGTCGGGCGTGTATTTGGCGGCGTTGTCGAGCAAATTGGTGAGGACCTGGTGGATGGCGCCGGAGTCGCAGTCCACCGGCGTGTCCGGCGCGGCGCGCTCGACCGTGATTGTGACGCCCTTCTTCTCGGCGATCGTCCGAATCGTCTCGGCCGCCTGCTCGAGGATTTCGTTGACGTCGTGGCGGGAAAAGTGGAATTCGCGCGTGTTGACCTCGATCTGCGACAGCGTCATCAGATCGGCGGTGAGTTGCGCCAGGCGCTCGGCGTTTTGCCACAAGATCTTCATGAAGCGCCGGTTGGTGCCTTCCTCGTCGATCGCCCCGTCGAGCAGCGTCTCGGCGTACCCCTGAATGGCCGCCAGGGGCGTGCGCAGCTCATGCGACACGTTGATGACGAAGTCCTTGCGCATGCGGTCGACGCGCTCGAGCTCGGTGATGTCGTAAAACACGGCGACCACCGCGTGAACCTTGCCCTTGCGGCTCAGGATCGGGGCGCAGGAGACTTTCCACGACCGCTCGATCGGGTCGTTGATCTGCACGTCGACCGAACAGGCCTCGCCGCTGTCGAGCACACGCGTGAACAGGTCGAGGATCTCGGGCTGCGGCCAGTCCCGTAACGAAACCCCCTTTTGAAGCCGCGGGCCGGGGATCATCTGCTCCATCGCCGGGTTGAACAGCACGACGCGCTGTTTGCGATCGGCGACGAGAATGCCCTCGCCGATGCCGTTGACCGCCGCGGCGAAGCGCGAGCGCTCGTCCTGGAGCTGCTCGAACGAGGAGCGCAGTTGGTCGCCCGTGGTGCGCAGGGTGTCGGCGAGCTCGGTGAGCTCGCCGATGCCGTGCGCTTCGGGTAACTCCGCCTGGAACTCGCCGCCGGCGAGATCCTTGGCGTATGCGATGATTTGAGAAAGTTGCGCCGAGACCCGCCTCGCCAGCCAAGCCGCAACCACGATCGCCGGCGCCAGGGCCAGAAGCAACATCCTGAGGATCTGGCCCCTGATTTGGCTGACGCGCGCGTCAATGGCGGACAGCGGCAGAGCCAGCCGCACGGCGCCGCCCGCCATCGGGACCGCGCAGTACAGGAATTCGACGCCGACCGTGTTGCTGCGGCGCGTGTTGTATCCGATTCGCCCGGCCAGCGCCTCCTCGAACTCGGGCCGCGTCGAATGGTTTTCCATCGTTGCGGGATCGGCTTCCGAGTCGGCCTGGACCACGCCCTGCTCGTTGATGACGGTGACGCGCGCGCGGGAGACCTCCGAGATCTCGAGGAAGGCGGCCTGGAACGACGCGCCCTGTTTCGCTTCGAGGATGCGTTTGGCCAGCTCGGCTTGTTTGGCGAGAGATTCGCGCAGGTCGTTGCGGAGATTTTCAGCCGTGGCGCGGCTGACCAGGTATTCGGCCCCGAGGCCGGCCAGCGCCAAGAGAGCGACGATCGTGAGCAGGATTTTGGCGAAAATCCGGCGGGTCATGCGGGAACTTCAAAGCGATAGCCGAAGCCGCGCACGGTCTGAATCCATTGCGGCTCATCCGGCCGGTCTTCGATCCGCTCGCGAAGGCGCCGAATATGCACATCGACGTTGCGCGGCGTGACGTGGCAGCCTTCGCCCCATATCGACCGCAACAACTGCTCGCGGCTATACACCCTGCCGGGATTGGAGAGGAAGAACTCGAGCAATCGAAACTCGGTGGCCGTCAACGAAACAGGCTCGCCGTTCAACGAAACCCTGCGCGCCGCGACGTCGATGCTCAATGGGCCGACTTCCTGCGAGACGGCGCTCTTGTCGGCCGGAACGTCTCCGCTGCGTCTGAGATGCGCACGCACGCGCGCCAGCAACTCGCGGGGGCTGAACGGCTTGGTGATGTAGTCGTCGCCGCCGATCTCCAGGCCCAGCACTCTGTCGACTTCCTGGCTTCGGGCGGTCAGGAACAGGATCGGAATTCGGCTCGTGGAGGGATTGGCGCGAAGCTCACGGCAAAAATCAAAGCCGTCGCCGTCAGGCAACATTACGTCCAAGATGATCAGATCGGGACGCTCCCGCTCCACGCGCTCGAGACAGCCGTCCAAACGATCGGCTGATTCGACTCGATAGCCGCCGCGCGTCAGATTGTATTCGAGGAGAGTCCAGATATCGCGATCGTCTTCGATCACGAGAATCGACTTCGCCATGCGGGTCCCCAGATTCAGCCCGTATTATAACGGGGCTCTTCGCCATATTCATCCTCGGGAACGATGCGCCCCGTTCACGTTTCGCTCTCGCCGGCCAGGGCTCGCATCGCCCGTTCGGCGCGGCCGGCGGCTTCTTGATAGGAGCCGGCGCCGCTCAGATCGAGCGGACCGCCGATGCGGACAGTCGCCTTGCCGTGCTTCGGCCGCTCGTCGTGAATCGAATAAATCTCGAACAGGCCTTGCAGGTGAATCGGGACGACGGCCAAGCCGAGCTCCTGAGCCATCAGACCGACGCCGGGCTGGAACGGCAGCATGCGGCCGTCGGGCGAGCGCGTGCCCTCGGGATAGAGCAGCGGGCACCAGCCGGCATCGACCAGCGAGCCGGTGTAGCGCAGGGCGCGCCGGGCGCCGCTGAGCGACCGGGGCAGCGGATAGGCGTTGAACAGTCCGCAGGCGGCCAGGTACTCTGACAGGTCGCCGAGGCGCGCGGCCCAGGCGGCCGAGGGGTCGAATAGGGCCGCAAAAAAGTCTTGCGACATGGCCGGGGCGATGCGGCGGCGCCAGCTTTTCGGGAGAGCTGCGCAGCACGACCAGCGTGTCGAAGTGGCTGGCGTGATTGGCGATGAACAACACGGGCGGCCGCAGGCCTTCGAGGTTCGCCAAGCCAATCGTCTCGATTTCGATCAGCAGGCCCGAGAGCGGGAAGATCGCGATTTCCTGCGCCGCCCTGCGGGCCTGTCGCACGAGCCAGGAGCGATTCCAGCGCGGCTCGAGCAGCCAGGGATGCGCCGGCTTCGAAGCGGGCTTTGATTGGCCGGCGAGCAGGTTTTGCAGCTCGCCGACGGTGCGCACCTGCGAAAAGCTCTGCTCGTCCAACTCGCGACCGACGCGCTCTTCGGCTTGCGCCAGCAACTCGACGCGCTCGAGCGACGAAAGGTCGAGGTCGGCGTCGGGGTCGGTCGCCGCCGCCTCTCCTAACAGTTCGTCGATCGGCGAGGCCGCTTTCGGCGCCGGCGCACGGCCGGCGATGCGCTCGGCCAACTCGCCCCTGCGAATCTTCATCGTCGAGGTCGTCCGCGGCAGCTCGTCGCTGCGCCACACGGACCAGTCTTGAATCCTCTGACTCGAGTCGAGAGCGCGGTTCGCCGCGGCGACGATCTCGCCGGGTTCACGTGCATCGTCGTGCAGCACGAGAGCGGCGTGCACGCGCCCATCGACCCCGACCGCCGTGCACTCGGCGACGTCCGGCTCGCGGTTGAGAACGGCCTCGATGTCGCCGGGAAACACGTTCAGGCCATCGGGGCGAACGATCACGTCGCTCTTGCGCCCACGAAAGTAAAGGCGGCCTTCGGCGTCGATCTCGCCGATATCGCCGGTGTGCAGCCAGCCGTCGCGGACCTTGCCGGCGCCCGCCTCTTGGCCGAGATAGTCCACGGCGACGCTCGCCCCGCGCACGAGAATTTCGCCGTCCGGCGCAAGACGGACTTCCTGACCCGGCAGCGCCTTGCCGATGGAACCCTTGCGTGTCGAAAACGGGTGGTTGACCGCGACCACGGGGCTCGCTTCGGTCAATCCGTAGCCTTGAATGACGGCGAACCCGACGCGGCGGTAGAACTCCTCGACGCTTTCGTCGAGCGAGGCGCCGCCAACGACGAGAGCCCAAAATTTCCACCCGGTGAGGCGATGAATGTCGCGGTGTCGCCACCAGGATTCAGCGATGGCCGCAACTCCTTTGAGGCTAAGCGGCCGCGGTTCCCGCTTTGACCGTCGCGCCAGCTCGTCGCGCAGATGCGCCGCCATTTGCGGAGCCGCGACGAGCACGGAGACGCGGTCGCGACGGATCACGTCGAGCATTGCGGGCGCGCTCAACTGCGTGGTGAACAACGCCGCACCGCCGACCAGGGGCGCAATGAATAGTCCCATCGTCTGGCCGAACAGATGGCTGAGCGGCAGCAGGTCGAGGATGCGGAGCGGCTGAAACGGCCGCGCCCAACCGCGATACCGCCCGATTTCATTGTCGACGCCGGTCAAGTTGGAGCAGATGTTGCGATGGCGGTGGACAACTCCTTGGGGCTCGCTCGTCGAGCCGGAGGTGAACACGATCTCGGCGATGTCGTCGGGGCCGATGTTCTCTGAGATGTCGATCGCAGACGCCCGCTCGATTCGCCCAAGCCGTAAGACCGCGGCGCCGACGTCCGCCTCCAGTCCTTCGCCGCTCAGCGCCAGCTTGACGTTCGCTTGCCGCGCCACTCGTTGGACGAACTCCGGGCTCGAGCGGGCGTCGAGCGGCACGACCGGCGCCCCGATCAATATGCAGCCCCAGAACGCCGCGGCCCACTCCGGGCTGTTCGGCGCCCACAGCAGAACGCGGTCGCCCTTGATCAGGCCTCGCGAGCGCAGCAGAGCCGCCGCCGCGCGCGCCTGCGCAGCGAGTTGCGCATAAGTGATCTTGCGCGTGTGATAGCCGTTGTAAAGACCGACCGCTTCTCTCTCGCCGAGCGCATCAAAGCGTCGGAACAGCTCGACAAGGGTCTGCAAGCCTCAACTCCGCCGCGGAGGAACGACCCGCCGGCTCAGGGCCGGCTCGCCGCGTTCGCCGCCGGCGCGGCGGTCGCCCCGGGCTTGGTCCAACGCTGCAGCCACTCGATGACCGTCTGGTGCCAGAGAATGCTGTTGCGCGGCTTCGTCACCCAGTGGCCCTCGTCGGGGAAATACAGAAACTTCGACGGCACGTCGCGCATTTGCAGCGCCGTAAACAGTTGCATGCCTTGCGTGACGGGCACGCGGTAATCGAGCTGGCCGTGGACGACGAGCGTGGGGGTCTTGAAGTTCTTGACGTAGGAGCTGGGCGACCACTTTTCGTACTGCTCTTGCCGGTCCCAGGGCGGCCCTTCCAGGTCCCAAAGCGGAAACCAGAGCTCTTCGGTCGAGCCGAAGAAGCTTTTGAGGTCGTAGACGCCGTCGTGCGAGACCAGAGCGTTAAAGCGGTCGGTGTGGCCGAGCATCCAGTCGATCATGTAGCCGCCGTAGGATGCGCCGGCGGCCGCGACGCGGGTGGCGTCGACATAGGGCCGGGCGAGCATCGAATCGACCCCGGCGATGATGTCGTCGAACGCCTTGCCGCCCCAGTCGGAGCGAACCGCATCGGTGAAAGCCTGCCCGTAGCCGGTCGAGCCGCGCGGGTTCGGCATGAAAACGACGAATCCCGCGGCGGCGAAGACCTGCGGATTCCAGCGATAGCTCCAATCTTCGCCCCATGCGCCCTGCGGACCGCCGTGGATCAGCACCAGCAGCGGATAACGCGACTCCAGGTTGAAATTCGGAGGTTTGGCCACGAAGCCGGACAGCGCCGCTCCGTCGCGCCCCAGGTAGCTGACTTCTTCCAAGGCGTCGAGCTTGTAGCGGTCGAGCAATTGATCGTTGATGTGGGTCAAGCGCTCGGGTTGGCCGCCGCCGGAGAACGCGCGGTAGATCTCGACCGGCCGCGAGCCGCTCGAGGCGCTGTAGATCATCGACTTGCCGTCGGGCCGCAGTTGGACGTCGTCGTGATGCGCGTCGCCGTAGACGGCCACCTGCGTGGGGCCTCCGCTGGCGCGCACGGTGTAGATCGGCTGGCGGCCGCGATCTTCGGCCGTGAAGAACAAGCGCGTCGAGTCGGGCGACCATGCGAGGCTTGTCACCCAACGGTCGAGAGTGTCGGTGAGCGGCACGGCCTCGCCGCTGCTGCGGTCTTGAATGAACAACCGGAAGCGATCGCTTTCGTAGCCGGGCCGCTCCTGCGCGCGGTAGGCCAGGAAGCGGCCGTCCGGCGAATAGGCGGGCGAAACGTCGGCCGCCGGATTCCGCGTGACTTGGGTGGGGCGCCCGCCCTGGATCGGGACCGTCCAGAGGTCGATGTTCGTGCTGCGTTCTTGTTCCAGCCCGGCCTTGAGCTCGTAGCAAACTTCTTGGCCGTCCGGCGAGATGTCATAACCGTCCGGTCCGCCCAAGGAGAACGGCGGCACGTCGAGCGTTCCGGGCGTGAGGTCGATCGGCTCCGCCTCGCCCGCCAACGACAAAGAAAACAGGTGGCTGCGCCGGCCGTCGTCCCATGCCGTCCAGTGGCGGTATAGCAGGCGCTCGAAGATGCGCGCCTTCACCGGGTCGTTCTCCGCCTCCTCGAGGCGGCGAGCGTTGCAGGCGTCGTCGGCGGCGCAAGCGGGAAACACGCGGCTCAGGTAGACCAGACGTTCTCCGTCAGGCGAGAACAAGACCCCGTCAGCTTCGGTCGAGAGCTCCGTGAGCTGCTTGGCGCCGGAGCCGTCGGCGTTCATCGTCCAGATCTGCGACGAGCCGGAACGGTTCGAAATGTAGGCCAGCCGGCTCGAGTCCGGCGACCAGCGCGGGCGCGAGTTCGTATCGCCGTCGAAGGTGATTTGAGTGGCCGTTCCGCCGTCGCTCGACGTGACCCAGATGTTACTCTCGACGGCGTTGGCGGAGAGCGACACCTTCCCGACGACAAACGCAATGCGAGCCCCGTCGGGCGACAACCGCGGGTCTGAAATTCTGGCCACGCGCTGCAGCGCGTAATAGTCGAAGGCGTCGCCGCCCGCGGATGCGCCGCTGACGGCGACGGCGGGAGCCGCCTCTTGGGCGAAAAGGGCCCGCGCAATTAAGGCGAGCAAGAGGGCGGTTCGACGCACGCTTTCCTGAGGTTACCGTAGAGCGAAGACCCGAGGGGCGCGCTGCTAGAATTCGCTGGGGCTCCGCACGGCGCCCCAGCACGATGCCGAAGAAAGGAATGTCGTTGCTGCTCGGGCGTCCGGGCAATGCCTGGCTAGCTGCTGTGTGCCTCGCGGCGGCCGCGTTTCTGGCTGCGCTCGCATCCTTTTTCTGGGTCTACGGCGACCAAACGATTGGCGCATTCGCGGCCCTTGGCGCGGTGCTGCTGTGCGCAGCGGCGATGCTGCTCACGGCGCCGCTTGTCGCCGCGCTGATCACATCGCGGCGGTTCAGGTGGACGGCCCCGGTGACGAAGGCGGGAGCCGGATACATCGCCCTGCTGCTGCTGGTGGCCGCCGCCGCGATCTACTCGGGCAGCAACCTCATCTATCTGGTCCTGAGCGCGATGCTAGCCGCCATGTTGGTGTCCGGCCTCGTGTCGCGACTCGATCTGTCGGGGTTGCAGTTGCGTCTTGCGCTGCCCGATCATCTCTTCGCGGGTCAGCCGGCTCTGGCGCGGATCGCCGTCAGGAACCTCAAGCGCTGGATGCCGTCGGTCGGCTTCAAGGTTTGCGTGGTCGACGAGGGCGCCGATTTTGCGCTGCAAGATCTCTACTTCCCTTACTTGGGTCCGCAGGAGGAGCTCTCCGCTTCCTCGCAGGCGACATTCTCGCAACGCGGGCGTTACCGCAACGGACAAGTCGCTCTCGAGACCAGGTTCCCGTTCGGATTCGTTACGCGGCGTGTGAAGCTGCGGCTGAACGACGAGATCGTCGTCTACCCGTCGGTCGAGATGACCCAGGACGTAGCGCGCACGCTCGAGGAGCTGGAGCGCCAGGCCCAAGGCCGCACGCGGGGAGACAGCCACGACCTCTACCGTATTCGCCCTGCCGTCAGCGGCGACAGCGCGCGCTTCGTCCACTGGAAGGCCACGGCGCGGAGCGGCGACCTTTGGGTGCGCGAGTTCGCGCGCGACGACGAGCGTCGCGTGAAGCTCGTTTTCGACCGGCGCGTTCCGGCATTCGCCGCCGCGACGGAATTCGAGCGGCAGGTGTGCTTGTGCGCCGCGGTCGCCTGGCGGTTGCATGAATCTCGGGCCGAAGTCCTGTTCGCGTCGGACGAGCGGGTGATCCGCTGCGGCTCCGAGGGCGCGGAGATCTTCGACCTGCTGACCTACCTGGCGCTCGTTCAGAGCGCGGGGCCGGACGGGCCGCCGCCGCCGGCGCTGCGCGATGACGAGGCGACCGAGCACGTGTTTTCCATCTCCCCTCGCGCCGGCGCGCCTGTTTTTCAGGCATAAAGCGCGCTCGGCCGAACCAAAACAGTATCCTGAAAGCTTCCGTCGACTCGAATGCCTTCCCGCCTGCGTATCGGCGTCAACGCCCTCTATTTGATTCCGGGGGGCGTCGGCGGAACCGAAATCTATCTCCGCAACCTGCTCGCCGCCCTTGCGGAAATCGATCGCCGCAACGAATATTTCGTCTACATGAACCGCGAGACCGACGCGGAACTGTGTCCGGCGGAGGCGAACTTCGCGCCTGTCGCCACCGGAGTCAAAGCCGCGTTTCGCCCGGGCCGGCTGATTTGGGAACAACTGCGGCTGCCGTCCCAAACGCGCGCCGATCGGCTGGACGTCCTGTTTTCGCCGGGATTCACGGCGCCGCGGTGGGGCTCGGGCCGCCGCGTGACGGTGATCCACGACCTGCAGCACGTTCGGCAGCCCGATAATTTCGGCTTTCTCGAACGCCGCGCCTGGAACTGGAGCGTCAAGTCGGCCGTCGACAACTCCGCGCTGATCATCACGGTTTCAGACAATTCGAAGCGCGACATCGACGAGGTTTACGGCGTCCCTTCGAGCAAGGTGCGCGTCATTCGGCACGGGGTCGAGAAGGACTTCTTCGGACTACGTGAGAACGAGCGCTATGGCCCCGAGATTCCCGCGCAGTCCGGACTGCCGGCGGACGCGCGCTACTTGCTGGCGGTATCAACCGTGCATCCCCACAAGAATTGGGAGGCTCTGATCGAGGCGTACAGCGCGCTCGTGCGCGAGGGATCGGAGCTTCATCTGGCGATTTGCGGGCTGCGCGGAAAGGCCTGGGCCGGGTTGCAAGAGAAGCTCGCCGCGGCGCGTCTGGCCGACAAGGCCCATTTGCTCGGCTGGCAGCCTCGCGAGCGATTGATCGGCCTGTTCAAATTCGCCGAGGCGCTGGTGTTCCCGTCGACCTTTGAAGGGTTCGGAATGCCGGTGCTCGAAGCGATGGCCGCGGAGTTGCCGGTGGTTTGCTCCGATATCCCGCCGTTGCGCGAGATCGCCGACGGCTGCGCGCATTTCTTCGATCCTAAGTCGAGCGACGATTTGGCGGCCGTGCTGCGCGGTACGCTGCAAGACTCCGAGCGCCGCCGCAAGCTGGTGAAGGCCGGGCTGGCGCGCGCCGGAGAATTCACTTGGCGCCGCGCCGCCGAGCGCACGCTGGCCGTCTTCCTGGAGGCGTCGCAGCTATGACCGAAGGCCGGTTTCGACTGGCCGTCGCCGCAATCGTCATCACCGCCGCGGTCGCCTACGCACCCGTCCTGCGCGCACCCTACTACTTCGACGACTACTCGCTCCTCACCGACCCGCTCGTGCAGCAAAGCGGCGGCTGGCAGCATCTGTTCGACCTCGACCGCACCCGTCCGCTGACCTATCTGTCTTTCTGGATCAGCTACGCGCCGCCCGACGGCGACGCCGTCTGCGATCACACCGTCAATCTCGGGATCTTCCTGGCCTTGGTCGTCTTGGCGGCGGCCGTCTATCGCTCGTTGCTCAGTCCTGGACCGGCTGCGCTGGCGGTCGCCGTGCTGGCGCTGCACCCGGCGGCGACGGAGGCGACGGCGTATGTGTTCGCCCGGGCGTCGCTGCTAGCGGCGCTGCTGTGCGTCGCGGCGTGGCTGCTGTGGCTCCGCGACCGGCCTTGGTGGAGCGTCGGCGCGATGCTTTTGGCGCTACTCGCCAAAGAGGAAGCGGCGGGCTTTGTGTTGTTTCTAGCGGCGTTCGAGGTCTTCTATCGTCGCTCGACGGGGCACGCTCTTCTGAGGCGCGTCAAACCTCTGGCGGCGATGGCGGCTTTGGTCGCGGCGGCGTTCCTCCGCGTGCTTTACGCCGCGCATGCCAATCCGGGCTCGGGGGCGGTGACGGGCGTTGAAGGCGTGACCGCTTGGACCTACTTTTGGACGCAGGGCCGTGTCATCTGGCAATATCTGGCGCGCTTCGTGGCGCCCGTCGGTTGGAACTTCGACCGCGAGTTCCCGCTGAGTCAGGGCCCCGACGCCGTCGCATTGGCTTCGTGGGCCGCTTTGCTCCTGCTCGGCGCAGGCCTCGCGTACTTGGCGCGGAGGCGTAAGGAATGGTTCTGGCCGCTCGGCGCGGTGCTGCTGTTTCTGCCGACCTCGAGCGTTGTGCCGCTGGCGGACGCGACGGCCGACCGGCGGATGCTGTTGCCGCTGCTGGCGTTTGCGCCGGCCGTGAGCGCCGCACTGGGGGCGCGACTCTCCGGGCGAGCCTTGGCGGCCGCGGCGCTGGCCGTCGCCCTGCCTCTGGCTTACGCCACGCACCGGCGGGCGACGCAGTGGAGCGACGCCGAAACCCTGTGGCGCGACACAGTCGCCAAGTCGCCCGACAAGGTCCGCCCGAAGCTGCACTTGGCGCAGGCATTGGAACCGCGGGGCGAGGCGGCCTGGGGAGAGCGAGAAAAGCTGCTGCGCGAGGCGGTTGCGCTTGCGCCCGAAAGCCCGCAGGCGTCCCAGGAGCTGGGCTTGTTCCTGTTGACGTCCCGCCGTCCTGGCCCGGCGCTCGAACCGTTGCGCCGCGCCTCCGAGCTCGATCCGCGGTCGGCGCAGCCGCTCGCCAATCTGGGCGCCGCCTACCTCATGATCGGCCGGCTTGGCGAGGCGGACGAAGCCTTCCGCCAGGCTCTCGAGCGCGACCCGTGCAGCTTCGACGCCCGCAACAATCTGATGCTGCTCGAGCGTTCGCGAGGAGATGAAGCTCGCGCGCGAGAGATCGCCGAAGAGGCGCCGCCCGGCTGCGCGTGGAGCGCCCAACAGTCCGCCGCGATGGCGGCCGCCAAAAGCCTTTGACCGTGCTATCCTGAGCGCCTTTTCCCATGGACCGTCGCTACTTCGAGGAGATCGAGATCGGCGAGGAATTCACCACGCCGGGCGTGACCGTGACCGATTGGCACGTGATGCAGTTCGCCGGCCTCTCGATGGATTTCTTCGAGCTGCACACGAACGACGAGTTCGCAAAGAAGACGCAGTTCGGCCGCCGGGTCGCCCATGGGCTGCTTGGCTTGGCTCTCACCGACGGGCTCAAGAACCGTTCCGACTTCCGCATTCATGCCATGGCGTCGCTGCATTGGACTTGGGACTTCACGGGGCCGATTTTCGTCGGCGACACCGTGACGGCGAACATGAAGGTGACGGAAAAGCGTGAATCGACCAGCAAGCCCGACCGCGGGATCGTGACGCTGGCGCTCGAGCTCCGCAATCAAGACGGCGCGGTCGTGCAGCGCGGCGTCAACCGCTTAATGGTCGAGCGGCGCCCGCAATAGGGGGAGGCCGCCAAGGGGTCTTGAGCCGCAGCGGCTGCAAGCGATACTTCGCGATGCACCAAAGAGCGCGGAAGCCGTCTTTGAGGCCGATCTTCTTGCCCTCTTCGTACGTCCGGCCGTGGTAGGCGATCCCAACCTCGTACACGCGGGCTCGCGCCTTGGCGATTTTGGCCGTGACCTCGGGCTCGAAGCCGAAGCGGTCTTCCTCGAGGGGAATGGCCTGGATCAGCTCCCGCCGGAACATCTTGTAGCAGGTCTCCATGTCCGTGAGGTTCAAGTCGGTCGCCATATTCGACAGCAGCGTCAACACGCTGTTGCCGACCGAGTGCCAAAAATAAAGGACGCGGCGCTCTTCGGTGCTCAAGAATCGCGAGCCGAATACAGCGTCGGCCTTGCCGGCGTCCAACGGCCGCAGGAGCTTGTGGAAGTCCTCGGGGTCGTATTCGAGGTCGGCGTCCTGGACGATCACGTAGTCGCCGCGGGCGTGTTCGAAGCCGGTCCGGAGGGCGCGGCCCTTGCCGAGATTGCGTTCGTGCAGCAGCACACGGACATTCGTATATTGCGCCTCGAGCGCCCCGAGAATTTCGCGGGTGCCGTCGGTCGAGCCGTCATCGACCAGGATCAGCTCCTTGTCGATATCGATCGTTTGAACCTTGGCCACCATCTCGGCAAGAGTGGCGACCTCGTTGTAGATGGGGATAACGACCGAGAGCTTCATTGCGAAACGGAAATCAAGGGATACCAACTTGACTTCGTCCGCGTCAAAGCTTTCCCCGGATTTACTGAATCTCGGGGTCGTTTTCCGACGCCGATTGGCCGAAGTTCTGCCGGATCACATTGTCGTGATCGGTATAGAAATGCCGTGTGCCTGTGGTCGCCGCCTGCGGATCGGCGTTGACGGTGTAGCCCGACGGCGTGCCGACCATCGTGAAGACATAGCCCTGGTGCAGGCCCGCGGCGAGGTTGTCGGGGACCAGGTCCGCCGCGGCGGGCGATGGCGCGGCGTTGCCGGGGGGCGGGCCAAGCTCGTTCAGCGTCTGAGCGTAGCGTCCATAGGTCGAAAAATATTGAATTTGCGCCGTGTTGACCGTATTGAGAGCCCGGATCGCCGCCATCTCGTAGGCTGCCTTGCGGGCTTGCGTCAGCTTCGGGATGGCGATCGCCGCGATGATCAGGATGATCGCGATGACGATCAGCAACTCGATGAGGGAGAATCCCTTGCGGTCTCGAAGGCGCATGCCTGCTCCAACACTCTTCACACTAAGAATGACGCCGCCGACCGCGCAATAGTGCAAACAAAATTCGCGACCCGCTTTATCCGCCGGTGATCCGCTGAATCACCGAGTAGCCCATCATGAACGCCATCACGAGGGCCGACACCCAAAGAGCCAGCGAAATCCAGCCGGCGGGCGCAATCTTCGGCGGCAGACGCTTGTAGCGCAGGTAAAGCGTGGCGAGCGCGATGATAGGCAGCATCGAAGCCTGCGCGATTCCGCCGATCTTGACCATCAGCACCGGCTCGGAAAGAAACATGAAGTAAACCGACGGCAGGAACAGCAGCACGAAGACGAAGATTCGAGTAACGCGTAGGCGGAGCGCGTAGTTGCCCTTGTCGTACAGGCCCAGCATGCCGGTGAAGTCGGCGAAGACGCGGGTGTGGGCGGCGGTCGAAGCGAACACCGTCGAATACAGGACCGCCACGGCGCCGACCAAAAACAGCGGCAGCGCCCATTGCCCGAGCGTTTGCGTGTAAAGGTTCGAAAGTGTGTCGATCGTGCTCGAGCCTTCGGGAACGATGCCCATGCCGTTGAGCACGCCCGCGCCAAGGACGTAGAAAGCCACGGTCGCGAAGGTGTAGATCAGCATCGAGTTCACGACGTCGACCCCCATCACCTTGGTCCAGCCGAACGCTCGCCTGACCCACTGCGGCGAGTCGTCGCGCGGCCCGGCGTAGCGGGCATAGCCTTTCTCGATGCACCAATAGGGGTACATCACCAGCTCGGTCGCGCCGACGCCGGTGATGCCGAAGGCGGCCACGGCCGTCGTCAAGCCGCCCTCGGGCCGCCGGAATTCCAGGCCGCTGAGCACGTCGGCCCATTGAAAATACTGCGGCAGCTTCAGCAGGATGAGCGCCGCCCCGACCGTCATCGCAGTGAAGGTGACCACCAGGGCCATCGAGACCTTCTCGACGACGGCGTACCGCCCGCCGATCAGGAGTCCGACCGTGACGAAGTTTAGAATCCAAACCCACCCGACGATCGAGACTTGCGGTAACTGCCGGTTCAAGACCTCGCCGATGCCGCCCATCATGCCGCCGACCTGCATGAGCGTGAACATGACCATGATGAACCAGCACCAAACCAGCCACGAAACCTTGAGGCGCGGCCCCGGCACGCTGGTCGAAAGCTTCGAGCGTCGTCTCGCCCGTGCCGATGGCGTAGCGGCCGAGCTCGTTCTGCACGACGATCTTGATGAAGCAGCTCAGGATGATCA
Organism: uncultured Acidobacteriota bacterium; assembly: GCA_963817465.1. GTDB lineage: Bacteria > Acidobacteriota > Terriglobia > Bryobacterales > UBA6623 > CAMPKL01. Next base: position 222,657 of record CAWFOP010000018.1, on the reverse strand, counting down.
GCCACAGCAGCGTGTAGCCGACCTCGGCGCCTAGGACTGTCGTGGCGATCAGCTCGCCGGAGCCGACAATCGAGCTCGCCAGGATGAGGCCCGGGCCGATCAGCTTGATGATCTCGCCGAACTTTGTCGGGGGTTCGACGATGTGTTCGGGCTTGCGCAGGTACGGATTGAACTCGGAGGTGTCGGCCATAGAGACGGTCTCGAATGCTAGCGTAGCCGGTGACAAACGCGCAATACGGCCCCCGGCCGTCCGCGATCGACCCGGTCGAGGACTGTACGCGTCAGTACGCGATTTCAGGAGATGGCCGTGAGCCAAACCGCTACGGACGCCCGCCAGTCCCCACGCAGAAAATCCGAGATCAAAGCCGCCGAATCCGCCCCCGCCTCGAACACTGACGCGACGTTTTCCCGGGTGATCCCGCCGATCGCCGTCAGCGGTTTCGAGGTCAGTCCGCGCAGCCGCCGCAGCTCCTCGACCCCGACGGCGGCGTCGGGATTCTCCTTCGACGTCGTGCCGAAGACGGGCCCTAGAGCGAGGTAGTCCACCGGTTCAGCGTCGCCCGCGCGCAACTGCGCCTCGTTATGAGTCGAGTAGCCGACGAACGCGCGATCCCCGACGATGCTTCCTGACCTGGGCGGGAGGCAAATCGTCCTGGCCCACATGCACGCCGTCCGCTCCCAGCATCAGAGCGACATCCGCGCGGTCGTTGATCACGTACTTCGCGCCCGCCGCCTGGACGATCCGGCCCACCTCGGCGGCGAGATCGAACGCTTCGCGGGTATAGGCGTCCTTGTGCCGCAATTGGACCCACCGGGCGCCGCCATCCGCCAGAGCCCTCGCCACATCGAGGATGTCGAGTCCGCGGCGGGATAGAAATGCAGTGTCGAGGATCGGATAGAAGCGCGGCGGAGTCATCCAATGGATTGTCGCAAGCCTACGCCGCGCCGACCGCCTCAGGAAGAACTTTTGCAGGCGCGGAAAAATACAAGACCTTTGCTTGCCTCATAGCTTTTGAATGAACTCTTGTTGTGGGTATAAATCGACAAAAAGGAAAGGCCCTCCCGGAGGAAGGCCCTTGGTCGAACAGCGATTTTACGAGCCGCACCGTCAGCCGAGGTCGCTGAGATCTTCCAACTCTCCGGTCGAGTCGCCAAGGTTTTCGCGCTGCACGCCCATGCGGTCGAGCACCGACATATATAAGTTTGTCATCGGGGTGCCGTCGGCGAAATTGATGTGGCGGCCGGGCCGAATCGATCCGCCGCCGCGGCCCGCAACCAGCACCGGCAGGTCGTTGTGCAGATGTTTGTTGCCGTCCGAAATGCCCGAACCGTAGACGGCGATCGTGTTGTCGAGGAGCGTGCCCTCCCCGTCCGGCGTCGACTTCAGCCTGTCGAGGAAGTAGGCGAACTGCTCCATGTGGAACGAGTTGATCTTGGTGATGTCTTCGATCTTCTGCGGGTCGCCGCGGTGGTGCGTCAAGCCGTGGTGAGCGCCCGAGACGCCGATCTCGCGATAGGTGCGGTTCGATCCCTCGCGCCCGTACATAAAGGTCGCGACCTGGGTGAGGTTGGCCTGGAAGGCCAATGTCATCAAGTCGTACATCAGCCGGACGTGCTTCTGGAACTCGATGGGAATGCCGTCGGGACGGTCGATCGTCGGTGCGATCTCCGGACCGTCGGCTTCGGCCGCCGCGATGCGCTTTTCAATGTCACGCACCGAGAACAAGTACTCGTCGAGCTTGCGTTTGTCCGTCGGCCCCAAGTTGCTCATCAACGACTTCGTGTCTTGCTGCACGAAATCGAGAATGCTCTCCTTGTAGAGCTTGCGGCGGGCGCGCACGACAGGATCCTTCGGCTGGTCCTCAGCGCCGAATATGCGCTCGAAGACGAGTCGAGGGTTGATCTCGGGCGGATTCGGCGTCGTGTCGCCGCGCCACGAAATCGTGTTCGAGTAAGCGCAGCTATACCCCGAATCGCAGTTGCCCGCGAGCTGCCCCGGCTCGGTGCCGAGCTCGAGCGATGCAAAGCGCGTCGAGCCTCCGACGGCGTTCGCCGCCACCTGATCCACCGAGATCCCGTTCTGGATGTCGGCGCCGGATGTCTTCTTGGGGTGGACTCCGGTCAGATATGAGGCGGCGGCCCGAGCGTGGTCTCCCGGACCGTCTCCCAGGGCGTTGCCGTTGTTGTCCGTCAGCCCCGTAATCACCAGCAAGTCGCTCTTGAGCGGGGCGAGAGACTCGAGAATGCGCGTCATCTCGAAGTCGGCGCCGATCGTCGTCGGCTTGAAAGCGTCCATGATCACGCCGTTCGGCACGTACGCGAAGGCCAAGCGCCGCGGCGTATCGCCGGTCAGCGTAGGCGAGGCGCCGAATGCCGGCGTCATCGCGTCGAGGAAGGGAAGCGCCATCGTGACGCCGAGTCCTCGCAGGAACGTGCGTCGGTGCAAATGTTTTCCGGTATTAATCATCGCTTCTCACCATCTCCTCGCCGCGTCGCATCAGGAAGGGCTCGCTCGTGACGATGCCGTCGATCAAGGCGGAGAACCGGTAGCCGTTCTTGGCGAGGTTCGCTTGAATTCCTTTGATCGCAGGCGTGTCGAAGCGTTCGACTCCGCGTCCCAGTGCGTACGTCAGCAATTTCTCCGTCAATGCTCGGGCGAAGCGGTCGCCTTCCGTGTTACGGAGAATCGACTTCAGCTCGCCCGGTTGGTCAAACTTGTGGCCGCCCGGCAACTCGCCGGAAGAGTCGACCGGGAAGCGGCCGACCTTGGTGCGCCAGCGACCAATTGGGTCGTAATTTTCCAGCCCGAAGCCGAGGTTGTCCATGCGCTTGTGACACACGGCGCAACTCGGGTTCGAACGATGCTGTTCCAGTTGCTCGCGCAAGCTGGCGTCCTTGCCGACCTTCGATTCGTCGAACGTCGGTACGCCCGGCGGCGGGGGCGGCGGCGGTGAGTCGAGAATGTTCTCGAGCACCCACAGCCCGCGCAGCACGGGAGAAGTTCGAGTCGGGTACGAAGACACCGTCAGGATGCCCGCCTGACTCAGCAAGCCTCCGCGCTCGTTGCCGTCGACCTCGACACGGCGAAACTCGCGACCCTTCACGCCCTCGATGCCGTAAAGCTTGGCCAAGGGTTCGTTCACGAACGTGAAGTCCGCCGTCAGGAAATCCAGGATGCTGCGATCTTCGTTGAGCATCGCCTGGAAGAACAATTCCGTTTCCTTGCGCATCGACCGGCGCAACTCTTGATCGAACTCGGGGAACAGGTCGGGGTCCGGGTTGACGCGGTCCAGGTTACGCAACTCCAGCCATTGACCCGCGAAGTTCTTGGCCAAGGCCTGCGATTTTGGGTCGGCCAGCATGCGCCGCACCTGCTTGATGACGCCTTCGTCGGAGCGCAGTTCTCCGCGGCCGGCGGCCGACAGCAACTCGTCGTCGGGCATGCTGCTCCACAAGAAGTACGACAAGCGGCTCGCCAACTCGTAGTCGCTGATGCGGTGCGTCGCCTTGGCATCGGTCGGGTCCGGGTCGCGCTCGATGCGAAACAGGAACTGCGGCGAAACCAAGATCGCCTGCAGGGCCACCTGCACGCCTTCAGTGAACGAGGCGCCTTGATCGGTGGCCAACTTCACAAAGCCCGCCAGCTTGTCCACCTCTTGCGCCGACGGGGGTCGGCGAAACGCGCGCCGCGTCAGCTTGCTCACGATCCTCTTGGCGCAACGCTGCTGCTCGACCGGATCGGTCGGGTTGCACTCCATGATTTCTTTGTGACTCTCAGGCAGCGGCGGCGGCGCGGCGTCGAACGGCCCTTTCACGTCGACAAAGTCGATGTCGAGCAACCGCCGGTCCTTGTCTTGATCGCGGCGGTAATCGGCCCACTCGAGCGCATTCGGATTCCACGGCCGATGCTGCTGGTCGAGGAACTCGGCTCGAATCTCATGCGTGCCGGCGTCGATATGAACGCGCGCGTGATCGCCGCCCTCGGAGTAGTCGCGATCGCCCGCGGTCTTCTCGAGGATTTGCTTGCCGTCAATGCTCAACACGACGGGTAACACAGGAGCCGGCGGGACGTGCTTCTCCGGATTTTTTTCGACGTATTCGCGCGTCTCTTCGAGCTTGGCCATCAACGCGTCGTGGGAGATGACCCAATCGTTGTCGACCTGCTCGCCTTCGAACATCGCGATCATGCGGCGAGCGTCGCGACGATCAATATTGAGACGTCCCGTGACTTTCTTGTCCGTGACCTTTTCTTCCGTCCAGGTCTTGGCCTCGGCGATGATCTCGTCGAGATCGTTCATCCAATCCGGCCGCGGCGGCGGGACCGTGCGGCGGTCGTTGAAATCCATCACGAACTCGTAATCGCCGGACGCCGGAAACTTGAAGGGCACGACCAGGCGGCCTTCGGGCGAATACAAGACCTCAATCTGAGACCCGATAGACTCGATCTCGCCCTCCACGCGCGGGGCTTGCAAGCGCGTTACGGTCGGCTTCGGGGGTCTGCGATCGGTGACGATGGCGCTGCGCGCGATCTTGCCCGCCGCGCTCAAATACTTCTCCATCAGCACCGGCGAGACGGTCAGGACGTCGCCGATGTTGTCGAACCCGTAGCCGGAGTCGTCGACCGGGAAGTCGTCAGCGGGATGGAAGTCGACGCCCAGCAAATCGTGCACCGTGTTGTTGTATTCGGTGCGATTGAGACGTCGGGCGGTCACCCGGCCCGGGTCGGGCTTGGCGTTGTCGGCCGCTTCTTCGAGACCCTTGTTGATCCAGGCGAGAACCTTGTCCACCGCGTCTTGCTCGGGCCGCGGAAAACCTTCCGGAGGCATCGTGCCTCGCAGCAGCATCGTCCGCACGTCTTCCCAAACGTAGGGCTGCTCGAGCGCCGCAGCCTCGGTCTTGTAGTCTTGGAAGGTCACCCCTGCCGTTTTCGTGCCATTGTTGTGGCACGCCATGCAGTTCTTGTCGAGGAACGGACGTACTTGGGCGTCAAAAGTCTCGGAAGCGGCGGAAGCTGAGATCGAGAGAAATGAAAGCGCTATCACGATGGCGCCGTAGAACGTCGCCCAGTGCCGGTCGGATTTGAGTTTTTCCAGTGATTTCAATGTCTTACCGGGACTCGTAGCCGCTTAACATTCTACCAAACGTTAGACGAATATCTAAGCGATATCGATACATAAAAGTGCTCCGGATAACCTTTGAAAGCGTTTACGATGCTTGGCCTTGGAGACCGATTCCGGGCTGTCCGGGCCGCTTCGTCCTGTCTCCCGCCGTCTTTCATGGACCGCCCTCGGGCCTGTGCGATGGCCTCGAAAACGCGGAAATCGTCCCAGGCGCCGCCGACCCCGCCGTCGTGATCCGATTCCCAGGCGGCGGGCTCCTCTCCTACCGCAAACCCGACGGCAGCTTCGTGCATACCCTGAACACCGCCGAAGGCCTGGCGCGCAAACTCGCCGAGATGGGCGGTGAAACGTTTTCGTCGAGATAAACCATTTTTGGCTCATAATGTTTGAGGAATGTTTTACCGCTCTTTTTTTGTCGCAGTCGCCGTCCTCGGGACCACGGCGGCTCTCTTTTCCTGTTGGGCGGCTCACCGCTCGGTCGTAGCCGACTCTAACCCGCTTGCGCCGCGGCAAGCTCGTCGAGCGGCCGCAGTATCAACTCGCCGCCCTCGAGGCCGGACTTCGTTTCGAACGAAACGACGGCCAAGCCCCTGAATCCGTGCTCTTTTCGGCCCGCGGTCTGAACGGCGGCGTGGCCTTGCGGGCGTCGGATGTCGTCCTCGGCAGCCGTGGCGGGAGCGTCGTCCGGATGCATTGGCTGCAGGGCTCGCCGCATCCGGGCGTCGAACCCCTTCAACCGCTGGCCGCACGCACGAACTACCTGCGCGGCGACCGCGGCGATTGGCGCACCGCTGTCCCCAGCTTCGGCGCCGTCGCGTATCGCGGCGTGTATCCCGGCGTGGACCTGGTGTTCCACGGCGCGCGCGGAGGGTTGGAATATGACTTCCAACTCGCGCCCGGCGCCGACCCCAGCCGCATTGCGATCGCATTCGACGGCGCGAAGGCGACGCTCGACGACAAAGGCGACCTCGTTCTGACCGCCGCCGACGGGGTCCTGCGTCAGAAGCGGCCTATCGCGTATCAACCCGCCGGCCGCGGCGAGCGCCGTGTCGCTGCGGCCTTCGTGATTGAGGACAACCGTGTCCGATTTGAACTGGGAGAGTATGACCGCTCGCAGCCGCTCGTCATCGATCCCTTCCTCGAGTACGGAACTTATCTGGGCCGCGGCGACGAGGAAGCGATATTCGACATCGCTCCGGCCCCCGACGGCGGTCTCATCGTCGCGGGCTACAGCGCCTCGAGCGACTTCCCGGCGGTCGGCGGCTTCGACCGCAAGTTCGACGGCGATGAAGACGCCTTCGTCGCCAAGATCAGCGCCGACGGCTCACAGCTCGAGTTTGCGACGTTTTTCGGAGGGAAGGACAACGATCGCGCCAATGGCGTGGCCATGGGCGACGACGGCTCCATCTACATCGTCGGGGAAACGCGATCGAACGATCTGCCCACCGAAGCCAACGCCTTCCAGCGCAGCTTCGGCGGCGGAGGCCGCGACGGCTTCGCGGCGCGGCTCAACTCCACCGCCTCGCAATTGATCTACGCCACCTATCTCGGGGAAGACGACGAAGACTGGGCCAACGACGTCGCCGTCGACGCAACCGGCGCGGCCTACGTCGTCGGCGGAACGATGTCGAGCCGCTTCCCGACCACCGCCGGCGCCGTGCAGCAGGCCTTCGGCGGCGATCCCGACGACGCCTTCGTGCTCAAGCTGCAGCCGGACGGCCGCGCCGTGGATTACTCGACGCTGCTCGGCGGCCGCGACGGCGACTCGGCTACGGCTGTGGCCGTCGATGCGGCGGGCTACGCCTTCGTGACGGGGTCCACCTCATCCGGCAACTTCCCGGTCAGCGGCGCCGCCTTTCAGGCGCAGCGTGGCGGCGCGAAGACGCCTTCGTCGCGAAGGTCGGCCGTCTCGGGCAGAGCCTCGGTTTTTCCACGTTCTACGGCGGCGGCGACTCCGACTTCGGCAATGCCGTGGCAATCGATTCGTTCGGAGACGTCTACGTCGGCGGCTTCACAAAATCGAGCGGTCTGCGTATGGTGTCGCCTAGTTTCGATCCCGTCTACAAGGGCGCCGGCGACGGTTTCCTGATCAAGTTCGCCGGGCCCGACGGCACGCCCCTGTACTCCACGTTTTTGGGCGGCGCGCGCGAGGACACGATCAATGCATTGACGGTCGACGGCGGCGATTTCATCGTCGCGGCCGGGCACACCAAGTCGTCCGACTTTCCCGTCACTCCGGACGCGCCCCAGCCCGTGCGCGGCGACAGCGCCGGGGACGCTTTCTGGACGCGCTTCAGTGAAGAGGGCGGGCGCCTGCTCGACTCGACCTATCTGGGCGGCTCGAAACTCGATGAGGCGCGCGCCATCGCGGTCGGCTTCGACGGCGGCATCTTCATCGCCGGACGCACCACGTCAGACGACTTTCCGGTCACCGAGACGCCGCTCCAAGACAAACGCAGCGGAGCATTTGACGGCTTCGTCGCCAAGGTCGTGGACAATCTCGAAGTCTCGACCGCGAACGCCGCCAGCTACATCGGCGGCAGCCCGGTGGCGCCGGGATCGATCGCGGCGATCTTCGGGCGCGCCCTCAGCGGGACGACGGTTGCCGCCGCGCAGACGCCGCTCCCGTCCGAGCTCGCCGGGGTACGGGTGTTGATCACCGACGCCGCCGGTTTCGACCGTTCCGCGGCTTTGTTTTTCGTCTCTCCGGCGCAGATCAACTTCGAAGTCCCGCTCGGGTCCCGTCCGGGACAAGCGCAAGTGACGGTCTACCGCAACAATCAGATCGTTTCGGAGGGCGTGGTCCGCATTCGCAACGCCGCGCCCGGCCTGTTCGCCGCCAACGCCAACGGTCAAGGCGTCGCGGCCGCTTACGTCGCGCAGAACGATACGCCGACCGGGCCCGTTCGGCAGAGCTTTGTGTTCACCAACGCCGCGCCCGGCTCGCGCACTCCCGTGCCGATCACCCTTGGCGGTGAAGCATCTACGAGCGTGCTGGTGCTGTTCGGCACGGGCATTCGAGGGGGCAACATCATTACTGTGCTGATCAACGGCGTGCAGGAGCAGGTGCTCTTTGCGGGCGATCAAGGCGAGTTCGCCGGCCTCGACCAGGTTAACGTTCTGCTCGACCGCTCGCTCGCCGGCAGCGGCTTGGTCGACGTGGTTCTGCTCGCTGACGGCAGGCGCTCGAACACCGTGCAGATCTTCATCAACTAGGGGAAGCGGCCGGCCGCCTTAGAATGGTCGGCTACTGATGTCCTCCCCCTTGGAAAAGCCCGTCGTCTCGGCCGAAAGCGCTCTGGGGCAGGTCGAAGACGGCGCGACCGTCGCGATCGGCGGCTCCGGCGCGGGTCACGCCATCCCCGACAAGCTGCTGGAGGCGCTGGGCCGGCGCTTTCGAGCGACCGGCTCGCCGCGCAACCTGACGCTTGTCCACCCGTTCGGCGTCGGCAACCAAAGAGACCGCGGACTCGAGCATGTGGCTGTCGAAGGCCTGTTCCGGCGTGTCGTCGGCGGCCATTGGTCGATGGCGCCCACCATGGCCAAGCTGGCGGCCGCCGACGCCTTCGAGGCTTACTGCTTGCCGGCGGGCGTCGTCGTCCAACTGTTTCATTGCGCCGCCGCGGGCAGCCCCGGCTGGCTCACGCACGTCGGCCTCGATACCTTCGTCGACCCGCGGAGAGAGGGCGGCAAGCTCAATGCCAAGGCCCGCGAAGACCTAGTCGAGGTTGTCGAAAAAGGAGGCCAGCGAATGGCTCTACTATCCGGCAATCCCGATCGACGTCGCCTTGATTCACGCCTGGAAGGCCGACCCGCACGGCAACCTCGGCATGAACGAAGAGGCCGGCTTCTGGCACAACTGCGCGCTCGCGCAAGCGGCCAAAGCCAATGGCGGCAGGGTGATCGCGGTCGTGCGTGAGACGGTCGAGCTCGGCGCGATCCATCCACGCGACGTACGCGTCCCGGGATGCTTCGTCGACTGCATCGTCGTCGACCCGGATCAAGGCCAAACCTATCAGACCGACTTCGAACCGTCGTTCACCGGCGACGCGCGCCTGCCGGACGACCGTTTTCCGCCGCTCGACTTCGACGTCCGCAAGGTGATCGCACGGCGGGCCGCCATGGAACTCGAGCCGGGCGCAGTGCTGAACGTCGGCTTCGGCATGCCCGACGGCGTCGTAGCGGTCGCTCGCGAGCTGGGGCTCGCCGAGTCGATCCTCACGACGATCGAGCACGGCCAATTCGGCGGCATCCCCGCCGGCGGGCTCGACTTCGGCGCGGTCTACAACCCGGAAGCAATCCTCGAAACCGGCCACATGTTCGACTTTTATCAGGGCAGGGGAGTCGACCAGGCGTACCTCGGCTTTCTGCAAATCGACCGCGCCGGGAACGTGAACGTCTCGAAGCTCGGCGATCGCATCATTGGCACCGGCGGCTTCATCGACATCAGCCAGAAGGCGCGCAAGGTCGTCTTCTGCGGCACGTTGTCGGTGAAGGCTGAGGTGGAGATCGCCGGCGGCCGCTTGCGATACATCCGCCAAGGCAAGCCGAAGGTGGTCGAGCAGGTCGCCCAAGTCACGTTCTCAGGCGACTACGCCCGCCGCCACGGCCAAGAAGCGCTCTACGTGACCGAGTCAGCGGTGTTCCGCCTCGGCCCCGACGGCATTGTCCTCGAAGAGATCGCGCCCGGCATCGACATTGAACGCGACCTTATGCCGCAAATGGGCCTGAGACCGCGCCTCGCCGAAAACATCAAAGTTCTGCCGGAAAGTCTCTATCGGCCGTGAGAGTGTGTGGTGAACGGCTCTGAAGTGAGCGGTTCGGCATCAACATCTTCGCCCGAAGACCGCTCCCTCACGAGCCTGTGTGAAAGCGAGATGCTCGTATTGAGCCCGCAAGGGCGGAGCAACGAACAGCCCCGGATCGAGCGGAGCGGAATCCGGGGATCGACTGGACGGAAAGTATTGGAAAGATTATCTTGGATCGCGTTTTAGGACCCCGGGTTCCGCTACGCTCCACCCGGGGCTATCCATTGCTTCGTCCTCCGGACGAGGTCGCGCCGCGTTTTCACACCCGCTCTGACGGTCAGGGCTCTTGCTCGCTGCTGTATCCGTGTCGGCTACTGCGCCGTCTCGAGCTCTTTCGCGTGAATGTCCTGCAGCGCGCGCACCGTCAGCCCTTCCCGGCGCGCCGCGGCGATGCCGTCGGCGGCCGCGCGACCGGCGCTCAGGGTCGTGATACAAGGAATCTGATGTTGCGCCGCGGCCCGGCGGATCGCCCGTTCATCCTCGAACGCGTGCGCTCCAGCCGGGGTGTTGATGATCAAGCTGACCTTGTGGTCCTTGATCAGGTCGACCAAGTTAGGGCGGCCTTCGTTGACCTTGAGCACGACCTTGCAGTCGAGACCGTGCGCACGAAGGGTTTCGGCCGTCCCGCGGGTGGCGAAGATCGGGAAGCCGAGGTCGGCGAACTTGCGAGCGATCTGAGCCGCCTCGGGCTTTTGGCGCGAGCTGACGCTGATGAACACCGCGCCCGAGTCGGGCAACGGATTGCCCGCGCTGAGCTGCGCCTTGGCGAACGCCTCGCCGAACGAGTCGCCCACGCCCATCACCTCGCCGGTTGAGCGCATCTCCGGCCCTAGAATCGGGTCAACGCCGGGAAACTTGATGAACGGAAACACCGGCGACTTGACGCAAACTTTCGAGACCGGCAGCTCGTCCTTGGGCAGATCGGCATACTCGGCGAGCTTCCGTCCCATCATCAGCTCGACGGCGATTTTCGGCAATTGGAACCCGGTGGCCTTGCTGACGTACGGCGCTGTGCGCGAGGCGCGCGGGTTGACCTCGATCACGTACACCTTGCCGTTGTGAATCGCGTACTGCGCGTTCATCAGGCCGATCACCTTGAGGGCCTTCGCCAAGCGCACCGTGTAGTCGCGAATCGTCGCAAGCAGCTCGTCGCTGATCGTCATCGAGGGCAACACGCACGAGCTGTCGCCGGAGTGCACGCCGGCTTCCTCGATGTGCTCCATGATGCCGCCGATCAGCACGTCTTCGCCGTCGCACAGCGCGTCGACGTCGACCTCGGTCGCGTTCTCGAGGAAGCGGTCGATCAAGATCGGCCGTTCCTGCGAATAGACCACGGCTTCGCGCATGTACGACTCGACTGTCGCCGCGTTGTAGGCGATGACCATGGCGCGGCCGCCGAGCACGTAGCTCGGCCGCACCAGCACCGGATACCCAAGCGAGCCGGCGACATTCAGCGCACCGTCAACCGAGGTCGCCGTGCCGTTAGCGGGCTGCGGAATGTCGAGCTCTTCGAGCAGTCGCCCGAAGCGCTCGCGGTCTTCGGCCAAGTCGATCGACTCGGGGTCGGTGCCGATGATCGGCACGCCGTTGGCCTTGAGCGGCAGAGCGAGCGTGAGCGGCGTCTGCCCGCCGAACTGTACGATCACGCCGTCCGGCTTCTCGGTGTCGTAAATGTTGAGGACGTTCTCGAGCGTCAACGGCTCGAAATAGAGGCGGTCGGAAGTGTCGTAGTCGGTCGAGACGGTCTCCGGGTTGCAGTTGACCATGATCGACTCGACGCCCATGGCCTGCAGCGAATACGATGCGTGGCAGCAGCAGTAGTCGAACTCGATCCCCTGGCCGATGCGGTTGGGTCCCGAGCCGAGAATCATCACCTTCTTGCGGTTGGTCGGCTGCGCCTCGCACTCCTCCTCGAATACCGAGTAGAGGTACGGCGTAAAGCTCTCGAACTCCGCCGCGCAGGTGTCGACGCGCTTGTACACCGCGCGAATGCCCCACTCCTTGCGCTTGTTGCGCACGGCCGCCTCGCTCACGTTCCACAGGCGGCCAAGGCGGTTGTCCGACAGCCCGCAGCGCTTGGCTTGACGCATCTCCTCGGGCGTGATGTCGTCGAATGTCTTCTTGCCAAGCGCTTCTTGCAGCAGGACGACCTCCTGGATGTGCTCGAGAAACCATGGGTCCATCGCCGTCATCTCGGCGACTTCCTCGACCGACAGGCCCTGCGAGAAGGCGAAGCGCACGTAGTTCAGCCGGTCCGGCGTCGGCGTGATCAGCTTCTGCGGGATCAGCGCCGGGTCGTAGACTTCCGAGCCCGGCCGCCGCCCGGTCTCGAGGCTGCGGATGGCCTTCCACAGCGCATGCTTGAACGTCGAGCCGATCGACATCACCTCGCCGATCGACTTCATTTGGATGCCCAGAGTCGGATCGGAACCCGGGAACTTCTCGAACTGCCACTTCGGCGCCTTGACCACCACGTAGTCGATGGTCGGCTCGAAGCAGGCCGGCGTCTTCTGTGTGATGTCGTTGGCGATCTCGTCGAGCCGCATGCCGACCGCGAGCTTGGCGGCGATCTTGGCGATCGGGAAGCCGGTCGCCTTCGACGCCAGCGCCGAGCTGCGCGAGACGCGCGGGTTCATCTCGATGATGATCTGGCGGCCGGTCTTCGGGTCGACGGCGAACTGCACGTTCGAGCCGCCGGTGTCGACGCCGATCTCACGCAGGCAGGCGAGGGCGGCGTCGCGCATGAGCTGGTATTCGCGATCGGAAAGCGTCTGCGCCGGGGCGACGGTGATCGAGTCGCCGGTGTGCACGCCCATCGGGTCGAAGTTTTCAATCGAGCAGACGATGATGCAGTTGTCCGACAGGTCGCGCATCACCTCGAGCTCGTATTCCTTCCAGCCCAGAACGCTCTCTTCGACGAGCACCTCGTGGACCGGCGAAATCTCGAGCGCGCGAGCCAGCAGGTTCTGCATCTCCTCGCGGTTATAGGCGATGCCGCCGCCCGAACCGCCCAACGTAAAGCTGGGCCGCAGTACGACCGGATAGCCGACTTCACCCGCGAACTCGAGCCCGTCGTCCATGTTGCGAATGAGCTTCGAGCGTGGCACGTCGAGGCCGATGCTGATCATGGCGGCCTTGAAGTCTTCGCGATCCTCGGCCTTCTTGATCGCCTCACGGCGAGCTCCGATCAGCTCCACGTTGAATTCGTCGAGCACGCCCGCCTCGGCCAACGCCATCGACGCATTGAGGCCGGTCTGGCCGCCGACGGTCGACAGCAGCGCGTCGGGCCGCTCTTTCGCGATGATCTCGCGAAGGTACGGCGTCGTCAGCGGCTCGATATAAGTGCGCTCGGCCAAATCCGGGTCGGTCATGATCGTGGCCGGGTTGGAGTTGACCAGCACCACCTCATAGCCCTCGTCGCGCAGGGCCTTGCAGGCCTGCGTGCCGGAGTAGTCGAACTCGCAGGCCTGGCCGATGACGATCGGCCCGGAGCCGATGATCATGATTTTCTTGATGTCCGTACGTTTGGGCATGTGTGCAAGTGGGTCTCGGGCTCCGCAGCCCGCTGGGGCGGCTATTGTTCGCCGCCGTTAGCCCGCCTTTTCCATCAGCTCGCGAAACTCGTCAAACAGGTACGCCGAGTCGTGCGGTCCCGGCGCCGCCTCGGGGTGATATTGCACGCAGAACAACGGGTCCTTCGTGCTGCGAAAACCTTCGAGCGTGCCGTCGTTGAGATTCACATGGGTGACCTCGGTCGACGACGCGGGCAGCGAGTCGGGATCGACCGCAAATCCGTGATTCTGCGATGTGATCTCGACCTTGCCGTTCAACTCGTTGCGCACCGGGTGGTTGCAGCCGTGGTGGCCGAACTTCAGCTTGTAGGTCTTGCCGCCCAACGCCAGCCCGAGCACCTGGTGTCCGAGACAAATGCCGAATACCGGCACGCGGCCGGCGAGGTTGCGAATGTTGCGCGCGAAATCGCCGAGCGGCTCCGGGTCGCCGGGGCCGTTCGAGACGAACACGCCGTCGGGCTTCAGCTCCAGCACCTCGTCCGAGGTGGTCCCGGCGGGGACGACCGTCACACGTGAGCCGATCTCGACCAGCTTGCGCAGGATGTTGTGCTTGATGCCGAAGTCATAGGCGACGACGTGAAAGCGCTGCCGGCTGTTTTCGATGCTCTCCGACGGCGAGCAGGGCGGGCGCGGGTCGGTCCAGCTGTAGCGCTCGGGCGTCGAGACCTTCGATGCCAAGTCCAGGCCCGCCATCGTCGGGATCGAGCGCGCTTTGTCGATCAGGCTGCGCGCGTCCAGGTCGACAGACGAGATCACCCCGCGCATCGCGCCCTGTTGGCGGATGTGCCGCACCAGCGCGCGCGTGTCGATTTCGCCGATGATCGGCACCTCATACCGCGCCAGGAATTCGTCGGCGCGCTCGTCGGAGCGCCAGTTGCTCGCGATTTTCGAGAACTCCCGAACGACCAGGCCCTCCAGATAAGGCCGGGTCGATTCACCGTCTTCGGTGTTCGCGCCGTAGTTGCCGATTTGCGGATAGGTCAGGATGACGATCTGCCCGCTATAAGAGGGGTCGGTGAAGATCTCCTGATAGCCGGTCATGCCGGTGTTGAAGACGACTTCGCCGGCGCGCTCGGTGCGCGCACCAATACCGCGCCCTCGAAAAACTCTGCCGTCTTCGAGGGCTAGTATGGCTTCAAAACTCATTGGAGGACTCCGAACCGATCCAAGGGCCAGTAGGCGAAGACCGCCTTGCCGGTGACGAACGAGCGCGGCACGGTGCCCCACGTGCGGCTGTCGTTCGAAGTGTTGCGATGGTCGCCGAGGACGTAATATTGGTCGTCCGGAACCTCGAGCGCGGGGTGGCTGGTGTAGTCACGGTAGCGCTCGGCGACGTAGGGCTCGGGCGTCAGCACGCCGTTCACATAGAGCTGCCCGCGCACGATCTCCACGCGGTCGCCCGGCAGCCCGGCCACGCGCTTGATGTATGACTTCGAGGGGTCGAGCGGAAACCGAAACACCACCACGTCGCCGCGATTGATGTCGTCGTAGCGGTAGACGAACTTGTTGACGAAGATGCGTTCCTGGTCCTCGAGCCACGGCATCATGCTGGTGCCTTCGACCTTGACCGGCTGATAGAGAAACACGATGACGACGGCGGCGATGGCGAGCGAGAGGAAGACGTCGCGCAGCCAAACCTGAATGTCAAACCAGAAGGACCGCGAAGTGTAAGCCGCGGGCTCGTGTACGGACGGCGCCTGAGCGGGCTGGTGAGGTCCGCCGTCGGAATCCGGAGCATCCTTCATGTCAGGGGAAAGGCCGGAGCCGCCGGCCGTTTCTCCCCGTGTTTTAGCACGAGAATCGGGCGACCGACAAGCCGGACGAGGCCGCTGCGGCCGCGGCCGGCCCGGAGACGCAGGGAACCGTAACGGGTTGCGTCGATTCGGGCCGGTGTCCCCAAGAATCGCTTGTTCAGCGTCGTCGCTTGCCCTTCTCGTTTGCCGCGGCGGGGATTCGGTTCAGCTCGAGCTCAACCGAATCGACCCGCAACAGAGCGGCCGGCAATCTGTTTATACGCTTCTCCCGGGCTGCGTTTCGAGCGCAAAGGGGTAGCCGGAACAGCTTGCTGGCAGGCGTTTGGAAACACTTTGCGAAGCCCGCGTCTTTGTTGGCCGTAACGTGTGTGAAACCAAAATTCGCACCGCTACAATGGGTGGTCGCGCCACGCGTAACCAATGCCTAAAGGCTCTTCCACGACGCCGCTGATGCGGCAGTACCACGCGATCAAAGAGCAAGTTCCCGGCGCCCTCCTTCTCTTCCGACTCGGCGATTTCTACGAGCTGTTTTTCGACGACGCCATCGTCGCGTCGCGCGCGCTGCAGATCACGTTGACCTCTCGGAACAAGGAGAAGGGCGAGAAGGTCCCGATGTGCGGCGTGCCGGCGAGGGCGGTCGACTCATACATCGCCAAGCTGATCGAGAAGGGCTACCGCGTCGCGGTGTGCGATCAAGTCGAAGACCCCAAGCAAGCGAAGAAGATCGTGCGGCGCGAGGTGACGCGCATCGTCACGCCCGGCACCGCGAGCGACTTCTCGCTGCTCAAGGCCGGCGTCAACAACTACCTCGCGGCCGTTGTCGAGCGGCGCGGCTGCGCGGGCCTGGCCTACGTCGACGTGTCGACCGGCGAGTTCCGCATGACCGAAATTGCGCCGCAAGAAGTGGAGGCGACTCTCGAGATGCTGGGCGTGCGTGAGTTGTTGGCGCCTTCAGCGGGACCGCTGTTTGACAGGCATCACTCCAACGGCCACGGCAAGCGTTACCTGCGCACCGAGGTCGAAGCGTGGACGTTCGACTACGAGTACGCCGAGCGGCTGCTGCGTGACCATTACGGCCTGCATTCGCTGGACGGCCTCGGCGCGAAGGGCCGTGACGCGGCGGTGTCGGCGGCCGGGGCGCTGCTGCACTACCTGCGAGACACGCAGCGCGCGGCGCTCGAACATCTCGAACGGCCGGGGTGGGTGGAGCAGCGTCAATGGATGGCGCTCGACCCGGTGACGATTCGCAACTTGGAGCTGGTCGAGCCGCTGTTCGGCGGATCGGGGAAGTCGACGCTGCTTCACGCGCTGGACCGCACCTCGACGTCGATGGGCTCGCGCCTCGTGCGTCAGTGGCTCCTGCGGCCCTCGCTTGACCGCGTGGAGATCGAATCGCGGCTCGGCGGCGTGGATGAGCTGCGGCGCGAGACGATCACGCGCACCGAGATCCGCCGCGAGCTCGACGGCGTGCTCGACCTCGAGCGCTTGCTGGCGAGAGTCACGCTGGGCTCGGCGACGCCGCGCGACCTGGTCGGGCTGGGCGGCTCGCTGCGCGGTCTGCCGATGTTGCGCGGGCTGGTGGCGCAACTCGAGTCCGACCGGATGCGCGCGCTGCTCGAAGGGCTCGACGAGTTGGCCGACGTTCGCGACCGCATCCTCCAGACGCTCGCCGAGAATCCGCCGCTGTCAATGACCGACGGCGGGGTGATTGCGAAGGGCGTCGACGCGGAGCTTGATGAGCTGCGCGAGATTCGCAAGAACAGCCGCGGCTACATTGCGCAGCTCGAGACGCGCGAGCGCGAGCGCACGGGCGTCTCCTCGCTCAAAGTGCGCCACAACAACGTGTTCGGCTTCTACATCGAAATCTCGAACGCCAACCGCCACTTGGCGCCGCCGGACTACGAGCGCAAGCAGACGCTGGTCAACGCCGAGCGCTTCGTCACGCCCGAGCTGAAGGAATATGAGACCAAGGTGTTCGAAGCCGAGGAGCGCATTCTCGACAAAGAGCGGGCGCTGTTCGAGGGGGTCAGAGCCGACACAGCGGCGCAGTCTCAGCGCATCAAGGCCGTCGCGGGCGCAATTGCGCAGCTCGACGTGCTCGCGGGCCTGGCAGTCTCGGCCGCCGAGCGCGACTACGTGCGACCGACCCTGAACGACAACGGCGTGATCCAAATCGCCGCGGGCCGTCATCCGGTGATCGAAGCCTTGGCCGAAGAGCAAGGCGGCGAGCGCTTCATGCCCAACGACGCTTACCTCAACACCGGCGACCATCTGTGCGCGCTCATCACGGGCCCGAACATGGGCGGCAAGTCGACCTACTTGCGGCAGGTGGCGTTGATCTCGATCCTGGCGCAGATAGGTTCGTTCGTTCCAGCGCGCGCGGCGTCCCTGCCGATCACCGACCGCATCTTTACGCGCATCGGCGCGAGCGACAACTTGGCGATGGGCCGCTCGACGTTTATGGTCGAGATGACCGAGACGTCGCAGATCTTGAACACCGCGACGGCCGATAGCCTGGTCTTGCTCGATGAAGTCGGGCGCGGGACATCGACGTTCGACGGGCTGTCGATCGCTTGGGCCGTGGTCGAGCACATCTGCTCGCGCGTCAAGGCGAAGACGTTGTTCGCGACGCACTATCACGAGCTTACCGAGCTGGCCAACACGCTAACCGGCGTCTTCAACCTGCACGTGAGCGTGAAGGAGTCGGGCGAGAAGGTGATCTTCTTGCGCAAGGTCGAGCCCGGCAAGGCCGACCGCAGCTACGGCATTGAGGTGGCCCGGCTCGCCGGGTTGCCGCTCGAGGTGATCGAGCGAGCGCGCGAAGTGTTGCGGATGCACGAAGAGCGCGAGCTGTCGGTCTCGGAAGAGCTGTCGGTCGAGCCCATCTACGCGCCTCAGCAAGCTTCGATCTTCGACGCCGACCCGACCAACGTGCTGCAAGAGCTGCGTAATCTGAACGTGGACGAGATGAAACCGATCGACGCGCTCAACCTGCTCGCGGCGTGGAAGCGTCGCGTCGTCGAGGAGGCGGCCGATCTCTAGCGCAATGATCGTCGCGGGCGTGATCAGCGGCACGTCGGTGGACGGAATTGACGTGGCCTTGGCCGAGATCGACGGCGAAGGCTTCGATCAACGCATCCGGCAGCTCGCTTTCGAAACCGTCCCCTATCCGGCGGGCGTGCGCCAAGGCGTGCTCGCCATCTCGAACGCCGCGACGCATACGGCGCGCTTGAGCCAGATGAATTTTCTGCTCGGCGAGCTGTTCGCCGAGGCGGTGGTGAAGGTTTGCGAAGGCGCCGAGATCGCGTTGGAGGATGTCGGTCTGGTTGGCTGTCACGGGCAGACGATCTATCACCAGGCTGAGCCGACAGCGCTTTATGACCGCCGCATCGCCAGCACGTTGCAGATCGGCGAGCCGTCGCTGATCGCCGCGCGCGTCGGGGCGCCGGTGGTTGCTGACTTTCGGCCGGCGGACATGGCGGTGGGCGGCCAGGGCGCGCCGCTGGTCCCTTACGTCGACTACCTGCTCTATCGGCACGCCGAGCTGGGGCGCGTCGCGCTCAACATCGGCGGTATCGCGAATCTTACGGCGATCCCCAAGGCAGCGTCGGCCGAGCAGGTGACGGCGTTCGACACCGGGCCGGGCAACATGATTCTCGACGCCTTGGTCTCGCAGTTCTCGCGCGGCGTGATGAGCTACGACCGTGACGGGAAGATGGCCGCAACGGGCGTAGTCAACGCCGACCTGTTGGCGGCGCTGATGAAGGATCCCTACCTGCGCTTCTCTCCGCCGAAGAGCTGCGGCCGCGAGCAATACGGTCCGGAGTTCATCGTCGACCTGCTGCGCGAAAGCCTCCAGCCCAACGACCTGGTCGCGACGGCGACGGCTTTCACCGCGGCGACCATCGCCGACGCGCTCGAGCGCTTCGTCACGCCGCACATGCGCGTCGATGAGCTGATCGTCTCGGGCGGAGGCGTCAAGAACCCCGAGATCATGAGGCGGCTCGCCGAGCAACTGCCCGAGGCGACCGTGGTCGCTTCCGACGAGCGCGGCGTCGACAGCGACGCCAAAGAGGCGATCGCCTTCGCCGTGATGGCTTACGAGACCTGGTACGGACGTCCGTCGAACCTGCCGTCGGCCACCGGCGCGCGCCGGCAGGCGGTGCTGGGCAAGATCTGCCGCCCGCCGGTCTGAAGCCCGGCGATAATGGGCCAAGCATGAAACTTTGCACCGTCGATCATTCTGGCGAGACCTTCGCCGCCATTCTCAAAGGCAATAAGCTGCTGCCGATTTCGCAGGTCAACGTAAAGCGCGGCTCGCGGTTCCCCACGGAGCTGTTTGCGCTCATTCAGCAGGGCGAGATCGATTCGCTCACCGAGCTGTCAAAGGGTCTCGACGCGTCGTTGCCGCTCAGCGAGGTGCGGCTGCGCATTCCCTACGAGCGGCCGGGCAAGGTTTGGTGCATCGGGCTCAATTACAAGACGCATGCCGATGACCTGAACGCCAAACAGCCCGACGAGCCGGGCAGCTTCATGAAGCCGTCGACGTCGTTCTTCGAACCGGGCGGCGAGATCGTGCTGCCGCCCGAGCGGCTGACCAAAGACGTTGACGCCGAGGGCGAGTTGGCGCTGGTGTTCGGCAAGCGCTGCAAGGATGTGCCGATCGAAGATGTCTCCGACGTGTTGTTCGGCTACACGACCACGCTCGACATGACGGCGCTCGACATCCTGGCGCGCAACACGCGCTACTTGCAGCGCTCGAAGAGCTTCGACACGTTCTTCACGTTCGGCCCGGTGATCGTGACCAAAGACGAAGTGCCTGACGTCGGGGCGGTCGAGGTCATCACGATGCACAACGGCAAGCAGTTCTCGCGCGATTACGTGCACAACATGCGGCACGGGCCGTTCAAGCTGGCGGCGTTTCACTCCGAGGTGATGACGTTCGAGCCGGGCGACATCCTCTCGACGGGCTGCCCCAAGGGGGCGCGCATTCAACCCGGCGACACGGTGGAGGCGCACGTGACAGGCGTCGGCAGGGTCGGTGCGACCGTCACGCGCAAGGACGTCCCTTAAATCGTGGCTCGTGTTGCGGGCGCGGCTGCTGCGCTGCGCGTGCGCACAATAAAAAAAGGCCGGCATTCGAGCCGGCCTCTTCGGTTTATACAGTCAACCCGCGACTAGAAGTCGTGGTCGGGCGGGCCGCCCGCCATGGCGGCCGATTTCTTCTCAGGAATCTCGTGGACCGTGGCTTCGGTCGTGAGCATCAGGCCCGAGATCGACGCGGCGTTCTGCAGCGCCGTGCGGGTGACCTTGGCCGGATCGATGACGCCGGCTTCGACCAGATCCTCGTACTTCTCGGTCTGGGCGTTGAAGCCGAACTCGGCTTTCTTGCTCTCGCGCACCTTTCCGGCGACGATCGCGCCCTCGAAACCGGCGTTCTGCGCGATCCAGCGCAGCGGGGCCTCGAGAGAACGACGCACGATCTTCACGCCGACTTGCTCGTCGACATCGTCCAGCTTGAAGTCATCAAGCACGTCTCCGGCGCGAAGCAGGGCCGTGCCGCCGCCAGGGACAATGCCCTCTTCGACGGCTGCGCGAGTCGCATGCATGGCATCCTCGACGCGGGCCTTCTTCTCTTTCATCTCGGTCTCGGTCGCGGCGCCGACTTTGATCACCGCCACGCCGCCGACCAGCTTCGCAAGGCGCTCTTGCAGCTTCTCGCGGTCATAGTCCGAAGTGGTTTCTTCGACCTGCGCCCGGAGTTGCTTCACGCGGCCTTCGATGGCTTGCTTGGTGCCGCCGCCCTCGACGATCGTCGTGTTGTCCTTGTCGATGACGATGCGGCTCGCCTGACCCAAGTCCTCGAGCTGCACGCCCTCGAGCTTGATGCCGGTCTCTTCCATGATGGCTTTGCCGCCGGTGAGGATCGCAATGTCCTCGAGCATGGCCTTGCGGCGGTCGCCGAAGCCGGGGGCTTTCACAGCGGCCACGTTCAGAATGCCGCGCAGCTTGTTGACGACCAGCGTCGCCAGGGCTTCGCCCTCGACATCCTCGGCGATGATCAGCAGCGGACGGCCGGCGCGCGAGATGGCCTCGAGCACGGGCAGCAGGTCCTTCATCGAGCTGACCTTTTTCTCGTGAATCAGGACGTATGGGTTGTCGAGGCTGACCTCCATCGTTTCCTGGTCGGTGACGAAGTAGGGCGACAGATAGCCGCGGTCGAACTGCATGCCTTCCACGACATCGAGCTCGGTGGCCATGCCTTTGCCTTCTTCGACGGTGATGACGCCGTCCTTGCCGACCTTCTCCATCGCCTCGGCGATGATCTTGCCGATCGACTCGTCGCTGTTGGCGGAGATAGCGGCCACTTGCGCGACGGCCTTGCCCTCGACGGGACGGGCCATCTCGTGAATCTTCTCGACCACTTTCGCGACGGCCTTGTCGATGCCGCGCTTGATTGCCATCGGGTTCGAGCCCGCGGCGACGCTCTTCACGCCTTCGCCGAAGATCGCCTGAGCCAGCACCGTCGCGGTGGTGGTGCCGTCGCCGGCGACGTCGGAAGTCTTCGAAGCGACCTCGCGGACCATCTGAGCGCCGAGGTTTTCGAGCCTGTCTTCTAGCTCGATCTCCTTCGCCACGGTCACGCCGTCCTTGGTCACGTTCGGTCCGCCGAACTTCTTCTCGAGCACGACGTTGCGGCCCTTGGGGCCGAGCGTGATCTTCACGGTGTTGGCCAGCTTGTTGACTCCGGCCAAGATTGCGTGACGCGAATCCTCGCCGTAAATGATGCGCTTACCTGCCATTGAATAAATTCCTCCTGGGATACGTTGCGCCGGTTAGGCGGCCTTCTTCTTGCTGGCGCTCGTCTCGACCACGGCAAGCACTTCATCCTCGGTGAGGATCGTGTATTCCTTGCCGTCGATCTTGATGTCGGTGCCGGAATAC
Source organism: uncultured Acidobacteriota bacterium (assembly GCA_963817465.1). Taxonomy (GTDB): domain Bacteria; phylum Acidobacteriota; class Terriglobia; order Bryobacterales; family UBA6623; genus CAMPKL01. The sequence continues at coordinate 200,458 of CAWFOP010000018.1, read as the reverse complement.
TTTCCGATCAACACCGTGTCGCCGACCTTCACGTCGAGCGGCTGGCGGTTGCCGTCTTTATCTAATTTGCCCGGTCCGACCGCGGTGACGGCGGCTTCTTGGGGCTTTTCCTTAGCTGAATCGGGAACGATGATCGAGCCTTGCTTCTGTTCCTTTTGCTCGACCCGTTCCACGACGATGCGGTTGTGCAGTGGGCGTAATGCCATGGTTGCTAGATACCTCCGGGGATCATGCTCGGCCGAAATCACAGGGGCCGAGCGGTTGAAAATGGGCGGACGGGCTCGGCGATCCGGCGATCGCGTTGAAGCCCCAACCCTGGATCGGCTCCGCTGGTTCGTTGGAAAACGAAACGGGGCTAAGCAAGGGTCGTTTCTCCTGTAGATACTTATAGCATAACTCATTCGTCGATGACAAACATAAAATCTTAGTCTATTACGCTAATATGTTGCAGCCGTGCGGATTTGAGATAATTCTCGGGTTCGGAGGTTGACCGGAACATCAGGATTCCCGGTCGTCCGCATCCGGCGCAGCAAGACCCGAAACCGGTTTTTCCGGTGAAAAATCCCGCCGATTCAGCTACTTGTGAACCCAAAAGCGATACCTGCAAGAGTGGTCCTGAAACTGCTCTGTGGCGGGTACGAAGCTGTATGCCGCCGCCCCTCGAGCGTCAGAATCGCGAGAATCACCCCTGGGAAGCGACCTCGCCAGGCCCTGGCGGCCACATCTGCGTCGCGGGCGCAGCGGCTGCGAACTGCGAGTTCATTGCGGTGTTGCGCGCTTGCGGCCAGGTCACGCTGATCCGCGACCTCGATTTGTTGTGGCCCAGCGCACTGTTGTCGACGGCGTCCGTGCTGGCGCTCGACATCGGCGGCGACGTCAACGGCGGACTGGCGCTAGTGCAGTTGCTGACCGAACGCCACCCCGCGCTGCGCATCATATTGATCAACGGTCGCCTCTCACAAAGCGAAATCGCCGAGGCCTTCAAGCGCGGCGTTTGTGACTACTTCGCATCCACCGCCCGCGCCGGCTTGGTTGTGGAAAGGCTCGTTTCCTTGGCGCGGCGGCGGCTGGCGCGGACGGAGCCGCTAGGGTGAAGCCCTTACAATTAGGCGGAGAATTGAAAGGCGCCGGGGCTGGCGAGAAGCGGCGCGGCGAGAATTCAAATCCAATGGATGAAAAGGCGAGCTCGAACGACGGAAGCTGGTTTGCCCCGGTCTGGAAGCTGCGCCGGGCGACGACGGCGGACGAACGCGAATATTTTCGGGCTCGACTCTCCGCCAAGGCGCGCGCTTGGAGCGTGGCGGCGATGCTACGTTGGCCGGCCATGTTGCTCTGCGCCGCTTCGCTGGCGGTTGTGGCCGTAGGTCTGCGGAGCCCGAACGCCGAGCGCGCGGCGGACACGCTGCTGGCGGCGCGGCGAGTTGGGTCGGCGGAGGCGCGCACGGCCCTGTCGGCCGAGGAAGCGGCCGCCTTGAGGCAGGAGGTCGGCAGCCGAGCTCTCTTGTCGAGCGCCGCGCAGAGACTGTCGCCCAACGAAGGCGCGTCCGCGGGGTTGAGTGACGAGCTCAAGCGATGCGCGGAAGTCGTCGCCGAAGCGGGCAAAGCGGAAGTGCACGTGATTTGCCGCAGCGGCGATGCGCAATGGGCCGCGGAAGGCGCGAACGCCCTGGCCGCCGCGCTGGTCGCTTCGCGGCGCCGCGGAGCGTCGGTCGGGTCGGCCTTCGAGGACCGCCGCGCCGAACAAGAATTCGAGAGTGCGAAGCGCGACTATGACTTGTTCAGCAGTCGCAACAGCGTGGAACTGCTTGATAGCCAGCGCGCCGCGGCCAAGACGCGCATCGCCGAGCTGGAAGGGCGGTCGAAAGGCCCCGGCGCCGAAGCTCGGGACCTCGAGCGCGAAGTGTCGCGCCAGCGAGCGCTTCTGGATTCGCTCGATCGGATGGCGCAAAGGCGGGACGAGTTGAAGGCGAAGGTCGAGACGGCGCAGCGAGCTCTGGGAATCAGCGCGACCCCGGGTTCGGGCGGTGCGGACGACGGATTGCGGCTCTCGGTTTTGGCGCAGGCGTCCGTCACGGCCGGCGGCGGCGCTCCGCGCTGGGAAGCGCCGGCGGCCGCGGCGGGCCTTGCCGCGGCGATGCTCGCAATGGTCGGCTTCCTCGGGCGGGGAAAGAGGCGCTTCCGCAGCGTCGACGAAGTAGCGGAGATGTTCGGCGCTCCCGTCGTCGTCCTGGAAAGAGGTGGGCGCACGAATGTTTCTTGAACACTTCGGGCTGTCCGCCAATCCGTTCAGCGTCGACGCCGACCCGCGGTTCCTCTATTTCGGCAATGCCCACCGAGAGGCCTTGTCGGCGGTCTACCTGAGCATCGTCGAAGGCGGCGGCGTCAGCGTCTTGCTGGCGGCGTCGGGCATGGGCAAGACGACGTTGCTGCGCTATTTGTTTTCACGCCTCGACGGGCGTGCGGCGGCCGCCTTCTTTCCTCATCCCTACCGCGACCGCCGCGACCTGATGAGCGAGGTGGTTTCGAAGGTCGGGCTGGCGGACTCGGGCGGCGGCGAATTCGAGCAAATGAGCCGGCTGCAGCAGCGCCTCGCCGAGCTCAAGTCGCGCGGCTACCGTTTGGTGCTGCTGTTCGACGAAGCTCAGGCGCTGTCGGCCGAGGCGTTGGAACAGGTGCGCCTGCTGAGCAATTTGCGGTCGACCAACCACAATTTGCTCGATATCGTTCTGGCGGGCCAGAGCGAGTTCGAAGAAATGCTGCAGGCGCCGGGCCGCGACGCCCTGCGGCAGCGCGTCCACACCGTCGCCCATGTCGAGCAACTCGGAGCGGCGGACGTCACCGAATACGTGGCGCACCGGCTGCGGATTGCAGGCGGCGACCGCGCCTTGTTCGACGCGAGTGCGCTGTCGCTGGTGGCGGATTATTCGGGCGGCATCCCGCGCTCGATCAATCGCCTCTGCCACAAGGCCTTGGCGATCGCATGGGAAGAGGATTTGATGCGCGTGGACGAGCGGATCATCGACGAGGCTGCGCGAGACATCGCCGGCATGCCTGAGCGCTCCGACGGGACGGGCGCAAAGGACACCGGGAGGGCGATCGATTCCACCGTTGCGGCCGGCTCCGCACAGGCGCGGGGAGAACTGCTTTGAGCCGACACTACAGGATGCTCCAAAAGGCCAAGTTGGCCGGGGAGCTGTTTGACGGGCAACAAGCCCGGCGACCGGACGACAGAACGGAGGCGCGCCCGATTCCCGCTTTGCTCGACCGCGCCGAGATCAACCGCGCGCAGCACGTGGTTGGGACGGCGGCGGAAATCGCGGAACCTTTCGCCGCCGGCTCGACGGATACGGCCGGCGGCAATGCGATTCCTCAGCAAGCCTCACGTGCGTGGGCGGAGCAGTTGGCGACGGTATTGGGGTCGGCGGCGACGCGAGACTGTCGCAAGATCGCGTTGTGTCCGCTTTCCGGCGTCTCGAGCGCCGCGGAAACCGCGGCCGCTGTTGCGCAGTGGATCGCCGACGCCGGCGGCGGCGCGACGGTCATCGTCGAAGCCAATTACGCTCGCCCGACGTTGTCGCGCATTTTCAATCTGCGGCGCTTCGGTCTCGGCGAGGCGGCTGTGTCGACCGACCAAGTCGAGCGCTTCATCCAAGACACGCATCGGCCTGACATCAAGATCATGTCTTCCGGACGCCGTCCTGGCCGCTCGGATCGCCAAGCTTGGGGCGCGGGCGTCGGCCATGTCGTCGATTCGCTGGCCGCGATGTTCGACCAGGTGGTGATCGAGATTCCGAGCCCAAGTCAGCCCGAGTTCGCTTGGCTGCCGTTGCGTGATGCGGACCAGGCGCTGATCGGAGTGCTGCAGCCCAGCCGCAGCGAGCGCGCGAAAGGGCAGCGCATGCGCATGGAATTGGAAAAGGCCGACCTGTGTCTCGCCGGCGTCATGCTCGCGCAGAGATTCTCGATGAGCGACGCAGTGCGCATGGAGCGGTTGGCGCGACAGTTCGATCGCTCGGCGTCGGCGCGCGATGAGGCGAGCGTGACAAGCCGACGGGGGGGATAAAGAGATGCTGAGAGTCGAACGAGTCGGCAAACGTTTGAAGTCCTTCGCCGGTCTGCGTCCGCGGTCGCTCGAAGAGTTTTATGAGTTGGGCGACTTCATCGCCAACAGTCCTACGGAGTTCTTCGGCGAGTTGGGTGAGTCGTACATTCTGGCGAGTTCGGGAGTACACATCGGCGGTCGCCTAGGCTGCTACGTAGACGCGCTCGCGGTGGACGAAAGCGGCGCGGTGGTGGTGGTTCTGATCGTACCGGCTGACGAGGCGCGCCCGATCGAACGGGCGATGACCGCCGCTAGCCAAACGGCGGCGCTGGGCGCGGACGGCTTGCTTGCGTCATTGGGGGCGTCAAAGGCGCGCGAAGTGCGGTCGTTCCTCGGTCAAAGATCCGTGGACTTGAACCGCAAGCAGCGCGTTCTGTTGCTGGCCGAGAACTTCGATGACGCGTTGCTGGCGACGGCGAATTGGCTTTCAGGCGGATACGGCGTCGACTTGGAGTGCGTGCAGGTGACTTTGGCGCAGGATCCGGCGACGGGCGAGGAGTTCCTGCGCTGCGAGCGGATCGGACCGCGACCCGCGAGGCGCGAACCGCCGCCGGTGAAGGCCTCGACCGATACCGATAAGGCTCCACGGTCCGATGCGGAGTCTTCGTTTCCCACTGGAGACGGCGGCGGGCCGGTTGCGCCGCTGCCCGATAATCTGTTCGATCCGGCGATCGAGGAGTTGAGCGGCGCCGCGAACTTCGCCCCCGCCCCCGAGGGACGTGAGCGCCGGGTCGCCCCGCGAAACGTGAGCGTCGCCTCCTCGGCGGTCGAGCTGCAGTATGCCGGCAGAGCGCTGGCGGCCGGAATCGTAGACTACTGCTCCGGCGGCGTGGGCGTGACGCTGCATTCGCCGCTGCCCGTCGGGGCGGAGGTCAAGGTACGCGGGAAGTTGACCGCGGGGGGAACGGAGATCGAACTGGCCCGCGGGGGACGCGTCGTGCACTGCTCGTTCGTCGACAGTGCGTTTCGCTTGGGCGTCGCCTTCACCGGCAACGGCGTTAATCCAAACGAAAACTGATGTCCGCCGCACGGACTGAGTGCGTCAAGGCGCCGGACGAAATGTAATCGGCGCCGGCTTCCGCATAACGGCGGACGTTGTCGAGCGTGATGTTGCCTGACAGCTCCGTAGTCGCGCGTCCCGCGACCTGTTCGACGGCCCGTTTCGCGCCTTCCGGGCTGAAATTATCGAGCAACAGGCGGTCGGCCCCGGCGGCCAAAGCTTCCTCGATTTCAACCAGGGTACGGACCTCGATTTCGACGGGCAGGCCCTTGTCGCGGCAGCGCTCGAGCGCCTCACCCACGCCCCCCGCGGCCGTGATGTGATTGTTCTTGATCAGAATTGCATCGAATAATCCGACGCGGTGGTTGCCGCAGCCGCCCGCCTTGACGGCCAGCTTTTCGAGCCGGCGCAGCCCCGGCGTGGTCTTGCGGGTGTCGAGCACCTTGCAGCGCGTGTCGGCTACCGCCATCGCGAACCGACGCGATTGGGTGGCGATGCCGCTGGTGCGCTGAATGAAATTGAGCGCCGTGCGTTCGAGCGTCAGCAGTCGGCGAGCCGTCCCGCGAACCCGGGCGAAGATAATTTCGGCGTCGAGCAGCGCGCCGTCTTCAAAAAGGATGTCGACGGCCTCTTCGGTATAGATCTGCCGCAGTAGAGCGACTCCGGCGAGCATCAGAGGCTCGCGCGTGAGGAAGTATCCGGAAGCCTGCTCGTCAGGCGCCACGCAAGCCTCGGTGGTGGCGTCGCCGGGACCGACGTCTTCGGCGAGCGCCCGCCGAATCGCGTCTTGGATCTCCGGATCGTTCCAACTGAGCTGCATCGGCGGAAGCCGCCATTTTAGCTCGCTGTCAGCATGTGCACGCACTTGAACCGGATTAGGTGTAGAGCACCTATGACCCGAACCACGTCCCCACGTTGCGGCCGCAAGCAGTCCTTTCACTGAGCCGGGTGAGCAATTCTCGGGACTGTATCGCAGAAAGAAGGCCCGGGATAGAGCTACAGGCCGCCCAGCGTCTTGGTGATGCGCTCGATTTGAGACTCGTAGTCCGCCAGCTTCCCGCGGATCTCTTCAACCACTTTCTCAGGCGCCTTAGCGAGGAATTTCTCGTTGCCGAGCTGTTTACGCGCCCCGCCGGCGGCCTTGTCGAGCTGTTGCAGTTGCTTCTCGAGCTTGCCCCGCAAGGCCTGCTTCTGTTCCTCGGGCAGGTCGATCTCGAGGGAGAAATCGCCGCTGTGGTGCATCGCCTTGCCTTCCGGCGCGTGACCTTCCGAGGGCGACAGCTTGACGCCGCAGAGGCGGTCGAGCGCATCGGCCTGCTCGGTCGCGATGGCGCGCACGTCGGCGTGAGGCGAATGCAGCACGCCGGTCAGCTCTTGGCGCGGCGGGATGTTCATTTCGGCCTTGAGGTTGCGGACGCTGGTGATGAGGTCTTGCATCGCGCCGACTTGTTTTTCGGCGTTCGGGTCGCGGCGGCCGGCGCGCGGCTGCGGGTAGCTCGCCAGCGCCAGCGACTTCGGCCGCCCCTGTGTGTTCACGGCGAGGCGCTGCCAGAGCTCTTCGGTAATGAACGGCGTGACCGGGTGCAGCAGGCGCAGAGCGCGCTCGGTCGCCGCCAGCATGTTCTTCCACTCGTTCGTCAGGCCGGTGTTCTCGCTGAACTGGAGCTTTTTGAGCTCGATGTACCAGTCGCAGAACTCCTTCCAGAAGAACTGGTAGAGATGATTGGCCGTCTCGTGATAACGAAACTTTGCGGTGTTGTCGTTGACCTCGGCGGAGACGGCGTCGAGGCGCGAGAAGATCCAGCGGTCGGCGAGCGGGACTTCACCGGTCTCCTCCGACGGCAGCGGCTCGAAGTCGTCGAGATTCTCCGGCGTCCATGCCTCGGCGCCGGCCTTCTCCAGGCTGAGGAACACGAAGCGCATCGCGTTCCACACCTTATTGGCGAAAGTGGCGTAGCCGGCGATGCGGTCCTCGCTCAGCACCACGTCGCTGCCTTGACCGGCCGAGGCGACCAGCGCGAAGCGCACCGCGTCGGTGCCGTACTTCTCGGTCATCTCGATCGGGTCGATGACGTTGCCCTTCGTCTTCGACATCTTTTGCTTGTCGGCGTCGCGCACCAGCCCGTGGATGAGCACCTGGCGGAACGGCGCGTCGTCCATCATGGCGATGCCGAGCATGGTCATGCGGGCGACCCAGAAGAACAGGATGTCGAAGCCGGTGATGAGCAGGGAAGTGGGATAAAAGATCTCGAGGTCTTTTGTTTGCTCGGGCCAACCCATCGTCGAGAAGGGCCACAGCCCCGAGCTGAACCAGGTGTCGAGAACGTCGTCGTCCTGCTTGAGCGGACGTCCGCCGGCTTTTCGCTTGGCCTCTTCTTCATCGTGGGCGACGAACATCTCGCCGTCTTCGGCGTACCAGGCCGGAATGCGATGGCCCCACCAGAGTTGCCGCGAGACGCACCAATCGCGGATGTTGTACATCCACTCGAAATAGTTGCGCCGCCACTGCTCGGGCATGATTTCCATGCGGCCCGATTCAACGGCCTGGATCGACGGCTCGGCGAGCGGCTTGGTCTTGACGAACCACTGCGTCGAGACGCGCGGCTCGACGATCAGTCCCGAGCGCTGGCTCTTGCCGACGTTGTTGACGTAGTCTTCGATCTTTTCGATCAGGCCTTGGGCTTCGAGGTCGGCGACGATGCGCTTGCGCGCTTCGAAGCGGTCGAGCCCGGCGTAAGCGCCGCCGTTCGAGTTGATCTTGGCCTCTTCGTCGAGGATGTTGATGATTTCGAGCCCGTGCTTCTTGCCGGCCGCGAAGTCGTTGGGGTCGTGGGCCGGCGTGATCTTGACGATGCCGGTGCCGAACTCGGGGTCGACGAACTCATCGCGAATCACGCGCAGCTCGCGGCCGACCAAGGGCAGCGTGACGGTCTTGTCCCACAGGTTCTTATAGCGCTCGTCGTCGGGATGAACGGCGACGGCCGTATCGCCGAGCATCGTCTCGGGGCGCGTGGTCGCGACGACGACATATTCGCCGGCGTCGCCGCTGACCGGGTAGCGGATATGCCACAGGTGACCTTTCTGCTGCTCGTAGACGACCTCGAGATCCGAGAGCGCGGTCAGCGTGCCCGGGTCCCAGTTGATCATGTACTCGCCGCGATAGACGAGCCCGCGCTCGTAGAGCCGCACGAAGGCCTCGTTGACCGCGCGCGACAGGCCCGGGTCCATCGTGAAGCGTTCCCGCGACCAGTCGCAGCTAGCGCCGATGCGCTTGAACTGCCCGACGATGGTCCCGCCGTACTTCTCCTTCCAGGCCCAGACGTGCTCGAGGAATTTTTCGCGGCCGATTTCGCGTCGGTCGATCCCTTGCTCGCGAAGAGAGCGCTCGACGAGCATCTGAGTCGCGATGCCGGCGTGGTCGGTGCCGGGCAGCCACAGCACGTTGTCGCCGCACATGCGCCGCCAGCGCATCGTGATGTCGGTCATCGCGATTTCGAAGCAGTGCCCCATGTGGAGCGCTCCGGTTACGTTGGGAGGCGGCGCGACGAGCGAGTAGGTCGGCCGATCGGAGTCGGTCGAGGCGACAAAGAGATTCTCATCCACCCACCACTTCGCCCATTTCGGCTCGAAGCGGCCAGGTTCGTAAACCTTATCAAGCTGCATGGAAGTGACTGATTTAACAGGTAGTTAAAGGACCACTATAGCACGCAGTGAGAGGGTTTTCACTGCTGGCGGGTTCGCCTGTTGAGGATCGGCGGCCCGCGCCCGAGGTCTGATCCGAGCCGCGATGCTTTAGCGCGCGGGGTGACGGCAATCGCCGCCGGTCCACTCGCCGCACAGGGGGCGTCGCCTTCGTGAAGCGGCCCTGGCCGTTAAGTCAGCGACTTCAGCGCTTCGAGGCGTCGCCGCATCGCGCCCACAAAGATGCGCGTTTCCTCCGCATCGGCACCGGCGGCCGCGAGGGCCGCGGATACGTGATCGTCCGTGACATAGTCGAGGATCGATGAGAGCCACTTGACGTCGCTGACCCGGATCCCATGCTTGATATCCGAGTCGTTCTTGCCGGCGTAGCCCCACGTGATCTTGCCCTTGTCCACGCCCTCGATCAACGAGGCGGATTCCTGCTCGAACTCCTTGCAGTTCCACTTGCTGCGCGATGTCGACTCCGCCCCAGCCGCCCATCGTCGCGCCCCAATCGTCGAACGCATAGAGCAGGGCCGGGCGACCGGCGTTGCGGTCGTAGATGGCGGTGTTCGGGCCGGCGTCCGGATCCGTGGCGTCTTTGCCGTCCCAGTTGGAGGTCAGCATCATCAAAACCTTCAGTCCGTTGAGCTCGCGCAACCCGGGGTCGCCTTCCATGAAAGGATTGTTTTTCCAAGCCCAGTTGTTGCCGCTGAGGTAGGGCATTCGGTCGTCGATGAACTTGAAGCTGGCTTCCCCGAACTCCCCGTTGTGCTTCACTTTGCCCGCCGCGCGGCCTAGATCGCCGACGTTCCGAATGCTGCCCGACGGGACGTAATAGACCGGCCGCACGAAATAGCCGGCAGCGGAGACGAGCCGCGTGGCGAAGACCTCGGAGTGGACCTCTTCGCTCCACTTCGCGACCCAGACCTTGCCTGTAGCGTCGCGAACCTTGATCTTAGGATTCGAGCCCCAATCGTCTTCTTCAACGAAGTCGAACGGCGGTTTCGGAGCGCCGTTCACACCTCCAATGCCTGCTGCGAAGGCGGCGGGGTCGAGCGCCCTGGGAGGCTGCTCCCACAGCAACTCGGGCTTCCCGTTTGCGCGGAGAGCCCCTACGGCAGGCAGCAGCGCCGCTGCGGAGAGTCCGAAAAAGTCACGCCGTGTCATTCCGCCCGTAGAGCCCGGCGCGACTTGAATTGTTACTTACGGTCAGTACGGAGCTTGATCTCGCGGAGGTCTAATCCAGGCCCGTCGTAAGAGCGAGAGTCGCCCAACTCGTAGCCGTGCAAGAGATCCACTGGTCGTGGTCGTGCGGAAAGCCGCTGTCAAAGTACGGCTGCAGGGGATAAGAGCGCGCCTTAACGTGCCATGACCCGTCTTCCAGTTGCGTTTGCAGCAAATAGCTGAAGCCCTTGGCGTAGGCGTCCGAGTCGCGGGCCCCGGCCTCGGCCAAGGCGTAAACAGCCTGACCGCTGACGTAGGCGTCGCTGGACAACGTCGGTAACTGCGCCCAGCCGCCGTCCTCCAACTGCGCCTCGACCAGTTCCTTGCGCGCCCGCTCCACCTGCTCCGCGGGCGCGCCGGCCCAGTGCAGGCCCAGTAGACGAAAGACCTTCTCCTGACTGTCGGTCGGCTGCGCGTCGGCGAGCCATTCGGCCGCTCGCGCCACGTTGATTTTCATCCGGTCTCGTTGCGGCTCCGGGGCGTAGTTCTGAAGGACCCAAACGCCATATGCGGTCGTGACAATGGTGCTGTAACGGATCGGCGGGCGTTGAAAGGCGTCGGTGCTCCAACTGCCGTCCGCCTGTTGAGTGCGAGCGCTCCACATGGCCGCCGAGTCGGTCAACGGGTTCGGCGCATAGCCTTCGGCCTTGAGCGCTTGAAGCGTCTGGCCAAGGCTGCCGGCGCCGCCCGCGGCAGGCTGTAGCTGCAACATCCGTTTCTTTTGTCGAACCCAAATCGTCAGAGTGTTCTCAACGTTTTCTCGCGCGACCTCCTCGTTGACGGCGAATCCCTTTTCGCGAGCGGCGGCGACAGCGACGGCCGGAAAGGAAACGTTGTGACAGGAGATGCACCCGGACTTCTTGAAGAAGGTCGGACCTGTCGCCTCGAGCAGCGGCAGGCTCTTGGCGACGGCCGAACGAACGTCCTTCTGCGCGACTGCCCAAGGTCGCTGCAGGTTCCGCGCCCAGCGGCGCCAGCGCTGCAATGATCAATCCCGCGAGCGTAAGTTGCCGCACTTTCTTCACCTCTGTTCCTTCATCGCTGACTGCGCAGCGGCGGCCAGCATTTCCAGCAATCTCTTGTCTTCCTTGCGTTCCGCCAGCGCTTGGGCGGTCAGACCGTCTCCGACCCGCCGGCGTGACGTCGGCGCCGTGGTCCAGAAGCCACCCCACGAGCTGATAGTTAGGTTGATAAGAATACGCCGCCCACATCAGCGGTGTATAGCCTCCCAAGCCGCGCTGGTTGACATTCGCGCCCGCTTTTTGCAGCAGCTTCACCGACGCCAAGTCGCCGGCCAATGAGGCGGCGTCGATCGCCGAGGACCCGTCACGCTGAGTCAAGTTGGGGTCGGCCCCGTTTTTCAACAGGAACTCCGCGACCTCTGTCCGTTGAGCGGCGAGAGCTGAAATGAGCGCCGTGGAGCCGTTGCGCCGGCGGCTGTTCACGTCCAGACCCTTCTGCATCAGCAGTTCGACCGAGCGCAGCGCGCCTGCGCCCGCGGCCATGTGGAGGAGATTCGTTCCATTGGCCAGCGCAGCCTTGATGTCCGCGCCGTTCTCGATCAGCAGGTGCAGCGTCCGGAATCCCGCTGGGGTCTGGACCGCCGCCATCGCGGGCGTGAAGCCGTCTTCGTCGCGCGCATTGACGTCGGCGCCGCTGTCCACGAGCAGGTTGGCCTTGTCAAAATCATCGGCGACCCACATCAGCGCAGTGTTGCCGAAGATATTCTTGGCGTTGGCGTCCGCGTCACGCCCGAGCAAGTCGCGCATCATGACCGCGTCGCCATAGATGGAGGCGAGCATCAGCGGGCTTGAGCCGTCCTCATCGCGCGAGCTGATCAACGCGGGCGCGGCGTCAAGCGCGGCGGCTACCGCTTTCCCGTCATTTCTCCGCACCGCAGCGAACAGGGCCGCGGCTTCAGCGGGTACCAAGAGCGGTTTCGGAGCGGCTTCCAGCGGCCCGTCCCACGGGGCGTCTTGATCGATCCAGGCCCGAAATCTCTCAATCTCTTCCTGGCTCAACGGGCCCGTGAGCGGCATCTGAGGCCCTCTTTCGGAACCGGAAATCCGCTCGATCAATAAACTGGCGGAGCTGTCGCCCGGGGCCACCGCCTTGCCGCTCACGCCGCCACGCAACAGGTTCGCCCGATTGTTCAGGCGCAGCTCGCCCTGCCGCAAGTCGTCGTCGTGACAAGGCATGCACTTTTCGCGGATCAGGGGCGCGATGTGCTGCTGAAAATCAATCTTCAGATCGGAGGCTGCGGCAGGTTCTACAGCGCAGCCGATTAGCGTCAGCAGGGACGCTATGGCCAGCGCAGTACGCGTCTTCATGGACTCCAACTCCTCATGCTGCGAAATCCATTAACTCTCATGAATTCAGAGGGCTACGCGATGTCACAGGTCAGATAAGTAGTAGAGGAAGCCGGCCGATTTGTCAAGGAGAAAGCTAGAAACAGACAAATCGCAAGGCAGGCGAAGAACGCCGTATTCGTTGGCGCGGCGAAGTCAAGCGCCTGGCGAGCGTCAGTCGCGACGCGGGATGACGAAGCGGTCGACGGCTTGGCCGTCTTCGCCGATGGCTTCGATGAACATACGGTCGCCCACGATTTCGGCCAGCATGAAGCTGCGGCCCTGGTCGTAGCCGGCGGCGGTGATGCCGGACTTGATATCGATGTTTCCGCGACGCAACTTTGCTGCGCCCCCGACGACGAAGTAGTAAATCCCCTTTTGTGGGTTGACTCGCTCGTAGAAGTGGTCGTGGCCCGAGATGACGACATCGACTCCGTCGGCGAGAAAGATCGGTTCGAGAATGGCTCGTAAATCCAACTCGGAGCCGTGGCGCTCTCCGGAGGAATAGAGCGGGTGATGGAAGAAGGCGATCTTCCAGGGCGCCTTCGAGTCGGTCAGCGCTTTCTTGATCCACGCCTGCTGCTCGTCGTTCATGTAGGTCGAGTCGAGGGCGAAGAACTCCACATCGTCGCGGGGGCTGAACGCGTAGTAGCGCTCGCCGCCCATATGGAACGGTTCATAGAGCCGCTGGGACGGGCTGTCGTGGTTGCCGAGAGCGGCGTAGAACTTGACTCCCGCCTTGAGAAGCTTGTCGTAAGGGTCCTCGAACTTCTTCTTAAAAGCGCTGCTCGACTCGCCGCCGTACATATTGTCGCCCGCCATAATCGCAAACGTGAACGGGAACGTCTGATGCGCCTGGGCCATCAGATCGCCGATCCCGCGTTGGTATTTATCGCCGGTTCCGGTGTCGCCGACGACCGCGAATCGGAGGCCGTCGGGAGCGTCCGGAAGACTGATCGTCTCTGGTGCGAGCTTGGTGCCCGCAACCAGGCAAACCGCCGTAAGTGCGACAGCAAGAAGGGTGACCGGACGGTTGCGGCGAAGTCCGAATTTCATGGTTTTGTAGCAGGGACGGCGTAGGGGAAGAAGTCGAGAATCAGTTCGGTGGACGTGTCGTAGATCAACAACGTGCGGTTCACGAATCCGTATTGAAGAGTTTCCGGCAACGGGATCAATGCGTCAATGATTTCCGGCGGCACGGAACTCCGAGGCCTGTTGTCCGGGTACACGGACAACACCTTCATTTTCACGTTGTCTCCCTCGGCTGCCGGGTTGCCTTCGCCCAGCACGATGCTTGCCAACTCAGCGCCCTTCGGACCCGCGAAGATCCTCTCGAGCGCGCCTTCCATCCGAGCGCGGTCGGATGGCGCAATCAGCCAACCCTGATCGACGTTCGGCAAACTTTGCCGGACCGCCGATATGAGCGCCTTTTGCCGGGCGTCTATCTGCTTCTGATCCTGCGAAATAGTCCGATCGGCGGCCCCGTCGGTTAGACCATCCCTGAGCTTCACATATTGCGCGGCGCGGTCGGCGAGCGTCGCGCCGGGCAAGGCCGGCGCTTCTTTTGCAGACAGCGTGGGCCCCGCGAGCAGAGCTGAGCCAAGAGCAGCCGCGGCGGCAAATTGAAGTGTTTTCCCCGTCATGGCGGTAAGACACGCGACCGGCTAACCTCGTTTCAGCCGATTCGACCAACGCCGCGCTTGACTTTCGTTAGGTTGCGGCGGTAACAATCCTGCCCATGACACGCCGTGAAGCTCTCTCCCTTGGCGGATTCACCGCCGCCTGCGCCGCGCTGCCCTCCGCCGCCTTCGCCGCGCCTCCCGTGGTCGACAATTTGAAGATCACCGGGGTCCGCTTGGTGCGGACGCGCCCCCGGCGGCCCGTGCCCAGCTATACGCCGGCGCCGGGTTCGTGGTCGACCGGCGGCGTCGAAGTGGCGAATCCGGTGTCGATCTACCCGAAGTACAAGGCGACGCGCAGCTTGTTTCAACCCGATCCGGGAGGCGTCTCGGGCTTCACGGTGGAGATCGAGACGGACAAAGGCGTCAAGGGCTACGGCAGCGGCGGGCCCGGCGGAGGGCCGATCGTCGAAGGCCATTTGACCAAGCTGTTGCTCGGCGAGAACGCGCTCGACATCGAACGGATCTGGGACATCCTGTGGCGCTCGACGATGTCATACGGGCGCAAGGGCGTCACCGTGAACGCCATCTCGGGCGTCGATCTGGCGCTGTGGGACATTGCCGGCAAGGCGTGGAACCTGCCGGTCTACCGGCTGATCGGCGGCGAGATTCATCCTCGCATTCCCGCCTACTGTACGGGCAACGATATCGAGCAGCACGTCGAGTTCGGGTACAAGCGCGTGAAGCTGGCGCTGCCTTACGGTCCGGCGGACGGCAGGGAGGGCATTCGCAAGAACGTCGCCCTCGTGAAGCGCGCGCGCGAAGCGGTCGGCGCCGACGGCGACGTCATGATGGATTGCTGGATGGCGTTGACCGAGCGCTACACCCTCGAGCTGGCCGACGCCTTCGCGCCCTACAACGTCTACTGGCTCGAAGAGGTGCTGCCGCCCGACGACTACGAGGGTTTTGGACGGCTGCGGCAAGAGATCAAATCGACGCGGATCGTGACCGGGGAGCACGTCTATACGCGGTACGGGTTTAGACAACTGCTGCGCGTCAACGGGGCGGAGATCTGGCAGCCGGACATCCACTGGTGCGGCGGGCTGAGCGAGTTGCGCAAGATCGCGGCGATGGCCGCGGCGTACGACATACCGGTGATCCCGCACGGCGGCGGCTCACGCGATTCCGTGCATTTCATCATGGCGACTCCGAACAGTCCGTGGGCCGAGATGTTCATGCCGGCGCCCGGCGGGCCGGCGGTCGTCTACCAGCGCTATGAGGAAGACAACAACCTCACGCGGGGGCCCGAGGGCATCTACACCCGCCCCTCGGAAGGGCCGGGTTTCGGTTGGGACTTCGAGGTGGCCGACTAAGGCATCCTACCTATCGTCCATAGGTCGCCGGGGTCTTAGACTCACACTCAGATGACCCGGCGCCGCAACATGTCGAAGAAGCGCTATACGCCGTTCAGCACGTTCTGGGCAGTGGGAGTGCCCGGAGCGGTGTTTGGGTTGGGATACTACGCTTGGCATTCGCAAGGTTATGTCGCCATGCAGGTAAAGGCGGCGCTGCAGCCGATCGTCGAGCCCATCAGCACCTTCTTCTCGAGCGTCATCTAAGACGCGAGGCGCTCTTCAAGTCGCCGGGAGCCGAGAAGTCTCCGTCCTCAGACCTAGACCAAACAGTCCGACCGCGGAACCGGTAGCGACCGCGCGCGACGGCGCGGTATATTGACTCTCTTGGCCTAGAGGCCTTCCCACTTATGAAAGCTCTCGTACTCGAGGAATACAAAAAACTCAAAATCGGCGATGTGCCGGAACCGCAACTGGCGCCGAATGAAGCCCTGATTCATGTTCGCGCCTGCGGTATCTGCGGCAGCGACGTGCACGGTTTCGACGGCTCGTCGGGTCGGCGCATCCCGCCGGTCATCATGGGACACGAAGCCGCCGGCGTAATCGCTCGTGTCGGCGCTGAAGTGGACAGGTTCGCGATCGGCGACCGCGTCACTTTCGACTCCATGATCTCGTGCGGCCGTTGCTTCTTTTGTAAGGAAGGACGCCCGAACCTTTGCGACAACCGCCGCGTGTTGGGCGTCTCTTGCGACGAATACCGCCGCGACGGCGCGTTCGCCGAATACGTCAACGTTCCGCAGCACATTATTTATCGCGTGCCGGACGACGTGCCGTTCGAGCAGGCCGCGATGGTGGAGCCGGTTTCGGTCGCCGTTCACGCGGTGAACATCACGCCCTTGTCGCTCGGCGATACGGCTCTGGTCGTCGGAGCGGGAATGATCGGCTTGCTGACGGTGCAAGCTTTGCGCGCGGCGGGTTGCGGCCGGATCGTTTCCGTCGATCTGGAAGACGACCGCCTGGCTTTGGCGCGCGCGAACGGCGCCGACGAAACGATCAATTCGCGGTCGGCGGACGTTCCGAAGCTGATCCGCGAGATGACGGACGGCCGCGGCGCCGACGTCGCCCTCGAAGCCGTCGGCGCGACGCCGACGGTAAGGATGTCGATTGACAGCGTGCGCAAGGGCGGGGCGGTGACATTGATCGGGAACATTACGCCGACCGTCGACTTCGGCCTGCAGTCGGTGGTCACGCGAGAGATCAGCGTATTCGGCTCCTGCGCGTCGTCTAACGACTACCCGGCTTGTTTGGAGTTGATGCGCCGCGGCGCGATCAATGTCAAGCCGATGATTAGCGCGACCGTGCCGCTGGACCGCGGTCCGGAAATGTTTGCCCGTCTATACGCGAAGGAAGCCAACCTAACGAAAGTCGTGTTGCAACCTTCATCCGACTAGTCGTCAAACGGACCCGAAGCGTCCAGTTTGTGCGGACGAGCCGCGTGCCGAAGCGATGCGGCTCGGACGTCTTAACTAGTGGGTCATGTCGTAAATGACGTAGTTAATGCCCATGCGGTAGGCGAGCGCCGTGTACCGCTCCGGGTATTCCGGCCAGTCGGCGTGCTCCCAGGCGTCGCCTAAGTCCATGTTGTGGTTGATCAGGACCATAATGCGCCCGTCGTCGTCGTATACGGCTTTCCACTCCGGGTTATACCCGTCGCGCTCAAAGGTCCGCCCCGTGTAGAGCATCTGGATGCCGGGAATTTGGACATTGGGCTCGGTGTCATACAAGGTATGAAAAACCTCATTGTCAGCCGATAGGTCGACGATGGGACGCTCGGGAAAGATCTGGCGCATGCCGACCAGGAAACGCTCCCATTCCTGGGTGCCGTGGAAGTCGTCGACGACCAGGAAGCCGCCGCGCAGAAGAAACTCGCGGATACGCGTCGCTTCTTCGTCAGTCAATTGCCAGTGGCCTACCTCGACGGCGTACAGCCAGGGGTAGTCGAAGAAGTCGTCGTCCGACGGCTTCACGTAGTGCTCTTTCGAACGCCCGTCAATGGCGGAGAGGCGCCGAATGCCTTGTAAAAAGTGGCGCTCGGCCGCCGGCGAGTCGATATGCCAGGGCCGTTCGCTGAGCTCCTGCCCGACGTACGGATCGCTGTACACCAAGCGCGCAAACGCAAACTCAGCGGGCTGATCGCCGTCCTCGGGTTCCGGAATATCGGTGATGGGAGGCAACTCAACGCCGCGGTAGAGACGCTGTGCGACGAGGTAGCCTGCGCCGCAAGCGAACAAGACCGCCAAAGCGGCCCACGACACTCCACGGCGCAGCTGATTCACACTTCGAGAATAGCACGCGCCCGGAACGGCCTCGGCCGCTTGCCGACGCGAACGCCGTTACTTCGCGGCGCCCTTCTTTTCTTTCCGGCGCTTGGCCCAGTACTTGCGCATGCGCTCCGATACGGCCTTGCGCGCCTCGTCGCTCATCTGCTTTCTGCCGCTCTTTGCCGTGGCGGCCTTCTTTGGGGCGGCCTTAGCGGCGGCGGCCTTGGGGGGACGACCGCGACGGCGGGGAGCGGCGGGAGCGTCGTCGCCTTGGAGGAGTTGAATCGCCTGGCCAATCCGATCTCTTTCTCTGATCAGAATTTCCAGAGCGCTGCTCGTAGCATCAGTCATGAAAAGAATAGTAACATGACTGACACACCGACGAGGAAGCGCTCCTTTCAATAATTTTGCCTTCTCATACTTCGACAATGGAAACAACAAAGCTAACCTCCGACATCGAAGTGTCGCGACTTTGCCTCGGCACGATGACCCTGGGAGGTCAAGTAGACGAAGCCGACTCTTGCCGCATCATCGACGCTTGTATTGCGGCCGGGATCAATTTCTTCGACACGGCCAACGTCTATTGCCAGGGAGCGTCGGAGGAAATAGTCGGCCGCTGCCTCGGCGCGAAACGTTCTCAGGTCGTATTGGCCAGCAAGGTTCGCGGTCGCATGAAGGCGGAGCCGGCGTACGAAGGGTTATCGGCCAAGGCGATGAGACAAGCTCTGGAAGGCAGTTTGAAGCGCCTTGGGACGGACTACCTGGACCTCTACTATCTCCACGCCCCGGACTATCAAACTCCCATCGAGGAATCCCTCGAGACGTTGGAGCGATTTCGCGAAGAGGGTAAGATCCGCCATCCGGCGGTATCGAACTACAGCGCCTGGCAGCACTGCGACATCATCCGCCGCTGCGAGGCGCGCGGCTGGCGCGCTCCTGTCGTCGCGCAGCCGATGTACAACGTGGTCACGCGCGACATCGAGCAGGAGTATGTGCCTTTCGCGAAAGAATTCGGCGTCAAGACGGTTGTCTACAATCCGTTAGCGGGCGGGCTGCTTACCGGCAAGCACAATTCAGAAAAGCCTCTGGAGGGCACTCGCTTCGACGGCAATGAGATGTATCTTGGAAGGTACTGGAAGCAGCAGTACTTTCAGGCGGTCGAACGATTGCGGGAGTTGTCCGAGCGGCACGACCGCAACTTACTGGAAATCGCGTTTCGTTGGTTGTTGGACCAAGAGACCGTAACGTCCGTCATTCTCGGCGTTTCTCGCATGGAGCATCTCGAGGCCAATTTGAAGGCCGCCGCCTCGGAACCGTTGTCGGAGGAACTGCGCAAGGATTGCGACGCCGTTTGGCAAGGTCTGCGCGGTCCGGTTCCCCAATACAACCGATAACCGCCGCTTGATCTCGCCCCAAGGTTCACACTGTGGTCTATGGAGTCGGCGCCGTCGCCCTAGGCGTTGCTCTCGAACTTCGCTTTGCCTGGGGACGCGGCCTCGGCTGCTATCTTACGTGTCCTAGGCATGCTTTTCGCCCGTCGCTTGTTCCTAATCGGCTCCTTCGCCTGTCTCGCCGCGTCGGCGGCCGAGCAGTGGTCCGGCGTCGAGCGCATCGTCGCCATCGGCGATGTGCACGGGGACTACGGCCAATTCATAACCTTGCTGCGCCAATCGGCGCTGGTCGACGAAAACGAAGACTGGGTCGGGGGCGCGACTCACCTGGTGCAAGTCGGCGACGTCCCGGACCGCGGTCCCGATACGCGCAAGATCATGGACCTGCTCATGAAGCTCGAGAAGCAGGCGCGCAAGGCGAAGGGCTATGTGCACGCGCTGATCGGCAACCACGAGGCGATGAACGTCTACGGCGATTTGCGTTACGCGACGCCGGCCGAGTTCGCGGCCTTCCGAACCCCGCGCTCGGAAGAGTTACTCGAAAAGGCCTGGGAGTCGCACTGGCGCGAACTGGAGAGAAGTCCGCCGCCGGAGGGACTCCTCGACAAAGATTCCTATCGGATGAAGTGGTTCGCCGAGCGGCCGCCGGGCTGGGTCGAACAGCGGCGGGCGTTCAGCCCTGACGGCGAATACGGCAAATGGATCACGCGGCACAACGTGGTCATCAAGGTCAACGACACGCTGTTTCTGCACGGCGGCATCGGACCGAAATTCGCGGATTGGTCGATTGAAGACTTCAACAAGGAAGCCGGCAAGGAGTTCGCGAACTTTTCGCTGATCTCAGGCGGGATGCTGGTCGACCCGCAGGGTCCGTTGTGGTACCGCGGTCTGGCCGAGAACGATGAAGCCGCCGAGAGGCCGAATGTCGAAGCCTTATTGAAGAACGACGGCGTGAAACGGATCGTGATCGGCCACACGCCGACGGCGGGGGCGGTCATGCCGCGGTTCGGCGGCAAGGTCGTGGTGATCGACGTCGGACTGTCGGCTGTGTACGGCAGCCGGCTGGCTTGCCTGATTCTCGAAGGCGGCAAAGCGTTTGCCCTGCACCGCGGGGTGAAGATCGAACTGCCGACCGACCCGGCCGACTTGTTGCCTTACCTCGAGCGTTGCGCCGCGCTCGACCCACAGCCGTCGCCGCTGGCCAAAATGATTTCCGAGATGCGGCGGTCACGGTAGCCGCCTTATACTCACCCTCGGGATGACCTGTGCGAACTGCGGCCAAACGTTAACCGAAGCGGAACGCTTTTGCACGAACTGCGGCACGCCCGTGGCGACCCCCGCGAAGGCGCCGGCCCCTCCGCCGACTCCGCCCGCGACGCCGCCGTCTCCGCCCAGGCAGCCGCTTCCACCGCCTCATAAGGCCGTCGACGCCGTGCCGCGAGCGCGCAAACATAGCGGAGCGAAGCTGGTGGTCGGGCTATTGGTCCTATTGGTGCTCGTGACCGCCGGCGTCGCCTGGTACGCCTATCGAATGTTCGCCTACAAAGGGACTGCGCCGGTCGAGACGCCCCAGAGCGCGGCGGTTGTTGATCCCAGCGCCCTGAAACTTTGGCCACCGAACCTTTGGCCGTCATACCAGCCACCCCCGAAACTGTTGCGGAGGAGCCCGCCGAAGTTCCTCCGCCGGCGGCGCCGCCGGCTGAGCGCCAACGCAGCGAGCCGCCGCCTGCCGCCGTCCGCCCCACGCCGATCACGCCAAAGCCCGCTCCGGTCACCGCCGCTCCGAAGCCCGCGCCCGCGCCGCGGCCGAAGCCGGCGAATCCTGAACCCGAGGCGGCGGCGGTCGCGCCCAAGCTCGAGCCGCAGCCTAAACTCCCCCAAAACCCCGAACTCCCGCCCAACATCGAGATGATCCCGTTGCCGCGGGCCGGAGCGCCAGCGGAAGGCGACCCGCCGCCCCCTCCTCCGCAGCGCGCCGGCGGCCGCATCATGAACCCCAGCGACGGGTCGCCCACCGGCGTCTCGCCGCCGGCGCCGATTCGCGAGGAACGCAAGGAGGTCATCCCGCCGCCCGCCAAAGCCGCCCCGCCGACTCCGACGTTCGGCGACCTCTACTGGGTCGGTGTCTTTGACAAGAAGACGATCGTCACGGTCCAGGGAAGCGGCGCATCGGTCGGTTCGATCGACGGCAAGGCGCTGCCCGGAAAGCCGGTCCAAATCGAGACGTCGTCGCCGGCCGTCGAGATCGTCGAGCAGCCCCGCGCGGACAACGGTTGGGCGACTTTCAAGTTCCGCATGCTGCGCAACACGAAAACGAGCGCGACCGTCAATTTCCGCTGGCGGCTGAAGAACTAGCCCAGGTGATAGCGGCCCTGCTCCTGGTCCCAGTAGGCCTTCTGACCGGAGCGGTAGGAGAGCGTCGCCAAGTGTCCGGTGACGGCCGCCTGGTGGCCGATGATCGCCGGGCAGTGCAGCTCGGCCTTGCCCATGATGGCGTCGAGGAAGTTGCGCAGGTGCTCGTTGGTCGGGTTGCCCTGGCCGAAGTCCTTGGCGTCGTTGAAGTGCATCTCGGGCGCGGGCTTGGCATCCTTTGACAGCATGCGCGGGTCCTCACCGTAAACGTACAGATCGCTCAGGTTCTTGATGAGCATCGTGCCGTTCCGTCCGAGCAGCTCCTCGCCGTAGCCCCAGTAGGCGTTCGAGAAGGCCACGCTGTAATTCACGTGGAAGTGCTCGGGATACTCGAAACCCGCGGTGATCGTGTCGGGCACTTCGCGGCCGTCTTGCCAGGCGTGGACGCCGCCCGTGCACATCACGCTCTTGCAATAGGTGCGGCCGGTGATCATGTGCAGCGCGTCGGTTTGGTGGACGAGCAGGTCGGTCGAGATGCCGCCCGAATAGTCCCAAAAGAGCCGCCACTGGAAGTAGCGCGACTTGTCGAAGGCGACTTCGGGCGCGTCGCCGAGGAATTTTTTGAAGTCCGTGTTCGCCGGTGTGGAATCGTCGGGGATGTCGTAGCGCCAGGCCGGGAAGGCGTCGGGGCTGTTGCGATACCAGTAGGCTCGCGCATAGACGACATCGCCCAGCACGCCGGACTCGTAGATCTCCTTGGCCTTCATGTAGATCTTCGAGCTGCGGCGCTGCGTGCCGACTTGGAACTTCTTGCCGCTGCGCTCGACGGCTTGTAGGATGTCGAAGCCCTCTTCGATGGTGTGCGTGAGCGGCTTTTCGCAGTAGACGTGCTTGCCTGCTTCGAGGGCGGCGATCACCATGTCGTGATGCAGGTGCTCGGGCGTCATGACGACGATGGCGTCGATGTTGGGGTCCTCGATCATCTTGTAATAGTCTTCGTAGGTGTCGGGCGCGGGCTGGCCGTCGGAGATCAGCTTGTCTTTGACGGCGGCCATGCGCGGCGCGAACGCGTCGCAGATCGCCTTGATGTAGGCGTCGCCCTTGGCCTCGTTCACCATGGTGTAGACATGCTTGCCGCCGCGGTTGCCGAAGCCGACCCAGCCGATGGCGATCTTGCTGCCGGAAGTCTGCGCGCTCAGCAACGCGGGAGCGGCCGCCGCCGCGGATGTCGCTACGAAATTACGTCGAGAAATAGGGTTGCTCATGAAGGTATTCCGCCGTGAGCGAGGATAGCATGCGAGGCGCGCGAAAGCAGGTTTCAGCGCTGCATCGGGATGGCGTTGTCGCCGTTTGACCGGCCGCTCTTCAAGTAGAAGATTTCGACCTCGTCGTCGTCGAAAGCGGGCGGCCCGCAAGCCTCGATGAGTTGGCGGCGAATATCGTTGTAGGTGTGGTCGGGCACGCCGCCGAGGCGGTTCGCATACTTGCGTCCCATGATGTCGTGAGGGTCGGTCGCCGCGACCGCCGCCTGGCCGGCGCTGTCGCGGCGGTTCTTGTGCAGAACGACGGTGTCGAAGCCCAACTGAATGAGATATTCGAAGTCGATTGGGCCGTCGACTTGCGGCACGCCGCTGAGCTTTGACAGCACCGGATCGTCGGCGATGGCCGCGAGAGTCTCAGGCGGATAGACCGAGTGGTAGCCGCCCCCGATCTTGCGATGGTGAAACGTCTGCGCCACCATGTTTTCGCCCGTCCGGCTGCGCTGGTTGAAGGGGATGTCGAGCACCGCGCCGACCCGCATGATCGGCGCTGCGGCCATCTCGACATAGGCGCGCGACGGACCGATGTCGCGCATCGGGAAGGGCAGCCAAGCGTAGTCGAGCAGGATCAAACCGGCGACGAGCAAAAAGCGGCGGTCTGTCCGCACGGCGAGCGAGCGCCAGCCGAAGGCGACCAGAATACCGAGACCCAAGCTAGCCAGGATCATGAAGCGGTTGGCGACGTTCAGCACGTCGAGAAACGGCAAGTAGTGGAACAGGGCGAACGGCAAGGGCGGCCATTCGAGCAAATGTCCGCCGACCCAGGGGTGCGCGCCCAAGGCGAACACCGTCGCGCCGATCGAGAAGCCGGTCCAAAATTTGACGCCGCGCTCCTTACGTCGCCATGCCAGCGCCGCCAAAGCCAACGGCACGACGCCCAAGTAGGTGACGAAGCCCGCCGCTTCATAGGCGCGGTCGAGGTAGAGTCCGGCGAGCCAGCGGCCCCAAATCGGGTGCCCGTACTGCGGCACGAACAGGTAGAGCAGGTCGATTCCGCGCGGCGTTTCAGGCTTGCGGAAGTACGTCGCGCCGGCCAGGATCTCGGCCAGCAGCGGCTTCACCGCCGGCCACAGCAGCACGGTCGAGAGCGCTGCGGCGAACGCCAGATCGCGCGCTACGGCCGCGCCCGAGCGTTTCGTCCGGCGCGCTTGAAAGGGCAAGATCGCCGCCCCCGCAAGCAATAACAGCAGCCCCAAATGCCAACTGCACAAGGCGTTCAGCGTGAAAGTCACCGCGAGCCCGAGCCACGCCTTCGTTCCGCCGTAGCGCACCACTCGCAGCAGGCAATACAGCGCCCACGGCAGAAACTGCATCGCGATCAGGTTGAGGTGCTCGGTGGCCTGCTCGAGATGTTGCGGGAAGAACGTGAAGACGATGCCCGCCAGGAACGCCGCACGCGGGTCGCCGGTGATTTCGCGCGCGAGGCGATACGCGCCATAGCCGCTTAGCGCGATCGCCAGCAAGGCGCAGAAGTTGTATGCCGCCGCTTGGCCCCATTCGAGGTTCACCGGCATGCCGACGATCTGGTTGAAGATCGAGTGCGTGTAGAAGACCAGGTTCGTGCCGAACGGATAGAACAGATAGTCGGTGTGATACGGGCTGGTTTCGAGATCGAACAGAGCCGTCTTCCACCACCAGAAATTCCAGTAATTTTGCAGGATGTCGCCCGATCCGGCCGGCACGGCGGACTTGAAGCGCAGCGCCATGGGCAGCGTGAAAACGATGCTCAACAGCGCAAACAGCGCCAGAGCGACGCTCCGTCGCCCTAGCGCTCGTTCCAGCGCGGTCCGATCGCCTGGCGTTTCGGGCATGAAGAGGGGGCGGGCCGGAAGGAGAGCCCGTCCCCTCGATCATAAAACGCGGGCCAGGCGCCTCGCTCAGCGCTCTTCGCGGTGAATGAAGACGGCGTCGCCGCCGCTGGTGATCTCGTAGTCGGCCGGCGGCTCGAACGCTGAAGCCAAGGGCTCGGCGCGATTGATGTTCGTCAAGCGATAGATGGTCTCGCCGAAGCGGGGATCGGTGCGCTTGGTCATCACGTCGACGCCGAGTTCAGGAGACGTCCAGCGCTCGTAGACGATCTCGACGTCGCGGTCGGCGCCGATCTTGTCCGCTTCGAGCACCGTCGTGAAGCGCGTGCCGACGCATTCGAGGCCCTCGATCATGCGCTTGCCGAGGTCTTCTTCATCGGCCTGCGCGGTTGAATCGGACTTGTAGAGGACCGGCCCCGCCGAAGCTCGTCCCGGACTCGACGGTGCGCTGCCCGGCCTGGTCGATGATAGTGCGCTGCACGAACGTAGCCGTCGTTCCCGGCGGGGGCGGCGGGGGCGGGGGTGGAGGACCGCCCGGCGCCGCGTGAATGAGAACGTCCGCCGATGCGCCATCGGCCTGCGCGGACCAGCCGATCGGGAGATTCGACATGTCCGGCGCGGGAATCTTGCGGCCGGTCTTGTCGTCCGGGTTCAGGATGTACTGCACCCTCGCTGCCGGATCGTTGATGAAGATCATCTTGTGGGCCTGCGCCGTGGACCACGGCCCGACCGACTCGAGTGTCTCCTCGCGGCGCGTCCTCCCCTCGCTGTCCCTTTGGATCGTCGTGCGGTTCTCATGCCGAATTTTGTTGCCGTCGGCCAGCTTCTGCACGACCTCAGTGACCGCCTCGGCGGAGTAAGGGGCTCCCTTCACGGGGGCCCCCTCGAAGCGCACGTCGCCGCCGATCGCGCCGACTGTTCGCGCGAAAAAGACGTGTTTGCCCGGCTGGTCGGTGATCCAGGTGGCGTCGGCTGACTTGGTCTGGCCTTGGGCGAAGGCCGCCGACGCGATGATCACACTAAGAATGATGTAGCGTCTCGACATAATTTCTTTACCTCGCTTATTCAACAAGAGTTAGTACACGAATCGAACCGCATGAGCTGCGCCGTCGTCACCCACCAGCACCTCGGCCCGCACGGTCGCTCCGGGCGCCGCGGGCCACGGCGCCGGGATCCCGCCGAACCCCTCGCCCGGCGGCAAGGGGATCCGCACTAGCCGCCCGTGGCCGTCGCGGACGCCAGGAGCGAGCGGATCCAGCACGATGAAATCCGTAGCGTGCTCGGTGGGCGGTGCGGCGGCGGCCCGTTCGCCGGAATCGGCCGGGCGATTCGCGAACCACAACCAAGCTCCGCAGGCCGCGAGCAAAACGGCCGCCGCCGCGAGACGCCAAGGCGTCGGAGAGCGGCGCCGCCGCCGAAAGGCTTCCAGCACGGCCCGCTCGGTGGCCTCCGGCGCCGGATCGGCGAGATCGCGCAGGTTGCGCAACTCGCGCTCGAAGTTCAACATTACGGATTCCTCCTTTGAGCCGCCGCCGTTTTTTGAAAGCGCCGACTCAGTTTTTCGAGCAACAAGGCCCGGGCGCGGTGCAGTCGCGAACGGATCGTTCCGATCGCCGCCCCCGAAGCCGCCGCGGCCTGCTCGTATGTCAACCCCTCGATGTCGCACAGCGTCACGGCCTCGCGATAAGGCAGGGGCAGGGAATCGACCGCGTGACTCAGGGCGAGGGTGCGCTCGGCCTGTTCGAGGGCTTCGAGGGGGTTGTCGCCGGGCGTGGTCCACAGCGGCGGGTCCGACTCCGATTCGTCGAGATCGAGCCCGGTGACGAGGCGCTCGCGTCCGAGCTTGCGCACGACGCGGTTGCGGGCCGTGCCGACCAGATACGAGGCCAGGTCGCCCCTGGCCGCATCGAATCCGTCAGGCCGCTCGGCCAGCGCGACGAAGGCCTCTTGCACGGCTTCTTCGGCGACGGCGGGATCGCCCGTCATCCGCAGCGCATAGCGGTAGACCAGCGGACGCAGCCGGCGGTAGAGCGCGACGAACGCCGCCTCATCGCCCTGTCCGCTGCGGGCGAGCAGTTCCGCGTCAGTCGCTTTTGCATGGGGATCCACTCGCCGCCTCTGTTAGACATTGCCTGAGGCGGCGGGGTTAGTTCCAGCAAATTGTCAGACTAGGCGGCTGTCGCCGCCTGTTACAGGCGGGAGCGCCTGTAGCCGCTGCTAGCTGGAGGCGGGTTGGAAGCCTTTGCGGACCATCGCGCCCCAGTTGCCGCGCTTGCCGCGGATGGCGTCGATCAGGCCTCTGGTGCGCCACAAGACCGTGAGCTGGCGGTAGCCGAGATTTTCGAGGATCGCGGCCCAGTAGAGCCGCCGGCCGTCGCGGAAGGAGGGGTAGCGGCGAACAGTCGCTTCCTCGAGAGCCACCGCGCCCGCCGACAGAAACATGCCGTAAAGCACGGAGCTCGCCGTGAACATCAGCGCCAACTCGATCCAGATGACGCCGAGCAGGAACCCCAGCGCCGTCACGACATAGCCGGTCAGCTCGACCACGGGGCCGAGCATTTCGAACAAGGCGAAGTACGGCGCTCCGAACATGCCCACCGCGCCGTACTTGGGGCGGAAGAACAGGTGGCGGTGCAGCAGCAGGGTTTCGTAGGCCCCGCGCTGCCAGCGCATACGCTGCCGCTTGAGGATTTTGAGGTCTTCGGGCACCTCGGTCCAGCAGACCGGGTTGGGCAGGAAGCAGATGCGGTAGTCCTGGCCCCGCTCGCGGCAGTGCCGGTGCAGGCGCACGATCAGCTCCATGTCTTCGCCGACGGTCGACTCGAGATAGCCGCCGACTTCGAGCACCTTGTCGCGGCGAAAGACGCCGAACGCGCCCGAGATCACCATCAGCGAGTTCATGAATCCCAGGCCGACGCGGCTGCCCAGGAAGGCGCGCAGGTATTCGACCGTCTGGTAGCGCACGATCAACGAGTCGGACGTCTTGATTTCGGTGACCCGTCCGTTGCTCACCGAGCAGCCGTTGACGGTCCGAATGCTGCCGCTGGTCGCGACGGTACGCTCCGGGTCGGCGACGAACGGCTTGACGACCGCCAGCAACGAGTCGGGGTCGAGCAGCGAATCGGCGTCCACGGCGGCGACCAGGCCGTCGCGGGCGACGTTGAGGCCGACGTTGAGGGCGTCCGCCTTGCCGCCGTTGACCTTGTCGACGACGATCAGCGGGATCGGGTCGCGCGAGCGGTAGATGTTGCGGATGGGCTTGGTCTCGATATTCCCCGTAATGGCGCGAGTGCACTTGCAGAGGCGAAACTCTTCGACCAGCACTTGCAGCGTGTCGTCCTTGGAGCCGTCGTTGATGACGATGATCTCGACGTTCGGGTACTGCAGGTTGAGCATCGCCCGCACGCTGTCGCGGCAGGTCGCCGACTCGTTGTAAGCCGGAGCCAGCACCGACACGCGCGGAAGCAGCGGCGACTTCAGCAGCGCCTCGCGCTCGGACTCGCTGAGCACGTCGCGGTCGCGCTTGAGCACGAAGAAGCCGATCACCATCAGCGCGAAGTAGATGGAGTTGATCGCGAGCGCGAAGGTGATCACGCCGTACTCATAGCCGACGATGACGCGGCCGCCGATGTAGGCCCAATCCATCGCCTATTTAGGCTCCCGCCCCGACCGGCGTGCGCAGGCGCTGCTCGGTCAGCGCTTCCAGAGCCGCAACCGCTCCGCTGGCGCCGCCCTCGCGGGCGCGAATCTCGAGCACCCGCCGGCCCACGTAGCCGAACGAAGCGAGCGCCTCGGCGGAGGCCTTGGCGACGTTGGCTTCGCGGGAGCGGATGTGACGCGCCAGGCTGCCGATCGACGAAACCATCCGTAGTCGGCCCGCCGCTTCGACGGCGGCGGCCAGCACTTCCGGATTGCGGTCGAGCAAGGCGGGCGCGATCGACGGTTCGAGCTCTTCGTGGTTCTGCGCCCAGCGGACGGCGCGCAAGGCCGCGGCGCGAACCTGCTCTTCGGGACGATTGACGGCCTCTCAGCAGGCCGTCGAAGGTCAACGACATGCGCCACGATGAAACCAGGTCGAGCGCCCGGGCGGCGGTGACGGCGTCGCCCAGCCGCAAGATGCCGGGCAAACAGTCGGTGCAAAGCCGCTGCGCGTGCTCGGCGAGCTCGGTCGACAGCAACGAACGCACGATCGGCTCGCCCCGCAGCGCGAAGCGGAAGACGGCCTCGGCGCCTTCGGCCCGATCCAAACGCAGCAGAGCGCGGGCCGCGATGATGCCGATATAAGGGTCTTCGTCGTCGAGAGCGCGAATCAAGGCGCGCCGCGAGCCGACCGAGCGCACCAGCATCAGTCCCTCGATCGCACGCAGGCGGGTGTTGCGGTCGCTCGAGTGCGACAGGATGTGCCAGCGATGCACCACGCCGGCGTCCCGGGCTGTCTCTTGGATGCGCGCGAGGCTCTCGCCGCGCATCGATACCAGGAACTCGGCGAAGACGCGCTCGGCGTCCTCCGGACGGCTGCGGAAAAGCTTGCGCACTTCGGTCGAGAGCTCTTCGCCCGCCGCGCGTCGACCGAGCACGCGCCGCAGAGCGGGCTCAAAATACCGCCGGCGCTCTGCCTCCAACTGATCTTGATATTTATTCCACAGCGAGCGGCCCATCAGACTGAACGTCGTAATCGCCTGGATGATCGAGAAGGCGATGACCGCGGCTTCGACGCCGTTCGACCAGCCGCGCAGCGCGAAGTAGCGCTGCAGCAGGGCGATCGCGGCGACATAGCCGCCGAACATCGCCGTTGACTTGACCCAAATCTCGCGATCGCCTTTCATCTCATTGGCCCTAGGCGGAGGCTGCGCGGGCGTTGAAGCGGTTCTTCTTGACCAGTCGACGCAGACGGACCAGAACCTCGTTGGGCGAGAACGGCTTGGTGATGTAGTCGTCGGCGCCGAGGCTGAACCCGCGCAAGATATCCTCCTCGCGTTGGCGCGCCGTGAGCAGGATGACGGGAATCGTCGCGGTTTCGCGGTCGTTCTTGAGCGCCGCCAAAACCTCGAATCCGTCGTGCCGCGGCATCATCACGTCGAGCACGATCGCGTCGGGCTTGACGCGGCGCGCGAGGTCCAAAGCTTCACCGCCGTCAATCGCGCAGTGGCAGAGGACGCCCTCGCTCAGCAGCGTCGCCTCGAGCACCGAGTTTACCGTCGGGTCGTCGTCGGCCACGACGATCTCGAGCGCGGCGTCGCGCGGCTGCGCGGGCTCGGCGTGCGCGGCGGGCTTGCCGCGGTTCACCAGCATCTCGCAGCGCGCCACCAATTCGTCGGGGCGCTCGGCGTCCATGAGAAAGTCCATCAAGCCGCCGTTGCGGCGCGACAGTTCCATGACGCCCGCGGGCCGCCCGCCGACCCAAACGATGGGCGCCCGCGTGGCGGCCATGGCCTCGCGCCAGCTCTGACGAACGACGTTTTCATTGGCGGAGGCGACGAACAGATCAAATCCGTCGAGGTTGCTGCGTCCCACATCGGACGCGCCGTCGAGCGCTCGCGGAAAGGCGCCGCGCGCGTCGAGAGCCGCCGCGCAGCGCTTGGCTGTTCGCATCTCGAGCCCGACGAGCGCGGTGCGGACGCCCCAGAGGCTGTCTCGCGACCCGTCGATTTCGGGTTGGTGAGGCTTCGGGTCCGGGGCGGAAACTCGCTCGCGGGCTTCGGGCCGGCGGGGAATCGAGGGAGTCTCTTGCGCGCCGAGGCGCTCGGCCATTTGGGCGATCAGCTTCTTGGCTCGGCGGTCGTCGGTTCGCGTCTTTTTCCGCAGCAGCGTCTTGGTTTCCGCGGCCGCCTGCGACACGTCAGGCATGCCGAGCAGCCCCGCCGTGCCGATCCAGCGATGCAGCACGGCCGCCGCCTCTTCGCGGTCCGCGCCCTCTCGGACGCCGGCGCGCAGAATCTCCAGTTCCCGCCGCGCTTCGTTCAAAAAGCGCTCGAGCAAAGCTCCCGTGACGAAATTTCGCTCAGGCTTCGAGGTCTTGAACCGTTCAACCGCCTGGCCCGTCGACTGCTCCATCCGCCTCTCTTCACAGCGATTAGAGCATCGGGCGCGCGGCCCCGGTAACTAGGGAAATCCACTACCGGCGCCGTCGGCGGCGTAGGCCGCCTAGAGCGTTTCCCGCAACGGCTGAGGCCTGTCTTAGACGGCCCTTCAGGTCTTCGTCGCAGTTTGCCCGGTCCGCTGACGCGTACGAACGTACCCTCGGCGTTGTTCTCCAGTACTAGCGTTCATACGGGAATTTTCCTGAGCGTTACGAGCGTCTTGCTAGGAGCCTGCCGAGCGCTTCAGGGCGCAATCTAACCATGTGCCTGACGAAGGCTATTCGTCTATGGCTTCGGTGGATCGGTAATAACCATGAATAGCAACCTTGAAGATTCTCTTGCTTGCCAGCGGCTTAGCGATAACTTGCCTTCCGACATGGGCCGTGCAGATTCCCAGCAGCGTAGGCGTCGACATGGAGCTCACGGTCGACCAGCAAGCGGCGGGAGTGAGCGGAAACTACCGCATTATCTTCACCGTTGAGAATCTCAGCAGCGACACCGACGCCCAGCGTGTTCAGGTCCGGATCTACATGCCGAACAACGCGGACCCGGTCGGCAACTCCGCGACCAACGGAACCGTCACGCAGGTGTCGGACGGCTATATCTGGGAGATCGGCCAGGTCAAGAAGGGCAAGAGCCACAAGATCACGGTAGTGGTGACCAATCCTCAAGGCGCCGCCGACTATCAGCGGCGAGGTCACCCAAGAGGGCGAAGACCCCAACCCTTCGAATAACACCGCAAGTACGACGATCAATGGCGAAATCAGTTCGGGCGGGGAAGGGGGTCTCGAGAGCAATGGACGCTTGTCGCAGCTCATCGCCCGGCGCGACCTATTGAAGAAGCTGGGCCAGGTCGACAAGCTCGAGGGCGTCGATCTCAAGGCCGCCGCCGCCACCGGCGTCGAAGCCTACGTGCCGACGTCCGGATCGTGGGGACAGGGCGTTGAAACAACGCCGGCCGACCTGATCGGCGTCACCAACGCGTATGGCGTATTTGCAACCGACTACCTCGACGCGAGCGGCCGCCGGACCGGCGCCGTATTGGCTCTGGTGACCGAAGACGGCCCCTACGAGCACACCAAGCCGATCTGCGACCGTCTGAAAGGCTCGACGCTCGACAACGTGCGAGAGGTTAACGTGCGTGGGTTCGACCTGCTCATGTCGAAACTGCGCCGGACGACGGGCGGCAGCGACTACTCGATCAGCTTCGCCGTTTCGCCTGCCGCCGTGCCCTACCAGCTCGACGGGCGCTGGGATACGGTCAGCCAACCGGCGTTCACCGCGGGACAGGTTTACAACTTTCAGGTCTGGGGCGCGAATCCCGAGATCGCGACGATCCTCGCCGGAGAGGTGCTCAATCGCTTGCCGCAAACCGTGCAAGTGACGGAAACCGAAGCGCCGAGCGTCTATGTGACCGGCGGGCATTACCGCGCCGGGACCGTCTATCTCGACCTCAAGCGCCTCGACTCGCATGTCGAGGAGGTCACCGTCCGCGGCTCGCTCAGCCGCACCGAGGATGGCGCCCGCGAGGAGTATTCCAAGGTCGTGCCTTACCGCGACCATCTGGCCATCCCCGTGGGACCGATTTTCGATTTCAACTTCTACGTCGACGATGATCTGGTCTATTTCGCCGACGGCGTCTGGACCTATTGGTCGGGCGAGCCGTACGGGAAAATCGATTCGTTCAACATCGAGGCCGAGCAGACCGCCTCATCGCCGAAGGTCTTCGCTCTGGAGCGCGGCTTTACGGTAAGCGGCAGCGTCATCAGCTACGTGAACGTCGTGCGTCATCTCGCGGCCGGCATGCAGCCGGTCGACTTGAGCGGTTACGACTATCTCGAATTCACCGCCGAGGGCTCGGCCACTCTCGAGATCGCGCTGATCAAGGCCGGCGTCGACACGTTCGCCGATCAGCCGCGCCTGACCATGAAAGTGGAGGGCGGCCGCCGGACCTACCGCATTCGCCTCAGCGACTTCGGCGGCGGCTTCACGTTCGAGGACGTGCAGACGCTGGCCCTGAACCCGCTCGGCGACAACGCGGCGGCCCAGCGCTTCGATCTCCACCTGGAGGACGTGCGATTCGGAGCCGACCCTGTGGAGCGCAGCGGTCCAGCGCCCGCGCGCGGCCGCTTCGGACGCTAAGCGCCGCTGCTCCCCCAAGTGGTTTCCTAGGGACCTCTAAGGGAGGCGCTGTATGCCTCATTCCATAAGCCTGGTCTAGCTTTATGTGAGAGGGTCAGGCGCCGGGCAGTACCGCGAACGAGCGCTCAGCAGGAGTGTCGGACCAAGCCATCTCGATGCAGAAGCGCCCAAAGAAGGGACGCCGCAGCCGGCAGAGCCCGGGGCCGGGCCGGCCGCAGGGCGAGCAGCGGACGCAGTCTCGCGGCGGACGTGCGGGACCGCTGAGTCCGAACCGCTTGCTGCTGCATCAATTCGGAGAAACGCCGAGCGACGACGCCGAGATGTCGGCTGACGTACGAACGCTCATCGAGCGCCTTTCGCAGGAGCAGCAAGCGAGCATCGAGAAATACGAGAACTCGCGCGCGCGCATGGACGCGATGGTCGAGCAGCTTCAGACGCTCTTCCAACAAGCGGTCGACCACCTCGAATCGCAGACCGCGCATCGCGTCACGAACGAATTGAAGGAGCAGGAAGCTCTCGTCGAGCGTCGTCTGCAGCAATTCGCGGCGCGGCTCGACGCCATGAACGAAAAGGTCGCCGCGCTGCGCTACTCGGCCGAGCGCCGGCCGGACGCGGAGGTCGAGACGGCGGCGCCGCCGCAATCGCGTCGCCTGGAAGTAAGCGTCGGTTTCATCCTGTTGTCGGCGTTGATCCTGCTGGCCAGTTTCATCTCGGCTTCTATCGTGCTCAACGCCTATTTTGCCGGGGGGTAGCGGGATGCCCTGTCGGCGTGCTCTCCTGATTTCCCTTGCAATTCTCGCGGCTTCGAGCGGCGCAACGGCCGCCGAGCCCGCGGTCCGCGCCTTCGATCGCGACCCAGGGACGCGCGCTGTTCTTTGGACCCGCACGGCGCACAAGGCTTCGCTGTACGCCTCCATGGCGGCGGGCGCCGCGGCCGCGCCTGCTCTGAAGCCGGTCGAGGAAGTGTTCGATCGGGCTCGAGCGCTCGCGGCGGACGGCCGGCGCAAGCGCGCTCTCGAACTGATCGAAGGCGATCCGAACCTGTCCACCGACGCCGACCTGCAGTATCTGCGAGGGCTCATCCTTTCTTGGGAAGGGGATTACGACGAGGCGCGAGCCGAGCTGCAAAGCGTGCTGCTCGGTCATCCGGATTACGTTGACGCCCGGATCGCCCTGGCCAACGTCGAGCGCTGGTCGAAGCGGCCGGAAGCGGCCCTCGAGATCCTCGAGGAACCCGTTCCCGGCCAGGGTTTCGAGGTCGGCGTCGAATATCTGCGCGCGGAACTGCAATATGAGCTGCACCGTTACCGCGACTCCGCCCACACGCTCGACCTGCTGCTCGAACAGCACCCGAAACACGCTCAAGCGCGAGGTCTGCGGAAGCTCGCCTTTCGAAACGGCGCCAAGTCGGAGGTGGAGATCGAGGCGCGCCGCGAAACTTTCAGCGACACGCGCGACGATTGGCGCGAGTACACAGCGCGCTTTCGACGCAACACCCCGGCCGGCCCGCTGAGCGTGACGCTCGGGCAGGCTCGCCGGAACGGCATCCGCAGCGAGCGCGTCGAGTTCGAAATGTATCCGGTCTTGCGCGACGGCACGTACTTCTGGGTCGGCGGAGGCGGCTCCCCCGACGGCACGCTGTTCCCGCATTACACGGCGGGGGCGGAGATCTTCCAGCGCGTGCGTCGCGGCCTCGAGGTGTCGGGCGGCATCCGGCGGCTGGGGTTCCGAGACAGCCCGATCAACATCTTTACCGGCTCGGCGACGAACTACATCGGAAACTGGAGCTTCGCCGCGCGGGGCTTCTACATTCCGTCGCTCGACATCGGCAACCGCGCCGTGCAGTTGAGCGCACGCCGCGACCTCGGACTGAGAAGCAGCGTCAGCATCCGTTACGGCATCGGGTCGTCGGTCGAAAGAATCGAAAGCGTGAATGACCTCGCACTGCTGCGCTCGCGCGCTCTGATGGGCACGCTGCGGGTTTCCGTCACGCCGCGTTTCGATTGGCGCGTTGAGGCCGGTTATACGCGTCAAAGGCTCGGCCAGCTTCCCGGTCTCCACACGTTTATCGTGAGCTCGGGCCTGGTTTGGCTGTTTTAAAAGCTACCCTGATCTGTTGTCGCCCGATCCCATTTCAATTGTCGCGATTTTCGCGAAGAACCCCGTGCCGGGGCGCGTCAAGACTCGGCTCGTCCCGCACCTGACTCCGGGTCAGGCGGCGGACCTGTACGACGCCTTCATTGAAGACACTTGGAGGCGCCTCGTGGCCTGGAACCAGGCCGAATCTGCGGCTGTACGTGGATGAGCCTTGGCCGGGGCTCAGCCTGCTGGACGAGCGCTGGGCCAAGCAGGAGGAGGGGGATTTAGGCGAGCGCATGTTCCATTGTTTTAAATCACTTGTCGATCAAGGCTTTGAGCGTTGCTTGATCGTTGGAACCGACAGCCCAACCTTGCCGCTGAACCGGCTCGAAGCCGCTTTCGCCGCTCTGGACGGGCCGGGCGCGG
This sequence comes from uncultured Acidobacteriota bacterium, assembly GCA_963817465.1. Taxonomy (GTDB): domain Bacteria; phylum Acidobacteriota; class Terriglobia; order Bryobacterales; family UBA6623; genus CAMPKL01. Next base: position 165,211 of record CAWFOP010000018.1, on the reverse strand, counting down.
CGGTGCTGGGCCCGACGCTCGACGGGGGATATTACGCCGTTGGATGTTGCGACCCGCGACCGGACATGTTCGACCAGGTGACCTGGTCGGCCGACTCCACCCTGACCGACACGATGCGCGCCTTCGAGCGGGTCGGCTACCGGACGACGCTGCTCGAGCCTTGGTGGGATGTCGACGAGCCGCCTGATCTGGCGCGCCTGCGGCGGGATCCGGGGATCGGGCCCAGAACTCGCCGCGCGCTGGGCCTGTGAAGCCGCCGCGATTGTATACTGGTTCTTCCGACCTATGTCGACCACTATCAAAGCTTTTAACAACGGCCCGCTGCGCATCGAAGGAGATTTCTCCATCCTCGATCACGACGGAGCCGAGTTTGGCCTCGGCGGGCGAACCGCCCTCAGCCTTTGCCGCTGCGGATTGTCTGAGAAGAAGCCGTTTTGCGACGGCTCTCACGCCCGGCAAGGGTTCGTGTCGTCGTGCTCGGCATACGACTTGCCCGAACCCAAGCCGAAAGTCTAGCTACGGCCCGCAACGGTTCGCGGGCGCCTCGGGTCCGCCCTCGAGGCACGGAATCGACCGCAGGTACTCGTAAACGGCGCGCAACGCCTGGTCCGTCGCATGGCGGTACGCGGGCCACGGCATGACCTGCAACAAGTCCGGCGGATTCGCTTTGGCATCAACTCCCATGCGGATGGTCTGCACGAATTGATCGTAGGTCAAGCCGGCAGGCAACCCGTCCTGGTCGGGCGTCAAGTTCCGCGAGACAAATGGGCCGAACGGGGCGCCTCCGCCAAGATACGTGGCCTGGTTGATTTTGGTCGGTTGGCCCTGGAAGGGGTCGCCCCCGGGCAGGTATTGGTCGACCTGGTGGCATCCGGCGCAATCCATGAGGCCGTTGACCAGGTAGCTGCCGATGCCCACAAGCGCTTGATTCTTGCCGGCGAGATTGAGGGGCACGGGAGCGATGGCGAACCCTCGCTGGACTTCGCTCTGGCCTCCGTTTGCGTTTCCGTTCGAGTTGCCTTGGGCCGATGCCGGACGTGGAACCGCAAGGGAGAGCGCACCGATCGAGACGCAGATGACAAACAACGACTGCCGCATTCGAAATACTCCTTCGGACGTTCGGATCATACCTCCGCCGTGGCGGTAACTCCATAGCATCCGGAAGCTATGTTTCGGCCCCAGCGGAGGCGAGGCCGTCGACTCGCTAGTCTAAGTCCAGAGGCAAGAATGTTATACGAAGTGCGTTCCAACAAAACCTGGGAAGCCATCGAGAAGGCGCTGCATGATGCGGCCACGAGCCGAAAGTTCGGCGTTCTGACGGTGCACGATCTGCAGGCCACGATGCGAAAGAAGGGCGTCGAGATGGACCGCGAGGTCCGCATCTACGAAGTTTGCAATCCGGGGCAGGCCAAGAAGGTGCTCGAGGCCAACCCGTCGATCTCGACGGCGTTGCCTTGCCGCATTTCGGTGTTCTCGAACGGCGACGGCTATACGATCTCGACGATGTTGCCGACCGAGATGATGAAAGCGTTCGACACCCCTGGTATTGAGGTCGTCGCGGCCGAAGTCGAGCAAGCCATCAAGTCGATGATGGACGAGGCGGCCTCCTAGAAAAGGCGGCCTCCTAGGAAGTCAGCGGCGGGCGCGCCGGTCAAGGGAAAGACCGAGAAAACCTGCCGATGAAGCCGCCGCCGGAGCGCATCTTGATGAAGAGCGAATCATCGCTCGACATCGTCTTGTGTCTGATGTCGACGGCGGCCGCCTCGGTCGCGTCGCCGACCAGCGCTGCGTAGTACGTTGGCGCGCGGCCTCGCTCCGCGGAGTCCAAGAACGACAAATCGACCTGGATCGTTCTCTCGTTCGGCCCGTTGACGACCGCGAGGTACCACGTGTCGCCTTTGCGCCGGGCGAAAGCCGCAACTTCGCCGATCTCGGAGACCGGCAGCACGACCGTCTCGTCCCAAACACTGGGAATGTCCTTGATCACGTCGACCGCCGGATTCGTCAGGATATTCGCCGGATGGGCTGCGTAGACCAACAGCGGAGCCCAGAGGATGACGGCTGTGGCGATCTGGTGCGGCCACGTGGTGTCCCCCAGCTTTCGTCCAAAGTGCATCGGAGTGTAGTCCGCCAGCCCGGCCAGCATGCGTGTGAAGGGCAGGGTCGCATTGTGCTGCGCGTACGGAGGTCCCGTCTCGAGGCCGCGAATCGCTTCCTGACCGAGCAGGTTCGGATAGGTGCGTTCGAGGCCTGTCGGCTTGTTCGCGCCGTGGAAGTCGAGGATCAAGTGATGCTCCGCCGCGCTCCTCAATAGCCTTTCGTAGAGGTCGATGATGTCCTTGTGCTCATGATCGAAGAAATCGATTTTCGCGCCCGCCGCGCCGGTTCGGCGGCACATGTCGAAGAAGTCTTCCGCGGCCTTGGGATCGCTTAGCTCGGAGCTGCGCTTCCAGATGAGAATGCGGACGCCGCGCTCACGGGAGTAGTCGACCAGGTCCTTCAAGTCGCTCTCGGGCCAGCGCGCCCAGAAGCCCTCCAAGACGCTGTACTCGAACCCGAGCTCGCCCGCCAGCCGGGAGAACTCCTTCATCCCCTCGAGCGTTCCCGAGCCGCCGTCCAGATAATTCCAAACCGCGCGTCCCGGCTGCATCCAATCCGCGGCGAAACCTTGCGGAAACAGCTTCGTATCGGGCGGTTCGGCGACGTTGTGAACGATGTCGCTGTTGACCAGTTCATTGAGGTCCGCGCCGATCATCACCACGCGCCACGGCGTCGTGATCGTTCCATTGATCGACGCCGGATGGGACATTCGCTCCACATCCTGCTCGAAGCGCAAGCGGAAGGGCCACGACGCCGGTACGGCATGGCCCAGGCGCGCATGAAAGCCGGACTCCCCGTCTCCCTGCAGCATCATCCCGCTATAGCCGCGCAACCCGCCCTCGGTGATCGCGGCATAGCCGTTGTCGTCAGGCAGACGGACCGTGAGCGGAGGAGCGGCCCAGGCGCCGAGCGGTACGCTGCGCACCGACCTGCCGATATAGCGTCCCTCGTAGTGGTCCTCGGCGTCGTGGAACCACACGCGACCCTGAGCCGGCAGTCGAAAGACGGTGGCTTCGGTCGGGACGCGGCTTCCCTCGCCAGGTACGACGAATCGGAAGGCGACGCCGGTATCGTAAGCGCGAACGTCGAGCGTGTACGCGGCGCCGGAGTCGCGGTGCGTCACGGCGATTCGCGCGCCGTTGGACTTGTCCACAGCCGTCGAGTGACCGCCGTGCCAAGGGTACGTCTCGTCGGTCTGGTAGCGCTGCGAACCTGACGTTTCAACGCCGTCACCCAAGCTCACGCCGTCCACGACAATGCCCAGCGGGGACGCCTCGATCACGGGCTTGCCCCGAAAGAGCACTTGGTATCCAAGACGGCCGCCATCCAGGTCCGTAAGTTGGAACTCGACGCGCCCGTCGGGACTCTTCACCGCGACCGGATCGAGGCCCGGAGCCACGCGGGGCATCGACAGCAGTCCAAGCAAGAATAGAAAAGCGGAGCAGCGAGATCTCATCGGGTTCCCTCGACAGGCATTGTCAACGCAGTACCGGCCAGGGCCGATTTGTTGACGGAGGTTGCGCGCAAAGGCCCTTCATCGAGTTCTCCCGCTCGACGAGTCGTTGTACCGCGTCCCTAGGCCAGGATGTCTTTGTGGACGGCTCCCGCCACGTCGGTCAGGCGGAATTCGCGCCCGGCGAACGGGTAAGTCAGCTTCTCGTGGTCGAAGCCGAGGATGTGCAGCACGGTCGCGTGGAAATCGTGAATGTGCATGCGGTTCTCGGCGGCGTGGTAACCGACTTCATCCGTCGCGCCGTAGGCGAAGCCCGGCTTGACGCCGGCCCCGGCCATCCAGATCGAGTAGCCGTAGGGGTTGTGGTCGCGGCCGTCGCCGCCCTGCGAGACCGGCGTGCGGCCGAACTCGCCGGCCCAGATCACCAGCGTATCGTCGAACAGGCCGCGGGCCTTCATGTCGGTCAGCAAGCCGGCGATTGGCTTGTCGACCTCGGCGGCGTTCTGCGTGTGCTTGTTGACCAAGTCGGAATGTTGATCCCACTTATAGGAGTGCGTGCACTGCACGAAGCGCACGTCGCGTTCGAGCAGGCGGCGCGCCAGGATGCACTGCCAGGCGAAGTCGGAGGTGACGGGATTGTCGAGGCCGTAGAGCTTCTTGACGGCGTCGGATTCGCGCTCGACCTCGAAGGCTTCCGGGGCTTGCACCTGCATGCGGAAGGCCAGCTCGAAGGCGTCGATGCGGGCTTCGAGGTTCTGGTCGTACTTGTGCATCTCGGCATGGCGGCGATTGATCGCCTGCAACATGTCGAGCTCGTAGCGCTGCTGCTCGGGGGTGAGGTCCTTGTTGATCAAGTACTCGATCGGCTCGTCTTTGATGTCCGCCACGTTCATGCCGGCGTGGCCGATGGCCGTGCCTTGGTAGGCGCCGGGCAGAAACGCGGACGACCAGTTCTTCGCGCCGCCGTGCGACAGCGTCGGCTTGATCGTAATGAAGCCCGGCAAGTCGCGGTTCTCCGAGCCGAGCCCGTAGACGACCCACGAACCCATGCTGGGCCGCGTGAACGTGCTCGAGCCGGTAAAGGTTTGCAGCAGCGCCGCGCCGTGATCGACGCCCTCGCCGACCATCGACTTGACGATGCAGAGGTCGTCTGCGCGCTCGCGCACGTGCGGGAACAGGTCGCTGATCATGTGGCCGCTCTGGCCGCCGGGCCGGAACTCCCACTGATTCTTCATCAGCGGACCCGGGTCCGCGTCGTCGAAGGCCAGCGGCCGCTTGATCGGCAGCGGCTTGCCGTCGTTCTTGGCGAGGTAGGGCTTGTAGTCGAACGTGTCGATCGACGAGGGCCCGCCGTGCATGAACAAGAAGACGACCTTGTTGGCGCGCGGCTTGAAGTGCGGCGCCTTGGGAGCCAAGGGATTGGTCGACTGTTCGGCGCGACCGAGGTCGCCCAGCATGGCGTAGAGGCTGAGCGCGCCGAACCCCATGGCGCCGTCGCGCAACAGCCCGCGGCGGGTCGTCGGTTTGCTCCAGTTGCGGCTGAGGAGCTTGTTGTAGTTATGCTTGGCGTCCATATCAATCCCTAGTCGACGTAGATGAATTCATTTGACGCCATCAGGATGCGGCAGAAGCTTTCCCAGGCGTCGAGCTCGTTCTCGCCCTCGAACTTGTTTTTGACCGAACTGAGGTACGTCAGGCCCATATCGATCTCTTCGGAGGTGGGGGCGCGGTTGAGAGTGCGCAGGTAAGCTCTGCGCATGCGGGTCTGCTCGTCGTCGAGCTCGAGCAGTTGCGAGGCCAGATTGCGGGCGCGTTGGGCGACGAAACCGGAGTTCATCATGAACAGCGCCTGCGGGGCGACGTTGGTTTCAGGCCGCTTGCCGAGGGGCGTGACCGCGTCGCCGAAGTCGAACAGGTTGAGCAGGGCGGGCAGGTTGGCGCGGCGCAGCGGCAGGTAAATCGTGCGCATTTGATAGTTGTCAGGGTTGACGCTGAGGCGGTCGTCGGAGTTCTCGCTGTCGGTGCCGAAGCCCGACATCATCGTGCCGCCCATCTTGAGCTCGATCGAGTTGTCGACGCGCAGCAGGCCGTCGCGGATCTCTTCGACGTCCAGGCGCCGGCGGTTGAAGCGCGAGATCAGGCGGTTTTCCGGATCTTCGAGCGCGGCGTCGGACGAGATTTCGCTCGACATCCGATAGGCCGCCGAGAGCATGATCCGTTTGTTCAAATCCTTCACGGACCAGCCGTCTTCCACGAACCGCTTGGCGAGGTAGTCGAGCAGCTCGGGGTGCGTCGGGCGATCGCCCATCTTGCCGAAGTTCGACGGCGTGCGCACGATGCCCTCGCCGAAGTGCCAATGCCAGATGCGGTTGACCATCACGCGCGCGGGCAGCGGGTTGCTCGGCTTGGCCAGCCACTTGGCGAGCGCCATGCGGCCGCTGCCTTTGGTCTCGACAGGCGTCTGGTCGAAGCCCGCGAGAATCGCCGGGAAGACCTTCGGAGCGTCGTCGCCCTTGCTGTTGTAGTCGCCGCGCAAGAAGACGTGTTGATCGACGGCGTTCTTCGGGTCGACGTCGGTGACGGCGCAGGCGCGGTCGGGCTCGGGCATCGCGTTCGCCTCGAGGCCCTCGAGCTCCTTCTCGAGCTCGGTGAGCTTCGCCTCGGTTTCCGCGGAGAGAATGCCGTGACGGTCCTCCTTGGTGCGGAAGACGAGCGGGCCGCCTTTCGCGATGTAGACCTCGTGGAAGAAGCGGTTGTCGCCGGGGATGAAGCTGGGCTTGTCGGGGATGCCCATCGTGATCTCTTCCGCCGGGCGATTGGCTTCCTTGCGCCACTTGGCGAGCTTGTCGGTCCAGTCGTCGTAGGTCGTTTTGAAGCTTGCCGCGAACTGTTGCGCGACGGCTTCGCGTTGAGCGGGCTTGGCGGCGTCCCATTCAGCCAGATGCGCGCGGACTTCTTCGCCGGGCTTGAGGTAGCTGGCCCAGCGGTCGACCATGGGCGCTTCCAGGCCGCGAGCCTGTGCCGCTGCGTCGGCGGTCTTGCCGTCTTCGTAGACTTCGCGAGCCGCCAGCATGTAGTCGGCGATCTTGTCGGCATAGGGCGCGACGTGCTCCGCGACTTCGATTTCGGGCAGGTTTTCGATGTCGAACTTGCGCTTGCGGATCTGCTCTTGCTCGGCTTCGTAGGCCGCCCACTTGTCCTCTTGGACGAGCGGCACGAACAGCAGCTTTGAGACATGCGTTTCGGGGTCCTTGAAGCTGCGCGTGTTCGCGAAGAAGTTGATCATCGAGTAGTAGTCGCGCGTCAGCAGCGGATCGAACTTGTGGTCGTGGCAGCGCGCGCAGCTAAGGGTGAGTCCCAGGAAAGCCTTGGAGACGACGTCGACCTGTTCGTCGTAGACGTCATAGAGCATGTGCTCCTTGTCCTGCTGCGCCAGCGCCTTGGGGCCCAGCGCGAGGAAGCCCGTGGCGATGAGGCCCTGGCGGTTGACGGAGGCGCCGTCGGGGGAGGGCATCAAATCGCCGGCGATCTGTTCGCGTACGAATTGGTCGTACGGCATGTCGTCGTTGAACGCGTTGATGACGTAGTCGCGATAGCGCCAGGCGTAGGGATAGCGGTGGTCTTCGTCGTTGCCGGTGGAGTCGGCGTAGCGCGCGACGTCGAGCCAGTGACGACCCCAGCGCTCGCCGTAACGCGGCGAAGCGAGCAGCTTGTCGACGACCTTCTCGAAGGCGTTCGGCGAGTCGTCGGCCAGGAAGGCGGCGATGTCTTCGGGCGTCGGCGGCAGTCCGGTCAGGTCGAAGTATGCGCGGCGGAGCAGAGTGTCTTTGTCGGCCGGCTTGTTGGGCTTCATGCCCTTTTCTTCGAGCTTGGCGAGGATGAAGCGGTCGATGTCGGACTTGATCCAGTTCTCGTCCTTGACGGCGGGCGGCTGCGGGTCGCTGACGGGCTGGAAGGCCCAGAACGCCTTCTGCTCATCGGTAAATCCTTGTTTCTTCGTCGCCTTGGTCAGGTCCTGGACCTTCACGGCGCCGGGCCAATTGGCGCCGCTGTCGACCCACTCGGTCAAGATCGCGACCTCGGCGTCGGACAGTTTGCCGGTCGGCGGCATCTTGATGGCGGCTTCGTACCCGATCACCGTCAGCAGGTAGCTGTCGGACAATTTCTCGTGATTGATCAACGCTCCGCCGGCGCCGCCTTTCATGAATCCTTCCGCCGTCGACAGGTCAAGCTTGGAGGACTGCAACTGGGCGTTGTGGCACATCTGGCACTTAGCGACCAGCAACGGGCGTACGCTCTTCTCGAAAAATTCCGTCTTGTCAGTCGTTTGCGCCTGGATCGCGGCGGCAAGCACAAACACGGGAAGGAGACGGAGGAGATTTCTCATGGATAAATGGTGCGAGCGCACCGAGGCCGCTCGCACCATATTATAGTCGCGCTGTTAACGTTCGACAATGAGATTCGCCGAACAGCGGCGCTAATCGACCGTCATCCCCAGGTTCTTGGCCAAGAAAGCCCATGAATCGGCTAGTTCTTCGATGCGTTTCGAGGTCGGCTTGCCGGCGCCGTGGCCGGCGGAGGTCTCGATGCGGATCAGGACGGGCTTATCGCCTTGCTGCTCGTGCTGCAATTCGGCCGCGAACTTGAAGCTGTGGCCGGGTACGACGCGGTCGTCGTGGTCGGCTGTGGTGACGAGCGTCGCGGGATACTCGTGATGCTTGCGCAGGCTGTGATAAGGCGAATAGGCGTAGAGCGCTTCGAACTCGGCGGGGTTGTCGGACGAGCCGTAGTCGTCGACCCAGAAGCGGCCGGCGGTGAACTTGTCGAAGCGCAGCATGTCCATCACGCCGACGGCCGGCAGCGCCGCGCCGAACAGCTCGGGACGCTGCGTCATGCACGGCGCCGACGAGCAGCCCGCCGTTCGAGCCGCCGTGGATGGCGAGCTTGTCCGGGCTGGTGTACTTGTTGGCGATGAGCCACTCCGCGGCCGCGATGAAGTCGTCGAACACGTTCTGCTTGTGGGTCTTCGTGCCGGCCTTGTGCCACTCCTCGCCGTATTCTCCGCCGCCGCGCAGGTTGGGGATCGCCAGCACGCCGCCCATGTCGAGCCAAGTCAGCCATCTGACGGAGAAGCCGGGCGTAATCGAGATGTTGAATCCGCCGTAGCCGTAGAGTAGGGTCGGGTTGGCGCCGTTCTTCACGAGCCCTTTGCGGTGCGTGATGAACATCGGAACCCGCGTGCCGTCCTTGCTCTCGTAGAAGATCTGCTCCGTAACGTAATCGTCGGGATCGAACTTGACGTCGGCCTTGCGCAGCAGTGTGCTTTCGCCGGTGACCAGGTCGTAGCGATAGATGGTCGGCGGCGTGGCGTAGCTGGAATAGGAGTAAAACGTCTCGTTGTCGCCGCGGACGCCGCCGAACCCGTCCGCCGAGCCGATGCCGGGCAATTCGACTTCGCGCACGAACTTGCCGTCAAGCTCGTGGATTTTGATCTGGGAATGGGCGTCCTTTAGATAGCTGGCGATGAAGAGGTTGCCCACCAGGTCGACGCCTTCGAGCGTTTCCGGCGCTTGCGGGATGATCTCGCGCCGGTTTTCGCGGGCGGGATTCTCGACGTCGACGGCGATCACGCGGCGGCGGGGCGCGTCGAGGTCGGTCAAGAAGAAGAACGTCGTGCCGTCGGCGTCGATGAACGTATAGTCGTTGTCGAAATTGTCGATCAGCTCGACTGGCGCGGCCAAAGGCTCGTGGAGGTCCTTGTAGACGACGCGGTAGCGGTCGTCTGTGCCCTTCCAGATTGTGATGACGAGGTAGCGGCCGTCGTCTGACACGCTGGTCCCAAAGCCCCACGTAGGCTCCTCGGGACGCGAATAGACCAGCACGTCGTCGGACTGCGGCGCGCCGACGCGATGGTAGTAGAGCTTTTGATTGAGGTTGGTGGACTGGAAGGCGGCCCCTTCTTCGGGCTCGGGGAAGCGAGCGTAGAAGAACCCGCGGCTGTCTTTCGTCCAGGTCGCGCCGGAGAATTTCGACCATTCGAGCGTGTCGTCGAGCACGCGCTTGGTTGCGATCTCCATCACGTGCCAAACGCTCCAGTCCGAACCGGCCTTGCTGACCGAGTATGCCAAGTATTTGCCGTCGTCGCTGACCGACAGACCGCTCAACGCCACGGTCCCGTCGTCGGACCACTTGTTGGGGTCGATCAGGACTTGCGGCTCGCCCTTCAACGAGTCTTGGATGTAGAGCACGTCCTGATTCTGAAGACCGTCGTTGCGGTAGAAGAGATAGTGGCCGCCGCGCTTGTAGAAAGTGGAGTACTTCTCGTAGTTCCACAGCTCGGTGATGCGCCGCTCGATCTTCTCGCGTCCGGGAATCGCTTTCAAATAGGCGAAGGTCAGCTCGTTTTCGCGCCGCACCCAGTCGGCGACGTCCATTTGACTCGCGCACGTCTTGCTCGAGCCAACGATAAGGATCGGCGACCTTCATGCCGTGGTACGTGTCGACTTGATCGACGCGCTTGGTCTCGGGATAGGCGATGGGAGCGGATTGAGCGAGGAGGGACATGGTCGGGGTCAGAAGCAATGCGAGAACGATGAACGAGGGAGCGATGAACAAGGGAAAGGACAATGCCGGTCATAGGGTCTCTCCGCCGCGAACGTTCGGTTCGGATCAACTATTCGACAAGGACGCCGGCTTGCCGCATCTCGTCCCAGGCCCGGTCCGCATCGCCCGGCGTCAGGTCGATGCCGCGGCACCCCGCCGCGATAACGTGAGTTTCAAAGCCTTGTTCCGCGGCGTCGAGGGCGGAGAACTTCACACAATAATCGGTCGCGAGCCCCAGCAGGTGCAACTCTTCGACCGCCGCGTCGCGGAGCCAGTCGGACAGGCCGGTGGAGCGCCGCCGCGCATTGTCGAAAAAGGCGCTGTAGCTGTCCACATTTGCGTCGATGCCTTTTCGAAAAATCTCGCCCGCCGCTTGGAGGTCGAGATCCGCATGCAGCCGCGCTCCGAATGTTCCTTGGACGCAGTGATCGGGCCAAAGGTTTTGTCGTAAGCCGTCGAGCTCGATGACATCGCCCGGTTTCTTGCCGGGGTGCTGCGAAGCGAAGCTCTTGTGATGGGGCGGATGCCAGTCTTGGCTTGCTACGACCACGTCGAACAGCGGAATCCGTTGGTTGGCGACCGCGACGACTTCGTCCCCATTGGGTACGGCCAGCGCCCCGCCGGGCATGAAGTCATACTGCAGATCGACCAGCAGCAACGCGCGTTTGGGCATCGGCGCTCAACCTAGCAGTTGCTGCAGCTTTTTGCGGAGGCGGTCGCCGTACTGCGGGTCGGCCAGCGCGAACTCGATGAAGGTCTCGTAATAGCTCGGGATGTTGCCGATGTCGTAGCGCCGCACACCGGGCTTGAGCTTGACGCCGACGACGCGGCGGCCCGTTTGGCACAGCATGCGGATGGCTTCGGTGAGCTGGATCTCGCCCTTCTTGTCGGGCTCGACGCGCCGAATCATGTCGAAGATCAAGGGCGCGAAGACGTAGCGTCCGGCGATCGCCAGGTTGCTCGGCGCTTGATCGGCCTTCGGTTTTTCGACCAGATCGCTGATCGCGAAGTAGTCTTCATTGCCGAGTTTGGCGCCGGGGTCGGGCTTGACGACGCCGTAGTGATGCAGCAGCTCGCTGTCGACTTCTTCCACGGCGATGACGGCGGCCGCGTGCGTGCTCTCGTAGGCTTCGGCCATTTGCTTGGCTATGTCGGATCGACCGTTGATGCCGATAATCGAATCGCCGAGGGCGACGATAAAAGGATCGTGGCCGACAAAGGCTTCGCCGTGCAGGATGGCGTCGCCGAGGCCGAGTTGCTTGGATTGGCGAGTGTAGAGAAAGGTCGCGCCCAGCTCCTCGTACGCCAGCTCCTCGAGCAAATCGTCCTTGGCGGCTTGTTGCAGAGCGGCGATGAGCTCAGGGTCGCGGTCGAAGTGGTCTTCGATCGAGTTTTTACCGCGCCCGGTGACGAAGAGGATGCGGTCGACTCCGGAGCCGACCAGTTCTTCGACGACGTACTGCACGATGGGCTTCTTCGCCACCGGCAGCATCTCCTTGGGCTGACATTTCGTGGCGGGCAACAGGCGAGTGCCAAGGCCCGCGACAGGCACAACCGCATTCCGAATCAACGCGCAACCTCCTCCGCGAGAACTTACAGGGTAAGCGCAACTTGGCCGCGGGCGCTATCAAGCCCTTGCCCGAAAGGGTCACAATGGTGGCATGACTGTCGTGCGGGCCGAGTCGCTTGAGAATTACCAGATCCTATTGAGAACCAAGCATCACGCCTTAGTCGCGGATGAGCCGCCGGATACGGGCGACGGCCTCGGTCCGGATCCTTACGATCTGCTGCTGTCGGCGCTGGGGTCATGCATGACGATGACCGTCCGGATGTACGCCCGCCGCAAGGGCTGGGATCTTCAAAAGATCGCGGCGGAGCTAGTGCATGAGCGCGTTCACGCCTCCGACTGCGAGGACTGCGACGAGACCGAAGGCTATATCGAACGCATGCGCATCAAGCTGAGTTTCGAGGGCGATTTGGACGAGGCTCAGCGCAAACGCCTGCTCGAGATCGCCGACAAGTGCCCCGTGCGGCGGACGATCCTGGGCAATCCCCGCATCGTCGAATCGTTGGCCGAATAGGCCCTAGCCGCTCGGCATCGTGCGGGCCGCGTCTTCCGGCTCGCGGCGTTTGATCTCGAGCTGCGCTTCGAGGACGGCCATGCGCTCTTTTAGATCCGCCAACGTCTGACCGACCGGATCGGGCAGCTCGCCGTGCTCGAGCATGTCCCACTCGGGATGCTCGACGCGAACCCCTTTCACCGCGACGATGCGGCCAGGGACTCCGACGACGGTCGAGTGCTCCGGGACTGAGCGGACGACGACGCTGCCCGCGCCGACGCGCACCCACTCGCCAAGCTCGATGTTGCCCAGCACCTTGGCGCCGGAGCCGATGACGACATGGTCCCCGAGGGTCGGGTGCCGCTTGCCGCGTTCATGGCCCGTGCCCCCGAGCGTCACGCCTTGGTAGAGCAGCACGTCATCGCCGATCACCGAAGTCTCGCCGATGACGACGCCCATGCCGTGGTCGATGAAGAAGCGCCGTCCAATCCGCGCGCCGGGATGGATTTCGATGCCGGTGAGCAAGCGGCCGAAGTGGGACAGCAGGCGAGCCGGGACCAGGAATCCGGAGCGATAAAGTCGGTGCGACACGCGATGCAGCAGGATGGCGTGGACGCCGGGATAGCACGTCAGGACTTCGAGCCGCGAACGAGCCGCGGGGTCTTGCTTGAAAACCGTCTGGATTTGTTCTTTGAACGTCCCGAACATCCGCTGTCTCCCGTCCTGTTGCTTGTATGCGATGCGCGGACCACGCATCGCGATGCGACAAAGGTCCGCCAAAAAGGCCGATGGTCGGCGCCGGCCGGGCTAGGCCGGCTTGCTACAGGTGCACTGGCGACAGCAGCGCACGAAGAGGACGTGAGATATCTTTTGCAACGGAAAAACGCTGCCTTGTTCGGACACTTCGATGCTAGGCAATGACGCAGGTGAAGTCAACGCATCCGTGCCTTGTCCAAACGCCGACGCGCCGGCCAGTCGAGCCTTTTGATGCGAATGTTGCGCACGGGTCGCATGCGCCGGCCGGCGCTACGACGCTAAGTAGCCTTCGAGCTTGGCCTTGGCGTCTTTGAGGTAGCCCGGCATTTTCTCCGGCTCGCCGCCGATCTCGAAGATCATCACGCCGCCGTAGCGAATTTCCCGCAACGTCGCGATCAGACGCGGGTAGTCGATGAAGCCGTAGATCATCGGCTTGTGCTCCGACCAGGTCTCCGGCTCGATATCGTGCACGTGCATGTGGATCAGCTTGTCGCCAAGCGATTCGACGATCTGAATGTTGACGTCGTTGTAAGCGCGGATCGCTTCCTTGGTGGCGTACTCCTCTTTCGTGAATCGCGCCAGCTCGGCGAAGTGAGCCTGGTGACCCACGTCGAGCGTCGCGCCCACATTGTCATGGCCGATCTCGTGGATCAGGCGAACAAATTCCGGGACCGACGGCGGCGCCGAGGTTTCCACGGCGATTCGGAAGCCGCGTTCCGCGCCCATGTCGCCCCAGTGCCGGATGCGCTGGACGGCGGTGTCCCAGTTGTCCTCGAGCTTCGTGCCGTGCGGCTGCGGGTGCAGCACCGCCATTTTGGCGCCGACGAGCGCCGCGGCGTCGAACGTGCTCTCGAACTCGGCGACCGCCTCGGCCGCATCGGGCTGGATGTAAGGCATCGAGTACGGCAGATGCGCCGTGACGTATTCAAACGGCTTGAGGGCCTCGACGATGCGCTGCTTGTCCTCGTCAGAAACTTGGTCGATGCGCAAGCCGGGGAACTCGCCGGGCGTCGGCCCGAGCGTTCCCAGCAGGTTTTGAACTTCGACGGTCGGGAAGCCGATGCCGTGCAGCAGTTCGAGCGCCTCGAAGAAGCCCATGCCGGAGACGGCCGTGTTGGCGCCAATGACGTAAGGGACGAATTCGAACGAGGGAGATGCGCTCTCCGCGGACTCATTGGGCTGCGGTGAGCCGCCGCAGGCGGCCAAGCCCGCGGCTCCTGCGCAAAGGGCGAGAAACTGACGTCGATCGAGTGCCATGAGGGCCAAGTATAGCGATCATTCTCGTGTGGTTCATAATGTACTGCTTGACCTTAGGGGATCGGGAAACGACTCCGAGAGATGACTCCGAGAGATGAACTTTAAACGCCTGTTCGCTTGCACTTGCTTGTTGGTCGCTGCCGCCGGCGTGTCGCGCGCGCAGTCGAAACGTCCGAACATCGTCTTCGCCATTTCGGACGACCAATCTTGGATGCACGCCGGCGCCTACGGCGACAAGGCGACGCGGACGCCGGCTTTCGATCGCGTGGCGCGCGAGGGCGTGCTGTTCAATTACGCCTACGCCGCGGCTCCGTCGTGCTCGCCGTCGCGGGCGGCGATCCTGACCGGCCGCAACATCTGGGAGCTCGAGGAGAGCGGCATCTTGCTCGGCATTCTCAAGGCGAAATTCGACGTCTTTACTCTGGAGCTCGAAGATGCCGGCTATGAGGTTGCGGCGACCGGCAAAACCTGGGCGCCGGGCCGCGTGAGCGAGCATTGGACGCGCAACCCGTTGGGCAAGCAGTTCGCCGACCGCAAGATTCCCGAAGACCAGCGGCGGCCCGGTTTGAACCCTCTCGACTACGCCGCCAACTTCGACGACTTCTTCGCCCAGCGCGACAAGAGCAAGCCCTTCTTCTTCTGGCTCGGGGCGACCGAGCCGCACCAGAGCTACGACGTGGGCTCGTGGAAGCGCGCCGGTAAAAAGCTCGCGGACGCGCGCCTGCCGTCGTGGCTGCCGGACAACCCGGTGACACGGGGCGAGATCCTCGACTACGGCATCGAGATCGAGCACTTCGACACCCACGTCGGCCGCGTCCTGGCCACTCTCGAGAAGGCGGGCGAGCTCGACAACACGGTCGTGATCGTCACCAGCGACCACGGCAACCCGCTGCCGCGTTCGAAATGCAATCTCTACGACGGCGGGCTGCGCGTGCCGTTCGCGGTGCGCTGGCCCGAGAAGATTCCCGCCGGGCGCAAGGTCGATGACTTCATCAGCTTGGCCGACATGGCGCCGACGCTGCTCGAGATCGCGGGCGTTCCGGTCCCTGAGGTCATGAGCGCCCGCAGTTTTTGGAACGTTTTGCAGTCCTCGGCGCAGGGGCTGGTCGACCGGACTCGCGATTTCGTGACCGGCGGTTTCGAGCGCCATACGCCGGCGCGGCGAGACGGCGTCGGGTATCCCATGCGGATGATTCGGACTCACAAGTATCAATACATCCGCAACTACGAGCCCGACCGCTGGCCGGCCGGAGACCCGGACTACAACTCCGTCCCTCAAGGACTGTTCGGCGACGTCGATCGCGGCGAGACCAAAGCCTACTTGATCGACCATGCGCGCGACCCCGAAGTGCTGCCGTACTATTTGATGGCCTTCGGCAGGCGGCCCGCGGAAGAGCTCTACGACATGGAGAAGGACCCCGAACAGCTTCACAATGTCGCGGACGAGCAGGAGTACGCGGCGGTCAAGGACGATCTGGCGCGGCGGCTGCGGGCCTACCTCGACAAGACCGGCGACCCGCGCATGAAAGGCGTCAGCCCTTGGGATTTTTATCCCTACAGCTCGGCGACCGAGACCTACCGCCCGGATTGGCTCGAGACCGGCCAAAAAGCCCCGCTGCCGACGGAGCGGATCAAAGAGGACAAATAACAATGAAACCAGTCAAGTGGGGAATTATTTCGACGGCGAAGATCGGCGTCCAAAAGGTCATCCCGGCCATGCAGCGGGGAGAGCTGTGCGACATCGTCGCGATCGGCTCGCGGGACCTGGCGAAGGCGCAAAAGGTCGCCGCCGATCTCGGCATACCACGGGCCTATGGCTCCTATGAAGAGCTGCTGGCCGACCCCGAAATCGAGGCGGTCTACAATCCGCTGCCGAATCACCTGCACGTGCCCCTGTCGATCCAAGCGGCCGAGGCCGGCAAGCACGTGCTTTGCGAAAAGCCGATTGCAATGGACGCAGCCGAGGCGCGCAAGCTGGTCGAGGCGCGGGATCGCACCGGCGTCGTGATCGCGGAGGCGTTCATGGTGCGCTGGCACCCGCAGTGGCGCCGTGCGCGCGAAATCGTCCGTTCGGGACGCATCGGCGAGTTGCGCTCCGTCCAGGGCTCGTTTAACTATTTCAACGCCGACCCGGCAAACATCCGCAACCAAGCCGACATCGGGGGCGGGGGTTTGATGGACATCGGTTGCTACCCCATCGTTGGCTCGCGCTTCTTGTTCGAGGCTGAGCCCAAGCGCGTCGTCGGCATGATCGAGCGCGATCCCGAGATGGGCACCGACCGGCTCACGTCCGCCCTGCTCGAGTTCGACGCCGGTCAAGCCAGCTTCACTTGCTCGACGCAGTTGGTCCCCTACCAACGCATGCAGATCTTCGGTACCAAAGGCCGCATCGAAATCGAGATCCCTTTCAATGCGCCGCCCGACAAGCCGTGCCGCATCTTCGTCGACGACGGCAGCATACTTGGCGGCGCCTCGGCGAAAGAAGAGACCGTTTCCGGTGGTGGACCAGTACACGCTGCAGGGCGACGACTTCTCTCGCAGCGTGCGGAGCGGCGAGGCGCTGGAGTTTCCGCTCGAGAACGCCGTACTCAACATGGAGATCATCGACGCTATCGTGAAGTCAGCCGCCGACGGTTGCTGGGTCGACCTGTAAACTCCGGATAGACAAGGCTGGCGACGCTTTGTACCGTTTAGACTAGGCAGCCCGTCCTACCGATTGAATGCGCGCCCGTGTTTTAGCGTTCCTGATCCTGCCAATTCTTGCAGCGGCGGCCGGCGATTCTCTACTGCCCCAACTAACGCCTGAGCAGAACGCCGAGGCGGCGCGTATCGTCGCCGCGTTCAAGAAGGACACGCGCGGGCCGTTTTACCGCATCCGGTGGTACTGCAAAGACGGCACGGACTGGCCGCCGAGCCCGTATCCTTGCGGCGACCGCGGCGGCGGCGTGCAACACGCGTCGTTGAACGACGACGCCGTCAAGCTCGCGCGCTGGAACGTCGACGTCGGCGTGATCCTGGCCGGACATGACTTCACGTCATTTCTAGATGTGGAGCGTGATCATGCTCTCTTAAAAGAGCTTGCACTGACAAACTACCTGGAACGAATCGATAACGGCTGGATCTACCGCCGGGCCTACGGCTACCGCGGATCGCGGCAGATCGAGGACGAGGAAAAGGCCGGTCAGGCGCTGCTGGCCCGCGCTTTCGCTGATCCGCGTTGGCTGGAGCGCCGCTTGCTGCTGGCGAACAGCCTCGTCACGGCCGTGCCTCACGGCTTGCCCGACAGCGCGGTCAAGCGCGTGCGCGACCTCGCCAAGGCCGTCGCCGACGCCGACGCCCGGTTTCAGACGATCCGCGCGAAGATTCACTCCGCTCCGGACCAGCGCGACGTCGAAGCCGTCGAAGCTTATCTGGCGGACCGCAAGCCGCCCGAGGCCGTCGCGAATATGATCCGTGAGTTGGCGTCCCTGATGCGCCAGGAGGGAGCTTCTCGGACGCTTTCCGATCGTCTGCCGAGCATGCGCAAGACGGTCCAAGAAGGACCCCTTTCAGGGGCCGTCCAGGCCTTCGCTGAGGCCTTGGCGAGCGGTGACGCCCGCAAGTCCTACGCGGCCGGCGGAAAGCTCAGCGACGAGATCGCCAAGCAGGTAGCCGCTTCGACGGACGGCAAGCGCAACCTCGACTTGCTCGACTTCAACGCTCTGCTGCAGGAGTACGGCTTCGAGACGGCGGCTCCGGACGCCGGGTTGACGCGGCTCGAGCGGTTGAAACTGCTCCACACCGATATGCAGTACGCCTATGGCGCGGGGCTGATCTCCCAGCGGCAGTTCGACGCCCTCGATGCGGATCTCCGTGAGCTGGCGTCGAGCCAGGAAGTCGGCGCGGGTGCGTACTTCGATAAAGTGCGCTACTTGGCGCGCGCCGCGGAGTGGTGTCGCGCCACGGCGGCGCGCGAGTTCGGTCCGGTTTCGGCTAGGTTCGCGGGCTTCGAGCCGCTGGCGGCGGGTTTCGTCGACGATGTTTTGCGGGGTTCGCCGGCATTGGCCCTGTCGCGGCGTCTGGAAGGGTTGATGACCGACGCTTCCCGGCAGGCGGGGCTCGAGCATTCGATCTTCGGCTCGTCGCGCAGCGGCGGAGTTTTCGGCCTCAACCCGGGAGCGGCCCAAGGCAAGCTGTTGATCTGGCGGGCGACCTCGGCCGAGCCGATCGACCAGAGCGCGATCTACGTGATTCCTCAGACGGCGGCGGACCTCAAGCCGATGGCGGGCATGCTCACCCTCGACAGCGGGAACGCCCTCTCGCACGCGCAATTGCTGGCGGCGAATCTGGGCATCCCGAATGCCGTCATTCCGTCGTCGCTGCTGCCCGAGCTCGAAAGGCGCCAGGGCGAGCGGATCGATTTCTCAGTCAGCCGCCGCGGCGAGGTCCGGCTGGCCCCGGCGCCCGCCCAAGTCGCCTCGTCCGCCCCGGATCGCCGCGTCCGTCTCGACACCGCGCGGCTCGACCTTTCGCTGCGCAAGCTTGGTCCCGCTTGCCGATCTGGGCCGCGACGATTCGGGCGTGATCGTCGGCCCCAAGGCGGCCAACGTGGGCCAGCTCGCGAAGGACTTTCCCGAGTACGTCGCGCCCGGCTTCGCAATCCCGTTCGGCATTTTCGCCGAGCACATCGACCGGCCGCTGTTGAGCGGCGAGCCTTCGCTCCGTGAGCAAATCCGGGGCGCGCTTTCCGAAGTCGCACGCCTGCGCGCCGCCGGGGCGAGCCCGGCCGACGTCTCCGGCTATATCTACCCGCAGCTCGCGAAAATTCGCGACCGCATCCGCCGCATGCCGCTGCTGCCGCGGTTTGAAACCGATCTAAAGGCGGCTCTGACCCAGAGCTTCGGGCCGGATGGAACGTATGGCGTGTTCGTGCGCAGCGACACGAACGCCGAAGACCTGCCGCAATTCTCGGGCGCCGGGCTCAACCTGACCGTGCCGAACGTAGTCGGGTACGACAAAATCGTCGAGGCGATCAAGAATGTCTGGGCGTCGCCGTTCGAGGAGCGGGCGTTCGACTGGCGCGCGCGCATCCTCGAGAATCAGGAGGACGTTTACCCGTCGATCCTGATGCTGCGGACGGTGCGCTCCGCCAAATCGGGCGTGCTCGTGACGGTCAATCTCGAAGACGGTTCGACTGACGACATCACGGTCAACGTCAATGAAGGCGTGAGCGCTGTGGTCGACGGCGGGACGGCCGAATCGCTGCTGCTCGAACCCGACGGCGGCGTGCGGCTGCTGCAACAGGCGCGGTCACCCTACCGCAAAGTGGTCGACGAGCGCGGAGGATTCCGGTTTGTGCCTCCCGTCGGGGACGACCGCGTCCTGACTGACGGCGACATCGTCCAGCTTCGCGCCATGGTTCAAACGATCAACGAGCGGTATCCGAAAGCCAAGCGCCCGGACGGGACGCCGCTGCCGTGGGATATCGAGTTCGGCTTCGAGGGCGGCGAGTTGCGCTTGTTCCAGATTCGCCCGCTGGTGCGCTCGGTGACGCCGAGCGCCGTTTCGAGCGCGGCGAAAGTCGATTTGACCGAGGTTCCGGGAGCATGACGCGTCGAGCGTTTGCGGCGGGATTGGCCGGGTTGCTGGCGTCGGCGAAGGCCGCGATGGCGTATCCGCTCGACGGTTACGAGTCGACAGGCATTCGGCGCCTGCTGGGTTATCGCCTGGCGATGGAAGGCAAGCTGGCGCGGGGCATCAATATTCCTCCGGGCGGCCGGCTCGGCATGGCCGACATCAAGCTGACCCTCAAAGGCGTCAACGATTCTTACGATGTCTCCGCGGATACGCCTCGCGACCCCAAGCTGCAGCAGGGTCTCGAAAGAGTCTTCTCCGGCCGCGACCCGTCATATTCGCTGGCGTTGCTCGATATCACCAATCCGCGCGAGCCGCGCTTCGCCGAGCTGCGCTCCGAGGTCAAGCGCATCCCGGGGAGTCTCGGCAAACTGCTCGTCGCGACTGGATTTTTCGAAGCGCTGCGGCTACGGTTTCCCGATGACACCGACGCCCGCCGGAAGTTCTTGAAAGACACGGTCATCGCCGCCGATTCCTTCGTCCACCGCGACGGCAAGACGGTGCCGTTCTTCGAGCCGGGCGGGGAAGCCGTGGTGAACCGCCGCATCGAGACGGGCGATCGCTTTTCGCTTTACGAATGGCTCGATCACATGCTCTCGCAGAGCTCCAACGCGGCCGCCTCCATGACGTGGAAGCAAGCGATGCTGCTGCGCGAGCTGGGAGCGGCCTATCCGTCGGCCGAAGCAGAGCGCAAGTTTTTCGAGGAGACTTCGAAGCCCGACCTGCTGGCCAAGTCGCTCGAGGTGAACGAAGCTCCCCTGCGGGCCGCCGGCATCGACACGGACAATCTGCGGATCGGCACGTTCTTCACGAACAACGCCTCCAGGGTCATTCCCGGGACGGCGAGCTACGCCAGTCCGCTCGAGCTGATGCGCTGGCTCGTGCGCCTCCAGCAAGGACGCATCGTCGACCCCTGGTCGAGTCTCGAGATCAAGAAGCTCATCTACTTTTCTCGCCCGCGCTATCGCTATGCGTCGTCGCCCGCGCTAGTCAACGCCCCGGTGTTCTTCAAGTCCGGGTCGTTGTTTCACTGCGTGCCGGAAGAAGGCTTCACCTGCAAGGCCTACGCCGGCAACAAGCTCAATCTGATGCACTCGGTGGCCATCGTGGAGTCGAAGGGCAAGACCTACATGGTGACGATGACGACGAACGTGCTGCGCGTGAACGGCGCGGTCGAGCACCAGACGGTCGCGGGCCTGATCGAGAAGCTGATGCAGAGCGACAGCTAGATCAGCGTCTCCGTCACGCGGACGCTTTCCCCTTCTTTGTCGTACTCGAGCAGGATGAACTCAGCCGGGTCGCCCACCTGCAGAGAAGCCGCAGCGGTCGCTGAGACCGATGGCGCGCGCGGCGTTGACCGTCGCCGTCTTGAGGGCGTCGCGGAGCGACATCCCCGTGAAGCGCATCAAATTTTCGAGGCCGCGATCCATGCTCAACGCCGAGCCCGACAGTCGCCTCGTATCGGTTCTCTCGACGTGTTGATCAGGGGTCAGCTCAACCTCGATATCGCCGAGGTGATAGATGCCGGGCGCGCAGCCGGCGGGCGCCACGGCGTCGGTCACGAGGACGACCTTGTCGAGGCCCTTGGCGCGCACGGCGATCTTGACGAAGTGCGGCGGCAAGTGAATTCCGTCCACGATCAGACCCGCGCAAAGCTCATCGGCGGCCATCTGATAGAGGATGTAGTTCTGATGGCGGTTGACGGTGTGATGCGCGCCGTTGCCGAGGTGCGTGCTCATCGTGGCCCCGGCGCGAATGGCGTCTTGGATCTGTTCGAGCGTGGCGTTGGTGTGTCCGATGGCGACCGTGACGCCGGACTCCGCCATGTGCTCGATCACTTCGCTCGAGCCGGGATGCTCCGGTGCGATCGTCAGCAGCTTGATGCCGCCCTCGGCCGACTCTTGGAAGCGCTCGAATTCGTCGATGCTCGGCGCGCGAACATGCTCGCGAGGGTGTGCGCCGCGCGGTCCGTCGTCGGGCGAGATCCAGGGGCCCTCGACATGGAAGCCGGCGAAAGCGGCGCCCTCCGGCAGCTCACGTCTGGCCTTCGCCAGATTGCGCAGCGAGCCGCTCATGTTCTCGAACGAGCCGGTGATAACCGTCGGCAGCAGGCGCGTGACGCCGCTGCGACGCTGCACGTGCACCGAGCGTGCGATCTCGTCGAGCGGGGCGGCAGGCGAGTTGTAATCGACGCCGGCGAAGCCGTTGACCTGGAGGTCGATCATTCCCGGAGCGATCCAGTGCGAGAAATCGGCCGTTTCGAGGGGTCGAAGTTCGTCGATTCGTCCGCCTCGCACGGTGATTTCGAGAGGCTTACCGTTGAGCGGCGACAAACCGCGGTAGATCATGGTAGATTGCATCCTTCGGGGTCCTTCAAGTTTGGCATAGCGCCCGCTCTCCGACGACAAGCCCCACTGGAACCAAGCAATGCAAGCGACGATCGATGACCGGCGCGTGAGCTACGAGTCTGTCGGCTCCGGTACGCCCGTGCTGCTGATGCATGCGTTTCCGCTGAATCGGACGATGTATGAACAACAGGCGGCGGGGCTCTCGAGCGCGGGGCGCGTCATCACCTTCGACTTCCCCGGCGTCGGTCGGTCCGAGGTCGCCCCGCTCACGATGGACGCGATGGCCGACGTCGCGGCGAAGCTGCTCGACGGTTTGAAGATTCAGAAGGCGATCGTGGGCGGTGTGTCGATGGGCGGCTATGTCGCTCTCGCGTTCGCTCGCCGACACCCCAATCGCCTCTGCGGACTGGTGCTGGCGAACACGCGCGCCGCCGCCGATACCGACGAAGCTCGCAAGGGCCGGGCCGAGACGGCGAAGGTTGCGCTGCAGGACGGCTCCTCGGCCATCGCCGACATGATGCTCCCGAAGCTGCTCAGCGACCACGCCCGCAAGAAAAACCACAAGACCGTCGAGCGGGTGAGGGCGATGATCGAGGCGACGCCTCCCGAGGTCATCGCCGACCTTCTCAGCGCGATGGCCGAACGTCCCGACTCCACCGCTATGTTGTCGGAAATCGCCGTTCCGACTCTGGTGATCGCGGGTCAGGAAGACGTGTTGACTCCGGCGGATGAAGCCCGCGATTGGGCGGCTAAGATTCCCGGAGGCAAGTACGTCGAAATCGAGAAGGTCGGCCATCTTGCCAATCTCGAAAATTCCGAAGCATTCAATGCGGCGATCGCCGCGTTCATCGGAGTTATCAACCACGCGTCGTAGCCGTCAGCCCTCTTGCGACAAGCGTTTGATGTCGGGCATCATCTCGTCGGCCACGCCGGGATCGCTGCCGGAATAGTAGCCGCGTATTCGTCCCCGCGCCGTCGACGAGCACAAACCTCACGCTATGCGTCACGATTGCGGCGCCGGGCTCCCCTTCGCGCACGGAGCCGTCAGTTGAGGCGAGCTTGAAGCCGTGGCCAATCAGGTTGTGAATCGCTTGCTTGTCCCCTGTCAGAAAACTCCAGCGCGACAGGTCCGCGCCGAAACGCTCGGCGTAGTCCTTCAACACCGCGGGCGTGTCGCGCTCCGGGTCGACCGTAACCGACACCAGCTTCACCGGCAAACCCTCCGCGTCGAGAGCGTGCTGCAGCTTCGCCATGTGCGAGGTCATCAGCGGGCACGGCCCGCGGCAATTCGTGAAGATGAAGTCGGCGACCCAGATGTGACCGGCCAGGTCGTCGAGCGTGACCGTTTCGCCGCGCTCGGAGGTCAGCGAGAAATCCGGAACTTCGCTGTAAGAAGGCAACGGCTCCTGCCGTGAGCAGGCGATCGACGCGGCCAGGAGAAAACAGGGAACAACGAAGCGGCTCATGGGCGGGCGAACTTCCAGATTAGCAACCTCGCGGAAGCAGGCTATTGGAATGACTCAGGCGTGATGCGCTTCGATGTTCCTTTCGCAACTTCGAGCGGCAGCTCACGCCCCTGGTAGCGGACGATCGCCGGCCTGCCCAGCAGCGACTTGACGTTCGCCGAGACGAGCTTGCCGTCGCGCCAGTCGATATCGACTTCGAACCCTCCGCGCGCCCGCAGACCCTTCACCGCGCCCGTCGCCAGGGCTGCCGGCAGCGCCGGCAGCAGGTGCAAGTAGCCCGCCTCGCCGCTTTGCACCGGGCTGTCGCCGAGCGGCGTCCCGTAGGGGTCCTGGCTTTGCAGCAGCATCTCGGCGATGCCGGCCGCCGCGCCGAAGTTGCCGTCGATTTGAAACGGCGGATGCGCGTCGAACAGGTTCGGGTACAGGCCGCCGCGCCGACCGTCCAGGTTCGGCGAGTCCCTGTCGGGCACCGGCTCGAGCAGGTTCCGCAGCAGCTTGTACGCATGGTCGCCGTCGAGGAACCGCGCCCACAGGTTCACTTTCCAACCCATCGACCAGCCGGTCGCCCCGTCGCCGCGAAACTCCAGCGACCTGCGCGCCGCCGCGAACAAGTTGGGCGTGCCGTAAGGCGTGATCTCGACTCCCGGATAGAGCCCGAACAAGTGCGAGACGTGCCGGTGTTGATTCTTCGGATCGTCCTTGTCCTCGAGCCACTCCTGAAGCTGGCCGTATTTGCCGATCAAGTTCGGCGCGATGCGGCGGCGTTCGGCCGCGAGCATGTCTCTGAAATCCTCATCGACGCCCAGCGCTGCGGCCGCCGCGATGGTGTTGCCGAACAGGTTGCGGATGATCTGGCGGTCCATCGTCGGCCCCATCACCAGCCCGCCGTTCTCGGGCGAATTGGAGGGCCCCGAGATCAGCCAGCGGCCGTCCGGCGTCTTGACCAGCGTTTCTGCGAAGAACTGCGCGGCGCCCTTCATCAGCGGGTACGCCGTCTCGCGCAGGTATTGCTTGTCGCCGCTAAATAAATAACGCTGCCACACCTGCTGGCACAGCCACGCCCCGCCCGTCGGCCAAATACCGTGGTTCGAGTGGTTGATCGGCGCCGTGCCGCGCCACAGGTCGAAGTTGTGGTGCAGCACCCAGCCGTCGGCGTCGTAGTGCGCGCGAGCCGTGCGCGCTCCCGACTCGGCGACCTCTTTCAATACTTCGAACAGCGGCGCGGTCGTCTCGGCCAGGTTGGTCGTCTCGGCGGGCCAGTAGTTCATCTCGGTGTTGATGTTCACCGTGTACTTGCTGTCCCACGGAGGCTTGTTCGAGTCGTTCCACAGCCCTTGCAGATTCGCCGGTTGGCCGCCTTCGCGGCTCGATGCGATCAGCAGATAGCGCCCGTACTGAAACAGCAGCGCCACCAGCGCCGGGTCGTCGCCCGAGGCGAAGTTGCGAATGCGCTCGTCCGTCGTCTTACCAGCGGCGGCGGGGCTCCCGAGATCGAGGCTCACGCGCCGGAACAGCGCCTGATGATCGCGAATGTGTTCGTCGCGGAGGCTTTCGTACGACTTGCCTCGCGAGGCCGCCAGCGTAGCCGTGTTGCGCTCGTGCGGATCCGCCGAAACGTCGCGGAAGTTCACGAAGTTCGTCGCGCCCGCCAGCAGCAAGGTCGCTTCGCTCGCTCCGCGGACGCGCACGACTCCCTCGCCCGCCTCGACCGCGCCGTCGGTCTCTACCGCGAGCCGCGCCTCATAGCGAATCGCCCCATCGGGAACCTGCCCCGACAGCGTCATTTGCTCATTGGAGACGGCGACCTTGTCGCCCTCGTGCGCGCCCGCCAAGCGCGCTTCGAAGTCGAGCTTCTTCGCCCCGCTCGCCGTCAGCCGCACGACGATTAAGTTCGCCGGATGACTCGCGAACACTTCGCGCCGGTAGCGCGCGCCGCCCGCCTCGAACTCGGTGACGGCGGTCGCTGTGTCGAGATCGAGCGTGCGGCTGTAGCCCGCCGGATTTACCGCGTCTTCGAGCTTTATCGTCAAGTCGCCGAACGCCTGGTACGCCTTCTGCCCCAGCGGCACGCTCATGAAGTTTTGGAGAGCAAGTTGCTCCGCCTCGGCCTGCTTGCCGGCGAACAGCAGCTCGCGAATCTTCGGCAGATACTCCGCGGCCCCGGCGTGCGAGTAGTCGTGCGGCTCCCCTTGCCACACCGTGTCTTCGTTGAACTGGATGCGCTCTTCGCCGACGCCGCCGAAGACCATCGCGCCAAGCCGTCCGTTGCCCACCGGTAAGGCCTGAGTCCATTCGGCCGCCGGCGCGTCATAGCGCAGCACGAGATCGCCGGCCGCGAGGGGAGTCAGCGAGAGGAGGATGCAGGTGAAAATACGAGCGGTCATGATCAGCCGCCGTATTGTAGCGAGACCGGGCGATTAGATAACGCCGATCGCGTTGAGGAAGATGGCCGAAATGCCCACCGGAACCACGAAGCGCAGCAGCGTCAGCCAGATGTTATAGACCGGCTTGAACTTGCTGCCCGACAAGAAGTGGTCGTGCCGAATCGCCTCCTGCATCCGCCAACCGACGAACATCGAGATGCCGATGCCGCCCAGCGGGAACAGGTAGTTCGACACGAAACCGTCCAATTGCCAGATGAACCCTTCGAACAGCCCGCCGTCGCCGCTCAGCGCCGAAGGCACGCCGTACAAGAAGATCGCAACGCCGGCGACCAGCGCCGCCTTCTTGCGGTCCCAGCCCATGCCGTCGATCAGCGCCGAAGTCGGCACCTCCAGCAACGAGATCGCGCTGGTCAACGCCGCGAACACCAGCAGCAAGAAGAAGGTGGCCAGCAGCAGGCTCGCGAACGGCATCTGAATCATCCCGGTCGGCATGCTCGCAAACAGCAGCCCGGGCCCCTGGCCAGGCTCCAGCTCGGGGTAGGTGAAGATGATCGGGAAGATCATCATCGATCCCATCAGCGCCACGGCCGTATCGAGCGTACAAATCTGAATCGACGCGCTCATGATGTCGTCGTCGCGCCTGAGATAACTGCCGTAGGTGAGCATGGTTCCCATGCCGATCGAGAGGCTGAAGAACGCCTGGCCCAGCGCGACCAGCATCGACTCCGGCCGGAACTCCGAAGGTCGCACGGCGAAGGCGAAGTTGATCCCATCGGCGAAGCCCGGCAGGAAAGCCGCGCGGATCACCAGGAATCCCAGCATCACCAGCAGGGCGGGCATCAGGATTCGCGACCAGCGGTCCAGTCCCTTCGAAACGCCGCCCACCACGACGCCGACGGTCAGCGCCATGAAGGCGAAGTGCCAGAACAGGCTGATTGAATCCGAGTGCTGCGTATGATTGAAGATCTCATTCGCCGCGCCGGCGCCCGCAGCCGTCAGCTCGCCCGTCACCGAAAGCCAGGAGTAGTACATCGCCCAGCCGGCGATGACGCTGTAATAGCTCAACAGCGAGGAGGCGGCGATCACGCCCAGCCACCCGAAAAAGACCCAGAAATTGCCCTTGTGCGTCAGCGACCGGATCGCGCGAATCGGCGATTTCTGTGTCGCCCGTCCGATGATGATCTCGCCCGTCATCAACGGCACGCCCACCAGCACCACGCAGAACAGGTAGGCGAGGATGAACACGCCGCCCCCGTTCGCGCCGCAAATGTAGGGGAACTTCCAAAGGTTGCCGAGCCCGACCGCCGACCCGGCCGCGGCCAAGATAAACCCGACCCGGGAGCCCCATTGTGCGCGCGGTTCAACCACTCGTTTTGTTCCTCGTGTATTTCCCGTCAACGAACCGCGCGCGACAGAGCAAGCGGAAATTCAGCCGAATCGAAAACGCAACTTTAACACAGGCCAGCCTTGCCCCAAGCGCGGCTTCAGCCGATCGGATCTCGACTAACCGGCCAGGCGCTCGAACAGAGATCGCGTCGCTGCCGCCACCTCTTCAACCGCGGCATCGAACGCCAAGGCGTTCTTCTGCGACGGCTTCTGGTAGCCGCTGACCTTGCGGATGAATTGCAAGGCGGCCAGACGCAACTCATCGTCCGTCGGCGATTTGTCGGGCTGGCGAAGCTTCTTGATGTTGCGGCACACGGCGTCTGCCGCGCAGTCTAGCGCGATCGGAACGCTGGCAGCCACACCCGCTTCTCGTGTTGCGAGGCGTAGTCCCGACCGCTGTCGGCGCCGTCTCGCTGGCCGCAGCCTAATCCTTGTTCGTCTTGAGCAGATCGCCGAGGTTGAACGGCAGTCGCGGCCGCGTATCCTCCTCGGTCTTCTCCGACTCCTCTCCCTTTTTCTTCAGCAGACCTTCCAGCAAGCCCTTCGCTTGGTCCACCGCCGTCTGCACGGCCAACCGTTTCAGGTCCGGAAGCACTTTCGGGTCGCTGAGCGTCCCGCTGACGTCCAGCGGCACTGCAGCCTGAATGACGCCCTCCGCATTCGGGCGCCCGCCGAGGGTCGTCGCCAACGGCCCGCTGATCAGACTCGAGAGGTCGAAGTCGAGGCTCTGGTCGAAGCCGAGCGAGCCCGCGCCGCCGATCCGGGCCGCGTCGTTTTCGAGCAGCAGGTCGGGCATGTAGATGCGCTCGTTGCGAATCTCGAAGTCCGTGCCGAAGCGCACGAACGTCGTCGCGCCGCTCGCCGCCTGGTTCCCGCCCAAGACCTTGTCCAAGTGCTGCTCGATCGTGGCGACGGCATCGAACGCCGCGAGCTTTCCGTTCGTCAAGTCAATCCGGCCGGAGCCGTTGAGCGATTTGACGATATGATCGGCGTCGCTTCCCGAGAAGCTCAGGTCATAACGCTTGACCGTCATCTCCCCGAAAAGCTCGTCCTTGGCCGCTGTGAAGGCGCTCAACATTTGATTCACTTTGACGCCCGTGACGGCCCCCGTTGACTTGCCGTGCACGCCCGAGCCGTCGTATTGCACCTCGACGCCGCCTTGCCACCGCCCCGAACCGAGCTGCAACGATGCATCGGGCATGGTCACTTGAAAGCTGGGCGCCGCCATGGGGTCGACCAGCGTCAGCAGCATCGGCGCTTCGCCGTCCAACGGAAGCTGCCCGCGCGCCGGGTCGCCCAGCATGACGTCGCCGATGCTGAGGTCCCCCGTCCCTGTCAGCACTCCCAGCAGGTCGCCGTTGAGCTTCGCCTTGAGAGTCAGCCGGCTCTCCGACCCCGGATCGGCCAACAGCGCGCCCAGATAAGCCTTGCGGAACGCTACCGGCAGCAGCCCCAGCCGGCCTTCCAGTTGAAACGTGCCTTCAGTCGGCGACGAGCGCGGCGTGAAGGGCCCCGTCGTGCCCTCGAAACTCATATGGACCGCTTCTTCTTTGAAAACGTCGAACTGCGCCGAAAGCCTGAACGCCACGTCCGTCGAGAAATCGTCAACCGCCACGGTCACGTTCTCGACGTTGAGATCCGGCTCTCCGGGCGCTGCGTAGATGATCCGGCCGTCAACGAGGTTGAAGCTGGTGATCGCGAACTTGCGGCCGCCGCCGTCCTGGGCCGGCGTCTCAGGGGGAGCCTTTTGCTTCTCGAACGCGGAGAGCAGCGCCTGAACGTTCGTCCGCCCCGCCTTGCCGCTTTCGATCCGCAGGACCGGAGCGGTGATCTCGAGCGTATGAAACCGAACCTCGTCGCCGAAAAGGGACGACAACTCGGCGCGCGCCGCAACGCGATCCGCCCGCAGTAGCGGCTCCGAGCTGAAGCCCGGAGGATTGTCGATGCGCAGATCCTGGAAAGAAATCGCCGGCTTCAAAAAGAACCACTCCGCCAGATCGAAGTCGCCTCCCGAGATCGAAGCCTTCACGGGCAGATTCTCCTGGAGCTGTTGGCGAACCCGTTCGCCGAACGAAGTCGACAAGAGCCCGCGAATCGCCAACCCCGAGCCGCCGACGAGCAAAATGTACAGCAGGATCAGGCCGCCGACGGCTTTGAGGAGCTTGTCCATTTCCACACCTTCGTTCTGATCTTAGTTGCTCGGCTACGTCGCCGCCGCTGCGCCCGATGCAACCTTCGCAACAGAGCCGCCGTCTCACAAATGGCGGTTCAAATGTTCTCTCCCGGTGAATGTTTGATCACGCCTTTATCTCCTCCTTCTAGTCCAGGCGGCGGAGAACGAGGTTCGATCGGGTCCTTCGGGACCCGCTTCCCAGCCTCCTCCCCTCGGTCGGGCCTCGGCTCCGCCGCCTCTTTTCCGGAACGCCTTCTGCAACAATGGATTACCCCCTCGCTCATCTCGGGTATGACCGTCAGAGATAAGGTTCTTCAGATCGCGGACGCCGTCGGTGCGCTCGACGAGCAGGTCGACGCTCTGCGCCGCCGCCGCGAGTCGTTGCTCGTTGAGCTCGATACGTTGCTGCTCGGCCTCGGTCAAAATCCTGACGGCGTCGCCATCGAGTCCGCGATCCTCTCGATCCTCGAGTCCGAGCCGGATCGCGAGTTTTCGTGCGAGATGATTTGCGGTGAGCTCGAGGACTGGATCAGCTCCGCCGTGCGCGAGACGCTGCCGCGGCTGATCGCCGACGGCCAGGTCCTCGAAAGTCAGCCGGACCGTTACAGCACGGCCGAAGCCGCGGTAGTAGAACCAAAGTTCCAAGGGTAGAGCGGCGAACCGCGGCTTCCAGCGAGGGGAACTGCTGAGCGCAAAATTGAATCCGCCGTCACGTTGTCCCGCGAGTCCGTCGCGCCTCACCATCATCAGGTGATGAGAGATACAACCCCCCGCCCAACATCCAACCTGACCCCCGACGAGCTCGAGGCCGCCTACTTCGTGGGCCAAGGCTTTTGGGGCTGGCAATTGGCCGACCAGTTGTCAGTCCGCCGCGAAGAAGCCGACCGCCTGGTGGATTCCATCCTGGACAAGCTCGGCCTCGGCGGCCGCCTCGATTTGTGGATGTACGCCAAGATGAACCTGGCCGAGTCGCGCATGGCTCACGCCTGAGGGCGCGCCCCAGAACGATCGCGAACGGCAATCGCGAACGGCAATAGCGACGGCAACCGCGAACGGCTAGCGCGACAACGTCGTCCGCGACGGCTGCGCGGCGCCGCTTCCATCCTGAGGGGACGCCTTGCCGGCCACGCGCACGCGAACGCAAGTCGCGCCCGGCGCGGACTCGACTGTCAAAGATGCGCCATCTCCGTGGCAGAGGTGCAATCGCCGCCTGACGTTGCGCAGCCCGTGGCCTTCGATCGTCGCCGCCGCTGAAGCAAAGCCCACTCCGTCGTCCTTGATTTCGACGGTCAAGCCCTCGACCGTGGCCTGCGCCGTGACCTCGACCGTGCCTCCCGCGGGCTTGGGACCGACGCCGTGCTTGACGGCGTTCTCGACAAGCGGCTGAATCGACAAGGCGGGAATCCGCATCCCGCGCGCCGCCTCGGCGACCTCGAGGCGCGCGCCCAGTCGCGAACCCAACCGCAAACGCTCGATCTCGAGATACGCCTCCACTACACGCATCTCCTCTTCGAGCGCAACGAGCTGCCGCTTGCCTTCGAGCGAATAGCGGAAAATGTCGGCCAGATTCATCAACGTTCGACGCGCATCGGCGGCGGAGCGCGGAATGATCCCGTAGAGCGCATTGAGCGAGTTGAACAAGAAATGCGGGTTGATTTGCGCCCGCAGCGTCTCCAGCTCGGCTTCCGCCAGCAGGCGTCGCTGCTCTTCCGAGCGCAGCGTCTCCAACCGGCCGGCGACTTCCGCCGCCAGCCGATCGAGGTCGGCTAGATCTTCGCTCAAGTAGCGTCGTCCGCCCTCGCGCGAGCCCAGCAAGAGCGTGCGAGCTTGGTCGGAAGACACGCGCAACGGCGCCGCCGCCAGCGCCCAAGGGTTCTCCGCGATATCAAATCGATCGAGGGGCGGTCGTCCCAGAATTTCCGCGCTCCAAAGAGGCGGCGCATCGCTCGCTTCGAGCAGTCGCCAGTGTTTGGCCGAGACGAACTCGGCGATCAGCCCCGCCGCTTGCTCGAGGTAGCTCGTCTCGCTCTCGGCGTCGAGAGCGCGGATCGACGCGACGACGCGCGTGAAGTCGCCGCGCCGGAACAGCGTTTGCTGCGCCCAGCGCCGGGCGCGAGCGCTGACGGGCGGGTAGACCAAGATCACGGCGCCGGTCAACGTGATGAACACGGCGAGCCGCAGCGCGTCGATTTCTTCGAGGCGCAACAACCCCAGCCGCACGCCCGCCCACAGCAGCAGCCCGGCCAAGCCCGCCGCCAGCACCACCGCGCCGAGCAGCCGGACGAACACGTCCAGCAGCAGGAAGCGGTAGTCCTGCAGCAAAACGAACAGGGCCAGCGGAATTCCCGCGTGGTGGAAGATCAGCTCGTGCGCCCAGGAGCCCGGGCCCTGCTCGGCGTCGAAATGCACGAACGAAGCCGCGAGCAGAAACAGAGACATCGCGGCCAGCGCTCGCATGCCCGCCGCCCGCCGGCCCTGCCCGCCGCGCGACAACAAGACCGCCGCGACAACCGCCAAGGCCCCGAATCCATACGTGATCAGGTTGAGGCCGAACTCGTGCGTACCCAGTCCGAAACCGAGCGCCTCGCTCAAGTGCGCCCCGGCGGCGACCGCTCCCACTCCGTAGCCCGCCAGGCGCAGCCAGGCATGTTCCGCGTCCCAGCGCCAGGTGGAGCAACACCGACGGCAACAAGCTGAGCACCGCGAAACTGAGCGACGCGACCGACTTCGCTTGCCGCGCTGCCGGCGGGCGTCGCGAGAACGGCCAACGAACCCAGGTTCCAGAACAAGGCCAGCGCCGCCGCCGCGGCCGGGCCGCGAATCTCACGCCAGTCTCTGCGCCCGCCGCCGCGGATCAGCAGAAACAAGAACGCGCCGAACGCCGTAACGCCGGCGATATGGCCAAGGGCGTTGATCAGCACCGGCAAATGAATGGCCGTGTCCATGTAAAGGCTATGAGGGCTGTGAGGGCCGCGCCCAGCGCCCATTACAGCACCGGCCGCCGCGACGGTCCATCGCCAAAGGGCTTCCTAAGGCGCGCTGGTTAGAAGAATTGCACCGAATAGCTGAAGCGCACCCCGCGCCCGATCTCCGGCGCAAACTCCTTGATGAACGAGAGGTGATTGCGGTAGAGATTGTCGCCCGCGTTGTAGAAATCAACTCCGAACAAGTGGATCGAGTGCGCACGTGCAAGCGTGTATGAGGCGATCAGGTTCACCACGCCGTACCCGGCGGTGGAGGTCTCGGTCGGGAAGATCTTGTTCTGCGCGGCCGCCATCACCAGCTCCGGCTTGAAGCTCAGCCCCTTATAGCGGGCGTCGAGGCCCACGCGGCCCCGAACGGGCGGAATCCGGGGCAAAAAATCGCCCGACGAGGTCAGTCGCGCCTGCACCGTGTCCGCGCCGAGATTGAGCCAGAAGTTCGGATGCAGCGCGACGTCCAGCTTCGCCTCGCCGCCCATGAAGCGGCTGTCGTGCTGCAAGTACTGGGCCTCGATCAGCCCGTCTTCGATGGCGCCGGTGGGAGCGAGATAGATGAAGTCGTTGATGCGATACACGAAGAAGTTCACCTCGCCGTGGAGCCGCGCCGATTGCCGCCGCAGTGACAGGTCCAGACCGTCGTTCGTCTCATGTGTCAGGTCCGGGTTGCCGACCTCGAACGTCAGGTTCCCTTCGTGCGGCCCGTTGTTGTAAAGCTCTTCGAGCGCCGGCGCCCGGAAGGCGTGCGAGTAGTTCGCGGCGAACGCGGTATTCGTCCAAAGCCTCTGATTCATCCCGATCGACCCCGAAAAGCCGGTGAACGAACGCTGCTCGAGCCCGACCGGCGCGTATTGGTTGTGCTCGAGGCGCCCTCCGAACTGCACGCGCAGCGACTCCAGGTTTAGGCTCTGCACGCTGAAGACGGCGAATCCGTTCTGAATCGTAGGCGGCGCCAGGGCCTCGGCGCCCAACGTCTTGTAATCGCGGTGCGTTCCCCAGAAACCGAAGCTGCCGCTCGACGGCCCGCGCCTCTTCTGGTCGAAAACGACGTTATAGATGACTTGATTGTTGAAGAACGAGGTGGCGATCCCTTCTCCTTGAACGACCTCGTTGTGGTTGTAGTCCGAGTAGTTGACCTTGGCGGAGACGTTTTCGACAAAGGCCAGGTCCTTCCAACCGAAAGTCCCGCGAAGGTTGTGGCGTCGCATCTCCAGGTGCGCCACCTCAGGGTCTTGCTCGCTCGGATCGGTCGGAATGCCGTAGTT
This sequence comes from uncultured Acidobacteriota bacterium, assembly GCA_963817465.1. Classification (GTDB taxonomy): domain Bacteria; phylum Acidobacteriota; class Terriglobia; order Bryobacterales; family UBA6623; genus CAMPKL01. The sequence goes on along the minus strand of CAWFOP010000018.1, from coordinate 131,369 downwards.
CGAATCGGTGAAACCGTAGTCGAACGTGTACAGCGCCCTCTCGCCGTAGCGGCCCAGGCCTGCGTCGGTTTGAGTCATTCGCGTCTGCGAGTTTTCGATCGTCCCGATCGGCGTGCGGTAGTCGCCGCTTCGTTGGCCGCCGCCCGAGGCCCAGAATTCCCACGATTCCGTGCCGAATTCGAAGCCGCCGCTGCCGCCGCCCAATCCGTTGTTCGAACCTCCGAGGCCGGTGACAAAGCCGCGCACGCCTTCATCTGCATGGTGATGGGTCTCATGCCGCGAGACCGCGTTGACAACGCCTCCGATCGCTCCCGAGCCGTAGAGCAGCGTCGCCGGTCCGCGCACGACCTCCAAGCGCTCGAGCTGATTGACGTCCACGGGCTCGCATGGTCGCCGGACTGGGACGAGAGCGTTCCCGTGCTGACGCCGTCTTGCAAGATCATCACGCGTGTGCCGTCAAAGCCTCGAATCACGGGGCGAGTGTTCCCGGGGCCGAAGCTGCGCTTTGAGATGCCCGGTTCGTCCTCGAGCACGTCGCCCAGCGAGGACGCGCTCTTCAACGGCAACTCCGTCTGCTCCAACGTCGTCACCGGTTGGACAGCGGTGATCGCCGCCTCTTCCCGGCCGCTCGCCGTCACGGTCACTGAAGTGCGCGTGGGGGCTACGCTCATGCGCAGATCCACGGTCTCGCTTGCGCCTGCCGCCAGCCGGACCGTCTGGGCCTCGCCGGACAAGCCGGGGCTTTGCACGACCACGTCGTAGGAGCCGGGCGGCACGTCTTGAAACGCGTATTTGCCCTCGTCGTCCGAGTCGGTCGTGCGCCCAAGCGGAGACAGCACCACGCGCGCATTGTGCATCGGGTCGCCGCCGGGATCGAGATACACCGTGCCGCCGATCGTACCGTTGGATTGGGCCGACAACGCCTGCGATAAGGCAAGTGAACAGACGCTCAGCGCCGCGAATTGGAGGACGCGCTTCATACGCTCATGGTGCGAGCGCAACAAGGTCGTTCCGAAGGGGATTCTGACTGGCGGGATGTATTAGGCGATGAGCGGGTTGCAACGGCGGACGAACGGACCCTCATCCCACCACGACAACCGCGAAGCTCGTGTGAAACGCAGGCGCGATCCTCGTCCGGAGGACGAAGCAATCGATAGCCCCGGGTGAGCGTAGCGGAACCCGGGGTCCTAAACCGCGATCCAAGATGATCTTTCCAATACTTTCCGTGCAGTCGATCCCCGGATTCCCCGCTCCATCCGGGGCTGTTCGTTGCTCCGCCCTCGCGGGCTCAACACGAGCATCTCGTTTTCACACAGGCTCGTGGCGGCGGGGTCTCCGAGCAACCGAACAAGTTATAAAGCTTACTGACGTGCGCGGCTCAAATTTCGCATTGCCGCCGTGACGCGGCGCATTCAGCGCAAGGTCTTCCAAACTTCAGGCGCCAAACGCTTGCTGACGGCGAACTCGAGCCCGTTGGCCAACGTCACTTGCCAGCGCTGGCTGCTGAGCCGATTCAGCTTGCGAATCTTGTCCGCATTGATCAGCACGCCGCGGCGCACGCGCCGGAAGTTCGCCCCCGTCAAACGCTCCTCGAGCGCCTTGACGGTCTGCGTCGCCGCGTACTTCTTATCGGCCGTGAAAATCCAAACGATCTCTCTATCGGCTTGGAAGGCGTAGACCTCATCGAGCGAAAGCAGGTGGTATTCGCGTCCGCGTCGCGCCACGATTCTGGCCGATTTCCCTGGGGGCGACGGGCTTGCCGCATTGAGCGTGCGAGCGACACTCTCGGCCGCCTTCAGGGGCCGCGACCGGGCCTGCCGGGCGCGCTCGACGGCCGCGCGCAAGCGCTCCGGAGCGACAGGCTTGAGCAGATAATCGCAAACGCCCACTTCGAAGGCCCGCAGCGCATGTTCGCTGTATGCGGTGACGAACACCAGCGATGGCAGCGGCCCGTCCAGCCCGCGGATCACATCGAAGCCGTCGAGCACGGGCATCTGGATGTCGAGCAATACCAAATCGGGCTCGAGCCGCCGAATGCGATCGAGAGCTTGCCGGCCGTTCTCCGCCTCCCCCACAATCTCGACGCCGTCGATCTCGCGCAGCTCGTCGAGCAGGACCCGCCGAGCCACCGGCTCATCGTCGACGACGAAAGTGCGCAGCGCATTCATCGATGGCATTCATCCCTATTCTCCGACACGGCGTCGTGTGAAGAACCGGCGGTTAACCGGACGCCGGCGCGTCCATCCCGCCGACGGCCGCAACAGCGACGAACTCCATATAACGGCCGGACAAGCGTGCGCAAACGCGGAGACGGCGTCTTTCCCGACCACCGCTATCCTGCGCCCTGGCTATGAGCGGTGCGATCCGTGTGAGCGCTCCTCGGTTGGATTTCGTCTTTGGGGCGAAACATCGCTGGGTTCCTCCTTCGTCTTCTGAACCGTGATGCGCGAAAGCCCGGCCTCAGGCGACAGCGCTGTCCCACGGCGATAAGATACGCCGTATGCGCCGGGTCGCTGCTGTTCGGTCGGCGCAAGCTCGTCGTCCCGGTTTTTCCGTGGTAGGCAAACACGTCTAGGGAAGCGCGCGTCTAGTGAAGCAACCGTGCATTGGAGGCAAACCTATCTAGCTGACGGCTACGTCTCGCCGCTCGATGCGCTCAGCGTCGCCGAGACGGCCCGGGCCCTGGCCGGCTATCAGCAAGTCGCAAGCCGTCTGGGCGGCGCTCCCAAGCCCACACAGCTCTTTTTGCTGCACCTCTATCACCGTTGGGCCTGGGATTTGGTCACGCACGCCGGCGTCGTCGACGCGGTTGAGCAGGTTCTCGGGCCGAACATCCTGGTGTGGGATTCGTCGATCTTCCCCAAGCCGCCGCGCAGCGCTGGATTCGTCTCGATGCATCAGGACGGAACCTACTGGGGGCTCGAGCAGGGCGAAGTCGTCACGGCCTGGGTGGCGCTGACCGACTCGACCCGCGCCAACGGTTGCATGCGCGTCGTCCCCGGCTCGCACCGGCTCCCGATTCAACCCCACGAAGACACCCACGCCGCCGACAACCTGCTGACGCGCGGGCAGCGTGTCCGAACGGCCGAGCGATACGGACCCTGCCGTCGACATCGAGCTGCGCGCCGGCCAGATGTCGCTGCATCATGTCCGACTGATTCACGGCTCGCATGCCAACAGCTCCGCTCTGCCTCGCATCGGATATGCGGTCCGCTACGTGACGCCTCGAGTCGTCCCCGCGCGGCAAGAGCATCCCGCCCTCGCCGTGCCGGGGACGCGATACGGCGGGGCATTGGGATGTTCGCGCGGACCCGCCGGACTACGCCTCATTCGACGAGGCGCATAGCGCACAACAGCAGGCGGCGCGGCGGCATCTCGAGGAGCTGACCTAGCCGAGCGCCGATGAGCCGTCAGTCCGGCAAGGCGAAGACGTAGAGCGCTTGGCCGCTTTGGGGGATTCTGATGTCGGGGGCGACCGCCGCCGGGACCGCGCGCGGGCTGCCGCCGCCGAGGCCGGTCATGACGGCGATGTATTGCTTGCCGTCGACGGCGTAGGTGATCGGAAAGCCCTGGACCGACGTGGCCAGACGGGTTTCCCACAACGGCTTGCCCGTCTCGACGTCGAGGACGCGGAGGCGCCGGTCGATGTCTCCGACGAGCACCCAGCCGCCGGCGGTGGACAGGGCCGCCGTCAGGAAGGGGCGTGCTGCTCGTACTTCCAGACTTCTTCCATGGTCTTCACGTCGTAGGCGGCGAGCTTGCCGATGTTGCCGTTCGTGCCGGGCATGGGCAGAAACTTGCGGTTGGCGCCGCCGCCGCCCGAGCCTTCGGCGAAGTCCACTTCGAGCGCCGTGAAGTCCATGCACGACTGGCTCAGCGGCACGATGAGCCGTTGCGTCGGCGGGTGATAGCTCATCGCTTGCCAATTCTTGCCGCCCTCCGTGCTGGGGCAAACGTTCACCGGCTTGCCGAACTGCATTTCGCGCAAGTCTTCGCGGTATTCGGGCGCGCCGGTCTTGGGGTCGAAACGGGGCCACACGGTCTGCGCGACCATCTCCTTGTGCCCGAGGTATCTGCCGCTGACGCGATCGAGTTTCCACAGCACGCCGGCTTTGCCCGCGCTGAACGACCATTTGTCGTCGCCGACGGTGACCAGCACGCGTTCAAACACCTCATCGAGGTCGAACGACTCGGCGGGAGCGTGTTGGAAATACCAGATCGAGCTTGCCGGTTTCGGGCTCGAGGGCGACCGTTGAGTTGGCGTAAAGCGTCTTGTCGTATGGCGTCAGATGGCGGCTGAGAAAGTTCCAGGGCTTGGCCTGCGCGACGCCCCAGTAAGTGATGTCGAGGTCGGGGTCGTAGCTGCCGACGATCCATGTGTCGGCGCCGGCGCGATTGACCATCGGCAGGCCGCCCCACGTCTCGCTGCCGGGCTGCCCTTCGCGCGGGATCGTATAGAAGCGCCAGGCGCGCTCGCCCGTGTGAATGTCGAAGGCGGAGATGTAGCAGCCTTCGCCCGTGAACGACGAGCAGCCGGTGAGGCCCATCAGCACTTTGTCCTTGATGACGATGGAGCCGCTGGTCGAGCTGTGTCGCTTGTCGGAGGCCGGGGTGTCCCACAAAATCGCGCCGTTGCGCGCATCGATAGCGACCATGTGAGCATCGCTTGTGGCGAGGAACACTTTGTCTTCGGCCATTGAGATCGAGCGGATGCCGCCATAGCCGGGCGCCTGGTTGGGGCCGACGCGCGTCTCCCAGATCAGATCGCCGCTCTTGGCGTCCAGCGCCTGCACGATGTTGCTCGGGCTGGCGAGATACAGGACGCCGTTGTGCACGAGCGGCGTCGTCTGATTGGCGCCGGAGTCGTTGATGGCCCAGGCCCACTGCAGTTGCAGGCGGCTGACGTTCTCACGGTTGATTTGATCGAGAGGACTGTAGCTGTGCCGCTGGTAGTTGCGTCCCGGAATGAGCCAATCGCCGGCAGGCGGATTGCGGAGCATCTCGGGCGTGACGGGCTCGTAGTCGCGCACTTCGCCGGCGACGGTGACGCCGCGGCCGCCCGCGTCGGCGCCGCGTCCAAAGCCGACGACCGAGCCGGCGCCGAGAATGGGCAGGCCGGCGTTGCCGCTGCGATTGCCTTGAGGCATGTCGTGGAGCTCGCCCGTGGCGGTGTCGCGCAGCAGCGTGGCCTCCCCGGCGAACAGCGTGTTGTCGCCGTAGGGAGCGCTGTTGCGCAGCAGGATATACGAGGCCGCCTCGAGCGCCGTGGTCTCGTCGAGCGAGCCCGGGTTCGTGGGCGGCATGGTCTTGAGGATGACCTCGACCAGCGCGCTCACCGGCTTGGGCCCGTAGCGCAGCATGAAGGTCCCGCCTGTGAGCGCCGAAGCGTCGGCGGAGCCATTCAGGTCGGCCCCGTGACAGCCGGAACAAATCTGTTGATAGACTTCCTCGCCGGCCGTCGCCTGCCGAATGTTGTAGACGTCGACCTTCTGCTGCGCGGCGGCGACGGAAATCAAAAGCGGCGTCAGGGCCGCGCCGAGCAGCAGCTTGCGAAGCGAAAACATGTTAGCGCTCATTCGGCGGGAGGATAGCGAGTTCGGCCCCGCTTTCGCAAAGGGGCTTGAAGGGACGGGCGGTTCGGGCTTGTGAGGTTACGTGCGAGCGACGGGGGTGTAAGAGACTTTCCTCCCGTAAAAGGCGCTTGGACTCTACGACCGCATCCAGGGGATATCCCGCGGCGAAGTCAGTACTGTTTTCTCAGCGTAGCGATATGCAAAGAGAGCGCCCGCCTCAAAGTGCGAATGTCCGGATGCGAGCGAAGCCGGTAGAGCGGTCCTGGCGGCCAATCGAAGTAATGTTGTGACAGGAAGCCCTGCGCCACCGCTAGTTTCGCCTGGGCGATAGCTTGACGATCATCGCCCAGCTCGGCTTCGATTTCGGAAGAAAAGAAGAGCGTCCATGGATTGTTCGGGTTGATTTCCAGCGCGAACCGCACCTGCTCGCGAGCGTGCGGTTTGTCTTGAAGCATCGAATAAATCAGGCCCAGGGCGATGTGTCCCCGTTCGTTCCTGACGTTGATCACCTGACTTCTGTAAGCCGGCAACCGTTGCCGCAAGACCTGCCGGACTAGGGCCGTTTCTCCAATTTGTCGCAGGATGAATCCAGAGAATGCGGCATGCAAGATTTCCGTCCCATCCAACATTCTCAGCCCAATCGATCGTGCCCTCTCACGCTGTCCCATTGACGCCGCGAGGTTCAAACCAGGTAGCAGCGCCGGTGCCGGGAACCCTTGTTCGAGCACCTGTGCCCCCAACCGGTATCGCCCAGCCCAATACGATGCGAACGCCAATCGAGGCGGTATGTCCGGTTCATCCGGATCCATCTGAAGCGCCTGCTGGTAAATGGGGACGGCACGATCCGGCATCCCCGCCTGCTCGTATGCGGTGGCGACGGCCTCCAGTGACGGCGTATCCGATGCACCCGACTTGCTGAGAATCGACGCCTCCTCGAGCCCCTCCGCCGCCTGGCCGGTTGTGCCGAACATGGCGATCAGCGCCCTCCGCGCCATTGTGACGGTAGGGTCTATCGCGAGTGCTCTTCGTGCGTTCGTCATGCCGGCTCGCCGGACTTCATCTCCCGACAGACCCAATTGGAATCTCTTGGCTTGAGCTAGGGAGAGCCAGGCGAGGGCCTCTGAAAAATTCGGATCGATGTGGACCGCTTGCTCGAAGAGTTGCTCGGCGAGCCGAAGGTCCTGTTCGCGTCTTGGAGCGCGCATCGCAAGTTTTCCGCGCACGAATAACTCGTAGGCTTCCGCGCTGGAAGGCGGCGTCCGGGCCATTTCGCTGTGCTCCGGGGCAGTGAGCGGGCCCCGCAACCGCGTCGCGACGACAGCCGCCAGCAGACGCTCCCCCTCGAGTAGGTCCCGCACTTCCAACTCGACGCCGGCATCAGCCCACAGGACCTGGCCGTCGGCGGTCCGGATCAGTTGCGCGTTGACCCGAATCCTTTGACGAGCGGTTCTAACGGAACCGACGAGAACCGCTTCCGCATTTAGGCGCTTGCCGGCCTCCACAGCGCCGATGCCGGCGGAGCTCACACGATACGCGGCCTCGAACGACAGCAAACGCAGCCCATCTAACTTCGTAAGTCTGGCCGCGAGTTGCTCACTAATGCCCTCCCCGAGATAGTCGTTTTTCGGACCTGCATTCAGCGACCGGAAAGGTAAGATCAGCAGAGTGTGGATCGGTTTCGAAGGGGGTGTGCGAGGGCCGCGAACCCGCCAAAGCGCACCGCACGCCGCCACGGCCAGGATGGAGAGAAGAATGACTGCGCGGCGCGGCCGACGCTCAGTGCGGCTGGTTCGAGAGCCGGTGCGGTTCGCCGTCTCTCGCGGAGCAGAGCCTATTTCCACAGGTTCCGCCCGACGGACCGGCTGTAGAAACCGGTAGCCCCGCCGGGGAAGCGTCTTGATGAACCGGGGATGCTCCGCTGAATCCCCCAACGCCTGGCGAACCTTCTTGACGACGTGATTCAGACTGTCATCGAACTCGACGAACGTGTCGAATCCCCAAAGTCGGTCGCGTATTTCCCGGCGGGTGACCAGCCGCCCCGAATTTTCGGCCAAAAGGACGAGGAGTTGGAGCGGCTTGTCCTGGAGCGGAATAAGGACGCCGTCTTTTCGTAGTTCACCGCCGTCGAGGTCAATCTCGAATGCGTCAAAGCGCAACACCTCGCCGCGGGTCTCCACCGGCTGCATCCCAGCCTCCAGGCACAAAGTCTAGCACCGGCGTTCGCGCGTTACTAGAGCTTTCGGTTCGTCGCATCATCACCTGATCATCCACAGTTCAGGATTCGGTCATGGCGTTTGCGGCACGGTCGAATTAGGCTCTCTGTTCAGGAGGGATTCGTAATGGCGACGAAGTTTGATTCGATGTTTCGAGCTGTGGCCCTCGCAGGGCTTCTGACAATGCCAGTGGGCGCCGCGGCCGACGACGCAAGCGCCAATACGCAAACGGCGAGGTTGCACGAACTCCATGCCGCTTTCCACGCGGCGGCCTCGGTTCATGACCCATTGAACGGAGACTCACAAGCCGCGATCGATGAGCGAGTTCGGGACATGATGTCGTTGTGGATTGACAACGGGTTGTGGACATTTAATGTCGGCAGCCCGTATGACGGAAACTACCGGGGCAAGGGCGATCCCGCCGACTCGGTGACCTGCCCCTTTCCGTCAGCTGACCCCGCCAATCGCGGCACGATGTGCAGCTTGGTCAAGTATGTACTCGGGCCGTTTCAGGTTGCTAACAAGGTGGTTACACTTGCGCCGAGCTACAAAACACGCTTTGTTGTTCATGGTCAAACAGCAGCGATGTATTTCGAGTGCCACCTATTCAACGTGGCAATCGACCCGCTTACGGGGAATCCGCTCTGGACCCCCGCCGGTCACGTCGCCGTCAATGCGGTGGCTACAAAGGTAGACGACCAATGGAGGTTTTCCCAATTCATGGCCACACCGGCTCCGGTTCCGATTCCTTAGAACTCTCCCGGGAACGGAATCAGCGTTTCATGCCGTGACCGGCGCCCCTGACCCAACCCTTTTTGCTACCGGGGACAAGTTGAGACCGGGCCATGGGAGGCGGTTCTCGGACCCGGTTTCCGGGCCTTCGGGTTTTGGGTCTCGCCGGTCGCTAGCCAAGAAAAGCGCCAGCCGAAGGGGACCGTCCCGTGCCGCGGAGCCAGTGGCGACAGGCGGTCCCCTTCGCAACAAGCACAGCGCTAGCCGAGCGGGACTGTCCATGCCGCCCGAACCCAGCACAACGCCGAAACCCGCGTGTGGACCGTCCCCTCGTGCCAAAAAATCGAGCGCGGCAAGTCCAGCCATCCCAACAAGTTGCCACCGCAGCCGGGCGCCGCCGCTTGGTCGCCCGCGCTACCCTGAAAGAGGAGCGGCGCCGCAGGTCGCATGCAACAGATTCAAAAGGGCTTACAAGACCGGGCACGGCACACAACGGCACAGCGCGGCTCAACGCAGCACGAAACGGCGACCGGCGGCACAAAATGGCATTTTTTGGCACGGAATGGAACACAATGGCACGGAATGCAACAACTTCGCCCCCTTCGCGAAGCGGTCGTAGCGGACGAGGCCGTTACTTTTCAATAACTTCCCGATTCGTCCGCGCCAGCAAATCAGCGAGTTTCGACAATTAGCGCCCAATCGTTGCCCGCAGCCGTCTCGCCCGGCGGGTCGAACGTTTGCTCGCCCGTATTGTCGAACTCGCCGACCTCCTGGCTCGAGCCCGTGCGCGGGTCGTACCAGGATGCGCGAATCCTAGCGCCCGGCAATACGCCAAGGCGAACCGCGAACGGCCGGCCGGTGTAGGTGTAGAAATAGGCGTAGTCCGGGCCGCGCGTGGCGCTCACGCGGTCGTAGCGCTCGCCGTTCTCGCCCGCCGCCAAGCTTTGATCGGGAACGCGGTCGAAGTAGGAACGCGAGAGGATCAAATCCTTCAAGTGCTGCATCTGGCCGGCGCCCGGCGCGTTGATCGCTTGGTCCCAAGTCTCGCGGACGCCGTAGGCGCCCTTGCCGTACTCGGCCTTGTGCATCTGCATGATCGCCGAGTTCCCGTAGGTATGGCCCGCGGCGCCGGCGAAGACCGACCACCAGGCGTAGCGCCGCGCGTCGTCGTCGGTCCAATACGGCTCCGACGGGTCGTGCAGGCCTTGCGGAATGCCTTCATAGGAGGGCTCCCCGTCGATGGTCGGCTTGGGCGGCTCTTTTGCCAGATCCTCGGCGACGTAGCGCCAGTTGTCTTCGCCCTTGGCCTCGGGCGAGTCGTCCTGATCGTACCGGCGGTGGCCCGACTGGAACATGTTGAAGTCGAGCCAAGGCGCCTGGTGAAACCACGTCGAAGACTGCGTGCGCCCGAAAGGATGGAACGTGACCAGGGCGTCGGGATCGAGCTCGTTAAACAGCGCGCCCATCCGCTCCCAGACGGCCGTGTCTTGGTCGCCGTGCGTGTCGCCGCCCGTGATCCAGACGATGTTCGGCCGGTCGCCGTAGCGCTCGGCGAGAAAGCGCGTGTACGTCTCGACATTCTCCGGGTTGAGCTTGCCGCTGCGCGCGACCGACCCCCAGGCCGCGACCATTCCGACATAAAGACCTTTTTCCGCCGCTTTGTCGACGATCCAATCGACGTGGTCCCAGAAGTCGTATTCGCCTTCTTTGGCGAGATCGGCGCCTGGGGTGGTGCGGGGCTGCGCGGGGTCCTCGTCGACCAGGGCCGCGGCGCCGTAGGCGTTGACGTCGTCGACGGCGTGCAGCACCATCGCCTGGATCACGTTGAAGCCCTTCGAGCGCCGGTCTTCGAGGTAGGTCTCGGCTTCCTCGCGGGTGAGGCGATTGAAGATCAGCCAGGCCGTGTCGCCGAGCCAGAAGAACGGGCGTCCGTCCGCGTACTGCAAGTAGCGCCCGCCGGGGGCGACCTGCAGCTCGCCCACGAGCGGCGGCGCCGCCGGCGCTTCGTCGGGCGGCTCGGGCGCGCAGCCGAAAGCCGCAAGCAGCGCGAGCGCGAGGCTCAGGGGCAAAATCGAATGGAATGTTCGCCGTGTCGACATGGGTGGAAAGGCGGTCGCGCCGAGTATACTCCCCTCACCCTTCGCAACTCCAAACCGAGGGGTTGGTAGACTCTATCCGCTATGACGAGTCTCCTGTACCCGCGACGCGCCTTCCCTGCGGCCTTTCTAGCGTTGATGGCTTTCGCCGCCGTTGGGCTCGCCGCCGAACCGATGATCGTGCCCCTGTGGACGGGCGACGCGCCGGGGTCGGCGGGCAAGACCGGCGAAGAGCAAGTGCGCATCACCGAGGGCGGCGATCATGTCGTCTCAAACGTGCACCACCCGTCGTTGACGGTGTATCCGCCGCAGTCGAATGCGACCGGCGCCGCCGTGATCTTGGCGCCGGGCGGCGGGCACCGCGAACTGTGGACCACGCACGAAGGCCACAACGAGGCCAAATGGCTGGCGAGCACGGCGTCGCCGGGTTCGTGTTGAAGTACCGCCTCGCGCGCGAGGAAGGCTCGACGTATACGATTCGCGACCATGCGTTGGCGGACGGGCATCGCGCGATCCGCTTGGTTCGCTCGCGCGCGAAGGAGTGGGGCATCGATCCCGAGCGTATCGGCATCATGGGGTTCTCAGCCGGCGGCGAGATCGCGGCTTTGGCGGCGGCGATCAATGATGCGGGAGATCCGACCGCCTCCGACCCGGTGGAGCGGATGAGCTCGCGTCCGGCGTTTCAAGGGTTGATCTATCCGGCGATTCCGGACGGGTTGAACTTGACGGCGGAGATGCCGCCGGCGTTCTTGGTTTGCGGCGAGGAGGATCGCAAGAACATTTCGCAGGGCTTGCCGGAGTTGTACATTGCGATGAAGCAAGCCGGCATGTCGGCGGAATTGCACGTCTACGCGGGCGTGGGCCACGGCTTCGGGATGCGCGATCGCTTGAAAGGCCCTGTAGCGGGCTGGATCGACCGCTTCCGCGAGTGGATGGACGCCAAGGGGTTCTTGGCCGCGCAATAGGCCGCCGGTTCAGGCTTCCCGGCCCAAAGCAACCTGGGCGGCGGCTAAAGAATCGGCTCACGGCGCGCCGCGCGACCCCGCGCTCGAGCGTCGGGCTGCGACCTGCTTTCGCCGGTTCCTGCTAGAATGCCGCGAACTTCCCCGCGAGGGGACCGAAGGAGGTTCTTATCTATGAAAACCGCAATCATCGCGGCGGCCATCCTGCTTGGCGCCGCCGTTGTTACTCCCGCGTTCGCGCAAGACCTAAGCTTCTTCATCACCAGCGAAGGTTCCGGCGAAGGCGCTGACCTGGGCGGCCTCGAGGGCGCCGACGCTCACTGCCAAGAGCTTGCGGCGGCCGCCGGCGCCGGCGACAAGACCTGGCACGCTTACCTGAGCACGAGCGCCTCCGACGGCCAAGCCGCCGTCAACGCCCGCGACCGCATTGGCTCCGGACCCTGGTATCAACGCCAATGGCGACAAAGTCGCCGAAAACGTCGCCGACCTGCACTCCGACAACAACAAGCTCGGCAAAGAGAACTCGATCACCGAAAACGGCGAAGTCGTCAATGGACGCGGCGACGATCCCAACACCCACGACATTCTCACCGGCTCGCAGCTCGACGGCACGGCCTTCACCGACGGCAAAGACCACACCTGCTCCAACTGGACGAGCAGCGGCGAAGGCAGCGCGCAGCTCGGCCACCACGACCGCCAAGGCGGCGGCGATAACCCCACGTCTTGGAACTCCGCCCACGCCTCGCGCGGCTGCAGCCAAGAGAACCTGGTCAGCACGGGAGGCAACGGCTACTTCTACTGCTTCGCCGAGTAGCCGGCCGCGCTTCGTGAAGAAGACCAACGCGATGCGCCTGCTCGACGCGGCGGGCATCGCTTACCGCGCCGCCGCTTACGAAAGCGGCGGCGTCGCCATTGAGGCCGTCGCCGTCGCCGCCAAAGTGGGCATGCCCGCCGAGCAAGTCTTCAAGACGCTCGTCGCCGTCGGCGAACGCAAGGGCCCGGCCGTCTTCGTCGTGCCCGGCCCGTGCGAGCTCGACCTCAAAAAGGCCGCCGCCGCCTACGGCGACAAGAAGGTCGAGATGCTGCCCGTCCGCGAATTGCGCGGGCTCACCGGCTATGAGCGCGGCGGCTGCTCACCGCTGGGGATGAAGCGCGAGCTGCCGACGTTCATCGACGAGACGTGCGAGATCTACGACGAGATCGCCGTCAGCGCGGGTGTGATCGGCTTGCAGATGATCGTGTCGCCGCTCGAGTTGGCGCGGGTCGCCGGCGCCGGGATCGCCGACCTGGTCTAGATCGAACCTTGTTTGACGCGGCGCGTGGTCCAGTGATTGATCGCGAGAAAGAGCAGCACGATCACGCACGCCGCCCGCGACCGCCCACCAGACGTTCTGCTTGAGAAACGTGGTGGTCTGTTCGCGGTATTTCAGCGCCACCGCCGCCTCTCCGAAATAGCGCACCGCGCGGCCGAACACCGTCGCCGCGATGAACTGCGACAGCCGCATCTGGAATACGCCGCTCGCGATGACGAAGATCTTCGTCGGCAGCGGCAACGGCAGCATCATCGGGGGTATGAGAACGACCGCGCCGTAGTCGCGCGTCAACTGTTCCAGCCGCAGCATGCCTTTCGCGGAGACTCGTTTCGCGAGCATCGCCCGGCCGCCGCGAAACGCGATGTAGTAGAGCGCCAACGACCCGATCAGCGAGCCGATCACGGCCGCCGCCGCGGCCAGCCACGCCGTCGCCGGCGCCGCGATCGCTTGCGCGATCAGCAGGGCGTCCACGCCTTGGGGCAGGGGAATGAAGGCCGAATCGCCCAGCGCCACCAGAAACAGACCCCATGGGCCAAGCGTGGCGACGCTGCCCGCCAGCCATTGTCCGAACTTCTTCATCGAGCCTAGCTGGTCTTGTCTTTCGAGTAGCAGAGGTCGTACAGACTGCAGATGTTGCACTTGGGCTTGCGTGCGATGCACACCGCCCGGCCGTGGTGAATGATCTGGTGTGAGAACAAGATCCAGCGATTCTTCGGAATCGCTTTCATCAGGTCCTGCTCGATCTTTTTGGCGTCATCGTGCTTGGTCAGATCGAGCCGCTTCGAGATGCGCGCCACATGCGTATCGACGACGACGCCGGTCGGTTTCTTGTACCAAGAGCCCAGCACGACGTTGCCGGTCTTGCGCGCGACGCCCGGAAGCTTCAGGATCTCGTCCATCGTTTGCGGCACTTCGCCGTCGTACTTCTCGACGATTCCCTTGGCCGCCCCGATCAGCGACTTGGCCTTGTTGCGGAAAAAGCCGGTCGTCTTGACGAGCTGCTCGACGTCGGCCTGCGCGGCGTGCGCCATGTCCTCGACCGTCGGATAGGCCTTGAACAGCTCGGGCGTCACCATATTGACGCGGACGTCGGTGCACTGCGCCGACAAGATCGTCGCCGCCAGCAGCTCCCAGGCGCTGGAATGGCGCAGCGCGCACTCGACGTCCGGGTAATCCTTGTTGAGCCGCCGCAGGATCAGGCTGACGCGTTTCTTGCGCTCCTCGGCGTTCTTGGGTTTGGCGACCTTCGCAGGCACGAATTCCCATGGTAGCCGAGTGAGTACGCCGTATATCCGTACGTTAGTACCAGCATAAATTGAACTCCTCATGTCATATGCGACGTACGCCTGATCGAGACATTCTGGAGTCCCATGAACAAGCTTCTCGGCGCCCTCTGCTTCTCGCTCCTGTTCAACGCGGCCGCACTCGCCCAGGACCCGACCGAGTACTCCTCGGATTACCGCACCGTGATCACTCCGGTCGTGCGGCAGGCGATGGACCGCCAACTGTACTCGGTCGCCGCCGCGGGGAAGATCGAGAGCCGCAAGCGCTGGAAGCGCGCTTGGATCGCCTCGTGGGCGGCCTTCGCCGTCGCGAACCTGCTCGACGCCAACTCGTCGTCCGGCAAGCTCGAGGCCAATCCGCTGTTACGCGGTTCGGACGGGACGTTCTCGAGCGGGCGCGCCACGGCCATCAAGGCGGGCGCCGGAATCGGGTTGTTCGCTTACCAGGCGTGGGCGATTCACAAAGCCCCGGAAAAGAATCTCTATAAGGGCTTCACGGTGGTCAACTCAGCGGCGGCGGGCGGCTTGGCCGCGATCGCCGCGCGCAATTCGGGCATGTAGCGGTCTATTTCTCCAGTTGCTCGCGCAGCCAGCCGGGGCGGTTCGTCGTGATCCCCTTCACGCCCATCCCCGCCAGCTTGCGCGACAGTTTCGGGTCGTCGACGGTCCAGACATACAGTTCCATCCCGGCGGATTTCAGCTTGTCGACGAAGGCTTTGTCGAACGGCCCGGGCGCCCGCAGGTCGAGCCCTTCGAGGTTCGCCTTGCGGGCGCGCTCGATCAAATCGTCGAGCGTCGGGTCGCCGTAGGCGGCCTTCTCGCTCTTGCTGAAGCCGTACAGCCAATACGCCGGCACGTCGGGCATTTGCTTCTTCGCCGCTGCGATCACCGCATACCCAAAGGAGATAAACAGCACTTGGCCGCGTTTGCCGGAGGCGTCGACCACGCGCTCGAGCTCCGGCAGCGCTTCCTCGCCGCACTTGATCTCGATCACCAGCCGTTTGCCCGCGGGCACGGCGGCAAGCGCCTGCTCGAGCGTCGGCATGTGCGTTCCGGCGTATTTGGGCGGCCTTCCAGCGGCCAGCGTCGAGGGCGGTCAGCTCGGCCAGAGTCGAAGCGGCGATCACGAGCTTCTTACCCGTAACTCGTTTCGTGTCGGCGTCGTGGCTGACGATGATCTTGCCGTCCTTGGTGAGGAAGATGTCGATCTCGACGGCGTCTGCGCCGCGCTCGAACCCCAACTCGATCGAGGGCAAAGTGTTCTCGGGCGCATCGTGCGACGCTCCGCGATGACCGATGATCTCCACGGCCTGGGCCTCCAGCATTCCAAACAGCAGCAAGACGGCTAATTTCTTCACGTCAGCTTTCTCTCCCTTAGTCTCGCAGGCTCCCTCGCGAGTCCTGCTCCGTACAATAAAGGACTCGTGTCACGTTTCGGTGCAGTCCTTCTCGTGTCTTTGCTCGCCGCGTGCTCAGGCGGCGGTTCTTCCATGGAAACCACAGCGCCCTGCGGCCGTCCACGATTCCCACTCCTACGCCAATACCGCTGAGGTGCGGGTGAAGCACGTCGCGCTCGACCTCGACGTGGACTTCGCGCACAAACGCCTCGACGGCTCGGTGACGCTTGCTTTGGACGGTTCGGCGCCGCAGGTGATTCTCGACACGCGCGATCTGACGATCGCCGCGGCCGAGGCGTCGATTGACGGCGAGACGTTCGCATCGACTCAGTTCAAGCTGGGCGAGCCGGATGCGGCGCTTGGCGCGCCGCTGACAGTGACGCTGCCCTCGGGCGCGACGCATGTTCGGGTGCGCTACTCGACCGCTCCGGGGGCGATGGGTTTGCAATGGCTCGAACCGGCCCAGACCGCCGGCAAAAAGCACCCCTATTTGTACTCGCAGTCCGAGGCGATCCAGGCGCGCAGTTGGATTCCGCTTCAAGACACGCCGAGCGTTCGCGCCGCCTACAGCGCCGTGATTCGCACGCCGCCCGACCTGGTCGCGGTGATGAGCGCCGAGAATCATCCCGATGCGCCGCGGGACGGCGAGTACGAGTTCGAGATGCCGCAGGCGATTCCGTCGTACTTGATCGCCATCGCGGTAGGCGATATCGCGTTTCAGTCGATGAGCGATCGCACCGGCGTCTATGCCGAGCCGAGCGTTGTCGCGGCCGCGGCGCATGAGTTCGCCGACACCGAAAAGATGATGCAGGCGGTCGAGTCAATGTTCGGGCCTTACCGCTGGGGCCGCTACGACATCCTGGTGATGCCGCCGAGCTTCCCCTTCGGCGGCATGGAAAACCCGCGGCTGACGTTCGCCACGCCGACGCTGCTCGCCGGCGACCGCAGCTTGGTCGGCGTGATTGCGCACGAGCTGGCGCACTCGTGGTCGGGCAACCTGGTCACTAACGCCACCTGGCGCGACTTCTGGTTGAACGAAGGCTTCACGGTGTATCTGGAAAACCGCATTCAAGCAGCCGTCTTCGGCCCCGAACGCGCGGCCATGGAGGCGGCCATCGAGGTCACCACGCTCAAGGAGGAAATGGCCGACCTGCCGCCGGGGGACCAAGTTCTGCACATCAATCTCGATGGGCGCGACCCTGACGAGGCCTTTACGGAAGTGCCCTACGCCAAGGGCATGCTCTTCCTGATGACGCTCGAGAAGGCGGTCGGGCGTGAGAAGTGGGACCCGTTCCTGCGCGGGTACTTCGATCACTTCGCCTTCCAGAGCATTACGACCGCTGACTTTCTCGCATACCTGAAAGCAAACCTGCCCGAGGCGGCGAACGCCGTCGACCTAGTCGAGTGGACCGAGAGGCCGGGCATTCCCGCCGACGCCGCCTACCCTGTCTCGGACGCATTCACGAAGGTCGACCAGGCGAAGCGGCGTTGGCTCGCCGGAGAGATCGAGGCCGCGGATTTACCGTACGAAAGCTGGTCGACGCAGGAGCGCCTGCACTTGCTCACGGGACTGCCTGAAGATCTGCCTGCGCCGCGGATGGCCGAGCTCGACAAGGCGTTCCGGCTAACTGAGAGCCACAACGCGGAGATCATTGCGCGCTGGCTGCAGGAGTCGATCAAGCGCGGCTACGAGCCGCCGGCGGTGGATGCGCGCCTCAATGAGTTTTTGGTTGAAGTTGGAAGGCGTAAGTTCTTGGAACCGCTATACAAAGCTCTCATCAAGACAGACAACGGCAAGGCCCTGGCCGAGAAAATCTACCAGCGCGCCCGCCCGGGCTATCATCCGATGGCGCAGGCGACGGTCGATCAGATACTAGGCGTCAAGGGCGACTGAGCGACCGGGCCGTCCGCCTCGTCGCACGCCTGGCGCGGCGTGCATCCCGCTAAAGGGTAGATCAGCGCTCGCTCCGTTCTTCCGGGCATGTAGAGCACGGTGACGGCGTCGCCGACCGCGAAACGGTTGCGCCACGAGACGGCGTCCACCGCGCGTTCGCCGTCCTCGGCGGAATACCATGCCCTATACCGCCGTAGGCCGCTGATTTCCTTGCGCGTCGAGATGACGACCGCGGACGCCGGTCGTCCGTGGCGCACCAGCTCCAAGCGCCGCTCCCAAACCGTGAGCACGCGCATGACGAGGTAGAGCCCGAGCACGAAGAAGAGGCCGAAGACGAGCGCGCCGAGCGGCGTGCGGACCGCCAGCGGCTTGGTCAGAAAGACCCACGAGCCGACGATGAAGCAGACCAGAGTCGGCAGCAGCGACAAGACGAGCTCCCGCACTCCGGCGCGTGTCAACTCGACTCCGCGCGGCGGAATCTCGATCAGCTCTTGCTCGATCAGGGAAGGTCTTCCCACCGCAGCCTTACCACCCCTCCTTCGAATACCTTACACCCAACCGTGCAGCGCCGCTAGAGGCCGCCTCGCTTGGTTGCGACCGAGTAGAAGTGGACGCAGGACAAGTAAATGGTGAGCAGAGCGCCGGTGTAGATGAAGGCGATCAGGAAGTTGCGATCCAGCGGCAGATCGACAAGCCGCACGCCGTCCTTGAGCCGGAGCTGAACGACGCGCGCCGACGAGCGCGACGGAGAGGATGACCGGCACGACGATGTACGCGGCGCCCCACAAGCCTGTGACCCAACTGGGCATGAACCATTGATTGTCGCGAACCAGGGCGGCGGAGCGTGGCGGTTTTGAACGGGCCGGCTTCGAAACTTTGCGGCGGAGGTGAGGCTGAGCTATGCTGCTGAAGCCGCGACGCCCGGGTCTTCGGGCGCGCTGAGCTTGAATCCCTAATGAACGCGAATCTGACCCGGCGTGAGTTGTTGGCCGCTGTCGCCGCCGCCGCGATCTGCTCGGCGAACGTCAAGCGCGACATCGGCGTCAACCTCTACACCGTGCGCAAGCCTCTCGCCGAAGAGCCGGTACGTGTGCTGCGCGGACTCGCCGCGGTCGGCTGCCGCTACGTCGAGGCGCGCCTCGAGCAAGTCGAGGATCATCTGCCGCTGCTGGCCGAGCTCGAGATGCCATGGGTCAGTTGGATGATCGAGACGCCGCTGGTCACCGGCGCCTGGGACGCCTGGGCGGCCGTCATGCAACGCAGGGGCGCGCAGCTCGAGCGCTCCACGCTTGCCGCCGCAATCGAAACCGCCGCCGGTCACGGTGTGCGCAATCTCGGCATTTCATACACGCTCCCAGCCGAGCGCGAAGGGCCCGACGGTTGGGACCGGCTGGCGGACCAATGCAACCGCGCCGGTGAGGCCTGCAAGGCTGCCGGCTTGCAGTTCTACTACCACAACCATGCCGAGGAATTCGTCGGCGAGCCCGGCGCACGGCCGTTCGATCGCCTGCTCGAGCGTCTGGACCCGGCGCTGGTGCGCTTCGAAATCGACGTGTTTTGGGCGTCGATCGCGGGCTCCGATCCGGCCGCCGCCATCCGCAAGGCAAGCGGGCGCGTGCTGAGCCTGCACCTGAAGGACAAAGCCGCCGGCACGCAGAACGTGACGAGCGTCATGGGCGCGCCGCTCGAAGCGACGCGAGAGGTGGGCGCCGGCGTTTTGGACTGGCCCGCGATTCTTTCCGCCGCCACAGACGCCGGGGTGGAGCTTTGGCTGATCGAGCAGGATGTGACGCCGGGCGACCCGCTCGAGTCCGTGCGGCAAAGCTTCGAGTATTTGAAGACAACGCCCGCTTAGAGCCGCGGCGAGTCGGTTGAACGCACCCTGACGAGTCTGCGTGTGCGTGAGATTGTGTGCGGATTGCGGATAACATTGCACTTGACGTTCGACTTGGCTAGGCTGCTTGCTTCCGACACGATGAAAATCACAGGCTTCAAGATCACCGGCGTAGTCGCCTTCCTCTTGCTGTTGGCGGTCGCGCCGGCGCGATCGCAGCAGCAACCCTTCGCCGCGCATTGCGCCGGTTGCCACGGCGAAGACGGGCGCGGCTCCGCGCAAGGGCCCGGGCTTGCGAACAATCAGCGAGTAGCCAGACTGTCCATGGACGAGCTGCAGGCGTACCTGCGGCGCGGCAACGTCGCCGCCGGCATGCCCGCGTTCGCCGACCTGTCCGACGACGACCTGCACGCGCTCGCGCGGTATGTGCGGCGCCTCAACATCGAGACGATCTTGATGCCCGAGACCCCCGCCGATCCGGCCAAGCGGATCACATGGGGACCGCCGCAGCCCGGCGACTGGACCACTTACAACGGCGACTACTCGGCCAATCGCTTCAGTCCGCTGAAGCAGATCGACACTGACAATGTCGCGTCGCTCCAGCTCAAGTGGGTCTTCCCGATCCAATACTTCGGCCTCGAGACGACGCCTCTCGCCGCCGGCGGCGTGATCTATGTGACCGGCCCCAACCAGGTCTTCGCCATCGACGCGCACGACGGCAGTCCGCTGTGGCACTACTCGCGTCCTCCCAGCCCGGGCATGTCGGGCGACGCGCGGCTCGGCACCAACCGCGGCGTCGCGCTGCTTGACGACAAGGTTTTCTTCGTCACCGACAACGCTCATCTGCTCGGGCTCGACCGCGCCACGGGCAAGCTGGCGTGGGAGACCGTGATGCCGCCGGAGTCGGACGAAGGGCATCAATACGGCGGCACCATCGCCCCGCTTATCGTCAACGGGATGGTCATCGCGGGCGTCGCCGGCGCCGACCAAGGCATCCGCGGATTCGTGGCCGCCTACCGTGCGGACACCGGCGCGCTGGTTTGGCGCCGCTGGACAGTGCCCCGGAAAGGCGAGCCGGGCATCGAAACCTGGCAAGGTCCCGAACCCATCAAGGGCGGCGGCTCCACCTGGCTTACCGGCGCCTACGATCCCGCGACGGACACCCTCTACTGGCCCACCGGCAACCCGTGGCCCGACAGCAACGACCGCGACCGCCCGGGCGACAACCTCTACACCAACTGCGTCCTCGCGCTCGACGCCAAGACCGGCGAGATCAAGTGGCACTACCAGTTCACGCCCCACGATGTGAAAGACCGCGACGCCACCGAGCCGAACGTCCTGATCGACGCCGAATACAAAGGGCGCGCCGTCGAAGCTGCTGCTGCACGCCGACCGCAACGGCTTCTTTTACGTCCTTGATCGCACCACCGGCGAGGTGCTGCTCGCCAAGCCTTTCCTGCGCCGGGTCGACTGGGCCTCGAGCATCGGGCCCGACGGCCGCCCGGTCGTGGTCGACCCGGACGGCTGCCCGAGCGACGCCGCCAACTGGGACTCCACCGCCTACTCGCCGCTGACGGGCCTGTACTACCTCATGGCGCTCGAGGAGTGCGTCGGCAAGCCGACCGGCTACCCCGCCCAGACGGGCCAGCGCTATCTACGCGCCCTGAATATTGAAACGGGCGAAATCGCATGGGAGGTCCCGCAGCCCGGCAATGCGCGCGCCAAGACCTGGACGGGCGTGCTCGCGACGGCAGGCGGTCTGATCTTCTACGGACGCCCCAATGGAGGCTTTGCCGCGGTCGATCAGCGCGACGGCAAGACGCTGTGGCATTTTCCGACGAACGTCCGCATGAAGGCCTCGCCGATGACCTTTACCGTCGAAGGCAAGCAGTACGTCGCAGTCGCCGCCGGACCGAACATCCTCTGCTTCGGCCTCTGACCGGGACGCCCCAAGGACATGGGGTGACAGTTCAACCCAAGCTCATGGTCGTTGCTTTTTGGGTAACGGCGTCCAATTGCACCACGGACCGCCGATGAAGCTCGAGATCCGCAACGCGCTATTCGAAGACGAGTTGGTCTTTTCTGGCTTCGATCTTTGCGAAGTCGATGCCTGGGACGGCCTGCAAGTCTGCGAGCGAATGAAAGGGGCCGTGCTGGTTGCGGTACTTGATGATCTTGGATGACTCGGAGCGCTTGAGTGAGAAGCGGCTCTCGAGTTGGATGCCGCGCGCGGTATTGATGTTGAGCGGCGCCAGCGCCTCCGGAGCGAAGTGGTCAGCCAAGTAGCCGAGCACCGCTTGCAACTCCTCGTCGGTCCCCTTCATGCCCATGCCGACCATCTTCGTCATCGTCACGCCCCAGCCGTTGCGGTCCTGGCGCAGGGAAACCGACTTCGCGATGTCATGGCACTGCGAGCAGAGCTTCTGGGTCTCGGCCTTGCCGGGGCCGTCGGGCAACACCTCGGCGCTGAGCGCGGCGGCCAGCATCAGCGCCGACAGCGTGATGTTGGATACAGCGTGCAGCCCGCGCGGCTTCGTTGAAATTCTCATCTGTCTCTAATGTTCGATCGGGAAGCCGAAGGCGTAAAGCGTGCCGTCGCGCGTTCCCAAGTAAACCTTGGAGCCGCCCGCGGAAAGGCCGCCCGCCGGGGCCGGAGCGGTGATCGCATCGCCGCTGTCCCACAGGGCCTTTCCCGTGGAGCCTTCAAAGGCGTAGAGCTTCGCCGGTGCGGCGTTCATGCCGCCGCCCGAAGCCGCGAAGACCACTTCGTTGACGACGATCGGCGTCAGCGGCGCGCGGACCGCGTTCGATGTCCAGCCTTTCTCGAGCGTAAACTTGCCGTCGTTCTCGGCGATCTTCCAAGCCGCGATGGCATTGTCGGCGGGAGCGAGCACCCAGATCCCGCCGGCCAGGTCCTTCCACGTGGCGAGTGCTTTGGCCGTCGCCGCGCCGGCGGGCGTCTTGCTCAGCGGCGCGTTGAGGTCGGCGGCGTCGAAGAGCTGCAGCGAGCCGTCCTTGGCGGCGACCGCCAGGTAGTCTTTGTCATGAATGTCGATCAGCACCGGCGAGGATTGAAAGCCGCCGGCCGACTTGTGCGCCCGCTTCTCGACGAGGGTCATGCCGTCGAGAGCCGCGATGCGGCCGTCGGTCGTCGCCACGTAGATCGTGCCGTCCGGAGAGATGACCGGGCCGGCGTCGCCCGCAATCGGGCCTTTCCACGACGAGACTTTTTTGGAATCGAGCGAGACCGCCCAAACGCCGTCCGGCACGCCGCCGCAACCGTTCGAGGTCGTTACATAGGCGGCGTCCTCCACCACGATCAGCCCCTGCGCGTTGGCGTTGGGCGGCAGGAACGCAATCGGCGGCTCGTAGTCGAAGCCGTCCGAGGCCAGCATCGTGCGCAGCTTGCCGTCCGGCGTCAGCGCGTAGACCACCGTCAGGCCCCGCAGCCGTCGGCCCGAGCCCGTCTGCTGACGCGGCCTGGGCTTGGGCGGCTCCGGCGGCCGGAAACGCAGCGGCTGCGGCTCTCCTCTTTGAGCGTGATCGCGCCGGCCATAGGCGCGCCCACTCCGCTCACGCCCGGGCTGCGGCGGCGGCCGCCCGGAGCCGATCAGCCCAAACGCCGGCAGCGCCGCTTCGGTCGGCCGCGTCAGGCTCGACGTCATGCCGCCGGGACAGCCGGGCGTCGGGTCCGGATAGTCGAGCGATTCGCCGATGCGCCGCTCCCACTCCTTGCGCTCCAGATCCGTGTCGACGGTGAAGACGTTGCTGTCGCTGCCGCCGACAAACGCCAGCGAGCGAAAGCCCTTGTGGCTGATCAGGAAGTCCAGCAAGACCGGCGGCGTCAGCCCGTTCTCGAGCCGCGGTTCGTTTTCGAACTGCATCTTCCAGACCAGCTCGAAGTCCGGCGAGCGGACGCTGTCCACGGAAATCTTGGAGTCCGACCGCAGCCAATTGGAGCGTTGCGCGTCGTTGCCCGACGTGGTCCAGTCCTGCGCGCCAAGGGGCGCGAGCAACAGGACGCAGCCCAGGCTCAGCGCGGCGATCGAAAAAATTGGTTTCATTCGTGGAACTCCGTCGACGCCCGGTCCTGTCGACTCGCCGTCTTCGTTAGACTAGTCGGCCTCGGGTCAATATACCGTACCTGATAAAGTGTCTCAACGAGAGGTTCCAACAGAGGTTTCATGAAGATGCGGACGTTCAGGATAGCGGTCGTCGTGGCGCTCGGCTGCTCGCTGGGGTGGAGTGCGGATTGGCTCACCGATGGAGGCGATTCGAGACGGCAGGGCTGGCAGCGCGACGAGACGACCTTCACCAAAGACAACGTCGGCGACATGAAGCTGCTGTGGAAGCTGCACCTCGACAACGAGCCGCGTCAGATGCACTCGCTGTTTCCGCCGCTGATCGTCGGCAAGGTCGACACCAGCGCCGGCCCGAAAGAAATCGCCGTCGTCGCCGGGGTTTCCGACAACATCTACGGCGTTGACGTCAAGACCGGCAAGCAGCTCTGGAAGCGACACTTCGAGAACACCTACGCGCCCCGCGAAGGCGCCAGGGAGCATTACGTGCTGTGCCCGGGCGGCATCATGGCCACGCCCGTGATCGGGCCCGCCGACACGCCCGGCAAGTACACGATCTACGCGGCGTCGTGGGACGGGCGCTTGCATCGCCTCAACGTCGCCGACGGCAAGGACGTCAAGCCGCCGGTGAAATTCATGCCGCCCGACGGCAAGCCCTACGCGCTCAACCTGGTCGACAACGTCATCTACACCCACACGGCCCAAGGCTGCGGCGGCAACCCCAACATGGTCTACACCTACGACCTCGCCACCGACAAGGTGGGCAGTTGGGGACCGGCGGGCGGCGGCATGTGGGGGCGCACCGGCCCGGCCATCAGCAAAGAGAAAGTGCTCTACACCGGCACCGGCGACGGCCCCTGGGACCCCGAGAACGGCATCTTCGGCAACGGCATCATCGGCGTGCAGCAAGACCCCGAAACCAAGGCGCTGATCCTGGTCGACTACTACGGCCCCTCGAACGCCGAGTGGCTGTTCAAGCGCGACCTCGACATGCAAGTCACGCCGGCCATCTTCGACTACAAGGGCAGGGAGCTGATGGTCGACGCGGGCAAGGAATGCCGCGTCTATCTGATGGACACCGAATCGATCGGCGGCGACGACCACCGCACGCCGGAGTACCGCACGCCGCTGATCTGCAACGAGCAAGTCAACTTCGCGTCCGCCGGCATCTGGGGCTCGATGGCGACTTGGCAGGACTCGAGCGGCGCGCGCTGGGTGCTCACGCCGATCTGGGGGCCGAAGCACTCCGACTTTCACGCGCCCATCGAAAACGGCGACGTCGAGAACGGCGCGATCGTCGCCTTCAAGGTCGAAACCAAGGCCGACGGCAAAGCTTGGCTCGCGCCCGCCTGGATCTCGCGCGACATGAACCGCGCCGAGCCGCCCGTGATCGCCAACGGCATGATCTTCGCCTACGGCAACGGCGAGGACACGCACCAAGCGATGCCCGATGTGGGGCTGACGAACACGGCGGAAGAGCGCATCGCGGGATCGACCCATGCGGTGCTCTACGTGCTCGACGGCCAGACCGGCAAGGAGCTGTGGTCGAGCGGCGACGAGATCACCTCATGGAATCACTGGAGCAACATGTCGCTCGCCAACGGCCGCGTCTACCTCGCGACGTTCGACGGCACGCTGTGGTGCTACGGCGTCCCGCAAAAGTAGATGGCTAAGGTTTTCATCGGCTTCTTGCTGGCCTTGGGAACCTTGGCGGCGCAAAGCGACCGCGTCGAAAAGCTGGAACACATCGTCGAAGCGCAACGGAACCTGATCCGCGACTGGGGCGGTCTGACGCGCTACGGCAGCGCGGACACCGAGCTGCCGCCGCCCGCGCCGGGGGAGAATCGCGTGGTGTTTCTCGGCGACGACGCGACCGACCACTGGGGCGCAGGCGCTGCGAAGTTCTTTCCCGGCAAGCCCTATGTCAACCGCGGCATCGCCGGCCAATCTTCGCCGCAGATGCTCGTGCGCTTCCGGCAAGACGTGATCGCGTTGCAGCCGAAAGTCGTCGTCATTCAAGCCGGCATGAACGACATCGCCGCCGTGACCGTGCCGGGGACCAAGGGCATGGTCGCCGAGCAAATCGAGTCGATGGTCGACCTGGCGCATGCGCACGGCATCGCCGTCGTGCTGGCTTCATTGCTGCCCGTGTGCGACTGCGGCAGCAAACTGGCGCCGCTGCTGCCGCGCGGCAAGATTTTCGGCATGAACGACTGGCTCGAGGAATACGCCGAAAAGAGCGGGTCGGTTTACCTGAACTACTACAAGGCGCTGGCGGACGGCCGCAACTTCAAACGCGAGTGGACCGCCGACGGCGTCCTGCCCAACGCCGCCGGCTACGCCGTCATGGCGCCCCTCGCCGAAAAGGCCATCCAGCAAGCGCTGGAGGTCTCTCCATAGCTCCAAGCGTGCAGTTGCGAATTCTGTTTCTGACGTTCGTCCTCGGAACCTGCTTGTCGGCGCAGACAGGCCCGTCCATCGTCGACGTGACGCTCATGGACTACCCGTATGACTACACGCCCCCGCAAGAGCTCGGCATCGATTCTCCGCCCGCCGTCGCGCAAGGCTCCATCTTCAAAATCTGGGGTTTGCAACTCGGCCCGGCTGAAGGCGTGGGAACCGAGTCGGCCGACCTAGCGCGGACTCTCGCCGACGTCCGGGTCGAGCTGACGCTGCCGAACGGCGCCGCGCGAGATTTACCGCTCTATTGGGTCGGCGTCACTCAGATCAACGTCGTGATGGCGTCGGACGCTCCGATCGGCCTCGCGCATCTTCGCGTCATCCATCAGGGCGTCGCCTCCGCTCCTTTTGCCATCAAGGTCGTCAAGACGCGTCCGCGCATCTTCGATTGGCGGAGTCCCGAAGGCCCGAAGGTGGTAGCCGTACTGCCCGTCGCGCAAGTCGCCGGTGCGGATGGGTCGCGCCGGCTGGTCAGGCAGCTCGAACCCGCCAAGCCGGGGGATACCGTCGTCCTCTGGGTTACCGGCCTCGGACCGCGCTCCGACTCCTTGGATGAATTGCCGCTTCCGGAACGAATCGACAGTCCTCTCGAGGTTTACCTCGGCGACCACGCCGGTGGACGTCGATTGGGCCGGCCGCTCGGGCTGTTGCGCCGCTGCCGACCAAGTACAGTTCCGGATTCCCGAAGACGCTCCTCTGAGTTGCTTCGTCCCCATCCGGCTGCAAGCCTACGGCGGCATCGGCAGTGAAATCGAGCGCCTGCCGATCTCCGCCGGCGGCGAACCCTGCGCCGACATGCCGACGCCCGGAGTAAACGCCGCTGAAGGCCACATCTATCTCAGCCGAACGACGGGAGATTTGGGCGCCTGTCGACGCCTTCTCCGCCGCGTTCGGGCAGGGAGAATACCGCATGGGGCGCGGTCCGGCGCCCGGAACATGCTCGGTTCAGATCGTCTTCGGAGCATTTCTCTTTGTGCTGGACGCCGGTGCGCCGCTCACTTTGGAGACTCCTTCCCAGACGCTCTTGATCGACTCGCAGCTCCCGACATTCAGCCGTCTGGCGACCTCCGCGGACGACTTGTTCCTCGGCCCCGGCTCCTACTCGATCTCGCTTCCGGGCGGCCGGGACGTCGGCGCCTTCACGGCGAGCATCGACGTCCCGCAGCCGCCCGAGGTCGTTCGCGACGACTTGCCCGGCAGCGTCAGCGCCGACGATTCGCTGACCGTCTCCTGGGCGGGGTGACTCCCGTGGACGCCATCCAGCTTCGCGATCGCACCAGCTTCCACTACGGCGACGAATTTTCGACGACCGACGGCGCCCGCAACGGCGGAACCGAGATCACATGCGTCCCGGCGCCGGGCGCGACCTCAATCACCTTTCCGGAGTGGGCCCTGAGCGCCTTGACATGGGCGCCGGCCGCCGGAGCATTCGACGCATCCGCTTCATTGCGGAATGACGTCGTGGTCAGCCTCGTGAGCCGCACCCGAGAATCTTTCGAAGCCTCAGGGCTCGACGCTGGCCTGATTGACTACTCGCACATCGAAGAGGTCGCCATCCCTTTCGCCGGCCCGTTCTCGCCGACGACGCCCGTGACAGGCCCTTCAGGGGAGACAGTCCTCGCGGAGTTGGCCGTGACCGACTTCGAACGTAGCCGCGCCCTCGCGGGGCGGTCGCAGCTCCCCGAAGGCCGCGGTCTTCTCATGCAGTTCGGCGAAGACATGGAACCCACCTTCTCAACGGCGGAGCTTCCCGCCGCCGTCGACCTCGCCTGGCTCGACGAGGCGGGAGAGGCTCTGGAAGTTCAACGAGTCGCCGTCTGCGAAGACGAATGCGCGCCAATCTTAGGACCTGGCGGCTCTCGATGGGTATTGGCGATCCCAGCCGGTGAAGCCGAACGGCTTCAGATCTCGAAGGGTTCGGCGCTGAACTGGTAATCGGCTGCACCTGTGGCGCGCGGGCCGTGCCGTAAACCGATTTCTTGCATCGCCGGTCCGATTCTCTTGACAGTCTTTACATAGCAAAGTACTCTGTTTTCATGTCAGCCTCGTCCGCCAACTTTCTCGAGTCGCTGCGCAACTCACCCTTGCTCAAAGGCGCCGCCATCGGCCTGCTCCTGCTGCTGCTGCAGATTCCCATCCTGCTGATTTACGGGCTGCTCGAGGAACGCGACCGCACGCGGCAACACGCCGTCCGCGAGGTGGCGGACAAGTGGGGCGGCCCGCAGCAAATCGTGGGGCCGTTCCTCGTCGTCCCGTATCGCTACTTCAAGGCCGTCAAGGACAACGAAGGCGTCGAACAGGTGCGCACCTTCCAAGGCAGCGCGACCTTCCTGCCCGAATCCCTCGATGTCGACGGAACGCTCAACGGCGAGACGCGCTACCGCGGCATCTACGAAGTGCCGGTCTACAGCGGCCAGGTCAAGCTCAGCGGCTCATTCTCGAAGCCCGACCTCTCCCGCTGGGAAGTCGCTCCGGAGAATATCCTGTGGGAGGGCGCCCAGATCGTCGTCGAAGTTTCCGACGCCCGCGCCATACAAAACGCCGCCGCGCTCGAGTGGGGCGCGGGCAGCATCCCGTTCGAGCCTGGCTCGGGCGAAATCCAGACCCAACGCGCCGCCGTCCACGCGCCGCTCGGAGGGCCGTTCGAAGGCGACGCGACGCCCTTCGAGATTACGCTTACCTTCAACGGCAGCTCCGAGCTTCGCTTCGCGCCGCTCGGAAAGCAAACCGCGGTCACGCTGCGCGCCGACTGGGCCGACCCGAGCTTTCAAGGCGCCTGGCTGCCGACCGAACGCGACGTCAGCGCGGAAGGCTTCACGGCCGCATGGAATATCCCTTACCTCGGCCGCAACTATCCGCAAAGCTGGACCGGCGCGCCGCCCCAAGAGCAGCTCAATCTGTCGCTGTTCGGCGTCGATTTCATCACGCCCGTCGACGCCTACCGCCAAAGCGAGCGCAGCATCAAGTACGAGGTGCTGTTCTTGGCGCTCACCTTCACGCCGCTGTGGCTTTTCGAGGTCGTCGGCGGTCTGCGTCTGCACTTCATCCAATACGGCCTGATCGGATTGGCGCTGTGCCTGTTCTACCTGCTCGAGCTGTCGCTCGCCGAGCACATCGGCTTCGCGGCGGCCTACGTGGTGGCGGCGGCGATGATCGTCGGCCTGGTGTGCTTCTACGGCGCCTCGGTATTCAAGAGTTTCGGCCGCGCAACTCTGGTAGGCGGCCTCATGGCCGGCTTCTACGCCTTCCTGTTCATCTTGATTCGCCTCGAGGACTACGCCCTGATCGTCGGGGCGTTGGGACTCTTCGTCCTGCTGTCGGCGCTGATGTGGGCTACGCGCAAGATCGACTGGTTCCAGCCGACTCAGCGCGTGAGCGGGTCTTCGATCTCGGGCGGGGTGGCCTGAATCAGCTCGCCTAGATGCGGCTCGCGCTCGACGATGCGCTGCCGCATCTCCCACGCCACCTTGCGATAGGAGATGTGCCCCTTGACGCCCGAGCGAACCCGCGAGATGTACTCCGCCTCGGCGAAATCCATCTTGAACAGCGACCGGCAGCGCGTCGCGAAAGGCAGCAGGTAATGCTCGGCCAACTCGGGCAGCTCATGGCGCGCCTCGGCCGCCGTTTGCAGGTCGCCCAGGTAGCGCTCCTCAAGGCCCGCCTCGCGGATCAGGTCCGGAGTCTCGACGCCCAGCGCATCGGTGAACCGCTGCCTGATCTGCTGGCAGCGCCGGTGGCGGTGCATGTCGCGGTAGGCCCCGATGTCGCAAATGATGTCGAACACGTAGCCGTACCCCGAGCAGAACTGCCGCGGAAACTCTTCGCGCCGGTCCTTGCCTGCGAGCGCCGTGTCGACGACCTCCTGCTTGCGGCTCATGCTCCAGCCGCTCACGTCGTCGTGGATTACACGAAACGGCGCCGAGGTCGCCGAGTAGATCAGGGTCGCCGCGATCTCGTCGAGCGGATCGCTCGGCCGCACCAGATCGACATCCGGCACGTCGGCCGTCGCCGGGTAGCTGACGTTGTCGCGGGCCCAGGCCGCCATGCGCTCGCGGCTCGCCCGCAGATATTCGTCCGGGTCGGCGTATTTCGCCAAGGTCGGCGCCAGCGGCTCGATCGCCTGCTCACTGTCCCAGACGCAGGCGGGCGGGGCGGCGCAGGCCCGCTTCATCTCCGCCGCCACGTCGCGCAACTCGCCGTAGATCGACGCCCCTAGACGCCGCATCTGCTTCTCGAGCGTGCGGATGCTCGTCACCTGCCCGAGGTTGGTCGAGATGCCCAGGAAGAGCAGATACCGCGCCCCGTCATACGCCCGCGCCTGAAGCGTTCGGCGGTACGCCCCCTCTGTCATGGATTCCGGCTGCGGAAGCCTATCTCTCAAGTATTCAAACAGTTCGTCGTGAAGACTCAAGTAACGGTCGAGCAGATCATTGGCCGCCGCGCGGTACGATTTCCGCTGTCCGCCCGTCAGTTCCGGCGGCGTCACCGCCGACCCCTTCGAGAAATCCTGATAGCGGCTCGACTTGGCCTGGCCGTCCCAAAGCTGCTCGTCTTCGATCTCGATCGCCGCCAGCTCCGACACGCCTTCGAAGCAGAAAATGCAGTGCCCCAGGTCCGCAATCGAGGCGTGCCCGTATTGGAAGTAGAAGCTGTCGAGGAACTTTTCCGACGAGTGCGTCCTCACCCAGTCGACGCTGTCGCGAATCGAGTCGGGCGAACGGCTGTAGCGCGCCAGCGCGTAGGCGCTCTTCTCGGGCGGCATAGGCGCCACCACGACAACGCGCGGCGTGTGAGGAACGGATTCGGACTCAGGAACGGACGCCGCAGGCATAAACGCCGAGTGTAGCAAGCCTAGAATGGTCTCTTCGTGCCGCGCCTCGGTCAGCCGCTCTACCGCTTCGACGCCCTCGACACCACGATGCGCGTGGCCGCCGAGAAGGCCGCCGCCGGCGAGGCGGAGGGCGCGGTGGTCGTCGCCGACCAGCAACTCAGCGGACGCGGGCGCCTCGGCCGTCAGTGGCATTCGCCGCCCGGCTCGGGCCTCTATTTTTCGCTCATCCTGCGGCCCAACGTCGCCCCCGCGCAGTCCATGCCCCTCACGCTAGCCGTCGGCCTCGGCGTCGCCCGCGGCATCGGCGAGACTTGCGGGCTGCGCTGCGACATCCGCTGGCCCAATGACGTACTGCTGAGCGAAAAGAAGTGCGCCGGCATCCTGGTCGAGATGGCCGCCGAGCGCAACACCGTGCAGCACGTCATCGTCGGCGTGGGCGTCAACGTCAACCAGCCGTCGTTGCCCGACGACCTCGCGGACATCGCGACATCGCTGCGCATCGAGACCGGCTGCGAGTGGGCTCGCGACCTGCTGCTCGAGGCGATACTGCGCCAAATCGAGAGATACTACGGCGTGTTTCTCGAGCGCGGAACAGCGGCTATCGTCGAGGCCTTCTCGCGGGCCTCGTCGTACGCGCGGGGCAAGCGCGTCAGCGTCGAGCGCATCGACGAGCCCCTCGAAGGCGTCACCGCGGGACTCGACGCGTCGGGCGTGCTGCTGCTGCGGACCGCCTCGGGAGAGACCGTTTCCATCATCGCGGGCAGCGTGCGCCCGCTGGACTAGCTGAATGCTATTTGCAGTCGACGTCGGCAACACCAATCTCACCCTGGGCGTCTTCCGCGGCGAAGACCTGATCGCTCAGTGGCGGCTGAAGACCGACCGCGACCAGACGGTCGACGGCTGGGGCGTGCTGTGCCGCAACCTCACCGCGCTCGGCGGCTTCGGGCTCGACGATATCAACGCCATCGTCATCGCCTCCGTCGTCCCCAGCCTCGACGACTCGCTGCGCCGCATGTCCGAGCGCTACTTCGGCCGCACTCCGTTGTTCGTCGACGCCACCACCGACACGGGCCTGGCCATCCGCATCGACAACCCCAGCGAAGTCGGCGCCGACCGCATCGTCAACAGCGTCGCCGCCTATGCGCGTTACGGCGGCCCCTGCGTCGCGGTCGACTTCGGCACCGCCATCAACTTCGACGTCATCTCGGCGAAAGGGGAATACCTCGGCGGCCTGTTGTGCCCCGGCGTCTCGCTCGGGGCCGAAGCGCTGTTCCGGCGCACCGCCCGCCTGCCGCAAATCGACATCGTCGAGCCGTCCAAGCTCATCGGCACGAACACCGTGGCGGCGCTGCAATCGGGCCTGTTCTACGGCACATTGGGGCTGCTCGACAGCATCTTAGAGCGCCTGATCGCCGAGCTCGGCCCCGACACCAAGGTCGTCGGCACGGGCGGACAAGCGAATGTCGTCTGCCCCTCATCGAAATACGTCTCCGAAGTCGTCGAAAACCTGACGCTGGAAGGTCTTCGCCTGGTTTGGGAACGCAACCGAAGTTAACGACGGGATACGTTTGCCGAATGAGCGCTAATTGCCTCGAATGGCCTCTAGGACCATCTCAAATAGCTGGGGAGCGCTGTTGGTCTGTCCGTACGCCCCTCGCCGTTTCGCCTCGCGTACCTGGTCAGGAGTCGCCGTGCTCGAATAGATGATGACGGGCGTAGTCGGCTCCAGGGCTTTGAGTCGTTCGAGAACGGCGAAGCCTCCCTGTTCGTCGGCGCGCCGCCGAAAATCGGTGATCACGGCGTCGAACTTTTGTATCTGGAAGGCCTTGATCGCCTCCGCTGAACTTGTCACGTTCACGAATTGAACGTCGACTTGCTCGAACGCGTTCCTTTCAAAGCGGTTGTTCTCCGGGCGATCGTCCACCCACAACACGTTACGATCGGCGACCCTCGCTGACCCAAAAGACTCGGAGGCCCTCGCCGCTTGACCCTCGATGACAGCGATGTCGGATGTCGTCCCCGTCTCCGCCTTCACCGCTTCGCCGGCGATCAAGTAGTTCTTGATCGCTGCGCTCCTATCACCGAGCTCCATCTGCGTATGCGCCAAACCGCCGAAAACGCCGGCGACGGATGACAATGGCTGCGGCGCGGACAAACGCTGCGCCGCGATCGCAGCATTTGTCCATTGGAACAAGGCGTTGTCCGCGCCGCCTCCGTCCCAGCGCTCGAGACTTTCGAAGATCGTCCCGAGCAGAACGTGCATCTTCAGGATGTTGGGCCAGTCGCCGGTGGCGTAAAACTCCCCCTTTTCCACAAACGCCGCTTCGACTAGCCTGTCCAGCAGTCGTCCGCGCGGGTCGATATCGCTCGAGTAGCGCAGCAAGACTCCGGCGGTCGCGACCGCCGCCGCGATGTTCAGTCGATCCAGGCCCCACGCTGCTGAATAGGCGGCGGCCGATCTGGTTGGGTCGGCGACCCGCCCGTAGTGCTCGCCGATCGATTGCAGCAACTGCGACATGCTCGATCGGCTCCAGTCCTCGCATGACCACTCCGAAAAGATTCTTCGAACCTCGGAAGAGTCCGCCCAGGGACGCCAATCGGGTGTGAATGCTCGAGTGATCTGGTCGGCTGCCTGCGCCAAGCGCGATCCAGGCGGAACCGTCTCGCGCAGAAAGGCCCGGCCCATGGTGAAATCCCCTTCACCGCTGAGATACTGCCCCGGAGTCGTCGAGGCGGCCGCGTAATAGCGCACTAACGACGCCAAAACGCGCTTGCCCTGAGGGTCATCCCGCCATCGAGAAAGCGCCGACGGCAGCTCCTTCTCCGCGATAGACTTACGATTCTTTGAGAGGGCGAAGTCGATAAATTCCGCAACATCGTTCGGTCGATCCAACTCCGCCAAGACTCCCATCGCGTTCTCGGCCGCCTGCGTGAAATCAGGCTGCGCATCGAAAGCCGCGCGATACTGCCTGTACGCGTCCAGCTTGAGGTTATTGCGGTCGCTTCCCGATGCTTTGGTCTCGGCGCTCCGCTCGAGCGCTTGCGCGTAACCGAAACTGACTTTGAACCGCTCCGTTTCGTCGACCTTGGTGACATCGATTCGCTGATACTCGGCGACCGCCCCATCCGGATCGTCCTGTTTCAGCCGCACTTGCCCGAGGCGATAGCGGGCCAGCCATGCTTGATCGGCCGGGCTTGCGCGAAGCGCTTCGACATAGACCTGCTCGGCCTCTTTCAGTTTCGCGTCGTCGCCGCTGACGGCGGCTAGGCGCTCAACAGAGCGGCCATAGTCGAGCGCCGTCTTGGGGTCGGCGACGGCGCCTTGCGGTGCGGCGGACTTGGCCCGTTCGTAGCGCTGTTTCGCCGCCGCCTGATCTTTCACCGCGGCTTCGCGCGCGGCTTGGTCAATGCGAGCCCGGGCCTTCGGCGAGATTGGAATGGCTTGAGCCGGTTGGCCGAGCGCCGTCTGTGTCGCGAGCAAAAGGGCGGCCGGGATCAGAGCGATGCAGTTTTTCATGGCATCTCTACTCGCACCAAGCGTCGGTTGAAATCGTGTATTTACTGAGATAAAAAGCGCGAGGCGTCAGGCCGTTGCGAACCATTTCGTCGAATTCGACCAGGATTCCCTTGAAGGGCGGCACGGCCGGATAGTCCTCGCATTTCTCTTTCCCCGTTGAAACGAGTTCCAGGGAATCGGAAGAAGAGCGAAACACCACGCGAAATGTGGACTTCGCTAACCCCTTGTGTCCCGCCCATTCGAGCGGCAGTACGCCGCGAGCAGGCGGATTGGAGAGCGCCACATCTTGGCCCAGAGGTATCAAATAGATGAGCGGTCGAAACTCCTCGTCGTGTCTTTCGAGCCACTCTTCAAACCCTTTCTTGACGTACGGACGCCACCAACTTGCTCCCTGGTGCAGACCGCCCATCGCGGCCAACTCGGCCCCTCCGAACAGCTCGTCTCGCGGCGCTCCAAGGTTTTCGTTTTCGGCGGTCGCCGAGACAACGATCGCCGCGCGAATATACCATTTATCCGCCCGCTCGAGCCAAACCCGCAGGCGAGGGTAACGGTCGGCTTCACAATCCGCGAAAACCCAGTTCCGGTAGACCCCGCTCTGTTCGACCACCTCGCGTAGAACTGTGCTCAGACGGGCCTCCGTGTCTTTCCACTCGTCGTTCGGACCTTCCAATCCCCTCAGCCTGTCGCCCAACTCGAAGCACACATAGACCTTGGGCCGGTCGAAGCCTTGCAGGGGGCCGACGAGTACGCTCGCCGCAACCAGCGCCGCCGCAACTCCACATGCTCGCCCAAGCGCTATTCGGTTGTTCATTGTCGACTCCTCAAAACTTTCACCTGAGGGAAATTCGACCGCCCCTGCGCCTTCGCCACGACGATCTCGGGGGCTGTCGCGAACGCCGTGTCGGCGTTGTCTTCATAGCCGAGAAGCGCAGAAATCCTTTCCCCACCGCGCAAGTCAATACGTTCTGAGCCAAGAGGCTTCGGATAATTCAGAAAGCGGGCATAGACGTCTTTCTGCTCGCTCGCAAGTTCCGCCGCGAACAAGTTCTTCCAGTTTTCGGGCATCTCGACATCCTCATCGCAGCCTATCCACAAAGCCCTGCCGTCGAAAAGGACTTCCCGCTTGATCGCCTGGGAATTCGTTCCCTCCGGCGGCTTTATCGTTACGAACAGGGTGAGGCCGGCGTTTCTCGCGTCGTCAATGACGGTGCTTTCCGGATAGAGAAGCACCACGGGGCGAACATGGAACGAGCTCGGGACATAGAGTTCTTCGCGGTCCCACGGTTTGAGCGTCACCAATCGATCGGGATAGCCGCTCGCTTTGACTCGATACGTCGCTGGTTGAGAATGGCTGCTTCGCACCAGCTTCTTTACCGAACCGCCGGGCGGCAAACGCTGCGGCGGCTGCGCTTCGTCGACTCGGCTTTGGCACTCGGCAGAGGCGCAAAGCTCGATGCTGACTGTGCGATCAGCCGCGTCGCGCAAGGACTCGACTTTGATAGTCGCTCGCGAATCGGCGTAACACAGCAGCGCCGCTGCGACGAGGCAATACGCGCCGGTGGCCGGCCAATTGTCAATGAATGTTCCGAACAGCAGTCCTTGCAACTGCTTGAGCCGCTCCTCGGGCAGCGCTTTCGAAACGAACGCGAGCCACGAGAACAGGCCTCCCAGAGACAGAAGCGTAACGACTTCGGGGAAAATGTCCGTGTAGTAGAGCAGCCATCCGCTGGCGCCGACTCCGACGAGCCCGATCAACGCCAGATTCAGCGCGAACCGCTTTGTGGTCGGTCGCGGTACGACGGGTCCAGCCATACGCTCCAACGGGTTCGATACTAAGTCATTCGAACCAGCTATGAAAGGAGTTTTTTAGCGAAGCCGCGATTTATCCGAAGTATTCTCCGCGTATGGGGTTTTGAACGCCAGGTGTGCGAAGCACGCATTCCACGGGCCCGAGCGCGACTTCATGCGCGCCCGCATCGCCCCGACACCGAGGTCGTCGGCACGGGCGGCCAAGCGAATGTCGTCTGCCCCGCATCGAAATACGTCTCCGAAGTCGTCGAAAAACCTGACGCGGGAAGGTCTTCACCTCGTCTGGGAACACAACCGCGCGGCGATCTGAAAACGGCGAGAGCGTCGAAGGCTCAGGCCGAAAAAGCGCTAAGACATTCGGCTTGGTCCTGCCGGCTATGGACCTTATGGGTGACCGCCAAAGCTACTGTACCGCCGCCTGTCTAAGGCCTTTCATGCGGCGCGAGTCGTGTCGTAACCCAGTTTCATGATTACGACTTCAGCGCGATCTTGTAAGCCTGGAAGCGGTAAGGGCGATGTTGGACGAAACGGTTCGGGACGGATACGAGATCGGCGGGATCATCGGCCTTTATGAGCTCATCGAACGAATCGACGCCCCGGGGGTCGGGCAGACTTACCGCGCCCGCGATATCGAGACCGGAGCAATGGAGTTGATGCGCGTTCTGCCGCAAGTGTACGCGGAAGACGAAGCCGCCCAGCGCTTCATGCGCGAGGTCAAGATCCTGCGCGACCTGACGCACCCGAACATCGTGGTCATCCGTCAGGCCGGACATAGCTACGGTCGTATGTTCCTTACGACCGAGATACCTGAAGGCCGCCCGCTCGCGCAGCGGTTGGCGGCGGAAGCGCCGTCGCTCAGCGACAGCCTCGGCTACATGCGGCAGATCCTCAGCGCCCTGGAGTGCATCCACAACGCCAACGTCGTCCACCGCTCATTGGCGCCGACGAATATCTACATCTCAGACGACGGCGCCGTGAAGGTCTCCGGTTTTTCGTTCGCCCGCATGGAAACCGATCCCAGTTTGACGACTCGCGCCGCGGTCGTCGGAGTTCTCGGCTACATGTCGCCCGAACAGGCGGCGGGCGGTT
The DNA here is from genome assembly GCA_963817465.1 of uncultured Acidobacteriota bacterium. Classification (GTDB taxonomy): domain Bacteria; phylum Acidobacteriota; class Terriglobia; order Bryobacterales; family UBA6623; genus CAMPKL01. The sequence continues at coordinate 94,287 of CAWFOP010000018.1, read as the reverse complement.
CCGTTGGCGTCGACCGGCGCTCCGATCTGTACTCGGCGGCGGCCGTTCTCTATCACGCCGTCGCCGGCGAGCCGCCGTTCGCAGGGAAACCGTACTTTCACATGATGAAAGACCACCAGGCCGGCGTCGTCGCGCAGCCCGCGGAGGTGCGTCCGGGAATACCGCAGGCATTGAACCGAATCATCGTCAAGGGACTGGCTAAAGACCCGGACGAACGATTTCAGACCGCCCGAGAGTTTCACGCCGCCCTAGCGTCGATCGACGCGCCGGACGTCGTGTAGCGGAGGTTCTGACGTGGGATTTGAAGTCGGCGGCATGGTGGGCGATTACGAGGTGCTCGCGTGTCTCGGCGCCGGAGGCGTGGGCCGCGTCTACAAGGTTCGCCACAGTATCACGGGGCGCGTCGAGGCCATGAAGGTGCTGCTGCCCGACAGCGCCGAAGACAACGAGCTATGCGAACGCTTCCTGCGCGAAGTCCGTCTGCAGGCCAATCTCGATCATCCCAACATCGCCTCCGTGCTGACGGCCTTTCGCGCCGAGCAAGGCCTGGTGATGATCATGGAGCTCATCGAGGGCGAGCCGCTTGACTTGGTGATCGTCCGAGACCGCCCGCCGCTGCACAAGATTCTCGACTATGCGATGCAGGCGCTCGCGGCGCTTGACTACGCACATGCGCACGGCGTCATCCACCGTGATATCAAGCCTGAAAACCTGCTCACCGGAGCGGACGGCGTGCTCAAGGTCACCGACTTCGGCCTTGCCAAGACCGCGCAAGACGTGCGTCTCACGCAGACCGGCATGCCGATGGGTTCGCTCTACTACATGTCGCCCGAGCAGGTTACCTGCGAGGAGGGCGCCGACCCCCGGACGGACGTCTACTCGATGGGGGCCGTGCTCTACCAACTCGCCACCCGCCGGCGGCCGTTCAAGGGGACGCAAGCTTTCCAGCTCATGTTGGCCCACGTCGAGCGCCAGCCCACGCCGCCCAACGAGCTCGACCCGTCGTTGCCGCAAGCCCTGAACGACGCCATCCTCAAGGCGCTCGCCAAGAATCCCGACGAACGCTTCGCCTCGGCCGCGGAGTTCAAGGCCGCCCTCGAGCAAATTCTTCAGGTCTTGCCCGAGACGCAAGTTCGGCTCACGCGAACCGCCGCGCAAGTCGAACGGCTGGGGCCCCAGACGGCGGCTTGGCAGGCGAAACTTCGCTCCGCCGCCATCGCCCATGCGCGCTTGTTGGCCGTCGTATTGGCGCTCGTCACTACGGGAGCTTTTGCGTGGATGGTGCGCCCAGCGCCCGCGCCTCACGCGGAACCTTCGGAACAGACGGCCAAATCTTCGCCGTCGCTCGAACCGCCGCTGGAACCCGCACCCACTGCGGAAAAATCGAGCGCCGAGCCCGCGGCGCCGCCGCCGGTCAAACTCGAGCAGCCGCCTGCGCCGAGCAAGCCGCAGGCCAAAACCGAAGCGCTTGCCTCCGCGGCCAAGGCCGCCAAACCGTCGCCTGTCGTCGAGGAACCGCCGGAGCGGACGGCCGAAGTCTCGGCTCCCGGACCGGCCGCCGAGCTGCAGCCTTCACCTCCGGCCGCGACCACTCCGTTTCCCGACCGCATGAGAATCCGTCTAACGGCGCCGTTCGGCTCCGACAGCCCGGAGAACTCCTCTGTCCTGGCTGAAGTCGTGCAGCCGGCGCCAATGGCGGGGGTGCGCGTCGAGGGCCGCGTCTTCGATAACAAAAGCAGCGGAAAAATCGACGGCCAATCGCACCTGAAGGTCGAGTTCGGCGCCGTTCGCCGCGACGGACGCGCTGTGCCCATCGGCAGCGAAGTCATCGACGTACGAAACTCCAAAGGCCGCGCCGGTCTCGACGACGGCGGGCGCGAGCTCAAAAGCAAGTCCGGGGTCATGAAGGCGGGCAAGCGCGTCGCAGGCAAAATCGGGTCCGCGATCGGAGGCATATTCGGCGGAGGTCATGACGACAACCCGTCTCCGGCGGCTTTGACGCTTACCGCCAAGGGTCCGAACATCAGCTTCTTGCCGGGAACCGAGTTCGATCTCAACGTCGCCGCTTCGCCGCAATAGGATTCGTCACAATAGACCACAATAGAGTTGCTCCGCGGCAATCAAGCGGCGGAGTCAACGCCGGCCATGGCGAACTCACCGCGAGCCAAATCGCCCGACGCTCCCGACCTTCCCGACGAGCTCGACCCCTACGACGGCCTGCTCGCGCACGACGGCCAGCCCGTGGTCGGCCGGTCGCTCGAAGACTCCGCCCTAGCGTCGCCCAAGTCGATCGGCCTGCGCTTGCGCGAGTGCATCCTCGAACGCGTCTCCTGCAATGAAGCCGACGTGTCATCCAGCGGTTTGCGCGACGTCATCCTCGGCGACTGCGACCTTGCCGGCGCCCGCGTCGAAGCGGCCGAGTGGCGCCGCGTACAAATCCGCGGCGGACGCCTCACCGGCCTGACCGCCCCGCGGATCAAGCTCGACCACGTGTCGTTCGAGAACCTGCGCCTCGACTATGCGAGCTTCCGCTTCGCCGAGCTCAAGTGCGTCCGCTTCAGCGACTGCGACTTGACCGAGACCGACTTCCACGGCGCCAAGCTCGAAGACGTCGCCTTCAGCGGCTGCCGCTTGCGCGCGACGGACTTCAACGCCTCCCGGCTGCAGCGCGTCGACTTCAGCGAATCCGAGCTCAGCGAGATCGTCATCACATCCGCCGAGCTTCCCGGCGCCATCGTCAGCCCCACGCAGGCCGCCGAGTTGGCCGAGCTGTTCGGGCTGACCGTGCGCTGGGACGACTAGCGCAATCCCCGTCGGCGTGTTGCGACAAGAGCGAAGGTCATTTTCGATCGGACCATAGCGATCGCCAACGGCAACGGCACGGGGTGGGCGCGCAGCCCGCGAAAGCTAGCGCTCGAAGCCAAGCGCATCCACGACCTCGCCGACCAGTACTACATCTGGACCGCCGCCCATAACCCGGCCAGCCCGGTCGGCACCATCGCCTCCTGCCACGCAGGCGCCTCGATGCGCGACTTCCGCATCCACGAGCTGGCGAAATACATCGACTGGTGGCAAGACCTGGTGATTCACGACGGCCCCATCATCGAGAACGGCTATCACACCATCACCGACAAACCCGGCTACGGCATCGAGCTCAACGAAGACGTAGCAAGAGCCCACCTAGCCCCCGGCGAAACTTGGTGGGGCTGAGCAACCGCTGAGCAACCGCGGAAGACAACCCGAAGGGGCCTGTCGCATACCGCCAAAACCCAGCACAACGCTGCAACCAGCGTGCGGACTGTCCCGTCGTGCTATCTTCCGGCCGTGTACGCGCCCACCATCCAACTCCGCCATCGCCGCAGCCTGACACGACTCCTTCCGGCCCTCGCGGCGGCCTCCCTCTTCTCTCTGTCCGGCTGCTCCAACGGCGGTTCTGATGCAACGCCGAGCATCCGTCTCGTCGATCGGCTCGACACGGCTTCGCTTGGCGCGCCGGGTGAAATGAAAATCACTCCGCTCGCCGACTTGCCCCCGTCTGTCTGGAAAGCCGGCCCCGGCGTCAGCGGCCTGACCGTACGCGACGGCAAGCTGGTCGGGCGGTCGACCGACGCCTATCCGATCCTGTACGCCGAGCTCCCCAGTTGGCCCGACCCCGCCGACTCCGTCGACTCGGTGGAAGTCGACCTTTCGATCACCGCCGGCGACCGCGTGCAAGCCACCATTACCGGTCATGACAAGCCCGACAACGACGCGGCGCGCTACGACGCAAAAGAGGACGAAGCGTTTCTGAAGACGAAGATCGTCGCCGCGCTCGGATCTCAGACCGTCAAGATGCCCTACGGCGGCACGAGGCGGCTGGAGGGTTCGCGCTTCCTTCACCTCTCGCCGACCAATGTCTCAGGCGCCGAGTTCGAGATCTCCGGCGTGCGCCTCATCACGACGCGGGAGCGGCTCGCCGCGACGCCCAGCGGCATCGCTTGGCAAGGCATGGCGGACATCTTTCGCGAATCGATCGTCGCGCGCTCGCCCGAGGATTTCAGCATTCCACTCAAGGTCCCGACCGACTCTTGGCTGGACGTATATCTCGGCAGCCTGGACGACCGGCCCCTTACCTTTGCGGTCTCCCTCGCCGACGGAACGCAGCTCCTCGAGCAAACGCTCACTACGCCCAAGCGCTGGGAGCCCGTCGCCGTTGATCTGGCCCCCTATGCCGGCCGCGAAGTCAATTTGAAATTCTCGCTATCGGCCGGCGAGGACAACGTCGTCGGCCTGTGGGGAGCGCCGATCGTCCGCGTTCGCGGCGCCCAGCCCGCGGCCGCGGAAGCGGCGCCCGCGGCGCTGCCCGTCGCGCCGCCCAGGAACGTCATCTTCATCCACGCCGACACCCTGCGCCGCGACCACCTGCCGTTCTACGGCTACAAGCGCGACACCGCACCGACGCTCGCCAAAATGGTCGAGAACGGCGTCCTGTTCACCAACAACATTTCGCCCGCTTCCTGGACCAAGATCGCCACGCCTTCCATCGTCACCTCGCTGTATCCCACGGCCCATACGGTCGCCAACTTCCCGGACCGCCTGCCGGCCGCCGCCACGACCATCGCCGAGGTCTATCGCGAAGCCGGCTACGCCACGGTTTGTTATTCGTCGGTCATGTTCACGGGCAAGTTCACCAACTTGCACCAGGGCTACGACGAGCTTCATGAGTTCACTTCGCTGAAAGACGGCATGCCCAAAAGCGCGCGCGAATACGTCGACCGCCTCGACGGCTGGATCGACCGCCATCCCGACACGCCTTTCTTCGCCTACCTGCAGGTCTTCGATCCGCACAGTCCCTTCGAGCCCCGCAGCCCCTACAACACCATGTGGGCCGATCCCGCCGGGCGGCAGGCCCATGTCGATCAGGTCAAGAAGCTGAAGCCTTTCACAACCGACTTCTATTACGCCGAAAAGATCGGCAAACGCGACGACCTCGAGAAAGCCGGCGTCGACCCGGAAACCTTCATCGCCTACAACGAGGATTGGTACGACGGCTCGATCCGCGGAATGGACGCCGAAATCAACCGCCTCCTCGAGAAGCTGCGCGTCCGCGGCCTGCTCGAAAGCACCCTGATCGTCTTTTACAGCGATCACGGCGAGGAGTTCCTCGAGCACGGCCGCGTCTTCCACGGCCAATCCGTCTACGGCGATCAGACCAACGTCCCGCTCCTGCTTTACTGGCCGGGAACCCTGCCGGGCGGCGTCGTCGTCAACGAAACCGTCAGCTCCCTCGACATCATGCCCACGGCCCTCGCGCTGAGCCGCCTGCACGCGCCGGACGAGATCCAAGGCCAAAGCCTGCTCCCGCTCATCGCCGCGGCCCAGAAGGGCGAAGCGACAGCCGAGGGCTGGCGAGTCGAACCGGCCGTGTCCGAGAACGTCACCGTCGGCGACGACAAGCTGCGCGCCACCGCGCTCCTCGACGGCGACTGGCGCCTCATCGACAACACCTTCATTCCCAAGGGACAGGAAAGGCCGGAGTACGAGCTGTTCAACTACCGCCAAGACCCGCTCAACTTAAAGAACGTCGCCGACGACCACCCCGACATCGTCGAGCGCCTCAAAGTCGAGCTGGCCGACTGGCGCGAGTCCGTCAAAAAGAGCCAACTCTCTCGCGACACCTCCACCGAAGGCATGTCGCCCCAGGAGATCGAAAGACTCAAAAGCCTAGGCTACGTACAATAATCCCCCGAGGGGGCCTGTCCCCTCATTGCGAACAAAGACAACCCGAGGGGGACTGTCCCATGACGCTAAAACCCAGCACAGGGCCGAAACCCGCGTGTGGACTGTCCCCTCGTGCTACGCCAGAACCACCAACAACGCCTGCACCGCCTACTAGCCCTCACCCTGCTCACCGCCGCCTTCGCGCTAGCCCAACCCAGCGAGCCGCCCGACCCCGGCGCCCCCGTCCCGCCGCCGCCCGTCAAGCCCGACCAAGTTTTTGACCTCTGGCCCGGCACGCCCCCCGGCGAGACCGGCGACATCGGCCCCGAGATCATGCTCGTCGAGCGCCGCCGCCCGTTCTTCCAGATCACCAACGTCTCCGAGCCCACCGTCTCGGTCTTCCTGCCCGACCCGGCCAAGGCCACCGGCGCCGCCGTCATGGTGCTGCCCGGCGGCGGACTCGTGCGCCTGGCCATCGAGCACGAGGGGTATGAAATCTCGAAATGGCTGCGCGACAACGGCGTCGCCGCGTTCCTGGTCAAATACCGCGTGCCGCCGCGGGGCGACGACCGCCGCCACTTCTTCAAGACCGGCGTCCAAGACGCCCAGCGCGCCATCAGCCTCGTCCGCTCGCGCGCCGCCGAATTCAAAATCGACCCCAACGGCATCGGCGCCATCGGCTTCTCCGCCGGCGGCGAAATCGGAACCTGGCTCTCCCTGTTCGGCCCCGACGAGCGCCAATACGAGCCCGTCGACGCCGCTGACCAGCAGCCCACGCGGCCCGCCTTCATGCTCAACATCTACCCCGGCGGCCTCGCCTTCGGCTACGGCGGCCAGGAGCCGGCCGTGCGCCAGGACATCCTCGATCACCTCAACGACCAAACGCCGCCCATGTTCTTCGCCCACACCTTCCCCGACGCGTCGATGAACAGCATCCTGATGATGGCCGAGCTGCGCAAGCGCGACATCCCCGCCGAGATCCACGTGTTTCAGGACGGCGCGCACGGCTTCGGCGTCCGCAAGACCGGCGCGCCGCTCGGCGTTTGGCCCGAATTGGCAATGAACTGGATGCGCTCGCTCGGCTTCCTCGACTCCCGCCAGGTGCGCGACTACGCCGACCGGCTCACCAAGGCGTTCGAGTCGAACGCCGCAAGCTCCCGAAAATCACCGCCGCCGGCAAGCTCTCGCTCGACGACGCCTACCGCGCCCAGAAGCGCGTCATCCGCCAAGCCTTCGCCGGCAAGAAAATCGTGGGATACAAGGGCGCCGCCAGCACCGCGGCCGGCCAGAAGAGTTTCGGCATCGACGCGCCGTTTCATTGCGCGGTCTTCGAAGGAGCGATTCACAAGGCGTCGGAAACCCCGTCGCTGCCGGCCGACTCCTCTCGAGTCATCGAGACCGAAATCGGCTACATCATGGGAGTCGACATCCCGACCGCCATCGCCGACGCGGACGAAGCCCGCACCGCCACCCAAGCCGTCGTCCCGGCCATCGAAATTCCCAAATCAGGCGCCGTATTCGGGGCAGGGAAGTTAGCGGCCCAAGACATGATCGCCGCCAATTGCGGCGGCGACACCACAATTCTCATCGGCGAGCGCCATCACCCGGACAAAATCGACTTCAATCACCTGCCGATCAAGCTGGAGGCGGACGGCAAGGTGCTGCACGAAGCCGACGCCACCGCGACCAAAGACGGCCAATGGCAAAACCTGATGACGCTCATCAACCAAATCATCGCCCAAGGCCGCATCATCCACGAAGGGGATTTGATCATCTCGGGGGCGATTGGCGGGGCGGATGAAGCGAAAACAGGCCGCTACCAAGCGGACTACGGGGAGCTAGGCAAACTAGGATTCACCTTGAGATAGAACCGACAGTCGTCAAATTGGTCGATTCATCAGGTTTAACGCTAGTCATTCGGGGCCATTACACCGTACAACCCGTTGCCGTTGAAAGACTGAAGAACAGCTGCGTCGGTTGAGGCGCCGGTGACGAGGACTGAGCTGCCTTCTAACTCGTAGAGTTCACTAACACCAGTGAAAATGGGATGACTGGAAGTAATAGGAATCACTCCACCTACGCTGTTGTACGCGCTCCCGTCGAAGGCCAATCCAAAAGCCTCCAGGAATGGATTCCAAAGAGCTGCCTCATTAGCGGCGGACCCTCCAGCACCTGTCCCGCCAGCGATGTAGACATTCCCTCCAGAGTTGACATATTCAATTAGACACTTGTGGGCCAGCAGGAGTCTCAGCAAGGAATACGCCGTCAAACTGCAGCAGGTTCTGAAGAGTGAAAGCCGTAGAAGTGCTAATTGTCCAGGCATGCCCGGCCTGCGTCATCGCATTGGATAACGACGAACCCGTCAGCCCAAAGTTCGCAGAATAGACTAAGAAATTTCCGGTTCCACCACCCGTGAAGAAAGACGCAACATTCAGTGCGAACGTCTTGGTGTCACTAGTCCACCCAAATCCGGAGTCGCTCAGAGTCCATTCGTCGTTGGCGACAATGATCTTTCCTCGCTCCTGAAATGTTGAGGTCCGCGGGCCATCTCCGGTGGGCTGCGGAAGGCTGGCGATTTGAAAAGCAAAGGCATCGACTGAGGCGCCCGCTGTCAGTTGGGAGAGCCTTAACGTATATGCGCCAGGTTCGCTGATATCCCAGGTCATCGGCCCCTCGGCGGCCACGACGGCGTCCGGTTCGAACCCGCCGTCTCCATCCCACGGATCGGATGCGAAATCGGCATCCCCCAACATGCTAGCTCGATACCAGTCAGCGATTGTTCCGCCAGGACCGTCCTTGAGTTCCGCGATGTCGGCGGCAACCTCCTGGTTCGTTCCCTCCGAGCCAGGAGATCCATCCCAGCGCAAGTACAAGTTATAAGTCCCAGGAGTCGAGATCTGCATCAAGTATTCCGTCGTGCTGCCCCTAGCGACTCAAGTCCGCCGGTTGATTCCAATCGAGATTGAACATACTTTCCGTCTCGAGCATTGGCAGACAACGGAGCCCCCTCGGGCGCCTCATCGGGCACGACGATCCAGCGGTCGTTGTCGGCGCTATCCATGCGTCGCGAGAACTGCTCGGCCTCGCCAACAACACTCCCGTTTGTTTCAAAGTAGACTAACCGAGCGGGCAACACTGTCCCCGACCCGGCCGGCGGATCGGCGGTCGCCGCGAAGTCCGTAAAAGATGCATCGCCCGTGAGCCCCACATCCAATATGCAAGCTTCAAGCAAAATAGGATCTTCCACACCAGCGTTACGACAGTCTTGTTCGGCCTGCTGCCTTATCGCCTCAGGGAGGTTTCGAGCAACGAATATCTTTTGGGGGAATGTCAGGTCGGTATACGACTCGGTCGAGTTTCCTTCCAAATAATCGAAGAGAGTCTGTGCTTGTGTGATTCTCCACGACGAACCGTACTCTTCGTAGAACTCCTGTCTCGTTGGAAGGCGACTCACGGCGATGCCGTCACGCGATACAAGATCATTGTTGAGTTGAGTGTCGAAGTCACCGAGCAGACCACTGACTTGCCCTTGGCGAGAGATCGCGAAACGCATCTTGAGGTTTATGTATGTCCCTTTCAAATAGACTTTCATCTGGGAGCCGTCCAGCCAGGTGATCGTGAAGTCATCCGACGAATACCTCACTCGTCCGCCGCCGGACAGCGTTCTCTCTTCGCCCTGAGCTAGAGTAGTCGGTTCACCGGTCAGGTACAGAGATGGGCTGCGATCAACGTAGAGGCCCACCCTGTCGCCCTCGAGATTCATCGCGACTGCGCTAATAATCGAGGCGATGCGAGAGTCCCCCCATGGCTTGGTTCGGATTTGGATCTCGAGCGCATCGTCCGTGGATTCGACTAACGTAAACTCGCCTACAGCCTGAAAATCGTAGGCAAGGCTGTCGAAGGTTGTGAGATGAGGGTCGCCCTGCCCGCCGCTGTTGTCCTCTGAGCACTGTCCGAGCTCGATCGGGCGGACAAAGCAGCCGACTTTATACGAATCGGGCACCGTTGGATCGGTGTCGGTAAACTCCGTATCCGGATCACAGAGACCCGTCATGATTATCGTCTAGACAGTGGATGACCTCTTCTAGATCACTGAGGAGGTCGCCGTCCGTATCCGCGTCCAACGGATCCGTTGGAGGGAATTCAGTTCCGGGGTCGCAGACGCGATCTCGATCAAAATCGCGACAACCATTGAGCTCTTCCCAATTCGTCAGGCCGTCGCCGTCCCAGTCGCCATCTGGATCGTCAGCCGGATCTGTGGAGGCCAAACGACAGTTGGCGCATCCGTCGTTGGGGTCGGTGTTTCCGTCATCGCATTCCTCCCCGGGATCGACGTTGCTATCGCCGCAGAAAGGAGCTGCGTCCTGCAGTGTTATCGTCACGTTCCTGGTGACGCTGTTTCCAGCTAGGTCAGTGGCAGTGACAGTGATTACGTTTTGGCCTGGCGACAGAGTTAATCCGCAAGCGACACTCGATCCTGCCACTGTGGCGGGTTGACCGTCACAGGTCGCACTACCTACTCCGGATGTTGCGTCCATCGCAGACGCGGTCAACAGCAACGCCGGATCGCTGACGGATGATCCAGAGGCCGGTGAGAAGCCAGATAGATCCGGCGGGATCGTGTCGATGTTCACGAACACGGGGGCTGCCGGCGTTATGTTGCCCGCGACGTCCCTCGCCTCGCCGTTGACCTGTTGGTTTGCGCCCTCGGAAGTACGGCTCTGATCGGGACCGCAAAACTCGACGCCGCTGCGCGAGTCGTTGCAGACGAAGTCAACGTCGACCGGCGTGTTGTTCCAGTTGTTCGCGTTCGGAGACGGATTGACCGTCGCCGTTATCGTGGGCGGAGTTTCGTCAATATGCACGTAGTAGGTTGCCGGCTCGCTCCGATTGCCGGCGCGATCCGTTGCGGTGGCACTAAAGAGAAAGTCGCCCTCCCCGGAGACGGGACTGGCCGACGGACAAGACTCGATTCCGCTTAGGGAGTCGTTGCAGGTCCACGTCAAGATCACATCTGTTTTGTTCCAGTTGCTCGAATTAGCAGGAGGAGCGACACTCGCGCCGAGCGTGGGTGGAGTCTTGTCCAAATTGACGACTACGGAGACTGTGTTGGGATTGCGCGCGTGATCTAGTGCCTCTCCTGTTACGATCTGGCCTGCGCCTTCCGTGCTGACGACCTGAGGACCGGAACAAATCGCGACCCCGCTCGTAGCGTCCGAGCACGTAAAGCTCACCGTGGGATTAGTGTGGTGCCATCCGTACGAATTTGCGGCCGGAAATACAGTGGGGACGATCGAAGGGAGCAGATGGTCTAGTCCGACAATCTGAAGAGTCATTCCGTGGTTTGGCTCGTCGACAGCGCTGCTGCGAATCGTGAGCGCCAACTGATTGGCGTCAGACAGAGGTACGGGCTTAGCCGCCAGCGATACTTCAGCTCCGAAATTCTTTGACTGCAGAATATCGGCTCCGTTGATTTCCAGCGTCGCGCTCTCCGCCCTACGGTATTGGTCATTAGACCCGCCATTGTTGACTAGGAGGAGATAGTCGGCGCTCGGATCCAGGGTGGTGAAATCTCGAAGCTCTGTCGTCGCTGGGCCCTGAGCCCTGACAAAGTCCGCAGGTCCATACGCCCAGAAGTTGCCGACAGGAAGCAGAGTCCCATCGTCGACGCCGACGATAACGAGCGCAAGCCCTCGCGCGGACGCGCGCCCCCGAGTCTCGGGATCCAGGAGCGTCACGTTGATGTCGTGCAGTTGTAGGGCTGGATCAAGCGTAATCTCCCGCTCGAGGGCCGTTACGCCTTGAAGTGACTCTGTCTCTGCGACCACAATGGCGCCGTCGATCTCGATTCGGACATTCCGAACCTCTCGAAGTTCGCGCTTGAGGCCTTTGTTGTAGACCAATAGCGTATACTTGGCTTCGGGATTTTCGATTGAGAACGTGCGGGATTCGGTCACCGCGGCGCCGCCTTGGCGGAGGAAGGTTTCTGGGCCAAAGGCGGAATACGTGGCTGGCCAGCATGGGGATGCCGCGGCTAGGATACATAAACCGGTGAGCCAGAAATAACGCTTAGACCATGGGTGAACTACCGTTCGCCCGAGACGAAATAACATTGAGCCTTTCCTGCGGTCCGACTGTAACCGATAACAGAAATGGAAGCAACAAGTTTATCTAGGATCCACAAAAGAATCCAAAGGGAACGTCCATAGACGCAAAGGGGACGGAGCCCAAAGGCGGTCGGGAATCTGCGAGAATAGCGCCGACGCAGGACAATGCCACGCCAAGCGCGGGTGGTGGCGGTGGACGTACCGCATCACATCACCCATCGCGGCAACAACCGCCAAGACGTCTTCCTGACAGACGAAGACCGGCGCCGCTACCAAGAGTTCGTTTCCGAATCGCTCGAGCCCTGCCGAGCCGAACTGCTCGGCTGGTGCTGGATGAGCAACCACGTCCATTTGATCGTCGTGCCGCGGCGTGAGGACTCGCTGGCGACGGCGCTGCTCTACGTGGACCTGAACCCGGTGCGAGCCGGCATCACCGGCGAGGCTACTCGCTCGGTCCAAACACGATGCGGAGCGGCATGACGCCCGCGCCCGGCGTCTCGGAGTCGTCGAGCTCCAGAACCAACGTGAAGTCGTTCGCCGCGGTCGGCGTCTCGACTATTCGCACCTCGCCCCGGTCAGGCAGCGGCTGGCCGTTGCCGTCGAAGCGGTTCACGCGCTCGATCGAAAGCGGAGTCTCGACGCCGGGCAGCGGCGGCCACAGCTCGGTGAACAAGGATGACGCCTCGCCCGCTTCCGTCGGGACGCGGCCGGCGAATCGGGGCGTCCAGGAAGCGGAGATCGCACGCCGCCCGTTGATGCGCGTCTCGATCCCTACCTCGGGAGTGCTGCGTTCCTCGTCTTCCTGCTCCTCGGGCTGCACGTGAACCCATTGCACCGTGTTGCCCTTGAAGACGAGGCGCTCCACTCCCTCGATCCGGAGATCCAACGAGATCACGACTCGGGAGTCCGGCCCGGGTTCTTCCAAAAAGCTGATTGTGACGGGATTGGCTGCGACGCCGTCCGCGAGAAGCTTGATCGTCGCCTCGCCCGCGTCCGCGAGCTCGGGCGGGAGCGGTCCAATCACGGCCTGGTCGAGACCCGCGAATTCCGAGTGCGCGACGGCCGCCAGGACCGGTATGTCAATGTCCCCGATGAGCACCTGCACCGACGACGCGCCGCGGAAGCCCGTGCCCCAAAGGCTGAGATAGATCTCGCTCCCGGCCGGCGCGAACGGAATCGGAAGATTGGAGCGCGTTCCCGCGATTGCATTCGTCACGAACGTCAACCCTTCGGTCCTGGCGCCATCGGGAAGCACGCGCAGGAACGTGGCGATCGCGGCGCCCCGGCCGTCCTCGTTCGCCGCGAACAGCCCCGGCGCAACGTTGTTGATGGTGACGTCGGCGGACCCGCTCATTCCCGCCGGGTTCGTGACGGTGAGCGTCGCCGGTCCGCTCGCCATGCCGGACGGAGCGAGGAAGTTGAGCGTATTGGGAGCCACGAAGCGCAAGGCCGCCGCCTGCTCGACCCCGGCCGAGTCGGTTACCGTGACCCGCGTTCCCGCGATGTCGGTTTGCAAGCCGTCCTCGGCAATGATCACCGCTTCGGCCAGGTTTGCGCCATAAAGCGTGACCCAACTATCCGAGGCAAAACCGCCGCTGGAATACCCGGCGGCGTTGAGGACTTTGTCCGCCGTAATTGTCGGCGTTTGGGAGAAGGCCGCCGTCGCGGCGCCCAGAATCAAGAGCAGAAAGACGATTTGCCGATTGTTTTGTCCGAAATGAGAAATCGATTGTTTCATGCGTCCCGTCCATGGCCCCGGGATTTCCGTTGTTTTCCGGCCCGCCGCGTGTAGCCTAGTCGGAACTCACACTAGGTTGCAAGGGTTTTCTCGAAAAGAGGCCCGCGCAACCAGGGCCTAAGCCGCTTTTCCCCCCAAGATCCGAGCCGCAGCGCTTTAGCGTGCGGTCTCCTGCCGGCGCGCTATCCTAGCCTCGCGAACTTTGTCCCGACAGCCGCGGCATCGCCAGCGCGACGAGTTGGTTCGAAATGCGCCTCTTCTCCTACACGGCGACGTACGACACCGGATTCTCCCCGAATCCGTTCTTCGGCTCCTGTACTCTGGCGTGCTGCAAGCCAAGGATTCGGCTAGCCGCCGAGCCAGGCGACTGGGTGGTTGGCCTCACGCCAAAATCACAGGGCAACCAACTCCTGTACGCCATGAGGGTCGAAGAGAAATTGACCTTCGACCAATACTGGCGGGACCGGCGCTTCGCGCAAAAGAGGCCGCGATGGCATTCCGACGGATTGACCCACAGAAGGGGCGACAATATCTACGAGCCGAAAACCAACGGCGAGTATAGGCAATTGTTGTCGTTACACTCGGCCGGCCGTAGAGAAGACAGCGACAAGAAGCGGCACGATCTGAGTGGCCGATTCGTGTTGGTTTCCACCGACTTCCACTATTTCGGATCCTCGCCCGTGGCGCTCCCCAGCGAGTTCGAAGCCCTCATCGTCACGCGCGGCCACAAGTGCCGCTTCCCCGCGGAGCTTGTCGCGTCATTCGCACGTTGGATTCAACAGTTCACGACGGGTGTGACGGCGCCCCCAACAATGTGGAAAGAAGGCGATACGTCCTGGCGCCAGTCCTGCTGATTTCATCCGAACCGCACAACTTCAGGGTGCGGTCAGCAAAGCCCGCGAGCTAAAGCTTCGCGGCTCGGATCGCCTAGCGGGCCAGCAAGTGACGCGCCAACGCTTCGAGGGCCATGGCCGTCGTGAATGAGGGCGAGTAGAACTCGAAGACTTGGCCGTTGTCGGCGGGCGCGATGAAAAAGACCGCGGAGTCATACTCGCCGGCTGGCCCCTGCTCGGATGCGAGATAGGCCGCGGCGCGAGCGACGAGCGGCGAGTTGCGGCCCGCATTGAGCAGCGTCAGGACGGCGAAAGCGGTGTTGAGCTGGGGAGCGCCGCGGTCCCAGTAAGCGGTTCCGTCCGGACGTTCGATGGCCGACGCCTCGAGCTCGTCGGCGAGGATCGCGACGGCGGGCGCCAGGCCGGTCACGCCGCCCTCGTGAAATGCGCGGGAGACGGCGTACTGAAACACCAGATTGTCAGGGTAATATTCCGCGATCCGGTTGAACTGGTCCCGATGCAAGCCGAGGGCGACAGCCCGGTTGATCAGATCGACGGACTCGGCGACTCCCGGGGTGTTGAGACGACCGCCCCGGCCGAGCGCGTAGAGCACGTTGGCGTTGACGACCAGGTCGACGTCGTTGGGATAGACCGCCGCGCCCGGTTCGCTGTAGGAGAGCCAAGTCAGGAAGGCGCCGCTCGCCGCCGGCAGCCATTGCTGATTCAGCCGTCGCGGCACAATGCCCACATCACGCCAGTCGGCGAAGAAGCGCTCGTAGGCTACGCCTGTTCCCGGCCCGCCGTCGACCGCCGCGTCGTCGAGCAGCGCCGCGTAGGTTGTGGCCGTCACGTCGGCGTCGCTGGGGATGGCTAAGGGGTTCGGGAAGATCGGGAGATTCAGCGGAACTCTTTTACCGCCAAGGAGCGGCCCGCCCAGCCAGGCGACGAGGATCTGCGACACGAGCGGGCCCGGCCTATAGGGGTAGGCGTCGTAGGGCCAGAAGGCGAAGGTTCCGGCGTCGGGCTCGCTCGCCGGGGATTCGAACCGCCTCATGAACGAGACGGCGCGCGTCCGCATCAGGCGCGCATTCCGAAAGTCCGGGGTGCTCAAACGCAGGGCTCCGCGGTTGTCCTCGACGACCTGCATGAGCGCGTGACGAATAAAGGCGGCCGTGAAGGGGCTGACATCGCGCACCGGGGGCAGCGGATTTCCGGGCAACCAGAAGAACTGCGGCCAGTCCCCGGGGTAATCCATGACTCGCCGGTTGTCGATGAAGACGTCGAGCGGTTCTTGAAGTTGTTGGTCGTAAAGGTATCCGAGGGCCGCGCGGACGGCCGCGCGCTCACGAGCGGCTGAGGGCCCGGTAGCGGCGGGACTTGGCGCGACGATTGAAAGGGCGACGATTGAAAGGGCGACGATCGAAAGGGCGACAAACAGCGCGCCCGCCCGTCCTGCCGTAGTCTTCGCCGCCATGACCGCCTCCGCTTAGCCCTGCCGACCAGCCTCGTTCCGCAAGCGCCGCAACAGAGTCGCAACGGTGAGGTTGCGTCTGCGTCCGAGCTTCACTTCACCGTGAAGTCCGCCGAGCCGCGGTGATTCTCCCACTCCAGGGTGAGCTTGCCTTTGTTTCCGCCCTCGTCGCTCAGCGTGTATTTCAGCTCCTCGACCATCGCCGCCGGCTTGCTCATCGTCATCTTCACGCGGCCGAGATCCTGCGCCTTGTCGTAGGTCAGGCCCCATTGGCCGGTCTGCTTGTTGATGATGAGCTGCCAATTGTCGGGGTCCGCCAGGTTCGACATACAGCGTGTAGTCGCCGGCGGGAACCGCCACGCCGCCGAAATTCAGGGCGGCGTCGGTGTGCAGAGTCGTCGCGGAATTCGCGCCCGCCCTCCAGACCGGATAGTTGGGGTCTTTGCCGATTCTGCCGTCTTTGCCGAAGAGTTCGCCTTCGCGGCCTCGCACGCGCGGCGACGAATACTTGATGCTGATCGTCTTGCCGCCGATGGTCGCGGTCGCTTCCGCCGGGGGACTGGGCTGCGCCCAAGCCAGATTCGTCGCGGCGAGCAGCGCCCCGACTACAACGTAGATTCTCAGTGCCTTTCTCACGTCCGGTCCCTCCTGGCCGTCTGTCGCCGTTGCGGCATCGGCCAAGCCGCAACGTGCAGTATAGCGTCGCGGCGATTCTGCTAGATTTGTCGATAAGTGAGCGCTTTGCGAGACGAGTTTTCCAGCGGGGAAGGGCGCGCCGCGCGAGCCCGTCTCGCGCCGGCCGTCCCTGCCAGGCGCTTCGCGACGCCGCCGCCTGAGCTAGAGCGCCGCTCCTCGAGCGCCGCCGCACTGCCATGCAGCCCAAACTCCTGACAGTCCTGCGCGAGGGCTATACGGCCGCGGCCTTCCGTCGTGACTTCACCGCCGGCGTCATCGTTGGAATCGTCGCGCTGCCGCTTTCCATTGCGCTGGCGATCGCTTCCGGCGTGCGGCCGGAACAGGGGCTCTACACGGCGATCGTGGCGGGCTTCTTGATCTCCGCGTTGGGCGGCAGCCGGGTTCAGATCGGCGGCCCTACCGGCGCCTTCGTCGTGCTGGTGTTCGAGATCGTGCGCCAGCACGGCTACGACGGTTTGGCGGTCGCCACGATCATGGCCGGTGTCCTGCTGATCGCCATGGGAGCGACGGGACTCGGCGGCGCCATCCGCTTCATCCCTTACCCGGTGACGGTCGGCTTCACCTCCGGAATCGCACTGTTGATTTTCTCGACGCAGGTTCCTGACGCGCTGGGGCTCCCCGCGCTGGAATGGCCCGGCGGCTTCATCGAGCGTTGGGGCGCCTATGCCGCGCATCTGGGGGACGTCAACCCACGAGCCGCGGCGATCGCGGCGGTCACCGTGCTCATTGGGATCTATTGGCGCCGCGTCTCTTCGGTCGTGCCCGGCTCGCTTGTCGCCATCGTACTGACATCGCTGGCCGTCCACATGGCGGGAATCCCGGTGGAGACGATTCAGACGCGCCTCGGGGAGGTTCCGACCGCGTTGCCGGCGTTTCGCCTTCCGCACGTCGGCTGGAGCGAAATGCGGGAGCTGTTCTCGCCGGCCGTGTCGATCGCGTTGTTGGCGGGCATCGAGTCGTTGTTGTCGGCGGTCGTCGCCGACGGCATGATCGGCGGGCGTCACCGCTCTGACATGGAGCTGGTGGCGCAAGGCGTCGCGAACATCGCGTCGCCGCTGTTCGGCGGCATTCCGGCGACGGGAGCGATCGCGCGGACCGCGACGAACGTCAAGAGCGGCGGTCTGTCGCCGATCGCGGGCATCGTCCACTCTCTGACGCTGCTGGTGATCTTGCTGTTCGTCGGCAAGTGGGCGGCGCTTAATTCCGATGGCTTGCCTGGCGGGAATCCTGGTGCTCGTGGCGTACAACATGAGCGAGTGGCACCTGTTTCTGAAGATCTTCCGCAGCACGCGCAGCGATATCGCCGTGTTGTGCGTCACGTTCTCGCTTACGGTTCTCGCCGACCTGAGCACCGCGATCCAAGTCGGCGTCGTGTTGGCCTCGCTGTTGTTCATCATGCGCATGTCGAAGGTGACCGAGGCCGCCTACATTACCGACTCCCTTGAAAACGGGGATGGAGAGGAAGGGGGAATCGGGCGGGGACGGATTCCGCCGAGGCGTTGAAGTCTTCGAGATCAACGGCCCGTTCTTCTTCGGCGCCGCCGACCGCTTCAAAGACACTCTGGTGCAGCAGGCCCGCCGACCGAAGGTTCTCATCCTGCGAATGCGTCACGTGCCGGTCATGGACTCCACCGCCCTGCACGCCTTGGAAGACGTGGTGCAGCGATCGCTGCGGGAAGGGACGACGATCATTCTCTCCGCGGTCGCGCCCCAGCCCAAGGAACTGATCTTGCGGAGCGGCCTGCTGGATAAAATCGGAGCGCCCAACTTCGTCGGCGATTTCGACGAAGCCCTCGAGCGCGCTCGCCGAATCGTGGAGCCGTGACGCGGACTCCGTGAGCGGAGTGACGCGGCCGGCCGTTTGTGTTCGCGGACTACGGCCGTGCTGCCGGGCGTTAGAATCGTCTGCGCGTAGCGCTCCCGAGCCAGGCGCTGGGGTCGCCTGACGCCCAGGGCAGGGGACTGCGGACACGCGAGCTTTCCCTGGAGGGAAAGGCAATGAGGGTGAAACTATCGACGCGCTTGCTCAAAGCTCGCTGTAGCGCCTGATATAGATCGCCACCTCTTTGCGTGGCAACCGTACAGCGCCGTCTTCCATGAGAGCCTTCAGCACGACGTGCAGCCTTTTCGCCGAGGCAAGCCCGTGGCCGTGAAGCTGATCTATCACCCAAAGCAATCCGTGGGCCTCGATCGCGCTTTGCTCCGCCAGCGCTCGCAGCGCGGCATCTCCAGTCAGCAGGATGCAGCCGCTGTGGGATTCGGCAAGCGCAAACGCGAATCCGTCATGGACCGAGAGCGTTGGTGTTTCGCGCGTGACGTCCCGCGCCCGCTCAACTCGTTCACCGGGCAGGTCGATGACCTTGAGGCCGCCTCGAAGCAAGTCTCGTTTCTGGACGACTGTGAACTTGAGAAGCTCTTCCTCGAAAAGAGTGTTCGGAATGAGGATCTCGTAAGGCAGCTGCAGGAAGACATCGAGCAGCGATGCCTTCCGGAGATCAATCAAGCAACTGCTGTCACTGACGATGATCCTCATCGGGCTTCTGCGGACCCTTCAAACCAGCTTCGACCTCAGGCACAGGAAGCCGCAAGAGTTCAGCAGCCTTAGTAATTGAGATGAGCCCTTCCGCAAGGGCACGGTAGCAGAGCCGCTCAAAACGCCTTGCGCGCTCACGCTGTCCGCGCAGTTCGACCGGCTCGAGTTCTTCCGGTTCCTGCGTACGCCAGCCGCGCGCGATAGTCTGGAAAGCATACACCAGGGTGGAATTACTGATGACATGCAGCTCACGTAGCCGTACCAAGAGCGCTGCGCCGCTCACGCGGTAGAGTCGCTTGAGATCAATGATTTCCGTGTAACCCAGTGCGTTGCGGTGCTTTCCCACCTCTCGCAGTAGGTGCTCCCGCGGCATCAGGAACGCGCCGGCAAAAGCCGTCGCGGCCTTCTCCTCCTCTTTATCGGGGAGGCTATTGGTATCGAACACCCGGTGCGCCAGTTCGTGAGCAAGCGTCAAGCGCCTGCGCTCTAGGGAGAACTGGTTGTTGACCACGATTACCGGCAGATCGGGCTGGTCTCTGGGGCGCTTAACCAAGCAGGTGAAGCCCGAGACGCGGTTCGGTAGAGCAGCGGTCAGGACCTTTAAGCCCTTCTCTTCGAGCAACTCGGTCATGTTGGGAATCGGATCGTTTCCAAGCTCCCACGCGCGCCGGACATCGAGGGCGAGTTGCTCGGCTTCGCCGATCCTCCGAAGGCGCCGGGGCTTTGCCACCGGACTTTGCCAATGGGCGCTGTCGAGTTCGAGAGCCAACTCGATCTGGAGGTAGCGCTCGATCCATTCGAGAACTTCCGTCTCGACTTGAGCGCGGTCTCTGCCGCTCGTGCTCGCCTTCTTTCGAAACTCGACGCCAGAAAGATTGATCCCTTGCGTATCCATCAGATACGCGAGCGACACTCCTAGCGCACGAGCCAGTGCGATCAGTACGCCCGAGCTTGGGATATCCTCGTTGCGTTCGTACTTTCCAATCGCCTGCGCCGTAACTTTCCGATCCATGGCGGCAGAAAGAGCCCGGAGCGACAGGCCCGCCTTCTTCCTAGCCAGTCTTATACGGTCGGCTATCATGGGAGCATCCTTGGTTTACAATTGACCACTTTCCATATGTAGTGTAAACTAACGGGAGCGCGCTTTCAAGCGCTATTGGGGTTTGGTGACGCAGATCAGCAAGTTGGACACCCCTACGGGTGTCGCCCGGCGATGCGGGCTGCCCGACGACGTTTCGCTTCGGCGTGGTCGTGCATCGCACTCGTGGACGGCGTCAAGGACTGGCTGCTCGCGCCGTCGCTCTTGTCGCTTGCCGTGCGTCAAAAGCTTCCTTTTGAATCTGCCCCCCTCCTGATGGGCGCGCCAGGCACTGGAAAAACCATGCTGAGCCTACCCGCAACATCGTCGAGCGGAGGCGAACTACCGGCAACGCGAGAAAGCCAAGGCGAAGAAGCCCAAGGTTGTATCCATCAAAACGGCGCGAAGAGCAGAGGCGGCACGTCCGTTGGCGGAGGTGTGGAGGCTGCATCGGTTTGCGATACTCTCCTGGTCTGGAGCACTTATTTGCGTACCGTTCGCCTGAATCGCCGCGAGGCGCTTGCCGCGCTCTCGGCGCCTGCGCTGTCAACGCTGATGTCCGCCTGCGGAACGAACCGTGATGCGCCGGCCGACGCCGACGCGCTGCTCGATGCCGCCGCCGAGCATCTGTTGCAGTTTGTCCCCGAGACGGCCACTTCGCTCGGGCTCGACAAGGGCGATCACGCCGCCCTGCGGTCTCAACTGGCCGACCGCTCGGCGGAGGGCCAACAGAAGTTCGCCGCGCAGCTCCGGGAAGACCTCAACCGCGTCAAGGCCGTCGACGTCTCCGGTCTTCCCGACGCTACGCGCACCAGCGTCGAGGTGGTCCGCAGCGCCTATGCGACGGCGCTCGAAGGGTTCGCTCTGCCGTACGGCGATGTCGCCGTCGGCGGCTGGCGCAACACGCCTTATGTCGTCATCCAGAATGTCGGCGCGTATCTCGATGTGCCGCGGTTCCTCGACGCCGAGCATCCGATCGAGACGAGCGCTGACGCCGAGGCCTACCTGGCGCGGCTCGAGTCGTACCCCGTGCAGCTCGACGGCGAGCTCGGCCGCATCCAGGCGGCGCGCGAGGCGGGCCTGACGCCTCCCGCGTTCCTGATCGACAAGGCGTTGAAGCAGATTCAGCTCTCGGCGGCGAATGCGCGCGAAGGCGGCGGGCTCGTCGAGTCGATCGAGCGGCGCACGAAGGCCAAGGGCATCGCCGGCGACTGGGCGGAGCGAGCCAGGACCATCGCCGCGCAGCAGGTGGCGCCGGCCCTGGAGCGGCAGATCGCCGAGCTGCAACTGGAGCGCGGCGCCGCGACCGACGACGCCGGCATGTGGGCCCGGCCGCACGGCGACGAGTATTACCGTTGGGCGCTGAAGGCCTCGACCACCACGACGCTATCGCCCGACGAGGTTCACCAGCAGGGCCTCGATGAATTGAAGAGCCTGCACGGCCGCATGGATCCGATCCTGAAGAGCCTGGGTTACACGCAGGGCTCGATCGGCGATCGCATGCAGGCGCTGGCGGAGGACCCGCGCTACCAGTTCGCCCCGGGCGACAAAGGACGGCAGGAGATCGTGGCGTTCATCGAGGAGCGCCTGCGCATCATCCGCGCCGAGCTGCCGCGCGCGTTCCATACGCTCGTGCGGGGACGGCTCGAAGTGAGGCGAATCCCGCCGGAGGAAGAGCTCGGCGCGCCGGGCGCGTACGGCGGCGCCGGGTCCATCGACGGTTCGATTCCGGGGAAGTTCTGGATCAATCTGCGGACGCCCAAGCTGCACAGCAAGTACAGCCTGCCCGACCTGGCGCATCACGAGGCCATCCCGGGGCATGTTTGGCAGGGCGAATACGCCAACAAGCTGCCGACGATCCGAACGCTGCTGGCGTTCAACGCCTACTCCGAAGGCTGGGGGCTCTACGCCGAGCAGCTCGCCGACGAGCTCGGCGTCTTCGACGACTTTCCGGTCGGCCGCCTCGGGTACCTGCAGTCGATCGCCTTCCGCGCGTGTCGGCTCGTCGTCGACACCGGGCTTCACACCAAGCGCTGGACGCGCGAGCAGGCCGTCGCCTACTTCGTGGACGTGAACGGATCGAACCCGCAGGAAGTGGCGAGCGAGGTGGACCGCTATTGCAGTTGGCCGGGACAGGCCTGCGGCTACAAGGTCGGCCACAGCGAGATCAACCGCCTGCGCGCCCGCGCCCAGCAGGAGCTCGGTCCCAAGTACGACCTCAGGGCGTTCGACGATGCGGTCGTGCTCGGCGGCAACGTGCCGCTCGACGTCCTGGCGACCGTCGTGGACGAATACATCGCACGGACAAAGAGCGCATGAGCGTCGAGGGTCGAGGGTCGCGGTTCTACGGCCTAGACGTCGTCTTCGAGAATCACCGCGGTGCCGTAGGCCAGCATTTCAGCCATGTTGGCGGCGACGTAGGACGTCGAAAACATGACCTGAATCACAGCGTTCGCGCCGAGCGACTGGGCGTCTTCGACCATGCGGTCGATGGCGTGCTCGCGGCTCTCGGAGAGCAGCTTCGTGTATTCGTGCACCTCGCCGCCGACCAAACCTCGGAACACCGCCATGATGTCGTGGCCCACGTGGCGCGCCCTCACGGTGTTGCCGCGCACCAAACCGAGCGTCCTCACGACTCGTTTGCCGTGGACGCGGTTGTCGGTGACGACGATCATTTCTTGACTCCTCGATAGCGGTCGTAGGGCAGCTCGAGCCAACGCTGGCGGCCCACCGAGCCCAACAGCAGAGCGCCGCCGAGGATGATGCCTCCGTAGAGGCCCATAATCAGCGGCGGAATTCCGGGCGTCAGAACGATGTGGTACGCCGCGAATAACGTCAGGCCCAACACGCTCAGCACCAGAAGAAACAACCCCAGCCGGCGCGGGGCCTGCACCGAAATCGCATTCTCCAGTTCCGCGATGCGCTCTTCCGGCGGCGGCACGAAGGCCAGCGACGACGTCAGCTTCTTGAGCGAAGACAGCTCGCGAAAACGCTCCATCGCCGCCGGCGTGTCTTCGAGATAGATCTGCACGCGTTGCTGGTCGGCCTGCGTCAGTTCGCCGTCCAAATAGGCGTCGATCAATTCGTTCATCCGCCGCTCTCGATCTTGTTCGTTTTGCATCAGAGATACCCCCGCAGCTTGCGCCGTAGAATCTCTCTGGCGTCGTGCAAGCGCGAATTGACCGTCGTCGTCGATTCGCCGATGATTTCCGCGATCTCTTTGTAGGAAAAGCCTTGCAGGTCGCGCAGCACGACGACCTCGCGTTGGTCCTCGGAAAGTTGATTGATCGCTAACCAGACTTTCTCTTGGACCTCGCTCTTTTCCGCCAGGGCTTGCGGCCCCGGCCGCGGGGAAGCCTGATAAAATTCCTCGACCGCGTCTTCCTTGCGCGTGGACCGCTTGCGCAGCAAATCGATCGCCAGGTTCCGCAGGATGGTGAAGAACCAGGGGCCGAAGGGTCGCGTGGGGTCGCGGCGCTGCCAGTTGCGGTGGACCTTGATGAACGCCTCCTGCGTCAGGTCCATCGCATCCTCGCGGTCGCCGACGAGTTGCAGGGCGAAATGGAAGGCGCGCAGGCGGTATTGCTCCACAAGAGTGGAGAATTCGTCCACCGGCGCTTTCGTGGCGACGCTCACTTCCGCTTGGCTCAAGGCCGACATCAAGCTTCTCACAATCATTTACGCGGTCGCGCCCGGATTCCTTCCCAAAAAATCGCGGGCCTAAGCCCGGCGGGGCGGGGCGTCGATTGAGCGGCTGTGGAGCGGCGTCCATTATTGCTGTTCGTGCTGACCTCACCGCTGGCGGCGCGACGCATGCTGCGAGGCCAGGCGGCGTATTGGCGCGAGGCGGGCTTCGAGATGGAAGTCGTCAGCGGCCCGGGGCCTGACCTCGAGCTGTTTGGACGAGAGGAAGGCGTGCGCGTACACGCCGTCGAGATGCGCCGTGAGATTGCGCCGTGGCGGGACTTGCATTCGCTGTGGGCGCTGTGGGGGCTGATGCGGCGGCTGCGGCCGACGGTGGTCGAGGCGGGGACGCCGAAGGCCGGGCTGCTGGGCGGGATCGCCGGCTGGCTTGCGGGGATCCCGGCGCGCGTCTATATCTTGCATGGACTGCGCCTCGAGACGCTCGGCGGCTGGATGCGCCGATTGGCGCTGCTGGGCGAGCGGGCCGCCGCGGCGGCGGCCCATGAGGTGATCGCGGTCAGCCCGAGCCTGCTCCAAGCGGCGCGGGCCTGCGGGGCGCTGGGTCTTGCGCGCGGCGTCGTGGCGGGACCGGGCACGGCGAACGGCGTGGATGTCGGCCGATATTCGACCGCCCCGCCGCGGCAAGGCCCGCCGGTGCTGGGGTTCGTGGGCCGGTTCACCCGTGACAAGGGGTTCGCGACGCTGCTCGAAGCGTTCGATCTGTTGCGCCGGGAGTTCCCGAAGCTCAGGCTCTTGCTGGTGGGATCGTTCGAAGACGGCGATGCAGTGGCCTGGCCGATTCGCGAGCGCGTCGCGAACGATCCGGCGATCGAGTGGACCGGGTTCGTTGACGACGCGACGCCCTACTACGAGCGCATGAACGTAGTCGCTCTGCCGTCGCGGCGGGAAGGCTTTCCGATCTGCGCGCTCGAGGCCGCCGCGGCGGCGCGGCCGCTGGTCGCGGCCCGAGCGACCGGGTCGGTGGACGCGGTCATCGACGGCGAAACCGGCCTGCTCGTGGCGCCGGACAGCCCCGAAGAGCTCGCGGCCGCGGTGGGGAGCCTGTTGCGAGACCCAAGTAAGGCCAGAGCGATGGGTTCGGCGGCGCTGCGCCGCGTGACGGCGCAATACCGCCCGCCGGTGGTCTGGGCCGCGAAGGAATCCGTCTATCGCCGTCTGCTGGATGACGCGATCGCGCGGCGGCTGCCCGCGCAGCGCATCGTGAAGCGCGCGCTCGACATCGCCTTGGCCTCGTGCGGCTTGGCGGTCGCGGCGCCGTTGCTCGTTGCGTTGGCGCCGGCGGTTCGGCTGCGCATCGGCGCGCCCGTCCTATTCCGGCAGCAGCGGGCGGGACTGCGCGGCAGGCCGTTTACGCTCTACAAACTCCGGACGATGACGGACGCCCGCGATCAGAACGGCGCGCTGCTGCCCGACGACCGGCGGCTGACTCCGCTGGGGGCTTGGCTGCGACGCTGGAGCTTGGATGAGCTGCCGCAGCTTTGGAATGTGCTGCGGGGCGAGATGAGCCTGGTCGGGCCGCGGCCGCTGCTCGCCGATTACCAGTCGCGCTATTCGCGCCGCCAGCGCCGCCGCGGCCTGGTCAAGCCCGGGATGACGGGCTGGGCGCAAGTGAGCGGGCGCAACGGCCTCGACTGGGAGAGGCGTCTGGAGCTCGACGCACGATACGCCGAGCGCTGGAATCTCGCGCTGGATCTGCGCATTCTAGGGCGCACGTTGATTGTGGTCGCAAAAGGTCGCGGCGTGACAGCCGGGGGAGGCGTCACGCCGCGCGAGTTTCAGGGCGTCAAGACTTAGGCTACGGGCCTTTATGGGCCGGCAGCACATCGGCTAAGTAGAGCGTGGTCCAGCCGCTCGGCATGCGGCGCATGATCTTGAACGCCACATCGTCGCCGCTCTTGATCGCTGCGCGAAGCTTCGTCAGCTCGGTGACGGTCGTCACCGGCTGGCGATTGACGGCCACGATGACGTCTTCGGGCTGCAGGCCGAGGTCTTCGGCGAACGAAGCGGGCGTCACCTCGTCGATCAACACGCCTTCGTCGCCCTCGTAGTCCAACTGCTGCTTGCGGGCGTCGGTCAAGTTGCGGACCTTGATGCCCAGGTCGACGTCGGACGAGCCGCTTTCCGCGGGCTTCGGTTCGTCTTCGACGCCGTAAGTCGCATTGAGCAGCTCTTCGCGGTCGGCGATGTCGACCGGCAGAGTCATCTGCTCGCCGTTGCGCAGCAGAGCGACCTGAATCGAAGAACCGACGGGTTTGTGGGCGACTACGTCGATGAGCTGATCGCCGTCGGTGATGGCCGCGTCGTCGATGCCGACGATCACGTCTTCAGCCTTGATGCCGGCCTTGGCGGCCGGCCAGCCGACGGTCACGCCGGTGACGAAGACGCCGCCGTGCTCGGCGCCGTACTGGCGGAGCAAGGCGTCGGTCTGGGCGCCATTGAACGAGATGCCGATGGAGCCGCGCGCGACGCGGCCAAGCTTGATGATCTGGTTGTAAACCTCGACCGCCACGTTGGAGGGGAGCGCAAAGCCGAGGCCTTCGTAACTGCCCGAGCGCGAGACGATCGCAGTGTTGATGCCGATCACTTCGCCGCGAATGTTGACCAAGGGGCCTCCGGAGTTGCCGGGATTGATGGCGGCGTCGGTCTGGAAGAACTTCTGAAAGGGCCGGCTGTAGGCCGAGGGACCCTGCACCTCGCGCGATTTTGCGCTGATGATGCCGACGGTGACGGTCTCGCGAAAGCCGAACGGCGAGCCGATGGCGATCGCCCAATCCCCGACGCCCACCGCCTCGGAATTGCCGAGCTTCGCGGGCGAGAGCTTATGCCGGCTCGCGTCGATCTTGATGACGGCCAGGTCGGTTTCCTCGTCCGTTCCGATGACCTTGGCGTCGAAGAAGTCGTCCTCGCCGGCGAAGCGCACACGCACGCGATCGGCGTCGGCCACGACGTGATTGTTCGTAATGATGTAGCCCTTGGGGTCGACGATGAAGCCGGAGCCTTCGCCGGGCCGCCTGCGGGGAGAGGGAGCTTCGAAGCCGCCGGGAGCGTTGGGCATGCCGAAGAAGCGGCGGAAGAAGTCTTCCATGCCCTCTTTTCCTTCGCCGCCGCCGCCCTCGCTCACGGCGCTCTCCTCGCGCGGCGTCGCCTCGACGAGGATATTCACCACGGAGCTGCGCACGGCTTTGACGATCGGCGTGAACTGATTCTCGACCGGTTGTTCGTCGGGAATGACCAGCGGAGTGGCGTCGGGCGCCGCCGCCGTTCCGTCGTCCGCCGCTCCAGCGCCGTCGGAGACAAGCGTGCCGACCACGATTCCGATGGCGAGGGTGAAGAGGATGAGGCCCGCGGAGAGCAATGCCGCGGGTCGGATGCGAGGGGAGGATTGGCCGTTTTCCATGGACTTTTGTCTGATCGTCTCCGTCGAGCCTCAGGAGACGAGAAGCCCGACGATTGCAAAATGGGCATTTTCATTATACGGCCCGTATTCGGCCCGCTGACGACTACCCCGGCGCGTGGCCGGCGATCCGCAGCAGGAGTGCGCCGCGGGCCGACCAGGCGGCGGTGCGAATCCAGTTCGTCGCAACCAGCCGGCGGTGAACCGCGCGATCGAAGCCCTTGGAAAGAACGGCATGTTGCCGCCCTTGCAGCACGACGGTGGAGCCCCAGATGAGGGCGAGCAAAGCGAGTCCCGCCAGAGCAGGGCCGCGCAGGGCGGCGGGGGCGAGCCGCCACAGAGCGACGGCCGAGGCGAGCTCGACAAGCATCAGCGGAGCGACGACCCAGGTGATGCGCGTCACGTGGCGCCGCTGGAAGTCGGCGTACGTTTCGCGGTCGACGGCGTCAAAGAGCGGATAGTGCACGAGTTGGATGACCCAGATGACCCCGGTCATCAGCAGGGTCGCGCTCAGATTGACGGTTAACGCCCAGGATGCCGCTTGGCTCATCGCGCGATCGCGAGGCGGCGGCCAAACGGCGCGACGTCGCAGCGCTCACACGAGGCGAGAGCCAAGTAATCCGGGCGATCCGCGGGGCTCGAGTGGCGGTAGCTCTCGAGCGGCAGGCCCTGATGGATCAAGAAGACGCCGGGCATGCGGAACGTGTCGCCTCGAGGCGCGCCGATGCCGCGCCCCTCCAAGATGCCGGCGCGGAAGGCGCGCTTCCAGACCGCCGGCGAAAACATGGTGCGCCACGAGCCGCGGGCAAGACCGAAGGCGCGATACAGCTCACAGGCGGGGTCGGAGATTCGCGGAACGTCTCTCAGGCCGTAGCGGGCGAAGGATTCGGCGGCCTCCGGCTCTTCGCTCATCGTCACCAGCGCGATGCCCGCGCCGCGCGCTTCGATCGCCGGCCGCAGCCTCGAGAGATCGGCCAGCGCTTCGCGGTAAAACGTGCAGCCGCCGTGGCGCAGGAAGACGGTGAGCAGCGGTCGTTCGAGCGAGTGTTCGTAGAGCGTGAGCCCGTCTTGAGCGGTGTAGCGCAGCAGCAGGCGATCGCGGGGGGCGGGAGTGGGAGCGCCTTCTTCGCTGGAGTGAGCCTTGGCGGCCGTCGCGAGAATGAACGCGAAGGGGACGATCCAGATCAGGCCGTTGGTGAGCGCGGGCCAGGCCGACGACCATGGAATGGCGCCACCGGCGGCGCCGATCAGGAATAGGGACGATCCGAGCCCTTTGGCCGTCAAGCCGATCAGCACAACGGACCAATGCCGCAGGGGAGCTGTCGCCGCGACGCCGTAACCGACGCCGAGCGCCCCAAGCAACAATCCGAAACCGCGTAGCAGCGCGGCGTCATGAAGCTCGAAGCCCAACAATGCGACGCAGAATCGCGGGAAAGCGGCGATCGCGAGACTGCAAATAACGTTGTAGACCGCCGCCGCGAATAGGACGCGCCGCATCCAGGCGCGTTTTTGCGTTTTGTTCGCTCTCGCCAACCCTCAGCCTACCGCGAGGGTACGGTTTGTCTAGATTTTCACGATTGGATCAAGGCCAAAGCTAAGGCGATGCGCTGCAGACCGAGAACGCGGCCTTCCGGGTGGTACCACTCGGTGGGTGCGTGAGCGTCGCCTCCGCGCCCGCCGGCGCCGATCGCAACGGCCGGGAGCCCGGCGGCGAGCGGAACATTGGCGTCGGTGGAGGCGCAGTCGACGCGTGAGCGAATACCGAGATACGAATCAACGGCTTGCACCCGTGGAATCATGCTGTTGTCGGCCGAACGCGGGGCGGCCGGACGGTGGCCTATCTCGCGGATCTTGAAGGCGGTGAGGCGATCGTTGGAGCGCCGGTTCTCGCTTTCGACGGCCGCGCGGACGGCGTCTTCCATAAGCGCCACGACGCGGTCGATGCCTTGCGCGCTGCGTGAGCGGATGTCGACCTTGGCGCGGGCCGCGGTGGCGATGGAGTTCACGCCTTGGCCGCCGTCGATGGTGGCGACGGTCAGGGTGGCGCGCGGTGAGCGCGGCAGGTCGATGTCGGAGAGCAGGGAAGCGGCGCGCGCCATGGCGTGCACCGGGTTGGCGCGGCCGAAGTCGTTCCAACTGTGGCCGCCCTTGCCTTGCATGACGATTTCAAACCGGCGGCTGCCGAGCGCCTCGGCCGTGATGTGGGTCAGCGATGCGCCGTCGAGAATCATGTATTCGCGAATCAGCGGGGCGAACGGCGAGTGACGGCAGAGGTACTTCATGCCGTGCAGATTGCCTTCGCCTTCTTCGGCGACGTTGGCGACGAGCAGGATATTGCGCTGCGGGCGCGCCGTGAGCGGCGCTTGACCGAAGGCGAGCGCCAGGGCGGTGAGCGCGGCCAGTCCGGCGCCGTTGTCGGTGACCCCGGGGCCCTCGAGTCCGCCGTCGCGGGAGGCGCGAATGTCGTCGGGAAGGCGCGGCGCGATCGTCGTATCGAGGTGTGCGCTGACGGCCGTGAAGGGCAGGCTGCGGTCGAAGACGATGGGGGCCACGAGATTGCCGGCGTCGTCGATCGAGGAGCGCACGTTGAGCCCGGCCCACAGCTCGGCGAGGAACTCGGCCCGCTCCTGTTCGCGAAACGTCAGCGCGGGGACGCGGCAGATTTCCAGGTGCCGCTCGTCAATCCATTTGCGCTCGTCGTGAAACAGGCGAAAGGCGCGTTTGACGCCCTCGGATTCGGCGAGAGATGCGGCGCGATCGATCATGGCGCCGCCGGCCGTTTCGCCGCCGGCGGAACCCGCTCGATCAAGATCATCCGCCATGAAGGGCTCAGTGTATCAGGAGGCGGGACCGCTTCAGGGGCTCTCGAAGAGTGCTGTTCGATCTTCCCGGCACGCGCCTTGCGGGGCGCCGCGAGGCGCGCAGGGCGCAGGTTGACCGGCGCGCTTCGGACCTGTTGTGAAGCAGTCTCGACGAATGTCGGCGGCGGCTCGGCTACCCGAACTGCTTGACGGCGGAGGCGACGAACGGGCCGGCCTTCTCTAAGTCAGCGGGGACCATCGCCGGCGTCACCTCCACGGCGGCGTTCAATGCCAGGAACCAGGGCTCGGCGATGTTGGGGATCTCCGACGCATCATCCATGTTAAGAACCAAGAGTCCGGTACGCTTGCCGCCCTCGGCGATGAAATAGGCCGCTTCCGGCTTTTGCTGTTCGAGAATCTTGGCAATGACGGCAAAGCCGTCTTTCGCGGCGGCATTGCCGGCTTCAACGGGCATGGTGACTTTGAAAAGAAATCGCACGGAGCGCCTCCTGGCTGCTGGATCAGTCGGACCTTAGCACATCTCGAGCCGCCGCGATCGAGGGCGCCCGCATCCGGCGAATTTCCGGCGTTTTGGACTTCGATTGAGCCGCAAGCGGCGGCTGCTGTTATGCTGGTGCTCGTTCCATACGCTTTGAGGGGAGCGCGTATGACCCGTTTTTTGGTCCTTATCCTGGCCTCGGCCTCCTGGGCCTCGGCTCAAGTGGTTGTCGCGCTGGGCGACAGTACAGGCGAGGCGGTGCAGTCCGCCGACGCTTCTTGGGCCACACAATTAATCGTTTACTCGAATCTCGTCGCGGGCCAGATGGGGGCTTCGTATCCGCAGCCCCTGATCCTGAGCAATCCGTTCGCGACGGTCTTCAGCACGGTCGGACGTTTTCGGTTCGATCCGAATCTCAAAACCCACGACCTGGCGTTCAGCGGCGCCAAGCTCGCGGACGCCTTGCGAGAGCGCCCCACCGCGCCGCTTGATTCCGAATCGGATTTGGTCCTGTCGCCGTATTCCGGAAGTCAGGTTGAAATCATCGAGTCGCTGTCTCCGGACCTCACGCTCTGCTGGATCGGCTCCGATGACGCCCTCTCCGCGATTCTGGCCTATGACCGCCTGGACGCCTCGCAATTGACGCCAGTGAGCCAGTTCGAAGCGGACTTCGCCGAGCTCTCGAGGAGGGTTGGGGCCGCCAGCAAGCGCGTGGTGTTTGCGAACATCCCCAATTTGACCAACATCGCCTTCACCATGGACCCCGCCGATCTGGCTGCCTATGCCGGGTCGGACTTCGGTCTGCCGCCGGGCTACAGGACGTCTTTGGTCATCGCGACCGCCTTGAGACTGAAACTGGTCGACGCGAGCGTGCTGAGCGACCCGAGTCTGGTTCTGGATCCGACGGAGGTCGCGACGATCCAAAACCGCATCGATACCTTTAACGGCATCATCGCGAAGGACGCGGCCGCGATCGGGGCCCCGGTCGTCGACCTTGCTTCACTGTTCGACCAGATCGAGGCGAACGGCTATCCGCTCTTCGGGATCACCCTGCGGAACAAGATGTTGGGAGGGGTCTTCAGCCTGGACGGCGTGCA
The DNA here is from genome assembly GCA_963817465.1 of uncultured Acidobacteriota bacterium. Taxonomy (GTDB): domain Bacteria; phylum Acidobacteriota; class Terriglobia; order Bryobacterales; family UBA6623; genus CAMPKL01. Next base: position 62,635 of record CAWFOP010000018.1, on the reverse strand, counting down.
CCCCTCGAACATCGGCCATGCCGTCATCGCCAACGAGTTCATCAAGACGATCAACTCCTACTTCGGGCTCTCCGTGCCGGAGCTGCATCCGTTGCAAATGGCGTTCATTCTTTACACCGATCCCTTTGTCGACAAGGATCATGACGGCCGCATCACGGGGCGCCCCTACGCCGGACTGCTCGAGACTTTCGCTCCGTTGTTGGGGTTGTCGGGCGATCAGAACGACTTTTTCGCCGACGCTCCCGTGAAGCTGACCGAAGCCGGAGCACGGGACTTTGTCACGCAGGTCGAACAGTTGAAAGCGAAGCCGACACGGGGCAAGTCGATGTCCAAGCGCGCGATCGCCGCCGCCGCCGCTGTTTTCGGCATGGGAAAGCAGTAGGAAAGGGGCGGCCGGTCCAGCGTTCCGCGTTGGGGTCCTTCGACGGCCCGACTGCGATTCCGACCGAAGGGGAAAGGAAACCGGCTAGACCCGAGCCCCTCGCCTTTCCCCTAAGGCCGCGTCTCGCAATCAGCGCACCAGCGAATCGCTGATCGTCGGCAGCATGTCGCCGTACTTCTTTTCAATCACGTCGTGCGTGTATCGGTCGTGCTCTCTCAACGCTTCCATCGCTTCGTTGAGACGCATCTTTTTGACCGCCGCGCGCACTTGCGCCTCGCCTTCTTTTCCCCAGACCTCCCGCTCGGCGGCATCCTTCGGCAAAGTCCGCGAGCCGCCGTGAGCCATCACGTCCGGGATCCACGATCCCATCGAGAGGCTCCCGGTGAAGTGCAGCTCGGCCAGTTTCGCCAAGCCGCGATCTTCGACCACCGGGCCCGCCGGCTTTGATTCTTTGTCGCCGAAGTCGCCCTGCACGGGCAGATCGATCAGCCTACCGGCGATGCGATGGCAGCCGTAGACGGCTTTCGACATGTCTTCACGCGAGAGCCCGATCGCTTGAAGATGTTCTCCCATCTCGACATAGATGATCGGCACGTGCGTCTCCTCGTAGAATTCTCGCGCCAGGGTCGCGCCCGTTATCGGAGCCGGGCCGTGCCCCGACGACAGGTACACCTGCCGCCGAAAACCTTGCCGCAGCAGCGACCGCGCCACGATCTTGAGAAAGGCCGCGCCTTGCGAAGGCGTCATGTAAGTGCTCGACTGGCCGACGACCGTCGTGCCCGGGAACGAATGCACCAGCCCCGGGAAATATACTCCTCCGGTCTCTTCCGCCATCGCCATTGCGTATCCCAACGCCGACGTATAGTTGCTGTCCGAGGGCTGGATGCCGTTCGTTTCAACCGACCCGATCGGCACGAAAACGACGTCGCTGTGTTTGAGCTGCTCCGCCACTTGGGGCTCGCTCAACCGCGTAACATCCCGCGTGTGCAGGGGCCGCACTTGCCCGAACGCCGTAGCGGCGAGCGAAAAAAGACAGCAAAGGCTGATGATTCTCATGTGTGATATGTTCCTCCGGAGGGTGCGTTGTCCGCAGCCCCGCCCAAGTCTAGGCCACCGGGAGGAGCGCCGCAACCAAGGGCGCACGAGCGTCCGATAGAGAGCGACGAACGCCCTTTGGCCAAGCAAGTGAAACAAGGCCGCCGCGCCCGGTCCTGATTTCCCCTGGCTACGCCCCAGGCTTCGCGTCGCCGTAGGACAAGCGATTCGCGAAGCGATAGCCCAGCCGGGCCCGTCGCCGCGCTAGCGACCGGCGGCGGCCGCGCGATTCGGCGGGTGCGCTTGGGACGTTAGGGCAAGGACGGCGAATCCGGTCGCCGCATCCGACATCAGCAGGCGTCTGAAATCTTCTTGGTCGCTGCGATCTTTGTTGGGCGAGAGGGCGTCCCAGCGGCCGTCCGGCTGCTGATTGTTCGCGAGCCAGCCGACCGCGCGTTCACTCGCCTGGGCGGCATGGGGATCTTCGACCAGTTGCAGCACAAACGCAGCAAATGCCGTGAGGTAGCCGTCGCTCGTGCCATCGGGCCTCCACGGCAGCGCCTTCTGTGGCCGAAATCCGCCGGCCGGTCCCTGTTGCTCGACGACTTTCTCCACCAGCCCCGCCGTCTCGGTCTTCGATAGCAGGCCGTCCCATGCGCTTGCCGCCCACAGCAGCGCAATCCGGTTGTGGAGGCTCATCTCGGTCGTCATTCCGGACCGCAGATAGGTCCTCAGCTTGGCGGCTGATGCAGCGGGCGGCCGCGCTTGGTCGGCGACGGACATGCCGGCGACCGCCGCGAGCGCCGCGCCCCAGTAGTCACTGCCGTCGGTCTCCCAGGGCGCGAGCTCGAAGTAGAGCCAAGCCCAGGCGCCGTCGTCGTTTTGCTGCGCCCACATATTGGCGAGCGCCGCCTTTGCTTCGTCGCTCAACGGGCGGCCCGCCCGGCGGTCGCGCGAGGTGAGGACCAAGGCGTTCATGACGGATTCGGTCCCCCGCGATTGCGAGGACTTGCCTGTTCCGATGTCTTCTTCGTACCAGGCTCGCGCGTCGGACCAGTTTGCGACTCGCGTCTCGACGTCCGCGAACAACTCGTCGGCGGGCGCGGGCGTCGCGGGTTGCCCTAACGCGGCGCGCGAAAGCAAGTAGGGAACCGCGGTGTGACACGAGAGGCACGCCGTCGGCAGCTTTCGCCGGGCCCTGGAGCCCTCGATCCATTGCGCGGCCCGGGCGTCGAGGTAGCGCGCCGCCGCCCCGCGGTCCCACGACTTCTCAGCCGACGCTTGCGGGGCGAACGCCGCGCCAAAAATCAAAGCGCTCGCAAGCGCCGGCGCCAGGACCAAACCAACGCGATGCCGGCCCCGTTGCTTGTGCACGATGGCCAAGTTAGCACGAATCAAATGCTAGCCTTTGAGACCCGGCGCCTGTTGACGCCGCCAAGGCGAGAGCCTGTGACGACTGGAGGGAAGACGTGCTGCTGCTCAGCCCTGAGGATGTGCGCGAGGCGCTGTCGATGACGGCCGCGATCGGCGCGATGCGCTCGGCATTCGCCGCGCTTGCGAGAGAAGAGGTGCAGTCGCCATTGCGTTCGGCGCTCTCGGCCGGGGGCGGCGTGACGCTGGTGATGCCCGGCGCAATCGTGGGCAAAGACGATGCCGCGGTCGCCGTCAAGGTTGTGTCGGTCTACCCGCAGAATCAGGCCCGCAACCTGCCGGCCATCCACGGCCTGGTATTGGTCCTGGAGCCGGACACCGGGAGACCGTTGGCCGTGATGGACGGCGGCGCGTTGACCGCCATCCGGACGGCGGCCGTGTGCGGCTTGGCAAGCGATCTGCTGGCCCGCCCCAACAGTCGCGTGCTGGCGGTCATCGGCAGCGGCGTGCAGGCGCGGACGCAAGTCGAGGCGGTGTGCTAGCGTGCGCTCGATCGACGAGGTACGCATCTGCAATCCGAAAGTCGAAGAAGCGCAGCTTGCCGCCGCCGAACTGGCCGGCCGGGGGCCGATCCCCAAGCTCGTGACCGCGACAGCCTCCAGCGCGGAAGCTCTGCGCGGCGCGGACATCGTCTGCACGGCGACGACCGCGGTCGATCCCGTTTTCGCCGACGGCGAAGTCGAGGCGGGGACCCACATCAACGCCATCGGCTCGTACCAGCCGCACGTCCGCGAAATTCCGGGCGAGACCGTCGCGCGCTCGCTGCTGGTTGTCGACGACCGCGAGGCCGCGCTCGAGGAAGCGGGAGACATCATCCAACCGCTCGAGCAGGGGATCATCTCTCGTAGCCACATCCACTGCGCGATTGGGGACCTCGTCTCAGGGCGCGCGGCGGGTCGCGGCTCCGACGACCAGATCACCTTGTTCAAGTCAGTCGGGCTTGCGTTGCAAGACGTCGCGGCGTCGCAAGTCGCGTTGCGCGAGGCCCGGCGGCTGGGACTGGGACAACAGATCGACTGGTAGCCGCGCCGCCGCCCGGCTACTCGAGCACCATCACGGGATCGCCCAGCACGTCCATCCGCGGGAGTCACGCCGAGTCCCGGTTGCGTCGAGGCGGCCATGCGGCCGTTGTGGCGTTGCGGGGCGCCCTCGGCCGTGCTCACGGTGACGTAGCTGTTGAAGTCGGTCGAGGTGAACAGAAACTCCGGCGGCGTGCTGTGCGCCAAGTGGGCGATGGCGGCGGTGGTGATATCGCCGCCCCAGGTGTCTTCGATAGTCATCGCGACGCCGAGCGAGACGCAGAGATCGCGAGCCTGCTTCGCCTTGGTCAAGCCGCCGAACTTGCTGATCTTGATGTTCACCACATCCATTGCGCGGTCGGCGGCGGCGCGCAGCAGCGTATCGATGCCGTCGATCGTCTCATCGAGCACGAAGGGGTGGTCGGTGTGTTCGCGAATCGAGCGGCACTCTTCGTAAGACAGGCACGGCTGCTCGATGTAGACGTCGACGTCGCGGACCGCGCGGACCACGCGCATGGCCTCGTGCTTGAGCCAGCCGGTGTTGGCGTCGGCCACAAGCAGGTCGCCCGGCTCGAGCACGGCCGAGACGGCGCGAATGCGTTGGATGTCGGTTTCGGGCGAAGAGCCGACCTTGAGCTGGAAGCGGCGATAGCCTTCGGCGCGGTAGCCCGCGACGCGCCCGGCCATCGCTTCCGGCGTGTCCTGCGAGATCGCCCGGTAGAGGATGACGTCGTCGCCGTAGCGCCCGCCGAGCATTTCGGCCGCCGGCATGCCCGCGACTTGCCCGAGGATGTCCCAGCAGGCGATGTCGATGGCCGACTTGGCGTAGGGGTGGCCCTTGAGAGCGGCGTCCATTCGGCGGTTGAGCACGCCGAGCTGAGTGGGGTCCATGCCGATGACGGCGGGACCCAATTCGGCGATTCCCGCGCGAGCTCCGGCGGCATAGGCGGGAAGATAAGCCGGCCCCAGCGGGCACACCTCGCCGAAGCCCGCCAGTCCGGAGTCCGTTTCAAGCGCCACGATCGTGCTGTCGAAGACCGCGACGGACTTGCCGCCGGACCAGTTGTAGGAGCCCTCGTACAGGGGCAGGTCGACCTGATACACCTCGATTCTCTTGATCTTCATTGCCGCGCCTTTAGCCGCTCACGAGGCCCAAGTCTACCGAAAGGCGCGCTCGGGGTGGGCAGGGGATACAAATGTCGTCGCCGCTTTCCATAGAATGGGCGTTGTCGTGTTCTTGAGGCCCTTTTTCCCATGATCCGTCGGCGTATGGCCTCCGCGGCATTGCTCGGCGCAGCGGCGGCGGCGATTACCGCCGGAGTCGCCCAGTTTTCGCTCGTTCTATCTCTGGCCGTTCTGGCGGCAGGCGCAACGGCGGGGCTGGCGTTGGCCCTGCACCTGGTATCGCGGCGAATCGAAACGGCGACCGAACGGATCGAAGCTCGATTGACGCTGGATCAGTTGCAGCGCGGCGAGAACGGCTGGCGACTCACCACGGCCTATGCGGGGACCCCCGATTTGATCTGGACCGTCGTGGAAGAACTGCTCGCACGGCGCCCCAAAGTCGTCGTCGAGCTGGGCGCCGGAGTGTCCACATTGGTTCTCGGCCGCATCATCCGCGCCCAGCGCCTCGACTGTCGGATCGTCTCGATCGAGCATGACCCGGACTATGCGGCCCGGGTGCGCGCGGAGTTGCGGGCGGAGGGGTTGCAAGACGTCGCCGAGGTGTTCGACGCGCCGCTCCAACCCGTCTCGACGGACGGCTATGACGGACCGTGGTATCGACTCGACGCTTGGATTGACGCGATCGAAGCCATCGACGTCTTACTGGTCGACGGGCCGCCGAAGCGCTTCCACCCGGCCATCCGATCCGCCGCCGTACCGATTTTGGCGGACCGCCTGGCGCCAGGCGCGCTGGTGGTTCTCGACGATGCACGCCGGAAACCGGAGCGGCGCGCCTTAGCCGCATGGGGACGGCTGCTGTCCGGGTCAACGACGGAGTACCGCGACATCGGCCGGGGCGTGGGCTTGCTCCGCTGCGGCGCGGCGCCCGCCCGCGGTTAGAGCGATCGACCGCTCGAGGCGCGACTGGTACGAAGGGCAGTGCCCTCGGGCGGCGCTTTCGTGGGTGCGATCAACCCGGGGCTTGCGCCCCGGGCTAGGGATATGACGCCCCTGTGGGGCTTGGTCGGGCTCGCGCGTGGCGCGTCGTCTCCCGCTTACTTTTGGTTTTCGATGGCTGCTTGGGCTGCCGCTAGTCTTGCGATCGGCACGCGGAAGGGCGAGCAGCTTACGTAGTTTAGTCCCACGTTGACGCAGAACTTCACCGACTTGGGTTCGCCGCCATGCTCGCCGCAGATGCCGACCTCGAGATTCGGGTTGGTCTTGCGGCCCTTCTCGACGGCCATCTTGACGAGTTGGCCGACGCCTTCCTGGTCGAGCACCTGGAAGGGGTCTTCCTCGAGGATGCCCTTGGCCAGGTACTCCTTGATGAAGACGCCCGAGTCGTCGCGGCTGAAGCCGAACGTCGTCTGCGTCAGGTCGTTGGTGCCGAAGCTGAAGAACTCGGCTTCCTTGGCGATCTCGTCGGCTGTCAGGGCGCCGCGAGGCACCTCGATCATCGTGCCGACCATGTACTCCACCCTCTTGCCGGCGGCCTTGAAGACTTCTTCGGCCGTGTCGACGACGATCTTCTTTTGGTCGGCGAGCTCTTTGACGTTGCCGACCAGCGGGATCATCACTTCGGGGATGACCTTGATGCCTTCGTTGGCGCACTTGACGGCGGCTTCGAAGATCGCCTGCGCCTGCATCTTGGTGATCTCGGGGAAGGTGATGCCGAGGCGGCAGCCGCGGTGGCCGAGCATCGGGTTGAACTCGTGGAGCTGCTCGACGCGCGCCAGCAGCTTTTCCTTGTCGGCGACGTCTTCGCCCTTGAGCTTGCCCTCGGCGACCTCGACCATCAGCTCTTCGCGCTTGGGCAGGAACTCGTGCAGCGGCGGATCGAGCGTCCGCACGATCACCGGGTAGCCGTCCATCACCTTGAAGACTTCGTAGAAGTCGTCGCGCTGCTCGGGCAGCAGCTTGGCCAGCGCGGCCTCGCGGTCCTTGGCGTCGGTCGACAGGATCATCGCCTGGACGTGCTTGATGCGGTCGCCCTCGAAGAACATGTGCTCGGTGCGGGCGAGGCCAATGCCCTCGGCGCCGAACTTGCGCGCTTGGGCGGCGTCGCGCGGCGTCTCCGCGTTGGTGCGGACGCCGATGGTCCGGAACTCGTCGACCCAGGTCATGAACTCCGCCAGGTCTCCCGACTCGGTGTCGGGGTCGACGGTCTTGGCCTGGCCGGCGAAGACTTCGCCGGTCGAGCCGTCGAGCGAGATCCAGTCCCCTTCCTTGAGCGACTGGCCGTTGACGGAGATTTGCTTGTTCTTGTAGCTGACCTGAATCTCTTCGGCGCCGGCGACGCAGGGCGCGCCCATGCCGCGCGCGACGACGGCGGCGTGCGACGTCATACCGCCGCGCGAGGTCAGAATGCCCTTGGCGACTTCCATGCCGTGGATGTCGTCGGGCGTCGTCTCCGAGCGCACGAGGATGACGGCTTCGCCCTTTTCGGCTTCTTCGACGGCATGATCGGCGGTGAAGACGATCTTGCCGACGGCCGCGCCGGGCGAGGCGGGCAGGGCGGTGGTGAGCTTGGTCAGGCTGTTCTTGGAAGCCTCGTCGAGGACGGGATGCAGCAACTGGTCGAGCTGATTCGGCTCGACGCGCATGACGGCCGTCTTCTTGTCGATCAGCCCTTCTTTGGCCATCTCCACGGCGATACGAACGGCGGCCGGGCCCGTGCGCTTGCCGCTGCGCGTTTGGAGCATGTAGAGCTTCTTGTCCTGGATGGTGAACTCGAAGTCCTGCACGTCCTTGTAGTGCTGCTCGAGGCTGGCGGTGATGTCGCGAAGCTGCTGGTAGGCTTCGGGCAACACGTCTTTGAGCTGCTCGATGGGGCGCGGCGTGCGGATGCCCGCGACCACGTCTTCGCCCTGGGCGTTCGTGAGGAACTCGCCGTAGAACTTGTTCTCGCCGGTGGCGGGGTTGCGCGTGAAGCCAACGCCGGTGGCGGATGTTTCGCCGAGGTTGCCGAAGACCATCGTCTGGACGTTGACGGCGGTGCCGATCGAGTCGGGGATGTCGTTCATACGGCGGTAGTGCTTGGCGCGCGGCGTGTTCCACGACCGGAAGACGGCGTCGCGAGCCATCTTGAGCTGCACCAGCGGGTCCTGCGGGAACGACTCGCCTTTGCGGTCGACGACGAGCTTCTTATACTCCTCGATGACGTCGTCCCAGTCGTCGGCGCTCATCTCGGTGTCGAGCTTCTTGCCTTTCTTTTCCTTGATTTCGCCGAGCAGCTCTTCGAAGTCGTGCTTGGGGACGTCGAGCACGACGTCGCCGAACATCTGGATAAAGCGGCGGTAGCTGTCGCGGGCGAAGCGCGGGTTCTCGGACTTCGAGTCGAGGCCCTGGACCGAAGTGTCGTTGAGGCCGAGGTTGAGGATGGTGTCCATCATGCCGGGCATGGAGAACTTGGCGCCGGAACGCACGCTGAGCAGCAGCGGGTTCTCGTTGTCGCCGAACTTCATGCCGGTGAGCTTCTCGACCTTATCGAGGTGCTCGGCCATCTCCTTTTCGATCTCATCGGGGGTCTTGTTGCCTGCGTCGAAGTACATGTTGCAGACGTCGGTCGCGATGGTGAAACCCGGCGGTACGGGGATTCCGGCGCGGGACATTTCGGCCAGGTTGGCGCCTTTTCCGCCGAGGGTGTCGCGCATGCTGCGGTCGCCTTCGGCCGTGCCTCCGCCGAAGCCGTAAATATGTTTGGGCATCTTGGCTAGAACTCCGTTTGTTCGTTTGAACCGTGAGCTGTGAACAGTGAGCCGCGACCGTGGAGGCGGCGGCTCATTGTTCACCGCTCACCTGTTCCGTTGATTCTTCCTCTTGGGGATGGCGCATGTCGGGAGCGCCCTGGATGGGCTGCTCCCACCCCTGCGTGGGGTAAGAGCAATATTGTAGCGTGCCGACCCCCGGCGGCGGGACTAGAAGCCGGCCTCCAGCGAGAAACGCATCGTGCGGCCTTCGTTGAGCGTGTTGGTGATGGCGCCGAAGTTCGGGTCGGACAACCGCAGACCCGGTTCCGCGAACTGCGGCGTGTTGAAAAAGTTGACCGAGTCGGCGCTGAAGCGGATCCACGAATCCCCCCGCACGGCCCAGCGGCGCGAAAGCGAGAAGTTGACGTTGCGGATCGGGCCTTTCCGGAAGACGTAGCGTCCGAGCGTGCCGGCGCCGCCCGGATCGATGAAGCCGAAGGCCGAGCGGGGAAGCTTTTCCAGGACTTCGTCCGGGTGGCCGACCGTGTTGCCGAGAATCGAGGTGTCGAGCAGCATCGGGCGGTCCCCCATGGTGCCGTCCACGTTGCCGAAGCCGGGCGCGTCGGAGCCGGTCTCGATGGTGAAGGGCGTCCCGGACTTGAGCAGCGTGACGGTCGAGAGCGTCCAGCCGCCCGCCAGACTGCTGACCCAGCGCGGCGCGTCCGCGAGCGCCGGCGTGTCGTACGACAGGTTGAGCAAGAAGGCGTGCGGCTGGTCGAAGCGGCTCAGGGCCTTCATATCGGGATGAACGGGACTTTCCTGCTGGCTGCGGCTGCGGAAGGAGTCATCCTGCGCCGCGGTGTTCTGATAGTCCGCGCCGAGGTCCATCAGCTTGCTGAACCAGTAGGAGGCCTCGAAGCTGAAGCTGCGCCAGCGCGGCGCGCGGACCACGACCTTGGCGGCGTCGAAGTAGCCGCGCGAGCCGTTGATGACGAGGCGGCGCTCGAGGAGCGACTGGTCGGGCCGGCGGTCGTTGACGTTGCCCAGCGTGTTCTCGATGCCGGGAACATAGACGGCGCGGTTGAGGTACCACTGGCTCAGCAGCTTCGGGGAACGGCTGCCGACGTAGCCGAGGTTCAACGTCCAGGCGCCGGCGAACTCGCGCTCCCAGCTCAAGTTGTACTGCATCGAGTAGGGAGAAACGAGGTTCGGGTCGAGGTCGTAGAGCAGGCCCCGCACGTTGGCGAGATCGGCCTGGTCGATGCCCGCGTCGGGGTCGGTGATGTCGGGCTGTTGGACGACGATCTTCACGCTCTGCGGCGCGTTGTAGCGCACCTGCATGTAGGTGATGTCGAAGATGTGTCCGTAGTGCAGCCCGAAGGCGCCGCGGATCACGCCGAGTTTCTTGGGCGCGCGCCAGGCGAAGCCGAAGCTGGGCGCGAAGTTGTTGAGGTCGTCGTCGTACGGCACGACGTTGATGTCGTTCACCTCGGTGGCGCGGCCGACAAAGCCCCAGCGCAGGCCGTAGCTCAGCGTGAGAGCGTCGGAGACTTGCCAGCGGTCGCCGGCGAACAGGCCGCCGCTCCAATTGCGGAAGCCGCGGTGAACGTCGCCGAACGACTTGTAGTAGGCGGTGGGCCGGCCGAGCCGCAGGTTGGTGACGGCGTCATTGCCGAAGGCGCTGTTGAACGAGAACACGCCGCGATGGCTGTCGGGTTCCGTGCCATTGATTTGTGAACGATACATGCGGCCGCCCCACATGGTGGAGTGGCGCCCGATTTGGCTGCGGACCTGGGCCGCGTAGCGAAAATTGTTCGTCGAACGGTCGATGGGAATGAACGAGCCGTTGCCGTAGGACTCGAGCGCCGAGCTGACGAAGACCGCTTCTTGGAGCGGAAAGCTTTCTTGAGTGAGCAGGGAGCCGATGCGCTCGTAGCCCACGGTGGCGTCAAAGACCGTGGACGGCGAGATCGTACGTGTGTAAGTGATGCGCGCCTTGTGGTTGCGCGTGGTGGTGTCCGGGTTCTGCAGGCGGACGAGCTGGAATGCATCGACGAACTGCAGGAAAAACGAATAGTCCACGGCGAGGTGATTGTTCTCGCCGAACTGCTGGTCGAGCTTCGCGCCGAGCACGTCGTCGTCGATGCTCTGCGGCGAGTTCGTGTTGAGCATCCGCGGGTTGATGTCGGGCCGGTTGGGCGGCTCGTCGGGAAAAACGGAGAGCAGCGTGGTGACGATGTCGCGCGTTGCGGGGTCGGTCGCCAGCGGCGTGCGCTCCTCGGGCAGGGGCACGAGGACGTTGCCGTTGACGTTGCCGCGAATCGCTCTCTGACTCGCTTTGACCGTGAGGAAAGCGCTGTCCCAAAGGCTGGTCGTCACGGTCGCGCCGTAGCCGTTCTCGTGGGCGGGCCTGACGCCGCCGACCTGAAAGAACGCGCGGGCGCTCGTCACGCTGTTGAGGTGGCGGTAGTAAAACTGCCCGTGCAGGTCCGAACCCGAAGCCGGCGTCAGATGGATCTCACCCACCGGGGCCTTGCCGAATTCGGAGCCGAAGTAGTTCTTGTCGGCCTCGAACTCCTCGACGACCGTCGCGCTCGTCCCGAGCCGGATCGCAAGCTCTTTGGCGGCGTTGTTGTCGATTAGGTTGAACTGGACGTTCTCATTGCGGCGGCTTTCGCCCTTCTCGGTGTCGGCGACGCCGAGGACGTTGATTTCCTCACGCTTGGCGACCGGAACCGCCGGTTCGTCCGCCGCGGTTTCGGGAGCGGCGGGAGCGGCCGTCTCGAGCGCTGCGGCCGGAGCGGGCGTGCGTTCGCTCTCGCCCGCCGCGGCCAGCGCGCAGAGGCTGAGAGCGATAGCGATAAATCGAACAATCAAAAAGGGTTCACCTGTTCAAGAACACGAACCAAGAGCGCATCGCGAGGTGCGCGGGCTGTTCTGGAAAGACCCGGGACGACGGCGGCATGGCGGTCCGGGACTCCAGACAGTATATCCAGCCTTCGTCTTGCTATACCTCTTGCTATTCCGTCACGCCGTGCGAGATCGTAACTTCCAGCTATGAAAGCTGCCTTCTGGGCGCTCGTCGCCGGTTCGTTGGTCTTATCGGGTTGCGGCGGAGGCGGGTCCGGGGACGAGATCGTCTCGGGCGTGCGGTTCACCGCCGGGCCCGTGAACACCCTCGCGGTCGCCGCCGGCGGTTCGCGGGTCGTGTTCTACGGCGATCCCTCGGGCGCGCCGGCCGATGCGGTGCTGTTCACGCATCATCGTCGCGACGTCGTGTGGGCGGGACGTCCGCAGGCTGACGCCGGCGCGGAGACCTATGGGCCGGCGAGCGAGCGCGAGCTGTTCGAGGAGCCGCAAGCCTATTGGGAAGGCTTCCGTACGGCGCGCTTCCATGATTACGCGCAGCAGTCGACCAAGGTATTGACCGCGCCGCTGGAGCTCAAGCAGGAAGTTCGCGGCGGGCAGACGCTGCAGTTCGGGAGCGACTTGAGCGTCGAGGTGCTCGATACGTCGGGGTACACGCGCGGGTCGGTGTCGTACCTGTTCGAGCGCGGGGGCAAGCGCATCGCCGTGACCGGCGATTTGATCTACGACGGCGGGAAAATCTTCGACCTCTACAGCCTGCAAGACGCCATCCCGGAAGCCAACGTGCGCGGCTACCACGGCTACGCGGCGCGGGCGGCGAACGTCATCAACAGCCTGCGCGAGCTGGCAGTGCGCAAGCCCGACGTGATCGTGCCGGCGCGCGGCCCGATCATCAACGATCCGCAGGAAGCGATCGGCCAACTCATCGCGCGGCTGCAGGAGCTGTTTCGCAACTATTACCGCACCGACGCCCTGCGTTGGTATTGGGGCGACGACAACTTGAAGCTGCGCGCGCGGCGGGTGCTCAGCGATGTCGAGCCCGAGTGGATGCCGATGGCCAACGAGCTACGCGAGATTCCGCCGCGCTGGATGCACAAGTTCAACACGTCGCGGCTGATCGTCTCCGACGACGGTCCGGCGTTCTTGATCGACTGCGGCACCGATCAGGTGATGGAGCAGATCGAAGAGCTGCGCAAGCGCGGCGTCTTCACCACGCTCGAAGGCATCTTCGTCACGCACTACCACGACGACCATACCGATCGCGTGCAGGCGATGGCCGAGAAGTACCGCGCCCCGGTGTACGCCGGGCCGGAGACGGTGGATATTCTCGAGCGGCCGGCCGCCTATCACATGCCCGCCGAGACGGATCGGCCGATTCGCGATATTCGCGCCTTCAAGGAAGGCGAGAAGATGGACTGGCACGAGTATTCGTTCACCTACACGTACTTCCCGGGCCAGGCGATCTATCACGGCGGGCTCAAGCTCGAGCGCAAGGACGGCGAGAAGTTCTTCTTCGTCGGCGACTCGTTCAGCCCGTCGGGGTTGGACGACTACTGCCTGCTGAATCGGCACTTCTTGCACCCCGGCTGGGGGCACTACCGCTGCATCAAGATCATCCGCGAGAGCGATCCCAAGTTTTGGCTTGTGAACCAGCATATCGAGCCGACGTTTCGATACGGGCCCGAGCAACTCGACGTGATGGAACAGACTCTGGAGGCGAAGCGGCAAGCCGTCGCGGAGCTGGTTCCTTGGGAGGACCCGAATTTCGGGCTCGACGAGCAGTGGGTGCGGCTCTACCCGTACGGCGTTACGCCGGCTGCGGGCGACAAGGTCGAGATGTGGGCGGTCGTCTTCAATCATGCGAGCGAGCCGAAGACGGTTCGCATCACGCCCAACGTTCCCAAAGGATGGAAGCAGCCCGCTCCCTTCGAATTCACGGTAGCGCCATTGACGGAGCAGCGCGCCTCGTTCGAACTCGAGATTCCGCCCGATGCTTCGGGATTAAAGATCGTGACCGCGGATGTGGACTTCGCGGGGCGCACGCTGAAGCAGTGGGTCGAGGCGATGGTCGAGATCGGAGCTCCCGCGCGATAAGCTATCGCTCATGCGCGCCCTGTCGTTAATGGCTCATCCCGACGACGCCGAGATTTTTTGCGGCGGCACGTTGGCGTTGTTGCAGGAGAGAGGCTGGGACGTCCACATCGCCTCGATGACGCCCGGCGATTGCGGGTCTCGCGAGCATTCGCCGTCGGAGATCGCGGGCATCCGACGCAAAGAGGCCGCCGACGGCGCGGCGAAGGTTCGCGCCGAGTATCACTGCCTCGATCGTCGCGACCTCCGCGTGTTCTACGACGGGCCGACGCTCGAAGCGGCGGTCGAGCTGTTGCGGGAAACGGCGCCGGACGTGGTCTTCACGCATCCGCCGCACGACTATATGGCCGACCACGAGCAGACGAGTCTGGTGACGCGAGCGGCCTGCTTCGCGGCGCCGGCGCCGAACTTCGATACGGGGCGGCGCCCGGCCGCCGGGTCCGTGAAGGCGATTCCGCATCTCTACTACGTGTCTCCCGCCGAAGGCGTCGACATTTTCGGCAAGTCGGCGGAGTTCAGCGTGTTCGTCGACGTCTCGAGCGTGATCGGCTTGAAGGCCGACATGCTGGCTTGCCACGAGAGCCAGCGCGAGTGGCTGCGCGCGCAGCACGGCATGGACCACTACATCGAGGAGATGAAAAAGTGGGCGGCGGAGATGGGGAGTCGGATGGGCGTCGACTACGCCGAGGGCTTCCGGCAGCACGTGGGGCACCCCTACCCCGACGACGACCTTCTCGCCGGTTTGCTGGGCGACCTGGCCGTTTCGGCGCCGCGGTAATCATTCGCAGTTGATCGCGCGGACCGGGTCGATGCGGCCGGCGCGCCGGGCGGGAAGCGCGGAGGCGGCGGCGACAACGGCCGCTAGCAGCACGGCGACGCCGCCGATCACCAGCGGATCGAGGGCGCTCACGCCGAACAGCTCGTGAGCCATCACATTGCGCAGCGCGATTGCGCCGCCGATGCCGAGGATGAGGCCGGCGCCGGCCAGCAGCAGGCCTTCGCGCAGCACCAGCTTGACGACTTTGCCGGTCGTGCTGCCGAGCGCCACGCGAATGCCGATCTCGCGCCGGCGCTGCGTGACATAGTAGGCCAGCAGGCCGTAGATGCCGATGGCGGACAGGAACAGCGCGACGCCGCCGAAGCCCATCGCCAAGCGTCATCGCGGTGCGGCGAGAGGACAGCGTCAGCTCCGCCCGCTCGGCCATGGTCTGAATGTCGAACAGCGCGAGCTCGGGATCGATGCGCGCCATCTCCTTCCGCACGGCGCTCGCTACGGCGGTCGGCTCTCCGGCGGTTTTGACCGCGAAGGTGAACGAGAGAACCGGAGATTGCGCGAGCGGAAAGTAGTACGCGCCGACGGGAGTTCCCGAGCCGGCGAGGTCGTCATGGTTGACATGCCGGACAACTCCGACGACGGTGAGCCAGCGCGTGTTTTCGTCGACCTTGAAGATGTCGTCCACGCCCTCGGGCTGATACATGCGCCGGCCGATGGGATCTTGGTCGGGCCAGAAGCGCTGGGCGAGGCGTTCGTCGACGATGATGGCCGGAGTCGCCGCTTCATCGTCGGCGTCGGTGAAATAGCGGCCGCGAATAAGCGGAATCTCCATCGCTTCGAAGTAGCCCGGCGTCGCCCTGATCTGCCGCGGGGAGATGACCGATTCGCCGGGTTTCATCTGGTAGCCCTCGGCGAAGATGACGCTGTCGCTGTTATCGCTGCCGAACGGGATGGAGGTGGTGGCGCCGGCCGCTTCGACTCCCGGAATGGCGCGAATGGCCGCCAAGGATCGCCGCATGAGGTCGCGCTGTTCGTTGTCTGCCTTGTACGTCGCCGAGGACGCTCGGGTGGACATCGTGAGCACATGGTCGGTGCGGAATCCGGGGTTGACATGAAGCAGTTCGCGCAGGCTTGCGAACAGCAGACCGGCGCCGAGCAGAAGCACGAAGGCGAAGCCGATCTGCGCCGCTACGAGAGTCTGGCGCAGGCGGTTGGTTGCGCGGCTGCTGGTGCCGCCGCGGCTGTCGTCGTGCAGCGCCCGGCTCAGGTTGATGCGGAAGGCTTGGGCGAGCGGGGCGCAGCCGATTAACAGACCCACAATCGCGGCCATCGCCATGGCGACCAGAACGACCGAGGCGTCCATTCGGATTTCGGAGGCGCGCGGAAGTTGCTCGAGTCCGAAGCGTTGCAGAGCGCGCAGCAAGCCCGCGCCGAGACCGACGCCGGCGACTCCGCCCGCCAGCGCCGCCAGCAGGTTCTCGATGATGAACTGCCGCATAGCCTGCGAGCCGCGCGCTCCCAAGGCTTGCCGCGTCGCCAATTCCTTGCGTTTGAGGGTCATCCGGACGAGCGCCAGATTCGCGACGTTGAGCGCCCCGATCAGAAGCACGAAGACGGCGCCGCCCCAGAGCAAGTAAAGGGTGCTTCTGGCGTCGCCGACCAGCATCTCTTGCAGCGGCATGACAACAGTGTGGAAGCCCGCGTCGATCAGGGCTTGCTTGCATTTGCGGCATCTTTTCGAGATTGGCGGCGTTGAGGGCGTCGACCTGCGTTTGAGCTTGCTGGATCGTCGCGCCGGGTTTGAGGCGTCCGATGTTGTACCAGTTGTTGCTGTGATGGGTCTGCTTCAGCTCGGCCGAAAAGGCCAATGGCGTCCAGAGTTTGACGGCGGGATTGACGAAGCTGAAGTCGGCGGGCATCACGCCGACGACCGTGTACTGCCGCCCGCTCAGCCGCAGGTCGCGTCCGACGGCGGCGGGGTCGCCGCCGTAGAGCTGGCGCCAGAGACCATAGCTGAGGATGACTTTGCGCTCCGCGCCGATCTCGCCCTCTTCGTCGTCGAAAGTGCGGCCCAGCGCCGGCGGTATGCGCAGCAAGCGGAACAGCGACGGCGTGGCGTTCATGGCCTCGATTCGCTGGGGCGTCCCGCCGATCTCGACGGTCTGGCCGCCCATTGAGAACATCGCTTGTTCCGAGAAGACCGTGACGTCTCGCAGGCGGTCGTAGTAGTCGCCCGCCGCGCTCAGCTTGAGGTCGCCCACGCCGGCGCCCGGGTAGCTGTTCGCCATCAGCAGAATCGATTCGGACTCGGGGACCGGCAACGGCCGCAGCAGGACCGAGTTGACGATGCTGAACGTGGCGGTGTTGGCCGCGATGCAAACCGCCAGAGTCGCAATGACGGTCGCGGAGAATACCTTGTCGCGCGCCAACGCGCGGACTCCGTAACGGATGTCGCGAAGGAGTTGATGCATGTCGAGCGGTCCTTGGACGGACATACGGAACCGAACCGGCCCAGGTTCCCACAACGCCGCCCAAAGATGACGGCGCGACGTCATCTCGCCGCCGCCGGCGCCGCTTGCGGGGCTTGTTACCGGCAAGAGCGCCGCTCGCCGCCGAAACGCAGGAGAACCGGGGCGAGGAGGTTTGGCGGGAGGTATAATAGAGTCCAAACCGGTCCCGTGGGGCCGGTCTTTTCATACCCGCCCTCAGGAAAGCGCCAATGGTTCCGGAATTCGTACGCAGACTCGAAGAAGAGAAACGCAAGCTCGAATATGAGCTCAAGAACGAGCTGCCCAAAGAGATTCAACGCGCCAGGGAGCTGGGCGACTTGAGCGAGAACGCCGAGTACGCCGCGGCGAAGGAGCGGCAGGATCTGGTCAGCGCTCAACTGGGGCGCATCACCAAGCGGTTGGGCGAGTTGCGGATGATCGATTTCACAAAAATCCGTAACGATGCAATCGGACTGGGGTCAACGGTCCGGGTTTATGATATGGTCGCGGAGAAAGAGATCGAGTACGAGCTGGTCGCGTCGGAAGACTCCGATGTTCCGAACGGGAAGATCTCGACGACATCGCCGATCGGACGCGCTCTGATATCGAAGCAAGACGGCGACGTCATCGAGATCGACACTCCCGGCGGCCGCAAAGAGATGGAAGTGATAAGCTTTACGACGATCCACGACAGGGTCAAGGCATAGCCTCGACGCGATTTTAGAGACGCTAATGACCTTTTCCGGGGCGATCGGCGCCGTTTGCAGCCGAATCTTGAGCGGCCTTGTGAAGCTGCTCTCCGTCACCCGCATCCATCCCAACGTCTTCACTTGCCTCGGGCTGCTGATCAACGGCGCCGCGGCGTGGATGTTGGCGCGCGGCGAGTTCACGAAAGCCGGCTTAGTGGTTCTTCTGGCCGCCATCTTCGATTTGGTCGACGGCCCGATCGCGCGGCTGAGCGGCCGCGTGACCCGCTTCGGGGGCTTTCTCGACTCGATTATCGACCGCTACTCCGACCTGATCCTGCTGATGGGCTTGTTGGTCTACTACGCGCGCATCAACCAGTTCGGCTACATCGTGCTGACGGCGGTCGCGATGACCGGCTCAGTGATGGTGAGCTACTCGCGAGCGCGCGCCGAGAACGAGATTCCCAAGTGCAAGGTCGGCTTCCTGGAGCGCCCGGAGCGCATCGTGCTGATCATTATCGGGACGCTGGCCAACCGCGTCGCGCCGGTGCTGTGGGTGATCGCGATCCTCTCGAACTTGACCGTGATTCACCGCGTGGTTCACACCTGGCAAGAAACCGAGCGCATCGGGCAGAACCCGCAGGCCGCGCCCGCCGCTGCGACGGCCAAGGCCAAAGCGGCCAAGTCGGGCGCGGATCTGCAAGAAGGTTTCCGCTCGGTCTGAGATTCCCCGGTTCTTCCAAAAGCGCGTTCGGCACAATAGCGGTATGTCTTCCCGCGCTGTGCTGATTACCGGCTGCTCGAGCGGAATCGGTCGGGCGACGGCCCTGCGGTTGGTGCGCGGGGATCGGCTTGTCTACGCCACCGCTCGCAGGGTCGAAGACCTACGCGAGCTCGTCGACGCCGGTTGCCGCGCGCTCGAGCTCGACGTGACCGACGAGGCCTCGATGCGCGCCGCCGTGGCGGAAGTCGAACGCGATCACGGCGCCGTCGGCGTCCTGATCAACAACGCCGGCTACAGCCAGTCCGGAACGATCGAAGAGACGCCGCTCGAGCTGGTGCGTAAGCAGTTCGAGACGAACGTTTTTGGCCTCGTACGCCTCACTCAGCTCGTCCTGCCGAAGATGCGCGAGCAGGGCCGGGGCAAGATCGTGAACCTCAGCTCGATGGGCGGCAAGCTGACCTTCCCCGGCGGCGGGTTCTACCACGCGACCAAGCATGCGATCGAGTCGATCAGCGACGCGTTGCGCTTCGAGGTGCGCGGCTTCGGGATCGACGTGATCCTCATCGAGCCGGGCATCATTCGCACGCAGTTCGACAAGACCGCCGTGGGCGGGCTGCCCGGACAATCGCCCGACAGCCCGTACGTCGGGTTCATGCGTAGAGTGGCCGAGGCGACTCGGGACGCGTACACGAAGGGCGTACTCGCCAAGCTCGGGGGCGAGCCGGACGATGTCGCGCGGGTGATCGAGAAGGCTTTGGAAGCGCGCTCGCCCAAGGCGCGCTACACGGTGACGGCCTCGGCCAAGGCGTTGCTGCTGCAGCGCGCGATCTTCAGCGACTCGATGTGGGACGCCTTTCTGGCGCAACACTACCTCGCGTCCCGGCAAAGGCTAAGCGGGGCGACCTTGCGATACTACGCTGTCATGCGCGCCGCCCTGCCGCTGTTGTTGCTGCTGTCGGCTTCAGCCGCCTTCGCCCACAACTTCAAGATCACCGAGGCCGCCGTCGTTTTCCGCGGCGACGGGACGTATCAGATCGACCTCGGTCTCGATGCGGACGCCTTCGCGTTGGGCATGCCGCCTGACACGGACTCGAAGCTCGTCGCCGAGCGGATGCGCGAGCTGTCGCCTGAAGAGTTCGAGGCGGCCGTCGACCAGGCCAAGCGCTCGATTGTGCGGCTGCTGCGGATCCGCTTCGACGGCGAAAAGCAATTCCCGCCGGTGGGGTTCCCGCTGTACGGCACTCCCGCGGCCACGAACGCCGAAATCCCGACGGTGCTGGGCACGATCGCTCGGCTGGTCGGCAAGGTCCCGGACGGCGCGAAGACGTTCACCTTCGGCGCGTCGCGCGCGTTCAAGGTCGTGCAGTTGACGATTTTCGATCCTTCGGCCCCCGAGCCGGCGCGCTACACGCTCGACATCGGCGAAGACAGCCCGCCGTTCAAGCTGGGCGGCGGCGAGCAGACGATGACGACGAGCGAAGTGCTGCGGCGCTACACGATCCTGGGCTACGAGCACATCCTGCCGAAGGGCGTGGACCACATCCTGTTCGTGCTGGGATTGTTCCTGCTGAGCGCGTATCTGCGTCCGCTGCTGCTGCAAATCACGGCCTTCACGGTGGCGCATTCGGTCACCTTGGCGTTGTCGATGTTCGGCGTGGTTTCGTTGCCGTCGCGGCTGGTGGAGTCGCTGATCGCCGCCTCGATCGCCTATGTGGCGGTCGAGAACATTTGCACCTCGAAGCTGCACGCTTGGCGGCCGGCGGTGGTGTTCGGGTTCGGCCTGCTGCACGGCCTCGGCTTCGCCAGCGTGCTGAAGGAACTAGGCTTGCCGCGCACGCAGTTCGTGCCGGCGCTGGTGTCGTTCAACGTCGGAGTCGAGTTGGGGCAGCTTTCGGTTGTGGCGCTCGCCTTTGCGGCGGTCGGGTGGCTGCGGAACAAGCCGTACTACCGCAAGGCGGTCGTGATTCCCGCATCGGCGGTGATCGCCGCGGTGGGCGTGTATTGGGCGATCCAGCGAGCGTTCTTCTAGGGCCTAGGCGAGTTGGAGCTCGCAGGAAGCTCGAAGCGCACGCGCTTCTCTTGAAAGCCTTGCGAACGCCAGAAATCGAGCATCGCCGGGTCGTCCCACGGGACTTCGACGTGGACGCGCGCATGCGCCGGACCAGACCTCGTTGCGCAGCAGCCGGAAGGCGTCGCGCCCGGCGCTGGTCGGACGCAGGTCGCGGCGCACGAAGAATTGCTGCAACTCGATCGCCGACTCTTTGGGCAGATAGAGCGCGTAGGCCGCCAAGCGGCTGTCGCGCTCGAACAGCACGATGCGGTGATCGCCGCCCAGCCAGGTCCAGAACCGCTTTTCGAGCTCGCCCGGGTGCGCGGGCCGCGCCTCCGCCAGGTCGATTTGCAACTGCGCGTGCGCTTCGACAAGCACAGGGATATCCGCTAACTCCGCAAAGCGATACTCCATCAGGCGCTCGACCGCCGATTCTACCGAATCCGCGGCGGTCGGCGCAGGCGTGTTGCTACATTAGCGTGCGGAGAAGCCCGCCGTGCCGATCGACGCTGACGCCAAACATCAAGACCAGAAGTCCATGCCCTACCAGTTGCCGTTCCCGCGGGACGCGGCGACCGAGATCGTCATTGCCAGCGTGTTGCCCGAAGACGATCGCGTTTGGGTGCCGCAGGCCGAGAGCGTCTGGTTTCGGCCCTTGTGCCTGAGCATCAGCCAGGGCTACTGGGTCAATCTGCTCAAGGTGCAAAAGTCGGGCATCCTGGCGCGGCACCGCCATCCGCAGCCGGTTCACGGCTACGTGCTCAAAGGCAAATGGCGCTACCTGGAGCACGACTGGACCGCCGAGGAGGGCGGCTATGTCTATGAGCCGCCGGGCGAAACGCACACCCTCTACGTGCCGGACGACTGCAAGGAGATGATCACGTTGTTTCAGGTGAACGGCATCATGAACTACGTCGATCCGTGGGGCAAGAACATCGGCTACGAGGACGTCTTCACCAAGATCGACATGTGCCGCGCGCACTACGCCGAATGCGGGTTGGGCGAAGACTTCGTCCAGCGGTTCATCCGCTGACCTTGCCGACTGTAACGGCGGGCCTAGGGGGCGCCTCTATCGGGCACATGGCAAACCCGGACGCCGCGATCGTACCTGGGACGGAAGAGCTCGTTCCGCTCGAACCATTGCTGACGCGCATGGCGGCCTTCGAGCCGACTCCGTTTCCTGTGATCAGCCTGTATCTCGACGTGGGCGGCGACCATCGCGGCCAGGGCGACTCGACGATCTTCGCCAAGAGCAAGCTGAAAGATCTCGCGGCGACCTACGCCGAGGGTTCGGACGAGCGCAAGGCCTTCGACGCCGACGCGGAGCGCATCCTTGAATTCCTCGACGCGGACCGCGAGGGCGGAGGGGAGACGCTGATTGTGTTCGCCTGTTCGGGCGAGAATTTGTTCGAGACCGTTCTCTTGGACGCGCCCCTGGAGCGGAGCGAGGGCTACGTCAACTCACAGCCGCACTTGTTCACGCTGGCTTGGCTTCAGGAGCGGTATGCGCGATGCGCGATTGTCGTCGCCGACACGAATCGGGCGCGAATCTTCGTCACGAGCCTCGGTAAGCTGACCGAGGAACGCGTCATCGGCAACAAGAAGGTCGGCAAGAGCAAGCCAGGCGGCTGGTCGCAGCGGCGCTACCAGCGGCGCGCGGAAAACGCCTGGGACGAACATGCTGAAGAAGTCGTCGAAAAGCTGAAAGAGATTGTCGAACGCGATGCGATCGGCCACCTCATTCTCGCGGGCGACGAATTGATCGTCCCGCGATTGCGCGAGGCGATGCCGGGCGAGTTGCAAGAGCTGATCGACACGGACCTGCGGCTCGACATCGAGTCGTCGGAGGAAGAAATTTTGGATACGGCGCTCGAGGCGCTCTCGGAAGCAGACTTGGACAGCGATGAGAAGCGGGTAACCGAGCTGGTCAACGAATATCGCGCGGGCGGCCTTGCGGCGTTGGGGCCGGTAGCCGTGCTGGTGGAACTGCTGCTGGGGCACGCCGAAGAGGTGCTGCTCACCGCGCCGATCGAGGACCTCGATATTCCGGAGGAAGCAGCCCGGAGGCTTGTCGAGCAATTGGGCCGAAACGTCGAGGACCTCGAGAATCCCGAGCGCCGCGGCGCCGCCATTGCGGACTCCATCGTGGCCTGCGCGGAGAAGACCGGCGCCAGGCTGCGCTTCATCGAGGAAGCAGCGCTGCTCGAGAAATTCCGCGGCGCCGGGGCCTTCTTGCGATACAAGCTCTGATCCCCGGCTGCTTCGCTCCCCGACCGCTGATCCTACCCGCGCGGCGCCTTGGCGGGATTTCGACAGGTGAACGGTTTCGTACAACAGGCCGCAAACTCGCTACCATGAGGGCCTTTGGTTATGCGATTCGTCGCCCTCTCAGCCATCCTTATTGCGTTGTTCTCGGCTTCTTGCAAGCAGCAAGGTCTGTCTCCGGAAGTCGCGGAACAAGTTCAGCAGTTGCGCAACCTCGGCAAGGCGTTCTACGAGAACCCCGGTTCGGCCGAGAACGCCGTTGAAACGCTCAAAAAGGCGCTCGAGCTGAACCCGAGCTCCGCGCGTGAAAAGGTCAACTACGCTCTCGCTCTGCTGCGGGCCGGCAAGGCCGACGCAGGGATGGCCCTGCTGGCGGAAGCGCAGCAGCAAGATCCGTCGATTCCGAACACCTGGTTCAACCTCGGCATCGAGTACAAGAAGCTGGGAGACGCGGACCATGCGATCGAGCAGCTCGAACACATGGCTGAGATCGCGCCCGACAACGCGAAGACCCAGTACAATCTCGGCCAACTCTATAAGCAGCTCGACCGCAACGAGGATGCGATCAAGAAGTTCGAGCTGTCGGCCAAGCTCGATCCCTCGCTCGCCGCGCCGCACTTTCAGCTCTACAACATGTTCCGGCGCGACGACCGCGAACGGGCGCGGACCGAGCTGGACGAGTTCAAGCGCATCAAGAAGCTGCAGGACGAGACGGGCCTGGACGAGGACATCGACTGGAGCTACTACTCCGAGCTGTATGACCCAGTCGAGCCCGGCGAACCGGCGCAAGTCGTTGACGGGGTGTCTTTTGAGGCCTCTAGTGCGGCGGGCGAAATCGGCGCTCCCCGGGGCGTGCTGGCGCTGGACTCGAACGCCGATCAGAAGGTCGATGCGCTGTTCTGGGGCGCGTCCTCGGGCTCATTGCTTGCGGCGGCCGGAACTCCCGTGGAAGTGTCTGCGCTTGCCGGAGCCGCCGGCGTCGCCGCCGGAGATCCCGACAACGACGGCTTCCCGGACTTATGCGTCGTCTCGGCTAAAGGCGCGTCGGTGGTTGCGAATGCGGCCGGCGTGTTCGGACCGCCGCAAAGCGTCGCCGCCGGCGATTTCGACTCTTGCCTGTGGCACGACTACGACCACGACGGCGACCTCGATCTGTTCCTCCTCGGGGCGCGGAACGCGCTCCTGCGATATGCCGACGCCCCCGATCAAGCCGCTGGCGGCGCGCTTCGAGCCGGTTGATTTCCCATTCGTCGCGGGCAAGCGCGGCCTGGGGGCGATTGCGGTCGAGCTGTTCGAGGACAACGGCCTCGATCTGGTCGTCGCCTATGAGGACGGCGTGTATGTACACCAAGACCGCAAGCTCGGCCGCTATGACGAGGGCGTCGCCGTGGACGGCGCGAAGTCGGGCGCGGGGCCGGTGCGCCTCGACGCCGTGGATCTCGACAACGACGGCTACTTCGACGTCGCGGTCACGGCCGCCGCCGGCGAAACGCTCATCCTGCACAATGACCGCACCGGCCGCTTGAAAGCAGGCCCATCGGTCGCGCGAACGCTGGCCTGGGCCGACACCCAGAACCGCGGATGGCTCGACGCCGTCACCGCCGACGGCGCATTGCTGAACAAGGGCGACCTGAAGTTCGAAAAGGTCGAAACGAAGGGCTTGCCCGCCATGAGTGCGGCCGCCGCGGCCGACTTCGACGCCGACGGCAAGACGGACGTTGCGGCGCTGTCCCAGGCCTCGGCGCTCGAGCTCAATCGGACGGCTGTCGACAACTCCTGGATTCGCATCGGCTTGAGCGGCGTGAAGAGCCGCAAGACGGCGTCCGAAGCGCGGCTCGAGGTCAAGGCGGGGATGCTCTACGCCAAACGGCTGTATGCGGGCTATCCGATCGTCGTCGGCCTCGGCGGCGAGGACAGCATCGACACCGTCCGGATCACCTGGCCCAACGGCCTGATCCAGAACGAGTCGGAGCAGCCGGTTCGCCAATCGGTGCAATACGAAGAAAAGCCGCGCCTGTCGGGATCTTGTCCGATGATCTTCACCTGGAACGGCAAGCGGTTCGAGTACATCAGCGAGGTGCTGGGCGTGGCGCCGCTCGGGGCGAGTCTGGGGGACGGCGAGTTTTTCCCGGTCGACCACGACGAATATGTCTACTTGACGCCCGAGCAACTCGTCGAGCGCGACGGCTCGTTCGAGGTGCGCGTGACCGAAGAGCTGCGCGAAGTCGCGTACCTCGATCAAATCAAGCTTTTCGCGATCGACTACCCAGCCGATGTCGAGATCTACACGAACGAGAAGTTCAAGTCGCCGCCGTTTCCTCGAATACCGGCTTTTCGCCGTCGGCGAGGACCAAAAGGTCCGCCCCCGGAGCGCGGTCGACGGGAACGGACGGGACGTTCTGGAACGGCTGACCTCGCGAGACCGGCGGTACGTCGACGGCTTCGAGCGGACGTTCCGCAACACCGCCGAGCCGCACGCCTTGACGCTCGATCTGGCGGGGCTGCGCGGCGACAAGGATTCGAAGCTGTTCCTGAACGGCTGGGTGGACTGGGCGTCGGCGAGCGAGATCGTCGCCGGCTCGCAGACGCGCGGGCAGGGGATGCATCCGCCCGTGCTGCAAGTGCGGGACGAGACCGGCGAATGGCGGACCGTGATCGAAGATCTCGGCCTGCCCGGCGGCAATCCGCGCACGATGGTCGTCGATTTGACCGGCAAATTCCTGTCGAAGTCGCGCGAAGTGAGAATCCTCACCAACATGTGCGTTTACTGGGACGAAATCTTCGCCGCCGACGACGTGAGTGAACCTGAAATCGCGCGCCGCGACTTGGCGCTGGAGTCCGCCGACCTCCGCTTCCGGGGCTTTTCGGCGAACATCATCGACCCGAAACGTCTGCAGCCGGAGAGCTTCAATTACGCCGAAGTGCGTCCGACGTCCGCTTGGGACCCGACGCCGGGCTTGTATACGCGCTTTGGCGGCGTCGAGCCGCTGCTCGGCAAAGTCGACGACATGATGGTGATCATGGGGGCGGGGGACGAGTTGGCCCTGCGCTTCCGCAGCGACCTGCCGCCGCTCGCCGCCGGAATGCGGCGCGCCTATCTGCTGCTGTTCGACGGCTGGGCGAAGGAGCACGAGGCCAACACGGCCTTCGGCGACACGGTGGAGCCGCTGCCGTTCCACGAGATGTCGAGTTATCCGTACCCGGCGTCGGAAAGCTTCCCCTCAGCGGGCATGCACGGCCAGTATTTGCAACAATATGTCCAACGTCACGCATTGCGGCTGAACAGGCCGCTGTATCGACGATGACTTTGAATCGCGCCCTAGCGATCGGCTTTGCCCTGCTGCTGGTGAATTCCGGACTGGTTTGGGCTTTTCCGAAAGCGAGCCTCTTTTACGTCGGCAACGTTCTGTTGCACATCGCCCTCGGCGCCGCGCTGCTGGCCGGCCTGTGGCTGGCCCGCACCGACTCGCTTAGATCGTTGCGGTCGGGAGCGAAGCTCACCCTGGTCGTGCTGTCGTTCGCGGGGGCGCTGGGTCTGTTGCTGGCGAAGATCGGAGCGGTCAAGGCGAACTACGGAATCGTCGCCGTACACGCCGCCGCCGGCTTCATCGGAGCGGCGCTGCTGTGGATGTGGCTGCGCCGCGACACCCGCAGGGCGTCGAAACTAGTCGGCGCGGCGTTGCTCGTGGCGCTCGCGCTGCCTACCTACGCCTGGCTGCGCAGACGCTACGCCCCGCCGGCGCAAGATATCGTGGTCAACCCGTTGACGACCCCGGTGAAGATGGAGGGCGAGGGCGGCGGCGGCGACAGTCCCTTCTTTCCGTCGGCCGCGAAGACGAACGTCGGCGGTTATATTCCCTCCGATTTCTTCATGGATTCGAAGGTCTGCGGGCAGTGCCACAAAGAGATCTACGACCAGTGGAATTCGTCGGCGCACCACTTCTCGTCGTTCAACAACCAGTTCTATCGCAAGTCGATCGAGTACATGCAGGACATCGCGGGCGTCAAGCCTTCGAAGTGGTGCGCGGGCTGCCACGACCACGCGATGTTCTTCAACGGCCGGTTTGAGCGCCCGGTCAAGGAACAGATCGACACGCCGCAAGCCCATGCCGGACTGGGCTGTATGTCATGCCACGCGATCACGCATGTTTCCAATTCGATGGGCAACGGCGGCTTCACGATGGAGTACCCGGCGCTGCATGAGCTAGCGACCAGCGACAACCCCTTCATCCAGCGGGTGGAGAAGTATGTCACCGAGACTGCGCCCGCGGCTCACCGCCGGCAGTTCATGAAGCCCTTTATGAAGCAGCCGGAGTTCTGCTCGACCTGCCACAAGGTCCATCTCGACGTGCCGGTCAACGATTACCGCTGGCTGCGCGGCTTCAACGAATACGACGCCTGGCAGGCGAGCGGCGTGAGCGGCCACGGCGCGCGCTCGTTCTATTACCCGCCCAAGCCTCAAGCCTGTGCGGATTGCCACATGCCGCTGGTCGAAGCCGTCGATCCGGCCGCGACGGACGGCAAAGTGCACTCGCACCGCTTCCCGGCCGCCAACACGGCTTTGGCGTACGTCAACGGCGATCAGGAACAGATGCAGGCGGTCGAGGGCTTCCTGAAGAACAACATCGTCTCGGTCGACATCTTCGCGCTCAGCCCCGTCACCGACAGCACGGACGCGCCCGCGATGCGGCGCGTCGCCTCCGACGCGCCGCAAGCGGCGACGAGCTTCGCGGTGGGCGAGGAGTCCGCCGGCTCCAACACGCCGATCGTCATCCGGGAAGTCGGCGACATCGCCGCACCGATCGATCGCGCCGAGGCCAAGGTCCGCGCGGGCGACACGGTCAAAGTCGACGTGGTGGTGCGCACCAGAACCGTCGGTCACTTCTTCCCCGGCGGCACGGTCGACTCGGTCGAATGCTGGGTCGAGCTGAAGGCCGTCGACGCCGCGGGCCGCGATCTGTTCTGGAGCGGCAGAGTGCTCGACGACGGACGCGGGCCGGTCGATCCGGGAGCGCACTTCTTCCGTTCCGTGCTGCTCGACGATCACGGCAACCCGATCAACAAACGCAACGCCTTCCAGGCCCGCAGCCTGCTTTACGCGCGGCTGATTCCGCCGGGCGCCGCCGACGTGTCGCATTTCCGCATGACCGTTCCCAAAGACGCCCAGGGTCCGGTCAAGCTGACGGCCAAGGTCAACTACCGCAAGTTCTCGCACTACTACACCGAGTTTTCCTACGCCGGCCAGCCCGACCCCAACGATCCGGCCGCGCATGGACTTGGCTTTGACGATCGCCGCTTCACGTTCGAGCCGCGCAACATTCCGGCCAACGTATCGGGCGAGATTCAGGAACGCATCCCCGCGCTGCCGATTACGGTGCTGGCCGAGAGCGAAGCGACGATCGGCCTCACTGCCGAGAAGCCCGCCTGGAAACCTGTGGTCGAGACCGACGATTACCTCCGCTGGAACGATTACGGCATCGGCTTGCTGCTGCAAGGCGACCTCAAGGGCGCTGAGTACGCCTTTACTCGCGTCACGGAGGCGAAACCGGACTGGGCCGACGGCTGGCTCAACATCGGCCGCGCGCTGATTCAAGAAGGCCAGACGGCGGAGGCTCGTCCGTTCGTCGAAAAGGCTCTCGAGCTGGGGCCTGACCTCGCGCGGGCGCAGTTCTTCTATGCGATGATCCACAAAACGGAAGGCCGCTTCGACGAGGCCCTCGAGTGGTTCGGCAAAGCGGCTGAGTCCTACCCGCAAGACCGCGTGGTGCTCAACCAGATCGCCCGTGTGCTGTTCTTGCAGCGCAAGTACGCCGAGTCGCTCGAGACCCTCGACCAGGTCTCGTTGATCGACCCCGAAGACTTGCAGATGCACTACACGCGCATGCTCGCTTACCGCGGGCTTGGAGAAGCGGAAAAGGCCGACCACGAAGAGCAACTTTTCCGGCGCTATAAGGCCGACGAGGCCTCGCAGACCCGGACCGCCAAGATCCGCCGACTCAGCCCCGAAGACAACAATGAGCGTCAGCCGATCCACGAGCACGTCTCCGTACCGCTTTCAGCGGGTGCGTTGGAGGCCGCCGACGATGACGACTAAGTCCCGCTGCGCCGCGCTCGCGGCGGCGTTGTCTCTCGCCCTGTTGGCCGGGTGCACCTCCGGATCCGACGCGGAACAGCCGACCGTCGCATCCACGAAGCCCGCGGACGTCGTCTTCACGGACGCCACCGCCGCGGCCGGCATCGATTTCAAGCACATCAACGGCGCCGCCGGCCAAAAATGGCTGCCGGAGACGCTCGGGTCGGGCGTCGCTTTTCTCGACTACGACAACGACGGCTACCCGGACCTGTTTTTGGTGAACGGCCGCGCCTGGAAGCCGGCGGCGGACGCCCCCACCTCGAAGCTGTATCACAACAATCACGACGGCACGTTCACCGACGTGACCGCGCAGGCCGGCCTGGCCGTGATGGCTTACGGCATGGGCGTCGCATTCGGCGACATCGACAACGACGGATTCAGCGACATCTACCTGACCGCGCTCGAGGGCGACCGGCTCTTCCACAACAATGGAAACGGCTCGTTCGAGGACATCTCCAAGGCGGCCGGAATCGCGAACGCCGGCTTCGGCATGAGCGTCGCTTTCCTCGATTACGACCGTGACGGTCTGCTCGATGTCTTCGTCGACAACTACGTGAAGTGGAGCCCCGAAAACGACCTTTGGTGCACGCTCGACGGCGACAACAAGACCTACTGCACGCCGGAATCGTATACCGGCCAGTCTTCCAAGCTCTACCGCAACGTCGGCGATCTCAAATTCGAGGACGTCTCGGACAAGGCCGGCGTCGGCGATCCGACCTGCAAGGCGCTCGGCGTCGCGATCTTGGATTCGAACGGCGACGGGTGGCCCGACATCTTCCAGGCCAATGACACCGAGCCCAACAAGCTCTACGTCAATCAGCAGGACGGAACGTTCAAAGACATCGGGCTGACGGCCGGCGTGGCGTTCGCCGAAGACGGCCGCGCGCGCGGCGCCATGGGCGTCGACGCGGCCGACTACGACCGCTCCGGGCGTCCGCATTTGGTCGTAGGCAACTTCTCGAACGAGATGGTCAACCTGTTCCACAACGAAGGAACCGGCTTGTTCGTCGACGATGCGCCGAACTCCGACGTGGGCCGCAAGAGCTTGCTGAGCTTGACCTTCGGCATGTTCTTCTTCGATTACGATCTCGACGGCTACCTCGATATCTTCGCCGCCAACGGGCACCTCGACGAAGAGATCAACAACGTGCAGCCGAAGGTGACCTATGCGCAGCCGCCGCAGCTCTACCGCAACATCGGCGGCGGCCGGTTCGAGCTCGCCGACAAGCGGATTGGAGCGGAGCTCACGCGGCCGATCGTCGCGCGCGGCGCCGCGTACGCGGACTACGATCGAGACGGCGATCTCGACGTTGTCGTCACCACCACCGACGGCCCCGCTCATCTGTTTCGCAACGATGGCGGCAACGCCAACTCCTACATCGCGATCAAGCTGGTCGGCGCCAAGTCGAACCGCGGCGGCTTCGGCGCCAAGGTGACGGTGATTTCTCCGTCAGGCAAGCAGACGCAGACCGTGCGCAGCGGCTCGAGCTACTTGTCGCAGAGCGACTCAACGCTGACGTTCGGCCTCGGAGACGATCTCACGATCGACGAAATCGACATCGAGTGGCCCAGCGGCGAGCAGCAGCGCCTCGAGAAGATCGACGGCAATCAGCGCATCGTCGTTCAGGAAGGGCAGGGGATTCTCGGGACCTCGTAGAGCCCGCACGGCGCGACGGTTCGCTGACGCCTCAGCGCAGCGGCCGTCCCTTCACCGGCTCGCCGTTCGTCGTCAGGATCTGGAAGTGATGGATGCCGTGGGGCCGTTCGTCCGTGTAGGTCCAGACGACCTGCTTGTCGGGCGTCACCTCCGTGAGTTTCCTCTCCCCCGGCTTGGCGCGGTAGCTGGTGACCACGGTGTTGCCGTTCGGCAGCCGTTGCGCGCCGCACAAGCCGTTCAGGTGGTCGCCGGCCAGATCGTCGTTCGACAGCGACCAGGCGACCGCGCTCGCGGCGTCGAACTCGAACATTTGGTTGCCGTCCGTGCCGGTAACGACCGAATTCCCATTGTCGAGCCGGATCGCGGTGAACGGCCAGTGCGGCGTTTGGGCGCGCCAGACGACCTGACCTTTCGGCGTGTACTCGCGCACCTCGCGCTCGCCCATCAGGGGAACGAGATAGTTGCCGTTGGCGAGCTTGCGCGTCATGCGGCTCTGCAGGTGCGTATCTTGCGTTTGGCAATCCAGCGGCAGCTCGAAGCGGATCTTACCGTCCCGGTCGATCTCCAGGATGCGAGGTTGCGCGCCGGCCTCGGTCAACATCAGCCGTCCGTCGGGCAGCGGCTGCACGGTATTGATTTCCGATTGCGTGCCGTCGAAGCGAAACACGGTCTCGCCGCCGCGGGTCACTTCGACGATTCGACCGCCGTGCTCGCCGTTCACGCGCGTGATGACCAGCAGGATGTTGCCGTTCGGCAGCATCCAACCGTCGCGCGTGTTCTCGGGCCATTCCCACACGGTCTCGCCTGCTTCGGAGAGCAGGTAGGTGTGAGCGCCGAAGGCGAGGAACGAATGGCGGATTTGAGTGTCCGCGATCGCTCGCCCGGGCCGCAACGAGCCGATAGCGACCGCGCCGGCTCCCAGAAACGTTCTCCGTGTCGTTGTCCGCTTCAATTCATCCTCCGTCCGGTGCAAAGTCCGGTTTGAGCTGCACCAATTCCACCAGCACGCCGTCGGGATCGAGCGCGCAGACCACCCCCGCCGCATCCGGCGCCGTCACCGGCTCCGCCAAGAACTCGACGCCCTTGGCCGACAGCTCGCGATAGGCCTCCCAGGCGTCGTCGACGAAGAACGTCAACCATCTCACGCCTGCCGCGAAGTCGGCCGATCGGCGCGGCGGCGCGTCTGCGATCTCCATCAGCTTCACCAGCGTTTCGCCGGCTTTGAGCCGTACTTGCCGAAACGGACGCGGCGCGAGCTTGGCCCCGACCGCCACTTCCGCCGGGATTTGGATGTCCAGCACAACCGGCAATCCCAGCAAGTCGCGATAGAAGCGCAGCGACTCGTCGAAATGACTGCACACCAATCCGATGTCGACAAGCTTGCGGCCGGCGGAGAGCTTCATGACCCTATGACGCTCAGCAAAATAGCACGGACGACGCCCGGCCGACTTGGCGCCGCTACTTCGGTACCGGCTAATGATCCGTTACCAAGGTGTCTACGACCTTACTTTTGTTCTAGAAACCGAATAGGAAGCCTAATCTATTGACCCTAGATCGTACTGGGACGATCCTTGCTGCGAGGGCGATCCATGGGCAAATCACATTTACTTCGCACGCTTTACCTCGGCGTCGCCGCGCTCGCGGCGGCCGCGGGCGCCGTGGCGACCGAACCGGCGCCGGTTGTTCCCGTCGTCCCCGAAATCTATTTGGCCCCGAACTGGATGGACAGCGGCGAATGGCTCAAAGTCGAAAAGGCGCTGCGTGCGGCGCTGCCGCCTCGCCCCAGCGGATTCGCGACGATCGACCAGCTCGTGTACGCCCTCGGGATACAGGGTCGCGAAGACGACGCCATGATCCAAAGCGGACGTCCGCCGGAGTCCAAGCGCATGCTGGGTGCAGGGGACTACCTCACGCTTCTCGCCGCCGCTTACGCCGACCGCGGCGACTACGGCCTGGGCCTGCGAGCCCTGCGCTACGGAGTCGAGCGGCTCGCGGCGCAGGGCGGCGCCGCGCCGCGTGCGCTCGAGATTCAGCTCTGTCGACTGCTGATCTTGCAAAAGCCGCAAGAGCTCGAGACTTACAAGGCCCTGGCCAAGGCGTCGGCGCGCCCGCATCTAACGGATTCACAGGTCGCCGACTACCGCGAGCTGTGGGTGCGCTGGAGCCTGGAGGCGGCCGCCTACTGGCGCCGCTCGCGTGAGTACGCGCAGGCGACAGCCATCCTGCGCAACGCCGTCGATACCTATCCGCGGGAAATGCGCCTGCGCGCGGCGCTGGGCGGAACCTACTTCGAAGCGGGAGACGCGGCGGCGGCGGTGGCGTTCTATGACGACTCGGGCGCTTGCGAACACACCGTCGACGACTGTGAGCGTGCGATCTCCGCCGCGATTCGCATGGGCGACGGAGTCAAGGCCGATCGTTGGCTGCGCAGGGCCCTGCGCCGTTGGCCTCGGGACCCGTCGATTTTGATTCTGGCGGGACGACACTCCGCCCTATGGGGGCTCGACGGCGATGCACTGCGCTTCTGGAATCGAGCCGCCGCGGCCGCCGGGAAAGGCCAAGCCGGGGCTCGATCCGGCTCCGGGGCGGTCCGTGACTGGAAGAGTGTGAGCTGGGTGCAGGCCGTCGGGCGGCAGACCTCTCTGGGACCCCGGTCGACCGTCGTGGTCTACGGGTTGCAGGCCGAACCGTTGCTGCTCGAGCCGCAGCCTCTCCCGAACGATTGCGCACCGGCGGCGCGCCGAACGAATTACTGTCTTCAGGGCGACTGATTCGGTTCAGCGTGCAACATCGCGCGCGGCCCGCTTCGCATGCGAAACTCGAAAAAGTGATTCGCGCCTCGACTTTGCCGCTATCCGGATTCGAACGCGCCGCGGGAGCGCTTTATTGCGAGCAGGCTCCCCTCGCCGCCATTGCGGCCGGCGCCGGGACGCCCTGCTACGTCTACTCGTCCGCAGCCATCCGGCGCAATTACCGCGCCTATGATGAGGCCCTGGGCGGGCTGCCGCACGCGGTTCACTATGCGGTCAAAGCCAACTCGTGTTTGGCTGTTTTGTCGTTACTGGCCAAAGAAGGCGCCGGGTTTGACATCGTTTCGGGCGGCGAGCTGTTTCGCGTGCTCGAAGCGGGCGGCGATCCCGGACGCGTCGTGTTCTCGGGCGTCGGCAAGACTCGCGACGAGATCGCCTATGCCCTCGACGCCGGCGTCGGCGCATTCAACTGCGAATCCGATCAGGAGCTGCAAATCCTGCGTGACATCGCGGAGGAGAAGGGCGCGGCTCCCAGCGTCGCCGTGCGCGTCAATCCCGACATCAGCGCTGCAACCCACCCCTACATCGCGACGGGGATGAGCGACCACAAATTCGGCGTCAACCTTGCGACGGCTGAAGGGCTCTATCGCCGCGCCGCGGAGCTCGCGCCGCTGCGGCTCGAGGGCGTCAGTTGCCACATCGGCTCGCAGATTTTCGATACCAGAGCCTTCTTCGACGCTCTCGAGCGCCTGCTGGCCCTGATCGACCGGCTGGGTGAAACGGGCCTTGCGATCCGCAAGCTCGACCTGGGCGGCGGCCTGGGGGTCGCCTACCGCGAGGGCGAGTCGACGCCTTCTGTCGCGGACTACGCGTCCCAACTCGCCCGGGCCCTGGACGGCCGCGACCTCGAGTTGAGCATCGAGCCGGGGCGGTCGATCGTCGGCCAGGCGGGCGTGCTGCTGTCTCGTGTGCTTTATCGCAAGCGGGGCGCCTCAAAGGTCTTTGTGATCGTCGACGCCGCCATGAACGACTTGATTCGGCCGGCGCTCTACCAGTCGCATCACGAGATCGTCCCGGTAGTCGATCACGCGCGGGCCCTGATTCGCGCCGACGTCGTGGGTCCCGTATGTGAAAGCGGAGACTTCTTGGCTCGCGACCGTGAGATGGCCGACCTGGCGCCGGGAGACCTGGTGGCCGTCGCAACCGCCGGCGCCTACGGCTTCGTCCAGGCATCAAACTACAATTCACGCCCGCGGCCGGCCGAGGTGCTCGTCGACGGCGCTGAATGGCGCGTTGTGCGCGAGAGGGAAACCTACCGGGATCTGATCCGCGGCGAAAGCGCGTAGCGTCAGCTACTCTTCCATCGCGGTCAGAGGCACGAACTTCAGCTCGAACGCCCGATCGAGCAGCTCCCGCGTCAGCACGTAGGGGCGCTTCTCGAACTTGATCAAGTCGACCGCCACGTCGAGCACATCGCGAGGATGGCAGCGGCGGAAGTTGCGGCTCACGTCGCGATATTGGTTTTTGATCACATCGGCCAGCAGTCCGACGGGGCACTCGATCTTCAGCCCTCGGCAATAGTTGTGGAAGATCGAAGCGTACTCGTCCTCCTTCGGATTGCCGAGATACATCTTGTATTCCAGGCGGCGCAGGAACGCCTCGTCGCCCAGATCGTGCGGGTTGAGGTTCGATGAAAAGATCAGGAAGCACTCGAACGGCACTTCGATCTTCGAACCCGTGTTGAACATCAAGAAGTCGCGACCGCGGTCGAGAGGGTAAATCCAGCGATTGAGCAACTCGGCCGGCGTGATCTGTTGGCGGCCGAAGTCATCGATCAGGTACACGCCGTTGTTCGCTTTGAGCTGATACGGCGCGTCGTAGATCTTGGCGCTGTCGATGAACATCAGGTCGAGCATGTCCATCGTCAGCTCGCCGCCGGTCGTGATGAACGGTCGCCGGCATTTCGCCCAACGGCGGTCGAATTTGTCTTCCGACTTGACCAAGACGCTCTCTTCTTCCTCTTCCAACTTCTCGTGGTAGAGCGAATCGTAGAGCTTGATGAACTGGCCGTCGGCTTCAATCACGTATGGGACGAAGATCGGGTCCGACTCGATGTGCGTCAACTGCTCGGCGAGGAAGCTCTTGCCGTTGCCCGGCAGGCCGTAGATCAGCAGCGATTTGAAGGAGTTGATCGCCGGACCCAGCTTCGAGAAGAACTCTTCGGTGGTGACCGCCTTCTGAAAAGCCTTCTTGAGAATGTCGATCGTCATCCAGCCCGGCTTCACACGCTGCGACCGGACGGCCTGAACGTATTCGCGCAACGGAACCGGCGCCGGCCCAAGAAACTGGTTATTGTCGAGGTACTCGCGGGCGCGGGAGCGGCCGCTGTCGGAACAGGCGAAAACCGAAGAGATGGTGCCGATGCCCGAGGCGCGTTTCACCTCGATCAAGCGCGCGTGCTTGAGAAAGTCGATGACGCCGTCAATGACGCTGTACTGCAGGCCGAGAATTGCGGCCAACTCGCGGCCGGTGGTCTCGCCGCGAAAGTACAAGTTCTTTAGAATCAACTGCTCGATGAGACTGGACGAAACGCCCGCTTCCTCCAGGGACTTTGCCGGCCGCGGAACGAATTGGTCGACGCTGACGTTCTGAAAGGGGCTCGCAGAGGGGCGCGGCTCGGAACCGGCCAAGGGCCGCATGGTTCCCGGGAGCGGATTGGTAGTCTGCACGCCCTCATTTTCCCGGCCTGGACAGGCGCCCGATATCGGGTAAGACCCGCAGACGCAGTCGGGTGAGGCCCTTATACGGGTCCAAGGTCCTGGGCGACAACCTAGGAATTGTCAGAAGCGCCGCTTAGTCAGGCGCTCGATTCGGAACTTGGCATTGTCCGAAATGGCCATCACCGCCATGACGCCGGCTTGTACGGGGTCGGTAACCACGAGGTCGGCGGCGTCGGGCACGGAACCGGCCATATTGAGCGAAATCACCTGCAAGCCGCGCCCGCGAACCTCCAACACGGCCTTTTCAATCTCGCCGCCCATCAGGGCGCCGGCCAGCACGAGCATTCTTACCCGAGGCAGCCGGGCGGTCGCGCGAACGGCTTCGGCGATATTCTCTTCGCCGACTAAGGCGATCGTATCCACCGAGATGCGCTCTCCGCGCAGATTGTGTCGATCGGCTTCGGCGACCGCCCCCATGGCGACCTGCCCGACCTGGGCGCCGCCTCCGATGATGATGATGCGCTTGCCGAAGATGCGCTTGAGCGCGGCGTTCTCAGTTACGCGGTGGACCGTGGCCGCGGCTTCGAGATCCCGAATCAGGGCGGCCTGATCGGCCAGGTCGTTGATCTCGAACGAGAGCGTTTCGATGTGATTGCCGCTGTCGAGGATCGCGACCGAAGTGATGTCGCCGCCGTGCCTCAGGATGACGCCGGTCAACTCGTGCAAAACGCCCTTGCCCTGGGTTGTTTCAATCGCGAGGGAGAGCGAATCCTTTTTCTCTTCCGCCATGCCGCTTGCCGACTTTCCAACCTAGTATGCCGCACCCGCTATAATCGCGTCGCTATGCCGAACCGCTTCACTCGCCGAGACTGCCTGGCCGCATTCGCCTCTTCCGCCTTGCTCGCCCGCACCGCCGCGGCCGCCCCTAAAACGTCCTCCGGTAAGCCGATGGAGGGGGCCTTCATCATCATGGCGACGCCCTACACCGAGTCCAAGGCGGTGGATTACGAAGACCTAGCCGGCGAAGTCGACTACCTGGATCGCGCGGGCGTCCAAGGCATGGTCTGGCCGCAGATGGCCAGCGAGTACGACAAGCTCACCGAAGACGAGCGCATGCGCGGCATGGAAGCGCTGGCGAAGGCGGCCAAGGGCAAGAGCCCCGCATTGGTGCTGGGTCTTCAGGCCGAAGACGAAGCCGGCATGCTGCGCTACGCGCGCCACGCCGAAAAGCTCGCGCCCGACGCCGTCATCGCGATGCCTCCCAAAAAGGCGAAGTCGCTCGACGACTACCGCAGCTACTACTCGGCGCTGTGCGAGACCGCCCACCGCCCCGTCTTCATTCAGACCACCGGCGGCGCCAAGGACGTCGAGCCGACCGTGGAGTTCATCGTCGAGATGGCCAGGAAATATCCCAATTTCGGGTACGTCAAGGAAGAGCTCAAGCCTTTGGCCGAACGGGTGAAGCAGCTTGCCGAGTACAAGCCCGACCCGATCAAAGCGGTCTTTTCAGGCTCGGCCGGGCGCGGCTGGACCTACGAGATGCGCCTCGGCGTCGACGGCACGATGCCCGGCGCGATGTACGCCGAGATTTATCCGCTGCTGTGGGAGCTCGAGCGCAAGGGCGACATGGACAAACTGCGCGAGGTATTTTCGAAACTGATGGTGATGATCAACCTCGATCAGCAAATCCCCGGCACGCGCAGCTACATGTTCCACAAGCGGGGCATCTTCAAGACGACCGTCTCGCGCAAGGGAGAGTACTCCTGGACGCCCGAGCAAGTCGCCGAGATGGATTGGGCGCTCGAAGGGATCAAGCCCTACTTGAAGAGCTGACTCCGCTCACTTCAGCTCGACGACGACGCCTTCGAAGGTGTTCGTGCCGTTGTTGACTTCCGAGTGCCGCGTGACTTGGTCGCTCCAGACGACGTCGCCGGCCTTCTGATGCGATGCGCCTGAGCGCCCGTCGTCGAACGTCGCTCCGAAGTCGGCGTCGGTCAGATACGTCACGACGCGCGCGCGCAGGTGCTCGTGCATCGGCGCCTTCTCCTCGGGGCCGACCTTCACCCGAATCACGCGCACCTGATCGTTCTCGAACACCAGGCCGTAGTGGCCGGGATCGGCGGCCAACGGGTCGAGCGGGCCGAGCTTTTGAGGGGTCTTCGGCCCTGGCTGCTTGAGCTCGATCTCGATGATCGTCTGGGGCCGGTCGGCGACCGTCTCGACGCGGTGCATGCCCACGGCGGGGCTCCACAGCGGTTCGCCCGCGTCCCACTTCTGCATGACCTGGCGGCCGTCCTCATAGAACACTTTTTGACCGCCCTTGTCGAGATAGACCATCACGCGGTTGACCTTGTGCTCGTGCATCTTGGTCGTGTGGTCGGTCCCGACGGTGACCTTGAGGACGCGGACGCGATCGTTGTCGACGACGGTCTCGACGGTTGGCGCGGCATGCAGCGCCGTCAGGGCGACGAGGAGAACAAGTAAGGGCTTCACGGCTTTGGGATGGTAGCAGGTCCGGGGCGCGCCCGACACGGGCGCAAGGTTGATTGCGCTTCGGCCGAGAGTCAAAATGGAGACCTATCTTCTGTACGGAGGTTGAATTCTTTGGCGAATAAACCGAAACCGATTCCGGACGGCTACAACAGCATCACCCCGTATTTGATTGTGAACGGCGCCGAGCGCGCGATCGAGTTCTACAAGAGGGCGTTCGACGCCGTGGAAGAAATGCGGATGGGAAAGGACGACAAGGTCGGTCACGCGGAACTTCGAATCGGTGATTCGAAGATCATGCTGGCCGATGAATTCCCCGAGATGGGCTACTGCGCGCCGGACGACTCCGGCAAGTGCCCGGTCTCGATTCATCTGTATGTGGAGGATGTGGACGCGGTGTTCGAACGCGCAGTCGCCGAAGGGGCAGAAGTGCGGCGCCCGGTGGCCGATCAATTCTACGGCGACCGCGTGGGGGTATTGCGGGACCCGTTCGGCCATACCTGGAGCATCGCCACTCACAAGGAAGATCTCTCGTTCGAGCAGATCGAGAAGCGTGCGTCGGCATCGCACTCGTAGAAACGGCGGCCCCGGATTTCATCCGGGGTTGTTAGTTGCTGAGCGGCTGCGCGGCGAAAGGCGTTAGGCGGAGCATCGAATAGCCGCGGCGCGCCAACTCTTACGAAGGCATTTCCAGCCTGCCGACCAGATCGCGCGCGGCGGCGACCCCTTCGCTTTCCAGGAACCGATCGAGCTCGTTGGCGATGCGCGCGGCGGACTTGGGATCCCAGAAGTTCGCCGTGCCGACTTGCACGGCGTCGGCTCCGGCCAGCAGAAACTCCGCCACGTCCTCGCCGCTTGCGATGCCGCCAAGCCCGATTACAGGGACTTTTACGGACTGGGCCGCCTGGTAGACCATGCGCAGAGCGATGGGCTTGATGGCGGGGCCGGAGAGCCCTCCCATCCCCGCGCCGATCCGCGGCCGGCGGGCGCGGGCGTCCACGGCCAGCGCCTGAAACGTATTGACCAACGAGAGCGCATCGGCGCCGGCCTCTTCGGCGGCGCGCGCCATGAGAGCGATGTCGCTGACATTGGGCGACAGCTTCACCAGCAGGGGCCGCTTGGCGACCAGCTTGCGGGCCAGCGCGACGACCTCGCCGAGCAGTCGCGGGTCGGCCCCAAACTGCATGCCGCCGCACTTGGTGTTGGGACACGAGACGTTGAGCTCGTAGCCGTCGAGCCCTGCGGCGTCTTCGAGAACCCGCAGCACCTCGGCATAGTCGTCCGGCTCATAGCCGAACACATTCGCGAGGACGGCGCAGCGCAGCTTGGAGATGGCCGGCAGCTTGTCGCGCACGAACGCGCGGACGCCCACGTTTTGCAGGCCGATCGAATTGATCATGCCCGCCGCCGTTTCGACCACACGCGGCGCTGCGTTGCCGGCGATGGGCTCGCGCGACAGGCCCTTGGTGACGAAACCGCCCAGCGCGTCGAGATCGACGATGGAGGCGAATTCGAGCCCGTAGCCGAATGTGCCGCTGGATGCGAGAATCGGGTTGCTGAGCTCGATGCCGCAGATGTTGACGTTGAGGTCCGCCACGAGTCTATTCGACGGCCGGCGGCGCGGGCGGGCCGACGGTGGCCCGCGGACGCGGCCGCAGCGCTTCAGTCAACACCTGGCCCGACGCCCCGCTGGGTTGCGCCAATCCTAGCAGCGCACACAGCGTGGGCGCGAGTTGGTTGGCGTCAATCACATTTTCAAAGACGCGGTTCTCGAACCATTGGCCGAACAGGACCAGAGGCACGTCGGTGTCGTAGCGGTAAGGCGAGCCGGGGGCGACGCCGCGGTCGTCCGCAAAGCGCTCCGTGTAGTACGGTTCGTACACGAGCATCAGGTCGCCGCTGCGGCCTTGGACGTAGGAGCGCCGCAGGCGCTCGAGAGCGTCCCCTCGAAGAGAAGTGACCTTGGGGGAGTAGTATCCCGCGACGCCGGTCAGCCGGATGGCCGCTTCTCCCGCTAACTCCAGCACACGTCTTTGGGATGCCTCGGTCAGCGTGCGAAACGGGGGCGTGAAAGTCACAAAGGGGTAGAGGAACTTCTCCACCGCGATGTCGCGAAACTCAGACGACACACGCTGATTGACGGCCTCGACCACGGCGGCGCCGGCGATACGACCGCGCTCGATGCCCGCCTTGTGCAGCGCCTGATCGTCGGGCGGAATACCGTGCGTCGCGCTGAAGACCACGGCGGCTTGATCGAGGCCGATCCAGTCCTGCAGCCATCCCAAGAAGCCTTCGATGTCCCGGTCGATGCGCCCGGCCAAGTCGCGCATCAACGGCGAATATGCACCGGTTTCGAGCGACAGCAAGCCGGGCGCTCCCAATCCGATGATCAACAGGTCGCTGTAGCCTCGCTTGCCGAGCTTTTCGGCGGCGATGGCGCGGCGAGCGAACTCGAACAGGTCCTCCTCGGCGAAAGGAGACGCGCGGTAGAGCCGCAAGAAATCGACCGAATCCAGCGTCCGTAGCGGAGGCGCGTCGTCGGCCGCGCCAAGCGCCTTCCAGGCGCGCCGTCCGGCGGGTCCCGGCGGCAGGTCGGTATTGAATTCCTGCACCCAAGCCGGAGGAGCGGCGCCGTAAGCGGTGCTGCTGCGCATCGCTCCGTCGGCCCCGCGCCAATAGACTCCGTCAGGAGCGCGCCCCGCCAGCATCACCGCCAGCGCCGCGTCGTCGGAGACCGCCACGACTTTGGCCTCGCCGCGGCTCGCCAGCTTGATCTGATCCGCGAGCGTCGACCCGACGAGGAAGGCCGGCGACGGCTGCTTCGGATCACCCTCCGCGGACACGACCTGCCGGCGTACCGCGTCGTACCAGGCGTCGGCCACGATGCCGTGGCTCGAGGCGTCCGCCCCCGTAGCAAGCGTGGCGGCGCCCGGAGCCGTCAGGGAGACGGCCTGCCCGAAGCGCATCGTGCGGTAGTAGGCGCCGCCGCCGGTCATACGCTCGAGGCCTCCGGCGCTGAAGTCGGCGCGGTACTGTTCCATATAGTCGGCGCGGAATTGATCGGCCACGATCAGAACGGTGAGGCGCGGCTTCTGCGCGGCGAGCGGCGCACACAACAGCAACGACAGCACCAGGCCGGTTCCAAACCGAGGCAGTCGCTCGCTATTCTGTTTCACAGAGTGGTTCCTCGAACCGCGTACGCAGCACGGCCGCTTGAGCAATCCCTACGACATTATCATCATTGGCGGAGGCGTTAACGGCTGCGCCCTGGCGCGGCACGCCGCGCACGCCGGCTTCGGCGTCGCGCTGCTCGAGAAGAACGACTTCGGCGCCGGCGTCACCTCGCGCTCGACGCGCCTGATTCACGGCGGCCTGCGCTATCTCGAAAGCTTTCAATTCAAGGTCGTGCGCGAATCGCTGCACGACCGCCGCGCCTGGCTCGACGAGTTTCCCGGATTGGTGCGGCCGCAGCCGTTCCTGATACCGGTGTATCGCGACGATTCTCGGCCGGCTTGGTATGTGCACATCGGTCTGACCATGTACGGCTGGTTGTCACGCGACCCTGAGCTGGGCGTAAGCCAGCGCCTGAGCCTGAGCGACGTCGAGCTGAGCGAGCCGGGTCTGGACCGCGCAGGGCTGAAGGCGGCGTTCCGCTACTTCGATTGCCAGGCCGTCTATCCCGAAAAGTCGGCGCTCGAGATGGCCTTGCGCGCGGAAGCCTCGGGGGCGACCGTCCGCAACCACACGCCCGTGACGGGCTTCATCCGCCAAGGCGATCGCATCGTCGGCGTGCGCTCGGGCGACGAGGAGTTTCTGGGCAAGCTTGTCGTCAGCGCCGCCGGCCCTTGGGTCGACGAGGTGCGCAAGCTCGCGACCGACGGGGCTGGGCATGACCTGATCACGCGCCTCAACGGGGCGCACATCATCGTCAAGCCGTTCGAGGGCGCGCCGCAGAACGCGGTCTATCACGAAGCGCGATCCGACAAGCGGCCGTTCTTCATCATTCCCTGGCGGCGGTTGTATCTGATCGGCACGACCGAAAAGCCTTTCGACGGCGACCCCGACTGCGTGATTGCGACCGAGCCGGAGATCGAATACCTGCTCAACGAGACGCGGCTGCTGTTTCCGCGCTCGAAGCTCGAGCGCTCCGACGTGCGCTACAGCTACGAGGGCTCGCGTCCGCTGCTGCGCGCGGAAGGCAACTTCAACACGGCCTCGCGCGAT
This sequence comes from uncultured Acidobacteriota bacterium, assembly GCA_963817465.1. GTDB lineage: Bacteria > Acidobacteriota > Terriglobia > Bryobacterales > UBA6623 > CAMPKL01. Next base: position 19,993 of record CAWFOP010000018.1, on the reverse strand, counting down.
CACACGATCTACGATCACGAGAGAGAAGAGGGCGTGGCCGGAATGCTCAGCATGGTGGGCGGCAAGCTCACCACGGCGCGGTCGTTCGCGCGCGACGCCTTGGCCGCCGCCGCCGCGAAGCTCGGCGTCCCCGACCCCGGGCCGCTGCCGGTCGAGCCCGGACGCAGCTACACCGCCGACGAGCGGCTAGCGGAGCTCTACGGCGGCGCGGCCTATGAGATCGACCGCATGCGGCAACAAGATCCCGACACGATGGAGAAGCCCGCGGCCCCCGGAGCGCCCGCCACCGTGGCCGAAGTGCTGTTCGCCGCGGACCGCCAAAAGGCCGTCACGTTGGCCGACATTCTGCTGCGGCGCACGGGCCTGGCCTACGAGGCGGACTTCGATCCCGACTGGCCTCGCGAGATCGCGAATCTGGTTGCAACTCGGCTACAATGGGACGGTTCGACGATCGACAAGCAGGTCGCCGATTTCCAGTCGGAACTCGACCGGACTTTGGTCCGGCTTTAGATGAGGCGCTTGATTCCCGGCGCCCGTAAATCGTAAGAAAAAAGCGCAGTCAGCCACCCGAGTTTGGGCCGCGTGCGCCCGAAATCGACAAACGCTCCCAGGAGAGATTTCCATGTCCGTTCGCGAGACCCCCCACATTGCGCCCGCCGAAGGTAAGCTCGGCGTGCTGATGCCCGGCATGGGCGCTGTATCCACGACTTTCATCGCCGGGGTGGAAGCCATCAAGCAAGGACTGACGCCGCCGATCGGCTCGCTGACACAGATGTCGCGCATTCGCCTCGGCAAGCGCACCGAAGGCCGCAATCCTCTCATTCACGATTTCGTGCCGCTCGCCGGCCTCGACGATCTGGCCTTCGGCGGCTGGGACATTTTCGAGGACAACTCGTACGAGGCGGCCAAGAAGGCGGGCGTGCTGACGCCGGAGCACCTGGCGAAGGTGAAGCCGGTCCTCGAGAAGATCACGCCGATGTCGGCCGTGTTCGAGAAGCGCTACGTGCAGCGTCTCGACGGGCCGAACAAGAAGACGGGCAAGTCCAAACGCGACCTCGCCGATCAGCTCATGGCCGACATCGAGAAGTTCAAGTCCGACAACGATTTGGCGCGGTGCGTGATGGTGTGGTGCGGCTCGACGGAAATCTTCCAGAAGCCCAGCGCCGTGCACTCCAGCATCGAGGCTTTCGAGAAGGGGCTCGAGGAGTCGGATCCCGAGATCGCCCCGAGTCAGATCTACGCCTACGCGGCCATCAAGTCCGGCGTACCGTTCGCCAACGGCGCACCGAACCTGACCGTCGACACCGACGCTCTGCTGCAGCTTTCCCGGCGGCACGGCGTGCCGGTGGCGGGCAAGGACTACAAGTCCGGACAGACTTTCATGAAGACCCTGCTGGCGCCCGGCCTCAAGGCGCGCATGCTGGGCTTGACGGGCTGGTTCTCCGGCAACATCCTGGGCAACCGCGACGGCGAGGTGCTCGATGAGCCGGCCAACTTCAAGACCAAGGAAGACTCCAAGCTCTCGGCCCTGAACGTGATCCTGCAGCCCGAGTACTATCCCGAGCTTTACAAGGACTACTATCACAAGGTCCGTATCGAGTACTACCCGCCGCGCGGCGACAACAAGGAAGGCTGGGACAACATCGACATTTTCGGTTGGCTCGGCTATCCGATGCAGATCAAGATCAACTTCCTGTGCCGCGATTCGATCCTGGCGGCGCCGCTGGTCCTCGACCTGGCATTGTTCATGGACCTGGCGCAGCGTACCGGCATGTCGGGCATCCAGGAGTGGCTCTCGTTCTACTTCAAGAGCCCGATGGCCGCCAAGGAAATCTACCCCGAGCACGACATCTTCATCCAGCTCATGAAGATGAAGAACACCTTGCGCTGGATGAAGGGCGAGGACCTGATCACCCACTTGGGCCTTGAATACTACGACTAGCCGCGTCCCTAGGGCCCGGCCAGCGCGGCGACTTCATTGGGCGTCAACACGTAGCGGAACAGCGCCGCTTCGTCGAGCGTGACGTCGAGAGATGCCGTGTCGGCCCACGAGCCGCGCCCGAACGTCAGCGGGTCACCGTCGGCCGGCGTCCAGGCGGGGAACGTGGCTTGCATCTCGAGCTGTCCGTCGAAATAGATGCGGCCGACGCGCCCCTCGCCGTCCAGCGTCACGGCCACGTGATGCCACTCGCCGGGCGCCAGAGCGCTCGAGGTGAGCGTCCACGGGCTCGAGCTCGGTTCGCCGGTGACGCAAAACACGATACGGCCGTCCGCGCTCACCGCCAATACCAGCCGTGATACTCGCCGTCGTAACTCGAAATGACGGCGCCCCAGTGCGGCAGCGCGGCGTCGATCTTGAGCCACGTTGCAAAGCTGAAGCTCGATGTCGCCAGGTCAGGATGCGTGGGGACGGTCCCATATCCCGGCCAGCCGCCGAAACGGTGCGCGCCGTCGACCTGTCCGCCGACAGCGGAGTCGGTCGAGCCGATAACCTCGATCGCATGCGACCCGGCCGTGTCGCTGAGTTGGGTGCCCGCTCCCGCCGCTGCGTCGTCGAAGCGCCAATACGCAACAGGCTGTTGATCGGCGGGCTCGGCGAACGACGCGTAGTCGTCCGCGACTTGCTGCGCGCTCCACGCCTGGGGCAAGACCAGTAATTCGTCGAGGTCCATGTGCGTGTAGTGCGCGTCGGCCCACGACGCTCGGCCCAGGGTCAAGTCTCCGGTCGTGCGAGGCGTCAACCCCGCCACGAAGTTCGAGGACGCGAGCTGACCGTTGACGTAGAGAGACAGCCTGCGTTCAGCGCCGTCGTAGGTGACGGTCAACGCCGTCCAGGCGTCGAGCGGCAGCGGAGTCGAAGCCAGCGTGGACGAGACGCTCGACGGCTTCGACGCGATCCCGAGAAACGGTCGGCGGTCGCCGAGCATGCCGAGGTACCAGCCGGTGAAGTCGTCTTCGTTCGCAACCATCACGCTCAGCCCGTTTGGCGCCGAGAGCAGGCGCACCCAGGCGCGCAGCGTGAAGTCCGCCGTCGACAATCGCTCGCTGGTCGGGATCGCCGCGTAGTCGTTGAAGCCGTCGAAGCGGCGTCCGCCGTTCAGCACGCCGGGGCCCGGGGCGCCGCCGCCATGCGTGGCGTCGTGTCCGTTGCCGGAGGAATCTTCCACGCCGTCGTCGAGCGACCATTGCCCGCCGACCGCTGAGTTGGCTATCGGCGGGGGCGGGGAAAAGGTCGCGTAATCGGCCGCGACCGCAAGAGCCGACCGCGCGTAGGGCGCGATCTCCGCCTCGTCGATCGCGGCATTCAAGTGATAGCTGTCGGTCCACGAAGCCTTCGCGATCGTCAGGCCGACGCCGGTGTCGGGAACGAGTCCGGGAAAGATCGCCGAGGTCGCGAGTGACGCGTCGATGTAGAGGCTGCCGCGGTTGGTGGTGCGGTCGAACGTCGCCGTCAGCATGTACCAACGGCCCACGGCGAGGCTCTGTGCGGCGGTCAGCCAGGGGGACGACGACGGCGGAGTCGCCGCCATGAGCAACGGTCTGCCGGCGGAGTCGACGCCGATGAACCAGCCTTGGTAGTTGGCGCCGCCGAACGCCGACATCACGACGCCGAACTTCGGCGGCAGCGCCTCCAGCCGAACCCAGGCCCGCGCCGTGAACCGCTGCGGCGTAAAGTCGGCCGAACCCGCGGCGACCGCATCGTCGCGATAGCCGTTGAAGACCCGCGCCGACCCGCTGACTCCCGAGACGGGCGCCGATCCGCGTCCGACGGTCGTGAGCGAGTGGCCATTTCCCGAACCGTCGCCGAGCACGACGCCTTGGCCGGGAGTCGCCTCTCCCATGCTCCAAGCTGCGACGGCCGCGGGAGGAGCGGCGACCAGGGCCGACACGCTGATCGTCTCGACCTGACCCGATTCCGACTCGACCTCGATCGACCCCTGCAGGGTCGCGGCTGAAAGGATCTGCGACGCATCCACGGCGACCGTCAGCGTGGCGGGAGTCGTACCCGACGCGGGCGAGACGCTCAGCCACGTCCCGCCGGAGACGACCTGCGCCGTGTAGCTCAGCTCGCCCGGTCCGCTCGAGGTCAGCAGCAAGGCGGCGGTCGCCGGAGCCGCTTCGCCGGCGACAGCCGCGACCGCCGCCGAAGAGCTCGAAAGCTCGAGTTGGGCCGGCGGCTCGACCACCAGCCCCGCCTCGCCCGTCGCGGAGCCTTCCGCCCGGCTCGCCGTCGCCGACAGCGCATAGCTCGTCGTTTGCGCCGGCAACGCGGCCGGCGTCGCCGTGAGCGTGACCGCCGACGACCCGCCGGGCGCCAATGTCAGAACCCCTTGAGAGAGCGACGTGTCGACCTCCGGCGTCGCTTGCCCGTCCAGCGTCACGCCCGAGCTCAGCGAGAATGACGCGGAGTCGCACTCCGCGTTGTCGTTGTTCGTCACCGTTGCTTGATAACTTGCCGGAGCAGGATACTCCGTACTCGCGGATGGCGGGGAAATCGCGACCGTCGGATCGGCCGCCACGCACGGCGCGACGCCGTACGCGACTTCGAGATCGAGCCCGCTGTCCGACGCGGACTCGACCGAGAGGCTCAAGTCGGAGTAGGGGTCCGTCCAGCTCTGTCCGACGTTCAGCGTGGAATCGGCGAAGGTCGAAGTTGAAGGCGTGAAGTCGAGCAGCAGCGACTGCCCCGTGCCGTTGTCGAGATGCAGCAGCGCGCCGTTCGCGGGATTCTGCACCGCCGAGGACCAGAAATCGCCCAAGCGTCGCCTAAACTCGACCCAGACAGTCTGTGACCCGCCGCTGCCGCGCTTCAATTCGAGCGCTTGCATCGCCCCGCCGCTCGAATTCGGCGCCAAAGACGCCTCTTGCAGCCGGTAGGTCCCGCCGCTGGTCACGTTTAGATAGTTGTCGATCCAGCCCAGGAGCTTTTTGTGCGGCGCCGCGTAATGCCCTGAATCCCAGAAGCCCATCGCCGAATAGCGATCGCCGTATTCGTCGCGCGTGCCGTAGTTGCTCGGAGCGCCCAGAGCTTCGGCGCCGTAGTCGACGGTCGAGGCGTGGTAGAGCCCCAGCATGTGGCCGGCTTCGTGTGTGGTGAGCTGCACGGCGCTCGTGCGGCTGGTCATCGAATTGCGCACCTGCAGGGAATAGGAGATCGACGGCCCGCCGTCGGGATTGGCGAGCCAGCAGCCCACCGAGGCCCGTCCCGCGAATGAACACCCCGACGACGGCAGCGGGAAGACGATGATCACCCTGTTGTAATTGTTGAAATTGACTGTCGCATTGGCCGCGCTGAGGGCCGCCGCGCGGAGCAGCGAAGATTCAGTGCACGAATACTCGCGGTCGAGCGTATACCATGCGTCGGTCCCGGCCGGATAGACGTCGCCTTCCGCCCAGGCCGCGCCATTGGAATTTTCTTGCCAGTAGCGGCTGACTGTGATCCCGGACGAGCCGAAAATCCAATCCGCGATGTTTGCGTTGGACAGGCTTGCGCTCGAGCCCGGCGGTCGCACCTTGAGGACGGCGATGCGTTGCGCGCCGGTCGTGCTGCAACCGGCCCCCGGCGCCGCCGCGGCGGACTCGACAAGGGCGCTCGGCGTTTGCACGTCGCCGGCCGCGAACGTATCGCCCACGAGCATGCCCGTCGCCTGGATGAACGAGCCGGATTTCAGCGCTCTCTCGCTGTCTTCGGAATAGAACGTCAACGTCCGGTCGCCGCTGTGTAAGAAGCGATGGACCTCCGCGTCTTGCTCGCGATCCTCGATCTCGACTTCGTATATCCCTGCGACGACTCCGTATCGCTCGACGAGCTCGCCGTCGGCCGCGAACGCTGCGGCGACCTTGGCCGCGATGCCCGGCGGCAGCGCGCTCTCGAGTGAGGCTTCGGGAGAGCGCTGGATCAGCTCGAGCAACGCCGCCTGGCGCCGGGCCAATAGCTGCGTGCGGGCCGCGTCGGACTGTCCTCGGTTTGCGTTCTTGCTCCTCGAATAGAGCCGCAACACCTCATTGTTGAGCCGGTGAACCTGTTGTTTGCCCTCGTCGACGCCTGCGGGGCGGCCCGCCCGGCCCTGTCCGGCGGCCTGATTTGTCGCTGCCAGCAGCAAGACAGCCGTGGCCAGTGTGCGTCGATTCCGCGTCAACTCGACCGACGCTCTAGCCCAAGACCAGCCCATTCTTTGCATATCGGCCAAGACAATCGGTCTAACGGGCAATAGAAAGCTCTTATGCTGAATAGCAGATGAAGAAACTGGCGGTTCATGGGGGAGCCCCTGTCAGGACGTCTCCCTATCCGGTATGGCCCGTGTCGGGTCCGCGTGAGGAAGAGCTGCTGCGCAAAGTGCTGTTCCAGCCGCAGTGGGGCGGCTTCAATGAGCACGTGCGACAGTTCGAGGAACTGTTCGCGGGGCTCCACGACGCGCGTTACGGCATCTCGTGCGCCAACGGCAGCCTGGCCCTGGAGTTGGCCCTGTCCGCCGCAGGCATAGGCCCCGGAGACGAAGTGGTCGTACCGGCGCATAGCTTCATCGCGACCGCTTCGGCCGTGTCGCGCGTCGGCGCGACGCCCGTCTTCGTCGACATCGATCGCAACTCGTTCAATCTGGACCTACGCAAGGCGGAAAAGGCGCTCGGCCTCGATACCAAGATCATCATGGCCGTCCACTTCGGCGGCCTGATGTGCGACATGGAAGAGCTGAGCCGCATCGCGACGCAGAAGGGCGTCCGGATCATGGAAGACGCCGCGCACGCTCACGGCGCGGAGTGGAACGGCCTGCGGGCCGGCGGCACGGGTTGGGCCGGCACGTTCAGTTTTCAGAACTCGAAGGCGATGACCGCCGGGGAGGGCGGCATCCTGCTCACCAGCGATCCCGATCTCGCCGCCAAGGCGCGCTCGCTAGCCAACGGCGGCCGGCGCTCCGACGGCGGCTGGTTCGAGCACTTCGACCTGGGGACTAACTTGCGGCTGACTGGTCTGCAAGCCGCCGTGCTGCTCGCGCAGCTCGACCGCCTGGCGGCGCAAATCCGCCTGCGCACCGAGAACGCCGCGATTCTGCATGAGGAGCTCGCCAAAGTCCCCGGCGTCTCCCTACAAGACCTGCCGGAAACTGCGACCGTCCACACGCACTACCTGCTCACGGGTTGGATCGACGAAAAACTGTTCGGCGCCAACCGCGACGACTTCGTCGCCGCGCTCGAACAAGAGGGCATCCCGATCAGGCCGTTCTACCCGCATCCGCTCTACGCGAACCCGGTCTACACGGACAAGCAACGGAATCTTCCCAAACGTCTCACCGCGTGTCCGGTCGCCGAGGCGGCCTGCAAGGACAGTTTCTGGCTGCCGCAAACGGTCCTGATGGGTTCGGACGAGGACACCCGCGACGTCGTCCGCGCGGTCCAAAAGATCTACGACGTCTACAAGCCGACCAAGCCCGGCGGAAAACCAAACTAGCTGCGTCCGCCGAACTGCTTGGCTACTTGGAATCGAGCCGGCCCGCGCGCCGCCAGCGAGCGATCCGCCCGGGGTTCACGTTGAGCAAGTAAGCCAGCACGCACAGTTGGTTGCTCAACGTCGTGCGCAACAGGCCCAGTTTCTTCCAGCGTCGGCATGAGGTGACGGCCGCGGCGTCGGCGATGGCGATGCGTCCTTGCTTCTTCAGCCGCACGACCAGCTCGTAGTCCTCCATCACCGGCGTATCGGGGAAGCCGCCGACAGCGTCAAACGCCTCGCGCCGCAGAAAGATCGCCTGATCGCCGTAAGGCAACTGGAACAGCCGGCAACGGCGCTCCACCATCCACTCGACCCAGCGCAGATCCCAGGCGTCTTCATCGAGTTTGAATCGAAACGCCCCGGCGACGACGCCCGGCTCCCTCAATGCCGTCTCGACGTGCCGCGGAAAGTCGGCGGGCAAGACCGTATCCGCGTGCAGGAACAGAAGGATCTCGCCGCTCGCCTGCGCCGCTCCGCGGTTCTGCTGGACGCCTCGCCCGGCGGGACTGCGCACGACGCGGGCCCCAGCGGCTGCGGCTTCGCGCACCGTCTCGTCCGCGCTGCCGCCGTCGACCACGATGACTTCATCAATGCCCGCTTGCCGCACCGCCGCGACGCACCGCCCGATGCGTCCCTGCTCGTCGAGCGCGGGGATGACCACCGAAATCCGCGGACGCTCGCTGATCGCATCTACCGCGACCGCGCCGAGGCTGGATTTCAACGCCTCCAAGCCATCACCTTCTCAAAGATCGCCTTCACCGTGGGGGTAAGGCGCGTGCGGTTGTAGGCGTCGGCGGCCCTCTTGATTACCTCGGCCTGGGTCGGGTAAGGGTGGATGGTCTTGGCCAACGTCCCGAGCCCAACCCCCGCGGTCATCGCCGCCGTGATTTCCGAAATGCTCTCGCCGGCATGCTTTGAGACCAGGGTGGCCCCCACGATCTTGTCCGATCCACTCTTCACGTGAACCTTGAGGAAGCCCGCCAGTATCTCCCTCTAAAATAGAGCGATCGACGTCGCTCATGTTGATCCGAAACGTGTCGACTTCGATCCCTTTTTCCTTCGCCTCGTGCTCGTAGAGTCCGACGTGGGCGATCTCGGGGTCGGCATACGTGCACCACGGAATCGTCAGCGCGCTCGCCTTGCCGCGTCCGAAAAACAGCGCGTTCGAGATGACGATGCGCGCCGTCGCGTCGGCCACGTGCGTGAACTTGTACGGGAAGCAAACGTCCCCCGCGGCGAAGATCCGCGAGTTCGACGTGCGCAGATTGTCGTCGACCTTGACCCCGCTGCGCGCGTCGTATCGGACTCCGGCTTTGTCGAGCCCGAGTCCCTCCACATTGGGAGCGCGGCCGACGCCGACGAGCACGTGGTCGACCCGCAGCTCGGTCCGCTCGGCGCCCTGCTCGAGCGCGATCACGCGATCCTGGCCTTCCAGGCGCACGCCCACGACCTTGGCGCAGCAGTCGATCGTCACGCCGTCGCTTTCGAGCGAGCGTTGGATGATTTCCGCCGCATCGCGGTCCTCGCGGGTCAGGATTTGTCGCTCCTGTTCGAGCAACGTGACCTGTGAGCCGAAACGCGCGAAGGTCTGCGCGAGCTCGACGCCGATCGGCCCGGCGCCGATCACGGCCAGCCGCCGCGGCAACTCGGTCAGCGAGAAAACCGTCTCGTTGGTCAGCGCCCCGGCTTCGCGCAGGCCCGGAATCGGCAGATCGGCCGCGCGCGCTCCCGTGGCGACGCAGGCGCGAGCGAAGCGCAGGGTCTTGCCGCCCACTTCGACCGTATCCGGCCCGGTGAACGTCGCGTCGCCGATAAAGACATCGACGCCCAGCCCGGCGAACCGCGCAGCCGAATCGTTCGCGCTGATCGAGGCGCGCAGCCGCCGCATGCGCTCCATCACGAAGCCGAAGTCGAGCTCGACCTCGCCTTTCACGCGCAGGCCGAAGCGCTCGCCGTTGCGCGCGTCGTGAACGGCGCGAGCCGCGCTGATCAAGGCCTTCGACGGCACGCAGCCGACGTTGAGGCAGTCGCCGCCCATCAGATTGCGCTCGATGATGGCGACCTTTGCGCCGAGCCCCGCCGATCCCGCCGCTGTGACCAGGCCCGCCGTCCCCGCGCCGACCACGACCATGTTGTAGCGGCCCGCGGGTTCAGGGTTTATCCAGTCGTCCGGATGAACGTTGGCGGCGAGCTTTTGATTGTGTTCGTCGAGCGGATTGAGCTCGGGGATCGATTCAGCGAGCGTACGCAGTTCCGTCATTGGCGCTTACCTCCGCCGTTACTTCCGCTCGTTCCCCATCTGTTCGTTCAACGACCAGTCGTAGTCGAGCCACTCGATTTTCGGCTTGTTTCCCGCGTCGAGCGCCTTCTCGAGCTCCGGCGAGTAGCGCGCCGCGAAGGCGAGCGCCGACCCCGCCTGCTGCGCAAAGTCTCCGCCGTACCAATTGAAAAGCTGCGTCAGTTTGACCGTATTCGTCGCCGGGTCGAAAGCGAACCAGCGGTCGTGGCTGAGCGCGTAACGCGTCTGGTCTTCGAGCTGCTCATTGAGCCTCGCGCCCTCGTAGGCCTCGTTGCGCAACTTCGGGCATCCCATGGCGGCGCAGACGAGCGCGAAGTGGACGCGCGGCTCGGCGAACTTCGGCCGTATCTGCTCGTGCTCGATTTGATCGAGTGAATACGTCTCGCCCGCTAGCTTCCAGCGCACGGCATCCCAGCGCTTGTCGGCGGGGATGTCGCGGATCGATGCGACCGGGTAGGAATCGAGAATCAGCCGCAGCGTGAAAGCGTTGTAGGCGTTGATCAACAGCGCCAGCTTTTCGTCGCGTCCCAGCGCCCCGAACGGCGCGTCGGCCAGCGTCGCGATGTAGGCGTCGAGCGCGGCGTGTTCTTGCGCCAGGCCGGCATAGTCGACCATCCCCGTGTCGTCGACGTATTCGGCGAGCAGGGCGCTGAAGGCGGAGTGGTCGAACGTCGGGCCCCCTAGCTTGTCTTGGTAGGCTTCGTGCATCGTCACCTGCGGGGGGCCGAACAACATCTTGAGCGCCCCGGGGCGGAAATTCGCATAGAGCGCGCCGGCGAACAGCAGCGCGGCGACGACCGCGAGCCCCCACGCCGGCCGCTTCGGCGCTTTCGTCTCTTCGACCGGCGCTGAACTTTCCTCGAGATCGGTGCGCTCCCGCAGCGCCTTGCTCGCCAGCTTCGTCACGTAGACCGTGACGGCGATGGTCGCAAGCAGTCCCACCGCGAGCAGCGCCCACTGCGCGGGGCTCCGCGCGGCGCCGCCCGAGGCGGCCGCCAGGCCCTGTCCGCCGAGATAGCCCAGATAGACGTACATCAACGTCCCCGGAATCATGAAGACCGCGCTCGCCAGCACGCACGGCCAGAAGCCGATTGGAGTCACGCCGTAGAGATAGTTCTGCACGTTGAACGGCATCGCGGGCGAGAGCCGCAACATGGCGACGATCTTCCAGCCGCCCTCGCCGATGGCCTTGTCGATGGCGCCGAATTTGGCGTTGCGCCGCGCCATCGCGCGCACTTTGTCTCGCGCGAGGTAGCGGCCGATCAAGAACGACAGCGCCGCGCCCAGCACCGCCCCGGCCAGCACCGAAACAAAGCCCCACGCGAGGCCGAATATGGCGCCGCCCGCCAGCGTCAACGCCGAGCCCGGCAAGAACGCGACCGACCACAGCGCATACACCAAAGAGAAAATCGCCGGGCCCCAAGGACCGAGGCCGGCGATCCACGTCTTCAACGCACCCAGAAGCGCCTCGAGGGGCAGCGCGCGAACGAGCAAGACGATCGCCGCGACGATCAGCAGCGCGCTGATCAGCGTGATCCGCGAGGCGCTCGATGAGCCGCCGGTTGCTGAGGACGAGTTGCTCAAATTCCGCCTCTCATTTGATCATTTGTTCGCCCGAGAGGCGCGGAAGTTACGATCGCGGCGCTCGTCGCCGGCGGCGCGTGTCGCCTAGTCGATGCCGAGTTTCTTTTTCTCCACGGCCAGCCAGTCCTCGTACTCCTTGATGAGGGCGGGGTCGCTGGGCCGCGGGTAGAGCTCGCTCGCTTTCCATTTGCCGGTCGAGAGCTTGCCCTTCGTCCAGATGTCGTGCAGCTCGAGCTCTTTGGCCCGCTCGGCGACGGCCTTGACCGCTTGCGGCGGAACGAAGGTCAGCCCCTCGCGGTCGCCCACTACGATGTCGCCCGGCATCACCGTCGTCTCGCCGATGCGAATCGGCACGTTGATGCCCATCAGCATCACGTCGTGAATCGCCGACACGTGAAAGCCGCGCACGTACACCGGAAAGCCCTGCGGATAAATGCCGTCGAGATCGCGCACGCCGCCGTCGATCACGAAGCCGTTGCCGGTCAAGCCGTGGATCGCCGCCGCCAGGTTATCGCCCGCGAACGTGCCGTCCTCGATCTTGCCGAACATGTCGACCACCAGCACGTCTCCCGGCTGCAGCGTGTCGATCACGCGCTGGTTGTTGTTGCGTCCGAGGCCCTTTTCCTTTGCGTCGGCTTCGATGATTTCATTCACGTCCGGGCGCACGGGCATGAACACCGCCGTGACGACGCGGCCGACCAGCTTTTGGTCGGGGTGAACGATTTGAAATCCGCCGGTCCACTGCTGCTCGAACCCAGCGGCGCGCAGCGGCCCCCAGAGCATCTCCGAGGACGCCGGCTTGAGCATTTCGATGTACTTGTCCGGTACTTTCGGACGGCCGTCCGGGAAGCGCTCGAACGGATTCTTGGCCGTGTACTTGATGAGCTCTTCCTTGCCGAAACCGTTGACTTGCGCCCACGTCGGGGCGGACGCGAAAACCAGAAGAAGTGCAAGCCCCAGTCGTTTCATGGCGGTTAGCGTAGCACAGGGAAAGGGCTGATTCTGAAGCCCTCCGCGGGACGTCGAAAGGCCGAACGAAACGTCGTTCCGCGCTCCCTTGCGGCACGCCCCGAAGCGCCGCGACAACCCGCGTCGAGCCTCCTCCGGCGAGGCCCTTGTCGCCCGATCTGTGATAATGCTCGGTCGATGATCGGGCGGCGTGCGTTCTTGGGTTTGGCGGCGGCGGGCGCGTCGTGCGGGTTCCGGCGCGAAGGTCCGCTGGAGTTGCGCATGGGCCACGTCAACAACCCCGGCTCGCTCGTCGACGAGTCGACCAGAGAGTTCGCGCAACGGGCGAACGCCGCGCTGGACGGCCGCGCGCGCATCTCCGTGTTCGGCTCGTCGCAGCTCGGCGACGACAAGACGCTGCTGCTCAAGCTCAAGCTCGGCACGGTCGACTTCGCCTGCAACTCGACGATCATGTCGAGCGAGGTGGACGCCTTCGGCCTGTTCGAGATGCCGTATTTGTGCAGCGACCGGGCGCACATCTTACGGCTGGCCGATGCCGTCTTCTGGCCCGACGTAGCGCCGCGCGCCGAGAGCCGCGGGCTGAAAGTGCTCGGGCTGTGGGAGAACGGCTTCCGGCAGATCACCAACAGCGTGCGGCCGATCGTGACGCCCGCCGATTTGGCCGGTATCAAGCTGCGGACGCCCTTGGGCCGCTGGCGCGTGCGCTTGTTTCAGTCCTACGGGGCGAACCCGACGCCGATGTCGATGTCTGAAGTGTTCGTCGCTCTCCAAACCGGGGTGATCGACGGCCAAGAGAACCCGCTCACTCAAATCTGGACCCAGAAATTCCAGGAAGTGCAGCGCTACCTCTCGCTGAGCAATCACGTCTACTCGCCGGCCTTTCTGACCGTCGGCCTCGAGCGCTGGCGGTCGTTGCCGCAAGACGTCACCTCCACCCTCGAGCAAATCGCCCGCGGGTTGCAGCCTTGGGTGTTGCAGCGCGCCGACGAGATCGACCGCGGCCTGGTCGGCAAGCTCGAGGAGGCGATGGAGGTCAACAAGGTCGACCGCCGCGCGTTCGTCGACGCCAGCGCCAAGATCTACGGCGAGTTTTCCAACGAGGTGCCCGGGGGGGCGGATTGGATCAAGCGAACCCTTGCACTCTCGGAGACCTAAAACGCATACTGTCGAGTTTTGACTTCGCTGCGGCAGTCCTTCGAACGCTTCTTCGAGTGGGTCGTCATCGTGCTCATGACGGCGCTCGCGGTGATCGTCGTCGCCGGGTTCCTGTTCCGCAAGCTGGGCGCGCCGCTGGTTTGGTATGACGAGCTGGCGCCGATTCTGCTGGCCTGGCTGACTTATTACGGCGCCTGCTTGGCTGCTCTGCGGCGCGGTCACATCGGTTTTCCGCGGCTGGTCGAGGCGGCCCCGTGGCCGTTGCGCCTCGGCCTGACGCTGCTGCGTGAGGCGCTGGTGGTGGGCTTCTTCGCGCTGGCGGCCTGGGCCGGCTGGAAGGTGTTGGGCGTTCTCGGTGACACCTACATGGTCAGCCTGCCGTGGATGCCCGCGCGGCTGACGCAGTCCGTCATTCCCATCGGCGCAGTCCTGTTCATCGTGTGCGAGCTGCTGGGCTTCGGCACATGGTATGAGCTCCAGAAAGATCGCGAGGCCGCCTCGTGAACCTGCTGTGGATGCTGGTCGGGCTGCTGGCGCTGATCCTCATCGACGTCCCGATCGCCGTTGCCCTGGGCGTCGTCGCCGTCGCCGCGATGGCCCTCACCTGGGGCTGGCACGTGATGCCGAACGTCGGGCTGACGCTGTTCGACGGCGCGACGAGCTTCACGCTGATCGCCATTCCGCTGTTCATCCTGGCGGGCGCGATCATGAACGCCACCGGCATCTCGCGGCGCCTCATCGCGTTCACCTCGGCATTGGTCGGCTTCGTTCGCGGCGGCCTCGCGATGGTCACCATCGGCGCGTCGCTGTTTTTCGCTGAAATGTCCGGCTCGGCCGTGGCGGATGTCGCCGCGCTGGGGTCGATTCTGATTCCGGCGATGCAGCGGCGCGGCTACCCGACGCCGTTTGCGGCGGCGGTCATGTCGTCAGCCTCGACGCTGGCCGTCATCATCCCGCCGTCGCTGCCGATGATCCTCTATGCCGTGATGGCGGGCAGCTCGGTGGTCGAGCTGTTCGTGGCGGGGATCGTGCCCGGCGCGCTCGGCGGATTCCTGATGATGGCCGTCGCCTGGTGGACCGCGCGGCGCAGAAATTATCCGGTCGAGGAAGTCTTTGAGCTGGCCAATGTCCGGCGCACGTTCCGCGAGGCGCTCTGGGCGCTGCTGCTGCCGGTCATCATCCTGGGCGGCATCTTCACCGGCTGGGTGACTGCGACCGAGGGGGCGGGTCTGGCGGTATTGGCGTCGGTGCTAATCGGCGGACTGGTCTATCGCGAGCTCGATTGGACCGCGCTGCGCGAGGCCATGATCGAAGGCGGCGGCCAGACCGCCGTCGTGATGCTGCTGGTTGCCACCTCGGCCCTGCTGGGGGACTACCTGACGACCGTGCAAGCGCCGCAGATGTTCGCCGAGAAGCTGATCGCGCTCACCTCGAGCAGTTGGGCGATCTTGGCCCTACTGAACGTCTTCTTCTTGGTGATCGGCCTGTTCCTGCATTCGGCGGCGGCGATCATTCTGGTCGTCCCTATCGTGATGCCGCTGGTGCACGCCGCCGGAATCGACCCGGTGCACTTCGGTCTGATCGTCACGCTGAACCTCGGCATCGGGCAGCAGACGCCGCCGGTGGCGAGCGTGCTCGTCACGGCTTGCTCGGTCGCCAAGGCCGACATCTGGGAGGTCAGCCGCGCGAACGTCCCGTTCGTGGCCGTGTTGCTGTTCGTTCTGCTGCTGGTCACCTACATTCCCGCGATTCCGATGTTTCTGGTGAATTTCTTCTATCGCTAGCCCGCTTCTACCGGTCTCAGGGCCGCGGACTAGCCAACGCGCTCGCGTAGGCGGATAATGTGAACGCGCGCGCTATGCGATTCATACGCTGCTTTCTCCCACTTTTCGCGGTCGTTCCGCTGCTGGCCGCCGTCGACTTCCAACGGGAGGTGCGGCCGATCCTGTCGGACAACTGCTTCCTATGCCATGGCCCCGACCCGGATTCGCGGCTGGCCGGGATGCGGCTCGACACGCAGCAAGGCGCGTTGGGAAAGCGCGAGAACGGCACGCCGATCGTGCCCGGCGACGCGGCGGCGAGCCTGGTCTACCAGCGCATCACGGCGACCGACGCGCGGCACATGCCGCCGGAGTATTCGCATCGCGAGCTGACGCCCGAGCAGATCGAGACGATCAAGACGTGGATCGACGAGGGCGCGGTCTGGAAGGAGCATTGGGCGTTCCGGCCGCCGGAGAAGCCTGAGCCGCCGGCGGTGAGCGACGAGTCGTGGGTGCGCAACCCGATCGACCGCTTCATCCTGGCGCGGCTCGACAAGGAAGGGCTGAAGCCCGCTCCCGAGGCCGACCGCCGCACCCTCGCGCGGCGCGTGGCGCTCGACCTCACCGGCTTGCCGCCGACGCCCGAAGAGGTCGAAGCCTTCGTCAACGACACCGCCCCCGACGCCTACGAGAACCTGATTGACCGCATGCTGGCCAAACCCGCCTACGGCGAGCACCGCGCGCGCTACTGGCTCGACGCCGCGCGTTACGCCGATACCCACGGCATGCACATCGACAACTACCGCGAGATGTGGCCCTATCGCGATTGGGTGATCAAAGCCTTTAACGAGAACATGAGCTTCGATCGCTTCACGGTCGAGCAGCTCGCGGGCGACCTGCTGCCCAAACCGACGCAGGACCAGCTCGTGGCGACCGGCTTCCAGCGCTGCAACATCACTACCAACGAAGGCGGCGTGATCGAGAAGGAGGTCGAAGAGATCTACGCCAAGGATCGCGCCGAGACGATCGGCACGGTTTGGCTCGGGCTGACGGTCGGCTGCGCGACTTGCCACGACCACAAGTTCGACCCGATCACGCAGAAGGATTTCTATTCGCTGGGAGCGTTCTTCCGCAACACCACGCAGCCGATTCTCGACGGCAACGTCTATGACACGCCGCCCGTGATGCTCGTCGTCTCCAACCAGGACCGCGGCCGCTGGGAGGCGCTCAAGGCCGAGCTGCCGGCCGCCCGCGCCGAGCTCAGACGCATCGAAGCGAAGAACGAGAAGAAGGCCTGGAAGAGCGTAAAGAAGGAAGCCGACTCGATTGCGACCGACCGCTTCGACGATTCCGAAGTCTTCTCGCTCGACCGCACGCTGGCGGGCATTGAAAACGCCCGAGGGCGTCGAACAGTCCGAAGGGCCGGTCAAGGGCGTCGGCGGCGTCAAGCTCGCGGACAAGGCTTATCTGGAGGTCCAAGACTTCGATCTGATCAAGTCGGACCGGCCGTTCACCATCGCCGCCTGGTTCCGTCTCGGCGACGGCAAAAGCGGGATGATCGCTGGCCAGATGGAGAGCCTCGGCGGCGAGGTCAACAACGACGAGCGCGGCTGGCAGCTCGAGATCTCGGGCGGGCGGCCGTCGCTGCAACTGATCGGCGAGCGCGAGTTCGAGCTGGGCCTGGCCGGCGACAAAGACACTCCCAAGGCGAACGAAGGCGAGTGGCATCACGTCGTCGCGACCTACGACGGCAAGCGCCGCCGCTCGGGCATGCATCTTTACTTCGACGGCCGGCCGGTCGACGCCAAGTCGACGGGGCGGGCCATTCATGAGGTCGAGGGCGAAATCGGGCGCGCCGTGCCGCTGACGCTGGGTGGGCGGATGGGGTCGGATGGCGAGGTCGTCGACACCTTCGACGGCGCTATTTCAGACTTCCGCATCCTCAATCGCGAAGCCAGCGCCGCCGAGGCGAAGCTGCTCTACGGCTGGGCCGATATCCGCGGGTTCGCCGCGAAGAAGCCGAAAAAGGCGCGCGAAGGACTCGAAGAGTATTACCTGACGCGCGAATACGAGCCCTATCGCCAGGCCATGGAGCGCGTCGCCCGGCTCGAAGTGGAGCGCCGCGACATCATCGCCCGCAACCCTCTCACCTACGTGATGCACGAGAAAGCGGACTCCAAGCCCATGGCGCACGTGCTCTTCCGCGGCATGTACGACCAGCCGCGCGACGAAGCGCCGGCGGCGACGCCCAGCGTGCTGCCGCCGATGGCGGCGGACCTGCCGCGCAACCGCATGGGCCTCGCCAAGTGGCTGATGGACGACCAAAATCCGTTGACCGCGCGCGTCACCGTCAACCGCATGTGGCAAGAGGTGTTCGGCTTCGGCATCGTGCTCACGGCCGAGGACTTCGGCTCGCAGGGCCAGGCGCCCATCAACCCCGGCCTGCTTGACTGGCTGGCGGTCGACTTCCGCGAATCCGGCTGGAACGTCAAGGCCTTCTACAAGCAACTGCTGATGTCGGCGGCCTATCGCCAGTCGGCCGTGACCACGCCCGCGAAGATCGAGAAGGACCCCAAGGACCGCCTGCTCTCGCGCGGCCCTCGCTTCCGCATGGACGGCGAAGTTCTGCGCGACTATGCTCTGGCCGCCAGCGGCTTGCTCAACGACAAGATCGGCGGGCGCAGCGTGCTGCCCTACCAGCCCGACGGCGTTTGGGAGAGCGTCGCCATGCGCCAGAGCAACACCAAGTTCTACGAGCCCGACTCGGGCGCGGCCCTCTATCGCCGGAGTCTCTATACGTTCTGGAAGCGCGCCGCCCCGCCGCCGTCGATGCTGACCTTCGACGCGCCCACGCGCGAGTCGTGCACCGTCCGCCGCGAGCGCACGAACACGCCTTTGCAAGCGCTGGTGACGATGAACGATCCGCAGTTCTTCGAAGCGGCGCGTCAGCTTGCCGAGAACGCGCAGGCGAAGACGCAGGATCTGGACGCCCGGCTCGACTTCATGGCCGAGCGGCTGCTCGCGCGTCCCCTGGAAGAGCGCGAGATCAAGATCATCGAGGCCTCCTACCACGACTTCCTGCGCCACTACGATTCGAATCTCGACGACGCCAAGCGCATGCTCGCCGTCGGCGAATCGAAGCCCGACCTGGGCCAGGGGCCGGCGGAGCTGGCCGCTCTCACTATGGCGGCGAACCAGATGCTCAATCTCGACGAGGTACTGAATAAATGACTCCCGCAAAAGGCCTGAGCGGCTTAGCTGAACGGCTCATCGCCACCGAGACGCGGAGACAATTCTTCGGTCACGGAGCGCGCGGCTTCGGCGCCGCGGCGCTGGCATTGATGGCGGCCGAAGATGAAGCGCGCGCCAACCCGACATTCTCGAGAACCGGCGGTCTCGAAGCTCTCCCGCACTTCAAGCCCAAGGTCAAGCGCGCGATCTATCTCCACATGATGGGCGCGCCGCCGCAGATGGACACCTTCGACTACAAGCCCAAGATGCGCGAGTGGTTCGACAAGGATCTGCCCGAATCGATCCGCCAGGGCCAGCGCCTGACGACGATGACCTCCGGGCAGACGCGCTTCCCGATCGCGCCGTCGGTGTTCGACTTCCAGCAGCACGGCCAGAGCGGCGCTTGGGTCACCGAGATTCTGCCTTACACGGCGAAGATGGTCGACGACCTGGCGATCATCCGCTCGATGCACACCGACGCCATCAACCACGAGCCGGCGATTACGCTCGTCCAAACCGGGCGGCAGATCCCCGGGCGACCGTGCATCGGCTCTTGGATGTCGTACGGCCTGGGCAGCTTGAACCGCGACCTGCCGACGTTCGTCGTGATGAAGGTCAAGCACGCGCACCCGAAGTCGGGCGTGCAGGCGATCTCGGCGAAGCTGTGGAGCTCGGGCTTCCTGTCGCCCGAGCACGCGGGCGTGGCGCTGCGCTCCGGCGCCGACCCCGTGCTCTACGTCAGCAACCCGGACGGCGTGCCCACCGACGTGCGCCGGCGCATGCTCGACGGACTGAGCGAGCTGAACCAAATCCAGCACGACAAGATCGGCGACCCCGAAACGATGGCGCGCATCGAGCAGTACGAGATGGCGTTCCGCATGCAATCTTCGGTCCCCGAGTTGACCGACCTTTCGGGCGAGCCGGAGAGCACCTACAAGCTTTACGGCGAAGAAGCGCGCGAGCCCGGCTCATTCGCGCAGACGGCGTTGATGTCGCGGCGGCTGGTCGAGCGCGGCGTGCGCTTCGTGCAGGTCTACCACCGCGGCTGGGACGTTCACAACTACCTGCCCGAGGTGCTGCCCGCCCAGAGCAAGGCGGTCGATCAAGCCTGCTGGGGGCTGATCCAAGACCTCAAGAGCCGCGGCCTGCTCGACGAGACGCTGGTGATCTGGGGCGGGGAATTCGGCCGCACCATCTACTGCCAGGGCAAGCTCACGAAAGAAACCTACGGCCGCGACCATCACCCGCGCTGCTATTCGCTGTGGATGGCGGGCGGCGGCGTGAAGGGCGGCACGGTGCACGGCGAGACCGACGAGTTCTCCTACAACATCATCAAAGACCCGGTGCACATTCGCGACTTCCAGGCGACCCTGCTGCACCTGTTCGGCATCGACCACGAACGCTTCACGTACAAGTACCAGGGCCTTGATCAAAAGCTGACGGGCGTAGACCCGGCGCGAGTGGTCACGGAAGTATTGAGCTAGCGCGGTCCGGACTCCAAACAGGCAC
>CAWFOP010000017.1:0-88741 GCA_963817465.1 uncultured Acidobacteriota bacterium | reverse complement strand
TCAACTCGGTGAGGGTGCTGAAGGCATCTCGCTCCGCTACCGCGCAGACATCGTCATATCGACGCTCGGAGAGTGCGCTGTGGAAGCGCTCCGTCGCCGAAACCGCCGCTTGAACCGCGACCTCGGACGGATCCCCCACGTACCGGGACGCTATGCCGTAGTCTGTCGGTCGTCTGCCTGCTATGAAAATCACGCCGAAAGCAAACACTATGCACAACATCGCACCGATCAAACCGGCGCGTCCGAACTTGCCGCGAGTGGTGGGATGTTGGAGCAACAGCGCCACGGACAAAAGGACCATCCCTAGGCTACGTGGGAAGGAGCCATCCATCATTTCTCTCGCCGTCTCAAATACGCTCCAGCCAAGTAGCCCGATAAGGAGCAGCATCCACAAAAGCCTCATGACACGACGTTTCCCTAGGGCGCACGAGTAGTCTAAGCTAGCCCTCGGATTCAGTCAAAGAAAATCATTCAGAATACTCTAAAAGCTCGGAGGCGGCGCGCGTCTCGGATGCTGATGGCTTGGGGGGAAAAGGGGGAAAAGGGCTGGTTGCTCGATGTCATTCATTTCACTGTCGTTAGCGTGACACAGCAGCGGCGGCTTCGCGCTGCCGGGGCCGCCCGCGGGGGCGTGGCTCGAGGCGCCGGCCGCAACGAGTTTCGAGGGCGGCGATGAGGGCGGGGTCCCCGAACGCCGCGCCGCTCAACGTCGCTTGGCGCAGCCGCCGGCTCGTCTCCGCATCGACTGATCGCCGCAGCTGGGCAGCCCAGTCGGGGCAGCCGCCCCATTGCGCCAAGCGCGATCGGGCGAGCAGGTCGTCGCCGTCGCGGCCGTCGACGTGAGAAGTCGCGCTCGACCAGGGTAAGCGGTCGCTTCGCCGACCAGGCCGGCGCGCACCGGATTGAGGTCCACGTAAAGCAGCGCCGTTTGGAGCCGGTCCGGCCCCAAAGCGCAAGAAAAGAAGCGACTTTGCCACAAATGTCCGGTTCGGACGTAGCGCCGATTGAACTGCTGCGCATACGCCGAATGGACGCGCATCACCAGGCGCGCCAGCGAGTCGGCCCGCCGCGGCACGGCGACCAAGTGGACGTGGTTGGTCATCCAGCACCAGCCGAGCAGGTCGACTGCGCAGGGCGCCAGTTGCTCGAACAGCAGAGTTTGGTAGCGGCGCCGGTCTTCGTGGGACAGGAAGACGTCTTGGCGGTTGTTGCCGCGATGGGTGATGTGATGCGGTACGCCCACCGCCACCACCCGCGCTTGGCGGGGCATCGAATCTCGAACGCCAGTATGCCACAGCTCAACGCCCGTCAGAAATGGGCGTTGTCCCCTTTTCCCCCGAAAGGCCTGTGCCCCAGGTGCTCGGGCGTCTGCTGGCCCTGCTCAATATTGAGTCTGTCCCGTTTTCTTCCCCGACATGGTGTCCTTCCGGTAGAACGCGGATGGTCAACGATCCTTGCGGACGAGCCATCGACCGGCTACACTGTCAACGCCCAAAGGTCGGTGACCTATGTCAAACGAACTCTTCAAGATGGTCAGTCTCCGAGCTTCAGACGATGACCTCTCAATCGATCCATCAAAAGAGGATGGCATTTCGATAAGTAGTAGATTGAAGTCAATTCGGCTTACCCACCCACCCAGCGAGGAAACGCGGAAGCAGATTCGCGAGGCCGCTACGGCAGTTACGCCTCTCAAACAAGACGACTTGGCCGAAACCACTCCCTGGGTGCAACTGAAGTTAGTGATCGATGCACAGCCAACCATTGACATCAGGTCGCTGCAACTCATCATTGATGGTACTAAGGTTCTCGTTTCAAACTACGTAAGCACTCGAGACTTCACTTCAGCTCACGACCGGGTATACAACTCGTGGCTAGTCTTGAAACTCCTCGCTATTGCAGACCGGGCGGCGAATTCTCATCTCTCTAAAAAGCACGAGCAAGCTCTGCGGCTGGCGCGGCTTCTCGCACTCTGCAAGGGCGACTTATACGCCAGCGGACAATAAGAGGTATGACGACTCACGGATCGTTCTACCCCACGTGCTTTTGAGAGGGCAAGCGGACGCGATTCACGGTGAAAGCTCTCAGCGCCTTGCGCGAGGACTTGCGCAAGAAAGTAGCTGAATTTGATGTTTATACACAGACGCTACGCGCCAAGCAGAACGCGCTTCGCTACCTTGTTGCTTTGCGCCAAAACAAGGATCTAAATCCGATGGACAACAGAGTGCTTGACGAGACTATCGTCGAAAATATCGTCAACGCAGCGTCGCTGGAGGATCCAGCACCGTTGATCACTGCTCTTGAAGCAAAGATTGGACGCAACCTCGACGATCTCTATCAGATCACCCACAACGAGATTGACCTAGAAGCGGAAAAGGCGAACTTGTTGTGCAGTGTCATCCGAGTCTTCAAGGAGCGACTGAAGACTCGTTGCCGCTTCCGCGAGAGCTGGAAGGCGAGGGAAGAGCCTCGATTCGCGACATTGGGTTCGGTGATCTATTGCTTGCCAGAGAGACTCTCATCGGCTATGAAGCCCGCGAGATCGCCCACATCGAGAACGTGATGTCGGGTGAGCACAAGATCCGAGAACACGAGCGCACTAAGGTCAGGGAAGAAGTCAATGAGACGGAGAGAACTACCGAGGAGTCCACCGAGAGGGACCTCGAAACCAGCGACAGATTCGAGCTGCAAACAGAAAGCGCGAGCACGATTGACACAGATTTCAGCATTAGCGCTGGAGTCAATACCTCGGGCAAGTATGGCTTGACGAAGGTCGACACGAACGTTGATACCAGTTTCTCGAGTTCTAGTCAGGAATCGCGTCGATCAGCGACCACGACAGCCCAGGACATCGTCTCCAAGTCAGTCCATAGTATTCAAGAAAGGGTTCGTGAGTTGAGACGCGTAACCACAAGAGAGACTGTCAGGGAACTGGCTCGCCACGAATTCAATAACCAACCAGAACCGGGTTCGTCGTCGGAGGGCCGAAGTAGCGCCTATCTATGGGTTGACAAATTACAGCAGGTAGATCTTCGACATTACGGGACTCGCCTCCTTCTTGAACTCACCGTCCCCGAGCCCGGAGTGAGCTTGATTGAGAGTCTTCAAGCGGCAGACGATCCCCAAGGCCAGAACCCGCGCCACTAGCTGTGGGACCACAAGACATTCAGGAGACTAACTACCTATGCTTGGCCAAATTGTACGGCGTTTTGGATATCTCGCCACCGCCGCCCGTCATGGTCCAGACCGGAATTTCGTTTTCTACAACCCCGAACGAGAACGTCGATGAGCGCGCGGAGAGTTCATTCAAGGGAAGGGTCAAGATCCCGGAGGGCTACCTCCCGCTCGACGTTTTGTGCACGGCGTCTGGGCGTGGCTCAGCGAAAGAACCAGATAAGGTCGACACATTCAATGCACACGTCTCTGTTGCTGGGCAGGAAATGCTACTCAAGCCAGATACACTGGCAGCTGTCGATCCGGTCGATGAAGACAGAAGCTACTCTGTAAGGACCAAGCTCACTCGACCGATGATCGACGTTGAGGATCAAGGATTGCCAGTTACGGCGATGTTGTCGAATCATCGAGACAACACCGGGACTGTAAACATCCAGATCTACTGCTATCGCAGCGAACGACTGCTGACAAAGTGGCGTATCTCGACCTATGAGGCGATCAAGACGGCCCATATCCAGCTTGTCGAGAACTTTGAGGCAGCGCGGGAACGAACGCGATTTGAAGCGCTTTCAGAGTTCACGATAGGGGACGCCCCGAGGGCGGTGAATCTTCAGAGAGAGCAGGACGAACTCAAGAAGTGGTCGATTAAATTACTCCGAGGCCGACCTCTCGACTTTGACGCCGTGGTGGGGGAGGGTGAGGTGGACGCTCCTGTTGCCGAGGTCGACCCCTCGGGAGCAGATGCCATGGCTCCCGTCGTTCGCTTCTTTGAGAACTCATTTGAATGGAACCACATGAGCTATTTCTTGTACCCTTACTTTTGGGGTCGTCGTGGAGCATGGGATGTTCGCTTACGGCTAAGCGTTCCGTCTGATCCCGCACATGAGTTGTTCCTCAAAGCTGGCGCGGCGCGAGTAATTGTCCCGTGATGCCAGGTTCGGAACAGCAGGTACTTCGGTACTTGAACACCGACTCCACCCTAACGGATGCAGAACGGCTTGCGTTAATAGAGTCAAAACCGGCAAACGCTGAGCTGGAAGCGGCGGATCCTTTGTGGATCGAGTTGCGCGCCACGTTGGACGCAGACACCGCGCGAGGAAACGGAGTACTTTTCTTCAGTGATGACGGCAAGACTGCGACCATCCAGGAAACCGCATGGCAAATTTCACAAATAGACCTTGGGAGAGAAATCTTCGTGGATGGCAACTCCCATTACATCACCAGCATCAACGTGAGTAACAACAGCTTCGCTGTCGATCCTGCCTATACCGGGGAGCCTGGGAGTCCAGTTCGATTCCTCGCGGGAAGTGTGCCGTATTGGCGAGCCTTGGAAGGTACGTATACCGACAAGACTGGTAGTGCTCGGGGGACCGAAGGGAATCTCTGGGACGTGCTCTAGTAATGGTGCCGCGTTGAGGCCAGAGGACATTCGATATCTCGCCTTCGAAGGAGGCGGGGGCAAAGAGGTCGCCTACCTGGGAGCGATTGAAGCTCTTGAGGGCATGCAGATCCTACCCGTCCGTCCGGGCCAGACGGACAATCGCATCAAGGGCATCAGTGGTTCATCCGCCGGGGCTCTAACCGCTCTCCTTCTCACAGTCGGGGAAAATGCAAGCGACATTGAGAAGAGACTGAAGAATACGGTCAATTTCAGGAAAAGGCTCTACGAAGACCCGGACCCTGGATACATACGCGGAGTCCCCAAAGGTAAATCCGTACGCATGGCTCACCCCAACGCAGATCCAACAGTGGCGAAGTCTGGCGGCAATACATCCCAATCGGCGATTCGGAGGACAGTCTCGAGACGAAGCAACTGGCCCGGCCTGACACGTAGCATCGCCCAATCACTTCTAAGATCATCTGTAATAGATCATCTCGTGGATAAATACGAATCAGTAGGCCCATTGGTAGGCCCTACGCTTCCGCAACCAACTTAGCAGCGTGGTCACACTGATAGATCCTTTGGTCAAATTTCCCTGGACACGATCAGGAGTTCTAAACCTTCGAATCGCTGAGCCTACGTTCATGAAAATACGTGGTGGCCTAGCAAAGGAACTTGATCGATACTTCTATTCAGTCCTTTATGATCGTGGTCTCAATCCGGGCTTTGCGCTGCTGGCCTACGTGAGGGGAGTACTGTCAGATTTTATCGTAAGACATAATGCACCTATAAGGCAGGACATAACAGGTGAGACGATCACGTTCGGCCAGCTCGAGCAGATCACGAAGGTCCGCCTGGCCGTCACGGGTACAAACTTGACGCATCGTCGTCCGGCCTATTTCTCAAGCAAGCATACTGAAGACTTTCCTGTTGCAGATGCTGTTGCGATCTCGATGAGTTTTCCAATCTTCAAACCCGTCTGGGTCTTCAACAATCCGAAAGTATTTGGTGGGTTCTGGGCGGATGGTGGTGTGCTGAACAATCTGCCGATACACGCCTTCGACCGACCAAATAGCGGTCACTTAAATCCTGCTGTGCTGGGCCTGCGGCTTGATGAAGATCGAGTAGCAGACCCGAGAATTCTCTCGGATCCAGTAGGCGCCTATGGGCCAGGCGGGCTGTTTGTAGGCATGTTTGACGAACTCGGAAGGAGACGTCGGTGACTTGATGTCTACGCTGATGTTCCCGAGCGAGGGTGGACAATTCAGGGCACCAATTGAACGATATCAAACCATTGAGCTGCGCACACACTACGAAAGAAGGAAATCCAAAAAAGAGCAGGGCGAGCTCGCCAACAAGAACACATCCAAGGCGCGACGCGAAGAAATCACAAAGGACGATTGGGAACTTACAGACGATCAAATTTGTTTATGATCAGCGCGTAATTGATTTCGCGAAAAAGGCATCCCGAGATAAAGTTCTGGCAGTACTCAAGCGGAGCACCAAGAGCAGCAATGGCCCCTAGCACTGGCCTCATGGCAGATCTCGCCATCCTCAGCAGAGAACTCGGCGAGCGGTGACAGGCAGAGGACTCACCTCAGGCCGCCCCCACCACGGCCCTGACCGCCTTCGGAGCCGGCCCCATGGGCTTGGGCCGCGGCCTGCACCCTAAACGACTCTCCATCTCCTCGACGAATTTCTCATCCCCGAACGGTAGGCCCGTGTCAGTCGCCCGGCGTAGTTCGTTGATCCGCTCGCCCGTCGCTTCGACTCGTAAACGCAGAGTCCAATCGTCGTGGAGTCCCATTTCGCTCCAACTACAAGGGGAGTTCGGGGACGGAGCCCGAATAGGGCTGGCGATGTGGCGCGCGCCTCCCGGCGTGCCGCGGGCCGATTCGTCGGTTCGCAGGTCCTCGCCAACCCGAGCCCTCACCCAGCGGCGGACTGCCGGCCAAGGGGGCGCAACGGGGACGCGAGCGACGCTCCGACCGCGCCTCTCGAGATGCACTGTTCGCGCGCATTCGCGGAAGCATCCCCTTCACAATCAGCGACTTAGCCCCGCCCGGCCGCGAAATCCTTGGAGGCGCGTCGTACCCTCAAAGTAGGAGGAGAGGCACGCTGAGATACATCTACTACAAGCATCTGGACAAGCGCATCACAGCGCTCGAAGAGGCCTGGGCGTGGGCGACGCCGCGAACCTTCGGCTGGGTCGACTCCAAAGGCAACATCGAAATCGTAAGCGAAAACAGGGCTGCACGACGCCTGCGCGAACGCGCCGAACGCCTCGATCCGCAGCTCAAATTGGACTTCGACCCCCAGCCGGCATCGAGCGAAGCAACGCCCGCGCCAGCCGTCCAGCCCTGGCTGCCCGGCCTCGACCCGGTGTCGTGCGCGGAGGCCGCGGATTCACCGCGGAGTTTGCCGTGTCCGCAAATGACCGGGTTTGTCCGCCGATTTTCGAGCCCCCCGGACAAATGCGGCCAAATCCGGACATCGCCGCGGGTCCCGATTCCGGCGCAAGCCGCCGAAAATCAACGGCTTATGCCCGATCGGCGCGAGCCCAAAGCGGTCCAAATCCCGCATTTTTCAGGAATCCGGACATTCGCGGACATTTCCGGACGGGAAAGGATCAAAAGGGCCCTCAATATTTGCGGGAGGCTTCCGGGGCGAAAAGGGGTGATGCACGTTCAATTGGCGCAGGCGGCGCGCTTCAAAACCTAGACAAAGTTTCGGCGGAACTGAGCGACGGCGAAAGCTGCGCCGCGGCCCTCGTCCGGCGGTCTCGAGTGATAGGAACGCTTAGCTCGCCGGCGGCGCGGTCGACCGTCGCACGACCAGCTCCGGCTTGAAAATCGTATCCCGAGCTTCACCGGAAGGCTTGTCTTCGAGCCGCTCGAGCAGCAGCCGCCCCGCGATGCGCCCCAGCTCGCGACTGTCCCATGTGACCGTCGTCAGGAAGGGGTCGGGATGCTGCGACAGCTCCGTGTCGCCGCAGCCGGCGACGGAGATGTTGTTGGGGATGCCGAGGCCGGCCTCGCGGCACGCCTGCACGACGCCGTAGGCGAGCGGATCATTGCCCGTGAAGACGGCGGTCGGAGGAGTCGCAAGCGCAAGCAGCTTCTTCATCGAATCGTAGCCGCCCCCGATCTTGAAGTCGCTGAAGATCAGCATGCCGTCTTCCAGCGGCAATCCGGCCTCTTCCATCGCCGCGAGAAAGCCCTCGCGGCGCAGGCGCCCGGTGGAGACATCCGGACCGCCGATGTGAGCGATGCGGCGGTGGCCGAGCTCGATCAAGTGCCGCGTCGCGAGCTTGCCGGCCTCGAAGTCATCGGCGCGTACGCGCGGACAATCCAGCTCTTCGAAGTAGCGGTCGATCAGCACGAACGGCGTGTGCTGGTCTTGCAGCTCGCGGAAGATGTCGAGCTTGTCTTTGGGCTGTTCGGAGGCGACGACCAGACCGTCGATGCGCCGGCTGATCAACATGTCGATCTCATGCAGCTCGCGCTCGGCGTTGCGGTCGGAGTGGCACAAGACCAGATCGTAGCCGGCCGGCCCCAAAGGCTCTTCGATGCCGCGCATGATCTCGTTGAAGAACAACTGCGAGATGTCGGGCACGACGACGCCGATCAGATACGACTTGTTGGTGATCAGAGTCCGCGCCCAGCGGTTGGGGCGATAGCGCAACTGCTCGGCGAGCTCGATGATCTTCTGACGCTTCTCTTCGTTGACGTCCGGGTGCCCGCTCAGGGCTCGCGAGACCGTCATCGCCGACACGCCCAGCTTTTGGGCGATGTCATGCATCGTTACACTGCCGCGTTTTTTCATTTCAGTTCACGGAGCTTGCGATGATTCCGGCCCGGTGGTTGCATAACAGTAGGACGTTACCGGTACGGATCATCCACCCTCAGCTTACCTCGCGGCGGCGGCTGTTGCTGTACAATCCGCGTGATGTCGCAGCCAGCCCCTCCGGCCTCCGATTGGACGCGCCGGGCCTTCTTGCGGTCGACCGCCGTGCTTGCCTCCGCCGGCTGCGCCTCCAAGACTCCCGAAGCGACGGCCAAGCCGCCCAACCTGCTGCTGTTGTTCCCCGACCAATTGCGCTTCGACTGGACCGCCGCGAACCCCGGCGTCGCGGTTCGCACGCCAAACCTAGACAAGCTCAGCGCTCGCGGGGTGCGGTTCAGCAAGGCCGTCTGCGCCTCGCCGCTGTGCGCCCCCTCGCGCGCTTGCCTGGCCTCGGGCAAGGAATACGGCCGCACCGGCGTGCCCGACAACAGCGTCAACTACCCGGTCGAGCAGACGACCTACTACTCGCTGTTGCGCGATCACGGCTATCACGTGATGGGCTGCGGCAAGCTCGATCTGCACAAGCCCGAGCCTTCGTGGGGCGTCGACGGCCAGCACCTGCTGCCGGAGTGGGGCTTCTCCGCGGGCATCGACTCCGCCGGCAAATGGGACGCGCTGCGCTGGGGGGCCGAACAACCCTGCTGCCCCTACACGGCTTTCCTGCACGAAAGCGACCTCGACGAGATCCACTTCGACGACTTCCGCCGCCGCCGCGAAGTCGGCTCCTACGCCGCGACCTTCCCGACGCCGCTGCCCGACCGCGGCTACTGCGACAACTGGATCGGCGAGCAGGGCCTGCGGCTGCTGCGCGAGGCTCCCGACCGACAAGCCTTGGCACCTGGCGATGAACTGGGCCGGGCCGCACGATCCGGTCGACATCACCGAATCGATGGCGCCGTGGTATGCCGACGCGGAGTTCCCGCAGCCGAACGGCAATACGCAGTTCGACGAGAAGAAGCACGTCGAGATTCGGCGCAATTATTCGGCGATGGTCGAGAACATCGACCGCTTGGTCGGCCGCATTCTGGACGAAGTGGAACGCCGCGGCGAGATCGAGAACACGCTAGTTGTCTTCAGCAGCGACCACGGCGAGATGCTCGGCGACCACAATTTCTGGGCGAAACGTCTGCCCTATCAACCTTCGGTCGGCGTGCCGTTGACGGTCGCAGGTCCGGGCGTCGAGCCGGGCAAGGTCAGCGATGCGCTGGTCAGCGTGATAGACATCGCGGCAACTTTCCTGGACTATGCCGGAGTAAGCGTCCCATCCGAGATGGACAGCCGCTCGCTGCGGCCGGTGCTGACCGGCGAGACGGAGTCCCACCGGGACGTCGTGCTCAGCGGCCTCGACCCCTGGCGGATGGTCTTCGACGGGCGCTACAAGCTCATTCGCGGCTTCGACCCGGCCGAAGGCGCTCCGAAGAAGGGGTCGCCGGCCTACCCGGCCGCCGACGAGCCGCCGCCGCTGCTTTTCGACTTGCAAGACGATCCTGTCGAGAACAACGATCTCGCCCGGAGCGAACCCGAGAAAGTCGAGCGCCTGACCTCCGCCCTGCGCGACTTGATTCCCTCGACGCAGTCCTGAGCGAACACCGGCTCCCGCTCTGATACATTGGTCTGCTGCTTCCACTGCCATGCTCATCCCGCGCGGTAACCGCCTTGCCTTCCTCCTGCTGACTAGCTGCTTCGCCTGGTGGGGCCTGGCGAACAACATGACCGACACGCTGCTCTCCGCCTTCAAGCGGATCATGAGCATGTCGGACTTCCAGACCTCTTGGATCCAGCTCGCCTTCTACGGCTCGTATTTCTGCCTGGCGCTGCCGGCGGCGATTTTCATCAAGAGATACACCTACAAGGCCGGCGTGCTGCTCGGGCTGGGACTGTTCGTCGCCGGCGCTTTGCTGTTTTACCCGGCCAGCAGGACGATGAACTACCTGCACTTTTTAGCGGCGTTGTACATCTTGGCGGGCGGGCTTTCGGTGCTCGAGACTTCCGCGAACCCGTACATCATTGCGATGGGGCCGGAGGAGTCGGGCACGCGCCGGCTGAACTTCGCGCAGTCATTCAACCCGATCGGCTCGATTGCGGGCGTGGTGCTGAGCAAGTGGTTCATCCTGTCGCACCTCAACCAGGCCAGCGCCGCCGAGCGGGCGGCGATGAGCCCGGAGCAGTTGCACCAAATTCAGTCCAATGAGCTATCGGCGGTGATGGGCCCCTACGTCGGCGTCGCCTTGGTTCTGCTGGTCTTGTGGATCATGTTGGCGGCGATCAAGATGCCGCGAGCGTCCGACGCCGACTCGAATCTAAACCTCGGCCCGACGTTCCGGCGGCTGATCGGCAACCGGCACTACGTGTGGGGCGTGGTCGCGCAGTTCTTCTACGTGGGCGCGCAGATCGGAGTCTGGTCGTTCACGATTCGTTACGTGATGCAGGAGCTGTCGATGAACGAGGACGCGGCGTCGACCTATTACATCGCGTCGTTGGTCGCCTTCACGCTGTCCCGCTTCGCCTGCACCGCTTTGATGCGCTACATGACGCCCGGCAACCTGCTAGCGGTCTTGTCGGTCGCCGCGATCGCCTGCTGCGCGGGGGTCATCTTCGGTTCGGGATACCTCGGCGTTTATGCGCTCGTCGCCATCTCGGGGTGCATGTCGCTGATGTTCCCGACGATCTTCGGGTTGGCCGTGCGAGGGCTAGGCGACGACACCAAGATCGCCGGCTCGGGGCTGATCATGGCGATTCTCGGGGGCGCCTTGCTGACCGCAGTGCAAGGCCAAGTCTCCGACGCGACGCAAAGCATTCACCAGGCGTACTGGGTGCCGCTGGTCTGCTTCGTGATCATCGCCTACTACGGCGCAGTGGCCTGCCGGAAGGATCTGCGGACGACGGGCGCTTAAGCCGAGCGCCGGCGGCGCGCGGTCCCGCGAGGGGAGTCACGGAGCCGCGACCGTAAGAGTTTGTGTGAAAACGAGATGCTCGTCTTGAGCCCGCAAGCGCGGAGCAACGAACAGCCCCGGATTGAGCGGAGCGGTATCCGGGGATCGACTCGACGGAAAGTATTGGAAAGATTATCTTGTATCGCGTTTTAGGACCCCGGGTTCCGCTACGCTCCACCCGGGGCTATCCATTGCTTCGTCCTCCGGACGAGGTCGCGCCGTCCGAAGCCAGGCCTCGAGTTGTGGGATGCAGACTCATGAAGGAGCGGCCTTCACGCGTCCACGTGGTTCTGGAACTTCAAGTCCAGCGCCGTCTTGTACTTTTCGGACAGGCGGGTCGACAACTCCTTCATCTCCGACTTTGACATCGGTTTGAAGGCGCGCGCCGTTGCGATGTTTTCGGCCAAGTACTCGTGTTTCGGGCAGCCGACGACGGCCACCGAGACTCCCGGGATCGACAGCGAATAGTGGATCAGGCTTTGGACGGCCTTCTTGTCGTTCGGGTCGGGCAGGATTTCTTCTTGCCCAAACACCTTCATGGCGATGACGCCGAGATTCTTTTTGCGTGCGACCGGCAAGGCGACCTCCTCGAAACTGGTGGCCATGGCCGGATTCAGCACCATCTTGCCCTTGCCGTCGGCCATGCCTTGCAGCGCCGCGTTGAGCGCCATCTGCGTGCAGTCGACGTCGTAGCGCTCGAGCGCCGCCTTGAGCGCCGTCGGGTCGGTGTGCGACGTGATGCCGATGAAGCGCGCCATCTTCTCGTCGCGGACGCGATACATCGCCTCCATCGCACGACCTTTCTCGAGCTGCTCGACGTCGTCCATCCCTTGCAGGCTGTGGATGTGCAGCAAGTCGACGTGATCGGTGTTGAGGCGCTTCAAGCTCTCCTCGATGCGCTTGAGCACGTCGTCGTAGGTGCGCGCCGGCGTTTTCGTCGCGAGGAAGACTTCCTTGCGGCGCGTCTTCATCACCGTGCCCACCCACGTCTCGCTCTTGCCGTTGCCGTAGGCTTGCGCGGTGTCGATGTAGCCGATGCCCGAGTCGATGGCCATGTTGACCGTCTCGGCGCCCTTCTCCTGCGTTTCGTACATCAGCAAGCGGCTGCCGCAGCCCAGGGCGAGGTAGGTCGGCGTGGCGCCGGTGCGGCCGAGAGTGCGGGTCGGCAGGCGGTTGGCGGCCGACGCCTGGCCGGCTACCGTCGTCGCGGCGGCGGCTCCGAGAAAGGTTCTACGGGTGATCGAGCTCATGGAAGACCTCCTTTTGCGCGGCTTCAAGATCGCATATTCGGCCGCCGATGGGAAGCCCTTTAGCGGTCGAGCGCCTTGAGTTGGCTGTCGATCAATGCAAGCTGCACATGGTCGGAAGCCCGTTCGGCCGCTTCCCTGGCGCTCAGCAATACCGTGCGCGCAGCTTCGAGATCGCCCGCGCCGGAGTAGACGTCGGCCATGCGGCGTTCGATCTCGAGGCGAGCCCGGCCGTCGGCGTAGTGCGCGGCCGTCCGCATCTCGACCAAAGCGCCGTCGAAGTCGCCGGCGTCGGCGAGGAAGCGCGCGTATTCCATGCGCGCATCCACCGAATGCCCGCTGGCGAGCACGCCGCGCCGCAGAGCTTCCAGCGCCTCGGGCCGGCGGCCTTGGGCTTCGAGCGACCGTGCCAGCCCCACGGCCGCCTTGCCGTTGAGACGGTCGGCCGCCAGCGCCTTGCGATAGAGCCCCTCCGCCTCCGCGTAACGACCGCCGTCGAGGCGCAGTGTGGCGAGATTGAGATGCGCGGTCGAGTCGGAAGGATCGATCGCCACCGCTTCGTCATACGCTTCGAGCGCCTCGGACCGGCGGCCCATCATGCCGTAGAGAGCGATCAAATCCGTGCGGCTGCGAACGTCGGTCGGGTCGGAGTCGGCGGCCTTCCGAAATTCCCGCGCGGCGGCGGGCATGTTGCCGCGACCCGCCTGCGCGACGCCACGTTCGCGGGCCGACCATTCGGTCGCGGCGAGATCGTCCAACGGCTCTTTGACCGAATCCTTCCAGATGAGGCGATGAGCGCCCGGGTCGGCCGCCAGCGTGCGGTGCCGATCGGCTTGCGCCGCGTCGCCGACCGCGGCATAGGCTTGCGCCAACATGCGGTGCGCTTCCTGGAACGACTCGCCCGCGTCGAGCGCCGCCGTCAACTGCTCGATGACCGCCTCGTTGTCGCCGTCGGCGGCGTAACTGCGCGCCAGCGCCAGCCGAGTCTCCGGGAGCTTGGGGTTATCCGCAAGCAATTGCTCCATCTCGCTGCGCCCCTGGCTGCGCAGGGCCGCGCTCGACGACGCCCGACCGGCTTCCTCCAACGCAATGGCGTGTCGCAGCCGGGCCGGCTTGTACTCGCGGCGCTCGAGCACGCGGCTGTACTCCTCGGCCGCTTCGGCGTGCCGCCCCAGCTCATCGAGAACAAGCCCGCGGTAGTAGTCCCAACGCGCATTCTCCGGCTCGAGGGCTTGCGTACGGCGGTACGCGGTCTCGGCTTCCGGCAATTTGCCGTAGGCGTGAAGCAGCGTCGCCAGCGCGCCGTTGGCGTGCGAATTGAGCGGATCTTTCTCGAGCTCCTTGGCGGCGCGATCGAGCTCCTTCGCCGCGGCATCGCTCAAGCCGCCCTCGCTCCACGTCGGGATCGCGGGAAGGTTCTTGGGAGGCGGCGCCGACGCGCAAGCGCAAAGCAGCAGCAACGCGGCGGCGCTCGAGCCGGCTCGCTTCAAACTTCGCACGCCCGTTAGGATATCGCCTGCGAGGAGTGAGGCGGCGACCGTTATACAATGTGCGTTTACTCGGCGGCTTGGCCCGCCGCCTCTCTGACTCGACGAATCGTTTTTTCCATGACTGAAAATCAGACGTTCCGCGTCGGCATCACGCCCGACTGGGGAGACCGCTACGAATCCACGCTCGGCCAAGCCGTACGCGAGGTCTTCGACCCGATCGCAGGTCTCGAGCACGAGATCATGCCCGAATGCCCGGGCTTGGTCGCAACGCCCGAGATCGCCGACCGCTACGACGCGATTCTCGTCCTCGGCTACTACTTTCCGAAACAGACGCTCGACAAGGTGAAGCGGCTCAAGTGCCTGGCGCGCTGGGGCGTCGGCTACGACCGCATCGACGTGGAAGCCGCCACGGCGAACGATGTGCTGATCGCGCTGACGCCGACTACGCTGCGCCGGACGGTTTCGGAGGGCGCTCTGGCGATGCTGTTCGCCATCTCGAAGAACCTGCTCAACCTCGACCGCAACGTGCGCGCCGGCAAGTGGCGCCAGGGCGTCGGCGCGGACGGCGTGCTGCTGCGCGACCGCGTGCTCGGCTGCATCGGCGTCGGCAACATCGGCGGCGAGCTCGTGCGCATGGCCCAAGGCCTGAACTTCTCGCGCATCATCGGCTACGACCCCTACTGCCCCAAGCAACGCGCGGAGGAAGTGGGCGTCGAGCTGGTCGACCTGGATACCGTGCTCAAAGAGAGCGACTTTATCTCGCTGCACGCGCCCTTGACGCCGCAGACCGAGAACATCATCGACGCTCGAGCGCTGTCGCTGATGAAGCCGTCGGCGTACCTGATCAACACGGCGCGCGGTCAATTAGTCGACGAAGACGCTTTGCTGGCCGCCCTGAAGGAACGTCGCATCGCCGGCGCGGCGCTGGACGTGCTGCGCGAGGAGCCGCCGCCGGTCGATCACCCGTTCTTCGAGCTCGATAACGTTCTGCTCGCTCCGCACTGGGTGCCGATGACGCAGGAGAACGTGGTCGGCAACAGCCTGGAAGTCTGCAACAACATCAAGACCGTGAGCGAGGGCAAGATCCCGCCGTTTTTGGCGAATCCGCAGGCGGCGGAGAAGCCGAGCCTGCTGGCGAAGATCGCGCGTTAGGCGGACGGATCGATCGCGGGTCAGCGCTACAGAGCCGCGCACGTCAGTAAGCGGTTTGTTATCAGTATTTTCGGTGCCGGCGAAGATCGTGCGTTGGCCGACCGATCGGACGCAACCTCACAAGGTTGCGTTTCCACGCCAATTCTCAAGACCCGCAACAATAACCGCGAAGCCCTGAACCGCAAGAGTCTGTCGGGTCGTAAAACGCGATCCAAGATAATCTTTCCAATACTTTCCGTCCAGTCGATCCCCGGATTCCGCTCCGCTCGATCCGGGGCTGTTCGTTGCTCCGCCCTTGCGGGCGCAACACGAGCATCTCGTTTTCACACAGGCTCTCACGGTTGCGGCTCTGTTGCCGCGGTCAGCGGTCAGCTACAGAGCGTTAGGCGAACGGATCGGTCGCGGGACAGATGCAGAAGCCGTTATTCGGTCAGTGGTCAGCCGGTGCTCTTGGCCGACCGCGTTTTCTTCGCAGCCGTCGCCGTCTCTTGCTCGATGGCCGCTTCGATGGCGTCGGGCTCGACCGCGACCGGCAAGCCCAGCGCCTCGCGCAGCTCGCGCTCGAGCTTGTCGCGGATATCCAGGTTCTCGCGCAGGAACACCTTCGTGTTCTCGCGTCCTTGACCGATGCGGTCGTCGCCGTAGCTGTACCAGGCGCCGCTCTTCTGCACGATCTTTTCTTGCACGCCTAGGTCGACCAGATCGCCTTCGAGCGAGATGCCTTCGCCGTACATGATGTCGAACTCGGCCTGCCGGAACGGCGCGGCCATCTTGTTCTTCACCACTTTGACTTTGGTGCGGTTGCCGACCACCGTATCGCCGTCTTTGATCGCCGCAATGCGGCGGATGTCGATACGCACCGAGGAATAGAACTTCAGCGCCCGGCCGCCGGTGGTCGTCTCCGGACTGCCGAACATCACGCCGATCTTCTCGCGAATCTGGTTGATGAAGATCAGACAGCAGTTCGACTTGGAGACTTGCCCGGTCAGCTTGCGCAGCGCCTGCGACATCAGCCGCGCCTGCAAGCCGACGTGGCTGTCGCCCATCTCGCCTTCAAGCTCGGCCCGCGGCACCAGCGCCGCCACCGAGTCGACCACCAGGATGTCAATCGAACCCGAGCGCACCAGCACGTCGCAAATCTGCAGCGCTTGCTCGCCGGAGTCCGGCTGCGAGACCAGCAGATTGTCGATGTCGACGCCCAGCTTCTCGGCGTAGATCGGGTCCATGGCGTGCTCGGCGTCGATAAACGCCGCCACGCCGCCGACCTTCTGCGCCTGCGCCACCGCCGACAGCGCCAGTGTCGTCTTTCCCGACGACTCCGGCCCGTAGATCTCGATCACACGGCCGCGTGGGAACCCGCCCACGCCCAGAGCGGAGTCGACCGAAATCGAGCCCGTCGGGATAGCGGGCACCTTCACGACGGCGTCGCGCTGGCCCAGCCGCAGAATCGACCCCTTGCCGTGGGCCTTCTCGATTTCACCAATCGCGCTGTCCAAGTTCCTCAAGCGCTCGCGATTATCCATTAGATGTCTCCTCGTCGCGGGACACGCTGCGCCCCGCAAGCCTCTATCATAGGGCGAACAAAAAGAGAATACAACTCTTCTTCCGTTCTATTTTGGAAATCGGCCGTCGCAGCGAGACGGCGCGCTAGGGCTGCTCATCGGGCAGCGGCGCGTAATAACCGCTACGGACGCGCACCGTAGCGTTCTTCACGTCGCTCTTGACGCGAATCTTGTGAAAGCTCCCATCCATCGCGAAGTTGGTCGGCGAATAGATGATGAAGTACTGGTGCCGCAGCTCGTTGGCGATGTTCGCGAACGACTGTTCCAGGTCGCTCGCCTGGAAGGGATGGAACGCCAGCCCGCCGGTCTGCTCGGCGAAGTAGTCGAGCGTCTTGTCGCCGTCTTGGCGCGCGCCGGTGCGGTTGGTCGAAATCGTGTAGATCACTGACTCGGACTTGTGCGCCATCTCGAGCGCCATATCGCGGGTCACGCTGGACTGGTTGTCCTCGCCGTCGCCGATCACCACCAGCGCCCGGCGGAATTGTTCGAGCGGACGATCCTCGGGCAGCTTGTCGCGGCAAGCGTAGTAAATCGCGTCATAGAGCGCCGTGCCGCCGCCGGCCCGCAGCAAGCGCACGCCCTTGGCGAGCATCTCGGGATCGTCGGTGTAGTCGACCATCAGCTCCGCGCGGGTGTCGTAGCTCACCAGGAACGCGCGGTCCTTCTGCTCGGCCAGCACGCCGCGAATGAACTCGCTCGCCGACTCCTGCTCGAAGCGGAAGCGGCCGCGGATCGAGTTCGACGTGTCCATCAGGATGCCAATGCGCAGCGGCAGGTCGGACTCGCGGACGAACTCGCGAATCGCCTGCGTCTCGCCGTTGTCGCGCACCTCGAAGTCTTCCTTCTCGAGGTCGGTGATGAAACGGTTTTTTTTGTCGGTGACGGTGAACAGCAGCGGGACGCGCGAGACGTCGACGCGGATCAGCGAATCCTGTCCGCCCTCGACCACTTCGCCCTGCTTTTCGACTTTCCCCGCTTCTTGGGCCGTCAGCACCGCGGCGGCCGCGATGATCGACAGTATCAACGTAACGCGCAAGCGCTTCATATTACTGCCCGTGATTATACCTTCCGCGCGCCGGTTACAGGTCCTCAATCGAGGTCCAGGCGGATCAACAGGACGCTCGTCTTGCGCGCGCGCGACCCAAGGATAGCCCGCGATTGAAAATCATGGGCTAAGC
Source organism: uncultured Acidobacteriota bacterium (assembly GCA_963817465.1). Classification (GTDB taxonomy): domain Bacteria; phylum Acidobacteriota; class Terriglobia; order Bryobacterales; family UBA6623; genus CAMPKL01. The sequence continues at coordinate 70,781 of CAWFOP010000017.1, read as the reverse complement.
GGCGGAGACAGCCCCAATGCACGCAGCGCTCTTTCGAACTCCGCCGGCGGCGGGGCCTGGAGCAGCAGCCGCTCGCCCGTCGCCGGATGGTCAACCTCGAGCTTCCAAGCATGCAAGTAGAAGCGCTCGCTCGGCTCGAGCCCCGGCGGCGCGCTCGGGGCTCCGTACGTCGCGTCGCCCACGATCTTGCGCCCAACCCAGCTCAAATGCACCCGAATCTGGTGCGTGCGCCCGGTGTGAATTCTCACCTCGAGCAGGCTGTACGCGGGCTTCGTCGTCGTCGCCAAAGGCCGGTAGTCGGTCACCGCGGCGCGCCCCGATTCGACCACGGCCATGCGATGGCGCTGGCGCGGGTCGCGCCCGATCGGCGCCTCCACGCGCACCCACCAACGCCCGTCCGCCTCGATCGAGCGCCCCTTCCTCGCCGGAACGTCGTGGCGCGGGTCGCCTACCGCTCCATGCACCAGCGCCAAGTAGGTTTTGTTGACGCGGCGGTTCTCGAAGGCTTCAGCCAGCGCGCGATGGGCTCGATCGGTCTTCGCGACCACGATCACGCCGCTCGTCCAGCGGTCGAGCCGGTGCACGACGCCCGGGCGCAGCTCGCCGCCCAGGTTTGACAACGACTCGCCGAAGCGATGCAGCAGCGCGTTCACCAAAGTCCCCGACTGGGCCGCCTCCCCCGCCCCGGCGTGAACGGTCATGCCTGCGGGCTTGTTCACCGCGACCAGATGCTCGTCTTCGTAGAGGATCTCGAGCGGGATGTCTTCCGGGGTCGCTCGCAGCGGCTTGGCCGGCGCGGGATCGACCTCGACCGTCTCGCCGCCCTGCAGCTTGGCGGACGCCCGCGCCGGCACGTCGTCGACCAGCACGCGCCCGTCGCGAATCCACTGCTGGATGCGCGACCGCGACGCCTCGGTCATGCGCTCGCTCAGGAAGCGATCGAGGCGCTCGCCCGCCGCTGCGGTTGGAACTTCAAATTCCAAGACGTCATTGTCGCCGCTCAAGCCGTAGCACGCGGAGCGACGCGGCGTTGCTCTTGGCCACGAAGGCGTGCAAGGGGCGCGCCGGCGCTTTCGTTTCGGGATGGTTCTCAGAGCTGATTGCGCGGCGGGCCGGCCGTAGGCAGGTCGGTGACGACCAGATAGTCGTCATGCTCGCGAATCCAGGTGACGGGATAGTCGTCGCCCGGCTACGCCCAGAAGCGCCAACCGCAGCACCGTATTCGCCCAGTCGAGCCCCGCGATGTCGTTGCGGCAGTACAACTCCAGGCGGCGCGCCGCCAAGCACTGCCGCATGCCGAGCGTCCACGCTCGCCGCGGGAAGTTCTCCAGATCGCCGCCGACGCCCGCCCGGATCGCGTTGATCGTCACCGTGAAGTCATTCAGCTCGACCAGTCGGACATCCGAATCTCGAACGCCTGGGGCCGGCTCATTGAAAGCGATATGGCCGTGGATGCCGATGCCGCCGTAGCAAACTTCCACGCCGCCCGCCGACGCCATCATGGCGGCGATGCGATCGGCGTTCGCTTGATTCGGAAACACGATGTTCTCGGGCGCCGGCCGCAGTTCTTCGTCGATCTCACGCCACAACCACGCGACCCCGCCGCGGAAGCTCAACGGGTGCTCCGGCGCCAGCGCGAGGCCGGCCGGGTCGGCGTATTCGTCCATGAAGAACAGCGTCGTCTCCCGCAGGCTGATGCGTTCGGTGTTCGCGATGTCGCGCAGGTATGGGTACTGGGCGACCGGGCCGTACGGCAAGATCAAAACGGTGGGCTTGCCGGCGCGATTGTTCGCGGCCGCCCGCGAAGCGATGCTCCGCGCGAAGCGGCGATGCAATGCGTCGATGGTATCGACCGCCTCGAGATGCGCGCCCGCCCGCGCGCACAGCTCCTCGAAGCTCAAGCGATTGAGGCGGCGGATTTCCGAGGCTCGATCCAACAAAACGTCTCGCGCGGGTTTCGTCCCTGGCGCAGTAACGATTATGATCGTTCGAGCTTCGCGGCCCGGGAAGAATGTATTGAGCGTCAGATTCGGACTGATCGGCTACGGAGCTTGGGGACAACGGCACGCCGCGGCGATCGAGGCGACCGCCGACGCCGAACTCGTCGCGGTGGCGGCGCCTTCCGACGCCAGCCGCGCCAGGGCTCGCCAGGAGCACCCCGCCGTCGAGGCCTACGCCGACTACAACGACCTCGTCGCCCGCGCCGACATCGACATCGTCGCCATCGTCGTCCCCAACTACTTGCACGCTCCCGTCGCTTCCGCCGCGCTCGAAGCCGGCAAGCACGTCCTGCTCGAGAAGCCTATGGCGACGACGGCGGCCGACTGCCGCACGCTGCAGCGGCTCGCCGCGAACAAGAAACGGATGCTGATCGTGGGGTTTGAGCTGCGCCTCTCCGAGCTGTGGGGCGGCGTCAAGAAGCTCATTGACGAGGGCAAGCTCGGCGCGGTGCGCTACGTGCTGATCGAGCTCTGGCGCCGTCCCTATCGCCGCGGCGCCGAAGGCTGGCGCTACGACATCAACCGCGTGGGCGATTGGGTGCTCGAGGAGCCGGTGCACTTCTTCGACCTCGCGCGCTGGTATTGCTCTTCGCTGGGCGATCCTGCGGCGATCTACGCCGCCGCCAACTCGAATCGGTCGGACCATCCCGAACTGCAAGACAGCTTCAGCGCCATCCTGCGCTTCGCGGACGGCGCGCAGGCGGTGGTCACCCACACGCTCGCGGCCTTCGAGCATCACCAGACCGTGAAGGTCGCCGGCACAAAGGGGGCCGTCTGGGCCTCCTGGAGCGGAGTGATGGACCGCGACGAGGCCGCAAGCTGGTCGCTGCGCCGGTTCGACGGCGAACAGGTCCGCGAGGTCGACGTCGGAGGGACGACGGGAGAGCTCGTCGATCTGAGCGACGAAATCGCCATGGCCGTCGCGACCGTCAAAGGCGAGCGTCGCCCCGCCGCCGGCGCCGAGGACGGCTACTGGTCCGTCGCGCTCTGCGAGGCCGCCCAACAATCCATCGCGCAGCGCCGCGAGATCGATCTGACCTCCTTGCTCAAGTGAACGATCGACGACAACCCTGGTATGCGGGCGTCAGCGGCTATCAATGGCTCGTGCTGGCCGTCGCCTCGCTCGGCTGGGCCTTCGACACCTTCGAAGGGCAAATCTTTGTCGCCAGCATGAACGAGGCGATGCCCGACCTGCTGCCGCCGGCGGCCCAAGCGCTCAGCGCCGCGGAGCAGCAAGGCCGGTTGGCGTTCTACAACAACGTCACCTTCGCTTGCTTCTTGCTTGGCGGAGCGCTCGGCGGCGTGCTGTTCGGGATGCTCGCCGACCGCATCGGCCGCGTCAGGACGATGGTCTTCACCATTGGGATGTACTCCGCGTTCACCTGCGTATCGGCCTTGTCGCAGTCCTGGTGGCAGATGGCGATCTTTCGCTTCTTGGTCGCCATGGGCGTCGGCGGCGAGTGGGCGGTCGCCAGCGCCTTGGTCGCGGAAATGTTCTCGACGCGGGCCCGCGCCTGGTCGCTGTCGATCTTCCACGCAACGAGCGTTCTGGGCACGTACTTGGCGGTGGCCGCCGGCGCCTTCATCGTGGCCGATCGCAACATCGCCGACTCGATCCCGTTCCTTTCGTCGGGAGTCGCCAGCTGGCGCATCGGGTTCGCCTTGGGCGCGCTGCCGGCGCTGCTCATCGTGGCTATTCGATTGAGCCTGCAAACCGATTCCGGCGCCTGGCTCAAAGCGCGCCGCGAATCGGGCGCGGGCTCCGCCGGCCGGCTCGGGCGCTTCAGCGAGCTGTTCGGCGACAAGCTCCGCGCGAAAACGTTCGTCGGCGTGGCTTTGGCCGCCGTCGGTCTGGCGACGTTTTGGGGGGCGCACATCTACGGCAAAGACACCTTGCGCCAAGCGATCGAGACGGAGCTGGTCGCGTCGTCGCCGACACAAGCCGAAGCCGACGCCGTCCTCCAGGCCAACTTCCAAACCATCAAGCGCTGGGAGATGCTCGGCATGTTCCTGGTCACGACAGGCGGCGGACTCGGGTTGCTCTCGTTCGGCCCGATCTCGGAACGCATCGGGCGCCGCAACGCCTTCCTCTTTTTCCACGTGGCCGGCCTGGCCGCGGCGCTGCTGTTGTTCCAGGGCCTGTTTGCTGTGCGTCCGATCATGCTGTTCTTGCCGATCTTCGGCTTCCTCACACTGGGCATGCACGCCGGCTATGCGGTCTATTTCCCCGAGTTGTTTCCGACGCGGCTGCGGAGCACTGGAGCGGGCTTCTGCTTTAACATGGGACGCATCCTGGCCGCACCGATCCTGTTTTTCGCCGGCTGGATGCAGAGCGACCTCGGCCTCAGCCTCAGAGACTCGGCCTCGCTGCTGAGTCTGCTGTTCCTTTTGGGCGTCGCGCTCTACTGGCCGAGCCCTGAAACTCGCGGCGCGGATTTGCCCGACTAGAACGCCCGGCCCACTAGAACAATGACCGATTCAAGAATCTTTTCCGACGCGGAGTACGCGCGACGGCTGGACTCCGTTCGCGCCGCCATCGATCAGCGCGGTCTCAAAGGCTGCCTGGTGTCTCGACCTGAGAACATCTACTACCTCACGGGGTTGAATTATCAGGGCTATTTCGCCTTTCAGATGCTCGTGGTCCCGCTAGAGGGCGCGCCGGTGCTCGTCACGCGCGCCATGGAGCGCGCCACCGTCCGCGATCAAACGCCTGACGTCCGGCACCTCGGCTACTCCGACGGCATCGAGCCGCTGCCCCCGCCCGAAGATCGTTCTCAGGATGTCCGCCTGATCCGGCAGGCCCACGACGGCGAATCGCCGGGGCTCGAGCCCTGGTCGATGAGCCTCGGCGTGCGCACCGTCAAGCGCGAAGGCCTGGAGCCCGACGTCTCTCCGCAAGTCAACACCACTCGCCAGGCGATCGAGCAAGCCGGCGTCGGCGAGGGCCGCGTCGGCGTCGAAATGGACAGCCCGCTGCTGCCGGTCAACGTCGCGGGACAGCTCTTCCAGCAGCTTCCTCGAGTCGAATGGGTCGACGCCTCGGGCTTGGTCGACGGCTGTCGCGTCGTTCAGTCGCCCGAAGAACAAGCATACACGCGGCGCGCGGCCTCGATGTCCGACGCGATGATGCGCGCGGCCCTCGAGGCCGCGGGTCCGGGCATCAACGAGCAAACCGTGATGCGCGCCATCTACAACGCAATGCTTCAAAGCGGCAGCACGTATCCGGCCTTCTTGCCGCTCGTCCGGTCGACGCGCACGCTCGACCACGAGCACGGCACGTGGTCCGACAATCTGCTGCTCAACGGCGACTACCTATTCCTCGAAATGTCGGCTTGCTGGTGGCGCTACCACGCGCCCATCGGCCGCCTCGCGTTCATCGGGAGGGCGCCGGACGGCGCCGAACGCATCAATGAAGTCTGTCGTCACGCGATCGAAGGCGCGGCGAAGCGCATCGGTCCCGGCGTCAAAGCGAGCGAAGTCTATCGCTCCTGGCAAGACTGCGTCGACGCAGCCGGTCTCAAGCACTATCGTCGCCACCACTGCGGCTACGCAGTCGGCATCGGCTTCCCGCCCAGTTGGTCCGGCGGCGGCGTTCCGGTGGGCCTGCGGGCCGACTCCTCAATGGAGCTGCGCGCCGGCATGACCTTCCATCTAATGTCATGGCTGCTGCGCACCGGCAGAGGCGACTCCTTCATCTCCGACACCGTCCTGGTTACCGAAAACGGCTGCGAACTGCTCACAACGACGTCCCGACTGCTGACCGTCAAATGAAACGGCGGCGCTTTCTGATTCCCACGAAATCGGTTCAAGCCGTCGTGTAAACTAGCGCAACTATGCGGAGCAATCGACATTCCACGCGCCGCGAAGCGCTGGCGGCTCTCGGGGGCCGGCGCGGCGGCCTTCCTCACACGCTGCTCGTCGGGCCCGTCCGAGAGCGGTCCGCGCCCCAACATCCTGTTCGTGATGACCGACGACCAGCAGTGGAACCAGATGAGCTGCGCCGGCGCGCCGATTCTGCAGACGCCCAACATGGATCGGCTGGCCCGCGAAGGAGTGCGCCTCGAAAACGCCTTCTGCACCAACTCGCTATGCGCCCCCGGACGCGCCAGCATCCTTACCGGTTGCTTTTCTCACGTGCACGGCATCCGCGGCAATTCCGAGCGCGCCGACGCCGTCGAGAAGCTCAACCCCGACGCGCCGCAGTTCCCTTCCCTGCTGCAACAGGCCGGTTACAAGACCGCTCTGATGGGCAAGTGGCACATCCGCGAGAACCCGCGCGGCTTCGACGAATGGAAGATCCTGCCCGGCCAGGGCGTTTACTTTAACCCGGACTTCATCGAGAACGGCGAAAAGCGGCAGGAGTTCGGCTATTCCACCGATATCACCACTGACTTCGCGCTCGACTTTCTCCGTCAGAACTCAGCCGGCAAGCAGCCTTGGTGCCTCGTCTACCAACACAAGGCGCCGCATCGGCCGTTCAAACCCGCCGAGCGTCACGCGCACCTGTGGGACGAGGTGGAATGGCCGAAGCCCGCCACCTACGACGACGACTACGACACGCGTCGCGTGGCGAAAGAAGCCAAGGACATGCGCTTCGAGGTCAGCCTCAAGGGGGATTACAAGGACGAGATTCCCGCCGGCCTCAGTCCCGCCCAAGAGCGCGACTGGATCTTCAACCGCTTCGTCAAGGATCACAACCGCGCGCTCTACGGCGTCGATGAAAACCTCGGGCGCATCCTCGACTATCTCGACACCAGCGGCCAGGCCGAGGACACGCTCATCATCTACACCACCGACAACGGCTTTTTCCTGGGTGAGCACGGCTGGTACGACAAGCGCTTCATGTACGAGCCTTCGCTGCGCATCCCGATGCTCGTACGCTACCCGCGCCGCGTCGAGCCGAACAAGGTCGAGAGCCGCTTCATGATGAACGTGGACGTCGCGCCGACGATCCTCGATTTCGCGGGCGTAAAGGTCCCCGACATGATGCAAGGGCGCAGCATCCGTCCGCTGCTCGAGGGCGACCCGCCGGACGATTGGCGCACTGACGCGTTCTACGCCTATTACGAAAATTCCTGGGCTTTTCGCGACATGGCGCGCGAACAAATGACCGACCCTTCCTTCCAGTTCTGGACGGCTCACCGCGTCGGCCCGCACCGCGGCGTGCGCACCGACCGCTACAAGCTGATCGAGTACTACGGCGAGGGCGACTACTGGGAATTGTTCGACCTCGAACAGGATCCTCACGAGCTCAAAAACATCTACCAAACGCCTGTGGGAACGGCGCTCGCGAAGGATCTCACGGCCGTGCTGAGAAATAATCAACATAAATTCAACGAAACAGGATAGATTTCCTAAAAAATAGTTGAGATTTAGAGTGAGCGATGCTACCATCCCACTGAGTAATGGGGAGGGGACGCCCTGAACATTGGCATAAAGCGGCAAATTATCCATATATAGAGTCGGGATCGTCACCCGGATCTGCTTCTTTCAGCCGTCCGCGCCCACGGTAAGCTCGCCACGAACATGAACTCGATCGCGACCATCACCCCTGTGCTGCTCGTCGGTAGACGGAGCGCGTCGGACCACTCGCTGAAAATGGCCCTTCGTCGCAAGTTCTACGTTCCGGCCGAAGCGCCGGATGTCGCCGCCGCCGTCGAGATTCTTTCCTCCGGACACTGCGCCGCCGTCATCGCGGACTTCGACAGCCTCGACCGCGACGATATGGCGTACCTGCGCCGCATCTTCGACGGCCCCTTGCTGGTGATTTGCTCCGACGGGGAGGAAGCGTCCTTCGTCGAAGCTGTTGATTGGGGCGCCGACGACGTCCTGACCGCGCCGATTCGCATCGTCGAGCTCTACGGGCGCATCGGCGCCCTGCTGCAACGCGCCCGGCGCTTGGGCGAACAGGTTCTGGAAGCCGGCGATCTCGTCATCGACTTCGCGGCGCGACGAGTGCTCGCTTGCGGATCTCCGATTCGACTGACGCGCACCGAATTCGAAATCCTCGCTTATCTGGCGAGAAATCAGGGACGCGTCGTGCGCCAGCACGAGATCCTCGAACACGTCTGGGGGCCTTACCATGGCGAGTATTCTCAGACGCTCCGCGTCCACGTAGGCCACATCCGCAAAAAGATCGAACACAACAGCGGCGGCCAGCGACGTCTGGTCACCGAACCCGGCGTCGGCTACTGCTTGCGGCCCAGCGTGGAGTCATTCGCGCGCCTGAGCCCTTCGTCCGCGCAGCGCGCAATCGGCGCTGGCCGATTGAATCCCGCCTATGGCGCCCGCCGTGCTCCTGCATTCATTGGAGGTACATCATGGGCGACAGCCCACATATCCTGTTGGCGATCGACTCGCGCGAGGACCGGCTGGCCGTCGCCGCGGCCGCTCCGTACGGGGCCGTTGTGGTCGAGGCCGACAATTGCGAACGCGCGCGCCAAGCATTGCGGACGAACCCGGACATCGCGGTCATCGTCAGCGATCTCACGCTCAGCGACGGCAATTGGTGGTGCTTGCACTGCGAAGCGGTCCACAGGTCGGCGGCGGCCGACCTCATCGTGCTGCTCCCCCGCGCCGACTTCGACGCGCCTAACGTTCGAGCCCACGGCGCCACAGTCCTGAGCCGGCCTCTGGAGCCCGAGCAAGTCGCTCGCGCTCTGCGAGACGCGTTGGAATGCCATGTGGCGTCGCCGTCATCGAGACCTCATGATCTGCGGCCGACGCCGAGCCCGAACGCAATGCGCCAAAGCGCCCGCGCCTGAGGGTTGTTTTGACCCTAGTGTCGGCCGCGGAGGAGTCCTAATGCGCGGGCCCGAGGAAGATCAGCCTAGGCCCCGTGCTGTATCCCATCGCGCGATAGACCGGCAGGCCCATGTCGCTAGCGTGCAGGGTTGTGCGCAGGATTCCCATGGCCTGCTGTCCTTGGGTCACTGCGTGGCGCATGACGGTTTCGGCGAAGCCCTTTCCTTGTTCGTCAGGATGCGTTGCGACTAGAGCGACGTAGACGGTTCCCGCGACGGGAAACACCGCGGCGCAGGTGACCGGTTTGCCGTTCAAACGTCCGACGAAGCCGTACGTGTCCGGCCGCCAAAGTCGCATATTGGCGATGCACTCAAACAGATCGGCCGGCATGCCGTAGGCGTGTGCGTTCAATTCCGCAAGGTCGCGGGCGAGCTCATCGCTCGAAATGCGCAGGATCTCGAGGGCGGGCGCGGGACGGCGCGGCGGCAAGAGCGCAGCGCATTCCATGCCGGTCATGCCAAGAACCGGCGCCAGACCGACTTCCTCCACGAGGCCTTCCCAGCCGTCAGGCAACCAGTCCTCGCGCACAATCAAGCCCGCGGGATGCTCGCAAGCCGCGGAGCGCTTCGCCGCCGTGTCCAAGAGGGCTCGCAACTGCTCGGACGTCTCCGCTGGACGGCTGATGATGGAGACGTTCAAGAAGATCAGAGGCACATTGCCGATACAAGAGGCCACGCCGTCGGCGTCCTCGATGTGGGGTGACGGCAGCCGGCCTACCAGCACCTTCCACGCATCCGAAAAGAGCCGAACGGCGTCGTCCATGGCAAAGCAGTATCCCATACGCGGGCGGGGGTTCGGGCGCCGCGGCGACTCCGACTCCGTCCACCTCGAGACGGTTCCTTGTTAGCCTGAAAGGCGTCCCGCGATGCAAGCGCTTACGCGCCGTCAAACCTATCAGCCATGCCGCAGTTTCACCGTATCCTCATCCTGACGCTGTCGCTGTCCGCCGCCCTCGCGGCCCAAGGTTGGGCCCCGGCCGACAACCCCTTGATGACGCGCTGGGCCGCGGACGTCTCGCCGTCCAACGCACTGCCGGAGTACCCGCGACCGCAGATGACGCGCGACGCGTGGCTGAACCTCAACGGCCTGTGGAACTACGCCATTGTCGACCGCGGATCGCCCGCCCCGCAGAGCTATCAGGGCGAGATCCTGGTCCCCTTCGCGGCCGAGTCGGCCTTGTCCGGCGTCAAGAAGAGCGTCGGCGAAAGCAAGGAGCTGTGGTACCGCCGCACCTTTGAAATTCCCTCCGGCTGGAGGGGTCAACACGTCTTGCTGCACTTCGGAGCGGTGGACTGGCAGGCGATCGTCTGGGTCAACGGCTTCCAGATGGGCATGCACCGCGGAGGGTACACGCCGTTCTCATTCGACATCACCGACGCGCTGACCGACGCGGGCGAGCAAGAAATCGTCGTCGATGTGTGGGATCCCAGCGACGCCGGGACGCAACCGCGCGGCAAGCAGGTCCGCGAGCCGGAAGGCATCTGGTACACCGCCGTCACCGGCATCTGGCAAACCGTCTGGCTCGAGCCGGTCCCCGAGACCGCCATCGAGTCGTTGAAGATCACGCCCGACGTCGACGGCGCGCGCGCCCTGGTTCGCGTCAACCCGACGCGCGCCGCCCCCAGCGCCCGCGTGAGGGTCACGGTCAACGACGGCGGAGACCAAGTCGGCCAGGCGGAAGGAGCCGCCGGCGAGGAGATAGCCGTCGACATCTCGCAGCCGAAGCTGTGGTCCCCGGATTCGCCGCACCTGTACGACCTGGATGTCGCGCTCCTGGAAGGCGGCGCCGCAGTCGACCGCGTGGGCAGCTACCTCGGCATGCGCAAAATCTCGCTCGGCCGCGGCAAGCTTGGCTTCGAGCGGCTCCTGCTCAACAACAAGCCGCTCTTTGAGCTTGGTCCGCTCGACCAGGGCTGGTGGCCGGACGGCCTTTACACCGCGCCCACCGACGAAGCCCTGCGTTCCGACATCGAGGTCACCAAAAAGCTCGGGTTTAACATGGCGCGCAAACACGTGAAGGTCGAACCGGCGCGCTGGTACTACTGGTGCGACAAGCTCGGCCTGCTCGTGTGGCAAGACATGCCCAGCGGCTACATGGGTCGCGTTCCCGGCGGGCTGTTCGTCGACCCGACCGACGCCGAGGACGCATCGCGCGAAGGCGTATCGCAAGCCGAGTGGCAGACCGAATACCGCGAGATGCTCGACGCGCTGCACAACCAGCCGTCCATCGTCATGTGGGTTCCGTTCAACGAAGGCTGGGGCCAGTACGACACCGCCCGCATTGCCGCTTGGACGAAGGCCTATGACCCCTCGCGCCTGGTCGACTCGGTCAGCGGCTGGACCGACCGCGGCGTGGGCGACGTCCTCGACATCCATATCTACCCAGGCCCCGGCATCGAGATGCCCCAAAACGACCGGGCCGCCGTGCTCGGCGAGTTCGGCGGCCTGGGGTGGCCCGTGGAAGGTCGCCTGTGGTGGAACAAACGCAACTGGGGCTACCGCACCTACCACAGCCGCGAAGAGTTGAACGAGCAATACCAGCGCATTGTCGGCAGCGCCGTTTCGCTTCCGGGTCGCGGTCTGGCCGCCGCGATTTACACGCAGACCACCGATGTGGAAGGCGAGGTCAACGGGCTGATGACCTACGACCGCTCCGTGATCAAGTTCGACGAGGCCGCCCTCAACAAGCTGCACGATCGGCTCTACGCCGATCCCAAGCCCGTCCGCTGGCTGTTCAAAACTTCAGCCGACCAGTGGAGCTATTCCACAACGGCGCCGGCCGACGGCTGGCGCGATCCGGATTTCGCCGCCCCTTGGCAAACCGGCGCGGCGCCGTTTCAAGCCGGAGGGGACTCGTTGTTCAAGACCGGCACGGTCTGGAAGGATTCCAGCGACATCTGGCTGCGGCGGGAGTTCCAACTCGACAGCGTCCCCGGCAATCTCTGGGCCGACATTTATCATGACGCCGACGCCGGCGAGCTCTATTTGAACGGCAAGCTCATCCTCGACCTCGCGGACGAGCGCCCGGTCCGGCGGCACTACCAGACTCTCGACTTGAGTCGCTTCGCCGACGCCCTGCGCGCCGGTAAAAATGTCGTGGCGTTTCACGGAAAGAAAGCCGCAGGACAACGCGGGTTCGACATCGGCGTTTACACCGTTGAGTGAGAAACTTATGCCGCTCGATCACAGAAAAATAGCGGGCGATCCGATCCGAATCGCCCGCTAAGGATGATCTGGTAGTACAAGTTCGAGAAGGCTAAGCTTTGCCGTAGTTCGCCACGAACTCGGCTTTCGACACGTACTTGTCGCCATCCGCGTCCCAGTCCGCGAACTGGGTTGCCGTCAAATTAGAATCGGCGGTGAACTCAGCTTGGCCGAGTTTGCCGTCCTTGTTCTTGTCGAGCTGCGCGAACAGCTTCGCCGCGGCGGCTGAACTGTCTTGGGCCCAAACCGGAACGCCAGCGGCCCCGATCAGCAATGCGGAGAGAGACAACGTTGAAAGCAGTTTGTACATATTGACCTCCTTGTCGAAATGCGACTCACTGCCAAAGAAACCTCTCGGTTCCGGGGAGCGCATGGGCAATCGCATAGCCAACTCCTTCCCTGGTGCGTGATGTATCGCACGGCGGGCATGCTTCGCCTGTTCGATCCCGCGTCAATCAAAGCGGATTGGCGCCGCAGGCGCCCCGGCTCTTTCCGCGGCGCCGTTAGAGGATTTTGTCGAGCGGCGCCGCGTCACCTACCTTTACGGCCCATGCGACTGGAATTGTTTACTTGCCGGTGAGGCATTTTCTTCATTCGAGGGCTTCCGAGGAAACCTTCAGAATGAGAACTTCAATCCCAATTGGATCTGCCTTCCGGGTCCGGCGGAGGTAATGACGCCCGCGGTGGGTTGATCAATCGCCGTCGCAGGAAGACCGAAGTTGGCCCGGTTCAACGCATTGAAGAATTCACCGCGGAACTGCAATGAACGACCTTCTCCCGCCACAAACTCCTTGGCGATCCCGGCGTCCACCGTGAGCGACCCGGGACCAACCAATATGTTCCGTCCGGAATCGCCGAACCGAAAAGCGTCGAGCGGCGTTATCGCGAACGCCGCCGGGTCGAACCACCGGCCGACTCCGGGCGCCGCTAACGAGCCGTCGCCAAGTCGGTCGGGGCGCGTCGGCTGACCCGCTTGCGAATTGCCCGTCTGCGAAGGAGTGAACGGGAGACCGCTGTAGGCGTACACCATCACGTTCACCCCCCAGCCGCCGGCGATGGCCTGCAACCAGCCAGGGAATGTCGCGCCAAAGCGACGTGTGCGGCCGACCGGCAAGTCGTACAGCACGTCGCCGCTCCAGGTGAGGCGCCGGTCGAAATCCGCCAAGCCCCGCTCAGCGCCCAAGTCACGCGCGTCCTGCGGTTGCCGCGCCGCGGAACCGAAAGAGACCTGATCGATGGCCTTGGACAGCGTCAACCCGGACCGAAAAGACAATCCGCCGCTTGCGCGGTGTCGAACCCAAGCCTGCAGCGCCTGGTACGTCGAGTTGGCTTCGGGCTCGAACACGATCACGCGCCCCAGACCGGCGAACGGCGTCAGATCGCCCTGCGGAGTCCGAATGCGCTGATTCAAGTTGAGCGCCGCCGACAGATGCGTCCCCTTGGCGCCCACATACGCCAGTTCGACTCCGGTGTTAGCGGTGAGGCGCCGTCCCAGCGTGAAGTTCCAGTTCTGCGTATACGGGCTCGGATTGCGATACTCCCAACCGTTCGGACTTAGCGCCGCCGGATTGATCGCCGTCGAGGCGCCGAACGGGTCGGCCAGCGACAAGGGAGCTCTCGCGCTGGCCTGCAAAAGCTCCAACCGCGTGAAGGGGTACGCTGTTCCGCCAAGGGCCTGATATACCTGAAACTGCATGTCGTAGTCGAAGAACACGCCGTACCCGCCGCGGATCACCGTGCGGCCCTCGGGCCCGACCCTCCAGGCGAATCCGAACCGAGGCGAAAGGCTCAGCGGATCGGTCCGCAATAGACTGCGCGGGTAGTCCGGATCCCCGGCCAAGATCGACCGCCCCAGTTCCGGAAGGAAGTTCGCCCAGCGATCGTACTTCTCCAGCGGCGGCTGACTCAGGTCGTAACGCAGCCCGAAATCCAGTGTTAGACGCGAAGCGATCTGCCAACTGTCCTGGATGAAGGCGCCGGCCATGTTGCTTAGCAGATAGGCCTTGTTCGTGCCGACCTGGCGTTGGGCCTGCGCGGGAAGACCCAGCAGAAAGTCACCGAATGCGTTGCCGCTAAAGCCGTTGATAAAAGCCAACTGACCCATCGTGTAGGCTCCGAACAGCTCGGAGTATTGCGCTCGCTGAAATTCGCCCCCAAACTTCACCAGATGCCGGCCCTTCACCCAGCTCGTCGTGCTCGAAAGCGAGTAGGAGTTGTCCGCCCACCTCGACGGCAATGATGCGACGTCTCCGAACGGCGTATAGCCGGCGACTACGATATTGGTCAGTCCAGAGCCCGGCGCAGTCCCCAAAAGGCCGGCGTCCGCCGCAGTGTTTTTGCCGGCATTGACGGAGTTTTCCGTGAAGGTGGTCCGGCCGAAGCCGAGACGCAATTCCGTGATGACGGCGGGGCTGAACAACCGCGTGTAGGTCAGACCCCAGTTCTGGTTGTTCGTCCGGGAAACGCTGCCGAAACCCGGCAAGTTCGTGCCGCGAAACGGGTCGCTGCCGTCCCGCAGATCCAACACGGTCCGAAGCGAAAAGCGGTTCCGATCATTGGCGAGAAAGTCGACCTTGGCGGTCATCGCATCCCTGTCGGAGTCGATCGAATCGACCGTGCCGAAGTTGACGACGCCGGTCCGGTTGGGGAGCGGCACGAACTCGAGGAGCCGGCGGGCGACCGGATCGATTCGCGAAGCCGGGATTTCATTGGCGGGAAACGCGGCGCCCGTCGCCGGATCTCGCAAAGGCGAGGAAAACCGGCCTTGCCGCTCGTCCAGAGTCGGAACGCGCGATAACTTCGTCTGCTCTTCGCGGTTGCGCAGCCCTTCGTAGCTGATTAGAAAGAAGGCTCGATTCGTTCGAATGGGACCGCCCAGGAGTCCGCCGAACTGATTCCGCTTCAGACGCGGAGTTTGCGCATCGAAAAAGCCGCGGGCGTCTAATGCGTCATTGCGAAAGAACTCGAATAAGGAGCCGTGGAGGTCGTTACCCCCCGATTTCATCGCGACGGAAACAACGCCCGCCATCCTGCCGTATTCCGCCGAGAAAGAGTCGGTAAGAATTCGGAACTCCTGCACAACTTCCAGCGACGGCAAAACGGTTTGTTCGTTTCCGCGCCGGCGCATGTTATTCACTCCGTCTAAAAGGTAAGATACGTGATCCGCCCTCGCCCCATTCAGGTTGTTCGGGTTTTGTCCGGCGGCGGCGGGAACAACGCCCGGAGCCAGTAACGCCAGGGACAGGTAGTTGCGTCCGTTCAGAGGCAGTGCATGAATCTCCTCGTCGGTAACGGTTTGGCCGCGCTGGCCCGATTCGCCGTCGATGATCCCGCCCTGCGCCTCGACGGTCACAACCTGCGTCTCGTCGCCGAGCTCGAGAGTTGCGTCAATCCTCCTTTCCTGAGCGACTTCGAGCACGATATCGGGCTCTACGTAGGCGCGGAAGCCCTCCGCTTCGGCGCGCATCTCGTAGTGCGACGGAGCCAGGTCGCGAACGACGTAGGCGCCTCGTCCGTCCGTGAAGACCGTCAGCTCACGGCCCGTTCTTTGGTCGCGAATCTCGACCCGAGCGTGGCTGATCGGCAGACCCGCCGGATCCGCGATTCGCCCTTTCAACAGAGCGGTATAACTCTGGGCGAGCATCCCGCGCCCCGCCGCCCAGATCCAGCAGGCGAGTAAAATGGCTATGATAGTACGGCGCAAGGTCATGAAGGCAACCTATAGACGTGAGCCGGCATCGGCTCTTTATCGTTACACGTTTGCCGTAATCGTCCCGGTCGGGATGATGTTTGCCGCTTACGCGTTGTGGCTCGTCGTTCCCCATAACCCCGTAATATTCGCAATCACCGCGGTAATTGTGGTGGCGTGGCACGCCGGCATGGGGCCAGGAATTCTCGCCGCACTGGTTACGAGCATAGCGGTGCGTCCGCTTTTCCTTCCAAGCGCCCCACTTCTTCCGACAACCTCCGAGCTGCTGCGTCTTGCTCTTTTCTTGGTGTTGACCTTTCTAATTTCCGCCTTGACCGGCGCCAGACAAAGAGCGGAAACCGCCCTGCTTAAGGCCAACGCCGAACTTGACGATCGTGTTCACGAGAAGACCGCCGAACTCCGTGACGCCAATGAGGCTCTCAAGCTCGAAGTGGCGGAACGCGTTCGAGTGCAAGAAAAGCTGGAGCGGGCGAACCAGCTCAAAGACGAGTTCCTAGCCGTGCTCGGACACGAGCTCAGAAACCCTCTCGCGGCGATCAGCGGCGGCACGACTCTCCTGGAGTCCGATCCTACGCCCGACCGCCGAGCCTGGATCGAGCACATGATGGCTCGTCAGGTAAAACAGCTCGAGCGATTGGTTGATGACCTTCTCGACGTCTCGCGCATCACGCGCGGAAAGGTAGACCTGCGAAAACAGAGGGTTTCGCTGCGCGAGATTCTCGAGAACTCCGCCGCCGCCGTGCAAGAGGCGATGGCGCAGCGCAAACATGACTTCACTGTTACGTTGCCTGACGACGTTTACCTTGAAGCCGATTCCGACCGCCTCGAGCAAGTCGTCGTCAACCTGCTCTCCAACGCGGCGAAATACACTCCTCCAGGCGGCCGAGTTGCGTTGACAGCGGAACGAAGCGCCGATCAGGCGGTGATCCGCTGTCGCGACAACGGCAACGGTCTCGCACCTGAAATGCTCGAGCGGGTTTTCGAGCCGTTCGTCCAGAGCAAGGCCGATAACGAGCGGACCGTATCGGGGCTGGGCCTGGGTCTCAGCCTCGTGAAGAGCCTCGTTGAAATGCATGGAGGCGAAGTCTCGGTTTCAAGTCCAGGGGTAGGCCAAGGCAGCGAGTTTACCGTGAAGCTTCCAGGGCTCAAACAAGCGCCCTCCCCAGCGCTGAATAGGACCGCGCCGCAACGCGAGCAAGCTTCCGGCCGGTCGGGCAACATTTTGGTTGTCGATGACAACCGCGATCTCGCCGAAGGACTCGCCCTCTATTTGCGCGACGCCGGCCATAACGTCCTGCTCGCCCATGACGGGCAAACCGCGATTGAGCTCGCCTCTCGCGAGCAACCCGGAACCGTATTGCTCGACATCGGCCTTCCCGACATGGACGGCTTCGCCGTCGCCGCCAAGCTACGCGACTTAGAGGGCCTGGATGGAACGAAAATCGTTGCGATCTCGGGCTACAACCTGCAGGGCAACGGGGCGAGGGGATCGCTATTCGACGCCCGCATGGTGAAGCCGGTTAACCGGACCGCCATACTGGATTGGTTGGAACAAAACCCCGTTCAACCGAAGGAAGCAAGCCCTCGCACCAGAGTCGGCCCAAACGAACGGCGCGGTCTCCGTTGTTTCAAAGAGCGTCAATCCGTCGGCCAGACGGTCCCCTGATCCTTCTTCGTGACCGGCGCCAGGCCCTTGAACACGAACTTCTGCACGCGCCGGCCGTGATAGGTCTCGGTCGTGTAGATGTTCCCTTTCGAGTCAGTGGCGATGCTGTGCACCGCATAGAACTCGCCGGGTTGCCGCCCGCCGTCGCCGAACGAGGTCAACTCTTCGAGCGATTGCCGGTCGAGGATATGAATCTTCTGGTTCGACCCATCGGCGACATACAAGAACTTCTGCTCGGGATCGCGCGATAAGGCAACGTCGAACGTCGAGCCGTCGCCGAGCGTATCCGGCTCGATGAACGTCTCCTTCACGAACGTGCCGTCGGTCTGGAACACCTGGATGCGATCGTTCGTCCGGTCGCAGACGTAAAGCAGGCCGTCCTCCGCCAGCGCAACCGCGTGCACCGGCGTTCGGAACTGCTGCGGCGCCGGCTCGCCGCCCTTGTAAGGCGGAAGCTGCGTATCGTCGGGCTTGTTGCCGTAGGCGCCCCAGTGCCGCTTGTACTCGCCGGTGTCCGCGTCGAGCACGATCACCCGCCGGTTGCCATAGCCGTCCGCCACGTAGAGCTCATTCGTCTTGGGGTCGACGAGCGTCTTGGCCGGCAGCTTGAAGTTCTCCAAGTCGTTGCTGCCTTTCCCCTCGAACGGCTTGCCGAGCTGCATCAGCAACTTGCCGCTCTGGGTGAACTTCAAGACCATGCTGTCGTGCACGCGGCCCTGGCCCATCGCGCTCTCGTCATGCGGCAGGTTCGCTGGCGCCTGACCGCGGCCGTTGCCGCCGATCCAGACGTTGCCTTTGTAGTCGACATCGATGCCGTGGTTCGAGGCGGGCCAATCGTAGCCTTCCCCCGGGCCGCCCCAGTGGTTCAGCAGCGCGCCGTCCGCGCTGAACTCCAGAACCGGGGGCGCGGGAAGACAGCAGTCCGAAGCCGGCGGGTCCCAGGTGGGGTAGATTTCCTTGGGCTCGAGCGAGGCGCCGCGGTGGATGATCCAGACGTTGTCCTCAGCGTCGACGTCGACGCCGATCGCCGGGCCCAGGATCCAATGGTTCGGCAGCGGCTTCGGCCACAAGGGGTCGACCTCGAATCGCGGCGCCATCACGCCCGACGGATCCGACGCCTCGGTCGTGGCTTGGTCCTGGACCATACAGGCGCCAGCCGCCAGCAAGCCCGCGGCTGCGAGGCCGCCGACGATACGGTAATTGCGTTTGCTCTGATTCATAGCGAGTTCAGCCTCGGGTATCATACTCGTTCCGTCCCGTGAGAACAACGTCATGAGCGCGTTTCGTCGAGCGCTTTTCGCAGCCTTGCTCGCGTTGCGGCTTCGCCGCCCCCGGCGCGGGCCACGATATCCCCGCCGCAGTCACCGTTCACGCGATGGCCAAGCCCGCGGGAGACCGCTTCGAACTTATTGGTGCGGGTCCCGCTGAGCTCGATGCGCGACGCCGAGTTCCCCGCCCTCGAGTCGGGCTATCTCGACATCGCAAAGCTGGCGCCCCAACTCGACGGCCTCGCCACACAATGGATCGCCGACTTCGTCGAGGTCGACGAGAACGGCCGCCGTCTGCCGCAACCCCGCGTCGTCGCGACGCAGTTGTCGCTCGCCTCCGACAAATCTTTCGCCTCGTTCGAACAGGCGCTGGCGCGTGTCCGCGAGCCGCTGCCGTCGAACGACGAGAACCTGGTCGCCGAACAACTGCACTTTGATGTGTTGCTCGAGTTCCGCATCCAATCCGAGAAGTCCGCGTTCGCCATCCGCCCCAGGCTCGAGCACCTTGCGACAGACGTGTTGACGGTGCTGCGCTTCATCACGCCGGACGGCGCCGTGCGCGCCTATGAGTTCACCGCCGATCCGGGCCTGGTCCCGCTCGACCCGAGTTGGCTGCAAGCCGCCGGGCGCTTCGTCAAGTTGGGATTCCTGCACATCCTCGACGGCCCCGACCACCTGTTGTTCCTGCTGTGCCTGGTGATCCCGTTCCGACGACTGCGGCCGCTGATCCTCATCGCGACAGCATTCACGGTCGCGCATTCGTTCACGTTGATCGCCTCGGCTTTCGGCCTGACGCCCTCGGCGCTATGGTTCCCGCCGCTGATCGAGACGCTGATCGCGGCGTCGATCGTCTACATGGCGCTCGAGAATATCGCCGGGGCATCGAGCACGCAACGCCGCTGGATGTTCGCCTTTGGCTTCGGGCTGATCCACGGCTTCGGCTTCTCGTTCGCGCTGCGGCAGACGCTGCAATTCGCGGGGTCGCATCTGCTGACGTCGCTCGTCTCGTTCAACTTGGGCGTTGAGCTGGGGCAAATTCTGGCGCTGGCGCTGATGGTTCCGGCGCTCGAATTGCTTTTCCGATTCGTCGTGCCCGAGCGCACCGGCGCCATCATCGTCTCCGCGCTCGTTGCGCACACGGCTTGGCATTGGATGACGGCTCGCTTCGACGTGCTCAGCAGATACGAATTCGCTTGGACCGGCCTGACGGCGACCCAAACGGCGGAAATCCTGCGCTGGCTGATGGGGCTTCTCTTTGCGGCTGGAGTGGTCTGGATGGCGTCCGCCTGGCTGCGCCGTAGGCCGTCGACTCAACTCGACTAGCTTCGTTGCGCAACCGGCGGACGCTTTCTCGGGCTTTGCGATTGCTCGTTCCGGTTAGCTGACCTTCGGGACTCTTGCGTGTGCCTTTGCGGGCTGATGATGTTCGGTCGCCTTTTGACCTTGCGCCATCAACCGCCGCTCCATTTTCGATCTTGCCAGCTCGACTCCGTAGGGGTCGCCCGCCAGAAAGACTTTGTCGAGAAATTCATGGTCGCCGTAGCGACGGAAGATCAACTCCGTGTCTTTAGGCTCGGTATTCGCCTGGGCTTGCTCCGTTGTCTCGATGGCGACAGCTTTGCCGTTCTGAGCTTGAATCTCGAGCTCTCCGATATCCAAGGGATGGATCAGATATTTCCCGGCGGCAAGCGTTTGATTGCCTACGGTGAAACTGAACGGAATGTTCGCATCGATGTCCGCCGTAATTTGGGCGACGGCGGTCCCGGCAAGCAGACCGAATCCAGCAATAAACGAAAGCGCCATTTGTGTGATGTTTATTCTCATGGCCTTTTCTCCTACTCAATTCGACGCCGCCTAGCGGCGCAGGTTTGGGCGCGAGGAGAGGGCCTGCCGAGCCTTAGGGTTCTGACGAACATACGGCCCGGAAGCGATGTAACCGACAGTCCTCACAATTTGTCTCAGCTTGTTTTTTCGTTGAGTGTCCGGTGGGGAAAGCGGCGCTTCCCTTAGCGGATGCGACGGATTGATGCTGTAACGCACGGCGCCGTCTCGTTGTCAGCCTCCTTGTCAGCGAAGCGGGAAGGTTGGCACTTGAGACGGAGCAATGCGATCCCCGGCGAGCATTAGATGTCGCAGACGAACGACCGCACCGAAGTCGCCTCTCACTAGCGCTAAATCGATTGTTCATGATTCCAGACTGGCTCGAAACCCTCTCCGTCCTCTACCTTTCGTTTGGCGGACTCTGCGCGCTCTTGATCGCCGTCGATATCTTGGCCGGCCGCCGCCAGCACATGTGGATCATGGATTTGGTGTGGCCGATCACCGCCTTGTTCGGAACCGCAGTAACCGTCTGCTGGTATTTCAAGTACGGTCGCCTCGCCACGCATGAAAATTTCATGCGGGCGAAAGAGCGCGGCGAAGAACCGCCGAGCAAGACTGCTCACGCCGTTTCCGATGATGGTGGCCAAGGGCGCCAGCCACTGCGGCAGCGGCTGCGCCTTGGGCGATATCGCCGCGGAGTTCCTCGCTCTCTACTTCCCCGCGATCGCGGTCTGGCTCGGGTGGAAGTCAGATCTTTCCCGCCACCGAGCACGGCAAGATGTTCGCCGTTTGGATTCTCGACTTCATCTTCGCTTTCATCATCGGAGTCGCATTCCAATACTTCACGATCAAGCCCATGCGCGACTTGTCGCCGACCGAAGGATTGATTCAGGCGGTGAAGGCCGACGCTCTGTCGCTCACTTCCTGGCAGATCGGCATGTACGGCTTTATGGCTTTCGCGCAATTCTATCTGTTCACCGATGTCTGGCCAGCCGAGGTCACGCCGGCTAGCCCCGTCTTTTGGTTCGTGATGCAGTGGGCGATGGTCTGCGGGTTTCTCACGGCCTATCCCGTGAACTGGCGGCTGATCAAGGCGGGCGTCAAGGAAGCGATGTAGGGGCCCGCGATTGCAGGCCCCCGGCGGCGAGGCTTTGCCCCGCCGCTCACGGTTCACTGTTCAGTGTTCACTGGTCCCTAAGTCCCCTTCACTTTCAAATGATTCGTCACCGAGAACGCGTTCCTCACGCCGTTGGCGCGTATGTTGGCGATATCCAGGTCGGATTCGCGGTCGACGTAGCCCTCGAGCGTGATGTTGCCGTCGTTGACGATCAGTCGAATCCAAGGGTTCGAACCGGCGGCGTAGCGGTTGAGAACTTCATCCCAGTAGATCGCTCGCAGCAGGCCGCGGCGGATGCTGTTGTCGAACGGGGATACCGGCAGCACCTCGATTTGGTTGTCGACTTCCTTGACGCCGGGCACGTGTGCGACGGCGCGGCCGGCTGTGACTTTGAGAACCGGACGAGAGGCGTCTCCCGACAGGATCACCTTGTCGCCCACCACCTGGAATTCGAAGTAGTCGAAAACGGTGTAGAACGGGAGCGTGATCAGCTCCTTGCGCACTTGGCGCTCGAGATCGGTGAGTTGAGAACGGTCTTCGGCTCCGGTCACGGTGACCGTTGCCGCTTGCGCTCCGGCGACGCTCAGTAAGGCGGCGACGGCTAGAGCTGTTCGGACGCTGATGATATTCATTCTGCTCGGCCCTCCATGTGCCGGCGCACCTGTTGGTGCACCTGGAGAGCCGAACGGCTAACCGTTGAGAATGAATCGCTTACAAAACATCGACGCGTGGACCTGGTTTGCTCCGACCACCGCTGGTGATTGGATTCGGCCCCCCTCCCAGTCCTAAAAGCTACGTCGCGCGCCGACGAGGCTTACGCGATCTCGAGCCTACAAATGAGCCCGACGTCGTCGCAGTACCACAGCCACCCGTCGCGGATCGACATGCCGTGCGGCAAGGGATCTTTGTCGCCCAACTGAATCTTCTCGACCACGCGTCCGGTCGTCGTGTCGTGCTTGAAGAAGGCGTTCCAGTTCGAATCGGTGACCCACAGATAATCGCCTTCCCAGCCGATGCCGTGCGGGCGATTGCCGCTCGTCGGGAAGCGCGCCTCGACGATCCATTCCTTCGGGTCGACGCGGTAGACCATGCGCGCGGGAGGCACGGCCATCCACAACTTGCCGTCTTTCATCTCTTGCCCGTGGGCCCCCGTTCCCGCCGCGCGCGCTCCGAGCTCGCGCCCCGCCTGGAAACCGCCGACTTGCGAAGGATCCTTGCTGGTCTCGGGCGCCTTGCGCGGCGTCGGCCGGGGCTGGCGCATCTGTTCCGGTACCGGGCTGCCGCGCCCCGCCGGATCGCCCGGCATCGAATAGATCACGCCCGCGCCCGGCGTAAAGTGTTCCTCGATCGTTTTGCCCGTCTTGGCGTCGGCGCGGACAATAGCGCGGTTGTAAGTAGAGCCGATCCAGAGCGAGCCGTCGTGGTAGGTGATGCCGCTCGCGCGGTCCGCGCCTGTTTCGAATCCGCGAATGATCTTGCCGTCGGAATAGCTGACCAGGTAGGCCTTGTTGCCGGGCCCCTGATCCATCACCCACAACCCTTCGTCCGTGCATTGCAGGCCGTTGGGTTGCGGGCCGGGAGACTTGAAGACGATCTCGACCTTGCCCGCCTTACGGGTAGGAATCTCGTCGATGTCGGCGGCCCCGCCAAGGGACGCGAACGCCGGGGTCGCGCCGGCCGCCGCGGTAGCGAACAGAAAAGCTCTGCGTTTCATCTCGGGTCCTCCAGCTTTTCGGCCTCCTCGACAAAGAGGCGGCCCCTAGTCGCCCTATATTAGAGGACTGATCGAAACAAGCGGGAACCCTGGAATCGCGCTAGGCGAATCGCTTGGCTTTGACGACCAGGTCGGGGATCTCGCCTGGCTCCAGACGGAGATGCTCGGAGGTTCTGAAGTTGCGGCCGTTGGTCAGCATGCGCACGACGGCGATGACCGCTTTCGGGTCGCCGCCGAACAACTCCAGATTGTCACCCAGCTCTTCGGAAATACGCGCGAGCACCTCGGAGGAGGGCCGCCGAACCGTCCAGAAACGGTTCAACCAGATCCCGTCGCCCGAGCCCATGTTGCGTTTTAAAGTGATGACAACCCCCTTCGATTGCCTCGCCTACTTGGACGCCGTGGAGTTCCAACTGCGCTTTCGGCCGTCTCGGCTGCGGGAGCGATCGGTCCACTAGTATAGCGCGAGGGTGTATTACCTCAGAGGCGGAGCGAGCTATGCACGATCTAGCGCCTTACGCGGCAACGGTTTTCATGGGCTTCCTGGCGATCATGAATCCGCTGGCGAATACGCCGGTTTTCCTCGCTCTCACGGCCGACGATGACGGCGACACTCGCAAAGCGGTCGCGCGGAATGCGCTGCTGGTCGCCTTCGCAATCGTGACGACGTTCTCGTTCGCGGGCCAGCTCATCTTCCACCTTTTCGGCATCACGCTGATCGCATTTCGCATCACCGGGGGCATTCTCGTATTCGGCATCGGGTACAGCATGCTCCACGGCAAGGCGTCCAAGACCCACAGCCCACAGGAGGGGCGTGCGGCGCCGGACCTGGAAGCGCAGTTGAGCGTGGCGATCGCGCCGCTCGCCGTTCCCATCCTCGCGGGCCCGGGAACCATTGCGACTGCGATGAGCTTCGTCGCCGACGGCTCTATGGAACACATCGCCGTGACGGTGGCGAGCTTTGGGCTCCTCTGCGGGATCAGCTATCTGTTCTTCGTCTTCGGTGAAAACCTGGTTCGCTATCTCGGCGCCAACGCAATCGGAGCCGTGACCCGCATGATGGGGCTGATCCTCGCCGTCATCGGAGTACAAATGTTTCTGGACGGCGCGGGCGCCGCGATCAAGGCGTTTTCGGCGGGCGCGTGATGACGCGCAACCGCGACAGGCAATACCAACAAGCCTGTAGGATCACGGCGACCTCGAAGCTATCGATCGTCCCATGCGGCAACGCGAGATTGACTTATAATTGTGTTTTGATCGGCCTTGTGGGTCTAGGACTAAGTGAACGATGCCAGGTGATGATGCGATCCACGGGAAGTGGCCGGTGCTTGACATCCTCCTTCGCGCCGAGACGACGCCATCACCCGAGGCGGGCGAGCAAAAGGCGCAGCGCAAGGCCGAGTACGACGCCTTAAACCGCAGGCTCAACAAAGCCCGGATCGGCAAATACTCCCATTTCCTCAACTACGGCTATGTCGAGGACGACAAGCCGAGCTTCGCGCGTTTCACCCCCTCGGGCTCTCATTTTGATTCGGCCTCGCGTCGACTGGTGCTGGAAGTGCTCGGCGATAGCCCGATCGACGGCGCCGACGTGCTCGATGTTAGCTGCGGCCGCGGCGCGGTAGCGGTTACGCTGCGCGACTATTTCGCGCCGAAATCGTATCTCGGCATCGACCTGTCGCCTGAAGCGGTGGAGTTTTGCCGCGCGCAGCACACGCGCCCCGGTTTCGCTTTCCAGGAAGGCGATGCTGAGGCTCTGCCGGTGGCCGACGCGAGCGTTGACGTTGTGGCGAACATTGAGGCGTCGCACAACTATCCGGCGCCTGTTTCGTTCTTCAGTGAAGTGAGCCGCGTGCTGCGCCCTGGCGGGTGGTTCCTCTACACGGATTTCCTGCCTCCCGCCGCCTTCGCACAAAACGTCGCGCTGCTCGAGGCCAGACGCTTCGAGACCGTGCGCGACGTTGACATCACCCCCAACGTGCTGCTGGCGTCGGACGCGATCGGCGATATGCGGGTCAGAACCTACCGCGACCCGGGCGAACACGAATACATGGTCGATTTTCTTGCCGCGCCCGGGTCGGAGACTTACCGCGCGTTCCAGGATGGCCGGCTGCAATACCGCATGTTCGTCTTCCGCTTACAAGGCACACCCTGAACCGCGCCGTGGGCGCGACCCTGAAGTAAGCATCCGCACACGAGGTAGCATAGGTAATGGATACATTGCACGAAAAGGTGCGTGCGCTGGTCTACCGCGCCGTCGACGAGATCAACGAGGAACTCACGGACGCGCAGCAACTGAACAAGGATCCGGGCACGGTCTTGTTCGGCCCTAACGCGACGATCGATTCCATGGCGCTGGTGTCATTCATCGTCGCGGTCGAGGAGCAGTTACTCGACGAGTTCGGCATCTCCGCGACGCTGGCGGACGAGAAGGCGATGTCGATGGAGCGAAGCCCGTTCAGGACCCTGGGCACGCTTATCGACTACGTGAAAACCGTGGTTGAGGCGGCCTGACGTGGCGGCCGCGCCAGACTCCGCCGGCGTCATGCTGATCACGGGCACGCGCAAGGGGATCGGCCGCTACCTCGCCGAGCGCTACGCCGCGCAGGGTTACACGGTGTACGGGTGCAGCCGAGGCGAGATCCCCGAGGCGATTCCCAACTACACCCATTTCCGCGTGGACGTGACCGATGAGAACGACGTTCGCTCGATGGTGCGTGAGGTTCGCGCCCGCTCGAAGCGGCTCGATGTGCTCATCAACAACGCCGGAATCGCATCGATGAACGCCATGCTCCTGACGCCGCTGGCGACGGCGCGGCGGGTCTTCGAGACGAACTTGATCGGGACTTTTCTGCTCTGCCGCGAGGCGGCCAGGGTGATGCAGCGGCAGAAATACGGACGCATCGTCAACTTCACCACGGTGGCCGTCCCGCTGAAGCTGGCCGGCGAGGCCGTCTACGCCGCGTCCAAGGCCGGCGTGACGACGCTCACTGAAGTCCTGGCCAGGGAGCTGGCCTCTCATGACATCACCGTCAATGCCATCGGCCCGACTCCGATCCGCACCGATCTGATTCGCGCCGTACCGGAAGAGAAGCTCGAGCGGCTGCTTGAACGTCAGGCCATTCACCGCTTCGCCGAGTTCGACGATGTGGCGAACGTCGTCGATTTCTTCATCCGTCCCCAGAGCGCGATGGTCACCGGGCAGACCGTCTATCTGGGAGGCGTGTGATGTTTATCGATTTCCTCGAGGAGCGCTTCAAAGCCAACGCCGACGCCGACGCCATGGTCTGGCGGGATCAAGTCTACAAATACGGCTGGCTCGCGGAACGATTGAACAACTGGCGGGAACGCCTCGCGGCTGAGGACGTTGGCCCGGGCCAGGTGGTGATGCTTGAAGCGGATTTCTCTCCCGCCTCGGTCGCGCTGCTCCTCGCGCTGTTCGATCGCGGCTGCATCCTCGTGCCGTTGACTTCGGCCGTCGGCGCGAAGCGCGACGAGTTTACAGCGATCGCCGAGGGCGAAGTCTCGGTCCAAGTCGCCTCTGACGACTCGGTCGTGGTCAGGCGCCTGTCGAATGTCGCCGACCACGCGCTCTACCGGACTCTGCGCGACCGGGGGCGCCCGGGGCTGGTCCTGTTTTCGTCCGGGTCCACCGGCAAGAGCAAGGCGGCGGTACACGACTTCGTACCGCTGCTGGAGAAGTTCAGAGTCACGCGCCACCGGCTGCGTGCGATCTCATTCCTGTTGTTCGACCACATCGGCGGAATCAACACCATGCTGTACGCGCTGTCGAACACGGGCTGCCTGATCACCGTCGAAGACCGCAGCCCGGCGGCCGTACTGAGAGTGATCGAACGCCACCGCGTTGAACTGCTGCCGGCGACGCCGACCTTTCTGAATCTGATCTTGATCAGCGAGGCCTACCGCGACTTCGATCTGTCCAGCTTGCAGACCGTTACCTACGGCACCGAACCGATGCCCGAGGCGACGCTCAAGAATTTTCACGCCCGCCTTCCGGCTGTTCGGCTCGTGCAGACCTACGGCCTGTCCGAGGTCGGCATCATGCGCTCGAAGTCGAAGGCTTCCGATTCCCTGTGGGTCAAGCTGGGCGGCGAGGGGTTCCAGACGCGGGTCGTGGACGGCATCCTGCACGTCAAGGCGGCCTCGACGATGCTCGGCTACCTCAATGCGCCGAATCCGTTCACCGCAGACGGATGGTTCGACACGAGGGACCGCGTCGAGGTCGACGGCGAGTACTTCCGCATCCTGGGCAGGGACTCGGAACTGATCAACGTCGGCGGGCAGAAGGTCTATCCGGCCGAGGTCGAGAGCGTCATCCAGGAAGTTGACAACGTGGCTGAGGCGACCGTGTTCGGCGAGCCGCATCCGATCACGGGCAACATTGTCTGCGCCCGCGTGTCAATGATCAAGGCGGGGGATGACAAGGCGCTCCGCAAGGCCATCCGCAAGGCATGCCGCGAACAATTGGAGAGCTTCAAAGTACCGGTCAAGGTCGAGGTGGCGCAGGAGCGGCAGTACACCGAGCGCTTCAAGAAGCTGCGGCGCACCTGACTTTAGTCAGGTTTTCGCGACGGCCGCGGCGCCCACCTGCAGAAGCTCCTTGATGTGCTCAGCCATCCTGGTCATGAGCCCGCGCGGACCAACTCCCAGATAGAGCGTCAGGGAGCCCCTGAATCCGCTCACCGACAACCCCAGGATCCCAGGAACCTTGGCCACTCCAGCCACGGAATAGGCGTCGGCGACCGGCACGCCTCCAAACGCCAAGCGATGCTCATCGAGCTCGCCGGTATGCGTGAGCAAGACCACAGGGGGAATGAATTCCTTCGCGAGCGCCTCTTCCCGTCTCTTCCTGTACGAACGCTTCGTCCAGGCCTGGGGGACCAGCGGGAGCAAGTGTCTGATCACCGGCAGCGTTTCGAACGCGAAGAAACTGATCGCCAACCCCAGGTATTTCTGCTGCGACTTCATCTGGTCCCTGATTTGTTGCAAAACGGCGTCCATCGACG
Organism: uncultured Acidobacteriota bacterium; assembly: GCA_963817465.1. GTDB lineage: Bacteria > Acidobacteriota > Terriglobia > Bryobacterales > UBA6623 > CAMPKL01. The sequence continues at coordinate 42,451 of CAWFOP010000017.1, read as the reverse complement.
TCGCCGACCTGGGATCGACGGCGATCACGGAGTTCCCTGTCAGGTTGGAAAAGGCCGACGCTTTCGACGAGGGCAGATTGCGCCGCAGATCGACGGCGACGTTCATCGGCAGCACATCGTCGGTGGATCGAGGCAGGACCTCATAGGCGGCCAGGTAGAAGGCGGCCAGAAGCACCTGGCTGACCGTGGCTCGATGCCTGGCGCCGTACATAAAGATGGCTCGCACCTGTTGGGCGTCCAGACGCCAAGACACATAATCGAATTCCAGCGATCCGCCTTGCCGCTGTATGGGATATTTCCAGTGCCCGAGGCGCTTGCGCTCTCGCAGAACCTTCAGGATGTGGCGCGCTATGCGCCACTTCTCCCGTGCGCTGAAACGGCCGGCGATCTGCTGCAGGCTCCGGGAGCCCTTGACGTTCGGAACCGGAACATAGTGCGGATCGTCACCGAGACGATTGTAGATGTCGACCAGCAGGTACGCACAATCCTGCAGCGCCTTGCCATCGCCCACGCGGTGATCCAGGCTGACGCAGACCAGGTCGGTCTCGCCGCGCAAGAGCAAGACCCGCAAGGGAAGATGCGGAGGCGCCTCCAGAAACGGCCGCAGGTCCGCCTGAAAATCCGAGCTGGCCTTCGTCTCGAAGCGTCCCAAATCGTCCAACGTGGGGCAGCGCCGCCAGGAAGGGCGAAACCAGTGTTCGGTGAAGCGGCAGCCCAGAATCGGCTCCGCGTCCAGCGCCAGCCTCACCGCGCGCGCCAAGCGGCCTTCATCGATGCGACCGGACAGCGATACGACGCAGTGGATCGCCATCGAGTCCGGAAATGCGGCCGCAAAGCTGCGCTCGAACAGCAGCGCAGGAAATTTCGCCGGAATCGAAAGGTCGTTCACGATCGCGGGTTCACGATAACGGCGACGCCTGCTTGCGCTTACGGCGCCGGGGAATCAGTTCGAAGGATCTAAACGTGGTTGACGCCGCAAAATCAGGAGGGTAGCTGAGATTTTAGCAAACGGCGGCCATGCCGCTGGGGCGTGATGTCTCAGTTTGGCCCTGCCGGATTCACATCTCCGGTTGCATGGGCGGCTACTCCATTAACGATGTGACGAAGCTTCCGGCGGACCTCAAGGGCGCTCACCCTGCGGCCCTTGGCTTAGGGGGGTTACGCCTGACGATCCTTGCGCTTGACGGCGGCTTCAACAACGGCGCCAAACAGCAAACCTAGGCAAGTCCCGAGGGCGACACACACGGCCATCCCCATGCCAGTCCGATACAGGCCGGCTCCGACAGCGGCGCCGATAGCGACCCCGATCGCTAGCCCAATAGCGATGCTCGTACCGGGTGCGACGGCTTTTCCCATCGTGAGAGCTTAGCAGAGGGACGAACCCCGAACTGAGACACTGCACGCTCGCGTGTCCTCCGATCGGCCGAGCGGCGCTTGGCTATAGTATTCGGATGCGTCTGGCTCCGCTCGCCCTCGCCCTCGTCCTTCCCTTCGCCCCCGCCGCCGCCCAGAACCCTACGTCAGGGCCTACCTTTCCGGCGCATCGCGTGATCGGCAACCTTTACTATGTCGGCACTTACGACCTGGCCTGCTTCCTGATCACCTCCGATCAAGGCCACATCTTGATCAACACGGGATACGACGATTCCGCCCCGATGATCAATAAGAGCATCGAATCGCTCGGCTTCAAGCTCTCGGACGTCAAGATCCTGCTGACCACCCAAGCGCACGCCGACCACACCGCCGCTCTGGCCGAGATCAAGGAAAAAACGGGCGCGGAGATGTGGGCGACGGCGGCCGACAAGCCGCTGCTCGAGGACGGCGGCTTTTCCGATCCGCATTTCGGAGGAAAGCGGTTATACGAGCCGATCAAGGTCTCTCACGTCATTCACGACGGCGATGTGATCAAGCTCGGCGACATCCGCCTCACCGCTGTCGAAACCCCCGGGCACACCAACGGCAGCGTCAGCTACACCATGAAGGTTTCCGAGGGCGGCCGCGACTACAACGTCGGCATCATCAACATGGCCTCCATCAACCCCGGCAAGGTCTTGACGGGCAAGCCGACTTATCCGGGAGTAGCGGGCGATTTCGCGCAGACGTTCCTGAAACAGCGCGCGCTCAACCTCGACGTCTGGGTGTCCTCGCACGCCAAGCAGTACAACCTGCACGAAAAGTACAAGCCGGGTCAGGCCTTACAGCCCCGAGACCTTCGTCGACCCGGAGGGTTACCGCGCCGCGGTCGCCGAGTACGAGAAGGCGTTCTTCGAAGAGCTCGTGAAGGAACGAGGCCGCTGAGGGAACCCGCAACGGGTCCCGTGTTCGCCCGGTTTGCGTCGCAGTGGTGATTCGGCTACTCTGACTGCGGTCAAACGGCCGAAGAGGAATCCCTGGCCGTGTCGGGACGCCGCCCGCGGCGTCTAAGAGTGGGGCAATATCGAACATGCCGAGTCGCAAAGCCGTTCTACTTGTGTCTTTCTCGCTTGCCCTAGTTACAGCGCTGGCAATTGCGGCGCTCAACGCAGCGAGCGCGGCGCCCGAGCAGCCGAAGATCGAGGCGCGGGTCGCGCCCGTGCTGAAGGTCGGCGACCTGACCTTCAAGGATCTGGACCGCAACGGCGCTCTGGACCCCTACGAGGATTGGCGCTTGCCGGTCGACAAGCGCGCCGCTGACCTGCTCTCCAGAATGACGTTGGAGGAGAAGGCGGGGTTGATGCAGATCACCTCCTTCAGGCCCGACTCGCTGGAAGATTACGTCAACAACCGCCACATTCGATACTTGATCCTGCGTGACAACCCGACCGCCCGAGAGCTCGCGGCGCGGGCCAACAGCTCGCAGGAAATCGCTGCGAAATCCCGGCTTGGCATTCCGTTGGTGCTCACGTCCAACCCCCGCAACCACCTCAGAGACAACCTCGTGTACGAGGAAGCCGAGGCGGCCGGCCAGTTCTCGACTTGGCCGGGCACGCTTGGCTTGGCGGCGACAAACGATCTCGCGCTCATCCGGGATTTCGCCGAGACCGCGCGTGTCGAGTGGCGCGCGGCGGGCATCGAAAAGATGTACGGATACCAGGTGGATGTGGCGACGGAGCCGCGCTGGTACCGCATCCAGACCACGTTCAGCGAGGATCCTAAGCTCAGCGCCGATATCGCCCGCGAGCTCGTGCTGGGATTCCAGGGCCGGGCGCTCGGGCCGACTTCCGTCGCCATGTCGATGAAGCACTTCCCTGGAGACGGCCCCGTGGACAAGGGCCTGGACCCGCACAACGGGTGGGGGCAGTGGTCGGTTTATCCCACTCCGGGCAGCTTTTTCAAATACAATCTGCCGCCCTTCCAAGCCGCTGTCGACGCGGGAACGAGCTCGATCATGAGCTTCTACAACAACCCGTCCAATGCGAAGAGCGGCAAGCAACTTCCGACGGACTGGTGGCAATCGGACAAGCAACAATTTGAAGAAGTCGGCGGCGCTTACAATGCAACGATTCTGAACAAGCTGCTTCGCGAACGCATGGGCTTCAAGGGTTACGTCAACACGGACTCCGGCATCCTCGGCCACATGGCTTTTGGCGTCGAGGATCTGACGCTTCCTCAACGATTTGCGAAGGCGGTCAAAGCGGGTGTAAGTCTGTTTTCCGACAACAACGACCCGCAGGGGCTCCTTGACGCGGTCAAGCAGCACCTGCTGGATGAAGCGGACCTCGACCCATCGGTCACGCATCTGCTCGAAGAAATGTTCCAGCTCGGCCTGTTCGAGAATCCCTACACGGATCCCGAAAAGGCTCAAACGATCGCCGACTCACCCGCCTCACAGGCCCGCGCCGACGAGGCGCACCGCAAGTCGATCGTGCTCTTGCGCAACGATCGGAATCTGCTGCCGATAGCGGACGCACGAAAGGTGTACGTGGAGACGTTTGCTGAACCGGTCGCGCAGACAGGGCGCGCCTTCCCCGTGGGCCGCGGCCCGCGCGGCGGGGCAGCGGGCGCCGGCCCCGAAGCGGGCGCGGGCGCCGCAAGGGCCCGCCCGGGCCCAAGGCGTGAAGCGGCAAACGGCGCGCAGCAAACCGCCGCGCTGAAGGCGCTGCTCGCCAAAGATCCGTCCGTGCAGGTTGTGGACACTGTTGACCAGGCGGATGTGGCCCTGCTTTGGCTCCGTCCGAGTGTTTACAGCAGGCCCGAGCACGACTACGCGGACATCGCCCTGAGCAAGCTCACGGGCATCGATGTCGCGAGAGTCAAGCAGATCGAGGCGGCCAAGCCGACCGTGCTCGTCATCAACCTGATCAATCCTTGGGTCATCAATGACGTTGAACCCGAAGCCGGGGCGGTGTTGGCGACGTTCGACGTGAAGGCCGAGGCCCTGCTGGATGTTGTCCGCGGTCGGTTCAACCCGGCCGGGAAGCTTCCTCTCACAATTCCGGCGGATCAAGCGGCCGTGGATAAGAATGCGCCCGACGTTCCAGGGTACGCGGAGGCCTTCGACTACGCCTACAAGAACGGCGTGAAGGATAAATACGTTTTCGGCTTTGGCTTGAGCTACGCGAACCAAACCAATCACGCAACATCGCGGTCCCGCTGAGATTCACCGAGTTGGGCAAGTCAGCTAGTGTCTCGCTACATCCTGACCGCGGCGCGGCCCCGCCCGATGGAGTCGCGCTGAGGACCGAGCGCCAATGAGCATCAATCGACGGACATTTCTAATGGGGTCCAGCCTTGCGGCGCCTGCCCTATCTCAAGTTACGGCCTCGCGCGCTTCGAGGCCGAACATCATCCTGTTCATCACGGATCACACCCACGCTGATTCGATGAGCTGCCGTATCGGGGACCGCTATCTGCACACGCCGGCCCTGGATAGTCTGGCGGCGCAGGGCATGGTCTTCAGCCGGGCGTACTGCGCCAACCCGCTGTGCATGCCGTCGCGCACCTCGATGTTCACTGGCCGTTATCCCGTGGAAACGAAGATCGAGACGAACGGAGGCGGCTCCGGCACGGGCGGACAAGCCTTGCCGCAATCTTCTCGACCGACCCAGCCGTCAGAGCTCGACTCCGCCGAGTTCCCGCTGATGGGAACGATTTTCAGGAAAGCCGGTTACGAAACCGTCTACAGCGGCAAGTGGCACATCGCGATGCCCACCGACGAAGCCGCTTCCGGGTTCAGGATTCTGTACACAAACGGGGCGCCGCGCGCTCAGCGCCCCGGCGATGCCGGACCAGAGGGGCGCGACGGAGCAGGCAGGGGTGCATCGCGCGGTTTGGGACGGGATGAAGCGACCACCCTCGCCGCGATGGACTTTCTCCGCGACTCCGAGCACCGCGATCCGTTTCTGCTGGTCGTCTCACTTTTGAACCCGCACGACATTTGCCAATGGGCGCGCTCGCAAGCTCTTCCGACGGACGGCCCGATCGGCCAGCCGCCTGCTCCCGAGCTGTGCCCGCCGCTGCGGCCCAATCACGCGCCGCAACGCGAATGAGCCTGACATCGTGACCCTGATGCGTCACTCCTATCAAGCCACGCCAACGTTTCCGGTGGGAGACTTTGACGAGGGCAAGTGGCGCCAATACATGTGGGCGTACTATCGCCTGATTGAAAAAGTGGACTGGCGAATCAGCCAGGTGCTCACGGCTTTGCGCGATTCCGGACAGGCGGACAACACGCTGATCGCCTGCACCGCGGATCATGGTGATTGTCAGGGCGCGCACGGATGGAATCAGAAGACGATCCTCTACGAAGAAGCTGCGCGGGTGCCTTTCATGCTGAGCTACCCGGGTGTAATCAAGCAGGGAACGTCGTCGCGGCTGGTGCACACCGGGGTCGATCTGATTCCCACTCTCTGCGATTTCGCCTCCATTCCTACGGCGGCAGACCTGCCAGGCATGAGCTTGCGAAACACCGCCATTGGCAGCGAGACGGGGGATCCGCGGGACTACGTGGTGGTCACCAATCGTCTCGCCCAAGGCTTGAGCACCGACCCGGCGCCGGACGGCCGCATGGTGCGGGGCCAGGACTACAAATACACCGCCTACAGCGAGGGCAAGAACCGCGAGGCGCTAGTGGACTTGGTAAAGGACCCAGGCGAAATGGTCAACCTCGCCGGCGATCCCGCTTCGCGTGAGATTCTCGTGCGCTACCGCAAGATACTTGCCGATTGGTGTCGCAAGTACGGCGACGACTTCAATGTGCCGGCGTGACAGCCGAAAACCGCTTTGGATCTCGAGACCGAGGGCTGCTGCATCAGCGCTTGAAGCAAGGCAAGAGGTCATCGCTCGCTTGCCCTCAGAGCCGCATTGACCAGGAGAAACTTAGACAATCCATGTCGGATCATTCGTCAAGCACGCTAACCCGGCGCGCGTTCATCGGCGGAGCGACCAGCGCGGCCGCCGCAACCCTCGCTTGCTCCTCCGCTGCGGCCGAGCGGCCCAACATCCTGTGGCTCGTCTGGGAAGACATCGGGCCGCACCTAGGCTGCTGCGGAGACGAGTATTCCACGACTCCGAACTTCGACCAGCTCGCGAAACGAGGATGCGTCTACGACAACGCGTGGGCAAGCGCGCCGGTGTGCGCTCCCGCCCGCACCGCCATCATCAGCGGCGTCTGTCCGACGTCGACCGGCTCGGAGCACATGCGGTCCATCGCCAGCATGCCCGCCGGGTGGAAGATGTTTCCCGGCTACCTGCGAGAGGCCGGCTACTACTGCGTCAACAACGGTAAGGAAGACTACAACCTCGAGAAGCCCGACGGCACCTGGGATATCTCGTGGTACGGGGGGATGCAGCCCCGCGGCGCACGCGCCGGCGGCCCTCCAAGCGCAGCGCCCCGGCGAAGCGGCGGCGGTGGAGGGGGCGCCGAGCCCAGAATCCCGCCGCTCGATCCGGCCAACGGCCACTGGCGCACCCGCCAGCCCGGGCAGCCGTTTTTCGCCTTTTTCAACGACATGGGGACGCATGAAAGCCAAATTTTCCCAAGCGCCACGCGGGAGAATTTCATTCACGACCCGGCCAAGGCCTGGCTTGCCGCATTCCAGCCCGACACGCCGGAGATGCGCAAGGACTGGGCGCAATACCACGACATGCTCAGCGCCGTGGACAGGCGGCATCAGGCGCGTCTGGACGAGCTCGAGGCGGACGGCCTAACCGACGACACGATCATCATCGTCACCAGCGATCATGGAACCGGAGTGGCGCGCTACAAGCGCATGCCCTACGATTCCGGCCTGCACGTGCCCATGATCGTCATCTTCCCGGAGAAATACAGGCACCTGGCGCCAAAGGACTATGTTCCAGGCGGCCGCAGCGACCGGCTGATCGGGACCATCGACCTGGCGCCCACGATGCTGAGTCTGGCTGGCGTGAAGCCGCCCGATTTTTATCACGGGCAAGCGTTTGCGGGGAAGCACGAGGCGCCGCCGCGGGAGTACCTGCACGGGATGCGCGGGCGCATGGACGAGCGCTACGATCTGATGCGATCGACGCGTGACAAGCGCTACGTCTACATCCGCAACTACAATCCACACAAGATTTATGGCCAACACCTCGTGTATGCCTGGCGGCTGTCTTCGACGCCCGTGTGGGAGCGGCTCTATAACGAAGGCAAACTGCAGCCGCCGCAGACATGTTTCTGGGAAACGAAGCCCGCCGAAGAGCTGTACGATCTCCAATCGGACCCGTCCGAAGTGAACAACCTAGCTGCTTCCGAGGATCACAATGAGATCCTGCAACGCTTCCGCAAAGCGCATCACGATTATGAGTTGAACGTCAAAGACGTCGGCTTGCTGCCCGAAGGGGAGATACGCGCCCGGGCGAAAGGCTCGACGCCGTACGAAATGGGGCACGATCCGGAGAAGTTTCCGGTTGAGCGGATACTCGCCGCCGCCGACCTGGCGAGCTCCGGCCAGCCCGACGCCACCAAGGGGTTGGAGAGCGCGATGGGCGATCCGGATTCCGGCGTGCGGTACTGGGGCGCGATGGGCGCGCTGATTCGCGGCGCGGACGAAGTCAAAAAGACCCGCCCATCGCTCGAAAAAGCGATGAACGACGACTCGCCCCACGTCCAAATCGCCGCCGCCGAAGCGCTCGGCAAATACGGATCGGCCGACGACCTGAAAGCGGCGCTCGCGGTCCTGATCGGTTTAGCGGACTCGGAAAAGAACAACAGCTACATCGCGATGCATGCGCTGAATGCGATCGACGCGTTGGGAGACAAGGCGGCTCCGCTGAAAGATCAGATCGCCGCGCTCACCACGGTCGATCCGAAATCACCGGAGCGCGTCAATGAGGAATATACGACCAGGCTGGTCGATCGGCTGAAAACGGCGCTGTAAGGGGTGATCGCGAAGCGAACGCTGGCGGCGGGACACAGGTCGGCTGACTGTCGCGTGCCCTTTTGGGCCCTTTAACTAAAAGCGGCCGAAGGCCTTTGCCCTTGGCGCCGGGCGGCGATGGCCTACCCTGCGGCGATGGGTCCGGCAGGGTTGCGGCCTGCGAGACTATCGGAATGCAATCGATCGACGAAAACAAGCTGGAAACCGATCTCGCCTATCGGTTTGAATACTTGGCGGAGTTCATCGGCTTCGACGCCGAAGATGCCGCCGCCATTCATGACTCGGCGGGTTGGCTCGGTCCCCGCATTCCCTTCTTGGTCAACGCCGTGTACGACAAGCTTCACGCCTACGATTGCACCTGGCGGCACTTCCTGCCGCGACATGACGGGTATGACGGCAAGCTCGCGGTCGCGTTGGAAGATCTGCCCGTCGATCACCCGCAGATCGACTATCGCAAACAACACCTGGCGCGCTACATGGAGCACATCTTGGCGGCGCCGTACGACGCCAAGATGGCGGCTTACCTCCACACGGTCGGCTCGATCCACACGACGCATTCCGGCAATGCGAATATCGAAGTCCCGGTCGTCCAGATGAACGCGCTGCTCGGGTTTCTCGCCGATCAAATCGCCGCGGCCATTCTCGACGCCGATCCGCCCGGCGATCAAAAAGCGACGGCGCTTCGCGCATTCGGCAAGCTCTTCTGGATCCAAAGCGACCTGATCGCGCGGCATCACGCGTGAGTCGGGCGAGCCTCGCCGTGCGAGTATATTAAGGCTGTTTCAGTCCCCTGTCAGGAGTTCGGATACCCATGTCGGATCACTCGTCAAACACGCTAAGCCGGCGCGCTTTCATCGGCGGAGCGACCAGCATGGCCGCCGCAACCCTCGCTTGCTCCTCCGCTGCGGCCGAGCGGCCCAACATCCTGTGGCTCGTCTGGGAAGACATCGGGCCGCACCTAGGCTGCTGCGGCGACGAGTACTCCATGACTCCGAACTTCGACCGGCTGGCGGAACGAGGATGCGTCTATGACAACGCGTGGGCGAGCGCTCCGGTGTGCGCTCCTGCTCGCACCGCCATCATCAGCGGCGTTTGTCCGACGTCGACCGGCTCGGAGCACATGCGGTCCATGGCCAGCATGCCCGCCGGTTGGAAGATGTTCCCCGGTTACATGCGAGACGCCGGCTACTACTGCGTCAACAACGGCAAGGAAGACTACAACATCGAGAAGCCCGACGGCACCTGGGACATCTCGTGGTTCGGATCGACGCCGACCAAGCCCGAAGATCGTCGAGGCGGCGCGGAGCCGTCGGTCGCGCCCCTCGATCCCGTCAACGGCCACTGGCGCACACGCCAGCCCGGACAGCCGTTTTTCGCCTTTTTCAACGACAAGGGGACGCACGAAAGCCAGATTTTCCCAAGCGCCACGCGGGAGAATTTCATTCACGACCCGGCCAAAGCCTGGCTGGCCGCATTCCAGCCCGACACGCCGGAGATGCGCCGCGACTGGGCGCAATACCACGACATGCTCACCGCCGTGGACAGGCGGCATCAGGCGCGTCTGGATGAGCTCGAGGCGGACGGCCTAACCGACGACACGATCATCATCGTCACCAGCGACCACGGAACCGGAGTGGCGCGCTACAAGCGCATGCCCTACGATTCCGGCCTGCACGTGCCCATGATCGTCATCTTCCCGGAGAAATACAGACACCTGGCGCCGCAGGACTACGTTCCGGGCGGCCGCAGCGATCGGCTGATCGGGACCATTGACCTGGCGCCCACGATGCTGAGCCTAGCCGGCGTGAAGCCGCCCGATTTTTATCATGGTCAAGCTTTTGCAGGGGAACACGAGGCGCCGCCGCGGGAGTATCTGCACGGGATGCGCGGGCGGATGGACGAGCACTACGACCTGATGCGGTCGACGCGCGACAAGCGGTACGTGTATATCCGCAACTACAACCCGCACAAGATTTACGGTCAGCATGTCGCGTACGCTTGGCGGCTGTCTTCGACGCCCGTGTGGGAACAGCTCTACAAAGAGGGCAAACTGCAGCCGCCGCAGACGTATTTCTGGGAAACGAAGCCCGCCGAGGAGCTCTACGATCTCCAATCGGACCCGTCCGAAGTGAACAACCTGGCTGCGTCCGAGGATCACAAAGAGATCCTGCAGCGCTTCCGCAAAGCTCATCGCGAATATGAGTTGGCGGTTAAAGACGTGGGCTTGCTGCCCGAAGGCGAAATACACGCCCGGGCAAAAGGCTCGACGCCGTACGAAATGGGCCACGACCCAAACAAGTTTCCGGTTGAGCGGATACTGGCGGCTGCTGACCTGGCGAGCTCCGGCGAGTCCGACGCCACCAGAGGGTTGGAAAGCGCGATGGGCGATCCAGACTCCGGCGTGCGGTACTGGGGCGCGATGGGTGCGCTGATTCGCGGCGCGGACGAAGTCAAAAAGACCCGCCCGTCGCTCGAAAAAGCGATGAACGACGACTCGCCCCACGTCCGCATCGCCGCCGCCGAAGCGCTCGGACGTTACGGATCGCACAAGGACGTGAAAGCGGCGCTCGCGTGTCCTGATCGGTCTAGCGGACTCGGAAAAGAACAACAGCTATATCGCGATCCATGCGCTGAACGCGATCGAAGCTTTGGGAGACAAGGCGGCTCCCCTGAAAGATCAGGTCGCCGCGCTCACGGCGGTCGACCCGAAGTCTCCGGCGCGCGTCAACCGAGAGTACACGACACGGCTGATCGATCGGCTGAAAACCACTCTCTGAGCAAGACCGCGACAGAACCGCCGGCGACGCGGGTCAATCGCCGCCGGCGGATTGAACAACGCTCCCGGCTTAGCCGTGGTCGAGATTCGGTTCGGTGTCGCGACGGCGCCAGATCCAAACCCCCGCGACGGCGCAGACCAAGAACCCAGCCGCGCTCAGACCGGCGCCCGCCATCACCGACATCGGCCGGTAGACGAACTGCACCGTCGATTCTCCAGCCGGTACGAGCACGGCGCGCAGCCCGCGGCGATAGCGGCGAATCTCCAGCTCGCGCCCGTCGATGTCCGCCTTCCAGCCTGGAAAATACGGCGCCGCCACAATCAAATAACCCGGGCAGGCCGCGTCTACGCGAATGAGCGTGCGCTGGATCGTGCGGCGCGTGATCTCCACCTCTTCCCCGCCCGTCGCACACTGCCCCGGCGCTTCGACTCCGCCGCCGCCGGAAGCATTCGTGATTCCCTCGGGCGAGTGCGTCAGCCAAGCGCGCGGCCCGGCGTGGGGATTGAGGAAGACCTTGACGCCGTCCTTGTCCTCGAAAACGGGCAGTTGATCGTCTCGAACTTTCTCTTTCGAAATCGTATAGCGGACGTTCATCAAGTCGGGGAAGCGGTCCCACCCGACTCGCCCCGCCATGTCGAACAGATCGCGATTCACCGAAGCGAGAAAACCGCGATAGTCCTCCAGGCGAAACCACGCCCCGACGTTGAAGCCCTCGCCTTCGCCCGCGAGCTCGATGCGAAACGGCCCTTCCTTTTCGAGCTTGCCGTGCACGAAGTTGAGCGTGGACGCATACTTGGTCTCGAGCTTGTCGAGAAACTCTCTGCGGTTGGGGTCCGCGATGTCGCCCAGATCGTAAAACTGCGTCGTGTACAGCTCGCTTGTCAGCAACAAGAGTCAACGCCACGCGCATCGCCGACGTGCTCAGCGCCTTCCTCTTAAACCCTTCGAGCACGGCGGCCAGCAGCAGTGCGATGACCACCGACACCATCAAGTTGTCGCCGGGCTCGGATTCAAGCTTGCCGCTGGGCACCTGGAGAAAAATCGAGATGTAGACGACCGCCGAGTAGGCCAGCAGCAGCATCTGACCCCAGCGAATCCAGCGGCAGCCGGCGGTGGTTTCGGCGCTCTGGTCCAGGAGCTGATCGACGCCGCGCGCCGCCAGCAGAAACACCGCAAGCTGAAAGACGAAGACCGAGAACGCCGGCGTTCGGGCGGTGTTGGCAAGCGGCACAAACGCATAGATCCAGCCGTGCAGCGGCGAATAGGTCGCCGTGCCGAAGCTGAGCGCCGCCAGCCCGAGCAGCGAATACAGGCGCACCCACGGCTCGCGCCAGCTCGTGATCACGGCGTAGAGCGCCAGCAGCAGGCTCGTCCAGCCCACGAACATGCTCGCTTGGAAGGTCAGCCGCGGCGTCACCAGCCCCAGAAAGGTGACCGGGTAGAGACGCATTCGCTCGTGAACGAAATAGGGAACGCTCTCCCCCGGCCCAACCGGACCCGGCGCGTTCACCCAGCGATAGGCTTGGCTGGCGTATTCCGCCGCAGGCAGCAGTTGCAGGCCCGCGACCAGGAACGCCACACCGGCCACGCAGGCGTATGCGATCAACGGCGCCTTCCAGGCGGACGACTCGCGCTGACGTTCGAAATAGACCATCCCGAGCATCACGCCGGTCAACGCCAGCAGAGAGAAGAACGGCGCCTGGTGGTGGCCGCTGAGCAGTGACATCCCCACCGAGCCGCCGCACAGCGCGGCATAGGCGAGCCGTCGCGCCAAGTCCGGCGCCCGCGCCGCGCGATGGAACAGCAACAGCGTCAGCGGCAGCCAGATCGCGCCGTCGAGCATCTGCGGCCAGGTGATCGACGCGATGAAGCCGCCGCACGCGAACCCCAGGCCGGCCAGAATCGATGCGTACCGCGAGCGGCCCAACTCGCGGGCCAAACCGTACGCGAACAGCGCCGCAAGCAGGTGCATCAGCGCCCACGACAGGTGGATATAGCGAAAATTGATGTGACCGTCGGCCAGCGGCGCGGCGAACAAAGGCCAGTTCAGCGGAAACGCTCCGCCGGGCTGCATCTGTCCCAGCAGCGGCTGGCCGCACCAAACGTACGGATCCCAAAGCGGAAAGACGCCTTGGTTCCAGGCCGCCGCCTGCACGTCGTACCACGGCAGCACCTGACCCGCGAGATCCGGCGAGTTGAGAAAGGTGAAGCGGTCGCTGAAGATCAGCTTCCAGTAAAACAGCGCGGTGAGCCCGAGCAGGAAGATGACCGGCCGCTTCGACAACCAAGCCGGACCTTTCGGCATAACGAGAGCCTATTGTGTCAGATCGCAAAACCGTTTCGGCAACGCCGCGTTTGCTACACTTTTCTGGCCTCGGCCAATCGCGCCGGGCAAGGCGAGAATCATGAGCAGACCTGTCACCCTTTTCACCGGCCAATGGGCCGACCTCCCCCTCGAAACGCTTGCGAAGAAGGCCGCATCGTGGGGCTTTGACGGGCTCGAATTGGCCTGCTGGGGCGACCACATGGACGTCTTCCGGGCCGCCGAAGACCTCGACTACTGCGCTCGCCAGAAAGCGATTCTCGAAAAGCACAATCTGCAACTGTTCGCCATTTCGAACCACCTGGCCGGTCAGCTCGTTTGCGACCCCAACAACGACGCGCGCTCCGACGCCTTCGCGCCCGCCGAGTGCGCCGGGGACGCGGAGAAAAAGCGCGCCTGGGCCATCGATGCGGTGAAAAACACGGCGCGCGCCGCCAAGAATCTCGGACTCGAAGTGGCGAACGGCTTCACCGGCTCGTCAATCTGGCACATGCTCTACAGCTTTCCGCCGGTGTCGGACAAGACCATCGACGAGGGCTTCGCGTATTTCGCCGAGATGTTCAACCCGATCCTCGACGTCTACGACGAGTGCGGCGTCAAGTTCGGCCTCGAGGTGCACCCGACCGAGATTGCGTTCGACATCTACACGACCAAGCGGGCGCTCGAGGCGATCGACAATCGCGAGGCGTTCGGCTTCAACTTCGACCCGAGCCATCTGCACTGGCAGTTCGTCGACCCGGTGGCGTTCTTGCGTGAGTTCCCGAATCGTATTTACCACGTGCATATGAAGGACGCCGCGCGCCAGCTCGACGGCCGCAGCGGCATCCTGGCGTCGCATCTGAACTTCGGCAACCCGAACCGCGGCTGGGATTTCCGCTCGCTAGGCCACGGCGGAGTCGACTTCGAAGAGATCATCCGCACGCTCAATCACATCGGCTACGACGGGCCGCTGTCGATCGAGTGGGAAGACTCCGGCATGGACCGCGAAGCCGGCGCCGAAGAAGCCTGCGCGTTCGTCAAGAAAGTCGATTTCCCGCCGTCCGGCCGGGCGTTCGACGCCGCCTTCGGCGAATAGCGCCTTGCAAAACTAGAACCGGTTGCAATCGAAACGCAGCCGACCCGCGTCTATACTGACCAACATGACGCGGCGAACCCTCTTATCCACTCTGCCGCTGCTCGGCGGCGCCACGCTCAGCGCCAACTGGCCGCAATGGCGCGGCCCCGGCCGCGACGGCATCTCTCCCGCCACCGGGTTGCTCAAGCGATGGCCGGCCGGCGGGCCGCCCAAGGTTTGGGAGGCGTCGGGCCTGGGCGAGGGCTACGCATCCTTCTCCGAGGGCGGGCGGAAGCTGTTCACCCAAGGTCAAAAAAACGGCAAGCAATACGTCATCGCCTTGGATCAGACGGACGGCAGCACGGTCTGGGAGGCCGAGAACGGACCCGCCTACAACGACCGTCGCGGGAGCGGTCCGCGGGGCACGCCGACCGTCGACGGCGAGCGACTCTACGCGCTTTCGGGCGCGGGCCGGTTGCTGTGCGCCGATGTCGTCGCGGGGAAAACGATCTGGCAAGCCGATATTATTCAGCGCTTTAGAGGACAAAACATCAGTTGGGGCATTAGCGAATCGCCCCTGATCGACGGCGAGAAGGTGATCGTTAGCCCGGGCGGCTCAGGGGCCGGCATCGTCGCTCTGAACAAGGCCAGCGGCGAGCTGATCTGGAAATCCGAGAGCGACGAGCCCGGCTACTCGTCTCCGGTGATCGCCCAGGTCGGCGGCGTGAAGCAATACGTCCTGCTCACCGGCGAGGCCGGCATCGGCCTGCGCGCCTCGGACGGCAAGCTGCTGTGGCGGTACTCCAAGGTCTCGAACGGCACGGCCAACGTGGCGACGCCGATCGTCTCGGGCGACAAGGTTTTTTTGTCGAGCGATTACGGCACCGGCTGCGCCCTGCTGCAGCTCGAGCCGACCGGCGATGGGGTCAAGGCCGCGGAGATCTACTTCAGCCGCGACATGCGCAACCACTACTCGAGCTCGGTGCTGCTCGACGGATATCTGTACGGGTTTTCGAGCCAAATCCTCACGGCGATGAAGTTCGATACGGGCGAGGTCGCCTGGAAAGACCGCGCGGTCGGCAAGGGTCAGGTGATCTCCGCCGAAGGTCTGCTCTACCTGCTGAGCGAGGACGGCGTGGTCGGTCTCGCCGAAGCGACGCCGCAGGCTTACCAAGAGATTTCGCGCTTCGAGATCGGGCGCGGCAACTACCCCACATGGACCCTGCCGGTCATTGCGAACGGCCGCATGATCCTGCGCGATCAAGACAAGGTTCTCGCCTACGGCATTTCCGCGTGATCGACCTTACCTTGCCCGAAGGGTTCGACAGCAGCCACAATCGGGCATTGGCCTAGGCTGAACCGGCGGACCCTCTCGTGCCTTTCGACCCCACGCGCATCGTCGAGCTGCTGCTGCTGTTGCTGATCGCGGCTTCGCTGATCGCGATGGCGGCGCGGCGGCTGCGCATCCCGTACACGATCGCGCTGGTATTCGGCGGCTTCCTGATCGATTTTCTGCCCGTCCTCGAAAACGTCGGCGGGACCGACGGCAGTGTCCACGGGGAGTGGCTGACGTCCGACATCATCTTCATGGTGTTCCTGCCGGGGCTGCTGTTCGAGGCCGGCATCAACATCAATGTGCGGCGCTTGGTCGCCAACTTTGGCCCCATCCTGCTGGTCGCCGTGGCGGGCGTTCTCATCGCGGCGTTTTCGACCGCCTACCTGGTGCACTGGATCGCCGGCGTGGCGCTCAGCTCGGCGCTCGTGTTCGGGGCGCTGATCTCGGCCACCGACCCGATTTCCGTGCTGGCCTTGTTTCGCGAGCTCGGCGTCTCGAAGCGGCTGGCCGTGTTGGTCGAAGGCGAGAGCCTGTTCAACGACGGGACCGCCGTCGTGCTGTTCCAGATCCTGCTCGCCGGTGCGGCGACGGGCGACTTCAGCATCACCTCCGGCGTCATCCAATTTTTCGTCGTGTCCCTCGGAGGAGCCGCAATCGGCATTGGGCTCGGCTATATCAGCAGCCGCGTCACCGAGCGCATCGACGACCCGCAGATCGAAATCACTCTCACGACGATCCTCGCCTACGGATCGTTCTTGCTGGCGGAGCATTTTCACCTTTCCGGCGTCATCGCGACGGTTGCCGCCGGGCTGATGATCGGCAACTTCGGCGCCGAGATCGGCATGAGCTCGCGTACGCGGGTGGCGCTTTGGTCGTTCTGGGAGTACATCGGATTCGTCATCAACTCGCTTATTTTCTTACTGATCGGGATCGAAGTTCATGTGATGGATTTGGCGCGCTACTGGGAGCCGATCGGTCTGGCGATTCTGGCGGTCCTCGCCGGGCGGGCGCTGGCGGTCTACCCGTTGGCGCCGATCGCCTCGCGCATGGCCGAGCCGATTCCAATGAAGTGGCGCCACGTGATGTTCTGGGGCGGCATTCACGGCGGCGTTTCGCTTGCCTTGGCGCTGAGCTTGGCCGGCGATTTCCCGGATCGCGGCATGGTGCTGGCGATGACGTTCGGCGTGGTCGCGTTCTCGATCGTCGTGCAGGGCCTGACGATCCCGCCGTTGATGAGAAAGCTCGGCGTCGAGATGGGCGGCGAGAACGAGCTGGACCGCGCCCGGGTGCGCCAGATGGCGATCAGCGCCGGCCTCGACGAGCTCGAAGACCTGCATGACGATCACGTCATCTCGAATGTCACCTATGAACGGCTACGCGACGACTTGCGCGGGGATCTTGAAAAAGCCGAAGGCGATGTCCGCCAATTGCACGACGAGCACCGCGACTGGGCCGAAGGCGAAGAGCGGCTCGCTCGCGCGCGCCTGCTGCAAGCTGAAAAGACCGCCGTGCAGCGCGCGGTCTCCGACGGGCTGATCTCTCACCACACCGCCGAGAAGCTGATCGCCGAGGCCGACAAGGACCTCGACAAGCTAACCGGCATCGGCCCGCACTAGGCTGCGTCTTCGACGGCCACAACAACGCGCTTGCCGAGTGCAGCCAGGGCCGCTTGGATCTTTTCCGACTTCGTGTCGTGATCCGGATCAAGCATCCGACGCACGACCGTTTCCGTTAATCCCAGGCGGCGCGCGAGCTGACTATTGTTGACGCCTTGCTCTCGCATCGCGCGATAAAGCGCCAGCTTCCCGGCAATCCACAGCGGGACAGGAATCTTTCGTTGACCCGCCTTCGCTCGCGATGCGGCGGGAATGTCCGCCTTGTCGGCGATTAGGAAGGCTAGAGCGCTGCCCAGACAATCGGTCGCTTCTTCGAGAGCCTCGACTTCGTCAGCGCCGCTGGTATTGGCGCCTTTGAGATCAGGGAAGCTGACGACGATCGCCCCGGTCTCGTCGGTTTCGAATGTGGCCGGGTAACTCAACGTCTTCATTTTGCTGCCTCGATGAACCTCAGAGCCCCTTCGGATCGACGCCGAGATCATTACACATTTTTCGCAATAGACCCGGCGGCAACTCTTTCTTCAAGTCCTTCAGCGTCGTGGACATTTTTCCGACCCACACGCGTCCGTGGCTACCTTTGCCTTTGGCGGCGTCGAACCGTGTTGTCGAGCCTTGCTTGGCGGCCAGTCGCCGAAGCCGCCTCACAAACTCAGCGCCCCTCACTTGTTCGTATATAAGTGTACGACACAGATTGTCCATGGAGGGCGTTAGAATGACCTCCGCTATGCTCATTCGCTCGATTTGCTTCGCGCTGATCGCCGCCTCGTCTGTTTTGGCCCAGGGGCCGAACGAGGCGAACTACGACGAATCAAAAATTCCCGCCTACACGCTGCCGGACCCGCTCGTCATGCGCGATGGGCGCAAGGTCGACTCGGCGGCTATGTGGCGCGAGGAACGGCGGCCCGAGATTCTGCGGCTCTTCCGCGAGAACGTCTACGGCGTGACGCCCGACATCGAGCTCGAGCCTACCTACGACGTCTTCGAGGAGTCGACCGACGCGCTCGGCGGCAAGGCGCATCGCAAGCAGGTGCGCATCTCGTTCACGCGCAACTCGAAGACGCTGAGCATGGACCTGCTGCTCTACACGCCCGCCGACGCCGACGGCCCGGTCCCCGCGTTCGTGGGGCTCAACTTTCAAGGCAACTATACGGTCGACGCCGACCCGGCGATCCGCATCACAGATTCCTGGGTGCGCGACCGGCCGGGCATCGAGGGCAACAAAGCCGACCCGGCGTTGCGCGGCGCCGCGGCGAGCCGCTGGCCGCTCGAGCAGATCGTCTCGGCCGGCTACGGCGTGGCCACCATTTACTATGGCGATATCGACCCGGACTTCGACGACGGCTTCAAGAACGGCATCCACGCCCTCTTCCCCGAGCACCAAGATGGGAATTTCAGCTCGATCGGCGCCTGGTCGTGGGGGCTCAGCCGGGCGCTTGACTATCTCGAGACCGACTCGGATGTCGACGGCTCGCAGGTCGCCGTCATCGGGCACTCGCGGCTCGGCAAGACGTCGCTATGGGCGGGCGCGACTGACGAACGTTTCGCCCTGGTCATCTCGAACGACTCCGGCTGCGGCGGCGCGGCGCTCAGCCGTCGCCGCATCGGCGAGACGGTGAACCGCATCAACACGAGCTTTCCGCATTGGTTCAACGACGCCTTCGTCGGCTACAACAACAACGAAAACGAGTTACCCGTGGATCAACACATGCTGCTTGCGTTGGTCGCGCCGCGGCCGCTCTATGTCGCCAGCGCGACCGAAGACCTGTGGTCCGATCCGCACGGCGAATTCCTTTCGTTGATCGAAGCCGGCCCGGTCTTCAAGCTGCTCGGCAAGCGGCCGCTGAAAGTTACCGAAGAGCCGCCGCCGGGCGAAGCGACGATGAGCGACGTGGCGTATCACATTCGCGCCGGCAAGCACGACATCACGTCGTACGATTGGGGCCGCTACATCGAGTTCTTCGACATGCACCGGGCCCCTCGATAGTCGGCCCAACGCTGAAGACCGGTCGCCAGGCGGCCGGCGCCGTCGAATCAGAGCCGTCGGCCGCTAGTACCTTCGTTGTACTGGAAAGTCGAACGCGACGCGCTCGCATCGCCCGCCCGACAACCTAGACAAGCTGCTTGTTTTCAGTTAGATCCGTGCTGCAAACGGACATAGGCGGCCCGCCGCTCGCGAGCGGCCGGAGCAACGCCCGAGAAATGTATCGGAGGTCCCGCCGCCGTCGCTCGGTCGGCGGCTCAGCGGTACGACGGTCATGCCTGCGAATCGGTACCGCGAAGCTATGGACCGTCAGCCAACACCCGGGGCATGCTCGGTTCAAGGAGCCGAGGGGTTCCGGATTTAGAGGAAGTATCTTCGGGAGAAAACACACATGAAACAAGTTAAGCTGGCGATTATTCGCCTCATCAACGACGAGCGCGGACAGGACATGGTTGAGTACGCTCTGTTGGCCGGCTTCATCGCCGTCGCCGCCGGCGCGCTGCTGCCTCCGATCTCTGACAGCCTCAGCATCATCTTCAGCCGCATGGGTTCGGTCGTCAGTCTCGCCGCGTCCTAAACACACCGCCATACAACCTGGAGTCCGGCGGCCTGCATGGGCTGCTAGACTCCAGGTCGATGCGCCTCTCGTTCCTGCTGGTCGCGCTGTGCGCCACACCCTTATTCGTATTCGGCGCCGCTCTCGACCCTGTCGCGGACGGCCGGCTCGATTCATTGGTCGAGCTTTACAAGTACCTCCACACCCATCCTGAGCTTTCCTTTTACGAGGAAAACACCGCCAAGAAGCTGATCGGCGAGTTAGAGCCGCTCGGTTTCGAGGTGACGCCCGACATCGGCGGCCACGGCTTCGTCGCCGTGCTGCGTAATGGCGCCGGTCCGACGGTCATGATCCGGACCGACCTCGACGGCTTGCCCGTAGTCGAGAAGACCGGACGCCCGTACGCCAGCGATGTCCGCACCAAAGACGACCAAGGCGCTGACGTCGGCGTCATGCACGCCTGCGCGCACGACATCCATATGACGTCGTTCGTCGGGACGGCGCAAACCTTGGCCGCCTCCAAGGGCGAATGGTCCGGCACGCTGGTCATGATCGGCCAGCCCGCCGAAGAGCGCGGCGCCGGCGCTCGCTTGATGCTCGCGGACGGCCTATTCGAGCGTTTCCCCAAGCCCGATTACGTGATTGCGCTGCACTCGAACCCGGGTCTCGAAACGGGCACGATCGGCTATACCCCCGGCTTCGCCCTGGCGAACGTCGATTCGGTCGACATCGTGGTGCACGGCGTCGGCGGTCACGGCGCTTACCCGCACTTGACGAAGGACCCGGTCGTCGTCGCGGCGCAGATCGTCGTCGCCCTGCAAACGATCGTCAGCCGTGAAGTGAATCCTCTGGATTCGGCGGTGGTCACCGTGGGATCGATTCACGGCGGCACCAAGCACAACGTGATCGGAGAAGAAGTGAAGCTGCAGCTCACCGTGCGCAGCTACAAGGATGAGACGCGCAAGATGGTGCTCGACTCCATCAAGCGCATCTCCGTCAACACGGCGCGAGCGCTCGGCGTCCCCGAAGACCTGCTCCCCAGCGTGACGCTGGCCACGGAAGAATACACGCCCGCGACCTACAACGACCCCGGGCTCGCCAAACGCCTGGCGCCGGTCTGGAAGAAGGTCTTGGGCGACGACAACGTGAAGCAAGTCGACCCTTCGATGGGCGGCGAAGACTTCGCGCGCTACGGACGCACTGACGATAAGATCCCGATCTTCATGTTTTGGTTGGGAACGATCGACCCCGAGCGCTTCGAGGCGGCGCAACATGGCGGCCCGCCGCTGCCGTCGCTGCATTCGCCGGTCTATTGGCCCGAGCCGCGCGAATCCGTCCGCACGGGCATAAGAGCGATGACCGCCGCCGCGCTCGAGCTGCTCGGCAAACCTTAGCTCGCCAGCGCCCGCAGGTGGGACTCGGTCGCGCTGGCCAGTCCCTCGAGAGCATAGCCGCCTTCGAGGACGGAGACGACTCGCCCGCCGGCCGACGCCTCGGCCACGTCGCGCATCAGCTTGGTCAGATCGGCGAAGTCTTCGTCGAGCAGCGTAAAATCGCCGAGCGGATCGCCGCTGCGCGAGTCGAACCCCGCCGAGATCATCACCAGGTCCGGCTTGAACGCCGTCGCCGCCTTGAACAGATCGTTGCGGAACGCTTCGTAGATCTCCTTGCGCCCCGAGCCCGCCGGAAACGGCCGATTGATCGTCGTGCCCTCGGCGGCGCCGTGACCGGTTTCATTGGCCGCGCCGGTGCCGGGATACCACGGCGACTGATGCGTGCTGAAAAACAGCACGGTCGGATCGGCGTAGAAGATGTCTTGCGTGCCGTTGCCGTGGTGGACGTCCCAGTCGACGATCGCCACGCGCTCGAGCCCGTGTTTGGATTGCGCGTAGCGCGCTGCGACCGCGATGTTGTTGAACAGGCAGAAGCCCATGCCCTGATTCGGCCGCGCATGGTGGCCTGGAGGGCCGCACCGCGCAGAACGCCGTCTGGGCTCGCCCGGCCATCACCGCATCGACCGCGGCGAAAACGCCGCCCACCGCCTCGAGCGCGATTCCATAGGAAGCTTCGGAGACCGCCGTATCGCCGGTGGAAAGCTGATGCAGGCCGGCCGCGATCTCGTGCTCCACCAGCGCGATGTAGCTTTCGCCGTGGCACAGCGACAGCTCGTCGACGGTCGCTCGGCGAGGCTCGACGCGCAGGGCGTTGGTTCCGACGCCGCTTGCCTCGACCCCCCGCATCACGGCGTCGTAGCGCGCCGCCCGCTCCGGATGGCCACGACCCGTTTCGTGCCGCTTGTACCGCGGATCGAGAAGAAGGGCGAAAGGTGACACAGCGCGGCTATCTTACCGCGCGCTTCACCCGCCGCGCGGCGGCTTGCTCGCGCGCCGGACCCAACTGTTCGCGGAGGCGCGTCTTCAGCGCTTGTTCGCGCGGCGTCTTCCCCGCCCCGTAAACCCACGTCTCCACTTGTCTCACGCACACCTGATGGCTCTCGGCTTCCGAGCGGACGCTCACGGCAAGCTCGGTCGCGCCGCCCGGGTGCAGCTCGCCGGCGAAGCCCGATCCGCGAAACGACTTGAGCGCCAGCGCCGCAGCCTCATAGAGCGAGTCGGCGCTTACCTCCACGGTATGCCGCAGCCCCCGCGCGTCTCGAAACGAAACTTCGCACAACTTGCCCATCGCAGTAGCGAGGATAGCGAACAAACGGCGAATACGCAAGAGCGGCTTCGCCCGCTCTGCGAAGATGGATTTGATGCGGCGGGTTCTGGTTCTATTCTTCGCATTCGTCCTCGCGGCCGGCGCTCAATCGTCCCGCACCGGCGGCGCGTTGCGCGTGCTTGTCCTCGATCCCAGCGGCGCCGCCGTCCCCGGCGCTCAGCTCTCGCTCGAGAGGGCCGACGCCGGCGTCTCCCGAACGGCGGAGACCGGCGCAAACGGCGTGGCGCTGCTGCAAAACCTGCCGAGCGGCGACTATGCGCTGCATGTCGAGGTGGACGGCTTTCGTCCGGTGCGCGTCGGCGACGTCGCCGTCAGCCTGGGCCGCGCGATTGAACAGACCGTCGTGCTCGAGCCCGCCGCCGTGTCGGAAGTCGTCAACGTCACCGCGTCGGCGGCCTCGGTCGACGCCCAATCCGCCTCGGCCGGCGTCTCGCTCGGCTCCGAGCGCATCGAAGAGGGCCCGTCGAATCGCAATTATCTGACCTTCGTTCTGGTTGCGCCCGGAGTCGCCCAATCGGCCGGTTCGAACTCGCAGCGTTCGCTGGTCGGCCTGCGCAACGCGCGGGGCGACAGCGGATTTGCGTTCGGCGGCATGCGCGGGCGCAACAACAGCCTCTCGATCGACGGCGTCGACAACCGCGACGAGGCGATGGGCGGCAACCGCGTCGCGATCGGCGTCGAGATGGTGCAGGAGTTTCGCGTCTCCGGGGCCGCGATCACGGCCGAGAACGGCGGAGCGTCGGGCGGGTCGGTGAATGTCGTCACGCGCTCGGGGCAAAACATCTGGCACGGCGACTTCACCTATTTCATGCAGAACGAGCGCTTCAATGCTCGCGACTCGGAAGTCGGCGTCGCGCAGCGGCCGCGCTATCGCAAATACCAGCCGGGGACTTCCCTGCTCGGCCCGATCGAGCACAACCGCACTTTCTTCGGCATGGCGCTCGAACAGGTTTGGGAATCCGGGGAGGAATGGTCCGACGTCCCGGCCGACGCCGCCGACTCGCTCAATCGCGCCTTGGCTTCGCCGGGCTTCGCGAACTCTCCCGTCGCTTCGGTCGCGCCGGGCCTGTTCCCCAGCTCGTCGGCGGAAACCGAGTTTTCCTACAAGCTCGACCACCGCCTGACCGACTCCCATCAACTCACGGCGCGCTACGCCTACTCGCGGGGACGCATCAGTGACGAGGTCCACGGCCTCGACAACTTCGCCGACCGCTCGGCAAGAGGTTCGAGCCGTACGCTCGACCAGTCGTTCGTCGTCGGCCTCACCAGCGTCGGCGGACCGTCGTTCGTCAACGACCTGCGCTTCCAGGCCTCGGCGCGCGACGTTCGACTGCGTCCCGAATTCCGACGGCCCGCTCTATTCCATCCCAGGGGTCATCGACATCGGCCGCGCCTACACGCTCGATTCGGATCGCAACGAAGACCACTGGGAGATCGTCGACAGCGTCAGCGTCATTCGCGGGTCGAGCCAAATCAGCTTCGGCGGCCATTGGCACCACGTCCCATTTCAATCTCGATTCGGCGACCGCTTCGGCGGCATTTTTCTGTTTCCCACCCTGGAAGCTTTCAGCGCGGCCCGGCCGGACGTCTACATCCAAACTTTCGGTGAAGCTTCGACCAGCTATTCGACGACTCCGGTCGGGTTGTGGGCGCAACACCGCTGGCAGCCGGGAGCGGGCTTCACCATCGACACTGGGCTGCGTTGGGATCGCCAGTCGCTGCCGGGCCCTGTACCGGACGCGACGGCGAACTTCTCGCCGCGCTTCGGCGTCGCCTGGTCGCCTGACCGCGGCGCGCCCCGGCCGTTGGTCATGCGCGCCGGCTTTGGCCTGTTCTTCGACCGCTATCCGCTCGCCTTCTTGAATCAAGCGGTCCAACGAGACGGCGTCAACGCGGTCGAGCAGTATCTGGCTGGTCCGGCCGCCGCCGGCGCCTTCGCCTTCAATGCCGGCGGCGCACTCGCCGCGCCGCTGCCCGGCGAACCTTTGGCCCCGTACCAGGTCGACCGCAACTTTCCCACGACGCACAGCCGCAAATTCACCGCCGGCGTGGAGAAGGGACTCGATGCGGACACCAAGCTCACCGCCGAGTACTCCGCCGTGCGCGGCTTCCATCTGCCGCGCATCCGCAACATCGCCGGCAGCCTGCCGCCCGTCTACAACCTCGAGCAGACCGCCCGCTCGTCGTACCAGGGCCTCTCCATCTCGCTTGAACGCCGGCTCGTTCGTGAGCTGTCGTTCTTGGCGGGCTACAGCGTCAGCCGATCGCGAGACGACGCCTCGGACTACGACGAGCAGCCGCTCGACCCCTTCGACATCTCGAAGGACTGGGCCCTCTCACGGCAGCACCAGGCCCATCGCTTCGTCGCGAGCGCCCTGTTCGAGCCGCCCGTCGACGACCTCGAGTTTCTGCCCAAGTCGTTCCGCGAAGCCCTCGAAGACTTCATCATTTCGCCCATCTTCAGCGCCGGTTCCGGACGCCCGCTCAATGCTCTGCTGACCACCGACGCCTACCGCACCGGGGCCTTCCCCATCTCCGCCCGCCCCGCCGGCGTCGACCGCAATCCGAACTTCGCGCCGGGGACGGTACAACTGGATCTCCGGCTCATGAAAGGCTTCTGGGTCAAGGACGGCCGCGCGATCCTGCAAGTGGGCGTCGAAGGCTTCAACCTGCTCAACCATTCGAACCCGCTGCGCTCGAGCCCCTTCTATCAGGCGGGCGACACGCCGCTTGGATCCTACGGGCAACGGCTCGAAACGCTCAACGCTCGCCAGATTCAGTTCATGGCGCAATTCGAATACTAGGTTTGGGGGATTGAAATCCCTTGTCCGCAAGGACGTGCGGGTTTGAGTCTCACCCCGGGCGCCACGCTTCGAACGCAATCCCGCAGCGCGTATGCTCTTTTCGGGTTCTATGATCATTTCCTACATGCGGACTTACAGGAATCTACTCCGCAAGGCCCCGGGCCAAGCGGCCTCTACTGCTCCCGATCGCGGAACTCTTCGTACCAGTTCTCTACGATGCGCACCGAAGGCGGAGGCGGCTCCTCATCAGGGGTCGCCGTCAAGAAGCGCTGTCCGTCCGCCGAAACGTCG
The DNA here is from genome assembly GCA_963817465.1 of uncultured Acidobacteriota bacterium. Lineage (GTDB taxonomy): Bacteria > Acidobacteriota > Terriglobia > Bryobacterales > UBA6623 > CAMPKL01. The sequence continues at coordinate 16,677 of CAWFOP010000017.1, read as the reverse complement.
TACATCGGCCACGTGGACGAGCGAAACGCGAGATCCTCCGACTCAAATAGTTGCTCAGGGGTCCCCAGTGTCGGCGTTTGCCCGCCGCCCACGGGGACTGCCATCAACGAGGTCCGGTCCTCGACATAGAACAACTCTTTGCCGTCCTTCCGCCATCGGGGCTGAGCGCCGCCGTTGACGGACACCTGCCATCTGCCGGCGCCTGTGGGGAAGGGCCGCAAGTAGACCTCGGTCCTTCCCGATTCGTTCGAAACGTACGCCAGTAATCTCCCGTCGGGTGAGAATTGGACGGCGGTTTCGTTCGCGGCAGTGCTCAAGAACGTCTTGACTTCCCCAGCTTTCCCCTCACCGTCGATCTCGACGTAGAACAGGTCGTTAGACGTCCCGGAGTCGGGCGTTAGTCCGTGAAAAGCGATGTAGCGCCCATCGGGAGACCAGTCCGCAGCTCCGCTGTTACCGGACCGGGCAAGCATCTCAACCGGTTCGCTAGAGCCGTCGGCGGATACGCGCATCATCCGGTTCGGGGCTGGTTCAGCCGAGTACACGACCTCTTTACCAGAGGGTGTCCAGCGTGGGATGAATTCGCCTTCGGGACCAAACGTAACGCGGGAAATCGTAGACCGCGTCAAATCCTGAATCCAAATATCCGACGGTTCGGCAACGCTCGCTGCAACAAAGCGGCCGTCGGGAGAGAGTTCGATCTCCCGCAGGCCGACCTGAGGCTGACCCGCCTTCTCCAAGATGTTTCCTCGCCGGTCCCGCCAAACGAGAGACCGGAGGGTAGAAACGACGTCGGTGAACTTATCGCCGAATACGAGTGTGCCTTCTCGGGATACGCTGGCCACGGCCCCCACGGTGGTGATCGGGAAGTCTTGCCCGCTAGCCTTCATCGTCTGACGGGAAAACGGAAGCGCCCACAGGCCGTCTTCGAGCTCGTTTGTCGGCCCATGGATCAGGTAGCCGTCATCCGAATAGAAGGGCATCGAGCCTGGACCAAGATCGTTCCGCTCTCCGGTTTCGAGATTCATCACCGCCAGCCATTCGTCAGAAGGGCTCGTCGCAGCGGTGTAGACCAAGGCGTGGGGACCGCCCCCGGCCGGCAAAAAGTCCGGGTAAATCACTCCGGGTCTCAAGTCTCCGCTCGGATCGAAAAGCAATTCGGAGGCTCCCCCTCGGGCCGGCGCTTGGTAAAGCCGCAAGCCGGAGGAAAAAACAATACGCTCGCCGTCCGGGCTCCACGTGCCTCCCAAAAAAGCGCTCCGCTCCGACGGCAACTGGCCCAGCGTGAGCGGCGTGCCGCCGTCGATAGAGACCTTCTTCAAATCGCCTCCCGCGGCGAATCCGACCCACTTGCTGTCGGGAGACCAGAAAGGACGGAATCGTGCACCCTCGGTATCCTCAAGTTCGCGCGAGGACTCCGTCGCCAGAGATCGAATCCATATGCTGCCCGTCCCAAGCCCCGTCCCAGTGCGGTAGGCCACGTACTTACCGTCAGGCGAAATCGAAGCGTTATCCAAGTACTTCTGGGAGAACGAGAATCGCCGCACGAGTTTCTCGGGAGCCGGCGGCGGATCCTGCGTCAAATACAATGCCGTTACCACGAGGAAGGCGAGCGTCGCCGCTGCCGCGCCAGCCTGCAGCACTCGCTGATGCGTCCGTCGCACTATCACGGCATCAGGCGGCAACGCAGCGGCTGGGTTGACCGTATGCGCCCCCGTCATCGTTGCTGGAACCGCTCCGGTCATTTGCCCCGTGCGCAGGATTGTCGAACGGCCCGATTTGAGCTTGTCGCTCAGCGTCCTTAGTTCGCGAGCGACTTCTCGCGCCGACTCCGGGCGGTCCTCACGATCCTTCGCCAGACACTTGCCGACAAGAAGCTCTAGTTCCAGCGGCACGCCGCTACGCAGACCAGTTAGCGCCGCCGGCTCTTCGTGGACGATCTCGTAGAGCAGGGCCTGGTCGTACTGGCCTTGGAAGGGGCGTTGGCCGGCAACCATCTCATACAGCACGCAGCCCAGCGCCCAGATGTCCGTGCGCGAATCGACCTCCATACCTTGGGCTTGCTCGGGAGACATGTAGGCGACCGTGCCCATGGCGGTGTCGACCTTGGTCAGGCGCGACGCTTCGGTGAGTCGCGCCAAGCCGAAGTCCATGATGGTCGGGCGACCTTCAGGCGATACCAAGATGTTGGCCGGCTTGATGTCGCGGTGGACGATGCCCTTGGCGTGAGCCGCTTGCAAACCTTCGGCGACCTGGCGGGCGATGTCTAGGGCGTCCTTGATCGGCAACGGTCCCTTGGCGATGCGATCTTCGAGCGATTCTCCTTCGAGGAAGGCCATGGCGATAAAGGTTTTGCCGCTCGCTTCGGCGATCTCGTAGACCGGGCAAACGTTCGGGTGATGCAGCGCTGCGGCGGCCTTCGCTTCACGCAGAAAGCGCTCTTTGGCTTCGGTGTCGTTCAGCAGGTGGTCGGCCAGGAACTTCAACGCGACCGGACGGTCCAGCGTCGTGTCCTCGGCCTTGTAGACGACGCCCATGCCGCCCTCGCCGAGCTTCTCGACGATGCTTGTAATGGCTGATGGTGGAGCCGACGTGCAAGACCTGGCAATTGTAGCTCTGCGGGATGTCTGAAAGGGCCGTCCCTACGGGGCGGGAGTAACTTCCGGTATTGGAATTTCGCGGAACCAACCGGCTCAGAACGCTCATCGGCAGGGGACAGCGTCGCGCCGTTCTGGAAGTAGACCATCCTTGCGGCGGGCGGCGCCGGCGGGCAGGCTAGGAAGAATGAAGTCGTATGTTCTTTTCAGGTTCTAGGGTCATTTCCTACATGCGGACTTGTAGGAAGCTACTCGATGAAGGCCTGAAACTCCCTGACGGCGGCGCTACTCGGAGGGCGCGTGCGGTGAAGACATGCCGGTGATGATCTGCCAGGAGTCGCCGTGTCGCCGCCAGGTGTGTGTGATTCGAAGGGGTGTCCGTTGCAGTAAGCTGCCCGTCTTCGCGTCGCGGAATACGTACCAGACCAGATAGTGTGCAGCGACAACTTCCCCGAATGAGCGGACGGCTTCTCTCTTAAGCTCGAAGTCAACAGTCCGTGCCGAGTCGGCAAATAACGGACCTATCCAATCGGTGATGTTCGCCTTGCCTGCCGGAGCCACACTGGATCTGGGCCAGCCTATGAATCGTTCGTCCCAAAGCTCAAGATATTTCCTAAAATCCTGCGCTTTGACGTATTGCCAGTAGTTTTCTTCGAGCTTCCAGACGGCCTGTTCGTCCGCGGTCATCTCCTGACTCCTGGCCGAAACGCCGGACAGCGCGACCAGCAGCACGACTAGACGGAGGAAGCTAGCAATCTTCATGGCGGCTCCTTGGACGACGCGACGCGGCCTAATGTATCTTTCGCCGATTAAGATCGCCCCACGTCACAAGGCGCCCCCATCGACGGCGAGAATCGTGCGCAGCAAGACGCTTGCGCCGTTCGCCATGTCCTGCGCTGATGTGAACTCCTTCGGCGAGTGGCTAATGCCTCCGACGCTCGGCACGAAAATCATCCCCGTCGGAGCAATACGCGCAATGTTCTGTGCGTCGTGACCCGCGCCGGACGGCATGCGCGACGACGAAAAGCCAAGCCCGCTCGCGGCGGCCGCGACAATGTCTCGCATGCGCGGGTCCGTCGGGGCAGGCGGCAAAGCCACGAGCTCCCCGAACTGAATCGGCGTGGACTTGTCCTCGGCGATACGCCCCGCCTCGCTTTCGATCAGATCAAACACCCGTTGAATCTTCTCCGCATCCAGGTCGCGGATCTCGAGGCTCATCGTCACTCTGCCCGGGACGACGTTCGGCGCCCCGGGGAACGCCTGGATACGCCCGACCGTCGCGACCTGCCGACCGTCGAGCTCGTTGGCGATACGATTGATCGCAATTACGAGCTCAGCCGCCGAAACCAGTGCGTCCCGGCGCCGGTCCATCGGAGTCGTGCCGGCATGATTCGCCGTGCCTTCAACCGTGATCTCCCACCAGCGTATGCCGACGATGCCTTCGACGATGCCGATGTCAATGTCTTCCTTGTCGAGGATTGCGCCTTGCTCGATATGGAGTTCAATGTAGGCCGCCAAGTCGCTGGGCCCTCTCGCGGCCTGATCTAGGCGCTCGGGGTCGCCGCCGACCTTGCGGATACCATCGGATCTTGATAGGCCGCTGTGCGAGATGACCTGCAGCAGTTCGTCGGCTAGCGCGCCGATCATCACCCGGCTGCCAATCAAGTACCCTTCCTCGTCGGTAAAGCTCACGACTTCGAGCGGGTGGCGGGTCTCGATGCCGTGCTCATTGAGCAGTTCGATAGCCTCGATCGCACCGATGACGCCCACGTCGCCGTCGTAATTGCCGCCACCGGGGACGGAGTCGATGTGCGAGCCAAAGAGGATCGGCGGCAGGTCGTCTTCGCGGCCAGCCCTGCGGCCGATGATGTTCCCCGCCGTGTCGATGCGGACCTCAAGCCTGGCGCTGCGCATCAACTCCTGAATGTATCCGCGCCCAGCGACGTCGGCATCGCTGAACGCGACGCGGCTGACGCCGCCCTCTGTATTCGCGCCGAACCGGCCGAGCGCCTCGATGCGGGCCTGCATGCGGTCGGCGTTCGCATAGATCTTGTCCTGCCCGCTCGCATTCATCGCGGCCAGTAGAGCTAAAGCCATCGTCGCTGTTAGTCGTGGCATCAAAAGACCTCTGATCGAAAAACGCTTGGCTTGGCTGCCTCGCCGAGCTTCTCGACGATGCGGTAATGGCTGATCGTGGAGCCAATGACCAAGACGCAGAAATTGTAGCTCTGAGTGACGCCTGAAAGGGCCTCCAGACACTGCTAAGAGTAACTTCCGACTATGGAAATTCGCGGAACCAACCGGCTCAGAACGCTCATCGGCAGGGGACAGCGTCGCGCCGTTCTACAAGTAGCCCATCCTTGCGGCGGGCGGCGCCGGCGCGAAGGCTAGGAAGAATGAAGTCGTATGCTCTTTTCAGGTTTTAGGGTCATTTCCTACATGCGGACTTATAGGAAACTACTCGCCGGAGACGGATGCAGACTGCAACTCTGGCGGGTATTGCTACTGCTGCCCGCCGCGAAACGGCGCGTCCCAGTTCTCGACGATGCGCACCGTGTTCCCTGTCTGGGTAGCCCCGCCGCGAAACATGATGAACTTCCGCCCGTCGGGGAAGGCGGCGTAGCTGCCGATTAGAGTCGGGAACTCAAATAGTCGCTGCGGATCCCCAAACGTCGGCCCAGCAACTGTGGAAACCCGGACCGCCACGATGGCCCGCTCCTCGGAATAGAAAAGTTCGCTGCCGTCCGCTGACCAGTACGGGTACGTGCCGCCATTGCGCGAAACCAGCCATTTCCCGGACCCCTCAGGGAAAGGCCGCACGTAAATCTCCATCCGGCCCGATTCGTCCGACTGATACGCCGCGTACTTGCCGCCTGGGGAGATCATGGCCATTTGCTCGGCAGCCGGAGTGCGCAGCCACGAGATCGGCTCGGAGAAAGATCCGTCCGGCCCAATCGTTCGATACCAAATGCCCGCCGGTCATTTGCTACAGCTTTTCGGCGATGCGGTAGTGGCTGATGGTCGAGCCGATGACCAGAACAGGAGAATTGTAGCTCTCCGCGACCGCTGAAAGGGCCGTTGCCGCTTCGTGGCGCCGGGTATGGGCGCGATCCACGGCTTCTGGGCTAGCAGCCACGCAAGCGCCATCTGCGCTTTCCGATGTCGGCGAGCGGATCATCAGGACCGGAGGGCGCGCGCCGCCGCATGCTCCGCTCGCTGGACGCTCCGCCGCTCGAGTCCGTCGGCAATCGCTAGCCGCCGCCGTCGCGCGCTGCGGCCGACGCTTCCTTCTCCGTAGCCAGGTTTGGCATAGCAAGATAGCCGAATCGAGGGATGTTTAGCGGCCTCGCTTCCCGTGTACCGTACAGACTGATTCGCACTTTATTAGGTGCAAGGAGTTTGCGGCGAAGGTCCAGGTAGAGCGCTGTAGGCGGCTCCCGACGAAAGCCGACATGAGTGTTACCCAAACGGCGGTTAGGTTTTACCCCTCCTAGCCTGCCGGTCCTGATTGAAGACGCCGACGCAACGTTGGCGTCATCACACTGTCAACATCCCTGTTTGACCCGCCGGCATTTGCCGGCGGTTTCTTTTTGCTCGCCTGCTTGTCTACTCGACTACGGGAATCTCAACCCGGTCCGCCAACTCCTCGAGCAGCATCAGGACGAGGGCGCGCTGCGGGTCGTCGAGTTGATCGTCGGGCAGATCCGGCTCATGAACCGCAACCCAGCCCTGCAGCAACTCGAGAATCGTGGACTCGAGCCGCTCGACTCGTGCGCGGTCGAGGCCCGCGTCGGCGCTGAGAATAGCTTCGCGCAAAAGCGCAGAAAACTTCACACTGCTTGTTATATCCGAATTCCCGCGACGCCGTCGCCGAGACCCGACATGTGGCCAACATGTGAATTCATGCACCATTTCGCTTCATCTCGCATATCGCCGCGAAAAAGCGCTTGCATCACACCCGCCTCAGCCAGCAGAATTCGGGTGTAGCCCGTAGGACTCGCGGCTCTGGACCTAGAGTCGGCGGGTTGCCGGTCGGTTGGGGGTGACTCCGCCGACGGGGAGGCGGCTGGTTCGATATTTGGCGCCGGCCCTCACGGGTCGGGCCGCACAGTCGCCGCGGAATAATTGAAGGGATCGATTCCGATCCGTGGGTTCGGGGGTCGAAAGGCCCCTGGGCCCCGGTGATAATTCTCTCCTCAGGACAAACTTCTTAGACCCGCAGCCGCCTGGTTCGCTAGTCTGACTAGTAGGGTTTCCCGTCGGAAAATGCGTGTACTCAATCGACGCCGGTTCTTGGGCGCCGGGATCGCGGCGGCAAGTGCGCCGCTCGCATTCGCCAAAGCGAAACGCCAGCCGCCGGACAAGAACGTCCTGTTCATCTCGGTCGACGACCTGCGTCCCGACCTGCGCTGTTACGGCAACCCCGACATCGTTTCGCCTCATATCGATCGCCTCTCCTCGCAGGGGCTCACGTTTATTCGCCATTACTGCCAGGAGGCGGTCTGCAACCCGTCGCGCCAGTCGATGCTGACCGGCATGCGGCCCGACGCCATCGGCGTCAACGACCTCGAGACGCACTTCCGCCGCACCCGGCCCAACGTCGTTTCGCTGCCGCAACATTTCCGCAACTACGGCTACACCACCACGGCCTTCGGCAAGATCTTCCACAAGCCCGAGCTCAACGACCTGCCCTCCTGGTCGATCGCCCCCTGGATCGACCAAAGCGAGGCTTGGGGCAGCGAAGCCAACAACCGCCTGGTCGAGCAGCGCTGGCAAAGCCTGCGGGAAAAGGGCTGGCGGTCCGACGAGCGGTTCTATTTCGAACCCGATAAGCGCGGCCCGCAACCGCAGGGACGGCACGGCTGGGGGATGCCAAGTTGGGAGGCGCCCGATGTCGCCGACGACGAGCTCACCGACGGCCGCACCGCCCGCGCCGCCGTCGAAGCCCTGCGCCAACTCAAGGACGAGCGGTTTTTTCTAGCCGTCGGCTTCCTCAAGCCGCACCTGCCGTTCGTCGCTCCCAAGCGCTACTACGACCTCTACCCGCGCGCCTACATCAAGGCGAGCGATGCGCCGCCGCCCGCCGGCGCGCCCTCCTACGCGCTCCACAACTCTCCCGAGCTGCGCGGCTACAGCGACATTCCCCAACAGGGCGACATCCCCGAAGAGCAGGCCCGCGACTTGATCCGCGCCTATTACGCGTCCATCAGCTACGCCGACGCGCAGGTCGGCGTGCTGCTCGACGCCTTGCGCGAGACCGGCCTCGATGCCAGCACGACCGTCGTCTTGTGGGGCGACCACGGCTACCATCTCGGCGAGCTCAATCTGTGGAACAAACAGACCAACTTCGAGAACGCCACCCGGGCGCCGCTGATCGTCAGCTATCCGGGCCAGCGCGCCGTCGGGCGCAAAACGACCGCGCTCGCCGAAGCCGTCGACATCTTCCCGTCGCTGTGCGACATCTGCAACGTGCCGCAGCCGAACAATTTAGAGGGCGCGTCGTTCCTGCCGCTGTTCGAGAATCCGGACCGGCTGTGGAAGCGGGCCGTTTTCAGCCAGTACCCGCGCGAGATTCCCGAGATCGGTCCCGGCATGGGCTACTCCATGCGGACCAACCGCTATCGCTACACCGAGTGGACGGCCGACGGCAGCCCGTACAAGTCGGTCGAGCTCTACGATTACAAAGAAAGCCCCCTCGAGCGGCGCAACATCGCCTCGCGACCTGAGAACCAAAGCCTGGTCAACGGCCTCGCCGGCATGCTCCAAGAGGGTTGGCGCGCCTCGCTTCCCCCCACCGACCCGCGCAGCGGAACCAGCAGTTAGTGCACAATTGAACGCGGTCCATGTCCGACCGCCCGACGAAGTCCCTGTACACGACTCTCGCCCCCGGCATCTTGCTGGCTGCAACCGGCGTCGGCGCCGGCGACTTGCTCACCTCCACGCTGGCCGGATCGGAAGCCGGCCTCGGAGTGCTCTGGGCCGTCGCGGTAGGCGCGGCTCTCAAGTTTGTTTTGACCGAAGGCATCGCGCGCTGGCAGCTCGCGACCGGAACGACGGTCCTCGAAGGCTGGAACGACCGCCTGGGCGTCTGGGTGCGCTGGTTGTTCTTGGCCTATCTCGCGTTGTTCAGCCTGGTCGTCGGCGGCGCACTGACCAGCGCGTGCGGAGTCGCGGGCGCGGCGATCTTGCCGATCGGGGATGTCAACGAGTCGCGCTTGATCTGGGGCGCGGCTCACTCCATGGTGGGGTTGGCGCTGGTTTGGCGCGGCAGCTTCGCGTTCTTTGAGCGCTTCATGTCGGGCCTGGTGGGCTTGATGTTCGTTACCGTGATCGGCACGGTCTTCGCCATGCGGCCCGATTGGGGCGCGGTCGCCGCCGGCTTCGCGCCCCGGATGCCGGAGTCCGGCTCGACCTGGATTCTCGCCGTGCTGGGAGGCGTCGGGGGCACGGTGACGCTCCTGCTCTATGGCTATTGGATTCGCGAACGAGGCCGCCAGGGCCTGGCTGATTTGAAGGTTTGCCGCCTCGACTTGGCCGTCGGAAACGGGGTCACCGCATTGTTCGGGATCGCGGTCGTCATCATCGGGTCGCGACTCGAATTATCGGGCGGCGGCGCCGATCTCGCGGGCGAAATGGCCGACCAACTCGGAGCGGCGCTAGGCCCTCCGGGCCGTTGGGTCTTTCTCGCCGGATTCTGGGCCGCGGTGTTCTCGAGCCTGCTGGGGGTTTGGCAAGGCGTGCCGTATCTGTTCGCCGACTTCTGGGAGATGCGCCGCGGCAAGATCCGGCAAGACCTGCGGCGCACGACGGCCTATCGCGCCTACTTGCTCGCGATCGCATTCATTCCGCTGCTGCTGATCCAGCAGCCGGTGCGCCTGGTTCAACTCGTCTACGGAATCTGCGGCGCGGCCTTCCTGCCGTTGTTGGCGCTCACGCTCATCATTCTCAACAGCCGCCGCGACTGGGTCGGCGACCGCTTCCGCAGCAGCCACGCGCTCAACGGCGCCTTGGCGCTGACAATGCTCTTTTTCGCGTATCTGGCCTTCAGCTAGGCGCGCGCAGGCTGAGCGCTCTGCGCCCCGACCTTGGCGCTCGCCGCCACGGCCGCCGCGTAGGCGAGTTTGTTGTTGACGGCCTTGGCGATCTTCTTCATGCGCTCGTAGTCGCCCGCCATCTGGCAGAGCTCCAGCGGGCTCGGGCAGATCATGCGTCCCGGATCGACGTCGAGCAAACGCTCCTCGGCTACGTCGATCGCCTCCTGATACCGCTCGAGCTGTAGCAGCAGCTTCACGAGCGTCTGCGCCGCGATGTCGCCGAACGGGTCCGGCCCCTCGCCCAGCTTCGCCCGGAAGTGCGCGACCGCCTCATCCTGCTGTTCGCCGAGGATCGCGCGCACGTAAACACCGACATCGGCATAGACGTTCTCGAAAGGAACGTCGCCCTTGAATTGGTACATGTCCGACAGCCGGCGCCCGTACTCGGTCAGCTCCAGCACGAGCCGCAGCGTCTCCGGGTCGTCCCAATCGGGGGCCATCTGGACGACCGACGAGACATGGGAATTGTCGATGAAATAATTGGCGCCGTCGAACAGCCAGTCGCGGTCGCGTACGATCTCGGCGATCGAATCGCTCTCGGGCTCGGATCCTTCCGCGCTTGCGATCGAGCGTTTGATGCTGCCGAGCAGGTCGCCGTAGAGGTCTTTGACCAGCAGGCGCGCCGCCTCGACGCGCCCTTCGTCGCTGGGGTAGTGCGAGAAGTTCGTGATCGCGCGGCAGGTGCCGTAGTGCGCCAGAATCAGCTCGAAGCCTTTGAGAGGATGCACACGCTCGTGGTAGGCGATCTCGACGATGCCGTCGATCTCCTCTTCGTCGCCGGACGGCGTGAAGCGTTCGATCGCCTCGCGGATCGGCTGCGGGTCGCCAAGCGCGCGAAAGTAGGGCCAGGCGCGATAGACTTGCCCGTTCTCGAGAAACAACCGTCCGACCTCGCGAGCCGCCTCGAGTTGCGCTTCCTCGTACGCCTTCGGGACGCTGTCGAGCGGTCCGTCGAGGATCAGCGGCAGACCCAGCTCGAGACGCGAGCGCATCAACCGCGCTTCGAACACCGCCGGGTAGGCGCCCTCGGCGATCAAGCGTTCGGCCAACTCGTCGAACCCTTTGAGGTCTCCGGTTTCGAGCAGGCTTTCAATTTGGTCGTAATCGAGTTCCGGCATCGAGGCGTCCCACATCGATGGTAGCGGTTCGGTGAGACAAAAGCCGGGCGAGCCGCTACGCGACGCGGCTATAATGCTCTCAGTCTCATGACGTTGCAAGCGGCCCTTTGGGTCATTCTGCCGATCTTCATCGCTGTCGGCTCGGCGCTGATTGCGGTCTATATCATGCAGCAGCGCATGGAAGTGCAGCTCGCCCGCGAACGCCAGAGCTTGAGCGAAGCGCGCGCCGCCATCGAGGCGCAGCGCTCGACGCTCGAAGAGCTCAACCGCCTGCGGGAAGAGAACGCCAGGACGCAGTCGCTCGAGAAGTTCCTCTCCGACATTCGCACCGAGCAGCGCCGCTTCGTTCGCGAACAGAAGCTGCTGTTCGCCACGCGAAAGTGCCTGGTCGTGCAGGAGCGCATCTACTTCCGCAACATCCCCCTGTGCAACTGGGTGGAGCATGAGACGCCGGTCGAGGAAGGCGCCGACATCGAGGATTTGGCGCGCACTCTGTCGGTCTTCTCGGGCGAGGCGCTGCTTGAAGGGCCGAAGAACAAGAAGGCCGACGACAAGATCGTCAAACTAATCCGCTCCGGCGCCGACGCCTCAGTCTGAAACAGAAGGATCGTCGCAATCCCATCGGCGACATCGGCAGCGCTGCGCTCTTTCACACAGACGCGCCACGTCTGTTTCCGGCAACCCTCATCTTGCGACCTCCGCCGGCGGTCGCGATAGGCGCGGCATTCGTGCGATGCTGTATGGCCGCCTTCCTCAATGCAACGTCCGCTTATTTCCGCCGCCGTTATCGCCGCCCTGGGGGGCTTGCTTTTCGGGTTTGACACTGCGGTCATCTCGGGAACGACCGAAGCGCTTGCGGACATTTTCAACCTCACACCGGGATGGCTCGGCTTCACCGTCGCCAGCGCGCTGATCGGCACTATCGCCGGCGCGCTCGCCAGCGGTCCGCCCGCCGACGCCGTGGGTCGGCGCAACACGCTGATCTGGATCGCGGTGCTCTACTTCGTTTCGGCCGTCGGCAGCGCTCTGGCGTGGGATTGGTATTCGTTCCTCTTCTTTCGCTTCGTAGGCGGCCTCGGCGTGGGCGGCGCTTCGGTGGTCTCACCCATGTACATCGCCGAGATCTCGCCGGCGCGCTATCGCGGACGACTCGTCGCCATTACCCAGTTCAACATCGTGCTGGGTATCTTGCTGGCGTACCTTTCGAACTACACGATCGCCGGGGCCGACCTGGGCGGCGCGCAGTGGCGCTGGATGTTCGGCGTCGAGGCGATCCCGGCGGCCTTGTTCTTCGTGTTGCTTTTCGCGGTTCCGTTCAGCCCGCGCTGGCTGGTCGCGCAGGGCCGTGTCAGCGAAGCGACGGCGACGCTAGCGAAGCTCGGCACCGACTTGGGGCGCTCGGTCAAGCAAGAAATCGACGCGATCGAACAGTCGCTGGCGCTCGAGCGGCACAGCCTGCGAGAGCCGCTGTTCCAAGCCGCGTATCGCAAGCCGATCCTGCTGGCCGTCGCGATCGCTATGTTCAACCAACTCTCCGGCATCAACGCCTTGATGTACTACGCGCCGCAGATTTTCCGCATGGCGGGCGCCGGCAGCGAGTCGGCGTTGTTTCAGGCAGTCGTAGTGGGCTTGACGAATTTGGTGTTCACGATGGCCGCGCTGGCGATCATCGACAACTTCGGCCGCCGCAAGCTGATGATCGTCGGGTCGATCGGCTACATCGTCAGTCTGGCGTCGACCGCCGCGGCGTTCTACACCTACGGAACCGAGTTCACGCCCTTCGGCGGGACGGTCGTTCTGGTGAGTCTGATGGTCTTCATTGCGTCACACGCCTTCGGCCAGGGAGCGGTGATCTGGGTTTTTTTGAGCGAGATCTTCCCCAACCGCCTGCGGGCCCGCGGCCAAGCGCTCGGCAGTTTTACCCACTGGTTCATGGCGGCGGCCATCTCCTGGACGTTCCCCATGATCGCTGCCACGTCGGGCGGACATGCCTTCGCCTTCTACGCGCTCATGATGGTGGGACAGTTGATTTGGGTGCTGCGTGTGATGCCCGAAACCAAAGGCGTGCCGCTCGAAGAGATTCAGAAACAGCTCGGCATTGAGTAGGGCGCGAGTAGGCATCGAGTAGGGGAGCGAGTGAACATCGAGCGGCGGCGGTCGACTAAGGACTTTTTCCGACACCGATGTAGGCCGGGTCCCCCGGTTTCCCGTTTGCGGCTTTTCTCTTAAACTTGAGGTCGGGCGCACGAGCGCCGTGCATATCCACGATCGACCAGTCGTCGCCCGGGATCAGCCGTTTGAGTCAAGAATCCAGCCCAATTGCAGAAACGCCGCGGCCGCGCGCGATCTACTGGATCGTCTCGTTGGGGCTCGCGGCGTTGCTGCTCTATTACTCCCTGCGCGGCGTCGAATGGCCGCGCGTCTGGCAGATCCTGCAGGGCGCCGAGATCGGCGAGGTCGCGGCCGCGTTCTTGCTGATGTCGATCGGTTTGGCTTTGCGCTCGATTCGCTGGCGGGTGCTGCTCTCGATGCGTCACCACGTGTCCGTCGCGGACGCTTTTTGGGCGACGTCGGCCGGGTATCTAGGCAATAACTTTCTCCCGGCGCGCGCCGGCGAGGTCGTGCGCACGCTTATGATCAGCCGCCGCTCGGGCCTAAGCCGCACTTTCGTCCTCACGACCGCCCTGTGTGAGCGCGTGGTCGACGCCATCACGCTCGTCATCATCAGCTCCGTCGTGCTCCTTATCGTCCCCGAGCAACCCGGCTGGCTGTCGAAAGCGGCGGAGCCAATGGCCTTCATCGGCTTTTTCGCCGCGGCGGTCCTGGTCTTCGCGCCGTCGCTTGAAAACTTTTGGTTGCGAGTGCTCAACGTCGTTCCGCTACCGCACAAGCTCAAGGAATTCGCGCGTTACGCCCTGGCGCAGGGCCTCGAGGGCATACGCAGCTTTCATGACCGCGGCCGGCTCGCTCGCTTCGTGAGCTTGACGGCTGTGATTTGGTGCGTGGACGCCGTCGTCGTGGTCACCCTTGCCCGGTCGATCGGCGTGAACATTGACTTCCCCATGGCGTTTCTGCTGATCGCCGGACTGGGTTTGGGCAGTGCCTTGCCCTCGACTCCCGGTTACGTCGGCATCTATCAATTCGTCGCCGTCAGCGTGCTCACGCCGTTCGGCATCACGCGCGACGAGGCGATCGCGCACATTCTGCTGTTCCAAGCCATGATGTACGTCGTCTTCCTCGCCTGGGGCTCAATCGGCGTCTGGCGCGGCTCAAAGGCGGCGGAAACGCAACTTTCGACCAGTTGACCGGCCCGTCGTTCGCGGACGTGGTACGCTAGCGCCCGCCATGGGTAAGAACAATTTCTCACGCCGGGGTTTTCTGACCGGCGCTTCCGCGGCCGCCGCCTTGAGCGGCTGCTCTTCGCCCGCTCCTGAGTCCGCCGCAGCGAGCGACGGCGGCGTTTGGGAGCGTCCCCCCGACCAGCGCGGCAAGGGCAACCGCCGGAACCTGATCTTCCTCACCTCCGACACCTTCCGCGCCGACAATCTGGCGTGCTACGGCGGAAACGGCCTCGTACACTGCCCCCGCCTCGACGAATTCTCGAAAGACTGCGTCGTCTTCGACCGCTGCTATCCCGAGGGCATGCCGACGATCCCGATTCGGCGCGTCATCATGACCGGCCGCCGCATCGTGCCCTACTACTCCTATCACCAGCACGAGCCGGTGCAATTGCCAGGCTGGCACGAGCTCTATTACGAAGATCAGACCATCTCTGAAACGCTCACCGAGGCCGGCTATGCAACCGCCTTGATCGCCGATCTGCCGCATATGCAGCGGCCCGGCAAGAACTTTCACCGCGGCTTCGGCTACTACGAGTGGTCGCGCGGCCACGAGGCGGACTCGTTCGAGCAGGCGCCCTTCGAGACGCCGCAGATCGTGCCGAACATCTATCCACAGGATTATTGGGACCGTTTGCTGAAGGTCGCCCCCAGCCGACCTGACTTTATGCGCCAGTACCTGGCCAACCGCTCGCGCTACGAGAAGGAATGCGAGGCCGTGGTCGAGAAGACGGCCAAGCAAGTGATCGGCTGGCTCGACCGCAACCACGACAAGACGCCGTTTTATCTGCATGTGGAGAGCTTCGATCCGCATGAACCTTGGGATCCGCCGAAGCGCTTCCTCGACGAATACCTGCCGAACGCCTCCGGACCGACATGGTGGGAGCCGCCGTACGCGGACATCGAAGTGCCCGAGGAAGGCGTGCGGCGCTTGCGCGCCAACTACGCCGGAGAAGCGATGTGCGTCGACTTTTGGATGGGCGAGATTCTCAAGAAAGTCGACGAGCTCGGCCTGTTCGACACTTCCGTCGTGGCGTTCTTTTCCGATCACGGCGCGCTGCTCGGCGAGCAGGGGCAGTTCGTCAAAGGACCCGAGCGGCTGCGACGCCAGGTGACGCACAACCCGTTTCTGGTGCGCCTGCCGGGAGGCGAGCACGCGGGCACGCACGTCGACGGCTTCATCCAGCACCCCGACGTGATGCCGACCCTGTTCAATCTGCTGGAACTCAATCCCCCGCCCCGTGCGACCGGGCGGAATCTTTGGGATATGGTGACCGGCGGCAATTCGCCCCACGAGTTCGTCGTCCACGCTTACGGTTGGATCGGCGGCGTTCGCACGCGCGAGTGGGCCTTCTCCACGGTGTTCGATCAGCAGCGCTACGGACGCGAGTACCCGTCGCAGCTCTACGACTTGGCGAAGGATCCGGATGAGTTGACCAACGTCGCGGAGCAGCATCCCAACGTGGTCGCCGACTTGACGGCGAAGATGCGCGATTACATCGAATCCGGGCGCGAGATCACGCGCGGGACGTTCCACGCCAAGGCCGACGTGCAGCCGGCTTGAGAGCGATGGACTAAGCGCGGTCTAGACGGGGCGGATGTTGCGGTGGATGGCGTAGAGCGCCAGCTCCAGGCGATCACTGACCCCAAGCTTGTCGAAGATGTTGTGCAGATGGTTCTTGACCGTTTGCTCGGAGATGAACATCCGCTCGGCGATCTCTTTGTTCTTGAAGCCTTGGGCGACGAAGCCTACGATTTCACGCTCGCGATTCGACAGCCGCGGCTTGTCGCGTTCGCGCGGGTTGGGTTCGGTGGGCGAAGCGAACTGCCGCATGACGGCGGCGGTGGTGCGGGCGTCGAGCCAGATCTCGCCGTCGTAGACTTTGCGGATGCTCTTGATCAGCAGGTCAGTCGCGGTCTGCTTCAACACGATGCCGCAGGTACCGTACTTCATGGCCTGCACGTACTCCCCTTCGTCGTCGGAAGCGGTGAGTACGATGATCTTCGTCTTGAGCTTCTGATTCTGCATGCGTTGCAGCAGTGACAGGCCGTCGAGCCCGGGCATTTTCAAGTCGAGCAGTAGGATGTCGGGGTTCTTATCCTTCAGCATGTCAGTGACTTCCGTCCCGTCTTGCGCTTCGCCGACGATCTGAAAATCGGACTCCAAGCTCAACAACCGACGGAGACCATCGCGGAAGATCGTGTGATCATCCGCGATGCAGATGGTGATCTTCTCCTTCTCCTCGGTTTTTGAGCCAGTCTTCGGGGGGCTCACGGCGGTACTGGCTTCACTTTGCGTCATGCTGTTTTCCATTGAAAATGAAGGAGTTACCCCTTCAGTACACGCCCATTCTAGAGTTCCTTCGGTACTGTGTCAATGAATGAAAGGGCTTAGCTGACAACCTAGTACTTGTGATACTTTCGGTTGGGAACAAACCTTAGTTCAGCGCGGCGCACGGCTGTCGACAGGGCCGTTGGGCCCATGCTACGATCGGCATAAATAGGCCCGTAGCTCAGTTGGTTAGAGCGC
>CAWFOP010000016.1:0-189542 GCA_963817465.1 uncultured Acidobacteriota bacterium | reverse complement strand
GGATGAGGAGAGCGGGCTGGACTACTTCGAAGCAAGAAACTACCAGCCGTGCTTGGCGCGCTTCTTGTCAAGTGACCCAGGCGGAGCAGGTGCCGACCCCACCAATCCGCAATCATGGAATGCTTTTGCTTATGGCATGAACAACCCGCTCTTGTATGTCGACATGGACGGAAAAGACCCGAGCCTTTCACGATAACTGTTACGGTATTCGGAGAGTCGGTTGACCTCGACATTCATTCAGATTCGACGCCGGAGCAGGCGAAGGATTACGTGCGGAGTACGCTAGACGATCTCTTTGGTCGCCAGCGAAGCACAGCTGGCGAATTCTATAAAGAAATTATTGAAGGCGTCGCATCAGGCGTGGCCAACAATTGCAGGCCTACCAGGCAAGGATCAAGCGACATCCGGCATACGAGAATGGCTTGTCCAACGCAGCTCAAGCGGCAAAGGCACTCTCTAATCCCGACTGCGCGGCGCTTTTTCAAGGGGCCGACCCGGTTAAGGTTTTGGATAGAATTCTCAATCCGACCGACGACAACTACGGGAACGTGCACTGGAGCAAAGGCCTCGATGTAAGTGCCATGGTAGTCCCTACTATTCGAGTTGGGATTACGCTTTTGGGCGGCTTCTACCCGAAAGGCATAGGCACTCAAGTGTGGTTATCTACTTTTTATTTCGGAAAACCTGATATTACACCCATAGCTACGACGCTGGCCGCGTGCTGATTCACGAGTTAGGACACGTGTTTGATTTCCTTTCAGGACTGGCATCAGACATAGATACATTCGGTGAGATTCCTTTTGTTGGCGGAGCGGTTTCAATGGACAATCAACTCAAAGTAGAGGCGGCATGCTCAGATCCTTAGCGCAACTAAACTGAGTTTCGGTCTTCCCCGTCAAAGATCGCGACACCACAGCACCTAGCCTTCTTAATACTGGTATTGGCGTCGGCCTGTGTGCCGCATCCTTCTCTCGTTGAGTGCAGCACCTACGGGCGAAAACAGGTCGAAGGTCCCTGTGCATGCGGAAAAGTGCTAGTGTCAAACGAAAATCTAGTAACAGGAGAAGTTTATCCAACCGGCCTTCGAGATGTTAGAGTGTTTGCTCGTTCAGCGGAGTCTCAGATCGAGAGCGTCACCGACGACTCGGGAGTATTTGTGATTCCGGTCGATCCGCGTGTTGCATACACTTTGGAATTTCGTCTACAAGATGACACATTTCTAGCCTCGCACATGGCTAATAGCGGAGAAGATCTAGGCACCAAATGCTTGGCCACGGAGATTCTGCTCCCTGCTTACTCGATGCTCCGTGTCCCAGTAGCAGCAGAGGAGTATCCAGTTGTCGTCGACCTGTATGAATTTAACCCCCTGGGCGTGGCAGTGGCTCGCGTAGGAAAAGAAGTGACAGGCCCGCAGGTTGTAGAATTCGCTGGTCTCCGACCTGGACGATACCTCCTTGGTGCACGAACATCACGCGGGCACATTTTCCTCCCAAACGCAACTGACAAAGCCGACGCTGAGAAGATTGGCCTGGGGGCGACGGCCAAAACACTGCCTGAATGGTGGATCGGCGCGAACTTGGGAGGAAAGTACGGAAAGCAGGGACAAGAGGGTTCACCGCAAGAAGCTGGTGGGCAAAAAGGGGACAAACAAGATGACCTCGTTCTCAAAGACCGGGGTGAGCGTGGCGACCAGGTACGACGCGGCCGGGCGGCGCATCCGCAAGATCTACAACTCGGAGACGACGGTGTGGGTCTACGACTCGTTCGGGCGGCTGGCGGCCGAGTACCGCAACGGCTCCGGGCCGGGCTTTTCGGCCTCGTCGCCCGAGCGCGATTACGTCTACTTCGCGGGCAAACTCAAAGCGGTGGTCGAAGGCTCGGAGATCTACTACCGCACGACCGATCATTTGGGCTCGACGCGCCTGGTCACCGGCTCGGCGGGCGACGTCAAGCAGCGCCGCGACTTCTTCCCCTTCGGCGAGAACATCCCCGCCGACTCGAGCCACGGCGGCCGGAACGGGGTGACCGACGGGGGAGTTGCGACGTACAACGCGAGCTTGGGCGTGAGGCAGCAGTTCACCGGGCAGCAGAGGGATGCAGAAAGCGGGCTGGATTACTTCTGGGAGCGGTGCTTCTGTAGCCAGCTTGCTCGCTTCTTATCAGTTGACCCAGAGAACACGGGTGCCTTAACTGCCAATCCTCAGCTGTGGAACGGTTATTCCAGCGCTAAAAACAACCCCGTTCGATACACCGACCCCACTGGTAAGTTTATACCGTACAATGCGTACGATACCGATTGGTACCTCGTCATTGTCGTGTATCAAATAACTGACTTCTACGATCCGTTCCCTTGGCCAGCCGAACCGGCCCCCCCGCCCAATCCACAACAAATATCAACACCAACGCCTATGCCGATTGAAGTCACTCCGACCGCTAGGGCGAAACAGTTATTCACTCCTTCCTGGGGACGTGCACTGCAAGCGTTACTGGGGAACGACCTCTGTCGAAACATGTTCGGCGGGGGATCCGGCTGGGATCCGGTGGAAGTTCTTCATGATTTGGCGTTTGGGCGCAATGTGAGAGATTCAGGCAAGGTAATTTCCATTGAGTACAAGGACCTCAATACGAGTAGAACGGCGGAAACGTCACGCACTTCTATAACAATCGATACTTACCAGGATACGGGCCCGTATGAAGTCAATGGGCAAACATACACGCAGCCCCGCGCTTGGTGGAACTTAGGTTACGTTGATGCTAATGCTCACACGCTGCTTCACGAACTCGGCCACCTCTACAATTGTTATAGGTGAAAATCAGGAGGCTCCGAAATTGAATATGATGTCGACGACGAAGGCCGGCCGCTGATGGACGTTGCTCATCGAAATGCAGAGCTCATTAATGATAACTGCTTCGGCGGCATAGATGTTCGTATACCACGACCCCAGTGATTTGAATCGGTTCAAAAGATCATGAAGTTCAAGCCAGCAAGAACAACTGTAGTATTAGTGCCGATCCTGTTGGTATACAATTCTGCTCTTGTGGCGCAAGGGCCAGTTGATTTTTGCCGGATTCTATCGGACTGTAGTGCTTACCAGGGCAGGCTAGTTACCACAGAAGGCAGTTTTGTGAGCGGAATTGTGACGTCGACGAAGTGCCCATTGCGGTGGTTCGATGGAGTTCGAGTGCCAAGATCAATCGAGCTTCGTGTCTCCGGGAGCGAACCCGACAGCGAGCCTCTAGCGCATTTCCGGACTGATAGGGAGTCTCAAAAGCGATTGTCGAATTTCCTTGGACATACAAATCTAGCGCGATCAGAAGTTCGAGTGAGGCTTTCCGGAGAGGTGCGGTGCGCTGTAAACTACAAACTTGAAGAGACAGACAGAGGGGAGGTGTTTGGGAATGGATATGGCATGTTTGGAATGCTCTCAGCAATGTTAGTGGTTAAAGAGTATTTGGAATTTTCCGCTAGTCCAAGAGGACATAAGGTCAATGATTCGCTCCCGTCGTCCCATCCTCCACCGCCACCGGCACAATAGCCCGATTTTGCGAAGAGTGACAAAGGGAAGAGGGCTAAATGGGACGGAGCCCAAAGAGAAGCGCACTTCGCGCCGCCGGCCCGTCCCTCCGTCATCTTCCTGTGCGACCGTGCGCAGTCCGCCGCAACTTCGCCCTCGATTTTCCTCGGCCTCGTCGGCTGAGACGCGCTCAATACGGCGGTCGACGAAGCGCTGATTCTCGCGGCTCCTCTACGGTCGTACCGAGAGGAAAGAACAGCCCCTCCGATGTGAGCATGTGCGCCTGCAATGAGATCAGGTGATGGAGAAGCGGACGCGAGCAACGGTCATATAACCGCCGACGGATTGCCGTCGAACCCGAGCGAAGGCCATCCTCATCGCGGAGGCCTATCAGCCATGACCGACGCCCAACTCGCCGACCTGAGCTCTCGCCGGGAAGTCCGCCGTTCTATATCGGCGGGACATGGGCTGCATTCATCGTCGCCGCCGTCGGCGTCTACGTAGGCTGGAATGGAGCGGGCCTCATCCTCATGAGAAAGGCGATAGAGGCTCAGCGCAGCCGACGCAACCGCCACCCGCTGCGGACGCCCTACTTGTTCTGCGCCATTGCCGCCGTCCTATTCTCCGCCGGACTCGCCTTAGGCGTTTGGCAGTCCCTCGGCGGTTTGTTGATGATCGGCTCGATCTTTGCTCGGCCGTGTGCGGCGAAACGCCGGCGGTGACCGGGATGCAATTGCTCGAGCTGCTGCTCGCCGCTCCTTTAAAATTCTTGGTCCAGCGACATAGCAGGTAGCGGGCGGATCCGCCATCTCGAGAAGCGGCCCCTGATCGAGAAGGTCCGCGACGCCTTCGCCGTCGGCGCGCCGGTGCGCCGCGAAGAAGAGCCGATTTTCGGCCACGTCTAGAGCGCCCCGAGCCTCAGCGGATGGTTAGCTTGCTGCCGGCGTAGAGCACGCGGCTCGAGCCCCACGTGCTGACGCAGCGAATTTCGTATTCGCCGGGCTCGGCGGGCAGTCTGTTTAGCGTTCCGGTCGCCTCGGGCCCCTGCTTCAGATTGATCATTCCGCCTCCCGCTGAAAGCGGGCTGCCGGCGGGAACCACGGTGAGCGTCATGTGCTCCCCGACGTCGCCCAAAACCCGCACCGCGGCATTCCCTCGCGGTTGCGCCGTTCGCGGGGCCTCGATCGTTACCTTGGGCATGAGCGAACGGAAGGGCTGTCGCTCGAAAATTCGCTTCTCGCCTCGCACGTCGCGATAGCGCAGCTCGTACTCACCGGGGATCGTCGGGACGACCAATTTGACCGTCTCCTCGTCGCCGTTCATAACCCTGGCGCCGTACGGACTGGCAGCCTGACCATCGTTGCCGCTGCCGGCGGGCGCGAAGCCGATCCAGTAGCCGCGGACGGGCTCGCTCACGCGAATCTCAACGGTGTGAGCCGCGAAGGCCTCGGCGGGCGCCGCGATCAGGACCTTCTTTTCTCGGCCGCCGGCGGACGCGGAGGGATCGACGATTCGGATCGGCTTTCGAGCGAAGACTCGGCGAGGATTCCGATGGCCCAAGAGCCGGACTTCGTATTCCCCGGGTTCTTTGGGCAGGTTCAGGATCGTCACTTCCGGACCCTTGCTCATATAGGCGTGCGCCCCGAGCAGATCATCGGGGCTGCCGACCGGCACGACGGTCAGGTAATTGTCCGGGCTGCATTCGCCTACGCAAGCGGCTTTGACGCGGCCCGCGGCCGGGGCGGTCGCGGGCGCTTCGACGTGAGCCGCAGGATCGCGGACTTCGATCGGAACGCGGACCTGTGTCTTCCAGCCGGATTCACGAGTGATGTAGCGCAGCTCGTACGAGCCCGGCTGGTTCGGGACGAGCAATTTCAAGACACGGGCCTCGTCCTTTGCCCCGTCTCCAGCCGTGATCTGCGCCGCGCATTTGCGTTCCGCGCTGCCGACGGAGGCGAAGCAGAGCGTGTTGTGTTTCAGCGTCGGCCCGCTGACCTTGAACTCGATGGGGAACGAAGCGATCACCTTCGCGGGAGCTTCGATGGTCACGCCGTCGGCCGTCTGGGAGACTTGGTTGCTCGACTGGGGAACGGGCTCGCGCCGGTCGCCGGAGATCTGCAGCCGTTCCTCGGCGGGCGGTTGCTTGGAGGCGACGTCGGCGTAGTCCGCATCCCCCGTCACGGCGACGTCGAGAGTGCAGTCTTCGAGGTTGACCGAGCCCGTTACGCCGGCTTTTCGACAGACCGCCAGGGCCTTGGCGCGGTCGGCGGCCGAGAGGGTCTGGTGGTTCTCGATGCGGTCCGGGTAGGTGCGGTCGACGAATGTTTCGAACGACTCGTTCTCCCCGTAGTCGAAGAGCGTGGTTTCCCCGTTGACACGCCAAGCGTCGGAGAACGCGCCATAGAGCAGATCGAACGCCAGAGGCTGCGCCAACGGTTGCGCGTCCGCCGAGAGGCGCATGTCGTTCGTACGGTCGCCGTCGACGCCTCCCAGCAATCCCGCCGGCGTTGAGTCGAGCGGCGCTCTCACTCGAATGCTCAGCGACT
Source organism: uncultured Acidobacteriota bacterium (assembly GCA_963817465.1). Classification (GTDB taxonomy): domain Bacteria; phylum Acidobacteriota; class Terriglobia; order Bryobacterales; family UBA6623; genus CAMPKL01. The sequence goes on along the minus strand of CAWFOP010000016.1, from coordinate 183,481 downwards.
TGGTCGTCGCGCCTTCGCCGCGAACTTCGAGCAGCCCTCCCCCGCCGTGGATGCGGAAGGTACGATCGTCCAGCTCGATCTTTCCGCCGCCGGGCAGGTCGATCCACTCGCCGGTGTACAGCAGGGCCTCCGCGCCGTTGATTCTAAGAACGATCGGACTGCCGGCCGTGAGCGTCACACGATCGGGGCCGAGCCGCGCGGCGACCGCGGTTCCGAACGAAACCCTTCGTCCGGCCCAAAGAGGCTGATATCGCGCCTGCACCTCGAAGCCGGCGGCGCGCGTCAGCACGAACTCGCCGACCCCCTGGAAGTCGTAACGCAGGCCGTCGAGCGTGTACAAGTGCGGGTCGCCCGAAGAGCCGCCGCACGATTTCGGTCCGGGCCTGCACCCCATCGTGACCGGCTGCTCGGCGAGCAGGTCTTCGCTGCCGTCCGCCTTGACTTCATAAATGCTGACCTGGGCCTGTTTGGGCCCCGGCGGGGCGCAGCAGTCGCCGCACATGCCCGACAGGTTCACGGTCCCGACTTGGCCGCCGCCCACGGTCATGCGTCCTTCGCCTTCCGGAGTCGCCAGCGCCAGCCAATCGGAATCGCTCGCGGCCCGAAACTTGCGATCGGAGCTCTGCTTGTTCTCGAACGAAATCTCGTTCGAGTCGCCTTCCCCGCAAGTCGCCGACATGCTGACGCCGTTCGGTGGAGGCTCGGGCGGAGGCGGAGGCGCGGGAGTGCAATCCCAAGCCATCTTCCGCGGCGGCGCCTCCTTTTCGCGGTAAGCGAAGTCCGTTGTCTTCGTCGGGTCGGGTCCCGCACCGAAGCGGATGATGCCGGGCAAGCTTAGATCGATGATGGCTTCGATATCTTCCGGGCTGGGCTTGGCGTTTTCGTACGTTGGATCGTTCTCCGGGCCGGGGTGAGTGTGGAAGATTGCCACCGTGCGACAACGGCCGCCCGGCGAATCGGGCCGAATCGTGTAGTCGAGGCTGTCGCGAGTGCCGCCGCTCGAACGCGCTTTTCTGACTCTGGTGTAGTACCCGCGCTTATTCGTCGAGGGGTCGTTTCCGCGGCACTGCTCGATGACGCCGCCTTCCTCGTGCTCGTCGGCCGTTCCCTCTTCGCTGGCGACCCATGCCTTGTCCAACGCCGCTTGCACGACGGGGTCTTTCATGATGTCGCTAACGTCCGTCGATGGGCAGTTTGGACTGTAAGTCTGCGCCTGCATCGGCGCCGCCAAAAAGGCGATGGCGGCCGCGGCGGGAAGGACGGCGGACGCGAAGCGAGAGATGAAATTCATTGTGGAAATCGTCCCGGGCAAAACAAATTACAAAACCGGGAGTGTCTTCCCGATCGCCGGCGGCGGCCGGAGTTGCTGACAGTATACGCATCAACTTCGATGTCGTTTCACTTTGCTGGAGCCTGAGATGCCGATGCGAAAGGGCGGCGACGGACCGAACCGGCAATATTTGAAAAGTCGACCAAGAGTCCAGCGCCGGCGACGATCGAGCCGTCCCCGAAGATGATCCGCCGGTTCATTCGAGGGCGATTGGGCCGGACCGGACCCTATAATGAGCGATCTATGCCGCTTGATGAAGTCCGTATCGCCGAAAAGCCGCAACCCGGCGACACGGCGGCTTCCGCGGCGTCCCGCCCGGTCGACATTCTCTACGAAAAGTTCACGCTCCCCAACGGCTTGACGGTATTGGTGCACGAGGACCGCAAGGCGCCGATCGTGGCCGTAAACGTTTGGTATCACGTGGGATCGAAGAACGAGCGGCCCGGCAAGACCGGCTTCGCCCATCTTTTCGAGCACCTGATGTTCAACGGGTCGGAGAACGCCAACCGCGACTACATCAAGGCCATGGAGGCGATCGGCGCAACCGACCTGAACGGCACCACCAACGAAGACCGCACGAACTATTTCGAAAACGTGCCCACGCCCGCGCTCGACTTTGCACTGTGGATGGAGTCGGACCGCATGGGGCACCTGGCCGGCGCCATCGATCAAGCCAAGCTCGACGAGCAGCGCGGCGTCGTGAAAAACGAGAAGCGCCAGGGCGAGAATCAGCCGTACGGCGTCGTTCGCGACTTGCTCACCAAGGGCGCATTCCCGGTCGGTCACCCCTACTCATGGACGGTGATCGGCGAGATGGAGGATCTGGACGGCGCGTCGCTCGAGGACGTCAAGACGTGGTTCGAGACCTACTACGGCGCAGCGAACGCGACTGTCGTGCTGGCCGGGGACATCGACGTGGCGACCGCACGCGAAAAGGTCGAGAAGTACTTCGGGGACATTCCCTCGGGCCCGCCGCTCACACGCCGGCAGGCCTGGATCGCCAAGCGCAGCGGCGTGCAGCGACAAATCGTGGAAGACCGTGTGCCGCAGGCGCGCATTTACAAGGTTTGGAACGTGCCCGAATGGGGCACGCGCGAGGCGGTGCTGTTGGATCTGGTGACCGATGTGTTGGCGTCGGGCAAGACTTCGCGGCTGTTCAAACGGCTGGTCTACGACGACCAGATCGCCACCAGCGCCAACGCCTCGATACACGCCCGGGAGATCGCGGGCCTGGTCACCCTGGTCGCATCCGCGCATTCCGGAGGCGATCTGAAGGCTATCGAGCGCGCCATGGACGAGGAGTTGGCGAAGTTTCTCGAGCACGGCCCGACCGAACGCGAATTGGCTCGCATCAAGACGCAGCAGCGCGCGGCCTTCATCCGCGGCGTGGAGCGCATCGGCGGCTTCGGCGGCAAGAGCGACATCCTTCAAAAGAGCCAGGTGTTCACGGGCGATCCCGAGCATTACCAACAGATGTTTCGCTGGGCGCAGGAGGCCACCGCGCAAGACTTGGTTCAAACGGCCCGCGAATGGCTGTCGGACGGCGCGTACATTCTCGAGGTGCATCCCTTCCCGGCGCATCAAACGAACAAGAACGGCGCGGATCGCGCGCAGGCCCCGGCGATCGTCGGTGCGGCGAACCTCGATCTGCCTCCCTTCCAGCGGACGACGCTGTCAAACGGCCTGCAAGTGGTGTTGGCCGAGCGGCATGAGATCCCGAGCGTCGAGCTGAGTCTGATGCTCGACGCCGGTTACGCGGCCGATCAATTCGCGTCGGCGGGTACGGCGACGATGGCGATGGCCATGCTCGACGAGGGCACCAAGTCGCGGACGTCGCTCGAGATCAGCGAGCAGCTCGACGAGCTCGGTGCGTCACTGGGTTGTCGAGCGGGTCTCGACACCTGCTACGTCTCGCTGTCGGCGCTGACGGACCGGCTCGATGCGGCGCTGGATCTGTTCGCCGACGTCATCGAGCATCCGACGTTCCCCGAGGGCGACTTCCGGCGTTTGCAGCGGCAGCAGCTCGCGCGCATCGATCAAGAGAAGTCGACGCCCTCGGCCGCCGCTTTTCGGCTGTTGCCGCGTCTGCTGTTCGGTCAGGATCACGCTTACGGCTCGCCGCTCACGGGGAGCGGCTTCGAGCACACGATCAAGGCGTTGACTCGCGACGATCTGGTGCGCTTTCACCAGACGTGGTTCCAGCCGGGCGTGGCGACTCTGGCCGCGGCGGGCGATATCTCCCTCGAAGCTTTGGTGGAGCTGCTGGAGCGGCGACTCGGCGCTTGGAAGAACACCGCCGAACCGCCGCACAAGAATCTCGCGCCGGTCGAAGCGCCGGCCAAGCGCGCGATCTACCTGGTCGACAAGCCCGGCTCGCTGCAAGGCGTCATCATCGGCGGGCTGCCCGCGCCGCCCACCAATAACCCGGACGAATTCGCCATCGAGGTGATGAACGGCATCCTGGGCGGTGACTTCGCGTCGCGCATCAACCAGAACATCCGCGAGGAGAAGCACTGGTCCTACGGCGCGCGCACGATGTTCATCGACGCCAAGGGGCCGCGCACGTTTTTGCTCTACGCGCCGGTGCAGCTCGACAAGACCGCCGACGCGCTGATGGAGATCGATCTCGACCTGCGCGGCATCGCAGGGCCGAAGCCGATCCTGCCCGAAGAGCTCGACCAGGCCAAGAACAACCGCACGCTGCGGTTGCCCGGGCGGTTCGAGACCAAGCGCGCCCTGATCGGCGCCATGCAAGAGATCGTAGTCTACGGTCTGCCGGACGATTACTACGACACCTACGCCGACAAGGTGCGCGCTATTGACGCGGAGTCGGCGCGGGCGGCGGCGCGGAAGGTCGTGCACCCGGATCGTTGGACTTGGGTGGTCGTCGGCGACCGCAAGGCGCTCGAGGAGCCGATCAAGGCGCTCGGCTGGGGCGCGCTGCACCACATGACGCCGGACGGCGAGCCGCTCGACTAGTCGCGGAGAGCCCGTGCGTTGGCGGGAGCGTCCGAATCGTAGCCTGGGTGTTGCGTCAGCGCGCGCCATACGACAAACGCGACGAGGACGAGCGACACCGCGATCGTGAGGACGGCGGCGATTCGCAGCGCGATCGGCGACAGACGCCGAGCCAGCAGGAAGCCGATGAAACCGGCGACGAGCGAGGCGCCGGCGCCGTAGCCCAACGCGATCGCCGGCCCCGCCAATCCGCTGCCGGCCGGAACGAGTTGCGCGCCGACGGCCGAGCCCCCGACCAGGCCGATCCACATCAACGTGAGAACGACGGTCACGCCCCACAGCGCGCGCTTAGGCTCGACGGGCACCGCGCCTATGTTCGCATGGCGGCGCATGTTCAGGTTGGGCTTTGCGGCGAAAGATGGGCGTACGACCGCTTTGCGTCGAAGAGAAAACTACGCCGAACGGCTCCCCATACTGCCGAGAGCCGTTCGACGCCGCGCTTGAAGGCCAAATCCGCGGTCACGTCGCGGTTTGAGAACAACAAGTCAGGAACCGGTTCCTTGCAAACGGTCGCTTTTGGGGATGAGCGACAACCCAGGGCGGATGGTTTGAACCTCGAGGCGTTCCCCCGCCGGCGCGCCCCGCCGACGACGAACTCTTATGACTCCAGTGTGACAAGCGGGGACAAGCGCGTGGAGGGCGCCTGTGCGCTAAGTCTTTTGTATTCAGCGCTGCAAAAAATGTCGAAGCTGGAACAGCCGCGCGTCCCCCGAGCCGGTTCCGGCGATTTGACGCCGCCGCTCGAGATATCGCCGCCGCCGCTTCTAAGGTTGCGCCGCGAAGTCGTGAGGCAGGTGGCGGCTGAGATAGTCGAGGAACGGTTGCGGCACTGCGACGGATTGGTCCAGAGCCAGGCGGCGATAGGCGGGGACGGCTAGCTCACGATTGCCCGTTCGGACCAAGAAGGCGAGGTATTCTCCAACCGCCTCGCCCTCGGGGGCGATGAGGTAGGCCTCGATCAGCTTCAAGTCGACGCCGTATCGCCAAGCCATCTGCAATGCGGCGGGGCGTAGGTCGGGCAGATCGGCGAGCAGCTCGCGCAGGCGAGCTAGCGCGGAGTCGGTGGCGCCGGCGGCGAGCTCGGCTTCGGCGAGCGGCCACTCGACGCGGTAAGTGTGCGGTTCGACGACCCGGGCCGTCCGAGCGAGAGACAGGGCCGCGGAGAAATCGCCCTCCGTGCGCCGCAACTCAGCGAGGCCGAGCCACGCGGCGGCTTCGGTCGGGCAGGCGGTCAGCGTCGCGCGATAGGCGTCTCGAGCGCCTTGCAGGTCGCCGCCGAGGTGCGCTTGGCGGGCGCTCTGAAACCGCCGGTTGACGTCGAGAGCCCCGAGTGTGCCGGCCGCCGCCAAAGCCCAGGCGCAGAGGGAGGCGGCGAGGACGGCGGTGGTCGCTCGCGACGAACCGCTCCGGAGCCCGCCCGCCGAGCCCGCGGCCAGACCGAGCAGCAGCGCGGCCAGCGCGGCTGTGGCGGGCGCGTGCAGCGGCGAGTCGACCGCGGCGTGCAGCAGCAGGGCGAGGCAGCCGAGCAGTGCCGCGGCGCCGCGCAGCCGCTTGCCCTCGTCCGGTTCGCGAACCAAGCCTCGGCCGATGCTACAGACGGCGAATCCTAAGATTAGGCACCAACTCAGCCCCTGCGGCACGCCCAACTCGACGAGCCACTCCAGGTAGTCGCTGTGCGCGTGCTCGACGCTGCGCCGCGACAGATAGGCGTGACTGCGACGGAAGGCCCAAGGAAACGCGCCGAGCCCCGCGCCGGTCGGGGGAAGGCGTTCGAGCGTCATCGCCGTGTCGCGCCAGATCGCTTCGCGGCCCGGATCTCCGCGCTGTTCGGCGATCGCCGCAAAGCGCCGCTCGAGCGACGAACCGGCCAACGGCAGCACAACGGCGGCGGCCAGCAAGACTCCAGCCGCCGGGGCCCAGCGGAGGCCGCCGTTGCGGCGGGCGACGACCGTCACCGCCGCTGCGAGAAGGACGCTGACCGCGACGGCCATGCGCGATTCAGACAACAGCACGGCCGCTGCGCAGACCGCGGCGGCGCATCCGGAAGCGACGGCGAAGGCGCGGTTGTAGAGTCGCAGCGTCGCGGCTGTTCCGCCGGCGAGCCAGGCGCAAGCCGCCGCGAAGGCCGCGAAGTGTCCGCGATGGACGAACGTGCCGCGCGCCCAGGCGTCGGATGCTTCGGCGAACAGCCCGCGTTGGAACTGGGCGAAGCCGACCACCGACAGGGCCGCGCCCGTCGCAACGAGGATCGCGGCGGTCGCCAAGTAGCCTCGCGCCGTCGATCCCGCGCGAGCCGCGAGCAGGAACGCCGCCAGGCCGCCGGCGGGCAGCAGGAACGCTTCGAGAGTCGCCTGCGGGTTCAGGCTGATCGTTCCCGGCAGTCTCACGCCCAACGCCGCTAGATGCGCTAGCGTCTCGCCTCCGACCGGCGTCAACGCCCGCTGCAACGCCGCCGGCAGCGGGATGATTTGCAGCAGCGGCCAGGCCAAAAGGACGGCGACCGGCGCGGCGATAGCGGGCCGCCGGCCGCGGCCGGGAAGCAGCCGAATGGCGAGCGCGGCGATGATCAGCGCGCCCAGCAGCCAAAGGGATGCTCCGGGCGCGGACGTGCAGACCGCCAGCAAGGCGACCGTCGCCGCCGCCGTCGCGCCGCAGACCTGAGGGCGGATGCGATCGAAGGTTTCGAGCATTCGATGCGGGGCGTACCCGCATCGAACAGATCGGCGCGACGGCGTCCGCGATTTAGGGCGGACGCGGGTCTAGAGATTCGAGATGACGATCGACGCGCGCAGGCAGGCGTAGGCGATGCAACCCGCCGCGATCACGCTGCAGACGGCTGCCGCGGCCTTCCACATCGACTCCGTCGCCCTGTTAATACGCGGCGAGGCGGCGATCCAACCCATGCCGAAGCCCGCTACAAAGCCCCCGAAGTGGGCGGCGTTGTCGATGGCGGGGAACAGCAGGCCGATGACGGCGATCAGGATCGCCCAGCGCAGATAAAACGACCAGACGAACGATTGGCCGGTGCGGCGAGCGAAGGCCATCATGGCGCCGATCAAACCGCTCAGCGCAGCAGAGGCTCCCAGCGAATCGGCCGCCGTGATCTGCAAGCTCACGTAAAATCCGAAGACGCTCGAGACAAGATAGATCGCGAGATATCTAGCGGTTCCGAGGACATCCTCAACCTGTGCTCCAAGGTCGAACAAGACCCACGAGTTCATCAGGATATGCATGATGCCGCCATGCAAAAAGCCCGCCGTCATCAAGCGCCACCACTGCCCTTCTTGCAGTATGTTGAAGCGCACCTTGGCCCCGAACAACTCCGCCACCCGTAGGTCAATCGAGAAGAAGCTGCCGCTGACCTTTTGGCTGAGCAGCATCATGACGATGAAGAGCCCGAAGTTGACGGCGAGCAGAATGACGGTGGTGAAGTGCGTCTCGGGAATCAATCCCCGTAGCGCCGTGCCCGTCGGGGAGGCCGACTGGCGGTGCACCGGCTGTTGCTCGGTTTGGCAGTAAGGGCAGACGCGTTCCTTGGCGTCGATGAAGGCCCGGCAATTCGGGCACATGCGGGTGTTTGCCATTGCGGAGGAAATTGCGACGGAAGCACTTCATGATCCCGTTTGAGGACACGCTTTGGCAACACCGGCCAGCGCCTTTACACCCGCTCAGCGCCTCCGCTACGATTGGAGTTCGCTATGGCCAAGTCGGTCAGAGAACTGAAGGAAGATATCGTTAAGGTCGGGCGGCTCGTCTTCGAGAAGGGCTGGGTCGCGGCCAACGACGGCAACATCACCATCCGGCTGGACGACCAGCGGATCTTGGCGACGCCGACGGGCGTGAGCAAAGGCATGCTGGCCGTCGATGACCTGATCGTCGTCGACTATGACGGCAACAAGGTCGAAGGGCGGCTCGAGCGCACCTCCGAGATCGCCATGCACTTGACGATCTACCGCGAGCGGCCCGACATCATGTCGGTCGTGCACGCGCATCCGCCGGTCGCGACGGGCTTCGCGTCCGCGGGACTGTCGCTCGACAAGGCGCTGCTGCCGGAAGTCATCATCGGCCTGGGCTGCGTGCCGGTGGCCGCGTACGGGCTGCCCGGGACTCCGGCCCTGACCGAGCCGATGATGCCGCTGATTCCGAAATACGACGCGATCCTGCTCGCCAACCACGGTGCGGTTTCCTACGGCAAAGAGGTCTGGCAGGCGTACTTCCGGATGGAAACGGTGGAGCACTTCGCGCGTATCAATTTCGTGGCCGAGATGCTGGGCGGGGCGCGACCGCTGCCGCGCGTCGAGGTCGATAAACTGTTTGATTCACGGACGCGCTACGGAGTGCGCTCGAAGGCGACCCCCGCGCCGGGTTGCCCGACCGTGGCCGAAGATTACGCCGGAGCGACCGGCGGCGGCGAGGAGCGCTTTTGGGTGACTCGCCAGGAACTGATCGAGCTCGTCGAACAAGCCGTTCTGGCGAGAGAGGAGAAGAGGTAAACGATGGGCGAAGCCCTTGGAATGATTGAAACGCGCGGTCTGACCTCCCTGATCGAGGCCGCCGACGCCTCGGTGAAGGCCGCGAACGTCACGCTGGTCGGCTGGGAGAAGATCGGGTCGGGATACGTGACCGTGCTGATGCGCGGCGATGTCGCCGCCGTCAAGGCCGCGACCGACGCCGGGGCCGCCGCCGCCCGCCGTGTGGGCGAGTTGATCTCGGTGCACGTGATTCCGCGTCCGCACGCCAATCTGAGCGACATCTTCAACATCACGCCGAAGGGCTAGCGGCCCAGGCGGATATCGAGCATGATTCTGGCGAGAGTCGTGGGCAATGTGGTCGCCACGCGCAAGGACCCGCGCCTGGAAGGACGCAAGCTCCTCGTCATCCAGACGGTTTCGCCGGAAGGCGAGCCCAAGGCCGGCAGCTACCTGGTTTCGATCGATACGGTCGGGGCCGGCGTGGGCGAGACCGTGATCGCCGTGTCGGGCAGCTCGGCGCGCATGGCCGAAGGCATGAAGGACACGCCGGTCGACACGGCCATCATCGGCATCGTCGACGAGGTCGACATCGAAGCGCCGACCGCGGCCAAAAAGAAAAAGAAGGGCGGCTAGCGATGCTGTTGGGACGCGTCACGGGCCGGCTCTGGTCGACCGTCAAGAGTCCGCAACACGAAGGCAAGCGCTTCCTCGTCGTGCAACCCATCGACGCTCACGGCGAAGACGCCGGCACGCCTCTGGTGTGCCTCGACACGGTCGGCGCCGGCTCGGGGGACACGATCTACTGGGCTCGCGGCCGCGAAGGCGGCTTGGCTTTTCATCCCGAGACCGTGGCCTCCGACGCCACGATCGTCGGCATCGTCGACGAGATCACCTTAGACGCCGAGGCGGAGCAGCGATGCTGATCGGCAAGGTCATCGGCGAGGTTGTCGCTAGTCAAAAGCACGAGACACACCAGGGCATGAAGCTGCTGGCGGTGGCGGTTCTCGAGTTGGACGGGTCGGAGCGCAAGGGGCCGCCGTTCGTCGCGGTCGATTCGGTGAGCGCGGGCGTAGGCGATCGCGTGCTGCTGACTCTGGACGGCTTTGGCGCAATGACTTCGGTGGGGCGCCGCATGGCGCCGATCGATTGCGCGGTCGTCGGAGTGATCGACGCGGTCGAGATCAACCGGGACTTGCTGCAGCCCTCTAATTGAGAATCGTCATCTGCGACGTGCTGGCGACGCGGACGGTGCTTTGCCCGGGCAGGATCAGCGCAGCCGCGATCGGCCGGAAGGGATATTCCACGTAAACGCGAACGAAGGTGCCGACCTTCTTGTCGGTGGGGTCTTCCCAGGTCGTCGTCACGGTCATATCGCCGGGCAGCAATCCCACGGCGCGCGATTTGACTTCGGTCGCCAAGGCGTCGGACCCGATCGGGTTGTTTTCGCCGCGCACGATCGCGTAGCGGGCGCCCTCACGAGCGGCGTGAGCGACGGTGGTGTAGATCCAAACGCCGCGACCGAACTCGATCATGCCGACCAGCATCATCAGGAAGAGCAAGAAGGCGAGCGAGAACTCGACCATCGCCTGACCTGATTTGCGGTTATGGGCTCTGACTCGCATTTCCCTTTGCTCCTGTCGGCGCGCTACTGCGCGCGCACCCAGCGGTTCATATCGATTTCGGTGGATTGCGGAACGCCGGGGTACCAGCCGAAGGTCTTGAAGTTCTTCTCGACTTCGGTGCGGACGTAAACCCGCGGCGAACCATAGCCGTTGGTGCACTCGGTGTCGCAGGGCCACTCGGTTTCGCTGTAGAAATCGGTCATCGACGTCGGGCAGGCGCAGCGCAGGATGGGCGTCGCCGTGAAGCCTGTCACGTCGGCGGCGTCGGCTTGGGCGGCGGCTTGGACCCCGTTGGCGTTGGTGGCGTACTGCATGCCGGCCGCGCCGTAGATGCCGCCCGATTCAGAGGCGTTCGAAAGAGTGGTCGCCTCATAAAACAGGCGTCCGAAGTCGACCGCTCCCATCACCATCATCAGGAAGACCGGAACCGAGACGGCGAACTCGACGATCGTGTTGCCGCGCCGGCGAGATCCGCGATTCGATGCGCGTCGTTGTTGTTTCATGATGCTGTCACCCATCTTCTATTCCACCAGCGCCGCTTTATAGATCACCGGCGCCAGGTCGAAATCCACCGGAAAGCCGAGGGTCGGCGTTTGGTTGATGGCGACGCCGGAGCCGCCCGTAATGTCGATCGTCTCCGCGACGATCATCGAATAGTTTCCAGTGGTATTGGAATTTCCGGCCCAATCCACGTGCTCCGCAGGGAAGTAGATCGCCCCGTTGTAATAAGAGTCGGCGGTCGAGCGTCCGAGGTGATGGCCGGTGTTGGTGTAGCGATTCGTGCGGGCTCCGTAGAACAGCACGCCTTGGATGCCGGTATTGCCGCCGGCGATGTCCGCGGCGCTGGGGGCGCTCAGTTGCACGACCCCGGTCGTGTTGATCTCCACTGAATCGTTAGTGCCGCCGCTGTTCTTGATGACGTAGATCGTCACTGCGGCGCCGTATAGCTCGCCGCCGGTGATCTTCATGCCTCTTTCGAGAACGTACAGGCCAGGCTGTAAGGTCAGAGAACCGCTATTGCTGTCGATGCCCTGGGTGTACCGCCCGGGCTGAATCGTACGCGTTCCGGTCTTGGCGGGCGCCGGCCGATTGGACATGGCGCCCATCGCACTTGGCGTGTCGGGCATTATCGACAAGGGATCGGCGATGGCGACCTTCGCCACGAGTTGGCTGCCGACGTTGTAGTTGCTGCCGGTGTAGCCGCCGGCGCGCGTCCACGGCGCCGTGATGGTGCCCTGTGAGCCGCCGGGGGCGCTCATCGCTTGGTCGTCCGGCGAGTTCGCCCAGACGCCGCAATCGGCGCTGAGTCCCGCGGAGCCGCTCACGGTCAGGGTGTTCTTTTCTTCCTCGTCGCGCAAAGCGATCACGCACGGGCCGCCGACATCACGCAGCAACTGGCCCGCGGCGCGCGCGGCCACCGTGCTCTGTTGGCGCCCGACCACGCGCATGAAGGTCGTGGGCACCGTCCGCGAAATGATCACCTCCACGCTGTCGGCTCCTAGGCCGGCGGCGGGATAGTTGACGGTGACCGTGGAATCCGAGGTGCTGTAGCCGTTCATTTCGGCGTCGCGCCTGGCCGCCGGCCTCACCTGCGTGTCGGCGTCGTCGAAGCCGCGGCGCATCTCGTGAAGGGCGGCCAGCGTGGCGGCATCGGCGGCGGCCTGCATCTGACGCCGCTCGAAGTAGAGCCTGCCGCCGTCGAAGACCAGGCCGAGCAAGGCCAACAGCATGGCGAAGCTCACCGCCAACATGATCAACGTTTGACCGCGGCGGTCCAGCAGCCGGTTGGCTGACACCTTCGACGTGGGCTGCAATTCTAGTTTCGGTATTCGCACGACTGACGCTCCTTTTGTCCGCGAAAAAGCAAATGCGCTCGAAGGGGGACGACGGATGCGCTCTTTCGAGGTTGAGTATTTACCCTGGGCCATGCCTGCTTTCAGTGGTGCATTCCCTAGTCTGACCAGGAACCTTCTCCTAGGTGCGGACTAGGACTGTGCGCCCTTGCGCCGGCTGAGATAGGAGAACTCCTAGGCGGAACACGTCCCTCGAAGATGAGCCTCAGCAGTCGATATCGGCGGATCAGACCGGCGTCGCCGCGTTCGGAGGCGCCGCTCGACGCAGACTTGCGGAGGTCCCTCGCCGCCGCCGTCGCACGGTTCGCTCGACGCGCGTCGCCGCATCGAATCGGCCTTCGATCCCTGGCTCATATTGTTGAAGGACAAGGGGTTCGCCAAGCGCCAACGCCCTAGCGACGCATCTCCGGTCGCGCTAGGGATCAACGTTGCATGCGCCGATCACAGTCGTTGGAGCGTTCCGCGAGCGATCATGCCCCTTCGACTAGGAACCTGCCAAGCATGCTTCGCTGGGGCCTCCTAGCTCGCCTAAGGTTTCGTCCGCGGAGTTAAGAGTTTCGCTGGCGACCCGATCAGTACGAAAGGCGGATTGTGGGAACTGCACTGGCGGCCCACACTGAACACGTATCGACGGCTCCCGTGCCTCAACCGCAATTTCCGCGGAGGAAGCGAGCTTAGAGGGGGATTTCCAATGCAAGAAAGACACGAGTCTGTCAGAGGGGAAACAGGGTCGAAAATCGGGCTGAGATCGCGGAATCGCCGCGCCGGACAGGTGTTACTCCTACTTGCCGTCGGCTTCGCGGCGATGCTCTGCGTGCTGGGGCTGGTCTTCGATGGCGGAAGATTGTATTTCGAGAAGCGCCACATGCAGGTCGCCGCTGACGCCGGGGCCTTCGCGGCGGTCCAGGAACTGCGGCGCGGGAACAACGACGCCGACGTCCAGGTCAAGCCGGCGGCGCGTCGGGACGCGGGCCTGAACGGCTATACGAACGACAACTCGACGATCACTGTCGAGTACCCGGTGGTGGTCGGCGGCGTTGGGAACAATCAGCGTGTTGCGGTGACGATCGAAAGGCAGTTGCCGACCAGCTTCATGCGCGTCGTGACGCAGACGCCGAGCACGGTGCGCGCCCGCGCGGTGGCGGCCCTGGACTGGGACGCCGATGTTTGCATCGCCGCGCTGCGCAACGCCGACGAGTCGAATACTTTGCGCGTCACCGGCGCCGGCGGAATGGACGCCAACTGCGGCATGTACGTCAATTCGCCCAACCCCAACGCCATGGGCGCCCCGGGCGGCTCGCAGGGATTGATCAAAGCCACTTGGGCGGGAATTACCGGCGGCTACTCGGCTGGAAATTACAACATTCCTCAGATGAATACCGGCGTGCCGCCGCTGCAAGATCCTCTCGGGTACCTGAATGAGCCGGATACGACCGGCTTGACCATGCAGAACGCCAACGGCTCGACCTCAGGCGGCGTGACCTACTACACGCCCGGAATCTACAAGAACCAGATCAAGAGCACATCCGGCAAGATCGAGTTCGCTCCGGGGCTCTATGTGATCGAAGGCGGTTTCACGATTACCGGCGGAGACGCCAAAGGGACGGGCGTGACGTTCTACGTCATCAATCCGTCGGGAGGCAATCCCAAGAATATCGAGATCAACACGACCGGCACGGTGCAATTCTCCGCGCCGACGAAAGCCGACATCGACTCCGGCAACACGGGCATGCAGGGGATCCTGTTCTTCGGATCCCGCAGCAACGGCTATAAGAACGTCGGCAACAAGTTCAGCCGTGCGACAGCGAACTCGTATTACAACGGAGTGGTCTATTTCCCGTCCGAACACGTCGACTGGGCGGGCAGCGGCGCGGGCTCGAGCGACTGGACGATGCTGTACGCCGAAACCATCGACATCTCCGGCAGCGCCACCGAGCAGTTCAACCCTCCCCCCGATTTCAATTCCGGCCCGGCCATCTATCGAGCGGCGTTGGTTGAGTAGGTGAGACAGATATGAGTACGACAAATCAGCAGAAACGAGATTCCCGCCGCGGCAACGCCGTGGTCGAGTTGGGCATCGCCGTGCCGGTTTTGATCGGCATGGTGTTCGGGGCCGTCGATTTCGGGAGAATGTTCTTCGAAGCGACCGTCACGCAGAACGCGGCCGAGGTCGGCAGCCTGTACGGGTCTCAGAGCATGAAGTTCGTTGGAGATCGCTACGGCATCATGAACGCGGCGCGCCAGGAAGCCGCGGACGTCCAGGGATCGTCTCCTTCGGTGGAGGTAATCTGCCAATGTCCGACATCGATGTCCAACTTCGGCGACGGACAGACCATCAGTTGCACCACGGAATGCGACAACGGCTACGGAGCGCCGCGCGTGTATGTGCGCACGCGGGTGGCAAAGGACTTCCGGACGTTCGGCTGGTACCCCGGCGTTCCGCAGTCGGTCGATCTCAATATGGACGGCTGGGTCCGTGTTCAATAGAGAGGAAGCCTAGAAAACAATGCCTGGTATAAAAGTCCCCCACACAGCTCGATCGCAGGACTCCCGCCGAGGGCAGGCGATGGTGGAGTTTTCGCTGGTGTTCGTGCTGTTCCTGATCATGATGGTGGGGCTGTTCGAGCTAGGGCGCTTGGTATGGGTCTACACGACCGTGGCCCACGCCGCCCGACAGGGCGCGCGTTACGCGATGGTGCATGGCGAGAACAACCCGGTCAGCGACGACGTCATCATTGCGAAAGTGAGGCGCGAAGCCGTTGGGCTGACCTCATCCCAGGTTTCCGTCACCCCTATTTGGGAGGACGGCGGCAAGGCCGTAGGTTCGTTCGTGCAGATTCAAGTTCGCTATCCCGTGCCGCTCATTGGTACGGCCCTTTGGCTTGGCAGCTCCGACATCAGAGTCGGCAGCGAATCTCGCATGACCGTCGTCTACTAGCGCTTGGTTTCGGACCGGAAATGACGCATCCATCGAGCAGGTTCGACTGGCAGTTGACGCCGACCTTCGTCGGCGTCGGCATCTCGGTGCCGGCGGAAGGCATCGCCGAAGATTTCTCGTCCGTTTCCATCCGGCTTGGCGAGCAAGGGCGGACCTTCGCCGCCCATGCCCTGGATCAGGATGCGGCGGAAGCTGGACCGCTGGGATACGGCTTTACACCCGGCGCAGCGTTACGTTCGATGTCAAGGGGCCTATCGCCGGCGGTGTCCGCGGCGCTCGAGAGAAGTCTCGCCGCGCACGCGACGATCCGGCTGGAACGTCATTGTTGGACGGTCGACGTCATTCTCGAGAAGACGAGCGCCGGTTGGTCGGCCCGGCTCGCCGCCGGCCGCTACGATCCAAGCTCGCCGTCGTCGGTTACCGCGAAGGGCGAATCGGCTGAGGAGGCCCTGCTGCGACTCTCCGAGGGTCTTGGCGGGGATTCCCATTGGCGAAGCGTGATCGCGGACGCCGTCGCCGTCGTGCGGGGAAATCCGCACTGGCTCTAGTCCGCCCGCCGTGCCGCCGGTGAATCGTTTGGGATTGCTGTCGCGGCGTAAGTGACGAGGGGTAAACCACAAGAAAGTCGAGCGACTGTACCGCCGGAAAGGCTTGGCGGTGCGCCGCAGGAAGCGCAAGCGGCCTGTGCGCGGGGCGCGGCCCGTGCGCCGCGGCTGGATGAGCGAAGCAACTCCGGGCGCTCGACGTCGTCTCCGATACAACGGTGCGAAAGGATGCACGCGGCGGTCGTTGTCCGTCGTCGACGCCTACACGCGCGAGTGTCCGGCTCTCGACACCGACACGAAGTTGACGGGACGGCGTTGATGGGACGGCGTCACCGCAGTGCTCGAGCGGAGTCGAGGTGAGCGAGATTCGCACCGCCCGAGTTCGCTCGCGGCGGTTTCAAGCCCGGTGCTCCGAGCGCGGCATCTTCCAGTCATGCCTGCTGGATAGTCCGGGGCACGTCAGGGGCTCGGAAAAGTCTTGGGGAGAACGTCAACGGCGTAGCCCAAGTCGCCGGGGAGGGGACTTTCCCGGACGACCAGGCCGATGGGGCGGGTGCTAGTTGTTGCAGACTTTGAGAATCTCGGCGCGGCAAACCTCTCCGGCGTCGAGCGATAGCCCCGAGCGGCTGAGATTCAGCCCGGGCAGGGCGATTTGGCAGAAGCCCGAGCCGCCCGAGACGTCGGCATAAAGAGCCTTGCCGGCTGCGATCGCCTCGGTCCACGACGCGCCTCCCATGCAAGAGACGGAAGGACCCAGCGCAGCCTCGAGGGAAGCGAGATCATAGCTGCTCCAGCAAAGGCAACTCAACTGCTCGCTCGGTCCCGGCTCGGGATCGGGCGCAGGCGCCGAACCCAAGGGCAGCTTGAGCGCTTCTTGCTCGTTCTGGGGTTTGTCGCACTTGTCCTTGCGATTGGTGTTGGGAGCGCGATCGACCACGCCCCTGCCGCCCTGGAAGTTGCCCGCCGCCGCCCAGAGATAGATCTCACTTGTCTCGGGCGGCAGCATGGAGGCGTCAATGTCGAACTTGATGGTTGTCGCGGTCGGGTCGGTGGGATCCAGGTAGGCTTCCAGGCTTGGCTCGGAGCCGCCCCACCAGTATGTTGCGTCCGCGGTTTCGGCGCAGGCGTCGTCGGCCTCGTCTCCCTCGATAACGGAATCGCCGTCGCGATCGGCGTCGAGGATCGTGGGCGCCAGGTAATCGGCGTACAGGAAGTATCGCGTTCCTTTGCTGTTCGGGTTGACGGGACCGCACGTGTGAAGCACGGCGGTAATGGTGTTTGTTGCGGAATCGAAGTCGGCTTCGAGATCCGCGATATCGAGATGAGAGCTCGACTCGCAACTCTCGTCTTGCGTCGATACGGGTTGACTCCAGGCGGTGATCGGCAGCAGCGTCAATATCGCTGATGCGGACCATATGATCCGGCGCATTTATCTTTCCTCCCCCTAGGCCCAAACTACGAGGCCTACAAGCACAATCGTAAGGTACTAGTACGATTTATCTCAATAGGGAGGAATCCTCGCCGAGCTTGATTCCCCTGTGTTCAGCCGCGGATGCGCCGAGACGATAAAGCCGCCAAAATGCGGATGCCCCTTGCGGAATTTACGCGGAATATTCCCTTGTCGGCCCCCTGGAATAACCCAGGTTCGAATACGACGCGGCATATGACCTTTTAGTACGTTCGGGCAATCCTTGTATGACCTTCGTCTAATTGTGACGGAGAGTGGGTGGTCGGATACTGCTAGTACCAAGTGGGCGGCAAGCAGTATCCCCCGCGTCTTTCTTGGTTTATTGCGCCGGTTGGCTTGGGAGGGGATCGTGACGGCTTCAATGACTATGAAAGATCGGGATCACTTTGCGCCGCGGGTGCGCCGCAGGGCCGAATCGGGCCAGGCGATCGTTATTTTCATGCTGGCTTTCGCGATGTTGGCCGGCGTTTTGGGCATCGTGCTCGACGGCGGGCACCTGTTTTGGGAAAAGCGCCGCGCGCAGGCCGCCGCTGACGCCGGCGCGATCGGCGCGGTGCAGGAAATGGTGCGCGGCAACCGCGATTACACCGACGACATCCGTCCGTCGGCGGTCAACGACACCGGGCTGCACGACTATATGGACTCGAATGCGACGATCATGGTGAACAACCCGCCGCAGAGCGGTCCTTCGGCCGGCAACAGCAATTTCGTCGAGGTGATCGTCGAGAAGCAGGTCCCGACGAGCTTCATCAAGATGTTCGGAAGGAACTTCGGCACCGTTCGCGCCCGTGCGGTGGCCGGCATGGAATACGGCGGCAAGCCGTGCGTATTGGCTCTGGACAAGACGGCTAGCCCGGCGCTGTGGGTCAACGGAAATCCGACGCTGACGGCCAACTGCGGGATCATGTCGAACTCGTCGGCCATCAACGGCATGGTGGCGAACGGCTCGGGCGCCACGATCGCGGGCTCGTGGATCGGGGTAGCGGGCGGCTACTCGGGGAGCGGGGTCGTGACGCCGACGCCGCAGACGAACGTGTTGCCCTACGAAGACCCGCTGAAGAAGCTCTCCGCGCCGAGTTGCGGCGGCGCCGGCTACACCACGACGGCGGCGACGACGACTGCGTTCGCGGCGTCGGTCTTCGCAGCCCAAAACGGCAACGGCAACGGTAATGGCAACGGCAAGCGGAACGGCGGCGGGCGGCAACACGACCGTGTACTGGCCGGGCAGCTACCCGAACCAGATCAAGATTCAAAACGGTACGGTCCAATTCATGCCAGGCACGTATTGCCTGCAGAAAGGCATCCAGATCACCGGTGGAGACGTCACCGGTTCAGAAGTCTTTTTCTACAACGAAGATGTCGGCGGCAATAACTTTGTCGAGGTCGACGGGAACGCGAACGTCGACCTGGCCGCGCCGACGTCCGGAACCTACAAGGGCATTCTGTTCTATGGCGACAGGAACGCGCCGGATCGCAGCCCGGGCAACAAAATCGCCCGCGGCACCGGCGATCAGAGGTTGGTCGGCACGCTCTACTTTCCGTCGCAACATCTCGATTGGGCGGGCAATCGCTTCAGCGACATCAGCTATGGGATGGTGATCGCGAACACGATCAACGTTTCGGGCACGGCCGACGCTCAGGTCATCAACATGCCGACTGAAAACCAGGGGCCCGAGGTCTACCGCGCACTGCTGATGGAGTAGGCGAACCGGGAATTCATAGCCATGCAACTGACGAGGGGGATCAAAATGCGCATTTTGAGAGGCAATTCACGGCGCGGCGGGTCGATGGTGGAATTCGCCGTCACGATGCCGGTGCTGTTGATCATGGCGGTCGGCGCCGCCGATTTTTCGCGAATGTTCGTGGACGCGACGATGTTGTCGGGGGCGGCCGCATCGGCCGCGAAGTTCGGCGCTCAGGACAACCGCAAGTCGGGGCAGTTCACCGACATGCAAACGCTGGCGGGCGACTCCGCCCCGAACTCGTCCGCCGTCGCCGACGGCGGAGCGGAAGTGCGATTGCCCGGACTCGCCCGGCGTGTGGGTGGACTGTCTGAGCACGAGCTGCCCGAACGACTACGGCAATCCCCGGGCGTATGTGAAGGTCACGATGGACGAGACGTTCAGTACGACGGGCTATTACCCGTCAGTGCCGACCAATGTGCCGCTGAGTCTGAGCGGCTACATGCGCGTGCAATAGGAGCTGACCATGAAGCGCTCGAGACAATATCGGAACAACCTGTCGGCCGCCTCGCGCCGCGGCTCGGTGATGGTCGAGTTTTCATTGGCCTTCGTCGCCTTCATTACGATGATCATGGCGACAGTCGACATCGGCCGCGCGGTCTGGACCTACGGCGTGCTCAACCACGCGATTTTTCAAGGGGCCCGTTTCGCCACCGTGCACGGCAGCGGGAATCTCATCACCGACAACCAGGGCCAAGACGACACGGCCGCCGCGATTCGCGACATCATCCGCAACAATACGGTCGGACTGGATTCTTCGCAAGTCACTGTGAATACGAGTTATAACCCGAACAACGACCCCGGGAGTGAATTCACGGTCACGGCGAGCTACCCGATCAACACGGTTTTCGGCACGTTCTTTTTCAGCGGAAGCCCAGATCGGATTGAATGCCCGGACAAGCGGAGTCGTCCTCCGTTGAACGCCGGCTCAAATAAACGCTAAAGAATCTCGGACCGGTGAGTCGAAATGGCCCTTGAGGGGCTATGCAACATTCACCGGTGCGTTTCCGCCGCGGCGGAACTCCGACTTGCGCCGGGCCGGGCGACCGCGCCGGTCAGGCGATCATCATTTTCGCGATCAGTCTCGCCTTCCTGATGGGCCTGCTGGGCCTGACGCTGGACGGGGGCCGGATCTTCTTCGAGAAGCGCCGCGCGCAGGCCGCCGCGGACGCCGGCGCCGTCGCGGCCGTTCAAGAGCTTAGGCGCGGCCACGACGACTATGCCGACGACGTACGGCCGGCGGCGGTTAACGACGCCGCGCTGCACGGCTACAACGAGGACAACTCCACCATTACCGTCAACCGTCCGCCCGTCAGCGGGCCCTCGGCCGGAGATTCGCAGTTTGTCGAGGTGATCGTCGAGAAGGAAGTTTCGACTTCTTTCATGAGGATCTTCGGGCCCCAGGCGACCAACGTCGCCGCGCGGGCCGTCGCGGGTCTCAGCTACGGCGCGGCGCCGTGCGTGTTGGCGTTGGACCCCAGCGGCTCGTCCGCCTTGCGTCTCAATGGCGGGCCGACGCTCCAAGCCGACTGCGGCGTGATGTCGAATTCGAACTCCGGGAGCGGCTTGAGCAACGTCGGCGGCGGCAGCATCACCGCCACCGACATCGCCGTAACCGGGGAATATTCGGGAGGCGGCTCGTATTCGCCCTCGCCGCGCACCGGAGCGCTGCCGGCGCTCGACCCTCTGGCTACCCTCGAGCCGCCGACCTGCTGGACCGCCGGATCGACGTCGACGGCCGCGAGCTCGAACGCCTTCAGCGCCGGCGCGGTGTTCGCCGCATCAAACGGCAACGGCAACGGCAACGGAAACGGCGGCGGCGGGGACGGTTCGACCACCGTCTACTCGCCCGGCTACTACTCTTCGGAGATCAAGATCTCCAACGGCGTTCACCAGTTCGATGCCGGCATCTATTGCCTGGGGGGCGGCATGAAGATCAGCGGCGGCACGGTCACGGGGTCGGAGGTCGCGTTTTACAACGAAAACCCGAGCGGCAAGGAATTCATCGACATCGGCGGCAATGCGGACGTCGACTTCTCCGCGCCGACCAGCGGAGAGATGAAGGGCGTCTTGTTCTTCAACAATCGCGATGCTCCGGACATGAACCCTGGAAACAAGATCGCGCGCGGCACTGGCGTTCAACGGTTTCAAGGCGTGCTCTATTTCCCTTCGCAGCATTTGGACTGGGCGGGCAACCGCCAATCCGATCTGAGTTGGTCGATGGTGATCGCCAAGACCATCGATGTCTCGGGCACCAGCGACGTGCAAGTCGTCAGCGCGCCGACCGAAGATCAAGGGCCGCCGATGTACCGCGCGCTGCTGACGGAGTGAAGACTTGAACGAGTCGATCAAGACCAAACGGCAGACCCGGAATACGCGGCGAGGCGGCGCGATCGTCGAGTTCGCTCTCACGATGCCCTTGCTGCTCATCATGGCAGCGGGCGCGGCGGACTTCGCGCGCATATTTTTGCAAGGGACGGCGATGGCTGGGGCGGCCGCGAGCGCAGTCAAATACGGAGCGCAGGATGCGATTACATCCGCAGAATTCACTGAAATGGAGACGCTGGCCGCCGAGTCGTCCGAGGATGTGCCCGACGCCGAGTACACGGCGGAGCGCCTCTGCGACTGTCCCGACGCGCCGGGCGAGTGGGTGGATTGCTTGAGCACGATCTGCCCTCTCGACTACGGCTTGCCGCGAGCCTACGTGCGTGTGGACGTCACCAAGACCTTTACGACGCTGGCGACGATCCCGGGCGTGCCGAACAACGTGCCGATCACGCTACGCGGCTACATGAGGGTGCAATAGCCATGGCGGGGACTCAGCGTCGCACCGGGCGGCGAGGCCGCAGACGCGGCGCGGCCATTCTCGAATTCACGCTGTCGTTCCTGGCGTTCCTGATCACGCTCGCGGCTCTTGCGGAGCTAGGTCGCGCCGTGTGGACGTTCACCACGCTGCGGCACGCAATCTTTGAGGGCGCGCGTTTCGCCACCGTTCACGGCAGCGAGAATCCCGTCATCCAAAACGGCCAGGACGACACCATGAGCGCCATCGAAGACGTCGTCAAGCACAATGCCATCGGGCTCATGCCGGATCAGATTCAGATCCAGACGTCCTATTCGCCGGACAACTCGCCGGGCAGCGAGTTCGTGGTCAGCGCCACCTATTCCATGCCGACGATGGTGGGGCGGCTGTTCTTTTCGACCGGCGATTTTGCCATCAGGACGCAGGCGGCGGGGGTCGTGCTGCAGTAGATAGGCTGATATTCTCTAGGGCGAGGCTTCGAGCCGAGCTTTCCGCCCTTGGCAACCGCCGTCACAACCGTATTCGAAGCCCGCGGCCTGACGAAGGTGTACGACATGGGCGAGGTGCAGGTGCACGCGCTGCGGGGCGTCGATCTGGACCTGTATGAGGGCGAGTTGGTCGTCCTGCTTGGGCCCTCGGGCTCGGGAAAGTCGACGCTGCTCAACATCCTCGGCGGACTCGACACGGCCACGAGCGGGCGCGTCACGTATCGCGGCAAAGCGCTGACCGAAGCTTCGGACCGGGAGTTGACCGAGTATCGCCGGAACTTCGTCGGGTTCGTTTTCCAGTTCTACAACCTGATTCCGAGCTTGACGGCGCGAGAGAACGTCGCGGTGGTGACGGAGATCGCCGCCGATCCGATGCGGCCCGAAGACGCCCTGGCTCTGGTGGACTTGGGCGACCGCTTGGACCACTTTCCCTCGCAAATGTCGGGCGGTCAGCAGCAGCGAGTCGCCATCGCGCGGGCGATCGCGAAAAACCCGTCGGTGCTGCTGTGCGACGAGCCGACCGGCGCGCTCGATTCCGAGACGGGAGGCGTGGTGCTCGAAGCGCTCGAGCGCGCCAACCGGGAAATCGGCACGACGACGGTCATCATCACGCACAACTCCGACATCGCCGCGATGGCCGACCGCGTGCTGCACATGCACGACGGCCGGATCGAATCCGAGGAGCGCAACGCCGCGAAGAAGCCGGCCCGGGAGATTCGCTGGTGATCGTCAGGGCGTTGACGCGCAAGCTGTTTCGCGAGCTGTGGCAGATGCGCGGCCAGGCGCTGGCGATCGCGATGGTGATCGCCAGCGGTCTGGCGACCTTCGTGATGGCGCTGAGCACGCTGGACAGCCTCAAGCTGACCCAGGCGACGTTTTACGCGAGCAGCCGCTTCGCAGACGTCTTCGCCTCGCTCAAGCGCGCGCCGGACAACGTGGTCGAGCGTATTCGTGACATTCCGGGCGTGGATCAGGTGGAGGCGCGCGTGATGGCGCCGGTCAACCTCGACATCGAAGGCTACCCCGACCCCGCGACGGCGCTGCTGGTTTCAGTGGGCGAGAACGGCGAGAACCTGCTGAACCGGCTCTACCTCCGCGCGGGTCGCACGGTCGATCCCTTGCGGGACGACGAGGCGGTCCTCAGCGAGGCCTTCGCCCAGGCGCAGGGGCTCGAGCCCGGCGACCGCCTGGCCGCGGTCATCAATGGCAAGCGCAAGTCGCTGACGATCGTCGGCATTGCGCTCTCGCCCGAGTTCATCAATCAGATCAAGCCCGGCTCGATCGTGCCGGACTTCAAGTCGTACGCGATCCTCTGGATGGCCAACAAGCCGCTGGCGACCGCCTATGACATGGACGGCGCGTTCAACAACGTCACGATGACGTTGACCCCCGGCGCGAATTCCGACGACGTGATCGACCGGTTGGACGCCATTCTCGCGCGCTACGGAGGGCTCGGCGCTTATGCGCGCAAGGACCAGCTCTCGCACCGCTATTTGCACGAGGAGTTCCGCCAGCTTCAATCGATGGCGACCGTCTATCCGACGATCTTTCTGGCGGTGGCGGCTTTCCTGCTCAATGTCGTCTTCAATCGCTTGTTTCAGACCGAGAGAGAACAGATCGCGACGCTCAAGGCGTTTGGTTATTCCAACTTCGCGATTGGGACGCACTATTTGAAGTTTGTCGCAATGATCGCCGCGTTCGGCGGGCTGCTCGGCGTGGCGGGGGGCGTTTGGATGGGGCGCGGCATGACGAACATGTACGCGGAATTCTATCGCTTTCCGTATATGTTGTATCGCCTGCAGCCGGAGATCGTGCTGTGGGCGGGGTTGATCAGCTTCGGCGCCTCGTTCGTGGGGACGATCTTCGCGGTACGACGAGCGGCTTTGCAGCCGCCGGCGGAAGCGATGCGGCCCGAGCCGCCCGCGCACTACGGCAAGACGATTCCCGAACGGCTGGGGCTGGGGCGCCTGTTCACCGAGCCGATGCGGATGATCGCGCGCAGCATCGAACGCCGTCCGCTCAAGGCGCTCATGACCGCAACGGGCATCGCCGCCGCCTATGCGATTCTCGTGATGGGCCTGTTCTTTCGCGACTCGATCGACTACATGCTCGACGTGCAGTATTGGTTGGCCGACCGCGACGACATTGCGGTCACCTTCGTGGAGCCCACTTCGTACAGCGCGCTGCTCGATCTGCAACGCATTCCCGGCGTCGAATACGCCGAAGGATTCCGGGCCGTACCGGTGCGGCTGCGCTTTGGCCACCGCAGTTATCGCACAGGCATCTTGGGCCTGCCTCCGAATTCCGATCTGCACCGCACGCTCAATACGAATTTGCAGCCGGTCGAGCCTCCGGCCGAGGGCCTCGTGTTGACGGACTATCTCGCCGAGCTGCTTGGGGCCAAGGTGGGCGACCCGGTGACGGTCGAGGTGCTCGAGGGCGAGCGCCCGGTGCGCACGGCGACGCTCGTTGGGACGATCAGCCAGTTCTTGGGCGTATCCGGGTATATGAACATCGAAGCGTTGAACCGCTTCATGCGCGAGGGCCGTGCGTTGTCGGGCGCATATTTGTCCGTCGATCGCGACTACGAGAAGGAAATCTATTCGAAGATCAAAGGAATGCCGCGCGTCGCCGGCACGGAGATCAAGTACAAGGCGATCGCGAGCCTGCAGGATACGATGGCGCAACAGATCTTGATTTTTGCCGGAATAACGACGCTGCTGGCCGGGACGATCGCGTTCGGCGTCGTGTATAACAGCGCCCGCATTACTTTGTCGGAGCGCAGCCGCGAGCTGGCCAGCTTGCGCGTGCTGGGGTTCACGCGCGGGGAGGCGGCGTTTATTCTGCTTGGAGAGCTGGGGTTTCTTACGCTGCTGGCTTTACCGCTGGGGATGTTGATGGGCAACGCGATGTGCCATTTCTTTATCGCGACCTGGGAGACCGACCTGTTTCGCATCCCCCTCGTGCTCGAGCCGCGCACTTATGCGTACGCCGCGCTGGTGATCATCGTATGCTCGATTGTTTCGGCTGTTGTCGTGCGGCGCCGCATCAATGATTTGGACCTAGTCGGCGTCTTGAAGACTCGTGAGTAGTCCGAGAGTGAGAATTTGAAGCGGATTCGACAGATCCTGACCGCCTTGGTGATCCTCGGAGTGATCGGGGCGGCGGCTTATTACAGCCTTGCTCCGCGGCCGACCTTGGTCGAAGCCGTGGAGGCGACGCGCGGTCCGCTGCAAGTGTCGATCGTCGAGGAAGGGAAGACCCGGGTGGCCGATCGGTATGTCGTCTCGGCGCCGGTGTCGGGCACGCTGCGGCGATTGAACTTCGAAGTCGGCGATCAAGTCCGCAAGGGGCAGGCGATCACTCACATCGAGCCTCCTCCGGCCTCCGCGCTCGATCCGCGCGCGCGCGCCGAGGCGAAGTCCGCGATCGCGGTCGCCGAAGCCACAATCGAGCGCGCGAAGGAAGATGTGGAAACCGCGCGTTCGGACGCCGGTTACTGGGAGGCCGAAGTGCCGCGGCTGCGCGACGGCGTCGAAGCGGGAGTCACCGCGCGCACCGAGCTTGATCAGGCGGAGGCGAACGAGCGCAAGGCCAAGTCCGCGCTGCGAGCCGCGGAACAGCAGGTCGAAGTGGCCCGCTCACAGCTCGAATCCGCGCAAGTGCGGCTCGAGTTCGCAGCCGCGTCGACGACCGAGTCGGGAGCGCCCGCGGTCGCTGTGATCGCGCCAGTGTCGGGCAAAGTGCTCGAGATCATGCAGAAGAGCGCGGCGGTGGTGCAGGCTTCGCAGCCGCTGGTCGCCATCGCCGATCCGAAGGGCCTCGAGGTGCAGGTTGAGGTTCTGTCGTCCGATGCGGTCCAGATTCGCGAAGGCATGCGCGTGCTGCTCGAGCGCTGGGGCGGTCCGCAACCGCTCGAAGGCGTCGTGCGGCGCGTCGAGCCGGTCGCTTTCACCAAAGTATCCGCGCTGGGAGTCGAGGAACAGCGCGTGCTGGTGATCGTCGACATCATCTCTCCCAAGGACGAGTGGCTGAACCTAGGCGATCAATACCGCGTCGAGGCGCGCTTCATCCTGTCGGAGGAGGACAATGCGCTGCAGGTCCCTTCCAGCGCGCTGTTTCGCCACGACGGCGGCTGGGCGGTGTTTCGAGCGGGCGAGAAGACGGCCTCCCTGCAGCCGGTCGAGATCGGCAAGCGCAGCGGGCTGACGACGGAGATCGTTTCGGGCTTGAGCGAAGGCGACCGCGTGATCAACCATCCGCCCGACACTGTGGCCGACGGCGGGCTGGTCGAGTACCAGTAGCTTGTTAAGATCGCTGACGGTGGAGGCCTTTCCATTTCGCGCGCTGCGGCAGTCGCAGCCCTATGATGCGATTCGCCGGCTTCCGGTAGCCGTCGCGCTGGACTGCGTGCGGAGTCTCTACAACGTGGGTTCGTTTTTTCGCACCTGCGACGCGGCGGGCGCCGAGCGGCTGTACCTTTGCGGCTACACCGGCTATCCGCCGCACCGCGGCATCGCGAAGACGGCTCTCGGCGCCGAAATGTCGCTGCCTTGGGAGCGGCGCGAGAGCGCGCGTCAGTTGATCGACGAGCTGCGCGAAAACGGCTGGCGTACGGCGGCGGTCGAGACGTCGAACCGCGCCGTCGACCTTTATGATTGGCGACCGAGCTTCCCGGTGTGCTTGATCTTCGGGAACGAAGTCGAAGGGTTGAGTCCGGAAGTAAGCGAAGCGGCCGACGAGCACATTCGCATCCCGATGCTGGGCGTCAAGCAGTCGCTCAACGTCGCGGTCGCCGGCGGCGTCGTGTTGTTCGAGGCGCTGCGGAAATACCGGCGGCTGACCGACCAAGCCTAGCCCCGCAAGGCAAGATGCGCATCGCTCTCGACGCCACGCCCTTGATCGAGCCCGCTGGAGGCGTTCGGCGCTATCTGGTCGAGTTGGTTCGGGCGCTGGCGTCGAGCTATCCGGGCGACGAATTTCACCTGCTGACCGATGCGCGCAATTGGATAGCCGAGCCCGATTTGAGCGACTACCCTAATGTGTTGGCAACTCCCCCCGGAGGACCGGCCTTCTTCGGGAAGTGGTGGAGCATGGCGTTGCCGTGGGAGCTTCGCCGGCGCGGGATCGATATTTTTCATGGAACGGACTTCGCCGTGCCTTACGCGGGCGGAACGCCGCGGGTGCTGACATTGCACGACTTATCGCCATGGAAACCCGAGTCTCTGCGGCCGCCCGGCAGCGAACGCGTGCGGCGGCGCGGACCGGGGCACGTCCGCCGGGCGCGCCTGGTTATCACGCCCAGCGAAGCCGTCCGCCAGGAGGCGATTCGCTTCTTTGGGATCGATGCGGAGAAGGTCGTGGCGATTCCGCACGGGGTCAGCGACCGCTTCGCGCGCGTCGACGAAACAAACGTCACGAATACGTTACAGAATTACGCTATTACGCGGCCGTATTTACTTCACGTTGGGGCCTTGCATTCGCGAAAAAACTTCGCTGGTCTGCTGGCCGCATGGCGGCTTGTAAAACGCCGAAAGCCCGATCTGGCGCTGGTTTTGGCGGGCGCCTCGCCCGCTTCGACCGCCGCAGAAGCCGCCGACATCGGACTGCGCTTCTTGCCCGCCGCGCCCGACGCCGCTGTCGCCGCTTTGTTGTCGGCTGCGGCGGCGTTCGTTTATCCTACGCTTTATGAAGGCTTTGGCCTCTCCGCGCTCGAGGCCATGAAAGCCGGCGCGCCCGTGGTGACGTCCATGGATGAGGCGATTCGTGAAACCTGCGGCGATGCGGCGATCCGCGTCGACGCGAATTCGCCTGAAAAATTGAGCCAAGCCATCCTGCAAATCCTTGACGATTCCGATTTCGCCGAGCGGATGAGAATGAAAGGATTCGAGCGGGCGGAACGGTTCACCTGGCGGACTGCGGCGATGCGAACTCGAGGGGTTTATGAGCGGGCCATCCGGAGCGGCTGAAGAAATCCTCTTTCTCTCGCCCGAGCCGCCGTACCCGTTGGCGGGCGGCGGGCAGATGCGTAGCGCCAGCCTGCTGCATTACCTGGCCCAACGCGCTCCGGTTCACCTCATCACATTCAAGGTGGAAGGCGACGCCGACCCGACAGGGTATCTGCCCCAGGGGCTCGTTGCGCGCTCCACCGTCATCGAGCTGCCGCGCCACAGCAAGGATTGGACGTCGAAAGCATTGCGGAACACCGCTCGCCTGATGCGCGGGCGCACGCCGCTGCTGGACCGCTTCGGAGAGCCCGCCAGCGTTGCGGCGGTCGCCGAATCGCTGGACGGCGGACGCTACCGCCTGGCGGTGATC
The DNA here is from genome assembly GCA_963817465.1 of uncultured Acidobacteriota bacterium. GTDB lineage: Bacteria > Acidobacteriota > Terriglobia > Bryobacterales > UBA6623 > CAMPKL01. Next base: position 154,884 of record CAWFOP010000016.1, on the reverse strand, counting down.
GAGCATTTCTGGTGCGCGCCCTACGTGGACCTGGTCCGGCGCCACGCGGACCGGGTTGTGTTGGACCTACACAACATTGAGTCGGTTCTCCACGCCGGCTGCGCCCGCTCGGAGAGCCCGCTGGAGCGATTGGGTCACGAAGTCTTCAGCCGCCACTCGACGGCCGCCGAGCGCAAGCTCTTGCCGAAGTTCGATCTTGTGCTGACCGCTTCGGATCTCGACGCCGCCCGCGTATGCCGGCTGGCGCCCGCCGCGCGAACCGCGGTTTACCCGAATGCGATACCGCTTCGGCCGAAGCCGAACGTGGAAGAGCGCCCCGAGACGATCGTGTTTTCAGGGAATCTCGAATATCACCCCAACGTGTCGGCCGTCCGCTTTTTCAAGCGCGAAGTATGGCCGACCCTGCGCGCCGCGCGGCCCAACTTGGTTTGGCGTCTGATCGGCAAGAACGAGCACGCCGTGCGCCGCATCACCGCCGATGACCCGCGCATCGAGCTGTCGGGGCCGATCCCGGACGCGGTCGAGGAGTTGGCGAAGGCGACGCTCGTCGTCGTGCCGCTGCTGGCCGGAAGCGGGACGCGGGTTAAAATTATGGAAGCTTGGGCGGCGGCGCGCGCAGTCGTCTCGTCCTCAGTCGGCGCGGAGGGTCTACCCGCGAGTAACACGAGGAACCTGATTGTTGTCGACTCTCCAAGCGGCTGGGCGGAACAGGTCATCGAATTGCTAGATCAATCGGCGACTCGGCGCCTCATCGGCGACAACGGTCGCCATACATATGAGCAATCCTGCAATTGGCCCGCTGCGTGGCGCCTGCTCGAAACGACTCTCGAGCCGTTCGCGACGCTACAGCCCGCGATGGCGGTGAAGCGCTGAATTCGACGGAGACGAAGGAGTACTTGGCCGTCTTGGGAAACCTGAGAGTAGCTGTCGACGCACACGCGATCGGGCGCAGGCAAACCGGCAACGAGGTCTACGTCCGGAGCCTCATCCAGCGCTTTCCGGCTCTGTCGCCGGAGATCGAGTTCATCGGCTACACTTCGTGCCCGGAAGCCTCGGCCTGGATCCCTCGCGGCTTCGAGGAACGGCGTGTCGCCAAGAATCCGTTCCTGCGGCTTGGCGTCGACCTGAGCCGGCGGCTGCGACGCGACCGCGCCGACTTGGTGCACGTGCAATACACGGCGCCGCTGTTTTGCCCGGCTCGCATCGTCGTGACCATTCACGACGTGAGCTACTTCGAGCGGCCGGAGTTTTTGCCTCGCGCCCGCGCGATGCAGTTGCGGATTTCGACCCGCGAGACCGTGCGGCGTGCGGCGCGGATCATCACCGTCAGCGAATTTTCGCGCCAGGGCATCGCCAAGGCGTACGGCATCGATCCCGATGAGATCGTCGTGACCCCGAACGCGCCGCAAGAGCGCTTTCGAGTGTTGGACATGGCCTTGGCCCGCCGCCAAGTCCTCGAGCGGCTCGGAGTGAGCCGGCCGTTCGTGCTCAATGTCGGAGACTTGCATCCGCGCAAGAACCAGATCGGCATGATTCGGGCTTTTCGAGAGCTGATCGGCGCGCATCCCGAACTGCCGCACCAACTGGTGATGGCGGGCAAACATACCTACTTCGCGCCGCGAGTTTTGGAAGAGGTGAAGCGCTCCGGGCTCGGGGACCGTATCGTGCTGACCGGCTTCGTCGACGACGACATCTTGCCCGCCCTGTACAACGCCTGCGACCTGTTCGTGTTTCCGTCATTCTATGAAGGCTTTGGTCTGCCGGCTATCGAGGCCATGGCGTGCGGACGCCCGGTCGCTTGCTCGGACGCGTCGGCGCTGCCCGAAGTGGTCGACGGCGCCGCGATCCTGTTCAAGCCCGACTCGGTCGGCGCACAGACTCGGGCCATGCGCGACGTTCTACTTGACCGCGACTTAGCGTCGGCAATGGCCAAGCGCAGCTTGCAGCGCGCCAAGTTCTTTGACTGGAAGGAGACCGCCAGGCGCACGTTGGACGTCTACTATGAAGTAGCGGAGTTGAAACGTCCGGTGCGCAGTAAGGAGCTGGTCGCCCAGTGAACTTGAAATCTCTCGTGTTGTGCTTGCTGCTCGCCGCGGCGGGACCTTGGTGCGGCGCGCAGGCGGCCCCGGAAGGTCCGTCCGCGCCGCCGCCGTTCAAGAACGGCGAGCGGCTGCACTACGAAGTCGTTTGGCCGAGCGGTTTGAGCCTCGGGGAGGCCGATTTCGTCGCGAACTCTTCGCAGGCCGGCTGGGACTTCAAGGCGATCATCAGCGCTGACTTGCCGACGCTGAAGGTGCGCGACGAATACCGCTCTCATACCGACCCCAACCTTTGCTCCCTGACGTTTGAGAAAGAGGCCAAGCACGGCGCCGAAGAGTGGCGCGAGAAGGTCGAGCTCAACCAGTCGGAGTCCACGGCCCATCGCGAAACGATGGAAGGCGGCGGCGAAAGCGATTTCGCCATCCCGCCTTGCGGGCGAGACGCCCTGGCCTTTCTGTACTTCATGCGGCTCAATCTCGCCGAGGGCCGCATCCCGCCTCCGGACGACATCGTCTTCGGCGGGCTCTATCAAATCAGCGTCACCTATGTCGAAACTCGTCAAGTTGAGATCTCCGGCGCTATGCGCGACGCCGATCGCATCCTGGTCGACGTGACGGGGCCCAACTCCCAGCACAGCTTCGAGGTTTTCTTCGGCAAGGATGAAGCGCGCACGCCGCTGATCGTGAAAGTTCCGTTCGACCTCGGTACGTTTTCGCTCAAGCTCGTGGAATGAAGTTGGCCGTGTTCACGCCCCTGAGCCCGGCTCGCTCGGGGATTGCGGATTATTCCGCGGCGCTGCTCCCCCATCTCGCTCAGCACCTGGACGTCACGGTTTTTATCGACGACGGCTACGCGGCCGACGGCTTCGGTCCGGGCATCGATATTCCCGTTCGCAACTTTCGCGAATACCGCGCGGAAGATTTCGACGAGACGCTGTTCCAGTTCGGGAATAACCCCTTTCACGTCTATATCTACGACGCCGCCTTGGCGCATCGGCGCGAGCACGGCGGCGGCATCCTGCTGCTGCACGAGTTCAACCTGCACCACCTGATCGCAGCGGCGCTGATCACCCGCGACCGCTGGGACGACTATATGGCCGAAGTGCGCTATGACGGCGGCGATGAGGCCTGGGAGTATGCGCAACGCGTGCGGGCGCTCGAGGTCGGCCCCGACTACGACGGCGTCGCGATGAACAAGCGCGTGATCGAGGCCGGCAAGGCCGTCATCGTGCACAGCGACTTCATGGCGGGCAAGGTGCGCGAGGCCAAGCCGGACGCTGCGGTCGAGCGTATCCCGCACGGGGCGTGGATTCCCGAAGTCGACCGCCATCGGTTTCGCCGCAAGCTGGGCGTCGCCGAGGACGAGACGCTGATCGGCATCTTCGGCTTCCTGAAGCCGTACAAGCGCATCAGGGAATCTCTGCGCGCGATGCGCCGCCTCGTGCGCGTCGAACCGCGCGCGAAGATGATCCTGGTCGGCGAGGAACACCCGGAACTGCCCGTGCGGCGCATGATCGCCGACATGGGGCTCTCGGCGCATGCGCAGGCGCTTGGTTATCTAGAGATCGACGACTTCGTGCAGTACATCGGCGCTTGCGACATCTGCCTGAACCTGCGCTATCCCACCGTCGGGGAGACGTCGGGCACGCTGCTGCGGGCGCTCGGCCTGGGCCGCGCCGTGCTCGTCTCCGACGTCGGCGCCTTCGCCGATCTGCCCGATGAGATTTGCCTCAAGGTCCCGGTGGGGGCGGGGGAGACCGAGACCATCTTCGAGTATCTGAATCTGCTCGTCTCGCGGCCCGACATGCGCCGGGCGCTCGGCGAGCGAGCGCGGCTGCATGTGGCGAGCGAATGCTCATGGCCGGCGGTGGCGGAGCGCTTCGCGCACGCCGTTCGAGAAATCCACGAAGGCCGCCTGCCTCGGGCGGACCAGCCGGAGGTCGCTGCGCCGGAAGAGTCGTCCGCCCCGGCCGCGCCCCCGCCGGCTCCCGAAGCGCCGAAGCCGTCGCCGTATCTCGACTACATCCGGGGCTTCTGCCATGACCGGCCCGAAGACGCCAATTATGTCGAAAGCCACATTACGCGTCTGGCGCGCACGCTCGAGCTCACGCCGCCCGGCGGTCCGGTTGACGCCGTCCTCGAGATGGGCGCGTACATGCACATCACGCCGGCGCTGAAGTCGCGCCTGGGCTACGGCGAGGTGCGCGGCTGCTACTTGGGGCCGCTGGGCCGCACCGATCAGCGGCGCGTCACCTCCTCGAGCGGGGAAGTTTTTGAGTGCGAGGTCGACCTGTTCGACGCAGAGGTCGACCGCTACCCCTACGAGGATGGCCGCTTCGCGACGGTCGTCTGCTGTGAATTGCTCGAGCACCTCTACGAAGACCCGATGCACCTGATGAGCGAGGTCAACCGCGTCCTGCGCGACGGCGGGCATCTGGTGCTCTCGACGCCCAATATCTGCAGCCTGCGAGCGATCTCGGCGATGCTGCTCTCCTATCACCCGGGCCTGTTCCACCATTACGTCAAGCCGGATGAGAAGGGCGACCGCGATCCGCGCCATGCGCGCGAGTACGCTCCGCGCGACTTGCAGGCCTTGTTCGAAGCGGCGGGCTTCGCCGTCGAGCGCCTCGAAACCGGACCTTACGTCGACCGCGGTTCGCGCGAGTTCGAGTGGGTCAACCGCATGCTCGCGCGCTACGAGCTGCCCATGCACTTGCGCGACGACTGTCTCCACATCGTCGGCCGCAAGACGGGGCCCGTCCGCGAGCGCTATCCTGCTGCCTTGTACGCCCACTAGGCGTGGCCGCCCGCCCCATGCAGACTCGCTACCACGACGTGACGGCGCGCATCGACGACGGCGCCGTCGCTGTGTCGGCGGGGCTCGAGGCGATGCCGGGAGCGACGATCGGCTACCAGATTTTCGACCTCGACTCCGACACGCTGCTCTTCGAGGGCGAGCGGACCGCCGCCGCCGACAAGCTCGAGATACGCGTGCTCCTGCCCGCGGACCCCGGCCGCTTTCGCATCTTCGTCTCGCCGGTGAACGACGGCGCGGGCTGGGAGTACGCCGATGGGGCGCCTTTCATCGTCATCGACGCGGAGGTCGCGGGCGAGCAAGCGCGCCTGCATCGCTACGGCGTCACGACCCTGCAGGCGCTGGGCCTGCGCCGCTTCGTACGATCGATCAAGCGTGCGTGCCTCTATCCGCTGCGCTCGATCTGGCGGAATCGCTCGCTGATTCGCTCGATGGTGCGCCGCGACATCGCGGGCCGCTACGCCGGCTCCTACGCGGGGGTCTTCTGGACCGTCATTCATCCGCTGCTGATGATGCTGACGTATTGGTTCGTGTTCGGCTATGTGCTGCGGACGCGTTTCGGCGCCGACGGCGAAGACAACTTCACGCTGTACTTTCTCGCCGGGATGCTGCCGTGGCTTGCCTTCTCCGAAGCGGCGGGCCGCGCCCCGACGATCGTGTTCGAGCATGCCAACTTCGTCAAGAAGCTCGTGTTCCCGCTCGATATCCTGCCGGTCAATCTCGTCTTCGCCGGACTGTTCAGCGAAGTCTTCGGCGTCGCGATCTTCCTACTCGGCATGCTGGGCTTCGGCGAACATCCGACCTGGACGGCGCTGTATCTGCCGCTGCTGCTGATTCCGCAGATTCTCCTGACCGTGGGCGTCTCGTGGTTCCTCGCGGCGCTCGGGGTCGTCTTTCGCGATATGGGGCAGATCATCGGCTTCGCGCTGACAGTCGTCTTCTTCACGACGCCGATCTGCTACCCCGAGCCGGAGAATCTGCGCTGGCTGTTCGCGCTGAACCCGATCTACATCCTGGTGCATGGCTACCGCGCCGTGCTGCTCGAGAACTCCGCCCCCGCCTGGGGCCCCTGGGCGGCGTTGACGGCCTTCAGCGCGGTCGTGTTCTTGTTCGGCTACGCTTGGTTCTATAAACTCCGCAAGCAGTTTGCGGATATCGTGTGACCGCGGAACGATTCACCGTTCACCGCTCACTGTTCACCAGTAAGTGCTTCTCGCCCAGAACATCTCCAAGGTCTACCGGCTCTACGACAAGCCGATCGACCGCGTCCGCGAGGCGCTGCCGTTTTCCGCGGCGCGGCACAAGGACTTTTGGGCCTTGCGCGACATCGACATCGAGGTCGCCAAGGGCGAAACGTTCGGCGTCGTCGGACCCAACGGCGGCGGCAAGAGCACGCTGCTCCAGATCCTGGCCGGCATCCTCGACCCCACTACCGGACGCGTCGTGCGCAAGGGCCGCGTGGCCGCCTTGCTCGAGTTGGGGGCCGGCTTCAACCCCGAGTTCTCAGGCCGCGAAAACGTCTACATCAACGGCGAGATCATGGGCCTGAGCCGCGCGGAGATCGACGCCGCGATGCCGTCGATCGAGCGCTTCTCCGGCATCGGCGAGTTCATCGAGCGCCCGGTCAAGACTTATTCCTCGGGCATGCACGTGCGGCTGGCGTTTTCGGTCGCCATCCACGTCGACCCAGAAATATCTGATCGTTGACGAAGCCCTCGCCGTGGGAGACGCCGTATTCGCCAACCGCTGTGTCGCCAAGTTCGAAGAGTTGCGCGAGGCCGGCGTCACGGTCGTCTTCGTCTCGCACGACCTGGGCCTGGTCAAGCAGCTCTGCGATCGCGCGATCTTTCTGCTCGACGGCCGCATCCAAGCCGAGGGCGACCCTTCCGAGGTCATCAACCGCTACGTCGGCACGGTCCTCGAGCGCCAAAGGGCCTGGCGCAAACAGGAGTCGTCGGTGAACGGCAAGCTGACGCCCTCGCACCGCCACGGCGACCTGATCGCGGAGATCGTCGATGTCGAGATGTACGGCGACGACGGCCAACCGGCCCGCGCCGTCCGCAGCGGCGAGCGCGTGAGGGTTCGCGTGCGCTCGCGCTTTCACGGCGACCAGCCGCAGCCGCTCATCGGCATCCTCGTCCGGACGCGAACCGGTCTGGAAGTCTACGGCACGAACACGAAGATCGAAGAGACGCCGCTGCCCGCCTGCAAGCAAGGCGACGAGCTGGAGGTCGAGTTCAGCTTCAACTGCGCGCTCGTGCCGCAGGAGTACACGTTGACTGTTGCGACGCAGCACGCCTCCGGCCACAGCCACGACTGGCTCGACGACGCCATCGCCTTTCGCGTCGTTGACGCGCGCCAGCGGGCCGGCGTGGCCAATCTCGAGACCGCGGTCGTCGTGCGAAAAGTCGTCAAGTAGGCAAAGCAGTGTCTGCGCGTATGCGCTTGCCGCGCGGGCGTCCTTGTGACCGCCTGCGGTTCTTGGGAAAATCAATCGATGGCGGCACTCTTTTTCGTACTTTTCGCGCTTTCTTCCGTCGCAGCAGCTCAAGACACGGCCGTCCACCGTCTGATTTCCGACCCTCACGTTCAATCCGCGCTGGATTTCGTGCAGCAGAACGAGCCGCGCGTGGTGGACTATCAGATCGAGCTGACTCAAATCCCGGCGCCGCCCTTCAAGGAGAGCGTGCGAGCGAAGGCCTTCGCCGAGATGCTTCGCGCCCGCGACCTCGAGAATGTCCGCATCGACTCCGAGGGAAATGTGCTCGGCGAGCGTCCCGGGCGCTCCGCCAAGCCCCGTCTCGTCTTCACGGCGCATCTCGACACCGTATTCCCGGAGGGCACGGAGGTTGAGGTCGAGCGCGACGGCGAAGTCTTGAAGGCGCCCGGCATCGGCGACGACGGGCGCGGGCTCGCCGTCCTGCTCGGGGTCGTCGACGCCCTCAACAGCGCCGCCATCGAGACCGGGGGCCCGATTACGTTCGTGGGGACGGTCGGCGAAGAGGGCTTGGGCGACCTGCGCGGCGTCAAACACCTGTTCGAAGACGAGCTCGAGGGCAAGATCGATCGTTTCGTCTCGATCGACGGAACCCGCGACAGCGTCACGATCGTCGGCGTCGGCAGCTACCGCTATCGGGTGACCTTCTCCGGCCCGGGCGGCCACAGCTACGGCTCGTTCGGCATGCCCAATCCGATTCAAGCGCTCGGCCGCCTGATCGCCAAGATCGCCGACTTTCAAGTTCCCGACGATCCCAAGACGACTTTCAGCGTCGGCCGCATCTCGGGCGGCACGTCGGTCAACTCGATCCCGTTTGAAGCTTGGTGCGAGGTCGACATGCGCTCGCCCGACAAAGATGCGCTCGAGACCCTTAACGCCAAATTTCAAGACGCGGCGCAACAGGCGTTCGCCGAAGAGAAGGCGCGATGGTCGAGCGAAACGCCGCTCGAGATCGACGTCGACCGCGTAGGCTTTCGTCCGGCCGGTCAGACGCCCCAAGACTCGCCCGTCGTCAAGGCCGCCGTTGAAGCCACCCGTGCGCTGGGCCTCGAACCGTCTCTGCGCGCCGGTTCCACCGACTCGAACGTGGGCATGAGCATGGGCGTTCCTGCGATTACGATCGGCGGCGGCGGGGCGGGGGAAGGGGCGCACTCGCCGGGCGAGTCCTTCGATACGACCGACTCTTATAAAGGCACGCAGCGCGCGCTGCTGGTGGCGCTGGCGCTGGCGAGCGAGCTCTAGGTTTTGTCGCCGTTGGGCTGAAAGATGTCCTCGATGCGCAGGTCGAACGCCTTCGCGATCTGAAACGCCAACGGCAAGCTCGGGTCGTAGCGGCTCGTCTCGATGGCGTTTACCGTCTGGCGCGACACGCCCAAACGTTCCGCCAGTTGCGCCTGCGACAAGTTTTTTTCCGCGCGCAGCAGCCGCAGTCGATTCGTCATTGGGAATACCGGCGCCGCAGTATGATGACCGCAATCGTAAACGTGATTGGCATGACCATCGCCGGCTGCAGCAAGTCGATGGCTTCGCCAAGTAGAGATCCGGATCCCGCCAGGGTCGAGATCCGCTCGAAAAATCGCCACAGCAGGGCTGCCCCCAAGCCGGCGCCGAACGCCGTCGCCATCGCTTGGACGTGGATCAACCGCATCAACTCATCGGCCTCGCGCAGGAAGCGCAAATACGCGGCGATCACGGGAATCCAGGCGACCACGGCCGCCGTCAGAGCGAACGCCGAGACGGCGAGGCTGTTGTCCCCGTAGCGCTCCATGACCGAAAGCGCTGTCAGGAATACAACCACCCAAATCAGCGTGAAGATGAGCACCCGCAGCCCGTTTTTGCGGTCCGCCGGAGTATTCTCCAAACCGCAGCCGAAGAGACGAGAGATGCGAGTCGAAAGCGTCGCGGCGGTTTCTTGTTGCATGGCCTTGAATGTAAAGCACACTTGACTAAATGTCAAGCCTGCATTACATGTCTGATGAGGGAATTCGCGGACTTCCGTCGCCTGGTCAAGCGAGGAGAAGAAGATGAGAATCCCTCGGTACATTCCATTCGCAATCTTGCTTATCTCGATCGCGGCCTCCGCCCCGGCCGAAACGAACGTCAACGCCATGGCCGCCAATGCGGCCGCCACGCTCGATGCTCGCGTCGTCGGCTACTCGTTCAGCATCGTCAAAGACGGCAAGCTCGCCGCATCCCAAGCCGGCGGCATCCGCAAGGCCGGGCAGGCCTTCACGACCGCTACGCAGATCCACGTCGCCAGCGTGTCGAAAACAGTGACCGCCATCGCCGTGCTGCAACTGCTGGAAGCCAACAACCTTTCCGTGTTCGACCAAGTCGGCCCCTGGCTCCCCGACGACTGGGTCAAAGGGTACGGCTTCTCGGGCGCTGGGAGTTTGCGTTTCATCGACCTGCTCACGCATCGATCCGGAGTGCAGCAAAGCGTCTCTAAATACGTCAGCAGCGAACCCGAATTCGAAGGCGTCAGCGTCAACGGCTACGACGGCCTCAAGCTGCTCGTCGAATACGGCATCGCCCCCGATTGGAAGGACACCGGGTGCGCCTCGAAGCAAGACGACGGCGCCTACGCGCCGGGAGCGTCCGCCGACCCCGGCGATTATTTCGGCGTCTACTGCTACAAGAACGCTAACTTCGGTCTATTTCGCATCATCATTCCGAAGCTGTGGCAGGCGATCGAGCCGTCGATCACCGGTTACGATTTGTTGGACCTCGGCACGTCCGCGCTGTACAGCGCCTACGTGAAGATTCACGTGTGGGAGCCGCTTGGAGTGCAGGCGAACTGCTTCGCCCCAGACCAAGACGACCTGCCGCACTACTACGACGCGCGCTACCCGATGGCGCCTCCGAAGACGAGCTGGGGCGAGACGTCGATGTTCTACGCCTGTGGGCCGGTCGCGTGGCACCTGTCGTCGGTCGATATCGCAAAATTCGCGACCTACTTGAGCCATCCGGAATGGCTGCCCGCCGACCAAGAGATCCTGTCCGTCGCCTCACGCGACCTGATGGATCAATACCTGTTGGGGTGGAGCAGCGGCTCCAACGGCAGCGGTAAGGAAGGGATCTTTTGGCACGGCGGCGACTACTATTCGAGCTCCTCGGCGAGCGTCGCATTCCCGCTCAACGGCGTCACGGTCTGGGGAGACGTGGACACGAGCCGCGAGTCGCACGCTTGCGTCATCAAATTTCCCGACAACGTCGAAGCCGGGCTGGTGATCAACTCTTCGATCCGCGCCGGCGAGGTCGGCGAGTCCGCCTTCTACAACAAACTGGCTTGCGGAATCCTGATCGACGCTTATCAGACCGCCCAGCAAGTCGATACGCCCGGCGGAATCAAGAATCCGGAAGGCGGCAGGAACCCCGGCGGTGTGGTCGCACCAAGAGACGGCGACCGTACGAGCGCCGATCTCGCTAACCTCGAGCGGAAGTAGCAGCCAAGATCGGGGAAGGCGCGTTCACTGCTCGTCTTCCCCGTTTTCGGTGGAGCTCAGCTTCTTTCCGGCTTCTTTCTTGCTGCTCTTCCCCCAACGCTCCCTCAACTCTCCCATGACGTCTTCGTGCGCGATCAGCACGACCTCATCGCCCGATTCGATCTCGGGCTCGCCGACGCCCAATAGCGCCTTCTCCTTTCGGTAGATGCAGATGACTTCACTTCGTTCCGGGAGGGCGAGTTCTTCGATCGGGCCTGCTTCGTCTTTCGTCGCGACAAACGAGAAGGCTTGGACGCCCAGCTTGAAGAAGCTGGAGAACTCGAGCGGGCTGGAGCCTTTGGCGATGCCGGCCAAGATTTGCGCCACGTAGCGGTCCGGAACGATCGTGTCCTCCAGCGACAGCTCGGCGCAGATGTGCTCGAACTCGGAATTTTCGACTTTTGTGAAGACCCGTCCGAATCCCAGGGAACGTCCAACCAGACTCGCCAGGATGTTCGACTGGTCGTTGTCGGTCAGACAAAACAAGACCGCGTCTTCCGATGGCCCGGTCTCTTTCAGGATCTGAGGCCGCGCGCCGTCCCCGTGAATGAACGCGCAATCGAGCTGGTCCTGAAGCTCGTCGATCACTTCACGATCCTTTTCGATGATGACGACGTCGTCGCCGCGTCGAACGAGAATCTCAGCCGTCATGCGAGCCAGCGGACCGGCGCCGGTCAGGACGGCCCTCATGCGGAATTCCTCGGGGAAATCCACGACGGTCGATAAAACAGGATCAGCAACGCGACGATCTCAACGCGACCCATCAGCATGTCTAGGCACAATACCAGCTTCAACGGAGAGGGCAATCCCGGACCGGTGACGCCGGCCGAGAGCCCCACAGTCCCCAGCGCCGAGACCACGTCAAACAGAGAGTTAAGCGGCTCGAGTCCGTACGCCAGAAACGGCAGCCACGACAGCCCGGTGACCGCCCCGTAGAGCAGCACGACCGCGACCGCTCGATCGCTCTCGCCTTCTTCAAGCGCCGCGCCCGACACCTTCGTCGGCGTCACAGCGTGGGGCGGCAGCGCCGTGCGGGCGAAGAGCTTGCCGACGAGCCGCGTCATGATCAGAAAGCGGAAGATCTTGAACCCACCGGCGGTCGATCCGATGTCGCCGCCGATCGCCATCGAAGCGATCAACACGAGTTTCGAAGCCGCGTCGAGGCCCGCCACGTCGAGAGTGGCGTAGCCCGTCGTCGACTGCGCCGAAGCGGCGAGAAAAGGCGCTTGCCAGATAATCTCGCGCCAACCGAGCTTGGCCGCCGCCGACAGAGTCGCGATCAACGCCGCGGTCACGATTCCCCAAAGCAGGAGCAATGTGCGGACTTCCGTGTCGCGCCAAAGCACGCCCGGTCCTCGCTTCCAGATTTGACTTTGCAGCGGGAACGAGATCGCGCCCAACATGAAAATGACGAGCAGAGTTGCAGGCACAGGCCATCCGCCCAGCGCCATGAGGCCACCGTCGCGGCTCGAGAAGCCGCCGGTCGAAACGCTCGACATCACGACGATCAGGGCATCAGACGGAGACACGCCCTGGATCCAGAGCGCCGCGAAGCCCGCCAGCGTGAGCGCGCCGTAGACGCCCAACATGTCGCGCGCTCGCTTGCGGGAGCCGGACAGCACTTCATCGGACGACATTTGCTGCGCGGCCAGCCGCTTCGCCGCTCGTCCCGGACCGAGCAGCAGCCCAAGCGCCAACACCATGATCATCAGGCCGCCGTACCACTGGCCCCACGAGCGCGCAAACAACAAGTGGCCGGGCAGGGTTGCCGGCGGCCCGAGCGTGGAAAGCCCCGTTGTGGTGACCGCTGAGACGGACTCGAAAAGCGCGTCGACCCAGGGCGCGCCGGACGCGGCGAACGGCCACGTGAACATCGCAGCCGCGACGACGAAAGCCAGCGCCGTGACGGCCAGGCTCTCGTTCAGACGCAGGTCCTTGCTCTCAAATTTGACTTTCGCGAGCGCGTAGCCGATCGCGCCGGCGGCGGCCGCAATCGCGGCGTAGCGAATCGCGGCGTTCGGCGCCCCATAAAGCAGCGCCGCGACAGCCGCTACGCCGCCCATGATCGCCAGCGGACCGGTCAGAAGGCCGGTGTAGTGCAGCAGCGCTCGCCATCGAATCGGCCGGCCAAGCAGGGCGAGTGCGCGTGTGGCCATTGCCTGTTAGGTTATCGAGGCGACCGCGGCCAGAGACAATCTCCGGCTGCGGTCGTGGAGATTCGGACCGGAAGCCGCGCCTAGGCGCCCGGCACGTTGTAGTAGAACTCTTCCTGCGAGATCTTGCCGTCCTTTACCGTGTACAGCGCCATCTCCGTCATTTCCATGCGCTGACCGGTGAACTTCGGCGTGACGGCCAGGTAGTACCGCACCGCGAATTCGCCGTCGCCCACAAACGGGCCGTCCACGCGAACTTCGTGGATCTCATGGTTCTCGGCCCACCACTTGTTCTTGCCTTTGATGGCCTCGATGCCTTCTTGCCGGGCCGGCATTTCGGGGGAGCCGACTGGCTCGATGCTGACGATGTCGTCGGAGTAGAGCTGGTCCACGGCCTCGAAAAACTTGCCTTGTCTGCAGAGGGAAGTAAGATCGTTTGCGACGTCCGCAACGCTAGGCATATCGAATGTCTCCTGTTCGGTCGGTATGGAATTACTGCTGGAAGGCTTCACGAATCCTTCCGACCGCCCATTCTAGTTCGTCGTGCGTGACGACGAGGGGCGGCGCGAAGCGAATCACGAAATCGTGGGTCTCCTTGCACAGCAGACCCAGCTCTTTCAGCCGTTCACAATACCGACGCGCGGGAACCGTCAATTCGACACCCGCCAACAAACCTTTTCCGCGGACCGCCTTGATCTCGGGATGCTCGATCTTGCGCAGCTCGCCCAGAAACCACTCGCCCAGCTCGGCCGAGCGCTCGACCAGCCCCTCGTCCCGCAGCACCGCCAGCGCCTCCCGGGCTACCGCGCAGCCGAGTGGATTGCCGCCGTAGGTCGAGCCGTGGCTGCCGGGGTCGAACACAGACATCAGCTCGCTCGTCCCCACCAGCGCCGAGACGGGGTAGAAACCGCCCGAAAGCGCTTTGCCCAGGATGAAGGCGTCCGGCCGCACGTCTTCATGCTCGGCGCAAAACATCTTACCCGTCCGCCCGAGCCCGGTCTGGATCTCGTCTAGGATTAGCAGGACGTGGTGACGGCGGCAAAGCTCTTCCACCTGTTTGAGGTATCCCGCCGGCGGTATGATGATGCCGGCCTCGCACTGAATCGGCTCGATCAGCACGGCGGCTACGTTGGGACCCATCGCGTGCTCGAGAGCATCGATGTCGCCGTAGGGCAGGGACTCAAAGCCGGGCGTGAAAGGGCCGAAGTCCACGCGGCTTCCGCACTCCGAAGAGAAGCCCACGATGGTCGTCGTCCGACCGTGGAAGTTATTTTGAAATGTGAGGATTACAGCCTGATCTCGAGGTATTCCCTTAATGCGGTATCCCCACCGCCGAGCCGCCTTGATCGCCGTCTCGACGGCCTCGGCGCCGGTGTTCATCGGCAGGGCGACGTCGAGCCCGCAGAGCTCGGTAACGTCCTTGCAGAACAGCGGCAATTGGTCGTTGCGGAACGCCCGCGAGGTCAGCGTCACGCGCGCGGCTTGTTCTTTGAGCGCCGCCAAAATGCGCGGGTGGCAATGCCCCTGGTTCACGGCCGAGTACGCGCTTAGGCAGTCCATGTAGCGCTCGCCGTCGACGCCGTACACCCACGCGCCCTCGGCGCGCTCGACGACCACGTCAAGCGGATGGTAGTTGTGGGCCCCGAAGCGGTCTTCGAGTGCGATCAGATCTGCGGACGTCCTGGCCTGCGCGGAATTGATCATACGGGCTTGCTTCAGTGTCGCAGGCGACTGTGAACCTCGGCAATAGCGTCGTAACCCGTCAACAAGGCGTGCAATCCTACTAGGCGGATGGCGCAAACCTCCTGGACGGCTGAGGTTCGCGAGGCGACCGGCGAGGTATTCCGCACGCTGGGACACTTCTTCCGGGCGCGGCTGATCATCGCCGCGATCCTGGGCGTCGTGCATGCAGTCGCGTTCTACGCCGTGCACATGCCGCTGTGGTGGCTGGGCGGGCTGTTGGTCGGAACCCTGTCGCTGATTCCCTACTTCGGCTTCGTGGCGGGCGCTCTGGCGGTGACGCTGATCGCCGCGCTCGGCGGCATGACGGGCGCCGGCATGCTTTGGGTTTGGCTCATCCTGGCGGGCGGCCAACTTCTGGAGACGTTCTATCTGACGCCCCGCATCCTGGGCCGCAAACTCAGCCTGCACCCTGCGCTGGTGTTTTTCGCCGTGCTGCTGGGGGGCGTGCTGTTCGGCCCGCTGGGAGCCTTTTTGGCCGCGCCGGTCGCCGCCGTGGCCGTTCTGTTGTGGAAGCGCAGGACCCCGCGAGAGCCTCTCGACGTGTAACTCTCCCGGTTTTCGGGTGATCTGCAGGCCAGCGCCCAACGGAGGCAATCATGCACGATTTCACTAAAACCGGCAGGCTTCTCTTGGCGATCGGGTGTCTGGCGGCGGCCGCCGGATTGCTCGCGGCGCCGCGCATCGACTTTGAACAGACCAAGACCGCGGCCAAACAGGCGGAGGACCTCGCCAAGCGCTTCGAGGACCGCTTCGATCACGAGCTCGACAAGAGCATCCTCGACGGCCTCGACGCCGAGGATCGGCTCGATGAGCGAGCCGAGAAGCTTCGTTCGAAGTTGGACGACGTCTCCGACGAAGCCAAAGAGGGTGACGACGAAGAGCTGCGCGAGGAATTACAGGATGCAATGTCGATGGCGTATGACATCAACAAAGCCATGTTGAGTCATCGCTTCAGCCAGCGGCTCGAGGACGACTGGCGGGCGCTGCGGGAGCGGCTCAACTTCCTGGCCGGCGAGTATTCCCTAGATCTTTTGCCGGGCGATGGAGTCCGGCCCCCACGCTTCTAAGCGGACAGCTTGGACAGCAGCGCTTTCAGCAGCGGGATGCGCGAGAAGGCGCGTCCCGCTTTCCAAGTCAGGGAAGCTTCCATCTCACGAACGCGCCGCTCCAATTCGTCGCGGCTAGGGTCCCAGGCTTCGAGTCGGCGCGGCGTGTCGCGGTGCATCAGCAACTCGGGGCCCTGCTCGGCGAGAAAGCGCGCCGCGGCGTCCAATTCTCGAGCGGCGTCCCGGACTTGGTTTCGGCTGAATTGGCAGCGCACTTCGCAGTAGATCTCGAGCAGGCGATCGACTGCCTGTTCCAGCGAAGTCGTCGCCCGGACTTGATGCGCGGCTTGCGCCGCCGCTGCGGCGCTGAAGGAGCGAATTCTGGTCGAGACCGCCTCCGCTCCGAGGGGTTCCTCGAGCGCCCCGGTTCCAAAGTTCATCGCCCGCAACGGTTCCAGATTGTCGCGGGTCACCAACGGCCCCACGCCGCTCGGGTGGCACAGAATAACGCCGCAGCCGACCGCCATCGCCTCGATCGCCGCCTTTCCCAGCGCGAAGACCAGGTCGTAGTCCGGCAATATCGTCTCGGGCGCTTCCGCCACGTGGTTTACGCCCATGCCGCGTGCATCGAGATCGAGGCCGTGGCGGCGGCAAACCGCGCGCAGCATCGCCACTCCGTTGCCCTCGGTGAAATTGTTTCCCAACATGAGCGCTCGCCGAGGCCGCTCGGGCAGCGGGCCCCGCGGCGTGAAGCGCTCCAGGTTCACCCAATTCCGGCAAAGCTCGATCGAAGCGGCCGGCATTCCCAACGCGGTCGACGCTCGCTCGCGGGCCGTCTCCGAAACAGCCAGATAGCGCAAGATGCGGGGGAAGGCGAGAGGGAACTCCTGCGACGGAAAGGCTCCGTGGCTCAGGAATACCGCGGGCGCGCCAGGAAAGCTCAGCAACGCCGTCAAGGCCTCCAGGTGATGCTGCGCGTGGATAATCTCCGGCTCGAAATCACCGAGCGACGCGATCCGCTCTTCGACGGGGATTCCCGCCTCGACGAGCGGCTTCGCCATGTCACCCAACTGCGGGCTGTAGACGGCGGGCGAGTGTCCGCGCTTGTGCAGCTCGAGCGCCAGCTCACGAACATACAAGGACGTGCCCGCAAACTCGTCCATGCGCCACGTCGTGATGAGAATCCGCATCGAGCTTTGATCGTCCTCGCCCGCTTCCGAACACACTTGTTTCGGAGTATGATTGCCCAAGGCATGTCACAACCCGAGGCGCGCACGTCCATTATGTCCGGGCTGGCCGGCATCACGCTCGTCAGCGGCGAAACCAAGGATGAATTCGGAGCCTTGGTGCCCCGAAATTTGGGAGCTACGAACGGCGGAGCCAGCGTGGGAGTCTTTATCGAAAGCACGCCCGAGGGGACCGAGATCGAGGCGCGCACCGCGAACAGCGTCTACCGCCTCCGCCATCTGGGGAAAGGTGCGGCGGAGATCAGCGGCCATCCGAAATACTGCCCTCGCCCGGTTCGCGTGCAGCTCAGGGGCACGCAGTGGCTCGACCGGTCGCTCAACGAGTGTTACGTCGCGCCGGGCATGCAGCTTCAGTTTGTGGACCCGTCGGGCCGCAGCGTGCTGACGTCGAAGATCCTCTCCGTCGGAGTCGTGCGCTAACGGGAACAGGACTGCGTCTAGGACTTGCCCGGCGAGCCTTGCGGCGTCGCGATGTTGACGCTTCCCCGGAAGACGGCCCCGTCCTCGACGGCGATCCGAGAGGTCGTCACTTCACCCTCTACTGAACCGGTCTTCGCAATCTCAACCCGGTCGCGAGCGGTCACGTTGCCGCTCACTTTGCCTTGGATCTTGACGTCGCGGGCTTGGATCTCGGCGTCGATCTGGCCGTCCGGGCCGACCGTCAAGCTGTTTGATTCGAGGGAGATGCTGCCCTTGACCCGGCCGTCCACAACGAGATCGCCTGAACCCGTGATCGAACCGTCGATCAGGATTGTCTTTCCGATATAACCGCGCTGCGCGCCGTCGGCTCCCGGCAACGGCGAGGGGGTTTGAGGACTATTTGCCATAAGGTTCGGCAGCCTGCAATTCGCTGGCCACTGGCTAAAATGGCCTCGCAAGCACCTGTACCGGGCACAAAGCCTGGAATTTCTACGCGATCGCCTTGCTTCCCCGAGTAAAACCTGACTATCCCGCCGACTTGGGGGTCAACAGCCAAGTCAACGTCGCCCGCGGCTGCGGACCCGTCCCGTGAACCTCGAGGCAAGCCAGGCCCGCTTTCTTCATCTCGACGCCGTATCCCGGCGCCCCGATCAACCAGGCGACCAGTTCACCGAACAGCGGATTGTGTCCGATGATCAGCACCTGCGCGGCGCTCAGCGTTCGTAGCTCGTTCCACAGCTCGAATAGGTTGGCGTGCGGCGTCAGGTTGTCCGAGGTCGAGATCGGGGACGCGAATTGCAGCTCGTCGACGGCGATTTCCGCTGTCTGCCGAGCTCGCACGTAGGGGCTGCTTACCACGACATCCGGCGCCAGGCCGGCTTCGCGCGCGCGCCGCAGCACTTTCCGCAGCTTCGCGCGGCCCGGATCGGTCAATCTACGCTCGGAATCCGGCTGCCCGGGGGCGGCGTCCTCGGCGATGGCGTGGCGCAAGACGAACAATTGCATGGCGTTGACAGACTACCAACCCAGGCGTTGGTTAGCCGCGGCGGCGCGCTACTTGTTCGCTCTCGCGGCGTGGACCGCGCGTTGAATCGCCCCCAGCAGGGCTTCCTCTTGGAAGGGTTTCACCAGATAGTCGTTGACGCCGAGCTCCTTGGCGCGGTCGCGATGCTTTTGGCCCGCGCGGGAGGTGAGCATGATCAGCGGCAGGTTGTTGTATTGATCCTTGCCGCGGATCTCGGCGGTCAGCTCGTAGCCGTCCATGCGCGGCATCTCGACGTCGAGCAACACGGCGTCGGGGGTGCGCCCCAGCTTCTGCAGCGTCTCGAGCGCTTCGACGCCGTCGCGCGCTTGGATCGGCTTCCAGCCGGCGTTCTCGAGCACCTTGGTGACGACGCGGCGCACGCTGAGCGAGTCGTCGACGACGAGCACCTCGAGCTGCGGCGCCGCAGCCTCGGCCGCCACGTCGCGGCCGTGAATCGTGTACTCTTGCGGCGGCTTTTCGGCGAGCTGCGTGGGGTTGAGGATCAGAACCACCGAGCCGTCGCCGGCGATCGTTGCGGCGTTGATGCCGTGAACCTTGCGCAAAACTCCCAGGCTCTTGACGACCACCTCGCTGGCCTCGTGAAGCCGATCAGCCAAGATCACGAACGAGCGTTCGCCGGCCTCGACGATCAGCGCCGCCGGACGTTCGACATCCGGATCCGGCTCGCCCGGCAGGTTCAGGGCGTCCGCCAGGCGGACCGCGCGCAGGCGGCGTCCCTCGTAATAGACGACCTCGCCGCCGTCGACGTCTTCGATCTGCTCGGGCAGCAGGCGCAGCACGTGGCGGATGGCGTGAACGGGCGCGGCGAAGATCTGCCGGTTGGCCTCGACCATCACCACGCGGGCGACCGCCAGCGTGGTCGGCAGGCGGATCTCGAAGGTCGTGCCTTGGCCCTGCTTCGAACGAATCAGCATCGAGCCGTTGAGGCTGTGGATCGTCGAGCGCACGACGTCCATGCCGACTCCGCGGCCTGAAACCTGGCTGACGGTCTTGGCGGTGCTGAAGCCGGGATGGAAGATGAGCTCGTAGGCTTCCTCCTCGGTCAGCTCGGCGGCTTGGCCGTCGGAGTAAATGCCGCGCTCGATCGCTTTCTGGCGCAGCATCTCGGCGTCGAGGCCGCCGCCGTCGTCGCTGATCTCGATCATGGCGCGGGCGCCTTCGAGATAAGCTCGCACGACGACGGAGCCTTGCTCCGGCTTGCCGCACGCGGCTCGCTCTTCGGCCGACTCGATGCCGTGATCGACGGCGTTGCGCAGCAGATGCTCGAACGGCCCGGTCATCTCCTCGAGCACGGTCTTGTCGAGTTCGACGTCGCTGCCCTCGATCTCGAGGCGCACGTTCTTGCCGGTCGCCTGAGCGGCCACGCGAACAGTCCGATGCAGGCGATTCTCGAGCGATGAGAAGGGCGCCATGCGCAGACGCATGAGGCCGTCTTGCACTTCGCTGGTCAGCCGGCTCAGCCGCGCCAGCGAGGCTTGGAAATCGCCGGTGACGTTCTTCAGCTCGCCGCCGGCGGTCGTGACGTCGGAGGCGGTCTCGGTGAAGTCGCGCGACAGTAAATGGAACTCGCTGTAGCGGTCGAACTCGAGCTCGTCGAAGCTGTCGGCGGAAGCGCCCGCGGCTGAGGCGAACAGCGCTTGACCTCCGGAGGCCCCGGACATGGCTTTGATCGCGTAGTCGTTCTCGAGCTTGATCGAGAGGCGCTTGAGACGCTCGGCGCTCAGGCGCAGTTCGCCTCCCTCGTGCGCGAATTGCCGGTAGTGCTGCTCGAATGCCGAGCGGCTGACGATCAGCTCGCTCACGAGGCGGACCAATTCTTCGACCCGTTCCAGCGGAACGCGGGCGTACTGGCCGGAAGACGACTTGCCGTGCGTCGTTTCAGCGGCCGCGGGACGCGGCTGCGGCTTGGGCGGCGCGGGCGGGGGAGCCGCTTTGGGGGCCGGCTTTGGCGCGGGCGGCGCGGCGACCGCGGGCTTCGGCTTGGGAGCTTCGGCGGCGGGCGGCGGCGCGGCTGCCGGCGCGGCCTTCGCTTTGCCGGGCGCCATCGCCTGCGGCATCGTTTCGTAGCATTCGGCCAGCGCGGCGATCGCTTCGCGGTGATCGTCGGTCGCCGCCCCGTTTAGCGCGATTTCGCCGATGACGCGAGCCGTCTCCGCGAGCAGCTTCGCCTTGTCGCCGGCCAGCGCGCCGCCCCGCTCGAGCAGGTCGTTCATCAGGTACTCGCCCTTCTTGGCGATCCAGTGAACAGAATGCAGACCGACCATGCCGCCGGCGCCCTTGAGCGTATGCATGGCGCGGCGCAGCTCTTTTTGGTCGGGGTGCGACGACGGATCGCCTGCGAGCGCGGCCAAGCGCTCGTCGATCATCGTCAGGTTTTCTTCCGTCTCCTCCTGGAAGACTTCCAACAGTTCCGCATCCGCCACCGAGTCAGCCGGCACGTCATCGGCCGTAATCTTCGGCGCGTCGGAGGCCGCGACAGGCAGGGGCGCTTCATGCGCCTTCAAGAAGACGGCGAAGCGCGAGGTGAGCGAGAGGACCTTGGCGCGCGCGCCAGCGTCGGCAAAACCGGCGCGAGCGATGTCTTCGATCACGTCGGCGGTCTCAAACAGAAGCGGGAAGACTTCCGGATCGAGGGCGCCGCCGGAATCGACGGTACGGTCAAGCAGGTCTTCGGAATGGTGCGCGACGCGCTGCGCCGAGCGCAGACCGACCATGCCGGCCGCCCCCTTGAGCGTATGCATCGACCGCCGCAGCTCTTGCAGCAAGTCGGCATGGCCCGGGTCGCGTTCGAGGTCACGCAGGAAGCCCGCGATCAACGTGACGTGCTCGGCGGCTTCCTCTTGGAACGTCTCGAGCAGCTCGCCGCCGGCGGGATCATCCTGTTCGAGATCGTCCACGATCTCGGGCGCCGCGGTGAGGTCGTCGGGAGCGGCCAGTTCGGCGAGGCCCTGATCCGGTCGAGGCGCGGCGGCGTCCAGCTCGGGCGCAGCGGGCTCGAGATCTTCAAATACGGGCGGCGGAGCCTCGGCCGGCGCGCCGTTGTGGGCGAGAGCGCCGAACAGAGCGGTGATTTCCGCCACCTGGGCCAGGGCGCGATCGTCGGCCCCGCCGGCCTCGGCGATGTCGTTGATGACATCGGCAGTGGCGTAGAACAACGGAATGTATTGCGGATCGAAGCTGGCTTGCCCCTCGGCGATGCGGTCGAGCAAGTCTTCGGAGTGGTGCGCGGCGCGCTGGGCCGAGCGCAGGCCGATGGTTCCGGCGGCGCCTTTGAGCGTGTGCATGGCGCGGCGGAGCTCGAGAATTTGTTCTTGGTTTTCGGGATCGGCTTCGAGGTCGCGCAGAGCTTCGTTGATGGAAGCCAGATGCTCTTGAGCTTCCTCCTGGAAGACTTCGAGGAATTCGCCGGAAGTCGGCTCGTCCGGCTCGAAGGCTGACACTGACTCAGGTTGAAGGTCGTCGGCCGGTTCGAGCTCGAAGCCGAGGTCGAGATCCGGTGGAAGGTCCAGACCGTCGTCTGCGACCGCGATACTGTCGGAATCTTGGTCCGCGTCCTCGGGCGCCGGGACTTGCGATTCGATCTCGTCGATGACGCCGGACAGCGATGCCGCGGTCTCCGCATCCACGGGCGCCCCGGCTTCGGCGGCTCCGCTCAAGAACTCGTCAATCGCATTCGCCGATTCGCAGACTTTGGCCAAGCCGAGCATCGACGCCGCGTTGCTGACGGTTTGCACCAGGCGCTGCGCGTCGAGCAGAGCCTGGCGGCTCTCGGGCGATTGCTCGAGCTCGGCGAGTCGCTCGCGGATCTTGGGCAGGCACTCGCGAACTTCCTGTTGGAAGCTGCGGAGGCCTGTGTCGTCTACGTGGGAACCCATTGGCGTAACTCCATGCCTCTCGGGTTCTCTCAACGATGGTGCATTGCGCGCACGGGAATCTTGAAGCGGCTGACCGAGTGACGCAGCTCATCGGCCAACGCCGCCATGTTGCGAATGGACGTCGCGGCGTCGCGAGCTCCGGAGGCCGTGTCGCGTTGGACCGACGAAATGCCGCTCATGGCGCGAGCGACGCCTTCCGATCCGCGCGCCTGTTGCTCGGAAGCTTGAGAGATCTGTTGGATCAGCTCGGCGAGCTTTTGCGAGACGGTTTCGATCTTCTCGAGGCTTTGACCGGCCTCGTTGGCCATGCCCGAACCGTCGACGACTTCCTTGGTGGTGTCTTCCATCGCCGCGACCGCCTCGGTCATGTCTTCTTGGATCGCCGCGATCAGCGACCCAATCCGCTTGGTGGCTTCGGTCGCTTGCTCGGCTAGACCTTCGACTTCCTGAGCGACGACGGCGAAGCCGCGGCCCGACTCTCCGGCCATTGATGCCTGAATGGAGGCGTTCATGGCAAGCATGCTCGTGCGGTCGGCCAACTCGCCGATGAGCTCGGAGATCTCGCCGATCTCTTGCGAGCTCTCTCCCAGGCGCTTGATGCGCTTGGACGTTTCCTGCACCTGCTTGCGGATGGATTCCATGCCCTGCATGGTCTTGGTGACCGTCTCGGCGCCGCTCTGAGCGTTAGCCAAGGCCAGTGCGGCGACGCCCGCGGCTTTCGAGGCGCTGTCGGAGACTTGCTGGATGGCCGAAGCCATCTGGTCAACGGCCATGCTGGCGGCAATGACGTCGCTCGACTGCTCCTCGGAGCCTTCGGCGAGCTTTTCGGCCGTGCCTTGGATCTGGTTGGCGGCGGCGCTGACTTGCAGCGTCGTCTGCTGCACTTGGGCGATGACCGTGCGAAGCTCGCCGATCATGTAGTTGAACGAGTCGGCGATGGCGCCGGTGATTTCGGCCGTGACTTCGGCTTCCTGAGTCAGGTCGCCTTCCGCCACGCCGGCGATCTCGTCGAGCAGCTTGTGAATGCTCTGCTGGATGCGGTCACGCTCCTCCGACGACTGTACGAGGGTGAGCGTGTTGTCGAGCATGCGGTTGAGGGCCTGGGTCATCTGCCCCAGCTCGTCGCCGCTGCGGACGCGCGCGCGGGCGGTGAGGTCGCCGACGCCGATGCGCGAGAGCAAACCGTTGATCTCGCCGATCTGGATCGTCACCGTGCGGTTCAGGAACAGAATCAGAACAACCGCGAAGGCCAAGATGAACGTGGCCGCCGAGAGCTGTAAATACTTCTCGGCCGTCAGACGAGTCACGCGTTCGTCGAGCAGGCGGTTGAGCTCCGACAGGGCGGAATCATAGGCGGCGAGCAGGCCTTCGGTCGCTCCCGCGGCGGCGGCGTCAAGCCTTTCGGTGTCTTTGCCGGTGGTGCGGCGAGTCGGATCGATGATGAGCTGCGACGCCGCGTCGACGAACTTCGAAGAACGCTCGAACGCGCCGGAAAAGGCGCCGCGGAGCTGACCTTCGAGCTCGGAGTTGGCGGCGTAGGCCGCCTTGACGCCGCGCTGCAGCTCGGCGGTTTCGGTTTCGATCTGTCCGATCAGGCGGTTGAGAGTCTGCCGCGAGTCGAGGTTGACGCCGTTCTCGCCGTCGATGCCGCTTTGGACCGCATCGGCGACGGAGGTGCGGCGTTCGAACATGTCGCCGCCGATAGCTTGGACGACGCCCACGGTCTCGATCAAGCGCGGCAAGCGCGAGACCGAAGCCTCGACGAGAAAGTGCGTATCGAGCTCGGGATCGAGCACCAAGCCCGCCTGGTCGCCCACCATGCGCATCAGGGAGGTGACGTCGTTGATCAGGTCGCTGTGGCGTTGGAAGCTTTCCTCTGGGCTGAGCGAATCGACGTTGGCTTCGATGTCTCGCCATTGCTGCTTGACGTGATCCCAGAGCTGGCTGGTGCCGAACTCACCGCCGTAGACGCGGTCGATATTGTCGACTTGCGGCAGGAGCGCGTCGATGCGCGGCTGCAGGTCGCGCAAGTCCGAGGACACCTTCGCGTCGCCTAACAGAAGCATGTGCGATTCGGCGCGATGCTCGGGGAGCATCTCGAGCATGCCGCGCAACGGCCGCAAGTATTCCACGCCTTGCATCTCGCGTTGCGCCGCTTCGATCTGCACGTTGCGGGCGTCGATGAACAGCCACACCAGCACGGCGATCGGGACGCTCATCATCAAGACGATGAGCGCCAGCTTTTGACCGATTTTCAAATCCCTCAGTGATGCCATCTGTCCTTCTTCCTCGAGTTCTGCCGCTCCTGTCACTTGTCCGTTTTTGCGCCCTTTATCCCGCACCGAGCGCCTTGATGGGATCGAAGTCGAAGAAGCGATCGACGTCGAATATGCGAATCTCGCCTTCCTTGTCATCGAACAGTCCGCTGACCAGCGGAGAATCGGGGCCGTCGTCCAGGGACGGCCGAACGGCGGTCGGCTCGACCGCGCGCATGCCCTGCAGCGAATCGACGACGAGTCCCGTTTGAGAATCGCCCGCGGAGTTCCGGATGGTCAGCAGCCGAGCCGTTTCCGAGCGGTTCGCCTCGTTGCCGGCGAGCAACGTTCGCAGGTCGACGACCGGCAGCACGTCGCCGCGAACGTTGGTGACGCCCAGAACGAAAGTCGGAGTGTTCGGCACGGGCGTGTACGGGGGCAGACGATCCAGCTCGATGACTTTGCCGACCGCGACCGCATAGCGGCGGTCGAGCAGGCGAAAAACGATATGCGCCGTGCCCTTCGGGCCTTGGAGGATGAGAGAACCTTCAGGCCATTGGCCGCGTCCGCTTCCTTCCTCGGCCGCGTCCGGAGCGTCCGAATGCGGTGTCGCCGGCGTCTTCAGGGCGGCCTCTCCCGAGCGCGGCGATGCCGCCCGGCTGAAAGGGCCGGGCCGCATCTTCCTTAGGCTTTTCCCAACCGGTTTCACATCCGCCGTCCTATGGAGGCAAGCTGCTCGGCTACGCGATTGCGGAGCTGCTCGGCTTCGAAAGGTTTGGTCAAGTAGGCGTCCGCGCCCTGCCGCATGCCCCAGTACAGGTCGAAGTCCTGCGACTTGCTGCTCACGAGAACCACCTTGATGTCCCGCGTGCCGGGCATGTTCTTGAGCTCGCGGCAGACCTGATAGCCGTTACGCCCAGGCAGCACGACATCGAGAAGCACTAGGTCCGGCGTCGTTTCCGCCACTTTGGCCAAGGCCTCTTCTCCGTCGGTCGCGGTCAAGATGGTGTACCCGGAACCCTCGAGCGCCTGCAGCATGGAGCGCAGTTGGGTCGGACTATCATCAACGCAAAGAATCGTTTTTGCTGACATTGAGTCGGGAAGTCCGCCTTCTTAAAGAGCTCCTGCTCGCCCTTGTATACCCTTGTAGGACGACGGACATAAGGCGGGCCATATCCGAAACCGCTCACCTGAGCGGGGAAATGCCCCGAGGGCTCCCTAGGGGAAAAGGCGGACGGGAGCGCTATCGTTAGTCCCGGAGTCCCGTCCGCTCCCCGAGAACAGACTTAGCCCGCGAACCGACTTAGAAGGAGCTGCTCATGCGGTCCAAGTTGCCCAGCAGCAAGATGACCGCCGGGCCGGCGGTGATTAGGAACACGGCAGGCATGATGAGCAAGAAGACCGGGAAGATGATCTTCACGCCGACCTTGTGAGCCTCTTCTTCGGCGCGTTGCCGGCGCTTGATGCGCATATAGCGGGCCTGCGTGCGCAGGACCTTGGAAACGCTGGAGCCGAAGCGGTCGGTCTGAATGAGCATCGAGGCCAGCTTGCGGATTTCGGGCTCTTTGGACCGCGTTCCGAGGTGCCTCAGGGCTTCGGCTCGCTCGGTGCCGGCCATGATTTCGCGGGTCATCACGGAAAATTCATCCGCCAGCGCCGGATGCGTGCGAGCGAGGTCCTTGGCGGTGTTCGCAACAGCCTGGTCGAGCGAGAGGCCGCTCTCCACCGCAAGCACGAGCAAGTCCAGGAAATCCGGCAGACCGCGGCGCAGTTGCTCGCGTCGCTTGGCGGTGCGCCGGCGCAGATAGCGATCCGGGGCGGTAAGGCCCAAATAGGAGCCGAACAGGCACACCAGCAGCACCGAGACGGCGTCGGAGCCGGACAAGAGGCAGACGAACAGCAGAATGGCGGGCGGCGCGACCATGCCAACGGCCTTGGCGCCGTAAAAGACCTCCGCGGCCCACTCTTGCCGAAACCCCGCCGCCGCCAGGCGGGGTGAGATGGCGCGGCGGTCGTCGCCGCCGAGCGGCACGCGCTCGCCCAGCCAGGAGAGACCTTCGATCCAACCCGGCAATGACGGGCCTTCGTACTCGACCTCCTCGAAGGCTTGCGCGGAGGACGATCCGCCCGCCGCGGCGGAAGCCGGCTCGCCGATGTAGCGGCGTGCGGCCCAGGCGACCGCCGCCAGCACGCTCACAAAGATCGTCGCCAGGATTAGGTACAGCATCGTCAGAACTTGATGTCGACCAGCTTCCGAATCACGAAAAACGCCAGCGCCTGAGCGCACAACGCGAGCAAAACGAGCATTTTGCCGAACGGATGGTTGAGCAAGATCCCGAGGTAGTCTTCGTTCACGAAATACATCACCCCGGCGATGAAGAACGGCATCGAGCTGAGCACGACAGCGGTGATGCGGCCGTTGGCGGTCATCGCCCGCACGCGGCCTCGCAGGGTTTCGCGCTCGCGTATGGTTTCGGCGAGGTTTTCGAGCAGCTCGTGGAGATTGCCGCCGGTGCGCGCCTGCGTGGCGATCGCCGAGGTGAAGAACTGGATGTCGACGGTCGGCAGGCGTTCGGAGAGGTTCTCGAGCGCACGCTCCATCGACAGCCCAAGGTTGTACTCGTCGACCGCCTTGCGCACCTCGCCCGACAGCGGCGGCTCGGTCTCCTCGCCGAGCAGCTCGAGGGCCATCGGCAGAGAGTGGCCGGCGACCAGAGCGCGAGAAACGAACTCCAGGGCTTCGGGCAGTTGCTCCTCGGCCTTCGTGAGCCGCTGGTCGCGGCGCATTCGGACATAAGCGATCGGCGCCCAGGCGGCGACCAATCCGATCGGCAAGGCAATCCACACCGGAACCCAGTCGAGACGCGCCAGCAGCAGAAAGACGGCGCTGCCGCCAAGCAGCGAAAGCATCACGAGCCGCCCGACCGACCACTCCAGC
Source organism: uncultured Acidobacteriota bacterium (assembly GCA_963817465.1). Classification (GTDB taxonomy): domain Bacteria; phylum Acidobacteriota; class Terriglobia; order Bryobacterales; family UBA6623; genus CAMPKL01. The sequence goes on along the minus strand of CAWFOP010000016.1, from coordinate 127,326 downwards.
TCGGCCTCCTTCAGAAGCCTCGCCGCCTTCTCGGCATAGCGCACCCGACCGAGCGCCAACTGCAACAGCGAAACCGTGCTCAGGCGTTCGGTTCGCAACAGCTCGGAGCCCGCGGTGTCGCCGCGCGGACGCTCCTCCGGGTCAACCGCGACCCAAGCGACCGCCGCCGCCGCGCCGACGACGCCGAAGGTGACCAGCCAGATGACGGCGTAACCGACAAACATCAGTCGGGGTCTCCCTGAGCCTCGGTCGAGCGCTCCTCCACGCGGCGGAAGGCCCCGCGGACCTCGCCGTCTTCGCCGAGCTCGAGCCGGTCGAAGACGTACACTTCCTCGAGCTCGACTTCGCCTTCGCGGTTGAGCCCCTTGGAGCGCGCGATCTCGACCACCTTGCGGGCGCCGTCGCTGAGGCGCGAGGCGTGCACGAACACGTCGATGGCTGAAGCGATCTGCTGGCGAATCGAGGACGACGACAAGTTTGAGTTGGCCAGCGACGCCATGATCTCCAGGCGGTGCGCGCCGTCGATGCAGCTATTGGCGTGAATCGTCGCGAGCGAACCGTCGTGGCCGGTGTTCATCGCCTGGAGCATGTCGAGAGCCTCGTCCCCGCGGACTTCGCCCAGGATGATGCGATCGGGCCGCATGCGCAGGGCATTGATGACCAGTTGCCGCTCGCGGATCGCTCCGTCGCCCTCGACGTTGGGCGGCCGCGTTTCCATCTTGGCGACGTGCTCTTGACGCAGTTGCAGCTCGGCCGTGTCCTCGATCGTGACGATGCGCTCGTTCGGACCGATGAACGCCGACAGCACGTTGAGCAACGTCGTCTTGCCCGAGCCCGTTCCGCCGGTGATGAGGATATTGCGGCGATCGCGAACGGCCTTTTCGAGATATTCCAGCATGCCGCGGCTCAGGGTCCCGCGTTCCACCAAGTCGCCGGCTTGCAGCGCGTCCTTGGAAAACTTGCGGATCGACAGCAGCGGCCCCTCGAAGGCGATCGGCGGAATGACCGCGTTCACGCGCGAGCCGTCCGGCAGCCGGCAATCGACCATCGGGGAGGATTCGTCGATGCGCCGGCCAGCCTGCCCGACGATCTTCTGGATGATGCGGATCAGGTGTTGGTTGTCTTTGAAGCGGACTTGCGTCTTCGACAGCCGGCCGTTGCGCTCGACATGGACCAAGTTCGGAGTCGTCACCAGGATGTCGGAGATCGTCGGATCTTGCAGCAGCGGATCCAGCGGGCCGAGGCCGAATACCTCGTTGAGCACTTCGTCGATCAGGGCTTCACGCTGTCGCTCGCCGAGCCCATGATCCTCCTCGTCGACCAGCGCGGCCACGGCGGCGCGAACCTCGCGGCGCATGCGCGGCGCGTCAATGGCGGCGAGGCGGTCGAGATTGATGCGTTCGAGCAGCTTGCGGTGAAGGGTGTGCTTCAGATCCATCCAATCGGCGATGTCGACGGGCGGCTTTTCGGGGGGGGCTGTGTTGACGACCAAAGGAGCGCTCCTCGGTTAATTGGTTCGCGCCGAAGCGAGCGACGAGGATCTGGAGGATTCCGGCGGCGCGGACGGCGCCGACTGGGCGCCCGCCTTTTTGGCGGTTTTGTCGACGACGATCTCGACGCCGGAATCGATCGGGTTGCGTAACGCCAGGCGGACCGCGCCGGACTGATCGGCCAGGCTGACCTTTTCCACTTCGCCCGTGTCGATGAGCACGGTGACCACCGGCGCGGCCGACTTGCCGTCGGCGCTGCGGCCCGTGTCGAGCACTTCGACGTTCTCGACCAGCGTCGAAAGCTTGATGCCCTTGCTCCCTGGGCTGCGGCGGCCCGTCGCGACCAAAATATCGACGCGATCGCCGGCTTCGACCAGGTCGGTGACCCCGGCGTACTCCTCGACGTGCAGCGACACGGCGCGCTGTCCGGGCGGAATCGCGGCCGAGATGCCCCCGGTTTCGCGCGACGGGAAATAGGAGTCGAGAATGGGCTGGCCGGCTGGGGCGGAGGTCGCCAAATAGCGGCCTTCGACATCGTCGCCATCCAGCAGCGCGCCGGGCGGCAGCGACGACTCCGGCATGGCCTCGACGGTCAGGTCGGCGTCCGCCAGCCGCGTACCTCGCGGCAGATCACGAGCCGCGACCAGCACCTTGACGGTCTTTTTCGCCTGCTCGCCGCCGGCGAAGCGACCCGCCAGGACGCTGTAAAAGAATAGGGTCGTCGCGGTCGCCGCGAAAACGGCGATCGCTCCGACGATCAGGAGCTTTTTATTCATGCCTCGGCGCAGGCCGCCCGCCGGCACGGGCGAAGCCTCTCGGTTTGAGAGTAGGTCAGGGTTCCGAGACCGATGAATCGGTGATTGACCCTACTGATAGGGCATTTGCGCCCTATCACGCGGACGCGAGCGGAGGACGCCGAAGATGCCACTCCGTTGCCTGCTGATAGGCATGGCCGACCTCGAGCAAAGTCTTTTCATCGAACAGTTTGCCGACCAGTTGGATGCCCATGGGCAGGCCGGATTCGCTGAACCCGCAAGGCATCGTCAAGATCGGCAGACCGGTGAGGTTGAGCGCGCGAGCGTTGCGCGTCGACATAAGCCTGACATCCTGATCGACGCCTCCGACCTGGAGCGTCGTCTGACCGATCTTCGCCGGCAAGACCGCCACGGCGGGGGCCGCTAGAGCGTCGATCGGCTCCATCGCTCGATAAAACTCGTCGTTGAGCTGCCGACGGCGGCGCTGGGCGTTCAAGTAGTCGACGGCGGTGACGAAGCGACCCTGGTCGATCAGCGCCAGTTGGTCGGGGCCGAAGTCTTTGGGGCGAGCGTCGACATTACGGGCGTGTATCGACGAGGCCTCGGCCAACAAGACCAAGCGGCCGATGGTGTTCATTTCTTCGATGTCGGGCACGGCGACCTCGACTAACTCGGCGCCGAGCGATTCCAGGTCCGCCAGGGCCTTACGCACGGCCGCCTCGACCTCGGGATCGAGGCTGTCGAAGTAGAAGCTCGCGGGGACGCCGACGCGGCGGCCCGTCAGATCGGGCTGGGCGGCGAAAACCGGCGGGGGCAGCGGCCGCTCGACCGTGCTCTCGTCTTGCGGGTCGCGGCCCGTCATCGCTTCGAGCACCGCCCAGGCGTCTTCGGCGGTGAGCGTGAAGGGGCCGACATGGTCGAGGGTGTGGCCCAGCGGGAAGACGCCGTGGCGGCTGACTCGGCCAAAGGTCGCCTTGAGGCCGGTAACGCTGCAAAACGAGGCCGGTATGCGGATCGACCCGCCGGTGTCGCTGCCGAGCGAAAAGCTGCACAGGCCGGCCGCGAGGGCTGCGCCGGAGCCGCCGCTCGAGCCTCCCGGGATGCGCTCGACGTCCCAGGGGTTGCGCACCGGGCCGAAGTGCGGATTCGTGCTGGTGATGCCGTAGGCGTTCTCGTGGAGCCCGGCCTTGCCGATGAGCACGGCCCCGGCTTCACGCAGCTTCGCGACGACGGTTGCGTCGAACTCGGGCTTGAAGCCGGCATGGACCTTCGAGCCGGCCGTCGTGAGGATGCCCGCGGTGAAACAGAGGTCCTTGGCCGCATAGGGGATGCCGTGCAGCGGCCCGCGAATTTCGCCGTCGGCGAGCTCACGCTCGGCTTGTCGCGCTTGCTCCCGGGCGAGGTCGGCCGTGACGGTGATGTACGAGTTGATGCGCGGGTCGAGGTCGGCGATGCGCTCGAGCATGCGGTCGACCAGCTCGACCGGCGACAGCTCGCGCCGCGCCAGCAGGGCGGAAAGCTCTTTGATAGTGAGCAGGGATGGGTCCATGCGAGTTCCGCCTACTTGCCGTCCGGCCGGAACTCGTGCGCCGGCTCGACCAGACTCAGGTCGCGGTCGAGCGAGGCGCGGAGGCGGCGGTCAAGCTCGTTCAGGACGGGCGCAATGAGTTCGACGCGCTCGGCGGGCAACTGGCAGGCCCAGGGCTTGGGCGGCGAGGCGCCAGCGATTCTCCGGTTCGGGTACATTTCGCATCGGGGACTCAACAGTTTACAGTGGTACACGCCACCGCGGCGACGCGATGAGATTTCACACCGACTATCTTTGGTTCCACACCGAGACGCGGCGAGCGTACATCAACATTACCGACCAGGTGGCCGCCGCGGTCGAGAAAAGCGGCGTCCAAGACGGCATGGCGCTGGTGTCGGCCATGCACATCACGGCCGGAGTCTATGTGAACGACGCCGAGGACGGTTTGATCCGCGACATCGACGAGTGGCTCGAAGGGCTGGCCCCATTCAAGGCCGACTACCGTCACCACGCGACAGGCGAGGATAACGGCGACGCGCATCTGAAGAGCTTGCTAGTGCACCATGAAGTGATCCTCCCGATCACGGGGGGCGCCTGGACCTGGGACCGTGGCAGCAGGTCTACTACGCCGAGTTCGACGGCAAACGACGGAAGCGCTTGATTATCAAGGTGATGGGAGAGTAGAGCGCCGGATGCACGAATCATTCGACACCTTGGCCCGCTTGTTTCGGCAGGCGGTCGCGTTTGGCAAGCCCGACATGATGCTGACCAAGCGAAACGGCGTCTATGAGCCGATCGCGGCTCCGGAAATCCATCGCCGCGTCGCCAAGCTGCACCTCGACCTCAAACGGGTCGGCATCGGCAAGGGCGATCGCTGCGCGCTGCTGGCCGAAAACTGCTGGGAGTGGGCCGTCGCGGACTTCGCCATGATGACGGCCGGAGTGGTCAGCGTACCGCTCTATCCGACGCTGACCGCCGACCAGTTGCACTATATGCTGGAGCACTCCGAGGCCCGCGTGGTCTTCGTGTCGAACCAGCTTCAGTTCGAGAAGATCGAGGAGATCTGGGATACGCTGCCGCGCCTGCAAGGCGTGATCGCTTTCGAGCCGGTTTCGAGTGTCGACGAGCGCGTCATCACGCTCGGCGGCCTGATCGGCAAGGCGGCGCTCAGCGAGCACGAGAAGGGCGATTTCGATCTAGCGATCAGCAACGTCAGGCCGAGCGACCTGGCCAGCATCATCTACACCTCGGGAACGACGGGAACGCCCAAAGGCGTGATGCTGTCGCACGGCAATCTCTCGTCGAACGTGCGGGACGTGCAGTTCGAGATCAGCGAGAGGGACTTGTGCCTCTCGTTTCTGCCCCTTTGCCATGTGGCCGAGCGGATCGTCGATTACACGTGTTTCGCCAACGGCGCGACGGTGGCCTACGCGGAGTCGATCGACGCGGTGCCGCGCAACATGCAAGAGGCGCGCCCGACGATCGCATTCGGCGTGCCGCGCTTTTTCGAGAAGATCCACGAGCGCGTGACGCAGGCTTTCGACGCCTCGCCGCCGACAAGACGCAGACTGATCCGCTGGGCGCTGCGCGTTGGAGAGAAAGCGACGCCCTATCTCATCCAAGGCCATTCGCCGCCGTTGGGTTTGGGCCTGCAGCGCGCCCTGGCCGAGGCGCTTGTCTTCCGCAAGCTGCGCAGCCGCCTAGGCGGCCGCTTTCGTCTGTTCTTCTCGGGCGCGGCGCCATTGGCGCGCCACCTGGCCGATTTTTTCTTTTCCGTCGGGTTGCCGATCTACGAAGCCTACGGTCTGACCGAGACGTCGCCGGTGGTCAGTCTCAACAAGCCCGGCGCCACCAAGCTCGGGACGGTCGGGCGCGTGATTCGCAACGTACAGGTGAACATCGCCGAGGACGGCGAAATCCTTGTAAAGGGCCCGAACGTGATGCAGGGCTATTACAAGAACGAGGAAGCCACCGCCCAGACGATCGTCAACGGCTGGTTGCAAACGGGCGACATCGGCGAGCTGGACGAGGACGGCTACCTCAAGATCGTCGACCGCAAGAAGGACCTGTTCAAGACGTCCGGCGGCAAGTACATCGCGCCGCAGCCGATCGAGAATCTGCTCAAAACCAGCCCGTACATCTCGATGGCGGTGGTCATCGCCGAGGGTCGACGGTTTCCGAGCGTGCTGATCGTGCCGGACTTCAACCGCCTGCGCGAGTTCACCCAAAAGGAAAACCTGGGCAAGTTGACCAACTCCGATCTGGCCGAGAATCCGCGGGTCGAGGCGTTGATCATGAACGAGATCCACCGCATCTGTTCCAGCCTGCCGCGGTACGAGATCCCCAAGAAGGCCTTGATCCTCGACCGCGAGCTGTCGATCGAGGACGGGGAGCTCACGCCGACGATGAAGGTGCGGCGCCGGGCGGTGCAAATTCGCTTCCAGCGCCAAATCGACCAACTCTATGCCTGACAGCCCCGCGCGGCCCGGCTCGGAAACCCCGGCCCGGGGGCGACCGTCTTCATACTTGATGAGGCTTGGGACGATTTTCGTCGCGCTGCTGTTGTGCGCGTCCGCGTGGGCGCAAAAGACCTACCCGCTGCGGGAGGTCGTTTTCGAGGGACTGCACAACTTCGAGCGCGACCGTGTGCTGCAGGCGTCGGGCTTAAAGGTCGGCGACATGATCACGGCGGACGAGCTGCAGCAGGCCGTCGACCGGCTCAGCGACGCCGGCGTTTTCGAAACGATCGAGTTTCGCTATGAGCCGATGGACGGCGGCTTCAAGGCGACGTTCAAGGTGCAAGAGGTCGAGCAGCTTTACGCCGTGCGTTTTCAAGGCTTCGATGAGCCTGACGCCGAGATCTATAAGCTCCTCGAAGATAAGGTGCCGCTGTTTTCGCCGCTCGTTCCGCCGACCGGGGTGATGGCCCGCCGCATCGGCAACGCGCTCAACGAGCATTGGCGCAACCAAGGCCACGATTCCGACGTGAGCGGCCGCCTCGTGCCGATCGAAGACGGCCGGCTGGCCATGCTCTACGGCCCGGCGACCAAGCTGCGCAGCATCGCCTTCGTGACCTTCGAGGGCGGCCAGGTCATCGCGAACACCGAGCTGCAGCGGGCGTTCAATCAAGCCGCGATGGGCGAGCCGTACACCGAGGCGCGTTTGAAGGAGTTGCTGTACTCGAACGTGCGCCCGATGTATGAAGAATACGGACGCATGAATGTGACTTTCTGCCCTTGCGCCGCCGAGGCTGATCCGGGGTCGCAAGGCCTGCTGATCAACGTGAAAGTGAACGAGGGCGACGAGTTCAAATACGGCGAGGTGAAGCGACCGGAGATCCCCGGTTTCGAGCCGGAGCGCGTCGCCAAAATGTTCCCGTTCGAGACCGGCAAGCCGGTCAACATGAAGGCCGTTCGCGAGGCGCAGGCGCAGATCGAAGAGACCCTCAAGAAGCAGGGCTTCATGCGCGTGAGCTCAACCCTCGAGGCGCCGCTGAACGACGAGTCAAAGACGGTCGATCTGGCTTTGACGGTCGAGCCCGGCGCGCAGTACTCGTTCGCCAAGCTCGACATCAAGGGACTCGACATCATCTCCGAGCCGATCGTCCGCAAGCGCTGGGGCATGAAGATCGGCGACGCCTACAACCCGAGCTACGCCCGGTACTTCCTCGACAGGATTCGAGCGGAAGGGATGTTCGACAACCTGGTCGACACGAAATACCGGGAACAAATCAACGAGACCGCCAAGACGGTCGAGGTCACCCTGTCGTTCATCGGCAAGGAGCAGAAGGTACAGGGTCCGGAAGTCAAGATCGAGGAGCCGTTCTAGCGGCGCCTTCGCCGCTCAGTGCGACGGCGGGACGTAGTCGGGCGGCGGCGCGGCGGCTTGGCCCTCGTCGAAGAAGTACGCCTCCATCTGCTTGAGGATCATCTCCTGCGCTTCCATCGTGGCCGGGTTCAAGCGGAACTCGTTGATGATCATCTTGAGGTGCTCTTTCCACATGTCCCACGCCTGCTGCGAGACGTTGTCATAGATGCGCTGCCCGAGGGGGTGGTCGAAGGGAGTCTCCGACAGTCCCGGCAGATCTTTGTGGAGCTTGACGCAGTGGACGATACGTTCGGCCATAGCCCACCATTGTAGCCGCGCGGCCGCCCGTGCAGATGGTTGAATCGGTTTCGGGGCGGGAGGAATCCTATAATGTGGAAGAGCACGCCATGATCGAAGTAACGCCCAACGCAATCAATAAGATCCGTGGAATGCTGGCCGAGAATCAGCAAAACGCGCTGCGGCTCGGCATTGTCGGGGGCGGTTGCTCGGGCCTGAGCTACAAGTTCCGCTACGAAGCAAAGCCGCGCGAGAACGACAACGTGATCGAGCTCGACGGCGTGACCTTGGTCGTCGACCCCAAAAGCTACAAATACCTCGACGGCATGATCCTCGATTATGAGGAAACCATTCTGGAGCAGGCGTTTCGCTTCAAAAACCCCAACGCCTCAAAAAGCTGCGGCTGCGGCCGCTCGTTTCAGGTAGGCTGACGCCGGCCTAGGCGGGGAGAACAATCACCGATGACGCAAAGGACTCAGGTCGACGCCTGGTACGACAAGTTCAATCGGTTCGCCGGGGACCTGTATCCGGGGCGATACGGCCGGGATTTCGTCACCGAGCTTGTCGAGCAGGGCGACGAAGTGCGCCGTTTGGCCGAGGAGAAGGATTCGGTCATCGTGGCGCACAACTATCAGTACCCCGAATTGCAGGAGATTGCGGAAGAAATCGGCGACTCGCTGGGCTTGAGCAAATTCGTCGCCGAACAGTCGCGGCCACGCGTGGACTTCTGCGGCGTTTGGTTCATGGGCGAGACGGCCAAGACGATCGTCGGCGACCGGGCGAAGGTTTACATGCCCGACAAGCCGGGCTGCTCGCTGGTGCAGTCGATCGACCACCTGCGCATCCAGAAGTGGAAGGACGCCAACCCGGACGGGCTCATCATCAGCTACATCAACACCGACGCCAAGACGAAAGCGATGAGCGACTACATCTGCACGTCGCGCAACGCCGCTCAGATCGTCGACCACGCCGCCCGCAATCACCCCGGCAAGCGCATGCTCTTCCTCCCGGATAAATACCTGGGGGCGGTGTCGCTGGCGCAGAGTCAGGTCAATCCCGACCTCGTGGATCTATACGACGGCGCCTGCCACGTTCACGCCAAGATGGGCGAAAACGCGCTCGAGGAAGCTTTCGACCGCCACCCCGAGGCGGAGTTGCTGATTCACCCCGAATGCGGCTGTGCTTCGACTTGTTTGGTGAAGATCATGAATCACGAGTCAGAGTTCCAGAACGCCTTCTACCTGTCGACCGAGCAAATGATTCACCACGCCGAGAAATCGCCGGCGAAGGAATTCATCGTGGCGACCGAGATGGGCATGCTCTACCGGCTGCGCCGCGACTTGCCTCACAAGATCTTCCACCCCGTTCATCCGGAAGCGGTCTGCGAGTACATGAAGATGAACACGATGGAGAAGCTGCTGGATTCGCTCGAAAACGACCGCATCGAGGTCACCATCGACCCCGAAGTTCGCGCGAAAGCGCAGGCCGCCATCGATCGCATGCTGACCATTCAGTGATCGAGCGTAGACCTCACCCGTGAGAGGCGAGCCGAGAGCCGGATGACGGCGTCAGACTTTCCTGCAACCGGGGCCTCGCTCCGCCGCTTCTCAAACTTCGAATCCTATTGCTTTCAATGGCTTAGGCGACGCCGAGCATGGCGGTCCTCGTGCTGAGAGAGGGGCGAGTCTCTCCGCGATGCTGAGGATTGATCAGTCCGCCGGTGCGCTGGTTCCGCTCAAAGGGCGGATCTTGCGCGTCGCTCCGCTTGCCGACCTCGCCGATCTTCGCGGCTTGTTGGCGGCGCGTCCGGACTGTATCTTTGAGGAAGTCGGGCTGCCTTTGCGGGTGATCGCTGCGCGAAGTCCCTGCGTCGCTGCATGCGGCGGATCCCTCGCAGATGTTGGCGGTCGACCCCGGCGGGCGCGTGTACGTCGTGGCGCTTCAGACGGGGGATAAACCGCCCGAACTCGGGGCGGCCCTGGAGTGCGCCGGTCTCGTCTCAAAGCTATCGGCGGAATCAATAAGAGACATAGACAGCAATAAGTTAGACGTTTTTCTGAAGGTTTTGCCTCAATGCCTGAACCACGGCCAAGGCATCGTGCTGATCGCCGAGAGCTTCACGCCGCAGGGCCTGGCCGCGATCGCTTGGCTGCGCCAAGCCTATAACGTCCACGTCATCTGCCTGGGGCTGACGCGCTGGGTGGATGACGCGACAGGCGCCGAGTTTCTGGCGGTCGATCCTTCGCCGTTGTCGGCCGACGGCCGCGGCTCGGGGGCGAACCGCACAGTGCTGTTGCCGCCGGAGGACGCGCCGGCCGCGCCCGCTCCGCCGGCCGAACCGGAGCCGGCCCCTCCCTCTCCCCTCCCGCGGTTCAGCCGGATCCCGCGCCTGCTCCGGGGCCGGAACCGCAAGAGCCTCCCGAAACCGAGCCGGAAACCAAGCCCGAACCGGAACCCGAACCAGAGGCGGTGCGGCAGGTTTGGATCGATGTCCCGAGGCCCGGTGACGCGCGGCTGTACGTGGGCGGGGCGGAGGAAGATCCGCTGGCGGATCTGCTCGCCGACATGGAGCGCATGCGTCACGCTCCGCCGCCGGCGCCGTTGCCCGCGCCGGTAGTCGAAGAGGGCGACGCAGCCGAGCGGCGGCGGGCGCCTCGCGGCACAGACTATCAGGCGCGGCGGCTTCGCCTGGACTACGCGGGCCGTCCGCTGGGGGCGCGGGTGGTCGATTTTTCGCGGGTCGGCATCGGCGTGGAAGTCCTTTCGCCGCTGCCGGTTGGCGCGGAGGTCCAAATCTCCGGCGAGATCGTGGGCGGAGAAGGAGCGTTCGGCATCGAGGGAGAGGCGCTAGTGGCCCACTGCCACGCCAAGCCCGACGGCGTCTGCCGCATCGGGTTCGCCCTCGAGCCGCAAAACCTGCGCAAGATCGGCGCCGAAGCGCAGGACTTCGACCGCCGCTAACCGCGCGTCACGCGAAAAGCTCGCGAATCGGCGCGATTCCGGGGTCGAGGATCGCCTTGGATTCGCCCGCGGTCGAGCGCACGGTCGCGTCAGCCGGGATCCCCATCGCGTGGTAGACGCTGGCGACCAGTTCCGCCGGTTTGATCGGGCGGTCGCGCGGCTCGAGGCCGCGGGCGTCCGACGCGCCGATCACCTGGCCGCCCTTCACGCCGCCGCCGGCCATCAGAATCGACCAGCACTGCGTCCAATGGTCGCGCCCGCCGACCGGGTTGATCTTGGGCGTGCGCCCGAATTCGCCCGCGGCGACGACGAGCGTATTGTCGAGCTCGCCCGTCGAGTCGAGGTCGTCGAGCAGGGCCGAGAAGGCCTGGTCGAACATAGGTCCGATGCGGTCGCGATAGGCGTCGATCGGGCTGAAGGGGGCGACGCCGTGGATGTCCCAGGTGATCTTCTCGAAGACCGTGTCGAACATGTTCACGGTGACGAAACGGGCGCCGCGCTCGACAAGGCGGCGCGCGCACAGGCAGTTCCGGCCGAAGGGAGTGAGGCCGTAGCGGCGGCGGGCTTCCTGAGGCACGCCGAGCAAGAGCGCCTGCATGTCCGGGAGGATCGGGTCGTGCGCCGTTCCCAGGTACGCCGCATCTTGCCCGTGGCGCAGGTTGCCGCCCGTGTTGCCGATCGGCCCCGGCAGCATCGCGTGGGCGGGCGCACCTTTGCGCGAGCCGAGTACGGCGCCGGCCACACACCCCATATGGGGCTCGGGGGCGCCGCCGCCGAACAGGCGTCCGGTTTGCATGAGCTGGTGGCCCGTGTCGTGGACGGCCGGGCCGTCGTGGTGCAGCGTGCGCAGGATGGCGTACCGGTCGGCGCGTCGGGCCAGGCGCGGGAAGATTTCCGAGACTTGGACGCCGTCGACGTTCGTCGAGATCGGGCGGAACGGGCCGCGATACTCCGACGGCGCGTCGGGCTTCATGTCCCACGTGTCGAGGTGGCTGGGGCCGCCGACCAGATTGATGAAGATGACGTTGGCGCCGCGGGATTGAACGGCCTGAAGCGGCGCCGCGAGCGCCGCAAGACCTAAAGCGCTGGTTCCGATGAAATCGCGTCGAGAGGGTTGTGTGGATTGGTTGCGGGACATCGCTTGGACCGTGCGGCTATTGTAGCCCTATCAACGCTGCAACAAGGCCTCGGGGTGCAGGCGGTCGAGGTGGAAGCAGTAGCCGTTATCGCGCGGATGAACCCAGATGCCTTGGAACGTCGTCGTCGCAGGCAGATCGGCCGGCGAAGCGATGATCGTGCCGCCGGAGTGGCGGTACTCGGGATCGAGGCGGCCGATGTGAATGTGGGCGTGGCACTGCGTCCGAAACAGGACGCTGTTCTGCGCCAGCGCCCAGTCTTCGTCGAAATTTTTGCGAGCGGCCACGATCGCGGCGGTCCACAATGCCGTGCGCTGATCGAGGCGGAGGTCGGCGAGCTCCACGGCGTGGTGCGGCGGCAGGGCGAGCAGGCGATTGGGCTTGGCGGGACTCGCGTCGCGCACGACGTAGGCATCGGTGTGGCCTTGGCCGCCGCCGCAGAGCCCGCAAACGGTTTGGTCGAGAGATCGGGGATTGCCTTCGTCACAAGGGCAGCCGAAGATCGGGTACGGCGGATTGGCGGACAGCCAGAAAGCGGCAAAGGCTCCGAATGTGGCGCAAAAATAGCCGATCCTGCGCATCCTACGTCGCAATCGGCGCGCCGAGCAGCTTGTCCGGGATGCCGAAGGCGTCGACCAGCGCAACGGCGTCGGGCCGCAACTCGCGGCACAGTTCGTTGACCTGAGCGCGGATGGCGCGCGACTTCGCGCTCGAGATGTAACCGGCCTCCTCAAACCAGGCGCGGTCGGCTTCGATGGCGCTCAAGGCGTAGAGCGAGAGCAAGCGCCCGAGCGGTTCAGCTAGTTCGTCGCCGGCCTTGGCGACCCCGTCCGCGAAGCTGTCGAAGATGAGGCGCTCGACGTGGGCGTGTGCGGTCGCCATCATGTGGTCCTGGCAGTCGATCATCGCGTAGAAGGAGTCGCGGCCTGCGTCGAGGCGATGTTTGAGACGGCGCGCCAGGGACGCCAGCAGGCGCTGCTCGCGATACGCGAAGGCGTGGCGCTGAAAGTCGACTGAGCGCAGATGATCGGCGTCGGTGAGGCGTGCGGCTACGGGACTCGGCTCGCCCACCGCGTCGGCCGCCCGGGCCGCCACGAACTTGAGCATCGTGAACGGCCGCATGTCTTCGAACTGGCGGCGGTACTTGCTCAGCAGGCTCTTGACGACGAGCTGCATCAGGACCGTGTTGTCGCCTTCAAAGGTGCAGAAGATGTCGGTGTCGGCCTTGAGGTCGGCAAAGCGGTTGACCGAGATATAGCCCTGGCCGCCGCAGCATTCGCGGCATTGCTGCAGCGCGTGCAGATTCGCCCAGGTGGCGTACGACTTGAGCCCGGCGGCAAGCGACTCGATCTCGCGCTGGTCCTCTTGGTTGCGGCTGACGAAGCGCTCGACCAGGTACTTGAGCGCGAAGTCGAGCGCATAGGCCTTCGCCAGGGGAGGGAAGAGGCGGCGCTGGTGAGTCAAATAGTCGAGCAGGCGAACCTCTTGTTCGCCCGCGGCGCCGAACTGGCGGCGGCCCTCTCCGTAGCGCACGGCGATCGTCAGGCCGGACTTCATCGCGCTGAGCGACGCGAGCGCAACGCTGACGCGGCCGGCGACCAAAGCGCCGATCATCGTGAAGAAGCGCTTCGAGGGGCTCGTGATGTCGCTCGAGTACTCGCCTTCGGGCGACACGTCGGCATAGCGGTTGAGCAAGTTCTCGCGCGGCACGCGGACGTTCGAGAACCAGATACGGCCGTTGTCGACGCCGTTGAGCCCGAGCTTGTGGCCGGTGTCTTCGATGCGAACGCCCGGCAGCGTTTGGCCTTGCTCGTCGCGAAGCGGCACGAGCAGCGCATGCACCCCGTGGACCTCGCCGCCGACCTGCAATTGCGCGAACACAACCGCCATGCGCCCATGCTCGGCGGCGTTGCCGATGTACTCCTTGTGCGCCTGATCGACCGGCGTGTTGACGATGAATTCCTGCGTCTCGGGATCGTAGAGGGCGAGCGTCTCGATGTCGGCGACGTTCGAGCCGTGGCCCAGCTCGGTCATCGCGAAGCAGCCGGGCAGGGCGAGCGTCCCCGCGTCGCGCAGGTATTTATCGTGGTGGCGCTTGGTTCCCAGCGCGTGGACGGTTCCGCCGAACAGGCCGAATTGCACGCCGAACTTGATGGTCAGGCTGATGTCGTGGAAGGCCGTCGTCTCGAAGGCGACGGCGAAGCGCCCCATGTCGCCGGCGCCGCCGTATTCGGGCGGGTATGAAAGCGCGCCGATCCCTTCGTCCGCGAGCACTCGAAGCATCTTCAAGACGTGCTCGCGGTGTTCCTCTTTCGAAGCCTCGAAATTGCGTTCGAAACCTGGGCGCTGAAGGATCTCGAGGACCTTCTTGCGAGTATCGGAGCGCGGCTCGGCGAGCAGGCGCGCCATGGCGTCGACGTCGAACGACGGCTGGGGCGCGGCTTGATGAGCCTCCGGCGCGGCGAGGATATCGCGAACGGCTTCCTCGGGCGCGAGGCCAAGCGCATCTTCCACGGCGTTGAGCGCCGCGCGCATCTCATCCGACGCCGTCTCACCGGCCAATTCGCGGCCGAGCTCGACGAGCGAAAGCCGGCGCTCGCCCGGCAGGTTAGCCGCGAGCCGGCGGATGTCGCCCAGCAGCTTTTGCAGCTCGGTCGGCCGCGGCGGCTGAGCCGGATCGAGCCAAGCCTTTAGCCGGGCGACGGAGTTGGGCGTCAGGCCGGGCGTTTGCTCGACGCGCCCGCGAATCGCCGCGATCTCGACGTCGCTGAGATCGCCGTCCGCCCAGGCCACATAGATCAGCGGCAAGAACGGCAGGGCTGCGGGATCGGCGGCCAGCTTGGGAGTTTCCGGTTTGCGCTCGGTCATCTACAGACTCTGATGAATGGTACAACTCGTTCGGTTTCGGAGACCGTTTCATAGTCGAGGGCGACTTACAATAAAGACCTTCTTCATGCGCATTCATGTCCTGTTTTTTGGGTTGCTCAAGGACCTCGTCGGGCGCTCCGCCGACGACTTGGACCTCGCGGCCGGATCACGTTTGGAAACGGTCTTCGAGCACTATGCGTCTCAATGTCCGAAGCTCCGCGAAATGGCTGATTCCATTGCATTAGCGCGAAACCAAGAATTCGCGCGGGCGAATGTCGAGTTGGCCGACGGCGACGAGATCGCCTTCATGCCTCCGGTCAGCGGCGGCGCCGACGGCGAGTGGATCGAGAGCGTCGACGACGGCGCGGGCTTCTACGCCGTGACCGCAGGCGTGATCGACTCGGCGGCCCTCGGGCGGCGCCTGTTGGGCGACGCCGACGGCGCAGTGATCACCTTCGAGGGGGTGGTCCGCAACAACACAAACGGGCGGCGTACGCTCTATCTCGACTACGAGTGCTACGTGCCTCTGGCGGTCAAGAAGATGCGCGAGATCGGGGCCGACATTCTCGACAAGCACGACATTCGCGCGGTCGGCATGGTGCATCGCGTCGGGCGGCTCGAGATCGGCGAAGCGAGCGTCTCGATCGTCGTGTGCTCGGCGCACCGCCGGCCGGCCTACGAGGCGAGCCTCGAGGCGATCAACCGGCTCAAGAAGCTGGTGCCGGTGTGGAAGAAGGAGTATTTCGCCGACGGCGAGGTGTGGGTCGAAGGGGACTGGGAGGACGCGGTGCCGCGTCCGACGAGTCCGGAGCCGATTAGTCCGGAGAACAGGCGGCCTTGAAGCGTTGCGCCCTCATCGGATTGCTGCTCGCCACGGCCTTGGCGGCGTTGGCTCAAGACGGCGCGGTGTTTCGCTCCGACGTCAACCTGGTCAACGTGCTGGTGACGGTGCGCGATGACAAGGGCGGCGTAATCGGAGGTCTCGACAAGAGCGACTTCAAGGTCTTGGACAGCGGACAGGAGCGCGACATCGTCGTGTTCGAGCGGCGCACGGATCGTCCGATCTCAGTGGGGCTGCTGCTCGATGCGAGCCTGTCGACGGCGATCGAGTTGGATTTCGAGCGGTCGTCGGCCAAGCGTTTCATCACGGACTTGCTGGGCGACGGCTCGCATCCGCAGGACCGCGTCGCGGTGATGAAGTTCTCGGAAGGCGTCGAGTTGCTGACCGGCTTCACGCGCTCCGAGAGGGCGCTCGGAAGGGCGCTCGACCGCATCAAGCCCGACACCGGCACTTCGCTCTACGACGCGGTGTTGCTGGCTTCGGACGAAGTCAAAGGCCGCGGCGGGCGCAAGGTGTTGATCATCATCACCGACGGCGGCGACACGACCAGCTATACGAGCTTCAAAACGGCGATCGAGGCGGCGCACAACGCCGACGTGGTGATCTACAGCCTCATTGTCCAACCGATCAAGGCCGACGCCGGGCGCAACGTGGGCGGCGAAAACACGCTGTGGATGTTCGCCGAAGGCACCGGCGGCAAGGCGTTCGTCGAGTACGGCGAAGCAGGCCTGACGCGCGCCTTCAACGAAATTCTCGAGAATCTTCGCACGCAGTACCTGATCGGCTACTACCCGCAGGAGCACAACGACTACAAGACGCGCTTCCGTGAAATCGCCGTCAAGGTCGATGTGCCGCAGGCGGAAGTGCTGGCGCGGTCGGGCTACTATGTTCCTGAGGAGCGCAAGCTGTTGCCGGAGTCGGTGACGCCGGCGGCGGTCGAGACGCCGCAGCAGAAAGGACGCTGGCGGAAAGCTCCCGGCTCGACCGAGCCGCGGCGCTGACAGCTCCGGATCCCTTCATGAACAATGTCGACTACCTCTCGATCGCGGTCGAGATCGCCAAAGAAGCAGGCGAAACGCTGCGCCAATTCCATGACAAGGGCGTCAAGGTGGAGTACAAGGGCGACTTCGACGTGGTCACCGCCGCGGACCGCGCCGCGGAAGAGGTGGTCGTCACGCGGCTGAAGTCGCGCTTCCCAAAACACTCGATCGTGGCGGAGGAAGGCAGCGGCGTCGATCGCGGCTCGGAGTATGTTTGGCATGTCGATCCGCTCGACGGCACCACGAACTTCGCTCACGGCTTCCCGCTATTCGCCGTCAGCATCGGGCTCGAGAAGAACGGCGAGAGTGTCGCCGGGGTCGTCTACAACCCGATCTACAACGAGCTTTTCGCCGCGGAACGGGGCGCCGGGGCCTACCTGAACAACAAGCGCATCCGGGCGTCGACGGTCGATAAACTCGAAAACGGCCTGTTTGCGACCGGCTTTCCTCCCTCGAACCGCGGCAAGAATCCCAATTTCTACTACTTTCAGCAGTTCAGCGTGCTCACCCACGGCGCGCGCCGGGCAGGATCGGCGGCGCTGGACATCTGCGCGGTCGCCAGCGGCCGCTATGAAGGTTTTTGGGAAATCGGCCTCAAGTCGTGGGACGTATCGGGCGGTCTGGTCGTGTTGCTCGAGGCCGGCGGGAAGGTGAGTGACATGAGAGGCGGACCGTACCGCTCGGGCGACCCGGACATGGTGGTTTCAAACGGGTTACTGCATCAGCCGATGCTCGATCTGTTCGCTCGAATCCGGGCCGGCGACCTGCCCGCGCCGCCGCCCGTCGCGCCCTCTGCGGCAGGCTGAGAACGACGGCTTCCGCTTGGCGCTAATAAAACGAACAAATCCCGTAAATTCTGTGCCTTGCCGCCGTTAGTGCGCCGGTGCTACGCTGTGAAGTTTGGGCGTTTGACGCCTCCGCCTTCCGGTCGTTGGAAGGACTAGAGAGACTTTATCTTTATGGACCGAGTTGTCGATCTCATCCGCAAAAAGCGTGACGGCGAAGAACTTTCCCTCGAGGAAATAGAACGTCTCATAAACGGCTACGCGCGGGGGGAGATCCAAGATTATCAGATGGCCGCCTTCCTGATGGCTGGCGCCTGCAACGATTTCAGTGAAGCCGAAGCCGCCAACCTGACCACCGCGATGCTGCGCTGCGGCGAGCCGCTCGATCTTTCGTCGATCGACAAGCCCAAGGTCGACACGCATTCGACCGGCGGCGTGGGCGATAAAGTCAGCCTGGTGGCCGCTCCGATCGCGGCCGCGGCGGGCCTGGCGGTTCCCGTGATCGCCGAGCCGGGCATCGGGCACGTGGGCGGATCGCTCGACAAGCTGCAATCGATTCCCGGATTTCGGACCGACCTGACGCGCGACGAGTTCATGGAAATCGTCCGCAAGTACGGGCTGGCCTTCGCCGCGCAGTCGAATGAGCTGGCGCCGGCCGACAAGAAGCTCTACGCGCTGCGCGACGCCACGGCGACCGTCGATTCGCTGGCCCTGATCGCGGCGTCCACGATGTCGAAGAAGCTTGCCGAGGGCCTCGACGCGCTGCTTCTGGACGTGAAGGTCGGGCGCGGCTCGCTGATCGCCGGGCGCACCGAAGCGCGGCGGCTGGCGCAGTTGATGATCACCATCGGCCGCCGCATGGGCGTGAAGATCCAGGCGCTGCTCACCGACATGGAGCAGCCGCTGGGCTACACCGTGGGCAATGCGCTCGAGATCATGGAAGCCTCGCAAACGTTGCAGGGCCAGGGGCCGCCGGACTTGACCGGCCTGGCGACCGAGATCGCCGCGCGGATGATCTACCTGGGCAAGACCGACATGTCGCTCGACAACGCCCGCTCGCACGCTCAGCAATTGCTCTCCGACGGCGTGGCGTTCGACCTGCTGCGCAACGTCATCACCGCGCAGGGCGGCGACGCCGAGGCGCTGACCAGCTTCGAGCGTTTGCCAAACGCGTCGGGCGAGACGCTGATCACCTCGCCTCGCGAAGGCTACATCAGCCGCATCAACGCCGACGACATCGGCCGCGCGGCGGCGCTGCTGGGCGCGGGCCGCGAGCGCATGGGCGAAAGCATCGACCCCGCGGTCGGCATCATCCTGCAGGCCAAGGTGGGGGACGCTGTCGCGGCGGGCTCCGGGCTTTGCGCGCTGTACTACACCGACGAGACGCACTTGGCCGAAGCCGTGCAATTGGTGGAGGACGCCTTCCGGCTGTCCGCGAATCCGCCGGCGGCGCGCGACCTGGTGCTCGACTTGGTGCAGTAGGCCGCGAGTCGGATGGGCGTGGTCGGCATCGCGGCGATTTTGGCCGCGGCTTATGGTCTGTCGCGAGACCGCTCCCGCATTCGCAAATCGATCATCGCTTGGGGGCTCGGCCTGCAGTTCGTGCTGGCCATCCTCGTGCTCGACACGCCTTTCCGGCGCGTGTTCGAGGTGCTCGGCGCGGGCTTCAACCAATTGATCGGCTACGCCGAGCAGGGCTCGAGCTTCGTCTTCGGCTCGTTGGGCTCGTCGGACGGTCCGCTGGGCGTGACGATCGCCTTTCAAGTTTTGCCGCTGATCATCTTCGTCGCCTCGCTGTTCGCGGTTCTGTATTACCTGGGGATCATGCAACTGGTCGTGGGCGCCATGGCGAAGGGGATGCAGAAGACGCTCGGCGTCAGCGGCGCCGAGGCGCTAAATGTGGCGGCGAACGTCTTCATGGGCCAGAATGAGGCGCCGTTGACGATTCGGCCGTACCTCGAGAAGCTGACGCAGTCGGAGCTGATGACGGTGATGACGGGCGGCATGGCGACGATTTCCGGAGCTTTGATGGTGGCCTACACGCGCATCGGCGGCGTGCCGGTGGAACACTTGCTGACGGCGGTGATCGTGACCGCGCCGGGCTGCATCATGCTGGCGAAGATGATTGTGCCCGAGACGGAAACTCCCGAGACGTTCGGGACTGTGCCCAAGAGCGTGACCGAGGACGACCGCAACGTGATCGACGCCGCCAGCCGCGGCGCGATCGAAGGGCTGCACCTGGCGCTGGTCGTGGGCGCCGTGCTGATCGCCTTCGTCGGGCTGATCGCCTTGATCAACGGACTGGTCGGGGGATTGAAGACGCTGACTGGATTGCCGTGGTTGCCCGATAGCCTGCAGACGGTGCTGGGGTACGTGTTCGCGCCGATCGCTTTTCTGCTGGGCGTGCCGTGGACGGATGCGCCGCAAGTCGGCAACCTGCTCGGAACGCGTTTGGTGCTCAACGAGTTCATCGCCTACGTGCAGCTCGGCCAGATCAAAGACACGCTCGACCCGCGCTCGTTCCTGATCGCGGCGTACGCGTTGTGCGGGTTTGCGAACCTGGGGTCGATCGGCATCCAGGTGGGCGGCGTCGGTTCGCTGATCCCCAAGCGGCGACATGAATTGGCGGAGCTCGGCTTGCGTGCGATGATCGCGGCGACGCTTGCGAACTTCTTGACCGCCTGCTGGGCCGGTTTGTTGACATAACTGGTGACGATGATCGACGCCAAACTAGCGATCGAAGCGCTGGTCTGCTTCCTGTCGGGCTCGATTCCCTTCGCGGTGATCGCGATGCTGGGAACGGGCGTCGATATCCGCACGGTGGGCTCGGGCAATCCCGGGTTCAACAACGTGCTGCGCGTCGACAAGAAGCGCGCGATCTTGACGCTCCTCGGCGACGTGGCGAAGGGCTATTTGCCATTGTTGGCCTTCTATCATCCGCAGCAGGACCCGGCGTTCCACGGCTGGCTGTTCGCCTTCGCGGCGGTGTTCGGCCACTGCTATTCGCCTTGGCTCAAGTTCAATGGAGGGAAGGGGATCGCGACGTCCGCGGGCGTGATGCTGCGGCTGTTTCCGCTGCTCGCGCTGTGGGGCCTGGGATTCTTCGTGGCGCTGCGCGTGTTGGGAAGCCGCCTGAAGTGGCGCGAAGCGGGGGCGACGGCGTCGGTGTCGACGTGGCTGTTCTTCACTTTCCTGATGTATCTCTATGTGGATGAATTCGCCGTACGGATGGCGGCGATGATGACGGTGTTCCTGGCCTGGCGTCACAAATCGAACATCCGCCGGTTGTTCGCCGGGTGAGGTCGAGGTTCGGTTGAAAGCCGCCTTCTACGACTTCGACGGCACGCTCGTATCGAGCAACGTGGTGACGCGCTACTACCAGTTCGCGCGGCGCATCCCCGGAACTCTCGAGCGCTGGCGCCGCACGGCGACCGTCGTCGCCGGCGTGCCGTACTGGCTGGCGCTCGACGCCGTCTCGCGAGCGAAGTTCAACCAGGTCTTCTACCGCCTCTACCGCGGCATCCCTCGAGGCTGGCTCGACGAGACGGCGCAGGCGGTTTTCGAGCGAGAAATCAAGCCGAAAATCTACTTGGGGTCGGCCGAATTGCTCGAGCGCGACCGTGCGGACGGCTGCCGCCTGGTGCTGGTCACCGGCGGTCTTGACTTCGAGATCGAACCGGCGGCGAAGTACTTTGGGTTTGACGACTTACTGGCAAACAAGATGATTTTCGACAATGACGTTGCGACGGGCCGAATCGAGGAGCCGCTGTTAGCCGAGCAGGGCAAGGTGGACGCCATCAATGCATACATTCGCGGCTATAATGTGGATGTTTCGGGCTCCAAGGCCTACAGCGACAGTTGGTCGGATTTGCCGATGCTCGAGTGTGTGGGACGCCCGTCCGCGGTCAATCCGGAGCAGAGGCTCAGGCGTCTCGCCGAGAGGCGGGGCTGGCCGATCCTTGACACGAAGTCCCGCTAAGCATGGCTGCCACCCACGTTCACCCGGCTCCCCCCGGCAAGAGCTTTGACTTTGGCGCGCCGACGCCGAACGCGGTAGGTCGCGACGCGCTCGTGTCGCACGAGAGTTGCGTCGTCACGCTCGAAGAGCGCTCGCGCAAGCGCTTGATGTGGTCCGGCGAGGACTTGATGTCGGTGAAGCTGCCCGCCGGAACGCGGGTCGTTTATCCCAAGCCCACCATCCGTCCGCTGAAGGATCGCGAGGCCGCCATCCGCTACGCCTTGGAAAATCCGGAAGGCGCGGACCCGCTTTCCTCCCAATTACGGCCGGGCATGAAGGTGACGGTGGCGATCGACGACATCTCGCTGCCGTTGCCGGCGATGCAGCGGCCCGACTTGCGGCAGTCGGTCCTCGAGATCGTTCTCGAGATGCTTGCGGGCAACGGCGTGACGGACGTCGAGATCATCGTCGCCACTTCGTTTCATCGCCGCATGGAGCCGTTCGAGATGCGGCACGCCGTGGGCGACAAGATCTATGACGCCTATGCGCCCGACAGGCTCTATTGCCATGACGGCGAAGCGCCGGACGGCATGGTCGAGCTCGGCGTGACCGCAGAAGGCGAGCGCGTGCGCATGAACCGCCGCGCCGCCGAATCGGACCTGCTGATTTACGTCAATATCAATCTCGTTCCAATGGACGGCGGCGCCAAGAGCATCGCCATCGGGCTGTGCGACTATCCGGCGCTGCAGGCGCATCACAACCCGCGCACGATTCGGGATTCGGATTCGTACTTCGATCACACGCGCTCGGCGTTGACGGCTTCGGCGAATCGCCAGGCGCAAGTGATCAAGGATCACCTCAAGGTCTTCCACGTCGAGACGGTCGTCAACAACGCGATGTTCGACCCTCGCATGGCGTTCTTCACGAAGAACGAGGACCGTTGGAACTTATTCGACAAAGCCGGCTTCGGCGTCTCGAAGTGGGCGCTGAGCAAGTGTTCGCGGAGTTTCAAAAGGAATCTGCTATTCAAGATTCCGTCGCCCTACGGTTTGATTGCGGTGCATGCCGGAGAGACCTGGGCGACGCATGAAAAGACGCTGGCTTATTGTTATCAGCAATACTGCGTACCGATCGAGGGGCAATCGGATGTCGCTGTATACGGCATGCCGTTCGTCTCGCCTTATAACGTTCATTCGGCTCTGAACCCGTTGCTGGTGCAGGTGATGGCCTTGGGGTACTTATTCAACATGTACCGCGGCATGCCGGTCGTAAAAAAGAACGGCGTCATGATCGTTACGCATCCGCTCTACAACGAGTTCGACAAGAAACATCATCCGTCCTATCACGAATTCTTCCACCGAGTTTTGCCGGAGACCACGGATTCGTTTACTCTCCAAAAGAAATACGAAGAAGAATTTGCGAAGCGCCCCGAGTACATTCGGCAGTATCGGGAAGGCCACGCTTTCCACGGCGTGCACCCTTTCTATATGTGGTACTGGGGCGAAAACGGCCGCGCGCATGTCGGCAAGGTCATCGTAGTGGGAGCGGAAGACCCGCGCACCGCGCAAGTGATGGGTTGGCAGACGGCGAAGTCGATGGAGGAGGCGCTCGAGATGGCGCAGACGATCATCGGCCGCACGCCGTCGATTTCGCACGTGCACATACCGCCGATCAACATGACGGATGTCGCGGGCGCGCCGGAGGCCGTCTAGGCGTTGCGCCTGTCGGCTGGCAGGGCTGGATGAAAACTGTTCTGATCACCGGGGCCACCGGATTCCTGGGCAAGCATCTCGTGGAAGCGCTGCGGCAAGCGGAGCCCGAGACGCGGCTGCGCATCATGGCGCGGGGGCAAGGACCGAAGTCCGAGAGCAAGCAGATCGAAGTCGTGCGCGGCGACATTTGCAAGCGCGATGACGTCGCGGCCGCGTGCGCCGGCGTCGATGAGATCTACCACGCCGCCGGATTCGTCGAGCGCCAGCCGACCGACCCCTGGAGGCCCTACCGCGTGCACGTCGAGGGCACGCGTAATGTCTGCGAAGCGATGATGCGACGCGCGGTCAAGAAGGCGGTCTTCGTGTCGACCTCGGGCGTCATGGCCGTCGGGCCGGAGCCGGTCGAGCGCGACGAGACGGCGCCGTACGCGCAGGACGTCGTTTGGGACTGGCCCTACTACGTCAGCAAGATCTATGCCGAGAAGCTCGCCCTCTGGTACGTCGAACACAATGCGCTGCCGATCGTGCACGTGAATCCCAGCCTTTTGCTGGGGCCGGGAGACGACCGGCGCTCGTCGACGCGCGACGTGGAGTTGTTCCTCAAAGGCGAGATTTTGGTGTTGCCGGTGGGCGGGTTGAATCTGGTCGACGTGCGGGACGCGGCGCAGGGCATGGTCTTGGCAATGCGCAAGGGGCGCGTCGGCGAGCGCTACCTGCTGGGCGGACCGAACATGACCTTCCACGAATGGATCCAGCGCACGGCCAAGGTTTCGGGGGTTTCGGCTCCGAAATTTATGCTTCCGGCGCCGGTGCAGTTGATGGGCGCGCGCTTCTTGCGCCGCGTCATGCCGCTGGTCGGCAAGAAGTGGGAGATGGACGACGCGTCCATCGAGATGTCTTCGCTCTATTGGTACTGCAATACGAAGAAGGCCCGCGAGGAGCTTGGATTCACCACCCGCGACCCGGACCAAACCCTGCGGGAAACCGTGGAGTACCTGCGTCGCTGACGTCGGATGGGCCGAGCCGTCGCCATTCTGAATCCGAAAGCCGCCGGGGGCAAGCCGGCGCGGCGTTGGCCTCGCTTCGAAGGGCCTCTCCGTCAGGCGCTCGGCGCCGTCGAGACCCGCTACACCGAGCATCCGGGCCACGCGACCGACTTGGCGCGTGAAGCCCTCGAGCAAGGCGCGGAGCTCGTCATCGGCGTCGGCGGCGACGGCACGGCGAACGAGGTCGTCAACGGCTTGTTCGACGGCGGCTCGCCGCTGAACCGGCACGCGCGGTTCGGTTTCGTCCCGATCGGCACGGGAGGGGATTTGCAGCGCACCTTAAAGCTCCCGACCGAGCCTGAGGAGGTCGCCCAGGCGCTCGCCTCGGGTCGCACGCGAAGTCTCGACGTCATCCGCATGCGTCTGACCGGCGCGGATGGCGGCGCTGTCGAGCGCATTTGCGTCAACCTGACGAGCTTCGGCATGGGCGGCGATGTTTCGATTTACGCCAAGACCTGCTTCCTAACAAACGTCAGCGGCAAGGGCGCGTTCCTGTGGGCGACCGTTGCGACGGCCTTGCGCTACGGCGGCAAGCGCGTCCGCCTCTATTTCGACGACGACGCAGCACCGCGCGAGGTCAGGGTAACGAACGTCGCGCTCGGCAACGGCAAATACCACGGCGGCGGCATGCTGCCTTGTCCTCTCGCCGAGATGGACGACGGCCTGATTGACGTGACGACAATCGAGTACATGCCTCTGCTGACGCTGATTCGCGACCTGAACATGCTCTATTCGGGTGCGGTCTACGAGCATGCCAAGACGACGCGAGACCAAGCGAAGCGGCTGCGCGCGGAGTCCGACGAAGAGGTCCGCATCGAGGTGGACGGCGAGGCGCTCGGCAAACTGCCGCTCGAAGCGGAGATTCTGCCCGGAGCGCTCAGGCTGGCCGTCGCCTAGCGAAGGTGTGTGAAAAGTCTCTGGAGATTTCCCGCTTCGCCCATAGACTGGACGGAAAGTATTGGAAAGATTATCTTGGATCGCGCTTTAGGACCCCGGGCGCCGCTACGCTCCACCCGGGGCTATCCATTGCTTCGTCCTCCGGACGAGGTCGCGCCGGCGTTGTCACACAGGCTCTCTAGCGCGCGGTCGCCGCCTAGTGCACCATGCGGCTCTTGTTGTTCATGTAGTCGAGCAGCAGGTGTTGACCCAGGTTGTACGGGCTCGTGAAGTAGGCCTTGCCGCGGCAGATCTGGGCGACCTTCTGGATGAACTGCACCAGCGCGTAGTCGCGGGCGAGCATGAAGGTGTTGATCATCACGCCCTGGCGGCGGCACTTGTGCACCTCTTCGAGCGTTTTTGAGATCACCAGCGGGTCGAGGCCGAAGGGGTTCTTGTAGATGCGGCCGTCTTCGAGCGTCAGCGCCGAGGGTTTGCCGTCGGTGATCATGATGATCTGGCGCATCTCCTTGTTCTGCCGCTTCAGGATGCGCTGGGCCACGATCAGCCCCTCTCGCGTGTTGGTGTGGTACGGACCGACCTGCACGCGCGCCAGCTTCGACAGCGGCATCTCCTCGGCCGAGTCGTGAAACAGCACCAGGTGCAGCGAATCGCCGGGGTACTGCGTGCGAATCAAGTGCGACAGCGCCAGGGCGACCTGCTTGGCCGGCGTGAAGCGGTCTTCGCCGTACAGGATCATGCTGTGGCTGCAATCGAGCATGACGACGGTGGCGCAGGAGGAATGATATTCCGATTGCCGGATCATCAGATCCGAATATTCGAGATTGAGCCGGCCCCGGTTCAAGCCCTCGCGGGCGATGGCGTTCTTGAGCGTCTCGGGCACGTCGAGATTGAACGTGTCGCCGAACTCATATTGTTTGGACGAGCCTGAGGTCTCGACGCCGGTCGCCATCTCGCGCGTGTCGTGGCTGCCGAGGCTCGAGCGGCCGAGCGATCCCATCAGGTCCTTGAGCGTCTTGTAGCCCAGAAAGTCGAGGCTCTTGTCGTTGAGCTCGAAACGCACTTCGCCCTTGTCGCCCTGGTTTCCCTGGCCGCCCTGGTTGTTCATCTCGACGCGCCGCTCGCCTGACTCGCCCGGCTGTCCGATCGAGACGTAGCCGTCGTCGGCAAGCTGTTGCGTGAGCTGGTCGACCAACTGCTGGTACTGCTCGGGCGACATCTCGCTCAACTTCTCGAACATTTGCTCGAGCTGGTCTTCGCTGAACAGTTCGCCGCTTTCGAGCGCTTCGCGGATGGCTTGCTGCAGCTCGTTCAGCGAGTTCGGCCGCATCTCGGAAAAATTCATGTACTGCCGCTCGAAGCCGCTGCGCAGGAAGTATTCCGACAGCGCCCGCATCAGGTCTTCGGAGCTGATGCCGAAATCGTCGCCGACAAACTTCGTGAATTTGACGAATCTCATGGGTGAGACGTCCGCGCTCTAGTTGTAGGTCTCGCCGAAGTCGGTGGGCGCGAACTCTTGCTGCCGCGACTTCTTGTGCTTGCGCGGCTCGGCCGCGTAGCCGACTTCCTCGCTGCGCGTCAGGCGGCGGTGGGCGTACAGACCGTCCAGCACGAACTCTCCCGCCGAGGCGAGAAACTCCGGCTCGTCGCCCGCGTCGCCGAGCACCCGCCCTGCGACCTCGAGGACGCCCTGGATGCCCTCGAGCTGTTTGACCAGGGATGCGGAGGGCTCGTTCTCAGCGATCTTCAGCGTGCCCCCCATCTCGAACCATTGCGTGATTTGGCGCCCTTCGGCTTTGTACGAGTCGGCGTCAAACACTCGCGCGACGGCGCTGCGGATCAGGTCGTGCGCCACGCGATCTGCGCCGCGCAGCTCGCCCTCATACTCGAGCTCGAACTTGCCCGTGATCGACGGCAGCGCAGCATAGATGTCGGCGATGCGCGGCACGACGAGCTGCTCACTGCAGGCCATCGCGCGCCGCTCCGCGTTCGAGACGACGTTCTCCATGCACGAGATCGGCAAGCGTTGCGAGACGCCCGAGCGCTTGTCGATCTTGGCGTCATCGCGCGCCAGGAAAGCGATCTGCTCGACAACCTCGCGAATGTAGCGCGGGATATGCACCGGCAGTGACTCGCGGTTCGTCCAGGATTCCTGGTCCGTGATGGCGACGCCGTGCTCGACGTCGAGCGGGTAGTGCGTGCGGATCTCGCTGCCGATGCGGTCCTTGAGCGGCGTGATGATCTTGCCGCGCGCCGTGTAATCTTCCGGGTTCGCCGAGAAGACCAGCAGCAGGTCGAGCGGCAAGCGAATCGGGAAGCCCTTGATCTGGATGTCGCCTTCCTGCAGGATGTTGAACAAGCCGACCTGGATCTTGCCCATCAAGTCGGGCAGTTCGTTAATGGCGAATATCCCGCGGTTGGCGCGCGGCAGCAACCCGAAGTGAATCGTCAGCTCGTCGCCCAAATCGTGCGCGCCCTTGGCCGCCTTGATCGGATCGACGTCGCCGATCATGTCGGCGATGGTCACGTCGGGCGTCGCGAGCTTTTCGACATAGCGCTCGTCGGCCGTCAGCCAAGCGATAGGCGTATGGTCGCCGTTTTGCTCGACGATCTCACGGCCGAACTTCGACAGCGGGCGGTAGGGATTGTCGTGAATCTCGCTGCCCGCGATGTAGGGCAGCAGCGGGTCGAGCAGCGACGTGAGCTGGCGTAGGATGCGGCTCTTGGCCTGGCCTCGCAGTCCCAGCAGGATGAAGTCATGTCGCGAAAGCAGCGCATTGACGATCTGCGGCGTGACCGTGTCTTCGTAGCCGACGATGCCGGGAAACAGCCGCTCGCCGGTGCGCAGCTTGCAGATCAGGTTTTCGCGGATCTCTTGCTTGACCGAGCGGTCCGCGATCCGTTTTTCGGAGTAGTCAGTGGTTGAGCGAAGCTCGCCGAGCGTGGAGGGCAGGGCGGTTTTGGAGTGCACGGCATCATTGTAGCGACCGCCCGGCGGGCTTCGAATCAGCGTGCGTCGGGTTTGCCCTCCAGGCGCTTGAGCTTCTCGACCAAAGTTGTCCGACGCAGACCCAACGCGCGCGCGGCTTCGGCCTTGTTTCCCTTGGCGCGGGCCAGCGCGTTGAGGATCAAGCTGCGTTCGAATGAGGCGACCAGGCGGTTGAAGGCGCCGGGCTCGGCAAGCCGGGGGGCGTGCGCGCTGCGGTCGCGGCCGGCGCCGCTGGCGGGCGGGTCGAAGGGCGATTCGAGGTCGAAATCCCGCGCGAGAAGTTCCCGGCGCCCTTTCGCGCGGATGACCGCCGATTCCACCGCATTTTGGAGCTCCCGCACATTTCCCGGCCACGGCCGCACGACCAGGGCCGCCGCGGCCTCGGTCGTCAGCGTTTTGGGCGTGATCCCTTCGCGCCGGCAGCAGGCGCGGCAAAAGTGTTCGGCGAGATCCGGAATGTCCTCCAGCCGTTCCGCCAGCGGCGGAGCCGCGATCGGGAAGACATTGAGCCGATAAAACAAGTCCTGGCGGAATGAGCCGAAGGCGACGCGCTCGCTCAAGGCGACGTTCGTCGCGGCGATGATGCGCACGTCGACTTGAATGGGCTGCGCGGCGCCCACCGGCGTCACCTCGCGCTCCTGCAAAACGCGCAACAGCTTGGGCTGCAACTCGAGCGGCAGCTCGCCGACCTCGTCCAGGAATAATGTGCCGCCGTCGGCCTGCAGGAATCGGCCGGACCGGCCGGCGTGCGCGCCGGTGAACGAGCCCTTGACGTGGCCGAAGAACTCGTCCTCGAGCAGACCGGCCGGGATGCCCGCGCAATTGACGGCCACGAAAGGACGCGTCGAGCGCGGCCCGGACTGGTGAATCGCCCGCGCCACGCGTTCCTTGCCCACGCCCGTCGCGCCGGTCAGCAGAACCGTGGCGGAACGATCGGCCACCAGGAGTATTTCTTCGCACAACCGCGCCATCGCGCGACTGCGGCCGATGACGAAATCGGCCCCAAACGGCGCCTGTCCCGGCGCGGCCGACAGCGCCCCGCGCAGGGCGGCGAGCAAGGCGTCGCTCGCCGCCGCTCGCGGCAGCAGTTGGGCCCACCGCACGCCGGGCGCGCCTTCCAGGCGCCGCGCTTCCGAACGGCTCCCCAGGCCCACGAAGGGCGGTCCGCCGTCGATCAGCGTGGTCAGCGCCCGCGCCCACGCAGCCGCGGCGGCGTCCTCCTCGCCGCGAGGCAAATCGACCAGGACCAAATCCGGCCGCACGTCCAGCTCGACCGCATGCGCCAGCGAGCAGGTCCGATACCCAGCCTCGCGCAAAATGGACGTGAAGTCCTGCAGCCGTGTGGCGTCATCGCCGCACAGGCAGATCGTCTTGGTCGTTGGGGAGCGTCGCAGCGGTCGAGTGTCGTCGTGCATGAGAAAAATCGAGTCTCGCGTTGGCCTTGCGGCCGGTCGCGTCAAATCGCTGACGCTGGCTCCGCAACTGGCCCGCCGTTCTTTGCGCGATCCCAAGCGGCTTGGAATCAACCGCTTCGGCGCGATTGCCTGCCGCGGCGGCTGAGGGCCGGTTCCGAATCGAAACACCAGATTCGGCCGACGATTTCCGCGAACCCTCTGAATCGAGGCCGGTTAGACCAGCGGGACGAAGGCGTTTTCCAGTTTGAATCGCAAATGTCGTTTCAATTCCTGGATCCAGGCCTCAGTCTAAGGTATGCATGCAAGTCCTAAAGTCTTATTTCTCTATCACTTGGAGGCTGATCGACATGCCGACGGAAGCCGTCAAACCCCTGACGGAGGGCCACCGGCGTCGTGGGTCTACTTCCCGATATTTCAACGACTTACCGCCATCCGAGCGTTTGGCCGGGTTCTTGCGTAAGAGGGCGGCATAGCCGGTCCCCGCAATAGCAATAGAGGCAATAGATCGCAGGACGAATAGGGTCCGGGCACGAATCCGGGCGCCAGCCGGCTGGACGAAGAGGGAACAGGAGGATTCGCCGCATGACCGCCGCCGCCGCAAAGCGCAAGAAACCAGTTAAGAGCGAAAGGGCTACGCAAGCGGAGCTCAGGGAGGAGAAGATTCTCAAGCACCTGCCGCTGGTCCGCGCCATCGCCAACCGCGTCAAAGACAGCTTGCCTGTTCAGGTCGAGCTCGACGATCTAGCCCACGCCGGCGTGCTGGGACTATTCGACGCGGTGGACAAGTATCGCGAAGACAAAAACGTCGCCTTCCATCTGTACGCGAAGCACCGCATTCGCGGCGCCATTCTCGATAGCTTGAGGCAGCTCGACTGGGCGTCGCGCGATCAGCGCAAGCGCTACAAGGCGATCGACGCGGCGATGCAAGCGTCGGCTCAACAACTCGGGCGCTCGCCGACGGAGGGCGAGGTCGCCCGCGAGCTCGGCCTCACCGAGGACATGCTGATCAAGCAGAAGCGTGATTTGCAGGCCGCTGGGCTGACCTCGGGCCAACCGCACCGCGTCGAGAAAATCGAACACGTCGGCACGGCGGAGACCGCCGAGGCGACCGACAAGCGCCCGGACGAGTTGTTCGCCCACCGCGAGATGCGGTCGGCTTTGAACCGCGTTGTGGGCACGCTGCCGCCCCGCTACCAGACCGTCATCCGCATGTACTACAGCGAAGAGCGCACGATGAAGCAGATCGGCCAAGAGCTGGGCGTCAACGAGAGCCGCGTCTCGCAGATCCATAAGGCGGCGCTGCAAAAGCTCCAGACCGCGCTGCACGCCGACGGCTACGAGGAAGCCGGAGTGTTTCTGGAGGAGCCGGCGGCGTAGCAAAGGAGGGACAAGGGACAAGGGACAAGGGGACAAGAGGGCTAGAGAAGGTCGCCGAGCCCATCCTCGTCGATGACAGGGACGTTGAGCTTTGCGGCTTTCTCCAGCTTTGAGCCGGGGTTCTCTCCCGCGACGACATAGTCGGTCTTCTTGCTCACCGAGCCCGACACCTTGCCGCCTGCGGCCTGGATCATCGCCTTCGCTTCGTCGCGGCTCAGGCTCGGCAGCGTGCCGGTGAGCACAAACGTCTTGCCCGCCAACTTGTCGCTCGTCTTCCTGGTGCGCTCGTGCTCGAATTGCAAGCCTTCGGCGCGCAGCTCCTCGAGTAGGTTTTGGTTTCGCTCGGCGCGGAAGAAATCGAGAATCGCCTCGCCCACGCGCGGCCCGACTTCCTCGGCTTCTTCGAGTTCCTCTTGCGACGCGCGTTGCAGCGCGTCGATCGAACCGAAGTGCTCGGCGAGCAGTTGCGCGGTCCGCTCGCCGACATAGCGGATGCCGAGCGCGTACAGCAGTCGCGGCAGCGGCGTCTTACGCGATCGCTCGATCGCCGCGATGACGTTCTCCGCCGACTTGCCGGCCATGCGCTCGAGCGACGCGAGATCCGCAGCGCGCAGCCGATAAATGTCGCTGAAGCCTTTGACGAGCCCGCGGTCGACGAGCTGGTCGACCAGTTGCTCGCCCAGGCCCTCGATGTTCATCGCCGCGCGCGAGGCGAAGTGCAGCACGGATTCCTTCAGCCGCGCGGGGCAGCTCACGTTCACGCAGCGGCGGATCGCCTCGCCCTCTTCGCGCACCAGCGGAGTGCCGCACACCGGGCAATCCGCCGGCATGTGGAAGGGCTTGCGACCTTTCCCCTTTTTCAGCCGTCGAACCACCTTTGGAATCACGTCCCCCGAACGCTCGACCAACACCGTGTCGCCGATCTGAACCCCCAGCCGCGCGATCTCGTCCTCGTTGTGCAGCGTCGCGCGAGAGACGGTCACGCCCCCGACGAACACCGGATCGCAGCAAGGCGCGCGGCGTGACGGCGCCGGTTCGGCCCACCTGGACGTCGATACCCTCGAGCACCGTCGGCCTCTGCTCGGCGGCCGGCTTGAAGGCGATGGCCCAGCGCGGCGCCTTCGCGGTCGAGCCGAGCCGCTGTTGCAGGGCGATCTTATCGACCTTCAGCACGACGCCGTCGATCTCGTAAGGCAGCGACTCGCGGCGCTCGAACGATTCGGCCGAGAACTCGATGGCCTCCTCGATGCCGTGCAGCAGCTTGCGGTATTGGTTGACCTTGAACCCCAGCGCCGCCAGCGTCTCGAGCGTCTCCCAGTGCCGCTTCGTCGCCGTCGCGCCCTCGATCAGCAGCGAGTAGGCGAAATATTCGAGCCGCCGCTGCGCCGTCACTTTCGGGTCCATCATGCGCAGAGCTCCAGCGGCGGCGTTGCGCGGGTTGACGAAAGTCGGCTCATCCAGCCGCAGGCGCTCGGCGTTGAGCGCGTCGAACGACTTGCGCGGCATGACGACCTCGCCGCGCACCTCGAAATCGGTCGAGGGCAGCTTGCGCGCCGCCTTGGCATCGACCTTGAGGGGCAGGGAGCGGATGGTCTTGGCGTTTTCGGTGATCACTTCGCCCGTCACGCCGTCGCCGCGCGTCAGCGCCAGCTCGAGACGGCCGGCGGCGAAGCGCACGCTCATCGAGACGCCGTCGAGTTTGAGCTCGCCGACATAGTCGAGGGTCTCGAGGCCGGCCAGCTCGCGCGCTCGGCGGTCGAAGTCGCGCACCTCGTCCGCGTTGAACGCATTGTCGAGGCTCATCATCTGCGAGCTGTGCGCCGCCTTCTCGACGCCTTCGCGCGGCGCGCCGCCGACGCGGCGGGTCGGCGAGTCAGCGGTGATGAAGTCGGGGTACTCGGTTTCGAGCGCTTCGAGCCGCCGCATGAGCGCGTCGTACTCGGCGTCTGAAATCTCGGGCTGATCGAGAACGTAGTAGAGCCGCTCGTGCCGCTCGATCTCCCGGCGCAACGATTCGATCTCGGAGGCCGCGTCGGACGGGCTCGCGCTCATCAACGATTTATTATAGAAATGCTTTATGAGGTTTCGCCGTGCGGCGATCATCTACAACCCGGCCGCGGGGGGCTCGCTTTTCAAGCCCTCGGCGCGGGTCGAGGAAGCGGCGGACGTCTTGCGTCGTCACGTCGCCGAAGTCGAGCTGTATCCGACGCAAGAGGACCGCCGCGGCGACTCCCTCACGCGCCAGGCGCTGGCCGACGGCTGCGACCTGATCGCCCCCTGCGGCGGCGACGGCACGATCAACGAGGCGCTGCAAGGCATGGAGGGTTCGTCGGCGACGCTGCTGCCTCTGCCGGCCGGCACCGCCAACGTGCTCGCCTGCGAGACCGGGCTGCCGCTCGACCCCGTGCGAGCCGCGGCGATGCTGCCCGAGCTAGCCGCCCGCCAGGCCCCGCTCGGCGTCGTCGAGTTCCCTCGCGAGAATCGCAAGCGCTATTTCCTGCTGATGTGCGGCGCCGGCGTCGACGCGGGCGCGGTCTATCGCCTCAACGTCGACCTCAAGCGCCGCGTCGGCATGCTCGCCTATTTCTGGAGCGCCGTCCAGCAGCTTTATTTGCCGTTCGAGCAGCTTCATATCGGAATCGGCGAAGAACGGCTGGACGCGACCCTGACCGTGCTCTCGAAGAGTCGGCTTTACGGCGGGAACCTGGTGCTGACGCCGAACGCGCACCTGCTGGCCGATCAGTTCGACGTGGTTTGCTTCCGATCGAAGTCTCCGCTGCGCTACACCGGTTACCTGGCGCAAGTGGTCACGCGCAGCCTGCACCGCTTCGAGGGCGTGCAGTGGCGGCAGGCCGACCGCGTTGAGCTGTTCGCCGTCGACAGCCCCCACGTCTACATCCAGGTGGACGGCGAGTTGGCGGGGCGCTTGCCGGCCACGGTCCGCATGGGGCCGGAGAAAATCCGCATCCTGGCGCCGGAGGAATACTGGCGGCGTTACGAGACAGCCGCTCGGCCCGACGAGTCGTCCGTCCTGGCGAATGGATAATCTCACCCATTCGCTCGTCGGCGTCTTGCTTGCTCGCGCCGGACTCGATCGTTTGACTCCGCATGCGACGGCCCTTTGCGTCATCGCGGCCAACGCGCCCGATATCGACATCTTCGCCGGGGTCGATCCCGAGACATACCTGGTCTACCACCGCCATCTAACGCATTCGCTGTTCATGATTCCGGTCATGGCGGCCGTATCGGTCGCGTTGACGCTGGCTTGGGCTTGGCTGCGCCGCCGCATCGGACGCAAGCCCCCGAACGAGGCCGAGGCGCGTTTCGTCCGCATGTGGGCCGTGGCGCTGATCCCGGCGCTCAGCCATCCGTTGCTCGATCTGATGAACTCCTATGGCATCCGCTTGTGGCTGCCGTTCTCGGCGCATTGGTCGCGGCTGGATCTGCTGTTCATCATCGACCTGGTCGTGTGGGCGCTGCTGCTGGCGGGCGTGTTGGCGACGTGGGCGCTGCGCCGTAAGGACCTGCGCGCGCGGGCATCGCTGGTGACGCTCGGCGCTTTCCTCGCCTACATCGCCTCCGCCGCGCTGCTGCACGCACATATCGTGGAACGGTTGGCGCAGCGCACCTTCGACGGCAAAAAGCCGCTCGAAGTCGCGGCATTTCCTGCGCCCTTCGGGCCGCTGTCGTGGTCGGCGTACGTCCGCACTGACGATTTTGAGCTGTGGCTGCCCGTCGACTTCCTGCACTTGGACGAGTTAGACACGAGCGCCGGCCGCAAGTTTCATGCGCCGCGCCAGGACGCCGCAACAGAGGCTGCTTGGAACACGGAGTTGGGCCGCGCCTACCGCCAATTCACGCAGTTTCCACTGGAAATCAGGGACTCGACTCCGCACGGAGAGACGATCATGTTGGGCGACTTCCGGTTCGTGCGGCAGCGGCGGCCGGGATTCCTGTGCATCATGCAACTCGATCAAGCGCTGCGCGTGGTCAGTACGCAATTCGACTTTTGAGCTCCTACTGCGCCGGCAGCATGTTGCGGATCGCGGCGATGCGCCACTTGCCGTCTTCCTTCTTGACCAAGAACGTCGACCACATACGGCGCACCGAGTCCGCGCCGGCGATCTCGTAGCGCGCGTCGGCCGTCGCTACATCGGGGGAAATCTTGCGAATCGTCTCGACCGTGATCGTCCTCTCGCCGGGGTTGCGCTGCGAGCTGCCCAGCATTCCCTTCACCAGCGTGTCGCTCCCGCGGCGCCATTCGCCCGTCGACACCAACTGATCAGCGTCCGTGGTGAACAAGGCCTCGATCGCCGCCGGGTCGCGTTCCTCGCGCGCGTTGTTATAGCTCGCCACCAGTGCGGTGATCGCTTCATCGTCCGAGGTCATTTCGGTCGGCTTGCCGAAGCGTTCCTCGACCCACTTTTGGACGTAGCCGTAGAAATTCGCGACCGTGTTCGAGTACTGCCCGGGCGACTGCTCGCAGGCCTTGCAAGGCGTCTGGCCGTGCGTGGCTCCTTCGATCACGATGAAGTCCTTGTCCGCGCTCTTGGCCAATTCGTAGTGCAGCTCGTTGTCGCGGATGAAGTAATGTCCGCCCATCGCGCTGATCAGAATCGGCACGGAGATCTGTTGCACGGCGCAGGGAACGGAATTATTGCTCGAGCACCAGTCGACGCCGTCCATCGAGTCGGTCGCGCGCACCGCGTTTGTCCCGAGGAACGAGCGCAACGTCAGCATCGCTGATGAATCGAGCGAATGAGCGTCTTCCTCGCCCTCCTTGCTGGCCGGGCGGACGCTCTCGACGATTTCAGTCACGATCGTCCCGTCGTTGCGCAAAAGCTTGCGCGGCGCGCGCGTCGCGTGGCGGATGCTGGGTTCGAGCTGCAGCAGCCGCGGCGTCCGCAGCCGCACCGCGGTGAACGGCGCATCGTCGGTGTAGTAGTCCTGGCCCTGCTTGATGCGCATCAGGCGCGCCGAGGCCAGGTCGATCAGCTTGTTCATGCGTGCGGCTTGCGCTCGAAAGTACTTGGCCTTGAAGGCGTCGGAATAGTGCGACGCCCCGGCGCGGTAGCCGTTCTCGGGGCGGAAGGGGTCGAGCGCGGGATCGATCTTCGGCTGCGCGCCTTCGTTGATGACCTCCTCGTCGTTCGTCACCGCAGGGTCGAGCCGCCGCAGCGCGTTCGCCGAGTTGCCGGGATGGGCGTCCACCAGAATCATCCCGTCCGCGGGCGGCAAGCCGGCCAACTCGTCGCCGCAAGGCATCAGCTTGTTTGCGCCTTGGCAGTAGGCGACGCCGTTCTCCGCCACCGCCTGATAGAACGTCGTGGTGGGCCCGCCGCCGCTGTGGCCCCACAACAAGACCGCCTTGATGCCCGGCTGCGAGCGCAGGAACTCCACGCCCGATTTCACGTCCAGCGCGTTCGCGTTCCAATCGACCGCCGCCTCGTTGTTATCCGACCGGGGATTCATGCAGAGCACCAGCATCCCGCGTCGGCTCAGCTCTTTACAGGCTAGGGTTTCGAGGAAATTCGCAGTCCGGTGAACGACCAAGACGCCGACCGTCGGCGCCGGTCCGGAGTCCGGGCTGTAGAGCGCCCCCTTGGTCGCGCTGGGAGAAAACGGAATGTAGCGCGGATTACTCTGGGCGGCCAGGGAGGGGAGGCAGAGCAGGGCAAGCGCCCAAGTCACATAGGGCTTCATCGCGCGTGGCAGTGTATCAGAGCCGGCCCTTTCCGTGATCCGCCGACAGCGAGATGGACCCAAGACAAAACGCGTGGGCTACGTTACTATCCGGATGGGAGTTCCCTCAATGCGCATTTTCATACGTTCTCTTACCCTCGCTCTGCTGGTCTGCGTCTCGCTGTTGGCTGACTTTTCCTACACCGAGTCGTTCAAGTTGACCGGCGGCTCGCTGGCGGGCGCGATGAAATTCTTCGGCGGCGGCCGCATGGACTCGCTCACCAACGTTTCCATTAGCGGCGACAAGATGGCTCGCATCAATGAGCGGGAGGGTCAGATCATCGATCTCGGCGCCGAAACGATCACCAACATCGATTTCAAGAAGAAGGAATACTCGGTCACGACCTTCGCTCAAATGAAGGAAGCGCTCGAGCAGGCGCAAGCCAAAATGCAAGCCGAGATGGCCAAGGCCAAGAAGAAGAACCCCGATGCCGGCGACGTAAAGATGACCTTCAACGTCGACGTCAAGGACCCGGGCCGCACGGCGACGGTCGGCGGCTACGACGCCAAAGAGATGATCATGATCATCACGGCCAACATCGAGGACTCCAAGCAGGGCGGGGCGGCGGCCATGAACATGGCGACCAACATGTGGCTCAGCCCCGGCGTCAAGGGCCACGGCGAGCTGCTCGACTTCTACAAGCGCATGGCCGTCAAGCTCGACTGGAACCCTTCGAGCGCGATGCTGCAAGGCCTGCAGCAAGGCTTCCAGATGGGCGAGTCGATGGCCAAGATGCAAGAAGAGATGGCCAAGCTCGACGGCATGCCGGTCAAGCAGGTGATGCGCATGGGCGGAACCGCGCAGGGCCTCGAAGCTGTCGCGGAAGAGGATCAGACGAAGGTCGCCGAGGCCA
This sequence comes from uncultured Acidobacteriota bacterium, assembly GCA_963817465.1. Taxonomy (GTDB): domain Bacteria; phylum Acidobacteriota; class Terriglobia; order Bryobacterales; family UBA6623; genus CAMPKL01. The sequence continues at coordinate 89,828 of CAWFOP010000016.1, read as the reverse complement.
ATGAGAAGTCTTCCACGAAAGAAGCGCTCAAGGGGTTAGGCGGCGCTCTGGGCGGCTTCGGCGGGTTCGGCCGCAAGAAGAAAGACAAGGAACCGGAGCCTCCTGCCGACGGCGGCGCGATGAAGGCGTCCCAAGCGGGCGTGCTGATGGAGATCACCACCGAAGATTCGAACTTTTCGACCGCCGCCGCGCCGAGTGACAAGTTTCAGCCCCCGTCAGGGTTTAAGCTGGTCGAAAGCGATATGGCGAAACAGTTGCGCAAGAACTAGTCGTATCGGTCTGCGCGAACGAATGGATCCAAACCTTTACGACGAAGGCGGCAACCGGCTGCGCCTGGCGAGGCTGTCGGACCGCGGCGTGGATGTTTGGGGCGCCGACCGAGTGTACGTCAGCGAGGACGTAGAGCTCGACAACATCGAGCCGGGAGCGGCGCTGTACAACGCCACGCTCACAGGCGGAAATACGCGAGTGGGGGCGGGCTCCAAGCTCGGCGTCTCCGGCCATACTCGTATCGCAGACTGCCAGATCGGACGCAACGTCGAGCTCGGCGCCGGGACCTTCGAGGGCGCGACGTTCCTCCACGGGGCGAAAATGCGCGGCTGGGCGGAGGTGCGTCCGGGCACGCTGCTCGAGGAAGACGCGGAAGCCGCCCACACAGTCGCATTCAAGAACACGATTCTGACCGCCGGCGCCGTCACCGGCTCTCTGATCAACTTCTGCGACGCCGTGCTGAGCGGCGGGACTTGCCGCGAAGATCATTCGGAAGTCGGCTCCGGCGTCGTGCACTTCAACTTCGATCCGCGCGGAGACAAATGGGGCAGCATGTTCGGCGATGCGACCGGCGTGCTGTTGCGATCCGCCCCGGTGTTTATCGGCGGCCAGTGCGGCATCGTCGGCCCGTTGCATATTGACTACGGCGCCGTGCTGGCGGCGGGCTCGATGGTGCGCCGCAACGTCGCGGGCGACCGCATCGTCTACGAAGCGGTTGCGGCGGGAGAACTGCAGGGCTTCGACCGTGAGATCTACACGGGCCTGCGTCGCAAATTCCTTACGACGGCGCGACTGATCGGAACGCTTTGGGCGATCGAAGCCTGGTACGAGCGCGTCCGGGGGCCGTTCGCCGACTCCGGCGATACGCCGTTGTACGAAGCCGCCCGCGCACAGGCGATCTTGCACGTCGCCGAGAGGGTCATGCGCTTGCGCAGGATCATCGCCAAGCTCGAACGCTCGATCAGCAAGGTGGAGCAAGGCTCGGACGAGAAGCTCAAGGCGCTCGTACCCGAGCACCGTAGGCTGATTGAAAACGAGGCGGCGATCGCGCAGGCGCTCGGCCGCAAGCCGGACGCAGAGGCTCCTCCGGCCGCGTTTCTCGAGGCGTACGAGGCGGCGCGCCAAGAGGCGCCGCACGTCGGCGCGATTCAAGCGTTGCCGGACGACCACGCCGCGGCCGCCGCCGCGTGGCTGCGGACCATCGCCGCCAAGCCTTTCGACGCGGTCGAGAGTCTACTGTAAGGCCCGGCGACCTACGGCGCCGGTTTGGTCGGATGCAGGCGCGCGGCGAGGAAGCGCCAGATCTCGCGCCGAGATTCCTTGGCGAGCTTGGTGTCGAGCCGGTTGAAGGCGTGCCCGCCCGGCGCGTTCTGGTAAATCTTGTATTCGAAGCCGCTCTTACCCTCGGCCTTGAGCGCCTGAATGATCCGCTCCACTTCGAGCACGTTGACGTCTTCATCGTTCGTGTTGGTGTGAATCAGCAGCGGCGTGCCTTGGTACTTGTGCGCGTTCCAGGAGGGCGAGCGCCGGCGGTATTCGTTGACGTCTTCGTAGGCGGTCTTGCCGATGTGAAAGTCGGCCGAATAGAGATCGCGGTAACCCTGGGTCTTGTAGCCCATGCGCGCCACCAAGTCGCCCACCGGCACTCCGGCGTAGGCCGCGGCGTAGGCGTCGGGATGCTCGAAGATGTTCATCAGCGCATGCAGCCCGCCGTGGCTCCAGCCGATGATGCCGACCCGTTTCGGATCGAGAAACTCGTAGTTCTCGAGCATGAAGTTGCGGCTCGCGAACGTGTCTTCGATCTCCAATCCGCCGTAGTCGATGGCCTCGTAGAACGAGCGGCCGTAGCCGGTCGAACCGCGGTACTCCGGGGCCACGATCGTGTAGCCCTGGGCCAACAGCTCACGCAGCACGTTGACCGAGCTCGTGCCGAAGTTCGAGTGAACCCCGCCGTGGGGAAACACGATCAGCGGCTGCTTCTTCGAGCGATCCAGATCGACGGGAATGAAGACGTAGGCGCTGATCTTGAGCGGGTTTCCCGCGCCTTGCGCCGTCGGATTCGGCTCTTGGCGGCTGGTCCGCGGCGGTCCGGTGATCTGAACCAGGTCGATGTCGGCGATCGAGCCCAGTCGCGTAAAGAACATCAGGTCGTCGACCTGCCGTCGCAGCGCGTCGAGCTCGTGGCGCATGCTCTCGCGTTGTTCGGCGAGTTGCCCGGCGAGGTCGGCCGTCGTTTCGGCCTGCTGCGCAAGGCACGGCGAAGCGAGGGCGCCGACGCAAAGCAGCAGCAGCGGAGGAAGGAGACGCAGGCTCGTCATGATCTTGGGCCCATTCTCCTATTGATCGACCTTCGAGGCGAGCCCATAGCCTGAAAAGCGCCGAGAAATGTCAAACAGGAATGACAAAGGGCGACCGCGTCGGCCGCCCCGGCGGAACTCATCTCGGCTTGTCGGATTAAGCGGCTTCGCGCAGCTCGAATTCGTCCTTGTGCTCTTGGCACGAGATGCAGAGCGTTGTCCACGGAATCGCCTCGAGGCGATTCGGGTTGATTTCGTCGCCGCAATCTTGGCAGATGCCGTACTCGCCGTCGTTAAGCACCTTGATGGCCGTCTCAACTGCACGCTTGGTCCGGAAGTCGGTGTTGACGAAGCGAGCCGCCAAGTCCAAATCTGCCCGGTTCTGGAGCTGGTCCATCGGGTCGTGCACACGCTCGGTGATCAACTCGTCACGACGGGACTTGTTGCCCGTCAACGCCGCCAGCTTTTCCTCTAGTTGTTTGCGAATCTTCGTCGCTTCTCTCTTGCTCATTGTTTCGGCCCTGCCTTCTACTTCTCGAGTATTAGTATTAGTGCAATATTAAAACAGTCGTTTGACTGGCACTGCTTTCGAGATAGTATAGATGCCCTCCACCCCTCGGTGGTTGCAGATTTTTAAAAATTTTTTGTTAAGCGCTATCAGGACCACTCAGGGGCGCTCGATCAGGCGCCGGCACGAAGCAAGTGCTTGATCCATCATCTTTTTAGTAAGCCTATTGGTTTGAGTGTTTTGCTGGCTTGGGTGGTAGGCGCAAACCAGGGTCGGAAGCGCGTCTCCCAGCCGCTGGACCGCCCCGTGCGCAAACGGGTAGGCCGACTTTTTTTTGATGGCCCCGCGCTCGGCGAGCAGTCCCAAGTAGGCGTTGTGTGCGATTCGGCCGAGCGCCAGCACGACTCTCACCTGCGGCATCGCGTCCAGCTCTCGCTCGAGATAGCTTTTGCAGGACGCGATCTCGGCGGGGCTCGGCTTGTTCTGCGGCGGAGCGCAGCGCACGGGCGCGGTGATGTAAGCGTCGATCAAGCGCAGTCCGTCGTCGGCTGAGACAGACTCGGGCTGCGAGGCGAAGCCAGCGTCGTAGAGGGCGCGGTAGAGAAAATCGCCGGAACGGTCGCCGGTGAACATCCGGCCCGTGCGGTTCGCACCGTGCGCTCCGGGCGCAAGGCCGACGATCAACAACCGAGCCTGCGGGTCGCCGAAGGACGGAACCGGCTTGGCCCAGTAGGTCTGGTCCTTGTAAGCTTTGCGTTTGCGCTGTCCGACCTCAATGCAATAGCGGCGCAGCCGCGGGCAGCGCTCGCAGGCGACGACTTCGCTTTGAATCCGGGCAAGGGCGTCTGGATGGGGCGTCGCCGGCATGCTATGTGCTTCATTTTGGTATAGTTTCAGGACCGCGGCGAGATCGAGCCCTTCACGCGGGCTCCTCGCGTGCCGAGAGAACTGGGGACACACGTGGCAAAGGCAGCAAAAAAAGCGGCCAGGAAGAAAGCCGCCGCCAAAACAGCCCAATCCGCGACGAAGAAGCCTGCGGCGATGAAGCCGACGCTCAGCTCCCAAACCGTCGCGCGAAGTCGAACGGCAGCAGACCGAGTACGCGAAAGGCGTCGAGCACTTCAACGCCCGCCGCTTCGCGAAAGCCGTAGCGTATTTCCGCAAGGCTTCGGAAGGCGACGACGCCGCGTTGCGGCACCGCGCCGAAGTGCACTTGCGGATCTGCGAAAAGCAAACCGCATCGGCGCCGAAGCCGAAAGCCCCGGAAGAGCGCTATACCTACGCTGTCGCGCTGATCAATGAGCGAAAGCTCGACGAAGCCGATGAACAGCTCGACGCCGCCCTCAAGCAACAAAAGAAAGGCGCCCATTTGTACTATGCCAAAGCGGTTGTCGCGGCCCTGCGAGGAGAAGCCACGCCCGCCTACGAGCATTTGACCCAGGCGACGGCCCTCGATCCTCAACAACGCATTCTGGCCCGCAAAGACGCCGACCTCGAGGCTGTCGCCGGCGACGCACGGATTCGCGGATTGCTGGATGACGATGGAGATGACGGCTAAGTCCGACCCTCCGCGGCAAGACATCCCGTTCGCCGACAGACCTCTGCGCATCGTCGCGATCGGGGGCGGCACCGGGCTATCCACGTTGTTGCGCGGCTTGCGTGATTGCGCCGTCGCACTCGAGGATCGCGGGCGAGAAGGCCTGGAGATTGCGGCGATCGTCACCGTGAGCGACGACGGCGGCAGTTCCGGCCGTCTGCGGCGCGATTTCGACATCCTCGCGCCGGGCGACATCCGCAACTGCATGCTGGCTCTGGCGGAAGATCAGGCGCTTATGTCCCAATTGTTCCAGTACCGCTTCTCGAGCGGCGAGGGCCTGCGCGGGCACAGTTTTGGGAATCTGTTCCTGACCGCGCTGTCGGAGGTGACCGGAGACTTCCATCAGGCCATCAAGTTGTCGAGCGAGGTGCTTGCGATCCGCGGAGCGATCTATCCGTCGACGCTGGTCAACGTCAAACTCGAAGCCACGATGCTCAGCGGCGAATCGAGGGTGGGCGAGACCAGCATCACGGGGGCCCGTTCGGGCATCCGCCGCTTGCGGCTGCTGCCACGCAACTGCCCGCCCGTCCCCGAAGCTCTCGACGCGATCGCCGATGCGGACTTGATCACGCTCGGCCCGGGCTCGCTTTACACCAGCATCATCCCGAACCTTCTCGTCGACGGGATCGCCGACGCAATCGTCGCGTCCAAGGCGACCAAGGTCTACATTTGCAACCTGATGTGGGAGCCCGGGGAGACCGAAGGCTATTCCGCCGCCGATCATTTGGCCGCTGTGATCGAGCATTCCCGCCCCGGTCTGGCGGACATCGTGTTCGTCAACCGGGAGTCGGCGTCGGACCAAGCCCTAGAACGCTACGCCCGGCAGAACGCGCGAGCGGTCGCGGCGGACCTGGGTCGGCTCGAGGAAATGGGAGTCAAGCCCCGTGCTCTGAACCTGCTGGCGGAAGGCGAAAAGATCCGCCACGATTCGAAACGGCTCGCCGAGCTGCTCCTCTCGATCGCCGCCCCGGAATCGTCGTAGCGCCGGGCGGCGCCTGTTCAGCTCTTGCGCGGCTTGAGGGGCAGCTCCAGCAGATGTTCCGGGTTCCAGCCGGTGCCGTCCCACTCGAACCCGATCGGGAATTCGAGGCCCCAGGCGTAGCCGCCGTCCACGAACTCGCAGTAGCGAACGAGAGCAAACCCAGCGAAGCCCGTCGTCTCGAATTCGACTTCCTTGCCGGGGCTGATCGGCAAGCCGATGCTAATTCGAAGACCGTTGCGTCCGACGTCTTCGATTAGACCCGTTTCGACGATCTTGCGGCGCGCTTGATCGCAAAACATCATCCGCACGATCTGAGAACACAGCGCCCGCGGGTGGCGCCTCTTGTTGACATCCGGCATCGATGAAGGCATGATGCAGCTTTCCAACACCCTTATCGGCCGGATCGAGCGTTCCGGTAACGTTGAATCCGTATTTGTTGCGTCCGACGAGGCCCCCTGGCTGTCCCATTCGATGGCGTGGGTTCGGGTACTGATCTAGCCTAGGGACATGACCCCGAGCCGGCGACAAGTTCTGGCCGCGATGGCGGTTTCCGCCTCCGCGCGAGCGGCGCCGAAAGTCGTCAAACCCAAGCGGCTCCGGCCCGGCGATGCGATCGGCCTCATCGCTCCGAGCGGCTCGAGCTGGGAAGACGAAGACGTGCGCGCCGCGATCGACCTGGTCGAGTCGTTGGGCTTTGAGGCCAAGCCCGGTCGCTACCTGTTCGAGCGCAAAGCTTATCTCGCCGGCGCGGACCAGCACAGGGCCGACGACCTCAACGCCGCATTCGCTGATCCCGGAGTCAAGGGCGTGATGGCGATGCGCGGCGGCTACGGCGCCCAACGCATCCTTCCGCTGCTCGACTACGAAGCCATCGGCCGCAACCCGAAGGTCTTGATCGGCTACAGCGACATCACGGCGCTGCTCAACGCCGTCCATTTGAAGACGGGCCTCGTGACGTTTCACGGCCCCATGGCCGGCGGAGGCTGGAGCGAGTACGCCGTCGAAGAGTTCGAAAAAGTCGTCGAGAACGCGGAGCCGAAAACCGTGATCGCGGCGCCTCCTCCGCTCGACGAGCCTCGTCGCGGACTAGTCGAGCGCGCAAACCGCATCACCCGACTCGTTCCCGGCAAAGCGCGCGGCCGTTTGGTCGGCGGAAACCTGACTCTGCTGTCGACTTTGATGGGAACGCCGTATGAGCCGGAGTTCGCCGGCAAAATTCTCTTTTTCGAGGATGTCGGCGAGGAGCCCTACCGCATCGACCGCATGCTCACACAGCTCTGGCTCGCCGGGGCGCTCCAAAAGTGCGCCGGCATCGTCGCCGGCAAGTTCACCGAGGCCGACCCCACCGGCGGTCTCAGCCGCGGCATCGAAGAGATTTTGCGCGAGCGTCTCGAGCCCTTGGGGGTTCCGGCCCTGCGGGGCCTGATGATCGGCCATGTCAAGGAGCAGTCCGTCGTGCCCCTGGGCGTCGAAGCCGAGCTCGACGTGGAGGCCGGCACGCTCACGCTGCTCGAGCCGGCCGTAACATGACGCTGACAGTCGGTTCAGGATAGGCCGAGCTGTTTCGCGAGGCCGATGCGTTGCACTTTGCCGGTCGGGCCCTTCGGAATCTCGTCGAGAATCAGCACGCGGCGAGGCACTTTGAAATCGGCCAACCTCTCGGCCGCGAAAGCCCGAATGTCCTTCTCGGTCGCCTCGGCGCCGGGCTCGAGCACGACCGCCGCGGCGATCTCTTCGCCTAGCTTGTCGTGAGGCGTCGCGAACGCCGTCGCTTGCGCAATCGCCGGATGATCGAGCAGCACCTCATCGATCTCGCGGGGGGAAACCTTCTCGCCGCCGCGATTGATGATTTCCTTCAGTCGACCGGTCAGATACAAGTAGCCTTCTTCATCGAGCCGACCCTGATCTCCCGTGCGAAACCAGCCGGCGGTGAATGCGCTCGCGTTCGCCTCGGGGTTGCGGGCGTAGCCGCCGGTGACGTTGCGGCCGCGAATGACGACCTCGCCGATCTCCCCGCGCGGGAGCAATTCGCCGGCGTCGTTCATCACGCCGACCTCGGGGCCGGCCGCGGGACCGACCGAGCCCGGCTTGCGCGCCGTCGGGGGCAGGGGATTGCTGGCCATCTGGTGCGCGGCCTCGGTCATCCCGTACGATTCGATGACCGGCGCGTCGAACGTGTTTTCGAGCTCAGCCAGGACTTGGGGGGGCAGCGCTGCTGACGATGAGCGAATGAGCCGCAGCCGAGCCGCTGCTGCGGCTTCGCGGTTGCGGCCCGCGCGCGCCAGAATCGCCTGATGCATCGTCGGCACCGCCGAATACCAGGTCGGCTTGAACTCCTCGAGCCAGCCGGAGAAACGCATCGCGTTGAACCCTGGCGTGCAGACCACTTCCGCCCCCGCTGAAGTCGACGACAGCAAGGCGCCGATGAGGCCGTGGATGTGGAACAGCGGCATCACGTTCAAGCAGCGATCGCTGGGAGTCAGCCGCAGCGTCCGCGCGATGTGAAACGCCGATGCGCAGACGTTGCGCTGCGTCAATGGAACGATCTTAGGTCGCGCCGTCGTGCCGGAGGTGTGCAGCACCAGAGCGACATCCTCGGCCGCCGCCAATCCGCCGGCGCCGTCGAGAGTCCGCGGCTCGCCTTGCAGTTGAAACGCGCCCGCGGGCGCATCCGCCGCGACGCGCAACTCGATCAGCGGGATGCCCAAGGCTTGGGCAGCGTCGGTCGCGGGGGACGAAGCGCCCTCTTCGACGATCAGCGCTCGCGCCTCCAGGTCGCCCAGATAGAAGTCGAATTCCTCGCGGCGATAAGCGGGGTTGAGCGGCGCATAGGTTGCGGCCGAGCTCACGGCCAAGAAAGCCGCCGCCGCCTCCGGTCCGTTCGGCAAGACAGCGGCGACGGCCTGGCCGCGGCCGATTCCGAAGCGATTGAGCGCCAGCGCGGTGGTCTCGATCAACTGCAGCAACCCGCCGTAGTCGAGCGAACGCCGCTCGGCGGCCGACAGGGCGGGGGAGTCGCGATCAGCATGTTGGGCGACGAGCCCGTGAATGGTATCCGGCAGTCCCGGCGCGGCGTCTTGCATCGCCTTCAATTATGCGATGCCCGCCCGCTCCGGCCGCTAGCGCAAGCCGAACTTCTTGATGCGGTAGCGCAGCGTGTCCCGCGTTATGCCCAGCAGCTTCGCGGCGCGGGTTTGATTGCCGCCCGATTTCTCGAGAGCTTCCAGCAGCATGGCCCGCTCCATCTCTTCGAGCGATGCCTCGCCTACCTTGGGCGCGTGGTGCGACGCGGCGGCGGACCGCGTCAGGGCGGCGCCTCCCAACGCGATCGTCCGGGGCTGGATCGTGTCCTCGTCCTCGAGCACCATGGCGCGCTCGATCACATTGCGAATCTCGCGCACGTTACCCGGCCACTCATGCTCCAGCAACATCTTCTCGGCCTCGGCTGAAACGCCTTGGATCGACTGCTCGAACTTACGGTTGTAGCGCTTGATGAAGTGCTCGACCAGAGGCATGACGTCGTCTTTGCGGTCGCGGATCGGCGGGATCCAGATCTGGATCACGTTTAGCCGGTAGTACAGATCCTCCCGGAACTGCTTGTCCCGCACCGCCTGCGCGAGGTCGCGGTTCGTAGCGGTGATGATGCGCAAATCGACCTCGATGTCCTTCACGCCGCCCAGTCGGCGGAACGACTGGTCTTCGAGCACGCGCAGCAGCTTCGCCTGGATGTGCGGCTGCAACTCGCCGATCTCGTCGAGAAACACCGTGCCCCTATCGGCCAAGTCGAGCACGCCCTTCTTTTGCGAATGGGCGTCGGTGAAGGCGCCCTTTTCGTATCCGAAAATCTCGCTCTCGAGCAGCGTCTCCGGTATCGCCGCGCAATTGAGGGCGATAAACGGTTCCTCCCGGCGCTTGCTGTTCTGATGTAGGAAGCGAGCGACCACGTCCTTGCCGACACCGCTCTCCCCCTGCAGCAGAATCGTGGTGACGCCGCTCGAAGCGATGCGGTTGGCGAAGCGCATCAAATCGCGCATGGCCGTCGAACCGACGATGATTCCAGCGGAATTGACGCCCGGAGCCTTCCTGGCGGCGGGCGCAACCGGGGCGGCGGTCTGATCTTCCAATTCCGGTCTTCGCGCTCCGAATGCGATCACCACGCCGTGCTTGTGATTCGACGAATCGCGTACCGGAGCGATCGTTCCCGACACCGGCCTCTCGACGCCGTCGCGAGAGCGCAGCACCGTGCCGGCGGGAATCGCAACCGCCGCGCGCTCGTGTATCGCCGCGTGCAGAAACCCGTCCAGTCCTTTCGCCGTTTCGCGTTCGAGGAGGCGGAAGACGTCGGCAAGCTGCGCGCCCTTGGCGTCTTCGGCGGTCCAGCCGGTCCAGCGCGAGGCCGCTGGATTGAGGAAGCGCACGGCGCCCAACTCGTCGGTGCGCAGCACACCCTCGCCCAACGATTCGAGGGTGGCCGCAAGGTCCTCGACGCGCTCCTCGCGTTCGCGTTCGACGGAGGCCTGCCGTAGCGCCACCTGAATCGCGGCTTGCAGCTCACTCGCGTGAAACGGCTTAACGACGTAGCCGAGCGGATTGGCGATCTTCGCGCGTTCGATCGTCGCGTCGTCGGCGTGCGCGGTCAGAAAAACCGCCGGAGCGCCGAACCTTTCGCGAATCTGACTGGCGGCCTCGCAGCCGTCGATTTTGCCCTTGATCCGGATATCCATCAGGATCAAGTCGGGCCGCTTGATGCGCGCCGATTCCACCGCCGCCTCGCCCGACACCACCACTCCCACCACCTGATGGCCTTGGTGAGTCAGGATGTCTTCGATGTCGGCGGCAGTGATCTGTTCGTCTTCGACGATCAGTATGCGAGCAGAGGTCATGATAATTGAGCCTGGGGCTCAGCGGCGAACCGAATCCGATATTCTACGCCCGGCGGGCCGCTGAGCTCGATCTCGCCGTCGATCTGGCGGACGAGTTGCCGCACCAAGCGTAATCCCAGCGTCTTCGTATTCCAAAATCCTACCTCTGGAGGCAGTCCCGGCCCGTTGTCGCCCGCCGTGATGCGGACGCTGTGGTCTTCCAATTGATCGACGTAGATGTAGATGCGTCCGGCCTGACCTTCAATCATGCCGTATTTGAGCGAGTTGGAAAGCAACTCGTTGAGGATGAGTCCGCAGGGCACCGCGATGTCGACGCCCAGAGACACGGGCGCGATGCGCGTTTCAAACTCGATGCTGTCGGCCGGAACGTGATAGGAGTGAAACAGCCTCGATGTGAGCTGGCGGACGTAATCGGGGAAATCGATCGCTGCGAAATCGCTCGATCCGTACAGTTGCTCATGGATCAGCGCCATGGACTGGACGCGATTCTGACTCTCCTCGAACGCTCGCCGCACATAGTCGTCCTGAGTCGCCCGCGCTTGCAGGTTCAGCAGGCTCGACACCACTTGGAGATTGTTCTTGACCCGGTGGTGCACTTCGCGCAACAGCACTTCCCGCTCGGCGATCGTGCGGCGCAACTGATCTTCCGTGAACTTGCGCTCGGTCACATCGCGCAGAATCACCGTGAGAAGTTGCAGGTCCTCGACCATGACCTTCGATATCGAGGCTTCCGCCGGGAACTCGGAGCCGTCCTTGCGCATGCCGTAAATTTGGCCGCGTTGGGCCATTACACGCGCCGCGGTGGGGGATTTGGCGAACTGGGCGACGTCGATCTCGTGTCGTGCGCGATAGCGGGGCGGGAGCAGAGTATCCAGCGGCATGCCGAGGATTTCGTTCGCCGAGTAGCCGAAGATTCTCTCGGCGCCCTGGTTGAAGATCGTGATCTTCCCGTCGAGACTGATGGAGATGATGGCGTCGTCGGCGATATCGAGGATCCGCGCGAGCAGGTAGGGCGACCGCAGCGCCTCGGCGGAGTTCCCGCGCCAACTCCCCCTTGATTCGTCGGAGTGCGCTCGCTTGTGCTCGTCGGTCATGCCCTCAAACGTCCCCGAGCGGACCGGCGGTTCGGCTTTCGCATCGGGTCCGCGGCCACGCCCCGTGATTCAATCAACATCAGCGCCATCCCGCATTCGCGGCCTCGCCCCTTCACCGGCGTCGATCGTGTGCCGCGCCGCAGTCCACCGGGAAACGCTTCACTCGCCGCCGAAAAGGCAATTACGAGGCCAAAGTGCGAGCCCAGCGGCGCTTCGCGCGCGCGTCTGGCGCCGCTCGTGCTCGCTGCCGTGTGTTGATACCATCAACGGACGGTCGTGTCATGGTAATAAAAAGGATCTTGGCGCCGATCGATTTTTCACCGCGTACCGAAGCGGCTGTCGAGCACGCGAAAGCGATGGCCGAGGTGTTTGGGGCGCAGTTGATCTTCGCGCACGTCGTGCCCTCGTCGCCTTACGAATTCGCGGCGTTCGACGAAGGCTTCTACGCGGCGATGAACTGGCCCTCCGTCGAGTCCGTTCGTGGGCCGATCGAGCGGCGCATCGACGCGATTTGCGACAAAGTTGGGCTCGCCTATAAGCCCGAGAGGATCATCGAGAGGGGCGACCCGGCGACCCAGATCGCATCCATAGTGGAGAGGCGGAAGATCGACCTCGTGGTCCTTCCGACCCATGGTCATGGGGCATTTCGCCGCTTGGTCCTGGGCTCGCTCACGTCGAAAGTCCTTCACGACGTTGATGTTCCGGTGCTGACCGGAGCTCACGTGCCCGAGATTGCGCCGATCGATCCCGAGCCGTACAAAAGGATCGCCTGCGCGGTGGATTTGCAAGAAAGCAGCGAGCACACCCTGCGCTGGGCGGCCGAGTTGTCCAAGGCGTGCGCGGACGATTTGCTGGTCATTCACGCGGCGCCCCAGATCGAGTTGGGCGGAACCTACGGCGATTGGTTTCCGCCGGAGACACGCGAGCAAACCATCGCGCATGCTCGCGAGGCCGTCGATCGGTTGCTGGTCAAAGTCGGCTGCAAAGCGCAAGTCGTGGTGAGCTGCGCCGAGCCGGTCAGCTTCATTAGCCAAGCCGCCGAAGAGAACTACGCGGATCTACTCGTGATCGGCAGGGGTCCTCATCACGGCTTCTTGACCGGCCTCAGAGCCTTGGCTTTCGCCCTGATCCGGGAGGCTCCGTGCCCGGTCATCAGCGTCCCTTAGACACGAGGAGTTTGCATGGCGGTCGAGAAGCTCGAGCTCAAAAAAATCCTAGTTCCGGTCGACTTTTCCGACCGTTCGCTGGCGGCGGCGCATCATGCGGCGGCGATGGCGCGACGCTTCGGCTCGGAGCTCGTGTTCTTGCATGTGGTGCCGCCCGGTCCCTACGAGCACGGAATATTCGGAATCGGCTACACGGCCTCTTCCGTGTGGCCGTCCCAAGAAGAAATCGAGGAAAGGATCGGCGTCCAACTGCAAGAGCTCGTCCATAAGGCGGCGGGCGGACTTTCGACGGACGCGGAGGTTTCGTGGGGAGCTCCGGCGGCGAAAATCGAGGAAATGGCGAATCACGAGCAGGTCGACCTGATCATGATGCCGTCCCACGGCTTCGGACCGTTTCGACGCTTTATCTTGGGGTCGGTGACGACGAAAGTGCTACACGATTTGTCGTGTCCGGTGTTTACCGGCGCGCATGTTGCGGATGTCCCGTCGAACGATTCGGCGCCCTATCATCGGGTGGCCTGCGCGATCGATCTCTCGCCGCACAGCGAAGCCGTTTTGCGCTGGGCGGCCGGGTTCGCCCTGGCGTGGGGGGCGGCGTTGCACGTGATTCACGCCGCTCCGGCGCTCGACGCAATCCCGCCTGAGATCCATCCGCTCCCCGCGAATTTTCACGACACCGTTGTACGACTCAAGATCGACCAGGTGAACGAGCTTGTCTCGCGCGTCGGCTGCGAAGCGACCGTCCACGTCGAGTGCGACTCGGTAATCGGGTATGTCACGGATGTGTCTCAACGAGCGAAGGTCGACTTGCTCGTAATCGGGCGCAGCCTGGATGAAAGTCTGATCGGGAGACTCCGAACGTATTCTTCCGCGCTGATTCGCGAAGCGCCTTGCGCGGTGGTGAGCATATGAATTCCGGTGCGGCAGCGTTGGTCGGTCCGAGGGCGATTCGCAACATCGTCGCTCCCTATGACTTCTCGCCGCGGTGCCAGACAGCGGCGCGCTACGCGCTCGATTTCGCCCGGCACTACCAAGCGCAACTCACTTTCACCCACGTCATTCCGTTTTCGAGCTTTGAATACACGGCTTTCGAGGGAGGCGCCTATGTCGGCGCGAATTGGCCGTCGGAAGACGAAACTCGAGACCGGATGCAAGCCGAGCTGGGCGAGCTCGACGCCACCGACAGCGAACAGAGCTCCTGGCGGCTCGAAGTCCTGAAGGGCGACCCCGCCGAAAAGATCGCACAGCTCGTCGGCGAGCGCGAGGCGCCTTTCATTGTGATGCCCACCCACGGCTACGGGGCTTTTCGACGCTTCATCCTCGGGTCCGTTACGACGAAGTTATTGCATGAGGTTCCATGCCCGGTCCTGACGGGAGCGCACCTGGAGGAGGGAGAAGCCTTCCCCCAGAAGAGCTGCGCACGGGTCGCCTGCGCCGTGAACCTGGGCCAAAAGAGCATTGCGACGCTGCAGTGGGCCAAGGAGTTCGCGGACAGTTGGAGCGCCGAACTGGTCGTGCTGCACGCCCTCGACGCACTCGAACACTCGCCCGTCGATTCGTCGTTTTTCACCCCGGACCTGCGGCGGCAATTGCTTGAGGCGGCGCAGAAGAAGGTCGACGAGCTATTCGCGCAGGCCGGCCTGACGGGGACGAAATCCGAGATCGGCTTCGGCGCTTCGACGGACTTCGTGCCGGACCGGATCCGCAAGCAATCCGGCGACATTTTGATCATCGGCCGCCGCTCCGGAGCCAGCTTGATCGGCTCGGCGCGCTCGCATACTTACGGGCTGATCCGCGCGGCTCCGTGCCCGGTGATCAGCGTCTAATGGGACTGGCGCCCGTCCGGCGACGTCGGCCGCGCCTCGAGGTGGAAGCAATGACAATCCGTACGATCATCGCCCCGGTCGACTTCTCCACGCGCTCCGCCGCCGCGGCTCAGCACGCCGCCGCCCTAGCGCTGCACTTCGATGCGACCGTTCTGTTCGTTCACGTGATCGAGCCGGCTCCGAGCGAACACCGCGCGTTCACCGTCGGACACACGACCGAACAGGAAAGCGCTCAACTCCGCGCCGCCGCCGAGCGTGCGCTGAAGGACTTCGTCGCAAAGCACGGAGTCGCCGAACACGGCGAAGCTGTTGTGCTCGAGGGCGACGTCGCGCATCGCATTGAGGCGCTCGCAGTCGAGCGAAAGGCGGAACTGGTCGTGATGCCCACGCGCGGAGCGGGCGCCTTTCGGCGTCTGCTTGTCGGCTCGACCGCCGCCAAAGTCCTGCACGACCTCGATTGCCCGGTGATGACCGGCGCGCATCTGGACGAAGGTCCGATGTTTCCTGCGGAACGCTACTCGCGCATCTGCTGCGCGATCGGGCTGCGCGAGGTCGAACACAGCGAAAAGGTCCTGCGCTGGGCTTGGGATTTTACGCAGTCTTGGAACGGCTCGTTGCATGTGATTCACGTGCCGCCCGCCCTCGAATGGGCCGCCGCCGATTGGTTTCCTCCCGACACCCAACAACTCGTACAAGAGGCGGCGCGCGAGCGGTTGCAGAAGCTTGTCGACAAGGTTGGCTGCGGGGCCGAGATTCATGTCCAGGGGCTCAACCCCGAGTCGGCGATCTTCGACGTGATCGAGGACGTCAAGGGCGATCTCCTCATCCTCGGCCGTAGCGTCAGTCATGGCCTTTTCGGCGGTCTCCACCAGGATGCGTTCAGCTTGATTCGCGGCGCATCGTGCCCGGTCGTGAGCGTTTAGTCATTTGGGCGAGCAAATATCTCGCCCGATACGCTAGAATCTTCCCCGCAAAGCCCCCGCAACACCAAGGAGGAACCCCGCTCATGCGTCGTCTGCTCATCATCGCTCTGTTTTCCGCTATTGCCGTCAGCGCCCAGACCAAGAAGGTCGTCGTAGTCGGCCAGTCCGACGATGTCGTCCGCGACTGGCAGGCGGTGTCTTCGAAGCTGAAGATCGTCAACGTCGACTCCGACGACGTCATGAAGGAAATCGCCGACGCGGACGCCTTCGTCGGCAACATCACTCCGGAGCAAGTCCGCGCGGGCAAGAAACTGAAGTGGGTGCACACGATGAGCGCCGGAGTCGAGCAGGTGCTGTTTCGCTCGGGCGGCAACGACTTGCGCGACTCGGACATCGTGCTGACCAACAACCAAATCGTGCAGGGCCCGGAGATCGCCGACCACGCCTTCGCCTTGTTGCTTGGCCTGACCCGGGAGATCCCCCGCTGGCTGGCGCTGAAGGCGGAAAAGAAGTGGCAGGGCACGCCGCGAGATCTCTACGAGCTCAGAGGCAAGACCGCCGTGGTCATCGGTGTTGGGGGCATCGGCACGCAGATCGCCATCCGCGCCTGGGCGTTCGGGATGAACGTGATCGGAGTCGATCCCGAGGACATCCCGTTCACGCCGTTCATCACCAAGGTCGTCAAGCCGGATCAAATCGACGAAGTGCTGCCCCAGGCTGACGTCATCTTCATCTCGGCCCCGCATACTCCCAAAAGCGACCGCATGATCGGAGCTTCGCAGTTCGCGGAGATGAAGAAAGGCGCGTGGTTCATCGCCGTCAGCCGCGGCGGGACCTACGACCTCAACTCCCTCGTCAAGGCCCTCGACAGCGAGCGTTTGGCGGGCGCCGGCGTCGACGTGGTGTACACGAGCGACGAACACCCGGAGCCGCTGCCGCCGAACCACCCGCTTTGGGGATTCAAGAACGTCATCATCACGCCGCATATCGCCGGCAGGTCCGACATGGATCGCGGCCGCATGGTCGGCACGGTCACCGAGAATCTCAAGCGCTTCGCCGACGGTCAGCCGCTGGTGAACGTCGTCGATAAGAAAAAGGGCTACTGACCTTCGGCGCGGGCCGCGTTCCGACTTGTCGATTGCGGCACGAACCCTTTCGCCGCGCACGTATACTTGTCTAGTCTCGGAGGACTCACAACGTGCCTTGGTGGATTTGGTTCGTGTGCGGTCTGGCGCTCGCCTTGCTGGAAGTGCTGCTGTCGAGCGGCGACCTCTTCTTGCTTTTAATCGGCGCCGCTGCATTTGTGGTTGGAATCGTTGATGTGGCGGGCGGCCACGACCTGATCCTGCAAATGCTGGTTTTTTGCGTCGCCGCGGGCAGCTCGCTCGTGTTCTTCCGGCGCCGGCTGTCGGACCGTCTCAAAGGGGGCGTTCCGGACCGCCAGGTCGACTCGCTGCTGTTTGAGCGCGCCCGGGCCGTCGATAGCTTGGAGCCCGCGGCCGAGGGTCGGGTCGAACTTCGCGGCACGAATTGGACCGCCCGCAACGTAGGGAATATTGCGATCCCGAGCGGCACGCCGTGTCGGGTGGAAAAGGTGGACGGCCTGGTCCTGTGGGTTCGTCCCGAAGAACAACGATAGAAGGAGACGAAACCCCATGGAATTCGGCGGACTGTTCGTGCTGATCTTTTTGGCCCTGTTGATTCTGATCACGATCGCCAAGACGGCGGTGGTCGTGCCGCAGCAGAGCATGTTCGTCGTCGAGCGGCTGGGCCGCTACGCCGGCACCTTGGAGGCCGGCTTCCACATCCTGGTCCCGTTCGTCGATGCGATCCGCTACCGGCACTCGCTCAAGGAAACGGCGATCGACATCCCGGAACAGATCTGCATCACGCGCGACAACGTGCAGGTAGGCGTCGACGGCGTGCTGTACATGAAGATCATGGACGCCGAGCGCGCCTCCTACGGCATCTCGAACTACGGCTTCGGCGTGACTCAGTTGGCGCAGACGACGTTGCGCAGCGAGATCGGCAAGATCGACCTCGACAAGACCTTCGAGGAGCGCGGCACCATCAACGGCGCGATCGTCAGCGAGCTCGACAAGGCGACGGAATCGTGGGGCATCAAGGTGCTGCGCTACGAGATCAAGAACATCACCCCGCCGCGCGACGTGCTCGAGGCGATGGAAAAGCAGATGCGCGCCGAACGCGAGAAACGCGCCAACGTGCTGCAATCGGAAGGGCACCGCGATTCGGCGATCAACAATGCGGAAGGCGAAAAGCAACGCACGATCAAGGAATCGGAAGCGCGCAAGCTGCAACAGATCAACGAGGCCGAGGGCGAGGCCCAAGCCGTATTGACCGTGGCCGAAGCGACCGCCGAAGGCATTCGCCAGGTCGCCGCCGCGATCAACGCGCCGGGCGGCTTCGAAGCGGTCCAGATGAAGCTCGCCGAAGGCTACATCGAGCAGTTCGGCAAGCTCGCCAAGACCAACAATACGATGATCGTTCCGCAGAACCTGGGCGACATTGCAGGCGCTCTGGCGACAGCGATGCAAGTCATCCGCCGCAAGGACTCCTAGCCTTGCGTCGAGGGCCGCCGGCTAGAGGTTGCTCATGTAGCTGAGAAAAGCTTTCGCATAACGGTCGAGATTTTCCTGGGAACCGCCGCCGAGCAAGGGCGAGCACATCTCGTAGGCGACCGACCCTCGAAAGCCGCTCTCGGCCATCGCAGCGAAGAAAGCCGGGTAGTCGATGAAGCCCTCGCCCATCGGAACGGCCTGGGCGTAGGGCAGCTCGGGGCGGTAGTTGATCGCCTCGGCCTCGTAGCGGAATCGCGGGCGGAGCTGGTAGTCGGCGACCGTGGTGTGCGGGCAGTCCGGGCCTAACGCCCGCGCGGCCTCCGCCAGATCCGCCCCCTGCAGGGCCGGCGACCAGGCGTCGAGCAGCGGCTTGCAGTTGGGCTCGGCGACCGCGTCGATCAAGTCCTTTTGGCTGCGCCAGTCGACGCCGATGTCGTGATGGTTTTGGACGCCGAGCGTGACGCCCAGCTCGGCCGAGCGCTGCGCCGCCTCCTTGAGGCAGTCGACGACGAGGTTCGACTGCGGCAAGTATTGCCCGGCGGGATGTTCGTACCCGGTGAACACGCGGACCATCGACCCGCCGATGTCTCGCGCCAGGCGCGCCAATTCGACGATGTGCCCCACCTGGATCTCGCGCATGGGAACTTCGCCGTGCTCCAGGTCGCCCGTGAAATTGTTGTACCCGGCGACGTAGACCCGCTCGAATCCCAGCTCTTCGATCCGCCGCCGCAGCCGAGCCCGGGCGGCGTCGTCCCAGTCGAGCGGGCTCAGGTGCGGGCGCTTGCCGCCGAGCATGACTCCGCGAAAGCCGAGAGAGTCGGCTTTCTCCAGAAATTCCTCGACCGTCAGGCGCGCTTGGC
This sequence comes from uncultured Acidobacteriota bacterium, assembly GCA_963817465.1. GTDB lineage: Bacteria > Acidobacteriota > Terriglobia > Bryobacterales > UBA6623 > CAMPKL01. The sequence goes on along the minus strand of CAWFOP010000016.1, from coordinate 70,843 downwards.
CCCACGAGCCGGAATAGCTGACCGAGAACAGAACGGGCGTGAATCGCACTCGGCCATTTTACGCGTGAACGAGGCTACTCGTAGCGCAGCGCCTCCATGGGATCGACCCGCGATGCCCGCAGCGCCGGTACGAAGCTTGCGAATACGCCGACCGACGCCAGCATCAGCGTGACGGCCAGGTAGCTGACCAGGTCCGTCGCCTTGACCTCGAACAACATCGTTTCGAGGAACCGCGACAGAGCGAATGACGCCGCTAGGCCCACGACGAGCCCGCCGGCAACCAGGCGCCCGGCCTGACCGACAACGAGCGTCAGCACCGAGCGCCGCTGCGCCCCCAGCGCCATCCGCAGGCCTACTTCATGCGAACGCTGGCTGACGCTGTAGCTCATCACGCCGTAAATGCCGAGCGCCGCGAGCAGCAGCGCCGCCGAGCCGAACACGGCCATCAAGGTCGACGCCAGCCGGCGCGGCGCGACCCGTTCGCCCAGCAGGTCCTTCATGCTCTGAACGCCGAATACCGGCAGTTGCGAATCGAGCTCGGCGACGGCCGCGCGCACCGGGTTGGCCAGCGCGTTCGGGTCCCCGTTTGTCCGCACGGCGAGGGTGAAGGTTTGGAACGACCACTTTTGGAACGGCAGATACATCTCGATCCGCGACTCCTGATCCACGCCGTAGTTCTTGACATGCGAGACGACGCCGACGATCTCCGAATAATCTTCTTCGGAGTGGAATCCGCCGACCTTGACGCGCTTGCCGACCGCGCTCTCGCCCGGCCAATACTTTTCGGCGAAAGTCTCGTCGACAATCAGCACGCCTTGCTTATCGAACTGATTGAAATAGCGGCCGGCAATCAAGCTTGAGCTGCATTGTCTGCAGTTGATTGGGCGTGACGGCGGCGTAGTCGACCGGGGTGTATTCGCCGGGCTTGGGTTCCGGGTAGCCCTCCGGATGCGCCCCGGTCTGGTAGCCCCCAAGCAAGGGGTTGGTGACGCCGGCGCTTTCGACTCCCGGCAAGGCTTCGACGCGGCGCAGCAGGTCCTGGACGAACTGCATCCGCCGAGCGTCCTCTTTGTACGGATCGTCGGGCAGGGAAAACCGCACCGTCAGCAAGCCGTCGGGATTGAAGCCGGGGTTCGCCTCGACGACGTTCCAGAAGCTGCGCATCAACAGCGCCGACCCCACCAGCAGGACCAGGGCCAGGGCTGTTTCACCGACGACCAGGGCGGCCCGCAGCGGGCTGCGACGCGCTCCGCCGCTGCGCCCGCCCTCGCGCAAGGCGTTGGTCAAGTTCACGCGCGAGCCCTGAATCGCCGGCGCCAGCCCGAACAGGATGGCGGCGAGAACGGCGACGCCGGCCGTGAACGCCAGAACCGTCCAATCGAGGCCGACTTCGGTCGTGCGCGGTATGCCGTCCGGCAAGTTCGCGACCAGCAGTTGCACGGCGCCGTACGCGATGCCCAGACCGAGCGCCGCGCCGGCCCCCGCCATCAAGAAGCTCTCGAGCAGCGACTGGCGGATCAGCCGCGCCCGGCCCGCGCCCAGCGCGGCGCGCACGGCCGATTCGGAGCGGCGGCCGTTGGCGCGCGCCAGCAGCAGGTTCGCGACGTTGGCGCAGACGATCAGCAGCACGAACCCGACCGCGCCCAGCAGCAGCTTCATCGGCGTCTCCATATCGTGAACCAGCACTTCCTGCAACGACCGCACGCGGACGAGGTTGCCGGCGTTCGAGTCCGGATACTCTTGCTGCAAGTTGTGGGCGATGCCGTCCATGTCGGCGAAGGCTTGCTCCTGGGTCACGCCGTCGCGCAGCCGGCCGATCACGTAAATGCCGGGGTGGTTCCCGCGGCGGGTCATCTGATCGCCGTCGAGGCCCAGCGGCGTCCACAAGTCGAATTGGCTTCCCCACACGCGCGGGTCGAAGCTTGGGCCGGCGACTCCGACCACCTCGTAGGGCTCGCCGTCGAGCGTCAGCGAGCGCCCGACGATCGCCGGGTCCTGCCCGAAGCGGTTGGTCCAGAGCACGTAGGAGAGCACGGCGGTGCGCGCCGCTCCCGGACGGTCCTCTTCGGCCGTGAAGGCGCGGCCGACGGCGAAGCGCGCGCCCAGCAGGTCAAACAGTTCGTGCGTTGTTTGTTGGGCTTGGAGGCGTACCGGCCGGTCGACGCCCGTCAAATTGACGTCCGTTCCGCGGAAGGCGGCCATCGCGTCAAAGCTGCGGTTGCGCTCGCGCCAGTCGTTGAAATTCGGCCAGGCGACCGACATTCCGTCGAAATCGGCGTTGCGCTCGTTGAGGAACGTCAACTCCTGCGGCTCGGGGTAGGGCAGGGGCCGCAGAATGATCGAGTTCACCAAGGTGAAGATGGCCGTGTTAGCGCCGATCCCCAGAGCTAGAGTGATGACGACGGCGGCGGTGAAAAACGGATTCTTCGTCAGAGTCCGGAGGGCGTATTTGAAATCTTGCATGCTCGCGCTCGCAACATTCGAAGGAAAAGCGTCCGGCGCAACGGGGCCGACGAGTTGTTGTCGATACGAGCGCCGCGGCTCGAATGTTCCAGCTTTGACGGCCGGAACGACTAATTCATTAGGCGTCCGCCCCGATTCGACTTGGTTTGACGGCTGTTAGATTGTATCCTTTCGAGAACGCATGACCGATCCGCAACTTCGTCGTCGCACGTTTCTCGGTTCGGCGGCCGGAATGGCCGTCGCGGCCGCCCCGCAGGTGCTGCGCGGGCAGGAGAAGACTTATCGAGTCGGCTTTATCGGTCTCGGCAGGCGGGGCCGCGCCAATCTTCACTCCGCGATGAAGAGCCCGCGCGTCGAGATCGCCGCCTTCAGCGAGATCTACAAGCCCAATCTCGAGAAAGCTCTCGAGATCGTTCCCGACCGCGACAAGGTGAAGCTTTACCCCGACTTTCGGGATCTTTTGGCGGACAAGTCGATCGACGCGGTCTGCATCGCAACACCCGACCACTGGCACGCTTACCAGACCGTCGAGGCCTGCAAAGCGGGTAAGGACGTCTACGTCGAGAAGCCCATCTCGGTCACCGTTTACGAAGGGCAGATGATGGTCAAGGCGGCGCGGAAGTACAAACGCGTCGTGCAGGTGGGGACTCAACAGCGCTCGGGCGAACACTTCCAGGAAGTCGTCGAGATGATGCACCAGGGCGTGCTCGGCGACGTGAGCTTTGTGCGCACCTGGAACTTCGGCAACCTGACCCCCGAAGGGATCGGCAATCCGCCCGACTCGGCGCCGCCGGCGGACCTGGATTGGGACATGTGGCTGGGGCCGGCCCCGAAGGTTCCGTTCAACAAGAACCGTTTCGGCGTCGAGCCGGATCGCTACTCGGACTTCCGCTGGTTCTGGGACTACGCCGGCGGCATGATGACCGACTGGGGCATCCACCTGCTCGATATCGTGTTGTGGGCGATGAAAGAGCCCGGCCCGCGTTCGATCGTGTGCATCGGCGGCAAGTACGCTATTAAGGACAATCGCGAGACGCCGGACACGATCATCGCGACCTTCGAGTTCCCGGGCTTCGCGGCCACCTATGAGAACCGCATCGCGAACGCCCTGCCGCTCGACGGCAAAGGTTACGGCATCGACTTTCACGGTACGAACGGGACGCTGTTCGTCGACCGCCAAGGTTGGCGGATTACGCCCGAGACCCGCGACGTCGCCACCGGCAAGATGGAACGCATGGGCTCGGCGGAGGGCGAGGTGAAGAACAACACGACCGACGACCACTGGGTGAACTTCATCAAGTGCATGGACACTCGGGAAAAGCCCATCGCGGACATCCTCGAGGGACACCGCTCGACGACGACCGCCCTGCTCGGCAATATCGCCTTGCGGAGCAAGCAGCGGGTCGACTGGGACCCTGTCGCGGAGACCACCGACAACGCGGAAGCGCGCAGTTTTCTCCAGCGGCCGTATCGCGCCCCGTGGAAACTCGAATTGTGAGATCTGTAACTATATGATTCCGCTAGGGTTCCACGAAAGGCGGAACCGAAAAAAACTTGCAACCCGGCGCCAAGCAGTCGCGTCAAAACGGGTGCATGGCTACGATCACTGCAACACTGCCGGCGCAGAGCGCGCCAACTGAGACTGGAAGGGTGGCTTACCGAGACAGCGCGGAAGCGGAGCTAGTCCGGCGCGCGCAAGGCGGCGACCAGGCTGCGTTCCAACAGCTCGTCGAGCGGCACCAGTCCAAGGTCTTCTCGATCATCTACGGCATCGTGCGCAACCGCAACGACGCGGAGGATATCGCGCAGCAGGTGTTCACGAAGATCTATTTCTCGCTCAAAGGCTTTGATTTCCGGTCGTCGCTGCTGACCTGGGTCTACAAGATCACGGTCAACGAGTGCTATGACTACCTCCGGAAGCAGAAGGTGCGCAAGCTGGTCTACGAGTCCGACATGGGCGTCGATGACGAGCGCACGATGGAGAATTCTCAACTAGCCGTCGAGAAGCGGCCGGCGGTGGACGTTCGTACCGAAAAACGCGATTACCTGTTCAAATTGCTGGAGCGCGTGAGCGAAGAGGAACGGATGCTGCTGATCCAGAAAGAAGTGGAAGGACTCACGATCGAAGAGTTGGCGGAGCTGACCGGCTTGAACGAAAATACCATCAAAGTCAAGCTGTTTCGGGCTCGGCAGAAGCTGGTGAAGGCGTCGCAGCGACTCGATCGTGCAGTAGCGTAACGGTGTCATGGACTCTTTTGTGAAAGATCATCTCGAGGAATACCTTGCCGGGCGCTTGACGGGCGAGAAGCTGATCGAGTTTCAGCGGCGCCTGGAGAACGATCGCAACGCGGCTCTCGAGGTGCAGCAGTTCGAGGACACCGCTGAGTTCTTCGCCGCGTTCCGCCTGGACGAGGAAGTGGAGCCCGCTCCGGGGTTCTACTATCGCGTCGCCGCCCGCATCGAGCGGGAGCAGGTCGACCCGTTCTGGATGGTGTTTCTGCAGCCCTTCATGATGCGACGCCTGGCGTTCGCGGCTCTGATGTGGCTGTTCGTGTTGGGATCGGTCGCTGTCTTCCACGACGATTCGACCGACCGCAGCACCCAGTTGGCCGACATGATTCTTGACCAACAGCCGACCAATCACTTTTATGTGCGAATGGGACCGAACCTCGAGCAGAATCGGGCCTCGATGTTGGCCTCCCTCGTAACCCCCAGAGACTAGCCGGATGTCAGACGTACGCTGGACAGCTTGTGAAGGAAAGGCGCTGCTTATCCTGACGGCCGTGTTCCTCGCCGGGATCGCATCGGGAGGGGTCGCGATGCATGTCTTTGAAGCCCACCGGACGATGGCCTCGGCGGCGGGATCGGTCGAGCAGACGGCCGAAGACGAGTATCGCAGCCAGAGCGCCGTGGCGGTGGAGAAGCTGAAGGCGGAGTTGGCGCTCGACGAGGAGCAGACGCAGCGCGTGCGCCTCATCCTCGACGAGAGCATCATGGCCGAGGCGGACTTGCTGATGCAAATGCGCCAGATCCAACAAAAGGGTCGCGACAAGATCATCGATTTGCTGCGACCCGAGCAGCGCAGCAGGTTTCAGACGATCTTCGAGCAGGTCAGCAATAGTCAGTGAAGAACTGAACCCTGAAAGGTCGGAGCGCAACGCCCAAGAGACGGTTCACCGTTCACTCCTCACCGTTCACTAAACTGACCCCCATGATCGTTCGCAATCCCGTCTCACAGGCGGTTTTCCGTGCGGAGAAGATGGGCAAGGCTGACCTGGTTTCCTCCGAACACGTTTTCGTCGGTCTCAACTGCTTCGAGCCGGGCCAGGAGCACCAACTCCACACGCATCCGGGTCAAGACAAGCTTTATCTAGTGCTCGAAGGCGCGGGTGACGTGACGGTCAACGACGCCGTCGAGCGCATCGGTCCGGGAGACTTGGTGCTGGCGCGCTCGGGCGAGCCGCATGCCTTGGCCAATCCCGGGCCTGGACGCTTGGTCGTGATGGCGGTTATGGCGCCGCCGCCTCAGCGCTGACCGCCGTCCACGTTTCCCGTGGAACATCAGCCGATTACAGTTCATCCGCGCCGCCGCCGATACCACACCAGATAGGCCATGGCGGAGCGGAGCCAGCTCGAGCTGCTGACCAAAGGTCCCGAACGGTGGAACGAATGGAGACGGCTGCACCCGGACCACAAGCCCGACCTGCGCAACGCCTACTTGTGCGAATTCGACTTTTCCGAGTTCGACCTGCGAGGCGTCGACTTCAGGGGGTCCGTGCTGATGGCCGCCAAGTTCGGCGCGGCGGACCTCCGTGGGGCCTCCTTGGGCGATTGCGATTTGCGTTTCGCGGATCTGCGCGGCGCCCGGATCCGCGGCGCGAACTTTGACGGCGCCCAAGGCGTTGAGCGATCGATCGTGCGAGCCGCCGGCGGTGCGTCCGCCCTGTGGCGGCGCCGTCCCGGGGCGAGGCTGCCCCTTTCGATTCTATTGTTTACGCTAATCGCAGCGGCGGGCTATCTCGGCGCCAGTGCGGGCGCCGGCTTTAAGTTGCCCGGTCTTGGCGCTGCGAACGAGCTCACGACCGACTCCAACGCCGGCCTCGATGACGCCGAACGCCTCGCGCGCAAGCTGCGCGGGGTGCGTTTTCCCGGTTGGGACCTTGCTTCGGTGGACGTCGACGAAGACGTTTTGACGATGCGCGTCGACCGCGGATCGATCAGCGACGACGTCTACCTGCCCGCGATCGGCGCCATCTGCGGAGGGTTGCTCGAAAACCGCGGCGCCGGGGTCAGCGAGGTTCGCGTGCTCGACCGCACGGGGCGCACCGGCTGGGTCTACTCGAAGCCCGCGAACTGCGCCGTCTTGCTGCAGTCGCCCGTCGCCATGATGCGTCTGCTCATCGCAGCCGACAGCCGGCCCGTCATCGGATTCGAAGACGGACGGTAGAAGCATGGCGGGACGCTAGGCGCGCACGTCCACTAGGATCTTCATGCACTCGCCGCCGGCGTCCATTTTCTCGAAGCCGACTTGCAGGCCTTCCAGGTCAGTCGTTTCGGTGATGAGGCGATCGAGCGGCAGGTCGCCCGAGGCTGCGATCCGGATCGCCGCGTCGTAGTCCTCGGCCTCGTAGACGCGCGCTCCCCGTAACTCGAGCTCGCGCCAGAAGAACCGGAACAGATCGACTTCCGGCTTGTGGGCGTAGACCGCGACGAGCACGACGCGGCCGCGAATCCGCAGCAGTTCGGTCATCGCCGCCGCGCCGCCCTTCGACCCGGAAACCTCGAACACCGCGTCGGCGCCGCGCCCGGCAGTGCGCTCGTTGACCATCTTAGTCAAGTCGACATCCAGGGGGCTGACGGCCTCGAGGCCCAACTGCTTGGCCTTCTCGACGCGGAACGGATTGACCTCGGAGACGATCACGCGCCCGCCGGCGTGCTGGGCGACCAGTGCAACCAACATGCCGATGGGGCCGCCGCCGATGACGACCACGTGCTCGCCGGGCTGGATCGCGCCGAGGCGCACGTCATGGCACGCCACCGCCAAAGGCTCGATCAGCGCCCCATGCGCCAGCGACAGGCCTTGCGGCAAGCGAAAGAGCGTCGAAGCCGGTACGGTCCAGTAGGCCTGAAACGCACCGGGCGTGTCGATGCCCATGAACTTCATGAAATCGGCGATGTGGCTGTGCCCGGCGGGGGGATTCTTGCCGAAGTCAAGCGGCATCACGGTCACGGCGTCGCCTTCTTGCCAACCCTCGACGCCCGCGCCGACGTTGACGATCTCGCCCGACATCTCGTGCCCGAGCACGGCCGGCATCTTCACGCGCTTGTCCATCGCGCCGTGCCAGATGTGCAGGTCGGTGCCGCAGATGCCGCAGTGCGAGACGCGGATTTGAACTTCGCCCGGCTCGGGGTCGACGGGCGTGCATGCACCCACGCGGACGGTGCGATTTCCTTCGTAGAACGCTGCTTTCATGGGACCCCCATTGTAATTGGGCCCGGCCCGGATTATTCCAGTCGCATCGGCCGCTTCGCGATCTCGGCGGCCCGGATGGCGTCGAAGTCCAGGTTAGTAGTCAGGTCGTGCGCCTGCAGGCTGATCGGGCCCTTTCGAACGTTGGCCTGCTTGCTGTCGATCGGTGAGCGGTCGCATCGGAAGTCGCATGGTGGTTCTCGAACCTGATGAGTGTCGCGCAAAGGGGCTCCGAGCGCAAAGTCGCGCTAACGCAGTGGACGTATACTCGTCGTTTGCATCCGGACGGCTTCTTTCTCAGCTTCGAGGGCGTGGACGGCAGCGGCAAGACCACGCAGCTTCGGCGGCTCGTCGAACGATTGACCCGAGCGGGCCGCGATGTCGTCGAAGCGCAGGAGCCGGGCGGCACGGAGATCGGCCGCGGCATTCGGCGCATCCTGCTCGACAAGGCCAACTCGCACCTCGATCCGCAGGCCGAGCTGCTGCTCTATTTCGCTTCGCGCGCGCAGAATATCGCTGAAGTCATCCGGCCGGCGTTGGAGCAGGGAAGAGTCGTCGTCGCCGACCGCTTCACCGACGCCACGCTGGCTTACCAAGGCTACGGCAGACAACTGGGCGCCGCAGCCGTGCTCGCCATCGACCGTGTGAGCTGCGGCGGTCTGCGCCCGCATCTGACCTTGTGGCTCGACATCGACCCCTCCCGCGGCATCGAGCGAGCGTTGGCCGCGAACGCCGGAGCTCGAGTCGACGAGACTCGCATGGAGCGCGAACAGCTCGATTTCTTCGACCGTGTGCGGGCCGGCTACCAAACGATTCACGACCGGGAACCGGAGCGTTTCGTGCGCATCGACGCGGAGGGGGCGATTGAAGACGTCGGGGTCCGCATCTGGGACGCGGTCGCGCCGCGGCTCGCGCTAGAGTAACGGCAGTTGCCATTTTCCGACTACATCGGCAATCAGGCCGTCGTGGAATCGCTGCGGCGCATGCTCGCCGAGCGGCGGATGCCGCAGACTCTGCTGTTCGCCGGACCCGAGGGCGTGGGCAAGGCCACTCTGACGCGGTTTCTCGCCGCGGCAATGAATTGCCGTCAAGTTGAAGCCGATTTTTGCGGAAGCTGCGCGAGCTGCCGCAAGATTCTCGCTCTCGACCTATCGCTCGGCGACTACGTTACGGTGCTCGACGAACGCCGCAAGTTGCCGGCGGCCAAGCGCGCGGAGAGCCCGTTGATTCTGTCGACGCATCCGGACTTCCTGATCTTTCCGCCCGACGGCCCGTTGAAACTCATCGGTATCGAGCAGGCGCGACAAATGCGCAAGGCGGCGCAGTTCTCGCCGTCGGAAGGGCGTCGCCGCCTGTTCCACGTCGATCACGCCGATCGCGCCAACGCCGAAGCCGCCAACTCGCTGCTCAAAACGCTTGAAGAGCCGGCGCCCTACTTGACGATCGTGTTGACGGCGGAAAATCCCTACGAGCTGCTGCCGACGATTCGCTCTCGCTCCGTGCCGTTTTATCTCGCGCCGCTGTCGAACGACGAGATGCGTCGGTTTGTCGATTCGCGAGAAGATTTGTCGCCCGACCAGCGCCGCCAAGTCTCGAGCTGGGCGCAAGGCAGCCCGGGACGCGCCCTGGCCATCGACATCGACGAATATTCTCAACGGCGCGAGGCTCTCACGGCGCTGCTGAGGACCGCGCTGGGCGGCGCATCTTACGCCGAAATGATCGGCGCGACGGAGCATTTGGGGCGCCGCCAGAAGGACGGCCTCGATGTGCTCATTGAGATGCTGCGCGTGTTGATCGGCGACATCTTGCACCTGCGGCTCGGCTCCGGCCGGCTGGTCAACGCCGACATCCGCGAGGAGCTGCGCGCGCTGGCCGATCGCGCTTCGTTCGAGTGGGTCGAGCGGGCGTCGCACGACCTGGACGATCTCGATGAAATGCGTCGCCGCAACGTGCAAAAGCAAATGGCGCTCGAGGCGCTCGCGGTCCGCTGGCGGCGGCGGACGCGCGACGGCGTCTACGCGTAAGACGCCTCATTGCGGGCTGCAAACCCGCTGTGCTAATCCAAGACTAGAGAAGGTCAACGAAAGAAGTGGCACTCAGACCAACCATCGGGCCAAAACCAAAGCGCGCCCCGCAACCGCGCGAGAAGCGGCCGGCCCCGGCCGAAAGCACCTCGGCCGAAGCGTATTACTTGCTCAAGCAAATGCAGAACCGCACGGGGGTGGCCGTCAAGCTCAAAGACGGCGAGCTGCTCCACGGCGTGATCGAGTGGTACGACCGGCAGTGCATCAAGCTCAACCGCGACGGCGAGCCGAACTTGATGATCTACAAGGATTCGATCAAGTACATCTACAAAGCCGAATCCGACGATGACGACGGAGAGGACGGATAAGATTTGCCGGCGCGGCGCGGCCGTTTGGGCCGATGCTCCAAGCGGTAGGCGCGACGCTCCCCGGCCTCGTCATAACGTCGCCGCTCCTCGTCGGTTTCCGGAATGAGCGGGGGGACCGGCACCGGGCGCCGCTCGGCGTCGAGCGCCACAAAGGTCAGGTAAGCAGAAGCTACGTGACGCTGCTCGTCGGCGGCCCGCATGTTTTCAGCATGCACCTTCACTCCGACTTCCATCGACGTGTTGAACGCACGATTCACCGAAGCACGGAGCACGATGAGCTCGCCCACATATACGGGCTGGACGAAGTCCATGTGATCGAACGACGCGGTGACGACGAACTGTCGAGAGTGGCGGGCGGCTGCGACCGCGCCCGCGATATCGACCAAGTGCATGATCTTGCCGCCCAACAAGGTTCCGAGCCCGTTGACGTCGTTGGGCAGCGCTAACTCGGAAAGCAGCGATTGTGAAGCCTTGACGGGCTTGGGTTCCATGCCAAACAGTGTAGGCGCGCGGGCCTCCGCCGCGCGATTGACACCCGCGTCAAAGCGCAGCTATGGTTGAAGTTACGGCCAGGTAGCTCAGTTGGTAGAGCGCAGCCCTGAAAAGGCTGGCGTCGGCGGTTCGACTCCGTCCCTGGCCACCACCACCATTTCGTCCTCTCGATCGGCTAGCCGCCCGACTCCTCGAAGACGGGCCTTTCCGCAGTCCGCTCCGGCGTCCACACACGTCGATCCAAGCGCTTCTTGAGCAGCCTTTGATCGGGTCCGAGCGCGCCGGAGGTAGCGGCCCCGACGCGCCGCGGCACAAGCCAAGATCCTCGCGCCCTATCTTCCTCTTGTTCGCCGGCGACGGACCCTCCGGTGCGGGCCGCGCGGCGATTTCGGCGTTCGGGTAAGCGCCATTGAAGAAAGTACGCGTCCTTGAAAAGTAAGATAAAGGTCTATGCGCTTGCCGATCGTTCTGACTCTGTCGCTTTGCCTCTGGGGAGCGGCGCTTCCCGTCTCCGCACAAGACGGCCTGCCCGAGGGTGAAGGGAAAGCGTTGGTGCTGAGAATGTGCGTCGGCTGCCATGGGCTGGAAACGGTTACCGAAGCGCGCTTTTCAAAAGGTCTCTGGGCCAGCACGGTGGACGAGATGATCTCCAAGGGCGCCAAGGGAACCCCGCAAGAGATCGATACCGTGATCGGCTACCTCGCGCGGAATTTCGCCGGGTCGGCGACCGCCAAAATCGCGGCGGCGAGCAAGCCCCGAGCCGAGCTCACCTTTCCCGTCCGACTCCGCCGCGAACAACCGCACCGCCGAGAAGCTCGTCAGGCGGACCGCCCGCTCAACCCAACCCGCCCGCGACCGAATGGCGCACCTACGGGCACGATCTGGGCAGTCACCGCTTCTCGCCCTTGATGGAGATCAACCCGCTGAATGTAAGCCGCCTGAAAGTCGCCTGGGCGTATCACATGAAGCCCGCGGGTGAGACCGCAGCGGAACCGGACAGCGGGCCGCACCCCGAGGAGCCCAGGCGCGCTCGAATCGCCGAGAGCGGCGGTTTTCGGTCCAGCACCCTAACTCCCCTTGTCGTCAACGGCAAGATGTACATTTCGACGCCTTACTCGCGCGTCTCCGCACTCGATCCAACAACGGGCGCCGAAATCTGGAGCTACAAGCTGCCCTCCAGCTCGCCGACCTCCCGCGGAGTGGAGTATTGGTCCGGCGACGGACAGACCCCGGCGCAGATCGTGTTCGGCTCCAACGACGGCAAGCTCTATTCGCTCGACGCGGAGACCGGCGAGCCCAACCCGGCGTTCGGCGACAACGGCATCCTCAACATCAATACCGCAGACATCATGCGGGGCCTGCCCGGCGGCAACCGGGTCGCCTCTCCGCCCATCGTCTACAAGAACCTGGTCATCGTCGGCGGCAGCACGCAGGAAGTCCCCGCCTTGGGACCGGCCGGCGACATTCGCGGCTACGACATGCGCACCGGCAAGAAGGCCTGGACGTTCCACTCGGTGCCGCGCGAAGGCGAGCCCTTCCAGGACACCTGGGCGGGCGATAGCTGGCGAAACCGCAGCGGCGTGAACGTATGGGGCCTGTTCTCGGTGGACGCCGAGCGCGGCATCCTCTACATCCCCTTCGGCGCGCCGTCGGTCGATCAGTACGGCGGCGATCGCGAGGGCGACAATCTATTCGGCACGAGTCTGGTGGCGGTCGACGCCAACACCGGCAAGTACTTGTGGCACTTCCAGGCCATTCACCACGACCTCTGGGACGCCGACATGACCAGCGCACCCGTGCTGTTCGACCTCGAGCGGGGAGACGAAACGATCCCCGCGGTGGCGGCTACGAGCAAGGTGGGGTTGCTGTTCATCCTGAATCGGGTCACCGGCGAGTCGATCTACGGCGTCGAAGAACGTCCGGTCGAGAAGAGCAACGTACCGCTGGAACGGGCCTCGCCGACCCAGCCTTTTCCGCTCAAGCCGCCGCCGCTGTCGCGCATGAGGTTTTCCGAGGCTGACTTCGCCACCGTAACACCCGAGCTGAACCAGGCCTGCAAGGAGACGTTCGCAGGCGCCCGCTTCGGCGGGCCGTACATGCCTCCCGGCTATAACCGCCTCAGCGTCCGGTTCCCCGGCAATCATGGCGGCGTCAACTGGGGCGGGATGTCGTACAGTCCCGAGCTGGGCTACTTGTTCATCAACGCGAGCGAGCTCGGGCAGGTTTCCGGGCTGCGCGACCACGATCCCGCATCCGGCCGCGCGCGCGCCGCCGGCAGGGGCAACCGCGTCGAACCCAGCGGACCTTATGAAGGCATCCCAGGCGCGGGCGGCCGCTTCAGCGTCGAGGTGGAAGGTTCGCCGCAGCAATTGCCTTGCCAGGAACCGCCCTGGGGCACATTGACCGCGGTGGACGTCAATACCGGAGAATTCGCCTGGCGCGTACGGCTGGGGATCACTGAGAACCTCCCGCCCGGGCTGCAGAACACCGGGCGCCCCGGCAACGGCGGTACGATCGCCACCGCCGGCGGACTTGTCTTCGTCGGCGCCACCGACGACTCTCGCTTCCGCGCCTTTGACGCCAAATCCGGCAAGGAGCTGTGGACCTACAAACTAGGCGGCGCCGCTCAGGCCACGCCGATCACCTATCTGGGCCCCGACAAGCGGCAGTATGTCGTCATCACGGCCACCGGCGGCGGCTTCTTCAACAACCCAACCACCGACGACAGCATCATGGCGTTTACGTTGGACGGCGCTTCCGGCAAGCAATAGGCTGGGCAATCCTGTCGAGGGCTTGTGTCAGGTGAAGACGAGCGGCAATGAAGTCGCGTGCGGCCCTGGGGGCGTTCGGGCCACTTACCAAGCGTCGCGATTGTCGATACGCACGCGGAACAGGGGCTTGGCGCGTTCTTCCTCTTCCATTTCGTAGGTCTGCTCCGTCTTGGCCGGGTCGTAATCCCGCCAGATCCAGGCAAGCGATTCAGGAAGGTCCATCGCGCCCTGCGCGATCGCGTGCAAGCTCGTCCCGAAGCGGAAATGGAAGTCGTACTCGCGTAGCTTCAGCGCGTTGGCGAGCTCGATGTTGCCCAGCGGCCAACTCCCGGCGCGACTCTCGATGTCGTCGGACCCGTCGGAAAGCCACACGCGGATGTTCTTCTTCTCCTCTCGTCCGACCTTCTGCGAGACGATGTAGCCGCCGTCGAGACTTTCTTCCGGGCGCCATTGCAAAGCCGTGTAGCTGCCGATGTGCGATAGCACACGGCTGAACTGTTGTGGGTAATACCAAGCGACGTTGAAGGCGCAAATGGCCCCGGACGATGCGCCGGCAATGGCGCGCGAGTAGGCGTCTTGGCGTAACTTGTAGGTCTTTTCGACCTCGGGGAGCACTTCCTCCATCAGGTAGCGGCCGTAAGTGTCCGAGACGGTGTCGTACTCGATGCTCCTCATGCGGCGTTCGCCGGGCGCTTGACCGGGCTGGATGAGCACGTGCACCATCGGCGGGATCAGCCCCTTCGCGACGAGATTGTCGGAGACGATCTGAAGGCGAAGACGCAACAGGTCTTGATTGCCGACGATCGTCTCGCCGTCCTGCCAGACCATCAGCGGCGCACCGTTGACCGTATCGGCGCCGCGGTTGACGTAGACCCAGTAGTTCGCCGTCATGTTGGGATAGATTTCCGACTTCAGAGTTTTCATCTCCGACAGCTCGCCGCGCGGCACGCCGGGCAGCGGGTAGGAGTCCGGGTTGTAGCCGGCGACCTCGTAGCCGCCGAGGGGCTTTCGCTCCGCGTCGAAGTAGTGGTACTGATGCGTGCGCCCCATGCGCAGCGTCTTGACGAGGTAGTAGTAGTTCGTCCCCTCGATATGCTTCATCGGGACGGCCGGCTGCTTGTCGATCTCCACCGCCGCCGCCGTTGGGCTCTCGACGACGAACAGGAAATCCTGGCCCCAGACGAGCACGCCGTCGCGGCCCTGTAGCTCGGGCAAGCGGTTGCCGTATGCGTCTTTTTGCTCCAGCAAATCTTTCAGCTTGGGCGAGTCGGTTCGAGCGGCCTCGACCAACGCTTGAAGCGGATTCGTTTGCGAATAGAGCCCGCCGGCGAGGGCCAGGGCGAGCGCGATGGGGGCGAATTTAGACATGGAATCTTCTCTGAGTCGCGTGGTCGACTCGAGGTCTACGACTCGAGACCTCGCTCGTCAGCCGGCGCCGTCGCCGAAGCGCTCTCCGCGCTCCGCCGTGGTCGCGCATCTTCAGGTAGAGGGAGCCCCGCTGAGCGCCCCTAGCTTAACGAGGCTGGAAGTTCCGCCTCAAGCCGAATTCTTGAACTGAGAAGCGCGGGGAACTTGTCGGCGGGCGGACATGGGTCATCCGTTGACGCACGGAGCCAACTGGTTGTCTCGTCCCTTGCGAGACGCCGTGAACCGGCAGCTTTTCGCACTAGCGGCTGGAGCGTGCCGGAACCTGTGACGTACCGAACACAACCGGGCGAATGGCGGGTGTACGATACCAGACAGCCCCTGGCGAATGCGGTTTGAGGCGCAGCGAAATGGAACAGACGTGGTAGTTTTGCGGAGTTTTGCGTTTGTGATTTTGATGGTCGCCCTGGCGGGGGCGCGCGCGTTCGCGAGCCCTTCGCCGGCGATGGCCGCCGGGCAATTGATTTCACAAAACTGCGTGGCTTGTCACAGCGAGTCGCTGCGAACGGCCGGCGTTTCCCTGGAAAAGCTGGATCCGAGCAACGTCGCTCCTGACGCCGAATTGTGGGAGAAAGTCCTGCAGAAAGTCGGAGCGGGCGAGATGCCTCCGGCCGGCGTTCCCGGGCCCGATCCCGACACGGCCAAGCAGTTCACCGCTTGGCTCGAGCAGGCTCTCGACGCGCAGGCGCAGCGCAGCCTGAATCCCGGACGGACGACGGTGCACCGGCTGAATCGCGCCGAGTTCAGCAACGCCGTGCGAGATCTGTTGGCGCTCGACATCCATGCCGGCGACATGCTGCCGGCGGACGACAGCGGGTACGGCTTCGACAACATCGCCCAAGTGCTCTCGCTATCGCCTGTACGGCTCGAGCGCTATATGTCGGCGGCGCGCCGCATCAGCCGGCTCGCCACCGGGAATCCCGACGTCAAGACGTTTAAGGATACTTTTCGCCGCAATCGGGAGACCGGATTTCTGGAAGCCGGATACCCGCGCGACGTGCAGCAGGACCTGCCCTTCGGCGCGCGCGGCGGAACGTCGTTGCACTACTACTTCCCGCTTGACGCCATCTATGAGATCGGCGTCGATCTCGGCAATGACGACACGGGTCCGCGGCCCTATAAGGTGCGGAGGCCGATCAAGGCCGGCATGCGCACCATCGTAGCCACGTTCCTCGGCGAGTCGACGAAGCCCGAGGAGATTGCGCCGCTGTCTCGGTTCGGCCAGGGCAAGGACGATCAGCCGCCGCCTCCCATGGATATTCGACTGGACGGCAAGCGTCTGCAGCTCTTCGATCTGCCGGCCGGCGACGGCACGCCGAAGCTGGCAAGCATCACGGTCGAGGGACCGTTTGACGTCCAGGGCCCGGGAGACAGCGCAAGCCGCCGCAAGATCTTCACGTGTCATCCGGCCTCGCAGGAAGAAGAGGGGCCGTGCGCGCGGCGGATCCTGTCCCGATTGGCGCGGCATGCCTATCGTCGTCCGGTGACGGACGACGACGTGAGTCCGCTGATGGCGCTCTATCAGATCGGCCGCGATGAGGGCGGCTTCGAGCGAGGCATCGAAAAAGCGCTGCAGGGGTTGCTGGTTTCGCCGCATTTTTTGTTTCGCGCAGAAACCGATCCGAAGGGCCTGGCCCCGGCAACGGCCTATCGCGTCAGCGATTTGGAGCTCGCGTCGCGGCTGTCGTTCTTCCTGTGGAGCAGCATTCCCGATGAAGAGCTTCTGACGCTGGCCGAACAGGGCCGGCTGAGCGACCCGGAGGTCTACAAGCAACAGATCCGGCGCATGCTCGAGGACCGCCGCTCGCAGGCGCTGGTCGAGAACTTCGCGGGGCAGTGGCTGTTCCTGCGGAATGTGAAGAAGGTAAAGCCGGACGCCGAGGTTTTTCCCGAGTTCGACGCCGATTTGCGGCAGGCGATGGAACGCGAAACCCAGCTCTTCTTCGAGTCGATTCTCCGTGAGGACCGCAGCGTGCTGACGCTGCTGACGGCGGACTACACGTTCCTGAACGAAACGCTCGCGAAGCACTACGGCATCGCCGGCGTTCATGGACCGCAGTTCCGCAAGGTGCGCCTCGAGGACAGCCCGCGCGGCGGACTGCTGGGACAAGCCAGCATCCTGACGGTGACGTCGTATCCGAACCGGACGTCGGTGGTCAAGCGCGGCAAATGGGTGCTCGAGAACCTGCTGGGCACGCCGCCGCCTCCGCCCCCGCCGGACGTGCCGGCGCTGGAGGCGGAGAAGGAAGGCGGCAAGCACCTAACGTTGCGACAGGCAATGGAGATGCACCGCGCCAATCCGACGTGCGCCAGTTGCCACGCGCGAATGGACCCGGTGGGCTTCGCTCTCGAAAATTTCGACGCGATTGGAAGATGGCGCAAAGACGACCAAGGCGCGCCGATCGATGCGACCGGGAAATTCCCCGGCGGTGCTTCGTTTGAGGGTCCGTCGGGGCTGAGCAAGCTGCTGGCCGATCAGCACAGGGACCAGTTCGTCGCGACCATCGCCGAGAAACTATTGACTTATGCGTTGGGGCGCGGGGTGGAGTACTACGACAAGCCCGCCATCCGCTCGATCGTGGCAGACGCCGGGAACGATGATTATCGACTCCCGGAGTTGATCACCGCGGTCGCGGAAAGCGTGCCGTTTCAGATGAGGAGAACCTCCGAATGAACTTCATTACCAAGAAATCGCTGCCCCGCCGCATGTTTCTGCGCGGCGCCGGCGTCGCGTTGGGACTCCCCTTCCTGGACGCCATGTCGCCGGCTCTCGCGGGCCCGGTCAACAGCGCGACCCAGCGGCCGATTCGCCTGGGGTTTGTCTACGTTCCCAACGGCATCATCGACCTCAAGGGCGAATGGACCCCAGAGACCGTCGGGAAGGATTTCGAGTTCCCCGCGACGACCAAGGCTCTCGAACCGTTTCGGGATCAAGTCTCCGTTCTCACCGGACTGGCGCAAGTCAACGGCCGCTCGTTCGGAGACGGCGGCGGCGACCACGCCCGCGCGGGCGCGAGCTGGCTCACCGGCGCGCACCCGACCAAGAGCGAGGCGAGCATCCACGCGGGCGTCTCGGCGGACCAGATCGCGGCGCGGGAGTTGGGCAAGCAAACCCAGTTGGCGTCGCTCGAGATCGGATTGGAAGAGCCCGACGTCGTAGGCGGCTGCGATTCCGGCTATAGCTGCGCGTATACCAACACGGTGTCGTGGCGTTCGCCGACGACGCCGGTTCCGGTCGAGGACAATCCCCGACGGATTTTCGAGCGCCTCTTCGGCGATGGCGATACCACCGACTCGGCGGCCCGCTTGGCGCGTTTTCGCGAGGAGAATACGATTCTCGATTTCGTCCGCGAGGACCTGTCGCGATTCAGCGCCGGGCTCGACAAGAGCGACCAGTACAAGCTCGACGAGTACCTGACGTCCATCCGGGACGTCGAGCGGCGGATCAGCCAAGCGGAACAGCACAGCGCGGAGATGAAGGTTCCGGTGATGGCGCGTCCGAGCGGCGTGCCGGACACTTTCGACGAACACGCCAAGCTGATGATCGATCTGCAGGTTCTGGCGTACCAGACCGACATGACGCGTGTGATCACCTTCATGATGGGCCGCGAGGGCAGCGACCGCAGCTACCCAGCCATCGGGGTGCCGGACGCGCATCACCCCTGCACGCACCACCAGAACGACCCGGAGAAGATCGCCAAGACCATCAAGATCAACCAGCTCCACGTCCGCACGTTCGCCTACTTGCTCGACAAGATGCGCTCGACCGCGGACGGCGAAGGCAATCTGCTGGACCACTCGATGATCGTCTACGGCAGCAGTCTCAGCGACGGCAACAAGCACACTCACGTGCACTTGCCGACGCTGCTCGCCGGCGGCGGAGGCGGATCGCTACAGGGGAATCGTCACCTTGTATACCCGGCGGAGACGCCGATGACGAACCTGCTGGTCACGCTGCTCGCCAAGGCCGGCGTGCCGATCGAAAAGCTGGGCGACAGTACGGGACGGCTTCCCGAGCTGTTGGGAGTCTAGCCCTCGTGAAGACTTCGCTCCGCATTTCGTTGGTTGTTGCGTTCGGCGCCGGGATGCTCGCGGGCGCGGCGCCGACCGTTTCGTCCGGCGTTGACCAGTCGTTGATCCAGGCGGTCAAAAACCGCGATCACTATGCGATTGAGCGGCTCACCTCGTCCGGCGAAGCGGACGTCAACGCGGCCGAGCCGGACGGCGCTACAGCGCTGTCGTGGGCGGCCTATCTCGACGACCTCGCGACGGCGAAGTTGCTGCTGGCGAAGGGCGCGAAAGCGGAGGTCGCCGACGACTACGGCGAGACGCCGCTGACCCTGGCGTGCGCCAACGGCGCCGCTGAGCTGGTCGAGCGCTTGCTCGCAGCCGGCGCGGACCCGAACGCCAAACGCTGGAACGGCGAGACTGCGTTGATGATCGCGGCCGGGGCGGGCGATTTGGCGTCGGTCCGGAATCTGCTCGAGCACGGCGCGGACGTGAATGCGGCGGAGTCGCGGCATCGGCAGACCGCTCTGATGTGGGCGGCTTCGGAGGGACGTTCCGCAATCGTGGAGCTGCTGCTCGAGCACGGCGCGGACGCAAACGCAACCTCGTCGGGCGGCTTCACGGCGCTGGCTTTTGCGGCGGTCAAGGACGAGCCCCGAATCGTGCGAGCGCTCGTCGGCGCAGGCGCGGACCCGGACTCGCTGGTAAGCGGAACTCCGGTGTTGAGCGTGGCGGCCGGTCACGGCAGCGCCGGCGCGGCCCAGGCGTTGATGGACGCAGGCGCCAGCGCGACCGCCGCCGACGCCGAGGGCGAGACGCCGCTGTACGTCGCGGCGAAAGACGGTCATCTCGCATTGGTCAAAGCTCTGTTGGCGGCCGGCGCCGATCCCAACGTGAGGACGGCGACGACCAAGAGCGAAGGAGGACGACGGTCCTTGTTCCGACGTACGACCGGCGAGATGACGCCGTTGCTGGCGGCCGCCAAGAAGAGCGGCAGCGTGGACGTGATGCGCGCGCTGGTGGACGCCGGCGCGGACCCGAAAGCCAAAGCGCAAGACGGGACGACTTTGCTGATCTTGGCGGCCGGCAGCGTGGATCTCGACGTCGTCAAGTACGCTTATGAGCTCGACAGCGATGTCGACGCCAAGACCGACGCGGGCTTCACGGTTATGCACGCAACGGTCGCGGGCACTGCCGGCCGCGCAACGCAGGACGAAATCTGCGAAGTGATCCAGTTCCTGGCCGACCACGGCGCCGACCCCGATCCGGTCGACGAGAGTGGGTTCACGCCGATCCGTATCGCCGACTTTATTCCGATCGACAAGGCCTCGGCGCTGTTCTATAAACTCACCGTGGCACAAGGCAGAACGCCCCAAGTCATGCCGAAGGACCTCTCGCCGAAGACCGAATGATCTCGCGACAAAATGCCTAAGGCGATCGCCGTTGCGTCCATCAACGCGCCGACGCCGACAAGCGCTGCGTCGCCCTGACGAGTGCGGTTCTCTCAGCAACCGGACGCATCGACGAAGCTGATGTTTTGTCAGTACAGCAACTCAATCCAACGTTGGCCGGCCATAAGCTCGGCTTTGCGGCGCTGCCATTTCTCCGGCGAGCCCATGCGCGCGGAGAAGACCTTGTCGAGCTCGCCGCGCATCTTCTCGAGGCCGGCCACGTAGACGTACGTTTTCGAGTCGGCGAACATTTCGATCAGCTCGTCGGCGCGGTCGGCGATCGCTCCGTCCCATGAGATCGGGTCCGCCCAGTGCGGCCGCGGGCTCAGCGCCTTGAAAGCCACGAAGGTCTCGCTGTCGTAATAGTTGACGAAGTCGTCGTGCTCGTCGTTCATGTAGACCAGCTCGAGCGGATTCTCGCCGCCGTAGAACAACCAAACCTTGCCGACAAAATCCGGAACGTCACGGTAGATGTGCTTGACGAAGGCGCGGAACGGCGCGATCCCAGTGGAGGTGCAGATCAGGATCAGATTGGCGTCGCGCTCCTCGGGAATCACAAAAGGCAGGCCGTAGGGACCCGAAATGGTGATCGTGTCGCCCGCTCGCAGGTCACACAAGTAATGGGAGGCGACGCCGGGATATTTCTCTCCCGAATAGTCATCGATGTAGGTGCAGCGTCGGACGCAGATCTTGATTCGGGGATGGCCCGACTCGGAGCTCTCGGGCAGGTCGGCGACGCTGTAGAGGCGGAAGTGCTCGAGCTTGCCGAATTCGGGATCTCCCGGCGCGATTACCCCGATACTCTGCCCGGCTTCGTAAGAGAAGCCTGGACGATCCACGTCGAGTAGGATCTCTCGAATCTCGTCGACTTCGAGAGGCGTGATGCGTACGGTCGATACGACGGTGGCGTGAAACCGCGAGGAAGTGTCGTATTGTTCTTCGAGGTGCAGGACGGCGGGTTGAGTCATGATCGGTTCTCCTGAGTGAAGGCGGCGCGAACTTTGCGCTCGCAGACGGTCGTGCAGCCGCAGCCGTGGCAACTGCGGCCCGCGAGCGGATCGGGGTCTTTGGCCTCGGCGGCGAACGTTCGCGCCCAGGCGGCTTGCACCGCAAGCCACGTGACGAGAATCACAACGATCGCGGCAAGGCCGGTGATATAAGATTCGAGCATCGTCAGCTTCCCAGACCCGCGAAGCCCATAAACGAGATGGACAGGATTCCGGCTGTCAGCAATGCAAGCGCGGTTCCCTTCACGACGTCGGGAACCTCGGCCAACTCCAGTTTTTCTCGTACGCCGGCCAGCAACGTCAGAGCCAGAGCGAATCCCGCGCCCGCGCCGAGCGCAAAAACCAGACACTGCACAAATGAGTAGCCCTTGTTGGTTTGAAACAGCGCCAGAGCCAGGATGGCGCAGTTCGTCGTGATCAGCGGCAGGAAGATGCCCAGCGCTCGGAACAGCGTCGGACTCGTTTTTTTGATGAACATTTCGACCAGTTGCACCGTCGAAGCGATGACGGCGATGAACGAGATCAGTCGCAAGTAAGGAGCGCCGATCGCAACCAGCAGCTCATTGATGCCGAACGCGCACATCGAGGCGACGAGCATCACGAACGTCACCGCGCCGCCCATGCGAGTCGCCGTCTCGAGCTTGCCCGAGACGCCCAGGAAGGGGCAAATGCCCAGAAAGTAGGCCAGCACGAAGTTGTTCGTCAGGCAGGCCATCAAAAAGATCGTCGACAGCGGCGTTTCGTTCATCGCGCAGCCTCCGGCTCCGACTTGCGCTGCTTGTACCAGTTGAAAAACAGCAGCCAGCCGGCGAGTGTGAAGAAGCCCCCGCTGGGCAGGATCATCACGACCCACGGCTCGAAGCCCGCTGGGAATACGGGGAAGCCGAAAAACGTCCCGGCTCCGAGCACCTCGCGCACCGCGCCCAAGCAGAAGAGAGCGAAGGTGAACCCGAGCCCCATGCCCAAACCGTCCGCGATCGAAGGCAGCAGCGTGTTCTTCGACGCAAACGCCTCGGCGCGGCCTAGGATGATGCAGTTCACCACGATCAGGGAGATGAAGGCGCCCAGGGCTTGGTGCAAGTCGAGGCTGATCGCCTGGATCGTGTAGTCGACGACGGTCACGAAGCTGGCGATCACCAGAATGAACGTCGTGATGCGCACTTGCTTCGGAATAAGCTTCCGCAGCAGCGAGATCACCGTGTTTGACATCACGAGCACAAACGCCGTCGCCAGGCCCATCGCCAGAGCATTGCGAGCCGTGTTCGAGACCGCCAGCGTGGGACACATGCCCAGCACTTGGACGAACACTGGGTTGTCGCGCCACAGACCTTTGAGGAACTCGTCAACGGCGGCCGGTTGCTGTGTCGCTGCGTTAGACATGGCCTAGCGGTCCTCCTGGAAGTCGTTGAGGCGACGCTGAATAACGGGCGTCCACTTGGCCGCGCTGGCGCTGAGCAGGTCGGCCACGGCGGTGGAGGAGATCGTGGCGCCGGTGATGCCGTCGATCTCCCACGCATTGTGCTTCTGGCCGTGCTTCACCGCGACAATCGCGTTCGCAAGATTGTCGCCGTCGGCTGCGAGCGCGACGTCGAGGCTCTCGAAGTTGCCCGCGAAATCCGCGTCGCTGATGATCTTGTCGCCCAGGCCCGGCGTCTCCTTGCTTTCGAGCACGTGCATGCCGACGATCGCATTCCGTTCCGGCGAGTAGCCGTAGAGCAGGCGGATGATGTCCTGATAGCCCATGCCTTGGGCTTCGACGGCGACGCCGACGAGCCTGCCGCCGCTGTCGTATCCGGCATAGACGAAAGGACCGTCGCCCGCCTCGCCTGCGACAGCCGAAAAGCCTTGCCCTTCTTGGTAACGGAACGTCTTGCTCGACTTTGCGTCCGCCAGTACGTCGAAAACCGCGGCTTGCAGCGCCTCAGCCTGGTTGTGCGCGATGATCGGCTTGGTCAATTCGTAAACGCTGACGATCAGCGCGCCGCACACGAGTCCCACGCCGACCATCGCCCGATACATCAGCCATGAGCTCGGAGAAGCCGGGCGGGATGCGGCGGGCGCGCTCATGCTTGGCCCTCCTTGCGGCGCGTGCCGTAGACCTTGGGCTGAATGACCCGATCGATCAGCGGCGAAGTCGCGTTGCCGAGCAGAATGGCGTACATCATGCCTTCCGGCATCGCGCCCCAGACGCGGATCGCATAGGTCACAAAACCGATCAGCAAGCCGTAGATCACGACGCCCAGGTTCGTCATCGGGGAGCCGACCATATCCGTCGCCATGAACGTCGCGCCGAGCATGAGCCCGCCCGAAAACAACATGAGCGCCGGGGCGGCGTAAGTCTGCGGGTCGAGAGAGTGAAACAGGGCGCTCAGCACGAACACTGTCGAAAAGATCGCGGCCGGGATGCGCCAGTTCATCAGGTTCCGGGCGATCAAGTAGGCGCCGCCCAGCAAGATCAGCACGCCGCTGGTCTCGCCGACCGAGCCGCTGGTCATGCCGAGCGCCAGGTCGCGAATCGCCGTCGTTTGATGGTCGAACGCCCAGAGCGAAAGCGGCGTCGCGCCGGCGACGGCGTCGTACACGGGCTTGGCGAACGGAATCGTGAACGTAGACGACGGGATCACGCTGAACCGCTCAGGAGAGAACGCGGCATACCAAGTGGTCATCGATACCGGAAAGGCCGCCTGCAGGAAGGCGCGGCCTACTAAGGCCGGATTGAACACGTTCATCCCCAGCCCGCCGAACAACGCCTTGCCCAGCGCCACTCCCACGGCTCCGCCCACGGCCACCATCCACAAGGGTAAGCTCGGGGGCAGCGTAAGCCCATAAAGCAGCCCGGTGATCGTCACCGACCAGTCGCCGATCGTAGTCGCTCCGCCGTTGGCTTTGCAGATCCAGTGTTCGGTCAGCACGCACGACAGCACCGCGACCGACAACGTCAGCAGCGCCGCCAATCCAAAGGCGTAGACGGCGAAGATCGTCGCGGGCGCGAGCGCCAGCACGACATTGAACATGATCGAGTCGACGCTGTAGCCGCTCAAGATGTGCGGCGAGGTGCGGATCTCGAGGGTTTTGGCGAAGGTCGTCATGCGCTCGCCCTCGCTTTGCGAACGGCCGCCTTCGCGACTCGAAACTGCTGCACCAGGGGAATGTGAGCCGGGCAGACGAACGAGCACGAGCCGCATTCGAAGCAATCGAACAAGTGGCGCTCGACGGACATGCGCTCATGCTCCTGACTCTTCGCGAGCAGCCCGAGCTCGCAAGGATTCAAGAAGATCGGGCAGGCGTCGACGCAATACCCGCAACGGATGCAGGGATAAACATGACTATGCGTACGCTCGGCCTCACTATCGGTGAAGGCGACGACGCCGGACGTCCCCTTGGTGATCGAGATATCGAGGCTCGACGCGGCGGCGCCCATCATGGGACCGCCCAGGAAGACGCGGTTGACGTCCGGGGCGACGCCGACGTGCTCGAGCACGTACCGCAACGGCGTCCCGATCGGGATGCGATAGTTGCCCTTCTTTTCGACCGCGGGTCCGGAGATCGTGATGACGCGCTCCTGAATGCCCCTTCCATGCGGCAGCAGTCGCCCGATTTCGGCCGTTGTCGCGACGTTGACGCACAGAGCGCGAACGTCGATGGGTAGACCGCCGGAGGGCACTTCGCGTCCGAGCAGGGCGGCGATCAACATTTTCTCCGCGCCCTGCGGATATTTCACGCTCAACGACTCTACGGAGGCGGGCAGATCGCTCGGCAGCCCCTCCCGCAGGTGCTCGATGGCGTCGAGCTTGTTGTCTTCGACGCCGATGATGCAGCGCTCGGCCCCCGAGACCTTGAGCAGGTAGCGGACGCCCATGTAGATGTCGTCGCGCTGCTCGAGCATGACGCGGTGGTCGGTGGTGAGGTAGGGCTCGCACTCGACGCCGTTGATGATGAGCGTCTCGGCGGTCTTGCCCTCGGGCAGCTTGAGCTTGGCGTGAGTCGGGAAAGCCGCGCCCCCGAGGCCTACCACGCCCGCCATCTGGATGGCCGAAATGATTTCATCCGGCGTCGCCGACTCGACCGGACAAGGCTCGCCTTCCATCACCTCTTGGGTCGAGGCGGCGAACGGCTCGATGAAGACGCCCTCCACCATCTGACCCGTGACGCTGGGCGTCAGCCCGATCCGCCGCACAACGCCCGACGCCGGCGCGTGCATGGCGACTGACATGAACCCGTCGGGCCGGGCGATCATCTGCCCGCGCACGACTTCCTGTCCTTCTTGCACGACCGCGACGGCGGGCTTGCCCAGGTGCTGGCTGAGCGGGATCACCAGCACCGGAGCGAACGGGAACTGGCGAATGGGCAAGCCCGCCGTTGCGTCCTTCGCTTCAGGCGGATGGACGCCGTGCCGAAAAGTCTTGAGGCGCAGGAGACTCATGGGAAGCTCTCAAACCTCGCTCGCCGTCAGTTGTACTTCTCGCCGCGCTTGATCCACTTGTCGATGTCCTTCGCGCCGCGGTCGCGCGGCAGTCCGGGGTGGATGATGCGAGCCGTGCACTTCTCGGCCGCTTTGACGAGGTCTTGATAAGGCCCGCCGTCGGGGTTCTGGATGAAGGCCTTCTTGTCGGCGTTATAGGCGAAGATCTTCGAGTTCAGGTTGGTGCACTCGTCGCACGATGTGCATTGATCCGAGTCGATCCAAGGCGCCATGTACTCGCCGTCCGCTTTCGCAGGGGAAGCGGACGGAGCGGCGTCGGGCGCAGGGGGAGCGGGAGGAGCGGTTGACGCCGCCGGCATCTCCGGCAATTGCGCCAAGCCTTCCGCCCCGCCGCCCGCGATTTCGAGCAGACCGGCGGCGATCCGCCCGACGATCTCCTGCCGTACCTCTTTCTCGATGTCTTCGCGCGACGCTTCCACGACTTCCTTGTTCATGCCGGCGAGCGCGCGCAGCATTGTCCAGAAGTTGCGGCGGTCTTCGCTCGACTCGACCATCGGCTTGGCGACGAGCAGCCGGCTCAGCTTCTGCTGGCGATCGACCGACCAGACATAGGGGAACTTGCCCTCGCGGTCGTCGGCGTCCATGTCCAGAAACTCCGCCAGGGGAACCATGTTCTCGTTCCAGGTGTCTTGCGGCGCGACACGGAAATGCTTGCGGAAGCGGCTCTCGCTGATCGCGAAGTCGGCGAAGGTCAGCGGCAAGGTCATCTCCTTCTCACGGCTGCCTTGCTTGTACTTGAGGGTGTAGGTCGGCCAATCCTGATCCGGCGCCGGGTTGCCTTCCAGATCGAAGCATTCCTCGGGCGTCACGCCGTTGTCGGGGTTGTAGCGGAACAGCGGATAGGCGCGCGACTCGACGGCCAACTTCGCCTGATGCGAGCTCATGTCGTCGCCGATGCCGTGTTCGGGTTGGCATGAGCTGTAGATGTTGAACAGCGCCGGACGCCGCGTCTTCAGGCCCTGGATGAAGCCCTCGATCATGTGATTGGCGTGCGCGATCGTCGACTGCATCACGTAGGTCGTACGGTGCGCCATGGCGATCAGGCCGATCTCCTTGCGCACTTCCTGCTTGCCCTGCGTCGCCTTGCCGAACTGCGCCATATCGGAAATCTGACCGAAGAAGCCGGACGTGCAGGCCTGGCCGCCGGTGTTGGAGTAGACCTGCGTGTCGACCACCACCACCTTCACCGGCATGCCCGAGGCCATCAGCCGCGACAGGTTCTGGAAGCCGATGTCGTACATCGCGCCGTCGCCGCCGACCGCCACAACGGGCGGGCACAGGTCCCATTCTTCGTCGGTGAATTGATGCCAGTTGAGGTAGGTGAATTCGACGTCGTGCTTGCCGGGCTCGAACTTCCCGTCGAGCTCGAGCTCGGCCATCCTCACGGCCTTGAAGCCGTCGGCCATCTTGGCCATATGCCCCTCGAACACGCCCATCGCCAGCGACGGCGCGTCCTGGAACAGGTGGTTGGCCCACGGGAACGGATACGGGTTGAAGGGGTACGTGCTGCCCCAGACCGACGTGCATCCGGTCGAGTTGAGCATGCCCATCTTCGAGCGTCCGCGTCCGGCCACACCCGCCGTGTAGCGCTCGCGCAAGTCCTTTAGCTTCGCGACAAGCTGGGTTACGCGCTGCAGCCAATCCTGGTCGATGGGCTGACCGCCGTTGAGGCCTTCCATTTGGCCGGCGATGCCGGCGAGCGTCACGTCTTTGGCGCCGATCGAGCCGACGATCTTCGCCATCATCTCGGGATTGCCGACGTCGAGATCGCTGATCAGCCGCATCTGGATGTGTTTTTCGAGGCGCGCGATCAGGTCGTTGATCTTGTCCAGATGCCTCTTCACGCGCGGCTGCATCAGGGCTTCGACGGTCGCCGTGAACAGGTGAATCGCCGTCTTCTCCGAGCAGCCCAGGCAGGCGCCGTCGCCGCTCGTGAAAGCCAGGTAGCCCGCCTTGTCGAGCAGAATCGTTTCGAGGGCGCCGATTCCTTCCTCGAGATCGTCGATGCGGAAGTACTGCTCCGGCGTGTTGGGCAAGTCGAGCCAAAAGTCCCAATTCTTCTGGAGTTTCTTGACGGAGTCAGGAGTCTGCGTCATCGGCCGCAAGGCGTCGTCCTCGCAAACCTCGACGCATTCCATGCAGCCCTTGCAGGTGGACGGGTTCACCGTGATCGAGAGCAGTCCGCCGGCGCCGGCCTGATCCTTTTCCTGCAGGGTGAAGTAAGGCCGCGACAGCGCGAAGTCGAAATCGCCGATCTCGTCGCGGAAGAGCTCGAACTCCTGTTGCAGCTTCTCCTTGTCGGCGCCGCTCAGGTCGGTCTCGGCGAGCGTCTTGTCGATCGCGTCCTCGAGCAGTTCCATCACCGGGTCGGTCTCTTTCGCGGCGACGAGCATGCCGCGCAGATGGCGTTCGAGCAGGCGAACGGCCTTCGGCAGATGCTCGGCGGAGCCGCCGTGCTTTTTGACGCGCTTGACCGCCGTGTCGAGCACTTGCCCGACCTCGTTGACGAGTCCGGGAATGGCGGTGTCGGGGCAGACCGTGTAGCACTTGCCGCAGGCGGTGCAGTTCTGCGAGATCCACTGCGGGTGCTGGAAGCGGATCTGCGTCATGTCCCGGAACAGCGCCGAGCAGGCCGGCATCACGCCGAGGCCGATGAACGGATCGGTGATGTTGTCGTTGCCCATGCCGCGGGCGTAGAAGGTGCCTGTCTGCTCCCAGAAGCGATGCAGGTCGGTCATCGGGGCCTTGCTTTCCGGCTCGAGCCTGACCATGGCCGGGATGTCGGGAGCATCGCCCACCGACTTGGCGCCCTTGGACTCGCTGATCGGACCCGGGTCGACCTTGATGACTTCGTCGAAGCCGCGCTTGACCACGCGCATGTTGTCTTCAACCACGCGCGCGCCTTTCGATCCGAACTTGTGCTGCAGTTGCGAGCGAATCGCCTCGAGCAGCTTGGACTCGTCGAGGCCCGTCTGAGCCATCGCCGGCGAGCACGAGAAGAAGGCGCCTTGGAAGGCGATGCCTTGCATACGGAGCTGCAGCTCGGGGTCCGTCGCCTCCTCGCGGGCGATCTTGAATCCGTCGAGCGCGAAGACCTTGATCTTCTTGTCGATGATGATCTTCTGGAACGCCGGCGGGATGTCTTCCCAAGCCTTGTCCGCCGTCTTGCGGTCGCTTTGGATGATGAAGACGCCGCCTTCCTTCAACCCCGCCAGCGCGTTCGTGTGATGGAAGACATTCGGGTCGGGCGACAGCACGACGTCGACATAGATGTACTCGCAGTTGACGCGGATCGGCTCCGGAGCGGCCGACAGGTAGTACGTCGTCGGCTGACCTTTCTTCTCCGAGCCGTACTTCGGGTTGGCCTTGATGTGGTAGCCCAGCAAGTCGAACAGGGTCATCGCCAGGTTCTTGCCGGTGGTAATCGCGCCCCAGCCGCCGACCGAGTGGAAGCGCACCGTGATGCTCCCCGGAGGCATCAGATTCGGATTCTCCGAACCGTGAATCGCCAAGTCGCGAACGTGCGGGTAGTCCTGCTCGATCGTCTGCTGGTGCAACTCCTGTTTGGGCGTGATCGCCTTCGGCCGGATGAAGTCGATCGACAGGTAGAACAGCTTCTTGCGCTTGCCGTCCGGCAGCATGTTTTCGATGGCCGCGATAATGCCTTCCGGCTGAAGATCGCGGCTGCCCATGCCGAACGAGCCGGAGTACAGCGCGGGCGCGTCGTCGACCTTGGCGTATGCGTCGAGTCCGGGATAGACGAGGCGTTCAGCGTCGCGGCCGTTTTCGAGGCACCTGCTCACGGTCGCGCGCACTTCCCGCATCAGCGGCAGGTCGACGGCGAGCGGCTGATCGAGCCGCTCGAGCACCGCCACACCTTTCTTGCCTTTGATCGCCCGGCCGATCAGGTCCGTCGGGAATGGCCGGAACATGATCAGGTTCACGACGCCGACCTTCAGACCGCGGGACTGGCGCAAATAGTCCGCCACAACCTCGGCCGACGGGATTAAGCTGCCCTGACCGAGGATCAGGTAGTCGGCGTCTTCGGCGCGATAAGTCATGACGCGGTCGTAGTGCCGGCCGGTCAGCCCGTAGAACTCGCGGAACGCTTGATCGGCCAGCCCTTGCACGTGGTCGAAGAAGAACGGCCGTTGCGCCGCGACGCTCTGCATGTACGAGTCCTGGTTCTGCACCAGGCCGGCCATGACCGGATTGTCGACGTCCCACAGAATCGGAATGCGGCGGCGCTTGTCGCCGTAGATGATGCGTTGGGCGGCCGTCGGCGTGTCGATGATGTCGTCGGGCTTGCCGAGATATTCGGCGATCAACTCGCGCTCGGGCGTCAGCATCGACTCGATCAAGTGCGTCGTCAAGAAGCCGTCTTGCGCGACCACGCCGGGAGTCAGCGAAAGCTCGGCGATGCGGTGGGCGACGATGTTGAGGTCCGCCGCCGACTGAGCGTTCTTCGCAAACAGTTGGAAGAAACCCGTGTCGTCGATGCAGTGGTAGTCGTCATGTCCCGCGTGCACGTTCAGCGTCGCCTTGGTCATCGCGCGCGCGCCGATGTTGAGCACGTAGGTCAGCCGCTTGCCCACCGCCGCATACAGCGATTCGTGCATGTAGGCGATGCCTTGCCCCGAGGAGAAGTTCGCCGACCGCAAGCCGGTCATCGACAGCCCCGCCGTCACCGCCGCCGCGGCATGCTCGCCTTCGGGCTCGATGAAGATGAGCGGACGGCCGGAAATATTCACGTGACCTTGCGCCGCGTTCTCCGCCCAGTACTCTCCCATCTGAGTGGACGGCGTGATGGGGTACGCCCCGGCGGCATCGGTCGACTCGCGTTCGCACATGATGACGGCCGTGTTGCCGTCCAGCGCCGCGCGAACTCCGGGGTATTTGAACTTGCGGCCTTCGTCTTCAGCCGACGATTTCTTTTTCCAACCGAGTGACAGTACTGACATGGCTTTTCCTCATATGGGCGAGACGTTTAGGTGGGAGCGTCCTGCAGAGTTCCTTTCCGGATGACCTTCTTGGCGGCTGGGCCTTTGACGACTCCTGCCAGATCGTCGATCCAGACAATCGCTCCGGTCGGACAGCGTTGGATCGGAATCTGCGTCTGATGCGGCTTCGTGTAGTCCACGACCGGCAGGTTGTGTCGCATGGCGATCAGCCCCGGGGCGTCCATCGCACAGCGGCCGCATGCCGTGCAAGCCACTTCGCAATCGGCGAGGATCTCGTCCCCGGCGTCCAGCGACTTGCAGTTGACCCACAGCCGATGGCTGATCGGCTCGAGCGAGAACAGATCCTTGGGACAGGCGCGGACACAATCGCCGCACGCGGTGCAGGCGTTCTCATTCACTATCGGCAGCGCATGCTCGTTCATGACGATCGCGTCGAAATCACATGACACGAAGCAGTCAGCTAGCCCCAAGCAACCCCAAAAGCACCCCTTGCCGCCGCCCGAAACTTTCGCGGCCGCCGCGCACGTCATCAACCCGTCGTAGCGCGCGTGATTGCGCGCCACATTCGTGCCTCCGGCGCAGGCCAGGCGAGCGACCCGCTTTTCTTCAGCGCCGACGTCGACGCCCAGGAAGGACGCGACGTGCGCCCGCCCCTCGTCCGTGCTGACCGTGCACTTGCCCGGCAGCGCCTCACCCTTCACGAGCGCCTCGGCGAAGGGCCGACATCCCGGGTAGCCGCAGGCGCCGCAGTTCGCGTGAGGCAACATCTCCTCAACCGCGTCGATCCGAGGGTCTTCGTAGACGTAGAGCTTCTTGTTGGCGAGAACCAACAGCGAGGCCAGAAGGACCGTCAACCCCCCAATTGCCCCGATCGCGATCAACATCGGGGCCTCCGGATAAGCCGATTGTGCGAATGCGCCACCGCACCCGGACATGCACTTGCGGCGCCAGTGATTTCGAGCCGCCGTTGGCGCGGACTTGGCGCTGTATTGGGGCCTTCGACGCTATCGGCCGTCCGGCAGATCGAGTCTCGGGCGATATCACCCAGTCGCGCGGCGAGACCGGTCCAGAGTTGTGAAAAGGACTAGGAAGGGCGTGAAAAGGGCGGGAAAGGGGTTCCCGTTTTCCCTCCCGGCCTCGAAGTTCCTGCTGCAGGCGCTGGGGCGGCGGCGGAGTTCGAGCGGTCGCTGATCGTCGAGAGGAGCCGGGCCAGACATTGAGGTACCGTAAAGACTTCGAGGCGGGCAGCGTCGGCAAGTCGGTCGAGAGCCGGTCGGGGAAGAACCTGCCGCCGGGATTGGGCTCGGGACGGTGACGAGGACGCTCGACGAGCGTTCCAAAAGTTGAAAGCGAGGTTATGGCACACTGTCGTTTGATCTGCTCCGCCGGGGCGAAGCTCAGATCAACAGGCTCAGCAAGCCGTTAGCGGCCTGCAGCGGAGCGCTGTGACTCAACGCCTACTGCTGCATCCGGACAACGGTCGTCTCTAACACAGCCGTGTCGTCCTCGGTTGCGACCCCCATCCGCGCTCCGGACGGTACCGTCCAGTAGTCGTTCTCCCGCCGCTGCTGCCGCTGCCCGTTGATGGTCGTCGTCAGCTCGCCGCTGCGCAGCTGCACAATCATCACACCGTCCGCTTCCATTGGCAGAGCATCGAGCTGCAATCCCCCGCCGATGCTCCATTTCCGGATATCGAGCTGAACCGTCTCCCCGCTTCGCAGCCGGCTCTCTCCCGAGAACACCGGGAAATACCTCACCCTACCTTCGTTTGATACGACTGGTTGACCGACCTGCGCCGTTCCTAGGTCAACAGGGAGCAGCGAAGCGGCGAGCGCCACCAACACCAGAACGCTTCGCATCGATTGGTGTCTCATGGTCTCGGCTCCAGCATGACTAGACTCCCTCCGCCGGTACACGAAAAGCCAGACGCTACAAACATGCGACCGTCCGCCAGCACAGGCTCGCCCATGATCGGCTGATTGCTTACGTCGATATCAAGTAGCACGTGCGGTCGTGGCACGATTTGAAAACCGTTCGCCGCGCAATCCGCTACGGAGACCGCCGGATTCCTGCAGATCGAAGAAGTTGACGGCCATACGGATGGATCGGCCAGGGCGACCACGTGCCCTGCGGCGGTGCCAACAAACACGATGCCGCGGCTAACAGTCGGCGGGCCCATCTGATAATTGTCGCCGAGCGTAGCGCTGGGGACATCCGCAATCCACCGCACGCGCGCGCCGCCGCAAGCATTCAACGCATGCAGCCGCCCGAAACCCGTGCCTGTGGTGTTCACGATGTCTTCGCCGCCCGTCTGCGTCAGGTACACGCTGTCCCACGCTGCGCCGGGCACAAGATAGCGGGTATCACCGTGGGAGGTGCCCCATGCGGGGTCAAACTTGAAGTCCGGCGGCGACGCTGTCGGCGGGAACTGCCAGTCCGGCGAGTACGTGCTTCCGGCCTCGACCGCGTAGCTCCACCCGTCCTTCATTGTCGAAACCACAAGATCGCCGCAGGGCGTCCGCATCAAGCTTGGCCCGGCCGCCCAATCCGGATCGTCGTCGAGCACGAACGGCACAGGCTGAAGCTTCCAATCGACGTTTCCGCTCGATGCGCTCAGTCGCAACATGCTCAGACTGTGGTTGGGGGTCGGTTCCGACTGACTTCCGCCGTTCCATACCCGCGCGTTGCCGGTCGTGATGAAGATCCCGTCGCGGCTGAGTCCGCCGGCGACCGAACTCCATACGCCGCCGCCCCGCGTTCCAGTGGCCTTGAAAGAGAAGCTTCCCACCAGGCTGCCGTCGTTAAGGTTCACCGCCGCCACACGCCCATTCTGAATTGGGTTGTCTCCGTGGTTGGCGATGCCGATGTAGATCCTGTTGCCCAGAATCAGCGGCGAAGAGTAGCCGGTTTGTTCGTGGAGTTGGCTCGTATTGCCTCGGTCCAGCCCGTCCAAGACGGCAATTTCGGGCGACTTCCAAATCTCGGCGCCGGTCTGGGCGTTGAGTGCGAACAGCCGGCTGCTGCCCAATCCGGAGCCAATCGACGGATCCGGAGCCGAGAAGATCACAGCGTCCACCTCGTTCTGGATCCGGGCGATTGCAGCGCTCGCCGCGATCCCACAGCTCGAAGGATTGCTCTCGAACTGCGAGACGAGCGCTGCGCTGCCCGCAGGTGGGTATTGCCATTGCACGGCGCCTGTAGCGGCATCTAATGCGTAGAACCGTCCGTTGCCGTTACCGATATAGACCATGCCGTTGTGAACGACCGGCGATCCACGGAAAGCGCGGCCTCCAGGCGGCGTGAACGGCGAGGACCAGCCCGGCTTCAAAGTCTTCACTTTGTAGGGGTCCGATAGATCCGATGCCACGGTCTGATTCGCTGACCGCAGGCCGTTGTGCCGGAACGCCGGCCACTCTCCGGAACAGGCCTTATCGTCTCCGCCGAGGTTCTCGCACTCCACGTCGATCACATAGACCCACTGGCTCTCGCATGAGCCCACGCGCTGCACGATGATCAGGTTTTGGCCATCGCCGACCGGAGCCGTCAGGTTGATAACCGGCGCCCCGGAGTGGCCGATCTCTATTCCGTCGGCAAAAACGAGGATTTCCGCGCCTTCCACGTACTCAGTCGCCGTAAGCTGTGTGTCGCCCGGCAAGGGCGGCTTGATCTTCGGTGCAGGCAGATCCTCGCACGTGGTCGGGTCCACAGGCGTCGAGGCAGGGCCTTGGGTGCACAGGGTCTGCGTCGCAGTGTACGGTTTGTTCGTGACGTCCGGGTTCACGCCGATGATGTGCCCGCCCCCTCCCGGCGTCACGGTCGATCCGGTCTCGGTACCCGCCTCGAACACCCGTACGCGCGCGCCCGTCATCAACGGGCCGTTGTCCGGCGCGGGACCGCGGGCCACCACTCGATCGTTGCCTTCCTGGACGTCATGAACGGTTGCGGACTCCAAGGTCGGTTCGGGCTGCACGGTCTCACTGGGAGTCGTATTCGTGTCCGTGCAAAGCTGCGTTGCCGCCGTGATGTGAGCGCCTCGTTCGTATTGCGCACTGATGGGCGTCCAGTTAAGGCCCCACTCGGGAGTCGCTTTGAACGTCCCAATGCTCACGAGCGGATCGAATCCGCCCGCACCGTCCGGATTCTCCGCGAACACCTCTACCGTAGCCCCTGGCACGACGTCTCTCACCCCGGTAGCCAACCCGCACTCCCACAGCGGCGGCGCATTGATGCGCGGCTCCGGCAGCCCGCCCGGATAGTCCTCGGAGTGCGAGGTGACGGTCACGGCATTGGACGGCCCGCTCGTGAAGCCGTTGATCGTCTGCGTCGCCGTAATCACCTCACCGCCGGCGAACGCCGCACCCACGTCAATGTTCACTCCGATCGTGGGAAACTCCCCGATCGCCGTGCCGATCGGCGTGGGATTGCCTGCGATGAATACGTCGATCCGGGCGCCTTTGAGGAAGTGTTTGACCGCGACGTTCGATGCGCAAACATACAACGGATGCAGCACCGTCGGCGGCGAAATCAGGCTGCGATTTTCTTCATAGTTGTGGCCGTTCGGCCGGACATGAGGATCATCGTCCACGGCCGGGCCAGCGGAGGGGTCACAGCCGCTGCCAATGAGTGAGAAGGCCAACAAGACCGTCGCTTCAGATCTCCTCCGCATGGCTCTTCCTAACGCTTCGTCACGAGGATCGCCTGGGCGGCGATCGCCGTCCTGCCCTTGGAGTTATCGAAAGACACCGGCGCGCCATCCGGTATGGAAACGGAGGACCCCATACGCATCTCGTGGTCGTTGTCGCCAGCTCTCATGACGCCGTTGCCGGAGCGGATCGTAATCACGGCTGCACCAGGGAGCGCAAATGGCTCGCTGGATTTTCCCGGCCCCACCAACAGATCCCAAACTTCGACCAAGACCGGGCCCGCATCTTCCGAGCGATATTCTCTGCGCACAAGCAGTCCGGGAGCCTGCTGCTGGAAGAGGTTTTGACCGCCCTCAACCGCCGCAGGCGCCGTTTGTTGCGCCGGGGCCCATGCAAGCGGTCCCAAGAAAAGTAAAGCGCCTGCGGCGACCAACGTGAGAACCACCGCTAGACCGGACGGGCGCGGGCTTCGATCGGAGGAGTGCCCCATCATAGATCCGCCTCCAGGCGCGGGCCGTCGCATGACAGCATACCGACCCGAATTGGGTTCATCATAACCGCGAAATTGCCACTTGAAACAAAAAAATCGAGCGGCCTTGGGGTCCATCCAGATCGTTAAATCGCGGATTGATTAGCTTGCCAGTCTTCGGTAGTGCCTTTGCCCAGTGCATCACAAGCGGCGCCAACGGGTTGTTGGCGGATCCCAGACATCCTGAGCCGCCGTATCGGCGTGCGGATCGACGAATCCGGCTCGCCCAATCCGCGGGGCCATTGTAGGCGATCAGTCCACATTCTTGAGGGACGGAAAATGCCGCGGCAAGGGGGCCGAACCGGGAACCCTCGGCTCCAGTCTCCAATCGGTCTTCCGCCGACGGCTCGCCCGGCGCATGCAGGAGAGGTAAGGAAATCTTCGATCCGCTGATCTTCGCTCGTTAGACAGCTGTCGTCAAAGCAACTTCGATGCATCCGCCGGCGACAGAATTAGGCCCCGTCCAGCCCGATAATCCCAAGAGTGCGCCTGAGCTGCGAGTAGGAGATGACCTGCCCGGCTCGCGGGTTCCATAGGCTGGCGACTCTCAGCGCTCTCCTCTGCTCTCGATCGGAGGTCAGAAATCTCCAGTGTATGCAGGTGGGGGGCATAGAACAGATCGAAAAACCTGGCATTTTTCTTGCGTATATCGTTCAGGCGTGACAACGCGTCGATAGAAGGCATAGACATTCGCCATTAGGAGTAACTGCCACTCTGGCCGCTTCTTGAGAAAGTCTTCAACCGGCGTCGGGGGCGGGAGACTCCGACGACGCTCTCAATCAAAGCCCGCGACAGGTTGTCGCGAATCTCCCCAGATCGGCCAGATTGTCCCCAGTTGCAAGAGCCGCCTCGGTGGCGTGCAGGCCGTCAAACGCGCAATTCGGCGAGAAACGACCGGCCGCGAGCGTCTCAAGAATCACCCGGGGGTGACCTTGGAGGCGCTCGTACTGAGCGGGACTGGGATGATCTGTTCGACGATGACGATAGGCGAATTGCTGCGGAGAAACTGGGCCGTCGCTTCGCTTCCCGACTACTTGAGTAGCCGCGAAAGAATCCGGCTGTTGATGGAGAAGCCGACGATTAGCCCACCTTGAGCAATCCTTCCATTCCGGCCTTGTGCACTTTTAGAGACGGAAAACTTGCCGAGCCGCCCCGTCGTGCGCTTCTATAACAAGCGCGGCACGACCGAGCAGTGGATCAAGGAAGGCAAGCAAGCGAAGAGTTGGACGCGGCTGTCGTGCCATCGCTTCCGAGCGAACGAGGTGCGTTTACAGCTAAGCGTGCTGGCCTGCAACTTGGGCAACCTGCGGCGGCGCTTGGGCCTGCCGAGAGGGATCAAGAGTTGGTCGCAGACGAGCTTGCAGCAACGGCTGATGAAGACAGGCGGCCGGCTGGTCAATCATGCCCGCTACTACCGGATGCTGTTGGCTGAAGGGCGTCTCAACCGGAGGCTGTTCGGCGAGATGCTGGCGAGGCTTGCGGCGCTGCCTGCGCCGGGAGGGTGACGCGGCGAGGCTCGGAGCAGTCGAAGCGGGGAGTTGCCGAGAGGCAAGGTCGGAGCGGTGTCGGCTGAGCAGGCCCCTGCGAGGCTAATTGCCCGACGAACTCCGCTTTGACGGATGCAACGCCGGCGGAAGGAGGATGCCACGTGAACACAGCCCGAAAATCGTTGCAGCGCAGCCTCGGATCGGCTACTCTGTCACCGCCGGGGCAGCCAAAACGGAAATCCCGGTATCAAGAAGTGCTTGTAATCGCGCCGCCTGTCGACCTCTTCGATCCAGCGATCTTGGCAGCTGCGGTTAGTAAGATCAACGCAGCGGCGCGACGCTTCTCACTTCGAACGGAGAGATGCTTGACGTCACTACTGAAGGAGTCCCAGCCACGGACGAAGCCCTTCAGGCGAGCGCATACGTTTATAGCCACGTCTTTGAAAGCAAGGAGTTTACGAGCTCGCCCGCTCGGCTAGGGCTGCTGTCGGAGGCTACCGGAAATGTTTTGGCAGATTGTGCAGCCATGGGTCGACAACAGATTTCCAAGCATTGGTGATGCCGTCGTACTGCCCCCCAAGCCTTACCGAGCATTGAGAGCGGAACGCCTTTCAAGCGCGGATGGGGCCGTGTGACAGGTGATCCCAAGATTCTGGGCTATCCGGGTGGGCAAGCAATCACGGGAAGACGTGCCTTGCACTCGGACAGGAGGTTGCGATGAGAAAGAAATACACCGCTGTTTTGGGCGTTGCGATCGTGACGGTTGTTGCCCTGGCAAGTCCCGGACTGAAGAATATAATCGATGAGTACCGCGTAGTCCTGCCCGACGTTCGGCGGCCGCCTCAAGTTCAGGTGCTACATCAGAACTGGACTGAGGCTCAGCGCCAAACATTCTACTTCACGCCGCAGGGAACCCGGCTCCTCCCCCTCAAGTGGTTCCTTGCTCTCGAACAGCCATGCTTCTCGCCTTTCGGCTGCGAGAAGTTTTCCGATCCCGCGTATCTGAATCGCTTTGGCTTCATTCTCGGTCCCGAAAGTGATAATAATCCTCACAGCCTGCCGATCGGATTTGCTGTCGATGATGACTTTGTCGATCCAGTTGACAAGCGAGCGGAACCCGTCGTTGGTTTGACGTGTGCAGCCTGCCATACGGGCGAGCTCTATTTCGATGACTATGCCGTGCGGGTCGACGGCGCGCCGGCGATGATTGATCTTGCTGCTTTCCAGAAGGCGTTGGGCCTAGCGCTCGGATTTAACACAACCTTTCCCTTGAGCATCGGTCGATACGCGCGATTCGAGCAAGCGGTGTTGGGACCGAATGGTACATCTGACGAGAAGAACGATTTGAAAAAGCGCGTCGAGGACTTTGTGGACTCTGTGCGTCGTCAGGTAAAGGTGACGAAATCGAATCACATCTATGACAATTCCGCCGGCTTCATACGCACCGATGCGCTCACGCGCATCGGCAATCAGGTCTTCGCGGTCGGCATGGACAAGGACGCCAACTACGTTCCGGCGAATGCGCCGGTTCGTTTCCCGCAGATTTGGGATGCATCGTGGTTCGCGTGGGTCCAGTACAATTCCTCAATTGCCGATCCGCTCATCCGCAACATCGGCGAAGCACTCGGCGTCCGGGCCGTAGCTGAGCTCTCGGGCCAAGACGCAGCGGAGTTCGAGAATTCAGTGAACATTCGGGGATTGCGGGAAATTGAAGACCTACTTGCCGGTTCGAGTCCTTTTCAAGGACTGGCATCGCCGAAGTGGCCGCCCCCGTTCCCCCCACTCGATAGTCAAAAAGTATCAGCTGGCGCGGCGCTCTACAAAGCGCACTGCCAACAATGCCACTTGCCGACCAGGGAGGATCTCTTGGAGAACCTTAGGCTCCTCTCTATAGACGAAGAGCACCAGCCGAAGTACTGGTGGCGGAGCGCCAGCGGCAACTGGTACCTCGACTTGACGGATATTCCCATCGATTACGTGGGCACCGATCCGCGCCAAGCCACCGATTTCAAGAACCGCACTGCTGATACAGGCGATCTGGGCCGCGGCGTTTTGTCGGCAAGCGCGGGGCTGGAATTGGTGACTACTAGTATCGCGGAGCGCTTCTTCCGGCTCGAGAATATCCCTCTTGCAGAGAGAAGCGAGTGGTCTGGCGGTAGAGATCCCAGCGATCCCAGGATCCGTGCTGAGCTGATCTATAAGGCGCGGCCTCTCAACGGCATCTGGGCCGCCGCCCCCTACTTGCACAATGGGTCGGTTCCTACTCTTGATGCGTTGCTTTCCCCTGACGACGATGCTCGTCCCGTAAAATTTTGGATGGGAAGCAAGCAGTTCGACCCATTCAAAGTCGGGTACGCCGGCGATTGGATCGAAGGCGCGACTCAGTTTGATGCCTCGAAGCCGGGTAATTCTAATTCCGGCCATCGATTCAAAGACGGAGCGCGCGGCGACGGCATCATCGGACCCGCACTTTCAGTCACCGAGCGAGAGCAGATCATTGAATTCCTGAAATCGATCTAACGATATCAATTTTCCCAGAGCTGAGCGATGCGATTGCATCGTGTTTTTACTGCGGTGCTTGCATCCGTATTCTCAGTCTTTTTTGCGTGTCAGCATGCGAAAAACGCATCACTCGAGAAGTCATTTTCGTTGCGGGATGACAAGGTGCAAGCAAGACGCGACCAAATCGAGCAGGTCATCGCAAGATAGCGAGCGAGCTTTGACGCCTTCGACTCCGGGTCACTCGGCAACGCCACACTCGAGATGATCCCGTGTGTCGTCTTTCGCGTACTGCACGAAATCGAACCGGCGGCATTTGGACCGCATTTTCGGAAAGCCCTCGAAGGCTCACCTCGACTCGGATCGCACAATCACCTGACTTCGGCCAACCGCCCGACCCGTTCCACAATCACGTGCTTTTGAACGTCTTGCACCGACAACCTGTCTCAATGAGGCTAGTCCGGGATGTCTGCCGCCGTTCTCGTACTTCCGTCGGCCCCTTTTCGGCTCACACCAGGTACTTGACGGAAGCGGACGCTATGTTCTGGTTTCGCGGCTGCTCCACGAACATGATTTGATTTATCATCACCAATCAGTTGCGTAGTGGTATATGATTAGGTCGCCGGGAATTCAGATCGGAGCATTCGGCATCGGAGGTCATCCATGACAGTTCGCGTTGCAGTCCTGATCATCTTGTTCGCATGGCTCTCCCTGGCCGCGGAGCTTCCTCCCGTTGTGTTCGACGTGACGAACCAGGGCGCCAAAGGTGATGGAAAAGCGCTTGACACGGCAGCTATACAACGGGCTATTGACGCCTGCCACCACGCAGGCGGCGGAGTCGTTTATTTTCCGAGTGGCAACTTCCTGAGCGGCACGATTGTATTGAAGAGTAACGTTACGATCTATCTGACTCCTGGAGCGACGCTCTGGGGCAGCCGCAGAATTGAGGACTATCATCCGCTACACCTGATTTACGCGCACGGCGCGGAGAACATCGCGATCGAAGGCGGCGGCACAGTCAACGGCAACGGCGACGCTTTCTGGTATCCCGACTTCAAGCCCCACGAGCAACGACCTAGCCCGGCCATCGAGTTGGTGGAATGCAAGGATGTCCGAATTGAGGACATAAAGGTCCGTAATACCGCAGGCTGGGGCATTCATCCGCTGCTTTGCGAGCGCGTTTTCGTTCGCGGGATCTCGATGATCACGTCGTATAATGGGCCCAATACCGACGGCATTGATCCGGATTCCACACGTGACATGATGATCTCGGACAGCTATATCGAAACGGGAGACGATGCGATCGTGTTAAAGACGACCGGCCGCCTCGGACGGCCCGCGCCGCCCTGCGAAAATATCACCGTCACAAACTGCGTTCTCAAGAGCGATGATGCCGCTCTGAAGCTTGGCACGGAGAGTCACGGCGACTTCCGCCGCATCGTCTTTTCCGGCTGCACGATCCAAAACAGCAATGTGGGTGTGGCTATTTACGCTAAGGATGGGGGCACCTTCGAAAATGTGAATGTCTCTAATTTGACGATCGAGACTCTTTCAACGCACAATCGAGTGACATATCCGATCTACATCGATCTGGAGCGACGGTTTGGCGATTCACGAGAGAGCCATGTTCGGGACATCACGTTCAGCGATATCCTGGTTCACACAAAGGGTCGTGTGCTCGTGGGCGGAATGCCTCAGCAGCCGCTGGAGAATTTGACTTTCCGTAATGTCATCTTGCGGGTGACGGGATTCGAGACTGTCAAAGGGCTCACCAAGCACCGAGGATCAAGCAACGTGCGGCCGGCGCCTCCAGAGATCGACTACAGCCCCGTGCCTGCTGCGTTGGTGTTCGCCAATATCCACGGACTCACGCTTGATGGCATTCGCGTACTTTGGGATACCGACGAGGCTCCAGTAGAGAGGCAGGCCATCTACGCTGCTGAGGTGCAGGGTCTAACGATTCGCGGATTTCAGGGACGTCCCGCCGTTTCGGGCAGCAGGCTGGGGGTCATCGGGCTAGACAAGGCCAAGGATGTTTTTGTCACCGCCAGCACACCCACTGACGGTACCGGAGTATTTGTGGGGTTCAATCAGATGTCAAGGGGAGAGTTGGTGTTAACCGGAAACAACCTGCGTCATGCGAGTCAGGAGGCGGCGGAAGGCGCTACATACGTTCACATCCGCTAGCGGGCAGGTCGTGGGCATAGGGAGACCAATTCCTCTGGATGGCTAGCGGACTGTCGCAGAGTAATTCTTACTACAAAGAAGACGTCTTCCCTGTATGCCGTTTGAAGGCGAAACCGTTGAGTTGAACCTCCAGCAGCGCAGAGAACTCGACATTCCGAGCG
This sequence comes from uncultured Acidobacteriota bacterium, assembly GCA_963817465.1. Taxonomy (GTDB): domain Bacteria; phylum Acidobacteriota; class Terriglobia; order Bryobacterales; family UBA6623; genus CAMPKL01. The sequence goes on along the minus strand of CAWFOP010000016.1, from coordinate 28,414 downwards.
GCAGTCAGCGTATCCAGACGTCCGCGTCGCGATCCGGATGGGCCGCCTTGCCCGTGAAATTCGTCAACTCGAGGCCAGTCACATATTCGGTTTCCAAGGCGTGGGCAAAGTAGTAGGGTAGGCTTTCGCCCCAGTCGACCCCACAGTTTTTGAGCACAACAGCATCCGCGTAGCGGATGCTGAAACCGGGACTGGTGTGAGGCTCGATGTCCCTGTAGACCGATGTTGGCCGGTTATCGAACAGGCCTCCGGGGTACCGTGTGAACCGCTCGAGCGTCACATGGACGTTGTCAAGGCTGACATTGCGAATCCGGTTTTCAACAGTGCCGCTGATGCGAGCACTATTCTCAGCCCGACCGTGAACGTTCCGGATCCGTACGTCGTGAATCTGTCCAAGCTTGGTCTGAACCGTTCGCGGAATGGCGGTGATCGAGATAGCCTCGCCCTTACCCCACCATGGATCGGAGTGGTAGCGTGACACGAAATCGATGTCCACGAACTCTACGTCGTGAACATCGGCCTCGTCGCGGAGCTGTATGGTGACCGCTCGTCCGCTGGAGACGATTTGGCAGCGTTGGAACTGCACGTTGTAAATGTCCTGATTCGTCTCAGTCCCAATCTTTACTCCGGAACTCTGTGTTTCAAGAACGCAATCAGTGACCTTAATGTTGGCGGAAGGGCCGTAATCTTGGGCTTGACTTGACGTCTTCACAACAATCGCGTCGTCACCGCACGTGATGTGACAGTTGCGAATCTCGACATCACGGCAATGATCCGGGTCTACGCCGTCACAATTGGGAACTTCCAGCAGGTTCCGGACGGTGAGATTATCGACCAAAACGCCCTCGCACCCCAGCATGTGCAATCCCCAGGAGGGGGCGTTTCCGAAGCTGATGTCGCGAATTTCGAGGTCCCTGCAGCCGGTAAGAAGAAACATCTTAGGACGGAATCCCTTCGGCAGCCAACACTCCCGCTCCTCGTCGAACTCTCCCAGGAACTCTCGGGCTCGCCCGTCGATGTTGCCGGTTCCCGAAATCCGCAAACCGTCAACTTCACGGGCGATGATCACGGCTTCGCTGGTGTAGTCCTCACGTCTGCCGCTGGCGACGAGCTCTGCGTCATCAGCAAGATGAAATTCAATGCCCCCTTTAAGTTCCAAAGTGCCGACAACAAAGCGATGGCCTCCCGGCACCAGCACTCGCGCACGGGGTCCTGCGTTTGCAGCGGCCTCAATCGCGCGTTGAATGGCAGCCGTATCGAGCGTCGTTCCGTCACCAGCCGCGCCGTAATCGAGGACATTGAAATCGGGGAGCCCGAGTCCGGGCTTCTGCGCCCCCAGTTTTCGCTGTAACAACGTCGAACCGAGAGTCGTCAGGCCAGCGGCCTTCACTCCCAAGCCAACAGCTTCACGGCGACTGAGGCGTTGCCCTTCCATTCGATTCCTCTGAAACTCACTTCAAGAAAGTTATTCACGACGTCGCCGCCGGTCACATCCTCAGCGGCATAGAAGGGCGCGGCGCCCGGAAATGGTCGATCGTGTCATCCGGACGCACCGCCCTGCGATCCGCACGAATAAGATCGCTGACTTTCAACTGGAGAAGTGAAACAGCTTCATCGCATTGCCGCCGCGGATCCTCCGCCGTTCCGCTTCTGGGGCGAAATCGAAAAGCTCATCGATTAGAGCGGTTGATCTATCAAACGCCTCCGGCGTTGAACCGTAGCTGCCCCAGATGAGGCGATCAGGCCCAAAAGCATCGTAAACGCGTCGAACGAGCGGCTTGTCTTCAGACCTCACGTTCGACACCTTCATATATGCATTGGACAATTCGGCCAGTCGAATGACACCTTGATATTCTTCTTGTGTTCCCAGGCGGTGTTCAGCCATGTGATCGATGAGCAGCGGCACCGTGGGGAACGCCTCTCCAAGGGCGCGCACGCCTGGAGTATGGCAAGGGATGAAATGCATCTGCACCAACAATCCCAGGTCGGCGGTCTTCCGCCATACATTTTTCATGCCATCCGAATGCAGGTCGCGATTTCTCATGGGCGGCTCTGTGCTGGGCGGCTCACCAGCCTTTTGCATTACGTGAATTCGCATGCCGACAATCCGCTCGGGCCGACGACGAACGAGCGCCTCAAAACGCGCCGGCGTCTGCGGGTCAATGGGGTCAAACAAACACGTACTCTTGAAGTATCCCGGCGAAAATTCATTATCGAAGGCGTACTCCACGTAACGGTGATCGTCTTGGTAAACCTCCGAGTGGACAATAACGGTGTGGTCAAGCTTCACGCGTTTGACGAAATCCGTATACATCTCGAGCGTAAGGGTCCGTCGAGGCTCGTATGTCTTGTTTGGATGGTAAGGAAACCTGGGGTCGCCGGCAAATAAGTGTACGGTGTTTTCGACCAAGGGCCCCTTCGGGCGCTCGGCTTGCACGGTAGGCGCAACAGCGGCCGCAACGGCTCCCGCAAGCAGTTCTCTCCTGGAAATGTTCATGGCGTTTGGTCCCCCTTGCCTCGAGTCGGAATCGTCAAAGCCGGCGCCGTCTCCTCACCACGAGCCGCGGTCCGCAGACCGAACCGGCTCCCGGCGGACCGCCGTCGCGGAAAGCTATGTTCACGCGACAATCCCCGGTAGCTTTCTGTTTGCAGACGGAAACGCTCCAAGATCGGCTCCCATGACGTCATCCGCGATCGCCAAATATAGGTCGCCAATGACGCCGTCGACTTTCGAATGGATGTCTCCGACCATGCCGTTTGCGCGTCCGGCCAGCAGGGCGACCAAGCCGTTGTTTTTGTGATCGTTCGCCTCGGCATGCTCATGCAAGTACAACAGGCAGCAATGATCAAACAGCGAACCCTCGCCCTCGGGAACGGATTTCAGCTTGGCCAGAAAATACGCAAATTCCTGCACGTGCCAGCGAGTGATGTCCCGGAGCGTCCGTTGCTGTTCCGGGCTGCCTGGATGGTAATGCGTGTAGTCGTGGTGGCGCTGCGTGGTGAAGCCCAGCCAAGGCATACGTGTCAAACTCTGGCACTTCGTCAACATATAAGTGGCAATACGAGTCTGACCCGACGCGAGGGCATGCACCATGAGGTCCGTCTGCAGCTTGGCTATGCGGGGCCAATCTCGCATATCTCCGCCCTCATCCGGTTCCTCCACGTGAGTGCGATATTCGGGAGGCAGACTCGATATGGACTTCTCCATGTCACGAATCGAAGCCAGATACTCGTCAAGACGCCTGCGGTCGGTCGTACCGAGGGTCTTCTGAAGAGTTGCGGCGCTTTCCCGAACCGTATCCAGCACGCTCTTCTTTCGGTCCACCCAATCCTGGTCCTTGACTCCGAATAAACGATCGAACAGTTCATGGGGAATCATCTCCGGAGGCAGCGCCCGATCCGGCCCCGCCCAACTCAAGTTCCGCTGGATGCTGTCACCGTGGGATTCGGGACACACGCCTACCTGTATGGACGGGAAGCGCGATTGACGGCCAATCTTTTCCGCCAACAACTGATCGAAGGAAGGACCGCCGGCGCCACGCCCAGTGAACGGCTTGCCCGAAACCAAACCGCTCATCGAACGGTGGTGCGGATTACCCGGACCGGGAATGCCGGCGGCGGCGTTGTCTAAGCCCGTAAGAACGTGAAGGTCAGTACGGAAGGGCGCGAGGGGAGACAGGCACGGAGTTAGAGTGTAGTTTGCACCGGTTTCCGCCGGGATCCAGTAGCGTTCGGGAATTCCGTTGCCGTTGAACCACAAGACGAATCGCGATTCGATGGACTGCTGCACAACGGCGCCGTCCGTCTCAGCGGCATAGGCCGTTCCGCTGGGATTGAACATCTGCTCCAGCGGTGGAAGACCAAACCGAGCTACAGCGCCTAGCGCAGTCGCCCCACGCATGAATCGTCGTCTCGAGATGTTGTTGCGAAGTCTCATCTTACGCTCCCTCACGGAATTCGTCTGAAAGTACAAAAAACATCATGAGCTCCTTAAAGTGAAATCCGGACGCCCTGAACTTCACCCAGGCCTTCTCAATCAGGGGCTCATCGGCGGGCGTCTCGGATCGCGCAAAGGCGTAGCGGAACAATTGTCTCACGACGCATATCTGGCATTCATTGGTGGATGCCAATATTTGAGCGAGCTCCTTCGGAGTCGAAAACTCGGAGTCCACAATACCCGCGACGTGGGCTTTCGACTCGATCTCCAACTCGGCGGTGACGGGGTTGCGCCCCTCTCTTTCGTCATCGCCTGTGTGGTAGTAGATTACTTGCTGTTTCGCCCGCCAGTGGCCGATTGCGTCGAAGTGCTCGAAACCGAAGCCGATTCCATCCATCAGAGTGTGGCAACTGGCGCACGTTGGATTGCTGACGTGGGCCTCCATGCGTTGCCGGGTCCCCTGCAGCGATGATTCAGTCAGCGGCGGCAGATTTGTATTCACGCCCGGTGGAGGAGGAGGAACATGTTGACAAAGCAATTGTTCGCGAACGAAAAATCCGCGGACGGTAGGAGAGCTTTCCGCGGGTTGACTGGTCAATGTCAGGAATGACGCTTGTCCAAGGAGGCCGGCGCGCGGGGAGTCGGCCGGGTAGTGAACCATCCCAAATTCCTGAGCTGGAGCCATCAGGCCATACATGTCCGCGAGGTCCGAATTGATAAAGCTGTAATCCGCCGTCAGAAAATCCATGAAGTTGCGGTCTTCCCAGACGAGATAGTCGACGAAGCGAAGCGTCTCTTCAACCATCGCCGCCGCCAACTCAGGTGTGAATCGCCGATAGCGGCGACGGTCTCGCACAACATGATTCAACTGGTCCAGATGCAACCATTGGGTGATGAACTCCTGCAGGGCGTCCCGAGTCTTAGGATTGGCCAGCATGCGCCGAGCCTGCTTCTCGATCCCTACGTCGGTATCCAGTTCGCCTCGCTCGGCGGAACGAAATAGTTCCTCGTCCGGCATAGAGTCCCAAAGAAAATACGAAAGCCGATCGGAGATTTCGTATTGCTTCCACTTTTCATCGGGTCCTGCTTGGACGTGAAACAAGAAGCCGGGGGACTGCAACATCGTTTCGACGACGATTTGCGCGGCGCACACGAAATCACCGCACTTTTTCGACTCCTGTAAGAACAACTCTTGAAACTGTTTCACCTCTTCGTCCGCCAGGGGCCGGCGAAAGGCCTTTAGCCCGAAGCTCTCGATGAACTTTTCGGCGCACGCGCGATCGTCGGCCGCGGCCGGTTTGCATGGGAGCAGGCCGCGCGTATCGCCAAGACGAAACGCAGTAACGGCGAGCTTTTCGGCGGCCCGGCTGTAGGACTCGGCCAGCGTAGGCGAGATACTCTGCGCCTCCGCCTGATTCTTGAACCCATGAACATAGTCCTCGGGCGGGAATCGCCGCGAGGGCTTGCTCGTGATACCGAGAAGGTCTCGGATCGTCCGATCGTACTGGCTGTGCGTCAGACGTCGTATGGCGCCGTCCTGATGCTCGCCGGGCGAAAGACTGCCGCTCTTGGCGGTAATGGCGTCAATCTCTTCCGGCGACAGATGCGCGAGGTAGTTCACCCAAGCCAGTAAAGCGGACTCCGCCTCGGTTCCAGGGGAGATTCGTTCGCCGCCGGTGTGATTGATGCGTGCGGTGGGTTTCAAGAAAAGCAGCGACGCTTTCGGATTTGCGCGGTCCGTTACCGCGGAAAGTCGGAGCCCGAAAAGTTCCACCTCGTCCTGACTCGCCTGCGTCGGCGGGAAATGGATACGAGTAGTTGAGGCAACACCGTCCGTCGAGTGACAGGAGCGGCAGCCGGCCTTTTCCAGTACAGGATAGAGCTTTTGGCGGAAGAACGAAGGGTCCTTGGCAATGTCTTCTGCTTGAGCCGCTGCTGGAACTTCCGCGACACAAAACAGCAGCGTCAAACTGAGATAGAACGCCAGGCGGTCCCGCAAGACACTGCGCCGGATGCATGACCTATAGCCCTGAACGTCGAACATCATAGCTCGGGATTCCTCTGCACACTCTCTCTCTCTGGATTGCCCTCCTCTTTCTCCTCCCACCAACGGATTGCACATTTAGGATTCTCTCGCTGAAACCTCATAACGCCTTCGCTCGTTACTTTCGTCCCCGCTACATAAAGCCGGCGAAGGCTCGACTTGCCTGCGAGCTCAGAGAGGCCCTCGTCCGTGATGCCGGTATTCGCCAAATCCAGGACGGCGAGAGCCTTCATCTCGAGCAGAGAGGGGATGGCCTCGTCATCGATCCCTTCCACGTTCCACAAGCGCAGAGTTTCGAGATGTGGCAAGACAGCTAAGCTCACCAAACCCTTGCTGGTCACGCTGGTGTTGCCGAGGTCCAGGGACCGCAGGTTCACCAGCCGAGACAGTTGCACCAGCCCGGCGTCCCTCACGCCCATGTATCCGAGATTGAGACGCTGCAACTCGGTCAGAGATCCGAATAGCTCCAAGTCCAAGTCGGTGATGGATGCCTTCCACAGGCCGGAATTCCGGCGCTGGACGCCGCTGACGTCGACCGACACGAGATTGGGCAACAAACGCAAGACCATCAGACCCGTAGCGGAGATCTTATTGCCTCCGACCGTCAAGTCTTTCAAGTCCCGAAACTCAAGAAGGTACTCGAGTCCGTCGTCGGTTATTTGCGTAAAGCCGATGTTCAGAGACTCTATACCTTTATTTTCCGCGATGAACGCGAGACCGGTGTCGGTAATATCGGTTCCCTGCACGTCCAGGCGCTTCAGCTTTTTCCAGTCCCGCAGATAGGACATGGCGTAGTCTGTAATGTGTTCCGCGGAATGCAGATTAAGCTCTTCCACGTTAGACAAAGGCTGCAACTGCTCAATGCCGAGGTCCGTCAGCCGGACAAAGGCAAGATCCACGGACCTGAGCCCCGGCAGCACCGCCAGACGCGCCATATCGCCGTCCGTAACCCATGAATAGCTGAGGTCCACTCCCACAACATGCGAGGCCGCGTCGGTCGAAACGCGACCGCCCTGAGCCGTGACCCACGAAGTGACGTCGCCCGCCGCCAAATCGGCCGCCGGCGACGGGCCGCAACAGAGCGCCGTGAACAAGATACAGGGTACGATTGGATTTTGCACGTTTCCTTTCCTATACGCTACGCTTTTCGTCGGCCCGGCAAAATCGCTTTCAGCTCCCAATCCACGTTGCAGTCGGGCAACGCTTTCTTGAGTTCGCTATAGCCGCTTTCGGTCACGAGCGTGTGGTACAGATCCAAGAACCGCAGGCCCTTCATCGCCTTTAGGTACGGTACACCTTCGTCGGTGACATCGGCTGTATCCAAGTGAAGCTCCGCCAGCGACGGCAGCTTAGCTAAGGCGGCCAGTCCGTCATCGCTGACGGCCGTATAGTCCAGATTCAACTTCTGCAACTGCTGCAAGGGAGCGAGCGACTGCAGACCTTTGTCGGTCAGCCTCGACACGGCTAAATCCAATTCTGTCAGGTTTACGAGATGACTCAATGCCGCCAAGCCGTCATCGGTGAACCGGGCATGTCGTAACGAAAGAGTTTCTAGGCCGGTGAGTTTCCCCAAAGCGGCGATCCCCGCGTCTCCGATGTCAGTTCCAGAGAGATCGAGATGACGCAGTTTCGAGAGTCCCCCCAGGGACGACATGCCTTCATCCGTGATGTCCGTGGAACTGATCACCAGAGTCGTCAGGTTCGTCATTCGGCCGATATGCTCTAGCGCCTCATTTCTGATTGGAGCGCCCGCGAGATACAGCTCCGAGATTGTTCCCAAACTGGGAAGCTCAGCCAAGCCGGCTCCTTGGACTTGCGTATTGTTCAAGTGCAGGATCCGCAAGCTCTTCATCCCGGAGAGGTTTCCTAATGTCGCGTCGGAGACGCTTGTATTGTTGAGGTTCAATTCGACCAGTCCAGTGAGAGACGCCAGATGGCGGGCGCCAAGATCACTCACTTCCGTCCCCGAAAGATCGAGTTTGTGAAGATCGGTGAGCCCTACGAGTTTTTCCAGATCAGTGTCAGTGACAGGCCTGGAAGCGACCGAGATTTCGAGAACGCGCCCATCTGAAGTAACCGCCGCTCCACCGATGGCCTTCACCCAATCAGCCATGGATCCCTTTCCGCCGCCGATGAAGTCGGCCGCGGCGATGTGAGCGGTGGATTCAACCGTATTTCCTTGAAATTGAATCTCGCAGCTAGGCAAAGCAGCTTGCAGAGCGTTCAATCCGGCCGAAGTGACATGCGTATAACGTAGATCCAGATTTTGCAAGTCCCGGGCCTCGTAGAGGGCCTCCAAACCGAGATTCGTGACACCCGTGCGGTAGATATTCAACTCTCGCAGCTTGGTGAGACCGCTCAAAAACTTCAGCCCATTGTCGGTGATGGACGTCCCGAGCAAGTTCAGCTTTCGGAGCTGTGTGAGATCCTTCAGATACTCCATCCCGCGGTCGCTGATCCCCGTGCCCTGCAACTCGAGCTCCTGGAGTTCGCTGAGGCCTCGGATGTGCTGCAGCCCCTCATCGGTGATGGCTGTATCGCGCACGTTGAGCTTCGTGAGGTGCGGCATTCCCTCGAGATTCACCATCGCGGCGTCGGTCAACTCCGAGAAGCTGAGGTCGAGAAAACGCATCTCGTGAAATGGTCCGAGAGCAGCGCCTTTGACCGCGCTGCGTGTCGCCCGGAGCTCTCGGAGGTTCTTAGCATTGGACAGATAAGCGAGCGTGTCATCGTCGATCGGAATGGGAAAGCTGTAAACCGTCTCGCTGTTAACGAATGCCTGTAGGTTCGGAAGATTCTCTAGAAACTTCCATCCATCGTTCGATCTTCGCCCAGAACCCCTGCCTTGAGGCTGCCGCCCACCGCGTTGCGGCGCCTGCACCGAAAAGACGCGGGGGATGCGCGATGACACCCAGAGGAACTTCAGCTCCTCAAGCGTGCCGAGTCGCTGAATGTCAGGAGCATCTACAGGGATGTCAACCAGGTTCACCGCCTCAATGCGGAAGGGCCTTTCCGGAAGGTCCGCTAACTCGCGAACGTGGCGATGTTCGCCCTGGATGACGATTTCGCCGCCCATGCGCATCAGCCATTCCGCTACCGGGCGGTCTGTCGCCGTATCCGGCGCCGCCGCGGCCGATACAAGAATCGAACCCAGCAGTAGTATCCACACAGTCAGCAGACGCCACATACACAACTCCGCGGGCTTGCTCACTCGACTAATCAGCGAGGCGAAGGTCGACGACTTACGGTTACGAAATACTTGTATTTAGCCGTATATATTCCGTCGGCGCACGCGATGCACGCCCGCTGTCTCGCGTCCGCCGCTTAATGCGCTCGTCGTCTCGCTAGCCCGGGCGCGCCAGCCCGTCGCCGACGAGGCTGATAGAGCCGATCTCACGGAGCGCCCAGCGATGGCACACGCACGGCCCGGCTCCGGGCGCTCCGCTTTGATCCTTGCATGCCTTAGAACAAGACTCGAGCTGAAAGCTGAATGTTTCTCGGTCCAAGGGATGTGCCGGTAATGCGTCCGAAGTTGCCGCTAGTAACGGTTGTGTTCGGAGCGGCGAAGTGGGTCGTGTTCCAGGCGTTGTAAAACTCGCCTTGGAATTGCATCGTGACTCTTTCCGTCACTTTCACTTTCTTCATGACGGTTAGGTCCCATTTCTTCAGGCCCGGGGCCCTCAGGTCGGCTACACGACTCGAAAGAGTGTTCAGCGTAAACGGCTCCTGGGGCGCGAACTGTGAGCGGTCGAAATACTCCTCGATCGTATAGGGATTACTCTCAGAGCGCGCCAGCCGGATGGCGTTGGGAAACGCCAGAGCCGGGCCGCTTTGGTATGTAACCACCCAGTTGAATTGCCAGCCGCCGACCAAACGCCGCACTACCGGATTCGAGGAATTCAAAAGCGGCTTGCCCGGTCCGAACGGCAGCTCCCAAATGCCGTAGGCGACGAAGCGCTGAGGGCGGTCTGCGTTCGAAATGACGTTCTCCGGCCGCGTATCGTTTGGGTTGAGATAGGTGGTCGCTTCCAGAAGCTTCGAGATCGTGTACGAAGTCCCGAATTGGAAGCCGTTGTTCATGCGTTTGGAGGCTTGCATCTGCACGGAGTCATAGTGCGATCGCCCCAGAGGAAGCACTGTGTCTACGACGCCGTTCTCACCTACGAAGTGGGGGTAGGGCCTCAGCAGTTGAGCTACCGTCGTTGTCGGCTGACTCAATAAGCTGGTTGGATCGTCGATGACACCGAAAAACGGATTGTCGACTTTCGCGTTGAGTCGCGTCTGGAGCGCCAAATCCGCGTTTGGATAGGCGTTGAGATCTCGCGAAATTGTCAGTCGCTGCGCTACGTTCCCGACATAGTTGGCCTCGAAAGAGATTTCCCCGGGCAAGATGGCTTGGAAACCAGCAGAAAACTGCTGAGTCAGCCCATGACGGAAATCCGGCACGCCGTCGGAACCGACAGCGGCGGACGTGACCGCCTGTCCCACGCCTGTCAGTAAACCGCCGGATGCGCCGGGCGGCGCTGTAAGTCCATTTGGAAAGGGGTCGCTCAGAGTGTGGAACGGGGTCAGATTACCGTCCAGGGAGGTGAGCATTCGTGTTGCCAAGCTGAAGCCGTCCTGACGGAAGTTGTCGATATTATTGGGCGCGTAGTAGATGCCATAGCCCATGCGCCAAACCATTCGGTCCGTAATCCGATACGCCAGACCAAAACGTGGGGCCACGAGCAAAGGTTCGGTTGCGAGGTGTTGGCGGCCGATGCCGTCCGTCGCCAAGAACAGCAGTCCGCCCCGAGCATTCAGCTCCGCCAGTTCGGGAATCGGATTTTGGGCGTAGTTTGCCGCCGCCTGCGCGTCGACCGGGCTCACCGCGTTGAAATCGAACCCGGCGTTGCCTTGGTTATATCGCTCGGTCGTCCCCTCTTCGTGCTCAAAGCGAACGCCCAAATTCATCGTCAGGCGATTTGACGTTTTCCAGTCGTCTTGGACATAGAATGACCAGTAACGGTTCTGCACCGCCCTGCTGGCGCGGATATCAACGTATCCCGAACTGGGCGCCCCCAACAGGAATGAAGCGGTGTCATGCCCCCCGGTTGTTGTCGTCCTGGTTGGATCGGGCCCCCGAGTAAATACGCGATCAAATTTGTAATATCCGCCCGAACGGTTTGGGGCGAAGTTGTTACTCTGCGCAACCTGGAAACGGAAGCCGTATTTCACGGCATGTCGCCCGTATTGCGAGTGCACGTTGATGAGGGGATTGTACTGATTGATGAAGTTCCGCGCCGTGGTGCGCCCCGCACCCAGATTTTCCACGTCGCCGCTCATTTCATAGCGCGGGAACGTTTGAAACACCACGGACTGGGCCAGCGATGAAGGGAATCCGAGTTGCGAGATGTCGAATCCTTCTCCTCGCATAACGTTTGCATCAAAGTAGCGGGTGAACCCCAGGCGGAAATCAACGACAGTTTTGGGGCTAGCCAGCCAAGTGTCACCGACTCCGGCGGCGATGTTGCCTCGCTGAAACTCATCTTGGCCATTGGTCGGGTTTCCTGCGGGACCGCAGCAATCGCCGTAGTAGGGCCCGGCCGGGTCGGTTCGGTGATTCCACCCGAAGCGCATAAACAAGCTGTGTGAATTCGTCAGCTGGTGGTCCCCACGAGTCGCCAGGCTGGCCCAGTGCCGGCCGCCCGGCCTCGGGTTCTCAAAGTTTTCGAGATTATCCGGCAACCTTGCCAGGTTCGGGTGCGGGTAGTACTCCATGGACTTGAGAGCTACCGGATCTTGCCTTTGGACCGGAACGATGTTGTTGGGAAACGCATTCCTCACAAATCCTGAGCCGTCGGCGCTGGCCTTGGTTGTTGCCGGGTCATAGATTGTGTACGCGTCCCCACGGACGTTCTGTGTCTGGGAAAAATCGCCAACCCGTTCCAACTCCGTCGGAACGATCGCCCGCACGAAGCCCGCGCCCCGAACCTGTGTCCCCTCGTAGGTCACGTAGTAGTGCGTCTTATCCCGGATGATCGGACCGCCGACCGACACACCATAGGTGTTCTGCTTCGATTCACTCTTGGTGTTGCCGTTGCGGTTGTTGAAGAAACTGTTTGCATTCAAGTTGTCGTTGCGGAGATACCAGTAGGTGCTTCCGTGGATTTCGTTGCTGCCGCTCTTCGTCGAAACGTTGACGAACGACGCGTTCGAGTGCCCGTATTCCGCGTCATACGCGTTCGTCTGAACGTTCATCTCCGAAACTGCGTCCGGAGAGGGGCTGAAGCCTACCAGATCGATACGCATATTTGGCATACCGTCCAGCAGAAATTCCGATCGGCCCTCCGATCCTCCGCCCGAGAAATCCGACACTCCAAAGTTGTCCCAAGGGTTTAGCGCCCCAGCATCACCGTAGTACTGAATGCCGGGGTTGAGAGTCAGGAACACGTAAGGATTACGCCCGATCAGGGGCAACTCTTGAATGACCTGCTCGCTCACTGTGCTGCCCACCACGGCCGTCTCGCTTTTCAGCAGCGGGGCCTCCGAAGTGACTGTAACTGACTCGGTGACATCCCCGAGCTCCAGTTCGACGTCCAAACGGGCCGTCTCCCCTGTCTCGAGCTGAATCGATTCTTGGATAAACGTTTTGAACCCCGGCGACTGCACTTCGAGGCGGTAATAGCCGGAATCGACCAACGTGAAGCGATACAAGCCGGACTCGTCGGCTGTCGTTTCGCGGGTCGCACCGGTGGCCAAATTGGCCAGCTTGACCGAGGCGCCGCCTATCACGGCTCTCGTCGCATCACGGATGACTCCGGTCAGATTGCTTTTATTGACTTGGCCGCTCATCACCATTAGCGAAGGAAACACTAGGCACAGTGCGAGCAAGACGACTCGTTTCCACATCCTTGAACCCCACTCCTTAACCCCTCCTCAACTCGAAACCGGATTTACTCCTTGCGCGCTTAAGCGCTTGGGCACTTAAGCAGCTAGATCCTAGCCCACGAAATCGCGATTGTCAAGCTAGGCGGTAGAGGTCATCGGTTCGCGGTCTTGCCCTTGGGATCGGAGCGTGCAAGATGCGCCGTCGGCCTGAAGGCAGCACAGAGAGCCGCGTCCCGGTTATAGCGTCAGGACCTTCGAACCTCCGGCGCCTTCTCAGGTCCCCGCAAACAGCGGGACGTCGAGAAGCCTGTTTCGGCATCCGCCATATCGCCAACGGCCGCCGCGAGAGACCGTTTCGCGTTGCCATCGGCGCCTAGGAGCGGTACCGGAGGCGACCATGGGACGGCCGCACACGAAAGCCGTCAGGGAATCCCGCGCCTGTCCGCGCGCGAACCGTCGTCCCCATCGCCCCAGCCGATTCGGTCCCGACGCTCACGCGGGCATTGAGCCGGAAGCCCGAACCGCTGTAGTGACGGAAGTCCGCAGCAGTCGGCCGAGACCGTCAACCACCGCAGGCGTTGGGCTCAGAAGTCTTCGGAGCCGCAGACGACGGGATATCCTGCGGCCGACCTAAAAGAGGCGGGACCTATGCCGGCGAGGCCACCCGCGGACTCGCTTTGTCATCCGGAATGACCTGGTTGTGGGAGTGCGTCTGATCGAAAAATCTGCGGACCTGGGCTTCCATATACTTCTGGGCCGCAGCGGGTTTGGCGGTTCGCAAGACCTCTACGATCCGTTGATGGTCTTCAAGACTGTACCCCCAGTCAGGGTTATCGTCTTCCAACTGCAGACGCATCACATAGAAGGCGAACAAGGGAGCGAGCAACCAGCGGATCTGTTGCTCGAGAAAACGATTGCCTGATTTTCGAGCAATGAGCAAATGGAATTGGAGGTCACGCTCGTAGTAGGCCATGACGTTGCGACAGGCTACAGCGGCGCTCATGTCCGCGACGGCTTGGTCTAGATCCCTAAGATCCGGCTTCTTCTCCGCTACCAGCCGAGCTGCAACTCCCTCCAACGCCGCCCTGACGTCATAGAGCTCGGTGACGTCCTCCATGCTGAGCTTAATGACTTTAGCGCTTCGGCCCGAGCCTTTCTCGACGAATCCTTCACTGGCGAGGATGTTCAGGGCCTCGCGAATCGAGGCTTGGGCGACGCTGAGCTTGGATGCCCAATGTCCTTCCACGATCGACTCACCCGGACGCAACTTTCCGCGGACAATCTCCTCTCGTAAGATCCCAGCGAGCCGGTCCTTGATCAGCAGATTCTTGTTGTCTTCCCGTACACCCCTCGAGATCCTCATTTGGTCGAAGTCCTTTTCTTGTAGAGTACCATGCGATTATTCCGCCCCTAAGCACTCGCCTCGTTGGCATTTTCCGCCGATACTCAGGTCCCAGTGAGCGGGGCGAATTCAGGCTTCATGCCGCTGCCTTTGTGCTGTCGCCCCTTCCGCCGGCATAGGTCCGCTCCGCTTGAGAATCGCAATGATCCGCCATGGCATTATCGCTCGCCTTCATCGCTCGTCTCTTTCTTCGTTGACGTCGCCGGATGGGCCGCGACTCAGGCCGCGCCGGCGCTGATTGCGCTAGAAGCGACCGAAAAGGCGGCGCGCTAGCCAGCCGAGGAGCGCGCGGGCGGGTCGGACTTCGGGGCGGCCGGGTGGGCAAGCCTGTCGGACCGCAAGCTGCGGGCCGCCATGCCGCACCTGCGCAGCCGCGCCGACGAAGCGCAACGAGAAGCTTGGCGAGCGCACGCCGGAGATCGTGCTCGCGGAGTGTCGACCAGGCCCGGCGAAGGCGTGATTTCCGAGATGGCGGACACGGATGAGGCGTCGAAGCCGAGAGCGATCTGTTGGAACGGCGCTTCGACGAGAAAGGCTTCAAGCAGGCGGTGGGCGCGGACCGGGCCGGGCCCAAGCACGTATAGGGCGTTTGACGCGCCTCCCGATTATCAACAAGGCGTGACCGGAATTTCTCGGTTGGCAAAATCGTTTGGCGTCTGATACCCGAGGCGCCGTGCGGGGGCCGTTGGTTGCATTCGGTGTACCAGCGCGACCACGATTCGCGCGTGGCGTAGGTTGTGAAACCGGTTCGCGTGCAGGCATCGGTCGCGCAGGCGAGCGTTGAAACTTTCGATGACGCCGTTCTCGATCGGCTTGCCCGGCGCGATGTAGTCGCGCCGGATGCCACGCTCGGCGCCAGGCTTGAAACCAACAGAAACGGCTGTTCATCATCGACGGCTCAAGGGCGCCGCCCGCCGGATCCGCAAAGCTGTTCGCCGGGTTTCGGGTGCGGCGTTGTCGGGCGCACAAGTCGTGCAACGTGCGCGAAGGCGCTGAGGAATGCTTCGCAATCAACCCCTCGAGCGTGCCTGCGTCGCTAGGACGCTGCATCATCGAACCGCCGCAGGCCGTCGTTCGGCCCCGCAGCGGCGGGATCAGCCGTCCTCGCGAAGCTCCCATTCACGACCGGCCATAAGTTTGACAATAGCCTCCAATGTAGGTATTCTCGTCTGGCGTCAGACGCTTGAGCGCTCGCCGAGAATCGCTTCAGCGGCGGGCTCGGGTCCACGGGCGTCTCAACTTGGCGTCAGGCCACTGGATTTACCTGTAGGGGCGTCCCTCGTTTCGCTCAAGGGGTGTCGGCTGCTAGTCCGTGTTAAGTCGTCTTAGACGAAGCGGAGGAGAAATGAACAGAAGAAGGTTCCTCTGGAGCAGCGGCATGGCAGCCGCCTCCCCATTGTTATTGGCGGCGCAACAAGGCGGACCGCGTGAAAGCAACGGCGCTGGAAGGCGCCGCGGCGGTGGAATGACACGTGGGCCCGTGGGCGCTAACGGCGCGGGGCTGCAGCCCTTGGACGGCGGCAAGATCGGCAATACCCCGGCCATGAAGATCACAGACATCAAGACGTTTCTGATCGGCGCGGGCGGCCGCAATTGGCTTTACGTCAAGGTTCTCACCGACCAGGGGGTCTACGGAATCGGAGAGGCTTACTCCGCGGGCCCGGACGAGGCCACCGTGAAAGTCATTGAGGATTTCAAGTCTTGGCTCGTTGGGAATGATCCGCGCAATGTTCAGTACCTGTTCGACGTGATGTACAACACGACCCGTTTCCCCGGGGGCATTATTGTGAATTCCGCAATCAGCGGCATTGAGCACGCCCTCTGGGACATCGCCGGCAAGTCCGCTGGGGTGCCGGTCTGGGCGCTGCTCGGCGGTCGTGTGCGGAACCAAGTCCGCGTCTACCAGAGCACCGGCGGCGCCACCCCCGAACAGGCTGGCGAGAACGCAAAGCAGATGATTGAAAAGTACGGGTATACGGCCCTCAAAATGGGCATCCAGGCTCGCGGGGATATGCCGTACAACCAGGCTACGCGCGAAACCGTCGCCCACGTCCGTGCAGTGCGTGAGGCGGTAGGGCCCGACGTGGACATCGCGGTCGACGTGCATGCGAAGTTCTTTGAGGCGGAGCGGGCCATCCGCTTGGCGAAAGCGATCGAGCCCTACAATCCGTTTTGGATGGAAGAGTCGGTTCGCCCGGAAAACTATGACGCGATGAAGAAGGTTTCCGATCACGTGGACATCCCGTTGGCAAGCGGTGAATCCAATTACGGGATCTACGAGTTCAAGCAACTCATTCAACGCCAAGCTCTCGATGTTCTGCAGCCGGATATCTGTTGCTGCGGCGGAGTTCTAACTCTGAAAAAGATCGCGGCGATGGCTGAGGCTCAGTACATAATGGTGGCGCCTCACAATCCCATGAGTCCGTTGGCGACAGCCGTCAACGTGCACTTTGCGGCCTCCACGTCCAATTTCCTAATTTTGGAATACCACGCTCCCGACTCGGGAGCCAGTAAGGATGTGCTCAAAGAGCCGATCATGGTCAACAAGAACGGGTATGTGGACATTCCCAATAAGCCCGGCTGGGGGGTCGAACTCAACGAGGAGGCCTTTAAGAGCATGCCGCCGGCCCCCTGGCGGCGCGGCACGAATTTCCATGCGGATGGCTCTCCGTACTTCCAGTAGAAGCCGTTAATTAAATCGGACGATCACGGCCCCGGCCCGATTGGCCGGGGAGACGCGGCGCCGCGTAGGCTTGAACGGTTGCGGGCGATTCAGTGTCGGCCCGCGGCCGCATGTTGCCGTTTCCTGCGCGACACGCCTTCTCGTGTTCCCATTGCGCGCAGTCCCGTAATTTCTGATGCGATTTCTAATGCGGCGTTCGCTTGTCGCCGAAGGATCTAAGGCTGGAACGACAATTCGAGTCTCGGACATCAGTCGAGCGGGTTGAGCGCGCGGTACGTCGCGACCATATCCGCATGGGTCATGTTCAGACCGCGTTGGCGGAAAAGACCGATTAGATGCTCAAGTTTCTTCGGCGCTTCGCCCTTGACGGCACCTGCAAGCCCCTTCCGCGTCGTTTCGGCATCGTAATCGCAACAATAAGCAGGCGTCGCTGGCTGCTGCCGCCACGACTCATCCAGCGGCCCGGCAACGACAGGGTCAAAACCTGCCTCGTTCACGACGTCCATGGCGATCCGCTTCGAGTTTGCATCATCGCCGACCACGGCAACGGCAAGGCGGTCGGGCGCGTTCCGGACGGCCGAATTCGGCGAACGAGTGGGCCAGGATATTGTTGAATGCCTTGATCACTGGGCGACCGATTTGCTTTGATACCCAGGCGCTATGCGGCATCCCTGTATCAATCTCTGGTGCTGCCGATATTGCCGGTTCCGATGACGCCGATCTTCATTTCTTCGTCGGAGATTTCGTGGGAGACCTTCACGGCCCTGGTTGACACGCGGACCGAGCAGAAGTTCAACCGCATGCGGAGGCTCGTGCTGGTCTGGAACGACGACGCCAAGAGTGTGCTGGTTGATGTCCGCTTGATTGAGAAAAGACCTAGCGTTTCAATCGAGCGACGAGAGCGCGGAACGCATCGCAACCAAGCCTGCTGAGCGAGAGCCCGTGATGTCGCTGACAAGGTTGGGTCTGTTCTCGACTAGCGTTCGCAGGATTGTCTCGCGGTCGCGGTTCGACAAGTGCGCGAATCGGCCGCTTTGATCCTTTCCGCTCAGAATCTCCTGTAATCGGGCCTGCAAATACTCGAGAGTCTCCTTCGGAAGCGCGTCGAAGGACTCCGAGAGAACCAGGTAGCTTATGGGGACCTTGAGGAGACGCTCTTGGAGGTCAAGCTCGTAGAGGGGGCCGCGCTGCGAAAACTCTTTTGCCAGCGGCGTGCGCGCATCCAACGGAACCGGGAGCGCCGCTTCGCCGGAGAACAGGAGGTGCTCGAGGAGCTCTTCGGCCGGCTTCTCGATGCGACGCTTCACCGACGCGGCGGTTTCCGGGCTGACCTCCCCAAACAGACGCCCCATGTCCGCTCTATAAGCAATCGCTTCTCGAGCTTTCAATGCGGCCCGGGTGATGCGATTGTGCGTTTGGGTCTGGTGGACGAGCAACAGATGAGCGAGAACATCGCTGTCGTCCCTCAGATAGTCGTGCAGGTCCGCCACGCCGGCCAGACTGATGGTCTCGGTCGAGTCTTCCCTACGCGCCAGCACTCGATTCCCACGATGCTCGAAGTTCGCACCCGTGACAAACCAGCCGCCGAAGCGTTCCGCGAGGGACGTTTGCTGATCGACATCGATGCTGCCAAGCTGCAATGCCGGTTGTCCGTCCGGGTTCGTGTAAAGAGAGCGCGTGAGAAATCCGGGGACGCCGTCCGTCCGGCCCGACTCGTGACATTGCAGGCACTGCCCTTGATCCCTCAGGATGGTTGGCTTCTCGTTCGGCTCCTGCGGCAACACATAGAAGACGGCGCCGGCCTCTTCATCAGCCGCGGCGATTTCGATAATCGGACCGCCGCGAACCCACCCGACGTAAACGTCGTCGTTGAAGTAGATGGCGCGGGGCGAGCGAGGGGAGATCAGGCGAAACTGCGCACTGGTTTTCGAAAAGACCAAGGTCTGCGTCAGGGGGCTGATGTGAAGCGCCTCGAGCAGGGAGTCCAAATATCCGCGGGGATTTTGGTATTCCAGCCGGACAGCTCGGGAGTCCATCTGTTTGCGGAGCTCGTCGACGGGATTTGCGCCGTGCACCGAGGCGGCAAAGCACAACAACGAGACAAGCCGTACATGCGAGAGCTTCATGGGAGTAGATCGTCGACCCGGTCGAACCCTAAGCGGGACGACATCGCGAAGCCCATCCGTCTCGCGGCAGCCTCCCATGCAACGGCGTCCTCCCGAGAGCATTGCTGGGCGAGCGTTTGCGAAAAGATCTCAAGCCACTTTCTGAAATGGTCGGCGCTCAGCTCTGATACCGCCAAGTGCTTCTGGAAGGGATTGCCGAAGTAGCCGCCTTCCCCGAGCAGGACCGAAGCCCAGAACCTCGTCATGATTTCCAGGTGACCATCCCAGTCTTCGACGTGTGCGGCAAATACCGGCCCGAGATCGCCGTCTTGCCGCGCCGATCGATAGAAGTTTTCCACTACGGCTCGGATCACCTGATGGTTCACTCGGTCGGACACGCCTCCGGGGCGGCGTGAGCTGACACGAGGCGAATCCGGGCTTAAAGATGTATTCACAATACTACTTTAATCTCAGCCGTCAGCCGGGTCAATGCAGCGGTCTAGACCGCAATGAGCTTCATCGCAAGGGGCGATCGATGGACGACGCTCTAGCGGAGGCGGAATTCTCAAAGCACGTAGTTCAAGAAAAGGTAGTTGAAGATGTGTCGATGCCCTAGCGTCGTTTCCTTCAGGAAGTCACCCGTGAAGAAGTAGCCCAGCCCGCCGCCGATTGTGGCGTGTGCGGCCGGCTTCCAGGTCAAGATGGCGTCCATCTCTTGGCCGACGTGGCTGCTGCGGGCGCCCCCTTCGGGAGCGCGCACGGCGATCGTGCCATTGACGGCGTAGAGATGGTCGTGCTTGTCCGCCAGCCAGAAGGTGAAGTAGTCGAGGTTTAGCCCGAGCTTGGCGTGCGGCTTGAGCGCGACGCCGACCCTTACGTCCTTTACGTTCTGCCAGCCGATGCGATCGGCCGCACCCTGGTAGAGGTGTCCCGTCGGGTAGAGCTGGTCGAACGTCTCGCGCGAGCCGTCCGCCGGGTCGCCGTCGCCCGAGCCGTATTGGTATTCAGTCGAAAAGCGCGGGCTCCAAATCGACCGCGGAGGGGTGTAGCTGAGCACGCCGTAGGCGCCCCAGGCCGAGACGTCCTCGACGGCGAAGCGGCCATACTGACGCGCCCATTCGGTCTCTAGCGCGAAGCCGGCTCCGAGCGGACGCTCGAAGCGGAAGCCGATCGTATAGAGGTCCTGATCGCCCGGCCGGCCAAGGGCGTCGAAGACGCGGGGATTCGTCTTCCAGAGCGTGTAGACCTCGAGCGCCCCCTTGTCGAGCAAGCCGTTGAGGATTGCGTAGGCGCCGTGTAGGTTGTTGCCATCGCGGTGCTTGTTGAAGCCGTTCGGGTCTATAACCACCACCGAGGCCGCGAACAGATCGACGTGCAGATCTTTCTTGCCGACCGTAAGCTTGGCGGCGTCGAACTGTCGCGCAGTGTTGGTCCAGCGACTAGTGCTGTTTGTTTTCTTTAGCCGACGCTCTGACCGAGGCGCTCCTGGTCATATTGCAGCTTGGCGTCCTGCATCGGGAATAACCGGTTATGACAGTCGACGCAATCGCCCTTGGCCTCCTCGAGGTGTTTTGCGTGATCAAACCGGACTGGGCCGAGCTTCGTCTCATAGGTGACCTTTTCGGGGAGGGGCGACGGAGGTTCCGGACCGCGGGCGATTGCATTTCTTCTGGCACTGAGGCCGGTGTGACACCTTTCGCAATGGTTTGCCGTGGCGAATGCGGGGCCGCCATCGAAGTGGCAGCCCGCGCAGCTGGTTTGGGAGGACTCCGCGGCGCGGTGAACGTCCGGTGCGTAACTCAAGCCGGCGCGCGCCATAGGGAAAAGGGCGTTGTGACAAGCAACGCATCGACCCTTTTCGTACTCCAGATGCTTTTCGTGGTCAAACTTGGCGTCCCCGGCGCGTGTCTCGAACACAATCTGCTTCGGCAGGTTGAGACGCGTCGAGGTGAGCGGCGCATCGGTGACGAGGGGCAGGCTGATAGGCGCCCGGTCGGTCAGAATCGCATGGCAGATCGTGCAATCGTCGCCTAAGCGAGTCCGCTCCCCATCCTGACTGATTTGATTATCGTTGTGGCAGCGGAAGCAGCCGGGGTAGTCCTCGTGGCCGGCATGATTCGCGTGCAAGCCCCAGGTCACGCCGTACTCCGGCCAAACGTTTCTTTGGTAGACCGCAACCAACGCGGCGGAGGCGTTCAGGATCGATCCGACCTGGCGCGCCGACGTTTCCGGGTATTGCTCGCGATAGAACTCATAGATTTCGGACGGAATCTGCTGTGAAGCTGCTTCTCTGTTGGCATAGGAGACCGTCAGAACGCGCATCCCCTCCCGCTTGATGAAAGGCAAACGAGGATCGATCTCGTTACGGAACAACGCTTCATCGAGAGCACCCGATGCGTCTTCGAAGCTGTGGGCGACTCGATTGTGGCAATCAATGCAGTTCATCCGCCGTAGCTCGAACTCCTCCGCCATCGTCGGAGACCAGCTCGAAGTTTGATAGATGATCTGTTTGCCGTCCGCGGCGGTATATCGGATCCACGGTATGGTTTTGCGGCTGGGGTCGGAGCGATATTCGATCATGGCTCCTTCGGCGAGATGTGCGCCGTGCGCGCCGCTGGCATTGTTCCCTCCGCCTATCCGCAGTTGTTTCTGCTCTTGTGCGTATTTTCCGCACCACGAATTCCATATAAAATCGTGCCTTCATCATAGGAGAAAGTCGTAAAGATTTTATGACTAATCCCAAGCACCTGAATCGAATGCAAACCGTTTGTCAAGGGCGCCGGAAAAATAGACCAGCGCGGCGCCGCAAAAGGAGACCAGCTGCAGAAGGGTGGAGATTTCTCGATGCGGGTGGTCGGGGGCTGGCTGGAACGCAGCCTGAGGCCGGCCGTGAGGGCGGCTGAAGGCGGAGTGGAAGCCGGCCCCCGACCACGGCGGAGTCGACACCGCGGCGAGCCGGCTGGGGTCAGCTTGGCGAATGATCGCGCCGCTTCTTGCTTTGCTTGAGGCGGAAGCTGTCGCCGTTCATCTCCAGGATGTGGACGTGGTGGGTCAGGCGGTCGAGCAGCGCGCCGGTCATCCGTTCGGAGCCGAGGATCTCGGTCCACTCGTTGCAGGGCAGATTCGAGGTCACCAGCGTCGAGCCCTGCTCATAGAGCTGCGAGAAGACCTCGAACAGCAGTTCGGAGCCGGTCTTCGACAGCGGCACATAGCCCAGCTCGTCGATGATCAGCAGGTCTTGTTTGGCGAGCTGTTTCTGGAACCGCAGCAAGCGCCGTTCGTCGCGGGCTTCGAGCAGCTCGTTGACCAGAGCGGCGGCCGTGGTGAAGCGCACCCGGTAGCCGCGCTGACAAGCCGCCATGCCGAGTGCGAGAGCCAAATGCGTCTTGCCCGTGCCGGAGTTGCCGAGCGCCAACACATTCTCGCGGCGGTCGATGAATTCGCAACGAGCCAGCTCCAGGACCAGCTTCTTGTTGAGCTTCGGCAAGGCCGGGAAGTCGAACGTGTCGAGGGTCTTGGTGACGGGGAACTTGGCGGCTTTGATGCGGCGTTCGGTCGCTCGTCGTTCGCGGTCGAGCAGCTCCAACTCGCTCAAGCGCACCAGGTAGGTCCTCAATCGCACCGCATGGGAACGGTGCGGAGAAACATTTCCGTGTAATCCATCCATACCATCCACTGTTCGGGCGTGAGTTCGAGCTGATCGAGTACCGCAACAACTGGGGTGAGGATCGCGTGTACTTCCGCGATGCCGAAGGTCGGTTGCAGTCGATTATGGCGAGCTGCACGGATGCCGGAGGCATGGACCCGTTCGTGGAGATTGCCGCGGGGCGATCGTACTTCCGTTACGAGGATCTGCTCCAACTGGCGGGCCTGCTGGAGCGGTTGCGATGAAAGGCGCGGGGCAGAGACGTAAAGATTATTACGCCGTATTTGTAAATAGAATTGCGCCGCTCTGCGGTCCGGTCACCGCCTCGACTGGAGGAGATATAGGCGTATATCCTCCAACAGAGTCAGTTGGTTGGCGCCAGAAAAAGATTGACATCCACATCAGTATAGGCGTAATTATATTTACACATAAGATAGCTCTTCCACCTGGAGACACGGATGCCAAAGCCGCCGCCTGGGGATCCCAAACTCGAGAGCCTGCGCCAGCAAGGAACCCTCAACCCGCGCCCCCACGCTGTTACCGCCGAACTGTTTGTGGCCAGCGAGTTCTTCGACGCCCGCGATCTTGTTCAGGTCAAGTACGAGATGCTGCGTCGGGTGCAGAAGGATGGGCGCTCCATCACCGAAGCGGCCGCCGCGTTCGGCTTCTCACGCCCCTCGTTTTATCAGGCCCAATCGGCCTTCGAGCAAGGCGGCTTGGCCGGCCTTGCGCCTCTCAAACGAGGCCCCAAGCAAGCTCACAAGCTCACCGCAGAGATCCTCGAGTTTATTCAGCAGGCCCGTCAAGACAATCCCTCGCTGCGAGCCGCGGAGCTGGCGAGCCGCGTCCGACAGCGATTCGATCTGATCGTTCACCCGCGAACGATCGAACGGGGGGTGGCGCGCGTTCAAAAAAAACGCAGGAAGTGGGGGTGAGCTTTGCCCGCCAGCCGAAGCGCGACGACGGACTGGTTTCTCATTACGAGCAGCTGCGCAACGACGCTCTGTCCGTCTCTGCCGGACGGGCGCCGGCGCCGGGGTTGGCTCTGTTTCTCCGGAAAGGAATGACCGCTTGGATGCAAGCC
This sequence comes from uncultured Acidobacteriota bacterium, assembly GCA_963817465.1. Lineage (GTDB taxonomy): Bacteria > Acidobacteriota > Terriglobia > Bryobacterales > UBA6623 > CAMPKL01. Next base: position 4,643 of record CAWFOP010000016.1, on the reverse strand, counting down.
TGGAAACCGTTTCTGGTAACGAACGGCGCACCGCCAGCGCCGCCGCCCGCCGCCAGCCTCGACGGATCGTTCCCCGTGCGGGCTCAGATCGCGAACATCCTCGCGGGAATGATCCTCAGTCGGCAACTGGAGGTCGCGACATGAGAGCCGATGGCCATCAGAAGGTGAACGCCGATCATCTCAAGCGTAACGCTTACCTGTATGTCCGGCAGTCGACGATCCGACAGGTCCTCGAGAACACCGAGAGTACGAAGCGCCAATATGCGCTCCGGCAACATGCCGTGGCTTTGGGCTGGCCGGCCGAGCAGATCGTAGTCATCGACAGCGACTTGGGGCAGTCCGGCGCGTCGGCGGTGGACCGCGAAGGATTCCAGAAACTGGTGGCCGAGGTCGGCGTGGGTAAAGCCGGCATCGTACTCGGCCTGGAAGTGTCGCGGTTGGCGCGCAACTCCACCGACTGGCATCGACTGCTGGAGATCTGCGCCCTCACCGATACGCTCATCCTCGATGAGGACGGCGTCTACGATCCGGCGCACTTCAACGACCGGTTGCTGCTCGGGCTCAAAGGAACGATGAGCGAAGCCGAGTTGCACATCATCAAAGCGCGCTTACAGGGCGGGATCCTGAACAAAGCCAGGCGCGGCGAGTTGCAGTCCTCGCTGCCGGTCGGCTTGGTCTACAACTCAGCGAACCAGCCTGTGCTGGACCCGGACAAGCAAGTCCAGCAGAGCCTACGCTGCTTCTTTGAGACCTTCCAGCGCACGGGATCCGCCATGGCGACTGTCAAGGCTTTTCGCCAACAAGGGCTTCGCTTCCCACGGCGGTTGAAGAAGGGGCCGCACAAAGGGGATCTGCTCTGGGCGGAACTGACCCACAGCCGCGCTTTACAGCTTCTGCACAATCCCCGCCATGCCGGAGCGTTTGTTTACGGGCGCAGGCGGACTCGCAAGAAAGCGGACGGACGCTCAGCCTATCGCATGCTGCCGCGAGACGAGTGGATTCTGTTGCCCGACCTGCATCCGGGCTACATCTCGTGGGAGCGCTACGAAGAGAACCAACGGCGCCTCCGAGAAAACGCCCAGGCACAAGGGCGGGAGCGCCGCCGGAGCCCGCCCCGCGAAGGCCCTGCCTTGCTGCAGGGCTTGGCGCTGTGCGGCGTTTGCGGCCATCGAATGACCGTCCGGTATCACAGTCGGGACGGCCGACGCGTGCCCGATTATGTATGCCAGAAAGACGGCATCGAGCATGGCAAGCCGCCTTGTCAGAGCATCAACGGAGAGCAGATCGACAGAACCATCGGCGACCTCCTCGTCGAGACGATGACGCCGCTGGCGCTCGATGTGGCGCTAGCGGTGCAGCAGGAGCTGCAGGCTCGCATGGAGGAGGTGGACGGCCTGCGCCGCAAGCAAGTGGAACGGGCTCGCTACGAGGCCGATCTGGCCCAGCGCCGTTATCTGCATGTGGATCCGGCCAACCGGCTGGTCGCGGATGCGCTGGAGGCGGAATGGAACAACAAGCTGCGCGCCTTGAATGAAACGCAGCAAGAATATGAGCGGCTGCGCCAAGCCGACCACGTCGCTATCAATGAAGAGCACCGAGCACGGATCACGGCGCTGGCGAGTGATTTTCCACGTTTATGGCAAGATCCTCAAACGCCCGATCGCGAAAAAAAGCGCATGATCCGCTTCCTGCTCGAAGACGTGATCCTGATCAAGCGCGAGGAGATCAGCATGCACGTGCGCTTCAAAGGCGGCGCAACGAAGAGCATCATCCTGCCACTCCCGTTGTCCGCCGCGGAACTGCGGAAAACCGATGCAGCTGTCATCCGAGAAATCGATCGCCTGCTGAATCATCACACCGAACGCGAGATCGCGGCGATCCTCAACCGGAAGGGAATGCGCTCAGGAGAAGGCCGCTCCTTTCACCGCGGAATGATCGTGCATCTCAAATCCGCCTACCAGCTGAGAGATCGGTTCACCCGTCTCCGCGCCGCCGGCATGCTGACGGCGGAAGAAGTGGCCACACGCATAGGCATCGCTGTTCCCTCCGTGAAAGGCTGGCGCTATCGAGGACTACTATCCGCCCACCGCTACAACGATAAGGGACAATGCTTGTACGAAGCCCCCGCCGATGATCTACCCCAAAAGGGCGCTCACAAACGGGCCTACTTGCAACAGAAGAAACTATCCGCGAATGCGACCGACGAGGTGCAGTGTGAAGCGTAAGCCTTGTCGTTGCCCTTGCCCGGCCGTCCGAAGCGGTCGGCGAACAAGTGGTGCGATTCAAGCTCGCTGAAGACTCTCGTCCGCTGTCGGGTGCCGTCGCCGAGGATCCTCGCCACCGCCAGCTTCGTGTTGTCGTAGACGATCGTCCGCGGCACGCCTGAGAAGTAGCGAAACGCTGCATTGTGCCCTTCGCAGAACGCTTCGGTCGTCTCAGCCGGAAACGCCTTCACGAAGCCGTCGTCGCTGTGCGGCAGATCAACGACCAGGAAATGCGCCTTGCGCTGGCCGTTGATCACGACGAGCGCTTCGCCGAAGTCCGCTTGCGCGTCGCCCGGAGGATGCACGAGCGGCACGAACATCTCTTGCCAGGTCAGCCTCTTCTCCCGCACGTACTCCTTGACGCTGCTGTAGCCGCCGTCGAATCCGTACTCGTCTCGCAATCTCTCGTGAATGCGCTTGGCGGTGTGACGCTGCTTGCGCGGCTGCTCGCGGTCCTCGGCCAGGATCTGATCGATGACGCCGGTGTAGGGGCCCAGCTTCGGCCGTCTCGCCGGCTTCAAGCGCTGGTAGCCCGGCGGCGCGGCGTAGCGCAGCATCTTGCGCACCGTCTCGCGCGCAATCCCGAACCGACTCGCCGCCTCCCGTTCGCTGATCCCCTCGACGAAGACGCTGCGGCGGACTTGGGCGTACAACTCCACGCGATACATCCCTCCCGGTGTTCCACATCACACCTCGGAGATGCTCGCGGACCACCTCGGCGGTCTGGTTTTCCGGCGCCCTCAGGCTGCCTTCAAACCGCCGCCTCGTGGTCTAGTTTTGCAGCGCCGTTCTCGCTGACGCCGGGGATCTGCTTTCGCAGCTTGCTGGTCGGCTGCTTCGAAGGCATCGATTCCGAGCGCTCCGTCGCTTGGCGCATCGCCGACTCGCTGTCGCTGCGGCGTTTCTTGGCGATCGAGCTCGACGAGCAAGCGCCGGATCATTCGACGATCTCGCGTACGCGGCGGCTGATCGACATCGAGACGCATCGAGCGGTGTTCGCCTGGGCGCTGCGGCTGCTCGCCCGCGAAGGCTTGCTGACGGGCTCAACGATCGGCGTCGACGCGACGACGCTGGAAGCCAACGCGGCGCTGCGCTCGCTCGTGCGGCGGGACACGGGCGAGGGCTACGAAGAATATCCTCAAGCGTCTGGCTCGAGGAATCGGGAATCGAGACGCCGACGCGCGAGCAGTTGGCCCAGATCGATAAGAAACGCAAGAAGAAGGCGATCGAACAAGGATTGGCGGAATCCGCACGATCCCGACGCGAAGATGACGAAGATGAAGGACGGCCGCACGCACCTGGCGCATCAAGGCCGAGCACGCGGTGGACTTGCAAACGGGCGCGGTGGTGGCGGTCACCCTGCAAGCGGCCGACGAAGGCGATACGACGACGATTGAAGAAACGCTGGTCGAGGCGGCTGAGCAGTTGGAAGCGGCGGCCGAGGAAGCGGGCGAGACGGTGGAAGAGCTGCGCGAAGTGGTGGCGGACAAGGGCTACCACTCCAACGGCGTGCTGACGGATTGGCCGAGATAGACCTGCGTAGTTACGTGAGCGAGCCGCAACGCGGGCGGCGCAAATGGGGCGGACGGAGGCGGCAACGCGAGGCGGTGTACGGCAACCGGCGGCGGATCGCGGGCGAGCGCGGCAAGCGTCTGCTGCGACTGCGGGGCGAGCTGCTGGAGCGCACTTTCGCGCACTGTTACGAGACGGGCGGGATGCGGCGCGCGCACCTACGCGGCCGAGAAAACGTCCTCAAACGCCTGCTGATCCACGTCGGCGCGTGCAACCTGTCGCTGGCGATGAGGCGCAAACCAGGCGGGCACGCCGCGGGGGATGGCGGCGGCGAAAAGGGCGGCGGCGGCGCTGGCGATTGCGTCTTGGGCGGCGGCGGCGCGGTTGTTCGCGGCGCTGACAGCCGTTTTCGGGCGGCCGCAGGCGAAGACGCAAGATTCAGCCGGCGCCCTTATGACACCGCCGATGCCGCTTGCCGCCTGAAAACGGCAGCTTCTGCCACGGACTGCTAGGCCTTGAGACCAACAGCATACTGCCGAAACAGGACGTAAAGACCCTGCGCATTGTCTTCGACGTTCGGAACAGGATCATCCACGAACTCGATGTCAATCTGGAAAGCGGTGTCGGACAGAGGAATCGAAACTCCAGACAACGGGCGGGGCTCGAGGACGACGCGCGGCTCCTTGTTGAAATTGGAAAACGCATGATCGATGCGGTTGAGCGGAAGCTAGCCAATGCGTAGCTGCGAGGCACTTTTCACGCGGACCAGTAAAGTATGGGCCTGAGGCGAATCGTGTTCTGAAAGCCCTCCTGTGCGAGTCCTCGTTCCATCAAACTATTGACACCACTTCCGTGCCCGAACGTGAG
>CAWFOP010000015.1:0-93573 GCA_963817465.1 uncultured Acidobacteriota bacterium | reverse complement strand
AAGAACAGTTTCGCGTCCAGGGCACGTCCGCAGAACAATCTCATCGTGCTGCCCGGCGCCAATTTGGCAACGATCTACAGTTAAGCCGCAAATCACGCCCCCTCAGGGCCCGCAGACCGGCCAACCAGGGACGGAGCCCGGAAAAGGAGGCCGCCGCGGACGGAGTCAGAGGGGAGCAGCTTCGCAAGAGACCAGTCGGGGCGGGGCTAGCAAGACCGGCCGGGAGGGATCCTAAACCGACATCAGCGTTTACTCCGGCGGGCGCTGTTCACCGAAACCCTTGGAGCCTCCTGATATCCTATAAGTGGCGAACTTAAGTCGCCGCACGGCCGCGCGCGCCGGCCTACGCTCGCATCCAGGCGCTGCGCCTGGCCTGGGAATGGGGCCGCCACGGCTATGAGATGCACGAGCTCGAAGATCGCCTCCAATCCCTCTACAAGGCGAACCACCGCGAAAACCTGTGACGAATGCGGCGCGGGCGGATTTCGAGAACTAATCAACCTCCCCTCGCCTAAGAATCAACAACTTAGCCCCGCCCGCCCGCAAAACGCTTGGCCGCGCACCGTACCCTTGAATTAGGGTGAGATACGTCTACTACAAGCATCTGGACAAGCGCATCACAGCGCTCGAAAAGGCCTGGGCCTGGGCGACGCCGCGAACCTTCGGCTGGGTCGACTCCAAAGGCAACATCGAAATCGTAAGCGAAAACAAGGCCGCTCGACGCCTCCGCGAACGCGCCGAACGCCTCGATCCGCAACTCAAATTGGACTTCGAGCCGGACACCGCCGCGACCAAAACAACAACTCCCGTCCAGCCCTGGCTGCCCGGCCTCGACCCGCTCTCCTGCGCCGAGCTCCCCGAGTCCGCAAATGTCCCGGTTTGTCCGCCGACTTTCGAGGTCCAGCGGACAAAAGCGGCCAAATCCGGACATGGCGCGAATCGCGACATCGGCGCAACCGCCGCCGAATCAACGACCTGCCGCTTGCCGCCGCGATCCCCAACGAGCCCAAATCCCGCATTTTCCGGAAACACGGACATCTGCGGACATTTCCGGACGGCAGCGGCGGGCGGCAAGGCGGCCGTCGCGAATGAACCGTCTGCTAATTGCCTGCTAACTGATCGAGTGGCCGGCGGCTTCCAGAGCCTCCGCCGCCCTAGCGACGCTCTCCTGCTTGACCAAGACGTAGTCAGTGTCGAACGTCGACATGACGAAAATGCTCACGCCGGCCGCCGCGAGCGGAGCCGCCAAATCCGCCAGCACCCCGACCAAGGCGAAATCGAGAGGCCCGGCGACCTTCAACGCGCGCCAGCCGCCTTCCTGCTCCACTTCCGGCGGAGCCGCGCCCTCCTCCGCCACGATCGACAGCTCATCGGTCGTTCGCGTCATCGACCAAAAGGCGCCCGCCGTCGCCCAGTCGGGAGGTTCAGCGTCCGCGGGCAAGCGGCACACGGCCAGGCGAGCGGCGAGCAACTCGAGCTTCATCGCCCCTTCGTTTGCGCAGAGCCGGCCGTTTCGACCACGACGTTGTACAGCGCCTCGAAGTAGTCTTCGAACGCCTTCACGTAGATGTATTCGTCCTTGCCGTGCACTCCGGAGGAGGGGTCCCACTCGGGCTTGGGAACGCCGAAGCCATAGCTCTTGATCCCCGCCGCGCGCAGTTGCGCCGAGTCGGTCGCCCCGGTCGACATCAACGGCAGCAACGGAACAGCGGAGTAGCGCTCGCCGATCACCTTCTCGAACGCCTTGAAGAGCGGCGAGTCGAGGGGGACCGGCTGATGAGCGGGCCGGGTGACCTTGTGGGGGATCAAATCGACGTTGGGCTCGCCGATCACCTGCTTGAGCTGGGAGAAGAAGGCTTCGGGGTCTTCGTCGGGCAGCGCGCGAATGTCCACAGTCGCATGGGCTTCCGACGGCACGACGTTGCGCAAGTAGCCGCCTTGGATGATCGTCGGATTGATCGACGTGCGGATCATCGAATAGTAGTAGGGGTTGATCTCGCGCAGCCGTTCTTGATCCTCCGTCGTGGCCTTGCCCGCCAACAGCTTGCGGTACAGCGGCGCCTGGTCCGGGGGAGCGCTTGCCGCGAGTCGCTCGAAGAAGGTCCGCGTCGTCTCGTTGAGGCGCACCGGAGTCTCGTAGGCGAACAGCTTCGCGACGGCGCGCGCCAGAGCCGCGATGGCGTTATCGGGCTTGGGAATCGAGCCGTGCCCCGACTGACCGTGAGCTTCCAGATTGATGCGGCGCGGCGTCTTTTCGGCGGTTTGCACCAACCACTGCGTGTAGCGTCCGGTGCGATCGAATTGGCCTCCGCCGCCCTCGTTGATCGCGTATTCGGCGTCGATGGCGTCGCGGTGGTTCTCGAGCATGTAGGTGATGCCCTTCACTCCGCCGGCTTCTTCGTCGGCCACGCCGAGAAAGATCACGTCGCGATCGAGCGGGACATGCAAGCGCTTGAGCAGGAGCAGAGCCATGAGCGAGCCCGTCACGACGCTCTTGTCGTCGGCCGCGCCGCGCCCGTACAGGATGCCGTCCTTCACCACGCCCCCGAACGGATCGAACGACCATTCGTCCCGCTCGACGGCGACGACGTCGAGATGCCCCAACAGCAGCAGCGGGCGCTTGGCGCCGGAACCCTTCAGGCGGGCGACGATCGAGGCGCGGCCCGGCTCGGCCTCGAAGACTTGCGACTCGATCCCTTCAGCCGCGAGTTTCTTCTCGAGGTAGCGGGCGGCGCGGATCTCGTTACCGGCGGGCTGCGAAGTGTCGAGCCGGATCAGATCCTGGAGTGTCTCGAGCGCCTCGCGCTTGGCGGCCGGCCAATCGGGCGGGGCCGCGCACAGCGCCGCCGCCGAAAGTAAGACCAAAACAATTCGATGCAATTTGATCACCCCAGCATGCCACACCATCGGCTGCCCGACCTCCTGCGTTCAGCTGCGGGCGCGCGATGCGATATGCCGCAGCGTTGCGCACGGCGACGACACTCACCGATCCGGCGCCTGAGCGATACTGAAGCCAGATCCGTTTATGCCGTTAGACGAACTAGAACGAGAGTACGCCGACCTGCGCACCCAGGTCCACGCCGCCCGGGGGTATCTTTGACGCCCGCGCGCACCGCAAGCAATTAGAGGAAGTCGAAAAGGAAGTCGCCGACCCCGACCTTTGGAACGATCCCGTCCGCAGCCAGAAGGTCATGCGCGAGCGTAAGCGCCTGACCAACGTCATCGAAGCCGACGAGGAATTGGCCTCTAAAACGTCGGACCTCGAAGCCTTCTTCGAGCTGGCCCGCGAGGGCGAAGACGTCGAGAGCGACATCGCCGAGGAGCTCGAAAAGCTCTCGAAACGCGTCGAGGAGATCGAAACCACCGCGCTGCTGGCGGGAGAGAACGACCACCGCAACGCCTTGATGGTCATCCACCCGGGCGCCGGCGGCACCGAGGCGCAGGACTGGGCCGAGATGCTCCTGCGCATGTACTTGCGTTGGGCCGAGCGCGAGGGCTTCAAGTCCACGATCACCGACTCGCTGCCCGGTGAAGAGGCGGGCATCAAATCCGCCACCATCGAGATCGAGGGCGAGTACGCCTACGGCTTGCTGCAGAGCGAGATCGGCGTGCATCGCTTGGTGCGCATTTCGCCGTTCGACTCGGCCGCCCGGCGCCACACGTCGTTCGCGTCGGTCTTCGTCTACCCGGAGATCGACGACGAGATCAAGATCGACATCAAGCCCGACGACCTGCGCATCGACACTTACCGGGCCGGCGGCGCCGGCGGCCAGCACGTCAACATGACCGACTCGGCCGTGCGCATCACGCACCTGCCGACCAACATCGTCGTGCAGTGCCAGAACGAGCGCTCGCAGCACAAGAACAAGGCCTCGGCCATGAAGATGCTGCAGTCGCGGCTCTACGACTACGAGATGCGCAAGAAGCAGGCCGAGAGCGATAAGCTCGAGGCCTCGAAGGCCGACATCAACTTCGGCAGCCAGATCCGCAACTACGTGCTGGCGCCGTATCGGCTGGTGAAGGATCTGCGCAACAAGCTGGAGGTCGGAGACGTCGATCGCGTGCTCGACGGCGATCTCGACTCGTTCATGCACGCCTTCTTGGTTTGGCGCAAAACCGGCAGGCTCGCCGGCGAAGATCGCGAGATGGACTAGCCGAGGCCCCGGTCAGCGGCCGTCCGACACGGTCTTCGTCTTCTTCTCCCAGCCGTAGGCTTGCATCATGATGTGGAAGATCTGCGTGTTGGGCATAAACCCATGCACGCGCTCGGCGCCGGGCCCTCGAGCCGCGACGACTACTTCCTCGCCGCTGTGGCTGTTGTCCATGCGCAGAGCCTTGCCGCGGTAAGCCTTCTCTCCGTCCAAGTACCCTTCATCGCCGTCGCTCATCAGCGGTTCGCCGCGCTTGCCGCCGTCCAGGCGCAAATCGAACGAGTGATCGGCGGTAAAAACGATCAGCGTCTTGTCGCGGCGCGTTTGCTTGGCCGTCGCGCGAATGATGTCGTCGAGCTCGAGCGCGCGGCGCAGCCCGGCCTCGATGTTGTTGGTGTGCATGTCGCCCTCGACCATCAGAAAGTAGCCCTTGGGATTCTTGGACAGGATTTCGATGGTGCGCTTAACCGCCTGCGGCAGGCTGAACTCGGTGCGGTCTTCAAACAACGCCACGGCGCGCTTGGCGTCGCTCGGGATGGCGTCGATCGAGGGGTAGAGCGGCCGGCCGCTGCTCTCCATCAAGCCGGCGACGCTCAAATTGTCGGCCGCCAGCGCCTTGTCGATCTGGCTGCGCCCGATGCCGATCAGCACGTCGACGCCGTCGCCGAAGCGCGGTTTCAAGAAGTCCTGGAAGATCCGCGAGTAGTCCCTGCGATCGTTCGCATGGGCGTAGGTGGCCGCGGGCGTCGCGTCGGTGGCGGTCATATTGGTGATGACGCCGGTCGATAGCCCGCGCTCCTCGGCGTACTCGAGAATCGTCTTCAGAGCCGCGCCGTCGCTCTTGCCGCGCACGGCGTCGGGGCCCTGCGAGATGACGCCGTTGTGCGTTTTGACTGTCCCGTGACGATCGCCGTCATCCCGGCCGCCGAATCCGTCACCCACTGGGATGCCGTCGACGTGTCCGACAGGCCGACGTACGGCATGCTCTGGATGTAGAGGCTTTGCGGCTTGTCGTGCCCCAGAATGCCGGCGGCGTTCAGCGTCGAAACGCCGCCGGCATCGCCGAGGAACAGGATCACGTTTTTGGCGTTTTGAGCACTCAGCGGCAGGGCGAGCGCTGCAATGAGCAGAATCGATTTCAACATCGCCCGATGATTGTAGCGACTCAGCGTTACGGAGCGGTTAGCCACTTGGTAGGCAAGGGTTCGGCGACGACCGCCGCCGTCGCTAAATCGACGGCCTCCACGGGCGTCTCCGCCAGCGCATAGAGCGAGCGATAGACCGGCTTGGCGAAGCCGTGCTCGAACAGTTCCTCGAACAGGGACGCCAGCGGGTCATAGAACCCCGAGACGTTGAGCAGCACGATCGGCTTGTTGTGATAACGCAGTTGGCGGTGCGTAATGGCTTCGAGCAGTTCCTCCAGCGTCCCGAAGCCGCCCGGCAGCGCGATGAAGGCGTCGGCGCGGTCTTCCATGACCGCCTTGCGCGACCGCATGTCCGGCGTCACCACCAACTCGTCGTCGCGCTTGGAGGCGATGCCCATCGCACGAATCGCCTCGGGGATCACGCCCGTCACCGCGCCGCCGCCGTTCCTTGGCGGCCTGGGCTACAGCGCCCATCAGCCCGATGTCGGTTCCGCCGTAGACGAGCCGCAGGTTGCGCCGCGCGATTTCCGCGCCCAGCTCGCGCGCCGCGTCGAAGTAAGCGCCGTCCACGGCGTTGCTCGACGAGCAGTAGACGCAAATGCTCTCGACAGGCATGCTTCCCTATTCAGAATAATCGCCGCGGCGCCGGCGGCCTTGATTCAGGGCTTGCGACGCAGCAGGCGGCGGACGTCTTCGACTCGCACAAAGCTCAGCCAGCCGAGAATCATCAGCCACTGGAATAGGAAGAGATTCATCGTGTAGTCGATCCACAGATGAAATCCGATGGCCGCCGCGACGACGACCAGGCGAATCTGCGGAATCCACACCAGCACGGGCGCCGCTGTCTCGAAAGCCAGGGTCGACCACGACATCGCGTGCAGCAGCGGCAACGAGTCGAACCACGAGTCCGGTAGGGGGAAGCGGCCGAACAGGTCGTTGACGCGCGAGACGTAGTACATCGCCGTCCCGTCGCGCCAATCCGCTCCCAGCCATTTTTCGAAGCCGGCGCACAGCATGACCACGGCCGTCTGAATTTGAATGAGCCGCAGCGCCCATGCAGGCCGGCGCATGTGCGGCGAGCGCCCGCGACGCCGGGCGATCCAAGCGTCGACGGACCAGACCTCGCTCAACGGCAAGAAGATGAGTAGGAATGCAAACAGCCGAAAGAGCGTATCCTCGCCGTCGTTGATCAAGTAGTTGCGATGCTGAAACGAGACCAGCCAGAAGAAGACGGCGACGGCCTGAAAACGTGACCGAAAACCGATGAGCAGCGCCGCGGCGTTGAGCACGAACAAGCCGTAGCAAGTCCAGACGACGGCGCCCGTCGCCGGAAGCCAGTTGAACACGGTGATCGTGTCGGGGTCGATCAGGATCCGCGACACTCCAAGCGGAACGGCGCCGGCTTCGGTAAACCACTCCTCGACGAAAGGAGCGTAGCCAACAACGTTGATCAGCGCCAAGATCCCGAAACCGATACGGAATGCAGCGCAGACGCGCACGTCGACCGGTTGATGAAAGAATCGGTCCCAGCTTTGCGCGAGTCGGGTGAGCATCGGGCGTGCCGCTCGTCAACGCCGCTCCAGCGTGAAAAACACTTCCTGCTCGCCGAGCTCGACCGGGCCGCCCACCGGCGTCCAACTTTCCTCCGGCCTCGGCGTGATGCTCCAATGGCGCCACAGCTCGACCCGCGTCACGCGCCGCCGCGCCGCGTCAGGAAGCTGCGAAAGGCGATACAGCGCGAAGGTTCGCCACGCCGGGCGGTTCGCGTCCTCGGTGAGCAGATCGTAATACTTCATCCGCCGAACGGAGAAGAACTTCTCGAACAAATTCAATTCGGCCCAATGAGGCGAGTCCCAGCGCAGCGTCGAGCCGTCCGCAAAATAGAATTGCGCCGACACCCGCACGTTGCGCTTCTGAGGCTCGGGAGCGAACAGCCGCCAGCTCTCTTGCCATAGGCCCGTCACGTCCAACAATGGGTCGAGCGCCGCCTTTAGCCGCGCGTGTGAAGGAGAAACGACGGGAGGAGCGTCGATGAGGCAGCAGATCAGATAGCCGGCGATGAAGAGGTTGGCCGCCGTTTTGCGAGCTCGACTCAAGGGATCCGTTCCAACCGGCCTTTCCCGATTAGACTACATCGGCGGGAGCGGCCGCCGGTCTAGCGCGCCAGGCTCGGTTCGAGCACGCCGCCCGCGATGCGGTACTTCCTGTCGCAGCGTTCGGCGAACCGCACATTGTGCGTCGCCACGACGACCGTGATGCCGTCGCTCGCGGGCAGATCCAAAATCTGCGAGATGATGCCGTCGCTCGTCCTCTCGTCGAGATTGCCGGTCGGCTCGTCGGCCAGCAGCAGCTTGGGATTGCGAATCAATGATCGCGCGATCGCCACGCGTTGCTGCTCGCCGCCTGACAGCTCTCCGGCTTGATGCGTCACGCGCTCGGCCAGGCCCATGCGCGCCAGCCACTTCTCGCCCGTGGGCAGAGACCCTTGGCGATCGTCGCCGGCGATGAGCAGCGGCATGATGACGTTCTCGAGCGCCGTAAACTCGGGCAACAGGTGATAGCTTTGCCAGACGTAGCCGACATCGGCGTTGCGGTAGGCGTCGAGCTGCGCCTCCGACGCGGCGGTCAACTCGAGGTCTCCGTAGAAGATGCGCCCCTCGCTTGGCGCATCGAGCGCTCCCAGCAAGTGCAGCAGCGTGGATTTTCCCGCGCCCGATTCGCCGACCAACGCCACGCTCTCGCCCGGCTGCAGCTCGAACGACACTTGCTCGAATACGGTCAGCACGCCCGCGCCTGACGGGTAACGTTTCGCCAGCCCCTCGGCGCGAACCAGGGGAGGGTTCATTCCGAGACGAGTTCCTTCCAGGCGAGCTCGAAGCGGTCGAGCTTCGGCCACGCGCCGTTGAGGGTTTCCATGAACGCCATCAGGTCTTGGATCTCTTGCTCGCTGAAAGGCCGCGGCTCGGTTTCGCGCTCGCCGACTACGGCCTGCGGCGGGTGGACGTAGAACTCGATCACCTCGCGGAGCGTCTTGAAGCGCCCGTCGTGCATGAACGGCTCGCGGCCTTTCCAATTGCGCAACGCGGGAGTCTTGAACGCTCCCAGGTAGTAGTCGTCGTGATCGATCGCCGAGCGCCCGATGTCATCGGGCGTCGCGGTGCCGATGTTGTGAAAGTCGCCGTCGGTGAAGTTGAGCCCGTTGTGGCACAGCGCGCAGTCGCCCTTGGCGAAAAAGATCTGACGGCCGCGCTCTTCCTGCTCGTTCAGCGCCGAGCGGTCGCCGTCGAGCCAGCGGTCAAACTTCGTCGGCCCCGTCACGAGCCGACGCTCGAAAGCCGCGATGGCTCCCACGATGGCGTTTTCGTTGATGTGCTGCACGCCCGCGTTGCGAAAAGCGGCTTCGTAACTCGGCTGCTGCCGCACGCGCTCGACCACGTCGGCCATGGTCATCGACATCTCGATCGGGTTGGTCATCGGACCCTTGGCCTGCTCCTCGAGCGATTCGGCGCGGCCGTCCCAGAAAAAGTACTGCGCGTCGGCGAGGTTCACCACGGTCGGCGTGTTCCGCTTCAGCACGTCGCCGTGCGAGCCCTTGTCCAGGGCGACGCCGGCTTCAAAGCCGCGATCGGGCAGATGGCACGTCGCGCAGGAGTAATTGCGCGGCTGCGACAGGATCGGGTCGAAGAACAAGCGCCAGCCGATCGCCTCGGTCGGCGTCACCGGATGTTCGTGCAGGACTGTAGCCCTCGTCCTCGGGGGTAGCCGCCGCGGCCGTCGCCACAAGCGCCAAACTGAGAATCCAAAACTTCATCGTCAATCGTCCAGCACCACGCCCCAAGGCATCTCGCCCGTGGGGATTTTTTTGACTTCCTTGCCGGCCGCCACATCGATCACTGACAGCGTATTGTCGAGGCCGTTGCTGACATAGAGCGTCTTACCGTCGCGCGAGAACGCCATGCCCCACACGCGCTTGCCGACCGGGATGAGATTCTCGAGATCGAGGGTCTCGGCGTCGAGCACCGCCACGGTGTTGCCGCGGCCGGTCGCGATGTAAAACGACTTGCCGTCCGGGCTGCGGCGAATGCCCTTCGGCTTGACGAGCTTGATCTCGCGGCGCAGCTTCTTCCTCTGGACGATTTTGTGCGTCGCCAGGTCCCACTTCACGACTTCGCCGCCCACTTCGCACGTCACGTAGCCGTACTTGCCGTCCTCCGAGAAGGCGATCTCGCGAGGCCGCGCGCCGACCAAGACGTTCGCCACGACCTTGTTCTCCGCCACCGAGATCACGTGCACCATGTTCGTGGATTCGCTCGTGACCATGACCTCTTTTCCATCCGGGCTGATCGCGACGCCCTCGGGTTCGATGCCGACCTCGACTTCCGCCAAAATCTTGCCCGAGTCCGGGTCGACGACGCTGGCCTTGCCTTGGTCCTCGTTTGACAGATAGATGTGGCCGTTCGGATGGACCGCGAAAGCCTCGGGGTCCGAGCCCGCGTGAAACTTCTTCAAGATCTCGAGAGACGTCGTATCGATCACGCCGATCGCATTCTCGTCGCCCAGCGCGACGTAGAGCTTCGAATGATCGGGCGAGAATCCGAGGCCCCGCGGGCGCTCGCCGATCGGGATCGTCTTCGTCAGCTCGCCCGTGCGGGCATCGATGACCGAAACCGTGTTGTCGCCCTCGTTGGTCACGAACAGGCGGTGCGTCGGCTCATGCGCGGCGAGCGGCAGGCAGAGCAGCGTCAGAGCGAGAATCAGTTTCATTGCGCGCATGATTGCATTCCTAGGGAGTCGAGATCGTCGGAGGCGGCCGCGCCCCGCACCGGCGCTTCGCCTGCGAGCTTGCCGGCCTCCACTATGAGCAACGGCTGCCCGAGCTGACCGGTTTCGCGAAAGGTCATGAAAGCGCCTTTTTGCCCGTCGAACTCCATATCCTCCCGGAGATACTTGATCAACTCGGCGCCCGAGGCTTCGGGGTTGTTCGCCACGGCGTCGGCGAACAGCTTCACCGCCACCCACGCCGCCCACGCTTCGTCGTCCATCGGGACGCCCCAGGCCTTCTGAAAGCGGTTGTTCAGCTCGCGTCCGGCGAACTTGACGAAGTCTTCATGCCAGGCGCGCGCGACGACGTCTTGCGCCTTCGACTGGGTCTTCCATTGAGCGACGGCGTCGGAAAGCATCTTCTCGGTCGGCGGCGTATGGAACAAGTTCGGCCGGCATTTGGTGCGCAACGCATCGTCGCGTGAGGCGATGTTGAAGACCGGCACGTTCGGAAGGGCCGCGGCGACGGCCAAAATATCCGCGGGCGATCCGCTCACAAACGCGGCGGCCGCGCCGGCATGCTTCGCCGCGTCGCCGACCGCTGCGGGCGAAAACTCGTATTCGAGGCCCAGGAAGCGGCCTTGCTGGTTGGCCTCCTTGACGCCTTGCTCGACGCCCTTGCCGCTTGCCGAATCCGCCGCGGCGGGGCCGAAATACAACAACTTGACCTGGCCGGCGGAAGCCAGGCAAACGCCCGCAAGGGCAAGTCCAACGACGCGAAGCATCTTCACCGCTAGTGATTTTAGCGATAACGGTCCGACCGTGCGTCCGGCAAGTCCGCCGCCGCCGGCCGTGATACGCTGGCGAGCTTATGGTTGAAGCATGTTCCGCCGCGGAATGGCGGCCCGCCGCTGAAAAGGCCATGGAATTCGCCCAACGGCAGGTCAAGGCTCTTGTCGAGCGCGACCCCGGTTTTTATCCCATGTACACCGAGGGCGGCAAGTGGCGACACAACAAGGAGGCCTGGACGCGCTGGTGCGACGGCTTCTTGCCGGGCATGATGTGGATCTTCGCCAAACGCACCGGCGACAAGCTGTGGATGGAGCTGGGCGAGCGCTACTCGCGTCCGCTGGAGGAGCGCAAATTCGACCGTGACGTCCACGACCTGGGCTTCATCTTCTTTTCCACCTATCACCGCTGGCACGAGCTCACCGGCGACCCGGATCTCGACGCCGTCGTCATCCAAGCCGGTCAAACCTTGGCAAAAAGGTTCAAGGCGAAGGGCGAATATCTGTCGTCGTTCATGGGACCGGAGTCGCTGTTCATCGACATCATGGCCAACGTCGGCATCATCGTCTATGCGGCGCAAAAGACCGGCGACGAGGCGCTGCTCAATGTCGCCGTCGAGCACTGCCTGACCACCCGCAAGCGCCTGATCCGCGGCGACGGCAGCTCTTCGCACGAGGGCATCTTCGACCTCGAAACCGGCGAATTTCTGCGGCAGTCGACGCAGCAAGGCTATCGCTCCGATTCGTGCTGGTCGCGCGGTCTGGCCTGGGCGATCTACGGCTTCACGTCGGTCTATCAAGCGACCGGCGACCCGCGCTTCCTGCAGACGGCGCAGGCCTGCTCGGATTACTACATCCTCAACACGCCAACGGACGGCGTGCCGCTGATGGACTACGATTTTCCGCCCGAGGTCGAGCAGCGCAAGGAGTCTTCCGCCGCCGCCATCGTCGCGGCGGGCCTGCTGCGGCTGGCGACAGCCGTTCCGGATCAGGCCAGGGGGGCCTTTTACGACGGCGCCGCGCGACGCATCGTGGCCACTCTTTCTCAGCCTCCCTACCTGGCGTCCGAAAGTCCTGGATGGGAGGGCGTTCTCAAGGAAGGGATCTACCATCTCGAGAAAGGTCTGGGCGTCGGAGAGAGCGTGATGTGGGGCGAATACTTCTTCTGCGAGGCCCTCGATAGAGCTCTGAGATGAGTATGTAACCTTTTTGTTATCAGCCGTTTATATAACGAGAGTGGAATTGCCGAGACGGACTCGAAGGGGCGTTGCGTCGGGCTGCGTTAGTGTGTTTTACTTAGTTGGTCGAGAGGTCCTAGGCAGTACTGGATCATCGGCATGGTTCGAGGGGAGGATACGTGAGGGGCGCGTTGGTGCGCTGAGGCTCGGCCTCACGGGCACTCCAACGGTAGTTTGCGGTGCAAACGCCCCACTGTGATTTGCGCCGCCGCAATTAAAGCTAATCAAGTTGTAAACGCTCTCCAACAGCGCCCCGGGGCTTCTAGCTCCGGGGCGTTATTTTTGACCGCTGCCGGCGTCGTTCACAATGAAGGGGTGCGGATCGTCCGAAGACTGCTTGCCGCCGCCGGATTGACGCTTGTAATCGGGCTTGCGGCTTTTCTTGTGCTCAGGCAATTCGGCTTGCGCGTCGAAGTAGCGGGCACCGGGTTCACACCGATTTTCAGCTTCTACGATCCGGAAGAACACTACGAAGAGATCGAAGCCGCCCGCCAAGGCGCGGCGCCCGCTCCCGAGCCGGCGCCGGCTCTAGCGTCGCGCCAACCCTATTGGACCGACTTCCGCGGACCCCGGCGAGACGGGGTCTATGCGCAGCAACCGCTCCGCCTCGATTGGAACGACCGGCCGCCGGCCGAGCTGTGGCGGCAGCAAGTGGGCGGAGGATACGCCTCCATGGTGATCGCTCGAGGGCTGGTCTATACGATCGAGCAGCGCCGCGACGAGGAGGTCGCGGCCGCGTACGACCTGATGACCGGCCGCGAGATGTGGTCTCACAGTTGGCCGGGAAAATTCCAAGAAGCGCTGGGCGGAGACGGACCTCGCGCAACGCCGACCTGGGCCGACGGCAAGCTCTATGCCCTGGGCGCCGCAGGAGAGCTGCTCTGCCTCGACGCGGCCGGCGGGGAATTGGAGTGGAAGACGAACATCCTCGCCGACGCCGGCGCGAACAACGAGCCCTGGGGCATGTCGGGCGCGCCGTTGGTCTACCAGGGAAGCGTGATCGTGTTTCCCGGCGGCGCCGCTGGAAAATCGGTGCTGGCGTACGACGCGCAGTCCGGCCGCGTGCTGTGGTCGGCGCAGAATGACGTCGGCGGCTACGCGTCCCCGCAGATCGAGACTCTGCTCGGCGAGCCGCAACTGTTGCTGTTCAGCGGCGAGCGGATCGCCGGCCTCGACCCCAGCGACGGTTCGGAGCTGTGGTCGTACCCCTGGCAAACCTCGCAGCACATCAATGTCGCGCAGCCGATCAAGATCGACGACGAGCACGTCCTGGTTTCGTCGGGCTACGGACACGGCGCGACGCTGCTCGAGATCTCGCGAGCAGGCGACGGCTATCGCGCCGAAAAGGTTTGGGAAGCCAACACGATGAAGAACAAGTTCAACAGCTCCGTACTCTACGAGGGGACCGTCTACGGGCTGGATGAATCGATTCTCGCCGCGGTGGACGCCCGCACCGGGGAGCGCAGATGGAAAGGCGGCCGCTACGGATTCGGCCAGCTTCTGTTGGCGGACAAGCGCCTGATTGTGTTGACCGAGGACGGTGATCTGGTTCTCGTCGAGGCGACGCCCGAACAGCACACCGAAATCGCGCGCTTCAAGGCGCTCGAAGGCAAGACCTGGAACGTCCCCGCGCTGGCGGACGGCATCCTGCTGGTGCGCAACCAAACGGAAATGGCGGCGTACGACTTGCGCCGATGAGAACCGCGCTCATCGTTTGCCTCGCCGTCTCAGCGACGGCGGCTCAAGGGGCCGATACGGTCCGGATCGGCGTCCTCAAGCTCTTTCGTCCGGCCGTCGTCGAGGTGCGGGCGCCCGGCGCCGGGGCCCTGACCCTGGTTGGTTGCGGCGAGCGCCTGAAAATCGAGGGAGGGCGAATTGCAGCGTTGAGGGTCGAGCACGGGCGCTTGGCGGTCGACGCCGGCGCCGACGGCTTCCTCTGCGGCTCGCTCTCATCCGCAAGCGCTGACGCGGTCGAGCTCACCATCCCCGGCAAGATCACGAGGCGCTACGAAGGCCGCCTCGAGGCGAGCGTCTCGGGGGAAATCCTGGGGCTTGCGGTCGAGATGCCTCGCGCGGCCGCCCTGGCCGCCATCGTCGCCGCTGAAACGGGACCCGGCTGGTCCGGCGCAGCGCTGGCCGCCCAAGCGGTCGTCTCGCGCTCCTACCTCGAGGCCGGCGGTCGTCATCAAGGCTTTGACTTCTGCGATTCGACGCATTGCCAATACCTCGGCGACCCACCCGATGTCTCGAGCCCGGTTTGGGACGCGGTCAAAGAAACCAGTGGGGTGACGTTGCGCTATCGCGGCAAACCCATTCAAGCGCTGTTTACACGCAGTTGCTGCGGCCGCACCGCCCCGGCGGGCGCGGGCTCAGGTTATAGCTTTAAGTCGGTCCAGTGCCCGGCGTGCTCGCGGCGTCCGGTCCGCTGGTCCCGCAATTTCCCGAGCTCTTTCGCGCCCAATCTGAGGGCCGCCCGAGTCGAGGCCGGGCGTATCCCGTTCGTGCGCCGACACGGCTGGGACGCATTACCCAGCAGCGCCTTCGAGACTTCCGCCGGGGACGAGCGAATCGTCGTCCAAGGCGTGGGCGAAGGTCACGGCATCGGCCTGTGCCAGAGGGGCGCGGCGGAGATGGCGCGCGGCGGGGCCGACTGGCAAGCGATCCTGGCGCACTATTTCCCCAACGCTGCAATCGAGTGAGGATTTCGATGCCCGTCGTCTTTCTACCCAGCGCAATGCGAAACCTGGCCGGCGGCAAGGACCGACTCGAAGTGACCGGCGCGACCGTCGGAGAGGTCATCGAGCAGGCCGAGAAACAGGCGCCGGGGCTCAGGGGACGCGTGCTCGACGGCGATCGGCTGCGGCCGAACGTGGCGGTGGCGATCGACGGCGTGGTCGCCTCTCTCGGCCCGCTCGAGAAAGTGGCGCCCGACAGCGAGATTCACTTCGTGGCGGCTCTCGCCGGCGGGACGGGCTTTTCGTTATGAAAAATTTCGTTGATTCACACTTAGCCCTGTGATCCTATAAACCTGGAACTACTCCGTAAATATTAGGTATTCGGTGAAAAGGATCTTGCTTTTCGCCTTCGCGGCGGCGTCGATCGCCGCGCAAGAGTCGGATCCCGCTTTCGATCTGATCAACAAAGGCTACCAAGCGTTGCAATCGGGCGATGCGATTGGGGCTGCGTCCTGGTTCGAGGATGCGGTCGGAGTCGACCCCGAGCAAGCGTCCGCGTGGAAGCAACTGGGCTACCTGTATCTCGATCGGGGCGACCGCGAGGAAGCGGCGCTTGCCTTCGAGACGGCGGCGCGGCTGACTCCGGCGGACTGGGAAACGCGCCTGCAGCTTGGCTACCTGTATCGCCAACTGCGGCGCGAAGCCGACGCGCTACGAATGTTCCGCGAGATCGCCGCTCACGCACCTCCCCCGTGGGCGGCAAAAGGGGCCCCCGAGCTGGAACAGTCCGCTGAACCGGCTCGGGCCGCCCTGGAATCCGCGTACGTTGAATTGACCGAGGGCGACTACGACGCAGCCGAAAAGAACTTTCGAGAGGCGGCGCGCCTCGATCCGAAAAATTCCAAAATACTCAAGGAATTGGGCTATACGTTGCTCAAAGCGGGCGAAACGGCCGCGGCTCGAGACGTGTTTGCCAAAGCCCTCGAGATAGAGCCGGGGGATGACGCGACCGCGCTCGAGCTGGCCTTCCTGCGGCACGACACAGGGCGAGTCGCCGAAGCCCTGGCTGGATTCGAAGCGCTTGCCGGCTCGGCGGCGCCGGCGGTCCGCGCCGAAGCGACCCGGACGGCGCGGCGTCTGGAAGGCGAGCTCGACGCCGCCATCGCCCGCTGGGAAGCGACGATCGCCGAAGATCCTTCGAACCGCTCGGTGCGAATCGAGCTCGGCGATCTCTACCGCGACCGCGGCCGGCCCGCCCAAGCGGCGGAGCAATACCTGGCGGCTTGGGGGCTTGCGGGTCCCAATCGCGACGAAATCCTGTTGAAGCTGGCGCGCGCCCGCGCCGCCGCCGGCGACCCGATCGGTTCTCAAGGAGCCTGGCTCACGGCGTCGAGGTCCGACGAGGTCCGCATTGCGGAAACGGCGCGCGATTTGCTCGCCGACCGCCAGCCGTGGGCCAATGAGTATCTCGCGGCCCTGGCGCTGCGTCCGGACGATCACGATCTGCGAAAGGAGCTGGCATACCTGCTGCTCGAAGTCGGCCAGCGGACGTCGGCGATCGAACAGTTCGAGATTCTGGTCGAGGGAACACCCAGCGACCTGCAGGCCGTTTCGCAACTCGCCAACTTGTATCGCAAGCGCGGCAATTTGCAAGCGGCGGCCGAGCTCTTGCAGCGAACCGAAGAGCTGAAACCCCCGGGACCCGAGCCTCGGTCTCGGCTCCGGATCGACGAAACACCCGAACAGCGGGCCGAACGGCTCCGCGCGCTCGGGGAGAAAAGCCTCGAAAAGAGCTATCTGCTCGATGCGAAACGGCAGTTCGCGGAAGCGTACGAAGCGAATCCGGCCGACCATACCTCGGCCCTCAAGCTGGGCGTCGTCTACAACTTGCTCGACCAGGATCGGCAGGCGATCGAATGGTTTCGCATCGCGGGCGAGAGCGAGAATCCGTTCATCGCGGAACAGGCGCGGCGTTCGTACCGCAACCTCGCCGGGCAGTTTCGCCGGGTCACGACCACGGTCTGGGCCTATCCGATTTACTCCAAGCGCTTTGGCACCGTCTTCGGCTACGCGCAGGCCAAGACCGAGCTCAGGATCGGCGACTCGCGCCTGAAGCCGTACGTTTCCATGCGACTGTCGGGCGACGTGAAGCGCACGACGGGCGGCACTTCCCCGCAATTGCTTTCCGAAAACGGAGTCATCGCCGCCGCCGGGCTGAGGCTGCCGATCGCCCGCAGCGCCACGCTTTGGGGCGAAGCCGGCCAGTCGTTTTCGTACCTCGGCGAATTGCCGCCGGGGACGCGCCGCTCGATGCCCGACTACCGCGGCGGCCTCAATTGGTTTCGCGGCCGCGGCGCCACGCTCGGCGGCGACGAGGCGGGCAAGTTCTACGAGGCGAATCTTGATGCGGTCTACGTGAGCCGATTCCACAACGACTTTCTCGCCTATGCCCAGTTGCGGCCCGGTTACCGCTTGCCGACGCGAGGACCGCTGCGGGCGCAGGTGTACGTCAACTTCAACCTGACCGCCGACACGAGCCGAGAATACTGGGCTAATTACGTCGAGTTCGGGCCGGGCGTGCGCTTTCGCGTCCCCAAGATTCATCCGCCGATGAACTTCTCGGTGGATTTCGTCCGTGGCGTTCATTTGTCGAACAGCGGGAATCTCCGCGGTCCGAACTACTTCGATTTGAGGGCGGCGATTTGGTATTCGTTCACTCGTTGAGAATTGCAGCCGTCGCGCTGGCTGCAGGCGTCGCGCTGCAGGGCGCCGCCGCGGACTTTACGGTGCGCGTCGCCGATCCGGACGCCTGGCGGCCCTTGCTGTCGTCGGTCGGCGTCGAGCCGACAACGGGCGAGGCGCGCATCCGCGTCGTCGTCGGCGACGAACCGGCCGCTCTCGAGGCCGGCGTGGTCCAGCGCGACGAGCTCATCCGGATCGCGTCATTGGAGGACCTGCACGACCCGGATCAGGGCATCTTCTGGAAGGAGCCCGGGCAAGCTCCTCGCTTCGAGTTGCCGCCGGGCGCGGAAGTGTTCACGCGAGAAAAGCCCAGCGGCGCCCCGCTCGTCGCAGCTCTACCGTCGGACTCGGAGCTATTGCTGTGGGTGGCCGAGCCGCCGGGGCCGTCAGGCTACGATCATTTCCCGTTTCTATTGCAGGCGCTCGTGGACAGGGGCCTGCGCACTCCTTTCCGCGGCGATCGGCTGTGGGCGTTCTTTGACTCCTCCTACCGTTTGGGCGCGGACCCCGACTTGCTTGCCCGCCGCTGGCGCGATGAGGGTATCGCCGGCCTCCACGTCGCCGCTTGGCACTTCTTCGACGGCGACCCCGCAAAGGACGACTATCTGGATCGCCTCATGGCCGCGTGCAGGCGGCACGGCGTGCTGGTCTACGCCTGGCTCGAGCTGCCGCACGTGAGCGAAGGCTTTTGGGAGAGCCATCCTGAGTGCCGCGAGAAGACCGCCACGCTCCAAGACGCCAAGCTCGACTGGCGCAAGCTGATCAACTTGAACAACCCAGCTTGCGCCGCCGATGTCGCGGCGGGTCTGCGGCGGTTGCTCACGCGCTTCGACTGGGACGGCGTCAACCTGGCCGAGCTGTACTTCGAGTCGCTGCACGGACCCTCGAACCCGGCCCGCCTGACGCCGTTCAACGACGACGTGCGCCAATCCGCGGCTGCAGCGATCGGCTTCGACCCCGTCGAGCTGTTCCGCCAAGGCTCCGAGCTCAACTGGAGCCGCAACGCGGCCGGCTGGAAGGCGTACGCCGACTATCGCGCCCGTCTCGCGCTCGAGCTCCAGCAGCATTGGCTCGGCTTCATTCGGGAAACTCTGCCGCAGGCGGACCTGGTCGTGACGCAGATTGAAGACCGTTTCGACGAGCGTATGCGCGAATTTCTGGGCGCCGACACCACAGCCCTGTTGCCGCTGGCGACCAAGTACGATTTCACCTTGCTGATCGAAGACCCGGCGACGCTTTGGTCGCTCGGTCCGGAGCGTTATACCCAAATCGCGGAGCGCTACGCGGCGCTGACCGAGGAGCCCGAGCGGCTCGCGATCGACATCAATATCGTCGAGCGTTATCAGCAGACGTACCCGACGCGCAAGCAGGTCGGCGGGGAGTTCCTGCAACTGCTCGATCACGCCGCGCGAGCCTTTCCGCGCACGGCGATCTACTTCGAGAGCTCGATCTCGCAGCCCGACCGGAAGCTAATGGCGGCCGCGCTTTCCGGGGCGCGCCTGGTCGAGCGAGAAGAAACGACTGATGTCGTTGAAGCCGGCGAGCCGTTCGGGTTGAACTGGGACGGATTCGCCGAAGTCGACGGCGCTCCGTGGCCGGTCGCGGACCGCAAGACGGTTTGGCTGCCCGCCGGCCGGCATCGGGTCAGCCCGGCCGGGCGCCCGCCGCCGGGGCGCGTCGAGCGCCTGACCGCCGACCTGCTGGGCGCTTCCTGCGAAGGCGACCGGGTCGACTTCTCGTACCGCGCCAAGGCCCGCGCATTGGCCTTGCTCGACCGCAAGCCGCGTGAAATCATCGTCGACGGCACGACGATTGAGCCCGACCTCGTTCCCGCGACACGACACTGGTCGTTGCGACTGCCGCGCGGCCGGCACGCAGTCTCCCTTTTCTTCTAGCGACCCTGTTACGATACCTTCACGATGGCGGAAGACAGCAAGCCGTCCGTAGAGACGGTCGCAGATACGGAACCCAAAACCCCGACCCAAATTCCCGATCGGCTCTTCTTCCGCATCGGCGACGTCGCCGACGTGACGGGCGTCGAAGCCTACGTGCTGCGCTATTGGGAAACCGAGTTCCCGGCGCTCAAGCCCAAGAAGACCTCGAACGGTCAGCGCCAATACCGCCGCAAGGACGTGGAGTTGGTCCTCGAGATCAAGCGCCTGCTCTACGACGAAGGCTATACGATCGCCGGCGCCCGCAAGGCGATGCGCGGGGCGAGGAAGAAAAAGCGCGAGGCCCCGACGAAGAAGCGCGTGCAATCGAGCCTCTTCGGCGATTCGGCCCCGAGCGGCGAGACGCTCAAGACCGTCAAAAAAGAGCTTCGCGAGATCCTCTCGCTGCTCAAATAAGCCCGCTTCCATACGATGACGCGCATCCTCGTAACCAACGACGACGGCATTCTTGCGCCCGGCTTGCACGCGCTCGAGGCCTCGCTGGCGCGCGTGGGCGACGTTTACACGGTCGCGCCCCTGTATGAGCAAAGCGGCGCCGGCCGGCGCATCACGCTGCGCAAACCGTTCCGCTACGAAACTCACGGGCGCAACCGCTACGCCGTCGACGGCACGCCCGCGGACTGCGCCATGATGGCGCTCACGCTGCTGCTCGACTTCACGCCCGACCTCATCGTCTCCGGCATCAACAACGGCCCGAATCTCGGCGAGAACGTCTACTACTCGGGAACCGTCGCGGGCGCGGCCGAAGGGGCCAAGTACGGCGTGCCGGCCATCGCCATGTCCGTCAACCAACGGATCGACATCGATTACGGCCCGGCCGCGGACTTCGCCGAGAAGGTCGCGCGCAAGACGCTCGACGCCGGACTGCCGGCGGGCATCGTCCTCAACGTCAACGTTCCTTACCCGGCGTATCAAGGCGTCGAAATCACACACCAGAGCCGCAAGATCTCGCGCAATCTAATGATCGAGACGCACGATCCCCACGGACGGGCGTACTACTGGATGCACGAAGAGATTCCGCTCGCCGACGCCGAGCCCGGCAGCGACTACGCCGCCGTCCGCGACGGCAAGGTTTCGATCACGCCGCTCACGTTCGACCACACAGCCCGAGACGCCTTCGCGGCTCTGGACGGTCTGGTCGACATCTAAGCGATCACGCCTGCTCAGGAATGCGCCTTCGCCGGCGCATGCGGAACCAGCGGCGCGGTCGCCGACTCGCCGATGCGGCGCAACATACCGGCGAAGATCAGCGCGTGGAACGGATACAGCGCGTACCAGTAGACGCGTCCGAGCAATCCCAACGGATCGAACAGCGCGGTCTGACGAATGCGCGATCCCGCCTCGTGCTCGTTGACCTCGAACTGCAGCCACGCCCTTCCCGGGAGGCGCATCTCAGCGCGTAGGCGGAGCAAACGGTTCGCCTCCACGGCCTCGACGCGCCAGAAGTCGAGTGCATCGCCCTGCCGCAGGTCCCAAGCGTCACGGCGGCCGCGGCGCAGGCCTGGGCCGCCCGCGAGCACATCCATCCAACCGCGGATCCGCCAAAGCAAGTCGCCGTAGTACCAGCCGGTTTCGCCTCCAATGCGGCGAATCGGCTCGAAAGCCTTCTCGGGAGGCGCGTTGACGACGATCGCCCGCGAGTCGACCAGCCGCGAGCCGAACTCGATGCCGCCCCAGCCCCGCGGCCCGCCGTATGACGAGAGCGCATCCGACCAGCGCGTCTCGGCGAATTCTCGATCCTCGTTAAGTAAAGCGCGCTCGATCGCTTCCGCGTAGCCCCGCGGACGTACGGAGAACGCCGTCAACGCCGAGTCGTCTTCGACGCACGTGTCATGTCGCACGCTTTCGAGCAATTTGCGTCCGACGCGGGCATAGAGAGGCGTCACGAGGCCAAGCCAAAGCCCGGACAGGCGCGGCGACAGAACCGGCGCCGGAATCATGATGCGTTTCAACCCGCGCTGCCGGGCGAACTCCATCATGATTTCGCGATACGACGCCACATCACGTCCGCCGATCTCGAAGACGCGGCTGCCGTCGAGCGGAATCTCGCGGGCTTCGAGCAGATAGTCGACCACATCCTCGATCGCGATCGGCTGGGCCTTCGACCGCACCCAGCGCGGCGTAATCATGACGGCGAGCTTCGAGACCAGCGCCCGGATCATCTCGAACGACAAGCTGCCCGAGCCGATGATGATCGAAGCGCGCAGCTCGATCGTCGGGACGCCCGACTCTCGCAACACGCGGCCGACCTCATGCCGACTCGCGAGGTGGTCGGCCAGCTTTCCCTCATGGCCGAGCCCGCCCAAGTAGATGATCCGTTCGACTCCGGCTCTCCGCGCGGCGTTGGCGAAGTTCGCCGCCCCCGCGCGGTCCTGCTCGACGAAGTCGCCGGCGGACGCCATCGAGTGAACCAGATAGTAGGCGACGCTGACTCCCTCGATCTTGCCGTCGAGGCTTGCGGGGTCGAGAACGTCGCCTTGGAGAACCTCGACGCCGGCGCCCGCGCGCTTGTCGAGGTTTTCGGGATGGCGCGCGAGGCAGCGCACGCGCTCTCCGCGGCTTTGCAGCGCGCGCAACAGCCGCCCGCCGACATAACCCGTAGCTCCCGTCAACAGGATCGCGCCCACGGCCTCATGCTAGAGGACGCACGCGGGCCGAGCGAGGAGTTAGACTGCGGCCAGCAACGCCGTGATCAAAAACGACTACATCCTGCGCCTCGTCGAGCAGTTCTTCCAGATCCTGCGCCGCATTGTGAACTATCGCGCCGAGAAGCGTTACGAAGAGGCGCTGGCGCTTGTGCGCCAGGGATACCGGAGCTTCTTGGGCGCCGACGCGGACTTCATGGACCGTCACTCCGCCGACGAATTGCTCGACATGATGGATTCGGGTTTGCTCAACGCCGAGCAGCTCATCATGGCCGCCAAGCTGCTCAAAGAGGAGGCGGAGCTTCTCGAGCTGCTGGAGGTTCCCCTCGAGGCGCGTTCGCGGCGGCTGAAGTCGCTGACGCTTTTTCTCGCCGTCTTCTTCGGTCCGGGATGCGACCGCCTCGGCATCTTCTTCGAAGATGTGGAGCCGCTGTCCGACGACCTGTTGAAAGAGGGCCTGCCGTCGAACCTCATGCGCCGGCTGCCGGAGTTCTATGAGCAGCGCGGACGCTTCGCGAAGGCGGAGGACACCTTGTTCACGTATCTGGAGAATCAACCGGACGATCGCGAAAAGATCGACGAAGGAATCGCAATCTACGAGCGTCTGCTCGCCAAGACGGACCCCGAGCTCGAAGCCGGCGGACTGCCGCGCGACGAAATCGTGGAAACGCTCCGCGAGCTTCGCGAACGCGTTTGAACGCCACGGAGGCCGCCGCCGCAGGCCTCAGTTGCGGCCGAGCTTCGCGAGCACCTCGTCGAACAGGTCGGCCTTGCTCGCCGTCTTCTTGCGACCGCCTTTCGCGTGACGATATTTGTGCTCGTCCCCGCACGTGCGGCACTGCGTTCGCGCCGGTTCCCCGTTCACCACGGAGACGACCGAGTGGTTCGTCACCATGCGGCACTTGGTGCAGTGGTCGTCGATAATATCGCCGATTCTCGTTTCATCGGCCATTGGCTCACCCTCCTGATCGTCGCCCGCGCTCGGGCGGTTGCTTACTTCTTTGCGAAGCAGTAGAGATATTCGGCCGTGCGCAGAAAGATCTCGTCTCCCGCCGCGACCGGACTTGCCAGCGTATGGCTGTCAACGCGGTTTTTCGCCAAAACTTCGAACGTATCGCCCGCCCGGATGACCGTCGTTGTGCCCTCTTCATTCGTCGCGTAGATCTTGCCGTCGGCCAGCAGCGGCGAAGCGCTGTAGGTGCCGGGCTCCAGCCGCTTGCTTCCCCACACCGGCTCACCCGTCCTGGCGTTGAGCGCGGAAGCGATGCCGCGGTCGTCGACCACATAGATCAGCTTGCCGTCGGTGGTCGGCGTCGGCACATCGCAGCCGCGGTTGTTCTTCCAAACCGTCGCCGTCGCGGTGATGTCTCCTTCGCCGCCGGCATTGAAGGCGATGAACGGCCTGCCGCGCGTGCTGGTCGTATACACGATATCGCCGATCGCGAGCGACGACGCGATCGTGCGGTAAAAGCCCTCATGCTCCGGATTGAAGCCGCCCATCCGCCACAATTCCTCGCCCGTACCGAGGTGGTGTCCGGTGACGTAGTCCCCGCCCGAGACGACAAGCTGCCGGCGATTCCGCGCCGTCACAATCAAAGGCGTCGAGTAGGCGTCCGGCGACTCGCCGACGGCGTCGCTTGGGCGGTCCACCTTCCAAATCGTCTTGCCGGTCTTCTTGTCGACCGCGAATACGTATGACGGCTCGTCCGTCGTCATGCCGTGCAAGACCTGGATGTACAGGCGATCGCCGTCGAGCAGGGGCGTGGAAGCATAGCCGTGATTCAACCCGAACTTGCCGTAGTCGTCCTGGATGTTTCGCGCCCACAGCTCGTTGCCTGCGAAGTCGTAGCAGCGCAGCCAGCCCGAGCCTGTCATCGCCCAAACATGACGCCCGTCGGTCAACGGCGAGGGCGACGAGAGATTCTGCTTGCGATAAACCCGGTTGCCGTCGCCCAACACGCGGCTCCAAAGGATCGCGCCGTCCTTGCGTCTTACCGCCAGCAGCAGGATCTTGTCTTTCGAGCCCGAGCCGCCGCCGTGGTCCAGCGCGCTGAAGCCTTCCTCGGCCGATGTGACGAACACGATCCCGGCCCAGACGATCGGCGTCGCGGCGCTCCAACTCGGCAGCTCGACCCTCCAAACGACGTTCTGCGTCGTGTTCCATTCGACAGGAAGATTTTTGGCGAAAGGCGCCGAGCCGTTGAACTCCGGACCACGCCATTGCGGCCAGTACGACAAGGTCTCGCCGGCCCACGCCGATGCAAAAACGGACAGGCCGACGAGAAGCGCGATACGAAATCGATTCATCATGGCAGAGGGAAAGGGGGTTTCCCGCTTAGTAGGCGGTGGGCTGATTAGGCCGGTTACGATTAGGCGGGTTACGGGGTCCCTAACCGCCCAAACCGTCGGCGCGTGTCGCTTCGTCCGCCTGGCCCACATTATGGCTGAGGGGGCGCCAAATGCAAAGGGCGGCGCCTTCGATGACCGTCTCCTCTCTCTGGTAGACTGGTCAATCTCGACGGATCGATCCGCCTTTCACGGCGGGTTTCACGCCTCGCGGTTCGTTTCCCGCTCCAAACGCATGTCAGGCATTTGCGGCTATGTTGGCCCGTCGGAGCGCGTCGAGCAGCCGGACATTTTGAGCGGGATGCTCGCCGGCGTTCGCCGCCGCGGACCGGATCGCGAGGAGAGTTGGTGCGCCGCCGGGGCCGCCCTGGCAATCGCCGAGTTAGTCACCGACTGCGCCGCGGGCGACTCGCCCGCGATCGCCGATGTCGGAGGACGCGTACGCGTCGTCATCGACGGCTTCATCTCGAACGCCGGCGAGTTGGCGAGCGAGCTGCGAGGCCGCGGGCGGACGCTTCGCGGAACATCCTCTCAAGAGCTCGTCGCAACGCTCTACGACGAGCTCGGCGAAGCGTTCCTCGAGCGCATCGAAGGCATTTATGCGCTGGCGCTGTGGGACGCCCGTCGCTCGCTGCTGCTGCTGGCGCGCGATCGCCTGGGCTGCAAACCGCTCTACTACCGCCGGGTCGGCGAGCGCTTCTTGTTCGGCTCTTCGATCGATGCGCTGTTGCACGTGGGAGCGGCGGCGGAGATCGATCCACAAGTCGTCGACGACTATCTCAGCTCGCGGCTACTGCGCCGGCCCTGGCACGATCTACCGCGACGTGTTCAAGCTGCCGGCCGCGCACTCGCTGATTCTCCAGCAAAGCGGAGACGCTCGCGTCTCACGCTACTGGGACTTGATCGACCCGCGCTGGGACGCCGCATGCGCGCCCGCCCTGGCTTCCGACGACCGCGCCGGCTATATCTGGGAGCGCATCCAGCGTTCGGTTGAGCGGATGTCGTCGCCCGGGGCGCCGGCCGGGGTCTGCCTCAGCGGCGGGCCGGACGCCGCCGCCCTCGTCGCGGCGCTGCACAGCGTCGGCCGCGCGCCGATCCGCACCTTCACGGCGACTTTCCCCAACAAGAGCTTCGACGAATCGGCGGGCGCTCGGATAACCGCTAACGCGTTCCACGCCGAGCACACCGAGGCGCCGATCGAAGCGCCCGATCCTGACGCGCTCACCGCCTGCATGGACGCCTTTGACGAGCCTTACTCGCACCCGTCGAGCATCGCGCTTTACACAACCGGCAAAGCCGCGCGAGGCAATGTGCGCTTTACGCTGGGCGGCGAGTCGGCCGACGACTTGTTCGGCGGCAACACCACGCACGTCGCTTCGCGCTACCTCCGCATTTACAACAGCCTGCCCGCCTTTCTCGGCCGGGGCCTGATCCCTCGCGTGATCCGTGCGCTGCCGGTGTCGCATACGCAAGACCGCTTCGAGTACCTGGCGAAAAGATTCGTCGACGGCGCGGGGCTCGACCCGAAATCCGCCGACGAAGCCTGGAAGGCGGTCATCTCCCGCGATCTCAAACTGCGCCTGCGCGGCCCCGCTCTGCGAGACATCCGGCTCGAGACGTCGCCGAGCCGCCATACGCACGCGCATTTCGAGCGCGCGTCCGACTTGCCGTATCTCAATCGCCTCATCTACGCCGAGATGCAGGTCTTCCTGGTCGACGACGTGCTCTACAAGCACGACCGCATGATGATGGCCCACGGCGTGGAAGAGCGCGCCGCCTACTCCGACAAGCGCCTCATGGAGTTCGCGTTCCGCCTTTCGCCCGACGAGAAGATCAAAGGACGGCGGACGAAATGGCTGTTCCGCCGCGCGCTCGCCGGCAAGCTCCCCGACGCGATCGTCAACGAGCGCAAGATCAACTTCAATTCTCCGGCCTCCGAGTGGCTCTACCGCGATCTGGGCGATTTCTTGCGCGATACGCTCTCCGCGAGTCGCCTTCAACGGTTCGGCTTTCTAGACTCGAAGATGGCGTCTTCGATGATCGACGACCATTTGGCCAAACGCGTCGACTACGGCCGGCAGCTTTGGAGCGCCCTCGCGCTCACGCTGTGGCTCGAATCGTCGGAACGGCGTCGCAGCAAAAGCTCATGAGTCGGCGCAAGACAAAAACCGCTCCCCGCGCGCGTGACGCGTCTCCGCGCTCCGCCGCGATCGAGACTCCCGAGCAGCCTGAGGTCCGGCCCGAGGTCGACGAGCCTTCTCGCCGCGAGCTCGCCGTTTGGGCCGGCGCGCTGTTCGCGCTGATGGCGACCCTGGCCACCTGGGGCCAGTTCGACTTCAGCGACATGATGGGCTACTACGACCTGTTCGCGCAGGGGCTCGAGAACGGCCGCCTTTCGTTGATGGTCACGCCCGACCAGGCCAACCTGGTCGACATGATTCCCTATAAGGGCCGCTACTACTTCCAGTGGGGACCGTTCCCGGTGATCTTTCACCTGGCCGCGCGGACGGTCGGCCTGCATCTGTCCGACCGCGTCGCCTGCCTGCTCACCGGATGGCTCTCCTCATTGGTGTTCCTTGCGTGCGTTCTGCTGCTGCGGCGCCGGCATTTTCCGAAGCTTCCGAAGCAGGCGTGCTTCTGGTTCCTGGCGGCGTTCGCTTTGGCGACGCCGAACATCCTGATCACCATTCGCGGCACGGTCTACAGCGAAAGCATCGGCGTTGCGGCGCTGATGATCCTGTGCGCCTTCTACGCCTATTTGCGATATAGCGATGTAGGCGAGCTGCACTGGGCGCTGGCCTCGGGGGCGTTTGTCGCCTTGGCGGCGCTCGCGCGCGCCACGACGTTCGTCGACGCTGTGCCCTTCTTCCTCGCCTTCGCGGCGCTCGATTGGCTGCGCAAGTCCGCGCCCAGCAGAACGGTCTTGGCCCTGGCGCTCTTCAGCCTGCCGGTCTTGGCGGCCGGCGGGGCCACGATGGCGCTCAACCAGGCGCGCTTCGGCTCGCCGACCAACTTCGGGCTGCAATACAAACCCGAGAGCGTCGCGAACCCTGCAGGCAAGGCGATCCGCTTCGACGCCATTCCCGAGAGTCTTGGCCACTACCTGTTCTCGCTGCCGAAGCTCAGCTCGGACTTCCCTTACATCGAACATGTCGGCAATCCGCCGGTCGTCCATGTCACACGTGCGGAGGCGATGTCGTCGATCATTCTCGGCAGCCCGTTTGTGCTGCTGGGCTTGTTCGCAGCGACTTGGCTGCGCGAGCGCGAAGACGTCGCTGCGTCGCTGCGCACCGCCGCCGGCCTGTCGCTGCTCGGCGGCGCGGCGCTGTTCCTGTTCGTGCTGACGTTCGCCGCCGCCAGCCGGCGCTACTCGCAAGACTTCATGCCGCTCTGGATGATCGCCGCCTTCCTGGGCTTCGCGGCGTTGTGGACGCGCGGGCTCGACTGGAACAAGTGGCGCGCCGCCGCTTGGATCATCGTCGTGCCGTGCGCTCTGCTGAACATCCAGGTCGCCTTCTATCAATCGTTCGTGACTCCGACGCCGGACATCAACGTCAACCGCATCTTCGTCGCACTGACGCCCATGATCGAGAAATTCGCTCCTGGTCCCCGGCTCCACCGCGAGGCCGCCATCGCCGCCCACGACATGGCGACGATCTCCATCCAGCAGGGCGACTACCAGGCGGCCGTCGAAGCGCTCGAGAAGGCCGCGCGCTGGATGCCCGACGAGCCCCGCATCCAGCACAATTTGGAATTGGCGCGGCGACTCGCCGGCAAGCAATAGCGTCCACGGGCGCCGCAGCCCCGCGGCGACAACGGCGAAGCGGCTATTTCCATGGCGCGGCTATTTGAGGATCCGCACGCGGTGATTTTCGCTGTCGCTGACGTAGAGCACGCCGTTTGAGTCGACGTCGATTCCATGCGGTCGCGCCAGCCCGCATTTCAGCGGATCGCCGACCGGTCCGTCGTGTCGCGTTCCGTCGCCTAGGACGGTCGTGATCATGCCCGACGCCAAGTCGATGCGGCGAATCGTGTGGCTCTCGGTATCGGCGATGAGAACGGCGCCGTCCGGGCTCACGTCGATGCCCTTGGGGCCGGAAAGCTTCGCGAGCTTGGCCGGCCCGCCGTCGCCGTCGTAGCCCTTCTCGCCGGTGCCCGCGATATGGTGCAGCGTCAGCTTCCTCATGTCGATGCGGTAAACGGCGTTGCCGTTGCGCAGGGCCAAGTACATGTCGCCCTTGGCGTCGAACACGATCGCACGCGGCTCGTTGAGCGCTGCGCCTTTGACGCTGGAGCCGTCCGGCGCGGTCGATTTCTCGCCAGTGCCCGAGAACGTGCTGATGCGGCCCGTCTTGCGGTCGACGCGGCGAATGCGGTTGTTGTGAATGTCGGCGATATAGATGTCGCCTTGGGGATCGAGAGCGATCGAATGCGGCTGATTGAGTTGCGCCTTCACGGCCGGACCGCCGTCGCCCGAAAAGCCGGGTTCGCCCGTGCCCGCCACCGTGGAGATGATTCCGGTCTTGCGGTCGACGCGACGAACGTTGGCGTTCTTCATGTCGACGAAATAAAGGTTGCCGGCCTTGTCGAAACGCACTTCGTACGGCTCGTTCACCAGCGCCTTCGTCGCCGGGCCGCCGTCGCCGGAATTGCCCATCGCGCCGCTTCCGACGAAAGTCGAAATCTTGCCGGACTTCAGGTCGATGCGGCGGATGCGGTGGTTGTCGATCTCGCAAACGTAGAGCGCGCCGTCGGGCCCGATGGTCAGGCCGTAGGGGTTGCCGACTTGCGCCTCGACCGCTGGACCGCCGTCGCCCGTCGCGCCGGAGACGCCTGTGCCGGCGAGATTGCGAACGGTCGCCGCCGGCAGGCTTGCGGCAAGCAGAGCAGCGAGGACGCCAGTGAGAAAGATGCGCATTCGACCGCGCATCCTACCACGAGTTTCGCCTGGCGGGAGATCTACAGGGGGAAGCGACCGCCGTAGCGGCCTTGTTCGTTGTGGTTGCGGTTCGGATCGGGGCCGCCCTCAACGGCGCCGCGAGCAGGGCCGCGCACGGGGTCCTGGAAGGTGACTTCATCCTCGGCGAAAGCCAAGTCGCGGTCCAGCACCATGTCGAGCTGCGTGCCCTTTTCGAGCACCGCATCCGGCCCGCGCGTCAGCAGGACGCCCATCAATCCCGCCGCCGCTCCAGCCGCGGCTCCGATGCCGATTCCCCGACCGAAATTGCCGCCGGCCGCGCCGGCGATGGTGCCGACCGAAGCCGCGGTCGCGGTCGCTTCGCCGATCGTCCGAGCATCCCCGCCTTTGTTGCCTTCGCTCGAGATCTTGCCCTCTTCGCGGTCGAAATCTTCGGGCGAACGACCGTCGAGCGAGCCGACCCGGCCGGTCAGGTCGCGGATGACCCCGTTGGGCAGAATCATTTGCTCGAAGCGGAGATAAAGCTCTCCGCGGCCCTTCACGCGGCCCGGGCGCTTCACGCTTGTCACGCGGCCCGATACGTACGTGCCCGGAGGTATCACGATGCGGCTATTCACGACCACGGGATAGACCGACTCGAGGTAAACCAAGTCGTCGGGACTGGCGTGTTTGGTGCTGACGCTGTTGAGCATGACCAGCGGCACCCGAGTCCCGACGGGAATGACGACATCCGCCTCCGGGGCCCCCGGCCGTTCTTTCAGCGTGGTTTGAGCCGGCGGCGCCTCGCGAAACCCCTTCTGCGGCTCGACCGGAGCCGCGTCCGGATCTCCTGCGAATGCGGAGGCGGACAAGCAAAGAACCAAACCAACGGGAATGAGGCGCATAACCGGATACCTACGATGAATTCTAACCCCGGGACTCGACTGGAGGCCCGAAAACGTCGACACTTCCATCGGTTAAACGCGAAAGAAGCGAACAGGTTGCGAGAAAAACGCGCGAAGTGTGAACTTTAATCCACGGCAATGAAGACGCCCGGCTGGCTGGCCGCCCCCGCGACTTCGACGATCACTTCGTAATCGCTGGACTGGAGGTCGCCCGGCAGCGTCAGATTCACTTGCTGTAAGCCGGCGAATCCCGGCGCCTGGCCGATGAAGTAGGTCGCCTCGGGCGGCAACTCCCGCCCTGCCAACAAGATCCGGTGCGGCAGCACGATCGGCGCGATGAAGGTTGGCAGTTGACCTTCGACCACCGGCGGGTCCGTCGGCCCGAAGCCGGTCCCGAACAGGATGATGGTCTCTCCGGGCCTGGCGGGGTACGCGCCCTCGGGATCGCCGCGGCCGACCAGCATGAAATCGGCGTGCGCGACCACGTTGAAAAGTCCTGGCGCCGTTTCATGGACGTAAACTTCGTCCGCCGTCGGGCTGTTTAGCCCTTCGCGCACCACGACGACACGCCAAGGTTCGGGCCGGGCGGCGAGCGAAACAGGAATCTGCAGATTGATCTGCCCCGGCGAAACGAAAAACAGCGGCGCGGTCTGGCCGCCCACGCGAACCGACACTCCGCCTAACTCCCGCGGCAGCCGACCGCGGTCGAGAGCGCCGGCGGCGGCTTGGGTGCGCAAGGCTAGATCGTCCCCGAAAATCGAGACGATCGACCCGGGAGCCACGAAATTGTCCGGAGCAGGGACAAAGCTGGCGGCGTTGACGACTCCGCCGGCGTAAACGGCGGGGATTTCCTTTCTCCCCTGGTCAGCGGCGAACAGTGTCGCCGCCGCCGTCCATAGGACGGCCCATCGCAGGAGCATTGACGTTCTGATTCTGAGTCTACCAGTCCAGCGCTAGCCCTGGAGCAGTTTGGCGGTTTCGCGGGCCACCACGATCTCTTCGTTCGTCGCGAGCACCAGCACATCGACGGCCGCGCCGGCGGGAGAAACAGCGCGGTCGCCGGCTTCGCGGTTCTTCGCTACGTCGATCTCGATGCCCAGAAACCCTAGGCCTTCGAGCGCCCGGGCGCGGAGCCAGGAGGAGTTCTCACCGATGCCGCCCGTGAAGACCACCGCGTCGACGCCTGCCATCGCGGCCGCATAAGCGCCGATGGTCTTGCGGATCTGGTAGGCGAAGGTCTCGAGCGCCAGTGCGGCGCTTTCCGACCCCTTCTCGGAAGCCGCTTGCAGGTCGCGCAGATCGCCGCCGGCGATGCCCGAGACTCCCGCCAAGCCGCCTTCACAGAGCAAATGCTCGCGCGCTTGCTCGGTCGACCAGCCGAGGCGATCCATCAGGAACAGGACCGCGAAGGGATCGAGATCGCCGTGGCGCGTGGCGTTCTCCAGGCCTGACTGCGGCGAGAATCCCATGGTCACGTCCGCCGAGCGCCCCCCCTTGATTGCGCAAATCGAAGAGCTGCCGCCCAAATGGCAGGAAATGACGCGCAGCTCGGCGGCGTCACGTCCCAAAAATTCCGCCGCGCGGCCGCTGATGTAGCGGTGCGAGGCGCCGTGGAAGCCGTAGCGCTGTATGCCATATTCCCGGCGCCACGCCTGGGGCACGCCGTAGATGGCGGCGTGCTCGGGGATCGTGCGATGGAATCCTGTTTCGAGGACGGCGACCAGCGGCAGGTCGGGCCTCAACTCGTGGAAAACGCCGATGCCCGAGAGGTAGATGCCGTTGTGCAGCGGCGCGGCCGGTTCGTATTCGCGGAGGGCGGCCAGCAGACCGTCGTCGACGCGAAACGTTCCGCGGTAGTGCGGCCCCGCATGAACGGCTTTGAATCCCACGCCGTCGGGCGCCTCTCCCGCCGCCAGCGTCTTTTCGATCGCCTCTCGATAAGACGCCGCGTCACCGAGTGGGCGTCCGATGCGCTCCAGACACCCCTTCGCCAACACGCGCTCGCCGGGAAACTCGATGAGCTGGTATTTGAGAGACGTCGAGCCGAGGTTCGGGACCAGAATGCGCATGAAAGGCCAGGGTATCGCGGCGCGGGCTCGGATGCGCGCGCCGTCTCGCCCGCCTTGCGCTACATCGCCGCCTTGATCTTCGTGAGCGCTTCCTTCGCCTGAGCTTGGTAGGGCCCCTCGGAATTGGCGGCTTCCGTCATCCAGAACAGCGCTTTTTGGATGTTGTCGCCGCGGATGTCGAGTTGCACGTAGCAGACGCCCAGCAGGTAGGCGAGCACCTCATAGCGGGGACCGCCTTCAGCCTTGAGCACGTCGACGGACTCGAGCAGAGACGCGCGCGCGGTGCGGAAGTCATCTTTGGTGTTGCCGGCCACCCAGGCGCGACCAAGGTCGAACTTGGCGTATGCCTCCATCCTGGCCTTTTGCGCCGCCCACTGCTCCTCGCTGATGTTGGCGGGCTTTTCCTTGGCTGCGAGGATCGACAGCGCCTTCTCGGCATGTTCCTTCGCCGCCGCGTTGTCCTGGTTGTTCAATGCGCCTTCGGCGAGCAGGTATTCGTATGTTTCGTCGACAGCGCCGTCATCGACAGCCTTCTGGGCCCATTCGACGGCCTTGGTGATGTCCCCTTGCTGTTGGTAGGCGGCCACGTACTGCGCCGTGAGGCCCTTGGCGTATTCGCCGTCGGGGTAGTTCTCGCGGAGCACGTCCAGCCAGCGAACCTTTTGCTTCGGATCGGCCTGCTGCGTCATCGCGGCGTTCATCGCCCATTCGACGTATTGGCTGACGCCGGAGGCGTAGTCGACCTGCCCCTGCCACGTGCCTGCGTCGGCGTCCGCGGGCTTCGGGGCCGAAGCGACCTTCTCGGCTAGAGGCTTGGTCTCGACGAGCATGGGATACAGCTCGTCCCAGCGCTGCAATGCGACCAGGGCCTGGTTGGTGTTGTGGCGCACCTCGATGTTGTCCGGAGCCAACTCGATCAGGCGCTTGCCCGCTTCGACGGTCTTCTCGTTTTGTTTCGTCTCGACGTAGGCGTTCTGGAGCTGCAACAGCGCATAGCCGATGTACTTGCTGTCCGGGAACTGGTTGACGAATTTTTCGAGGATGCCGATCTTGGTCTGGGTGTCGGCGGCCGATGCGGCTTCGGCGATCATGGCGCCGTCTTCGGTTTCGGCGTTGATTTCGGGCGCCTGTAAGCTGACTTGGCCCCAGCAGATCATGGCGGCGCAGCAGGCGACGGCGAGCAAGGCGGCGATTCGTTTCATCTCGGTTCCTTTGGCTTGAGCGTTCGGCCTTCGAGCGCTGTCATCGTACGCGAATCGGGATATCGAATCAAGGAGATGGGTCTTGATCGATAACGATCAGCCGCCGTCGCCGCGGCAAGCCTCGCACGCGGGTCGACGCGGCCGCTTCGATAGAATGGCCGATGGGCGGCGATGCTCGGAAGAATCGAAGCAGTCAATTTGGTGAAGGAGTTTCGTTCGTCGACTCGCCGGGAAGGATTGTCGGGCGCGGTTCGCGATCTGTTCGACCGCGACTACTCCACTCTGCGCGCCGTGGACGGCATCTCTTTCGTCGTCGAACCGGGGGAGATGGTCGGGTACATCGGCCCGAACGGCGCGGGCAAATCCACCTCCGTGAAGATGCTGACGGGCATTCTCACCCCCACGTCGGGCGAGGTGACCGCGAACGGCCTGATCCCCTACCGCCAGCGCATGGCGTACACCCGCACGATCGGGGCCGTGTTCGGCCAGCGCACGCAGCTCTGGTGGGATATTCCGGTGGTCGAGTCGTTCCGTTTGCTCAAGGAGATCTACGAAGTTTCGGACGCCGACTACAAGGCGCGCCTGGCCCGCTTCGACGAGATCCTCGAGCTCGGCAGCTTCCTGCAACAGCCCGTCCGCA
Source organism: uncultured Acidobacteriota bacterium (assembly GCA_963817465.1). Classification (GTDB taxonomy): domain Bacteria; phylum Acidobacteriota; class Terriglobia; order Bryobacterales; family UBA6623; genus CAMPKL01. Next base: position 59,417 of record CAWFOP010000015.1, on the reverse strand, counting down.
AGCTTAGCCTGGGCCAACGCATGCGCTGCGACGTCGCGGCCGCCCTGCTGCACAACCCGCCGCTGCTGTTTCTCGACGAACCCACGATCGGTCTCGACCTGATCGCCAAGGAATCCATTCGACGATTCCTGCGCGAGATCAACGACGAGTTCGGCGTCACGATGCTGTTGACGACGCACGATCTCGCCGATATCGAGGAGTTGTGCGACCGGCTGATGATCGTCGACAAGGGGCGCATCCTGTTCGACGGCCCGCTACAGGAGCTCAAGCGCATGTTGTGGCGTCAGACGCAGGTGCGCTTTGAGCTCAAGGACGTCGGGCAGGGCGCGCAACTCGAAGCGCTCGGCATGGAGAACGTCGCTTGCCGGCGCGACGACGACCTGACCTATCGGCTCGTTTTCGACCGCGACGACCATTCGACGGGAGAGGTCATCCGGCGCGTTGTGGCGGCTGTCGACGTCCGCGACATCTACATCGAGGAAGAGTCGATCGAAGCGATCATTCGGCGCATCTACACGGGAACGTCCGTCGCCGAGTTGCAGCAGGGTTGAAGGTTCCCGGCCGGGGCGACCGGGGTGAGCGAGGGCCTTCACTACAATGGGGGCTTCATCTATGTCCGAATACGATCTCGTCGTGATCGGCAGCGGTCCGGCTGGGCAGAAGGCCGCGATCGCCGCCTCCAAGCTCGGAAAGCGCGCCGCCATCGTCGAGCGCAACTTCTCGGTGGGCGGCACATCCCTGCATCGCGGAACAATCCCCAGTAAGACTTTGCGGGAGGCGGCGGCATACCTGGCCGGCACGCGTGTGCGGGAAGTCTACGGGGCCGCCTACCGCGTGAAAGAGCGGATCACGATGGAGGATCTGAACTTTCGAACCCAGCGGGTCATCGAGAGAGAAGTCGACATCGTGCGCGACCAGTTGATTCGCAACTATGTCGATGTGGCGGCGGGCACGGCTCGATTCATCGACCCCTACACCATCGAAGTCGCCGAAGAAGACGGAACCCGCTTGTTGAAGGCGGACAAGATCGTCATCGCGGTCGGCTCGCGGCCGACGCGGCCCGACGGCTTCGAGTTTGACGACCACAGCATCATCGACTCCGACGGCCTGCTGAAGCTCAAAGAGATCCCGCGCAGCATGATCTTCGTCGGCGCAGGCATCGTCGGTTGCGAGTACGCCACGATATTCCGAACGCTCGGCGTGCAGGTGACGTTGATTGACCGTCGCAACCGGCCCCTCGACTTTGTCGACGACGAGATCGAGGACGACTTCTACTACCAGATGCGCGAAGACGGCATCACTCTGCGTTTCGGCGAAGAAGTGGACTCGGTCACCAAGACGAACGAGGACAAGGTGCTGGTCCGCACCAAGAGCGGCAAGCAATTCAAGAGCGATTCGATGATGCTCGCCGCGGGCCGCGTCGGCGCCTCGGCCGCTCTCAACCTGGAAGCGGTCGGCCTAGCGGCCGACGACCGCGGACGGCTGCAGGTCAACGGCCATTTCCAGACAGCGGTGGACCACATCTACGCCGTCGGCGACATCATTGGATTTCCCGCGCTGGCATCGACCTCGATGGAACAGGGACGCATCGCCGCGCAGCATGCGTTCGGCGCGCCGGCCGGCAAGATCGGAACGCGCTTGCCTTACGGCATCTACACGATTCCCGAGATCTCGATGATTGGGCCGACCGAGGAGGAATTGACTGAAAAGTCGGTGCCCTACGAGACGGGCATCGCGCGCTTCTGTGAGTTATCGCGGGTGCAGATCTCCGGCGGCCGCAATGGAATCCTCAAGCTGTTGTTTCACCGCGAGACGCTGAAGCTGCTCGCCGTTCACGTGCTGGGACCCTCGGCGACCGACATCGTCCACATCGGCCAAGCGGTGCTCGATCACGACGGCTCGGTTGAATACTTCCGCGACGCCGTGTTCAATTTCCCCACCTTCGCGGAGGCCTACAAGGTCGCGGCTCACAACGGATTGAACAAGATCAACGTCTGAGCGCCGCCGTCGGACGCTCTCGTATGATGGTCGACATGCTCGATCGTCGACGTTTCCTCGAGACTGCCGCAGTCGGCTTCGCCGCGGCGCTGTCAGGCTGCGGTTCAGAGCCTGCCGAACAACCCGAGGCCGCCGCCCGCAAGCCGAACATCATCCTGATCTTGGCCGACGACCTGGGCTACGAGACGCTCGGCTGCTACGGCGGAACGTCATACAAGACGCCGCATCTCGATCGCCTGGCCGCGGAGGGAATCCGCTTCGACAACGGCTACGCTCAGCCGCTCTGCACCCCGACGCGGGTGGAGCTCATGACCGGGGAGTACAATTTCCGCAACTGGAAGGCGTTCGGCGTGCTCGATCCGCACGAGCGGACGTTCGGGCACATGATGTCGAAGGCGGGCTACAAGACCTGCATCTCGGGCAAGTGGCAGCTCTGGAGCTATAACCCGCCCGACTTCGAGCCTGAGTTCCGCGGCCTGGGCATGCGCCCGGAAGACGCCGGCTTCGACGATTGGTTCGTGTGGCACGCGCGGCACACCGAGGAAAAGGGCTCGCGGTACGCCGACCCCACGATCATCGACAACGGTCAGCTCGTGGAGAACGCCAAGGGCAAGTACGGCCCCGATCTGTACGAGGAGCACATCAACGGCTTCATGGAGCGCCACAAGGACGAACCGTTCTTCGTCTACTACCCGATGGCTCTGACGCACGGCCCGTTCAACCCGACGCCGCATAGCAAGACTTGGGAGACCGGCGACCGGCTCGCGTCCTCGGCGAAAGACAACTTCGGCGACATGGTCGAGTACATGGATGAAGTCGTGGGGCGGCTGGTTGCGAAAGTGGACGAGCTGGGCATTCGCGAGAACACGCTGATCCTCTTCTTCGGCGACAACGGAACGCCGCTGGAAGTCACATCGATGATGGGCGACAAGGTCGTCAAGGGCGGCAAGGGCGAGCCCACCGACGCCGGTACGCATGTGCCTCTGATCGCCAACTGGAAGGGCACGACGCCGGCCGGAACCGTCAACGACGATCTGATCGACTCGACTGACTTCTTTCCCACGCTGGCCGAGATCGGCGGCGGGACGCCGCCGGAGGGTAGGACGATCGACGGCGTGAGCTTCGTTCCGCAGCTTCACGGCCTCGAAGGTCATCCCAAGGACATCATCATTTGCTGGCACGACCCCAAGCCGGGCTGGGGCAAGGAGCGCTTTCCGGAATTGAGCCTGTGGGCTCGCACGAAGCGCTTCAAGCTCTACGATGACGGCCGGCTGTACGACGTTCCGAACGATGTGCTCGAGCAGAACCCTATTGCGAAGGGGGCAGGATCGCCTGAAGCGGAGGCGGCGCGCGCGAAGTTGCGCGCGGCTCTGGATGCGGTCCCGGCCGACCATCGCAAGCCGCAGTGGGATCCCTACGCCCAGTTTCGTTCTTAGGCGTTTCGCTCCTAGGCGTCGCACTCGAACGGCTGACTAGCTGCCGGAGGGCTTCTTGGGGATGATCTCGAAGCTGTCGGCCCACAGGGTCGGACGCGTTTCGCGAGCGCCGAAGTCGTCCGTTGGAACCGTTGCGGCGGTCTTGTATTCGTACTCTTTGCGGGTCATCTCGCGGATGTCCCCCTTCAAGTGCAGGTGATCGCCGGCATGAAGAGTGGGCGGAACGAAACCGCCGTTTTCGGCGGTCGGTTCGGTAGTGCACAAAACGAGCAGGGACTCGTCAAAAAAGCCGGACGTCTCATCGGTCACCTCGAACGCACACTTGCCGAACACGCGCTGGACGGCGCCGTCAAACTCGATTTGGCGGTAAAGAAAGTCGTCCGGTTGGGCGACCGACGCCTCGATATTGCGGTCTTGACCCTCCCTTTGATTTCGGGTCTCATGCAAAGGACTGCATGCGGCCGATGCCAGGACTGCGAGAAAAACGGTGGTGCGGGCGCTGAACTTCACATCCGGTAGAGGAACCGGGCGCTGCGATTGTTTCGCTCGTCAAGCGTCGCTGTCTTCGACCTCGATGACGGCCTTGACCAGATCCGGCTTCTGCCGCAGGCCCACGAAATCGGTTACGACATCCTTGAGCAGCAGGCGTTGGTTGACCCACGGACCGGTGTCGATGCGGCCCTGTTCGATCATCTCGATGATGCGGGGGAAGGCGTGCGCGCTGTTGCGGCTCGACATCAGGGTGAGCTCTTTGCGGTGGAAGGACGGGTCGTCGAACGAGATGCGGTCTTGGATAAGACCGATGAAAACCAGCCGTGCGCCGTGGGCGCAATAGTCGAACGACTTCTCCATCGAGGCCTTGCTGCCCGTGGCATCGAAGACGAAATCGAAAAGGCGGTCCCCGACGTTGTCCACTGCCTCGACGCCCAGTCCCGCGACGAACTCGCGGCGCTCGGGGCTGATGTCGAGCGACACGGGCTTCGCACCCGCGGCCAGCAAAAACTGCGTCGCCGCCAGCCCGATCGGCCCGGCGCCGATCACCAGCGCCTCGCGTCCCTCTCCGATGCCGCTGCGCTCGACCGCGTGTTGGCCGATGCCCAGCGTCTCGACCAGCGCCAATTGCTCGAAGCTGAGCTTGTCGGACTTGTGCAACAGCCTTACCGGGACGGAGATGACTCCGCGCATGCCGCCGTCGACGTGAACTCCGAGCACTTGCAGCTCTTCGCAGCAGTTCGGACGGCCCAACCGGCTCGCATGGCTCGCTGGGTTGTTGACGTAAGGCTCGACAGCGCAATGGTCTCCGGCGCGGACGCCGAATTCGTTCTCGGGCGCCTCGAGCACTTCCACCCCAAGCTCATGTCCAAGAATGCGGGGATAACTGAAGAAGGGTTGGCGCCCGGCGAAGGCGTGGAGGTCCGTGCCGCAGACTCCGATGCGGCGAACGCGGACCAAAGCCTCCCCGGGACCCGGTTTGGGGATGCCGGCGCTTCCCGCTTCGAATTCGCCGGGTCGGTTCAGAGTGACTTGCCGCATATGAAAAGGCCCCTGTCGATGCGGTCACCGCCAGGAGCCTCAAGCATAACGGATCGATTTCCTTTCGCTCAATCCGCCGCGTTTAAGCCTTGCCCAGCGGGCCGTGCGTTGGCCCACTCCAAGACCCGGATCATGCGATTCACTTGCTCGAGATCGGCCTTCAAATCAGCCAGAGTCGAGCGCAAGGCGGCTTCGTCTTGCCCGCAAAACACGTTCATGCCGGCAAGGCGCCGTATACGCGCGCTGCCAGCCGGGGTATGAGTACTTGGGGTACTTGAATGCATCATGAAATAGACAGCTCCTATGCCGATTAATTCGGCGGGAACGCCTCCCAGTCGACCTGCGGCCCTCCGAGATAGCCCCCTAGCCGAAGACGTACTTTGCGTCTTCAATAGTACTTTCGTACTCAAAGGCTACAGTACCTTTAGTACCATGTCAAACGAATAGTAGCCTACGGCGTCGGAGTATGCGACTATGCCTGTGGGGTTTAGGGCTGAATATCACCGTGGAGTCGGATGATGGGGCGAATCGGCGCTTGATTCCAAGGGAAACCCCTCAGTTCGGCCGACGTACGATCGCGGGGCGACGGAAAGGGCGGGGATACCGGCTGCTCGGCTGATATCATGACAGCACCCGAGAGGGACCCCTACCCATGAGATCCGCCTTCCGCGCACAACCGATCTGGGTCGTTGGCACGATCCTCGCTTTGGGCATCCCGTTGCTGTTTGCTCAGTCGAGTGCGGAGCGGCTGAAGCAACAGCGCGAGGCCTTGCGCTGGCAGGTCATTCGACCGGTCGTGCGCGGCGACCAAGGCGCGGTGGCCGGCGGCACGCCCTTCGCCACCGAAGCGTCGTTGAGAATGATGCACGCGGGCGGGACGGCGATCGATGCCGGCGTCGCGTCGCTGTTCACCGGTTCGGTGACCGAGTTTTCGCACTTCGGCTTCGGCGGTGAAGCTCCGATCCTGATTCGGACGCCGGAAGGCAAGGTCTTTTCGATCGCCGGCGTTGGAATCGCGCCGAAGCTGATGACGCGCGAGTACTTCTTGTCCCGGCGGACCGATCCGGAATTCGAACAGGAATCGCGACGCCGCGGACGGACGAGCGGGCCGATCCCTTCCTACGGCATCTTGCCTGCGCTAACGCCCGGGATGGTCGATGCGGGCTTGCTCGCCCTCAAGCAGTTCGGCACGATGTCGTTCGAGCAGGTGATTCAACCCGCGCTCGAAAAAGCCGACGGCTATCCGATCGACGAGATGCGGACGCGGTCGATCGCCGCCGCCACCCGCTTTCTGAACCAATTTCCGACATCCCAGGCGGTGTTCGCCCCCGGGGGCATGATCCCGCGGCCGGGCGACATCTTCCGTCAACCGGACCTGGCCCGCACGATCCGCGGCATGATCGCGGCCGAACAGAAAGCGCTGGCCGCCGGCAAGAGCCGCGAACAGGGCATCGAAGCCGTCCGGGACTACTTCTACCGCGGCGAGATCGCCCACAAGATCGGCGACTTCGTGAAGGCCAACGGCGGCTTGCTGCGCTACGAGGATATGGCGGCGTTTCACCTCGAAGTCGAAGAGCCGCTCGAGACCTCGTACAACGGCTATGAGGTTTACAAGGGCGGCTTCTGGACCCAAGGCGGCGTGATGATCGAAGCCCTCAACATTCTCGAGGGCTATCCGATGCGCGAGTTCGGCTGGAACTCGGCCGACTATGTCCACTACATGACCGAAGCTCTCAAGCTTGCCTACGCCGACCGCGACACCTGGTACGCCGACCCCAAGTTCTTCGACGTGCCGAAGGCGTTGATGACGAAGGAATATGCGGCCGAACGGCGCGAGCTCATCAAGCCTAACGAGGCGTCGAAGGAATTCCGGCCGGGCAAGTTCGGAGACGGAGTGCCGCCGCACCCTTCGATTTACGCCGGACAGCTTCGGCCGCTGACCGATGCGCTGGCGTCGCATGACACGACCTGTCTCAATGTGATGGACGAGGCGGGCTGGATGTTCTCCGCCACGCCGTCGGGCGCTTGGATGCCGTCGGTGATCGCAGGCGACACCGGCGTCCCCCTGACGCAGCGCGCGCAAAGCTTTTTAATGATTCCCAACCACCCCAACGTGGTCGAACCCGGCAAGCGCCCGCGGATCACGCTGACGCCCACCATCGTGACGCACCGGGGCAAACCGTATATGACGCTTTCGACGCCCGGCGGCGATCAGCAGGATCAGGCGCTGCTGCAAGTGCTGCTGGCGTCGATGCTGTTCGGCTTCAACCCCGAGGCTGCGGTCGAGGCGCCGCGCATTCAGACGCGGCACCTGGTGGCGAGCTTCGACGACCACGCCATGGACCCCAACCTGTTGCTGCTCGACGAACGTATCCCCGAGAGCGTGCTCGAAGAGCTGCTCGAGCGCGGTCACGAGATCGAACGCCGCAGCCGGTGGGATTCCGGATCGGCGCCGACCGCCCTCAAGATGCTGCCGAACGGCGTGATTGAAGCGGGCGCCGACCCCTACGGCTACCGCTACGCCGACGCCTGGTAGGTCGGGATTTCGACGACGTAAACCTGAGCGTGGCCGGTCTTGTCGCCGGCGAACGCCGCCAATTTCTCATCCGGTGAAAACGAAGGGTGCGGGTGCGTCCATTGCGGGCCATACACCGTGTCAGCCGCCATCTCCATCCAGCTCAATGACTTGCTCTTCTCCGCCGCCGCGCGCGCAGCCTCCCAATCCGCCGCGACGGCGTAGCGCGAGGTCTTCCACTGCGAGCCGCCGCTCGAGGCTTCCGGATAGCAGATCGTTGAGCGCTCGCCCGTCGCAACGTCGACCAATTGCAGGCCGATGTCCGGGTGAACGGTATCGCACAGGATGCGGCGGCCGGCGCGGTCGGGCGTGATGTGCCAGGCGTTGAACTCGGCGATCGTCGCGATCTCCCGGGTCGTCCAGTCCATTCGCTTGAGCGCGAACGGCCAGACGGTGAAGACGAGGTCGCCCGTTGCGCCCAAGAACGTCTCGTGCACGACGAACTCATCGTTGCCGTGCTCGTACAGGCACTCCAGGCCCCCGCCGTCGCGCCGGATGCGATGCATCCGGGGAGCGGGGTCGCCTGCGAACTCGATCCATTCGGGTTCGAGCGGGTGAAACTGCGGATGAATGATCGTGCGCGGGAACGGGTGAACCGCCTTTTCCGAGCCGTCCATCCGCCCGACGGCGACGCCCCAGCCGGAATCGGCGCGGCAGGCGGCGGTGAGCCATTCGCCGTCCGGGCTCAATGAGCATTCGCCGAGTTGGCCGCCGAAGTCCGCCACGAGCCGTTCGTCGAGCGAATCGCGGTCGAGCGACCAGACGGCGCCTGAGCGCACGAAGATGACCTCGCCCGACGGCGAAAGGGTAGGCGAAAACGGATGGATCGCGTCCCCGTCGGTCAATTGACGAATCGGCCCGTCGGGATAGGCGGCTTCGAACAGTTGCGCCGAACCGCTGCGATAGGACGTAAAGATCAGCGCCGACTGGTCCGCGGTGAACGACGTGTTGAGAAAGTAGGACGGATGGTTGATCGACGGATGACTCGTCATCCGCCGCACCGTGGCCCCGGTTCTCGAGTCTCGCGCGACCTCGACTTCCGACCGGCTCTGCGCCCCCTTTCCCATCACCTGTTCGACCGGCGCCTTACTCTTGTTCGGCGAGCCAGCGTTCGGTTTCAATCGCCGCCTTGCAACCCGCCCCCGCGGCGGTGACGGCTTGGCGATAGACCGTGTCTTCGACGTCGCCGGCATGGAAGACGCCCTCGACGCTCGTCCTGGCGCCGCCATGCGAGACCAGGTAGCCGGCCTTGTCGAGCTCGATTTGACCCTGGAAAATCTTGGTGTTGGGGATATGGCCGATCGCCAGGAACAGCGCGGCCGTCTCATGGAGCCAGGTCTGGCCGGTCTCGAGGTTCTTGAGGCGGACGGCCTTCACCTCCTTCTCCGTAACGTCGAGCACTTCTTCGACGGCCGCCGGCGTGATCCACTTGATCTTGCCGTTGGCGCGGGCGCGGTCGAGCATGATTTTCGACGCACGGAACTCCTCGCGGCGGTGCACGATCGCAACCTCGGAGGCGAACTTGGTCAAGAAGGTCGCCTCCTCCATCGCCGAGTCGCCGCCGCCGACGACGGTGACCGGCTGGCCGCGAAAGAAGAAGCCGTCGCAAGTGGCGCACGAGCTGACGCCGTGGCCGATGAGCTTTTTCTCGGAAGGGATGCCGAGCCAGCGCGCCGAAGCTCCCGAGGCCACGATCAGCGCCTTGGTCTCGATCTCCGCATCCTCGACCCACAGCTTGAACGGCCGCTGCGAGAGGTCGACCTTGGTGACATTGCCGGGCTTGAACTCAGCGCCGAACCGCTGCGCCTGCTTCTTCATGTTCTCGACGAGCTCAGGCCCCATGATGCCGTCCGGGAATCCGGGGAAATTTTCGACTTCGGTCGTCATGGAAAGCTGCCCGCCGGCCTCCAGCCCCTCGATGACCAGCGGCTCCAAATTGGCCCGGGCGGCATAAATGGCCGCCGTGTTGCCGGCGCACCCCGAACCGATGATTACAACGTTATACATCTTTTCCGTACTGTCTCCTGTCGAGAGCGAAACCCCATTCTATTGGATGCACAAGCGTCGCACGGGGTGCGGGCGATCGACACGCGTTTTCGTCCTGGCCGGATTTTTTGTGTCGGGAAATGGCCTCTCGCCGCGCAGTCTACAGGCGGAGGACTTCTTTGGAGGCGCCTCGATCCGCTGTGATAACCTTTCGAAACCATGCCTGACGACAACAACACCCCCGAACGCGAATTTGGGTTCATGACTCGCTGCCTGCACGCGGGGCAGAAGCCCGACGAAAGCGGCGCGCGCGCCGTGCCGATCTACCAGACCACGTCGTACGTGTTCGAAGATTCCGAGCACGCCGCCGATCTGTTCGGGCTGCGCCGCTTCGGCAACATCTACACGCGCATCATGAATCCGACGACGGGCGTGTTCGAGGAACGGGTCGCCTCGCTCGAAGGAGGCATCGGCGGCCTCGCGACCTCGTCGGGTCAGGGCGCTCAGTTGTTGACGATCTCCGGCCTGTGCGAGTCGGGGGACGACTTCATTTCGTCGTCGACGCTCTATGGGGGAACGTACACGCAGTTCGACACGACGTTCAGGCGCTTCGGCTACAACGCGATCTTCGTCAACCCGGACGATCCCGAAAACTTTCGTAAGGCCCTGACGCCGAAGACGAAGCTCATTTTCATCGAGACGATCTCGAACCCGCGGATGAACATCGTCGACATCGAAGCCGTCGCGAAGGTCGCCCATGAGGCCGGCGTGCCGCTCGTCATCGACAACACCTTCGCGACGCCCTACCTGTGCCGTCCGATCGAATACGGGGCGGATATCGTGGTGCACTCGACGACGAAGTTCATTGGCGGCCACGGCACGGCGATCGGCGGCATGATCGTCGACTCGGGCAAGTTCGATTGGGCCGGCAGCGGCAAGTTCCCGCAGATCACCGAGCCCAGCCCCGGCTATCACGGCCTCAAGTTCAGCGAGACGTTCGGCGAAATGGCGTTCATCATCAAGACGCGCGTCGAGGGTCTGCGCGACCTCGGGCCATGCCAGGCGCCGATGAACTCGTTCCTGTTCCTCCAGGGCCTCGAAACGCTGCCGATGCGCATGGATCGCCATTGCGCCAACGCAATGGCCGTTGCAAAGCACCTGGAAGGCCATGACGCCGTGAACTGGGTGAATCATGCCGGCCTGAAATCGAGCCCATTCTATGACTTGGCTCAAAAGTACTTGCCCAAGGGCGCGGGCGCGGTCTTCACATTCGGCGTCAAGGGCGGCAATGACGCGGGACGCAAGCTCATCGACAGCGTAGAGCTCTTCTCGCACTTGGCGAATGTCGGCGACGCCAAGAGCCTGATCATCCATCCTTCGTCCACAACTCACGAACAGCTTTCCGCCGAGCAGCAGGCCGAAGCCGGCGTGACGCCCGACATGGTGCGCCTGTCGGTGGGTCTCGAAGACATCGACGACATCCTCTGGGACCTGGATCAAGCCCTGGCCAAGTCGCAGAGCTAGAGCTAAACGAGGCCGGACGCTGCGGCCGCGGCAAAATGTGCGTCCACGGCGGGCGTCCGGCTATCCTGGTGGGCCATGGCGAAGATCCATCCCTTCCGGCCCTACCGCTACACCGCCAAGGCGGGCGTCGCCTCGAGCCTTGTCACCCAGCCCTACGACAAGATCCCGGACGAGCTGCGCGAGGCTTACCTGGCGGCGAGCCCCTACAACTTTGTCCGCCTCATCAAGGGCAAGGAGCAGCCGGGCGACAACGGCGGCCAGAACGTATATTCACGCGCCGCCGCGCTGCTCGACCAGTGGATCGCCGAGGGCATCCTCGCCCAGGACACGCGGCCCGCTTATTACCCCTACTCCCAACAATTCGCTCACCCTGAAACCGGCGAGCGGATCGTCCGCAAAGGGTTTATCGCCCTCGCGGAGGTCGAGGATTACGAAGCGCGCGTGGTTCACCGTCACGAGTTGACTCACCGCGGGCCGAAGGTCGACCGTCTCCGCCTCACCGACGCGACCAAAGCGTACTTCGGCCAACTCTTCTTCCTCTACGACGATCCGGAGCGACGCGTCGACGCGCTGCTCGACGAGGCGACCGCGGGACCGCCGCTGATGGAGGCCGAGGAAGAGGGGGTGCTCCATCGCGTTTGGCGGCTGGACGATCCGGACCGCATCGATGAAATCGGCGGCCTGTTGGCGGCGAACAAGCTGTTGATCGCCGACGGCCATCACCGCTACGAGACCGCTCTCGCCTACGCCCGCGAGCATCCGGAGATCGAGGGCGCGTCGCGCGTGATGCTGACGCTGGTCAACATGAGCTCGGAAGGGCTGGTCGTGCTGGCGACGCACCGCGTTCTCGACGGGATCGAGGGCTTCCGTTCGGAGACCTTCCTCAAACGCGCGAGTTACGCCTTCGAAGTGACGAAGCTCGGCTCGGAGGCTGAGCTGCAAGCGGCGTTGGACGCGGCGCCGGCCGACCGCTCGGTCATTGGCGGAGTATTCGCCGGCGATCCGGCGGCGTATCTTTTCTCGCCGAAACTCGGCGCGCTCGCCGACTTGTTGGCCGACAAGAACGAGATCGAAAAGCGCCTCGATGTCGTCATCCTGCACCAGGCGCTGTTGGGCGAGGCTCTTGGCGTCAGCGAGGAAGACGTTCGGGAGCTCAAAGGCATCCGCTACATCCGCGGCCTCGGGGCGGCCGTGGCGGAAGTGCGCGAAGGCCGCGCCCAGACCGCCTTCCTCCTGCGTCCCGTGAACGTGAAGGATGTCGCCGAGATTTCGTTTTCAGGGGGAGTGATGCCGCAGAAGTCGACCGACTTCTATCCCAAGCTGCTTTCCGGATTCACTACATACCGCTTTTGAGGGCCCAAAGCCAGAACCCCCAGAACCCCAGAATCGAAGCTAGGCCGCCGAATAGCAGGATCTTCCACTCGAGATCGGAGCCGCGCATCGACTTGCGCGCCTTTTCCGAGCTCTGACGCAGCACGGACGGCCGCAGCCGCTGCATCTCGGGCGGCAGGTCGCCGATATCCCGCGAGATGCGATTGTAGGCTTCTTGATTCGCGATCAGAATGGTCCGGGCGTTGGGCCCTTCCAGAGAAGCGCGCGCCTTGGTTTGCAGAGGTTGCGGAAGCTCATCGAGCGAACGGTAGACCCGCTCGCCCTCGCGGGTGGCGACGCGGACAGCCGAAGTACGGACGACCCACTTCATGACGCCTTCGTTTTGCGCACCGGACCCGACCTCTCACGGTTGCGGCTCTCCGCCGCCTTGGCTTCGCTCTGCCGCGCGAAGTCCGCGATGGCTTCGATGAAGCCCAGGGCGGCGCGCGAGAGCGCTTTGTCTTTACGATATATCAAACCGACGGTCCGGATCATGGGCAAGGGCTCGAGTCGAATCGCAACGAGCTCACCCTCGGCGATTTCTTCCTTGGCGTGCGCGACGGCCATGAAGCCGACGCCCAGCCCGGCGACGATGAATTGTTTGAGCATCTCGCTCGACTCGAGCTCCATTGAAATTTTCAGATCTTCTTCGTAGTCCTCGAGCAGCTCGTTGATGCGGGTGCGGGTGCGCCCGCCCTTAGGCAAAAGCAAGGGGTATTCGGAAATCTCATCCGCGCGCACGCCCTTGTTCTGGGCAAGAGGGTGATCGGGAGGCACGAGCAGCCGCACTTCGTCGGCGTGAATCTGAACGACCTCGAGCTTCTTGTCTTGCACCGGAAGCTGTGTGATGCCGAAATCGACCGAATTGTCGAGCACCGCCTGGACGGTCTTGGACCCGTAGGAGCGGACCACCTGGAGCTGGACGCCGGGGAAGCGCCCTTTGTAATCCTTGAATACCTGCGGCAGGACCTTGAGGCAGGTGGCCTCGTTGGCGGCGATGGTCAGCTCGCCCCGCGGCACGCGCTCGAGCTCCCGAATCTCATCGAAAGCCTGGCGCTTGGTGTCGAGGATCTGGCGGGCGTAGTCGCTGAAGATGCGACCCGCGGTGGTCAGTGAGATCCGACTGCCGAAACGCTCAAAAAGCTGCGTTCCGAGCTCCTGTTCCATCTGCCGAATTTGGGCGGAGATGGCCGGCTGCGTACGAAAACAAGTTTGCGCCGCCTTGGAGAAGCTCTTTAACCGAACAATCTCCAGAAAAGTATGGAGCTGGTCGAAGTCCAAAACTCCCCGCTTGCGCCCCATCACATGGGGAGCGCAAATACGATACACTCGGGCTCTTACCGTCTTACGCGGTCTCGTAGTCGGCGCCGAAAGTTACTATACCGCAACGGCTTGAGTCCTCGTTCGGCCTATTCTTCCGAGTAAAATCAGAGATTCGATTCCGTCATGGCGTCCGACAAGCCTCGCATTTTTTCCGGGATGCAGCCCTCGGGTACGCTGCATATCGGCAACTACCTCGGCGCGTTGCGCAATTGGGCCCAGATCCAATACGACTACGAGCCGATTTTCTGCATCGTCGACCAACACGCGATCACGATCTATCAGGATCCGCAGGAGCTGGCTGAGAGCATTGAGCAGGTCGCCGCTCTCTACATCGCCGCCGGGATCGACCCGGATCATTCCTCGGTTTTCGTCCAGTCGATGATCCCCGGCCACGTCGAGCTCGGCTGGATCTTCACCTGCGTCACCCCGATGGGCTGGCTCAGCCGCATGACGCAGTTCAAGGCGAAATCCGAGAAGCAAGAGTCGGTCGGAGCCGGTCTGTTCTGCTATCCCGCCTTGATGGCGGCGGACATCCTGCTCTATCAGGCCAAGATCGTTCCGGTCGGCGAGGACCAGGCGCAGCATCTCGAGCTGACGCGCGACATCGCCGAGCGCTTCAATCACCTCTACGGCGAAACGTTCGTCGTTCCGGAGACCCGGCTGCCGGCCGTCGGCGCGCGGATCATGGGCCTCGACGACCCGACTCAGAAGATGAGCAAGTCCGTCGAGAATCCCAACCACGCCATCAGCATGCTCGAGACGCCGGGCCGCATCAAGAAGTTGATCGGCCGCGCCGTCACCGACTCGAACCCGGCCGTCGACTGGGAAAACGCAGGCGACGGCGTGCGCAATCTGCTCACGATTTTTCAGGCGTTTTCGCAATGGGACAAGGACGCCATGCGCGCCGAGTTCGAAGGCATGCGCTACGGCGATCTGAAAAAGCGCGTGACGGAGATGGTCGTCGAGAAGCTGACGCCGATCCAAGAGCGCTACGGGCGGCTCATGGACAATCGCGACCACCTGCGGGCGATCTTGCGGCGCAGCGCCGACCGCATCGCGCCGATCGCCGAGGAGACGATTCGCTTGGCTAAGCAACGCACTGGCCTGTATTCGCGTTGAGTCGTCGGCCTGCTCGGCTTGATATACTGGGCGTCTCCTCGTCCGCGGCCCCGGATTCCTCTATCGTGTTGGACATCAATCAGATACAAGAGATGCTGCCGCACCGCTACCCGATGCTGCTGGTGGATCGCGTGCTGGAAATCGGCGAGTCCACGGCCGTCGGGATCAAGAACGTTTCCATCAACGAAGCGTTCTTCCAAGGGCACTTCCCAGGACAGCCGCTGATGCCGGGCGTGCTGATCGCGGAGGCGCTGGCGCAGATGGGCGCGGTTCTGATGATGAGCAAGCTGCCGGACCCGCAGAACAAGCTCATTCTGTTCGCCGCGATCGAGAATTGCAGGTTCCGCCGCCCGGTCACTCCAGGCGACCAGCTCCGGCTCGAGGTGGAATTCCTCGTCAAGAAGGCGCGCGTCGCCAAGATGAAAGGCAAGGCGCTCGTTGACGGCAAGATCGCCGCCGAAGGCGTGATGATGTGCCAGATCGTCAACCGCCCCGCTAACGGCGCCTCCGCGCAGGCCGCCGACCGAGGTTGAGTTGACCTACGGGTTGATCGCGGGGGGCGGACGATTCCCTTTCCTGGTCGCCGAATCAGCGCGCTCGGCCGGTCATAGAATCGTAGCGGTCGCCATCAAGGAAGAAGCCGCCCCCGAGATCGAGCAAGCAGTCGACGACTGCCGCTGGATCTCGCTCGGCGAGCTGTCGAAGCTCGTCAAGGCCTTTCGCGACGCGGGCGTTTCCGAGGCGATCATGGCCGGCCGCGTGCAGCACAAGCAGATCTATTCGGCGATCCGCCCGGACTGGCGCTTGCTCAAGGTGGTGAACGAGTTGCGCCGCAAGAACACCGACTCGCTGATCGGGGCCGTCGCCGCGGTGCTCGAGGACGAGGGCATCCGGCTGCTCGACTCCACCCTCTTCTTGCAATCTCAACTCGCCCGCCCCGGCGCCAACTCGAAGCGCTCGGCGGACAAGGGCGAGCAAGCCGACATCGCCTACGGCCGCGAGGTCGCTGGAGCTTTGGCCGCCTACGACATTGGCCAGAGCGTCGTCATCTGCGAGCAAGCCTGCGTGGCCGTCGAGGCGATGGAAGGCACCGACGCCGTCATCGAGCGCGCCGCCGAGCTGGCCCGCGGGCGCAAGCTCACCGTCGTCAAGCGCGCCAAGCCCAACCAGGACATGCGCTTCGACGTGCCGGTCGTCGGGCCGACCACGATTCGTAAGATGGAGCGCGCCAACGCGACCTGCCTCGCCGTCGAAGCGGGGAAAACCTTGTTCCTCGATCGCGAAGAGCTGGTCGCGTCGGCCGACAGGGCCAAGATCGCCGTCTGGGGATTCGAACGTTGATGGAGAACCAAAAGATCCGTTGCGCCGTCGTCGGTGTCGGCGCCTTCGGGAATAACCACGCTCGCGTGTTGAGCAAACTGGACGAGGCCGAGTTGGTCGCCGTCGTCGACTCGGACCGCGCAAAAGCCGAGTCGGCGGCGGGCCAGTGCGGCTGCGAGGCGCTGACCGATTTTCGCCGGCTCGAAGGTCGCGTCGACGCCGTCTGCGTCGCGGCGCCGACCGCCGTCCACGCTGAAATCGGCGAGGCGCTGCTGGACGCGGGGATCGACGTGCTCGTCGAGAAACCCATCGCGGCGGACCTGGCCGAGGCGGACGCTCTGTTCGCCGCGGCCGCCCGCAACGACCGCATCCTGCAGGTCGGTCACCTGGAGCGCTTCAATCCGGCCGTCGAGGCGGGCATCGCGGCGGCGACGCTGCCGCTGTTCTTCGAAGTCCACAGGCTCGGGATGTTTACCGCCCGCAGCCTCGACATCGACGTCGTGCTCGATTTGATGATCCACGACCTCGACATCCTGTTCGCCATGGTGTCGAGTCCGATCCAGCGCGTCGAGGCGGCGGGCTTGCCGATTCTCTCGCCCCAGATCGATATCGCCAGCGTCCGCATCATTTTTGAGAACGGCTGCGTCGCCAACTTGACGGCCAGCCGCATCTCTACCGAGAAAGTCCGGAAACTGCGCTATTTCCAGCCGCGTCAATACGTTTCAGTGGACTACACGCGGCAGGACGGGGTCGTGATCGGTCTAGACGAGAACAATCAGCTTCAGTTCAAGCGGATCGCCCCCGCCAAGGCCGAGCCCCTGGAGCGCGAAATTCTGGCCTTCCTGCGCTCGGTCGCGACGCGCGAAGCGCCGGTTTCTTCACCCGAGCACGTCCGCAAGACGCTCGAAACGGCGCTTAGAATAAGGGCCGAGATGGAAAGCCACGCCAAAATCGTGCAGGCGACCGTGGCCGCCCATCAATCCAAGTGAGCGATCAGCGCCAGTCCGAGCCCGAATTGCGGCTGCTGCTCGAGGACTACGAGCGCCCGCGCAACGGCCGCACGTCCGATCCGAATGAAGGGCCTGGGTTCGAGAGCCCGGCGCCGAATCTGCTGCTCGAGGACTACCCCAAGCGCATCGACCGCTGGCTCGCCGACCACCCCCGGGAGCCGGGCGAAGCGCCGGTTCGCGACGACACGCCCCTGCATCTGCTGGTCGAAGACTTTCAGCCGGTCGAGCGCTACCGCGAGGCCAACTCCGGCCCGAGGAAGAACGTCGCCGTCGAGCCCGGACCCGAGCCGAACTTCCTGATCCGCTGGGACGACGACATCGTCGACTCGCGCCGGCGCGAAGCTCGCGCGGCTTCGGCGGGTCTGCATTTGCTCGTGATCATCGGCGCGCTGCTGCAGCCCTACATCGCGCCGCACGACTTCTCCGAACCGGAAAACGACCACGACTACACCGAGATCAGCCTGGCCGCGCCGAGCAAGGAAGAACTACGCGAGCTGACCCAGCCCACGCCCCAACAGAAGGGCCCGGCCCAGACGTTCACCGGAATCGAGCAGACGATAACTCCACTGACGACTCCCGATCCGGAGATCGCGCCGCCGACGCCGCAAGCCGCTCCGACACAGCCGGTTGAGCCGCCGCCCGAACCCGAGCCGAAACTCGAACCGCCCCAGCCCGAGCCGGAGCCCGAACCCGAGCCGGTGGCTCCGCCGCCCGCGCCCGCGGCGAGCGCTCCCGCGCCGGACGAGTTTCAGAAAGGCCGCCAACTCGCCACAAATCGAGTGGAGGAGCTGCCCATGCCGCGCACTGCGGCGCCGCCCAAGGAAAAGCCGAAGCTCGAGCTCGAAGACCCCAAGGCTACGATGCCCGCGCCCGAAGGCCCCATCCAAATCGGCGAGATGCAGCTCAACAAGCGCCCGGACCAACTGATCGAAAGCGCAATCAAGAATATGGCCGAGGCGGGCGGCGGACGTCAGGCTGTAGGCGACGGCGTGGCCGCGGGCTCGCCGGGCGGCTACGTCCCGCCGTCGCCCGGGAACGTCGGCTCGGGGCTCGAGTTGCTTTCCGATCCGAAAGGCGTCGACTTCCGGCCTTACCTGCTGCAGGTGCTCAATTCGGTGCGCCGCAACTGGTACGCCGTCATTCCCGAGAGCGCCCGACTCGGAATGGAGAAAGGGCGCTCCGCGATTCAGTTCTCCATCTCGCGGGTGGGGGATGTGCCGAAGCTTGTGATTGCGTCGTCTTCGGGCTCGCAACCTCTCGACCGCGCCGCGGTGGCGGGCATCAGCGCATCCCTGCCCTTCCCGCCGCTGCCGGCCGAGTACACCGGCAACGAAGTCCGGCTGCAGTTCGTTTTCCTTTACAACACGCGCTAGGCAAGCGTTACCGCTGTAAAGTTTCCGTCACGCCTGCGCTTGTTAGAGTGGAAGGGCTCACCGATGCCTTTTCGGCGCGTCTATACCGCCTCCGCCAACCGCTCACAAGCGAGACGAGGAAATCGAAATGAAGAACACTATTGCACTATTCGCCCTCATGGTCGCCGCTCTGGCCTTCGCCGGCCCGCTGCGCGCGGACGAATCGATAAAAGCCCAGTTGCTCAAGAGCTTCGACGGCATCGAAAAGAAGGTCGTGAGCCTAGCCGAGGCGATGCCGGCCGACAAGTTCTCATGGAGGCCGATGGAAGGCGTCCGCAGCTACAGCGAGGTCTGCATGCACATCGCGGCGGCGAGCTATGCCATCGCGGGCGCATTGGGACCCAAACCGCCGGCTAGCGTCGACGTGGGCGGCCTGGAGAAGAACGTGACCGCGAAGGCCGATGTCGTCAAGCAGCTCAAGGATGCGCTTGCTTTCGCGCGGAATGCGATCGAGTCGACGCCCGACAGCGCCATGGGTGATGCGGTGAAGCTGTTCGGGAGCGCAAGCACCAAGGGCGGCGTGATGCTGGCGTTGGTCGAGCACTCCAGCGAACACCTCGGCCAATCCATCGCCTACGCTCGCATGAACAAAGTGGCGCCGCCCTGGAGCCGCTGAGGCTGTAGGCGGAGCAGCGCGCTCGACCCGTCCGGGAAAGAACGGCCGCGGGCGGAGCGAGCGCGGCCCGTGGTGCAGAGGACCCGGCAAAAGCTGTTTCGCCCAGGTTTCCTGATCCGGCCCGCGTTGCAAGGCGGGGCCAGTATTCCCTACAGGCCGAGGTCTTCCCGCGCGTGTAGGGCTACTTCTTCGATCTGATCGAGGCGCGCGACAACAACGCCTCCGGATTCGAGCAGCGCCAGCGCCTCGACCTCCGCTTCAGAATGCACCGCCGTAAGCCGTCTTCCTGCGCGCTCGGCCAGGTGCTCCATCACGAAACACAGCCGCCCCGCCTCGGCGACGCCGTTGCGATCCGGAAAGGCCTGCAGATAGCGCATGCCGCCCGCCCGCGGCTGGTACCCAAAGTCGAATTGGAACCGCAGGCTTGGGCCGTAAATCGCCTCGGCTTTACGCCGCACCAGGCTCTCCCCAATCAGGCCGTGGCGCTCGAGGGTCTGGTCCATGCGTCTGCGAATCGCCTGGCGGCCCCCGGCCGACGCCGTTCGACCGGACTGCGGCGCCGCGGGCGTCGCCAAATAGTCGCGGACGAGCCGGTCGACCTCGGCGGGCGCATCGCCGCCGAAGAACGCCTCGGGCGACGCCTGCTCGAAGAGCGGATAACGGCTGGCGGTCAGAGCGCGCAGGTGTTCGGAGAACCCTTCCCCCAGCAGCCGGCTCTCTTCGAACTCGTCGCGAATTCGTTCGAGCAGTTCGAGGTCGGCGGCGGGGTTGCAGCTGAACCGGTCGAAATCAGGCGTGAAGCGCGCGTCGACAACAGCGCCGCTTTCGTCCTCGAGCACGACGGCGACGTTGTAGAACTCGCCCGAATTCGTGGGCCGATAGCGCAGCAAACGAAATGCGTACCGCTGCTCCGATTTCGAGCTGTTTGGGTCTTCGGCCATCGTCTTCAGCCCCCGCTCACAGCGCGCCCCGGGGAAGAGGAGCCGGTCCAATTGGGAAACGGGTCGCGCTGCGCTTGCTTGGCTTTGCGCAACAGATCCGGCGCCGCCGAGCGACGCCGATAGAGTCTCTCGAGCAAGCTCTCGAGATCATCCGCGCGCCCGTCATACCAGGCCGCCGGCGTCTGCCCATAGGCGTCGTCGAGGACGGCGGCCGGCAATTCGACGATGCGCGTCAACCACGGCTCGAAGTCGTCGAACCCCGACACCGGCTCGTATACCTCGCGCCGCGGATATAACCCGATCTCCGGAGAATCGGAAAAATCCCAGTGCTGCGCGTTACAGGCGAAGCCGTGGTCGATGAAGTTGACCACGTAGACCAGCGACGCACGCGAGCCTTCCGCTTCCGGGAAAAGGTCGGGGGCGCCCAATCCTTCGCCGGCGCGCGATAGAACACGGCCTGCCGTCCGTTGGCGTTGCTGATCCACTTGTCGAAGACCAGCATGCCGACGAACGCCTTCAAGTTAGCGAGCATCCTAAGCAAAGAGATCGGCACATAGTCGTAAACGGCTTGGCGAAACGGGTCAACGGGATAACGTGAGCCGAACTGCAGCCCCGCCTCCGGAGCGCGGCGCTGCTTGCCGACCTCGAAATAGAGGTCGGGGCTGGCGCGAATCAGCGCCTCGGACACGTCGACGATTTCCCAGGCGCAGCTCGGCAATCCCAGATAGTCGAGCACGACGCCGGCGATCAGCTCGTTCACCAGGATCCTTTGGTGTTGGGGATTGTTGCGGAACTTGACCACGTAGGAATGGTCATCGTCGGCGAGCATGAGTTGGGCGTTAGCGCCGCCCCGCATGCGCTTGAAGTGTTGCCTGGCCTTGACCGCCACGGAGGGAGTCGGCTAGTCGCCGCCGCTGTAGTTGGCGCTGGAGGTCGGGCGAACCGACAAGAACTCTCCGGCGATGATGCGCGAGGAGCTGAGGTCGTTCCAGGCTTTGAGCTGCGAGATCGTGACGTTGAAGCGGTCCGCGATCAGCTCCAGCGTGTCGCCCGGGCGAACCTTGTATTGACCGCCTTTGGCCTGAGGCGGTCCTACCATGAGCTTTTGGCCGACTTGCAGTTGCGAGGAGCGCAAGCCGTTCCACGCCTTTAGATCGTCCACTGACACCCCGTGCCGCGCGGCGATATTGCTGAGGTTGTCGCCCGAACGCACGACATAGACGCCGCCGCTGGGGGCGGAAGCGGCCGTATCTCGAACGGCGGCGGTTTCCACCGACGGATCGGCCTGCGGCCGCACAATCAAGTAATCGCCCGCGATAATGCGGCTGCCGCGCATGCGGTTCCAGTTCCTGAGATCGCCGGCGGTCACGCCGAACTTCTCGGCGATCGAGCCCAAGCTGTCGCCGGGGCGAATGCGATAGCGCGTCTCGCTCGCGTCGACGGTCGCCGACGAGTCACCCTCGTCGGCGCGGGCTGACTGAACCGCAGGGGAAGCGCCGCCCTCGCGATAGCCGACGACTAACGTCTGGCCCGGCCGGATCACCGAAGACCGCAGTCGGTTCCAGCCCTTCAGATCGGACACCGAGGCGCCGTTGCGCTGCGCGATCACGGCCAGGTTGTCGCCCGACCGCACGCGATAATGGACCGGCTCGCCCGAGCTCGCCGGCGCTGAGGTCGAGACAGCCGCGGTCGAAGCCGCGGACGGCGCGCCCGTTCCCACCTTCAAGTAAGCGCCGGCCATGATGCGGCTGCCGCGCAGGTTGTTCCATGCCTTCAGGTCGTCCACCGAGACGCCGAAGCGCTGCGCAATCGCTTCCAAGTTGTCGCCGCTGCGAATGCGATAGCGGCCCGAAGCGGGCGGCGCCTGGCGCGCCGTCGCAGCGCCGCTCCTCGAGCTAGCCGCCAATGACGGCACGCGCAGCGACTGGCCCACATTGATACGGGTGCCGGCCAAGCTGTTCCACGATTGAAGCTGAGCGACGGTCACGCCGAAGCGGGAGGCGATCTTGCCCAACGTATCGCCGCCGCGCACGTGATACCGGCCGTCCGCGGAAACCGTCGACGATCCTCCGCCGGAACCGCCGGAGCCGACGATCAGATAGCGGCCCGCCCGAATCATATTGCCCGAAAGACCGTTCCACTGCCGCAATTGCGAGACGCTAACCCTGAAGCGTTGCGCGATGCCGCCGAGCGTGTCGCCGCGCGCGATGCGGTAGCGCCCCGAGCCCGGCTCGAGCAAGCCGCCGGCGGCGCCGTAGTTGCGATAGAGGCGCAGCTTCGTCGTCGTCGGTACGGTCAGCCGCAAACCAGGCGCGATGTCGTCTTCTTCCAGCTTGTTCACGGCCAGCAATTCGTCTTCGTCGACATTGAACTTCCGCGCCACAGCCGCCAGCGACTCGCCGTCCGAGAGCTCATGGCGCCGCCAGCTCAAGCGCTTGTCGACCGGAATGAGCGCAAGCTCGTTCTTGAACTGCTCCGACGTTCCTTGGGGGATGCGGAGATCGTAGGCGTAGGGCGGCGTCGCCGACCGCAACAACGCCGGATTGAGGTCTTCGAGCTCGCTAACCGACGAGCCCGTCATATCTGCGATCAGGTTGAGCGTGATCTCGCTGTTCGTCCGCACGGTGTCGTAACGCAAAGGCGGCGCATAATCGATCGTTCCGACGTCGTAGACGTCGAGATTCTTCGACACGTACGTCATTGCGAGGATGATCGGAACATAGTCTCGCGTTTGCCTCGGCAGCAGGTGTTTGCGACAGAGCTCCCAGTAGTCCCGCGTCCCGCCTCGCTTGATCGCGTTCTCCACCCGTCTCGGGCCGGCGTTATAGGCCGCCAGCGCCAGATACCAGTCGCCGAACTCGATTTGCAAATCCTTCAAGTGGCGCGCCGCCGCCCGCGTGGCCTTCTCGGCGTCGTAGCGTTCTTCGAGGTAGCGATCCTGGCGCAACCCATACTGCTTGCCGCGGAACGACATGAACTGCCACATGCCCGTCGCTCGCGCATAGGAGCGGGCCTTGGCGTGGAATCCCGATTCCGCCTGCGCCAGGTGGAACAGCTCCGGCGGCACATCCTCTTCCTCGAGCACGCGCTCGATCATGTCGCGGTAGGCGCTCGAGCGCCCCAGCGTCGCCCGCAGCGTGCGGCTGCCGCGCTTGCCCGTGAAGTAGTTGATCATCCGGACGACTTGGTCCTGAAGCACGAGCGGCAATTCGGATTCGGTGTTCTTGAGGCGTTCCTCGCGCACCGCCGAGATGTCGTAGTCCTCCGGCACCACGTCGTCGCTGATCTCTTCGGTCAGCTCGTCGATCAGGGCGTTCTCTTCGCCCTCGACCGCCGGCTCGTCCGGGTCCGACTCCGCCAAATCGAAGGGCTGTTGGTAGGCTTCGAACTCGGACTGTTGCAAGCCGCGCGCCACCTCGGCCTGTTGGGCCTCGACCGGGTCGAGGCGATCTTCGTGGGCGAGGCCTTCGCGCAACTCTTCGACCGATGTGGGCTCCGGGTCGGGATCCAGCGCGGCCGGGGCCGCGGGCTGCGTCGGCGCCTGCGCTACAGCCGTAGCGGTCGACTGCGACGTCGGTGGCGCTGGGGCCGCGATGGGAGGCGCGCCGCTCACGGTCGAGGCGTCACGCCCGCACGAGACGGACAGGAGCAAAAAGAGAGCCAAAGCCCCTCGTTCGAGCCGAACGCTGATGAGGTGCATAGTTGGACGCAAGAAAACCCGCTAGGGGTGGGTCCGAGCGGGTTAAACGCCAATCGTATCAGAGCGATCCGATGAAATCAATCGGCGGAGCGCCGGACTGTCTTCAGCGGAACATCGACTCGCTCAGTCCTCGTCGGAATCATCCGCCGCGCCGTCGCGCCTGTTCTCGGCCACGATCTTGTCCGCAATCTGCGCGGGCACGAAGTCGTAGCGGGCAAACTCCATGGTGAACGAGCCGCGTCCCTGCGTCATCGAGGTCAGCTCATTCGCGTAAGTCAGCATCTCCGACATCGGAACTTCGGCCTTGAGAATCTGGCTGTTGCCCTTTGAATCCATGCCCTGAATGCGTCCGCGACGCGAGTTCAAGTCGCCCATCAGATCGCCCGCGAAGTCCAACGGCGCGACGATCTCGACGTTCATCAGCGGCTCGAGCAAGGCCGGCTTCGCCTGTTCCATGGCCGCACGGAAGGCCTTCCGGCCCGCCAACTTGAAAGCCAGCTCCGAGGAGTCGACGTCGTGATACGAGCCGTCATAGAGCGTCACCTTGAAGTCGACCATCGGATAGCCGGCCAGGTAACCCTTTTGGGCGGCTTCGATGATGCCCTTCTCCACAGCCGGAATGTAGGTTTTGGGAATCGAACCGCCGAAGATCTCGTCGGAGAACTCGAATTGCCCCCCCCGCTCGAGCGGATCCATTTTGATTTTGCAGTCGCCGAACTGGCCGTGGCCGCCGGTCTGCTTCTTGTGGCGGCCGTGCGCGTCGGCGTGGCCCCGAATCGTCTCGCGATAGGGGATCTTCGGCGCCCGCAGCTCGACCTCGACGTTATAGCGCTTCTTGAGCTTGCTGACGACGACCTCGAGGTGCTGCTGACCGTTGCCGCCCAGCAAGAACTCATGCGTCTGAGGATCGCGGCTGAAGCTAAGCGCAGGATCCTCTTCGAGCACACGGTTGATCGCGTTGCTCAGGCGGTCCTCGTCCTGCCGCGTCTTCGGCTCAATGGCGTACGCGATCGCCGGCGGCGGAATCTCCGCCTTCTTGAACGCCACGGGAGAATCCTTCGCGCCCAGGCTGTCGCCCGTCAGCGTGTCCTTGAGCTTCGCCACGGCGCCGATGTCGCCGGCGTGGAGCTCGGAAACCTGCTCCAAGTCCTTACCTTGGACGACGCTGATCCGAGCGCACTTTTCGTTGCTCTGACGGTCGTAGTTGTACACCGTCTCGTCGTTGTGCAGCACGCCCGAGACAATCTTGAAGTAGTTGACGCGACCCGCGAAAGCGTCGGCGGCCGTCTTGAAGCAAAACATCGACAGCGGCGCATCGTCGGTGATCTTCTGAGGGCCGTCCTGCGTCTCGACCTCGCCGCGGTCGATCGGCGAAGGCGCGAAATCGCTCAGAAAGCCCAACAGCAGGTCGGCTCCGACATTGTGCAAGCCCGAGCCGCACAGCGCCGGGTGGATCTCGCCGGACGCGACGGCCTTGCGCAGCCCGGCGACCAGCTTGTCGTCGGGCAGCGTCATCTCTTCCAAGTACGCATTCAGCAAATCCTCGTCGGTCTCGGCGACGGCCTCGAGCAGCGCCTCGCGGGCCGCGTCCACGTCGGCGGCCATGTCGCCGGGAATTTCGACCGCCTTGCCGTTCCCGGCGCCGTCGAGGTCGTACTCGTACGCCTTCATGTGGATCAAGTCCACGATGCCGTGAAAGTCCTTTTCGGAGCCGATCGGAATCTGGACCGGCACGGCGGTCTGGTCGAGGACGTCCTTGATCTGGCCGATCGTACGCTGAAAGTCAGCCCTCTCCCGCGCCAGCTTGTTGATGAAAAAGATGCACGGCGCGCCGTATTCTTTGGCGTAGTCGGTTACTTTCTCGGTCTGGACCTCGGGTCCGGCGACGGCGTCCACGACGATCAAGGCGCTGTCGGCCGCGATCATGGCCGCCTTCGCGTCGTTGATGAACATGTTGTAACCCGGCGTGTCGATCAGATTGAGCTTCGTCTTGCCCCATTCCACATGAGCGAGAGCGGTGCTGACCGAGACCTTGCGGGAGATCTCTTCGTCGTCGTAGTCGGTGACGGTGTTGCCTTCGTCCACGCGAGTCAAACGGTTGGTGACCCCGGCGGTGTGCAAGATCGCGGCGACTAGGCTCGTCTTGCCGTGATCGCCGTGGCCCGCCACGGCGATGTTGCGGATGTCACTTCCGTTAAAGACCTTCATAGGGAGAGTCGTCCTTTGAGTTGATGCTCAGATTTTCGATCGTCCGGCGATAAGGAAGCCCGGCCGGACCTGGTGGGGTCGACCGGGCTGCGCGCCGGCCCATGGAGTGTAATACAACAGTAGCCGCTTTGCAAAAGCGCGGATCTCGGGGAGCGTTATCGCCGGCGAAAGCCATCGAGCCAGCGGAGTCCACGACCTCGCGAGGGGGCGAAGCAATCAACCATGAGGTCGCGGCGAACTGGGTCAAGGCGCAAGGACGGCGCACGGCGCACGTCCGGAAAGGCGGCGCACCGAGCGAATCTCCGCCGCTTCCTGCGCGCCGCCGCACCCCAAGCCCAGGCCCGAATCGGCCTGTGGTCAAACCCAACTATCCCTGCTCGAACCCGCCGACGACGTGCGCTACCCCTGCGCGGTTTATGTCGGGACCCGTCGAGCGACTAAGAGGGTAAAAGCCCCCTTTCGCTTTTGTCAAATCCGGTTGGGCGAGAACTTCGGAAGCAGCGTAATTTGTTCTAGGAGCCGCTACTGAGCTCCCAAGCGGCGAGGCGCGCCCGCGCTCGAGCCACCGCGGCTTCGGCTTCTTCGGCTTCCATTTCCATCGTGTGGTTCTGGAGCACGTCCATCGCACGCGCCAGCGCCTTGCGCGCACGCTCCACGTCGATTTGATTGGCTAGCTCGGCGCCGTCGGAGAGGACGCGGACGCGGTCCGGCTGGACCTCCATGAAGCCGCGATGCACGGCTAGATACTGGTCGCGTCCGTCGCGCGTGTAGGTGAGCACGCCTTCCTTCAGCTCGGTCAGCAGCGGCGCATGGCCCGGAAGCACGCCCAGATAGCCGTCGAGCCCAGGCGCCTGGACGTGATCGGCTTCCTCGTGAACGAGCAACCGATCCGGGGAGGCGACTTCGAGTGTCAGTCGATCCATGCCTTAGGCCGCCTTGGCCATCTTCTCGGCCTTTTCGCGCGCCTCTTCGATGCCGCCGCACATGTAGAAGGCCTGCTCGGGCAGGTCGTCGTGCTTGCCGGCGACGATCTCCTGGAACCCGCGGATCGTCTCGGCCACCGGCACGTACTTGCCCGGGATGCCGGTGAACTGCTCCGCGACATGGAACGGCTGCGAGAGGAAGCGCTGGATCTTCCGCGCCCGCGACACGGCCTGCCTGTCGTCTTCCGACAGCTCGTCAACGCCCAGAATAGCGATGATGTCCTGCAGTTCCTTGTAGCGCTGCAGAATGCCCTTGACCTCCTGCGCGGTTTGGTAGTGCTCCTCACCCACGATGTTCGGATCCAGGATGCGCGAAGTCGACGCCAGCGGGTCGACCGCCGGATAAATGCCCATCTCCGAGATCGCACGCGACAGGTTCGTCGTCGCGTCAAGGTGAGCGAACGTGGTCGCCGGCGCCGGGTCGGTGTAATCGTCGGCCGGCACGTACACGGCCTGCACCGAGGTGATCGAACCGTTCTTCGTTGAGGTGATGCGCTCTTCGAGCGCGCCCATCTCGCTTGCCAGGTTCGGCTGATAGCCGACGGCCGAAGGCATGCGGCCCAGCAGCGCGGACACTTCCGAACCCGCCTGCGTGAACCGGAAAATATTGTCCACGAACAGCAGGGTGTCCTGATGCTCCACATCGCGGAAGTACTCCGCCACCGTCAGGCCGGTCAGGCCGACGCGCAGGCGCGCTCCGGGAGGCTCGGTCATCTGTCCGTAGATCAGGGCGACCTTCGACTTGGTGTAGTCGGTCGGGTCGAGCACGCCCGACTCTTGCATTTCCATCCACAGATCGTTGCCTTCACGCGTCCGCTCGCCGACTCCCGCAAAAACCGATACGCCGCCGTGCTTGAGAGCGATGTTGTTGATCAGCTCCATGATGATGACGGTCTTGCCGACGCCCGCGCCGCCGAAAAGACCGATCTTGCCGCCGCGCAAGAAAGGCTGAATCAAGTCGATGACCTTGATGCCCGTTTCGAGCATCTCTTGCGACGTCGACTGGTCTTCGAGCGAAGGCGCCGGACGGTGAATCGGGAAGCGCTGCTCCGTGTTCACAGGGCCCTGCTCGTCCACCGGCTCGCCGAGCACGTTGAGCACACGGCCCAGCACCTGCGGACCCACAGGCACACTGATGGGCTCGCCCAAATCGACGGCCTTCATGCCCCTCACCATGCCTTCGGTCGGCTCCATGGCGATCGTGCGAACGCGCCCTTCGCCCAAGTGCTGCTGCACTTCGCAAACGACCTCGATCGGGTCGGGCACGTCGAAGCCCTCGCTCGTGATTTTGATCGCGTTGTAGATCTTCGGCAGATGCTCTTCGAACTGCACGTCGACCGCCGGACCAGTGATTTGGATGACTTTGCCGATGTTGGACATGATGAGCTCCGTTTACAAACGTCCGAGCGGAACCGCCGCTCGCCTACTGCTGTTTCCCCACGTTACTCGAGCGCCGCGGCGCCGGAGACGACCTCGATGATCTCGGTCGTAATGCTCGCCTGGCGGACGCGATTCAAGTGCAGCGTGAGCTTGTCGATCACTTCTCCCGCGTTCCGCGTGGCTGCATCCATCGCGGTCATGCGGGAAGCATGCTCGGAGGCTGAGGACTCCAGCATGGCTTGATAAATCTCGATTTCCACATAGCGCGGCAGCAACCGCTCGAACATCTCGGCCGGAGGCTGCTCGAAGATGAAGTCCGTCGGAGCCTCTTGACCTTCCGGAGCGGCGATCGGCAGCAGCTTGTGAACGACCGGCTCCTGTGACAGCGCGCTCTTGAACTGCGTGTAAAGCGTGTAGACCGCATCGAAGCGACCCGCGGCGTACATCTCAGCCGCTTTCGCCGCCACTTGCTGCGCGTCCTCGAGCTGCACTGACACAAGAACGTTCGTCCACTCGCCGGTCTCGTCGACCTCGCGCCGCCGGAAGAAATCGCGCCCCTTGCGTCCGACGAACTCGAACGAGATCTCGTTGGCGGCATTCGCTTTCATGAAGCGCTGCGCCTCGCGAAAGACCTGCGCGTTGAACGCCCCGCACAGCCCTTTCTCGCCCGAGAACAGGATCAAAAGGATGCGCTTCTCCGGCCGAACCTCCAAGAACGGATGCTCGAAAACGTCCGTCGCGGCTCCCAGCACGCTCCTCAACATGTCACTCAAAAGCTCGGCGTACGGCCTGGCGTTCACGGCTTTTTGCTGCGCGCGGCGAAGCTTCGCAGCCGACACCATCTTCATGGCCTTGGTGATCTGCTGCGTATTCTTGACGGAACGGATCCGCCGCCTGAGGTCGATGAGCGAGGGCATCTTGTCCGCTTAGCCTTCCGCGTCGAGCTTGTGGCGCTGCTTGAACGTCTTCTTGAACTCATTCAGGGTCGACTCGACGCCTGCGACGATATCGTCGTCGAGAGCCTTTGTCTCCGCCAGCTTGTCGAGCACGCTCGACTCCTTGCGGTCCAAGTAGTCGTACAGCTCTTGTTCGAAGTCTTCGAGCGATTCGACCGGCAGGTCGTCCAGGAACCCTTTGACGCCCGCGTAGATGATCATCACCTGCTTTTCCATCGGCAGCGGAGCGTATTGCTTCTGCTTGAGGATCTCGACCAGCCGACGGCCGCGCTCGAGTTGGCGTTGCGACGACTTGTCGAGCTCCGAGCCGAATTGCGCAAAGGCTTCCAGATCGCGAAATTGGGCCAAATCGAGGCGCAGCGTACCCGCGACCTTCCGCATCGCTTTCGTTTGCGCCGCGCCGCCCACGCGGCTGACCGATAGGCCGACGTTGACCGCCGGCCGGATGTTCTTGTTGAACAAGTCCGACTCGAGATAGATTTGGCCGTCGGTGATCGAGATGACGTTCGTCGGAATGTAAGCGGAAACGTCGCCGGCTTGCGTCTCGATGAACGGCAACGCCGTCAGCGACCCGCCGCCCAAGGCGTCGCTCAGCTTCGCAGCGCGCTCGAGCAACCGGCTGTGCAGGTAAAACACGTCGCCGGGATACGCCTCGCGGCCCGGCGGGCGGCGCAGCAGCAGCGAAATCTCGCGGTAGGCCGCGGCGTGCTTCGACAGATCGTCGTAAATGCACAGAGCGTGCTTGCCGTTGTCCCGGAAATACTCGCCGATGGCGCAGCCCGCGTACGGCGCCAAGTACTGCATCGGGGCCGGATCGGAGGCCGAAGCGACGACGACGATCGAATAGTCCATCGCGCCGTGCTCCTCGAGAGTTCGCACGACCTGAGCGACCGTCGAGCGCTTTTGCCCGATCGCGACATAGATGCAAATCATGTCGCCGCCCTTCTGGTTGATCATCGCGTCAACCGCGATCGCCGTCTTGCCGGTCTGGCGGTCGCCGATGATCAGCTCGCGCTGGCCGCGTCCGATCGGAATCATCGCGTCGATCGCCTTGAGGCCGGTCATCATCGGCTCTTTCACTGATTTGCGCGCGATGACGCCGGGCGCGATGCGCTCGACCGGGAGGTACTGATCCGTCTGGATCGGGCCCTTGCCGTCGAGCGGCCGTCCCAGCGAGTCGACGACGCGGCCGATCAACGCTTCGCCCACGGGGACTGAAATGATGCGCCCGGTGCGACGAACCTCGTCGCCTTCCTTCAACTGCGTGTAGTCGCCCAGCAGCACCGCGCCCACCTGGTCTTCTTCCAGGTTCATGGCGATGCCCGAGACGTCATGGCCGAAGTCGAGCATCTCGCCCGCCATGACCTTCTCGAGGCCGTGCAAGCGCGCGATGCCGTCGCCCAATGAGATGATCGAGCCGACTTCCGCCACCTCGACCGCGCCCTCATAGTTTTCAATCTGATCGCGGATTAGTTTGGTAATTTCGTCAGCGCTAATCTGAGCCATCGAAACCTCGATTCCGGTCTAAATTCTCACCTGGTCAAACCGCGCCGGTCATCGCGCGATTCAGCGAGCGCAGTTGCGTCGCCAGCGATCCGTCGTAGAGGCGCGACCCGAGCCGCACGACCGTGCCGCCCAACAATGCGTCGTCGATCTCGAAACTCGCCACGACGCGCTTTCCCGTCATCGCTTGGAAGCGATCGACGATCGCCTCACGTTGCCCGTCGTCGAGAGCCGCCGCCGAAGTCACGCGAATGCGCTCGACGCCGTTACGCTCGTCGAGCCAAGCGGCATAGCCGTCCCTGAGTTCGCTCAACAGGGCGATGCGGCCGTTGTCGATCAGCACGAACGCAAGATTGCGAACGATCTTCGACAGTTCCAGCTTCGCGGCCAACGCGCCCATCAACTTGTGCTTCGCGGCGATCGAAACCGCAGGCGTCGACAGCACGCCGCGCAGCTCGCTCGACTTCCGAATGGTTTCTTCGAGAACCTGCAACTGGGCCAACGCCTGCTCGGGAGACACCTCCGACCCAGGCTTGGCGACGACTTCCGCCAGCGCGGAGGAATAGCGATTCGCAACTGCGAGCGGCATAGGCTGGCCCGACTGATTTACACCCCACCCGAACCGACTCCCCGTGAGTGCGGGCAGGGGGTGCGGGTCTTCAAAACCAAAGGGAAAAGGTTTTGTGCGGAACCGACGCCGATGGCGTAAGTCCTGAAGTCTCAAGCTATCACAGCCGATAGTCCCGTGCAACAGACACGCCGCCCGTTCGACGGGCTTCCTGACGATGCTGAAACATTGCTTAACGAAAATGTATGACAGTACACTCTAAAGAGTCCGGGCACGATCAATTCCGGCGCGATGCGGCGCGCCCTGACTCAGGCTCGTCTGTGATCAGCGTCCCCAAGAGCAACGAACCAAGCAGGGATGACAAACGCTGCCGCGAGTGCGGAGCCTGGAGCGAGGCTTCGGCCGAACGCTGCAATCGCTGCGGACGCGGCTTCGGACCCCGGCCGCGCACCTTGATGCGCGAGTTGGAGGAGTCCGAGTCGCTGCCGGCTCCTCCGGCTGCTCTGCCGCTCCCCGAAAAGCCGCGGGACGTCGAGTGGCGCAACGAGCTGCAAAAGCGCGTCGACACCTATCGCGAAAACCAACGCGCGGCGCCCGCCCGCCTGCCGGAGCCTAAATTCGGCCCGAGCGACCCGAAGCCGGACCTGCCCCCGATTCGCGATGCGGTCGCCGAAGACGCCAAACGCCGGGACGGCTTGCCGCCTCTGACGCGCCGCCTCATGCAGTGGAACAGAACCGCCGCAATTGACGCCGAGGCGCGCAAGGCCGAGGAAGCGCCGCCCAGCCGCCGACCGCATCGCGCGCGGCCCCCCATCGTCGATATGCGCCCGCTGCGGCCCGCTGCGGGGCCGTCCCTGCGCCGCCCGCACACGCCGCCGACCTCGGCGCCCGTGTCGGTGCGCTTGGTCGCGGGCTTGATGGACATCGGTCTGGTCCTGCTCGCCAGCGGTCTGTTCGCCGGCGCCGCCCACCTGTTGGCCCCGGAAGCGCTCGAGGGCGAAGGAGTCGCTCGGCTGCTGGCTGTCGCGTTCTTCTTGATCCTGCAGTTCTACTGGTTCAGCTTCGTGCGCTTCGCGGGTCGCACGGCGGGCATGAGTTGGCTCGGCTTGCACGTGCTGAATTTCGACGGCGGACGCCCCAGCGACGCCCAGCGCTGGCAGCGCGCCTTCGGAACGAGCCTGAGCGCCACGGCGCTGGGGCTGGGCTTCGCGTGGGCGGTCGCCGACGAGCAGCGATTGACCTGGCACGACCGCATGTCGAAGACGCTCGTCGTCGCCGCCGCCCGACCGACCGAGTAGCCGGCTACTCCAAAACGATCAGCAGGTCCTTCGCTTCCACCTGCTCGCCCGGCTGCGCCAGCACCTCGACGATCTTGCCTTCCAACGGCGCATAGATTGTCGATTGCATCTTCATCGCCTCGAGCGTCAGCAGCTTGTCGTTCTTCTTGACTTGATCGCCCGCCGCCACGAACAGCCCCGTAATCAGGCCAGGCGTCGGAGCGCCCACGTGCCCCGCGACATTCGGCTTCGCCTTGGGGCGCGCCTTCTCTTCGCTCTTGAGCGATTGGTCGCGCACGCGCACCTCGCGCGGCTGGCCGTTGAGCTCGAAGAAGATCGTGCGCGTTCCGTCCGCATGCGGCTCGCCGACCGTCAGGAACTTGACCACCAGCGTCTTTCCCTGCTCGATCTCGATCGTTGTTTCCTCGCCCGTCTTCATGCCGTAGAAGAAGACCGGCGTCGGCAGCACGCTTACGTCGGCGTACGCCGCCCTCTTCTCCGCCAAGACTGAGAACACCTGCGGATACAGGATCGCGCTGAGAACCTCCGCCTGCGTCGGCTCCCGCTCGAGCTTTGCCGTGAGCTCCTTGCCGACCTCAGCGAAGTCCGCCGGCGGCAGCTCAGCCCCCGGCCGCCCCTTGATCGGCGGCCGGCCGCGCAAGATGATCTTCTGCACCTTCTCCGGCCAGCCGTCGGGCGGCGTGCCCAGCGCGCCGGCCATCATGTCGGTCACTGAATCGGGGAACGCCACGGAGTGGTCTTCGGGCAGCGCCTCGACCTGTTCGCAAGTCATCCCCTTCGACAACAGATACAGCGCCATGTCGCCGACGACCTTGCTCGACGGCGTGACCTTGACGATGTCGCCGAACAACTGGTTCACAGCCGCGTACATACGCTCCACTTCGCGCCAGCGGTGCCCCAGTCCCATCGCCTCGGCTTGTTGCTGCAAGTTCGTGAACTGGCCGCCGGGAATCTCGTGCATGTAGATGTCGGCCGAGCCGTGCCGCGGCGCGTTGTCGAACGGCAGGTAATAGCTGCGAACGGTCTCCCAATAGAGCGAGTGGTCGCTGAGCGCTTGCTCGTCGAGACCTGTCGCGCGCTCGGTGTGGTCGAGAGCCGCCGCCATCGAGTTGAGATTGGGCTGCGACGTCGAGCCGCTCATCGACGAGACGGCGCCGTCGATGATGTCCACGCCCGCCTCGGCCGCCTTGAGCAACGTGCCCGCGTTGAGCCCGCTCGAGTCGTGCGTGTGGAAGTGCAGCGGCAGTCCGATCTCCTGCTTGAGCGCCTTCACCAGCTCGTAGCCCGCGAAGGGCCGGCACAGGCCCGCCATGTCTTTGATGCCCAGCACGTGCGCGCCCATCGACTCCAGACTCTTCGCCAGCTTGATGTAGTAGTTCAGGCTGTACTTCGGACGCTTCGGATCGAGAATGTCGCCCGTGTAGCAGATCGCGGGCTCGCAGATGCGCCCGCTATCGAGGACGGCCTGGATCGCCACCTCCATCTGATCCACGTCATTCAAGGAGTCGAAGATCCGGAATACGTCGATGCCCTGCCGCGCCGCTTCCAGCGTGAACTCGCGCACCACGTTGTCGGGGTAGCTCGTGTAGCCCACCGCGTTCGACGCCCGCAGCAGCATTTGAAAGCAGATATTCGGGATGGCCGTCCGCAGCTTTTGGAGGCGCTCCCACGGGTCCTCGTACAGGAACCGCATTGAGGCGTCGAAGGTCGCGCCGCCCCACATCTCGAGGCTGAACAGGTCCGGAAGCAGATGCGACACCGCTTCCGCCGCGGCCATCAGATCGTAGGTCCGCACGCGCGTCGCCAGCAGCGACTGGTGTGCGTCGCGAAACGTCGTATCGGTGATCAGCAGGCGTTTTTGATCGATTACCCACTCGGCGAACTTCTGCGGCCCCAACTCGTCGAGCTTCTGCCGCGTTCCCGGCGCCGCCTCGCTGCCATGCTCGAACGGGATCGGCGGCGGCTTCTCCAGCACTCTGCGGCTGCGGGCGTCCCTTGACGAACTCGTTGCCGTTGACGATGACGTGGCCGACGTAGCTCAGCAGCCTCGTCGCGCGATCGCGGCGCCTGCGGAAGTGGAACAGCTCCGGCGTCTCATCCAAGAACCGCGTCGTGGTCTTACCCGCCTGGAACGTCGGGTGATTGACCACGTTCTCGACGAACGGAATATTCGTCTTCACGCCGCGAATGCGGAACTCGCGCAGCGCCCGGTCGGCGCGCTTGCAGGCGCCCTCGAGCGTCGAATCCCAGGTGGTCATCTTGACCAGCAAGGAATCGTAGTAGGGCTGCAACTGCGCACCCGAGTAGGCGGTGGCGCCGTCAAGCCGGATGCCCAGGCCGGCGGGCGAGCGATAGGTCGTGATGCGCCCGTAGTCCGGCGCGAAATTGTCTTCCGGGTCTTCGGTCGTGATGCGGCACTGGATCGCGAAGCCGTTGACGCGCACGTCTTCTTGCTGCGGCAGATTGAGCGGCGGCTCGTGGAGCTTGGCCCCTTGCGCGATCAAGATCTGCGAGCGCACGATGTCGACGCCCGTCACCATCTCGGTCACCGTGTGCTCGACCTGAATGCGCGGGTTGACCTCGATGAAGTACCACTCCTCCGTGTCCGCATTCACCAGGAACTCGACCGTCCCGGCGTTCACGTAGTTCGCCTCGCGGGCGATCGCCACCGCCGCATCGCACAGTCCGCGGCGCGTCTTGTCGGAAAGATTCGACGCCGGGGCGAGCTCCACGACTTTCTGATGCCGGCGCTGCACCGAGCAGTCGCGCTCGTACAGGTGCATCACGCCGCCGTGCGAGTCGGCGATCACCTGCACCTCGATGTGCCGCGCCCGCGGCACGAAACGCTCGACGAACACAGCGCCGTTGCCGAACGCCAGCGTCGCCTCCTTTTGCGCCTCTTCGATCTTCGAGGCCAGGTCCGACTCGACCTCCACGACGCGCATGCCGCGACCGCCGCCGCCGAAGGCCGCCTTGACGATGACCGGGAAGCCGATCGCCTTGGCGACCTCGACCGCCTCCCGCGGATCGGCGATCGGGTCGTCCGTGCCGGGGACGATCGGCACGCCCGCCCGCCGCGCAAGCTTGCGCGCGGCCAGCTTGTCGCCCAGCATCTCGAGCAGCTCCGGCGGCGGCCCGACAAAGATGATCCCCGCCTCGTCGCACGCCCGCGCGAAATCGGGATTTTCCGACAAGAACCCGTACCCCGGGTGAATCGCGTCCACCCCGTTCTCTTTCGCCGCGGCGACGATTCCCGCGATGTCGAGATAGGCCGCGACCGGCCCCTTGCCGGCGCCGACCATATAGGCTTCGTCCGCTTTGAAGCGGTGCAGACTCAGCTTGTCTTCTTGCGAAAAAATAGTGGCTGTGCGCAGACCGAGCTCGGTGGCGGCGCGCATGATGCGAATCGCGATTTCGCCGCGATTGGCGGCTAGAAGCTTTTTCATGGAAGCTTCTTAGATTAGCGTGCGCGCCGAACAGTGCGGCGCAGGGGATTGGGCGCGGCTAGAGACCGAACTGCAAGCCGGTCGAGAAGCTGTGGGTTCGGAAGTTTTCGACCTGGAAGTACTGTTCGTCGAACCCGTACCAGCGCCACTCGGCGACGAATCGGATGCCGCGGCGGAGCGGCGCCGTGAGCTCGACTTGCGGCGTGTAGTAGCTCGTCGGGCGACTCCCTGAGTTCACCGCGAACGCGCCGCCCAGCCTTAGCCGCGAATCGCGCGGCAGAACCAAGTCGGCGAACGCGCTCCCGTAGTGCCCGTTGTCGCGGTAGCGGGAAAAGGCGGAAGTGAAAAACGGCGGCTGCACGATCGAGATGTCCGATCGCAGGCTCGAGCGCGTGTAGTCGCCCAGGAACGTCAGCCGCCTGCCGCCGTTCGGCGACCACTGAATCGAGACCGACGTTTGACGGCTGTTGAAATCGAGATCAATGTCCGACTCGTCATTGCGATTGTCGAGGACGGCGAACGCGGCGCTCACCTGCACATCACTCGCGAGCTGATAACGCGCCCGCGCCTTCACCTTGCGATAGTTCTGCAGCCCGGTCCGGAAGAACGTCTCATTGCCCGGCGAGCCCTCGAAGTCCGCCGTCACTCTCAGCTTGCCCTGCCAAAAGCGCATCGCCGCGCCCGCCAAGCCCACCTGCCGGCGCACTTCCCCGGTCGTCTTGAGCTCCGGCCGGAACTGCAGCGTCGGCGGCGGGACCTCCGCGTCTCCCCAAACGTAGCGATGCCCGCCCCGGATCGTGAGCCAGCGCGCCGCGTCGAAGATCGCATCGACCTGGTTCTGGTTGTAGTTGAAGACCAGCGTGTTGATCCGCACATCCTCCAGGTCGAGTTCCGGAGACGCATTCAGAGTCTGCATCAGCGTCGAACCGGACGACACGTGCAGCCGGTCCGTGTAGTACGACTGCACGATCCGCAGCCTCTCGAAAGGTCGAATCTCGGTGCTCCAAGAGCCGGAAGAGTGCGGCCTGTTGGCGTCCGCTAGATTCTGCTCGAAGATCGTCGAGTAGGGCGAGAGCGTCAACGTATCGAGAAACGCACCCTGGCCTTCGAGCTGCTGCGAAACGTCGATCTTCGGCTGGCTGTAGAGAAACTGTCCCGTGAACTGCAGCCAGCCGAGCGGCTGCGCCTGCAGCACGGCCCGGCTGAACAGCCCGCTCCCATCGGCCCGGTACTGCTGCATCAAGCGGTTGAGGACGATCTCCTCCCCGAGCAACGGCCCCTGGCGATTACCTTGATTCGCACCTTCATCCCAATACAGCCGCTGGCTATCTGAAAAGCCGGTGCGCCCTTGCTCCAGCGTCACGTTCCACTTCGAGCCCGACAGGTTCACGCCCGCGTGCGCCGACGTCAGCTCGTCGTCCAGCTTCGTGTTGACAGGAAACTCATTTTCGATCCGCCCGGCGACGTAGGTCGTC
The DNA here is from genome assembly GCA_963817465.1 of uncultured Acidobacteriota bacterium. Lineage (GTDB taxonomy): Bacteria > Acidobacteriota > Terriglobia > Bryobacterales > UBA6623 > CAMPKL01. Next base: position 21,736 of record CAWFOP010000015.1, on the reverse strand, counting down.
AGGCCTTGCCCGAATCCGTCCGCACGGTAGAAGCCGACATAGGGCGTCACGCGACTCGACGGCAAAAAACGCAGCTCGAGGTCCAATTGCCGCCGCGTGATGTCGAGCGCGCGCTGGCTGGTCAGCGATCCCTCCGCGAGCAGCGGGTTCGCGAACGAAGGCAGATTGTTGAAGTACGCCACATTGGTGTAGTTCAGATCGAGGTCGTAGAGCTTCGTCTTCGACATCGACAGGCGCGCCGTGTTGTAGGGGTCGCCGCCCCACGAGCTCATCGTCAGGTTGAGCTTGTCGGCGAACCGTGCGTTGGGGTCCGCGAATCGCAGATCGCCGTCGAACAGCCGCGGCCCCTCTCCCAGGTTCACGACGCTGCGGTAAACCTGGCTGCTGCCGCCCACGTTCGTGACGAAGCGGTTGCGTATGTCGGCCGACCCGGTCCACTTCTCCGAACCCAGCAAGCCCTGGGTCTGCTGCGCCGATGCCGTCGCGAGCCCAGCCAGCAGCAGAACTGCGACCCGCGCCGTCATCTCAAGAAGTCCTTGCTTACGAACGACCCGTGGATCTTCGTGTGGCAGTTCGTGCAGTTCTGAAAGCGCGGGCTGCGAATGTCATGGAAGCCCGGGGGCGAGCCGGCCAGCGTCGAGAGCGACACCGTATGGCATTCGAGGCAAACCTGCTGCACGACCTGCCGGGTCAACATCCGCGGGTTCACCGATCCGTGCGGCTCGTGGCATGTCGTGCAGGGCTCGAGCCGGACCGGCGCGTGCTCGAAGGGAAACGGCCCGCGCTTGTCCGCGTGGCATTTCAGGCACGCGACGTCATTAGCCGAAACACGCACCATTTGAGCCTTCGGCGGCGCGCCGTGCGGGTCGTGACACGAGATGCAGTCGATCGCTCCTTCGTTCAGCTTGTGCCCGAACGGCCGACTGAACGCCGCGCGCTCGCCTAGGTGACACGACGAGCACAACGCATTGCGCTCTGCGCGAAGCAGCTTCGGCTGAGGCGCGTCGTGAATCTTGTGGCAGCTCGTGCAGGCCACGTCGTTGCGTATGTGATCCGAAAAGAAGCGCCCCGCCTGCTTGCCCAGATTGGCATGGCAGTCCAGGCAGGCGCGGTTAACGACGTCAGGCTGCGTCGACGCGTACACCGCAAGGCGGCTCGGGTCCAGCGCCTCGACGTGTTCGAGCGCAGGCCCGTGGCAAGATTCGCACGCGAATCGCCCCCCTTCCCAACGATCCGATTCCGCCAGCGCCGTATGCGGATTCGACGAGAACCCCTTGCTCTGGTCCTCATGGCAGACCACGCACCGCTCCGAGCCGATGTATCCCTTTTCCTGTGCGGCCAGCGTCAGGGGCAAAGCCGTCAAAAGCAACAGCGCCGGCAGCCGATCAGCCGCCCGCATCGGCGTTGACCTCCTTGACCTTGAGGCCTTCGTGGCAACGCGTACAGTTGTTCAGCGCGGCAAAGGCCGTGCCTTGAGGCTTGTGACAGCTCCCGCATTGCTTGCCCGCCGCCTCGGCTGTGCGGTGATAGTCCTCCGCGTATCCCGCCAGATTGGTCTGCTCCATCGGGAACAGCTCGTCATGGCACTGCGTGCAATCCACGCTGACCAGCTCCATGTGATGGCTGTGGTCATAGACGACCTTGCCCAGCGGGTTTTGATAGACGAGCTGCGCGGGCATCGCGGCCGACGAGCCGAAGCTCACGTGGCACTTCATGCAATTGCCGCCCGAGGCGAAGGCTGTGCCTTGCGGACGGTGACAAGCCGCGCACGAGGTTTGACTCTGTTCGGCCGTCTTGTGCAGATCGTCCTTGTAGTTCATCAAGTCTTCCGCGAACGGAAACAGCTTCGTGTGACAAACGCCGCAGTCGCCTTTGGCCAGCTCGTCGTGGTGCGCGTGATCGAACTTCACTTCGCCCAACGACGTCTGAATGGTCGGGATGGCCGGCACTCCGCTCCTGCCGCTCGTCGGAGTCGCCTTCGGCGGCTCCAATCCCACGTGGCATTTTTCGCAGTTGTTCTCCGCGGCAAAGGATGTCCCGCCCGCGACGTGGCAGCCCGCGCACGAAGACTTCGCCGCCTCCGCCGCTTTGTGCAAGTCATCGCCGCCGAACGCGAGATCGGCGCGGTTCATCTCGAATAGGCTGTTGTGGCAGTCCTGGCAACGGCCGTCCGAATCGCGCACATGCTGAGCGTGATCGAACGTCGCCGTGCCGAGCGCCGTCTGGAAGTTCATTACCCCGGGCAACACCGGCTGAGTCGGCGCCGCGGCGGCCGTCGTCGGACGCGCGCTCTCGGTCAGACCCGTGTGGCAGTCCGCGCAATGGCCTTCCGAGGCGAACGCCGACCCGCCGGAGACGTGGCAAAACGCACACGAGCTGCGGTTGCTCTCCGCGACCTTGTGGAGGCCCGCCGCGTAATTCACGGGCGTTGTCCGAGTCATGTCGAACAGCCGGTTGTGGCAAGTCGAGCACTGGCCGTCGGCCAGCTCCACGTGGTGTCTGTGATCAAACGAGACAGCTCCCGCCGGCGACCCTGTGTTCATCGCGATCGCCGGGATCTCCATCTGGTTTGAGGTGAGGGTCAGCGCGCCGGGCTGCGCTTGCGTCTCGACCGGCTGATCCACCGCCGTGACCACGTGGCAAACGCTGCACTCGGCGCCGACCGCCCGGCGCGCGCTGTCCTGGCTGACGAGCCGTTCGCTGTGGCAGCGGAAACAGCCCTCGTCGCCGCCCTTCTCATCGTGACCGAACAGGTTTTCGTGCGTGTTCCACGTCACGCCCCACTCGGGGAAGACGTTGCGCTCCCAGATCTCGGCGAGGGCCTGTCCCGCGGCGCGAACGTCTTCGGTTCGCGCCGCTTCCGGCCGGCCGCTGTAGAACGCCGTAATCCGTTGCGGTATCTGTTCGTCCGCGACCTCGCGCGATGGGTATTCCGCCGTGATCGCGGCCAACCCCTCGCGCTTGACGAAGGCCAGCGTCGTGCTGATCTTCCCTACTTGCATCGCGCGGTCGATCGCCTTGTCGGCTTTCTCGAACGAATGCGCGGGACGATTGTGGCAATCCACGCAATCCATCGTGCGCAGCTCGAACCGCTCGGCTTTGGCCGGATCCCAATCGGCCGTCGCGTAGATCGTTTCCGCCCCGGCGGGCGATACATACCGCAGCCAGGGGATCGTCTTGCGCTCAGGATCGGAGCGGTACTCGATCTTCGCGCCGTGCGCCATGTGCGCGCCGTGCGCGCCTCGGGTGTTGTCGCCGCCGCCGATGATGTGCCTCAGCTCGGTGCGCAGCGCCGTGTTCGTCTCGTCCGGAGAATATGAAATCCAATCGACCGTCTTCTCGCCGAGATTGGAGTCGGCGTGGCAGTCGCCGCACGTCAGTTTGCCTTGCGCCAAGTTGTGAACCGGCGTCGGGACCGGCGTCGGATAGGTGTTGGTCAAGACCTCGATGAGCTGCTTGGTGCCGTTTAGCTTGGCGGCGATCAACGACTGCGCCCCGGCCCCGATGTGGCATTCGACGCACGTCACCCGCGAGTGCGGCGCGTCCTGCCAAGCCACAAACTCCGGGGTCATGATGTGGCAAGCCTGACCGCAGAAGCTCGTCGAGTCCATGTATTCGACGGCGGAATACGTCAGTTGCCCGCCGATAATGACATTCGCGGCGGTAGCGAGGAAGATGAACGCGAGCAGTTGACGAAACGCCGGATTCGACCACCGCGGCGGCGGGAATTCCGAAGGATAAATGCCCGCGGACCGCTCTCGCCGCTGCTTGAGCATGATCCCGAGCGGGATGAGCGCCAAGCCGAGGAAGAAAACAATCGGCAGCGCAATGAATGTCAGCAGACCCAGGTAGGGATTCGGTTCCGCGCCGCTCAACTGCGCCGGCAGCGTGAACATCCAGGCCACGCCGCCGGTCGTCGTCAGCAGGATTCCAAGCCGGCTGATCCAGTTCTGCGAAAGATAGATGATCGGACCCAGGCGTCCGCCGTTATTGTTCGCAGGGCTCATATGGCAACCAAGATAGTCGAAAGGAAAGGCCCGGACGAACGCCGGGCCTCAGCCTCTTCGAATTGGCCTCTATTGCGCCGCGTGCTCCTTGTCGACGGCGAATTCAGCGCCCGGTCCGTGACAGACCGAGCAGGATTCGCCATACGTGGGCGAGTTATTGAGGTCGGCGTGAGCCGCCGCGGAAAGCGACGTGTGGCAGGCTGTGCAGGCGCCTGTCAGGGGCGGCGCCGGGTTGAACAAGCCTCGCGGGTCAACGGTCGACGCCGCATTGAGCGGGACACCCTGTTCGGTTCCATCGATGTGGCAAGCCGAGCAGTTCGCCAGCGTTTGCGGGAAGGCGACGTCGTTGAAGTTGTTCTGACTGCCCCCGAAGCCGTAAATCGTGAACTCGCGAATCTGCTCCTCGCCTGAGTGAATGCGGTGGATCATCTCCTTGAAGTTGATCGACTCCGGCGCGCCGGCCTCGGCGGGGCGCCGCGACTCGTCGGTTCCGCCGGGATTGTGGCACAACACGCACTGCTGGACGTTGTTGCGATTGGAGCCGTGCAGATTGAGCGCAAAGTGGCACGACTCGCACTTCGCCTGCGCCACGACTTGCCGCCGGGGCGTCGCCGCGCCGCCCGTCGTCGAGAAGTACATCACGACGTTCTTGCCGGCGTCGCGGACGGCGCGTTCCTGCTCGGTGCCGGACAGCAAAGTGGCATTTTGGTATCCCTCGATGCCGACCGCCCACGTGCCCGTCGCATCTTCAGGAAGCGGATTCGTGAACGTGTAGTCGTAGCGGCCGCCGCTGCCCGTCGCGCCGGTCGCGCTTTCCGAAATCACGCGGCCAAAGTCAGCCGTCCCGTCGATGTCGCCCGCCAGCACCAGCGCAAGGCGACCCATGGCCGACGGCTCCACCGGGTCGCCCGCATTGTTCTTGATGCCGAACGTCACCGTCGGAGTCTGACCGGGCGCCGTATTGTTCACGCCGAACAGCTCGAACACCGTGCCGGGCAGCTGCGGAGCTTGCTCCGGCACCAGGTGCGCGCCCTTGATCGAAATGTCGAACGGCAGCTCGCCTTGCGGAGTGTGGCAGTTGCGGCACTGCTTATCGGAAATCTGCGGCAGTCCCGCGTGATTCTCGCCGGTGGCGAAATTCACATTGTCGTGGCAGCTTCCGCAGGCCCGACGGCTTGGGTTGAGCAGGTGCTGATTCTCGGTAAGCGTCTGGCCGGGCCGCGGTTGCGTCAAGGCGGCGGTTCGCATCTGTATCGCACGGGTCCTGCTGCGCAACGGCATTGCGGAGACCGCGGAGGTCAGCGGCGCCGGGATCGCGCCCGCGTTCTCGATGTGGCAAACCTGGCAGTTCCGCACGTCCGCCGGAAACTCCACGTCCGAGTAGTCGTGCACACTGTTGCCGAATCCGATGATCTGGTACGGCGTGCCCGCCTGCACGCTCGGCAACTCCGCTCCCATGTGGATCTTGTGGATCATCGTGGTGAAGTCGACCGAATTGCCCGTATCCGGATCCGAGCTCTGCGTCGTGTGGCAGGTGTCGCACTCCGCCACCGTCTCGCGGTTGTCATGAGCGCGCAGCCGGCCGTGGCACGCGTTGCATTGCTGATCGTTGATCACCATGCGCGTCATCGTCACGGGCGAGCCGTCCGGGACAAAGTCGAGCGTATCGGCGGAGGACGTCTCGCCCAGCTCGAACTCCTCGAGGTCGCGATTGGCCCATGCCGCCACGCGGTGGGTCGCTGTGCGATCGACCGGCATCGGCAAGGCGGCGAAGGCATAGATGTACTCGCCGTCGCCGACCTTCTCGATCGTTCCGCCCGTATCGCGGTTGGCCTGCTCGGCGGAGATCCCAGTGATCGAACTCGTCACCGTACGCGTGAAATAGGAACGAAACAACGTTTCGCCCGCTGGAATATAGGCCAGGACGGCCCTGACTTGGATCGGCCCCGGCGTCGTGACGCCGTCAATATCCAAGGGCAAGCCCGCCGAGTCGGTCACGGTGAAGCGAAAGCTCGCCGTACCGTCCTCGCCGATCGAAGCGTTTGTAATATCGAGCTTGAGCCCGGGGCGAATGAACGATTGCTCTTTCTCCGACAAGAAGGATGCCTTTGTTTTCCTTCCTGGGGTCGAGTCGGCGGCCGCAAGCATGCCGGCTGCTAAAAAACCGACCGCGATGAGTGTCACAACTGTTTTCGTCATTTCCTCGCTCCCTTCCCTCACGACCTGATGGTTGCCGGACCGTCCGTGTTTCTCAGAACATCGAAAATTCCTGGGACGCGTCGCGGAAGACGCGGTTTTGCGCCAGAAGTCACAGTCGAAATCGTCAATCTGCGTGAAATCCCCCCCATTATCCGATTTTTTGGCCTTGAGTGTCTTTGTGAAGGCAGGTTTTGGTCCAAAAAACCGTCTTGGGTGAGCCTTAGCTTGCGTGCTAGAATCCGGGCGTTCAGGAGCACCATGACTCGGTTCCTCTTTTTCGCCCTCGTATTCGCGCTCGGACTTCCCGCGCAGAACCTCGTTCTCAATCACGTCCGCCTCATCGACGGCAGCGGCGCCGCGCCGGTTGAAGACGCGGCTGTCGTCATCCAAAACGGCCGCATCCAGTACGCCGGCCCGGCCTCATCCGCCAAGATTCCCAACGGGCTGCAGACGCTCGACCTCAAAGGCAAGACCGTCGTCCCGGGCATCATCAACATGCACGGCCACGTCGGCGCTACAAAGGGCATCGTCCAAGACGCGAAAAACTTTACCCGCCAGAACGTCATCGACAACTTGCGCACCTACGCGATGTACGGCGTCACGAGCACCACCAGCATGGGGACCGATCTCGACTCGATGATCGAGTACCGCGACGAGCGCAACCGCGACGGCTTCCAGGGCGCGCGAGTCTACACGGCGCTCCAGGGTTTCACCACGATCGGCGGCTATCCGACCGCGGCGCCGGGCGTGAAAGGCGTCGCCCAGGAGGTCTCGAGCGGCCCCCAAGCCAAGGCGCTCGTCGACAAGCTCGCCGACAAAGGCGCCGATCTGGCCAAAATGTGGGTCGACAGCCACCACGGCGCCTTTCCCAAGCTGCCGCTCGACATCTGCAAGGTCATCATCGACGAGGCGAAGAAGCGCGGCCTGATCGCGTTCGCCCATATTTATGAGCTCGAAGACGCACGCACGCTCGCGAAAGACGGCCTCGACATCATCGGCCACAGCGTGCGCGATCAGCCGGTCGATCAGGAATTCGCGAGCACGCTGATCGGTGGCGACGTGACCTATGTCCCGACGCTGATGCGCGAGCTCTCCACATACGCCTATGCCGAATCGCCGAAGTGGCTCAACGATCCGTTCTTCCTCAAGAGCATCACCCCTGCCACCGTGCACGCCCTGAAGACCGACATGAAGCAGTCCGAGTCCAACCCCGAGGCGATCGAGCAGGGCAAGCAGGACCTCAAGATGGCGATGGCGAACATCAAGACCCTGTTTGACGCGGGCGTCACTATCGGCTTCGGCACCGACACCGGACCTCCGGGGCGGTTTCCCGGCTATTTTGAGCATCGCGAGGCCGAGCTGATGGTCGAGGCGGGTCTGAAGCCGATGGACGTCATCGTCGCTTGGTCGAAGAACGCCGCGCACGCCCTCGAAATCGAGAAGGACTACGGCGTTTTGAGCAAAGGAAAGGTCGCCGACCTCGTAGTGCTCAATGCAAACCCGCTCGACGATATCCGCAACACGCGTAAGATCTACGCCGTCTATCTCGGCGGGAAGAAATTCGAATAGGGCGGACGCCGAGCCGGCTGGCCCTGCCGACGTTCGGCGGGAGGCTCGACAGATGTTGTTCCGGACGCTGATCACGGTCGCCCTCTTGGGCGGTCTTTCCCTGGCTCAAAGCGATGTCCCGGCCGATCCGACCGGCCGCTGGCGCGGTGCGATCGACTTGCCGGACCAATCTCTGGTCGTCGTCGTCGACCTCGTCCAAAACAACGGCGGCTGGAAGGGGACCATCGATATCCCCGCCCAGGGCGCGCGCAACGGCGAGCTCGATCCGGTGACGGTAGTGGGCCGGGCCGTCTCGTTTGGGCTCGAAGGCATCCCGGGCGATCCATTGTTCCGCGGCCAGCTCTCCGACGACGGCAAGAAGCTGAGCGGCGTCTTCACGCAAGGCCCCGGCACGTTTCCGTTTCGGCTCGAGCTGGAGGAAGGCGTCGCCGAGGCCGACCTCGGTCCCAATCAACCCGCGAGACCGACGATCGAGGGCGTGCCGGGCGAAGGGTTCGCCGGAGTGTGGCTCGGCGATATCGACAACGGCGCGCTGCAACTGCGCTTGCTCGTCCGCCTCAAGAAGGACGACAAAGGCGCTTGGAGCGGGTCGGTCGACAGCCTCGATCAGGGCGCGACCGGATTGAGGATCACGAAGTTTGAGACGGACGACAGCCTGTTGCGCTTCTCGCTCTCCCGTCCCCCGGCGAGCTACGAGGGTCTGCTGACCCCGGACGGATCGTCGATCAACGGCCTGTGGACGCAAAACGGCGCCGAAACGCCGCTTGTTCTGCATCGCCAAGCGGGCGAGCCGGATACGGCTCGCGCCCAAGACCCGAAGCCGCCGCTGCCGTACAGCGAGACCGAAGTCCGCTACGCGTCCGGAGACGTCACCCTTGCCGGAACTCTGACTCTTCCGCCCGGCGAGGGGCCCTTTCCGGCCGCCTTGCTGCTTACCGGTTCAGGCCCGCAAGACCGCAACGAGACCGTCATGGGCCATCGGCCGTTCCTGGTGCTCGCCGACGCGCTGACTCGCGCCGGCGTCGCTGTGCTGCGCGTGGATGACCGCGGCGTCGGCGACTCGACCGGCGACTTGTTCGAATCCACGATCGCCGATTACGCCTCAGACGCCTTGGCCGGGGTCCGCTTCCTCGCCGCCCGCCCCGAGATCGATGCGACTCGGATCGGCTTGATCGGCCACAGCGAGGGCTGCTGGACGGCCGCCCGCGCCGCCTCCCAATCCAAGGGCGTGGCCTTCGTCGTGCTGCTCGCCAACCCCTCGCTGTCCGGCGAGGAAACCATCCGCCTGCAGGCGCGCAGGATCGGTGAACAACGCATGACCGCGGACGACGAGGCCCTCGACGCCAACGAAGAGCTGCAGCGCAAGCTCTTCGCCGTCATCAAGCAGGAGCCCGACGACGAGCGCGCCGGCGAACGCATGGAGGCCTTACTCAACGAGGAAATCGAGGCCACCCTCGCCGGTCAGCCGAAGGAGCTGCGCGACGCGTTGCGCGAAAACGCCAAACTCATGCGCCCGACGCCCTGGTTCCGCGACATTCTGACGTACGACCCGCTCCCCCCGCTGCGCGCGCTCGCCGTCCCCGTGTTGGCCTTGTACGGCGAGAAAGATTTGCAAGTCCCGCCGCGGGAGAACATGCCGCCGCTGCGCCAGTCCCTCGATGCCGCGCCGACGAAGGACTTCTCGATCGTCGAGCTGCCCGGCCTCAACCATCTGTTCCAGACCAGCGACACCGGCTTGCCCGACGAATACGCCCGGATCGAAGAGACCTTTTCGCCCGAAGCTCTCGCCCGCATCACCGCGTGGGTCGCGCGAGTCAGTCAAGCGGCAAAATAGCGCGCGCATTATCGATAATGGGAGGCAGCCTACTGTCATGCCGAACCAACCCATCATCGCCGTCGATTCCAACGCACTGGAGTGGGAAGAGCGTTTCAACGAGCCGACCCGCAAGATGCTCCATCGCAAGAATCTGTTCATCGAGCCGGAGACGGGGATGGAAATCCGCCTCGTGCGCTACCCGGCGGGCTTCATGAACCCGCTCCACACACACCCCTGCGGCCACGGCATGTACGTTCTCGAAGGCGTCCTGGTCACGCACGAAGGGACGCGTCACGGACCCGGCTCCTTCGTCTGGTTTCCCCAAGGCCAGCAAATGGAGCACGGCGCCGCGGCCGAGCAGGACGTCACCGTACTGTTCGTTACGAACAAGCCCTTCGAGATTCACTACCAGGGGAATAAGTAGGGTCGCCTAGGACTTCCTAGGCCGGACACTCGGTGGTTTGATAGTTCCAGCCGCGGCGTGGCCGCCGTACTGTGAGAGGTGCGAGTCACCTCGTCATATGACGCTTAACCAAATCCTTCTTGTCGTTTGCGGTTGCCTGGCCGCGACGATCCTCTTCGTCGCGGCCCCACGAGCCCTGATGTGGATGATCAAGGACGACTCCAGCTCAATCTGGCGCGACGAACCGCGCAAGAAGCGCAAGTAGAGTTCCTCTCGCAACAGGCCAGGTCCCGGCGGCACGCTAAAATGACGGATTGTCGATGGCCTTGCTGGACCGCCTCAATCCGCAACAGCGCGAAGCCGTTCTCCACACTGACGGACCCCTGCTGATCCTGGCCGGCGCCGGCAGCGGAAAGACGCGCGTCATCATCTCGAGAATCGTCTATCTCATTAAGGAGAAAGAGGTTCCGCCTTGGGCGGTGCTGGCGGTGACGTTCACCAACAAGGCCGCGGGCGAAATGCGCGAGCGGGTTCAGCGGGCGCTGCAAGGCGAAGGCCTGGCGCCTTCCGCGACGCCGACGGTCGCGACGTTCCACTCCTTTTGTGTGCGCCTGCTGCGCACTCACGGCGCGCCGCTGGCGGAAGTGCGGCCGGGGTTCACGCCGCGGTTCAACATCTATGACGACGCCGATCAGATGACCGTCGTCAAGAATGTCTACCGCAACCTGGGCTTCGAAGAGAAGACATTCATGAAGCCGCGCGCGGCGCTGTCGATCATCTCCCAAGCCAAGAACCAGAACCGCACGCCGACCGACTTCTACCGCGACGCCACCTCGACGCAGTCCGAGAAGATCGCCGTGGTCTACGAACGCTACCAAGGCGCATTGGAGGCCGCGAACGCGCTCGACTTCGACGATCTGCTGCTCGAAGGCGTGCGCTTGCTGCATCGATTCGCGGAAGTCCGCGAGCGCGTCGGCGGACGCTATCGCTACCTGATGGTCGACGAGTATCAGGACACCAACCGCCCGCAATACGACCTGATGCGGCTGCTGGCGACAACCCACGACAACGTCTGCGTCGTCGGGGACGAAGATCAGTCGATCTATTCCTGGCGCGGCGCCGAGATTCGCAACATCCTCGACTTCGAGCAAGACTTTCCCAACGCCAAGGTCATCCGGCTCGAGCAGAACTACCGTTCAACGCAACTGATTCTCGAGAGCGCGGGTGCGGTTGTGGCGAACAATGAAAACCGCAAGGGCAAGAAGCTCTGGAGCGACGGCGACGAGGGCGAGAAGATCAAGTTCTACCAAGGCAACGACGCGGAGGCGGAAGCGCTGTTCGTCGCCGACGAGCTCAACACTTACCTCAATGAAAATCCATCGAGCCACGCCGCCGTGCTCTACCGCACCAATGCGCAGTCGCGCCAGATGGAAGAAGCGCTGCGCCGCTACGGCCGCAAGTACACCGTCGTCGGCGGTGTGAGCTTTTACCAGCGCGCCGAAGTCAAAGACCTGATCGCCTACCTCAAGGCCGGCTCGACGCCCACCGACGCCGTCGCACTGCTGCGCATCATCAACGCGCCGGCGCGCGGCATCGGCAAGACGACCATCGAGACGCTGCAGGCGATCGCCTACCGCGAAGGCGTGTCGCTGTGGGACGCGATCAATCTCGCGATCGACCAGCGCAAGTTCCCGACGCGTGCGCACTCCGCGCTCAAGGGCTTTCGGCACCTGATGGAGCGCATCCGCTCGAAGCTCGAGACCGAGCCGATCGACCAGGCGCTGATGTGGATCTACGACGAGACCGGCTACCGCCGCATGCTCGAACAAGATCCGTCGATCGAGGCGCAAGCACGGCAGGAAAACATCAACGAGCTGCTCAACGCCGCGGCCGACGCCGCGCAGCGCCAGGAGACCTTCCAGGACTTTCTCGACCATGCCGCGCTGGTCTCGGATTCGGACAAGATCGACGAGCGGGCGCAGATCCTGCTGATGACGCTGCACAACGCCAAGGGCCTCGAGTTCCCGTGGGTGGCGATGATGGGCATGGAGGAGTCGTTGTTCCCGCACAGCCGGTCACTCGAGGACGCCGCCGCGCTCGAAGAAGAGCGCCGACTCTGCTACGTCGGCATGACCCGCGCCGAGAAGCATTTGACGCTGACCTGCGCACGCACGCGCCGCAGGTACGGCGGCGGCGCTCCCGATTGGATGACGTCGTCGCGCTTCTTGAGCGAGATCCCGCCGCAGCTCGTCGAGGATCACACCGTCGGCGGCTCGGAGTTGTTCGGGCTGCAACCGACGGCCCGCGAGCGCGCGATCGCCGGCGACGACTACGACCTGCTGACCGAGCGTGACGAGGTCAGGCGCATGGCCGAGTCGCGGCTGGCCTCGGGCCGCAAAAAGCTCGACGGCGAGACGTACGACTCAGCCGACGCCGTGGCGCAGTTCTTTCAGAAGCGCGGGATTCCGTTCTCGCCTGGAGCGGCGCCGCAACAAAAATCGGGCGGGCGTCCCAAGCCCGCGCCGGCCGCGCGCAAGCCTAACCAGACCTACCCGCCGCTCAAGTCCAAACCGACTCTGCAAGCGCGGCCGCCGCGCGGCGGCGCCGGCGGCAAGCTGTCATACGGCGCGAAAGTGCGGCACCAGCGCTACGGCGTCGGCACCGTAATGCGGCGAGAGGGCGACGGCGAAGACGCCAAGGTGACCGTGCATTTCCCGCAGCACGGCCTCAAGAAAATGGTCGTCAAGTATGCGGGCCTACAGCCGGCGTGAACGCCTCTGGGGATTTCCAGGTCAGCCCGCGCCTTCACACTTCAAGGCCGATTGAGCGCATCAGCTCGATGGCGTTGCTCTTCTCGACGATGCCCGGGCGCATCTTGTAGTCGAAGCGCATCCGCCCGTCTTCCAGATGATCTTGGAAGTGGACGTTCCGACCCACCGCGCCCAGAGCCTCGGCGATGTGGGCCAGGGCCAGGTCGTGCGTCGTGATGAGTCCGATCGCGCGGCGCTCGACCAGACCGCGCACGATCGCCTCCGCGCCGATGCGGCGGTCGTGTGAGTTGGTGCCGTGGAGAAACTCGTCGATCAGGAACAGCACCGGCGTCGGTCCGTCGGCCAATTGCATGATTTGGCGCAAGCGCTTGATCTCCGCGTAGAAGCGCGAAGCCCCTTCGCGAAGCGAATCCTGGATGCGAATCGAGGCGGCCACAGTCAAGGGCGAAAGACGCAAACGCCTCGCTCGTACGGGAGCTCCCGCTTGGGCCAGCACGGTATTGACCCCGATCGTGCGCAACAGCGTGCTCTTGCCCGACATGTTCGAGCCGCTCACGACAAGCACCTGCAGCTCGCCGGTGATCGTGACATCGTTGGCCACGACGCCGTCCTCCGGCAGCAGCGGATGCGCCAGCGCTTGGCCTTCGAAGTACGGCGACTGTTCCGCTGACTCGGGGAATGCGAGCTCCGGAAAGGCATACGACGGACGCTCATAGTGGAAGCCCGCGAACGACGACAAAGCCTCCATCTCGCCGACGGCGTTGAGCCACTGCCGCAACGCCGGTCCCGACTCGCGCCGCCAATCCTCCAGCGCGTACGAGCAGTGCAGATCCCACAAAAGAAACGGCGCGAGTACGCCGAAGATCGCGTTGCGGCGTGAATCGATCAGCGTCACCAGGCGGTCGAGCTTGGCGATGCGGCGCGAAGGCGGCGTCCCGTCCACGTCCAGCTCCGCGCTCAGCGCCGCCATTCGCGGCGAGCTGAAGCGCTCGCTTTCGAGCCTGCGCTAGCACCTCGGTCAGCAGTCCCAGATCCCGCAGGGGCTCGTTCACTTCTTCGAGGATGCGGTCGGTGCGCTTCTTGAACTTGGTCAGAATGATCCCGAACGTAACGAAGATGAACAGGAAGTAGAGGCGCAGGAGCGTCATCGTGCTCGGCGCCAGCTCGAGTTCGCCCACCCATGCAGCAAAGTAGAAAACGAGCGCGACCGCCGCGATCGCTCCGAATGCCGACAATACCCAAGCGACCGCGCGAAACGGCGAGGGCTTCAGCAGCGCCTCGCGCTCGCCCCAGGCGATCAGCGCGTCGGGATGCACGCCCGTCCGCGCATCCTCGCCCAACACCGCCAGGTCTTCGCGCAACTCCAAGCGGGTCGAGAGCTCCTCGACCGCTTGCTGGCGCCCCTGCACGACATCCGGCGCCGCCGGCGCCTTGAGCCAAGCCGCAAGCGTCTGTTCTCCCATGCCGGTGCGCGCTTGCGACAGCAGCTCGAACAGCGACGCCTCGCCAAATAGGTCCAGGTCCTGGGCGTAGGGATGCTTCTCGTCGATGAATCTCTTGCCCGTCTCGCCGCTCCCCGCCCAGCTTCCGTCGAGCCGCGCCAGCCCGCGGTCGTAGAACGTGACCGCGCGAGTCAATTTGGCGATGCGCCTTTCCGCCCGGTCCAGGCCGAGCGTCACTGCGACGAAGGCGAACGCGGGCGCGGTCAGCCACCAGGGCGAGAGCGCATGCGGGCCCAGGATGACGTAAAGCAGCACGGCTCCGGCCACGAAAACCAGCGCGCGTAGGTTGCCGAGCATGCGGTGGCGGCCCTGTCCGCTTGCCAGCGCCTCACGCCGGCCCTCGGCCCGCTGCGAGTATTCTCGACGCGGGTCCGCCGCCTGTCCGGTCTCCGCCATGAGTTCCGATTATCCGGGATCGACGCGGCCGGAAACCGGCAAGCGGCCAACCTTCCCGCGAAAGTACACTGAAATCAAACGTCGCGCGCCATGTAGCGGCGCAATTTTGTCCATGCCCGCCCGGCGCAAAGCCATCCTGCTCGACGTCCCTCGCTTCGCCCAGCCCGACGATGTGACCTGCGGGCCCACCTGTCTCTCGCAAGTGTTCCGCTACTACGGCCTCGACGTCACGCTCGACGAGATCATCCACCGCACGCCGCGCAACCCGGACGGCGGCACGCTGGCCGTCTTGCTCGGGATCACCGCGCTGACCTACGGCTTCCAGACGACCATTTATCCCTACGACCAGCGCGTCTTCGACCCCACTTGGGCCAAGCTGTCGCGCGCCGATCTGAGCGCCAAGCTGCGCGCGCGCCGCGAGTACGTCCAGACGGCCAAGCTGCGCCGCGCCATCGACGCTTATCTCGAATACATCGACCTCGAGGGCCGGCTGCGCTTTTCCGAGCTCACCTCCGAGCTGCTGCTCAAGCACCTCAGGCAGGGCGAACCGGTGCTGACCGGCCTCAGCGCCACTTACCTCTACCGCACCCCGCGCGAGGTTGACGACGACTACGACGACGTCCGCGGAGAACCCGCCGGACACTTCGTCGTCATTTGCGGTTATTATCCAAAGAGCGATCGCTTTGTCGTGCGAGATCCGTCGATCGACATACCCTTTAGCCGCAGCGGACGGTACACCGTCCCGGCGAATCGTCTCTTGAACTCCGTCCTTTTGGGCGACATCACCTACGACGCCGTCCTGCTCACCTTCAGTCGGAGGAAATAGTCCTGAGCTCAAAGCCCCCCCGAGGCGCCACAATCATCCTGGCGGTGGTTGAAGGCGACCATGGCCTGGCCCTCGACGCCGCCAAAACCCTCACCGCGGACGAATACCTCGAGGGACGCAAGAACGCCCTCGACCGCAACGCCGTCGTTGTGAATTTATGCCGCTCGTACTCCTATCTCTCGAAGGGGTATTACGTTTCGCTGCTTGCCGACGCTCGGGGACAGCGCGCCTACCCCACGCTCGAAATGATCGAGCAGGCCACCAACCCGTTCGCCTATTTCCGCGCCTTGCGCGAGGCCGGCCTCGACACGATCGACTTCAAGCTGCTGCGCAGCCGCGGGCGCCTGCTGCCTAAAGTCATCGTCGCCGACGACGGCCGCGCCAACGTGCTCGAACAAAGCTCGCAGGGCGGCCGCGAAACTCACAGCTATCGGCATAGCGACCTAGCCTACGTCGAAGAACTGGCGGTGTTTGGGCGCAGCCGCGATAGACGTTTTCGGCGCGCCGCCCGGACGGTGTTCTCCGTTTATTCATTCCCTCTCTTGCGGATTCGCTTCTACCACGAGGACGACGAATGGAAGGTCGGTCAGATCTTCCCCGCCTCCCTGTCGCAAATTGACGCCGAGGCCAAGGAGCTGCTGGCTGAGCGCATCGGCGCCCGCGAATTGCGCCGCAGCTCCACCGGCTCCCAACGCGCCAAGCCTTTGCGGATCGCGTGCTTGTTCGACGAAGCCGACCCATTCGCTCCCTCGGCCGAAGAGACCCTCGAGAAGTTCGAGCGCGCGGCCTTTCGCAAAGGGGCCCTGTTCGAACCCATCGGTCCCGGCGACCTGAGCCGTCTGCCGGAATTCGACGCCCTATTCATCCGCACGCTCACCGGCATCGACGCGCCGTCCTACACCTTCGCCCAGCGCGCGGCCAGCCTCGGCATGCCGGTGATCGACGACCCGGAGTCGATCTCGCGCTGCTCGAACAAGGTTTATCTCCACGAGCTTTTCCAGCGCGAAGACATCCCCACGCCGCGGACGCTGATCGTCTCGCGCCGCACGCCGATCGAGAAGTGCCTCGAGCTCGGCCCGCCGACGATCGTCAAGCTGCCGCAAGGCTCGTTCTCGCAAGCCGTCAAGAAGGCCGACGACCGCAAGGAGCTCGAGCAGATCCTCGCCGAGATGTTCAAGAAGTCGCCCCTGCTCATCGTGCAGGAGTTCACGCCGACGCCGTTCGACTGGCGCATCGGCGTGCTCGACGGGCGCATCCTGTTCTGCTGCAAGTACTACCAAGCCCGCGACCATTGGCAGATCGCGCAACGCTCGGCCAGCGGATCGACGCGTTACGGCAAGGTCGAGGCCGTCCCCCACGACGAGGTTCCCGCGGCCGTTCGCAGGGTCGCGCTGCGCGGCGCGCGCCTGATCGGGCAAGGGCTCTACGGCGCCGATATCAAAGAGGTCAACGGCCGGCCGCTGATGATCGAAATCAACGACAATCCCAACATCGACGTCGGCTACGAGGACGCTCTGGTCAAAGACAAGCTCTACGAGGCGATCATTTCGAGCTTTCTCCGCCGCATCCGGCGCGAGACAGCGGGCAAGGTATGAGCCGCCCTTACCGCCTGTTCGAGGTCACCGGAGTCGAGCTCGAGTACCCCACCGTCCGCCGAGAAGATCTTGCGGTCGAGTCGCTGGTCGAGCCGCTGTTCCGCAAGCTGGCCGGGCGACCGGTTTCGGAGGTCGAGCACGGCAAAGCGACCTTCTCCAACGAGCTGGCCGACCACGTCTTCGAGGTTAAAACCAGTCGCCCCCAGCGCAGCCTGATCGCAGCGGAGAAGATCCTGGCGTCGAGCGTGAAAAGCGTCTCGCGCGTGCTGCGCAACGAGTTCGACGCGCGCCTATTGCCGACCGCGATGCATCCGCTGATGGATCCCGCCGCGGGCAAGACCTGGCGGCGCTCCGGCCGTGCAATCTACGAGACCTACGGCAGGCTCTTCAACCTCAAAGCGCACGGCTGGATGAACGTGCAGAGCTGCCACCTCAACTTCCCCTTCGGAACCGAGGCCGAAACGGTCGCGCTGCACAACGCCATCACATGCCTGCTGCCGTATCTGCCGGCGCTCACGGCCAGCTCTCCCGTCGTCGAAGGCAAGCTCGGGCCTGCCGTCGACAATCGGCTGACGTTCTACCGCCACAATCAAGAGCGCTTCCCGCTCAATGCCGGCGACGTCATTCCCGAATATATGACCGGCTACGCGCAGTACAAGCGGGACATTCTGAAGCCGATTTATAGCGCCCTGGCGGCAGTCCCCGAAGCTTCGCGCCTGCGCCATGAGTGGGTCAACTCGCGGGGCGCGATCGTGCGCTTCATGCGCGACGCGATCGAGATTCGCATCCTCGATACGCAAGAGTGCGTCAGGATGGACATCGCCTGCGCGCTGTTCGTCCGCGCCTGCCTGATCACGCTCACGCGCGAGCTGCTCGAAGGGAAGTGGTCGCTGCCCGAGCGCGCCGCGCTGATCGCCGACTACGAGAGCGTCATCGCGCAAGGCGGGCGCGCCCAGGTCACGGCCACGCATCTCAAGGCGGGCGGCCGCACGCCCGGCAGCGCCAAGCGACTGCTGCTGCATCTGCTCGAGCGCAGCTCGGGCGACGCCGAATCGGGCTCCGTCCCCTATTTGGGATTGGTGCAGCGCCGCCTCGAGCGCGGCAGCCTCAGCGAGCGTATCCGCGCCAAGCTTGTGCGCGGCTCCAAAGGCGACCCGTCGCCCGACCGCATCCGCGCCGTGTACACGGAGCTAGCGGACTGTTTGGAAGCGAATGAGCCCTGGACAAGCTAACCGCCGCGCGGCCGGCGTAGTCATCACTTGCGAGCACGCCTCCAACCGCTTGCCCACGCGCTATGGGACGCTGGGCCTTTCCGAGGAGCAGCTACGGTCGCATATCGCCTGGGACGAGGGCGCGAAGGAAGCGGCGCGCGCCTTGGCGAAGGCTCTCGATGCGCCGTTGATCGAAGGGCGTTGGTCGCGGCTGCTCATCGACCTCAACCGCAGCCTGCATCATCGGCGGGTCATCCCAGCGCTCGCCTTCGGCGAGGTCGTCCCCGGCAACGCGGACGTCTCGGCCGTCGAACGGGAGCGGCGCGCCCGTGAATACTACGCACCGTTCCGAACCGCCGTGAGCGAGGCCGTCGACAACGCTGATTGCCGAGCACGGGCGCTGCCTGCACTTGGGCGTTCACACCTTCGCCCCCGAGCTTCACGGCGAGCGACGCAACGCCGACGTCGGCCTGCTGTACGATCCTCGCCGCGAATGGGAGAAGCGCGTCGTCGACCGGATGACGCCGGCGCTGTCCGCGCAAGGCTTTCGAGTCCGCCGGAACTACCCCTACCGGGGAGACGCCGACGGCCACACGACGTCGCTGCGGCGGCTCTACCCCGACGGCAAATACGCCGGCATCGAGATCGAGATCAACCAAGCGCTGCTGCCGCAGTGGAAGCAAACCGTCCAGCGGCTGCAAGCCCTCGCGCCGGCGGCGCTCCTTGCCGCCTGAGCCGCTGTATCAGGCTCTCACGGCGCCGGCTTCGATCGCGCGCCCCAGCTCGCGAAGCAACGCCGCGCCGTCGCCGCGGTAGGCGCTGCCGTGCTGGCAAGCGAGCATCGCCGGGCCGAGGCCAGCCAGCCGCTCCAAGATCGCCGAAGTGCTCGTCGCGTGCGCGTAGTAGTCCATCATGTCGCGCATGCCCTCGCTGGCGCTGAGCACTTCCGACTCGGTGACGGGCGCCATATCTCGGCCGGGCTGCGTGAAAAGATCGCCGCATAGAAGAGTCTTGGTCGACTCGTCGAACAACACTCCGCAGTCCCAGCCGTGCGGCACGTGCGGCGTATCCATCCAGCTCATTCGCCGGCCGCCGATCGAGAACTCCTCGCCGTCGCCGAACCCTCTGCCGGGCCTGTCGGCGAAGTCATTGAGCGAAGTCAGAGCTCCGATCGCGGACCCGAAGGCGGTGGCGTCGGGCGCAACGCCCAAGAAATGGTTCAGCGCGCCGAACTCGTCGCCCTCGAAGTGCGAGCCGCCGATCCAGCGTAACTTCTCGACCGGCAGCACCTTGCCGATGGCCTCGACGGTGAGGGGGAACATCTTGCGATACCCGGTGTGGAACAGCAGCGGCTCGTCGTCGACGATCAGGTACGAGTTGAAGGTAAACCCTCCGGGGATGATGTCGGACGGCGTCGAGATGCGATAGATGCCGGCGGCGACTTCGTCGATGGTCGTGCCGGTCTCTGCGTTGGCGATCACTTTACTTTCTCCCTTAAGTTGGCGGACCGCCTGTCCGGCGATCCTCATCTCACCTCGGACGTGTAACGACACGCGTCCTCGTTACACATAAAATATGGGGCGTGTCCACGACGTTGAACGATGTGGAGCTGGTACGCCAGATCGGCTCCGGAGACGACCGCGATGCGGAGGCCGAGCTGTTTCGGCGCATGGCGCCGCGCATCCGGCTGTACGGGTTGCGCCATTTGAGAGACGAGCAGGCCGCGGAGGACCTTACGCAGCAGGTTCTGATCACCGCGCTGGAAGCCCTTCGAGCCGGTCGCCTACGCGAGCCGGAAAAGCTCGCTTCGTTCGTTTTGGGAACCTGCCGCATGACTGCCCTAAACCAGCGGCGCGCCGCTCAACGACACGAACGCCTGCTCGGTCAATACGGCATCGAATCGCTGACTCTGTTTCGATGAATAGGTGAGCACGGTAAAGAATCCTCCTGGAGGACAAAGAAAGCGAGGACGAGCGGCGAAAGCCGGTCGCCTCGAGTCATATCCAGGAGGATTCCATGGAAAGTTTCTACTATGTGGGGCTGGATGTCCACAAGAAGACGGTCAGCTATGCGTCGAGACGGCGGCCGGCGGGAAGGTTGCGGCGGGCAGCGTGGCGGCCAACCGGCCGGCGCTGAGCGCCTGGGCCGCAGCCTTGCCCGGCCCGTGGGTCGGCTGGATCCACGATCATCTGGAAGGGTACGCGGCGGAGTTGCAAGTGGCGCACCCGGCGATGCTCAAGGCGATCGCCTGCGCCAAAAAGAAGAACGACCGACTGGACGCGGAGAAGATTTGCGACCTGGCGCGTTGCGATCTGCTGCCGGGCTGCTACATGGCGCCGGCCGAGATCCGCGAGTTGCGGCGGGTGCTGCGCTACCGCAATCTGCTGGTGGGTGAAGCGGTGCGGCTCAAGAACAAGATCGGGGGGCTGCTGATGGAGTGCGGCGAGGAGTATGGAAGTGGTGGGCCCTGCAGGATTCGAACCTGCGACCAACGGATTATGAGTCCGCAGCTCTAACCGCTGAGCTAAGGGCCCGCTCGCGTTTCCCAGGTTAGCAAGCTAAGTGCGGCCTAGGTTCTTGCCGCGAACCATGGCCGGCGGGCGCGATTGGGAACGTCCGTGAGGGCTGGGCCCGGCGGCTGCGGGGTCGTTTTGTTCGAGCCAGGCGCGCAGTGGAACGTCTCCGTCGGCGGGGTCGTAGACGCCGTTGGCGGAGAGGCCGTCGCCGAGGATCTGCCGCCGAATCGGGTCGAGTTGCGGATACAGGCGCTCGACGGTCATGGCGTCTTTGGGGCGCAGCCAGCGGTAGGCGTAGCCGTACCAGACGACTTTGCGGGTGAGCTCGGACGCATTGGCGCTGCGCGAGTGCCAGATGCGACGGTCGACGAGGACGGCCGAGCCGGCGGGGACGCACAGGGGCTCGGCGCCGGCGGGGCTGGAGTGACCGTCTTGCGGCAGCTCGATCTCGTTGTCGAGATGAGAGCGCGGCACGATGAGCGTGTTGCCACGTCCGGGCCGGCTGACGTCGGTGAGGTAGTAGCCGACCTTGAGCGAAAGGCGGGGGCGCGGATTCGACTCGATCTCGTCGTTGACGCGCATGCTGTCCTGGTGCCAGGCGACGGACCAGTTTTGCGAGCGGGCGCTCTCGTTGGGCGTGAAGTCGAGGTGCGAGTGGTAGAGATAGATGTTCCAGCCGAGGATGCCCCAGACCTTGGGGAATGTGATGGGGCAATCGATGAGGTCGACGAGCGCCGGGTCTTCGTGGACGATGTTGGGAACCGACAGCAGCTTGCCGGCCATATCGGGCGTTCGCTCGCGGGCGTTGACGCGATCGACGGCTGCGATGAGGCGTGCGTTCAGGTCCGGATCGAGGGCGTCCTCGACGACGAGGTAGCCGTTGGTTTGGAAGAAGTCGCGTTCTTCGGCCGTGAGCTTGTGGGCG
>CAWFOP010000014.1:0-1013235 GCA_963817465.1 uncultured Acidobacteriota bacterium | reverse complement strand
GTTCAGACAGCCTAGCGAAACCGCATGGGTTGTACGGTTCAAGGTCGGCGCGATCCTGACAGCTTTCGGAACAACCGGCGCGGCCCACTCCTGCTGGCGGTCTGAAGTGGCGGAGATCCACTTGTGATCATCGTTGAGCAATAGCATTGGCCCCGCCGATCTTTACGATCTAACAACGTGAGAGCTATCGGCCGCCTTGGCCCGCGGGTTGATCCGCTTGAGTCTCGCTGATGGCGATAATGAGCGCACAGTGGGGCATTGTCACCACCAATCCTGGCCCGCCCGGGCAGACTCCTGAGCCCGCTCTATTAAAACTGTGACGTCCACAAACCAAATGGCTCTCGGGACCTTGAGCGAGACCAAAGGAATCGACGATGTAGGAGTTCCGCTTTACAAGCGAGACTCGAGTTTTTCCCAAATGCGACGCGCGTCGCGCTAATAAATGCCTTCGACGAGCATGATGTCTTCGTTGTACTGGTCCCGCTGCGCATAGAGCAGCGTGCGGCCGTCGGGTGAGACTGAAAGCCCTCGAGGACCGCCTTCACGTTCCCCGAAAGGACATGTCTTACGGGTGGAGTGGGTTTCGAAATCCAAAAATTGAATCCAGTGCGGCGCGGTAGCGGAGTCCAGAAAATAAATGCCCTTCTTGGTCGGAAACCAAAAGCGGTACCTGCCTGCGTCGCCGAGTTCGGGGAAGGCGACCTCCTCGTTGTTGTTGAGGTTTCGCTGGATTACAACGTGCGACGGAGACGGATCGACGTAGTAGAGGTATTGGTCGTCTGAGCTGAGGATCGGCTCCCACCCGCCGCCGGTCGTTACACGCTCGGGCTTGCCGCCTTCGGAAGGTATCTTCCACACGTCGTAGCCGCCTCCTCGGTTGGAGGCGAAATAGATCCACCGGCCGTCGGCGGACCAACTCGGCAAGATGTCGTCGGCGTGCGACTGGGTCAGGCGCCGTGGCTTGCCGCCCTCCCGATTGAGCACGTAGATGTCGCCGGCGTCGTCTTCGATGAGGCCGTCGAACGCCACCTCCGAGCCATCCGGAGAAAAGACCGGGGAGCCGACCTGTCGTGTGCCGCTCGAGGTCAGCTTCTTTACTGCTCCGCCATCGCGATCACAGGTCCAAATCTCTCTCGAGCCGGAGCGGTCCGAGGTGAACACGATCGAGCTGCTATCGGACGAAAAGCGAGGAGAGTACTGGCGTCTCGAAGATTGGATCAGGGGACGCGCCTGAAGCGTCCCGTCGCGAGCGGTCTCAGAATCAAGATCCACAGCCCAAACATTCGTGGTCCATTCGACGAGGCTGTAGTAGACCAGTTCGTTGCCCCGAATGCGCGGCGCCCGTGCGATCCGGTTGGGCATCGGCAACACTTCGAGAGAGCCGTTCGCGATGTCGATCGAACGAAACGGCTCCTCGCCATATCCCGAGTAGATCAGACGTTTTCCATCCGCGCTCCACGCAAACTGGAAGGCGGGCGCATGGGCTAGCATCTCAGGGCTCGACAGGCGCACCGCTGCGGAGTTGTCGCCATTGACGGGGACTACACGAAACTCGTCCGGTCCGTCGAGGTTGTCGACGACAAACGCTAGGCGCTCTCCGGACGGGTCGAAGCGAGGGTACCGGCCAACATTTCCTCTCAGCGAATATCGGATAGGGGGCCGATCCGGATCCGCAACGCGAATTCCGATGACGCCGTTTTGCGTCGCAACAGCTAGTAGGTCTCCGGACGGACTCCAGTCCAGCGCGGGGCTAGTGACAGCACCCCGGACCGTCGTCAGCAGCGTTTCAGGTCCGCCCGAGGAGGGCACGAGTCGGACCTCTTGGTATCCGCCGAAGTTGCGAAGGAATGCGATGAGAGCTCCGTCAGGCGACCAAACCGGGCTCTCGTCACGATGGAGCTGATTTGTTAGTTGGATCGGTTCGTAGGTGCCGATGGGCTGCACGTAGACATCGGAACCTTTTCCTTCAGGGCCCGTCCAGGTAAAAGCCAAGCTCTTCCCGTCCGGCGAGAGCATTGGGTAAGCCTCTTGGCCTGGGTAGGAAGTGAGCGCCTGCGGGACGAGCGCTTCGGTCCGCTTCGGCAATCGGTTTTCGGAGTAGATCCAGGAGCCGTAAGCCGCGATGGCGGCAACGAGAATCCCGGCGACGGCCCATGATGCCGCCAGCTTCCTGGATCGCACTCCCGAACGGGGCTCGTCCGTGACCGGCTGGTCATCCAGGTTGGCGGTCTCCAAGGCCGCAACGGTCTCCGCCGCCGAGGCGTAGCGATCGCTGGGGTCCTTTTGCAGAAGCTTGTCCAAGACTCGCAGCAGCCCTGGAGGCGCGTCATCGCGGATCGAATCAAGCGCCGGCGGTTGTGCGCCGGCGATAGCCGCCGCGAGTTCCCGAAGGGTGGCGCGTTGGAACGCCGGGCGACCGGCCAGCATCTCGTAGAGCGTCACGCCGAGCGACCATAGGTCTGTTCGCTCATCGACCTTCTCCGACGCGACTTGCTCCGGCGACATATAAGAAACGGTCCCCAGGGAAGCTCCGGGCTGTGTAAGAGTATGCTCTCGGTCGTAGCTCGCGATTCCAAAGTCCAGAATCTTGACGAGCTCAAGGCTCGTGCCGGTCACAGGCCTCACCAGCATGAGGTTGGAGGGCTTGATATCGCGGTGGACGATTCCCTTGGCGTGCGCCGCTGCCAGCCCACGGCACGCTTGAGTCGCCACCTCGACGGCCGCCCCGACATCCATCGGACCCGACCTCAGCCGATCCGCCACTGTTTGGCCTTCGAGAAAAGCCATCGCGATAAAGGGGCGCTCCCGATCGGCGCTGATCTCGTAAACCGGGCAGACGTTCGGGTGATCGATGGCTGCGGCCGTTCGAGCTTCTCGTAGGAAGCGCTCCCGAGCTTCCGCGCTGTGCAGCAGCCCCGGCGAAAGGAACTTGAGTGCGACAGGCCGCTGCAGCGCAATGTCTTCGGCGCGATATACAACCGACATGCCGCCTTCGCCGATCCTCTCGTCGATGCGATAACGCATCACGACGCTGCCCGAGAGCGTTTCGGGTATCTCGAAGCCGTCGATAACGTCGTGTTCTTCGCCCTCGATCAGCGTTCCCCCTTCATCGTGGGCGAGCAACTCGTCGACTCGGGCTCGTAACGCCGGGTCGCCGGCACAGCTCTCTCGAAGGAGGTCTTCCCGTTCGTACTCGGGCCGATCGACAGCCCGCAGAAAGACCTC
This sequence comes from uncultured Acidobacteriota bacterium, assembly GCA_963817465.1. GTDB lineage: Bacteria > Acidobacteriota > Terriglobia > Bryobacterales > UBA6623 > CAMPKL01. Next base: position 1,010,010 of record CAWFOP010000014.1, on the reverse strand, counting down.
GGCGGCGCGGCTGTAAGGGTCGCTTGGACTTTGCTCGCTCACTGCTGCAGCCGTCCTCGCAGCCAAGCTCGGCAGACGCGCCACTCGCGGCGTGCCATACCATCGCTTATCCCGAGCGCCTCGGCGGTCTCGTCCCACGTTAGGCCGCCGAAGAAACGGCACTCGACCAGCTTGGCGTGGCGCTCGTTGAGCTCCGCTAGTTCGTTCAGCGCCTCATCGACCAACAACACGTCTTGATCCTCGCGGCCCGAAATTTTTCGGTCGTCGAACTCGATCTTTACCGCATCGCCTCCGCGCTTGAGGCGCTTCTTCGCGACGGCGTGGTTCACAAGAATCCGCCGCATCGCCGTCGCCCCAGCCGCAAGGAAGTGGCTGCGATCCTTCCAGTCCGTGCGGGTTTGATCGATCAGCTTGAAGTAGGCCTCGTGAACGAGAGCGGTGGGCTGTAGAGTGTGCCCCGCCGACTCACGCGATAAATAGGCCCGGGCCAGATTACGGAACTCACCGTAGGCCCGCATGAAGAGTTGATCGGCCGCACCTGGATCCCCGGCATTCACCTTCAGGAGGATGCCAGTAATGTCTTCCGCTCCTGTCATCGCTCGATTCGACCGCAATCGAGGGGGGGCAGTCGGTCAAGGGAAGTATACCCCTGATTCTTTGCCTGGCAAGCGAGAAACACTGCGATTTTTCGGCGTTGCTCAAAAAAATCGTGGTTTCGAGTACCGGATTGGGCGGTGGAAATTGCGTATGTGCCCAGGAGGTCGGACATATGACTCCGGCCCTGATTGAGGAAACAAGATGCACCACTCAATGAGACACACCGAGACCCCCTTTGGACGCGGGGCCGCCTGCATGGCCGACGCGCCGCTACTTGAACCGCGCACGCCCGATCGTAATGTCGAATTTCTGATCGAGAAACTGGCTCATAGGACCTCTGAAGTCGCCGTCCGTAGCGGGCTGGCTTACGACGAGTGGGTTCAGTTGCTCAAGCCCTGCGGGTTCGCTTTGAGAAGCCTGGACCGATGCGACGCTGAGGAGGCCGCCCGACACATGCTTGGCTTCGTCCAGGGCATAGTCGCAAGAGCCCCGGAACCGATCCGTGGCGGCCATGCGCGGGAGTTGATCTCGAATGCAGGACGGATCCGTTCACTGCTTGGCTGCCAAGACGCTGTCGCCTCCTCCCAACCGCTGACGGCCTAGCCGCCGAACCCGTCGGCGGCTTCAAGCCGGTCGCCGCGCGAAAAAAATCGCAATCCGTGTACCGGATTTGGCCTTGGAAATTGCTTATGCCGCCGGATGTCGGACAGAACATGCCGGGACGGCAAAAGAAAACGCGAGATGCAACGCCGATGAAATGCTCCGAGACCCTCGCCGGTGTCCGGCGACCTGGAAGGCCCAAAGGAGGACGCACCGAATGACAATCGCTCACACTCTCAAACTAATATTTCCGCTGGCGTTGGGCGGCGCGTTGACGGCAACCGCCGCTTCGGCGCAGCGAACTTCGCTCGACGATCTGCAACAGCAAATCGCGGCGCTCGAGACCGAGATGTCCGACCTGGAAGGCGTGCCCATCGTCGATGACGACCCCAGCACGGAACCGGGCCTGGCTATCGCGAACGCCCATGCTAACCCGATAGGTGCGAACTCATTGCTCCTCCTCATATACGGCAAGGGCTTTGGCGTACCGCAGGGCAAGGAGAACCTGCTGTTCGGACAAGGCAGCTCTTTCGTGGGTTTGACGCCATCAACTTGGGAGGACGATCGCATCTCTGTGAAGTTGCCCGACGACCTCGCGCCCGGCGACTACCTGGTGATCGTCGCCAACGAAGTGACCCCGGCCCAAGGCGGTGATCCCGTCTTGCAGATCGATAGCCTCGACCTGACGATCGGGGCGCACGGCCTCGCAGGCCCGGAGGGGCCGATGGGTCCCCCAGGCGAGACCGGGCCGGCGGGCGCGGTAGGTCCCGATGGGCCGCAGGGACAACAAGGCGCGCAAGGGGATCAAGGGGTTGTCGGACCGAAAGGGTTCACTGGAGCCGTCGGGCCTACCGGTCCAGCAGGTCCGCAGGGCCTTGCGGGAACCACGATGAACGGCAGGTGGGTGATGAAGAGCGCTTCCTGCTCCAAGAACAGCGTTTGCTCTAACACAATCACCTGCAACTCGGACGAATTCGTTTTGAACGGGGCCTGCGGAAACGTGGATGACCCGTTCAAAGTTCGCGTCATCTACAGCGGCCCGACTCTCCCGGGCGTGCTCGGCTGGCGGTGCACCGTGAAGAATACAGCCAAGTTCCAAAGCCGGACCATCAACTACGGCGCTTTCTGCGGGAAGAATCCCTAGTCGCGGACATCGAAAAGGAGAATCACCAAGGTGGAATCGACCATGCCGAACTTCAAAGTAATCCGAACGCTTAGCGCTCTGGCGCTCGCTGTCACGGCCGCAGCCGGCGCCGCCCGCGCGCAGCGACCCTCGCTGTCTGATCTGGAGCAACAGGTCATCGCGCTCGAGGCGAGACTGGCCGCTCTCCAAGACGAGGCCATCGTCGACCAGGACTCCAGCACGGAACCGGGCCTCGTCATCTCAAAAATCCAGGTGGGGTACGACCAAGACGGCCTTGCCGACACGCTTTCTATCACCGGCGACAACTTCGGCGTCCAGGGGCTCGATGCGCGCGTGATATTGGGCCACTCGAGCACCTCGTTCAAAAGCCTGCCGATCTCGAGTTGGACGAACACGTTCATCACCGCCGTGTTGCCGAATGAGCTCGAAGTTGGGGAGGGAATCTACGTCGTGTTTGTCGCAAACGAGTTGGCGTTGGAAAACAATCCAGCCTCGCTGCAGATAGATCGCATGGACGTGACGATCGGCGCGCGCGGGCCCAACGGTCCTCAAGGTCCCGCGGGGCCGGCCGGCGATGTGGGCCCGCAGGGTCCGCAAGGCGCCGGAGGTCCCCAAGGACTACAAGGCGTTCAAGGCCCTACGGGGCAGCGGGGCCCGACCGGCGATAGAGGTCCGCAGGGCCCGCAGGGTCCGCAGGGCCCAGTCGGCCCCCCTTCGCCGGGAGGGTGGAAATACGAACGCTTCACAGAGCACTGGGCCGAGATGAATTCAGTGGCCGCGTCCTGCCCAACCGGCAAAGTTCTGATTTCAGGGAGGTGCGGAGACGGCGGAACCGCCCCCGAGGTACGGGTGCTCTATAGCGGGCCGGACCCTTTAAACACGCAACGATGGGTATGCGTTACCTACGTGGACGGTCTAATAAGTCGCACGGTTGACTACGGGACGTATTGCGGCAATCCGTGATGGCGCCGATCGCCGGCGTCCAGCATCAGAAAGTGGAGATTCAAAGATGAAGAACTTCAGAAGCATACGAACACTGAGCGTTCTGGCGGCAACGCTGACGCTAGCATCGACGACAGCCCTCGCACAACGAGTCTCTCTCGAGGATATGCAGCAGCAAGTCGCCGCGCTCGAGGCCAAACTGGCCGAGTTGAAGGGAGTCCCGCTCTTCGACGACGACCCCTCCAGCGACGCCGGTCTGGTGATCACGGAAGTGGTTGTGCGCTACATCGATAACACGCCCGACAGCATCCTCATCACAGGCCAGCGCTTCGGCACGCGCGCCGGCGCGGAGCGCGTGATATTTGGCCAAGACAGCATTTTCCAGAGCTTGACGATCTTGTCCTGGACGGAGACGGCCATCGAGGCGTCGCTTCCCGCTGGCCTTGCGCACTCGACTTATCGGGTACTTGTCGCAAACGAAGTGACGCCGGGCGGCGGCGGCGAAGCTTCACTCCTGATCGACGGGATGGATGTCAGCGTCGGACCGGAAGGAGCCGAAGGATTGAACGGGCCCACTGGTCCTCAGGGCGAAACGGGTCTTCAAGGACCGCAAGGACCGGCGGGTCCTCAAGGACCGCAAGGAGTGAAAGGCGAGCAGGGGCAGCAAGGACCTCGAGGATTCACAGGCGCGACCGGGCTGAGCGGGCCCCAGGGAACGCAAGGCCCCAAAGGGCCCACGATATGGGGAGAACTCGCTTATTGGCATGTCGGCAGCCTTTCATGCCCCAAGGGGAAGGTCTGCGAAAACGGGTTTACATGCGCCCCAGGATTTGTCCTGATGGGAGGGGGCTGCGGCGCCCATGGAGGATCCGACGGTATTCGTGTCATCTTCTCCGGCGCTGACAACGACAACACCCAGCGCTGGACATGCCGGGTCCGAAACTTTGGATCTGATAGCACGATAAATTACTCGGCCTTCTGCGCCCCCATTCCTCAGTAGAGGCCGCGACTTTAGGCGCCCGTACAACTTTCGCTGAACATCACAACCCTCGCTCGATCAGAGCGAACGCCCGGCAAGGGCGGCGCTGACGGCGAACGTTCGCTTCGCGCCGCCCAACACGACAACCCAACAACGCTCCGACTGAGGTGAACCGACATGTTTCCACGCTACTTCCTTGCAGCGGTACTGCTGATATACGCCTATGGCCCGGCGTCGGCCACAACCATCTTCACCGACCCTACCGCCTTCAACGCGGCCGTGGCCTTGCTTCCCGGAACCTCCGACACGATCGATTTCGAGTCCTTGACTCCCGACTCGACCATCAACTCGGGTGACACGATCGACGGCGTCACCTTCAACTACGGCTTCGGAACCGGCGACCTGCTGCGAGTCTCGACCGAGACCGAAGCAGGGCAGGCGACGACCTCCGGCACGCAGTTCCTCGGTACGAACTACGCCGGCAATTACAATTTGATCGAGGACGCCGAGGGCCTCGATCTCGCCTTCTCGCAGCCGACCATTGCGCTAGGGATGTTCTTCACGACGCTCGACATGGCCTTCGACGGCGATTTCGTGCTGATCACGCCGGAGGGCTCCGTATCGAACCTCGTCGCCGACGCCGTGCTGCTCGGCGACGGCGCCACGAAGGCGTATTTCGTCGGCATCATCGGCGATCAGTCCTTCTCGACAGCTCAGATTCGCAACTGCGGGTCGGATACGGGCTGCGGCGGGTATTTCTTCTATGGAGTGGACGACATCACGACGGTAGCCGTGGTCCCCGAGCCGACGACGATAACGCTGTTTGGGGCGGGGCTGCTCGGGTTGGGCTTGATCGGACTGCGCAAGCGCACCCAAACAAAAAACCAGTAAACAAGGCCTGGCCAACAAAAGATTTTCGCGATTCGGTACCGGATTCGGCGTTGGAAATTGCGTTTGGGAAACAGGAGACGAACACAATGCGCACACTGCAGAGGCGGATTGATAGAAACGGCCGTGACACCCGAAAACTCGAACAGCGCCGCGCGCGACGCAAAGCCCGACGTGCCGGGCTGCTCGCCGGCTCGGCCATTCTGGCCACCCTACTGGGCGGAGCCGCGCATGCGGAACAATTCACCGTGCGGAACACCAACGATTCAGGAACCGATTCGCTGCGCGAAAAGATCGAGCTTGCGAATCGCACTCCGGAGCCGGACACGATCGTCTTCGATCAATCAGTGCAAGGGGGAACAATCGACCTGACGTCGGGCGCCCTCGAGATCAAGACGGATTTGACGATCGGCGGACCGGGAGCGGGACTGTTGACGATCGACGGCGGCGGCAGCGACCGCGTCTTCTGGGTCGACGGAGGCGAGGGGAAGGCCGTCGTGGAGGTCTCAGGCCTGACAATGACGAACGGCCGCAGCGCGGTAGGCGTGGGGGGCTGCCTGTGGGGCCATGCGACCGCTCTGACCCTATCAGATGTCACGGCCAGCAACTGCGTGGCCGATGGATCAGAGGATCCCCAGACCGGGTACGGATTCGGCGGCGCGATCTTTCTTCTTGGCGATTTCTCGGGCCCGGCTCTCAACGTGTCTCACAGTTCCTTTTACGGGAATGTGGCGGGCCAGATCGGCGATGGCGTCGTCGAGTCGACCGGCTCGGGCGGCGCAATCGCCGTCGTCGGCGCCGGTGACGTCGTCATCGAAGACAGCGTGATTTCCGGCAACACCGCAGCCTGCTTGGGATTCGTTCCCGACCCCTTCGGCTTCATTCCGGGCGGCGGAGGAGTGATCATCGCCCCCATTTCGCAACAAGGTCTAACCGGCAGCCTGACGATTCTTCGCAGCACGATCTCCGACAACCTCGCCGGGAACGCCGGCGACATCGGACTCGTGCGGACCGACGGCTATGGAGGCGGCGTATTCAGTCAGGGTGCTGAGTTGTCGATCGTCGAAAGCACGATCTCGAACAATCTTGCAGGGAATAAAGGGACGGCCGGGTACGCATTTGGAGCCGGCGGCGGCATTGATACCACCGGCCCGCTGTCGATGATCAACAGCACCGTCTCCGGCAACACGGCGGGCAACCTCGGAACGGCGGCGCTCTCAACCGGAACCGCCGGCGGCGTCGGTGTCTACGAGACCGAGGGAGCCATCGAAAGCAGCACGATTGCACGCAACCGAGCAGTGGGCGACCGCGATTTCGCAGGCGGGATCCGCACGCCTTCCTCGGCGTTCACGATGCATAACACCATAGTGGCGGAGAATGTCGCGGCGGATGGGCCGGACATTCTCGGCGCCGTTCAAGGCGACTACCTTCTGATTGAAGACGACAGCGACGTGGTCCTGACCGGAACCATGATCACGATCGGGCCGGCGAACCTCGGCCCGTTGATGGACAACGGCGGCCCGACCGAGACGCACGCCATTTCGAGCACAAGCCCAGCTCTCGACGCCGGCGACCCCAACGCCTGCACCGCCACCGATCAGCGCGGCGCATCCCGGCCGCAGGGCGCCGGATGTGACGTTGGGGCGTTCGAGCTCGCATCGCCGTTTGGGGGCATTCTCCAAACATTCGACGATTTCGTCGACGCCGGTTCGCTGGTGGGCAACGGCCCGGGCGCGTCCGGCCCGAATCGGCTGAACGCGCTGCGTAACAAGCTTGCGACGGTGGATGCACTAGCTGCTCAGGGCGACACGGAAGGCGCTTGCGACGAGCTTGCCTCCTCGCTGCTCAAGACCGACGGCGATGACATTCCGCCGGACTTCGTGAAGGGAGAGGCCGCCAACGATCTCGCCGCCGCCATCCAGCAAGCACAGATCGACCTCGGCTGCGAGTGACTTGGGTTTATCTGGGTAGGCCCTGAAATGGACATCACCAAGCACGTTAGACGAGACCAAGGATCCACGCGACCGGAGACAGAAAACCGGTCGTGGGTGGAGTCAGGCCGGACTGGAATTCCTCCCTCCCGGTCCGGCCTGGACGCTTCGCTGGCCGCGACTCTTCTTCGATGGGAAAACAGCCCGTGGTCTAAGGCCGGTTGGCTCCCAGACAACGTGCTCCGGGGACCGGCTTTACCCGGCCCACTGCACCCGACATTAACAACGCCGTCACGTATGTTCGTGCTGGCCTAGGGCGCGTCGTACCGCACCTATGGATTTGCTACAAGAGGAATGAAGTGGGAGGCGGAGCGCGACACTCCAGCGGTACAGGGGCGCATCCTTGATCGATCGGTCCCGCTTGATCGCGGAACCGGTTACCACTGCCCGGGCGAGATGCGTTACAGTGGACGCCGGTTTCGGCTAAGCGAAACGCTTTCAGTTTTACGATCCGCAAATTGGTCGGATGCGCGCGTCGCTCGTCCTGGTGTACCAGAACCTGGCAACAGGCTTTTGGAACGTGTCTGAGCCCCTTAGCCAAGCCCGTTGGGGAAGCCCCTCCGACACGCCCGCTCGCCTCACCGCCGCGCTTTCAGGCGCCAGCAGCCATTCCCCCAGCAGCGGCGTCGTCGGCGTCGGCCTCGACTCCCTTGGGCGGGGAAGTGCTCCCCCATGCTTCCTGCAGGGTCCTCGTCACCGTCCCCAGCCCGATCCCCATCTCCTCGGCAATCTTCCTCAATGACAGCCCCTGTCGCCTCAGATCCACGACCTTCTTCCGGTCGAACACCTTCCGCGGCCGATGCGGCGGCAGGTTCTTCCCCGACCGGCTCTCGACTGTCTTGCCGACCCTTCCCGCCTCGTAGTCTTTGCGGTACCGCAACTGCCCGGCCCGGCTCCGCTCGACGATCAGCGACCGCTCGAACTCCGCCGCCGCCCCGAGCACGTGCAGTAGGAACTTCGAGGCCGGGTTGCGCTGGTCGGTATCGAGCGCTTGCGTGACGGCGATGAACCGAACTCCGCAGGACTCCAGCTCCTGCATGCCGTTGAGGCAGTCGACCATCGAGCGGCCAAAGCGGTCGAGCTTCCAGACCAGCACGCAATCGAACCGGCGGCGGCGGGCGTCGGCCATGAGTTTGTCGAGGCCCGGCCGGCGGGACTTCTTGCCGCTGACGACGTCGTTGTACGTCTCAACCAGCTCCCAGCCCATGCGCGAGGCGTAGTCGGCGAGTTCGGCCAGTTGCGGATCGGGGTTCTGGTCCGGGGTGGAGACGCGGAGGTAGATGGCCACCTGTGTCGGCGACTTACCTGATTCCGAAGAGTACTTTGCTGCAGTTGCGAAATGTACCTTCCGTGTACCCGATTTCCGGAGAATCAGCGTATGCAGCGTTTCTGCCGTTTAGGAGAATCAATAACTTACGGCGATTCAACACGCGAGCTGGGTTCGAGTCCCGGCCGCCTCACGAGCTTCAAGGCGTTCGAAATTGGCACTCATAGGCGAGCGCCTTACGCGACTCGTACTTTGTTCGTTCAGCAAATCCTCTTGGTGTCGGTTTGGTGTCGATTTCCCTGTGGCACAGGAGAGAATTGTCGCCACAGAGGAGCGCAGAGAGAAACTCCAGATTTATTTAGGTTAAAGGGGATAGAAGCTATCCGACGTGTTATCAGACACTTATCGGATATAGTGAGATCGAATCCCTGCCCCCCAGCCATTCCCGCCCGCAAGCCAACTACTTGGACCGGCCTTCGTGTGCTGTTCCGAAAATCGAGTTGAGCACGCCCGCCAGCCGCACGCCCGCCTGCGCTAACCGCAGATGGACGGTTGGCAGATGCCGATTTAGGTAGCGGAAGCCCGCTTGCGCTTTGGGGTCGAGTTCGTAACAGGCGTCCCGCAGCTCCATCGATTCGCGGACGTAGTCGACATAGCCGGCTTGTTGCCATTCGCTCATTTGCTCCTCGGTCGCGCGGTCGATCCACGCGGCGAGCTCGGTGTATGAAAGCCGGTCGGCCTCGATAAGCGTCGAGTCCCACAGAGCATGCAGATTGATCGGCTCCGGCGCACCCATCCAGCGCACGGCAGTAAGGTTGCCGCCACGATCGTCGATGCGACCGGCGTGCAGCGGCTGATGCGCGTCGCCGATGAAGTGAACGAGGAATTTCAGCGCTTCGATCTTCTCGCGACGCGTCGCGTCGGAGCTGCGCAACGTCCGCTCCATGCGTCGCATCGCGACGACGATGTCTCCGTCCGGGTTCTTCGGCGATGATTCATAGGACTCGCCGTCGGGAATGTTCACGTAGTGCCAAGGAGCGGTGTGTTTGTACTGGTCGAGCGAGCGCACAGCATCAGCCCAAGCGGCGACCATCGGAAGCGTTTCAGACCCCAGCAGCTCATGAACGGCTGCGGCCGCTTCCGGGCTCAAATGGTTCTCAGCCACGAGAGCGACGGCGCGGTGGCCGGTCGGCCCCCAAGCCCAAGAAACCGGCGGCAAGAGGAACAAAATCAAGATGGCGGCGATCGATCGCACGGGCCGTTTGACCTGAGTAGCGGCGGCGGGCAGCGGCCTAGCCGCGGTCCGCCTTCACAATGGTAAAGCCGGTGAAGCCGTAGATGATCGAGATCACCGGGCCGAGCAGGTTGATGAAGGCAAAGGGCAGGTAGGTCAGCGTCGCGACGCCGAGCACGCTCGCCATATAGGCGCCGCAGGTGTTCCATGGCACCAGCGGCGACGTCATTGTACCGGCGTCCTCGAGAGCGCGCGACAGATTCTGCGGCGCCAGGTTTCGTTCCGCGAAGGCGATGCGATACATGCGGCCCGGCAGCACGATGGCCAGGTATTGGTCGGCCGCGAGGACGTTCATGCCGATGCAGCTCGCGACGGTCGCCGCAATGAGCGATCCGCTCGATTTGGCGAGCGAAAGCACGGCTTTGGTCAGCCTGCCGAGCATGCCTGAGGCCTCCATCACGCCGCCGAAGGAGAAGGCGCAGAGGATCAAGGCGATCGTGTCCATCATGCTGCTGAGGCCGCCGCGCGAGAGCAGATTGTCCACGGCCGCGATGCCTGTATCGCTCGAGAAGCCGCCGTAAAGAATCGCGATCACGCTGCCCACGCCTTGCGGCGCGTTTTGCGGCTGAAACAAGAGCAGCAGAATCGCTCCGACGAAGGCGCCGGCGATCAAGGCGGGCAACGGCGGAGTCTTGCGCACGATCAGGAAAAGGACGGTGAGAGGAGCCACCAGCAGCCACGGCGTCAGGTCGAACGTGCGGGCGAGCGTGCCGGTCATCTCGAGGTAGGCCGCCGAAGTGTCGGCCACGCGGGTCGCCTGTTCGAAGCCCAGAATTAGGTAGATCACCAAGGCGATCGCCAGGCTCGGCACAGTCGTGTAGAGCATGTGCCGGATATGAGTGAACAGGTCGGTTCCAGCGGTCGCCGAGGCGAGGTTGGTCGTGTCGGAAAGCGGCGACAGCTTGTCCCCGAAGTAGGCGCCCGACACGACGGCTCCGGCGGTCATGCCGGCCGGGATCCCCAAGACTTGACCGACTCCCACCAGCGCCAGGCCCGCCGTCGCCGCCGTTGACCACGAAGAGCCCGTCGAAAGCGAGATGATGCTGCAAACTACGCACGACGCCGCCAGAAAGTAGCGCGGCGCCATGACCTCGAGTCCGTAATAGATCAGCAGCGGCACGACGCCGCTGGCGATCCAGACGCCGATCAGCAGGCCCACGGCCATCAGGATGAGCACGGCGGGGAGCGCATGGCGAATGCTCTCGACCATGCCGTGCTCGAGCTCGGCCCAGGTCTGGCCCAGGCCTATCGAAGCGACCAGCGCCGCGACCGCGGTCGCCGCGATCAGTGGGATATGGCCGGACGACCTCAAGACGGCGATCGAAACGAACAGCAGCGCAATCAGGCAAACCGCGGGGATGAGGGAAATCGCCAGCGAAGGCTCGCGGGTTTCAGGTTCAGCGGTAACGCGTTGATTCATCCGGGCGGACTCGGGCGCGACGGCGACCTGCGGCGGGTCGCCTCATCATAGCCCGGATCGGCGGGGATCTCGGGGTTCCCCGCGAGCGCAGGGCGTCGCGCTGCATTCGACCGCTGCATTCGCCCGCTACAATCGAGCAGTGGCTCAGCAGATCGACGCGCATCACCATCTCTGGAATTACTCAGCGGCGGAATACGGCTGGATCGACGACAACATGAAGCGCATCCGCCGCGACTTCACCCCGGCCGACCTCAAGGCGGAGATCGACGCGGCCGGGATCGACGGCGTCGTCTCCATCCAGGCCCGCACTGAAGTCAAGGAAAACGACTTCCTCCTGGATTACGCCGACCGCAACGATTGGATGCGCGGCGTCGTGGGCTGGGCCGATCTGACCGATCCGAACGTCGGCAAGACGCTTGAACGTTACGCGGGCCGCAAGAAGCTGAAAGGCATCCGCCACACGCTGCAAGGCGAGCCGGACGAGCGCTACATGCTGCGCGACGACTTCAACCGCGGCGTCGCTTTGCTCAAGGACTTCGGCCTGTCCTACGACATCCTGATCTTCGAACGGCATCTGCCGCAGACCCTCCAATTCGTCGACCGCCACCCCGATCTGACGTTCATCCTTGACCACATCGCCAAGCCTCGCATCAAAGACAACGTGCTCTCGCCCTGGCAGAGCTTGATCGTCGAGCTGGCGCATCGGCCGAACGTCTACTGCAAGGTGTCGGGCATGGTGACCGAGGCGGATTACCAAAACTGGACGCCCAAGCAGCTCAAGCCCTACTTCGACACGGTGCTGTCCGCCTTCGGCGCCAAGCGCGTGATGTTCGGCTCGGACTGGCCGGTATGCCTGGTCGCCGTCGAATACGTTCGCTGGCACGACATCGTCAAAGGCTGGATCAGCGACCTGCCGCAGGGCGATCAAGACCTCGTCTTGGGTCTGACCGCGATCGAAGCCTATCGTCTGTAGTACCGGTCGCTAGCGCAGTTTCTCGTCGCCGAAGATGATGCGGATGCCGGTCGTCAGCAGGATGTCGTTCTGTTGCCGGCCCGGCGCCGGGTTGCTGATGAACCGGTCGCTGAACGTAAAGTTCCAGGCCATCCACTTGAAGACGTCGGTGACGAGCGTGCTGTCGAGCTGCAATCGATACTCGCCGGTTTCGCTCATGTTGGGATAGAACGTGAGCCGGTTGTTGTATGAGGTGCGGTCGTTGACTTGCAGGCTGAACTCTTCCCCCATGACGACTTCCGCCGACCGCCGGGTCAGGTCGCCGGTGTAGAACTCCTGGTTGTACGTCGCGCCGCCGAACAGATTCAACTGCTTCCGGTCCGTTTTTACGAGGTGGTAGCCGAAACCGCCGCCGATCACGTTGCGCAGATCGAGGTCTTGGAACTTGTCGTATTCCAGATCAAGGAAGCCGAAGGTGAACCATTTGTCCGACACGTTCAACTCGTAGCGCGTCCCGCCGCGAATCGCATTCGCCGTCGCGAGCGATTCGCCGGTGGTCGATTGGCGGGCATAGATCGAGTTGAAGTAGAGCTTGATGGTGTCGCGATTGGTCTGGCGGGTCATGCCGGCGGCGTTCGAGAAACTCGTCGTCTGGGAGTTACCGGTCGTGAGCGCCAGGTTCGTGTCGAAAAAGCCGCGCCAGAAATCGGTCAGCTTAGGGTTTCGGAGCCTATCGATCTCGGCCTCGTAGGCCTCTTGCGCCGCCTGATCTCGCACATAGGCGATCTGGTCCTTAGGGACCGAGACGCGGCCTGAGTTTTCCGTCACGATGGCGAACTCGTCGTCGGTCGTCGTGACCGGGCCGACCAGGACCTGGCCGTCTTTCGAGGAAAGATAGAGCTTGTCGGCGGACTCGATCCCGGCCACCGAGTCGAAGGCGATCTGAACCTCCCCCATGAACTCGCTCTTGACGACGAGCTTGCCGTCCGCTGTCTGCACCACCTCGCCGGTGATGCGGTCGCCGTTTTTGAGCGTGACGACGGCGGCGGCGGTCAGTTGAGCGAGCGCGCACAGCAGCGTCGACAACACAATGTAAAATCGAAAAAGGGACTGCATTCGTTTGATCTCCCGAGCCTGTCACCGAGCAACGACAGGCGACCCGACGGAGGCGCGAACATCTAATTGATTGATTTCAATGGGATTCCGCGTACAGCGCGCACCCTTCTTGCCATTCTACAAAGCGTCTAGCTATCGTTCTGTCCGTTTTTGGTCGACTCAAAGAACTTTCGCGCTCAGCAGGCCGATCACGAGCAAGAATCCCAAGAATGCCTGGTATTCGCGGTTCTTGAGATAGAGCTCGCCGCTGAATGGCGGTCCGCCGGAATACTGTGGCGCGAGTTTGGGGAGTAGGCGGGGAACGCGGCGGCGGTATTCGTCGAAGCCCGGCAGAATCTTGGCCAGGTGGCTTTCCTCTTCCTCCACGACGGGCAGGTAGAACAGGAGAAAGAATCCGACGAGCACGGCTCCGATCAACGGATTGGCGCCCGCCACGGCGAAACCGAGGCCCGTGAGCAAGGTGCCGACGTAGAGCGGATTGCGAACATGCGCGTAGGGGCCCGACGTGGCGAGCTGCTGATTCTTGCGCAGATGGCCGGCCGCCCACGCGCGCACGCCGAGGCCGACCAACGCGATCGCGCCGCCCGTCGCCAACCAGAGCGGAGTCGGCCGCGACAACCACAGGAAGGCCGCGACGACGATAAAACCGGCGGTCACGCGCGTCCGCGCTACGAGCTCAGCGAACTTTTTCGGGAATGCCACCGGCGATCAGAAGAGCCTTTCCTGCGGGCGCAGCGTGCCGAACGAACCCACATTGGCGATCGACAGACTGACGCGAAACTGGTTGTCGCTGCGAATCGTTCCGAAAGCCAGCCGGCGATACTCGAAGCCGAAGCCGCAGCAGTCGGTATTGTAGGTCGCCTGCGACGCGGTGTAGACGAAGACTTTTTGGCGATAGTCATACAGGCTGCTGACGGCGAAGTTCCACCCGCGGCGGTTGAAGTCCCCGAATCCGATCATCGTCGTGATCTGGTTGATCGGCGGCGATAACGTGGTCGGCGCTCGCACGGCGCTGTGGCCGATGCGCGTGCGAATCAGCGGCGTCACCTGATAGCCGAAGCTCACGTTCGAGTTGACCACCTTTTGGCGCAGCGGATCGTAGTCGGTGCGCCACTCGAAGTCCGTCGTCCAACTCGGACGGGCGCGCAGAGCCATCACGAGCGGCGAATAGTTGCGCGCCTGGTCGAAGAAGGCGAACGGCGTGAGATCGATCGACGAGCGCACGACATTGCGGCGTCCGGGCACGATCGCTCCGCCGAGCGTCGGATCGAAATAGCGCCGCTGCCACACCTCGAAGCTGCCGATCTCGCGCGTCGAGCCGTCGGCTCCTTTCGAGTAGAGGCGCTGCGTCAGGGAAAGCTCGGCTTCGTTCGTATTGTTGAGGATGTCGCGGTCGTCGAAACGCACGACAGCGTCGAAGTCGTCGATGCCGTCGGCGTAGCGATAGCGAATGCGCGGCTCGATGACGTGCTTGACCTTTTCCCCCAGCCACTTCGGCCCGTTGTAGACGCGCTCGAGCGCGGGCGGCGCGATGTCGAGGCTGAACTCGCCGGTCGTGCGATAGAGGTTCTCGCCCACGATGCGGTTGTCTTCGCGCTGTTGGCCGTAGCCGGTGACGCGCCCGCCGAGCGTCGGCGTGACGTGGAAGCCCTTCCAGTGAAACGCCGTCGAGACGCGCGGATAGAAGTCGCCGCGCTGCACGAAGTTGCGCGTCTCGAAGGCCGGCTGGTTGCGGCTGAGCAGATCGAACGAGCTGTCGAAGGTGAAGTAGACCGGCAGCGGGCCGCCGAGCAGGCGGTTCATGCGGCCGTTGAACTCGATATTGGGCAGTTTGCGGATGACGACCGTATCGCCTCTGGTGACGCTCTGGAAGTTTTCATCGCGCGACAGAGAAGTATTGATGCTGTAAGGGCCGAAGTTCTTCGTGAGGAATCCGATCGACCGCACTTGCGAAGTCGAGGCCTCTTCGAAGGTCTGCGTGAAGGCTTGGCGAAATTCGAGGGAGCTCAAGTATTCGACATCCGCGACTCCGCGAAAGCCCCCGCGTATCTTCGCCACGCCTCGCATCGTGAAGTTGACGCCGCCCTGCTTGAGGCGCTCGCCGTTGTCGAGCTTCCGGCCGCGGTCGTTCACGCCGAAGAACACCGCATCGAAGCTCGAGTTCTGCGTCGGACGGCCGCGCATCGACACCTGACTGGCGACGCCCCGGCCGGCGTACAGGGTTCCGTTGACGGTCGCGTCGTAGCTGCGGTTGATCGCCCAAAAGTAGCTCTGTCCCAACACGAAACCGAACTGCGAGCTGTTGCCGACGTTGGGCGTCAAGAACCCGCTTTGGCGCGGCACTCGTTCCAGCGATTTCCTGAAGACCGGCATGTAAAGAATCGGAACGCCCTTGAGGCGCATCACGCCGCGGTAAACGGTCGCCGACTCGCCCGGCTTGATCGTGGTGCGCGGCGCGGTGAGCGTCCACCATTTGTCTTCGGGCTCGCAATTGGTGACCGTGCCGTCATGCACGATGTAGGTCTCAGCGGCCTTGTTGACGACAGCGCCTTGGATGTAGAACGGGTTGTCGGTGGTGAGGATGCGCGCGCCGGCTTGGCTGGCCGACGAGACCGTGCCGTGCGCCTCGTAGAACGTGCCCAGCTCCGTACGGGTGTTGTAGGCGACCTTCTCCGCGTACAGATTCTCTTTGCCGTTGAGGTTGCGGTAGTGCACCATGCCCCGCGCCTCGAGCTCGCCCGTCGAGTCGTCGAAGTCCACCTCCTCCGCCGTCATGACGATGCCGCCGGTGCGAATCTCGACCGAACCGCGCAGCTTGTAGACGGCGCCGACCTGCTCTTGCCGAAAGGACTGAAATGTGATGCCGCCGGCCGGGGGCTGCGCGGCATCGGCTGCGGTCACAGGCTGCGCGAAACAGACCGGTGCGGCGAACAGCAGCGCAACGAAGCAAACGATCTTCAAAGGAGTGGATTACGCCCGACCCCGGCGAGGCGTTTCCGGTTGTGCCAACCCGTCAAATTTGACCGTAGCACCGCCGGGGCCGACGGCGCACGCGACCTGCGCCGCTGAAGACCTTCACGCCCGCCCACGACCTCTACGCCTTGTCAAACGGACGCTACCACTCGAGCACCCAGGCGAAGATCAGCGGAGCCACGATCGACGCGTCGGACTCGATGATGAACGACGGCGTGTCGACGTCGAGCTTGTCCCAGGTGATCTTCTCGTTGGGGGGCGCGCCGGAATAGGAGCCGAAGCTCATCGTCGAGTCGCTGATCTGGCAGAAGTAGCCCCAATGCTTGATGTCGGCGCGGCGCAGGTCCTGGCGCATCAGCGGCACGACGCAAATCGGAAAGTCCCCCGCGATGCCGCCGCCGATCTGGAAGAAGCCCACCGCGCTGTCCTTCGACGTTTGGTCGTACCAGGTGATCAGCTCCATCATGGTCTCGACCCCGCTCTTGATGACCCGCGGATTCCGAATCACTCCCTCGTAGCAGCGCGCCGCAAAGATGTTGCCGAGCGTCGAGTCCTCCCAACCTGGGACGAAGATGGGAATCTTCATCTCTTTAGCGGCCAGCAGCCAACTGTTCTTCGGGTCGATCTGAAACGAGTTTTGGACGCTCTCGCGATCGAGGATGCGAAAGAAAAACTCCGCCGGCAGGTAGCTCTCGCCCTTGACGTCAGCGGCCTTCCATTCCTCGAGAATCTCGCGTTCGATGCGGCGCATCGCCTCTTCCTCGGGAATGCAGGTGTCGGTCACGCGGTTGAGGTGACGATCGAGCAGCTCTTTGTCGGCCTGCGGCGTCTGCGTCCGCCAAGCCGGAATGCGCTGATAGTAGTCGTGCGCCACGAGGTTGAAGACGTCTTCCTCCAGGTTCGCGCCGGTGCAACAGATGCCATGCACTTTTTCGCGGCGAATCATCTCGGCGAGCGAGATTCCCAGCTCCGCCGTGCTCATCGCGCCCGCCACCGTGACGAACATCTTTCCGCCGTACTCCAAATGACGCACGTAGGCTTGCGACGCTTCTTTCAAAGTGGCCGCGTTGAAGTGGCGATAGTGGTGACTGATGAACTCGCTGATTGCCCCGGACATGCTGGTTACACGCTAGCTAGCGAGCGGCCTTTTCCGCAACAATGTCAGCCATGCACAACCTCGGCGAAGGCCGCATCCTCGTGACCGGCGGAGCAGGCTTCATCGGCAGCGCCCTGATCTGGGAGCTCAATCGCCGCGGGCACGAAGACATCTTGGCGGCCGACCGCCTGCGCAGCAGCGAAAAGTGGAAAAACCTGACCGGGCTGCGCTTCGCCGATTACGTCGAGGCCGATCATCTGGAGCGGATGGTCGGCGGCGGCGACCCGGCGCTCGACGGCATCCGCACGGTGTTCCATCTTGGAGCCTGCTCCTCGACCACCGAGACCGACGCCGCTTATTTGATCGCGAACAACTTCGAGTACACGAAGAAGCTCGCCCTCTGGGCGGTCGAACGAAACGTGCGCTTTCTCTACGCGTCGTCGGCGGCGACCTACGGCCGGCTCGAGGAAGGCCTTACCGAGAGCCGCCCGCTCAGCGATTTGCGGCCGCTCAACATGTACGGCTATTCCAAGCACCTGTTCGACTGCTGGGCCGAGCGCAGCGGACTGCTCGAGCGGCTGACCGGACTCAAGTATTTCAACGTCTTCGGACCCAATGAAGGGCACAAAGGCGACATGCGCAGCGTCGTCCACAAGGCCTATCACCAGATCCTCGCCGAAGGAGTCGTCAAGCTGTTCAAGAGCAATCGCGCGGATTTCGCCGACGGCTGCCAGCAGCGCGATTTCCTCTACGTGAAGGACGCGGTCGGGATGACTCTCTTCCTGGCCGAACAGCTCGACGGCGGCGGGCTTTATAACCTCGGTTCCGGCCAAGCGCGCACCTGGCTCGACCTCGCCAGCGCGATCTTCGAAGCCATGGGGCGCAAGCCGCGCATCGAGTTCATCGACATGCCGGCGACCTTGCGAGAGAAGTATCAATACTTCACCCAAGCCGAGATCGGCAAGCTCCGGAACGCCGGCTACCGGGCTGAAATCAGCCCTCTCGAGAACGCCGTCTCCGATTACGTGAAGAACTACCTGGCGCACGACCGCAGGCTTGATCCGGGCGCCGAGACTCCGCTCCCGAATCTCGGCGTCGGAACCGGCCTTAGTGCCGGAAGTGCCGCACGCCGGTGAACACCATCGTCAGCCCCAGGCGGTTCGCCGCGGCGATCACTTCTTCGTCGCGGACCGAGCCGCCCGGCTGAATGACGGCCGTCGCGCCCGCCTTCGCCAACTCCTCGACGCCGTCGGCGAAGGGGAAGAATGCGTCGGAGGCGACCGCCGACCCCGCGATGGGCAGATGCGCCTTCGAGGCGCCGAGGCGCGCCGAGTCGACGCGGCTCATTTGCCCCGCGCCCACGCCGACCGTCTGACCGGGGCGGCAGTAGAGGATGGCGTTCGACTTGACGTGCTTGACGACTTTCCAGGCGAACTCGAGCGCGACTTGCTCATCCTCGGTCGGCTGTCGTTCCGTGACCACTTTCCAACCGTCAGGGCTGGTCTCGCGGCGGTCTTCGGTCTGCACCAGAAAACCGCCCGAGATGCTTTTGACCGCCAGGCTCGGCGCCGTGGCGCCGATCTCGACCAAGCGGATGTTCTTCTTCTTGGTTAGGATCTCGAGCGCCTTCTTGCTGAATGAAGGCGCCGCGATCGCTTCGACGAATAGATTCGACATCTCCGCGGCCGTGTCCGCGTCGACTTCACGGTTGACCGCAATCACCGACCCGAAGGCCGACACCGGATCACACTCCAGCGCCTTCTTGTAGGCTTCGACAAGCGAGTCTTGCTCGGCGCAGCCGCAAGGGTTGGTGTGTTTGATGATGGCGACCGCCGGCTTGTCGAACTCCTGGATCAGCGCCCAGCAGGCATCGAGATCGACCAGGTTGTTGTACGACAGCTCCTTGCCGTGCAATTGCTTGGCGGCCGCTACGCCCGGCGCGCCGGTGCCGTACAGGCCCGCCTGCTGGTGTGGATTTTCCCCGTAGCGTAGGGACTGTTTGAGCGGCGCGAAGACGTTCAGGATTTCCGGCAATTCGCCGGCTTGCGCCCGCTCGCCCGTCACTTCGAGCCGGGCAAGCGTCGTGCTGATGGCGCGATCGTAGGTCGCGGTGAGCACGAAAGCCGTTTGCGCCAAGCGCCAATGCGTCTCGAGCGACAGCGCGCCCGAATGAGCGTCGAGCTCGTCGGCGATCGCGTCATAGTCGGCCGGCGTGGTCACCACCGCCACGTCGCGGTAGTTCTTCGCGGCGGCCCGGATCACGGTCGGCCCTCCGATATCGATGTTTTCGACAATTTCCTCGAAGGTCGCGCCGGGCTTCGCCGCCGTTTGCTCAAAGGCGTAGAGGTTCACCACCACCATGTCGATCGGCTCGATGCCGTGCCGCTCGAGAGCGCTCATGTGCTCGGCGTTCGACCGAATCGCCAAAACGCCCCCGGCGATGTTCGGGTGAAGGGTCTTCACTCTGCCGTCGAGCATCTCGGGGAAGCCGGTCGCTTCGGCGACATCCTTGACCTCGAGGCCGCTGTCGCGCAGCAGCTTAGCTGTGCCGCCGGTCGAGATCAGCTCGACCCCGTGGCCGGCGAGACGCTGGGCGAAGGCGGCGAGGCCGGACTTGTCTGTGACGCTCAACAGGGCGCGGCGAATCTTGCTCATGGCTTGAAACGGACTATTCTAGCTTGCGGGCCGAAGTCCCACTTGCGGGTGATACAATTCAAGGCTGGCCGGTAGTCCAACCCGCTATTTCTATCGATGTCGGAAGCTCGCCCGACAAAAACAACAGTCGATCCGTCCGTTTCGGTGATCATCCCGGCGTACAACGCCGAGTCGACCCTGAAGCGCTGCCTCGACTCTTATGCCGCTTCGAGCGTCACGCCCCTCGAGATTATCGTGGTCTGCGACGGCTGCACTGACGGCACCAGCGAAGTTGCGCGGAATCATCCCGGCATCCGCGTAATCGAATACGCGGTACGGCGCGGGGCCGCGTACGCCCGCAACGTGGGCGCCGTCGCCGCGCGCGGCGACGTATTCTTCTTCATCGACGCGGATTGCCTGCTGCGGCCCGACACCATTGGGCTGGGCCTGCGCACCCTGGCGTCCGGCGAGAAGGTTTTCTTCGGAACCTACACGCCCGAAACGAGCGCTCCGGGGTTTTGGAGCCAATTCAAGAACTATCAGCACTACTACACGCACCAACACGGCGAGGACTATCAGACGAGCTTCTGGAGCGGCTGCGGAGCTATATGGCGCGAGACGTTCGAGGATCTCGAAGGCTTCGACGTCAGCGTGCTGGCCTGCGAAGACATCGAGTTCGGCAACGCCCTCATCAAGCGCGGCTACCGCATCCGCCTGGTCAAGGACGTGCAGGTCGAGCATCTCAAGCGTTATTCGCTTCACCGACTCGTGCGCTCCGACCTGATTCACCGCGCCATTCCGTGGACGCGGCTGATTCGCGTCGGCCGCGCCGAGCTGGGCAAGCTCAACACCAATCGCAACGGGCGCCGCAGCGTCATCCTCACCGCCGCGGTCCTGCTTTGCTTAGCGATGGCTCCGTTTTCCCCTTGGGCGCTGGTCGGGGGCTTGCTCGCCCTGGTCGGATTGGTCGGCTTCAACGCCGGACTGCTTGGTTTCATTCGCCGCAAGCGCGGCTGGCTGTTCGCGGCGGGCGCGCTCGGCGGCCTGATGATTCACTACTTCATTTGCGGGTCGGGCTATTTGATCGGTCTGGTTTCACCGACTTTGCCGCGCGACCGTTCCCCGGCTCCGCAATACTCCGGGGTCGAGCATACGCCGACGCCCGACACGATCGCGGCGACCGCGAAGGGGTCCTGAGCCGATGGCCCCCCCTCGAGTGTTGCTGCTGGCTCTCGACGCGGCCGAGCCCTCGCTGATTCGCCGCTGGGCCGCGGAAGGCCGCCTGCCGCGCCTGGCCGCGCTGATCGGCGCAGGCGCGACATCGGACTTGCGCTCAGCCGCCGAGGAGTTCCCCGACGAAGTTTGGCCGTCGGTCTACACCAGCGCGAATTCGGCCGCCTTCGGCAAGTACTACTACATCCAGCCGAAGCTCAACTCGCAAAATCTCGAGTTGGTCGAAGACACGGCGCGAGGGAAGCAGTTCTGGCTCACCCTGTCCGAGTGCGGTAAGCGCTGCGCCGTCATCGACCCGCCGAAGACGGGATTGACGGACGGCTTCCCGGGCGTTCAACTAGCCAACTGGGGCGCGCATGCGACCCATTGCGATCGAGCCGCGAATCCTCCCGAACTGTTCGACGAGATTCGCCGCAAGATCGGCGACTATCCCATCCACTCCTGCGACAACCACGGCCGCAAGCCCAGCGACTACGTTCAACTACGCAAGGACCTCATCGCCGGCGTGCGCCGCCGAGGCGAGCTGCTGCGCTGGCTGCTCGAGCGCGAGTCCTGGGACCTGTTCTTCGCTGCATTCTCGGAGACCCATTGCGCTGGACATCAGTTTTGGCACATCTACGACCCGCGGCATCCGCTGCACGATCCCCAAGATCGCTACGGTCTGCAATCGGCGATGTGCGACATTTACGCCGCGGTCGACGACGAGGTCGGCAAGCTGATCGACCTGGCCGGCCCGGAGACGAATGTCATCGTTTTCTCCGGACACGGCATGACCGCGCAGTATCACGGCCGCGATTTGCTGCCGACGCTGCTGAAGCTCTGGGGTCTGTCCGGGCCAAAGAACGCCGAACCCACGAGCGGTCCTGAACCGCACATCGAGATCCGCCGGGGCTTCGTCGAAGTGCTCAAGGAGAAGATCCCCATCCAGTTCCAATACGCCGTCAAGAGCATGCTTCCCAAGAGCATCGAGGACGCAATCGTCTGCCGTGTGATGGGCTCGAAAAAGCTGGATCCGGCCGCGCGCGTCAACTATGTGCCCAACAACGATCTCAACCCGGCCTTCCGGGTGAACCTGAAGGGCCGCGATCCGGAGGGCATCGTCGAACCGGGCGAAGAATACGAGGCCGTTTGCTCGTTCCTCGAAGCGCGCTTGAAGGATCTCATCAACCCGGCGACGGGAAAAGCCGCCATCCGCCACACCTCGCGCCTGCGCGACACGCACCACGGGCCCTACATCGACATCCTTCCCGACGTCTGCGCGATGTGGAGCAGCGAGACTTGGATCGAAGCCGTTCGCTCTCCCGGATACGGGACCGTGTCCGGCGGCCACCACGACCTGCGCACCGGCGGTCACGACGCGCGCGGATTCCTCGCCATGCGAACGCCTCGGGGCAAGGCGACCTTCGGCGACGACCTGCCGAGCGCCATGGACGTGGCCCCGACCGTGCTCGAATTGCTCGACATCCCGATTCCCGCCGAGATGGAGGGGCGCAGCCTGGTGCGGCGGACGGCGCCGGCGGAAATCGCGTGAGAGCGCGCCCCCTCGGCCTAGCGCTCGGGATCGAGCAAGTCCTTCATCAGAAACACGTATTCGAAGCCGCAGCCGGCGGCCTCGATCGCCTCGCGGCCGCCCATCTCACGGTCCACCAGGCAAACCGCTCCGACCACCTCGAAGCCGAAGTCGCGCGCGCGCTCGATGGCCCTCAGCGCCGAGCCGCCCGTTGAGCAGACGTCTTCGACGACGATCGCCCGCTGGCCGGAGCCATCGCGGATCCCCTCGACGAATTGCTCGCGGCCATGACCCTTTGATTCCTTGCGGACCAAGAACCCGTTGAGGACCTGGTCCGTTTCGAGGCTTTCGCGCGCGACCGCTGAAACGACCGGATCGGCGCCGAGCGTCAACCCGCCGACTAGCTCGGCGCGCCAGCCTCGCGCCTCGATGCGGTCCAAGACCGCGCGGCCGATCAGCGGCATCGCCTCAGCCCGCAGGGTCGTCAGGCGGCAGTCCACGTAGACGTTGCTGCGCTTGCCGGACGCCAAGACGAAATCGCCGTAGTGGACCGAGTGCTTCCGCAGCAGAGTCTTGAGTCTTTCTAGGTTCGCATCCATCAAATCAAGTGTCCCCCGATCGCGCCGCGGAATAGGCGATCGCGCCGCAGAATAGAAGAAGAGGGATATCTTGGACATCGTATCGCAAGCAAACGACGGTCCCCGGGCGGTTGTCGGCGGCGCGGGCGCTTGGTCGCCCGTTCGCCCGCCGAAGAAGCCCTTTCGACGAAAAGTCATTGACATCTGGTACGATTCGGTGGACCAGGAATGAGCCTCTCCGTTTTTGCCAGCCAGGCGCTCGCCGACTTTCAAGCTACCGCGGCCATCGCGCCGTCGTCCAAATTTTTGGCCGAAGCGATGGTCGAGCCGCTGCCGCTCGCCAACGCTCGAGTCGTCGTCGAGTTCGGCCCCGGGACCGGCGTGATGACGCGGGAATTGCTCGACGCCTTGCCGCGCAGCGCCAAGCTGCTGGCCTTCGAGGTGAACCCGAGATTCGTCACCTACCTTCGCAATCGAGTACACGACCCGCGCCTCGAGGTCGTCGCCTGCGGAGCCGAGGAAGCGGGTGACGAGCTACGCCGCCGCGGCCTCGACCGCATCGACGCCGTCCTGTCGTCGCTTGGCTTGACCATCATGGATCAGACCACCGTCAGTCGCATTTTCAGGGAGTTGCGGCCCATGCTGCACGACGCCAGCGTGTTCACGCAGTTCCAATACGTGCACCGCATGCGGATCGAAGACGGGCGTCCCATTTACTTCGATGTGCGGCACATCCTCAGGCGGCATTTCCAGTCCGTCAACCGCCGCATGATCATCCGCAATCTGCCTCCGGCCTTCGTCTACGAGTGCAACTTGCCTCGGTGATCGGGATCCGCTCGCAGTTCCGGCGCCGTTCGCTATCCTGGTCCGCTGTGTCGCGTCTGATTCCCATCTTGGCGGCGGTTCTGCTGCTGGCTTGCGGCGGGGAGCGCTCGGGACCTTACCCCTCGCGCGAGATCAAGCTCATCGTGCAGGCCTCGCCCGGCGGAATTTCCGATACCGTATCGCGCATGATGGCGAGTCTTGCCGAAAAGGGCATGGGCGTCCCCATCGTGTGCGAAAACAAACCCGGCGCGAGCGGAGCATTGGCGTTCAGCTACGTGACCCGCCGACCGCCCGACGGCTATACCATCGGCCATGCGCCCGTCGAAATCGCGATGGTCCGCTCATTAGGCTACGCCGACGTGGGTCCGAGTCAAATGAGCTTGATCTGCATGGTTTCCAAGACTCCTCCGGCTTTGGTCGTGCGCAGCGATGCGCCTTGGCGCACGTTCGCCGACTTCATCGCGGCGGCCAAACAAAAGCCGGGCGGTCTGATCATGGCGAACTCCGGCGTCGGCTCGATCTGGCACTTCAACACGCTGTTGCTCGAGGACGGCGCCGGCATTCGCGTGACCCATCTGCCCTACAACGGCAGCTCGGGCGCGCTCGTCTCGCTGCTCGGCGGACACGTCGACGCCGTGATCGCCGGCGTCGGCGAGGTCATCTCCCACGTGCAATCCGGCGCGCTGCGGCCTTTGGCCGTCTTCGACGCAGACACGCGCGAGCGTCATGCCCGACACGCCAACGACCTATGAGCTCGGCTATAAGATCGGCGCGCCCGCGTGGAGCGGATTCTTCGGGCCCCCCGGCATCTCCGCCGAGATTCGCCGACAACTTTCCGAGGCGTTCCGTGAAGCCTATAAAACCCCCGAATGGGAGAAGCTCTGCCGCGAGCGGGGCATGCAGCCGCAGTTTTTGGCTTCCGACGAGTTTGAAAAGTTCGCGCTCGCGCAGGAGAAGTTCTTCAGCGGAGAGATCCCGAGACTGCTGAGAATGCAGCGATGAGAAAGGCCGATTTCATCGTCGTCGGCGTCTTCGCCGCGTTGAGCCTGGGACTGCTTGCCGGAGCGGCGGCCCTGCCCGCCGGCGTGAGCGGTCAGCCCGGTCCGGGCTTCTTCCCGGCGGTCGTCGCTTTGGTCATGTTGACGCTCAGCGCCGCGCTCGCCTGGCAAACCCGCCGCTCGACCGGCGAAACCGCGAGCGCTCCTCCGGCCGAGCATCTCGACATCGTCGGCGGCGTCGTGCTGCTGACGATGGCCTATCTCGCACTTTGGGGCACCGGTTGGTTCGCTCTGCGGACCGCCATCTATCTCAGTCTGCTTCTCCGCGTCGTCGGACAAGCTTGGCCGCGCAGCTACGTCGTGGGAGCGGTGCTCTCGCTCATCGTCACGGTCGCCTTCCGCTACGGTCTGAGAGTGTCGCTCGAGTAAACGGCTATGTTTCCCGACGTCATCGCCGGTCTTCAAGCCGCGCTCCAGCCGCAGGTTCTCGCATTCCTGGCGGCGGGCGTCGGCCTGGGGGCGATCTTCGGGGCGTTGCCGGGCCTGACCGCGACGATGGGCGTGGCGGTTCTGACGCCGATCACGTTCTGGCTGTCCGCCGAGCAAGGTCTTGCGATGCTGTTGGGCATCTACTGCGGGGCCATCCCGGCGGGTGGCATTCCGGCGATTCTGATCAATGTTCCGGGCACGCCCGCCTCGATCGCCTCCAGTTGGGACGGCTATCCGCTGGCGCAACGCGGGCAGGCAGGCCTCGCGCTGGGCGTGAACGCTCTCCTATCGGGCGCGGGGCAACTGGTGAGCCTGCTTTTTCTCGCCGTCGCGGCATTCCCCATTGCGCGGTTCGCGCTGAGCTTCGGTCCGGCCGAATATTTCGGCCTGGCGCTGTTCGGGCTCAGCCTGATGGCGGGCGTATCGGGTCAGCGAGTCTTCAAGGGACTGCTGGCGGGATCGCTCGGCCTGGCCCTGGCGACCGTCGGCCTCGATCCGATGACCGCCTATCCGCGATTCACGTTCGGTTTCGCGGACTTTCTCGACGGCATCTCGTTCGTGCCGGTGATGATCGGCCTGTTCGGCTTCGCCGAGGTGCTGACGCAAATCGCCGAGGGGCGCTCGAGCTTGGAGCGGATGCAGGTCGGCGGCTTGGGCCGGATCTTTCCCGAACGCGGCGAGTGGCGGCGGATCTTAGGTCCCGGGGCGTTGGGCGCGGGGATCGGGACGCTGGTCGGCGCGATACCCGCCGCCGGAGGCGACATCGGCTCGGTCATCGCTTGGGAGCAAGTCCGGCGGGTCTCGCGCGAGAAGGAGCTGTTCGGCAAGGGCTCTCTCGAAGGCTTGTCGGCGAGTTGCGCGGCGTGCAACGCCGCCATCGGCGGGGCCATGACGACCATGCTCACGCTCGGCATCCCGGGCGACGCGGTCTCGGCGATCCTCATCGGCGCCCTGTTGATCCACGGCATCCAGCCGGGCCCGCTGCTGTTCGAATCCAAGCGGTCGTTCGTGTTCACGCTCGTCTTCTTGATGGTTATCGCCGCGCTGCTTGCGACGCTGCTGGGGCTGCTCGGCGCGCGGCCTCTGGCGCGGATTCTACGGATTCCGGCCCCGTGGCTTTGGGCGGGCATCACGCTGTTCGGCATCGTCGGAGCCTATGCGCTCAACAACGCGGTGATCGATGTCTGGGCGATGCTCGCCGCCGGCGTCGTGGGCTTCCTGTTGCGCCGCGCCGATGTCCCGCTCGGCCCGCTCGTGCTCGGCTTGATCCTCGGCCCGATGATGGAAGCCAACTTGCGCCGGGCGCTGATCCTGAGCCGCGGCGACTGGTTCAGCGTGTTGTCACGCCCGCTCGTGCTGTTCTTCCTGGTCGCGACCGTCGCCTCGCTGGCGGCGCCGCTGTTGCAACAATTCAAGAAGCGAGCCTAGTCCCCATGGCCCCGGGCATCTATTTGGTCGCGACGCCGATCGGGAATCTCGAAGACATCACGCTGCGGGCGCTGCGGGTGTTGCGCGAGGCCGACGTGATCGCCTGCGAAGACACGCGCCATACGCGCAAGCTGCTCAACCGCTACGACATCCGCAAGCCGCTCGTCAGCTATCACGAACACAACGAGCGGGCGCGCGCCGACGAGCTGGTCGCTCGCGCCCAAGCCGGCGAGACGGTCGCGGTGGTCTCCGACGCCGGCCTGCCCGCCATTTCCGACCCCGGCTACCGCGTCGTCGAGGCGGCTCTGGCGGCGGGCGTGGCGGTCACGCCCATCCCCGGCCCGACCGCAATCGAGACGGCGCTGGTCGCCTCCGGATTGCCGTCCGACGCCTTCCGCTTCGGCGGATTTCTGCCGGCCAAGTCCGGGCAGCGGCGCAAAGCGCTCGAAGCGGCGGCGGCCGAGCGAGCGACCCTCGTCTTCTATGAGGCCCCCCACCGCATCGCGGCGGCGCTCGAAGACGCCCGCGAGGCGCTCGGCGATCGCCAGGCTGTCGTCGCCCGCGAGCTCACCAAGGCGCACGAAGAGTTTCTCAGAGGGCGCCTGTCGGAGCTGCACGCCGAGATCGAGTCCCGCGACGCGGTCAAGGGCGAAATCGTGCTGCTCATCGCCGGCGGCGACGACTCCGCCCCGGCGCCCCAAATGCCCTTGAAAGACCGCGTCGCCGAGCTGATCGAGACCGGAGTCCCGCGCATGGACGCCATCAAGGCGGCCGCGAAACAGTACGGCATGAGCAAGCGGGAAGCCTATCGCCTGCTCGAAACGTGAAGAGCCGCAGCGCGCGTTGCGCTGCGGCTCTTCGCATCAACAATTTCCGTCCGCCGATCAGCGGTTAGCGCGACGGCGACGAGCGCCCGCCAGAGTCAAAACGCCGCCCAGCAACAGCAGTGAAATCGTGGATGGTTCCGGAACCGGAGCGGCGCCAAGGTTATAGGTGATCGAGCCGTTCCAGACCCGCGGGTCAAACGGAGCGCCGTCGAAGGCCACGTTCGAAGCTGCACCGAACGCCAGAGAAAGGTCGGCGTTCGAGTAGCTCTGGTTCGAGCCGTTGCCGTTCGTGTATTGGTGGCTCGGCGGTCGAGCCCATCACAAGTGCGATGCCATATGTGCTGTTGGCCAGCAGCGAAAACGTATTGTCGAGAGTCACCGTGGTGGGGTTGTCGGTGCCTTGTCCGATTCCCGAGCCCGTTGCGACCTGCGACCAGGCGCCGGAATTGCCCTCGTTGCCGCTGTATGTTCCTCCGGGACCGATCAGGTAAACGGTCCAGTCGAACGCGACCGTCACCGCCGTATTTGTCTCAAAGGCCGTAATCGTGATCGGGTTCGCGCCGACCGTGAGATCGAAGTAGACGGCTCCTCCGTTGCTGCCGCCATTGTTCGTCGCGAACAGCGTCGTGATCGTCGCCGCTTGGCTCGCAACGGATGTCATTAGCAGCAGCCCTAGCAAGGCCGCAAAAGATTTCATCCTCTTCACTATTAAGTCTCCCCTCGACGTCGTCATGTCACCAACCGGCGGGCGGGCTATGACCGTCTTCTCTTTGGTAACATCGCCGCGCGAGCCCGGACTGCTAGCGGAAGGCCCTAGTTGACGCTCGGGCATACCCCGATTTCAAACTACGGGCGGCGCGGCGCAGTACCAACTTCCTTCCCGGTTTGCGGCAGGCCTCGGGACGAGATCGGGACGCCTGCTGTGATAGGCTCAGACAGTTCTCCGAAGCGCTTATGCGAATCCTGATCTGCGGCGGCGGGCAAAGCGCCGCCCTCATCGCGGCGCGGCTCATTCGCGAAGGCAACGAAGTCACGATGGTCGAGGTCGACCCGGACCGTTGCGCCCAACTCGAAGAGACGCTCGACGCCAAGATCGTGCAGGGCAGCGCGGCCGGCATCTCCACCCTGCGTAAGGCCGGCATCAAAGAAACCGACATGCTGATCGCCGTCACCAACTGGGACGAGATCAACATCTTGGCCTGCCTGGTGGCCAAGGTCGAAGGAAACGTCAAGGTCAAGGCGGCCCGCGTTCGCACACACGAGTTCGAGCGTTGGAAGCGCGTCGCCGAACAAGCCGATATCGGCATCGACCTGATCATCCACCCTGAAACCGAAGTGATGGGCCGCATCATGCGCGTCGTGCACATGCCCGGCGTTTCCGACATCGTCGATTACGCGGGCGGCGCCGTGAAGCTGTTCGGCATGAACGTGGAACGCGACAGTTGGTTCGCGGGCAAGACGCTGGAAGAGCTCGACGCCGCCGGTCCGCCGCTCAACTCCCTGATCGCGATGATCTTTCGCGGCCAGCAAGTGATCATTCCCCACGGCGCGCAGGTGGTGATGCCAGGCGACCACGTCTACGTCTGCGCCACACGAGAGAATCTCGAAGACGTGCTCGAATTCATGGGTCTCGAGCGGCGTCAAAAGCTGCAGCGCGTCATCATCGTCGGCGGCAAGCAGGTCAGTATCCTCGTCGCGGAAGAACTCGAAAAACAAGGCGTCCAGGTCAAGCTCATCGAGCGCGACGCTTCGCGAGCCAAGATGATCGCGGGCCTGCTCAACCGCACCGTCGTGATTCAAGGCGACGGCACCGACCAAGCCACTCTCGAGGAAGAGAACGTCGAGGGCGTCGACGCCTTTCTCGCCTTGACCGACCACGACGAAGACAACATCATCGCGTCCTTGCTGGCTCGCCGGCTTGGCGCCAAAAAGGTCGTCGCGCTGATCAATCGCCTGAACTACTTGCCGATGGCTCAACGCCTCGGCATCAACACTTCGGTCAGCATGCGCGTCGCCACCGTCGACCAGGTCATGCAGTTCGTGCGCAAGGGCAGCGTCTTGGCGGTCACGACTTTCCGCCAAGAAGAAGCCGAGGCGATCGAGTTGATCGCCTCGGAAGGCTCGCGCTACGTAGGCAAGAAGCTCCGCGACATCAAGCTGCCGCGCGGGGCCATCGTCGGCGCCATCGCGCGCCCCAGCGGCGAAGTGCTCGTCCCGCGCGGCGACGTCTCGATTCAACCGGGAGACCGGGTCATCTTCTTCACCCTCGAGAGCGCCGTGCCGGAACTCGAATCGGCCTTCTTGGATGAGCGAAAGAGGCGAATCTTAGGGTGATTCACTGGCGCGCGATCATCTACGTGCTAGGCCAGTTCCTGGTGATCTTCGCCGGCACGATGACGGTCCCGCTCGTCTACGGATGGGCGGCGAGCGACAGCCATCTGCAGCCCGTTCTCTACGGGTTCCTGATTACGGCCGCCGCCGGAGTCGTGACGCTCCTCACGGTGCCGCGGCCGACCCGCGAGCTCACGCAGCGCGAAGGCTTGCTGCTGGTCGTGGCGACCTGGGCGCTGCTGTCGGTGTTCGGAGCCATCCCGTTCATGTTTACGCCGCAGTACCCGACCATCACGGATGCAATTTTCGAGACGGTGTCAGGCTTCACCACGACCGGCGCGACGGTGCTCTCCGACGTCGAGGTGTTGACGCCCGCGGTGCAGTTCTGGCGCTGCTTCACGCACTGGCTCGGCGGGCTCGGCATCGTGCTGCTCGGCGTGGCCGTCTTGCCGCTCGTCGGTCACGGCGGGATGCATCTGTACAGGGCCGAATTTTCCGGCGCCACCTCCGAGAAGCTCAAGCCGCGCATCACCGAGACCGCCTTCGCCCTGTGGAAGATTTATTTCGCCCTCAGCGCCGTCCTGTATCTGTTGCTGCGCTGGGCGGGAATGAACAACTTCGACGCCCTTTGCCACACCTTCTCGACTCTCGGCACCGGCGGATTCTCCACCCGGACGGCCAGCGTCGCCGCTTTTGAGAGCCCGCTGATCGAATACATCCTGATCGTCTTCATGCTCCTGGCGGGCATCAGCTTCATCCAGCACTACCGCTTCTTCATCGAGGGCAAGCCGCGTTCGGTGATTCGCGATCCCGAAATCCAGGGATATCTCGCGATCTCGTTGGCCGCGGCCTTGGTGATCACCGGCTTTCTCGTCGTGTATGACGACTATGGTCTGGAACAAGGCTTCCGCAACGCCCTGTTCCAGGTCTCATCCATCATCACCACGACCGGATTCGTCACCGACGACTTTGAAGCCTGGCATCCGCTTCCACAGCTTTTGCTGCTAGCCATCATGTTCGTCGGCGGCTGCACCGGCTCCACGTCCGGCGGCTTCAAAGTGGCGCGTGTCCTGCTGCTCGCCAAGGTGGTCGACCGCGAGTTCAAGCGCATGGTCGAGCGTCGCGGGGTTTTTGCCGTCCGATTGGGCGGAACTCTGGTGCCCGAAGCGACCGTCCAAAGTCTGCTCAACCTGATCTACTTGGCGCTCGTCGTCAATTTCGCATCCTGCCTGCTGCTGGCGGCCATGGGAGTGGACGTGTTGACCTCCATCGCCGCCGTCGCGGCTACGATGTTCAACGTCGGGCCGGGGCTCGGCGAAGTCGGCCCACTCGACAACTACGGCGCGCTGCCTTGGCTGGCGAAATGGGTGCTGAGCTTCGACATGATCGCCGGCCGGCTCGAGTTTTATACCGTGATGGCGATCCTCACTCCGGCCTTTTGGAGAAAATAGCGATTTATGGCGCGAGCGGCGGAGTTGCGGCGCGAGGTCCTGGCCTGGATTTTGGCCTTAGGCTTGCTTTGGCTGCTCTTCCTGGTCGTGCGGCCCTTTATGAGCACGCTGACCTGGGCCGCCGTGCTCGCGATCTTCTTCTTTCCGGTTCACAACCGTATCTTCGAGCGCTTGCGGCGTAGGAACTTGGCGGCGTTCCTGAGTACGCTCGCGGTAGCGATAGTGCTCATCGCGCCGATGGGCTGGCTGGTTCCGACGCTCGTTTCGCAGACGGTTCAGACCGTCAAAGAGTTGCCCGGCGGCGACATCGTGGACCGCATTCAGAGCGGCGCGGGCTGGCTGTTCGAGCGGCTGCCCGGAAAGCAACCGAGCCTGAACCAGATCTACGAAAACGCCGTCAACGCGATCGGCCAGCGAGCGGGCGAATGGTCGGCCAAATTGGTTGCCAACATCGCCTCCTGGGTCATCGACCTGGTGGTGCTGCTGTTCACATTGTTCTATCTGTTCCGGGACGGTCCCCGGCTCGTCGCGTTGTTGCGAGACGTGTCTCCGTTCGGGGGCGCGCGCCACGACAAGATGGTCGGCGAGACGATCGACATGATCTCGGTCACCATCTCGGCCGGAATCGTGACGGCCCTGGTGCAGGGCATGTTGACCGCGGTGGCTTTTCTCGTGCTGGATTTGCCCTCGCCGATGCTTTGGGGCGCGGTTGCGGCCTTCTTTTCGCTCATTCCGATCGTGGGGGCTTGGGTCGTTTGGCTGCCTGCGGCGGTCGGGCTGCTGCTCCACGGCGACTACGGCCGCGGCGTCGCGCTGCTCGCCGTCGGGGCGTTGCTCGTCAGCACGGTCGACAACTTTCTTAGGCCCTACCTCATCGCCGACCGCTCGCAACTCAACGCACTGCTGGTTTTCATCGCGGTCTTGGGCGGCGTGCAGACCTTCGGGTTCGTCGGATTGGTGCTCGGGCCGCTCGTCGTCGCCACCGCGGCGGGCCTGATTACCGCCTATCGCGACAGTCTCGAGAAGCCCGCCGAGGCCTGAACGGGCGCGTTTCAGTTTGTTTGACAAGCCCGTTTGGCCTTGGATATATTGAGCCAGCCGTCGGCGGGTGCAGGGGTTCCTGCCGGCGTATGAGTTTTTATCGCGGCGTCTCGCGCGCACCCGACACCTCGGGCGCCGCCGGGACGGCTGCACGGAGAGAATAGCGATGACGGGAGAACCGCAGGGCTCAAAGCCCGATACCGACCAACAGGCGGAGGTTCCACCCGAGCGCCAAGAAACGGTCCCGAGCCAGCCGACCGCCCCGCCGCTTCAAGACAACGAAAATAGCGCTGCGCAGGTCGCTTCCGAGGACGAAGCTCCCGCGCCTGAGCAGGAAGCGACCGTCGAGGCCGCCCCGCCCGAGGTCGCGGCGCCTGTGCGCTCTCAGGCCGCCTCCGAACAGCCGGCCGCGCCCGCAGTCGATCCGGCCCCGCCCGCAGTCGAGCTCGACAGCCCGCCGCCGAGCCCTATCGCGCCGCCGCAATCAGCCGTTGAGCCCGAGCCCGCCCCGGAGGCGGCGGCTCCCGCACCGTCCCCGCCGACGCCCGCTCCCAGTTTCGCCCCGCATCTGCCGAACCCGCGCCCCCACATCGCGCCTGTGGTTGCTCCCCTTCGCGAACCGGCTGTTGCCGCCGCCGCCGATGCGCCCGCGCCGCGGTCCCTTCAACGGCCGCTGCAACCGCCGCCGCTGCCGACCGAGCCGCAGCAGACCGACGAAACCGGCGCCGCGGCGGCGACCCCCGAACCCGCGCACCCGCTCCCCGGCTTGCCGGCCGCCGGCGCCGCGGAGGGGCCCGAGGATGAAGAGATTGTCGAGTTCGAGCCCGGCGCGCTCGACGAGATAGTCGAAGACTACGGCCCGGAAGTAGCCGCGCTCCACGAAGGCGAACGCCGCGAGGGTACGGTCGTCAGCGTTTCGGAAGACGGCGCCGTCGTCGACTTCGGCGGCAAGACCGAAGGCTTCCTCTCCGCCAAGAACGCCAACGACCAAATCGATTTCTCGAAGCTCGAGCCGGGCGCCGCTTTGCAAGTAGTCGTTTCGCAGATCGGCGAGCCCGGCGAATACATCAAGCTCGCCCTGGTCCGTGAGGAGAACACCGCCGCTTGGGCCGCGCTCGAGGCCGCCTATCAAGAACGCGCCCCGGTCGAGGCGACCGCGCTCGAACGGGTCAAGGGCGGCTTGTCCGTCGCCGTCGCGGGCTTGACGGCCTTTTTGCCGGGCTCGCAAGCCGCGCTGCAAGGCGGCGTCGACCTCGACTCCCTCATCGGTTCGACCTTCCCGGTCGCCGTCGTCAAGCTAAGCCGCAAGCGCGGCAACGTCGTCGTATCGCGCCGCGAGTTGCTCGAGCAAGAAATCAAGGCGCTGCGGCAAGAAACGCTGGCCAAGCTCGAGGTCGGCGCGGAAGCCGTCGGCAAGGTCAAGAACGTGACGTCCTACGGCGCGTTCATCGATCTCGGCGGCATCGACGGTCTGATCCACGTGACCGACATCTCCTATGGCCGGATCAAAGATCCCGCCGCCGTTCTGGAGCCGGGCCAGCAGGTCACAGCCAAGGTCGTCAAGCTCGATGCCGAAAAGGAGCGCGTGTCGCTGAGCCTGAAGGCGATGGAGCCCGATCCTTGGGAGACGGTGTCCGAGCGTTATCAGGAAGGCATGGTCGTCAAGGGAGCGGTGGCCAGCGTCACCGACTACGGCGCTTTCGTCGAGCTCGAGCCCGGCGTCGAGGGGCTCATCCATATCACCGAGATGACCTGGTCCAAGCGCTTGCGTCATCCCTCCAAGGTGGTTCAGGAGGACCAAGAGGTCGAGAGCGTTGTGCTCAATGTGAGCCCCGGCGAGCGCCGCATCTCACTGAGCCTCAAGCAGCGCCAGCGCGATCCTTGGGAAGCCGCCGCGGAACACTACAGCCGAGGCGCCGTCGTGGAGGGCCGCGTCCGTAACGTCACCAGCTACGGCGCGTTCGTCGAGCTCGAGGAAGGCGTCGACGGACTCGTGCATGTCTCCGATTTGACCTGGGACACGCGCGTTCGCAACCCCAAGGATGTTGTCCAGAAAGGCCAAACGATCCAAGCGGTCGTCCTGGACATCGACTCCGAGAAACGACGGCTGTCCCTCGGCGTCAAGCAATTGCAGCCCGATGCCTGGGAGACCTTCTTCGCTGAACACGGCTTGGGCGAGATCCTCCCCGGGCGCGTGAGCCGCCAAGCGAAATTCGGGTATTTCGTCGAGTTGGCGCCGGGCGTGGAGGGGCTTTGCCACAATTCGCAGATTCCCCACCACGGAAAATCGCGCAAAACCTTGCTCGAGACC
The DNA here is from genome assembly GCA_963817465.1 of uncultured Acidobacteriota bacterium. Taxonomy (GTDB): domain Bacteria; phylum Acidobacteriota; class Terriglobia; order Bryobacterales; family UBA6623; genus CAMPKL01. Next base: position 975,095 of record CAWFOP010000014.1, on the reverse strand, counting down.
GGCAGCGTCTATGAGTTCGAGATCATCAAGATCGATGAATCCGACAAGCGCATCGGCCTCCGCAGCGTGAGCCTCGACGCGTTGGAACAGGTCCCGAGCGAATAGCGGCGCGCCTTTGAACCTTAGCCGTGTTACCATCCTCGGTATAGCGCGGTGAGCGGCGAAACCGCCGCGCCCAATCTTCCTAACCGCGTCGAGATTCAACAACATATGACCAAGGCCGACTTGATCGAAGAGGTTTCGCGCGTCGTCGAGTTGACGCGCAAGGAATCGGAAGTCATTGTCGAAACGATTTTCGACAGCATCGTGGATTCGCTCAAGGACGGAGATAAGGTCGAGATCCGCGGATTCGGAAGTTTCCGGACGCGCGAGCGCAAGGGTCGCTTGGGCCGCAACCCGAAATCGGGGGAGAAAGTCGAAGTTCCTCCCAAGACAATTCCGTTCTTCAAGCCGAGTAAAGAGTTGCGCGATGTCGTCAACGGAGGCCCGCCGCCGCCGGCCAAGCCGCTTCACGCGGATCAATAACTCGCTCGATGGATTACCTCTGGAGCCCCTGGCGGTACCAGTACATCAAGGATTCGTCCCGCAAGGAAGGCTGCGTCTTCTGCGCCATCGCCGCCGAAGATAAGGACGACGAGAACCTGGTCGTGCATCGCGGCAAGCGCAATTTCGTGGTGCTCAATCGCTACCCCTACACCAGCGGTCATGCGCTGGTGATTCCATACGAACATCAGGCGAATCTCAGCGACTCCGCGGCCGAAACGCTCGCGGAGCTGATGCGCCTGACCCAGCGGCTCGAGGCCGCCGTGCGCCGCCAATACCGCGCCGACGGCGTCAATATTGGGATGAACATCGGCGCCGCCGCGGGCGCCGGAGTCGCCGGCCACATTCACATGCACGTGCTGCCGCGCTGGGTGGCGGATTCGAACTTCATGACGACCGTCGGCGAGACGCGCGTGTTGCCCGAAGATCTCGGGCAAACGCTCGAAAAGCTGCGCTCGGAGTTCGCTGACCCCGGCGCACAGAGCCGCGGCTAGACCCGCAAGGAGCGATCGCGCCGATGGCGAACGAAATCGCAACCGAACGCCGCAATCCGCGCTCGGCTCGCATCGACGCCGTCTCGACCGTCGAGATGGTCCGGATCATCCACGCCGAGGACGAAGCCGCGACGGCGGCCGTAGGCCGCGAGCTGCCGCGAATCGCTGAAGCGATCGACGCCGTGGAGCAGCGTTTCCGCCGGGGCGGTCGGCTGTTTTACGTCGGCGCAGGGACCAGCGGCCGCCTCGGCGTACTCGACGCCTCCGAGCTCAAGCCGACATTCAATCTCGAGCCGGGCCGCGTGATCGCTCTGATCGCCGGCGGAGATCGCGCGCTTCGCAACGCCGTCGAAGGCGCCGAGGACGACGCATCCGGCGCCCTGCCCGAGCTCGATCGCCATGGCCTGACCGCGGCCGACGCCGTGCTCGGCGTCGCCGCCAGCGGACGCACTCCGTATGTGATCGGCGCCCTGCGCCACGCTCGCGCCGCAGGCGCTTTGACCGTCGGCCTCAGCTCCGACCCCGCCGCGGCCCTGTTCGAGCACGCTGATATCGCGATCGCGCCCGACACCGGCCCGGAGGTCATCAGCGGGTCCACGCGCATGAAGAGCGGCACCGCCCAGAAGATGGTCCTCAACATGCTTTCCACGGGGCTGATGGTGCGTTTGGGCTATGTCTTGGGCAACCTGATGGTGAACGTTCAGCCCACCAACGGCAAGCTGCGAGACCGTGCGCTGCGAATCGTCAGGGAAGTCGCCCGAGTCAACCGGGAGCAAGCGGAGCAGGCCCTCCAGGGTGCGGCGGACGCGCGCGAAGCGATCCTCGTCGCGCGCGGGCTCACGCTGGCCCAAAGCCGTGACTTGCTGAGCAAGCATCACGGCGTGCTGCGCGCCGCGTTGGAAGAATTACACGGCGATTGACTAGGAAATGAAGAAACTGGAGATTATCGGCGGCAAGCCGCTCACTGGCGAAGTGCGCATCAGCGGCGCCAAAAACGCCGCGCTCCCGGCCTTGGCGGCGACGCTGCTGACCGCCGACCCCGTCACGCTGGAACGCGTTCCGCACGTGGTCGACATCAATACGATGCTGCGGCTGCTCGAGTCGATCGGGGCTGAGGTGCAAGAGCGCAACGGCCACTGCAAGATCCAGGTCGCCGAGATCAAGTCGCCCGAAGCCCCTTACGAGCTGGTCAAGACCATGCGCGCATCCAGCCTCGTGCTCGGCCCGCTCGTCGCTCGCGCGGGGCGCGCCAGAGTCTCGATGCCGGGCGGCTGCGCCATCGGCGCCAGACCGATCAATTTGCATCTGCTGGGGCTCGAAAAGCTCGGGGCCAAGATCACTCAAGAAGCCGGCTATATCGAAGCGTGTGCGCCTAACGGTCTCCAGGGCGGACACATCGTCTTTCCCAAGATCACCGTCACCGGCACCGAAGACCTTATGATGGCCGCCGCTCTGGCCTCGGGCGAGACGGTGCTCGAGAACGCCGCGCGCGAGCCGGAGGTCAGCGACCTCGCCGAGTTGCTCAATTCGATGGGCGCCCGCATCAGCGGCGCGGGCGAATCCCAGCTCCGCATCAGCGGCGTCGATCGGCTCCGCGGCGCCGCGCATCGCATCATCCCCGACCGCATCGAAGCCGGAACGTTTCTCGTCGCCGCGGCGCTGACCAAGGGAGACCTGATCCTGCGCGACGTCGAACCGCGTCACCTCGAAGCGGTTATCGAAAAGCTCAGACAAGCCGGCGCCGAGATCGATCAGCCGGCCCCGGACGTTCTGCACATCCGCCGCGGCGGCAAGCTGCACGCCGTCGATGTGACAACCGCGGAGTACCCCGGCTTCCCCACCGATATGCAGGCTCAGTGGACGGCCCTGATGACGGCGGCTGAAGGCCCTTCGCACATCGTCGAGACGATCTTCGAGAATCGCTTCATGCACGCCGCGGAGCTCATGCGGATGGGAGCCGACATCGACATCGTCGGCAACCGTGCGACGGTCCGCGGGCGCGGATCTCTCTCCGGCGCGACGGTCATGGCCTCCGACTTGCGCGCCAGCGCCTGCCTGGTCATCGCCGCTCTAGCAGCCGAGGGCGCGACGACCGTGCAGCGCATCTACCATCTCGAGCGCGGTTACGAGGATCTGGCAAGCAAGCTTGCGGCGGTGGGAGCGGCGGTGCGCGTCTTGGATTGATCGCGGAAGCCCAAAAGAGAACCCCCGTCGACTGCCGCGGCCGACGAGGGTTCCGAGGAAACGAAACCAGTTCCAAACTACTGGACGGCCATGTCCTGTTCCTGAATGAAGTTCGTCCACTCTTCAGTCCAGTCCACGTCACCCATGGCTCCGATGAATGTCGCCGACTGATCCAGAACGCCGTCATCGGGAGGCTGGACCCAGTTGGCCCGGAAAACAGGCGAACCCGGACCCGGCATGAAGTTCGGGTTGCTGTACTCCATGGGGTTTTTCAACATCGGATCGGCGACCAAGATGTTCGGCGCTTGGGTCGTGACGTAGGCCTGTCCCAACTCCGACGTTTGGCCGGCGATTGTGTTTTCGGCGCCGCTGGCCACGCCGTTCTTCCACATCAAGATGCCGTTCATGGTCAAGTCGACGCCGAGGTGCGCTTGAGTCGCGTCGTCGTTGATGTTGATGGCTCCATCGACCCAGTTTTGGATGATGATGTTGTTGAAGCTTCCGCCGGCGCCGCGGCGCAGGTACATGCCGGCCACAGTGCCCTCGTCGACGCCTTCCTGGAATGTGTCGCCGACGCCGACGAGCGTTCCGTTGTAGTAAGTCGGCTTGTTGAGAGGAACCGCGCCGAAGTCGTTTTCGTTATCGTCGATCTCGAATCCGCGGTTCGTGTCGTCGAGGTTGCCCACACCGATGAAATATTGGGTCTTGCCCGTGAAACCGATCTGCGAGTCGAAGTGGTCGTCGCGGGGATAAGTGGAGACAAGATAGCTGGCGTTCATCGTCCCGCCGAACCATTCGAACGAATCGTCGAGTCCGTAAGTCGAATCGAGGTGATCCACGGTGGTCCCGGTTCCGCAAGCGCCGAAAGTGAAGGCGTTGATCTCATCGTTCGGCCGAAGCTCGGCCCCCGCGAACTCGAGGCGAACATACTGCAGGGTTCCGCAATTGTGCGTCGGATCGGTTCCGCCGTATTCGGTGGACGGGTCGGGAGGGAGTCCCTCGATGTTTCCGACGCCGTTCGGCCAGTTCGTCGGAGCTCGTCCTAACAGGACCAGGCCGCCCCAGTCTCCGCCGTGACGCTGCCCGAAGGGCAATGAGCTCGTCATGATGATCGGACGGCTGCGGCTGCCCTTGGCTTCAATACGGCCGGTGTTGCCGACTACGATCGCCGAAGGCGGTTGGGAGCCGGGCTGACCGATGACGAAAGTGCCTGCCTCGATGTTCAGAACGCCCCCATCGTGAACCAACACGACGCCCGATAGGTTATAGGCTTTTGTATTCACCAGATTCGTCTCGCCGGTGATATCGCCGGTGAGCGGCTCGAAGCCGTCGACCACGCCGATCTTCCAGTAGGCCGACTTGATGATCCGCGTTCCGGTGTAGTCGCGCAATTGGACGACGAGTGTGTGCATGCCGAGCTCGTTGGGTATCGTCACGGCCGGGAACATGCCTCCCGCGCCCAATACCACGGCCTTCTCTGCCGCGGGCAGCCGGACGATGTCGAAGCCCTGGTCGACGGTGTTGCCGAAGATGTCCGTCGCCACGCCCGTGCCTCCGGGCATATAGAACTTCTCGCCGGTCTGGTTGTTTTGCCGGTAAGCGACGATCGTGTAGGGCAACAAGTCGCCGTTCGGCTTCAAGGTCCAGCGCAAGGTGAGCTGCTCCCCTGGCTGATAAACATACTTGTCGCTCCAGATCCACATCGCCGCCGGGGTGTCGACTCGGGTCAAACCCGCCAACTCGCGTTGCGCATCCATGATATTGACGCTTGCGAATTTCGGCCCGCCGGCGTCGGCTGCGTGCAGCGTCAGTCCGCCCAGCAGCGCGGCAAGCGTCAAAAGAGGTCTTACTCTCATCAGTGCTCCTTTACTCATCGTGCGGTTTCGTTTCCTACTTCCTAAAAAACCGAGAAACTCGTACCGATGCTGAACGTTCTCCCGAGCCGGTAGCTGCGTTGCAGGATGTCGGCCTGGGTCCAGTGGTAGTGGTTGTCGGTCAAATTCTCGGCGGTAAAGCGTATGGTCCATTTCCCGCCTTCGCGAATGTCGTACTGATATACGAAGTCAAGAAAGTGGTTGGCTTCTTGATAAATGTCGGGCAGCTGGAGCGCTCCGACGTCCGTAATCTTGCGCGACACATAGTTGGTGTATACGCGAGCGCTGCTGCGCCATTGGGGCTTCGCCCATTCGCCGACGACGTTGTAGATGTAGCGGGACTGCCCCATCATCGGCCTGGAGAGCGACGTCAAGAGGCCGCGCTGCTCGTCGCCTAGTTGAACGTTCGAGTCGACGATGGTGAAGTTCGCTTGTACGGCGAAGTCGGCCAACTTAGGACTCACCGCCGCCAGTCGCTTCCGAAGTTCAAACTCGACGCCCTGATTTTTCGCGCCGGCGGCGTTGAAGTACGTTTGCCGCAAATCGCCCGTGGTGGGCTGGATGGTCACTTCGATCGGGTTCGTGAAGTTCTTATAGAAATAGCTGACCGCTATAACTTGGCTTCCTCCCAAAAACCATTCCCACCGCGCGTCTAAGTTCTCGATCGTGGCCCGTTTGAGGTCGGGATTTCCGGCGAAGCTGAATCCGCCGAGGACATTGACGAAATCGAACGGCGAGAGTTCGCGGAAATCGGGTCGATTCAGGGTGCGCCCGTAGCCGAAGCGTAGGTTCTGCTTGGGCGAGAGAGCGTAGATGACGTTAACGCTGGGCAGCGGATCGCGGTTCGATAGATTAGCAGTCGTAGGCACGCTGCCCGGCACCAGCGGATCGATCGTCTCCACGTCGATATTGGCGTCCTCGATTCGGACGCCGCCGACCACGCGCCATTTCCCTCCCAACGAGAGGTCAAGCATGGCGAACCCGCCGTATACGTCCATGTCGGCGCTGTACTGGTCCGTGCCCCGCGTGTTCTCTCGCAATTGGAAGAGGTCGGGCGTAATGTTGTCCGGACCCAGCAAGACGTTGGTGGGATCGGTCAGATTCAGCAAGTTGAGTCGACCCGGAACAAACCGGAATCTGCGCGCCGAAAAATCTCGATGACGAAACGTCCCTCGAAACCCGACTTTGAACTGACCTGAAAAGGAGCCCTTGTAGAACGGAACGCCCCACTCGACCAGCGGCTCGTAAATATGGTCTTTCAGGTAGTCGTAAAAGCGCGTCCCCGACTGCGGAAGCGCTTGGAACGGAGTGGTTCCGTTGTCTCGTATCGTGCGAACGACTTCGCGCATGTCGGGTTCGTCTCTGTTTGACTTGGAATACGTCACCTGCCACCGAAACAGACTGTTGGCCAAGCCGCTGAGAACGTGTTCCCCTTCAAGACCGGTTGAGAACAGACCTCTTTCCACCCAACGCATCCGCTGGTTCTGGATAACCGAGTCGAGCCTCCCGTTTGTTCCGCTGAATTCGCGGAATTCCTTTTCCGTCTCGCGGGTGAGCGTGTTGCGCCATACGAGCTTCGTTCCGGGAGTAAACCGATAGGCGACGTTCGCGACCGCGCCCAATCGAACTGATTCGTCGTCGGCGACGAAGTCGGGATAGTTCGTGAGGATGCCGGCTTGGCCGCCGCCGGTGTTGACGAGAAAGCGTTGGAGCTCGCTGAAGCGCTGCGGCTTGTTCGTGAATGTGGCCGCGCCGACTATGCCCAACTTTCCCCACGTGTTGCCGGCGGCGATCGAATACCCGACCGACGGGCGCATCGAACGTTTCGCGACGGGCTCCCAATTCGTTGAAAAAGACCTGCCGAGCGATTGCAGCTCGTCGGGCGAGTAGCGGCCGGGGAATACGCGGTCATTGGCGGGGATGTCGCCGGGCAAGTTGCGCGTGCCGTCATCAAAGCCGAAAAAGTCCGTGCCTCCCCCGCTGTAGCTTCTTGCATCTTGAAACGTGGTGCGCGTGTTGAACCCGTAACTCATCCCGACGCGGAAAATTTTTCCGGTGGGGAACTCAACCGTCTTGAGCTGCACTAGGCCGCCGGAGAACTCCCCGGGAAGGTCCGGGGTGTAGGTCTTGAGAACTTTGACCGTGTCGAGCAACTCCGCCGGGAACAGATCCAGCGGCACCACGCGCCGCTCGGGTTCGGTGGTCGGGATCATGGCGTCGTTCAACATCGTGTTGCTGTAACGCTCTCCGAGCCCCCGAACGTAGACAAAACCGCCTTCCGTGACCGAGACGCCGGTCACCTTTTCCACCGCGCCCGCCGCGTCCGAGGCGGTCGATTTGCGGATCTCCTCGCCGCTGATGCCGTCGCTGACGACCGGCGCGAGCTTTCGTTCTATGAGGAGCGCCTCAGCCGTCGCCTCGGAAGCTTCGACGGTAGCTACGACGTCCACGGTCGTAACGTCCGCCGATGTGGAGAGCACCGCGCTGCCATCGGCCGTTTCACCGGCGACAACCTCCAAGTTTTGAACAGCGGTCGGCAAAAAATTGGCCGCCTTGATCGTTACCGTGTATCCCCCGGCCGGCAGACTCAACTGGTACTGACCGTCGGTGTTCGTCACGGCTGTCGCGTCGGGGACGTCTTCGACGCTGACTTGCGCTCCGCGGATGGGCTCGCCGTTGCCGGCATTGAACACCAACCCGAGGATCGTTCCGTTCCCTTGCTGGCCAAACAGCGCGCTCGGATACGCCGCCAGCGCCGCAACCAGCCCAACAAGGGCTACAACATGGATTCTGCTTTTCATTCGTACCTGCCTAGACGTAAACAAAGAATTTTGCAGGTGACTCCGGCCGCTCTTTTATTGGTTTCGTTGTCGGCCGAACGCCCATGAAGGGTCTATTGCGCCACCCAAACCGAAATAGGATTCGTCGTCAAGCCGCCGACTTCGGCGAACACCGGGACGGCGCCCGAAATGTAGCTTTCGTTCGGGACGATAAGGTTTAATTGCCAAGCGTTGACCAACCCGGGCGCGAGTCCGCTGAATTGGACCGTCGCCTCGGCGACCGAGATATAAGCCTTGGTCGGCGTGGAAGTGCTGATCAAGCGATCGGTGGGAGCGGGAGCTCCGTCCGCGGGCAGCTCGGCGAAATCGGCGCCAACGCCGTAGATCTGGATCACGTCGCCCGGCTGCGCGGGGTTCGACTCGGAGTTCAAAGTGGAGTCCGAATTCAGCACCGCCCCGGGCTTGAGAGCATCGCCGGGATTGATTGAGAGAAGACCGGGACTGACGTCCCAGACCTGCAGCGAGCCTTCATAGGTGACCATCCCGGAGACGGTCACTTGGACCGTTGCGCGACCTACGGCAGTCGCGCCCGGAAGGAGAAAGTTCACCTGCGCCGGCCCGGCGTAGTTCATGGGAGAGGCAACGCCGTTGATCAGCACTTGCACGCCCCCAAGCGTCGCGGGAAAGGGAACGCTGTCAGCGAAGGTTTCGACAACACCCACCGACCCGAAGTCTGCAAAGGCAGTGGCCCAGCAGCCGGGGGCCAGGGGCCTGCCAACCTCGAAGCTGGCGGCGTTGACGATCGTGACGCTGTCTTGCGCGGCAAGAGACGCGACGGCCGCCAACAAAGTAAGCACACTGATTGCGATGTATTTGGCTTGGCGTTTCATTTTTGTCCTGACTTGAACGGCGAGGTGTTACAGATTGCAGAACTCGCAAAGTGTCGCCGGACGCGCTCACACGCCCGGCGAAATGGCTTGAGGCCGAGGTTTGCGTCTAAGCAGCCTCCACGCTAGCGATGTCCTCGTTACCCGTCGTTGAATGCTCCGTTAATGTTGGGTTAAACCGATCTGCCTAATGAGCATCGGGATCTTTCTAAGACTCCCCTGCGCGGAACGTGTACCCCACGCCCCGCAAAGACTGGATCCAACGCGGCTGCGAAGGCTTCGGTTCGAGCTTGCTCCGCAGCCTCACGATGTAGGCGTCCACCGTCCGCTCGAGAACATCCCGCCGTTGGCCCCATACCGCGTCCAACAGACGATCGCGGCGAAAAACTTGGTCCGGGCAACTCATCAAATGCTCGAGCAGCCGGAACTCGGTCGCCGTAAGCGCCACCGGATGACCGTCCCGCTTCACCGTGAATTGGCTGCGGTCCAACTCGATCGGCCCGGCTCGCAGCACCGTCCGGCGCGCCGGTTTGCCCCGCAGCTGGATCTTGATCCGAGCGCACAGCTCCCGCACCGAAAAGGGCTTGACGATGTAGTCGTTGCCGCCGATCTCGAGCCCCAGCACGCGATCCGCTTCACTGGTGCGAGCCGTCAGGAAGATGACGGGTACGGACTGCAAGATGCGGTCCGAGCGCAGTCGCCGGCAGATCTCGATTCCGTCCTGGCCCGGCAGCATCACGTCGAGCACGACGAGGTCCGGGCGCGTCGAGCGTAAGAAGTCCACGGCGCCGTCGCCCGTTCTGAGGGAAACGACTTCGTAGCGCTCTTGCTCGAGTCTGTATTGCAGGAGTTCGACGAGATCCGAATCGTCTTCGATGACGGCGATCTTGCGCATGCGGCTCGCTTGCTGCCATCAAGCTAGCCGCTAATCGATGTCAGTTTGGTTAAGCCGCGATGAAAGTTGCGCCAATAAGTTCACGGTTCGTCCAAGCCTTTTTCGCAACGGTCGCAAGTCCGTTCCACCGCGACGCGTCTCGCGAAACGCGTGATATCCTGGCCGCACTATGGCTTTCTGTACGAACTGCGGTACGCAAATCGCCGAGGGAGTCGGCTTCTGCGGCAATTGCGGCACGCCGATGGGCGCGGCGACCGCGCCGATGGCGTCGTCCGTGCCCGTCCCGCGCGGCGAACCCCTCAAGTACGACATTCAGGGCGACAACCTCGAAGTGGTGCGCATTCACCTGCGCCCCGGTCAAGAGATCATCGCCGAAGCGGGCAAGATGGTCTACAAGACCACCGACGTCTCGTGGGAGACCAAGATGACGGGCGAGGGCATCGGCGGCAAGCTGATGGGCGCCCTCAAGCGCAAACTCACCGGCGAATCGCTCTTTCTGACCCACTTCAAGACGAGCGGCGGCAAGGGCGAAGTGGGCTTCTCGGGAGACTACCCCGGCCGCATTCAAGCCTTCGACCTCGACGCCGGCCAGTCCGTTCTGGTGCAGCGCGACGGCTTCATCGTGGCTGAGGCCAGCGTCAAGCTAGACATCGCCTTCACGAAGAAGATCGGCGCGGGCTTGTTCGGCGGCGAAGGCTTCATCCTGCAAAAGCTCACAGGACCCGGCGTCGCCTTCATTCACGCCGGCGGCGACTTCGTGCAGTTCGAGCTCGATGCCGGAGAGGAGTTGCAAGTCGACACCGGCTGCATCGTGGCTTTCGATTCCAGCGTCAGCTACGACGTGCAGTTCGCCGGCGGCATCGCAACCGGCATTTTCGGCGGCGAAGGCCTTTTTCTCGCGACTCTAAAAGGGCCGGGCAAGGCCATTATCCAGACCATGACGTTGTCGAAGCTGCGGCGCCAGCTCGGCGGCGGCCTCGGCGCTCAACGCGGCGGCGGTGAAGCCCACGGCCTTGGCGCACTGACGGACTTCTTCGGCAGCAACGACTGACCGGCGGCGCGCGGCTGGTTCGCGCCACGGGGCTCGGCGGCCCTTCGCGGCCGCGATCGTTGCTGGCGACGCCGGCTCGGAGAGCGACATGAAGACGACCATCGAGCTGCTGGTTCTAGCGGCGTTCACGGCCGTTTTGGCGACAGCCGCCGATCCGCGGCCGGCTGACATCGACGCCGTATTCGCCGACCTCGACGGCGTCCATTCCCCCGGCTGTGCGCTCGGCGTCATCCGTGACGGCGACTTCGTTTACCGCCAAGGCTACGGGATGGGCAGCATCGAACACGGCATGCCCATCGCGGCCGACACGGTCTTCTACGTCGGCTCGATCTCGAAGCAGTTCGTCGCCTCGTCGATCATTTTGGCCGCCGAACAAGGCGCTCTCTCGCTCGACGACAACGTCCGCGATCACATTCCCGAACTGCCCGACTACGGCGCCAACATCACCATCGGGAACCTCATCCACCACACATCGGGGCTGCGCGACTATCTCGGCCTGCTCAGACTCAGCGGTCGTCCCGCCGAAGACATCGTCACCGACCAAGAGATCGTCGACCTCATCGTGCGCCAGAAAGCGCTGAACTTCGCGCCCGGCAGCCAATACCTGTACAGCAACTCGGGGTACTTCCTGCTTGCCGAAATCCTGAAGCGAGCCACGGGCCAAACCCTCCGCGCCTTCGCCGCGCAACGGATCTTCGCGCCGCTGCATATGCGCGATACGCGCTTCCACGACGACCGCCGCCGCATCGTCGAGCGCCGCGCTCTGGCCTACTCACCCGCGGCGTCCGGCGGATTCGAGCTCGACTGGTCCAGCAACTTCGACAAGGTCGGCAGCGGCGGCCTGCTTACCACCATCAACGACTTCTTGGCCTGGAACAACAACTTCGACGAGCCCCGTATCGGCGGACCGGACTTCCTGCGGACGTTGCTCACGCCGGGGGTTTTGAACGACGGCGCGCGCCAAGACTACGCCTTCGGCCTGCGCATCGGCGATCGCCGCGGTCTGCCGACCGTGTCGCATTCGGGCGCGATGTTCGGCTTCCGCGCCGCCTATCTGCGCTTTCCCGCGCAACATTTCAGCGCCGTCGCCTTCTGCAACCTCTCGACGGCCGACCCGATGTCACGAATCGAGCGCGTCGCCGACCTCTATCTCGAAGCCGTCTATCCCCAAAAGGCCGGCAAGTCGCCGGCGACGTCGCGCAACGCGGATAAGCCGCCCAAGGCACGCAGGGTCCCGCCCGCGGTCATCGCCGAATCGGCGGGCCGCTACTACAGCCCCGAGCTCGACGCCGTCTATGAATTCGAAGAAGCTTCGGGCGCCCTGATTCTCCGGGCGTCAAAGACCTGGGACCGCGAAACACTCAAACCGATCGGCGAGCGGACATTCCAAGGCGACGGCGAGACGTTCACCTTCGACCCCAACGGCGGCATGACCCTCGACGCCGGCCGCGTCGTCGGCATCCGTTTCACAAAACGGCGAAGCGATCCTCGACGCTAGACGACGTCGTCCCAGTCCTCGCCGTAGTGGATGGTGATCTCCTCGCCCGGCGCGATGCGCCGCATCGCGAACAGCTCGGGTCCCTCGAACGCCGCGTTCGGCAGTCCGCTGTGGTTCAGATAGCGCAGCTCGTTTTCGCCTAGGATGCCGCGCCAGACGTCGTCGTCGTCCTCGACCCACAGCACGTAAGTACCGTCGACTTCGACATCCGGCCCTTCATACTCCCCGATCCGGTCCCCTTCGCCGATCTCGTGCGTGGCGAACAGACCACGCCCGTGGATCGGGCTGCCGGCGACAAAATACCCGTTCGTCTTGTTGTTCATCCTTTGTTGGAACCACACGGGGCGCAGCGAAACGCCGCGCCGCAGCGCCGGAGAAGGGGGTCCGAAACCAGATCAACCCGCGAGCGAGTCGGCCGAGGACGCGCCGTAGTAGCTGTACCACGAGCCGGCGGCTTCGAGGCGTTTGTTGACGGCTTGGATGTTCTTCACGCCCTCGTCCGCCAGCCAGTCCTCCAGCGCCGCCACGCCCTTCTCGGCATACACGGGAATGCCTTCTTTCCACGTCGCGCGGCCGCACAGCACGCCCGCGAAGCTCACGCCCGACTCGGCCGCCCACTCGAGCGACTCGGTGAACTCATCATTGCTCACGCCCGCGCTCAAATAGATGAACGGCTTGCCCGCCGCTTCCGCCGATTGCCGGAACAGCTCCAAGGCGTCTTCCTTCGAGTACGCCTTCTGCCCGGTGTAGACCCCCGAGCCTTCCGCGAACTTCATGTTGATCGGCATCTCCACCTTCAACACGTCCACGTTGTACTGCTCTTTCGAGAACTCGCGCATCGACGCCACGACTACCTCGGGCTTCTTCTTGGCGTACTCGAGACCCTTTTCGTCGCCGCCCTTCGCGTCGTAGCCGACGAACTCGAGGAAAAACGGGATGCCGTTGGACACGCACTCGTCGCCGATGCGCTCGATGAAGGCGTGCTTCTCCTCGTTGATCTGGTCCGAGTCGAACGGCGTGTAGTAGATCAAGATCTTGATCGCGTCGGCGCCGAGCGCCTTGATGCGGCGAACCGACATGTCGGGCAGCAGATCCGCCTGCCTGCCGGGCCGTGTGTTGTCGTATCCGCTCTGCTCGTAGCTGAGCAACAGGCCGGCGTCCTTGTCGCGCGCATCAGCGGCCGGAAGGCCCCATTGCGGGTCGAGCAGGATCGCGCTCGCATACGGCGTCAGCACCTTCGAGACGGCGGTTTTGAACTCGCTCATCATCTCGTCGGTCACGGCGTCCTTGTCGATGCCCTTGCCGGCTGCGATCGACTTTTGCAGCGAACCGCGCTGGTCCATCGCGGCGGCCGCGATCACGCCGCGGTCGTTCGCCAAGGCGTTCATGTGTTTGATCTTCTCAGGGGAGAGTTTTGCGCTCATTTCTCTTTCTCTTCTCCAAATCCCAGGATCGCGCGCACGGCTCGATCCGCTGACTCCAAAAACTCGTTTCTCTATCGGCTCTAGTCTACGTCGCTTTGCGAGCGCTGATGAACTCAGCCGCCGCACTGCGCAGATCGAAATACCGCCGCGCTCGGGCGACGTCGACCAGGATCTGCTCGCGCAGCTCGGCCGCGTCCTCGAAGCGCTTCTCCGCGCGCAAGCGACGAAGAAATCGAACTTCAATCCTCTCGGGGGCATCCCCGTCCAGCGGATCGAGCAGGTGCGTCTCCACTACCCGCTCGCTCGCTCCGAACGTCGGTCTCACGCCTACGTTCGACACGGACCGCCGGCAGCGCCGCGAGGCCGTCTCCAACGTTTCGGTTACGTAAACGCCGTCCGCCGGGAACAACTCGGTGTCCGGCGCCAAATTCAAGGTTGGGACCGTGCTGCGCGAGCCGATGCCGCGTCCAGGAACAACCTTTCCCGTCATCGCGAAACATCTGCCCAGGAGCTTGCGGGCCGCCGCCATCCGGCCCGCCGCGGCGGCCTGTCGAATGCGCGAGCTCGAGACGACTTCACCGCCGACTCGAACCGGTCCGACCGCCTCGTACTCGTAGCCGAAGCGGCCGCCCAACGCCTCCAGGGTATCAATATCGCCCGCATGTCGGCGTCCGAAGCGAAAGTTCTCGCCCACCACGATCAAACCGCAGCCCAAGCGTTCCACGAGCACCCGCCGCACGAACTCCTCCGGGTCCAGCCGCGAGAACTCCAGCGTAAACGGCGCGACCACCGCGGCGTCGAGCCCCAGCTCCTCGAACAGCTCCAGCCGCTGTTCCAGGGTCGTCATGAGCGGCGGCGCCCTCTCCGGCGCCACGATCCGCGTCGGATGCGGCTCGAAGGTCAGCACAGCAGTGCGCAGGCCTCGCGACCCTCCCCAACTCCACCGTGCGCTCCAAGATCGCGCGATGCCCCAAGTGCACGCCGTCGAAGTTGCCGATCGCCGCGACGCACGGCCCAAAGTCCGGCGGAACGGCCTCGAGCGCCTCGTAGGTCTCGAACTGTCTCGGGCGCGAGCTCATCATGCGGCGACTTCGATCACCAGCCCGTCGTAGGCGAGCTCGACGCCCTCGGGAAGCTCGGAATTGGTTTGCGCGTGCGACAAGTCGTGGCAGATGTGGGTGAAATAAGCCTTCTTCGGACGCAATCGCTTGACCCACGCCAAGGCCTGATCGATCGAGCTGTGCGAGGGATGCGGCAAGCGCCGCAGTGCATCGAGAAACAGCACGTCCAGATCTTCGAGCAGCGGAATCGATTCTTCCGGGATGTCGCTCTGGTCGGTCAGGTACGCGGCGCGACCGAAGCGAAAGCCCAAGATCTTGGCCTTGCCGTGCCACACCGGCGTAGGCTTGAACTCGAGTCCGTAAAGCTCGATAGGCGACCCGTTGATGACGTGCGGCTCCACGCGCGGCAGCCCGCCCGGATGCGCCTTCTTTTCGATGAATGCGTAGGGAAACGCGTTCTGTACGACCTGCATCGTCTCCAGGGTCGCGTACACCGGGATGCGCTCCTGCCTGCCGTAGTTGAACGGCCGAATGTCATCGAGCCCCATGATGTGATCGGCGTGCGCGTGCGTGTAGATGACGGCGTCGAGCCATTTGAAGCCCGCCGTCAACGCCTGCTGACGAAAGTCGGGCGTCGTATCGACGACAACATTACGCCGACGGCCGTGCGCGTCCCAGCTCACCAGCACCGAAGGTCGCAGCCGCTTGTCCCGCGGATCGTCGGAATGGCAAACCGAACAGGCGCACCCGATCGTCGGCACGCCTACGCTCGTACCCGACCCTAGAACCGTAATGCGAATCGGCCCGGAAACAGACACCCGTTCTTATAGTGCAACAGCGGCAGGCGCCGATGCCTTGATCTTCTCCGCAACCGCGGGTCATCGCGCAACAGAGGCGCAACCGTGAGGTTGCGCTTGACCATTTCGTCGCCGGATTTCACCTCAAAGCAAATCGCCTATGCCGGGACGAGCGTCCCTTGGTGAAAGCGCAGCCGCCGCCCTCCCGATCGCCGCACCCAAACCGAGCTCCTCAGCGAAACCTTTTCCGGCGCGCCTTCCCGCCGCACCGCAAGCCGGTACGTCAGCAGCACGACTCCGTCGCTCAACTCTTCGCAGTGAAAGCGATCCAGGTCGAACTCGAACGGCGCTTCGTCTTCGAGAGCCGCGCATATCGCGTCCTTGTCGTATGCGCGGCCGGAGCTTCCAAGCTCGACGAAGTCATCCGCCAACAAGGAGTCCAGCGCCTCCTTCGACCGCCTCACGGCAGGGTCGAGCAGCCGCGTCTCGAGCGCCAGTATCTCCTCGTCAAGCGTCACGGCTCAGGATTTCAGCGCCTCTCAACTCGCCTGGATCCAGTCCTTCGCAGGGGATTCCACCGCCCGAAAATGCTCCGCGACCCTTCGCCGCAACCCCGCGACGATCTCCGCGTGGTCGGCGGAGTCGTACAAGGTTGCGCACCTGCAGCGGGTCCGCCGGCCGGTCGTAGAGTACGTTGTCCCCTTCTTTCAATAGTCCCAGCTCGTCTCAGGCGTGAAGATGCCGCCCTCTCGCGCAACCGCACCCCGTCAGCGCTTCTCGCCGTCTCATTCCGCTCAACCCACCACCAGCTTCGACAGCTCTTTCTCGTCGAACTCGAACCCCAATCCCGGCAAGTCCGGCACGTCGACATGACCCGGCTTGTAAGGCAGCGGCGTCGAAAGAATCGCATTGCCGAACGACTGCTTGTAGCTCTCGCCGCCTTCCAAGATCACCGCGTTCGGCGACGCCGCGCAAAGGTGAATCGCCGAAGCGCGATACGGCGCCGAGCCCATCGACGAGTGCGGCGCAAACAGGATGTTGTACGTGTCGGCCATGATCGCGATGCGATTCGTCTCAGTGATGCCGATCCGCGCCGTGTCGGGATTGATGATGTCGCACGCCCGCCGCTCGAACAGCTGCTTGAACTGGAAGCGGTTCGAGTACTGCTCGCCGGCGCAGATCGGGACGTCCATGCGGTCGGCCAAGATGCTGTAAGCCTCGAAGTCCTCCGGCATCAGCACGTCTTCCCACCAGCCGAGGTTCCCGATCGTGTCGAGCCGGCGCCCCACGCGGGTCGCCTCGGCAAGCGTGTAGCCGGCCAGTGAATCGACCATGATCTGCCCCTTGCCGGCGAGCACGTCCGCCGCGGCGAATACGCGGTCGACGTTGCGAATCTCTTCGCCGCGGCCCTTCGCCAGGCTCATCTTCTGGTTCGGCCAGCCGCGCTCGAGCAGCGCCTGCGCGTTCTCGCGCACTTGCTCGGGCGGCCCGCCGCCGACGCCTTGGTAGGTCGGGATCGAATCGCGGAACTTGCCGCCGAGCAATTGGTAGACCGGCATGCCGGCCGCCTTGCCCACGATGTCCCACAGCGCGATGTCGATGCCCGCCATCGCGCGCGTGAAGTACCCCGTGCCGTACCCGCGCAGCCGCTGCGTCGAGTACATCTTTTCCCAGATCGCCTCGATTTGCCGCGCGTCCTGGCCCATCAAGATCGGCTTGAACAGGTCGACAATCGCCGTCTGCACCACTCGCGGCGTCATCACCGCATGTGACTCGCCCCAGCCGACGATCCCTTGATCCGTTGTGATCTTCACCAGCAGGGTCTGCTGATAGCCGCCCTGCCGCACCGTTTCGGCGCGCTCCAGGCGATTCCAGGTCCCAATGCCGCCCGTGGTCGCCCCGATCGGCGTCATCGAGACGAATTGATCCTCGGGCTTCTTGTCGGGAGGGTCACGCAAGATCAGCGTCTCGACATTCGTGATGCGCAAAGGGACGCCGATCTTCGAAGCGGCGGCGTGCAAGGGATCAAACGCGGAAGCCAGCGCGAGGCCGGCCGCGGACTGCAAAAAGCTGCGGCGAGTTAGTGCTTTCATGGCGTGCGGATTATACGAAACCGCCGCTTCGGCCGGCTTGGAGGTTTGAGCGCCTAGCTCAACGTAACGATCTTTCCCTCGCGCGCCGCTTCGTAGACGCCCAGCACGATTTGCAGCGCGCGATAGCCTTCTTCGCCGTCGATCAGCGGCTTGCCGTTGGTCTCGACCGCTTTGGCGAAGTCCGCAAACCCGCGTTTCAGGTTCTCGATCGGGATCGCCATCGGGTCCGACGCGCCGGAGCCGTCGGAGCCGCCGGACAACGGCGCCGCCTCGCCCGCATCGTCCTCGACGTCCCACGCCGTCAGCCGGTCGCCGGTGATGATCGCCGAGCCTTTCGTCCCGTGCAGCTCGATGCGCTCCGAGTAGCCCGGCCAGAACGCCGTCGCCGCCTGAATGACGCCCGTGGCGCCGTTCTCGTAAGTGAGCAAGGCGTTGACGACGTCCTCGGATTCCATGCGGTGCGCGGCGGCAAGCTGCCAGTTCGCCGCGATCGTCTTCACCCGGCCCGCCAGATACATCAGAACATCGACCTGATGGATGCCCTGGTTGATCAGCGCCCCGCCGCCTTCGACCTCCCAAGTCCCCTTGCCCGGCCGATCGTAGTAGGCCTGCGGCCGATGCCATTTGACATAGGCGTCGGCCTGCAGCAACTTGCCCAGCCGGCCGTCGCCCAGCGCCTTCTTGAGAAAGATCACCGAGTCGTCGAAGCGGTGCTGGCTCACCACGCCAAGCGTTACGCCCGACGCTTTGGTGATCTCGATCATCTCGCGGCAGGCGGCCAGGGTCAGATCCATCGGCTTCTGCAGCAGCGCGCTGCGCTTCTTCGCGGCGCACTCGCGCACGATCGCGAGATGCGAATCGGGGAATGTGCAGACGTCGACGTAGCCGATGTCCCTCCGGGCGACTAGCTCGCGCCAGTCCGCATAAAACTCCGCGCCATACTGCTCGGCGAAGGCGCGCCCCTTCTCCGCATTGCGGTTCGAGCACGCGACCAGCTCAAAGCCCAGCTCGCCGTAGCTCTGGGCGTGCTTGTGGGCGATCGCGCCCGTTCCGATCAATCCGACTTTCATTTCCGTTTGTCCGTTTACGCCAGCCGCGCTAGCCCCTTCTTGCCGATATCCCGGCGATAGTGCTCGCCATCGAAGTGAATCTTTTCGACCGCCGCGTAGGTGTTGTCGATCGCGGCCTTCAGATCCGCGCCCGCCGCGGTCACGCCGAGGACTCGCCCGCCCGCCGTCGCCAGCCGCCCATCCTTGAACGCCGTCCCCGCATGGAAAACCTTCGCGCCGGTCGCCTCCGCCTCGCGCACGCCATCGATTGGAACGCCCTTCTGATAGGCCCCGGGATACCCGCCCGACGCCACCACCACGCAGGCCGTCGGCTCGGCCTTCCAGCCCGCCAGCGACGGATCGAGCGACCCGCGCGCCGCCGACGCCAGCAGCTCGCCGAAGTCGCCGTCCATGCGATACAGCAACGGCTGCGTCTCCGGATCTCCCAGACGCACGTTGAACTCGAGCACTTTCGGGCCCTCGTCGGTCACCATCAGACCGGCGTACAGAAAGCCCCGAAAGAACGACCCGCGCGCACGCATGCCTTCGAGCGCAGGTTCGATCACGTCGTCCAAGATGCGCCGCCGGAGTCCGTCGTCCAGGATCGAGTCGTCGCAGTAGGCGCCCATGCCGCCCGTGTTGGGGCCTTCGTCGTTGTCGAAGGCGGCCTTGTGATCTTGCGTCGGGCGAAACTCGAAGATCCGCACACCATCGGTGAGCACGATAAAGCTGACCTCACGTCCGACGAGAAACTGCTCGACGAGCAGGCGCTTGCCGGCGTCGCCCACCGTCTCGCCCGCGAGCAGCTTGCGACCCTCGGCCTTGGCGGTTTCGAGATCTTCGGCCAAGATCACGCCCTTGCCGGCCGCCAGACCGTCGGCTTTCAAGGCCACGGGCGCCCCGATGCGATCGAGCGCCGCGTCGAGCTCTTCCGGCGTCTCGACCGTGTCTGAATCGGCCGTCGGAATCGAAAACTCGCGAAAGAATTCCTTTGAATAGACTTTGCTGCCCTCGAGCTGGGCCGCAACACTCAACGGCCCGACCACCGGCAAGCCCTGGGCCTCAAATGCATCCGCGACGCCGGCAACCAGCGGCGCCTCCGGGCCGACGACCGTGAAGTCGACGCCGAGGGTCTCGGCCAGCGCCGCCATCTCGGCGGGCGAGACGATGTCGCCCGGTATCGACGACACATCAAACGCGATGCCGGCGTTGCCCGGCGTCGCATAGACCTTCTCGATCGAGGGAGAGTGTGCGAGCTTCCAAGCGAGGGCATGCTCGCGGCCGCCGCCGCCAATCACAAGCGCTTTCATGTCTTGAGAATCAAGCGAAAAAACCGTCCGACAGCGCCGCAACGTACACCGCAGCGCATCAGACGTGAACGATAGATTAACACCCGCTCCGCCGAGCGATAGAATCCTAGAGGAATGCTGCGGCGTTCGATCTTGTTGATGCTCTTCGCCGTCGCGGCCTGGGCCCAGGGCCCGCGAGTTCGCCCGCCCAGTGAGACGCCGTGCGCGCGCGATGAGCTCACCATGTACGCCGGCGCCGTCACGAATTACTCCCGCACGTCTGAACGCATCAAGCTGACGGTCGAGACCGACTGGCGCACGACCGAGCCCGTGGAAATGATCCTGAAGGCCGACGAACGCGCCGCGGACCGCTTTCGCCTCGACGGGAAGCCGTTCAAGGAAGAAGACTTCGCAAAAATCGAATCCGCGCCTGGAACGCTCCGGCCCGGCATGCGGGCCAACGTCTGGGTCTGCCAGGATTCCGGGCCCGCGATCATCGACTGGCGGCCGCGATCACGAGCCCTGCCCGCAAAGAACTAAGGCGCCCGGTAGGCCGTCCACGAATCCTGCATGCGAGTCGTCTGATTCGGGGTGAACTCGATCATGCAGTAGTCGTCCGTGTAATCCATGAAGTTGTAGATGGGATCGACTCCGCCGCCGTGGCAAGTGTCGCGGCCCGTCGGGCAGCCGAAGGCGGGTGAACGCTCGCTCGCGGTATCGGAATCGTGGAACGAGCGCGAGATTTTCAAATCCCGAGGCTTGGAGAATAGCTCGGCCTGCCGCGACTGTCTATCTGTTTTTCGGGAACGGTAGGGTTAGCCGAAGAGCCGTGCCGTCAAGCCCCAAACCGCGACGGCCGCGGTCGTCAGCGCCGAGGCCCAGCCGAGCGCCTTCAGCCAGCCTGACGGCGGCAGCGCCGCCATCCGCCGCCGCATCAAATACACCGCGCCGAAGCCCAGGATCGGCATCATCAGCGACTGCGCCGTCCCGCCGACCAACACCATCCAGACCGGAAGTTGAAGCGCCAAGTACAAGAGGAGCTGCGCGACGGGCAGCCCGGTGGTGAACCAGCGCGTCAGCCGCCTGCGCTCCTCCTCGCTCGACGCTCGCGACCAGCCGAACAGCACGCAACAATCTGCGAACATCCGCCCATGCGCCGCCGTGCTCACGAAGATCGTCGAGTACAGCGCGAAGAACGCGCCCAGCAAGAACACATAGAACGCTCCCGGCCCAAACGTCTCCGTATACATCCGCGACAGCACGACAATCATCTCCGAGCCTTCCGGAAACAGCCCTTGCGGGTGCAACACCGCCGCGCCGAGCACGAAGAACGCCATCGTGAGGCTCGTGTAGATGACCATGGCCACGATCGCGTCCAGACGCATGATGCGAATCCAGCCCCGGCTGCGGCGGCGCCAGGCCGGCGAGTCGTCGCGCTCCCCCGCCCAACGCGAATAGCCCTTCTGCTGGCACCAATAGGGGTAGAGCGCAAGCTCCGTCGTGCCGATCCCCGTGATGCCGAAGATCGCTAGCGCAATCGCCGCGCCTTCGGCGGGCAACTCGAACTTCAGTCCCTCGGCCAAGTCCGAAAGCGCGAAGCTGTAGGGCGAACCGGACAAGTACGCGACGCAAGTCATAGTCGAAGCCGCGAATGCGCCGACCATGATCAGGGACGCATGCTCGAGGCGCCCGTACCCGCCGCCCCATAGCAGCGCGATCGTGGCCCCTGCGACCATGAACGCCCACGGCGTCAGCCCCACCTGCGGCAGGATGAGATGCAGCGCCTGCGCCACGCCGCCCAGCATCGCCCCTTGCTGGAAGGTCACGAACACGAGCGTCGCGAACCACAGCCAGGTGAACCATCCCGCCTTGAGGCGCGGGCCGGGCAGGCGGTCCAGCTCGTCGAGCAACGGCAGGTCGTGCAGGATCGCCCAGCGCCCGAACAACAGTTGCAGCGGCAGCTTCGCGACGCAGCTCAGCGCGATCAGCCACAAGGCCAAGAAGCCGACGCGCGCGCCGAGGCTGGTCGTCGCGATCAGCTCGCCCGAACCCACCACCGACGCCGTCAGCACCAGCCCCGGCCCAAGAAACGACAGCGCCCGCCCAAGCGTTTGCGGCGGCTCGACAGGTCGCGGAGGAGGCTGCGAAGTCAAGGCCAGGCAAGCTTACCGCACAGCGTCTCGCCGCAGCACTGCTTCCGCCTGCGCGTCCGCTATCATGTGAAAGCTCGCCGGAGCGGCTCGGCCTCGACTGGCCCGAGCGCTCTTCCCGCCGCCGCGCCCTCGTCGATCGCGCGCACCACGGCGAGCAGGAGTTCTCAAACCAATGGTCAAACTCAATATCAACGGAGAAGAACGCAGTTTCGACGGCGATCCGCAGATCCCGTTGCTGTGGTATCTGCGCGACATCCTCGGTCTCACGGGATCGAAGTTCGGCTGCGGCGTGGGCCTGTGCGGGGCCTGCACCGTGCACCAGAACGGCGTCGCCGTCCGCTCCTGCATCACTCCGGTCTCATCGGTCGAAGGCAAGGAAATCAAGACGATCGAGGCGCTGTCGAGCGACGGAGCGCATCCGGTGCAAACGGCTTGGAAGGCCCACAACGTGCCGCAGTGCGGCTACTGTCAGTCCGGCCAGATGATGCAGGCCGCCTCCATGCTGGCTTCCAACAAGAAGCCGACTGACGCCGACATCGACAGCGACATGCAAGGCAACATCTGCCGCTGCGGGACCTACCAGCGCATCCGCGCCGCCATCAAGGACGCCGCGAAGGAGATGGCATGATGAGCATCCAAAACGTCAGCCGCCGCGGCTTTCTCCGCGGCATGTTCTCCGCCGGCGCGTTGGTTCTCGGCGCCCGCTACGGCCTGGTCGGCGAGGCGCAGGCGGCCTATCCGCCGAACGCCGAATCCGCGCCGTTCAATCCGAACGTATTCCTCGGCATCGAGACCGACGGCACGGTTTGGATCGTGGCGCATCGCTCGGAGATGGGCACCGGCTCGAAAACCTCGCTGCCGATGATCCTCGCCGACGAGCTCGAGGCCGACTGGAAGCGAGTCAAGATCGAGCAGGCCATCGGCGACGAGAAGTACGGTTCGCAAAACACCGACGGCTCGCGTTCGGTGCGCAACTTCCTCGATGTGATGCTCGAAGCGGGCGCGACCGCGCGCACCATGCTCGAGCAGGCCGCCGCCAACAAATGGGGCGTGCCCGTCTCCGAGGTTAAGGCCGAGTTGCACCAGGTCGTCCACACCTCCGGCAAGAAGCTCGGCTACGGCGAGCTGGCCTCCGACGCGGCGAAGCTGCCGGTCCCCGCCAAGGAGACGCTCAAGTTCAAGCCGAAGTCCGCGTACCGCTACATCGGCCACGAGATGCCGGTCGACGATCTCGACGAGATCTGCAACGGCACGGCGGTCTTCGGGCAAGACGCCAAGGTCGACGGCATGGTCTACGCCTCGATCGAGCACCCGCCCGTCCTGGGCGCCAAGCTCAAGAGCTTTGACGACGCCGACGCCCTCAAGCAGTGGGGCGTGACGCAGACGTTCCGCATGCCCGACTTCGTGCCGCCGCACGGCTTCCAGGCCCTGGGCGGCGTAGCCGTCATCGGCAACAACACCTGGTCGGTCTTCCAGGGCCGCAAGAAGCTCAAAGCCGAATGGGACCTCGGCCCCAACGCCGGCTACACGTCAAGCGCATTCAAGCAGAAGCTGATCGATACCGCCAAGCAACCGGGCAAGGTCATCCGCAACGTCGGCGACGTCGACGCCGATTTCGCCAAGGGCGGCAAGATCATCGAGGCCGAATACTACGTGCCCCACTTGGCGCACGCCGCCATGGAGCCGCCGGCCGCCATCGCCCACTTCAAGGACGGCAAGGTCGAAGTCTGGACCTGCACACAAAATCCCCAGGCCGTCCAAGAAGCCGTCGGTCCCGCAGTCGGCGTCGACAAGACCGACGTCATCTGCCATGTCACGCTGCTGGGCGGCGGTTTTGGCCGCAAGTCCAAACCCGACTATTGCTGCGAAGCGGCGATCCTGTCCAAACAGCTCGGCAAGCCGGTGAAGGTCGTTTGGAGCCGCGAAGACGACATCCGGTTCGACTACTTCCACGCCGTCGCGGGCCTCTACCTCAAGGCGCGCGTCGACGGCAAAGGCAAGCCCACCGCCTGGCTGCAACGCTCCGTTTTCACGCCGATCGGCTCGACCTTCGCCGTCGACACCACCTACGGCTCGGCCGGCGAGATGGGCATGGGCTTCTCGGACAATCCGTTCGACGTGCCGAACCAGCGCGTCGAGAACGGCCCCGCCGAGGCGCACATCCGCATCGGCTGGCTGCGCTCGGTCGCCAACATCTATCACGCTTTCGCGGTGCAATCGTTCCTCGACGAGCTGGCCCACCAGGCCAAACGCGATCCGGTCGAGTACATGCTCGAGACGATCGGCGACGACCGCATCATCGACCTGGCCGCGCAGGGCGTCGAGTACCCCAACATGGGCGGGACGATCGAGGAGTACCCGGTCGACACCGGCCGCCTCAAGAACGTGATCAAGCTGGCCGCCAAGGACTCCGGCTGGGGCAAAAAGCTTCCCAAGGGTCAAGGCATGGGCATCGCCGCGCACCGCTCGTTCCTGAGCTACATCGCGACGGTCGTCCGCGTCGAGGTCGACTCGAGCGGCAAGGTCAAGATCCCCGAAGTTTGGACCGTCGTCGACGCCGGCAAGACCGTGAACCCCGAGCGCGTCCGGGCGCAATTCGAGGGCGCCGCCACATTTGGGACGTCGATCGCCTTGATGGGCGAGATCACCGCCTCCGACGGCCGCATCGACCAGTCGAATTTCAACGACTACCCGGTCGCGCGCATCAACGAAGCGCCCGTGACGACGCACGTTCACGTGGTCGACAGCGACGCGCCCCCGGCCGGGGTCGGCGAGCCCGGCGTGCCGGTCTTCGCTCCGGCGCTCACCAACGCCATTTTCGTCGCGACCGGCAAGCGCATTCGCGAGCTGCCGCTCTCGAAGCACAAACTGGTCTAACACGCGGCGCATGGGCGGGCTCCCGAGCCCGCCCTCTCGGTCCCTCGAGCGACGTGTGCGACAACGCCGGTTGATATAATTGCGCCTTCAGGGGAAGCCCTTCATGGCTGCAGCCGACCTCCTCATCGCCGACCCCGAAACGGTCGCAAAATACGAGCCCGTGATTGGGCTCGAAGTGCACGTTCAGCTCAAGACGAAGACCAAGATCTTCTCCGGCAGCTCGCATGAGTTCGGCAACGAGCCCAATACGCAGACCGACCCCGTGGTGCTCGGCCTGCCCGGCGCTCTGCCCGTGCTCAACCGCGCCGTCGTCGAGCAAGGCGTCCGCGCGTCGCTGGCGATCAACTGCAAGATCAACCGCAAGTCGGTCTTCGCCCGTAAGAACTACTTTTATCCCGACCTGCCCAAGGGCTACCAGATCTCGCAGTTCGACGAGCCGCTCGCCGAGCACGGCTGGGTCGACATCGAGCTCGAGGACGGGACCCAAAAGCGCATCGGCGTCACCCGGCTGCACCTCGAGGAAGACGCCGGCAAGAACATCCACGACGGCTTCCGCGATTCGGACCGCTACAGCTACGTCGACCTCAACCGCGCCGGCGCGCCCCTCGCCGAGATCGTCTCCGAGCCCGACATGCGCGGCGCCGACGAAGCGTTCGCCTACCTCACCGAGATCAAGCAGGCCATCCAATTCGCCGGCGCCTCCGACTGCGACATGGAGAAAGGCCAACTGCGCTGTGACGCCAACGTCTCGGTTCGCCCTAAAGGAGCGGAGAAGTTCGGAACCAAGGTCGAGATCAAGAACGTCAACTCGTTTCGCTTCGTCAAGATGGCCATCGAGTACGAGATCGCCCGCCAGGTCGCCGTCCTCGAATCCGGCGGACAGGTCGTGCAAGAGACGCGCCTGTTCAACAACGTCACCGGCGAAACCGCCTCGATGCGCTCGAAGGAGGAGGCGCACGACTACCGCTACTTCCCCGAGCCCGATCTGCCGCCGTTGATCGTCGACGACGAGTGGCGCGAGCGCATCGCCGCCTCGATGCCCGAAATGCCGCGCGCCAAGCGCGAGCGCTTCATCTCCGAATACGGCCTCTCCGAGTACGACGCCCACACGCTGTCGGCCACCAAAGAGATCGCCGACTATTTCGAACAGGTCGCCAAACTCTCCGGAGAGCCGAAGAGCGCCGCCAACTGGGTGCAAGGCGACTTGGCCGGAGCGCTCAACGCCGACGACAAGACCATCGAAGAGTCCCGCGTCTCGGCTGAAAACTTGGCCGAGATGCTGAAGCTGCTCGCCGACGGCACCCTGTCGTCGAAGCTCGCCAAACAGGTCTTCGCCAAGATGTACGAGAACGGCAAGACAGCGCCGGAAATCATCGAAGCAGAGGGCCTCAAGCAAATCTCCGACACCACGGAGCTCGAAAAAATCATCGACGACCTGATCGCCAAGAACACGAGCCAAGTCGAGATGTACCGCGGCGGCAAGACCGGCATCCTCGGCTTCTTCGTCGGGCAGGTGATGAAGGCCACCCGCGGCCAGGCCAACCCCCAGGTCGTCAACGACTTGCTCGCAAAGAAGCTCAACGGCTGACCGATTCGCCCGCCTCGCCCATATCCAAACCCTCGCCGCCGCAGAGCCGCCCACGTCAGTAAGCGATGAGTCTGTGTGAAAACGCCGGCGCGACCTCGTCCGGAGGACCGAAGCAACGGACAGCCCCGGGTGGAGGAACCCGGGGTCTTAAAACGCGATCCAAGATAATCTTTCTAATACTTTCCGTCCAGTCGATCCCCGGATTCCGCTCCGCTCGATCCGGGGCCGTTCGTTGCTCCTCCCTCAGACGGTGACGAGGGCGGTGATGAGGTCGTGCGGAGTGAGGTCGAAGAGGGGATCCGTGGGCGGTTCGAGCACGTGCTCGGTTCGCTTGAAGCTGTGGCCGGCGGCGTAAAAAGGCTTGCCGGCATGGCGGCAGCAGAGCGCCAGGGGCAGCGTGCCGATCTTGTGGATGAGATTGCCCGCGTCGTCGCATGAGTCGACGCCGACCAGCGCGCAGTCGACCTCGGCGGCGATCTTGCCCATGGCGGCGTCCGGTTCGAGGCGGACCTCGAGGGCCTTGACGGCGTCAGCCATGGCTTTGCCTTCCCCGCCCGGAAGCGACTCGAGGACGACGACGAGGCGCGGCCGGAGAACGGGCAGCGCGGCGCGGACGGTCGAGCTGTTGCTCAGGGTCACGATGGCTTGATGCGGCGGGATGAGCCGGCGCAGGCGTGAGGCGATACGGGCGTTGCCTTCGACGAGGCTCCGGCGCAGCTCATCGAGGTCGCGGCCCGCGTCGATGGCGGAGGCCAGGTTGGCGAGCGTGGCGATGGACGGGTGCATGCCGCGGAGGCGGTCCGCCAATTCGTCGAGCGAGCGGCCGGCGGCGCGCCAGTCGCGGGCGATGTCCAGGCCGATGAGCGCCAAGTCGAGCGCGCCGTGAGCGCGGTCGTTGCGCAGGTCGTCGAGGCGCGCGTCGAGCGTCAAGGGACTACGGTCTTGGCCGCCGCGGTATTCTCGCGCGAGTCGAAGACGCGCACGGCCACCACATGCTGCGGCGCCTGGCCGCCTTCGGCGGCGAAATCGAAGGCCAGCTCCTGAGCGTCGAACAAGCCCGAGGCGGGCAGGGCCGGCCGCCAGTCTCCGCCGTTGATCGAGTACTCGGCGCTCTCGATCTTGCTGGCGGAATCGGAGGCGCGGAAGCGGATTTGGAGCGAGTCGCCGTCGCGCGTCGCGGTCAGATCGGCGATGGTCGGCGCGGAGTTGTCGATGAGGAAGGGCTCGCTGATGCGCGAATCCTCGAGAGCTTCGGCCGGCGCGTTGGACGGGCTGTCGCTGACGGTCACCCGCAAGCGGTAGCGGCCGTCGGCAAAGGCGTCGGAATCGAAGTTGAACTCGGTGTCTTCGATGTCATCCTCGAGCAAGATCCAGCCGCTCTCGCCGATCCCCTGGATCTCGACTTTGGCGATCAGATCGTCGTCGTTGGCGTCCTCGGCCGACCAACGCACGCCCAGGCTGCCGGCGGCTTGAGTCAGAATCTGGGGCGGCTGTTGCGCGCGGGCGCCGCGGCGGCTGACGCTGCTCGAGCCGATCGGGGACAGGGTCAGAGTGCGGGGCGCGACCGACGGGCGCTTCGGCGGAAACCGATAGTTGGGGGGCGTCAGCTCGAGTTCCTCGATGCGCGGCTTGCTGTTGGCGGGCCGGTAGTAAAGGCGCACGGCGTCGAGCTCGGGCGAAGTTTGCCCGGACGCGCGCAGCGTCGCCTTCCACTGGGCGAAGCGGGCCGGAGGCGCCTCGCCGGAGTCAGACCAGTCGCTCCACGTGCGCGCCGGGCGATCGAGGTTGCCGCTGCGCACGGCCAGGGCGCCGGCGCCTGCGGGGTCGGCTTCGAGCGCGCCCCAGCGGGTGAACAAGTCGGCGTCAAACACGTCGGACTCGAACACGCCCTCGGAGGCGATCTCGGGGCCCAGCTTGTGGAGCTTGCCGATGTTGCTGGCGGCGAGGATCACCCCGCCGTCGTTCGTCGAGGCCATGGCGGTGATCTGGTTCGACGGGGTCGCCAGCACCAGCGAATAGCGTTCGCTCGACTCGAGGCGATAGAGACGCCCCTCGTTCCCAGTGCCGATGAGCAGCCGTTTCTCGCCGTCGAAGCCGAGCGAATAGACGATCGCCTCGTTGTCGGACCAAACCTGGCGGGGCTCGCCGTCGGGTGCGATGCGCACAACTTCGCTGCCGCCGCTGACCCGCAGCGCGACCGCGGACGCGGAAGGCAGCGAAGGCGGCGCGGCCTGCGGAGAACCGGACGGCGATCCGCCTTCCGGCTGCGACGTGCTCGACGTCGATTGCGTCGACGTGCTCGTCGACGCAGGCGAGCCCGTCCGATTGCCGACTCCCGCCGCATAAACCGACCCGTCGGGGGCGGCGAGGACCGCGGTCACTTCTTTTTTCGGCGATTGGTAGAGCACGAATCCGTGGGCGGCGCCGTTAGATTCGGTGATGCGCAAAATCAGCCCGCCCGGATCGGTGCCGGCGACGAGACGGCCCTCGGAGTCGAACGCGATCGAACGAACGTGCGTCTCGCCGGTTTCGTAGAAGACCGCGCCCTGGTTCTGCGCGGTCACCCGATGAATCTTGCCCTCGTCGCCGGTCGCGACATACAGCGCGCCGTCCGGGCCGATCGCCATGTCCCACACGTAGGAGGCCTGCGGATCGTAGTAGATCGAGGAGGCGCCGTCGGGCGCGATGCGGTAGATCTTGGCGTCGGGCGAGGTGGCGGCGAACAGAGCGCCCTCGGCGCCGAGCGCCAGGGCGTGTACCTCGATGGCGTCGGCCTCAAAGAACTTCGAGGCTTCGCCGCCCGGTTCCAGCTTGAAGACGACCGCCTCGGGGCCGGCCGCCGCATAGACGGTTCCGGACGACGCGACGACGACGTCCCACAGGTACGACTCCGGGGCCTCGTACAGGTCGTGCAGCCGGGGCGCCAACTCCAAAGCGCCGTCGCTGCGGATGCTGATGCGGTCGGGCGTTCCCTTCTCAAAATCGCTGAAGGAGGTTTGCTCCCAAATCTTCGTCTGTTGAGCGGAGAGGAGCGAGCAGACCGACGCAGCGACGACGAGCGCGACGCGAGAGAGCGAATTTTTCATCCGACGTAACCTGGTCTTTATTGGATCTCAAGCGCCAACGCGCGCGACCCTTCCACAATCGAGTCGAGCGCGATGGACGTTTCAGCCAGCGGCGCGCCCGGCTCGAGCTGCAGCCGGCCCTGCGCGGAGGGGCGCATCACATTGAGCGCCGTCAGCGGAACGTTCGGCAGCGAACGGTCGTCGAGCGAAGCCGAGGCCCCGCGATCCATCAGAGCAATGTAAATGTGGTCGTTGGCGCGCTCTTGGTTGAGCAGCGAAACCGTCTCGGGCAAGCTCAGCGAGCGATTGCTGGCGGCGGCGGCGCGGCGGCGCAGATTGTGAGCTGACGAATCGCTGACGGTCAGCACGAGGCGGCCTTTGGGGGCGCTCTCGGGAACGCGGATCTTGAACTCGCGCTCTTCGCGTTTGCCGCGATAGGGCTGCAGGATGACCTTGCCGGTGACCTCGTCGCCGGGGCGCGCGCGGCGGCTATTGAGCCACACCTGCTCGATCGTGGTCAGGCGGCGCTTGGGCAGCAGGTCGATGCTGACGTCCATCTTCTCGATGCGCGGCGTCTCGCGGGTGTTGGTGAACAGCAGGCTCAGACGGCTGGCCACCGAACCGGCGAGCAGCAGCGGCGCGGGCATGGGGGCGCCGGTGACGGTCTGCATGGTGCGGTACGACAGCTCGTCGGCGCCCTGGACGTCGAACTTGGCGTTGAGACGGAAGGTCGCCTCCTCGGCGAAGTCGTTCATGCCGAACATCGAGTTGAACAGCGCCATCATCAGCAGTTGCGGCGTCCACTTCTCGTTTTGCAAGAGCTGGACCGCGAGGTCTTTGCTCGAGATGACCGTCTCTTGGTCGTCGAACGAGCGCACGTGGATGTTGACCGGGATCATCTTGGCCGACTCGCCGAGAACGCCCATGATTCCCGAGTGCCGGTCTTGGCGCAGCGCGCCGACGATCGAGCTGGCGTTGGCGAGTTTGACCGGATTGAGCTGCGAGGCCAGCACGTGGATCACTTCGGCGGTCGCGATCGGCGCGGCGAGCGGGCCGGAATTGAACATCGGATGGCCGAAGGCGAGAATCTTTTCGCCGTCGTTGTAGGACGTCGTGCCCAGGGCGGTCGCGGACATGTCGCCCGACATCAGCACGACCGCGATAGGCTCGCCGGGACGCAGCTTGCCGATAGGGTCGATGGTCGACATCGTGCGAGCCGCGGCGGCGCCGCCCGCCATCACGGGCACGCCCTGCGCGCGGAAGGCGCCGGCGAACAGGTCGATCGTTCCGGCCTGCATGCCCGAGAACGCGAGCGGCGTCTCGATAGCGGTCACGCCCGGCATGGGCGATGCGGGAGTCTTGAGCTCGGCGCCGCGGTTGGCCCAAACGGCTTGGGCGAGCTCGGGTCCGTTCGCGGCAGCGGCCGGCGTCTCCACCGGCAGCGCGGCTTGCAGGGGCGTCGAACGGTCGTACTCGTTGATCTCGAGCATTAGCTCGATCGGAGTGATCCCGGCGATGGCGTCGGGCGAGAACGTGCTGAATCGCAAAGAGACGGCCCCGACTAAACGGCCTTGGTAGTAAACGGGGCTGCCGCTCATCCCGGCGGCGACGTTGGTGCGCGCCGCCTTGCCGCCCATCTTGGCCAGGATGATGTCCTGCCGCGGGCCCCACATGTTGCGCATCACGCCGAGAATCTCAATCGGCACAGGCTCGGCCTCTTCGCCGTTGAAGGTTGTCCAGGCGACGGCCTCCATTCCCGGCTTGACTTGGTCGAGCGGCAGGATGTCGACCGGGCCGGCGACCGGGGGCGACTGTGCGGCGACACTTACAGCGATCAACGCCGCTAAGACGATGAGAGAAAACGATCTATGGCCCATTCGGTTCGCCTCGTTCGGAACCGTTCTTAGAATACAGTACGGGTGCAACAGCTCCTGTAAGGCGGAGGACCTAAGGCGCGCATGCCATGGCCTCCTTCTCACTCAGAGCACTCCGTGATCTCGCAGGAAGGTCTCGACCACGGCGTAGATCTTTTTGTACTGCTCTTGCGTAAATCCGCCGTGCTTGCCGCCCGGGACGGTATAGAGCTGGTTGGGCACGCCCTTTTCGTCGAGCGCTTTTTGGAGGCGCAGCGCGTGCGTATAGGGGACGGTCGGGTCGGCGTCGCCGTGGATCGTCAGGATCGGCGGCAGGCCTTTGCGCACGTACGTCAGCGGCGAGACGCGGCGCGCGACCTCTTCCTTGTTCGGCAGGCTGCCGAGCCAGCGCACGGCGTAGCTCTTTTCATTGGGCTTGCCGAACAGCAAGTCGTTGACGTCGGTGATGCCGTACCAGTTGACGATCGCGGCGACCGGCATCTCGATGTCGTGAGGGCCGTTGTTGCACTCGAAGTCGAGCCCGGCGTCCTTGGGAAGCATGCCGGTGGTAAGCGCCAGGTGGCCGCCGGCCGAGCCGCCGGTGACGACGATCTTGGTGGTGTCGAAGCCGTAGCGTTCGGCGTTGGCGAAGACCCAGCGCAGGGCGCAGCGGCAGTCGGCGACCGCGGCGGGGGCGAGGGCGTTGCGCGCGAGGCGGTATTCCACGTTGACGGCGTTGAAGCCGAGACGCATGTACGGGAGCAGGTTGAAGACGGAGCTTTCTTTCGTGCCGCCGGTCCAGCCGCCGCCGTGGATATAGACAACGGTCGGCCGCGGGCCGTCGGCGTCGCGCAACTGATAGACGTCGAGGCGGTTTTCGTATCCGTCCCCGATGGAGTAGACCACGTCTTGGGACTTCGCATAGCGGTTCGCTATGGTGGCCGCGAAGTCAAAAGCGGACTCCTGAGCGGGAGCCGCTATCGCAAACAAGGCGAGGGTGAGCAGGATTCGGCGGTGCATGACGCAATACTGTAGCGGCAGGACGCCGGTGATAGGTAGCTCCGGCCATGAATTTCTGTCCGACGGCTGTAGGAGCAATGTGAACTAAGCTGATGAAGTGAGCGTCAAGTTCAGCCTTACGCTGCCTGATGAGCTGATGGCTTCGGTCAAGTTTGAGGCCGAGGAGTCAGGCGAATCCGCGGCGGAGTTCTTTCGAAGGGCCGCCCGCGAAAGGCTGGAGCGCTTGCGCGCCGTGCGGCCCGGTCCGGCTCCGCTTAGCCGTCTCCGCGGCTTCATCCGCGATGAAGAGGCTGACCTGTCGAGCCGCGTCGACGAGATCGTTTACGGCGACCGGCCGTAGCCCGCCGCCGCCTCCAATCCGCGCAGCTCTGCGCGACTTCCGCCTGGCCGGTAGAGCCCTCAAATCTGCTATAATCAATGGTTTAACGCATTCCTTCCCTGGAGAATTTAGCACTTGGCAGACGAACCGCGAGACCCCTCACTTCCCCTTGGCGACGGGGAGGGAGCAGGGGGAGGTCTGATCCCCATCGATATCGAAGTCGAGATGCGCAAGTCGTATCTCGACTACGCGATGAGCGTGATCGTCGGGCGCGCGCTGCCTGACGTGCGCGACGGCCTCAAGCCTGTCCAGCGACGCATCCTCTACGGCATGCTCGAAGGCGGCTATCGCGCGAATCGCGCCCCCAAGAAAGCCGCCCGCATCGTCGGCGACGTGATGGGCCGCTATCACCCCCACGGCGACGCCTCGATCTACGACACGTTGGTCCGCCTGGCGCAGCCGTTCTCGATGCGCTACCCGCTGATCCAGGGTCAAGGCAATTTCGGTTCGATGGACGGCGATCCGCCGGCGGCCATGCGCTACACCGAGGCGCGCCTCTCGCACTTCGCCGAAGACCTGCTGCAGGACCTCGACAAGGACACCGTCGACTTTCGCCCCAACTACGACGACACGACCCACGAACCGGAGTACCTGCCGGCGACCGCGCCGCACCTGCTCGCCAACGGCGCCAACGGCATCGCCGTCGGCATGGCGACCAACATCCCGCCGCATAACTTGAACGAGCTGATCGATGCGGCGATCCAGCTCATTCAGCACCCGAATACCAAGCTCGACAAGCTGGTCCAAATCGTCCAAGGGCCCGATTACCCGACCGGCGGCACGCTGTGCGGCCGCTCCGGCATCATGCGGGCCTACCAGACCGGCCGCGGTCATGTGACGCTCCGCGCCAAGACGGAGTTCGAGAAGATCGGCAAGGATCGCTGGGCGATCATCGTCACCGAGATCCCCTATCAGGTCAACAAGGGACGCCTGATCGCGCACGCCGCCGGCCTGGTCAACGACAAGAAGATCGAGGGCGTCAGCGACATCCGCGACGAGAGCGACCGCCACGGCGTGCGCGTCGTCTTCGAGCTCAAGCGCGGCGAAGAGCCGGAGGTCGTGCTCAACAACCTCTACAAGCACACCCAGCTCCAACAGGGCTCGGGCGTCATCATGCTGGCGATCGTCAACGGCCAGCCGCGCGAGCTGGGGCTGCTGGAGTACTTCAAGTACTTCATCGAGCACCGCGTCGACGTGGTCCGGCGGCGGACGAATCACCTGCTCGAGAAAGCCCGCGCCCGCGAGCACCTCTTGCTCGGCTTCCAGAAGGCGCTCGATCGCATCGACCAGGTGATCGCCTTGATCCGCGCCGCGTCGAATCCGGGCGAAGCGCGCGACGGCCTCATGGGCGTCCAACAGATCGACTATCGCGACTTTTTGCGTCAAGAAGTCACCGGCGAGCTGCCGCCGTTCGACTTCACCGAGAGGCAGGCGCAGGCGATCATCGAGCTGCAGCTCCAGCGCCTGACCGGCATGGAGCGCCAGAAGATTCTTGACGAGCTCGCCGAAATCCAGATTGAGATCAAGGGCTACCTCGAGATCCTCGGCTCGGACGACGAGCTCAACAAGGTGATCATCGCCGAGCTGCGCGAGGTGAAGAAGAAGTTCGGCGACGAGCGGCGCACGGAGATCGGCGAAGAGGCCGGCGACATCTCGATCGAAGACCTGATCGCCGACGAGCCGATGATCGTGACGGTCAGCCACAACGGCTACCTCAAGCGCACGCCGCTGGACACCTACCGCAAGCAGGCGCGCGGAGGCCGCGGGCGCATCGGCATGGGCACGCGCGACGACGACTTCGTCGAGCACATGTTCTTCGGCTCGACGCACTCCTACATCCTGGCGTTCACCAACCTGGGGCGCGTCTACTGGCTCAAGGTCTACAGGCTGCCGGACACCGGCACGACCAGCCGCGGCAAGCACATCGCGAACCTGGTCAGCCTGATGCCGGGCGAGACCGTGCAAACGTTCATGCCGGTGAAGGAGTTCCCCGACGACGAGTTCATCGTGATGGTGACCAAGAACGGCACCGTCAAGAAGTGCTCGCTCGAAGTCTTCAGCCGGCCGCTGTCGCGCGGCATCATCGCGCTGGGTCTCGACGACGGCGACGAGCTCATCGCGGCGCGGCGCCACGAGCACAATCAGGAAGTCTTCATCGCCACGCGCCACGGCAAGGCGATCCGCTTCGAGCACGACGCCGTAAGACCGATGGGCCGCCCGGCGCGCGGCGTACGCGGCATCAACCTGGCCAAGGGCGACTACGTCATCGGTCTGCTGTGCGTCGACAAGGAACACTTGATCCTGACCGTCGCGGAGAACGGCGTCGGCAAGCAGACTTTGCTCGACGAATACCGCTTGACCAACCGCGGCGGCAAGGGCGTCATCAACATCAAGCTCACCAAGCGCACCGGCGAGGTGGTCGGCGTGATGCGCGTCGCCGAAGATCAGGACCTGATGCTGATCACCCGCGGCGGCAAGATCATCCGCATCGACGCGGCGAACATTCGCAAGACCGGGCGCTCGGCCTCGGGCGTCAAGCTGGTGAACCTGGAAGAAGGCGACGTGATCGCAGCGGTCGCCATCGTGCCGCGAGACCCGTCGGACGAAGAGCTCGACGAGATCGAAGGGATCGAAGGCGGCGGCGACGGCCAGGGGACGCTGATCCAGTAGACGGGCATGCGCAAGGAGGTGCGCATGGCCGTTGTAACTAAGTTTGACGTTGTCTCCAAGGAAAGATGCAAAGAAGCATCGGACGACGTCCGAGTGTGAGGCGGCTCTTTTGTAGACCAGGAAACCGGAGAGCGTCTACTGCAACTAACGAGCTTCGGGTCGCCGGAGCGCAAGCAAGTTGGGACCGTCAGTCAGACCCTCCAATTCAACGAAGAGATGGCCGGTCAGCTGCTGGACGCTATCAAGAAGACATTTCCAGGGCTGTAGCGCGCGACTCTGGGTGTGCACTCTAGGCCAATGCAACTGCGTCGATAAGGATCGCAGGAGTTTGCAATGGCCGATAAAATGCCCGATGCGGAAGTTCGCAGGGTACTTGGGCAAGCAGTTCAGTTAACATTCGATCTTTGGGATACGCTTCGAATTCTCGAGGGGCCCGACGGCCTTGTTGACGGGGAGATTAGCACCGACTACTGGTTCGAGATTCTCGGCGAGTGCGGGATCATCGACACGCCGGACGAAGACGCACTGGAGTATCTCCGCGCACATATCCAGTTTCACCTCGGCGACGCGGAAGACGAGCCCCAATAAGCTAATATCTACCAGTGAACCGCCGCTCGTTCCTTGCTGCATCCGCAGGTCTAGCCGCGTCTTCCGCCTTCGCGCAGACGCCCGTCACCGAGCTGCCGCCCCTGGGCGAGCGCCCAACCCAGGACCCCTCGGTCCAGGTCATCAACCCGCGCGGGCTCGTTCCGCTCTCGTACATCATTGACGATGCGACCTGCCTGGTGAACCTCAACAAGTTCGCCTCGCCGCACTTCTACGAGGCGTTCGGGAGCAACGGCCGGCGGCGCGACCCGTGGGAGACCTGGCCCGACGAGATTCCTGACGATTTCGTGCGCAAGTTCGTCGATTGGTGCGGCGAGCACGGCGTCAAGGGCAAGTACTCGGTCGTGCCGTTCCCGGCGTGCGTCGGGCGGCTCGATCGCATCCTGCCCGGCTGGACCGGCAAGCAGCTCGATGACTCCATCAAGCTCGTGCGCGAGCGCGTTTCGCGCGACTGGGACATCCATCCCGAGATGGTCACCCACACTTGGGTCATCGACACCAAGACCGGCCACCCCTACCCCGACCGCACGCCGGATTACATGGAGAACTGGGGCTGGAGCGTCGGGCGCTCGGCGGACGAGTTGGCCGAGTACATGCGCTATGCGCTCCAAATCCTGCACAACATCGACCTGCCCTGCGAAGGCCTCACCACGCCCGGCGGCTTCGGCAGCAAAGCGCGCCAGAACCTGGCGATGGCCACGCGCGAGTCGTTGCGCGACGTCTACCAGGCCGAGATCTCGCACTACTTCCGCGACCTGTTCTCCGAGGGTGACCAGAGCGTCGCGCCGCGCGTCGAGTACGCTTCAGGCCTGGGGACGGACGATCCGCGTTGCGTCGTCTCGATCTACGGCTGCACGGGCGACTGGACCGGCGGCTGGAATTGCGAAGACCGCGGCCATCCCGACCGCTACATCACGCCGGACCTGCAGTCCGGGCGCCTGGTCGACGTCATCGAGCGCGGCGAGCCGGCCTGCCTGGTCAGCCACTGGACCGGCATCTACTGGAGCGGCGAGGAGACCGGCTTCCAGGTCTTTCAGGAAGTCGTCCGGCGCCTGAACCAGCGCTTCGACAATCTGCGCTGGATGAAGCTCAGCGAGCTCTCGCGCTACTGGGCCGCGAAGGAGCTGACGGCGATCTCGCGCTCGAGCGATGGCTTGAGCTTCGACGCGCCGTACCGCTGCCCGGAGTTCACCGTGCGCCTGTCCGGCGCAGCCGCGCCGCGCCAAGTCCTGGTCTCCTACGAAGGCAAGACCGTTCCCGTCCTCGAAGGGAAGGGACTCGAGCCGCAACGCTGGCTGCGAAGCGGCGAGTCGCTCGATGTGTGCTTCGATTTGCCTAAGGGGCGCTCGCGGCTGCTGTTTGGGTGATCTGCCGCGCGCGCACGATGAAGCGCTGCGGGGCGTTGCCGACGTAGTAGAACGGGTAGCAGGTGATCAGGGTCAGGCTGGGTTCGGGCGTGGGATCAACCACCTCTACGTCTGTCGGCGCGACGATCCTGGTCCACTCGACCTCGTAGTCGTAGACGCCGTCGAGGGTTTGGACCTCGACGCGGTCGCCGGGCTCGATGTGGCGCAGCGGACGGAAGAAGGTGTCGCGGTGCGCGGAAATCGCCACGTTCCCCGGTTCGCCGGGAAAGGCGGACAGGGGCAGGTGTCCGGCGCCGCGGCGGAGGGTCTTGCCGTCGGATCCCTCGAAGATCGCAACGTCGATGCCCATCTTGGGGACCTTGATACGGCCCACGACGCCGCTCTCGGCGGCCATCTGTTTGGCGCTGGGCGCACCGGGCAAGGCCATCTCCACGCGCTCCCGATCGAGAGTCAATTTTGCGGAATACTGACCCCAGTACTGCTCCGCCTTGGCGCCGATGAAGAGCAGCAGAAACGCCGACCCGGCCAAAAGCAAGACCGTTTCGAGCGCACGCAGGAGAGCGCGCCCGGCGCCGCGGATGTGGGCGATCCTAACGCGCACGGTCATTCTCCTCCAGCGGCTCGTAATAGCCGGTACGGCAGCGGACCCGCAGGCTTTTTGTGTCAGGGCCTAGGAGCTTGACCTTGACGTCGTGAAATGAGCCCGGTTCGCCGTAGCGGGTCGGCGTGTAGCTGAGCATGTACTGCTGCCGAATATCGTGCGCGATCAGCTTGCATGCGGGCAGCATCTCCGCGCCCTTGGGGAACAACGCCTTGCCGCCGGAGATATCCGCCAGCTTCCTGAGAGTCTTCGGGTCGCTATCGGACTGCAAATCGTCGTAGATGCCGATGGCGTAAATCGGCGTGCTCGCCGATCCCGCCTTTCGCAGCAGTTCGTCGAACTGCGCCTTGCTCGCGGTGTCGGCGCCGTCGGAGACGATCAGCAAGGCCGTGCGATCCCAGCGGCCCTTCTTGACTTGATCGAGCGCCGCCGAAACCGCGTCGTACAGCGCCGTCATCCCTTCGGGATGCAACTGCATCAGCGCCTGCCGGACGTCGGTCAACTCCGAGCTGAAGCTCAGCTTGCGGTCCAATCCGAAACGCACGTTGTCGTTGAAGTGCACGACGAAGAATTCATCTTGCGGATTGCTGACGCCTACGAACGAGGCGACCGCACTGATTGCGTACTGCCGGCGCGGCGCCATGCTGCGGCTGTTATCGAGGACAATGCCGATTGTCACGGGCTCGTCGCGGCTTCCGAAGCCCGCGAGCCGCTGCTTGCGGCTGTCGTCAAAGACCTCGAAATTGTCGCGCGTCAGGTCGGGAGCGGCCGCCCCGCGCTTGTCGGTCACCGTCGCCGCGATGACGACTTGCGGGACATCGACCGTTAGCTTGAAAGGTTTTACGAGATCCCGCTCAGAGGGCTCGGAGACTTGCGCTTGCGCCGTTGCGGCCGCAAAGGTCGCGAGACAGATCAAAAGTAGTACGAGCCCGCCGCGCTGAAGCGCGAGCGGGCTCGGCTGAGTGTTGATCTTGGCGCAATTCATCAATTGTGCTGAGTGTTCAACTCCTTAGCTTCGACGGAGGCGGCGCAAGAATGCCGCCGAACCGAACGACAGACCTGCAAGCATGCCGAAAAGCGGAGCGAAGCCCGCCGTTTCCGGAAGCTTTTGACCCTGCTGGTCGCTCTGCGGAGTCGGTGCATTGTTCTGGGCAAGCTCGCGTTGCGCCTGCGCCGTGCGCGCACGTTGCGCTGCGAGCTCACGTTGCTCGCGTTCGCGCTGCTGTTGTTCACGCTGCGTCTCCCTGCGCTTGACGCTGCTGTTGTTCACGCTGCGCCTGCGCCTGCGCTTGACGCTGCTGGGCTGCTTGCTCATCCGCGTTCGGCGCTTGCGCGATTTCCACCGTTTCTTCGCTGACGCTGACTTCCGGATTCATCGGCTTGGTCTGATCCACCTGCTGGTTGGCCTCATTGGCCGCCTCGACATCCGTTTGCTCGCCCTGCGAGTTAACAGCGACGACATTGGAGTTATCGTTCTCCATCGTCGGGACGCTGCGACCGGTTTCCGAAGCGATTTCGGAACCCCGCTTTGTCGGATAGACGAATTCCTGCCCAAACAAGTTCCCGGGGTAGAACCAAGCTCGCATCGCGGGCGGTTGATTCGCGGGGGTCTCATACCAACCGAATTGAGTCTCTCCCGTCGGGTGCAGACGTTCGTTGGGGAGCGCGATGACCGTGGCGATCGTTTCGTCTTCCGCTTCATTCATAAAGCGCACGATGTGCCGGTTCGACTGCGAGTCGACCAGCTTCATCACATAGGTACCGGGCTGCAAGACCGCTCCGGGGATCTCAATCGGCTCGTTGGTCGTCAGGATCGTCTTCTTGTTCCATTCGTCCGCATGCGCGCTCGGCACAAGGCCGAACATGCCGGCGGCTATGACTACGGCCGCCAATGTTTTCATTAGTCTCGTCATTGATCTTCTCTCCTTCCCCGCCGAGTGCGGGGTCTGAACCTGTTGGGGCGCGATTCGCCGTGCTTCAGGCGCTTGGTCGCGACGCGGTCATAAGGGAGAGAAGGGTGGGGGGTGCAACGTTACGATACGACGAACGGTCTCGCGTGTGTTCGTACGGAAGGTTACGTCATCGACTCAGGCTCGCTCGCCCGGGCGGGTCTAGGCCGCGGGCGGCAATATGGCGGCCAGGACACGGCGAAAATTCCCCCCCAGCACGCCAAGCGTCTCCGCCTCGCCGTACCCGCGTTGGAGCAGCCCTGCGGCGATCGAGTAGAGGAACTCCACCGAGTCGACATCGGTGAGCACGGGCTGCAGTCCATCGAGATCCGAGTCGCTTCCGATTCCAACGAATTGAGGGCCGACTAGCGTCGCGACATGGTCGATGTGGTCCAAATACCCGTCGAGCGTCGCGGAGGAGGAGGAAGATGCGACGAAGTTGCGGATCATCGAAACGCCGAAAACGCCTCCGTTCGCGGCCAGCGCTTGGATCTCGGCGTCGCTTTTGCAGCGAGGCTGCCGCGGGTTCAGTGCCGCGCAATTGGAGTGCGTAACGAGCGTGGGCCGCTGTGACGCGGCGATTGCATCCAAGGTCGTGTTGGCGCCGCAGTGCGAGAGGTCGATCGCGACGCCGTGGCGGTTCAGGGCGGATACCAGTTCGGCGCCGGCCGCGGTCAACCCTCGGTCGCGCGGCGTCCGGCAACCCGACCCGAAACGGCTGGGGCCGTTATACGTAAGCTGCGAAACTCGCTGGCCCAGCGCGGCGAAGTAGGCCACGTCCTCGATGCGCCGGAAGTGCTCGGAGTCTTGCATGCCAAGCAGAACCCCGATCGGGGCGCCGAGGTCAGGCCCCAGATCGCGCGTCGACTCGATAATGCGGAAGCGGATTGGGTGGAACGACACAAACCGCCGCCACTTGTCCAGCCATCGTTCGGCCGAGCCTCGCGGATCGGATGTCGGGAAACGCACAGCCGGATGGAAGACTCCGAGGCCCGAGCGATTGATCTTTTCGAAATCGTCGTCGGTGAACGAGTCGGGAACGGTACACCAGCGATCGAGCTTCCGCCAGTCGGCTGTCGGGAATCCGAGCATGTCAACCGCGCGCGATTGGCGGACGAGATCGATCGCGTCGAGCCCCCTGCCGCGCGCCGCGGTCGAGGCGGCGTTCAAGCGATTTAAGAGCGGAAAAAATAAAGTTGTTGAGCCTAGGTAACGAATCGCCCGCCGGCGTGTCACCTTCCTGGATAGGTCTGTCACGTTTGCCATTAGATTTTACACGATCAACCGTGTAGAGGTTACACGGTTGAGCCGGATTCCGTGTTTTCACCAGCGGCTATAATGACCAAGCGTATGGATTCGTCCCAATCAACGGCATTGGACCGCAAGGAGGCGCGCCTTCTCGAGCTGCTGCGGGAGATGGGCGCGGTGATGGTCGCCTACTCGGGCGGGACGGATTCGGCTTATCTGGCGTGGGCCGCAAATGAGGCGCTAGGCGACAAGGCGATCGCCATTACGGCCGATTCGGCCTCCATCCCGACTTCGCACAAAAAGGACGCCGAAGAGTTCGTCCAGCGCTTCGGCATCCGGCACGAATATATAGAGACCTTCGAGTTCGATAATCCGGACTACGTCAAGAACGACGGCACCCGTTGTTTCCACTGCAAGGACGAGCTGTTCACCAGGCTTGCCGAGGCGGGCAAGCGGTTAGGGCTCGAGACGATCGCCTACGGGGTCAACGTCGACGACACCGGCGACTATCGCCCGGGACACAAGGCCGCTCAGCAGCACCAGGTGCGGGCGCCTTTGCTCGAGGCCGGTTTGACCAAGCTCGAGATCCGCGAATTGTCGCGGCGCGTCGGCCTGCCCACCTGGGATCGACCCGCGGCGGCCTGCCTGAGCTCGCGGATCGAGTACGGAATGGAAGTGACGCCGGAAAGAATTCGACAAATCGAGAGCGGCGAAGAGGCGCTGCGGTCTCTGGGCTTTCGGGTGTACCGCGTCCGCTACCACGGCGAGCTCGTGCGCATCGAAATCGGGCGGGACGAGCTGCCCCGAGCGCTCGAACCGGCGATGGCGGGGCGCTTCACCGAAATCTTCAAATCTTTGGGTTTCAAATACGTAACGCTCGACCTTGAAGGGTATCGTCAAGGCTCGTTGAACGCCGCCCTCCCCGCGGCTTCCAAGCAGTCGAATTTTCCCATCTTGAATTAGTTTCAAACAGGTTGCCATTCGCGTGTCGCGGGTTGTGACGCCTTGTCGTAAGTATTTGGAAAACAAGTACTTCCGGGATTGGTTTTCGTCGGAAATCTCCCGTTTACAAACGCAGAAATTGTGATAGGATTGGGAGTCTTCAGCGGCCAGCGACGGCTCCGAACGAACGGGTTGTGGCCAAGTTCGAACCGTCCTGGCGGCCGACTAAACCAAAATTAGGAAGTGTCGCGCCCGGTCAAGGCTTCCCCTTGTCCTCAGCTTTTTGCGGCCTGGCAGCGACCTCGAGAGACGCGACCGTGATCCTGGACGACTGGCAACGCATCCAATCTGACCTGCGGCAAAGGGTCAGCCCTGAAAACTTTGAGAATTGGCTCGAACCGATTGAGTTCGGCGAGCTGAGCAAAGACGGCGAACTCCGCCTGGTGGCTCCAAACTCGGCTTCGAAGCGCTGGCTCGAAGAGGAGTACCGCGAGCTAATCCGCGATGCCGCGCGCGAGCGTGGCGGCGTCGTGCAGGCGATCACGTTCTGCCTGCCCGATCAACCGGCGGATTTCAACGGCGGCTCCAAGGCGTCACCGGTGCAGCACAAGCTGCCGTTCCAACGCCCTGACACCCGTTTCAACTCCAAGTACACCTTTTCGAGCTTCGTCGTAGGCTCATGCAACGAGTTCGCGCATGCGGCCGCGCAGGCTGTCGCGGCGACGCCGGCTAAGTCCTACAACCCGCTGTACATCTACGGCGGCGTGGGTATGGGCAAGACTCACCTGATGCACGCCATCGGGCAGCACTTACTCGCGCTGTATCCGCAGATGCGAGTCGTCTACGTCTCCGCCGAAGAGTTCATGAATGAAATGATCACCTCGATCCGGTACGACAAGATGACGTCGTTTCATCAGCGCTTCCGCAGCGCCGACGCCTTGCTCGTCGACGACGTTCAGGTGCTCGGCACGCGAGAGCGCACCCAAGAAGAGTTCTTCCATACCTTCAACGCTCTCCACAACATGCAAAAGCAGATCGTCATTTCAAGCGATCTGCCTCCCAAGCAAGTGCCGGGGATCGTCGATCGCCTCCGCTCCCGCTTCGCCTGGGGCCTGATGGCCGACATCCAGCCGCCCGACATCGAGACCAAGATGGCGATTCTTGACAAAAAGGCGGACGAAGCCAAGATCACGTTGCCCGACAAGGTTCGCACCTTCTTGGCGACCCACCTCAAGTCGAATATCCGCGAGCTCGAAGGCGGACTGGTCCGTTTGACCGCCGTTTCATCCGTGACC
The DNA here is from genome assembly GCA_963817465.1 of uncultured Acidobacteriota bacterium. Lineage (GTDB taxonomy): Bacteria > Acidobacteriota > Terriglobia > Bryobacterales > UBA6623 > CAMPKL01. Next base: position 931,563 of record CAWFOP010000014.1, on the reverse strand, counting down.
GGCAGCGAAATCACGCTTTCGATGGCCAAGCAGGCGCTGCGTTCGCTGGTGACCGACGGCGAAGGCAAAGCTTCGGTGCAGTCGATCCAGCAAGCGGTGGCGGAGGAGTTCGGCTTGAAGTTGCACCAGCTCCGCGAGAAGAGCAACGCGCGAGCGATCGCCTATCCGCGCCAGATCGCGATGTTCCTGACCAAAGAGATGCTCGGCTTGTCTCTGCCTGAGATCGGCAAAGCGTTCGGCGGTAAGCACCACACGACGGTGCTGCATGGAGTCCAGAAGATTGAGCGGCTGTTGCCCGTCGATGATAATTTAAACAGCCTGATCCACAAGCTAACTGACAGATTTAATTAGAGATATAATAGGAGATGTCTGAGCCCCCGCGAAGACGCCTGTGGAACTCGTGTGGATACGATCGAGAGCGGTCGATGCACAAGCGGACGGGTGATTCTTCCACAACCCGCGCAGTATGCAAATCTTTGAATTAAAGCGGTTTAGTGCGGTTTTCCACAAATCCACAGGCTCTACTATTACGATCTTGTAAACAGAACTTACTCAATTCCGGACGTACTCGTTAGCAGCGCGCTCCCAACGAGGGCGAATCGGACAGAGGCGAACACAAAGGACGATTGGCACACAAGGACGATTGGATGGAGATCACGCTGAAGACTTCCGACCTGGTCAAGGAGCTGAGCCTGGGCCAAGGAGTAGTGGAAAAGAAGACCACCATCCCGGTGCTGTCGAACGTGCTCGTGGAGGCGAAGGGCGACAAGATCGTCTTGACCGCCACCGACCTTGAGCTCGGCATACAGAGCTCGTGCCCCGCCCAGGTCGCCAAGGCCGGGTCGACGACTTTGCCGGCCAAGAAACTGCTCGACTACGCGCGCCTGCTCCCGAACGCGGAATTGTCCCTGAAAGTCGGCGAAAGCCATGCCGCCAACATCGTCTGCGGCCGTTCCAAGACGCGCTTGGCGGGGATGTCGCGGGAGAACTTCCCGGAGTTGCCGGCGATGCCGCCGCGGCTGACGCAGATTCCGGCGGGCGCGTTAGCGAATTCCATCCAGAAGACGGTCTTCGCTGTGGCGAACGAGGAGTCGCGCTATACGCTGATCGGCGCGCTCATGCTGATTCGCGAGGATTCGCTGACGATGGTCTCGACCGACGGACATCGCCTGGCGTATGTGAAGACGCCGGGATCGTTCGAGGGCGTTCGCGGCGAGGTTCGCGGCCTGGTCCCCAAGAAGGCTCTCAATGAGCTCGTGAAGCTGGCGAGCGAGGGCGGCGAGTCGATGATGATCGATTTCGCGACCGACGAGAACCATCTGTTTTTCCAGTGCGGGTCGAGGCTCCTGATCACGCGCAAGCTCTCCGGGCAGTTTCCCGACTACGAGCGAGTGTTGCCGTCGGAGAAAGGCGCAGCGGTGGCGTTGATTAGAGACGAGCTGGCGGCGGCGATACGACGTGTGTCGCAGTTCGCCGACGAACGCTCGCGCGCAGTGCGGTTCGAGATCGCGGAAGGGGAATTGAGATTGGCCGCTTCGGGTTCGGACGCCGGCGAGAGCGAGGAGTCCATCCCGGTGGAATACGCCGGTCCGACCATCAAGGTCGGCTTCAATGCGCTGTACGTGCTCGATTTTCTGAGCGTGGCCGAAACCGACAGCGTCGAGTTCCAGATCAAGGACGAAGAGAGCGCCGGGCAAATGGAGCTGGTCGGAAACGACGGGTATGAATACCGCTATGTAGTCATGCCCATGAGGATCTGAGGCGGTAAACGGTACAACGAATGGCGGAAAACCAGGGCGGGAATTACGACGAGTCGAGCATCCGCGTGCTCGAGGGTCTGGAGGGCGTCAGGAAGCGGCCGGCCATGTACATCGGCTCCACGGGCGAGATGGGTTTGCACCATTTGGTGTACGAGGTCGTCGATAACTCGGTCGACGAGCATCTAGCCGGCCACGCGAGCGAGATTTCCGTCACGATCCACCTCGACAACTCGATCACCATCATCGACGACGGCCGCGGAATCCCGGTCAAGATGCACGACTCGGGAATCCCTACGCCCGAAGTCGTGATGACGAAGCTGCACGCGGGCGGCAAGTTTGATTCGAACTCCTATAAGGTGTCGGGGGGCCTGCACGGCGTCGGCGTGAGCTGCGTGAACGCGCTGTCGGAAGTGTTGAAGCTCGAAATCTGGCGCGGAGGTCACACCTGGGAACAGGAGTATTCGCGCGGCAAGAAGGTGACCGATCTTGCGCAGACGGGCAACACACGCAAGCACGGCACCAAGGTCACCTTCACGCCCGACACGACGATTTTCACGACGACGGCCTTCAAACACGACATCCTTTCGACTCGGCTGCGCGAGATGGCGTTCTTGAACGCCGGCCTGAAGATCACCTTCGTCGACGAACGCTCGGATCGCGAGCCGCAGGTCTTTCATTTCGAAGGCGGCATCGCCGAGTTCGTCAAGTATTTGGGACGCGGCAAATCGCCGCTGCATCCCGAGCCGCTGCATTTCAACGGGACCGACCTGGGATCGGAAGGAACGCTGGGCGTCGAGATCGCGCTGCAGTACAACGACAGCTACCAAGAGACCGTATTCTCGTTCGCCAACACGATCAACACCGTGGAGGGCGGGGCGCACTTGGCCGGCTTCCGTTCGGCGCTGACGCGAACGATCAACGCCTACGGCCAGAGCGCCGGCCTGTTCAAGAACCAAAAGATCAGCTTGTCAGGCGACGACGTTCGCGAGGGGCTGACGGCCGTGGTCAGCGTCAAGCTGCCGCAGCCGCAGTTCGAGGGCCAGACCAAGGGCAAGCTCAACAGCGACATCCAAGGCGACGTGACGTCGTTCTTCAACGACAAGCTGGGCGAGTACTTCGAGCGGAATCCGCAGATCGCCAAAACGATCGTCGGCAAGGCCATCGACGCCTCGCGCGCGCGCGAGGCCGCCCGCAAGGCGCGCGACCTGACGCGGCGCAAGGGCGCCCTCGACTCGGCCGGCCTGCCGGGCAAGCTGGCCGACTGCCAGGAGCGCAATCCCGAGCGCGCCGAGCTGTTTATCGTCGAGGGCGAGTCGGCCGGCGGCACGGCCAAGCAGGGCCGCGACCGCAAATACCAGGCGATCTTGCCGCTCAAGGGCAAGATCCTCAACGTCGAAAAGGCCCGCTACGACAAGATGCTGGGCCACGAAGAGATCCGGGCCATGATCACGGCCCTGGGAACCGGCATCGGCGTCGAAGACTTCGACATCTCAAAGCTGCGCTACCACAAGATCATCCTGATGACGGACGCCGACGTCGACGGGTCGCACATCCGCACCCTGCTGTTGACGTTCTTCTTCCGTCAGATGCGAGAGCTGATCGACAAGGGCTACGTCTACATCGCGCAGCCGCCGCTCTACCGCATCAAGCGCGGCAAGAGCGAGCGCTACATCAAGGACGACGCCGAGTTCACGCGCGAGATCATCGACATCGCCACCGACGGCGTCACGCTCGAGGTCGGCCGCAACGGCAGCGCCGGCCTGACGCTGACCGACGAGCAGTTGCGCGAGTTCATCTTTCAGCTCGACGACTACGCCGCGCTGTTCTACAAGCTCGAGCGCCGCCTACGCTATCCCAAGGTCGTCGAGTTTCTGTCCGACACCTCGTATCAGCTCGACTCGCGGGAAGACTTCTCCGACAAGGCGCATTTGCAGACGCTGGCCGACCGCCTGAGCAAGCTGGGCTTCGACGCTCGCGTGCTCAAGGATGACGAGCACGACGCACACCAACTTTCCTTCAAGGAAGGCACCGAGGCCGAGCGCGTGCTCGGCGTGGAGCAGATCGCGTTGCCTGAGTACCGCCGCCTGCGGTCGGCGGCGCGCAAGCTGGCTGAATTCAACAAGCCGCCTTTCATGGTGATGGGCAAGAAGACCACCGAGACGCTGCAAGACCCCTTGGCGCTGCTCGAGCACCTCAAGGGGCAGGCGATGAAAGACGCCTCCATCCAGCGCTACAAGGGTCTGGGCGAGATGAACGCCGAGCAGCTCTGGTCGACCACCATGAACGCGGATTCGCGGCGTCTGCTGCAGGTGCGCATCGAAGACGTGGTGGAGTCGGAAGAAATCTTCTCCACTCTGATGGGCGAAAGCGTCGAGGCGCGCCGCAAGTTCATCAGCGACAATGCCCTCGACGTCAAGAACCTGGACATCTAGGACGGCTTCCGGCTCGACATGCTCGCCGCGGCGCGCCCCCTTCTCCCGCGCCACAGGCGCGTTCGCTACAATCCTCCATCGGTCTTAGAGCCCGAAAGGAGGCCTCTTGTTAGATCAGCTCATTCAGCGGCTCGACATCGAGCAATTGCTTACTTCCGCGGTTGAGAAGGTGCCCGGCGTCCTGGCCGCGGTCTTCATCTATCTCCTTTTTTGGGCCGGTTATCGGGTCTTGCGGTTGCCGGCGCGAGCCGGACTGCTGCGGGCGGGGCTCGCCGCGCCCTTGGTCGACATGCTGGTCGACAACGTTCTGAAGTACTCGATGCTGGTCTTCGGCGTCGTGATGGCGGCGGACCAGATCGGCGTGAACGTGGCGGCGGCCCTGGGCGCGATCGGCGTGGCCGGCATCGCGGTCGGCTTCGCCGCGCAAGACACCCTGTCGAACATCATCGCGGGCTTCCTGATTTTCATCGACAAGCCGTTCCGGGTCAGCGACTGGGTGGAGGTGGCCGGAGAGACGGGAGAGGTGGCCGAGATCACCATGCGCACCACCCGCATTCAAACCAAGAACAATACGTGGATCGTGATCCCGAACAAGAAGATCATCGACGAGGTTCTGGTCAATCACTCGAGAAAGGGATCGACGCGGATCGACGTGCCCCTGGGGATCGCTTACAAGGAGTACATTCCGAAGGCGCGGGAGGTGCTGCTCGAAGCGCTCAAAGACGTCCAGGCATCCTCCAGGACCCGCAGCCGGCCGTCGTCGTCACAGGGCTCGGCAATTCGAGCGTCGACCTGGAGGTGAGAGCGTGGATCTCGCGGGCCTCCGATGAGCCTCCGACCAAGGTCGCGATCGTCGAGGCGGCCAAGCTGGCGCTCGATGCGGCGGACATCGAAATCCCGTTCCCCCACCTGCAATTGTTCGTCGACGACATCAAGACGCCGGTTTGGGAGGGCTTGGCGGCTCTGACATCCCACAACAACAATCGCGAAGCTTGAGATCTGACTGTGAAAGTCTGTGTGAAAAGTCCTACGGACATCCACGACGACAACGTCGAATTTTGAGTCCTGACCCTGGAGGGGTCTTCTGGCCGCCGAACGTATTGATAATAAACCGCTTACTGACCTGCGCTGCTCGAACTTCGCTGCTGCCGCCGTGGGCGCATCGGGAGAATCTTCGGAGCTTTCCACACCCGCTCGAGGGTTTGCGGACGCGATCCGCGGCGGCTGCGGCTTCGTGGGTTCTCGACTAGGGGATGCGGATCCCTTCCTGCGCCGCGTTCGACCGAATCACGCCGCCGAGGCTCTCCTTATCGGCCGTCGGAAAGTTCGCAGGGACCGGGATCGTCACCTTGCCCGTCGCCGCCCACTCGACCGCCCGCGCGATGATCGTCTGGAAGCCGATGCAGCGGATGTTGCTGTTCGTCGTGATGACGTTGGTCGGCGTGTGCCCGAGCATCGTGGTGTAAACGCGGCCCTCGCCGTAGGCGACCGTCCAATCCATCACTTCGTTGTCGCCTGTGTCTTTGGACCAGGCGTAGCTGAGCACGGTCAAATTCTTCGCCGGACCGTGCTGACCGTGAGTGAGCTGCTCGAACGGATGCATCCAGACCTTGGGGACGCCGCGGTAGATCGGGTGGTCTTGGGCCAGCACCGTGACGCGGAAGTCGTGGCTTGGCCCATGGCCCGGACCGCGGCCTTGGCCGGCGGGAATACGCACGACCTTTTCGTTCTTGTCCACGATGAGGCTTTCGCCGAATGACGGTTCGCGCCAGCCGAGGCCGATCATCTCGTTATAGGCCGGCCATTCGAGAAAGGCGTTGTTGGCGGCGTGGACATTGACCAGACCGCCGCCGCCGCGGACGTAGTCTTCGAGCGCTTGCTCGACCTCGCGCGGCCAACGCAAACCGTCGTGCAGATGGCCGCCGTTGAAGTTGTTGACGATCACGTCGTAGTCGCTGAACTTCGGCCGCCAGTGATCCCAGGCGACGGCGGGCGCGGCGGGTGTGGGAGTGGTGGAAACATCGACGACGAATTGCTCGTGCGCGCCGAGGATCGCCTCGAGGTAGCCCGTCAAGGCGCGCCAGTCGTGATTATTGGCGCCGTCGACGATCAGAACGCGGATCGGGCCGGCTGCTGAGGCCGGCCCGAGGATCAAGAGGAAGAGGAACGCGAAACGGGTCACGCGGCTGGTCCTAGTCGTCCGCGGGAACGGCCAGGCCGAGGCCGTGATCGTAGCGGCGCAGGTGCTCGGCCAACACGTCGCGGCCGAAGTCGCCGTCATAGTCGCGCCACACGGTGTGGCTATGGTTCGAGCCGTCTTGGGTGTTGTCGTACTCGATCAAGAACGTCGGCGTCTGCACGCGATAGTAGTCGCCCTTGTCGGGTTGGACGGCGCCGGCCCAGGCGAAAAACATCTTGTCCTTGGGCGTCGACTTGGCCTCCTTCATGCGAGCTTCGGCCACCTCTTCGGGCAGGTTGTTGGCGTATTCCGAAATCAGGTCGATCAGCATGCCGTACTGCTGGGCGGAAAGCTCAGTCGCGGGCAAGCCGTTGGGCTGGTTGTCGAGCTTGGCGCGGGTGTCGGCGGCGGTCAGAATATCCTTAAAGGCGACGTCGGCGACCAGCGCCTTCTTCTGCATGGCGGGGCTGAGCGACTTCATCAGGTTGCGCCCAAGGTCTTCTTCCGCGCCGAGCACGCGCAGGCCCTTACGGGGCGTGATGTCGACGTCGTGGGGATTCGAGCCGAAGAAGGTCGGCGTGGTCGAAACCAACTTGCCGCCCTTGAGCGTGTAATTCAAAGAAATGTGATGGCCTTCGACGCGGTAGCCCCACTCGCCGTCCTTGGACGGCTCGCCGAAAATCGTGTAGTGGTACCGCAGCGGATTGCGGCGCCCGGTGCGGTCGCCTTCCTTGATGCGCAACACGTCTTCGAGACTCATGATGCTCTTGGCCTTGAAGAGCCCCTGCGGGCTCAAGCCGGTGGAGAGCAGCACGTCGGCCAGGTGGCGCTGCTGGGACTGCATCCCGATGTAAGTCAGGCCCTTGCGGGGGTAGCCGTAGGTCTGCTCGAAGTTGCTGCCGGGCACGTAGTGCCACTCCTGGCGAGCTTTGTCGGTGAACGGAAGCTCGATCGCGCCGACTTGCTCGTTGTCGAGCGACGCGAGCAGGTGATCGACGGCGGCGTACATCGACTCCTCGGTGGTGCGGTGGTAGGCGCCGACGACGGCGGCGAAGCCGACCAACAGCGCAAGTAAGCGGAACTTCAGGGTTTTCGACATGACAGGCTCCTCGAACGGAACGTCAGCGATTATACCTTGCCCGGGCCGCGCCGCGACTCCGGCGGGCGGACTGACCGATACAATGAGGCGGAGAATGAGGATTACGACCCTCGTGTCGGCGTTCCTGCTCGCGGCGGCGACCCTCGCGGCCCAGCCGGGGCTGCGCTTCGACCAGCTCCGCGGCATGATCCGCTCCTCGATCGATCAAGGCATCCAAGATCGCGAGATCGCCAAGTACCTCAAGAGTCAGAAGCTGAGCTTCCAGCTCACCGATCCGATCATCGAGGACTTCGTCGGCATGGGCGTCGGGCCCAAGACCTACGAGGCCCTGCAAAAGCTCAAGGAAGACAGCGTGGGGCTGCCGACAGCGGAGACAAAGCCTGTAGCGGCCGCCAAGCCGGCCCAACCGCCGCCGCCTTCGCAACAAGAGCAGGATCGCATCATCGCCGAGGCGCGCGGCAATGCTCTGGCCTACACCGACCGCCTGCCCGACTTCGTTTGCTTGCAGATCACGCGCCGCTACGTCGACCCCAGCGGCCTCGAGATGGACTGGCTCAAGTACGACGAGATCAAGACGCGCGTCAGCTACGTCGAAGGCAGCGAAAACTACGAGCTGGTCAGCGTCAACAACCAGCTCTCGAACAAGGATTATCAGGACCTGGGCGGCGCCACCTCGACCGGCGAATTCGGCAGCATGCTGCGCGAGATCTTCGAGCCGAGCACGCACGCCGTTTTCTCCTGGGCGCGGCACTCGCTGCTGCGCGGCCATCCGGTCTATGTGTTCAACTTTCGCGTGCCCCAGCCGCGTTCGCGTTGGTCTCTCACTTACATGAAAAAGGATGAGATCATCGCCGGCTACCGCGGTCTCGTCTACGTCGACAAAGAAACCGAGCGAGTGCTCCGGGTCACGATGGAAGCCGAAGACATTCCGGCCGCGTTTCCGATTCGGGAGGCGAACAGTCGGCTCGACTACGACTACATCGACATCAGCGGGCAGCAGTTTCTGCTGCCTCTGAAGGCGCGTGTGGGCATGCGCGAATCGAAGCTGATGAGCCGCAACGACGTGGAGTTCCGCCTGTACCGCAAGTTCTCCGCGGAGGCGACGATCTCGTTCGACGAGATCGAGGATCTCGAGCCGCTGCCGGAAGACCAAGACGGACCCAACCCGTAAGTGGAATCGTCGCCTGTTCGTCGGTCCTTGCCTTCCGTAATCCCGCCCACATAGGGACTAGTCCCAGTCGACTCGGGGGAAAACGGGGCATAACATCGACTCAATCCCCCCGCAGGAAACCGCGGCCTCGAAGAGCCGAGTTTCCGGACGCCGAGCGCGTTTCGTTCCCCTCCTTCTCGGCGGCTGTTCGCAGGTTCGGGGAGATGTACGTGAACGCAGTCACATCGCCGCTGCATCGGGCGCTATCCCTTGCTCTCGATCCGACGAGGAGTCCGGACTGGGCGGCGATCCGGAACCACTGGCTCGACGCCCTGATTCAGGCCGAGGCCTTCGGCGTCGAAGACGCAGTGGATCCGCTCGGGGCCGCGATTCGCCGCAAGGAGCGCGCCGGCTTCCTGCGCGCCGCCGCCGCCGCGATCAAGCAGGTCTCTTGCCGCATGTCCGAGAAGCATTTATTGGACACGCATTAGCTCCATATCGAGGAATTTCTTAGACCAATTAAGGATTTCGCCTAGGTATGCAGGACTTGAGTACCGCCCTACTCTCGGGCTGAGAGCTTGGTGATCGGGTCCGGTTGATTCACGCGCCCTCTCTCTTCTAACCAACCCTCGCCGTCGACACGGCGAATCTGACGGAGGCGAATATGCGTCGGTTTCTCATGATTCGGTTGCACGCGCTGCTGCGCGACTCACGCGGTCAGGACATGGTGGAGTACGCCCTGCTGGCCGGGTTCATCGCGGTTGCGGCGGGCGCGTTGCTGCCGCCTATTTCGCAAAGCATTTCCACCATCTTCAGCCGCATGGGCAGCGTCGTGGCCGCGGCGGCGTCCTAGACTTTCGTCGCCTAGCAGCGGGGCGGCGCAGCGGCGCATGACCCCTGGGGTACCATGGTCGCCTGATGGGCGAGCTGCGTTGGGGTCTGATCGGGTGCGGTGACATCGCCCGCAAAAGGGTCGCCCCAGCCCTGCGCGACGCTCCCGGGAGCCGTCTGAGCGCCGTAAGTCGGCGGCGGCCCGAGCTCGCCGAGGAATTCGCGCGTCAGTTCGGCGCGGAAAAGACCTACGCCGATTGGCGCGACCTGCTCGCCGATCCGGAGCTCGACGCCGTCTACGTCGCGACCCCCGTCTCACAGCATGAAGAGCAGACCGTCGCGGCCGCCGAAGCCGGCAAGCACGCGCTGTGTGAGAAGCCGATGGCGCTCGACGTCGCCGCCTGCGACCGCATGATCGCGGCCGCACGGGCGAACGACGTGCGGCTCGGGGTCGCCTACTACCGGCGGTTTTATCCGGTACGGCGGCGCATCGCGGAGCTGATCGCCGGCGGCGCGCTGGGCAAGCCGGTCCTGGCGCAGATCAACGCGTTCGAGAGGTTCGACCGCAAGCCGGACGAGCCGCGCTCATGGCTGCTCGACCGGGCGCAATCCGGCGGCGGCCCGATGATGGATTTCGGCTCGCACCGGATTGAGGTCTTGTTGAGTTTGTTCGGCGAACCGCGAGCCGTCAGCGGCTGGTCGGCCAACCTGCTGTTCCGCGATCGAGATGTCGAGGACACCGCCGGGGCGCTGCTGACGTTCGCCGACGGCGTTCGCGCGCAGCTCGCCGTCACCCACGCCGCCGCCGAGCCGCGCGATACGCTCGACGTTTACCTGACCGCGGGCTCGCTGCACGTCGGATCGCTCAACGCCGGGGACTTGCGGATTCGCGACTCAGGCGGCGAGCGGCTCGAATCCTTGCCGCCGCACCCGAACCTGCACCAGCCGCTGGTCGAGGACTTCATCGCCGCCGTGCGCGAGGGCCGCGACCCGCAAGTCAGCGGCGCCGCCGGGCGCGAGACGCAGCGCGTGCTGACTGAGATCTACGCGACATGATCCAGCGACTGCTCGCCAAAATTCGAGCGGCGGCCGACCGCGATCTCCCCCAGCACCTGCGCAATGCGCGGCGCGGCGAGGACCTGGCCTACGACTACCTGCGCCGACGCGGCTACAAAATCGTCGCCCGCAACTACCGCTCGCGCTCGGGCCGCGGCGAAATCGACCTGCTGGGCTGGGACGGCGATTATCTGGCCTGCGTCGAGGTCAAGGCGCGCCGCAGCGCGGACTTCGGACGCCCCGAGCAAAGCGTCGATCGCGAGAAACGCAGGATGCTCATTCACGCCGCGAACGATTACGCTCGCCGCGCCGGCGTCGATCCCGATCTGCTGCGGTTCGACATCGTCAGCATCGTCCTCGCCGCGCCGCCCGAGATCGAGCTCTATCAAGCGGCCTTCACATCGCGAGACCCGGAGCCGCGCCGTGGCTGAATTCCGGAGGGACCTGCGCGGGGAACGCGTCGTGATCTCGCCCGGACGGGCGGCGCGGCCCTACGACTACTACGAGGGCGCGGAGCGACGGCGGGCGAAGTGTCCTTTTTGCCCCGGGCGCGAGGATCAGACGCCTCCCGAAGTCTTTGCAGTGCGATCGGGATCGGCGCCGAACGAGCCCGGCTGGCGGCTGCGCGTCGTGCCGAACCTGTACCCCGCGGTGCCGCGCGAGCCTGACAGCGGAGCGGACGATCCGGCGTTCGGCGTGCACGAGGTCTTCATCGAGACACCCGATCACGACCTGAGCCTCGCCGAGTTGGGGCGCGCGGGGATCCGGCTCGTGCTCGAAGCTTGGCGGGCCCGTCTGCTTGCGGCCCGCGCTGACTCGCGGCTGCGCCACGGGCTGATCTTCAAGAACCGCGGCCAGTCGGCGGGAGCGTCGCTCGAGCACGCCCACTCGCAGCTCGTAGCCCTGCCCTTCTTGCCGCAACGCAGCGCGGCCGAGGCGGCGGCGTTCCGATCGGGGGCCGCCGAGCGCCGCATCCTTGCGGAGATGGAAGACGCGGTCGCCGACCAGGGGTCCCTAATCGCCTGGACACCGGCGGCATCGCGTTTCTCATACGAGCTTTGGGCGGCGCCCGCCGCGCCGGCGGCGAGCTTCGAAGACGAATCCGACGCGCGGCTCGACGAGCTCGCGGCGCTACTGGATCGCCTCCTCAACGGCCTCGACCGCATGCTCGACAGGCCCGACTATCACCTGCTGCTGCACACCGCTCCGTTCGGCGAAGAAGCGTTCTGGTGGCGCATCGAGCTGTTTCCGCGGCTCTCGAAGGTCGCGGGCTACGAGTGGGCGACCGGCGTGTTCTTCAATCAGACCCCGCCCGAGAAGGCGGCGAATAGCTGGCGCAAAGCGTTGGCTGGATGAAGCGCTACTCGACCGCTGCGACCGGCTCGGTCTGCGTGCGCTCGACGCCGGCCGAGTCGCGCGCCGCTTCTTCGCCGGTCAGCGCCGGTATTTGCACCCGTACGCTGGCGCCGCCGCCCGGCCGCGCCTCGATCGACATCTGAAAATCGTTGCCGAACAGCACGCTCAGCCGCTCATACACGTTGCTGATTCCGATCCCGGCCTGAAACACGTACGGCAGCACCTCTTCCGGGATGCCGACGCCGTTGTCTTCGACTTCCACTTGCAGCCGGCCGCCCTTGACCTGTGAGCGCAGCCAAATCGTTCCGCCCTCGACCTTGGGGCTGATGCCGTGCTTGATCGAGTTCTCCACCAGCGGCTGCAGCAGCATGCTGGGAACCAGCACATCGAGAGACTGCTCGCTCCACTGCTCGTGGATCTGCAGCTTTTCGCCGAAGCGGACCTTCTCGATCTCGAGGTAGTTGCGGATGAATGTCAGCTCGTCCTTGAGCGGAGTGAACGCGTCTTGCTGGCGCAGCAGCCGCCGCAGGATGGTCGAGAGTTTGACGATCAGGTCGCGCGCCAGGCGCGGGTCGATGCGAATCAACGAGGAGACGGAGTTGAGCGTATTGAACAGAAAATGCGGGTTGATCTGGCTCGAGAGGTTCCTGAGGCGGGCCTGCATCAGCAGGCGCTGCTGTTCCTCGAGCTTCCACTCGTTGCGCGTGTTGTTCCACACCTTCAGCGTCACGCCGATCGAGATGATCGTCGCGGCGTAGACGAGCACGATGGTGATGGCGGTGACGTCGTCGCGCGGCGAGTAGAGCGCGAACAGCCACTTGCGGTCGCCGAAGGCCCCGGCCAGGCTCGAGCGCAGGAACTCAATCGCGCCGCAGCAGAACAGCAGCAGCATCTGGAAGGCGCTCTCGTTGCTGGGCTTGCGCATCCAGACCGAGATAGTGAAAGGAAAAAACGGCGAGAAGCGCCAAATCTCTTCCGGGCCGGGGGCGACGTCACGCAACAGTCCGCCCAGCGCACCCACGCCGACCATCAGCGGAAGCGAGATCCATTCGCCGGTGAGGAAGAACGCCGGCGCGGCTACCAGAGCGCCCGAGACCGTGCCGGTGACGTAGCCGCCCACCAGGCCCGAGACGAACGCTCCCTCCAGGCCCAGGTCCGCCGCATCATATTTGAGTACGATCCGCGTGAGGGTGCCCGCCGCGAACGGGACGCCGAACAGCAGACCCAATTCGAGCCGTTGCTTGAGCGCACGGCGCTCGCGGAGCAGCATGCGCTTGGCGAACGACCAACGCAGCAGGAAGCTGGCGACCGACGCGATGGCCGCGATCTTCACCAGCAAACTAACCAGAATTGTGTTCTCTGAACCCAAAGCCCCTCAAATCGGTAAGTTCTTATAATGGTAGTAGGATCTGCTCGGGCTCGCCCCCGAGTCCGCCGTTTCGTCCCGGATTCCTCGAGTGCCTGAGAGTTCACCGCTACCTCGCGTGGAACGCGTGGCCGACGCCGCCTTACCCTCGGCGCACGGCGAGTTTCGCGTGCTCGGCTATCGCACGACATACAACGAGCGCGAGCAGGAGATCATCGTGCTCAAGATGGGCGAACTCGATGCGCCGGGGCCGGCGCCGCTGGTGCGCATCCATTCGCAGTGCATGACGGGCGAGGTTTTCGGCAGCACGCGCTGCGACTGCGGCCCGCAATTGCAGATGGCATTGCGGATGATCGGCGAGGACGGCCGCGGCGTGTTGGTCTATGACCCGCAGGAAGGCCGCGGCATCGGCATCCTCAACAAGCTGCGGGCTTACGAGCTGCAAGACCAGGGCAAAGACACGGTGGAGGCCAACGAGGCGCTGGGGTTCGAAGCCGACCTGCGTGACTACGCCTTGGCCGTCGCCGTGCTCCGGGAGCTGGGCGTCGAGCGCGTGCGGTTCCTGTCAAACAACCCCGCCAAGGTCGCCGCGCTCGAAGAAGCCGGCATTCGAGTGGAGCAGCGCGTGCCTTGTGAGCCGACCTCGACCGACCGCGCGCTGGCCTACCTTCGCACGAAAAAAGAGAAGCTCGGCCACTTGATTGAAAGCCTGTAACATCTTGCAGGCGATGGAGTTGCGGAGGCGGAAACCCTCTGACATACTGACTCTGCTGAACGTTTTGTCCGCTTTTGCGTCCGTAAACGAAATCCCAGGAGGTTTATGAAGGAAGAAGGAATTCAAGTCGAAGGCCGGGTGATTGAAAAGCATCCCGGCGGAATTTTTAGCGTCGAGCTCGAAAACGAGCATACGGTGCTCGCGCAGATCGCCGGAAAACTGCGCAAACACCGCATTCGCATCCTCACCGGCGACCGCGTCAACGTCGAGCTTTCCCCCTACGACCTCACCCGCGGCCGCATCATCTACCGCTACCGCAGCTAGCCCGCCGACAGCCCCACCCAGACAACCGCGTAGTTGGAGCCGCGCCCGTCGGGGATCGGATTTCCGCCCGGCGTGAAAGGCGTCGAGCAAGTCTCTCCAGCGCCGCGGGCGGCCAAGCAAAAGGCGGCCGAGACGCCACTGAGCGTACCGGCTCGTCAAGAGATGCTGAGCGGCGCAACACCGCTAGTCGCCGTCACGCGAAGCGCGACTTGAGAAACTCCAAAATGAAAGCGTCGCGCCGCTCGCGTACTTGCTCCCAGTCCTTGTTCGACCAGTCGTAGAATCCCTTTCCGGTCTTGACCCCGAGTTCGCCGCGCTCGACTCGCTCGCGAACGCTTGACGGCGCCCGGGTGTCGTTGCACAGGTCCTGGTCGACGTAATCTTGAATGGCGAGTACGAGGTCGAGCCCGACCGCGTCGGCGTGCTCGAAGATGCCGTAGACGGGCAGGCGCAGCCCGAAGCCTTCCTTGGCGGCCAGATCGACGTCCTCGGCGTCGGCGATGCCCTCGGCCACAATGTGCAACGCTTCGCGCACCATGGCGTGCTGCAAACGGTTGCCGAGCTGACCCGGACGGTCGCGCTTGACCAACACCACGCACTTGCCGCAGGCCTCGAGCAGCAGCTTGAGCGAACGCACCGTCTCGTCGGACGTCTTGTCGCCTCGGACGATCTCGACCAAACGCATCAGGTGCGGCGGGTTCCAAAAGTGCGCGGTGACCATGCGTTCCGGGCGCTCGCAGCCTTCGGCGATCGACGTAATGCTGAGCCCGGAAGTGTTCGACGCTAGAATCGCCTCAGGCTTGGCGATGCGGTCGAGCCGCACGAACAGCTCGCGCTTGAGGCCCATGTCTTCCGGCGCCGACTCGATCACGACATCGGCTCCCGCGACCGCGGCCTCGAGATCGGCCGTCGCCTGGATCTGTTCCCTGGCGCGCTTGGCGGCTTCGGGCGCCGCCAAGCGGTGAGACTCCCGCACGGCCACCATCTCGAGAGCCTTCTCGACGCCCCGCGCCGCGCCTTCCGGCGTGCGGCTGACGATGGTGGGCTTGACGCCGCCCAACGCCAGCGACACGGCGATGCCCGGGCCCATCATCCCGGTTCCGATTACGGCGGCGGAGCGAAAGCGCGTCGGCATGGAATGGCCATTGTAGACCCGGGGCGCTGACGCCTAGGGTGAAAACCCCGGTTCGCTACAGCCTTTCCCAGTTTTCTTAGGATCGCTGGCCCGTTAGACTCAATCAGGTCGAGCTATGCGCGGAATCCGTCTATTCGCTTTTTTCTTCTGCTTAGCCGCGAGCGTTCACGGCCTGCGCGCGCAGGATCAGCAAGAGGCTGAGGCCCCTGCCGACAAGCCCGCCGAACCGCAGCGCAAGGGCCCGGTCATCGAACGCACCAGCAACGGCATCGTGATGATCCGGGGCTCGCGCAGCACACCCGCTCCGGCGCCGGCGCCGGCGGAGACGCCGAGCGATGCGGAAAGCCCGGCGGCGCCGGCCCAGCCCGCCGCGCCGCAACAGCCCAGCGCCGAACAGTCGCAACGCTACGTGTATGACGCCAGCGGCAACCGCCGCCCCGCCGTTACGTCCGAGCAGGTCACGCGCAGCGGCAACAGCGAATCGCTCGCCGTCAAGCTCAAGAACATCAACGGGCGCGAAGTGCCGTACCTCAACGACACGACCCGCGTCATCAAGAGCACCGACAAGCTCAAGGTCTCCGAGCGCGTCACGCAGCGCTTCGGCCCCAGCGGTCAGCCGGCCGGGCAAGAAATGCAGCGCATCGAAGAGCGCAAGCTGCCGGACGGAACGGTCGAGACCGTGGTCACCAGCTACGAGCAGGACCTGAACGGCCGCATGCAGCCGTCCGAGCGCAAGGTCACGCGCGAGAAAGAAAGCAACGGCGTCACGCGCACCGTCGCCACGACCGAACGACCCGGTATGAACGGCGGCTTCAAACCGATCATCGAGGAGGAATCGGTCGAGCGCAAGCAGGGTGACGATCAGTCCACGATCGAGAAGACCATCAAGAAGGCGGCGCCAGGATCGCCTCTCGAGGTCGCGGCCCGCGAAGAAACCACCATGCGCAAGCAGGGAGATCAGCTCGTGACGGAGACGACCCGCTTCGAGCGAGGCGGGGCGACCGGCGAGCTCGCGCCGACCAGCCGAACTGTGGGCAAGCTCGTCGAGCGCCCCGACGGAACCTCCAGCGAGACGGTCGAGAACTACGGCTACGGCGCCCCCGGCGGCGCTGCGCGCGACCTGAACGCTTCCAGCATGGTGCTGCAGAAAGTCACCGAAACCAGCACGACCGTCGGCGGCGACGGCGCGGTCCAAGAACGCACGACGACGCGCGAGCGCAGCATCTCGAACCCCAGCGAGTTCGCGCCCGGGGTAGTCACGCGGAAGGTCAGCAAGCCGCTCCCGGACGGCGAGTCGGTGCGCACCGATGTGTATGAGCCCGGCGTCAACGGCCGGCTGCATGCGGTCGAATCCGTCATCGAAAAAGTCGAGAAGTAGCGCCGTTCCTTAGAATGGAGTCATGGCGAGCCTCACTGTCTGGGTCGGAATTCTGCTCATCTTGATGGGCCTCGGCGGGTACTTCGGCACGGGGATGGTGAGCGTCACGGCCTTGATCCCCGCCTTTTTCGGACTGCCGGTCGCCGTCCTGGGCCAAATCGCCAAGACCGAGTCTCGCCGCAAGCACGCCATGCATGGAGCGGTGCTTTTAGGGTTGTTGGGGTTCTTGGGCTCCGTTCCCGGGCTCTTCAAGCTCCCGCAATTGTTCGCTGGGACCGCCCAGCGTCCCGCCGCCGTCGCGATGCAATCCCTGATGGCGGTGCTGCTCGGCGTCTTCGTCGCGCTCTGCGTCCGCAGCTTCATCGCGGCCCGCCGCGCCGCATAGAAATCGAAGTACAATGCGGCGCTATGCTTCGCCGCCTGCTGCTGACCCTCGCGATAGCTTCCGTCGCGTTCGCGCAAGACCTGTCGTCGTTTCGATGGGTCAACGACTTGCCTCCGGACACGCACAAGGCCGTTCGTCACGAAACCTTTTACTCCGCGAAGAACAAAGTCGACGTCGGCTACGCCGTCCTGCCGCCGCCCGGTTATGACGACGACGCTTCCCGCCGCTATCCGGTGCTCTACTACCTGCACGGCGGCCGCCCCGGAGGCGAGCAGAAGAGCGTCAACCTGGCCGCCGGGATGTACGAGGCGATGGAGTCGGGCAAGGTCGCGCCGATGATCGTCGTATTCGTCAACGGCGGCAGGCTCAGCCACTACGATCACGAGGGATTCTACGGCGAAACGGCGTTCGTGGACGAGCTGATCCCGCACATCGACAAGACCTACCGCACCATCGCTCGGCGCGAAGGGCGCGGCGTCGCGGGCTTTTCGCAAGGCGGTCGCGGCACGGCCCGCATCATGTTCAAGCATCCCGAGCTATTTGTCGCCGCGGCGCCCATGGGCGGCGGCCATCAATACGAAAAGACCATCAGCGAAAACAACGGCCGCGAGTCGGAAAGCGTGCTGATCGACCCGCCTTGGAACAATACCTGGGACCTCGCCACGCGCTATGCGGCGCGGAAGGACGCCCCCAAGCTCAACATTCTGATCGTCGTCGGAACCGCGGATCAGAACTACAAGCCGAACCTCGCCTGGTCGGACCACCTCGACAAGCTCGGCATCGAGCACCGCAAGATCATCCTCGAGGGCGTTCCGCACAACGCCCGCCGGGTTTTCGAGTTGAAAGGCGACGAAATTTTGAAGTTCTTCGCCGCAAGCTTTGAGGGGGCTCCAGCGCACTAAGAAGCGAGTAACAAACGGGCTTCGGTCGCGGTCTGATGGACGCAAGATGGCGACGGAGACAGCGAAATTCGGCCAGCCGCCGGCGGAGCAGGTCGGGCCGAGCGACTGTTCCACCGATGAGATCGCGCCGTCCGCGCCCCCGCCGCCGGATACAGTCCGGCATGACCCGGTCGTGCGGGGAACGCTGATCGCCTTGACGGTCCTGGCGGTCGTGTATGCGCTGGCGGTGGGGAAGCAGATTCTGATGCCGGTGTTCGCGGCGAGCCTGCTGGCTTCGGCTTGCACCCCGGCCCAAGCCGTTCTGCGACGGCTGGGAATTCCCAGAGCGATGGCGGCGGCGCTGTTGCTCGCTGCGAGCCTGGGTTCCTTCTCGTACGCCGCCTTCCTCATCTCTCAGCCCGCACTCGTCTGGGTGGAGCGGGCCCCGGTTGCGCTCCGCCGCCTGGAGGCCAAGGCGAAAGGAATTCAGGAATCGGTCAAAGGCGTGGCCGAGGCGACCGAGAAGGCTACCGCCCTGGCGAAAGGACAGTCCGGCGAGGAGCGCGCCCAACCGGTGGAAGTCGTCGGCGATCGCCCCGGCGACCTGCTTCTCGGTCAAACCCTGTCCGTGCTTTTCCTCGCGATCGCAACCCTGGTTTTGCTGTTCTTCTTGCTTCTCGACGGGGAGGAGTTCCTGTTCAAGATCGTGGGACTGATCCCGGCCGTCAAAGGAAAGATGAATGCGATCTGCCTGGTCCAGGACGTTCGCAAGGCCGTAGCTCACTACCTGCTGACGGTCAGCTCTATCAACCTAGTCCTGGCCGTGATCACCGGATTGGCGATGTGGCTGCTCGGCATGCCGAATCCGCTGCTCTGGGGGGTCGTGGGGGGCTTGTTCAACTTCGCTCCTTACCTGGGAGCGATCACCACAGCCGGCATCCTCACGATCGTCGCCACGATGCAGTTCAGCGATCCGTGGCAAATCGCAGCGCCGCCGCTGGTATTCCTTTGTTTAACCGGAATCGAGGGCAACTTCATTACGCCCTGGATTCTTGGCCGCCGCTTTGCTCTGAATCCGGTGGCCGTCTTCGTTTCCATCATCTTTTGGGGTTGGATCTGGGGCATTCCCGGAGCGCTCATGGCGACGCCGCTGCTGGCGACGCTCAAGATCGCCAGCGACCGCATCAAAGCGCTGGAACCGCTAGCCGCTTTTCTGGGGGACTGACGGCGGCTTCAATTTTTTTGAGCATGGATGAGGGGATCCGCCCGGCGTTGTCGCCTATAGAGGTGAAGACACGATTAAAGCCCTGACAGAAAACCCCTGTAACCCCAGACCCCTGTCAGAGCTCCTATCCAACCCCTGACCCGAACCCGCCGGCTGCGCGCGCCCCGGCGGGTTTTTTTGCTTCCGGCTAGGCGGCCAGCGCGGTTTCGGCATCCAGCACGCGGGCGACCCCGTGGATCACGGCGGCGATGCGTACGGCCGCCTGGACGGCGTCTTCGCTCAATCCTTTCTCACGGACGACGCGCTCGTGCGAGTCGATGCAGACGCCGCAGCCGTTGATCGCCGAAACCGCGAGCGACCAGAGCTCGAAGTCCTCTTGCGGGACGCCGTGCATGCGGATCACGTTCATGCGCAGTCCGGTGCGCATCGTGCCGTACCTGTCGTTCGACGCCAGATGGACGAAGCGGTAGTAGACGTTGTTCATCCCCATAATCGACGCGGCGGCCTTGGCGGCCGTGATGGCTTTCTCGTCGAGGTGCTGCAAGGCGTCGGCGACCACAGCCTTGTAGAGGCGGTCGTTGTTGCTCGCGAACGCACAGGCCACGGCCGTACCCCAGAGCTGCTGCTCGTTCAGCTCGGTCTGCCGCAGTACGCTTGACAGGTTCAGCTTGAGGTCCTTGGCGTACTCGGGGATCTCTTCGCGCAATTGCTCCAAACTCATTTTTCGCGTGACTCCATGAGGCGGCGGCTCGGAAACGACAACCGTTCCGAGCCGCTCGCCGTCTTCAATGTACTCTCGCGATCAGGCGGCCAGCGTCTGTTCGCCCTTCTTCCAATTGCAAGGGCACAGCTCGTCGGTTTGCAGCGCATCCAGCACGCGCAGCGCCTCCTCGGGGTTGCGGCCCACCGACAAGTCGTTCACGGACACGAACCGGATCACGCCCTCCGGATCGACGATGAACGTCGCCCGCTGACACACGCCCGCCTCCTTGTCCAAGATGCCGAGCGCGGAAGACAGCTCACGCTTCACGTCCGCCAGCATCGGGAACGGCAGATCGTTGAGGTCCTCGTGATCGATGCGCCACGCGCGATGGACGAATTGCGAATCGGTCGAGCCGCCCAGAAGCTGCGCATCGCGGTCGGCGAACTCGCCGTTCAGCTTGCCGAAAGCGGCGATCTCGGTCGGACAAACGAAGGTGAAGTCCATGGGCCAGAAGAAGACCACCTTCCACTTGCCTTCGTAGTCCTTGTCCGTGATTGTCGTGAAGGCCTTGTTCATGTCCTTCACGATGTCGACGGCCGCCGACAGGGAAAATTCAGGGAACTTGTCTCCAACGCCTAGCATTTGCGTTCTCTCCTCTCTTGCTTTGTGATGAATGCTCGCGTGTCGCGAGCGAAAGACTCAGCTCTCGGCCTCGCGGCACTCGGGACAGATCCCGTGAGCCTCGACCTGGTAGCTCAGGATCTTGAAACCTTCAGGCGATTCCTCGCCGGCGCGGGCGCGGTCCAGCTTTCTTGTCGTAGTAGTCGACGACCTTCTTGCAGCGCACGCAAATCAAGTGATGGTGGCGCTCTGAATTGGCTTCCAGCCGGTTGGTCTGATGCAGCAGGTTGACCTCGCTGATCAGGCCGATCTCAGACGAACGTGTGGATGTACTTGTAAACCGTCGCCTGCGAGATGGACGGAATCTCCGACCGAACACGCTCGTAAACCGTCTCCGGGCTCGGATGATCGCGGCTCTCGGCCAGCACGCGATAGATCACCAAGCGCTGATGCGTCGCGGCCAGTCCCGCCGCCGCGCAACGGCAGCGAAAGTCGTCCAAGCGGTTCGTTGGAGCCGGAGGAGCCAAAAGAGCAATCTATACTAAACGATAATTATTATCAAATAGGAGCAGATGGTGTCAAGCGCCCCGGCCTCAACGTCGCGGTCGCCTACGCGCGCATTGTCGAAACGATCCGCGCCAGCATCAAAGCTTCGTCCACCGTGCGCCGAAGCCTGTCCCATTAGAATGAACTTTGCCTCGCTACGGCGCCATCGACATCGGCAGCAACTCCATCCGCATGCAGGCGTCCGACGTCAGCCCCGGTGAACCGCCCAAGCCGCTTGCCGAGGATCGCGAAGTCACGCGCCTCGGCGAATCCGTCTTCCAGCAGGGCGTCGTCAGCGCCGCGGCGATGGATCAAACCGCCCGCGTGCTGCGCCGCATGGCCGACGGCCTGCGCGCTCAAGAGGTCGCCGCGTTCCGCGCCGTCGCCACCAGCGCGATTCGCGACGCGCGCAACCAGGAAGAATTTCTCCTGCGCTCGCAGCTCGCCCTCGGCGGTGTTCAACCCGAAATCATTTCCGGCGGGGAAGAAGCCCGGCTGATTCACCTCGGCGTCCAGAGCCAGTGGCCCGCCGCCGAGGGCCGCATCATCATTGACATCGGCGGCGGCAGCGCCGAGATCATCGAGAGCCGCGGCGGCGAGGTTGTCAACGCCCTCTCCAAGCCCCTCGGCGCGGTGCGGCTCACTCAGATGTTTTTCGCCGAGGACCCGCCCAGAGGCAGAGCGCTGCAACAGTTCTCGGAATACGTGCGTGAAAAGCTCGCCCCGCTCGGCCGCCAAATCCGGTACGAATCGTCTGACCGCGTCATCGTCACCGCCGCCACCGCCGCCGCCGTCGTGCGAGCCGTCCGCCGCCTATCGTCCGCCGACGGGGCCGAGGCCGACCGCATGAGCGTCCGGACCGCCGAGATCCGCGAGCTGTATGAGACGCTCTCGAGTCAAAACCTCCGCGCGCGTCGCGCCGTCGACGGCATCGGCCCCCGCCGCGCCGAGATTATCGTCGCCGGCGCCGGAGTGCTCGCGCTGATCCTCGAAACCCTTGGCATCGAGAGCTGCTTGTACTCGCGCGCCGGAGTCCGCGACGGCGTCATCGCCGACCTGGCCGCGCGGGCGGCCTTTCTCGACCGCCCTTCGCTCGGCGCCGACCAGCGCCAGACCGTCTACCGTCTCGCCGTCCGCTGCGGAGTGTCCCCCGAGCACGCCGAGCGGACCGCCAAGCTGGCGGGGCGGCTCTTCAGCGGACTGCGGCCGCTTCACAAGCTGGATTCGGCGTACGGCCCCCTGCTCGAAGCCGCCGGCTATCTCCACGACGTCGGCCACTTCATCAGCGACACCCGCCACCATCGCCACTCGCTCTACATCGTCGCCAACGCCGATATGCCGGGCTTCAAGAACAGCGAACGCTTCTTGGTCGCCAACTTGTGCCGCTACCACCGCAAAAACATGCCCAAGGCGAATCAAGAGAACTTTGCCCAGCTCGGCCCCGAACAGCAGGCCGCTCTGCTCCGGCTCATCCCTCTCCTTCGTATCGCCGACAGTCTCGACCGCAGCCATCGACAAGTCGTCGAAGCGGTGGAAGCGAGCATCGACTCCGGTCAGGTCACCCTCGTGATTCGCACTTCAGGAGACGCCGCCCTCGAGCAGTGGGCCGCGGAGCAGCACGGCGAGGTGTTTGCGGAGGTGTTCGGCCTGGATCTGAAGATCGAGCAAGAAGCCGAATAGCCGCTAGGCGGTGACGCCCGAGCCCGCCCTCCGGGCCAATGCCTCCATGCTCGGGTGATCGCGGCCCGCAAGGCCCAACGGATGTCGACGCGTTCGCAGCCGCGCCTCGGACTGAAACGACGAAGCCCGCTCGAATGCGCCGAGCGGGCTTCGGGTTGTGGCAGTTGCGCCAAGAACTCCAGCTACTTTCTCGAACGGCTTCGCAGGCCAAGCGCCGCGAGGCCCAACCCGAACAGGCAAATCGTGCCGGGCTCGGGAACGCCCGGCAAATCGCGGACGGGCGAAACGGTAATCGAGCTGATGTAGAACTGCCGAGTGGGATATGGATTCTCCGTGCCGACGATGGTCGAGTTGGAGATGAACTGGAAGTTGGTTCCCATGAGGCCGATCAGACTCGTCGGATTCTCAGGGTCGAAGCTCGTGCCGAACGCGGCGACGAGAGTGGGAATAGCGAGAGGATCGACGGTAGCGGCTCCGTCGTACCCGTCAACGAAAGTCGTGTTGTGCTCGCCGTCGCGGAAGCTGATCGC
This sequence comes from uncultured Acidobacteriota bacterium, assembly GCA_963817465.1. Taxonomy (GTDB): domain Bacteria; phylum Acidobacteriota; class Terriglobia; order Bryobacterales; family UBA6623; genus CAMPKL01. The sequence continues at coordinate 908,211 of CAWFOP010000014.1, read as the reverse complement.
GGTGATCTGAACCGGATTGCTGAACAACAGATCCAGAACCTCGCCGATCGTCACGTTGTCGTCGTCGTTCGGAACGCACTGATCCCCGCCGGATCCGCCTAGAGCTTTGCAGACGCCAAGCCCGGAGTTGTCACTGTCCAGGTACGCGTAGTACGTCGAAGTGTTGTCGAGCGAGCGGCCTGTCGCCGTCACCGTGATGCCCGAGTCCAGCAGAACGATCGGGTTGGCCCCGTGTTCGTCGGCGTTGCCCGCGGCCAGAAAATCGAATGTCGCCGCTTGCGCGGCGGGCGCCGCCAGTAAAAGGGCGGCGCAGATGGTAGCAAGATATACCCGTGATGCAGACATGTAGGATCTCCTCCCCGAGATCGAAGCCGGCCGGCGGAAGTCCGACCGGTGGAATGCCGAAACTAAGGCGAAGTACTTAATTACCGCCTATCAATCGATTCAGACTACAGATAGGGATTGACAGTAGCAATAGTTGGGGACTGAATTGAAACCAAATTAGGGCCAACGACCTACGGCGAGTAGTACGTATGGACTACGCCTTCCGCCGACTGCGAGCCTTTCCGCCAATCCGCCATTGGTTTTCGCGACAATGATTTGGCGATGGCCGATCCCGCTCCCGTCGAAGCGGCGCAGCCCGCCCACGATCCCGCTGTTGTCGTCGGCTGGGTGCTCGCCGAGCCGCTCGACACCGCCGACGAACAGGGCGCGCGGGTCGCTCGCCAGCGCGTGCTCGAGCAACTGCAGGAGGAATTCCCGCAGTTCCGCTGGCGTATGCCGCTGATCCGGCGGCAAGAGCTCGTCACCACGCTGACCGTCCAGCCGGCCGACCTGATCGACGCCGGGATGGCCGAGCGCGACCTGGGGGGCTGGGACTTCTGCTTCGTGGTGACCGAATCGGACCTGAACAGCTACTTCCGCCCCTATGCGCTCGCCACGCCCGCGCAGTCGGCGGGGGTCGCCGTGATCTCGACCGCGCGCCTCGACCCCGAGCGCTTCGACGATTCGGTGAGCGAACGCGAGCGCATCAGGATCCTCGCCCAGCGCATCAGCGCGTTGGCGCTGCACCTGCTCGGGCACCTCAACGACGTCGACCACTCCGAAGATCCCGGCGACTTCATGTTCAACTTCGATACCGTCACGGATCTCGATCGGCCGATGGCGTTCGGCGAGCACACCCGCGAAAGGCTCGCGGAGGAGCTGCGCGACGTCGCCGACTTGCGCATGGAAGAGCGGCCCGAAGAGCGCCAATCCGGCGCCTTCAAGTTTTATCTGCGGACGATGTGGCACAACCGCATGGACATCCTCGGCGCCGTGCTCGACATTCGGCCCTGGATGTTCCCGTATTACCTGAACCGCTTGACGACCGCCGCTTGCTCCACGTTGGTCGTCTTGCTCATTACCGCCGAGGCGTGGGACCTGGGCATGAGTCAGACCCCGTTGAGCGTCGGAGTTCTCTCGGGAGTCGCGCTGCTAGGGACAAGCTTCTACGTGGTCAAGCGGCAGCGCCTGTTGATGCGCCGCCAGAAGAAGCGGCTCACCGAGCAGACCGTCGTCACGCGCATCTCGATAGCGATGGCGGTGGTGATCGGCATGGCGACCACCTATCTGATGCTTTTCCTCATCACGCTGGCGCTGAGCAAAACGATCTTTAGCCGCGACCTGCTCAACGGCTGGGCGGCCTCGATCCACGGGCATATCCTGTTTCGGCACTACCTGCTGCTGGCGGGCTTTGTCGCCGCGATGGGAATCATCGTTGGAGCTTTGGGCGCATCATTCGAGGCGCGCGGCCTGTTCCGCCACGTCGCCTACGTCGACGAGGAAACCTAGGCCGATCTGAGGCTGTCACGGCGCTCGCGCAACCGACACAGAGCCGCGCCCGTGAGAGTCTGTGTGAAAACGCCGGCGCGACCTCGTCCGGAGGACGAAGCAATCGATAGCCCGGGGTGGAGCGTAGCGGAACCCGGGGTTCAAAACGCCACCCAGATAATCTTTCCACTTTCGGTCCAGTCGATCCCCGGATTCCGCTCCGCCCTTAGGGGCTCAACACGAGCATCTCGTTTTCACACACACTCGTGTGGGAGCGGTCTTCGATTACTTCTTGGCGTCGGCGACCTCAGCCGACTTGATCACGCCCAGCTCTTCCCACTCGTGGAGCTGCTTGCGGATGCCCTCTGCGGACCCGGCCTCTGGAGCGAGCTCGAGATAGCGCCGGTACTCTTTGGCGGCGTTTTCAAACTGACCGCGCTGCCCCGCGATCATGCCCAGCATCTGGTGCGTCTGCGGGTATTGATCGGCGTCCTGCTGCTGCTGGATCTCGAGCGCGGCGGCTTCGGCGGCTTCGCTCTTGCCAAGGCTAAAATTCGCGACGGCCTTGTAGTAGCGGACCTGGGTCTGCCCCGGGTTGAGGGCTAGCATGGCGTCGCTCAACTCCGAGGTTCGCTGCCAATCTTTGTTCTGCACTGAAATTTGAACCAGCTCGGGATAGGGCCTTAGATAGTCGGGATCGGCGGCGATCGCTTTTTCGAGGGCGTCGGTCGCGCCCGGCATGTCGCCCATCTTGATGCGCGCCGTGCCCAGAGCGGACCACGCGGCGGCGAATTTCGGATAGAGCTCGACGGCCTTGTCGAGCTCCTTGACGGCCTTTTCGAGATTGCCGCCCTTCTTGCTGAGCTCGCGCATCCCCTTCTCGTAGGACGACCGCGCCTTGTCGGGCGCCTCGAGCGTCGTCACGCTGACGATCGACTCCTTCTTCACGCCGCCCAGGCTGTGCAGCACGATCACGCCGATATCGGGATTGTCGAGCGGCCGCCGCCGTCCGAGCTGGAGCGAATCGGACTGAAAGCCCGGCAACTGGGCGCGAATCTCGCAGCCCGTCATGTCGACGCCCATCATGCTGTCGTTGACGCCCGCATTGCCGAACGAACCGCCGGTCGCGCCGACACCCGCGCCGAAGCGCCCGCCGGCGCCCATTTGGCCCATGTTCCCGACGCTGGCGTCGCTGAGCGCCGCCGATGGGTCGCCGCCGACTTCGAAGCTGAAGGTGCCCTTCGAGTTGGTGTATCCCTCGGGGTAGTTCTGGCCGTTGCAGACGCGGACGATCACTACCGGCTCCGGCGGAACCTCGCCGGTATCCATCACGACCTTGCCCGACAAGTAAATCGGGCGGTATTGCGGGATCTGTTGTTGCTGCTGACCGCCGAAGGGGTCGCGGTTGCCCTGGTTGCCGGTCTGGCCGCCTCGAGTGCCTCCCCCCTGATTACCGCCGCCCGTGTTGCCGCCTTGGTTGCCGCCGCCTTGGTTGCCGCCGCCTTGATTGCCGCCGGTTTGGCCGCCTTGCTGAGCCGCCGCGCTGAACGTGAGCGCAAAGCTCAACGCGAGAAAGGAGAAGACTTTCCCGATCATAGATTTATCCCCCTCTGCGGGTGAAGTGACCGCAGATTAGCATAGCGATCCCCGCGGGGAAAGCCCGCCCGCCGCATTTAACAAATGGGGGATCCGGACCGTAAGTAACTAATTTGACTGGCCGCGGAGCGCCTCGCTCAAGATCCGAGAGTCGGGCTCGACAGGCATATCGATCCCCACGGTCTTCGCGATCGTCGGGGCGATGTCTTCCGGGCCGGATTCGGCGTCATACTCGCCGCTGTTGAACGCCGGCCCCAGGAAGACGACGGGGACCGCGCGGTCGTAGAGGTAGGGGCTTCCGTGTCCTGTGCCGGGGAGCGCCCCCGGATAGCAGCCTTCGCACAGCCGCACGAACAGATGCGGGCTGCGGCGCGCGAAGAACGAGTTGCGGTAGAGGCCGAGGAAGCCTTCCGACGGCTTGCTTTCGTCGAGCATGTCGGCGTGGATGAAAACCTCTTCCACCCAGTCCTGCTCGAGCAGCGCTTCCTTCGCGACCTGTTCCGCAGGATCGCGCGCGATGCCCACGTCCGACAGGGCGTCCAGATTCAGGTAGACATTGCCCGTGTTGATCGAGGCGACAACCTTCGTCGCCTTGGGGAAGCGCTTGCGGACCGCCTCGTCGACGATCTTCGCGATGTCCTCGCTGAGGATGCGCCGCGCCCCCGCCGGAGCGTGCTTGGCGTCCTCGGGCGCCGGAACCGCGCCGTGATCGGCGGTGAACGCGAGCGCCACATGCTCCAGCCCGACGCGCTCGTCCAGACCGTCCAGGAGCTTGCCGAAGGTGCGATCCAGCCGCAAGTCGTTGTCCATGGCCTCTTGACTGAAGGGCCCATAGCGGTGCCCGATCAAGTCGGTGGCTGAAAAGCTGACGGCCAACACGTCCGGCTCGTCGTCCGCGCCGAGCTCATAAGCGTCCACCAGAGACAAGGCGGCTTGGAGGATCAGTTCGTCGTTGAACGGCGTGCGGCCCAGCGCATCGTACAAGCCGGCCTCCGCGGTCGCCGGGAGTTGGTGCGGAAAGACGCTGTCCGGCCGCTCGGACTCGAAATCGTCCTCGCGGGATAATTTGTCGTAGAGCGCGGCGTCGTCGAGCAGCCGCTCCCAGCTCTTGCCCGCGTAGGTGTCGGCCAGCTTGCGGTCATTGAAAGCGGTGAGCCAGTCGGGCGGCGTCTTCTGGTAATAGCTGCTGGTGATGAAGCAGCCGCACGCGTCAGAGAACCAAAACGCCGCATCGGCGCCGCGGCCCGCCATCAAAATAGCGGCGCGATCCTTCCACGAGACGCTGTAAACCCGCGATGCGGGGTGCGCTTCCTTCAAACGGTCGCCGATCGTCTTCTCGAGCAGCGGCGTCGGAGACGCCTTGCGGCCCGGGCCGCCGACCGGTTCGTAGGCCCCGTCGGCGATGCAGTTCACCTCTTTACCCGCGCTCAAGTCATACCAGGTGTTGCCGACCATCCCCGTGTGCGAGGGGTGCATGCCGGTCGAGATCGTGGCGTGGCCCGCGGCGGTCACGGTCACGGCGTGGCGGTAGGCCGCCTTGTTGAAAACCGCGCCGTGGTCGAGCAGCGTCTTGAACCCGCCTTGGTATTCGTCCTTGAAGCGCGTCAGGTAGTCGGCCCGCATCTGATCGACCGCCACCAGCACGATCAGCCGCGGGCGCGACGGTCCGCCGCAGCCGAGCAGCCCGACAAAGGGCAGCCCGATGCACAGAAAGATCAGAAGAGTGCGGCGGTTCATTCGCCGCCGGCCTGCTGCGCCGCTGCGATGACGTTGCGCGCTTCTTCGGCGTCGTGCTCGAGCACGCGGACCTCGACGCCGCCCGTAGGCAGCTCCTGCACGTTCTCGCGCACAATCACGGACTCGATGCCCGCCGACTCCAGTACGCTGTGAACCGTCTCCGCTTCCGCCTCGGCGTCGTGATTGCCCGAGCTGAAAACGGTCACGAAATCGTCTTGCGAATGTTCTTGGTCCGCCATGTACTCCTCTGATTGCGCTTCGCGGATGATCTGTTCGGCGTCTCGTTGCTGCGACGAAAGCACCAGCAGCGACACTCCGCCGGAATTTTGAAAGGTCGGCGGCGTCCAACGGATGACGCTCTCGATGCCCGCCGACGCCAGCAACGAACGCAAGACCTCAGCCTCTGCGTTCGCCGAATACTCCTTGGCGAAGTAGACCGAAACCAGTGTGTCGTCTCTCAACCGGCAAGCGATTCCGCTCAAGCAAGTATACCGGGATCGAAGGGATGCACATCCGCTCACGGGCGCCGCGCCTCGCGGTTCAATTCGACCGCTCGTGTTGTAGACTTGTCTGTCGCGCGAGCGGCCTATGGCGAACATCCAAATCGAAAAGCCCGCTCCACCGGTGCCGCATTCGTTCGGCGAATTCGTGCGCGCCTTCGGCCCCAGCATCGTCGTCGTGCTCACCTGGCTCGGCGCCGGCGACGTGGTCGATATGGGCGTCGCCGGCGCGAACTACGGCTACGCGCTGTTGTGGGTGCTGGTCGTCGCCGTCTTCATGCGCTTCATCCTGGTGTCGCTGATCGGGCGCTACCAGCTCTGCAACCAATTCGGCGAAAGCGTGCTCGACGGCCTCGTTCGCCTGCACCCGCTGTATGCGCCGGTTCTGTTCATCGGCGCCGTCGGGATGGGGCATGTCTACGAGTCGTACATGACGGTGGGCGTGGCGGAAGTCTGCCGCAACGTGTCGGGCTTCGGCCCGCTGTGGGCCTGGGCGATTCTCTGCAACGCGATCGCCTTTGTGCTGGTGATCGTGGGCGGCTATCAGCCGCTCGAGTGGGTTTTCAAGATCTTCTTGGCCGTGTTGTCGATCTCGTTCGTCGGCTCGGCCGTCTGGGTGGGCTTCAGCGTGTCGGACGTGGCGCTCGGCCTGACGCGCTGGCACATCCCGGGGCAGCAGGGCGCGTTCGGCGCCGTCACCGTCGCGCTTGCCATGATCGGCGCGGTCGGCGGCTCGTTCATGAACCTGGTCTACCCCTACTTCCTCGAAGAAAAAGGATGGCGGGGCCCGCAATATCGCCGGGTGCAGGTCTACGACCTGCTGCTGGGCGTGATCGTGATGATCATCCTCAACCTGGCGGTGTGGATCCTCGGCGCCGAGCTGCTCTACCCCGATAAGCAGATCCGCCAGCTCGAAGATTTGCCCAACCTGCTCAGCACCGTGCTGGGACCCTCCGGACGACTGCTGTTTTACTCGGGGATTTTTTCCGCCGTCTTCACGTCGGTCGTGGGACATGCGGCCGGACTCGCGGCGCTCGGCAGCCACGCCTGGCTGTGGTGGCGCAACAAGGCGCGCCCGACGTCGCACGACTACTTGAACGACCCCATGTATCGCCGCATCGCCGTATGGTGCCTGGCGTCGCCGTTGATCTGGACGCTGCCCGGGATGCCCGATTTCGTCACGCTGACGCTTGCCGCCAACAGCGCCCAGGTCGTCCTGCTGCCGCTGCTGGCGGGCGGGATCTGGCGCATTACCGCCAGCTCGAAATATATCGGCGCTGACCAGAAAAACAATTTCTGGGAGAATCTGGCTCTGGCGGTCCTATTCGTCTTGGCCGTTTACGGCGCCTTCCATGCGGCTGCGATTCTCATCGGCGGCGAAGGCTAGTCGCTAAGGCTCGCCCTCGCGCCGCAGCAGATCCACGAACTCATTAATGTAGGGCGGCGTCGAAGCGCTCCTGAGCACCGCGGCATTCCGGTTCCGCCGGCCCCGAGGCGGCCCTGTGCCGTAACGGGCTGGCCGTGGTCGCCATCGAGACGCAGCGCCCGAACCGTGCGATTGAGCTGCTCGAACAGGCGTTGGCCGAGTACGGCGACGATCCCCGCCAAGCGCAGCATCGCGCCGCGGCGCTCACGAATCTCGGACGCGCCTATCTCTCGATCGGAAATATCGACCAAGCCGAGGGTCTGCTGCGCACGGCTCTGGAACTCCAAGAGGCGTCTATCGGTCCGGATCACCCCGATGTTGCGGTCACGCTCCGTCACCTGGCGAGCGCGGCGCTGGCGCAGGGCCTCAAACGCCAAAGCAAGGCTTTCGCCAAGCGCGCCGCGGCGATTCGCGCGCTCACCGATCAGTCCAACGCCGCCGGCGTCACGATCGACGCGAGCGTTTGGCTGCAGCGGTCGCAATAGTCGGTAGTGTCTCAGTTTGAGCGCGGAGAGTTTTTAGTTCGCGACTGAGCGGCGGTAGGGTCTACGGATTGTCGGGAGCAAACCGAAAAGGGCGTACGTCGCCGCGTTAAGCAACGCGCCGCTATAAAGCCCGATATGAGAAGCCGGATCAAGGGATAGCAAGGCCGTAACGGCGGGCTGCGTCAACTCTGCCAGCGTGCGTACATTGGGGGCGATGGGCAAAGCCTTCGCCGCCCCAGCAAAATAGTATCCCCAAGCAAGAGCAATCAGAACGCCCACTCCCGCCCACGTGATCGATTCGGAAGATCGCGTTAGTTCTCATGCCGCTTAGATGGCATTACGAATGTGCCAACGCCTTCCTCGACGGAGCAATCAGAGTTCTAAGATCCGTCGCACCTCTTCGAGAGTGCGTCCTGCAGCTTGCCGCTGCTCAAGGTGAGCCAGCCGTCTCATCTCATCTGTCCCCGACTTTTCTGAAGGCGTGCTCGCCGACGCTGATTACACGCGAAACGCTAGCGCTGCCCGAGTTCATCATCGGTGTATCTTTCCAGAAGGAACCAATCACGAACCTTGAATACCGCGTCGGCGAAGGGCTGGGGCGCCTGCTGCGGGAGATTATGTCCCGCATCGACGACGCGGTGTTCATGCAGCCCGACAAACATGCGGGCGTGCTCTGCGGTCCCCCCCGGCTTGAGCGGGTCGGTCGCGCCGTCGATCGTCACCGTCGGCACCTTCACCGTGGGCTTCTGCGCCAGGTGGTCTTCGAACCGTTGCAACGCAGGGTCGCCCGCCTCTAGGCCAAAGACGCTGCGATAACAGTGGATCACGACTTCCACGAAATCGGGATTTTCGAAGGCAACCGCGGACTGAGCGAACGTCGCTTCATCAAATTGCCAGCCGGGGGACCATTCGCTCCACAGCATCCGGCACAGTTCGCGCCGGTGTTCTGTCAAGCATTCACGCCCACGTTCGGTCTGAAAGAGATGCTGATACCAAAACACGCGCTCAAGCGATGGTGCGACCGGATGCCGTTGTCGACTCACATCGATCACGTCGTAGCCCGCGTATGATACGAGGCCGCCAATGCGTTCTGGCCACAGCGCTGCTGCCACGCAGGACGCGTTGCCTCCCCAATCGAAACCACCGAGGATCGGGCGTTCCAGCCCCAGAGCATCGGCCAGCTGTACGATGTCGCGGCCGCGGGCAGCCTGCTGCCCGCTCCGCATGACATCATCGGAAACGAAGCGGGTTGGGCCGAACCCGCGTGTATATGGGGTGATGACCCTCGCTCCTGATCGCGCCAGGATCGAAGCGACTTCATCATAAGAATGCACGTCGTACGGGAAGCCGTGCGAAAGGATTACCGGCCAGCCATCGGTTGGCCCGTGCTCGACATAGGCGATCCGGAGCACGTCGGTCTCGACGCTTCTCACCGCGTGCTCATTCATGGAAGCCGCCTCCCGCTATGGTGGAGACGAACGCGCGTAGGTCGGCGAGCATCAGGTCGGGCTGTTCCAAGGCAGCGAAGTGCCCACCCGACGACATCTCGCTCCAATGAACAATGTTGTAGGTCTTCTCGGCAAACGAGCGCGGCGGTGGCAGAAACACGGGATCAGGAAAGGCCGCGACGCCGGCCGGCACCCGGATGCGGGTGCCAGCGGGAAATGTCTGCGAGCTCTCCAGACGCTTGCCGTGATAAATCCAGGTCGCGGTTACAACCGACGATGGCGCAACATACAGCATGATATTGGTGAGCAGCTGCTCCTCCGAAAACTTGCTCCAAATGTCCGGGTTGCCGTCGACAGTCGTAGGTAGATCCGCCCACTTGCCGAACTTTTCGAGTATCCAGCCGGCCGCCCCAACCGGACTGTCGGCCATCGCTACCCCGAGCGTCTGCGGACGGGTCTCCTGCTCGTGGTTGTACCCGGTTTCCCAGTCGAGGATTACCGCGCGCCTAGAGATCAAATCCTTTTCCTCGGGGGTCGTCGGAGTCGCATCCTCGGCGAGGACGTTGACCATGTTGATGTGGAAGCCGAGCAACGCGTCGGGTTGCTTGTACGCCATCCAACTCGCGATAGCGGCTCCCCAGTCCCCGCCTTGGACGAAGTAGCGCGATTGCCCGAACAGCTGGACCATTAGCGCGTGCATGAGGTCGGCGGCCCGACGCGGGCCTATGATGCCGGTGATCGGCCTGGAGAAGGCAAAGCCTGGAAGCGAGGGGACTACGACGTCGTGCCCATCTTCCGCAAGCGGATCGAGCAGACGTTCAAATTCAAGATATGAGCCCGGCCAGCCGTGGAGAAGAAGAAGCGGTGGTTTGGAGCCATCGCCCCGTACATGGACGAAGTGTAACCGCTCACCCTCGACGTCGGTCGTGAAGTGAGGAAGCTGGTTGAGGCGGCGCTCGACCTTGCGCCAATCGTAGGCGTCTCGCCAGTACGCGACGAGGCGTTTCAGGTCATCGACCCCGACCCCCGCCATCCAGCCCCCTGCGTCGGGAAGCTGGCTCCAATCGTACGCCTCGACCTTCGCCCTAATGGTGGCGAGCCGTTCATCGGATATATCGATCGTGTAGGGTAAGACCATCTTCTTCTCCCGAATGCGCCGCCTCCTCAAGCGTGAGTTTCCGCGTTGCATACCGCTCCCGAGGAGCGCAGGTCTCGTATAGCCTTAGAGTCTATCACTCGCCGGGGCGTCTAGCGGTCCGATCATCTCTTCCAGCGACCAGGCGTGATCCGACACGCCTGCTTCCATCGCCGGGGTAACTCGCAGCGACTACCTACGAAGTTGTAGTGCATCATGTGGACCGCTACGGCGTGCGCGTGGTTCTCAACCTTCTTTGAGAAGGCATTCGTCAGGCGAGTGAATCGTCGCATCCCCATCCGCATGGTGAGGTTGGCCCGCTCTATGTAGCTGGTTGAAACATGCGCCGGATCGGGGTTGCCGAACCGTGATTCCTTCTTCGCGCCGTTGCACTTCGCAGGGCTGTAGCGAGTATCTGGTTCGCTGTTGTCTTTGCCGTAGATCTTGACCAGTTGAGCGTAATCGACTTGGCCCCGGAACGCTTCGGCGACGGCGTTCACATAGACGTCGTGGCCGTCCGTTGTTAGCTGTGCAGCAGGCCCTCTTTCAAGCGGACCCGAGGTATCCAACGTCGGAGAACGATCCAATCAATCCCTACCGGGAAGTTTTCAACTATGGTCGCGCCCTTCGTCTACGCCAGGATGGCGTCCTAGGGGACCTGCCTCTCTCGTTGCGGCTCGTCTTGAAGCTCCACGAGGTTCTTATGGATGGCGTTCGCGGATCAGACCAAAGGCCCGGTGAGTATCCCATGCCACCCGAAGGCGTGAACCCGTCATCCGGGGCCAAACTGAGACACTACCCAATAGTCTCGCGTGAGCCGAACCCGGCGCGCGCGACCTACACTTAAAGCGTGGAAGTTGCTCTGGAGCGCCCTGTTCGCGCACCGGATCTGCGCCGCTGGAAACGCGAAGGGCGCAAGATCGCGATGCTCACGGCCTACGACGCCGCCATGGCGCGGCTGCTCGAAATGGCCGGCGTCGACCTGCTGCTGGTCGGCGATTCGCTCGGCATGGTCGTGCAGGGTCACGACACCACGCTCCCCGTCACTCTTGACGACGTCATCTACCACTCGCGCGCGGTGAGCCGCGTCGTGCGGCGGCCGCTGGTCGTCGCCGACTTGCCCTTTCTCACCTACCAGACCGGCGTCGACGAGGCGGTTCGCAACGCAGGGCGCCTGATCCAGGAGGGCGGCGCGGCGGCGGTCAAGCTCGAAGGCGGGCGCAGCGTGGTCGACGTCGTCAGCCGCATCACCGAAGTCGGCATTCCCGTGATGGGACATCTGGGGCTGACGCCGCAGTCGTTCCACCAACTCGGCGGATTCCGCAAGCAGGCGAAGACCCCCGAAGACGCCGAGGCGCTCTTCGCGGACGCCGCGGCGCTCCAGCGCGCGGGCGCGTTCGCCGTGGTGCTCGAGTCGATTCCCGGCGATCTCGCCGAGCGCGTCAGCCGGGCGCTCGAGATTCCGACCATCGGCATCGGCGCCGGCGCGGGCTGCGACGGACAAGTGCTCGTCACCCATGACATCTTGGGCCTCTACGACTCCGCGCCGCCCTTCGCCAAGACCTACGCGCAGATCGGCGAAGACATCATCCGCGCCGTCGGCGAGTTCGCCGACGATGTCCGCCAGAGCCGCTTTCCCGCCAAGGACCGCCCGTGAAGACCCGCACGCTCGAAACGATCGCCGCCGTCCGCGCGGCGGTCGGGCCTGTGCGCCGCGCGGGACAAACCGTCGGGCTCGTGCCCACGATGGGGGCGCTGCACGAGGGACATAAGGCCCTGATCGGTCGCGCCCGCGCGCGAATGCGATCGCGTCGTCGTCAGTCTCTTCGTGAACCCGACGCAGTTCAATCAGGCCGAGGATTTTGAGAAGTATCCGCGATCGCTCGCGGCCGACCTCGCCGTCTGCGCCGAAGCGGGCGTTGACTGGCTGTTCGCGCCGTCAGCGGAAGAAGTTTACCCGCAACCCGGCCTCGCCTTTGTCGAGGTCGAGAAGCTGACCGAGGGCCTCTGCGGCGCCACCCGGCCGGGACACTTTCGGGGCGTCACGACCGTCTGCGCCAAGCTCTTCCACATCGTCGAGCCCGACCGCGTCTACTTCGGCGAAAAGGACTACCAGCAGCTCGCCGTGATTCGGCGCATGGTCCGCGACTTGGATTTTCCGCTCGAAGTCGTGGGCGTCGAGACCGTCCGCGAGCCGGACGGGCTGGCGCTGAGCTCCCGCAACCAACGCTTGAGCGCGCGGGAGCGGCGAGCGGCGGTGTGCGTCTACCGCGGCCTCGGCGCCGCGCAACGGCTGCACGCCGGCGGCGAGTCGCAAGCCGCCGAGCTCGTCAACGCCGCGCGGGCCGTGATCAACTCCGAGCCGCTGTCGCGCCCCGAATACATTGCCGTCGTAGACGCCGCGACTCTGGAGCCGCTGGTCACGGTCGATCGTCCGGCGCGAATCGCCGCCGCGGTCCGCTTCGGGGGCGTACGCCTCATCGACAACCTGCCCTTGGGCTGAAGGCGCCTTGTGGGAGAATGAGCAAGAAGGCGGGATTTCGTCATTGGATACCGGTATCGATAAAGTCGTCGCGGCCGCCGACGACCCCAATCAGGCATTGGCCCTGACGCTGGAGCTGTTCGGCGTCGACACCGGTACGCTGCACACTTTGGGCGACGACGGGATGCTCCACCTACGCGCCTGGGCCGGCCATATCCCCGAAGACATGCTGCCGTTCATCGAGCGGATTCCCGTCGGCAAGGGCATCGCCGGCCTGGCCGTTGAGCGCGGCGAGCCGGTCGACATGTGCAACTTGCAGACCGACTCGAGCGGCCAAGCGCGCCCGAAGGCCCGCGAAACGGGCGTCAAAGGCTCGATTTGCGTGCCCATGATGGCCGGCGGCAAGGCGGTTGGAGCCCTCGGCGTCGCCACGGTTCGGGAACACGAATTCAGCGAGCGGGAGACCGCCGACCTGCTCGCCATCGGCCGCGCGCTCGCCGCGCGCCTCTAGAAACTCAGAGAAAACTACTCATGTCGTTGGTTACCCTCGGTCCGTCCGTCATTCCCGATCAACCCCTCATCCGGCTGCACCCGAAAGACAACGTCGTGGTCGCGCGCGCGCCTTTGCCCGCCGACGCCGAAATCGAGTTCGAAGGCCGCCGGATCCGCACCCGCCAATCGATCGGCGCCGGTCACAAGCTCGCGGTGGCGGACGTGCCGGCCGGGTCCTCGGTCTACAAGTACGGCGAAGACATCGGCAAGGCCAAGGAACGGATTCACCCCGGCGACTTGGTCCACGTGCACAACCTGCTGTTCGACATCGGCCATCGCGACTTCGCCTTCAGCACGAACCTGACCGACATGCCGGAGATCCCGAAGCTCGCGCGCGCGACCTTCATGGGTTATCCGCGCGCCGACGGCCGCGTCGGCACCCGCAACTACGTGGCCATCGTCGGCGCCAGCAACTGCGCCGCCTACGCCACCGAAAAGGTCGAAGCCGCCTTCCGCAACGAGTCGCTCGCCGGCAGCGGCATCGACGGCGTGGTGGCGTTTCCGCACGTCGACGGCTGCGGCCAGGCCGAAGGTCCCGACACGCAACTGCTGCGGCGCACCCTCGACGGGCTGGCCGATCACCCCAACGTGGCGGCGGCCGTCATGGTCGGCCTAGGCTGCGAGGTCAATCAGGTCAGCTACTACATGCGCCCGGACGTGACGGCGGGCAAAGCGCCGCGCAAGGGCTTCACCCTGCAAGAGAGCGGCGGCACGCGGCACGCGGTCGCGGATTCGGTCAAGGCCGCCTGGGAGCTCATCGAACAGGTCGGTAAATTTCGAGCGGGTGGAGTCGCCGGCGTCGAAGCTGGTCGCCGGGCTCGAGTGCGGCGGTTCGGATGCGTTTTCCGGCATCACGGCGAACCCGGGCGTCGGCTACTTCTCCGACCTGCTGGTCAAGCAAGGCGGCACGGCCTGCCTTGCCGAGACGACCGAGATTTACGGCGCCGAGCACCTGCTGACCCAACGCGCGGTCAGCCGCGAGGTGGGCGAGCGGCTGCTGGCGATGGTCGCGTGGTACCTCGACTATGTCGCGCGCTTCAAGGACGCGCCGACCTTCGACTCGAACCCGTCGCCGGGCAACAAAGCCGGCGGCCTCACGAACATCGCCGAAAAGTCCCTCGGCGCCGTCGCCAAGGCGGGCCGCTCGAACCTGACGGCGGTCTACGACTACGCCGAACGCATCACCGAGAAGGGCTTCGTCTTCATGAACACGCCCGGCTACGACCCGACGTCGGTCACCGGCCTGGCGGCGGGCGGCGCGAACGTCTGTCTGTTCACCACGGGCCGCGGAAGCTGCTTCGGCTTCCCCACCATTCCCGTCGTGAAAGTCGCCTCCAACTCCAAGACCGGCAAGTACATGGATGAAGACATGGACATCAACGCCGGCACGGTCGCCGACGGCGACGAGACGCTGCCCGAGCTCGGCGAGCGCATCTACAACTTCGTGCTCGACGTCGCCTCTGGAAAGCAAACGTTTAGTGAAGCGCTGGGCCACCGCGAGTTCATCCCCTGGCGCATCGGCCCGGTGATGTAGCAAGCTCAAACCTTCCGAGCGGGTTCGCTCTGCTCCAGGGCCGCCCGAATCTGGTCGAGGTGGCCTTGGTTGTGCCACGCCACCTTATCGAGCTCGTCCTTGAGAGTGCGGACGCCTGTTTCGCTGTGCACGAACTCGAGGCCGCCGTCCCGCTCATAATGCCGACGCGCGTAGTGGATGACGCCGTCTCGCGTGGCGGCGTAGAGATTGCGCGACAGCGGCAGCGGTCGCTGAGTGTAATCCAGCTTACACGCCCAGGCGTCCTGATCGAACGCCCAAATTACTTGCCGCGGCTCGCTGATGATGCGCCGGATGCGTTCAAACAGCACCGTCTCGGCGTCGGCCAGATGGTGCAGGATTTCGCGGACGGACCACTTGCCCGGAGCGTAGCGCCGTTCGAGCGCGGCCTCGTCGAGGTCGAAATACGGCAGTGTCGCCGCTTTCGTGGCTTCGAGCTGCTCGATCAGCGCCATGGCCTATTCTTCGCCCGTCAGGAGCGAATAGATTCGATCCAGCTCGTCCTGGGAGCTGTATTCGATTTCTATTCGTCCTTTCTTCCCCTTTTGTACGAGTGTGACCTTCGCGCCGAGGGCGAACTCGATCTTTTGGCGGGCGTCCTCGACGTTCGGATCGACCGGCGGCCGCTCCTTGGGCTGCGGCGGTTCGAGGATGGTCCGCACGGCCTGCTCGGTCTGCCGGACCGATAGACCCTTGTCGATGATGTTGGCGGCGAGCTCGCGCTGCTGCTCGTCGTGATCGAGCGACAGCAGCGTGCGCGCATGACCCATCGTCAAACGCTTGTCGGCGACCAACGCCTGGATGTCCGACGGAAGTCGTAGCAAGCGGAGCAGGTTGGTGACCGTCGTACGGTCCTTGCCGGTGCGCTGCGCCAGCTCCTCGTGGCTGAGCTGCAGCTCTTGCGAGAGCCGTTGCAGCGCGACCGCGACCTCGATGGGGTTCAAGTCCTCGCGCTGGATATTCTCGACGAGGGCGATCTCGAGGACCTGCTCGTCGGGAATCTCCCGCACGACCGCGGAGATCTCCGCAAGTCCCGCAAGCTTCGCCGCTCGCCAGCGCCGCTCGCCGACTACGATCAGGAATCGCGAGCCTTGCGGGCGGACCAAGATCGGCTGGATGACTCCGTCGGATTTGATCGAGCGCGCCAGCTCTTCGATGCCCGCCGTATCGAACATTGTGCGCGGCTGATGAGGATTGGGGTCGATCTTGGCGACGGGGATCGTGCGGACCGTTTCGCCTGTTTGCGGCTGCGGTTCCAGCTCGGCCGGCGCGGGCGCCGCCGGCGCGGAGTTGCGTTGCTTCAGAAGGGAATCGAGCCCTTTGCCGAGGGCTTGACGGCGGCCGGCCTTGCTCACGACGCGCCCCCGGCCTGCTCAGCCGCCCTCGCCGCCGAACGCATCAGGATTTCGCGCGCCAGCTTCAGATAGCTTTCAGCGCCTTTCGAGCGCAGAGTCGTACTCGAGCACCGGTTTACCGTAGCTCGGCGCCTCAGCGAGGCGGATATTGCGGGGGATTACCGTTTTGAACACTTCATCGGCGAAAAACTCGCGCAGATCCGCGGCGACCTGGCGGGTCAGCGTCGTGCGGTCGTCAAACATCGTCAAAAGCACGCCCTCGATTCGGAGTTGGGGGTTCAATCCTTGCTTGATACGGTCGACGGTGTCCATCAGGGCCGAGATGCCCTCGAGCGCGAAGTACTCGCACTGGATCGGGATCAAGACCGTGTCGGCGGCGACCAGCGCATTGAGCGTCAGTAGGTCGAGCGCCGGCGGACAGTCGAGCAGGATGAAGTCGTAACGGTCGCGGATTCGGTCCAGCGCCCGCTTCAGCCGCATTTCGCGCCCTTCCATGTCCACCAACTCCACATTGGCGCCCGCCAAATCGCGGCCCGACGGGATCAGGTCCATTCCGCCGACTTCAGTGTGTTGGATGACTTCATCAATGCCGGCGCCGTCGGTGAGCAGCTCGTAGACGCTCAATCTGTGTGGGTCGAAGGCGTACCCGAGGCCGCTGGTGGTATTGGTTTGCGGGTCGACGTCGACCAGCAGAACGCGGCAATCCGCGGCCGCCAGGGAGGCGGACAGATTGATCGACGTCGTCGTTTTGCCGACGCCGCCCTTTTGATTCGCGATAGCGATGATGCGGGCCAAGATTTGTCAGAGTATCACGGCGGTGACGGCCCCATGTTTCACGTGGAACATCAAAAACGCCGCTTCGAGAGGATGTTCCACGTGGAACATCGCAGACGGGCGATTCAGCGGACCTCGGCCAGGAAAAGAGCGCCTGAGCCCTTCCACGGGAGCGGCTCGCAGGCGGTCAAGCGCCAGTTTGAGGCCTTCGTGAAGGCTCCAGCCGCGTCTTCTGCGCCGAGGAATGCGATGTTTTCGGCGATTTCGGCCAGTTTCGGCAGCAGCGGCTCGATCGCCACCGCTCGCGCCGTCGCCCAATCGAACTCTCCGCTAACGTCTTCGATGCGCTGATCGAGCACCCTCACATTCGTCCAGCCGCGGGAAACTTCGCGCAAAAACGTCGCCTTCTTGCCTACCGACTCCACGCACGTCACATGCACCGCGGGCCGCACGGCGGCGAGCGCCAGGCCGGGGAAACCCGCTCCTGAGCCCACATCTACGACAGTTTTGGTGTCTTCCGGCAGGTGCGCGGCAAGAAAGAGCGATTCGCCAAAATGCTTGCGGGCGGCCTCGGCCGGCGCGATCACGCGCGTCAGATTGAGGCGGCGGTTCCAATCGACGAGCAAACGGTAGTGGTCGAGCAGCTTTTGGCGCGCCGCCGAGTCAGCGGACGGGAAGCGCTCAGCCAGAATCCGGTCCAGCGCCGCCGCAAACGCCGGGTCAGCCGGCTTCGACGAGCTCACGGCGCGGTGACTCCAGGTGCAAGTTGAGGATGGAGATGGCCGCCGGCGTGACGCCGGGGATGCGGCCGGCCTGGGCCAATGTGCGCGGACGGACGCGCTCCATCTTCTCGATGACCTCGCGCGAAAGGCCCGGGAGCCCCGAAAACTCGAAATCCGGCGGGATCAGCCGCGATTCGGCCTTCTTGAGGCGCTCGACGTGACGCTTCTGCTGTTCCAGGTATCCGGAATACTTGAGGTCGGTCTCGAGCGCCTTCCAGTCCGGTCGCCGCAGCTCGGCCCCCAGATGCTTTGCAATCAGGGGCAGGGCATCGTCGATCGTGACTTCCGGGCGTCGCAGATAGCCGGCCAGATTGGAGCGATTCGCCGGCGCACCGCCCATTTTTGCGAACAACGCCTGCGCCGGCTCGTCTTCGGGATTCGGCCAGTGCTCTTCCAAGAACCGACGGACGGCGGCCTTTTTCGCCTCGACGTGCTCGAAACGCGCCCAATCCTGGTCGCGAACCACTCCCGCGGCCCGGCCGATCGGCGTCAAGCGGCTGTCGGCGTTGTCGATGCGCAGGTGCAGCCGGAACTCGGCGCGCGAGGTGAACATGCGGTAGGGCTCGTCGGTCCCCTTGGTCACCAGGTCGTCGATGAGAATCCCGATATAGCCGTCGGTGCGCGACAAGACGATCGGCTCGCGGCCGTGAATCGCAAGCCCGGCGTTGATTCCGGCCATCAAGCCCTGGCAGGCGGCTTCCTCGTATCCGGTCGTGCCGTTGATCTGTCCCGCCAGATAGAGTCCGCCGATGCGCTTGGTTTCGAGCGAGTGATCGAGCTCGGTGGCGTCGACCGAGTCGTACTCGATCGCGTAGCCGGGGCGGATCATCTCGGCGTTGTCCAGGCCCGGCACGGAGGCGACCATCGCGGCCTGCACGTCGATCGGCATCGACGTCGACATGCCGTTGACGTACACCTCGTTGGTGTCGAGGCCCTCGGGCTCCAAGAAGATCTGATGCCGCGTCTTGTCGGGAAACTTATGGATCTTGTCTTCGATCGAGGGGCAGTAGCGCGGGCCGATGCCTTCAATCTGACCGCTATAGAGAGGGGACCGTGCGATATTGTCCGCCAAGATCTTGTGGGTTTCGGCGTTTGTGTAAACGATGTGACACTCGATCTGCTCGCGGTCGATGCGCTCGGTGCGGAACGAGAACGGCGTCGGTTCGGCGTCGCCCGGCTGCGGCTCGCACCTGTCCCAGTCGATGGTGCGGCCGTCGAGACGGGGAGGCGTGCCGGTCTTGAGGCGCCCGCAGCGGAAGCCGAGCGCACGGAGCCGCTCGCCGAGCGGAACCGAGGCGGGCTCGCCGCTGCGGCCGGCCGGATACGTCGTCTCGCCGATGTGGACCAGGCCGTTCAGGAAGGTCCCGGTCGTGACGATAACGGCTGCGGCTTCGATCGAGCGGCCATCGAGTAGGCGCACGCCGCGGCAACGCTTTGGGTGCGACGCGCCGGGAGTGTCTTCGAGGATCAGGTCGACGACCTCGGCCTGCTTGATCAACACGTTCGGCTCTTGCTCGAGCAGCCGGCGCATCTCGACGCGGTATTGCTTCTTGTCGCACTGCGCGCGCGGCGACCAGACGGCGGGGCCGCGGCTGGTGTTGAGCAGCCGGAATTGAATCCCGACGGCGTCGGCGACCAGGCCCATGACGCCGCCCAGGGCGTCGATCTCGCGTACGAGATGGCCCTTGGCGATGCCGCCGATCGCGGGGTTGCACGACATCTGCGCGATCAGGTCGGCGTTGAGCGTGCACAGAGCCGCGCGAAGCCCCAGGCGCGCCGCCGCCATGGCGGCTTCGCAGCCCGAGTGGCCGGCGCCGACGACGACCACGTCGCAGCGCTCCATCGCATTGATTTTCATGGACTGGCAGCCTTCGGCGAAGCTTTCATTTTATCGCCTCGGCTTACTGCCCGGGTTCCTTTGGCGCCAGTTGAGGCGTAAGTATTTTATTATCAATAACTTATGAACTTTAATGTGTAGAGGGGAGCCCGCGCTCAGCGCTTACGTAACAGCACCGGCCGGCGCGAGTCTACCGACCAGAGGTATCGACCATGTTGAGTTGGGCGCTCTTATTCCTGATTGTGGCGCTGATCGCAGCCGCGTTCGGCTTTCGCGGAGTGGCCGGAACGGCCACGAGCATCGCGAAGGTTCTCTTCGTCGTGTTCTTGGTGCTGTTTGTGATCTCGCTGGTGACGGGAGGCCTCGCCTGGGGGACGCCCTAGCTGAACGCCTTGTCGAACTCCGACTTCAGGTAGGCGAAATCGCGCTCGATCGCCTGCCGTTCTTTCTCGCGCTTGGCTTTCTCGTTGGGCGCTTCGATGTCGTACTCGAGGTGCAGCGAAATGGGGCCGTTGAATCCGCTGGCGGCTAACATCTTGAAAAACTTGGGGTAGTCGACCTTGCCCTCGCCGAGCGGGCACATGACGGCCTTCCACTCGCCGCCGACCTTGTCCCAGTAAAAGTCCTTGCAGGCGACCATGTTGATGCGCCCGGCGAGGCGATGGAAGCCGATCTCCCAGCCGCCCACGCCGCCTTCGATCGTGGCGTGGCAGGGGTCGAAATAAAAGCCGATGACGCTCGGATCGAGGTCGCGCAGCAGCAGCCAGTGGTCCCACATCGCCGAGCCGACGTACGTTCCCGAGTGGTTGTGAAAGCCGCCTTGGATTTTTGCGTGCTGCGCCAGGCCGACCAGACCGTCGAGATCGCGCTTCACGCTCGCGAGCGTCTCGTCGAGCTTGTTGAGGTCGCGGTAGCGATAATAGCCCAGCTTGAAGTAGGGCACGCCGAGCTCGGCGGCCGTGTAGAGCGTCGGGCGCGCGGCGGGGTCGTCGATCGAGAGCAGGCCCGTCGTAATCATGGGCACGGCGATGCCCTGCGACTTCAGCGCCGCGTGCGCCTTGGGCAGATCGCGCGCAACGTTTTGGGGCAGCACGTGGCCGCCGTCCCGAACCGTCAGATCGCAGCCGCCGAAGCCCAGATCGCGCAGCGTCTTCGCCAGCTCGTCATAGCCGAGATAGGGCAAGTGCTTCGAGAACAGGCATAACGTGGGCTTCGAGGTCGGAGCGGCCGGGGCCGCAGCCGCGGCGGAGGCTGCGGCGAAGGTTCCGAGAGCTTGGCGGCGAGTTAGTCCAGGCATGGCGCTCTCGATTGTACGCCTTCAGACTTCGTCCCGCCCTTTCGCTAAAATCCACCCCGATGAAACTCCTCGCGCTCGTGTTGGCCGCGCTGCCGATCGCGCAAGCCCAAACCTACCCCGGCGACGCGTGGGAAAAGGCGGCGCCCGCCTCTCGTCGGCCTCGACGGCGCGCAGCTTGAAAAGGCCGCCGACTACGCAACCGCGTCCGGCGGCGCCGGCGTCGTCATCCGCGCCGGCAAGCTCGTCCAAGCCTGGGGCGACACCAAGCAGTTGTTCGACCTCAAATCGTCCACCAAGTCTTTCGGCGCGACCGTGCTCGCCTTGGCGCTCGAGGACAAGAAGGTCGCGCTCGACACGCCCGTCATCGATTGCATCTCGACCTACGCCACGCCGCCCGCCGAGAATAAGATCGCCTCCACGTGGCGGCAAGACGCCAAAATCTGGAACCTCGCCACGCACACCGCCGGTCTCGAAAAGCCCGGCGGCTACGAGCCGATCCTGTTCGCGCCCGGCAAGATGTGGTCCTACTCCGACGGCGGTCCCAATTGGCTCGCCGACTGCCTCACGCTCGCCTACCGCCGCGACCTCGAGGACCTGCTGTTCGAGCGCGTCTTCACGCCCATCGGCATCTCACGTGACGACCTGCGCTGGCGCGACAACCAGTACCGCCCGCACGAGATCGAGGGCATTCCGCGCCGTGAGTTCGGCTCCGGCGTTCACGCCGATGTCGAAGCCATGGCTCGCCTCGGCCTGCTGTACTTGCGCGAAGGCCGCTGGGGCGACAAGCAAGTCATCCCCGCCGACTTCATCGACATGGCTCGCAAGCCCTACCCGGCCATCGTCGGCCTGCCCGTCAATCGCGAGTCGGAATATCCCGCCGCGTCGAATCACTACGGTCTGCTGTGGTGGAACAACGCCGACGGCTCGCTCAAAGGCGTGCCGCGCGACGCCTATTGGAGCTGGGGCCTCTACGACAGCCTGATCGTCGTGATCCCGTCGCTCGACCTCGTCGTCACGCGCGCCGGCAAGCAAGGCTTTGAAAACAAGCGCGGCGCCGACTTCGAGCGTCTCGGTCCGTTCCTGCGCCCCATCGTCAACGCGACGGGCGCGCCGTATCCGCCGAGTCAGGTCATCAAAGGGCTCACCTGGGCCCCGCAAGAGTCGATCGCGAGAAAGGCCGAAGGCTCGGACAACTGGCCGCTGACCTGGGCCGACGACGACGCGCAATACACGGCCTATGGCGACGGCTGGGGTTTCGAGCCCAAGATCGACAAGAAGCTCAGCCTCGGCCTCGCCAAGATCATCGGCGCGCCCGGCGACTTCCGCGGCGTCAACATCCGCTCCGAGTCCGGCGAGCGCGTCGGCCAAGGCGCCAAGGGCGAAAAGGCCAGCGGCATCCTGATGGTCGACGGCGTGCTCTATTTGTGGGTCCGCAACGCCGACAACTCGCGGCTGCTGTGGTCGGAGGATCACGGCATCACGTGGGAAAAGGCCGACTGGCGCTTCCGCGAGAGCTTCGGCGCGCCGACGTTCCTCAACTACGGCAAGAACTACGCCGCCGCCCGCGACGCCTACGTCTACGTCTATTCGCATGACGACGACTCGGCCTACGTCGCCGCCGACCGCATGATTCTGGCGCGCGTCCCCCAAGGACAAAATCCGTGAGCAAGCGGCCTATGAGTACTTCGCCGGCCTCGACCAAGCGCAAAAACCGACCTGGACGTCCGAAATAAGCGCGCGCGCCGCCGTCTTCGTCAACCCCGGCCGCGCCTACCGCTCCGCCGTCACCTATGACAGAGGGCTCGAGCGCTATCTCTGGTGCCAAGTCATCCCCGGCCCCGACACGCGCTTCGAGGGCGGCTTCGGCGTCTACGACGCTCCCGAGCCCTGGGGGCCGTGGACGACGGTTTTCTACACCGGCGAATGGGACGTCGGCCCGGGCGAGACCTGCGTCTTTCCGTCAAAATGGATGAGCTCGGACGGCAAGACCCTCCACATGGTGTTCTCCGGCGAGGATCATTTCTCGGTCCGCGAAGCGACTCTCGAATGAAGATCGACTCCATCCGCACGGCCTGTTACCGCATCCCGCTGCCGACTCCGCTCTCCGACTCGACCCACGGCGAGATGCCCGACTTCCAGCTCGTCACCGCCCGACTCTACGACGACGCAGGCCGCGAAGGGCTCGGCTACACCTACACGGTCGGCCGCGGCGGCAAGGCCGTCGAAGCCCTGCTGCATCACGACCTGGTCCCGCTGCTGCTCGGCCGCGACCCGCGCCCTATCGAGAAGCAGTGGGACCTGCTGCAGCATGCCGTCTCGTGGGTCGGCCGCGGCGGCGTCGCGGCGTTCGCTATCGCGGCCCTCGACATCGCCCTCTGGGACCTCGCCGCCAAGCGCGAATCGCAGCCCCTGTGGCGCCTTCTCGGCGGAACCGAGCCGCGCGTGCGCTGCTACTCCGGCGGCATCGACCTGCATCTGCCGCTCGACGAGCTCCTCGACCAAACCCGCGATCGCGTCAGCCAAGGCTATAAGGCCATCAAGATGAAGGTCGGCCGCCCGCACCTGGACGAAGACGTCGAGCGCGTCGCGGCGATGCGCAAGCTGCTCGGCAAGGAGTTTCCGCTCATGGCCGACGCCAACATGGCTTGGACCGTCGACCAGGCCGTCGCAGCCGGGAAGGCGCTCCAGCAAGTTCGGTCTGGTGTGGCTCGAAGAGCCGATCGCCGCTGACGACTTCGCCGGCCACCAGCGCGTCGCCGCCAAGAGCGGCCTGCCGCTCGCGGCGGGCGAAAATCTCCACACGCTAAAGGAGTTCGAGCTGCTCATCGAGCAAGGCGGCGTGCGCTATCCCGAGCCCGACGCCGCGACGCTCGGAGGAATCACGCCGTGGCTCGAGGTCGCCAAGATGGCCGAGTCCAAGGGCCGCAAAGTCACGTCCCACGGGGTGCACGACCTGCACGTCCACTTGCTCGCCGCCATTCCCAACGCTTCCTATCTCGAGATGCACGGCTTCGGACTCGACCGCTTCCAAGCCGAAACCCTGGAGACCGGCAACGGCATGGCTCTTGCTCCCGACCGTCCCGGCCACGGGGTCACGTTGAACTGGGAAAAGCTGGAGCCCTACGCGGAGTGAGGGCGGCCCTTACAGGCGCGCCTGCAGGTTGCGCAGTGCTACTCCCGCCGCCTCGGCGACTTTCGGCTCCGGGTCAGCCGCGAGCTTTTGCAGGTACGAGACGCTTTCCCGCGTTCCCGACCGCGCGATTACGCCGGCCATCTCGATCTTCTGATCGCGCGTCCCCGACAGCAGCGGCTTGTATAGCTCCGTGAGAATCTGCGGGTCGCGCGCCAACTCGGTCAAGAACGCCCGCGACTCGCCGCGGTGGAACGACGAATCCAACCCGTCGACCACGTATTGCAGCTTGTCCTTGTCGCCCAGCAGCACGGCCCCGAACGCCATCGACAGCCGCGCCGACTCGTTTTTCTCGGAGGCGAAGGCGTCCTGCAACGTCTTCAAGTCTTGCTTGTTCCCCGCACGGCCCAGACCCTCGGCGGCCGCGGCGCGCATCTGCGGGTCCTTGTCGTTCAGATACAGCAGGAACGTGCGGTCTTCGCCGTTGTCGGGAATCTTTGCGAGGGCGATCAGCGCCGCCCGGCGCACGTCCTTGTCGCCGCTCGTCTTCGCGAGCCGCACCAGATCGCGCGTCGCTTCCTTGGTCCGCAACTGTCCCACCGCTTCCGCCGCGGCGAACTGAATGTCGTCGTCGCTCGAGTTGAGCAGCTTGGCGATCTCCGGACCCGCGCTCAAGTCGCCGATCTTCTCGAGCGACCGAATCGACTCGATCACGATCGTCTTCTTGTCCGCGTTCAGCGCCTTCTGCAGCTCGGGGGCCGCATCTTTGCCGCGCAGGATGCCGGCGGCGCGCGCCGCGTTGGCGCGCGAGTCCATGCTCGAGCCGCCGCCGATCAGCGGCGTGATCGCCTGAATGTCCGGCGGCATCACTTTTACGCTCGGCTCGACGATCAGCGGTTCAGGCGTCGAGAAGCGCTTGCTGACGGCTTTGCCGAAGCTCTTGACCGAGTTCAGCCAGCCGAATTTGACGTAGCCGGGCAAGTAGAAATTGACGATGCCGTCCACGGCCAGCGATTGAATGTCGGGATCGGCGTCCTTGGTCGCCTTGCGCAAGCCCGCCAAGCAGTCCGCCCCGCCGATCTTGATCAATGCGATCGAGGCTTCCTCGCGCACTTCAGGCGCGGGGTCGTTCACGACGCCCTCGATCGCCTTGCAGATCACGGCGCTGTTGCCGCCTTTCTTCTCGGCGAGCGATTGGACCGCCTTTTTGCGGACCTTCGCATCCGTGCTTTGCAGGTCTTCGACCTGTGCGAACAAACTGAGCGAAAGAAGGGGAACGAACAGCAGCGCTGCTAGGCGATAAGTACGATTCATAAGATCAAATTCCATCCCGCACGGTCTTGACGTAGCAGGGTGCGGGTAAGTGTTTGACCTGATTATACGTACTCTAGTTTGACCGAGTGGGGAATGATGCCCGCGGCGTAGCCCATGTCCAGAAGCATCTGCGCCGACTTGAGCACCTCGGGACGCATGTCGGTGGTGAAGTGGTTCACGTACATGCCGACGAACTTGTCCGCGTCGGCCGTTTCGAGTCCCCTGCCGAATTGCAGCGCGTAGTCCAGCGCCTCTTGCCGATGATCGAGCGCATATTGAATGCTCTCGCTGAGGCAGCGCCGCGACTCCTTCTTCACCTCGCTGGGCAGCGAGCGCAGAATGCAGTTCGCTCCCAGCGGCAGCGGCAACCCATGCTCATCGTTCCACCACACGCCGAGATCCAGAATGTTGTGGAGCCCCGACTCGGCCCAGGTGAGTTGACCTTCGTGGATCACGAGTCCGGCGTCGGCGTCGCCGCGCTCTACCGCCGGGATGATCTCGTCGAAGTCGATGACCTTGGCCTCGAAGTCCGGCTCATAGAGCTTGAGGGCCAGGTAGGCGGTGGTCATCAGGCCGGGAACCGCGATCGTCTTGCCGCGTAGGTCCGACGGATCCAAATCTTCGCGCGCCAGAACGATCGGCCCGTAGTTGTCGCCGACGCTCGAACCCGCCGCCGTCAGGATGTACTTGTCCGCGACGAAGGGGTAAGCGTGGTACGAAATGGCCGTCATCTCGTACTTTCCGTCTCTCGCAGCGACGTTCAAGGACTGGATGTCGCTGAGCACGTGCTCGAAATCAACGAGCTCCGAGCTGACCTTGCCTTTGGCCAGCGCGTAGAACATGAAGGCGTCGTCCGAGTCCGGACTGTGCGCGATTTTTACCAGGTGCTTGGCGCTATCCATCGATGTTGTCACGGGTTCGCTAGAGTGAAGGCTTCCCAGGCGAACTTCCCACTGTACCAACAACCATGCAGCCTTCTCCTAGAACCGTCGTGGCCGGCGTACCGGACCTGTTCTTCTCGTCGAAAATCAGCGAAACGGCGCGCCATCTCGGCGTGCAAATCGTGTTTGCGCAGACGCCCGAAGCGCTGACGAAGAGGGCCGAAAACGGCGTGAACTTGGTGGTGCTCGACCTCGGCGCCGCGCAGCTCGATCCCCTCGCGCTGATTCGCAAGCTCAAGGCGCAGGTCGCCACCGCCGGCACAACGATCATCGCCTTCGCCAACCACGAGCGCACCGACCTGATCGAGGGCGCCCGCGCGGCCGGCTGCGATCAAGTGATGACTCGCGGCGCTTTCTCGAGCGGGCTCCCGGCCATTCTCGCCGGCGCCTGATCGTTTCCGGCTTGGAAGTCGCGCCGGATTCCGACGAACGTCGTACTCTACTGGCGCCAACGCTCGACCGACTGCTCGCTTGTCACCAGCGACTCGAAAATCGCCAACACCTGCTTGCGGTATTGATACATCCGGCGCAGGTCCTGCCGGAAGTTGGGATCGTAATCGCGGGCGCGCATCCACTTGCGGAAAGTGGTCGGCGAGATGTCGATCTCGCGGCGCAGCGCGTCGACCGAATGGCCGCGCAAGAATAGGCCGTAGAACATCGCAGCTTCGCGCTGCGGCGAATGGAACTCGGCCGCTTCCGGTCTGTTCAAGCTATGCCGTGTGGCGGGCATCCCCAATCCGACCCTACGGTCTGAACCAGAAGATTCAGTATAGTGACGCTCCTTGAGGCCAGCAACAAGGGGAAATCCCTGAGTTTCGGTCCCATTCGCTGGTACAATCCGGCGATGTTCAAGGCGATCGCATGGGGTGGGGCGGCCGGCGCGGCCGCCTTCGCCGGGTACGCCGCCGCGTGTCCGCGGGCCCAGGTTTGGTCGCGGGGTTTTCACCGCGGTCCTCGCCGCGGAGGCCTCGTTGCGTTGTCGTTCGACGACGGGCCCAGCGAATCGACGCCTCTCATCCTCGAGGCGCTGGCCCGCGAGCAGGTCAGAGCCACATTCTTCATGTGCGGCCACAACGTCGAGCGCCTGCCCCGCATCGCCCGCGACGTCCTCGCCGCCGGCCACGAGATCGGCAATCACACCTACAGCCACCCGTGCCTTCTGCAACTCGGTCCCCGCTTCGTGCGCCGGGAGGTGGTCGACGCACAACGGACGATCGAAGACCGGCTGGATGTCAGTCCCTACCTGTTCCGCCCGCCCTTCGGCGTCCGTTCGCCCTTCCTCGGCGCCGCGCTCGACGAGTGCGCCTTGATCGAGACCCAGTGGACCGCGATCGGTTATGATTGGCGGCTGCCCGTCGACGCCATCGTGCGGCGCGTCCTCGAACGGACCGCTCCCGGCGGCGTCATCTGCCTCCACGACGGCGACCGGACGCGCGCCCATGCCGACCGCCGCGCCACTGCGGCCGCCCTTGCGGAAATCCTGCCGCGCCTGTGCGACCGCGGCTATCGGTTTGTTACGGCGGGCGAGGCTCTCGGGGCCCTGTTCGAGGAGACGGAGCGGCTATCATGACGGATTCTTACCGATGACCGACACCGAACAGCGCGTGATCCGCGCGATCGCCGAGACTCAGCAGCTCGACCCGGACAAGATCCGCCCCGACTCGTCTTTCGAGGAGCTGGGCATCGACTCGTTCGACGGGGTCAACATTCTTTTCGCAGTCGAGAATGAATTCGACGTCAACGTGCCCGACGAGACGGCGATGGACCTGCGCGGGGTCCCCGACGTCGTGGCCGGCGTCGACAAGCTGCTCGCCGAGAAAGCCCCCACTTAATGCGTCGCGTCGCGATTACCGGGATCGGCGTCGTGAGCGCATTCGGCGTCGGCCGCGAACCCTTCTGGCAAGCCCTTCGCAAAGGCCGCAGCGCGATCCGACCGGTTACGTTCGCCGATCCCAACAGCCTGCTCATCCGCGTCGGCGCCGAGTTCGCCGACTACGACCCGAGCGCACATTTCGACGCCAAGCGCGCGCAGCTCCTCGACCGCTTCGCGCAATTCGCGGTGCTCGCCGCGCGCGAGGCCGCCGGCGAGACCAAGCTCGCGGAAACGACGGCTGTGGTAATCGGAAGCGGCGTCGGCGGCCGGACCAGCGATGACGCCGCCTACCGCAAGCTCTACGGCGACGGCGCCCCGCGAGTCCACCCCTTGACGATCCCGCGCGTGATGGCCAGCGCCGCGGTGTCGCATGTGACGATCGACTTGGGGCTCACCGGCCCCGCCTTTGGCATCACCAGCGCCTGCGCCTCGGCCAGCCACGCCGTCACCCAGGCTTTTCAGATGGTGCGCTGCGGCGCCGTCGACGCGGCGCTCGCCGGAGGCAGCGAAGCCTGCTTCAGTCTCGGTGTTTGGAAGGCTTGGGAATCCATGCGCGTGATGGCCTCCGACACCTGTCGTCCTTTCAGTCTCGGCCGCAAGGGCATGGTGCTCGGCGAAGGCGCCGCGGTCTTCCTGTTGGAACCGCTCGAAGCCGCCCGGGCGCGCGGCGCAAAGGTCTACGCCGAGTTGGCCGGCGCCGGGATGTCGGCCGACGCGAGCCACATCGTCGAACCTTCCCCCGGCGGAGCCGCCGCCGCCATGCGCGCCGCCCTCGCTGACGCGAACCTCGCCCCCGAGCAGGTCGACTATATCAACGCCCACGGGACCGGCACCAAAGCCAATGACGTCGCCGAAGCCATAGCCGTGCGTGACGTCTTCGGTTCGCATGCCGACCGCCTCGCCGTCTCATCGACCAAATCGATGCACGGCCACGCCCTGGGGGCCTCCGGCGCGCTCGAGCTGGCGGCGACCGCTTTGGCGATGGACTGCGGCGTCATCCCGCCGACGGCGAATTTCGAGCGGCCCGACCCGGCCTGCGACCTGGACTGCGTCCCGAACGCGCCGCGCGCGGCGACCATCGAGTCAGCCATCTCCAACTCGTTCGCCTTCGGCGGGCTCAACGCCGTGGTCGCCCTGCGGCGGGCCTAGGCCGTCTCTCTCGCCGGCGACAGCGAGGCCAGACCTTCCGTATCCGGCTGCTCGAGCGGCGTCGTGGGATCGATGAACGGCCAGCACAACGTCCCCAAGAAGTACATGGCCGCCATCACATACAGCAAGATGTTCCAGTTGTCGCCGCTGTGCTGCAGGATGTAGCCGCCCAGCCACGGCGCGACAAATCCGGCCAGATTGCCCATCATATTCATCGACCCGGCGAGCGTGCCGGCGTATTTGCCGCCTACGTCCATGCAGGCGCCCCAGGCCCCCGGCATCACCAGATCGTTCGAGAAGCTCGCCATGCCCATCGCGAGCATCGCCCACAGCGGATTGCGAATTTGAATCGACAACAGCATGAACGCGCAGGCGCCGAGGAACCCAGTGCAAGCCAGCAGCCGCCGGCTCGTCGTGACGCTGCCGGTCCAGCGCACCACGCGCGCCGACAGCAGTCCGCACGTCAACGAACCGAAGCCGCCGAACAGCAGCGGGAAAATCGCATACTTTGCGCTGTCCACGTCCGTCAGTCCCCGTCCGGTGGAGCTTTGCAAGTAGGTCGGCAGCCAGGTGATGTAGAAGTACCAGGGGTACGACAGCAGAAAATACTGCGCCCATAGCAGCCACACCGTACGCGACTTCAAAAGCCTGCCCCAGGGCACGTTGCCGTGTCCTGACGCTGTTACGACGCTCCCTGACATTAGCGCCAGCTCGGCGTCGTTGACGCGCGGGTTGTCGCGCGGCTCGTCGCGATACCAAAGCGCGAACGCCGCCAGCCAAATCAATCCAAAGCTTCCGAACAGCGCAAAGGACCAGCGCCACGTCGTAAAGTTGAAGACCAGCAGCACCAGCGGCGGCGTGAACGCTCCGCCCCAGCGCGCGAACGTCCACATGATGCCTTGGGCGCGGACGCGCTCATCCTGCGGCAGCCATGTCGTGAACGCTTTCGTGAGGTTCGGGAAGCAGCCCGCTTCACCCGCGCCGAACAGGAAGCGCACCGCCAACAGCGAACCGAAGCTCCACATCGCGCCGCTCAGCGCCGTAAAGACCGACCACCAGGCCGTGATCCGCAGCAGCACCCGCCGGGGCCCCATCCAGTCGCCCATCCAGCCGCCGGGAACCTCGAACAAGGCGTAGGCCAGGGCGAATGCGGCGAAGACCGCGCCCATCTGTTCGCGGTCGAGTCCGAGATCGCGGGAGATCAACGGAGCCGCGTACGAGATGCAGACCCGGTCGATGTAAGCGAGTATCGCGAGCGTGACGGCGAAGACGATCACCCAATAGCGCTGCCGCGAGGCGTGGCGAGCGGAGGAGGGCATGCGCGCGGGCTCGGTCATGTCTAGCGTCGGATTATAGGCCTGCGAAGCAAGATGCGGTCTCGCCCGGCCAGGATATTTTTCGTTTGCTCGGCGCACAGCTTCCCGGATCGCGGCTCGCTCGCGAAACAAAGAGTCGCGGGGGCTGGTCATCAAGACGGTGTCCGTCGCGGGTCGCAACGCACGCTGCGGCTCCAAAACTGAGTGTCTTCTTCCCAAAGTAAGCTCGGGTTCCAAGGCGCCTGGTCCATGGCCGTGGGAGGCATGGTCGGGGGCGGCATCTTCTCGACTCTGGGAGTCGTGATCGACATCTCCGGACGGCTTGCCTGGCTGAGCTTCATTACCGCCGGCCTCGTGGCTCTTTTGGCCGGCTACAGCTATGTGCGCCTGGCCGGCGCGTACGGAGAGGGCGGCGGGGCCTTTACCTTCCTTCGCAAGATCCGAGAAGACGGCTTCGCCGGGAGTCTCGCTTGGGTGCTCATCCTCGGCTATGTTCTAACCAACGCCGTCTACGCATTCACATTCGGCGAGTACATCAACCACGTCATCTCGCTCGGCCCCTTCGGGGCGCGCCTCGCCGCAGTCGCGATCCTGCTGATGTTCCTGGGCGTCAACTTGCTCGGGACCGGCGAGGCCGGCGGCGTCGAGGTCTTTCTGGTCTGGTTCAAGCTCGCTGTCCTACTCGGCCTCGCAGCGATGGGCTTGTCTCGCTGGAACCCCGAGCTCCTGTCGCGCGCGGGCGGCCATTCGGGTATCGGGGATGCGATCTTCGGCGCCGCCTCCGTCTTCATGGCCTATGAGGGATTCCAACTCCTCACTTACGACTACGACGAAATCAAAGATCCCGACCGCACGCTTCCGCGCTCGGTCTTGTCGGCTATCGCCGTGGTCATCGGCGTGTACGTCGCCGTGACCCTCGGGGTCGCCATGCTCATCGGAGCCGACAAGATCGTGCAGTACAAAGAGATCGCTCTCTCGATTGCCGGCAAGCAAGCGCTTGGCTCGCTTGGGCTCGGGCTGGTCACCGTGGCGGCGGCCTTCTCGACGGGTTCCGCCGTCAACGCGACTCTTTTCGCCACGGCCCGGCTTTCGCATGAAGTCGCCAAAGGCGGCGAGCTTCCCGCGCTGTTCACTCACCGCAACAGCAACGGCGTGCCCGACCGCGCCGTGACTTGCCTGGCGATCGCTGCGGCGGTGTTGGCCGCCATCGGCACGCTCTCCAGCCTGGTCGAATCGGCCAGCCTGGCTTTCCTGTTCACGTTCGCCGTGGTCGGGGGTCTGGCATTCAAGAAGCGCGCCGGATCGCGCGTGCTCACCGGAACCGGAGCCGCCGGCGCCGCCGCCGCCACCGCCGCGCTGGTCTACCGACTCTCCCACACGGCGCCCTTGGCCCTTGGCCTTTTCGCACTTATCGTTGTCGCGGCCGTTGTGGGACGCCCTCTGCTGCTTCGTCACGTATCGACGACATAGACGCTCCCGTCCGCCGTCGTTTGCTCGAAAGAGCCTTTCCGGTTTAGCCTCAATTGAGCCGCCTTCATGATCCACGACGCCACCGACAAACCGATGTTTCTCGCCGAGGTGGAGAATAATCCCAACTCCGAAGGGTCGTACGCCGACCTGATTCAGATGGCGCGCTCCTCGGGCGCGCCCGTTTCCCAGATCTGGCATCTGTTCGCCTTCAAACCAGCGGCCACCAAGCATCTCGAGCGCTTCACGCAGGAGATCATGCGCGGACCGGGGCCGCTCAGCCCAGGCGTCCGCGAGTTGATCGCCGCCTTCACGTCGGCGCGCAATCACTGTCCGTTTTGAACGAACGCCCACGCCGCAGTTGCGGTGGAGCTGTTGCAGGATGAATCTCTGGTGCGGGCCGTGCTCGACGACCCGTCGACTTCCGCCCTGCCCGACGCCGAGAAGGCGCTGTTCGCCTTCGTCGACAAGGTCAACAGCGACTCGCCGCGCATCGGGCCCGCCGACGTCGAGGCGCTGCACGCCGCCGGGTGGAGCGACGAGGCGATCTACTTCGCGATCACGGTCTGCGCGCTGTTCAACTTCTACAATCGCTGGATCGACGGCAGCGGCGTGCAGCCCCTGTCGCCCGATGCGCACCGCGCCTCGGCCAAGAAGATGGCGCGCGGCGGCTATGTGCGCACACCGCCCGACGAATAGACGAATAGGGGTTTCGCGGCGGGCTGCACCGCGAAGCTGGTATGCTCGGGCGTGATGAGCGTCGCTTGCAGGGCATCTGAGAACGGTTTCATCCTCAGCGGAATCGAAGGATATCCCGACGACGTAATCCTCGAACGGGCGCATCCCGGCTGGAGCGCCAGGGCATCCAACGAGCCGGATATCGCGGTGCGGGACAGCGCCCTGACCAGGACGCGCGCCGTCGAGCGCCTCCTCCGACAGGTGCTGGTCGACTCCGCGCAACTCGCTGCCGTCATGACGGATGTGGACCGCGCCCTCGACGCCTGCCCGGAGTAGTCCCGTATCGCCGGCCTCGCGCCCGGCGGCTCGCCGCGAAACGGAGTGCCCGCCACGCCGGCTGATCGGCCCAACGGGTCGCGCATTGCGGGGCGGCGCAAGCTGCGATACTCTAATGCGGCCCGCGGAGCCGGACGAACACTCCGGGCTACGGTTCGAAACTCCGTCTGTTTGGAGTCAGGTCGAGCCGCGGGCCGGTCGGCCGCGGTATGGCTCTTATGTGACAGCAAACGCCGGCGCGAGGCGAACGTCGCGAACGTCGCTCGAAGGGAGGAATTATGAAACTGACTAGATGTATTTTCTTGGCCGCGTGCGGCCTTTCAATAGCCGCCGCGCAGCCGGTGATCAACTCGGCGGGAAACGCCGCCAGCTACGACTCGACGTTGGCTAGAGGATCGATGGTGGTGCTGATCGGAACGGGCCTGGGTCCCGATCCCCTCCAGCAGGATTTCTCGTTTCCGTTATCGACGGACCTAGCCGGATCCTCGGTTCAAGTGACGGTCAACGGAGTGACGACCGGCGGCATCTTGTATTACGCGTGGGACAAGCAGACCGCGTTCGTGCTCGACTCGGATACTCCCGCGGGGTCCGGGACGCTGACGTTGACCTACAACGGTCAAACCAGCGCCCCTTTTCCCATTACGGTCGTGGACAGCAACCTCGGCTTTTATACGCTGAATTCCAGCGGCGCCGGGGCCGGCGTTGCGACGTTCCACGAAAGCGTCAACGTGCCGAGTCCGTTTCCGAGCAACACCAACGCCATCAATCCCGGCGACCTCGTCATTCTTTGGGCCAACGGCCTTGGCCCGGTGCCTTTTGACGAAACCATCGGCGCCGAGTTTCTGGACATGACGAACGTTCCGCTCAAGCTGTTCGTCAACGGGCAGCAGGTCGAGACGATCTACCGCGGGCGCTCGCCGGGGTGCTGCACCTCGGTCGACAACATCTACTTCTACTGGCCGGAGCCCACGCAGAAGGCCATCATTCCTGCGCTGCAATCCTCGAATTCCTGCAAGTCAACCATCTCGGCGCAGATCGGCGATCACTTCAGCAACCTGATCACCGTGCCGTCGGCCGATGCGGGCACGCGCACTTGCAGCGACGTGACCGAACCCGGCGGAGGCGATACGGGCAGCCCGCTCGACAGCCTCCTCACGCAGGCCGATATCGACAAGTTCATTCAGAACGGAAAATTCAGCTTCGGCTTTTTGGGGCTGACCCGCACTACGAGCTCCACCCGCGACTTCAGCGGAACCACGGTCGAGCAAACTGAAGGCGGGACGGGCGTCTTCGCCGAGTTCGACACCGATATCAACGCCGCTCTGGACGGCGTCGGCCAGTACCTCGGAACGCAGACCTGCACGACCTCGCAAGTCACCGCTGCCGCCGGCGACATCGACTTCTTCGGCGTGCCCTTTCGCACGCTGGACGCCGGTCCCGGCATGACGATCAGCGGTCCCAACGGCAATAACGGGCTGAGTAAGTTCTCGTTCGGAGGGCTAAGCATCTATATGGGGCAGTTTCCGAAAGGCTTCTTGACCCAAGGCACGTACTCGATCAACTCTCCCGGCGGACCGGACGTGGGTCAGTTCATGGCGACCGCTCAAGTCAGCAATCCTTTGGACTGGCTCAATCGGGATGCCCTCATGACGGTGGTCCGCAGCAACGGATTTACAGCGACTTGGACGGGCCCGACCACCGGCTGGGTGACGGTCTCCGGGGAGTCGTCCTCCTTCGACGCGAGCACCTTTCAGTTCACGACGAAGAGCTTTTCCTGCACGGCGCCCGCGACGCAAGGTTCGCTCACCGTTCCCGGCAACATCGCGTCGTTTGTGGATGCATCGAATGCGACGTTGTTCCAATTCGGCCAACTCTCGGTGAGCGCCATCCAACTGTACAAGTTTCCGATTCCGGAGCTCGACGTGGCGGTGTTCGCGATCACCGATGGGGTCAGCCAAGACGTCGACTACCAATAGTCAGCGCCTACAGGCGATGGGTCTGTACGCGCTCGGGGCCTGTGTGATCCGCAGGCCCCTTTCCTTTTCCCATTGCGCTGCTTTTGCGGGAGAAGGGGCGGGCGCCGGCGGCCCGCCGCGACCAAGACGTCGAGAACACGCTGGGCGATAATGCTGTCTGGAAAATTGACTGGAAAATGATGGACATACGCACGATCTTGGCTCCTGTCGATCGGTCGACGGCGGCGCGGGCGGCGGTGCGGGAGGCTGCCGCCGTCGCGAACAAATTCGATGCGGCCCTGGTGCTGCTTCATGTCGCCGAACCGCGTTCCTCCGGCGGTTATGAAGGCGGCGACGCGCCGGGTGAAGAGGAGGCCTACGATCTCGAGGAGCTGTTGATCTTGGCCCGGAAGGAAGCGCCGGCCGCCAGGAGCGAGGCCGTGATCGTGCGGGGAGACGTTGCGGAGTCGATCGGG
The DNA here is from genome assembly GCA_963817465.1 of uncultured Acidobacteriota bacterium. GTDB lineage: Bacteria > Acidobacteriota > Terriglobia > Bryobacterales > UBA6623 > CAMPKL01. The sequence continues at coordinate 872,806 of CAWFOP010000014.1, read as the reverse complement.
CGACTTTGCATCGAGCGCAAAGCCGACTTGATCGTCATGCCCACGCGCGGCCAAGGTTCCTATCGGCGGTATCTGATCGGCTCCAACGCGGCCAAGGTGCTCCATGACGCGCGATGTCCGGTGCTGACGGCGGCGCACGTGGAGCATCCGGAGGACGCCTGCTACCCGTATCGGCGCATCGCCTGTCTGCTCGATCTAATGGATGACGGAACGAAAACGCTGCGGTATGCGCAGCAGCTCGCCGCGGCGTTCGGGGCCACTGTGGGCGTGATCCATCTTGCCCCGGACTTCCAGGTCGTAGAGCCGGACCTGCAAAACGAGTTTGCACGCGACCTCAAAAGCTCGGTGCGATTGCGGCTGGAGCAACTGCTCGAGCAGGAGGGGATCGACGCCCAAATCACCGTCCGAACAGGCGCAATCGAGGCGGCGTTGGCGCCGCTGCTGACGGAAGGGCGCTACGACCTGCTGATCCTCAACCGCGGCGCGTTCGCCGGCGACGACGCAGCGCGAGTGTTGGACGCCGGCGCCTACGCGGCGATCCGCTGCTCCCCCTGCCCCGTTCTGAGCGTGTAGAGGGGCCTGTAAGCGCGTTGACAACTACGACCTCTGGCCTCATCGCTGAGTAGGTTCTCCCCTTCCCCCGTTGGGCGTCCCCTTGGGCTCCCTTTGGCCCTCGCCGCCACCACCCGCGCTTGGCGGGGCTTTGATTGTCGAACGCAGTACTCCACCGCTCAGCGACCGTCAGGAATTGAGTTTGTCCCCTTTCCCTACTGGATGTATCCCAGCCTGCGAAGTCGCTCCATCTCATCGGAACTCATCGATTCCGGCACGGCCGGGGCGAGGCTCTCTTCATGGAGGAGCGTCCGAACGAGATCCCTTAGCCGCTCAACTTCCTGGGCCGGCGCGTGTTGAATGATGTTATTCGACATCGCAGGGTCTTCACTCAGGTCATAAAGCTCATCACCATTTCGTCCGGTGCGCCAAGTAAGCAGGCCAGAGAAAAGACCCGTCTGGTAGTTGTGGCTGCCGGGCTGCTTCTGGACCACCGAAGCGGTTCCAAATGGAGATATCGGCGCCGCTTCCCAGGCCACCTGCTCCGCGCAAGAAGCCGGGGTCACGCCGACGAACGTCGGGTCGAGTCGCGCAACCGCATACTCCACCCTGGAGTGTCGACCCTGCGGACGGTAGGTAAGAAGGTTGAGGCTGAAGGGGAGGGATATTTTGACCTCGGTTGCACAGTGCGCCTTCAGCTGGATGTCAGCCGTTACCCGCTGCGGCTTCGCCGCGATCGAAGGAATGAGAAATACCCGAGCGTTTCCCTCATTCATGACGTCCGCCTGCCTTTTCGCCACTCGGCTTTCCATCCTCTCTTCAGGCGCGGGTCCCACGGCGATCTCCCTGTAAATGCTCTCAAGGTTTCGAATGAAATATAAGTTTTCGGTCCTTAGGCCGACCGATCTCGTATAGCTTGGATATCCGACGACGAGGAGCGACTCAGGCCGCTCGGTTCCTTCCTCCCCGCGCATCAACGGCACAAGACTAGGAGCGTCCTTGCTTTCACCAAACTCAAGGCCGGCTAGTCCTAGGATGGACGGCGCAACGCTCATCGATGAAACGGTTTGGCCGATTCGGGCGGCATCGATCCCGGCTCCGCTGACGATCAGAGGCACACGGATCGTTTCCGTGTAAATGTCTGCATGGCCGCCCCGCAACCCATGCTCCCCCAGTTGCTCGCCATGGTCGGAGGTGATGACGACCAAGAGCTTCTCCGAGAATCCCGCCTCATCGAGCGCCCCTATCAGATCTCTTACGTGGCGATCAACGAACTGAATTCCAGAGTCGTATGCCCTCTCAATAGAGGCTGGCGAGTTGTCGGTCGGATTCCCGCCTGGATTGCCCCCAGCCACATAGGGAGCGTGGACGTCGAAATAATGAGCGAACAGAAATAAGGGCCGCTTCTCTTGTGCACCGGCTTGAGAAGCGATCATCCGGAGAAGATCGGCGTTCACCTGATCCGCGGTGCGCCTGTCCTGCTTTGCAGTCGTTCCCGCGTATTCGTCGAATCCCTGACCAAACCCATACGGTCCAGCCAGATGAAAGGCCGCCGACGCTCCGAGCGTCGCGTAGCCCGCTTCGTGCAATCGTTCCGCTAGCGTCTCAAACTCCGGTCGCAGCGTTGCGTAGTTGGCCTCAACGCCGGTGCGTAGCGGGTGCAGTCCGGTAAACATGGAGGCGTGGCTGGCGCTCGTAGCCGGCAACGGTACGACGACATCGTCGAAGACCGCGCCCTCAGCCGCAAGCGAATCGATATACGGAGACGTGTCATGCGAATGCCCATATGCGCCCAAATGATCGGCGCGGAGAGTGTCAATCGAGATCAGCAAGATGTTGGGCGATTTGGGAATTGGAGGATGGCTGATGCAGGCCGTAGTCGTCAAGACACAGACAGCCGTGACGGCAACCCTTGCTGGTCGCCCAAATAGACGCAGCACTTTTTTTGCGAGATCTTCGACTTTCATGCCAAATTACTAATTTATCCAATCTAGCGAAGTATTGGGAACGGCGCTGCAAAACCAGGGGAAGATCGGAAGATCGGGGACGCGGAAGATCCGGGACGAGCCCGAATTCGAAGGGCGGGCCAGGTGCAGCGAATGTCCGGCGGCCTCACGATGGAATGGCAATATTCGGTCACCGCCGGATCGAGTTCGAGCCAGGCGCGGACCGGCTCTTTCGAGCGAGTACCGAACTAAAGCCACATAAAACAAACAACTTGACTCTCCGCATCACAGTTGACTGGCTGTCACTATTCGTTTGTCACAATGCGCCGCGGACAAACCGGGACAATCGGCCGTCCCGATCCGTCCGTTCCGCAGGGCACTCGAATAGGAGGTGATCGATCGCGATGCCCTAACTTTGCCTCATCAACCAACGGACTGCATTCTTGTGCAGCTTGATCAACTCCGGATTCCACAACACGGTCAGCAGATGCCCGGGCGAGAGGTAGCAGATACGGCCTTTGCCGTAGTCATAAGCCCAGCCTCCAGGCGCCGTTGCTCCGTGACCTCGGTAGTCAAGGCCTTCTGCGTTCACCGTCTCCATAAAGATGTATTTCCGATCCTTGTCGTACTCCATGTAGTGCTGCTCATCGGTGACGACGAAGTCATTCACGCCTTTGGTGATCGGATGATCGTGGTTGGTGATTTTCGCTTTGTAAGTGCGAATCGGGGGATGTCCGGCGTAGGCCGCTCCCAGCACGTCGCGAAAGTTCGGGTCGGTCAGTCCGACATGGGTGACATTATGAAGGAACAACGCACTGCCGCCGTTCTCGACGAAATCCCGCACTGCTTTTCCCTGCTCGGGCTTCATCCAAAACGACGGCTTCGGGTCGCCCATATCCACGGGCGGATCGGAAACCAACTCCGGCTTTCCTCCACCGGCCCAGGCGGCGTTCGAACTCTCGCCCTTATAGCCGTCCGGCCAGCTCATACCGTCCCGCAGGATGATCAGCAGTTTGTAGCCCTGCAACGTCTCGGCCGTCAACATCGTCGTGTCGTCCGTGAAATCCACCGACACGCCGAGTCCCTCGGTGATGGTGCGGGTCAGCCCAACGCGGACGTAATCCGAGTTGTGATAGCGGTCGCCGATGAGACCGAATGCCGTGGCCTTCTCTCTGGCAAATGCCGCCGACGACGCGGAGAGCGCCATCGCCCATAGGGCTGATCGTCTGGTGATGTTCTTCACGATATTCTCTCCTTGTAACTACTTCTTGGCGATCAGAAACTCCAATGACACGGGAGCATCGACTTCGACAACCTCGCCGGTCGGCGTTAGGCGGCCTGTTTTTTGGTCGATTCGGTATTGAACGATGTTGTCGGTTTCCTGGTTCGCGACGAAAAGGAATTTCCCCGTCGGATCGATCGCGAAGTTCCGAGGGATCTTCCCTTGCGTGGGTGTGTGCTCGACAAACGTGAGCATGCCGGTGGCGCCGTTCACCCCAAAGACGGCAATCGAGTCGTGACCGCGATTCGAGACATAGAGAAATCGTCCGTTTGGGTGAACGCCGATTTCCGCGCTGTTGTTTTCTTCAGTGAATCCCGCAGGAATCGTCGAGTTCACCTGAATCTCTTTCAGAGCGCCGTTCTGGGCGTCGTAGGAAAACGCCGTCACCAGCGATCCCATTTCACTATTCACGTAGGCGAAGCGTCCGTTCGGATGAAAGGCCATGTGGCGCGGACCCGAGCCTTCGGTCACTTTGGCGAATGGCTGCGCCGCCGGGGTGAGCGCGCCGGTCGTCGTGTTGACCCGATAAACAAGCACCTGATCGAGACCGAGGTCAGGGACGAACAGGAAGCGTTTATCGGGAGATAACACCACCGCATGTGCGTGGGGTCCTCGCTGTCTTCGGCCAATGCTCTTACCGGAGTGCTGCACGAGTGCGGCCACCTCGCCCAAACCGCCGTCCGCGTTCACCGGAAGCGACGCCACGCTCCCGTTGCCGTAGTTGGCTACGATGAGGTACTTTCCATCCAAGACCAGATGGCAGGGACTCCTCCCTCCGGAGGGCGCCTGATTGAGCAACGTCAGTTCGCCCGTCTTGGCGTCGATGGAAAAGGCGCTGACCGTGCCTTCGCTCTCATTCGCCGCATAAAGGTAGCGGCCGTCGGGACTTGTGAGGAGCCATGAAGGATTCACGGACTCCGCAGCCAAGCCAAGCGGCGTCAGTTCTCCGCTCGCCGCCTTAAACCGGTAGGCGTAGATCCCCTTGCTCTCTTGCTTGGTGTAGGGCCCGACGTACATCAGGACGCTCTCGGAAGATGCCTGGCTACCGTCTTGCGGAGCGGCGGCGACCGGCAGCGCCGCGATCGCTGAAAGCAAGAACAACGTGTGCCGAATCATTTCCATCTCGGGTCCTCCCGCAGCATCCGATCTCAGTCTCAATAAACGTCAAATAGCGTGACGGTGTAATCCTTGCTCGCGAGCATGTTCTCGAGGACAGGCCAAGCATTTTTGTGGATCTCGGTGGCGATCCACGCTTGACGCTGCGCTTCGCTCCGAAAGCTCAGCACAAAGCGATAGTTCGTGCGTGCAGGCGCCTTGCCCATCAAGGCCGAATCGAGTTTGAGCAGCTTGAGGTCGATGTAGCCAGGCTGCCGCGAAGCGGCTGGCCGGAACTGAGTTTCGAAATTGCGCAGGAACTCCCGCTCGTGTGCCGGATCGACATTCAAATCGACGTGCAACTCGATCCCGCGCGGGGCTGGTCCATACAGAGGGCGCATGCCGGGCACGGATAACTTGATGCGGTAGAGCCCTGTTTCGGCCGTCATGTAGAGCGACTTGCCGTCGTCGCCCCAGGCGGCGTTCGCCGGAGATTCCGGCGGCTGGATGGTGCCCAGATGCTTGCCGCTCGGACTAAAGACCCAAATTCCGCCGGGACCCGTACCGTAGACGTTTCCTGCTTCATCCACCTTCATGCCGTCCGGCACGCCGGCGGCTTTCTCGTTGGTCACGTCGGCAAACACGCGCGGGTTGGACACCGTGCCGTCGTCGTTGACGTCGTAGGCCATCCAGATCCTGCGTTTCTCATCGGAATTCGCAACATAGAGCGTCTGGTAGTCGGGCGAAAAGGCGATTCCGTTGGGACGCGTCAAGTCCTTCACCACCACTTGCAGCTTGCCTTTGGACAAACGATAGACGCCGTTGAAGTCGAGCTCTTTCGCCGGGTCGTCATCTTGCCCAGGCAAGCCATAGGGCGGATCGGTGAAGTAGAGCGAACCGTCGCGGTGGAAAACGAGATCATTCGGGCTGTTGAGCTTTTTGCCCTCGAAGCTGTCAACGAGCGTAGTCACCGTGCCGTCCTTGGCAATGCGGACGATTCGCCGGTTGCCATGCTGGCACAACAGCACCGAACCGTCCTGGTCGTAGGTCATACCGTTGGGGCCGATGAAGCCGCCCGCCGGCAGGCTGTTTCCGTCATACCCGCCAGGCCGCAGCACTTCGGTGACGGTTCCATCGGCGGCGTATTGGCGCACGACGTTGCCGACGACGTCGCTGAACCACAACGAGCCGTCCTCGCGCCAAAGCGGACCTTCGGTAAAGCTGAAGCCGCCGGCGAGCTTCTCGATCTGCGCGTCTTGCGGAACGATCGCGTCCAACGCGGGGTCGAGCCTCTGGACTGTTCCGGCAGCCGGCATGATTCAACTTGCGGCGCCGAAGGCGCCGTACAGCCAAAAGCGACAATAACTAGTGCGGTAAATATAGCGAATTGTTTGGTCATACTAGCGCTTCACTTCAAACATGCGATTGCCCCGACTTCGTCTGCGGCCAACGTCGGGCTGCCGGAGTCTCTAGCAGACCAACGTTATCAGCTCATCAACCAGTTCCCTTTCAACGGCTACTCCGTGAACGGGGGCTTGGGGACGAAGCGCCGATGCGGCGCTTCGTCCCATTGACGCGACAACTAGAAGGTAAAGCGCAGTACCGCGATGTGGTGCATACGCGCTGTCCCATGATCGGAGAAACTTCCGCGAGTTCCGCTGAAGGTTCCGAAGTTTGCTGTGTTGCGTCGAGTTGAACTGCGTGTCTGGGTTGGAGAATTGCGCCTGTTTGGTGGCGTTGTTCAGATCCCAACGCAGCTCCAGCTTGTAGCGATCAGGAAAGGTGAACGACTTGGACAATGAAATTGCAGCCAGTACATTGCCGGCGCTTGAAGCGTGTTGCGGCCAACCGTGCCAGGCGTAAAGGCGTGCCGGATAAGAGAAGCCAGGGAATCCCGTCACCTTGCCGTTCGCGTCCTTCGTTACGTTGAAGTAGCGGTTCTGGTCGGCTCGAATGAAGCGCTCCGTTCCGATGTCCCAGTTATGCACTAGGACGTCGTCGTTGGACGCAGTCTGGTTAGGGCGTCTGCACGCCGGGCAAGTAGTTGCTACGGGCTGCCGGCAAAGCTCAGAGAGACCGGCGGGCCGCTCTGGAGTGTATTCGTCGTGGCAAACTCCCAGCCGCCTAGGACTGCGTTGCTGACGCCACCGCTGGTTGAGCCACTTGCGGCCCTTGCCGAAAGGCAACTCGGTGGTCCATACGCCACGATCGCGATGACGGATGTCGTAATTGGCACGGGCCTTCTCTAGGCTGCGATTATAGAAAGTGACGCCAGTTGCGGAGCCGCCGTCTTCGTCTCCCGTGATTGCCTTCGAGAACGAGTAGAAGCCCGTTGAAGGTCGTTCCGGCGGAGTAGCGCTTCTCCAACCGCAGCGTGCCGCCGTGGTACGTATTGTGACCGTAGTTGCTGTAGTGCTGAATCGAGCCGAAATTGCTTCCAAGGCTTGTAGTTCTGGGTAGCCTTGAAAGATCTGTTCAGTTCGGTGGGGTCGCTTGAAATATCGAGCGGAATCTGGTTGATGTCCCAGTTGTTGAGCAAGCCCACGCCCGCCGAGCCCTGGTACTGCAGATCGACCAACCAAGTGTCGGTCATCTGGTACTGGAAGCCGCCGGACCAGTTCATGATGGTCGGCATTCTCATGTTGGGGTCATACCAAGACGCAGAGCGACCGGAATAGTTCGAACCGCTGAACGGCACGCTGCCGTCCGCATTGGCGGGGAAATTGACGTTTCCCGGACCCTGCTGAGAGGTAGAACGCAGGACGTGGATCGCCAGGCACGGATTGGACAGCGGCGGTGGCGAAGTACTCTTCGAAGTTCTGGTTGATTCCATTCGCCATCAAGTCGGTCGTGATCTTTCCGAAGCTGGAACGGAAGACCCACTTGTCCTTGAAGTTCCAGGCCAGACCGAGCCGAGGCTGAAAGTTATTCCAATCGCCCTTCGCCAGGCTGCCCTGGGGATGCGTGATGGCGCCGAGTTGGCCGGAAACCGGGTCGACCGCCGTGGGGTCGAACTGCGACTGGTTGGCCGCCTGGAACGGCGATTCGTAGTTCCAACGCAATCCGATCTCCAGAGTGAGATTGGGGCGCGCCTTCCACGAGTCCTGCAAGTAGAGTCCGTGGTACCACCACTTCGGCTCCCAGTTTGCAGCATTTTGGGTGAAAGTAGCCCGACCAACGCCTCCGAGCAACAGGTTGGCGAACTGATTGCCGGTATTGGACTTGAAGGGAAACTCCGTACCGGACATGCGATACTGGCCCGTCGGCGTGGCTTCGGGACGGCGTTGTAACGTCGTGTAGCCAATCTCGTAACCGGTCTTGAACGTGTGGCGACCGATGATTTTGGTGAGGTTCTTCTTGACGGTGAAGTCCTTGAGCAAGCGACTCCTCTCGGCCGCCCTGGCCAAGATTGTAGTAGCTGCCGCCCGTGGAGGTGCTGGAATTGCGGAAAGTTCTCGCTGCTCACGCCTGGGATGCCCAGTTGCCCAGCCCAGTCCTGGTCGAGAGTTTGCGGCGTGCGCGAGTATTTATAGCGATTGTAGCCGACCGTCAGCTCATTGATCATCGTCGGGCTGATCGTGTAATTAGTCCGAGAAAACTACATTGGTATTGAAGCGCGGAGCAATGATATTCGGCTGGAACTCCAGATCGCGAATTTCGCGAGCAGGGCGGCCGAGAGTATTGTTCGGTGAACCAACGAATAGCGACCGTTGATCTTGTGCGCGCCCGTGAACTGGTGATCAATCTTCACGTCATAACGGCTGAAGAGGTAAGCTCCATCAGCCTCAATGTCGAGGTTCTGCTGCGGTCCGCTCGGAGTAATTGTGCCCGGGCCGGTCGCATCTTTCCACTCATTCAGCGCGAGCACGTTCCTTGCCACGGGATCGAACTGCGATTGCGGAATCACATTGTTGGCAAACTGCGTGCGGCTCCATGTGCCGTCGGCGGCCTGAACCGTCGACTGCGGATCGTAGATCGGGTACGTGCCCGCCCCGAAGTCGAAGTTGCCCTGATACATCTGTGCGCTGGGAACGTCGCCGCGGAAGTTTTCCGACAGCTTCTCGTTATGCTGCTGGAAGCCGACGAAAAAAGAACGTCTTGTTCTTGACGATGGGACCGCCGCCTGTAGCGCCCCATTCGTAATAATCGAAAGGACCGTTCCTGCGGTCCTTCTCGAAGAAGTGCCGGTGGACCATCTTGCCGTTGGTGTAACGAATGTCGAGATCGCCGTGGAACTCGTTGGAACCGCTACGGAAGACGGCATTGAACTGACCGCCGCCGGAGTGGCCTTGCTCCGCCGGCGAGCCGCTGGTCTGAACCTTGAACTCCTGGATGGAGTTGAGGCTGGCGATCTGCGTGCGCGTGGTAGTCGCCTACTTGGCCGATGACGGGCTCCCTGGCATTGATGCCGTCCAGGGTGTAGCCCATGGCGCGTTGGCGTTGGCCGACCGCATGCTGGCCGTTGTGGTTCGAGTTACGCCCGGCATGTACAGCAGCACGCGATGAACGAACTTCTGCATGACGGGGATCTTCTCGACGGTGTCCCCTTCCATAATTTGGCCGGCCACTGCGGTTTCCGTCTCGAGCAAAGGCGGCGCACCTTCGACCGTGATCGATTCGGTGACGGCGCCGAGTTCAAGAGCCACGTTGATGCGGGGCTGTTCATTCGTACGCAGTACGATGCCCGTCTGGACATAACGTCCTAAAACCTTCTGATGTCACCTCAAGTTCATAAGACGCCGGGAAGTCATGCCCGGGATGAAGTAATCGCCTTGCGCCGTCGTTTCACCTTCATAGACAAAGGCCCTTTCGACGCTGCGAACCGTGACGCTCGCGCCAGCAATGACAGAGCCGCTCGCGTCGGAGACCGTTCCGACCAGAGTGGCGGTGCCTGTGCCCTGGGCGCTTACAGTGATGGCTGTAGCCGCCAAGAGCGATACTAAAGAAACCATCGACAATTTAGACATTGCGACTCCTCACTCCTTGAACCCACCCATTGCAGAATCAAGATACGGGTCTGGCGGAGAGCGCATTCCATGCAGGGGCATCATGGAACGCAGTGACGTGCGGGGCTGGTCCGTCCACGCAGCCCAGTCCAACAGAGACAGCCGCGCACTCCTTGATCAGGCGAGCTCCGATTTGGGGCAGCACACGCATCGTGAGCGCGCTCGAACTGCCGGAAATCCCCAAGGCCGCGACTGGATCATTTGCGGGGCCGAAAATGGGCGCGGCAACGCAACACAGGCCGTCCGCACACTCTTCGAGATCAAAGGCAAATCCCTTGCTGCGGATTTCTCCGAGCTCAGTCCAGAGAGTCTGCTTCGACTTTCGGGCATACTCGACACTGGAGAGCTGCAGCAAACGGACGGTTCGATCGCGCGGAAGGAAGGCCAGAATACTCTTGCCCAGCGCCGTCTTGTCCCAACTCAAGTAGCCGCCGGGAGGCGGGCTCGTCGTAATGTGCCGCGGCCCTTCTTGAACGTCCCGGTAGATGAGGTGGCCTGCCTGAAGAACGGCCAGATTCACCGTCTGCCCAAACTCCGCGGCGATGCGCATCATCGCCTGACGGGTTAGGCGCTGCAGGTCGGAACCGAGCCCTGCTCGACCAAGTTGGCCTAGCTCTTCTGTGACTTGGTAGGTTTCGGCGTCTGAATCGTACTCGAGATAGCCCAGCATTTCCAAAGTCCGCAGGATGCGGAAGACAGTGGGTTTGGGCATCTTCACGACCTCAGCGATAGCCTTGAGACCAGCGCTGCTCCCCGCAGACCTCTGTAACGCCTCCAAAATCAAGAACGCTTTAGCCAGCACCTTTACAGGTTGCGACACCCCGTGATTCATACCGTGGGGCGATGTGTTATTCATACTTGGAACCTCCACAGTGCTGGGTAGAGACTACGTTCCACCCCAATTCAAGTCAAGCGACGCGAACTTCAGGATTTCAGAATGTGAAACGACTTCGGCTGAGGGTCTGCCGACTGGCGCAGCGTTTGGAGAGTTCGGGAGAGTTCGAAGACGAGCCCGAATTCGGAGGGCCAGCCAGGTGCAGCGAAGGGCCGGCGGCCTCAATCGATTCGAACAAACCCCGCCGGCCTCACGATGGAAAGCCAACAGGAGGTAACCGCCGGATCGAGTTCGAGCCAGGCGCGGACCGCTTCTTCCGAGCGAGCGTCGGACTAAACCCATACAAACAAACGACTTGACTGTCCGCCTTGCCGCCGGCCAGGCGCTCATGTCGCGAGAATATTTGGAAGCCCCGGTTATCCTATTCCTAGAGGGGCGGCCCGCCCGTCCTTTTCCCGGAGATGTCAATGACCCCCCAAGCTGCGGAGCGGACCCGTCTTCGTGTGCGCGGAGCCGCCTGGCCGCTCGCGGTCAGCGGTCAACGGCGAAAATTGGCAGTTTTCCGGCAAAAAGTGGCGGTTTTTTGGCAGTTTTTCGGCAATCCGGCGGCCGAATCTGGGCGTTTTGGCGGCGAAAACCGACAAGTTCTCCGCACCATGCTGTAGAAATATCAATGACTTACGCGCCATCGTCGGGCGCGAAGGTTCCCCAAACCGTCCCCGACTCGCTGCGTAGCCCATGATTGAAATCTTGGGCTGTCAGCTCGGGTCGGCTGGCCTGACGCGTAAGGCGATGCCCAGCTCGGTCAACTGCCGCGTCGGCACCGTATTCGGCGCCTCGCACATCAAGTCGGCGCCCTTCGCCGTCTTCGGGAAGGGGATGACGTCGCGGATCGTCGACTCGCCCGCCAGCAGCATCACCAAGCGGTCGAAGCCGACGGCGAAGCCGCCGTGCGGCGGCGTGCCGTATTCGAGCGCGTCGAGGAAGAACCCGAAGCGGTGGCGCGCGTCCTCTTCGCTGAAGCCCAGCGCCTTGAACACCAGCGCCTGAATGTCGCGGCGGTGAATACGAATCGAGCCCGAACCGAGCTCGACGCCGTTGAGCACCAGGTCATAAGCCCGCGAACGGCATTGGTGCGGGTGGCTCTCGAGCTTGTCGAGATCGTCCACATGCGGCGAGGTGAACGGGTGGTGCGCGGCGAACCAGCGGCGCTCGTTGTCGTCCCACTCGAACATCGGGAACTCGGTCACCCACAGGAAACGAAAATCGGTCGGGTCGAGCAGCTTGTGCTTGTCGGCGAACTTCTGCGCCGCCGCCATGCGCAGCGAACCCACCGCGTGCAGCACTTCTTCCTCGGGCTTGGGGCTCTTGGGCGGCTCGGCGGCGGTGGCGATCAGCAGCAGATCGTCCTCTTCGAGGCCCGCGCGCGCGGCGAGCTTCTCCATCTCGGCCGGGAACTTCTTCACCAGGCCCTTGTGGTCGTCAAAAACCTTGAGGTTGCGCTCGGCCGCGAACGGGCGAAACTCCTCGCGCTCGCGGCGGGAAAGCTGGCCGACCTTGGGGATGCGGATCGCGACCAGCGGGGAGCCGTTGTCGAGCTCGGGCAGCAGGTCGTTGACGTGCGTCAACGGCGGCAAGCGCAGGTCCGGCTTGTCGGAGCCGTAGTTGCGGATGGCGTCGGCGTAGCTGAGCCGCTCGAGCGGAAACTTCGGCTTCTCGACTCCGGCCGCGTCGAGCACTTTCGCGAGCATGGTCTCAGTCGCGCCGAGCACGTCGTCCTCATTGACGAACGACATCTCGAGGTCGATCTGGGTGAACTCCGGCTGGCGGTCGGCGCGCAAATCTTCGTCCCGGAAGCAGCGCACGATCTGGAAGTAGCGGTCGTAGCCGGCCACCATCAGCAACTGCTTGAACAATTGCGGCGACTGCGGCAGCGCATAGAACGAGCCGAGCTGCACGCGGCTCGGCACCAGGTAGTCGCGCGCGCCCTCGGGCGTCGAGCGCGTCATCATCGGCGTCTCGATCTCGAGAAAGCCCTGCGAGTGGAAAGCCTCGCGCACCGCCAGCGCCACGTCGTGCCGCATTTTCAAGTTGCGCTGCATCTGCTCGCGGCGCAGGTCGATGTAGCGGTATCGCAGGCGCGACTCTTCGCCGATGTTGTCGTCGTCGAGCACGAACGGCGGCGTGCGCGAGGTGTTCAAAATGTGAAGCTTTTCGCAGTGAATCTCGACTTCGCCCGTGGCGAGGTTGGGGTTGATCGTGTCTGGGGAGCGCCGCACCACCGGCCCCTCGACCGCCACGACGAACTCGTGACGCAGCGTCTCGGCCTTGGCGTGGACCGCGCCGTCGTCGGCGTCGAAGACGACCTGCGTGATGCCGTTGCGGTCGCGCAGATGGATGAAGATCAAGCCGCCCAGATCGCGGCGGCGATTCACCCAACCCATCAGCAGCGCGCGCTCGCCGACATGCTCGGGACGCAATTCGCCGCAGTTGTGCGTACGTTTCAGGCCGCCCAGAAAGTCGAGAACGATTTCCCCCGACTCCGGCTTATGGCCGACTTCCTGCTCCATCAAGACTCTCCCTGAAACTCCTGCGCGAGCTGCGCGTATCTCGCCGCGTTGGCCCGAATCGCCTCGCGATCCTGGTCCGTCGCCTGACGGCGCACCTTTGCCGGCGCGCCCATGACGACGCTGCCCGCGGGAACTTGCTGCCCCTCGAGCACCAGCGATCCGGCCGCCACGATCGACCCGGCGCCGACGTGCGCGCCGCTCAACACCGTCGAGCCCATGCCGACCAAGCAATCGTCTTCGATCGTGCAGCCGTGCACCGTGCACGAATGCCCCACGACCACCCGCTCGCCGATCCGCAAAGGCTCGTCGTCGTCGACGTGCAGACAGGAGTTGTCCTGAATGTTGCTTCCCTCGCCGACCGTGATCGAATTGATATCGGCTCGCATCGTGACGTTGCACCACACGCTTGTGCGTTCGGCGAGCGTGACGTCGCCGATCACCTGCGCGCTTGGATCAATGTAGGCGGACTCGGCCACCACGGGCCGCCGGCCGCGAAACGAACGAATCATGATTCGGAGGGCGGAGGAAAGGGTTCGGACTCGCGCAATGAATTTACACGAAACCTGCCCGCTCCCGACAGCGTATCACAGCGACAGGGAGGAGATTGATGAAAGCTTTACGCGCTTCCTCGGCCGGCCGCGAAGGCGTGCGGGGCGACTTTGAGTTCGCTCATCGTCAGATACTCGAGCAGCAGAATCATCTTGTGCTCGATGTCGCGATGCGGGAGGCGACAGGCTACGGCGGCCTGAAAACGCTCGATACACTCCGCCGTGAGGTCGCGGTCGGCTGCGGGATTCAGCGTCGGATCGAGAATCCGAGCACCTAAATAGGCGGCGATATAACGCAATTCGTCGCCGGAAAGTCCCTCCAAAAATTGGCGGGTCGTCAGTCGTCGGTTGACTGCTGTGAAAGAAACCAGTGCTTGGACGAGGGAAGCTCGATCGTTGCGGGCCTGAACGTTTACGCTTCTCAAAGGCTGCTCCTAAGGCATCGCGCCTTTCTGTCTAACGTTCATTATCCCGTAATGAAGCCGACCGCCGCAACCGTATCCTACTCAAAATAGGATAGATATAGCACCACCTGCCGGTAGTGTACCGTGGCCCTCATTCGATTTGCGACATAAGTAGCAGTTTCTGTTCTTGAAAGCGGTCTTCCGAAATTGCATCCGCGGCTTCCGACACGTCGATTTCTTCGTAGAGATCCACCCAAGACCGACATCCCTTGTAGCGGCGGTCGTTGGGGATCGATTGAGGCCTGGGAAGGATGCAGGCGCGCACGAAAACCAGGTACAACGGCAGATCGGGCCGATACCCATAACGCATTCGTAGATAAGGCTCTTCCCAGACGTGAAGATCCCTGGCGGCGAGCAGGCGCTGAATGTCGCTGGGGGCTGCACGGATCTCCTCGACCCTGGCGCCGTGACGGATCCGGATCCGCTCCGGGTCGCTCGGCTCGAGCTTGTCGAACAACTTGCGGCGCTCGGGCTGCAGCCAGTCGCGCTGCTGATGTTCCCAAGTAGGAAAGAAAACGAATCGGTCGTACCGCAGCTCGAAGCCGCGCTTGCCTTCGGCGATGCCGCCTTTGCGCAGCAGAAAGATCTGCCGCCCCTGCGCGAGGGCTTCGCAGACGACGGCCCATTCCTTCAAAGCGACTCGCATCAAGCGGCCGGGCGCGGCCTTCAGTTACGAGCGTAGCCGAACAGCCAATGCGAAACCGTGGCGCCGACGTTGCGCGCCGAGTGGACCGACCCGGCGGGGATCAGCAACTCTTCGCCGGGCGACGGGCGCACGATGCGGCCTTCGATCTCGAACTCGACGTCCCCGTCGATGACGGTCACCAGCTCGTCGGTCGCGTGGACGAAATCCTCCCAGCGGGCGCCGGGAGAATCCGTCCACAATTCGCAACTGAAACCGCGCGCCCGCCAATCGGACGCGACGGCAACACGGTCGACCTTCACGGCGTTTTCAGCCGGCGGCGTCGATATCCACGCGCCGGGTCGCCTCGAGGCGCGTCTGCGCCTTGGCCAGAGCTTTGTCTTCCGCCTCTTGTTTCGTCGCGCCTTTGGAACGCGCGATCTGCGCGCCTGGCGAGACGTTGTCGATCTTGGCGAAGTACTCGTCGCCGAGCTTGTAGCTCACCAGATGAATCGGCCACCCGGCCATCTCGAGCTTGCGCTCGGAGTAGTCTTCCGGCTTCATGGCTTTACGCCCCTCTCTCGACCGGCGCCCCGACCAGGTTGCCCCACTCGGTCCACGAGCCGTCGTAATTCGTTACGCCGTTGAGGCCGAGTAGATACTTGAGGACGAACCAGGAGTGGCTGGAGCGCTCGCCGATGCGGCAGTAAGCGACGATGGGCTTGGTTCCCGTGATGCCGGCGCTCTCGTAGAGGCTCTTCAGCTCGTCGGCGTTCTTGAACGTGCCGTCTTCGTTGCAAGCCTTGCCCCAAGGAATATTGCTGGCGCCGGGGATGTGGCCGCCGCGCTGGCAGGTTTCGGGCAGGCCCGGAGGCGAAAGAATCTCGCCGCTGAACTCGGCCGGGCTGCGCACATCGACCAGTTCGATCTCGCCGCCGGAGACCGCTCTCTGTACCTGCGGAAGGTAAGCGCGAAGCGAGAAATCGGGAGACGAGGCGGCATAGCTCGCCGCCGTCGGCGAGGGCTTGTCCGCCGACAGGTCCTTGCCCTCGGCGACCCACTTCTTACGACCGCCGTTCATCAGGCGAACGTCCTTGTGCCCGTAAATCTTCAATTGCCAAAACGCCCAAGCCGCGAACCAGTTGTTGTTATCGCCGTAGAGCACGACAGTCGTGTCGTTGGAAATTCCCGATTGCGACAGCAGCTTCTCAAAGTCGGCTTGGGGGATGATGTCGCGACGGACGGTGTCGCAAAGTTGGCTATCCCAGGCCCAGCCGACGGCGCCGGGAACGTGGCCTTCGTTGTAGGCGGCCGTGTCGACATCGACCTCGACGACGGCGATGTCGGCGTCGCCGGAATGTTCCGCGACCCAATCCGTGCTGACGAGCACCTCGGGATGTGCGTAATCTGCCATGGATTCTTCTCCTCTTGTTTCCTGCGTACCTGCACTGCCTGCAGAGAGTACTCATTATGAACTCCCCGCATCCCGATCAACAAACTGGGGATTACGGCGTCCGGCGATCCCCGTATGGCGCTGAGAGCCGGCCCTCGGGTGAAGTGACGGCTCGATCTCGACCGCCGGTGCGCTACCCTTTCCACTTGGCCTCGACACCAGGCTCAGCGGCGCCGCTAGGCGCTACATTCGACGGGCAGGGCGTCAATTTCGCCGTCTTCGCGCCTAATGCCGAACGGCTCGAAGTGTGCCTTTTCGCCGGACCCCATGAGGAAGTCGAGAGCCGCGCCGTCGAGCTGAAAGAGCGCACCGGCCACGTCTGGCACGGCTACCTGGAAGGTCTGGCGCCGGGACAGCTCTACGGCTACCGCGCCGACGGCCTTTTCGCGCCCGCTCTTGGCCATCGGTTCAACCCCCACAAGCTGCTCTTCGATCCGTACGCGCGCGCCCTCGGCAGGCCATTGCGCTGGAGCGACGAGCTGTTCGGCTTTCCGGCCGAAGACGGCGTGCCCGGCGAAGGCGGCACCGGCGTCAGGGACACGCGCGACAGCGCGCCCTATGCGCCGCTCTCCTACATCCTCGACGGAAGCTTCGATTGGGGCGGCGTCGCCAAGCCCAAGACCGCGTGGCGCGACACGATCATTTACGAGGCCCACGTCAAAGGCTTCACGCGGCTCAATCCCGACGTGCCCGAGGAGATTCGCGGCACCTACGCCGGCCTGGCCTGCGAGCCCGCGATCGCGTATCTCAAGAGTCTGGGCGTCACGGCGATCGAGCTGCTGCCGGTCCACCACCACCTGGACGAGTACCACCTCAGGCGCCTCGGTCTGCGCAACTACTGGGGATACAACACGCTGGGCTTCTTCGCGCCCGAGCCGTCGTACGCGCACGACGCCTCGCCGGAGGGGGCGGTTCTCGAGTTCAAGGGGATGGTCAAAAATCTGCACGCGGCGGGTATCGAGGTCCTGCTCGACGTGGTCTACAACCACACCTGCGAGGGCAACGACCGCGGCCTCACGCTCTGTTGGCGAGGTCTGGCGAACACCGCTTACTACCGGCTCGATCCGCTCAACCCGGCGCGCTACATGAATTTCACCGGCACCGGCAATTCATTCGACACGCGCACGCCGTACGCCCTCCGCATGATTCTCGACAGCTTGCGCTACTGGAGCGAGGAGATGCAGGTCGACGGCTTCCGCTTTGACCTGGCCACGACGCTCGGGCGCGAAAGCGACGATTTCGACCGCGGCAGCGGTTTTTTCGACGCGATCACCCAAGATCCAGCCCTGAGCCGGACGAAGCTGATCGCCGAGCCCTGGGACATCGGCCACGGCGGCTATCAGGTCGGCAACTATCCCTCGGGCTGGTCGGAGTGGAACGGCCGCTACCGCGACGACGCTCGCAGCTTTTGGCGCGGCGACGAAGGCATGATCACCAAGTTCGCGACGCGCTTCGCAGGCAGCAGCGATCTTTATCGCCAACGCAACCGCAACCCCTCCGCGAGCATCAACCACGTCGTCTCGCACGACGGCTTCACGCTCAACGACCTGGTGACGTACTCGCGCAAGCACAACCTGCAGAACGGCGAGTTCAACCGCGACGGCGACAACCACAACTTCAACGCCAACTACGGCGTCGAAGGCCCCACGACCAACGCCGCCATCCTCGCCACGCGGCGCCGCCAGCGCAAGAACTTCTTCGCGATGCTGTTGCTGTCGATCGGAACGCCGATGATCTGCGCCGGGGACGAGATCGGCCGCACGCAGCACGGCAACAACAACGCTTACTGCCAGGACAATCGCATCAGTTGGCTCGATTGGAACCTGCGGCCGGACGAGCAAGAGCTGCTCGAGTTCGTGCGGCGCCTGACCGCCTTTCGCAAGACCCAGCCCGCGTTGCGGCGGAGAACGTTCTTCGACGGCGCGCCAAGCGACATCGCCATGCTCAAAGACATCGCCTGGTACGACACGCGCGGCCATGAGCTGACCATGGAGCAGTGGGCGCAGCCCGAACGACGTCAGATCGGCGTCTGGATCGGCCCGACCGCGGACGGCGGCGACCCGCTGTTCTACCTGGTCAACGCCGCCGACACACGCACCGAGTTCCACCTGCCGCCGGGTGAGCTCGGCATGCAATGGCGGCTGATTTTCGACACCGCCCGCCCGCTCCAGGACGAGCAGCCTGTCCCCGCGCTGACCTACATGATCGAAGACCGCGCGTCGGCCTTGATGCGTCTGGTCAAGCCGGAGCCCGAAGCTTGAACGCGCTCGAGCGCTTGGCCAGGCTCCACCGCGTGCTAGTGCGCTACCGCGACGGATTCCGCAACACGCGCCAAGCCTCTCCCGAGACGGTGACGGCGGCGCTGCGCGAGCTGGGCGCGCCGATCGAAAAGCCGGCGGACGCCGAGAAGGCGCTCGGCGAGAGTCTGCGAAACCGCTGGAGCGAGCTTGCGCCGCCGGCGCTGGTCGTCTGGGAAGGCGCGCCGCTGCGCTGCCCCTTGCGCGTGGCGGCGGGGGGCGACGGCGGCAAGCTCGAATGGTCTCTCGTGCTCGAGTCGGGCGAGACGCGCGAGGGGACCGTCGACCTGAGCCAGGTCGCGCGCGCATGCGGTGAAGTCGCGGCCGGCGGAGAGCGCTTCGTCGTCAAGCGTTTCGAGCTGCCGGGCGACTTCGCACAGGGCTACCACCGTCTGCGGCTGTCGCTCGGCGACCGGCGCGCGGAAACGCTCGTCATCGCCGCGCCGGCGAAATGTTTTCCGCCGCCGGAGCTCGGGCGCATCTGGGGCGTGTTCATCCCGCTGTATGCCCTGCACTCGGAATCGAGCCTGGGCGCGGGCAACTTCGGCGATCTGAGCCGCCTGTTCGAGTGGATGGGCGAGCTGGGCGGCAGCTTGGTCGGGACGCTGCCGCTGCTGGCGGCCTTCCTCGACGAGCCGTACGAATACAGCCCGTACGTGCCCGCGAGCCGCTTGTTCTGGAACGAGTTTTTTCTCGATCCGCGCGAGGCCCCCGAATGGGAGCGCTCGGAGGCGGCGCGGGCGGAGCTCGACCGCTCCGGCGACTTGATCGCCGAGCTGCGGTCGGCCGCCTTGGTCGACTATCGCCGGCAGGGCGAGCTGCAGCGCCGCATCTTAACCGAGCTGGCCAACACGGCCTGGGCCGATCCGCAGCGCTCCGCCGAGCTGCGCGGGTTTGTTTCCGAGCGTCCGCAGCTCGAGGCTTACGCCGAGTTCCGCGCGGCCGTCGAGCAGAGCCGCACGACTTGGCCGCATTGGCCCGAGCGCATGCGCGCAGGCAGCCTCGAGCCGGGCGATTTCCGCGCGGCCGACCGCGACTATCACCTCTACGTGCAATGGCTGTGTGATCGGCGGCTGAGCGATCTGGCTCGCCAAGCCGCCGATCCAGGGCTCTACCTCGACCTGCCGCTCGGCGTGCATGCGGGCGGCTACGACACCTGGCGCAACTCTTCGTGCTACGCGCTGGGTCTGAACGGCGGAGCGCCGCCGGATCGCTTTTTCACCAAGGGCCAGAACTGGGGCTTCGCGCCGCTGCACCCCGAGGCGATCCGCCGCGACGGCTACCGTCATGTGATCGACATCGTGCGCCACCACTTGCGCTACGCCGGTGTGCTGCGCGTCGACCACTTCATGTGGCTGCATCGCCTCTATTGGATTCCGCGCGGCGCCGAGGCGAGCGAGGGAACATACGTCGAGTACCGCGCCGATGAGCTGTACGCGATTCTCGCGATCGAATCGCATCGCGCCAAATGTCTGATCGTCGGCGAGGACTTGGGGACGGTCCCCAAGTACGTGCAGGCGCGCATGACCGAGCGCGGCATCGACCGCATCTACGTCGCGCAGTTTTCCTTCCGCGCCGGCGAAGACGCGCCCTTGCGCACGCCGCCGTCGAATGCCTTGGCCAGCGTGAATACGCACGATACGCCGACCTGGGCCGCCTTCTGGGCCGCTGAAGACGTCGACGACCAGGTCGAAATGGGGCTGCTCAGCGACGCCGAGGCGAACGCGGCGCGGGCGAGCCGGGACGCATTGCGCAAGCTGCTCGCCGAAGCGTGGAAGATTCCCGAAGAAGCGGGTCCGGCGCTCGAAGTCGTGCTCGAACAAATGGCCCGCTCCGACGCTCGCGGGGTGCTGGTCACCCTCGAAGACCTGTGGGGCGAGAAAAACCAGCAGAACACGCCCGGCACCGGCGCCGAGCGCCCCAACTGGCGCCGCCGCGCCCGCCTCAGCCTCGAACAGATGCGCCAGGACGAGCGCATCGGGGCGCTGCTTCAAAAGGTTCGCGAGGGCCGCGAGGCGAACTAGCTGTTCAGCTTCCCGACGATCGCATCGACGTCGTAGACGCAGCCGCCCCAGGTCCCGCCGCCCAAGCTCTGCAGCGCCGCCCACAAGCGCGTGTCTTCCGGCAAATCCGGGTGCGGCGCCAGGTCGGGACGCAGCAGGCGCTCTCGCAAAATCTCCGCGCCGCGCTCGGAGCTGAACCTCTCCTCGCCGTGGCCGACCAAGTCGAGGCTGCCTTCGAGCGTGTTGCGGTCGACCGTGATGTTGACGACGTCGCCCTCGACCAGCTTGCCCACCGGGCCCCCGGCCAGCGCTTCCGGGCCCACGTGTCCGATGCAGGCGCCGGTCGAGACGCCCGAGAAGCGCGCGTCGGTGATCACGGCCACTTGCTTGCCGAACGACAGGTGCTTGAGCGCCGCCGTGATCTGGTAGATCTCCTCCATGCCCGAGCCCATCGGGCCGCAGCAGGTGAGCACGATGATGTCGCCGGCCTTGATTGCGCCGCCCTTGATCGCTTCGATCGCCGCGGACTCGCGCGTGAACACCCGCGCCGGCCCGGTGTTGCGATAAACGCCGTCTTCGCCGACCACCGACGGGTCGATCGCCGTGGCCTTGACCACCGAGCCCTCCGGCGCAAGATTGCCCATGCAGAAGGCGATCGTGCTGGTCAGCCCGCGCTCGCGCGCCGTTTTGGGGGTCATGATGACTTCGTCCGGGTCGACGCCGTCGCGGTCTTTGAGCGTCCGGCGCAAGATTTGACGCCGCTCCGATCCTTCCCACCAATCGAGCGCCGTCCCCAGCGTTTCGCCCGAGGCCGTCAGCGCCGCCAGATCGAGCAGGTCCATCTCGCGCAAGTGCAGCATGACTTCCGGCACGCCTCCGGCTAAGAAGGCCTGCACCGTCTTGAAGTACCGCGGGCCGTTGGGCAGCACGTCGACGATCCGCGGCACGCTGCGGTTGACCTCCTTCCAATCGGCCACGGTCGGCCGGTCCAGTCCGGCGGCGAAGGCGATCGCTGGCGTATGCAGCAGCAGATTGGTCGAGCCGCCGAAGGCCGCGTGCACGACCATCGCATTGCGAATGGCGGCAGGCGTCAGGATGTCCTGAACGGTCATCTTGCGCTTGCGCTGCTCGACGAGCGCGCGTGCCGAGCGCCGCGCCATGTCCTTCCAGATCTCTTGACCCGACGGCGCCAGCGCCGCGTGCGTCACGGTCAGCCCGAGGGCCTCGGCCACCACCTGCGACGTCGCCGCCGTGCCCAAGAACTGGCAGCCGCCGCCCGCCGAACCGCAGGCCCGGCAGCCGGCCTCGGCGGCCTCTTCGAGGCTCATTTCTCCGTGCGAATACCGCGCGCCGATCGACTGCACCTTGCCGGCGTCTTCGGCTCCGGTCGCGGGCAGCGTCACCCCGCCCGGCACGGCCACGCAGGGCAGCTCGTGCATCGACGCCAGCGCGAGCATCATCGCGGGCAGACCCTTGTCGCACGTCGCGACGCCGATCACCCCGGCGCGCGTCGGCAGCGAACGGATCAGCCGGCGCAGCACGATGGCGGCGTCGTTGCGGTAGGGCAGCGAATCCATCATGCCGACGGTCCCCTGGGTGCGGCCGTCGCAGGGGTCGCTGACGTACCCCGCGAACGGGATGCCGCCCATGCGGCGCAGCTCCCATGCGGCCGCTTCCATCAGCAGCCCAACCTCGTAGTGGCCGGTGTGATAGCCGAGCGCCACGGGCGTGCCGTCCTTCTCGCGGATGCCGCCCTGCGTCGAGAGGATCAGAAACTCCTCGCGCCCTAGCTCGGACGGGTTCCAGCCCATGCCGGCGTCCTGCGTCCAGCCGAAGATGTCTCCCGAGGGCCGCGAGCGCAGCATCTCGGGGGTCAGCGGCAGTTGACCGCTGGGTCCCGGCGCTTGGGTGGTGATCTTGAAGATTTCGGGATCGTTGGAGTCGAAGATGGGATTCATGGCAAACCTTTCATTCTAGAAGGCCGCCGCCGTCGCGATCCCCGGCAAGCGTCCGGCGTCAACGCCTTGAGCAGCCCTTTCAGCCTGGCGAGATCGTTCCGCCCAGGCCTTCTTGGCGTCGGCCGCGTCCGCAGTCGAGCCGAGCTTACTCTGCTGCACCCCCGCCGAGCACTTGCCGGAGCTCTTGACGTTGCAGCCCATCAGCACGCGCGAGCCGCCGGGCCAGTCGAGGCGCAGGTAACGGCTTGTCCTCCGCACGCTCCGCGGCTTCGCCTTGTGGATTCGGGCAGCCACTCGAGTCGCCGTTCGGCGTCGGACATCGCGCGCCACACATCCGTCGATAGGAGCCGTCAACCGTCCGCTCCACTTGAATCTCGTAGCCGTCCGCCTTTTCATGCTTGTCGCGCAGGCCGCGAGCGCGCTCGTAGGCCACAGTGACCGTCTGCGACCACCACGGCTCCAGGCCGTAGCCGGAGCGCAGATGTCGGGCGATGGTCTTGTGATCCCAGCCGTCGGCGCCGGCCCGGTCGAGCTCGGCGAACCAGTCGCGCCACACCCGGCCGGTCTTGGCGGCGACGGCGTCGTCGCTGATCTTCGTAACCTCGGAGACTTCGTGTCGGCGAGCCATCGCGCACGGTCCGTGCGGACCATTTTCGCTCACGGCGCCCGGATGTAGAGAAGCATGCTGATCGAAACCTCGACGACCAAGATCTAGCCGCGGCGCCGCCGGCCAAGGTATACTGCTGAGGACAGATTCTGTGTGGGCCGGTCTGTCTTCATCCGAGTCGATCACCTCGAGCGCAACAAGTTCTCGTTCGACGAGGCGTTCGATCAGTCGGCCCTGAGTTTACCGGACAACTGGACGCTGAAAGGAGAACTGCGAGCCGCCGGAGAGGCTGAACTGCTCGACAAGAAAGGCTCGCGCACGCTTCGCGTTCGGGGCCGGATTTCGGGAGTTTTGGCGAACATTTGCGCCATCGGCCTGGAGCCGATCGAGCGGCCGCTCAACGACGAGTTCGAGCTTTTCTACTACCCGATGGCGATGATCGCCAAGCAAGAGGAGAAAGCGATCTCCCGCGACGAGGCCGACATCGGGTTTTATGAAGAAGACGGGCTGCCGCTGGCGGACGTCATACAAGAGCAGGTTTCACTCTGGCTGCCGATGCGCCCCGAGTGTGAATACGCGGGCAAGGACTTTTGTCCTTACTGCGAAAAGAATTTGGGCCAGTCCCGGGAGCAAGGCGCCGACCATGGCGACCCGCGCTGGGCGGCCCTGAAGGATTTCAAGCTGAACTGAACGAGGTGTTCGAATATGCCGAACCCAAAACGACGCCACTCGAAATCGCGCACTTCCAAGCGCCGCGCCCACGACCACTTGACGACTCGCTCGACGACCGTTTGCCCGAATTGCGGAGCGGAGATCCTGCCCCATCGCGTGTGCCTGGAGTGCGGCCACTACAAGGGCCGCGAAGTGCTCGAGGTCGAGACCGAATAGTGCCGGTCCGCCCCTTGCCATCGATCCAATCCCGGCGATAATAGCCTTCCAGGTTCTGTGTCGGATCTTACGACCATCGCAGTCGACGCCATGGGCGGGGACCACTGCCCCGGCGTCGAAATCGAGGGAGCCATTTTGGCCGCCCGCGAATACCCGGTGCGCGTGCTGCTGTGCGGCCCCGAGGAACAGCTCCGCCACGAGCTCCGCGAGCAGGGCGGCGAAGACCTGCCCATCGAGATCGTCCACGCCCCCGAAGTCATCAGCATGGAGGACACGGCGGGCAAGGCCATGCGAGCCAAACGCGACAGCTCCATCCATGTGGCGGCGCGGCAGGTTCGCGACGGCCGCGCGCAAGGCGTCATCTCGGCCGGCAACACCGGCGCCTGCATGGCCATCGTCAAGACCATCCTGGGCTTGGTGCCCGGGGTCAAGCGCCCCGCCCTGGCGCAGGTCTTCCCCACGCTCAACCGCACTTGGGCCGTGTTGGTCGACGTCGGCGCCAACGTCGACGCCTCGCCCGAAATGCTGGCGCAGTTCGCCGTCATGGGCGAAATCTACTCCAAGGTCATCTGCCATTGCCCCCAACCCAGGGTCGGCATCTTGTCGATCGGCGAAGAAGACCACAAGGGCAATGAGCTGACCCGCCAGGCCGCGCCGCTGATCAAGAGCCTGCCGGTCGAGTTCATCGGCAACGTCGAAGGCAACGACCTGTACAGCGGCAAGGCCGACGTGATCGTCTCCGACGGCTTCATCGGCAACGTCGCGCTCAAGGTCAGCGAAGGCCTCGTTTCCGCGATCAAGGCGATGCTCAAGGAGTCGCTCGAGAAGACGCTGCAGAGCAAGATCGGCTACGTGCTCGCCAAAGACGCCTTCGACGACTTCCGCAAGCGCGTCGACTACTCCGAGTACGGCGGCGCCCCGCTGCTGGGCGTCAAAGGCGTCTGCCTGATCTGCCACGGCAAGTCCAACACCAACGCCATCAAGAACGCCATCCGCGTCGCCGCCGAGCTCGCCAACGGCAACCTCAATGCTCAGATCGAAGAAACGCTCGACAAGAGCCTGAACACGAGCGGCACGCTGAGCGTCTAGTGCTCTAGAGCAGCCAGCGCACCGCCGCATACAGCACCGAAGGCGCCAGCAAGCATCCCGCTCCGGTATAGAACGTCGCCGTCATCGCGCCATACGGCACCAGCTCCGGATCGGTCGCCGCCAGCCCCCCGGCCACTCCGCTCGTCGTCCCCATCAGCCCGCCGTAGATCATCGCCGACCGCGGATTATCCAGCCCGATCCACTTGGCGACCAGCGGCGTGGCGGTCATCACCAGCACCGACTTCGTCAGCCCCGCTGCGATGCTCAGCGCGATCACGTCCGACCCCGCTCCCAACGCCGTCCCCGTCACCGGCCCTACGATGTATGTCGCCGCCCCCGCGCCGATCGTCGTCACCGCCACCGCGTCGCGATAGCCGAACGCCAGCGCGACTGCCGCGCCGACCGCGAACGACAACGCCACGCCGAGCACCACGGACAGCGCGCCCACCGCGCCCGCGCGCTTCAACGCCTCCGGCTCGGCCCCGAACGCCGTCGCTACGATCGCAAAATCGCGGAACATCGCGCCGCCCAGCACGCCCACTCCCGCGAACAGCGAGATATCCGCGAGCCCCTTGTCGCCGCCCGTCGCGACGCCCCCCGCATACGCCAGCGCCAGCCCCAGCGTGATCGCGATCGCCGACCCATGCACCCGCCCCCGCGTCAGCCGCTCCGAGAGCCAGTACGACAACAGCACCAGCAGCCCGACCACGACGAACGCCGTGATCAACCCATTCCGCGTCAGCGCGTCGGCGAATACGTCGGCGATCATTCCGGCTTGCCCTTATCGAGCCGCGCCAGCACCGGGATCATCGCAAACCCCGCCGCCACCGCCGCGACGCCCGCCGTGATCGCCATCCAGCCGCCCGACAGCGCCGCCGTCACATTCTGCCGCATCGCCATCGCCACCACGATCGGGATATACATCGCGCTCCAGAACGTCACGCCGGACTTGGTCAGCGGGCGCAGTCGCAGCCGCGGCCCCAGATTCGCCAGCACGATCAGCAGCAGCATCGCGATGCCGACCCCGCCCACATTGGCCTCCACGCCCATCGCCGCGCCCAGCAAATCCCCCAGAAACACGCCCGCAAGCATGCAAAACGACAACAACGCAACGCCGTAAACGACCATGACCCTTCCGCGAAGTTTTATCACAACGAACAGAACCGCACCCGTGAGGGTGCGACCGCGGCGCCAAGCGCCGCCACAATACCAATCGCGAAGCTTGCGATAGTAGTTAGCGACCCCCGCCGGCAACCGGTCCGATGGAAAACCCCAACCTATTCGCCCACTTCCGCGCGCAGTTCAAGGCCCACGCCGCCAAGATCGCGCTCGAAACCAACGGCGGCCGCAGCTACTCCTACCGCGATCTCGACACCGAATCCGCCCGCCTCGCCTCGTGCCTGCGCTCGCAGGGCCTCGCGCCCGGCGACCGCGTCTCCGTGCAGGTCGAAAAGTCCCCTGAAGCGCTGTGCCTCTACCTCGCCTGCCTGCGCGCCGGGCTCGTCTATCACCCGCTCAACACCGGCTACACCGCCGACGAGCTGCGCTACTTCTTCAACGACGCCGAGCCCGCGCTGATTGTCTGCGACCCCGACGACGCCAAGACCGTCGAAGGCCTCGCCGGCAAAGCACAAGTGCTGACGCTCGACATCATGGGCCGCGGTTCGCTTGTCATGGAATCCCGCCTGGCCCGTACCGACTTCGGCGTCGAGCAGGTCGAGCCCGACTCGCTCGCCGCCCTGCTCTACTCCTCCGGCACCACCGGCGCGCCCAAGGGCGTCATGCTCACCCACGCCAATCTGCTCAGCAACGCCCGCGCGCTGGTTGAAACCTGGGGCTTCAGCGACGCCGACCGGCTGCTGCACGCCCTGCCCATCTTCCACGTCCACGGCCTGTTCACAGCCCTGGGCTGCGTGCTGCTCAGCGGCGCGAGCATGATCTGGCTGCCCAAATTCTCCGCCGCCGAGGCCGTGCGCTTCCTGCCCCAAACGACCGTGCTGATGGGCGTGCCCACCTACTACACGCGCCTGCTCGCCGACCCCGATTTTTGCGCCGAAGCCTGCTCCCATATGCGGCTGTTCATCTCCGGCTCGGCCCCGCTGCTGCCTGAAACCTTCGCCCAGTTCCAGGCCCGCGCCGGCCACCCGATCCTCGAGCGCTACGGCATGACCGAGACCGGCATGAACACGTCGAACCCGCTCGACGGCGAGCGCCGCCCCGGAACCGTCGGCTTCCCGCTGCCCGGCGTCGAGGTCCGCGCCGTCGACGACAACGACCGCCCGACGCCCGCCGGCGAAGTCGGCAATCTCCAGGTCCGCGGCCCGAACGTGTTCCAAGGTTACTGGCGCCTGCCCGACAAGACGGCCGAAGAGTTCACCCCCGACGGCTTCTTCCGCACCGGCGACCAGGGCGTCATCGACGCCGACGGCTACGTCTCGATCGTCGGCCGCAGCAAAGACATGGTGATCAGCGGCGGTCTCAACGTCTACCCCAAGGAGGTCGAACAAGTCATCGACCGCATCGCAGGCGTCAAGGAATCCGCCGTCATCGGCGTCCCCCACCCCGACCTAGGCGAAGCGGTCGTGGCGGTGGTCGTCCCCGAACCAGGCGCACAGCTCGACGAAGAGAAGATCATCGCCGAAACCCGCCGCTGCCTGGCCCCCTACAAAACCCCCAAGCGCGTCGTGTTCATCGACGCTCTCCCCCGCAACACCATGGCAAAAGTCCAAAAAAGCCGCCTGCGCGAGACAATCTCCACTGTCTTCGGGGAGCCTTTCGTTCGAATCGACAGGTCACCGAATTAGGTCAAACAGTCAGAATTCAACGTCCTCGACAATATCAAGTGTTGCGATTTGTCTTCCTAAATCAAAGGCGATTCGCATCACATCCCCTGGATCCGCACCGACCCTCCGAATAAATCGACCGTATCCCCAGCTTGAACCATTTGATGCAATACGAATCTTGCCGACTTCCGATCCATCTTCCAGAAGCGCATCGAATGCACTATCGGATATTAACGGTCGAATCGAAGCTGGAATCCCGACAACAAAGCTCCCAGTATCGTGAGGCAGCTTAACATCCATCACCGGCCCATCCTCCGTCCAACTGACAACCTCCACCCTTTTAGTCTTTAACCGCGAACCGCTGCTTCGGACCGACTCGACCAATCCGGGTTGGTACACGAAGCCGCGCAGGCCCCAAACTCCAGTAGCCAACTGACGAACTACCGGGCTACCGCTAAGGATGGCGCTGAAAGATGGTGAGGTCATACCTGCAGAACTACAGAGGTCGAACAACGTCTCCCTTCGTAACAGCTTGCCATAAGCGTCGAAGAGTATCTGAACGACTTTGCCTTCTTCGCTTCCGGCAAGTTCTAGTCTCCAGTCGATGGGCGCAACCGCCTCGACGGCGAGCCCGTCGAATTTGAATTCCGGATGAGCAATCGAAAACTTGGCTATCACCCTGGCAGGAGGCGTCAGAAGCCTCCAGGTTCCCTGCCCTCTCTTTTGCCGGTGCCTATAGTGACGTCGAACGCCGTCGCGCATTTGACGAATTTCAATCCGTGGGCATACTGAGAGCATCTTCCTAATTACATTGCGTAGTCGGTTCCGCTCGGATTTCATGTCTGGAATCCAAAACCAATCGCCGTCGAGAAACTCCAAGGTCGATTTCAATATCTGGCGGGCGACCTTAGAGTTGATTTCAATACCTTCATCAAGCATTTCTGCCACTACTTCCTCGACACAGGACGTTCCAGACGCCCCAGCTTGTTTCCGTGCCTTTGAGAGCAATGCGTCGATCGTGTCGGAAGCGATCTCGTCTGAGCCAATCAAAATTAGCTCCTTACCGGCCATACGTACGTCGAATGAAACCTTTCGTTTGCAATCGGCTGCCAGAGACAAAATGCTTCTCGGATCCCAACCTCTTGAAGTGAGACCTACGCGATAGAGCGCATTTGCAGCATCTTCGATTGCGAGAGGAATCTGATCGGCCAAGAAGTCAAGCGCTCGGTCTAGCGCTGGCATTAATGTTGGATGCGGGGGCATCCGCTGACGTACTTTCGTCTCTATTTGACGGACGCGTTCTCGCGTCACACCCAGGACTCTTCCAGCAACTTCCAGGGTAGTCCCGACTTCTCCACTCCAGCCAAGTCTTTGCCCGATCGCTTCGGCTTGCCTTCGATCATCGCCGCACAGGCACAGCAGATAGTTCTCTACCGATTCTTCAAGGGAACTCTCTTCGATGGTCTTGACTTAGTCTCTAGTCGATAGCGCTTCGAGAAGTAACCTCACTTCGGTTTCGTCCTGCTTGGTATCAGGGATGGCTTGGTCAATAATATCAAGAATCGTTCTGCCTCCTAATGGGGGGACGATTTCGTGAAACCGGACGTCCATGTCGCTAACTTGGGACGCCCAGTCCTTAGCAGCGACTTGCAATAACCTCTCAATCTCCTCATTCGAGAGTTTGTCTACCTCGGTGTTCAGAAACCGCTGACAGACATCCAGCGCATCTACCACCGATAGGGTGCCCATACCCCTGACGCGCATCAGATCACCGACTGTCATTCGCTCCAGAGCCTCAGGTATCCGAAATATGTCAGCCCGCCCAAGACACCGTCGCGTCCGTCGCTGCCAGGGCAGCGCGCTAAGCGAGTTTGTCCTTGGTACGCGCGTATTGAGACTCTTGCATTGGCGACTCAAGTGGATCCGCTCCGGAAGAGGCCAGCTAACCATTTCAACAGCCGAGATCTCAGTCGCGGATGAAGCTTCAGCTTCGACCTCCAGAGGTCGTGACCGGTTGTTCCTTTTGGTAACCCAAGTTCCGCAATCGCCCATGCGGGCAGCTCAGCCGGCACCCAAATTGCGGCAATAGCAGGAGGGAGTGGAGGATCTGACGAGAAGTCGGTGAGATTACCTTCAGCCACCGCATTACCTGCAGAGGGGAAGCGGAATTGAAGCACGGCCGATTCAGCGGTCGCCGAAGCGTCCAGGACCGAGAGTACTCCCATCGCACGAATCCCCAAGAGATCTGCGAAGGACAGCTTCGAGAGCCATCCGGCGCTTTTGTCAGCCCAGCCGACACTAAGGAGTTCCGAGTCCTTAACCGCCAGGGGACGATATCCAGTGAAAGGTCGGCAGGCCAGTCGCGCGGGAATGCCGGCAACTGCTGAATCTCTGGTCGGCGCGTTGCGAACTGGCGCACCAACCAGCCTTGAATCCGCTTCGAAAATTGCCACGGCTCCGAGACAGCATCAGGACCGAGATCAGCAAACGTCGCATGACTCGAAAGACCCAAATCTGCTTTCACCCAACCAGGCAGTGTCTCACTGCCCCACGCTTGCCTCAGCGGCAAAGGCAGCACCGGCGCTCCTGGATGACCCCAAGCCGGAATAGGTGCGTCGATCAAGGGAGAAATCACCGCAATGCTAAAGTATCATGAGAAGTCTCGGAAACCCAAAAATGGTGCAAAAAAGGGCAACGACGAGAGTGGATCTAGTGACGCGAGCGTTGTATCTGTTAAACGGGGACTCTTGCCTCGTCGATACCGAGGACGTAGCATCGAAGGCCTATGAGCTTGATCCCGGGGCCTTTCGTTGGCGGACCCGCCCCGACCAGATCAACCTCGAACTCGTTCGCGTCGCCTTGTCCGACGCGAAGAAGGCTAGCGTCGGGTGGGTCAATGGCACCGGTAGAACCGGTTGGAGCTTGACCGCCGCGGGGAGGGAACGAGCAGTGTCACTAGCCACTCTGTTTCCCGAATCCCGAGAGAAAGAACCACCTGTGCGCACGGGCGTTGGACGCGGAATTGACGACTCGCGTCGTCATATCGAGCGCGGTCGACTTCAATCCACTGAAGCTTGGAAGAAGTGGACAAAGGGTGATTGGCAAATCACTTCGCGACAGGCCGAGGAAGTGTTTCGGATCGATACATATTCTACGGGCAGAATTCGAAATATGAAGATCAACCGACTCGTGGCTCTATTCGAACAACAAGAAGACATCCAGGACTTCTTGACTCAAATGATTAGTGCCTTGAGGTAAAAGAATCTGGAAACTGGGAGCAGCAGAAATGTCGCTTAAATTGACAAGCCATGTTGGTCGT
The DNA here is from genome assembly GCA_963817465.1 of uncultured Acidobacteriota bacterium. Taxonomy (GTDB): domain Bacteria; phylum Acidobacteriota; class Terriglobia; order Bryobacterales; family UBA6623; genus CAMPKL01. The sequence continues at coordinate 841,489 of CAWFOP010000014.1, read as the reverse complement.
GATTTGCTGGCTGCGGCGGCCTCCTTTCACGATGAAACTGTGGTTGTGTGGGAGTATGTCGTTAATAGTCTCCAGTACGTGGATCCAGGCGTGAAGCCAAAAGTTCAAGTCGAAATTCGACCACGGAAGAAAGAAATTCAGATAGGTGATAACGGCAGAGGCATGACTGCTGATGATCTAAAACGGTTCTTCACCATGCACGCCGAGAATCTTGACCGCAAGCGGGGTCGCTTGGGTCGCGGAAAGTTTGGTACAGGAAAATCAGCTGCTTTCGGCATCGCCAAGAAGCTTACCGTTGAGACGCGCTGCCAGGGTTTGCGGAACGTAGTTGTTCTGACCCGGGATGAGATCGATGCTTCGATGGGCGAAGATGTACCTGTCGATTGGATCGTGCGCAACGAGGAAACGACCAGGCAGAATGGAACTGTAATCACGATAGGCACTGTTATCCTGCGGAAGATTGATCAGTCGTCGGTCATTCAGTACATAGAGAAGCACCTTCAGGCCTTCAGGTCACTTGGAGCCGAAGTGGCTGTGGGCAATCACATCTGCGTCTACCGTGAACCGTCTTCTGTTCGGACAGAGACGTTTCGGCCAACCCCGAAGCAAGCGAAAGTCCTTGGTGACATTCTATTGAAAATCAGCGTCTCACCGAGCCCCCTGAAAGAGTCTGATTCTGGCGTTATCATCACCGCCGGACCGGGGGCCACAGTTGCCCAAGAAGATGGAGGAGTCTCCAGAAAGGAAATGGGCAACTACTTGTTTGGTGAAATTGATGTTCCATCTCTCGAAAAGAGTGATTCGCCACTTGAGCCGTATGACACCACTCGTAGGTTGAAACTTAATCCTAAGCATCCGACCGCACGAATTCTCATAGCGTTCATTGCTGGGAGCATGGATATTGTCCGCCAGGAATTGGTGAAGAGCTATCGCGAACAACAAAAGAGTCTTGAGGCCCGACGTCTTGCTCAGGAAGCGCAGAAGATTGCCGAGATACTAAACAGCGACTTTCGGGAATGGCAGCAACGACTTGACGACATACGAGTGGCTTCCTCGTCTAATGGTCCTATCTCAGCCAGCTTTGGAGGCTCTCCTGCCGGTGAAGAAGGCTCCATGTCTTGGATTGCAGGCGAAGAAGAGCCAGGTTCTGTCACGGCTACATCTCAAGGTCGGTTGACAGGCGATGGTCGAGGACGGCCAGCACCTGATATTCCCCGTGCTGGTTCCCCAGACGACCGGGGTGAGAGCTCAGTTAATCCAGTAGGTGCTGACAAGGGCAACCGCAGGAGGCCGACCGCAGGATTTCATGTGGATTATAGGCACCTCGGATCTAGTGAGCAGGATCGATCAAGGTATGACCCTAAAGCGCTGACAATACTTATCAATCTGGATCATCCTGCAGTAAGGGCAGCGTTAGACGACTCTGGTATTGAAGGTATTTCGTTTAGGCGCCTCTCGTACGAAATTGCTTTTGCAGAATACGCGTTCGCACTTGAGTACCACTTTTTGGACCAAGATCCCGACAAGCCTGCAGCTGACGCCATTTATGACGTCCGGGACACACTAAATCGGATCGCAGCATCTGCGGCGGAACTGTACCGGTAGCATTTGCCAGGGGGGCGAAAACGGGACAAACTCAATATTGAGCAGAGCCAGGAGACCCCCGAGCACCTGACGCACAGGCCTTTCAGCTCGGTTCCGTGCCTTGCGGGCGACCTAGAACGGTGTGGCCCTCAGCAGCAAACGTCTCGCTGGCGGGGACTCCAGCGTCGTACTTCGATATTGAGTCTGTCCCCTTTTCGCGCCTCATAGTCCGCGGGCAGCGTAGCACACCGGAGAAGAGAGACAGCCTCGAATGATGCTAAGTCGAGGTCGGGCTGGCCGATGCCGTAAAGCGCGGCGTCTTGCGGCGGAACAAGTAGATCGCAGCGCCGGCGGCGAGCGTGATCGCGGCGATGATGAGATTCCCGGCCGTGGCGCTGGCGAGAAAGGCCAAACAGACCGTCAAGGCCAGCGCCGGAATCGTGGCCCCGCCGGGGAGCACGACGGTGTGTTCCGCCGTCCCGAACTTCCTGCGCAGCAGCGGCACGGCCGCCGCCGTGCCGATATAGGTGGCGAGCCGGGCGACGGCCGAGAGCATCGCGAGCTGCACGAACGATCCCGAGAGCGCGAGCACCCACACGATCGATTCCTGTGTCGCGATCGCCCATGCGGGCGTTCGGTAGCGCGGGTGCACTTGGGCGAGATACCGGGGTCCGAACCCGTCCTTCGCCAGTGCGTAGAGGTAGCGCGGGCCCACCGTCGTCGTGCCGGCTGCGTTGCCCCCGATCGAGACCGTCGCGCCGAAGGTCATCATCACGCCGGCCCAGACCCCCGCGACGACGGCGGCCGAGTCCGCTAGCGGGGCGCCTGCGGCTCGCGACGCCAGATCGGGCAGTGTTCCCAAGGCGACGAGTTGCACCAGCGTGTACAGCAGCGTCGTTATCGCAATGACCATCATCAGCGCGAAGGGAACGTCGCGCTTCGGATTGACGAACTCGCCCGCCGCCGCCGCCGTGTTCTCGAAGCCCCCGTAGGCGAACAACAGCAGAAGCGCCGCCTCCCCGAGCCCGGCGGCGGTGGGCTCGTTCATCGGAAAGACCAGCGACCAATCGACAGCGGGGACGCCCGCCGCGATCAGAAACAGCAATGGCAGCAACTTCGCGATCGTGAATCCGACCGCGAGCCTCGCTCCGTGCTTGACGCCCACGATGTTGATCCAGACGACGAAGGCGATCGACAGCGTGATGATCGCGACGCGGGACACGCCTCCCGCGGCGCCCGGCCAAAAGAAAGTGAGAGCCTGGGCTAATCCGTTCCAGAGAGCGGCCCCGGACGCGACGCGAGCCAGCCACGTCATCCAGCCCACCTGGAAGCCCGCGAACCTACCGAAGGCCTCGCGGGTGTAGACATAGGCGCCGCCGGGCTCGTCGAAATGGCTGCCGGCCTCCGCAAAGCAAAGCGCGAGCAGCAGGACGGCGAGGCCCGCCAGCGGCACCGCCAACAGGCTCGCTGACCCCAGCAACGCCGCGGCCGCGGCCGGAAGCAGATAGACGCCGCTTCCGATCACGCCGTTGAGAGAGAGTCCGACAACCTCCCACCGCGTGACCGCGCGTCGGAGGGTTGCCGACTCCGTCACTTCGCTAGCTTGATCCGGGTCGTTCACGGGCGTGTCAGCGTCTGGAAGATTCTACCCGGAGTTCGATAGGCGCGGCCGCGGGGGACAGCGTTCGGAAGCAAAGGAGGCGAGGCAAAGCCGGCGGCCCGAGAGTCAGGCGCCTCCGCTCTGCGCCTCGCCGTAGTCCGATAACTTGGCCAACTCGTCTTTTGCCAGGCTCGACACTTCCGACCGCCAGTCATTGCCGAACCTGCGCGTGAGCCAAAGCGTGCCGGCCCACGCCAGCAGCGCCAGCGCAAAGAACGTAAGCGGCAGCAGCCAGAACATCGACTTCGCTTCCTGCAGCCGACCGTCATGGTAAGCCAAGATGTCAGCCGCCCGGCCGATGTCGGACTGCAACGGTCCTTCCAGGCGCTCGAACTCGATCCTGGACTCCGGCGCGGAGGCGCTCTTGGTCGCCGCGGTAAGCGTCTCCAATTCCGCCTCAAGCGAACGAACGTTTTGGGCGGCGCGGTCCGACGATTTGCGCGCGTCGATCACTTCCGGTCCGTACAGCAGGGAAGCGACGAGGACCGGAGCGGCGGCCAGCAGAATGAATTGCAGAACGTGACGGTACATAGCTACACCCGGACGAAAGTATAGTCAACATCCCAAGTTCGACGCACCTGCGCGAAAACGCGCGTCCAAAGTCACCCCGGTTCGTCGAGCTTTTGCAGGTCCGGCGGGCGGCTAATTGTAGTATTCTAAATACATCTTATTGGGGTCTTCGTCGACCCTGAGAGGCTGTTGATGCGTAAGCTTGCTTTTGCCCTGTTCTCGGTGACGTTGATAGCGGGCGCCACGCTGGAGCGCCGCGTCAGCTTGATCGACGAAAGCCGCATCCTGCCCAGCGAACACCCGGCCATCGACTACTGGAACGCCGCGCCGACCGACGCTGTCGCGCGACTCCAGGAGCGCTTGCGGACCGGCGACGCTGCGCTGAAGCATGACGACCGGTTCGGCTACTTGCCGGCGGTCCTCGAGGCGCTCGACGTCCCGGTTTCGTCGCAGGTGCTCGTCTTCTCGAAAACCAGCTTCCAGGCGGTTCGCATCTTTCCCCGAGTGCCGCGCGCGATCTATCACAGCGACCACGTGGCCGTCGGATTTGTACGCGGAGGCGACGTCGTCGAGGTCGCTTCGCTTGATCCGAAGTTGGGCGTGGTCTTCTACACCCTCGACCAGACGCGTACGTCAAAGCCGCGCTTCGCGCTTCGCACGACCGCCTGCATCTCGTGCCACGTCGGCCCCGCGACACTCGGCGTTCCGGGCCTGATGGTGCGCTCGGTCCACCCGGACCGGTTCGGCGTGCCCGAGCGCTCGCCAAGCTTCATTACCGATCATCGCAGCCCGATCGAAGAGCGCTGGGGAGGCTGGTACGTCTCGGGCGATTCCGGCGGTCAGCGGCATTCCGGCAACATGATCTTCGACTACGGAAAACCGTCTCCCCTGCTCAACTCGATTTCGACCAGCGTCCCCGATCTCAAGCCCTACGTCAGCGATTTCGACTACTTGCGGGCCAACAGCGACATCGTCTCTTTGATGACGCTGGAGCATCAGACGCGCATGACCAACCTGATCGTGCGCCTAGGCTATGAGACGCGCATCGCGATCCACGACAACGGCCCGGCCCAGACGCTGGCCGACCTGCCCGAAGAGTCTCGCAACGTCGTCACCAACACCGCCGAGGAGCTGCTGCGCTACATGCTGTTCACCGACGAAGCGCTCCTCGAAGCGCCCATACACGGCGATCCGCGGTATGCCGCCGACTTCGAGGCCCGCGGCCGAAAGGATTCCCGCGGCCGCTCGCTGCGACAACTCGATTTGAATCGGCGGCTGCTGCGCTATCCCTGCAGCTACATGATTTACTCCGAAGCGTTCGAGGCCTTGCCCGATCTCGCCAAGCAGCGCGTCTACCGGCGTCTGTGGGAAGTCCTCACGGGCCAAGATGACGCTCCTGAATTTAGTAGGCTTTCGACCGACGACCGGGGCGCGATCCGAGAAATACTTCTCGACACCCAGCAGGACCTGCCTGCCTACTGGCGCGCTGATTCGAAACCGGCGACGCCGTGAAGCTGCGATGTACCTGACGCTGAAGCCGCCATGCACCTGACGCTGCATTCCGACTACGCCCTGCGGGTCCTGCTGTACCTGCGGCTGCGCGAAGACAAGAAATCGACGGTGCAGGAGATCGCGGACGCCTACCGCATCTCGAAAAACCACCTCATGAAAGTCGTGCAACGGCTCGCGGCGTTGGGCTATGTCGAAGCCAGCCGCGGGCGCGGCGGCGGCTTGCTGCTGGCGAAACAGCCGCGGGAAATCAACTTGGGGCGCGTCGTGCGGCAGATGGAGCCGCACCTGAACTTGGTGGAGTGCTTCGATCCGGAGACGAACACCTGCCCCATCGCACCGATTTGCGACCTGAAGGGGCTGCTGCGCGAAGCTCAACGAGCGTTCGTGAGCTCGCTCGAACAACATACCCTGGCCGATCTAGGCAGTCACGGCGAGCGACTCAGAACGGTGCTGAAGATGCCCGCCGCGGCGGGACGCGAGTCCGAGCTCGCCTAGCGCCCAACCGAGCGTGAGGGCCTATGATGAGCCCATGCCTTTGGGGATGTCGTCAACCGTGCTGAGGAGCCGGCGAAGACGACGGGAGGGAGGGTTTTCTACGCCAACTCCCTCCAAGACCTTGAACCCGTCTATGAGCAAGTTGCGGCGGAGCTTCGTTCGGTCTACACGCTGAGCTACTCTCCCTCCAACCAAAATTTCGACGGGCAGTGGAGAAGAGTCCGGGCCAAGGTCAAGGGCGCACCGCTCACCGTTCGGACACGCCCCGGCTACTACTCGTATTGATCTGCGAGAGTTCGGGCTCCGGGTCCCCGAACTCTTCACTCCACTGGCTTTCACCGCTCCAGTGCCTCGACGCGGCGGGACAGATCCAAAACCTCCTGACGAACTGCCTCGATTTGAATCTCTGAAAACTTCTTCTCTTGCCAGTAGAAATGCTGGAGTAGCAAACCCGCCAGAGCAAGGGTGGCTCCAACCCCAATCCACCGGCCTAGCCTCAGTTCCTTCTTAAATTCGTCGATCGCAGCCTTAGTCTCCGCCCGCGTTCCTTTTATGCTTTCGTCCATCTTTTCCAGGTTGCTACGGTGTGAGTGATCCGCAGGAAACTTGCCCCAAAAAAAGCTTGGGCCACGCTGAGGCCTGGCATTCCGGAGCATATTTGCGTCAAACAGCTTCAAGGGCTTGCCTGCGACGCCTTGCAACTCCGACCCGTTCTCGACGATCTCAAGTTCACTGTTTAATCGACTTAGCGACTGAGGTAGGGGTGTCGTATATGAGAATTCAATTGACAAAAAACTAAGTTCGTATTCTAAAATCCTCTCCGCCTCAGTGAAATTGTATATTGGAACATAGATGTGGCCAGAGAAACCAGGATCTACCTGCAGGCCGTTGTCCAACATGAAGCCGCGGTAAACCTGTGAAACACGCAAGCTGTACCGGGCGACGAGATAGTAGGGTAGGTTCACCTTTTCTCTAGTCTTCACGTAGACAAGTTCGTTTGGTCTAACAATGATATTCTGATATTTTGAGACAACTTTGCGAACGTCATTTCGAAACACTTCGTCACCAACCCGCAAGTCATAGCACGCGGGTCTCAAGTTGTCCAACTCAAAGGGTGAGATTAGATCGAGATGCTTAACGTAATACGCAATTCGATCGGATAGTAGCGTACCGGTACCGGCCGGCTGAAGTGGATCCCGCCAGAGATTTTGACCGGAATACATCGACTCTTTCATGTAGCACTCGCGCAGCGTCGTCGATCGCAAATCGTCTGCCAAAATCTGCATCAGCCAGTTCGGAGGCGAGGGGCGACGAACTTATTCGGTAGTTCGGAGATCGCGTGGGCTCGACATCTTCGATCGATCACGCATTCATCCGGCGGGCCCGTAAAAACGAAGCTCACGGGAACTCCCGTTTGAATCTCAAGCTTGGATATAAACAACCCGGAGAGCGCGGATAACTTATCGAATTCACGCAGGCCAAAATCGTCATAGGTTATGTAGTCGAGACCATGAACAGCCAGCGAAGTCGGCCGGTTGGTTTGCACTGCACGTCGAACTATTTCAATATCAAACTTGGCAACTCTACGAACTCTACCTGTTACGGTAGTGAACTCGCAGACGTCGTTCGGGTAGTGGCTAGTCTCGCGGATCTTTGCCCAGGATGTCTCCCTGGGTAACGGCCCCGAGTTCCCGGCTACCCGAATGGGGTGAGTCCGGACAACCATGACGATTTCATTGACTGTTAGCGGACTGAGTCCTGCGTCGCTCAGGAAAGCACTGGCAGTCGTATCTCGACTCGTAACAAAAGGATAGTTGTGCCCGTGGTGAAGGGATAACGCGAAGCCCTGCGTGCCCTCAACTAGGACTAGGCCGCCAGCATCGTGGAGTTCATTTAACTTGGCCGAGACCGGACCGATGTACGGCCGCAGGCCGTCAAGATCCTCCGCACGACGGACGTCCTTTGAGCGCATTACCTTTCGGCTCGTTGCGGCTCCCGTCCCCGAGAGCGTAGAGGATATATCTTCGCCCAGGCGCAGACGCATTTCAGTTTGCCTGTCGTACTCCTCAACTATCACGGCATTCGGATCAATCATGAGCCTGTCATGTGCGCCATGACGATCCAATTCGGATCGAAGTACCACAGGATCGATGACCGCGCCGGCTGCGATACACAGGAGGGTGTCAGGATTCACAACGCCAGCCGGCAGTTGCCTCAGCGCGTAGGGCTCACTGTCGATAAAAACCGTGTGTCCAGCGTTAGGACCGCCGCAGCGGACTACTGCCGCAGGGTTATCCATTCGTGACAAGTGAGAAATCATCTTCCCCTTGCCCTCCGAACCATACTGCCCGCCTACTACAACAGTTACCGACATGATCTTCTTTCGAGTTAACGCAGGCCCAGCAGGCGATCAACCTGACCGAAAAGTGCAGTGAGGCTGCCGGTGTTGTCTATACGCAAGGTCGTCTTGAAGCCCAGCAGAGGCGTTTCCTCTTCCAAGGGATGATTGTCCCCTTTCATTGCTGTCGTTCGATTTGACTCTTCCGCCAACCGTTTCGCACGTATCTTGCTCGGAGCATCAATGAAGAGTAAATGACATCGTTGCCCAAACCTCTCTTTGAGAGTTTCCCAATCGCCAATATGGCGAAGATCCACAACCCAGTTCTGCCCTGGGGCCATTGTTTTCATTAGCCTTTGAGTAAGTTGCGCGGGCCCCATTGTCTGGTGAATTGCTAGCCGTACTCACGAAGGTCGTCGCGACTCGGAAACGGGTTCTGCTCAGACAGCATGCGGCGAAGCAGTAAGCTGTACCGCGTGTAGCGAAAGCCGTACTTGAACGCAAGGTACTCTCCGACGGACGTCTTGCCCGACCCCGGCATGCCGGCGAGGGCGACGACCGCCGAGTCCTTACTCTCGCGGAATTTCGAGAGCCTAGGGACCATCAGTAGATTCTCGTCTTCATCTCCTAGGCCGAGGAACTCGCCTGCCCCCCAGTAGTACCCTACCAGTGCTGAGGTTACGGCATCGAGCTCGTCGTGCGATAGGTCGCTGTTGAGTAGTTCCGCGGCCGAAGCCCTCGAGGCCGCGTTTCAACAGATCGACACCTCGCTTCTTGCGGGAATTCCGAGCATATCTTGCGCTGCGCCTGGGTAGCTCTCGATGATGGTTATGCCTCGGCTCCGCAATGCTTCCGCGAGTCGAATGCCTCGTAGGGTCAGTCCCTGCATCGAGGGGAGAGGCTCGGAAAGACGCCGATCCGCATCCGCATGAGCGATCGCTCGCAAGCTCGGACAATGCCGTGCACACGACATTTGCAATCGTCGCTCCCGCAGCACCGGCCCTTCGGGGGAGGCTGAGGGGCGAATCGATTGAGACCAGATCCGCAGCGGCGTCCACAGTCGCGTCGATCAGCTCTTGATCCTGTTCCGAGTAACTTTGTGCGCGCATTCTTCCCAGCCAACAAAGCCCAGCCGGAAGATCTGGCCTCGCTGGCAGTCAAATCGATCCCAACAACCCGGTACCGTCCGCGTACGATCTCTGGAGCTGAGCGAATGCCCTTGCAAACGTTCGTGGACGATCGTCCCAGACGAGTCCGAAGGCTCCGATTCGGCGTCCCACGGCTTTTCGACGGCCCGGCCGATGCCGGGATTCTTTCAGTGAATCAGATGAAGAGGCATTGCGAATAGCCGTCTTCGACAACCCTGCGCGTCGAGCGATGTCCACGCCGAAACGCATCAGTTCAAGATGTTGCATGGCATGCGCATCTGTACCGAGGTGAAGCGGCACCCCCGCTTTCGCGGCGGCCAGAGCCCAATCGCTCGACAAGTCCATGCGCTCAGGAAAGCAGTTGATTTCCAGTCCGACTTGATGTCGGACGCAGAGCTTCAATAGACGTTCCACATCGACGGCATACGGCTCGCGGTGATAGAAGACTTGGCCGGGCTTGCCAAGAAGCCTACCCGTCGGGTGCCCGATCGCGTCAATCCACGGGTTTTCGATAGCCTTCTCCAGCCGTCGCATCATTTGGTGCTCCGGCATGGCCATCGAACTGTGGATGCTGGCGACGACCCAGTCGAGCTGAGCCAGGACGGAATCGGGCAAATCGAGGCTGCCGTCCGGGAGGATGTCAACCTCGATGCCCTTGAGCACCCGGGGGCCCCGATTCGAGCGGTTCCAGCGGTCAGTAGCCTGAATCTGCCTCAAAACGCGTTCCGTACTAAGGCCGTTTGCGATTCGCAGGGATTCAGAGTGATCCGTGACAGCGAGGTATTCGTACCCCAGAGACGACGCGGCGGAAGCCATTTGCTCAAACGTGCCGGTTCCGTCGCTCCAATCGGTGTGAAGGTGTAGGTCGCCTCTGATGTCACCCAACTCCAACAGATCGGGCAACCCGCCACACGCGGCTTCAGAGATCTCGCCGTTGCCTTGGCGGAGTTCGGGCGCGATCCATGCCAACCCGAGCGCTTCGTTATAGCCGCCTCCGTGCCGGTTGAGCTTTTTGGAAGGCGTGCACCCAAGCCTCGAAATCGCGGCGCCCGCGCGAGGCCCTTTGTCGAAGTCCCTCGATATGCTTCTCCATGCCGGTTGTTACCAACCATCGCCAAGGGAAGTCGGCGTCGCTGTCAGTTGCATGCACTAGCACCGGAAACCCGAGCGTTGTATTGACGAACCACTGATCTGGTCCACGTCTTGAGACTGTTTCGGCTAGCCGATAGTTCCGCAGGCGAACGTCAACGGCCGCAAGATCCTTTGTCCCAGCGAGCAACTCGATTCGGTTTACGGTCTCCTCGCGGCGCCTTAGAGCCCCTGTGAACTCCACCCGCCAAACTTCGTCGATCATGAGCCACTCAAGGAGGTCTCCGCCTACCGCCTCGGCGTGGGCCAGTTGAATCGCGGGCTTGTGAGATTGGCTGAGGGCTGCCTGAATCCGTTGCACTTGCGCGGCCGAAACTCGTCGATTCCGACCCGACGATAGAGCCGACGCAGCCTCAGATCGAGAACTCAATCCCAACCGGTGAAGCGTTGCAAGGGTACGAGGTCCTACACCCTGCACGTCCGAAAGCTCGAGGAGCCAATCGGGTACTTGCTCCTGGAGATCGTCGAGCAGTTTGAACGAGCCCCGATCCAGAAGGCCTTCGACCTTGGCTGCTATGCTCCGGCCGACTCCTGGTAGCTCTTCGAGACGACCGTCCTCGGCCAGTTCCACCACCCGCTTGCTATACCCATCGAGCATTAGGGCAGCCCGGAAGTACGCCGACGCCCGGTGCTCGTTCGCACCAGTAATCAGAAGCATCCGAGAGTACTTTGTACAACGCCTCCGCTATCTCGAAATCGAAGACGAGCGTACGCTTGTCAGCTCCCGCAGCCACCCCGGAATCTCCCTTTGACACAGAGTCCAATCGGATCATGGTCTTATATGGCAACCGCCGCGGTCAAGGATAAATCCTTTAGAATCAACTAATTGCAACAATGTTTCACGATGGAATCGCCGCAGCCTCCTGTGGAAAACCCCAATAACTACTGCAATTGGAGATCGTTGCGGGATTCGTGGGCTGTGGACATTTTGTGGAAAACACGGGAAGTTCACAGCATGTTACCAAAACATTTTAGAAAAGACGCGTTTTGGTATAGTGTTCGAGATTTCTTCCCCGGTGCCCCCATTGGACGGATTCGTAGCGGGATCTGTTCCCGGGCGCGGCTAACCGCAACGGCCACAACGCTTCGCTAGCCGGCGGATTGGGCGAAGAGGGCAAGCGCGCGGTTTATGGGCGCTACGCGGTCGCCGCTTTGGAGATCGCCCCAGGCGCCGCTGAGGCCGACGGCAGCATGCGCTTGCTTTCCCAGAATGCGGTGTTGTTGCCGCGGGCGCCGATTGAGACGACCAGGTCTTCGGGAGCGTCCGGCCACATCAGGGCGTCCGGGTGGAGGCGGCCTTTGGGGGCAAAGGGAGCAAAGGGGACGGAGCCCAAAAAAGTCAGGAATTCCGCTCCTAAGCGCTTGGGTTCCAACGACTTAGCCCGGCCGACGACCGCTAAGAGCGCCGCGCGTGGCGTGGCGTGAAGCCGCGTCGGCGCTATTCTCGCGGATTTCGAACTCCCTTTGGGCTCCGTCCCTTTTGCCCTCTTTTGCCCTCTCGAACTCCCTTTGGACGTCCCTTTGCGCCTTTTTTCAGGAATCCGGACATCTGCGGACATTTCCGGTCACCCTGCAACGGACGGGCGGTTGCCGGCCGGGTGAACCCTTCGGGCGAGAGATGTAGCAGCGCCGGTCGTCCTCGAGCAGGTCTCACCGATCTCCCCAAGGTCGCCAACGACTCCCGAAAAACTCAACGGCTGACGGATCGCCCGGCGGCCACTACAATACCCCTAGTAGCGCCGGATGCGGGTTCATCCGGCTCGGGGCCTTGTCTTGAACCGACCCATCGAAGCGATTCGCTTGATCGCGACGTTCCTCGCCGTCTGCCTGCTCGCCGGCGGCGCCGAGCCGAGCGCCGTCACCAAATCTCCCGGTCCGCAACCGGCCCCGGAAATGAAGACAGCGCCGGACGGCCCCGCCGCCTTCGAGCCCAACTGGGACAAGCCATACCCGCAGCAAGCCGGCCCTGAGCTCGCGCCCTTCCCGAACGCGCAGCCCGGCGACATCACGCCGCAGGACCTGTACCGCTACACCGGCCGCGGCGCCGCCGTCTACGAGACCGTCGACCGCATCCGGGACTTCGCCGATTGGAAAGAGCGCCTCGAAAAGCAGAAGCCCGAGGTCAACCGGCTTCGGCGGGAGTACATCGAGAAGCGCTACGACCTCAGCGGCAAGACGGATCCGTCGGCGACGATGGCGCGCGGCAAGGCCTTGGCCCTCGGCCCGGTCACCCGGCTCCCCGGCGGCGTCTCGTCATGGGAAAAGCTGGCCGCCATGCCGCCCGCCGAGATTCGCCGGCGCGGTCTGTTCCCCGAAGGTTTTCGGCCGCTGTCGCACCCGCTGCACTCAACCGGGCACATGCTGTTCCCGCAGATCTGGACGAGTCGCGCACCCCGAGCACGAGCGCATGGACGTCGACTTCGACCTGCCCGAGGCGTATCTGCCCGAATTTCCGCCGCCCATGTTCCTCACCACGCGGCCCGACCTGGGCGACGTGTCGCGCGGCAATGAGATCACGCTGGCCAACTTCCGCGAGCTGTTCGACGGCATCATCACGCCCGAGCAGATGGAAGGCCTGCGCCTGCTGGTGACGCGCTTCCCGACGTCTTGGTTCAACTACACCAAGCACCGCGTCACCGAGGAACCCTCGCGCGGCGTCTCGTGCTTCGACTGCCACGTCAACGGCCACACAAACGGGGCTATCGCGCTCGATCCCAGCGTGCGGCCGACCCTGGCGCGCGTGCGGCTCGATACGCCCTCGATTCGCGGCAACAACATTTACGAAAAGTTCTCGCTGCGGCGCTCGATCCGCTCGCTCGACCACTTCGCCGAGGTCGAGGAGTACTTCGACGGCGACATCGCCCTGCAACCGCAAGTCGGCGGACGCCAGCTCGACAAGCCTTCCACCAATCGCATGGGCGATTTCATGTCGATCATCGGCTTCCCGCCCGCGCCGAAGATCAATCGCATCGGGCGCCTCGATCACAGCCTGGCGAGCGAATCCGAGATCCGCGGCGAGGAGCTGTTCTTCGGCAAAGCGCAGTGCAGCGTGTGCCACCCCGCGCCGCTCTATACCGACAACCAGTTGCACGATCTGCGCGTGGAGGAGTTCTACGAAGGGCGAGCCGAGGGCTGGGCGAAGACATTCACGCTGCGCGGCATCAAAGACAGCCCGCCGTATTTCCACGACGGACGCCTGCTGACCCTCGAGGATTCGGTCGAGTTCTTCAACATCGTGCTTGGGACACAACTGTCCCCCGCCGAGAAAGGCGACTTGGTCGCCTTCATCCGCTGCCTGTAAACACGAATCCTAACCCCCGCAGCCGCCGGCTCGTCTCCGCATCGACTGATCGCCGCAGCCGAGCAGCCCAGTCGGGGCAGCCATCTCATTGCGCCAAACGTGACGGGGCGAGCAGCTCGCCGGCGTCGTGGCCGTGGACCTGAGAGTTTGCGCTCGACCAAGGGTCCAACTCCAGAACTCATCTATTAAGAGGCCGCCGCAGCGGACGTGTCAGTTTTGACTACTAGGCGCGGCGGCGCCCGGAGGGAGGTGTTCGAGCAAGTATCTGGTCATTAGAGAACGCAAGTGAAGCGTGGTATTTTCCCCTTGGTCGATCGAGTGGGTGCGATTCGGGTAGCTCATCATCTGGAAGGGCTTGTTCAGACGGATCAACTCGTTGATCAGACGCTCCATTCCCTGGTAGTGGACGTTGTCGTCGCCGGTGCCGTGGATGAGCAGGAGATCGCCCTTCAGTTGAGACGCGAAGTTGATGGGCGAACCTTCGCGGAAGCCTTCCTCGTTGTCTTGCGGCAAGCCCATGTAGCGTTCTTGATAGATCGTGTCGTAATAGCGCTGGTCCGGAACCGGCGCCACGGCGATCCCCACCTTGTACAACTCGGGAAATTTGAACATGGCGCTCAGGGTCATCGACCCGCCGCCGCTCCAGCCCCACACGCCCACGCGATTGGGGTCGAGATAGGTCCGCTGTTGCAGCACCTTTCTCAGCGCGGCCGCCTGGTCTTGCGGCGCCAGAATTCCGATCTGATGGTAGACGCTCCTGCGCCACTCCTGTCCGCGAGGCGAGGCGGCGCCTCGATTGTCGACGCTCATCACGAAGTAACCCTTCTGCGCCAGCATTTGGTGCCAGAGATGCTGATTCGGAATCCAGCGGTCGACCACAGTCTGTGAGGCGGGTTCCCCGTAAACGAATACGAGCAGCGGGTACTGTTTCTCAGCGTCGAAATCAGGCGGCTTGATCATCCAGCCGTCGAGCCGAACGCCGTCCCCGATGTCGACTTGGAAGAATTCAGTCGGCGCGATGCGCAGAGCGCTCACCGCTTCGTGAAGGCCGGCGTTCTCGTCGAGCATCCGGCTGCGGCGGTGATCGGGAAGCGAGACCAGATCGACCGACGGCGGGGAATCGCGGCGCGAAACCGTATGGATCGCCCAATGGCCGTCGGAGGAAATCTTATAGTCGTGCCATCCGATGGCGTCGGCCGGCGTCAGGCGCTCGAGACCGGAGCCGTCGAGCCGCACTCGATACAAATAGCGCCGCGCCGCGTCGTCGGGCGATGCGATGAAATAGGCCCAGCCCGAAGGGGCGTCGGCGGCGAGCAGCTCGATGACGTCGAACTTGCCCGGGGTCAGCAGCTCGAGCTCGCCGCCAGCGGCGCTGCCTGCGTAGGCATGCCGCCAGCCGTCCCGCCGGCTGATCCAGGTGAAGCGGCGGCCCTGGTCGAACCACTTCATCTCGTCATGGACGTCGACCCAGGCTTCGTTGCGCTCGGTCAGCAATTCCCGCGTCGCGCCGGTGGCGGCGTTCGCGATCAGGACGCGGTTGGCGTTCTGCGGCCGGTTCAGAACCTGCAGGACGAGCTCTTGGGGGCGTCCGGTCCAATCCATTCGAGCAATGTACTGGTTGCGCGGGTCGCCTTCTATGGGGATCCATAGCGTCTCGCCGGAGCCTAGGTCGACCACTCCGATCCGGGCGGCGGGATTCGTTGTGCCGACCTTGGGGTAGGCGAACCAAGTGACCTTGGGGTAGAGCGAATCGGTGTTGTTGACGAGCGGAAACCGCCCGACGCCGGATGTGTCGATTTGCCAATACGCGATCGACTTGCTGTCGGGGCTCCAGCGGAAACCGTCGCGCAGGTGCAGCTCCTCTTCGTAGACCCAGTCGAATGTGCCGTTGATCATGTAGTCCGATGCGGTCTCGGTGAGCTTGCGGACGGCGCCGGCGCGGACATCTTCGACGTAGATGTTGCGTTCCCGAACGTAGGCGGCCTGCGTGCCGTCGGGAGACAGCTTCGCGAACATCAGAGAGGCTTCCGGCGCGTCGCCGCCGAGCTTGCGCAAGGTCTTATGCCGGCGATCGAGCAGCCAATAATCGCCCCTGCGTCTTCTGTCTCCAGACGCGTTTCGAGTTCGTGTAGATCAGGAGTAAAGACTGGTCGCCCGACCAAGCGTAGCCCTCGACTTCGAGCGGTTTCGCCGCGCCGGCCGGGATGAGCTGCTCGGCGGCGACCAGAATTTTCTCCTGTCCCGTCGCCGCATCGTGCCGGACGATATCCCTGCCGCCTTCCGTCTTCGCCGACTTATCGAGCTTGGTGAAGGCGGCTTGGCCGTCGAGCCATTGGCCGCTGTAGGGTTCGACGTCAAATTCTTTGTTCTTGTAGATTCTTTCCAGAGTGAGCAGCGACGGATCTTCCGCGGCGCGTGAAAGCGAAACCTGGAATCCGCACGCCGCCGCGAGCAGAAGGAAGGCGGCCCGCCGAGAGACTTGCATGGCTAGAAAGTACGCTAGTTGCGGGTGGTGCGTCCATGGCGCGGACACTTCGGCTGGGACGGCGAAAAACGCGGAAGCGGAGGCGGGCGCTGCTGGTTCAAGAATGCGAATCCCGACAGCGTCGCTATCCGGCCGACTGGGCGAATAGAGCGAGCGCGCGGTTCATCGGCGCTTCGCGGTCGCCGCCTTGGAGTTGGCCCCAGGCGCCGCTGAGGCCGACGAGCAGCATGCGCTTGCTTTCCCAGAAGGCGGTGTTATTGCCGCGGGCGCCGATTGAGACGACCAGGTCTTCGGGGGCGTCCGGCCACATCAGAGCGTCCGGGTGGAGGCGACCTTTGCGATTGAACCACCAGTTGAACCCGTATGCGCCGGCGCCGAAATCGGTGAAGTGTTTCGAGCCGCCGCCGAAGGTGCCGATGCCGAGGTAGTCGTCGGTTTCCGCTTCGGCTGATGCGGGCAGGTCGGGCGGCGTCTGGGGACGGCAATAGTTCGCGAAGAACCGCGAGTCGAGAACTTGCTTGCCCGCCCACGCGCCGCGATTGAGCCAGAACCAGACGATGCGCGCAAAGTCGCGGGACGAAGCGCTGATGCGCCGGTTCGTGTCGCGGAACTCAAGGCCGTCCTCGAGGCCGAGGGCGCCGAAGCGCGTCTTGACATGGGCGACGGCGGAGGGGTCTTCGCGGAAGACGCGGTCGAACAGCGTCTTCTGATAGAGCTGGATGGCGTAGTCGTTGTAAGCCCAGGCCGCGCCGGGCGGCTCGGGGCGCGCGTAGCCGCTCATCATCGCGCCGAGGTGGCGGAACGTCATGGGCTGGTCTTTGGGCGAGAGATTCCAATCGAAGTCGGCGATGTGAGCGTCGACGCTTGCGACCCTTCCTTCTTGAATCGCGAAGAACAACAGCGTGCTCAAGATCGGCTTGGCGGACGAGAGGATGTCGGCGACTTCGTCCTGCGCTCCCCATTGAGCGACGACGTAGCCGTCTTTGACGACGCAGCCGCGACCGCCGAGCAGGGCGGCCAGCTCGTCGAGCTTGCCCGCGTCGAGGCCCACCTCGGCCGGCGACCGGGACTCCCAATGCGCGGCCGGGAAGGCGACTGGGTCGGCGGCTCGCGCCGCGGCGAAAGGAGCCGCGGCAAACAGGAGACTGCGTCGCGTGATCATCGGCGAGAGATTAACATGGGGAGCCGGTACCTGCGACTATATGAAGACTAAGCGGCGGCGTCCCTCGCCGCATCTCCGCAGCAGGTGCAGAAGTGGGCCCCGAGATCGGCCAAACGATCAGCCATTACCGCATCCTCGAGAAGCTCGGCGAGGGCGGCATGGGTGTGGTCTATAAGGCCGAGGACCTGCGTCTCGGCCGTACCGTAGCGCTCAAGTTTCTCGGCTCCCACCTGCTCCAAAACGAGGAAGCCAAGAAGCGCTTCGTGCGCGAGGCGAAGGCTGTCGCGGCGCTCGATCATCCGAACATCTGCACGCTCTACGAAATCGACGAAATCGAGGGCGGCGCGTTCATGGCGATGGCCTACCTCGAGGGCCAGACCCTCGCGGCCCGGATCGCCGAGGGGCCGCTGCCCCTGCCGACGGCGATCGAGATCGCCAAGCAAGTCGCCAAGGGACTCCAGGAGGCGCACAGCAAGGGCATTTCGCATCGCGACGTCAAACCCTCGAACGTTTGCTTGCTCCAAACGGGCTCGAACGAGCTGCTCGCCAAGATCCTGGACTTCGGGCTTGCGCGCGGCATCGGCCAGACGATGCTCACGCGCGAAGACGCAACCGTCGGCACCGTCGCGTATATGTCGCCCGAGCAGACGCAGGGTTCGGGCGTCGACCACCGCACCGACATCTGGGCGCTCGGCGTGATGCTCTACGAGATGGTGACGGGCCAGCGGCCCTTTCGAGCCGACTACGAAAAGGCCGTGATTTACTCGATCACTTGCGAGGAGCCGGAACCGCTGACCGGGCTGCGCACGGGCGTTCCGATGCAACTCGAGTGGATCGTCGGCAAGGCCCTCGCCAAGAAGCCGGAGAATCGCTACCAAAGCTGCGTCGAGATGCTCGTCGACCTCGAAGCCGTGCAGCGGCGACTCGACGGCGAGACTTCCCGCCTGTCCGTCACCGGCATGCGGCCGCGGACGAGCATGACGAGTCCGGCCGCGTCGGCTGAGAGCGACGCCTCTACTCGCAAACGGCGAGCTCGTGATGCGGTGCTCGGTCTAAGCAGTCAGGGCGTGCTGCCTGATCGGATTCTTTCTCAAGCGCTGACGATTCTCTCGCAACCCGAAGACGACGATTCGAACGCCTTCAGAGAACGCAATCAATTGCTGGACGATTTGGCTGAGGAGCGTGTTCGGGTCGGCGAATTCATCGAGCAATGGCACGAGCTGGATTCGCGGGAAACGGCGGCCGCGGCGCCTTCCAAAGGCCGTAAGAAGCCGCTGCTGAAGGAGGAGCGGTCGAAGGCGGAGATCTTCGGACTGCCGCTGTTTCACAAGTCCTGGGCGCAAGATCCGGCAACCGGCAAGCGAGGGATCGCAGCCGGGGTCGTGGCGGTCGGCAACATCTCGGTCGGCGTCGTCGCGATCGGGAAATGGCTGGCGATCGGCGCGGTGGCGATCGCACCGATCAGCATCGGTCTGTGGGCGCTCGGCTTGGTTGCCATCGGCGTCAAGGCCCTTGGTTTGGCGCCGCTCAGCTTGGTCGATCTTCCCTGGTGGCAAGCGCTGCTTCTCGTCGCCGGTCTGGCGCTGGCCGGCGGGCTGCTCTACAAGCTCCGCAAGTCCCGCGTCCGCTGAGCTCGCCGTGAACGTCTATTCGTCGACGGCTTTGACGACGAAGTAGACGACGAGCTTAGGGACGGCCTTGAACCAGTGCGGCGTGCCCTTGGGGACGACGATGACGTCGCCCTTCGAGAGCATGTGCGTCTCGCCGCCCTCGATGCCCGTGCCGCGGATCTGATCGGGCGCGGTCTGCTTGCCCTCGACGACCTTGCCGCCGGTTACGAAAGTCGCCGAGCCTTCCATGATGTAGAAAACGTCGTTTTCGGTCGCATGGACTTCGGACTGGCCGGGGCCCTCGCGCCGGCTCATGCTGACGCGGTACTGCTCGCCGGAGGCCAGAGGGCCGGGCTTGGTCATCGCCGCCGTCACCTTGTCCTTGGGGATGTAAACGACGTCGCCGGCCTGCGCCGGAATCGCCGCCGCGCCGAGGAAGAGGGCGGTCAACGCGAGGACCGTCGAGGATTGCCGCATGGGATGTTCTCCTAGGCTCGGCCGCCCCGGGTGCGGCGGAACCGAGCGGGATGATTATAGCTTTGTTGGAGGCTCGCGACCCGGATCCGCCGCCGGCGGGGACGACGGAAGACGAGCCGCCGCACCGCGTATTGCGCCCAACTCCGGCTGAGCCCAGCTAAGCTGAAGTCTCCGCAAACGCCGTGAAGCCCCGCTACGTCCAGGTCCGCGCCGAAGATAACGTCGCCGTCATCGTCAACCCCGAAGGCCTCGAGGCCGGGGCGGAGTTCGACTCGGGCCTGCGCCTGCGCGAAGCCATCCCGCAAGCGCACAAGGTCACCCTGGCCGACATCGCCGCCGGCGAGCCCATCCGCCGCTACAACGAGATCATCGGCCGCGCCACTCGCGACCTTCCGGCCGGCTCGTGGGTGCGCGAAGACTTGGTCGCCTTGCCCGGCGCTCCGGCGCTCGACGAGCTGCCCCTCTCGACGGCCGTTCCGCCCGACCCCGAGCCGCTGGAGGGCTACACGTTCGAGGGCTTCCGCAACGTGAACGGAACGGTTGCGACGAAGAACATCCTGGGCATCACGACTACCGTGCAGTGCGTCGCGCCGACCGTCGATTACGCGGTCCGCCGCATCAAGCAAGAGATCCTGCCGCGCTTCGCGAACGTGGACGACGTCGTCGCCGTCACGCACTTGTACGGCTGCGGCGTAGCCATCAACGCGCCCGGCGCCGCCGTGCCGATCGAGAGCCTGCGGCGCATCAGCCGCCACGCCAACTTCGGCGGCGATCCGCTGGTGGTCAGCCTGGGCTGCGAAAAGATGCAGCCCGAGCGGCTTTTTCCCGCCGAGATTCTTTCGAGCGCCTCCGCCGCCCTGCCGGTGATGCTCGAGCCGCATCCTTACATCGTGCGGCTGCAGGACGAAGAGCTGCACGGCTTCGGTTCCATGATTGACGCGATCATGCGCTTCGCCGAAAAACGCCTCGAAGAGCTGAATCGGCGCCGGCGCGAGGAATGCCCGGCCTCCGATCTCATCGTCGGGCTGCAATGCGGCGGCAGCGATGCGTTCTCCGGCGTCACCGCCAACCCCGCTGTCGGCTATGCGGCTGATCTGTTGGTGCGAGCCGGGGCGACGGTGATGTTCTCCGAAGTCACCGAGGTGCGCGACGCCGTGCACCTGCTCACGCCGCGCTGCGCCACCCAAGATATCGGCCGCGCGCTGGTCCGCGAGATGCGCTGGTACGACGACTATCTTGCCCGAGGCGAGGCCGACCGCAGCGCCAACCCCTCGCCCGGCAACAAGCGCGGCGGCCTGGCGAACGTCGTCGAAAAGGCTCTAGGGTCTGTTGCGAAAGCGGGCTCGACCGCCCTGCGCGGCGTCACCAGTCACGGCGAAGCGGTCAAGACCAAGGGCCTCATCTTCGCCGCAACGCCGGCGAGCGACTTCATCTGCGGCACGCAGCAACTAGCCGCGGGCATGAACCTGCACGTGTTCACCACGGGCCGCGGCACGCCCTACGGGCTGGCGCTGGCGCCGGTCGTGAAGGTCTCGTCGAACACGTCACTGGCTGAGCGCTGGTACGACTTGATCGACCTGGACGCCGGCCGCATCGCCACCGGAAAAGCGACGATCGAAGACGTCGGGTGGGAGCTGTTTCGTCTGCTGCTCGACGTCGCAAGCGGCCGCAAGCAAACCTGCGCCGACCGCTGGGGCCTGCACAACGCGCTGGCGCCGTTTAATCCCGGGCCGGTTACCTGAGCGAAAAGCGCAACATGACGGTTGCGCCTCTGTCGTGTAAGATCCTGCGCACGTGGGGTCAGCCGCCGGCCTGCAGCGCCGTGACTGCCGCCGTGTAGTAAATCTCGTCCGGCGAAGAGCCGCGCGACAGATCATTGCCCGGCTTCGCCAGCCCTTGCAAGAACGGCCCGAGCGACGTCGCGCCGCCCATGCGCTCGGCGAACTTGTAGCCGATGTTCGCCGCGTTCAGGTCGGGGAAGATCAGCACGTTCGCCCGGCCCGCCACCGGCGACCCCGGGGCCTTCGAAGCTCCCACGGAGGGGATGATCGCCGCGTCCGTCTGAAGCGGTCCGTCGATCACCAATTCCGGCGCGCGGGCTTGCACGATCCGCAAGGCTTCGATCACTTCTTCCACCATCGGGTGCCGCGCGCTGCCCTTGGTCGCGAACGACAACAGCGCGACGCACGGTTCCTGCGTCAGGAACTTCGTGGCGTTCTCGGCGGCGCTGATGGCGATCTCCGCGAGCTGACTCGGCGTCGGCTTGGGTACGACCGCTGCGTCGGCGTAGATCAACACGCCGCCGTCGCCGAAGGCCGGGTTCGGCTGCAACTGGATCATGAAGCTCGATACCAGCCGCGAGCCGGCTTTCACGCCCACGCAGTGAATCAGCGCGCGCACCGTCTCTGCCGTCGTGTTCGTCGCCCCGCCGACGAGGCCGTCGGCGTCGCCCGCCGCCAGCGCGAGCGAAGCGAAGTACAACGGCGACTCGGCGACTTTGCGCGCCTCGGTCTCGGTTACGCCTTTCGCCCGGCGGCGCTCGTAGTAGACGCGCCCGTAGCGCTCGATGTTGTTCGATTGAGAGGGATCGATGCAGCCGACGCCCGGCTCGCACTTGGTGTTCGAGCTGATGACGATCGGGCGCGCCACGCCGTCGGCCGCTAGCCGCGCCGCGGCCTCGCGCACGCGCGGGTCGTCCCCTTCGGGGAAAACGATGCGCTTGTTGAGCCGGCGCGCCTGCTCGACCGTTCTATCGAGAAACGAAGACAAGCTACCTATCGTATCCAAGGCTCCACTCAGCGCACCAGGCGGGTCGAAATCGCGCTTGGCGCGCTTGCATCGCCGTCCGACGCTATGCAAAACTATTCACTGCGATGAATAAATAGTCATCGCGGGAGTCTGCATGTCGTCCGCTGTCGAATCGATCGAACCCATCGCCGCCGACCACGTCCTCGTCGACACCAACCTGAGCGGTCCCGAAGTCCGCCGCTTGCTCGAGCTCGGGGTCGACGTCAAGAACCGCCCCAGCCAGTACCGCGCGGCGCTCGACGACCGCTACGCCGCGATGCTCTTCGAGAAGCCTTCGCTGCGCACGCGCGTTACCTTCGAGCTCGCGATGAAGCAGCTCGGCGGCGACGCGGTCTTTCAGGACCACAAGGGCGATCGCATCGGCGAGCGCGAGCCGGCCCGCGACATGGCGCGCAACCTCGACCGCTGGTTCGACGTGATCATCGCGCGCACCTACTCGCAGGAAACGCTCGAAGACCTGGCCGCCTGGTCGTCCGTCCCGGTCATCAACGCCCTCAGCGGCATGTATCACCCCTGCCAGGCGCTGGCGGACTACCTCACGCTCTACGAGCGCCACGGCAAGCTGGACGGCCTCACGCTGGCCTACGTCGGCGACGGCAACAACGTCGCGCATTCGCTGCTGCTCACTGGCGCCGCCTTGGGCATGAACGTCAACTGCGTCGGCCCGGAAGCGTACGAGCCGGAACCCGAAGTAGTCGCCAAGGCCAACGAGATCGCTCAGGCTAACGGCGCGCAAATCCTCATCACCACCGACATCGAAGTCGGCCTCAAAGACGCCATCGGCGTCTACACCGACGTGTGGACGAGCATGGGCTGGGAAGAGGAAACGCAAGAGCGCCGCATCGCCTTCTCCGATTACCGCGTCGACGCCGAGATGATGGCGCTCGCCGCCCCCGACGCCGTCTTCATGCACTGCCTGCCGGCCTTGCGCGGCCAAGAAGTCACCATCGACGTCATCGAATCCGAGCAGTCGGTGGTGTTCGATCAAGCCGAGAACCGGCTGCACGCACAAAAAGCCCTGCTGCTGATGTTGTTGGCCGGCTGACGGTCAGCCCCAAACACGGTCGGCGGAGAAACGGTCTACGGAAAAAATGAACAATCCCAAGAAAGTCGCCCTCGCCTATTCCGGCGGTCTCGATACCTCCATCATCATCCCGTGGCTCAAGGAGAACTACGGCTGCGAGGTCGTCGCGGTGTGCGGCGACGTCGGCCAAGGCGGCGGCGAGCTGGAAGGCCTCGAAGAGAAGGCGCTCGACAGCGGCGCCCTGTCCTGCCATGTCGCCGACCTGCGGGAGGAATTCGTCAGCGACTACGTTTGGCCGATGCTGCGCTCGGGCGCGGTTTACGAGCACAAGTACTTGCTCGGCACGTCCATCGCCCGCCCGCTGCTCGCCAAGAAGCAGGTCGAGGTCGCGCTCGCCGAAGGCTGCGACGCGCTCTCTCACGGCGCCACCGGCAAGGGCAACGACCAAGTGCGCTTCGAGCTGACCTACAAGGCCCTGGCTCCGCACCTGCCCGTCATCGCTCCCTGGCGCGAGTGGGACATCGTTTCGCGCGAGGACGCCATCGACTACGCGGCCAAGCACAACATTCCCTTGCAGCAATCCAAGGAGAAGATCTACAGCCGCGACCGCAACCTCTGGCACATCTCGCACGAGGGCGCCGAGCTCGAAGATCCCGCCAATGCTCCCAATGACGCGGTCTGGATGCTCAGCGTCGACCCCGACAAGGCCCCGGACCAGCCGGCCGACGTGAGCATCACGTTCGAGCGCGGCACGCCGGTCGCGGTCAACGGCGAGCGCCTTTCCGGCGCGACGATCGTCGAGACGCTGAACAAGATCGGCGGCGAGCACGGCGTCGGCCGCATCGACCTGGTCGAGAACCGCTTTGTCGGCATGAAGTCGCGCGGCTGCTACGAGACGCCGGGCGGCACGATTCTGCTGTTCGCCCACCGTGAGCTCGAGTCGCTGACGCTCGACCGCGCCACGATGCACTACAAGCAGAAGGCGGCGCTCGACTACGCCGAGCTGGTCTACGACGGCAAGTGGTTCACGCCCTTGCGCGAGGCCCTCGACGCCTTCGTCGACTCGACGCAGCGCAACGTGACCGGCGAAATCAAAGTACGCCTCCACAAGGGACGCGTCGATGTGCTGAGCCGCAAGTCGCCCTTCTCGCTCTACTCCGAGAAGATCGCCAGCTTCACCATGGGCGCCGACTACGACCAGAAAGACGCCGCCGGCTTCATCAACCTCACCGGCCTGCCCATCCGTGTCCACGCGGCCGTCACTCGCGAAGCAGGGTTGAAATGAAGCTTTGGGGCGGACGTTTCGAGACTGGGCCGGCTGAGCTGTTCGAACGCTTCTCCGGGTCGCTGCACTTCGACAAGCGGCTCTTCGGGGCCGACGTCGTCGGCTCCAAGGCCTGGGCCGCGGCTCTCGAACGGATTGGCATCTACACCGCCGCAGAGCGCGAGCAAGTCCAGGCGGCCTTCGACGAGATGCTCGACGAGTCGCTCGAACCCGCCTACTTCGACGGCGCCGACGACGAGGACGTGCACACGTTCGTCATTCGCAAGCTTGGCGAAAAGGCGGGCGATCTCGCCGCCAAGATCCATACCGGGCGCAGCCGCAACGAGCAAGTCGCCACCGACTTCCGGCTGTGGCTCAAGGATGAGATCCGCTCGAACCAGCATCGCCTCGTCGACCTGCTTGGCGCTTTGATCGAAGCCGCCAAGCGCTCGCCCGACGCCGTGCTGCCCGGCTATACGCACTTGCGCCGCGCACAAGCCGTGCTCTGGTCGCACTACTGCCTCGCCTACTTCGAGATGTTCGCGCGCGACTGGCAGCGCTTCGAAGACGCCTTCCTGCGCACCGACGCGCTGCCCTACGGCTCCGGCGCGCTCGCCGGCTCGGGCTTTCCGCACGATCGCGAAGCCATCGCCGCCGACCTCGGCTTCGCGCGCGTCACCGCCAACAGCCTCGACACGGTCGCCGACCGCGACTACGCCCTCGACTTCCTCTACGCCGCATCGACGGCGATGCTCCACATCAGCCGCCTGGCCGAAGACTGGATCCTGTACACCTCCGAGGAGTTCGGCTTTCTCGAACCGGGGGACGAAGTCACCACCGGCTCGAGCCTGATGCCGCAGAAGCGCAACCCGGACGCGCTCGAGCTGCTGCGCGGCAAGTCGGGCCGCGTCATCGGCCACCTGCAGGCGCTGATGATCGTCCTCAAGGGCACGCCGCTGGCCTACAACCGCGACTTCCAGGAAGACAAGGAGGGCGTGTTCGACGCGGCGGATCAGGTCGGCGTCTCGCTCGAAGTCATGCGCCTGTGCGTCGATACGACCAAGGTCAACGCCGACGTCATGGAGCGCGCCGCCGACCAGAGCTGGACCTGCGCCACGGCTCTTGCCGAATTCCTCGCGCGCCGCGGCGTGGCCTTCCACCGCGCTCATCAGGTGGTCGGCGCGCTGGTGCTGGAGTCCGTGCGGCAAGGCAAAAAGCCGTCGGACTGGACCGCCGACGCGCTGGCGAAGGTCGCTCCCGAGTTCGACGCCGAGGCCGCCGAGCTGCTCTCCGCCCGGCGAGCTCTGGAGAATCACGCCGTCCCCGGCGGCACGGCGCCCGAAATGGTCGCCGAAGCTCTCGAAACCGCCGAGGCTCGCCTAGCCGCCATGCGCGACAGCAGCGAATGAGGACAGCCCGATGACGAAGGCTCGCAGACAGGCCGCGTTGCTCGACGTCATCCGCCGCCGCCCGCTGCGGACGCAAAGCGAGCTGAGCCGCGCCCTCGAGAGCCGCGGCGTCGAGGCCAGCCAGGTGACGTTGTCGCGCGACCTGCGCGAGCTTGGCGTGGTCAAAACCGGCGAAGGCTACCGCGAGCCGTTCGCCGCTCCGGCCGCCTCCGCCGAAGAGGCGCTCGCGCGCGTGCTCCGTGAATTTCTGGTCGAAGCCGTCCCGGCTCAGAATCTCGTCGTCCTCAAGACCAAACCCGGCGGCGCCAACGCCGTGGCTCTTGCCCTCGACCGCGCCGCCTGGCCCGACATCATCGGCACGGTAGCGGGCGACGACACGATCCTCGCCGCGACCGAATCCGCAGCTAACGCCAGATCAGTCGCCCAGCGCCTGAGGATGTAGCGCGCAGCTCGGGCTGCGCCGCAAAGACTGTGGGGGAAACAGATCTTCTGTTTGGCGCGTAGAGATCCACGAGCGTCTATTGCGTGTTACCCCGTCCGTACTCTATGAGCACGCCGGCTCGACCGACGCCGATCGCGAGTGACGACCCGGCGCCGAATAGACACCGACTTCAAGGATGCGACTATTAATTTCCCAATTCCTCATTTTGTTGGGCATTTCATCGATGCTAGCGCTGGCCCGCGCTGACGAGTCGATCGGCTATGTTGTGCGGGATTGGACTCCGATTGTAGAGGGCGATGAGAATGTCCTCGTCCACGATATGGCCGTCGATTCGCAAGGTCGAGTTTACGTGGCCGGCGAAATCGGCGACCGAGGCGCGATCGAGCCTTACCCATGGGGTCATGGGAACGCCGACGCCTTCGTGGCGCGCTTCACTGCGTTGGGCGAACAGGACTGGCTTTATCGCATCCGGACCGACGCCGACGATCGCGCGAACGCGGTGGCGGTGGACGGCGACGGATTTGTGTACTTAGTCGGCGAAACCGCGGCGCAAGATTTTCCGCTTGTGCGGCCGTTCGACGCGCAACCGCCGCCGCCGTACCAATACTCGGCGTTTGTTTGGAAAGCACACCCCGACACAGGCGTGGAATATTCCTCTTTCTTGGGCGCCGGAACTCTCGGCGACTGCTGCGAGCAGACAAGCGCGCTTGCCGTTCTGCTCGACGGTGATAGCGTTCTGGTCGGCGGCATCGGCGATCAGCCGAACATGGGCCTGAAAGGGATCGCTTTCGTCTCGAGAATTGACGGCGGCGGCGAGTCGGTCACGGCTTCGACTACATTCGGCGGTGACACGTTCGTGTGCTTCGGCGGCGTCGACTGCACATCATTTGGGCCGTACACAGCGGTGTCGTTTCTCGCTCTCGCCGCCGACGGTTCAGTCTACGCGGCGGGAGCGACCAACACGCTGGACTTCCCCGTTACCGCGCGAGCTCCGATGACGCTTTGCGCGTGCACGGGGCGCATTCATGACGGATTTCTGATTCAGCTTGCTCCGTCGCTCGATGAGACCCGATTCGCCACATACGTGGGCGAGAACCGTCTTGTTAACGACTACGTGGAAAGCTTGCGCGCCGGATCCGAGTCCATTGCCGGCATGCTCGTCGACCAGCAAGGCGGAGTCTATCTCGCGGGAACGACAACGAGTGCGGCGTTCCCAACGACGCCGGGCTCGTTTCAGCCTAAGTTCGCCGATCCGTATCCGATCGGCCGGGAAGGGTTTCTAGTGAAGCTCATCCCGTCCACAGGCGCTGTGGAGTTTTCGACCTTCCTGGGCGGTCCGGGGGAGGACGACATCAACGCTCTCGCGTGGGCTCCGAACGGTGATCTTCTGGTGTCCGGCTCAACCGACCCAAACGAAAGATTCCCCGTTTCACCAGGATTCTCGTCAACCGGCGGCGCATACGTCGCCGCACTGTCGCGTGATGGTTCCACATTGGATTCCGCAAGCCGCTTTCCCGCGGGCTTGGTCGAACACACGATCCTGCCGACGCCAACAGGTATCGCGTCGAGCGGTCCGTCCGGATTATTGGTTCAACTCGAACCCGCCCCCCCTGAAACGTCTCGGATCGCCGGTATCGCAGCCCCTCGCGACAAGCACGTCGACCTCAGACTCGCGCCCGGCATGGTCGCCTCGCTATACGGTCAACACATCGGCTCACAGACGCCCCTAGACGCTCACGCAGGCGGGTCTTCAGCGACGAGCTCGTCTCTCGGCGGAGTCCAGGTGACCGTGCAAGGGCTGCCGGCGCCTCTCCTTTTCGCAAGTCCCGACCAGATCAACTTCGTCACGCCATTTGGAGTCGTCGCATCCTTGCCGGCGGAAGTCCAAATCACGCGAGACGGCAAGGCGCTTCCGCCGGTCGACGCAGCGGTCGTGCCGACGCGGCCGATGGTCTTGGGCACCGAGCAGGACCCGGCCATCGTCAATCCCGACGGAACGCCGAATACGTTTCAGAACCGTGTCGCCGCAGGGCAGCCGATCGAGATCTGGCTGACCGGCGTCGGCGCCATGACCCCCACGCCGACAGACGGCGCAGTGGGAAGGACGCCTCTCGAGACCGCGGCCGGTCGGGTCCGCGTGTTGATCGACGAGCGAGAAGTTCCGTTGCTTTATGCGGGCGCGGCGCCGGGACTGGTGGAGGGCGTTGTGCAGGTGAATACGCGAGCTGCGGTGCTTAGCCCGTTCCCCAAGCTGGTTGTGGAAGTCGATGGAGTTCGCTCAAAGCCGGTCAGCCTCTGGGTGGACTAACGGCGTTAGCCGAACCAGGGCTGCTTTGCCAACCCGACTGACCGCATCGGCTCGATAGCGCTGCTCTTCTCGACGCTGCCGGGGCCGGAGACGACACGATCCTCGCCGCGACCGAATCCGCAGCGAACGCCAGATCAGTCGCCCAGCGCCTGCGCCTCTAGAGCGTCAGCCTCGCCCGCCGACTCGCCGCCGTTTACGCCTTCCTTGCCGGCCAATATTCCGGCTTCTCCGCTACGAACGAGAGCGAAACGATACAGGATCGGCGAGACGATCTCGTTGACGGCGACGACTCCAACGACAAGAGCCGCGGCTTCACCGCCAAGCGACGGAAACGTGCGTGAGAACAACAAGGCCAACGCCAAGGCAAGTCCCGCTTGCGGCAGGAGTCCGAAGCCGGCGTAGCGGACGACGGAGTCCGGGGCCTTGGCGATACGTGCGGCGAGAGCGGTTCCGCCCAGCAGGAAAAGGGCGCGAACCGATAGGAGCGCCCCTATCGGGACGGCCAGCGGCAGCAGGATGTCAACGTGAACCGCGGCGCCGGCCAACGCGAAAAAGATGACGTAGATCGGCATCGAAGCGGACTGGATCTCGCCGAGCAGGCGCTCTCCATGCGAGGTGAAATTGCGAACGAAGATCCCGGCGCCCAGCGCGAGCAGAAGAGGATCGAGGTGAACGCGCTGTCCGACTTCGGCGACGACGAAGCCGACGACGACTATCGTCAACGAAGCTCCCGCCCGGACCGCGCGCAGATAGGCGGCGATCAATACGCCCGCGAGAGCCCCGATGACCAGCGAGCCCAAAATTTCCCAGACCAGCCTGCCCACAAGCGCGAAATCCTTGCCTTCCTCGATCCCCATGGCGCTCTTGGCGACGGTCGACGCGAGGGCGAACAGCAGTATCACTACGAGGTCGGAAATTACGACGACGCCGAGCACGGTGCGCGTGACCGCTCCCTCGGCTCCCAGCTCGTCTCGTAGGGCGACGACGACGGCCGGCGATTGCGCGGCGAGCATCACGCCGATGACTAAGGCCACGGCGGCGCCTTCGACCGGCTGCAATGCGGCGAGGAACGGCAAGCGGTCACGCAGCAGGAACGCTGTAGTCGCCAGTGCAGCCATCGCGCCGACGACGGCGATGACGGTTATCCAACCGATCGAGCGCAGCAGCGGCTTCATCGCACGAAACTCGATCTCCGCTCCGGCGGACAACGCGATCAGCGCGATCGCAATGCCGCTGAACAGCCGCAGCCGGAGCACCATGTCATCAGACACAAGACCAAGCACATAAGGGCCGACGACGATGCCGGTCGCCAAGTAGCCGGTCAAGCGCGGGAGCCGCAGGTCGCGAAAGACGCTACCGGCGAGGAACGCCGTCAGCAACAAGAATCCGCCGGCGAGGGTGACGCCGCTCGCCCCGGCCCCGAGGGTGCGATCGGGCGAGAAGGATCGCGCCGCGTCCATGAGCCCGCACAGGATGATGAGCAGCAGCAGGCGCATAAGGCCTACGCGTGCGGCGCCGCGCCGCGCCGCAGGATCGACTGCACCAGGATTTCGTTGAGCACAGAGCCCGCGATGACGGCGGTGACGATCCACGAGATACGGGGACCGCCATAGAGGTTCTGGGCGCTGATCACAACGGCTATGGAGATGGCGCCGGCGGGCGCATAAGTGAGCCATTGCCGCTCCCTGGCGGCGGCGGGGTAGCGGCCTTCTTTCTGAACGAGCGCGGCGGCGACCCCCTTACCCGCCAAACGGGCGAGGACGAACAGCGCCATCAGCGCCCAGCCGCGCCAGTCCGCCGGCAGCCAGACCGCTCCCGCGACGAGGAGAAACAGGAAATAGATGGGGCGCTCCAGCTTGCCCGCCACGCCCTCGGCCGCCGTCTTCCAGCGGCTCGGCGCATTGGCGAGGACGACGCCGACGAGAAAGCAGACCGAGATCGCCGACAGCCGCAGGTAGTGCGCCATGCCCGCCGCAAAGCTGATGGAGCCGAGCAGCAATACCATCGATTCGTTGTTATCGCGAGCCGCCCCTAAGACGGCTTGCACCACAACGCCCAACGCAACCCCTACTCCGATCGAGATGAACAGCCAGGCGACCGGCGGAAGCTGCCACGCCACGGTCGCGCCCGGCGGACGAAAGTAGGCCGCGACGAGCATCAGCCCCAGGATGCCCGCGATGCGCTCGAGCTCGACGATACGCCCCATGCGCTGCATGTCGGACTCGTCGAGTCCGCGGTTGCGCCAGAGGTACGGCGAACTTTTCGCGGTCATGGCGCCGGCGATCCCCAGCATCAATGCGTCGCGAAGGAAGGAGCTGTCGAGCGTGTCGCCGTCAAGGACCAGCATGAGCAAGCTCGAGGCTCCGGCCACGGCGATGAAGGGAATCGCCGTAGTAAGCCAGACAACGGAGGCGGCGCCGCGCGGCAAGCCGTTCATCAACTGGGCGTTGAAGCGGTAGCCTGTGCTGAAGCCGATCCATCCTAGACCGAGCGTGAGCAGCGGCGCCACTTCCAGAATTGCGACCGGAGTCAGCACTCCAACGCTGCGCGTACCGGCGACGAAACCAAGGAGCAAGAACGGCAGACCTGTAGTGGCCAGGTGCGCGATGCCAAGCCTGCGCTCGAGCTGGGCGACGCGGGGATGCCCGGCGACATAGGCGAGGGTCAGCAGAAGAACGAAGCCGACGATCGACTTGATGATCGTTTCGGGCGTCGGCATCAAGTAGTCGAGGTCCGTGCGTCCGCGCAGGATCCGCTCGAACTGCTGGTCGAGCAACGGGACATTGGGTGAGGGAAACCGCAGTTCAGCCTCCTGCGGAGGCTCCGGGAATGGGCTCGGCGGACCGACGAAAGGCCTCATCGCCGACGCAGGAGGACTAACAAAGGCCTCTCCGTCTTCGGAACGCGGCGGCTCCGACGGCTGCGCGCCGAGGCTCAGGGCGAGGAGTAATATCAGGAGCGCTTGGCGAATTACATGGAACCGCCGGTCCCTGTCGTGAGCATACGACGACGCGCCTGCGCTGTCGATCCGCCGCAGGGGTTTGAATTTCAGTCCAAGTGGTGCGAAGTGATGCCCTGGCGTTGTCGTGCGAGGTCTTCCGCCGTCGCGGCTTTCTCGTTGATCCACTCGATAACGGCTGCGTAGCCCAGGCTTTCCGGGTCGTTGCGCAGATAACCGCTGACGACCGCCAGCACGCGGAAGCCGTGCTTGAGCTGGAACGAAAGAGTGCGGTCGCCCAACTCGCCGTGGATGACTTTGCGGACGTATTCTTCGGCCGAGAGCTTGTCGGCGTAGCGATGGTAGTCCCTGAGGCGCGCGCCGGCGCGAATGCGCCGCAGATGCAGTCGCTCGGCCAGCTCGCGGCGTGCGCGATAGAGCGCCGAGCCGGCGCCGCGGCCTTGGGCCTCCGGGTCGATCATGATCTCGGCGCCATAGAGCGTGCGGCCGCCTTCAGGGTCGTGGTTGGTGAAGTAGCCGCTGTCGGTCATGTCGCGCCAGTTCGCGTCGACGTCGTAGTCGTCCCATTGGACGATCAAGCTGGAGGCCATGCCGAGCACGCGCTCTTCGGGCTGCGCGACGACCACAAGCTGACCTTCCGGGAATACCTTCAAGTGCGAGGCGAGCTGGTCGGCGCCCCACGGCGGCACATTGGGGTAAACCCGCCGGCAAATTTCGGTGATGCTGGTGAAGTCCTCGGGACGTGTAGTGCGAACAACGATCTTGGATCGTTCGCTCATAAACGGACGACCTCTAGCGTCGATGCGATCTCGAGCGACCGTTCGCTGTCCATCAGCGGCAAAACGGTGCCGTGGAGGCGCGACTCGGCGATAAGCCGCATATTGAGATCGCCGATCACCATCATCTCCTGGTTGGCGTTGCCCTCGGCCAGAATGCCGTCGCGCGAGAAGGCGAAGTCGCTGGGCGTGAAGATAGCGGCTTGGCCGTAGTTGAGCGCGACGGCGGGCACGGCCGGCAACGAGCCGACGGTGCCGGAATGGATCACGTACATCTGGTTTTCGATGGCGCGGGCCTGAGCGCAGTAGCGCACGCGCAAGTAGCCTTGGCGGTCGTCGGTGCAGCTTGGGACGATCAACAAATGCGAGCCGGCGCGAGCGGCGGCGCGCACGATTTCGGGGAACTCGCAGTCATAACAAATGGCGATGGTGACCAGCCCGAACTCGGTGTCGAACAGGCGCAGATCGGAGCGCGCCGAAACCTTCCATTCTTCGCGTTCGAACCGCGTCATGTGGAGCTTGCCTTGCACGCCGCATGCGCCTTCAGGCGTGAAGAAGTTGCATTCGTTATAGACCTTGCCGTCCTCGAGCACAGGGACGGTGCCGGCGGCTATGTAGATCTTGTACTCCTTGGCGAGCCGGCGCATCAGGTCGCGAAAGCGGTCGGCTTGGGCGGCCAACTCGCGGACCTGGATGTCCATGGCGCGCTTGGTGTTGCCGAGGGTGAGCAACTGAGCCGTGAAGTATTCCGGGAAGACGACGAGGCGGCATTTGTAATCGGATGCGGTGTCGACCAAGGCCTCCACCTGCTCCGCGAATTCTTCCCAACTTCGGACGGAGCGCATCATGTACTGGACGGATGCAACACGGACGTGATCTTCGGTCATGTGTCCTTTATTGTTGCGTGATCGGGGGTTTGTCGGGACCTGAGCGGCAACAAGAGCGGCGCGGCGGCCAGGGAAAGAGCGGCCATCACGGCGAACGCGGTCGCATAGTCGAACGCGGCGATGAGGCGTCCCACGCTGAACGCGGCCCAGGCTTCGCAAGCGTTGGTGGCGGCCATGAAGGCGCTGAACTGGAAGCCCCCGAGGCGCGGGTCGGTAAGGTTCATGAACAATGCGTACGACGAAGCCGTGAAGACGCCGATGCCGAGGTAGACGCCGGCGAGCGCGACGAAGCGGACGGGGGACTCGACCGCGTCGGCGGCGGCCAGGGCCAATGCCAGCAAGACGATCAGCGCCAGGCCGGCGACGACGGCGCGGAGGACTCCGCCGCGATCGGCAAAGCGTCCGCCGAGCAACGCGCCGGTCAGCATGAGAACGACCGTGCCCGACAGGAACCAGCCGGTTTGCCCGGCGCTGAGCCCGCGGTCGACCAGGTAAGGCCCGGCGACTGCGCCCACCGCCTCGAAGGCTGCGCCCGCCGTGAGCGCGAAAGCGATGCCGAGCCAGAAGCGGCCGTGACGCAAGCCGCCGCCGAGCTGACGCCTCATCTCGGGCCACGCGATGCCGGTTGTTCCGCCTTCGTCGCCGCGGCCGCTGATCCAGACAAACGCCATCAACGCCCACAGCACGCCGACCAGAGCGGCGGCCGAGTGCAGCAACCCGATGCGGTCGACGACGAGCAGCAAGCCCGCCCCGAACAGCCAGCGGCCGGTCAGCATCCCGGCTTGCATCGCCGCGGTGAGGCGGCCGCGCTCGGCTTCAGGCGTGACGGCGATGGCCCAGGCGTCGATCGAGACGTCTTGCGTCGCGGCCGACACCGCGTGCAACAACACAAGCCCGGCGGCCAGTCGCGGCGAGCCGTTGACGTACGCGAAAGCCGCGCCGCCGAGCGTGAGGCCCATCAGGAGTTGGCAGGCCATGGCCCATTGGCGCCGTTTGCCGCTCCAGTCGATCAGCGGCGCCCATAAGAACTTGAAGGCCCAGGGCAGGGCCAGCGAGGCCGTCAGGGCCGTGATGTTTTCGATGGGGACGCCTGCGAGCCGCAGGTAGGCCGGCAGCGCCCACCACAGGAAGCCGATCGGCGCGCCTTCGGCGAAGTAGAGGAGGCCGAAGAGGATGCGGCGGCCTGCGGTGGTGGACGTTAGGGTCAAAACCTAAGGGACGCGCCTCCGAGGCACGAGGGGGACATTCCACACGCGGATTCGGGCCTTCGTGAACGGTTCACGCGTCATGGGACAATCCCCCTCGGCGGGCGGTCGCTTCATGTTTCAAGACGTCCCGCCAAGCAGGCCGTGGAGGCGCTCGGCGGCAGCGGTCCAGCGTTGGGCTTCGCGCGGCTCGTAGCGCTTGGGTTGGAACGAGCGGCGGACGACCTCGCGCGCTTGCTCGAGACCGCTTAGCCGCCCCAGCGAGATCGCCTGCACGAGCACGTTGCCCACGGCCGTCGCCTCGACCGGTCCCGCGATGACCGGCATGCCGCAAGCGTCCGCCGCGTACTGATTGAGCAGATCGTTGCGCGAGCCGCCGCCCACGATGTGCAGCGTCCGCGCCGCGCCGCCGGTGATCTCCGCCAGGTCGGCGAGGACGAAGCGATACTTGAGCGCCAGGCTCTCGAAGATGGTCCGCGCGAACTGCGCCGGCGTCTCGGGACGCGGCTGCCCTGTGCGCTCGCACCAGTCGGCGATTCGCTCAGGCATTCCGCCGGGTGCGACGAAGACCGGGTCGTTGACGTCAATCACCGAGCGAAACGGCTCGGCGACCGACGCCGCTCCGATGATGTCTTCGTAGTCCACGTCGGCCCCGGTGACGGCCCATTCGCGGCGGCATTCTTCGAGCAACCACATGCCGCAGATGTTCTTGAGGAGCCTGGTCGTGCCGGCGTAGCCGCCTTCGTTGGTGAAGTTCTTCTCGAGCGCCGCGGGCGTGACGTAGGGCTGCTGCGTTTCCGCGCCCAGCAGCGACCACGTGCCCGAGCTGAGAAAGGCCCAGTCGCCGGCCTCGGCGGGCACGGCGACCACGGCGGAGGCCGTGTCGTGCGAAGGCGGCGCGACCACCGTCATCCCCGTCACGCCGCACTCCTCGGCGACGCTCTTGCGCAGCGGCCCAAGCTGCGTACCCGGCTCGATGACCGGCTGCAAGATGCGCGTCGGCAAGCCCAGCTTGTCGAACAGCGGGCGCGCCCAGTCCCGCTTGCGCGGGTCGTAGAACTGGGTGGTCGAGGCGTCGGTGAACTCGCACGCCTTCTCGCCCGTGAGCCAGTAATGGAACAGGTCGGGCATCAGCAGCAGGGCGTCGGCCGAATCGAGCGCGGGCGTGCCTTGCATCGAGAGCAACTGAAACAGCGAGTTGATCTCCATGAACTGCAGGCCCGTTTGGTCGAAGATTTCTTCGCGTGACACCCGCTCGAGAGTCTTGGCCATCACGCCGTTGGTACGGCCGTCGCGGTAGTGGTAGGGATTGCCGACCAGATCGCCGGTGCGGTCGAGCAGCGCGAAGTCGACGCCCCAGGTGTCGACTCCGACCGACGCCGGCTTCTTGTCGGCGGCCTTGCGCAAGCCGTTCTTGAGCTCGTCGAAAAGGGCGAGGACGTCCCAGCGCAATGTGTCGAGCACGCGCACGCCGGGGTTGGGGAAGCGGTGGAGCTCCTTGAGCGAAATGCGATCGTCGTCGAGAGTTCCGAGGATGGCGCGGCCGCTGCCGGCGCCCAGGTCGATCGCTAGAAAATTGTCAGTCGCCATCGGCTGTCGATTGTATCGAGAACGGAGCGGCGACTCCCGGACGCACTCGCGCGGGGATCGACTGGCCGGAAAATATTGGAACGATCATCTTGGATCGCGTTTTACGACCCCGGGTTCCGCTACGCTCCGCCAGGGACTATCAATTGCTTCGTCCTCCGGACGAGGTCGCGCCGGCGTTTTCACACAGACTTGTGAGGTTGCGTGCCGCCTTGTTCGCCGCGCTTAGAGCAGCGACT
This sequence comes from uncultured Acidobacteriota bacterium, assembly GCA_963817465.1. GTDB lineage: Bacteria > Acidobacteriota > Terriglobia > Bryobacterales > UBA6623 > CAMPKL01. Next base: position 805,150 of record CAWFOP010000014.1, on the reverse strand, counting down.
TCACTTCCTGGAAGATCGCGCGCGTCGCGGTCGAGCGGTTCAATGTGTAGAAGTGCAGACCCGCGATGCCGTTGCGCAGCAGGTCTTCGCACTGCCGGCTGGCGTGATACATGCCAAGCTGCGCCACCGCCTCGGGATCGTCCTCGACGGCTTCAATCTTCGCTAACAAATCATCGGGAATCGAGGCGCCGCACATTTGCGTGAAGCGCTTGATCTGACTGACATTGCGGATCGGCATGATGCCGGCGACGATCGGCACGTCGATGCCCGCCGCTACGGCCCGGTCGCGGAAGCGGTACAAGTCCGCGTTGTCGAAGAACAGGTTCGTGATCAGGAAGTCGACGCCGGCGTCGACCTTGCGCTTGAGGTTGTCGAGATCGGCGTCTTCGCTGGCCGCTTCGGGATGCTTCTCGGGGTAGCAGGCCCCGGCGAGGCAAAACTGATAACTCTCACGCACGAAGCGGACCAGCTCGTTGGCGTAGCTGAATCCTCCGGCTGTCGGCTCAAACTTGTCCTGTCCTTTCGGCGGGTCGCCCCGCAGCGGCAGAACGTTCTCGGTTCCGTCGGTTTGCAGCGTGTCGAGGATCTCCGCGATCTCCTCGCGGGTCGAGCCGACACACGTCAGATGGGCCATCGGCTCGATGCCGATCTCGGCCTTGATGCGCTTGACCAAGTCGACCGTCATACGCCGCGTCGAGCCCCCGGCGCCGTAGGTCACCGAGACGTAACTGGGCCGCAGCGGCTTGAGCGACTCGATGGTGCGGAACAGGTCTTCGAAACCGGCCTCCGACTTGGGCGGAAAGAACTCGAACGACACGGTTCGCTTCCCGCTTCGCAGTATGTCGATGATTCTCATTCAGACCTGAAATTCAAGCCTAGCATCGCCGAACACGATTCGGCCCGGCTGTTTCCCTCGTGCGTCCGACGCTACAATCGTCGGCGGTGCCGCGCCGCGCGATCGTCTTCGACGTCAACGAAACGCTGCTCGATCTCGCGCCCCTGCGTGCGGAGTTCGAGCGCGCCTTCGGCGACCCGGCCGCCGCTTCCCGCTGGTTCGCGCAACTGCTGCAGCTCTCGCTGATTGCGACCGTGACCGAGACTTACCATGACTTCACGCGCTTGGGCGCCGAGGCGCTGCTGCTGACGGCGCGCCGCGCAGGCGTGGATCTCGACGCGGACGGCCGGGAAAGGATTCTCGGGACCATGCGCGCACTGCCGCCGCACGCCGACGCGGCCGCGGCGCTCAGCCGCCTGCGCGATGCGGGATTTGAGCTTGCGGCGCTGTCGAACTCGGCCCGCGCGGGCTTGGAAGCGCAACTCGGCAACGCGGGCCTGCGCCGTTTCTTCGGAACGGTCTTGTCGGTCGACGAGGTGCGCAAATTCAAGCCGCATCGCGACGTCTACCTGATGGCGGCCGAGCGGCTCGGACGCCCGCCGGACGAGCTGCGCATGGTCGCGGCGCACCATTGGGACGTGACGGGGGCGATCCGCGCGGGCCTGCGCGGGGCGTTCATCGCGCGACCCGGCGCGGTTCGCGGCGGGCTCGACGAAGAGCCGGATATCACGGCGCCCGACCTAGTCGCCGCCGCTGACCGCATCATCGAATTGGATTTGGAGTAAACAGCCATGGCCAACACCATCACCGTCGCCCTCGAGCAAAAAGGGCCCGCCACCTCGGAGGCGACGATCCGCGATCACCGCGTCTTGATCGACCGGCCCGAGGCGAAGGGCGGCGACGACCGCGGACCGATGGGCGGCGAGCTGCTGCTGGCGGCTCTCGGCGGCTGCTTCTGCAGCAATCTGCTGGCGGCGATTCGCAGCCGTGAGGCCGATATTTCCGATGTTCGAATCGAGGTAGCCGGCGTGCTCGACGGCAGTCCGCCGCGTTTTGAAGAGGTCACTCTGACCGTAACGGCGAAGCATGACGACCCGGCGCTGCTCGAGAAGCTCGTGACGATCTCGGAGCGCTCCTGCATCGTCGCCAATACGCTGCGCCCGGCGATTCGCCTGAAAGCGTCGGTCGCGTCAAGCTGAATCGCGCAGCCGATCGATCAGGCGGTAGATCGCGAGCGTTTCGGCAGGTGAGATCGGCGGCGGTGCGGCCCCTCTCGCCGCGGCGTGGAAGCGCTCGATCAACTCCGGCAGGCCCGGATAGGCCCACTCGCGGCGAAGGAGCCGTCCGCCAAGGTTCGGCGTCGCGGCGAGGGTGGTCGAGGCGGCGACCCGCAGCGGCTGCGTCGCCTTGCTCAACCGCGTGGCCGGTCCCGCGACTGACGCCGAGTAGCCGTGGAAGAAATCGACCCACGCCGTGCCGCGCGTTCCGCTGTAGACCAGGTCGTTGCGCGTCGGCCGGATTTTCAGGTCGACCGCGGCGGAGAAGGCGACGCCGCCGTGCTCCGCATAGACCTCGACGCGCTCCTCGGAGGCCCGGAGGGTTTTCCAGTCGGCTTGGGTCACTTCGATGTCCGCGAGGGCTATGAACGCCGACAGGGCGTGCGAGCAGGACGGTCCAGGCCAGGGCGCGGCGACCCTCCGCATCCATTGCCTCGCCGCCGGCGGTGGCGATGCGCATCTCGATTCGCCGCGGCTCGCCGAACGCTAAGCGTCCGGCCAACAGCTTCCGAAAGCCGCGCTGGAACGGGAACTGGTGGACCGGGCAGAAGACTCTCTCGCTGGATTGCGCGAGAGCGAGCAGCCGTTCGAGCGCGGCGGCGTCGGGAGCGGGAGGCTTCTCGGCCAGCACGTGCAGCCCCTTCCGCAGCGCCCGCTCGATCAACGAAGCCTGCGCGGCGGGCGGAGCGCAGACGTGTGCGAGATCGGCCTGCGGAGCTGCATCGAGGTCGGCGTGCGGCTCGGCCCCATAGCGCTTGGCCAACGCCTCGGCCGCATCGAGACGCGGGTCGATGACCGCCGCCACGTGCGCACCCGCGCGGGCGGCGTAGTACGCGTGCCAGCGCCCCATCAATCCGGCGCCGACAATGACGGCTCGCAATCTGTCGGGCGGCGTCATGCGATCGGCCTATTGCCTCACAGCGTCTCCGCACCATGCAAGGGGCGCGTCGGCTACATGATGCCGAACTTGGCGAAGGCCTCGACCGCGCTCATGCCGTCTTCGATGGCCTTGCGGACGAGCTTCTCGCCGCGCGCCTTTTCGAGCGCCCGCTGAAAGATCTCCTCCTCGGCTTCACGCGGCACGACCAGGACGCCGTCGACGTCGCCGAAAACGATCTCGCCCGGCTTGACGCGTACGCCGCCCATCTCCACCTCACAGCGGAAGTCGATCACTTGTCCCCGCGGACCCTGATCTTGCGCGTAGGGGCCGTATGAGAAGGTCGGGAAGCCCAGCTCGAGGATGCCGTGCGTGTCGCGGGCATAGCCTTCCATCACCGCTCCGGCCGCGCCCAGCTTCATCGCGCGAGTCGACATCAGCTCGCCCCACAGCGCATACCGCGGCGCGGCGCCGGCGCAGAAGTAGACCTCGCCCGGCTTCAGATCGTCGAGCGCCTCGAGCATCAGGCCGAACGGCTTCTTCGGCTCCTCGAACACGTCCGCCTCGAGCACGGGCATGGCGCGCCCCAGCACGACCATCTCCGGGCTCAAGGGTCGAACCTCGGGAGGCAGGAATTGATGGAAGAAGCCCAGCTTGTCCATCACATCGCCCACTACGGCCGAGAAAAGCTCCTCGCGGGCGATGCGAAACAGCTCGGCGTCGTCTTTCCAAAGCTCAGGCATTACTGCAACGTCGGGTACTCGATCCCCAACTGCTCCATGTAGGTGTTGTATTTCGACGGGTCGTAGCGCAGCTTTTCGAGCTCGGGCTTGTAGCGCTGCATCTTCTCGGCGTTGAAATCGGCCGGCGGGTCGACATCGGCGGGGATCAGCGATTCCCACTTGACGTCTTTGGTCTGTTCGGCGAAATACGCCCGCGCCTGCTCGAGCAGCACCGGCTCGGTGAACAGCTCGATCGCAGTCATCGCCTGCGCTTTGGCGCCCGCGACGGCGCCTTTGTGCGCGATCGGCGTGGCCATCGCGATGCCGGACGACCAATGATGGCCGACCGCGCCCGGAATATTCGAGGGGTACCTGAGGTTGACGGTCGGCACGTTCCAGCTCACCTCGGCGATATCGTCCGAGCCGGCTGACTCCTCGGCCGGGCCGTCGAGCTTCGAGACTTCCGTCCGCAAACCGGTCGGCTCGGCCTCCATCAGCTTTTGGACGGCCTTGGCAAGCGCCATGTCGTCGTCGCTCCACTGCGGCATGCCGACGCGTTCGATGTTGGCTTGCAGCACTTCGGCCAGCGGCTTGTTGAAGTGGCCCTCCCAGGCGGCGCCGATCACGCGCTCGGTCACCTCCGTGTCGGTCATCATCGCCGCAGCCTTGGCCATCTTTTGCCCCAAAGCATGCAACTCCTTCACGTGCGGGTAGTCAGTCTCGCGAAAGAAATACCAGACGGTCGCCAGCGACGGCACGACGTTGGGCTGGTTGCCGCCGAAAGGGATCGAATAGTGCGAGCGCTGCTCGAGCCGCAAGTGTTCGCGGCGAAAGTTCCAGCCGACATCCATCAGCTCGACGGCGTCGAGTGCGCTGCGACCGCGCCACGGGGAGCCGGCGCCGTGAGCGCTGACGCCGTGAAAGGTGAACTGCGTCGAAACCAGCGCCAGCCCGCGTATTCCCCAGTTCGTCGAAAATGCGTTCGAGACGTGGCAGCTCAGCATGGCGTCGAGGTCTTTGAACACGCCGGCCCGCGCCATGTAGGTGCGGCTGCCGAGCAGCTCTTCGGCGATGCCGGGGTAGACGCGAATCGTCCCCGGCAGGCCGTGCTTCTCGAGCGTTTCCTTGACCGCCAGGGCGGCCGCCAACTGGACGGCTTGTCCGGCGTTGTGGCCTTCGCCGTGGCCGGGACCGCCTTCGATCAGCGGTGCGTGGAAAGCGACCCCGGGCTTCTGCGAGGTCTCCGGCAGTCCGTCGATGTCGGCCATGAAGCCGATGATCGGGGCGCCTGAACCCCACTCGGCGACGTACGCCGTGGGCATGCCCGCCACGCCCATTTCGATCTTGAAGCCGTTGGAGCGCAGGATGTCGGTCAGGTACTTGGCCGTCTCGAACTCCTGGTAGCCGAGCTCGGCGAAACTGAAAACCGAGTCGGTGATCTGTTGAACGAGCTTGGCGCGAGACTCGACGCGCTCTTCGGCTTCTTGCCGCAGCGCTTCGCTCGAAGTTTGACAGAGGAGAATCGCCGGAACGGCGAGCAGAGCAATCCCGTACCGCAGCATCCCGACAAAGTACCACGGCCGCCAAACACCTTCTGGTCCGCCCGCTCAAGGTTCGTTGTGCGGCGCCGTCCGGGCGAGTTTGCTTTCGCGCCCCCGGTCGGCTAGTCTTCTCAACAAGCAGGTCCGCGGCCGCTCGCGGTTGCGGCCGGGTCGCCTGCGGCGGAGGGAACCCATGAGGCTCTTGATCGTTTTATCGCTGCTGTTGACGCCGCTTCTAGGGGGCGCGCTAGTAGCCGACCCCGCCAACGAAGCGCCCGACGGCGCCGTCGGCAAGCTCGAAGAGTCGGGCGCCTCGATCCACAAAATCGCCGCCGACGATGAGCGCCTTCAAGTCGATTTCCACCTGGCCGGAGACAAGTTCCAAGACGACATGCTCGCTCCGATCGAAGGTTTGACCACCGTTTACGAGCTGCACCTGGGCGGGACGCCGCTCACCGACGCCGGCTTGGCCCATGTGAGCGGGTTGACGTCGCTCGAGCGGCTGCATCTCAACAACACGAAGATCACCGACGCCGGGCTCGAAAACCTCAGCGGCCTTGCGAATTTGCAGTACCTCAACCTGTACGCCGACGAGATCACCGACGCTGGCCTGGAGCATCTGAGCGGTTTGAAGAACCTAAAGAAGCTCTACCTATGGCAGACCAAGGTGACGGATGACGGCGTCGCGAAGCTGAAGACGGCGCTGCCCGATCTCGACGTGAATCGCGGTTGGGACTTGAAGCCCGCAGCCGGTCCGGACGCCGCCGCCGCCAAGTGAGTCGAGGCGCGCCTCAGCCGAGGCGGCTGTCGCGGCAAATCAGCTCGAGCATGTTCCCTTCGGGATCTTGAAAGAAAAGGGCCTTGGCGCGCAGCGCCGGAAACTCTTGCGCGACGGGCGCAAGGCCGCGTTGCTCGAGCCGCTCTCTCGCCGCGTCATACTCCTCTTCATCGATCTCGAACGCCAAGTGATTGAGCGTCGAGCGGCGAGTTTCGATCGCATCAAAGCGGCCCGCAACTCCGGAGTGACGGGCGGCATCGATCAAGACGAGCATCTCGGGGTGACCTCCGCGCGCCAAAGCCGTGCCCTGGTCGCGGATCGTGAGGAAGACGATCGTGGGGTCGCTTGCGGGGACCTGGCTGTGAAACTCGAAGCCCAGAGCGTCTTCGTAAAACGCCCGCATCGCCGCGATGCTGCGCGCGTTGAGCACGACTTCCGCGACGGCCCGAATTCGAGCGACCCTCATCGCCGCAAATTATAGTCGCGCCTCCTAGCCTTGGTCGATCACGCGCGTGGACGTAGACGAAACCAGCTCGTATTCGTAGCCCCTCCAGCGAATCCGCCGCGTGATCGCAGAGGCGACGAAGGCGTAGAGCCATACCCATGTCGCGAGCGGCGTGAACCAGAAATAGATCCAGCTAAAGCGCTCGAACCACGCCTCGCGCTCGGGGAACATCAGCGCGCCCGCATATCCGCGTGTGCCGCCCTTGCCCATGCCCGGCAGCACGGTGACGACAAAGCCTCCCAGCCCGAGCAGATTGCCGCTCAACGCCAGCGCGACACTCGCAACCATGGCGCCGCAGTAGACGACGTGCGCCACGAAGCCGGCGATCCAGATGTTCTTGCGGTAGACCTTCGTAATCACGAGCTGCCGCGCGGCCCAAGCGAGAAACTCGTCGCGGGAACAGCTTCCGGTCGTAGCGACCATCGCGCCGGGCGTAAACCGGATTCCCCGTCCGGCGTCATTGATGGCCTGCGTCAGCCGGTAGTCGTCGGAGACGGTCCCGCGCCAGTACTCCGCCACGCGCGCCGCCTCGAACGTCTCCCTGCGGATCGCCATGCCGCCCCCCCAGGCGAAATTGCGCCGCTCGTTCTCGCCCAATTGGCCCACGATTGTCGCGTCCCAGGCGCTGCGCAGCAGCGACCAGAAGCCGCCTTCCTCGGGGAAATACCAGCGGAAGCCCGTCGAGGCGCCGACGCTCTCATTCCCCAAAGGCTGGATGAGCTTGCGCATCCAACCGGGCGCGACCTGGCCGTCGGAATCGGCGAAAGCGAACACCTCACTCTCGGGGCGCGCTGCGGCGACGGCCGCCAGCAAGTTGCCGACTTTCTCGCCCGTCCCTTCGGGCGGCGCGCCCGCGAAGACGATTCGCGCGCGCTCGGCCAAAGTCATCCTGACCGTCGCAATCGCGGGATCGTCTTCCTCGCGCGCGACGATCAACAACTCCGAGTCGGGATAGTCCTGCTCGGCGAGTGACCGCAGGTTCCGCGCCAGGTCGTGGTCGAGGCCCTTGACCGGCAGGATCAGCGTCGCCGGAGGATGGTAGGGCTGCTCGTCGGGGTCCGGCTCGCCTTTGATCTCCGCCTCCACGTGCTCGAGAAAGCTGCGGCCGGATTTCACGGAAAGCAGCGCCGCGAGCGCCGCCGGAGTCACGAAGATCCAAAACAAAGCCTCGAGCAAACGGCAAGTCTACCAAGGGCGCGGAAGGCGCCATGTCGGCCCCCAGAAACGGGAACCGCCGACAGGCTACGCTGAGTGGGCGATGCCTGAGCTGCCTGAGGTCGAGACGATCGTGCGCGGGTTGCGCCGACGCGTGGCGGGTCGTGTGATCGAGAACGCGGAGTTTCGCTGGGCGCGGACTTGCGTGGGCGACCCGGACTTGACGGTCGCGGGACTGCGCGGGCAACGCATCGCCGGCCTGCGGCGGTGGGGCAAGTACATCGTGTTCGACCTCGAACGCGGCGGCGAGAAGTCCGTGATGGTCGTGCATCTTCGAATGACCGGCAACTTCCTGATCAACGGCGAGCCGGGTCCCTGGACGCGCGCCGTGTTGCAACTCGACCGCGGCATGACGCTGGTGTTCCACGACATCCGCAAATTCGGGCGCGTCGAGTGGTCGCGTGACATTCCGGCGCGGTTGCGCGAGCTGGGGCCCGAGCCGCTGGAGATCTCGTTCGAAGAGTTCTATCCGCGGTTGCGCAAGCGCGCGGCCCAGGTCAAGGCCGTTTTGATGGATCAGGAGTTTCTGCGCGGGCTCGGCAACATCTACTGCGACGAGGCGCTGTTTCGTTCGAAAATTCACCCGAAGGCGAACACTTCGAAGATCGGCCCGACGCGCGCGCGACGGTTGCACGCGGCGATTCAGGAAGTGCTCGAGGACGCCATCTCGCAGGGCGGCACGACGGTGATCAATTACGTTGACAGCGAGGGCGCGCAGGGCTACTTCCAACTGAAAACGTTCGTCTACGGCAAGACCGGCGAGGCTTGCAAGGTGTGCGGCTCGACGATTCGGCGGACGGTGATCGCGAGCCGCGGCACGCACTTCTGCTCGACGTGTCAGTCGCGCTAGCCGCCCGCGTTTCTCGACTGGCGATATGGCCGACGTCGAGCAAGCGACGGAGCGGCGAGCGGCGCTCGCGAAAGTGCTAGGCTGGCGTTGACGAACGGATTCGACGACACCGGAATCCCCGACAGGAGACAACCCCATGAGACATCTGCTCAGCGCCGCCTTGCTTGCGGCACTTTCGCTCAGCCCGGCCCTGGCGGCCGACGACGGCTGGATCACGCTGTTCGACGGCAAGAGCATGGACGGCTGGAAGGCTTCGACCGAGCATCCCGGTACGTTCAAGCTCGTTGACGGGGCGCTGGTGGCCAACGGCGAACGGCAGCATCTGTTCTACGTGGGCGACGTCAACGGCGGCAAGTTCAAGAACTTCGAGCTGAAAGTCGACGTGATGACGAAGCCGCACTCGAACGGCGGCGTCTACTTCCATACCGAATATCAGCCGGAAGGTTTCCCCGCTAAGGGATTCGAGGTCCAGGTGAACAACAGCCACACGGATTGGCGGCGCAGCGGCGGGCTGTATGCGGTGCAGGACGTCAAGAATGTGCCGACTAAAGACAACGAGTGGTTCACCGAGCACATCGTCGTCAAAGACAAGCACGTGCAGGTCTACTTGAACGACAAGAAAGTGGTCGACTGGACGCAGCCTGAGAACTGGACGCCGCCCGAAGGCATGCCCGGCCGCGTGATCGGCGAAGGGACGTTCGCGTTGCAAGGCCACGATCCGGGCAGCACGGTCTACTACAAGAACATCCGCGTCAAAGTGCTCGACTAGAGGGCCGTCAGACGCGAATCCCAATTTGCCAGAGGATATAGCTGATCGACTCGCGAGCGATCCTCTTGCCGCGCGACCACAGGTCGGGACTCTGTGAGATGCGCGGCGAGCCGTAAACCGTGAAGCCGCGCTCTTCGAGCATCTTCTTGACGCGGTGGATGTGGTAATCGTCACTCACGACGATGCAGCTCGACATCTTCATGCGGTCCATCATTTCGGCCACCGCGGCGGCGCTTTGCATCGTGGACTGCCCGGAGGTCTCGACGCTGATGAACTCGGCGGGGACGCCGTTTTCAGATAGGTAAAGGCGGCTGACTTCGCTCTCGGAGAATTTGGAGCCGAGACCGTGGCCCCCGGTGGCGATGATCCGGGGCGCCATGTCGTGCTGATAAAGCTCGAGCGCATGGTCGAGGCGAGCTTTGAGCACGGGCGAGGGCCGTCCCCAGTACTGCGCCGCACCGAGGACGACGATGGCGTCGGCGGGCTGGGCTTCGTCGATGCCGGCCTGGCGCCAGACTTGGTAGAAGACGACGGCGAAGTAACAGGCAACGGCGACCGCAACGATCGCCGACGTGAGTGCCGCGCGACGCAAGAACCTAGGCCATGCGGGGGAGGCCATTCGCTGCGAATCGGCGAGCGATCCGAACCGCTCCACCGAACCAAAGGTTACCCTACGATCGGGAGCGGGAGTTCGGTTCGGAGCCTCACCGTAGACAATATACCGGACGCGGCGTGCGTCCAGCCGTTTCGACCCCGACGCAAAACATGCTGCTCACCAGCCCCGCAAACCCCCTGCTCAAGAAGGTGCGACGCGCCATTCGCCGCGGCGGCCTGACGACCGACGGCTGGGCGGTGGCCGAATCGATTCACCTGCTCGACGAAGCGCTCAAGAGCGGCGCCAGGATCGAGGCCGTGCTGCTGTCGGCGAGCGCGGAGGCGGCCCGCGAGACGACGGCCCGGCTGCCGGTGGGCGTTGTCCGCGAAGTGGAGCCGGCGCTGTTCGAGGAAATCGCGTCGACCGAGAACACCCAAGGCGTCATCGCGCTGATCGAACCGCGGCGCTGGAGCTTCGACGATCTTGCGGCGCGCCCCGGATTAATCGTGATTCTCGACGGTGTTCAGGACCCGGGCAACGCCGGCGCGATTGTGCGCTCGGCCGAGGCGTTCGAGGCGGCGGGCGTCGTGTTCGGGACCGGCTCGACGAGCCCGTTCCATCCCAAGACGCTGCGGGCTTCGGCGGGGTCGTTGTTTCGTTTGCCCTTCGTGGCCGGCTTGGGTGCGTCGGCGATCGCGGAAGCTTTGCAGGGCGCCGGGCGCAGGTTGTATGCGGCGACGGCGCACGACGGTCCGTCGATTGAAACCGCCGACTGGCGCGGCGCGGCGCTGGTGATCGGTTCGGAAGCCCACGGCGTGCGCCCCGAGTTGCTGGCTGTCGCCGAGCTGGCGCACATCCCGACGTCGGGCGTCGAATCGCTGAACGCCGCGGTCGCGACCGCAGTGATCCTTTACGAGGCGAGGCGCCAAAGCGCCGCCGCGAAAACCAGCGACAACGGCCGCGAAGTATGAGCCCCGAACGTCCGCGCCCCGAGTTCCACTTCGTTCGCTCGGTGGGGCTGTAGTCGAAGGTTACCGACGCGATCGGGCAGCTCGCCGCAGATCAGCCGAACCTCTCGATGAGAGCGACCGCGCTCAACGCCGCGATGCCGGCCGCCGCTTGGAGCGCAAGCACGACAAGCGCCTGTTTCGGAGCGCGCGGCAGCCATTTGATCGCGAAGACCGCGATGATCGGGAGCTGCGCGACCAAGAGCAATTGAAACAGATGTGCGGCGGCCCCCTCGTCGGCTTCGTGGGTGACGCCGTAAACGGCGACGTGACCCAACAGCAAGGCCAGCGCGGCGAGCGACATCGCCGCGGGGACGAAGGCGCTCGGCCGCTTCAGCAATCCGACGATCATCGGGGACCTCCAGCAGAGTCGGGCGAGACTCGCGCGACCGACTCCAGTCTGGCCGCCGAATTTATCTCTGTCAAGTACTTTTCAAAAAAAAGTAACTGTTGAATCTCGCCCGCCGGCTAATAATCGCAACCGCAAGCGGCCCTGCCCACGGGCGATCCAAGGCTAAGGGATGTCGCCGGGTTGCGTTCATGTTTTTTGAAGGTATACTCGGCACCGTTATGTTGCGACGCACCTTCTTGCTCGGAATCCTCGCGTCCTGCCTGCTGGCGACGCCGTCAGCGTCATGGGCCGCCGCGGACGGCGCGGTGCTGCGGACGCAGCAGCGCGAAAACACTTTCGTCGTTCCTCCCGGGACGACGCGAACCCTCACGATCTCGGTGGTTCGAACCGACGGAACCGCAATTCCGGACGTGAACGTGGTGTTCAGCGCGCCGGAGTTCGGTCCCAGCGGAGTTTTTCCGATGTCGAGCGATTCGGACCAGCGCACGCTGCGGCTCCAGACGGATTCGAGCGGACTGGCGGAAGCCGCGTTCACCACGGGTCCGGACGAAGGAGTCTTCCTGGTGAGCGGGCGGCTCGAGGGCTCGGTGGCCGTCGCGACGTTCGCCTTCACCAACATCGCCGAGGCGCCGGCCGCGGTGACGGCGCCGACGGACGTCAAGACGGCGGTGCAAGACGCGATCCGCAATAACAACGAGATCATCGGTTTGTCGGCGGTGATCCATGGCCCGGTGCTGCTGCCCGCGGGCTCGGTCGTCTCGTCGGCGACGCCGGAAATTCCCGGCGCGTACGTGGAGCCGTTCGTCCTCGCGCAAGATTCATGGCTGCTGTGGGTCGACGACGAGCCGATCGCCGATTTCGGACACGCGACTCGGATCTTTTCGATCCCCGCTTCGGCCGGCGCCAACGAGCTGCTGAGCAGCGCGGAGACCCGTTCGGTGCGTTGGTGGCCGACGGTGCGGCTGCCGGGGCGAACCGACGCGAATGCGCTGCTGCCGCCGCAGCCGGCGGCTTTGGAGGCGCCGGAGGATGCGGTGGGCGCCCTCAGCGTCGAACGGGCTGCGCCCAGCGACGCCTGCGCCATCATCATCCACGGCCCCAACATGCCGCAGGCGCAGAACGACATCGTGAACTACCGCAATTACCTGCTGCGCAACGACTTGGTCGACCGCACCCGCATTCTGCACAACCTGGCGCGCGTGGACGGCAAGCTGCGTTACAGCCCGACCTCGCGCAACGAGTTCGACCGCCTGGTCAAGGCGGCGGCGCAGATGGGCTGCAAGAAGGTGTATCTGATGTTCGCCGCGCACGGGGTGGAGCCGGAGCTTGGCGGCGGCTTGCTGCTCAAGAGCGACACGGATCCGTCCAAGAACCACATTCTTACGTTTGAGGAGTACGGCGCCATCCTGCAGCAGCTCGGCAACATCCAGGTCTGCGTACTGCAGATCTCGTGTTACGCCGGCGGGTTGGTTCCGGCGCTGCAGGGGCGGGGCTTCGGCGGCTCGGTGATCACGGCGTCGAGCGCGGCCGAACCGGCGTACCACGACGGCGAGGGGCACTTCTTTTTGCGGGCGTTCATTGCAGCGAAGGAGATGACGGCGGCGGGCGGCGACGACGGCAAGGTGTCGGACCAGGAAGCGCTGGACTACGTGCGCCAAAACGACCGTTCGCCCTACACGTTTCCGAACGGCTTGATGGTCGATCGCATTCAGACGGCGATGCCGCAGGGTTCTACGATTCAAGCAACCGGAACGCGCAGCTTCACCTCGCAGCTCGTCTTCGTGTCGGGGCCGGGCGCGGCGGGAAATCTGGTGGTGAATCGCCCTCTGGGGGCGCCGGCGGATCAGCCCTTCACGGTGACGATCCAGATCGCCCAGACGTCGATTGCGACGGCCCAACAGGCGGTGGTCCTCGCGCCTGGCTGGCCGAGTATAAGCGTGCCTGTGGGCGGGGTCGACTGCGGCCTGACGAACTACACGTTGACCGGAACCATCGGCAACCAAACCTATCAGACGACCAATCAGATCCAGGTCGGGCATTTCAAGCCGTCGACCTCGAAGGTGACGGTGACGCAGGGCAACGAAGTCGAAGTCAAGCTGACGCTGTTCGGGCCGCGCATGGTTCCGTCCGATCGGCGCGCGACGCCCGACGCGGATTTTTCGATCTCTTCGGCCGACGGCACGATCGCCGCGCCGGACATGAGCTCCGTCAGCCGCGCGGCCGGCTCGAATGAAGTCTCCTTCAAGGTCAAGGGTTTGATGCCGGGCAAGACGACGTTCAATGTCTTCCTGTTGCAGCAGCGCGCCCAGAAGACGATCGAGGTGGAGGTGCTGGCGCCGGATCAACGGCAGTCGATGAATCTCCAGGAACCGTACGACCGCGAGGTGCTGTGGGCCGTCGCCGAAGTGTTTAACCCGCGCCGTCACCCCATCTCCTTGCCGGACCGCTTCAAGGGCACGGTCGAAAATCGCCCCGGCTTCGCGTTGGCGGGCGCCGGCCTGCCCTTTGTCGGCGTCAGCGGCAACGTCGATCCCGCGACCGGCCAGTTCACGGCGACCGGCAACAGCGGCAACGCCACGATCGCCGGCTTCAGCAATGTGCCGGCGAAAGCCGTGGGGCGGATCGGCGCGCCGATGGCCGCTTTGAAAGACGGATCCCTGACGCTCGGGTGGCGCAAGCCGCCGGCGACTCGGGCGCCGTTATCGAGGTGCGCTACACGCTCGGAGACGGCGTGTTTCCGGGCGGACCGATCGAGTGGGACCTCGTCGGCACGGTCCCGGGAACGTGCGGCTTCGCGACGGACGTCGCCGAGGGAATGATCTCGGCGTCGGGCGGCAGCCGCTTGCTGACGGTCGTCACGCAGCCGGGCTGCTCGTGGAGCGCAACCTCGTCGGCGCCGTGGCTGACGCTCGCGGACCCGGCCGAAGGCGTCGGCCCCGGGGCGTTGAGATTTGCCGCCGCGGCGAACACGACCGCCTCGTCGCGGTCGGCGATCGTGACGATCGGGGGCGCGACGTTCACGCTGACGCAGGACGGTACGGGCTCGGCGCGGCCGACGATCGCGGCGGCCGGCGTGGTCAACGGCGCGAGCTTCTCAGGGGCGATCGCGTCAGGAACTTGGATCACCGTCTCTGGGTTCGAACCTGGCTGCGACGACGCGCATCTGGGGTGACGCGGACTTCGACGGCGCGAACCTGCCGACCTCGCTCGACGGCGTTCGCGCTACGGTCAACGGCCGCCCTGCGTACGTCTATTTCATCAGCCCGGGCCAGTTGAATCTGTTGGCGCCCGACGACGCCTTCCTCGGCGCGGTCGAGATCGTGGTGACGACCGAACAGGGTTCCAGCGATCCCTACGTCGCACAGAAGCATTCGACCGATCCGGCGCTGTTCGTGTTCGATCCTGAAGGACGCCGCTACGCAGCGGCGGTTCACGCCGACGGCACGTTCCTGGGCAAGCCGGGCCTGTTCGACGGGCTCACGACGCGGCCCGCCAAAGCGGGCGACATCATCTTGCTCTACGGCGCTGGGTTCGGGGCCACAGCCCCGCCGACGCCCTCGGGACAACTCGTCGCGCAACCCGCGCCGCTGGCCGTCCCGGTAGTCGTCCGCATCGGCGGAGCGGACGCGGAAGTCTTGTTCGCGGGCATTACGGCGAGCGGCTTGTATCAGTTCAACGTGACGACGCCGGCAGGGCTCGAAGCGGGCGATCACGAGGTGGAGATCTTCGTGGACGGCATCCCGATCCAGCCGAACGTGGCGATCACAGTCGAGCAGTAGCTCGAGCAGGAACTGCGCTGGGTACAGCCAAGCAGGACCTGCGCTAGGATGGAGCGCATGAGTCGTCTCTTACTCGTCGCTCTCGCGCTTTCGTTTGTCCCGGGCGCTTTCGCCGCCGATTGGGTGTCGCTGTTCAACGGCAAGGACCTCAGCGGCTGGAAGAAGGTCGGGAACGAGAAGTGGGTCGTCGAGGACGGGACGATCTACGGCGCCGGGATCACCAAGGAGTACGGCTACCTGGTGACGGACAAGAACTACCAGGACTTCAATCTGTCGCTGCGCTTCAAATGCGAGGCCGACGGCAATTCAGGCGTCTACATTCACACCAAGTTCGAGGGCGACACGCCCAAGATCACCGAAGGCCGCCAGATCGAGATCGACCGCACGCTCAACCATCACACCGGCGGGCTCTACGGCGACGGCAAGGGCTGGGTCGCTTGGCCGAAGCCGGAGGACGAGACGGTGATCCGGCCGTACGACTGGAACGACATGCTGATCACGGTCGACGGGAATCACTACGTGGTCGTGCTGAACGGCATCGAGATCTTGAACTTCACGTATCCGTCGCCGGGGTCCCATGACGGGGTGATTGCGTTGCAGTTGCACTCCGGCGGCGAAGGGCGGATGCGGTTCAAGGATATTTTCGTGCGGGAGTTGAACAAGTAGGCTGCCGATTCCCCACGGCGGCAACCGCGAAGCTCGAGCCGCGCACGTCAGTAAGCGCGGTGGGATGTTCGCTGGATTTTTGGGACGCGCCCTCACGGGCCTGTGTGAAAACGAGATGCTCGTGTTGCGCCCGCAAGGGCGGAGCAAGGAACAGCCCCGGATCGAGCGGAGCGGAATCCGGGGATCGACGGATGGAAAGTATTGGAAAGATTTTCTTGTATCGCGTTTTAGAAACCCCGGGTTCCGCTACGCTCCACCCGGGGCTATCAATTGCTTCGTCCTCCGGACGAGGTCGCGCCGGCGTTTTCACACAGACTCTCACGGTCGCTGCTACGCGCTCGGCTCGATGATGGAGCGCCAGGTGCGGCCTTGGGATTCGGCTACCGCCTCGCAGGTGATTTCACCGCGGTAGGTGTTGAGGCCTCCCAGTAACGCTTCGTCTTGCTGCATCGCTTTCTCAGGGCCTAGGTTCGCCAGTTTCAGCAGGTAGGGGAGCGTTGCATTGGTCAACGCGAAGGTCGACGTGCGCGGAACCAAAGCCGGCATGTTCGTCACGCAGTAGTGGATGACGCCTTCCTCGATGAACGTCGGGTCGCTGTGGGTGGTCGGCCTGGAGGTTTCCGAGCAGCCGCCTTGGTCGATCGCCACATCGACGAAGACGGCGCCGTTGGGCATGGCGGCGATCGATTGGCGCTTGATGACCTTCGGCGCCGAATGGCCCGGGACCAGCACGGCGCCGATCAGCAGGTCGGCCTTGGCGGCGGCGTCGGCGAGCACTTTCGGGTTCGAGACAAGCGTCGCGATGCGGCCCTGGTAGAGGTCGTCGATCCAGCGCAGGCGGTTTACGTTGATGTCGAGCAGGGTCACGTGCGCGCCGGCGCCGACGGCCATTTTGGCGGCGTTCGAGCCGACGATGCCGGCCCCGACGATGACGACTTCGGCCGGCGCGACGCCGGGCACTCCGCCCATCAGGACCCCGCGCCCATTCGAATCGCTCTCGAGGTTCTCCGCGCCGACCTGGGCGGCCAGGCGGCCCGCGACCTCGCTCATGGGCTCGAGCAACGGCAGCGAGCCGTCCTCTCGCTCGACCGTCTCGTAGGCGATCGCGGTGACCTGGGCGTCGAGAAGCTGCTGCGTCAGCTCAGGGAGCGGGGCGAGGTGGAGGTAGGTGAACAGCGTCAGCCCGCGGCGGAAATGCTCGACTTCGCTCGGCTGGGGCTCCTTCACTTTGACCACGATGTCGGCCTGGCCCCAGACGTCGGCGGCGGAATCGAGCAGCACCGCCCCCGCTTCGACGTACTCCTGATCGGAAAGCGAGCTGCCCTCGCCGGCGGATTTCTCGACCAGCACTTCGTGGCCGGCCTCCCTGAGGGAGTGGACTCCGGACGGCACCAGACCGACGCGTGTTTCGTGATCTTTGATTTCTTTGGGAACTCCGATGACCATGGCGCGATTCCTTTGGGCGGACATTCATCCGCCTAGCAAGTTAGATACCGCCGGGCCTCCAGGGGTTTCGGCTTGGGCGAGACGCGCTACGGCCGGAGTTTGTGGACTTGGTCCGCCGCGAGGCCTTCGTGGCGGGTGGTCTTGCCGCCGGGCCAGCGGATTTCGGCTGCCGCAGTCATGGCGTCCGCGAGGCCGAAACGGACGCGCAAGTCGTTTTGGGACAGATAGCTGCCGCCGCCGCGCACCTCGCCGCGCTGCGTTCGACCGCCGGCCGTGAGCTTGACGCTCGCGCCGATCGCGCCGCCGAGGTCGAGGATGATCCAGTTGCCCTTGGGCGGCTCGGCGAGGCGCAGCAGCGTGGGCGGCTCGTTCTGGTTGTTGATGAGGACTTCGACGGCGCCGTCGTTGTCGCTGTCGGAGAATGCGGCGCCTCGAGCGGCGTGCGCTTCCGTGATGCCGGGGCCGCTCGAGAGCGAGACGTCTTTGAATCGGCCGGCGCCTTCGTTGTGATAGAGAATGGCGCGGTCGCGGTAGCGGATGTCGGTGTCGAGCTTGTCGACCTCGGGGAAGACGTGGCCGCTGACCAGCAACAGGTCTTCGCGGCCGTCATTGTCGTAGTCGAAAAAGCCGACGCCCCAGCCGACAAAACGGGTGTTGGCGCCCATGCCGGCGGCGACAGTGGCTTCGTCGAAATCGCCCTCGCCGCGGTTGCGGTAGAGCGTCGAGCGCTCGTCTGAGAAGTTGGTGCGGAAGATGTCGATGTGGCCGTCGTTGTCGTAGTCGGCGGCGGCGACGCCCATGCCGGAGAGCGCCTGGCCGTTTTCGTCGAGCGCCGCGCCGCGGAACAGCGCCTCGTCCTCGAACGTGCCGTCGCCCTGGTTCATGTAGAGGATCGACGGGGTGCGATCGCAGGCGACGTAGAGATCGATCCAGCCGTCTTGGTTCCAGTCGCCGGTGACGACGCCGAGGGCGTAGTGCCGGTCCGCGGCGGCGATGCCGGAAGGCTCGGAGACATCGGTGAACGTGCCGTCGCCGTTGTTGCGGTAGAGCAGGTTGCGATCGAACGGCAGCCCGCGCGGGCCGCAGGCGGTGGGCACGTTGCGGTAGTAGCAGTAGGGGTTGTCGCCGGGCTTGGGCGTGGTCTCGAAGTCGAAGCGCAGGTAGTTGGCCACGAACAGGTCGAGATCGCCGTCGTTGTCGGCGTCGAAGAAGGCGCAGCCGGTGTTGTAGCGGACGCGGTCTTGCGTCAGGCCCGCCGACTTGGCGACGTCGCGAAAACGCTTGCCGCCTTCGTTGCGGTAGAGGCGATTCGCGCCCCAATAAGTGACAAACAGATCGGCATAGCCGTCGTTGTCGAAGTCCCCGACGCAGACGCCCTGCCCCCAGCCCGAGCTTTCGAGGCCCAGTTGCTTGGTCACGTCGGTGAACTTTGCCGTCGCCTTGGTTGCGGTAGAGACGGTTCGTCCCCGGATTGTCGGGGCCTGCCCTCGCCCGAGACCAGGAAGGCGTCCTGGAGGCCGTCGTTGTCGTAGTCGATCCAGGCGGCGCCGCTGCCGGTGGTTTCGAGGATCCAGGTTTTCGATTTGTCGCCGCCGTTGGGGAACACGTCGGTCAGGCCGGCCTGGGCGGCTTGGTTGACGAATTGGACGTTTTGCGCGGCCGCGGCGGCCAGACAGATCAAGGCGAGGATGGGGAGCGCGCGCTTCAAGGCTGCGGCTGCTCTCCAGCCTCGGGCTTCTTCTCGCCGATGCGCTCGAGGAAGTCGCTGAACTCGCCCGCCGGGGCCTTTTGCAACTCGTCGAGTTTCTTCTTGATGCGCAGGGCGTCGTCGCGGCGGCCGGCGTTGCGGTAGGCGGTCATCAGCGCGTAGTGCGCGGGCTCGCTCTGAGGCTGCAGCTTGATGGCCTGCTCGAACAGCTTGATCGCGGCGGCGTAGTCTTCGCCGCGCATACGATGGCGGCCGAGCGCGATCAGAGCCTCGGGGAATTTCGGGTCGAGCTCGATAGCGCGCTCGAGGCGCTTGACCGCCTCGTCGGGCTGCTGCTGGACTTCGAGGATTTGCGCGACCTGGTATTCGGCGACGGGGTCGTTGGGATTGAGCTTCAGCTCGGCTTCGAATTCGGTGCGGGCTTCGGCGAGCGCATCGGGATCATGCGAGCGCAGCAGCAGCGCGCGACCGAGACGATAGTGCAGGTTCGGCGTCTGCGGGCTTTGCGCGATGGCTTGGCGATACTCGGAGACGGCTTCGTCGTAGCGGCGCTGGATCTCGAAGATCTCAGCCGAGAGCTGGTGAACGCGGAACGAGTCGGGAGCGCGCTCGAACATGCGCTCGACCGCGCCGTTCCAGGCTTTGAGGTGGAGGCGCGCGGTTTCGTACAGCACGTCGGCGTCGTCGGGCATTTCGCGCTGGAGCTGATAGAGCGGCGAGGCGGCCTCCTCGAAGCGCTGTGCGGCGATGGCGCAGCGGGCCAGCGCGAGGCCGGTCAATTTCCGGATCCGCGCGTCTCGTTCAGCGCTGAAGGCGGCGATCAGAGTGGGTTGCGCGGCGTCGCAGCGTCCGGTGGCGGCCATGGTGAGCGCCAGGAAGGCCTTGGCGTGCGGGCCGGGCAGGCCTTGCAGCGTCTGCTCGGCGGCGGCGTAGTCGCCCTTGTCGAATTGGCGGATACCCTCGGCGAGGCGATCCTGCGCGGCAAGCGAGGTCGCGATGAGCGCGCAGAACAGGAAAAGTCTAGTGACCCGCATCGTCCATCATCAAGTTGAGGTCGCCGTAGCGATGACGGCGTTGGCCGTCGAGATAGCGGAACTGCAGGATCGGCGCATCGCCCGGCGCAAGACGTCCCGCGGGCTCGAGCCGCTCGGACGAGGTGACGCCGATCAGCTCGACGCCGCCCGAGCGCGCGGCGGCGTCGAGCGCGGCATCGAGATCCTGCTCGACGCTGACGGCCGGAGCCGCCGCGAGCAGCAGCAGAAGCAGCGGAGTCAAACGGGTAAGCTTCATGGCGTATTCAAACGCTGCAAGGCGTCGCGCGCGACCGCGCTGTCCGGCTTGGCTTCGAGCAATTGTTCCATGACGCCCCGCGCCTTATTGCGGTCGCCCTGTTGCATGTAGAGGCGGGCGAGGTTGAGATAGATCCGGTCTTCGCCCGGAGCGACTCGAATACCGTAGCGCAAGGCGGCCTCGGCGTCGGCCGGTTGATTCAGCTTCAAGTAAAGCACGGCGAGGTTGTTGATGGCCGAGGCGTGGTCGCGCTTGTTCTCGATGGCCTTCTGGAACAGCGCCTTGGCCTCGTCGAAGCGGTCCTGCTTGGCGAGCAGCAGGCCCAGACGGTCGGCGGCGTCGGCGTCGCCGGGATCGGCGTCGAGGGCGCGGCGGAAGGTCGCCTCGGCCTCCTGGGTTCGGCCGAGTTGGCTGTAGGCTTGCGCCAAGTTGGCGAGGGCGTAGGATGCTTTCGGGTCGATTTTGAGCGCCCTCTCGAAGTCCCGTGCGGCGGCGGCGTAGTCGTCGCGGGCCATGTCGAGACCGCCGAGGTTGTTCCATAGTTCCGCGGAGTCTTCGCGGACGGCGCGTGCGGCTTCGAGGTGACTCTCGGCGGGCTCGAGGCGGTCGAGCGATAGGTTGATCTGACCCAAGGCGAGCTGCGACTTGAAGTTGTTGGGGTCTCGCGCGACGACTTGTTCGAGGTAGGGCAGAGCCTGCTCCAGGAAACCCGCCTGGTAGAAGGCCGCGCCGTGACGGAAGTAGTTGCGGCTTGGCGTGGAGGCCGCGTAAGCGCCGGGATAGGGCAGCGCCAGGGCGAGGCGGCCGGGCCTGGCCATCGCTTCGGCGTCGCGCCGGTACGTCTCCGCGGTCGGCGGCGTGTAGTAGATCTTGTGCGCGCGCGACTCATCGTCCACGAGGAAGGCGACGGGGACGGGCAACTCGCCGCGGAAGTCGCGCAGGTAGCGGTGGAAGAGCGTGTACTGCGCGTACAGGTCGGGCGCGGCGCTGAGGTTGACGCTCTCGCCAGGGACGCCTGGGCGCAGCGAACCCTCGTCGGCCGCCAGCAGCAGCACGCCCGGGCCGGGGCGCTTTTCGGGCAGCGGGACCGGCTCGATCAGCCAAACGTCCGGCTGGGGCTTGGGCGGCTTGGCGACATAGGGAACGCTCACCGCGATCGGCCTCGGCGCGAGCGGACGCCTCTCCGCCACGCCCTTGCCTTCGACGATGCGGTAGACGTGCTCGGCGGCCAGGTCGGCCACGGTCTCGTGTTCGCCCGAGGGCCAGCGGATGGTGACCTTGTCGGCGCGGTCCGCCTTGCCAAGACCGACGTGCAGGCGCTTGGTGTGCTGACACAGATAGCCCGAGCCGGCGCTGAGACCGACCGAGCTGCGACTTTCCGCGCTTTCGACGGTGACCCAGGCGCCGACGGCGTCGCGGTTCGAGCGCACGCCTTCAAGCTCGAGCACGATCACGCGGTTGTCGCCCGCGGCGGCGTTTTGGTGGAACGACAACTGCGGTCCGAGACGGTTCTTCGAGACCAGGTCGAGCCTGCCGTCGCCGTCGAAATCGACCGCGGCGAAGGCGCGCGAGTCGCCCATGAAGTCGAGCCCGGAGACGCCGGAGACATCGACGTAGCGGCCGTCGCGCCGGGCGTAGAGCACGTTGCGCTCGCGGCCGTTCCACGAGGCGCGCTCGCGGATGTATTGGTTGATCGCGTTCCAGCCCTCCTCGTAGCCCTTGCTCGGCGAGCCGTCGATGGAGGTTTCGGCGACGACCTGCCGCCAGAAGAAGCTCATCAGCTCGGGCGCCGGGGCGTCGGGGGACATGCTCGCCAGGGCTGCGAGCGGGGAAGCGGGTCGTTCGCCGGGCGCGGTCAACATGCCGGCGGCGACGAGAATCTCCGGGGCCCCGTCGGCGTCGAAGTCGATGCCTTCGCCTGACCACGACCAGCGGCCCATCTCGGCTTCGCCGGTTTCCTCGAATGTTCCGTCGCCGCGGTTGCGGAACAGCGTGTTGCCCTTGGAATGCCGCTTGTAGGCTTCATCGAGTCCCGCGTTGGCGACAGGGGCGAAGGCGGGGTCGGCGATGACGCGCTGGCCCGCGGGCGACCACATGTTGGTGACGTAGAGGTCGGGGCGGCCGTCGCCGTCGTAGTCGAACCACGAGACGCTCATGCCCGGGCCGATGTCTTCGACGCCCGCCTCGGCGGCGATGTCGCGGAAGCGCTTGCCGTCGAACTTGTAGAGGTTGTTGCGGCCGAAGTCGTTGGCGACGTAGAGCTCGGGCCGCCCGTCGAAGTCGTAGTCGCACCACGAGGCGGCGAAGCTGTAGCGGTCGTTGTTTTCGTCGAGGCCGACGGCGGCGGTGACGTCTTCGAAGGCGCCGGCGCCGTCTGCGCTCAGCGCGTTGCGGAACAGGAAGTTCGGCGGCCCGTTGCGTGCGTCGTGATAGGGCGACGGGTAACTGTATTGGTCTTCGCTTTGGAAATAGATGTAGACGCAGCAGTAGAGGTCGAGCTTGCCGTCGCCGTCGTAGTCGGCCGCGGCCATGGAGGTGAACGTTCCGCCGGGCGGCGTCGCGAAGCGGAAGGCGTCAGGTTTTGGCGTGAAGGTTCCGTCGCCGTTGTTGAGGTAGAGCAGCGGGCCGCCGCCGGTCATGATGACGGCGTCTTGACGGCCGCTGTTGCGGAAGTCGGCGAACAGCGCGGCGGAGGTCGCATCGAGCAGGCCCAGGCCGGAGTCGGCGGTGATGTCCTCGAAGCCGAGGTTGCTCGAGCCGCGCTTGAGCAGGCGGTTGGGCAGCCCGCCCGGCTGGCAGACGTAGATCTCGTCCCAGCCGTCGTTGTCGATGTCGGCGACGGCGACGCCGTTTTGCCCGTAGACGTCGATGCCGCAGGTCGAGTCGAGTCGCTCGCGCCATTCCGGCACGCCCAGTGCGAACTGCTCGCCGGCCTCGGTATTCCACAGCGCCATGCGCGTGACGTCTTGAAACAGCTCCGGGCGGGGTCCGACCAGAGTCTCGTCGAGCGGCTCGAAGCGGCGCAGCTTGCCGTCGTCGGTCCACTCCATGCGCCAGTGGCCGACACGGTATTCGAGGCCCTGCTCGGCTCGCCGGCCGCGAATTTCGTAGCGCACTCGGTTGTCGCGAGCACGGCGAAGTTGGCTTCGGGCTCAAATCCCAGGGCGGCCATCCACGAACGCAGCCCCGCTAGGAACGACTGCTCGCCGGGTTCGTAGACGGCCTTTGCGGCGTCAGGGCCGACGGCCTCGTAACGCGTGGGCAGCGGCGACGGTCCTTCGAAGTCTTCCGCCAGGGGCAAAGCCTTCTCCTCGAACATGACGTCGAGGATGGGCTGAATCGTCGCCGCACGCTTCTCGCAGGCGAAAACGTCGGCGGCGGGGTCTATCAGGGGGCGAAGTTGCTCGTAGCGCGGCGTCTCGGGAAAGCGGATCGAGCCCAGCCCGGGCGACTGCGCCAACGCCGGCGACGGCGACCATTCGAGAGCCGCCCGCAGCAGGCAAGCGCCCGGCCCCGCGGCGCGCATGAAGTCGCGGCGGTTCAAGCGCGGGCCCATCTCACGCCCCGAGCCAGCGGGCCGAGGCTTCATAGACGTCCTCGAGCTTGAAGGGCCCCTCGTTGAGCAACAGCGGGAAGTCGGCCGGCGCGATTGCGAGCAGCGCCTCCATGCCTTGGCCGACGAACAGGTACGCCGTGTTGCGGCGATACTCGGGCCACTTCTCGCACTCGTTGTAGATGTATTGGTAGAAGACTTCGAGGTCGACGTAGGAGCCCAGCATGTCGGCCTGCGTAGGGATCGGGTTGGCCTCTTCCTGGTCGGCGTAGATCAGCAGGTTCGAGAACGGCTTGATCTTGTTGCGGATGCCGAACGAGACGCACATCAGCGTGGGACGCGCGCGCCGGATCGCTTGCACCGACGCCCACTCGACGAATGTGTTGTTGATCAACAGCGTGCCGTTGCCGTTGAGCAAGACCGATTGCAGATAGTCGCGAATCACGCGGTCGTGGCCGGCGGCGCGGCGCAGCGCGCCCGGGTTCAGCTTTTGCAATCGCTCGCCGAGTTGCCGCGGTCCGGGGATCTGCTCCTGCGTAACCATCTTGTTGACGTCTTGCATCAGGACGCCGCGCAGCTCCGAGAGACGCTCGTAGCTGAAACCGGTCCAGCCCCGGAGGCCTCCTGCGAGTCTGTGGATCGGGTCGCCGGCCTCGATCACCCAGGCGTCGTAATCGTTCTCGGAGCGCGCCTTGCCGTAGCGGTCGTAGAGCGTCGGCCCGCGGTCGGCCCGGGGCGCGCCGGTGAACAGCTTGGCGGCGTAGTCGTCGAGCGGGTCGTCGCCCAGGTCGAGGCGAACGAGCTTGCCCTTGTCCTTGATGCGCTGCCACATGCGGTCGGGCCCCATGGGCAGATCCGCCGGCGTCATGACGATGACGAGTCGCGGGTGGCCCGAGCGCTCGACCTCTTGGTCGAGCAGCGGATCGATCTCGGCGAAGATCGAGGCAATCGTGTCACGCCACTCGGCCAGGTGGCGATTGCGCTGCAAGAAGTCGACGTGCTCGAGCGTGAAGTTCTTGGTGCTCCAGGTGGCGCGGTTGACGCCCATCTTCTGTTCGACCGCGGCGAGCGGACCAAACAGCCGTTCGACGGCCGCGGGCTCGGAGCGCGCCAGCAGCCCGAACAAGCGCTCGAAGTAGCCCTGCTCGGCGGGGAAGAGCTGGTCCCAATCCTTGATGCGGTCGAACGAGTAGGTGGCGAAGGTCGGCGGCAGGCGATCGAAGACGCCGTCGTCGATGATCTTCTGCAGCTTCTCGGAAACCTTGGCCATCAGACAATCAATTCGCGGATGATCTTGCCCTGGGTTTCGACCCCGCGCACGCCCAGCAGCTCGGCCGCGGTGGCGCAGACGTCGACATGCGCGACCGGACGCTCGATTTCGCCTTTGTCCACGCCGGCGCCGAGCGCGAGCATCCAGACGTCGCGGCACGAGGCGTCGCCGGAGCGGTGGTTCAAGAAGCCGTTAGCGGTGTCGAAGTCGCCGTCGCGGCCCAGCTCGGGCAGGATGAGCAGGGTGGTCTGATCCTTGTAGGCCGGATTGGCCTGGATCTCGTCCCACAGCATGCCGCACAGACGATCGGTTTTGGTGATCGCCTGCAGGTAAAGGGAATAGGCGCCCCAGTGGGCGACGTCCATGTCCCAGAAGTTGACGAGCATCAGACGCGGAGCGAACTCGCGCATGACCTCGCGTGTGACGAAGAACGTCAGCTCGTCGCCCGAATTCGGAGCTTCGGGTCCGTAAATGTACTCGACGAGGCTGCGTGTCAGAGTTTCCTTGACGCTCTTATCGAGCTCGCGGCCGCCCTTGAAGATCGTCCAGCCGATGCCTTCGTAGCCCGCGTTGAGAATGTTTTCGAGCTGGCCGAGAACGTTTTCGCGCTTGGCGACGCCGGCGGCGAGGTCGCGCTTGATAACGCCCTCCACGGCTTCGAGCAGCAGTTGCTTCGGCAGCACCACGTTGGCGCCGTAGGGCTCGCCGTAGTCCTTGTTGGTCGTCGAGCCGATCGTGGCGAAGCTCTTGTTGGTGCAGATGGCCCAGGCGTCGGTGGGCCCGGCCCCCGTTCCTTTGCGGTAATACTCGAACAGCGTCGGGCTGACGGCGCGGTCGAATCCGAAGTCGTCGACGCGCTGCCAGTTGCCGGTGACGATGCTCGACGTCGAGTTGTAGTGCGACAGCACGCCCGCGTTGACGCATCGCTTGAAAAACATGCCCTCGGGCTTGAGGTCGCGCAGGCGCGGAATGTTGCGCTGCGCTGCGTCGGCGAAGGTTTCGGCGTAACGCACGCCGCCGCCGAAGGTCACGATGATGAGCTTGCGGGGCGCCTTGCCTTCACCGCCTCCGAACAGACGCCGCGGCGTCAGCTTGTCGGCGATGGCGAGGCCGGCAAGCTTGAGGAAACTGCGCTTGCTCAGCGAGAACATCAGTAGTCGGTGATTTCGCCGCCCGCGATCTTGCGGCGCAGGCCCATGCCTAAATCGATCGGATGGTCGTAGCCCGGCAGAATCTTGCCGTCAGCCGAGTAATACGGACCGATGTCGCAAGCCATCGACCCCTTGCCCTCTTCGACGAAGGTGATCTTGGTGATCAGCTTGCACGACTTGTAGCCGTATTTCGACGGGTCGATCATGCGCAGCGGAGCGCCGTGCTGGTCGGTGAGCGGCTCGCCGTTCATGCTCGTCGCCAGCAGCACGTGCGGGTTGGCCATCTCCTCGAGCGACATGTATTCGTACCACTTGTCGTGGCAATCAAAGCGCACGGCTTTCGCTTTGGCGAGCGGCTTGACGTGTTCGATCAGATCGCCGAAGCGGAACCCGCCCCAGGTGGTGCGCGACGACCAGCACTGCACGCACTTCATGCGCGAGGACTGCTCGACCTGCTCGAACTCCCGCAGGCGCGCGAGCTCGATCTCTTGCGGATTCTCGACCAGCCCGCCGACCTCGAGCTTGTAGCTCTCCTTGTCGATCGGGCCGACCGGGTTGTACCACATGATGCGGAAGCCCAAGTGGTCGGGCGTGTCGGTCGGCAGCAGGATTTTCGACTCGTCGGCCTTGAGCTGCGAGGCTCCTCCCGCCGCCGTGAGGGCAGCTAGGAACTTACGCCGATGCATACACGATTCTCCTCAGTGAAAAGACCGTAATCATTCTATCAACGGCTCCTCGAGCGGGCCGCTCATGCCGCGCGTCATCGCCGCTCGCTCGGCCTCGGTGAGCTTTTGATGCAGCTCTCGCTCGCGAGCGGCCAGCTCTTTTTCGCCGAGGCGGGCGTAGACGCGGCTCAAGCGGTAGTGCGGCTTGGATGACTTCGGATTCAGCTCGACCGCTCGCTCCAGGCTCTTGCGGGCGTCTTCATAGCGGCGTTGCTTCTCGAGCAGGACGCCCAGCTCGAAATGAGACTCCCAAAACTCGTCTCGCGCCGCGATCGCCCGGCGCAGCTCGGTTTCAGCCGTCGCGAGCATCTCGTCGTCGCCTTCGGGGGGCGCGGCCGCAAGCAGCGCCTGGCCGTAGAGGAAGTGGCCGAGATAGTTGTCCGGCTGCGCCTCGGCGAAAGCCCGCTGCACGGCCACCACTTCGCTCATGCGTTCGGTCGCTTGTGAGAGAGTACGACCCAAGAAGTAGTGCGGCTGGGGCATCGTCGGGGCCAGCCGCGCAGCCTGCAAGAAAGCATCCACCGCCTTGTCGAAGTCGCGCATGCCGTAATAGGCGATGCCGCTTCCCAGCGTGAGGCGCGGGCTCTTGTCGAAGACCTTGCGACCTTCTTGGAAGGCTTCGAACGCCTGCTCGAAGCGCTGCGCCCGCAGCCAGAGGTAGCCGAAGTTGTAGCGGTAGTCCTCGTCGTACGGGCTCAGGCGGATCGCTTGCCGGAAAGCTTCTGCAGCCTCGTCGTACTGCGCGAGGTCGGCTTGGGCTCTGCCGAGAAGGTCGTAGAGCGAGGCCATGGGCCGGCGCTCCAAAGCGCTGCGGGCGAATTCGGCCGCGCGCTCTGCGTCGCCGGCCTCCAGGTACAACGCCGCCGCTCGCGCGAAGCCGCTCACGTCGCCGGGGAAGGCCCGCGCGTAGCCCGCCTCGAATCCGGCCGCTTCCGCCGGATCGCCGGCGTTTTCGAAATAGACCGCCAAACCGCGCAGCAGCATGGGCTCATCCTCGGACATGGCGACGACCGCGGACGTCTCGGTTTCCGCGTCGTCGGGACGTCCGGCGAGGCGGTACGCTTCGGCCAACCCGAGGCGTACGCGTCCATCGCTTGCGTCCAGCCGTTTGGCTGCCGTGAGCTCGGCGATCGCCGCGTCGAGGTCTTGAGCTTGCAGCGCCGACAGACCCTTCCGCAAATGGTCCTCGGCGGCTTGGCCGTAGGCTGTGACGCCGACCGCTAGGGCGAAAACCAGACCCACGAATCGCTTGTAACAAAACATGCGGAAAGCGAAGCGGCCCCCGCCTCGAAAAGACGGGGGCCGCCGGTTAAAGGGTTACGGTCAAGGCTAGAACATAAACCGCAGCGCTAATTGCGACTGCCGGTTCGTGCCGGCCTGCGTGCCGGTGATCAAGCCAAAGTCGCTGTTGCCCTGCGTGCCGCTCGGCCGCGAGAACTGCGGCGTGTTCGTCAAGTTGAACGACTCGGCGCGGAACTGGATCTTCATCCGCTCGTTGATCTTGAAATCCTTGAACAGCGAAAGATCCACCGTATGGATGCCGGGGGTGATGTTGCTGAAGTTGCCCAGCGACCCGTAGGTGCCGGGAGCGGGGTCTTGGAAGGCGCTTGTGTCGAACCACTCTTCCGGCGTGCGCGGCCCAGCGTTGGGGTCGCGGCCGGACACCGGGTCGGGACGAATGGTGCCGGGGCAAGAGCAGATGCCCTGGTTCGACGAGATGTTCATATACTGGCCCGTCTGCAGCGTGGCGATGCCGTTGAGCTGCCAGCCGCCCAGGATCTTGCCCGCGGCGCTGTTGTTGTTGCGCAAGAACGGGAGCTCCCAAAGGCCGCTCAACACCCAGCGCTGACGGACGTCGAAGCTGGCGTTCGAGTATTCCTCGGAGATGTTCACGTCGCGGTTGCCCGGACCGTCCGACAGCGGCGAGCCGACATCGGTGAGCGCATGGCCCCAGGTGTAGGACATCAAGAACTGTACGCCGTTGGAGAAGCGCTTATCGAGCTTCGCTGTCATGGCGTGGTAGTTGGAGCGGCCCATCGAGTTGGTGAAGGTGATATCCGCGTTCCCCACCACATCGCCGTACAGGCGCCGGCCCACGGCCGGGACGTTCGGAGTGGGATCGAGAACCGGGCGGTTGCCGTTGTAGTTCAGCGTCAGGCGCTGACCTTTCGAGCCGATATAGGCCAACTCGAAGATGGTGTTCCAGCCGATGTCCTTCTGGACGTTCAGGTTCCACTTGTGAACCAAGGGCCAGCGGCGGTTGGTGTACACGCTGCGGAAGCTGATCGGCGCCGGCAGGGTGAACGAATCGACTGGGAAGCCGTCCGCCATGGTGGCGATGAACGGATTCTGCTGCGACGGGCGGTCGGCCGTGAAGCGAGTCTCTTGGTTGAAGGGGACATTCTCGCCGCGGTTGGGGTTGCCGCCCTCGTTCTCCTCGGCGCCGTAAAAGATGCCGTAGCCGGAGCGGATGACCATGCCCGGCTTGGCCTCGTAGGCGAAGCCGATGCGGGGAGCGATGTTGGTCTTGTCGAACCCGATCAAGTAGGGCGAAGCGACGCCGCGCTCAATGGCGATGTTCGGGTAGTCGGTCGGGAAGTTCGGCGGCAGCGCCGTGTCTTGGTCCTTGCCCTCGGGGATGACCAAGGTTGGCTGGGAGTGATCGATGTTGAACACGTCCAAGTGGGCCTGACGCCCGAATTTCTCGCCGATCGGCGTCGTGATTTCATAGCGGACGCCGTAGTTGATGGTCAGCTTCGAGCTCAGCTTCCAGTCGTCCTGGAAGTAGGTCGAATAGGCGTCGTGGTACGACGAGATGAAGTTCTGGGTGGTGATCCGCGTCGTGCCGCCGACCTGGCCCATCAGCCAACTCGCCATGCCGTCGCCGGTGTCGGAGAAGCCGACCTGGTTGCTCTGGTCTCGCGTGAATTCCATCCGTCCGCGTGGCGACGGAACCTGGAAAAACGGGAAGCCGACAGGGCGGTATTCGAAGCCGAACTTGAAGGCGTGGCTGCCGCGGTTCCAGGACGTGTTGATGACGAAGTCCCAGACGTTATTGTATTCCTGAGTCGGCAACCATTCCGAGCCGCCCACTCCGCTATAGTCGTTCGGGTTCAGGTTGATCATGCCGCCGTTGTTGGTGGTGAACGGGTTCAGCCCGCCGATGCCCAGCTCCGAGAAGGTGTTCTTATCGGCGTTCGCCTGGGTCCTGGTCGTCACCAAGCGCGAGTAGGCGGCGCGCATCTCGGTGATCAATGTCGGCTTCCAGATGCGGGTGTAGCTGAGCATCGCGTTGCGGCTCAGGTTCTCTTCTTGCTCGCCGAGGAAGCCGCCGGCGTCCAGATCGCCCGGCAGCGGCGGCGCCTGGAACTTGCTCTCGTTGATCCAGCTAATCGAACCGAACAGCGAATCGTTGTCGGTCACGCGGTGGTCGACACGGACGTCCCACTGTTTGACGTCGCGCGTGGAATCGCGTTGGGTGAAGAAGTTCGAGCCCGGACGACCGCTGGTCTTGACGTTCTGGTTCTCTTGCGGATACTGATCGATCAACTTCTTGGCGACCGGATCGAAGCGGCTGGCCGGAATGATGTTATTCGGAAACGGGTCGCGGATGTCTTTGACGCCGTTGACCTCGCGGTTGGAGAACGGATCGTAGATCTGACCGACGTTGACCGTGTTGCCGAGCGGATCGGTCCCCAGCGATTGGCCGGTGAGGATGCTCGAGAAGTCGCCGCCCTTCATCGCCGCGGTCGGGATGGTGAGCGTGCTGGCCAGGCTGCCGTCGGTGATCTTGGTGCCCTGATAGTCGGCGAACCAAAACGTGCGATTTTTGACCAGCGGGCCGCCGATGGCCACGCCGTAGATGTCTTGCGAGAAGGCGCCCTTGTCCTGGCCGTTCTTGTTGGCTTCCCAGGTGTTGGCGTTCAAGCTGTCGTCCTGCTTGAACCAGAAGCCGGTGCCGTGCAGATCGTTCGAGCCGGACTTGATGGTGACGTTGACCACGCCGCCCGCCGCGCGACCGTATTCGGCGTTGTAGCCGTTGGTCAGGATCTGCATCTCGCCGATGGCCTCGACCGACGGGCCCACGACGTACGCGGTCTGGTTAATGAAGTCGATGACATTGACGTTGTTGTCCATGCCGTTGAGCAAGAAGTTGTTCTGGCCGTTGGAGCGCACGCCGTTGGCGGAGAAGCCGCCGCCGGCGGCGTCGCGGGCGCCGTTCTCGGACGGCACGACGCCTGGAACGGTGCGTGCCAAAAAGGCAAAGCGGCGTTGACCGCCGAGCGGCAGTTCCGACGTTTGGCGACTCTCGAGAGTGCCGCCCATCTGCGTGGTTTCGGTCTGCAAAGCCGGCGGCTGCGCCGTAACTTCGATGGTTTCGGTCACCTGACCGAGCTCCATCACGAAGTTGGCCTGCACGCGGCCTTGCGACTGCAGCACGACGCCGTTCTGCTCGGAGGTTTTGAAGCCTTCCGCGGCGGCGGCGATTGTGTAGGTGCCGGGTTTGAGCAGCGGACGAATATAGTTGCCCGACGCGTCAGACTGGATTTCGTAGGTTAGACCCGTGGCGTCTTCGGTAATCGTGATCTGCGCTCCCGGAATGACCGCGCCGGTGGCGTCGGTGACTGTTCCGAGCAGCGTGCCCATGTCGCGTTGCGCCAGAGCCGGCGTCAACATGAGCGTCGAGACGATTGCGAAGAGTAGAAGCTTGAGCGCTGCTTGGCGCATTGTCATTCGATCTCCTCTTTTCACTGGTATCTCTTTCATTGAGCGTGTGAAGAGCCCCCTGTAGACCCTTCGAATGGAAAGTTACAGGACCTTTCGGCCTCGTCTACTATGCCAAACATGAGCCGCTGCGTCAACCGCATTGTCAATAACTAAGCGTTTTGCTTTCAGCCACTTATGGCATTCCATAGGTCTCGGTGAGCGGCTTGCTTTCGGCGCTCGTCTGCTGGTACGTTCAGGTCATGCGGCGCTTGGCGAGCGGAGGGCGTAACTGCTTGAAATGCAAAGCGTTGTTAGCGCTTACATTCCTGGCCGCAAGCGTCGTGGCGGTCGCTGGAGACGTTCGATTTATCGATATCGCAGCCCAATCCGGAATCTCACAAGCCCTGGTCTACGGAAATCCGGAAAAAAATATTTACATCCTCGAGACCACCGGATCCGGCGTCGCGCTGCTCGACTACGACCTCGACGGCGATCTCGACATCTACTTCGCCAACGGGACCACGCTCGAGGCCGCCCGCCAAGGCAAGGGCCCCGCGCCTTTCCTTTATCGCAACGACGGAAGCGCGAGCGGAGGCCTGAAGTTCACCGACGTCGCCGCCGAGGCCGGTATTCGGCGCAGCGGCTGGGGGCAAGGCGTCTGCGTCGGCGACGTTGACAACGACGGCGATCCCGACATCGCCGCGGCCTACTTCGGACGCAGCTCGCTGTGGATCAACGACGGCAAGGGCAAGTTCGTCGACCGCGCTGAACAAGCGGGGCTGTACGCCGGCCCGGAACGCTGGAGCGCCGGCTGCGCCTTCATCGACTACGACAACGACGGCGACCTCGACCTGTTCTTCTCGAACTACGTCGATCTCGACCTCGCCAAGACTCCCAAGCCCGGCGAAAGCCCCGAATGCGATTGGAAGGGGATTCCGGTCATGTGCGGTCCGCGCGGCCTGCCGCGGGCGCTCAATCAGCTCTTTCGCAACAAGGGCGACGGGACCTTCGAGGACGTCAGCGAGCAGGCCGGCATCCGCGCTCCGGGCGGACGCTACGGCCTGGGCGTGGTCGCCGCCGACTTCGACAACGACTCCTGGACCGATCTTTACGTCGCATGCGACATGACTCCGAGCCTGCTCTATCACAACAAGGGCGACGGGACGTTCGAGGAGATCGGGGGCGAGGCGGGCGTCGCGTTCAACGTCGACGGGCAACTCCAAGCCGGCATGGGGGTCGCCGTCGCCGACTACGACGGCAACGGCTTTCTCGACCTCGCCAAATCGAACTTCTCGGGCGACCTGCCGTCCCTGTACAACAACGAGGACGGGCGCTTCTTTGAAGACATGGCGCTGCCCGCCGGTCTCGGCGCCAACCAGTACCTGGGCTGGGGAACGCTTTTCCTCGACGCCGACGCCGACTCCTGGCCGGACCTTCTGCTGGCGCACGGCCACGTGTACCCGGAAGTCGACAAGAGCGCCATCGGCGAGACCTACCGCCAACCGACGATTCTCTATCGCAACCTCGGCGACGGGCGCTTCAAAGACATCACCGCGCAGGCTGGACCGGCGCTGCAATCGCCGCGCCCGTCTCGCGGCATGGCGGCCGGCGACCTCGACGGCGACGGGCGCCCGGAAGTGGTGATCAGCAACGTCAACGCCGCGCCGGCGCTGCTCAAGAACGAAGCCAAGGGCGGCGCCTTCATCTCGATCGAGCTCGAAGGCCGCCGAACGAACCGCTCCGCGATCGGCGCCCGTGTGACGGTCAAGGCCGGCGAGCGCACGCAAATCCAAGACGTCGTCGGGGGCGGCAGCTACTTCTCGCAAAGCGCGCCGGAGCTCTACTTCGGGCTCGGCGACGCCTCCAAAGTCGACAGCGTACGGATCGATTGGCCGCTCGGCGAGGCGCAGGAGTTTCGCGGACTCGACGCGAACGCACGCTACCGCATCGTCGAGGGCGAGCAGCCGCAGCGCCGCTAATCCTTGCGGCCGTAGAACAGGTCCCGCCCTTCGACCATGGCCCGCATCTTGCGGTCCGCCACGCTGCGCGTCAGCATCCAGAATCCGCAATCGGGGTGAATGTAGGGGATGCGTTCCTCGCCCAAGACTTGCGCGGCGTGCTCGATGCGCGAGGCGATCAGCTCGGGCGACTCGACTTCGTTGTCCTTGATGTCGACTACGCTGAGGCCGATCCCGATCTTCGGATCGAGATCCTTCAGCGCCGCGAGCTCGTCGTAGCCGCGGCGGGCAAACTCGAGGACGTAGTGGTCGACGTGCAACTTGTTCAGAAACGGCAGGAGGCTTTTCCAAAACCCCTTTTGGATCGACTGGCCGCCGTAGTTGCCGAAGCAGATGTGGCAGCCCTTGACGGTTTCGATGCCTTCAAACACCGTGTTGAGCGCGTCGGCCGCCCATTCGGCGTCTTCGGGGTGGCCTGAGATATTGGCCTCGTCGAGCTGCACGACGTCGGCCCGGACGCGGCTGAGTTGGTCGCGCAACACTTCGGCGATCGCCATGCAGACGTTGTCGAATCCGCCGTAGTGCCGGTTGGTGAGCGTCTTGGCGAGCATGTGCGGCCCGGTGCAGGTGAACTTCAGCGGCTTGGCCGTCAGGGGCCGCGTGAATTCGTAGTCCGCCTGCAAGTTCAAAACGCCTTCGCCGATCGGCCCGTCGACCACGCCGGCGGGCGCCGCGCGGAAGTTCATGCCCATCTCGGCGCGAAAGGCGTCGATGTCGGACACCGAGTACTCGGTGCGGATGCCCGACATGCGGCTGACGAAATAATCGATCATCCCGTTGGTTTCAGGATGCGATGGATCGAAGCGGTTGAGCTCGCCGTCGGCGACCAGATCGATGCCCGCCAGCTCTTGGGTCTTCAACACGACCGCGATCGCGTCGCGCAAAGTTCCTTTGGAAGAATCGCCGTACAGCCAGCGGGGTATGGGATATGAGCCGACAACGGTCGTCCGGATAGGCATAGCCCCGCCATTGTACGAGAAGCCGCCCTAGAGGAAGAACCACCAGTCGCGGCCGTGACCGGCGGCCCAAACTACCGCGAAGAAGATGGT
Source organism: uncultured Acidobacteriota bacterium (assembly GCA_963817465.1). Taxonomy (GTDB): domain Bacteria; phylum Acidobacteriota; class Terriglobia; order Bryobacterales; family UBA6623; genus CAMPKL01. Next base: position 770,465 of record CAWFOP010000014.1, on the reverse strand, counting down.
TGCGTTCGTCACCGCGTGCGCCAAGATCAACGACCCGATATGCTTGCGGCGGTACAGCCAGAGGTTATAGATCGCTCCGGTCGCCGCGGCGACCGGCCATTCCCACTGGGCGTGAGTGAAGGTGAACCAGAGCAGCGTGAACAGGAAGCCGCGCATCGTGTAGTAGCCGACCGGCACATCGCGGAAGTGCTTGTGCGTGTCCCACAAGTCGGCGGAACGCATCAGAAAGCTGCGCACCAGCAACTCTTCGATGAACGGCGTCACCGTCGCGAACCCGATGAATCGAAGGACGAGCGCCGCCGTTCCGCCGTGAGACGCATCGAACCCCTTGCCGCCGTCCGAGCTCAAGATTTCGAACCAAACGTAGGGCGCCATCCACAGGACGGCCACAACCAAACCGACCGCGATGTCCAAGGCGGCCGCGGCGCCCGGCCGAAAGTCCTTTAGTTCCGGGTACGCGCCCCTAAAAGCGAAGAAAGCGAAGAGCCCGAAGGGAATCGCCGCCCGCAGCCCTAGCCAGAACACAGGCGAGACGCCTTCGAAGTAGTCGGGAGCGGCCAAAACCAGGCCGAACCCGATCATCGGGGCGAAATACGGCAGCCAATCTTTATCTAAAGGCAAATGCTGATCCAGGCCGGGGAGGAAATTATCTAAGGTGTGCCAGGAAAAGCCTAAGGTAAACGGCTTAGTCGAAACCGTCAACTAGGAACTTGCCTCGTCGGGATCGAACGGGATGAAATCCCACGGCGCCCGAGGCTTTCTGCCGAGCAGGCGATTTGCGCCGTCATCACTGATGACGCGCTCCATTTCGGCGTCCCACAAAAGCTTGCGGCCCGCCTTGTAGGAAACATTCCCCAAATGGGGAACGACGCTCGAGCGATGGCCGGTCAGCGCGTCCGTGCGCGGCGTCTCGCCTTCGCGCAGGCAACGAATGAAATGCGCGGCGTGCAGCGGCGTCGGCTCCGGCTCGTCCATGTGCATTTTTTCGAGCCGCGGCGCCTCGACGGCGCCCGATTGCAGCAAGCCCGGGCGCGGTTCGTCCTCGGGCAAGATCTCATACCCGAGCCGGTCGGCGATCACCGTGGCGTTCGAGCCGTAGAAGGCCATGCCGTTCGGACGGTCGAGCTCGCCGCGCGCTCCGTGCATCTTCATCCCGGGAACCGTTCTGGCGAAGGCGCCGAAGCCGTTCGTGTTGATCGTCTCATAGCTCAGGACGAACCCCGGGTATTCGTAGGTGACCTGCAAGATGTCCGGCTGATCGCTCATGCCGCCGACGGCGAAACGCCCGCCGCTCGCGCTCACGCTGAGAGGCTTGTCGACGCCCATGATCTGGTGGATCGAGTCGAAGCGGTGCGTGCCGAAGTCGGTGATCCAGCCGCCGGCGTAGTCGAAAAAGCCGCGATAGCTGCTCAAGAAACGCGCGCGATTGTACGGAACCCACGGCGCCGGGCCGAGGTACATGTCCCAGTCGAGCCCCGCCGGAACCGGTTCATCCGGCCGCTCCGCCAGGCCGTCGGGCATCAAGTTGGCGTAGTTCCAAACGCGGACGAAGTGCACGTCGGCCAGCTTGCCGTCCTGCACCAACTTCCGCACTTCCATCAAGTGCGGCGAGGAGCGGTGCTGCGTGCCGGTCAAGAAGATCCCCTTGGATTTGGCCGCGGCGTCGGCGATGGCCCGGCCCTCGACGATGTTGTGGCCGAGCGGCTTTTCGCAGTAGATGTTCTTGCCCGCCTGGCATGCCATCACCGCCGCGATCGCATGCCCGTGGTCGGGCGTCGCGATGTGCACGGCGTCCAGGTCGTTGCGCTCGAGCACCTTGCGAAAATCCTTCGCCGTCTCGGCTTTCGCCCCGAACTGCGCGAATTCCTGACTCGCCTTGGAGCTTTGGTCGTCGTAGACGTCGCACATCACGGCGTACTCGACGTTCTTCGACTCGCGCACCATGTGACGCGCGACGGTCTTGCCGCGACCGCCGCAGCCGATCAAGGCGAGACGCACGCGGTCGTTCGCGCCAAGCACCCGTGAAGCGGAAGCGGCCGTCAATGCCGCGGACTTGAGAAAACCGCGTCTTTGCATCAGCGGTGGTCAGTATACGGGAATCGGCCCGCCGCCTCAGCCGCGGTCCGCGGCGGCGCCCATGTTATTCTGAGGGCTCTTCGGAGCCGCTTGATGACGCCTCGATTCGATGACCCGAAGTTGCGCCCCATCGCCGATAAAGTCCTTTCGGGCGAGCGACTTGGCTTCGACGACGGCGTCGCCCTGTTCCGCTCCAAGGACTTGCTTGGGATCGGCTACCTCGCCAACTTCGTTCGCGAAAAGCTGAACGGCGACACGACGTACTTCAACGTCAATCGCCACATCAACCCGACCAATGTCTGCGTGGCGGCGTGTAAGCTGTGCGCCTTCGGTCGCCAAAAGCGCAACCCGGCCGCCTACTCGATGTCCCACGAACAGGTCTGGGAACAAGCGGGCCAGGGCTACGACGAGGCGGTCTCGGAGTTCCACATCGTCGGCGGCCTGCACCCCGAGCTCGATCTGGACTGGTTCTGCGAGATGATCCGCGGCCTCAAGCAGCGCTTCCCGCAGGTCCATCTGAAAGCCTTCACGATGGTCGAGTACGGCTACCTCGCCCGCCGCGAGAAGATCTCCATCGAAGAATGCCTCGTCCGGCTCAAGGACGCCGGCGTCGACTCGCTGCCCGGCGGCGGCGCCGAGGTTTTCTCCGAGCGCGTGCGCCGCATCATCTGCGACCACAAGATCGACGGCGACGAGTGGCTCGAGACGGCTCGCCTGGCGCACAAAGTCGGCCTCAAGTCGAACGCCACGATGCTCTACGGCCACATCGAGACCGCAGAAGACCGCGTCGACCATCTCATCAAGCTGCGCGCGGTGCAGGACGAAACCCGCGGCTTCCAGACGTACATCCCGTTGGCGTTTCACCCCGAAAACACGCCGATGCGGCACATCCGGCCCACCACCGGCTTCGATGACATCAAGAACGTCGCCGTGGCGCGCCTGATGCTCGATAATTTTCCGCACATCAAGGCGTACTGGATCATGATGACGCCGAAGATCGCGCAAGTCGCGCAGCGCTTCGGGGCGGACGACATCGACGGCACGGTCGTCGAAGAGAAGATCTACCACGACGCCGGCGCGACGACCTCGCAGAATCTGCGGCGCGATCAACTGCTGCGGCTGATCCGCGAAGCCGGCCGCGAACCGGTCGAGCGCGACACTCTCTACCGTCCGGTCATCCGCGACGAAGCCAGCTTCACCGTCATGGTCTGAGTCGCCCGTGCTAGTGTAATCTGGCGCGAGGCGAAGTCATGTCCACAAAGCTCGAATCTCTTTCCCTTTCCCGTCGCGATTTGATGCGAGCCGCTCCGTTGTTGGGCGCAGCCGCCGGCACGGCGGTTGCGGCCAAGCAGCCGCTCATGCCGGCCGGAGTCCTGCTGTTCCAAGGCGACTCGATCACCGATGCAGGCAGGAACCGCGAGAAGACGACCTTCAACGACGCGGCGGGCCTGGGCCACGGCTACCCGCTCATGATCGCCTCGCGGTTGCTCTCGGCGCGCGGCCAGGACGGGCTGCGCATTTACAACCGCGGCGTCTCGGGCAACACGGTCCCCGATCTCGAGGCTCGCTGGCAGGAAGATACGATCGCGTTCAAGCCCGACATCCTGAGCATCCTCATCGGCGTCAACGACATTTGGCACAAGCTGAACGGGAGCTTCAACGGCACGGTCGAGAGCTACGAGAAAGGCTTCGCCGCGCTGCTCGACAAGACCCGCAAGGAGATGCCGTACACGCGCATCGTCGTCTGCGAGCCGTTCGTGCTGCGCTGCGGCGCGGTCAACGACAAGTGGTTCCCCGAGTTCGACCAGCGCCGCGCCGCCGCCAAGCGGGTCGCCGACGGCGCGGGCGCGGACTGGCTGCCCTTCCAGTCGATGTTCGACGGCGTCCTCAAAGACGCCGAGCCGTCCTACTGGGCGTCCGACGGCGTGCATCCCACCGTCGCCGGCCACGGACTGATGGCCAAGACCTGGCTCGAGCTCGTCAAGCCTTAGGATCGCCGCGCCGCACCCAGACGCATTCGGGTCCGAACGCGCCCTTGAACCACACCATACGGTCGAACCGCGGGTCGCGTTCGAAGCCGGCGCGCGTCAGCAGGCGGTGAGCGCCGGCATTGCGTCCGTCGGTCACCGCAAACACGCGGCGCTTGTTCCGTTCCGTGAAGAGCCAGTCGACGAGCAGGTCGACGGCCTCCGCCGCAAGCCCTCGGCCCCAGTGGCGATAGCCCAGCGTGAAACCAATCTCGGCTTGCGCCGCGTCGTCGGCCGGACAGCGCAAGGCGCAATCGCCGATCAGCTCGCCGCTCTCCCGCAGCACGATCCCGAGCTGATACCAAGCTCCGCGAACGTCGGGGCGCCGCAGCCGCATGTCGTCGATCAGCGCCTGCGCGTCATCGAGTGAGAAGTCTTCCCAACTCTGGTAGCGCGCGGTTTCCGGATGTGAGCGCAGCGCCGACAGCGCTTGGGCGTCCGCAAGGTCCAGGGGACGAAGCAGCACGCGCGGTCCTTCGAGCCTCATCGCGTCGAATCCACTGATAGCCCGCGAAGCCCGATCAAATCAAGGTGAGCTCGTCCCGCCCTGAGGCGTCGCCGCCGTACCGGGCGCATACGCCCCTGAACCGAAACGGCGCAGCAACAAGAAGTAGTCCGACGGCCCGACGCAGCCGTCGTAGTCAAAATCGGCGGCGAAGCTGAACGACTCGTCGCCGAAGCACGAGTCGTACGCGCCGACGAACAGACGCAGGTCGTTGAGGAATACCGCGCCGTCGCCGTCCAAATCCGCGACCTCGCCTTGCCGACTAAAATTGAACGCCGCTTCATACAGGTCGAACCCGCCCATGCCGCCGGGACGATCCGACGCGAAAGCCAAAATGCGGTCGTCGATGCGAATCCCCGGGCCGACTTCATCGAACGGAGAATTGACCGCCGCGCCGAGATTGAGCGGGGCTCTCCAGCCGCCGACGCGCCCGGCCACGTACAGATCGAAGCCGCCTGAGCCGCCCGCGCGATCCGACGATAGATAGAGCACGCCGCCGTCGCCCGAAACAGCCGGGTCGCGTTCGTTGTCGGCGCTGTTGACCGCCGCTCCGAGGTTCACGGCGTCGCTGAACAAGCCGGAGTACTCGATGAACTCCGCCGTCCAGATATCGTCCTTGCCATAGCCGCCCGGGCGGTCCGAGCTGAAGTACAGCGTCTTCATGTCGGCCTGCAAGGTCGGATGCCGGTCGTTGAACGGCGAGCTCACCCCCGGCCCCAGCGGCGCCGCGGCTTGCCACAGCGCCGATTTGAGATCAAAGACGCTGCGATAGAGCGAATACTGCGACGACGGCGAGCGATCGGACGAAAACAACAGCGTCGTGCCGTCCGCCGCCAGGAAGGGATCGACGTCATTGCCGCTCGAGTTGACCTGCGGTCCGAGATTTGTGACCACAACGCCTTCGTCGGTCGGCTCCGCGACCCACAGGTCAAAGCCCCCGTAGCCCCCTTCGCGGTTCGACGAAAAGTAGACCGGGCCCGGTTCGATGTACTCGTCATCGGCTGCGTTCGACGGCTGCGCGGCGTTGTCGTCGCCCGGCGAAGAGCGGCCGTCGTCGAGCGGCTGCGCGGGCTCGAAGTGAACATCTTCTTCGCTGAAGTTCTCGCCCGCGTGATTGAAGCACAGCACGTGTCCCAGCTCGTGCTTGAAGACGGAGTAGAAGTCGTATTCATCTTCGGGAACTTCATCGGCGTCTTTGTTGGTGATGTAGCCGTCGCCGTCGGTATCCATGGCGAGGTGCCACTTCGCGTTGCGCCTATTCGTCATGTAAACGTCGCCCGAGGTCGTGCGATCGGTCTGGCCGCTCTCGGTCGAGGGTTGGGAAGGGCCGTAGCCGAGGGCCTTCGCGTGCCCCGGAGGAATTGCGAAGTGTCCGGTGATTTCGCCCTCCGGCTGCTGCGTCTCGATCACCGTGATCTCGATGCCTTGCGGATATTTCAAGAAGGCGGCGTTGCACTCGCGATCCGCCACCGAGCGAAACTTGATTCCCTTGCCGCCCATGTGCGACGGCCCCGGCGCCATGTTGGCCGGATCGACGCCCTCGCCGTGGTTGGCTGGATTCCCGTTTTGTCCGGAACGCGGGACCTGCCGGTTGCGCGCCCCTGACGTACAGTCCGCCCACTGCTTCACAGCCGCGCGGATATTCGCCGCGATGAGGTCCTTGTCCAGCCCATTCGGCGCATCAGCCAACAGCTTTGAGATGTTGAGCGTGATCTTCACTTTCTGCGTACGGCGGGCCGCGCCTCCCCAATGGTGCGACTTGTTCACGATCGCGTACGGATCCTCGATCTTCATCGGTTGCGGCCGCGGAGAAGCGATTTGCGCCTCATCGCCCCGCAATTCGCCGTCGTACTTTTCAATCTCGCCCTCCTTCTGGCGCGTGTGGCGGCCGCGGCCGGTCACGTAGGTGACGGTCCTCTTGACGGCCCCTCCCGCGCCGTCGGTCCACCACCAAGTCAAGATATTGAGGCTGCTCGCGTGCGTTATCGCGAGTGCGGTCACGCTTTCATTCGGCATCAGGGCGCGTTTGAACTTGATGTCGACACGCCGGTCAGTGATGGTAACGTCCTTCTGTTCCGCCACCGACGCTTCCCCGGCGAATCCCGCCCCGAAAAGTTGCTGATCGTATTCGATGTGCAGGTCGTGCACCTGCTGGGAAGAGTTTTCCGCCGTGACGCCGTTGACGAACGTGCGGATGACGGTCGTGTCGGCCGCTGACGCACTCGCCGGCAACAGCAGCAGCCCCAACACCAGCGTCGGTCGTATAGCGAAACGCATGGCGACTCAGAAGACCGGCCCCGCCGGAATCGGTCCATACACGGGCTGGGTCACGAAGGCCCCGGCGTCTTGCGCGGTCAGCCCGAAGCCAGCGAGGCCGACTTGCTGGCCTACGACGTCCAGCGAGCCGTCCGCGGCGGCGGTGCAAGGCAAGCGGTCACGAACGATGAACGCCTGGTGCTCGCCGGCGGCGAACATTCTCGTGTCACGGCAAAGCTCGACGCCGCTCTGATTGCGTGCGATGAACGTGAGTTGCTGCGCCGCCGTCGTCACCACGGCGATCGACGCCGTAAAGCCGCCCGTGTTGAGCACCGGGATCGAGAAGCGGTCGTGCAGATCCGACGCCAGCGGCACAAACGCCTGAAACAGCGGGCGTCCGGAAATCACCTGATTGAAGGCGGCGCTGACCGCGACCGAGAGCGGCGGCGTGCTGCTGACCAGCGCGTAGCCGATCAGGATCGGCCCCGAAAGTTGCGTCTGGGCGAACTCGATCCCGTTCGGTGCGACCGTATCGGTCAACATCGTCCCCGTGACCTGCGCGCCGTCTTGAACGTACGGGACGCTTAGCGGCAAACCGGCGTCATCAAAGAACGAGATTTCGATCGTCGCCGCCTGATCGGTCAAGTTCTTCATCTGGAACTTCATGAAGAAGCTGTCGCCGCCCGTCGCGACTTGCGGGATGACGCGGTCGCCGGGCAGCACGAACGCGTTGACCCGCGGCGGCGGCTTGCTCTGGCTCCAGGCGGTCGCGCAACACACCGCCGTTAACGCAAGCACTCGAAACGCCGCAGCCGTCATCGTGCGCAAGTGTAGCGGAAGAGCCCCCGCGAGCCAAGTAAAAGCTTCCTGGTTCGGGCTACACCAACTGGTAGTACCCGTCGCGTTGCACCAGCTCGACGGGAATGTCGAACAGCTCCGACAGAGCCTCGGGCGTCAACACTTCCGCCTTCGGGCCGTCGCGAAACACTTGGCCGTCCTTGAGCAGAATCACGCGCGTGATCTCGGGCACGATGTCCGGCAAGTTGTGCGTGACGAGGATCAAACCGACGCCTGACTGCGCGATCTTGCGAAAGATGCCGCGCAGCTCACAAGTCGCGCGCAGATCGAGGCTGTTGGTCGGCTCGTCGAGCACCAGCGCCAGCGGATCGTGCACCAGCGCCCGCCCCATCAGCACGCGGCGCGACTCGCCCGACGACATCCGGCCAACCAGGCGATTCGCCAAATGCTCGATCTCGAGCAGCTCGATCACTTCGTCAGCCTTGCGCTGCATCTCGGGCGTGACCTCGGTGTGCGGCCAAAGCTCCAGGGTCGAAAAGAACCCCGACAAGATCACGTCGCGGCCTGACGCCGGGCGCAGGCTCCGCCGCAGCAACTCGTCCGACACGATCCCAAGCAAGGGGCGCAGCTCGAAGATGTTCCAGTTCGACTTGCCGAGAATCGTCAGCTCGGAGTCGGGGTTGTAGAGCGGGTGCAGCTCACGCGAAATCGTGCGAATCAGGGTCGATTTGCCGCAGCCGTTCGGCCCGATCAAGGCGACATGCTCGCCTTGCGGGATCGAAAGCGTCAAGCCGTTGAGAGCGCGAGTTTCGCCGCGGCAAACCGTGATGTTGCGGCAGCGGATCAGGTCCGTTTGTGACATTGCGGATGGGAGAAGGGGAAGCTGTCGAGTGTATCAAGCCCGCGCGCTCGATCAGGGCTGTCGCCCGCGCTCGCCTTTTTCCCACTCGTCCCACAGGTCGAGGAACTTCATCTGATCTTTGAGGGAGGTGCGCTCGAGCAGCTTGGCGACGTCGTCGTGATTCAGGCGCGTGCCGAAGCGCTCGGGCAAGTTCGCGATGCCCCATACGGTCGCCGCGGCCACGCGAGTCCGCTGCCGCACCTGCGAAAGGTTGACCTTGTCGTAGGTGTCGAGCTCGGAATGGTACGGCAGCACATAGTCGGTCGTGTCTTGCATGGCGACCAGCGCCGGCAAGCCCTCGAGCATGAAATCGAAGTGATCGCTGCCGAAGAAGGCCTCCGTCGTGTGGTGCGAGGCTTCGCCCGAATCGAGCGAAGACATCGCCTCCTGGAGCGGCTTCTCGAGCTCGGGCCGCCCGCCGAGAGAATACCCTTCGATCTTGCCCTGACCCATATCGTGGACGACGACGGCCACGATGTCGTCGAGCTCCGTGCGGTGCTGCTCGACGTAAGCGCGCGAGCCCCATAGGCCCTGCTCCTCGCCGGAGAACAGGATGAACCGGATCGTCCGCTTCGGCCGCTCGCCCAGCGCCGCGACCGCCCGCGCGGTCTCGATTACCAGCCCGACGTTGACGCCGTTGTCAAGGCATCCCGAGCCCAGGTCCCAGGAGTCCAAGTGCGCCCCGAGGATTACGACTTCTTCCGGCTTCTCCGAGCCGCGGATCTCCGCGACCACGTTGTAGCTCTCCGCCGCTCCGCCGATGCGATTCGGCAGACGCATCTCGACCTCGACCTTCTCGCCCGCCTCGATCAAGCGCGCGATGCGCAGCGCGTCTTCGCGCGCGACCACCGCGCTCGGCAGCGGGTCGAGCGTGCCGTTGACGCTGTGAATATGCCGAAAGAGAACGCGATTCGCGCGCGTCGAAGCGAAGAGCACGGCGGCCGCGCCGACCTGGGCCCCATCGCGAATCGAGTAGATCGCGTTGCGCTGCGTCACGCCCAGCCCGTAGAACGTGGTCGCCTCTTCGAGCTCCACCAAAATGATCTTGCCGCGCGCCTTCTCGCCCAGGCTCTTCACCTGGCCGGGTTTGCCTCGCCCGGCGTCGAGCACCTCGCCGTGAATCTTTCGTCGCGTGGGCGGCGACCAAGCCGTGGCGGCCGCGTCGACTTCAAAATGCGCCGGCGCCGTCACGTTGATCCGTGTGTCGCCCTCCTGCCAAGTCCGGGGCAGGTTGAAATATTCGATGTGCGCCGCATCGGCGCCCGCCGTCTTGAAGGCTTCGACGCCCCACTCCGCCGCCCGCCGCATGGCGGGGCTCGCCGACAGGCGCGGGCCGATCTCATCGCAGAGGGTGCGGATGTTGGTTTCGAGCGAGGGCCCGTCGCCCACCAGATTGAGCAGGTCCGCCGCGGGCAGGCGAACAACGAGCAGCAGCGCCAACAGGTACGGGCGCGGCATGCCGCACCCTTTCAAACGCCCAGAAATCCGCGACAACATGCCTCACGGCTGAGGCTAGCACGCGAGCGGACGTCAGTCCCCGGCGACCGCTTCTTCCGGCGCCGGCGTGATGTGCGGCGCGGGGAGCTGGCGATCCTCGCCCAAGGCCCTGGGAGACAGCCCTTCGGCCTCATACCGCTCAGCGGCGTCGACGCCTTCGGCGGTGATTTCGAAGCGTCCCTGGTCCCCTGCGTCCACCAACCCCTTGCGGCGCAAGTACCAGCAGGAGAACTCGAGGTGCTCGCGGGGCACGCCCAGCAGATCTTCCATCTCGCGAATCGTCACACCGGCTTTCTCCGGCGCTTCCATGCGCTTGGTGTACAGAGCCGAGAGAATGCCCGCGCGCTTGCGCTTCTCCGTCTCCATGCCTTCCGCTCCGGTCGGCTTCGCGAAAATCTGCCAACGCAGCCGCTTCTGGGTCTGATACTTGAGGTCGTATTCCGTACGTCGCGCCGGATCGTTGAGCGTCTGGTACGCGCGCAGGATCGCCTGGAACGACTTGGAGTCTCCGGTATCCGGGTTATCCGGGTGGAAGCGCTGCGCCAACATGCGGTAGATGCGGTGGATCGTATCGCCGTCGGCGTTCGCGCTGACCTGCAGCATTTCGTAAAAGTCGACGAACGAATCGTCGAGGTCTTGCTGCACCGAGTCGCGCGACTCGTATTTCGGCGCATCCTGAAACGCGCATCCCGCCCGGTAAGCTCCTTCGCTCACCAGGCGGCAGTGCATGACTTGCGCGCGGCGCTTGTTTTCCGTCGTGTGGGCGTTCGGGATCGCCGCGCCCCACACCCACAAGTTCGCGCCGACCACCATCGGGGTCGGGGTCTCGAATCCGACGCCCCAATCGGAGATGTCGACCAGCCGCGCCTCGCGCATGCGCTGCGAGCCGTCGCTGAGCGCGACTTCGACGCGCAGCTCCTCTGAAGCGGGCTCCTCGTTTCTGGGTCTACGCCTACGCTCGTCTTTCATAACTGCTGACTGATCACCAGTTTAGGGTCGGAGCGGGCGACTACGGGGATACAATAGGCGCTTGCTTTCGGAAGGAGATTCGTCCCATGAGTACCCGGCGATACACCTTAGGATTGGCGCTCGCCGTAGCCCTGCTGGCTCTCGGTTGCAAGCGCTCCGATAAGCCGCGCATCGGCGTCGTGCCCAAGGCCGTCGCCCACGTGTTCTGGCAGAGCGTTCACGCCGGCGCCGCCAAGGCCGCCGCGGAGGAAGGCGTCGAGATCGAATGGAAGGGTCCTCCGGCCGAGACGGACTTCGCCCGTCAAATCGAGATCGTCGATTCGATGATCACTTCACGCGTCGACGGCATCGTCCTGGCGCCCACCGAAGCGACCTCGTTGGTGGCCGTCGTCGAGCGCGCCGGCCGCGAAGGGGTGCCCGTCACGATCTTCGACACCAGCATCAAAACCGACCAATATGTCTCTTTTGTCGCCACCGACAACTACAAGGCCGGCGCCATGGCCGCGCGCAAGCTCGCGGAGCTGCTCGACGGCAAGGGCACGGTCGCGATCGTCAAGATGGTGCCGGGCAGCGGCTCGACCATGGAGCGCGAACAGGGCTTTGAAGAGACGCTTGCCGCCGAGTTCCCGGGCATCCGGAAAGTCGCCGAGCAGTACTGCATGTCGGACCGCGCCAAGGCCCGCGCCGTCACCGAAAACATGCTCACCGCGCATCCCGACCTCAACGCCTTGTTCGCCTCGGCCGAGCCCGCCACCGTCGGCGCCGCACAGGCGCTCAAGGGACGCGAAGACGCCGGCGACCTGGTTTACATCGGCTTCGACTCGAGCGACACGATCGAGGCCGACTTGCGCGCCGGCGTCATCGACGCCTTGATCGTCCAAGACCCGTTCAACATCGGTTACCAAGCCGTGAAGACCATCGTCGAGAAGCTCCACGGCGGCACACCCGACAAACGCATCGACTCGCCGGCATACGTCGTGACGCTGGACAACGTCGACGCCCCCGACATCAGCCGCGTGCTGCACCCGGACCTTGCGCTGCTCCAGTAATTCGACCCGTCCGACCTCCGCCGCGGACGCCGGAGCGAGAGCCAGGACGGCCGCGGAGGGGTTTTCCGAGCAGTTCGAGTTTGCGGCGGCCGAGCCCGTGCGGCGGCCCTATCGGCGGTCCGCGCTCTTTCATTCAAGTCCGCCCCCAAGGAAGCCGATACGCACCTCAGGGGAGCGCTGTCGCGGAAGCGGTCTCCCAGCGGCTCGATGGATCTCGCCACAGTTATCGGGGTGGTCGTTTGTACGATTCTGATCGTCGCGTCGATCGTGCTCGGCGGTTCGCCGATGCTGTTCGTCAACATACCTTCGGTGCTGATCGTCGTGGGCGGCACGCTGGGGGCGAGCATGATCCGCAATTCGCTGGCGGAGGTCCTTGGGACGGCGCAAGTGGTGGGCAAGGGTTTTCGCCACCGCCTGCTCTCACCGGTGGAGATCATTGAGCGCATCGTCGAGTTGTCCCGCAAATCGCGCAAGGAGGGCATGCTCGCTCTGGAAAACGAAGACTGCGGCTACGACTTTCTGCAAAAGGGCGTGGTCCTTGCCGTTGACGGCCTCGAGCAGCAGGAGATCGCCAAGATCTTGACGAACGACCTGCAAGGCATGATCAATCGCCACAAGCGCGGTCAAGAGATTCTCGAAGGCATGGGGCAGGCCGCGCCGGCGTTCGGCATGATCGGCACCCTGATCGGCCTCGTCCAAATGCTGGCGTCGCTCGAAGACCCGTCGTCGATCGGGCCCGCCATGGCGGTGGCGCTGCTGACGACCCTGTATGGCGCGCTGATCTCTAACGTCATCTGCCTGCCGCTCGCCGACAAGCTCAAGGCGCAGTCGCGCGAAGAGGTGTTGCTGATGAGCGTGTGCATCGAGGGCGTGCTGTCGCTCGCCGAGGGCCACAACCCCAACGCGATCGATCAAAAGCTGCGAGCCTTCATCTCGCCGAAGCTGCGCGAGGCGGAGGGCGGCGGCGACGTCCCGGAAGGAGGCGCGGCGGAGGGACAGGCCGCCTAAAAATCTCATGCAAGTGGAAGACGAGCCGAAGGCGGGCGCACCGGAATGGATGGTCACTTTCGCCGACCTGATGTCGCTGCTGCTGACGTTCTTCGTCCTGCTGCTTTCGTTCTCGAGCGTCGAAGTCGAGAAATTCCGCCAGATGTCCGGCTCGATCAAGGAAGCTTTCGGCGTCCGTTCCGACCTCGCGATCTCCGACCATCCCCAAAGCGACGACATCCTGCCCGTTATCGACACCGACCCGGGCAGCCCAGCTCAGGCGGCCGAGCAAGTACGCCAGGAGCTGAACGAAATGTTGAAGCAGACGGGGCTGGAGCGCCGAGGCGGCACGGAAATCACCCCCGACGGAGTCGTGCTGCAGTTGAGCGGCGACCTATTCTTCGACTCGGGAAATGCGGACCTGAATCCAGCCGCGTTCCCGGTCCTCGACAAGATAGCGGAGGAGCTCGAGCGCAGCGGCCGGAACGTCGACGTCATCGGCCACACCGACGACATCCCGATCTCGACGGCCGTCTATCCCAGCAACTGGGAGCTTTCCGCAGCTCGCGCCGGGCAGGCCGTGCGCTATCTGGCGGAAAAGGGCGTCGAGGCGTCGCATCTGCGGGCGATCGGGCAGGCGCAAACCGCGCCGATCGCATCGAACCGGACCCCCGCGGGCCGCACTGAAAATCGCCGCGTGGAGTTCCTCTTCCGTGTCAACGACCAACAGGACGCAGCGGTGAAATCGCCGTCCGAGATCGCCGATGAATAAGAAACTCTTGATCGCGATCGCCGCGCTCGTCGTCCTGGGGGGCGGCGGCGCCGCAGGGTATTTTTTCTTCTTGCAAGGCGGGCAAGCGCAGGCCGCCGCGCCGGCGCCGCCCGAACCCGGAGTCGTCGATCTCGCTCCGTTTCTGACGAATCTGGCGTCGGGCGGCGCGCACAAGGCGCGCTTGCAGGTCACGCTCGCGGTCACTCCAAAGGATCTCGCCGCCTCCATCGGCGACGACCCCTTGCTAAGGGCGCGCATTCGCGACCAGATCCTGTTGAAGGTCAGCTCGAGCACCTACGAAGAGCTCAGCTCTCCGGCCGGCAAGCAAGCGCTTCGCGACAGCATCAAGAGATCCGTCAGCGCGCTGCTGGAAGGAGGCGAGGTGCAGGAGGCGCTGTTCGTCGATTTTGTCGTGCAGTAGTCGTGCAATCGAGGCTGCTTCGCGCCCGGGGCGGCCTCCAAGCCGCTTGCACAAACTCGCGCGGATGAGCCTTTTGCTCGGACAACGTGAGCGGACGACCTGTGGCGTTCTGGGGGAGACTTAGAGCGTTTCGGTTTCAAGCAGCGCCGTCCGCAAATCTTTCAGATTCAATCGCCAGCCGCCCCAATAGTCGTCGGCCTCCACCGCGAATGCGGCGTCCAATTCGTCCTCGACCCGCAGCGTCGGGTGCAGCTCCGCCATGCGCCAGCCGACCGCGCTGAACGCCGCTTCCTCATGCCGCAGGCGCAGCTTCAGGTGCTTTTCCTTCAGCACCTGCGGCGGCCCGGTCAGGCGAACGCCGACGGCCGAGAACAGCGGCGTCGGGTTCCCCAGGCCATGGGGCGCGAGCCGGCCGAGGGCGTGCATGGTTTCGTCGTTGATGGCCGCGAAAGGCAACTCCGCGTCGATCTGCAGCAGGGGCAGGAAGTCGTCGGGGCCGAGCACGTTGACCGCGTATTCGTTGAGGCCCTCGCGCAATTGCGCGATGCGCTCGGCGCGGATGGTGCAGCCGGCCGCGGCGCGGTGTCCGCCGAAGCGCTCGAAGATCGGCGCCAGCGACTCCATGCTCTCGAGCAGATGAAAGCCGGGAATGCTGCGTCCCGAGCCGACCGCGAGCCCGCTGGCGGGATCGACGCTGAGCACCAATGTCGGCCGGTGAAAGCGTTCGACGACGCGGCTGGCGACGATGCCGATCACGCCGGGATGCCAGCCTTCCCCCTCGACTACGAGAAAGGGCAGCACGTCGCTCGGCGGCAACCGGCCCAGGCGCTCCAGGATGTCTTCGACCACGGCCTGCTCGGCCGCTTGCCGCTCTGCGTTGAGCGCGTCGAGCTTCTCGGCGATCGGCAGCGCCGCGTCGTAGTCCGGCGCATCGAAAAGCTCGATCACGGAGCGAGCGGTGTCCATGCGGCCGGCGGCGTTCAGGCGCGGACCGATGCGGAAGCCCACGTCGCCCGCCGTCACGTGCGCCTTTTCGCTCAGCCGCGCCACGTCGAGCAGCGCCTTGAGCCCGGGGTGTTTCGGCCTACGCAGCTCGTCGAGGCCGAGCTTGACGATCACGCGGTTTTCGCCCGAGAGCGGCACGAGGTCGGCGACCGTGCCGATCGCGACGATCTTGAGCATGGAGAGCAAGACGGCCGCGCGCTTTTTCGGCGTCCAATCCCTGTCATCGAGCAGCGCTTGCGCCAGCTTGAACGCGATTCCGACGCCGCACAGGCCCTTGTTCGGGTAGTCGCAGCCGGGCTGGTTCGGGTTGAGCACGGCCAGGGCCCGCGGCACGGCGCCTTCCTCGGGCAAGTGGTGGTCGGTGATGATCGCGTCAATGCCGAGCGCGGCGGCCTTGTCGACGACGGCGGACTCGCGGATGCCCGTGTCGACGCTGATCAGCAGCTTCACGTCGTCGCGGGCGGCGCGCTCGATGATCTCCTCGCGCATGCCGTAGCCCTCGCTGACGCGGTGCGGCACGTGGTAGTCGGCTTGGCCTCCGGCGAGCTCGATGGCCTTGCGCAGGATGACCACGGCGGTCGTGCCGTCGACGTCGTAGTCGCCGTAGACGAGAATCTTTTCCTGCTTGGCGATCGCCGCGCGGATGCGCTCGACGGCCGTGCGCATGCCGGTCAGCAGGTAGGGGTCGTGCAGCTGATCGAGGCTCGGCGTCAGAAAGGCCGCGGCCTTGTCGGGCTCGGTCACGCCGCGCTGGGCGAGCAAGACGGCCACTAGCCGCGGGATTTTCGCGGCGGACTCGATACGTTGGGCGGCATCAGCATCGAACTCGCGGTATGCCCAGCGCTTCCTCATTCGGTCGAGACGATGATCGAGCGGTCGAGGTCGAGATCGCGCGCCGCCGGCGTCACGATCGACTTGCGGTTGACGTAGATCTTCGCGCCCTTGGCCCGGGCGCGACGCACATCGTCTTCGCACACGAAAGGCACGGTTTCGACGGCGGGCGCGGAAGGCTTGGCGGCGGCGGCGGGAGCGGGGGGAGGCGGCGCGGGAGCCGCCGGAGGAGGGGCGACTCGCTGTCCTAAGAACTTGTCGACGACGCCCTGGGCGGCGGAGCGAGCCGAGAGCCCGCCCGACGCGGCCGGCGCCGCACCGACGCCGCGCTGCGCCAAGTAGCGCTCGACGGCGACGCTGATGCTCGACCCGCTGACGCTCGCCCGCCGCGCGCCTGCGGCGCGGCGCGGACGCTGCGCCGGGGAGGCCGAGGCGGCCACCGGCTGCGACCCCACGCCCGCGAAATACGCCTTGCCCTCGGGGCTGGTGAAAGCCTCCACGGCTTCGCGTACCTTGAAGGCCACGCGCTTGATGTTGATCAGGTTCAGCGGTCCGACGTTGTCGCTCGTCGAGTTGCCCGCGATCGCGCCGCAACCCAAGGTCATCGCCGGCACGACATTCGTCGTAATGCCGGTCGAGCCCTGCGGCGACGAGGTGTTCACGAGCACACGAAACGCCGGCATCTCCATGCCGTAGCGCTTGACGTTTTCCTTCGACTGCGAGTAGATCACGCAGGTGTGGCCGCGACCGCCGAAGTTGAGCACGCCGCGGCACGCCTCGACGCCCTGCTCGAAGGTCTTTGTGAAGTAGACCGCGAGGACGGGCGACAGCTTTTCCGCCGACAGCGGATACTCGCGCCCCACGCCCCACAGCTCGAGCGCCAGGATGCGGGCCGAGTCCGGCACGCTGAAGCCCGCCATCTGCGCGATTTTCTGCGGCGACTGGCCGACGCAGTCCGGGTTAATACGATGACCGTCGTAGATCAGGATTTTTTCGAGCGCTGCGGCTTGCTCGTCGTTGCAGCGAAACGCGCCGTTCGCCTCGAGCGCCCGCCACACGACGTCGCGGTGCTTCTCTTCGACGACCACCGTTTGCTCGCTCGAGCAGACCGTGCCGTAGTCAAAGCTCTTGCCGTCGACCACCTGCGCGATGGCCTCTTCGACGTTTGCCGTCGAGTCGATCAGCACCGGCACGTTGCCGGGTCCGACGCCGAGGGCCGGCTTGCCGCTCGAGTAGGCCGCGCGAACGATGCCCGGGCCGCCGGTCGACAGGATGATCGCCGTGCGCTTGTGGCGCATCAGCTCGTTGGTGCCTTCGATCGTCGCCTCGTTGACGCAGCCGATGATCCCTTCGGGCGCGCCGGCCTGAATCGCCGCCTCGCTCAGCAGTCGGGCCGATTCGCAAGTGCACTTGCGAGCACGCGGGTGGGGGCTGATCACGATCGCGTTGCGCGCCTTGAGCGAGATCAGGATCTTATAGAAGGCGGTTGAGGTGGGGTTCGTCGTGGGCAGGATCGCCGCCACGACGCCCATCGGCTCGGCGATCTCGATGATGCCCCGAGCCTCGTCCTCGAGGATGATCCCGGCGGTCTTGAGCGGCCTGATGTACTGGTGCAGCGTGTCGGAGTTCAGCAGGTTTTTCGCGATCTTGTCGCGGACGTTGCCGTAGCCGGTCTCTTCGACGGCCATGCGCGCCAGGGGTTCGGCGTTCGCGCGCGCCACTGCGGCGACGCGATCGACGATGGCGTCGACCTGCTCTTGCGAGAACGTGCGGAATTTCTGATACGCGGCGTAGGCCGCCTCGACCTTCTGGCGGACTTCTTGAAGAGAACGGAGATCCTTATCCTCGAGCATGGCGTCTATGAGCCGGGGAAGACGCTCGTTTCGGCGTCGCGCCCCGTGTTTTCAGTCGCTTAGTCGGCGCTCGAAGGCAGGTTGCGGGGCATAACGACTTCGGTCTCTTCGTGCGGCCCGGGGATCACATGCGCGCTGATCAGCTCGCCCACGCGCCGCGCCGCTTCCGCGCCGGCGTCCACCGCCGCCTTGACCGCGCCGACATCTCCTCGGCAAGTCACCAGCACCAGCGCGGCGCCGACGTACTCCTTGCCTTCCAAGGTGACGGTAGCGGCCTTGACCATCGCATCGGCGGCTTCGACCGCACCGGTCAGGCCCTTGGTTTCGATCATTCCCAGCGCTCGCATCACGGCTCCTCGAGACCCTACAGAAGGGTAAATGGCACAGTAGCACAGTCGTCGTAGGGCCCACAAACGGCCCCGAAAACGACCGTCACGGAGATCAGAGCGAGAGCAACGGGGACGCGCCTGTCAAGGCGCGTCCCCGGAATGTCAGCGGGGCTCGAGAACGAGCGTGTGGGCGGCCTCGCCGGGCAGCAGCGGCGTAGCCTCGCCCTGCACCCAGGCCTCGTGGCCGGCGCGGTAGTACGGCGAGAGAAAGTGCCCGCTCTGGCCGCCCGGCATCTCGAAAATGGCGTCCCCCTCGTGGCCGGGCGATACGACGATGCGCTCGGACGCGCCTCTCGACGGCTGCTGGGCCCGCGGCGAATAGTCGTCCCCCGGCAACTCGACCGGCGGCATGTCGAGCCATGGGGCCAGGATGGGGGCCGCGCCGCTGAGGGGATGGCGCATCGCCAGCGTATTGCGCTCGCCCCATGTTCGCGCCTTCAGGGGCGCGCCGCCGATCCGAGCGGGCACGGCGTCCGCCGCCGCCAGCAGCAACGCCTGCCACGACTCGTAAGCGGCGGGGAGCAGGTTCGACGGCTGCTCGCGCGCCATGCGCCGCAGCGGGGCGTCCCAAAACCGCGAGCGGCTCAACGACACCTCCGGATCGATCTTCCGAGCTCGCGCCGTCAGCGGAGGAAAAGCCCTCTCGGCAAGCTCGGCGCGAAACGCCCGCACGATGCGATAGGCGACCGAATCGATCGAAGCCTGGCCCGTCCAGGTGCTTTCGAGCAGCCCGCGCAATTCCTTTCGCTGGGGGCTTCGATCCAGAGCCGCGTCGTCGAGCGTATTCAACAGCACATTCTTCCAGTCCTCGAAGTAGCGCGCGCTCGAGTCGAGCTGAATGGCGAGCATGTCGGCCTCGTTCGCGCGGTCCAACTTGCCGAGCGCATCGCGGATTAGACGAGCGCGGGCGCCGCTGATGGGCGGACCGCCGAGCTTGTCGAACCATGCGCCGCCCAGAACGCGGTTGTTCGCCGTCCAGATGAGCCCATCGGGCGGATCGACGACCGCCGGCCGCTCGTCGGCGCCGAGAAAACCCGCCCAGCTCGAACGCCCGGTGAGCGGGAAGCGCCCGTCGTCGCCGATTCGCCGGGGGATGCCGCCGAGCAACGTCCAGGCCACATGACCTGATGAATCGGCGAGGACGACGTTTTGCGGCGGCAAGTGAACGTCCGGGGCGATCGCCAGGGCCTCGTCAACGCTTGCGGCTTCGGCCATGCGCAGCAAATCGAAGTTGACCGCGTCGGGCTCATACCCCAGCCAGCGCCAGACGCGCCCGCGGCCGAGGCTGTCCACGCCGACGATCGGACCCCAGACCGTCCAAGAAGTCTCGATCGTCTGCGGCGCCTCGCCCCGCACGTCGATCGTCTCCTGACGGCGCTCGATCGAGCGCGGTCCGTCCGGCGTCAAGTACGCTCCGCTCTTCATCCCATCCGGAGGCAGCAGCACCACATCGGATGTGTCATGCCCGCTGTTGGTGAAGCCCCAGGCGAGACGGCCGTTCGAGCCCACGACGACGCCGGGCGCACCCGGCAACGTGAGCCCCGTGATATCGGCTTCAGGGTAGACAAGCCGGGCGCGGTACCAGGTGTTGGGCACGCGCAGGGCCAGGTGCATGTCGACAGCCAGCAGCGCGGCGCCGCTTGTGGAACGCGCGCCCGACACCGCCCAAGAATTGCTGCCGGAGTAATCCTCGGCGACATCGAAATCCGCAGCCGCAAGCTCGCTGAGGGGTTCGCGCCGCAAGTCGATGACCTCAGGCCCGGGGAGCGGCGGAGGCGGCGGCAGATCGCCGGCCAGCGGCGCCTCCCACGAGGTTCGCGGCGGATAAAGGAAGTCGACGAGCGCGGGCGGGTAGGTTTCTCGCAGCAGACCGCGGTCGATTTCGCGGCGGCCCTCGAGGTCCATCGCCAGGTTCAGGTACATCGAGTAGGCGACCAGGATCGTATCTCGAGGGCTCCAAGGCCGCGGCTCGGCTCGAAAGGCCAGATACTCGGGAGGAACCTCCCCGAGAGCTTCGAGTCCGGCGTTGACCCCGGCGGAATAGGCCTCGAGCGCTTCTTGTTGCCAGGCCGGCAGCTCGGGCAGGCGGCTGTCGGCTCGCTCGCGAAAGCGGTGCAGCCGGTTGCTGCGGTCAAGCGCAACCGCCTTCCGCCCGAACAGCTCCGCAAGCTCACCCGCCGTCGAGCGGCGCGCCAGGTCCATCTGAAAAAAGCGGTCCTGAGCGTGAACAAACCCGAGCGCGCGAAAGCAGTCGAGGCGGCTGAGAGCGCGGATGGTCGGCACGCCCGCCGCGTCGCGATCGACTTCGACGGAGGCCGACAGCCCCCGCACGACGGCCTGGCCGTCGAGCTGCGCTAGCGAGGCGCGAGCCGACCAATAAGCCCAGCCGCCGCAGGCGACAACGACCGCGATCAGGACCAGGCTTACGACCGCCAAACGACGCAACCCAGTATTGTCGGACAGGTCTCGAATTTGGAGACGGGGCGTACACTGGAATTGAGGGCGCACATTGTTGCGCCCGCAGCGTTTTCAAGAGCCGATTGCGCAACAAGGGCGGGCTTCCTCGAGCTGAGGAGTCCGCCCTTCTTGCGTCCGAGGCGCGCCGGCGATAAGCCGCGAGGAGCTTGTTTGATGACCCGACCGTTCCGCCCGCCGGAGGCCCATCTGCGCCAAAACCGGCCTGACATCACCCCCGCCGACGCGCGGGGCCGCGCCTTCCCGATCGGAGACCCCGACCGGCCGCATGCCAAGCCCGAAGCGATCTTGGCGTATCTCGACGTGGAAAACAGCCCGCGCTACCAGCCGACCGCGGGCCGCACCTACTGCAACGTCTACGCCTGCGACTACTGCTATCTGCTCGGCGCCTATCTGCCGCGCGTATGGTGGACTGAAAGGGCTCTCGACCGGATCGCCGCCGGCGAGTCCGTGGGCGCCGTCTACGGGTCGACGGTCGCCGAGCTGAACGTCAATGCGTTGCACGGCTGGTTCGAAGACTACGGCGTCGACTACGGCTGGACGCGGGCGGCGGAACTCGCCTCGCTGCAACGCGCCGCGAATGAGTGGCGCGCTTCGGTAATCGTCGCCAAAAACGGAAACGCGCGACGGTCCGGACATGTCGCGGTCGTGATCCCTGAGCGGTTTGGTCTCCCCGCCGTGCGGGCGGGCGCCGAGGTCGTCTTGCCGGTCCAGAGCCAAGCGGGCCGCGTCAACCGCGCCGCGTCAACCGGCGGCGCGCCCTGGTGGGAAGACGGGCGCTTCGCGGCTTACGGCTTCTGGACGCACCAACCGTCGCGCTAACGAGTCGGCTCGCCGAGGCTGCCGTGAGGCCGGGTGTCCGCCCGCAGACTGTCGTTGAACGATTGCGCCATCTTGCGCAGCCGTTCCACGATCTCCGGATGCTTGGCCGCGTAGTCGAGCCGCTCCGCGACGTCTTCGTGGAGGTTGTAGAGCTCCTTGGGCTTGACCTGGTTGTCGTCCCCGACCGTCTCGACATGCAGCTTCCACTCGCCGGCGCGGACCGCCTCGAGGTGCGGATCGTTCTTGGGCGGACCGTCCTCGGCTTTGTATTTCATACCGCCGGCGTAGTAGTAGTACGCCGAGTGCGGGCTCGCGGCGCCGGGCTGGGATAGCAGCGGAAAGATGTCTTCGCCGTCGATGGTGCGATCGGTCGGAACCTCCGCCCCAGCCAGCTTGGCCAAGGTCGGCAGAATGTCGATGTTCGCCGCGATCTCGGAACTGACGATTCCGGGAGGGATCTTCCCCGGCCAACGCGCGACAAACGGCACGCGCACGCCGCCTTCGTAATTCGTGCCTTTGCTCCCGCGCAACGGTCCGGCCGAGCCTGCGTCGAAGCCGTACTCGATCCAAGGGCCGTTGTCGGACGTGTATACGACTAGGGTGTTGTCGTCGAGCCCCAGCTCTTTGAGCCGATCGAGAATCCGCCCGACGTTGAAGTCGATCTCTTCGATGACGTCGCCGTAGCGGCCGCGCAGCGAATGGCCCTCGAAGTCACGCGACGGGAACAGCGGCGCATGCGGCATCGCCGGCGACAAGTACAGGAAAAACGGCTGGTCGCGGTGCTGCTCGATGAACTCGATGGCCTTGGCGGTGTAGCGCTTGGTGAGTTCCTCTTGGCGCGGATTGAGCTCAATCACTTCTTCCATCTCGATCAAGGGCAGCTTGGGGAACCAGTCGAGCGGATAGGTCTGGTCGGACTGCGCATAGCCGGTATAGCGAGCGCGCTTGCGGCTGGCTTGCATGCGCTCGTCTTCGTCGGGCCGCTCGACGATCTTGGGGTGATAGGGCCACATGTCGTTCGAATAAGGCAAGCCTAGGTAGTAGTCGAAGCCGTGGCGGGTTGGCAGGAACTCCGGCGCGTCGCCCAGATGCCATTTGCCGATGATGGCCGTTGCGTATCCGCGGGTCTTGAGCAGCTCGGCGATGGTGATCTCGTTCGGATTGAGGCCGGTGCGGGCGCGCGGCAGGTGATTGAAGGCGAGGCTGTTGCGCGCCGGGTACGTCCCGGTCATCAACGCCGCCCGAGAGGGGCCGCAAAACGGCTGCGCGTAGAAGTCAGTGAGGCGCGCGCCGTCGCGAGCCATGCCGTCGATCCGCGGCGTTCGGATGTAGGGCGATCCGTAGACGCCCAGGTCGCCGTAGCCCTGGTCGTCCGCCATGATGTAGATGAAGTTGGGCCGCTCGGCGGCCTCGGCGGAGAGACTTGCAAGCAGGACAGCGCTCCAGAATAAGGCGACGGCGCGACGCATGCGGGCCATGCTAGCACGGCGAGTTTTGGCGGGCATGTTTTACAGCACGTCGCGAAAAACTTACCTCGGCGCGCTATTGTCAAAAGCCGCTAATTCACTGAAAATAAAGTAAATATGCGTTTGGCGCCGCGACTGCTATAAAGAGAGGCCAAGGAGCTAACATCGCCATGACATTACGCCCGGATAAATTCGTTCTTTCATTCGCATGCGGCGCTCTACTGCTGAGCGGCTGCGCGACCAAAAAATATGTCCGCGAGACCGTCTCGCCCGTGGAAACCCGCGTCGGCGAGGTCGAGCAGGCCTCCAACACGAACAAGCAAAGCATCGAGACTTTAGACGGCAAGGTGGACCGCGACGTATCGCGGCTCGAGGAGCGCATCACCAGCGTGATGGGCGATGCGAAGGTCGCCGACGACAAAGCCAGCGCGGCGCAGGAGTCCGCCGACCAAGCCGACCAGAAAGCCGGCGACGCCCGGACGTTCGCCGAGAACGGTCTGACCCAAGTCACCAAGAAGATGGCTGACATGGCCACCTATCGCAAAGCCACGGTGGAATCGGTCCTGTTCGACTTCAACTCGGCGCAGATCGGCGACGAAGGCAAGCAAAAGCTGACGTCAATCGCGCAAAGCGTGGAAGGCAAGAAGACCTTCGTGATCGAAGTGCAAGGCTTTACCGACAGCACCGGCGACCCGGTCTACAATCTCGGCTTGAGCGAGCGCCGCGCCGAGAACGTCGTGCGCGCCTTGACGGCCCGCTTCGGCGTCCCGCTGCGCAGCATTCACCGCGTCGGTTTGGGCGAGATCGAAGGCGAGAACACGAAGGAATCTCGTAAAATGAACCGCCGCGTCGACATCAGCGTCTGGGTTCCGCTTAGCGACGCCGGCGTCGAAGTGTCGCAGAATTAAGTTCCGACAACTCTGCCAATTGGAAAGGCCGGCTCGTTGGAGTCGGCCTTTCTCGTTTAGGCTTCATCGGCGGGCAGAGACGCCAAAATCTCCGTCAGAACGCTGTCCTCGCTCCTGCCCTCGGCGTGAGCGTCGAAGTTCAGAATGATGCGGTGGCGCAGGGCCGGCAAGGCCAGTTCCTTGATGTCGCTGATCGACACGTTCAGACGCCCCCGTATCAACGCCCGCACTCGCCCCGCCTGCACCAGAGCCTGCGCGCCGCGCGGCGACGCGCCGTAGCGGATGTACTTCGTCGTTACGTCCGGCGCCTCGTCCTGACCGGGCTGCGTCGCCAGCACGAGGCGGATCGCGAAGTCGCGGACATGCGGCGCGACGAGCACCTCGTGCGCCCGAGTTCGAATTTCCAAGATTTGCTCGCGGTCCACGCTCGCCTCGACGCGCGGCTTCTCGGCCGACATCGTGCGGTCGACGATCATCGTCAGCTCGTGTCTCGTGGGGTAGGTGACGAGAATCTTGAGCAGAAAGCGGTCGAGTTGGGCTTCGGGCAGCGGGTAGGTGCCCTCCATCTCGAGCGGATTCTGCGTCGCCATCACCAGAAACGGATTGTCGAGCCCGTAGGTCTCGGTGCCGCTCGTCACCGTGCACTCCTGCATCGCCTCGAGCAGCGCCGATTGCGTACGCGGGGTGGCGCGGTTGATCTCGTCGGCGAGCACCAGGTTCGCGAAGATCGGGCCCGGGCTGAACGCGAGCGCCTTCGATCCGTCGACGCCTGTGCGCAGCATCATGCTGCCCAGAATGTCCCCCGGCATCAGGTCGGGCGTGAACTGGATGCGCGAATACTTCAGGTGCATCGAGTCGCCCAACGTACGCAGCAGGGTCGTTTTGCCAAGACCCGGCACGCCTTCCAGCAGCACGTGGCCGCCGGCGATGAGGGCGATCAACACGCCTTCGACGACATCTTCATGGCCGACGATGACCTTGCCGATCTCGGCGCGGACGGCGTCGAGACGCGCGGTGACGGTTTCAAGAGGAGCTTGCGTTGCGGCCATTGATTAACGTTCTTTCGAGCGAATTTTTTGAAAGTAGGTTTCGACGTATTGCCGGTATGCTGCGGGGACTTCGTCGCGGCTCACGAGGCCGCCGCGGTCGGCGTGACGATTGTCGACGGCGCGCAGCGGAGTCCGAGCATTCTGCTGCTCGCCGACCGTCGTCTCCACCATGATCTCACCAGCGACCTCGTCGGACCGCTGCATATAGAACTCTTCGAGCGCATCCATCTCGGCTTCTTGGCGCGCGGCCTGCTCGGCGAGTTGCTTATCGCCGTCCGCCGTGCCCGAGGCCGCCGTGGATTGGCCTTCGTTGGCGCCTTGATCGGTGTCGTTCGCGCCGCCGCCCTGAGCCGATTGCTGGGGCTCGCCCTCGCCTTTCTCCGCGCCTTCCATTTGAGCTTGAGCGTCGGTCGGCTGCTCGCTCGCGGGCTGCGCTTCCGCCTGCGCCGACTCGCCGGCCTCGGACGGGTCGGAGCTTTCGGCCTTTTCGCCGGGCTTCTTCGACGCGTTTTGCGAGTTCTCAGCCGAGTCCGTCTTCATGTTCTCGACCATCTTGTTGAAGGCGTCCTTGAGCCGGTCGAGCAGATTGTTGGATTCTTCGCTCCAATTGCTGGACGCCTCGGGCTTCTCGGCCGGTTCCTCGCCGGCGATCTTCGACCCCTTTTCTTCCGGGGAGCCGTCCGGCGTTTGTTCGCCGCCCTTGCTATCGGCGTCAAACGAGAGGTCGTCGCCGCCTTCTTTGTCGGCCGAGAGGCCTTCGACTTCGGGCATCTTGAAGTCGTCGGCGCCGGACGAATCGTCGTCGCCCGGCGGAGAGATCGCGGGCGTGGGCCGTTCGCTCGGGGGACGCGCCTCCGCCAGCTCCTGCCGCTCGGCCGTCGCCGCATCGTCGCCCGCGCGGCCCTCTTCGGGTTCGGCGCGTTTCTCTTCGAGCAGCCGCGCCTGCTGCGAGTCGCCCAGCGACGGGAACAGCACCGTCATCAGCGGCGGCTCGAGCGAAAGGGTCGGCTGGAAGGCGAGCCGCGCGATCAGAAGGGCCGCGGCGAGGACGAACATACCGCCCGCCCACCACGCCGTCTTCGGGGCCTCCCAAGGCAGCGCATCGCCGACGCTGCGGTCGCCCAGAGCCTGAATCGCGAGCGTGCGCTGGTTGGCGATCGCGGCAATCTCGCCGCCTCCGGAATGCGCGAAGTAGTAGGCGGTTGAAATTTGATCGTCGGTCGCGAAGCGTTCGTCGAGCACCCGTGCGACTTGATAGTCGCCCGGCCGCGCCGCGCGCCACAAGTAGAAGCCGTAAGCCGCGCCCGCGAGGAGGAACAGCCACAGCGCCGCCGCCGGAAAGTAGCCCGCGCCGACCGCGAGCAGCAGCACCGGACCGGCCAAGGCGACCGCCGCCGCCGCCCCGAGCTGTTTCGCGCCGAGCTGCGCCCACAGACGCTTGCGGCCTTGCGCAACGGCGTCCTCGATGGCGCTCCGATTGGGATCGGTTATCGACACACTTCAGGCTGATCGAAGAAGCCCATTATAGGGCTCGATGTCCCTCATACTAGTGGGTCGAGCGGCCGACTGGACGGGAAGCGCGCGTCGAAGCCTCGTCCCGTGTCCGTATACTGTGCGACAGAGAAGGAGAGGGATGATGAACATTCGCGTATGGACTCTCTTATTCGCGGCGCTGCTGACGGCCTGCGGCGGCGCCCCCGACGCCGCTGAACAGGGCGGCTCCGAGCAGAGCGCCGCGGCCCCGGCCGCCGGCCACGAGAAGGCGGCTGTCGACGCCACCGAGATGGACGTCGAAGCGCTGTCGGCGAAGCTCAACGCCGGCGAAGACATCTATCTGCTCGACGTCCGCAATCCCGATGAGCTCAAGGAATACGGAATGATCGCCGGCGCGGTCAACATCCCGCTGGGAGAGCTCGAAGCGCATTTGGCCGAAGTGCCCAAAGACAAGCCGATCGTCACGTACTGCATGCGCGGCGGGCGCGCCTCGCGGGCCGCCAAGATCCTGCGCGAGAACGGTTACACCGAGCCGATCGAGTACGGCGGCATCACGGCTTGGAAGGAAGCCGGCAAGCCGGTCGTTCAGCCGAGCGAGTAGGCTCGAGCCCTCGGATGCGCCGGGTCAGCGCCAAGAGCCGCTTGGCGGATCAAGGATTCTTGCTGGGCTGTTTCGTCGAAGCTCGCTCCCCGGAGATCGTCGAGGTCCTGGGGCTGGCAAGCTTTGACTTTGCGGTCATCGATCGCGAGCATGCCGCGTTCTCGGGCGAGACGGCCGGGGAGCTCGTTCGCGCCGCGACCGTGGCCGGGGTCGCTCCACTGATCCGCGTTCGGAACAATGATCCCGGCGAGATCCTCGAGGCGCTCGATCTGGGCGCGGTCGGCCTGCACGTTCCTCAAGTCGCATCGGCCGAAGACGCCCGCCGCGCAATCGCGGCCGCTCGCTTTCCGCCCGGCGGTGAGCGCGGCTTCAACCCGTTCGTCCGCGCCGCTTGCTACGGGGCCTTGCCGCTCGACGAGTTTCGCAAGACCGCGGATGACGACACGCTGTTGGTCTTACACATCGAGGCCCGGAGCGCGGTCGAAAAGCTTGACGAGATTCTGAGCCTCGACGGCGTCGACGTGGCCTTCCTCGGTCCCTACGACATGTCGCAAACACTCGGTGTTCCCGGCGACGTGACGCACCCGAAAGTGGTCGAAGCGATGCGGTCGATCGTCAAGGCCGCCGAGCCCCGCGGCGTGACCGTGGGCTGCTTTGCGAACACGCCCGAGCAGACGCGGCTGTGGCTGGCTGAGGGCGTTCGCTATCTGGCATACTCGGTCGATACGCAGATCTTCCTGCACGCCGCGCGGGGCGTCCGCGCGGTGATCGACGGCATTCGCGACGAAGTTTCATGAGCTCGACATGCATCTGGCCGCGCGTGACCATCGGCATCATCGGCGGCGGTCAGCTCGGCAAGATGATGACCCAGAAGGCGAAAAAGCTCGGCTTCACGGTCATCGTCCTCGACCCCAGCGAGAACTCTCCGGCCGGGCAGATCGCGGACCGCGAGATCGTCGGCGGCCTCTACGACGAGGGGGCCTTGCGCTTCCTTTCCGAGCAATGCGACGTGCTGACCTACGACATCGAGCACATCGCGACCGACGTGCTGCGCAATCTCGAAGACGAAGGCCGCACGATTCACCCGTCGCCTCGCTTGCTCGAAATCATTCAAGACAAGCTCACCCAGCGGCTGCATTTCGAGCGTCACGGCATTCCGCAGCCGCGCTTTGAGCGAGCCGACGTCGCGGACGCCAAGACGCTCAAAGCCTTCGGGTATCCGCTGGTTCAAAAGATCCGCAAAGGCGGCTACGACGGGCGCGGCGTGGCGATTCTGAAGTCGCCCGACGACAAGCCGCTGGAGGGCGAGAGCCTGCTCGAGGAACTGGTTGCGATCGAAAAAGAGTTGGCTGTGATGGTCGCCCGCGGCCGCGACGGCGATATCCGCGCCTACCCGGCCGTCGAGATGGAGTTCGACCCGCGCGCCAACATTCTCGACCTGCTGCTGGCGCCGGCGCGCATCCCGCAGGAGACCGCCGACCGCGTGCAAACGCTGGCGATCGACACCGCCAAGGCGCTCGGCGGCGTCGGCGTTTTCGGCGTCGAGATGTTCCTGGCGACTGACGGTCGGTTGCTGGTGAACGAGGTCGCGCCCCGGCCGCACAACTCGGGCCACTACACCTTCGAAGCGACCATCACGAGCCAGTTCGAGCAGCACATCCGCGCCGTGGTCGGGCTGCCGCTTGGCTCGACCGAGCAGATGCGCCCCGCGGTGATGCTCAACCTGCTCGGCGGCGGGGGTTCCGGCCCCGTCGTTGCGGAGGGCTTCGCCGAAGCGCTGGCCATCGAGGGCGTCGCCGTACATATTTACGGCAAGGCCGAGAGCCGGCCGTTTCGTAAGATGGGCCACGTGACGGTGCTCGACGCCGATCTCGAGCGGGCGCGCGAGAAGGCCCTCGAAGTGAAGAACATACTGCGCATCCGCGGCGACCAGGGAGAAGGCGATGGCTGACAAACCGCTGGTGGGAATCATCATGGGCAGCGATTCCGACCTGCCCGTCATGAAAGCCGCCGCCGAGGCGCTCGACGAGTTGGGAGTCGCCTACGAGCTGACGATTGTCTCCGCCCACCGCACGCCGCAGCGCATGTACGACTACGCGCGCACCGCGGCCGAACGCGGGCTGAAAGCGGTTATCGCCGGCGCGGGCGGGGCGGCGCATCTGCCCGGCATGGTGGCCGCGATCACACCGCTGCCCGTCATCGGCGTGCCGGTCAAGACGTCGTCGCTCAGCGGGCTCGATTCGCTGCTGTCGATCGTGCAGATGCCCGGCGGCGTGCCGGTGGCGACGGTCGCGATCAACGGCGCGAAGAACGCCGGGCTGCTCGCCGCGCAGATCGTCGGCGTCAGCGATGCGGCCGTCCAGGAGCGCATACAGCGCTACAAACAGACCCTGCGAGAAACCGTCGAGGCGAAGGCGGCCAAGCTCGAATCACAAGGCTGGAAGGATTTTCTAGGCTCGTAGGTTGAAACGCTACAGCATTCGGGCCATTGTCAACGTCGAAAGGCCGTACAGCAGGCCTAATGCCAGCAAAGCGCCGCCTATGACGCGGTCCTTGTGGTTCCCGAACCACAAGTAGATGCCCGTCGCTCCCAAGGCGATCAGGCCCAGCGACGTCAGGAACGAAATGAGCGACCAGAGCTGCGCGGGCAAGAACTCGTGGTGCAGGCCGTGGTTCGTGTGCAATTGCAACAGCGTCTGCAGGAAACTCCAGCGGCGGGTCTTCACGACCGCCTGCCGCGAGGCTTCGTCGTAGGTGACCTGCGCCTCTTCACCCGGGCGAAACACGCGGAACGTGACCTGGCCGTCCCTCTGCTGAATATTGAGCAGGTCGCCGCGAAGGTCGTGGTTACGCATGAGGTCGAGAGCGACGGTTCGCGGCTCGGCGCCGGGCGCGACGTCGAGCTGGACGGTTTGTTCGTTCTCCTGGCTGCCCATCGGCAGCCAGGGGCGATAGATCACCGCCAGCGAGCTGATCGCGAAGATCACGGCCATCAGGACAAACAGCAGCCCGATGACGAGGTGGATGTTGCGCATCAAGCGATACATGGCGTTACTTCGTTGCGATCCACAGAGCGAGGCAGACGGCGAATGCGCCGCCGAATGAGAGTTGGGCCCAGAGCAAGCGAGGTCGCGTCGCGAGCCATAGATAGACGCCCGACAGCGTCATGAACGTAAACGCCCAAGTAGCGAACTCGTTATAGATCGCCCACAATCGGACGGGACGATCGGCGGCGCCGCGGCGCGAATTCGCCGTATGCATGGTCGACAGGTACCCCGCCAGGCTATTGCGGCGGTATTCGATGCGTACCTTGCCCTCATCCTCGAACAGGGTCACATCGCGGCGTCCGTTCGCGGTGAACACGAAGAACACGAGATTCGAGTCCTCGTCGCGGTGGACGTTGTAGTGGCCGCCCCTCAGCGGCAGATCGAGGCTGTCATAGACTTGGCGCGCCAGTTCCTTGTCATCGAGGTTCCCCGGAACCTGAAACGGACGTTCCTCCTGCGACGAAACGTCCGGGGGCTTGAAATCGCCGGGCGCCGGAGCGAGGACGGCCATGACGCCGGTGACGCCCCAAACCACCAACGCCGTGAAGGTCAACAGCCCGGCGTACATGTGAATTTTCTTCATCCAGTAGTGCATGGCAGGAACACAAGGGTAGAAGGATCGCCCTCGGGATGGCAACGGACAGCGTTATTTGGTCGCCAGCATCACATCGACGGGCCGCCCGGTCAGAGCGGCCTCGAAGCCGCTGAAGCCCGCCTCGCGGCAGAGCGCTTCATATTCGGCGGCGCTGCGCTCGCGGCCCTCGGTGCAGACCAGCATGTTGAGGGATTGCAACAAGGCGCTCGGCGGCCCGCACTTGTCCTCGTCGAGGATCTTCTCGGCGATCAGCAATCCTCCGCCCGCCGGCAAGGCGTCCGCGATCTTCCGCAATAGGACACGCACCTTCTCCTCGGACCAGTCGTGCAAGATGCGCCCGATTGCATACAAATCCGCCGGCGGGAACGGGTCCGCGAAGAAATTGCCGGGAATGACTTCGATGCGCTCGCTGAGGCCGGCCTCGGCGACGTACCGCTCGGCCACGGGCTTGACCGCCGGCAAGTCGAAGACCTTGCCGCGCAGCCCAGCGTTTTGACGGCAAGCCTCGATCACGAGATGCCCCGTGCCGCCGCCCAGGTCCGCCATCGTCTCGAAGCGGCCGAGGTCGAAGGCGGCGACGACGGCGGGCGAGCCGAGCAAGCCCAATCCGTGCATGCCTCGCAAGAATTCCTCCTTCTCCTCATCGGTCGAGAAGAAGTGCTCGAAAATGTCGTCCTTGGGGCCGAACTCCTGCTCCCACCGGTTCGTCCCCTCGCGCACCGCGTCCGCCAGGCGACCCCACATGCGATAGAGAATGCGGTCCGAGTAAAGCACGTAGCCGCTCAGGGTTTCCGGGCTGTCCACGCGCAGGAAGCGATCGGACGCCGGCGTATTCGCGTAGCGGCCGGCTTGGTCGAGCGACAGCAGCCCGCGCGAGACGCAGTAGCCGAGCAGACGCTCGAGCGCGTGAGGCGCGGCGTCAAGTTCGGCGGATAGCTCCGAGAGTGAGGCGTCGCGCCCGTGGAGCCGATCGAAGAGACGCCACGAAACGGCGACGAACACGGCTTTCGAGGCGCGGAAGCCGTCGAGCAAATCGAAGACGACGGCGGCGTCGGAATCCGGAGAAGGCATCCCCGCAATACTACAATGGGCCTCGACCGGCATGTCCGACAGCGCGCAGGAGCACAAGTCGAAAGCCGCCTCGCGCGGTCCCGTTACCGTCGCAGTGGTGACGGTGAGCGACACGCGCACGCCCGAGACCGACGTCAACGGCCGTTACCTGCGCGAACGGATCGAAGCCGCCGGCCACCGCGCCCACTCGACCGCGATCGTGCGGGACGAGCCGGACCAGGTCGCTGACGTCCTCGAACGCTTGGCGGCCGACGAGGCCGTGCAAGTGATCTTGTTCAACGGCGGCACCGGCATTTCCAAACGTGATCGGACGTACGACGTGCTGGCGGCGAAGCTCGAGAAGACGCTTGCGGGCTTCGGCGAGCTGTTTCGAATGCTCAGTTGGGAGCAAGTGGGCTCCGCCGCGATGATGTCGCGCGCGACGGCCGGCGTTTACCGCGGCAAGATCGTCGTTTCGACGCCTGGATCCCCCAAGGCCGTCCGCCTGGCGTGGGAGAAATTGATCGCGCCGGAGCTGGAACATCTCGCCTGGGAAATCGTACGCTAGAGGCATGACGGCGCCGATTCTCGCAACCGGCGAGACTCGTCCGGCGTCATAAAACCTTCCCGCAACCGCGTCGACTCGGCGCAGCTAGAACGAAACGAATAACCATGCGATTGCTCCTGATTGCGCTCGTTGCGCATTTCGGCGCCGCCGGACTATTTGCGCTCGATACCGTGGTCGTCGACTCGGGCGACGAGCTCCACGGCGAGGTCGAGAAGCTCGAGGCGGGCAAGCTTTTCCTCAAGACCTCCTACGCCGGGACGATCCAGGTCGCCTGGAGCAAAGTGGTGGACGTCGATACCAACGCCGAATATCAGGTCGAGACCGAGACGGGGCGGCGCTTCCGCGGACTGGTGCAGCGCACCGGCGGCGCCACGTCCGTCGTGGTCGAGGACGTCAAGGTCGACCTCGACAGCCCGGACGTCGTCCACCTGGTCCGCATGGTCGACCGCAAGCCCCCCGGCTTCTGGGAGACCTTGAAAGGTTCGATCGGCGTCGGCTATTCCTTCACCCGCGGCAACTCCCAGCAAACGCAGTCTTCGCTGGCCGCCGAGGGCTCGTATCGCCGCGACAATTTCGAACTCAAGAGCGACCTCAATTCGATCTTCAGCAAGCAGGAAGAAGCCGAAGCAACGAGCCGACACGCTCTCAACACGCGCTACGACCGATTCTTGACGCCGCGGGCGTTCGCTTTCGCACTAAGCTCGTTCGAGCGCAACGACCGCCAGTTGCTCGACCTTCGCTCGAGGCTGGGCGGAGGGTTCGGTTGGAAGGTGGAGGATAGCCGCAAAGCGTCGTTCGACCTGCTGGGCGGCGTGACTTACAGCAACGAGCAGTTCCGACAGGAAGACGGCGAGATGCAGCCGCGGCAGAGCACCGGAGAAGGCCTGCTGGGCTTTGAATGGCAGTCCACGCGGCTGTGGGGGGTGCGCCTCACCACGAGGCTGACCGCCCACCCCAACCTCGTGCAGACGGGCCGGTACCGCATTGAATACGACTCCTCCGCTCGGGTTCCTCTCGTTGCCGGATTTTCATGGAAGGTCAGCCTGTTCGACCGGTTTGACAGCGACCCTCCCAGCAATGACGTCCAGCGAAACGACTATGGGATGGCCTCGACGCTCGGGTTTTCCTTCTAAAGCGGTCATCAGTCGAAACCCTCGCGGTCCGCATGGCGTCTAAATTTTGCGTAGTATCATGAACCTGGACGCCGAGCGTCCGCCGAAATCGCCCCTGGAGGAGCGTTTTTCCGAATGAGCACCAGAGTCAAGACCGGAGTCGTCTTCAGCTCTATGCTGTTGACCATCATGCTGGTCGTCGGGGCCGTCATGGGCCGCGGCGAAGAGCAGGATTCCGCTTACAAGCCGTTAGCCGTTTACACCGAGGTGTTGGCGCACATCAAGAGCGACTATGTCGAGGAACCCGATATCGACAAGGTCACGCACGGCGCACTCCAGGGATTGGTCGAATATCTCGACCCCATCTCGAGCTATCTGTCGGCCGACCAGTATGCGGAATACTTGAAGGCCCAAAATAATCCCGACGGCGGCTCCGGCTACTCGACCGGCCTGATCGTGCAAAAACGCGGCACGTACACGGCGGTGGTCGCGGTGCTTCCCGGATCGGCGGCCGAGCGCGCCGGAATCAGCTCCGGGGATCTGATCGAGGCGGTCGACGATGTCAGCACGCGCGTGCTGCCCCCCGCCTTGCTGCGGGCGCGCCTCAGCGGCGAGCCGGGCACGACGACCAGATTGCTCGTCAGAACTTCAAAGAACTATGACGATCCGGAAGAGATCACGCTGAAGCGCGAGAAGGTCAAGTTGCCGGATGTCGAAAGCCGCATTCTCGACAGCGGCGCCGGCTACATCAAGATGAAGATCGTCGACGACGAGCGCATCAAGCAGACGCGCGCGGCCGTCCGCGATTTGCAGAAGCAAGGCGCCAAGAAGATCATTCTCGACCTGCGTGAAAATTCCGCGGGCGACCACGCCTTGGGCTTTACGCTGGCTGACTTGTTCTTGGCCGACGGCGAGCTCGGCTATCTCGAAGGGCAGCGCTACCCGAAGAAGGAGGTCGATGCGACCTCGCAAGACGCCTTGACCGGTTTCCCGCTGGCGATCATCGTCGACAGCCGCACCGGCGGCGCCGCTGAGATCGCTGCGCAGGTGCTGTCGGATCGGGAACGCGCCGAACTCGTCGGCGA
The DNA here is from genome assembly GCA_963817465.1 of uncultured Acidobacteriota bacterium. Taxonomy (GTDB): domain Bacteria; phylum Acidobacteriota; class Terriglobia; order Bryobacterales; family UBA6623; genus CAMPKL01. The sequence goes on along the minus strand of CAWFOP010000014.1, from coordinate 735,857 downwards.
GCGCACCTACGGCGTCGGCGCCCACCTCGACACGATCAAACTCGACGACGGCGCCGCCCTGATTCTGTCGGTCGCTAAATACTACGGTCCCAAGGGCGTGACGGTGCACGAGAACGGGCTGACGCCTAAGAACGCCGTCCCCGCCGACGAATTGCGCCAGTGGCGCGACCCCGAACACGACAGCTCGGTCGTCGATCCGTTCCTCAAAAAAGCGAACGAAGTGCTGGCCGCCGGTTAGGCCATCAGATCCATTCGCGATACCGAAAAGGCCGCCGCGAGCGGCCTTTTTTCATTTGTCGCTTGCGAGTGTTGTACGTTGGAGGATTCGTTAGCTCCCCATGATTGTCATGAAATTCGGCGGCACCTCGGTTGAGGACGCCGCGGCCCTCGAGCGCGTATGCGGCATCGTCGCCTCGCGCGCCGACCGTAATCCCCTGGTCGTCGTCTCCGCCATGGGCAAGACGACCGATCGCCTTGTCGAGATGGCTCGCCTCGCCGCGAGCGGCGACATCAAGGGCGCGCAGGCGAAGCTCGACGGCATCGCCGAACACCACTTGCGCGAAGCCTTGGCCGCCGTCCCTGAGAACGATCAAGACGCCGTTCGGAAATTCCTGGAAGGCAACTTCGACCACATCCGCGACGTGATTCGAGGGCTTGCGATCGTCGGCGAGCTCACGCCCCGCTCGCTGGATCTGATTCTGAGCTTCGGCGAGCGCCTCTCGAGCGTCGTGGTCGCGCACGCCTTGCGCAAAAAGGGACTGCGCGGCGTCGCCATCGACTCCCGCACGGTCGTGCTGACCGACGACCAGCACAACGCGGCTAACGTGCTGCCCGCCGAAACCCTGGCCGCTCTCGAAAGGGACGTGGCGCCGCTCGTCGCCGAGGGCTCGACGGTCGTGATGGGCGGCTTCATCGCCTCGACGCTCGAGGGCGTGACGACGACGCTCGGCCGCGGCGGCTCGGACTATTCGGCGTCGCTGGTGGGCGCGATGCTCGGCGCCGAAGAAGTCCAGATCTGGACGGACGTCGACGGCGTGATGACCGCCGACCCCTCGATGATTTCCGAAGCCTTCCGGTTGAAGGTGATGTCGTTCGCCGAGGCGGCCGAGCTGGCCTACTTCGGCGCCCGCGTGTTGCATCCCGCGACGATGGCCCCGGCGATCGAGAAGTCGATCCCGATCCGCGTGCTCAACTCGCGGCGGCCCGAGAACGAGGGCACGCTCATCGTCACCGAACCGACCGCGCGCTCGATCGTCAAGTCGATCGCGTACAAAGAGGGCATCACGGTCGTCGACGTGCGCTCGACGCGGATGCTCATGGCGCACGGCTTCCTGGCCCGCATCTTCAACGTCTTCGAAAAGCACGAGACATCGGTCGACATGGTGACCACCTCGGAGGTCAGCGTCTCGCTCACGGTCGACCGCACCGAAAAGCTGCCGGCCATTATCGAGGAATTGAGCTCTGTCGCCGAAGTGCAACACCGCGACGGCCAGGCCATCGTCTGCGTCGTCGGCGACGGCATTCGCTACACGCCGGGCGTTTCGGCTAAGATTTTCACTGCGCTCGAAGGCGTGTTCGTCGAGATGATCTCTCTCGGAGCTTCGCGCCTGAACGTGAGCTTCGTCGTGGACGAGAAGGATCTGGAGGAAGTCGTAGGGCGACTGCACAGGACCTTCTTCACCGAGGTCGACCCGACAATATTCGTCTAACGGGAATCTTCGTGTAAGCGGGCGGATCGCATGGCACAACAGAAACTGAGGCTGGCTTTGGTCGGCTACGGCAAGATGGGTCGCATGCTCGACGAGTTGGCGGAAGCCGCCGGTTGCGAAGTCGTCTTGCGGCTCGACATCCATAACAACTCGGGCAACGTCGGCATGACTCCGCAAGCCTTCGAGCACGTCGATGTCGCCATCGAGTTCTCGACGCCCGAAACCGCGCTCGAGCATATCGAACGGCTCTGTGAGCTGGGCGTGAACACCGTCGTCGGCACGACGGGTTGGAACGAGAGTTTGGACCGCGTCGAGGCGCTGGTCGCCGAAAAGCAAGTCGGCCTGGTCTACGGCGCGAACTACTCGGTCGGCGTGAACGCGTTCTATCGCATCGTAGAAGCGGCGGGCAAGCACCATGGCGCGCATCGACGAGTACGACTGCTGGGCCTACGAAGCCCATCACAAGATGAAGAAAGACGCGCCGTCGGGTACGATGCTGAAGCTGCTCGACGTGATGAAAGGCGCCGGATACGACAAGCCCATCGACGTGGCGACCAACCGCGTCGGCTACGTGCCGGGCGTGCACGAGTTCGGCTTCGACTCCGAGGCGGACACGATCGTCGTCAGTCACACGGCGCGCGGACGGCTCGGCTTCGCCAAGGGCGCGTTGCGCGCCGCGAAGTGGATCGCGGGCCGCAAAGGCGTTTACGAATTTTCAAAGGTTTGGGATCAGATGATTTAGCATCAAAGCCGCGCAGTCCGATCGCGCGGCAGGCCCAGCGTTTCTCAAAAGGACGAAATAGGATGTTCAAAGGCTGCGGCACCGCCATGGTCACCCCCTTTCGAGCCGACGGCTCGCTCGACGAGGAGACCCTGCGCAAACTTGTCAAACGCCAGATCGATGCGGGCATCCACTTCCTGGTGCCCTGCGGCACCACCGGCGAAAGCCCGACGCTGACGCATGAAGAGCACCTGCGCGTGGTGGAGATCACCGTTCAAGAAGCCAACGGCGCCGTTCCCGTCGTGGCCGGCTGCGGCGGCTACAACACCGCGGAGTTGGTCGGACTCGCTAGGCAACTGAAGAACCTCGGCGTCGACGGCATCCTGTCGGTCACGCCCTACTACAACAAGCCCACCGGGGAAGGCCTCTACCAGCACTACAGCGCCATCGCGGCGGCGACCGACCTGCCGATCGTGCTCTACAACGTAGCCGGCCGCACGGCGCGGAACATCACGACCGACGAATTGCTGCGCCTCGCTCAAATCGATCGCGTCGTCGCCGTCAAGGAAGCCTCGGGCAGCATCGGCCAGATGGCGCAAGTCTGCCAAGCGGTCCCGGCGGACTTCGCCGTGCTGTCGGGCGACGACGCCGTCACGCTGCCGCTGATGGCGCTCGGCGGCGTGGGCCTGATCTCGGTCGCCTCCAACGAAATCCCCGCGGAAATGGCCAAGCTGTGCCAGTTGGCGCTCGACGGCGACTTCGTCGGCGCGCGCGAAGTCCATCGCAAGTGTTACCCGCTGATGGACGTCAATTTCTGCGAAACCAGCCCCGGTCCGGTGAAGTACGCGATGGCCAAGATGGGACTGCTCAAAGAGATCTACCGCCTGCCGATGGTCCCGATCGCCGCCGCCAACCGCGCCAAGGTCGACGCGGTTTTGGGCGAGCTTGGCCTGCTGTAAGGACGGCGTCACAGCCCGTGGCACTGCTTGCAGGCGACCTCGCGCGGGTAGAGCATCAGCGCCTTGGCTGTCGAGCCGTGCGCGTTGTGGCACAGCCCGCACTGTTCGAGCACGTGCGGCGGGTGCGGGTGTGAGTCGCTGAACTTGTCCTGCTGATGGCAGTCGAAGCAGCCGCCGGTGAAGCGGAATCGCCCGCGCCGGCTGACCCCGTGGCACTGCGTGCATTCGACGCCGGCCACGGGCGGGTGTTTGAAATACGGCTTGAAGCCCGCCGGAGGGTTGTCGCCGACGAAAAACCGAATTTGCTTGCTGCCGCCCTCCCACTTGAGGGTCAGCGTGTGCTCGCCCGGTTCGACGACCGTCGGCGCGTGCAGCACGTTGGGGAACGGCTCCAGCGCCTCAACCGGCTTGCCGTCCAGTTCCAGGCGGCCGTCGACGGCGGTCGCAATGAAGTCGATCTCGCCCGAGCTCAGCGCGGCGCCGTCCACCGGGCGCATGATCTTTTCGCGCTCCGCCGCCGCAAGGACGCCGACGGCGAACAGCAGGGACGCTAGAGCAAGTCTCCGCATCAAGCTAGACGACGATACCTCCTGGCGGAAGCGCCGCTGACGACGCTCGGTCGTCAGCGGCGAACCGTGAGCCCGCGGACTACTCCTCCGGCGGCCCTTGCTCGAACACTTTATCGAGCGCGGTGAAAGCCTGATCCACGTGGCGGCGCTCGATGACGTAGGGCGGCAGGAAGCGGACGATGTTGCCGGCCGTCACGTTGATCAGCAGGCCCTGCTCCTGCGCCGCCGGGACCACCCACTTCGCCGGGATGTTCAGCTCGAGTCCGAGCATCAAACCGCTGCCGCGCGGTCCGACCACGAAGTCGTACTTCATCGCCAGCTCTTGCAGGCGCCGTTCGAAATAGATGCCGTGCTCCTTGATCATCGGCAGCAGCTCGTCCATCACTTCGAGAAATTCGAGCGCGGCGCGGCAGGCCAGGGGGCCGCCCCCGAAGGTCGAGCCGTGCATGCCGGGCGAGAGCACCGCCGCGGCCTTCTCGTTGACGATGATCGCGCCGGCCGGCAGGCCGCCCGCCAGGGGCTTGGCCGCGGTGACGACATCGGGCTTGATGCTGAGCGGCGTGGGGTCGTCCGCGGTGGGGCGATTCCAGAGCTGATAAGCGAAATAGGCGCCTGAGCGGCCCAGCCCGCACTGGATCTCGTCGAACACCAGCAGCGCATCGTGGCGGTCGGCCAGCTCGCGGGCTTTCGCGGCGAATTGGCGCGACACTTGAACGATGCCGCCCTCGCCCAGGATCGGCTCGAAAAAGATGCAGCAGGTCTTGTCGCTGACGTTGGCCTCGAGCGCCGCGACGTCGTTGGCGTCGATGAACTTCACGCCGGGAATCAGCGGCTCGAACGGCTCGCGGTACTTCGGTTGGCCGGTCAACGCGACGGCGCCGAGCGTGCGGCCTGCGAACGAGTTGTTCAGCGCGATGGCCTCGAACTTCTCCGGCGACTTCGACTTGCCGTAGCCCTTGGCGATCTTGAAGGCGCCCTCGACAGCCTCGGTTCCGCTGTTGCAGAAGAAGACGCGGTCGAGTCCGCTCATCTCGGCCAGTCGCGCCGCCAGCGGCCCCTGAAAGTGGTGGTAGTAGAGGTTCGAGCAGTGAATGAGCTTGCTCATCTGCTCGCGCATGGCCTTCATCAAGCGCGGGTGATTGTGTCCGAGCGCGTTGACGCCGATGCCCGTGATGAAGTCGAGGTAGCGTTTGCCCTCCGGGTCGTAGACGTAGCAGCCTTTGCCCCGCTCGAGCGCCAAGTTGTAGCGCCCGTAGTTCTGCACGACGTGTTGCTGCTCGGTTTCCTTGATCGAGTCGATGGCGGCGAAAGTATTGGCGGCGGCTGTTGCCATGATGATTCCTCAGTTACTGTAAGACCCTTTTGTACTTACAACGCGAGAAGACCTCGCGATTAACGGCAATCGAATGCGGGATTCGGGAAACGGCCGGCTGAGCCGGAGAGCCGCGCTGCTTAGGCCGCTGGAGGATAGCCGGCCGCACCGCGACTCACGCTACGGCGGCGCGCGCCGTGCGTGCGCGGCCGCTTAAAGCTTACTGGCCGGCGGGCTGACATTGAAGTTGACATTATAACGCCATGCCGCCGGTGATCGCGGCGCCGCCGATCGTGACGGACGTGAGTCAGCGGCTCAGCCAGGCTCGCAGCGCCGCGCCGGCGGCCTCGGCGGCGCGCCTGCCGGTGCGTCCGTGAACTTGCACGACGATCGTGTAGCGCGGCTTCTCAGCGGGATAGACCGCCACGGCGTAGCCGTCCGCCTCGGCTCTCGGGGTGTGAATACAGCCGGATGTGCCGGTCTTGGCGAAGGCGTCGAGCGGCAGGGCGCGGCCGACTCCGGCGGCGGTTCCCTGGTCGGCGGCGTCCCGCAGGCCGCCCAGGACGAGTGCGACCGCGGGCTCGGCGCGGCGGCGGGCCAGCTCGCCGAAGGCCGCCGCCAGGCGCAGAGGCGAGACGCGCCACTCCGGCGAAAGCCCCCACAGCCCGTCGGGCGGAGTTTCCGGCGGCGGAGGCGGCAGCCCGAAGCGCTCGACCGTCGCGGCGACCTCGGCCGTCGTGACCCGCAGCGCCAAGCCTCGGAAGTACGTGTTGCACGACTCGGCGATCGCGCGGCGCAATCCGACGACGCCGTGGCCCTGCGGCAGCCAGCACGTCGAGCCGTCGCAGTCGATCCGCGGCGGCTCGTGAGCGGCCGAGCCCAGCGCCGCCAGCGCCAGGAACGGCTTCAACAGCGACCCCGGCGGGACCGGTTCGGACGGCGACTCCCAGCGCTCGGCGACGACTCGCCCGGTCTCGTAGTCGGCGATCAGATAGTTGACGGCTGCGGCTTGAAACGCGGCCCGCTCGAGGGCCGCGTCGACGAAGACAGCCGATAGCAGCAGGACCAGCATCAGCGCAGCCGGTAGCTGACGGTTTCGGCGACGTGATCGCCGTTGTCGATGCGTTGGACTTGGATCTCTTGGACGCGTTCGAGAGTGCGGCTCAGGCTCGCGATGTTTTCGGAGAACAGGAACGGCTCGCGGTCGGTGTTGGCGGCGTACTGTCCGGCTTGCAGGTGATCGATGTGGCCCGTGGCGGTGCGGTACGCGCTCGCCTCCCGGAGATGACGAAAGCCCGCGGCGAAGACCGCGGAGGTGCGGAGCTGAGTCGGACCGATCCGAGCGAGCACCGCCGACAACAGGCTTTCCGAATTGGCGACGATCATGGTCTCGTCCTGGAAGAAGGCGAACAGGGGCTTGAGGCCGTCCAGCGCGTAGTAGGCGCCCGCTTGCCGCCATTGCGCTCCAAGAGAGGAAGTGGTCCACTGGCCGGAGGCCGTTTGGCGAATGGCCTCGAGAGCGGCCGCGGTGTCCCACGGGGAGGACCTCAGCAGGGCGACGGCTGAATGCGTCAGCGCGAGGGGGCGTTCCGTCGAGACGTCGGCGGTTTCGAGATGCAGCGCCGCGTCGACTCCGTCGCCCAGCAGGGCCGCCAGCGGAGCCGAATCGAAGGTCGGGCTGGAAACTCGCGCGGGAGCGACATCGATGCGGCGCTCGAGGTCGGCGGCGCCGCCGGTCATCGCCGTGCGCGAGGCAACGCCGGGCGCGGTGTTGTACCGCGCCGCGCCTGGGCCGCCGGCGGGCGCGAGCAGCTTTTGGCGCAACAGGTCGATCGTGAAATCAGCGGTCGGCGACCGCCAGGCGCGATACAAGCCGGCCTCGGGCGGCGCGAGACGCAACAACTCTCCGACCCGCGACTGCGTGACGGCGGCGCGGCTGTCCTGGCGCACGAGGCGCCGCGTCTCACGCACCTCGTCCGCGGTGAAGACGACATCGGCCACCGCGGAATTGTATTCGCGCATGGCCGTGATGTTCTGCTGAATCCAGTACGACCGAAAGTACGGCGACTGCGTGAGCGAGCGCAGATTCTCGACCAGCCGCAGCTCGCCGCGGCCCCCCGCTCCATTGGTCGCCTCGGCGTACCAGGCGTCGTCGGCCGCGCCGGCGCCGCCTTGTCCGGCGAGAAGCGCCAGCGCTTGCCCGAGCAGGTCGGCGTCAGTCGCCAGCAGGAAGTGCGTGTCGGTCGAGGCGTAGGCGATGACGCGGCCCGTGGCGGCGTCGGTCCGAACAAAGTATTCGAGGCCCGCCGAGCGGCGCGGCTCGAAATTCGCCTGCGCTTTGAGCAGCGCGCTCTGGAGCGACCGCGAGCGCTCGATCGCGGTGATGTAGACGAAGCGCAGCTCGCCGATGTCGTAGAGCGCCAGGGCCGCTTCGCCCCCGGCCAGGTTGTCGATCAGGGCCCAGTCCGGCGCAAAGCTGGCGGCCGTTGCGAACTCGGCTTCCGCTTCGCCGAGCCGGAAGAACAGCTTCGAGCGCGAGAAGACGTCGTAATTGTCGCTCGCCAGCCAAGCGGTCTTTTCAGGCGAGGCGTTCCAGGCCTGCCACAGTCCGCGGAAATCCTGCGCCTCGACGACCAGCAGCGGACCCGACGGCAGAAAGCGGGTCAACGGCGGCGGGCCCGCGGTTTGGAGCCAGGCGACCGACGCAAACACGAGCAGCGCCGCGGCAAGGGCGGCGGGTTTGAGCGCGCGCCTCATGGTTGGGCCTCCAACGCCAGGCGCGGGCGAACCTTCTCGGGTTGGTCGAGGTTGTCGGTGATGCGCGGGCGGCGGCGGGCGTTCTCCGCCCGCCTTTCTCGAGCTTCGAGCACTCGCCGGCTCGCCTCATCGCGCTCCGCGGTCGGCTCGAGTTGGTAGGCGATCCGGTACGCCATTCCGGCCGCTTCGAGGCGGTCGAGGCTCTCGAGCGCTTGGGCGAGCTCGGCCGCGAGAGCGGCGCGACGAGCGGCGTCGAAACCGGGCTGGTTCAGGAAGCCCTCGACGACCCAGCGATCGGCCTGCGGCGGCTCGACGCGCTCCTGGAAGACCGAATCGGGCTGATCGAGCGAATACTGCAGCGGAGTGTTGCGCAACAGCGGCGCGAGGGCGGCGACCGCGGTTCTGTCTTGCGAGGCTTCGCGCGCGGCGTCGAACAGTTCGAGCCGCACCGCGTTGTCGTTCGTCTCGGGATTGATCGCCAGCACTTCGGCGAGCAAAGCGGCCTTGGTCGCGGCGTCGGCCTGTTGGGCGGCGGCCAGCCGCGCGCGGCGGAAGTAAGGCTGTCGCGCCGCGGCGGGCGACGGCGCGGGGTTGGCGGCGAGCAGATCGAGCTCGGCCGAACCGAGGCCGCTCGCGCCCGAGCCGGTCGCGGCGTCCGCGCGCAGGTCGTATTCCGCGGCCGGGTCGCGGGCGAGGGCGGCGAGGGCTTGGCTGTCATTCGCCGGCCGCGCTTGGAGCAGCCGCGCCTGACGATCCCACGGGGCCGCCTGTACGCGCTCACCGATCAGGCTCAGCGCCGCCTGCGTGCGGTCGTTCGCCGCCAGCAAGCGCGCCGCGGCGAGGTGCTGCGAGAAGGGCTCGTCGGCGATCTGCGTCATCCGCCGCAGCAGCGCCTCGGCGTCGTCGCCGCGGCCTTGACGGAACCGCAGCTCGGCCAAGCCCAGAAAATACGCCGGGGCCAGGTCGCGCCGCGCGATGCGGCCCGCGTAGAAGGCTTCGAGCAACCGCTCCGCCTCGGCGTTGTGCCCGTGGCCGCGCAAGGCTTCCGCGGCCGCTGCGATCTGATCGGACTGCGGCTGCACGGGGGCGTCATCGCCGAGGGCGTCGTCGATCCGGCCGGTCAGCGCGGCGAGGCGCAGCCACAAGGGCGTGCGCTGCGCCGCCAGCGTCGCCGCGAAGTCATTCCCGGCGGCTTCGAGCGCCGTGCGGGCGGCGGCCACGTCGTCGCGGTCGAGCAGAAACTCGAGCTGCCGGAAGCGCCACTCGTTGAGCTGCTCGCGCGGGTAGTAGCGCTGCTCCTCGGGCAGGGCGTCGAGCTGTTGCTGCGCCTTGGCGATGACCCGCTCGTAGGCGCGGGCGCGCTCGCCGTCGCTCAGCCAGCCGGCGTCCGCGAACACGCCGAGAAAGCCGATCGGGTCGGGCGCGTCGGATTCGAGCGCGAGCAACTCCGCGAGCGGCATGCCGTTGTTGAAGGCGGCCTCCAGCAGCTCGCCCGTGCGGTAGTATCCGTTGCGCTTGACGTAGGTCCGCAGCAGCGTCTCGACGTCGCTTTGGAGTTCACCGAACGCGTTGGCGTTATTGAGCGTCGCGAACAGCGTCTCGGCCTCGTTCCAAAACTCGGGGCCGAACGTGCCCCGCTGAACGCGCGACGAGTAGCCGGCGAGCGCCTGGCGCCAGTGGTCGAGCGCTTCGTCGCGGCGGCCCGCGGCCAATGCGATCGACGCCAGGCGCGCGTGCGGCCGCGGATCGCCTTCGTTCAGCTCGAGCGCCAGCCGATAATTGGCCGCCGCTTGATCGGGATTGTTGAAGTCGGCGTACCGCTCGCCCAGCTCGAAGTAGCCGGAGGCGCGCGCGGGCACGTTCTCGACCTCCGCGGGCAGGTAGTCGTCGGCGTCGGGGCGATTGGTGATCGCGCGATATTCGCCGAAGCGCGCGCCGTAGTAGAACCAGACGTCGCCGGCGAGCCGCTGATCGCGGTCGACGGCTTGGCCGACGCGCTCGCCGATCGTGCCGCCGCCCAGCGCACTCTGGAAGGCGTCGTTGTAGCGCTCGTCCGCGCTCGAGTGGAACAGCCCGGTCAGCGCCTGGTACGCGCGCCTCCAGGCCGTCGTGCGGCGAGCGCCGTAGGAGTCGACGGCGCGAGAGGCGATTTCGGCGTCGCCGCGCAGCTCGGCGTACTCGGCGGCGCGCGAACGGTCGCGGCTCAGCGCGACGAGGCGGTCGGGATTGCGTTCGAGCAGCAGCTCGTAATAGCGCTCCTCCCAGGCGCTTCCGCCCGCAGCCTCGAGCACGCGGAACTCGTCATCGGTCAGACCGGCGATGCGGTAGGCTTCCGCGGCCTCGTTGAGCAGATGACGCTGTTGATTGCGCGTCGGATGCGCTTGCCAATGCGCCTCGAGCTGCCGGCCTAGCTCGGCGTGCTGCATGCGCGCGCTTTGCAACTCGATCAGGCGCTGCCGCACGCTCATCCAATTCCCGATGGCGGGATTGTCACGCAGGCTGCGCGCAAGCCAATCGGCCTCGACCGAAGCGAGGCCGGCCGCGCGGACCGCGGGCAACAGCGCTTGTTCGCGTTCGGCCGGATTTGCGCCTTGGTAGACGCGGTCGAGTTCGGCGGCGAGATCGACGCGCTCTTCCGGCGTATACAGCTCGCGAGCGCGTTGCAGGGCTCCGGCGAGCGCACTTTCGAAGCGGTAGATCCAGAAGTCGTTCGCCTCACTCGGCCGCGACTGGCGCACGCGGTCGATGCCTTCGGCGAGCCTGCGCTGCTCGGCCATCAGCTCGAGGTACAGCGTCGCGCCGGCGTTCTCGTCGAGCACCAAGCGATCTCCCGCCAGCCCCACGCCGCGCACCGCATAGACCAGCGCGTCGTCGGGCAGCCCCCACTCGCGCAGCCGGCTCGCCGCGGCGAAGAAGTTCTGCGGGCGCTCGGGGCGGTTCTCGATGAGGGCCTTCTCGAGCGCCGACCGCGCCTCGTCGACGCGTCCTTGGCGGACGCGGATGCGCGCGATGCGCTCCATCCATTGCGGTTCCTCGTAGGTCAGCTCATAGAGTTTCTCGTAGCCTGCGCCCGCCTCATCCCAGCGCAGCAGGCGCTCTTGAAGCTGCGTTCGCTCGCGCCACAGCTCGACGCTGTCGGGACGCACGTCGATCGCCTTGCCGTACGCTTCGACCGCCGCCGGATAGCGCTCGAGATGCGTATCGATGCGCGCCAGCACGCGGTGGTAGCGCACGTCGCGCGGCGACTCGTTCGACGTGCGCTCGTAGTAGGCGACCAGCCGATCAGCCTGGCCGTGGTCGGCGGCGTAGTAGGCGGCTTCGGCGGTCAGGCTCTCGTCTTCGGGGAAGCGGTTGATCAGCTCGATGTACTGGTCGACGACGGCGGCGTGATCGCCCAGCCGCTCGAGCGCCGGGATCAGGCCGCGGCGCAGGCTCGCGACAACGTCGCGCTTGCGGTCGGCCGACAGGTCCGCTTGTTGCGCGGCTTGAAGCTGCTCTTCGTAAAACGTCCGCAGGTCGGCGTCGCGGTCCTCGCGCGCGAACGAGTCGGCCATGGCGGCGATGTAGCGCGGCTCGAACGGCTTGCTCTCGAGCAGCGCCCGCAGCAGCTCGCGCGCTTGGTCGTAGCTTGCGCTCTCGATGGCTTTGTTGGCGGCTTCGAAGCGAAACTCGCCGGCCAGCTCGGGGTAGGCGGCCCGCGGCGGCCTCGAGCAGCGTGTCGATGGCCTTGGCGCGCTGGTCATGCCGCCACAAGAAGTCCACGCGGCTGCGTACGACGCCGAGAATGTGGTCGGCGTCACGGTAAACCGACGCACTTACCTGCTCGGCCTGATCGCCATGGCCCCGCGACTCGTGCAAGCTGACGAGCTCGAGGCGCAGGCGCAGCGACTCCACCGGATCCTGGGTCAGCTCGATGCGCCGCTCCAGAGCCGCCACGCGCACGGGCGCGAGCGCCCAGTTGCGGCCGAGGCGCTCGACTTCGTCGATCAACGTACGCGAGTCGGTGCGATCGGCGAGATCGATCAAGAAGGCTTCCATGTCATCGCGGCGCTGCTGCGAGTCGAGCACGTTCACGCGCAAATTGACGGCCGCGACCGAGGGCGACTTGCCGGCGACCAGGCGCGCCGTCGCCTGCTCGATCGCGTCGCGGTAGCCCTCGCGCTTGGCCAGCGTCACCAGCCGGCCGCGCGCCTGGTAGTCGGTCGGCTCCGCCAGCGCGCCTTGCAGGTACTCCGCGATGGCGGCGTTCGGCTCGTTGAGCCCCTCGTGGATCGCGCCCGCTTCGTAGGCGTAGAGCGCGGGCCGCGAGAGCTTGGTGCGGCCTTCGCTGAGCTGCTGCAAGGCTTCGTCGAAGAAAAAGTAGTCCCAGAAGACGGTCGCCGCGGCCAGATAGCCTTGCGGGTCGCCCGGCTTGGCTTCCGGCATTCGCCGCCAGTAGTCTTCGGCTTGCCCGTAAAGATCGCGGTCGGCGAGGGTGTCGCCGATGAGCGCCAAGCGGTCGATGTCGGCCGGGTCGTGGTTCCAAAGCGCCTGCGTGATCGAGACGGAGATGTCGGTGTCGACCGGATCGTAGGCCGCAAGCGAACGATGCAGCGCCGCGGCGCGAGTCGCCAGCGGCTGGTCGGTCGGCGTATCGGCGGTCAGCGCCAGCGCGGCCGGAGCGGCGCCCTCGTAGTCGCATTTCCAGGCCTTGCCCTCGGCGACCACGAGCACGCCGGCGGTGTTGTCGCGCGCCGCCTGGTTCCAGGTCGATTGATTGGGATTGAGCGTCCGCTCGAGCTGCGCCAGCTCGCTTTCGAGCCGATTCGTGCGCGTCAACAGGGCGAAGAACTGGGCGCGCAGATCGTCGGCGTAGAACCAATGCCGCCGCAGTAGCCTCTCCTCGGCCGCCGGATCGCGCGTGTCGGGCCGGCGGTATGCGTTGATCAAATTCCGCACGAAAGTCAGGTTGTGCGGAAAGCGCTCGAGGGCGTATTGGTTCAGCCGAATATAGAGCCGCACGTCGAAGCCGACCGCGCCGCCGACCACGCTCTGAAAGTAGTCCTCGAGCTCGGCGCCCGCGAACGCATCGACCGCCTCACGCGAAATCCTCTCGAGGTCGGCCGCGCGCTGCCGGCGCAAGTACCAGCGCGCCAGCTTGTCGGTCCACGAAGGCTCCTGGAAATGATCCATAGCCTGGCGATAGACCTGCTCGACGCGCTCCGACAGGCCATTGACTTCGAGAAAGCCGGCCAGGCGTTCGTAGAGCCCGGGATCGTCGGGATTGCGCGCGATTTGCTCGACTTGCACGCGAATGGCGTCGTCGAGGCGATTCATCGCCGCCAGCCGCGCCACATAGCGGTCGAGCACGCGCGCATACTCGGGCGACCGCGCGCCCAACGACGCTTGCGGACCCGTACGGACGGCGCCAAGCTGCTCGGCCAGCGTGCCCGGCCCGAGCGGCACGCCGTCTGCTCGCTGGGCCAACTCGTCGAGCAATCGCCGGTAGACGGCGAACTCGTCGTCGACGCGGTCCTGTCGCGCGTAAGCCTCGGCGATGAGGAGCTGCACGTTGCTGCGCCGGGGGTGGTCGGAGAAGTCGGAGAGGAAGCGCTCGCCTTCGCGTACGACGGCTTCGTCGTCGCCGTAGAGCGCGAACGTCTCGATCGCCTGCGCGCGCAGGTCGGCGCGGCGCGGCGATTGCGGGAATTCCGCGTCGAAGCGCCCGAGCAGCTCGATCGCGCGAGCGCGCTTGAGATACGGGTCGGCGGCGGCCTTCTCGTTGTTCCACTGCCACGGCACCCCCTGCGAGTTGAGCGCGAGCGAGAGGATGCCGTTCAGAAAGCCGGGGCCGTCGTCCATCGTCGCGATGTCTTGGTAGAACGAGAAGTCGCCGGCGGCGAAGGTGATCGGCTGATCCGGCGAATCGAGCAGCAGGCTGATGAGCCCGGCCAGCGCGGCTTCGCGGTGGGCGGGCGTCGCGGCGGGCAGGCTGTAGAGCGCGTAGCGGCAGCGCGCCGCGTCGGCGACCGCGCCGGCTTGGGCGAACAGCTCGCCAACGGCGGCGAGGTCGTCGGGAGTCCAAGCGGCGCCGCGCTGCTCCTTCGATGCCAGATGCTGCTGCAACTCGGCGATCGCGGCTGCGGGGTCGCCCTGGCGGCGGTAGTAGTGGAACAGCCAGGCCCGCGAGCGCAGATCGTCGGGATCGGCGGCGACGGCGGCGCGGGCTTCGTCGAGCCGTGCGCGGAGGCGGTCGGCGTTCTGGAGCTGGTCGAAGTAGGTTGACAGCAACTGCGGCGGCCACAACGGCTCGAAGGCTTGCTCGAGCAGCGCGGAAGCCGCGGCGGCGCCGTCGCGAGCCGCAGCGATTCGTGCGCGGGCTTGCACCGGGTACACAACGTCGCCGGGCAAGGCCGCCTCATAGTCGCCGACTAATTGCTCGGCGGCGCCGAAGTCGCCGCGGCTGGTCAAAAACATCAGGTAGCGCTGGTAGACGTCCGGCTGGCCGGGGTAGCGCGACAGCCACGCCGTGTAGGCGTTGCGGCGGACGTCGTCGTCGAGCGCCTGCTCGTCGGCGGTCTTGAGAATGCGCTCGAAGGCGAGCCAAGACCGCTGGCTCTGCGCGGGCGTGAAGCGTTCGGAGTCCGGGGCCGGGCTGCGGCCGACGGCCAGCAAGGCTTCGACTTCCTCAGGCGCTTGCAAGCGCCGGTTGTAGAAGTCAGCCAGGGCGAGCTGGCCGACGGCGGGGTCGTCGACCCGGGCGGCGTATTCGCGCCAGTCGCTTTGTGCGGCGACCATGTCGAGCGCGCGCTCGGCCTCGTGCGCTCGCAGCGCATACAGATCGGCCGCATCGGGCTGGGCTTGGATGCGCTCGCCCAGCAGTTCGCGCGTCTCGCGCGGCGGCCGTCGCGACGGAACCGCGCCGCCGGGCAGCTCGACCTCGCGGAAGAACACCGCCTCGAGGTTGTCGCGGGCATAGCGCACCCAGTCGGGCAGACTGGCCCGCGCCGCGGTCAAGGCGACCAAGGCGACGACGGCTGCGAAGAGGCTACGGCGCCACCGCAAGGGTCACCTCCTCGACGCCGATGTTATGCGCGAAATCCTCGGCCGTCAGGCGCAGCTTGTATTCGCCTGCCGGCAGGTCGGGAATCACCAGCGAACCGGTGTTATAGCCGACCGCCGGATTCCAGTGCAGCGAAACCGGCGGCGCGCCGTAGAGCCGCGCCGTGAGCGTGCGCGTCGATCGGCTGGCGCTGACCTCGAGCTCCACCTGCTCGCCCGGCCGGTAGTTGCGCCGCTCGAGATGTGCGCGAACGGTCGGCGGCTTGCTCGCGACGAGGAACGTTTTCTCTTCGTTGAAGACGCGGCCCTGCCGGTCGCGCAGGATCAGCCGCACCGTGTGACTGCCGTCGGGGGTGTCCTTGGGCGCGAGGAAGCGCGTCTGCCAGATGTCTTCGTCGTCCAGGTAGCGAAGCTGCTTGACGAGGCCGAACGGGAACAGCGCGGTCACGTGAACGATCGCCGGATCGGTGCGCACGCGCAGCACCGGGTCGCCGGGACGGATCACGCGCGGCCGCAGCAGCGAGCGCGGCGCGGCCAGGAACGACGTATACGGCGTGACGAACTTGAACTTCTTCGACCAGTAGATGATCTCGTCGATCGACGCGGCGTCCTCGCCCTCGCGCTCGATCTTGGCGAGTAGAGCGTCGACGCGCGCCCGCGCCCACTCGCGCGGCACGTCGGGGTGGTCCTGGTTGTCGGCGGGCAGCGTCACGCGGGCCTGCGCGGTTTGGCCGCCGCCGGCGGCTGTGAACACCGCGTTGACGCCGGGCGTCAGGTAGCGTCCGACCCAGCGCGCGACCGAGCCCGCGAACCAGCCCGTCCCGACCTCGTAGACCATGTCGAACGCCTCGCCCGGCGCGAATGAGAGTGACAGGTCGCGCAAGGGCGTTCGCCCGATCTTGCCCAGGAAGGCATTGAGCTTGAAGTCGATCGGCTCGGTCGAACGCACGTGCGTCAGCACGCCGTCGGCGCCGGTGATCATGCGCAGCAGCGGCAGGTTGGCGTCGTCTCCGACGGCGAACGCGAAGCTGCGCGGGCGTTGCGGCAGTCCGGCGATCGCCTGCTCATAGAGGTTCGCCAGGCGTGAGTTGGCGACCGCTTCGGCGGTGGCTCCGGCGTCGGTCAAGTGGACCAGGTACGCCTCGCCCTGGACGCCCGCAAGCTGCGCGGCCCCGGCGCGCCAGGCCGCCGCCAGATTGGTGCCGCCGCGAATGCGCTGCGTGCGCACGAAGGCGAGCGCGCGTTCGACGGTTGCGCGATCGGCCGGTTGCAGGGCGGGCTGGAAGGCCGCGACATCGGAGTTGAAGACGATGACGTTGAAGCGGTCGCTCGGCCGCAGCCCGAGCAGCAGCGACTCCAGCGCGCGGAAGCTGCGGTCGAGCTTTTCCCATTGCATCGACAGCGAGGCGTCGAACAACGCAACCACCGTTCGCCCGGGGGCGGCAGCGCCCGCGGCCGGCGCTTGCGGCGCCGTCAGCGCCGAGGCCATGAAGTAGCCCGGCGGGTCCTCGGGTTCCGGAGGCGCTTTGGCGGTGACGTGCGGCCGCGTCGGGGTTGGGGTCGCGGTAGGTCAGCACGTCTAGCGAAATGCCGGAAGCCGGGTTGAGCCCGTATTCGACGGCGAGGTCTTCGCTGAAAGGCACGTTTCCGCCTTCGAACGTCGCGACGACGCGCGAGTCGGTCTGTTCGACGATCTCGAGCGGATATGCCTTGCTCGCAACTTGAAAGTCCGACAGCGGCAAGCCCGAATCGAGCTCGAGGCGAATGGAAAAGCGCTTGGCCGTCTGCTGTTGATATGCGTCGGGCCGCAGTGGAATCGCAAAGTGAGTGCGCAGGTTCTCGACGTCGAGCCGCTGGTGGTATTCAAACTCGACCCGCTTGAAGCCGTAGCCGGGGATCGGCGTCACCTTGGCCGAGAACACCGTGCCGCGACGAGCTTCTTCGGCGCCGTACTCGCCTTGGCGCAACAGACCCGGGTCGATCGCTTGCGCCTTGAGGCTCTCGTAGATCTGTTCGGCGCGGCGGCGCTCGAGGATCACGCCGGGGATGCGCGTGACGTCATCCCAGACCGCAAAGTCCGAAACCGCCGCTTCGGCCGGCAAGGCGAAAACCCACTCGCCTTCCTGAACCGATCCTTCGTGGCTCGCGAAGATCTGGCGGATCGCAACGCGAGCGACGCCGTTGTCGATCTTCACGTCGACCTGCATGCTCTCGAGCGACAGCTTGCGCGCATCGGGCTGGTCGACGCCGGAAGGGATCAGCACGCCGGCGTCCGGACGCAAAAGGGCCGGGAAAATCCACGCACTTATGAAAAAAATCCGGAAGAATCGCCGCACTAGCTTCCGCCCCCGGCGAGAAGTTTCTCTTCGGCGACCTTCACGAGCCCGTTGTCCGTGCCTACGTAGAGCATGCCTGCGGCGTATTCGAGCGCGGTGACGTTAGACGATGGCAGACCCGTCGTCACAGTATCCCATCGCTCGGCTTCCGGCCGGTAGATAAGCAAGCCGCGCTCCAAACCCCCGGCGTAGACGGTGTGAGCGCCTGCGACCATGGCGTTGGGGTTGATCTCGACGCCGGCCAATTCGGCGTATGTCTTCCATTCGCGCTTGCCGTCGAAGCGCACCACGCCGCCGCCGTAGGCGCCGATGAAGATCGCGCCGCCGAGCTCGGCGAAGGCGGTGATCCAGTTCGCCTGCAGCGGCGAGTTGGCCGTGGTAAAGCTGTTCGCGACCGCGCCGCCGTCGACGATCGACACGCCGCCCAGCGTGCCCGCGAACAGGTGTTCGCCTTGTCGGCCGAGGGCGTAGACGTGATTGTTGACGAGGCCTTGAAACGCGTAAAGGCTCTTCGGCCCGGTGGGCTCGAGAAAGGTCAGCCCGGCCGGAGTCGCCAGCGTGAGGCCGCTGGGCGCGGCGACCAAATCGGTGACGTGCGAGGCGAGCAGGCCGTCGTCCTTGGTGAGAAATTGCCGCACGCGCGCGGCGTCGTCGACCATGGCGAGGCCGTTCGCCGTCGCCACGGCGGTGACGCCGTCGCCGGCCGACTTGATGCGGTTGACGCAGAAGATGCGGTCGGTTTCGATCGCGGCGATGCGCTCGGCGCCGCGGATGACGTCGAGGCCGCGGTCGAAGTAGCCGACCCACAGGCGACCGTCGTCGTCGAGGTGTAACGCGGAGATGTTGCGGTCGCGGAGGGGCGCGTCGGGCGGCGTGACGACGCGTTCCCACGCGCCGGATGCGGCGCGGCGGTAGAGGCCGTCGGGTGCGAGCGCCAGGAGTTGGCCGTCGACTCGCAGGACTTGGGTGACGGTTTGGGGACCGCCGGAGACGTCGGCCGTCGGCCGCAAGGGGCGGCGGCCCTCGAGCGGGATTTCTACGAGGCCTTCGTCGAGGGTTCCGGCGGCGAGAGCGTCGGCAGCGGCGTCGAGCGTTTGGACCAGAAAACCTTCGGCGAGACGGCGGCTCATGCGGTCGCCTTCGAACTCGAGAACTCCGAGGGCCGTGGCCGCGTAGGCGCCCTCGCCCGCCCGGACGACGTCGAAAATGGGGCTTTCTTCGGCGACCGTCGTGAGGCGTCCGCCGGCGCGGTGGAGCAGACCGCTCTGCTGCGTGCCGATCCACAGATCGCCCTCTTCTCCGGCTAGCGCGGTGATGTGCTGTTCGGCGAGCTGCGGATGGAAGCGCGACAGGCGCTCGCCCGACCAGCGCAAGACGCCGCGATGCTGCGTGCCAAGCAGGACGTCGCCGGTCGCGAGCGGCAGCACGGCGGTCAGGTCGCGCTCCTCGGGCGTGTCGGCGCGGAGCTGTTCCATTGCGCCGTCGTTGCGGATGATCAGCAGGCCCTCGCCCGCGGTCGCGGCATAGAGCGCCTGGTCGCCGCCGTCAGGGAGGAGGCCCGCCGCGAGCCCGCTGATGCGCGCCGGGGGCAGGTCGGCGCCGACGATCCATTGGCGCTTCAGCGAGCCGTTGGCGCTATAGCGCGCGACGCCGCCGGCCCCGGCGAGCCAGAGGTCGCCCGCGAACCAGGCGGCGCGGGTGTACTCGGGATCGGCGAGGATCGGCTCGAAGCCCTCGACGCGGCCCGTGACGGCGACGCGGCGAAAGGCGATGCGGCTCGATTGCTCGGCTTCCGCGGCGCTCCCCTCGACGGCCCGGCGGGTCTGGAGCCAGACGGTCAGGGCCACGCCGGCGCCCCCGAGCGCCAGCAGCGCCGCGAAAACGAACATGCGCCGTCTGTGACTCACCCGTGTTCGATTCTACGTGGGGCGCCGATCCTGCGTTGCACGGGGCGAGAGGACCAGACCTGGGCCCTTGCGAGCCCGGGCTCGTCTCAACTCAGACCACGGCGTACTTCTCGAGCGCCTCTTCGTTGAGCTCGACGCCTAGGCCCGGCGCGTCGGGCATGGTCACCATGCCGTCGACGGCTTCGATCCTCTCGCGTGTCACCTCGTCGCGCAGCGTCGTTTCCTCCTCCGCGACGAACTCGCAAAGGAACGAGCGCGGCAGGGCGTTCAAGAAATGCAGCGCCGCCGCGACGTTGATGTAGGTCGTGAAGCCGTGGTTGACCACGCGCACGCCGCGGTCCTCGGCCAAGGCCGCGATCTTCATGGCTTCGGTGAAGCCGCCGCAGCGGGTCAGATCGACCTGGATGATGTCGACCTTGCCGCGGTCCATCAGCTCGACGAACGATTGGCGGCCGCTCTCCTCCTCGCCGGCGGCGATGTGAACGTCGACCGCCTCGGAGAGCTTGCGGTAGCCCTCGTAGTCGTCCGGCTCGAGCGGTTCTTCGAGCCAGCCGATGTCGTATTCGGCGAACGCGTTGGCACGCTGGATCGCCGTCTTGGCGTCCCAGACGAGGCCCGCGTCGACAAGCAGCGTATTCTTGTCGCCCAGACCCTTGCGCGCCTCGCGCACCAGCGCCACGTCGGTCTCGGCGTCGCGGCCCATCGGATCCCAGCCGAACTTGACCGCCGTGAAGCCGCGGTCGACGTAGCGCTGCGCCAGCTCGCGCGTGGCGTCGGGCGTCTCTCCCCACAGGGCGCTGGCGTACGGGCGGATCTGTTTGTGGAAGCCGCCGCCAAGCAGCTTCCAGACGGGCATGCCGAGGGCCTTGCCTTTGATGTCCCACAGCGCGATGTCGATGCCGCTCATGGCGTGGAAGCCGACCCCGCGACGGCCGCCGTAAATGTTGCCGCGGTACATCTTGCGCCAGATCTTTTCGGTTTCGAAGGGGTCTTCGCCGAGGATCAGTTCACCGAAGCCGCAGGCGGTCGTGTGCGAGAACGGGCCCTCGATCGCGCCCTTGGCGGCGAGCGGGTTGGAGTCGACCTCGCCGACGCCGGTGACGCCGGCGTCGGTGTGGACGCGCACGACGAGCGCATCTTGGCCCGAGTCGCACAACTCGCGGACGCGGCCCATGCGCAGATAGATCGCTTCAACTTTGGTGATCTTCACGGTTCTCTCGATTTCGATATTCGCGCTCGAGCATCGACATCAACACGAGGGACTCGCACCCTTCCGAGCCTTTCTCACACTCGCGAAGAGTCCCCTCTTCCACGAATCCTTCGCTCGTGTACAGACTTCGCGCGACCGTGTTAAACGTCTTGACGTCCAGCCACAGCCGGTGCGCGCCCTGCATCTCGAACGCCCAGCGCTTCGCCCAGCGTAGCGCCGCGCGGCCGTAGCCGCGGCTCGGGCGGTCGCTGACGATGCGCCGCAGCTCGAGCCGGGCATGAGGACTCAGGAGACCGGCGAACAGCAGAAAGCCCGCAGGCTCCCTGGAATCCGCACCGAGGAAGAGAAAGTGGCGCTCGTCGGCGACCTCGATGGCCTGTGCGTGGCGGTCGCGACTCCAGGGTGTGATGAACCGGGCGTTGTGAGGGTCGCCTTCAAGCCGCAGCACATAGTCGAGGTCAGCGGGCGTGGTAGCGCGAACGAGGACCGCCGGCGGATCAGCGTTCATTCTGGGCTTGACGCACCTTGACATAGAACCACGCCAAGACGATGCTCACGCCCACGACCGTGACGGGCAAAAACGCGCTCCCGAGGCCGATGTCGGACCCTTGCGCCTTTTCGATGGTGCGCCACGACATATAGGCCAACAGGCCCGTGATAAAGGCCTTGAGCCAGACGGTCTGGAAGCGCACGAGCCGGTAGATGCGATCGGCGTTGCGCGGCGTGACCTCGATCGGCAGGTTCGAGACGTGCGGCTTGCGGCTGACAAAGCCCAACAGCCCGTAAACGGCGAGGTTGATGATCGGCAGCAGCCAGACCATTATGCGCGGCCCCCAGGCGTCGGGTTGGCCGGCGGCGTCGAAATGTTTCGGAACCTCGGCAGGCAGGTCGAGGAACGCCACGGAGACGAGCCCCCACTGCAGCAACAGCGCCGCCGCCGAAATCAACTCGAGGGCCCATTCGGGCAGAGTCTGCGGCAGCGCCGGCTGATGCGGCGGAGCCTGGTCGAGAGTCCCGAAGGCGCTCACGCCGAGCAATGTAGCGCAGTGCGCGCCGAGACTCAACACTTTTGTTTTTAGAAATATGGGGTCATCCGAGCCGGCGTTACAATAAGACCCGTCGATGCGGCTTGCCTTTTCAACCCTGCTAATCGCTTTAACCGCCCTGACTGCCGTTGCCGCCGAGCCGGTCGACGACGCGTTCTTCACGCAAAAGCTGTACCCGGTCATGCGCCAGGCGCAGTGCCACATGTGCCACAACGACAACGGCGTAGCGTCGGGCACGCGCTTTGAATTTCCGCCGGATCAAGCGACGCCGGAACAGATCGCCGCTTTCGGCCGCAGCCTGGCAGTGGTCGTCAATCACGACGATCCCATGGCGTCGCTGCTCTACCTGATGCCGACCAACCGCGGCAAGCATCCCGGCGGGGAGCGCATCAAGCAGGGCAGCCCGGAAGAAAAGATCCTGGTGAGCTGGGTCAACCACCTCGCCGGCATGAGCGCGGAACAGCTCGCCGCGGGACCGCAGGTCGCCAAAGCGGAAGCGAACCCGAAGCAGGCGCTGACGGTTCGACGGCTGACGAATTCGCAATACAACAACGCCGTGCGCGACCTGGTCGGCGAGCTGAGCCGCCCGGCGGATAATTTCCCGCAAGAAGACTTCATCAACGGGTTCAAAAATCAGTCGCACGGCCAATCGACCTCGCCGCTGCTGATGGAAGCCTACTCGGCGGCGGCGGAAAAGGTCGCGACCAACGCCTTCCGCGGCGGCGATCAGAACCATCTGATCCCGTGCGAGTATTCCGAGCGCCGCCGACGCCGCTTGCCTCGAGAAGTTCGTCCGCTCATTCGGCCTGCGAGCGTTCCGCCGTCCGATCACCGACGAAGAGGCGCAACGCTACCTCGGCCTTGCAGCCGCCGTCGCCAAGGACCAGAACGACTTTCTCGCCGGCGCGGCCGTGACCGTCGAGGCGATGCTGCAGTCGCCGAACTTCCTCATGCGCGCCGAGTACGGCGCCGGCGGGCCTTGGCAGGCCTACGAAAACGCCTCGAAGCTCAGCTTCTTGCTGTGGGACACCGTCCCCGACGAATGGCTGCTCGGTCTGGCGGAGCAAGGCGAGCTGACAACCGCGCCGCAGGTCGAGCGCGCGGCGCGCAAGATGCTCGACGACCCCCGCGCCAAGCGCTCGATGAACGAGTTCCTGTCGCAGTGGATGCGCTTCGATCGCGCCCTCAACACCATCCGCGACCGCAAATACTACCCCAACTTCAGCTCCGAGCTGGCCTCTGCGATGGTCGAGGAGACGCGTCGCCTGTTCCAGCATTTGGTCTGGAACGACCAGGACTTCATGGAGTTCTTCACGGCGGACTACACGTTCGTCGACTCGCAGCTCGCGGGGATTTACAAGCTGCCGGCGCCGGCCGAGCCGTTTGCGCGCGTCGAGCTGCCGCCGGATTCCTCGCGCTCCGGCGTGCTGGGGCAGGGGACCTTCCTGACGCTGACGTCGAAGCCGTCCGACAGCTCGCCGACCGAGCGCGGGCTGTTCGTGCGCGAGCACTTCTTGTGTCAGGCGGTGCCGCCGCCGCCGCCGGGCGTCAACGCCGCCTTGCCGCCGCTAAGCGACGCCAAGCCGATGACGAACCGCGAACGCCTGAGCGTCCATTTGTCCAGCGAATCGTGCTCGAGCTGCCACCGCCTGATCGACCCGATCGGCTTCGGGCTCGAGCACTTCGACGCGATCGGCCAGTACCGCGCGACCCAGGAAATCAAGATTCCGCCGACGCGCGACGAACAGCAGCGCAAGCTCAAGACCGAGACGACGGAATATCAGCTCGAGATCGACCCTACGGCCGAGGTCGTCGGCATCAAAAATTCCAGCTTTACGTCGCCGAAAGAGCTCGGCCAGGTGCTCGCGAACGACGAAGGCTGCCAGAAATGCGTGGTGAAACAACTGTTCCGCTACGCGATGGGAAGATCGGAAACATTCGCCGACCGTGACGCGATCGACAGGCGCCCTGAAGGCGTTCCAGGACTCGCGTTATCGATTCCAGGAGCTTATAATCTCTATCGTGACGTCGCAGGCCTTTTTGGGAGGCCAAACCTAACGGCGTCGAACTCGAAGACACATGCCGAACGCCAGAAAACAATCCCGTCGCACATTCCTCCGCGGAGTCGGTCTAGCCGGCGCGGCGGTGCGCGTCGGGTTGCCGGCGCTCGACGCCATGTTTAACCCGAACGGTACGGCGCTGGCCGCTACGACCGAGACGGGCGCGCGGGCGATTCCTTCGCGGTTCGTGCTTTGGTTCAACGGCAACGGCATCGTCGAGCGCTACTGGATTCCGCGCGAAACGGGCGAGAACTTCGAGTTCACGCCCTGCCTGCGCCCGCTCGCGCCGTTCAAGCAAGACGTTCACATCATCTCGGGGCTCGACAGCCCGGCCGCCCGTCTGCCCGGTCCCGGCAACGACCATCACCGCTCGATGAGCGCGCTGATGTCGGGAACGTCGTTCACCGGCCGCGGCGCCGGCGGACCGTCGTTCGATCAGGTCCTGGCTCGCGAGATCGGCCGCGACACGCGCTTCCGCTCGCTGCAGATCGGCGTCTGTCAGGAGTCGTTCGGCGAGTCCGTGCAGCGCAACATGAGCTGGGCCGACCGCGACCGCCCGCTGCCGCCGGAGATGCTGCCGCAGCGGCTGTTCGACCGCTTGTTCGGCACCAAGGACGAGCACTGGATCTCGCGCAAGAAGAGTATCCTCGACGCCGTTCGCGACGACGCGACCTCGCTCAAGGGCAACCTCGGGAAGGTCGACCAGCAGCGCGTGGACGAGTACTTGGCGTCGGTGCGCGACGTCGAACGCTCGGTCGCCAGCCTGCCGCCGGAGTACAACCAGGTCGTCGAGCGTCCGCCCGAAGGCGGCGACCTCAAGGACTGGCCGCGCATCGCCAAGCTCCAGTCCGACCTGCTGGTGCACGCGCTGGCCTCAGGGCAGACGCGCGTGGCCAGCTACATGCTCACCAAGTGCCAAGGCCTGTCGCGCTTCCCCTGGCTTGGCCACACCTCGCAACGGCACCACGAGTACACCCACGGCGACGTCGAGACGGCGGAAGGCCAGCGCATCATGCGCGACATCAACCGCTGGCACATCGAGGAGCTCGCCTACTTGGTCGCCAAGCTCAAGGCGATGCCCGAGGGCGACGGCACGGTGCTCGACCACACCTTGCTGGTGATGGCTCACGAGCACGCCGAAGCGAACGCGCACAAGAACAGCGGTCTTGCGCTGATTCTCGCCGGCCATGCCCGCGGCATGAAGACCGGCCTGCATACCCGCATCACCGGCACGGTCGGCGACTTGTATCTGACCTTGGCCTCGGAAGTGTTGAAGACGAACATCAACGAGTTTCCGACGGCCATGCGCAAGCTCAACGAAGTCGTCTAGCGGCTCCCGGTGGCGTCGCCGTTCCCGATTCCGATCGTCGGCCCCCAAGATCCGCTGCCGGACCCGTGCACAGCCTTGCCGGACGGACTCGTCGCGGTTGGCGGCGGGCTGTCCGTCGATCGGCTGCTGGAAGCCTATTCCAGAGGACTGTTTCCCTGGTCGGCGGACCCCGTTACCTGGTGGTCGCCCGATCCCCGTGCGGTATTCGACCTGGCGAACGCGCCGCACGTCTCGCGGAGCCTTGAGCGGAAGCTGCGCCAGGGCCGCTTCGAGGTCACCCGCAACGCCGCCTTTCTCGAAGTGGTCGCCGCTTGCGCGGAGCCGCGGGCAGGCCAGCCAAGGTCGTCGTGGATCGATCGCACGCTGATCGATGCGTATGACAACTTCCACCGCGCCGGCTACGCCCACAGCGTGGAGGTCTGGCGTGAGGGACGGCTGGTCGGCGGGATCTACGGCGTTGCGGTCGGCGGGGCGTTCGCGGGCGAATCGATGTTCCACCGCCAGGCGGACGCCTCGAAGGTCGCGCTGGTCAGCCTGGCGGACCATCTGCGGGGGCGCGGCTTCACGCTGTTCGACGTGCAGGTGGCGAACCCGTTCACCCTGCGAATGGGGGCCGAGGAGATCCCGCGGGAGGCGTTTCTGATGCAGTTGCGCCGGGCGTTGCGCGAGCCGGCATCATTTTAGGCGCGGTGTTCTAGGGCGCTGTTCTAGGCGCGGAACTCCATCCCCGTGAAGCTGACGACCGACTGCTCGTCGATGTTCCACTGCTCGTAGCTCAAGACCTCGCCGCGAAAGCCTTTAACGCTCGCCAGGAACGTGTAGAGCGGCCCGTAACCGCACCAGCGCAGGTCGTCGTGATGGGGCCGCAGCAGGGCGAAGTATGCTGCGAGGTCGCCGGAAGCGACGGCGGCTAGGCGCTTTTCGTCGCGCTGGCGGACCTCGGTCAGATAGCCCTCCTCGGCGACGGCCTCGAAGGCGTCGCCGTAGCGGCGCCCGATGTGAGCTAGGTCGATGCCGAGCACAAAGATCAGATCGTCGCGCTGTTCGGCCAACTCGCCCAGGGCTTCGAAGAAGGCGCGTACGTCGTCGTTCGTCTCGGCCGGCTTGCCGCTGATCAGGCTGTCGGCGAGGCCGCCGCAGAGAATCGGCGCGGCGCGCAGGCGCTCGCCCGGCGGCAGGTGCGGACCCAGCATGTGTTGCAAGTACAGCGTCTGGAACTCGATCGAGTGCTCGGAGGCATGGCAGTAATCCTCCATCTCGACGGCGCCCGGCGCCGCCTTGGCGAGACGGTCGACGATCTCCTGGTCGGTCTCGAGCGCGCCGAGGGGCGTGCTGTAGGCTTTGCGCGTAAGTCCCCAGCGCTCGCTCTCGCCGTAGTGCGACGTGCCCAGGATGACAAACGTCTTTGAGGCGTGCTCCGGACGCAGGCGGTTGTACGCCGCGGCGTAGCTCTGATAGCCGCCTTCGGGGCTGACGTGAGGGGCGGCCAGCGCGACGAGGCGTCCGTCGCCGCCCGCCCCGTTCATCTCCGCGCCCCATTCGCGCATCTGCGAGGTGAGGGCTTCGGGTTCATCCGGATAAGCCGCGCCCGCGTGCGCCGGCGCCTTCTCCGGCGCGTCGTGAAAAGCCTTGTGCTTGGCGTCGCGCAGGCGGACGAACGTCTCCGATTCGAGGAAGCCGCCTTGCTCGAGGGTGTCGACGAAGTGCTTGGCGACGTCGCCCACCGCGATCTCGCCGGTGGCTTCGGTCAAGTAGGCGCGCAAGTCCAGATCGGTGTGCTCACCGTCGAACAGCGGCAGGGCGCGCGCCAGCAGCGGCGGGACGATCACTGTTTGTTCGCTGTAGCGGTGCGGGTCGCGCATCAGCAGGCCCGGCCGATCGGCCAACGGCGACGGCATGATGTCGAGCTCGAGACGCAGCGCCGGCAGCGGAGTGGACATGATTATCAGGGTAAGCCGAACCCCAATGAGCCTGGGAGGAAAGAGCCTGTATGAGCGGCCTCGACGGCCGATTTTCCGCGCGCCGCGACCGAGCGCGAACGGACTGCATTATCATAAACGCCGCCATGTCAGCCAACCGCCGCACCTTTCTCAGCTTGCCCCTCGCCGCAGCCGCTCCGGCCTTGCTCTCCGCCATCGCCGAGAACGATCCGACGAACGCCAAAATCTGCCGCCGGCTGCCGAGCCGGATCTCCGACGACGATCTGCGCTTCCTCAAGCAGATCGGCCTCAAGTGGGCGCGCATCCGCTTCGACGATGACAACGTCGACCTCGACTACATGGCCGGCATCCAGAAGCGCTACGCCGACTACGGCATGCGCATCCACTCGGGCGTTAACTACTCCTACCGCGAGATCGACGTGCAGCTCGGCAGGCCCGGCCGCGACCAGTACATTGAGCGCTACAACGCCTTTCTGCGCAACTGCGGCAAGCTCGGCATTCCGGTCGCGAGCTACGATTTTCATCCGGCGAACACATACACGACCAAGATGGTCATGGCTGATCGCGGCTATCAAACTCGCGAATTCAAGCTGGCCGACTTTCGCAACGGCGTTGAGAAGCGGCGCTTCGAGCGCGAGTATCCCGTCGAGGAAATCTGGAAGTGCTACGCCTACTTCATGAAGGCCGCCCTGCCGGTCGCCAAGGAAGCCGGGGTCCGCATGGCGCTGCACCCCGACGATCCGCCGCTGGCAACGATGAACGGCGTCGGCAAGATGTTCGTGCACTACGACGGCTACGCGCGGGCGGAGAAGATCGCCGAAACGATCGAGGGCAAGGGCGCGCCGCACTGGGCGCTGACGTTCTGCGTCGGCACGTGGTCTGAAGGCGGCGACAAAATGGGCAAGGACGTCTTCGAGATGATCGAGGATTTCGGCGGTCGCGGCAAAATCGCCGAAGTGCACTTTCGCGCCGTCAGCGGGCCGCTGCCGAACTTCACGGAAACCTTCCCCGACGAAGGCTACGTCGACCTCTACGCGGTCATGCGCGACCTGCGCAAAGTCCGCTTCTCGGGAGCCGTCATGCCCGACCACGTGCCCGCCCTGGTCGGCGACGAAGAGATCCACCGCGCCGGAACCGCCTACTGCATCGCCTACATGCGCGCCTTGCTCGAGCGCGCCAACGCCGAAGTGGGCTAAGCGGCTCGCGTCAGTCGATCTTCCGCAGCGCTTCGGGGACGCGCGTGCGGTCATGCTCGCCGAGCTTCACCGAGAACACCAGCGGCACGGTCTGAGGGATGTAGCAGACCTTGTCGTCGCAGGCCTGGTAGCGCAATTCGCCTTTGAGAACGACGTTCCCCTCGGAGTCGAGCAAGTGCGCGATGTCCTGCGGCTGGCCGATCATCACGTCGCGCACGATCCGGAACTTGCCTTGGTAGACCGGAACGGTCTCATTGATCGCCGGCAGGTGCAGCATCTCGGGCTCGGGATATTCAGCGTCGTAGACGGTAAGCTGATCGGCCTCATCCATCGTCCATTCGATTGGAATGTAACCCTCGACGCCCGGCGCGTAGACGTGCATCTTATCCGGCAGGTCGATTTCGAGCGCCAGAGCGAAACGGTTGCCGCCGAACACGACATCGTCGCTGACCCACGAAGTGACGGTCAGGTGATCGGCCTCGATCGTGCGCGCCGTCTTGCCGCTCGGGCTCGCTCCTTGTCGCACCAGCAGCGTGCCGGCCGTAAAGCGGTCGCGGATGTTGTCTTCGAAGAACTTCGATTTCACGACGCCGCTGGGGTCCAGCAAATATTCGCCCGGGTTCGGAATGCCGTAGAACTGCTTGTCGTCCTCCGGCACCGTGTCGTTGAGAATGCCGAACGCCCGAATGATCTTCGAGCCGGTGTCGGAGAGCAGCGGGTAGTGAACGCCTTTGCGCTTGGCGAAGTTGTTGAGAACCGCGACGGAGTCATAGCTGATCGCCGCGACGGCGATGCCTTGTTTCTCGAGCTCCTGACGCTTGTTTTCCAGCTGCACGAGCTGGCCCTTGCAGTACGGTCACCAATCGGCCGAGCGGTAAAACAGCAGCAGCAGCCCGTTCGGCCCTTTCAGGTCGTCGAACGAACGGGTCTTGCCGTTTTGATCGACGGCTTGAAAGGCGGGAATCCGCTCGCCGACCTCGGGACCGGTTTCGATGTGTTCGGATTGAGCGGACGCCATGATTGTCGCGGCGAGCAAGGCCGTCAGAACCCGCGGTAACGTTTTTGGGAACAGAGCTTGCATTAGCTTGACACCAGTAGCCGCCTACGGAGCAAAACCTTGCCCGTCAGATAACCCAGCCCGGCGCAGGCCAGCGGCACTCCCAAATGGCCGACGGCGATGTGAAGCGCTCCCGGTATTGCACATGCGAGATCCAAAACGGCCATGCCGGCCAGCCCGGCAAGCAACCCGGCGCTTGCTCCGGCCGCGGCCCAGGCCATCGGGGCGCCGCGGCGCGCCAGAAGATAAACCAGACCGGCCGCCGGAACCGAAAAGGCGAGGCCGGCCCTGAAACACTCCCACGTGCCGGCAAGACCGCCGCTCCAGGGGAATAACGAGGCCAGCAGCGCCGCCCCAACGGCGGCCAACCCGCCCAGCATCAGACCAGGACTGACAATCCGCTTGTCACCCGGAACAATTTCGCCGCTCAAGGAGGCGGCCGTGAGCAACGCCCAGCCCAGGGCCACACTCGCCATGGCCGCCACTTGCGCCGTGGTCTTGGCGGCGGCCGCCCTTGAAACCCACGACCGCGGCAAGAGCGGCCGCGACCGCAAGAAAGATCAAGAAAAAGCCGAGCGTCAACATTTCGCGGCTGGGCAGCGGACGCACCGGCTGCAGGCTTTCGAGCAACCCCCGCTCGATGCGCGCGGTTGTTTCGGCCGACACTTCGGCCTTCTCCGGCGCGTCGGCGAGCAGATCGCGCAGTCGGCGTTCGATATCGCTGGGCTTCCCGTTCATCCTGCCGCCACGCCGCCCGACTCCGAAGTCAACAGATCGCGCAACTTGCCATACGCCCGATGCGCCTTTTGCTTGACCGCTCCCACGGTCGTCCCGGTCGCCCGCGCGACCTCCTCCAGGCTCATGCCCGAAACCTTGAGCATCCGCACCACTTCCTGCTGGCTCTCGGGTAGCCGCCGGACCAGCTTCCAAATATCGAAGCGCGCCGCATCGGGCTGCAAGACGCTGCCCGGCGCGGTGGTTTCCAGATTTTCGGCGGCCAACTCGCGGGAATCGATCTGGCGGCGTCGGCGGTACGCGTCAATCCGCGTGTGCCGCGCGATCGCGAACACCCAGGGCAGGACGGGGCTCCCAGGCCTGTACGTATGCCGCGCACGATGGATGCGCAGCCAGCAATCCTGGAGCATGTCTTCCGCGATCGCCCGCGTCTGCAGGGGACCGGCGAGAAACCGCAACAGCATCGGCGACACGTGGCGCACGAGCTCGGTCGTCGCCTCGGCGTCCGCCGCCTGATAGCCGACCATAAGCCGCTCGAGGCGCTCGGCGTCCGTCGCCATAGGCCTCGCCGCGGCGCTGGTTTCGGTGGTCTTCACGGTCAAAGGCCGCCCGAACAGATCAACCGCTAAAGTCGCGCACGCCACATTCTTTGCGTTCGCCGACCGGCGGGTAAAGGTTACGGGCGGGCCATCCCCTCTGCTCCAGCGAGCAACCTACCTAATATACGCATTCGGGCCGCTGGTCTCGGGTGGCCGTTACAACCGTAAACGGCCGCCCCTCCGAACAAATATTTTGCTTCACCCGTGAATCTTTTAGGGTCCCTACTGCGTCTTACCTTCCTGTGGCGAACCTGGAGAGCGACGGGGAAACGGACGAAATGAGTCCCCACCGCAAGGTGGTGAATTTTCTTCTTGCCAGCCCCGGACTTTGGCTCTATACTCGTTGCTATTGTTCGGGCAGCGAGTTCCCGCCTCGCAGAAGAAAAAGCCTGAACTCCATTGCAACAGAAGGGCGCTTGGTTGCGTCCATGAGTTCTAAGCAAGGCTGGTACTACGCCGGGTCTGCGGAGTTCGAAGTGTAAGTGGAATTCTTCGTGCAAACGCAGAGTCTGCCTAAGTGTAGACCGGACCTAGGACGATAAAGATAGAGCCTGCCTGAGGAATATAGGCAGGTAAGTGTGAGGTGAGAAGATGGCGACCGCAATAAAAGGTCTGACGAAAGCGCAAGTGGGACGTTTTCAGACGGCACTGGAAGAGAAGGCGGATGAGATCCGCGAGAACCTGAAGGGGTCGCGCGCCGGCAAGGCATTGATCGGCGAGCAGACTCAGAACCTCGAAGATCTGCCGGTTCAGAGCCACGAGGAGTGGATCTTCTTGAACCGCAACAGCATCGACGTGGCGCTTTTGCGCGAAGTGCAAGAGGCGTTGGAGCGGGTCGAGGACGGCTCCTACGGTCAGTGCATGGAGTGCGACGAGCCGATCTCCACCAAGCGGCTGGAAGCCGTGCCGTGGGCGCGCTACTGCATCTCCTGCCAGGAGGAAATGGCGGCCCTCGAGGAAGCGTCTCGCGAGACGGAAGTCAAGCGCTCCCGGCGCTAAGGCGATTCCCAGAGAGTAACGACGAGCCGGGGCGTTATCGCCCCGGCGGCACTGGGTCGACCGCAGCGCCCCGCAAGGGCGACCTACCAGTTCACGTCGCGATTGAGACGCGCCAATTCACCCAGGTCGAGCCTGCCGGTATAGATCGCCATGCCCAGCGCGGAGTGAATTCTCATCTCGGCCAGCCGGCGCACGTCGTCCAAGGTCGTAATCCCGCCCGCGGCGGTGAGTTCATGATCGGTGCCCTGGCGGAGCCGCGAGAACCATTCCAGATCGGTGCCCTGCAGCATCCCTTCCTTGTCGACATAGGTGCACAGAAAGCCGCCGCAATACGGCTCCAGTCTGCGAATCGCCTGCTCCGCAGTCAGGTTTATCGACTCCTTCCAGCCCTTGACGACGATGCGGCCGCCCTTGGAATCGAGCGCCAGCAGAATCTTCTCGCGCCCGATCTCGCGGTCCAGCTCTTC
The DNA here is from genome assembly GCA_963817465.1 of uncultured Acidobacteriota bacterium. Classification (GTDB taxonomy): domain Bacteria; phylum Acidobacteriota; class Terriglobia; order Bryobacterales; family UBA6623; genus CAMPKL01. The sequence continues at coordinate 703,907 of CAWFOP010000014.1, read as the reverse complement.
CAGGAACGCTCGATTGATGTCGCCTTCCGCGTAGGCGGACGTGCCGACGATGACTTTTTCCGCTCCCGCGTCGATCAGCGCCCGAGCGCGCGCGAGGGTGCGCACGCCGCCGCCGACCCGCGTGCGGGCTCGCCTCGCCAAGTCGCTGACGATATCGTCGTTCGAGCCGCGCCCCATGGCGGCGTCCAGATCGATCACCTGAATCACGGGAAATTCCTTGAAGCGCTCGAGCATTTCGAGCGGCGGCGCCCCTTCCAGCGCCTTCTTGTCGCCCTGGATGAGCTGGACGACCTTGCGCTGTTGCAGGTCGATGCAGGGGATGATCATGCCGCGGATCCTTCGAGCCGGGCCAGCGCCTCGCCGGCGTAGAACTGAATCGCCTCCGGCACTCTCCATGCGGGGTCCGCGAGCTCACCGGGGGTAAACCAGCGAATGTCGTGATGCTCCGCCTCGGCCAACCGCGTTTCAGCTCGCTCCGAGCGCGCGAAGTAGATCATTCCGACGTGGCGGTGGTCTCCGGCGATGTCGTGCACGTCCAGGTACGCGGGAGCGGTGAGGATCGTCGTGCCGGGGAACTCTCGAGGCGGACGCGCGCCGATCAGCTCGATTTCCAGCCCGCTCTCCTCGAGCGCTTCCCTCAAGGCCGCTTGCTCCGGGTTCTCGCCGATCTCGACGTGGCCGCCGACCGGCAGCCATTTTTGGAGCTTCTTGTGATGCACCAGCAAGACGCGCCCGGCGTTGACGATGAAGACCGAGACGGTGAAGTCGAGGTCGTAGAAAAGGTGGGCCATTTTCAGAGGACCGTCAGATGCTCAGGCCTTGACCGCGGCGCGGGGGCGCACGGCGATGCCTTCCTTGTCGAGCAGCTCCTTGAGGTCGTCGACCGTGTAGGTGCCGTAGTGGAAGATAGACGCCGCCAGAGCCGCGTCGGCCTCGCCCTCGGTCAGCACGCGCACGAAATCTTCGGGCTTGCCGCCGCCGCCGCTGGCGATGACGGGGATGCTGGTGGCGCGCGCAATCTCACGGGTCAAAGCGCAATCGAAGCCGGCTTGGGTGCCGTCGGCGTCCATCGAGGTCAGGAGAATCTCGCCGGCGCCGCATTGCTCGCCCTTGTGCGCCCACTCAACGGCGTCGATCCCGGTGTCCTCGCGCCCACCGTAGATGAAAACATTCCACTTCGCCGGTCCCATCCGGCGGGCGTCGACGGCAAGCACGGTCGCCTGGGCGCCGAACTCGTTCGACAGCTCCGTGATCAGCTCCGGCCGGTGCACCGCGGCCGTATTGACGGAAACCTTATCCGCCCCGACGACGAGGATGTTTCGCGCGTCGACGATCGAGCGAATGCCGCCGCCCACCGTCAGCGGGATGAAGACCTTGCGGGCCGTGCGCTCGACGACATCGATCATGATGTCGCGGCGGTCGCTCGAAGCCGTGATGTCGAGGAAAACCAACTCGTCGGCGCCGTCGAGGTTGTAGCGGTCGCTCAGCTCGACTGGGTCCCCGGCGTCGCGCAGCCCGACGAAGTTGACGCCCTTGACTACGCGGCCGGCTTTGACGTCGAGGCAGGGAATGATGCGTTTGGTCAGCATGGCCTTGCGAGGGACTCGGGATCAGGGACAAGAAGGGACAGGGGCCAAGGGACAAGACGGGCGGTTCGGAATGGATTGCGGACGGAGGGGACGCTGGAGCCTGAGCACACGCCCAGGGCTCGGTTCGCTCTCGCCTCGCCAATCGCACTTGCGTCGGTCATCTTGTCCCTAAGAAGTTCTTTACAATGCGCTGACCTATCACGCTCGACTTCTCGGGGTGGAACTGCACGCCGCGGATGTTGCCGGACTCGAGCGCCGCAGTCAGCCTTACGCCTTGGTAGTCGCAGATCGCGGCGGCGTGGTCGCCCGCCGTCTCCGCCGGCACGTAATAGCTGTTCGCGAAGTAGACGTACGGTTCGTCGCCGATGCCCGCGAGCAGCGGCGGAGAGTCCTGCGGCTGCAGCTTGTTCCAGCCCATCTGCGGAACCGTGAGATTCTTCGGGAAACGTACGACGCGGCCGGGAAAGACGCCCAGACCCTCGAGCTCGGGCGCCTCTTCGCTTGATTCGAACAGCGCCTGCAATCCCAAGCAGATCCCCAAGAACGGCACGCCCGCCTCGATGCGCTCGCGTAGAGCGGCGCGCACGCCCAAGTTGTCGAGCGCGCGCAGCAGTTGGCCGAAATGTCCGACGCCGGGCAGGATGATTTTCTCCGCCCGCCGCAGGCCGTCGCTGTCGTTGACGATCTCGTACTCGACGCTGATCGCGGCTAGCGTGTTCTCGACCGAACGCAAGTTGCCGGCGCCGTAATCGAAGATTGCGATCAAGACGCTCGCGCCCCTTCGAGCAAACCCTTCGTGCTCGGCAGTTGATCCTTCAGGCGCGCATCGGTCGAGCACGCGAAGCGCATGGCGCGGCCGAAGCATTTGAAGATCGCCTCGATCTTGTGGTGGTTCGAGCGGCCGTACAGCACGCGCGCGTGCAGGTTCGCGCCGCAGTGCACCACGAAGCCGTCGAAAAACTCGTGCAGCATCTCGGTCTCGAGGTCGCCGACACGCTTGAAGCGCGTCGGCGCGTGGTAGACCAGCGCCGGCCGGCCGCTCAGATCGACCGCCACGACCGCCAGGGTTTCGTCCATCGGCATCACGAAATACCCGGCGCGGTTGATGCCTTTACGGTCGCCGAGCGCTTGTGCGAAGCACTGCCCGAGCGCGATGCCGACATCTTCGACCGTGTGGTGCTGGTCGACGTCGAGATCGCCTTTGGCGTCGATCTCGAGGTCGAAGCCGCCGTGCTTGGCGAACAGCTCGAGCATGTGGTCGAAGAAGCGGATGCCGGTCGAGACTTGATAGCGCCCCTTGCCCTCGATCGTGAGCGCGGCGCGGATCTGCGTCTCCTTGGTGATGCGCTCGACGTTTCCTTTGCGCGCCATCAGACCAGCTCCTCGATTTCGTTGACGTGCGCGACGACCGCCCGCGCGCCTTCGGCAAGCAGCAGATCGACGGTCGCTTGGCGATGGTAGGCGTCCGGAGCGGTCACGCCGATGAATGAGACGCCGGCGGCGCGCGCCGCGCGCGCGTCGTCGACGATGTCTCCGACGAAGATCGGATCGCAGCCGGGCTTGCGCTCGAGAATCTTGAGCAGCCCGTCGGGCGCGGGCTTTTGGTTCTCGACCAGATCGCTGGTCATGATCGGATCGAACGCGACTTGGGGCGCGAATCGCCCGAGGCTGTGCAGCGTCGCGCTGGGACCGCGCCCGGTAAAGACGGACAACTCCGCGCGCGCGGCCAGCCGTTCCAGCAGCCCCTCTGCGGGCAGCCAGCGCTCGTGGCGCATCAGCCCGCTCCACGCGCCGTCCGCGCCCATGAACAAGGGCTCTCCCGCGCGCATGACTTCCTCGCGAGTCACTTCCGGATAGCCGGCCTCGTGGATGAGCCGCAGCGCGATATCGGCGTCGTTGTTGTAGCCGCCTTCGTTCTTGATCTCCGCGATGCGCTCGAGCGTCGTCGCCTCGCCGGTGAACATCTCGACCACCTCGATCGCGGCGCGGCGGAACGATTCGGTCGAGTCGATCAAGACGCCGTCGATGTCGAAAATGATCAGCCTCTTCACGCGAGCGTCTTCTCCAGGGCGGCGATCAACGCGGCCGTTTGGCTCTTGTCGCCGATCGTGATGCGAACCGTGCCGGGGATCTCCTTGCCGCGCGGCCGCAGCAGCATGCCGCGTTCGCGCATCTCGCGGCAAATGCGCTTGTCGTCGTCGCCGAAGTGAGCCAAGACGAAGTTCGACTGACTCGGATGGAACTTGACGCCGAGCCGCTCGAGCGCCGCGCAAAGATCGACGCGCGCCTCGAGCACCTCGTCCACATAGGCCTGCATGTACTGCTGGTCTTCAATCGCGGTCAGGGCGCACTGGATGCCGATCGCGTTCACGCTGTAAGGCGACTGCCCCTTGCGCATCGCGGCGATGTTTTCAGGCGACGAGATGACGCAGCCCACGCGCAAGCCCGCTAGTCCGTACGCTTTCGAGAACGTGCGGCTGATGAACAGGTTGGGGTAGCGCGGGAGCAACTCGAGGGCCGTCACGCCGTAGAACTCAAAGTAGGCTTCGTCGATCAGCACCGCCGCGCCGGAAGCGCGGCTCAAGATCGTTTCGATCGCGTCGAGCCCGATCGCGCCGCCCGTGGGGTTGTTGGGATTGGCGACAATGACCGCGCGCGTGCTCGGCGTGATCGCCGCGAGCAGCTCGTCGAGCGGAAAGTCGAGCTCCGGCCGACGATATTGCACCTTCACCGGCTTGGCGCCCGCCACCTGCGTATAGAAGCGAAACATCGGGAAGGTCGGCCACGGCATCACGACCTGGTCGCCGGACTCGACGAAGGTCTGCACCAAGATGTGAATCCCTTCGTCGGTGCCGTCCGAGAACATGAGCTGCTCGGGTCCGATGCCGTAAAACTCGGCCATCCGCACCCGCGCCGCTTCGTACTCCGGGTAGATCGAAAGAAAATCGGCGGTCGCGATCTTGCGCAGCTTCGCGATGACCTTGGGAGAGCAGCCGCGGGTATTCTCGTTGAAGTCGAAGCGCTGCTTGCCTTGCCGGCTCGCTGTCGGCGGAACGTACGCCAGCATCTTCGTGATGGCCCGCCGCGGCTCGGGCGGCTGAATCTTCGTTTCAAGCAAGCCGCACCTCCACCGACCGCGCGTGCCCTTCGAGTCCTTCGGCGCGCGCCAGCCGGGTGATCGCCGGCGCCAGCCGCCGCAAGCCTTCCCTGTCGAGCTCCTGCACCGAGATCACTTTCACGTAATCCAAGATCGAGAGGCCGCCCCGCAGAGCGGCGACGCCGCCTGTGGGCAGTACGTGATTCGGGCCCGAGGCGTAGTCGCCGGCGGCTTCCGGACTGTAGGTTCCGATAAAGACGCTGCCCGCGTTCTGAATCCTGTCGAGCAACGACGCATCCTGAATCGACAGGTGCTCGGGCGCGAAGAGGTTTGAGATCTCGCAGGCCTCGTCCAGGGTTTCACAGACAACGACGGCGCTGTTGTCGGCGATGGATCGCTTGGCGACGCCCGCGGTGGGCAGCGCCGCGAGCTGACGCTCGACCTCGGCGGCGACGCGTTCGGCGTGTTCGCGCGAAGTCGTCAGCAGAATGGCGGCGGCGTCGACGTCGTGCTCGGCCTGCGCCAGCATGTCGGCGGCCAAGTGGCGGGGGTCGCCGACGGCGGAGATGAGCAGGATCTCGGTCGGACCGGCGACGAAGTCGATGCCGACCTCGCCCGCCAGAAGCTTCTTCGCGGCGGCGACATAGATGTTTCCGGGACCGACGATGCGCTGGGCGCGCGGTACGGTCTCGGTGCCGAAGGCGAACGCCGCAATCGCCTGTGCGCCGCCCATCTGAAAAACGTTCTGAACGCCCAGCAGGCCCGCGGTCCCCAGCGTCTCGGCGCTCGGTCCCGGCGAGGCGACGGACACGGTCTTGACTCCCGCGACTTGCGCTGGAATCGCGGTCATCATCAGCGTCGACGGCAGCGGATAGCGCCCGCCTGGAATATAAGCTCCGATCGAATCGAGCGGCCGTACCAGTTGACCGAGCCGGACGCCTTCGCCGACTTGCTTGCTCCAGGCTTTAGGGAGCTGCAACTCGGCGTAGGCGCGAATCTGCTCGCTCGCCGCCCGCACGGCGTCCCGGAAATCGGCGGGCAAAGCCTCGGCCGCGGCCTTGATCGTCCGCGGCGCGACGCGCACCGTGTCGCCTTCGAGGCGGTCGAATTTGCGGGCGTATTCGACCAGAGCGGCGTCCCCCCGCTCGCGCACCGCTGCGAGGATCGGACGCACGACCGCCTCCGCCTCCTCCAGGCGCGCCGAGCGGCGCCCGAACAGGACGTCGATGTCGGCTTTCTGCGAGCTGTTCAGGATTCGCAACATGCCAAAAAGCGAGAATCGATTCGCGTGCGGCGGGCCGAACGCCTACTTCTTGTAAACCGCCTTGGGATCGTAGGTCTGCTCCTCGAAGGTCGCCCACTGGCCGTTCTCCAACCGGCGGTAGAAGCAGCTCCGGTAGCCATTATGGCAAACCCCCGGACCGAGAGATTCGGCCTTGATGACGAGGGTGTCGGCGTCGCAATCGGTCTGAATTTCCTTGACGACCAGGTAGTGGCCCGAGCTGACGCCCTTGGTCCACAAGGCGTTCCGCGTGCGGCTCCAGAACGTCACTTTGCCGGTTTCGACGGTCTTCTCGAAGGCCAGCTCGTTCATGAAGCCGACCATCAAGATACGGCCGTCCTCGACGTCCTGTATCACCGCGGGAATCAGCCCCCCGGTCTTCTCAAAATCGAGTTGCAGCATGATCCTCTTCCGTACTTAACAAGCAAAAAACCCGCGCGGCTCGCGCCGGCGGGTTCACTTTGGGTTGATCTCTTCTTGCGTCGATTCCAAAATGCGGCCGGCGTTCGCTAGCGAACGTGCGGATGGCCGTGATGGAGTCGAGCGATCACGAAATCTCAGTATAGGCGCGCCTCTGAACGGGGAGCAAGCGGCCTACATTTGGGTCTCATCGGCCGATGGTCCGTAGATCTGGGGCACCGGCACGTCGTTGAGGCGCAAGTAGACGCTCAATTGACCCCGGTGGTGAATGGAGTGCTTGAGGATGAATGCGCGCACGCACGCCAAGCGCGGCATGGTGAAAATCGTCGCGCCGCCCGACTTCAGGCTCCACGACTTCATCCAGGCGTCTTCGGGGGCTCCTTCGATCGACGCGCGCGCCGCTGCGGCGTTCTCGTCGAAGATGGCGAGGATCCGCTCGACCGATTCGCCTTGCGGCGTCTTAAAGGGCTCGCCGCCGGGGGCGCCACGTCGAACTCATCCTGGTCGATCGTCATCGGAGCCCAGGCGAGGATGTTGGCCAGGTGCGAGCCTAACTCGCCCATGCTCATCGACTTGTGGTGCGGCTTCCAACTGAGCTTGTCGTCCGGGATGCGCTCGAGGCAGGTCCGCGTGATTTTCAGCTCATGTTCGAGCTCGGGCAGCAACTGTGCGCTAATGCTCATCTAAAACCTCCGTTCGGCGATCTTAGCAACGTTGAGTTGCCTGCCGCTGACCCGTCGGCGCGAGTCGAGATCAGCTTCGGCTAGGGCGCGTTTTCTTTGTTGAAGGGGGATCGATTCTTGGCCTAGGCTGGAGTCGCGAATAGGGGGAGCCGATGCCCAATGAACTGACGAAAAGGAGTTGCATTCCGTGCCGCGGAGGCGTGCCGCCGCTCGAAGGTGAGAAGCTGCACGAGCTCTCCGAGCAGCTTCCGAGCTGGAAGGTGGTGGACGAGCGCCGCATCGCGAAGACGTTCACCTTCCCCGATTTCGCTGCAGGGCTGGCGTTCGTCAACCAGGTCGGCGAGTTGGCGGAAGCCGAAGGGCATCATCCGGATCTGTGCCTCGCTTGGGGCCGCGTCGACATCACCATCTACACCCACACGATCGGCGGCCTGACCGAGAGCGACTTCATCTTAGGAGCGAAGATCGACGAGATTCGATGCAACTCGTGAGCCGTCAATGTTCGCCCCCTTCGGCGATGCTGCGATACTGCGTGAACGATGCAGACTCAATGGGGAGAGATCGAACTGTGGGACGCCCACGCGCACCTGTTCTCCCACCGGTTCTTCGAGACCTTGAAGGCCCAGAAGGGCTCGGACGAGCCGGTCGAGCGCATGGTGGAAGATCTGGGCTGGGAATGCCCGCCCGCCGATAACGCCGAGCTGGCCAAGCGCTGGATCGAAGAGCTCGACCGCTACGGCGTCGAGCGGACGGTCTTGATGTCGAGCATCCCCGGGGACGAGCCTTCCGCCGCGGAGGTTGTGCACGCGGCGCCGCAGCGCTTCATCGGCTACTTCATGCTCAATCCGCTGGCGTCGAACGCGGCGGAGCACGCCTGGAAGGCGTTCGACAAGATGGGCTTGAAAGGCCTGTGCTTGTTCCCCGCGATGCACGGGTTCTCAGTAAGGGACGAGCGTTTGCGGTCGATCTACAACCTGGCGGCGGAGCGCGAGGGCACGCTCGTGTTCGTTCACATGGGCGTGCTCAGCGTCGGCGTGCGCAAGAAGCTGGGCCTGCCGTCGAAGTTCGACCTCAGCTTGTCGAACCCGCTCGACCTGTATGGCGTGGCGCTCGAGTATCCCGGCGTCAATTTCGTCATGCCTCATTTCGGCGCTGGGATGTTTCGCGAAGCGCTAATGGTCGCCGACACGTGCCCCAACGTCTACCTCGACACATCGAGCAGCAACTCGTGGACAAAGTATCTGTTGCCCGAGGTCACGCTGGTCGACGTGTTCTCGAAGGCGCTGCAAGTGCTGGGGCCCGAGCGGCTGCTGTTCGGCTCGGACTCGTCCTTCTTTCCGCGCGGCTGGAATCGCGAAGTCTTCGATCGCCAGGCGCAGGCGCTGGAGACGATCGGCGTGGATGCGGCCGCCGCAAAAGCGATCTTCGGCGGCAACCTGAAGCGCCTGCTCGGAGAGGGCGGGTGAGCTTCGAGTTTGCGCCGGACGAAATACTCCGTTTCACTCCATGGACGGAGATCGACTGGCTCATCCATGGTTTCTCGACGCGGCGGGCGGGCGATTTCACGCGGCCTGGCCCAGCGGACGCCGCGGCTCGCTTCGGCGCGCCCGAGGCGAAGCTGGTCACCCTGCGGCAAGTCCACTCCGATCTGGTGCACTCCGCCGCGGAGGAGGGGGCGGCCGATCGCAAAGGCGACGCATTGTATTCGAACAAAGGCGGCACGCTGGTCGGCGTGCGCACCGCCGATTGCCTGCCGCTGCTGCTGCTCGACCGCGAGCGCCGCCGTGTGGCCGCCGTCCATGCCGGTTGGCGCGGCTCGGCGCGGAGGATCGCGGCTAGGACCGTCGAAGCCTTGCTCGCGGCCGGTTCCCCGCCGGAGAGCCTCGAGGCGGTCATCGGACCGTGCATCGGAGTGGAGCGCTACGAGGTGGGCCGCGAGGTCGCTGAGCGGTTTTGCGACGGCGCGGTCATCGAAGACCGCCGCTGGCTGAAACCGCACCTCGATCTGACCGCTGCGAATCGTCTGCAACTGCTGCAAGCCGGAGTGCCGGACCGCGCGATCCACATCGCCGGACTTTGCACCTACGAGGGCGCTGAACGATTCCACTCCTACCGCCGCGATGGGGAGCGCTCCGGCCGCATGTTGGCCGTCATCGGGCTTCGCTGACCGCTGCCTCCGACGATGCAACCTACATCCGTCGGGGCGAGTGATGGAGTTCGTGGCAGCGGAATTGCTCTCAGCACAAACCAGGAGACGCCAAGAACATGCACGCAGTTTGGCGAGCGGCATTGCGATACTTCGTCGTCGTATTCGGGTTCGGATTCGTGTTCGGCGTCATTCGAACGCTGTGGGCCGTGCCGCGCTTCGGCGAACGCACCGCCGAGCTGCTCGAAATCCCGCTGATGATCCTCGTGATCGCATGGTTCGGGCCCCGCACCGGCCGGGAGCTGCAAACCGTCGCACAAAGGCTGGCAGCGGGGGCGATCGCCCTGGCGCTGATGGTCGCCGCCGAGCTGTGGTTCGTGCTGCGGCTGCGCCATCTGGCGCTCGAAGACTACATCGCCCAGCGCGACCCGCTCGCCGGCTCGCTCTACCTGATAGCCCTTCTTTGTTTCGCGATCGCCCCGGTCTTGGCGGGCCTGGGGCCGCGATCCGGGCCGGGCGAGCTATGATGTTCGCCGAATGCGCGTCCTCCTGCTGCTGCTGCTGAGCGCCCTCGCGGCGTTCTCACAAGATCGACCGAACATCCTTTGGATCAGCATCGAGGACACCGGCCAAGAGGTTCCGCCTTACGACCTGCTCTCCGACGCGCCCAACATCGCGCGCCTCGCTGAAGAGGGCGTTACCTTCCTCAACGCGTTCTCGCACGCTCCGGTTTGCGCGCCGACGCGCTCGGGCATCATCACCGGCATGTACCCGGCCTCGCTCGGCAGCCACAACATGCGCTCCGACATCGTGCCGCCGGCTTTCGTCAAAGCCTTCCCCGAATATCTGCGCGCCGCCGGCTACTACACGACGAACAACGCCAAGACCGACTACAACTTCCCGGCTCCGCTGACCGCCTGGGACGAGTCGAGCAACAAAGCGCATTGGAAGAATCGGCCCGACCCCGAGCAGCCGTTCTTCGCCGTTTTCAACCTCAATTCGTCGCACGAAGGGGCTGTCCGCCGCCAACTCGACGCGCGCATGGCCGACCCGGCGAACAAGATCCACGACCCATACAAGCTGATCCTGCCGCCGTACTATCCCGATACGCCCAAGGTGCGCGAGGCGTGGGCCGCCTACTACGACGTCATCACGATTACGGACAAGCGCATCGGCGAGCTGCTGCAGGAGATCGACGACGCCGGGCTGCGCGACAACACGGTGGTCTTCTTCTGGGGCGATCACGGCGTCGGGCTGGCGCGCGCCAAGCGCTGGCTCTATGACTCCGGCGTCAAGGTGCCTCTGATCATCCGCTGGCCCGGACATATCGCGCCCGGCTCGAGACGGCTCGACCTGGCGCAGTTTCTCGACCTGGCGCCGACCGTGCTGGCTCTGGCGGGCGTCGACCGGCCGTCGTATTTTCACGGCCGCGTCATCGTCGGACCTCAGACCGAACCCGCTCCCGAACGCCTCTTTTTCGAGCGTGATCGCATGGACGAGCGGTTCGACATGATGCGCGCCGTGCGGGATCAGCGCTACAAGTACATCCGCAATTTCGAGTCGCACAAGCCCTGGGTGCAGTTCATGCGCACGCCGAGCCAGGGACCGATCTACCAGGAGCTCGGCCGGCTGAAGGACGAGGACGGCCTCGACGAGCTTACGGCCCCGTTCATGGCCGAAACAAAACCGCTGGAGGAGCTCTACGACCTGCTGGTCGACCCCTACGAGTTGCACAGCATCGCCGACGAACCTGAGCAAGCCGAACGGCTCCAGCGCATGCGCGACGCGCTAACGGCCTGGATGAAGCGGATCGACGACAAGGGACTCATTCCCGAGCCCGAGATCTTGCGAGGCATGTTCCCTGACAACAAGCGGCCTGTCGCGAGGCCGCCCGTAGTTTCGAAAAGCGGAGAAAAGGTCGCGCTCTCGTCTCCCGATCAGGCCTCGATCGCCTACACGTTCGAACCCGGGGACGATGCTCGTTGGCTGCTCTACACGGAACCGCTGACCGTGCCTCCCGGCGTTGAGTTGCGCGCCAAGGCCGTCCGCATCGGCTACGTCGACAGCAACGAGACAACGTTCAATCGCTAGGCGACGTTCTACTGCTTGAATCCGCCGTAATCTCGGAAGAAAATGTTTCCATGGCGGCCTTGGCGAACCCTGAGCTCCAGGATCTCGAGCGGCAAATTGACGCGCTCGAGATTCAGGTCGACTCGCTCGTGCAGGGCCTTGGAGATGAAGCGGCGAACTGGCGCCCCGGCGCCAATCGTTGGAGCGTCGTGCAATGCCTCGAACACCTCAACGCCGCCTGCCGCCTGTACTTTCCCGACCTCGACGCCGCGGTCGAGCGCGCTCGGCGTAAGGGACTGACAGGCCCGCAAGCTCCGCGGCGCGGCTGGCTGGGCCGCCGGATGATCCGGATGATCGATGCGCCGGTTCGACGAAAAATGCCCGCCCCGAAGCCGTTCATTCCGGCGGACACGCTTTCGCTCGCCGCGGTCGTCGCGCAGTATCGCGCAGACAAGAAGCGCTTGCGTCAGATCCTGCTGGCCGCCGACGGCCTCGACCTTTGGCGCGCGAAGATGCGGATGTCAGCCTTCAAGCTCATCAAGTTGAGTCTCGGAGACACGCTGGCCTTCATGCTCGCGCATGAGCGTCGGCACCTGTGGCAAGCCGAGCGGATCCGCGCGACGCCCGGGTATCCCGCCGCGAGCGCCGCCTCGGTTGCGGCAGAATAGGAACTCAGGCTCCCTTTCATGAAGATCGCTTACCTCGACTGCTTCTCCGGCGTCGCCGGGGATATGCTGGTCGGCGCGCTGCTCGACGCCGGCTTGAGCCTCGATGCGCTGCGCGCCGAGATCGCCAAGCTCGAGCTGGCTGGCGTCGAGCTGAGCGCCGAAAAGTGTGTCCGCAAGGGCATCACCGGAACCGATTTCCAGGTGAAAGTGGGCCACGACCATCATCACCGCTCGCTGTCGACAATCGAGAAGATCATCGGCGAGAGCGGCCTCGAGGAGTCTGTTCGCGAGCAGGCGATCGACATTTTTCGCCGTCTGGGCGAGGCCGAGGCGGCGATTCACGGCGTCGACATCGAGAAGGTTCACTTTCATGAAGTGGGCGCGCTCGACGCGATCGTCGACATCGTCGGCGCCTGCGTGGGATTCCAGGCGCTGGGCGTGGACAAGATCCACTGCTCGCCGCTCAACCTGGGCAGCGGCACGGTCAAGGCGGCGCACGGCGTGATGCCGGTTCCCGCGCCCGCGACGGCGGCGCTCGTGAAGGGCCTGCCGACCTACGTCGACGGCCCGGCCATGGAGCTGACCACGCCGACCGGCGCGGCGATCGTCTCGACGCTGGCGGAGAGCTTCGGCTCGATGCCCGCAATGGCGATCGAGGCGATCGGCTACGGTGCGGGCGACCGCGAATTTCCCGATCGCGCCAACATGCTGCGCCTGGTCGTCGGGGAATCGGCCGCAGCGAGCGAGGCGACCGAAATCGCCGTGATCGAGGCCAACGTGGACGACATGAGCCCGCAAATGGCCGGCTACGCGCGCGAACGATTGCTCGAGGCGGGCGCGCTCGACGTCACGCTGACGCCGGTCTTCATGAAAAAGGACCGGCCCGGCTACACGATCACCATCCTCGCCGAGCCCCAGGACCGCGAGCGCCTAGGCGATCTGCTTTTCGCCGAAACGACAACGCTCGGCCTGCGCACCTACACCGCGCAGCGGCGAGTGCTCGATCGCGAGTGGGTCACCGTCTCGACGCGCTACGGCGACGTCCGTATCAAGGTCGCCTCGCGCGGCGGCGACGAAACGACCTTTACGCCGGAATACGAAGACTGCAAGCGGCTCGCGCGCGAGCGCAACGTGCCGTTCAAGGAAGTCTGGCAGCAGGCTAACCACGAGTACCTGCGCCTGGAAGACGACAAGCGATGACTTACTACCTCACGACTCCCATCTACTACGTCAACGCGACGCCGCACATCGGGCACGCCTACACGACGTTGGCGGCCGACACGATCAAGCGTTTCCGGCGCATGATGGGCGACGAGGCTTTTTTGACGACGGGCACCGACGAGCACGGGCAGAAGGTGGAGCAGTCGGCCAAGGCCGCCGGTTGGACGCCGCAGGAGTTCACCGACCGCGTCTCCGCCGCCTTTCGGCAAGAGTGGGACGACCTGGGCGTCGACTACGATTACTACCGCCGCACCACCGACCCCAAGCACGCCAAGGCCGTCCAAGAGATCTTTTCCCGCTGCAAGGAAAACGGCGCGATCTACAAGGCATCGTACACCGGCAAATACAGCGTGACCGACGAGATGTTCGTGACCGAGGAAGAGGCGGAGAAGCTCGACCCTGAAAAGGTGGTCGAGCTCACCGAGGAAAACTACTTCTTCAAGCTGTCCGAGTACCAGGATCGGCTGCTCGAGCTGTATCGCACCCAGCCTGACTTCATCGAACCCGAGTCGCGCCGCAACGAGGTGATCTCGTTCGTCGAGGGCGGCCTCAAAGACCTCTCGATCAGCCGCTCGAGCCTCAAGTGGGGCATCCCGATGCCCGACGACGCGGAGCATGTCTTCTACGTCTGGTTTGACGCGCTGACGACCTACATGTCGGCGATCGGCTACGGCGAGGACGGCGAGCGGCGCAAGAATTGGGAGAAGCTCTGGCCGGCCGACGTCCACGTAATCGGCAAGGAGATCCTGCGCTTCCACGCCGTGTATTGGCCCGCGTTCTTGATGGCCGCGGAGTTGCCGCTGCCGAAGAAGATCTACGCCCACGGCTGGCTCATCTTCCAGGAAGAGAAGATGAGCAAGTCGAAGGGCAACATCGTACGGTCAAAGCCGATTCGCCTGGCGATGGGCGCCGACGCGCTGCGCTACTACCTGCTGCGCGAGATCCACTTCGGGCAGGACGGGGCGTTCTCGTATGAGGCGCTGGTCAACCGCTACAACGCCGACCTGGCGAACGGCTTGGGCAACCTCGTCAGCCGCACGGTGACGATGGTCCACAAGTATTTCGGCGGCGAGGTTCCGGCGGCGCCCGCCGGGCACGAGGGCGATTTCCCGGCCAAGGCGGCCGAGACGATCGCGGCGGCGGTCAAGCACTACGAGAAGTTCGAGTTTTCGCGAGCGCTCGAGGCCGTTTGGGCGCTGCTCGGCGCGGTCGACAAGTACATCGTCGAGCAGAAGCCTTGGAACTTGGCCCGAGCCGAGGACGAGGAGTCGAAGGCGCAGCTCGCGGCGACGCTCTACAACTCGGCCGAAGTGCTGCGCATCGCTTGCGCGTTGGCCTACCCGATCCTGCCGGACTCGATCCCTGGGATCTGGAAGACCTTGGGACAGCCGGGCGAAGTCGCCGCCGTCAAGCTCGCGGATCTCAAGTGGGGCGGCCTCGCCGCGGGGACGACGCTGGGCGAGGCGACGGCGGTTTTCCCGCGGCTCGATGTGGAGAAGACGGTGAACCGCATGGCGGAGCTCGAGCAGGAGGTCTTGGTGGAGCAGGCGGAGATTCTAGGCAAGCCCGCGGCCGCTCCCGCGGCGCAAGCGATCACGATCGACACGCCCCAGATCGAGATCGACGACTTCTTCAAGGTCGACATGCGCGTGGGCCTGGTGAAGGAAGCGCGCCAGCACCCCAACGCCGACAAGCTCCTGCACCTGACGATCGACATCGGGGAAGCCGAGCCGCGCTCGATCTGCGCCGGTATCGCGGGCGTCTACGATCCGGCCAAGCTGGTCGGGCGCAAGGTCGCGATCGTCGCCAACCTCAAGCCGCGGAAGATGCGCGGCATCGAGAGTCAGGGCATGATCATCGCCGCCTCGGGCGACGACCACCACCCCTACCTGGTCAGCTTTTTAGAGGATGCGCCGATCGGCGCGCGGCTAGGATGACGGCAGGTGCGGAAGATGGCATTCCGACAAGCCACCTTTTCGAGCGATCCGTCCGAGTCTTTGCGGCGTCAGCCTGCGCGGCTCGTACGCCTATGCCGAATCGGGTATGACGCGCAGAGCGGCTCCCCGATTGGTGCGATAAACGGAAAAATCCCGACGATCCAGCGTGAAGATCGTTTCGATCCCTTCGCGTTCGGCTAGGTAGATCAGGGCGGCGTCGGCGACTTGCGCTCCGAAGCTTCGGTAAGTCTCGAGGAACTCACGAATCCGTCTAACGCCGGCCAAATCGATCTCGAGAATTCCGAACGACCGGCTAGCGAGTTCCGCGAACAAGCGATCGATCCCCGGCGGCTGCTTCCTGAGCAGCCAAGCCGCTTCGGTGATGCACGGCCAGCATGTGAGCGGCGTCGCCTCGAGCTCGGAAGCGGCATCGACGCACGCCTGGTGATGAAAATCGTCAGCCCGGCAGAGCGCGACTAGCGGACCCGTGTCGATCAGGATCGGCCGGTTCACTCGCCGAAGCCTTCCATGTAGTCCTTGTTTGTGCTCAGATCGCGCGGCCCGCCCTTTACGCAACCCAAGAATCCAGACCGCCGTAGCCGATCGGCAAGCGTCTCAGAGGATGTTCGCTTTCCGAGATATTCCGACAATGCCTCACGCACGGCGTCGGAGGGCGACTTGCCCGTCGCCTTCCCGTACCGATCGAGCTCCCTACGCAACCTCTCGTCCAGCCGAACGGTGATGCGTGTCGTCATGTCAGACATTATAGCGTCAGCGTCAGACAGCCGACTGTGGTCCGATAGGCGGTTAGGCATGCTCATCGACTCCCACTGCCACCTGGACGGCAAGGCCTTCGACGACGACCGCGACGCGGTGCTCGACGCCGCCCGCGAGGCCGGCGTCGAGGCGTTTCTGGCGATCGGGACCGGCGACGGACCTCCCGACCTGGCCGCCGCGGTACGCCTCGCTGACGCCTACCCGGACGTCTACGCCACCGTGGGCGTCCACCCGCACGACGCCGCCAAGGCCAAGGACGGCTACCTCGACGAGCTACGCGCCCTCGCGAACAACCCGAAAGTTCTCGCCCTAGGCGAGATCGGCCTCGATTACCACTACGATTTCTCCCCGCGCGAAACCCAGAAGCGCGTCTTCGTCGAACAGATGGCGCTGGCCGAAGAGCTCGGAAAGCCGATCATCATTCACACGCGCGAAGCCTGGGAGGATACGCTCGACATGTTGCGGGTCCACTGGGCGCCGGCCGGCCTCGGCGGCGTCATGCACTGCTTCTCGGGCAATACCGAGCAGGCGCTGGCGTCGCTCGAGTTGGGCTTCCACATCTCATTCGCCGGCATGGTGACCTTCCGCCGTTCCGACGATCTGCGCGAAACGGCGAAACAAGTCCCGTCCGAGCGGCTGCTGGTCGAGACCGATTCGCCCTACCTGACGCCCGAGCCGCACCGCAAGATTCGCCGCAACGAACCGCGCTTCGTCGTCGAGACCGCCAAGCGCCTCGCGGAGGTGCGCGGGGAGGATTTCGAGGGGCTTGCGGCCCGTACCGCCGCCAACTTCCGCGATCTGTTCCGATTGCGGGGGTCGGAGTGAAAGGCTACACTGAGGGGTCCTGATTGGACCTTTTGATGGCCGCTCCCAGCACGCCGCAAGCCTCGAGCGCCGAGCCTCTTTCTCGTGAAGAAGTGCTGGCCTTGGTCGCCGCCGACCTCGTCAAAGTCGAGAAGGCGATCGAGCTCGACACGGTCTGCTCGATGGACGCGGTCAGCGCCATCTCGCAGCATCTGCAGTCGAGCGGAGGCAAACGGCTCCGGCCGGTTCTGGTCCTGCTGTTCGCCCGCGCGCTCGGCTACACCGGCGATGCGGCGGTGCGACTCGGCGCCGTCACCGAAATCGTCCATACGGCGACGCTCGTTCACGACGACGTGATCGACGAGGCGACGGTCCGGCGCGGCAAGCCTTCGACGAACCAGCGCTTCGGCAATCAGACGAGCGTCCTCGCCGGCGATTGGCTCTACATGCAGGCCTTCCAGATGACGTTGCGCGAGCGCAACTTCCATCTGCTCGACCTGCTGATCGAGCTGACCCAAACGATGGTCGAAGGCGAGCTGATGCAGAACGAGCTGGTCGGCCGCATCGACGTCAGCGAGCAGGAATACCTCGATCTGGTCTACCGCAAGACCGCCTGCCTGTTCTCGGTCTGTGCGCGTTTCGGCGCCATCGCCGCCGGCGCTTCGGCGGAGCTGGAGCGCACCTGCGGCGACTACGGCTGGAACCTGGGCATGGCCTTCCAGCTCACCGACGATCTGCTCGATTTCTACGCGACCGAAGAAGTGCTGGGCAAGCCGGTGGGCAACGATCTGCGCGAAGGCAAGGTGACTCTGCCGCTGATCCTGGCGCTCGAAGGGTGCTCGGCCGACGATCGCGAGCGCATCGCAACGGTCATCCGCGAGGGCGACTACGAGCGCGTCTCGGCCCTCGAAATTGCGGGCATCCTCGAGAGCTGCGGCTCGGCCGACGATGTCCGGCGCCGCGCCGCCGACTTCATCGCCGACGCCAACCGGCTGCTGGCGACTCTGCCCGAAACGCCCTACCGCCGGGCGCTGGCGTCAATCGCCGAGTGGGTCGTGGACCGCCGCAGCTAGCTTCCTCGAAAATGCCGGAAATCGAGATCAAGCTGCGGGTCGCCGACCTGTCGAGCTTGCTATCGAAGCTCGACGGCCTGGGTTGGATCGCGCAGGGCCGCGAGTACGAACGCAACACGCTCTACGACTCGCCCGCGCACGACTTGCTGCAGGCTGACAAGATGTTGCGGATCCGCGAGACCGCCGGCAAGACCATCGTCACCGTAAAAGGTCCGGCGCAGCCCGGCGGCCCCCACAAAGTGCGCGAGGAGCGGGAAACCGAGGCGGCGGACGCCGCTCAACTCCAAGGGATCTTCGACTTGCTCGGGTACCGGCCGGCCTGGGTCTACGAGAAGTACCGCACGCGTTTCACCCGTCAAGGCGAGCCAGGCGTGATCGAAGTCGACGAGACGCCGATCGGCGACGTCATGGAGCTCGAAGGCCCGCCGGAGTGGATCGACCGCACGGCCGCCGAGCTCGGCTACTCGCGGGACGACTATGTGACCGGCTCGTACCGCGACTTATTCGTCGCGTGGAAACAGGAATTCAGCCGCGATCAGCGGGATATGGTTTTTGACTCGCCGGCGGGGTCGGCGAGCTAAAGCTTCGCGCGCTCTGACGGCAATCAGCTTTCGAGCGCGTGCTTGCAGTATTCGAAGCACTTCGTCACTTCGGCGATCGTGTCCGCGCCCTCGTACTCGTACTCGATATTGGCCGGGATGCGGAACTTTTTGTCGCGCAGCAAGTGCAGCGTCTCGACGATCGGCGTGTCGCCTTGGCCGAACACGACGTTCTCGTCGTCCTTGGTCTTGTCCTTGATGTGCAGCGTCACGATGTCGTCGTGATGCTTCGAGATATAGTCGACCGGGTCGAACCCCGCGCCGACGAAGTGGCCGATATCGAGGTTGATGGCGATATGCGTCGTGCCCTTGCGCGCGCGTACGAAATCGTCCGGCGTAGCGAACTCGTTTTCGCGGATGCGCGAGTGATTGTGCACGCCGACGAGCATGTCGTGCTTCTTGGCGAAGGGGTCGACTCGCTTGGCGGTCGTTACGTTCGACGAAGCCGTAATCACCTTCGCGCCGAGCGCCTTGGCCATCTCGAAGCCGCGCTCGATCTCAGCGTCGGTGAAGTCGTCGCGGAAGCTGTAGTTAAAGGCGTAGATTTCAACGCCCGCCTCGGTGAATTTGTCGCGGACCTTCTCGTATTCGGCCAGGTCGACGTTGAGGCGGAAGTTGCGCAGATCTTCGCGGCTGCGCTGCTTCATCCCGGGCAAATTTTCGATGTGGTTGCTCCACAGCTCGCATTCGCCGATGCCGATCTGGTGAAAGGCCTTGACGGCGTCGTCGAGCGACCGGTCGCGAAAGCTGTAGCTCTGCGAGCCGACCAGCACGCCGTTAAAGACGGAATGGATGCCATCGTGGGCCCGAAGTCCGGAGGCGAGGCTCAAACCTACAGCGCCCCCGAGAAGGTCTCTGCGAGTCATGCCGACATTGTAGGTCAGCGGGGACGCTACTGCCCGAACACGGCGAACAGTTTGAAGCCCGGGAAACGGACGCGGGCCTCGGGAGCCGTACCCGCGAGGAACAGTTCCATCCGCGCTTTCAGCGGCAGGGGCTTGAAGCGTGCGCGAAGGGGTTCCATCTCCGTCGTGTCAGCGGCGGCGGCGTTGTCCTTGACCTCAGCGTCAGCCTCATTGACCGTTTCCACATACTGCACCAAGCGTTCCTCGTTGTAGTCTGCGGGATCTTCCGTCGTCAGCCATTCCGGGTCGACGAAATGTTCCTCAATCCCCTCGGGCCTATCAAACCCGCCGTCGGGCTTGTATTCAGCGAATTTCTCGGCCTGTTTCATAAACGCCGTCCACACGGGAAGAGCGGAGTCCGCGCCGGTGAGGCCCAAGTCGGAGTTGTCGTCGAATCCGACCCACACCAAGCAGAGCAGTTTGGGCGTGAAGCCCACGAACCAGCCGTCTTCGTCGGTTCCGGTCTTGCCCGCCGCGATCGACCGATAGCCGCGGCTGCGCACTCCCGCCGCCGTCCCGCGATTCATCACGTCCTCGAGAATGTCCGTAGTGATATAAGCCACGCGCGGGTCGAGGACCGCCGTGGCCTGGACTAGGGCGGAATACGACGTCACCCCCTCGCGATTCCTCACTTGGTCGACAAAGTAAGGTTCCACACGGCGGCCTTGGTTGGCGAAGACCGTGTAGGCCGCCGCTAGCTCGAGGGGACTCACCTCGTAGGCGCCCAATGCCGCGGAGGGCGTGGCGCGTACGTTCTCCAGACCGACTTGATGCGCCATGTCGGCGACTTTGTCGTAGCCCACCGCGGTCGCCAGCTTTACGGTTGCGATGTTGAGCGAATACACCAGCGCGTCACGCACTGTGACATAGCCGCGTACGACGTGACCGTAGTTCGCCGGGCGATAGGACTCGTCCTTGAATCGGAAGGTCGCCGGCCAATCGAGCAGCGGCGTCGCCGTCGTGAGGTAGGCGCCGCCCGCGGTCCGGGGAGCGGAGTTGAGCGCCGCGGCGTACACGAACGGCTTGAACGTCGACCCCGGCTGCCTCTTCGCGAGCGCTCGATTCAATTGCGACTGATCGAAGTCGCGGCCGCCGATCAAGGCCTTCACCGCGCCCGTCCGCGGATCGAGCGCCACCAGGGCGACTTGAGGGCGCTTGCCGTCGCCCGGTCCTTTCGTCTTGTTCGCCAACTGCTTGTCGACCTCCGCCATGCCGCTGTCGACGGCGCTGAGCGCAGCGCGCTGCAATCGCAAGTCGATGGTCGTGCGAACTTCCAGGCCGCGTCTGTAAGCCTTGCCGGAGCGGATGCGGTTCAATTCCTGCTCGACGAGATCGACGAAGTAGGGCGCCATTGCGTCATCGACATCACCCGCAACCACGCCTAGAGGCTTTGCGACGGCGGCGTCGCGCTGCGCCCGGTCGATATAGCCGTACTCCAGCATGGCGTCGAGCACCGCGTTGCGCCGACTGACGGCTCGCTGGGGGTAGCGAAACGGATCGAGGTAGCTCGGCCGCTGCAGCAGACCGGCGAGCAGCGCGGCCTGGTGCAACTCGAGAGATCTGACGTCCCGGTCGAAGTAGACGCGAGAGGCCTCAGCCATCCCGGCGATGTTGTAGCCGCCGAAACGTCCCATGTAGATCTGGTTGAGGTAGTTTTCGAGGATCTGTCGCTTGCTCAACTGCTGCTCCAGCCGCAACGCGATCAAGAATTCCGCGAGCTTGCGCGAATATGTCTGCTGGGGCGTCAAGAAAAGCCCCCGCGCAAGTTGCTGCGTGAGGGTTGAAGTGCCGCGCGGGCGGCGCCCCTCGGCGAGGCCTTCCATAACGGCCTTCAGCGTGCGCTTGATGTCGACGCCCGAGTGCTCGTAGAAGCGATGATCTTCGATTGCGATCACGGCGTTCTCGAGCGAATCCGGAAAATCGTCGACGGTCAGGGGGCGCCGCAGCGTTCTGTTTTCATCCGGCAGGTAGGTGACGAAGGCGGGCTGTAGCGTTGCGCGCTCGAGACGCTTTTCGCCCTCTCGGATGCTTGTGACGCGCTGCTTTCGGATCTCGACGCTGAGACCCTTATCGCTCCGCGCGAGGGCGCCGGAGGCAGGGGCGTCTCCGACAGTCCAAATTTCGGGCGCTGACCAAATCCGCGTCGGAGCGTCGAAGACTCCGCCGTCGATCCGCGCTTCGACCATGTCGGCGTAGCGCCCGGAAGCGATCCAAACAGCCGCGACGACGACCAATCCGAGCGCCGCCGGGGAGAGCGCTATTCCCAGCGCGGTTTTCGGACGCCGGCGAGCCGCGTCGAGAACACGAGCAAACCCGGCCGCCCACAGCCCGAAGCTGCGTCGGCCCGCCGAGCGGACCCATTCGAGCGATTGCTCAATCGACGCTCGCCGGAGCGGGTCGAATCGACGCTCGTCATCCATGCGCAGTGGATAGCCCTAGGCCGGAGTATGTTTCACGCCGAGCAACGGCTATGACCGGCAGCCGCCGGTCGCGCCGCGGTGAAGGCGTTCGGTACACTGGCGTCAAGCATGCCCACGGGTCCCTTCCGGCTCTCCGTCTGCAACGAACTCTATGAATCGGCCGACTTCGCCGAGTCTTGCCGCTCAATCAAGCGCGCGGGCTGGGACGGAATCGAGATCGCTCCGTTTACGTTGATGACCGATGCGACGCAGCTCCCTGCGGCGCGGCGGCGCGAAGTGCGCGACATCATCGTCGGCGAAGGCCTCTCTTTCGTCGGCTTGCACTGGCTCACGGTCGGCCCGCAAGGATTGCACGTGACTACGCCCGACGAAAGGGTGCGCAAGCAAAGCTGGGAGTACGTACGCGGTCTGGTGGAGCTCTGCGCCGATCTTCGCCCCCCGAATCAGGCGTCGGGCGGAGTGATGGTCTTCGGTTCGCCCGGCCAGCGCAAGACGACCGGGGGCCTCAGCCCCGCGGAGGCGACGCGCAACTACGTCGAGGGCGTCAAGTCGATCGCCGGAGACCTCGAATCGCACGGCGTCACGTTGTGCGTCGAGGCGTTGCCGCAGGACCAATGCGACGTCATCGTCACGCTGGACGAGGCGGCTGGAATCGTCGACGAGATTGGGAGCCCCAATGTGCGGACGATGTTCGATTCGCACAACGCCATCGACGAAGAGGAACCCCACGCCGAGCTCGTCAAGCGCCACTGGGATAAGATCCGGCACATTCACGTCAACGAGCTCGACGGCAGCTATCCGCGCGCCGGCGGCGGCTACGACTTCAAGCCGGTGCTGCAAGCGGCGAAGGACCGCCGCTTCGCGGGCTGGGTCTCGATGGAGGTCTTTGACTTCACGCCCGGCGCCGAACGCATCGTCAACGAATCGATGGCTTATCTGCGGGACCAGATTGCGCGACTCGACTAACCGATGAAAAAAGCGCTCGTCACCGGCGGCGCCGGATTCATCGGCTCGGCCATCGTTCGCGCTCTGGTCGACCGCGACGAGGTCGAAAGCGTGGTCGTCGTCGACTCATTCGCCTCGGGCAAGGAAGAAAATCTCGCCGGTCTTGGCGAGCGTCTTCGCCTCGAGCGCATCGACATCCGAGACTACGCCGGGCTGGCGCCGTTGTTTCACGGCGTCGACACCGTGTTCCATCAGGCGGCGATCGCGTCGGTGCCGCGGTCGATCGACGAGCCCGAGCTATGCTTCGAGGTCAACGTGACGGGCACGTATAACGTGCTGCGGGCGGCGGTCGAGAGCGCGGCCCGGCGCATCGTCTTCGCATCGTCGTCGGCCGTGTACGGCGACTCGCCGGAGCTGCCCAAGACGGAATCGATGCTGCCCAGCCCAAAGTCGCCCTATGCGGCGCACAAGCTCGCGGGCGAGGGCTTCTTGAAGAGCTTTCAGGGCTCATACGGTCTGGAGGGCGTCTCGTTGCGCTACTTCAATGTCTTCGGTCCCCGCCAAGACCCGTCCTCCACGTACTCGGGTGTCCTCTCCGTTTTCGCTGACCGCGCTCTCGCCGGAACGCCGCCTACAATCAACGGCGACGGCGAGCAATCGCGCGACTTCATCTACGTCGACGACATTGCCCGGCTCAACGTGTTGTCGGCGACCGCGGCCGGAGCGGCGGGGAAAGTCCTGAACGGCGGACGAGGCGAACGCGTCACTTTGAATCAAGCATGGCGGGCGGCCAGCCAAGCTGTCGGAGCGGCGATCAAGCCGGTCTACGGGCCGGATCGGCCCGGCGATGTCCGGCACTCTCTCGCGGACATCTCAGCGGCGCGGCGCGAGCTGGGTTTCGAGCCTCTCGTCTCTTTCGAGCAAGGGCTGCGGTCGACCGTCGAATGGCGCCGCGGCGTCTAATCCGCCTTTTCGACTAAAAGCGGTTGCTCTGCGGCGGAAGCGGCCGCTAAGGCCGGTAGTTGAAGTCCTTGATCTCGAGCTCTTTGCCCGCGGGGACCACAAACGCGAAGCGGCCTTCGCCGGCGCCTTCAATGGTCCACTCGTCGATCGTTTTTCCGTTCGCCCGAGTCGTCACCTTGCCGCGTTCGACCAGCACCTCGATCTTCTGATCTTCCTTGGGATCAAGGCCATGATCCTTCTCGTCCACCTTGTCGCTGCGCCCGCCCAGCACGATCGTCTTGGTGAGCTTGTTCTTGTTCAGCTCAATCAGCAAGTAATTCGCGCGGTCCTTGTAGCCGACGGCCCAGGAGGTCGGCTTGCCGCCGCCGAACGGGCCGAACGGATTCGGCAGCTTTGTGGTGAACGAAAACGTGCCCCGCCCAGCGTCCGAGGCGTAGGGCACGAAGGCGGCGCCGGCCTTGACATACCAGCCGTCCTTCTCTTGCCAGCCGGCGCCTTTCTCCCAGCGGTCCATGGGACCGGCGGAAGACGTAGTCTGACCGGTCGGGCGGGCGGACTCGGTGCGCTGCAGGATGACCGAGATATTCTTGACCTCCCGGTCGCCGAGTTGCAGATTGGCGGCCCAGGGATCGTAGCCCGGCGCCGTTACGCGCAGGTTATAGGTCCCGGTCTGCAGCTCGAGCCGCGGCGGGATCGTATCGAACCGACGTTGGCCTTGGAACGAGCCGGCCTCCATGATCGCCGGGTCGACGTCGAGACCCGCCGAGGCGGGCTGCACCGAGAAGGCCAGCGTCCCCTTGGACATTTCGAGCTGGACTTGCTCGCCCTCGAGTTTCACCTGCGCCTCGGAAGCGAATTGCTGGTCGAATGCCTTGACACGATAGCCTTTGCGGCGCAGCTCCATGCGATGGCTGCCCGGCGGCACGTCGCCCTTTTGTAAGCCGCCGTCCGTCCCGACGCGACCGATCGTCCGCCCGTCGAGGAAGACTTCGGTGCCGGGAACGGCTCCGGCGATCTCGAGCGAGGCGATCTGCGGGATCCTTTCGAGGCGGAATTCTGCGTTGGCGATTTCCCCCTTGTTGACGGCGACCCGCTGCTCCGCGGGTTGAACCCGGTAGCCGTCTTTCACCACCTGAATCCGGCGGCTGCCCGTAGGGACGCTATAAACCCTGATCTTTCCGTTTCGTACGCTCGAGGAGCGCCGCCGGCCGTCAATCAGCACTTGGACGTCGGTCTCGTTCGCCGTGATGTAGAGATCGCCTACGTCGCGATCGGAGGAGAGGAATACGGCGAGCGTCGGGGAAGCGCTGACTTCGAACAAGAGCGTGCGGCTCGAGGAGTCCTCCTCGAGCGTGAGCTCGCGGACGCCGGGCTGCAGACTCGCCAGTTCCAGGCGGCCGTCAGTGACGACGCCGCGCTCCTGGCCGTCCACGACGGCGCGCACCCCGTCGGCCGCGTAAATCACCGCCCGATCTCCAAGCGTCGAGATCGCGACAGCCTTGAGGTTGCTGGTCGTCGGAGGTGCGCTCAATCGCGGCATTTCTCCCGGGTCGCTTGCGGTCGTCATGACGGCCGAGGCCCGGCCCGAGGTGAACCGAATCTGATGCGGACCCGGTTCGAGCTGCACCATCTCCGGGGCTTGGGCGCCGTTTCCCGTACCGGCCGGCTGATCGTCGATGGTCACCTCGCTCGATTCGAGGTCGCTCACCAGCCGTAGATCGGTCGGCAGCGGCTCCAGCGCGGCGTCAAAGCTGGTCGCCGCGTCGGGGCCGATCAAGACCGTGCGAGAAATCAACGCATAGCCGGTCCGCGAGATCTCGAGTCGATACTCGCCGGGATCGAGGTCGAACGAGGCCGGCGTCGAGCCGACTTCGCGACCGTCGACGCGAACCGCGGCGCCGGTCGGGGTCGAAGAAACCGCATACGTGATGGTCGCGACCGGCGGCGGCTGCGGTTCGCCGCGCATTGCCAACCACGCCGCCACGGCGATAACAGCCCCAAGCGCCAGGGCGGCGGCCGCGCCGATCCACAACGGCTTGCCGGGCTTGTTCGAAGCCTTTGCAGAGGACTTGGTTTTCGGCTTCTTCGGCGCCGCTTTGGGCTCGCTCTTGGGCCGCACCGGCTGAACTACGGTCTCGTCGCCGGCCGGCGGGGGCGTTGCGGCGCCTGGCGCCGGCATGTAGGCGGTCCGATCCTCCGGCCAGCCGCCGCCCGACGGCTGCTCGTAGCGCTGCGGTTCGGCCGCCTGTCCGCCGACCGACTCCGACACGCTTTGGGACAGATTGCTCGCCAGACGTCGCAAGCGGTGCTCGCCGGGATATCGATCCAGCCCCGTCCGAACCGTCTTGATCGCGGACTCGAAATCGCCCACGCGTTCATGCTGGCGGGCTTCGGCCACGACCTGGTCGACCGACTCCGACCGCTTGCGGTCGTCGATCATCGTGATCAGGCCGGCCACAACGTTGTCAGCCGGCTTGATCGACCTGGCCTCGGAGGCGAAGGGCTCGGCCGACTTCCAGTCCTTGTCGACCAGACGTTGCGCTTGCTTGACGAGTGTGTCGTAGAGCGTATTCGAGATGACGAGATTCCGCGGGTCGAGCTTGTAGGCTTGGCGCAGGCGCTCGATGCCCTTCGACACATCCGCGGGATCTTCGATCAGCCCGCGCGCTTCCGTCAGCAGCTCGTAAGCTTCGGCGGCGCGCTTGGAACCCTCTTCAATGATGCTGGCCAGCTCCTGGAACTCTTTTTCCGTAGGAAACTCGTCGAGCGCCTCCCGCACCAGCCGCTCAGCGCGGTCCCACTCGCCGCCGCCGCGGGCCTGTTCGATGCGGTCGACCCAGCGAGCCTTGGCGTCTTCTTGAGACTGCAGCTCGATGCGCTTGGCGAGGCGCTCCACCTCGTATTCCAGCCCCGGATACTCGGGGTACACGGTGCGCAGGGTCTGCCATTGCACCTGCGCGTCCTGGAACTTGTCGGAGGCTTCGTAGCCGCGCGCCCGCAGCACGATCGACTTGACCAAGTCAGCCTTGGACTTGACCGTCTTGAGGCGCTGCTGGAAACGGTGTTCTTCCGGGAAGCGTTCGCACGCTTCCGCGAGAAGCTTCGCCTGCACTTCCAGGTCCGGTTCGGTCGCGACCTTCTGATCGATTTCAGCGATGTAGGCCGACAGCTCCTGGCTCTCGTCGGCTTCCAGGTCCAGCTTCAGAGCCGAAAACAGCGCATGGCCCTGATACTTCACGAGCATCTTGTCGCAAAGGTCCAGGGCTTCGCGGAACTTCTTCTCCTTACGCAGGCGCCGCGCTTCTTCGTAGCTGTCGTTGACTTCGCGATGATCCGAGCGCACGCGCTCATACAGCTTTTCGCGCTCGCCCGCCAGGGTGTCGGGCGCGATGGCGTCGAACTCGATTACCTTTTCCAGCCGCGTGAGGGCCGCGCTCAGCTCGCCCTTTTCGATGGCGTCCAGCGCGCCCTGGTAGAGCATGCTCTTCTCGCGCTGGATGCGCTTGTAGTCCTGCTCGCTGCGCTCGAGGTCGGCGAGCAGCGTCAGCCCTTCGGTGTGCGTGGCGTCGAGGGCCAGGGCTTTGTCGAGCGCTTCGCGAGCGTGCGTGAAGGCGTGGTTCTCGAGGTGCTGGCGCGCCAGCGACACCCATCGATCGATTTGGCGCCGTCGGCTGCGGTTCTCGATTTCCGACTTGAGGCCGAGGGCCTCCGGGTTCGAGGCGTCCAGCTCCAGCACCGCCTGCACGCGCTCGAGCGCCAACTCGTCTTCTTCAACGTCGAAGCGCTGGCGAGCGCTGGCGAGGTGCTTGCGAATCTTTCCCTCGCGGACCTGTTTGTCGATTTTCCGGCGCAGCCGAACCACTTCCGGGTGGTAGGTCTCGGCTTCAACCGTCGAGACGATGTCCGCGGCCAACTCGAAATCCCCCGTGTCGACCGCTTCGCGAGCGCGCTCGAGCCGCGCCTGAATGCGGCTTTCGTCGAAGATGTCGATCGGCTGCCCGTGCAACGCCTTCTGCAGGCAGTCGGCGAACTCCTGGACCGATGCGAAGCGCAAAGAGGGCTGCTTCGCCAGAGCCTTGTGAACAACCTGGCTGAGGCTCTCGCTGACTTCCGGGCGAATCTCCGAAATCGGCGGCTGCACCTCCGTCCGGATGGCGCGAATGATCTGCTCGGCGTTGCCGCCTTCGAACGGGCGTCTGCCGGCCAGCGCTTCGTAGGTCACCACGGCCAGCGAGAACAGGTCCGACTGCGGCGTCAACGGGCGCAGCTCGGTCTGCTCGGGGGACATGTACAAAAGCGTCCCCTTGAGCTTCATCGTGCTGCGCGTGTCCATCACTCCCGCCACGCCGAAGTCGATGATCTTGACCGAATCGCCGGGGAGCACGAAGATGTTGCTGGGTTTCAGATCGCGGTGGATCAGCCCCTTGCCGTGCGCCGCCTGCAGTCCGCGACAGGCCTGGCAGATGATGTCGACCACGCGCTGGGGCGGCAGACTCTGTTCCTGCAGCACCTCGCCCAGCGTCTTGCCGGGCAGCAGCGGCATGACGAAGTAAGGCCGCCCCTGGTGCTCGCCGATATCATAGATATCAACGATGTTGGAGTGATTGAGCGACGCCAGAACACGGCACTCATGACGGAACTGCTCGAGAGCCGCGGCGTCGCGGAAATCGAGTAAGGTCTTGATCGTGACGTCACGATTGGTGGTGCGGTCGAACGCGCGATAAACTTCGCCCATCCCGCCCTGGCCAATACGGTCTTTGATCTCGTAGCGCTCTGAGAAACCAGCCGCGAGCACGACCTTTCCTCCGCCTAAGGCCCGTAGCGGGCCGACTCCGACAGTTTAAACCACTGCGTGAACTATAACCTCAGTGTTCCTAGTCGCTCCGGCCCTTACGAACGACCGCGACGGCCGTCACATCGTCGTGGGCGGGACGGCCCTGCAGCCACTCCTTGACCAGACCGTCCAGGCGCTCCAGCGCTTCGCGCGCGCTCGCGCCTTGGCGGGCCAGGAACACTTCGCTGATCCGATCCGTGCCGAATTCTGTCCCCTCCGGACTGAAAGCCTCGGTGATGCCGTCGGTAAACAACACAACGGCGTCCCCGTGTTCGAGCTTGACGTCGCCCCGCTCGAAGGTCAACCCGGGAAAAAGCCCAATGACCGGCCCGCCGATCCTCAGGGCCTCCGCCGTTCCGGTCGATTTGACCCAAAGCGGCGGCTCGTGGCCCGCATTGCAGTACGACATGGCTCCCGAGATCGGGTCGAGCACGGCGACGAATAAGGTCACGAAGCGGTTGCCGGGGCAGATTGGGTTCAGGGTCTGATTGAGGCGGCGGGCGATTTCGGCGGGATCATCGAGGTCTTCGGCGAGAATCTGCACCCGCGCCTGCAGATTCATCATCAGCAACGAGGCGGGCATGCCTTTGCCGGCGACATCGCCCAGCACAATGCAGATTTGTCCGTCGGCGCGCGGCATGAAGCCGTAATAGTCGCCGCCGACCGTACGGCAGGGCTGGCTGAACCCCGCCAACTCGAAGCCCAGGACCTCGGGCGGCTCGCCGGGCAGGCATTGGCGCTGTATGTCGGCGGCTTGCCGCAGCTCGGATTCAAAAACCCGCTGGGCCTTCTCGACTTCGGACAGCCGCTCGCGCTCGATTCGAATAGCGGCCACGTTGGCCATGACCGTCATCAGCTCGAGATCTTCCCCGGTGAAGCGCCGCGAAGCGCCCGTCGAGTCGAGGTAGAGCAACCCGATGACCCGTTCATCGGTCTGCAGCGGGACCGCCATCAGACTGCGAATGCCCTGGCCGACCACGCTCTGATGCGATTCCCATGCCGGATCGATGAATACATCGGCTACGATCACCGAGAGCTTTTCCTCCAGCACCTTGTCTCGCACTCCCGACGAGATGCGAAAGTCTTCGCCGCGGCGCGCCCGCACGACCAACTGCGCGCCGTCCAGCGTCATCAGCAAGCCTCGCCGCGCGCCGACGGCCTCGGTCGCCAGCTCGAGAATCGTGTCGAAAAGCTCCTCCAGGGGGCGAGTGACGCCTAGCTCGCGCCCGATCTTGAGCAACGCCGACGTCGCCGAAGAGATCGGGCGAGCGTCGGCGGAGCCGATCATTGTGGCCATGCTCTGCGAGCGGGCCAGAATGCCCCGTAGATCCATGACCTGAGCGCTGGAAGCCAGGCTTGGCATCTCCGACGATTCGAACGTCACGTCCGTGGACGCCGCGTCCGCTTTGGAGACTTCGAAGACCAGCTCCAGATCGGCCAGCCGTACGCTGTCGCCGCTCCTCAACTGATGCTGCCCCTTGAGGGGCGCGCCGTTGACGAACGTGCCGTTGCGGCTGCTCAGGTCCTCGATCGCCCAGCCGTCGTCATGCTGCAGGAACATCGCATGCTGCCGCGACAACGCCTTCTGATCCGGGTAGCTCAGCTCGTTGTTGACCGAACGGCCGAGAGTCAGTCTTTCACCGCGCAACGGCACGATGCGGTCGTTTCGACCGGGTTCCTTGACACGAAGAACGAAAGCCATGCTTAGACCGTGTGATACAGGCGGCGGCCGCGATGCGCATCGATCGGACGCAGGCGCTTAGCCTTTTGTCACGACCAGGTTACGGCGTCGCATAGGACCGGCGCTTGTCCACGGAGTATACCTGGACCAGCTCGCTTTCGGACACGAGCCGCGGTTCGCTGAAGTGCGCATCCGTCAGGCGATCCAACATCATGCGCGACCACGACCAGCGACGCTCCTTGACGATCCAGAGGCGCGCGTAGCGTCTCAGCCGTTTCGGGTAGTCCAGATCTTCGGGCACCATCAGTTGCCGCCGCGACAGTCCCGCCCGCACCATGTCGTATCGAATGGGGTCGCTGATCAGCGGATGCGACAAGATCGCTTTGTCCGGGCCGAGTTGGGGGATCAGTTCGGCGGCGAGCTCGTGAGCTTGTGCGTCTCGGCGCATCTCCTCCGGCGGCCTGTCGATGGGTCCGCGCCAAACCAGCCAGCCCAAGTAGACGGCTGCAAGAGCGGCGAGCGCCGGCGCGAATCGAATTGCTCGCCGCGCTCCCGCCGCGGCGTCCAGCAAGCGCATCCAGCCGACGGCCGCAAAGGTCAACAGCGGAGGCAGCAAAAAAGTGAAGACGCGCGCAAACGGCACCACGCGCTGCGCCAGCATCATGATCGCGATTACGCCGACGGCCACCGCCAAGATCCGGCGCGCCGCGGGCTTGGTCAACGAAACGGCAAGACCCGCCAGCAGCAAAACGATGCACCACCTCGGCAGCCAGAGCGTCGACGCCGACCACAATCTGCCGCCTTCCAGTCCGAGCTTTTCGAAGAAATACGGCCACGTGAAGGCCGCCACCCAGCGGTTGGCCACGAGGCTTTCGAGCGAGCTCCGGGCGATGGTCGGCGCATATAAGGCGACAGCCGCTCCGCCCGAAAGCAGTCCGCACGCCGCAAGCTCGCGGAGCAGCGGGATCCGCCGCTCGCGGTCCGCGCTGACCAGCATCCAGACGCTGATCACCGCGACCGGATAGATCATCACGGGTATCGTGTAGCCGCCCGCCACGGTCAAAACCCCGAACGCCGCCCAAAGCGCCGGCGAACGCCGCTCGACCAAGCGCCCGGCGATCAAGAAGAGGACGAGGAAGATCGACGTGATGATCGTGTACCCGCGCGCTTCCGCGGAGTACCGGATCAACAACGGCGAGGTCGCGACCAGGGCCGTCGCAAGCAGCGCCGCACGCTCCTCGGCGACCCAGCGTGCGAAAAAATACGTCAACGGAAGGACTAAAAGTCCGGCGAGAAACGCCGGCAGCCGAATAATCGCGGGCGACGAGCCGAAGAGCAAGGTCGCATAGTGCACGCAAATGTTGTGGAGGATGTGGTTGTTCGGCGCCGTGTAGTCCGTGATCACGCTGAATAGGTTTCGCGACGCGAAATAGCTGTAGGTGTCGCACTCGTCGAAGCGCATCGGCACATCGAGCCAAGAGAATCGCACTGCGGCGCCGACCGCGAAGACGCCCAGGAGAGTCCAGAAACTCGCCCCCGCAGGGAGCGGCGCCTCACGACCAAGCCAGCCCGCAAAGTCGCGAAAGTCTTCCACCGCCTGGCCCAAAGCGGTCGTCGCCCAGCCTCGAAAGCGCACCAAGACCAGCGCAACCGCCGCCAAGCCGGCCGCCGCCGCCCAGAAAAGTATCCGCACCACGGCGATTCGACTGGGATTGAAAGGATGCAGGCTGTCGTCGTGGTCGACCATCGTGAACACGCCTGCCAGATCCGCTTCAGGCGACAGGGCCGCGAACACAAACAGCGCCGCGGCGACGATGATCAGAACGACGAGGACACGGAAAAGCAGAACGGAAAGGCGGCTTTCGCGGACCTGAAGCATGGGGCGGAGAAGAGACTCTATCCTAGCTTGAATCCCGGCCCGCTCGAACGCAGCGCCCGAGCGCAAGCCAGGTCCTCTCCGCTGCGGCGTCCCAGCGGTAGAGCTTAGCCCGCTCCAGACCCGCGGCGCGGAGCCGGTCGCGTTCTGAGGTCGAGCCGCTGATTCGGGCGAGCGCCCCCGCGATCGACTCGGCGCCGGCGGGGTCGAAATAAATCGCCGCCGGACCGAGCGTATCGGGCAGCGCCCCGGCTCGAGCGGCCGCCGTCGGCGCGCCGCAAGCCATCGCCTCGGCGGCCGGCAAGCAAAAGCCTTCGTCAAACGACGGCAGCACCACGGCGAGCGCCCCGGAATAAAGAGCCGGCAGCTCCTCGTCCGGAACATAGCCGCTGAAGCGCACCAATTCCTCCGCTCCCAAGCGGCTAATCAAGGTTCGCAACCGGCCGTACGAGCTGTGGAACGAGTCGCCCTCGATGTCACCGCAAATGATCAATGGCGCCCCCTCGCCGCGGTCCCGCAGCAGCGCGACGGCGGCGACCAAGCCGGCCAAGTTCTTGTGCGGGCTGACGCCTCCCACGTAGAGCAGATAGCGGTCCGCCGGAGTCAGCCCGGCTCGAGCCAGCGCCGACCGCAGCTTCTCCTTGTCCCGCACGGGACGAAAGCGTTCGCTTACGCCTTCGCCGAGCACATCGATGCCTGCGGACGGCAAGCGGAAGGTGTTTGCGATCTGCCGGCGCGAGTATTCGGAAACGGTCGCGATGCGGGTCGCCTGTCGCAGCGCAACGCGCATCTTCAGTCCCCACAAGGCTCGCCTGAAGGGGTTGGCGAAAATCTCCCCCGGCCGATTCTCCGCAATCGCATCGTGCAGCGTCACCAGCGCCGGGACTCCGCTCGGCACGGGAAAGAACGTGTACACCGCTGGAAAGAAAAGGACATCCGGGCGCAGCTTAGCGGCGGCGGTTCGAAAGCGCCACAGATCTCCCAGAGCCCGTGATCGATCCGCGGCCGCCGCCGCCGTCGGAGCTTCCCGAACCCGGACGGTCTCGATCCGTGCGCCCGAGGGAAACGAACCGCCCTGCGCCGAGCGCTCATCGAGCAGCAGAATCAACTCGCGACCGCCCGCTTGCGCCGCCATCGCCGTCAGCAGCTCGCGCGTGAAACGTCCGAATCCGCGGCGATTCGCCCAGCAACTTGCGTCGGCCACGACCCTCACGACGCTAGTCTGACACCCCGGCCGTCGCATCCGGATCGCTGTCTTCCATTGAAAGGCCCGCGGCGAAAATCGCATTCCGGCCGGCTTTGTCCGCGGAACAGCTCCGCCGCTAGCGAGTTCCGGGCGTATCGACGTCGGCGCGATAGATGTAGCCCGTCACGCGCTCCATGTCCGAGCTCGAGAGGTAGATTGTGTGCGCGTCGGCGGCGCGACCAAAGACAACGTTCGTCAGCGCCTTCTGCGCGGTTGTGACTTGCTGGACTACCTTGCCGCTCACCGGATCGATCAGGTGGGCCGTGCCGTAGGAGTAGCAGGCGACCCAGACCCGGCCTGCGGCGTCGACCGCCATGCCGTCGGCCACGCAAGGCGCGATGTCGGCGACCACTTCCATCGGGCCCGCGGCCGAGCCGTCTTCGGCCAGCGGCCAGCGGACCAAGTTCGACTCGGATTCGCCGATGTTGTGGGCGACATAGAGAGTCCGGTCGTCAGCGCTGAGCACGATGCCGTTGGGGCCGACCACCGCATCGTCGAATACGGTCACCTGCCCCGACGTGTCGATGCGATAGATCGTGCCCGGCGCGGATTCGCCCCGATACCCGTTTGGATCGGTGAAGTAAACGACGCCCGCCTTCGACACCGTGATGTCGTTGGGACCGGTCGCCGTGGCGGGATCGCGTTCGAAGCCCGAGGCGATCGTCGTGACGTCGCCG
Source organism: uncultured Acidobacteriota bacterium (assembly GCA_963817465.1). GTDB lineage: Bacteria > Acidobacteriota > Terriglobia > Bryobacterales > UBA6623 > CAMPKL01. The sequence continues at coordinate 669,994 of CAWFOP010000014.1, read as the reverse complement.
TTCGGGGCGAGCTTCTGGATCTCGCGCTCGTCGGTCGCCGTTAGATAAATGTTGTCGGAATCGTCGATCCATAAACCGCCCGGGCCGGCCTTGGTCGCGACTGCGGCATATTGCGCAGGGCCGTCCGCTGCGGTCCATTTGATGATTCCTTTGTAGGTTCCGCGCGATGTGAAGTAGAGCGCTCCCTTGGAATCCACGGCCGGGCCTTCGGTGTTGCCCCAAGATGCGTCCGAGGCGAGCAGCTCCGCCTGGGTGACGGGGATCTCCGGCGCGGTCTGCGCTTCCGGCGCGGGCGCCGGCGACGAACAGGAAAGCAGCGCGCACGCTGCCATTAGGGGGAGCGACAGAGCTCGAGTCATGGTCATTGGGTTCGATTCCTTCGGTGTTATCATCATCAGTCCACGACGCCTATGCAAAGTCGGCGTCCGTTAATTATGAACAAGATCGCCTTGATCGGCGCAGGCGGCAAGATGGGCCTGCGGCTGACCGACAACCTCCTCAAGTCGGATTACCAAGTCCGCTCCGTCGAGATTAGCGAAGCCGGTCGGCAAGCCCTGGCCGGGCGCGGCGTGGAGCCCGTCGCTCTCGAAACGGCCCTGGACGGCGCCGAGGCCGTCATTCTGGCGGTGCCTGACAAGCTGATCGGCAAGGTCGCGCATCAAATCGCCCCGAGCCTCGCCGCCGGCGCGATGCTGGTCTGCCTCGACGCCGCCGCGCCCTATGCAGGCGAGATGCCCGACCGCCCCGATCTGACTTACTTCGTCGTGCATCCCTGCCATCCCCCGGTCATCCACGACGAAACCAGGCCCGAGGCGCAGTTCGACTTCTTTGGCGGCATCCACGCCAAGCAGAACGTCGTCTGCGCGTTGATGCAAGGGCCGGAAGAGGCTTACGCCGCAGGCGAGAAATTGTCGCGCGTCATCTTCGCCCCGGTAACGACGGCGCATCGCTGCACGGTCGACCAGATGGCGATTCTCGAACCGGTGCTGTCGGAGACCGTCGCCGCCACCTGCATGACGATCATCCGCGAGGCCACCGACGAAGCGGCGCGCCGAGGGGTACCGCGCGAGGCGGCGGTCGACTTCGTGCTCGGTCACCTCAAAGTCGAAATCGGCATCGTCTTCGAGCTCTTCGAAGGCGCACGGTTCTCCGACGGCGCGTTGCTGGCGATCGAGAAGGCCAAGCAGAGCCTCTTTCAGCCCGATTGGAAGAAAGTCTTCGAGAAAGAAGCGGTCGACCGCAGCGTAGCCGACATCACGCGCAATTGACCGAAGCTTTCGCTTGCCGTCACTGTCGAGAGTCCGTGTGAAAACGCCGGCGCGACCTCGTCCGGAGGACGAAGCAATTGATAGCCCCGGGTGGAGCGCAGCGGAACCCGGGATCTTAAAACGCGATCCAAGATAATCTTTCCAATACTTCCCGTCCGGTCGATCCCCGGATTCCGCTCCGCTCGAGTCCGGGGCTGTTCGTTGCTCCCGGGCCTGTCAAGGGGTTCGCGCGTTCTCCCTACGCCGCCGGCTGGTCCGCGGTCCTCTTCTTCCAGCGATACGCCGCAACCGAATTGCGCCAGAAGTACTTCTCTTGCGCCTCCCGGCTCTTCTCCGACACGTAGCGCCGCACGACGCTCAGCACCTTGGGGTACGGCCCCAGCGGCTCGGAGTTCGGCCAATCGCTGCCGAACAGGACGCGGTCTTCGCCGAACGTGGCCCACATCTCGTCCAGCTTCGGGCGATAGACCTCGAGATCGTCCGGAACCGTGTCGCCGACCTGGCGCAGCACCGCTGACACCTTCACGTAGACGTTCTTGCGCTCGCCGAGCGTCCGCATCGCCGCCTTGTACGCCTGCCGTTCCGGACCGGCGGGCGGCTCCTCGAGCTTGGGCAAGTGATCCAAGACCACACGCAGGTCCGGAACCTTGTCGCTGATCGCCACAACGTCCTCGAGCGCCCGCACGCTGGGGTTGGCCGTATCGAGCGTCATGCCGCGTTTCGCGAGCAGCTTCAAGCCCTCGGTGAAGGCCGGCTTGCCCAGTGATACGCGCAAGTCGCGGTCCCACAGGTAGCCGTAGCGAATGCCGAGGAACAGGGGATTGTCGCCGAAGCGGTCGAGTTGCGCGGCGAACTCCGGCTTGTCGGGCTCGAGATCGCCGATCGTCCCCAGCATGATCGGATCCTTCTCGATCACGTCGAGAACCCACTGGTTGTCTTCGAGCCACGGGCTGCACTCGATTTCAATAGCCCCGACCACGCCCAATCCGGCGCTCACCTTGCGCAGCCGATCCGGCAGCGTCTTCTTGTAGATCAGCGTGTTCGTCTTGGGCGGCCATGGCACGCCCGCGGGCCGCGTCGGGTCATACAGGTGCACGTGGGTGTCGATGATCGGCACATCCGATGCGGCTGCGCCGGCAGCGCGTGCGGTGGAAAGAGCGGCGGCGGAGGCGCCCAGAAATTCGCGACGATTCACAGCGATAGCTTACCTCCGCCACGCACATCTGCGGCGGAAGACCGTCATGAAAAAGTGCGGTGTAATCCGCCAACGCGGGTTCTTGCTTCAGATGCCGGCGTACCAGGCGTAGCTGCCTGGCGAGAAGTCCTTCAGGCTGTCGGTTACCGTCAGGCCCGTGATGTACTTCACGCTCTTGTAGCCGAGCTGTCGGGGCACGCGCAGGCGCAGCGGACCGCCGTGGCCGACGGGAAGCTCGTCGCCGTTCATGCCGTAGGTCAGCAGCGTTTGCGGATGCAGCGCATCGGCCATGTCGATGCTGTCGGTCCAGCCGGGTTGGATCGAGGAGTAGATCACGTAGCGGGCCTGCGGCAGGATGCCCGCGACCTCCAACACGTGCGACAGCGGCGTCCCGATCCACTCCGCAATGAACGACCAGCCTTCCTCGCAGGCCAGGTGCGTGATCTGGCTTCGGGAGGGATAGTCCTTGATGTCGGCCAGCGACAACACAGCGGGACGGGCGACCAGACCATCGACGGCGACCCGCCAGTCCGCGAACTCCCCCGCCTGCAGGCGCAAGAAATCCTCGCTCTTCGGAGGCCTGCCGTTCGCGAAGGGCTTCTCCGAGATTTGACTGCGAGAAAACTCCCGCGCCAGTGAGCGGTGGGTCAGCAAGCGGTGCGAAGCGTAGGTGAGCGTTTCTCCAAGCCCGTAAACGCCGCCGTGATCGGGCGGGATCAGGCCGTAGCGATCCGCCAAGCTTGCGGCGACGGCGAGCCCGGACGCGCCCGCCGCGGCGCCGAGTCCGGCGGTGATGACCTTGCGGCGCGAAATTCCGCTCATCAGGACTCCTCCTCTCCGTCGGCGCGGCCCGTAATCATCGCCAGCACGCGGCTCCGAAATCCGGCGAGATAAACCATCGCCACGTGGACGAGCAGGAAAGCCGCCAGCGCCGCGGAGACGAAAAAATGAAGGGTGCGCGCGGACTGCTGACCGCCGAACACCGTCATCGCGCCGGGAAACGCCGACACGACGGCCGGCGACATCGCCAAACCCGTCCAAATCATCAAGGGAAACAAAACGAAGACCACCGCCAGGTAAGCCATCCGCTGGAGCACGTTGTAAGACCAAGCGTCCGCTCCGCTCGGCGCCTTGAAGCGGAGGTGGCTCTTGACCACCTGCGAGAGCGACGCCCAACCCAGATCGGAGCTCGCCGGGAGCAAGCGCTTGCGAAAATGCCCCGTCAACAGGCCGAAGGTCCCATACGCTAGCCCGGTGAACACCAGAATCCAGGCGGATTGAAAGTGCAGCGATCGGCTCCAGCCGTTTTGGTCCGGCAACACGAAGTCATAGCCGGTCGGAACCGAGGACCGGGAAGCGGGGAGCGGCAGCCGGAACAAGGGTTCGGTCAGCGAATTGCCGTCTTCGCCCCAATAAAACCGCGGATGCGAGATCACGATTTCGACGCCGCTGACGAGCAGCGCGAAAAAGCAAAGCGCGGCGATCCAGTGCGTCGCCCGAACGGTCGCCGGGTGACGCGGAGTCGTCGCGGCGGCCGGAAGGTCAGCCGTCAGCCGCGGAGCCCAGGCGGAATCGGCCATGCGGGGAAGTGTATCACCCGGCGCCGCGCTTCGCGACCGCAACGAACGCCGCACCTAGGGCGCTCGGTCGACCTGGCCGCCGAGGACGGCGGTTCGAGGGTCATACGCTCACCGCGCAGGGCCGGCGGCGTTAGTATGGTCCGGATGAGCGGACGGACCATCCTTTGCTACGGCGACTCGAACACTTGGGGCCGCGACGCGCATTCGGTCGCCAGGCTCCCGGAAAGCTCCCGCTGGCCGAACGAGCTCCAACGGCGGCTCGGAGATTCCTTCCATGTCATCGCCGAGGGCCTCAACGGCCGCACGACCGTCTGGGACGACCCCATCGAGGAACACCGCTGCGGCAAGGCCTATCTGCCGGCTTGCCTGCTCACCCACCACCCGCTTGACCTCGTCGTCTTGATGCTGGGAACCAACGATCTCAAGAAGCGCTTTTCAGTGTCCGCGTTCGACATCGGGCGCAGCATCGGCGTCTTGCTCGACGTCATCCAGAAGAGCGGAACCGGCGTTGACGGCGGACCGCCCGCGGCGTTGGTCATCTGCCCGCCCCCGGTCGGCAAGTTGAGCGAATTCGCCGAGATGTTCGAGGGCGCTCGCGAAAAATCGCTCAGACTGGCTGAGCATTACAGGTTCCACGCCGAAGAGCGCGGCTGCGGCTTTCTCGACGCGGGCGAGATCATCCGTTCGAGCGACGCGGACGGCATTCATTTGGAACCTGAGGACCAGGTGAAGCTCGGCCGAGCGGTGTCTGACATCGTCAGGGAAATGCTGGCTTGAAGGACGGGTTTGTCCGGCTAACTCTCTGATAAGACGAAGCGTTCCGGCCGCTGCCGTATGCCGGGCGCGAGATTGGGACGCTTCGAGACTGCGCCCCCAAAAATCCCGAGAAACCTGCGACCCCCGACCTGCGCCTTATCGCATGAGGACGTCGCCGCCGGACCCCTAGTCGCTCCCCCCGGCCCGAAACGCCTTCCCAAGACGTCAGCTCCCCCTCTCGCCTCGAACAGCGAAAGGAAGCCAGGTCAAGGGCCCGTTCATGCCTTCGTGCGGAGGATTCCGTGGGTCTACCTGAGTTTTCTATCAAGCGACCGGTGACGGTCACCGTCGCCTGTTTGCTCGCCATCCTGTTGGGCGCCATCGCCTTTGTCGAGATTCCCGTCGACTTGATGCCCGACACCGTCTTCCCGGCCATCAGCGTCCGCGCCGACTACACCGGCGTCGGCCCCGAGGAGATGGAGACGCTCGTCGCGCGGCCTCTCGAAGAGGCCTTCTCGGCCGCGCCCGGCGTGCAAGAGATCTACTCGAACTGCACCGAAGGCGCCGCATTCGTGCGGGTCAACTTCGACTACGGCACCGACCTCGACGAAGCCGCCAACGAGCTGCGCAGCCGGCTCGACCGCCGCCGCCGCGAGTTGCCCGAAGACATGGACCCGCCGGTCATGTTCAAGTTCGACGTTTCGCAGTTCCCGATCATCTTCCTGACGGTGGCGTCCGACGACAAGGACCCCAAGGAACTGCGCCACTTCACGGAAAAGTACCTGCAGCCGCGGCTCGAGCGGGCGCCCGGCGTCGCCCAGTTCACCGTCCGCGGCGGCCTGCGCCGTGAAATCCACGTCGACTTGAACCTACAGAAGCTGCGTGCGCTCGATCTGCCGGTCTCCCAAGTCGCCAATCTCGTGCAGCGCGAAAACCTCAATGAGCCGGTCGGCCCGGTGCACGAAGGTCGCTTCGAAGTGCTGCTTCGCACCATGGGCGAGTACCGCAATCTCGAGCAGATCCGGAAGGTCGTCGTCGCCGCTCCAAAGGGCGTGCCGGTTTACCTCAACGAAGTCGCGACCGTCGAAGACTCCCACGAAGAAGTCCGCCAGATGGTGAGCGTCGACGGTAAACCCGCCGTACGTCTGTTCGTCTACAAGCAGTCCGGGTCGAACACCGTCGACGTCTCGAACGCCGTCTGGAAAGAGGTGGCCCGCATCCACAAGGATTATCCGGACATTCACATCACCAGCACGGGCGACACGGCCGACTTCATCAAGGCGGCGATTCACAACGTGCGGGATTCGGCGCTCCAGGGTTCCTTCCTGGCCGTCTTCGTCCTGTTGTTCTTTCTCGCGAGCTTCTCGAGCGCGGCCATCATCGGCGTGGCGATTCCGATCTCGGTGATCGCGACCTTCGCGCTGATGTACTTCAACGGCTTCACGCTCAACACGGTCAGCTTCGGCGGCCTGGCGCTGGGCGTCGGCATGCTGGTCGACAACGCCATCGTCGTGCTCGAAAACATCGTGCGCCACCGCGAAGACGGACTCGGGCCGAAAGAGGCGGCCATTATCGGCAGCCGCGAGGTCGGCGCCGCGATCACCTCTTCCACCCTGACGACGGTCGCCGTTTTCGTGCCTGTCCTGTTCTTGCAGGGCATCTCGGCGATCACGTTCCAGCAGCTCGCCTACGTCGTGTCGTTCTCGCTGTTTTGCTCCCTGATCGTCGCCCTGACGGTCGTGCCGCTGCTCTGCTCGCGGTTTTTGAATGACTCGAAACACGGCATGGTCAGCCGCCTCTTCGGCGGCTCGCAGAGAGCGATCTTATGGATTTCGGCGCAGTACGGCGAACTGCTCGAGTGGGCGGCCGGCCACAAGGCGGGCGTTCTCGCGAGCGCGGCGCTGCTCACGGTGTCGGCCGTGTATATCGGTCAGTTCGTGGGCGTCGAGCTGCAGCCGCAAGTCGACGAAGGCGAGATCCGCATCAACGCCGAGCTCGAGCCCGGCACGCGCGTCGAGATCACCGACGACCTGATGCAGCGCTTGGCGACAATCGTCAAAGAGCACGTTCCCGAAGTGCAGACGATCATGGTCGAGACCGGCTCGACGGGCTTCATCAACAACAGCGGCCAGAACAGCGGCGACATGCGCGTTCGGCTGGTCGACCGCAGCCAGCGCACGCGGCTGGCATCCGAAATCGTCAATGAAATCCGGCCCTTGCTGCAGATTGAGCCGGGCCTCGTCGTGCGCGCCAGCGTCAGCGGAGGCATGTTCAGCCGCATCAGCTCCGCCGGTTCGAACGGCGCCGGCGACCGCATCGCGGTCGAGATCCGCGGCCAAGAGCTCGAGATCCTGTCGAACCTAGCCGAGCAGGTGCGTGAGAAGTTGTCCCAAATTCCGGGTGTGGCGGACGCCCAGAGCAGCCAGAAGCCCGGCCTGCCCGAGATGCTCGTCGAGATCGACCGCGACAAGGCTTCGAGCCTCGGCCTGAACGTTTCCGACGTCGCCGAGACCTTCAAGACCGCCGTCGGCGGCCGCCGTTCGTCGATGTATCGCGACCAAGGCGACGAGTTCAACATTCTTGTACGGCTGCAAGAGCCCGACCGTCTGAAGATCGAGCAGACCGGCTCGGTGCCTCTCAGCACTCCTGGCGGACGAACGATTCCGGCTTCGGAGGTCGTCCACATGACTCGCCGTGAAGGTCCGACTCAGATCGACCGCCGCGACCAGCAGCGCATCGTGACCGTAACCGCCACGCCGGCCGACCGCGACCTGGGCAGCATCATGGCCGACATCGACGACGAGCTCTCGCAGATCGCGTTGCCGCCGGGCTACGAGTTCCGCTACGGCGGCGAGTTTGAGGAGCAGCAGAAGGCGTTCAAACAACTGACCTTCGCTGCGATCCTGGCGCTCATCCTGGTGTACATGGTGATGGCCGCGCAGTTCGAATCTTGGCGCGACCCGCTGATCATCCTGTTCTCGGTCCCGCTGGCGGGCATCGGCGTGGTGCTGCTGCTCTTGCTCACCAAGACGACCTTTAACATGCAGGCGTTCTTGGGAGTCATCATCTTGGTCGGCATCGTGGTCAACAACGCGATCGTGCTGATCGACTACGCCAACCAGCTCGTGCGCGACCACGGCTATACGCCGCGCGAAGCCGCCGTCACCGCCGGCGCACGGCGTCTGCGCCCGATTCTAATGACCACGGCCACCACGGTCCTGGGTCTCATCCCGATGGCCCTGGGGCTCGGCGAAGGCGGCGAGCTGCAGGCGCCTCTGGCGCGCACCGTGATCGGAGGTCTGACGACATCGACGCTGATCACGCTGATCGTGATCCCGGTCGTGTACTTGGTCTTCGAGGAACGGCGCGTTCGCGTGCCCGCACCGCTGGCGGAACCCGAGCCGGTCGCCGGCGACTAGTCGCCTACGGGCACTGTTGGTAAGGGCAAGGGCGGTCGCCCAACACCCAAAGCGCGTGCCCGGCGACGCGCTTCACATAGTCGAACGGATCATCCAAGGCGGCCCGCAGTTGCGCGATTGCGGGCCGCGCCGTCTTTCCCAGCCCGTCCAAAGCGTGCACGGCCTGCAGCCGCGCTCCGCGCTCCGGATTTTCGGTCAGCTCCCTGCCGATTAGCTGTGTCATCTGGTCGGCGCGGCCCAGCTTGGCCAAGGCGTACGCCGCCCAGATGCGCACCTCCGGAGTCTCATCGTCGAGCGCCTTCTCGAGCCGACCTTCCGCGGCCGCCGCCCGGTCGCCCATCACTCCCGCGGCGACCACGGCCCAGTAGCGCACGGCCGAATCTTCGTTCTCCATCGACTCGAAGAGCGCCTCGTCGGCTCCCGCATCTCCGGCGATCGCCATCTCGCCGATCGAGCGCGCCGCGATCAGCCGCTCCTGCCGGTCGCTCGAGCCCAGGTCGCTCCACCATTGCTCGAGCGACTTGCCTAGATGCTCGCCCGCAGCGAGCGTCACGAATGCAAGGACACAGACGAGAAGGCGTAACACGGTGAGGGCTATCGTAGCGCCATTTGCCCAGCGCCGCCCGCTCGGCGATGATGTTACCGATGTCGCGCCTACTCGTATCGTTCGCCCTAGCCGCTTCCCTCTGCCTGGCACAATCGCAAGACCCGCCTCCGGTCGTCAGCCCCGAGATCCACTGGAACAACTCGGCGACGTTGAGGATCCGCGCCCCCCAGGCGCACGAGGTCATCGTCACCGGCGCCGGACTGAGCGAGAAGACCCCAATGGAGAAAGGCGAGGACGGCGTCTGGACTCTGACCACGCCTGGGCTCGGCGGCGGCATCTACGACTATCGCTTCCTGGTCGACGGCGTGCCGACGCTCGACCCCGTCAACCCGCGCACCAAGCATTGGGCCGGCGGCTCGTCGAGCTACTTCAGCGTCGACGGCATCGGTCCGCAGCCCTGGGACCTGCGCAACGTGCCGCACGGGACGGTGCATATCGAGTACTACCTCTCGTCCGCGACGAATTCGATGCGCAGCTACCGCGTCTACACGCCGCCGGGGTACGGCAAGCAAGAACGGCGCTACCCGGTGCTCTATCTGCTCCATGGCTCGGGCGACAGCGAACGCGAGTGGACCGACTTCGGCCGCGCCCACCTGATCCTCGACAACCTCTACGACGAAGGGAAAATCGAGCCCATGGTCGTCGTCATGCCCTACGGCCACCTCGAATATCCGCCCAACCGCGGCCCGAACCGCAACCCCCATGCCACCGACATCATCGTGCGCGACATCATCGAGGGAGTGATCCCCGACGTCGAGGGCAAGTATCGCGTGCTGATCGATCAGCGCAGCCGCGCCGTCGCGGGCCTCTCCATGGGCGGCGGCCAGACCCTGGCGCTGGCCACGCGGCGGCCTGACCTGTTCGCCTGGGCGGGTGTATTCAGCGCGGGCCTACGGAATCCCGAGCAGTCCGTCCCCGATTTGCTCGCCGATCCGCAACGCTACAAGAAGCTTTGGAAGCTGTTCTGGATCGCCTGCGGCAAGGAGGATCCCGGGTTCCAACGAGCCGGCGACTTGGACGCCCTGCTGACCAAGCTCGATATCGACCACCAATTCGTTCCGACCTCCGGGGGGCACTCCTGGCCGAACTGGCGCGACTACCTGACGCGCTTCACGCCGCTGCTCTTCCGGCAGTAGCCTGCGCCACATTCTCAGGCTTGCCGACGGTTTCAAGGCGCTGCACGCTGTCGGTCATCCAGCAATCCTTGTGCGGCCCGTCGGGCTGCTTCGACAGGATCCAGATAAACGTGGCCCGGCGGCCTTCGGCGTCGGTCACGATGACATGCCTCTGCGCGACGGTCTTCGTCGTGTCGAGATTGCGCACCTCGGATGTCGCGTGGTTGAGCAGCGGCAGATACAGGGGATTCTTCACCAGCAGGATGAAATTCTCGACCGGCCCGGTGATCTTGCGGTTGGCGGGCGAGGCGAACTTGAAGGTCACGCGAATGCCGTCGTCGGGCGCCGGCGAGTCGTTGTCAGCCAACGCCGCGAGCTGAATCTCGACGACTTCATCGGGGGAAAGGTTCGGGTTCGGCTCGAGCGAAAGATCCGCGGCGACTGCGCTCGAGCAAATCAAAATGAGCGCGCTCCATACCCGGCACACCATGGCGACCGTCATCGTAGCTCAACGGGACCGCTGTCGAGCTAGGCCGATGCCTCTAACCGGTTAGCCTATTGCCTGTCAGGCCTTCCGCCTCCTTGACTCCCCGTGCATCAGGCCGCTAGCCTGACACTTCGTCATGGACCGCCGCAGCTTTCTTCAATCCGCCGCCGGCCTCGCCGCCGCGTCTTCCCTCGTCCCCCAAGCCGCCGCTCAGAAACCCAAGCGCAACATCGTCCTGATCCTCACCGACGATCACCGCTACGACTTCATGAGCGCCCTGGGCCACCCCTGGCTCGAGACGCCGAACCTCGACCGCATGCTGGCCAACGGCGTCCACATCAAGAACGGCTTCGTCACCACCTCGCTTTGCTCGCCCTCGCGCGCCTCGGTGCTCTCGGGCCAATATGTCCACACCCACCGCGTGATGGACAACTCGACGCCGCTCACGCACGACCTCGTCACTTTCCCCGAGGTGCTGCAACAAGGCGGCTACAAGACCGGCTTCATCGGCAAGTGGCACATGGGCGGATCGAGCGACGAGCCGCGCCGCGGCTTCGACTACTGGGCCAGCTTCCGGGGCCAAGGCGTTTACTTCGACCCGGTGCTTAACATCAACGGCGAGCGCAAAAAGCACGAGGGCTACAATCCCACGATCCTCGCCGGGCTTGCCGACGAGTTCCTGCGCGACAACAAGGACACCCCCTTCTTCCTCTACCTGTCGCACAAGGCCGTCCACGACGACTTCGAGCCCGCGCCCGAGGACAAGGGGAGGTACGCCGACGAGCCGATCCCTTATCCGGTCTCCTACGCCGATGTCGACGAAAACTACGCAGGCAAGCCCGAGTGGGTGCGCAAGCAGCGCATGAGCTGGCACGGCGTCGACGGCCTCTACAACCAGCGCTACAAGTTCGAAGACTTCTATCGCGACTACTGCGAGTGCGTCCACTCGATGGACCGGGCCATCGGCCAAACGCTCGACACTCTCGACGAGCTCGGCCTCACCGACGACACGCTCGTGCTCTACATGGGCGACAACGGCTTCCAGCACGGCGAGCACGGCCTGATCGACAAGCGCACCATGTACGAAGCCTCCATCCGCGTGCCGATGATCGCGCAGTGCCCGGCGCTGTTCGGCAAGGGCAAGTCGATCGACAAGATGTGCCTGAACATCGACTTCGGCCCGACGATCATCGACGCCGCCGGCCTCGAGGCTCCCGACTCGATGCAGGGCGCGTCATTCCTGCCCTTGCTCGCAGGCAAGGACGCGCCCTGGCGCACCGAGTTCATCTACGAATACTTTTGGGAGCGCGCCTACCCGCAAACCCCGACCGTCATCGGCCTGCGAACCGACCAGTACAGCTACATGCGCTACCACGGCATCTGGGACGTCAACGAGCTTTACGACATTCAAAAAGACCCGCACCAGATGAACAACCTCATCGGCGACGTCAAAACGGTCACCGAAGGCGGCCCGCTCATCAGGCGCTACCGCGAGCGCAATCACCCCTTCACCGACCTAGTCGAAGACTACGAAAAGCGCATCGAAAAGATCATGGACGACACCGGCGGCCGCATGGAGCCGACCTGGTTCGGCGACGCCTAAAGCGGCAACCCAATCCGAGCCGCGATGCTTTAGCTCGCGGGCCTACGACCCTGGCCCCACAAAGGGCAACGGATACGTATAGAAAGTTCCTTGTCCCGCGCCGCAGGTCACGCCCGTACAGCAAGCGTCACGCCCAACGACCCAAACACCCGCAGCTCCACCTGCGCTCCGGCGGCCAGCTCCGTCTGCGGCGAGCCGTAAACGCCCGCGCTGTCGTAGACTCGGCCCGCATCAAGGAACGGCCCGGCCCGAACGTCCAAAAACCCCCAGCGCAGGACTCGGTGCGTCGACTGAAAGCTCGAAAGCCAGTAGCGATCCCCAAGCGGCGCCGCGCCCTTGCGCCCATCTTCAGTGCCGCGCAGTCCGCGCACCCACAAGGCGTTGTCGCGCTCCATGCCAAGCGAATAGAGCCGATCGAACGGCGCATCGCTCCCGACCCGGCCGGCCGAAAACCGTGCAGTCGTCTCCCACCCGTGAAACTCCCCTTGCCGCGCCGTGATCCCGCCTTCCAGACGCGAGTACACGCCGGTCCCCGATTCATAAACGCGCTCCACGCCGGCGCGCCCGTCGGCCGTAAGCCGAACCCGCCGTCCGGGCAGATCAATCGCCAACCACCGCGCTCGCACCAACCCGCGCGACCCCGCGGCGTCCGGCATCCGCGAGAAGGCGCGACTCTGTTCGGCGAAATCGCGAACCGAGAACGCCGCCTCCGCGCCCCAATCGAAGCGGCCGTTCGTCACCGCGTCGAACCCGCCGCCGATTTCACCCGTGCGCATCCGAAATTCCCCGGAAGCCGCCGGCTCGCGCAGCTCCCAGCGTTCGTCGCGAGCGTCGCCGAAAAGCTTCCAACGCCAGCGCGCCTCCCGCGAAAGAGGCCGCATGAATGAGAACGCCGCCCGGCGCTTGTTGTCGTCCCACCGCGCCAAGGTGCGAAAGTGAGTCGCTTCGCCGCGCCAATTCTCCACATCAAAGTAGGCCGTCTCATAGGGCAGCCCGCGCAGCGCCCGCGCCGCCCACAGCAACGGTGAGCGTCCCCAGCCGCGTCGCTCGAAGCCCCTCAGACGCAGCAGGTAATCGTCGCCGTCGCTCTCGGGCGCAAGATCGAAATCGTACGTCGCGAAAACATCGAGCAGGTCGAGTTGCGCCCGGCTGCGGCGAAGCTCGTCTTCCTCCAGGATTTCCCCTGGTGCAAACGCCAACGCCCGGTCCAGCAAAACATCGTCGGTCGCGAGCCCGTTCGGCAGCGTGACCGACCCCAGCCGCGGCTTGCCGAGCCGGTTCCAGTGGACCAACGCCGCGTCGACATTGTTGTCGAGCAGATACAGCGTCCCCAAAAAGTCGCGCGCGTATTCGTCGTCCGGCGCCAGCGCCAGAGATCGACGCAGATGACGCCGCGCTTCTCGCAGCCGCTCCAGCCGATAGGCGACGCCGCCAAGCTCGGTCGGGAACCGCGCGTCGCGCGGAAACCGCCGCTCGCCGTCGCGCAGCGCCTCGCGCGCCTCGTCCCAGCGCCCCAGCCGCGCCAGCGACATCCCTTTGAAGTAATACGAGTCCGCTCCGCCCGCTTCGGCGGCCCGCTGAACCGCCTCCGCGTAGCGCCCCGCGTCATAAAGCGCTCGCACGTCGGACTGCCCGGCGGCGGTCGCCAGAGTCAGCAAGACGCCGCAGGCCAAGCGCCAAGCTTTCAATTCGCCGCCCGCGGAACCGCCAGCAGAGTCCAATTGTTCGTCGCGCCCCAGCTTTCGAGAAACTCCCGGCGATCGTAGCGCGCCAGCTTCCGCCGCGCCGGGTCATTCAAAAGCACGGCGTCGCCCGCCGGGTCGAGCCCGACCGCAACCGCATAGTGCAGCGACCCGCCGTGCGGCGGATCGAGGCAGACGATCAAGGGACGCCCTCTAGCGAGATGCTTGGCCAGGTCCGCCTCCTCGCCGCGAAAAACGAACGTCCGCAGACCTGATTGTTGAAGGAACGATTCGAGCTCGCTGCCCAGCGTGCCCTTCTCCTCGCGGGAGTACAGCTTGTCGTTGAGCGCCTCGAGACTCGCGTCCGCATGACGTACCTCGAACCCCTTCGCGGCCCAATAGCGCAGGACCATCGAAGCGGTCGCCGCCCCGCACGCCCGGCCTGTCTGCCTGACGAAGGGAACGTCGATCCACACGCCCGGCGTCGCCGCCAGCGCGGCGCCTAGAGCCAACAGGGCCGCCGTCGCACGCACGATCAGTCGATGACGTAGACAGCCAGCAAGACCGCCAACGCCACAATCAAGACCAGGATGATCAGAATGCCGCCGAAAAATCCGCCCGAGACGTCCGACTCGATCTCGCGCGACTGCTGCGCCAGATCGGCCAGCGTCTCGTCGTCGAGCTGCGGAATCGCGCCGGTCACCTCGAGCGGGTCGAGCCCGGCGCCGCGCAGCGTCTGCTGAGCTTCTTCGCCGGCGAACAGCCGCTCGAGGTCGGACTGGTCCCGCAGGCGTTGGGCTTCCGCCTTCTCGAGCCGCTGATGCAGCTCTTGTTGCGGAACCAAATGCTCGGCCTGATTCTGCGCGGCTGCGCGCAACGGCGCGCTCCCCGGCAAAAGCGACAACGCAACAAGCGCAAGCAATGCGGTGAGCTGTCGAAGCATCGTATCTCCCTGCCGTTTACGCAACAACTATGACGAGGACGAGTACAGCCGCGGCGAGCGCGATCACGACGTAGGTCAATTGCTCGTTGTTGAGCGAGCCGCCGGACACTTCCGCCTCGATGGCGGCCGTCCGCTGACCCAACTCCGCGAGCGACGCGTCATCCAAGGCGGCGACCGCCGACTTCACTTCCGACACGTTCAACCCGGCCGCCTTCATAACCGCGGACTCGCGGTCGAAGAACTCTGTTACCTTTCGCACTTGCTCGCTTCGAGACGCCTCCTTCGCGGCAAGGTCATTTCGGAGGTCGGCCGGCGACACCAAGTGCTCCGGCTGCAGCGGCGCGGCCGATAGCGCTGTCGCTAAAACAATCAAACATGCAACTAGCTTTGTCGGGTACAAGAAGGACCCCCCTCTGATTTGTCAGAACAGACGAAACGGGCGCGGGAAACACTAACTTAACAAAACCCGGCGCTTCGCTCTATACGACCCGAGGATCATGGGTTTGTCGCGGGGCGGTCTCGGCGGGCCGCTTCAACGGCCTTTTCGAGTTGCTCGGCGACTTTGGCGGCCACGTCGGCCGCGGCGCCGCGGAATTTCGCGCCGCCGCTCTCCGCCGACGCTGACCACACGACCTCGCCGTCGCGCAGCACGATTCGCACCGCCGCCACCGCCTCATGGCGCCGCAAGCGGCTGCTTGCGTCCTCGTTGTCGCCGACCCCGAACGACGCGGACCCGTACTCCGACTCGCCCGACTCGCGGCGGCTCGACGACGTCGCCCCGCGTGCGTTGATCCCTTCGCGGTAGCGGCTCGTCTCCGAGTAGATCAAGTCTTCCGCCGACCCGCGCAAGAGAGCGTCGGCCTTCTCTGGGTCCTCGGTCAAGATGAACAGCCCTTTGCTTTGGACCGCGGCGATCAGCAAATCGCGAATCGGCCCGGCGTCCGCGCCGCCCAGGTCCTCGACGTGGAGGGTGCGCACGTCGAGCAGCTTGACGAGTTGACGCCGCGCCAGGGACGGCTCGCCGGCGAGCGCGATGCCGCACACCAGCGCCAGCATCGCTGCTTTCGCCTTCATCGCCGCGCCGCCTGCCGGGCCTTCTCGTCTTCGTATTCCACCCGCCGCCCGGTCTGCGCCTCGAGCGAAGCCAATGTCGACCGCACGATTCTCTTTCCAAGCTCAAATACGGCTGCTTGCTGCTCGCCCGCGTCGTCGACAAACCCGATCGTCAGAAAATGCCTGCGCTTTTTTGACAGCAAGAACAACGGAGAAACGATGATCGCCAACCCCAGCCGCCGGCCGGCCTTTTGCCCGTACTCGAGCAGATTCACGTCTTCGTACCGAATCACGAGGCGATCCTTCTTCGCCGCGAAGACGAACTCGTCGGGCAGATTGGTGAACAGTTCCCCCGTCTCAGGGGGCTCGAGAGAAGGCACTGTGCCGCCTCGGTAAACCGCTTTTTCAGCAGGGATGGCAGCCGGCAGGCGGGTCGAAGCGGCGTTCGACCCCAATAGAGCGGCGAGGAGGCGGACAGCCCGTCGTCGGGTGTACGTCCGCATATTCCCGCCTAGTGGAAGCTGCACACATAGTGCGCCAGGCCACGGAAAAAATCAACCCGCGGCGCGAAGCATTGCCTCTAGCGCGGGCTTCGCCGCGCCGCGAACCGTTTCTCTGATTCGCAGCTCGATGCCGATCAGCGCCGCGATGCTCGAGCCCGCCTTCCCCTCAGCGATTGACAAGAGCCGCGCGCCTGGCTATTCTTCTGTCAGTTACTGAGGGAAGCGAGCGAATGAGCAAATCCGCCGACCTGGTCCAAGGCACGCTGAACCTTCTGATTCTCAAAGTGGTCGCCCTCGAGCCGATGCACGGCTGGGCGATCGCGCAACGCATCCGGCAGATGTCGGGAGACATTCTGCAGGTCGGTCAAGGGGCGCTCTACCCGGCGCTCCACAAGCTCGAGCAGAACGGCTGGCTCCGCGCCGAGTGGGCCGCCAGCGAGAACAACCGCCGCGCCAAATACTATTCGCTTACCAAGGCCGGCCGCAAGGCGCTCGAGCGCGAAGCGGCGCAATGGGAGCGCCTGGCCGGGGCCGTTTCCCTCGTCGTCAAAGCTGTCTAGGAGGACTCCAGCGATGAGATTCGCCGACATCGTCCGCCTGCGACTCCGCTCGCTGTTCGCGCGCGAAATCGTCGAACAAGAGCTCGACGAAGAGATGCAATATCACCTCGACCGCCAGATCGAGGCGAATCTCACCGCCGGCATGGACGCCGCCGCCGCGCGTTCGGCGGCGCTCAAGGAAATCAACGGAGTCGAGCAGCGCAAGGAAGAGTGCCGTGACGCCCGCGGCTGGAACCTGCTCGAAAACCTCGTCCGCGACGCCGGCTTCGCAACTCGCCAGCTACGCAAGAACCCGGGCTTCACCGCCACGGCGATTCTGATGCTGGCCCTGGGAGTGTGCGCGAGCGTGGCGATCTTCGCGTTTGTGGACGCGACGTTTCTCAAGCCTCTGCCTTACGACCATCCGGAGACGCTGGTCGGCGTCTACGAAAGCAATCCGCTGTTCACCCAGAGCAACCTCTCCTACCTCGACTATGTCGATTGGAAGCGAATGAACAAGACTCTGGAATCGCTGGAGGTGTACTCAGGCGCCGGTTTCCTGATGCGAACGAGCGACGGCGTGGAACCGGTCAGCGGCGCGCGCATCAGCGCCGGCTTCTTGAGCACTCTCGGCGTCACCCCCGTCCTGGGACGTGACTTCATGCCCGGCGAGGACAGCGTCGGAGCTGAGGCGACCGCGCTGCTCAGCTACGGCGCATGGCAATCTCGCTACGCCGGAAGCCCCGACGCTATCGGCGGTACGGTGACGCTCAGCGATACCCCCACCACGATCATCGGCGTGCTGCCCCGCGACTTCCATTTCGCACCCGTGGGCGCGGCGGAATTTTGGACGGCGATGCAGCCGGTCGGCGGGTGTCTCGAGAGGCGAAGCTGCCACAGCATCTACGGGGTAGGCCGACTCGATGCGGCCGTTTCCGTCGAAGCGGCGGACGCCAACCTCAAGAGCGTGGCCGAGGCGTTGGAGCGGCAGTATCCGAAAACCAACGGCGATCAGGGCGCGACCGTGCTGCCGTTGCGCGAGGTCATCATCGGCGGGATCCGCCCGACTCTGATGATGTTGTTGGGCGGCGCCGGCCTGTTGCTGTTGATCGGGACCGTCAATGTCGTCGGGTTGTTGCTGGTCCGCTTCGAGAGCCGCAGACGCGAAATCGCGGTGCGGTCAGCGCTCGGGGCGTCCCGCGGCCGGCTGATCCGGCAATGGCTGACCGAAGCCCTCGTTCTGACGACCGCCGGCGGCCTGCTCGGCCTGCTCGCCGCGCACTGGATGGCGCAGTTGCTCGCAGGAATGCTCTCGCAAGACGTCCTGGCCCGCATGCCCTTCCTCAACGGGCTCGCGCTCAATGGGCGTATCGTGGCCTTCGCCGTCGCGATCTGGGCGGCGGAGGCGGCGCTTTTCGCGCTCGCTCCGAGTCTGAGAATCTGGTCGCCGCCCGTCCGCGAAGGGCTGTCCGAAGGCGGCCGCGGAACCGCCGGCCGCGTCTGGCGCAGGCTGGGCTCGAAACTGGTGGCCGTGGAGCTGGCGACGGCGATGACGCTGCTGGTCGGCGCCGGCCTGCTGGGCCGCTCCCTCGCCGAACTGCTGAGCGTCGATCTTGGCATCGATCCCGACCGCCTCGTGATGATCGACATCGCGGCGCCCGACTCGCGCTACGAACAGGACGCGCAAGCGGTGCGGCTCGCTTCCGACCTCAAAGAGCGCCTCGGCGGCCTGCCCGGCGTGCGGTCGGTGGGCTTCAGCGTGCGCGGCGCGCCGCTCCGCGGTAACGGAAACACGAACTGGTGGCGCATCATAGGCCGCGAGACGACCACCGACCATGAGGAGTCTCCGGTGCGTTCGGTAAGCGTCGGATATTTTGAAACTCTCGGCGCCAGGGTCATGCGCGGACGGGCGTTTGAAGAGAGCGACGACGCGACCAAGCCCAGGGTGGCGATCGTCAACCAGTCGTTCGTGCGCACGCACTTTCAGAACGAGGAACCGTTAGGCGAGCAAATCGAGTACGTGTCATTCGATAGCGGACCGATGGAGATCGTGGGCATCGTCGGCGACATTCGGGAGGGTCCTCTCGACGCTCCGATCCCGCCGGTCATCTATGTCCCCTTCCGACAAGCTCCCGGGAACTACCTGACTGCCGCGGTGCGCGCCTCGCAGGCCGAGCGACGGCTCTTGCCGGAGATCGCGGCGGCCGTGAAGCAGTTCGACCCCGACATCGCGACGCGCAACGCGACCACGATGGAGGATCGCATCAACGATTCGTCCGCGGCGTATGTACACCGCACGTCCGCGTGGCTGCTGGGCGGATTCGCGGCGGTAGCCCTGTTGCTGGGACTGATCGGCATCTACGGCGTGATCGCCTACTCGGTCGGCCAGCGCCGGCGGGAGATCGGCGTGCGGATGGCGATGGGCGCGCGGCCGGCGACGGTCTACAAGCTGGTGCTGGGCGAAGCCGGTCGGCTCACGGCCGTCGGCGTGGCGGCGGGCGTGATTTGCTCGGTCGCGGCGGCGACGCTGATGCGCGATCTGCTGTTCGGCGTGAGCTCGTGGGATCTGGCGACCCTCGGAATCGTCGGCGCCGGACTAGCCGCCTGCGCCCTGCTGGCCAGCTTCCTGCCCGCCCGCCGGGCCGCCGCGGTGAACCCCGTAGAAGCCCTACGAGCCGAGTGAACACCGGCAGTGGTTACCGGCACTCCTGCCGGCAACACGCCCTTACGAGCCTTTGTGAAAACGAGATGCTCGTGTTTGCGCCCGCAAGGGCGAAGCAACGAACAGCCCCGGATCGAGCGGAGCGGAATCCGGGGATCGACTGGACGGAAAGTATTGGAAAGATTATCTTGTATCGTTTCTAGGACCCCGGGTTCCGCTACGCTCCACCCGGGGCTATCAATTGCTTCGTCCTCCGGACGAGGTCGCGCCGGCGTTTTCACACAGGCTCGTGAGGGAGGGGTCTTCGAGCAACCGAAGCTATTGATGACAAACCGCTTACTGACGTGCGCAACTCGAGCTTCGCGGTCGGGTTGTCGCCGGCGGGAGCGGCTGCTCAACCCTCGAGAGCGATCCGCTCGACGTGAATCTTCTCGTCGTCGAAAACACCCAGCCCGAAGTTGCCCGCCAGCTCGATGTGCTCGACCTGCCCGTTGAGCCAGCGGGAATCCTCGTCGGGCTTCATCAACGCGATCGGCAGGCGCCCCACTTCGGCGCGCTTCTTGTCGATCTCCTTCCAGCCCGTCTTGTCCAGCGCCACCGGGTCGGTCGACGCGTAGAGCGTGCGATGCTCCCAGGTGTAGCGCTGCACGGTCGTCCCCGGCCCGCCGTGATAGGCGGCCTTGATGCCGTCCAGGATGTTCAGCACCACCTTTTGCCGAATGATCGGCAGGTCGACGACGGCCGGGATGAACAACCCGCAGGCGTTCGCGGTCGTCGATGCGTGGCTGCGGCTGACGTTGTTCACAAAGCCGTGGGACATGTTCTTGAGCGACAGCGTCACGCCCGCCGACTGGTGATGCTTCAGCATGCAGAGGTTGATGATCTTGTTGACGTCGCGCGTCACGAACTTCGCGACGTATGAGCGGCGCAGATGCGGGTCGTCGATCTTGTAGTCGCTCAGATACGCCGGGTGAATCAGCGGCATCTCCATGTAGACGTCCGGCTCATACCCTTCCATGTCGAGCTGAATTTTGGGGCTGACCTTCGAGCCGCTCGTCCAGCGCACGCCTTCGGGCAGCCAATCGACGAAGCCCGCCTCCTGGAACTCGCGTCCGTAGCGGTCGTACGCGACGACATCTTTGTGCGGGATGCCGATGCGCTCGAGCCGCGCGATGATCGCATGCACCATTTCAGGCGACGAGATCACCGCCGGACGCCCGACCGGGTTCAGCTTGAGTCCTACCACATCGCCCGGCTCGAAGAATCGCCTCCAAGCCGCGTCGACGGAATCGGCGTGCGTGAGCTCGAGCATCGCGCGGTCGAGCATTTGGCCGATCGGCTCAGCCTGAAACTTGTCGTCGATGATGCTCTTTGGGTGACTGACGGCCACGACGCGCCCGGGATACGGCCCGGGAATGCCGAGCCTGTTGTCCTCGGCGGGTGCGGCCTGAGCTTTCTTCCTGCTGGCCAGCGCGGCGGCTGCGACGGATGCGGCTAAGAATCCACGACGATCGAAAGACATGGCGGTCGAACCTCCGAAGACATTCTAGCGCCGGCGAAACTTGATCGTCGGCTGTGCGGCGCCTCAAACCCTCGGCCGCCGCCGCAAGCGGGTCCCTTGGCTCGCCGGCAAAGCCGCGCGCTCCGGTCGATCGATTAGCCGTATTTCTGCTTGAGCGAGTTCAATGTCTTGAGGTGTTGCGGCACCGCCTTGAAGGGATCGTCCGCCGCCTCGTACTCGAGCGCCATGTAGCCGCGGTAGCCGCCGGCGGCCATCATCTTCACGATGCGGTCCCAGTCGGAGTCTTCCTCGTGGCCGTCCTCGAACGTGATCTTGACTTTGAACTGCGAGTTGCCCGCATAGGGCACCAGTTGCGCGATCTGCTCGTAGGGACGCGCCTTGAAATTGCCCGTGTCGAGATTCACCTTCACGAAGGGATGGTCGACTCCGCTGACGATTGTGATGATGTGGTCCGCTTGCAGCGTTATGCCGCCATGGTTCTCGATGCCCAGGATGACCGCCTTCGACCCGGCATAGTCCGCCGCGCGCGTGAGCACGTCCTGGCACCACCCGATCGCCTCTTCGTCGGTGTGCCCCTTGGGAACAGCGCCGCCGAACACGCGGATGAAGCTCGCGCCCAGCTGGTCGGCCACGTCGACCCAGTGCATGATCCAAGCCGCTTCTTTCTCGCGGTCGCGCTCCTCCGGCTGGCACAAGTCCGTGCGAATGGCGATCGACGGAATCTCGACCGCGTTCATGTAAGCTTTGCGGCGCAGGTTGGATAGGAACGCGTCGAGGCCCTTCTGCGGGAACCAGTAGACGGTCAAGTCGAGCCCGTCCACCTGTTCCTTGACGGCCATGTCGACCAAGTCAGCGTATTGCAGCTTGCCGGCGCCGAGGGCGGTCCGGAACGAATAAGCGCAGATGGAAGTGCGCAGCCGCGGGCTTTGCGCTGCGTGCAGTGTCGCTGGGGCGAGGGCTAAAGAGCCGAGAAGGTCGCGTCGAGTGAGCATCGCCCGCGATTATAGGGCATGCAAGCCGAAAAGTTGCGTTTCCCCGTCGGGCAATGGACGCGGCCGGCCGAGCCGATCGACGTCACCCGGCAAATCGCTTGGATCGACGATCTCGCCGACCTCCCCGGCCGGCTTTGCGCCGCCGTCGACGGGCTCGGCGACGAACAGCTCGACACGCCGTATCGCCCGGGCGGCTGGACCGTCCGCCAAGTCGTTCATCACCTGCCCGACAGCCACATGAACGGGTACGTCCGCTTTCGTCTCGCCGCCACCGAAGACACCCCGACGATCAAGCCCTACGCCGAAGCCAAGTGGGCCGAGCTCGAAGATGCCAAGAGCCGCGCCTATCGCGGTTTCGCTGACGTTGCTCGAGGCGCTGCATGAACGCTGGGTGCGCCTGTTGCGCGGATACGCGGGCGCCGACTTCGCGCGCCGTCTCAACCATCCCGAGATAGGCGAGCTGCCCGTCGCGGCGTATTTGAGCAACTATGCGTGGCACGGACGACACCACGTGGCGCACATCACGGGCCTGCGCGAGAGAATGGGCTGGTAGCGCATTCCAACGCGATTTCTCCAGTGATCCCCGAGTCCGTCCATCAAGACGACACGATCGTCGCCGTCTCGACGCCCCCTGGGCGTGGGGGCATCGGCGTGGTGCGGCTGTCGGGACCGGAGGCCGCTCCGATCGCCTCGAAGTTGCTCAGCGGCGGGCCCTGGGAGCCGCGCCGCGCCACGCTCGCGGAGCTGACCGACGCCGACGGCGCGAAGGTCGACGAGGCCATCGTCACCTTCTTTCCCAAGCCGCACAGCTATACCGCGGAAGACGTGGTCGAGATTTCCTGCCACGGCTCGCCGCCCGTGCTCGCTCTGGCCGTCGAACGCGCCCTGGCCGCCGGCGCTCGTCTGGCCGAGCCCGGCGAATTCACTTTGCGCGCGTTTCGCAACGGCCGGCTCGATCTGGCCCAGGCCGAGGCCGTGCGCGACCTGATCGAGGCGACGACGGTCTACCAGGCGCGGGTCGCCGCGCAGCAGCTCGACGGCGCTCTCTCGCGCCGGCTCGCTCCCCTGAAGAAGGGCTTGACGGACTTGATCGCGCTGCTCGAAGCGGGCATCGACTTCGCCGAGGACGATGTGGATGTCGCGCCGGACGCCGAGATCCTGCGGCGCCTCGACCAAGTGCGCGACGGCCTCGCGCGCTTGGCGGACAGCTTTGAGTACGGCAAGGTCGTTCGGGACGGCGTGACGCTGGCCGTCCTCGGCCGTCCGAACGTCGGCAAGTCCAGCTTATTCAACCGCTTGCTTGAGTCGGACCGCGCCATCGTCAGCCCCCGGGCGGGGACGACTCGGGACGTGGTGAGCGAGTTTGCGCAGATCGACGGCATCCCCGTGAAGCTGCTCGATACGGCGGGCATCCGCGCTACCGAGGATATCGTCGAGTCGCAGGGCGTCGAGCGCAGTTGGGCGGCGCTCGCCGACGCCGACTTGGTGCTCGCTGTCGTCGACCGCTCGAGCCCGCTGGACGAGACCGACCGCGAGTTGCTTGGCAAGGCTCACGCCAGCGGCCGCGCCCTGGTGGCCGCCAACAAGTGCGACTTGCCTGCCGCCGCCGAGGGTTTGGGCGAGCACCTCGCGGTTTCCGCCGTGACGGGCGAGGGGATCGTCGAGCTGCGAGGCGCCATTCGCGAACGCGCCGCACCCGCGCCGCGGAGCGGGGAAGAGCGCGCCTTCATCACGAGCTTGCGGCACGAGCGGCTGCTCCGCGAAAGCCTCGAGCATCTCGACCGCGCCCGCCAGGCCGTTGCCGCGAAGACGCCTCACGAAATGCTGCTGCTCGACTTGTACTCCGCGCTGCGGCCCATCGACGCGATCACGGGAGCAACCACCCTGGACGACATCCTCAACAACATCTTCTCGACCTTCTGCATCGGCAAATAGACGCTCGGATTTCGGGCGTCGCGTATTTCTCACTCGTTGAAGCGTAAGCCGCTGAATCAGTGAGGCTTATATGCTGCTCCGGTCGCCAGTCCGGGCTTTCGCTGTGCGGCCGTTCTTGGCGCCGGATCTTATCCTGGAAGTAGGCCGCCCCGCGAGGGCGGCTTTCGTGTTTTCAGGGGGATTGAACATGGGAGTTTGGAAGAAAATCGGTCACGGGGCCAAGATCGCGGGGAAAATCGTCTTGAATCAGGCTCTCGGCGACACCGCATTTCTCAAATCGGGAGGCACGCCGGTCGTTGAAGGCTGGCGAACCTCCGCTCTGGGCGCAAGCTTCATCCTGGGCGGCATCGGACTGCTGGGCTGGGCGCCGGATCAAGAGCAGCTCGGCTGGGCGTTGATCGCATCCGGCATAGCGGCGCTGCTCGGCGCTGACGCCGGCGTCGTCGGCCGCATGTTGTCCGCCGCGCGCCCCCAGAGCCAACAGAACCCGCCGAAACAACCGGGTTCGTCCAAGTAGCCGCTCATGCCCGAATTCTCGCCTGAGGGCTGGCTGCAAATCGGCGCGGCGATGGCGGCCCTGGTCGCTGGGTTCGTCCAAACTTACCGCGTGGTTTCCCGCCTCAGGCGGGAGACGCTGCCCAACGGCTCGAGCCGCTGTCCGACCGAGTCGCTGCGTCACGTGGTCGATCGCATCGACCGCCAACTCGAAGCCCAGCAGCGGTCCATCGAGCGCATCACCGACGAGTTGCTGCCCGGCATCGAAGCGCAACTCGCCTTCCAGCAAACATCGCTGCAACTCTCCGGCGACATCGCGCGCCGCAACGTATTCTGGACCGACCGCGAGGGTCAAAACCTGTTCGTCAGCCGCACCTACTGCCGCTCGCTGGGCTACCTCAAAGAGGACCTGATCGGGCTGAAATGGCAACAGGCGCTGCATCCCGAAGACCAGGCGAGCTTCCTCGCACGCTTCAGCGAGAGCCTGCGCGTGTGCGGCCGCATCGAAGCCACAGTGCGCTTCATCCGCGCCGACGGTGCGATTATTCCGGCTCTGGTGCGCTGCGAGCCGGTCGCGTTGAAGGGCGTTTTTCACGGCATGGCCGGCGACTGGGAACCCCTCGGCGCCGGCTAGGATCCAGCCCTCGACGATCGGTCGATTCGAATCAGCCGCTTAGAGAGCTTGCCCGCTGAGCTGAGCGCTTTATGAATCCGTCGGACGCAATACGACGGCGGGAGCTGGGAAGTTTTCGTCGGCAAGGAGTTGCGCCATCTTCGGATCGCGTCGTCTTGATTCGTGGGACGAGCCCGAAGCTGGGGCCAAGAATGCGTGAGTAAGGCCTTACTCCGCCTGAGATCGAATCTCTCGGTCGATCTGTTTGCGGTGAGCGTCGATGTATTCCCAGGCCGCAGCAAGATTCCGCCCTTTCAGCGAGGGATACATCTCGACGATGGCCTTCTCCGACCGCCCGGCGTCGCGGGCCGCGGCGAGGGACCACAGCGGAATCCGAGTACCCGCAATGCGCGGCGAACCGCCGCAGACTCCCTTCGTCGCCTCGATTCGCGCGCTCCGCTCAGAACCCGAGAGGCCTTTCTCGATTGTGGGCATGGGTCACTATTCAGTTTCTCATACGCTTCCTGAGAGAGCGCCTGCTGCCGGCGCCTGACGCTGCGTTACTATCTTGGGCATGAAATTCGCCCTGCCGGTCGGCATCTTGGCTGCGCTGCTGTTCTCGTGCGGCTCCGAGCCCGAAGCGTCGACGCCGGAAGGCTTGGCCCCGGCGTCGACTCCCGAACCGCTTCTGCTCGTCTCCCAAAAGTCGTCCAGCTCGCTCGGCTGGTACACCCTCGACGGCAAGCTGCTCGATCAGGTCGAAGTCAGCGATCATCCTCACGAGATCGTTCGCTCGGCCGACGGCAAGCGCCTTTATATGACCGACAACGGCGTGATGCAGATCGAGAACGCGGGCGAGGGCGGCAACAAGGTTTCGATCATCGATCTCGACGCCCGCGAGCGCATCGGCGAAGTCGATCTCGGCAAGTGGCATCGGCCTCACGGCATTGACCTTTGTCCGGACGGCGTGCTGCTTGTGACAACGGAAAGCCCCGACCAATTGCTCGTCATTGATCTCGATTCCAACTCGATCACCAAGGAATATCCGACCGGCGGCGAGACGCCCCACATCGTCAAGTGCAGCCGCGACTCGACGGCCGCCTACGTTTCGAATGCGCGGTCGGGCAGCGTCGCGAAGATCAATCTCGCTTCGGGCGATACCAAGCTCCTCGAAACGGGCGCTCGTCCCGAAGGCTCCACGTTGAACAAGGACGGCTCGAAGCTCTTCGTGGCGCACCGCGACGCCGACAAGATCGCCATCGTCGACACGGCCGCATGGACGCTCCTCGGTGAAATTCCCACCGGCAAGTCGCCGGTGCGCTGCGGCCTCAACGCCGACGAAACGCTCATCGCCTACGGGTTGTTCGGCGACGAAGCGATCGGCTTCGCGAACATCGAACGCAAGAAGGAGATCGGGCAGCTCAAGCTGGCCGGTCCCGCCGTCTCGCTCGAGATGGACGAAGACGGCGAAACGGCGACGATTTGCGCCCAGGAGCAAGACGTTTGTTACGTCGTCAACGTGCCGGAAGAAAAGATCCTTGACGAAGTCGAGGTCAAGAAAGGCTCCGGGCCCGATCCCGCGCTGCTGCTCGACTAGGAGACTATACGTCCGATGCGGTTAGCAAACGGATCCGCCGACCGATCCGAGCCGTCCAGCTTTAGCGGACGGTCCGCACGCTCGAGCTGTTCGGCTCGAATCTGAGAAGGTAAAAGAGGAGGCGCCTTTTGAGACCCGCCATTGCCCTGCTGTTCGTCGCGGCCGTGATCGCCGCCGCACAAGAGCCCGCCCTGGTCGTCGTCGAGAAGAAGGCCGGCGAGGTCGGCTTCTATAACTCGGACGGCACGCGCGTCGGCGGCGTCAAGGTCGGCGAGACGCCTCACGAAATGGTCCTGCACCCCGACGGCCGCCACCTCTACGTCTCGAACAACGGCGTGCTTTGGATGGACTACAAAGGGCCCGGCGGCAACTCGATCTCGATCGTCGACATCAAAGACCGCAAGAACGTCGGCGTCATTTCCACCGGCAAGTACCGCCGGCCGCACGGCATGTCGATCGACCCGGCGACGCGGCGCATGATCGCCACGTCGGAAAACCCCGACTCGATCTTCCTGATCGACCTGGACGCTTACGCCGTCGTCGAAGCCTATGACAATGGCGGCAAGGCGCCGCATATGGTCGCGTTCGGCCCCGACGGCGATTGGGCGTTCGCCTCCAACAGCAACAGCGACACGATCGGCGCGGTCCGGATCGGGACGGGCAAGCTCGAGGTCATCCCCGGCTGCGGCCGGCCGCAAGGCGGCGCGCTGAACGCAAGACGGCTCGCGCTACTACGTGACCTGCTCGAACTCGGGCACGATCCAGGTCATCGACACCGCGGCGCGCAAGGCCGTGGGCGAGATCAAGACCGCCAAGGGCGTCAACCGCGTCGAGATCACGCCCGACCAGAAAACGCTGGTCTATTCGCTCGGCGGGGACGACAAGCGGATCGGATTCGCCGACGTCGCGACGCTGCGGCAGACCGGCACGGTCGATCTAGGCGGGACGCCGTTGTCGTGCTCGCTGTCGAAGAACGGCAAGTACGCCTTCGCCGGAGTGCAGGATAACGACGAGATCTACGTCGTCTCCGTCGCCGAGCGCAAGGTCATCCAGGTCATCAAGACGCCTAAGGATCACGGCCCAGACCCGGTGATGGAGATCGGGACCTACACGCCTCCCAAGAACTGATCCAAGGCTGGGAACCGGGCGGCGCGGTTCCGCTCCCGGCCCCTACAATAGAAAAGCTTGACCGGCTCCTCCGCCAAGCCGTCGGCCGTCGTCGCCGAGAAACCTTCCGTCGCCCGCGACATCGCCTCCGCCCTCGGCGCCGACCGGCGCGGAGACGGTTATCTGCACGGCAACGGCTGGATCGTGACCTGGGCCGTCGGCCATCTCGTGGCCCTCGCCGAACCGCACGACGTCCGCGCCGAGTGGCGCAAGTGGCGGCGTGCGGACCTGCCGATGCTGCCTCAAGACTGGCCGCTGATCGTCTATGACCGCACCAAAGACCAGTTCGCGACGATCAAGAAGATCCTCGGCAGCGACAAGATCGGCCGCGTCATATGCGCCACCGACGCCGGACGCGAAGGCGAGCTGATCTTCCGCTACATCTACGAGGCCGCCCAGGCGAACAAGCCCGTCGAGCGGCTGTGGATCTCATCGCTCACCCGCGAAGCCATCGAAGAGGGCTTTCGCCATCTGCGCCCCGGCGCCGACTTCGACAACCTGGCCGCCGCCGCCCGCGCGCGCAGCCGCGCCGACTGGCTCGTCGGCATGAACCTGTCGCGGCTCTACAGCTTGGCGCACGACGACAATCTCTCGGTCGGGCGCGTCCAAACGCCGACGCTCGCGATCCTGGTCGCGCGCGAGCTCGAGATTCGCAACTTCAAGCCCGAGGACTACTTCGAGGTTCTCGCCAAATTCAAGACCGGCGCCGGCGAAGAGTACGCCGCAACCTGGTTCCGCGAAGTTGACGGCAAACGCGAGACGCGGCTCGACGGCGACGGCAAGGAGGCCAAGCGCATCGCCGCCCGCGCCGCCGGCGGTCAGGCGCGAATCGAATCGGTCGAGCGCGAGAAGCGCCGCTCGCCGCCGCCGCTGTTCTACGACCTGACGGAGCTGCAGCGGCACGCCAACCGGCTCTATGCGTTTTCGGCCGAGCGCACTCTCGAGCTGGCGCAACGCCTCTATGAGCGCGACAAGCTGATCACCTACCCGCGCACCGACAGCCGCCATCTGTCGAGCGACCTGGCCTCGAAGCTCCCCGCGATCGCCGCCGCCGTCGCCGCGCCCTACCGCGAGCTAATGAAGCCCGATACCGGCAAAAAGAAGCTCGGCAAGCGCTACATCGACGACTCGAAGGTCAGCGACCATCACGCGATCATCCCCACCGGCAAGGCGCCCGCAAGCCTCGCGCCGGGGTCGGACGAGCACAAAATTTTCGATCTGATCGCCCGGCGGCTGCTGCAAGCCTGGCAGCCGGACCACATCTCGTCGATCACGACCGTCATCACGGCCGTTCAGAGTGAAGAAGCCGTCGATCGCTTCGTCAGCACGGGAGTCAGCATCGAGCGCGAAGGCTGGAAGGCGCTGGATGTGAAGACTGGAAGGGACAAGGGAAAAGGGACAGGGGACAAGGCCGGCGCCGGCGCTGGAGACGCCGCGGAGGCGGATCTTCCCGGAGGGTTGGAGAAGGAACAGGATGTCGGCGTCGAGAGCGTCGAGGCGAAGAAGAAACGCACGCGCCCGCCGCGGCGGCTGACCGAAGCCGCGCTGCTGACGGCCATGGAGTCGGCCGGCGCCGAGCTCGATGACAAGGAGCTGTCGGAAGCGATGCGCGAGCGCGGCCTGGGCACTCCCGCGACGCGCGCGTCGATCATCGAGACGCTGCTCAAACGCGAATACATCGTGCGCCAAAAGAAGTCGCTCGAGGCCACCGAGAAAGGCGTCCGGCTGATCGAGATCGTGCATCCGAAGGTGAAAAGTCCGCAGATGACCGGCGAGTGGGAGGCGCAGCTCAAAGGCATCGAGCGCGGCGCGGAAAGCTTCGACGCCTTCATGGGCGGCATCGAACGCTACGTGACCGAAGTGGTCGGGGACGCGCCCGAACCCGCCGCGGCTCCGATCCCTTCGCCAACGCCTGCGCCGGTCGCCGCCGACCGCGGGGCGGCGCTGCTCGCCGAGTCGGCCTCGCGCATACAGCGGCACGCCACGATCCGCGAGGTGCATCGCGCCGAGGAGTCCTTCGGCAAGCTGCGCGGCGGCAATCTGTTCGACCAGCCGGCCGCGCAGGGCGAGTACGAGACGACGGCGCCGGACGGCTTGCTCGATCTGCTCAAGAGCCGCTTCGGCTTCGCGGGATTCCGCCCCCACCAGCAGGCCGTGTGCCGCGCGGTGGTCGAGGGCCGCGACACGTTGCTGGTGATGCCGACCGGCGCGGGCAAGTCGCTCTGCTACCAACTCCCCGGGGTCGCCCGCGGCGGCGTGACCTTGGTGGTGAGCCCGCTGATCGCCTTGATGGAAGACCAGGTCGCCAAGCTCAAGGCGCACGGCTTCCGCGCCGAGCGCATCCACTCGGGCCGCAGCCGCCAGGATTCGCGCCAAGCTTGCTTCGACTACCTCGAAGGCCGCCTCGACTTCCTGTTCATCGCGCCCGAACGGTTGGCCGTGCCGCGCTTTCCCGAAATGCTGGCCAAGCGGATCGCCGGCGTTGATCGCCGTCGACGAGGCGCACTGCATCTCGCAGTGGGGCCACGACTTCCGGCCCGAGTACCGCATGCTCGGCCAGCGCCTGCCGCTGCTGCGCCCGGCGCCGATCATCGGCCTCACCGCGACCGCGACCCCGCGCGTGCAGAGCGACATCTGCGACCAGCTTGGGCTCGAGGCGCCGTTGCGCTCGATCCACGGCTTTCGGCGCGAGAATATCGCGGTCGAGGTGGTCGAGCTGACGCCGTCGCAACGCACGCCGGCGACGCTCAACTTGCTGCGCGATCCGCAGCGGCGGCCGGCGATCGTCTACGCGCCGACGCGCAAGGCCGCCGAGCAGCAGGCCGCCGAGCTGAGCGCGGAGTTCCCGGCGGCGGCGTACCACGCCGGCATGATCGGCGACGCTCGCGACCAGGTGCAGTCGAAGTTCTTGAGCGGGTCTTACGAGGTGATCGTCGCCACCATCGCCTTCGGCATGGGCATCGACAAAGCCAACGTCCGCACCGTGGTGCACACCGGCTTGCCCGGCAGCGTCGAGGGTTACTACCAGGAGATCGGCCGCGCGGGCCGCGACGGACTGCCGTCGCTGGCGGTGCTGATGCACTCGTGGAACGATCGCCGCACGCACGAGTTTTTCACCGAGCGCGACTACCCCGAGATCGCCGAGGTCGAGAAGGTCTACAACGCCCTGACGGCGCAGCCCTGTCCGCGCCAGGACCTGGAAAACCGCGTCGACCTCGATCCGCAAATCTTCGAGAAGGCGCTCGAGAAGCTGTGGATCCACGGCGGCGCCCTGGTCGATCCCGAGGAGAACCTCGCGCGCGGCGATCCGAGCTGGCGGCGCCCGTATCTGGCGCAGCGCGAGCACCGCGTCGCCCAGCTTCAAGCCATCAGCCGCTACACCGAAACGCCCAATTGCCGCATGCTCGAGCTGGTCGGCCATTTCGGCGACCAGGAGGATTCGCGCAAGCCCTGCGGCATCTGCGACGTTTGCGCTCCCGAGAAGACGGCCGTCCTCACCCGCCGCGATCCCAAGCCCGCCGAGGCGAAAGCGCTCGACGCGATCATGCTCGCCCTCAGAGAGCGCGACAATCAGGCGTCCGGGCGGCTGTGGCGCGAGCTGTTCGAAGGCTCGGACATCGACCGCAAGCTGTTCGACAAGCTGATCGCCGGCTTGGCGCGCGCCGGCTACGCGGGCGTCTACGAGGACTCGTTCGAGAAGGGCGGCGAGACCATCGAGTTCCGCCGCGTTTCGCTGACCCACGAAGGCCGGCAGTGCCGCGAGTCGGTCGCGCCCTACGTTCAACTCTTCGCCGACGCGCCCAAACCCAGCAAGAAGGGCAAGAAGAAGAAGCCCGGCAAGGGCAAATCTCAGCGCCCTCGCGATTCGGAAAAGGTCGCCGCCGGCGCCGATCCGCTCCTCGCCGAGGCCCTGCGCGCCTGGCGCATGAGTGAAGCCAAGCGGCGCCATGCGCCGGCGTTCACGATCTTCTCCAACCGCACGTTGGAAGCGCTAGCGGCCGAAAGGCCTCACAGTGAAAAAGAGCTGCTAGCCGTCCACGGCATCGGTCCCAAGCTGGTCAAACAGTACGGCGACAAGATTCTAGCGGTGGTGCGGACCGTCGGTCAGACCGCGTCGCGGGCCTAGCGAACGAATCAGGTCTCCGCTTCGGTCTGATCGGCCAGTTCGACCAGAAATTTTCCCAGAGCCCGCAGCGTCTCGGTATCGATGTCGAGCAACAACGGAAACTTGCCGTCAAACGCACCGGTTTCGTGCACCAAGAAGCGGACTTGCGCGCGCGGCCGATCGTCGGTCGGAAGCTGGCCCGCAAACCCGGAAACCGCGACCGGCCAGCTTCGTGGCGACCCCGACACGTCATCGAACACCAGCGCCCGCGCCCCGTATTCCGGGATCGCGTCGCGCAGCTCCTTCGGGAAAATGAACACGTTGGGCCAGTGCGAATCGTCGCGTTTGGCCACGCCGCCGGGTTTGGTCAGATGCATCGTTCGAGACTACTCCTCTCGGTCCTGGTGTCGCGCCGTTTAAAATAGCGCCAAATGGCAGGACAAGGCTCAGCCGGCAACGTCATCGCCGCTCTTTGCAGCTTCTTCATCCCCGGCTTGGGGCAATTGCTGCAGGGGCGGCCGCTCATGGCGGCCTTTCAATTCGTTCTCGCCGCGGTGCTGTGGATCTTCATGCTCGGCTGGGTCATCCACTTGTGGTCGATCCTCGACGCGGCGCTGTTCAAGTCGAAATAGCGAGTCAGACCGAATTAATCGCCGACACCTTAGGCTCCGACTGAGGGAGACTACTAGCTTTTCAGCGTGGTAGTCCGATGGTACTGTCGGTTTGTCGGAAACACCTGAGACATCTAACTTCTATCGGAGCCCTTCGTGAACAATAATATCCGCGAGATCCTCTGGAGCATCCTCAGCACCCTCACCGTCGAAGAACGACCCGATTGGGACCAAGTGTCGCGGAGTTGGGTGCAGGCGTTGCTCGATTGCGACTCGGAGCCCATTGAAAAGATGGTTTTCAAGCTGGGCGACACGGTGCGCCGGCAGCAGCGGACGCCGCTCATCGCCGAAATCGACAAGACCCTCTCCTTCCTGGCCGCGACCGAATCGGACAACATGGCCGACACTGCGGTGGCCGCCTAAGATTTCCCCCTAAGCTGATACCTTTCGGGCCGCTTTCTCGCCTACAAAGCGGGAGACGGCTTCGGTTTGACTCGACGCACGGCGCTGTTGCTGACACTGCCCGCGGCTTTGAGCGGTCAGATGGCGGTTTCGGTGCGCGCCGGGCTGGTGTATCACGTCGAAGGGCAAGTCTGGGCGGGCGAGACCCGGCTCGACCCGCATTCGCTCAAGCTACGGCAACTCGGTAACGGCGAAACCCTCGAAACCGGACGAGGCCGAGCCGAGGCGCTCCTCGGTCCCGGGCAGTTCGTCCGGCTCAGCCCTCGCGCGAGGATGACGCTGATTTCCGACGCCATCGCGGCCCCGGAATTCCGCCTGGAGCGCGGTTCGGCGATCGTCTCCTGGCAGACCTCGGCAGGAGGTAAGCCCATCGCGGTTCGAGCTGCGGCGAGCGGCGTGACGATCCTCAAGCCCGGAATCTATCGTCTCGACGCATCCGACGCGAGCGACGCTCACCTGCGCGTCTTTGAGGGCAAAGCCCTGTTCGGCGGCAACCGCGCGGTGTCATCCAAGCGCGAGCTCGACCTCGCCGAGACCGCGCGACCCGAAAAATTCGATCCGGAACACATGGACGGCTTCGACCGTTGGAGCCGCCGCCGCGACCGCATCGTCGCCCGTGAAAGCAAGTCGGGGAGCGGCCGCCGACTCGACCCCCACGAAACCGGCGTGCCGCCGGCGAGCGAGAGAACCGACCGCCTCCCGAGGGGGCTGAATAACCCCCTCTAGGCGTTTGAATCAGGTCAGATGCTCGTAGCCGCCGGGCGGCAGCTCACGCGAACGCCCGCTCTCGCGCAGATACACGCCTTCGCCCGCTTCGATCGCGCCAATCAAGCGCAGCGGCAGGCCTTGATATTCCACGGGAATCTCGACCGCGGGCGGCGCGGTGAACAGCAGTTCGTACTCCTCGCCGCCGTCGAGCGCCTGGTCGAGGGAGGCCTCCGGAAACCGCGGGATGGATGCGGCGTCGAGGCCGGCGGCCACGCCGCTCGCTGCAGCCAGCCGCCCCAGGTCCGTCGACAAGCCGTCGGAGACGTCCATCGCGGCCGATGCGCCGGCCTTCCGTAAATAGGCCGCCGAGGGCGAGGCGCGGGGTGGGTTCGAGATGCCGCCGAACGGCGGGGTCGGCATGGTCCGCTCGCCCGGCCATCAGGCGCTCGAGTCCGAGCGCGGATCCGCCGAGCGAGCCCGAGACGTAGATCCGGTCTCCCGGGCGCGCGCCGCTACGCAACAGCGCCTGGCCGGTCGGCGCCTCGCCGATCACCGTGATGTGCGCGTGAAACCGTTCGCCTTCAGCGATGTCGCCCCCGACGAGAGGGAATTCATCGAGACCGAAAGTTTTGGTTGACAACAACAATCCTGAAAGATATTGTTTTAGCCAAGCGTCACTGAAGCGACTGTTCGCTTCATCGCGCCTGGGTAAAACGAGCGACATCAGAAACCAAAGCGGCTTCCCTCCCATGGCCGCGATGTCGCTCAACCCCCTGGCCAGCGTCTTACGACCGAGCGCTTGCGGGGGGTGAAGATCGGCGAGGAAGTGGGTCCCTTCGACCACTTGATCCGTCGTCGCGAGAAGCTCGACAGCGGTCGTAGGCGGGCGCAAGACCGCCGCATCGTCGCCGATGCCGACCCGTGCGGGGCCGCGGTCGAGGTGTCCCGTGAGGTCGCCGATGAGGCGTACCAGCTCGGATTCGCCCATTCGTATGTCTCGCTCCGTGGGGCGATTCATGCCAAATCCTCATTGACAGGCGCTAACAGGGCTTGTTACCTTCTCGGTCATTAAACCCAGACGCAGTTCCGGAGCCGTCCGAGTCGGCGGCTCGAGGGTCGATCCGTTCCGAGAACGGGCCGGTCGTGACGCTAAACCCCAAAAGCAGGCTGACGTAAGATCAGCGCCCGAACAGGTCTTGCATGAACCGCAACTACTTTATCGTAGTGCTGGCACACCCCGTTCATGGCCGCATCAAGCGGCTGAAGGTGCCTCACTACTTCTTTCACATCGTTCTCACGGTCGCCATCTTTGGAGCAATCGCGGGCATCGGCTTCGTGTCGAGCTATTCGCGCATGCTGACGAAGGTGACTGAGTTCAATCAGATACGCTCGGAGAAGGTCTCGATCCAGAAGCAGTTCGACGAGTTGCGCCAGAGCGTCAAGGAACGCGACTTGCAGCTCGCATCGCTGGGTAGCCTGGCTTCGGAGGTGTCGATCGCCTTCGGGATTCGGCGCAATGTGGACGACCCGTCCGCCAGCGTACGACCAGTGTCGGCGATCGA
This sequence comes from uncultured Acidobacteriota bacterium, assembly GCA_963817465.1. Taxonomy (GTDB): domain Bacteria; phylum Acidobacteriota; class Terriglobia; order Bryobacterales; family UBA6623; genus CAMPKL01. Next base: position 634,813 of record CAWFOP010000014.1, on the reverse strand, counting down.
CCACTCGTTGAGTCAGTTCGACATGCTGCAGAGCGTGCATCTGCCTTCCACCGGCAGCGCCGTGCTGACGCGCCTGGCCAATACGACGCCGTCGATTTGGCCGATCAAGGGTCGCATCAGCAGCTCGTTCGGAAATCGCGTCGATCCCTTCCTTGGCAAAGGCGCCTTTCATCCCGGCGTCGACCTGAGCACCGATCGCGGCACGCCGGTTGTGGCGACGGCGGACGGAATCATCGCGACCGCGGGTTGGTCGGGCGGCTACGGCAAGCTGATCGAGATCAGACACGGGGCGAACGGTTTGTCGACGCGTTATGCGCACCTGACCGAGATCTTCTCCCGTCCAGGGCAAGTGGTGCGCCGTGGCGAAGTCATCGGCCGCGCGGGCAGCACGGGGCGCTCCACGTCGTCGCACTTGCACTACGAAGTCCGTTACAAGGGCACCCCGGTCAACCCTTACAAGTACCTGCGTCAGACCGAGCCGCATACGGGCGGCCTGCTGTTGGCCGACTGACCCCCTTGAGCTTGCCGCTTGACCTACTGCGGTTGTAGGAGTTGCTGCAGCTCCTGTTCGCCCAGCATCCAACGCGCGCTGACGACCGGACCCTTCACCGCCAGATCCAGCGACTCGAGAATCGGGCGCCACCCTTCGATGCCCCGCTTTTCCGACAGTTTCAGGGCGAAGCGGTTGAGCTCCTCCACGATTCCGCGCAACTCGGCCGCATCCGCGTCGTCGGCGCAGGGCGCTTCGAGGTCCACGTAGAGGCCGTCCGCCAGCGGCGTCGGTCGCACGGTGAGGAAGGCCACCGGCGCATTGCGCAGGGCGCGGGCGAACAACTTGAGGTTGATCCAACCCTCCGGCGGCGCGGCCATCGCCTGTTCGAGGCGGCGGGAACGGACGGCGGCCCAGGCCAAGGCCCCGGAGCGCACTTCCAAACGAGCGCGCTCGGCCGACTCCGAGTCGGACCGCCGGCCCTCGAGGCGCCGGACGCCCTCACGGTCTCCGCCGTAGGAGACGCCCATCAGGTTCGCATCGAGCAATTCGACCGAGAGCCAACCCGTATCGCGGACGCCGACGCAGGGCGCGTCGGGAAATTCCGCCGGACAGTCGATGCCCGCTCGCGCGAGTTTGGCGCGAGCGTCGGCGGGGTCGAAGCCGCCGGCGGCGACGGCGTAGATCTGGCCGTTTCCCAGCCCCAGGGCAAGAGCATCGGCCGCCGCGGCGATGTCGAGATCGTCGAACGCTTTCGGCGCACGCTTGAGCGCGGCCGGCGCGACGTAGGCCTCGATCGCCAAACCTTCCGGCAGCCGGGACAGCGTGCGCTCAATCGGTCCCAGCGATCGGAAACGCCAGTAGAAGAACGCGCCGCAGGCGGCGATCACCAGCAACAACCCCGCCGCTTTGAGGCGCGCGCCCATCTGAGCCAGTATGACGGCTTCACGTCTTGAAACGCCGCCGTCGCCAAGCGGTGGTAGTATTCACTCGATGAAGCGCCCGAGCTCGATCTGGATCGTCCACTTCGCCCTTTTGGCCGCGTTCGCGGTCGTCCTGCTGCGAGCGGTGGACGAGCCCCACAACGATTTCCGCTTCGCGGTGATCGGCGACCGCACCGGCGGTCCGCAACCGCAGATCTACGGCCGCGTGTGGCGCGAGGTCGACCTATTCCACCCCGAGTTCGTGATCAACGTCGGCGACACCATCCAAGGCAGCGACGATGCGACCGCGCTCGATCAATGGAGGCAGATGCGGCCGATCTGGGCGCGCTACAGCCACTATCCGCTCTATTTCACACCCGGCAACCACGACGTCTGGTCCGAGTATTCGCGGCAACTCTTCGAGCAAGAGTCCCGCCGCAAATCGTACTACTCGTTCGACTATCAGGACGCCCATTTCACAGTGCTCGACACGGCCGAGGCGAAGGTGCTCACCGACGAGCAGCTCGACTTCCTCGAGCGCGATCTCGCGGCCGCCGCGGACAAGGATCCCAAGTTCGTCTTCTTCCACCACCCGTTCTGGATCGGTCGCTTCCAGGCCGAGGACGACGAATTTCCGTTCCACGAGCTCGTCAAACGCTACGGCGTCGACTACGTCGTCAGCGGCCACGGTCACCAGTTCGTGCGCATGGTGCGCGACGGCATCGTCTACATGGAGGTCGGCAGCTCGGGCGGCACGATGAATGCGGGCCTGCTGCGGGGCGAAGGCTTCAAGGACGGCCGCTTCTATCATTGGGTCTGGATGCACGTGAAGAACGGCAAGATCACCGCCACCGTCAAGGAAATCGGCGGTCAGATGGGCGAGGGGCGCATGTTCGACGCCGATCTGTGGGACGAAAACGGGCCGAAGTTCGACGTCGCGGACCCGGCGCTGACCAACCAACCCGAGACGTAGGTCAGGGCACGCTGAGCAGGGAACTGCGCATTCAATCTTGGACGGCCCCGCAAGGCCTTTGCCGCGGCAAATCTGCGCTCACGGTTCGCCGTCCAGCGTTGACCGAACCCAATCTTGACTTTCAAGTACAGTATTCGCTAGCTTGAAGATTCAGGAATCTATACAGCTTCGTATAGATTTAACCACTACCCGGCGGTGGGAGATTTCATGAGCTCGACGACGACGGATCTGGAAGTCCTTACTTCTCAGGATTATAAGTACGGCTTTATCACGAATGTGGAGGCGGACGCTGCGCCTCCCGGACTGAACGAAGAGATCATACTTTGGATTTCAAAGGAAAAGAAGAACGAGCCGCAGTGGCTCACGGAATGGAGGTTGAAGGCCTTCCAGCATTGGAAGACCATGACCGAGCCGACTTGGCCGAACGTCCACTACCCGCGCATCGATTATCAGGCGATCTCCTACTACTCGGCGCCGAAGCGCAAGGGAGACGGGCCGCAAAGTCTCGACGAGGTCGATCCTGAGCTGCTGGCCACATACGAGAAGCTTGGCATCCCGCTCAATGAACGCGAGAAGCTGGCGGGCGTCGCCGTTGACGCCGTGTTCGATTCGGTTTCGGTGGCGACGACGTTCCGCAGCAAGTTGGCCGAGCTGGGGATCATCTTCTGCTCGTTTTCCGAAGCCGTTCAAGAGCACCCCGAGCTGGTGAAGAAGTATCTGGGCTCGGTGGTTCCTTCCACGGACAACTTTTTCGCGGCGCTGAACTCGGCGGTCTTCACCGACGGCTCGTTCTGTTTCATTCCCGAAGGCGTGCGCTGCCCGATGGAGCTGTCGACCTACTTCCGCATCAACGCCGCCAACACGGGTCAGTTCGAGCGGACGTTGATCGTGGCCGAGAAAGGCGCCTACGTCAGCTATCTCGAAGGCTGCACGGCGCCGATGCGCGACGAGAACCAGCTCCACGCCGCCGTGGTCGAGCTGGTCGCCCTCGACGACGCGCAAATCAAGTATTCGACCGTCCAGAACTGGTATCCGGGCGACAAGGAAGGCAAGGGCGGCATCTTCAACTTCGTGACCAAGCGCGGCGCTTGCCGCGGCGTCAACTCGAAGATTTCATGGACGCAGGTCGAGACCGGATCGGCGATCACGTGGAAGTACCCGAGCTGCATCCTGCAAGGCGACAACTCGATCGGCGAGTTCTACTCGGTCGCCGTGACGAACAACCGCCAGCAGGCCGACACGGGCACGAAGATGATCCACATCGGCAAGAACACGCGCTCGACGATCGTCTCCAAGGGCATTTCCGCCGGCCGCTCGAGCAACAGCTACCGCGGTTTGGTGAAGATTCTGCCCGGTGCGGAGAACGCGCGGAACTACTCGCAGTGCGACTCGATGTTGATGGGCGACGAGTGCGGCGCGCACACGTTCCCGTATCTCGAGGTGAAGAACCCCACGGCGCAGATCGAGCACGAGGCGACGACGTCGAAGATCGGCGAGGACCAGATTTTCTATTGCCAGCAGCGCGGCATCTCGTCAGAGGACGCCGTGTCGATGATCGTCAACGGCTTCTGCAAGGAAGTTTTCAAGGAGCTCCCGATGGAGTTTGCCGTCGAGGCGCAGAAGCTGCTCGGCGTGAGTCTGGAAGGCAGCGTGGGGTAGCCGCTGGGTGGGAAAAATCCCAAGGACATCCCACGACGACGACCGCGAAGCTTGAGCCCCGACCGTGAGGGAGGGGTCTTCGAGCAATCGAAAGCTCCGGGACTGGGCCGCAACCGTGGGAAAGGTCGCGGAGGACGGGACGAATGGAAATCGCGCTAAAGCCGGAACACCAGAAGATTCTCGATGATCAGCTCGGCAGCGGGCGCTACCGCGATACGAGCGAGGTCGTCGGCGAAGCGCTTGAGTTGCTTCAAGACCGCCGACAGCGTGCTGCGGAATTGCAGCGCGAGCTGCAGCCGGCCCTTGACCAGCTCGACCGCGGTGAGTATCGCGAGGTTCGTGAGGATCAACTCGAAGACTTCGCTCAGGAGATAAGGGAAAACACGCGGCGTAGTTTGGCGGAGAAGAGCTCCGCGAAATTCGAGTGAGGAAGTATCGCCTCACTCCATCGGCCTCCAAGGATTTACAGCAAATTTCACTCTACCTAGCTCAAGAGGCCAGTGAAGCGGTCGCTAACGAGATGATTGAACGCATTCTACGTCAGCTCAGATTACTCGCCGGCTCGCCCATGATCGGGCGACTTCGGTCGGAGATCGTTCCGCCTTGTCGGAGTTTTCCCGTTGGCTCGTACGTCATCTACTACCGGCCGATCGACGTCGGTATCGAAGTTGTTCGCGTGATGCACGGCAAACGAGATTACTTGTACGCGTTCGGTGTGGCGGACTGAGCCGATACCGGCGTGAGAGAAAGAACATGCTGAAAGTTAAAGACCTCAAAGTCAAAGTCGAAGACAAGAACATTCTCAAAGGGATCAGCCTCGCAGTCGAGCCCGGCGAAGTGCACGCCATCATGGGCCCCAACGGCTCGGGCAAGTCGACGTTCGCCGGCGTGCTCGCCGGCCGCGAGGGCTACGAGATCACCGGCGGCTCGGCCACGTTCGAAGGCAAAGACCTGCTCGCGATGGCCCCCGAAGATCGCGCTCGCGAAGGGCTGTTCCTGGCCTTCCAATACCCGGTCGAAATCCCCGGCGTCTCGAACATGTACTTCCTGCGCGCGGCCCTCAACGCCATACGCAATCATCGCGGCGAGGAAGATCTGGACGCGGTCGAGTTCATCGCCCTGGTCAAGGACAAGATGAAGAAGCTCAAGATGGACGACGCCATGCTCAAGCGCGCCGTCAACGCGGGCTTCTCGGGCGGCGAGAAGAAGCGCAACGAGATTTTTCAGATGGCGGTTCTGGAACCCAAACTGGCCATCTTGGATGAGACCGACTCCGGACTCGACATCGACGCCCTCAAGCTGGTCGCCGACGGCGTCAACTCGCTGCGCGCCAAGGACCGCGCGATCATCGTCGTCACGCACTACCAGCGCCTGCTCGACTACATCGTGCCCGACCGCGTGCACGTGCTCGCCGATGGTCGGATCGTCAAGTCCGGCGACAAGAGCCTGGCGCTCGAGCTCGAGGAAAAGGGCTACGGCTGGATCGAAGAGTTGGCCGCCAAGGGCCGCTTGGTGACGGCGTAAGTCATGTCGGTATACGTCGAGCAATATCAAAGGGCCTCCGCCGCCCGGACCCATGAGCCGGAGTGGCTGAGCGAGCGCCGCGAGTTCGCCTTCGAGCGCTTCTCGGTGCTCGGTTTTCCCACGGTGCGCAACGAGGAGTACAAGTACACCAACCTCGCCAAGCTCGCCAAAGCTCAGATGGAGACCGCCCCGGCCTACATCACGCCGCTGGGCGAAGAAGCTCTCGCGCCGGCCGCTTACGAAGGCCTGCAAGGCCCGCGCATCGTTTTCGTCGACGGTCGCTTCAACAAGGCTCTCTCGCGGCTCGGCGGCTTGCCGCAGGACGCGGTCGTGGCCTCCATCGCGGAGACTCTCGAGAAGAATCCGGAGGCCCTCGAAGGGCATCTCACGCGCTACGCCGACAGCGAGAACCACGCGACGACGGCGCTCAACACGGCTTTCTTCGTCGACGGGGCCTTCATCAGCGCGCCCGCAAAGACCCGCATCGAGCAGCCCGTTCATGTCATCTGGGTCTCGATCGGCGAACCCGGCATGGCCACGCATCCGCGGACGCTGATCCTCGCCGGCCGCGAGTCCGACATCACCGTCATCGAGAGCTTCATCGCCGTGAACGACGGCGCCTATTGGACCAACGCCGTCACCGAGATCGTCGCCGAAGACGGCTCGCGCGTCGAACACTTCAAGGCGCAGCAGGATTCCACCCAGGCGTTTCACACAGGCATGATCGAGATGCTCGAGGAGCGCAACGCGTACGTCTCGACCATCTCGCTGTCGTTCGGCGGCGGCCTGACGCGCAACGACTTCCGCATCAAGCTCAACGACGAAGGCTCGGAATGCGCGCTCGACGGCCTGTACGTCGTCAACGGCAAGCAGCACGTCGATCATCACACCGTGATCGACCACGCCATGCCGCACTGCAACTCGCACCAGCTCTACAAGGGCGTGCTCGACGGCGAGTCGCGCGGCGTGTTCAACGGCAAGATCATCGTCCGTAAAGACGCGCAGAAGACCGACGCCATCCAGAACAACAAGAACCTGCTGCTGTCGAAGAAGGCCGAGATCGACACCAAACCGCAGCTCGAGATCGACGCCAACGACGTGCGGTGCACCCACGGCGCGACGATCGGTCAGCTCAACGCCGACGCCGTCTTTTACCTGCAATCGCGCGGCATCGGCAAGGACCAGGCCCGCAGCCTGCTCACCTTCGCTTTCGCCGCTGACCTGCTCGAGCGCATCAACGTCGAGCCCCTCAAGAACCACTTCGAGTCGATGCTGCTGCGATCGCTCGGCAAGGAGGATCAGTCATGAGCGCCACGTTGCCGCTCACCACGGCCCTCGATGTGGCCGCGCTGCGCCGCGATTTTCCGGCTCTCCACCAGAAAGTGCACGGCAAGCCGCTGGCGTACCTCGACAACGCCGCCTCGGCGCAAACGCCCAAGCAGGTCATCGACGCGATTCGCGGCTTCTATGAGCACGACCGTTCGAACGTCCACCGCGGCGTCCACGAGCTGAGCCAACGCGCCACCAAGCGCTACGAGGACGCGCGCGTCAAAGTGCAGCGCTTCGTGAACGCCGCCGCCTATGAAGAGATCATCTACGTCCGCGGGGCGACCGAAGGCATCAATTTGGTCGCTTCGAGCTGGGGCGGCGAGTTCGTCGGCAAGGACGATGAAATCCTGGTCTCCGCCATGGAGCATCACTCGAACATCGTGCCCTGGCAAATGCTCTGCGAGCGCACCGGGGCTCGGCTGCGCGTGATCCCGATGAATCGCGCCGGCGAGCTGCTGCAGGACGAGTATGAAAAGCTCCTCTCCGAACGCGTCAAGCTCGTCGCCGTCAACCACGTTTCCAACGCCCTCGGCACGATCAACCCTGTCAAGGCGATGATCGCCAAGGCGCACGCCGTCGGGGCCGTCGCCATGATCGACGGGGCGCAGGCCGCGCCGCATCTCAAGGTCGACGTGCGCGACCTCGACGCTGATTTCTACGCCTTCTCGGGTCACAAGGTCTTCGGCCCCACCGGCATCGGCGCGCTCTACGCCAAGCGCGAGCTGCTCGAAAAGATGCCGCCCTACCAAGGCGGCGGCGACATGATCGCCTCGGTCAGCTTCGACAAGACGGTCTACAACGAGCTGCCCTACAAGTTCGAGGCCGGCACGCCCAACATCGCCGACTCCATCGGCCTCGGCGCCGCCGTCGACTACGTCGAAGCGGTCGGCATCGACGCGATCGCCGCGTACGAGTCCGAGCTGCTGCACTACGCCGCCCAAAAGATGTCAGAGATCGACGGCCTCGAGATCATCGGCACGGCGCGCGAGAAGGCGAGCGTCCTCTCGTTCGTCGTCGAAGGCGTGCATCCGCACGACGTGGGCACGATTCTCGACCGCGAAGGCGTCGCCGTCCGCGCCGGCCACCACTGCGCGCAGCCGGTGATGGAGTTCTTCGAGGTCGCGGCGACCACACGCGCGTCGTTCGCCTTCTACAACACGCGCGAAGAAGTCGACCAGCTCGTCGACGCGGTACTCAGAGTGAAGGAGTTGTTCGGCTGATGTCGGATTTGCGGGATCTGTACCAGGAGCTGATCATCGATCACTCCAAGAAGCCGCGCAATTTTCGCGTGATGGAAGACGCCACCCGCGAAGCCGACGGCTACAACCCGCTGTGCGGAGACAAGCTCCGCCTCTACCTCAAGATCGACGACGAAGGCGTCATCCGTGACGCTTCGTTCAAGGGCTCGGGCTGCGCCATCTCGACCGCTTCGGCGTCGATCATGACGGCGATGCTCAAAGGCCAAACGCTCGACCAGGCGCGCAACCTGTTCGAGACGTTTCACGAATTGGTGACGCGGCCGCACGACGAGCTGCATCCCGAGGAAGCCGGCCTGGGCCTCGGCAAGATGGCCGTCTTCGCCGGCGTCAGCGAGTTTCCGGCGCGCGTCAAGTGCGCCACGCTCGCTTGGCACACGATGAAGAACGCCATCGAGGGAGCCGACGACCCGGCCAAGACCGAATAGACGGGAGAGTTGCGATGACCGCCGAAGAGAAAGACGAGCTCAAGGAAGAAATCATCGAGGCGCTGCAAACCTGCTACGACCCCGAGATTCCGGTCGACATCTACAAGCTCGGCCTGATCTACAACGTCGACGTCAGTGATGAGGCGGACGTCAAGATCCTCATGACTCTGACGTCGCCCAACTGCCCCGCGGCGCAGTCGCTGCCCGACGAAGTCAAGCGCAAGACGGCCGAGGTGGAAGGGGTCCGCTCGGCCGACGTCGAGGTCGTCTTCGATCCGCCGTGGACCCCGGAGAAGATGGACGACGCGGCCAAACTCGTTTTGAACATTTTGTAGTCGCGAAGGACGAACGAGGAAATGCAATTCAGCTCGCAAGAAGAATACGGCCTCCGTTGCTTGATTCGCCTTGCTTCGGCGGGCGAGGGGGCCAGCGTCACGATCCCCGAGATCAGCCAGGCCGAGGGCATTTCCGTCCCCTATGTCGCCAAGATGATGCGCGCCCTGCGCGACGGCGGCCTGGTCACCAGCGAACGCGGCCAAGCCGGCGGCTATCGCCTCGCGCGTCCGGCTGAAAAGATCTCCGCCGCGCAAACCCTGGCCGTGCTGGGCGGCCGCTTCTACGAGGGCGAATTTTGCGAGCGCTACCCCGGCAACGAGGACGAGTGCACGCATACGACGAACTGCTCGATCCGTTCACTGTGGCGCGCCGTCCAAACCGTCGTCGATCAGGTCCTGAGCAAGACCACGCTGCGCGACCTGATTTGCAGCGAGGAGCAGATGGACAAGTTCGTCGACACGCTGGTCGTGCTCACCGACGCCGGCGCTGCCAAGCGCGCAAGCTCCCCGACGATAAACGCAATCAATGGCTGATCAACAACAAGTTCTCGACGCGCTCCGCCAGGTCATCGACCCCGCCTTCGGCAAAGACATCGTAACCCTCGCGATGGTCCAGGAGCTCAAAGTCTCCGGCGGCCGCGTCGCGTTCGACCTTCAGAAGCTGCGCCCGTCCGAAACCGCCAATAACGACCTCGTCGAGAAAGCCGAACGGGCGGTCCGCGGCGTCGCAGGCGTCGAAGCGGTCGAGGTCAACCTCACGCCGCACGTACGCGCCCACGCGGCCGGCGACGACAAGGGCCGGCTGCCGGGCGTCGCCAACATCATTCCCATCGCCTCGGGCAAGGGCGGCGTCGGCAAGTCGACCGTTGCGGCCAATCTCGCGGTCGCCCTGGCGCAGACCGGAGCTCGCGTCGGGCTGCTCGACGCTGACGTCTACGGCCCCTCGATCCCGACGATCATGGGCGCCCGCGAAGCTCCTTCGAAAGGCGGCCGCGGCATCATCCCTCCCGTCACCCATGGGGTGAAGATCATCTCGACGGCCTTTTTTATCCAGCCCGATCAGGCGGTCATCTGGCGCGGCCCGATGCTGTCGAAGATGGTCAGCGATCTGTGCCGCCAAGTCGAATGGGGCGAGCTCGACTATCTGCTGGTCGACCTGCCGCCCGGCACCGGCGACGTGCAGCTCACGCTGTGCCAGCAAATCTCGCTCACCGGCGCCGTCATCGTCACCACGCCGCAGCCCGTCGCCGTCAAAGTCGCCGAGAAGGCGGTCATCATGTTCGATCAGCTCAAGACCCCGATCCTCGGCGTCATCGAAAACATGAGCTACTTCGAATCGAGCAAGACCGGCGAGCGCGAGTATATCTTCGGTTCGGGCGGCGCGGCGGCTCTGGCCGGCAAATGGAACGTCCCGGTGCTGGCGCAGATTCCGCTCGCGACCACCGTCCGCGAAACCTCCGACAGCGGCAAGCCGATCGTGCTCGAAGATCCCGACTCGCCGGCGGCCAAAGCCTTCATCGAGTCGGCGACGAAGCTCGCCGCCGAAGTCGCGATGAGAAACGCCAAGGCCGAGCAGGGCGTCGAGATCAACTTCTAGCTCTTGCGCGCGCCCGTCTCGTGTCACACAAGACCCCATGTCCGTGAAGACTCCCAGGCCCCGCCGCATCAATCGCCACGGCGCCCACGACATTGAAATCGAGTGGGACAACGACGTCAGCGCCGTCTATCCGGCCCGCATGCTGCGCCTGGAATGCCCCTGCGCCTCGTGCCGCCACGAGATCACGGGCGAGCGCCTGATCAACGATTCGCTGCTGCCGATCCTGACTTACCCGACCAAGATCGAGCGCGTCGGGAATTACGCCATCCAGATTCACTGGAGCGATAACCACAGCACCGGCATTTTCACCTGGGAATACCTTTGGGAGCTGCGCGGACAAATCGAGGCTTGGACCAAACGCGCGGGCCACAAGACGCAGGCTTAGTCGCCCTGGTATTTCGGGATTGCCGCCGTTTGCCTGCTGTGGTCGACCTTCCAGGGCTCGAGCTTGCCGAAATCCGCCGAGGCCCATTTCGCGCGGGTCTTACCCATCTCGTTTTCGGATAACCGCTTCTCGCCGGCGGCGATCGCGATCCGCGCGTCGGCCTCGAGTTGCTCGATCGACGTGCATCCCAGAATCGCCACGTGAATCGGCAGCGACCAGACGTAGCGCAGCGATTCTTCGAGCGACGTCACCCCTTCCTTCTCGATCGCGCCGACCCCGGTCGTCTTCATCGCCTGAACGCCCATCCCCTTGGCGACCGCCGCGGGCAGCGTCGTCTTCTCGAATGACATGCTCGCCTCGCGGGCGCCGTCGGTGACGCTCAGCGGCGTAAGGATCGTGTCCCAGTCGTACATGCCGACCATCTTCTTGAGCACTTTCGGGTCCTGATGGCCCGTGAAGCCGACAAAGCGGATCTTGCCCGCCTTCTTGGCATTCTCGATCATCTCCATCAAACCGCGCGGGCCGAAGACGAAATCGATGTCCTCTGCGGTCATCACGTTGTGCACCTGGAACAAGTCGATCCAGTCGCGCTGGTAGTGGCCGAGGGCCTGGTTGAGGTCGAGCTCGGCCTGCAAGAACGTCCGATGCCGAGTTTTGCTGGTATAGAAAATGTCTTTGTTGTCTTTGCCGAAGGCCGTGCCGTAGCGCCGCTGGCCCACGCCGTAGGCGCCGGCGGAAGCGTTGTCGAAGTAATTGATCCCGATTGCCCGGGCGTGGCGAATCACCTTGATCGCCTCGTCCTCGTCGGTCATATTGCCGACCCGCGCGCCGCCCAGGCCCATGATGGTGACCTCGACGCCCGTCTTGCCGAACTTGCGCTTGGGGATCGCTCCCAGCTCCTTGCCGCTCGCCGCGGCGGCCAGGCTCAAGCCGGCGGCGGTTTTGACGAAGTCTCTGCGGTTGCTCGGCATGTTCACGCTCCTCCTTCCCGATCGCTTTGGTCCCGAGTCATCCTATCACGCGTGTCGGCGCTGAAAACTCGCGCCTTCCCCCTTGCGGCCCGGCCCGCGGTTTCCGGCGGGCCGGCGACGTCCGGCGCTTTTGTTGAAACAAATCAATTACTTTCAGGTCAAAGACTAACTAGCTGAGATGAGAAGCGTCTGATAAACTACCCGAGGCCTGCGGATCGTTCCGCGGCTCGTTTCCGCTCCGCCGCGTAGACGGGGCGGCTCCAAGAGGAGCGAAGTTTGTGAAGTTGGCAGCGCTCGCGACGCTGCTAAGTCTCGCCCTAGCCGGCGTGACTTACGCAGCGAGCCCGGATCGGCAGACCGCCACGGTGGTGCTGGACGCCCCGCCCCATACCTCCCGTCTTTCTCTCGCAACTCTGGAAAGCGAGCTCGCCTCGATACCCGACCTGCACTACGACTTGGCCTGGGTCAGCAAGGACCAGTTGGGCCTTGGCCGCGAGGTCATCCGGCCGATACAGGTCCGCTTTGAAGGTCGCTGCAACATGCAGGGCGTCCCTCCCAACATGCACACTCCCGGCCCTTACGCCTGGGCGCATGTCTCCGACGGGCGCGTGCTGCCGTTCATCGAGGTCGATTGCGATCGGATTCGCGGGGCGCTGTTTTCGGTGATGTGGGGAGAGGATTTTCAACACCGCGACTTCCTGTTCGCTCGCGCCGTGGCGCGCGTGCTGGCGCATGAGTTGCACCACGTGCTCGACGCCGATACCCACCACTCGCATTCGGGATTGGCGAAGCCGGCCCTAACGGCCTCGAATTTGATCCGCGGCGAAGCCCGGCTATACTCGGATTTCGGATCCAAGTAGATCAAAATCAGCCCGCCTCGTCGACGGCTCCGTTGGTCTCGGTGATGCGGCTTCCCGTCTTTCTCCTTCTTCTCTGCCTAACTTCGACCGCCGCGGCCGAAGTCCGCTTCGCCTGCCGCGAGACGCCCTTCACGCTCGACAACGGCGAGACGCCGGAGAAGCGCCTGCCCGAAACGACCGCCGGAGGCGTGGCGCTTTTCGACGCCGACGGTGACGGCGACCTGGATCTCTACTTCGCAAACGGCGCGGCCGTCCCGTCGCTCAAAAAGCGCGGCGAGGCGCAATGGAACCGGCTCTACCTCAACGATGGGCGGGGCGCGTTCACTGATGCGACAGTTCGAGCGGGCGTCAAGGGCTCGGGCTTCGACATCGGAGTCGCCGCGGCCGACTACGACAACGACGGCGACCAGGACCTGTTCGTCGGCGGGGTTTGGCGCAACACGCTCTACCGCAACCGCGGCGACGGCGCGTTTGAAGATGTGACGGCGGCCGCGGGCCTGAGCGTCAAGGGTCGGCCTTGGAGCGTCGGCGGGCTGTGGTTCGACTACGACAACGACGGCTTCTTGGATCTGTTCGTCGTCAATTACGTCGCCTGGGACCCCGCCGCCGAGCAGCGCTGCCCGGTGAACGGCGTCAACGATTATTGCCATCCCAAGCTGTACGAGCGAGAGCCGAGCGCGCTGTACCGCAACGACGGCAAGGGCGGCTTCACGGATGTCTCCGAGCAGGCCGGCTTCGCCGCGCATCCCGGCAAGGGCATGGCCGCCGCCGCGGCCGACGTCGATAACGACGGCGACCTGGACCTGTTCGTCACCAACGACCGCGTGATGAACTTCTTGTTCGTCAACGACGGCGGAAAGTTCGTCGAAAGCGCCCTGGACGCCGGCGTCGCGCTGCCGCTCGACGGCGTCGCGGTTTCCGGCATGGGAACCGACTTCCGCGACTTCGACGACGACGGCCTGCCGGACATCTTCTTCACGGCTCTGGCGAACGAGACGTTTCCGCTGTTCCGCAACACCGGCGATCTGCTCTTTGAAGACGTGGGGTACCGCACGAAGCTGGCGATCCACACGCGGCGGATGGCCGGCTGGAGCGCGGCGATGATCGACTTCGACCTCGACGGGCTGAAAGACATCTTCGTGACGCGCAGCGACGCGCTGTCGCCCAAGGGCTCGCGGGGAGAGGCCGCCAAGCAGACCAACAGCGTGTTTCGGCAGCTCCCGGACGGGACGTTCGAGGACGTGAGTCAACAAGCGGGCCTGTCGTCGCGTCCGGCTCGGATGTACCGCGGCGCGGCGTTCGGCGACGTCAACGGCGATGGGCTGGTCGATGTCGTCGTCACCGCATTGAATGCCCCGGCGGAGCTCTGCCTCAACACGACGGAGTCACCTGGCGCGGCGGTCGCGATCCGGCTGCAGGGCCGCAAGAGCAACCGCGATGCGATCGGCGCCCGCGTCGAGGCAAACATCGGCGGCGTCGTGCGGCGCAATCACGTCACGCGCCAATTCGGTTATGCCTCGTCGAGCGAGGCGACTGTGCGCATCGGTCTCGGGGGGGCTCCCAAGGCCGATCGCGTGACGATCGTCTGGCCGTCGGGGCGCAAGCAAGTCGTCGATGACGTCGCCTCCGGCGAGCTCAAATTGCGCGAGCCCGAGTAGCGGGCGATTGCTATCATCGACCGCTAGCTGTGCTCGTCACGCGCCATGTTGCGCCGTTGTTGACGGCGATTCTGCTGCTTTCGGCGGCGGCTTGCTCGCCCGAGCCGCCGCGCTCCGCCGACCAGTGGGAGCCGGTCGAGATCAAGCTCGCCGCGGAGCGCGACCATCCCTGGTGGGAATTCCCCGTCAGTGCGGAGCTCGCCAACGACGACAGCGGCCGCAAGATCACGCTCGAGGGGTATTGGACCGGTCCAAGCGCCTACGTGATCCGCTTCGCCGCGCCGGAGCCGGGACATTGGCGCTACGTGACGCGCTCCCGCGACGCCGGCCTTGACGAGAACAGCGGCAGCTTCGATGTCGCCGCGATTGAAAAGTCGGCGCTCCGCGCAGAACCCTAACCTGCGCGGCCAGCTTCAGATCGCCGCCGACCGCCGTTCGTTCGTCTACGCCGACGGCACGCCGTTCTTCCTGCTCGCCGACACCTTGTGGGCCGGCAACACCACTCGCGCCGGTCTGGGCGACAACGACGACGGTCCTTTCTTCGAGTACCTCGCCGACCGCAAAGCGAAAGGCTTCACCGCCGTCCTGATGCAGATGTTCCACGGCTTCGGCGACTACCCCGAGGACCCGACGGGGCAGCGCAACGAGGGCGGCCATCTCTTCTTTGACCGCGACTTCAAGCGCCTAAACCCGGCCTTTTTCGACTACACCGACCGCCGCTGGGAGGCGCTGTGGCGGCGCGGCTGGGTCGTCGCCTCCCCTTTCAGTTGGTGGGGCAAGACGAAGACGTGCCGCTTCGACCCCGACCAAGCGCGGCGGTTGGCGGCTTACTTGGCCGTGCGCTACGGCGCTTTCAATTCGATCTGGGCCGTTTCGGGCGAGTATCAATACGCGTTCTCGGACTGCGGCTGGACCGCGGACGACATCAACCGGATCGGCGCCGCGATCCAGGCGCACAACCCGTATCGCCGGCCGCTGTCGATCCACCCCAGCGGCCGCGAGCATTGGGATCCGCCCGAGCACGGCGCGCAATCGTCGCGGGCGTTCAACGAGTCGGGCTGGCTCGACCATCATTGGCTGCAGACCGGCCAAAGCGTCGACCGGCTCTACAACATTCCGCGCCGGGCGCTCGAAGTTCGCGCCCTCGAGCCGCCGCGGCCGGTTTTTTGTTCCGAGGCGTATTACGAACGCTCCAGCGACCCCGACACGGCCTATCACGCGCGCTGGGAAGCGTGGACGGCCTTCCTCAACGGCTGCGCCGGCTACGGCTACGGCGCGCAGGGCGTCTGGCAGTTCTACGACCCCGACGATCCCCAAGGCGAGCCCGGCAAGGCGACCGGCGAGCAAGCGCCATGGCGCGAGGCGCTGGCGTTTCCCGGCTCCGGCCAGGTCGGCTTCGTGCGCGACCTGCTTAGCGCGCTAGCCTGGCCGCAGCTTGTCCCCAAACCCGAGTCGATTCTCATCGACGGCAAGCCGACCCCGGCCGCCTCGCCCGACGACCTCTCGCCGCCGCAGCTCGCAACCATCCCCGGCGCCGCTTGGATCCTCTATATCCCGCGCGGCAATGCGGACAAAAAGATCGCAATCTCCGGCGTCGAACCGGGCGCCTGGTCCGCGCTGTGGTTCGATCCGCGCAGCGGCGACCGATCGCCGTCTTTCAAGGCCGAAGTCGCCGAGAAAGCCTGGCGCGTCCCGCCGCGACCCGACCCAAAACAAGATTGGGTCTTGCTGTTGAGCCGTTAGCTGCGCAAAGCCTGCGTATAATAGCGCGGTCATGGGCTTTTCCTTGGATCCGCTGGACTGGGCCGTCATCATCGGCTATTTCTTGATGATCGTCGCCGTCGGTCTGTGGGCCGGCCGCAAGGTCAAAAACACCGAAGACTACTTTCTGGGCGATCGCGGATTCAGCGTTTGGCTCGTCATCGGACAGGCTTTCGGCGTCGGCACGCACGCCGAGATGCCGGTCTCGCTCGCCGGCAAGGTCTATCAGTCGGGCTACGCCGGCATCTGGTACCAGTGGAAAAACCTGTTCATCACGCCCTTCTACTGGCTGCTGGCGCCGCTGTTCCGACGCTTCCATCGCACCACCACCGGCGAAGTCTATGAAGACCGCTACGGCCCGTGGATGGGCATGGTCTACACGCTCTTCGCCCTGTCGTACTTCATCTTCAACATGGGCGCGATGCTCAAGGGCGCCGGCAAGCTTGTCTCCGTCGCGGCCGGCGGCACGATCACGCCGAACACCGTCGTGCTGGCGATGACCGTGACGTTCCTGATCTACTCATTCGTCGGCGGCTTGATTTCGGCCGCCTACACCGACTTCGTGCAGAGCTTCTTCATCATCGCGTTGTCGTTCTTGCTGATTCCGCTCGGGCTGGCGCGCGTCGGCGGATTCACCGGCGTCCGCGAAACGCTGTCGCCCGAGATGCTGTCGATGGTCACGCCGGGCGACGTCGGGGTCTTCACGATCTTGATGTTGACGATCAACGGGCTGATCGGCATCGTCGCGCAGCCGCATATCCTCGCCAGCGTCGGCACGGGGCACGACGAGTACTCGTGCCGCATGGGCATGGCCGCCGGCAACTTCGTCAAGCGCTTTTGCACGATCGGCTGGGCGTTGGCCGGCCTTGTCGTGGCGGTGATGATCGCGCAGAGCGGGGCGGCCCCGCTCGCCGACCCCGAAGACGCCTTCGGCTACGCCACCCGCGAGCTGCTGTTTCCGGGCGGCGTCGGGCTGATGATCGCCAGCGTGCTGGCCGCCAACATGTCGACAGGCTCGGCCTTCACCGTCGACGGCGGCGCGCTGTTCACGCAAAACCTCTACCGGCGGTTTCTGGTCGCCGACAAGTCCGACAGTCACTACCTGCTCGCCGGACGCATCGCGGGTGTGGCGATGACGACCCTCGGCGTCGTGTTCGGTCTGTTCGTCGACAGCGTGCTGCAGGCGTTTCTGTTCACCGAAACCATCGCCGCGTTCATGGGCATCTCGATGTTCGGTGCGATCTCATGGAGGCGATCGAACCGCTGGGGCGCGGTCGCGAGCCTGGTCACCTCGAGCCTGGTCTTCTTCTGGCTGACATGGCAAGACTACGGTCAGCTGCTGCAGTGGGAGGCGGTGAACTTCGCGATCGCCATGGCCGCCGGCTTCGTCGCCCTCGCGCTGGTCAGCCTCGTGACGCCGCCTGAGTCGGCGCAACGGCTCGACCCCTTTTACGAGCGCCTTACGCGCCAGACCGAAACCGACAAGACAACCGGCGAAGAGCGGGCGGTGTCGAAGCCCGGCAACGACTTGCTGTTCGTGCACCTGTTCGATCTCGGTCTCAACAAGGGTTTAGGCGCCTTCTATCGGCGCTTTCGCGTCGACATCAACGGCCTGATCTTGGCGTTCGGCGTCGTCGTGGTTTTGATCGCGCTGGCGAAGGGCATCCTCTACCTGCCATAACCGCGGCCGAGCGTATGCTCGCGTGCAACCGGCGACTGGGCGATACTGTTAGGCCGATGAGAAGGTTCCTTCACATAGTTGGGCTCGCCGGACTTCTCCTTTTGACGGCCAACGGACCGCGGCTTGCCGCGATGACGGACGTCTTGCCGACGCTTCCGCCTGAAAGAGACGTCACCGACATCCTCGACCAGGTCTATGGAGCAGGCAACTACCTGCGCGTGGACGACGCTCAGGATCAGCTCTGGGACCCCGGGGGGATCACCGCGTCTTTCCTGGCGAAGTATTCGGGCGCCGACCAGGGCTTGGGGATCTGCATCGTCTGCGACGGCTCCGACGACATGGCGTTCGATCAGACCTTCTCGCAGGACGGCGTCAACCTCAGCTTGATGACCGTCTCCGGCGTTTCGGCGCCGAACGTATTCGGCCGCTTTCAGTGGTACATCGCCCCCCGCAACCATCCAACCGTGATTCGCGCGCAGTCCGCGCCCTCGTTCAACCTCGACGGATTGGATCACATGGTCACTTACGCCATCCTCGGGCTTTCGCAAACCTATGTGTTGGCTTGGGAGGATCTGCCCCTTTACACGGATACTTCGTCTGACCGGGATTACAACGACCTGCTCGTCCAAATCACCTACGATCCCTTTAATTTCCCGACGGTCCCCGAGCCGGGCACGGTGCTGTTGCTGGCCGTCGGCCTCGGCGCGCTAGCGAGTCTGCACCGGCGCGCCGCTCGGAATTAGCCGTTGTGAAGGGCCTGCACGACAGCCGCGATCCCCTCGCGGTCCCGCAGCGCGATGAGCCGCAGCGCCTCGTTTGACGGCGGCTCGACCTCCGCGAGACCCGCCGCCGCAAGGCCCTCCGAGCTCGGCAGCCAAAACTCGCCGTCGGCGAACTCGGCGTTCCGGACGTAAACCGTCAGCGCGTTGAGCACGATTCCCGAGCCCGCTTCGACGGCCGCGGCCGAGCTCGCCGAAGTCGCTTGCCTTGGGGCGAGCAGACCGGAGGCCGACAAGATGGCGCCCGCGAAGGCGCGAATGCCGTCGCGGTCGCTCACCGCCCAGCCGATCTCGAACGAGCGAATCGATCGACCCGCCGAATTACGGACCTGGACCTCGGGAGAGCCGGCGCGATCCGCCGAGAGCAGCGCCGATCCGGAAGCGATGTCGAGCGGGGCGCCGTCGATCGCGACCACGGACGCCTCGATGCGGTCTGCCGCCGATGAGCCGGCCGGAGCGGGCGAGATCAGCGGCCCGCCGCTTCGCCGCCGCTCGATGCGGATGAGCTCTTGTTCGAGGCCCGCTCGCCCGTCGCGCCCCAGGACCGTCGCCAGCCGTTCGCGTTCGCGCCGCCGTTCCAGCTCCGCGACCGTCAAGCGGCGCCGCGAGCCGCGGCGATCGGAGCCGCTGAACGAGAGGTCGTCCGCCAGGCAGCCGTCCACCGACACTTCCACCCACGGCGGGTCGCCGGCTGTGCCGCCAAGACTCAGCCGGATCGGCGCGGTGAACGTCGAGCGAGCGGGCGCATTGAGAGCCGGCAGCAGCACCGAGGCGGAAGGCGGCGCGCCGGGCGGCGTCGAGACCCCGAGCGCTAGGCCGCGGATCGGCTTCGCGCCCTCGTTGCGAAATTCGATGTCGCCGCGCAGCTCGCTGCGGCCGGCGCCTCGGGTGGAGGCGCTGAAGTCGCTGCTCCAAACGCTCAGCGGTACGCCGTTGGCGATCGTGACCGTCGCATAGCGGACCGACTCCGACCGCAGCCTCGACAGGTTCAAAGCCGCGACGCCAAGCGCCGAACAGGCCGCGGCGAAGCTACGGCGCGTCCACATCGACAATCATCAAAACGCCCGTGTCGGGATCGAAGTAGCGCAGCGTGACCTTGCCGTCGGCGCCGGGTACGGCTTCGAACTTGACGCCCGCCGGGGGCTCGATGCGCAAGGCGGGCGCGGCGTTGCTGAGCTGATCGGCGACGATCGCCGCGGCGGGCTGAGCCGGCGCCGGGGCGACGCGGCCGCCGGCGAAGCCCGGCGTGGAGAGTCCGCCGGCGTCGGAGCGAAACCGCTCGCTCGAGCTCTCGGCGGCGGCACGGAGGTCCCTTTTCGGTTGCGCGCGCGCTGTAATCACGGCGGGCTCGGCCGCCGTCTGGGCCGCGTCGGCCTGTGCCGGGCCGGCCGGGGGAGGAGGCGCCGCCAGATCGCTGGCCAGTGTCTCCTTGCGGGGCGAGTCGCTGTCGGCGAACGCCGGCGCCGAGCTGACATCGGCTTCCTGGAGCGCTTCCCGTTCGGGCGCGTTGTTGGCCTTGGCGAGCTGCCGCTCCGGCGCCGCCGCGGCGCGAGCTTCATCGCTGAGACGACGGCTCAGGCCGCTCGGTGATCGCATTGGCGCCGCTCGCTTGCGCCTCTTGCTTGAGCTCGAGCTGTGAAGCGGCGGGCTCGTAGGTCGGCTGCTGGCGCATGACCGCGACCACCGCGATGACGCAAGCCGCCGCAGCCCCGAGCTGCCACACGGCCGGGCTGATCCTGCGGCCGCGCAGCGGTTCGGCTGCGGCCGTTTCGGCGCGCACGCGTCCCTCGATCGACTCCGCCATGGCGTTCCAGTCGACGTCGGGCAGTTCGCCCAGCTCGCTGATCTGGTCCGGCAGGCGGAAGAAGTCCGCCGTGATCCGTTCGCAAGACTCGCAGCTCTCGATGTGCTTCTCGATCCGCCAACGGCCCAACGGACCCAGTTCGCCGCCGGCGAACAAAGCGAGGTCGGTTTCTCGCGGGTGATGCATGAAGAACGCGCTCATGTCTTGCGCCCCTTCATGTATTTGCGAAATTTTACGCGCGCATTCGCGATGTGCGAGCGCACGGTGGCCGGCGAACAGTCGAGCCGCAGGGCGACTTCGGCGGCCGGCAGGCCCTCGATGTCGCGCAAGATGAGCGCCGCTCGCTCCCGCTCGGAGAGCAGCCGCAGGCCGTCTTCGATGTAGCGCCGCTTCTCGGCGCGCAGCACGCTCTGCTCGGGCGTTTCGGCCGAAGAGCCTTCCGGCGCCTTCTCGATGTCTTCGAACGTAACGCGCTTGCGTTGCCGGACGAAATCGAGCGCCGTATTCGTGGCGATGCGGCCCAGCCATTGGGCGGCCTTGCCCGGGTCTTTGAGCTGCTCACGGCGCTTCAGCGCCTTCACGAACGCTTCTTGCGTCAAGTCTTGAGCGTCGGGAACGTTTCCGACGACGCGGTAGATCAGCCGAAAGACGCGCCGCATGTGCGCTTCGATGAATTCCGAGTCGCTGGAAACGGCCGTCGGCTTATCCAACGCTGTCTCACGCTCGGTCATGGCTGCGGGCGCCCAAGTTGTCGCCATTGTGTTCGTTCCGCGTCCTCGTATCTGTTGACGATGAATCGTCTTGTAACGTGGAGACGGATTCGCACTGGCTTGGAGCCTGTTTCGAGCGTAACACCGGGCTTGGGCCGCTAGAATCGGGAAATGTGCCGCTTGCTGGCGATTCTGGCCTTGTTGGCGTCCGCGTGCTCGCAACGCCAGGCGGCGGATTTGGTCGTTCACAACGCGAAGATTGTGACGGTCGACGACGCTTGGACGGTTGCGTCGGCGATGGCCGTGATTCTTTCGAGCGACTTGACGTCGATCGAACCCGATCGCCTGATGGAGATTCAAGTCGACAAGACGTACCTGGGCGGCAAGCTTGTCTACAGCCGTCAACCGTAGCCCCGCGTGATGGACGATCTTCCCGTAACGCTTCGACTGGTCGGCTTGTTTCTGTTGCTGGCCATAAACAGCTTCTTCGCAGCGGCCGAGGTGGCGCTGGTGTCGGTGCGCCGCACGCGCATGAAGGAGCTGGCGGGCGGCGGCGACCGGCGCGCGCGCATCGTCCTGAACTTGCTCGAAGCGCCGGACCGCATGCTCTCGGCGACGCAGCTTGGCGTCACCCTCGCGAGCCTGGGCCTAGGCTGGGCCGGCGAGGGCACGGTCTACAGCCTGGCCGAGCCCCTGTTCTCGAGGTTTCTGCCTCCTGAAGGCGAGCCCATCGGACACTTCATTAGCTTTCTGGCGGCGTTTCTCGTCATCACCTACTTGCATATGGTGCTCGGCGAGGTCGTGCCCAAGAACATGGCCATGGAGCGCTCGGAGCGGCTGGCGCTGTCGGTCGCTTCGTCGCTGGACCTGTTCGCGCGCGCGACCGGTCCGTTCGTCTCGATCGTGCGCGGCACGTCGCAACGCATTTGCCGGCTCATGGGGCTGCGCATGGCGCAGGGCGAGGACGGCTTTACGGCCGAGGAGCTCAAGCTGGTGGTCAGCGTCAGCCACAAGGAAGGCGAACACGCCGAACGGCAACAGCGCATGCTGCACGGCGTGATCGACTTCTATGACGTGACGGTGCGCGAAATCATGGTTCCGCGGCAGGAGATGGTCGCGCTGCCCGTCGACGCCGGCATCGATCAGGTGGTCGACTGCATCGCCCGCAAGCGCCATGCGCGCGTGCCGATCTACGACGGCTCGCCGGAGAACGTCGTCGGCATCGTCTTCGCCAAGGACATCTGGTCGTTCGTGCAGCAGATGCGGCGTTGGCAGATGCTCGATCGCCCGCCGCCGGCCTTCAAGGTGCGCTCGTTCCTGCAGTCGGTCGAGTTCGTGCCCGAGACGAAGATGCTCTACGAGCAGCTCGAAGAGTTCCAAGAGCGCCGCTATCAGCTCGCCATGGTGGTCGACGAGTTCGGCACGGTCTCGGGTCTCGTCACGCTCGAGGACGCGCTGGAGCAGATCGTCGGCGAGATCCGCGAGGAGCACGAGGCGCCCGAGGCGCTTTCGCAGAGTCCGGGCGAGACGATCGAGGTGGACGGCATCACGAACATCCGCGACCTCGCGGCGCAATATCAGATCGACCTGCCTTACGACGCGGGGTTCGAGACGCTGGCGGGGTTCCTGTTGAGCCGTCTCGGCCACATCCCCGAAGAAGGCGAGGCGCTCGAATTCGACGGAAGCACGTTCACCGTCACCAAGATGGACCACAATCGCATCGCCGGCGTGCGGATCGACCCGCCCACCCTCGATCCGCCGTCCGAACCCGGCGCGGACGCGCCCGCGGACTGACGCAGCTTGCCGCGCCCGATCGCGTCTAGCTCGGCCCGCGCAGCGACTCAAAGCGGGCCCAAAACGACGGTTGAATCGCCTATGTTTGCGCAAACTCCAGCGGCTTTTTCTCAAAAATTGCCATTTTGTGCCGCTTTGTGCCAATCCGTGCCGCGTTGCGCCATTTGGCGCGTAAGTCCTTTCAACGCAATACTCAAGCGGCCGCGTCCGCCCAACTCCAGCATAACGCGGGCGCCAAAGTGTTCGAGCTGATGAATAGATGCAACTAGCTGATTCTAAGGGCATTGAGCAAGCCATCGACTCCGAAACGACAGTTCGGAGTGTTAGGCTCGAGTCAGCGAGAGCCGCCGCCGCCGTCGCGCCGCACTCGACGCGGAGCCGCGGGGGGCGGTTCGCGAGCGCGAGTCCCTAAACCTGATCGGGCACCACGTAGGGCTCGCGGTAGTCGCGCTTGAGCAGCCGGTTCGCTTCGTCGTTGCCCACAAAGCGTTCCGTGATCGGATCGAAGCGCACCTTGTCCCCCACCCGGTAGCTGATGTTCGCCAGGTGGCACAGCGCCGCCGACTTGTGGCCGACCTCGATGTCGCAGTGCAGGTCTTCGATCTTGCGGCTGTGGACGGCCGACAAGAAGTTATCGACGTGCAGGTAGGTGTCGTCGCCCGTCTGCTTCATCGACGGGCCCGGCTTGCGGTCTTCTCCCAGGAACGAGTTGTAGCCGTCGTTGTGCGTGATCAGGTAGCCCTTGCTGCCCAGGAACAGCGTCCCGATCGTGTGCTGGCCGCCGCCGCTGTTTTCGAGGATGCCGCATTCACCGCCCGTAATCAGACCGCGCACTTCGAACATCAGCTCCTTGTCGGGGTAGCGGAACACGGCGATCTGCGTGTTCGGCGTCTCCTGGTCATCGTGGTAGATGAACTTGCCGCCCTCGGAGAAGGCGTTGTCGGGCAAATCGACACCCAGGCCCCAGCGCGCCATGTCCATCTGATGGACGCCTTGATTGCCGATGTCGCCGTTGCCGAAATCCCAGTACCAGTGCCAGTTGTAGTGAAAGCGGTTCTCCTTCCAGGCGCGCGGCCAGGCCGGTCCGAGCCACATGTCGTAATCGACGCCCGGAGGCACGGGGGCGGAGTCTTTCGAGCCGATGCTCTCGCGGCGCTTGTAGCACAGCCCTTTGGCCATGTAGACCTCGCCGATCAAGCCGTCGCGCATTTGATGGATCGCTTCGATCTTGTGCAGAATCGAACGGCTCTGGTGCCCTACTTGCACCATGCGCTTGTACTTGCGCGCCGCCTCGATCATTTTGCGGCCTTCGAAAATCTCGTGGCAGGCGGGCTTCTCGACGTAGACGTCCTTGCCGGCCTGGCAGGCCCAGATCGTCGCCAAAGCGTGCCAGTAGTTCGGCGTCGCGATCGACACGGCGTCGATGTCCTTCGACTCGAACATCTTGCGCATGTCGCTGTATTCTTTCGGCCGCATCCCGTTTTGCGCCTTCGCGGTCAGGGCGGCGGCGCGCTCGTTGACGGCCTGATCGATGTCGACGACGGCGCGCACCTCGGCGCCCGGGTTCTTCGCGTAGGCGTCGATATGCGACTTGCCGCGCCCGTTGACGCCGATGACGCTGACGCCGACGCGCTCGTTCGCGCCCATGATGCGCGAGTACGACGCGGCGGTCATGTAAGCCGCGGCGACGCCCGCGGTGGAGAGGAAGCGACGACGATCAACGGACATTTCGAGGTCTCCAAAAACGTTTCGAGAGCGAAAACGTCTATAGACTAACACGCGGTCCGTGGAGCGGCCGGCGGGCCGGCGAGCGCCGGCAGGCTGAGCGCGGGTCGCCCGATCAGGAGGTTTCGACCGCCCCGCTCGCGGGAGTTCGCGGTCGGATAGAATAAGGCGTTGGCCGTCAAGCAGACAAAATCCGAAGCGCAAGCTAAAGCGCCGCATGAGCCTGTCGTGTCTGAGAACGGAGCGCCGACGCACTCCGGCGAGACCGCCGCGGCGCCCGCTAGATTCGAGCCGCGCCCCCGCGGCGTCATCGCGGAGTGGACGGTCACGATCCTGCTGCTGCTGTTCGGCACCACGACCCTGGTGCAGGCGTTCGTCATCCCGACCGGGTCGATGGAGGATTCGCTGCTGATCGGCGACCATCTGCTGGTCGACAAGCTGGCCTATGCGCCGGCCGATCCGGTCTCCGACCTGTTCTTGCCCTACCTCGACGTGAAGCGGGGCGACATCATCGTCTTTCGCTACCCCATCGATCTGAGCCAGACGTTCGTCAAGCGCGTGATCGGCGTGCCGGGCGATCACCTGCGGCTGGTCGACAAGGCGCTGTGGCTCAACGGCAAGCCGGTCGACGAACCGTATGTCGTGCATAAGTCCGACTACATCGATCAATACCGCGACAATTTCCCCTCACCGCCCAACGGCCAGGTCTACCCGCCGGCTATCGAGATGCTCCAGGACCATACCGACGGCGGCGAGCTCGTCGTGCCCGAGGGTTTCTATTTCGCGATGGGCGACAACCGCGACCATTCGCTCGACAGCCGCTACTGGGGCTTCGTGCCGCGTGAGAATATCATCGGCAAGCCGCTGATCATCTACTGGTCCTTCGACGCGCCGACCGAAGATTTGCAGGACGCCAGCATATCGGTCGCGCATCTCAAGGACCTGCTGTTCAATTTCTTCTCGAAGACCCGCTGGACGCGGACCTTCCACCTGATTCACGCCTACCCGCTGCAAAGATGAGCAAGGCCGAGCAGTCCGCTCGCCTGCACGCGGTCATTCTCGCGGGCGGGCGGGGAACCCGATTTTGGCCGCGCAGCCGCAAGCTCAAGCCGAAGCAGTTGCTGCCCGTCATGGGAAGCGTCTCGCTGCTCGAGCAGACCGTCGAGCGGCTGGCCCCGCTGGTTCCTCCGGAGCGGATCTGGGTGCTGACGAACGAGCTTTTGCAGCGCCCGATTCGCAAGCTGCTGCCCGCGGTTCCGCGTCAGCAGATCATCGCCGAGCCCGTGCAGCGCAATACCGCTCCGGCCATCGCCCTGGCCGCAACGCTGATCGGCCGCAAGGATCCCGACGCCGTCATGGGCGTTTTTCCGTCCGACCATCTGATCGCGGAGGAAAAGGACTTCGTCCAGGCGATCAAGCGCGCGGCCAAAGCGGCCCAGCGCGGCGGCCTGATGGTCTTCGGCATTGAACCGCGCCATGCCGAGACCGGCTACGGCTACATCGAGTTCCCCCGCGACGTCAAGGCCGGCGCGAAGCCCTGGAAGGTCGTCGGGTTCCGCGAAAAGCCCGACCTCAAGACCGCCAAGCGGTTCGTCAAGGCCGGGCGGTTCTTCTGGAACAGCGGCATGTTCGTGTGGGGCGCCGGGACGATTTCGCGGGCCGTCGCCGACCTGTTGCCGCAAACCGCGCAGACGCTCGAGAAGCTTCCGGCGCTGGGCTCGCGCCGCTTTCAGCGCACCCTCCGCGAGCTGTACGGTCAGTGCGACGACGTCTCGATCGATTACGGCGTCCTCGAGAAGGCCGACAACATCGTCGGCTTCGCCTGCAAGGATTTCGGCTGGAACGACATCGGCAGTTGGGCCGCCGTCTATGAGCTGGCCGCCAAGGACGCTTTCCGCAATGCGATCAACACGCCGGCCGAATTGCTCGGCGCGAGCGGCAACTACGTCGACGCTCCCGGCAAGCTGGTGGCGCTGGTCGGCGTCGACGACCTGGTCGTAGTCGATACTCCCGACGCTTTGTTGATCTGCCCGCGCGAGCAATCGCAGAAAGTTTCGGCCCTGGTCAAGGCGCTCGAAAACGCCGGCTGGACCGGCGTCCTATAGAACACTTCTACGGCCTTATGCGGCATGAACGGGCGAAGACCTCAGCAGTTTCGGTGGCCGGGCGGCTTTTGGCGCTCGCTGCTTTCGATCCTGCTCGGCAACGCCATCTACTTCTCGTCGCTCAGTTGGCTGCCGCCCGGCGCGCGCCACGCGCCCAACCGGTTTGATTGGGGGCTGGCGGTCGACCTGTGGATCTGCGTCGCCATCTACGGAATCAGTTGGATGATTTGGCGGCCGAGGAGGCGCTGAGCTCGCGCCATAGCTCGCGCAGTTCCTCCACATCCAACTGCTGGGCGCGCAAGCCCATCGCGGGATGCTCGCCCAGCGCATCGCGGTCGTACAGGGCGCTCAGATTGTTTCGCAACGTCTTGCGCGGATGCCGAAACGCCGCCGCCAAGAACCGCACCAGCTCCTCCGGCTCTTCCGCTCCCGTCGGAATGAGCCGGATCACCGCCGAATCGACGCGCGGAGGCGGCCGGAAGGCCTTCGGCGGCACGCGGAACAACAGCTCCGGCTGGGAATAGAGCCGGCACAAGGCGCTCAAATAGCCGTAGTCGCGAGAGTTCTTGCGGGCGGCGATGCGTTCGGCGACCTCGAGTTGGACGAGGAAGACCGCCCGCTCCGCAAGCGAGCCCAGCGCCAGCGTCTTCCTCACGATCGGCGACGTGATGTAGTAGGGCAGATTGCCGACGATCGTCGCGCGCTCGCCGCACAACCGGGCCAGATCGACGTCGAGCACGTCCGCCTCGACCAGCTCGAAATTCTCGGCCGCCGCGAAGCGCTCGCGCAGCCGCGCGGCGAGCTCGGAATCCAGCTCGACCGCGATCACCGACGCTCCGCTTTCGACGAGCATACGGGTCAGCGCGCCTTGCCCCGGGCCGATTTCGATCACGCGCTTGCCGGGCGCAACCTCAGCCGCCGCGGCGATGCGGCGCAAGAGCTTCTCGGATTGGAGGAAGTGTTGGCCCAGGCGAGGGCGGCGGCCTGCGGGCATCGCTCCAGTCTAGCCGCAGCCGCGGGGCCGCCCCGAAAATCAGTCGTTGGCGATCAGCCTTTGGCGATCAGCCTTTGACAGTGCAACTGGTGAAGGTCAGCACCACGCGGCCCGCCACCGGCTGACCGAATACCGTGGCCGGCTCGAACTCGGCGAACAGCAGCGCCTTGGCGATCTCAGCGCGCAGCTTGTGATCGGTGTTCTGCTCTTCGGGCAAGTCGAACTTGTACGCACCGCCGCGCATGTCGACGTAGACCAGCACGGTCGTGTTCGGCGGCATCGCGTAAGGCCCCGCAGCTTGGAGCGTGGGGGCGCTGACCAGCCGCTGTGCGAAATAGGTGACCGGGATATCGTCGACCGCCAAGCCTCTGACCGACCACAAGTCGGGCATGACGGCGCCGAACAGGATCAGCGCCGACAGCGCGCCGCCGAGCGCGCGGATCGCCATCGGACGGAAGCTCTCGCGCAAAGCGGCGCGCAAGCGGGCCAATTGCCAATGCCAGCGGTTCCCGTGCGCCAACTCGACCGACAGAGCCGCGCGGATCTGCGTATTCAAGTTCCGCGGCGGCGTCGGGGGCGTCAGAGCGCGCAAGGGAGACGAGACGCTCGAGATGAATTCGTACTCTTCGAAGCAATCCCCGCACCACCGCAGATGCAGACGCACCGCGGCATGGGCGAAGTCTCCCAATTCGCCGTTCTGGTAGGCCACGAGCCGATCTTTGATCCAACCGCAGTGCATCAGTCTCCCTTACTCAGTCTGCAATCGCGCTCCCTGCAGAGCGCCCGCCAGCCGCCGGTCGACGGCTACTTTCAACGCCTCCCGGCCGCGCAAAATCCGCGACTTCACGGTGCCGAGCGAAATATCCAATGAATTGGCGATTTCGGCGTAGCTGAGTCCGTGCAAATCCCGCATGACGACGGTTACGCGCAGACGCTCGTCGAGCTCGCTCAAGGCGTCCTCCACCAAGTCTTTCTGCTCGATCTGGGCGTAGCGCTCAAACGGGGTGTCTTCCGCATCGCTCAGCCTCTGCCAGGCCGGCGATTGCTCCGGCAATCCGTCGATCGAGACCTCTTGCCGGCGGTGCCGCGCGAACCAGCGCCGCCGATTCGACGCCTCGTGGACCGCGATGCGATAAACCCAGGTCTTCAGCGTGCTTGCGCCCCGAAAATCGTCGATCTTCCGAAAGACCTTCAAGAAGACTTCCTGGACCACGTCCGGCGCATCGCCGGGTTGGTCCAGGAGCCGATACACGAAGCCGTAGATCGACTTCTCGTAGCGCGCCAGCAACTCGTCAAAGGCTTCCGGTTCGCGGCACTTCAGGCGGCGAACCAGCGCGGCCTCCGGATCAGGAGGCCCACCAGCGCCAAGCAGCGATTCGAATCCACTCATCATCACGCGATCTTCCGGGATTCAGAGTATCAGCGCCTCCTGCGAGGCCGCAAACCCCCTGGGGCGAAAAACCGCTTACGATATCCACTGACACCGCCGCCGCCGGGTTTGTTCCCCGCTGCGACGATTAACTGCTCAGCGAATGCGCCGCCCAGGCGACCCCGCGGACGATCACCTCCGGCGATTCGTCGAGGCCGAAGTACTCCTGCACGCCCTGGTTCATCAGCGAGTAGTACTGTCCGAAGTCGGTTTCGTCGACAATCACGACAACCGGAGCGCGCCGGCCGCTACGGTCCAGGCAGGCGAGGACTCGTTCGGCGTGGTCGGTCTTGTCGGGATTGTAGACGGCGATGGCCGCCCTTCGGGGTCCGCTAAGCAGGTCCGGAAGCTCAGCGGGTTTGCGCGCCTCCCGAATGCCGAACCCGAGGCGTCTGAGTCGCCGCGCCAGATCCGCGGCGGCCGGGTTGTGGGAGAACCCGATTAAAATGACGTCGACCGATGCGTCTTCGCGCATGGTCATCCTCCTTAGGCCTTCTGGGCCGTTGGTGAGACTACTGTTATTTCTTTCTTAATTGTGATGCCAAAATCGAATAAGCGCCACTAAAATCGTCGTTGAAACCCTCGGCCAGATCCGAAAAAACATGCGCATCACAAATGTTTCGACCCGCGTCGTCAACGCGCAGATGCGCAACTGGGTCTTCGTCAAAATCGATACCGATACTCCCGGCCTGCACGGCTGGGGCGAGGCCACGCTCGAGTGGAAGACCAATGCCGTGGTCGGCTGCGTCGAAGACTTCCGCCCGCTGCTGATCGGCGAGGACCCCACCCGCATCGAGTTTCTCTATCAGAAGCTTTACCGGCATTCGTTCTTCCGCATGGGAGTAATTGGGATGTCGGCGATCTCGGGCGTCGAGCAGGCCTGCTGGGACATCCTCGGCAAGGAGCTCGGCGTCCCCGTCTATCGCTTGCTCGGCGGCGCGGCCCGCGACAAGGTGCGCATGTACACGCATCTGGGCGGCGGTCAGATGGAGAAAGTGTACGAGACCTTCGATCCCGGGCCGCTGATCGAGCTGGCGCAGCAGGTCATCGAACGCGGCTATACGGCGGTGAAGGTCGTCTTCGTCCCTTATTCGGAGCCGCTGATGGGCGCGCCCGCGGCCGACAAGCTGGGATCGCTGATGAAGGCGCTGCGAGAAGCGGTCGGCGACGGCATCGACATCATGGTCGACTTCCACGGCCGCAGCTCCCCCGCGATGGCGGTGCAGTACATCAACGCCCTCGCGCCCTGGCGGCCGTTCTTCTGCGAAGAGCCCGTTCCGCCGGAGAACGTCGCCGCCTTGGCGGAGGTCACGCGCCGGGTGCAGGTCCCGATCGCGACCGGCGAGCGGTTGGTGACGCGCTTTCAATTCCGCGAGATCTTCGAGCAGCAGGCCGCGCACGTGATCCAGCCCGACCTGTGCCATTGCGGCGGGCTGCTGGAGGCGCGCAAGATCGCCGCCATGGCGGAGACCTATTACATGGGCGTCGCGCCGCATAATCCGTTGGGGCCGATCGCGAATGCGGCTGCGCTGCACTTCGATTTGGCGACGCCGAACTTCCTGATCCAGGAGGACATGCTGACCGACGTTCCGTGGCGGGAGGATGTGGTGCGCTCGGAGCTGTCGCACGAAGCCGGCTACTGGCTGCCGCCGTCCGCGCCGGGGTTGGGAATCGACATCGACGAAGCCGCGGCCGCCCGGCATCCCTATGAGGTCGAGGTGCAGCACCCGACGCACGCGCGCGGCGCCGACGGCTCGATCGTCGATTGGTAAGCGGCGGGGCGCGAGCCGGCGCCCGGCGCCGCTCGCTCGCAAGATGACGTGCGCGGCGGCGCGGCGGTCAGGCTAACCCCTGAGATTTCGACATGTTTTTGACGGCTTGAGCCAAAAATCGACCGCGGCGCCTTTCGCGTTGTCGATCGGTTGCCTACAATAGCCTTCGTTCCAGCCTGGATCATGCGCCGACCCCGGACCCCTCTGCTCGCCCTGCTTTTCGCCGTGTCTTGCTCCTCGATGCTAGGAGCCTGGTACACGGAGCGGCCTTACGCCGACTCGACGGCGGGGGATTGGGCGGAAGGCGAAGATCCGCTGGTGCGGTCCGCGGCGGTGGAGGCGCTTGGAGAGCTCAACGGCGCGATCGTCGTGACCGACGCCGAGACCGGCCGCATCCTCACGATGGTCAACCAGAAGCTGGCCCTGTCGAACGGCTATATCCCTTGCTCGACCATCAAGCTCGTCGCCGCTTTCGGGGCGCTGAGCGAAGGCGTGATCCAGCCCCGCGAGAAGGTCTGGTTCGCGGGCGGTTGGTTCATGACGATCGTCGAGGGGCTGGCGATTTCGAACAACGTGCTGTTCGATCATCTCGGCGAGATGCTCGGCTTCCAGCGCTTTGCGCGTTACGCGCGCTTGTTCGGATTGGGCGAAAAAGCCGGCTGGGCGATTCCG
This sequence comes from uncultured Acidobacteriota bacterium, assembly GCA_963817465.1. Lineage (GTDB taxonomy): Bacteria > Acidobacteriota > Terriglobia > Bryobacterales > UBA6623 > CAMPKL01. Next base: position 603,199 of record CAWFOP010000014.1, on the reverse strand, counting down.
GGCGAGCAGATCGGCGAGTTTCCGAGCCAAGAGCATCCGTCGGGCGTCGGCCGCATGACCAGCTTCGGCGACGGCATCTTCGTCACGCCGCTGCAGCTTGCCGCCTTCACCGGCGCCATCGCGAACGGCGGCAAGCTCTACTACCTGCAACACCCGTCGAGCCGCGCCGAGGCCCAGTCCTTCCAACCGTTGCTCAAGCGCGAGCTGGGCATCGGCCCCTGGATCCCGGAGGTCCGCGAGGGCATGGCGGAATCGGTGCGCCGCGGCACCTCGAAGACCGTGCGCGCGCCGGGGCAACAGGTTTGGGGCAAGACGGGAACGTGCAGCCTGTACCTGGGGCGTAAGTCGCGGACGCGCCTCGGCTGGTTCACGAGCTTTGCGCATACGCCCGACGGCCGCACTTTGGCCGTGGTCGTGATGTTGCGCGGCGGCGCTTCGATCTATGGCCCGCTGGCGGCCGAGATCGCCGGGAACCTCTATCGCGGGCTCAACCGCCGCGAAATCACCTCCGGCGGTTCGCCGGCGACCGAAGTGTGCGCCTGCGAGTGAGCCTCTAGCTCGCGATAAACCAGCCGTTCAGCAGATCGGGCTTGTTGTAGGGCAGCTCCTGGTCCGAATCCCAGCGCCGGACTCTGCGCCCGGAGTGCAGCACGACGGCGTGCGCGGCGGCGGTGTCCCATTCCATCGTGGGTCCGAGACGGGGATAGACGTCGGCCTTGCCCTCGGCCAGGATGCAGAGCTTGAGCGAGCTGCCCATCGCCACGAACTCGACTTGCTTGTAGCGGCGGCGCTGCTCCTCGACCCAGGCCTCCATTTCAGGCGACGGGTGCGAGCGGCTGCCGACGATGACGATGCGCTCGGGGTCAGGCTCGGCGGGCGGATCGAGCGGCGCCGGAGCGCGGCCGGCTTCGACCTTGAACGAGCCGGCCGGCGAGCCGTAGTAGAGCCAATCCAGATCCGGCGCATACACGACGCCGAGCAGCGGCTTGCCGTCTTCGATCAAGGCGATGTTGACCGTAAACTGCCCGTTGCGCTTGACGAACTCTTTGGTGCCGTCGAGCGGGTCGACGAGAAAATAGCGCTTCCAATCCTTGCGAACGTCGTAAGTCGCTTGCTCGGCGCTTTCCTCCGACAAGACCGGAATGTCGGAATAACGCTCGAGCAGGCGATCGACGATGATGCGGTGGGAGCGCAGGTCGGCCTCGGTCAGCGGCGAGGAGTCTTCCTTCTTCTCGACTTCGAAATCGGTGCGGTACACCTCGAGAATCGCCGCGCCGGCGAGGCGCGCCGTGGCGTTGAGATAGTCCAAATCGGTTTCCGGATTCATTTTGTTTTTTGGGTTTCCGCCGCGGCGGTCGCCGCCAGCAGTTGCTTCGCGTTTTCGAGGGCGGCGGCGGTGACGCGCGAGCCCGACAGCATCCGCGCCAGCTCCGCGACGCGCTCGTCGGCGCCGAGCTCGGTCAGGGCGGCGTATGTCTGACCGCCGCGCTCGGTCTTCTCGACGAAATAGTGCGCGTCGGCGAACCCGGCGATCTGCGGCAGATGCGTGACGCACAGCACTTGGCTGCCCGCGGCGAGGCGCTTGAGACGGCGGCCGATCGCGTCGGCCACGCGTCCTCCCACGCCCGTATCGATTTCATCGAACACGAGCGTTCTCGGAACGCCGCTGGCGGCCTTGCCGGGCTTCAAACAGGTCTTGATCGCCAGGGTGACGCGCGAAAGCTCGCCGCCCGAGGCGACTTGCGCCAAGGGTTTGAGCGGCTGGCCCGGGTTGGCCGAAAACTCGAATCGCACGCGGTCAAGGCCGCTCGCGGACCACCCGCTTTCGTCCGGGGCTTGCTCGAGTCCGATCTCGAAGCGCGCCTTCTCCATGGCCAGCGACGAAAGCTCTTGCGCGACCAGCTTTTCGAGCTTGGCGGCGGCCTTCGCGCGCAGCTTCGAGAGCGCGCCGGCCGCTGACGCGTAGCGTGACGCGAGCTCGACGAGGCGCTTCTCGAGGATTTCCGCGTTCTCCTCGCTCGACTCGAGCTCCGCCGTCTTCGCCGCGATCATTTCGCCGAACGCGATCACGTCGGCCAGCGCAGCGCCGTACTTGCGCTTGAGCTTTTCGATCTCGGTCAGCCGCTCCTCGACTTCATCCAGGCGGCCGGGGTCGGCCTCGAGTTCGTCGAGGAAGCTCTGCAACTCGAACGAGGCGTCCTGTGCGGCCGCCTGGGCGCCCTTCAACCCCTCGATGACGGCGGCGAAGCGGCGGTCGAACTCGTTGAGATCTTCAAGCGCTTTGATGGCGGTCTTGAGCTGCGCCGCGGCGGATTTGGGCGATTCGTAAAGCGCTTCATACGCCTTGGCCGCATCGTCCTGCAGCCGCGCGACGTTCATCAGCTTCTTGCGCTCGGTGCGCAACGCGTCGTCTTCGCCGGCCGCGAGCTTGGCGGCGTCGATCTCTTGATGCTGAAAGCGGTACAGGTCGAGCAGGCGCAGTCGCTCCTGCTCGTCGCCGCGCAGCTCGCTCAGGCGTTTCTTCGCGGCGCGCCACTCGCGGAAGGCGCCGGCGACGGCCGTGAGCGAGTCCGCCGAGCCCGCGAACTCATCGAGCATCTCGAGCTGTTCGGCCGCGGAGAACAGCTTTTGCTGGTCGTGCTGCCCGTGGATGTCGCCCAGGTGCGGCGCCAGGTCGCGCAGAAAGGCCACGGTGGCGGGGCGGCCGTTGACGTAGCAGCGCGTCTTGCCGGCGGCGGCGATCTGGCGCTCGAGGATGAGCTCGCCCTCCTCGAGCTCGAAGCCCGATGCGTCGAGCAGGGAAATCAACTCCGCCCTGGGCTCGGGTTCGAAGACGCCGCAGATGCGGGCCTTCTTGGCGTCGCCGCGGATGGCGTCGACCCCGGCGCGCCCGCCCAGCAGGAGCGCAAGCGCGTCGACGACGATCGACTTGCCGCCGCCGGTTTCACCGGTCAGCAAGTTGAGGCCCGAGCGAAAGCTGACGCGAAGCTTCTCCACGACCGCGTAGTTCTCGATGTTGAGCTCGTGGAGCATGTGCGTCGAGATCCCATTTTTCCATACGCGCGGCGCCCCGCCGCCGGAAATCGGCGGACACCCGCTTGCTATGATTCGGGCGTAGGTTCCCGCCTGCGTTCGATCTGAAAATTCTTCATGCGCGCACTGCGCATCTTAGCCCTCATCGGCGTCCTCGCCGTCGCCGCCGTCGTGGCTCGCGACTACATCACGACATCTCGTGACGCGCGGCTGCGCGAAGCGACGGCGCCGGCCGCACTCTCCGAGGAAGTGACTTCGCAGTCCGCCGGCTGGACCTGGAGCCAGACGGCCGGCGACCAGCAGGAGATTACGATCGAGGCGGCCGCCTTTCGCCAGAATCGCGACCGCTCCGGAATCGAGCTGACCGATGTGCGCTTGAAGATCGTGCGGCAAGAGGCCGGCCTATACGACCTGGTGGTGACGCCCCAGGCGGTCTTCGACGTCGAAAACAATCTCTTTCACGGCCTCCAACAGGTCGACGTCACCTTGGGCTTGCCGCTCAAAGGCGAGGTCGTCGAGTCGAAGCTGACGAAGATTCGCACCGCAGAGGCGACGTTCAACACCAAGACGGGTCTGGCGACCACCGATAGCGAAGCTCTCTACACCTTTGACGGCGGCCGCGGGCGTTCGGTCGGCGCCTACTACGACTCGGCGCAGCGCGTGTTTCAGATGCGCTCCCAAGCCCAGGTCGAGCGCTTCCCCGCGACGCCCGGCGGGCCGACCACGCTGATCGACGCGGGCAGCCTCTACTATCACGAGCTGGACGGCCGCATCGACCTGCGCGAAGGCTGCCGCTTTGATCGCGGCGGACGCATTCTCGAGGCGCGCGAAGCCGAAGTCTGGCTCACCGACGGTTCACTAAGCCGCGTGACGGCTCGTGACGCCAAGGGTTCGGACGGCGGCGAGGGACGCACCGTCCGCTTCGAGACGCCCGAGTTGGAGGCGATCTACAACGCCGACGGATGGCTCGAGCACGCGATCGGAACGGGCCGCTCGACACTGGCCTCCGAGACCAAGGCGTCGTCGCTTCACGCCGCGGGGGACCGCGTCGATCTGAGCTATCTGCCCAGCGCGGACGGCGGCGACAGCATCTTGCACGAGGCCCATCTGCGCGGCTCCGCGGTGATCGAATCCATCCCAAGCGCGGGCGCGCCCGGCGAGAGACGCAAGGTGTCGTCGCCTTGGGTGCATCTCGAGATGCGTCCCGACGGACGGGAGATCGCCAAGCTCGAGACGCTCGAGCGGGGCTTCCTCGAATTGTTCGCTTCGACGCAGAACCCGCGCCGCGAGCTGCGCGCCGATCGCATTCGCTTGGATTACGCACCCGGCAACCTGATGGAAAAACTCGCGGCGAACGGCGCCGTCGATCTCAAGCGATTGGGCCGCGAGGCGGATCAGCCCGCGCTGACCACCCGCAGCGAGGCCCTCAACGCCGACTTCGATCCGGCGCTGGGCGAGATGACCGGTCTCGAGCAGCACGGCGCGTTCAGCTTCGAGGAAGGGGAGCGCAAAGGCAGCTCCGACGCCGCGCAATTCGATACGGCCACCGGCGGCGTCACGCTGACGACGCAGGCGCGCGTTTCGGACCCCGGAGTTTCCGTCGCCGCCTACAAGATCGTGCTCGATCAGGCCAAAGGCGCGCTGCAGGCCGAAGGCGGCGTGACGGCGGTTTACCAAGAAAAGGCGGCCGAGCCCGCGCCATCCTCCGGCGTCTTCGCGCAAGGCGAGCCGGTCTACGCCGCGGCGGCCAAGATGACCTCGCTGCAAGCGGACGGCCGCATCGTCTATGAAGGCGGCGCGCGGCTGTGGCAAGGCGGCCAGCGCATCGCCGGGGACCGCATCGAGATCGATCGCCGGGCGCAGACGCTCGAGGCGCGAGGATCGGTCGTCAGCCGGCTGATTGACCACGACGATGCAGAGCCCGTGCCCGTGGACGTGCGCTCGAACGAGCTCGACTACTCCGAAGCCGACTCGACGGCCGAGTATCGCGGCGATGTCCGCTTCGATCGCTTGCAACTGCGCGTCACCTGCGATGTGTTGACGGCCCGGCTGAGCGAGGCGAGCGAGGACTCGGGCGCCGCGCTGCGCCAGGCTGTCGCCAAGGGATCGGTGCGGATCGTCGAGACCGCGACCGGCCGTCACGGCTCCGGAGACGAGGCGCAGTATGACGTCGCCGACGAGCGAGTCGTGCTGACCGGAACTCCCGCCGCGGCCGTAAACGCCCAAGGCGAGCAGACGCGCGGCCGCAAATTGACCTATCAGATCGGCGATGATAGCCTGCTCGTCTTGGGAGGCGAGCAGGAGCGCGCCTTCACTTACCGCCGCCGTTAGCCCGGCCGTCCATGTCGCACGTTTCGCTCTCCGCCTGATGTCTTCCTTACGCACCGAGGAACTCTCGAAATCCTACAAAGGGCGGCGCGTCGTCAACGGCGTCTCGTTGGCTCTCGATCAAGGCGAGGTCATCGGCCTGCTGGGACCGAACGGAGCGGGCAAAACGACTTCGTTCCGCATGATCGTCGGCCTGATCGCGCCCGACTCCGGAAAGGTTTTTCTGGATGACAGGGACATCACCGCCGAGCCGATGTACCGCCGGGCCCGGCTCGGCATCAGCTACCTGCCCCAGGAGCCGTCGGTCTTCCGCAAGCTGACCGTCGAGCAGAACATCCTGGCGATTCTCGAAACCCTGAAGCTCAGCCGCGCCGAGCGGCGCGACCGACTCGAGGAGCTGATCGGCCAACTGGGCCTCGAGACCGTGCGCCGCAGCCAGGGGTATCAGCTCTCCGGCGGCGAGCGCCGGCGCGTGGAGATCGCCAGATCGCTGGTTATTTCGCCTTCGTTCTTGCTGCTCGACGAACCGTTCTCGGGCATCGACCCCAAGCAGGTCATCGAGCTGCAAGGCATCATCGAGGCGCTCAAGAAGGCGAGCATCGGCATCATCATCACCGACCACAACGTGCGCGAGACGCTGAGCGTCACCGACCGCGCATTTATCATCCACAACGGGGAAGTTTTTCGCTCCGGCTCGCCCGAAGAGCTGCAGGCGGACGAGGACGTGCGGCGGGTGTATCTGGGCGAAAACTTCGAGCTGGCGAAGCCCCGCAGGCCGGCTGACAAGCCCGCCCAAGCGCGGCGATCGGCGCGCTGACCCGCCGCCGGCTCCGGCGGCGGCGGGATTCCTAAAGCTCATCCGCAACAAGGGTCTTTCCGCGTTCATTCGAGAATGGTATGATAATTGCTACGGAAGCGCTCCCGAACTGGATAAACCATGTTCATGCAACAGCGATTGGGCCTGAAACTGGCGCAGAAGCCGGTCTTGACCCAAAGTCTCCGGCAGCTCGTCAAGCTGCTCGCACTCAACAAGCTGGAGCTCAAGGAAGAGATCTCTCAGGAGCTCGAAGAGAACCCGGTCCTGGAGGTCAGCCAAGATTCGCAAGACGCTTCCCTCGAGGAGCTTGCGGACGCCGAGGCGCGTCGAAACGGGACTGACGCGGCCACCTCCGACGCGCCCGCCGACGAGGCTCCCGCGAACGGCGACGACCCCTTCAGCGACATCGACCTCGGCTCCTTTTTCGGCGAATATCTCGATTCCGGGCCGCGCGGACCGGCGCAGGAAGTGATCGACAAGCCGTCGTTCGAGACCTTTCTCTCCAAGCCCACGACCCTGTCGGAGCACCTGCACTGGCAGCTCAGCCTGACGCCGACCGACGACGCCGTCAACGCCGCGGCCGACGAAATCATCGGCAACCTCAACGAGGACGGCTATCTGACAGCTTCGCTCGAAGAAGTAGCGGCCGCCGAGGGGATTACGATCGAACAGGCGCAGGAAGGGCTCGAGCTGATCCAGCAGTTCGACCCGATCGGAGTCGGCGCGCGCGACTTGCGCGAATGCCTGATGATTCAACTGCGGGCGATCGAGGAAGACGACGAGATCCCGGGGCGCATCGTCGAGCGCTGCTGGGAGGAGCTCGAAAACGGCGCCGACGCGGCCAAGATGGCCCAAACGATCGATTGCGAGGAGAGCGACATCGAATTCGGGCTCGAGATCATCCGGAGTCTCGACCCGCGGCCGGGCCAGCGCTACAATCCCTCCAGCGCGAGGCCCGTCGAACCGGACGTCGAGTTCGCCAAGACCGCGGAGGGATTTCGCGTCGTGCTCAACGATGACGACGTACCTGAGCTGCGGCTCAACCGCAGCTATCGCAGCCTGCTGCAGCGCGGCGCTTCGACGACCGAAGTCCGCAACTACATCCGGGAGCGCTACAACTCCGCGATGCAGTTATTGCGCAACATCGAACAACGCCGGCAGACGATCCGCAGCGTGTGCGACTCGATCGTCCGGCGGCAAACCCAATTTTTGGCTAACGGCATCGAACACTTGCGGCCGATGATGATCAAGGACGTGGCCGAAGAAATCGGCGTGCATCCCTCGACGGTCAGCCGCGCCGTGGCCAACAAGTACGCCACGACGCCGCACGGCGTCTACGAGCTGCGCTATTTCTTCTCTGAAGGGGTGCAGGGCCCGAGCGGCGATTCGATCCCGCTCATCTTGCTCAAGCGAAAAGTCCGCAAGATGATTGATGACGAAGATCCGCGCAAGCCGCTCACCGACGACAAGATCAGCAAGATGCTGCGCGAGGACGGGGTGCATGTGACGCGCCGCACCGTCGCCAAGTACCGCGAAGACTTGAATATCCCGTCGACCCACAAGCGCCGCAAGCGCAAGTGAGTCTATTTTGACGGGCGTTGATGGAGGCGAAATTAGAAATGAAGATCAACTATACGAGCCGAAACGTATCGATTACGGACCAGGAGAAGGACAAGGCTGCTCGCAAATTCGAGAAGATTCACCGCATCTTGTCCGCCAACCGGAACCTGGAGGCGAACGTCATCTTTTCCAAGACACGCAACGTGATCGAGGCCGAGGTCACGCTGCGAGCGCTGCATCATACGCTGGTCGTCAGCGGATACAACGCCAACGCCTTCACGGCCTTGCTGCAGGCGATAGCGAAGCTCGAGCAGCAAGCCGTAAAGAACAAGCACAAGCTGGTGGACACGCGCCGCCCGGGACGCCGGAGCGGCGAGTTGCCGCCGGCCGTCGAGGCCGTCCTGCCCCTCGATGCGCGCCCCGGCGCCGCGCCGATCGACGAGGAGGAGGCCGCCCGCATCGTTCGCGGCAACGGCTTGCTGGCCAAGCCTTTGACGGTCGATGAAGCGCGCCTCGAGCTCGAGACCCGCGACCGGGATCAGGTGACCTTCCGCGACGCCGAGAGCGGCAACGTCTGCGTGTTGCTGCGACGCCGCGACGGCCGCTTCGAGCTGGTGGAAGCTAAAGCGTAGCTCGCTTGCGAAGATGACGCGCGCCGGTATTGGAAGTTTTGCCGCCTTCGCGCTAGCCGCCGCGGGCTGCGCCGCGAGTCATCAGCAAGCGTTGAGCGCGCCGGCCGCCGCGCCGGCTGCGGGGGAAACACAGTTCCAAAGCTACTGCGCCGCCTGCCATCAGTACGACGGGATCGCCGGCGGCGAGGCTCCTCCCCTGGACGGCTCGCCTTGGGTGGCCGGTCCCGAGTCGCGGCTGATCAAGATCGTGTTGCACGGGCTCGAGGGCGAGATCGAGATCCAGGGGAAACCTACGACCGCGAGATGCCCGGGTTCGGAGAGATCCTCAGCGATGAAGACGCGGCGGCGCTGCTGAGCTACGTGCGCAAGCGGTTTGGGTCGATTGAGACGCCGGTCGAATCAGCGACGGTCGCGCGGATTCGCGTTGAGAACGAGGGGCGCTCGGGGTATTGGACTGTCGAGGAGCTTAGCCCATGAGCGAGTTGCGCCGTGAGGCGTCGAGGATTTCGCGCCGTATCGCCGACTGACATTTGAATCTTGACCGGCTCTGTGCGCCTGATCGAAACCGAGCCGCACGGCTTTAGCGTGCGGTTTGCCGGCCCGCGAGCTAAAGCTTCGCGGCTCGGATCTCGACCGCCCTTAACGGGCGTAGTCGGAGACGCCTTCGGCTTTGGGGTCGGCGGGCGGCGTGACGCCGGCCGCCAGCATCGCTTGCTGGAGCGCTTCGACCGTCGGCGGCGACGGTTTGTAGTTTCCGAAACGATAGCCGTAGGCGATGGTGAGCGGCGTCCAGCCCTGGGCGTTCTTCGCGTTCCAGACTGTGATGTCGGCGCCGTGCTCGGCCAGGTAGGTCACAACCTTGGGCAGGTTCTTGTAGGCCGCGCCGTGCATGGCCGTTTCGCCCTTGTCGTCGACGGCGTTGATGTCGGCGCCGAGGTCGAGCAGGACCTTGACGGCTTCGAGCACTTCATCCTCAGTGCCGGCGTCTTCGCCCGGCGAGCGCGTGCCGATGCCCGTCGCCGCCATCAACGGAGTGCTGTGCTCGTCGTTGGTGATCGTCGTGTCGGCGCCCAGCTCGGCCAGCAGGCGCAGCAGTTCCGCATCGGCGCTCTGCGCGGCGACGAAGAACGGCGTCGCGCCCATCTTGTCGAGGCGCGTGTTGCCGATGTTGACGTCTTTGGTCATGCGGGCGTTGATGTCGGCGCCGTGTTTGACCAGGGCGCGCACGAACTCGAGGCTGCTCACCGAGCCGGAACCTTGGGGCGGCGGATCGTTGTCGCCCACGCCGGGGTCGCGCACGACGGGAATCTCGTGCAGCACGGTGTAGCCGGGCTTGGCGGCGTTGGGATCGGCGCCGGCGTCGAGCAACATCTCGCCGAGCTCGAAATGCGCGTTCTCGGCCGCGAGCAACAGCGCGCTCGTTCCCGGCAGCGGCCGGCGGCTCGGCTTTAGCGGAGCGATCGAATCGTTGGGGTCGGCGCCGGCGTCGAGCAGCGCGCGCACGACGCCCATGCGGCCCTCGCGCACGGCGAACAGCAGCGGCGAGAATCCGGATTCGAGGCGCTTGCGAAAGTCAGCGCCGAACTCGATCAGCAGCTTGACGACATCGACATGGCCTTCGTCCGCGGCCCACATCAGCGCGGTCTGACCCTGGTCCTCGACCGCATCGACTTCAGCGCCGCGCGTGAGCAGCTCCTTGACAGCGCCGACTTTGCCGGTACGCGCAGCCGTCATCAGCGGCGTCTCGCCGCCCGGCAGAGCCTCGTTGGGATCGGCGCCGGCTTCGAGCAGCGCTTCGACGGCGGCGGCGTCGCCGTTTTGGCATGCCAGCGACAGGGCAGTGACGCCGTAGCGGTTGACGGCGGAGACGTCGGCGCCGGCGTCGATGAGCATCTTTACGGCGTCGGCGTTGTCGTTGTAGGCGGCCCAATGCAAGGCGGTCATGCCGTCGACTTGCGGGGAGTCGACCTTGGCGCCCTGCCCGACTAATGCCTTCAGGGCCGACCAGTCGGACTTTTGCGCGGCGTCCGCCGCGGGCGTGTTCGATCCGGAAGCAGCCAGCACGGCGGCCGACAGCAACAGGGCCGCGGCCAAGCGGTTGAGACGAGCGCCAAGCATATGATCGGTCCCCCTAGATCGACAGCAGTTCGTCGACCACGCCCTTGCTGTCAGCGAAGTGGTCCATCTTCACGCCGACCTTCTCGAGCAGCGTCAAATGCAGATTGGCGAGCGGAGTGGACTCGGCGTATTGGATATGTCGTCCGCCCTTGACCTTGCCCGCCGCGCCGCCCGCGACGAGGATCGGCAGATTGCGGTGGTCATGGACGTCGGGATTGCCCATGCCGCTGCCGTACAGGATCAGCATGTGATCGAGCAGCGAGCCGTCGCCGTCCGGCGTTTCCTTGAGCTTCTGGAGGTAGTAGGCGAACAGCGAGACGTGGAAGGCGTTGATCTTGGCCACCTTCGCGAGCTTGTCCGGATCGCCGCCGTTGTGCGTCAGCGGATGGTGCGGATCGGAGACGCCGACCTCGGGGTAGGTGCGGTTGCTGGTTTCGCGCGCGAGCTGGAACGTGATCACGCGCGTCGCGTCGGCCTGATAGGCGAGAGCTTGCAGGTCGAACATCAGTTTCGCGTGATCGGCGTATTCGGCCGGAACGCCGGTGGGCCGCTCGAGGTCGGGCATCTCCGCGTCGGCGGCCTTGGCTTCGGCGCGCTGGATGCGGCGCTCGACCTCGCGAACGCTGTCGAGGTACTGGTCGACCTTGGTGCGGTCGCTTGCGCCCAGGTTGTTCTGCAAGCGCGCGATGTCGTCGCGCACATAGTCGAGCAGGCTGGCGCGTTCTCGCAAGGCTTCGAGACGATCCGCGGCGCTGCCGCCTTCGCCGAAGAGCCGCTCGAAGACGACGCGCGGGTGCGCTTCGGAAGGCAGCGGCGTCGTCGGCGACGACCAGGACAGGTTGTTCTGGTAGACGCACGCAAAGCCGTTGTCGCACTGCCCGACCATCGACATCAGGTCCATCGCCAATTCGAGCGACGGCAACTGCGTCTCCTGGCCGATGTGCTTCGCGGCGATCTGGTCGACCGTCGTGCCGAGGTGGTAGTCGGTGCTCTCGGTCCACTTCGCTTTGGCGGCGCTGAGGAACGCGGCGTTCGATGTCGCGTGCGTGCCGGGGTAGGCGTTCTTGAGCTCCATGTTGCCGAACGCCGTCACCTGATCCTTGACGGACTCGAGCGCGGAGAGCGACGGCGAGAGCTGCGAGAGGTCATGCTCGCTGCGCGGCGTCCACTCGGGGCGATGGCTGCCCATCGGAATGTAGACGAAGCCCAGCCGCGGCGGCGGAGCGGCGGGCGTTTTCGCTTGCGCCGTCATCGCGGGAATCATCGCATCGAGCAGCGGCAGCGCCAGACTGGCGCCGGCCCCCCTCAAGAAGGTGCGTCGGTGCAAAGCCTTTTTGGTGATGATCATCGCGTTGTCCTCATTTTGTCGTTCTCATTTGGAACGGCACGCTCTCGGCGAGTCCGACCACCAGGGAGGAAAACTTGTAGTCGTCCTCGCGGGCTTCCCGGATCACGCGGCGGATCGCCGGCGCGTCGTAGGTTTCTACGCCGCGGCCTAGTGCGTATGTTAGAAGCTTCTCGGCGAGCGCGCCGACAAAGATCTCGGGGCGCGCCAGCAGCGCTTGCTGCAGGCCGTCGACGCCGTCAAATTCGCTGCCGTCGGGAAGACCTCCCGAGGAGTCGATCGGCTGGCCGTCATCGGTGGTGCGCCAGCGGCCGATGGCATCGAAGTTTTCGAGCGAGAAGCCGACCGGGTCCATCATGTTGTGGCAGCCCGAGCAGGCCGGATTTTTGCGGTGCGCGGCTAGCCGTTCGCGCACGGTGAGGTTTTTGACGCCCTTGGTGGCCTCTTCGAGCGCCGGCACGACCGGGGGCGGCGGCGGCGGCGGCGTGCCGATTAGGTTCGTCAAGATCCACTTGCCGCGAATCACCGGGGAAGTTCGCGTCGCAAGCGAAGTGACCGTGAGGATGCTGCCTTGCCGCAGCAGCCCGCCGCGATGGGTGTCGCCGTCGAGCTGCACCTTGCGGAAGCGGCTGCCGTAGACGTACGGGATCCCGTAGTGCTTGGCCAGACGTTCATTCAAGAACGTATAGTCCGCGTCGAGCAGGTCGAGCACGTTGCGGTCTTCGTGCAAGATGCTCCCGAAAAACAGCTCCGTCTCGCGGCGCATCGCTTGCCGCAGGTTGTCGTCGAAGTCCGGGAAGAGCCGCATGTCGGGCGTCGTCGAGGCCAGGTTGCGCAGGTAGAGCCACTGCGAGGCGAAGTTCGTCACCAGGCTGCTCGAGCGCTCGTCGGCGAGCATGCGCTTGACTTGCTTGTCGAGCGTCTCGGGATTGTGCAACTCGCCGCTCTCGGCGACTCGCAGCAGCTCGTCGTCGGGGATGCTGCTCCACAGGAAAAACGACAAGCGCGTCGCCAACTCGAGGTCGCTTAGCTTGTAAGCGGTCTTGGGGGGCAAGCCCGCCGGGTCTTGCTCGACGCGGAAAAGGAACTCCGGGCTCACCAGGATCGACCGCAGCGCCATCTCGATGCCGCCCTCGAAACCCTTGTCGTTGCGCGCTTGACGGTAGAACTCGAGCGGGCGCGCGATGTCCCGTGCGGTGACGGGGCGGCGATAGGCATGGTGCGCCAGGTTCTCGAGAATCGTCTTGGCGCAATCCTCTTCGTCCAGCGCCTTGCCGGGCCGGCAGACGAAGATGCGCTCGCGGCTCGGCGTGTCGCCGACGCCGTCGACCTCCAACGGACCGAGGATCGAAACCGAATAGACCGCCGGCTGAATGCGCGGGTGGCGGTAGAAATTGAAGTGCGCCTCGTAAGGCTGCCGCGTCGTTTCGAGCAGCGACCAGGGCTGCTTGACGAAGGCGACGCCGATTTCATGCGGCCCGGCCTTGGCCGCGAAGGTCAGGTTGAGCTTCTGGTCGAGCGTTGCATGCTCGCCGACTGTCGCGGGCGGCTCGATTTCGAACTCAGCCAGGCGGTCGCGGTCGAGCAGCAGATCGATCTGATGCTTGCCGCGCAGGCCCTCGATCTGCTCGTTGCGGTCGCGCGCCAAGCGGATTTGCACCTTGTACTGGCCGTCGACCGGAAACGTATAGGGCACCACGGCGCCGCCGCGGGTGCCGATCGGCAGCCCGTTGATATGCTTCTCTTGCGTCAGGTCGGGCGGAATGCGAATCGTCTCGCCGCCCGGCGAGCGTCCCGGCATGCCGACGGCCAGGCGGCTGATCTTCTCGGCGGCGGAGACGTAGCGGTCGAGCAGCGTCGGTGACAGGTCGCCGACGGTGATGTTGTCGAAGCCTTGGCTCGACTCGTCCTTGGGCAGCAGGTCGGCGGCGTCGATGTCGAGCGCCAGCAGGTCCCGGACGGCGTTGCCGTACTCGGTGCGGTTGAGGCGACGAAAAGTGTCGGTCCGCCCCGGATTCGGATGCTCGGCGGCGGCGCGGTCCAGCGCGTCCGCCAGAAAGCCCACGGTCTTGTCGTAAGTCGCCTCGTCGGGGCGCGGCATGCCGGCGGGGGGCATCTGGCGCGTGCGCAGCCGGCGCTCGACCTTCTCCCAGGTGTCGGAATGCTGACTGACGTCGTCGGTGAGGATGGTGTCGAGCGCGATCCCGCCGCTTCTGGCGCTGTCGTTATGGCAGGCGACGCAATATTGCTTGGCCAGGGCCTGATGAGGAGCGTCTTCAGCGCCCGCTGCGCTCCCGGCCACGGCGGTCAGGAGAATGACGAGCGGCGCCAAGCGATCTGTGAATTCGGTAACGCGGAACATAAATCCTTTGATACCAGCGAACTAGGCGGATACGGACTCAAGATACCATTCGCGGCTGACTCGCCTTGGCCCAAACGTCGGGGGGTGACGTCACACGGCAGCCGCGCAGGCGCTTTGTCGCACCGTGGTCACCATAACATGACAGCAACTCGGTATCACAGGTTACGAACCATTCCGAACGGTTCATTTGAAGCGACTTGGGCCGCCCGGCCGAGCGGATTGCGAGGGCGGCCGGGGACAGTCGAGTTTTGTCATAATTGTCCGCCGAGGCCGCCGCATGAACCGTCGCGAACTGCTCTCCTTGGCGCCGGCCGCCGTCGCCCTGGCCCAACCCATTCCGGCGCAGAGCGCGCCCAGCCCTCCCGAGGTGCTGAAGATCACGGGCGTGCGGATCGTGCGCACTCGCCCGCGGCGTCCCGTACCCGCTTACACGCCGGCTCCCGGGTCGTGGTCGACTCACGGCGTCGAGGTCGCCAATCCCGTCTCGATGTACCCCAAGTACAAGCCGGAGAGGAGCCTGTTTCGTCCCGATCCGGCAAGCCCGCTGGTCGGCGCGTTCACCGTCGAGATCGAGACCGACAAGGGAATCAAGGGCTACGGCAACGGCGGCCCGGCGGGCGGGCCGATCATCAAGGGCCATCTGACGAAGCTGCTGCTCGGCGAGAACGCCCTCGACATCGAGCGGATTTGGGACATCCTGTGGCGCTCCACCATGTCGTACGGCCGCAAGGGCGTCGTCATCAACGCGATCAGCGCGGTCGATGTCGCCTTGTGGGACATCGCGGGCAAGGCCTGGGGGCTGCCGGTGTGGCGGCTGCTCGGAGGCCGCATCCACGAAACCGTCCCGTGCTACTGCACCGGCAACGACTTCGAGCAGCATGCGGAGTTCGGCTTCAAGCGGCTGAAGATCGCCCTGCCGTACGGCCCGGTCGACGGCCGCGAGGGTATTCGCAAAAACGTCGAGACGGTGAAACGCGCCCGCGCCGCCGTCGGGTCCGAAGGCGATGTGATGGTCGACTGCTGGATGGCGTTGACCGAGCGCTATACGCTCGAGTTGGCCGAGGCGCTCGAGCCGCTGAACGTCTATTGGCTCGAAGAGTGCCTGCCGCCGGACGACTTTGAAGGCTTTGGACGGCTGCGCGAGCAGATCAAATCGACGCGCATCGTCACCGGCGAGCACCTTTATACCCGCTACGATTTTCGCCGGCTGCTGGCCGTGAACGGCGCGGAGATTTGGCAGCCGGACGTGAAATGGTGCGGCGGGCTGACCGAGCTGAAGCGTATCGCGGCGCTGGCTGCGGCCTACGACATTCCCGTGATTCCGCACTCGGGGGGGACCGAAGACGGCATCCACTTCATCTATTCGACGCCGAACAGTCCTTGGGCCGAGATGTTCATGCCGCCGCCCGGCGGCCCCGATGTCGTCTATAAGCGTTACGAGGAGGACTACCGTCTGACGCGCGGCCCGGAAGGGATCTATCGCCAGCCGACCGATGCGCCGGGCATCGGGTGGGACATCGAAGTGGTCGAGCAAGTCTAGGAGCAGAGCCGCGAAGCTTCAGCTCGCGGGCGGGCAAACCGCACGCTAAAGCTGTGCGGCTCGGATCTCTCCGGTTCGCAGGCTAGCGGCGGGCCAGGGCGCGCACGTCGCGCACGATCCACAAGGCCGCGATGACGAAGCCGACCGCCGCGCCGATGCCGATTGACTCGGGGTGCACGCTCGGCAGCAGGCTGCAGATGCCGGCGTTGATCGCAAGCGCAAGAAACATAGCGGTGACGGGGCCCTTGTAAACTCCGGTGCTGAACAAGGTGCGCGAAAGCATCTCGGCGACGCCGCGGCCCAGGATGACCGGCATGTAGCCGAACAACACTTCGGAGACGGCCGCGGTCGACTGGGCGGTGAACTCGCCGCGTTGGAACAGGATCTCAACGATCGGACGCCGCAGCAGCATCATCCCGACCATGACGGCGAAGCTCCCGGCCAGGGTCACCGTCGCCGCGCGCCTGATGGCGTGAGTCGCGGTGCGGCGGTCTTCGGGCGAATCGCCCAGGGACGAAATCTCGGGCAACAGCGATTGCGAGAGCGGCACGACAAGCAACGCCAGAGGCACGCGGAACAGCTTGAAGCCGTACTCGAAAGCGGCCGTCATGCCGACGCCGAAAGTCGAAGCGTAGGCGCGCGAGACGACCGTCATCAGCTCCATCGCGGTCGCTTGCGCCAAGATCGGCGCCGGTCCCTTGAGCAGGGTTACCAGGTCCACCTTCTTCTCGCGGGCGCCGGCGGCCTTGTGCTGCTCGGGCACCAGACGGCGGCACAGCCACCAACTGCCCGCCACTTGCAGCGCCGATCCCGCCAGGTAGCCGATCGCGAATCCGTAGGCGCCCATGCGCTGGTAGAGCAGCACGGCGCCGGCGATGGTCGCCAGGTTGACCCAGGCATGGTGCAGCGACGCCCAGGCGAACTTGCGCATGCTGATGAGCAAGGCCGAGTAGGCGAAGCTCGGCGCGACGATGATTGTGGTGAGCGCGAAAACGCGCAGCAGCCCCGCCGCCAAGCGCGTCGAATCGGCGTCCATCCCCGGCGCGAACAGGACGGCTAACGGTTCGGCGAAGACGACGAAGACCGCCGCCGAGATGACGCCGAGCTGCATCACCGGCTTGAGGATGGAGCGAAAGGTATAGCCGCCGAGCGCGCCCGTGGCCGACAGCTTCGGCGCAAAACCGAAGATCACGGCGAGAAACAGCACGCTCCACCACAGCTCGACCGGCGCCATGGCGACCGACAGGGCGTCGGCGTCAGGTCCGGTGCCCAGCAGATAGCCCACCGCGGCCTGGCGCAGAAAGCCGGTGGCTTGAGCCGCGAACAGGCCCATCGCCACGAGCATTCCGCCGCGGAGAATACGCTGTTGAGAAATCGCAGGCGCAGGCGCCTCGGTGTCGACCGACATAGAGCGGGTGGGGCTCGGCAAGCGGTGTTGCGAGCCCCAGTTTAGCGTCTATTCGGCGGCTTTTACCTTGACGATCAAATAGGTGAGCTTCTCGCCCGGCGCCAGCACGATCTGATGCGGCGTCTTGGGCGGAATGTTGACCGTGTCGCCGGGCTTCAGCTTGGTCGCCTTGGCGCCGCTCAAGCTCTTGCCGCGCATCTCGCCGGGCTCGCTCTCGCCGCCGCCTTCGAGCTTGCCGCCGACCTGCAGCGTCGCCGTGCCTTCGCGCACGACGTAGAAGTCCGTCCACTCGTCGTGGATCTCAGCCGGGCCGTTGCCTTCGCGGTGGACGAGCAAGACGTAGTGATTGCCGAAATCGCCCAGCCGCTCGAGCTGGTAGTGCTGCTCGTTGAGATTCTTCGACAGCCTGGCGGCCGTCTGGTCGAGCTCGCCGGTCGACCACACTTTCGCGTCGCCGCCGGCGGCCGCCAACGGCGCCGCGATGAGCGCCAATGTGAGTAGAAATCGCATGCTTAAACCTCCGCCCCCTGATTCCTGATTGATTTGGGATTATTCGGGCAACTTGACGTCGACCCGTAACCGCTCCCACGACGGCATCGCTTGGATTGTCGCCGATGTCGTCAGATCGGTTTCGATGTCCGTCGATCCGCGCGCGGGCAGCGGCTTGTCGAGATTGATATCGAACAGGGCGAGCGGCGACGAGTCTTCCTTCGCTTCGAGCGTCCGCAACTCCACGCGCAGCTCGACGCCGTTCTTCTCTTCATCGCTGTGATTGATGATCACGGCGCGCACTTTGGGCTTGACGTTTTCGTCGTAAAAATAACGAATGCCGGCGACTTCGAGCGACCCTTCGAACGCTCGCCCCAGTTCCCGAGGCGGCTCGTTGCTCGAAAGCAAGGGCACTTCCTCGACGTGCAGCATGTCGGGGCGCGCGATGTAGATCGCTCCCAAAATTGCGGCGATCAAGACGACGAAGAAGAGCGCTAGGTGAGTCGGCTGAACGGTGAAGGCCCTGACAGCCGGGGGCGCGGCGGCGTCCTCATGCTCGATGAGCCGGGGCAGCCGGTCGGCCGTGTCTTCGGTTGAAGTCTTGTTGAACTGCGCTTTGCAGTGCGGGCATTCTTTCTTGGCGACATCGACTTCTCTGCCGCATTGCGGGCATTCCCAAGTGAACATATGGACCACGTGATTCTAGCAGTCGCGCGGCGGCGGCTCGGTCGGGCTGTTGTATCCTGATTTCTCGCCTGGACAGGCGCTTCGATCCCAAAATGCCAGCTCAAAAGATCTATCCGCCGCCCGCCGATTTCGCCGCCGCCGCCCGTGTTTCGGGCATGCAGGCGTATCAAAAGCTGTTCGATGAGGCCAAGGCCGACCCCGAAGGCTTCTGGGCCAAGATCGCGGAGGAGAACATCGACTGGTTCCAGTCGTGGGACAAGGTGCTCGACTCGGACGAAGCGCCTTTCTACAAGTGGTTCGTCGGCGCCAAGACGAACATGGCGTACAACTGCATCGACCGCCACCTGACGAGTTGGCGCAAGAACAAGGCCGCGATCATTTGGGAGGGCGAGCCGGGCGACCAGCAGATCATCACCTACCAAGAGCTTTCGCGCCGCGTGCAGCGCTTCGCGAACGTGCTGCGCAAGCTCGGGCACGATACCGGCGACCGGGCGATCATCTACATGCCGATGATCCCCGAGCTGCCGATCGCGATGCTGGCATGCGCGCGGCTTGGCATCACGCACTCGGTCGTCTTCGGCGGTTTCTCGGCGGAAGCGCTCAAGATGCGCATTCTCGACCTGGAGGCGACGCTCGTTATCACCGCGGACGGCGGCTACCGGCGCGGCAAGGCCGTTCGGCTCAAAGACGCCGTGGACGAGGCGCTCGAGGAATGCCCCGACGTCAAGAACGTGATCTTTTATCGCCGCACGAAAGAAGACGTGCACGTCAAGGTGGGCCGCGATCACGATTGGGACGACCTGATCAGCGACATGCCGGAAGAATGCCCGGCGGTGGAGCTCGACGCCGAGCATCCGCTTTACGTGCTTTACACCTCCGGCACCACGGGCAAGCCCAAGGGCATCGTCCACACGACCGGCGGCTACCAGGTGCAGCTTTCAACGGCGATGCAGTGGGTCTTCGACATCAAGGAGGCAGACACCTACTGGTGCGCCGCCGACATCGGCTGGGTGACCGGACACAGCTACATCGTTTACGGTCCGCTGCTGGTCGGCACGACGACGGTGATGTACGAGGGCGCTCCGGACTACCCCGAGCCCGATCGCTTTTGGCGCATCGTCGACAAGTACGCCGTCAATGTCTTCTATACGTCGCCCACCGCGATCCGGGCGTTCATCAAGCACGGCGAGCACTTCCCCGGGCGGCACGACCTGTCGAGCCTGCGCTTGCTCGGTTCGGTCGGCGAGCCGATCAATCCTTCGGCCTGGGAGTGGTATCACCAAGTGATCGGCGGCGGCCGCTGTCCGATCGTCGATACGTGGTGGCAGACCGAGACAGGCTCGATCATGATTTCGCCCGTGCCCGGCGCGACGGCGACCAAGCCCGGCTCCGCGACGTTCCCCTTGCCGGGAATCCAGGCCGACGTGGTCGACATGGAAGGCAATTCCGTGCCGAACGGCAGCGAAGGCTACCTCGTCGTCAAGCATCCCTGGCCGGCGATGTTCCGCACGCTGCACGGCGATCCGGATCGTTTTGTGCGCACGTATTGGAGCCAGATCGACGGCTGCTACTTCGTCGGCGACGCCGCTCGCCGCGACGAAGACGGCTACATCTGGGTGCTCGGCCGCGTCGACGACGTGATGAACGTCTCGGGCCACCGCCTGTCGACCGCCGAGCTCGAGTCGTCGCTGGTGCGCCACAAGGCGGTCGCCGAAGCGGCTGTCATCGGCAAGCCCGACGAGCTGACCGGCCAAGCCATCGTCGCCTTCGTCACGTTGAAGAGCGATTACCAGGCTAGCGACGAGTTGACCGCCGAGCTGCGCGAGTGGGTAGGCCACGAGATCGGCAAGTTCGCGCGCCCGCAACAGATTCGCTTCAGCGATGCGCTGCCCAAGACGCGCTCCGGCAAGATCATGCGGCGGCTGCTGCGCGAGATCGTCACCAGCGACAGGGTCACCGGCGACATCACGACGCTGGAAGACTTGTCGGTGATCAATCGCCTGGCCAGCGCGAACGACGAAGAGTAGGCGCGG
The DNA here is from genome assembly GCA_963817465.1 of uncultured Acidobacteriota bacterium. Taxonomy (GTDB): domain Bacteria; phylum Acidobacteriota; class Terriglobia; order Bryobacterales; family UBA6623; genus CAMPKL01. The sequence goes on along the minus strand of CAWFOP010000014.1, from coordinate 582,847 downwards.
TCGGGGCGTCTAAGCGGAGTCTGGCCCGCGAGCTAAAGCTTCGCGGCTCGGATTCTCCGCGGTTGTCGTTGCGGCTAGATTGCGCGGCAGTAGAGGCGGCAGACTTGGCTGGTGCCGACTCGGAAGCCGGTTGAGGCCGAAGCCAGGTACACCTTCCACGCGCGGAAAGTGCCTTCTCCCGCCAGCTCGCGGAAGCGCTCGGCGCCGGCGATCAATCTCTCGTACCAGGCGGCGGTCGTCTTACCGTAGTGCCGCGACAAGTTCGTCAGCCGCAGGATCTCAAAGCCGTTTTGCTCGAGCGCCTTGACGTGGTCGCCGAGCGTAAACCACTGGAAGCCCGGCCAGACGTACTTCTTGTTGAACGCCACGCCGATCGCCGAATCGAATGGCCGATCCCAATAGGGCGTCATCAGCGAGTGATGCAGATAGCGGCCGCCTTTGTTGATGCGCTTGCGAATCTCGCGCACGTAAGGAACCAAGCCGCGCGGACCGACGTGGCTGATCATGCCGGTCGAGGTGACGTGGTCGAACACGCCCTTCTCTTCGCGGTAGTCGCCTTCGTGCAGCTTCCAGCTAGCCGCGTCGAAGTCCGCCAGCTTCGAGCGGCCGACTTCGGCTTGGTTGTGGGAGTGGGTCCAACCCACGACCGATGCGCGCGGATAGCTCTCGAGCAAGACGCGCAACTGGCCGCCGTAGCCGCAGCCGATGTCGAGCACCCGCTCGCCGCTCGCTGGAGCGACGAAATCGGCCGCGTCCTGGAACTTGCGCCACTGCGCCTGTTCGAGCGAATCGAAGTCGTCCTCGCGCCCGCGACCGACCCGCACGAGCTCGCCGACGTCGAGCCGGTTCGGATCGGCGAACATGCCGCAGGAGTACGAGAGATACTCCTTGTCCAAGTAGAGGTCGAGGGCTTGCTGCGGAATGTCGTAGTGGCTCTTGACATTGACCCGCGAGCGGTCGACGTCCTGGAAGGCAAGTGTGCGATTTGTAAGGGCTTGCCAGAGCGTCTTCCACAGCGGGAGCTGCAGATTGGCATGGTCGCGGATGCAAGCGAGCAGGTAAAGATTTCCGCGGATATCGGCCTCGCCGCGCACAAAGCGGTCGAGGAAGCCGAGCGGGTTGAAGGCCAGCAGATCGCGGGCGGCGGCTTCGGTTTCAATGTCGAGGATCAGCGGCAGACGCCGCCAATGCGGGTGCTCCCCGCCCGCCTGATAGCGTTGGCCGCTCCAGTCCGTGATCTCGACGCGCCACGGGAAATCCCGCAACAAACTTCCGAGCATGGAGCGTAGTTGAACCGCCGCGGGGGAGTCCGCCCGACCTGTCGCGACTGCTTGAGACATCGGCGAACGACCTTCCTATCCATAGGATACGACCGGAAGACCGTTGTGTTTCAAGCGTTTCGCTTAGCCCTTCATCGCGCTGAGAAACTCCGCGTTGCTGCGGGTCTTGCCCATACGGTCGAGCATCAGCTCCATCGCCTCGACGGTCGAGAGCTGGCTGAGAACCTTGCGCAGCACCCAGACGCGGCTGAGCGTTTCCTGGTCGAGCAAGAGCTCCTCTTTGCGCGTCCCCGAGCGATGGATGTCGATGGCCGGGAAGGTGCGCTTGTCGACCAGCTTGCGGTCGAGGTGGAGCTCCATGTTGCCGGTGCCCTTGAACTCCTCGAAGATCACTTCGTCCATGCGGCTGCCGGTCTCGACGAGCGCCGTCGCGATGATCGTCAGGCTGCCGCCTTGTTCGATGTTGCGCGCCGCTCCGAAGAAGCGCTTGGGGCGCTGCAAGGCGTTGGAGTCGACGCCGCCCGACAGGATCTTGCCCGACGGCGGCACGATGGCGTTGTAGGCGCGCGCCAGGCGGGTGATCGAATCGAGCAGGATGACCACGTCGTGCTGATGCTCGACGAGTCGCTTGGCCTTCTCGATGACCATCTCGGCGACTTGCACGTGGCGGGTTTGCGGTTCGTCGAAGGTCGAGCTGACGACCTCGCCCTTGACCGAACGCTGCATGTCGGTGACTTCTTCCGGCCGCTCGTCGATGAGCAGCACGATCAGCGTCACTTCGGGATGATTCGCCGTGATCGAGTTGGCGATCGACTGCAGCAGCATCGTCTTGCCCGTGCGCGGCGGCGCGACGATCAAGCCGCGCTGGCCCATGCCGATCGGGGTCATCAGGTCCATCACGCGGCCCGAGAAATTCTTCGAGACGGTCTCGAGCTTGAAGCGGCCTTCGGGATACAGCGGCGTCAGGTTGTCGAACAGGATCTTCTTTTTGGCGACCTCGGGAGCCTCGAAGTTGACCGTGTCGACGCGGACCAGGGCGAAGTAGTTCTCGCCGTCCTTGGGCAGCCGCACTTGGCCGCTCACGGAGTCGCCGGTGCGCAGCGTGAAGCGGCGGATCTGCGTGGGCGATACGTAGATGTCGTCCGGTCCCGGCAGATAGTTGTAATCCGCCGAACGCAGGAAACCGAAGCCCTCGGGAAGAATCTCGAGGACGCCGTCGGCGACGATGACGCCGTCCTTCTCGGCCTGCGCCCGCAAGAGCGAAAAGATCAGCTCCTGTTTGCGCATGCCGCTCGCGCCGGGTATCTCGAGCTCCAGCGCGATCGCGGCGAGTTCTGTGATGCTCTTCTTCTTCAGCTCGGAAATAGTCATGACGACGAGGTCTGCCGAACGGCAGAGACGGAAGTTGAAATGTCCTGAGAATCAAACGCCCGGAGTGGCGGCGATTTGTTGACGCGAGAGGCGCCACTGCTAGAGTACCGCAGCCGACGCGGAAGGGCAACGGCGGGCTTCGGGCGGGCTTCGGGTACAATCCAGGGCCATGGCCCTGACGCGCCTGGAACTGTATCGCCGAAAATTGTCCCGCCGCGAGTTCGTCGCCTCCGCGGTCGCCGCCGGAGCGGTTTCGCCGGCCGCGGCGCAGCGGCGACGGCCCAACCTGCTGTACGTCTTCAGCGACCAGCACCGCGCCTGCTCGGCGCCCGGCGAGCCCTTCAGCGAAGTCGATGCGCCTCACCTGGCGCGGCTCGCCCGCGAAGGAACGTCGTTCAATACGTGTATCTCGAACTATCCGGTTTGCTCGCCCTACCGCGGGATTCTGATGAGCGGGCGCTGGCCGTGCGAAACCGGCGTCATCGACAACGCTTGGCCGTTGAAAGTCGAAGAGACATCCCTCGGAGAGGCGTTCAAAAACGCGGGATACCACACCGGCTACGTCGGCAAATGGCACCTCGATGCTCGCGGCGAGGAAGGCAAGGCCCTCAAACCGGCAGGGGAGGCGCGGCACGGCTTCGACTGGTGGCGCGCCTGGTACAACACCAATCCGCACTACGACACCTCGCACACCTTCGACCCTGAAACCGGCGAGCGCGAGGTTCCCCAGGGCTACAACGCCGCGCGCATGACCGACGACGCCATCGGGTTCATCGAGCGCAGCAAGTCAACCGAGCCCTGGATGCTCGTCGTCTCGTGGAATCCGCCGCACCCGCCGTTCCGCGACGCGCCGCCGGAGCTGATGAGCAAGTACGACGCCAAGGATCTGGCGCTGCGCCCCAACGCCGGCGAGAGAGCCGAGCAACTGATCGGGGGCGGCGACGAAGCGCGCGTGCGCTCGAATCTGGCCGGCTATTACGCCCATATCGAAGGGGTCGACCGCGAGATGGCGCGCATCCTCGACACGCTTGAACGGACGGGCCAAGCGGATGACACGATTCTCGTCTATTCCTCCGACCACGGCGAGATGATGGGCTCGCACGGGCGTATGGGCAAGCGGCTGCCGCACGAAGAGTCGGCGCACGTGCCGTTCATCGTGCGCCATCCGGGCGTCGTCCCGGCAGGCGAGACGACGGACGTTCTGCTTTCGGCGATCGACATTTACCCGACGCTGTGCGGGCTGGCCGGCGTCGACGTCCCCGGACACTGCCGCGGGCGCGATCTTTCCGGCGCGGCGCTTGGCCGGCGCATCGAGAGCCCGGAATCAGCCTTCTTGATGCACATCGAAAAGGATCACGCCTCAGGCGGCCGCAACCACCCGGCGCCGATCTTCCGCGGCCTGCGCACGCCGCGCTACACCTACGCCGTGGGCGAGATCGGCCGCTGGTGTCTCTACGACCATCAGGAAGACCCTTATCAATTGCACAATCTGGCCGACGATCCGAAGCATGCGCCGCTGATGGGCGAGCTCGACGGCGAGATCCTGCGCTACCTCGCCCAAGCCCAGGACAAGTACCCGTTCCACACGCTGCGGGCGGCGCGGTCGATTACAAGCGGCTGAGCCGCGCGCCAGCCTTGTGCTCCGGACAAGGTCGCACCGGCGTTTTCACACAGACTCGTACCAGATCGGCGCCCCAGCTATAATCGGCCCGATGTATCGCCTGCCCGCCGTCTTTTTTCTTGCACTCTCGCTAGCCGGAGCCGGCGAAGTCACATCCGCTCGGCTCGAGAAGGCCGCGGACGAACCGCAAAACTGGCTGACCTACTACGGCACGTACAAGGCGTGGCGCTACAGCACGCTCGATCAAGTCAATCGCGACAACGTGTCGAAACTGAGTCCGGCGTGGGCCTTCGAGAGCGGCGTCACCGACGGCGGCATGCAATCGGCGCCGCTGGTCGTCGACGGCGTGATGTACGTCTCGACCGCCTGGAACCACATCTTCGCGCTCGACGCCAAGACGGGCGCGCAGATCTGGCGTTACGACTACCCCACGCCCGAGGCCATCCCCGGCACCTACGGCACTTGGAACCGCGGCGTCGCGGTCGCTTATGGGCTGGTCTACATGGGCACGCTCGACAACCACATCGTGGCGGTCGACCAAAAGACCGGGCGCGAGGTCTGGAAGGTCGAGGTGGAGAACGCCAAGCAGTGCGGCTGCAACATCACTTCGGCGCCGCTGATCGTCAAGGACATGGTCGTCAGCGGAGTGACGGGCGGCGACTCGGCGCACCGCGGCTACCTCAATGCGTTCGACGCCAAGACCGGCCGCCACCGCTGGCGCTTTTGGACGATCCCCGGTCCGGGCGAGCCGGGCAACGAGACCTGGGAAGGCGACTCTTGGAAGCACGGCGGCGGCTCGACGTGGATCACCGGTACGTACGATCCCGAGCTCGACCTGCTCTACTGGTCGGTCGGCAATCCCGCCGCGGATTTCTACGGCGGAAGCCGCGAAGGCGAGAATCTCTATACCGAGTCGGTCGTCGCGCTCAACCCCGACACCGGAAAGCTGGTCTGGCACTACCAAGAGATCCCGCACGACGTTTGGGATTTCGACTCCGCGTACGAGATCGTTCTGCTCGACGACGTTGAGGTCAAAGGCAAGAAGCGCAAGATTCTGGTCAATCCGAGCAAGAGCGGCTACGTGTTCGTGATCGACCGTACGGACGGCGAATTCTTGAGCGCCTGGCCGCTGGTCGAAAGCTCGAACTGGATCAAGGGCATCGACGCGAACGGCAAGCTGCTGGGCCGCAACGAGCCGCCGGTCGGCAAGCCGACCCTGATTTGTCCGGCGATCGGCGGCGGCCGCAGTTGGAACCATGGAGCTTTTTCGCCGCAGACCGGCTGGTTCTATTCGACCGGCCTCGAGTGGTGCGAGACCGTGACGGTCAAAGAGGAAGAGCCGCGGGAGGGGATGGCTTTCTTCGGCGGTGAGTTCGAGATGCGCGACCCGCCCGGCGGCAAGGCCTATTCTCACCTGTCCGCTTACGACCCGGTCAGCGGCAAGCGCCAGTGGGAATACAAGCACAAGTACCCGCTGCTCGCCTCGCAGCTCGCCACGGCCGGCGGGCTCGTGTTCACCGGCGACGCAACGGGCCGCTTCTTCGCCCTCGACGCCAAGACCGGCAAGGAGCTGTGGAGCTTTCGCACGGGATCGGGGCACCGCGGCTCGGCGGTCACGTACTCGATCGACGGCAAGCAGTACATTGCGACCCCCAGCGGCTGGGGCTCGGCCTTGGCCGGCCTGACGACGCAGCTATGGCCCGAAGCGGCGCAGTTTCCGAGCGGTTCGAGCATTTTCGTCTTTGCGCTGCCCGAGTAAGGGCGAGCGGGAATTTGGATTCAATGAGCAAGGCAGGCATAGCATTACTTTTCTTCTGCGGAGCGCTGTGCGCGCAGGAAACCGTCGACCTTTCGAACGCCGAGCTGATCGCGAGCGGCTCGCAACTGTTCGCCAAGACCTGCGCCGTCGGATACTGTCACGGCTCGGAGGGCCGCGCCGCCCGCGGCCCGGCGTTGCGGGAACGCGTCTGGGAGCCTCGCGAGGTCTATCGCATTACGCACGACGGCGTCGCCGGAACGAGCATGCCGGCCTGGAAGGACGTCCTCTCGCGGGACGACATCTGGGCGATCACGTCTTACGTCGTGAGCCTAGCGGCCGAGCCGCCGCCGCCCGCGTCGTTGATCGTGGAGATCGACCCCGCCGAAGCGCCGCCCGCGCCGGAGCTCACCGCCGCCGCGCAGCGCGGCCGCGACTTCTTTTTCGATCTGACGCGCCAGCGCCGCTGCGGAGTCTGTCACCAAGTCGGCGATCGCGGCTCGGCCGTGGGGCCGAACCTCGCCGTCAACGCCCCCAAGATGTCGCGCGCCGAGCTCGAGACGGCCATTCGCAACCATGCCGCAGCCGTCGCCTACGGGTACGAGCAAGTCGTCATCAAGCTGCGCGACGGCTCGGAGATTCGCGGCGCGCCCAGCGAAGAAACCGACGATCTGGTGCGGCTCTATGACGCCGCTTCCGTGCCGCCCCCGCTGCGCACGATCTACCGCGACCAGATCGCATCCGTCGCCCGTGAAGAGAAGGCGTCGATGCCCGGCGATTGGGCCGGCGTCTATACGGCGGGAGAGCTCGAGCTGATCCTCGACTACCTGGGCGAGATCTAGCCGCCCGCCGGGGTCGCTAGAATGTAGCGACTCTCATGCGACTGATCACACGCTTGGCTCCGGCGGCTTTGGCCGTCTTCGTTCTTCTCGCGGGTCTGCCGGCGAGTCTCCTGGCGGGCGGCCCCTCGCCTGAAATCCCGTTCCGGATGCACACGCTCGATCTGGACCGCAGCGAAGCTTGCGCCGTCGCGGACATCAACGGCGACGGCCTGCTCGACATCATCTCCGGCGAGCACTGGTATGCCGCGCCCGACTGGAAGAAGCACACCCACCGCAGCATCCTCTACTGGAACAACTACTACGACGACTTCTCGGACCTGCCCCTCGACGTCGACTCGGACGGCGACATCGACATCGTCAGCGTCGGCTGGGGACAAAAGAAAGTCGCCTGGTTCGAGAACCCCGGCCCCGGCGTCGAAGGTCTGTGGAAGGAGCGCGTCATCGACAGCGGACAGCCGGTCGAATTCGCGTTCCTCGTCGATCTCGACAACGACGGCAAGCAAGACGAAGTGTTGCCGCAGTACGGCGGCGCCGAGGGATACACCGCTTGGTACGAGCCGACGGGCAAGGGCGCGAAGGTCGAGTGGAAGCGGGTAATCGTGAGCGACAGCACGCATGGCCACGGCATCGGCGCCGGCGACGTCAACGGCGACGGCCGCAACGACGTGCTGACCAAAGAAGGCTGGCTGGAGGCGCCGCCCGACCCGCGCTCGCCCGATTGGAAGTTCCACCCCGATTATTCGATCGAGGACCACGTCGGCTTTTTGTACGTCTTCGATGTCGACGGCGACGGAGTCAATGACATCGTCACCCCTTATGCGCACAGCTACGGCGTTTATTGGCTGCGTCAAACGCAAACCCCTGAGGGCGGCCGCAAGTTCGAGCCTGCGACGATCGATGACGCATGGTCGCAAGCCCACGCATTAACGATGGCCGATCTGACCGGCGACGGCTACCCGGAGCTGATCACCGGCAAACGGCTGTACGCCCACAACGGCCACGACCCGGGCGGTCACGAAGCCCTCGGCCTGTATTGGTATGAACGGATCAACAACGGAGAGCGGTTTGAATGGGTGCGCCACATCCTCTCTTACGGCGGCAGAGTGGGCGGCGGCATGCAGATTCCCGTGGTCGATCTGGACAACGACGGTGATCTCGATATCGCGGTCGCGGGCAAGGGCGGGCTGTATATCTTCGAGAATCTTTCAAAAAAAATGTCGAAACCCTAGATTTTTGGCAACCGGGGCGGATTCTCAGGGGCTAGGAACGGTTCCGAGCGGCCTTTTGCAACTCGTTGAATCAAAATCGTTTATAAATCGCGCTGGAACGATAGTCCCAAGGAAGACTCCTAGGTTTCTAAGGCTGAACCCCTAACTGGCGTATAGAGCGAAAAGCCAATTGTAAGGCATTGCCCGTGGCCATAAGATTGGGGCGTAACGAGGACGATACCAGCCGGAAGGCAGGGTCAAAGCGCCAAAATGAACTCAAGCGGCAAAAACGGAGAATCGGCCAAAAACATCAAAGTCCGCGCGCGTCGCGACTTGAAGCCGATCAATCTCCTCGATGTCCAACGCCGCGCTTCCCTTCAGAAGCCCAGCGCCGCGTCCTCGACCCAGCCGTCTTCGCTCAGTGAACTGCGTCAAGCGCTAGGGGAGCCGCAAAACCCGCGCCGGTCGCATCTGCCGCAGTTGCTCGGCGAAGACCGATTCATCGATATTTGGCCCGCCGTCGACCGGCAGGCCCTCAAGCCGGCTTCGTTTCCGCATATCAAGGCGTTGCGGAAGTCTCCCGTGCGCTTCCCGTCGCTCGAGCTTGCGCCGGCCCGGTTGATTTCCGAGCAGAGCGTCTTATCGATGTCGGCGTCGACCGCGGTCATGACCGCCGCGCCGGCCTTCGTGGAGCCGCCGGTCGCCGACCTCGACGAGCTGAGCAAGACCGCCTCCGAGCCGCTGTGGCATTCGCTGTTCTCGCCCGACGGCGCCGGCGGAAGACCCGTCTTCGAACCGCAGCCGCCCCTTCCAACTCCGGCCTTCGGCCGTGAGCGCCTGCGCGAGAGCGCAACCGATTGGGGTCAGGCGGGCGCGATCGATCTCGGACTGAGCGAGTCGAAACAGGATTTGTTGCCGATTCCGGAAGAGGCGCCCCAGCGTGTTTGGCTGTGGCAAGCGATTGAAGGCCTGTTCCTGAGCAAGGCGTTCTCGCGCGCCGTCGCCGTCGCGTTGTTGCTGCTGCTCGTCAGCACCACGGACGTGCCGTGGCGCGATTGGACCCGCGGCAACCTTTCGCGAGTGGGCACGCCGATCGCCTCGGCCCTGCGCGAAGTGTCGCAACCGGTCCGGCAACGCGCTGCGTTCTTCATCACCGACGACTTCACGCACGGACTCGACAACTGGTCCGGCAATCGCGCCCTGAAGGTCGACCCGGCCGGCTGGCTGGCGGTTTCCAAGGGGCTGGCGCTCAACACCGAAACGGCGGACCTGAAAGACTACCGTTTCGACTTCGACGCCAAAATCCAGAGCAACGCCGTGGGCTGGGTGGTGCGCGCGCCGGACACGATGAACTACTACGCGCTGAAGCTGAAACAGGGCGGCTCGGCGTCGAAGCCGACCTACTCGCTCGTGCGCCATTCGATGATCGAAGGCGTCAAGTCCGCCGTCTCGGCGCCCATCGAAGTCCCGGCTCACCTCGCCAAGGCCGACGGCTTCAATCGCATCTCGGTCCGCGTGGTCGGCGATCAGATCACGACGCTGGTCAACGGCTGGGGCGTGGACTTCTGGCGCGACGACCACATCGCCAAAGGCGGCGTGGGATTGCTGGCCGAGGGCAATGAATCGGCCCTGGTCCGCAAGATCTCCGTCACCGGCAACGACGACACCTGGGGATTGATCCTGTACGGCGCGATGGAGTCGATGCGCTCGGTCGAAGACTTCTTCAACGGCGGCGAGGGCGCTCCCAGCGCGGTGATGTTCTTCCGTCCCGGCGCCGGCCTGGTGCAGCCGAATCAGCCGCTGCTGCTCTCGGCCCGCTAGTCCGCGCCATCCGCTACAGCTTGACCGCCGTGCCGCTGGCGCTGACCATCAGCATCCCGTTGCTTTGACCCAGCACCTCGTAGTCGAGGTCGACTCCGACGACCGCGTCCGCGCCGAGTCCGAGAGCTTGCGCCTGCAACTCGTCAAGCGCGATCTGACGAGCCTTCCCCATCTCGCGCTCGTATGAGGCGGAGCGGCCGCCGACGATATCGCGGATGCCGGCGAACAAATCCTTGAAGATATTCGCGCCGACGATCGCTTCTCCGACGACGATGCCCAAATATGCTTTGGCGGGGCGCCCTTCGATCGAGGGCGTGGTGGTCACTATCATTTGCGTACGCAGCTCCTTCACTGGAGTAGTACGCTGCGGCGTTCGATTTGTTGCCTGAGACTCCGCCTCAAATCAAATGCGCCGCTTGGCAAAGGCGCAGAAGCGCCACGGCGACCGCGATCGCCGTAGCCGGCGGATCGATATGGGTGTCCCCGTGAATCAGAAACAGTCGCGAGAACAGTTCGGCGAGAAAGCCGCCGATCACGCCGAACACAACCCCAACCGCCAAGCTCGATGACGCCAAGGCCGCCAGCGCGGCCGGCAGCGCGATGTGATGCGTCACCGGCATCTGCGTGCCGTACTGCAGGAAGATCAGCGCGGCCGCCGCGATGCCGAAACCGATCACCGCGCCTCCGCGGTCGGCCCCCAGCAACAGCGCCGCATAGCCGGAAGCGATGCCGGCGCCGATCCCGATGGCGAGGATTTGACCCGGCTTCTCTTGCCAGCGGACCCAATGCGCGTCGTCGCTGGGCGTGAACCTGGCGCCGCCTGCCGCCACGCGTCCCAGCACGCCGGTCTCGCCGAACGCCAGCCGAGCCGCGACCGCCGACAGAAAAACGGTCAACGCGATCGTGTCAGTCCAGGGAACGAGCCCCAGGGCGGCGAGCCCGCGCTCGATCGCGTATCCGCCGGCCCCGAACAGACCGCCCATGAACAGCACGTCGGGCCGGTTCAAGCCCATCAGTCCGGCCGCGATGTCGCGCCCGTTGGGCATCAGGTTCCGGCGCGCCGCATAGGCGGTCGCGCCAACGCCGCCGGCGAACGCGATGTGCGGCCCCAGGAACGGCCCAAACGCCACCCCGGCAAGCACGACGTCGCCGCCGCCGGCCGCCGCCACGGCCACGCCCGCCATCACAGCCAGCCCTGTGAAGATGAATGACGGCAGCGTCCCGATCGCGGAGGCGAATAAACCTCCTCCGAACGCCGCGAACAAGGCGGTGATTTGAAAATCCATCGAGACAAGACCCCTACGACCCGAGGGGCAAGAAGAATTGCGTGCCGCGAACCGGCCGGCTCAGCTCCTGCAACAGTTCCTCGAGATCAGACCTATTCTGCACGAAGTCCACCTTGGTCGTATCGACGACGAGCACGTCCGACGCCTTGTAGTGCGTGAAGAAATGCTCGTAGGCGCGCACCGTCTCGTGCAGGTAGTCGCTCGAGATCTTCGCCTCCGAGGGCACGTTCTTGCGCGCGATTCTCTCGCGCAGCACCTCCGGCGAGGCCTTGAGGTAGATCACCAGGTCGGGCGTCGGCACGTGCTCGCGGAAGTATTGGTAGTAGCGGTCGTAGATCGCCACTTCGTCATCGGTCAAGTTGAGGTACGCGAACAGCTTGTCCTTCTCGAAGATGTAGTCGGCGACGGTGGGCGTCTGCGACTGCTCGATGCCTGACCGGCTCAACTGCTGAAAGCGGGCGATCAGAAAATGCATCTGAGCCCGGAAGGCCGACCCGGCCAAGCCCTTGTAAAAATCGTCGAGGTGCGGGTTCTGCTCCGTGTCGAGAATCGAGCGCGCGTGCAGGCGTTCCGCGAGCGCCTGGGCGAGCGTGCTCTTACCGACCCGCAGAGGGCCTTCGATCGCAATAAAACGCGCCGGGTTCATACGGGATTCAGTAGCCGAGGCCGAGTTGACCTCCCTGGCGTTGGTCGATTTTGAAGTACTCGAAGGCGAGGTGGGTGCCGACGCGCCCGCGCGGCGTGCGGTCGAGAAAACCGAGCTGCATCAAGTAGGGCTCGTAAACCTCTTCGATCGTGCTGGCGTCCTCGCCCACCGAGGCCGCGATGGTGTTGAGGCCGACGGGGCCGCCGCCGTACTTGGCCAGAATCGTGTGCATCACCTTACGGTCGACCTCGTCGAGGCCGTAGGGGTCGACTTCGTGCAGGTCCAGCGCCGTCTTGGCCACGGCGGCGTCGATCGAGCCGTCGGCGCGGACTTGCGCGTAGTCGCGCACGCGCCGCAGCAGCCGGTTGGCGATGCGCGGCGTCCCGCGGCTGCGCATCGCGATCTCGTTGGCGCCTTGTTCGTCGATGCGGACCTCGAGCAGCCCGGCCGAGCGCCTGACGATGCGTGTCAGGTCCGCCGTATCGTAGGGGTTGAGTCGCAGCGTCAGGCCGAAACGCCCGCGCAGCGGTGCGCTGATCAGCCCCGCTCTCGTCGTGGCCCCGATGGCGGTGAAGCCCGGCAGAGGAATCGAGTGGGTACGCGCGCCGGGTCCGCTGCCGACCATCAGGTCGACGCGGAAATCCTCGAGCGCTGAATAGAGCATCTCCTCGACGTCCGGCAACAGCCTGTGAATCTCATCGATGAAGAAGACCTGCCGCTCGCTCACCGCGGTCAGCGCGCCCGTCAAGTCGAGCTTTTTCTGCAGCACCGGGCCGGAGGTGAAGTCGATGGGCACGCCGAGCTCGTTGGCGATGATCGCCGCCAGCGTGGTCTTGCCCAACCCGGGCGGTCCATAGAGCAGGATGTGGTCGAGCGCCTCGGCGCGCGCGCGCGCCGCTTCGATGGCGATCGACAGATTTTCCTTGAGCTTCGCCTGCCCGACGAAATCGTGCAGCGTCTGCGGGCGCAGAGACAGGTCGAACTGGCGGTCGTCGTCGACCGGTCCGGGGGAGACGATGCGTTCTTCTTCCGTCATCCGCCTGCCTAACGCCTCATCAGCTCCAAAGCCCGCCGAAACAGCGGCTCGAACTCCGCCGGAGCCCCTTCCTTACGCGCCGCCTCGACCGCCTTGCGGGCCGCGTCGGCCGTACAACCGAGGTTGCTCATCGCCGAAACCACGTCCTGTTCGAGCGCCGCAGTGGGCGACGGGGCGGGCGCGCCGCCGCCCTCCACGGCCCCCAGCTTCTCGCGCAACTCTAGGATAATCCTTTCGCCTGTTTTTCGCCCCACGCCGGGGATGCGAGTGAGCGTTTTGGAGTCCGCGGAACGGATCGCGCCCAGCAGCTCCTCGGTCGGCAAGCCCGACAAGACCGTCACCGCCAAGCGCGGTCCGACCCCGTTCACGGAAATCAGCTTCTCGAACAGCGCCTTCTCCTGCTTGGTCAGGAAGCCGAACAGGGCCAGAGCGTCTTCACGGACGTAGGTATGCGCGTAAAGCGAGACTTCGGCGCCCGACTCAGGCAGCTCCGAGAATGTCGAGACGGGAATCGTCAGCGAGTAGCCGACGCCGCCGACGTCCACTAGAGCTAAGTTGGGGCTCTTTTCGAGCAGCTTGCCGCGCAGAAAGGCGATCACCGGAACCCCGGATTATATCGCGCCCGCCATTTCTCGAACATTCTTGCGTAATGCCCGTATCCTGGTGCAATATCGGCATCGGAAGCCGCCGCCGTGTCGATTTTTGAAGATCTCAAATTCGCGGTTAGAATTCTCACAAAACGGCCCTGGTTGACCGCGATGCTCGTCGCGGTGCTGGCGGCCGGCATCGGCGTCAACGCGATCGTCTTCACGCTGGTCGACGCCGTGCTGATCCGCGGGCTGCCCTTCGAAGACGGCGACCGCATCCTCTACATCGAGGGCGACAATCTTCCCAAGGGGCAGCGGGAAACGCGCGTCTCGTACCCGGATTTCGAAGATTTTCGAGCCGAAAGCAAGACCTTCGAGAGCCTGGCGGCGTTCCTGACCTACCAGGTCAACCTCAGCGACGACGCCACGACGCCCGAGCGCTTTGACGCCGCGGAGCTAACCCCCAATGCGTTCGGATTGTTGCGCGTCAGGCCGGTGATCGGCCGCGATTTTCAGGCCGGCGACGACCAACCCGGCGCCGAAAAGGTCGTGCTGCTCGGCGACGGCGCCTGGCGGAACCGCTACGGCGCTGATCCCGCCATCGTCGGCAAGACCGTGCGGATCGACGAGATTCCGTGCACCGTGATCGGCGTGATGCCGCCGGGGTTCCGCTTTCCCGTGGAAGCCGACCTCTGGACCCCGCTGGTCGCCGAAGGGGATGTTCTCAAACGAGATGTGCGACGCCTCTCCCTGTTCGGTCGCCTAGCGCCGGAAGCGACGCTCGCCGACGCGCGCGTCGAGCTCGAGCAACTCGCCGGCCGCCTGCGGACGCAGTATCCCGACACGAACGAAGGCCAAGGCGCGGTCGTGATGACGTTCAACGACAACTACAACGGCGGCGACGTGCGCGACATATTCCTCGCGATGTCGGGCGCGGTGGGGTTCGTTCTGCTGATCGCCTGCGCGAACGTCACGAACGTGCAGCTCACGCGCGCCGCCGAACGCTCGCGCGAGATTTCGATCCGCACGGCCCTGGGGGCCCAGCGCGGCCGCATCGTGCGGCAGTTGATGATCGAATCCATCGTGCTCGCCGCGTTGGGCGGCCTCGTAGGGTTTGTGTTCTCCGGGCTCGGCATTCGCGCCTTCGACATCGCCACGCGCCCGTTCCGTCCCTACTGGATCGATTTTTCGTTCAATGCGACCGTGTTCGGCTATCTTGCCGCGGTTTGCCTCGGCTCAGGGGTCTTGTTCGGCTTGGCCCCGGCGGTTCACGCCGTCCGAACCAGCGTCAACGAGTCGCTCAAGCAAGGCTCGCGCGGGCAAACCGGCGGCGCCGGCTCGCGCCGCTTCAGCAGCATGATGGTCGTCGGCCAGATCGCCTTGTCGATCGTTCTGCTGTTCGGCGCCGGGCTGCTGATGCGCAGCTTCTGGAACCTGTATCACCTCAACCTGGGCGTCAACACCGACAACATCCTGACCGGCGACGTCTCACTGCCGAAGAGCAAGTATCCCGGCGATGCGGAACGTCGAGCGTTTCAGGAGGCGCTCATGAGGCGCGTCCGCGCCCTGCCCGGCGTGGCCTCGGCGACCGCCGCCTCGCACCTGCCCGGCCAAGGCTCGTCGGCCCGAGCCGTCGAGATCGAGGGCAAGCCCGAGCCCGATGCAAACAAGCGGCCCAACGAGCTGGCGATCTTCATCGACACGGGGTATTTCGAAACGCTCGGCGCCGCCTTGCTTCGCGGACGCGCATTCTCGCCGACCGACACGCCTGACGCTCCAGCCGCGGCGGTCGTCAACCAGGCCTTCGCCGAAAAGTATTGGCCCGGCGAAGACCCGCTCGGCAAGCGCATGAAGATCGGCGACAAGGGCGAGCGGCCCTGGGTGGAGGTAGTCGGCGTGAGCCCGAATATCCGGCAAAGCATCGCGAAGGAGCTCGCCGACCGGCCGATCCTGTATCTGCCGTACAGCCAGGCGCCGAGCAGCTATCGCCGCTTGATCGTGCGCGGCCAAGTCGCCGCCGCCTCGTTGGCCGATCCGGTGCGCGCGGCGGTCGCGGAGCTCGACCCTTACCTGCCCGTTTACGAGATCGAAACTCTCGACGAGCGTCTGGATCGCAGCCGCTGGCCGTATCGCGTCTTCGGCAGCGTTTTTCTTGTTTTTGGAGCGATCGCGGTCATCCTCGCGGCGGTCGGAGTCTATGCGCTGGTGGCCGACTCGGTGCGCCGCAGGGTCCCCGAGTTCGGCATTCGACTGGCGCTCGGCGCGGAACCGACGCAAATTCTACGCTTGGTTCTCGGGCATGGCCTGCGGCGCGTTGCGGCCGGCCTTGCGATGGGTCTGCCCGCCGCTTATTTCGCCGCTCGGATCCTCAATGCAATGCTCGTCGGCGTGGAACCCTCCGACCCGCTGACGCTGGGGTCCGTCGCGGTCTTCCTGCTGGGAGTCGCCGTCGCCGCTTGCTGGATTCCGGCTCGGCGCGCCATGCGAGTCGACCCTGGCGTCGCCCTACGCGACGAATAGCCTGCTGCTACGATCTGGTTCGATGCAAGAACAGAAACTCGCCGGCAAGGTGGCCGTTGTCACCGGCGGCGGCCGCGGCATCGGTGAAGCCATCGCTCACGCTTATGCGCTGGAAGGCGCCGCCGTGGTTTGCGCGGCGCGCTCGCCCGACCAGATCGCCGCCGTCGCCAGCGCGATCGAATCCGCCGGCGGCCAAGCGCTGGCCGTGCCGACGGATGTGACCGACCACGCCGCCGTGAAAAGCATGTACGAGCAGGCCGCGGCGACGTTTGGCGGCCTCGACATCGTCGTCGTCAATGCCGGCGGCAACGTCGACCGCACGCGCGTGGATGTCGGGGAAGCCGCGCCCTGGGTCGCCACGATCGAGCTCAATCTGATCGGCGCCTACTACTGCCTCAAGGAAGCGATCCCGCACCTCAAAGCCCGCGGCGGGGGCAAGATCATCACCGTCGGCTCGGGGATGGGCCATCGCGGATCGCCCGGCAACTCGTCGTACTGCGCCGCCAAGGCCGGCCTGCGCATGCTGACGCGCGTCCTCGCCCAGGAGCTCGTCGAGGACAACATTACGGTGAACGAGCTGATTCCCGGTCCGGTTCGCACGCACCTGACCCGCGACGTCGAGGAATTGTCGAAACAAAGCGGCAACCCCACGCCGTTTCTGTCGCCGACCGAGTGGGTCAAGCAGCCTGAAGACGTCGTCCCGCTGGCGATGTTCCTGGCGACCCAGCCCGACCGCGGACCTACGGCCCAGACATTCAGCCTGATGCGCCGCGATTGCTGAAGTTGTTCTCGCAAACAAAAAAGGCCCGGGCTTATCGCCCGGGCCTCGCCATGACAGCTCGTTCGGTTCTCTAAAAGCCGATCGTCAGACCTCGACCGGCTCGGCCACGTGCACTTTTTCGAAGCGCATGTGGTCGCCGTCGCGCTCGACTTTCACCGTGTCGCCTTCGCCCAGCTCGCCGTCGAGCAGCTTGAGGGCGAGCGGATCCTGGATCAGCCTTTGGATCGCGCGCTTGAGAGGACGCGCGCCGAATTGCTCGTCGTACCCCTCGGTCAGCAGCAACTGCTTGGCCGACTCCGCCACTTGCAGCACCATGTGCTTCTGCTCCAGCCGCTTACGCAACTGGTCGAGCTGCAGGTCGACGATGGCGTGCAGGTGCTCGCGGTCGAGCTTGTTGAACACCATGATGTCGTCGACTCGATTGAGAAACTCAGGACGGAAGTTGCGCTGCAACTCCTCCATGAGCTTCTCGCGCATCTCGCGATGGCCGTCCGCTTTCGAGTGCGTCACCGAGAAGCCGATCTTGCCGTCCTTCTGAAGCAAGCTCGAACCCAGGTTCGAGGTCATGATGATGACCGTGTTGGTGAAGTTCACCGTGCGGCCCTTGGAATCAGTCAGCCGGCCGTCTTCGAGCACCTGCAGCAGGATGTTGAACACGTCCGGATGCGCCTTCTCGATCTCGTCGAGCAGGAGCACCGAATACGGCTTACGCCGCACGTGCTCGGTGAGCTGGCCGCCCTCGTCATGGCCGATGTAGCCCGGAGGCGCGCCGATCATCCGCGCGACGGCGTGCTTTTCCATGTACTCCGACATGTCGATGCGCACCATCGACTTCTCGTCGTCGAACAGGAACTCGGCCAGCGCTTTAGCCAGCTCGGTCTTGCCGACGCCGGTCGGCCCCAAGAAGATGAACGAGCCGATCGGACGATTGGGATCGCTCAGGCCGGCGCGGTTGCGGCGAATGGCGTTCGCCACGTGCTCCACCGGCTCGTTCTGACCGATCACACGCTTCTCGAGCCGCTCCTCCATGTGGACCAGCTTCTGCATCTCGCCCTCGAGCATGCGGCTGACGGGGATGCCCGTCCACTTGGCCACGATGCGGGCGATGTCCTCTTCGGTCACTTCGCCGCGCAGCAGGCTCGACTCGGAGTGCTCCTCCTCGAGCTTCTTGGTGGCCAGCTCGACGTCGCGCTCGAGCTGCGGCAACTCGGAGTAGCGGATCTCGGCCGCGCGCTGCAGGTCGCCGGACTGTTGAGCGTGCTCCATCTCCTTGCGCAGCTTCTCCTGCTCTTCCTTGAAGGTTTTCACCTTCTCGATGAGCTGCTTCTCCTGCTGCCACCTGTCGCGCAGCCGGGTCGATTCAGCGCGCATGCCCTCGAGCTCGCTCTCGATCGTCTTGACGCGATCCTTGGCGTTGCGGTCCTTCTCTTTCGACAGGGCTTGCTTCTCGATCTCGAGCTGCATGATCTTGCGCTCGATGCGATCGACTTCCACCGGCACCGAGTCGATCTGCATGCGCAGCGTCGCGCCGGCTTCGTCGATCAGGTCGATCGCCTTATCGGGCAGGAAGCGGTCCGAGATGTAGCGGTGCGACAGCATCGCCGCCGCCACCAGCGCCGAGTCGCGATAGCGCACGGAGTGGTGAATCTCGTAGGTCTCCTTGATGCCGCGCAGGATCGCGATGGTGTCCTCGACGGTCGGCTGATCGACCAGCACTTGCTGGAAGCGCCGCTCGAGGGCCGGGTCCTTCTCGATGTACTTGCGGTACTCGTTCAAGGTAGTCGCGCCGATGCAGCGCAACTCGCCGCGCGCCAAAGCGGGTTTGAGCATGTTGGCCGCGTCGATGGCGCCCTCTGCGCCGCCGGCGCCGACGAGAGTGTGCAACTCGTCGATGAAGCAGACGATCTGTCCGGCGGAGTCCTGGATCTCCTTGAGCACCGCCTTGAGGCGGTCTTCAAACTCGCCGCGAAACTTGGTGCCGGCGACCATCGAAGCAAGGTCTAGGGAGACGAGCCTCTTGTTCTTGAGCGACTCGGGAACGTCGCCCGACGCAATGCGCTGGGCCAAACCCTCGACTATGGCCGTCTTACCGACGCCGGGCTCGCCGATCAGCACCGGGTTGTTTTTGGTGCGCCGCGACAGCACTTGCACCACGCGGCGAATCTCCTCATCGCGGCCGATCACCGGGTCGAGCTTGCCTTGGCGGGCGCGCTCGGTCAGGTCGAGCGCATAGCGCTCGAGCGCCTGGTATTTCGACTCGGGATTTTGGTCGGTCACGCGCTGGGTGCCGCGCACCGTTTGCAGGGCGTGCAAAATCGCATCGTGCGACGCGCCCATCTGATTGAGCAACCGCCCGGCCGGGTCGCCCTTGGCGTCAGCCAAAGCCAGCAGCAAGTGCTCGGTCGAGACGTACTCGTCCTTGAAGCGCTCGGTCTGCTGCTGCGCATTCTGGAAAATGCTTCCCAAAGCGGGCGAGACGTGCGTGCCGCCCTGCGCGCCTTGCACTTGGGGAATATCGTTGAACAGCTTGCGGGCGTCTTCGGCCACGACATTGGGTGCAATGCCGCATTTCGACAACACCGCTCTCACCACGCCGTCCTTCTCCTCGGCCAGTGCGACGAGCAGATGCACGGGATGAACCTGCTGGTGGCCGACCTCCGAGGCTAGCGCTTGCGCGCTTTGCACGGCCTCCTGGGCCTTTTGTGTGAACTTGTCAAAGCGAATCATCCCTGTTCTCCTTGTTCTCCTCGCACACTGCCGGATGCATAGTGCTAGATGAAAACGGGCGGCCGTTTGATTCCGGCCGCCCGAATTAATTTTCGAGAATCGCCCGACCGGCGGACGCACGCCGCGGTTTTACTTGACGGCGATCGTTCGGGGTTTCTTCTCGGGTTGCACGGTTTTAGGCAACGTCACCTTCAAGACGCCCTTGTCGTACTTGGCGCCGATATGATCGGCGTCCACGTTCTCCGGCAAAGCGAAGGTCCTCTGGAACGAGCCGTAGCGACGCTCGATGCGGTGATAGTTGTCCTTCTTTTCCTCGTTCTCGAACTTCCTCTCGCCCTTGATGGTGAGATGGCCGTCCTCGACGCTGATGTCCAGATCTTTCTGATCCATATCAGGAATATCGGCGCTCAGCGTGATCTGCTTTTCGTCCTCGAAGATGTCGACGGCCGGGGTCCAGCCCTTCATTTCGGTTCTGGGCATAACGCCCAAGCCGCGGTCGAAGTCCTCAAACAGACGGTCGAAATCGAACCAGGGCGTCATGCCCCGGGGGTTGTACTTCATTAGCGACATCGTGTTTCCTCCTGTTTTCTCCGTCTCGATCCTTACTGGACCGTGATTTTGCGGGTGCGGTCGACCTTGGGAACCCGAATCTCGAGCACGCCCTTGTCGTACCGCGCCGTGATGTTGTCGGCGTCAACCGCCTCGGGCAGCCGGAAGCTGCGGCTAAAAGCCCCCAGCCGGCGCTCGCGGAGACTGAAGCGCTCCTGCGCCTCATTGACAGCCGCCTTCCTTTCCCCTGTTACGGCCAGCACGTGATCTTCCAATTTGACCTCGACGTCGGCGCTGTCTACGCCGGGCATGTCGAGACGCAGCACGTACTCGCTGTCGGAACCAGCGATGTCGACCGCCGGGGTCCAAGACGGTTGCTCGGGTCGGGCGACTGGCTGACGGCGGGGCGTCCAAGCCGGTGTGTTGTAGCGAATGAGCCTCATGGGTATCCGATCCCTCCTGTATGTCATCATAAAACCTGCGTTGTTCAATGTCAAGTATTGCACTGAAATTTGTCAAAATCTTAGTGCGCACAGAATCAGATTTCATTATTCAACCATAGAGATGCGCTTGATGGCGCTCTGGTTGCACTCGGGCCGCACAAAGCTTGAATACAGGTAAGGCACTCAAAACAAAAGGGATGATCTCGCATCGACGTCATCTCATGCGTTGAGGCCTTCGTCCAAGCAAAAAAACGGGCGCAGTCACCCGCTGTTGGGCGTAAGATAGACGCGCCATGACCCGCCGCAGCTTTCTCTCCGCGTCCGCTCTAGCGTTCACAACGGGCGCTTCAGCTTCAGAAGAAGCCCAAATCACGGTGGGCATCACTTCGAACACGCGCCCCGACTGGGCCGACGCCGCAGGCTTTCTTCCCTCGCTCGAGGAGTGCTCCGCGCTGGGATATCACTGGATCGAAACGTTCTGGCCGTATCTCGAGCCTTGGAAGGACGATCCGGCGAAGCTCGCCGACTTGTTGGCCGGCATGGGCCTGAAAATGGAGACGATCTCGAACGGCGGCCGCATGAACACGGCCTTCCAAGATCCCAAGCAGCGCAAGCAAGTGATCGCAGACCACATGCATCTGGTGCGCTACATCAAGGCGCTTGGGTGCGACCACCTCAAGATCAACTGCGGCCCGCGGAATCCCGGCGGCAACACCGAGGAGATCTACCGCAACCAGGCGGCGACATTCGACGAGCTGGGCAAGCGCATCTCCGACCAGGGGCTGAAGTTCGGCATCCACGCGCACCTGTGGTCGCAGTTCGAGACGCCGCGCGACGTCGAGCGGGTGCTGGAGCTGACCAACCCCGAGCACGTCCATTTCGTGCTCGATACGGGCCATGTCTCGATGGCCGGCATGGATCCGCTCGCGCTGACCAACAAATACGGCCAGCGCATCATCGAATACCACCTCAAAGACGTCGCGCCGACGAATCGAGGCGGCTACAAAGGCCCGCCGCTCGACCGCACGAAGGTCAACACGGGCGGCGACGACCGCATCTTCTTCGAGCTGGGCGCGGGCGGCGTGGACTTCCCGGGCATCCTGGAGCATCTCGAGTCGATCGGCTGGACGGGCTGGTTCACCGTCGAGCTCGACGTCACGGCGACGACCGCCAAAGACAGCGCCGCGACCAGCAAGAAGTACATCGAAAACGTTCTAGGATTGAAGGTGTGAGCGGCGCTTACACCGAAGATCACGCCAAGGCCGGCATCGACGCGGAGCTGCCGTCGATCGAGACCTGGGCGAACCAGTATCCGCGCTACACGATCAAGATCGAGATCCCCGAGTTCACCTCCGTCTGCCCCAAGACCGGCCTGCCCGACTTCGGCAAGATCACCATCGAGTACGAGCCGGACGCGCTTTGCGCCGAGCTCAAGTCGCTCAAGATGTACCTTTTGGCCTACCGCAACCTGGGCATTTTTTACGAAAACGCCGTCAATCGCATCAAGCAGGACTTGGTGGCCGCCATGCAGCCCGTCTGGCTGCGGGTAACCGGAGAGTTTTCGCCGCGCGGCGGCCTCACTTCCACCGCCCTAACCGAATATCGCCGCGAAAGTTAGCCGGTCGCCGTAGTTCGGATCGGTTCTTCTCGATCCCTATACTGAGGCTTCCTGGGAGGTAGCGACTGTGTTTCACGCCTACGCCGTCATGGAGAAGGGCGGCAAGCTTCAGCCGTTCGAGTACGATCCGGGCGAGCTCGCGCAGGATCACGTCGAAATCGACGTCGAATACTGCGGCATCTGTCACTCGGACTTGTCGATGATCAACGACGAGTGGGGGTTTACCAAGTACCCCCTAGTGCCGGGCCACGAGGCCACCGGCACGATCGCCGCGGTGGGGGAGAACGTGACGCGGCACAAGGTCGGGGCCAAAGTCGGCTTGGGCTGGACATCGGCGAGCGACATGACCTGCCCGCAGTGCATGAGAGGCGACCACAACCTGTGCCCCAACGCGGAAGCAACGATCGTCGGACGCCACGGCGCCTTCGCCGATAGGGTGCGCTGCCATGCAGCGTGGGCGACTCCGATCCCCGACGCCGTCGACTTCTCCAAGGCCGGGCCGCTGTTGTGCGGCGGCGTCACGGTTTTCAATCCGATCGTGCAGTTCGGCGTGAAGCCCACCGACCGGGTGGGCGTGATCGGCATCGGCGGCCTGGGCCACATGGCGCTGCAGTTCTTGAACAAGTGGGGCTGCGAGGTCGTGGCCTTCACCTCAAGCGATTCGAAAAAGCAAGAGGCCCTGGAGATGGGCGCCCATTCGACCCTCAATTCGCGGTCCGCCGAGGAACTCAAGAAAGCGGCTGGGTCGTTCGATTTCATTCTGTCGACGGTCAACGTCGATCTCGAATGGGACGCCTATGCGGCTGCGCTTGCGCCGAAGGGGCGATTGCACACGGTCGGCGTCGTTCCCAACCCGATCGCGGTTGCGCCCTTCGCCCTGATCGGCGGGCAGAAGTCCATCTCCGGCTCACCGGTGGGGAGCCCGGCGACGATCGCGACGATGTTGGATTTCTGCGCGCGGCACGGGATCGAGCCGATCGTCGAGCGATTCAAGATGTCTGAAGTGAACGATGCGATGGAGCGCCTGGAGGCGGGCAAGGCGCGCTACCGCCTCGTGCTGCAAAACGACATCGCCTGAAGGGGCGGTGTATTCCCCAAACAAGGAAAGACTGCTATGGTGGGAGACAGATAGGTAAAAGAAACGGCGGCCGCCATGAGTTGCGGCTCCCTGCGCACAACAGGTTTCCCACCCGCAGATTCGCGCAGCTGCTTCTATTCATCTTCCAATCTGTCTCTGTTGTACAGGTCTAGAAGAGCAAAGGACCCGGGGCGCTGGAGAGCGCAGGAAAAGCGCCCGCCCCGCTGTACAGGACTTGCATGAACGACATTTCTTCCCGGCCCGCTGAGCGGCCGGTTTCGGGGTTCCGTCAATTCGACTTTGAACCCCGCATTGAACGTGCGATCGAAGCCGCAGGCTGGACCGATCCGCGTCCGATTCAAGCTGAAACCATTCCAGCCGGCCTCGACGGCCAAGACATTCTTGGCCTGGCGCAGACCGGCACCGGCAAAACGGCGGCTTTCGTGCTGCCGATCCTCGATCTGCTGCTCGACGAGCCCGGCCCCGGGCCGCGCGCGCTGATCATCGCTCCCACCCGCGAGCTGGCGATGCAGATTCACGCCGACATCGAGACGCTCGCCCAGTTCACCAAAGTGAAGGCCGTCACGATTTTCGGCGGCGTACCCGCCAATCCGCAGATCAAGGCCCTCAAGAAGAACCCCGACATCATCGTCGCCTGCCCCGGCCGGCTGCTGGATCTGTACGAGCAGGGCCATGTGATGCTCGCCAAAATCGAGGTTTTGGTCCTCGACGAAGCCGACCACATGTTCGACATCGGTTTTCTGCCGAGCATTCAGCGCATCGTCAAGCTGCTGCCTGACGACCGTCAGAATATGCTGTTTTCGGCGACGATGCCCAAGGAGATCCGCTCGTTGGCGGACAATCTGCTGTTCGAGCCTCACGTCGTTGAGCTGGCGCACTCGAAACCGCTCGACACAATCGAGCACTTCGTTTACACGACGCCGGACTCGAAGAAGCTGGAACTGCTCAAGCACGTGCTCGACGAGGATGGTTTCAACTCCGCGATCGTGTTCTCGCGGACGAAATTCCGCGCCAAGCGGCTCGCCGATCAGCTCACGCGCCACGGCCATACCGCCGTCGCGCTGCAAGGCAACATGAGTCAGGCGCAGCGCGACAAGGCGATGGCCGGCTTCCGCTCGGGGAAATTCGCTGTGCTGGTGGCGACCGACGTCGCCGCCCGCGGCATCGACGTCGAAGGCATCTCGCACGTCATCAATTTCGACATTCCGCAGACTCCGGACGTTTACACGCACCGCATCGGCCGCACGGGCCGCTCCGGACGCAGCGGCAAGGCGTACACCTTCGTCGCGGCGCCCGATTACAGCATGCTCAAGCAGATCGAGCGCAAGCTCGGCTCGCAGATTGAGCGCCTCGAAGCGCCTGGAGTCGCAGCGGTCGCCGACGACAAGCCGCTGACGCTCGACATGGAGCGCCGCGCCGTCGCGGGCACGCGCCCGGACGACGAGGAGCAGACGCAGCTCCCGGCCGCAGCGCCGTTCCAGCGGCGGACGGCGGCGCAGCGGCGGCGGACGCGGTTCAGGCCGCGCCCGCGCCTGAGTCGTTGACGACGATTCGAAGCGAAGATTATCCTGAGGAAGTCCGGGCGAAAGCCCGCCTTCCTTAGCGAGTCCCCATCGTCTAGAGGCCTAGGACACCGCCCTTTCACGGCGGCAACGCGGGTTCGAATCCCGCTGGGGACGCCACTGGGTTTGTATTCGACCGTCGTGGACGCGCTGCCTCAGCTGGAAGTCCTCCACGATCATCAGATCGCTGCCTTGGCGGTCGATTTGCGTCACGAGCAAGGACCGGCCGTCGGCGGTTACGTCCATGAAGGGGTAGAGTGCGGCGTCTATCGTCCCGACATCACGCAATTCTCCTGTATCGACGCTTTTGAAATAGATCTCGAAATGGTCGAACTCGCCTTGCGCATAGAAGATCCCTTCATTCGTCACCGCCCAAGTGTCGCCGTTCCAAATTCGCTTCTGGAGCTCTTCCTTTGTGACGGATTTCGCCCAGGGCCGCCAAGACCTCGAACGGCTGATCTTGCAGCTTGACGCGCAGACCGCCGCGGCGCAGCTCGCGGGCGACCAGGTTGGCTTCAAACACACCAAATTGAGTGATGCGTTGGCGCTTTGACATAGTGCTAGCCTCCGAAGTTCCGAGCCAGCATGATGTCGCTTTCCGACAGCGACTGGAGGACGATCGCAACTTGGCGTCCGTCGGGCGACACGCTCATGACGATCCAGCGATCGACATCGCGCTCGGCGAAGGCGATGCCGGTGTCGCGGACGTCCCCTTCGGGGATGCGTTTGAGCAGGATCCGAATTTCGCCCTTTTCACGATTGCGGCGGGCGAAGAAAAGGCCGGGCTCGGCGACCATGACCCCCGCATCCGCGTCGACGATTCGCTCCGGCTCGCCGCCCTCCGCGGGGATGCGCCAGATGAATCCGTCCCGCCAGAAGTAGACCCAGGCTCCGTCGAGTGAGACGTGAGGAGCAACCAGGTCGAATTCTTCCAGCAGTTGTTGGGCGCCGGAGCCGTCCAGGCGAGCCTTCCAGATTCCGGAGCTCTGAGGCAGCTTTTGCCCGAAGAAGTACATCCATTCTGCGTCGGGCGACCATTCCGGCTTGACGGCATTCGTGAACCCCAGTTCCAACCGAGTCGGGGAGCCGCCGGTCGCCGGCATCGTGTAGATCCGCC
The DNA here is from genome assembly GCA_963817465.1 of uncultured Acidobacteriota bacterium. Taxonomy (GTDB): domain Bacteria; phylum Acidobacteriota; class Terriglobia; order Bryobacterales; family UBA6623; genus CAMPKL01. The sequence goes on along the minus strand of CAWFOP010000014.1, from coordinate 556,977 downwards.
ACGCTCCGGATTCATTCGAATCGAAAGCAATCGTCGCGCCGTCCGGCGATACGGCCGGCGACCCGCTATGTGCCGAGAAATGCGTCAATTGGCGAAGATTTTTTTCGCCGTCGCCGACCCAAACCTCTATCGCGCCCGAACGATTGGACTGAAACGCAACGCTCCGGCCGTCCGGAGAATAAGTCGGAAAGGTTTCGCTGTAAGTGGAATGATGTAACGGCTCGAGGTCGCCGACAAGCTCCCAATCCTCCGAAAGGCGCGCCTGCCACATGTTCAGGTCGTAGAGTTGGTCGACGAAGGCCAGAGAAGTTCCCGACCGGCTGACCGCGAAGGCGCTCACGTGCGACATCGCCCACGGCAAAGCGGCAGCCGCATCGGGGGACCCGAGCGGCAGGCGCCGCACCTCGCCGCGAGAGGAGTACAGGATGGCGTCGCCGGTCGGGAGGACCACAGGAAAGGCGCTCGTGAGCAAACCGGAAGTCAATCTATGAGGAACGCCGCGAGGACGAACTCGCTCATCCAAGTCGAGAGCATAAAGAGTCGCTGAGTACCTTCCACCGCGTAGGAAAACCAGCACGCGCCCGTCGGCTGACAAAGACGGTCGAGCATCGTATCCGGTGGAACCCCCGGAGGCGTCAGTGACCGGCTGAACTTCGTGACTGTTGATGTCGATCGCGGCGATGCCCGCGGCGCGACCGTCTTTGATTCGCGTGAAGAGCACCTGCGAGGAGTCGGGGGTCCAGGACAGACCGGTGAAGAAATCGTCCGTCACCATCATCTCCGCCAGGGGCGTCCCCGGTCCTCCGCTCGCGGGCATCAGCATCAGATCGGCGTTGGGCTCGCGGATCGGCCACTGCCGGCGCAGGAAATCCTTGGCGCGGGCCTGCACGAACGCGATCCATTTCCCGTCGGGCGACCATGCCGGCGCAAGCTCGACGACCTCGGTCTGTGTGAGAGGGCGCGGCACAGCCGCGCCGATGACCATGGAATAGATGTCCGTCGGCCCGCCGGGATCGCCCCCGTCCCAGGTGAAGGCGACTTGGCTTTCGTCGGGCGAGAAGCTGGGCCAGATCTCGTAGCCCGGATCCGAAGTGAGCGGATCGGCTAACAAGATCGGCGCTTCAGCGCGGCCGCTTCATGCTTTAGCTAAAGGTTGCGCCGGCGACCAATACGGCGGCGGCAGCCCCCGCCGCAATGACCCAGCGCGGCAGGCGCGGGCGATCCCTGGGACGCTGATCCGGCGGCGACCGTCGCCGTTGCGGGTCGAGGCGAAATCCGGGCCGCCGATGAAGCGGTAGCCCCGCTTCGGCACGGTCTCGATGAAGCGCGGCCGGGTGGCGGAGTCGCCCAGCGCCTGGCGCACCTTGTTCACCGCCGTCGCCAAGCTGCGATCGAAGTCGACGAAGGTGTCGCCGTTCCAAATTCGCTTCTGGAGCTCTTCTTTTGTGACGATTTCGCCGGGCTTCTCGAGCAGGGCCGCCAAGACCTCGAACGGCTGATCTTGCAGCTTGACTCGCAGACCGCCGCGGCGCAGTTCGCGGGCGACCAGGTCGGCCTCGAATATGCCGAATCGCATCGGCTGGCGATCGACGGACACGCATTGATTATGAGGTCGCAGGTCAAGTTTCGAGCATGCAATTGGGCGGTGTCCGCCGCTGCGCCAGTTAATCGATCCTCATAATGCATTGAACTTCGAGTGGCTTAAAGGTTGATGTCGATTTAACGCACATTTGAAAAGCCGTCGCTGGCCCACCTGTCTCAACCGGCCCAGGATCGCTCCCACCGAAGGCGGTGAGAGTGATGCCTACTTTACGATTCGGCTTTTTCCTGCCGCTTTTAATCGCGACGAACGGGGCGATAGCGCAGACTCCCGACTTGCTCGCATCCGCGGATGCGCCTCGAGTCTGGGTGCGCCTCTACGACTTCGCGACCACGCCCGAGGCGATTATAGAACGCGCCTTGCGGAGAGCGACGGAGATATTCCAGCGTTCGGGCATCGGTCTCGAGTGGCTTGACTGCGGCGGCGATTTCCCAGAGCCGGGCTGTTTTGAAGTCACCGGACCGTCGGCGCTGAACTTGCGACTGCTGAATAGCGACAGACGTCCTCCGGGCCGTTTAAGAGACGGCGTCTTTGGGTTCGCCGCCATGTCGGAGCACAGCAAACTTCTCCACCATCGCGAATGTTTATGTCGACCATATCGGCGGATTCTCAGACGGACGGAAATACCGCGGAGGCTCTCTTGCTCGGAGCGGTGATGGCGCACGAGCTGGGCCATCTGTTGCTGGGCTTGCAGAGCCATTCGAAGCGCGGGTTAATGCAATTTCCGTGGGGGCCGACTGAATTGCAGGCCGCGGATCGAGGCGTGTTGACCTTCAGTCGCGGAGAGGCTCGACGGATGCGGGACTTGTCTCGTGAACGGCTGGCGCAGTCGACCCTTCCGGCTGAAAGCAAACGGAAAACAAACGAGGCTGCCCCCTCACTATCGATAATGCAGGAGGCAGCCTCGGAGTCGAGGCGGCGCGGGCGCGCAGTGTGCGGCCTCGGACCAGTTCGAAGCGAAGGCGAGGTCTCCGCTACGGGTTTTTGAGACCTCGCCGGACTTTGCCTTTGCGGAAACATCCTGCCCCGAGACGCCGTAGCGCGGATCCGTCCGGGTGCAGTCTTCCGCTTGGCTTGATCCTTTGTATTCGCTGCTGCGATGATGCGCCCGCGGCGCCCAGGGCGCCTATGGCCGGAAGGGTTCAATTCCACCTAAGCCGGACAGCTTATGCGAACAGTACGTCGATCTCCTGGCTCTTGAGCAACTGCGTCGGCGAGAAGATCTCGATGTAGTAGAAGTCGCGTCCCGAGGGGGCGCCGGAGATTTTCTTGGTCCAGTCGATGCCCAGGGCCGAGTACACCGTCGTCGCAATGTCTTCCATGAAGATGGAGCGCTTGGGGCCCCATTCGGGGTCGACGATGCGGGCGGCCTGCGCGTCGGTCTTGCCGATGACCTGGCCTGGCGCGAGGCCGCCGCCGGCGAAGATGCCCGTCATGGCGTATTGGTGGTGGTCGCGTCCGGCGATGTTGGTGAGCCCGCCGGGCGTGCGTCCGAACTCGCCCATCACGACAACCAGAGTTTCATCGAGCACCGAGCGGCCGTCGTCGCGCTTGGTCGCTTCCAGGTCATCGAGCAGGTTGCTGAGCCCCGCGTCGAGCTCCCAAGACATGCGATAGAAGTTGTTCTTGTCGTAGATCTTGCCGTGATGGTCCCAGTCCGCGTGGCTCAAAAAGATGAAGCGCGTGCCGGCGTCGGCGGTGACCAGATTGCGCGCCAGGATGAAGGCGTCGGCGGTGGTTGTGTCGCCGTAGCGCTTGCGCTCGTCGGCGGCGATGTTAAAGACCTTGGCCGTGCGCGGGTCGGACATCAGGTCGACCGCGCCTTCGTAGTAGTTGTTGTAGTCGCGGTAGGCCTTCTTCTCGAGCGAAGGATCGGAGCGCAAGCGCGCATCGAAGCGCCGCAGCAGCTCCCAACGGCGCTGGAATTCTTTTTGCTCCTCTTCGGGCGGCGCCAGGGCGGTCAGGTCGGACTCGGTGTTGACGTGGAACGGCCCGTATGTGGCGGGCAAAAATCCCTGGTTGATCAGGCCCACCTGCGGGAACGTATTGAAGGCGACGTACGGCGGCAGCGAGTCGTCGGGTTTGCGCTGTGATGCGAACTCCGACGCGATGACCGAACCGAGCGCGGGCAGCTCTTTCGCCAGAGCCGGATTGTGCTGGTGGGCGGTCTGCACATAGTACTGGCCGCGGCCATGCTGGCTCTCCCACGCTTCGATCGAGCGCACCAGCGAAAACTTGTCGAATCGTTCGCCGAGCTTGGGATAGAGACCCATCGGCCACTTGCCGACTCCGGAGATCCGCTTGACGGCGAAGTCTTCGGGCGTCCACGGACCTTCGCGAAAGTCCCAGGAATCGACGTGCGACTGGCCGCCCTGAAGCATGACGAAGATACAGAACCTGGCCGTGCCGCGGGGGCTCGCCGTCCCCGCCGCCTGGGCCTTGGGCTCGATGAGCGGGAGGAAGCGGTAGGCGGCCATCGACAGTCCGCCGATGCGGAAGAGCTGTCGCCTGGTGAGGAAGTGGTCGTCGAAACTCCGCATGATTCGTCCCTATGGCCGTTCGTCCCTAGTAGTTGAACAGGAATTCCACCTTGTTCATCAGCAGCCATTGCAGGTCTTCGCCGCCGAGCTCGCGGCCGCGCTCGGCGAGCAGCGTGAGCGACTCGTCGCGTTCATGGCCGTCGGGGTTGCGCGTCAGGAAGCGCCAGAAGAGGTTCTCGACGAGCTTGTCGTCGGTCACGTCCATGCGCTCGAGCTGTCCGGCGAGATAGCTGCCGGCCGCGGGCTTGGCCTTCAGCTTGACGATCGAGGAGTTCATCATCAGCGCCGCTTGGATGATGGAGCCTTCGCGCGTCGGCTCGTTGAATTCGCGGTTGGCGACGCCGAACGAGTCGACGAAGAAAATCAGGTCCTTTTTGTAGCCGGAGCTCAGCGTCTTGGTGGCGCGGACGTCGGCCGGGCCGCGCGTCTGCACCAGATAGTCGACCTTTTCGTCGAGACGCGGAATCTGAATGGGCGACTTCAGGTTGGTCGCCTTCACGATCGAGTCATAGACCTGCTCGGCCGAGAGGCGGCGCACGAACTTGCGCGCGAAATACTTGGCGTAGTCGACTTTCCACTCGCCGGGAAAGCTCGACGAGAGCTGGTAGGCGGCCGACTTGGCGATCACCTTGAACAAGTGCTGCAGGTCGTAGCCGCTGCTGATGAAGTCATCGGTCAGGGCTTCGAGCAGCTCGGGGTGCGTCGGCTGCACGCCCCAGCCGTCGGGCAGGTTGTCGGCGTTGAGGCGCAACAGGTCGAAGTCGTCGACCGGATCGACGATGCCGACGCCCAGCAGCTCGGCCCAGAAACGATTCACCGCGGCGCGCGCGAATTGGCGGTCGGCGGTGAACATGCGCGCCAGCTCGGCGCGGCGAGGTTTGGACGGATCGGGATGTTCGCCGCTGAAGATGAACGCCGGCTCGACCGACGCCCTCGCCCTGGCGGGCCACGCGGACCGTGCTGCGGGCGGCGGCCGAGTAGCCGTCGCGATCCTTGTCGTCGATCAGGTACTCGTCCTGGGTATTGCGCTCTTCGATGCGCCGCATGACGCGCGTGTTGCCGAAAAACGCCGCTTGCGCCCATAGCTCGCGGCGTTTGCGCGCGGTGAGCCAGGTATTGACCTTCTCGAGGTGATTGGCGCCGTCATGGCAGGAGACGCACTGCAGGTTGACGCCCATGAAGTGCTTGAACAGCATCACGGTCATCTCGTCGGCCGTGTCTTCGTGCATGATCTCGGTGCAGTTGTCGCCGAACTGCGCCCAACGGACGAGATAGCTCGACGGGCCGACGTAGTAGTTGCTGCGCGCCGAGGCGGTGATCAGCTCGCGGACGAATTCATCGAAGGGCTGATTGAGCTGCAGCGCGTCTTCGACGTAGGCGTGGAAGACGTTGCGACCCTCCCAACCGATGCGATTCTGGCTGGCGCGCCACAGGTCGAGGAAGTAGTGCGTCCACTGTTCTTGCCACTCCTGCGATCCGACGAGCTTGTCGACCAACTTGTCGCGCTTGGCCGGGTCGGCGTCTTCGACGAAATGCCGCGCCTCCAGATCGTCCGGGATGCGGCCGGTCAGGTCGAGATGGATGCGCCGGAAGAACGTGGCGTCGTCGGCCAGGGGCGCATGGGGAACGCCGTCGCGCTCCATCTTGCCGAAGATGTAGTCGTCGATGAAGTTGCGCCGGACGACCTCGATCGCTTCCGAATCAGCGGGCGCGACGGCGGCGGTCAGCTCGGCCGCTTGGGTGCGGTTGCCCGGAGCGCTGATGTCGGGATGGTCGGCCGGGGTTTGCGGCGCTTGCTGAGCCGGCGCGGCCCAGGCCGAAACAAGGCACAACAACGCTGTTCGTAGGATGGCTGTCCGCATCGCGACGGATAACAGTCTAAACCCGCCGGAAGCGCTTTGTCAGGGCCTAAGGCGTTGATTTATTTGCATCTCACAGTGCGGGACGAGCTTTTCCACCAGACGTCAGCGCCACCTCGATCAGGCGCGCCGGCGGCTGCGGCGGGCCTTCGAGGTCGACCTGCAGGAAATTGTCGGTCAAGGCGACCGAGCCCCCGTCGAGCGTGACGGCCGACAGTGTTTGGCCGACCTGCGATTCGCGGAAGGCGGCGTTCTTCTTGGCCGCGAGATCGCGCAGCATGCGGTTGCGCTCCTTCTTGACCGCCTTGGGAACCTGATCAGGCATTGCGGCGGCCGGCGTGCCCTCGCGCGCCGAAAAAGTGAACACGTGCAGGTAGGTGAACGGCATACGCTCGATGAACCCGCGCGACTCTTCGAAGTCGGCGTCGGTCTCGCCCGGGAACCCGGTCATGACGTCGGCGCCGATCGCGGCGCCGGGCATCAGCGCGCGGGCGCGTTCGAGACGGTCGGCGTAGTGCCGCGCGCGATAGCGCCGGCGCATGAGCTTGAGGGTCCGGTCGCAGCCGGATTGCAGCGGCACGTGAACGTGCTTGGCGATGCGCGGCTCGGCGGCGACCAGATCGAGCAGGTCCTGGGTCCAATCCATCGGCTCGACGGAGCTGATGCGGATCTTGCGGACGGCGGTGTCGGAAAGGATGCGCTCGAGCAGATGCGTGAAGCGCGGGCGGCCGTCAAGGTCGCGGCCCCAACGCCCCAGGTTGATGCCCGTGAGGACGATCTCGGGATAGGAGGCTTCGAGCTCGCGGATCTGCCTGACCACAAAGCCGGCTTGGGCGCTGCGGCTGTACCCGCGGACCGAGGGAATGATGCAAAAGCTGCAACGGTTGTTGCAGCCGTCTTGGACCTTGACGTTGGGCCGCGAGCGATCTTGACCGGCGTCGACGACCGGCGCGGTCAACAGCTCGCGCTGCCGGCGGATGTCGCTGACGAGCACGCCGCCGGCCGCGACTTCGCCGTGATAGTCGAGGCTCCCCGCGGCGATCCGAACCAGCCCCGAGGCCGGCGCGGCGATTTCGCCGATGCGCGTCTTGTGGGAGTTGCCGACGATCCACTCGACGCCCGGAATCTCGCGCAAGTCTTCAGGACGCCGCTGCGCATAGCAGCCGGTGACGAGGATCTTCGCGCGGGGATTTTCGCGGTGGATGCGGCGGATCGTTTGCCGCGCGTCGCGGTCGGCCTCGGCGGTGACGGTGCAGGTGTTGACGACCACCAGGTCGGCCGCGGCCCAAGAATCGGTCGCCTCGAGACCGCGGGCGGAAAAGTCCGCCTCCAGAGCCGCGCCGTCGGCCTGCGTGGCGCGGCAGCCGAAATTCTGGACGTAATAACTGCGCGGACGTTCCGACATCACCTCTGACTCAAACGTGAAAAGGGCGGGTCGAACATGATGTTTCGAGCCCGCCCTTCAACAAAACCTAACTTTTCGAGCCTAGTCGCCGCCGTGTCGGCGTTGCTTTTTGCGACTCCTCTTGCGGGCCAGAGCTTGCTTGAGGCGGCGCTTCTCGCCAGGCTTCATGTAGTAGGAGTGGCGCTTGACCTCTTTAATGATGTCTTGCTGCTGAACTTTGCGTTTGAACCGTCTTAGCGCGCCGTCGAGCGACTCGCCCTCCTGAAGAATGACTTCAGCCACGTAGTATGCACCTGCCTTTCACGGAATAGCTTTCCGTTTACGCTTCTCTGAGTGTACAACACGCCGACTTTAGGCCGTGGTCGCGTGGTATGGTTGCGTCTAATCAGAAATGCCGACCGACGCCGAGTTTCAGCTCAAGCGCCTCGAAGCCGAAAACCTGCGACTGCGGCGCGCGGTCGAAGAGCTTTCGATTCTTAATGAGGTCGCGCTTGCCGTTTCGTCCACATCCGGGCTGACCGAGATCGTGGATCTGATCGTGCAGAAGTGCGTCAAGCACTTGCGTGTGGAGCAGGGCGCGGTCTTGCTGCTCGACCAAGAGGAGGAGAACGCTCCGCTGCGCACGATGATTCGCCGCGTACAGTCGGACTTCGCCGGCATTCCCTTTCGACTGGGCGACCAGATTACCGGCTGGATGCTGAAGAATCAGCAGCCGCTGGTGATCAATGATCTCAACGGCGACAGCCGCTTTCGCCTGCCGGCCGACGCTCCCACGACGGTCAAGTCGCTGCTGTGCGTGCCGCTGCGCCTCAAAGGCAGCATGATCGGCGTTCTGAGCGTGTTCAACAAGTTGGGCCGGGAGGGCTTCAGCGAGGGCGATCAGCGCCTATTGACGATCATCGCGGCCCAATCGGCGCAGGTCATCGAAAATGCGCGGCTCTACCAGGAAGAGCAAGCGCTGGCGCAGATCGAGGCGGAGCTCAGAACGGCGAAGGAGATTCAGCAGAAGCTGCTGCCGAAAGGGCCGCCGCAGATCCCCGGTTACGAAGTGGTCGCACGCTCTGAGCCGGCCCGGCGCGTGGGCGGCGATTATTACGACTTCCTGCGCCGCGACGCGAATCGAATCGGGTTTTGCTTGGCGGACGTTTCAGGCAAGGGCATTTCCGCCTCGCTGCTGATGGCTTATGTGCAAGCGACCATTCGCAGCCAGACGCTGTCGGAGTCGAGCGTGGCGGAACGGCTTGCGCACTCTAACCTGCTGCTTTACGAATCGACCGATTCCGACAAGTTTGTGACCGCCTTCTACGCCGAGCTCGATTCGTCGAGCCACGTGCTGCGCTACAGCAACGCGGGTCACAACCCGCCGTTTCTGATCGGCGCAAACGGCGCTGTGCGTCGCCTCGACCTCGGCGGGCCGGTGCTGGGCGTGCTGCCGTCGTTCCGGTTCGAAGAAGGCCAAGCGGACTTTCGAGCCGGGGGCCGTGCTGATCATCTTCACCGACGGCTACAGCGAAGCGATGGACCTGCGCTTCGAGGAGTTCGGCGAAGATCGACTGGAACAGATCGCGGTCGAACATCGGGGAGAGTGCCCGCAGGCCTTGCTCGACCGCATCCACGAGGAAGTCACCAAGTTCTGCGGCGACGCTCCGCAGACAGACGACATGACGATCATGATCGTCAAACGCAGCGGCTAGTCCGCGGTGTCGTCCGTCTTGCGGTCGACGTAATCCTCGTACTTGCGAAACACCATCACATGGAAGACCGGCTGGTGGAATTCCTCAATGGCGTAGAGGTAGCCCTTGCCCCGCAGCGAGTACAGGACGCGGCGGAGCCAATCGCGCTCGCGGCCGGTCAGCCCCTTCTTGGAGATATCCATGCTCGCGCCGGTGAGATGCGAGGAGCGCTTAGGCCCGGTCGGCGACGCCGCGTTGCCGTTGCGGCGCATCAAGCGGCGTTGGTAGTTCTCGGTCCGCAACAGGCTAGTGACGCGCAAGGGCTTTCCGAAATGCGATAGGAACTGCGCACTGAGCCGGGTCAAAAACAGCTTGGACCACGGCCGCAAGTAACGATTGTCGTCCCGCACCGCGTTCAGATAGTAGGCGTCGGTCTGAGCGGGCACCTCGTGCAGCAGGCCGAGGCGGATCCAGCGGGCCGTCATGTCGGCGTCGTCCATCCGCGACAGGTGATCGTCGTCGGCGGCTTCGTTCTGGATGATCGGCGAAGTAGTGGTCGCGCGCAGACTCACGCCCGAGGCGGCGCCGAGCGGCAGTTGCAGCAGAAGAAGTAGGGGGACTAGTACTTTCATCCGCATGAGGCTTCTCGACAGTATGCCAGCCCTCGCTCGGCGGAAACAACACCTTTCTTGCATGATTTTGAGCCGGCGGCCCTCGATTGGACGATCGGCTCTCGAGTCGAGAAACTGAAGGGGCCGATGCGCCCCGCCGCCCTCGCCTTGTGGTTGGCTCTCGCGTTCCTGCTTGCAGCGCCGCTGGCCGCGCAACAGGAAGCGCTCAACGGCGACTTCCGCGTCGTTTCCTGGGTGGGGCCCGAGGTCGCACGGCAAGCCGTCGCGCATCTCGAGCGTACGAAGGCTCTCTACGAGGAGATCGGATTTTACCGGCGGCGACCGGCGCTGCCTCTCACGGTCTTGCTGCTACCCGACCAGACCGATCTCGCGCCTTACGTGCGCTCGCAACGGCGCGCGGAAACCAGCCGCGGCTTGTCGTTCATCGGCGACGACGGGGCGTTCATCCTCGTCGCCTGGAACGCTCCCGGCAGCCCTTGGACCGCGTTGGCGCACGAGTACGCACACTTGGTCGACCCGGAGCCCGACGGCGCGGCCTGGTTTCGAGAAGGGTTCGCGGAGTACTTGTCGTCGCTGCGCCGGAATGCGGAAGGAGACATCCTGCCCGCCGCCGCGCCGCTGCAGGCGCGCGAGCTGTTGTCACAGCCATGGATTCCGCTCGACCCGTTGCTCGCAGCGACGCGACGGGACGAGGCTTTCGGTGAGCCTCTGTTCTATGCGCAATCCTGGCTGATGGTCGATTGGCTGGCCGCGGAAGGCGTTCCCGCCGCGGGCCTGCGCGAGGCGACGTTGCGGCGGCGTCTCGCCGCCCTGGGCGGGCCGGCGTTCGAGTTGAAGCTGCGCGCCCGCGCCTCGCAGCTCGCGCTGGCCGAGCCGGTCGCCGAGGCCGCCCCGCCGGCGGCGCCGCTTCCCGCTACGGGCGCTCGAGCCGTGGGAAGAAGCTTACTGGCGCGCTGAGCTCGAGCGCGCCTTGCAGCGCTGGGAACCGGCGGAAGAGCGCTTTGCGGCGCTGCTTCAGGCCCACCCCGGACGCGCGGTGATCGAGGCGTCCGCCGGCGCGCTGGCGATGGATCGCGGCCGCTACGACGAAGCGGAGAGTCTGCTGGCGTCGGCGGTTCGCGCGCAAAGCGCTTCGTGGAGGACCTTTCACCGCTACGCGCTGTTGCTGTTGCACCAATCCAGTGAAGCCGCTGGGCTGCGAGCGCAAAAGGCTGCGCTCTACGCCGATCTGGCCCTCGAGCCGTCGCTCGGGGATCCGCGCGTGAAGCTGACGCTGGCGCAAGCCGAGATGGTCGCCGAGCGCTGGAACGCGTCGGCGCGGACGCTGCTTTCGCTGGCGTCCAACCCGGCATGGCGCAGTCGCGCGGAGGACGAGTATCGCGAATTGCTGCGGCGGATGGAGCAGGCGTTGATGGACGCTCCGCGACCGGCGTTGACGCCCATCGAAACCGACAGCGCCCTTGTCGCGACGGCTTTTCCGCGGATCGAACCGCCGCAGCCTCCCGGACCGCAACCGCTGTGGCCGCCTCCCGGCGCACAGATCGTGGCGGGCAAGATCGCAACGGTCGATTGCTACGGCGGCGCCAAGTTCGTCGTTCTAAAGAACGCCTTGTTTTCCTTTCGATTCCGCGACCTCGCGGACAGCCCCGCGAAGCTCATCTTCCCGCCCATGAAATGGAAGACGCTGCCCTGCGGGACATACGGATGGGTCGTGAACGTCGCGTACCGGCCGCGGCTCGGCGACGACGGCGCGCGCGGCGACCTGGTCGCGATCTTGTTCTAGGGAACGCCCCTGCTCGATCCTTCCGCGCTCAGAAGCGCTTCAAGCTCGAGACCTGGCGCTCCAGCGCGCGAACCCTGCTCTCGAGCATGCGGTCGCCCGCCGAGCCCGCCGTCGTGCCGCGCAGGGCGTAGCGTTCGAGCTGGTCCAGGCGGGTTTCGATGCGGCTCAGGCGCGCTTCCAGCGAGACGGACGCGGGCGAAGTCGCGGTTCGATTTTCTTGCGTGACGGCTTTTTCAACCAATTCGAGACGCTTTTCGAAGGCGTCGATCCGGTCGTCCTCCGACGCTTTCGGCTGATTAGCCTGCTGCGCCCAGACGCCGGCGGCGAGAAACAGGAGGATTGCGATGGTCCAGCGCATGACGGTCCTCGTTTTAGCACGGCGAATCGTAAACCGGAACTCGGCGGCATATGGCGGAGTCCCTAGTAAAATGGGGACTCATGGCCGCACACCCGATGAGCGCCGTCACGGCGGCTGAAAAGCTGACCGCGCTCGAACAGGCCCTCAGCGGCGTGATTCGCGGGAAGCCGGAAGCCGTTCGCCTGGCGATGGTGTGCCTGCTCGCCGAAGGGCACTTGCTCATCGAAGACGTGCCCGGCGTCGGCAAGACCACCCTGGCGCACGCGCTGGCGCGCGCGATCGACTGCCAATTCCAGCGCATTCAATTCACGTCCGACTTGCTGCCGAGCGATGTGCTGGGCGTCACGGTTTTTAGCACCAGGCGCGAGGAATTTGACTTCAAGCCGGGGCCGATCTTCTCGAATATTCTGCTCGCCGACGAAATCAACCGCACCACGCCCAAAACGCAATCGGCTTTGCTGGAGGCGATGAACGAGGGCCAGGTGTCGATCGAAGGACGCTCGTTCACCCTGCCGCGGCCGTTCATGGTCATCGCGACGCAGAACCCGGTGGAGTACCACGGGACGTTCCCGCTGCCTGAGGCACAACTCGACCGCTTTCTGTTGCGCATCGAGATGGGCTACCCCGACGGCGACAGCGAGCGTGAGATTCTACGCCTCAACGGTCGCCGTGAAGAGCCCGGCGACCTCGTGCCGGTGCTGCACGCCGACGACGTGCTCGAGTTGCAGCGGCAAGTCCACGAGGTGCGCGTCGAAGACTCGGTCGTCGACTATTTGATGGCGCTCGTGCAGCAGACGCGCGACCATCCGCACCTGTCGCTCGGAGTGAGTCCGCGCGGCTCCATCGCGCTCTACCGCGCCGCGCAGGCCGCCGCTCTGGTCGAGGGTTTGGACTACGTCACGCCGCATCACGTCAAGACGCTCGCCAAGCCGGTGTTCGGCCATCGCGTGATGCCGGACCGGCGATTCGGCGGCGAAACGGCGATCTCCGAGCGCGCGCTGCAAATCCTCGACGAGGTGCTGCAGTCCACGGCGGTGCCCCTCTAGGCCGCCCGAACAAAGGAATTCATGAAGACAGCGATCATCGGACTGCCGCAGGTCGGCAAGACGTCCCTCTTTACCATCCTCACCGGCGTCGCCAGCGAGGGCCGCATCGGCTCGACGAAGGCGCAGATCGGCGTCGCCAAAGTGCCCGACCGCCGCCTCGACGCGTTGGCGAAAGTATTCGAGCCGCCCAAGGTCACGCACGCGACGGTCGAATACGTCGACATGCCGGCGATGTCCCGCGAAGCACTCGGCGACGCCGGTTACATCGGCGGACTGCGCACGGTCGATGCCTTCGCGCATGTTTTGCGGGCTTTCGACAATGACACCGTGCCGCATGTCGACACGACGATCGACCCGCGCCGCGACTGGCTGAACATCGAAGCCGAGCTGATTCTGAACGACCTGCAAGTCGTCGAGAATCGCCTCGAGCGCGTCGAGAAAGACGCCAAGAAGATCCGCAATCCCGATCTGCCGAAGGAAAAGGAGTTACTCGAACGCTGCAAAGAGGCGCTCGAGAACGAGACGCCCCTGCGCGAGCTCGATCTCGAGCCCGAAGACGCCAAGCGTCTGCGCGGCTTCCAATTCCTGTCGGAAAAGCCGATGTTGCTCGTGCTCAACCTCGGTGAAGAGCAGACCGCCGAGCTCGACAAGATCGAGCAGCAGCGCCGGGCCAAGTGGCTCGCCGGCAAGAAGAACGTCGGCTTGACGGCCGTCTGCGGGGCCGTCGAGGCTGAGCTCGCCGAGCTCGACCCCGAGGAGGCCGCCGAGCTGATGCAGAGCTACGGTCTGGCCGAGCCCGGCCTCAACCGACTGATCCAGGCGACGTACGATTTGCTCGGCCTGATGTCGTTCCTGACCGCGGGCGAAACCGAGGTGCGCGCCTGGACGATCCCGAAAAACTCACGCGCGGTCAAGGCCGCCGGCGCCATCCATACCGATTTCGAGAAGAAGTTCATCCGCGCCGAGACGATTCAATGGCAGCGGCTGGTGGAGTTGGGAGGTTATTCTGGAGCGAAGGACAAGGGCGAGCTCAGGCTCGAAGGAAAGGAATATATCGTTCAAGACGGAGACGTCTTGGTGATCCGGCATAGTTGAAGACGGGAAACCCTTTCCCCGTTTTCGGCGTCTGCCATACTGAGAGCACACGGGGGCGCGATGGTCACTTACAAGGAAGCAGGTATCGAGCTCATCCAAGCCCGCGGCTCGGAAGGTCGCTTCCAGTTCGCGGGCGTGAGCGTCAGATTGGGCGTCTTCAGCGAGTCGGAGACTTGGTATATCGGAGTCCACCAGACTACCGGCGGGCTCGTGGCTCGGCTGAGTCTCGAGGACGCGAAAACGCTCAAGGAGGCGGCCGATATGCTCAAGTACGGCTTCTTCTTGCAGTACGACGACCAGACCAAGCCGATCGTGGAAGCGGCGATCGAGCGCGGGCTGTTGATCGTGCCGTCGCTGGCGACCAGTCCGAATTGAGCTAGACGCCGATCGCCTCGGGGCCCCAAATCAGCTTGTGAAGCTGATAACCGAAGCGCACGTCTTGCAGATCGTCTTCCAGCATCCATCCCGCCATCTGTTCGAGATCGACGTCGCCGTGCACCGGCGAAAAAATCACCGCCTCAAATCTCTCCGCCAAACGCTCGGCGTTTGAAAAGTCGCGCGCGAACTCGTAATCCCGCCTTGTGGCGATGACGAATTTGAGTTGGTCGTGCGGCGCCATCCATCCCAGATTCTCCATTCGGAAAGTGTCGGCCGCCCCGGAGTCCGGGCATTTGACGTCGACGATCTTGATCACCGCGCCCGGCACGTTTTCGAGCGAGCGCTCGCCGCTCGTCTCGAGCATCACGCGGTAACCCTGGCCGAGCAGCCGCTCCATCAGCGGGTGAACTTCTTTCTGCAACAACGGCTCGCCGCCCGTGATCTCGACCAGCTTGCCGCCCAGCTCGCGAACCCGCGCGACTACGTCGTCGAGCGACATCTTGCGGCCCCCATAAAACGAGTACTCGGTATCACACCACTTGCAGCGGAGATTGCAGGCGGTCAGGCGCACGAAGACGCACGGCAACCCGGCGTAGGTCGACTCGCCTTGAATGGACTTGAAGATTTCGGTGATCTGCACCGCTGACTCCCATCCCTCGGGGAACTCTCATTCTACGGGCTCGGGCTACGGGGCTCGGGCCGCTTGCATGGGCGCTGCTGATAGACTCGAAGTTTCCGACATGAGCGCTCAAAACGGCTCGAATCCTCTCACTCAAATCCGCTTTCGCATCCCGTTCGATCAGATCCGGCCCGAACATGTCGAGCCCGCTGTCGACGAGTTGCTGGCCGACGCGCAGACCAAGCTCGACGCCCTGGCGTCCGACGACGGCCCGCGCACGTTCGACAACACGATGCTGGCGCTCGAGGCTGTGACGGAGAAGCTCGACTTCGCGATGGGCGTCGCCGGGCACCTCGAGGCCGTCCGCACCACGCCCGAGCTGCGCAAGGCCTACAACGCCGTGCAGCCGCAGGTCAGCGCCTTCTACTCGAGCATCGCCTTGAACGCCGCCCTGTGGAACCAGCTCAAACGCTTCGCCCAGACCGATGAAGCCAAGAGCCTCGCAGGCGTGCGGGCGCGCTTCTTGCACAAGACGCTCGCCGACTTCCGCCGCGCCGGCGCGGATCTCGACGACGCGGGCAAGAAGCGCCTGTCGGAGATCAACGTCGAGCTCACCCGGACGACGCAGAAGTTCTCTGAAAACGTGCTCGACTCGACGAACGCTTTCGAGCTGATCCTCGACGACGAAGCGCGCCTATCGGGCCTGCCTGAGAGCGCCCGCGGGGCCGCCCGGGACAGCGCCCGCAAGAAGGACAAGGACGGCTGGCGCTTCACACTCCAGCAACCGAGCTACCTCGCCGTGATGACGTATCTCGACGATGCGCATGTTCGCGAGAAGGTTTGGCGCGCCTACAACGAGCGAGCCACCGCCGAGGGCGTCGACAATCGCCCGCTCGTCACCAAGATCCTCGCGCTGCGCCAGGAGAAAGCTGAGTTGCTCGGTTACGCTAACTTCGCGGACCTCGTCCTCGAAGACCGCATGGCCAAAACCGCTCTCAAGGCGCGCGAGTTCGTCGACGGGCTGCGCGCACGCACCGAGGAGCCTTTCAAGCGCGAGAACGACGAGCTGCGGGCCTTTCGCATGTCGCTCGAAGGAGCTTCGTCCGTCCATATGGACCCTTGGGACGTCGGCTACTACGCCGAAAAGCTTCGGAAGGACCAATTCGACTTCGACGAAGAGGAATTGCGGCCTTACTTCCCGTACGAAGCCGTCAAGAGAGGCCTGTTTGAGCTGGTCGAGCGCCTGTTCGGCGTTTCGGTGCGGGAAAAGTCAGACGTGCCGGTCTGGCATCCCGACGTGCAGTACTACGAGCTCTACGATGCGGACGGGGCGCAGCTCGGCGCCTTCTACGCCGACTATTTTCCGCGCGAGGACAAGCGCGGCGGCGCCTGGATGGATTCTTTCTTGACCGGGCGCAAGACGGCTCAGGGTTGGGAGCCGCATTTGGGCCTGATGTGCGGCAACCTGAACCCGCCGGTGGGCGACAAGCCCGCCCTGCTGACCCATCGCGACGTGGAAACGCTGTTCCACGAGTTCGGCCACCTGCTGCACCACTTGCTCACCCGCGTCGAGATTCGCAGCCTGGCCGGCACGCACGTCGCCTGGGACTTCGTGGAATTGCCGTCGCAGATCATGGAGAACTGGTGCTGGGAGAAGCCGGCTCTCGACCTGTTCGCGCGGCATTACGAGACAGGCGAAGCGATTCCCGACGAGCTGTTCGACAAGATGCTCCAGGCGCGCACATTCCGCTCGGCCAATGTACAGATGCGGCAGCTCAGCTTGGCGACGCTCGACCTGAGCCTGCACTGCGACTACGACCCCGAGAGCGACGGCGACGTGATGGCCTACGCTCGCAAGCTGCTCATCCCGTTCTCTCCCGCGCCCTTGCCCCAGCGCTATGACATGCCCGCTGCGTTCCAGCACTTGTTCTCGGACCCGGTCGGCTACGGCGCCGGCTACTACTCGTACAAGTGGTCCGAAGCGCTCGACGCCGACGCGTTCACGCGCTTCGCCGCCGAGGGAGTGTTCAACTCGGCGACAGGCAAAGCGTTCCGCCGCGCGATCCTCGAGAAAGGCGATTCGGATGAGCCGGAGAACCTGTTTCGCGCTTTCATGGGCCGCGATCCCGACGCCGAGGCGCTGATGCGGCGGCTGGGACTGAGCACGGCGGCCTGACCCCGCCGTCAATTTTCCGTCTGGAGGAGCCGATAAGGCTGGAAGAGGCCCCTGGCCTCTTCCGTGTTGAGCTTCGGACGCAGTACCCTGACATTCCGAGCGGTGATCGTCGCCGCCGCGGCGTTTAGCCTTGCCGCTGCTGCGCGCGGACAGCCGCCCGCGGTCGGGTCGATCGCGCTGTCGCTGTCGCTGTTGGCGGTGCTGCCCAGGACCTCCGCTCTCGTGAGCCGCCGGCGGCGCAGGCTCGATCAGGCGTTGCTCTGCGCGGCCGGCGCCACGTTGCTCCCGCTTTGCCGCGATCTGGCTCCGGAGGCCGCATCGGCGATCGGCGTTGGCCTATCCGCCGTCGCGGCGTTCGCCCTCCAACGAGTCCGCGAGGCGCAGCCGGACCGCGATTCGCAGCACGGGCTGATCGCGCTGCAGGCGGCGGCTCTCAGCGCGAGCGTCGCGCCGCTCGTATTCGGATCGTCGGCGCTCGCGGTCTTGTTCCCAACGGCCGCCGCCGCGATCGGCGTCGCCCTCGCGTCGCGTCCGCTGTCGAGCGACGGGTTGGTCTTGTCGGAGGCCGCGCCCGCGCTGACGGCCGCCGTCGCGAGCGTCGCCGCCTTGCTCATGCCGCAACCGCCGCTCGCGGCGGTCGCCGGGGCTCTGATTTGCACGTCGTTATTGTTGTTGCATGCCGTCGAGATCGAATCGCGTCGCCGCGCTGAAGCCGCCAAAGCGAGTCGCAAGAGCGCCCGCTTGCGCTGCCTGATCGAGAACATCGAGGAAGCGATTTGCGCCGCGGACCTCGCAGGCGAAATGACCTTCGTCAACCGGCGCTTTCTGCGGTTGTTCGGCCTGTCCGCCACCTTCGGCGGACGCTTCGCCGATCTGCTCCACCGCGGCGATGTCGCCGCCTTCGAACGGCAACTGCGGGACTGCCTCGAATCGGGCAGGACCGTGAACGGCATGCGTTATCGAGCGCGACGTTCGGACGGCGTCGAGATCCCGGTCGAGTGCTCGGTCGGGTTGATCGAGGCGGGCGGCATCCGGATCGGCTTGCAGGCGACGCTACGCGACATCTCTCACGAGCGGCTTATCGAGGATTCGCAGCGCGCGCTGGCTCAACGGCTCGAATTTTTCCTCGAAGCCATGCCGCTGGGCTGCATCGTCTGGGACCTCGACTTTCGCGTGCAGGAATGGAATCCCAGCGCGGAAACCACCTTCGGTTGGTCGCAGCTCGAGGCGCTGGGACGGCGCTATGACGAGTTTCTCTCGGCGGCGAGCTCGGACGCGGTCGGCGACTCCTGGCCGGAACTGCTCGCGGGCCGGCAAGTAGGTCGCCGCGCCTGCCGAAATCTATCGAAGTCAGGCGCTAAGCTCGATTGCGAATGGTTCCAAACCGCCCTGCTCGACGCCGCCGGAGAAGTGGTCGCCGTCGCGTCGATGGTGCAGGACGTGACCGCGCGCAAGGGGCTGGAAGAACAGCTCAGGCAAGCCCAAAAGCTCGAGGCCGTGGGCGCCCTCGCCGGCGGCATTGCGCATGATTTCAACAACCTGCTCACCATCATCCTCGGCAACGTCGCGCTGGCCCGCATGCGCCTGGGGCCCGACCACGCCTCCGTCGCGATGCTCGGGGACGCGCAAACCGCCGCCGAGCAAGCCGCCGAATTGGTGCGCCAATTGCTGAGCTTCAGCCGGCGGCAGCCGGGCGACCTGCAGCGGACCAGTCTTGGCCAAGTCCTGTCCGAAACGGCGCGCTTGTTCCGCTCGGGCCTCGGAGAAGGCGTCTCGTTCGAGGTCGAAATCTCCGACGACCTGCCCGCGGTCCGAGCCCATGCCGGGCAGATCGGCCAGCTTCTGATGAACCTGCTTGTGAACGCCCGCGATGCGCTGGGTCCGGACGGCCGCATCTTGCTGCGCGCCTCGCGCGTCGATCTCGATGAATCGGAATGTCGCGCGCGCGCTTGGGCCGAACCGGGCGAGTACGTCGTGATCTCCGTCTCCGACGACGGGCACGGCATCGACGAACGCACCAAGGTGCGGATCTTCGAGCCGTTCTTTACCACCAAAGAGGTGGGCAAGGGCACCGGCCTGGGCCTGGCCGTCGCCTACGGCATCGTGCAGCACCACGGCGGGGGCATCGAGATCGAATCCGCCCCCGACGAGGGCACGACGTTTTTCGTCTATTTGCCGGCTTTGGAGGTCGACCGCGCCGCCGTGAATGGAAACCGTCCGCCTTCTTCTCATCGGCGGCGCGTGCTGCTGCTCGAGACGGATCCGGAGCTGCGGGCGGTCAGCCGCGAAGCTCTGCGGCGGGAAGGCTTCTTGGTGCTCGAGGCCGCCGACGACAAGCAGGCGCTCGAGCATCTTCGCCGACACTGCGCCGACCTCGACCTGGCGGTCGTCGACATGACGATGCCCGGTCGCGCCAGTTGGGCCGTATGGGTCGAAACCCGCCGCTTGCAAACGGCCTTGCCCGTGATCTTGACCGGCGGGCAGCGTTGGGTGGTGGGCAGCTTGCCCGGAGAGACTTTTCTTCCGAAGCCGTATTCAGCGCGGGCGCTGCTCGACATGGTCGTCGAACGCCTGGCGGCCAAGGAAGTCTCGGCCGGTTAGCGCCGATATCTATTCGGAACGGTTCCGAACCGTTTGTTTTTCTGGTAAGCTCCCTATGTGAGTACTCTTTGGGCTGAAGCCGGTTTGTCCGTCGATGAAGCCGCCGACGCCCTCGGCGTCACTCCTAAAACCGTAAACGAGCGCATCCGCCGCGGCTATTGCGAGGAATGGAAGTCGGTCGACAACGTGCAGGCCGACGATCAGGGGTTGCGCGTGTTTGTGCGCGGGCACGGGTTCGAGCGCGGCGACCAGGTCGAGCTCGACGGATTCCCGGACGGAAGGCTGAACGCGCGTTGGCGGGTCGGCGACGCCGACGACCGCAGCTTTCGCCTCGAGGATTCGGACGGGTTGTCGGCGCCGGCCTCGCACTCCAGCCGCGTGCGGCGAGTCTTTACGATCCGCACGATGTCGTTCCGCCGGGCTGACCTGGGCCGCAAAAAGCGCCTCTGCCATCCCGACGACATCGCCGTACTCAAACGTCTCACTTTGAACCCCGCCAGCCTCGCTCCCGGAGGGAAAACGAAAACAATGTCTTCTTCGGTTGATACCCGGACCGCCTCCCTCGCCGACACGAGCGACCACGGCGGAATCTTCGACGACAAGCCGTTCTATCGCATCGGCAAGCTGCCGCTTTACGTGTTCGCGGTCATCAACGAGATGCGCGCCAAGGCGCGCGCCGCCGGTCTCGACGTCGTCGATCTGGGGATGGGCAACCCGGACGGGTCCACGCCGAAACCGATCGTTCAAAAGCTCGTCGAAGCGGCGCGCGATAAACGCAATCACCGCTATTCGGCCTCGAAAGGCATCTGGCGGCTGCGCGAGGAGATTACCAAGCGTTACCGCGCCAATTACGGGGTCGAGCTCGATTACGAAAGCGAGGCGATCGTCACCGTCGGCGCAAAGGACGCCTTGGCGCATCTGACCTTCGCCGTCATCGGCCCGGGCGACCCGGTCGTGATGCCCGACCCGGCGTATCCGATTCACCAATGGGGCGTCGTGATGGCCGAGGGACAAAAGATCCCGCTGCCGATGCCGTCGCCCGAGGAATTCTTGAACCGGCTCGAGGACGTCTACCGCAAGTCGGCCAAGCCGCCGAAGATGATTCTGGTTTCGTTCCCGCACAACCCGACGACGCTGACCGTCGAGCGGCCGTTCTTTGAGACTCTGGTCGAGATGGCGCACCGCCACGGCACGATGATTGTGCACGACTTCGCCTACGCCGATCTTTGTTTCGACGGCTACAAGGCGCCGAGCCTGCTCGAAGTCCCCGGGGCGAAGGAAGTGGGCGTCGAGATCTTCTCGATGTCGAAGAGCTACAACATGGCCGGCTGGCGCGTCGGCTTCTGCCTCGGCAACAAGAAGATGATCCACGCGCTGGCGCGGATCAAGAGTTACCTCGACTACGGCAATTTTCAGCCGATTCAGATCGCGTCGATCATCGGGCTGCGCGAGTGCGAGGAAGATACCAAGACCATCTGCGCCGGCTACCAGCACCGCCGCGACATCCTGATCGAGGGGCTGGCCCGCGCCGGCTGGGAAGTCGCGCCCCCGCGCGGCACGATGTTCGTCTGGGCGAAGATTCCCGAGCGTTACGCCTGGGCCGGCTCGCTCGAATTCGCCAAGCTTGTGCTGGAGAAGGGACTTGTCGCGCTTTCGCCCGGGATCGGTTTCGGCGAGCAGGGCGAAGGGTATGTGCGCTTCAGCCTGATCGAAAACGAGCAGCGCATCCGCCAAGCTTGCCGCGGCATCAAGAAGGCGCTGCGCGACTAGCCGCTCGTCCGCGCTAAGGCCTCGAGCCAGACGGCGCGGCCCGGATACGCGGAGACGACGGCGCGGTCGGCCGTAACCAGAGGCGCTGCTCGCCGTTTGGCGAGCGCCGCGTTCGCCGTCGTAGGCCGAGCAGCCCGACTCGAAAGCGACGGAAAGCACGTCAAAGCAAGAAATGCCGTATTCGCCGCCGCGGATCAGCACCTAAGGCGTCGGAACCGCCGCCGCTTCGCCAAGCTTGCAAGCCGCGTGAATCGCGCGCACGCCTTCCTCGAGCTGGTTTTGACGCACGACCACGGCGATCGTCAGCTCGCTCGAGCCCTGGGCGATGGCGATGATGTTGACGTTGCGCTGCGAAATCGCCGTGAACAGGCTTCCCGCCAAACCGGACGTGCCCTTCATGCCCTCGCCGACGGCCGCCAGCAGGCCGACGCTGTGGTCGATGTCGATGGGATGCACGTAGCCATGGGCCAGCTCGAGCGCCAACTCTTCGCGCAGGCTCTCCATCACGTCATCGACTTCATCGGTGCGCACCAGCATGCAGAAATTTTGCCGGAAGCTCGACCGCGTCAGCAGCAGCACCTCGACCTTGGCGCGCGCCGCGGCGGCCAGCGCGCGCGACATCAACTGCGCGCCTGACTGCGTCAGGCTTACCGCCTCGATCGAGATCAGCGTCACGTGCGGCAGCGACGTGATCGCGCGCACGCCGCGGCGCTCGCAGACCTCGGCGCTGATCTTGGTGCCGCCCAGCTCGGGGCGGAAGCTGTTCTTGATCCAGACCGGGATGCCTTTGTCGACCAAGGGCTGCAGGGTGCGCGGATGCAGCACCTTGGCGCCGTTATAGGCGAGCTCGGCCGCCTCGTTGTAGGTGACCGCGGGTAGCACGCGGGCGTCCTCGATAATGCGCGGATCGCCGGTAAGAATGCCGTCCACGTCGGTCCAGATCCAGAGCTGGTCGGCGTCCAGGGCGGCGGCGATGATGGCGGCGGAGAAATCCGAGCCGCCGCGCCCCAGCGTGGTCGGCGCGCCGTCGACCGTGGCGCCGTTGAAGCCGGTCACGACCGGGAGCTTGCCGGCTTCGAGCAACGGATTCAGGCGCGCGTGCGCCGCGGCGCGCGTTTCGTCCATCAGCGGCGAAGCCGACCCGAAGACGTCGTCGGTGACAATGACTTGCGATCCGTCGACCGCCTCCGACGGCGTGCCGAGGTTTTCCAGAAGCTCGGTGAGCAGCAGCGCCGACAGCTTTTCGCCGGTCGCGACCGCTTCGTCGATCGCCCGCGGCGGACGCTCGCGCAGCAGGAGCATCCCGCGCGCGATTCTGGCGTAGCCGCGCATGATCTCGCCGATGCGCTTGCCGATGGCGTCGTGCCGCTCGAGCGGCGCCAATTCGCGCATCGCGTCCAAGTGCTTGGCTTCCAGCGCGGCCAGGTTGGTCTCGACCGCATCTTCATCGCTGACCTCGGCGCGCGAGAACGTCTCGAGCATCTGGTTGGTGACCTGCGACATCGCGGACACCACCGTCACAACCCGGTAGCTCTCGGCGGCCCGGCGGCAAAGTTCCGCGGCGGCTCGAATACGATCGGGCGAGCCGAGGCTCGTCCCCCCAAACTTCATTACAAGCAGGGGCTTGCTCATCCTTAGTACCTTCTAGTGAAAACTTGGCGAGGCGACGAATGCGCTTGGCTCCGTGACCCTGAAACCGCTCGCCGTAACAGCCTGAATCCAGTATACTTCACCGTGGGAACACGTCTCCGTCGGAGGAGCGCATTCCCGATGGGCCCAATACGGTTTCTCAGGTAATCCGCTCGGCTGTTTCCCTCGTATGTCTTATTGACTGCGACGCGCTTGCGCCGGACACTGGGGGCGAGAACGACCCGGATTCGAAGGACCGCTGGAAGTCCTCTTGATGAAACCGGCTGGAAATTTGGCGGGTGATCTTGGATCGCCTGATTGACATGCACTCGAACGGGCACATGACCCGAGCGGTGCGGCACAGGGGAGGCGGATTGCTGAGCGGCCTTGCCGTTTCAGCGACGCTCGCGTCGGCGGCGACCGGCGAGCTCTCCCAAGTGGACCGACCCTCCGCGCTTTGGGGCTGGCTGACGCTTGCCCTGGTCGCGCTGTGCCTCGGCCTGATTTTCGCCTGGCGTTATTCGGTCGAGTTGCGCAAGCACCGCAAGCGGCTCGAGAAGTCGTACGTAACGGCGGAACACGTGTTCGCCTCCTCCGACCGCGATTCGGTCTTTCAGACCGTGGTGGACGCGGCCCCCGAACAGCTCAACGCCAGCAATGCTCAGGTGTTGCTTCTCAACGCCAGCGAGCAACAGTTGTCGTACGTCGCCGGCAGCGACGGCCCGGCCCGCGGGGCCGTATCGATCGCTTCTGTTTCCGGCGTGGTCACCTGCTTCCGGGCGCGCGAGATCACCGAGGTTCCCGATGCCTCGAAGTGCTCGTTCATCGACGCGGAGTGGGTGAAGAAGCGCAAGCTCAAGTCCGCCCTTTATGTGCCCATCGTTTCGGGCGACTCGTGTCTGGGAGTGCTGGAGATTGAAGACCGCAAGCGCAAGCGCTCCTTCAATCCGGAACAGAAGGCGCTGGCCGCGCATCTGGCGCGCCTGGCCGCGCTCGGTGTTCGCCTCTACGACCAGCGCTCGATGACCGAGCAGTTGCACCGCGGTGAAAAGCTCGCCGCGATCAGCGAGCTGGCTCACGCCATGGCGCAAGAGTTGGAGTCGCCGTTCGCGGAGATCCAGCGCCTGGCGACCGACAACTCGCTGCCCGCGACCGCCGGCGCCCTCGACGAGAGGTTGCAAGACATCGCCGCGCAGATCACGGGCGCCAAGGCGTCGCTCGACCGGCTGGTGCGCTTCTCATCGCCGCAGTCGGGCGAAAAGCAGGACGTCGATCTGAACTCGCTGGTCCGCGCGGTGGTCGCGGAAGCCAAGCGCCGCCCCGACCAAGACCTGCTGATCAAGCTCAGCGTCAGCAAGCGCACGCCGATCGTGCGAGCCGATCCGACGCACTTGCAGCAGGTGTTTCAGATCCTGCTGCGTCACGCGCGGCACTTCTTGCGGCAACTGCAAGGGCGCTCGCTGCAGATCCATACGACGCTGCGCGACCGCCGCGTCGTCGTCGCGATGGCGCCGTTGGCGACTCCGGATCAGCCCTTGCGAGGCAGCCTCGCGAAAGCGGCGCCGGGCGCGCAGAGCTCGTCGTTGGGCCTTTCGATTTGCCAGGCCTTGATCGAGCGCGCCGGCGGTTCGCTGCAAATCGATCCCACTTCGAGCCTGGGCTTCCGCATCGAGGTCGAGTACCCGCTTTCGCGGACTCCCGCCGAGGCGGCGTCGAGTTCGGGGGACGGCTGGGGCAAAGCGCCGCGCGCCATGCGCTCGGGCCCTATCACGGCGCTGATCGTCGAGCCGGACGAACGCCTGCAAGCCATTCTGCTGCAGCAGTTGTCCGAGCAGAGCATTCGTGCGATTCCGGTCTCCACGGCGGAGGAAGCGGTCGCGCTCTGCGCACGCGTCTCGTTCGACTGGGTCTTCTGCGAATTACAGATGCGGCCGGTGAGCGGCGTCCGCATCTACGAGAAAGTGCGCAGCCGCATCGAGCGCTTCGTGTTCATCGCCGACGAGGCCGCCTGCGCCTCGAATCCGGAGATCTTCCGCTCCTCGGAGAAGGCGGTGCTGCGTAAGCCCTTCACGACCGAGGACGTCGACGCCCTCCTCGAAGAGCTGCAGAGCGGCGCCGTGCTGCAGGATGCCTGAGGCGGGGCGCTCCCCCGCTGAAAAGGCCGCCGCCGTCCAGCGCGCGGTCCGCTCGATTCCCAGGGGAAAAGTCGCCACCTACGGAGACATCGCCGAGCTCGCCGGATGCACGGCGCGGCAGGTCGGTTGGGCGTTGCGCCGGTCCCCCCCCAACGCCAAGCTGCCTTGGCACCGCGTGCTGGCGGCGGGCGGCCGCATCGCCTTGCCGGGCGAAAGCGGTCTGGAGCAAAGGATGCGTCTCGAGGCGGAAGGCGTCAAGTTCAGCGGCCGCAAGGTGCGGCTCGAGCTCTGCCGCTGGAAGCCGAAATCTAAGTTTCCGCGCTCCCTTTGAGCTTTTGTCTCACCTCGGGAAGCAGGTCTTTCTTTCTCGTGTAGTCCATGCGGTGCAGCGGCGTCACGATCGTGGACAGCGCGTTGAGAGTGTGGCTCACGATCCGGATGTAATATTGCAGCGCCAGCGCGTCGGCGGCGGCCCGCACGCTGGTCTGGTCCTCGGTGAGCAGGGTCCGCTGAATCGCCGTCAGGTCTCTCCGAATATCCTTGCCGCGGTCGATCA
This sequence comes from uncultured Acidobacteriota bacterium, assembly GCA_963817465.1. Classification (GTDB taxonomy): domain Bacteria; phylum Acidobacteriota; class Terriglobia; order Bryobacterales; family UBA6623; genus CAMPKL01. The sequence continues at coordinate 531,122 of CAWFOP010000014.1, read as the reverse complement.
AACGGACCGCCTTGACCTGGTCGGGGTCGCGCATCATACCCGGCAACTCGTCCGTGAAGCGCTCCACCTCGCCGGCCGCGACCGAGAAATTGTGCGTTAGATCACGGATCGCCGAGACCGGTCCGGTTAACTCGACCAGCGCCGCGATGTCTTTGGCATAGTCGCCGATCCGTTCCACGTCTTTCACGACATTCATGACCGACAGGCAGAAGGGCAGGCTGAAACGGCTCGAGTCCGATAGCGCCTCGACGAACGCTTCCTTGCGAATCTTCCGCTGCAGCTTGTTGATGTCCTTGTCGCCGCGCTTGATCTGATCGACCGTAGCCGTATCTTCGGAGCGGCGAAACAGCGCGTCTCCCGCGAGGCGGACGAGCTCGGCGGTGTCCTGAATCATCAGATCCAGGTCGGCGGCCACCGAGTCTTCTTTTTGCTCGGATGAGCCGAATAATGTAAACAGTTCACGCAGCATTCAGGGGACTAACCTTCTAGGTAGTGGACGATCTTAATTGTTACAGAAAAGTTACTATTTCGTTAAGATCCGCCGGAGCAGCAGCCTGTTCCGAGCAGCCGGGATGCGCCTCCGGTTCGGCTGTGCTGCCTTCCGGACGGCGCTCTGACGTCTTGTCCAGGCGTTCGGCGCGGCGGTCTTGCGACAACGCAGCCGTCGCCCATAAGGCGTTAAGCGATCAAATCCTGGCGGACTTCGCCCTCGACGTCCGTGAGGCGGAAGTCGCGGCCGCTGTGGCGGTAGGTGAGGCGCTTGTGGTCGAGACCCATTTGGTGCAGAATCGTCGCCTGCAGATCGTGGATGTGCAGGCGCTTTTCTTCCGCCTTGAATCCGAAATCGTCGGTAGCGCCGTAGCGTAGGCCTTGAGGAAAGCCGCCGCCCGCCACGACGGCGCTGAAGCCGTGGCTGTTGTGATCGCGGCCGGCCTGGACCTTGATTCTGCCGCTGACTTCGACGGTAGGCGTGCGTCCAAACTCGCCTCCGATCACGACGATCGTGTCGTCGAGCAAGCCGCGCTCATCGAGGTCGCGAATCAAGGCGGCCATCGGACGGTCGGAGTCGCCGGCCAGCTCGCGCATGCGCAGGATGTCGTCGTGGGTGTCCCACGGCTGCAGGTTGCCGTAATAGACCTGGACGACGCGGACTCCGCGCTCGACGAGGCGTCTCGCGATCAGGCAGCCGCGCGCGAAATCGCCCTCTCCGTATGCGTCGCGCGTGGCTTCGCTTTCTTGGCGCACATCGAAGGCGTCGGTCGCTTCGGTCTGCATGCGGAACGCGACTTCCATCGAATGGATCGTCGACTCGAGCTCCGGCGCGTCGCCCTCGCGCTGGAGTTGGAGACGGTTGATCTTCCCCAGAAGCTCGACCTGGGCGAGCTGCTCTTCGCGGTCGACGCCTTCGTTCTTGAGGAACGGCACGAGCTTCTCGGGCGTGTCTTCGGTGTTGCGGATATAAGCGCCCTGATAGGCTCCCGGCAAATAGGCCGACGACCACAGTTGCGGCCCGACGACCGGGAAGCCCGGGCACATCACCACGTAGCCCGGCAGATTTTGGTTTTCCGTCCCCAGGCCGTATGTCAGCCACGCGCCCATGGAGGGGTGACCGGCGAGTCGTTGTCCGCAGTTGAACATGAACAGGGACGGCTCGTGGAACGGCAAGTCGGTGTACATCGAGTTGATCACGGTGCACTTGTCGATCACCGTCCGCATCGACGGAAAGATTTCGCTGATCGGAATCCCGCTGTCGCCGGACGGCTCGAACACGAAGGGCGATTTCATCAGCGACCCGGTCTTGCGCTCCGTGCGCAAATTGCCTCCGGGATACGGCTTGCCGTGATACTCGGCGAGCATCGGCTTGTAGTCGAAGCTGTCGACGTGAGACGGAGCGCCGTTGAGAAACAGGTGGATGAGTCGTTTGGCCTTGGGAGCGAAGTGCGGCTGCTTGGGCGCCAGCGGTCCCGGGCCGCTTTCGGCGAGCAACTGCGACAGCCCCACCGAGCCGAATCCGGCTCCAGTGAGCCGCAGGAGATCGCGCCTGCTATAGGTTCTCATCGGTGTCTCCTTATGGCGCGTAGAGGAACTCGTTCGAGGTCAGCAGCGTCTGCGCCAGGCGCTGCCAGGAGCCTCCGGACTCGATGAATTGACTCGTGAGCCGGCGCTCCTCTTTGGCGGGCTCGCGCTCGAACAGCAGCCGATACAACCGCTCGATACGGTCCATCGGCTTCTCGCCGGCCTCAGCGGCCACCCGCTCGGCCAGCGCCCCCGCTTGACGCATGACGAACGGGCTATTCAAGAAATACAGCCCTTGCAGCGGCGTATCGGTCGCGATGCGCCGCTCGGTCGTGTTGTTGGGGTTGGGGAAGTCGAACAGACCCAACTCGGCGTCGAGACGCCGGCGGCTGACGAAGCCGTAGACGGTGCGGCGGCGGTTGTCGGCGTCGTCGAGCGCCTGCGGCGGGCCGCCCGCTTCGGTGTCGAGACCGCCGGCGACGAAGAGCATCCCGTCGCGGAGACCTTCGACGTCGAGACGGCGGCGGTTCTCGCGCCAGAGCAGACGGTTCTCGCCGTCGATCTGGTTGGCCTTGCTGTCATCCGACGGGCCCCGGGCGTAGACGTCGGACAGCATGATCTCGCGGTGGAGGGCTTTGAGCGACCAGCCGCCGTCGATCAGGCGAGAGGCCAGATAGTCGAGCAGCTCGGGGTGCGACGGCCGTTCGCCCATCTGGCCGAAGTTGCTCGGCGTGCCCACGATGCCGCGCCCGAAGTGCCAAGCCCAGACGCGGTTCGCCATCACGCGCGCCGTGAGCGGATTGTCCGCGGAAGCTGTCGCCCGCGCCAACTCCAAACGGCCGCTGCCTTGCTGGAAGGGCTTGGGCTCGTCAGTCAGCACCGTCAAGAAATGCCGCGGGACTTCGTCGCCTAAGTTGTCCGCGCTGCCGCGGATGTGGACGTGCTCATTGCGCGGCTGCGCGATGTCTTCGATGACGTGATAGAAGGGATACTTCGCGGGGACCTCGGCTTCGAGGGCGGCGACATGCTCCCGGCTCGCCTTGACGTGCTCGCTCCACACGCCGTCCAGAAATCGCTCGATCTCCTTGCCTTCGTAGTAGAGAATTCCCGAGTCCGCTTTAGCGGGCAGCTTGTGTCCTTCAGAGGAAGCGATGTCGCGCCACAAGAAGTAGCGGTCGCGGTCGAGCGAGAGCAGCTCGGTGCGCGCCGCCTTGCCCGCCGACATGTCGCCGCCGAGGCGCAGCTCATTCTCTTTGTCGACGCGCTTCTTTTCGGCGATCGTATCGACGATCAGGGCCTGCGTGTCCCGAGCGAACTTGGCGACCGCTTCGGGAGGTCCGCCCGCCGCGCGCAGGTCCTGCCACGCATCGAGCAGGGGCTGTTCCTTCGGGTGGCCGTTGAGGTAGTCGGTCCAGCGCTCGAGCGTCGGCTGATCGAGACCGGCGTCCTTGGCGGCTTGCTCGGGTTTGACGCCTTGCGGCCCGGCGACGCGCCAGGCGGCGTTGATGTAGCGCTCGGTCTGCGCGGCGAAGATGTCGACGAGCTGAAGAGCCTGATTGTCGAGGTATTCGTCAAGCTCGGCCTTGGCGTCGTCGGCCACCTTGCGCTTGGCCTGTGTACTGCTCGACGACTTCCTTCGGAGCGAGCGGATATTCCGACGTCTCGGTGCTGTTGAAGACGCCCAGCAGCGAGTAGTAATCCTCGGTCGGGATCGGATCGAACTTGTGGTCGTGGCACTGCGCGCAGGCGATGGTCAGGCCCATCATGCCGCGGCCGAGCACGTCGATGCGGTCATCTTGAAAATTCGGGCTCAAGCCGTAGAACGAGAGCCCGCCGATGACGTCTTTGCGGGTGCGTCCGTGAAGGTCTTGCTCGGTGAGCTGATCGCCGGCGATCTGCGCTTTGACGAACAAGTCGTAGGGCATGTCGTCGTTGAAAGCCTGAATCACCCAATCGCGATAGCGGAAGGCGTTCGGATACGGTTCGTCCTCCGTCGAGTTGAGCCGGTCGTCGGAGTAACGCGCGACATCGAGCCAGTGGCGGCCCCAGCGCTCGCCGTAGCGCGGCGAGGCGAGCAGCTCGTCGACGACTCTCGCGAACGCCTGGGGCGAGTCGTCAGCGAGAAAGGCGTCGACTTGGTCCGGCGTCGGAGGCAGCCCGATCAGGTCGAAATAGGCGCGGCGGAGCAGCGTGCGCTTGTCGACCGGCGCAGCGGGCTTGACGCCTTCCTTCGCGAGTCGAGCCAACACGAAACGGTCGATGGGCGTAACAGCGCCGGCGGCGTCCGGAGGCGTAGGCTTGGCGATCGGTTGAAACGCCCAGTAGCGGCGCTGCTCGTCGGTGATCTTCAGTTTCTTGGGAGCGGCGGCCGCCGCCGACTCGGGCCAGACCGCGCCCTCGTCCACCCAGCGGACCAAAGCGGCGATCTGCTCGTCGGACAGCTTGCCCGCGGGCGGCATCTTGATGCGCTCGTGCTCGTAGCGCACGGCCTGAATGAGCAAGCTCCGCTCAGGCGCTTTCGGCTCGACGGCGGGCCCGCTATTGCCTCCGCGCAACAGAGCTTCGCGAGAGGTCATTTCGAGGCCGCCCATCTTGCTCTGCGTGTGGCAGGCGAAACAGTTCTCGGCGAGAAGCGGGCGGACCTGCGTCTCGAAAAACTCGACAGGGTCCTTAGCCGAGGCCAGGCCCACACACAGGATTGCCAGCAGGACAGCGCGCATGCCGGGATGATTATAACGGACGGCCAATCCTGTAACAGAGCCTTCGCTCCTGCAATCTGACAGTCAAACGGGCGGCGCCCGCCTGTCGTAGACGGAGGGAAATACGATCATGAAGAAGCAAATCATCCTCGCGGCCGCGCTGTTGGCGCTGGGCGCCGCATGCTCGACGAGCCAAATTACTCGGACCGAGCAGAACCGCCCCACGGCTCCGCAGTCGCCCACTGTCGCCACCGCGACCGACGGCAATTTGATTCCGGCGGGCACGCAGTTCGCAGTTCGCGCCGACGAGCGGATCGAGACCGCGCAAGCGGGAGGCGTCTACCGCGCGCAAATCGCTCAGACCATCGTCGACCGCTCCGGACGGACCATCGTTCCGGCCGGCTCGCCCGCGGAACTGACCGTTGTTTCGGCGCAAAAGGGAGGGGCGGTCGGCACGCGCAACATCGAGTTGGCGCTTAGATCGCTGACCGTGAACGGCAAGCGCTATGACATTTCGACGCTGGGCCGCGAGGAGGGAGGACCCGCCGGCTTGGGCACAAATCGGAGAACGGCTGAAATGGTCGGAGGCGGAGCCGCCTTGGGCGCGCTGATCGGCGCAGTCGCCGGCGGCGGCCAGGGCGCGGCGGTCGGAGCCGCGGTGGGCGCCGCTGGAGGCGCTGCGACTCAGGTATTGACCCGTGGGGACAAGGTACAGATTCCCGCGGAGACCGTGATGACCTTCGAGCTCGCGCAGCCTGTTCAAGTGGCGAGTTGATACCCCCGCCCTCGGCCGGGGACTACACTGAAGACCGCCGAGTCGGGACTGCCGGAGTCGCTCGGATCGGCCGCGGGCCGACAATGTCCTTAAACCGCAAGCCTGAGTTCGGCGCCGCGTCCGCGTCGAAAGCGGCGATCTTGATCGTCGAGGACGAGGTCGTCATCGCCGAGGACCTTCGCGAACATCTGGAGTCTCTCGGCTACGCCGTCGCGGCCGTCGCAACCTCCGCCGTACAAGCTCTTGGGGAGTTGCGCGGCCGCCGCGTCGATCTCGTGCTCATGGATATCAGCCTGCACGGTCGACTAGAGGGAATCGATGCGACGGTCGAGATCGAACGCGCTTTCGGCATCCCTGTCATCTACATCAGCGCGTGCACATGGCCTGACATTGAACCCGCGATCGTCGCGAGCGACTCCCACGGTTTTGTTCCCAAGCCTTTCGACCGTGACTACCTGGAGAAGTTAATCGATCGAGTCCTGCAAGGCCCCGGCGCGATGGCCGGGGCCTCGGGAGCTCATTAGCTCCGGCGATCGGTTACTGCGGCGCAACATAGAAGGGCCAACTGGGCGAAAACTGATAGCCCAACTCGTAGTGCATCACGGCCACGATCGCCGCGATCACGATCAGCGTCCCGATCACGATCAGCCAGAACGTCTTCCACGGGAACTTCTTGCCTTCGCGCTTGAGAACGATCAAGTAGCTGACTGCGATGCCGAGGTAGTAGAGCGCGACCATCGGCGCCGCAAAGGTGAGCATCGTCGTCACATCGGGGGTCGGAGTAATGACCGCGGCGATGATGAAGATGATCAGGATGGCGTAGCGGCCGTTGCGGAACAAGAAGCTCGGCGAGGTGATCCTGAGCAGCGTGAAGAAGAAGATCACGATCGGCATTTCGAAGACGGCGCCCAAACCGACATGCAAGTTGAAAAACATGTCGTAGTACGACGTCAGGCTGATCATGGGCCTGACGCCGGGCTCGAACGCGAGCCCCATCAGGAACGCCAACGCGAATCGCAGCGCGATGAAGTAGCAGAACAGGCCGCCGAGGATGAATAGCCCGGCGGTGGAAAAGATGAACGGCAGCGCCCAACGCCTCTCGCGCTTGTATAGGCCGGGCGAGATAAACCCCCAGGCCTGCATCATCAGCCAAGGAGCGCCGATGAACACCGCCGCCAACAGCGGGATCTTCACGTATTCGAGATAAAACTGCTCCGTCGGCGTGATCTGCGTCAGAGAGAGCGGAGGGTCGTAGGGCAGGTCGGACACGGCCCGATCAAACGGCCTCACAAATAGCTTGAACAGGTCCGGCGCAAAAGCCAGCGCAACCGAATAAGCGACGGTCATGCCGATGGCGGCGCGAATGATGCGGCTGCGCAGCTCCTCGAGATGCTCGAGAAACGACATGCGCGCCATTCCTTCCTCTTCGTCGTCGTCGAGGTCGGTCGTAGGCGGCAGCGGCGGCGGCGGAGGCTTGGCGGATTCAGGCTCGGTTTTCGCGAGAGCCTTCTCGTCCTTCTCGTCGCCCTTGTCGATTGCGGGATCGTCGTACTCGTAGTCGTAGTTGTCGTAAGGATCGTCGTAGTAGGTCGCTTTGGAAGACTTTTTGCCTTCCTCGGCGGCCGTTTCGACGGACTCTTCCGGCGACTCGACCGGTGAATCGCCGGGCGACTCGGCGGGCTTTTCGCCGTCGACGTCTTCATCGCGCGAGACTGCGCCTTCCGGCTTTTTGGGCTCGGAAGGCGAGTCTGCACCGTCATCGCGAGGCTGATCGCCTCGCGGCTCTTTGTCGTCTGAGCTCATGCTTTTAGCGACTACGCAGTGCTCTTCTCAGCGGCCGGTTCGGCGGCTTTGTCCGTCGCCGGCTCGGAAGACGCGGACGCCGTCTTGACGTCCTTGCTGGAGCTGTCACTGCTCGGGGTTTCGGCGCCCGCAGCGCCGCCGGTGGAGTCGCCTGTGCTGGAGGAAGACTCGGTGCTGGAGGATCCGTCCGTCACAGCTTTGGTCGACGAGGACTTGGACGAGTCGTAGTTGTACTCGTCGTAATAGTCGTCTTCGCCGTCGTAGTAGCTGCGCGGGTCGAAATCCTTCTTGAGGTTGGACGCCGCTTGCCTTACATCTTGCATGCGGGTCTCGCGCTCGATGTTGTCCATCTCGCGCTGGAAGGTGGCCTTCAATTCGCTCGAGGCGCGACGGAACTCCGCCATGCCCTTCCCGACTTTCTTACCGATCTCGGGGAGCTTCTTCGGGCCAAAAATGACAAGGGCGGCCAAGAAGATGAAGATCATTTCCGGCACGCCAAGGGAGCCCATAAGTTACCTTCCAAAGCGCTTGTTAGCGCTGCAACTGATCATAGCGGCGGTTCTGAAACAGCGTCAACTTGGCGCGTGAGCGCGGAAACAGTCTCCGCGGCCCGCGGCGGCGTTCAGAGGGTGATGAACGGTACGCTGTGGTCGCCTGTGATCGCGAGCGTTTCGGGCGGCGAATCGAGGCGGAACAGCGACCATGGCCCCGGCTCGAAGGGATAACGCTCGACCACGCTCTCGTCGATTTCGACGCCGAGGCCCGGACCGTCGGGCATGACGAGGTTGCCTTCCGCGTCGATCTCGAGCGGCTCGGCGAGAATCTCATGCGCGGCGGGGAAGGGGTACATGCCGGGCCGGCCGCCGTCGGAAAAGCAGGGGTACTCGAGCCACTCGACCACATCCTTGTCCCAGCAGACGCCGAGTTGGGCCGAGGCGAGCGCTTCGAGCTGCGTTCCCCAGTTGTGGAAGGCGAAGCGCAGGCCCGAGCGCTTGCAGGCTTCGAAGACGCGCGCGCCCATGGCGAAGCCCCCTTGGCAGCACACGTCCATCTGCACGAAGTCGACGCCTCCGGAATTGATCAGATCGAGGAAGCCGGATTCGCCGGGCTCATGCTCGCCCGCGGCGAGGCGGACGAGACCCTTGTCGTGTAGGGCTTTGTAGGCGGCGTGGTCGGCGGGCGGCAGCGGCTCTTCGAGCCAATAAATTCCCTGCGGCGCCATCTCGCGGGCGAGGCGCTCGACCGTGTCGGGCGAATAGCTGCGGTCGCCCATGCGCCACCAAGAGTGGGCGTCGAGCATGAGCCCAAAGCCGGCGCCGGTCGCTTCGCGCATCCGGCGCACGGTTTCCAGATCAGCCTCGGGGCCCGCGGCGGGGCGCATCTTGTAGGCGGGGAAGCCCATCGCCTGAATCGCGGCGGCCTCCACGGCGTAGGCTTCCGGCGGCATGTACATGCCCGCCGATCCGTAGCACTTGATGCGATCGCGCTTGCGGCCGCCCAGCAGGTCCGACATCGTCGCGCCTTGGTACTTCGCGGCCAGGTCGATCACGGCGACCTCGACGGCGTGGTACGTCTTTTTCACCTCCGCGTCGCCGGTGAAATGGAACTCCGCCCAGCGCGCCGGGTCGCGTCCCTCGAGAAACGGTGAGATGACTGCAGCGATCTCGGCGGCCGCGCGCTCGTGGCCGGGACCGGGGGCGAAGCCTTTGAGCCCGTTGTCGGCGGTGACGCGAATCAGCATCGCGTCGCGCTTGAGAATCGTCCGTTCGCCGCCGTGGAACGGGAGCCTGATGGGCTCGTCGAACGGACAAGACAGCAGCAGGCCTTCGACTTTGGAGATCTTCATGTCGCTGGACTAATCGTAGGCGAGCGATTCCAGCGCATCTTGCCGAGCCGCCTTCAGAGCCGGATAAATCGCCCCAAGCAGCGCGCCGACCAGCGTGACGGTCACTACCGTCGGCCACCATCCAGGCACGATGGCGGCCTGCATGGACGCCGGAATGTAGGTGTCGATCAGGAACTTCGTGCCGAAGCTCAGCAGAATCCCGACGGCGCTTCCCAACGCGCCGAGCGTCAGCGCCTCGCGAACCAGAATTCCGAGAATGTAGCCCTGCGAGGCGCCGAGCGACTTCAGGATGCCGATCTCCCTGGTGCGCTCCAGGACCGCTGTGTGCATGGTCAAGAAGATGATCAAGAATCCAAAGAACACCGAGATGATGATGATCACATCGATGAAGATTCGCAGCTCCGGCAAAGCGTCGGCGGAGAACTGCGAGGCGAACTCTTCGATCGAGATCACTTGGTATTTCTCGCCGACCTTGGACTGAAGTTGCTTGACGATGTCATCGGTCAATTTCGGGTCGTCGAGCTTGACGTAGATCAGCGTCAGCTTGCCGACGGTGCCGGTGAGATCCTGCACGACCTCGATCGGCAGGATCAGACGCGCCATCTTGCCGGGCTCGATGATGCCGGCGACTTCCCAGTCGCGGTCGAGCATCTCGGTCTTGTCGCCGACGTGCAGGTTGCGTTGCTCGGCGTAGAACTCATCGATGACGGTCTGCCCCGCTTCCGTCATCGGCCCTCCGGCGAGGTACTTGAAGCCGCCGGCCATGCTCGCGAAGGTCTTGTAGTCGATGCCGGTGACGCGGCGGATGCCGCCGATCGGCTGCATGACGGCGCCGGTCGCGATCTCGACATGCGGCTGCTGGCGCACGAAGTCGAGCATTTTCTCGGGGATCGAAGCGGTGCTGAGCGAGATGGCGGACATGCCCGTGGGCAGGATCATGATGTCGGCTCCGGCGCCCCGCGCACGGTTGCGCTGGTCCATCATCATGCCCTCGCTCAAGCCCACGATCGTCAGAATCATCGCCACGCCCAGGCTGATCGCCAGAGCGGTGAGGATGGTGCGGGCAAGGCGGTGCTTGAGGTTTTCGAAGACGATGCGGTACACGAGCGGCACCGTCTTCTTGCGTCCGAGTTTGTCCAAATCGATCTCCGTGGCAAGTCAGGCTCGGCGTGCGAGCAGGACTCGATTGATGCCTGCTAGGTCCGTGCGCGTTTCCACATTGTCCCAATCGGCCAGCAACGCCGTCACGCCGGGCAGGCCATCGTAGCCCAGCTCGAGCGCGAGCAACCCCCCGGGCCGCAGCGCTAGACGGGCCTGCGGGATCAGCCGGCGATAGCAAGCCAGGCCGTCTTCGCCCGCGAACAAAGCGAGGCTGGGCTCGCGTCGAACCTCGCGGCTCAACGTCGGTCGATCACGCTCCGCCACGTAGGGCGGGTTGCTCACGACGACGTCGAGGCTCCCGGCGGCGACGGCGGACAGCAGATCGCCTCGCCACAACTTCACTGTCGCGTCGAGGTCGCGCGCGTTGCCGGCCGCGACCTCGAGCGCCTTGGCGCTGACATCGCAGGCCAGAACTTGCGAGCGGGGCGCTTCGAGCGCCAATGTGACCGCAATCGCACCCGACCCTGTGCCGACGTCCGTCAAACGTTCATCGCCCCGGAGGCGTTCGAGGACGGCCTCCACGAGCAGCTCGGTCTCCGGGCGCGGGATCAGCACGTCGGGCGAAACCTTGAAGTCGCGCCCGTAGAACTCGCGAACGCCCGTCAGATGCTGCAGCGGCTCTCCCCCCGCGCGCCGCTCGATCAGCGCGCGGACGCGCGACAGCTCAGCTTCATCGAGCAGGCGTTCCGGATGAGCGAACAGGTGCGCGCGGTCGGCGCGCAACGTGAAGCCGAGCAAGCACTCCGCCGTGAGGCGCGGCTCAGCGACGCCGGCGCGCGCCAGCAGGGCGCGAGAGCGCTCGAGCTCCGACTCGATCGTCGCAGCGGCGGCTGGCGTTCGAACCTGCATCTAAGACGGGACGAGCTCCGACTTCATCTGCTCGGCTTGGAAGTGAGTGGTCAACGCCTCGATCAAGGGTTCGAGACGGCCTTCCATGACCAGGTCGAGCTGGTGAATCGTGAGACCGATGCGATGGTCGGTGATGCGCGACTGCGGGAAGTTGTAGGTGCGGATCTTCTCGCTGCGGTCGCCCGAGCCCACCATCGACTTGCGCGCGTCGGCCTGCACGGCGTGCTGCTTGGCTTGCTCGGCTTCGAGCAGCCTCGAGCGCAACACCATCAACGCCTTTTTCTTGTTCTTGATCTGCGACTTCTCGTCCTGGCAGCTCACCACCAGCCCGGTCGGGATGTGGGTGATGCGCACGGCCGAATACGTCGTGTTGACCGACTGGCCGCCGGGGCCGGATGAACAGAACGTGTCGACCCGAATCTCGGTCGGATCGATCTCGACGTCGACCTCCTCGGCTTGCGGCATGACCGCGACGGTAATGGCCGAAGTGTGGATGCGTCCCTGCGTCTCGGTCTGCGGCACGCGCTGCACGCGGTGGACGCCGGATTCGAATTTCAGCTTCGAATAAACGCGATTGCCGGTGACCAGGGCGATGACTTCCTTGACGCCGCCGACCTCCGATTCGCTCATCGAGGTCACCTCGACCTTCCAGCGCTGCAGCTCGGCGTAGCGCGTGTACATGCGGAAGATCTCGGAGGCGAACAAGGTCGCTTCCTGTCCGCCGGTGCCGGCGCGGACTTCCAGCACGACGCCTTTTTCGTCGTTGGGATCTTTGGGCAGCAGCAGGACGTGCAGCTCTTGGTCGAGCTCTTCCATGCGGCGGCCCTGGCTGTCGGATTCCTCGCGGGCGAGCTCCGCCATCTCTTCATCGCCCGAATCGAGCAGCTCTTGCGCCTCGTCGTAGCCGGCCTTGGCCTGCTTCCACTCGCGATACTTGCCCACGACGTCGGAAAGGTCGGACGCCGCCTTCGCCGCCGCCTGATAGCGCGACTGATCGGACATCACTCCGGGTTCCGCCATCTGTTCGGACAGCTCGTCGAAGCGCTGCTCGATCTCTTCCAACTTGGACATCAAGTCCATAAAGGGTTCCTCTTGGGGAGCGGTTAGGCGACGATCAACTCGCCGCCGCGCTCTTTCTCCAGATCCATCGCGCCGCTCAGCGCGCGGATGGAGATCTCGACCTGTTGGTTGTCCGGCTGCTTGGTGGTGATGCGCTGCAGCCATAGCCCGGGAGCGACGACGAAGCTCATCAGACTCTCCTGCCGCTTGGCGACGAAGCGAATGACCTCGTAGCTCAGGCCGGCGATGACGGGCAACAGCAACACGCGCGAGACGAACTGCAGTCCGAAATGCTGGAAAGGCAACATGGCGTAAACGATGATCGAAACGACCATCACCACCATCAGAAAGCTGGTGCCGCAGCGCGGGTGAAAGGTCCGGAACGATTGCGCGTTGGCCACGTCGACCGGCTTGCCCGACTCGTAGTTGAAGACGACTTTGTGCTCGGCGCCGTGATATTCGAAGACCCGGCGGATGTCCTTCATGCGTGAAATCACAGTCAGGAACGTCAAAAAGATGCCGAGGCGAATGATCCCTTCGACGAAGCTGAAGCCGACTTGATTGTCGAGACCGCCGAAGCGCTCCTTGATTTGGCCCGTCACCACCAGCGGCACGAACTTGTACATGAAGATGAAAAACCCGATGGAGAACATCACGTTGAGTGCGATCATCCACTTCGGCAGCTCTTTAGGCTCTTCCTTCTTCGATTTCCCCTGCTCGGCGTCGCCTTCTTCCTCTTCCACTGCATGCTGCGCCGAGAAATTCAGGGCTTTCATGCCCAGGCTCATCGCTTGCCACAACGTGCCGACGCCGCGCACCACGGGAAGAGCCCAGAACTTGCTTTTCTCCGACAGCCGCTCGGCCGGCCCTTGCTCGGTGACGATTTCGCCGTCGGGCTTGCGCACCGCAATACAGTAGGCGTGCGGCGAGCGCATCATCACGCCCTCGAGCACCGCCTGGCCTCCGATCAACGGATCATCGCCGCTCTCGAGCAGAGGCAAGAGTTGGGTGTGCGCCGCGAGGCGAAAAAACTGTCGAAGTCTGGCGAGCATCGGGACCCCTCGTAAATAAGGAGACGTTTTCATTCTACTGTACGGTTTCGGCCCCGTTCGGGGACCGCCTCCGCTTCAAACCCCGCATCTTCAATGGGTTGTGCTTCGTTACAATGACCCAAATGGGTTTTTGGGCCAATTTGAGCCGCGCGGCGTTCTGGAGTTTTCCCCGGGGGTCTTGGCAGTACGACCTGATCGTCGTCGCAATTCTGGCCTTTATCTTTCTGACGCCAAACGACTTCTTTGGCGGTCAACCGCGGCCTCCGCTGGTGCAGCAGGTCGAGGAGCTGTCGGACGGCCTGGGCACGGTCGTGTTCTGGGTCGAGCCCTCGACATTGAACGATACGACCGAGGATCAGCGCGACGCTCGCCTGCGAGACTTGTTGAAGCAGCGCAGCGGCAAGAATTACCGCATCGTCTCGGTCAAGCCCTCGGCGGAGCCTGAAGGCCGCGTGCATGCCTTCATCGTGTACGCGCGGCCCTGAGCCGGTTGAAACGATCCCGCGAGTCAAACCGTCGAAATAAGCGTGAAGCTGCATTTTCCAGTCGCCCTGTTGATGTTCGCCTCGCAAGCGTTCGGAGCTTTCAACGCGGAGGGCGTTCTCGGCGAAATGGACAAGGCGGCTGCGGCTTTCGACGGCATGCGCGCCGACTTGCGTTGGGTCACCTACACGGCGCTCGTTGATGACACCAGTGTCGAAACCGGCAAGATCTGGGTGCGGCGCGACGACTCCGGCAAAGTCGACCTGAAGATCATGTTCGACGAGCCGGCGCGGCGGGACCTGCTGGTCGAGGGCACGCAGGTGCAGATGTTCCAGCCGAAGATCAACCAGGTGAACGAGTACGACCTGTCGAAGAAGAAAGACCAGTTGGAACAAGCTTTGCTGGTCGGCTTCGGCGTGTCAGGCAAGTTCCTTCGGGATCACTACGCAGTGGAGTTCGGCGGAGAGGAAGCCGTCGGCGAGCAGCCGGCCGTCAAGCTCGTCCTGACGCCCAAAAAGGACGACGCGGGCGTCAAGAAGCTCGAAATGTGGGTTTCGACCAAAACCTGGCAGCCGGTCCAGCAAAAGCTCGATCAAGGCGACGGCGACTATCGCCTGTACTCCTACAGCGCGATCGAGATCAATCCCGGATTGAAGAACGCGGACTTCAAGCTCGACCTGCCCAAGAAAGTCAAACGCGTCAAGCAGTAGGCCCTATTCGCGCCGTAGGCTGGGCAGCAGCGGCTGAGCCAGCGAATGCCTGACGGCGACGACCCCCGCGATAAGACCGACCGCGACGACCGCGGCCAGAGTCAAGGTGAGTGAGAGCCACGGCGTCCGCGCTTGACCGCTCAGCAGGTGGGGCGCGACCGCCAGCAACGCCGCTATCGTGCCCGCCGCGACTCCGAAAATCAACAGGGACGCGTTCTCCGCGAACACGAGGCGGCCGATCGCCGCCCTCTTGAAGCCGATCGCCTGCAGCAGCGCCAGCTCGCCGCGGCGTTCCACTACGTTCCGCACCATCACGACGGCCAAACCGAGCGTGCCGAGCAGCAAGCCGAGTCCGCCCAGAGTTTGAAACGTGCTCAAGTAGGTGTTCTCGACGACGAGATAGCCGGCGAGTCGATCCGCCGTGCGGGTGGCGTCGAATCCCAGGTCGGCCCAACGCTCTTCGAGCTGGGTTCCAACGGACGGGTCAGCGGTGTCGATCAGCAGCATGTTGAAGCCGCTGTGGTTCGGACGCAAGCCGAGGAAGTTCTCCTCCGACGCGACCAGCTCGGATTGAAAGATCGAGCTCGAGAGCAAACCCGCGATCAGCAGCTTGCGGGGACGGCCCTGCTCGTCCTCGGCATCGAGAGTTTGGCCGAGGCCCAGGTGCAGGATCCACATGACCGAATTGGCGTCGCCGAAGACCGGGATCTCGCCGTCGGGGTATTCCTTGTCGAGCAGCAGCCAAGGGTTGGCCTTCTCTTCGTCGGTCTCGGCGAGACTCGATTGAAAGGCGAAACCGCCGCGCTCGATCAGCGCCTGCGGCGCTCCGAGCAACGTCGGGTCCTTGGGCTGGTAGAGGTTGAGGCAACTGGCGTCGTCGCCGAGCTTCACACGGAGCGGATAGACCTTGGCGTCGCCCAGTTGAACCTCGTCGAGCTGGGTTTGGTGCAAAGGCAGATCCGACTGCGCAATCAGCCGGAAGCCGCCGTCGCCGGAGTGGAAATCGGGCTCTTTGGACGAGACATCGTGACGGTTGACCGCCACGGTCACGATCACGAACACCGCGCTGGCCACCAGCGCCGCCGACAAGACGCTGCGCGTCGGGAAGCGAGCGCTGTTCCGCGCGCCGAGCCGCCACAGGCGAGCCGCGGCGTTGGGGTCGAGGTCGCCGCGGCGGGGAACCAGCAGCCGGGCGCGGAAGAACGCCAGGATCGCGATCAACAGCAGCGTCCCGACGCCAAAGAACCCGGCCTCGGCCGGGACGGCGTCCGACGTCAGGCTGGCGGCGATCAGCCCGAGGGCCAGCAGCAACGACGTCCAAGCGACGATGCGCGGCCGCCGCGCGGAAGTTTTCTTTTCGCGCGCCGTCGAGTCTTCGACGACGCCTGACAACAACGCCCTCGGGCTCAACTTGCCGAGCTTGCGCACGCTGAACCAGATCGAGACAAGCATCAGGACGAACGCGCCCACGACTCCCGCGATCAAGCTGACGGGCGTGACGTGAAGCTCGAGGAACGAGCCGCCGACCGCCGCGCTCCACCAAGTCCGCAGCCCATAGATCATCAAGGCCGCATAGCCCACCGCGAGAGGCAAGCCGATCAGGCATCCGACGGCGGCCACGATCGCGCCCTCGGCGACGAGCAGGCGGCGGACCGCTTTCACGCGTTCCCCGGCAGCCAGCAGCAAACCCACTTCCTTGGCGCGCTGCTCGACCCCCAAACGGAACAAGAGCACCACCAGCATCGCGGCGGCGGCGATCAAGAACATGCTGAAGCCGATGAACAGACCGGAGAAATCCGTGGCGCCCGAAGACGCGGCGAGGCCCTGCTGCTTGACCGGTTGAAACACGAGCCCAACCGCCGCCGGATCGAGCCGTTCGAGAAAGGCGGCTGCGAAGGCGTCGGCCTTGTCCAAACCGCCGTTCAGCCGGATCGACGTCAGTTGCCCGAAGCGGCTGGTCCAGAGCCGCTTCGCGGTCTCCAGCGAGACGAAGGCCTTGGGGGCGGTGCGATAGCGCTTCCAGTAATCTTCATCGATTGGCCGGATCTTGCTCAGATCGACCGGGAATGTCGGGTCCCAGTCGCCTATCCGCTCGACGTCGCTCATGCCTTCGTATCGCGGGGCCAGGTCGCGGTCGGCCGCCAGCCCTTGGAGGCGGATGACGCCCTTGACCGCGAACGCGTGCTCGGCGGTGTCGAGCGCGCCGCGGTCGCCGATCACGTAATAGGTCATGCGAACTTGGTCGCCCGCCTTTGCGCCCAGGTCGCGAGCCGCCCAGTCGTTGAGGTAAATGTCATCCCCGGCGAGCGGCGGGGCCGGTTGGCCGCTGGTCAAGGTCAGCTCCGGCTCGCCCCCGATCGCCGTGACCGTCGAATAGGGGACGCTCTTTTCGCCGACCGACATCGAGTTGGCGAGGTAGGTGAGCACCGGCTGGGGCGCCAAGCCGGCGCTTTCGGCCGCCTCGACAGCCGCGTCGGAGGTCGATTGCTCCAGCACGATGCGGCCCGTCTCGAGCGCGAGGGAGTCGTCGATCGTCCGCAGGCTCAGCTCGAGGTCTTCGAGCTGCAAGTGCTCCGCGAGCGCCGCGTTCGCCTGCTCGACCGCATCCGGCGACGACGTGACAAACAGCGCGTTGGCTTGACTCTCACGGTCCAGCGCTCGCTGCAGCGCGGCCAATGGAACGAAAGCGTTGAGCGGCAGTTGCTGGCTGGGCGAAAGTCCAAAACGCCCCGGGCCGCGGTCCGGCAGAACTTGCTTGACCGTCAGACGCAAGGTCCGCACGTTATCGGTCTTGCGCCCCATCACCGATTCGCTCGGCGCCAGAGTGTCGGTCTGGAAGCGCAGCAGCACGGCCCCGCCTGCGGAGACTCCCAGCTCGCGCGCGAGCGACTGGTTGATTGCGGCGTCGCGGAGACCTAATTCCGGAGCGGTCCCGTCGTAGAGGTTCCAAAACCGCTCGTCGACGCCGAGCATGCTGACGCGAGTGGCGCGAGCGCCGGAGTCGGCCGATTCGACGCTGCCGCGCGTGAGAATCGCCGGCACGCCGTCCACCTCCGGGCCGAGGGCCTCGCGGAAATAGCGCTCGCCGACCAGAGCGTGATCGATTGCGCCGAGCCGGTCGAGCGTCAGGTCGCGGAGGCTGCCGCGCACGGAATCGCCGACCAGCAGCGCCCCCGCCAGAACGGCCGCCCCGACCGCCACGCCCAAGGCCACGGCGGCATTGACCCCCTTGTAATACGACAAGGAACGGAACAGCAGCCGGCGGGGCGTCACGTGAACAGTCTAGCCGTCGAAGGGCTAGCTGGCGAAGCCGGGCGTCGCGCGATGGCGGCCGGTCTTCTGATCCAGCGCCATCTCGCCGGCGCCGTCGCTCGCAACGATGTTCTCGTCCCACAGGTCGAGGCCGAGCAGCTTCCGGCCCAGAGGCGTCAGCGCGGCGGTCGTGCCGTGCTTGCGCTCCCACCCGCGCGGATCGCCCGGAAAGGCGTTTCCTTCGGGCGCGATGCGGTGCATCCACGAGTTGATGCGCCAGCGGCGGGCCGTCTCGTTCGACTCTTGCGCGGGCGACATCGAAATGTACTGCGCGAAACGCGGCGTCGAGCCGCTGTTGGGGCTCGTGCCGTGGGCGAGTTGGCTGTTCCAGATGATCAGGTCCCCCGCCCTTGTCGGAACCGTCTCTACATTCAAGCCCGTCACGTCCGGTCGATGCGGGTTGCGGTCCGGCGGCTGCGTCTTGCGCCACTGCGGAAGCATCTTGGGCATGCCGGGCACGCACTGGAAGCCGCCCGAGCCCGACGGCGTGTCGGTGAGGCTGAGCACGCCTTGCAGATCGAACGGCAGCGGGTCGAGCGAAGTGTCGATATCCCAGTGGATGAAGCCCTTGAACTCCGAGTCCCTGCCGGTTGGGCGGGTTGAAGTTGACGCGATCGATCGTGACCCACAGGCGCTCGGTTTCCCACAAGTCGGCGAACGCGGCGTGAATCCGCGGCGTCTGGCGAATCGCCCACAGCGCGGGATGGTTGTACATCTCGACCATGCCGGCGCCGTTGAGCTCCGCCATGCCGTTGAGGCGCTCGGGCTTGCGATACCAGGTCTCGGGGTCGGAGGGGTCCATCGCCAGGAACTCCCAGGTCGCGTCGATGGCGGCCTGGAGCATCGCGGGCGGCGCGGCGTTGCGCAGGACGACGTAGCCGTTCTCCTCCCAAAACGCGAGATCGTCGTCGCCGAAAACGCGGGCCATAGCGCTGAATTTTATCACTCGCCGTGAGAGAATCTCGCCATGGCGCGTTTCGGCGATCACCTCAAAATGCACTTGCCGCACTCGAAACGCGAACAGGCGCGGGAGTTCTACGAAGACCTGTTGGGCTGCAAGCTATTGCCGCAGACGCCCTTCCCTGACCTGGACCTGTACGAGTTTGACGACGGAACCGTTTTGGGACTGTTCTTCGTCGACGCCGACCAGGCGCTCGCGGAGCCGGAGTATTTGAAAGCGCCTTGGCTCGAGATCAAGGTCGAAGACCCTAGAGAGTTGCGAGATCGGCTCGAGGACTTCGGTGTGACGAGAGTGGACTTTCCCGATCCCACGCGCTTCTACTTCCAGGCGCCGGGCGGCCAAGTCTTCCGCCTCGCCGCCCTCGACGGCGGGCTTTGAGCGCCGTCCGTCCGAAGCTTTTTCGCTACAATCCAGCCCTATGCAAACCGCCGTACGTCTGCTGCTGAGCGCGTGCCTCGTCGCCGGGTCCGCTGTCGCCCAAAAGAGCTACACCGAGAAGTACCACCCCACCACCGAATACGACGACACCAAGCCCAACAGCCCGGACGTGCCGGACGCCTATGCGATCTCCGGCCAATTCGAGCGCGTGGTCGTCTTTCGGTTCAAGTATCAGGCCGACTTGCTGGCGGGCATCAATGACCTGGTGAAAAAGGAGGGCATCAAGAACGCGGTGATTCTCTCCGGAATCGGCTCGGTCCGCAACTACCAGGTGCATGCGGTCAGCAACCGCACTTTTCCCTCGCAGAACAAGTACGTCCAGGACCGCACCGCGCCGGCGGACATCGTCAGCGTGAACGGCTACATCATCGACGGCCGCGTCCATGCGCATATGACGATGACGACGGGCGACGACGCTTTCGGCGGGCATCTCGAGCCCGACACGAATGTCTTCACCTTCGCGATCATCACACTCGGCGTCTTCGACGACTCGGTCGATCTAAGCAAGGTGGACGACAAAACCTACCGTTAGCGGGTAACTCAACTGGACCTTACCAGCGTCTTGACATGGCGAAAGCAATGAAGATTCAGCACAATCGGCGCGCGTTCCTGGCCACGATAGCCGCGACCACTCTGGGGGCGAGGGCTGCAAGCCCCGCGACTGAAGACTGGCAGTGGAGTCACTACGGCGGCGACGCCGGGGCGGGCCGTTTCGCTCCTCTCGATCAAATCAACCGTTCGAACGTCAAGAATCTCAAAGTCGCCTGGGTCCACAATTGCGGCGACGCCAGCGACAGGCCGCAGACCACCATTGAGACGACGCCCATCGTGGTCGACGGCAAGATGTACCTGTTCTCGCCGCGGCTCAAGGTGCAGGCGCTCGACGCCGCCAGCGGCGAGCTGCTGTGGACCTTCGACCACGAAGCGGGACGCCCCGCCGGCCGGCGTTCGGCGGGCGTCGGACGCGGCCTCTGCTACTGGCAAAGCGAAGACGGCGAACAGACGCGCATCTTCGCCCCTGTGCGCGACCAGCTCTACTGTCTCGACGCCAAGACCGGAGAGCTTGACCCCGCGTTCGGCGAAGCCGGCGTCGTCGACCTTTCGAAGAACTTCGACCACGACATGGAGGGCCTCTCCTACCGGCTCACCAGTCCACCGGTCGCATACAAAGACATCATCATGGTCGGCGGGGGCGGCGGCGAGGGACCGTATCCGGCGGCGCCGGGCCACATTCGCGGCTACGACGCGCGGACCGGCGAGCGCCGTTGGATCTTCCACACGACGCCGCGGCCTAACGAGTTCGGCTATAAAACTTGGCCGGAAGACGCCTATAAGCGCGTCGGCGGAACCAACGACTGGGCCGGAATGAGTCTCGACGCCGAGCGCGGCTGGCTGTTCGTCTCCACCGGCTCGCCGGCGTTCGATTATTGGGGCGGCGATCGCCTCGGGCAAAACCTGTTCGCGGATTGCGTCCTCGCGCTCAACGCCGAGACCGGCGAGCGCATTTGGCACTATCAGACCGTCCACCACAACGTTTGGGATTACGACCTGCCCGCCCAGCCCGCGCTCATCAAGATGACGCAGGGCGGACGGACCTTCGACGCCGTTTGCCAGGTCACCAAGCAAAGCTTCGTGTTCTTCTTCGACCGCGAGACCGGCAAGCCCATCTTCCCGGTGGAAGAGGTTCCGATCGAGAAATCCGAAATTCCCGGCGAGAGCTTGTGGCCGACTCAGCCCATCCCGGTCAAGCCGAAGCCGCTCAGCCGCACGTTCTTTGACGAATCGCAGATCTCGAAGATCTCGCCGGAAGCCGAAAAGTACGGCAAGGATCTGTTGGCCAGGACCGACCACGGCAAAATCTTCACCCCGCCCAGCCTGCGCGGCACTTTGGTTCACCCGGGCTTTCGCGGCGGATGCCTGTGGGGCGGCTGTTGCCATAGCCCGGAGCTGAACATGGTGTTCGCGGGCTCGGACGAAAGCTCGAACCGCATCCGCTTGGAGAAGGCCCCGCCGGATAAGCCCTTCGAATACTCGCTGCCCGAGCGCGTCAGGCTGCGCGACCCCAACGGCTACCCGGCCATCAAGCCGCCCTGGGGCTACATGACCGCGGTCGATCTCGAAACCGGCGATTTCGCTTGGCGCGTTGTCAACGGCGAGTACCCCGAGCTGACCGCGCAGGGCCTCCCCAAGACCGGCACCCCCTCGAACGGCGGCTCGATCGCTACGGCCGGCAAGCTCGTCTTCATGGCGGGAACCTACGACAAGAAGATGCGCGCCTTCGACGCCGAGACGGGCGAGACGCTATGGGAATCGCAGCTCAACGCGGCCGGTTTCGCCACGCCGTGCACCTATTCGGTGAATGGCAAACAATTCGTCGTGATCGCGGCCGGGGGCGGCAAAGGCGAATCGAACTCAGGCGACGAGTACGTCGCGTTCGCGCTCTAGGCGAGCTACCAGACGATTTGGTCGGGCAGATACTTCGCGATCAGGCCCTGGTAGTAGGGCTTTAGCTCCGCCACGTCGGGGGCCGCATCGCTCTTCGAGTACAGATCGTACTGATTGAACTCGCGCACCCACGGCAGCAGCCGGCGGTCTTCCGCGTTCGTCAGCTCCATGTACGCGCCTTCCCGGTGCCAGGGGTAGAAGGAGTGGTAGCGCAGCATCGCCAGACCTTCGGCCGGAATCTTCGAGTCGCGCACGACGCGGTAGATGTATTCGTCGTGCCCCCAGGAGATGTAGACCTGGTCAAGCCCGCAGCCGGGTCCGTAGATGCCGAGGCCGGCTTGCAGCTCGGGCCGCCGCACGTCGGGATTGTCGGCGAAATACTCGGGATAGACGATCTTGTCGGAGAACGGACACCCCACGGGGAAGGTGTCGCCGACGACGGCCCACTGCTCTTCGCCGAAAAAGCACAGCATCTTGCCCGTATCGTGAATCAGCCCGACAAGCTGCATCCAGTCGGGATGGCCGTCGCGTCGAATCTTTTCCGCCGTTTGCATGGCGTGAGCGATTTGCGGCAGGTCGGTGTCGGGGTCGCTGTCGTCGACCAGCCCGTTGAGGCGTTCGAGGGCCTCCCACATCGTCGATGTCTCGCGCCGCGGCGGCAGGTACTCTTCGTGCTTCGCTCGCACCAGCTCCAGGGTCTGGTTCTCGTGGTTCTGGCGGTAAAGCTCTTTGACGCCCGCGGGGGCGTCGTCGTACGAACGGAATTCGTCTTGCTGTCGATCGGCGCGGTAACGGGTTTGGACGTAGTCGTCCCACTGCTCGACGTTCTTCAAAGGCTGATCGGCCACACGCATCACGACGACCTCCGACTTTGATTTGAGTATAAGGCCGACCTCGTCCCGGCCGAGAGATCGACTGCAAACGACAACGAACCGTAACGCTCCAGGCTGACGATGCGAAACAATAGCGGAGAGTCGCCATGATTCGGACGCTGCTGTTGATCGCCGCCTGTTGCGCCCCGCTGTTTGCCGCCGACGCCCGAGCCGACGCCGCATCGAAGCGCGCAGGGGACGCCCGTGCTGGTCGAGCTGTTCACCTCGGAAGGTTGTTCGTCTTGCCCGCCCGCCGACGGCTTGCTCATCGAGTTGCACCGGACGCAGCCGGTCGACGGCGCGCGCCTGTATGTGCTGAGCGAGCACGTCGACTACTGGAATCGCCAGGGTTGGGTCGACCCCTTCTCGGACGCGAGCTTCAGCAGGCGCCAGAGCTGGTACAGCATGCGCTGGCCGACGCGCGTCTACACGCCCCAGGCGATCGTCGACGGCACGTATGAGTTTGTCGGCAGCGACCCCAAGGTGATGCGCAAAGCGATCAAGGCCGCCCTGCGCGAGCCGAAACAGCCGCTGCGCTTGCGTGCGGGCGAGATCGTGGACGATCGCCTGCGGGTCGCCGTCGAGCTGCCGGAGCCGCCGCGCACGGGCGGCTGCGACGTCTACTTGGCTCTGGTCGAAGACGATTTGGCCAGCGACGTCGCCCATGGAGAGAACCAAGGCCGCCGGCTCGAGCACGTCGGCGTCGTGCGTCATCTCGACAAGCTGGGCGCCGCGCGCAAGGCCGCGAGCTTCGATCAAGTGATCGAGCTCGACCCGGGTTGGAACCGCGCCAAGCTTCGTCTGGTGGCGTTCGCGCAGGACCAGCGCGACCGCCGCGTGGTGGCTCTTGGCTCGATCGATCTGCCGGACTAAGAGCGTGAGACCGCGATTCCAGGCGGCGCTTTTCGACTTCGACTACACCCTCGCCGACTCGTCCGATGCGATCATCTCGTGCTTCAACGCCGGCCTCGCGGGGCTGGGCCTGCCCGCGGCCGAGTCTGACGCGATCCGCCGCACGATCGGCATGTCGATCCCCGAGTCTCTGGCGCTGGTCGCGGGCGAGGAGCATCGCGCCCGAGCCGATGAATTCCGCGAGCACTGGAGGCGTCGTTCCGACCGCATCATGGTGGACTGGACTCGCATGCTCGACCCCGCGGCCGATGCGGTCAAACAGCTCCACGACAGCGGTCTGCGCCTCGGAGTCGTGTCGACCAAGTGGCGTCAACGCATCGTGGACGTGCTGGCGCGGGAAGGTCTGCTCGAGCGCTTCGAGGTGGTGGTGGGCGGCGACGACGTCAGCCGCCTCAAGCCCGACCCCGAAGGGCTGAAGACGGCCGTCGAACGCCTCGAGCTGCGCCCGGCTGATGTAGTCTATGTCGGCGACAGCGTCGTGGACGGCGAGGCGGCTTGGCGCGCCGGGTTCGCCTTCATCGGTGTTCTGTCGGGCGTCGCCTCGGCCGGCGAGCTGCGGCGATTCGAGCCCCTCGCAATTGTCGATCACGTCGGCGAGCTGCCGGGATTCTTGCGGAGACCCATTGCTACACTGCCGGGTTGACCGCGGCTCCGCAGATCGCCACGCTGCTCGTTTCGTGCCCGGACCGCCCGGGCCTGGTCGCCGCCCTGGCGCAAACGCTCTACGGCCACGGCTGCAACATCCTCGACGCCGATCAGCACACCGACCAAGAGGCCGGGTCTGTTCTTCCAACGCATCCGTTTCGACCTTTCGAGCTTGCGCACCGACCGCACCGCGCTCGAGCGCGCCATCGAGGAGGTCGGCGACCGCTTCGACATGACGCGACGGCTGGAGTACGCCGAAAGCAAGAAGAAGGCTGCGATTTTCGTCTCGAAGTACGACCATTGCCTGGTCGATCTGCTGTGGCGCCATCGGGCGGGCGAGCTCGACTGCGAGATTCCGGTCGTCATCTCGAATCATTCGGTCCTGCGCAGCGTGGCCGAGAGCTTTGGCGTGCAGTTTCGAGTCTTTCCCATCTCGAACGAGAACAAGCGCGAGCAAGAGCAAGCCGAGATCGAGCTGCTGCGCGAGTTCGACGTCCAATTGGTCGTCTTAGCGCGCTACATGCAAGTGCTGAATCCGGAGTTTCTCGAGCGGGTCGGCGTCCCGGTGATCAACATCCACCACTCGTTCCTGCCGGCGTTTACCGGCGGCAAGCCTTACCACCGCGCTTACGAACGGGGAGTGAAGCTCATCGGCGCCACCGCGCACTACGCGACCCGCGAGCTCGACGAAGGTCCCATCATCGAGCAGGACGTGGTACGTTGCTCGCATCGCGACGCCGTCTCCGATCTGGTGCGGAAAGGGCGCGACCTGGAGAAGCTCGTGCTCGCCCGCGCCGTCCGGTCGCATCTGCAGGACCGCGTTCTGGTCTACGGGAACAAAACCGTCGTTTTCGAATGAGTCCAATAAAAAAGCCGCGGCCGAGAAACTCGACCGCGGCGCTTTTTGCCGGTTGGTTGGGGACGTGACGCGAGGCGCGACGGGAGAAGACTTTTTTGCCGAGGAAGGTTGAGCCGCGCTTGGGTCAAATCTCTCTGTAATGTGACCTCAGTCTATCAGCGGGTTTGCGCTCCGGCCTACTCGGAGACCTCCCGGTTGTGGTGGGTCGTATTCCTAGTAGCCGTTGGGTGAGTACCTAGCGCTGACGTCGCCCCGGGGTGACATAACCGTCTGAAACGAAGAAGCTTAGTTGATTTCGCCCGCACGCGCTCGCCACGAAAGTCTTACAAGGCCATGGGAGCATTGCGTACAACCGGACCGCGATTCGCGCGTCCGCGGGCCTAGTAGCTCCGCGCACTGGCGGGACTAAGCGGTCGCCATGCCCGAGGGCGAGAATCCGCTCTCGCGCCGCAGCCGTCCGGACCAGTGTTTGGCGATCGAGACCCGCGCTTCGCGCCCGGACGGATCTCGCGCCACGACGGCGTCGCAAATCACGCCTCCCTCGATCACCAGCGCGTTCGCGGACCCGATCGGCCTCAGGCTGTTGCGAAACCAGCCCTCGCGGGCGAACCAGGCGCGATCGGGCGTAAGCACGAGGTAGCCGACGCTTAGGCGAGGACCGCCGGCGTTCGTCCTCGCATAGCCGCGATAGGCTCGCGCCTCTGACGCCGCGCCTTCCTTATCGAGCTCTTCGCGCAACCAGCGCGGCAAGATCGCGTACGGTTCCGGGTGCATGCCGAGCGACGCCGAGAGCATTCCCCAGAAGCAGCTCATCAAGAACCGCAACGTCCGCCAAATCAACGGCGTGAGCCAGATCATGAGAGCGATCAGGACCGCCAGGACGACCGCTGCCGCCGTGGGATTCGCAAACACCAGCGCCGTCAGCCCGACCACGCCGACGTCCTCGGCGATGCTGATCAACGAGTGCGTCGTGGGTTCGGGGGCGGTGTTGGCCAGCATCCGGAAGCCGGCCTTGGTCGAATGTGTGCCGAGCGCCACCGAGCCGCCGACCAGTACAGCGAGCGCCTGGCCTAGAGGGCCGAACTGTTGGGCCGTGCCCAAGGCGATGAACGCGGCCCCCAGCGGGCGGATGAACGTGTGGAATCCGTCCCAGATCGTCGCGACGAACGGGATCTTATCGGCAAAAAACTCGAGCGCGTAGAGGACGCCCGCCAGCCCCAACACCCAAGGGTTCGATAGCACGTCCAGGCCCGAGGGCAGAGTGTCGATCAGGCCGTAGCGGTGCGCCAATCCGACGACCAGCACCGTCGCATAGAGGTTGATGCCGGAGGTAAATGACAGCCCGAGGGTCGAAATCAGCGCTTCCCATCCGGTCACCGGCTTTCCTCCTTGCGCCTCAGCGCGGCCAATCGGCGATTTGGGCCGTCGCGATGCCTTTGTCGATCAACATCACGGGAATGTCGTCGTCGATGCGATAGACGGTCTGGCCGTCTTCGGTGATCAGACCCTCTTGCAACGGCTGATCGACGGCGCTGGCGTCCACGTAATTCACGCCGCCCGCCGCGATAGCCGCGTTGAGCTTCTCGAGCTTTTCAGCCGAGAGCATCTCGACCGGGACTTTGGTCTTCGGACAGCACAATATCTCCAGTAAATCGTCGCTGATCGGCACTCACGGCCCTCCTGTGGGGCGGTCTCGCTAGTTCTACGAAATCGTAGGCGAAACCGTTCCCGAATATGCTACCGCAGCCGCTGCGTCGCGCTCGCTCCACCGAGTAAGTAACACCTTCCGGGCGGGCGGACTCTGCCAACCTTACCGGCGATTGAGCCGGGCGATGGAGGAAGAGATGAGACGACGATTTCTGTGTGGTCTGTTGTTCGCCTCGCTGCTTGGGGTCGTCGCGTGCGACAGCAATGACGGCCCTATGGAGAAAGCCGGGGAGGCCGCCGACGATGTAGTGGACGACGTGAAAGACGCCGGCAAAGACATAAAGGACGCGGTCGACAAAGATTGATAGCGCCGCTGGTCCGCGAGCCTCTTGCGCGCATCCCGGGGCTGCGGTAATCTCAGGCGCGAGATGTTCTGCGCGCGTTGCAGCTTTCCCCTCGAGATGGAAGACCTGTTCTGCCGGCGCTGCGGGGCAACGACTCCGGCCGGCGGCGACGCGTCGGTAACGATCAAGCGCCGCCTGCGCCGCGCCCAGGATGACCGTAAGGTCGCCGGCGTGTGCGGCGGCGTCGCGCGCTATTTTCACAAGGATCCCAAGCTGGTTCGCGCCCTGTGGACCGGCGCCTCGCTGCTGCCGTTCAGCCCCGGACTGATCGCCTACGGCATGTGCTGGGCGTTCATGCGCCCCGAAAAGCGGCCGCCTGCCTCCTCACAATGATCGAAACCTACGCGTACGCCCGCGCCGGTCTGCTCGGGAATCCCAGCGACGGCTATTACGGGAAGACCATCTCTTTTGTTTTCAAGAACTTCCGCGCTAGGGTCCTGCTCTACCCCAGCGCAAGGCTGACCATCAGCGCCTCAAAGGCCGACATCCCGGAATGGGAAAGCCTCGATGAGATGCGAGAGTCGACGCGTTGGCGCGGCTACTACGGCGGCATCCGCATCATTCAGGCGCTGCTGATGCGTTTCAGCGACTACTGCGCCGAGCAGGGCGTCGAGCTGCCCAATCGCAACTTCACAATCGAATACGAGTCGACCATCCCGTTGCGCCTCGGAATGGGCGGATCGAGCGCCATCATCATCGCCGCCCTGCGAGCTCTCAAGCAGTATTTCGGCGTAGAGATTTCGCCCGAAACCGAAGCGAACCTGGCGCTCGAGACCGAGACGCGCGAGCTGGGCGTCAGCGCCGGTCTTCAAGATCGAGTGATCCAGGTCTACGAGGGCCTGGTGTTCATGGATTTTGCGCGCGAATTGATGGAATCGCGCAAATACGGAGACTATCGGCCGCTCGACCCAGGCCAGCTGCGCGGCGTTTACGTCGCCTACCGCACCTCGCTGAGCGAGGGCACCGAGGTCCTGCACAACAATATGCGTGCGCGCTTCGACTCCGGCGATCCCGCCGTCATTGCCGGCATGAAGCGCTGGGCCGCCATCGCGGCGGAGGGCCGCGAAGCTCTCGAAGCGGGCGACCAGCAGCGGCTAGGCGAGCTGATCGATGAGAACTTCGACCTGCGAGCGAGCATTTTCCGGTTGAGCGAAGGTAACTTGCAAATGGTCCGAGCGGCTCGAGCCGTCGGCGCCAGCGCCAAGTTCGCGGGCTCGGGCGGAGCGATTGTCGGGTTGTACCGGGACGACGACCAATTCGAGCGACTCGTGCGCGAGCTTGCGCCGCTGGGCATCGCGGTGGTCAAGCCGCAAATCGTCTGATCGATCCCCTCAGCGATCCGCCGCAAAACGCTCGCGCCACTTGCGCGCTTCTTCTTCGTGACCGAGCATCGTTTGGACCCGAAACATCAAGTAAGCGGCTCGGCTGTCGGAGTTCGGCTGCTTGAGCAACGCTTCGAGCGGCGCAGCGGCCTCGGCCGGACGGTTGAGCTCGGTCAACAGTCGTGCCGTTTCGAACAATGTCTTGGCATCGGCGGGGTCGATGGCGAACGCTGACCGCAGCGCCTCCAAAGCTTCGTCGGCGCGGCCTAGTCTCGCTAGTGCGACGCCGCGATCACGGCGCGCGCGCGCATCGGCCGGACTCTTTTCCACGACGCGCTCGAACGCCGCGGCGGCCGCGTCGAAATGAAGCGATTCGAGCTCGATTCTGCCGAGCAACAAGTCCGCCTGCAACGGATCCGATTCGCGCAGGCGCGCTTCGATCTTGCGGGCTTCATCCAAGCGCTCGAGACTGATCTCGCGCAACGCTTTCAGCCCCAACAGCTCGGGCGAATCCGGAAACAGCCGCAGCGCCCGCTCCAGCGACTCCGCCGGAACGTCGGCGATGTCGCTCGCCCCTTCGGTCGCCAGCAGGGCCGTCCAATAGGCTTGTTCAGTCGGCGCGTGGTCGACTGCCGCCTGCAGTTGTGAGAGCCCTTCGTCGCGACGTCCTTGCCGCAACAGGAGCAGCCCGGCCAGGTAGGACGCCCGTGCGCGCTGAGCGTCGGGCAGCGGCAGTTTGAGCAAAAACTCCCCCTGCTGGAGCGCCAGCTCGTCGAGGCCGCTCTGGAAGGCCCATTCGAGCAACTGCAAGTGGAGCAAGTCGGAGTAGGGCGCGGCCGAACGCAGCTTGGCGAGCCGCCGCCGCGCCTCACCCGCGTCGCCGGCCGTCATCGCCAGCCGCGCCAGATACATCTGTACGCCCAAGTCGCTCGGATCGATGCGCTCGAGCGCATCGAAGATCTTCCGCGCCTCGGCGTTGCGTCCCCTTTCGAGCAGAGCGGCGGCCTTGCCGAACAAAGCGGGAGGCGCATCCGGTCGCTCGCGCAACAACCGCTCGAATTGCGAGAGCGCCGTCGCAACCTGGCCTTGGTCGAGCAGCGCATGCGCCTGCGCGACCCGCTCCTCGAAGGAATTCGATTGGCTGCGCGCAATCGCCGTCGACAACGCCAACGCACAAGCGAACACGATCAGGCGCCTTCCTTTGAACGGTCTAAACACGTCGAGCGTTCTCAGTATGAACTCCGCTGCAATTGACTGCGGACAGGCCCAATAGGAATTGTTTATGCGTCGCATTCGGATAATTCGCTAGACCTGATTCGGGGCCTATGCTACGCTCCGAGAATCAATGTAAGTCCACGCCCCAGGGGCGGGCGCGGACTGATTCTCCCGACTCCCAAGAAGCGAGTCACCTGTTCTCCGTTTGAAAATCAGCATCCCTTGAAGGCTGCGGCTCGGCGCTTCCGAGCAGTCTGTTTTGGGACTAGGTGTCGGATTGCAAGGCCGTCCGAGGGTTCTATCTCTCTCGAGCACGCCTGCAAGCCCGTGCGGTTCCGCTGTCGCGTCGACCTTCAGTCGGCGGGCGCATTCCGTCTATCGGGCGATCGCACACGCTTCTTTGAGGAGTTAACAGGAATGATCGGGTATTTCGCTGGTCGTTTGAGAACGCGCCGTTCGGGGTCTACAGGCGCGTCGACTATTTCACATGTCCGACTAGCCTTAACGGTCGGTCTG
Source organism: uncultured Acidobacteriota bacterium (assembly GCA_963817465.1). Taxonomy (GTDB): domain Bacteria; phylum Acidobacteriota; class Terriglobia; order Bryobacterales; family UBA6623; genus CAMPKL01. The sequence goes on along the minus strand of CAWFOP010000014.1, from coordinate 501,121 downwards.
ATGAGCGCGCTGTTTGCGGCGCAGCTCTTCGCTCAGTCTTATCAGGGCGCTGTCCGCGGACAGATCGTCGATTCAACCGGAGCCGCCATTCCCGGCGCGACCGTCTCGCTTACCAACGCCGCCACGTCCGTGGCGCGCACGACGGTTTCAAACGAAGCCGGCCTTTACACGTTCACCAGCATCGAACCCGCGACCTACAAGCTCAAGGCGGAGTCGCCGGGGTTCAAGGTATTCGAGCAGTCCGGCGTTGTCGTCGGCACGCAACAGATCATTGACGCCGACGTCAAGATGGAAGTCGGCGAGGTCACCGAGGTCGTCACGGTGACCGAGCAGGCGCCTGTCATCGAGAGCGCCACCGCGTCCGGCGGCACGGTGCTCGACAACCAGAAGTTGGCGGACCTGCCGAACTCGGGCCGCAACCCGTTCATGATGTCGGTCGTCACGCCCGGCGTCATTCCCAGCGGCAACCCGCAGTTCAACCGCATGCAAGATCAGTCGGGCTCGTCGATGATCACCATCGCCGGCGGTCCGGTGCGCGGCAACAACTACTACCTGGACGGCGTGCCGATCACCGACGCGCAGAACCGCGCCATCATCATCCCGACCATCGAGGCCGTGATGGAGGTGAAGGTTCAATCCAACACCTATGACGCGGAGATGGGCCGCACCGGCGGCGGCACGTTCAATACGACGCTCAAGTCGGGAACCAACGTGCTGCACGGCACTGCGTTCGGCATCATGCGCGAAGCGGAGTTGATGGCGAACAGCTTCTTCAACAACCGCGCGGGCCGCGAGCGCCCCGACACCCCCTACCGCAACTACGGCGGCTCGTTGGGCGGCCCGATCTGGATTCCGAAGCTCTATGACGGCCGCAACCGCACGTTCTTCCACGTATCCGCGGAAGGCTATGACCAGAAGAGCTCGCAGGTGGAAGGCTTCTCCGTTCCGACGCTCGCCGAGCGGTCGGGCGACTTCTCCAACAGCTTCAACGCCGACGGCTCGATGCGGACGATTTTCGATCCGATTTCGACGCAGGCGGCCGACGGAACGGTCACGCGCACCGCGTTCGCCAACAATGTGCTGCCCGCCAGCCGGATGAGCTCCATCGGCGCGAAAGTGGCGCAGTACTGGGCCGCGCCGACCTCTTCCGCGTCGGTCTACGGCGGGCGGAACTTCAACTCCGAGCAGGTGATCAGCGACCGCGGTCGTCAGATGGCGTTCAAGCTCGATCACGAGTTCCATCCGAAGTTCCGCATGAATGCGTCGTACTTGCACTATGTCAGCCGCGAGCCGGGTCCGCCGCACGGCAATTTCCCCGGCACCAACAACGGCTGGGTGCTCGACCGCAAGGTCGACGCCACGCAGGTGAACGCCCTCTACACGCCGGATGCAACCACCGTCGTCAGCCTGCGCTGGGGCTTCAACCGCTTCCCGAACTACTCGACGAACATCGCTTCGCTGGGCGGCTTCGGAGCGGCTGACTTGGGCTATTCGAGCGATTTCATCGCCGCTCAGCAATACTCCGCGTTCCCCGAGCACAACATGCAGCAGTTCATGAGCGTGGGCTACGCGGACTTGAACGACACCAAGTTCTATTCCCGCAACCTGCTGACGAGCGTCTCGAAATTCGCCGGCAAGCACAGCCTGAAGTTCGGCTTCGACTACCGCACGATCAACCAGGATTTCTTCGCTCCCAGTGCGAACGGCGCCGGCGTGTTCAACTTCGACGACGACTTCACGCGCCGCACGCCCGGCACGAGCGACGGGACGGGCAGCGAGGCGGCGAACCTGCTGCTCGGCTTCGCCCGTGACGGCCGGCTCGACGTTACGACGCCGGTCCTCAGCTACATCAACTACTACGGCACGTATGTGCAGGACGACATTCGGGTCAGCCAAAAGCTGACTCTCAACCTCGGCCTGCGCGTCGAGTACGAGACCGGTCTGCGCGAACAGAACAACAACTTCACCGTTGACTTCGACCGCTCCGCGTTGAACCCGATCTCGAACGCGGACAAGACGGTGGCCGGCGGCTTGATATTCGCCGGCGTCCAAGGCGCTCCGACCGAGCAGGGCGACACGGGCATGCGCCTTGGACCGCGGTTCGGCGTCGCCTACAAGATCGACGACAAGACCGTCATCCGCGGCGGCGTCGGCTACTTCTGGGCTCCGCTGCGGATCGAGAACTCGGCCGAAGGCGTTGGCGCGATCGGCTACACCCAATCGACTCCCTACGTCGGCTCGAACGACGGCGGACTCACGCCGGCGACGAGCCTGAGCAACCCGTTCCCGAACGGACTGATGCAGCCGGTCGGCAACTCGCTTGGGCTGCTGACGGGCATCGGCTCGACGATCGGCTATGCAAATCCGGACCGCCGCGGCGGCCTGGTGAAGCAGTTCTCGATCGACATCCAGCGTGAGCTGCCGGGCTCGATGAACTTGACGGTGGCCTACATCGGGTCGCGCTCCTCGCGCCTCAACTACGGCTCGATCGGCTCGGGCTACTTCAACATCAACGCCTTGTCTCCGGCGTTCTTCAATCAGGGCAACGCACTGCTCGAGGCCGTCGACAACCCGTTCTATAGCGCGGGCGGCACGGGCGTGATCGGCGGTCCGACGGTGGCCGCGAACCAGTTGCTGCGGCCCTACCCGCAGTTCGATCAGGTGCGGCAGTATTACGGCGACCGCAACGACGCTTCTTACGACTCGCTCGCGATTCGCGTCCAGAAGCGCTACTCGATGGGTCTGAACCTGTTGTCGGCCTTCACCTGGGCGAAATCGTTCAACCAGAGCTGGTCGAACTCCAACAACTTCTCCGACCGCACCGATGCGCCGCAGAACCCCTACGACCTCGGGGCCGAGCGCGGTCTCGATTTGAGCATCGCTCCGCTGCGCTGGACCATGGTGGGCAGCTACGAGCTGCCTTTCGGCAAGGGCAAGGCTTTCGCCACCGGCCCCTGGATGGACGCCATCGTCGGCGGTTGGCAGATCAACGTGGTCGGCACGCTGCAGTCGGGCTTCCCGATAGCGGTGCGCCAATCCAACAATTTGAACAGTCCGCTGGGCTACCGCGGTCAGCGGCCTGACGCCACCGGCTCCTCGCCGGCGGTGGAAGGCTCGACGACCGACAAGCTGGACGGCTGGTTTAACCCGGCTGCCTTCTCGAGCGTCAGCCGCTTCGAGTTCGGCAACCTGAGCCGAACGATCAACTACCTAGGACCCGGCACGGCGCAATGGGACTTGTCGCTGTTCAAGAGCTTCACGGTCATGGAGCGTTATCAGGCGCAGTTCCGCGCCGAGTTCATCAACGCCTTCAACACTCCGCAGTTCGGCAGCCCGAACACGCAGTTCGGCAACGGCGCCTTCGGCGTCGTCGGTCAGCAGCGGAACTTCCCGCGCATCGTCCAACTTGGCCTGCGCTTCATTTGGTAGTTCGCCCGCGGCCCGCTCCTTCGAGGGCGGGCTTGAGGTGAAAAGGGCGGGCCGTCTTGGAACAGCTCGACGGCCCGCTCGGAATGTGTGAGAAGAGAAAACAAAAGACTGGGGAAAAAATGGAACTCAATCGGAAACAGATCGAAGACTTTACAGCGCGCGGTTTCTCTCGGCGGCACTTCGGCCGCATCCTCTCCCTGCTGACCGCGGGCGCGACGATGCCCATGTACAACGAGGCGTCGATGGCGTTCGCGCAACTCTCGAGCCTCGGACGCGATTTGCCGGTCGACGCCGTCAAAATCAACGCCAACGAGTATGCGGAAGGGCCCGCGCCGGCCGCGCTCGAAGCGCTGATCAAGGTCGCCAAGCACGGCAACCGCTATCAGTATCAAGAGACCTACAAGATGATGGCCACCGCGTCCGAGCTCGAAGGTCTCACGGCGGAGAACGTGATTCCGTACCCGGGCTCGAGCCTTGCGCTGCATCACGGCGTCATCGCCAACGTGTCGCCCGAGCGCGGCTTGGTCACCGCCGATCCCGGCTATGAAGCGGCCGCCCGCGCAGCCGAGTATATCGATGCCAAGGTCGTTCGCGTTCCGCTGTTCAAGAACGGTAAGCAAGACACGAAGACGATGGTCGCCGAGGCGAAGAAGATGAACGCCGGCATGATCTACCTGTGCAACCCGAACAACCCGACCGGCGTTCCGGTTGCGCGCAGCGAAGTCGTCTACATCCTCGAGAACAAGCCCAAGGGCTGCGTTCTCATGCTCGACGAAGCCTACATTCACCTCAGCGACGAGCCCTTCGGCAGCGACCTGGTGAAGAAGGGCGACGACGTGCTGGTGCTGCGGACCTTCTCGAAGATCTACGGCATGGCCGGCCTGCGCGCCGGTTTCGCCTACGGTCGCCCCGACATCCTCGACAAGATGAAGGGCCTGTCCGCCGGCGCGATGCCGGTGACCTCCATGGTCGCCGCCACCACCAGCCTCGAAGACAAGACGCTCGTGCCGACGCGCAAGAAGAAGACCGCCGCGATCCGCAAGGATCTGTTCGCGTTCCTTGACAAGCACGGCTACAAGTACACGCCCTCGGAATCGACCAAGTTCATGGTCGACACCAAGATGCCGGTCGAGAAGTTCATCAGCAAGATGGCCGACGAGAAGATCTTCGTCGGGCGTCCGTGGCCTTCGTGGCCGACGTGGAACCGCGTCTCGATCGGAACCCCCGAAGAGATGGAGAAATTCAAGGTCGCCTTCTTGAAGGTCGTCGCATCGTAGCTCCTTGCCTGTCCGAGCGGCCCGGAGCGCTGGTCCGGGCCGCGACGGCGGCTTTCTCTGCGCACTGGAACGACTCGGGGGTCACGATTTGAAGCTTCGCCTTCCGTCCTATAGTTGGAGGACGTTCGGCGGCGACGCCATGGGAGGCTTCGTCGCTTCGTTGATCGCGCTGCCCTACGGCCTGGCGCTCGCCTCGCTGATGGGCTTGCCGCCCATTTTGGGCGTTTACACCTCGATCCTCACGGCGCCGATGCTGGTGCTGTTCGGCCGCAATCCGGTGTTGATCGGCGGCACGGCCAGCGTCACCGTGCCCTTTATCGCCTCGGCGTTCGCTCGCCAGGGCTTAGGCGGCGCGGCCAAGGTGTCGATCGTCGCCTCGATCTTCATGCTCTGCTTCTGCGTGATGAAGCTGGGCCGCCACGTCACCAAGCTGCCCTTGGCCGTGGTCTCCGGCTTTTCCTGCGGCATCGGGGCCATGATGATCGTCTCGCAGCTCGACACGATCTTCGGGTTGCACGTCGACCACGGCGGCGCGATGATCCTGCAGGTCTTTCGCGTCTTCGAAAACCTCGGCGACACGGACTTCGCCTCGCTCTGTATCGGCGTCGTTGTGATTGTCGTTTCGGCCGCCGCGCGGCGCAAATATCCCGTTTCACCCGCTCCCCTGATCGGCGTCATCGCGGGCGCCGCGATCGCCGCCGTCTTCGGCTGGAAAGGCATGGAGCTCGGCGCGCTGCAAGAGACGTTGCCTCCGTTCGTGGGATTCGCCTGGGCGCCCCGCGACGTCTATGAAGTCCTGCCCCAGGCATTTGCGCTGGCGGTCGTCACTTCGGTCAATCTGCTGGTGACTTCGCGCGTCGTCGAGCACTTCCGCGGGACGCGCTCGCGCCTCAAGCAAGCCTCCGCCGACGCCGAGCTCGGCGCCTACTCGATGGCCAACCTGTTCGGCGGCATGTTCGGCGCTCCGATGAGCGTGGGCATCCCCGCCCGCAGCCTCGCCAATATTCGCTGCGGCGGCCGGACGCGCATGTCGAATCTGCTCCACGCGGTGTTCCTGGTCGGATTCATCTTCTTTGCGAAGGATTGGATCGAGGGCATCCCGATGCCGGCCTTGGCGGGCGTGACCGCCTGGATGGGCTTGGCGCTGCTCGATTGGAGCACCTGGCGGCGGCTGCATCTGATGCGCCGCGAGGAAGCGGCCTCGTTCGTGATCACCGCCGGCGGCGTGTTGATGATGAACGCCGTCGTCGCGATCGCCCTCGGCTACAGCATCCATCTGCTCGGAAAGCTGCTGTTGCGCGACCAGCCCAGCCCCGCCGCGGCCGCGGGCGAACCTCTCGAACGAACACATTAGGGGCGTGCGATGACGCGACCGCCCGAGCGGCTCCTGGCTCGCGTCTCTGATCTGGCGTCATGTGGCCCGCACGGCCTGTTGCTGTGCATCGCGCTCAATGCGTCCTTTCTGGCCGCCAGCGCGCCGCCCAACGCCTCTGAGCGGCTCGAACTTTTCCTCGCCGCGCCGATAACCAAGGGGCGTCCGCTCCGCCTCCCGTCTAGTGGGCGTTTGCCGCCGCCTCGCGCCATGCGAGAATACGCTCTCCGCCCACAACGCCATCTTTTTATGAGGCCCATCGCCGCTTTCGCGACAATCGTTGTTCTGCTTTCGGCCTGTTCGGGCCCCTACGACGAGTCCACGGCCGCCGCCAACAGCGTCGCCGAGCAGGACGTAGCCGAAGTCCAAGTCGTTCGAATTCAACAAGAAGCTATCCCCGAGACCGTCTCGGCCACCGGGGAATTGTTGGCTGAAGAAGAGGCCACCATCGGACCCCGGGTAGCCGGGCGGATCGCCAAGATCCATGTCGACCTGGGCGACGTGGTCAAAGCCGGGCAGCCGCTTGCCGAGCTCGAGAAGTCCGACTATGAGTTCCGCCTCAAACAGGCCGAGGCGCTCGTCAACCAGACCCGCGCCCGGCTCGGCATTCTCAACAGCGAATCGGACGAAGTCGACATCAACCAAACCGCCATCGTGCGTCGGGCCGAAGCCGACCTGAAGGAAGCGCGGTTCGTCTTCCAGACCACCGAAGCGCTGGCCAAGGAAGGCGTCCTGTCGAAAATCGACTACGAAAAAGCGGGAGTCGCCCGCGATGCGGCCGAGGCGGCGCGCCAGTCCGCGGTCGAAGAAGTGATGCAACTGACCGCGCAGCTCAGCGAGCGCCGGGCGCAGCTCGACCTGGCCCGCCAGAACCTCGACGACTGCGTCATCTACGCTCCGTTCGACGGCGCGATTACCATGCGCCTCGTGTCTCTGGGAGAGTATCTGGCGGTCAACGGGCCGATCGTGACCCTGGTGCGGCAACATCCGCTGCGGCTACGGCTGGAGGTTCCCGAGCGCGCCGCGACGAAGGTGAAGATCGGTCAGCGAATCGACCTTCGCGTCGAAGGGCTGACCGACCTCCCCTCCGGCCGCGTCGTGCGCATCAGTCCGGCGATCTCCGCCGCGAGCCGCTCGCTGCTTGTGGAAGGCGAAGTTCCGAACCAAAGCGGTTCCCTCCGCCCCGGGGCTTTCGCGGAGGGTCTGATCACCGTCAACTCGGAAGCTCGGGGCGTCGCCGTACCGCGCGGCGCGATCCTGAGCTTCGCCGGCACCGAGCGCGTGTTCTGCGTCGTCGACGGCAAGATCGAGGACCGCGTCATCAAGTCCGGCCGCGTGCTCGACGATGACCGCGTCGAAATCGTCGAAGGCCTCGAGCCGGGGCTCGACGTCGTGCGGCAGGCCAATGACCGCCTCGTCCCCGGGCAGCCGGCGCGGGTGATCTGACGCCATGCAGAAACTTGCCGAGATCTGCGTCCGCCGTCCCGTTTTCGCCGTGATGCTCGTGATGGCGATGGTCGTCGTCGGCGCCGTCTCCTATCCCAAGCTCGGCATCGACCGCTTCCCCGACGTCGACGTGCCTATCGTGTCGATTCGCACGACGCTGCTCGGCGCGTCGCCCGAAGAGATCGAGTCGACCGTCACCCGCCGCATCGAGGACGCCGTCGCCACCGTCGAAGGCATCGAGAACATTCGCTCCACCTCGACCGACTCGCTCTCGATCACCACCGTCACATTCACCCTCAACCGCGATATCGACATTGCGGCTCAAGACGTACGCGACGCCGTCGCCGGGGCGGTCACGCTCCTCCCCCGCGACACCAAGCCGCCGCTCATCAAGAAGCTCGACGCCGATTCGTCGCCGATCTTGACGCTCGTGCTCGCCGGCGACAAGACGCCCCGCGAGCTTTACCAGTTGGCCGACCGCACGGTCAAAGACTCCATCGAGTCCGCCGGCGGCGTTGGTGAAGTCACGCTCAACGGCGGCCAGGAGCGCGCGATCAACGTTTGGATCGACGCCGACCGCCTCGCCGCTTACAAGATCCCGATCATTCGCGTTCGTGACGCCGTCGCTCGCCAAAACTCCAACGTGCCGGGCGGACGCATCGACGAGGGCGCCCGCGAGCTGGTGCTGCGAACCCTCGGCCGCTTCCCCGACGGCAAGCGCTTCAACGACTTGGTCGTGGCGACGATCAACGGCGCGCCGGTCCGCGTCAAAGACGTCGGCTACGCCGTCGACGGCAACAAGGAGCAACGCTCGGCGGCGACCTACGACGGCCGGCCCGCGGTGGCGGTGGAGGTCCGCCGCCAATCGGGCGCGAACACGGTGCAAGTGATCGACGGCGTCAAGCAGAAGCTGGCGCGCGTTCGCGAGCTGCTGCCGCCCGGCGTCGACCTCGAAGTCGTGCAAGACCAGTCGCGCTACATCGAAGCGGCCTATCACGAAGTCCAACTGCACTTGATCCTCGGCTCCATCCTGGCCTCGCTTGTCGTGCTGTTGTTCATGCGCAACTGGCGCGCCACGCTGATCGCCGCCGTCGCCATCCCCGCGTCGATCGTGGCGACTTTCGGGGCGATGTTCTGGCTGCACTTCACGCTCAACAACATCACGATGCTGGCGCTGACGCTCATGGTCGGCGTGGTGATCGACGACGCCATCGTCGTGCTCGAAAACATCTTCCGCTTCGTCGAAGAGAAGAAGATGCCGCCGATGCGGGCCGCCGTCGAGGCGACCAAAGACATCGGTCTGGCCGTCATGGCGACGACGTTTTCGTTGATCGTCGTCTTCCTGCCCGTTTCGTTCATGTCGTCGGTGTCGGGGCGCTTTCTCTATCAGTTCGGCTTGACGGCGACGGTCGCGATTCTCGTTTCGCTCGTGATCAGCTTCAGCCTCACGCCGATGATGAGCTCGCGCCTGCTCAAACGCGGCGAGCCGCAGAGCCATGGCGGCTCTCGGCGCGGTCTTTACCTGACGATCGAGAACGCCTACATGGCCCTGTTGCGCTGGGCGATGCGCCATCGCTATGTGGTCGCCGGCCTCGCCGTCGCCGTCGTCATGTCGTCCGTCCCGCTGCTGCGCCACGTCCGCATGGAGTACTTGCCCACCAGCGTCGACGAGGGCGAATTCGAGATGAGCGTCACCGCGCCCGAGGGCACCAGCCTGTCGTCGATGCAACAGGTCCTGAAAACGACCTATGAAGAGCTCGAGTCGCTGCCCGGCGTCCGCCATGTGATCACGCTCGTCGGCACCGGCTATCTGCGCAATGTCAACAGCGCGCGCGTCTACGTGCGCCTCGAAGACGTCGAAGACCGCGTGTTCTCCCTGCCGCGGCTGATCACCAAGACGCTCGAGGGCAAGCCGGGAGAAGCCTTCGAAGGCATTTATTCGCAGCGCGAAGTGATGGACGCCGTTCGCGAGCGGCTCAAGCGCTACACCGACCTGCGCGTCCGCGTCGGCAACATCCGCGCCATCAACACGGGCACCGCGCCCTACGACCTGGACTTCGTGATTCGCGGCCCCGACCTGCTGGCGCTGCAAAAATATTCCGAGCAGCTTCGCGAGGCGGCGCTTCAAATTCCGGGCTTGGTCGACGTCGACACGACCCTGCGCCTCAACAAGCCCGAGTTGCGCGTCTATATCGACCGTGAACGCGCCGCCGACCTGGGCGTCGACGCATCCGACATCGCCGAGTCGCTGCGGCTCATGGTGGGCGGCGACGACGAGGTTTCCCGCTTCCGCGACGAGCAGCTCGCCGAGGAGTACGACGTCGAGATTCGCCTGACCGACCGCGATCGCGCCTCCGCCAAGTCCGTCTCGAAGCTCTACGTGCCGTCGACCAAGGCCGGTCTCGTGCGGCTGGACAGCGTGGTGCAGTTGCGCGAAGGCGTCTCGGCCTATCGCATCGAGGGCCTCGACCGCCAACGCCAGGTGAGCTTGCGCGCGAACATCTCAGGCCGCTACGCGCTGGGCGACCGGCTGCCCTTGCTGGAGGCGGAGGCCGCCAAGCTGAACATGCCCGCCGCCTACTCGACCACCGTGATCGGCGGCGGCCAAGAGTACGCCCGCACGATGCGCGAGCTGCTGCTGGCGTTCGGCCTCTCGATCGTGTTCATGTACATGATCCTGGCCTCGCAGTTCGAAAGCCTGGTGCACCCGGTGACGATTCTGCTCAGCTTGCCGCTGGCGGTGCCCTTCGGGTTCCTCTCGCTCTGGCTGTTCGACGAGACGCTCAACCTCTACTCGGCGCTCGGCATTCTCGTTCTGTTCGGCGTCGTCAAGAAGAACTCGATCTTGCAGGTGGATCACACCAACAACCTGCGCCGCAATGAAGGCATGGACCGCCTCACCGCCATCCTGCAAGCGAACCGCGACCGTCTGCGGCCGATTCTGATGACGACGATGACCCTCGTCGCCGGCATGCTGCCGTTGGCGCTCGGCGCCGGCCCGGGCGCCGAAGAGCGCCGCTCGATCGCCATCGTCGTGATCGGCGGTCAGAGCCTTTCGTTGCTGTTGACGTTGATCGTCACGCCGGTCGCCTATTCGCTGTTCGACGATTTCGGGTCCCTCGTGCGCCGAGGGTTTGGGTCGCGACTCGAATCCGCTCAAAGCCCGGAAGGGGCCGACTAGCCGCCGGCGATCTCGCGGTGCGACGGGCGTCCCGCCAGCGACACGGCGTTCAGCGCCGCCGCGACAATCGCCATCGCGAGCACGTCCGCCGCCAGCGCTCCGACCAGGCCGAGCTTGCCCGTATCGAGCTCCTCGCCGCCGGTCCCCAGCGTGAACACGGTGTCGCCGTCGAAAGGCATGTGCACCGGCCGAATCGCGCGCGCCAGCCCGTCTTGCGCCATTTGCGCGACCTTCGTCGCCTGCGCCTGAGTCCACTTCACGTTGGCGGCGACGACGGCGAGGGTCGTATTCTCGACGGCGCTTCCGCCGTTGAAGCCGAGCCCCCCGCGGATCATCGCGGCGGCGTCGGCGAATCCTTTCTTGTCTTCGGTCAGCGCGCCGGCGAGGATTTGCCCCGTATCGGGATGCACCACATCGCCCAAAGCGTTGACCGCGGCGACCGCGCCGATGACGATGCCGCTGGGCGTCTTCATCGAGGCGCTGCCGATGCCGCTCTTCATCGAACGGCCGGCGCCGAGCAGCTTGCCGACCGTCGCCCCGGCGCCGGCGCCGACGCAGCCTTGCTCGACGGTCTCGCGCGTCGCGGCTTTCGCGGCGCTATACCCGGATTCGCGCGTCGGCCGGATCTTCGGATTCCCGCCGATGCCCAGGTCGAACAGGATCGCCGCCGGGACGATCGGTACGATGGCCCGCCCGGCGCGGAACCCGACGCCCTTCTCTTCGAGGTAGAGCATCACGCCGTCCGCCGCCGCGAGCCCGAACGCACTGCCGCCGCTGAGCACGATTGCGTGGACGGTGTCGACGGTCGCCTCGGGGCGCAGCAGGTCGGTCTCGCGCGTGCCGGGGCCGCCGCCTCTGACGTCGACGCCGCCGACCGCGCCGCCCTCGACCAAGATCACCGTGCAGCCCGTCGGGCGCTCGCTCGACGTCCAATGGCCGACCTTCACGCCCGGCACGTCGGTCAGCGAGCCGCTCGGCTTGCGCAGGCCCTTGACCGCGCCGGCGGCCAGCGGCGCCGCCAGGGCCGACTGAATTACGATGCGGCGAGAAGTCGACATCGACAGCCCTTATTGTGACGCTTTCGCGCCGAATCGCCGCTCGACCAGCGCCAGCGCCTCGTCGCGGTCCGCCAGCGTCCCGTCGAGCTGCGCCTCTTCGACGGCCTCGAGAATCTCGCTGAACCGCGGCCCCGGCGCGTACCCCGCCTCGATCAAATCGTGTCCCGTCAGCAGCGGCGGCGGACGCAGCTCCTCCGCGCGCAGGCTCCCGAGGGTCTCGCGCGCAAAGTCGTAGTTGTCGAGATTGGCGTGGCTCGACGAGCAGTCCAGGCGATGCAGCTCGAGCTGCTCGTCGAAGCCCGGCTGCCGCAAAAAGCGCTTCAGCTTGCCCGGGCGCATATCGGTCACATGCATGAACTTCATGTGGTTGCCGATCAGCGCCAAAATCTGTTCCGTCTCGGCGTTCGAGTAGCGCAGGCGGCGGCAAATCTCCTCGCCGAGCTCAAGGCCGCGCTGCACGTGCCCGTTGAAGCGGATGCGGTCCGGCGCGCGCTCAAACGTATCGGGCTTGCCGACATCGTGCAGCAGCACGCCCATCGCGAGCGTCACCGAAGCGCCCTTGGGCAGGCCTTCGAGCATCAGCAGCGTATGCGTCCACACGTCGCCCTCGGGATGAAACTCCGGCGGTTGCTCGACGCCTTGCATCTTCTTGACCTCGGGCAGGATGGAGTCGAGCAAGTGCGTCCGGTCGAGCAGCTCGAAGCCCCGCCGGGCCGCGCCTTCGGTCAGGATGCGGTTGAGCTCTTCGCGTATGCGCTCGGCGGCGATGCGCTTGATCTTCTCGGCGTTCGCCTGAATCGCCGCCAGCGTCGCGGGTTCGATCGCGAAGCCCAGCCGCGCCGCGAAGCGCACGGCCCGCAGCATTCGCAGATGATCTTCCTCGAAGCGCGCGGCCGGATCGCCGATCGCGCGAATGACCTTTTCCTCGAGGTCGCGCCGGCCGCCGACGTAGTCGATCACCTCTTCAGCGACAGGGTCGTAAAGCAAGCCGTTGATCGTGAAGTCGCGGCGCTCGACGTCTTCCTCCGCGCTCGAGGTGAAGCTCACGCGCTCCGGTCGGCGGCCGTCGCGGTAGTCGAAATCCTTGCGGAACGTCGCCACCTCGACCACGGCGTCCTCGCCTTTGACCAGCACGACCCCGAACGACGCGCCCACCGCATCCGAGCGCGGGAAAAGCCGCCCGCACATGGTCGGGACCGGCGTCGGTCGCCACATCGAAATCCTTCGAGTCGACGCCGAGCAGCTTGTCGCGCACGCAGCCGCCGACCAGGTAAGCGGCATGGCCGCTCGCCCGCAGCACGTCGACGATTTCCCGTGCGAGCTTTTCCTCAGGCTTCATCTTTCGAGCGGCCGGGGAGCCCGGCGGGATTCTCGTGGACTCGCTCGCGCCGGCCGTGTTTCATCGCGGCGGCCAGTCCGACGGCGCCCTCGCCGAAACGGTCGCGCAGCTTGTCGGCGGCCGTCAGCGCGCGACCCCACTTGCGGCGGTCGTCGGCTTCGAGCAGGCCGAGCTGGCCCTCGGGGTCGGTCAGCGAGCCCGCCTGCACGCCGAGCAGCCGCACGCGGCGCCCGCTCTGCCAGTTCTCGGCGAACAGCATGCGCACGGTCTCGAGGATGACCTTGTCGAGCTGCGTCGACTCGTCGAGCGTTCGCGCGCGAGTCAGTGTCGTGAAGTCCGAGTAGCGCAGCTTGAGCTGGATGGTGCGCGACCACAGGCGATGCTCGCGCAGCCGCCGCGAGACGAGCTGCACGAGCTTGGCGAGCGTGGCGTCGATCAGTTGCCGATCGTTCGTGTCGTCGCCGAAGGTCGTCTCGTGGCTGATCGACTTCGGCTGATCGCGGTCGCCGATCTCGCCTTCGAACCAGCCCCCCGCGTCCTCGCCGCGCGCCTTGCCGGTGAGCGCCAGTCCCCATTTGCCGAAGCGCTGCGAGAGGAACTGCGCGTCGAGCGTCTGCAACTGGCCGATCGTGTGGACGCCCATGTCGCGCAGCTTCGACTGCATCACTTTGCCCACGCCGGGGATGCGTTTGATGTCGAGCGGCGCCAGAAACGTCGCTTCCGAGCCCGGCGTCACCCACAGCACGCCGTTCGGCTTGGCCAGCCCGGAGCCGATCTTGGCGAGCAAGCGCGACACGCCGATGCCGATCGAGCACGGCAGGTTCGTCTCCTCGCGGACGGTCTGGTGCAGCTTGTGCGCCGCGGCCAAGGGCTTGCCCATCAGCCGCTCGCCGCCGGTCATATCCAAGAAGGCTTCGTCGATCGACATCTGCTCGACCTTGGGCGAGAAGCGCCGCAAGATCGTGTGGACGCGCTTGGAGTACTCGCTGTAGAGATGCGGATGGCCTTCGAGGAAGATCGCCTGCGGGCAGAGCTTATAGGCGGTGCGCAGCGGCAGCGCCGAGCGGACCCCATATTTGCGCGCCTCATACGAAGCGGCCGAGACGACGCCGCGCTCCGGCCCCTTGCCGCCGACCACGACCGGCTTGCCCTTGAGGCTCGGGTCCTGCAGCTCTTCGACCGATACGAAGAAGGCGTCCATGTCGAGATGGAAGATCGTCTTCATGGCGCTGGCGGCGGATCTTACCGGCGGCTGACGTGCTCATTGTCCCTGATGTGGAAACGCAGCGGGAGGTCGGCGCTCTTGCTGATGCCGATGCGCGGCGAGACGACGATGTCGCCGGGCGCGACGGCGGGCGCGACGCGGACGGTGAGATCGCCGCGGGTGAGGTCGGCGCCGTAATCGGCGAGCGTGATGCCCAGGGCGCGGGTCAGCTTGCCGGGGCCTGAGGCGAGATCGCGCAGGCGCCTGGCCCGCGGCCGGCGCTCTCGCATCGCCTCGATCCCGGCGACCGGCTCGAGCGCGCGCACGAGCACGCAGCCCGGTTTGCCCTCCGGTTCGGCGACCAGGTTGAGGCAGTAATACATGCCGTAGATGAAGTAGACGTAGGCATGGCCGGGCGGACCGTAGATGACGCGCGTGCGGTCGGTCAGCCCGGCGTAGGAGTGCGCCGCCTGGTCGTCGCCGCTTAGGTAAGCTTCGACTTCGACGATGCGTCCGGCGAGCTCGATTCCGTCGATCCGCCGCGCAATGATCTTGCCGAGCAGGTCGCGCGCGACCTCGACGGTCGGGCGAGCGTAGAAGCTGCGCGGGAGTATCGGAGTCAAAGCCACCGGCTCAGTACGCCCATCGTTGCAGTTAGGATGTTCCGCCGCGATGCCGCGCGCGCAACTCTTCGAGGCGCTCGGCGATCCTCTTCTCGATGCCGCGGTCGGTCGGGTAGTAATAGCGCTGCCCGCGCAACCCCTCCGGCAGACACTGCATGTTCACCTGGGCGTTCTCGTGATCGTGGGCGTGTTCATAGCCCTTGGCGTAGCCCAAGTCCTTCATCAATCCGGTCGGGGCGTTGCGCAGGTGCATCGGGATCGGCTCGGCGACCGTCTCGCGGGCGTCGTGCTGCACGTTGCCGAGCGCGCGATAGAGCGCGTCGGACTTGGGCGAGATGGCGAGATACACCGCCGCCTGCGCCAGGGCCAGGTCACCTTCCGGCTCGCCCAGGAACCGAAAAGCCTCCACAGCGGCAAGCGCTTGCTCGAGCGCCCGCGGGTCGGCCAGGCCGATGTCCTCGGAAGCGATGCGCACGAGTCGTCGCCCGATGTAGAGGCGGTCTTCGCCGGCTTCGAGCATGCGCGCCAGCCAGTAGAGCGCCGCGTCGGGGTCCGACGACCGGATCGATTTGTGCAGCGCCGAGATCGTGTTGTAGTGCTCTTCGCCGACGCGGTCGTAACGCAGCGTGCGCCGCTGCAGCACGTCGGCGATGAGCTGCTCGGTGATCGCGCCGTTCTCCGATGACAAGGCGGCGGTCTCGAGCGTCTGCAAGGCCGCGCGCGCATCGCCGTTGGCGAAGACGGCGATCTTCTCGAGCACGTCGTCCTGAACTTCGAACCGGTCCGCGCCGAGGCCGCGTTCCGAGTCGTCGAGCGCGCGCCGAAGCAAGTCCTTCAAATGGTCGAGCGTCAGCTCACGCAGCACGTACACCTTCGAGCGCGACAGCAGCGCCGAGATCACCTCGAACGACGGGTTCTCGGTGGTGGCGCCGATCAGCACGATGTCGCCGCGTTCGACATAGGGCAGAAAGGCGTCCTGCTGGGCCTTATTGAAGCGGTGAATTTCGTCGACGAAAACGACCGTACGGCGGCCCGCGCGATGCATCTTCTGCGCGTCGACCATCACCTTCTTGACGTCTTTGATGCTGCTCAGCACGCCCGAGAACTGGACGAACTGAGCGTTGGTCCTGCGAGCGATGATCTCGGCCAGCGTGGTCTTGCCGACCCCTGGCGGGCCCCAAAAGATCATCGAGCCGAGCTGGTCACGCTCGATCTGGGTTCTCAGGGGCTTGCCGGGCCCGACTAGGTGATCCTGGCCGACGAACTCGTCGAGATCGCACGGACGCATACGGTCCGCGAGCGGCCTCGACAAGTCCGGGCCGTCAGCGGCGGCTAGCGGCTGTTCATCAAATAGACTGGGCTCTTCCATCGCGGGAGCGCGGGGATATGCCCGTCATCATAGCTGCGCTTATTGCCGATCGCGGATCGCGCTCACGAGCTCGCCCTTCGACATCGAGCTGCGCCCCTTGATATTCAGGTCCTGCGCCCGGTTGTACAACTCGTCCTTGCTGCGGGATTCAAGGCCCCGGTTCGGATTGCCCGTCCCTTGCGTGCGCTTGTTCGGCGTCTCACCGTGCTCGCGGCGCGTTTTGTTTACCGTCCGCGCGGCGATCTCCTCGGCGCGCTTCTCCGACTTGCCGTCGTCGCGAGCCGATTCCTTGATGTGCTCGTACTGCCGTTCTCGTTTGTCGCTCCAAGCTCGTGGCATGATGCACCTCCGCGCTGGGGATTGCGTTCGATGCGACGTTGTTTCTTTAGCTGCGCATAAACGCTGTGCGGAAACTGACGCTCAGGCGCGCATCAATTTGTCGATGCGTTCCAGCGCGAGCTGGATCTGGTCGTATGCGGTCGCGTAGCTGAAGCGCAGATACCCTTCGCCGAACTCCCCGAACGACGTGCCCGCCAGGCATGCGACGCCTGCTTCGTTCAACACGCGCTCGGCGAGCCGCTTCGCCGCAACGCCTGTGTCCTTGATGTTCGGAAACGCGTAGAACGCGCCGCCCGGGTTCGCGCAGCGGAAGCCCGGGATGCGATTGAAGCCATCGACGATCAGGTCGCGGCGGCGTTTGAATTCGGCGACCATCGTATCCACGGCGTCCTGGGGCCCGGTCAGGGCGGCGATTGCGGCGCGTTGCGTGAAGCTCGCCGTGTGCGAAGCCGAGTTGACCATCAGCAGGCAGATCGGGTCGACCAGCCACTGCGGGAACACGCCGTAACCGATGCGCCACCCGGTCATCGAGTAGGTCTTCGAGAATCCGTCGAGGATGATCGTCTTCTCGGCGAGCCCGTCGAGCGAGGCGATCGACGACGGCTTGTCGTCGAACCAGATGCGGCTGTAGATCTCATCCGACAGCACGATGAGGTCACGGTCGCGCACCATCTCCGCAATCGCGCGGATGTCGTCCTCGGGAATCGAGCCCCCGGTTGGATTCTGCGGCGAGCAGAGAATGACCATCTTGGTGCGGTCGGAGAGCTTGTCGCGGAAGTAGTCGAGGTCGAGCGAAAAGCCGCGCTCTTCGATCAGCGGCAGCGGCACCGGCGTCGCCCCCGTGTAGCGAATCATCGAGCCGTAGATGGGGAAGCCCGGGTCCGGGTAAAGAGCTTCGTCGCCGGGCTCGAGCAGCGCCAGCATCGAGTAAAACAAGATCGGCTTCGCGCCGGGCGTCACCACGACTCGAGACTCGCTGACCGGAATGCCGCGCGTCTCGGCGACGTGAGCCGCGATGGCCGCGCGCAACTCCGGGTCGCCCTGGGTCGGGCCGTATTTGGTGTAACCGGCGTCGAGCGCCCGCTTGCCGGCCTCGACGATGTGCGGCGCGGTCGGGAAGTCCGGCTCGCCGATCTCCATGTGGACGATCGAGCGGCCCTGCTTTTCGAGATTGCGGGCTTTGACGAGAACTTCGAAGGCGCCTTCTCCGCGGACGCCTTGCATGCGGGACGAGAGCTTCATGCGAGTTGTGATGTTACTACGACAGCGGATCGCGGAACGCCGAGCGGCGCCCGCGCCGGCCCGCTTCAGCGGCCCGGCCGGCTCGCCGGTTGCGGTCGACTGATTCTCCCCCCGGCGCCGCGCCGCGGCCCGCCGGTGCGCGCGCTCCACGCTTCCGTGAATTCCGCCCCGAACAGCAGCGTCGCCGCCGAAAAGTAAAACCACAGCAAGGTCAACGCGAGGGAGCTTGCCGACCCGTAGGCGCTGCCGATGGCGGCGTGACCGATATACAGCCCGAGAAGCTGCTTCCCGGCCGCGAACGCCAAGGCGGTCGCGACGGCGCCGAAAAGGGCGTCGAGCGGAGGCACGCGGGCGTCGGGCAGGAAATAAAACGCCGCGGCGATCAGCGCCGCGAACACCGCCCACGAGATGAAAAACGCGGCCGTGTGCAGCACCCTTTCCTCGCCGATCCCGACGGCGAAGCGGTCTCCCAACGAGGACAGCGCCGCGCTGAAGGCGATGGACAGCAACAGCGACAGACCCAGCAGCAGCACGAGGACGAACGACACGGTCCTTTTGAGGAAAAAGGTGTGAACCACGCCTCTGCCATGCGGGTCCTCCTCGACTCCCCAGGCGCGGTTGAGGGAACTCTGTAACTGCGTGAACGCCGACGTGGACGCGAAAACGAGAGCGCCCACGCTGATGATCGTCGCCAGCTCGAAGCCGGGACTGGGGCCGGCCGCCCGCTCGACGATGGTCCTGATCTGATCGGCCGCGGCGGGCCCAAACATCACATGCGCCCTTTCGATGACTTCCTCGCGAACCGTCTCGTGGTCGAAGATCGAGTCCGCGACGCTGGTGACGATCACGATCAGCGGCGGCAATGAAAACAGCGCGTAGTAGGCGAGTGCGGCGGCCTGGGTCGGACCGCCGTCGTTGACGAAGTCGTTGACCGCGCGCTGGAATGCGACGCCCAGCTTCCTCAGTGTCCTAGGCATGCTTCGGGCTGTTGACGGCGCCGCCACTGACGGCGTTGCTTGACGGGACGCTGGCACGGGTGAGCTTAACATGACGGCATCGTCCGGCTTGCATCCGTGCTACCATTTCGGAGGCCGTGTCGGCCTGCGGAGAGCCTCCTTTCCGCCCACTCTCCCTATCGTTAGGCGGCAACCGTTCCCGAGTAACCAACGTCATCACGGGTACGCCCCTTTGAACTTAGGCGGCGGAATCGGAGCGCCCTGAGGATAAACGTGCCAAGCTGGACAAAAAAGCTGATCGCGGTCTTGATCGGAGGCGGACTCGTCTTCCTGGTCGGGACCCGTGTCTACGAAGTCAAACAAGAGCAAGCCACGCCCAAAAAGAAAAAGGGCGCGGTGCGCACGGTCAGCGTCGATTTGGCCTCGGCCGAAGTCGGCCAGGTGCGCGAAGTCCTGCTGCTGACTGGCGCGTTGAAGCCTCGCGACCAAGTAGACGTAACGTCGCAGGCGACCGGCCGGCTCGAGCAAATCCACTTCCGCGTGGGTGACCGCGTGAAGAAGGGCGCCCTCATCGCCGAACTCGAAGACTCGGAGTTGCAACAGCGCGTGCGCCGGGCCGAGGCTGCGATCGCGGTCAACGCCGCCAATGTTTCGCAGCGCAAAGCCGAGCTCGAAAATACCAAGGCGAACCTCTCGCGGGCCCAGAAGCTGTTTGACGAGCAGCTGCTTTCGCCTCAGGAATTCGATCAGCAAAAGACAGGGTTGGCCATGATCGAGGCGCAGGTCGAACTGGCCACGGCGCAGGTCGAGCAGACCGAGGCCGAGTTGCGGGAGCTCAAGATTCAGCTCGCGCAAACCAAGATCTATGCTCCGCTCGACGGGGACGTCGCCCTGCGTTACGTGGACGAGGGCGCGCTGGTAACCCCCAGCACGCCGATCATTCGGATCGTCAACCTGGCGATCATGGTCACCCAGGGCAACGTACCGGAACGCAATGTCGGCAAGCTTCGCGTGGGCAACGAGACGGAAGTGCGCGTCGACGCCCTGCCGGAGCACGTTTTCCGCGGCCACGTGGCCCGTATTTCGCCTGTGCTCGACGCCGCCACGCGCAGCGCCCTGATCGAAATCGACATCCCCAACCCGGAGCGCGTGCTGCGCGCCGAAATGTTCGCCCGCATCAATCTGGACCTTGGCACGATGCGCGAGGCCACGTTGATTCCACGCGACGGCCTTGTCTACCGCGGTCAACAGCCGGGCGTCTACGTGGTGGACGAAGAGAACCGCCCGATCTTCACGCCCATCGAAACCGGCATGACGCGCGAAGACCAGGTCGAAGTGCTCGCCAATCTCAATCCCGGCACCAAGATCGTCGGCCGCGGCGCGACCATGCTCCGCGACGGCGACCGCATCGCGATCGCCGGCGCCGCCGGAGAGGCCGCCGACAGCGTCGTCGACCAGGAAGCCGGTGACGGCCAGAAGAAGACCGGCGCGAAGAAAGCGGCCTCCAACGGGTAAATTCCTCCGTTTTCGGCGGTTCTTGGCACATATTCAACTTTTCGGATAACTCATTGGTTGTACAGGTCGTCCTATATAACTGAGAAGGCGCACAGCCTGTCTCCACGAAACGATGAGTTTGCCCGAATTCTCCATCCGCCGCCCCGTTACGGTTCTGATGGCCATCATCATGGCCGTGCTCCTGGGGGGAATCGCATTCCTCGAGATCCCCGTGGATCTGATGCCGGAGACGGAGTTCCCGACCCTGAGCGTCAACGTCGGCTACCCCGGCGTGGCGCCGCAGGAGATGGAGACCCTGGTCGCGCGACCCCTGGAACAGGCCTTGGCGGCCACGCCGGGCGTCAAGCAGATCACCTCTTCATCGTCTGAAGGTCGCGCCAGCGTTCGTCTGGAGTTCGCCTACGGCACCAACCTCGATGAAGCCGCCGCGGAGATGCGCTCGCGCCTCGACCGCCGCCGCGACAATCTGCCGGAAGACATCGAGCCCCCGACGCTGTACAAATACGACGTCTCCCAGTACCCGATCATGTACCTGACGGTCGCGTCGCCCAAGATGGACGCGAAGCAGCTCAGGTTCTTCTCCGAAAAGAACTTGCAGTACCGCATCGAGCGGGCCCCGGGCGTCGCGGCGACCAACATCAGCGGCGGTCTGCGCCGGCAGATCCACGTCGATCTTTCGCTCAAGAAGCTGCGCGCGCTGAACCTCTCGGTCGGCGACGTCGTCCAAACGCTGCGCAACGAGAATCTAAACCGCCCGGTCGGGCCGGTGAACGAGGGCCGCTACGAGGTTCTGGTCCGCACCGTCGGAGAGTTCGACAACATCGACGACATTCTGGACGTCGCCGTCGCGACCCGCGGCGGGGTCAACGTCTACCTGCGCGATATTGCGACCGTCGAGGATTCGAACGAAGACGTGCGTTACATGGTGAGCGTGAACGGCGTGCCGGCGGTGCGCATGTTCATCTACAAGCAATCGGGCGCGAACACGGTCGAGGTCGCTCAAACCGTCCGCCAGGAAGTCGAGCGGATCAACCGCGACTATCCGCAGATCTCGCTCAACATCCCGTGGGACTCCTCCGAGTTCATCTCCGCCGCCGTCGACAACGTAAAAAAGGCGACGATCGTCGGCGGCGCGCTGGCCGTGTTGGTGCTGCTGTTCTTCCTGCGCGCCTTCGCTCCCACGATCATCATCGGCGTCGCCATTCCGATCTCGGTCATCACGACCTTCGCGCTGATGTACTTCAACGGCTTCACGCTCAACACGGTGAGCTTCGGAGGACTGGCGCTCGGGGTCGGCATGCTCGTCGACAACGCGATTGTCGTGCTCGAGAACATCTACCGCCACCGCGAAGAGGGGTTGGACGGCAAGGAAGCGGCGATTCTGGGCTCGCAAGAGGTGGCCGTCGCGATTACGGCGTCCACGCTGACGACCATCGTGGTGTTCGTACCGGTGCTGTTCATTCAGGGCGTCGCCGGTCAGACCTTTCAGCAGCTCGCCTGGGTCGTTTCGTTCGCGCTCGGCTGCTCGCTTTTGTCGGCCATCACGCTCGTGCCGATGCTGTGCTCCAAGTTCCTGGGCAAGGCCGCCGGCCAGCGCCAGCGCGGCTTGAGCGGCTGGATCGGCAGGCGTTTGGACGCCTTGACGAGCTCGTATGAAAATTTGATCGTGTGGTCGCTCGGCAATCGGGCGTTGGTCGTGGGCTTGGCCGCGGCGCTGTTCGCGGGCGCCTTGTACATCTGGCCGCTCATCGGCGTCGAGCTCGAGCCGGAGCTCGACGAAGGCTCGCTGTCGATCAGCGTGACTCTCGAGCCCGGCACGCGCGTCGAGGAAACCGACCGTGTGATCAAACAGATGGAGCAGATCGTTCGCGAAAACGTGCCCGAAGCGGAAACCATGATGTCGGAGGCCGGCAGCAACAGCTCGTGGCGCGCCGAAGGCACCAACGAAGGCGACATGAGGGTCTACCTGGTCGACCCTTCCAAGCGCGACCGCACGGCCGCCGAAATCGCCCAAGAGATTCGTCCCAAGCTCGAGATGGGACCCGGCATGATCGTGCAAACGCGTGTTCGAGGCGCTGTGAGGACGCGCGGCAGCAATCCGTTCGGGGACGGCCGTCTTTCGGTCGAGATCCGCGGTCACGATCAGGAAGTCGCCATGGACCTGGCCGAACAGGTTCTGGCCGCGATGAGGTCGACTCCGGGCGTCGCCAGCGCCGAGCTGAGCCGCAAGCCCGGAACGCCCGAGATGGTCGTGTCGGTCGATCGCAAGAAAGCCAACAGCATGGGCCTGTCGGTCTCGCAGGTCGCCGATACGCTCGAAACGGCCATCGGCGGCACCCGCGCCTCGATGTATCGCGAGGACGGCGACGAGTTCGACATCCTGGTGCGATTGGCGAAGCAGGACCGCATCGACATCTCGCAACTAGGCAGGGTGTCGATCCGGTTGCCCGACGGCAGCACGATTCCCGTGTCGGCGGTCGTGAATCTCGAGCGGCGGGAGGGCCCGGTCGAGATCACGCGAGCCGATCAGCAGCGCATCATCGTCGCGACCGGCGTGATCGAGGACCGCGACCTGGGCAGCATCGTCAACGATCTGCGTGAGAAGCTGGCGGCGATCCCGCGTCCGCCGGACTACGAGTTCATTTTCGGCGGCGAGTACGAAGAGCAGCAGGAAGCGTTCCGGCAGATGACCTTCGCGGCGATTTTGGCGATGCTGCTGGTGTACATGGTGATGGCGGCGCAGTTTGAGTCCTTGCGCGACCCGTTCATCATCCTGTTCTCGATACCATTGGCGTTCATCGGCGTAGCGGTGACGCTCCTGATCACCGGCACAAACTTCAACATGCAAGGGTTCTTGGGCGTGATCGTGCTGGTCGGCATCGTTGTCAACAACGCGATCGTGTTGGTGGACTACACGAACCTGCTGCGCCGCGACCACGGCTATTCCGTGCGAGACGCGGTGATCACGGCCGGCCGCAGGCGCTTGCGGCCCATTCTGATGACGACGGTCACGACCGTGCTCGGCTTGCTGCCGATGTCGCTGGGCTGGGGCGAAGGCGGCGAGCTGCAGGTGCCGATGGCGCGGGTCGTAATCGGCGGCCTGACCACTTCGACCCTGATCACGCTGGTATTCATACCCGTGGTCTACTTCACGCTCGAAAGCCGACGCGAGTCCGCGGCCGAGAGAAAAGCGGCGAAGAGGCTCGACATGCAGCCGGTCGCGACCGCCGGCGATTAAATCGCTCCCTAGAGCGTTTTGGGATAACTCAATAGCCCATAGAGGCGTCTTAACGAGAGAACGCGCTCCGCGCGGCTCACCTCGAAGCGAGCCGGAAAGCTGTCGCGGCCTCGTGGCCGGCAACTCCGGTTAAACTTCAACTTACTGATTCTAAAGAGCCATGAGTCTGCCCGAATTCTCGATCCACCGCCCAGTGACGGTCTTAATGGGCTGTCTAGTCGCCGTTCTGCTCGGCGGCATCTCGTTCATGGAAATCCCGGTCGACCTGATGCCGGAAACGGAATTTCCGACGCTTACGGTCAGCGCCGCGTATCCGGGCGTCGCGCCGGAAGAGATGGAGACCTTGGTCGCGCGGCCTCTGGAAGAAGCTGTCGCCTCGGCGCCGGGAATCGAGGAGGTCACCTCGACCTCGAACGAAGGGCAGGCCAGCGTCCGCGTGCGTTTCGCCTACGGCGAAGACCTCGATGAGGCGGCGAACGAGTTGCGCGCCCTCCTGGATCGCAACCGCAGCCGCATGCCCGAAGACATGGAGCCGCCCGTCCTGCTGAAGTTCGACACGGCGCAGTTTCCGGTCATGTTCATCACGGTGCGAGCCGACCAAATGGACCCCAAGGAGTTGCGTCATTTCGCGGAAAAGAGCATTCAGCATCGGCTCGAGCGTGTGAGGGGCGTGGCGCAGGCTCGCGTCTCGGGCGGCTTGCGGCGCCAGATCCACGTGGATTTGAACCTCGAGAAGCTGCGGGCGCTCAACCTGTCGGTGGCCGACGTCGTGGCGCGCCTGAAGCGCGAGAACCAGAATATTCCGGTCGGGCCGGTTCGCGAGGGCCGCTACGAGTTGCTGCTGCGCGCGCAAGGCGAGTTTACCGATCTCGACGACATCCTCAACCTGGGCGTTGCGACGCGGCGCGGCGTTCCGGTCTACCTGCGTGACATCGCCACGGTCGAGGACTCGAACGAGGAAGTGCGCTACATCGTGACCGTGAACGGCCAGCCGGCCGTGCGCATGTTCATCTTCAAGCAGTCGGGCGCGAACACAGTGGAAGTCTCCGACTCGGTATGGGAAGAGGCGAAGGCGATTCAGCTCGACTTCCCGTCGGTCACGCTCGAGGCGACGTGGGATTCGGCGGATTTCATCCGCGCCTCGATCCGCAACGTGGAGAGCGCCACGGTCGTGGGCGGCTCACTGGCGGTGCTAGTGCTGTTGTTCTTCTTGCGCAGCATCTCTGCGACTCTGATCATCGGCGTGGCGATTCCGGTGTCGGTGATCGCGACCTTTGCGCTGATGTACTTCAACGGCTTCACGTTGAACACCGTCAGCTTCGGCGGCTTGGCCCTGGGCGTGGGCATGCTGGTGGACAACTCGATCGTCGTGCTCGAGAACATCTTCCGGCACCGCGAGGAGGGGTTGGCGCCGCGGCAAGCGGCGGTCATCGGCAGCAAGGAAGTCGCCACGGCGATCACCGCTTCGACCTTGACGACGGTGGCCGTGTTCGTGCCGGTGATGTTTATCGGCGGCATATCGGCGCAGACTTTCAAGCAGCTTGCCTGGGTCGTCTCTTTCGCGTTGATGTGCTCGCTGGTCATCTCGATCACGGTCGTTCCGGCGCTTTGCTCGCGATTTTTGCGCGGGTCGGGCGCAGCGAACAAACGCGGCGGGATCGTCGGGGCCATGGGCGGCGTCCAGGATTGGATGGCCGCGCAGTACGGCGATCTGGTCGGCTGGGCCCTCGACCATCGCCTCGTCGTCGTCGGCGTCTCGACCGCTCTGTTCGCCGGCTCGTGCTACTTGATTCCTTTGATCGGAGTCGAGTTGGAGCCGCAAGTCGACGAAGGCATGATTTACGTCGATCTGGAGCTGGAACCCGGCACGCACGTCGAGGTCACCAACGAGGTGATGCAGCGCATGGCGGGTCTGGTGCATGAGAACGTTCCGGAAGCCAAGTACATCATGACCGAGGCGGGATCGAACTCCAGCTTCTACTACCGCGGCATGAACACCGGCCGGCTGCGCATCGACCTCACGCCGGCGTCCGAGCGCAGCCGCACCGCGCTGGACGTGACGAACGCGATTCGTCCGCTGATGCAGCTCGAGCCCGGCATGACCGTGCGAACGCGCGTTTCAAACGGCACGTTTCACAAGCGAGGCGAAGGCGAAGACGGCCGCCTGAGCGTCGAGGTGCGCGGCCACAATCCGGAGATTCTGGACCAGCTCGCCGAGCAGGTGCGCGCCGCCATGGTCTCGACGGCGGGAGTGGCCTCGGCCCAGATCAGCAAGCAGCCGGGCAATCCCGAGATGTTGGTGCATGTCGATCGCGCCAAAGCGACTGCGATGGGCTTGCAGGCGTCGACCGTGGCGGAGACGCTCGAGACGGCCATCGGCGGCACGCGCGCATCGATGTTCCGAGAAGACGGCGACGAGTACGACATCCTCGTACGGTTGCGCGAGCAAGACCGCCTCAACGTGGCGCAGGTGCCGCAAGTGCCCATTTATCTCGCCGACGGCACGTCGGTCGCGGCGGAGACTCTCGTCAAGCTCGACCGCCGCGAAGGACCGGTCGAGATCCGGCGTAAGGATCAGGAACGTTTCATCATGGTCAGCGGCGAAATCGCCGACCGCGATTTGGGCTCGATCGTCGGCGACTTGCGCGAGAAAATTCGCGACATCGCCAAGCCGCGCGGATACGAAATCGTCTTCGGCGGCGAGTACGAAGAGCAGCAAGAGGCGTTCCAACAGATGACTTTTGCCGCCGGGTTGGCGTTGGTGCTGGTCTACATGGTGATGGCGGCGCAGTTCGAGTCGCTCAGAGACCCGTTCATCATCCTGTTCTCGATTCCCTTGGCGGTCATCGGCGTCTCGCTGGTTCTGTTCCTGACGGGGACGACCTTCAACATGCAGGGCTTCTTGGGGGTCATCATCCTCGTCGGCATTGTGGTGAACAACGCGATCGTGCTGATCGACTACACCAACCAGCTCGTCCGCGAACATGGGATGCCGCTCCGAGAGGCTGTGGTCACATCCGGGCGGCTGCGCTTGCGCCCGATCCTCATGACGACGGTCACGACGGTGTTGGGCCTGCTGCCGATGTCGCTCGGGTTGGGCGAAGGCGGCGAGCTGCAGGCGCCGATGGCACGGGTCATCCTGGGCGGATTGACGACATCGACCCTGATCACGCTGGTGTTCATTCCGGTCGTCTACTACACCCTCGAGGGTTGGCGCGAGCGGAGCGAATCTCGGCGGGACCGCCCGATCGCGACGACTCCGGAGCTGGAGACGGCGCCGTCGGGCGACTAGCTTCCCGCCTCCGCAAGTAACCTCCGGCGCGTTTGAGTAGACTTAACGGCGAAGGGGATGGGTGATGCCTTCTCTGAGCCGTCGCAAGTTACTGAAACAGTTAGGAGTGGCTTCGGTTGCGGCAGCCGCCGCGCCGCTGGCGGCCGCGGCGGCCTCGGAAACCTACGTCGCCCAGCTCTATTCGACGCTGACCGCCCAGCAGCGGAATCAGATCGCATTTCCGTTCGACCATCCGCTGCGCTCGCGCGTCGAGAACAACTGGCACATCACCGAGGCGCGCGTGGGGCGCTCGTTCACCGCCGAGCAGCAGGAGCTGATTCGCGACATCTTCGTCGGCCTGCACAACCCGCAATTCCTCGACAAGTCGCTCGAGCGCCTCGATCACGACTCCGGCGGCCTCGCCAATTGCTCGGCCGCGATCTTCGGCGAGCCCGGCTCGGACGCATTCGAGTTCGTGCTGACGGCGCGCCACCTGACGGCCCGCTGCGACGGCGATTCGGTCGCCGGGGCGGCCTTCGGGGGCCCGATCTTTTACGGGCATCAGGGGCGCAAGTTCTACGAAGACGCCGGTCATCCCGACAACATCTACTGGTATCAGGCGCAGCGGGCGAACGCGCTGTTCCAGGCCCTCGACGGCAAGCAGCGCGACATGGCCCTGCTCGGCGATGCTCGCCCCGAGAACGGAGTCGGGACCGTCGCCCTCAAGCGGGCCGGCGAAAAGGGCGAGGGGTTGCCGGTCAGCGCGATGTCGGCCGACCAGCGCAAGCTCGTCCTGGCGACTGTCGATGACCTGTTGTTGCCGTTTCGCGAGCAAGACCGCGCGGAATGCCTGCGGCTGATCGACGACAACGGCGGCGTCGAGTCGCTCGCCATGGCGTTTTACAAGAACCAAGACATCGGCGGCGACGGCGTGTGGGACGTCTGGCAGCTCGAGAGCCCGTCGATGATCTGGCACTTCCGCGGCGCGCCGCACATCCACGTTTGGGTCAACGTACAAGAAAATCCGGGCTGGTCGGCTCCCGCTCCCGCCGCGTAGCGGGCGATTGCGACGAACGGGCTTTGAAGGGGATCGATAGATGACTCTTCCTGAATTTTCAATCAAGCGACCGGTCACGGTCTTGATGACGACGCTGGTCTGCATCTTGCTCGGCGGCATCGCCTTCGTCCGGATTCCGGTCGATCTGATGCCGGAGGTCACCCAGCCGACGCTCTCGATCAACATCACGTATCCGGGCGTGGCGCCCGAGGAGATGGAAACGCTGGTCAGCCGCCCCTTGGAGCAGATCGTCAGCTCCGCTCCCGGCGTCGAACGCGTGACCTCGACCTCGAGCGAGGGCAGCTCATCGGTACAGGTCGAGTTCACTTACGGCACCGATATCGACGTGGCGTCGGACGACGTTCGTTCGCGCCTCGACCGCGGCCGCCGCAGTCTGCCCGACGACATCGATCCGCCGTTCATTTTCAAGTTCGACGTCACGCAGTTCCCGATCATGTTCTTGACCGTTTCGTCCGAAGACATGGACGCCAAGCAACTGCGCACGTTCGCGGATAAGGACTTGCTCTTCCGCTTCGAGCGCGTTCCGGGCGTCGG
Source organism: uncultured Acidobacteriota bacterium (assembly GCA_963817465.1). Taxonomy (GTDB): domain Bacteria; phylum Acidobacteriota; class Terriglobia; order Bryobacterales; family UBA6623; genus CAMPKL01. Next base: position 472,650 of record CAWFOP010000014.1, on the reverse strand, counting down.
TCAGGTGCGCGTCACGGGCGGTCTGCGTCGCGAGATCCACGTCGACTTGAATCTCGACAAGCTGCGCGCGCTCGACCTCTCCGTCGCGCAAGTGGTGGACCGCATCCGCAGCGAGAATCTCAACCGCCCGGTCGGACCGGTCAAGGAAGGGCGCTTCGAAGTCCTGCTGCGGACCTACGGCGAGTACGAAAGCATCGACCAAATCCTCGATGTCGCCCTGACATCGCGCGCCGGCGTGCCGGTGTTCGTCCGCGACGTCGCGGCGGTCGAGGACGGCAATGAGGATATCCGCTACTACGTCGGCGTCAATGGCAAGGAGGCGATGCGCCTGATCATCTCCAAGCAGTCCGGCTCGAACACGGTCAAGGTGTCGGAAGGCATTTGGCAAGAAGTCGCCGCCGTCGAAAAGGACTACCCGACCCTCAAGATCGAGAAGACGATGGACACGGCGGACTTCATCGTCTCGGCCATCGGGAACGTGAAAACGTCCGCGCTGGCGGGTTCGGTCTTGGCTGTGCTGGTCCTGTTGGTCTTCCTGCGCAGCGTTTCATCCACTCTGATCATCGGCACGGCGATCCCGATCTCCGTGATATCGACCTTCGCGCTGATGTACTTCAACGGGTTCACGTTGAACACGGTCAGTTTCGGCGGCCTGGCCTTGGGCGTCGGCATGTTGGTGGACAACGGCATCGTCGTGCTCGAGAATATCTTCCGGCACCGCGAAGAAGGCGCGCCGCTGCGCGAGGCGGCGATCGTCGGCTCGAACGAAGTGGCGACCGCGATCACCGCGTCGACGCTGACCACGATCGCGGTGTTCGTCCCCGTCGTATTCCTCGGCGGCTACTCGGCGCAAACCTTCCAGCAGTTGGCTTACGTCGTTTCGTTCTCCTTGCTCTGCTCCTTGCTCGCGGCCTTGACCGTCGTCCCGGTGCTCTGCGCGAAGCTGCTCAAGAACACCAAGGCGAAGGACCTCGAGTCGGGCGGATTGGTGCGCTGGATGTCGAGCTCCTACGGCGACACGATCGGCTGGGCGCTCGACCACCGCTGGATCGTCAGCGGGGCGGCGCTGGGGTCGTTTCTATGCGCCTGGTGGATGGTCGGCTTGGTCGGCGTCGAGCTCGAGCCGCAAGTCGATGAGGGTCAGATCAACGTGGGCGTCGAGCTCGAGTCGGGCACGGCCGCCGAGAACACCAAGGCGGTGATCGACGAGATGTACGACATCATCAAGCGTGAAGTGCCCGAGGCCGAGTACATCATGACCGAAGCCGGTCAGAACAGCCCGTTTCGCGGCATTGCGACGAACCGCGGCGAGTTGCGAGTCACCTTGGAGGACCAGGCGAAACGGACCCGCTCGGCGGCGGACATCGCCAACGTGCTGCGGCCGATGCTGATGAAAGTGGTGCCGGGCAGCGAGGTGCGCACCCGGATCTTCAGCGGCAATTTCGGCCGCAGGCGCAGCGGCGGCGGCGACAGCGGCGGCGACCGCTTGAGCGTAGAGATCCGCGGCCACAATCAGGAGATCGCCGAGGGCCTCGCGCTCGAAGTGCGCCGGTTGATGCTGACGGTCCCCGGCGTCGTCGAAGCGCAGATTTCCCGCCAGCCCGGACTGCCGGAAATGGTCGTGAAGGTCGACCGTCTCAAGGCGGCTTCGATGGGCATGACCGTGCAAGAAGTCGCCGACACTTTGGAAACGGCCGTCGGCGGACGGCGGACCTCCTTTTTCAGGGAGGAAGGCGACGAGTACGACATCGTCGTGCGGTTGCGGCCGGAGGATCGTCTGTCGGTCAATCAGGTCGGCGATATTCCCTTGCGCACGCCGAACGGACGACTCATCGACGCCGATCAGGTGGTGCGGCTGCATCGCATGGAGGGTCCGACGCAGATCGACCGCGTCGACCAACAGCGCATCATCATCGTGTCGGGCACGATCGCCGACCGCGACCTGGGTTCGATCGTCGCGGACCTGCAAGACGCGCTCGAAACCGTCCCGCGGCCGAGCGGCTACGAGTTCCGCATGGGCGGCGAGTACGAAGATCAGGTCAAGGCGTTCAACGATCTGCTGTTCGCCGCGATCCTGGCGTTCGTGCTGGTCTACATGGTGATGGCGGCGCAGTTTGAGTCCTTGCGCGATCCGCTCATCATCATCTTCTCGGTGCCGCTGGCGGCCTTCGGCGTCGTCACGATCCTGGTGCTCACCGACACGACCTTCAACATGCAAGGGTTTCTCGGCGTGATCATCCTGGTCGGCATCGTGGTCAACAACGCCATCGTGCTGGTGGACTATACGAACCAGCTTCGCCGCGACCACGGCTTCAATATTCGCGACGCGGTGATCACTTCCGGGACGCGACGTCTGCGCCCGATCTTGATGACCACCATTACGACCGTCCTTGGCCTGGTGCCGATGGCGCTCGGCATCGGCGAGGGGTCGGAGCTGCAGGTGCCGATGGCGCGCGTCGTCATCGGCGGGCTTACGACCTCGACGCTGATCACGCTGATCTTCATTCCGGTCATTTACGCCACTCTCGAGGAGTTCACCGAGCGCGCCGCCCGCAAGCGCGAAGCGGCGATTGCCGGAGCGCTGCCGCAAATGTCGGGCGACTGACGAGCGTCAGAGCGTGAGCGCAACCGCCCGCTTCTCGCGAGCGCTGCGGTAGACCGCCATCGTCATCTCAACGGACTTGAGGCCGTCGTAGGACCCTACGGCGGCCTTTCCGCCTTGCAAGATCGCGTCGATGAAGCGGCGGTCCTCTTCCTGGAAGCCCCACTTTTGCTCAATGCTCAGATTGGCGAAATGCTCGACCGAGGTCGGCTGCTCCAAGCCGATGCGCCACTCGACCTTTTCCATCTCCTCGGTCTTGAGCGTGGCGTACTCGCCGTAGACCTCGACGCTCTCGTAAGGGAAGAACCAACTGGCGTCGGCGGAGGTGACGAACGTCGCGTAGACGCCGCTCGCCAGCTCGACCAGCATCGAGAAGTCGTCCTTGCGTCCCGCGCGGGCGTCGACGGATGCGACTTCGCCGAGCTGGAAGCGCAGCATGTCGAACATATGGATCGGCGTCTCGAACAAAAAGCCGCCGGTGACCGCGTCGTCGCCCGTCCAGGCCGGGTTGAGCAGCTCGCCGCGGTTCATCTTGATGTGGGCGCAGTGGGCGGGCGAGCCTTCGAGCAAGGTCTTCACCTTCTTGTAGACCGGCGCGAACCGGCGGTTGTGGCCTACCTGAAAAACCTTGCCCGCCGATGTCGCCTTCTCATGCAGCTTTTGCGCATCTTCGAGTGTGGTCGCCATCGGCTTTTCACAGAAGACGTGTTTGCCCGCCGATATCGCTTCGAGCGCCATGGCCACATGCGTGGTGTTGGGCGAGGTAACGTAGACCGCGTCGGACTTGGCGAACACTTCTTCGACGCTCGCCGCCGCCAGCGCCCCCGCGCGACTCGGCTCGACGTCGTAGACCGCCGCGACCTCCGCCCGCGCGTCGCCCGCCAGATTGCGTTGATGAATGCCTGCTATGAAACCGTTGCCGATGAATCCGACTTTGACTGTCAATCCTGTCGCTCCGAAGCAGGAATCCTACCACGCGGCCGAAACAGGGCGCCCCCGGCATGCGTATCTACCGGTAACGCGCCCGTTGCCTTCGCTCCGTCCGCGAAAGGAGATTGTTATGTCCCGCTTGTTGATAACGGCCGCGCTTGCGCTGGCCGCCCTTCCCGCCCTGGCGCAAACTCCAGCTCGACTTCGCGCCGCGGCCCCCGCCGTTGAGGAGTCGAGCTCGTATTGGCCGCTGGCCGTCGGGAACTCCTGGACCTACGTGGAGACGACGTCCCTGCAGTGGTTCGACGCCGAGCCTCAACAGATCCGCGTCAGCGGCGAAGAAGCTCACAACGACATGACCTATTTCCAGGTCGAGATGTTCGGCCGGCGGGCGCTGCTGCGCATGAGCGCGCGAGGCCGTGTATTCGAATGGGTTCCCGAGCGGAGCATCGAGCGCCTGTGGTACGACTTCACCCTGCCCGCCGGCGGGTCGTGGCAGCCCAGCAACGGCGACGATTGCACCGGGCAGGCTGTTATTTCCTCGCGAAGCGCGACGGTTACGGTCCCGGCGGGAAGGTATGAGAGCGCGCTGACGGTCGACTACGGCCCAGGGCCGTGCGCCGACGCCGGCGTCAACGAAGAAGCCTTCGCGCTGGGCGTGGGACTGCTGCGGAGGACGATCACCACGATCGCCGGCCCCCGCACGTTCGAGCTGCGCGACGCCGCGATTGGCGGGAAGGTGCTGCGCGGCCCCGGTCTCTCGTTCGGTTTATCCGTCGACCGCACGACCTACACGCCGAATCTGATGCCGCCGGTCGACCCGCAGCGGGCGATCCCCATCCTGGAAGCGCAGATCATCGTGGAAAACACGACGAATCAACCGCTTACACTCGAATTCCCCAGCAGCCAGCAGTTCGACCTCAGCATCCGGAACGAAAGCGGCGAGACCGTCTACTTCTGGTCAGCCGACAAGCTCTTCAGCCAGGGACTCACGCAAATCGAGCTCAGCCCCGGACGCAAAACGTTCGCCGTGTCCGCACCCCTCGGCCAAGGCGAGACGCCGCTGCCGGCGGGGCGATACCTGGTGGAAGCTTGGCTCACGACCGTGGGCGGGAAGCTCTATTCGGCGACTGCGCCGATCGAGGTCGCCGAGCCGGCGTTCTGATGAAAATCTCGTTGCGGATGCAACGACCTCGCGAGGTTAGGGATCTAACTAACTGGAAGGAGCGACCACCATGAAAGCAATAGTTAAAACAGGCGTCCTTGCACTTTTCTTCGCGAGCATCATGGCCCTGACGCCGGCCGCCAATGCCGCGAAGGCATCCGAACCGGGCTTGTCGCGGATCGAGAATCAGGTGCGGAAGGAGTTAGTTACTCTGCCGTACTACAGCCTGTTCGACAATTTTACATTCAAGGTCGACGGCTCGACCGTCACCTTGATGGGTAAAGTCACGCGCCCCACGCTGAAAAAGAGCGCCGAGCGGGTGGTGGAACGCATCGAGGGCGTGGATAAGGTCGTCAACGACATTGAGGTTCTCCCCGTGTCCCCTAATGACGATCGCATTCGCATGGATATTTACCGCGCGATCTACTACAACAACATGTTTAACCGGCTGGCCATGCAGGCGGTGCCGCCGATTCACATCATCGTCGAGAACGGCAACGTCACGCTCGAAGGCGTGGTGAATGGGGACCAGGAAAAGCAGGTCGCCGGCGTACAGGCTAATAGCGTCAGCGGCGTGTTCAAGGTTGAGAACAACCTGCGGGTCGAGAAAGAGTAGACGAAAGCTGCGACGAAGCCAAATTGACGGCGGCATGAGGGCCGCGTGTGGCGGCCCTCATGCCATTTCGATTCTGAGTGAAGGGTCGGTCTCGCAGGAGCCCACAATTTTGTTGTAGCGAGTGATTATCGTTTTGAGAATCCTAAGCCTGCCTTCATTAGAGAAACGCCCTTGCTCGATCAGGTTTGATGCCAGAAATTGTTCGACCGCCAGCACATCGACACGTCCACGCACGTCCATTTGCTCACAGAGCCCGATCGCGACAGCCATGTTCCTCTGCGGCACAATCAGGACTGGCCTTAGCCCCTGACCTAGGTTTTGGATGCACTTGCGAACGACAGCTTCGCCGGGAGCTGCGGTCACGTGAATAGCCGTGTCACCTCGATGAAAATCAGCTGCTCTTCCCGATGACTGATCTGCAACAGAAGCCCCGTGATGGCGGAATTCGATGCCGGCCGCGAACTCGATCTTGGCTCCCACCAAGTGCTGGAGAAGCGTTCCCACATACGTGACGTTGCGGTTCTCGTCCTGTCGCCTGCTCGCTTGTTCCAGTAGGTCACCAAATAACGCGGTCAGCGAGTTTGAGGGATCGATGCGGATGCGGAATGGTTTGCCAGCGAAAAACTCCTTCACTCGGTCCACCCACCACAGCTCGACTTGCTCCAAGTCGATAGGGGCTGTCTCAGATAGGTCGTTCAAGAACTTGACGTACTTGCGCATCCTGCCAACACTTCCTCGACTTGTCCGCCCGCCCTCTTCTGCGAGTACTCTTAAGACTCCGTGAGACTGGAGAATTCCCTGTACGGCCGCCTTTCCAAGGAGGGAGACCTGACCGCCCCCTGCCGTGAGTAGCGTGTTGGCATCCAACGGTAGCTGCTTGTCTTGAGCGTGACGAGTGACGACCAACGCGACGCTTAGCGAACCTTTCTTTCCGAGGAACCCGTTCTCGGACGCAAATTCATGCAGGAGCTTGCTAAGCGCTGGCATCAGAGCCTTGTATCTGCAGTCGCTAGCTGGAGCCAGCTTCTGACCTTCTCCTCTGTCTTTTCGTGCGACCCCCTGGCATCGTTGATCGGGGAAACATGCTCTCCAGGCCGGATACATTGAGCCGATTCCGCGAGTTGACGGAGCAAGTTGCTTCTGATCCAGCTGACTGCAGGCACTACTACACCATCACCCATCGCGCGATAGGCATCGTTGTAGTTTGCAGGAAGCCAGAAGTTTTTTGGGGCCCCCATGAGTCTGCGCCGCTTCCCGCAGTCGTTAGCAGGCGCATTCTGACTTGACCCTTCTCGATTATCACGGCCGTTTGGCGGCTTGATCCGCCCTCTGGAGTGCGTAAGCAGCCTGCGACACCATCGAACCGCACTTCAGCCCGTTGCCGACCATGGCGCATTCTCTTGTAGAGGAATCCTACATGACGTCTGCCGTCCATAACCCTTGAAGTCAACTTGCGGCGGTTCAATGGAGTCATCATCTCTTGCAGGGCCTCCACTTCTTCCTTAGACCGCCATTTGGCGTCTCCGGTCTCCCATTCGATGATAGCCTCCACTGGCTTTGGCTTTCCGCCAGGCGTTGGCAAGGCCCACCACACCCAGCGTCGCTTTATCGCGCTCCGAAAGACGCGAGTAGGCCGATGTCATGGCGGGAGTGCACCAGCGGCTTTCCCGCAGGATCCGTCTCCAGATCTTTGGTAGAGACGCGGCTGTCGACCGCTACCAAGAAAACACGAGGCCTCGACTGCGGGACGAATTGGCGCGCATCAACGACAAGTCCACCGAAACGCATATCAAGCGCAGCTAAGGCTTCGCAGAGACCTTCGAAATTATTGCCATATAGCAGTCCTGCAACATTTTCGATTGTGATGATGGGCGGCCGAACACCTCTCTCAAATTGGGTTCGCATAAGGCGCCAGAAGGCCCAGAAGGCTCCACTTCTTGTAGCGGACATCCCTCTTCGCCAACCCGCGAGAGATAAGTCTTGGCAGGGAAAGGAGGCCCAGGCCATGTCGCGCGTCCGGATATCCTCCCGTACGGCCCTGCAACGTCACCGAGGCGGAACTCCTTGAGCCGAAGTTTTCGTGATAGACCTCAGCCTTTTTCTCGCTGAGGTCGTTGGCCCAAACGCATCGCCATTGCGGCTCCAGGCCCGCCGCGACCAAACCAGCGCCAGCGAAGAACTCAAGAAGTACGCTTTGGCATCATTGTACTTTGTTCGCCTTTCATTCTACGCTCAGACTCCGACCTCCCGGATCACGTCGAGCTTGCGGTCGTCGAGGTAGCCGTAGCGATTGACCCAATAGCCGTACTCTCCCGCGTCCCGCGCGACGATCAGCCGCCGCCGGAAATCTTCCAGCGGGCCGTAGCCGTGCGCCAGCACATACACCGGCGTGTCGCCGGCGTCGGCTTGCGCCTGGCGCATCTTGCGCGCCATCGCCTTGTCGCCCACCGGGTGCGGCACGTCGGGCGGCGGATACGAATATTGCTCCAGGCTGTCGAATCCGCCGTCGTCCGCGATGTCAAGCCAGTTCACCAGCGCTTTGGTCAGCAGCCGGTCCGACAATCCGGGATTGCCTGCGCGGATTTGATCGCCGTAGAAGCGCAGCATCATCGGCCAATGCATCGTGTAGAGCTTCGAGCTGATGCCGTCGGAGAAGCGCGCCACCCGCCGAAAGTCCATGCCCGAGACGATCGTCCAGGGCGGCGGGAAGGCGTTCGGCAGCATCTTCATGCCCGCCCCGCCCGCGTTGTTCATCGCGCGCCGGAAGCCGGCGAGCATCTCTTCGACCAGCTTGGCCTTGAAGCGCAGCCACTCGCCCACGCCGGGATGATCCGACATCAGCCGCGCCAAAAAGTACGGCGCATTCTTCGCGTCTTCAGCCCAGGGGCGCAAGTCGTCGTCGCTGAGCCCGCCGTTGACCTTGCGATACAGCGCCAGCACATCGCGCCGCATCAACTCGAAATCGAAACCCATCGGCTCGGCGGCCTTGCGCGCGTGGTCGCTGAAGTCGAGAAAGACGGAATCGAGGAAGTAGGGCGGATACTCGGGCCAGTCGAAGCGCAGGCCGTCGAGGTCGGGATACTGCGTCACCAGATCGGTGATCAGCGCGTGCTCGTAGGCCAGGATCTCCGGGCTCGCCAGCGAGCCGTTCTTGGCGAGGCGTTTCGGCGGGATGCGGCCGTCGGGCAGCAGGGCGCGGTCTTCGTCGACCGGTCCGCCGAATTGCACGCGGTACCCCGGCGGAATGGCGGCCTGCACCTGCAAGAAGACCTGGATGCCGCGCTTGCGAGCCGCCGCGATGAACTCATGCAGGATGTGGCCTTGGCCGCGCGTCAGGGCCGTCGGCTCGGACGGCTGGTAGCGCAGACCGCGATAGAGCTTCTTGTCCGGCTCGAAGCTCGGCGCGGTGCGCACCCACACTTCGCGCTTGCCGAATAGCGGTCGGTCGAGCAATCTCACCGCGCCGGCTCCGGCGTCGGCCGGCGGCTCGCGCGCGCCGGTCTCCTCGTCCGCCTCCTCCATCAAATAGGGCGAAGTCGCGACTGCGTTCGCGCCGATCCGCTCCAGATTGTCGAGCAGGCCGTCGACGCCTTCGCTCTGGATGTATTCAGGGAGTGCGGTGATGCCGAGAAGTTTCATGGGAACAGGTGAACAGCGAGCGGTGAGCAGTCAGCCGACGTACTGGACTTCTTCCTCCACGTTGAAGCCGAACTGCTCGCGGACGCGCCGCTTGAGCTCCAGTATCAGCCGGCGCAACTCTGACGCCGTGCCGCCGCCGGCATTGTAAATCACGTTCGCATGATAAGGCGCGATTTCGATGCCGCCTTCACGCATTCCCTTCGCGCCCACCCTCTCGAGAAACAGCGCCGAGGCCACCTTGCCGCCCTTCACCGCTTCCGGCGGCACGGCGGCCCGCGCCTCGGGCGGCAGATCGTTCAGGTAAAGGTTTTTGAAGATGCTGCCGGCGCAGCGCATGGTCGGCGGGAACTTCTTGTCGCGCACTTCGCGAATCCGAGCGGCCTCGCGGCGCATCGCCTCGCGGTCTCCGCCGGGCAGCGCCAGCCTGCATGACAAGATGATCCAGTCCTTGCGCTTCTTGAAGACGCTTTCGCGGTACTCGAAGCGGCAGCCGGCGCCATCGGTCTCGCGGATCGCCTCGCCGTCGAAATAGCGCACGCCGACCACGCTCTCATCCATCTGATGCCCGTAGGCCCCGGCGTTGCCGTAGACCGCGCCGCCGACCCAGCCCGGGATGCGCTCGAGCGTGTGCAGCCCGCTGAGCCCGCGGTCGATCGTGAAATCCACCAGCGCCTGCAATGGCGCGCCGACCTCGGCGCACACTTCGTCGCGGCGCAGCTCGATGCGGTCGGCCGTATACCGCAGCGCCAGCCCGCGGAAGCCCGCGTCAGCCACGATGAGGTTGCTGCCGTCGCCGAGCAGGTAGAACGGATAGCCGAGCTCGCGGCAAGCCCGCACGGCCGCCGCGAGAGCGTCCGCGTCGGCGGTCTCGGCGAACAGGTCCGCCGCGCCGCCCAGACCGAAGCGGTTGTAGCCGCGCAGCGGGACGTCGCGTTCGAGATCCAGACCGCGAATCTGTCGCAGCGACTCGAAAACATCGGCGGCGGGGACGGCCTCAGGCAACTCTACATTCTACCGGCCCGATCTAACGGCCCGAATCGCTACCATGGCCCCATGGCGCGGTTCCCCGGCTTTCCTCCCGACGCTCTGAAGTTTCTCGAGGGCCTGCAGAAACACAACGACCGCGAATGGTTCGCGGCCAACAAACAGACTTACGAGTCCAAGGTCAAAGCGCCCTTGACCGACTTGGTCGTCGCGCTCGGCGAAGAGCTCGACAAGTTCGCCCCCGGCTTGCAGACCGATCCGAAGAAGGCGATCTACCGCATCTACCGCGACATTCGCTTCAGTCCGAACAAGAAGCCGTACAAGACCCACATGGCCGCCTCGTTCACCGAAAAATCGGGCGAGAAGCATGTGTTCGCCGGCTACTATTTCCACGTCTCGCCCGCGGAGCTGCTCGTCGGCGGGGGCGTCTACATGCCCGGCTCGCAGGAGCTGCTGGCGATCCGCAAGCGCCTCAGCGCCGAGCCCGACGGGTTTCGCAAGGTGATCCGCGCCGCGCCGTTCAAGCGCCTGTTCGGCGAATTGCAGGGCGACAAGCTCAAGCGCGCCCCCAAGGGCTTCTCACCCGACGACCCGGCGGTCGAACTGTTGCTCTACAAGCAGTTTCTAGCGGCCGACAAGCTGGACCCGCAGCTCGTCGAATCGCCCAACATCCTGCCCGAGATCGTCAAGCGCTTCAAAGCCTTGCAGCCCCTGATCGATTGGGTCAATACAGCCGTCAAGGACGGGCGGTCCCGTCTTTCTCCCCTACAATAGGGAGTTTCCCCGCCGCGCCGTCGCGGCTTCGAACCATATCCAGGAGCATTTTGTTTGTCCGACCGCTGCCAGTTACGCCGCGCCAAGATTACGTCCGTCGGTTGTTACGTGCCGCGCAAGAAGCTGACCAACCTCGACTTGGAAAAGATGGTTTCGACCACGGACGACTGGATCGCCTCGCGGACGGGAATCCGCGAGCGTCATATCGCCGCGGCCGACCAGGCGACGTCCGATTTGGCCCTGGAAGCCGCCCGCGACGCTTTGGCGAACAACGGCGTCGATCCCAGCGAGATCGAGACGATCATCGTCTGCACGGTCACTCCCGACATGTTCTTCCCGTCGACGGCGTGCCTGGTGCAGGATCGACTGGGCTCGAAGGGCGCCTGGGGCTTCGATCTCGTGGCGGCGTGCTCGGGCCTGCTCTACGGGCTCACGACCGCTTCGCAACTGATCGCGTCCGGCTCCCAGAAGAAAGTGCTGGTGATCGGCGCCGACACGATGTCGCGCATCGTGGACTACGAAGACCGCGCGACCTGCGTGCTATTCGGCGACGGCGCGGGCGCGATGCTGCTCGAGCCGGCCGAGGACGGAGAAGACGCCGGCCTGATCGACTTCGAGCATGAGATCGACGGCTCCGGCGGCGGCTACCTCTACATGCCCGCCGGCGGCAGCCGCGAGCCGGCCACGCACGAGACAATCAACAAGCGCGCGCACTACGTGCACCAAGACGGGCGGCAGGTCTACCGCTACGCCGTGAACAAGATGTCGGAGATCTGCAACGTGCTGCTCGAGCGCAACGGGCTGAGCATCGACGACGTCGATCTGCTGATTCCGCATCAGGCGAACGCGCGCATCATCGCCGCTGTCTCTGAGCGCCTCGGACTGCCCGAGGAGAAGGCGGTGATCAACATCGGCCAATACGGCAACACGACCGGCGGTACGATCCCCCTGGCCACGCACGACGCCTTGGCTCAGGGTCGGCTCAAGAAGGGCGATCTGGTCTTGATGGCCGCCGTCGGCGCGGGATTGACGGCGGGCGGAGCGCTCTGGCGCTGGGGCTATTGATCGCTCCTATTGATCACTCGGAGGAGCGGTGTCCCTCTTGAGCTTGCGAAAGACCGAGACCATGACGCCGATCGTCAGGATGACGACGATGACCAGCGTCGCGTCCGCGACTCCTTGCGGAAGGCGCCGCAGCAGTCCGCCGAAAAAGTAGCAAACCGGCGCAACGATCGCCGTCCACAACACCGCGCCCAATAGATTCGAAAGCAGGAACGGCCGCGAACGCATGCCGCCGACGCCGCAGATTGCGGGAATCCAAATGCGCACGCCCCACATGAAGCGCGCCCAAATCACAAGAGACGCGCCGCGGACCTCCAGCCAGCGCTCGACACGCTTTAGGCGCGGGCTGTGCGCCGCTCGCCGCTGGATCCATCCCCTGCCGTGCGTGCGCGAGAAGTAGAAGATTCCTTCCGAGACGACGAAGGTTCCCAGAAAGGCCGCGATCACAGCCGCCGGAAACGACATCTGCCCGCGCTGCGCCAGGATCGCTCCCGCCAATAGCGCGCCCTCTCCCTCGATCGCGGCGACCAGGAAGACCATCACGTAGCCAAATTGCAGAAAGAGGTCTTCCACGGTCCGGAAGGTAACGTTCCAGGATACGCCAGGAAACGCTAGGAATACGACGAAGCTGTCCCTAGTGTCTTACCTGACGTTCTGGGCGTTGAGAGTATTTCTCATACAGGCGAAGATGCTTGTTGTCCGTCGAAACGTCGCGGCCGCTGATGATCACGTGCTCGACGTGAGTTGTGATCTCAAGCGGATCGCCGTCGGTCAGGATCAGGTTCGCGATCTTCCCTTCTTCAATCGTACCCAGTTTGTCGCCCATGCCGAGGATCTCGGCCGGATATTTCGTGACGGCCTTGAGCGCCTCGTCCTGGGGCAACCCGAACGGCACCGCGGACGCAGCCTCATAGGGCAGGCTGCGCGACTTGGGGTACGGCGCGCCGGCGAGCGGACCGGAGGGAGCGGATGAGCTGATCGCGAAAGGAACGCCCGCCTCGAAAAGCTCCGCCGGTTGCGAAAAGATACGGTCGTAGGGGTCGTCCTCTTCGAGAGGCAAAGTCTGCAATGGCCCCAGGATGACGGAGATGCCCTTTTCTTTGAGCAGGTCCTTCGCCTTCCAGGCCTCGGCCCCGCCGACCAGCACCATCTTCAGGTTCCGCTCGGCGCAAAAGGCGACTGCGTTGCGAATATCGCGCTCGAGCGAGGCCACCACCAGCAGCGGCTCCCGGCCTGTCGCGGCCTTGGCGAGCGATTCGAGCTTCGGATCGGGCGGCAGCTTGCCGCCGTCGGCCTGTTTCGCCTGCGCGTAGTGGCGGGCGCTCTCGATCCAGCGCGCGAGCTCGGCGACCTTCTCCCCGTACGCCGCTTGGGCCTTCTTGAACCCTTTGTCTTCCTGGACTTCGATCGTCGGCCATTCGACCACCAGCGGTCCGCTTTGCTCCAGGGCCATCTCTTCCCAAGTCCAGCCGTCGAGCTGAATCACCGACGCGCGGCCCGCAATCACTCCCCCGCTCATCGCCGTCAACGCTTCGGTGACGCCGTTCGACCGGATCACCGCGATATGCTCGCTCTCGGGGTTGACGCCGATCACGGCCTCCAACTGCGGGTTGAAGTCACCCTTCTCTTCTTGGTCCGAGGTCACGCCTACGGCCGAGATTTCGTTGAGGCCGATCGGCGTGAAAGCATCGAAGAGGCCCGGATACAGGTGCTTACCCTTGGCGTCGATCACTGCGGCGCCGCGCGGGGCGCGCAGGCCCTTGCCGACGCCTTGGATCAACCCGTCCTGGATCAGCACCGAGCCGTTCTCGATCGGCTCTCCGGCCAGGGTGTGCACGGTGGCGTCGCGAATGAACAGCGTTTGCGCCGGCGCCATGGAGCAAGCGATCGCCGCCGTCCAGAGGGCTCGGCACAGGGTTCGCCGCATCACTCGCCCTCCTTCTTCTTCGGCTCTTGCTTGTCTTGAGCGGATTGTTTGTCGAGCAGCGCCTGTTTCTCAGCCGCAATCCGCTCCCGGCGGGCCAGATCCTGCTCGCGGTCGAAGTAGACGTCGCCGTCGATCAGCGTCTTCACCACCTTCGAGTAAACGCTCAGCGGCGGACCGTCCCAGATCGCCAGGTCGGCGTCCTTGCCGACTTCGATCGAGCCGACGCGCTTGTCGATGCGCAGTTGCTTGGCGGGATTCAGCGTCACCAGAGCCAAGGCCTCGGCCTCGCTGAGCCCGCCCCACTTGATCGCCTTGGCGGCCTCTTGCGGCAGATGCCGCATCTCTTCCCCGGAGTCCGAATTGATCGAGACGACGATGCCGCGGCGCGCCATCAACGCCGCGTTATACGGGATCGCGTCGAAGGCTTCCATCTTGTACGCCCACCAGTCGGAAAACGTCGATGCGCCCGCGCCGTGCGCCGCGATCTCGTTGGCCACCTTGTAGCCCTCGAGCACGTGCTGCAGAGTCGCGATCTTGAAGCCGATCTCGTCGGCCAGCCGAATCAGCGCCAAAATTTCGTCGGAGCGATAGCAGTGGGCGTGGACTAGGCGCTTGCCTTCGAGGACTTCGACCAGCGGTTCGAGCTTCAGATCGCGCCGCGGCGGAATCACGCGTTCGCCCTTGGCCTTGCGGCGTTCGTACTCCTGCCAGCGGGCGCGGTACGCCTTGGCTTGAAGAAACGCCTCGCGGATGACATCGTTGACGCCCTGCCGCGTCGCCGGGTGAAACCGCTTGCCCTCGCGCTTGGTGTTCTCGCCCAGCGCGAACTTGATGCCGGGCAGCGCGCCCTTGAACAACATCTGCTGCGCCGTCTTCCCCCAGCGCAGCTTGATCACGGCGCACTTTCCGCCGATCGGGTTCGCGCTGCCGTGCAGGATGTTCGCCGTGGTGACGCCTCCCGCCAGCGCCCGATAGATGGCCACGTCCTCGGGGTCGAGCACATCCTCGATCCCCACCATAGCCGAGACGGGCACCGAACCTTCGTTGATCGCGTCGGCGGCGATGTGGGAGTGACAATCGATGACGCCGGGGGTCACATGCAATCCGGCGCCGTCGATCACGGTCGCGCCCGCCGGGGCGGCGACAGTGGGGCCGACGGCCGCGATCTTGCCGTCCTCGATCAGAATCGAACCCTTGACGACTCCCGCCGGCGCCACGGTGTAGATCGTTGCATTGCGGATCAGGGTCTGCGCGCACAGCGTCGACGCGGCAAGCCAAACGATGCACACCGTTTTCAGCGATCTACTCAGCATCGGGAACCTCGTATTTGACGCCGTCGACGAACACCATCACCGGCTTCGACTTTTCAGCGAAAGGATCGTCGCGGTAAACGACCAGATTGGCGATCTTGCCCGGCTCGATCGTGCCGAGCCGGTCGGCGACGCCGTAGATCTCGGCGGGCATGCGCGTCAACGCCAAGACGGCGTCCGCCGGCGCCAATCCCTGTTCGAGCGCCTTGCGGACTCCGGCGAAAAAGTCAGCCGGCCCCTTGGCCTCGGCTGCATACATGCCGAACGAGACGTGGGCGCTGTTGAGCGCGGCGGCGGCGGCGGGCGCTCGATCGCGGAAGCGCAGCACCCGCAGGGGAATATCGTCGGCCGGGTCCGCGTCTTTGTCCGCGTGGGGCCAGGAGACATCCAGCAGCACCGGCATGCCGGCAGCCGCCAACTCCGGCGCGACGCCCGCTGCATACGCTTGCTGCGCCCCGTAGACGGCGAGCCGGTCCGAGGTGAAGGACCTCATCGCGGCCGCGCGCCTCATCTGAATCGCCGTGTTGCCGGGATATAGAGCGGTCCGCTTTTCCCGCAACGCGTCGATCAGCGGCTCGAGCGCGCGGTCGTAGCGCGGCCGCTCTAAGCCGCTGGGGTTCTCGCCGTAGATCTGCAGCGCCTGCTGATACCGCCGCGCATCGAGAAACAGTTGCTTGACGTAAGCGATCTCGCCGAACAGCGAGCTCGGAAAGCCGTTGTTGCGCGCACGGTCATTCGGCAGCCGCATCACCAGCGCCGCGCGCGGCTCCACGACCTGCTCGGCCTTGTCGCCTTCGCCCAGGTTGATGACTGACGTCTGCCCCGGAAAGATCCCGTTGCGCGGCGCCGCCGCCACTGCGGTGAAGCCGCCGTTCCGCCACTTTTCGATGTCGCTGGGCGACGCGGCGAAAGAGTCCGCGGCCAGCGCCCAAGGCGAGGTCGCCGGTCGATCCTCCGGCCCCGCCGCGGGCTTCTTGCCGTAGACCGGGTCGGCCTTTGGCATGCCGAGCGAGCTCATCGCGTCGATGAAGCCGGGGTAGACCGTCAGGCCCGTCCCGTCGATCACCCAGTCGTCGGCCGCGATGTCGACGCCCGCTCCGACGCCCGCGATCAGACCGTCGCGCAAGACCACCGTCCCGCTCTCGATCGGCGGTCCGGCCGCCGTCACGATGCGGGCGTTGCGGATGGCGAACGTCTGCGGTCGATGCGGGACCTGACTAAACGCCAGCGCAGCCGCCGCGGCAAGCAAAGCCGCCGCGCGGAGGTTCGTTGTTCCGATTCTCATGCCGAAAAGCGCAAGGCGGCCGAAAGAACGCTTCCGGCCGCCTCATAGCGATCGAGCGTCGCCCGCTGACACGAGCCCGGCGCGCTCAAGCCCCGAAGTTTAGCAGGGTCGCCCGGCGAAACGGACGAACCCCGGACGCTTGCAACCCGGCGGGGCAAAACAAGAGGGGTCGAAGCAAAATGCTCGACCCCTGACGTTGTTGAATTGTAGTGCGTTTTACCAGCGCGAATCGCGATCGCCGCCGCCGCCGCCGCGACCGCCGCGACCTCCGCCGCCGCCGCTGCCGCCGCGACCGCCGCGACCTCCGCCACCGCCGCCGCCGCCGAACCCGCCGCGCTCAGGACGCGGACGCGCTTCATTGACATTCAGCGTACGGCCTCCGAGGTCGGTGCCGTTTAGGCCGTCAATGGCCGCTTGGCCTTGGTCACTCTCTTCCATCTCGACAAAACCGAATCCTCTCGGACGGCCCGTGTCGCGATCCATGACTAGGTGCACGGAAGAAACTTCGCCAAAGGCCGAAAAAGCCTGACGGACGTCGTCTTCGTTTGAATCAAAACTGAGATTGCCGACATAAAGTCGCATTGATAGTCCTCCACATCGAACCGGGAAAGCAGCGAGCAAGGGGAAGGGGACAGGAGGATCGGAACTAGGAACCTAGGGATCTTCGGCAGTCTACCAAGCCTGGCAGGCCTTTTCAGTTCGTGATTCGAGTTTAGCAGACGAACCGGGTCTCCGGCCCCCCGTTTTGAGGGGAAAAAAGTTCTTGTTTTACAGGCGCCTACGGGTTAGGCGGAGTGGTCCCGGGCCTCTTCGAGAATGCGCTGAGCCCGCGCCGGATTGTAAGCCCCGCAGGGGCAAAAACGGGCCAGCGTCGTCACTGCTTGCTCCGGCGAGCGCCGCCCTTCGCGAACCATGTCGAGCATCTTGCGCGCCATGTTGAAGCTGACCATGCCGTGACCGCACATCGTCGACAGCGTCAGCACCTGCGAGTTGGGCAAGTGGTCATGCGGATCCTGGAAGCCAAGGGAATACTCGACGCTGTGCCGGCGCAGCCCACAGGCGCCCGCGCAAGCCTTGGCGCCCTCGACCGACGTGCTCAGGTTCACTGACAGCCCCAGGTCGGCGTCGATCACCTCGCGCAAGGCCGCCTGGGCGTTCTCTCGCGAATTGAAGACGGCTGCACAGGTTCCCGGCTTCGCCACCTCTTCGATCACGCCCTCCCAGTCCGGGCTGAGATCCCGTTGCCAGTGAGCGGTGGGATTCAGGTGCCGGGCCGGCTGAAACGTCCCGCGATTGCCGTTGCCCATGTTGACGGGCTTGTGCCGCGCGCAGATGCGCAAGAAGGTCTTCTGCTTTTCGACCGCGCCCGTGTCGTTCTTGCCGGGCGACGCAATGCAAAACAGGATGAAGTCGTCGCGGAAGCTTTCAGGCTCACCGTACCGGTGCAAGGTGTTCGTCATGCGCTTCCTCCTTCTTGACGACGTTGGTCATGCGCCCCAAGCCCATGTTGGTCTTGGCGCGATGGAAGTTGTAGCCCATCTCGTCGAGCAGCGGCGCCAGGACGTTGTCCTCGCCGTTCTCGTCGCAGCGCGTCGAGATGCCCACCGCCATCACGGTGTCGATGCGCTGGTTCACGCGCTGGATGGCGTCGAGCACGGCCGGGACCTCGTGGATCGTCGTCTTGATCTCGACGATGCCCGACAGGATCTTCTCGTTCAGGATGTCCGCTCGCAGCTCGCCCGTCGACTTGTCCGTCATCAGGTGCGAGATCGGATTTTTGGTCTCGAAGGCCACACCCAGGCTCGCCAACTCGCGCGTCATCTCTTGGATGTCGCGGAAGTAGACTCCGACTCCCGGCCGGCCGAACTCGATCGTGTAGCCGACTTCGCCGACGTCGACGCGCGGATTGACGTCGTTCGTCTTCACCTCTTCGGTCCCGCGGCCCTTGATTCCAGTGGACTTATGCTCGACCACCGGATCGGAGAACACGCGCCGAATCAGCCGCGGCATCTCCAGCTCGTCCATCACGAACGCCGTCGTCGGACAAACGTCGGGCTCGGGCTCGAACCGCAGGCGAACGGCTTTGGCGAACTTGCGAATCGTCCGCACGATCGTCGGATTGAGCTGCTCCTGGCTCATGCCGCGCAAGCAGGTTCCGCACTCGACGCACGCCTCCCGGTTGATCGTTGCCCGGTTGATTTCCGGATCGATGTAGATCGCGCCCATCGGGCACACGGGGATGCAGTTCGCGCAGGCGACGCACTTATTTCGATCAATGAGCATAGTGCTCCCTATCCAATTTGGCCCTCAGTCTAACACGGGAACGCAACGTATCGATAATCGAGCGCCGCGCACCGGGAGGCGCAGAGCGCAGGCCGTCGGGGCTCTCCGAATCTGCGTCCGATTTCGGCAAGGATGGGTGAGCGCTGGGCGTACTTGTTGGTGGAAATCAGGAAAGGAGGACGCCATGTTCATTCGCACAGTAGGCCCCAACGAGGCGCTCATCATCTCCGGAGGTGCGGCGAAGCCGCGCGTCGTCGTCGGCTCGAGCACCTGGATCAGCCCGCTCTTTCAAAGAGCGGACTTGCTCTCGCTCGAGATCATGACGTTAACGGTGCGCACGCCCAACGTTTACACGCAGGAGGGCGTCGCGCTGTCGGTGGACGGCGTCGCCCAGGTGAAAGTCGCGCAAGACGAGGACGCGATCCGCACCGCCGCGCAGCAATTTCTCGGCAAGAAGCCGCAGGAGATCGCGCAGATCGCGCTGCAGACGCTCGAAGGCCACCAGCGCGCCATGATGGCGCAGATGACCGTCGACCAGATCTACAAAGACCGCGACACGTTCGCCAAGCAGGTGCGCGAAGTCGCCTCGGTCGACATGGCCCGCATGGGCATGGAGATCGTGAGCTTCACGATCAGCAACATCTCCGACGAGAAAGGCTACCTCGACGCGCTCGGCGTGAAACGCACGTCCCAGGTCAAGCGCGACGCGACGATCGGCCAAGCCGAAGCCTCCAAAGAGTCTTCGGTGCGCGAGGCGGACGCGCGTCGCGAATCCGAGGCGGCGCGGCTGCGCTCCGAGCAGGCGGTGGCGGAGTCCCAACGCGACTTCGAGCTGGCCCAGGCCGGCTATGAGAAGCAGATCAACACCGCCCGGGCGGCTTCGGAGCTGGCCTACAAGCTCGAGGAAGCGCGCCTGCAGCAGAAGATCCGCGAGGAGGAGCTCACTATCCAGGTCATCGAGCGCCGCAAGCAGATCGAGGTCCAGGAACAAGAGATTCTGCGTCGCGAGAAGGAGCTCGATGCGACCGTCCGGAAGCCGGCTGAGGCCGAGCGCTATCGCCTGGAAACCGCAGCCGCCGGCCGTCGCGCGCAGATCATCGCCGAGGCGGAAGCCGCGGCACAGGCGCTCAAGCTCCAGGGCCAGGCCGAGGCGGACGCCATCCTCGCCAGGGGCCAAGCCGAAGCCGAGTCGATGCGGCTCAAAGCCGAGTCCTGGAAGCAGTACGGCCAGGCTGCTCTGGCCGAGAGGATGCTCGAAGCGCTGCCCGAGCTCGCCCGCGCGATCGCCGAGCCGCTGGGCAAAACCGACAAGATCACCGTCATCTCCAACGGCGGCTCCAACGGGACCGGAGCGGCCAAGCTGACGCAAGACATCACCGGCGTCATTGCGCAGCTCCCGGCGGTGGTTGAGTCGATGACCGGCATCGACCTGATCAGCGCCTTGAAAGGGCTCCAAGTCGGCGAGGCGCAGAAGCCGTCCTAGAGCAGCCTAGAAAAGCCCGGTGCTCTCCGCATCGGGCTTTGCACCGCCGGGCGAGCCTAGTCCATCAACATGCCGCCGTTGACTTCGATCGATTCGCCGACGATGTGCGACGCCCGGTCGCTCGCCAGGAAGGCGATCACGCCCGAAATCTCGTCGGCCGTGCCCGCGCGGCCCTGCGGAATCTGCGAGACCATGGCGCGCATGCGTTCTTCGTTGCTGAAGCGCTCGTGAAAGGGCGTCAGAATCACGCCGGGATTGACGGCGTTGACGCGGATGCCGCTCGCGATCAGCTCCTTCGCCATGCCCTTGGTCATGCAGGTAATCGCGGCCTTGGAGGTGGCGTAAGGCATCGCGCCCGGGCCGCCGCCGTTGTGGCCGGCGATCGAGCCGAGGTTGATGATCGCGCCCGAGCCGCGCTGCTTCATATGGCGCACGATAGGCTGGCTGACCCAGACGACGCTCGACAGATTGACGTCCATCACCTCGCTCCAGAAATCGTCGGTGATGTCGAGAAACATCTTGCGCTCGACCAGCGAACCGGCGTTATTGACCAGAGTATCGACGCGGCCGCAAGTTTCGAGCACGTTCGCGGCAAGCCCGCGCGCCTCGTCGGCCTTGGAAACATCGGCCTGGAACAGCCATGCCGTTCCCCCCAGGCTTTCGATCTCGGCGACGACCTTCTTGGCTTGCTCTTCGCTCGAGCGGTAGTGCACGGCGACGCGGGCGCCTTGTTTGGCGAGCTCGACCGCCGTCGCGGCGCCGATGCCCAAGCTCGCGCCGGTAACCAGCGCGACATGATCGGGGGGGAAAACGTTTTGCATAGCAGCGGACATAGGGTCCGATTGTATAGCTTCGGGCCGGGACGACAGAGAACCGGTCCAAAACCAGGTTGATATAATCGAGCGTTTTAACGGCAGAAAATTCCTCAACCTGAAAGTCCCCGGAGACAAAACATGAGCGAAGCGCAGCGCTTTCCCAACTACATCGCGGGCGAGTGGGTCGATTCCGACCGCACATTCGAGAACCGCAACCCCGCCGACACCGACGACTTGGTCGGGCTGTTTTCCAAAGGCACGTCCGCCGACGTCGAGCGGGCGGCGGCCGCCGCCGAAGCGGCTTTCCCGGCTTGGGCGGGCATGGCGGCTCCGGCCCGCGGCGCGCTGCTGCTGAAGGTGGCCGACATTCTCGAAGCCAAGCTCGACTCGCTGGCGCGCGAAATGACGCGCGAAGAGGGCAAGACCGTGCCCGAGGCGAAGGGCGAGACGATGCGCTCGATCAACATCTTTCGCTACTTCGGCGGCGAGGGCTCGCGCATGCCGGGCATGGTCGTGCCGTCGGAGCGGCCGCGGGTCTTCATGTACGCGCAGCGCAAGCCGCTGGGCGTGGTCAGCCAGATCAACCCCTGGAATTTCCCCAGCGCCATCCCGGCCTGGAAGCTCGCCCCGGCGCTGATCGGCGGCAACACCGTGCTGGTCAAGCCCGCCTCGGCCGCGCCGCTGTCGAGCTGGCGCATCATCGAGGCCTGCCATCAAGCCGGCGTCCCCAAGGGCGTCGTGAACTACTTGGCCGGTTCGGGCGGCGAAGTCGGCAACGCGATGATCGAAGCCGGCCCGGTGAAGGCCGTCTCGTTCACCGGGTCGTGCGAGGTGGGCAACGCCCTGCACGACCAAGCCTCCAAGCGCCGGCTCCGCATCCAGCTCGAGATGGGCGGCAAGAACCCGACGATCGTGCTCAAGGACGCGAACATGGGCGCCGCCGTCGGCAACACCGTCAATGCGTCGATGTTCTCCACCGGCCAGAAGTGCACCGCGACGAGCCGCGTCATCGTCGAAGAGGCGATCTACGACGAGTTCGTCGAAGAGCTGGTCAAGGCGGTCAAGGAGCTCAAGGTCGGCAACGGCCTCGAAGACGGCGTGCAGATCGGGCCGGCCATCGACCAGGCGCAGCTCGAGACCGATGACCGCTACTGCCGCATCGCCGAGGACGAGGGCTGCACCATCGCATGCGGCGGGCGCATCTTGGATGAGGGCCTGTTCCAGAAGGGCTACTTCTTCGAGCCCACCGTCATCACCGGGGTCAACAACAATATGCGCATTGCGCGCGAAGAGGTCTTCGGGCCCGTCCTGGCGGTCATCAAGGCGAAGAATTTCGACGACGCCATGCACATCGCCAACGACACCGAGTTCGGCTTGTCGGCCTCGATTCAGACGCAGGACGTCTCGCGCATTTTCGACTACATCAACAGCATCCAAGCCGGGCTGATTACGGTAAACTTGCCCAGCGCGGGCGTGGAATACCAACTGCCCTTCGGCGGCTCGAAAGGCTCGAGCTTCGGCCCCAAGGAGCAAGGCCCGGTGGCGCTCGACTTCTACACCGATTGGAAGACGATCTACCTGAAGTACTAGAAGATCGACCGATGAAACTCGCACAGATCTACCACCACGGCGTCCTCACCGCCGCAATCTACGAGGGCGGCCGTTACTTGCCCGTGCCCGGCCAGACGGTCGTCTCCCTGATCGCGCAGGCCGAGGCGTCGGGCAAGCCGCTCGGCGAGGTCGCGCGCGCGCTCGCGACCAGCCGCGGTCCGATCGACGCCGACCCGCGCATCCCCATCACGCCGCCCGAGGTTTGGGCGTGCGGCTGCACCTACGCGCCCAGCGCCGAGTTTCGCGACGGCGAGCTCGGCACGCGCGAGGGGATGTACGCCTACGTGCACAACACCGACCACCGGCCGGAACTATTCGAGAAGGGCGGCGCCCGGGTGTGCGTCGGGCCCGACGAGCAGATCGGCATCCGCGGGGATTCGAAGTTCACCGCGCCCGAGCCCGAGCTGGCCCTGGTCGTCAATTCCAAGGGCGAGATCCAGGGCTACACGCTCGCCAACGACGTCTCCGCCTGGGACATCGAGCGCGAGAATGCGCTCTATCTGCCGCAGTCGAAAATCTTCGACCGCTGCTGCGCCCTCGGGCCGTATATCGTCACGCCCGATGACATCCCCAACCCCTACGAGCTGCAGATGAGCTGCACGATCACGCGCGGCGACGAAACGACTTTTTCGGGAAGCTGCTCGACGAATAAATTGCGCCGCAAGTTCGAGGAGCTGGTCGAATACCTGCTGCGCTCGAACACGATCCCCGCCGGGACCGTGCTGCTGACCGGCACCGGCATCATCGTCACGCAAGAGGCCGCGCTGCAACCCGATGACGTCACCACGATCGAAGCGCCCATGATCGGCAAGCTCTCGAATCCCGCCGTCGTCGTTTGAGCGCCGTCTCGCCGAGGAACCCGATGAGCTACCAACACGCCAAAGACGAACCGATCGCCCAAGCCGAGGTCATGCACATGGACGCGTCCGAAGAGGACGACGTCCAGGACCCGCGCCTGCTGGAACTTTATCTGGATACCGACGTCCGCTACCGCTGGTACGAGGAAGAGGCGGCCAGCGAGGTCGCCTCCGACAGTCTCCTGGGCGCGTTCGAAGAGGCCGAATCCGCCTGGGACGGCTTTCAACTGGTCGAGCTGCGCGGTCAGGCGGTGGGGCCGGAGCTCGAGATTGACGATACGTACGCCGCCGACGAGATCGCCGAGGTCGGCCTCCACGAAGACGAAGAGTGACGCCAAGAGCCCCGCGGGGCGCCATCTCTGTTGGAGGCGATATTGAGCTTGCGGAGCGCCCGGGCGTCCTCGTGAACCGCCGAAAATTCGGCCCGTTAACCCAGGCAATAATAGATCCATGCAGTTCACGGTCGACACCAAGGGCTTCACGGACATCCTCGACGTCACGCCCGAAGTGCGCCAAGCCGCGTCCAAATCCGAGGTCGCCAACGGCGTCGCCCACCTGTTCGTGGTCGGTTCGACCGCCGCCCTGTCGACCATCGAATACGAGCCCGGCGCCGTCGCCGATCTCAAAGCCGCCCTCGACCGCATCGCGCCCATGGACGCCGTCTACCAGCACAACGAGGCCTGGCACGACGGCAACGGCTACGCCCACTTGCGCGCCGCGCTGCTCAAGCCTTCGCTCTCCATCCCCATCGTCGGACGCCAACTCGCGCTCGGCACATGGCAGCAGGTCATCCTGCTCGACTTTGACAACCGCCCGCGCAAGCGCACCGTCCACGTGCAGGTCGTGCGCTCGGAAGGCTGAGACTCGCCATGATCTTGACCCTGACGTTGAACCCGGCGGTCGACGTGTCGCTCTCAACCGACCGCATCATCTACGACGACCGCGTCTACATCAACGACGAGTCCTTCCAGGCCGGCGGCAAAGGCGTGAACATCGCGCGCGTGCTCGCCGGCTACGGCGCCGACGTCGAAGCCATCGCACCCTTCGGAGGCGAGATGGGCGAACGCTTCGCCAAGCTGCTCGCCGAATCGCAAATCCCCGTCACGCTCATCCCCGTCGAGGGCGAAACCCGCCGCAACGTCGCTGTCACCGACCAGGCGGGTCTCACGATCAAGCTCGACCAAAAGGGTTCGCCGCTCACCGGCAGCGAGCTCGAACGCATCGAGCAGCGCGTCGTCAAAAAGCTCCCCGAAGCCAGTTGGATCACCCTCACCGGGAGCCTGCCGCCGGGCGTGCCGACCAACTACTACGCGCGCCTGATCCGCCTGGCCCACGAGCACGGCGTCAAGACCCTGCTCGACACCACAGGCGAACCGCTGCCCATCGCCCTCGCCTCGGGCCCGGAAATCGCCAAGCCCAATCGGCCTGAAGCCGAGCGCCTGCTCGGACAAAGCCTGCTCACCGAGACCCAAGCCGTCGAGGGCGCCGAACAGATCCGCAAGCTCGGCGCCCAGCACGTGATCCTCTCGCTCGGCAGCCAGGGCGCGGTCGCCGTCTGGGAAGGAGGCCGTCTGCGCGCCGTCCCGCGCCAGCCCAAAACCGGCTCTCCCATCGGCGCCGGCGACGTCTTGGGCGCCACCTGCATCTGGGCGCTCGACAAAGGCGAATCCTTCGAATCCGCCTTCCGTTGGGCCGTCGCCGCCGGCACCGTGGCCGCCGGCCTCCCAGGCCTGGGCTGCGGCACGATCGAAGAGGTCGAACAGGCCCTGGAAGAAATCGAAATCCGCAAAATCCCGTAGCTGCAGGCGCTCCCGCCTGTAGCAAGCCGCGCCAGCGGCTTAGTCAAACCAAGGGCCTTTCCCCAAGCCCCATCACAAACACTGAAACTCCACCCCCTGCCAACCTCATCCAATAATTAGGATGGTGACTACAAGCTTCGAAGCTCGCGTTCAACGCGCCGCCGAGGACATCTACAAGCGCGTCGCCGACGACCGCCCCTCCGCCTTCCGCAAGGACTTCTGGATGGGCAAGGTCATGGACTGGGCGCTCCAAGACGACGTCTTCAAGACCCAGATGTTCCGCTTCGTCGACGTCTATCCGGCCCTCCACGGCTCCGAAGACGTCGGCCGTCACCTCAAGGAATACTTCGACCGCCCCGACATCGATCTCAGCGACGCCCTCGGCTGGGGCGTCCGCTCGCTCACGCCCGACTCGCTCGCCGCCAAGCTCGTCGCCCGCGGCGTCGACTCCAACGTCCGCTCCATGGCCGGCCAGTTCATCGTCGGCGAGACCCCCCGCGAGGCGCTGCCCAAGCTCCGCAAGATCCGCAAGCAGGGCGCCGCCTTCTCGCTCGCGCCGCTCGGCGAAGCCATCGTCTCCGAGGCCGAAGCCGACGCCTTCGCCGAGCGCTACCTCGACGTCCTCGACTCGCTCTCCGCCGACGCCCCAAGCTGGGCGCCGCTCGGCGACTCAGGCGACGCCAAGCTTGACTGGGGCGTCACCCCGCGCGTCAACGTCTCCATCAAGCCCTCGTCGATGACCTCCCGCATGCACCCCGAGGCCTTCGCCCAATCGGTCGACGAAGCCAAAGAGCGCCTGCGCCCCATCGTGCGCCGCGCCATCGAGCGCGGCGCCTTCGTGCACTTCGACATGGAGCACCGCGAGCTCAAAAGCCTCACGCTCGCCCTCTACCGGAGCCTGCTCGAAGAGCCCGAATTCCGCGGCTGGCCGCACTCCGGCCTCGCCATTCAGATGTACCTGCGCGAGAGCCGCGACGACCTCGAAGCCCTGCTCGCCTGGAGCCGCGAGCGCGGACAGCCCATCACCGTGCGCCTCATCAAGGGCGCCTACTGGGACCAGGAAATCGTCCACGCCCGCCAAAACAACTGGCCGCCGCCGGTCTACACGCACAAGGCCGACACCGACGTCGCCTTCGAAGACGCCTCGCGCCGCGTGCTCGAGAACCACAAGACCGCGCGCCTGGCCTGCGGCTCGCACAACATCCGCTCCATCGTCTGGGTCCGCGAGCTCGCCCGCGAGCTGCACGTCCCCGACGAGCGCGTTGAATACCAGGTCCTGCACGGCATGGCCGACCCCATCAAGAACGCCCTGGTCGACCTCGGCTTGCCCGTACGCCTCTACGCGCCGGTCGGCGAGCTCGTCCCCGGCATGGCCTACCTGGTCCGCCGCCTGCTCGAGAACACTTCGCAGGAATCCTTCTTGCGCCGCAGCTTCGGCCGGAACCACTCGATGGTGCTCGCGCTGGCCGACCCGCGCCCCTCCGCCGGCGTCGTCCCCATTGACGATGAGCCCGAGCGCTCCGAGACCGGCTTCGCCAACGAGCCGCCCCTCGACTGGACCCTCGAAGACAACCGCAAGCGCTACGCCGCCGCCCTCGATAAAGTCCGCGCGAGCTTCCCCATCGAGGTCCCCATCCGCATCGACCAGCGCACGCAGACGCCCGAGAGCGTCTACGAGCTGCGCAACCCCAACGACACTTCCGAGCTCGTCGCCCGCGTCGCCCAAGGGCGCGCCGCCGAGGCCGACCGCGCCGTCGAATCCGCCGTCGGCGCCTTTGCGCGCTGGCGTCACACCTCCGCCGAAGACCGCGCCGCCGTCCTGTTCCGCGCCGCCGAGCTGGCCCGCGAACGCCGCTTCGAGCTGGCGGCCCTGGAAACCCTCGAGGTCGGCAAGGCCTGGTCCGAGGCCGACGGCGACGTCTGCGAAGCCATCGACTTCCTCGAATACTATGCGCGCGAAATGCTGCGCCTGGCCGAGCCGCGCAAGCTCGGCCGCGCCCCCGGCGAAGACTCGCGCCTGTTCTACGAGCCGCGCGGCCCGGTCGCCGTCATCGCCCCGTGGAATTTTCCGCTCGCCATCTCCACCGGCATGACCTCGGCCGCGCTCGTCGCCGGCAACACCGTCGTCTACAAGCCCTCGTCCGAGTCCGCCGCCACCGGCTGGGCGATGATCCGGCTCTTCCGCGACGCCGGACTCCCCGAGGGCGTGCTCAACTTCGTCCCCGGCCCCGGCCCGGAAGTCGGCGGCCTGCTCGTCTCTCACCCCGCCGTCGCGCAAATCGCCTTCACCGGCAGCCGCGAAGTCGGGCTCGGGATTCTCCGCGCCGCCGCCGAAAATTCCGCCGAGTCGCCGATGATCAAGCACGTCATCGCCGAATTGGGCGGCAAAAACGCCATCCTCGTCGACACCGACGCCGACTTCGACGAAGCCGTCCAAGGCGTCGTCTACTCCGCCTTCGGCTACCAAGGGCAGAAGTGCTCGGCCTGCTCGCGCCTCATCCTGCCCGACGCGATCCACGACCGCTTCGTCGAGCGCCTGGTCGCCGCGGTCGAGAGCATCCCGCTCGGCCCGGTCGAGAACCCGCACTCCCGCCTCGGCGCCGTCGTCAGCAAGCGCGCCCTCGACAAGATCGAAGAGTACGTGCGCGTGGGCAAGAGCGACCTGACCGTAGCCGTCGAACGCCGCTACCAGCCGACTGACGGGAAGGAAGGACACTTCCCGCCGGTGGTCGTCTTTACCGGCGTCGACCCCGGCCACAAGCTCGCCCAAGAGGAAATTTTTGGCCCCGTGCTGTCGGTCATCCGCGTCAAGGATTTCGACGAAGGCCTGAAAGTCGCCAACGAAACCCGCTTCGGCCTCACCGGAGCGGTGTATTCCCGCAGCCCGGAAAACATCGCCAAAGCCCGCCGCGAATTCCGCGTCGGCAACCTGTACATCAACCGCGGCTCCACCGGCGCCATCGTCGAACGCCACCCCTTCGGCGGCTTCAAGCAATCCGGCCTAGGCACAAAAGCCGGCGGCCCCGACTACCTCCAACAATTCATGCTCCCCCGCGTAGCCGTCGAAAACACAACAAGACACGGCTTCACGCCCGAGGTCTCGTGATCGCCGGCTACGGTCGACACCCCCCGATACGACTGATATCATCGACGCACGATGAGCGAAGAACTGGCGAAACAACTGGAGAAGCTTCTCGACGCGGCGCGTAAATACGAGTTCAGCGACCAGGAGAAGGAAGCCCAACGCAGGAGCTTCGCATACGGCAACGCAAAAATCGAAAACCCGAGAATCACGCGGGAGATTGTCGATCAAGAGGCGGAAGCCCTGAAACGCGGCGAGTAATGTCCAGTGGAGACCGGCACAGCGGAGCCGACTCCCTGGAGCTAATACTCGGCAGAAAAAGGGACATGACGTAATTAGCTCGTGAGATCCTTAGGCCTTTGTAAGTCCCTTGTTATAAGTGGACTCGGATAGTGGTCAATTGTTCATTGATTCTAGTTCTCTTTCCCGTCTCTTCCTCCTCATTTTCCAATTTCCGTCCTTTTCCCGGGGGAGATTGTCGCCTCTGAGATTACAATCATTAATGGAGATCCGCCCCATTCGCTTAAATGCCTGACGGCTCAGACGACCGGCTCCAGCTCGCGGCCACGCAACAGCGTCTGTACGAGGCGCTGGTCGAGCGTAACCATGACCTTGGGGAATGGTATTTGGCTGCGATCGGCGTCCTCAATGACGACGGATTGCCCGATCGCCACGCCCTCGCGGCCCATGCTCTCCGCGAGGTAATGGAGAAGCTTCCCGCCGTTGACATCACCCCTGACCAGGGAGCAAGTCTACCCCAGAAGGTCCGAGAATTAGAGCCGGCCTGGACCAGAGCGCAACACGAAAACCAATGCTGTGGTGGGGCATGGGGTGGCGAAATATCGGATACGCTGCGCGAGTTCCTCGCAGCGATGCAAGGGTTCTTCGACGGGCAAGAGGAGTTGACGAGAAGCAGACGCGAGCACGCACAGCGATTCTTGGAAGGTCTCGATGGTATCGGCGGATTGCCCGAAGACATGCAGCATAAGAACGTGAGGAAGTGGATGGATCTTCGTTCGTACTTCGTCGCCGTCGCCCATCATAAGACAGTTAAAGAGGCGGATTTTCGCGCTCGTATCGCCGAGTTCGAAGTCTTCATTTCAACGCGACTAAGGCCAAGGCCGACCGACGATTTCGCCGCTATCGATGCATTGCTGGAGGAAGACTAGATCATGCCTAGGCCCGAGACAGTCGACAAGGCCATCCAAGAGATCGGCAAAAGCACCGCCAACTACCGATACTTCTTCGACAAGCTCAACTCCACAGCTTGGCTTGATCCACTCGCAACGAAAGGGCGATTCGGAAGCCCGCCACAGAAGATCGAGCTTGAAGATGGCCGGGTTTCGTTTCCTAGCTGGCCAGAATCCCGCTACCTGGCACGGATGGCCCAATTACCAGAGGCCTACGCGCAGGTCTTGCGGATCGCGCTCGCCATACCCGAAACGGACAATATTGCCGTCCACGCGGATCTCATGGATGTAGCACTAGCGCTTCCAGCAGAGCTAGCGTCACAACTAGTCGACCGCGCATCTACATGGATGAGGAGCGCGTTCTACGGCAGGGTCCAGTACAAAGTCGGAGATCTCATCGTGCACCTCGCAGCGGGAGGTGAGTCACGAGCGGCGTTCAGGCTCGCCCAGGCAGCCCTCGCGCTCGAACCCGGAACGTCAGTACAGATTGATGAATCATGGCCGGTCTTACCAGAGCCAAGAGCGTATCTAGGTGAATCGAGCTATGAAGAGGTCGTCAAGACGGCACTCCCCGCACTTATCACGGCCGACCAAGCGCGTGCCCTTGCGCTTGTGTGTGACCTCCTCGATCGTGCTGTCTCGCTCTCGAGGGGGGCCGACGACGCCCCGAATCGCGACTACTTCAATATCTGGCATCCAGCCATCGAGCGAGATGAGGAGCCGTCGAACCTTCGCAACACTCTCGTGGCTGCCGTGCGGAACGCGGCCGAAACTATCATTCGTAACGACCCTGAAGCTATCGGTAGCGTGCTTAGAGAACTTCGTCGCCATCATTGGCCAGTGTTCAAGCGCATAGAGCTCCACATCCTCAACGAGTTCTCGACAACCGCGATGTCCGAAATCATTCCGCTCGCGCTCCAACTCGCTGCCGTAGAGCCATCCACACGGCACGAAGCAGCGAGGCTACTCAAAACCGCTTTCGGCCAGCTCCCACCAGCAACTCAGGAAGAGGTGCTTCAGTGGATCGATGCTGGCCCGGGGGACGAGTACGTCAGCTTGAGGCTCGAATGCACCGGTCAAGAAGATATAGCCGAGGCGAGAGAGCGCGCTAGTAACCAGTGGCGGGCCGAGCGCCTCAACCTGTTCGCCAATCAGGTGCCGGAGGCTTGGAAGGGAAGAGTCGATGCTGTGCTGGCGGCCGCAGGCGAAACCCAGCACCTCGACCAGATTAAAGAAGGACATACTTGGGTCGGTCCCACGAGTCCTAAGTCCGCGGATGAGCTTGAACAGATGGGACCGGCGGCGGTGCTTTCGTTCGTACGTACATGGGAGGCACCGCGCGGGCACTTTGTCGACACGTATGAAGGACTGGGGCGCGTGCTTGAAGAGGTAGTGGCGCACAACCCCAGCGGTTATATCGAACACGCGAGCGAGTTTCAAGCTTTCGATCCAACTATCGTTCGATTCTTCTTCAGCGGCCTTGAAGCGGCGCTGAGGAAAGGCCGCACATTCAGGTGGGAGCCAGTCTTGGGCCTTGCACAGTGCGTGGTTGCACAACCGCGAGAGATACTCGACCGGAAGACCGACATCATGGAAGCCGATGAGAGTTGGCAATGGACACGCGGAGCGATCGCAAGTCTTTTCGAACACGGTCTAAACCAACCAGCACCAAATACTGACCATTCTCCCATTGCGACGATATCCTTCATGGAGCGCGGCCGCATCTGGGGTGTAATCGAACCGCTCACGCGAGATCCGGACCCCACACCAGAGCACGAGGCCAAGTTCGGTGGGGACAACATGGACCCGCCCACGCTCGCCCTCAACAGCGTCAGGGGAAAAGCAATGAAAGCGGTGGTCGCTTACGCGTCCTGGACACGAAAGAATCTAGATCGCTTGCCGGAGCCGCCAACGATGACATTCGCGGCGATGCCAGAGGTCCAAACGGCCCTGGACGATCACCTGGATATCGCTCAGGAACCGTCGTTGGCGATTAGGTCGACATACGGGCAATACCTTCCATGGCTCCACTACTGGGACCCGACGTGGGCGAGAGATGCTATCCCCAGAATCTTCTCCGCGGATCTTCCAGCACACCGCGCGGCAGCGTGGGATGCCTACATCATCTTCTGTCGGCCCTATAACGCGTTGCTTCCGCTGCTCGAACAGCAGTACATGCACGCGGTGAATCAACTAACAACACAGGATGGTAAGAAGACGCGTGGCGCTACGCCGGCGCAACGGCTCAGCGAACACCTAATGACTTATTACTGGCGGGGGGAACTCGCTCTCCAGTCCCCGCTGATTCAAGAGTTCTTTCGTCTCGCTCCCGATGACGTGCGAGGGCATGCGATTGGGTTCGTGGGGCGTTCCTTGTCACACGACCCCGACACTCCTCTAAACGACGAGTTGCTGGGGAGGCTGCGAGATCTGTGGGAATCGAGAGTCGCAGCAGCGCTAGAAGCAAATGACGCGAGCAGGTTCCGTGACGAGCTGTCCGGCTTCGGGCGGTGGTTCAGCAGTCGACGATTTGATCCCATGTGGAGCTTTGCGCAACTGCAGGAAGTCCTGACGCGAACGAAAAACATCGATACAGAGTTCAAAGTTGCTGAGACTCTAGAGACTTTGGCATCCGAATTCCCGTTGGAGTGTGTGCAAGCCGTCCGCCTCGTGGCTGCACGGGACCGAGACGACTGGGAACTTTATGCTCGCGAGAAATCATTCAAGGCGATCCTTGCGACAGCTATGGCTATTGGCGACTCAAACGTGAAGGCGATGGTCGACGACGTCATTCAGAGCTTCGTTGCGAGAGGCCAATTCAGCTATCGCGACTTGCTGGGTTAGGAGACCAGAAGGGGTTAGAGGGGGCCAGAGGGCACGGAGCCCTGACCACTTGTGACGAACCGGCGGTTCCTCCACGCCCTGTTCGCACGCTTTAACCGCTCTATCCGACTGTGAATCAACCACTTACGCCGAACGCAGCGCAGGTTCCTTGGAGCGGCATCGTACCCTCAAATTAGGGGAGGGGGACGATGAGATACCTCTACTACAAGCAGCTAAGCAAGCGCGTCGAAGCGCTCGAACGGGCCTGGGCCTGGGCGACGCCGCGAACCTTCGGCTGGGTCGACTCCAAAGGCGACATCGAAATCTTGAGCGAAAACAACGCGGCGCGACGCCCGCGCGAGCGCGCCGAACGCCTCGATCCGCTTGCGTGCCTGGAATCGGCCAAGTCCGCAAATGTCCGCATTTGTCCGCCGGATCCGGATATCGCGCGGACAAAAGCGGCCATTTCCGGACGTCACGCGGCCTGATGGATTCGGGTCAACTCGAGTCGAATCAGGCGCTTAACGCTCCGTCGCGTCACCGGCGAAATAGCCGAAACCCGCCTTTTTTCAGAAATCCGGACATTTGCGGACATCTCCGGACAAAGGGATGGCCTCGAGCCGGAGGGGACCGGAGCCCCTCTTCAATCGAAGAACCCGCGATCCTCATCCGACAGGCGCGCCTTGGCGGCCGGCACTTTGAACGTAACACCGAGGCCCGGACCGTCCCAGACGTCGATGAACCCTTTGTTGACGATCGGATTGGGCAGGCCTTCGACGATGTCGTACCACCATTCGGGTTGCCCGTAGGGGTACTCGAACGCAATGTAGTTCTGCGGCATCGCAGCGGCGAGGTGCACGTGGGCGGCGAGGCCGATCAGGCCGTCGAAGATGCCGTGCGGGGCGACGGAGATGCCGTGCAGGTCGGCGTATTCCGCAAGCCACTTGAGCTCGGCGATGCCCCCGACGTCTTCCGGGTCGGGGCCGATGACGTCGACCGCCTGCTTTTCGATCAGATCCTTGAAGTTCTGCCGCAGATAGATCTGTTCTCCGGTGTGGATCGGAACCGACGTCGACATCTTGAGGTCGCGGAAAAGCTCCGCGTTCGGGTAAGGCGTGTAGTCGCCTGTCAGGATGTCTTCGATCCACATCAGGTAGAGGGGCTCGCACGCGCGTGCGAAGGCGAGGGCGTCCTTGGGCATCCAACCCGGTCCGGCGTCCAGCGCCAAGCCGACTTCGTCGCCCAGCACCTTCTTCATCGCCTCGACGCAGGCGATGACGTGCTTCAGACCGCGTTCGGTCATCGCGCCGCGGTTGGCGTGCGGCGTTCCGCCGCGCGGCTCGTCGTACCACATGTCGGGGATCGCGCCCATCATCCCGCCGCTGTGGAAACCGACGGCCATCTTGATGAGCGTGAAGCCTTCTTTGGCTTCCTTCATCATCTGCACGTTCTCGGCGTAGTCCTGCGGCATCTGGCCCTTCATCGGGGGGCGGAAGCCTCCGTTGTAGATCCGGACGCGGTCGCGGATCTTGCCGCCGAGCAGTTTGTAAACGGGTACTCCGGCGACCTGGCCGGCGATGTCCCACAACGCGATCTCGATGGCGCTGACCGCCGCGCCCCACGGCTTGAAGGCGCCCATCCGGCGGATCTTCAGCATGACCCTTTCGACGTCGGTGGGGTCCTCGCCCAAAATATAGTCCTTGTAGAACAGGACCATCGGCTTCAAATACGCCTTCGACGACTCGGCCTCGCCGTAGCCCGAGACACCCTGATCGGTAACGATCCGAACGACCGGGTTGCGGCCGATGATCGCGCATCGCAGGTCCGTAATTTTGATCTTGGGCTGTCCCACTCGGCTTTGCTGGGCGAGCGCCGATCGGGCCGCCGCCGCCGCCGCCACCGATGCGAGAAAGCCTCTTCTTGTTCTCATACTCATAGGTCCTTTTGCAGCGACTACAGTCTATACCGCGGCAGATCGGTTGCAAACAGAAATTACAAACGGAAAAATGAGCCGTTTCGTCCCTGGAATATGGGCGCTCAGCGACGATTGACGATCACGCAGCGCCTGTCGCGCACGTCGACCGCTCACGGGGTCACTCGGCCACGTCCAAGCGCCCCGCGGCGGCCCGCCACGCAGTCCTCTGGGCGCGAACATGAGTGATCTGAACGGGGCCGAGCGGTTGATCGCGGGGCGTCTCGAGCGTGGCGCGGCCCGCTTGATCCAGGGTGCAAAACCGAGTCGCGACCCCGACCGTGCGAAAAAAGCCCGTTCCGGCTCGGTAGGCGATGTCAATGGTCTCGCCGGGCCAGTCGGGAATCTCGAGCTGATAGCTCTCGCCGGGATGGATCGAGTCGGGCGAGAAGCGGATTTCGAGCGGCCCCGCCGCCGCTTCGGCCGGATGAAATTCGAGCGTCCATTGCGGTTGGTCGGCGCGGATAACGGCGTCATAGAAGCCGGGTTTCGCATCGTTCGCGACTTGGACGGGATGAACTAGGACGGCCGGGTCGCCATGCAGCAGGCGCGTCAAGTAAAGCGGCCACCAGTCGTCATCTAAGTCGTCGACCAGCAGAACGGCTCGAGCGTCCCGCAGTTGGTCGCGTCGGGCTTCGAGCTGCTCAGCCGCGTGTCGGATCGGAGCCATCCCTTCCAGGATGAGTCGGCGAATGCCTCTTGATTCTTTAAGATGCGCGCCGGTGACTGCGATCAAAACAGCTATCAAGGCGAAGGCTCCCGCGGCCGGTTGCCGCATCGACGGCGCTGCGCTTCCGAAGATCCGGCGAACCGTCGGCTCGACTGCGGCGGCGACGTACAGCGCCCATCCGAAGGCGGGCACGTAGTAGACAAACCCCGAACGCAGCGGCACGAACGCCACCGGGCCCACACTGACCAAAATGAACAGCAGCGCGAAGGTGAGCGGCTTCGACCGCATCCAAGCCGCCAGGGCGGCCATCGCCGCCCAAATCGCGAGCATAGCCAGGGGCTCGATCGAGACCCGGCGGTAGAGCAGAATCTCGAGATAGTGCGCCGACGCAGCGAGATAGGCTGACACGGACGCCTCGATCCGGTAGCCGGGCCGCGACAGAAGCTGGTCGCTCCCCGACAGC
This sequence comes from uncultured Acidobacteriota bacterium, assembly GCA_963817465.1. GTDB lineage: Bacteria > Acidobacteriota > Terriglobia > Bryobacterales > UBA6623 > CAMPKL01. The sequence continues at coordinate 437,308 of CAWFOP010000014.1, read as the reverse complement.
TTGCCCGCGACGTAAGCGGCGGTCAACGCGAACGCGATGATCAGCGTTCGGTAACGCCGCCAGACGAGCTTCGGCGTCGGAACGGCGTCCGGAAGCGAGAATATGACCTCGTAGAGCAGCAGGATCAGCGGCGCGGAGGCCGCGGTTTCTTTGGAATCGAGCGCCAGGATCAACAGCGCCGACACGAGCCACGGACGTCGGGCGTCGGCGAAGGTCGTATTCAGGTAGACCAGAAACGCCGAGAACAAGAAGAAAAAGCACAGCAGATCATAGACCGCTCCGCCGTTGTAGTACAGATCCGCCATCTCGCCGTGGTAGGCGAGCAAGAATGCGACAATGCCGGCCTGCCAGGCATTGCGGGTCAGCTTCTTGGCGACGAAGTACGCGAGAAAGATGTTCGCCGCCGTCAACAGGAAACGGACGAGGCTGAAAGGCAGCGGCTCTAGGCCGAAGACGGCGTAGAGCACGCGGTAGTACAGGCCTCCGAGCGGGCGGTAGTACCCCGAGAAGAAGCCCAGCGTCGCGTCGACAAGTTCGCCCCACGGCGCCAGCCAATAGCCGTGGAGATTCATCAGATCGTCGCCGCTGAAATAGACGCCTAGTCCGTCGCCCGCGAACGCCAGCAAATAAGCGACCGCCAGGGCCGGAAGCAGCCGATCGAGCCCGTCCCGACGCGAAAGCAAACGACATCATTCCACAGTCAAGGCTTGCAACGAGCGGCAAAGGGGAGCTGCGTCGATCCGTTATCATCCTCGGGGAACGGAAACAGCCGTATGAAGAACCTCCTCGAAATGACCCGGCGCCGCTTCGTGCAGATCGCCGGCGCCGTCGGAGCCGCGCCCGCCGCATTGAAAGCCGCGGACGCTCCCACAGCCGAGGCGATCGTCCAGCGCATGCAGTCGGCCCTCGGCGGCGAATGGGCCGCTGACGGCGTCGACGGCTTCAAAGCCGGCGACCCCGCCGCGCCGGTCAAGGGGATCGCCGTCTCCGCCATGGCCACCATGGATGTGCTCAAGAAGGCCGCGCAGTCGCACGCCAACCTGATCCTCACCCACGAGCCGACGTTCTTCGGCAAGCAGGACGGTCCGGCGCCGCCGCCCGAGGGCCCGGCCGGCCGCTTCTTCCGGGGCGTGAGCGCCGACGATCCCGTCTACGTCGCCAAGAAGGCCTTCATCGAGAACAACGGCCTGGTCGTCTATCGCCTGCACGACAACTGGCTTTCTCGCAAAGGCCCCGAGATGACGGCCGGGCTCGCCGAAGCGCTCGGTTGGGGCGAGCATCGGGTCCGCCCGGATGACTCGCTTTACGAGATCCCGGCCGCAAGCGCCGCGGCGACGGTCGCGCACATCCGCGAAAGCTTGAACCTGCGCGGCGGTCTGCGCGCGGTCGGCGACCGCGACGCGACGGTCCGGCGTGTCTTGTTGCTGCCCGGCTTCACGACACCCGCCGTCATGCGGCGGCTCTACACCGAGGCGGACATGCTGCTGACCGGCGAAGTCCGCGAGTGGGAAAACACCTTCTACGCCGCCGACATGTTCACCGCCGGCCAAGAGCGGAATTTGGTGACCGTGGGCCGCGTCGCTTCCGAAGACCCAGGCATGCGCGCCTGCGCCCAGTGGCTGCGAACGGTCGTCGACGACGTTCCGACGCACTGGATCTCGGCCGGCGATCTCTATTGGAGGGCGACGTCATGACGGGACGCGAAGTCGTCGATCTGATCAAGCAAAACGTCGGCGTGCCGTGGCGCGAACAGTCCTACCGCGACACGTTCAAGGTCGGCAACCCGGATGCGACCGTCCGCGGCATCGCCACGACCGTGATGGTCACCTACGGCATGCTCAAGCGCGCCAACGAGGCCGGCCTCAACATGGTGATCGCCCACGAAGACACCTACTGGAACGACCGCGACGAGACCAAGGACCTGCTCGACAATCCGCTCTACAAACAGAAGACGCAGTACATCCTCGACAACGACATGATCGTCTGGCGCATCCACGATCACATGCATGCCATGAAGCCGGACTATACCGTCGTCGGGTCGCTGCGCTCGGTCGGAGTCAAAGGAGGCGAGCACGCGAGCATGCGCCCGGGCGTTCTCTCCATCCCGCAGATGACGCTCGGCGAATTCGCGTCGCAGGTTAAGCGGCTCACCGGCTCCCGCGCGGTCCGCTGCGTTGGCGCTGCGAGCGCCAACGTCAGCAAGGTCCTGCTGGGTCCCGGCTACGCCACGCCCCGCATGACGGAAGAGACCGATGTCGTGATCGGCGGCGAGCAGCAGGAGGCCGACGGCTCGTTCGACAACGTCGAGTACGTGGCCGACGCCGCTTCGCTCGGCATGAACAAGGGCCTGATCATGTTGGGCCACGTCGTCTCGGAACAACCCGGCATGGAAGATTTCGGCGAGTGGATGCGGACCTTCATCAAGGGCGTCCCGATCCACTTCGTGCCGGCCGACGAGCCCTTCTGGACCTAGTCGCAGTCCTTGCCGGCGCAGAGGGTCTTGCTGAAGAACGGCAGGACGTGGTTTTGAAAGCGATCGGCCACGGCGCTGGTATGAGTGCCGCTGTAGGTCTCGAAGGTATTGGCGATTCCGTACCTGTCTAGAATGCCGTGCAGCTTGCCCGAGGCGACCCGTAGGCGGTCTTGATCGCCCACATCGATCGCGATGGCCCGGTACTGCCGCAAGTTGCCGATGTACTGGTCGATGAATGCCAGAGGCGAGTTCGCCGCCCACTTCGCGAGCACCTCGTCCCGTTGCTCGCCCTCCGTCGGCAAGTCGAGAAAGAGCGGCGGGTTTTTCGGATTGGGAGACCACGCCGCGGCGGCGGCAAGGTCAGCCCGCAGTCGAAAGGGAAGACCGGCGGAATCCGCGGGCGTCGTCAACCCCGCTAGAGCCTTGTCGTTCTCCGCATTCGCCGGCGCGGCTCTGCGCGGCTCCAGGCAGCACGGGCTCATGATGTACAAGCCGCCGAAAACGCCGGAGTGCTTCATGCCGATGCGGGTCGCGCCGTATCCGCCCATGGAGTGGCCGACCAATCCTCGGCTCGTGCGCTTCGGGATCGTCCGGTAGTGAGAGTCGATGAAGCCGACCACGTCTTGGGCGACGAAATTTTCGAAGTCGCCCGTGGTGACTGAGCTTGAATACATCGATCCGTTGTGCACGGTCTTCGAGTCGGGCAGCACGACGATCATCTCTTGCGCCCCTTGGGCGAAGGCGCCTTCGATGGTTTGCGGCACGTGGATCTCGTGAGTCCACTGCTCGGCGCCGATGGTGTACCCGTGCAAGGCGTAAACGACGGGATAGCGCCGGTTCTTGTCGGTCGAGTAGCTCGGCGGCAAGAAGACGATGACGTCGCGATCGACCGCATCGCCTTCCAGGTTGCCTTCGAGGTGAGCGCCGTGAACCTTCAGGCGCTCGACTTTCACGGGCTTGGCGCCGGGCACGGGCTGCGGAACTTCGGTCTTAACTTGCGCCCAACCGATCACCGTCAATCCCAGAATGCACGGCAACAAGCGGAAGAGATTCGTTCTCATTGGTCTCCGTCGGGACGCCCACCGGACGTCGGGCGCGATGTTATCACGAAGCTGAGAGGGACCCGCCCTAGTGTTCGATCGGCCGGTGTTGTATGCTGTCGGCGCCATGCGATTTCTATTCACCACGCTCCTCCTCGTCGCGAGCGGGCTTGTCGCATTCGCCCAGCGGCCGGTCCGGGTCACGCAACCCTCTTCGCCGGAGGTCCATTCCGACCGTCGCGTCACATTCCGCATCAAGGCTCCCGACGCCAACAAGATCACTGTTGTCGACGGCAACTTAATGGAAGCCCTTGACGGCCCCAAGCAGCTCGCCAAGGGCGCGGACGATGTTTGGAGCCTGACCGTCGGGCCGCTCGCGCCGGGCATTTACGACTACGGCTTCTCGATCGACGACGGCCCGCGCGTCCCTGACCCGGCGAACCGTAACCTGATTCGGCGAACCTGGGGCCCCACCAGCTACGTCGAGGTGCCGGGCGACACGCCCCGATTCGACTCCATCCGCGACGTCCCGCACGGCACGGTCGGCACGCACACGTATCGCTCGAAGTCACTGGGAGTCGTCCGCCAATTCCGCGTCTACACGCCGCCGGGGTACCAGACCGGCTCGGCCAAATACCCTGTGCTTTACCTATTCCATGGCGGCGGCGGCGGCGAGACCCAATGGACCACCGTGGGCCGCGCCGACATGATCCTCGACAACCTCATCGCCGACGGCAAGGCCGTTCCGATGGTCGTCGTGATGCCCTACGGTCACGTACCGCAGCGCGAGGGCGGCGACGCCACCGACGATTTCGAAAAGGACCTCTTGCAGGACGTGAAGCCGCTGGTCGAGAAGAACTACCGCGTGAAGACGGACCGCGCCAACCGAGCGATCGCCGGGCTCTCGATGGGCTCAGGGCAAGCGCTGCGAATCGGCCTCGCCAACCTCGACCTGTTCAGCTACCTCGGGGTCTTCAGCGGCGGCGGCCGGAACCAGCGCATCGAGGACATGGACGCCGACGAGATCAACAAGAAGCTCGAGGTTCTCTACATCGGCTGCGGGAAGTCGGATTTCGTCTTCGAGTCCGCCAACGCACTCGACAAACTGCTGACCGACAAGGGAATCGAGCACAAGTACACGGTCACCGAAGGCGGTCACACCTGGGCCAACTGGCGGCATTACCTCAACGAGTACGCGCCGCTGTTGTTCAAAAAGTAGCGCCCGACCTCGAGGCGGTCGCGCTCAAGGCCGAACGATGTCGGCCAGCCAAATGTCGGAGCCGTTGCGGTTCGGTCTGGCTCCACACCAGCCGCTCCGCGTCTTGGCTCGCGGCCAGGCCGTAGCTGGGAGTCAGCCCCGCCGGGTGTTCGTAGATGGTCTCGATGCGGCGCGTCTGCGGGTCCCAGAGCCTGAAGCGCGGTCCGCGGGAGTAAACGACGCCGCGATCCGTCACGCGCCAGCGCGCGTCCCGCGGCCCTTCGAGGACTCGCTTCTCCGGGCCTCCGGCGGTCGGCTTGGCCCACAATTCGCGCTTCTCTTGCGTGCGGAGGTAATAGAGGGTGTTGCCGTCGACGCTCTCGAAAGCCTCGTAGCCGCCGCCCTGGGTGACTTGAATCGCCTGGCCCGAACCGTCGCCTTCATCAAGGGCGTCCCGATCCAGTTCGTACCGGCCGGTGAGCCCTTCTGGACCTAGCGCGAAGCCGACGCGTCAGATTGGATCCTGGGCTGCGGTGAGGAGGAAGGAAAATGGCGACAGTCAGGTAACAATCAGCGGCGGCGCCCGTCCTTCAGAGCCGGCGTCGCGGCGGGCTCGGGTGAGGGGCCCAAAGCTGATTCGCGGTTCCTGACTATCGCCCGTACTGGCATCCTTCAGCGGTTGAAGCCGTCCGTAAGAGTCCTCATGAACTCGACGATGGCATGCTCCTGCTCCATGCTCAGCCCGAGATTTCCCATCGGAGCTCCCGAGAGATCCTCGTGGTTCACGTTGACGCCCACTTCCGGAGGAGGCCAGTGCTCGGCCGCAACGTCACGCGTGTTGTAGAAGTGCACGACTTCATCCAGCGTCTTGAAAACGCCGTTGTGCATATACGCCTTCGGAAAGCCCTTACCGGGTCTCTGATCGACATTGCGCACAGTCGGCACTTTGAGCTTGCCGTCGTTCTCCGCCGCCAACGCAGCCCACTCCGGCCGGGTCCGCAGAAAGGCTCCGAGGCCATAGTCGATCCAGTCGTCGCCTAGCGGATTGATGGCGCTTCCGTCGTCCAGGTAGACCTTGTCCATGCGGTAGAAGGGATTCTCGGGATTCCTCGGCGTACCGATGTTGTCATAGGTAAAGTCCGTCAGGAACGGCGCCTCCCAGTTCGCGCCCGGCACGCTGATGTGGCACTGTGAGCAATACTTGCCGAACTCGGTCAAACCCTGGAATTCCTTGGCGCTGAGAATGCTCCCGGGATCTAGCGCCTTTCGGGAACCCAGGCCCAGGCCGCAGTCTTCTTGTGTGTTTCCGGCCGCTCCGCAGGCCGCTAAATATGCGTCAAACTTCGAGTCGAACGGGCTCACTTCCTTTGACGCTTCATATGCCGCGATCGAGAGCCCGATCCTGCCGTAGGTTTCGGTCACTGCGGCCGCTGTGCAATCCAGCGAATTCGGGCCCCACACATCCTCGAACAGTTGCGCGTCGCCGGAACCCATCACGTGAAGGCACACCGCTTGCGGATTCGGCATGTTCTGCTCGACCGGGTTCAGGAAAGGTCCGAGGGCCTGGTGTGCAGCAGGATTTTGGAGTATTTCGCCTGTAGCGCGCCCGTCCCAGAAGTTCCCTCCGACGAACAGCCCCTCCGCGGCATCGTAGTGAAACACCGGGCTGAACGGCGCATAGGCCACGGTAGGCGGCTTGCGATTGCCGAATCGTTGCGGCACAGCGCCCCGGTAAACCGCGCCGTGTCGGTTGATTCCCGCCACTACCCCGGTCCATCCCGTCTCAGGTCCGTGACACGTCGCGCAGGCGACCCAGCTCGGATCCGAAATCTTGTCGAAGAACATCTGCTTCCCCAGTTGCTCGACTGGAGACAGAGCCCCCGCTTGGGCTAACAAGGCGGGAGTCAGGGTAAGGAAAGCCGCCACGACGGCGGCCAGCATCGTTCTTTTCGTCTCCATGGCCCATACCTCCTCGTATGCACGAATCTTGGGTGCAATTGAAAGGCCAGGGCCCGGACGGCCGAGCTTGGCCCAGCCCACGCGCCTTTGGCGCCGGCCTGGGCGCTTTCGCGCCGAGTCGAGCATGGCGTGGGTGAAAACAGCCATCATGCGCGAACTCTCGCAGTCAGCGATGGCGGACCACTAGGTCTCCAACTAGCCGAGAGTCAATTGCGTATGATGTCGGCCAGCCAAATGTCGGAGCCGTTGCGGTCGGTCTGGCTCCACACCAGCCGCTCCGCGTCTTGGCTCGAGGCCAGGCCGTAGCTGGGAGTCAGCCCCAAAGGGTGTTCGTAGATGGTCTCGATGCGGCGCGTCTGCGGGTCCCAGAGCCTGAAGCGCGGTCCGCGGGAGTAAACGACGCCGCGATCCGTCACGCGCCAGCGCGCGTCCCGCGGCCCTTCGAGGACTCGCTTCTCCGGGCCTCCGGCGGTCGGCTTGGCCCACAATTCGCGCTTCTCTTGCGTGCGGAGGTAATAGAGGGTGTTGCCGTCGACGCTCTCGAAAGCCTCGTAGCCGCCGCCCTGGGTGACTTGAATCGCCTGGCCCGAGCCGTCGCCGCGGCGCTTCCAGATCTGCTTCTCGCCCGAACGGTCCGAGCGGAAGTAGATCCATTGGCCGTCGCGGGACCATGAGGCGCGGCCTTCCTCGGAGGGCGCAGCGGTGAAGCGTCGCGTTTCGCGCGAGGCGAGGTCGACCAGATAGATGTCGCGGTCGCCGTTCGCGTCCGCCGACGAGAAAGCGATCCGCTTGCCGTCGGGCGACCAGCGCGGCATGTCCGAGTACGGGCCGTTCTGATGCGTCATCTGAACGGGATCCTTCCCGGGCTCGGCGATCCACAACTCGTGTGCGCCCGAGCGCTGTGAAATAAACGCGATCCGACCGTCGGGAGCGACGTCGGGCCAAAAATCCGTCCAGCTCGACTCGATCAGCGGCTCGGGGGCTTTGCCGCGAAGGGACTGCCAGATGTTGACCCGAAAATCCTTCTGCTGAAACACGACGACGGGTCCGGCCGCCCCGACGCCCGCGGTGGGGTACTCAGAGGCGTACTCGGGCCGCGTCAGCGAAACGGGATCGCCGCCGCCGAGCGGCTGCCACCACAGCCGCGGGCGGCCGAAACCCGCGTTCGACGCATAGACGATCGCGTCGCCGCCGGGCGCCCAGTCCAACCCCCAAATGCGTGAGTTATCGTCCGTCAGTCGGCGTTCTGCGCCGGTTGCGATGTCGACTACGTACAACTCGCCCTCGGAGAGCGAGCTGAACCGCACGAACGCGATGAGCCTCGCGTCGGGCGAAAAGGCGGGCATGGCGTCCCCCGCCGCGCCTTCGGGCGGGCGGGTGACGGGGCGGGGCCGGTCGTGAGGCCCCGTTCGCAACGCGATGTGGAAAGGACCGCCGGCGCGCTTGCGGGCGGAGAACGCCAGTCCGGCCGCGCTCCAATCGAAGGTGGCGCTGTCGATCATGTTGCGCCGGCGGTCGACGCCCTCGAGGCGCAGCAATAGCTTGACCTGGTCGCCTAAGCCGGCGGTCTCGACGATTTCGACCCCTTCGGGCGAGCTTCGCGCATAGGCGACGGCATCGCCTTTAGGAGACCAGCGGACAGCCGACTCGGGCAGTGCGTCCTGGGCCGCCATGCGTCTGCCGCTCCCGTCGGCGGCGATGATCATGACTTGAGAGAGCCAGCCTTGATCGCCGCGCGTCAGGTAGGCGACCGACTTGCCGTCGGGAGATAAGGAAGGCCTGCCTTCGTAAGCCGGCCCCGAGGTCAGGGGACGAGACTGAATTTCAGGCAGCCGCGCCAAACTCGGATGTTCGATCGCTGAAACGGCGAACCCGACGACCAAAATGACCAGGGCGATTGCCGCGGTAATGTAGGCTCGACGCTGCCACGCAGCGGGCGCCGAGCGCCGGAAAGCTCCCCGGCGGCGGCTCGGGCGAGCCAAGCGTCAAGCTCCTCCGCCGGCACGTAAACCGAGCTGCGCCTGCCGGGGATACCGCCGAATCGGCAGCCCGCGTTGTTTCTCCCACTGCTGGGCCGTCCGAGGCGTGACTCCAAGGTGAGCGGAGATTTCCTTCCAGCCGACAAGCTGCGGGCGGCCGCTTTCGCGCTCTTGCGGGTCGGGCGTCGTCATCGGAATCGGGCAATTCCACTCAAAAACGGTCTAATAATTACCGAACAGTGTATCGTGACCCGCGCTTTGATCAACCTCTTTGCGGAATAGCGTTGAAAAACAGACCCTTCGTACTAGACCAATACGCCGTTAGACAGGTTGAATTTAAGCGAATGCGGATGATCGCGCGCGGTTTCACCCTTCCCCTCCCGCGCTAAGGGTCGGCGGCGAAGGAGCGCAAAAGCAGGCCTGGAGCGCGCGTCTCGCTTGGGCGATAATGGGAGGCGCTATGCCCAGCCAACGCCTTGTTCGCGTCCGCCAGAGGTTTCCGAAGCGGGCGCTGCCGGATGTCGCCGCCGCAGTGCGCGAAACGCTCGAAGGAGCGTCGTGGACGCAGCAAGTCAAGCCCGGCAGCCGCATCGCGGTGGGCGCGGGCAGCCGCGGCATTCAAAACATCGACGTGATCGTCAAAGCGGTCGTCGACTTCTGGAAGTCGCGCGACTGCAAGCCGTTCATCATCCCGGTGATGGGCAGCCACGGCGCCGCGACAGCCGAAGGACAGGCCGATGTGCTGCACCACTACGGCATCACCGAGGAGCGCATGGGCGCGCCGATCATCAGCTCTCTGGATGTGGTTTCGATCGGCACGACGCCGGAAGGCATCGAAGTTTCGATGGACCGCCAGGCGTTCGAGTCGGACGGCGTGATGCTGTGCAGCCGCGTGAAGTGGCACACCGATTTCGAGGGCAAGCTCGAGTCGGGCGTTCACAAGATGATGGCGATCGGCCTGGGCAAGTGGGAAGGCGCAAAGCGCTATCACACCTATGCCCTGCGGCTCGGCATGGAGCAGGTGATTCGTGCGGTGGGCCAGGTCGTGCTGTCGACGGGCAAGATGCTCGGCGGTCTCGCCATCCTCGAAGACGCGCACCACAATACGGCTGAAGTTCACGCGTTGGGCGTGGCCGGCATGGTCGAGCAAGAAGAGGCGCTGTTGGCGCGCACCAAGAGTTGGAAGGCGAACATCCCGGTGAAGGAAGTCGATCTGCTGATCGTTGACGAGATGGGCAAGAACTTCTCGGGCGCCGGCATGGACACCAAAGTGATCAACCGTTCGGTCGACGGGCCGAACGTTTGGAAGGACGTACCGTCCATCCGCCGCGTCTTTGTGCGCGATTTGTCGTCCCTGTCGTACGGCAATGCGATCGGCATCGGCTTCGCCGATATCACGACCGACCGCTTGGTCGACGGCATCGACTACGGCCCGACTTGGATCAACGGCCTGACGTCGTCGACCACGCAGCCGGGCGCGACGCCGATGCACTTCGCGAGCGATGCGGAATGCATCGAGAGGATCTTGCCGACCTGCGGCAAACTCGACGTCTCGGATTGCACGATCGTCTGGATTCCCAACACGATGGACATCGCCGAGTGCCTGGTGAGCGAGAATCTGTTGGCGGAGCTCAAGGGCAATCCGGAGATCGAGATCCTGAGCGGCCCGCAAGATTTCGAGTTCGACTCGGCGGGCAACCTCGTCCCGGCATTCGAGGAGGTCGCGGCGGCTCACTAATCGCCCGGCGCCTCCCCGATGCCTCTTTTCCACGCCCTGATCCTGGCGCTTGTCCAGGCCGCGACGGAGTTTCTGCCCGTCTCGAGCACGGCGCATCTGATTCTGACGCCGTGGTTGCTGGGCTGGCCGCCGCACGATCTGCTGTTTGACATCGCGCTGCACTTGGGCACGCTTGCCGCGGTGGCGCTTTATTTTGCGAAGACCTGGATTCGCCTGGTGGGCTTGGCGCTGGGCAAGCCGATTCTCAAGCCGGAGCCGGGCGAGGCGGACTACGACCTGTACGAGAATCCGCGGCTGTTCTGGTATCTGGTCGCGGCGACGATGCCCGCGGGAATCGCGGGGTTGGCGCTGCAAGATTACGTCGAGACGACGCTGCGCAGTCCGGCCGTGATCGGCGTGATGCTGATCGCGGTGGGCCTGGTAATCGCGTGGGCGGAGAAGACGGGCCGGTTCAACCGCAACCTCGACCGGCTGACTTTCGGGGACGCCATGGCGATCGGCTGCGCGCAGATGCTGGCGCTGATCCCGGGCACGTCGCGCTCGGGCATCACGATTTCGACGGCGATGTTTCGGGGGCTTACGCGCTATTCGGCGGCGCGCTTCTCGTTTCTGCTGTCGACCCCGATCATCCTCGGAGCGGCGCTGAAGGCCTCGCTGGATGCTTGGCGGGGCGGTGGCATTCCGGCGAGCGAGCACGTCGCATTCGCGGCCGGAGTGGTCACATCGGCGGTCTTCGGCTATCTCGTTATTGCGCTGTTCTTGCGGTTCTTGCAGCGGGCGACGATGAAGGTCTTCGTCTATTACCGCGTGGCGCTGGGAGCAGTGGTGCTGGCGCTCTTCTTTTTCGGGAAGACCCCGTAGAGGGCGGGCCGGTCTTCGCGCCGGCGTTTCACACCGACTCCTGTTCCGGACGCGCCCTCACGGGTCTGTGTGAAAACGCCGGCGCGACCTCGTCCGGAGGACGTACCAACGGATGCCCCGGGTCGAGCGTAGCGGAACCCGGGGTCCTAAAACGCGATCCAAGATAATCTTTCCAATACTTTCCGTCCAGTCGATCCCCGGATTCCGCTCCGCTCGATCCGGGGCTGTTCGTTGCTCCGCCCTTGCGGGCGCAACACGAGCATCTCGTTTTCACACAGACTCTCACGGGCGCGGCTCTGTATCGCTTGCGCGAGCGCCGTGACAGCCGCAGACCTCTTTGAAGATTATCTTGCGCGGTTGTCTGGCGGTGGGGCGGCCCGGTCAGCCGCCCCGCAAAGGCTAGACGGCGGCCGGTTGGAACCGCAGGAACGCCGCCATCGGCGCGACTAGGGCGCTTCGAAAGATCGTCTCGATTTGTCGCGGATCGAACGGGCCGCCGAAGCAGTCGGCCGCGCCGCCTTCGACAGCGGCGCGCCATTCCTTAGCGCCGAGCTTGTCGCTGACGACAATGAAGGGCACCCGGAGCCCGCGCGCGCCCAGCACCCGATTCAACGAAGTGTAGAACTCATTGTCGGCGGGCACGCAAACCAGATCGGGGCGGAACTTTTCGATCGCCGCAAGAGCTTGGTCGACCGAACGGCCCGAAGCCGTCACGATCTGATGTCTCTTACTCGAAGCTTGAGTGAGTTTGAGGGCTATGGCCTTATCCACGCCCAGCAGAAGAACGCGATGGGATCGCAATCGTCACCTCCGGTAACACAGAAATGGGAGGTCGACAAGGACGGGTCAGAGCGCATTCGTCCGGGTACGCGCCCTGAGTCGATTTTGATCGTAACTTGCTTTTTTCCTTTGGTCCAATCGAAAGACGTGATCGGTCACATAAAGTCGCCCGGCGGCTTCCGGTACCGATGATTGTGGGCTAAATGTCCAGGACGCGGCCGGCGTCGGCGGCCTCGCGGGAGCGCACGACGATGCGCGAGACGCGAAAGGCCTCCGCCGCGGTGAGCATCGGCGTTGCGTGGTTGTAGACCGCGTCGAGGAAGTCTTCGAACAGGGCGCGAGTCTGGGGCAGGTCGGTGACTTCGTACGGCTCCTTGTCGGCCGTCATGACAGTGACCTTCTCGTGCAGGGACTCGATGACGCCTTCGGTGCCGGCGATGCGAATGCGGTCGTCGCCGTGGCCGGAGGCGCTCATGGGGCGCAGGTAGTCGAGGCGCACGTCGCCCGTGCCGCCGTTGTCGAGACCGTAGGCGATGGAGCAGGTATTCTCCATGTCGCCGGTCCGGGGGAAGCCGATGTGGTTGTGGAAGGCGGCGGTCTTGACCATGTCGCGGCCGCTGATGAAGCGCAGCAGGTCGACGACGTGGCAGGCGATGTAGGGGATGGTTCCGCCGAAGGTTTCGCGGCGCTTCATCCAGTCCGGCCGTTCGCCGAGTTGGTAAGACTTTTGGCCGGACAACAGGGCGGCCTCGCCGATGACGCCGGCGGCGACGATCCGCTTCATCGCCACGAAGCCCGGCTCGTAGCGCATGGGCAGCAACATTGTGAGCGGCGTCTTGGTCTTGGCGGCCAGGGCTTCGAGCGCATCGAGCTCGGCGATCGAGAGGCCGAAGGGCTTTTCGGCGGCGACCGGCAAACCCTTCTCGAGGCAGGCGGAGACGCTTTCGGCGCGGCGCCAGTTCTGGTCGCAGATCACGGCGGCGTCGAGCGGCTCCTGGGCGAGCATCTTGCGGTAGTCGTCGTAGCGCTTGGCGTTCTTGATTTCAGCGATGCCGGCGGCGCGCTGCTCCTCGCGCGGCGTGTGAATCTCGACGGCCGTGATCTCGACCTGCGGATACGCTCGCGCCACCTTGGTGGCTTCGGTGAAGTGGCCGTCCATGCCGATCAGGCCGACGCGCACTTTGGCGGGCAGCTTGACCGGGTTTTCGGCGGCGCTGGCGGCGGGCCAGGGCAGGGCGGCGGCGGCTCCGAGTTGAAAGAGCCGGCGGCGGGCGAGGCGGCGAGTCATGGCGACAGCATTGTAGCGGGTCCGGCGTGCGATCTCGGCGGAATCGTAGACCGCTCGGCGGTCCGCGTTCCACGGTTCGCGAACGGGGGTATGATGAACAGCGATTGTGAGGTTGTTTCGCGTCGCTGTCCTGGGGCTGATCGGCGGAGCCCTGTTTGCGGCTTCTCCCGAGCAGATCGAGTTTTTCGAAAAGAAGATTCGGCCGCTGCTCGCCGACAAGTGCTACGCCTGCCATAGCTCGTCGACGATGGCGCTGGCGGAGCTGCGGCTCGACACGCGCGAGGCGGTGCTCAAGGGCGGCAGCCGCGGGGCGGCGTTGACGCCGGGCGATCCCGAGTCGAGCCTGCTGCTGACGGCCGTTTCGTACACCAAGCTCGACTTGCAGATGCCGCCCACGGGCAAGCTGGGGGACGAGGAAATCGCCGACCTGCGGCGCTGGATCGAGATGGGCGCGCCGGACCCTCGCGAAGATGCGCCCGCGCCGGCGGCGCCGACGCCCGCAACCAAGAGCGGCATCGACTTCGAAAAGGCGCGGGAGTTCTGGGCCTTTCAGCCTGTCGCGCGGCCCGCGATCCCGGCGGTCGATCGCGAGACGGCGACGCCGGTGGACGCCTTTCTCTACGCCAAGCTCGCCGAAAAGGGGCTCGAACCTGCGCCGCCCGCGGACAAGCGCACGCTGCTTCGCCGCGTCAGCTACGACCTGATTGGATTGCCGCCGACGCGCGCGGAGATCGCCGCCTTCTTGGCCGACGATTCGCCGGCCGCTTATGAAAAGGTCGTCGAGCGGCTGCTGGCTTCGCCGCACTACGGCGAGCGCTGGGCGCGCCACTGGCTCGACCTGGTGCGCTACGCCGAGACCAACGGCCACGAGTTCGACAACGACAAGCTGGACTCGTGGCGCTACCGCGACTACGTCGTGCGCGCTCTTAACGAGGACTTGCCCTACGACGTCTTCGTGAAGGAGCAACTGGCCGGCGACTTGATGGAGCATCAACGGCTCTCGCCGGACGGTTCCTGCTACGAGACGCCGATCGCCGCCGGCTCGTTCTGGCTCTGGGAAGTATTGAACTCGCCGACCGATTCGGTGAAGGCGCGCGCCGATCAAGTCGACAACCAGCTCGACGTCATCGGCAAGTCGTTGTTCGGGCTGACGGTGGCCTGCGCGCGCTGCCACGACCACAAGTTCGACCCGATCCCGACGAAGGATTACTATTCGCTGGCCGGCATTTTGCACAGCACGCAGTTGCGGCAGCGCGCGATCGATTCGCCCGAGCGCCGCGAGCAAATCGAGAGCGTCGCGCAAAAGCTCGAGAAGATCACGGCGGTTGAGCGCGGCATGCTTGCAACAGCCTTGCGCGACGATGTCGACGCGGCGGCCGATGAGCCCGAGAATCCGCTCTACCCGCTGGCGAAGCTGCGCCAAGCGTCGGACGAGCCGTTCGCCGAGCGGCTGGCGGCGCTGCGCGACCAGTTGCGCGGATGGCGCTCGCAGGCGCCCGCTCCAGACGCCGTCTTCGAGGATTTCAGCAAGGGTTATGGAAAATGGCTGGTCGAGGGCGCCGCGTTCGGCGCCGGGCCCTCCTAGCGAGCTCGGCTATCCGGTCGCGTCGTCTTATCGCGGCGGCGATGAGTTCGTCGGCACGCTGCGCACTGAGACGTTCCGCCTGCCGAAGATGTACATCCACGTGCGGCTGGCCGGCACGCCGGACGACCCGAGCCGCAAAGAGGACGCGCAGATCCGCATGACGGTATGGGCGGACGATCACCCGTCACTGCACGCGGCTCCGAAGGTCGCCGATCGTTTCGAGTGGCACACGTTCACGCTGACCAAAGAGATCGGACGGATCGGATATTTGCAGATCGTCGACCGCAGCCGCAGCGGCCATATCGCGGTCGATCAGATCGTGTTCTCCGACGACAGCGAGCCGCCGGTCTTCGGCCATGCGCCGGACGCGGCGATCACGGCGTTGCTCGACGAGCCGGGCATCGATTCCGTCGCCGCGCTCGAAAGCGCGTATCGCAACCTCGCCGCGCGGCTCGCCGCCAAGGCCGACCGCACCGCCCGCGAGCAGGCGCTGCTGACTGCGCTTGCGGGGCCGAGCCGCGACGAGAAGTGGAAAGCGCTCGAGGCCGAGCGTACGCGGATCGCCGCTTCGCTGCCGCCGACGACCTTTGCGATGTCGAGCATGGACGACGACCCGCACGACATCAAGGTGCATGTTCGCGGCAATCACAAGAACCTCGGCGAGGTGGCGCCGCGGCGCTTCTTGCAGGTCATCGCCGGCGAGAATCAGCAGCCCTTCCGCAACGGTTCGGGCCGTCTGGAGCTGGCGGCCTGGGCGGCCAGCGAGAAGAATCCGCTGACGGCGCGCGTGCTGGTGAACCGCGTATGGGAGCACCATTTCGGCCGCGGCATCGTCGCGACACCCGACAATTTCGGCCAAACGGGCGGGCGCCCGACGCACCCGGAGCTGCTCGACTGGCTGGCGGCGGACTTCATGGACCACGGCTGGTCGATCAAGCGCCTGCAGCGCCTGATGGTGCTGTCGAACGCCTACCGCAGCGACAGCAAGGCGCCGCCTGAAGCCGCCAAGCAGGACCCGACGAATGAGTTGCTGTCGCACATGCCGGTGCGGCGACTCGAGGCCGAGGCGATTCGCGACGCGATGCTGGCCGCGGCCGGAACGCTCGATCCGAAGCTGGGCGGGCCTGCCGTGCCGCCCTATATCAGCGAGTTCCAGGACGGGCGCGGCAAGCCCAAGTCGGGGCCGCTCGACGGCGACGCGCGACGCAGCCTCTACGTGGGCGTGCGGCGCAATTTCTTGACGCCGATGTTCCTGGCGTTCGACTACCCGCCGCCGATCACCACGATCGGGCGGCGCGGCGTTTCCGCGGTGCCCTCGCAGGCGTTGATTTTGCTCAACGACGAGTTCGTCAAGCAGCAGGCGCACAACTGGGCCGCGATGGAGATGGACCGTTTTGACTCGCATGACGCGCGCATCGGCGACATGTTCGAGCGGGCGTTCGGACGCGAGCCGCTGGCTTACGAGACGGCGGAAGTGAAAGCGTTTTTGGCCGCGGAAAGCGATCGCGGCGAACAAGAGAAGTGGGCCGATCTGGCGCACGTTTTGATCAACACGACGGAGTTCATTTTCGTCAAATGAGGGAAATCGCCTTGCAGCAACTAATTCGTATCGCGGCCGTAGCCGCCGTTGTTTCCGGATGCATTTCCGGCCTTGCTCTGTTCGCCGCCGACGAGCGAGACAACTCCGTGACCATGCGCGAGAGCTCTGCAGGCTGGAGGCTGCTGTTCGACGGCAAGACCACCGCCGGCTGGACCGGCCTGCACGGCATACCCTTCCCTGCGAACAGTTGGGCGGTCGAGGACGGCACGTTGCATACGCTGCCGGACAGCTCCGGCGGCGACATCATGTTCGTCGACCTGTTCAACGACTTTGAGCTCGAATTCGATTGGAAGATCTCCAAGGGCGGCAATTCGGGCGTGAAGTATATGGTGCAGGAGGAGTGGACCAATTTCTCGTTCCGCCCCGACATGACGCCCGAGCAGCGCGCGCGGTCCCTGCGGCACGCGGTTGGGCCTGAGTACCAGATCATCGACGACTCGCAGTACGAGGGCCATTCCACGTCGAAGACCGGCGCGCTGTATTTGCTTTACGCCAACGACGATAAGAAGCTCAACGCTCCGGGGCTGTGGAACCACTCGCGGGTCGTCGTGCGCGGCAATCACGGCGAGCATTGGCTCAACGGCGAAAAGCTGATCGAGTTCGAGTTCGGGTCCGACGACATGCTGGCGCGCGTCGAGAAGACAAAGCTCCGGCAGGCGCCGGGCTTCGGCCGAAAAGGGCCGGGCTACATCGTGCTGACGCACCACAACTCGCTGGCGTGGTTCCGCAACATCAAGATTCGCGAGCTCAAGGAATAAGACGATGACGAGACGAGAGTGGCTGACGCGATCGGCCAACGGCTTCGGCGGACTGGCGCTGGCGGCCTTGATGGCCGAGCAGGCGCGAGCGACGACCTCGCTCGAGCGCCCGACCGAGCCGCTGGCGGTGCGTCCGCCGCACTTCGCGGCCAAGGCGAAGAACGTCATCTTCCTGTTCATGGACGGCGGTCCTTCGCAGATCGACACGTTCGACCCTAAGCCGCGGCTCGAGAAGGAGCACATGCAGCCGATTCAGATGAAGGAGACGCCAACGACCGTCTTCAACATCTCGAACAAGGTTTTTGCGTCGCCCTTCAAGTTCAAACAGCACGGCGAGTCGGGCGCCTGGGTGAGCGAGCTGTTCCCGCACGTGGCGACTTGCGTGGACCAGATGTGCATCGTGCGCTCGATGGTGGCCGACTTCTCCGAGCACACTTCGGCGAATTACTTCATTCACTCGGGCTCGGGCTTTCAGGGGCGGCCTTCGATGGGCGCCTGGGTGACGTATGGGCTGGGGTCGGAGTGCGACAACCTGCCCGGCTTCGTGGTGCTCGACTCGGGGCTGATTCCGCCGGGCGGCATGGATTGCTTCGGGTCGGGCTTTCTGCCGGCGTCGTATCAAGGCACGCTGTTCCGGCAGGGCGAGCACCCGATCGCGGATTTGGCGCCGCTGGAGCCGACCGAGGCCATCCAAAGGCGCAAGCTGGGGCTGCTCGAGAAGCTCAACCGCGGCGTGCTCGACCGCTTCGGCCACGTGAGCGAGCTCGAGGCGACGATCACGAACTACGAGCTGGCGTTCCGGATGCAGAGCGCCGTGCCGGAATTGCTCGATTTGACCGGCGAAACCGAAGCGACCAAGCAGCTCTACGGACTCGACGAGGATGACACGCACGAGTTCGGCAAGCAGTGCCTGCTGGCGCGGCGGATGGTGGAGCGCGGCGTGAGGTTCATCGAGCTGCTGACGCCGCGGCGCAAGGGGCAGGACCGTTGGGATCAGCACGCGCGTCTGATCGAAGGCCATCGCATCAACTCGCGCGCGACCGACAAGCCGATCGCCGGGCTGCTGAAAGACCTCAAGGCGCGCGGGCTGCTGGATCAAACCTTGGTCGTGTGGGGCGGCGAGTTCGGGCGCACGCCGACCGCGCAGATCGGCAAGGACGCGGCCATCGAAGAAATCGGCCGCGACCACAACCCGTTCGGCTTCACGATGTGGCTCGCCGGCGGCGGCTCGAAGCCGGGGACGGTCTACGGCGCGACCGACGACTACGGCTACTTCGCCGTCGAAGACCGCGTGCACCTGCACGACCTGCACGCGACGATGCTCCACCTGCTGGGCATGGACCACAAGCGGCTGACTTACCCCTTCAGCGGCCGCGACATGCGCCTGACCGACGTACACGGCGAGATCATCGACGGCATTCTGGCTTGAGCGTCTACTGCGCCGCGGTGACGATCATGCGGAACGGCATGTCGTAGCTGCCGCCTGTTTCAAAGTCAAAGTCCGTAAGGGAGGCGACTTTCGAGGATCACAGATAACTGGGCAGGCGCGTGTGGGCGTCGGTTGAGACGTTCTCGATTTGGCGCGGAGTGAGGCCGTGGGCGCGGCGCAGGTCGGCGCCTTCGAGGCGCGCGCCGATGAGCTCGGCTTGGTGCAGACGGGCCTCGGTGAAGACGGCGCCGCGCAGATCGCTCGACGAAAAGTCGACCGCGGTCAGGTCGGCTTCACAGAAATCGGCCTCGAGGAAGATCGCCCGGTACAGCGTCGCTCCCGCGAGGCGGGCGCGCTTGAAGCAGGCCTGCGAACCGTTGGCCTTGTACAGGTCGGCGCGCTCGAGGATCGCCCCGGTCAGGTCGGCCTCGCGGAAATCGACGCCTTCGAGGCGCTGACCGCTGAGCCGCGCCTGCTCGAGGCGGGGCCTGACGTCCATGTACTTCTTGCGCCACATGTTCCAAGTTTGTACGCCCTCGGCGAGGATCTCGCGGTGGTCCTTTTCATCGGCGGCGCGCTCGTGGGTTTCGGGCTCGTAGCGGGCGGCGCGGCGGTCGGCCGCGGCGAACTTTTCGGGTTTGGTCAGCCGTTCGTAGGCTTCGTTGATTTCCTTGAGGGTCTCCTCGGCGCGCTGCTTGAGACGCTCGTTGCCCGCGAAGCGGTCGGGGTGCCAGACCTGGACCAGGTCGCGCCAGGCCAGCTTGATCTGCTCGGGGGTGGCGCCGGGGGAGAGATCGAGGATGCGGTAGTAGCGCGCGCGGTCGGCCATGGGGGAATGCTTGGCTCGTTACTGGCTAGGTCACCATGGCCTGGGACAGTCCAAGTAGGGACAGTCCGCGCAGAGACATCCGAGTAGGGCCGGCCCCGACGGGAAACTCCGGAGGTCGTTTGATGCTAGAGACGTTTATTGCGCGGGAGATGCGGGGTTGTCACTGAGGCGAACTACCTAAACAGGTCGTCGAAGGCTTTTTTCGCATCGGAGCCGCCGGCCTTCTTGCCGATCAGATCGATTCTTGTGCGCGGCTCGAAGTAGTCGCAGAAGTTCGAGGCGGACTTGTCGACCACGCGCTCGGCCTGGGGCTCGGCGCATTCGTTGTTGCGCGTCGTATCGAAGAAGCGGCAGTTGCGGCAGCAGTGCAGATCGGCGTCGCACTTTGTGCATGCGTCGCGGCGGAAAACTTTTTCGCCGAGACCGAGCGGAATCGGGTTTCCGCAGCTATGACAGCTGAAGACGACATTGGACATAATAGGGTCTGGCTCGGCCCTAAGCAGCTTATCCCTCACGATGCGGCGATTCAAGGCGTTTTTTGCGGCGGCTCTGCTCACGTTGGGCGTTGTAGCCTGCGGCGGGGGGAAGATCCCGCCGACGCGCTATTACGCCTTGGAGCTGCCCGCGGCGCCGGCGCCGCAGGCCGGGGCGTCGTTCTCAGCGGCGGTCGTGCCGTTTCGCGCCGACTCCATGCTGACCCAGGACCGGATCGTCTACCGGCCGACCAAGCAAGAGGTCGGCTATTACGAATACCACCGCTGGGCGGAAGACCCCCGGGCGGCGGTGACCAACGCGGTGATTGAGCGGCTGCGGGCAAGCGGGGCGTTCAAGAACGTGGTGATCTTCGACGGGCGCACGCAGGCGGACTTTGTTGTGCGCGGCAGGATTGAGCGCCTCGAAGAGGTCGATTACGAGACGGGCGTGAAGGCCAACGTCGAGATTTCGGCGGAGCTGCTCGACATGACGACCAACCGCGCCGCGTGGACGGGCTCGGCGTCGACGACCCGGCCGGTGGCGGTGTCCGAAGTCAAAGCGGTCGTAACGCAGTTGAGCGATGCGGTCAATGAAGCGGTGACCAAGCTCGCCGATGGGATCGCCGAGGCCATGAAGACCGCCAAGCCCGCCGCCGATTAGGACCCCCTCGGAACTTTCAAGGCCCGCAGCTCGTATGTCGACCGACATGCGAGTTTTTGTTTTAGTTGCGGCGGTGTTTCTGGCTGCCGGCGGAGCAGCCGGGCAAGAGCCGACCTTCGAACAGGTCAAGGCTAAGATCGCCCAACTCGACCGCGAATTGTTCGATGCTTACAACCGCTGCGATCTCGACCGTTTTCGAACCTTCTTCATCGACGGCGACATCGAGTTCTACCACGACCAGGGCGGGCTATCGACTTCGCTCGACGATTTAGTCGAGGCCCTGAAGAAGAACATTTGCGGGAAGATCCGCCGCCGGCTCGAGCCGGGAAGCATGGAGATTTACCCGGTGCCGGGCTATGGCGTCATCGAGGTCGGCGCGCACCGGTTCTATCAGGTGAGCAAGGACGGCGGCCCGGAAACAGGCGGAACGAAATTGGTCCGCTTCCTGCACATCTGGAAGTACGCCGGCGGCGAGTGGAAGGTGACGCGGGTGGTGAGCTACGCGCACTGACGCCGCCCCCGCCCAGCATGGACGGCGCTCGCCAAAGGGCGCTCCCGCGCCGGCGCCGCTCGTAACAGCGACTCGAAACCATCCATCAACCAACCGGCGGGGCGCCCGCAAGAGGCGCCCGCCGCGGAAACCCCTGATGGAGGAAATCAAATGGCGCTATTTACAAGTACGAAACTGGAATCGCTCAATGACTTGTTCGTTGAGCAGCTCGAAGATCTTTACGACGCCGAGCGGCGGCTGACCAAGGCGTTGCCTGATATGGCCGCGGCGGCCCAAAACAGCGAGCTGAAGAAGGCCTTCGAGAGCCATCGGCGCGAGACCGAAGGGCACGTGAAACGGCTCGAAGAAGTGTTCAGCATGGTCGGCAGGAAGGCCAAGGCGCACACCTGCGAGGCCATGAAGGGACTTTTGACCGAGGGCCGGGAAATGATCGAGGCCCAGGGCGACTCGAACGTCAGAGACGCCGCTTTGATCGCCTCGGCGCAGCGCGTCGAGCACTACGAGATTGCCGGCTATGGATCCGCGCGCACATTTGCGGAACAGTTGGGCCATAAGGAAGCGGTCGAGCTGTTGCAGAAGACTCTCGACGAGGAAGGCGCCGCCGACAAGACGTTGACGCAAATCGCGGAGCGGTCGATCAATTGGAAAGCCGCGGCGGCGACGGCCTAGGTCCGTGCCCGTGTGCGAGCCTGAGCCGCTCACGGTCAGTAAGCGGTTTCTTATCGGCGCCTTCGGCTGATCCGCAAGGGCGGAGCAAACAGCCCCGGATCTGGTTCTAGCTTAGGAATTGGCGGGCGAATTCGATGAAGCGGTACACGTCTCGAAAGTTGCTCGCGAGGCCGACGGAGACGCGCACGGCGCCGGTGCTTTTGCCGTCGACGCAGAGCCGGAAATCGTCCGGCGTGAAGCGCGGCGGTTCCGTCTTTTGAGTGCGGCTGAAGCAACCGATGAGCTCGGTCTTTGACAGCTCGAGCGCGGTTTCGCCGCCGCCGGGGTTGCAGAAGCAGCCTGTGCGCAGGGAGATCCCGACGCGTCCGGCGGCTTGCTCGATCTCGAGATGGTCGATGACCCGGTCGTTCGCGTCGTAGAAATTCATGGTGACCGCTCCGCCGCGGCCCGCGGCTGTCGCCGGTCCGTAGACGCGAACGAGGGGCCGGCCGTTGGCGTGATGCAGCGTCACCAACTGCTCGAGCAGCCAGGCGGTCAGGCAGCGGCAGCGCTCGTGAATCTTTTCGACGCCGACCGCTTCGAGATGTTCCAGCCCTACTTTGACGGCGGGGATGTTGAGGTAATCGACGGTGCCGTCTTCAAAGGCCGCCGCGCCTTCGGCGAAGTAATGTTTGTCGCCTTGCACGGAGGCGACGGTGATCGTGCCGCCGGAAAACCAGGGTCGATGCAGCTTGGCCAGGGTTTGCCGCCGCGCCAGCAGGCAACCCACGCCGGTGGGGTAGCCGAACATCTTGTAGAACGAGATCGAAACGAAGTCCGGATTGTGGAGGGACAGGTCCAGACGATTGGTCGGGACGAAGGCGGCCGCGTCGAGCAAGACATCCCAGCCTAAGTCGCGTGCGCGCGTGATCCATTCGAGCGGGTGCTGCACGCCGGAGAAGTTCGACTGCGCGGGATAGGCGAACAGGTTGTGAGCGCTCGGATCGCGCTGTTCGAGGAAGTCTTGCAGCACGGCCTCGTCGACTCTCATCGAGGGCAGCGCCAGCGGCACGTATGCGATGGCGGCGCTCTTGGCGCGGGCGAACTCGCGGATGCCGTTGACCGAGTTGTGATTGTCGAAGGTCAGCAGATAGCGGTCGCCGGGGCCGAACGGATAGGACTCGCCGACCAACTTGAGCGCCGTGGAAGCGTTGGCGGTGAAGATGGCGGCGTACTCTTCGGGCGAGGCGTTGAAGTAGTCGAGGACCTTCTCGCGCACGCCTTCGACGATGTCGGTCATGGCCGACGAGCTGGGATTGTGCGAATGCGGGTTGCCGTAGACCTGGTCCTGGAGCATCGCCATGTGGCGGCGCAGTTGACCGGCGGCGTAGAGCCCGCCGCCGGTGTAGTCGAGGTAGACGTGGTCGAGGCGGTCGAGTTGGCCGTATTCCGCGGCGCGCAGCTCGTCGAGGGCGCCGGTTGACTCATATTCCGGGTGTTGTTCGCGGAAGGCCTGTTCGGCCTGAGCCAGGGCGCTGTTGCTCGCGACCATCTCGATTTCAGACTAACAGGGCGGACAACGCCGCCGGCGCGGCGGGGTACGGGCGGGAGCGCCTGTACCCCTCGTTCCGTGCCTGTCAGGCGGCTTTTTTGGCTCGGTAGTCGCCGGCCTTTGTGCGCAACGCTATGTTCATGCGGTTCCAGGAGTTGATATTGGCGATCGCCAGCGTCAAGTTGGCGAGCTCGGCTTCGCTGAATTGCTCGCGGGCCTCGCGGTAAACGGCATCCGGGACGTGAGTCTCGGCGACGAGCGTGACGGCTTCGGTCCAGGCCAGCGCCGCGCGCTCGCGGTCGGTGTAGCCTTCGGGCCAATCGCGCCAGGCGTCGAGCATGTAGAGGCGCTGCGGGACGTCGCCCTCGGCGATCGCGTCCTTCCAGTGCATGTCGATGCAGAAGGCGCAGCCGTTGATTTGCGAGCTGCGCAGAACGACCAGGTAGAGCATCTTGCGGTCGAGGCCGCATTTCTCCAGGTATTCGACCTCGCCGTAGAGCGCCTTGACGGCGCCGGGCGCGACTTTCATCATGTCGATTCTTTGCATGGTTGTCAGACCTCCTTGGTCAAGGCCTCGCCGGGCTTGGCGAGCATGAGCACGCCCAGCCTGACGGGGCTGTCGCCGGCGTTGGCCGACGTTTGGTGGATCGCGTCGAAGGGCTCGAAGAACGTGTCGCCCGGCTCGAGAAGGCGCTCCGGGCCGCCCTTGACGCTGAATCGGAACAGGCCTTCGAGGACGAAGCCGAAGACGGGTCCGGGATGTTGATGCATGGTCGAAGAAGCGCCGGGTGCATAGGAGACTTCGACCCAGATCGCCTCGTAGTCGGCGAGCGGGCCGTTGAGGGGCTCGCGGCGGAGCTCGCGGACTTGGGCGGCGCCTTGCGGCGGCGCCGCCAAGGCTGCTGGAAAGGGCGCTGCGAGGCTCGCCATCAGCGCTTGGATTAGGGCTCGGCGGTCTTGCATGTCTTCAATTTGCGCCTGGTTTGGTCCAACGTACAGATCCGCTTCTCGTAAACTGAGTGGTCCAATCGAGCATTGTTCGAATGCGAACTCCTGAATTGCCGTTGGGGCGCCGGAAGAGGGGCGAGAGCTTGCAGCAGTGGCTGTATGTCGAGCTGCGGCGGGCCATTTTGGAGGGGCGCTTGGCGCGTGGAGGGCGACTGCCGGCGAGCCGCGACCTCGCGCGGCAGCACGGCGTGTCGCGCGGCACGGTGGTCAACGTTTACGAGCAGATGCGGGCGGAGGGGTATCTGACGAGTCGGGTCGGCTCGGGCACTCTGGTCAACGAGCGCTTGCCGGAGGATTTGCTTGCCGCCGCTCCGGCGGACTCAACGCCGAGCGAACAAGTCCATGTGGCGCCGATGCAGCGGGCGCCGCGGCCGTTTCACCCCAACGTACCGGCGTTGACGCACTTTCCGGTGGAGACTTGGGCGAGGATTGCGTCGCGTCGCCTGCGGCGGATGACTCCGGCGATGCTTGCGGGAGGCGATCCGCGCGGGTATCCGCCGCTGCGGACGGCCGTTGCGGAGTATCTGGGCTCGTCGCGGGGCGTGCGCTGTACGGCGGAGCGGGTCGTGATCACGTCCGGCGTACAACAGAGCTTGGACTTGTTGGCTCGGCTGGTCAGCGGGCCTGGGAAGAAGGTTTGGATGGAAGATCCGGGCTACTTCGGCGCGACGGACGTGTTTCGTCATGCCGGCGCGGAGATCGTGGCTGTGCCGGTCGATGCTAAGGGCTTACAAGTTGCGGAAGGCCGCCGCTTGGCGCCCGATGCCGTTGCGGCGTACGTGACGCCGGGACATCACTTCGGCCTGGGAGTCGCGCTG
This sequence comes from uncultured Acidobacteriota bacterium, assembly GCA_963817465.1. Classification (GTDB taxonomy): domain Bacteria; phylum Acidobacteriota; class Terriglobia; order Bryobacterales; family UBA6623; genus CAMPKL01. The sequence goes on along the minus strand of CAWFOP010000014.1, from coordinate 412,120 downwards.
TCAGCGCCGCGTCGGTTCGAGTTGCTGACGTGGGCGCGACAGGCGGAAGCCTGGGTGATCGAGGACGACTATGACAGCGAGTATCGCTTCGCCGGCCGCCCGGCGCCGGCGCTGCAGGCGATCGACGAAGCGGGGCGAGTGATCCATTTGGGGACGTTCAACAAGACGCTGTTCCCCGCGCTGCGGTTGGGGTACGCGGTACTGCCCGAGGCGCTGCTCGAAGCGTTTCTGCGGCTGCGCTTCGAGACCGATCGACATCCGCCGGCTGTTTCTCAGGCCGTGCTGGCGGACTTCATCTCGGAGGGGCACTTCGCTCGTCACCTGCGGCGGATGCGGGAGCTGTACGCGGAGAGGCTCGAAGCCCTGCAAGACGACGCGCGCCGTTTTCTGGCCGGCGTCGCGGAGATACCGCCGATCCAAGCCGGTCTGTTTACGACGGCGCATTTGGTGAACGGACTGACGTCGCGAGAGGCGGAGGAGCGCGCGGCGCGGCACGGCGTTGACGCCTTTGGCGCGCATCGAGTCTGCATCCGGCGGACCGACATCGCTGGCGGTGCAATTGGGGTTCGCCGGCTTCTCGAAGCAGGAGATTCGCGAGGGAGTGCTGCGGCTGGCGCAGGCTTGGTCTTTATAGAATGAGCGGCTGATGCTGGAGCTATCGCAGGCGGAGTTGGAGGCGCTGTGGCGCAAGGTTTCCGACGTGGCGCAGGGGCACGCGGCACGACTGGCGGACGGCCGGGCGACGCCCCAACTCGACGGCGAGCGCGTGCGGGAGCTGGTCGGGCGCTGCGATTTTGAGACGCCGCTGGCGGTCGAGGAAGCCGTCGAGCTGGTGACGGAGGCGATGTACGAGCACCACGTGCATCCGCCGCATCCGCGGTATTTCGGACTGTTCAACCCGGCGGCGACGCAGGCGGGCGCGGCGGGCGACGCGCTGGCCGGAGTGTTCAACCCAAACGTGGCGGCCTGGAGCCATAGCCCGTTCGCAGTAGAGGTCGAGCGGCATCTGGCGCGCGGCTTGGGCGCCCGCATGGGCCTGGGCCTGAACCTGGAAGGAATCTTCACGGCGGGCGGCGCCGAGGCGAATCACACGGCGTTGCTGGCGGCTATGTTCCGGCGCTGGCCGGAGGCGCGGACAGACGGGCTGCGTGCGCTCAGGGCGCAGCCGACGCTGTATGTGTCGGAAGAGAGCCATCATTCGTTCGTGAAGGCGGCGCGGGCGTCGGGATTGGGTTCGGGCGCGGTGCGACGCGTGCCGACCGACGACAAGCTCCGCATGCGCCCCGACGCCCTGGAGCAAATGCTGCACGAGGACTTGGACGAGGGCTTCGAGCCGTTCTTCGTCGCATCGACCGCGGGCACGACCAACTCCGGGGCCATCGATCCGATCGTGGAGATCGCGGCGACGGCCGCCGGCATGGGCGTGTGGCACCACGTGGACGCCGCTTGGGCCGGGGCCGTGGGCCTTGCGCCCGAGTATCGCCGTCTGCTCCAAGGGATCGAGCGGGCGGACTCGGTCACGGTGGACGTGCACAAGTGGCTGTCCGCGCCGATGGGGGCGGGGTTGTACCTGACGCGGCACGAGGGGACGCTGCTGCACGCCTTCGAGGTCGCCAACGAATACATGCCGCGCGAGGCCGCGGAAGCGGATTCCTACGACTTGTACCAGCGCTCGCTGCACTGGTCGCGGCGGTTTTATGGGCTGAAGGTGTTCTTGTCGCTGCTGATTCACGGTTGGCAAGGGTATGAGGCGGCGATCCGCGAAATGATGGCCGTGGGCGGATATCTGCGCGAATCGCTGCGGAGCTCCGGTTGGCGGCTGCTGAACGACACGGAGCTGCCGATCTCGTGCTTCGCGGACGCGCGGCGTTCGGACGGCGGCGCGGCGGAGTATTTGGAGGCGGTGCGAACGGCGGCGTTTCGCTCGGGCGATGTGTGGATTTCGACGACGAGGCTCAAGAAGGAAATCCCGGCGCTGCGGGCTTGCATCACCAACTGGGGGACGCAGCGGCCGGACATCGACCGGTTGATCGGCACGCTCGAGCAGGCGCGGGCGGTCGCCGCACCCGGAGGGAGCGCCGGCATGAACCTCGATCGCTTCGAAGAGCTGCTGGAGGACGCCTGGGACGCCATACCGGAGCGCTTCCGGGAGCACTTTGAGAATGTCGGCGTCTTCGCGCAGGACGAGCCGACCAAGGAGCAGCTCGACAAGGGCGGCGTGGGGCCGGGGTACACGCTGTTCGGGCTTTACGAGGGCGTGCCGATCGACCGCCGCGGGTCCGGCTATACGATGGCGCTGCCGGACCGCGTGACGATTTTCAGGCTGCCGATCTTGCGGCAGGCGCGCAACGACCAGGAAGTCTGGGAGCTGGTCTACGACACGCTGTGGCACGAGCTGGCGCACCACTTGGGCATGGACGAGAAGGAAGTCCGCAGCGCGGAGAAGCGCCGCCGGAAGCTGCCCGAGGGGCCGCTCTAGTCGCTGAGGCCGTAGCTCTCGATCACCTTGTGCGCGAAGTAGTTGCGGATCTTCGCGTCGCTGCGCACGACTTCCATGAAGGCCGCCCGCAGGAGCTGATCCTTGCGGTTGAGCAGCGTGTCGCGAATCTGCTGCTGCACGCGCGGGTCGGAAAAGTCACGCTGGCCGGCCGGCTCCTTGGCGATCAGGCGGATGATCTGGAAGCGGCCGTCGGTCTCGATGACCGGGGACGTTTCTCCGGGCGAGAGGCCGGCGACGATGCGCCGGACGGCGATGTTGGCGTTCTCGAGCTGCGACTGCGGGATGAAGCCCAGGTCGCCGCCGTTGGGCGTCGAGACCGAGTCTTCCGAGTAGTTTTGCGCGAGGTCGGCGAAGTCTTCGCCGGCTTCGAGGCGCTCGTGCAGCATGGTGACCTTGGCCTGCGCGGTCTCGCGGTCGGTTGCGTCGTCGTTCAGCAGGTTGGGAACCGGCGTCTCGGGCTCGGGGGTCACGACGATCTGGGCCAGGTGAAGCTGCTGCTCGGCGAGCGAGAACGAGGCGCGATTGGCCTCGTAGTAGTCGCGCAATTCGGCGTCGCTGACATCGACGCGCGAGGTGATCTCGCGGTTGAACAGCTTTTGAATCGTGAGATTGCGGCGGATTTCGGCGCGGAATTCGCCGGGGCTGAGTCCGCGGTCGGACAGCGACGCCTCGAAGGCGTCGTCGGACTCGAACGGCGCGCGGTAATCCTTGTAGCGCGCGTCCACCTCGTCGTCGACGGCGGTCAGCCCGAGGTCCTCGGCTTTCTGCAGCAGCAATTGGCGGTCGATGACCTCGCTGAGCAGGTTGAGGCGCAGCATGCGCGCTTGCTCGGCGCTGGGCGGCTCGGCCTGGTCGCGGGTCTCGTCGGCGTAATAGCGTTCGAGCTCGGCGGCGGTGATCTTGTAGCCGTTGACGACCGCGACGACGCCGTCGTCCCCGGCGGCGCCGCAGGCCGCCAGAACAAGCGCGATCACAGGGAGCAGAAGGAAGTAGCTCCGCGAGGCCATACCGATATTTTGTCAGAGTCGGCGGAGCGGTTCCGGGGGAGGGCTTTGCTCTCAAGACAATCGCGAAGCATGAGCGGCGCGGGTCAGGCGGTCTGATGCGGCAGGCCGCCGCGGCGCTTGAGCGTTCACTGTTCAGCGCCCAGCGCCCCCCAACTTTCCCGGAACATCGACCCCCGGTCCCTCCGTATGCACTCGCTAAGAACCGGCGGATCGCGCCGGCAAGGAGTTATCCGATGAATAAATCACAATGGAAAAACATCGCCCTGGTCGCCGCGCTGGCCGTCGTCGCGCCGCTGGCCGCACGGGCGCAGTCGTCCTGGCTGCATGTTCAGGTGCAGGAAAACGGCGACAAGGCGAGCAAGGTGCACGTCAATCTGCCCCTGGCCGTGGCCGAAGCGGCGCTCGCGGTAGTGCCCGACAAGATCACGAACAAGGTGACCGAGAAGCTGTCGGAGAAAGACATTTCGATCGCCGATCATCAGAAAGCTCTGGGCCGAGCTCAAGAATTCAGGCGACGCCGAGTTCGTCACGGTGGAAGAGAAAGACCAGACGGTCCGCGTCGCGCGTGAAGGCGAATGGATTCGCATTCGCGTCAACGAGACCAAAGACAAAGGCGATCAAGTTCAAGTCGACATTCCGATCGGCGTCGTCGACGCGCTGCTGAGCGGCGAAGGCGAAGAGCTCAACCTGCAGGCGGCCATCACGCAGCTCAAAGGCGCCGCGGGCGACATCGTGCGCGTGACGGGCGGCGACGACTCGGTGCGCGTCTGGATCGATCAGCGCAACTCCGGAGCGTAAGCTTGCGGCCGTCGAGCGAGGTGCGGTGATGAAACTACTCACGATTTTGGGCATGATCGCCGTCGCGTTCGTCGGCATGCTCGGCAGCATGACCTGGGTGCTGATCGACGTCAACGACCGCAGTCCCGACGGCATGCACGTGTTCGTTCCCGCCCCTCTGGCGCTGGCGGACGTCGCGGTTCGCCTTGTTCCGGCGCACGTGAGCAAGCCGCTGGACGTCGACATCGATCCCGACCTCATCCCCGTGATCCAGGCGGCCGTTCGCGAGCTCAAGCAAGCGGGCGACTTCGAGATGGTGCGCGTGGAGGACGGCGACGAGCTTGTCGTCGTGCGAATCGAGGACGGGCTCGTGCATGTCTCGGTCGACGACGGCTCCGACCGCGTGCGTGTGCGTCTGCCGTTGCGGTCGATCGAGGCCGCAATCAAGAGCATCGAAGACCTGCGGGTCGAGCCGGTCGAGCTGCTGGCGGCTCTCGATCATCTGCCCAGCGGGCGACTCGTCGAAGTTCACGACCACGAAGTCGACGTGACGATTTCCGTTTGGTAGCGTCCAACGATTTGTCGCCTGTCCCCTGAAGGCGGGTGAGTGAGCGAGTCGAAGCGGGGCCCCCAGCCTCGTCGCGAACCCTTCCCCCACGCGCGGACGGCTCGCTCACTCACCCGCCTTCGCCGCCGATCTTCTCTTCAAAGGTACAATCCTGTTGCGCCCCGATGAAGAGCTTTATCTCGCCTGCGATTTGCTGTGTCGTCCTGTTGGCTGGGTGCGCCCGACCGCCGGCGCCGGAAACAAGATTGCTCGCGGGAGCATTCGTCGCCAATGTCACGCCGACTGATTGGCCGCTGCCGATGGTCGGCACGTTCGGTTATCGGCCGGCGACCGGCGCTCATGACCCGCTTGGCGCGCGGGCGCTCGTCCTCGATGACGGCGAAGATCGCGTGGCGATCGCCGTGGTCGACAGTTGCTACGTGCCGCGCGAGGTTTTCGACGAAGCCAAGCGGAGAGCGTCCGCGGCGACGGGCATTCCCGCCGATCGCATGCTGATCTCGGCGACGCATACGCACTCGGCGCCGCCGCCGGCTCCCGGCGTCGGCCTGCGCGGCGTGGAGACCGAAGACCTCAGCGCCAACGAAGCCAAATACGCCGCGCTGTTCGTCCACGGGATCGCCGACGCCATCGTCCGGGCGAACGATAATCGCGAGCCGGCCGAAATCGGCTGGCAAGTCGAGCAGCTCCCCGGCGAGGTCTTCAATCGCCGCTGGTTCATGAAGCAAGGCTCGATTCCGCCCGATCCGTTCGGCGGTACGACTGACAAGGTGCGGATGAATCCGCCGCGCGCCAGCCCCGACCTCGTGCGGCCGGCCGGTCCGACCGACCCGGACGTGACCGTCGTCTCCGTGCGGACCGCCGACGGCCGACCGCTGGCGCTGCTGGCCAACTACTCGCTGCACTACGTGGGTGGCACGGGCGAGGGACAAGTATCCGCCGATTACTTCGGCGAATTTGCGCGGCAAGTCGCCGAGCGCCTCGACGCGGGCCCGGATTTCGTCGCGATTCTTTCGAACGGGACGAGCGGCAATATCAACAACATCGATTTCACCAAGCCGCGCGAACGGCGCGAGCCGTTCGAGCAGATTCGCAAGGTATCCGGCGAAGTCGCCGATCTTGCCCGCGAGGCATATGGCGAGATCCAATACCGCCCGTGGGTCGATCTCGCCATGGACCAGACCGAGCTGACCCTGGCGCGGCGCAAGCCAACCGAGGAGGGCTACGCGCAAGCCAAACGGACGGCCGCAACCGTCAACGGCAGCCAGGACCCGCAACGCCTCATCTACGCCCAGCGGGCCATCGACGCCTACGAAGGGCCGGAGTCGGTCGACGTCATTGTGCAGGCGATTCGCGTCGGCGAGTTGGGCATCGCCGCCCTGCCGTTCGAGACGTTCGCCGAGATGGGCCTCGAGATCAAGGAGAAGAGCCCTTTCCCTACGACTTTCACCATCGAGCTCGCCAACGGCGCGAACGGCTATTTGCCGACGCCGGAACAACACGAGCTCGGCGGCTACGAGACTTGGCTCGGCACCAACACCGTCGAGAAGCAGGCCTCGGTGAAGCTCACCGCGACGCTCCTCGACCTGCTGCGCGGCTTGGCGCCGGCCGCGTCGCCGCAGTAGCAGGGAGCTCGGGTCGCAGTACAATGTTGGCCTCGTCGCGGGTGGGCCTGGGTGAGCACCCATCCGGGCGCATACATCATTTTCAAATCCCTGGGGCCGAATAAGGCCGGAGAGCAGCTATGCGGATTGGATTGTTGCCGCCGATTACGGCGGTGATGTTATTGGCTCATTGCGGAGGGACGGCGACGTCGGACAAAACAGTCGTCCATCTGGTCGACATTTTTGACGCGCAGCGCGTTGAGGGGGCGCCGGCCCAGGAATCGACTGAGCCTCGGGCGCTCTGGGATTTTTCTAAGTCGCAAGGCGGCGATACGCTCGGCTGGCAAGCCGGCCCCGGCGTCGCGAACCTGCGCGTGGTCGACGGGAAGTTGACCGGACGGACGACCACGGACTTCCCGATTCTGTACGTACCGCTGCCCGAAAGCCTCGACCCCAACGACGAGCTGCAAGGTTTTGAAGTGAGTATTCGCGTGAGCGCGGGCGCGAACATCAGCGGCGCCGGCTCGCCTGAAGCTCAGCCTAATCTCGCGCAAGCGATCGGTCAGGGCCGCACACTCGGATTCCCGCTCACGAGCCCCCTGCAGGTCGACGGCGAGTTTCACAGCCTGAGCATTCTCCCGTCGGTGGTCGGCCGGCTCAGTCAGTTCAAGACCGCCATGCTGCGGCCGACGGACGTGCCGAACGCGGACTTCGCGATCGAGTCGATCCGCATCGTGTCGCAGCAAGAACATCGCGCTTCGATCCCTTCGGGCGTCGGCTGGCAGGGACTGGGCGACATCTTTCACGAAACGATCGTCTCTCGCTCGCCGGAAAAGTTCTCCGTGGATGTGGACATTCCGCGCAACGGTTGGCTCGACCTCGATGTGGGAACGGCCGCCGAAGGGGCCGTGACGTTTCGCGTCACCGTTGGAGCCGGGGATTCCCAACACGAAGCGTTGGCGCAGACCGTGACGACCCCGCACCGCTGGGAACCGGCGCCGGTTGACTTGTCCGCCTATTCGGGCCGCCAAACGCTCACCTTCTCGCTCGATGTCGACCAGGACCGCGTGGTCGGGTTCTGGGGTTCGCCCGTGCGCTGCTCGACTTGAGCGGCCTGCCCGCTCCGCCGCGCATGCAAGGCGAGAGTCTTGTGCCGCTCATCGCCGCGGCGCGCGGCGGCGCGTCCGGAGAACAGCTCATCAGCGCCGCCAAGGATTTGGGTTGGAGCGATCCTGCGGCCGTGACGGAGAAGGCCAAGACGCGCACAAGCGCCGCTCCCCCGCCGCTCGACACGGCGGACGTCGGCATCGCGCACGACGGCTGGAAGCTGGTGCACCACATCGCCCGCCCGGAGGGGGCGCCGGAGTTCGAGCTGTTCGATCACGCCGGCGACCCGCTCGACTTACACGATGTGGCGGCTGAACATGCGGACATCGTCGAGCGCCTCAAGGGCGAGCTCGGGGTGTGGGCGAACATGGTCGAGCAGAACAAGCTGCCGGCTGCCGAAGCGGCCGAGAATGTTTCGTCGAAGGAGCTGGATCGCCTCAAGAGCCTGGGCTACATCCAGTAGCCCCCGGGGCGTCGTATTCGGCGCTAGCTCCGTCCCAGCACGGCGGCGATGACGCCTCCCGCGAGGCAAGTGCGCACGATCGTCACAAGCGTATCAACGGGAATAGCGACTACATCCGAGACGTTCATGGTGGCGTAGAACGACAGATTGAAAGATAGTCCCAACAAAAAGCCGATCAGCGCACCCGCTCGCGCTCCTGCGCTAAAACCGCGGGCGACTGGCCACTTGCTGATGATAAGCGTGAGAAACACGCCGAACAGCAGTTCGCCGATGACCAGCGGCCCGAAGTCAGGCGGATCCTTCACCACCCCGCCAGCCGAATGCGCCTCCATGAATGAGCTCAGGAGCAACCCGTAAAACAGGCCTCCCAACAGGAACAAGACGACCCCGCCCGCTAGGGAGGCCCACAAGAATCTTCGAGGATTCATGATCCCGACTCCTTCCTCCCCAACTTGCGGAAACAGCATACACCCGCCTGGAGGCCGCGAACAGGGAGGATACTCGAAGAGGAATTGACGCCTCAGTGCGTCGTCACCCAGATCGGCGACGACCAGGCGACGTTGTTGTCTTCTTGAATGACCCGCACGTAGTAGAAGTCTTCGCCGGGGCCTTTGTCGTTGTCGATGAAGGTGAACTCGGTCTCCCGCGGCAGCCGCTGGCGGTTGTGCAAGAACTCCCGGTTCTTGATGATGTCGATCTGCCGGATCGGCGTCGTGCCGATCACCTTGACCAGCAGCTTGAAGCCGCCTTCGACGTCGACGACGTCGCCCTGCAGGTATTCCTCGCCCGAGTCGGTTTGCAGGCGGTAGTCGAGGATGATGTTGTCGGTCGCGCCGTAGCTGTGGCGCTTCTTCATGGCATCGAGCATCGCCTCGCGGGTGAAGTCCTCGGCGATCGTGCAGGCGTACGAGATGTGCGTGGAAAGGTGGTCGGAGGCGGCCTGAACGCCGATTTTGTAACCCTTTTCCCAGGCGTTCCAGACATACCCGGCGGCGCGCAAGCCGCCCGGCGCCGACCTTGGATCTTCGCTGTTCGCGGCCAGCGGCGCGCCTTCGTATTCGGCCGACACGCGGTCGCCTTGGAACATCTCGACCAGCGGCTCGACCTCGGGGTCGTTGTCGCGCCAGTCTGTGCCCATGTTCGTCGCCGAGGTATGCGGGATCGCGATGCCGTCCCGCTGTTTGAGGTAGGCGTAGAGCCGCGCCGCGCCCTTCTCGTGCCGCGCCTCCTCAGGCAAGATCGGCAGCGTGGGATTGCCGCGCTCGGCGAACAGGATGTTGCGGTGGCCGTCGGGGTAGGTGAGCGAGCGCTCATAGCCGTAAAACGCCTGGAAGCGGCCCGCGATGTTGTGGACGTCGACGCTCTGCTGGAGCAGCCAGTTGACGTAAGGCAGGTCGGGCCCGCTGTTGCCGTTGTGATCGCTGAGCAGCAGGTATTCGAGATGCACGGCGTCGATCGCGTAGCGATAGACCTGAAACACCGAGCCGTCGTTGTTGCCGTCCATCGAGAATTCGCTGTGGCGGTGGGTGTCGCCGCGATAGATCTTGTACTGCTTGCCGCCCGAATCGATCGTGTAGTCGCGCAGCCGCTCGAGGTCTTGCTTCTCGGTGGGGGCGGCGTCGAAATAGAACAGCTCAGGCTTGGAGCGCGCGACGAGCTTGGGCGGGGCCGTGCGGCGAGCGAGCTTGGGCAAACGGGCGGAGTAGACGGCGGAGTGATCGAACAGGAATTCGGAATAGTCGCGGCCGTCGGTGGGCCAAGCCGCCCAGAGATCGCCCTTGCCGTCTGACGCGAGACCCCAGCGCACATCCTGTCTGCCTTGGCTGAAGGGGAAGTAGAGCGGCTCGATCCAGCGGTCGCCGTCGAGCGTCGAGCCCCAGATCTCCCAGCAAGCGCGATGCAGCGGCGCGCTGCTCGGAGTGTCGCGGCGCCTTTGCAGGCGCAGCCGCGCGAAGAGCCAGATGCGGCCCGCGGCGTCGCGCTCGAGCTGCGGAAAATCGTCATGACGCTCTTCGTAGTCCTCGGGCAACGCCTTGTTGATGTCGGTCGCGGGCTCCGACCACGACTTGCCGTCCCATACGGCGAGGCGCAGCAGGCGGTACTGATACAGCCGCGTGCCTTCGACGTTGGCGGTGTAACCGGTGTCCTTGCCCCAGTTCATGCCGCTCTCGTTGTAGGCGGCCCAAAGGCGGTCGTCGTTGTCGTAGGCCAGCGAGACGTGCGCTTCGTAGAGCTTGGAGTCGGCGACGGCGACCGGTTCGCTCCACACGCCGGCGTGATGCGTCCGCATGACGATGTTGTAATCGCCGGTGTCGTAGGTGTCCCACGCCACGGTCACGCCGCCTTTCGAGTCGGCGGCGATGACGGGCTCCCAATCGTCGGCGGGCGAGCTCGAGATTTTCATCTCGGGGCCCCACTTCTCGCCGTCATAGCGCCGCGCGTAGATGTCGGACTGTTTGTCGCGGAAGCTCTGCCACACGACCCACAGCATGCCGTCGGAGTCGGTGACGACGTTGTGGAACACGTCCGGCCCCGGCCCTTGGGTCAGGCGTTCGACCCTGCCCCAGCGGCCGTCCTCGAACGGGCGCCCGTAGAGGTCGAAGTTGCCGTCGACTTGGTTCGACCAGATCGCCCAGACACGTCCGCGCACGTCGCGGCCCAGCTTGACCAAAAACGTGTCGCCCGGACGCTCGGTGACCGTCTCGACCGGCCCCCAGGCCGAGCCGTCGAAGCGCCGGGCGAGCACTTGGTTGGACGCATCCTTGAAGGCGACCCACGCCGTCCAGACCTCGCCGTTGCGGCCGTCGAGGGTGGTGACGAAGTCGTTTTCGTAGGCGGCGTCCGAGAGTTTGTCGGCGGACGGAACGCGGTCGACCAGCGCCGCTCCGTTCAAGAAGGAGACCGCCTTGCCAAGCTCGATCTCGCGAATGTTGAACGCGAAGCGACCCTGCTCGGTGCGCACGTTGATGCGCGTTCCGGGCGACACTCTGACGTCGACGATCACGCCGGCGGGCCAGTAGTAGTCGCGCCGCGTCTGGTTGTGTTGGTCTTCCCAGGGTCGCCAGCCGAAGTGAACCATCTTGTGAGAAGACAGCCGCCATTCGTTGCGGCCGACTATCTCGTTTTCCGGGCGCGGATGCCAGTCGCGGACTTGCAGCAGCTCGCCGCCGGATACGGTGACCGCGCCGTCCCACGTCTTCTCGGCGGTGTCGGTCATCCCCAGCCGGATGCGATAGGAGGCGACATCGCCGCCGGCGAGCGAGACCTGCGCCGAGGCGGCCATGGCCGCAATCGTCAAAAGAAGGAGGGAGCGCAGGATCGTTTTCATAAAAAGCCGTGCGGGCGAAGCGGTTCGATTTTAGCCGAGTCTTGCCGCTCGCGGGACGTCTAGGCGACGATGACGGGACCGATGCCGTTCGAAGTGCGCTCCGCCAGACCTGACGACGTTGCGACAATCGCCGAGTACAACCGGGCGATGGCGCTCGAGACCGAGCACCTCGAGCTTGACCTCGGACGCCTCGAGAAAGGGGTCCGGGCGGTGCTCGATGACTCCGCCAAGGGCTTCTACCTGGTTGCCGACGACGGCGGCGAGACGGCGGGGCAGTTGCTGATCACCTTTGAATGGAGCGACTGGCGCAACGCCGTATTCTGGTGGATCCAAAGCGTTTATGTGCGGCCCGAGTCCCGCGGACGGGGCGTTTACAAGGCGCTCTATGCGGCGGCGCTCGAGCGGGCTCAGGCGGCCGGCGATGTCTGCGGGCTGCGCCTCTACGTCGAGAAAGAGAACGACCGCGCCAAGTCCGCCTACCGCAAGGCCGGCATGCGACAGGCCGTCTACGACATGTTCGAGGTCGACTTCGTCATCGAGCGCTGAAGCCGCCAGGAGGCGGGCTTGCCCTGGCGGTGGCGTCGGGTTTTGTTTCGTGCTAATTTGATTGGAAGTGCGGTCTGGGTGCGCCCGCCTCTCGTCAGCGCATCTGAAGTTAAGTCGAGTTGCAGTGCGTGAGTGCGGCTTTGGCCGCCAAGTGGGTCAGTGCGGCTTTGTCCGCCAGGGCCGTGAGTGCGGCTTTAGCCGCCAACGGGATCGCGCGCCGGCGAGAAAAGTAGAGCGAGGACGAAAGTCATGGCGAAAGTTTGTATTTTGACCGGCAAGAAGCCCATGGCGGGCAACAACGTCTCGCACGCGAACAACAAGACGCGGCGTCGCTTCTTGCCCAACATTCAAGACAAGCGTTTCTGGGTCGAGAGCGAAAAGCGTTGGGTCAAGCTGCGTGTGAGCGGCAAGGCCATCAAGATCATCAACAAGCGCGGCATCGACAGCGTTTTGGCCGAATTGCGCGCCAAAGGCGAGAAGGTCTAGCCGTTTCTTCCGTAGCGGCCCTCCGGCCTTTCCCTAAATCAAAAAAAGAGGCCCGCTCCCAACTGCGGAGCAGGCCGGTTTGAGCGGGTTGATTGGATGGAGGATCAAGCGACTCCCCAGCGCAAACCGGGGAGCCCGTCCACCTCAGACCGTATCACCGCCTCGTCGAATGGCGCTATCCGTCATGAGAGGTAACCCGCGTCGTATGACTGTCTTAGCCTCAGGCCGTCAGCGGTAGGGGGCGTCTTCGCGCTTGCGCCAGGAGTCGCCGGTGCGCTCGAACCACGCCATCGTGAGTTCATCGAGCTCTTTGAGCTTCTCGGACGATTCGGGGAGCTCCGCCAGATTCTCGATCTGATAGGGATCCTCGTCGTTGTCGTACAACAGCCAAGGCCCCTGCTCGCTGCGGGCGTAGGTATACCGTTTCGTGCGCACCCCGCGCCAAGGCGGGTGCTCGCTCTGCTCGGTCGGCGTATAGCTTTGCAGATAGACCGATTGGGGCTGTTCGGCGTCCGGCTCGCGGCCGCCGTGATCCTGGTTGAGCAGATAGACGCGACAGGTCCGCGCCCTCCATCGTCGTCCGGGACCGGGACGCCCGCCATGCCCAGCAGCGTGGGCGGTATGTCGACTTGCGAGAGCAGCAGATCCGGCTCCGAGCCCGGGGCGACGCCGGCCGGATAGCGCAAGATGCCGGGGATGTGCGCCGACTCCTCCCACGGCTTGCGTTTGAGGGATGCGCCGTGCGAGCCGAGCATGTCGCCGTGGTCGGAGGTGACGAGCACGATCGTGTTCTCGACCTGCCCGGTTTCGTCGAGGGCGTCGAGCACGCGCCCCACCTCATCGTCGATGCAGGTGATCGCGGCGTAGTAGCCGGCGATGTCGTTGCGTGAGCCTAGCCGCGCGCCTTCCTGCCAGTTCGGGCGCAACGTGATCGCGTCCGGGTCGTAAAGATTCATATACGCCGGCGGAGCGACGTAAGGGTTGTGCGGCGGCCCCCATTGCAGATACAGCAAGAACGGCTGCTCGGACTCTTGCTTGATGAAATTGATCGCCTCGTCGGTGAACGTCGTCGCCGAGTAGCCCGGCATCGGGATCGGCTGCGGGTCGTCGCGGAAGTAGTGCATGTTCCAGTAGTCGTGGCTGCAGATGTTGGCGGCCCAGAAGTCCCATCCTTGCCGGCGCGGGCCCGGAGGCACGAAGCCGGGTTGCCGTTTGCCGCCCTCGAGGTGCCACTTGCCGACGAAGCCGGTGCGGTAGCCCCGCTGCTTGAGCGCTTCGGCGATCGTCAGCTCTTCGCTGGGCAACGGCGCGTCGTTGATGTCGACGCCGTGGTTGTGAGCGTACTTGCCGGTCTGGAGGGTGCCGCGCGCCGGGCAGCAGACCGGGCAGTTCGCGTAAGTGCGCCGCAGCAGAGCGCCTTCCGTGGCGAGCCGGTCCAGATGAGGCGTCTTCACGTCGGGGTTCCCCATGGCGGCGATGGCCATGCCGCGGAACTGATCGGGCATCAGGAGAACGATGTTGGGTGCGGGCGATTGAGGGCGCGAACTGCAAGCGGCGAGCGCGGCCCCGCCCGCGGCGGTCACAAACTGCCGTCGGGTGAGCATGCGGCCTAGGGTGCCATTCGCGGGAAACACTGTCAAGACGCGGCGTTTGTCATCGAACCGGGCCGTCTATCCTGGAAAGCTTCTCTTCTGCTCATGGCGGACACCAAGAATGGGTCGCGCGACCTGCCGCTGACGGCCGCCCTGCTGGCGCTGTCGGTCGGCGTCGCGCGCGGCGGCAACCAAGTGGCGCTCAAATTCGCGCTCACGTCGTTGCCGCCGCTTTGGGCCGCGTTCGGACGCATGGCGGCGAGCGTCGTCGTGGTCTTCGGCCTGACGCGCATCGAGCGCACGAGCCTGCGCGTCGACCCTTGCGAACGCCGCACCCTGGCGATCCTCGGCGCGATCTTCACGATTCAGATCGCAATGCTGCACATCGGGGCCGACTGGACGTCCCCCGCCTATGCCGTCGTCCTGATCAACACCAACGCGATCTTCGCCAATCTGATCGCGCACTTCTTCGTGCCCGAAGACAGGCTCACGGCGAGGCGGCTCGGCGGCCTAGCTTTGGCTTTCGGGGGAATCTGCTTGGTGTTTCTCGGCAAGCCGGACGCCGCGCTGGCGCCGCACCCAGCGCTGGGCAACCTGATCATCACGTTGTCGGGATTCCTGGTCGGCGCGCGCACCGTCTACATCCAACGCGTGGTGCAGCGCATGGAGCCGTCGAAGGCGGTGTTCTGGCAAATGTTGATCTCGCTGCCGTTCTTCGCGGGGGCGGGCTGGCTGCTGAACGGCTTCGAGCTGCGCGGGCCGCTGTTGGGAGCGCCGCTGGCTGCGATCGGCTACCAGGGCGTTGTCGTGGGCGGGGCCGCGCTGGTGCTGTGGGTGCGCCTGCTCAAGGCCTACTCGCCGGGCCGCATCGCGGTGTTCTCGTTCGCCACGCCGTTCGCCGGCCTGCTCCTGACGGCCTGGCTGTTCAACGAGGCTCTGACTCCGGACCTGCTGTTTGGACTGGTGGCCGTAGTGGCGGGGATTGCTCTGGCGTCGAGCTCGGCTCCACCGCCTGAAGTCTTGAGTTTAAGTCTTGACAAATTCGACGAATGACGTAATATGACGTTGTTTACACTAGCTTGACTGATATTAGTGTAGTCGATGGCGACCCGGTCACGCGCTCGGCCAGCACGGCTCTCGCGCTGGCCGCCGAGCGCAGCGTTCCGGAAGCCGAGCCGGACGACTTGCTCGCGGGATTGCTGCTCGTGTTATCGAGATTCGGCATCGTTTGGGTAGGCGAACGCGCATTGGACCTCGAGGCCCTGGGCGTCCGCTGGCCGTCTCGCCGCAGGGCAGCGAACGAAGCGAACGGGGCGAGCCCGAAAATCGCCTATAGCGCGGCGACCGCGGAGGTGTTCGATCGGGCGGCCGGCATCGCCAGGCGCGACGGCGCCCGGCGGACCGAGGCGATCCATTTGCTGGCGGCCTACGCCGGCGAGTCGCGGGGTCTGATGGGCGAGATCAAGCGGCGCTACAGGCTCACGGCCGCCGACTGGCGCGCCGAGCTGGCGCGGACTCCCCGGCGAGAACGCACCCCCGAGCGCCCTCAGGCAGCGCAGGCGTCGCCGACAAAAGGCTTCTTCACGCCCGACGAGGCGGCCGAGTTTCTCGGTCTGCACATTCAAACGGTGCGGGGCTACGTTCGCTCCGGCAAATTGCCCGCCTCGCGGGTGGCGGGCGAGCGAGCGATTCGGATTCAGAGGCAGGACCTGCTCGGACTTCTCGAGCCGGTCGAGCAGACGGTCGATCAAGAGTAGATTTCAGAGGAAGGTGAGGAGAACAAATGCCAAAATTCGTCGTGCAACGCGATCTGCCCGGAATTACGCCCGAAGCGCTGGCCGGCGCCGGCTTGCGTGCGAAAACATGCTGCGCGGAGATGACCTCCGAGGGGCAACAAGTGAGCTGGCTGCGCAGTTTCTATCTGCCCGAAACCGAGCAGACGCACTGCTATTTCGAAGGCCCCTCGAAGGAGGCCATCGAGGAAGTCAACAAGCGCGCTCAAATCCCCTATACGCAGGTGATGGAAGTGCAGGAGATGACGCCGGCGGGCGTCTGAATTCGCCTAGATCGTTCAGCCCCCTGCGCTCCCTAGCGGTTTGACCGATGTGCCAATGATCACCGCCTGGGGCTGATCGCCTGTAGCGCCGCTCCGGGGCGCCGTGTCTGCCTCGCGAGGGCAGCCATGGCAAGACTCGAAACGCGCCTCATCGCACGAAAACAAGTCGCGGAAGGGACGATGAGCTTCTTTTTCGACAAGCCGCGCAACTTCGAGTACGAAGCGGGGCAACACGTGACGCTCGAGCTTCCCAAGGGAGGGTCGCACATGTTCACGTTGTCGAGCGCTCCCTATGAGGATCGCTTGATGATCACCACCCGCATGCGCGACTCGACCTTCAAGCACGCGCTCGAGCAGCTCGAGGACGGCGCGGAGGTCGGCATTCGCGGACCCGAAGGGTCGTTCACGCTCCCGAGCGAGCAGGGGACGGAGGTTTTCATCGCCGGGGGCATCGGCATCACGCCGTTCCGCAGCATGCTCTTGGAAGCCGGCCACGACAAACGCACCGACAACATCACGCTGTTTTACTCAAACCGCCGTCCCGAGGATGCGGCGTTCCTCGCCGAGCTCGAGCGCCTGTGCAGCAAGTCCGGCTACCGGCTTGTGGCGGCAATGACGGAGATGCAGGACTCGGACCGGCAGTGGGACGGCGAGACCGGTCATATCGACGCCGCCATGCTGCAGCGACACCTTGAAGATCTCTCCGAACCGACCTTTTACCTGGCCGGTCCGCCGGATATGGTCGACGACATGAAAGACAAGCTGATCGAGGCGAAGATCGACAAGAGCCGCATTGAGGCCGAAGAGTTCTCGGGGTATTGAGGACGCCATGGCCGGTCGACCGGATCTTGAGGAATATCGCCGCCGCCGGGACTTTCGGCGCACGAATGAGCCGTCGACGCGAGGCCGCAAATCCGGTTCGGCCAAGCCGAGCTTCGTCATCCAGCAGCACGACGCCACGGCGATGCACTACGACTTTCGTCTCGAAGCCGACGGCGTGCTCAAGTCGTGGGCTGTTCCCAAGGGTCCTTCGACCGACCCGCGCGAGAAGCGCCTCGCGGTGCAGACCGAAGATCATCCGCTAGAGTATGCCGCCTTCGAGGGCGTGATTCCCGAGGGCCAATACGGCGCCGGACCGGTGCTGATCTGGGATCGCGGCTGGTACGAGAATCTGACCGAGAACGACGAGGGTGAAGAGAAACCCGTCTCCGAGGCCGTCGATGCCGGCCACGTCAAGTTCCGACTGCACGGCGAAAAGCTTGAAGGCGGCTACGCGCTGACGCGCGTTTCGAAGACGGGCGAGAGAGCGCGCTGGATCTTGGTCAAGACGAAGGACGAAGACGCCGATGCGCGGCGCAAGCCGACGAAGACGCAGACGGAGTCGGTCGCCAGCGGCCGTTCGCTCGATGAAGTGGCGGCAAGCGCCAAACGCTCCTAGCCCTGGCGCAGCGCCTCGACGGACGAAGTCCTTGCTGCGGGAGCGAGCACCGCGAATGCGGCGGCGACGGCAAGGACGTCTACGGTCGCCTCGAGATATCCGACTCGCGAGTCAAGCAACCCTAGCCCGGTCACGCGGCGCGGCCGGCGGCCTTGGGTACGTCCCGACGAGGTGGGCCGGTGTAGATTTGGCGCGGCCGTGCGATTTTCTGCTCCGGATCGGTGATCATTTCCTCCCATTGGGCCAACCAACCCACCGTGCGGGGGATCGCAAACAGCACGGTGAACATGTCGGGCGAAAAGCCCATGGCCTGGTAAATGATGCCGGAATAGAAGTCGACGTTCGGGTACAGCTTGCGCTTGATGAAGTACTCGTCCTCGAGCGCGATCCTTTCGAGCTCCACGGCGATATCGAGCTTGGGATTCCGGCCCGTGACCTCGAAGACCTGCTCGGCCGCTTTCTTGAGGATTCGCGCGCGCGGGTCGTAGTTCTTGTAGACCCGGTGTCCGAAGCCCATCAGTCGGCCGTGACCGTCCTTGACCGATTTCACGTAGGCCGGAACCTTATCGACCGATCCGATCTCGTCGAGCATCCGCAGCACCGCTTCATTGGCTCCGCCGTGAAGCGGGCCGTAGAGCGCCGCCGCAGCGGCCGCGACCGATACGAAGGGATCGGCTTGCGCGCTGCCCACGGCGCGCATCGCGCTGGTGCTGCAGTTCTGCTCGTGGTCGGCGTGCAGGATGAAGAGGATATCGAGCGCCCGCGCCAGCGCCGGGTCGGCCGCGTACTTGGGTTCGACCATGCGCCAGAGCATGTTCATGAAGTTTTCGGCATAGCTGAGCTCGTTGTCGGGGTAGACGTAGGGATAACCGAGGCCGTGGCGGTAGGTGTAGGCCGCGATGGTCGGCGTTTTCCCGACCAGTCGCATGATTTGCAGGCGGCGGGCGGCGGGGTCGAGGA
Source organism: uncultured Acidobacteriota bacterium (assembly GCA_963817465.1). Taxonomy (GTDB): domain Bacteria; phylum Acidobacteriota; class Terriglobia; order Bryobacterales; family UBA6623; genus CAMPKL01. The sequence continues at coordinate 393,691 of CAWFOP010000014.1, read as the reverse complement.
CTTGTTTGGAATCCGGGTACAACGTCGAAAGCGTCGCGACGGTGCTGATGAACATGCCCATGGGGTGAGCGTCGTGATGGAAGCCCTCCATGAACTTTTTGAGGTTCTCATGCAGCATCGTGTGATGCTTCACTTCGTCGACCCAGTCGGCGAGCTGTTCCCGGTCGGGCAGCTCGCCGAATAGCAGCAGGTGCGCGACTTCGAGAAAGCTGCAGCGCTCGGCCAACTGCTCGATGGGATAACCGCGATAGAGCAGAATCCCCTTCTCGCCGTCGATGAATGTGATGGCGCTTTCGCAAGAGGCGGTGTTCTTATACGCCGGGTCGTAGCTCATGACGCCGAAGTCGTCTTCGGACGTCTTGATTTGGCGCAGGTCCATGCCTTGGATGCTGCCTTTGTGAAGGGGCAGCTCATATTCGGTCCGAGTACGGTTGTCGACTACGGTCAGTGACTCTTTCATTGCGCGGAAAACCTCCTAGGCCGGCCTGACAACCAAGGGGCGTCAAGCGCCGTCCGGCGGAGAGCAATTCGGGCGCCAATCCGGCGGAGTTCGGACGCGCAGCGCCGCCTAGAGGCTCAAGCGTAAGGTGAAGCGGAAAGCGCGGCCGTCATTGAGCGTATTGGTGATGCGGCCGAAGTTCTCGCCCGTGATGTCGTAGCCGGGCTCTTCGAACTGCGGGTGGTTGGTGAGGTTCAAGGCTTCGACCCGGAACAGCACCGAACGGTCGCCGCCGAGCATGAAGCGCCGGGCCAGCGAAGCATTTACGTTGAAGACGCCGTCCTTGCGAAAGGTGTTGCTCCCCAGGTTGCCGCTCTGCGCGCCCGGCTCGACCGGGCCGAACGCTGAGAGCGGCAGCTTCTGCGCGGAGGTATCGGGATCGTCGATCGTCGCGCCGAGAATCGAGGGATCGAGCAGATTGGGGCGGTCGCTGCCCGCGCCGTCGACGTTGCCGTTACCGGGGCCGTCAGCGGTGCGGATGGTGAACGGCGTGCCCGTCTTGAGCAGCACGACCGAGCTCATCTGCCACGATCCGAGTATCCCCCCCACCCAGTGCGGCGCGCCGGCGATCGCGGGAGTTTCGTAGCTCGCGTTCCACAGCGCCGCGTGCGACTGGTCGAAGTCGCTGGGGCCCTTCATCAGGCCCTGAACGTCGAACTCGCTCGGGCTCCTGCCGTTGCGCCCGTCGCGGCCGGTCGCGGTGTTGGTGTAAGACGAGCCGAGGTCGATCGCTTTGCTGAACCAATACGACGCCGTCACCGTGAGCCCCGCCCAACGCGGGAGGGTCAAGTCAACCCTGGCGGCGTCAAAATACCCGCGCGAGCCGTTGACCGTGTGCAGGATGTCGAAGTATCGCTGGTCCGCGCGGCGATCGTTGACCGTGGCGGTGACCAGCTCAACGCCGTCCACCGGCCGCCCGCGGTTGAGATACCACTGCTGCAGCAGCTTGGGCGAGCGGCTGCCGACATAGCCCAACTCGATCGTCCAATCCCGGCCCGGCTGCAGCTCCCAACTGAAGTTGTACTGGTGCGAGTAAGGGCTCGACAGCTCCGGATCGAGGCGGTAGTAGGCGCTGCGGGCGTTCGCGCCGAGATCGGCGGCGGTGAGGTTCTCCAGGGGGTTGGCCAAGTCGGGTTGCTGAATCGAGATGGCGATCACGCCCGGCGCGTTGAAGCGCGTCTGCATGTAGGTCGCCGGAAAGATCTCGCCGTACTGGATGCCGTACGCGCCGCGGAGCACGCCCCACTTATCGTTCGCGCGATAGGCGAACCCGAAGCGCGGCGCGAAGTTGTTGCAGTCGCAGTCGTAGGGGACCGTGCTCAGTCCGTTGACCTCGTAAGGGCGCGTGACCGGCTCGTAGCGCAGACCGATGTTGAAGGTGAGGCGCTGCGTCGCCCGCCAGTCGTCGCCCACGAAGAACTGCAGATCCCAATTGCGAAAGCCGCGGTGAGTGTCGCCGATCGCCGTGCGGAACTCACTCGGCGTCCCGCCCAGTAGGTTCTCCGTCATGGTGCGATCGAAGTCGACGCGGAAGGAGAAGGTGCCGCGATGGTCCAAACTCTCCGAACCGTTGACCTGCCGCCGCAGCAGTGAGAAGCCGGCCTTCCAAGTGTGCTTGCCCTGGATCTTTTCGACCCGGCCGGCGTACTTGAACAGATTCTGCGCCCGGTCGATGGGAATTTCTCCGCCAGGGCCGATCGACTGCAAGACCCGACTGAAGAGGAAGAAGGAGCCGATCGAAGTCTCTTCAGGAACCAGCAGCGAGCCGATGCGGTCGTAGCCGACGGAAAAATCGGTTGTCGTGACGGGATTCCAAGTGCGGTTCCAAGTCAGCCGCGCTTGATGGTTCTTGGTCGTGGTGTCGGGGTTCTGGCCGCCGACGAGCTGGAAGGCTTCGACATCCTGCAGCGTCGCGCTGTAGCGTGCGGTCAGGTGGTCGTCCTCTCCGAAGCGGCGGTCGAGGGTGATCGCGGCGCGGTCGTTATCGATGTTCTGCGGCGAGTTGGTGTTGAGCGCGCGAGGGTTGATGTCGGTGCGGTTGGGCAGCTCGGATCCGAACGCGCCGAGGATCGCCTCGACGACGGCGCGCGTGGCCGGGTCGGTCGTGGTGGGGATGCGCTCGTTCGCGGCGGGTACCAGCACGTTGCCGTTGACCTGGCCGCGGAGCCGGCGTTGGCTGGCATCGACGGTCAGAGCCGTCTTGTCGCCGAACGGCGCCGAGAAGATAAAGCCGTAGTCGTTGGTGCGCGACGGTTGTACCGGCCCGGCTTGGAAGAACGACCGCGCGCTCAAGGCGCTGTTGCCGTGGCTCCAGAACAACTGGCCGTGAATAGCGCTCACTGACGCCTGGTTCACGTGCAGCGGCGTCGAGGGGCTGCCGCCGAATTCCCGCCCAAAATAGTTGCGCTCGACATCGAACGATTCAATCACGGTGGCGCTGGTCCCCATCCGCTTGTTGAGCTCTTTCTGAACGTTGTTGTCGATCAGGGTGAGCTGAACGTTCTCATTGCGGCGGCCCTCGCCGGCCTTGGAGTTCACTTCGCCGAGCAAATTCAACTGGGTGCGCTGCGCGGCGGTCGCGGTTTCCGCCGGAACTTCACCGGGGGCTTCAACGGCGGCTGATTCGGGGGCGGAGTCGGGTGCGGGCTCGGCGGACGAGTCATCGCCCGAGCTCTGCGCGAACGCGGAGCCCGCGATCAGGATTGCGGCGAAGATCGAGGTCAAAAAGCGAGACATTCAATTCGAGATTCGTCGGGGCGACGAGCGCCTGCCCGCAGGGCTGCACGAATTTAAGCGTAGTGAATGCCGGCGGACCAGACAACCGGGCCACGACGATTCCCCCGCCAATCCGTATAATCATTGACGGCATGAGAGTCATTTGCGCCTTCTTTTTGGCTACGGCGGCCGCGTTCGCCCAGCATGCAGACCCCGATATCGCCGGAGGCGAGGCGGCGTCGAACCTCTACATGGGCAACGCCGAAGCCATCCAAGCCGGCGGCGAGCTCTACATGCTCGTGTGCAGCGGCTGCCACGGCGCAAGCGGCGAGGGCGGGCGCGGCCCGAACCTGCTGACCGGGCGCAACATCCGTCGCGCCGACAACCAGCAACTGTTCAACACCATTAAGAACGGCATCCCCGGCAGCGACATGCCGCCGTCGCCGCTCGAGGACGAGAAGATTTGGCGGATCGCGGCTTTCGTCCGCAATCTGTCGGCCCCGGCGATCCGCCAAAACGTCGCCGGCGACGCCGCGGCGGGCAAAGCGGTGTACTACGGCAAGGGCGGCTGCACGAACTGCCACATGATCCGCGGCGAAGGCGGCTACCTCGGGCCCGACCTCTCGAATCTCGGCGTCAATGAAAACATGACGCAAATTCGCGAGGGCCTGCTCGACGTGAACAAGCGCTTCACGCAGGGCTTCGATCCGGTGATCGTGACGCTGGCCGACGGGACGAAGGTGCAAGGCGTCGCCAAGAACTACTCCAACTACGCCATCCAGTTGCTCGACCGCGAGGGCCAATTGCACCTGCTCGACCGCAAAGACGTGAAAGTTGAATTCCGCGACAAATCCTGGATGCCGGACAACTATTCCGAGAGGCTGACCCCAGACGAAGTTCAGAACCTGCTCGCCTTCTTGAGCCGCCAAAGCGTGCGGCCCGTCGAGATGGCCAAGGGAGGCGACTCGAAGTGAACCCGATTCGTAAGTCACTGATAGCGGCGGCGCTGATCGCCCTGCCGCTTGCGGCGCAAGTCCGCTATGAAGACATTCTGGCGGCGCCGAATGAGAATTGGCTGACCTTCACCGGCGATTACTCCGCGCACCGTCACAGCTCGCTCAAACAGATCACCCCGACCAATGCCGGCAGCCTCGTGCCCAAGTGGGTCTATAACGTCCCCGACGCCACGAGCCTGAGCTCGTATCCCATCGTCTACGACGGCATCATGTACGTGACCAATTCGAACGAGGTGCACGCGCTCGACGCGACGACCGGCCGTCCGATTTGGGTCTACACGCAGCCCGACGTCGAGATGAAGCGCAAGAGCCGCGGCGCGGCGATCTTGGGCGACCGCGTCTACTTCGTCACCAGCGACTGTCACCTGGTCGCCGTCAATCGGCTGACCGGCGCGGCGATCTTCGACGAGCAGTACGCCGATACGAAAGAGGGCTATCACTGCACGGTCGCGCCGATCGCAATCAAAGACCGCATTATCGTCGGCGTATCGGGCGGCGACTCGGGCATCCGCGGCTTTCTGGCGGCGCGCTCGGCCGAGAGCGGCAAGCAGCTTTGGAAGCTCTGGACGATCCCGGCCAAAGGCGAGCCGGGCTCGGAAACCTGGGGACCGAAAACGCTGCCGTGGGGCGGGGCGGGCACCTGGATGCCGGGAACCTACGATCCCGAGCTGAATTGGATTTTCTGGCCGACCGGCAACCCCTGGCCCGACTTCTACGGCGGCGACCGGCCGGGCGACAACCTCTACACGGATTCGGTGATCGCGGTCGACCTCGCGACGGGCGAGATGAAATGGCACTTCCAGTTCACCCCGCACGACGTTTGGGATTGGGACGGCCAGGAGCCCTTGCTGCTGCTCGACCTCACGATCGCCGGCCAAAAGCGCAAGACCGTCGTGCAAGCCAACCGCAACGGGTTCTACTACGTAGTCGATCGCTTGACCGGCAAGTTCATCCGCGGCAACGCCTTCGTCGACAAGCTGACGTGGGCGAAAGGGCTCGATGACAGCGGCCGCCCGATGGTCATCGACGGCATGTCCCCGGCGCCCGAGGGCAGGCTCGTCTGCCCCACGGTTTGGGGCGCGGCGAACTGGATGGCCGACTCCTACAGCCCTGAGACGGGCCTGCACTACGTGATGACGATGGAGGCGTGCGACATCTTCACCTCGTCGTCCAAAGAGCCGCAGCCGAAGATCGGCTTCGCCGGCACCGGCGCCGAGAGGCAGCCGCGCATCGACGGGCGGTTCGTGATTCGCGCGATCGACCCCGCTACCGGCAAGCGCGTTTGGGAGTACCCGCTGACCGGGCCGACCGCCTCTTGGGCGGGCACGCTGTCGACGGCCGGCGGCGTCGTGTTCTCAGGCGACGACGACAAGCACATCATTGCGCTCGACGCCAAGACCGGCAAATATCTCTGGCACTTCAACCTTGGCCAGACGGTCGATGCGTCGCCGATCACTTGGGCGCGCGACGGCAAGCAGTACGTGACGATCGTGACGCGTTCGGACGTTTTCACGTTCGGGCTGTTCGAGCCGTCGCGGCCCGAGGCGACGAGCGGCGCCGCCGCCGGGCGCTAGCGCCTTGCGTTCACTTGTCCGTAATCGCCGCCACGACCATGGCTAGGGTCTTGTCGGCCGCGACGTCGTCGGCGACGGTCTGTTCCCAGCCCTCGCGAATCGAAGTGTTCGCAACGGCTGCGGGGCTTGGGTCCATCCCTGTGTCCTCGCGGCTATATTGGCTGTCGCGCCCGCCCAACTTCCAAATGACCAGCTCCAGCGACGGCACGACATAGATCGCGTGTCCGCCGGAACCTCGTTTCCAGAAGGCGTCGCGCGGCGCCTCGGCGACGTCGCCGTCGGCGTTGACGGTGAATTGCAGGCTGTAGGGGTAGTGCGGATTGTAGGGCGATCGCCGCCCGCACATCCGGACGTAGTCGGCCGGGATGAGTCGGCGATCGCCCCAGCGCCCCTCGTTGAGCAGCAGATAGCCGAAACGCAGCATGTCGGTCGCTCGCACGGCGATGCCTCCGCCTCCCGGCGTGTGCGTGACGTCCGCGCGGTTCTTGTAGCCGTAGCCGAATCGTCCCCAGCCCATGGGTTCGGCGAGGCGCTCGCGGACGAACCGCTCGAGTTCCATCCCGGTCACATGCCGGAGCATGATCGACGCCAGATGAATGGACGCCGTGGAGTAGGAGTAGCCGCCGCCGGGCTCGCACCACAATGTCGAAGTCGTCGTGCGAGCTCCCCGCGCTTCGCCGTCGCGCTTGCCCCAGGCGATTTCGTCGACCATCGCCTGATACCCGTCCGGACCGGGCGGGTCGAGCGTGACCGGCTCGCCGTTCACATAGCCGGGATTGTTGCCCCGTATTCCCGCCGAGAACGACATTAGCTGGCCCAGCTTGATCTCCGCCATGGCGGGATCGGCGAGCGGGAACATTCCTGCGGGAAAGTAGTCCGGCGTGAAGATTTTTTGATCGAGTCCTTCGGGAAATTCTCCGGTTCCTCCTCGATCAAGATGCCAACCGCGGCGCTCGTGAAGATCTTGCCGACTGACCCGAGGTTGGGCGTCGCCTCGCGATGGCCCAAACCGAAGTAGCGCTCGTAGACGAGCCGGCCGCGGCGAACGACCAGCAGCCCGCCGTTCTTCGTGCTCGTCTTGAATGAAGTCGAACGCTGCGTCCAGCCTTGCGGGGTCGAGGCCGGCGACGCGCCTAGCTTCTTGGGCGCCCTCGACCTGTCGCCAGCCGCCTTCCGAGTCAGGCGGGGGAAAGTATGTCCCTTCGTCGGCGCCGGGCTTCCCGCAGCCGAGCGCCGCGGCGGTGATGAGGATGGCGTGGCGGCGGGTCATCTCGGCGCTGAGAATCGCAATCACGCGGTCCGGCCGTCAAGGCGCTGCGCTACGCTTGGAAACACATGGCTTACGCCAATCTGTTGTGCGAAACCTCGGACGGCGTCGCTGTCGTGACGGTGAATCGGCCGGAAAAGCGCAATCCGCTCAACCGCGAGACCGTGACGGCGCTCGACGATTGCTTTGGCGACCTGGCCGCGGACGCCGCGGTTCGCGCCGTGATTCTGACCGGAGCGGGAGATAAGTCGTTCGTCGCCGGCGCGGATCTTAATCAAGTCACCGAGCTCAACGCCCTGCAAGGCCGCGACTGGGGCCGTTTGGGGCAGGCGGTTTTCTCGCGTATCGAGGCCTTCGAGAAGCCTGTGATCGCGGCCATCAACGGCTGGGCCCTCGGCGGGGGACTGGAGCTGGCGATGGCGTGCCACATCCGCGTCGCCGCCGAGCACGCCCGCCTCGGGCAGCCCGAGGTGAAGCTGGGCATCGTGCCGGGTTACGGCGGCACGCAGCGGCTCCCGCGCTTGGTGGGCCGCGGGCGGGCTCTCGAGATGCTGCTGACCGGCGAACCGATCGACGCCGCCGAGGCTTTGCGCATCGGGCTCGTCAATCACGTCGCGCCCGCCGATAGGCTGCTGCCCAAGGCGCGTGAGATCGCAGGTAAGATATTGGATAACGGTCCGGTAGCCGTCTCGCTGATCTTGCAAGCCGTGAACCGCGGGCTTGAGATGCCTCTGGCCGAGGCCTTCGAGTTCGAGGCCGCGCAGTTTGCTCTGAGTTGCGCCACTGAGGACATCAAGGAAGGCACGCGCGCCTTTCTCGAGAAGCGCCCTCCCAAGTTCGAAGGCCGATAGAACCAATGGCAGCCGACAACAAACAGCCCCAAACATTCGAGGGCGACTTGAACGCCGCGGGCGCGCGATTCGGCATCGTCGTCAGCCGCTTCAACGGCTTCATTACGGAGAAGCTGTTGGCGGGCGCGTTGGACGCGATCGCGCGGACGGGCGGCGACCTCGGCGATGTCGGCGTCGCCAAGGTTCCCGGGTCGCTGGAATTGGCTGTCGCCGCCAAGGCTATGGTTGAGAGCGGCAACTACGACGCCGTCATTTGCCTGGGCGCGGTGATTCGCGGCGAGACCGGCCATTACGACCACGTGGCCGGAGAGACCGCAAGCGGCGTCGGGGCGTTGGGCCGCGAGACCGGCGTTCCAGTGATTTTTGGCGTGCTCACCTGCGACACGCTCGATCAAGCGATCAACCGCGCCGGCGCCAAGAGCGGCAATTCCGGCTTTTCCGCCGCGATGGCGGCCATTGAGATGGCCTCTCTGATGAAAAAACTGCGCGCCTGAGCCCGAGCGGCGCGCGAACCCGCATGGCTTCAAGACATCGCTCTCGTGAACGAGCGCTTCAACTGATTTTTCAGTGGGAGGCGAGCGGCGACGCGCCCGATCGCGTCCTGCACGCTTATTGGGGTGGGCTGCATGACTCGCTCGGGGACTCGAACGACCGCGAGGACGTGTTCGCCGAGCAGCTCTTTTACGGTGTGGCGGGGCGCGCCAAGGCGCTGGACGAGGTGATCAGGCCGCACGCCGCGAACTGGCGGCTCGAGCGCATGTCGGCCGTCGACCGCAACATCTTGCGCTTGGCGACTTACGAGATGCAGCAGGGCGAGCCGCCCGCCATCGCGATCGACGAGGCGCTCGAGCTGGGCCGCCGCTTTTCGGGCGAGAAGTCCGCCAAGTTCCTCAACGGCGTGCTCGACGCCGTCCGCAAGACCATCTCGTCAACCGAACGGCCGGCGCCCGCGGAATAGCTCGCTATTGAATCGAATCCGGTTGAGCCGCGTGCTTGGCGTCGAACTTGATCTCGCCGAACGCATGCTCATACTGCTTCAGGTTCTCGCCCATCACGGTGTAGAGCGCCTTGGCTTGTTGGGGACTCAGGTAGATGCCCTGAAAGACCTCGAGCTGGACCTCTTGAGGCGTCTGTTGGGACATCGTCCCGAATTGCAGGAAGAAATCCCAGAAACTGACGCGCACTTGTACGCTGTTGGCGTAATTGTCGCGGTAGTCGGGCAACTTGCTGATGTGAACCTGCGGCGGGGACGGCATGAAGCTCTATTGCAGCAGATGCGTCGAGCGGAAACAATCGCCTTCGCCGGCGAGACGATTGCGGATTCGTTTCCGGATTCGCGTTATGTCGAGCCGATGGCGTCTTTGTAGTCGACGAATGCGGCGCCGCTGCGGATCCAGTCGATGATCACGCCGAGCTCGCGGCCGCTGAGGCGCGGCAGGCCCGACGGCGGCATCGCCTTGCGCTGCGACTCAGGCAACAGCAGCACGCGCACCATGTTGCTCGCATAAGGGTCGCCCGGCACGATCGCCGGCTTGCCGCTCTTGCCGCCGGCGTAGGCGTGGCCTTTGGTGTCGAGGCGGAATCCGGATTGGAAATGAGTCTCGCCGTGGCAACCCATGCAGCGCCCCTCGAGCACCGGCAGGACATCGTTGACGAACTTCGCTTCCAGGTCGCCTTGCGGAGGTTGCGGCGTGGTTTCTTGCTCGAGGAGCATGCTACGGAACGGTTCGGGCGCGTTTCGGACGAGAAAATTCGTCCCGTGAGTCAAGTTTCCGCCCTGATGGCCGGTGAAAAACAGCAGCGGCACCAGACCGGCGAGGATCGCTCGATACGGCTTGCGCCACGGTTTGGGGTTGTTTCGCTCCGCCCACAAGAATCCCGCGACCACGATCGAGAGCCCGGCGGCGGCGACCCCCGCCCAACGATGCTTTGACAGGACCTCAGGATCGTATCCGCCTCCGACCGCCCGCAGCCAGCCGAGCGTCGCCACCACGAGCGCCGCGCCCGCGTTGATCAGCGCCACGGTAAAGATCGCCGAGCGCAGGCCCTCGCTGCGCTGCTTCCAGTACAGGATCTCCAAGACCGCCAGCACGGCGATGAAGCCGATGGGCAAATGCAGTAAGACGAAGTGGAACGGCGCGAGAAATCGCACCCAATCAATCGGTCCTATCATTTCCATTCGATCAATCTCGTAGAATTCAAGCAGTTGCGCGATCTCAGGACCCCTCGCAAAGACCCTGGGCTGGGAGAGACGCCGACAAGCGCGGAAAGGTTTCGCGATCTTGTTGAAAATACACAAGTTAAACGGTTTCGACCGTGCGCGTGAAACTGTTGCAACCGATTGAAACCCAGGTTTTACGCGTCGATCCGGACCGGCCGGCGTCCGCTGCGGTTCGCCTCGCGGCCGCGACGCTGGCGCGCGGCGGGCTGGTCGCCTTTCCGACCGAAACGGTCTACGGCCTGGGCGCCGATGCGACGATCGAAGCGGCCGTGCTGCGCATCTTCGCGGCCAAACAGCGGCCGTCGAGCGATCCCTTGATCGTGCACATCGCGGACCCGCATCAAATGGATGCCGTCGCGACCGACATTCCGGAATTGGCGCGGCGGCTGGCCGCCCGCTTCTGGCCCGGACCGTTGACGTTGGTGCTGCGGCGCGCCGAGGCTATTCCGGCGGCGGTCTCGGCGGGACGCGCCACCGTCGCCGTGCGCATGCCGCGTCATCGGGTTGCGCTGGAGTTGATCCGGCAAGCCCGTGCGCCGATCGCAGCGCCGAGCGCGAATCTTTTCTCGCGACCCAGCCCGACGACCGCCGCGCATGTGCTCGAAGACTTGCGTGGGCGCATTGACCTCGTCCTCGACGGCGGACCTACCACTGTGGGGCTCGAGTCGACGGTTCTCGACTTGACCGTCGAACCGCCCGCCGTGCTGCGGCCCGGCGGCGTCTCGCTCGAAGAATTACGCACCCTGTCAGCCGCGATTCGATATTCGCCAAGGCATTTGAAACTCGACGATAGCGGCGCCGCTCCGAGCGCTCCGGGGCAACTGCTGAAGCACTACTCGCCGCGGGGGCAAGTGCAGCTCTACGCAGGCCCCCGCGAGGCCGCCCTCGCAAGAATGCGCGCCGACGCCGGCCGCCTAGCCTGCGAGAAAGGGCGTGTCGGCGTGTTGGTGATCGACGAAGACCGCGAATCGTTCGACGGACTGCCGGTTGCAATCGTAGCGATCGGGTCGTCTCAGGATCCGCCCGCGGTCGCGCGCAACCTTTTCGCCGCGCTGCGCGAGATGGATTTGGCCGATGTAGCGGTCATCTTGGTGCGTCCGCCGAGCCGCGAGGGTCTGGGCGAAGCCATCTGGGACCGGCTCTACCGCGCGGCCGAGGGCAACGTCGTCGAATGTTGAGCCGCTATTCCGGACTGCTCCACTGGTGCTCCAGGTAATCGCGAACCCACTCGAGCTTCTTGCGGTCGAACTGCGACGACATGAACTCGAGCCGCCCCGCGTCGGCTTCGATCAACAGGCGCGGGTAGCTGATCGGGCCGCCTTCGTCGCGCTGGCTGACGTAGGTGTCGACGCGAATCTGTTCGACGGCGCCGAGGGGCAGAGATTCGAGGATGGGCCGCGCTTCGGGAATCGCCGCTCCCGCGAACTGCTGCACCGCCGTGCGCGCGGCGTCGACGAACGCCGGCCTGCTCGTCTCCGGGCGATCGATCCAGACCCGCTCGCTGGAGAAGCAAACCGCAAGCGGCTTTTCCGCACCGGACATCAGGCGCCCGAGCCCGAACATCATCAGCACGAACAGAGCGGCCATGGCGGCGGCCGCCAGCCCGAACAGCGGCTCGACTTGATAGCCGATGAAGCCGAAAATCAGCGGAATCGCCAGCCAAAATAGCATCGCCAAGCGATTCCCAAGGCGGCCCGCGCCGATGCTGATGCGCGTTTCGTCAGCGCGCCGCTCCACCACGACCCCCGGCGGCGGCGGCCCGGGATCGGTCGCCGGTCCGCGGCTCGACAACGGCCGATCCAGGTCGCCGACATCGCGGACCGCTTCACGCGACGAGTCGGGGTAGAGGGCCGCAAGTCGCAAGCGGCGAGCGAAAGCTTCGTGCGCGGCCCGCGGCGGTCCGGCGCCTTGCGAAACGTGCAGCGGAACCGTCTTGCCCGGGTCGTCGTGAGCCAATTCGATGATGTGATAGATCTTCGTCGACTCCAGGTTGCCGACGCCCTGGTCGCGAATCCGGCTCTCACGCAGCATCACGCCGCGATAGTGCGACAGGGGCTCACTCCAGCTCTCGCCGCCGAACCAGCTCTTCTTGCGCACCTTGACCTGGTCGGGAGTGACGGCGAGGCTCATCTCGAAGCCGCTCTGCACGACGCCGTAGACCAGGTTGAGCAGGCCGAACAAGCCGAAGCCGCAAGCGACGAAGCGCGCAAAGCCGTCTTCGACGAAATAGACGACGACCGCGACGACGCTGATCACGATGAGCCCGACGATGATCCGCAGCTTGACCTCACCGGGATCGGGCTTGTGTTCAAACGACAGGCTCAGTGCGTCGGGGTCGAGCTGCGGCTTGACGGCCAACCAGTCGCCAGGGTCGAGAAGACGCCGCAGCGGGTTCGCCATGGGCCTATTGTGCCAAGGGGGATGGATTCCGGACTAAGCGGCTCGCCGCATTTTTTCGAAGAAACTGACTTCGCCGCCGCTTAGGACGCTGGAATGTTTGCGGAACTCTTCGCGCGGGTGGGGAAAGTCCGAGCGGTAGTGCGCGCCGCGGCTCTCCTCACGGGCGAGGGCGCAGCGCGTGATTAGGGAAATCAGCACGTAAAGGTTGTCGGCCTCGAAGCCCTGGCGGCTGTTGCGCATGCCGCCCACGGGGAAGTTCGGCGCCAGCCGTTCGAGCTCCTTCAGGCCCTGCCGCAAGGTATCGCCGGCGCGCTCGATCCCGGCGCGACGCCAGGCCAGCCGGCGCAAATCGAAACTCGCGTTGCCGGGCAGCGCCGCCGCCGCCCCGCGTTCGGGCATCGCGGGTTTGCGGCGCTCGCGGACCGCGAGCTCGTGCATCGCCGCTCCGGCACGGGCGCCGAACACCAGCCCCTCGAGCAGCGAATTGCTCGCCAGCCGGTTCGCCCCGTGAACACCGGTGCAGGTCGTTTCGCCCGCGCCGTAGAGCCCGGCGAGAGTGGCCCGCCCATGCAGATCGGTGCGCATGCCGCCCATCGCGTAGTGCGCCGCCGGGTGCACCGGAACCGGCTGCTCGGTCATGTCAACGCCGAAGTGCAGGCAAGTGCGATAGATGCGCGGAAAGCGCTTGGGCAGACTCGTCTTGTCGAGGTGGGTCAGATCGAGATAAACCGGCCCGGCCTTGACGCGGCGCAGCTCGGCGACGATGGCGCGCGACACCACGTCGCGCGGGGCCAGCTCGCCCGCCGGGTCATAGCGTTCCATGAAGCGCTCGCCCCGCGCGTTCCGCAAATACGCGCCTTCGCCGCGCAGCGCCTCCGACAGCAAGAACCGCGGAGCGCCCTCTAGGAACAGCGCCGTCGGGTGAAACTGCACCATCTCGATGTCGGCGATCTCCGCCCCGGCGCGGTACGCCATCGCGATGCCGTCGCCGGTGGCGACGTCGGGGTTGGTCGTCTCCCAATACGCGCAGCCGAGGCCGCCTGTCGCCAGCAGCACGGCCCGCGCATAGAGCGGCGTCAGACGCCTCTCTTTTTCGTCCCAAGCGATGACGCCGCGGACTTCGCCGTTGTCGTCGAGCAACAGGTCGACGACGGCCGAGAAGCTGCGGTATTTGATGTTCGGGATGGCCCGGGTCGTGTGATAGAGCGCGCGCGCGATCTCGCGGCCGGTCGAGTCGCCGTGGGCGTGCAGCACGCGATTGCGGCTGTGCGCCCCTTCGCGCGTGAACTCGAGGCGACCGCCCGCTTTGTCGAACTCAGCGCCCCAGCCGATCAGCTTCTCGATCTGCGGCGGACCCTCTTCCGCAAGCACGCGCACGGCCTCCGGATCGCACAGCCCGGCGCCGGCTTGAATCGTGTCCTGCTCGTGTAGACTAACCTGGTCGTCGTCGCTCAGCGCCACCGCGATGCCCCCTTGGGCGTATTCGGAGGCGGATTCGGTCAGCCGATCCTTGGTGAGGACGAGGACGTCGCCGGCTTGAGAGGCTTCGATGGCGGCGCGCAAACCGGCGACTCCGGCGCCGATGATGAGGAAATCCGTCTCCATGCGCGGACCGACAAGATCCCTCATCGTACACGAAAGACAGGCCTTATCAGGGACGGCGGCGCGGTTCAAACGCCGGCGATAGTGCTACAAGGAAAGGGATGGATCGCATAGCGGTAAGAGCGGCGTCGGCCTCATACGAAGTGGTCGTCGGCGGCGGATGCCTGGAACGCGCGGGCGAACTGATCGCTCCCGTCGTCGCGGGCCGCAAGCTGTTCTTGATCGCGGACGAAGGAGCGTGGGCGGCCCAAGGCGGACGCATCACCCGGGGCTTGGCCGGACTCGATGTCACAGCGCTGCGCGTGCGCCTCGGCGAAGAGCGTAAGCGACTCGCGACCGTCGAAGAGCTGAGCGAAAAGATGCACGCCGCCGGCGCCGACCGCGGCGCCGTCGTGCTCGCTTTCGGCGGCGGCATCGCCGGCGACGTGGGCGGCTTCGTGGCCGCGAGCTACATGCGCGGCGTCGACGTCATCCAGATCCCGACGACGCTGCTCGCCCAAGTCGACGCCGCGGTCGGCGGCAAGACCGGCGTGAATCTCGCAACGGGCAAAAACCTGGTCGGCGCCTTCCATCAGCCGCGCATGGTCTTGATGGACACCTCGGCGCTGCTCACGCTGCCCGAGCGAGAGTTCCGCGCCGGCCTGTTCGAGGTGCTCAAGCACGGCGTCATCCGCAGCCGCGAGCTTTTCGACCTGCTCGTCGAGCGTCGCGAGGACATTCTCGCCCGCCGCCCGGAGATGCTCCAGCGGATCGTCGCCGATTCGGTGCGCATCAAGGCGGACGTGGTCGAGCAGGACGAACGCGAAGGCGGCTTGCGGCGCATCTTGAACTACGGCCACACGCTCGGTCACGCGCTCGAAGCCGAAACGCAGTACAGCCGGCTGCTTCACGGCGAGGCCGTCGCCTGGGGCATGATCGCCGCCGGGCGTCTGGGCGAGGCGCTGGGCATGTTCCCGGCGGTCGAACGCGAGCGCGTGGAGCGGCTGATCCTCGACTACGGACCGCTGCCTTCTCTCGATGGGATCGACGCCGCGCAGGTCGCACCCCGCGTCAGCGGCGACAAGAAGACCATCGGCGGCAAGACGCACTTCGTGCTTCCCACCGAGATCGGCAAAGTCCAGGTGGTCGTCGATCCGCCGTCCGAGCAGGTGTTGGCGGCGGCGCGGGCGGCGCTCGAGGTCGCGGCGCGGGCGGCGGCGGTTCGATGACCGGCCAGTCCACCGGCGGCGCCGCCCCAGCCGGCATCGCCGCCGGCGACGAGGCGGCCGCGTCACGCAACATCCGCGAGATGTTCGGTAAGGTCGCGCCGCGCTACGACCTGCTCAACCGGCTGCTCTCGGCGCGCATCGACGTGTTGTGGCGCCGCGCCTTGGTGCGCAACGTGGAGGAATACTTGCGCCGCCCCGACGCGCGCGTGCTCGACGTGTGCTGCGGCACAGGCGATGTCGTCGCCGAGCTCGAGCGGGCCCGCGCGAAACGCTGCGGCGCCGTGCGAAGAGCGGTCGTCGGGAGCGATTTTTGCCGGCCCATGCTCGTCGGCGCCGCCGAAAAGCTGACCCGCCCGCGCACGCCGTTGATCGAGGCCGACGCGCTGCGCTTTCCGGTCGCCGACGGCGGCTTCGATCTCATTACCGTGGCGTACGGCTTCCGCAACCTCACCAATTACGACGCCGGACTCGCCGAGTTGGCCCGCCTGCTTGCTCCCGGCGGATGCTTGGCGATTCTCGAGTTCTCACAGCCGACGAATCGCGTGTGGGGCCCGCTGTTCGAGTGGTATTTCCGCAATGTTCTCCCGCGCATCGGTAACGCCGTATCCGGGGCGGGGGACGCGTATTCGTACCTGCAGCGGTCGGTCGAACGTTTCCTGACGCCGGAGGATCTCGCGGCGGCCATGCGAGAAAACGGCTTCGCGCGAGCGCGCTACGTCTCGCTGACCGGCGGAATCTCGTGCCTCCACTTGGGATACAAGTGAAACCGGCCGCGATCGAACGCGGTCAGACTTAACAACGATGGCGTGGAAAGACCAGGAGTGGGTGCAGCTCGTCGGAATCTCACTGAAGATCGGCCTGGCCGCGGCCGTGTTGTATGTCGGCGGCGTGTTCCTGCAACGCCACTGGGCCAAGTTCGAAGACGCCAAACCGACGCGTACCGTCAAGCTGCACGACGACCTCTACGTGCATCCCAAGCGCACCTACGTCTCGAGCTTCGAGACGGCCAAAAAGAAGCTGGTCGGCGCGCCTTTGTGGGTCAAGGAAGGGTGGCGTTGGGCGTGCGATCCGGGCGAGCGTTTGCTCGAGCCGATCGAGAAGGTGACGCCCACGCGAGTGTTCGAGCGCGGCGGGCAAGTCTGGATCCGGTTCGACCGCGAAGGAGGCCCTTGTGAAATGGCGATCTCGGCGAACGGCCGCTTCTACGTCGACGAGATCTTCTTCAGTGAAGATCCGCGCGAGCTGTTCGACCACTGGCCCGCCGAGGCGTGGGACAAGATCGCCGCGCACGAGGTCGAGCCCGGGATGAGCGAACACATGGTGACCTTCGCCCTCGGCGTTGGGATGCTGCGCCAGGCGTCCAAGAACGGCCGCTTCCGGGTCGTCGAGTTTTCGGCGGGCAAGAAGGCGGGAGTCGATCCGGTGACGGTGCGCTTCGTCGACGGCGACGCCGAGTCGATCGACCCGCTCTAGGCCGCCCGCGTTGCACTCGTCTTGATCGCGTCGGTCAGCGTTTCGAGCTTCAGCAAGCGGCGTTCGCCGTAGGTTTCGCAGGTTCGCACGATCGCCAGGCAGCCAACGTCGCGGCCGTCGACATAAGCGAGGCAGCCGACCGGCAGCGACTCGACGCAGCTCGCTTCGATCATCCCCTCGGAGGCGTTGCGCAGCGACGACGGCGAGATACGCATGCGGTTCTCGTCATCGATCCAGCGCAGCTTCACGCCGCCCCATCCGTGGCCTTCGACGCTTTCCAGGTCGAGGTTCGCGCCGATTCTGTACTGGGAATTCCCAGCCGGCGCGGTGTGGCGCGTCACGGCGCCAAGGGCCTGGCCGTCCGCGGTCAGGATCCAGGCCGGCGCGTCGATGGCGGGCTGTTTCCGGATGACCGCCCCGATGCCCGAGCCGTTTTGTCCGGCGTCCACCAGCTCGCCCCGCGCTCTGACGAGCTTCCCGTCCGCGGTCCAAAACACGGCCACCGAGCCCGTAGCCGGATTACGCCGCTCCTTGCGGCGTTCGCCCTCTTGCCGGGCGTGCCGGAAGCGATCGAGCAGCCCGCCCTTGCGATGATCTCCGCCTTGAATCGTCGAGGAGCTTTCGTTCGGCCGTGGAGCGTTCGTCTTGGGCTGGTCGCCGCCCCAACGCCAGAGTGATCCGAAGTCCAGCTTCATGCTGGTAGTATCGGCCCGCTTTCGAGAGTTCACCAATAGGGCGGACACACTAGTTCCGCCAAAGGAAACCGTCCCGAAGTTTTTTTCTACAGATCTTCGGACGAGAAGGCCGTGGCTAGGCTCGGGTCGCGGATGAACTGGACTCCGAGCAGGTATGCGCCGCCTTCTTTGCGGCAATAGCGCACAGTCCCTTCGCATTCGAGAGTTTCGCCCTTGAGCCTGACGTAAGTCTCGTTCGGCGCCGGAACCTGGATGGACATTTGCATGCCGCCGTCTGAAATGTTGGTCACGCGGGCTTCCGCATTGGTCGTGTGGCCGCGGAAGTCGCCGAAGCGCAGCCGGCCGTAGCCCTCCACGGGCTGACGATCCACTCTGCGGCGCTCGCGATCGATGGCCCGAACGCCGAGGCTGTAGCCGCCTTCGGCGGCCAGGCAATAGCAGACGATCCCTTTGCGCCCGGTCAGCGAACGTCCCACCACCCATACGGTTCTGCCCGGCTCGAGGGCCTCGGCGGTCAGGATCGAGAAGCCGCTTTGGGAGACGTTTTCGGCCACTCCGGCCGTCTCTTGCAGGTAATCGCCGTCTTCCCAGCGCAGCTTGACCGAGATTTGAGATGGTACTCGCTGCTGCTGTCGACGCTCGGTGAAAAGCTTAGTTTCGGCTACGACGGCTTCCGGTAGCACGCGATTGATAATACTGCGCCAGGAGAGGTTCACGGCCTGAGTATGAGCGCGAAAACCTCCTAGAACAATAGGACGAATAGTCCTATTTTTTGCAGTACCGAAGTACCTCCGAGGAGTATGCTCGTCTCTACGACCAGCGCATCGCCGGAGCCTGCCCGGCGACCGCGCTTATACTGAAAAAACGTGCCGAAGTCTCGACCACAAGCGTTGAGAGACCTGGTCGCCGTGACGGCGGTCTCGGTCGCGATCCTGCTCGGGGCCGTCGCCGGCCAACACTACGCGACGTTCTTCAGCAGCCTGGGTCGCGTCGCGCCGGGCGACCAGCTCGAGCTGCAGATCAATCAGTTCCGGAATGCGTTGGACGTCGTATCGGAAAACTACGCCGCGCCGGTCGATCGCACGGCGGCCGTGTTCGACGGCGCCATCCCGGGCATGCTCGAGAGGCTCGACCCGCATTCGCAGTTCTTCGATGCGAAAGACTTCGAGCGGCTCCGCGAGGAGCAGCAGGGCAGCTACGCCGGCGTCGGCATGCAGATCCGCCTGTTCCGCGGCCATCCGATCGTCGACCATCCGTTCCCCGGTACGCCCGCCTACCGCGCGGGCGTTCGCCCGGGGGATCTGATCCGCAGCGTAGACGGCACGCCGACCGATCGCGAGCCGGTCGAGAAAGTCGCCGATTTGGTGCGCGGAGTCACGGGCTCGACCGTCAAGCTCGAGCTGGCGCGCGAGGGCTCCGAGCGAGTCTTCGCAGTCGACCTCATGCGCGCCGAGATTCCGCGGCCCACGGTGCCGCAGGCGTTCGAGCTTCCGGGGTCGATCGGCTATCTGAAAATTACGAGCTTCGGCGAGACGACGCCCGAAGAATTCGATACGGCGCTTGACGGTCTCGAGTCCCACGGCATCCGAGGCCTCTTGCTCGATCTGCGCTCGAACCATGGCGGACTGCTGAGCGCGGGCGTGCATGTGGCCAGCCGCTTCCTGCCGAACGGATCGCTGATCGTTTCACACAAGGGGCGCGCCTCCCGCGAGCGCCGCTACGTCTCGCACGCCGGACGCGGCGTCGCGACATATCCGGTCATCCTGCTCACGGACTGCCGCTCGGCCTCGGCGGCTGAAATCGTCGCCGGAGCGCTGCAGGACCACGACCGGGCGCTTGTCGCCGGGTCGAACACGTTCGGCAAAGGCTTGGTGCAGAGCGTGCTGGAGCTGCCCGACTCGGCGGGCATGGTGTTGACCACGGCCCGCTACTACACCCCCAGCGGTCGCCTGATTCAGCGCCCCTACGAAGATTTGTCGATGAGCGCCTACTATGCGGACCCCTGCGCGATCGACTACGAGCCGCAGCATGCGGACGTCAAGCTGACCGACGCCGGCCGGCCGGTGTACGGCGGGTCCGGAATCGCCCCGGACATCGCCTTGGCGCCCGATAAATACGACGAGCTCGACCAGTGGATGGTGAGCGCCCGCGCGTTCGAGCGCTTCGCCAATCTGTTGACGACGGACGCCAGGCCCCTGCCGCCTGACTGGGACGTGGACCGCGCCACGTTTGATAAATTCCGGGCCTGGGTCCGGAAGGAACGCATCGACGTCAAGCCCGAAGCGCTGGAGAGCCGCTGGAACTTCATCCGGCGGCAGCTCAAGCGGGCGGTTTACACGGCGGCGTTCGACGTGGATCAAGGCGATCGCGTGAGCGCCGAGCTCGACCCGACCGTGCGGCAGGCCCTCGGGCTGATGCCGGAGGCGGAAGGGCTGATGACCGACGCCAAAGAGCGCCGGCTGGCGCGCAACCGCCAGGAAGTCGAACCTGTCGCTCCCTAACTCCCGCCGCCGCTGAGCTTGCGGTATACCGCCTCGGCGACGATGAGATCTTCCGCCGCCAGCCCTTGCGACTCGAACAAGGTGATTTGCTCGTCCGCGGTGCGGCCGGGTGCGCTTCCCGCTACGATCGGCCCCAGCTCCCGGGCGCGCTCCCATTCAAAAAACCCCTCGTGGGCCGTCTGAATCAGATCGCCCGATTCGATCCGCGCCTGCTCGAGTGAATCCACCGCGACGACGCCCGCCCGGCGCACCGTCGCGCCGTCGATTTCGCGACGTTTCGCGTGGTTGACGCCGGCCGCATTGACGTGGCATCCGGGATCGAGCCAGGCGCCTTCGAGCACCGGCTCCTTCGCGTTCGTCACGGCGGTGACGATGGAGGCGCCCTCGACGGCGGCGCGCGCGCTGTCGACCGGGATGATCTCCAGGCCGAGGCGCGCGGACATTTTTCCGGCGAAGGCCTCGCGGTTCTCGCGCGTGCGGCTGTAGACGCAAACCTTCGTGAGCTTGCGGACGGCGGCGACGGCTTCGAGCTGCGACTCCGCCTGCCAGCCCGAGCCGATCAGTCCAAACGCGTCGGCGTCTTGGCGCGCAAGATGTCGCGTGGCCACGCCCGAAGCCGCCCCGGTGCGGAGCTGCCCCAGCAGGTCGGCCGAGATCGTGGCGAGCAACTCCGAGGTCTCGGCGTCAAACAGCGTGACGACAAATGTCGCTCCGCCCCGGCCCGTGGCGTAAATTTTGGCCGCGAACAGATTCGACGCGTTGTCGCCGGCCTCCATCGCGTGCAAGACCGATCCGTTCGCGAGCCGGATGCGGCGCCGCGAGTGGTTGATCATGCGCCCGTCCGCCAGCCTCTTGAAGGCTTCCTCGACCAGCTCGACGGCCTCGGGAACCGACAGCGCCTCGCGAACTTGCTCCTCGGTAATGTGCAACATCGCCTCATTTTTTCATAGGCTGGAGGCGATGTCCGATCCAACCCAGTCCAGCGCCGGCGACGAAAAGTTGATCGTCACCGTCCAACAACACATCCTCGAGCAGCAACGCGAGATTCCCGACGCCGGCGGACAATTCTCCTGGCTGCTCTCCGGCCTCACCCTGGCGACCAAAATGATTCAAGCCAAGGTTCGCCGCGCGGGGCTGCTCGACATCCTGGGCTCGGCCGGCGCGACGAACGTGCAGGGCGAGACCCAGCAGAAGCTCGACGTGTTCGCCAACCAGGCGGTGCAGCACTGTTTGGGCGTGCGCTCGAGCGTGCATGCGCTGGTGTCGGAAGAGAACGAGCAGCCGGTCACCTTCGACCACGACGAAAGCCACACCAAGTACATCGTGGTCGTCGATCCGCTCGACGGCTCGTCGAACATCGACGTGAACGTCAGCGTCGGGACCACGTTCTCGATCTTGGAGCGGCCCGCCGGCGAGGAGGCCAAGGGCCACAGCAAAGGGGCCCTGCAGCCGGGCCGCAAGCAGGTCGCGGCGGGGTATGTCATGTACGGCTCGTCGACCATCCTGGTCTACACCGCCGGGCGCGGCGTCCACGGCTTCACGCTCGATCCCGCGGTCGGGGCGTACGTGCTGAGCCACGACGATTTGAAGATGCCCGAGCAAGGCGATATCTATTCGGTGAACGAGGGCTATATCGACGACTTCCCCGAGGTTTACCAGCGCTACGTCAACGGCCTGCGGCGCGGCGAGTTCGGGCATCGCTACAAGGCGCGCTACATCGGCTCGATGGTGGCCGACTTCCACCGCACGCTGCTGGTCGGCGGCGTGTTTCTTTATCCGCCGACCGCCAAGAACAAAGAGGGTAAGCTCAGGCTGCTGTACGAAGCCAACCCGATCGCGTTTATCGCCGAGCAGGCCGGCGGCGCGGCCACCGACGGCGAGCGCCGCATCCTCGATATCGAACCGCAGTCGATCCATCAGCGCACGCCGTTGGTCGTCGGCGGCAAGTTTGAGATGGAGCGGTTCGAGCGGCTGCGGAGCGGCGCCTAGATCGTGCTTTTCGCCGTCATACTCGCGTACGCCGCGCTGCTGGCCGCGCTTGGGCTGTACTACGGGCGCGGCGTTAAAAGCGCCGCGGACTTTTTCGTCGCGGACCGCGGGCTCTCTTCACCGCTGCTGTTTTCCACGTTCCTGGCGGCGAACCTGGGGGCGGGCACGACGGTGGGCGCGGCGGAGTTCGGCTACCGCAGCGGCCTGTCAGCCTGGTGGTGGGTCGGTTCGGCCGGCCTGGGTTCTCTGGTGCTCGCCTTCGCCGTGGGGCCGCGTATTCATCGCTTGGCCGAGCGGCACAATCTCTACACCGTCGGCGATTATCTGGAGCTGCGCTACAGCCGCGCGGTGCGCCTGCTCATGGCCTGCTTCTTGTGGCTCGGTTCGCTGGCCATTCTCGCCGGGCAGCTCATCGCCATGGGCGTCGTCCTCGACGTTGCCGCCGGCTTGCCCGCGGCGTGGGGAATGGTCCTTGGCGGCGTAATCGTAACCGTTTACTTCACCGCCGGCGGGCTGTGGGGCAGCGCGCGGATCAACCTGCTGCAAGTGATCGTCAAGGCGGTCGCTTTCAGTATCGCGGTCCCCTGGGCGCTCAGCTCGGTCGGCGGTTGGAGCGGACTGCTGTCGAAGCTGGCGACGGTCGCGCCTGACCCGGCGCGCTACGAGAGCATCGTCGGAATCGGCGCGGACGGCATCGCGCGCTACGCCGTCATCCTCATCCCTTCGTTTTTCGTGTCGCCCGGGTTGCTGCAGAAGCTCTACGGCGCGCGGGACGAGGGGGTGATTCGGCGCGCCGTCGGCTGGCAAGGTCTCGTTCTGCTGGGTTACTCGTTCTGTCCCGTGGTTTTGGGGATGATCGCCTTCGCGAACTGGCCGCAGCTCGACAATCCGGCGATGGCGCTGCCGCGCTTGATGGCCGACAAGATGCCGTTGCCGCTTGGAGGCCTGATGCTGGCCGCCATCTTCTCCGCCGAGATCAGCTCCGCCGACGCGGTCTTGTTCATGCTTTCGACATCCGTCGCGCGCGACTTGGCCCAGCCGCTGCTCGGACGCGAGATGAGCAGCGACGCACTGCTGCGCGTCACGCGCATCGCCGCCGTGAGCGCCGGTTTCGCCGGAGTCGGCCTGGCGTTGTGGCTGCAATCGATTCTCGCCGCGCTGACGATTTTCTACAGCCTGCTGACGGTGACCTTGTTCGTGCCGCTGCTGGGCGGCCTCTACTCAACCCGACCCGGAGCCTCCGCGGCGCTGGCGGCGATGATCTCGGGCGTCGGCGTGACGCTGTCCGCCCATGCGGCGACGGCGGGCGTGGGCTGGGGAGTCCTCACGCCGCCGGCCGCGGGCATCCTCGCCGGGGCGCTGTTTTTCGCGCTATTTTCGGCGCGCGTTAGAAGGCCTTTGTCGAGTCCAGCAGAATCGTGACGGGACCTTGGTTCGACAATTCGACGTTCATCGTCGCTTGGAAGACGCCGGTCTCGACTTTGAGCCCCTTCGCCCTTAGCATCCGGCAGAAAACTTCGTAGAGCCGCTTGGCTTCTTCAGGCGGGGCGGCCTGCTCGAAGCTGGGGCGACGTCCGCGCCTCACATCGCCGTACAAGGTGAACTGCGAGACGACCAAGATCGCGCCGCCGATGTCGTGGGTCGACTGGTTCATCTTGCCCTCGTCGTCTCCGAAGATGCGCAGACCCGCGATCTTCTCGGCCAAATATTCGGCGTCCGCTTCGGAATCGTCCGCCCCCACGCCCAACAGCACGAGCAGCCCGGTGCCGATCGACCCCGCTACTTGGCCGTCTATCTTCACGGCGGCTCGGCTGACCCGTTGCACGACAGCCCGCATCGGCGTCAGTTTTTCTCCGCCATGCGGATCACCGGCGCGAGCAGGTTGTCCACGGGCGCGAAATCGTCGGTCAGCACGAGGCCGTTCGAGCGCTTCCGCAGCACCTCGAGATGCCGCTCGCCCAGCAAATCGCCGTTGAACTTCTCCGAGCTCAGAAAATCCAAGTCGAGCAGCCGCGTCGAGCCCACGACCACGAATGTGTCGCGCGCGTCGCGGTCCGTCGGGCCGCCCAGCGCGGTCGAGAACACATAGACGTGCGGGAAGCTCTTCTCGAGCGTGTTGATCATCGCGCCCAGGAACTTGCCCGAGCTGTAGACGTCGATCACGTTCGCCAAGAAGACGCCCTCGTCACTCATCAGCCGGCGCACTTTCTCGTTGAACTCGAACGTGGTGAGGTGGAAGGGCGGCGAATAGTGGTTGAAGGCGTCGCCGTAGACCAGGTCGAACCGCCCCACATCTTCGCCCGCCGCTTGACGGCGGATCAGGTCTTCCACGTGGTTGCGCGCGTCGAGATTGTGAATCTTCATGCGCGGGTTCGGCTTGAGCCCGAAAGCCTCGAAGGCCGCGCGGGTGACCTCCGGGTCGATCTCCGCCACTTCGGCGTAGCCGCCCGGATACCGACGCAGAAACCACGCCGGGAAGACGAAGCCGCCGCCCCCGAGAAACAACGCCCGGGGCGTTCGACCGGCGGGCAGCGTCCGTACCGCCGAGCGCGTGACGGCGGCATAGATCTTTTCGTAGTCGTACTGCAAGTCGTCCGGATCGTCCATCTTCACATAGGCGTGAATCAAGAAGTCGAGCGTCATCGTGCGGACGCCCGGCTGCGTCAGATCCTCCTCGACGCGGATGAACGAGTACTGCGACTCGTCTTGAAAGTAGACGAACTGATCGACGTAGTCGCGGAAGCCCAGCCTCTCGCCGACTGTCTTCGCCCAAGCCCAAGGCGTAAACGTAACAAATATGCTGGCCGTGAGCACGCCGCCCCAGATGTAGGGCAACAGACTCTCGACGCCGTAGTAGAGCGACGCCGCCAGCAAGATCCCCGAAACCGACAGCAGCACGGCGACGGTGCCCATCTTGGCGATCAGCAAGTACCCGGTCAGAAACGTCCCGACGATCGATCCCAGAGCTCCCCAGGAGTAAACGCTCCCCACCGTGCGGCCCGTCCGGCGGCCGATCTCCAGCGCCATCGTGGCCGCTACCGGGCTGATCGTGCCGAGCAGAGCCGAGGGCAGGAAGAACACGAAGAAAACGTGCAGCGCGATCCGCAGCGCCCAGTCCTGGTTGCGCAACATCATCGACGCCCCAACGCGGTCGTTGAGCAAAGGGATTAACAGACACGTCGCCGACGCCGCCAGAAACAGCGACGCCAAAGCTTCTCGCGGCTTGTAGCGGTCGGCGATCAGGCCGCCGACGTAGTTCCCCGCCGCGATTCCCGCCAATACGATGCCGATCACCGACGTCCAGGTATAAAGCGAGCTGCCGACGTAGCGCGCGATGAGGCGGCCGGCCACCAGCTCCACGACCATCATGCACATGCTCGAGACGAAGACGGTGACGATCGGCACGGCCCAATAGGTCGGGCGGCGATGCGGCGTAGAAGTCTCCTCGCGAGCTTCGCGCCCTGCGGCCGGAATTGTCATCGAAGATCTCGGGCGGCGCGCATGCCGCTCCGCATGGTATCGCTTCAACTAGCGGTACAGGAAGGCGATGATCGCAGGCAGTCCGTAGAAAAGCACGACGACGTACGCCAGCGCCCACTTGCGGGACTTGGTCGCAATGCGGGCCAGTCCTTCGGCGGCCGCCAGCGGCACGCGGCGAATCGCCGGAATCGGATAAACGATCAACGTTCCGATCAAGTTGAACAGCACGTGAACCAGAGCGATCGTAACGCCGAGCCCGGCGTTGACTCCCGAGCCCGCCAAGGACGCCAGCATCGCCGTTAGCGTCGTCCCGATATTCGCCCCCAGCGTCACCGGGAACGCCTGTTGCAGGGTAATGATTCCCGCGCCGGCCAAGGGCACGAGCAGCGAAGTGGTGATCGAGCTCGACTGCACCGCCATCGTCACCAGCGTGCCCAACCCGATCGCCAGCAAGCCGTTGCGCCCGATCGCTCCCTGCAGCGCTTCCTTCGCTTTGTGGTGCATCTTGGTGCGCAACGTGCGAACGAGCATCAATAAGGCGTAGAAGATCATCAAGGCGCTGATGAGGATGATCACCACTCCCTGTATCTGCGCGGAGCTGAACAGGGCTTTCGCGAAAGCGTCGACCGGGACGAAGATCAGTTTGATCACGCCTTTGAGCGGACTGTTGTACTCCACTCCGCCGGCCGGACCGATCACCGCCGTCAGATCGGCGGCCATGCGCTCCAACACGCCCGTGGCCATCTCGAGCGGCAGCAGAATCGCAACCGACAGGAAGTTGAAGAAGTCGTGGCAGGTGGCGACTGCGAAGGCGCGCTGGAATTCGTCCTTCCGGCCGATATGCGCCAGCGACACCAGGGTGTTGGTCACCGTCGTGCCGATGTTCGCGCCCATGATCATCGGGACGGCGTTGGCCAGCGGCAGCGGATTCTCCGGCGCCGCGACCAGCCCGACCACCATCGACGTGGTCACCGACGAGCTCTGCACGAGCGTCGTGGCCAACAGGCCCACCATCAGCGCGACGAGGGGATTCGCGGTCGCTCTGAAGAAGCCGTCGAGCACGTCGCGGCCGAGCATTTTGAAGCCGTCGCCCAGCCCGCTCACGCCGGCGAGAAAGATCAGCAAGAGCCCCGCGACGATCACCGCCGCCCGCACGGTGTCGGCCGCGCCCAAGGGAGCGGGCGTCGTCACCATGTCCGGCTTCGACGACGCTAACGTACTCTCGGTCTCAGACGCCATGCCGACAACTCGCTTCGTCCGCCATCAAAGCGATTCTTCAACGAGCACGGGGAACGGCTCGCACGCGGCGGCCGGCGCCTTGCGCTCTTCGCCGTCTTCGAGTTCGAGAAAACGCCGATCGAGCAAACGCCCGGTATCGATATGGCTCATCGCGGAAAGCAGGTTCTCCAACACGTGCGGGTTCGCGGCCTTGGCGGCATCGAGGAAAACGCGCAGGGACTCCCGCACAGTACCGGTTTTGAACGAGCAGACGCAAGGCGTTATCGGGATCGACTGTTCCGCGGCGTAACCCGACGTGATTTGCTCGGAAACGTAGACCAGCGGACGGATCAGACGGAAGTCGCCGGAGCGCGAGCTGGTGACCGGCGGCAGGGCGCCGAGCCGGCCCGTGTACATGGCGTTTCGCAGCAGCGCCTCGCACAAGTCGTCGGCCGTGTGTCCCAGGGCGACGACGTTCGCGCCCAGGTCAGCCGCAATTTCGTAAACCGCGCGCCGGCGGTAGCGGCTGCAAGCGTCGCAGCCGTGATCCGGCTGGTCTTCAATGAGTTGGAACGAAGCCTCGTCGCGGTAGTAGGTCCACTCGACGCCGCGCTCGGCCATGTACTCGCGCAGCGGCTCGACCGGGCGCACGAATTTGCCTTGCTCCACCGTAAAGGCGCGCAGCTCGAACCGCACGGGCGACCGCTTGCGCAGCGCCGACAGGGCGTCGAGCAGGGCCAGGGAATCCTTGCCGCCCGACACGCCCACGGCGATACGGTCTCCCTCGCGGATCATGTTGAAGTCATGAACCGCCTTGCCGGCCTTTCGCACGAGCTGCTTCTGGAAACTCATCGAACGGAGGTGCGCGGGAGGATCGTCCGGGAAGCGAACCTCCATTATATCGGCCATTCGCGGGGGAGCCGTAGCAAGAATCGGACGCTTTACGCGGCTGCGCGGATCTCGGAAAGTCGCTTCGCGCCGCGCTTCGCGATCGCGCCTCCATGAATCACCGCGCCGTCGTCGTTGATGGCCTGAAACCGCAAGGCTTCTTGGTCCAGGCTCAGATCCATGAAGTGATATTCCAGCGCCGCTTTCTCGACGTTCGGATTGTTGCTCTGCACGCCGCCGCGAAGTTTCCCGGCGCCGCCCGTGACGAAGTAGTCGATGCCGTGCTGCGGCTTGATCTTCTGGTAGAAGTGATCGTGCCCGGAGAACACGACGTCGACGCGGTCGATGAGCTCCGGTTCGAGCATTCGGCGAACCTTCTCGTTCGCCCCGTGCCCGCGCGGGATCAAGAAACCGCTCTTGACGTAGGAATACAGCGGGTGGTGGAAGTAGGCGATGTTCCACTGGTAGCGGTCCGACTCCGCGAGCTTCTCGCGTAGGGCGCCCAGCCGCAACTCGAGGGGCTTGCCGACTTCCTCGTCCCAACGGTTCGAGTTCAGGCAGATGAAGCGAGCCAGGCGCTTCCCGTTCGGCAGCATGGGCCCGGCTTCGAACTGGTATTCCTCGCGGGAGTCCTCGTAGCCGAAGGCGGCGACCTGGATCTGCTCTTGCCCGGAGCGGTTGCGCATGTCGTGATTGCCGAGCGTGGCGCGAAGGAGGACGCCGTCGTCGAGCAGCTTACGGTAGACGTCGATGAACTTGCGGTCGAAGTACGCCGTCTCGCCGTACTCATAGACGTTGTCGCCGGTGGTGAGGACGAATTCGAATGGGCTGCGCCCGTGCTGCCGCTCGAGCTGGCGCGCGATCAGTTGCTGGCCGCGACTGCCCGAGCCGCTGTCGCCCATCACGGCGAAGTGCAGCAATCCCTTTGATACGGAAGGCTTTAGCTGTTTCTCGGCGGCCTGCAGGGCTTGCCTGAAAACCGCCGGGGCGGCCGAGGCCAAAAGGGGAAGTTGGAGAATCGTTCTACGGCGCAAGGTCATTTCTTTGGATGGTCTCCGCCGCGCGGAGGTTGCAACCAATCAGGCCTTTAGTCTGACAGGCGCGCGGCAGCGGCAACAACTTCGAGTCGCCGCCCTCTGAGCGCGCCGCCGACGAAATTTTGCGACCGGGCCCTGGAAGTTCGTGCGGTTGAACAGGTTGAAGAATTCCGAGCGGAGCTCGCGGCGCCTTCCCGGCCCGCCGAATCCAGCTCGCCCTCGAGCTGTCCTGGTAGGAGGCGGCCAAGCCGTCTGCAATCCGCGACGCGGGGTTCGAGGGCCTCGCGTCGCGCCCTGTTTCAGACCCAGTAAGTCCGGTCCAAGCTGCGATACTGCACGGCCTCGCCCAGGTGCCGCACGCTGATCGCCTCCTCGCCCGCCAGGTCCGCGATCGTGCGCGACGTCTTCAAGATGCGGTCATGCGCGCGGGCCGACAGCCCCAACCGTTGCACGGCCGTTTCGAGCGTCTTCTCGCCGCGTTCGTCGAGCTTGCAGAACTCCCTGATCTGCTTGCTCGGCATGCGCGCATTGGGAAAGCCTCGTCGCGTCTGCACCGCGCGCGCCCGCTCCACTCGCGCGCGAATGTCTTCCGACGACTCCGACGGCGCGGCGCCGTGCAACTCGCGATACTTCACCGGCGGCGCCTCGACGTGAATGTCGATGCGGTCGAGCAGCGGCCCGGAAATCTTGCCGACATAGCGCTGGATCTGCGGCGGCGTGCAGCGGCACTCGCGGTTGGGATCGCCGAAGTACCCGCAGGGGCAGGGATTCATCGCGGCGACCATCATGAACGACGACGGGAAGGTCAGGCTGATCGCCCCGCGCACGATGGTGATATCGCCGTCCTCGAGCGGCTGCCGCAGCATTTCCAAAATGTTGCGCGGGAACTCCGGAAACTCGTCGAGAAACAGGACGCCGTTGTGCGCCAGGCTGACCTCGCCCGCGCGCGGCATGCCCGAGCCGCCGCCGACCAGCCCGGCGTTCGAGATGCCGTGGTGCGGCGCGCGAAACGGCCGCTCGCGCACCAGGCCCGCGTTCGGCCCCAACGCCCCGGCCACGCTGTGCACCTTGGTCGTCTCGAGCGCCTCCTCCAGCGTCAGCCGCGGCAAGATCCCCGGCAGGCGCTTGGCGAGCATCGTCTTGCCCGACCCCGGCGGCCCGACCATCAGCAAGTTGTGCCCGCCGGCCGCCGCTACTTCGAGCGCCCGCTTCACCGTCTCCTGCCCGCGCACGTCGCGGAAGTCGAGCAGATGGTCCCCGTTCTCGAAGCCGTTCGACGGCGCCGTCGGCCTCGTGGGCTTAAATCCGTGATCCGCATCGAACAGCTTCGCCACTTCGGCCAAGTGTCGAAAGCCGTAGACCTCGACGCCGTCTACGACCGAGGCTTCGGCGGCGTTGTCGGCAGGCACGATCATTTTCTTGTAGCCGTTTTGCTTGGCGCACACCGCGATCGGCAGCGCCCCGCGCACCGGCCGCAGCCCGCCGTCGAGCGACAACTCGCCCGCGACCAGGTAGTCGTTCAGAGCCTCAGCAGGCAGCGACCCCATCGCGCCCAAAATACCCAGCGCCATTGGCAGGTCAAACGCCGGCCCCTCCTTGCGAATGTTCGCCGGCGCCAAGTTGATCGTGATCGCCTTCTGCGGATAGCCGAAGCCCGAGTTGATCAGCGAAGACTTGATGCGCTCGCGGCTCTCGCGCACGGCCGTGTCCGGCAAGCCCACGGTGACGAAGAAGCCCGGCTGCCCCAGATAGAGATCGACCTCGACGTCGATCGGCAGCGCTTCCACGCCGTAAAGGGCGGCCGTGCGCGTCTTGAACAGCGGCACCGTCAGGCCCCCCGCCGGCGCTCGTCGCGATCACTCTCGGCGTCGCGGCGGCGCACGGCTTCCATCGTGAGCCGCCGGTGATACACGGTCCAAAGAAAGATCAGCCCGGCCGTCAGCGCCCATATCAAGACGCGCTCCCAGTTCATACGAACCTCGCAATTTCAGGGAAAACAGGCGATCGCGACCGGACCGCGCCAAGGCTCGCGACCGGAGCCTTCGCCAAGGAGTATACACCCGCGCTCGGCGGCTAAGCGCTCACAGTCCGCCCCTGCAGGCGTGCGCGAACGAACGCCGCCAGCTCCGCCGAACAATAGTCGGGCGGTTCGACCGCGAAATGTCCGTCCGCTCCTGCGACCGACGCTATTGCATCCGCGCGATCGAGCAGCCGTCGCGCGCTGGGCTTGAAGTCGGCCACGCGGTCATCGACGACGCTCACGTAAACATCCGGCTCGAGGTAATCGACCACGCTGTTCGACTCGATCAGCACGTACTCGCGCCCGACGAGCCGCTCGCGCAGCAGCGGCATCGCGTCGGCCAGCCGCCCCTGGGCCACGCGCAGCCACAGCGCCTCGCTCGCGCCGGCCGCGAGCAGCCGCGAGGTGTCGCTGCGCCCTTCGCGGTCCCGCTCCACGGTCAGCGCGAACGGATGCTCCGGGTCGTCCACGGCGCAATCGCACGGCTTGCCGTCCGCCGAGCAGATCCCGTGGCCGAACTGCGCGATCTTCACGGCCGTCCAGTCGTATTCGGGTGTGGCGCGGATCAAGCTGCACGCCAGCGAAGTCTTCCCGACACTGCGGCTCTGACCGCCTACGACCACGAGCTTCATCGGCTTACTTCGACGTCAACTCCGCCACTTGTTTCTTCAGACTCTCGAGCTCGGCCTGCAGTTTCGGCAGCCGCTCGACCAGCGCCAGCTTCTTCAAGTGCTCGCGATGGATCCGCGCCGGCGTGCCCCAATACGTCTGGCCGCCCGTCAGCCGCTTGTGCGGCAAGATGCCGCACTGCGCCCCGAGCACGGCCTTGGCCTCGATGTGCGCCTTCTCGGAGATCCCCACCTGGCCGCCCGCGATCACGTAGTCTTCCATCACCACGCCGCCTGACAGCCCGCACTGCGCCGCCATCACCACGTGCTTGCCGATGCGGCAGTTGTGTCCGACGTGCACCAGGTTGTCGAGCTTCACGCCGCTCTCGAGGATCGTGTCGCCCAGCGCCCCGCGGTCGACGCAGGCGTTCGCGCCGATCTCCACGTCGTCGCCGATGCGCACGCCGCCGATCTGCGGAAACTTCTCGTAGTGGTCGCCCTCGAAGACGAACCCGAAGCCGTCCGCGCCGACCACGCAGCCGGAATGCAGGATCGCGCGGTTGCCGATCGTGACGCCGTGATAGATCGTCGCGTTGGGATAGACCCAGCAATCCGCGCCTAGCTTGCTGCCTTCGCCGACATAGGCGCCGGCTTGGATCACTGTGCGGTCGCCGAGCTCCACGTCGGCCGCGATCACCGCATTGGGCCCGATCGCCACCGCCGGCGCCATCCTCACGGTGGCATGCACGACGGCGGTCGGGTGGATGCCGATCGGCGGACGGTTCTTCTTGACGATGGCCTTGATCGCTTTGGCGAACGCGTTGCGCGGCTGCTTGACGCGGATCACGGTGCGTCCCGCCGGAGCCTCGGCGTCCGCGGCCAGCAGCAGGCAGCCCGCCTGCGATTCGGCGGCCCGCGAGGCGGCTTCCCGCGACTCGATAAACGCCAGCTCGTGCGGCCCCGCGGACTCCGGAGGCGCCCCGCCGATCAGATCGGTCTCCTCGTCGCCCTCCGCCTGCGCCGCCAACAGTGCCGCTAGGTATTTGACCTTCATCACTTAAAACCAGCGCCGCGCTTGGCGCCTTACCTCCAAGCCCCTGTATCTTACTGTTTATGGCTTCAACGCCTCTGGTCCGGCTGGTTCTGCCCGCTTTACTGTTCGTCTCCGTCTTGTCCGCGTGGGATGAGAACGTCCACCGCGCGATCGTGCGCGTGGCCCAGGAGCGCCTCGGCGACACCGCCCAGAAGCGCCATCGCTACTACTTGGGCGACGCCTCGTCGATGGAAGACCTGGCCTACTGGGCCGAGACCGTCGCCGACGAGCGACCGGAAACCGAGTCGTGGTGGTCGATCACCATCCCGCCCAACGCCACCGGCCTCGACATGGACCGCGATTGCCCGATCGGCGACTGCGTGACCGCCAAGATCCGCGAGGAGGAGGGCATCGTGCGCCTGGCCCACCGCGGCCGCGACCAGGTCGCCGAGGCCTTCCGTTTCCTGATTCTGCTCGTGCCCGAATTGCACCAGCCGCTCAACGTCGGCTATCCGCCCGGCTTCGGCCTGGCCGACGACTACGTCGTCTACAACGGCAAGCGCTATCTGCTCGAAGACTTTTGGGCGCACGTGCTGTTTGACGGCGTGAGCGTCGACGACCTGGCCGACATCGTTCGCCGCCGCATCACCCCGGCCAAAGCGCGCGAGTGGACCAAGGGCAATCAAAAGGATTGGACCTGGGAGACGCACCTCACGGCTGTCCGCGTAGCCTACGGCGCCTTGCCGTCGGGCGACCCGCGCGTGCTCGGCCAGGAATACGTCAGCGCCGCCCGCAACGTCGCCGAAGAGCAACTGGCCAAGGCCGCGGTACGCTTGGCCTACGTGCTCGACGAGGTTTGGCCTTAACCTGTCTGTTTCTGAAGTGGCCGTCGATCCCAGCGCTCGAATCGCCGACTCCGCCCGCATCGCGGACGGCGCCGTCATCGGTCCCGGCGTCGAAATCGGGGATTTTTGCGTCATCGAAGACGATGTCGTGATCGGCGAAGGCTGCCGCATCGAGCCGCACGTCTATATCAAGCGCTGGACGACGCTCGGCGCCCGCAACCAAATCTCGGCCGGCACGGTCCTGGGCACCGATCCGCTCGACAAGAATTTCTCGGGCGAGCGCAGCTATCTGGTCATCGGCGACGACAACACGATCCGCGAGCACTACACCGTCAGCCGCGGCACCGAGCCCGAGTCGACCACCGTCATCGGCCACCGCAACTACATCATGACCTCCGGGCACATCGCCCACAACTCGGTCATCGGCGACGACAACGTGATCGCCTCGTGCGCCCTGGTGGCCGGCCACGTCGAGATCGGCTGCCAGGCCTTTGTGTCGGGCGGCGTGGTCGTGCACCAGTACTCGAAGATCGGCGACCTGGCGATGATCGGCGGCAACACGCGCGTCAACAAAGACGTGCCGCCGTACTTTCTGTATTCGGGTTTTGACGTCACGCCCGTCGGCGTCAACATCGTCGGCCTCAAGCGCGCCGGCCTCGGGCCGCTCGAGATCCAGCCGCTCAAGAGCGCCTTCCGCATCCTGTTCAGGACGCGCCTTCCCTTGAGCGAGACGGTTTCGCGTCTCGCAACCGAGCTCGAGGGCCCGCACGTCAAACGGCTGGTAGAGTTTATCCAGAGTTCCAAACGCGGCATCTGTCGCCGCAACTAGTTCCGCATGCGTCAGTTCATCGCGATCCTCACCCTGAGTCTGCTGGGCCTTCCGCTCGCCGCGGACGAAGGCATGTGGACCTTCAACCGTCTGCCGCTCGAGCGCCTCGCCGCCGACCATGACTTCAAGCCCTCCGCCGAGTTGCTCGCGCGGATCATGCACGGCTCGGCGCGGCTCAACAACGGCGGCTCGGGTTCCTTCGTCTCGCCGCGTGGGCTGCTGCTGACCAACCGCCACATCGCCTCCGATTGCATTGAAAACCTCAGCACCGAAAGCGCCAACTACGCCGCCGACGGCTTCTATGCGACGAGCCGGTCACGCGAGCTCAAGTGCCCCGACCTCGAAGTCAACGCGCTGATGGAGATCGAGCCCGTCACCGCGCAGGTCAACAAGGACGTGACCGCCGAGATGAGCGACGCGAAGCGCCTCCAGACGCAGCGCGCCGCGATCGCCCGCATCGAGCGCGACTGCCGCGACTCCACGTTGCTGCGCTGCGACGTGGTGAGCCTCTACGAAGGCGGCGTCTTCGACCTCTACAAATACCAACGCTATACCGACGTCCGGCTCGTGTTCGCGCCCGAGATCGACGCTCGCTTACTTCGGCGGCCAGCAGGATAACTTCACCTATCCGCGCTATTGCTTCGATGTCTCGTTCTTGCGCGTCTACAAAGACGGCCGTCCCATCGAGTCGCCCGCCGTGTTGCCGTTCGATCCGAGCGGCGCGGACGAGCAAGAGTTCGTGATCGTCTCGGGGAA
Source organism: uncultured Acidobacteriota bacterium (assembly GCA_963817465.1). Lineage (GTDB taxonomy): Bacteria > Acidobacteriota > Terriglobia > Bryobacterales > UBA6623 > CAMPKL01. Next base: position 358,966 of record CAWFOP010000014.1, on the reverse strand, counting down.
TCCGGGTAAGACGCAGCGGCTGCTCACGGTCGCGCAACTGCGCTTCGAGCGGGACCACCGGCTGCCTCTATTGCTCGACTTCCACCGCCGCCTGAAAGACTCCCTCGAAACCTACGGCAAGGGCGGCGAAGAGGCGGCCCGCATCGCCGGCCCCGAGCTGTTCTACATCGACAATTCACTCAAGGCTTACGCCGGCATGTTGGCCGGCCTGCGCGACCCTGAGCTGTTCGACAAGAAGGTCGAGCAGCAAGAGGCTTTGCGCAAGAAGGTCGACGAGAATCCCGAGCTGAAGGAAAAATTCGGAGGCGCATGGGACGCGATCGCCGCCGCCCAACAAACCAGAAAGGAGATTTACGACGAGTACGCGCTATTGACGTCGTTAGGATTCTATTCCAGGTACTTCACCTTCGCCAAGAACCTCTACCGTCTGCATGACGAGCTGAAGAAGCCCGACTCAGACCGCCTCGCGGAGTATCACTCCGCCGGTCTGGAGTCGCTCTACCAGACGCTGTACTCGACCGCGCCGATATCTCCCGGGGTTGAGATCGTCAAGCTCGGCACGAGCCTCGAGTTCCTGCGCGACCGGCTCAGCCCCAACGATCCGCTCGTCAAGAAGATCCTGCAGGGCAAGACGCCCGCCACGCGCGCTCGCGAGCTGATCGAAGGCACCAAGCTCGGGGATGTCGACTTTCGGAAAGTGCTCGGCGACGACGATGCGGCGTTGGCCGGCGGCTCCGACGACCCGATGATCGCGCTGGCGCGCTTGATCGATGAGCCGTACCGCGCCATTCGCAAGCGTTACGAAGACGAGATCGATGCGGTCGCCGCCGCCAACGGCGCATTGATCGCCCGCGCGCGCTTCGCCGTCGGCGGCCAACAGGCCTACCCCGACGCGACTTTCACGCCGCGGCTGGCCTTCGGCCTCGTCAAGGCGTACCTGAGCGACGACCGCAAGCGCGTCTCGCCGTTCACCCACATCGACGGCCTGTTCGCCAAAGCGACCGGCGAGGATCCGTACGCGCTGCCCAAGCGCGTCTCGCGAGTCCAAAAGCGCCTCGACGGCGAAACGCCGTACAACCTCGCCTCGACTGACGACATCACCGGCGGCAACTCCGGCAGTCCGCTGCTCGACCGAGAAGGCCGCGTCGTGGGCCTGATCTTCGACGGCAACCGCCAATCGTTGTCCAACGACTACTTGTACTCCGAGAAGCAGGCCCGCGCCGTCAGCGTAGACGTCCGAGGCATTCTGGAAATGCTGAGCAAGGTCTACCGTGCGACCCGCCTGCTCAACGAGCTCAAACCAAAAAACTGACTCAACCCCTCGCGCAACGGCGCCGCGTCCCGTAGTGGCGCGCCCATCGACTCACGATAGGACCGCGCAAGCTCCGCATCGCCGCACCTTCGCGGCCGTCGTTCGATTTGGCGGTGGCGGGTTAGGCGCGGCGACGATCGGCGAGAGCGACCGCCAGCTTCCGCAAAGACTGCTGCAGGGGATTGGTCGAGGCCGGGAAGGTCTCGACGCCGGTGGCGTAGCAGCTCTCGACCTCGCGAGCGTGGCGGACGACCGCGTCCACCGAGCGTTTGGCTGTCCGAATCGAAATCCACGCGCCTTTCTCGAAGTGCTCGGTCGAAAGGAACGCCATGCCGCTGACGGAAACGTTGACCACCATCACGTCCATCTCGCGCTTGAGCCCGCCGGCGTCTTTCCAAAAGACCCGGGCGGTCTCGTTGGCGGCGAAGCGCTGGTGGCGGCGCGCTTCCTCGCCTCGCGAGCCGTCGTGGCGGCGCGACAAGCCCAGCAGGGCAGCCGCCTTTTCGAGCAGGGGGTTCATCAGCGTTCTCGAACTGATCCCAGCATGAACCCATTCGCCGAATTGGGCAATGGAACTTCGGGTTGGACTGCTCTCGGGGTCCCGCCGTAGGGGGGGAATCCCCCACAAGGGGTGTTAGTACTCGAGGTCCATGGCGGCCTGGGGGAGTCCCCAATTGCCTAGCGCTTGACTGCGTCGCGCAGCGCGCGCAGCGGCCAGGTCAGCGCTCGCCCAAGGCGCACGCTCGGCGAGCGGTGCAGCTTCGCGAGGTAGTCGTTCATTTCCCGCTCGCGCTCCCACAAGAAGCGGATTTGCTGATTGCGGCGGTCAATGAGGTTGTTCAGCTCGGCGACGTCGTCGGCCGATAAGGTCGCGCCGCTCGCGAAGCGCTCTGGAAGCGGGCGCGGTACGTAGTAGGTGCCGTGGCCGGGCGCCGTTTGCTCCGTGGGGCGCTCGAGCGAATAGAAGTAGACGGCCACCGTCTTGCGCGTCTGGCCCTGGCGCTCAGGCGGCAGTTGGATGCGGCGGAAGCCGTGCCACGACGATTCGGTCGTCTCGAATAAGACGGCGCGGTTGGTTTGCGGCGTGACGGTCTTCACGTCATCGCCGACGACCCAAGGGTTGCGGTGCAACTCCAGGCAGCCGCCCCAGCTCGCGTCCCATTCGTCGTTGAGGAACAAGATCAGGTTGAGCCGGCGGTGCCAGGTGCGGTTCGGGTGGTAGTTGAAGTCGACGTGCGGATCGAGCTCTTGGCCGTTGACGTTCTCGTGCGTGCCGCCGCCGACGTACTCGGCGTCATAGAGCAGTTTGGGGATGCCGGTGACGACGCTGAGCCACTCGAGAAACGCCTGACTGCGCATCAATCGGTCGAAGCGCGCATAGGCGTCGCCGAGCTCGGGCAGATTTTGATAGACGGCCTTGCCGCCGACCTCGCCGAACTCGTTGAGGGCCTTCTCGTTCGAGAAGCGCGGAAACTGCGCTTGCAGCTCCGCGCAGAGCTGCGGCGGAAGCAGCTCGTCGACGACCAAGTGGCGGAAGGGCTGGGCCGACTCAAACCGCTCGTGCAACGCCGGGGCGTTGTCGCGATGCCGCTGGGAGAGGTCTTGCAAGGCGGTCAGGCGAGGGCGGCGGCGAGGGCGACCGGGGCGACGTTGCCGTCCGCGTCGAAATCGAGCTCACGCGGCTCGCCGACGATTTCGATTTCCGGATTGCCCGCGATATGCGCCAGCAAATTCTCGCTGATCTCCATCTCGGCCAGCTCCATCGTGTTGCGGATGCGTACGATCGAACATTCGTGCGGATCGAGCTTCCCGCAGGTGACGATCAGGCGCTCGATGCAAGTGCGGTCGTCGGCGAAATGCGGCGGGCACATGCCGCCCAGGGGATTCGACGCCGTCAGCACGTTGATCCACGTGGCTTCGAAGTCGATCTGGCTGTAGAGGCGGTCGGCGATCACGTCGCACAACCCGATGCCGACGGCGTTGCCGCCGCTCTCGGGCGTGAGATCGCGGGCGAAAATGCGCGTGATGTTCACGACATCGGGATTCATGTTGCGGCCGAGGATGCCGCGGTTGATGACCTTGGCGTCCATGCCGGAGCCCGAGATGTTCTTGCCGATCTCGTCGACGATGAGCATGTCGACCGCGGGAACCGGGATGGCGGCCCGCCAGGAGTTGACGCGCTCGAGGAGCTTTTCTTCGTCGGCGGCCATATTGGCCGCCCCCAGCGCATGGACTTCGGCGGTGTTGTGGTGCGCGTCTTCGAGAATCGCCAGGCCGCCGAGCATGCGTCCTGTGTCGAGCATGACTTTGCCGACCGAGCGGATGACTTGCTCCATCCCGAGGCGCAAGGCCCAGGCGTGATAGCGTTTGGCGCCTTCCCACTTGCCCAGGCCGATCGCCATCATCTTGTGCACGCCCGACTCGAGCTTGCCCACGAAGCCGGTGTGCCATTTGACGCGGCTGAGCAGCATCACACCGTCGGCGTTGTGAGCCTGCCGGTCCATGGAGACGTCGATGCCTTCGGGAGTCACGCCGATTTGGTCGACATCGAGCGAGCTGACGACGGGCGCTCCCATCGTCGCCTCGGTGATGCCGTAGTGCTCGAGCACCTCGGCTTGACCTTCCGCGGTGCCGCCCCCGTGGCTGCCCATCACGGGAATGAGGAACGGCTTGCAGCCGCGTTCGATCCAAAAGTCGACGACGGCTTTGGCGATCACGCCGATATTGGCGATCCCTCGGCTGCCGACGCCGACCGCGATGCGCGAACCCGGCGCCACGGCTTGGGTCCAAGCGGCGGCGCGCATCTCGTCGAGCACGGCCTGGCGGACGTCGCGGAGCCCGCGGTCGGGGAAGTTTTGGCGGATGGGGACGAGGCGCTGAAATCGCATCGGAATTGCCGTCGATTATAACTGTCGCGGGGGAGACCGCGGGGGCGGGCGGCGCCGCCGCTTCGCGGCGCTGTCGATTTTTCTAGTTTACAGTTTCGTGAACCTGCGGTTAAGATCACGTTAAGATGACCCGCCGGTGGCTGCTTTTCGTGGCGCTGTCGGGGCTGGCGGTCGCGCCAACTCCGGCTCAGGAGCTGCAGGTCTGCGTACGCGACCTGGCGCAGGTCAAGACCCCTGCCCGGCAAGTCTTGGTGGCCGAGTTGCGGCTGCTGTTTCCGCGCGTCGACTTGGCGGTCGGGATGAACCCGTGCGACGCGGCGCCCGATGTGCACCGCGTCGACTTGATTCTGCTGCGCGGCCGAGCCGATGTGCCGCAAGACGTGCTGGGGCTGTCGGTCATGCGCGGCGGCAGGATTCTTCCGCAGGTCGAGGTCTTCACCGAACCGGTCGGTCGGCTCACCGGAACAGGGGACCTGGAGCTGCTGGGGCGCGCCCTTGGACGCGTAGCCGCTCACGAGCTGGGCCACTACATGCGCCAGACGGCTGAGCACGAAGACCGCGGCCCGATGCGCGCCGGACTGACGAGCTCCGAGCTGCTGGGCGACGACCGCGCGCCGTTCGTCGACATCGGGCCCTTCGACTAGACTTAATTCCTTCCTTTGATCGGTAATTGGCTGGATCTTTCGAGGTCGAGCGCAGCGGAACTTTTCGTCTATCGCTGTAACGGATCGCCGGTCTACCACTGCATCGCCGGCCCCGCCGAGACGCACGGCGGCACGAGAAAGCGCGCAGCGAAACGGGGCAAGTCGTCACGCTCGACGCGCCAGGCAAGGTGTTCCGGCGGAACGGTCGTCGTGCGAGAATAGCAGCTTCCGCATATCGGACCTGGGCCCGAGACGCCCAAGGGAAATCGCGCTCAACTCCAATCTAACTGACAGGAAATTGCAATGACTATCAAAACAATTCTCCGATTTAGTGTAGTTGTAATCCTTGTGCTTTCCACCCAATGGACCGCTTCGGCGGCCAAGAAAGCGTCGCTTGGCAAGACCACCGCGGGCAAGGCTACATTCCTCGGCCGCGTCTCGCCAGGCGAGGCGACGCCTAGCGCAACCGCAGACCTGGGCCTGGAATTTCGCGAATCTCCTGAGGAAGAGGAGAACTTCGACAAACAAATCAACGGGTCGGTCAGCTCAGCCCGTGTTCCCGCGGCACACGTTCCCAAGCCCGCCGCCACCGCTGTCCTGGGCCCCGTCCCGACCTTTGGTTTCGATGGCCTCACCCACGCCGACCAACGCCTCGCGAGCGGCGGCAACCAGTTCAGCTCGGAGCCGCCGGATCAGGGACTCGCCGTCGGCGCCGGCTATGTCGTCGAAGCGGTGAACACCGCCATTCGCGTACGCTCCGCGGCGGACGGCTCAATAGCGTTGCCGGCCGTCGGACTCAACGAGTTCTTTGGCCTTGCTCCTGCGATCATTCGCGACCCCGTGAGTTTCGGCCCCTTCGTCACCGATCCGAAGGCCTACTACGATCCCGCCACTGAGCGCTTTTTCGTCACCGTGCTCGTGATCGATGTCGATCCGCCGAGCGGCGCCTTCCTGCCCGCGTCGAGGGTCCTGATCGCGGTCAGCGAGACGAGCGACCCCACCGGCGCCTATTTCATCTACGCGCTCGATACGACCAACGACACCGGTACGCCGGATCATCCCAACTGCCCTTGTTTCGGCGATCAGCCCCTCATCGGCGCCGACGCGAACGGCTTCTACGTCTCAACCAACGAGTTTCCGATCTTCGCGCCAGGCTTTAACGGCGCTCAGATCTATGCCATATCCAAGGCCGATCTCATCAGCGGCTCGACAGCCACGGTCGTCGCGTTCTCGGGAATTCCTCTTGCTGAGAGCATCGCCTATAGCGTCCAGCCCGCCACGGCGCCTCCGGGCGGCGCGCAGGAATCGGCCAACGGCGGGACGGAATACTTCCTCAGCTCACTCGAGTTTACTGGCGGCCTCGACAATCGCATCGCCGTCTGGGCGCTGACGAACACCAGCACGCTCGATGGAACGCCGGCCCTTTCTCTCCAAAGCGCCGTGGTCGACAGCCAACTCTACGGCTTGCCGCCCGACGCCGAGCAAAAACCCGGGCCGCAGCCCCTCGCCGACCTGATTTTCGCCGGGGCCTTCGGCCGCGCCTCCCGCGAGCATCCGCCGCTGATCGCCTCGAACGACGACCGCATGCAACAAACCGTTTTCGCCGGGGGATATCTGTGGTCCGCGCTGAACACGGCGGTAGCCACGAAAAACGGTCCCGTGCGAACCGGTATCGCCTACTTCATCGTCGAGCCGCAATGGACCGGCGACATTCTCGGCGGGTCCCTGCACAAGGGCGGCTACGTATCGGTGAATCGCAACACCGTTTTCTACCCGTCGGTGGGCGTGAATTCCTCCGGCGAGGGCGTGATGGCCTTTACCCTCGTTGGACCCGACTACTACCCCAGCGCCGCCTATGTGCCGATCGATGCGACCAACGGAGCCGGCGACATCCGTATCGCGGCCGTAGGCGCGGCCCCGGACGACGGCTTCACCGGCTATGGCTTCTTCGGCGGTCGGGCCGGCCGTTGGGGCGACTACTCCTCCGCCGTCGCGGACCAGGACGGCGACATTTGGTTCGGCGTCGAATACATCCCCAATGCGCCGCGGACCGCGCTTGCCAATTGGGGCACGTTTATTGGGAAGGCGACTCCGTAGCGGCAGCACGCCCAGACCTACGAAACCGCGGGACCCCGCGGACATGCGGCTAAGCGAGCGCCGCGAACGGCGAGCGAGTCCGCGCGCCCATCCTGCGGGCGGGACGACCGCCGTTGTGTCGAGCAAGTGCAGTCGCCGGCCCCGAGACTGCATCATAGGGTGCGAGCCTTGCTGCGTTGCGACCAAGCAGCAGCCGCGGACGGGTCGATCGCCATGCTCGGATCATCTCAAATCGTCGGGATGACGAATGAGGCTGTTTCGGTCTCCTAATCCGTCGACCCGAACACGCAGGCCTGCCCTGAGCCGGGAACGGCGATGTGGCAGGTAAACGAGCATTCGTCGCCCTGCTGCTCACAGAGCGAGATCAAGTCGTCGCAACTACTCGAGCCGATGCAGGTCGCTTCAGCGTTCGGTCTCAGAATCGAGAAGTCGTCCGCCGATTGCGCGCCTCCGATGGTTTCCACTTGCCCTGTGCTACGAAACACGGAGCCCGCGATGGCCACGCAGGGGTCGACGCCGATCTTTCCCCGCTTTGTTTGGAACGCGGCCTGGACGGTTTCGAGGGTTCCGCGCTCGGACCCTCTAACGCGGACGGTCGCCGCCTCTCCCGGCGCCAGAGTCGTGGTTTGCAGCTTGGATGAAGACAGCGAATTGGCCGCCAGACCGGCACGGGCGTCGAACGGCGCCCGGTGCTCGATGAAAGCGACCTCAACCGGCTCCGCGCACTTCGCGGAGGCTTTCACATTCGCGGCGGTAACCGCCATCGTGTCGCCCGGGCCGAGCACGACCGGACCGACCAGGATGTCGCGCCTGGGTCCCGCGGTAGCCGCGTGGACGACCAGAATTAAAAAGGAAAACCAAGACAAAACAGGGATGAATTCGACTGATATTCATGAGTAGGCCTCCTTTCGGGCAGGTATAGAATACGGTCGTGTCCAAGAGCCGTCAACCCGCGAAATCTCGTCCCCCAACCCTCATTTGCCTGTGAGACGGATACGGTTCGATTCCACCGAGAACGGCTTGCTCGTCTTGACCAAGCAATTGGAGCCGCAGTTCCGCCCTAGCCGGCTGGCGGAATGACGGCCGTCGTGTAGAGCGAGTGCAGTCGCCAGCCGAGAGACTCGTATAGGGCGCGGCCTTCCTGCGTTGCGACCAAGACTCCCTCGCAAGAGCGCCGCGCCGCCGCGACCTGTCCCAACGCACGCATGACGCCGGCGGCAAGGCCGCGGCGACGATGCCCCGCGGAAGTCTCGATGCGATCGTAGACGGCGAACCGGCCGACCAGCGCAACGCGGCCGCTCGAGACCGTTTCGCCGGCTGACGTTTTGAGCTCCGCAACGACAACCGCATCGGTCTCCGTCAAGCTGAGCCCGTACTGTTCCGCGTGCACCCGCCGCCGCGCCTCGGGCGGCGCAATGGACGGCGAGAACCGCATCATGTACCCGAGCCGAGCTATCGTCCAGCGCGCCGGCAGCAGATTCGCCACGGGTTCGGGCGGCGCGCAAACCTTGATGAAGACCGCGGGTTCATCGATGCGTTCGGCGAGCCGCTCGACCGCAGCCGAACAACTGGGAAATACAAAACGGACCTTCTGATCCGGCCATCCCACATCGATGCGAAAACCGCCGTCCACCGGCGCCGGCGGCGGAGTGCCGCGCGCCAGAGCCCAACCTGTGACCCACGCCTCGACAACCGCTCGATCGGCGCCCAAAGCCGCCGCGGACGCGCCGACCGCCATGTTCGGATCATCTCAATCATTCGAGCCGGCGAAACCGCGACAACCTCAATATCGACGGCGAGGACACGCCCGATCGCGCCGGAAGACGATCGCCCGAGTCCGGGCTCCCGTCCGCGATTAGCTCTTGCATAGGCCGATCCCATGGATCTATGATTTCCCGTGCTCCTTATGCCCAGGGCTGAAGGCAGAATTTCGATGCTGCACCGGCCGGCCTACTCGGTCGAGGCCTGGCTTGAGGCCGAGTTCTTGCCAAACGGCTGCAAGCTGGACATGGGCTCCCGTGTCGCCGACAAGAGGATGACGCCGGCGTTTTTGGTAGCGCCGGTGGCAATCACCGACAGGCTGCTCGAGTTCACCAGGGAGTTGCCCAAGGGATCGAACTGCGAGTCCGTCGAGTGCTATAAGTTCGAACTTCATTTTGTAGCGGCCCTCGGCGTAAATGTTTCAGTCAGCGCGACCGGCGGAGTATCCGGCACGTGGATCATGGCGCAGCATGACCTCTTCATCACTTTGACGGTGTGCTCTGACGGCTCCAGCAGTTCCAAAGTGCGCTGCCAACGGACATCCGGACCCGCATCGGATAAGCTCAGGTTGACGGCGATCGCGAACGGCAATACGAACTCGGATGTTTACAAGTTCGGCGACGAAACGGCGGTGAGCACCAGAAATAGCCCATGAAATCTCAGTGGACCAGCGTTGTCTTGCTGCTGCTTGCGTTGCTTGTGGGCTTGCTCGCCTTTGTCGCGGCGATCCTCGACGTTTCGAGAATCGCTTCATTCGTCTCGCTCGGCGGATTCGGGCTGGCCGCTGTGCTCTTTTTGGTGGTCCTGTTCCGAAGCCACCGGGCGTTCGACAAGAAAAGCGCCGCGGCCGTCAGCGAAGAGAATCATCCGGTTTCGGTGGGCGAAGGCAGATAGCCCTAGCGGAGACGAGCCGTCGCAACGAATCCAATCGGAGTGAATGGTGAGAGTCAGGGAACTCTGAAAGACGGATCTTCGGATTTCGGTCAGAGGCCCGCCAACACGAGAGGTCCGCGTCGAAAAGTGAGCCGGCTTACGCTTTCCCGACGGGTTTCCTGACTGTCCCAGCCGCAGCGCCGCCTAAGCGGCGCTGACGCCCTTCCGATCAGGGCATCGGCCCGAACTCTCCCGCGAACTCTTCAAACTCTTCATGCAAGACTCACGCGGACATGCCTAATCCTTGGCGACGACTACCGTGATCGTGTGCTTGTCGACCTGATTCCCTACGAGGTAGCCGAGCCCTGCGCCGATCCCGCCCGTGACAACGTGTTGCCCCGTCGCGTTACCATCACCAACTTCATTGCTTGCAATCTCTATCGGTAAATATAGAAGGCCGCAAAAGTTGCTGCAGCGCCAATTGCCGCCCCGATGGCTCGCCAGTGCCCGCGCTTCTGCGTATAGCTGAAGACCGTCAGTTGACTCTTGGCCAGGGAGAGCTCCCCTTTGGGGTGCAGCGTGCGGTTGGAAGTCTTGTTCGCGTCGAAGCGTAGTTGATCGGCGGAGACATCGAGGACGCGACCTCGAAGCACGGTCTCGTCAGGCAGCACGGTGGAGACGCTGTGCCCAGCCAGTGCTTGCCCAAGCTCCGGCCAGGGGACCTCGATTCGATCCTAGGCCCGGGCGGCCGGGCTCAGAACAGCGGCAATCAGCATGGCGGCCACCAGGGCGGCGGTGGGTCGTAGCGGTTTCCGGATTGACGAGCTTTTTCCTTGACGGAGGAGCGGCGCACCGATTGATTGCGGGGGCTGAGCGCCTTGGGCGTAGTAGCTACAAGTCCGCCTGGAGGCGTCAACCCGTTAAAAAAGCTTTCGCCCCCAACAGCAGCCCAATCTCAACGCTCACGACGACGTTGCGGCGTGACGCCCGTTTCCCTCCGCTCTGCCGCGCCCTAGCGTCCTTCCACCCTACATTCTGCCATCGGTTCGCCTCGCGGCAAGCCTAAAGGCTCCTCCTCTTCGGTTACGTCCGGCGGTGCCGCCCGCTGAACGCGCTGGGCTTGTCTGCGGCACAAAGGCCGCGGCGGAAACAGATGGAGGAAAACATGACGAGCACGCTGATCATCGCCGATCGATGGCTCAGCCGACCCGCTCAAGCCGGGGGAGAACGCAGAGCACGCCCGCATGTTTGTCGGGCCGCATGAACACCGCGTCGTCGATGCGGGCCATAATCTCCCGCAGCAGGCGCCAACACGAGACTTCCGCATCGAAAAGTTAGCCGGCCTGACTCACCATTCGCTCGTCACCATTCGCTCGCTTCACAGCTTCCCGTCCCCGATTGGCCCATCCTCGATTGGCCCCCGTACATCATTGCGGCAACGGTGATGAAATAGCGGATGCGGGTTCTGGCGCTTTGGACTGCGATTGCGCCTGGACGAGCCGGGACCAGAGCCGGCCGCCGGGGACGCGACGATGGGAATCTAGCGCCAATTTGAGGGTTTCGGGGCCGTTTGACTGGGTTCCGGGCTAGCGTCCCGGATTAGCCCGCCTCAGCGCCCCGTGTGAAAGCAGATGTCGGAGGCCCTATGAGGACGCAATATCATCACAAACAAACTATTTTCAACAGATTTGCCAAAAGCGCTGCCGCCTCTGCCGGGCATCCGGCGGCGTTTTTTGTCGCCGTGGCATGCGTGATCCTATGGGCCCTAACCGGACCGGCTTTCGGCTTCTCCGATACCTGGCAGCTCGTCATCAACACGAGCACAACCATCATTACCTTTCTGATGGTCTTCGTCATCCAGAACACGCAGAACAGGGATACGATTGCGCTGCACTTGAAGATCGATGAGTTGCTGCGGGCGCTAAAAGGTCCGAACGCCGCCCTGATCGACCTCGAGGAGCTGAGTCCGCAAGAATTGGAGGAGGTCCGGGGCGCCTTTGAAAGAATCGCGGAACAATGCCGCGAATCCTGGCGCTCGGGCGATAGCGATCCTTATAAACCTACCGACAGCAAGACATAAACCCCGCTCAGACTGGGCTTCGCGGCTCGACACTCGTCAGAGTTTGCGACCAGACGAGCTAAGATCTCTTCCGACGGAGGAGCAATGCCGCACGACCACACCCCCGCCGAGCCGTCCTTCGACGCGGCGGCGCCCGCGATTTTCGTTGCGCGGCTCGCGATCCGCGCGGCCGGAGTCCTTGCATCGTTGCTGCCGCTCGCGACGGTCGCGCAGGCCCAGCAAGAGTGCGTGCCGTATGAGCCCACCAAGGCCGGCGAGGTCATCAGCAACACCTGGGAAAAACAGTTCGAGCGGGACGAATATGACTTCACCGTGCCGGCGGATCCCGGCGGCGGCTACGTTATCGCCCGGATCGAGACCAGGGCGCCCTCGCGGCCTCAGATGCGGATCATCCCGCCTTCCGGCCAAGGCGTCGTCGCGCAAGTCGCCCCCAGCTTTCCCGGACCCAGTCCCGAAGTCCTCGAGGTCGCCTTCGAAGTCGACGCCGACACGACCTTCCACGTCGAAATCTTCGAGGACGCCGTCTCGCAGCCCGCCGATTTTCCCGTGCCCTACAAGTGGGGCTGGACGTTCATCAGCCGGGTGGACTGTTATGAGCCCAACGACGGCCGGCCCAGCGAGTGGCCGGCTCCCAGGGCCGGCGCCAAGGCAATACCGTTGGACGAGGAGCTCGAGGCGTTCGGTCTGGCCGGGCACCTCAACTACGTGATCGCCGCCTTCGACCCGCATGGCTTCGATTGGTACAGCTTCAAGCTGGCCGAGCCCACTCAGGTCTGGCTCGCCACCCTCGAAGTTCCCGCCGACCAGAGCATTCGCATCCGCCTGTTCGACGGCGGAGGCGGCGTCATGCTCGACAAAGTTCCGCCGGCCGGCGAAACCGGCGTCATCGGGCCGACGTTGTTGAAGCCCGGGACCTACTACCTCGATCTGCACCCCGAAGTGCGGGGCGCCGGGTATGTCGTCTTGAGCGAGGGGGGCTCGCTGCCGGACCATTTCCAGCGACCCTATCGGTTCATCGTCAGCACCGCCGACCCCAGCAAACGCGCGGCGCAGTGAGGCAGGCGAACGATGACACGGCGGCGCTGACCGCACGAATGACCACGAATGGTGACACACGACTGGTGACAGCCAAGAGACTGAGGAGTCGCTCAGATCGAATCGTGGTGTGCTCCCTGTCTAATGGGGCTTCTGGAATCGTCAGCGTAAGCTGGCTTACGCTAGACAAATTGTTTCCTGTCACTATTCCCCCGATTTCGCCATCTTGACAACAGACTAGTCTGTGATGCAAACTAGTCTGCCTACGACAGGAGCATAACGTGCCATCCACTCTATCTTCGAAATCGCCCGAAGCGATCGCCCAAGAACTGATCCAGCAGGCGCACCATCGCGACGGGATTCCCGAGATCGTCACGGGAGCGTTCTTTCTGATGACGGCGGGGCTGATCTGCGCCCAGCCCTACTTGCCGAACGATCCGGCGGGGCGCAGAGCCACGGCGATCATCATTGTTCTCGCCGTCCCGCTTGTGCTGCTCTTGATCAAACGCATCGCGGTGCCTTGGTTGAGACAACGGTATTTCATCGAGAGCTTCGGCTACGTTCAGTACAACCAATGGACGAGCAGCCGGCTGTTCGCAGGCCTGACGTTCGTCGCCGTCCTTGCTCTGCTCGTCTTCGGCGTTGCGCCCAAACTGGAGGATCCGCATCGATGGCGCCCGATCTTGACGGCGCTGCTGCTGGCGGGAGTTCTGATGTGGTGGGGAAGGCCGCGCAGAATCTTCTGGTACGGCGCGATTGCCGCCGCCGTGGCGGCCGGTCTCGCAATAACGGGAACCCGTGATCCGGAGAGCCATCTGATCCTATTCAGCGTCATCGGCGTCTGCTTCCTGGTCGGCGGCGCGCTGACCTTTGGCCGCTTCCTCCGCGAGCACAAGGCTAGGGAGTAGTAGATGACCTCGCGAATCCGCAAACTGGCCGACGTGGACCGGACCATTCACGAGCCGGCGCGCTTGATGGTCGTTTCGCTGCTGGCCGCCGTCAAGGAAGCCGATTTCCAGTATCTGCGCCAAGCGACCGGCCTCACCAAAGGCAACCTTTCCGTGCATCTGTCGAAACTCGAAGACGCCGGCTACATCGAAATCGAGAAGACCTTTCGCGGCAAATATCCGCTCACAATTTGCCGCCTAACGAATCAAGGCCGCGCGACCCTGAAGTCCTACAAGAAGATCCTGCGAGCGGCCCTGTAACAACGAAGAGCCCAAGAGCCCCAGCCGATCCGGCTGGGACTCCTGAGTCCAGACTCCAATCGGGACTCCAATCGGGGACGGACTCCAATCGGGGACGGAGCCCGAACTCGAGGATAAGGTTCGTGCGAGAATAGCCGGTGCTCGATGCCGAGAGCGGCGCGGGTGGTTGCGGCGGGCGTGCCGCATCACCTCACTCAGCGGGGCAACAACCGCCAGGATGTGTTCCTCGTCGACGCCGATCGACGAGCGTATCTCGACCAGTTGCGGCAGGATTGTCGAACGTGCGGGGTGCGGCTGTTGGGCTATTGCCTGATGACGAACCACGTGCACCTGATCGCCGTTCCCGAGCGCGTCGAGTCGCTTGGCCGAGCGCTTCGACGGGCGCACGCCGCGTATTCGCAAGGCTTCAATCGGCGTTATCGGCGCAGCGGGCATTTGTGGCAGAACCGCTTTTTTTCGTGTCCTTTAGGGCCCGATCACCTGGTTGCTGCATTGGCGTATGTCGATCTCAATCCGGTGCGCGCCGGCATGGTCGGAGAGGCCGACCAATATCCCTGGTCGAGCGCCCGCGCGCATCTTGCCGGCGCCGCGGACGATTTGGTCGACAGGGCTCTGTGGCGAGAGGTGCGCGGAGCGGAGCGCTGGGCCGAGGCGCTCGAGAGGCCGCCCGAAGACCGCCTGACGGCGGGGTTGAGACGAGCTACCTATTCAGGAACGCCCTTCGGCGGCGAGGGGTTCGTGAGCGGGCTGGAACGGCGCTTCGGACGTCGACTGCGCCTTGAGAAGCCGGGGCCGAAGCCCGCCGTCAAGGCCGCGAACGCGGGGATGTAGCGTGAATCTACGGATTTGGGTGCTCGACCGAGTTCGGGCTCCGTCCCCGAACCTCAGGAGGAAATGCCAAGAATCGCCTTGGAGTCTCAGCAAGCCGCAGTCTACAGGGAATGATTTCGGCAGGTGTCTTGGCCCTTCCATCCGATTCGCAGATCTCAACGAGCATCGTGCTCGCAATCGGAAAAACGGACGGTTTCTAGTTTCCGCCGACCTATCCGAGTACTACCGATCGGTCTACACGCACAGTGTGCCTTGGGCACTGCATGGGAAAGGATTCGCTAAGGATAATCGGACGGACAAGGGGCTTCCAGGAAACCAAATAGACGCGGCGTTACGCCGATGCCAGTTCGACGAGACAATGGGCCTCGCAGTGGGGCCCGACGCATCGTTTCTTGTGGGAGAGGTTATCTTATCTGCTGTCGACAGGGAGCTTGCGAAGTGCCTTAGCCCTCTATCGGCTACGAGGTACTACGACGACTATGAGTTGGTCTTTGCTAAACAGGATGAAGCTGAAAGGGCGCTTGGTGTAATTCAGAATGTCCTGTCGGAATACAACCTTTTGGCGAATCCGACCAAGACCAGGATCAATCGCCTTCCGCAGCCAATCGATAATCGGTGGAGCGCATCCCTCAGCAATTTCAACCTCAAACACGGACCTGGTCTCACGCATAGAATAATACGGTTTTTTGATGCCATTGACGAGCACCGCCGGCAGGCAGCGGAGGGTCAGGTCGTGGGGTATGCGATTGCTCGTTTTGAGGAATCCCAGCTACTAAATAGCTACAATCGTCGCGAATGGGATCTTGTTCAGAGCATGCTCTATCATTTTGTCGTAAATGAGCCAAGCGCACTTCTGCCTCTGATTAAACTGCTTGCCAAGATCGAGGTTGCCCCAGACGAGGCGTCGGCGAATAAGGTTAATAAGGATGAACTGGCTGTCGCATTGAACCAAATCATAGAAGTTAGCGCACCACTCGGGCATGCCAGCGAAACTGCGTGGGCGATCTGGGGATTGATCGCGTTCCACCAATCCGTCTCAGCTGGGGCTGCGCGGGCCGTCTCGGGCATGCAGGACTCAGTTGTGGCCTTACTCACGTTGGACGCGCAATCTCGCGGCCTCATAGAAGGTGAACTGAACGCGAGCATTTGGTCCAGCTTCATGAACGGCACCGAGCTTTATGGAAATCAATGGCTTTTAGCATATGAAGGTCCTATGCAAGGATGGCTAGGGACAACTGCACATATCTTGGCAGACCCGAATTTCGCCGTTCTTGCGGCTAACAATGTTCGATTTTACACTCGGTTTAGGAGGCTGACGCCGAAAGTGGTCGAAGATCTTGAAACTTGGACATCCGGGTACGATGACGAAGGCGACATAACAAGACATCTCGACCATTTTATGGATGAGGACGACGATGATGAGTTGGATCGTGAGCAGCCATATTAGTCGAGATCCTTAATTAACCACCTAAGCATATCGATCTCCGAAAGTCTAGTGTCGGTCACTCCCAACCCTTTCCTGATAGGTGACCGGTGACAGTCAGGAAACTCTGAAAGCCGGATCTTCGGACTTCCGTCAGGGGCCCGCTAACAAGAGACTTCCGCGTCGAAACGTGAGCCGGCTTACACTTTCCGGACGGGTCTTCTGACTGTCACCATTCGCAGTCGTCACCAACTGTCACCATTCGCAGTCGTCACCATTCGCTTGTCACCATTCGCTTGTCACCATTCGCTCAAATGGGCTTTTGTATCCCTCTCTCCGCGACGCTGATCACTTTCGGCGAGCGCCGTATTTCTGCCAGGCGCACTCCGGGCCTCTGCACTCCGCACCGAAGTGGAGGTGGAAGCGAATGAGGGCACTCGCATACCGCTCTACCTCATATACGTTAAATGCTCGATTTGGATCTTGAGTGCCGAGATGCACTGACCGATGCCTGTTTTCTCTTAGCCGGCCAAGCAGACAGCGGTGGTAATCGGGCTGGTCACAGATCATCGAAGCGTTCTCCATCAACCTGTGGCTTGAACGTCCAGAACAGGTTAGGCGCTCAAGGAGAGCCCAGCCGCGGATAAAGGAAGCCTCCCAATCCGGTATGTCAAACGCAGCCGCATACTGGCGAATCGACTCCTCAGTCCATTGTCTATACTTGCCTGTTACGGATCATCAGCCAGATCTTTTTATCAAAGGATAAGAGGGTCTCCCTCTTTCGAAGCAGAAGCTCCAACGACCTCTGACGTTTGAGATGTGGCTCGAACCAGTACTCGCTTGTCGCGGGCGAGCCGGATGTAAGGTGGAGTGTGTGGATTGGACCGGGAATGATCCGATTCAGCGGGCCCGATGGAGGAGGGCGGAACAATGGGGTGACGGTGTTGACGTGTAACAACCACACGCCACGAAGAAGATCTAAGAAGCGGAACGCACGTTCCGCAGCCTCGAAGGGCGCTCGCGCCGCCAAATGAACCCGAAGGGAACAATACTCGCCAACGGTGTCCTGCAGATCTTGTTCTCGTGCGCGCTGAGCCAAAGTCTGACGCGCGGCCTGATACTTCTTTGGCACACCGGCGCTGATCTGCAGCCAAGTATCGCCAAGCCTCCTGTTGAGGGTCACGCCGCGCAGGGACCAGGTAGACAATAGGACGTACCGCGTGTCCTTTTGATCAAGATACTGCTTACAGTTGCTCCTACAAGCAGCCTCGAATGATTCGGCATCGAAGCTGGAAGTCTTGGCCGCCTCGTCAAGAGCTCGTTTTACGATCTGTCCCCTGCTAATCCAGGGGATCTCTTCTTGCCACGAAACCGCTGCAACTAGAAGTCTCCGTATTTCTTCGAGCCAGCTAATGCTGCGCCACAGGGCGGTTCCGTCTTTGCTGTGCGTTCGCCCGCGCTCTGCGAAGCGCAGGAGCTGGGCAAGTCCACAGTCGGATTCCTCTCTCACTCCCATTCGACCTTTCGAGACTGGTGCTCTCCAAAAAAGTGGGCCGGTTTGCTCAACCGGCCCGGAAGGAGGGAACAGTTCGCCGAGGGCGAACATCTGTGTCGCGGGCGGCGCTGTTTCGCGCTCGCCCGCGAAATCTCTTCTTACGAGCAGCCCGAGGTCGAGCCGCAGTTTTCGCACTTGTAGCAGGAGCCGTTGACCACCATCAGGCTGCCGCATTCGGCGCAGATGGGGGCGTCTTGGCTGCTCGCTACTTCGAACCGGAGCTCTTTTTGGGGCTCGGCTTCGGTTTTGCGCAGAGTCGTCGTTTCGCCGACTTCGGTCGTCCTGTATTCCGGCGAGACGAAGCGGCCGCCGAGCCAACGGAAAATGTAGTCCGTTAGGGATTTGGCGTAGGGGATGTCCTTGTTGTTCGTCCAGCCGGAGGGCTCGTAGCGCACGTGCTGGAATTTCTCGACCAGGTCTTTCAGCGGGACGCCGTATTGCAGCGCCAACGAGATCGCGGTCGCGAACGAGTCCATCAGGCCCGAGATGGTCGAGCCTTCCTTCGACATCTTGATGAAGACTTCGCCGGGTAGGCCGTCTTCGAACAAGCCGACCGTCACGTAGCCTTCGTGGCCGCCGACGGAGAACTTGTGGGTCACCGAATTGCGCTCGTCGTCGAGCCGGCGGCGGTAGGGCTCGCGGACGATCTTGACTTCTTTGTTGACCTTCTCGCCGGTCGACAGCGGCTGCGCTTTCTTCGAGCCGTCGCGGTAGATCGCGACCGCCTTCAGGCCCAGACGCCAGGACTCGACGTAGGCCTCCATGATGTCTTCGACGGTCGACTCCTCGGGCATGTTGATCGTCTTCGAGATCGCGCCCGAGATGAACGGCTGGACGGCCGCCATCATGCGGATGTGGCCGCGGTACTGGATCGAGCGCGTGCCGTTCTGCGGCTGGAAGCTGGTGTCGAAGACCGTCAGGTGCTCGCTCTTGAGGTGCGGCGCGCCTTCGATCGTGCCGGTCGAGTCGACGTAGCTGACGATCTCGGAGACGGGCTCGGGCTTGTAGCCGAGCTTCATCAACGCTTCGGGGACGGTGTTGTTGACGATCTTGATGACGCCGCCGCCGACGAGCTTCTTGTACTTGACCAGGGCCAGCTCGGGCTCGATGCCGGTGGTGTCGCAGTCCATCATGAAGCCGATGGTGCCGGTGGGCGCGATGACGGTGGTCTGCGCGTTGCGGTAGCCGTACTTCTCGCCCAGCGCGTAGGCGTCTTGCCAGACCTGCTCGGCTTGGTCGCGCAAGGCCTGGATCGTCGTACTTGCGGCCGAGCTTGGCGGCGGCGTCGCGGTGCATCGCCATCACGCCGAGGAAGCTCGAGCGGTTGGGGTCGTAGCCGGGGAACGGGCCGCCGTGGTCGGCGGAGATGCGCGCGGAGGTCAGGTAAGCCTGGCCGCACATCAGCGAAGCGATGGCGCCGGCGACGTCGCGGCCTTTGTCGGAGTCGTAGGCCAGGCCCTGCGACATCAGCAGCGCGCCGAGGTTGGCGAAGCCGAGGCCGAGCGGGCGGTAGTCGTGCGAGTTCTTGGCGATGCGCGCGGTCGGGTAGCTGGCCGAGTCGACCAGGATCTCTTGCGCGACGATCAGCGTGTCGACCGCGTGGCGGAAGGCTTCGCTGTCGAACAGGCCGTCGCGCTTGCGGAACTTCATCAGGTTCAGCGAGGCGAGGTTGCAGGCCGAGTCGTCGAGGAACATGTACTCCGAGCAGGGGTTCGACGCGTTGATGCGGTCGGTGGCCTTGGAGGTGTGCCAGCGATTGATCGTGGTGTCGAATTGCATGCCGGGGTCGCCGCACTGGTGCGTGGCTTCGGCGATCTCGCGGAGCAGCTTGCGAGCCTTCTTGCGGTCTTTGGGCTGGCCGGTGAGCACCGAGCGCGTCCACCAGTCGCCGTCGGCCGCCGCGGCTTCCATGAATTCGTCGGTGGCGCGGACGGAGTGGTTCGCGTTCTGGAAGGCGATCGAAGAATAGGCGGCGCCGTCGATGGAGCTGTCGAAGCCGGCTTCGATCAGGGCCCAGGCCTTGCGTTCTTCGCCGGCCTTGCAGTTGATGAAGTCTTCGATGTCGGGATGGTCGGCGTTGAGGATGACCATCTTGGCGGCGCGGCGCGTCTTGCCGCCGGACTTGATGACGCCGGCGAAGGCGTCAAAGCCCTTCATGAAGCTGACCGGGCCCGAGGCGCGGCCGCCGCCGGCGAGCGCGGCGTTGTCTTCGCGAATCTTCGACAGGTTCGAGCCCGCGCCCGAGCCCCACTTGAACAGCATGCCCTCGGTCTTGGCCAAGTCGAGGATCGAGCCGAGCGAGTCGCTGACCGAGTTGATGAAGCAGGCCGAGCACTGCGGCGTGTGGACGTCGGGGTTGATGGCGGTGATCTTGCCCAGCTCGGCGTTCCAGGTCCAGCCGTAGCCGCGGGGCTCCTTGACGCCGACGTTGAACCAGACGGGCGAGTTGAAGCTGGCCTTCTGGTGCAGCATCAGGTGGGCGAGCTCGTTGCGGAAGTTCTCGCGGTCTTGGTCGGCGATGAAGTAGCCCTTGGCGCCGCCCCAGTCGGCGATGGTGTCGACCACGCGGTGCACGAGCTGCGCGACGCTGTACTCGCGCTCGGGCGTGCCGATGCCGCCGTGAAAATACTTGCTGGCGACGATGTTGGCGGCGGTTTGCGACCAGTTGCGCGGGACCTCGACGTCATGCTGCTCGAAGACGGTCTCGCCCTTGGCGTTGGTGATCGAGCTCGAGCGCTTCTCCCACTCGATCAGGTCGTAAGGCGTTTTGCCCGGCTCGATGTCGCGCGTGAAGTAGCGCGGAAACGATAAGCCTTTGGGGGTGTCTTGCCGCTCTTGTTGTGCGAGCTCGGCTTCTTTGGTCGCCAGGTCGACGCGTATCTCGCCCATGCCTTGTTGCTCCTCCGATTATCCGTTCCATGTCCTTCTTAATATTTCAATTTAGATTCTGTCGCGCCCCGAAGGCCTCTCGAAGCCGAGCGTATCGGCGGGGACGGAGAGGACCTTTAGCACTGTCTACGGGGTCGTCGCAAGCTATTTTTTGAAGGACCCCAGTGTCCTCCCGTTTTGCGCCGACAGTCACCTATAGTACTCGATCTAGTGTTTGTGTCAATCAAAAAATCAAGATGTTGTGTCCGGATTGCAAAATGTTTCAATCACGGACCGTTCTACTCTGTTCGTCGTGCCGCCGGCGAACGCCGAACTCGGTGCGAATCAATATCTTGCGCGGGGCGGGATGGGGAGACCGGCCGAGAGCTACTACGATTGTCGCAACCCGTTACGGTAGCGCGTCGGGACGAGAGCCGGCGATTAAGGGATTGTGAAGATTCTGTTAAGACGCGGGCGGCTTGGATTTGGCCGCCGCGCGGCGGCTCGCGCGATTCGAATCGATCGGCGTTTTTCGAACCCGGCCCGAGCGCGCTATGTTATCGGCAGAGGGTTTGCCATGCATAAGCTGCGTTTCATCCTGTTGCTGGTTCTCGGCGCCTGCGCCGCCGGCGCCGCGGAGAAGGCGGTCGACCGCTGCAACCGCGCCGCCGAAGTGCTCACCGAGATCATGGACGCCGGCGACAAGTCGATTCCTCAGGACTTGCTCGCGAAGGCCCATTGCGTCGCCGTCATTCCCAATTTGATCAAGGGCGCCTTCATCGTCGGCGGCAAGCGCGGCGTCGGCGTCATCTCGTGCCGCGCCGCCGACGGCAAAGGCTGGACCGGTCCCTCGACGGTGAAGATCGAAGGCGGCAGCGTCGGCTTTCAGATCGGCGGCAGCTCGACGGACGTGGTGCTGCTGGTGATGAACGAGAAGGGCAAACAGAAGCTGCTCGAGAGCAAGTTCACGCTGGGCGGGGACGCCTCGGTCGCCGGCGGGCCCGTCGGACGCACGGCGCAGGCGCAAACCGACGCGCAGATGCGGGCCGAGATTCTGTCGTATTCGCGGGCGCGCGGCGTATTCGCCGGCATCTCGCTCGAAGGCGCCACCTTGCGGCCCGACGCAGACGAAGACGCTGAGATTTACGGCAAGAAAGTGGACCGCAAAGCGATTCTTTCGGGCGCCGTCGCCGCGCCGCAAAGCTGCGTCTCGTTGCCCCAAACGTTGACCAAATACTCTTCGCAGGAGCACCGCTAGGCGCTGCGTCACTTCGGCGAATTTCCGCTTTCGCCGGAACAGTTTTCGCGAATATTTATACGCCGTCGTTGCGTGCGGAACGGGCGGCGGTGTAATTGTTTAAGCACGATCCATCGCTCGAATTCGCCGCAGCGCGAACCAGAGAAAGCGGCCGCCGCTAGCCCGCTCATCCAGACCTAGCCGCGGCCGAGACGTTTCTTCCACTCGCTCCCTCAGGGTCCGATTCGGACCGTCCGCCCGGGTCTGCAGCTTACGCAGGAGCAGGGAATATCAAAATGTCGGATGCTTCATCGCTCAAGGTGGCGGGGTATCGAACGCAAGTCCGCCGGCCGGCGCCCGTTTGGGGGCCGTTGAGGCGGGCGCTGCGACAACAGCAACTCACGATCGTCGTGGCGGCTCTGGGCGGTCTGGCCCTGGGGTTCGTCACCGGCAGAACCCAGAGACCCGAGTACGAGGCTAAAGCGATTCTGGCGATTCGCTCGACCGCGAACCCGGCGCCGCGACATCCGGAGATCGGCGAGGAGATCAGGGCGCGGCGCGTTGCGAGCGCGGCCCTCAAACTGGCGGCGGCCGAAGCGGTCATTGCACGATCTCCGGAGCGCTCGGCTGCTTGGAAACAGCACGTGCGCGAGTCCGCCGCGCGCATCGAGACGAAGGTCTCGCTGCAGTCCCGGATCATCGAGATTGTGAGTCGGGCGGAGGATCCGAAAACGGCTTCCGTGCTGGCGAATGCGCTGGCGTGGGAAGTGATTCTCGGCGACAGCCCCGACTTCGCTCGTATCGCCTCGAGCCAACCCGGCTGGAGCGACGCGACAATCGTCGAACGCTTGGAGCGGCTCCGCGCGCTAGGCGCGGAGTCGTTCGCCGCGGCGCCGGCCGGCGGCCTTCCCCCGCAAATCCTGCAGGTGCTTCGCGTCGCGCAACCCGACGGCGAGCCCCTCCCGGCGCCGTGGTCGGAGATCGCCGCGCGCACCGCCCTGGCGGGCCTATCTCTGGGACTGCTTGCGGCGGCTCTGCAAACGACCGGGATCAGGCTGTTCCGCAGCCGCCGCATCCGCCGACCGGGCGAGGCTTCGCAACTGCTGCAAATTCGCGAATTGGGGAGCCTGCCGGACCTGGTTGCGACGGAGCGGCGGTCCAAGATGACTCCGGCCGGCCGTGCGGACGAAGCGCCGCTGTGCGCCGAAACGGCGGCCTTCCATCGCCCCGCATCCGCGGGCGCGGAACAGGTGCGCGGCGTGAGGACATCTTTGCAGGCCCTCGAGCCCGGGCGCCTGCGGTTGATCGTCGTGACGAGCGCCAACCGCTTGGAAGGCAAGACGACCGTCGCCGCTAACTTGGCGATCTCCCTGGCGGAGCTGGGCCGCCGGACCGCCTTGATCGACGCCGACCTGCGACGGCCGCGGCTGCATCAGGTGCTCAACTTCCGCAACCGCCGCGGACTTTTTGACATGCTCTCGCACAAGCCCTGCAGTCCGCCGGAATTGCGACGCTACGCGCTGCGAGTATCGCCGGATCGTCCCCTCTGGCTGGTTCCCGCGGGGGTGGCGCCGTACGGCGCGCCGGGGCTGTTGCACGACCCGGAGAAGACGCGTTTGATCGCCGCTTTCGCCGCGGAATACGACCACGTGGTGATCGATGCTCCCGCGGTCTTGGCGGCGTCGGACGCCCGGGCGCTCGCTCGCCTGGCCGACGGCGTCGTGTTGGTGGTCAGGGCCGGCGTCACGCAGCCCGCCGAAGCGATGGAGGCCAAGCAGCGGTTACGGGACGAAGGAGCGCACCTGTTGGGCGTGGTGCTCAACAGCTGCGACTCGAAGAAACGCGATCGCCAGGGCTGTGAGGATGTCCTCGAGCGGTATCCGGTTTCCCGCCCGGCCGGCGCGCATTCGCCGGCCGCTTGAGGCGCCCGCGAGCGGACTCATCGCCGCGTTACACTGGTCGTTCATGCTCGATCTGAACCTTCTCAGACGGGACTTCGACCAACTCAAAACGAAGCTTGCGAACCGCGTCGACGCCGCCCTGCTCGACGAGTTCGCGGCCGCCGACGAGCGGCGCCGTTCCGCGATCACCGAGGTGGAGGAGCTCAAGCGCCGACGCAACGAGCTCTCGGCGCAAGTCGCGCAGGCGAAGAAGTCGGGCGTCGACGCCTCGCAGCAGATCGAGCGCAGCAAGAGCGTCGGCGAGCGAATCAAGGCGCTCGAGGAAGACGCCAAGACGGTCGACGCGCAGCAGCAAGATTTGCTCGCCCGCATCCCCAACATCCCGCACGAATCGGTGCCGGCGGGGGCGGACGAGTCGGCGAATCGAGAGGTCGCGCGTTGGGGCGAGCCGCGCTCGTTCGATTTTGCGGCGCAGGCGCACTGGGACCTCGGTCCGCGGCTCGGCATCCTCGATTTCGAGCGCGCCGCCAAGATCACCGGAGCGCGCTTCGCCGTCTACCGCGGGCCCGGAGCGAAGCTCGAGCGCTCGCTGATTAACTTTTTTCTCGACATTCACACCAAAGAGCACGGCTACACCGAGGTGCTGCCGCCGTTCGTGGTGAACTCGCAGTCGCTTTTCGGAACCGGCCAACTGCCGAAGTTCTCCGAAGACTTGTTCAAGCTCGAAGGAACCGATTACTGGCTGATCCCGACGGCCGAGGTGCCGCTGACGAATCTGTTCGCCGACGAGACCCTGTCGGAAGACGAGCTGCCGATCCGCCTCACCGCGTACACGCCCTGTTTTCGTTCCGAAGCCGGTTCGTACGGGCGCGATACGCGCGGCATTATTCGTCAGCACCAGTTTCAGAAGGTGGAGCTGGTCAAATTCGCACACCCGGACACGAGCTACGACGAGCTCGAATCGCTCACCGCCGACGCCGAGGACATGCTGCGGCGACTCGGCCTGCCGTACCGCAAGATGGTGCTGTCGTCGGGCGACATGGGATTCAGCGCGGCCAAGACCTACGACCTGGAAGTCTGGCTGCCGGGCTTGGGGGAGTTCAAGGAAATCTCCTCCTGCTCGAACTTCGAGGACTTTCAAGCCAGAAGAGCGAAGATCCGCTTTCGAGACGCCTCCGGCCCCAAGCCCAAGGCGCGGCTGGTCCACACGCTCAACGGCAGCGGACTGGCCGTCGGGCGCACCTGGCTGGCGATCCTCGAGAACTATCAGCAGGCCGACGGCGGCGTGGAGATCCCGGAGGCCTTACGGCCGTACCTGAACGCCGAGCGCATCACTCCCGCCGGCGAGCTCGCCTGAGCAATCCTCCGGACGAGGTCGCGCCGGCGTTTTCACACACGCCCAGGACGGCGCGTCCCAAAAGTACAGCGAACATCCCACAACGCTTGCGGTTGCTCGAAAAACCCCTCCCTTACGAGCCTGTGTGAAAACGAGATGGTCGTGTTGAGCGCGCAAGGGCGGAGCAACGAACAGCCCCGGATCGAGCGGAGCCGAATCCGGGGATCGACTGGACCGAAAGCATTGGAAAGATTATTTAAGACCCCGGGTTCCGCCACGCTCCACACAGCCTCGAACTTTCTTGGTACGATCTCGCGATGGCGCCGCCGGCCTCGGTGCGCGCCCTGAGTTCAAGCAGCCGTAAGGCCGTATTCCTCTCGGGGGAATCACTCATGGCGCACGCAGGACGACGGGTCCATGATTGGAATCTGCCCGGATCCAGGGAGTAGGAAGCGATGTCGGCGATCAAAGTCTTTTTGAGTTACAGCTTCGAGGACAGCCGCCGCGTGCAGGAAACCGCCAAGCGCCTACGCGCAGACGGAATCGAGACCCTCGGCCAGTGGGACATTCCGCCGCAAAACAGCAATCTAGGCGGCTGGATGGGTCTGGTCGACAAGTGCGACGTCGCACTGGCGCTGCTGTCGAAGCATTCCGACGAACCCTATCTCAATGACTTGTTTCTGAAGATGCGGGACAAGAGCAAGTTGATCTTTCCCGTATACCTGGAGCCCGACGCCTACGTGCCGCGGCAGTTCGCTCACGCCAATGCGTTTGCGGTCGAGGACTACACGCGCTTGCTCGAGGCGATCAAAACGGCCAACGAGACGCGCGAGAGTCGCGCATCGATTTCCGCGTTGGGCAAAGCCGTGCAAACGGCTCAATCGACCGCGGTCCAGGAGTCGGCGGATTCGGTGCTCGAGCGCGCGCGCGCCAAGCTGCGGGCGCTGATACCGAAGTAAGTGTCTGGTGAACGGCGAACGGTAAGCCGAAAGAGGCTCACTTGCGCCTCGTCCTCTTCCGCTTGGCGGGCGCCAGCGCCGCCTGAACCGCCTCGTCGATCGTCTTGACGTAGCGGACCTTCAGTTCGCCCAACTGCTCCTGATTCAAGTCTTCCTGGACGTCCGACTCGTTCTCAAACGGCAGCAGAACCTCTTTGACCCCGGCGCGCCGAGCGGCGAGCACCTTTTCTTTGATGCCGCCGACCGGCAGCACCATGCCGCTCAGGGTGATCTCGCCGGTCATCGCCAAGTAGGGCCGGACATGGCGCCCGGTCGCCAATGACACGAGCGCGGTGGCGACGGTGACGCCGGCGGAGGGGCCGTCTTTGGGGATCGCGCCGGACGGCACGTGCACGTGCAAGTCGTTATTTTTGAAAAACGTCGACGAGATGCCCAGGTCCTTCGCGTGCGAGCGCACCCAACTCGACGCCGCCTGCATGGACTCCTGCATGACCTTGCCGAGCTGACCGGTCAAGGTGAACCCCTTGCCGCCCGCCATGCTGGTGGCTTCGATGAACAGGATGTCGCCGCCGACCGGAGTCCAAGCCAGGCCGATGGCGACGCCGGGCCGCTTGGTGCGCTCGGCGATCTCGAGGTCCTCGCGGAAACGCGGCGCCCGCAGCATCCGCTCGACGACGGCAGGAGCTACGACGAGGGTCTTGTGGGCGGACTTGGTTCGAGCGGCTTTTTTCTTGGCCGTCTTGGCGCCGGCGGCTTTCGAACGCGCCTCGGCCATGCGTCGCGCCTGCTTGCGGCAAATCGTTCCGATCTCGCGTTCGAGATTGCGCACGCCGGCTTCCCGCGTATAGCGCCGGATGACATGGCCGACCGCCTCGTCGGTGAAGCGGATGTCGCCTTCGTCGAGCCCGTTTTCCTCGATCTGACGCGGAATCAGGTAGTTGCGTGCAATCTGGAGCTTCTCGAACTCGGTATAGCCTTGCAGCTCGAGCGTCTCCATGCGGTCGCGCAGCGGGCCGGGGACGGTGTCGAGGACGTTGGCGGTCGTGATGAACAGGACCTTGGATAGGTCGAACGGCGCGTCGAGGTAGTGGTCGCGGAACGAATTGTTCTGCGCCGGGTCGAGCACTTCGAGCAGCGCCGAGGCCGGATCGCCCCGAAAGTCGCGCCCGAGCTTGTCGATTTCGTCGAGCACGAACACCGGATCGTTCGTCCCGGCGCGCTTGATCCCTTGGATGATCTGACCCGGCAAGGCGCCGATGTAGGTGCGGCGATGGCCGCGAATCTCGGCCTCATCGTGCATGCCCCCGAGTGACATGCGCACGAACTTGCGTCCCAGAGCGCGCGCCACCGACTTGCCGAGCGACGTTTTGCCGACGCCCGGCGGTCCCACCAAGCACAGAATCGGTCCCTTGAGCTGCGGCTTGAGCTGCAGCACGGCCAGATAGTCGAGAATGCGCTCCTTGATGCGCTCGAGGTCGTAGTGGTCTTCATCGAGCACCGCGGCGGCCTTGACGACATCGACCTTCTTGCCCGACGAGGTCGCCCACGGCAGCGAGACGAGCCAGTCGAGATAAGTCCGCGTCAGGGTGTAGTCGGCGGCCGCCGGATTCATGCGCGACAGACGAGTCAGCTCCCGCTCGGCCTCCTTGCGGGCCTCGGCGGGCATCTTGGACCGGGCGATCTGATGGCGCAGCTCTTCGATCTCGGCCTGCTCGTCGTTTTCTCCGAGCTCCTTCTGGATCGCTTTCATCTGCTCACGCAGATAGAACTCGCGCTGCGTCTGCGAGAGCTGATCCTGCACTTGCGACTGGATCTTGCTGCGCAGTTGCAGCACCTCGCGCTCCTTGGTGAGCAGGCGCAGCATCTTCTGGAGACGCGCTTTGACGTCGAGCTCCTCGAGCACCGTCTGCTTCTCGCTCGAACCGAGGCTGGGAATCGTGGCGGCGATGAAGTCCGCCTGGCGCCCGGCCTCTTCGATGTTGTTGACCATCTGGAGCACGTCGTCCGACAGCGAGGGCGACAGCTCGACGATGTCGGTGAACAGGCTGAGCGCATTCTGCCGCAACGCTTCCAGCTCGGTGTGGCTTTCGGGTTCGTGCTCCGGGATCGCCTCGAATTTGACTTTGTAGAACGGCTCGCGCGTCACGTATTTCGTGATGCGAATGCGGCTCAGCCCCTCGGTGAAGATCAGCAGGGTCTGATTGGGCATCCGCACGACCTTGTGGATCACCGCCAGCGCGCCGATCTGGTAGAGATCCTTGGGCGCGGGATCGTCGACGCTGGGATCGCGCTGCGCGACCACGCCGATGCGCTTGTCTTCGCCGAGCGAGGTGATCAGCGACACCGAGCTTTCGCGTCCCACGTTGAGCGGCATCACCGCGCGCGGGAACAAGACCGTGTCCCGAACGGTCAGCAGCGCGAGGTCCTCGGTGCTGTCGATGACGAGCAGATCGGCGGCCTGGCCGTCGTCGTTCGCCGCGATCTTTTTTGATTTCCGCTTGGTGGCCATCTGAATTCAGTTTGACGTGTGCGTCCAGCGCTCCGATTTCGAGGCGCGCGGGCGAGTCGGCTAAGCCGCCTGAGGATAACAGCCGAGCACGAAGAGCTGTTCGGTCATCTCCTCGAGCTGCGCCATCGCATGGCGCCAGCGCGGGTCATCCGGTGCGCCGAGAAAGTCGACGTAGAACATATATTCCCAGGGGCGGCCCTTGAGCGGCCGCGATTCGATCTTGGTCAGGCTGAGGTCGCGCAGCGCCAGGGCGCTCATGCATCTGAAGAGCGATCCCGGGCTGTTCCTCGTTACAAAAGCGACCGAAGTCTTGATCTCGCCCTTTTCGCGCGGCGGCGGTTTCGGCGCGGTGCGAGAGAGCAGAAAGAAACGCGTGTAATTTTCCGGGTTATCTTCAATTTCCTTGCGTAGGATCTTCGCGCCGTAAAACTCAGCCGCCGTCGAGGAGGCGATGGCGGCCAACGTTGGGTCGTCGCCTTCCATGATGGTCTTCACGCTGCCGCCGGTGTCGTAGTGGCTCTCGGCGCGAATCTGGCGGTTCTCCTTGAAGAAGCGCAGGCACTGCCCCAGGGCGACGGGGTGCGAGATGGCGCGCTCGATCTTGCTGAACTGCGCCTCGGGCCGCCCGATCAGGTTGTGCACAATGCGCACTCGCGTTTCGGCGATGATCGGCAAACGGTACTGGATCAGGTGGTCGTAATTCTCGTGGACCGAGCCGGCGAGCGTGTTCTCGAGCGGCACCACCGCGTAGCGAACTTTTTTGGCGCCGAGCGTCTCAAAGACATCGGTGAATTTCTCGCAGGGGCGCAGGATGAGGTCCTCGCCCAGCAATTGACGGCAGGCTTGTTCGCTGAAGGCGCCTCGCGCGCCTTGAAAGGCTACGGTGGTGCGGGGCATCACGGGGCCGGGGCGCGCACGCCGCCGGACGGTCGAAACGAACCATTATACGGTCAGCTCTTGCGCGCTCCGCTCTTGCGGCGGGACCGGATGACGATCGGCGCGCCCTCGAAGCCGAACGCTTCTCGCAGCCGATTGATCAAGAAGCGCTCGTAGCTGAAGTGGAACTGGTCCTCGCGGTTCGTGAAAAAAATAAACGTCGGCGGCGCGGTTCGCGCCTGTGTGGCGTAGTAGATGCGCGGCTTCTTGAAGCCGGGCACGCTCGCGCGGTCGAAGTCGGTCGCCTCGACGAAGCGATTGAGCTCGCCGGTGGGGATGCGTTTGCGCCACTCGCGGAAGACCTTGCGGATCAGCGGATAGAGGTTGTCGGTCTTGTAGCCGTCGAGCGCCGAGATGATCGCGATGGGCGCGTAGTCGAGGTAGCGCAGGCCGTCGCGCACCTGCCGCTTGAACTCAGCCTGCTGCACGCCGGAGAGCACGTCCCATTTGTTGACGACCAGGATGATGCCGCGGCCTTCTTCCTGGGCGTAGCCGGCGATGGTGGCGTCGAGCGCGGTGACGCCTTCGCCGGCGTCGAGCAGCATCAAGGCGACGTCGGCCATGCGCAGGTGGCGCTGCGCCATCATCACGCTGAGCTTCTCGGCCATCTCCTTGGTCTTGCCCTTGCGGCGGATGCCGGCCGTATCGACGAAGCGGAAGGCCACGCCGTCCCTCTCGATCGTGGCGTCGATGGCGTCGCGCGTGGTTCCGGGGGTGGGCGAGACGATGGCGTGCTCGCCGCCGGTCATGCGATTGAGCAGCGTGGACTTGCCGGCGTTGGGACGCCCGATGATGGCGACCTTGATCAGCCGCTCGGCTTCGGGCTCCGCGGCGCCGGGACGCTCGAACTCGCCGACCGCGCGTTCGAGCAGGGCGTCAATTCCGCGGGCGTGCTCGGCGGAGATCGCGACCGGCTCGCCGAGTCCGACCTCATAAAAGCCGGCGGTGAGGTTATCGCGGCCTTCGACGTCGCACTTGTTGACGGCGAGGGTCACCGGACGCCCCGTCCGGCGCAGATAGTCGGCCAGCTCGCGGTCGTCTACGGTCAGCTCGGAGCGGCCGTCGACCAGAAAAATCACATGGTCGGCGGTCTCGACGGCCTTGCGCACGTTTTCGTTGATGAGGCCGGGAAATTCGCCTTCGTCGCCGAAGGTCATGCCGCCGGTGTCGGTGACCAGGAAACGGCGTCCCTTGAACTCGCCCTCGAGCTTGATGCGGTCGCGCGTGATGCCGGGCTCGTCGCCCACGATCGCGCGGCGGCTCTTGGTGATGCGGTTGAACAGCGTGGACTTGCCGACGTTGGGCCGGCCGACAATGACGAGCATGGGGAGCGAAGACATCGCGGCTGCCGGATTTCCCGATGATAACGTGAGAGTTGTCATGCGTTTACGCGCCGCCAAAGATCGTCTCAAGGTCGAACACTCGATCATCGAAGGCCTGCGGCGCGTCCTCGAAGATCTGCTGGATCTGGAGCCCGGCATCGCGTCGATCGTGCCGGGGGTCATTAAAAAGGTGCGCAAGGCGCGCGGCCCGGTGAAAATTCACCTCACTGTGCCGACTCAAACCGGCTGGAAAGCGATCGCTCTGGCGGCCGGCGCGCGCCAGGAATTGTTCATCAATACGAAGCTGACCAAGCAAGAGCTGGAAGGCGCGCTCTTCGCCGTCTTGCAGTAGAGAACGTTTCGCTCGTTCATGTCGCCGGCCCTCGGGGCGGCGCCGACGTTGCACTCCGATCCTGGTCGCAAGCTCGGGCATCGAGTCGACCAGCATGTCGGGGGGGTGCTGGTCGAGCGACTCCGGCCGCAATCCGTAGGTGACCCCGCAACTCGCCGTCCCCCCGTTGCGCGCGGTCAGAATGTCGACCGAGCTGTCACCCACCATCAGGGTGGTTTCGCGTGACGCGCCGGCCTGGTCGATCAGCTTGAGCAGACCCTCGGGGTCCGGCTTCTTGGTTTCGAATGTGTTGCCGCCGAAGATCGCGAAGAAATGGTCGTCGAGCTCGAGCCCTGAGATGATGCGCTGCGAGAAGCGCTCGGGCTTGTTGGTGAGCACCGCCATTTGGAGGCCCGCGGCGCGAAAGGCGTCCAGCGACTCCGCCACTCCCGGATACAGCACCGTGTTGTCGAGCATGTGCTCGCCGTAGTAGCGCAGGAAGAAGGCCAATCCTTGCTCCACCGCGCTGTCGCTGGCGTCAGGGCCCAGCGCCCGACGGATCAACATCGGCGCCCCGTCGCCGACGTAGGTCGCGATGACGGGAATCTCGAGCCGGTCGAGGCCCATCGAGGCGCGCACGGCGTTCACCGAGTGCGCCAGGTCGAGCTCGGAATCGATCAGGGTGCCGTCGAGGTCGAAGACGAGAAGCTCGAAATCCATCTAGCTCGAAGTGTAGCAACGCCGCTGTGAGATTCTGTTTTACGGCGCCCAGGGACGTATGATCGGCACAGAACGTGCTACTCCCGGAGCCGGGACGTACGGGTTTGGTACGTCATCTCAAAGCCGGCTCCCGAGAGCCGCATGGATTGACGATTTCGAAGATGTCCGGTTCTGGAGTTTTGGCGCCGAGGCAAGAGCGATCCGCCGCGCTAGAGGCTGGGTCTGACTCAAACCGCCCTCCTGCAGCGCTAGCCCTGGTGAAAGACGAGCGGCCCGTCGGGGACCTCGATCCCAAGGACAGGCTGGAAAACTACGCAGCCAAGGCCGTGGGACAACGGCTCGATCGCCTCGTGTACGACATGGACCAGGTGACCCGAGCGGCTGACGCCGAGCCGGTCCACGATTTGCGGGTGGCGGTGCGCCGACTCAACAGCGCCCTGGGCGTTTTCAAGGGGCAGTTCCCGAAGAAGGCCTCCTCCTCGATCCGCAAGAGGCTCTCGCAGCTTCGCCAAGCGGCCGGGGACGTCCGCGATCGGGATATCTCGCTGCGCTTGACGGCAGGGGAGCTGGGCGCCGCGGAGCCGCTTGTCGAGCGTCTGAATCGAGAGCGCAAGAAGGCGGCGTCAAGGCTCCAGAAGAAGGTCCGTAAGGTGCTGCGAAAGAGCCCCGGCTCGGCGTGGCGGAAAGAGCTGCGGCTGCCGCCGTTCTCCCGCGCCAACGGCGCTTCCGGCCCGCGCGCCGCCACCTTCGCCGCGGCGACTCTGCCCGACGCAGCGCGGACGTTTTTCCTGGCGGGCCGTGCGGCCGCCGAGCAGGGCCCGCCCATCGAGCAGGGCCCCCCGGGGGTCCCGCTCCATCCGCTGCGCATCCAGGGCAAGAAACTGCGCTACTGCCTGGAGCTGTTCGCTCCCTGCTACGGACCGGAAGTCAACGAGCTGATCGACACTCTCAAGAAGGTGCAGGACTATCTGGGGGACATCAACGACTGCAAGGCCGCCGCGCCGCTGTTGACCGAGGGAGCCTCCAAGCAAGACTCCGCCCGCATCCGCGAAAGTCTCAAAGCGCGCGATCAGGAGTTGTTCGATGAGTTTCGGCGCTATTGGACCGAGACGGTCGACGCTCCCGGCGAGCTCGAAACCTGGCTCCTGACCCTGGGCCGCGGCGCCTAGCGCGACTGATAAGTCTTCGAATAGCCGTTGCGGCTGTTGGTCACGGTAAACGAGCCGTCCGGCTTCACGCTCGCCTTGATCCAGTGCCCCTTGCACTCGGCTGTGTCCTCGAAGTTCGCGATCTTGTCGACGGCCGTGTTGGGCGAATCGGGCTCGTTGAGCGCTTGGTGGATCTGCCAGAGGTCCGCGAGCGAGTCGGTCGCCATCAGCGTGTGGTAGGTCGGCGCCTGGCCGCCCTTGTGCGGACCGTTGTTCATGACGGCGACCAGGGGGCGAATTGCATCGATATGGGCCGGCGCGCCTGACATCGACATGCCGTGGTGCGTCACCTGATAGAGGTCGATCTGGCCGAACAGGTTTTTCGGGCAGGCGGCTTCGAGCTCGAAGTTCCAGCTCAAATCGCCCAAGTCGAGAAACTCGAACTTGCCCATGCGCACGATGAAGCCGACGCTCTTGCCGTTTTCGCCGTCGTCGAGCTCGTGCTTCGTCGCGTCCGCGCACATCGGATTGTCGGCGACCGGCGTGAGCGGCTTGTCGATGAACTTGCTGGCCGCCACGAGGAACTCGAAGTCCACGCCGTCGACCGGCAGCTTATCGCCGGGCTTGATCGTCATGCGCTTGCCGTCGGCGACATCGAGATAGCTCTGAAACAGCTCACGCGGACGGTCGCCGCGCTTGCCGTCCCATTTCGCCTCGACGCTGTCGCCGTGGTCGACGAACTTTTTGATCGTGACCAGCTTCGCCAGATCGGGCATGCCGCCGACGTGATCGGCGTGGAAGTGCGAGGTGATGAAGTAGTCGATCTCCTTGCGGCCGACTTGGTTCTCGAGCACGTCAGCGATGCGCTTGGGATCGCGGTCGTCGAAGCCGGCCCAACCGGCGTCCATCAAGATGGTCTGGCCGCCGGGCGTGACAAGCAGCGTCGAGGCGCCGCCTTCGACGTCGATCCAGTAGATGTCGAGCGTGTCTTTGGCGAAGACGAGGGTGGGGAGAAGGGCGAGGAAAAGCAGCAGACGTGGCATGGCGTCCGATCAGTATATATCCGCCGCCGCGTCAAGGCGCGGTAGCGGCTGGCGTGTCGGAGCGGCTGGTGTGGTCGAGCACAATCTTCCATCCGGCGGCGGTTTTGTGAAAGACCAGGCTGAAGATTCCCGCCAAGGGGCCGCCGGCCGATGCGGGACGCTCGAGCGCGAAGCGGCCGATGACGGTCGCGCAGTCCGGCGTCAGCAGACGGACTTCGACGTCGTGGAAGGACGTCTCGCCCATGCGCTCGGGGTCGGGATAGTCGCGGCGGTAGCGCTCGAGCACGGCCTGATACCCCTTGCGGACCCCCGCGGCGCCGACGAAGGCGGTCTCGGGCGAATTCTCGTAGCCCTGCATGAAGGTTTCGAGGTCGCCGCGGTTCCAGGCGGCCGTCTGGTCGGCCAAGACCCGGCGAATGACCGCCTCCTCGCGCGGTTGCGCGACGGCCGCGGCCGCGAGAAGGGAAGCCAGAAGAATGAGGCGAAGCATCAGGCGAGTCAGCCTAGCATGTAAAATTGCCGCACGTGTCGGTGGAGATTTCGGTGGAGATTGCAATGACGCTCAAGCCCTTGCTCGCCTTGCTGTGTTTCGCGGCGGTCGCCGTCGGCGCTGACCGCCCTTACGGCCGGGCTTCCGCCGGGCGGTCGCCGGTCGTGGCTCGCAACGGCATGGTCGCGACCAGCGAGCCGCAAGCGGCGCAGGCCGGGCTCGAGATTCTGCGCGCGGGCGGCAACGCCTTCGACGCCGCCGTGGCGACGGCCGCGACGCTCGCCGTCGTCGAGCCGATGATGACCGGCCCCGGCGGCGACCTGTTCGTGCTGGCTTATGTGGCGAAGACCGGCGAGCTGGTCGGCCTCAACGCCAGCGGCTTTTCGCCCAAAGCCGTGAACGCGCAGTTCTTCAACAAGCGCGAGCTCGAAAAAGTCCCGTCGACGGGACCGTTTTCGGTGACGATCCCCGGTGCGGTCGACGGCTGGGCGACCCTGATCGAAAAATACGGCTCGATGCCGCTGGCCGAAGTGCTCGCGCCGGCCATCCGCTACGCCGAAGAAGGCTTTCCGGTCAGCCAGATCATCTCGGGAGAATGGCGCGCGAACGGGCCGAAGTTCGCCGCGGTCAAGGAGTTCAACCGCGTCTATTTGCAAGGCCGCGGCGAGGGCCCGAAGTTCGGCGACGTCTTCCGCAACCCCGACATGGCGAAGACCCTGCGCCAAATCGCCGCGGGCGGTTCCGCCGCTTTCTACAAGGGCGAGTTCGCGCGAAAGATGGCCGAGCACTTCCAATCGCTCGACTGGCCCGTGACGACCGACGACCTCGCCTACCAGCATTCGGACTGGGTCAAGCCGATCTCGACCGACTACAAGGGGTACGAAGTCTACGAGCTGCCGCCCAACGGCCAAGGCATGGCGGCGCTCGAAATTCTGAACCTCGTCGAGCCGTTCGATCTCAAGGGCATGGGCCACAACTCGACCCAGTACCTGCACACGATGATCGAAGCGACGCGGCTGGCTTTCGCCGATCTCGGCGCGTGGTTGGCGGATCCCGAGCAGTCCGAGCTGCCGACCTCGACGCTGATCTCCAAGGCCTACGCCGACGAGCGCCGCAAGCTCATCGATCCGAAAAAGGCCGCCGAAGAGCCGACGACTGGGATTCCGCCTGACAGCGACACGGTCTATCTGACGGTCGTCGATCGCGACCGCAACGCCGTCTCGTTCATCAACAGCCTGTCGGGGCAATTCGGCTCGGGAGAGGTGGTGCCGGGCACGGGCGTCGTGCTGCAGAACCGCGGCGCCATGTTCTCGCTCGAGCAAGGGCATCCCAACCGGATCGCCGGCCGTAAACGCCCGTATCACACGATCATTCCGGCGATGGTAATGAAAGACGACAAGCCTTGGCTGAGCTTCGGCGTGATGGGCGGCGGGATGCAGCCGCAGGGCCACGCGCAGGTGCTGCTCAACATGCTCGAGTTTGGGATGAACCCGCAGGAAGCGGGCGCGGCGGCGCGCTACCGCGTGATGGGCGACGAGGTGGCGCTAGAGTCGGGAATCGGGCCGACCGTCGCTCAACAGTTGGTCCTGATGGGGCACAAGCCGGTCTGGAAGCAGGCGGCGTTCGGCGGCTATCAGGCGATCCGCATCGACTGGGAGCGCGGCATCCTGATCGGCGGCAGCGACCCCCGTAAAGACGGCGCGGCCGTGGGCTGGTAAGCGAGCGCCTCAGGGCGCCGTCGTCGGGCTGGTCTTGACCGCCGCCTGGCTCTCGCGCACACCGCGCGCGGGCGGTGTCGACCAGACCTCGCGCACCTTCTCGAAGTTCTTCGAGTAGGCCGTTCGCAAATCGGCCGGGGCCAGCCACGCCGCCGCTTGCGCTCCGTGCAGCACTAAGGGCGCTAGGCGCGACTCGGCCACCGCGCGCTCCGCGCCGGCGATCGGGACGAACGCGATCAGCCCCAGCACGATCGCCATCGAGACCGCCAGACCGCGCACCAGGCCGAATCCGCCGCCCAGCAGCCGATCGAACCAGCGCAAGCCCGTCGCGCCCCAGATCTTGTCGAAACACCAGGCGATCAAGCCGCCGGCCATGACGCAGCCCACCAGGATCATCACAAACGCGGCGAATTTCGCCAGCGCCGCGCTGGCCAGGTACGGCGTA
Organism: uncultured Acidobacteriota bacterium; assembly: GCA_963817465.1. Taxonomy (GTDB): domain Bacteria; phylum Acidobacteriota; class Terriglobia; order Bryobacterales; family UBA6623; genus CAMPKL01. Next base: position 322,296 of record CAWFOP010000014.1, on the reverse strand, counting down.
AGCTCGATGGCGACGCGCTCGTAAAACCACATCGCGCCGACGATCCCGGCCGCGAGCGCGACCAAACGCACGATTTCCCGGGTCATCCCGTTGCGCAGAGCCGCGAGAAAGGAGACGAGCACGATCCCGCCGATCGTCAGATCAAGCCAGTTAAAGTCCATATGGAACGCCCTGGCCGTCCGCTCAGCGGGAATCACGGAAGGCCTGGCCGACGAATCGACCGTATTCGACCAGTGTATCCGCTCTGGGCGCCGCTGGGCGGGCTTCCGAGCCGCGAAGCTTGCTGATCACCAGACCGCAGGCTGCAGCCGAGCGGTTCGGATCGAAATTTAGCTCGCCCTACAGATCTTCGCCGGTGATCGTGACGTACGCCTCGAGATACTTCTCCGTCGTGTTTTCGATGACCTCGGGCGGCAGCTCGGGTCCCGGCGGCGTCTTGTTCCAGTCCAGCGTCTCGAGGTATTCGCGGATGTACTGTTTGTCGTAGGACTGCTGCGCGCGGCCCGCGCGGTAGAGCTCGAGCGGCCAGTAGCGTGAGGAATCGGGCGTCAGCGCCTCATCGCCAAGCACGATCTCGCCGTCCAGCGTCCCGAACTCGAGCTTCGTGTCTGCGATCACAAGTCCGCGGGCCAGGCCGTGCTGCGCCGCGACGTCGTAAATCTCGATCGTCAGGTCCTTCAGCTTTTGGGCTGTCTCGGCTCCGACGATCTGCGCCGCGCGCTCGAACGAAATGTTCTCGTCGTGCCCCGACTCGGCCTTGGTCGCCGGCGTGAACAGCGCCTCCGGCAGTTTGCTGCACTGCTTGAGGCCCAGAGGCAGGTCGATGCCGCAGACCTGGCCGCTGGCCTGGTAGTCCTTCCAGCCCGACCCCTCGAGGTAGCCGCGGGCGACGCACTCGACCGGGAACATCTCGAGCTTCTTGCACAGCATCGAGCGCCCCTCGAGCTGCGCGCGGAACCGATGCAGCTCCGCCGGGTATTCGTCGACCTGCGCCGTGATCAGGTGGTTCGGGCAGATGTCTTTGAGGAAATCGAACCAGAACAGCGACAACTGCGTGAGCACCTCTCCCTTGCGCGGGATGCCGGAGGGCAGCACCACGTCGAAGGCGGAAATGCGGTCGGTGGCGACGAACAGCAGCTTGTCGTCGATCTCGTAAATATCGCGGACCTTGCCGCGGCCGACCTTCCGAATGCCGGGCAGGTCGGTCTCGAGGAGCGGACTTTGTGACATGACAAACGCGGGATCGGACGAATTGCCGATCATATCCGGCGGTCGTTCTCGGCCGCAACCCGGCGATCGGGCCGAGCCGGCAATATTTACGGCCGACCCGAAGTCGTATGCTTGAAGTAATATTCCACGTAGGGCGTTTCGTCGAGTTGTAATACAATACTTTCACTTTGTGTTTTAAGGCTGGCGTCGTAGGCGCGGTGAGTTGATATGGATGTGCCCGCCGGAGAACGTCGCCGCTCGAGGCGATTTGACATTTCATTGCCCGTCCGAGTGACGCGACTGAGCAACCGCGCGGTCGAGCTGCAGGGACAGACGCGCGACGTCAGCTCCGTCGGCGCCTACTTCACGCTGGCCGAACGCGGGTTGCGCGAGGGCATCCCGATCGAGTTTCTGCTCACCCTCCAGGGCGCGGTCCTCAATCTTCCCGAGGTGGGAGAGGTGCGCCTGCGCTGCCGCGGCCGCGTGGCGCGTCTCGATACGCTCGAGGAAGCGCCGCAGCGCGGCGTTGCGGCGACGATCGACCGTTATCAATTCGTGCGGGACTGAGACGCACGCCGCCGCATCGCCACCGCCCCCCAAGCACCACGTCTAGACGATTCCGTCCATCTGATATAGTGGTGACCGTTTGCGGTCCGGGCGCATTTTCAAGTGGCCCCGACGGCCGCGTTGAAGATTCTGAAAACCCCAAAACAAGGAAGGTGTCTGGTGAGTTCGAACAAGACCACGAAAGGTCCGAACGCCCCGGAGCGACAGGGTTTCTCGCGCCGCCTGTTCATCCAGGGCGCCGGTGCGACAGCCGGCGCCGCGGGCGTGCTGACCTCGGAGGCCCAGGCGGAGCCGGTCGCGGGTTCCGAACCTGTCGGCCCCGGCGCCGTACCCGTTACGCTGCGGGTCAACGGTAAGGACAAAACGCTCGAGATCGAACCGCGCGTCACGTTGCTCGACGCTTTGCGCAACCGTCTCGATCATACGGGCGCCAAGAAAGTATGCGACCGCGGCACGTGCGGCGCGTGCACCATGATCGTCGACGGCGAGCCGGTGTACTCCTGCTCGATGCTGGCGGTCGAGGCCGAAGGCCACGATATCCAGACGATCGAGGCGCTCAGCACATCCGACGAGAACCTGCACCCCGTGCAGCGCTATTTCGTCGAGCACGACGCCCAGCAGTGCGGCTTCTGCACGCCCGGATTCGTCATGGCCGCCAAGGCTTACTTGGACACCAAGCCCAAGCCGACCATGGCGGACGTGGAGAAAGCCTTGAGCGGAAACATCTGCCGCTGCGGCACCTACGTCGGCCTGCGGCAAGCCGTCTACGACGCGGCTCACAAAGGAGGCACCAGTGGCGACTAGATACGATTGGCCGGCCGAAGCCGACCGCAGCATCATCGGAACCCGCTACAGCCGCATTGACGGTCCGTGGAAGTCTCGCGGCTCCGCGAAATACGCCTACGACCGCAATCTCGACAAGATGTGCTTTGGGCGCTTGATCACCTCGCCCCACGCACACGCCAAGATCACCGCCATCGACACCAGCCAAGCCGAGAAAATCCCCGGCTACCGCGCGTTCGCCGTCATCAACGACGTCGGAACCGAGGTGCAGTGGCAGTACCAAGAGATCGCCGCCATCGCGGCCGACACCGAAGAGGCTGCGCGCGATTGCGCCGAGGCCGTGCGCGTGTCGTATGAAGTCCTGCCCCACTTGGTGCAGGAAGAAGACGTCAAGAAAGCCGGCAACCGCGTCACCCCGGCGGTCGACAAGACCGAGGGCGATCCGGACACGGCGTTCTCCCAAGCCGACGTGACGCACGAAGGCTACTACGGCCTCGGGACGATCACGCACTGCTGCCTCGAGTCGCACGGCCAAGTCGTCGACTGGTCCGGCGACACGATCACCGTCTACGCCTCGACTCAAGCCGTCAGTCGCATCGCATCCGACTTGGCCAAGGGCTTGTCGGAAGACGAACGCATCGGCAACGTGAGCCCCGACCAGATCCGCGTGTTCACGCCGGTGATGGGCGGCGGCTTCGGCTCGAAGTTCAACATCGACACCTGGGGCATCGCCTGCGCCAAGCTGTCCAAGTTCGCCGGACGGCCGGTGAAGCTGATGCTCGACCGCGACGAGGAAGTCGCCATGGCCGGGGCGCGGCCGTCGGACTTCGGCAACATCAAGCTGGCGGCGAAGAAGGACGGTACGATCACGGCGTACGAGTCCGAGACCTGGTCGACCGGCGGCGCCAGCGGCCGCGGCAGCCCGCCGCTGCCGTATATCTTCGACGACATCCCCAACAAGCGCATTCGTCACGTCAACGTCTCGACCAACACCGGTCCGGCTCGCGCCTGGCGCGCTCCGAACCATCCGCAAGCGGCGGCTCTGACCATGACCGCCGTCACCGACTTGGCCGAGAAGCTGAAGATGGACCCGATCGATCTGTTCAAGAAGAACCTCGGGTACACTTCGCGCGCCGACGTCTACGCCAAAGAGCTCGACATGGCCGCCGACATGATCGGCTGGAGCAAGAAGTACAAACCCGCCGGCTCGGACAAGGGGACCGTTCGCCGGGGCGTCGGTCTGTCGATGCACACCTGGGCGGGCCGTCCGCACGACTCGACCTGCGAGGTTCGCATCGAGCCGGACGGAACGGTTTCGGCGAATCTGGCCAGCCAAGATCTGGGCAGCGGCACACGTAGCGTCATCGGGGCCGTGCTGGCGGAGACCATGGGTCTGCCGCTGAGCGCGGTGACGGTCAACATCGGCGACAGCAAGCTGCCGGTGTCCGGCGCTTCGGGCGGCTCGACGACGGTCGGCGGCGTTTCGGCCTCGACCCGCCGCGCGGCCGTCGACTGCCTGGCGAAACTCAAGGAAGTCGTCGCGGGCGACCTGGGCGTCGCGGCGGACGACATCGTCGCCAAAGGCGGCAAGCTGATGGCCAAGGGCGACTCCTCGAAGTCGATCGGCTGGAAGGAAGCTTGCCGCAAGCTCGGACCCAAGACGGTCACGTCAATGGGCGAGCAGCCCGACCGCGACGGCGGCAAGCTGAACGACTCCGGCGTCGGCGGCGTTCAGATGGCCGACGTTTCGGTGGATGTCGAAACCGGCGTCGTGAAGATCAACGAGATCGTCGCGGTGCAAGACTGCGGCCTGATCATCGCGCTTCAAGAAGCCGAGAGCCAGGTCTACGGCGCCCTGATCATGGGCATCGCGTGGGCGCTTTTTGAAGAGCGAGTCTACGACGAGATGACCGGGTATTTGCTGAACCCCGACATGGAGTTCTACAAGCTGACCGGCATCGGCGACATCGGCACGCTCAAAGTGAAGATGGTCCAAGGCGACTACGACGATCGCGGCGTGATCGGCCTGGGCGAGCCGCCCGCCATTTCGCCCGGCTCGGCCATTTCGAACGCCGTCGCGAACGCGCTCGGCGTGCGCATTTCCACTTTGCCGATGACGCCCTCCAAGGTGCTCGCGGCCATCGAGAAAGGAGGCGTGGCGTAATGCAAAAATTCGAATATCTTTCGCCAAGCTCCGTTGATCACGCCGTCGCCGGCTTGAGCGGCGACTGGGGCGTCACCGAGACGCTCTACGGCGGCGCCGACCTGCTGAGCCGGCTCAAAGACCGCCTCACCACGCCGACCCGCGTGGTCAGCCTCAAAGGGATCGCCGATCTCAAGGGCGTCTCCAAATCCGGCTCCGGCCTGCGCATCGGCTCGATGACTTCGCTCGCGAAGATCGCCGCCGACAAGCAGGTCGCCAAGTCCTACCCGGGGCTCGTCCAGGCGATTGAGGGCATCCGCAGCCCGCAGCATCGCGCGATGTCGACGCTCGGCAGCGACCTGACGCAGCGCCCGCGTTGCTGGTACTTCCGCAACGGCTTCGGGCTGCTGGCCATGAACAAAGGCAAGTCGCTCGTGCCGACCGGCGAAAACCAGTACCACGCCATCCTGGGCAACAAGGGTCCGGCGTACTTCGTCAGCGCTTCCATCCTGGGTCCGGCCTTGGCCGTGCTGGGCGCGCAGGCGACGGTCGTCGGTCCCGAAGGCTCGCGCAAGGTCGCCGTCGAGGATTTGTTCCACATCCCGTCGTCGGAGAGCGAGCGCGAGACCGTGCTGAAGCCCAATGAGGTGCTCAGCGAGATCGTGATTCCCGGCGGAAGCTGGGACAGCGCGACCTACGAAGTGCACCAGCGCACGCTGTTCGACTGGCCGCTCGCGGCCGCCAGCGTCGCCCTCGAAATGAAGGGCGGCAAGGTGGCCGACGCGCGCGTCGTGATGGGACACGTCGCGCCCAAGCCGTGGCGTTCGTCTGAAGCCGAGAACGCCCTGAAGGGCAAGGCGATCTCCGAAGACACCGCGGCGGCGGCGGGCAAGGCGGCCGTGGCCGCCGCGACTCCGCTGTCGAAGAACAAGTACAAGGTGCAGCTCGCGATGGTCGCCGTCAAGCGCGCGGTGCTGCGCGCCTCCGGCAAGGAGGTCGCTTAGATGAGCCGTGACCGCGGAGCGGGCCTCAAAGTGCTGACCAACCGCTGCGAGGCCATGCGCTGGAAGGGGATGTTCATCGACGCCGATGACGATCCCACGGTGCAGCTTTCGAACTCACGCATCTACTGGTGCGCCTACACGCAGAACGGACTCGGCCGCGACGGCGAAGTGGTCGACGAGGACACCTGCACGGCTTCGAGAAAGTGCTACGAGCGGGCCTGAGGCCGGGTCGTAGTTGAGAAACAAAACGCCCGCCGGTTCCCCCGGCGGGCGTTTCTGCTCCAGCCTTCGCACCAACAGGAGAGTTCTATCTCCATCTGCCGTGGCCGACGCGGTGCGCTTCGAATCCAATCTCCTGCAGCGCCGTTTCATCCACGATGTTGCGGCCGTCGAACAAAAACGCCGGACGCTGCATCGTCTGATAGATCGCCGCGTAGTCGACGGAGCGAAACTCGTCCCATTCGGTCAGGATTGCGATCGCGTGGGCGTCGCTGGCGGCTTCGGCCGGCGATTCGCACACTTCGATGCTGTCATGGATCGCCCTGCGATCCCGCTCGCTCAACTCGCCGTGATCGTTGCGGAAAACGTCCTCCAAATCGGCGATCATCTGCTCGCGCTTGACCCGCGGATCGTAGATCGCCAACTGGGCCCGTTCGTTCAGCAGGTCGCGCGCGATGTAGATGGCCGGCGACTCGCGCGTGTCGTCGGTGTCTTTCTTGAACGCAAACCCCCACAGCGCAATGCGCTTGCCCGCCATTGTGTTGAACATGCGCGTGACCATCGCGCGCGAAAACCGCGCCTTCTGGAAGTCGTTCATGCTGACGACCTGATTCCAGTAGGCGGCTACTTCCGGCAGGCCGAAGTGCTCGCACAAGTAGACCAGGTTCAGAATATCCTTCTGGAAGCAGGAGCCGCCGAAGCCGACCGACGCCTGCAGGAACTTCGGCCCGATGCGCGAGTCGCGGCCGATGGCGGCGGCGATCTCGCTCACGTCGGCGCCGGTCTTCTCGCACAGGGCTGACAGGGCGTTGATCGACGAGATGCGCTGGGCTAAAAAGGCGTTCGCCGACAGCTTGGAAAGCTCCGCCGACCACAGTCCGGTCGTGACGATGCGTTCGCGCGGCACCCACCGCGCGTAAACCTTTGCCAGCCGGTCGATCGCTTCAGCCGACTCGCCGCCGATCAGGATGCGATCGGGGCATTCCAGGTCCGCAATCGCGGTGCCTTCGGCGAGAAACTCCGGGTTCGACAGTACGTCGAATGTCGCGCCGTTCGGAGAATGCGCCAGGATGCGCTTGATCGTATGGGCCGTCCGCACCGGGATGGTCGACTTCTCGACGACGATCTTGTGACCCGACGCCGACTGCGAAATCCGTCGTGCGCACTGCTCGATGTAACGCAGGTCGGCGGCCCGGCCCTTGCCGAGGCCGTACGTCTTCGTCGGCGTGTTGACCGAGACGAAGATGATGTCGGAGGCCTGAATCGCGTCGTCGATTTTCGTGCTGAAGAACAGGTTCTTGCCGCGTCTCTCCCGGACGACCGCGTCCAGGCCCGGCTCGTAGATCGGCAGCTCGTCCGAATTCCATTCGGCGATCCGATCCTCGCTGATGTCGACGACGTGCACGTTGACGTCATGACACTTTTGGGCGATTACCGCCATGGTGGGCCCGCCCACGTATCCGGCCCCCAAGCAACAAATGTTTGTCATCAAAGAGTCGACGACCGCCGCCGCCGCACCATTTTCCCAAGCCGGACTGTTACAAAGAGCTGTTACGGATTCCCAATTCCGCGAAGCGAGACGCGCTAAGCGGGTCGACCAGCGCCTCGGCGCCGGGGAAGGCGGATTCGGCGCTATAGCATTGGAGATCGAAGGCGTCGAAGACAGCTTGGGCGGCGGCGCGCTCGGCTGCGCCGACTCGCTCGAGCCAGCCGCAAACCAAAGCCCGTCGGCGCGACGACGCGTCATCTCGCTCGATCAGGGCCTTTTTCCGATCGTCGAAGACCGTATGAGACGCCTGCGTCATGCGTCGCTTGACGGCTTCTCCGCAGCGCAGCTCGAGGCGCTCGATGAGGCGCTCGAACACGGCTTCAGGATTCACTGCCGCCTCTTCGTAAGTGGTGACGGTCCAGTTCGGCCGCAGGTCGCCCCGCCGCAGAACCTGCAAGGGAACATGGTTTTCGACGAGCCAGTTCACCAACGCCTTTTCCAGCGGGGAACCTGTCCGAGCCCGTGCCCGAGCCGCCTCCGCCTGCTCCGGACGCAAGCCTCGTTCGATCAGCTCGCGGTCTCGCAGATACGCTTCGGTGCGCAGCGGCCAGCCTGACCGCATCGCCGACAGAGCCTGCGGGATCGGATGACGAAAATGCAGCACGATCTTCGCGGACGGGAAGCGATCGGCGATCCATTCGGTCCAAGCTTTGACGTTGTGCAGCTTCACCAGCACGCGATCCGTCCGGGCGTGGAAGCGGTTGCTGAACGGGTTCGCCGGCCAGCCGACGGCGAGTTTCGCGCTCGTCACATCCGCCAGAAAGCCTTGCATCCAGTCTTCGTCGTCGGGTCGCACCGGTACGCAGGCGTTCTCGTAGAGGGACTTCGGCAGTCGGCCGCTTATCCGCAAAAATGGATCGCTCGCGCCGACCGCGAACGGCTGCAGGACCGAGAGCAAGCCCGCCTCAGCCGCCAGCGCATCGGTGAGCCAAGTTCCCCCGCTCCGGCGGCTCGTCAGGATCACGATGGGAGGCTTTCCTGAAGGACGATGTCGACAAAGCGCGAGCCACACGGCGCGGCGCGCCGCGTAGCCGCCCAAAGCTTTTCCGGCTCTCAAAAGTGACATCGGCGGGTCGACTTGGGGCAAGATGTTACCTGGTTAGGGAATCCTTTGAGATGCAATTAAACTTCGCCCTGCTGAGGGGAATTTGCCAAACCCCCGCGTACTCCGCCTTTCACCAAGGCTACTTCAACGAGGAGGGGCTCGATGTCTCGATCTCGATCCAGCCGACGGCGTGGTTGATCCCTGACCGCCTAGGCGCGCTCGCCACCCATTTTTCGGTAATGCCGTGGACGCGCGCCGCCGCGTCCGAGTCCGGGCCCAGTCCCTTGAAAGTGCTGGCGGGATCGGGCTACGAGGAAGCCGCCATCGTGGTGCGCACGGGTCTCGAGATTGACCAAGTCCGGCGGGTTGCGGTGCCGAAAGAAGGCGGCATGAAAGACCTCACGGCGCAGGGGCTGCTCGATTCGCTGGGTTGGACCGATGTCGAGCAGGTGCGCCAGCCGTCCGGCGACGGCGCGATCTTGGCGTTTGTCGGCGAGGGGGCCGACGCGGCGTCGATGATCGAACCCTATGCCACGATGCTCGAGGAGCTGGGTTTGGCGCGTGTCGTCCGCCGCAGCGGCGATGTCTGGCCCGGCGTCCCGGGATGCTGCCTGACGACTTCGCAGAAGTTTTTGGACAGCAGGCCGGAAATTGTCGAGAAGGTCGTTCGCGCGTTCGCGCGCGGCGCGCGATTCGTCGCCGAGCAGCCTGACCGGGCGGCCGAGACCGCCGCCGGCTACATCGGCGTTCATCCTCGCATGATCCGCAAGGCGCTCGCGTCGAATCAACCCAATCTCGACGGCGTTCGCAACAAAGAACCCATGGAACGCGTTCTGCGCCTGATGCTGCGCCTCGGTTACATCACCCGGACGCCGACGCGCTACCTGGACCTGCGGTGCCTCGACGGCGTCAAAGACGAAGTCGCCCTGGCGACGGCGCGTTCATAACGCCGAACGGAGGCGCTGCGACCGATGGATCTTCGGAAGGCGGCGGACTATGGGCGCCTCGCTCTCGGCTTGCCCGCCTACTTGCGTGCGCCGGTTGATCGATCGCAGGCCCTTGCCGGCGTTCGGCGACGTCTCGCCTCACGAGCCGACAACTTGCTCGAGCTGCTCCAGCGCGGGGTATACGCCGTGCCGGGCAGTCCCTATCGCGAGCTGCTGATCGCCGCCGGCTATCCTTTGGAGACTCTCCGCGAAAAACTCGCGGCTCGCGGCGTCGAAGCAACCCTCGCGGAGCTGCGCGACGCCGGCGTTTATCTCACAGCCGACGAATTCAAGGGGCGCGCTGCGGTCACGCGCGGCCCTGTCGAGCTGCGGCCCGCCGACAAGGACTTCGATAATCCGCGCGGCGCTCGCGGCGGCATTCGCGGCGGCAGCAGCGGCACTTCGTCGCGCGCTTCCCAGGTCGTCTACGACTGGCGCTTCCTGGCGCAGGAAGCCGAGAACGAGACCTTGCTGTACGACATGTACGGCCTGGCGGGGGCTCCGACCGCTTTGTGGTACCCCGCTCGAGTCAGCATCGCCGGGATGCACAATCTGCTGCTCGATCTACGGCGGGGCGCGCCGCCGGCGCGGTGGTTTTCACACACCGACGGCAGAGGCGCCCGAGACACGCTGATGCGGCAGTACACGAATCTTGCCGGCAAGCTGGCCGGCATGCGCGTCCCACGGCCGGAAACGGTCACTCCCGATCAGGCCCATCGAGTGGCGGCTTGGCTACGCGAGGCGGTTCGAGGCTGCGGGGCCGCCGTGCTGCGGACTTTCGCGAGCTCCGCTGTTCGTGTCGCGCAAGCCGCGCTGGCCGAAGGCAACGACTTGGCGGGCTGCACCCTGTTCGTCGGCGGCGAAAGGCTAGCCGAATCGAGCGCCGCCCTGATCCGCTCGACCGGCGCGCGGGCGGTCCCGCGTTTCATCACGACAGAAACCGGGCTGGTCGCCGTCGCGTGCCCCCACCGCGAGCGCTTTGACGAAATGCACGTCTATCTCGACAGGCTTGCGGCGATACCCGGTCCCGGCGGCGAGCTGCTGTTCACGACCCTGCTGCCCACGACCGGAAAAATCCTGCTCAATACGTCGGTCGGGGACCTGGGCGAATTGGAGCGTCGGGCCTGCGGATGCTTTTTCGCAAGCTTGGGTATGGACCTGCTTGTGAGCGGCGTGCGCAGCGCCTCGCGGTTGACGCAACACGGCATGTCGGTCGAGATCGAGGCGCTCGACCGCATTGTCGCGGCGCTCGTCGTGGAGGCGGGCGGCTCGGAGGCGGATTTTCAACTCTGGCAGCGCCCCGGCGGTTTGCTCAGCGTCGCCGTCGATCCGGCCGTCGAGGACGTCGACGACCGGCGCCTCCTCGACGCCATCCACGCGCGCCTGGCCCAAAGCGGTCCCGCGGGCCGGCTGGCTTCCGACGTCTGGCGCGGCGCGGGCTCTTTGCAAGTCGTGCGCGAAAAGCCCCGGCTCACCGCGGGCCAGAAGCAAAAACGGGTGCTGGCCGTCGATTCAGGCGGACGAGCCTGAAAACAGCCGCCGCCGGCCGATTTCCCTCCGTCCCGGACGCGTTTCGCCCGTGAAACGCCCCTGGACGAATCCGAAGCATGTAGTAAACTAACGCTCGTCAAGCCCTCGGAGGGAATCGCAATGAAAAAGATCCTGCTGGCCGTGCTCACGGCCGCCATCACCGTTTCCACCGCCGCGGCTGAAATTCGCGGCCACTACATCGAGACCCGCAACGCTGAAATCTACGCTTCGCACTGCTTCGCCAACTCCGAAGCCGGCATCATGGGCGATTTCGCCGTGATGACCTGGGCGATCGACGCCGGCGAGTTGAACGGCGTCTCTTTGGACGGCTTGAAGGTCGTCGCCGTCGTCAAGGCCAGCGGCACCCTGGGCGATCCTTTCGTGAGCCCCTTGCCGGCCAAGACGATGCTGATCTTGGACCAGAAGGCCTCGGCTGAGCAGCGCGCCGCACTGACCGCCTTCGCCAAGCAGTCCGGCGGCGAGTTGGTCAGCGACGTGGTGCGCACCGAGATCGCGCCGATCTCGCTCGACTTCCACGGCGACATGCACGCGCGCCAAGCGACTCTCAAGGCGGGCGACATCGTCGGGCTGACCACGCGTCCGATCGACGCGGACGACTCGCTGTGCCACATGGACAACATTTACTACGGTCCGCTCGTCCAGCTCGAGCACGCCATGCCTGCGTTCGCCATCCATGCCTCGTTCCACGGCGAGGGCATGGGCGTGAAGCTCGACGACTACCGCCGCTCGAGCGTCTACATGGGCACGTTCGCGGTACCCGATTCGCACGTCTCCGACTAAGCCGGTGACGAACATCTGAACTCTCTCGGGGCGGGGAGCCGAACGACGGCTCCCCGCTTTGCGTTCGTAACCAACGAGGGGCCTCGTGCGTCGGCTATACTAAGGGACTTGCGAGCGCACTCGCGCCCGTATCTCCTCACAAATTGAAGAGATTAGCGATGCGGACACTGAGATCCCTTTCCATCTGCTTCCTGCTCGCGGCGGCTTCGGCCTTCGCCGCGGATTACACCTCCGAGACGGTCAGCGGACTGCCCGAGGGGCTTCCCGAGGCGACCGCCAACATGCTGAACCCCGACGGCGTGGCCGTCAAGGACGGCGGCGGCAAGCTCGTCGCCACCTACTGGGGCCGCAAGACCGACTTCGAGGGAACGCCGGCGAGCGGCTTCGGCATCCGTTTCGACACGATTCCCGAAGGCGCCCTGATCGCGGTCGTAAAGCTTCCCGAGCAGGGTTCCGACTTCCGCGAGCAGTCGATCCCGCCGGGTCTGTACACGATGCGCTATGCGCTGCACCCGGAAGACGGCAACCACATGGGCGTCGCGCCGAGCCGCGACTTCGCTGTGTTGACCCCCGCCGCCGGGGACACCGATCCGGCGACGAACTACGGCTTCGACGACCTCGTCAAGCTGACCAAGAAGGTCGGCAATCCGCATCCGACGATCGCCCGGATCGTACTGCCCGAGGGCTCGGAAGGTCCCAACTTGTGGCAAAACGACTACGAGTATTGGGTCCTCGACCTGCCCTCCGGCGGAGACCTCGTCGGCATCGTGGTGCACGGGCACGTCGAGGAATAACTCCAATTGTTGGAACACAATGAGAGGTGAGTGATTTCGCAAAGGCGAAAACACCACCGTCAGGTTGACATGGGCCAACCAAATCTATATCCTCAGGAGAAGTGTGGCGAGTCCCGCTGCCGTCTCGCTGCGTCCATTAAGGACGCAATTTGATGAGGCGGCCGGCTGAATCGGAAGCTTCGGTCAGCCGTTCACAGAGGGGCAAAAGCCGCATCGGGCCGCAAGGCTCGATGCGGAAAAAGGATCCACGAGGCGTCGTCGACAAGGCCTGACACTCAGGCCGCTATGGCGGCGGGTTTCAACGAGGCAGAAAAGAAGGGCGTTTTGCGCCTGCGTTAGCGGGCCGGGATTTTGCGGCCTGCCGTCGCTTGTGCGCCGACGCCTGCTGTGTTTGGGAGAAAGGATGCCGACGTTCAACCAACTTGTGCGCAAGGGCCGTAAGCCGCCGAAGTTCGGCACGGCGAGCCCGGCGCTGCAGAGATGTCCGCAACGGCGCGGCGTTTGCACGCGTGTGTATACGGTCACGCCGAAGAAGCCGAACTCGGCGCTGCGCAAGGTTGCGCGCGTCCGTTTGACGAATCAGATCGAAGTGACGACATACATCCCTGGCGTCGGCCACAACCTGCAGGAGCACTCGATCGTGCTCGTGCGCGGCGGCCGCGTGAAAGATTTGCCGGGCGTGCGCTATCACGTCGTGCGCGGCACGCTCGACGCCTCCGGCGTCGCCGATCGCCGTCAGGCGCGCTCGAAGTACGGCGCCAAGCGGCCGAAGCAGTAGGCGGGAGACGGAAGGAGAGTCATGCCGCGCAGAAGAGAAGCCGAGTACCGCATGCCGGATCCCGATCCGGTTTTTAACTCGACGCTGGTCGCCAAGTTCATCAATCACATGATGTGGGACGGCAAGAAGAGCGTCGCGTCGCGGATCTTTTATGACGCCATGGAGACCGTTCGCGAGCGTTCCGAAGACGAGCCGCTGAAGGTTTTCAAGAAGGCGATTGAAAACTGCAAGCCGGTGGTCGAGGTCAAGTCTCGGCGCGTTGGCGGGGCGAACTACCAGGTGCCGATCGAGGTGCCGAACAATCGCCGCACTTCGCTGGCTTTCCGCTGGCTGATCGGCTACTCGCGGTCACGCAGCGAAAAAGGCATGGCCGACCGTTTGGCCAATGAAGTTTTAGAGGCGGCCGCCGGGCGCGGCGCCGCCATGAAGAAGAAGGAAGACGTCCACCGCATGGCGGAGGCCAACAAGGCCTTCGCGCACTATCGCTGGTAGGCGTCGGCGGCGTATTGGCCGTCGGTCGACCGCGAGGTCGCCGAGGGGAGCAGTAAGGCCCGAGAGGGTTGAGAGCAAAGGAGATTTCTTCGATACGAGGGCGCTCGAGAGCGCGTTTAAACCCATATGGCTCGTAAGGTCAGGCTCGACAGGTATCGCAACATCGGCATCGCCGCCCACATCGACGCGGGCAAGACGACGACGACGGAGCGCATCCTCTACTACACCGGCCGCATCCACCGGATGGGCGAGGTGCACGAAGGCGCGGCGACCATGGACTACATGGCGCAAGAGCAGGAGCGCGGCATCACCATCACATCGGCCGCGACGCACGCCGAGTGGAAAGAGCACCAGATCAACATCATCGACACGCCCGGCCACGTGGACTTCACGGCCGAGGTGGAGCGCTCGCTGCGCGTGCTCGACGGCGCCATCGCGCTGTTCGACGCTGTCGCCGGCGTGCAGCCGCAGTCGGAAACCGTCTGGCGGCAGGCGGACAAGTATCGCGTTCCCCGGGTCTGCTTCATCAACAAGATGGACAAGGTCGGCGCGGACTTCGACCACGCCGTCTCGACGATCGTCACGCGCCTGAAAGCCAACCCCGCCCCGATCCAAATACCGATCGGCTCGGAAGAGAAGCTGCGCGGCGTCGTCGACTTGGTCGAGATGCAGGCGATTCTGTGGAACGACGACAACCTCGGCGCCTCCTATGACGTCGAGGAGGTCCCGGCCGACATGCTGGCCGACGCCGAAGAGCGCCGCGCGCAGTTGATCGAAAAGGTCGCCGAGAACGACGACCAGTTGTTCGAGAAGTACGTCGAAGGCGCGGAGATCAGCGTCGACGAGCTCAAGGCCGCCATCCGCCGCGCGACGATCGCCCTCAAGGTCACGCCGGTGCTGTGCGGCTCGGCCTTCAAGTACAAGGGCGTGCAGCGCTTGCTCGACGCGGTCGTCGATTATCTGCCCTCGCCGCTCGATGTGCCGCCGGTCGAAGGCACTGACCTCGACGGCAGCGGCACGTTGGTTCGCCACGCCTCCGACGAGGAGCCCTTCGCCGCGCTGGTGTTCAAGATCGTCACCGACCCGTTCATCGGCCAGCTCGTATTTACGCGCGTTTACTCGGGCGTGCTCAAGGCCGGCGAGAGCGTTTACAACGTGGCCAAGGGCCGCCGCGAGCGCATCGGCCGCCTGCTGCAGATGCACGCCAACAAGCGCGAAGAGATCGACGTGGTTCACGCCGGCGACATCGCCGCGGTCGTGGGCCTCAAGACCGTCCAGACCGGCGACACCATCTGCGACGAGGATCACCCGATCATCCTCGAGGCGATCGAGTTCCCCGAGCCGGTGCTCTCGCTCGCCATCGAGCCCAAGTCCAAGGCCGACCAGCAGAAGATCGGCATGGCCTTGGCCAAGCTGGCGCAAGAGGATCCGACCTTCCGCGTGATGACCGACCCCGAGACCGCGCAGACGATCCTGTCGGGCATGGGCGAGCTGCATCTCGAGATCCTGGTCGACCGCCTGCTGCGCGAGTTCAAGGTCGAGGCGAACGTGGGCCGGCCGCAGGTCGCCTATCGCGAGGCGATCACGCGTCCCGCCGAGGCCGAGGGCCGCTTCGTGCGCCAATCCGGCGGCCGCGGTCAGTACGGCCACTGCAAGATCCGCATCGAGCCGCTCGAGGCGGGCGGCGAGCATTCCGGCTTCGAGTTCGTCAACTCGATCACCGGCGGCGCGATTCCCAGGGAATACATCGGGCCGGTCGAGGCGGGCATCAAGGAAGCGATGGAAGGCGGCGTGCTCGCCGGCTATCCGCTCACCAATATCAAGGTCGAGCTCTACGACGGCACCTATCACGAGGTCGACAGCTCGGAAATCGCCTTCAAGGTCGCCGGATCGATGGCGTTCAAGGCCGCCGCTCACAAGGCCAAGCCGGCCTTGCTCGAGCCGGTCATGTCGATCGAGGTCGTGGTGCCCGAAGAGTACATGGGCGACGTCATCGCCGACATCAATCAGCGCCGCGGACGCCTGGAAGGCATGGAGATGCGCGGCGGCACGCAGATCATCAAGGGCTTCGTGCCGCTGGCCGAAATGTTCGGCTACGCCACCGATCTGCGCTCCCGCACGCAAGGGCGCGGCAGCTACACGATGCACCTTCACGGCTACGAGCAGGCTCCGGCCTCGGTCGCCGAAGAGGTCATCAACAAGGTTCAAGGCAAGGTCACGACCTAAGCCGGTTGCATAAGAGTTTTTTTGGATAGAGGTTAACGAAGCATGGCGAAGGAGAAATTTGCGCGGACAAAGCCGCACGTGAACGTGGGGACGATCGGGCACATCGATCACGGCAAGACGACGCTGACGGCGGCGATCACGAAGGTGTTGTCGAAGCACGATCCGACGAACACGATCCGGTCGTTCGACTCGATCGACAACGCGCCGGAAGAGAAGGCGCGCGGCATCACGATCGCGACGGCGCACGTGGAGTATCAGACGGCGAACCGGCACTACGCGCACGTGGACTGCCCGGGCCACGCCGACTACATCAAGAACATGATCACCGGAGCGGCGCAGATGGACGGCGCGATTCTGGTGGTGGCGGCGACCGACGGGCCGATGCCGCAGACGCGCGAGCACATCCTGCTGGCGCGGCAGGTGGGCGTGCCCTACATCGTGGTGGCGCTCAACAAGGTCGACATGGTCGACGACGAGGAGCTGCTCGAGCTGGTGGAGCTGGAAGTGCGCGAGCTGCTGTCGGAGTACGACTTTCCGGGCGACGACATTCCGGTGGTGAAGGTGTCGGCGTTGGGGGCGCTCAACGGCGAGGAGCAGTGGGAGAACACGGTCGACGAGCTGATGAAGGCGGTCGACGAGTACATACCGACGCCGGAGCGCGACATCGACAAGCCGTTTTTGATGCCGGTCGAGGACGTGTTCTCGATTTCGGGGCGCGGGACGGTGGTGACCGGGCGCGTGGAGCGCGGCGTGGTGAAGGTGGGCGAGGAAGTGGCGATCATCGGCATCCGCGACACGCAGAAGAAGGTGATCACGGGCGTTGAGATGTTCCGCAAGCTGCTCGATCAGGGGCAGGCGGGCGACAACGTGGGCCTGTTGGTGCGCGGCCTGGACAAGGAAGACGTCGAGCGCGGCCAGGTGGTGGCCAAGCCGGGATCGATCACGCCGCACACCAAGTTCAAGGCCGAGGTGTACGTGCTCAAGAAGGACGAAGGCGGCCGTCACACGCCGTTCTTCAACGGCTATCGGCCGCAGTTCTACTTCCGCACGACGGACGTGACGGGAGTGGCGACGCTGCCGGAAGGCACCGAGATGGTGATGCCGGGCGACAACGTGACGATCGAAGTGGAGCTGATTGCGCCGATCGCCATGGAGAAGGGTCTGCGCTTCGCGATTCGCGAAGGCGGCCGCACCATCGGCGCCGGCACCGTCGCTGACATCGTGGAATAAGCAGGTAAGGCGAGAGCCAAAACAATGGCGACGAAAGAACGTATCCGGATCCGCCTCAAGGCGTACGATTACCGCGTCCTCGACAAGTCGACGCAGGAAATCGTCGACACCGCGCGGCGGACCGAGGCGACGGTGGCGGGACCGATCCCGCTGCCGACCGTCAAGAACAAATACACGGTGCTGCGCTCGCCGCACACCGACAAGCGCTCGCGCGAGCAGTTCGAGATTCGCACGCACAAGCGCCTGCTCGACATTCTCGAGCCCACCCAGGATACGGTCGACGCCTTGATGCGGCTCGACCTGCCGGCGGGCGTCGATGTCGAGATCAAAGCGTTCGGCAAGTAAGGCTCGGCGCGGACTGGCACGCGCTGAAGAAGGAAAGGTGAAGCTGTGGCCCCGGGAATTCTAGGCAAAAAAATCGGCATGACGCAGGTCTTCGACGCCCAAGGGCGCGTCGTGCCGGTGACCGTCTTGCAAGCCGGCCCTTGCGTCGTCGTGCAGCGCAAGACCACCGAGAAGGACGGTTACGAGGCCGTGCAGATTGGCCTGGTCGAATTCATCAAGGAAAGCCGTGTGAACAAGCCCGACGCCGGCCGCTTCAAGAAAGCGGGCGTCGAGGCCGCGCGCTACGTCAAGGAATTCCGCATCGCGGGCGACGCCGAGTACAAGGCCGGCGACCGCATCCTTGCAGGCGAGTTCAAGCCCCAAGAGCGCATCGACGTGATCGGCACGTCCAAGGGCAAGGGCTTTCAAGGCGTGATCAAGCGCCACGGCTTCGCCGGCGGACCGGACACGCACGGCTCGATGACGCACCGCGTGCCGGGCTCGATCGGCCAGAGTTCGTACCCCTCGCGCGTGCTCAAGGGCGTGCGCATGGGCGGCCGCACCGGCGGCAAGCGGATCACCGCGATCGGGCTCGAGGTGTTCGAGGTCGTCGAGGAAGACAACTTGATTCTGGTCCGCGGCGCCGTGCCGGGCCACAACGGCGCCTACGTCACCGTGCGCCGATCGGAAAAGAGGTAGACATGCCGCAAATCGATGTCGTTGATTTAAGCAACAAGAAAGTCGGCACGGTCGATCTGGCGGACGAGGTGTTCGGGGCGGAAGTGTCGGAAGCGCTGCTGCATCAGGTGGTCACGCACTATCTGGCCTCGCGCCGCGCCGGCACGCACAAGACCAAGGGCCGCGGCGAAGTGCGCGGCTCGGGCCGCAAGCTGTGGAAGCAAAAGGGCACCGGCCGCGCCCGCATGGGCTCGATCCGCTCGCCGATCTGGCGTCACGGCGGCACGGTCCACGGGCCGCAGCCGCGCAGCTACGCCTATAAGCTGCCGAAGAAGATGCTGCTGGGCGCGCTGCGCTCGGCGTTGACGGCGAAGCTCAACGACGGCGCCGTCAAGGTGGTCAAGGAGTTCGTGCTCGACAGCCACAAGACGCGCGACTTCGACGCTCTGCTCGCCAAGCTCGAGGTCGCCGGCAAAGTGCTGCTGATCGACAACGGCGCGAACCGCAACCTGGCGCTTTCGAGCCGCAACCTGCCGGGCGTGACGCTGCTCACGAGCCGCGACATGCACCCCTACCACCTGCTCGGCGCCGAGACGATCGTGTTCTCGCAAGAGACGGTGGAAAACTGCTGCGAGGCGTTGAAATGAATTTCTACGACGTTCTTCAAGGACCGGTCGTGACGGAGAAATCCGAGACGATTCGCGCGCTCGAGCAAACGCTTTGCTTCCGCGTGCACCCCGACGCCACCAAGACCGACATCAAAAACGCCGTGCAGACGGTGTTCAAGGTGAAGGTCGCCGAGGTGCGCACGGCGAATTACGAAGGCAAGCTGCGCCGCCGCGGGCGCTATTTCGGCTACAGACCGAACTGGAAGAAGGCCTACGTGAAGCTCGCGGAAGGCCAAAAGATGGTCGAGTACGCCCAGGTCTAGGGCTCTAGGGAACAAGAATGGGCATCAAAACCTACAGACCGACCACGAAGACGCGCAGGTTCCAGACCACTGTTACGCGCGAGGAGATCACCACCGATCGTCCGCACGCGCCGTTGGTCGAGAAGCTGTCGAAGTCGGGCGGCCGCAACAACACGGGGCAGCTCACGAGCTGGTTCCGCGGCGGCGGCCACAAGCGGCGCTACCGCAAGATCGACTTCAAGCGCGACAAGGTCGGCGTACCCGCCAAGGTGGCGTCGATCGAGTACGACCCGAACCGCTCGGCCAACATCGCGCTGCTGCATTACAACGACGGCGAGAAGCGCTATATCCTGCAGCCGGTGGGCCTGAAGGTCGGCATGACGATCGTCGCCGGCGAAGGCGCCGACATTCTGGTGGGCAACGCCCTGCCGCTGCGGCTGATCCCGCCCGGCACGCTGGTGCACAACGTCGAGCTGCGCCCCGGCAAGGGCGGCCAGATGGGCCGCGCCGCCGGCGCCGAGATCCGGCTGGTTTCCAAGGAAGCCGACTACGCGCTGCTCAAGCTGCCCTTCGGGCGAAGTGCGCCGCGTGTTGACGGACTGCATGGCGACGGTCGGCTCGGTCGGCAACGTCGATCACGGCAACGAGAAGCTCGGCAAGGCGGGACGCGCGCGCTGGCTGGGCAGCCGCCCGCACAACCGCGGCGTCACGATGAATCCGGTCGACCACCCGCACGGCGGCGGCGAGGGCCGCACCTCCGGCGGCCGTCACCCGGTCACGCCTTGGGGACAGCCTACGCGCGGGTATAAGACGCGTAACAATCCGCGCACCGACAAGTTCATTCAGACCCGGCGCGGCACGAAGAAGCATGGCTAGGAGCGAGATCTAGGTTATGAGTCGATCCCTGAAAAAAGGTCCGTTCTACGACGAGCATCTGGACGTCAAGATCCAGAAAGCGATCGAGACCAGCGACCGCAAGGTGATCAAGACGTGGTCGCGGCGTTCGACGATCCTGCCCGAGTGGGTGAATCAGACGATCGCGGTCCACAACGGCCGCAAGTTCATTCCGGTGTTCATCACCGAGAACATGGTGGGCCATAAGTTGGGCGAGTTTGCGGCGACGCGGACTTTCCGCGGACACGCCGGCGCGAAGAGCAAGTAAAGCGATGACGGCCACGGCAAAAGCAATGTATGTGCGGGTTTCCCCGCAAAAGGCGCGTCTGGTGATCGACCTGATCCGCGGGTTGCCCGTGGAGCAGGCGCTGACGACGCTCAGAACGACCAACAAGGCGATCGCGCCGACGGTGGCGAAGGTGCTGCAATCGGCGGTCGCCAACGCCGAGGACCTCGGCGAGGTCGATGTCGACGATTTGACGGTGACCGCCGCCTACGTCAACGAGGGGCCGCGCCTCAAGCGGCTGCGTCCGGCGCCGATGGGCCGCGCCTTTCGCTACCTGCACCGCCTGAGCCACATCGTCGTGAGCGTCTCGGACGGCCAGGTCGAGGTCGACGAGATCGAGGAAACGGAAGAGTAAGCGATGGGTCAAAAAGTACATCCCTACGGGTTCCGGCTGGGCTACACGAAGAACTGGCGTTCGCGCTGGTTCGCCGGCGCCGGCTACGCCGACTTGGTCGCTGAAGACCTCGCGATCAAGGATCAGTTGCGTTCGCGCCTGCGCGCGGCCGGCATCAGCTCGATCGAGCTCGACCGGCCCGGCAACAAGCTGCGCGTGACGATCCGCACCGCGCGCCCCGGCATCATCATCGGCCGCCGCGGCGCCGAGATCGAGAAGCTCAAGCTCGACCTGCAGAACAAGACCAAGCGCGAGATCTACATCGACATCCAAGAGGTGCACCGGCCCGAGCTCGACGCTCAATTGGTCTCCGAATCGGTGGCGATCCAGATCGAAAAGCGCGTGGCGTTTCGCCGTGCGATGCGGAAGGCGGTCGACTCGGCGCTGCGCTTCGGCTGCAAGGGCATCAAGATCTGGGTGGCCGGCCGCCTGAACGGCAACGAGATCGCGCGCAAGGAGTGGTATCTGCAGGGCCGTTTGCCGCTGCAGACGCTGCGCGCCGACATCGACTACGGCTTCACCGAAGCGCGCACGACCTACGGCGTGATCGGCGTCAAGTGCTGGATTTACAAGGGCGAGATCATCGACGGTAAGTCGACCGAGGAACTCGATGCGCCGCGTCGCCGCGAGCGCCCCGCTTCGCGCGGCGGCGGCCGTCCGCAGGGCCAGCCGCCGATGGGCGGACAGCAACCGCCCAGCAGCAACCGCCTCAACAGCAGCCGCCTCAAGCGGCTCCCGCGCAGACGGCGCCGGCCGCTCAGCCTGTGACGCCGCCGGCCGAGACGGCCCCGGGGCCGCAGCAAGCGGGCGGACCTTTGCGGCCGCCGACCGCGCCCTCGGGCGGCGGACCGGACGAAGGATCGTCGTCGTGAGACAAGGCGCGAGGCGAGAAGGAAGAGGATAGATCGCTATGTTGATGCCCAAAAAGGTGAAGCACCGCAAGGTCCACCGCGGCAAGCGCCGCGGCAAGGCCTATCGCGGCAGCAGCCTCGATTTCGGCGAATTCGGGCTGAAGGCTCTCGAGCCGGCCTGGATCACCGACCGGCAGATCGAAGCGGCGCGCGTGGCCATCACCCGTCACGTCAAGCGCGGGGCGAAGCTGTGGATTCGCATCTTCCCCCACAAGCCGATCACCAAGAAGCCGGCCGAAGTCCGCATGGGTAAAGGCAAGGGCGCGCCGGAGGGCTGGGTCGCCGTCGTCAAGCCGGGCAAAATGATGTTCGAGCTCGAGGGAGTGCCGGAAGCTTTGGCGAAGAGCGCCATGGCGCTGGCCGCGCAAAAGCTGCCGATCCCAGTCAAATTCGTGAGCCGCGAGGCCGGGGAGCTGACGCTGTGACAGCCGAAGAATTGAGAAACCTCGACGCCGTCGAGCTGGACCTCAAGGAGCGCGAGATGCGCGAGCAGATGTTCCGTCTGAAGTTTCAGCTCTCGATGGGCCAGGTGGACGGCCTCAAAAAGTATCACCAGGTCAAGAAGGATTTGGCGCGCTTGCTGACGGTGCGCGGCGAAAGGGCGGGAGCGTAGGCGAGATGAGCGAAGAAGCAAAGCCGCATAAGCAAACTCAGGTCGGCGAAGTGGTGTCGACCAAGATGCAGAAGACCATCGTGGTCGAGGTGACGCGCCGCGTGGCGCATCCGCTCTACCGCCGCATCGTGAGCCGCAAGAAGAAGTTTCACGCGCATGACGAGACCGGCGAGGCGCGCCTCGGCGATCGCGTCCGCATCGTCGAATGCCGTCCGCTGTCGAAAACCAAGACGTGGACGCTCGACAAGATTCTGCTGCGCGCCGCGCAAGTCGACCTGGGCCCCGGCTCGGGCGATGCGCCCGACGAAGCCAGCGCCTAGGAGTTTCGGAGCGAGAGGAGCAAGACTCAAATGGTTGGCATGCAAACGCGGCTCGACGTCGCCGACAACTCCGGCGCACGCAAGCTGCAAACGATTCTGCCCCGCGGCGGCGACGTGGGCAAAAAGGCCGGGCTGGGCGACATCGTCACCGCCTCGGTCAAAGAGGCCTCGCCCGACGGCAACGTCAAGAAGGGCCAGGTGGTGCGCGCCGTCATCGTACGCATGCGCAAGGAAACGCGCCGCAAGGACGGCACATACATTCGCTTCGATCAGAACGCCGCCGTTCTGGTCAACGATTTGGGCGAGCCGATCGGCACCCGCGTGTTCGGGCCCGTCGCTCGCGAGCTGCGCGACAAGCGATTCATGAAAATCGTCTCGCTTGCGCCGGAAGTGCTCTAAACAGGGAACGTAGGAAATGGCCGCAACTCAACAGAGAACCAAGACCCGCCTGGTCCGCGACGATACCGTCGAGGTCATCACGGGCCGCGACAAGGGCAAGCGCGGACGGGTGCTCGACATCGACCGTAGGAAAGGCCGCATCCTGGTCGAGCACGCCATGATGATCAAGAAGCACGTGCGGCCCAATCCCGCGCGTCAGATCAAGGGCGGCATCGCCGAGAGCGAAGCGTTCTTCGACCTGTCGAACGTCATGATCGTGTGCCCCGACTGCGGGCCGGTGCGGATCGGGATGGAAGTCGCCAAGGACGGAACGAAGACCCGCATTTGCTCGAAGTGCGACAAGCCGCTCGAGAAGAAGAAGCGGCCCGTGAAGAGCTAGAGATTTAGGACGACCAAATGCCGACGCCGAGGTTGAAAAGCAAATATAACGAAGAGATCGCCGGGGCGCTCCATAAGGAGTTCAGCTACTCGAGCCCCATGGCGGTGCCGCGCCTGGTCGCCATCAAGCTCAACATGGGCTTGGGCGAAGCGACGCAGAATGCGCGCCTGATCGACGGCTCGGCCGAAGAGCTGGCCGCCATCGCCGGCCAGAAGCCGGTCGTCACCAAGGCGCGCAAGTCGATCGCCGCCTTCAAGCTGCGCGAAGGCATGCCGATCGGCTGCACGGTCACGCTGCGCGGCGACCGCATGTACGAGTTTTTGGACCGTTTGATTTCGATCGCGCTGCCCCGCGTGCGCGATTTCCGCGGCATTCCGCCGAAAGCCTTCGACGGCCGCGGCAACTACACGCTGGGCGTCAAGGAGCACACGATCTTTCCGGAGATCGATTACTCCAAGGTCGACAAGGTCAAGGGTATGAACATCACGCTGGTCACGACGGCGAAAACCGACCCCGAGGGGCTGAGCTTGCTCAAGGCCTTCGGCATGCCGTTCCGCAGCTAGCGCGACAGAGGGATTCGAAGAGGACGTTTATGGCCACAACCGCCAAGATCGCACGCGAGTCGAAGAAGCTCAAATTCAAGGTGCGCTACCGCAACCGTTGCCGCCGCTGCGGCCGGCCGCGGGGCTACATCGGCAAATTCGAGATGTGCCGCATCTGCGTGCGCGAGTTGGCGTTGCTGGGCGAGCTGCCCGGCGTGACCAAGTCGAGCTGGTAGGCCGAGAGGAACAAGAACAATGCTGAGCGATCCCATCGCCGACATGTTGACGCGCATCCGCAATGCGATGCACGCCGGGCACCAGAAGACCGAGATCCCGGCTTCGAAGCTGAAGATCGAGATTGCGCGTATTCTCAAGGAAGAAGGCTTCGTCGCCAATTACCGCGTCGCCGACGAGGACGGCAAGGGCGTCATCAAGGTCTACTTGAAGTACCGCCCCGACTCGCGCCCGGTGATCACGAAGATCGACCGCGTCTCCAAGCCCGGCCGCCGCGTCTACTCCGATTCCAAGCGCGTGCCGCGCGTCATCGGCGGCCTCGGCGTGAACATTTTGACTACCTCGCGCGGCGTGATGACCGGCAAGAAGGCGCGCGAGATGGGCGTCGGCGGCGAAGTGCTGTGCGAAGTCTACTAGAGCGAGGTTGATGATTTAGCCATGTCGCGAGTAGGAAATCTGCCGATTACGGTGCCCTCCGGGGCCGACGTCAAGATCGAGAACGGCGTTTTGACGGCCAAGGGCCCCAAGGGCGAGCTGACCGCGCCCATCCCGGCCGGCATCGAAGCCAAGATCGAGGACGGCAAGGTGAGCTTTGCGCGCGAGAGCGTGCAGTACGCGGCCAACCACGGGCTGGCGCGGGCGCTCGCCAACAATGCCATCGTGGGCGTCACCGAAGGCTTCACCAAGAACCTCGAGATTCACGGCATCGGTTACCGCGCCTCGATCGCCGGAAGAGTGGCGGTCTTCAACCTCGGCTACTCGCATCCGATCGAGGTGCTGATGCCCAAGGGCGTCGAAATCAAGATCGACAGCCAGACCAAGATCGAGGTCTCCGGCGCCGACAAGCAGCAGGTCGGCCACGTCGCCTCATTGATCCGCAAGCTTCGTCCGCCGGACCCCTACAAGCAGAAGGGTGTGCGCTACGCCGGCGAAGAGCTGCGCAAGAAGGAAGGCAAGACCGGCTCGAAGTAGCGCCGGAACTCAAGAGAGCAAGCGATGTATACGCCGCCGAACAGAAGCGAAATTCGCCACAAGATTCACCGCCGGATCCGCAAGCACATGGCCGGCGCGGCCGAACGTCCGCGCTTGGCGGTCTTCCGGTCGCTCAACCATACTTACGCCCAGGTGATCGACGACGTCGCCGGCCGCACGCTGGTGTCGGCGTCGACGCGCGACAAGGATCTGAAGGGCTCCTACGGCGGCAACATCGCCGCCGCGAAGAAGGTCGGCGAGGCTCTCGCTCGGCGCGCCAAGGAGGCGGGCATCGAGCAGGTCGTGTTCGACCGCGGCGGACACAGGTACCACGGCCGCGTCAAGGCGCTCGCCGAAGCGGCGCGCGAGGGCGGGCTGAAGTTCTAGCAGACGACAAGAGAACCGTATGTTTCAGCGAGAAATCATCGATCCGACCGACCTCAACCTCAAGGAGCAGGTGGTCTCGATCAACCGCACCACCAAAGTCGTCAAAGGCGGCAAGAACCTGAGCTTCGCGGCTCTGGTCGTCGTCGGCGACCCCGAACGGCACGTCGTCGGCTACGCCAAGGGCAAGGCCAAGGAAGTGCCCTCGGCGATTCGTAAGGCGATCGAGAAGGCCAAGAAGAACCTGGTCCGCGTGCACGTGCTCGGGCACACCATTCCGCATGAAGTGGTCGGGGTGTTCGGTTCGGGCCGCGTGCTGCTCAAGCCGGCGCGGCAAGGCAAGGGCACCATCGCGGGCGGCGCCGTGCGCGCCGTGGTCGAGGCCGCGGGCATTCAAAACGTGCTGACCAAATCGATCGGCGCGAAGAACCCGCACAACGTAATCAAGGCGACCTTCGACGGGTTGCTGCAGTTGCGCGAGAAAAGCGAAATCGCTCAGTTGCGCGGTTTGGACATCGCCAACATCTAAGTCGGGCGAAACGAGCGCGAAGAGGAATAAGCATCAGATGGCGGAAGGCAAAACGATCAAAATCAGGCTCGTGCGCAGCACCATCAGCGCGCCGGCCAAGGTGCGCAAAGTCGCCTGGAATCTCGGTCTGCGCAAGATCGACTCGGTCGTCGTGCGTCCCGACGATGCGGCGATCCGCGGCATGATCGCAAAAATCCCGCATCTGGTCGAGGTGACGGAATGAACCTGAGCAGCTTGAAACCGCCGGCCGGATCGAAGCGCACGCGCAAACGCATCGGCCGGGGACCGGGGTCGGGTTGGGGCAAAACCTCCGGCCGCGGCGAAAAAGGTCAGAAGTCGCGCACCGGCTACAGCCGCAAGCGCGCCTTCGAGGGCGGCCAGATGCCGCTGGTGCGGCGCGTGCCCAAGCGCGGCTTCCACAACTTGTTCCGCAAGGAATACGAAGTGCTCAACTTGTCGCGGCTCGAGAAGCTCGAAGGCGACGAGTTCACGCCCGAGTCGTTGCTCGCCTCCGGCGTGTTGAGCAAGCTCGCCGACGGCCTCAAGGTCCTGGGCGACGGCGAGATCACCCGCGCCGTCACGATCACCGCGCACAAGGCGTCTAAAAGCGCGCGCGAGAAGATCGAAGCGGCCGGCGGCAAGGTGATTCTGATCGAGCCGCAGGTCAACTTCACGCGCGAGATCGCGAATCAGCGCAAGGGCGAAGAGCCCAAGGCCAAAACCAATAAACAAGCGCCCGCCGCCAAGAAGGCGGCGCCCGCCGCGGACGCCAAACCCAAGGCCGCCAAGAAGAAGGCGACCAAGAAGGCCGCCAAGAAAGCGGCGAAGAAGGACGACTAAAACGCCGACCGGCGGCCCGACGGCGGGCCCCAGCGGCGGAGACGATTCGAGATGAACAAGTTCGTCGAAGCCTTTTTGAATGTGTTCCGGATACCGGACCTGCGCAAGCGCATCATGTTCACGCTTGCCTTGCTGGCCGTGTATCGCATCGGCGGACACATCCCGACTCCGGGCGTCAACACCGCGGAGCTCGAACGGCTGTTCGAGCAAGCTTCGGGCACGGCCCTGGGCTTTCTCGACTTGTTCTCGGGCGGCCAACTCAGCCGGCTGACCATCTTCGCCCTGGGCATCATGCCCTACATCACGGCGTCGATCATCCTGCAGTTGCTGACCGTGGTCGTGCCGACCCTCGAAAAGCTCCAGAAAGAGGGCGAGTTGGGCCGCCGCAAGATCACGCAGTGGACGCGCTACTTGACGATCATCCTCGCCATCGCGCAGTCGATCGCCTTCTCCGGCGTCGTGCAGCAGTCCGGCCTGGCCTATAACCCCGGGATCGGCTTCACGTTGATGGTCATCATCACGCTGACCACCGGCACGGCCTTCATCATGTGGCTGGGCGAGCAGATCACCGAGCGCGGCATCGGCAACGGCATGTCGCTGATCATCTTCGCCGGCATCGTCGTCGGGCTGCCGCACGCGGTCCGCAACCTTTACGAGAACGTGTTCGTGACCGGCCAGTGGGAGATCATCCAGCTCATCCTGCTGCTGGTGTTCATGGTCGTCATCGTCGGCTTCATCGTCTTCGTCGAGCGCGGCGAGCGCCGCATCCCGGTGCAGTACGCACGCCGCATCGTCGGCCGACGGATGATGGGAGGCCAGTCGACGCACTTGCCGCTCAAGGTCAACTCCGGCGGCGTCATCCCGGTCATCTTCGCCTCGTCGATTCTGTCGTTCCCGCAGACGCTGTCGCTGGTGGTGCGCGACAACCCGTATCTGTCGAATCTGCTCTCGACGATTTCATACGGCGAGCCGCTTTACGAGCTGCTCTACGTCGTCGGCATCGTGTTCTTCTGCTTCTTCTACGTATCGATCATTTTCAATCCGGTTGAAGTGGCTGATAACATGAGGAAGTACGGCGGGTTTATCCCGGGGATCCGTTCCGGTAAGCCGACAGCCGACCACATCAACAGCATCTTGACCAAGATCACGCTGGTGGGCGGTCTGTACCTGGCGTTGATCTCGATCATCCCGGACTTTTTGATCGCCGGCGTGAAGATTCATCACTTGCCGCTGATCGGCGATTGGGCCGACGCCAACCTGCCGCGCTGGCTGTTGGACGGCTTGAACGTGAACTTTTACTTTGGCGGTACGTCGCTGCTGATCATCGTCGGCGTCGCGATGGATACCGTCAATCAGATCGAGGCGCAGCTTGTGATGCGCCATTACGAAGGATTTACCCCGCGGTCGGGTCGCATCCGCGGGCGCCGCTCGTTCGCCTCCTGACACGGGTCGGGAGACGCCGCAGAGGAGCGACAAGAAAAAGTGACGGAACGTCCGGCCATGATCATCAGGAAGTCCCCCAGCGAGCTCGAGAAGATGCGCTCGTCTGGTCGCCTCGTCGCGCAGATTCTCGACGAGCTGACGAAGATGGTCGAACCGGGCATTTCGACGATGGATTTGGAAGTCGTGGCCGACAAGCGCGTGCAGGAAGCCGGGGCCCGGGCGGCCTTCAAGGGCTACTACGTGCCCGCCGCCGGCCGCCGCTTCCCGGCTGTGCTGTGCACGTCGATCAACGAAGAGGTCGTCCACGGCATCCCGTCCAAGAAACGGGTGCTCGAAGAGGGCGACGTCGTCAAGATCGACATCGGCGTGCAGCTCGAAGGCTATTTCGGCGATTCTGCGACCACCGTGCCGGTGGGCGCGATCGACCCCGAGACGCAGCGGCTGCTCGACGTGACCAAAAAGTCGCTCGAGCTGTCGATCGAAAAGATGCACGCGGGAGCGCGCTTGTTCGACGTCTGCGGAACCGTTCAGGAGCATGTCGAGAAGGCCGGCTTCTCGATCGTGCGCGAGTTTGTGGGACACGGCATCGGCGCCAAGCTTCATGAGGAGCCGCATGTGCCGAATTACGTGGATCCGAAGATGCGCAACCCGCGGCTGCGCGAAGGCGTGGTGCTGGCGATCGAGCCGATGGTCAGCGCCGGCAAGCCGGAGACCCGCGTGCTCGCGGACCGCTGGACCGCGGTGACGGTCGACGGCTCGGCGTCGGCGCACTTCGAGCACTGTGTCGCGATCACGGAGAACGGACCGTGGGTGCTGACGACGCTGTAAGGCCCAAGAAAGAGGAGACGATCGTCGAAGGAACGATTTTGGAGGAATTGCCCAACGCCCTGTACCGCGTCAGATTGGCCGACAACAGCGAGCTGCTCGCGCACGTCGCCGACCGTCGAGCGTTGGACTTTTTGAGATTGCTGCCGGGAGACGGAGTGCGAGTTCGGCTTTCGCCCTACGACGATCGCCGCGGACGCATCTTGAGGAAGGAAACGAAATGAAAGTCAGAGCGTCAGTCAAAAGACTCTGTAAGGACTGCAAGATCGTTCGCCGCCACGGCGTGGTGCGCGTGATCTGCGACAAGCATCCCAAGCACAAGCAGCGGCAAGGTTGAGAGAAGGAACACCATGGCACGTTTAGAAGGCGTCGACATCCCTGACAACAAGCGTTCCGACGTTTCGTTGACTTACATCTACGGCATCGGACGCGCGCGCGCGCAGTCGCTGCTGCACCGCGCCGGAATCCCGTTCGAGAAGAAGATGGGCCAGCTCGACGATCAGGAGACCACCGCGCTGCGCACGCTGCTCGAAGAAGAGGGCGCGGTCGAGGGCGACCTGCGCAAAGAGGTGGCGATGAACATCCGCCGCCTGATGGAAATCGGCTGCTACCGCGGCCTGCGGCACCGCCGCGGCCTGCCCGTGCGCGGCCAACGCACCCACACCAACGCGCGCACCCGCAAGGGCCCGCGTCGCGGCACTGTGGCCAACAAGAAGAAAGTTTAAGCGGATAAGAGCGAGATCAGAGGCGACTGATGGCGAAAGCACAGAAGGGCAAGGGCAAGAAAAAATTCAAGAGCCGGGCGAAGAAGAACGTGCCCGTGGGCATCGTCCATATCAAGGCGACGTTCAACAACACGATCGTCACGTTCGCCGACGTGGAAGGCAACACGCTGAGCTGGTCCAGCGCCGGCTCGCTGGGCTTCCGCGGCTCGCAGAAGGGCACGCCCTTCGCGGCGCAGCAGGCCTGTTCGACGGCGGCCAGCGCCGCCAAGGAGCATGGCTTGCGCTCGGTCACGGTTTTAGTCAAGGGACCGGGCGGAGGACGCGAGTCCGCCATCCGCGCTCTCGCCGGCGCCGGCATCATGGTCCGGTCGATCCGCGACGTGACGCCGATTCCGCACAACGGTTGCCGCCCGCCCAAGCGGCGCCGCGTCTGACGGCCCCGGCAGCGAGGAACACAATCATGGCAAGAAATAGAGGACCCGTTCTACGCCGCTCGCGCCGTCTTGGCTTGGCGCTCGATCCCAAGTCCGAGCGCCTGCTCGACAAGCGCCCCTACCCGCCGGGACAACACGGCAAGGGCCGCCGCCCGCGCAAGATGTCGAACTACGGCCTGCAGCTTCAAGAGAAGCAGCGCGCCCGCTTCATGTACGACGTGCTGGAGCGCCAGTTCCGGCGCTACTACGAGAAGGGCGTGCGCATGAAGGGCGTCGTGGGCGACAACATGATGAGCCTGCTCGAGCGCCGGCTCGACAACGTCATCTTTCGCCTGGGCTTCGCCTTGACGCGCCGCATGGCTCGCCAGATCGTCAACCACGGTCATATCGAGGTCAACGGCGGCAAGGTCGACATTCCGTCGTACGAAGTGCAGCAGGGCGACGTCATTCGAATTCGCGAAAAGAGCCGCGAGCACGGCGGCGTCCTGATCGCAGTGGAAACCCCCGCCGCCTCGCTGCTGCCAGGCTGGCTGGAAGTCGACCCGCAGCATTTTGAAGGACGCGTCATCGGATCCCCGAGCAAACAGGATCTGGATCAGACGCAAATCAACGCGCAGTTGATCGTCGAGCTGTATTCGCGCTAACCGGCGCGAATCGCTGCTCGCGATCAAAAAGAGCGACTCCGGGGCGTCTCGTTGCGAGACGCCCGTTTGGCGGTTTCCGACGAAACCGCCGTTGACCCAGGGAGAAGCGAATACCGGTATGTGGAAAGGATTTCAACGGCCCAAGCGTCTTGCGGTGGACCCCGAGACGCTGACTGACAAGTTCGGCAGTTTCAACGCGCAGCCGTTTGAGCGCGGCTTCGGCACGACCATCGGCAACTCGCTGCGTCGCGCACTGCTCAGCTCCATTGAAGGCGCCGCCATCACCGCGGTCAAGATCGACGGCATCTCGCACGAGTTCAGCCCGATCCCCGGCGTGGCCGAGGACGCCACCGACATCATTCTCAACTTGAAGCAGATCCCGCTCAAGATGCACAGCGAAGGCCCGCGCACCATCCGCTTGCGCGCCACCGAGGCCGGCGAGCTGTTCTCCAACGCCATCGAGGCGGACTCGGAAGTCGAGATTCTCGACCAGGGCGTTTACCTCGCCACGATCGCCGAAGGCGGCCTGCTCGACGTCGAAATGCGCGTCAAGATCGGCCGCGGCTACGTCTCGGCTGAAAAGAACTTTGAAGAGGATCTGTCGCTCGGCTACATTCCCATCGACTCGGTTCATTCGCCCGTCCGCAAGGTCAACTTCACCGTCGATCAAGCGCGCATCGGGCAGATGACCGACTACGACAAGCTCGGCATGGAGGTCTATACCAACGGCGCGGTGACCCCGCAAGACGCCGTCGGCCTCGCCGCGAAGTTGATCAAAGATCACATGAACATCTTTATCAACTTCGAAGAGGAGAGCGCGACGGAAGAGGCTCCGGTCGACGCCGGCGTCGAGCGCTTCAACGAGCATCTCAATCGCTCGGTCGAAGAGCTCGAGCTCTCGGTGCGCTCCTACAACTGCCTCAAGAACGCCAATATTCAAACGATCGGCGATCTGGTCGTGCGCAGTGAAGCGGACATGCTCAAGACGAAGAACTTCGGCCGCAAGTCGCTCAACGAGATCAAGGAAATCCTGACCTCGATGGGTCTCGGCCTGGGCATGCGCTTCGACGATCAAGGCCGGCTCATTCCGCCCGAAGGCGGCGAAGCGGTCGAGTAAGAGACAAAGGACGGTAGAACTGCAATGCGGCATAGAATAGGCGGCTTTAAACTTTCGCGCGACAGCTCAGCTCGCCGCGCCCTGCTGCGCGGGCTCACCACGAGCATCATCCTCGAAGACCGCGTCAAGACCACCGTGACCAAGGCCAAGGCCGTGCGTCCGCAAGTGGAGAAGATGATCACGCTGGCCAAGCGCGATACGCTCCACACCAGGCGCCAGGCGGCCGCCTTCTTGCAGTCGGAAAACGCCGTGAAGAAGCTGTTCGACAAGCTCGGACCGCAGTTCGCCGACCGGCAGGGCGGCTATACCCGCATCATGCGTCTGGGCGTGCGCAAGGGCGACGGCGCCGAGGAAGCCATCATCGAGTTGCTCGGCGCTGAAGTGAAGAAGCGCGCCGAAGAACGCCGCAAACGCCGCGAAGACCGCATCAAGCGGCAAGAAGAGGAAGCGGCGGCGGCGGGCGAAGCCGAGCCCGTGGAATGACGTTCGCCGCGTCCGGCGCGAACCGACAAAGCGAACCTTTCTTCCGCAACTGCTACGGCGGGCCCCGCGGGGCTCGCCTTTGCGTTCCGGCGAAAGGGTCTGACAATTGATAGACTTCAAAGCGACCCCCTCCCCTTCTAAAGCGGCCCTTGGGCCGCCCTGCAACAACGACCTCCGGCTGCGATAGGAGAAGCGAACACCGGCATGTGGAAAGGATTTCAAAAGCCCAAACGACTCGGCGTCGAAGCCGAATCTCTGTCCGACACCTACGGCAGCTTCAGCGCGCAGCCTTTTGAACGCGGATTCGGAACCACGATCGGCAACCTGCTGCGGCGCGCGCTGTTGGGCTCGATTGAAGGCGCCGCCATCACCGCCGTCAAGATCAAGGGCGTCGCCGACGAAGTTACGCCGATTTCCGGCGTCGCCGAAGACGTCACCGACATTCTCCTCAATCTCAAGCAGATTCCGTTGAAAATGCACACCGACGAGCCGGTCACCTTGACCCTCAAGGCGAAGGAAGGCGAAGTGACTTCGGGCGCGATCGAAGCCGATTCGGAAGTGGTCGACATTCTCGACCCGAACGTCTACATCGCCACCGTAGAGAAGGGCGGCTCGCTCGACATCGAGATGCGCGTCAAGATGGGCCGCGGCTACGTCTCGGCCGAGAACAACTTCGACGACGTCGGCTTCATCCCGATCGACTCGGTGCACTCGCCGGTTCGCAAGGTCAACTTCACCGTCGACCAAGCGCGCATCGGACAGATGACCGACTACGACAAGCTCAGCATCGAGGTCTTCACCAACAGCGCCGTCTCGCCGCAGGACGCCGTCGCTTCCGCCGCGAAGCTGATTCGCGAGCACATGAACATCTTCATCAACTTCGAAGAGGAAGCCGTCGTCGAAGAGGCGCCGGTGCAAGCCGAGGTCGAGAAGTTCAACGAGTACCTCAACCGCTCGGTCGAAGAGCTCGAGCTCTCGGTGCGGTCTTACAACTGCCTCAAGAACGCCAACATTCAAACGATCGGCGATCTGGTGGTGCGCAGCGAAGCCGACATGCTCAAGACGAAGAACTTCGGCCGCAAGTCGCTCAACGAGATCAAGGAAATCCTCATCTCCATGGGTCTCGGCCTGGGCATGCGCTTCGACGAGCAGGGCCGCCTCGTAGCCGGCAGCGGCGGCTCGGAAGAGTAGCCGCTTTTCAGGCCGTCAGCGCGGTTTGCTCATCAGCTCCGAGCGGCAGCGCTGCGCCTCTTGGTTGGCGATTTCCATCGCTTCTTCCGACGAGACGGCAAGCTGTCGCATGTACAGCTTGAGGCGCTCCCCGTCGCCTGCGTAGTTGCCGCGCGCCGACTCGAGCAGATCGGCCAGGGCCGGGCTCTGATAGCGCCGGACGCCCTGCGTCATCGACCCCATCATCGAGCTGAGCCGGTCGAGCCACAGGAAGGTGTCGATCACCGTCGAGAGCTTCTCGGGCCGGCGGGCCATCTCCTCCGACGACCCTCGCAGGTATTTGAGGTCCTGGCTAAGCTGGTCGAGCTGACCGTCGTACGCCGCGCCGGCGCCTTCCCACTTCGAGGGATCCACGCCGGCCAGCACTTGCTCCACTTCGCCGACGCGCTTGCTCAGATTCTCGGCCAACTCGACGACTTCCCAACGCGGCATCATGCCGCCGTCGTCCTGCGCCTGAATAACGCGAACAAAGGGAACCGAGCCGAGCAGAAGAGCGAGAGCGACAGCCGTACGCATGCTTACTTGCATGGTAGCGCGGCGGCTATCGCCGCCTACAGTTGCTCGGTGACGGCGACCGCTTCTTCGAGCTTGAAATCGAGCCGCGTCTCGGGCCGCAACACCACCGGCTCGCCGCGCGTGGCGGCGGCCGTGCCCGCACCTGCGCCGGCGCCCGTGGCCGCGCCGATCGCCGCGCCCTTGCCGCCGCCGGCGATCGCGCCGATCACAGCGCCGATGCCGGCGCCGATGCCCACCTTTTCGGCGTCCTCACGCACCGTCTTATCGGCTTCGCGCTCGAATTGCGACGTGACGATTCGCACCTGCTGGCCGTCGTCGGTGTTCAGCGTCGTGAGCTCCGCGGCCAGGTAAGCCAGCCCTTTCACGCGCCCCGCCTTCTTGATGTCCACGACGCGCCCTTCGACCGTGGCGCCCTTGCCGGCGATGATCAGCCCGTCGGCGACGATCGGTTCGACCAGCACGGCGGTAAACGAGTCGCCCGGTTCATTCCGCAAAGTCGACAGGGTGTTGCTCAGGCGAACCCGGATCGGCGTGCCGATTTCCAGCGTCACCGTGCGCGCCGGCATGGGCGGCGCGTCAGCGATGGGAGTTTCGATGGCGCGGCGCTCTTCGTTCAAGACGACCGCACGCACCGGCTCGATCGCGGGAGGCGGCGAAGTGACGGCGATGGGCTCGATCTCAGGCTCGGCGGCCTGGACCGGCGCGGGCGCCGGCGCGCGTTCGACTCGAGTCGGCCGCGGCTTTGGGTCCGGCTTGCTGAACCGGCTCGGGAGCGGGTTCCTGCGGCAGCGACGCGAACTCCACCGGCAATGGGCCCTGTGCGTCGACCGGCGGCGTCTGTTCCGCGACGTCCGCCGCGGCAACCTCGGGACGGGCCTGCTGGCGGTAGATCGCAAACAGCAAGCCTGAAATCGCCAACAAGCAGACTAATATCCCGGCCTGTACGTACTTCATCGCTCTCTCTCTGCTCCCGCTTGGAAGACGCGGCCCGCCGAAGGTAGGTTTCCTTTCACCGCTGCCGAATAGAGCGCTCTTACTCCCGCGGGCGCGCCAGGAAGAACAGCCGACCCTCGCCGTGCGGCATCCCCATGTCCTCGGTTCCGCGCAGGATCTTCGGATTATCGAAGCCCGCGCGCGCCAGCGCCGCTTCCACGTCGAGTTGGTTGTAGCAGTATTCCGGGATCTCGATGTCCGTCCTGCGCCACAGCTCGCCCTCGGGCAGAAAGACCGTGATCTTGGAGGCGCCCTGCTTCCGCTTGGAGTCGTACTTGGCTTCCACGACGCAGACATGGTCGGAGTCCGAGAGCGCGTACGACTCGTCGCCCGCGTACTCGAAGCCTTCGTTCGTGTTGAGGTCGAACAGGAAAAACCCTTCCGGCGCGAGCGCCGCGCGCACTCGCAGGAAAACCTTCTCCAAATCGTCCAGGCTCGGCAGGTGGTTCATGCTGTCGAACGTGGAGATCACCAAGTCAAAGGGCTCTTCGACCGCGAACTCACGCGCGTCGGCCAGCGCGAACGCGACGTCGGGCGCATTCTTGCGCGCCAGCCGCAGCATCTCTTCCGAACCATCGATCCCGGTGACGTCGAAGCCGCGCGCCGCCAGCCAGGCGGCCAGTTGACCGGTCCCGCAGCACAGATCAAGAGCGCGCGAGCCCGGCGGCAGCAGCGGCAGCAGCTTCTCCTCGAGGCCGTACTCGACGTCTTGGAGGTAGCGCTTCGCCCAGTAGAGGTTGTAGAACCGGGCGAACCGATCGTAGTTGCCGTAGCCTTCCGGTTCGCTCATCGCCGTGAGAATTGAAAGCGCTTCTTGAACAGATACAGCAGGTTCTGAATGCCGTCGCGCCAGGGCTGCAGCTTGATCTCGCCCAGCCGTGACGAATAGCTTACCGGGATCTCTTCGAAGCGGATGTCGGGATGCTTGATCGCTTCCACCTTGATCTCTTCCGAGAACGCCATGCCGTCGGAATCGAGGCGAATCCGGTCGAGGATCGCGCGTTTGAAGACCCACATGCCCGACTGCGAGTCGCGCACCCAGCGCAAGAACAGGATCGAGGTGGCGAGCGACAGCACCCAGTTGCCGAACTTGTGCTTGAAGCTCATGGCGTTCTTGTCGCGCACCGGGAAGCGCGAGGCGTTCAAAAAGTCGGTGTCGAGATGCTCGAAGGCGCTGAGCAGGTAAGACAGCGCGTCGACCGGATAGGAGTGGTCGCCGTCGAGCGTGATGATGACGTCGCCCGTCACGTGCGCGAAGCCATGCTTGTAGGCCCGCCCGTAGCCGCGCACGTCCTCGCGCACCACCTTGGCCCCGAGCGAGCGCGCCACGTCGGCCGTGCGGTCGGTCGAGCCGTTGTCGACCACGATCACCTCGTCGACGTACGCGGGCATGAGCCGCAAGACCTGCTCGATGCCCTGCTCCTCATTCAGACAAGGAATGATCGCCGTGATGCGCCACTCGCCCCACATAGGGAAAGGCCTATTGTAGGTCGCCTGGAGTGGAGGTTTCCGCGCGGCTGACGGTATACTTTTCGACGTTCGGGAGGCGGATTCATGAAGTTGACACTGCGGCCGGGCAAACCGGAGGACGCCGCGGCTTGCGGCGTCGTTTGCTTTGAAGCGTTCCAGGCGATCTCAAACCAGCACAATTTTCCGCCCGATATCCCGTCAGCCGAGTTCGCCGGTCATTTCATCTCGATGCTCCTGTCGCACCCGGGCTTCTACTCGGTGGTCGCCGAGCGCGACGGGAAAGTCATCGGCAGCAACTTTCTCGATGAACGCGCGGCCGTGGCGGGAGTGGGGCCGATCACGATCGACCCGCACGCGCAGAACCACGGCCTCGGCAAGGCGCTGATGATAGACGTGTTGCGGCGCGCGGACGAGCAAGGCTTTCCGGCCGTGCGGCTGTTGCAGGCCGCCTTTCACAACCGTTCCCTGAGCCTCTACGCGAAGCTTGGCTTCGACGTTCGCGAGCCGATCTCCAACATTCAGGGGCCGGCGATTGAGAAGCAAATCCCCGGCTACGACGTCAGACCCGCCGTCGCAGCCGACCAAGCCGCCTGCAACGCGCTCTGCCGCCGCATCCACGACCACGACCGCGCCGGCGAGTTGGCCGACGCGATCGGTCAAGGGGACGCGACTGTCGTCGAACGCGGCGGCCGCATCACGGGCTACTCCACCGGGGTCAGCTTCTTCGGCCACTCGGTCGCCGAGAACAATGACGACCTCAAGGCGCTGATCAGCGCGGCGCCCCATTTCGCG
Organism: uncultured Acidobacteriota bacterium; assembly: GCA_963817465.1. Taxonomy (GTDB): domain Bacteria; phylum Acidobacteriota; class Terriglobia; order Bryobacterales; family UBA6623; genus CAMPKL01. Next base: position 284,659 of record CAWFOP010000014.1, on the reverse strand, counting down.
GGCCCCGGCTTCCTGCTGCCTACTCGCAACGGCGAGTTGCTGCGCTGGTGCTTCGACAACGGCCTGCGCATCATGCAGCCGCTGACGTTGATGACCCGCGGGCTGTACAGCGAGCCGAAGGGCGCGTTTTTGCCTTCGATCCTTTACTGAGCGCGCTCGGTCTGCTTCGAGGCTATCACGGGCGTCAGGGCGTTCGAGCTTTGACGATTTTGTAACCCTATTCGAATCAGTATCTTATCGTTCAGGATGAGCTCGAACACCGGGCTGGGTCCGCTAAGGTGGAATCGAGGGGAATCGGGCGCTTCCTCATTGACGGGGAAGGACTTACGCTCGAATGGCACGAAATGGCAAATAGCGGCACGGAATGGCAATTTTCGGAAAAGATCCAGCCTCGAGCGGGGCGTAGGCGAGCCCGGATCGAGCGGAGCTTAATCCGGGGATCGACTGGACGGAAAGTATTGGAAAGATTGTCTTGGATCGCGCTTTAGGACCCCGGGTTCCGCTACGCTCGACCCGGGGCTTTCCATTGCTTCGTCCTCCGGACGAGGTCGCGCCGGGCGCAGGCTGCGCGGTCCGTAACGACGGGCTCTAGATGCGCTCGATCTTGACGCGGCCGAAGGTGACGTCGCTGCGGTGGGCGATCAGCAGGGCGCTGCCGCTGGGGAAGTCCCGCGAGCGATCTTCGTAGCGCTCGACCGCCCAGAAGTCGAGCTCGTTGCGGTCGGGGGACCAGATCTTGTCGCGGTAGCGGTTGCGGCCGTCGGGCATCGTCTTCACTTCGCCCTTGATCCAGTAGCGCTTTTCGAGCTGGATCGGGTACGGCTCATCGGCGTAGACGATCTTCTCGGGAGGGCCGGGGATGATGCGCCACTTGCACTGCGACAGGTCCTTTTGGAGCGTGAACTCAGTCGCGGCGCCGAGCGGATACCAGGCGATGTGCGGCTGGCGGCCGTCATCGTCATGGCCGCGCCAGCGCAAAGTGATCCCGGCGTGGTTGACGCCGAAGCCGGGGCCGCCGCCGGCCTGCGGGCCGGGGAAATCGTGGAAGATCACCTCGGCCGTCACGGCATAGTCGGTCCAGCTCATATCGCCGAAGGCGAGCACGCGGTCGTAGTAGGGGTCAGCGGTGCGGACGCCGTCCTTGTCGAGCCGCCAGCGGCCGTCGACCACCTGGCAGACGTCCTGCAGGTTCGTCACGTCGGCGAAGTCGAATTCATACGGCAGGCGCCATGCGCCGCCGGCCGTGTAGTCGACGACGACGGTTTCGTCGGTCATAACGCCGTCGCGATCCTTGGCGCGGAGGACGACGCGGTTCTCGCCGGCGTCCAGGTCGGCGTGGTCGATCTCGACGTTGAAGTCGCCGGCCGAGGCGAGCCGGTACAGGTCCGGACCTTTGGAGAGCGGACGGAAGTCGCCGCCGTTGAGGGCATACTCGAGCTGCGCGATGCGCTCGGCCGGCGAGACCGAGCCGAGGATGTTGATCCAGCGCTGCGGCAGGCCGAGATGCCCGAAGCGTTGGCGCTTGCCGTACCAGACATCGATCGCGGGCGCGGCGAGCGCCTGGGCCGCGGGCGCGGCGGCCAGAGTCGCCAGAGCTTGGCGGCGGGTCATGGCCGACTAGCGTAGCATCGAGGGCTTCGCTTTACTCGACCGTGACGCTCTTGGCCAGGTTGCGCGGCTGGTCGACGTCGCAGCCGCGAATCACGGCGATGTGATAGGCGAGCAACTGCAGCGGGATGATCTCGATGAGCGGCAGCAGCAGCTCGTGCGTCGTCGGGATCTCGATCACGTCTTCGGCGATCTGTTTCATCTGCTCGTCGCCGCGGTTGCAGACGGCGATCACGCGGCCGAGGCGGGCTTGCACTTCCTGGATATTGGAAGCGGTCTTCTCGTAGCGCGTGCGGCTGGCCTTGTCGTTGGGATCGTAGGTGGCGATGACGACGACCGGCAGCTCTTCGTCGATGAGGGCGTTGGGACCATGCTTCATCTCGCCGGCGGGATATCCCTCGGCGTGGATGTAGGAGATTTCCTTGAGTTTCAGCGCGCCCTCGAGCGCAATGGGGTAGTGGATGCCGCGCCCGAGGAACAGGAAGTCGGTCACCTTGTGATACTTCTTCGCCAGCTCTTCGCAGACCGCATCGACGGCGAGCGCTTCTTCGATCTGGTTCGGCACGACGAAGAGCTGTTGCACGAGCTCTTGCGACTCCTCGGCAGAGAGCGTGTGGCGCGACTGCGCCAGATGGAGCGCGAACAAGAACAGCGCGGCGAGCTGCGAGGTGAAGGCTTTCGTCGAGGCGACGCCGATCTCGGGGCCGGCGTGGGTGTGGATGCGTCCGGCGGCCTCGCGAGTGATCATCGACCCGAGCACGTTGCAGATGGCGACAGTCGGAGACCCCTTCGCATGCGCCTCGCGCTGCGCGGCCAGCGTATCCGCGGTTTCTCCCGACTGGCTGATCACGACCGTGAGCACCGAGTCGTCGACGATCGGGTCGCGGTAGCGGAACTCGCTGCCGTAGTCGACCTCGACCGGAATCCGCGCCAGGCGCTCGATCATGAATTTGCCGGCCAGGGCGGCGTGCCACGAGGTGCCGCAGGCGGCGATCGTGACGCTGCTGAACTCGGCGAACTGCTGCGGCGTCAGGCCCATGTCGTCCAGGAAGACCTGGCCGGTGGTGCGGTTGACGCGGCCGACGGTGGTTTCGCGGACGGCGCGCGGCTGCTCAAAGATCTCCTTGAGCATGAAGTGCTTGTAGCCGCCCTTCTCGGCCATGACCGGATCCCACATGATGTGTTGGACCGGGCGGCTGACGGGCCGGCCTTGAAAATCGATGACGCGGACGCCGTTGGCGGTGAGAATGGCGATGTCGCCGTCGTCGAGCGAAAGGATGTCGCGCGTGTGGTGCAGGATCGCGGTCGTGTCGGAAGCGACGAAGTACTCGTTGTCGCCGAGTCCGATGACCGCCGGCGGACCGAAGCGGGCCGCGACGATCTTGTCGGGGTCGCGGCGCGAGATGCAGGCCATGGCGAAAACGCCTTCGATGCGCTCGATCGCCTCGCGAACGGCGTTTTCGAGAGTGACGCCGCTGGCGCGGCTGTACTTGTCGATCAAGTGAGCGATGACTTCGGAATCGGTGTCGGTGACGAAGACGTGGCCCTCGGAGCGCAACAGGGCTTTGAGCTCGAGAAAGTTTTCGATGATGCCGTTGTGGACGACGACGATCTCGCCGGATGCGTCGCGGTGGGGGTGGGCGTTCTCTTCGGTGGGCTGACCGTGCGTCGCCCAGCGCGTGTGGCCGATGCCGAAGTTTCCGTCGACGGGCTGCAGGCGGATGACGTCTTCGAGCTTTCTCAGCTTGCCGGCGGCGCGCCGCACCGAGAAGGGCTGACCGTCGCAGCCGACCGCGATGCCGGCCGAATCGTACCCGCGATACTCAAGACGCCGCAGACCGTCAATGATGATTGGCGTCGCTTCTTGAGGACCGATATAGCCGACAATTCCGCACATAGAGGCCTCCCCTCATTCGCGCAGCTCGACTTCGTACTCCTCGATGACCGGATTCGCCAGAACATCGTGCGCGATTTTTTCAACTTGCTCCCGCGCCTGAGCCGGATCGGCGCCGTCGGCCAATTCGATCTCGAAGTACTTGCCTTGCCGCACTTCCTGGACGCCGGAATAGCCTAGGTTGTTCAGGGCGGAACGGATGGTGCGGCCTTGCGGATCGAGAACCGTTTTCTTGAGCCTAACGTGGACGAGCGCCTGCATCCCTCGATTGTATCCCTGAGAGACGGGCCGCTGACTCCGTAGGATTTAGGGGTCTTAGACCCTGATTACGCCGTGCGGGCCAGAACCATGAGCTGATACGGCTCGACCAGCAGCTCTTGCGTGGCGGTGACGGCGCGGCCGGCCACCAGGTCGACCATGGTCTTGCGCAGGCCGAGCAGGCGCAGGCGCCGGGCGTCGAGCGGCTGCGGCTTCTCGCTGAAATTGGCGAGCACGAAGACGCTCGAATCGTTGTGCGTTCGGAAGTAGCCGAACACGTGCTTGTTGCCGGTGTCGGCGATCTCGGTTTCGGCGCGGCTGAAGGTCGGGTTCTGACCGCGCAACTGAATCAGCCGCAGCAGGCCCTGGTAGATCTTGCCGGGCACGGTGGCCGGATCGCGGCGCTGCTCGGCGCGCTCCCAGTCGAAGCGGATGCGGTGCAACCAGCGGGAGTCGCCGATTTTCTCGACGTCCTTGCCGTACTCGTAATCGTTGAGCATGCCGATCTCGTCGCCCAAGTAGAACAACGGGATGCCGCCCATGGTGATCAACACGCCGTGCAGCAGCAGGATGCGCCGAATCGACAGCTCGATTTCCGCTTCGTCCTTTTGCTCGAGCGCTAGCTCGAGCCCGGCCAGAGAGGCGCACGAGCCGGAGATGCGGGCGTCGCCGGTCTTGAGGTTCTCTTGGAACGGCTCTCCGCGCGCGAAGCTCTCTTTGTGGCGGCCGGTGTAGAAGCTTGCGAGAAAGCGGCGGTGGTCGGCGGGATTGAAGCCGGCGGCGCTGACGTCTTCGTCGGAAAACGCCCAGCCAATGTCGTCGTGGCAGCGGATGTAGTTGACCCACGCGCAGCCGGGCGGGATCACGAAGCCCCCTTGCATGGCGCGGCGCAGGACGCTGACGTCGCGCGTCGCCAGAGCCTCCCACAGCAGCGCCATGAGCTGCGGGTTATAGGAGAGCTGGCACTCCTCCATGCTGATGTACTTGCTGACCTCGTCGGGATGGACGATCGCCTCCGATTTGAAGACCATGGCCGGAGCGGCGATGCTGGCGAGCGCGTTGAAGGCTTGGATGATCCAATGCGCTTCGGGCAGATTCTGGCTGTCGGTTCCGAGCCTCTTCCATAGGAATGCGACCGCGTCGAGGCGCAGGATCTCGACGCCTTGGTTCGCCAGAAAGAGCATCTCGCCGAGCATGCCGTCGAATACCGCGGGGTTCTCGTAGTTCAGGTCCCACTGATAGTTGTGGAAGGTCGTCCAGACCCACTTCTTGAGCTGCGTGCGATAGGTGAAAGCGCCGGGCCGCTCTTCGGGAAAGACCTCCGGCAGCGAACGGTCGTACTCGTCCGGCAGCCGGCGGTCCGGAAACATCCGGTAATACTCCTGATACTCGGGATCGCCGGCCAGGGCGCGTTTGGCCCAGGCGTGCTCGTCGGAAGTGTGGTTGAAGACGAAGTCGAGCACGAGCGACATGCCGTGGTGGCGCAGCTCGGTCGCCAGCTCGCGAAGCTGCTCCATCGTGCCCAGGGCGGGGTCGACCTCGCGGTAACTGCTGACCGCATAACCGCCGTCGTTGTCTCCCGCGGGGGACTCGAAGAGCGGCATCAGATGCAGGTAGGTGACGCCGAGCTCGGATAGGTAAGGGATGCGGGAGACGAGGCCGCTGAGGTCGTCGGCGAACAGGTCGACGTAGCACATGGCGCCGACCATGCGGTTGGACTGGTACCACTGCGGGTCGACCTCGCGCAGCGCGTCGAGCGCCTTGAGCTCGTCGGGACGCTCGAGCCAAGCCTGGGTGGCGGTCGAGAGGATGTTCTCGAGGTGGTAGAAGAAATCGTACTCTTTGCCGTACAGAGCGAAGAGCCTATCGAATAGGCGCGGGAAATGACGCTTGAGGCGGGCGACGAAGGCTTCCCATTCGGCGGCCTCCATCTTTGCGCGGAAGCGCTCTTCGATTCTCGGCAGCAGCCTTCTGAGCGACGCCGCGTTTTCTTGCGCCAGCCAGGCGCTGTCCGTACTCATTGACCTTCTTATTCTTCGACACCGCGGTCGAGTCCGCCAAATCGAGCGGAAATTCGGGCGCGCCGCAGAACCAGCGCCGGCGGCAAGGCTCGGGAATGAGGGGCGACAATGGGCAGGGTCGACCGTGTCCGTTTCCCGGCTCTTGCGGGCCGGGCTATCGCTACACCGCCGTGCCGGGCTTGGCGCGCTCTCGCTTCGCGAATCGCGCTTGTTTCACAGGCCCTTGCGGCCCAATCCGAACTCGCTGCCCATGGCCACGACCTTGCCGTCGCGGATATGGACCTCAATGAACTTGGAGCCGCTGATCGGCCGGCCTGTTTCGTCACGGAAGGTGGCGACGAGCTTTTTGGTCTTGACGTCGAAGATGTCGGGCGTGTGGGACCAGGCGTACTTGCCGTCCATGCTGAAGGTGATCCAGCCGTGGCCGCCCTGCGAGAGATCGACGTGGGTTTTCTCGACGGGCGGCATTTTGGTGGCGTCGTAGATGAACAGCTTCTTGCCCACCTGGTCGCTGATCCACAGCTCGGTCTCGTCGGGCGTGAGGGCGACGCCGTGGGTGCGGTGCGCGATGGGCTCATCGGTCGCCAGCACGCGGTGCAGCTTCTTGCCGGTCTTGAGATTGACGACGTCGAATCCGACGTGGTCGCCGAGGCAGACGTAGCCGATTTCGCCCTTGCTGTCCATCGTGTAGGGGAAGATGCCGCGCTCGCCGACGTCCGGGATCTGGCGGATCAAGCGTTCGTCCTTGGTGTCGAAGATCGACAGCATCGTGCGGCTGCCCAGGTAGAGCAGCTTGCCGTCGAGGCTGACGACGCTGTTGTGCGCCTGCGGGCTGACGTTGATGCGCTTGATGAGCTTGCCGTTGTCGGCGTTGACGACCAGGAAGCCGCTGTCGCCGCCGGAGTACCACCAGCCGGTCGGCACGTAGATCTTCTTGCCGTCGAGCGTTACCGACGAGCGGTCGGCGCCGGCGCCGTAGGTGTTCTCCCAGACGACCTTTTCGGTCTCGAGATCGAACGCGCCGACGCGGTGGTTGGTGGAGGAGTAAAAGACGCGATGGGTCTTGAGGTTGCCGGCGAAACCGCGCAGGCCCTCCTCGAAGATCGGGATGTCGATGCGGCGGACGAGCTTGTGGCCATTGTCGATGTCGAAGATGAGGATGCCGGCGCCTGCGGGGCGGCCCTCCTTCTGCGCGCCGTCGGGCGTGCCCATGTAGAGGTAGCGTTTCGTCTCGGACTGCGCCGAAGCCAGGGCGGCGAGGAGCAGCGGAAATGCGATCAACCGGGTCGCTCGTGACATGGCGGCAGTGTACGCCCGGAGGTCCCGCCGAATCAAGGATTTCCGAAGATCGGGAAACCTCGTCGAGGGGATTCGCGCCCTATCCTGCGCGAATGGGGCGCCGGCCGCCCCTGCGCGAGATCCTTGCGGCTTTTACAATGATCGTTATCGTGCGAATTATTGTCACCGCTCTGCTCGGCGCGTCCTTGGCGCTGGCGCAGCTTTCTCCCCTCGAGACTCCCAAGGCCGCCGCGGCGAACAAGACGCCTCCCCCGACCAACGCGCTCGACAAGGCCGATCTCGAATTTTACGTCCGGCACCTGTTCGTCTATGGGCCTCAGATCAACCTGACGGTCGGCGACTTCGAGAAGTCCGACATTCCCGGCCTGCTCAAGACCACGGTGACGCGCGTCGTACAAGCTGGCCTCGAAAGCAGCACGAATTTTATGTATCCGAAGACGGCAAGCACATCTTCGAGGGCCGCACGTTTGAGATCAACAAGAACCCGTTCGACGAGATCAACAAGACGATCGACACGATGGGCGCTCCGGCGTTCGGCAAGGAAGGCGCGTCGGTCGTGATCGTGGAATACAGTGATTTCCAATGCCCTTACTGCGCCCAGGAAGCGAAGGTGTTGCGCAACCAAGTGGCGCACGCCTACGCCGACAAAGTGCGCTTCTACTTCCGCGAATTCCCGCTCGAGATGCACGACTGGGCCAAGCCGGCGGCCGTGGCCGGGCGCTGCGTCCTGCAGCAGGAGCCGGAAAAGTTCTGGGCGTTCCACGACTGGATCTTCGGGGAGCAAAAGAACATCACCCCCGCGAACTTGAGAGACAAGGTGACGACTTGGGCCGGCGCTCAGAGCCTTGACACGGCGAAACTGACGGCGTGCATGGACGATCCCGCCACGATGAAGCAGATTGAGGCGTCGATCGCCGAGGGCCGCGCCGTGGGCGTCAACTCGACTCCGACGATCTTCGTGAACGGTCGGCAACTGAACGGCTCGGTCCAGTTTGAGCAGCTCAAGCAGATCATCGACTACGAGATCGAGTACCAGGAAGTGACCCACGACGCGGGCGACGATTGCGGCTGCGAGATCAAAGCCGAGTTTCCGAAAGACTAGACGAGCGGTCGTCGTTCCCGCGGCGCACGTTTCCGGCGGCTTTCCTTACAATAGGGCTGGCGAAACTCGCCTTGCCGCCCATGCGAATCCACTCGATCCTCGTTGCTTTTGTTCTTTCCGCCGTTGCGGTTGACGGCCGCCGAAAAGGGGCCGCATGAAGTCACGATCGAACGCGGCGTGCGCACCGCGATGCGCGACGGCGTCGAGCTGGTCTCCGACGTTTATCGCCCCGACGAAGACGGCAAGTTCCCCGTGATGCTGCAGCGGACGCCCTATAACCGGGACGGCGGGCGCGGCTCGGGGCCGATCTTGGCGTCGCACGGCTACGTCGTGATCATCCAAGACACGCGCGGCCGCTATGCCTCGCAGGGCGAGTTCTACCCGTTCCTCAATGAGCCGAACGACGGCTACGACACGGTCGAGTGGGCGGCGAAGCTGCCGTACTCGAACGGCCAGGTCGGCATGTTCGGCGGCTCTTATGTGGGCGCGACGCAGATGCTCTGCGCCATCTCCTCGCCGCCGCACCTGGTCTCGATCTTCCCTTACGTCACGGCGAGCGAATACTACGACGGCTGGACGTATCAGAGCGGCGCGCTGATGCAGTGGTTCGTCAGCTCTTGGACGTCCGGATTGACGGAAGACACGCTGCGCCGGGAAGTCGCCAAGCGCGAGCATCTGGTCGATTGGACTTATCAACTGCCGGTCGAAGACTACAAGCTGATGAGCCTGCCCAAGCCCGACGACGTCGCGCCCTACTACGACGACTGGGTCGAGCACGAAACCAACGACGCCTTCTGGAAGCGCTGGAAGATCTCCGACCATTACCCCGAGATGAACATCAAGGGGCTGCACGGCATGGGCTGGCACGACATCTTCTTGAAGGGCTCGATCCGCAACTACGTCGGGATGCACGACCACGCCAAGACGGCCGAGGCGCGCAGCAACCAGCGCATGCTGATGGGCCCCTGGGCGCACGCCGGGACGTCGAGCGAGGGCAAGATCGGCGACGTGACCTTCGGCAAGCAAGCCGTGGCCGACATGGACCGGATCACGATCGACTGGTTCGACTTCGCGGTGAAGGGCAAACAAAACCGGTTCGCGACCGACCCGCCGATTCAGCTCTTTGTGATGGGCGAGAACAAGTGGCGCGGCGAGAACGAATGGCCCCTTGCGCGCACTCAATTCACGCGCTACTACCTGCACGCGACCGCGGGCGCGAACTCGGCGGCCGGCGACGGCGGCCTTGCGACGACCAAGCCTTCGAGCGAGACGGCCGATCATTACGAATACGATCCGGCGAACCCGGTCAGGACCGTCGGCGGGCGGCTTTGCTGCGGCAACGAGATACCTCCGGGGCCGTGGGACCAGCGCCCGAACGAAGGCCGCCAAGACGTGCTGGTCTACTCGACGCCGGCGCTCGACCGCGATGTGGAGGTGACCGGCCCGATCGAGCTGGAGCTGTACGCTTCGACTTCGGCGCGCGACACGGATTTCACCGCGATGATCGTCGACGTCGATCCGTCGGGCTATGCGCGGTTTCTCACCGACGGCATCGTTCGCGCGCGGTTTCGCAACGGGGCCGAGAAGCCGGAGCTGATCACGCCCGGCGAGGTTTACAAGTACACGATCGACATGTGGGCCACGAGCAACTTGTTCAAGCAAGGGCATCGCATTCGCGTCTATGTGTCGAGCAGCAACTTTCCGCGCTTCAATCGCAATTTGAACACCGGCGAGACGACCTTCGGCTCATCCGGGATGGTCACGGCGGAACAGACGATTTACCACGACGCCGAACATCCCTCGGCGATCGTGCTGCCCGTCATCCCGCGCTAGGCGCCTTGAGCCGTTTGCGGAAAGCGGGCGAACTCGCTTAGACTTCGTGCGCGAGGCGCCCCGTGAAAAAGCTCAGTCTGCTGTTCGTTCCCCTGCTCTGGATCGCGTGCGGGGGCGGCGGCGGGTCATCCGACATTCGGCTGGTCGATGTCTTCGACGCGGCATCGGTCGAGGGGGCCCCGGCCTCGCCGGACGCCGCGCCGATGGCGCTGTGGGATTTCTCCGCGGCGAGCGGCGACGATCCTTTGCTCGGCTGGAAGGCCGGCCGCGGCATCGCCGACCTCAAGGTCGTCAACGGCAAGCTGACGGGGCGCGCGACTGAGGACTTCCCAATCCTCTACGCGAAGCCGCCCGCAACCGTCGACGCGTCCGACCTGTTCCATTCGCTCGTGGTGACGGCGAAAACCTCGGAAGCGGCGGAGATCCGCGCACACCTGGCCCCCGCCGCCGAGCCGAATTTTGAGAGCTTGGCGCGCGTGAATGGTTTCACTTGGCTGATGGAAGGCCGCCTCGACGGCGAAAAGACGCAGACCGTCACGCTGTCGTTCACGCGCGTGCAAAACCTGGGAGCCGTCTCGTACGTTTTGCTGCGGCCCGCCGACAAGGCCGGCGAGACGTTCGAGATCGATTCGATCCGCATGGTGTCGCAACGCGAGAACCGCGCCTCGATTCCCTCGGGCGTCGGCTGGCAGGGTTTGAGCGAGCTGTTTCGCGAAACGATCGTGTCGCGCTCGCCGGAGAGCTTCACGCTCGACGTGAACGTGCCGGCGAACGCCTGGCTCGACCTCAACGTCGGGACCGTGGAAGAGGCGCCGCTGACGTTTCGTATCGACGATGTGAGCGGCGCCGAGCCCAAAACGCTTCTCACGCAGACGGTGACGACGCCGCAGCGCTGGGAGGACGCCTCGATCGACTTGGCGAATTTCACCGGCGCGCGCCGTTTGAAGTTTTGGCTCGACGTCGCCGACGAGCGCCGCATCGGCTTTTGGGGCTCGCCTTCCATCCGGGTGCGCGGCGGGAAGGCCAAGCAAGCCGAGCCCGTCGCGCGCGCCCTCGGCGGCGGGGAGGCGCCGCAAGGCGTGATTCTGATCATGATCGACACGCTGCGCAAGGACCACCTCAACGCCTACGGCTACGAGCTCGAGACGGCCCCGAACCTCGCTCACATGGCTGCGGAGGGCACGCTCTTCCTCGACAACATCTCACAAGCCACGTGGACGAAGGTTTCGACGCCTTCGATCATGACCTCGCTTTATCCGACTACGCACGGCGTTAAGGACGTTCCCGACCGGCTGCCGGCCTCGGCCGTGACCATCGCGGAGGTCTTCCGCGACGCGGGCTACGCCACCGCGGGCTTGAGCTCAAACGATTTCACGGGGCGATTCACCAACTTGCACCAGGGCTTCGAGCGAGTAAACGAGGCGGGCTCGCTGACCGGCGCGATGGGGACCAAGACGGCGCGGCCGGTGATCGATCGTGCGGTCAAATTCATTGAAGAGCATCGCGAGTCGCCGTTCTACATGTTCGTGCATCTTTACGACCCGCACAGCGATTTCGAGGCGCGACCGCCTTACAACACGATGTGGTCGGACCCCGCCGGAAAAGAAGAGCATGAGAAGGAGCGGAAAGCCGCCCTGGATGCCGCGAAGAAGCACGGCAAGACCAGGCAGTTCAACCATCTGCCGCACGTCGTCGACTTCGAGGAGGCGCACGTCGATCCGAAGGAGTGGATGAAGTACGAGGCCAGCTTGTACGACGGCTCGATTCGCGGCGCGGACGCCGAGATCGGCAGATTGCTCGAACGCTTGCGCATGCTTGGATTGGAGCAGCGCACGATGATCGCGGTGATCGCCGACCACGGCGAGGAGCTGCACGATCACGGCAAGATGGGCCACGGGCTCGAGGCGTACGGCGAGGTCTCGAACGTCCCCTTGATTCTGTATCGCCCCGGCGTGATTCCCGCCGGCGTGAAGGTGGAAGAGATGACGCGCAGCATCGATCTGATGCCGACGCTGCTCGATCTGGCCGGTTTGCGAGTTCCGGAGGCGGCGCAAGGCGAGTCGCTGCTGCCGCTGGTGGCGGCTTATCGCGACAACACCGGCGACGCCGCCAAGCAAGCGGCCGCCGACCTAGGCTGGCAAGACCGCCCGGCCGTGGTGGAAGAGCACAAAAGGGATCCGAAGGACGATGACGACGACGAGTCGTATGTGATCGTGCTGGACGGCTGGAAGCTGATCGACAACGTGCAGACCAAGTCGAAGCCCGAGTTTGAGCTGTTCGACCACGCGGCCGATCCGCTCGACGCCCACAACGTCGCCGAGGAGAATCCCGACAAGGTCGAGGCCCTCAAGACCGAGCTTTCGTACTGGCGCCGCATGGTCACCGACGCCAAACTTCCCGATGACGCCTCGACCGAAGGCATGAGCTCGGAAGAGCTCGAGAAGCTGCGCAGCCTGGGCTACATTCAGTAGGCGCCGTCGCCCGGATCTTGGTGGAGCCCGTGTTCGAGTGAATCCGTTGGGCTTGCGCGAGATTATTCAGGGTCCGACCTCGGAATTTTTGCGCCCTTGCCTAGTACTGTCTTTGCCTACGACCGGCAGTCCGGTACCAGACCCGGCATTACTCTTCTAGGACTTTAAGTTCAGAGCGCGAAGGCCCTTCGGCGCATCATGCGGGGCCTTCGCAGCAATTGATGACGCCGCCTGCAGCCTAGTCTGAGCTCTTGTTCGGGTCCGCGGGCGGTACGCCTTCCAAACCGAAACCCGCGCTTTGCCGGCGCTCGCGCCCGCGGGAGTACGCGACCGGCGTCCCGGTACGATGGTCCGCCGCTCATTTCAGTACGCCGGAGCCATAGACTAGGGCCCTTGCCTGACGAAGAATGGCTGCCAGTGGCGTGAAACACGCCCTCGAGTTTTAAAAGTACGGGAGGAACATAATACCAATGAACCGGATCAAATCCATTCTTATCCGCTTGACGACCGATGAGCGCGGCCAGGACATGGTCGAGTATGCGTTGCTGGCGGGATTCATCGCGGTTGCGGCCGGCGCTGTCTTGCCGGGCATCTCCGACGGCATCAGCACGATCTTCAGCCGGATGGAAAGCCTGGTCTCGCAAGCCGCATCGTAAGCGGTCGCGGGAAGAGAGAAAGGGTCCAGGTTTTCCTGGGCCCTTTTCATTTTCCGGCCGGCGGCTAAGCGAAGGCGTCTTCGATCAGGGTTTGGCCGCCATTGACGGTGGCGCGCTCGCTGCGGCCGTTGTGCAAGTACGTAAGGCTCAGATGGTCGAGTCCCATCAAGTGCAGCACGGTCGCGTGGACGTCGTGCACGTGATACGGCTTCTCGATGGCGCGCAGCCCGATGTCGTCGGTGCTGCCGACCGCCTGGCCGCCTTTCACGCCGCCGCCCGCCATCCAGATCGAAAAGCCCCACGGGTTGTGGTCGCGGCCATCGCCTTTTTCGTTGAAGGGCGTCCGCCCGAACTCGCCGCCCCAAACCACCAGCGTATCGTCGAGCAGTCCGCGCGCCTTCAGGTCCGCCAATAGACCGGCGACCGGCTTGTCGGTGTAGCGGCACCACTTGGAGTGGTTGCCTTCGAGGTCGGAGTGGGCGTCCCACGACCCGGCGTAGACTTCCACAAAGCGCACGCCGCGCTCGACGAGCCGCCGCGACAGGATCAGCTTCTCAGCCAAGGGACGCAGGAAGTCGTCGTCGAGGCCGTAGAGCTTCTTGGTGGCTTCGGACTCGCTCTCGATGTCGACCGCCTCGGGAGCGTGCTGCTGCATGCGCCAGGCGAGCTCATAGCTCTCGAGGCGCGCGCTGAGCTCGGAGTCGTGCGAATGCTTCTCGGCGTGGCGTTTGTTGAGCTTGGCCAGGAAGTCGAGCTTGCCGCGCTGCTGATCGTGCCCGACCGTTTCGGGATTGGCGAGGTTCAAGATCGGCGGCCCTTCGTTCTGGAAGCGCGTGCCTTGGTAGACCGCGGGCAAGAAGCCCGACGACCAGTTCTTTGCGCCGCCGTTGAGCGGGGCTTCGGTGTCGAGCACGACGAAGGTCGGCAAATTGCGATTCGCCGAGCCCAGGCCGTAGGTGATCCACGAGCCCAATGCCGGCCGACCGGCGAGGATCGAGCCGGTGTTCATCTGGCAGACCGAGCCGACGTGATTGAGGCCGTCGGCCCAGCACGAGCGCACGATGCAGAGGTCGTCGGCGTGGCGGCCGACTTCCTTGTACCAATCGGAAATCCACAGGCCGCTCTCGCCGTGCCGCTTCCACCAGCGCTGGTCGGGCATGATGGTGTTGCCGCCGGTGCCCATTGCGGTGATCTTGGGCGGGTCGAACGACTCGGGGACGGCCTTGCCGGCCAGGTCGCGCAACAAAGGCTTGGGATCGAACGTGTCGACGTGGCTGGGTCCGCCTTCCGCGAACACCCAGATGACCGATTTGGCTTTGGCGGGATGATGCGGCGGTTTCGCCGCCAGCGGATCGTCGGCCAGAGCCGCTCCGAAGCCGCTCTCGGCCAGCAGCGAGCCGAAGGCCAAGGCGCCGAGGCCGCTGCCCGCACGCGAAAGAAAAGCTCGCCGCGTGGCGCTCGTGAGCAGATGAGAAGGAATTTTCGTCGGCACTGTTTCTGGTCCCCTGTCCCTTGTCCCTTTCCTGCGTCCCTCTCAGTTGCGATAGACGAACTCGTTCGAGTTGAGCAGCGTGTGGCAGAAGTCGACCAGCGCGGCGCCTTCCGCCTCGCTGAGCCCTTCCGCCATTTCCTTCGGCAGCGCGATCTTGCCTCCTTCGGCCTCGCGCTCGGAGATGAGCTTGGCCTGCGAATCGAAGAAGGTCAGAGCGGCGTCCTTTTCCCACGAATCGGGATGGCGCGAATAAGCGAGCTCGAAAGCTTCGTCCACTTGACGCGAGCGGTCGAGCCCGGCGTCATGAAGCACTCGGCCGGCGAAACCTTGCGCCCACTCCACGGTCTGCTCGTCGTTGAGCAACGCCAGCGCCTGCGGGGCGGTAGTGGTCACGTTGCGGCGCGCGCAGGTTTCGTGCGTGTCGGGCATGTCGAAGGCTTCCATCATGGGGAAGCGCGCATTGCGGCGGACGAAGATGTAGATGCTGCGGCGATGCTGTTCGCCGAGATCAGCGGTGGCCTGCCAGCCGCCGCGCGGCTTGGGCATCCCGTCGGGCAGCGGCGGCATCATGCTCGGTCCGCCGACCTCGTCATTGAGCAAACCCGAAACCGCCAGCATTGAGTCGCGCAGGGATTCGCTCTCGAGGCGCTGCGGCTGGTAGCGCCACAGAAGCTTGTCGAAGGGGTCCTTCGCATTGGCCTGCTCGTTGTATTCCGACGATTGCTGATAGGCGCGCGAGGTCATGATCAGCCGGTGCATCCGTTTGACGCTCCAGCCGTTTTCGACGAACTGTTTCGTGAGCCAGTCGAGCAGTTCGGGGTGCGACGGACGCTCGCCCATGCGGCCGAAATCGCTCGGCGTGGCGACGATGCCGCGGCCGAAGTGGTAGTGCCAGATGCGGTTGACCATCACGCGCGCGGTCAGCGGGTTGTCTTCGCTGATGAGCCACTTCGCAAGCGCCGTGCGACGGCCGGTCGAATCGAGCCCTGCAGGTTTCGACACCGGCGCCGGACCCGGCGCCAGCAGCGTCAGAAAGCCGGGTTGGACCTCGTCTTGCGGCGCGGCGTAGTTGGCCAGACGCAACACGTAGGTCGGCGGGGCTTGGTCGCCCAGGTCCTTCACTGCCAGGCCGTACGGCGGTTCGCCCGGGTACAGGTCGTCGAACGCGGCAAGCTGCTTCTCGAGCTCGAGATAGCGCTCCTTCTCCGCGCCCTTGAGCCCCTTCGAGAGCGTCTTTTCTTCGTAGGTCATCTGCCAGAGGTGCTTCTGGATCATCTGGCGCTCGTAGGGAGTGCGCTCGGATTCGGGTTTTTGGCGCGCCGCCTGGGTGAGGTCGGTGCGTTTCGCCATCAGGTGCGACTCGCGGTCGTCGCGCACCTTCGCGACGAGCGACTCCATTTCGGCGCGAATGTCGGCCGTCTTTTGCTTCCAGTTCGCGAGCTTGGCCTTGTAGTCGGCCAGGTCGTCGCCTTGGAGCATCAGGAGATCGTCGTCCTCGGCGGTGTTGGCGAAGAAAGCCTGGAGGCGGTAGTAGTCCTTCTGCAGGATCGGGTCGAACTTGTGGTCGTGGCACTTGGCGCAACCGAAGGTCAGGCCCATGAAGGTCGCGCCGACGGCGTCGGTGACGTCTTGCAACTGCTCGGCGCGTCGCTGCATCAGGTTGGCGGCGTTCGACTCGTCGGGATAGTGGCGGTTGAAGGCCGTGGCGACGCGCGCCGAGGGGTCGTTGGGCCAAAGCTCGTCGCCGGCGATCTGTTCGGCGACGAAGCGGTCGTAAGGTTTGTCGTCGTTGAAGGCTTGAATCACATAGTCGCGGTAGCGCCAGGCGTAGGGGCGCGTCTCGTCGCTCTTGAAGCCGTTCGATTCGGCGTAGCGCGCAAGATCGAGCCAGTGGCGCGCCCAGCGTTCGCCGTAATGCGGCGAGGCAAGCAGCTCGTCGATCACGTTTTCGAACGCTTGGGGCGATTTGTCGGCGACGAACGCCGCGACTTGCTCGGGCGAGGGCGGGATGCCGATCAGATCGAAGTAGGCGCGGCGAAGCAGCGAGATCTTGTCGGCGCGGGGTCCGATGGAGAGCCCTTTCTTGGCAAGCTTTTCGGTCAGGAAAGCGTCGATGGGGTTGGCTTCGTCCGCCGCTGGAGGCGCGCTGTCGGCGACCGGCTGAAAGGCCCAGTAGCTGCGGTCGGCGGCAGTGAATTCATGCTCCGCCTTGGGCTCGGCGTACAGCACGCCCAGGGCGAGAATTGCGGCGGAAGCGTACAGGGCTTTCCGGAATTGTTTCAACGACATAGAGCGCCTTATCGATAACGGTCGATACCGTGTAACAGTATGGCGCCCGGCGCTGTTTTCGGCAAGGGCGGCGGCGCGCGTTTGCGCGCCGCCGCGGGCCGCAAAGCCTAGTAGCGGCGACCGCGCGAGCGGTAATGGTCGCGGCGATGCTTCCGCAGCCATTTTTCGCGCTTACGCTGCTCCTTCAGAAACCGCTTATACGCGCGTTTGTCTCGAAAGTAGCGGCCTCGGCTGTAATAGCCCCGGTCGTAGTAGCCGTCCCTGCGGTAGCGCGGACCGCGGTCGTAGCCCCTGCCGAAAACCCCCGCGCCAAACGGCGTCGCAACCGACACCGCGACCCAACCGCCTTGCGCGCTGGAGTAGTAGTGACCGCAGTTACGGCCGTGGCGATGGCTCGCCGCCGCAGGCAAAGCCGCGGCCAAGGCGAGGGCGGCCAGAAGAGTGAGTTTCGTGCCCATTTTTGCAGCACCTCCTTGTCGAGTTCAAGAGCGCCGCCGATCAGACCGCACGAAGCGGGCCGAACCGAATCGGGACTTGTTTTCAGTGACTTAGGAGAGTGCGACGGCGCTCGGCCGGTTGAGATCGAGCGGCGGTGGTGGTGCTATTGCGGACGCTTAGTTGGAGGGGGCGGAGGATTCGGGCTGGTCCTCGGAGCGCTCGCCCCACACGTTGTTTTCGATCTCGTGGATGCGATGTTCGGCCGCGTCGCGAACGTAGCGGTACTGATCGTTCTGAGCGACCCAGTTGAGGTCGTCCAGGTTGTTCATAACCTTGACGACCTTGCGGCGCACCTCTTCGTCCTTTGATTCCCGCATCACCTTGGCGTACCAGCGCTGATCGGGCGCCAGATCCCGCAAGCGAGAGAAAGCGTTGTGCCGCACGAACCACTCCCCGTCCCCGATGATCATCTTGACCAGGATTTCCGGGTCATCGAGCTGCTTGGCAGCGGCGATGCGCACGTCCGGGTCGCTGTTTTTCCATTTGGGGCGGATCGGATCGAGAATTCCCATTGCGAACGAAGCCTAAGCCCGAATTGTAGCGGGTCCGAGGCCTTATCGCACCCGGGTGATCTTCTGGAACGGGCTGCCGAAGGATCGTTGGCGCTCGACCGTGAGGTGCAGACGGCGCTGAGCGCCCTTGCGCATGACCGTCAATTCAACGGGCTGTTCGTCCGCGCGGCCAAGCGCATTGCGCACATCACTGGGATTGGCGACGCCGTCGCCGGAGATCTTGGTGATCACGTCGCCGGCTTGCAGGCCCGCCCGGGAGGCCGGCGTGTTGTCGGCGACCGAGCGGACGAGCACGCCTCCCGCCACGCCGAAGTAGCCGGCGAGCTGGCCTTCGAGCGCTTCCATCTCAGCGCCGAGCGAGCGATTCATGACGACCATACGAGGCCGGGGCAGATCAAAGTCAAACTGTTCGAGCTTGAAGTTCTCGGGACGCACGTTGGAACTGAGTAATTTTTCGCGTCGACCGATCTCCACCTCGACCTGATGTCGGCCGTTTTCATCCCAGACTTCCAGTTCGACCTGGCTGCCGGGCGGCGTTTCGCGAACCAGGCGCGCGAAATGCTCGACGCCCTGAACGGTCTCGTCTCGGAAGCGAGTGATCACGTCCCCGCGCTCCAGGCCCGCTTCATCCGCCGGACTTTCCGCGACCACGTGGCCCACTTCGACGCCCTGCACCGAATCGAGGCCGAGCTTGTTGGCGACTTGCGCGTTGACGTCGGCGATCGCGACGCCGAGCCAACTGTCGGACTGCGCGGCCAGCGATACGTTGGCGACGGGTGGCGCCGGCGGCTGCGGCTGGGCGTTCAACAGCGGGAGGGCCGCCGCGGCCAGCGACAGAAAACAACGGAGTGCGGGAGTCATCAAGGTTCCTCGGCGGCCACGCCGCCTGAAAAGCTATTTGCGGCGTCGAATCTCGATGCGGCCGCTGGTGTTGCGGACGCGCAGCACCGGACCGCCGCCGTTGATCGCGCCGACCGCCTTGACGCCCGCGAAACCGGCGGCGTCTTCCGCGCTCACGCGGACGGCGTCAAAATCGCTCTCGATCTTCCGAGCGTTTTTCGCGAACTCGACGATGGCTTCGACGTTGACACGAATGTCGGCCGGCAGCCAAATGACGATCGTGCCTGCGTTGGTTTCCAGCAGCGAATCGCGCATCGGTTGGCTGGAGATGAAGTACGCATGGATGTCGCCCATCGCCGCCGCCGCATAGACTTGGCCGGCCACGTCCTGGAGGCGAATGTCGCCCGACGCCGTCTCGACGCGAACGCCGCGAGGAGCGGCGGCGACTTCGATCGAGCCGCCGGCGGTCTCGGCGTTCACTTGTCCCCCGGCTTTGCCGACGTGAATCGAGCCTCCGGAAGTGCCCGCGATCACCGGTCCGCCCGCCTCGCCGATCTCGATTCCCCCGCCGGCGGAATCGGCGCGGACGCTGCCGCCCGCGTAGCCGAGCTTGATCGAGCCGCCCGAAGTGTTGAGCACGACGTTGCCGCGCACGCGATTGACTGCAATGGCGCCGCCCGCGGTTTCGCAAATCACGTTGCCGCCGATCTGACCCAGCGTGATGTTGCCGCCGGCCGTCGTCGCCCGCGCCTCGCCGCCGACGGCGTTGAGCGTGATCGAGCCGCCGGCGGAATCGGCGTTCACGCGGCCCTCGACGCCTTCCACCAGAAGGGCGCCGCCGCGCGTCGACAAGATGGTCTCGAGCGTCCGCGTCGGAACCAAGATGTCCATGTCGGTCTGGAAAGCGCAGCGGCGGCAGCCGGGATCTTGGGCCGAGAGGGTGACCGTCTGCGCACTCATGGACGCCGCAAGGCGGGCCTTGTCAAAGTAGGCGCTCGCTTCGCCCTGATCGCCGGCCTTGACGCGCGAGGACACTTTGTAGCTCACCTGGTTCGTGTCGCGGCCTCGGATCGTGACGGCGCCGCTGGCGCTTACGCGCAGGCGCAGGCCGGCGGGTATCGAGCCGGTCGTTTCTTGCACGAAGTACGAGCCCTCGCGCCGAATCTGCCCTGCCGTCTGCGCGGGCGAAAAGCCGGTCAATGTCAGAGTCAGCCCGACCACCGCGCCGGTCAAAGTGGGGGAAAACGTCATCTAGTAGACTTCCGCTGAAGCGTTCAGCGCTTCGAGAGTGCGCTCGCATTGCAGCCGGACATAATTGTTTTGCTCGTCACGTACGACGTCTTGTAACACGCCCACCAGCTCGTGGTCCGGATGCTGCGTCAGCAACTCGATAGCTTGGACGCGCATGCCGGCGTTTTCGTCTTGCCGCAGAACTTCGGTCAGCGCCGCGCGCACTCTGGGGTCGTCCATGTAAGGCGACAACGCTTCGAGGGCCTTCAGGCGGACGCCCGGGTTGGCGTCGCTCAACATGGACGTAATCAACGTCGAACGAATCTTACTGTCGTCGCTGCTGCGCCGCAGCACGTCGAGCGATTCCAGGCGAACGCCGGAGTTCGAGCTGCGCGCCATCGACAGCAGCAGGTTCTGAATCGCCGGATCGCTGGGATCGCCGGAAATCGTACGGCGCTGCTCGACGACGATGCTGACCTGGCCCCCCTGGGGATCCATGTTGATCGAATGCACGTCGGTCAGGTCGTTGCCCAGAGAGACGAGGGAAGCGTTGACGGGCTGGCTCACCGCCGAGCCGCCGCGCGAGCTCGCTCCGCCGGAGGTCGCGGTCTCCCAGAACGACTGCGTCGCGCGGCCACCCAAAAATCCGAGCCCGATCAGCAACAGCGCGACCGTGGGCTGCCAAGCGATGCGCGCCTGCCCAATTCCCTGGAACGTGTCCTGCAGCCAAGCGAGCAGGCCGCCGTTGGGGTTCGGCCTGTGCTCGCGGTAGACGGCCCGCATCAAATCGTGTCGGCACTCGGCCAACAGCGCCTCCGGCGCCTCGACGGCGGCCCGGTCGTGGAGCTGACGCAAGAAGCGCCGCTCGCTCTCCACAGCTTCCGCCAGCTCGGGCGAGCCGTCGATTTCAACTTCAAATCGAGCGGCGTCGACCTCCGACATTTCGCCGTAGAGGTAAAGACTGATGCGGTCTTTGAGATGTTCGCCGTTCATGAGCTTTCGACTCGCGATGCCCGCTTCGTTCCCTAGGAGTGGACGTCGTTCAGCGCGACGCGCAACTTCCTCGTGGCTCGAAACAAACTGTTCTTCGCGGCCTCCTCGCTGATGCCGATCACTTCTCCGATCGCCTTGAGCCGCATGCCTTCGTAGTGACGAAGCTCGAAGACCGTTCTCTCTTTGGGCGAGAGATCTTCGAGAGCGGCGCGGATGCGATCGGACAGCTCACGGCCCGTCAGCACGCGGTCGGGATCGCCCTGGACGCTCGCATCGGCGGCGTTCTGCAGGGGATTGAGGCCCTGCTGATCGTCGCGATCGTCCACCGCGTGCTCCTTGCGGACGCTCTTGCGCCGCAGGTGGTCGAGGCAAACGTTCGTCGCGATGCGATATATCCAGGTGTGGAAGCTGCACTGAAACCGAAACGTTTCAAGCCGCCGGTACGCTTTGAGGAACGCTTCTTGGTAGGCGTCACGAGCGTCTTCCGGAGAGCGCAGAAGATTCATCGTGACGCGCAGCACGGAGCGGTCGTACAAACGCACCAACTGCTCAAAGGCGTCGGGATCCTTTTGCTGCGCCGCCCGAATCAGCGCTTCTTCGCTGTAGGGCGCCGGAGCGGCTTCGGTCCCGAGCCGCAACGATTCGGCTTTCGCTAGCTCCACCTGGCGATCTCGCCTGCTATTGGGATCAGACGTCCCAGAAGCGGGATGGTTAGCCGCCGGTGTCGGTATTTCGCCTAACTGTCGGAGTTTCATACACCGTCTGGCCGGGCGTTGGAGGCCGAGAGCGCGAGTCGAATGCTCTCAGACAGGCGTTGCGATAGCAATCGGCGGACCATCCCGCGAGCGGGCGCCGCTACAATCGGCGCAGATGCCGCGCGTTCGCCTCGCTTCGCTCATTCTCCTACTGATCGTTCTTCCTCTGATCGTTGTGTCAGCCGGCGCCCAGGTCGTTCTCGAGCCCGCGATGCGCCACCTGCGGATCGCGGGCGCCCGGGAGTGGTCCGCGTTCCCCGAAAGACCCGACGCCGCCAGGCTGGAGGTCCGCTTCGACGCCCCGCCGAACCCCGGCGAGCAGACGCTGCGCCTGCGCCAACAAGACGTGAAGCAGACCTGGACGGTCACGCTCAACGACCGCGAGTTGGGCCGCCTGACCGGCGACGAGAACGACATGGTCGTCTACTTCAGGGTTCCTGCCGGGACGCTGCGCGGCGCGGACAATCTGCTCGAAATCGAGCAGGACGTCAGCCGCCAACAGACGCCCGACGATATCCGCGTCGGCGAGGTCGCGCTCGACCCGCGGCCCCTCGTCGCCGTGCTAGGCGAGGCGAGGCTCGAGGTCCGCGTCGAGGACGACCGCGAGGGCGGCGGCCTGCCGTCACGCCTGACGGTCGTCGACCGCAACGGCGCACTGCAGACCGTGGGCGCGGAATCGAACGATCGGCTCGCCGTCCGCGCGGGGACCGTCTACACCGCCGACGGAAACGCCGGCTTCGGGCTGCCGGCAGGCGAATACACCGTTTACGCCGGGCGCGGCTTCGAGTATTCGCTGGCGCGCCAAAGCGTGCGCCTCGACCCGGGTGATGAGAAGTCGATCGCGCTGGCCATCCATCGCCAGGTCCCGACCGAGGGCTGGGTCGCCTGCGACACCCACGTCCACACCTACACCTACTCGCGCCACGGCGACGCCACGCTCGACGAGCGCCTGATCACGCTCGCCGCCGAAGGCATCGAGCTGCCGATCGCCACCGACCACAACCAGCACGTCGACTTCGCCCCCAGGACGCGCGCGCTCGGGCTGAGCCGCTACTTCACGCCGGTCGCCGGCAACGAGGTGACGACGCCGACGGCGCACTTCAACGTCTTCCCGGTGGCCGCGGACGCTCCGCCCGCCGACTACCGCTCGCCCGAGTGGGGCGCGACCCTCGACGGCATTTTCGCCGCGCCGGGCGTCAAAGTCGCCATCTTGAATCACGCCCGCGACCTGCACGGCGTGCGCCCCTTCGACCCGACCCTCTACAACGCCGCCGTCGGAGAGAGTCTCGGCGGACAGCGGATGGGCTTCAACGCCATGGAGATCGTCAACTCGAGCGCGACGCAGACGAACCCGTTGCGGCTCCTCGACGACTGGATGACGCTGCTCAACCGCGGCCTCCACATCACTCCTGTCGGCAGCAGCGATTCGCATGACGTCGCGCGCCACTTCGTGGGGCAAGGGCGCACCTATATTCGCGCGGACGACGCCGCACCCGGCGCCATCGACGTCGAGCAAGCCGTCGACAACTTCATCCAAGGCCGCGTGGCGGTCAGCTACGGCCTGCTGACCGAGCTGACGGTCGACGGCAAGTACGGCCCGGGCGAGTTCGCTCGCGTCGCCGGGGACCAGGTGCGGGTTGATCTTCGCGTCTTGGGTCCGGACTGGGTTTCGGCCGACCGGGTGCTGCTCTATGCGGACGGCGAAGTGATCCGCGAGGAGAAAATCGGCGGCAAGCGCCAGTCGGAAGGCGTGCTCTGGACCGGCGGCTGGACGCTGGCCCGACCGCGCCACGACGTCGCTCTGGTCGCCGTCGCCTTGGGCCCCGGGATCGAGGAGCCCTACTGGCGCACGGCCAAGCCCTACCAGCCGGAATCACCGGACTGGACATCGCAGGTCGTCGGCGCGAGCGGCCCGATTTGGCTCGACGGCGACGCCGACGGCCGCCGCATGTCGGCTTACGATTACGCTGAGCGTGCCGTGAACACCGAGGGGGACGTCTGGAAGAACCTCGCGCAGTATGACGAGGCGGCGGCGACTCAAGCCGCCGGCCTGCTCACCCAACGCGGCGTCGATCTCGAAACCTACAACGGCTGGCGGGCGGCCGCCGAGCCGGTCAACAAGGGCGTTGCGAAATACCTCGAAGCTCGACGCGGCCGGCGCTAGAGCCGCGGGAGCCGCGAGCGCGCGAAGGTCGCCGGTTGACCGGCGCCCGGCCCGTTGCTAGACTCGGGTTTGGAGCAAGGGCGCTGTTCCGGCTCACCGGAATGAGCGCCGTTTTTGTGTCATGCCCAAAAGAACATTTCAGCCGAATCGCCGCCGGCGCTCGAAGACCCATGGATTCCGGGTCCGTATGAGGACTCCCGGCGGGAGACGCGTGATCGCCAATCGTCGGCGCAAGGGCCGCAGTGTCCTCTCCGTCAGCGACGAAAAGTAGCTCCAGCGCAGCGTCTCCTCCACCAGCTTCGACCGGCGACCAAAGTTTTCCTAAATCCCGCAGACTGCTCCGGCGCGCCGACTTTCAACGCGTCTATCGCGAAGGTCGGCGAGTCCACGGCGCGCTGTTTACGCTGCACCTGACCGGCGCGAAAGAAGGCGCGGGGCCGCGGGCTGGATTTACGGTTTCCCGAAAGGTCGGCAAGGCGGCGACGCGCAATCGCGTCAAGCGCTTGCTGCGAGAAGCCGTGCGCCGAGTCTGGGAGCTGTTCCCGCCCGACTGCGACGCCGTTTTTCACGCCAAGCCCGACGCGCGAGCGGCGACCTTCGCCCAGGTACAATCGGAAGTTGAACGTGTGCTCCGCAAGGCCAGCCGTCCCGTCTAGATTGAACTTGGCGCAGCACGCCGTCGTATTGTTTTTGTTGTTTTATAAGGCGACAATTTCTCCCTTCCTGCCTTCAGCGTGTAAGTATCAACCGAGCTGTTCGATGTACGCTAAAGAAGCGGTAGAGCGGCACGGCGTTCTCAAGGGCCTGTGGCTCGCAATGAAGAGGCTGTTACGCTGCCATCCGTTCGCTCGCGGCGGCTTCGATCCCGTTCCTGATGCCTGAACAAGACGACCAGTTCGTGCAGCGTAGGCTGCTGATAGCCTCTTTGCTGTCCGCTGTGGCCATCATGGCCTATTTCTACGTCGCGGGACCTACGTTCACCGCGCCGGTGGAGAAAAAGACCGCGGCCGTTGAGGCGCCGGCTTCGCCCGCCGCGGGGGAAACCCCGTCGCCCGACGAGCCCAAGCCGGAAACGACTGACGACAAGCCCGCGGCGGCGAGTGAAACTCCCGCCGCCGAGGCGGCCCCCGCGGGGGAGCAAGCCGCGGGGGAGACGGTTGCGGCGGAAGCGGAGCGCGAGATCACCGTTGAGACCGACAACTACCTGGTCGTGCTTTCCAATCGCGGCGGCGTCGTCAAGCATTGGACGCTCAAGCATTACAACGATGCGTTCGGCAAGCCTCTCGACCTGGCGCACAAGGAAGGCTCCGAGAAATTCGGGTATCCGTTCCGCCTCGTGCGTCCCGGCGGCGGCGCCTTCCCCGGCCTCGACGACGCGCTGTTCGCGGTGAACGAGGGACCGGACTTGCGCAGCGGCGATGCGGTGGTCGAATTCACCCTAGCCGAGAACGGCCGCAACGTGCGGAAGACCTTTCGCTTCTCGCAGGACGACTACCACATCGAGTTCGACAGCGAATTCACGGAGAACGGCTCTCCCCAACTCAATCTCGTCTCATGGCCGGGCGGCTTCGGGGACACCGCGCACCTGCAGGATTACGCCCACAGCAATGTCTTCTACTGGGACACCGCCGAGGACTCGATCGAGCGCAACAACCCGAAAGACGCCGAAGACGGCCTGCTCACCAATCAAGGGCAGTATCCGTTTGCGGGCATCGAAGACCTGTTCTTTACGGCGAGTTTCAAGCCGCCTGACGCCCGCACCTTGCAAGTCGAGACGGGAGCCATCAACATTCCGCCGGTCGACGGCGAGAGCGAGGACACCGACAAGCTCTTCGCCTCGATCGCCGTGGGTTCGCCCGCCGGGAACTCCTACGACGTCTATGTCGGCCCGAAGAGCCTAGACGGCCTGCGCGCGATCGATCCCCGCATGGCGAAGATCATCGACTTCGGCTGGTTCGGCTTTATCGCCGAGCCTCTGTTCTACGGCTTGCGCTGGACCCACGACCACATCGTCGCCAACTGGGGATGGTCGATCGTCATTCTCACCTGCTTCATCAACTTCGCGCTTTTCCCGCTCAAGTGGAAGGGCTCGAAGTCGATGAAGCGCATGCAGCAGATTCAGCCCTTGGTCAAGCAGATCAACGAGAAATACAAGGGCATGAGCATGAAAGACCCTCGGAAGTCGAAGCAGAACGAGGAGTTGATGGAGCTCTACCAGAAATACGGAGTGAATCCGGTCGGCGGCTGCTTGCCGATGATTCTGCAGCTGCCCTTCTTCTACGGGTTTTACCGGGTGCTGACCGCGTCGATCGAAATGCGCGGCGCGGAGTGGCTCTGGGTCGCCGATTTGTCGCAGCCCGAGCAGCTCGCGATTCGCATTCTGCCGCTGGCGATGATGGGCACGCAATTCTGGATGCAGAGCCTCACGCCGAGTCCGTCGGTGGACCCCGCTCAGACGCGCATCATGAAGTTCATGCCCTTGATGATGGGCTTTATTTTCTATGGGTTCCAGGCGGGCCTGGTGTTATACTGGCTCACTAGCAACTTGGTCGGGGTCGGTCAGCAAGTGTTGCTGAACAAGCTGCCGGGTGAAGAGCTCGAGCTCGTCGAGAATCGCAAACGCAATTCCGCCAAGAAGAAGAAAAAGTAACTTCCCCCGCCGCTTCAAAGTCCTTCTCCCGTATGTCCGCTACTGATTGGAGCTCCGAGGAAATTCAGGATCGCATCGACGATTTCCTGGATGCGGTGCTTGACAAGGCGGATCTGGACCTCGATTACGACATCGTGGAGGGCGGCGGCGATGCGTGGGAGCTCATCACGCCCGAGATCACCGTCGAATTCAACGGCGATGACGTCGAGCTTCTTCTCGAGAATCGGGCCGATTTGTTGTTGGCGCTCGAGCAACTGACCCTCGAGATCTTGCGCGTGCCGCACGAGGATCGCTTCAAGATCGTCTTCGACGCCGAAGACTATCGCCTGCTGCGCATCGAAGAGCTCAAGATGAGCGCCGAGGCGGCCGCGGAGAAGGTGATCAAGACGGGGCGGCCGTTCCACTTCCAGCCGATGACCTCGCGCGAGCGGCGCATCATCCACCTGGTGCTGAACGACAATCCGAAAGTCACCACGGGCTCGGAGGGCATCGCGCCCCGCCGCCATACTGTGATCTATCCGGCCGGTTGATTCAGCTCGCCGTCCCGCTCCGGTTCGCAACCAGGTCTAGGAACGCTCGCGCCGCATGCGACAGTTGTCGCTCGGCGGGGTAGACGAGCCGGATCTTACGCTCCATGCGGATCTCGTCGACCGGGATCGACCGCAACTGACCGGCCGCGATCTCTTGCTCCACGCACATTCGCGGCAGGAAAGCGACTCCCAGGTTCTGCTGCACCAGCTTGCGGATCGTCTCGATGGTCGGCAGCTCGATTTCGATGTTCAGCGGCACGTGCGCGCTCTGGAACTTTTGGATGACGATTTCGCGATACGGCGAATGGACGTTGTGCGCGATGAAGACCTCTTCGCCGAGCTCTTGAATGCTCAGCTTTTTGCGGCGCGCGAAGCTGTGCTGCGGCGAGACGATGAAGGCGAGCGAATCGGTGAAGATTTCCCGCACGGTGAGCCGCTCGTCGCCCGGATCGTAGCTGATCGCGCCCATTTCGAGCGCCCCCCGCCACAGCTCTTCGGGAATGCGGCTCGACAGGCTGCGGCGGATCTCGACCTGGACCCGCGGATGCTCGCGGCGAAACTCCGTCACCGGGCTCAGCAGATACAGCGCCGTCGACTCGTTGGCGCCGATGGTCAGCTTCCCGATCGACAGGTCGCGCAGGTCGGCCAGCGCGGTCCGCAGCTCGCGATCGAGGCCTTGGTAGCGGTCGCAGTATCCGAGCGCCAGCCGCCCGGCGTCGGTCAAAGCCAGATGCTTCGACGAGCGGTCGATCAGCTTCGCGCCCAGCTCGGCCTCGAGGCGCTTGAGCGCCAGCGACACGGCCGGCTGTGTCCGCAGCAGCTTCTGGCCGGCCCGCGAGAAGCTTCCCTCGCGCGCGATGGTTTGGAAGGTTTCGAGCAGGGATAGATCCATGGTTCGGCGGACCGCGGTCCGAGCGGTCATCAGCTTCGCTTATGCTACCCCCAAATCGAATAAATTTGCATTATGCGACGGCTCCTGATTAACTCGTGGTCATAGCCATGTCGGAACGCGTCTACATCTTCGATACCACCTTGCGGGACGGCGAACAGTCGCCCGGCTGCTCGATGAACACCGAAGAGAAGCTTATGGTGGCCCGCAAGATCGTCGATCTTGGCGTGGATATCCTGGAGGCCGGCTTCCCGATCGCCTCCGACGGCGACTTCGAGGCCGTCCGCGCCATCGGAGCGGAGTTTCCGGATACGCGAGTAGCGGCGTTGGCCCGCGCCGTAGCGGCGGACATCGACCGCGCCGGGCAGTCGCTCGAGCACGTCAAAAAGCCCCGCATCCATTGCTTCATCGCCACCAGCGAAATCCATCTCAAATACAAGTTCAACAAGACGCAGGAGCAGATCCTCGAAGAAGCCGTACGCGGCGTCGCGCAGGCCAAGCAGTACTGCGACGACGTGGAGTGGTCGGCCGAAGACGGCTCGCGCACCGAGATCGGATACCTGTGCCGCATCTCAAAGGCCGTCGTCGACGCCGGCGCCACGACGGTGAACATTCCGGATACGGTCGGCTACTGTACGCCGGCGCACTACGCCGAGATCATCAAGGCCGTCGTCGACGCCGTCGGCGACCGTGCGATCGTCAGCGTTCACACGCATGACGACCTGGGGCTGGCGACCGCCAACGCGATCGCCGCGCTCGACGCCGGGGCGCGGCAGATCGAATGCGCCATGAACGGCATCGGCGAGCGGGCGGGCAACTGCGCCCTCGAAGAGGTCGTCGCGATCATGAACGTGCGGCAGGACCGCGTGCCGTACTACACCGAAATCAAGCCGGAGAAGCTCTACGCCGCCAGTCAGGCGCTGGCTTCGGTGATCACCTTCGGACCGCAGCCCAACAAGGCCATCGTCGGCCGCAACGCCTTCGCGCACGAGGCGGGCATCCATCAGGACGGCTACCTCAAGCACCGCTCGACGTACGAGATCATGGAGCCGGCTTCGGTCGGCGTGCCCGAGTCGAGGCTCGTGTTGGGCAAGCACTCCGGGCGTCACGCGCTGCATCAGCGCATCGCGGACCTGGGCTACGGCGACTTCGACAAAGAGAACACGATGCGCGTCTACAAGGCCTTTACAACCTTGGCGGACACGCGCAAGGGCGTGATGGACGAAGACATCGTCAATCTGCTCGACGAGATGGGCTATCAGAAGGCCGGCGAACCGGCAGGCGTCCGCTAGGTTTCCCGCTAGAAAGTCGACCAGAACTTCCGGGCGCTCTCCCTGTCGTCGATCGGGATGCGGTCGGCCGCGGCCGCCAGCGGCGGGAACGGCTTGTGCGGCAGCGTCTGATACCAGTAGGCCACCGACGAATAGTCGTTCGCTTGCACGTTCGCGTGCCCGTGCTCGATGGAAAACTTGAGCGACCGTTCGAACATGACCGGGTCTTGGATGTGGAAGCGGAACATCGTCCACTTGCCGGCATAGCGGTCGGGCCCGTCGCTGGGGTGGGGCGGGTACGAGATGCCGTGATAGGGCATGGAGTTGAAGCCGCCCGGATAGCCCCAGGCCTGGCAGAAGTAGTCCTCGGTGCCGGTGCCTCGCAGTGAGGGCTCCTTCTCGCCGTCGATCCAGAAAAAGTCGTCGCCTTCGCCGAACCAGTTGAAGTTGGGGATCGGATTGATGTTGTCGACCGACAGCACGCAGCCCACGTAGTGCCCGCGGCCCTCGGCGTCGAGGATCAAGTAGTTGTCATGGCCGTCGAGATTGGTGAGCTCGTTGGTCTTCTGAAAGTTGTTCGACTTGTCGCTCAGATTCAGGCGCGGCGGAGTTGGGTTCTCACGCCTCCACCAGGCGTGGAAGCGCAGCGCGTCGTCGGGCAGCGAGTCGTAGCTGTCGTAGTCGACGTAGTAGTAAAGCGCGCGCACCGGCTCCTCGCCCTGGTTCTCGACGGTGATGCGGGCGCCGCCCGAGAACGGCATGGGGAAAAAGCAGTTCATCGCGGCGCGGTCCTGGCTTTCGGGGCCGCCGCCGGTGACCATGTTGAGCGGCTGGGACCAGTAGTTCGAGACACGTCCGTGGCCCACGCCGAAGAAGTCGCCGATGGGCGCCTCGATGCTGGGCCGGTCCATGCCGTCCCAGTAGGCGCGGAGCACGAGCCTGCGCAGATAGTTGGGCTCGGTCGAGTTGATCGTCACCCAAACGTGGCGAATCGCGCCGGCGCCGGAGATGTCGGCGAGCGTATGTGTCGCGCCCGGCTCGACGACGTAGCGGTCGGCGTTGCCGCCGGTGCGGTTCCAACTCGACTCGCGGCGACGCCGACCCGGGCGGGCGCGGTAGAGCTCGCCGAGGCCGCTGGGGCGGTCGAGGCTCGCGGGCGGGTTCTGCGCGGACGCACCGGATGCGGCGACCGCCGCCGCGCCTCCGAGTCCGATGAAGCGCTTGAGAAAGCTGCGGCGAATCTTCTCGCTCGGCATTAGGATCCTCCTGGTCGCGGTCATGACTTTAGCAGTACTCTAGGGGCCTGGCCGAGGCGTTCTCCGGGGCCGAAGCTCGACGAACCATGGCGACGCAACGGTTGGCGATTTTGGGGCTGGGGCAGGCGACCCGGAACATCCACTTGCCGGCCTTGGCGGGCCTCCCGGACCGGTTTCGAATCGTCGCGGGCATGGACCCCGATCCTTACGCCCGCGGGCTTTTCGCCGAGCGCTTCCCTGACGCGCGCGCGGTCGAGACGGTGCAAGAAGCCCTGGCGTGTTCGCCGCGGATCGTGCTGATCGCCTCGCCTCCCCATCTGCACGCCGAGCAGGCGATCGCGGCCCTCGATGGAGGCTGTCACGTCTTCTGCGAAAAGCCGATGGCGACCTCTCTCGACGAGGCGGACGCGATGACGAAGGCGGCCTCGGAAGCGGGCCGCGCACTGGTGATCAACAGCGAATTTCCGGACATGTTGATTTTTCGGGCCGCGAAACGCGAAATCGGATCGCGGCGGTTCGGCCGGCTGCTGTTCGCGAGCGTGGCGCAGGACTTTCGCCGCGACGAGCGGACCGAGGCGGGTTGGCGCGGCGAGACCAGGCGGCGCGTGTGCCTGGATTTCGGAATCCACCTGTTCGAGCTGGTACGGTACTTTTTCGGCGAATCGCCCGCACGGATCGACTGCCGCATGCCCGACCCCTGCCGCGAAGGAAAAGAGGTGATGAATCTCGTGCATCTCGAATGGGCTGACGGCCGGGCCGCGGCTTTCGTCATCAATCGCCTGGCGCAGGGCCCCCAACGCTATCTCGAGATGCGTTTGACCGGCGAATACGGAGAGATCACGTGCTCCATCGGAGGCCGGGCGAGCGTCGAGGCCGGCCTGACGCCCGCGCCGATCAGGCCGTACGCGCGGCTGCACTGGGCGCGCGGGGGAGAAGCGGTGTTGCGCCGCGGGCGCAACGAGCGGACGCTGGCGCGCGAGAGCGCGAGTCCGTTCGTTGACGCGACGCGGGCGAGGCTGCAGGAGCTCGAGCAGGCGATTCGCAGCGCCGGCAACGTCGAGCGCATGGGCGCCGATCACCGTGAAACCCTGAAGCTGGCGCTGGCGGCCTACGAGTCGGCCGAATCGGGTCGTGCGGTGGAGGTGGCCGACTTCGCGGAGAGCGCCGGATGATCACAGCTTCAGTCGTCGTTGCGGGCAACGGCGACGAGGCGCCCTGGCGACGGTGTCTCGAGGCCTTGACGGCGCAAATCGGTCCGCAGGCGGAAGTCATTGTCGCGGTGGGCGCCGCCCCGCTTGCGGCGAAGCTGGTCGAGCGAGATTTCCCTCAAATCCGCGTCATTTCGAGAACTGACAGACAGCCCCTGCAAACTTTGCGGGCGGCCGCCTTGGCAGAGGCCCGGGGGCGGGTCATCGCCCTTCTCGACTGCTTTTCGATCGTCGAGCCGGCTTGGCTGGCGACCATGCTGGCCGCCCACGAAAGAATGGAGCGTCCGGCGATCGGCGGCGCGGTCGATCTGGCCGACGCCGACCAAGCCGGCCTGGCCCGCTGGGCGCTCTACATCAACGAGTACGGCATGTTCATGCCGCCGTTCGAGGAAGGCGAGACGCCCTTGCTGCCCGGCTGCAATCTCTCATACAAACGCCACGCGCTGTTCGACGGCGATCGCCCGCGAAATCCGGAGTTCTGGAAAACGTTCGTCAACGAGGACTTGCGAGACTCCTCGACGGGGTTGTGGGTGGAGCCGGCCGCCGTCGTGCGGCTCGACAAGCCGATTGCGTTCACCGACTACTGGCTGACCCGCTTCGATCACGGCCGCTGCTACGGCGGGATGCGGGGGAGCGGCATGCCCGGCTGGGAACGGCTCGCTCGCGCCGCCGCGACCCCCGTTCTGCCCTTCATCCTGCTGGCGCGCTGGGCGCGGCGCTATTGGTCCCGGGGCCGCCGCCGCTCGAAGCTGCTGCTGACGCTGCCGCTGCAACTGCTGCTGTTCGGTTCCTGGGCGGTGGGGGAAGGCGCCGGGTATTTCTTCGGTTCCGGGGGCGCTTGCCGTAAGTTGTTCTACTGAGGTTCAATGGGCTCCGACCGGCTTACCATAGCCTCTGATGCTCGGGATTCAGCAGCGGGCGGCGCGTCATCTCAGGTTGACCGCGGCCGCCTATCGCCCTCCGCAGAGCCCGCCCTTCCTGACTCTCTTCATCAACTCGACCTGCAACATGCGCTGCGGGCATTGTTTTTATTGGAAGAGTCTCAACCGCCGCGACGACCTCACTTTCGATGAGTTGACCGCCCTGTCGGATTCGCTCGGCCCGCTCGAGAATCTCAACCTTTCGGGCGGCGAGCCGTTCTTGCGCAAGGAGATCGCCGCGATTTGTCGCCGCTTCGTTGAACGCAACGGCGTGAAGCAGATCTACATTCCGACCAACGGCTATTTCACCGAGCGCACCGTGCGCGCCGTCACGGGCATTCTCGAGGATCGTTGTTTGGACATCTTGGCGATCGAGCTGTCGCTCGACGGAACGGCCGCCGCACACGACGATCTCAGGGCGACGCCCGGGGCTTTCGAGCGGGCGATGGCGACCTACGCGGCGCTCGAAGCGGTGCAAGAGCGAGACCCCCGGCTGCGCATCCACGCGATCTCGACGGCGACGCACGACAATGTGACCGATTTACGGCTGTTGTCCGAGCTGCTGTACCGGCGCTGCGCGCGCATGGACCGGCACGGCGTTGCCCTGCTCGAAGGCGACCGCAAGGACGCCGCCCTGCGCTCCCCGGCGCGCCAAGACTATGAGGAGCTGTGCCGCTTTATCCGCGAGCTTTGGGCGCCGCGCGACGAGAGCCGCTTTGGGGCCATCGTCGACCCTTTGGTGCAATGGACGGCCGCGCGGACGGCGCGCGAGCAGCGGCAGGTGACGCCGTGCTTGGCGGGCAAATTGAGCGCGGTCGTCTATGCGAACGGAGATGTCGCCGTTTGCGAGAACCACGAGCCGCTCGGCAATCTGCGCGAGGCCTCGTTCGCGGAGCTTTGGACTTCGCCGAAAGCGCGGGCGCAGCGAGACGCCATCGCTCAAAAGCGCTGCTGGTGCACCAAGGAAGTGTCCATGTGGCCCAGCGTCGTGTTTCAGCCGCCGAGCCTTTTACGCGCCTTGGCGGGCGCACAACGCAGCGGTTTGCTGCCGGTGCTGCAGCGCCCTACGAAACCTCGCACGGAGCGACCCGGGGGAACGCCCGACTTGTGTCCCGGCCTCGGGCCCGATAATCTGTGATCCGGTGAAAGCCGTGCTGACATTCCTGCGCGAGACTCTGGAGCTGTTTCAGTTCTTGAGCAGGCCTTGGACGCACCAGGCGATCGGGCCCTCCCCTGCCGGATGCCGCCGCAATTCAGCCGTGACGGCGAACGTGCGGCACGCGGTCCACGAGTCCCCCAACGCCCGCAATCTGCCGGCGATCGACCTACGCTGGCGCAAGACCGGCGATAACCGCTATCAGGCGATTTGGATCGTGAAATTGTGATGACTCGGCTCGGTTTTCCGATTTCCGCTGGGGATCTGCAAATTTTTTGGATCGCCGCCACACTTCCTAGGCCTAAGCGGTCAAAATACTTGTGGGGGGTGAGCAGTCCGCCTCGCTCAATCCGGAACAGGGGCCAATTCAGCGCCAGTTCCAAAGGGGTGCGGCACGAGATCATCGGGAACACTTCTTCGAATCGGCAGCGGGGCAAGGCGATTTGTCGGCGGCCTCGAGTTTCGGCCGCCTCGAGTTGACTGGATTCGGCGTATATGATCACGGCTCGAATTTCTCCCCGCTTGGGTATTTTCAACGCCAAGGCTCTTGCGACACAGGTCCGGGCCTGCGCGTCGCGCCGGCGATCAAGTTCGCCGGCGGCGCAATGAACGCTGAGCGGCTCGAGAGGCCGTCTCGATTGGCCGCTCGGCTGGGGGTTGAACGGCCGCCTTCTTAATGATTTGTCTTGGGGGGTCTTCATGAAACGCGATGGATTCAGACTTCCGGCGGCTGCGCTGATCATTCTTCTGACCGCAGCGGGCTCCGCGGTCGCCGCCGGCCCGCCGTCCGGAATCGGCGGCTTTACGGAGATTTATGCTCTTGGCGACAGCTTGACCGACACCGGCAACTTTGCAACCGTGCTCGCATGCGGGGACGGACTGGTAACGCCTCAGAATTGTCCAGGGCTGGCGGGCCTGGGTCAGCCTGCCTCGGATCTGCCGGTCGTTTTGAACGCGGGCCGCTTTTCGAACGAGGACCTGTATATCGACATGCTCGACACGCAGGTGAAGTCCCCCGGGGCGGCGCTTGCGGCGGCGCTCGGCGGCAAGAATCGCGCCTTCGCCGGAACTCTGTCGAATCCCAATCTTGCGCCCTATTGGCCGCCCTACATTCCGGGAACCGAACTCGAGGCGCAGGCGAAAGCGCTGATCCAAAGCGAAGGTCGCTTGAAGAGCCGAGGTCTGGTCGTCATTTTCATTGGGAGCAACGATTTGTTCGCCGTCGCTTCGGCTTTTGACGGAGGGACCGACGTCTCCGCCGAGGTCCTGACGTCCGCGGCAAATGTCGTGAAGACGATCAAGTACTTGAGCAAGAAAGGCGGCCGGAACTTCCTCGTTTTCAACTCCGGGAATATCGGCCGCTCGCCGATCTTCCAGCAGCAGCCTCCCGAGGTTCTCACATCGATCCGGGATTTGACCGCGGTGTTCAATTTCAGTCTCTTCATCGGCGTTGCCGCGCTGGGCGGCGACCCCTCTTTTGCGGGCAACATCTGGTACGTTCCGACCTTCGCCATCGGAGAGTTCATCGCAAGTCCGCTGGGTCGGGCGCTCACCGGTCTGACTTCCACGACGCCGTGCGCGCCGGCGCTGGGCTTGAATCAGGATTGCTCTACCTCGCAATTCTGGGACTTCATCCATCCCACGAAGGGCGTGCACGCCATCTTCGCGGACTCCGCGAAAGCGCTCCTAAAGCAGCAGCCGCTCGTGCGGCGCTGACATCGCGGGCCGGCGCGGCTTGATCCGGCCCCGCCGCTGCGATCCTTCGGGCTGGACGCAGCGGCTTCCCGTGAGATTATGGAAGTCTTTCGATGCGGGCGCAGGCGTTAGCATTTCTTCTCGCCGCCCCCCTGCTGGCGCAGGGCGGCGGCGCCTTGTCGGCTCCCACGGGTCTGGAGGCGGCGGACGGCGACTATTCCACGAAAGTAGGACTGTCGTGGGAACACGTTCGCGACGCCAAGACATATCGGGTCTTTCGCGCGGAGTCCTCCGACCCGGCTCAGGCGAGCGAGGTCGGCGCCACGGAGTCGATCATCTTCTACGACCGCTCGGCCGCAGCCGGCCGCACGTATTTCTACTGGATTCGCGCGGAAAACGCCGCACGCATGAGCCCTCTGAGCGCGCCGGATCAGGGCTTTCGCGCCGCAGGTTTGACCGAGAATTTTGGTCGCATTTTCCCGCTCGAGCCGCCCTCGGCGCCGATCGGCGATCCGGTCACCGGCGCGAAGGTCTACCTGGGCAAGACGCTGTTTTGGGACGAGCAGTTGTCTTCGACCAAGACCGTCGCCTGCGGCACCTGTCATTTGCCGCGCGCCGGCGGCGTCGACCCGCGAGCGGCCAATCCGGCCTTGCGCCCGACCAATCCCGGCGTCGACGAGGTATTCGGCACCGCCGATGACGTCCTCGGCTCCCCGGGAGTGCCGCTGAGCCAAGCCGACGGCCGCTACGCTTGGTCTCCTCAGTTCGGCATCGGCGTCCAAGTCACGCCGCGTTCGTCGATCCCGATGATCAACGCCGCCTACTCGAGCGAAGGACTGTTTTGGGACGGGCGTGCGCTGCCCGATTTCACCGACCCGGTGACCGGGGAAGAGGTGTTTCCCGACGCGCCGCTGCTCGAGAACCAGGCCCTCGAGAGCCAGGCGCTGCATCCCTTCGTCAACGACATCGAGATGGGGCGTCGCGATCGCGATCTCTTCGACCTGGTGGCGCGCATCGGCGAGTCGCAGCCGCTGGCGCTTGCGCCGACGATCCCCGCGGGCCTGCAGGCGTGGATCGCCGGCCGCACTTACCCGGATTTGTTCAACGAGGCCTTCGGATCGCCGGAGATTACCGCTGTGAAGGTCGCCATGGCGCTCGCCAGCTACCAGCGGACGCTGTACTCGGATCGCGCCCGCATCGATCGCCTGGTCTCACAAATTGAACCGTTCGAGCCCGCGGAGGAACGCGGCCGCGACCTGTTCTTCGGCGAGCTCTGCGGTCAGTGCCACACCGGAAACCTGTTCGGCGGCTTCAACTTTCGATTCATCGGCGTGCGCCCGACCACCGAGGACCCCGGGCGCTTCGAGGTGACGCGTGATGGCCGCGACCGCGGCAAGTTCCGCACTCCCAGCTTGAGAAACGTCGAGCTGCGCGCGCCGTTCATGCACAACGGCGAGCTCGCGACGCTCGAAGACACGATCGACTTCTACGACCGCGGCGGAGATTTCGACGCCCCTAGCAAGGACATCAACTTCGTGCGCCCGCTCAAGCTCAGCGCGCAGGAGAAGGCCGATCTGGCGGCGTTCCTCCGCAGCTTGACCGACCCGCGTGTTGCGGCCGAAGCGGGCCCGTTGTTCGACCGGCCGACGTTGTATTCGGAGTCGGCGCGCGTTCCGCGCGTCAGCTCGTCCGGGGGGCCCTTGCAGGTGACGGCGATCGAGCCGCCGATGCTGGGCAACCCGAGCTTTACCGTGGCTTTGTCGGGTGCGGCCCCGGGCGCCGCGGCGGTGCTGGCGATCGACGTATCCGACCCAGGCGCCGGTCCCGCCGCACCGGCTTCGGCGGCGTTCTTTCGCGACGTTTCGTCGATCGCGCCGGAGGGCTTCACGTCAATCAGCTTGCCGCTCCCCGACGACTCCGCGCTCGAAGGCGAGACGCTGTACGGACGTTGGTACGTGTCGGGCGTCGGCCAACCGCAGGTCAGTCCGCTGTTCGAGATGACGCTTTTCGCTCCGGCGGCGCCGCCACCCGCGGCCGTCTCGACACTGACTAGCGTTTCGGCGGCGAGCCTGGCGCAAGGCGTGGTCGCGCCCGAGTCGATCGTCAGCGGCTTTGGGCCGGGGCTGGCGACGGACACGCAGGCGGCGGCGAGCCTGCCGCTGCCGACCTCGCTCGCCGGGATCGCGATCGCCGTCAACGACAGCGCGGGCGATTCGCGCCTGGCGCCGCTGTTTTTCGCTTCGCCGGGGCAGATCAACTTCCTCGTCCCGCCCGGAACGTCGGAGGGCGAGGCCGCGGTTGAGGTCCGCGCCGGAAGCCGCGTGGTCGCCGGCGGCAAACTGCAGATCGCCTCGGTCGCGCCGGCGCTGTTCGCCGCGAACGCCAACGGCCGGGGCGTCGCGGCGGCCTGGGCCGTGCGCGTCGGCGCAGACGGTTCGCAAACCGCCGAGCCGACGGCGCGCTTCGACGAGCAGCGCCGCGAGTTCGTGTCGCGACCCATCGCGGTCGCCGCCGCGGGCGAGCAAGTCGTGCTGACTCTCTATGGAACCGGCATCCGCTTGCGGGGCGATGCGCCGGTCGCGGCGACGGTCGGCGGCGTGACGGCGCAGGTCCTTTTCGCCGGTCCGCAGCCTGAGTTCATCGGCGTCGATCAGGTCAACGTCTTGCTGCCGCCGGAGCTGGCCGGCCGCGGCGAGACCGACGTCATCCTCACCGTCGGCGAGCGCTCGTCGAACGCGGTGCGCGTGAACGTGCAATAGCGCTCCGGGTTGCGCCGCGGCGGACGTTAGCGCTTTGATATCGGGATGCACGAACGTCGCCTGGTTTGCCTCTTCGTCCTCTGCCTGCTCGCGGCTTGCGGCGGCGGGCCCGCCCCCGAACAGGCCGCTGCGCCGCCTACGGCGTCCGGCGATTACTTCGCCTACGTCGGCGACTACACGACTGGAACGAGCAAGGGAATCTACGTCAGCTCCTTCAACCATGACAGCGGAGCGTTGGGTGAGCCGGCCCTGGCCGCGGAAATCGAGAATCCCTCGTACTTGACCCTGCACCCGAACAAGCAGTTCCTTTATGCGGTCACCGAAAATTCGGGGGAAGGGTCGGTGAGCGCCTTCTCGATCGAGCGCCCCGGCGGCAAGCTGACTCTGCTCAATACCAAGCCGACCAAGGGCGGCCTGCCGTGCGATCTCGAAGTGGACAAAACCGGTCAGATGCTGACGGTGGTGAATTACGAGTCGGGCAGCGTGATTTCGTATCCCGTCAACGCGGACGGCAGCCTCGGCGACTCGACGGACTTCATTCAGCACGAGGGTTCCAGCGTCAACAAGGATCGGCAACAAGGCCCGCATGCGCACTCCATCGACTTCAGCGCCGACAACCGCTTCGCGATCGTGTCGGACCTGGGGCTCGACAAGGTTTTCATCTACAACGTCGACACCGCCGCCGCGAAGCTCGAGCCGCACGATCCTCCCTTCGTCAGCGTGAAGCCGGGCAACGGGCCGCGCCACTTCGCCTTCCATCCGACCAAACCGTACGCGTATTCGACCGCTGAAATGGGTTCGGTCGTCGCCGCCTTCAACTGGGACGCCGCGGACGGCAAGCTGACTGAGATCGAGACCGTTTCGACGCTTCCGGAGGGATTCGACGGCCAGAGCTCGACCGCCGAGATTGAGGTTCACCCTTCGGGGAATTTCCTATACGTGTCGAATCGCGGCCACAACTCCATCGCGGTGTTCTCGATCGACCTGTCGACCGGCCGCCTGACCCTGGTCCAGAATGCGCCGACGCTGGGCGAGATTCCGCGTAATTTCGCGATCGCTCCCGGCGGCGAGTTTCTGCTGGCCGACAATCAGAATTCCGGCAACGTGGTGGTCTTCAAGATCGACCAGGACACCGGCAAGCTGACGCCGACCGGGACTCAGATTGCGGTGGACAAGCCGGTCTGCATCAAATTCACGCCGGTGAACGTGAACTAGAAATCCGGCAGGTTCTTGAGCATCGACGACGTGTCGCCGCCGTGCGAAAGCTTGGCGGCGTCCAGAATCTTATGCGAAGGGTCGTGCAGCGTGCCGATATACCGCGCCGACTCTCGCGTGCCGCCCATCAGCAAGACGACATAATGTCGGCTGGGGTAGCCCAGCGTCTCGAATTGCAGCTCGGCGTCCTCTCGAGAAATCCACTTTTCCGTTTCGGGCGGACCCATCTTCTCGACCACACTACGATACGTGTCGATCGCGCGGAGGGAAAGATAGCGCTGGTCGGCGGTGCTCGAATCCGAGCGAAACAGCGCCACGAGCGGATTTTCGCCGTGGCTGAAGGCGAGCATCAATACCAGCAGGCACACCGCGACGGCCGCCAGGACGGCTTTGCCAATGAACGAGAAGGTCTGCTTCTCGGCGGCGGTCGCCTGCCGCCGAGGCGCCTGCGGCGCCGTCTCGCCCGCGCGCGAATGTGTTCCGGGCGCGGCGCGCATTTGGACGACCGCCTTGCGAAACGGCGTCACCGCGCCGTTCTTGTATTCGAGCTCGCGCTTGAGGCCGACGATCAGAACGGGCGAGTCCGAGCTCGAGATTTCGCCCAGGTGGCTGCGCGGAATCCAGATTTCCTGACCCGTCGTCGTGTTTTTGGCCAGGGCCTCGGACCAAGTCGCTTGCTCGAGCGTCCACTCGTTGTGCTCGATATTGCGGATGGCGGGGTAAAAGGAGAACCGTTTGCCCGCCAACTGCTCGAGGGGCTGCTCCGCCGCCGAGGCCATGACAAGAGGGTATATCTTTCAGGGCGTTCCGGGGGCTGGGCCGTAACCTCTTACCCCGCAATGCTCGTCTGCTTTGTCCCTGGTAGAATGGCGGGCGCCGGCTCCGCATCGATATTCCCATGCTTGTAAACTCTCGCATCCGATCTTGCTTACTCGCTGTATTTTTGACCGCCGCGGTCATGCTCCCGTCCGCATTCGCGGCGGATTGGCCGTCGTGGCGGGGAATCAACGCCGACGGGGTTTCGGCCGAGACGGGCTTGCCGGCGAGTTGGTCGCCGGACGGCGAAAATCTGCTCTGGTCGGTTCCGATCGGCGGCCGAGCGACCCCGATCGTGATGCACGGCCGCGTCTGCGTGATCGCGCTGGCCGAGCCCGAGATCGACGTTCACCGCGTCGAGAGCGTCACCTGCCTGGACGAAGACACGGGCCGCATCGTGTGGGACCACCGCTACCCGATCTACCAGACCGACATCCCGCACCACCGCGTCGGCTGGGCGAGCCTGGTGGGCGACCCGGAGACGGACACGATTTACGCCTTCAGCGTGAACGGCTTGATGTCGGCCTTCCGCGGCGAAGACGGCAAGGTGCTGTGGCGGCGTTCGCTGGAAGAGGAAGTGGGCCGCATCTCCGGTTTCGGCGGCCGCACGGTGACGCCGATCGTCGACGGCGATCTCGTCATCACGAGCTTTTTGAGCGCGGGCTGGGGCGACACGCGGATTCCGCGGCACCGCTTCTACGCGATGGACAAGAGGACCGGCGAGACGGTCTGGATTTCGACGCCCGGCGTCGCGCCGCTCGACACGACCTACTCGGTGCCCGTCGTCGGCGTGGTGAACGGCCGGCGGCTGCTGTTCGACGGCAACGCGGACGGTTTCATCTACGCGCTCGAGGTCAACACCGGCAAAAAGGTTTGGGGCTTCCCGCTCTCGAAGCGCGGCATCAACGCGTCGGTGGTGGAGAAAGACGGCATCGTCTATGCCGCGCACAGTGAAGACAACGTGGACGGATCGACGCTGCTGGGCCGCATCGTCGCTCTCGATTCGTCGCAGATCGACGAAAAGGGCCAGCCGAAGCAGCTCTGGAGCGTCGAGGGATTCACGGCGGGCTACGCCTCGCCGTCGATCGCCAACGGCATTCTGTACCACGTCGACAACTCAGCGAATCTCGCCGGCTTCGACATCAAGACCGGAGACGAGCTGTGGCGCTACAACCTAGGCATCGCGCAGCGCGGTTCGCCTGTGGTGGCGGACGGCAAGATCTATGTGATGGACGTGGACGGCCACTTCCATATCCTGCAGGACAACGGCCGCAAGGAACCCGAAGAGCTCGATCTCGAGACGTTCAAGAATCCCGACGGTTCGGCGGCGCAGACCAATGCCTCTCCCGCGGTGGCCAACGGCCGCATTTTCTTCATGACGGTCAACAACACCTACGCCATCGGGCCGGCTGAGCGAGTGCCGGGCCCGGCGGCGAAGCCCATTCTGCCGCCGCCCGCTCATGCCGCGGCCGGCGCGAAGGTCGCGCAGGTGCAGGTAGTCCCGGCCGAGATCAACCTCTACCCGGGCAGCAAGCACACCTTCCGCGTGCGGACGTTTGACGACAAGGGCAATCTCATCTCCGACTCGCCGTCGGCGACCTGGACGGTGGAAGGCATGCAGGCCACGATGGGAGCGGGCCACGAATTGACGGTGGCGGACGAGAACGCTCCGCAGTTCGGCAAAGTGACCGCCACGGCGGACGGCGTCGCGGGAATAGGACGCGTCGAGGTCCGCCCGAGCCCCCCTTACACCGAGGACTTCTCGAACGTGCCCGTGGACGGCGTGCCCAATTGGACGGGCGTGTTCGGCCGCTTCAAGACGGTCGACATGAACGGCGACAAGGTGCTCTACAAGCCTTCGGACAATCCGCGCACCTGGAAGACCACGGTCTACACGGGCGACCCCGAAGCCACGAACTACGTCGTGCAGGTCGACGTGATGGCCAAGATGCAGCGCCGCCGTCTGCCCGATGTCGGGTTGATTTCGCACCGCTACACGCTCGACTTCATGGGCCTGCGCCGCGAGCTGCGCTTGCGCTCATGGCATTCCGAGCTGGGCTTTTTCTCCAAAGCCGTCAAGCTCGAATTGAAGCCGGACGTCTGGTACAGCATGAAGTTCGACGTCTCGCCGCGCGCCGACGGCACGCAGACCGTGCTGCGCGGCAAGGTTTGGAACCGCGACGAGCCCGAGCCGGAGGAATGGACGATCGAGGCCGTTCACAACGAGCCGAACTTGGCCGGCAGCCCCGGCCTGTACGGTTACACTCCGGCCGACGCCTACTATGACAACTACAAGGTCATCCCGAAGCCGCCCGAGGATCGCGGCGTGGTGCGGCCCGCGAAGGTCGCCGATCTGCCGCTCGGCCCGCAAGTGCCGCAGGGCGGCGTCCACACGCAGGAATGACCCGAGGATCTTTTAAATGTTGAAAGCGAAGTTTCTCTCGATTGCCGCTGTCTCGATTGCCGCTGCAACTGTGCTCCCCGGGATCGGCGTGGCCGCCGATTGGCCGATGTGGGGCGGACACAGCACCCGCAACATGGTTTCCGACGAGAAGGGCATCCCGACGAGCTGGGACGTCAAGTCCGGGACCAACATCAAGTGGAAAGCCGAGATCGGCTCGCAGTCCTACGGCAACCCCGCCGTGGCGGACGGGCTGGTTTGCATCGGGACGAACAACAACCTGATGCGCGACCCGAAGCAAGACGGGGACCGCGGCGTCGTGATGTGCTTCGACGAGGGGACGGGCGAGTTCCAGTGGCAGATGACGCACGAGAAGCTCGAGTCGGGCCGTGTGAACGACTGGCCGGAGCAGGGCATCTGCTCGTCTCCGGCTATCGTCGACGGCATCGTCTACTACGTCTCCAATCGCGCGGAAGTGGTCGCGATGGACGCCAAAGGTTTCAAAGACGGCAAGAACAACGGCCCCTACACCGACGAGGAGTTCACCGGCGAGCACGACGGCGACGTGATCTGGAAGTACGACATGATCGAGGAGCTGGGCGTGTTCCCGCACAACATGGCCACCAGCTCGCCGATGGTGGTGAACGGCGTGGTCTACGTCAACACGTCGAACGGCGTCGACGAGAGCCACATCAACATCCCGTCGCCGCTGGCGCCGAGCTTTATCGCGCTCAACGCGAAGACAGGCGAGCTGCTGTGGGAGAACGGGTCGCCCGGCGATGCGATCCCCCACGGGCAATGGTCGTCCCCCGCTTTTGGCGTGGTGGACGGCGTCGAGCAAGTGGTGTTCGCGGGCGGCGACGGCTGGCTGCGCGGGTTGAACCCGAAGAACGGCGAGGAATACTGGCGCTTCGACTGCAACCCGAAGGACGCCCAGTGGCAGCAAGGCCGCGGCGATCGCAACAACCTGATCGCCACGCCGGTGATTCACGAGAACAGGGTGTACATCGACATGGGGCAGGACCCAGAACACGGCGAGGGCGTCGGCCACCTGTGGTCGGTCGATGCGACCAAGCGCGGCGACATCACCAAGACCGGCTTGGTGTGGCACTACCCGTTCCGGCGTTCCATCTCGACGGTCGCCGTGCACGACGGCAT
Source organism: uncultured Acidobacteriota bacterium (assembly GCA_963817465.1). Classification (GTDB taxonomy): domain Bacteria; phylum Acidobacteriota; class Terriglobia; order Bryobacterales; family UBA6623; genus CAMPKL01. The sequence continues at coordinate 240,820 of CAWFOP010000014.1, read as the reverse complement.
TGTGTACGCGGCCAACTTCTCGGGGTTCCTGCATGCGATCGACGCCGCGACGGGCCAGAAGATTTGGGAATACGATCTGCTGGCGGCCGTCTGGAGCTCGCCCTACGTGGTGGACGGCAAGGTGATCATCGGCGACGAAGACGGCGACGTGACCGTGATGAAAGCAGGGCAGAGTGAAGGAAGTGCTCGCTGAGCCGAACATGGGCAACACGGTCTACTCGACGCCGGTGGCCGCGAACGGCGTGCTCTACATCATGACGCGCTCGCACATCTACGCCATCGCCGCTCCGTGACGTAAAGCGCAGAGCAACCAGGCCGGCATTTTAGTTTGAGCTCGGCAAAGCCGCCAGATCGCTGCGGCCGCCGTGTGTCGGCGCGGTTTTTGGCAGAATGATTTGAATGTCAACCGTCGCCGCCAGCGCCCTACAGGAGAAGATCGACCGAGCCAAGCAGCGTCTCGACGCGCACGTCAGCGAGATCGTGAAGTGGCACTTCTCGCCGCAGACGGGCTGCGAGTTCTGGCTCGACCGCGCCAAGTCGTTCGACTTCGATCCGCTCAAAGACGTGAGCTCGTACGAGGACTTGCGAAAGTTCGGGTTGTTCGAGGATGAGTGGCTGCGCGGCGGTCCGGTGCGCAAATGGGTCCCCAAAGGGCTGGCGGGCAAGCCGGTCTACGTCTTCGAGACGGGCGGCACCACGGGCGTGCCGAAGACGCGCATCAACATCGACGATTTCCGGATCGATTACAGCGAGTTCTCCAAGACGCTGCCCGACGAGCACTTCCCCAAGGGCGCGGATTGGCTCATGCTCGGGCCTTCCGGGCCCGCGTCGCTTGCGGCTGGCCGTCGAGCACCTGGCGCAGGTCAGGGGCGGCATCTGCTTTACCATCGACCTGGACCCGCGCTGGGTGGTGAAGCTGCTCAAGCGCGGCGAATTCGACGAGGCCGAGCGCTACAAGAAGCACGTGATCGACCAGGCGCTGACCGTTCTGGGAGCGCATCCGAACGTCAAGTGCCTGTTCACGACGCCCAAGCTGCTCGAAGGGCTGTGCGACCGCAAGTCGCTCAGCAAGCTCGGGATCACCGGCGTGTTTTGCGGCGGCACGGAGATGACGCCGCAGTTCCACCGCTTCGCGCGCGAAGAGCTGCTCGACGGCGCGTACTTCGCGGCGACGTACGGCAATACGCTGATGGGCCTGGCGTGTCACAAGCCGTTCGACCCGGCCGACGATTACGCGATCATCTATTTCCCGCCGCAGCCGCGCGCGGTAACCGAGGTGGTCAATCCGGACGCCATGGAAGAAGAGGTCGGCTACGGCGAGACCGGGCGCGTGTTGCTGACAACGCTTACGAAGGAATTCTTCATGCCGCGCTTCCCCGAACGCGATATGTGCGAACGCGAGCCGCCCTGTGAGGCCTACCCCTGGGACGGCGTGCGGAATGTGCGTCCCTTCCAGACCAAGAAAACCGGACAGGTGACGGTCGGAGTGTATTGATCCCCGCTGACCGGAAGGCCGCTGATCGCGGACGGTTGTCGTCGGCGAGGCGTCGGACTTTCCGTCAGCGGTCAAGCGGTCAACGGTGAGCGACTATGACTCCCTTCGACTATCAGCCGCGGACGCGGACCATCTTCGGACCGGGCGCGTTCGACCGCCTGGGAGAGATCGCGGCGCCGCTGGGAACCAAGGCGCTGGTCGTCTCCGATCCGGGGATCGTCGCGGCCGGCTACCCGAATCGGGCGCTGCGCTCCTTGATGCAGGCGGGAGTCGAGGCCGTCCTGTTTGACGGCGTCGACGAGAATCCGACGACCGACCACGTCGACGCCGGCGCGGAGCTCGCCCGCGCCAAGGGCGCGGACATGCTGATCGGGCTGGGCGGCGGCAGCTCGCTCGACTGCGCCCGCGGAATCAACTTCTTGGTCACCAACGGCGGCCGCATGGCCGACTACTGGGGCGTGGGCAAGGCGCGCAAGCCGATGCTGCCGATGATCGCCGTTCCGACAACGGCGGGAACCGGCAGCGAGGCGCAGTCGTTCGCCTTGATCGCCGACGCCAAGACGCACCAGAAGATGGCCTGCGGAGATCCGAAGGCGGCGGCGGCCGCGGCGATCCTCGATCCCGAGCTGACGCTGACGCAGCCGCGGCGCGTGACCGCCGTCACCGGGATCGACGCGGCCTCGCACGCGCTCGAGACCTGGGTGACGACCAAACGCAATCCCGTCTCGACAATGTGCTCCCGCGAGGCTTGGAGCTTGATCGCGCGCAACTTGCCGCTGGTGCTCGAAGAGCCCGACAACATCGAGGCCCGCGGCGCGATGCTGCTGGGCGCGCACCTGGCCGGAACGGCCATCGAGAACTCGATGCTGGGGGCGGCGCACTCCTGCGCCAATCCGCTGACCGCGCATTACGATGTGACGCACGGGGCGGCGGTGGGCTTGCTGCTGCCGGCGGTCATTCGCTTCAATGCCGAGGAGAGCGACGATCTGTATGAAGCGCTGGGCGGCGCGGAATGGCTGGCCGAGCGTGTCGAGGGCTTTCTGCAACTGGCCGATTTGCCGCTGCGTCTATCCGACTACGGCGTCGAACAGAGCGCGTTGAAGTCGCTTGCGGCCGAAGCGGCGCGACAGTGGACGGCGCAGTTCAACCCGCGTCAGGCCGGCGCGGCGGAGATGGAACAGATCTACCGATGCGTGCTGTGAGACATATCGGATTCGGCCTGACGCTGGCGCTGGCGGCGTCCCTGCCGGTGACGGCCGACTGGCCGATGTTCCTGGGCAATGCGGCGCGCAACTCCATCGCGGCCAATCCGCTCGCGCCGCCGCTCGAGGTGGAGTGGACCTACGACGCTCCCGACGGCATCGATTCGACGGCGATCATCGTTGACGGCGCCGTCTACTTTGGTGATTTGAACGGCAAGTTCCACGCCGTCGACTTGGAGACGGGCAAGGGCAAGTGGACGTATCAGGCGAAGCTGGGCGTCTCCGCGGCGGGGTGCGTGCTCGGCGATACGGTTTTCTTCGGCGACGAGGAAGGCTACTTCCACGCCGTCGATATCAAGACCGGCGAGGGGCGCTGGATTTATCAGACCGGCGCGGAGATCCTCTCGTCGCCGAACTGCCTGCCCGGCGCGGTGCTGTTCGGCTCCTACGACTCGAGCCTCTACAGCATGAATCCGGAGACGGGCAAGCCGAACTGGAGCTATCGCACCGAGGATCGCGTGCACTGCAGCCCGGCGGTGCGCGACGGCTCGACGTTCGTCACCGGATGCGACGGCAAGCTGCGGGTCATCGACGTGAAGACCGGCGAGGAGACCTCGCACGTCGACCTGGACGACTACGTCGCTTCGTCGCCGGCGATCGTGGGCGACCACGCCTACGTCGGCACGATGGGCAATCAAGTGGTGGCGGTCGACTGGAAGAAGGGCGAGATTTTGTGGCGCTACGACCACCCGGAGAGCGAGTCGCAGTATGTGTCGTCGCCGGTGGTCGCCGACGGCAAGGTGATCATCGGCGGGCGCGACAAGCGCGTTCACGCGCTCGACCAGCAGACGGGGAAGATGGTGTGGGAGTTCGTGACGAAATCGCGCGTCGACTCCTCGCCGGTGCTGGCGGGCGATGTGATCTGGGTCGGGTCGAACGACGGCAATCTCTACGCGCTGAGCCTGAAAGACGGCCGCGAGCTGTGGAAGTTCACCTTGGGCGGCGCCGTCGTCGCGCAGCCGGCGATCTCAGGCAATCGGCTGGTGATCGGCTCCCGCGACGGCGTACTGTATTGTTTGCGCAAGTGAGCATCCCTGGGCAGCAGAGCCGCGCGGCGCTAGCTCGCGGCCGTGCGGACGTTGGCTTGAATGCGGGCGGCGGATTGAATGACGTCTGAGCTCGACGCCATCCGGGCGGCGCGAGCCGTCATCGCCGGGAAGCTCGTTCGCACTCCCGTCCAACGAGTCGAGGGTTCGGCCTTCGGACTCGACGGCGTCGACCTCGTCTTCAAGCTCGAGATGTTTCAACGCACCGGCTCGTTCAAGGTGCGCGGGGTCCTCAACAAGCTGGCCAATCTGACGCCTCAGGAGAAGTCGCGCGGCGTGATCGGCATGTCGTCGGGCAACCACGCCCAGGCCTTGGCGTACGGGGCGCGGCTCGAGGGCGTTCCGGCCACGGTGATCATGCCCTCCTACAGCGTGCCGTACAAGATCGAGGCGACGAAGGGCTACGGAGCGCAGGTGGAGATCGTCGAAGCGGCGGAGCTGTTCGACGCATACGAGACGGCGAAGCGCGAGCGCGGCCTCGCGCCGGTGCATCCGTTTGACGATCCGTTGATCATGGCCGGCGCGGGGACGGCGGGGCTGGAGCTGCTCGAGGACGCGCCCGAGGTCGAGACGGTCTTGGTGAGCGTCGGCGGCGGCGGCTGGATCGGCGGCGTCGCGACCGCGCTGAAGCTGAGCAAGCCGGGCGTGCGCGTGATCGGCGTCGAGCCCGAGGGCGCCTGCGCCGTGCGGCGCAGCTTGGACGCGGGGAAGCTGGTGCGGCTCGAGAAAGTCGAGACCATCGCCGACGGTCTGGCGCCGCCGTTCACCGGCGAGCACTCGCTCGATCGCATCCGGCGCTATGTGGACGACGTCGTGCTTGTGTCGGACGCCGAGATCGTGACCGCCATGCGAGCGATTCTCGAAAAGGTGAAAGCCGTCGTCGAACCTTCGGCGGCGGCCGGCTTCGCGGCGCTGCTCGCGGGAAAAGTTGCGATCCGGCCCGGCTCGACGGTGGGCGTGATGCTCAGCGGCGGCAATGTGACGGCCGCTCGCCTCCGGGAGCTGCTTTAGGGCAGAATACCCGTGTGCGCATCCTACTCTGCCTGATCGCAATCCTTGGACTCGGCTGCGCGGGCGCCGGACCGGCCCCGGAGAAGGCGGCGGCCCCGTCGCTCACCGCCGCCAAGTGGATCGACCTGAGCCACGTCTACGACGAGAACACGATCTTTTGGCCGACCGGCAGACCGTACGAACATATCGAGACAGCTCACGGCGAGACGGACAAGGGGTACTTCTACTCCGCGTACGACATCGTGGTCAGCGAGCACACCGGCACGCACCTCGATTCGCCGGTTCATTTTTCCGAGACAGGACACAGCGTCGATCAGCTTGCGATCGAGGACCTGATCGGGCCGGCCGCCGTGGTCGATGTCTCCGCCAAGATCGGTGAGAACGCCGATTACTTGATTTCGCCCGCCGACGTGACGGCGTTCGAGGCCGAGCACGGGCCGATCGAAACGGGCCAAATCGTGGTGTTTCGTACGGGCTGGTCGAGCCGCTGGCCGGACAAGAAGTCGTACATGGGAGACGACACGCCGGGCAAGGCCGACAACCTGCATTTCCCGGGGATCGATCCCGAGACCGCCAAGGCGCTGGTCGCGCGCAAGGTCAAGGCGGTCGGCATCGACACGGCGAGCATCGACAACGGGCCTTCGAGCGAGTTCATGACGCACCGCGTGCTGTTCGCCGCGGAGATCCCGGCGCTCGAGAATTTGACCAACCTGGAGGGACTGCCCGCGCGCGGCGCCTGGATCGTGGCGATGCCGATGAAGATCGGCAAGGGCTCCGGCGGGCCATGCCGCGTGGCCGCGATGCTCTGGCCGTGATGTGACGCGAAGCTCCGCTTTGCCGCGAACCGATTCCTTGGTTCGCAGGTTTCAGGATCTGTGAGTCGGTGACGCATACTGACGTTATGAGAGAGCTGGTCGAGTGGTGTCGCAACGAGGAGAATCGCACCGTCGGCGATCCGATCGGCGAACTGCTCGGACTAGGCAAGGCCGCCTGGCGCGAGCTCGGCGGCGGCGAACGGATACTCGCTTGGCTCCGCGCGGACGATCCGGAATCGCAGCCTCCGTGGGATCGCTCTGCGGAGCGCGATCGGGTGAGCTAGCGCGCTCGTGGGATTTGCATCGTCATCGTCCGGGCCCGCGCGAGCCTCCGCCTCTTGATTCGGACGATGGCGTTCGACGGCGGGGAGCTCTCAGCCGTAGGGTCGGAATCCAACACCTGACCCGGCCGCAGTATTCCCGGTAGCTGTCGCCAAAGCGCTGGAGCAAGTCGGCTTCCTCGACGGGACGAACCAGCCAATTCCACAAGAAAAAGCCGGCGGCGACGTACGCGAGCGTCAGCCAGGAGCCGCGATACAGGCCCACAAAGGCGCCTTGCGATAGTCCTGCGACGGCCATCGGATTGCGTACCCAGGCATAGGGTCCGGAGAGGACCAGCCGTGACGCGGCGGCGGTCGGCAGCGGCGTACCGCGGCCGGCGACGGCCATCGTGAGACCGGACCACAGACCCAGAGCGCTGGCGGCAGCAAAGCCGATGACGGCCGTTGTCTGGCCGCCTGAGAAGTCGAAGTACGGAAGGCCCAGCCGGGCTTCGATCCGCACGAGTCCGGCCGGGATGATCCACAGGAACACGGTCCAGAACACGATCGTTTGTCCGAGGGTTCGGACCACGTTTTCGACCGGACCGCCGGCCCGCGAGACTCGAAAGTAGCTCTTCATCGCTCGCGCCCATTGAGCCTCAGTGCGGCCAGCGCGGTCCCGATCGATGCAAGAGTCATTAACGCGGCGCCTGCCAGGGCCTCGCCCGTTAAGGCGCTGGTCGTCGCGCAATACAAGGTCGCGTAAAGAGTTGCGCCGCACACGATCCAAGCGGCGCTAGAGGACCAGGACCTCCCGCGCCATCCGCCCCAGGCAACAACCGCCGAACCGATCGCGAATAGCAGCAAGTCCGGCGGGAGAAACGCCAGCCGTGAGAACCAACGAATCTGAGACGGCCAGAAAGATCCGCGGGCCCCCGGAGAAGCGGCCATCCAAATCCACCATGCCAGCCCGAGAACGGCCTGCGCCGCGAAGTACAAGGTGGCCGTCTTGCGCGAGATCACGGTGAGGGCGCCCGCCCTATCGTAACTTCGCGTGGTAGACTACGCCACCGGAAGGCCATGTCGATTTCTCGCCGTAAAGCTGTCAAAACCGCCGCCGCGTTCGGCATTCTCTCGGGAGCCACCAAACTCGGGCTTCAAGCCGAGGCCGCCATGTCCAAAGGGCGGCTGCATCAGTCCGCCTGCAAGTGGTGCTACCGCGACTGGAGCGTCGAAGAGATGGCGCAGCACGCCGTCAAAGTGGGGCTCGTCGCCGTCGACTTGCTTACGGTGGACGAGTGGCCGATCGTCGAGAAGCACGGCCTGAAGTGCTCGATGGGCAGCGGCGTCAATCCGATCCCCGACGGTCCGAATGTTAAGGAAAATCACAAGTGGATCGAGGCTAACTTCCGCAAGCTGTTGCCCGCGGCGAAGAAGCACGGCGTGCCCAACCTGATCTGCTTTTCGGGCAACCGACGTGACATTTCGGACGAAGAGGGCTGGGACAACTGCGCCGAGCTGCTCACGAAGGTGATGCCGCAGGCCGAAGATCTGGGCATCAACGTCCAGATGGAGCTGCTCAACTCGAAGGTCAACCACCCGGACTATCAGTGCGACAAGACGGCCTGGGGCGTGGAGCTTTGCAAACGCGTCGACTCGCCGCGCTTCAAGCTGCTCTACGACATCTATCACATGCAGATCATGGAAGGCGACGTGATCCGCGTGATCCGCGACAACGCCAAATATCTCGGCCACTTCCACACCGGCGGCAACCCCGGCCGCAACGAGATCGACCAGTCGCAAGAGCTGAACTACGGAGCGATCTCCAAAGCCATCGCCGACCTCGGCTACGAGGGCTACTTCGCGCACGAGTTCATTCCGACGCGCGATCCGCTCAAGTCGCTCCAGGAAGCCGTGCGCATCTGTCAGGTCTGAGGTTGTCGTAGCCTTAGTTTCTTGACCGCCGCGCCGCCGCCCGCCGATTCCGCCTATGTTCCGCGCTGGGGAGCGCGCGTCTCCACCTCCGTGCTGGGAGTTTGGGTCGTCGGCCTGTTCGCATTCACCCTCGCCCCGCTGGCCTGGCACATCGAGTATTTCGGGCGGCCGGGTCCGCAATTTCGCACGGGCATCATCGCAGTGCTCGCTGCGCTGGCCGCGGCGGCGCTCGTCTATCCCGTTCCTGCGACTGAAATGGGAGCTGTGGCGCTGGGAGCCGCATGCGCTGGCGGGACTGTGCCTGCTGGCGGTCGTTCGCGGCCGAGCCGCTCGGCTTCCTGGTCGGCCTCTGGATGTTTGTGGCGAGCTACGCGATCGGCGCCGCGATACTTTCCCGCTATGGGCTCGACACCGCCGCGCCGGCGGCCCGCATCGCGCTCGCCGCCGGAACGGGATTGGGGCTGCTGGCGGTCGTGTTGATTCCAATCGGACTCGCCGGTCTGTACGGCCCGGTGACGTCGGCGGTCTTGCTGCTGGCGCCGCTCTTGGCTTTTCCCTCTCGGGCGGGCGAGCTTGGCGGCGAGATCCGCCGATTGTTCCAATCTTGGACGGAGACGGAGGCGCTTCGCTCGCCGCTCGCGGGGGTCGTTGTCGCCGTCGCCCCCGCGTTTCTTGCGGCCTATCTGCTGTGCATGCTGGCGCCCTCCATCGCGTATGACGCGGTGTCGCATCATTTGCCGGCCGCCAAGTACTACGTGATGAGCGGCAAGCTGCAGCCGCTGCCGATGATCGATGCCGCTTTCGACCGACTCGGCGTGTTTACGCTAGGTCATTCCGTTGCGTACTCCTACTACCCGCAGTCGTTCGAGGAGCTGTTGGCCGTTGCTTGGAGTCTCGGCGGACAGCCGGCGGCGCAGTTCGTCACGCCGCTGTTCTTCATCCTTTCCCTGCTGACCGGCGCGGCGATCGCCGGCCTTTGCGGGGTTTCGCGGCTTGGCTGCGTGCTCGGCCTCGCGGTCGGCGCCACGTTGCCGGTGGCGAGTTGGACCGGAGCTATCGCCAAGAACGATTGGCCGCTGGCGTTCTTTCAATTGGCCGCTCTGTACGCAGTCTTGCGCGCCCTGGAGGGTGAGGACGGACGGCCCCGCGGCTGGCTGCTGTTGACGGCGTTCTTTCTAGGATTGAGCTTCGGAGTGAAGCATGTGGCGCTGTTCGGCGCGATTCCGATCGGGCTTCTCGCCTTGAACGCCCTGCGTCGGCAACCGCGGTTCTTACGGCTGGCCGCGTCAATGGCGTTGATCTTCGCGCTGTCCGGACTGTTTTGGCATGCCCGCGCCTACATCCTCAAAGGAAATCCCGTCTATCCGGCCGGTGCGCGTCTGGCCGCCCGATCGCTCGGCGGAATGGACGGCACGGCCGTCTCACGACCTCTCGCTTATCTCGTGTATCCGTGGTACGCGCATTTCAAGGGACATAGCGTGTTGGAGTCTCCGTCAAGCAATCCCTTGGGCTTCTCGTTGCTCTTTTTCGCCGCGGTATTCTTGCTCGTCGTGCGGCGAAAGGCTTCGTCACCCGAGCGGCGCTGTTGGTTCTATCTCGCCGTTTATTACCTGTACTGGGTCTACGTGTGGGGCGTGCTGCGCTACGCTCTGGCTCCAATGTTGGTCTTGTCTTTGTTGCTTGGGGGACGCATGGCGGGCCTGTCGATGCAGACTTGGCCGCGCCGGATCAGCGTCGCGGCGCTCGCCTACAGCCTGTGCTTCGCGCTATTGCCGACGATGATCATCGAGGTGAACGCCCCACAGCTCGCCTATTTTGCGGGGCGTCTGGACAAGGCCGGCTACCTGCGCGAGGCGATGGTCGACTACCCGGTCATCGAATTCTTGAACGAACGCGTCAAGGCGACGGATCGGGTCATTGCCATCAACGACTGCAGCTCGGTCTATGCCTGGGATCCGGCTCGTTTTCGCTGCATTCGAGTGCCGAACCGCTATTCGGACCACTGGTTTGACGATATTGCAGGCCTGATCGCCGAGGCGCAACCGGATTATTTGGTCTTACCCGTCGGCGACTACGGCGATCGGATCAGCGCCGGTCTGCCGTCAGGCGCCTACCCGGAAGAGATCTTCCGAGATTCGACTTTTCGAGCGCTGCGCTGATCGATCCACAGTGCAAGCCCGCAAACGAGGAACCCGGCGGCGCTGAGGCCCGCCCCCAGGTACACGGCCAGGGGGCGGTATTCGAACTCGACGAGCGATTCTCCGGCGGGGACCGCGACCGCTCGCATCGCCCGGTCGTACTCGCCCAACGGCACGCGCTTGCCGTCCAGCCGCGCCGTCCATCCGGAGGAAGCGGGGTCGGCGAGGATCAAATATCCGGCGCAAGAAGCGCGCACCTGGACGGAGACGCGCTGCAGCGATCGAGCCTGGACGTGAGCATGGTCCGGCTCAGTGCCGCAATCCTCGTCGTCACGCGCCAGTCCATCGATCTTGTCAGAGCTGTGCGTCACCCAGGAGCGCGGTCCTGCGTCGGGATTCCGAAAGACTTTCCAATCGGTTCGGGGATCGTCATACACCTGTTCCTGAACCGGGCGCTGCTTTTCTTTGGCCACAACATAGACGCTGTTGAACAGCAGGCGACCCTCGGTCCAGCCATGGCGGACCATGAAGTCATACAGGTTGCCGCTTAGCGAAGCCACGAACCCGTCGACCTGCTCGACGCCTTGCATCGCTCCGAGGCTATACGAGGTCGGCATCGAGTAAACGAGCTCGAAGCGAAACGGCTCGTTCCGCCGCATCTGCTCGCGATGCAGGAATCCGGCTACGCCCGCGAATTGATCATAAACTCCCAAAAACTGGCGGCGGTGCGGGTCGTTGCGCTCGGTCACTTCGTAACTTTGGCTGGGATAGAGCTCGGCGAGCATGACCGCCACCAACCCGAATTGCAAGACGCGAACATTGATCGCGCGGCGGCCATAGCCGGCGAGAACGGCCGCGGTTGCGAACGCGGCCAATGCGGAAAGCGCGATGCGATCGCCGGCCACGGGGTCCAGATCGCCCTGCGCCGACGAGACGTGAATCAGCGCGAAGGTAAAGACCCCGAACCCGGTCAGCGCCAACGCCCAGCGCCGCAGCCAACGCTTGACCGCGTCGGACTGGCCGTCACGGATCATTGCGTCGACGCCGCAGGCCGCCAGCGCGATGATCGCGAGTTGGGCCACATAGATCGCGTTGAACCCGCTACGCGCTTTGTCGCCGAGCGGCACGAACTCGTAGATCCACCCGTGCAGGATGGACAAAGGACCGAGCGCGAACAACAGCGCTCCGGCCGCGACCGCCGTGTATACGCGAACCCAGCGCTCTTTCCAGCCGACGACCACGCCCGTAAGCGCCAGTGACAGGCAGACCCAGCCGATCAAATCCGCGACGCTGAACTCGGCGCGGGGCACCACCAGCCCCAGCAAAGACACGGGCCGCAGCCGGCCTTCATCGTGGACGTAGTAGGGGACGGGTTGGTCGGAGGCGATCGGCTCCGCCGCACTGAACCAGCGCACCGCGTCATGGCCGTACTGGAGGGCCGGCAGCAGTTGCAGCGAACCGACGAGCAGAGCCGTCGCGACGGTCAGTCCAGCCAGGCCGAACCATTGCACGCCGTCTCGGCGGGAGCGAGCCAAGCTTTCGCGGCCGAACCAAAGCACGAGTCCGCCCCAGGCGAGCAGGCCGAAGAAGGGCGTCTGATGATGGCCGCTGAGCAGCGACATGCCGATCGAACCGCCGCCGAGAACTGCGTTCGCGGCTCCGGCGCGACTCCATCCGAGTCGCCGCGTCCGGTGCAAAAACAGCAAGGTCAAAGGCAGCCAAACCGCTCCGTGGAGGATCTGCGGCCAGCTCACCCATCCGACAAAGCCGGCGCAGGCGAACGCGACTCCTCCCCAAACCGAGGCGTAGCGGCTCCGGCCGAGCTCGCGCAACCAAAGATAAGCGAATACGGCGGCGAGGCAGTGCATCAGCCCGAAGTGCAGGTGCATCCAGCGGATGTTGATCGAGCCGTCCTTGAGGGGCGCGAGGAAGACCGGCCAGTTGAGCGGAAACGCCGCCCCGGGCTGCATTTGTCCGAGCAGCGGCTGGCCGAGCCAAACGTACGGGTCCCACATCGGGAAGATTCCCGCGTGCCAAGCGCGCGCCTGCACTTGGTACCACGGCAGCACCTGGGCCATCAGGTCCGGGGAATCGAGGAAGGTGAAGCGGTGGCTGAAGATCAGCTTCCACCAAAACAGGGCCGTCAGCCCCACGACGGCCGCTAGCGCACGACGATCCAGCCTGTTCATCAGCGACTTCGGCCATTGTCGCAATTCGGAGCTTTTAGGGGCATCGGGCGGATCAAGCGCGGATCGCGCTACGCTACGATGGCTGGCGGCAAGCCGCATCCGAGCGGTTGCTCCGCGTCAACTAACCGGCCCGGGACCATAGGCACAGACCGCCCTCACTTTCACTCCGATGGCAAGGGATTCGAGTTTTTGGGATCGCCGCATCCCTCGCTTTTGGTTGGCGGCCGTCGCTTCCTGCTGCGCCGGCACTTTGCTCAGTCATCTCACGCTCGCCTACCAAGTCGACCGCGGTTACGGCGCGCGCGTGCGGGACACGGGTTTCATGCGGGCGCTGCGGGAGGTCTTCGCTCTAGGCGTCAACCCGTTTCGTTACCTGCCCGAAGCCTACAGCTCTTTCCGCCCGCTCGTGGAGGCGTCAGACTGGGTGCGCTTCTCACTGGCGGCGTGCGCCTGGACGCTGCTCTTCAATTTGGCGTTGCTGCTTTGCGCGGTTCCCGTGTTGGCCGCGCTCAGGTCTCGGATGCGCGACACACGTCTGCTCCTGTTGACCGGGCTGTTCTTCCTCGTGCCGAGCGTGTACTGGCCTATCAGCGTCCAATGGTACATCCGGCTGCGGCAGCGACTGCCCGGGGACGCTGTGCTGCTGCCGGGCAAGATCGGCATGCTCATCATCATGGCCCTGATATTCGGGACAGTGTATCTAGCTTTGCAGAAGCTTGCGACTGCGCGCGGCCAAGGGTTCAGACGAGCGGTCGAAGTCTTGTCGATCGGCCGCCGTGGCGCTTGCGCTGTGCGGTTTCGTTTGGGGAGACCAGCCGCGACCCAGCGCTCTCGCCGCTCCCGCCGGGTCGCCCAACGTCCTGCTGATCTCCATTGATACGCTGCGCGCCGACCACCTCTCCTGCTACGGATATGGACGTCCCACGAGCCCGACCATCGACTCGTTGGCCGCCGAGGGGGTCCTGTTTGAGCATGTCGCCGGCGTGTCGTCTTGGACTCTGCCGACGCACATGAGCCTCATGACGGGCTTAGATCCGCTGGGCCACAAGGTCCAAAGTGACCCGGCAATACTCTCTCCCAAGATTCCGACTTTGGCGCAACGCTTTCTGGAGGCCGGATATTCGACGGCGGCTGTCGTCTCCGCTGTTTACCTGAACGCATTTCACGGGTTCTCGCGCGGGTTCGAATCCTACGACGACTATTTTGTGGGCGATGAGCTGTTCGGGGCGGGCAGCGACGTGGAAACGTCCACCGCAACGGTCGAGCGCGCGACCGAACGTCTCAACGGCTGGTCGAAAGCAACGCCGAAGCGGCCCTTCTTCCTGTTTGTGCATTTTTGGGACGTGCACCACAACTACCAGCCCCCTCCGCCTTACGACGCGGTGTTTTCGCCGACGGAATTCCCTCCGACATCCGCCTTCGAGTCGCTCGACCAGAGTCGCAACGTCGACGACACAGGGCTCGTTCCGACCGAGCAGATCGCCCTCTACGACGGTGAGCTCCGCTATGTCGACGCGCACATCGCCTTATTGCTCAACGCGATCGAGAAGCTCGGACTGGCGAACAATACGATCGTCGCCGTCACGGGCGACCATGGGGAGGAGCTTTGGCAGCGCGGCGACCGCGGACATCGTCGAACCCTATTCGAGGAATGCACGCATGTGCCGCTGATCCTGCGCTACCCGGGCCATCTGCCGGCCGGCCGCCGCGTCGAGCAGATGATCCGACAAATCGACATCGCTCCGACGCTGCTCGAGTTGGCGGGACTCGACCCTATCAGCCTGGTGCGCGGCGCGCCCGAGCTGCCTTCCACCGACCGCTCCGTCGCAGCGCTGGCGCGCGGCGAAGTCGACGCGATGACGCCGGCGCCGATCGCTTTCGCCGACTTGCACAGCGGAGTCGTGCAATCGGTCCGGACACAGACCCGCAAGTTCATCGTGGACCGCGGCAAGCCCCTTTACTTCGACCTCGCGCAAGACCCCGGCGAGACGAACAATCTGATCGGCCAGGGCGGGAAGCAGGAGCAAGCGCTGCAACAATTGCTGACGGCGTGGGTCGCCGCGGGGAAACAGTCGCCCAAGGCGGGCGAGGCCGAAATGCAGCCGGAACAACTGGAGCTGTTGAAGTCGCTGGGCTACATCCAATAGCGGGGCGAAGATTCAGAGCGCCGACGAGGCTAAGCGTCCGATGCCGGCTCGGTGAATTTGATTTCGTTTCCCGAACGGTCGCGCACACGAAAGTCGCGGTTTCCCCATGGCTGCTTGATGATCTGCTGCAGCATCTGAGCGCCGCGGCGCAGCAGTTCCGTATGGAGCTCATCGAGGTCATGCGTAAAGATGTGCAGACCGACCGGAGAACGGCTGGGATCGCCGTCTTCGAACAGGTGCAGCGCCACGTCGTCGCGCTCCACGATCGCGTATCGTCGGTCTTGCGTAATCATTGCGAGTCGGAAGCCGAGCTTTACCTCGTAGTACTCAATCGACTGTTGCAGATCGGAAACCGGGATCTCCGGCGCTACACGAGAAAGCCGAGCCATGACGGCTCAGCGTATCACCGGATCCGGCGTCGGGGCCTTGAATGCCCCCTGCTATGCTGCGGGATCGGATGCCGCAACAACCCTCGCACACCAACGCGCTCATCGATGAAACCAGCCCCTACCTGCTGCAGCACGCCCACAACCCCGTCGACTGGCTGCCTTGGGGCGAGACGGCGCTTTCCAAAGCTCGCGAAGGTCAAAAGCCCATCTTTCTGAGCATCGGCTACGCCGCCTGCCACTGGTGCCACGTGATGGAGCACGAGAGCTTCGAGGACGAGGCCGTCGCGAAACTGCTCAACGCGGAATTTGTCCCGATCAAGGTTGATCGCGAGGAGCGGCCGGACCTCGACGAGATCTACATGTCGGCGACGATGGTCTTCAGCGGCGGTCACGGCGGCTGGCCGATGAGCGTCTTTCTCGCGCCCGATCTGCGGCCCATCTACGCCGGCACGTACTTCCCCAAGGACAACGCCTACGGACGTCCGGGATTTCGAACGATCCTCACCGTCATCGCGCAACGCTGGAAGGAGAATCGCGAGGCCCTGCTGGCCGACTCCGACAAGGTCGTCGACGTCGTGCGCCACCTCCACGATGCGGGCGCGGCGGGAGAGCTGATCGGGCCGGATCAAGCGGCGGCGGCGGCCGAGCGCCTGCACGGCGCGTTCGACGATTCGCTCGGCGGCATGCCGAGCGGGTCGAACAAGTTCCCGCCGTCGATGGCCATGGACCTGCTGCTGCGGCTCGATGCGCGGAACGCGACGCCGCGCTTCAAGCAGGTCGTGGAGCTGACGCTCGAGCACATGGGCGACGGCGGCATCTACGACCACCTCGGCGGCGGTTTGCATCGCTACTCGACCGATCCCAAGTGGCTCGTGCCGCACTTCGAGAAGATGCTCTACGATCAGGCCCTGGTCGCCTCGATCTACATCGACGGCATGCAGGCGACTCAGCGGGAAGAGCTCAAGAAGCTTTGCGAGAATCGCGCCCGCGGCATCTGCGACTACGTGCTGCGCGATCTGACCAGTCCGGACGGCGCGTTCTATTCGAGCGAGGACGCCGACTCGGACGGTCTCGAGGGCAAGTTCTACATCTGGACTCTGGGGGAGATTCGCGAGCTGCTCGAGCCCAAGGCGGCGGCGATCTTTGCATCGCACTACGACGTCAGCGAGTTCGGAAACTGGGCGCATCCCGGCGACGCGCACGTGCCGCATGGGCCGAAGAACATCCTGCGCGTCGTGCGGCCGGCGGAGACGATCGCGAAGCTCGAGGGGATGTCGGTGGAGGAAGTCGAGGCCAGCCTGGAGGCGTCGCGCAAGACGCTGCTCGAAGCGCGCGACAAACGCGTGCGACCGGGCCTCGACGACAAGGTCCTTTGCGGCTGGAACGGCCTGATGATTACGGCCTTGGCCAAGGCCGGCGCCGCGCTCGATGAGCCGCGTTACATCGCCGCCGCCGGCCGCGCGGCTGACTTCGTGCTGCGAGAAATGCGCCGCGACGGCCGCCTGCTCGCGACTTACGGCAAGGGCCGCGCGCGCCTGACCGCCTATTCGACCGATTACGCCTTCCTGATCGAAGGACTCATCGCCCTGTTCGAAGCGAGCGGCGACTTTGCGCGCCTCGAGCAGGCGGGCGAGCTGACCGAAACGCTGCTCGAGCACTACTGGGACCAGGACGCGGGCGGTCTGTTCATGACGGCGGGCGATCACGAAGAGTTGCTCGTGCGCAGCAAGTCGTCGCAAGACGGCGCGACGCCGTCGGCTAATTCGGTGTCGGCGATGAATCTTCTCAAGCTCGCCGTGCTGCTGGGCAAGACGGAGTATCGCGAGCGGGCGGGTGAGATCCTGAAGCTGTTCGGCCAAACGGCCGTCGGGCAGCCCTTTCAGGCGGAGCGGCTGTTGACGGCGGCGCTGGCCTATCACGACGGCTTCGTCGAAATCGTCGTCGTCGGCGACGATGGCGATGAAGGGACCCAGGCGCTTCTGCGGGAGTGCTACCGCGTCTACCTGCCGACGAAAATCGTGGCGCGGATCAGCCCAGGAACGGCGTCGGACTTGCCGCTGTTCGCGGGGCGTGACTTGGTCGACGGCAAGGCGGCGGCCTATGTTTGTCGAGACTTCGTGTGCAAGCGCCCGGCGACGACGCCGGAGGAGTTGCAGGCGCAATTGAAAGACTCGGTCGAGCCCGGGGCGTGAGGCGCGAGGTCTCCGGGAAGCCCCCGTCTTCCGCCTAGCGGTTTGCGCTGCTTGTTACCGGCGAGAGCGCCGGTAACCGCTTATCAACTGCGTTCGCTTTGCATGCGGCCTAGCCGCTCGTCGATCGACACGAACTCCCGCTCTCCGGCGCCCAGGTAAAGCTGGCGCGGGCGGGCGATGCGGCGTTCGGGGTCCTCCATCAGCTCTTCCCAGTGCGCCAGCCAGCCGACCGTGCGGCCGATGGCGAACAGCACCGTGAACATCTCCGGCTTGAAGCCCATGGCCTCGTAGATGATGCCCGAGTAGAAGTCGACGTTGGGGTACAGGCGCCGTTTGACGAAGTAATCGTCTTCCAGGGCGATGCGCTCGAGCTCCTTCGCCAGCTCGATCTTTGGATTCTTGCCCGTCACCTCAAACACGGCGTCGGCGATTCCCTTGATGATCTTCGCGCGCGGGTCGTAGTTCTTGTAGACGCGATGGCCGAAGCCCATCAGGCGGCGCTCGCCCTCCTTCACCTCTTTGATGAAAGAGGGGATCTTTTCCATCGTGCCGATCTCGTCGAGCATGTTCAGCACGGCCTCGTTGGCGCCGCCGTGCAGCGGGCCGTAGAGCGCTCCGGCCGCCCCGGCGACGCCGACGTAAGGGTCGGCCCCAGAGCTGCAAATGGTGCGCATGGTCGAGGTGGAGCAGTTCTGCTCGTGGTCGGCGTGCAAAATGAACAGCACGTCCAGCGCGTGCGACAACACCGGGCTCGGCTCGTACTTCGGCTCGGCGCGCCGCCAGAGCATGTTCATGAAGTTGCCGGCGTAGCCCAGGTCGATGTCGGGCTGCACGTAAGGCAAGCCCAAGCTGTGCCGATACGTATAGGCCGCGATGGTCGGCATCTTGCTGATCAGCCGGAGCTGCTGCAGCCGCCGATTCGTCTTGCTCGAAATGTTCTTGGCGTTCTCGTAAAACGTCGACAGCGCCGCGACCGTGCTGATCAACATGCCCATCGGATGGGCGTCGTAGAGAAACCCGTCCATGAACTTCTTGAGATTCTCATGCACCATCGTGTGCTGCTGAATCTCTTTGTTCCAGCTATCGAGCTCGGACTGCGTCGGCAGCTCGCCGTAGAGCAGCAGGTAGGCGACCTCGGTGTAGGTGCAGTTTTCCGCCAGCTTCTCGATCGGGTAGCCGCGGTACCGCAAGATGCCCTTATCGCCGTCGATGTAAGTGATGCGGCTGGTGCACGACGCCGTGTTCGTGTAGCCCGGATCGTAGGCCATCATGCCGAATTCGTCGGGCTCTTGCTTGATCTGGCGCAGGTCCAACGCCTTGATCGTCGAATGGGTGATGGGGACTTCGTACTCTTTCGTGGTGCGGGAGTCGACGAGTTTAAGGGTTGGATCAGACAAGATAAAAGTATCCTCCTTCGCTTCCGGCGGCATCAGTCGGAGACGAAGCGAAACCGAGGTAGCAGGATAGCAAACCGGGCATGCGACGATTCCGCGCCGTGAGCCGCGCGGACGGCCTGCGATATAATCCCGCGTTGGCGCATCAAGACTTCCTGGTCGGCGTCACGCCGGATTTCTACGTCGACGCCAAGGGCCGCTTCGAGGCGGCCGTCGAGGCGAAGCTGGCGGGCGTCGACGGTTTGGCCTACGACGCGATGCCGCCCCGTGATGGGATCGCTCCCGCCCCGGCGGATCTCAACGCCTTCGACGCGATCTTCGCTCTCAAGATCGGCCTCAACGCTCGAAATCTGGAGGGCGTCGAGCGCACGGCGGTGATCGCGCGCTGGGGCGTCGGCTACGACACCATCGACACCGAAGCGCTGACCGCGCACGATATTGCCCTGGCGATTACTCCCAATGCGGTTCGGCGTCCGGTCGCCGAGGCCGCGCTGACCTTCGTCTTCGCCCTGGCGAAAAACCTCAAGGAGCAGGATCGTATTCCGCGCGAGGGCAAATGGCGCGGCGAGCTGAGCCGCATGGGCTCATGCCTGGGCGGCAGGACGCTCGGGTCGGTCGGCTGCGGCAACATCGGCCAGGAGATGTTTCGGCTCGCCCACTCGCTGGGGTTCGCGCGCTTCCTCGCCTACGACCCCTACATCAAGCCGGAGGCGGTCGCGCCGCTGGGCGTCGAGCTCGTCAGCATCGAGGACGTCTTCCGCGACAGCGACTTCGTCACGGTGAACAGCCTGCTCAACAGCCGCACGCGCCACTTGGTGAGCGCCGAATTGCTGCGGATGATGAAGCCGACGGCCTACTTCATCAACACCGCCCGCGGCCCGCTCGTCGACGAGCCGGCGCTGATCGAAGTCCTGCGCGAAGGGTTGATCGCGGGCGCCGGCCTCGACGTGTTCGAGCAAGAGCCCATCGCGCCCGACAATCCGCTGCTCGCGATGGACAACGTACTGATCTCGCCGCATGGCCTGGCCTGGACCGCGGAGACCGTCGTCAACAACGGGATCGAGGCCTGCGAAAACATCCTCGCCGTGTTCCGCGGCGAGGCGCCCCGGGGCTCGTCAACCGCGAGGTTCTCGAGCGACCCGGGTTTCAAGCCAAGCTCGCTCGCTACCGGGAGAAACAGGGATGAAGGAAAATCGCCTCAAGCGCGTTCTCGCCGAGGGTCGCATTCCCTACGGCCACATGCTGTGGGAGTTCTCGACGCGCGGCATGGCGCGCATTCTCGATGCGGCCGACCTCGATTTCGTCATCGTCGACATGGAGCACGCCGCGAACGATCTCCCTCAAGTGGCCGACCAGATGGCCTGGTTCCGCGGCGTCGATATTGCTCCGTTCGTGCGCATTCCGCAGCCCTACTACCATTTCATCGCGCGCACGATGGACGCCGGCGCCCTGGGCGTGATGGTTCCCAACGTCGAGTCGGCCGAGCAGGCCAAGTCGATCGTGGACGCCGTCAAATACGCACCGCTCGGCAAGCGCGGCGTCGGGTTGGGCGGCGCGCACACCGACTACAAGGCGCCCAAGCCGCTCGACTTCTTCGAGTATGCCAACCGCAACACCACCGTCATTTGCCAGATCGAGTCGGTCTCCGGCGTCGAAAACGCCGAAGACATCGCCGCGGTCGAGGGCGTCGACATACTCTGGGTCGGCCACTTCGACCTGACGCAGTCGATGGGCATTCCGGGCTCGTTCCAGGACGATCGATTTCTCGCGGCGCTCGAGACGGTGGTCGAGGCGACGAAGAAACACGGCAAGCATGCCGGCATGCAGCCGAGCGGTCTGCCGCAAGCCGAGCAGTGGCGCGAGATCGGCTTCAACGTCATCTCGTGGAAGTCGGACATCGTGCTCTACGGCGGCGCGCTACGCTCCGAACTCGACGCGCTGCGCAAGAAGCTCGGTTGAAGCGGCGGGATTGTTCGGCGATAAAAGAAGCCGGCGCTTCTTTCTTGGAGCGCCGGCATAGCAGGGGAATCGCTAAGAAACTTCTACTTCGCGCCTCTCCGAGAAGCAACCAGGGCGCCATTTAGGTTCGAGTCTGTAAGATCAGCAGAAACGCGGCGCTCGAGCCGGTTCGTCGGCCAAATGCCCCAAGGCGACCGGGTGCACTGCTCGATTTGCCCGAACGAAGATTACAGCCATGAGCATTGCTCCGATCTATTCCGGCACGTCCGGGTTCGCCTATCCCGCCTGGAAGCCGGAGTTCTATCCCGCAAACGTGCCGCAATCGCGATTTCTCGAGCACTACGCGACGCGCCTCAATAGCGTCGAGATCAACTACACATTCCGTCGGACGCCCAAGGCCGAGACGCTCGACAAGTGGGTCGCCGCGACCCCGGAAGGGTTTCTGTTCAGCGTCAAGGCGCACCAGCGTATTACGCACTTCAAGCGGCTCAAGGAGGCCGCCGAGCCGACCGAGTTCTTTCTGGGCTCGCTGGCGCCGCTGCGCGACGCCGGCCGTCTCGGCGTCGTTCTGTTCCAGTTGCCGCCGAACCTGAAACAGGATCTGCCGCGGCTCGAAGCCTTCCTCGAGTTGCTGCCGGCCGGCGATCGCTACGCCTTCGAGTTCCGCAACGAGACGTGGTTCGACGATGCGGTCTATGACGTTTTGGCAAAGCGCAATATCTGCTGTTGCCAGGCCGAGTCCGACGAGCTCGAGACCCCCGAGTCGATCACGGCGGACTTCACCTACTTCCGCCTCCGCAAATCCGACTACACTTCCGCCGACCGCGCCGACATTCGCGCCAAGTGCAACGATCTGCGCGAGGCGGGCAAGACCGTTTTCCTCTACTTCAAGCACGAGGACACGCCGGCGGGGGCGCTTTACGCCGAAGAAATGCTGAGCTGAGGGGCGGAAGGCTGAATCGGCCTCAACTCGAGGGCGATCGGCGCCGATATGAGCGGGGAGTATGTCGTCCCTGCTCGAGGCAACCTTCGACCGCCTGCTACGCAGGGGGCGCCACGCTCGCGCGAACGGCTCGGGCGCCGGCGGTCCGGCCGACCAGCGCGCCGCGGCGAGGCGTCCTACTGACAGCGGCGTGATGTTGGAGTGGTTCGACGAGAACGAGCAACTCCAAGCCGAACTGGTCCACTTGAGAAACCGTTCCGAACAAGGCCTCGGCTTTCAGGCAAGGTGCGCCATCGCCGAGGGCACGCCGGTGCTTCTGACGCCCACGGAAGGAGCCGTCATCAAGGGAGTCGTCAAGCACAGCCGCCGAAACGGTGCCGGGGGCTTTGACCATGGGATGCGCGTCGTCTCCAAGGAGCGGCGGCGCCACGACAGAGCTCCGCTCGATCAGACAGCACGTCTGGAGGTGGTCGGCCTCGTCGGCGCCGATCTCCTAGTTCGGATCAAGGACGCCAGCGAGGGCGGCGTTCAGCTTGAAAGCCCCGCCGAGGTACCCGTTGGCTCGCCCGTTCGGGTCAAGCATCGCGGGTGGGAGCGACACGGCGTCGTCGTTCATGTCCAACCGCGCGGCGGCGCATTCCGGGTAGGGGTTCAGTTCATCGGAGAAGCGACGCCCAGTCTCGACGACTAGCGTCCCGCTAGCGCCCGTCGGCCAGATTCATGCCTTCGAGCAAGGCCTGGAAGCGCGGCTCGGCGCGCAACGCGGAAAAGCTCTCCATCACTTTGATGATGACGAGCTGGCTGGAGCGGGCGACGAAAGCTCTTTCGAGCGACTCGAGCGTGCGCTGTCGGTCGCCGAGCGACGCCCAGGCGACAGCGGCCAGCCACCAGCGGTAGTGGGTTCCGCTGCGCTCCGCCGCGGCCGCCGATGAAATCAGCTTCTCGCGCGCCGCGGCGATTTCGCCCCGCGCGATCATCGCAAATACGGGGGCCACGGTGTTCCGGGGATCGGCCCGCTCGAAGCGCTCGAAGTAGCTCGCCGCATCGGCCGCCCGTCGCTGCCGCAGCGCCAGCAACCCCAGGCCGCGCAGCGCCTCCGCGAACTCCGGCTGCACTTCGAGCGTCCGCTCGTACTGCCGGCGCGCCTCATCAGGTCGACCAACGAAGATCAGCAGGTCGCCGTAATTGCTCAAGGCCGGGGCGGACAGCGGGTCGAGGTCGACGGCCTCGCGCATCAACGCGAGAGCCTCGTCCAATCGGCCCTGGGGGGCTGACACCGCCATTGCCAGCGCGTGCCGGGCCTCGATCGATCCGGGATTCAGCTCGAGCGCGCGCCGGAACTCACGCTCCGCCTCATCGAAATTCCAGTCGTGCAAAGCCTCGACGAAGCCCACCGCGACGTGCGCTTGATCGAGAGCGGGGTCGATGGCCAGCGCCCGCTCGGCCGCCTGGCGCGCCTGCGGCCAGAGCTCGCGGGGCGGGGCTGCGTCGTGCAGGCTCAGGAATCCGTACGCCATCGCCTGCCCGGCGTACGCTTCGGCGTATTCCGGCTCGAGGCGAATCGCGTTCTCGTATTCGGCGAGCGCCCGGCGCGCTCCTTCCGGCGACCACTCGAAGGCCGCCATGCGACCGCGCACGTAGGCCGCGTAGGCGGCCGGGTCGACGCTGCGCGCGGCGCCGCTAACCGGCTGCTTGACCTCCTGGCGGACTTGCCGCGCGACGGCCGCCGCCACTTCTTGCTCCAGGCGCAGGACGTCCGAGGCGTCGTATTCGAAGCTTTCCGCCCACAGGTTCGAGTCACGCTCTGCGTCGATGAGCTGCGTCGTGACGCGAATCCGTTCGCCGACCCGCAGCACCGTGCCTTCGACGATGCGGTCGACGCCAAGCTCGCCGCCGATCTGCCGCGCCGTGCGGCCTCCGCCGCGGTAGGGCAACACCGAAGCGCGCGACTTCACTCGCAGCGAGCGAAGCTTGGCCAAGTCGGTGATCAGCGCCTCGGTCAGCCCCTCGGCGAGGAAGTCCTGCGACGTGTCTCCGGAGATGTTTTCGAGCGGCAGCACCGCGATCGAGATCGGCCCCGACGGCGCGGCGGGAGGAAACAAGCGGATCCAGCCGGCGGCGAGCGCGACCGCGATGATCGCGGCGAGTCCGATCGCTGCCGCCACATGCCTCCTGTCCCAACCAGCGGACGACTCGACCGGCTCGAAGCGCGGCAACGCGCCCGTGGTGTGGGCGCGATGAATCGCCTCGAGATCCGCCAGCAGCTCATCCGTCGACTGATAGCGGTCGCTCGGTCGCTTCTCGGTCGCGCGCTGAATGATCAAATCCAGCGCCTTGGGCAGATCCGGCCGCTGCTTCAAGATCGAGGGCGTGGGCGTGTGGACGATATCGTAAGCGATCGCCGCCGGATGCGGCCCCGGGAAGGGGACCTTGCCGACGGCAAGCTCATAGAGCACGATGCCGAACGAAAAGATGTCGCTGCGGACGTCGATCTCCCCGTCGCCGCCTTGTTCGGGAGACATGTAGGCGGCCGTGCCGGCCGCCGCGAGGGCGCTGTCGCCGGTTTCACGCGAGGCTCGAAACGCGAGGCCGAAGTCGGTGATCTTCACCCGGCCCTCGTCGCTGAGCATCATGTTTTCCGTCTTGATGTCGCGGTGAACGACGCCGCGGCGGTGCGCGTGAGCGAGGCCGTCGCCCGCCTCTCGCGCGAAACGCAAGATGTCATCGAGCGAAAGCTTCCCGCCCGCTTGGCGCAGCAGCTCGAGCAGCGTGCCGCCCGCCAGGTACTCGAAGACCAGGTACGTCCGCCCATCGTGCTCGCCGGAATCGTGAATCGTGGCGATGTTGGGGTGATTGAGCGCCGAGGCCGCTTTGGCTTCCTCATCGAGCCGGGCCGATTCGCCGGTGCGGCTGCAGCGCTCCGACAGCACCTTGAGCGCCACGAAACGCTCCAGCCGGCGGTCGCGGGCCTTGTAGACGGCGCCCATCCCGCCTTCGCCGAGCTTTTCGACGACCTCGTATTGCGCGATCCGCTGGCCGATCATCCCTCGCCGCTCCTGACCCGCGTAGGCGCTGCTACCGGACAAACGAAAGGCCGCGCCAATACGACGCGGCCGCTGGGGCGAGATCCATCGGATCCGCTACAGAGCTTTCTGCAACGCTTCGCCCAGGGTTCCGACTTCTTTGCCGTCTTTGCCCTTGCCGTCGGCGCGACGCTTGGGACGACGCGCAGGCCGGCTCTTCTCACCCTTTGGGTGAGCGGCCTTGGCCCGGAGCAGCTTGCCGTCGATGGGCGCGCGATTGAAACGACGGATGATGGCGTTCATCTCCTCTTCGTTCGGCGCTTCGACGAAAGCGTAGCCCTTTGATTCTTGAGTTTCGAAATCTCGAATCACGCGGATGGCGTCCGCGACGAGATCGCTCGAAGTGAGCCACGAGCGGATATCGTCCGCGGTAACCCACTCGGGTAAGTTGCCAAAGTAAACGTTGTAGCCCATTCAGCCCGAGAGCTCTTCCTGCCCGTTGATTTGATTTGCTGCAGCCGCGCCGTGCTAGACGCACTAGCGGCTGCGCTTCAGAAGGGTAAAGCCCTTTCAGGCTAACACAGATCACGCAAGAAAAAAACGAAAGAATGTTGAATCCGCCGCCGGTCCCCCGGTTGGTCGCGATCCGGGCGGCGCGGCGGTCGATTCCGTCCTACTATAAGGCTCATGCGAGTTCTCGCCATCGGTGTTCTCGCTTGTTCGGCGGCGTTCTCGCAGCCGACCGCCGTGTTCACATTTGACGTGAAGACCGCGCGGTGGCCGGCGGAACCGGCCGAAGCGGCGGCGACCTTGTTCAAGAACTGGGCCGACCGCTGCAAGGCCGTCCCCGGCGGCGGGCTCGTGGTCCTGGATTGCCCCGCGCCGCTGGATCTCGACGATCCGAAAGTCCCCGTCGTCGAGACGCGCCTGGCCTTGTTTCGCGACTTGGACGAGACCTTGCGGTTCGCCGGCTGTCCCGACCTGGAAGGGCTGGAGAAAATGCGGCGTACGGCCGCCGCGCTCCGCGAGCACGATCCGGACCAAGCGGATGCGTTGCTCGAGACGGCCGCCAAAAACGCGGAGCTTTGCGCCGAGGTGGAGTCCGGCCGGACGTTCAGCGCTCAAATCGAGGGCAAGCGGCTCCTGGCCCTCTCGCGGGGCCGCCAGATTCCTTTTGTGTTGTTCCGCAGCGAGCCGAAGCCGAAGGAAATCAGCACGCCGTACACGCCGGCGCCCTCGGCCGGCAGCCTGCCCCATGCCGGTCCGATGACGACGCGGACCGCCGAAGGCATGCCCTCGCCCGAGCCCGTGTGGGCGCCGGCGCAGATTGAACCGTCCTTGGCCGAGCCCTCTCCGGCGAAAACGTCGAAGCGCGCTCCGGGCCCGGCTAGGACTTCGCTGCGCACCGGCTTGGCGCTGCTCACCTGTTCGCGCGGAGCGGCGGAGATCTTCATCGACGGCGCGGGCATGGGCGAGGCGCCAGTGAGAACGCCTCTCATCGCCGGCCGCCACCGCCTCGAGGCCCGCGCCGAAGGGAAAACGGTGGGCGCGACGGAAATCGACGTCGACGCCGGAGACTCGCCCGAAATCGACGTCTGCGCCCCGGATTAGCCGCCAAGTGCGGAAGGACCCCACGAAAATCGGTTCGCCGGCGCAGAGCGTGCGGCGCATCACCGATACGCAATACCGAGACAGGATTGTGGAAGAGCTGCGGCGCGGCTCAGGGCAGCCGACGGTCTTCCAGTTTTGCGAGGCGCTCGAGCTCTTCGTCGTCGGCGAGAAACTCCGATCCCGGGACTCGGATGCAGCCGAGCCCGCAGTTGTGATTGGTATACAACCGCATGAACATGCGCTGCATCCAGGCCTCGGCCTCTTCCGGGTCCGGGAAGGAGTTTGCCAGGCAAATCCCTCCCCCTTCGATCAACCCTAGGAATTCTTCGCTATCGTCGATCGGTTCGCAGACCAGGTGAATCATTTGATTGCCGACCTGGTGAATCTCGGCCATGCGGGGAGCGCCCATGCGCACATTCTCAGGCTTTTGCCTTAGAGAGACAATAGGCCTTAGGTTTCAATCGAGCAACCGGACCCTCGTACTGCACCCTTCTGGTAGAGCGGTAGTAAGTAAGTCTGGTCAGGCCGTCAGAACGCGGTCGCCGACCTTATCCTCATAAGCCTCGATCGCGGGCATCTGTTGCTGGATGTATCCCAACTGGTCGACGCCCGCGAGCAGGCATTTTTTCGAAAAGGCGTCGATCGGAAACTCGACGCTGTCGCCGCTGGGCAGCGTCAGTGTCTGCGACTCGAGGTCGACCGTCAGCTCGAGGTCGGGATCGGCGTCGGCCAGCGCGAGCAAACTCTCCAATGTCGCGCCGTCCACCGCGATCGGGAGCAGGCCGTTCTTCAAGCAGTTGTTGCGGAAAATATCGGCGAACGACGTGCTGACGACGGCGCGAAAGCCCTGACCCATCAGGGCCCAGGGCGCATGCTCGCGCGAGGAGCCGCAACCGAAGTTGTCGCCGGCGACCAAGATGGTCGCCGCGGCGCGCTCGGGCTTGTTGAGGACAAATTCCGGATTGGGCTCGCCCGAAGGCAGATAGCGCCAATCGTTGAACAGACTCTTGCCCAGACCTTGCTTGTCGATTGTCTTGAGGAAGCGAGCCGGGATGATTTGATCCGTGTCGACGTCGCTGATGGGCAGGGGCAGAACTTTTCCCCTGAACTTGATGATCGGTTCCATTACTTAGTCCTCGGGCGTTAGCTGATGTAGCGGCGCGGGTCGGCGACGGCGCCCTCGATCGCGGAAGCGGCGGCGGTCAGCGGGCTCGCCAGGAAGGTGCGGCCGCCTTTGCCTTGCCGTCCCTCGAAGTTGCGATTGCTGGTCGACACGCAATACTGCCCCGGCGCTAACTGGTCGCCGTTCATCGCGATGCACATGGAGCAGCCGGCCTGCCGCCACTCGGCGCCGGCGGCGCGGAAGATTTCAGGCAAGCCCTCGGCTTCGGCTTGCGCCTTCACCTTCTCCGAGCCCGGCACAACCATCGTGCGGACGTTCGGGCTCACTTTGCGGCCCTTCAAGACCGAAGCCGCCTCGCGCAGGTCGCCGATGCGCGAATTCGTGCAACTGCCGATGAAGACCACGTCGATCGCCTTGCCCAGCAGCGGTTTGCCGGCCTCGAGCCGCATGTACGCGAGGGCCTTGCGCACTGCGGCGCCGGCGGACGCCTCAGGCAGCGGAGCCGAGATGCCGACGCCTTGGCCCGGGTTGGTGCCCCAGGTGATCATCGGCTCGAGCGCCGCGACGTCGACCGTCACGGTCTTGTCGTAGGCGGCGCCGGCGTCGGTCGGGAGCTGTTTCCAGCGCTCGACGGCTGCGTCCCACGCCGCGCCTTGCGGAACCCGCGGCCGCCCGGCCAGATACTGGAACGTCGTGTCGTCGGGGGCGATCAGGCCGGCGCGCGCGCCGCCCTCGATCGACATATTGCAGACCGTCATGCGGCCTTCCATCGACAAGGCGCGAATCGCCTCGCCGGTGTACTCGAGCACGTGCCCGGTGCCGCCGCCGATGCCGATCTTCGCGATCAGCCCCAGGATCAGGTCCTTCGCCGTGACGCCCGCTTGCGCGGCGCCGTCGAAGCGCACTTCGCACGTCTTCGGTTCGTTCTGCAGCAGACATTCGGTCGCCAACACGTGCTCCACCTCGGTGGTGCCGATGCCGAACGCCAAGGCGCCGAAGGCGCCGTGCGTCGAAGTGTGGCTGTCGCCGCACACCACTGTCAGACCAGGCTGGGTCAAGCCCAACTCCGGCCCGATCACGTGCACGATGCCTTGATCCGCGGTCCCCATGTCGGCCAGGGGCACGCCGAACTCCTTGCAATTGATGCGGAGTTGCTCGACCTGCTTGCGCGCGATCTCGTCGGGAATCACTTGCAGCCGGTTGTCCGAAGTGGGGATGCTGTGGTCCATGGTCGCCATGGTGTGGTCGGGACGGCGAACTTTCAGTCCGCGGTCGCGCAGGCCCTGGAAAGCCTGCGGCGACGTCACCTCGTGGACCAGGTGAAGATCGATATAAAGGATCGCCGGGGAGCCCGGCTCGTGGAGGACTACGTGCGAGTCCCAAATTTTTTCGAACAGCGTACGGGGCTTGCTCACTGGTGTGTCATTGACCTCGAAGACGTTAGGATACCGGCTTCGCGGTCGATAAGAAAAATTGATAATTATTCGACTATGAATAACTTCACGTTATCGTCTCGGCGGCGTCGGGCCGTGACCCGGTCCTCGATTTCGGGGTCTGCTTGATGCAAACGAGCGTGCGATCCTGTTTGGGTTCTAGCGCTCCTCGGCCAGTAGTAGTCGTCCTGGCGCACGTTGCCGGCTCCTACTTGCGATGAGCGACTTTTTCGGCGATGGGAGGCTGCGCTTGCGCGTCTTGCAGAGCCCGTCGTGACCGAAAGCATCGCGGCGGATAGTTTGCGCCTTGACCTGATCGCCATGGCGAGCCGCGAAGAACGTGGAGGCCGTCTAAAGGGGTTCGCGCGGGTCGCGGCTGAATTGTACGCCGCTCTGGTAGTGGCTGCCGGTCTTCTCGCAGTAAACCGTGCGCCCGACGCATTCGAGCGTGGCGCCGTTCACCTTGATCTCGACGCCGACCGGCAGCGCTTCCGCGGTGGTCAGCCGCAAGCCGTCCGGCGAAACGTCCGAGACGGTGGCGTCGCAGCGGGTGATGGCGACTTTGCCGCGAGTCGCCCAGGTGACTTCGGCCGGCCCGGACACTTGCTGGCGCTGCTCGCGCCTGCGGCCGGCGTAGGAATAGATCAAGTCGAGGCTGTGCTCTCCCGGCGTCCCGCCGACCGCTTGCACGATGACGTAGTAGTTCGCAGCCGGCTCGCGCAGCCGCATCATCTGGTTGCGAGGAGGGGCCGACTTGGCGCTTGCCACCAGGCCGCGCGGCCCGCGCTGCTTGATGACGATCTCGGTGTAGCGCGGTTTGCCGTCGGGGTCGACCCAGTCGAGCACGCCCGTCTCGTCGACGCCGATTGCGGTTGAAGGGATCGAGGCTTTCGCCAGGCTGTTGAATTCAAATACCGCCATGTGAATCTTTCTCGCGGGGAGCCCCTGTGCAAAAGTACGACTCTCTCGGTTTCATGTCGATAGGGCGTCTGTCGTAGTCCCGCCTCCGCCTTCCCGCTTAGCTCGCGGTGGCGGCGATGCGGCTAAACTGCGGAGTTGGTTCGCCCGACGAGTCGCTTTGCCGAGGTCGCGGTTCCGGGGCCGCTCGATCAGACCTTCACCTACTCGCTGCCGGAGACGCTGGGTCCGCGCGTCAAGCCCGGGGCGCGCGTCGTCGTTCCCTTTGGGCCGCGGAAAGTGACCGGCGTGGCGGTGGCGGTGCACGACCGGCCGCCGCGGCAGCAAGCCCGCGATGTGCTGAAGCTGCTCGACGAGACGCCGGCGCTGCCCTCGGAATTGCTCGAGCTGGGCCGCTGGATCGCCGAATACTACGTCGCCCCGCTGGGCGAAACGCTCAAGACCATGTTGCCGCTGGGCGGTGAAGTGCGCGCCCGCCGCATGGTCGGCCTCACGTCGCGGGGCCGCGACATGGCGCAGCAGTTTCTCCGCTCGACCGACGCCACCGACCCCTTCGTCAAAGTGCTGCGCGCTCTGGAAGCGCGGCCGCTGACCGAGAGCTACCTCAAAAAGAAAGTCTCCGAGGCGGCCAAGGCGCTCAAGCTCATGGCGCGGCGCGGCTTGGTCGAGATCACCAGCGAAATCGACGAGCGCGATCCGCTGCGCGCGCGGGACGGCCGCTGGTTCGTCTCGCTGGGCGCCGCGGGGAAGGCGCCCAAGAAGGCGACGAAGGGCGAGCGCTGGCTGCTCGACTACCTAGCCGCTCATCCCGGCAGGGCGGATCTCGAATCGCTCGCGCTCGAGCGCAGCGACGCGCCGACGGTCGCCCGCAAGCTCGCCAAGAAGGGCGCGGTTGAGCTCGAGATCGTACGCAAGACCACGACTCCGGCCGCGAAACGAAAAAAGATCGAGCTCCACGACGCCCAGCAAGCCGCCTTTGACGCCATCGCCGGAGCCATGGCCGCCGGAGCGTTTCAACCGTTCCTGCTGCACGGCGTCACCGGTTCGGGCAAGACCGAGGTCTATCTGCGCGCAATCGACGTGGCGCTCGAGGCGGGCAAGAGCGCGCTGCTGCTGGTCCCCGAGATCGCTCTCACGCCGGCGGTCGCGTCGCAGTTCTTCCTGCGCTTCGGCGACCGCGTGGCCATGTTGCATAGCGCGTTCAGCGGCTGGCAGCGCTCCGAGCAGTGGCGCCGCATCCGCTCGGGCGAGGCGCGCGTCGTCATCGGCACGCGCTCAGGCGTCTTTGCACCGGTCCGGAACCTCGGCCTGGTGATCGTCGACGAAGAACATGAGTCGAGCTACAAGCAGGAGGAGACGCCGCGCTACCACGGCCGCGACGTCGCCGTGAAGCGCGCCGCCGACGCCGGGGCCGTCATCGTCCTGGGGTCGGCGACGCCAAGCCTCGAATCACGCCTCAACGCCGAGAAGGGCAAGTACGCGCTGCTCGAGATGAAGGAGCGCGTCGAGCGGCGTCCTATGCCGTCGGTCGAGATCGTCGACATGGCGAAGGAGTTCGCCGAGACCCGCAGCAACGACCTGTTCTCGCGCGCCTTCGCCGCCGAGCTCGAGCAAAAGCTCGCGGCCCGCGAGCAGGCGATGATTCTGCTCAACCGGCGCGGCTTTTCGATGTACGTGTTGTGCCGCGGTTGCGGTGAGCGCGTCGAGTGCGAAAACTGCTCGGTCACGCTGACCTACCACCGCCGCGAAGAGCGACTGCTGTGCCACTACTGCGACTACGCGCGCCCTGTGCCCGATAAGTGCCCGTCGTGCTCGAGCGAGCACATTTACTTTCAGGGCTCGGGGTCGGAAAAGGTCGAGGACGCCCTGCGCCGCACGTTCCCCAAAGCCCGTATCGCCCGGCTCGACCGCGATTCGGTCAAGGGCAAAGACCACTACGAATCGATCTTGAACGGCTTTCGCGAGGGCCGCTTCGACATCTTGGTCGGCACGCAGATGATCGCCAAAGGGCACGATATCCCCAACGTCACCCTGGTCGGCGTCGTCTCGGCCGACGTCGGCCTCGGCGTGCCGGACTTCCGCGCCGCCGAGCGCACGTTTCAGCTGCTCACGCAGGTCGCCGGCCGGGCCGGGCGAGGAGCCTTGCCGGGCAAGGTGATCATGCAGACTTACAACCCCGGCCACTACGCGATCCGCATGGCGGCCGACCAGGACTACGAGAGCTTCTATCGTAAGGAGCTGGGCTTCCGGCGGATGATGCACTACCCGCCGTTCACCGCGATGGCGTCGCTGTTGATCCGCAGCCGCAAGCTGGAGGAGGCGC
The DNA here is from genome assembly GCA_963817465.1 of uncultured Acidobacteriota bacterium. GTDB lineage: Bacteria > Acidobacteriota > Terriglobia > Bryobacterales > UBA6623 > CAMPKL01. The sequence continues at coordinate 209,214 of CAWFOP010000014.1, read as the reverse complement.
TCGCCTGGAGCGGTCAGCTCAAGCACGCCCTGATGGACCTGCCCGCCGGAGTGAGGGTCCTCGGCCCCGCGGCGGCGGCGGTGCACCGGCTCAAGCAGGAGTACCGCTACCAGTTTCTGATCAAGGCGACGAGCCGCAAGACACTGGCGGGAATCGTCCGCCGCGCCAGCGACTTCGCACGCGCCGAAGATTGGCCGGCGACGGCGCTGATCGCCGATGTCGATCCGGTCAGTCTGCTCTAGGAGCTAGCGCCAGCCGGCCCCGCCGCCGGTGACGTGCGTAGCGAGCTGCGCGAAAATGCGCGGGGCCGCGCAGAGCGCCGGGGCGACCCACACCAGCCGCCGCGTCGGCATCGCCCGTAGCCCGAGCCACAGCAGCCACGGCGAAAACACCCGAGCGAAGGCGTAGGCTTCCGACCAGATGCCCGGATAGGTGAGAAAGAGAGGAAAGACCGCGAAGAGCAGGATCGCGATGTCGACCGGCCCGCGCGGACGCTCGAGCGCGACGCGCGCCGTCAGCAAGAGGCCGATCCAGACGCCAAGCACCGCCACATAGTCGAGCGCGGTCGCCAGCTCAAAGGCGGCGCCTTGCCCTTGAGCCGCGTGCCACGTTAGCGTGCGGTTCACCAGACCGGCGAAAGGCACGATCGACGTGAACCCGACTCCGCTCGACGGCAGTACGGCGTTGACGTGAACGACCCATGCCAGGGCCGGCAGCGCCGCACCGCCGGCCAAAGCAGCGTCGCGCCAACGTTTTTGAGAAATGCTCCACAGCGCCAGCGCGGCAGGCAGCACGAACCCGGTCTCCCTTACCAGCGGCGCCAATGCCGCGATCAGGCACGCCGCCCCGAGGCGCTCGCGGGCCGTCGCCCAGGCGAAGCCGACGCAGAGCGCCGCCAGCGCGACGTCCACCGTCAGGCGCTCGGCCGAAACAGCGGCCGCAGGCAGCAGCAAGAACGCCGCCCCCCACCAGGCCGGCAGCCCAAAGCCGACGGCTAGCGCCGCCGTCCACCAGACCCCCAGCCCGGCCGAGAGCGCAATCACCGCGTAATAGCCGGCGTCGGTCCAATTGTCCTGACCTACGGCCAGGGTCCGCGCCAGAACGGGGACCAGAATCCGCCGCGCTCGCAGCCGCGGCGCGTCAAAGACTTCGGCAGGAGTCCGCCGCAGCAGGGGATCGTAGGCCAGGATGCGGTAATACTGGCCGTCGTAGCCGCGCGTGCCGTGATGCCGAAAAGTTTCGGGGATATGCGGCGGCAAAGTCTGGTCCGCGCCGGTGAAGAACAGCGCCGTCCAATCGCCGCCGAAATTCCGATAAACGCTGAAGGTCTGGCCGAGCAGAACGAGCAGAACAGCCAAAGCGCCCCAAAGCCAGGGGCGATCAGAGACGTGATTCACCAGAAGCGTCCACCTACAGCACGTCCGCGAAGCCGCGTTTGGTCTGGCGGAAGAACAGCCCGCCCACCACGAACGAACCCACCCCGAACGCCGTGAGGATCAACAGATCGCGCGCGCTCGGCAGGCGTCCGCCCAGGATCATCTCGCGGTAGCCGCGCACAAAGTACGCCAACGGGTTCCAGTCGACGGCCCAGGGGATGAGCTGGTTCAGCCGCCCCTCGGACAGGAAAATCGGCGTGAGCCAAAACCAGGCCGTTAGCGCAACCACCAGCACCTGCGCCGTGTCGCGCAAGTAGACTTGCAGCGCCGCCGCGATCCATGCGACCCCCAGACTCCACAAACCCATCAGGGCGAGATAGATCGGCAGCACCCACAGCGTCAGGCTCCACGACCCGATCCAAAGCCCGGTCGCGACGACGAGCAGGGCCAGCGCCAGCAGATGGCTCACCAGCCCTGACAAGAAGATGCTAAGCGGGATCACCTCGGCCGGAAAGATGCTTTTTTTCAACAGGTTGCTCGACTCGACAAGCGAGGTCGACGAGCGCTGGAGGGTTTCTGAGAACAGCATCCACGGAAGCATCCCGCAAAACAGGAACAGGGGATAGTTCTGCGTCACTTCCTCGGGCGGGAGCCGCGCCCCGAAAGCGTACTGGAAAACGAAGGTGTAGACGGCCAGCAGGGTCAGCGGATGCACGACCCCCCACAGCCAGCCGATGATCGAGCCCACGTAGCGCTGCTCGAAGTCTCGCCGCACGAGCTGAGCGATCAGGCTGCGGTCGGCGATCAGATTGCGGACGAAGAAGCGACCCGGCAAGCGCATGGACTTCAACGCTACGCAGCGGCCGGAACCCGAGTCAAGAGGCGAATCGCGGACTCAAAAGGCGGAAGGGGGGCTAAAAAACAAATGCGGCGAGGGGTGGGAGCCCTCGCCGCGCTTTCTTGTGGGTTCGCAAGGAGAAGCAGATGGCAGTCGAAACTCTAACTATGCCTTCACTAGTTAGGACGCTCCTTCCGGCCTTTTTTTCGGCGCGCGAGCAGAAAAAATTTTCACGATTCGTGCGCCGTTGACGGAAGTGATTCAAAATAAGAAGGTTACTGTCGTTCGGGGCTCCCTCAAGAGGCGACCAGCCCGGACGCTCGCGCGCGGCCCCGACTTTTTCGGCCCCTCGCGCGTCTTGTTGAATCGAAGCGGAGACGCTGAATTTGATCTTCCGCGAGGTTGAAGACCGGGACTTGATCCTCAAAGCGCGCCGCGGCGACGTGGACGCCTACAACGTGCTCGTGTCGCGGTGGGAAAAGCGTGTCTTCAGTTACCTCGTCCGATCAGTCAGCGACCGCGAAGAAGCTCTCGATCTGAGCCAAGACACGTTCCTGAAGGCCTACCGCGGCCTGGGACGTCTCGAGGATGTAGAACGTTTTCCGCAATGGCTGTTCCGGATTGCGCACAACGAGACGGTTTCCTGGCGGCGCAAGAAGCGTCCCGAGGCCAGCGACGACGAGTCGCTGGAGCGGGCGGTCGCGCCGTCAGCCACCGCTCCGCCGCGCCAGCACGCCGCCGAATTGGCGGCCGCGGTGGGGCAGGCGCTCGGCCGGCTCCCGGAAGAACAGCGCGAGGCGGTGCTTCTCAAGGTGTACGAGGGCTTCAAGTTCGACGAGATAGCGGAGATCACGGGTTGTCCGGTTTCGACCGTGAAGTCCCGTGTTTACAAAGGCTTCGAGGCGTTGAAAAACGTGTTGGCCCCAGCCAGGGGCGTTTGACGGAGGGTGTTGCGCGATGAACGAGACGCCGTACGATCTGAGGGATTATCTGTTCGACGAGCTCGACGCCGGCCGCCGGGCGGAGGTCGAACGCTGGCTCGCCGGCTCGGCCGAAGGCCGCGAAGAGCTCGAGCGTCTCAAGCTCACCCACAGCGCGCTGCTGAGCTTGCCGGACGAGGAGCCGCCGCGGCGGATCGCCTTCGTCTCGGACAAAATCTTCGAGCCGTCGCCCTGGGGCCGGCTGAAGAACTGGTTCAGCGTCGAGGGACCGCGCTTTGCGCTCGGCATGGCGGCCGTGCTGGCGGTGCTGTTCGCCGGAGCCGCGCTGACTCAGCCGCGCCTGACCGTCGGCGCCGGTGAGTTCGAGCTGGCTTTCGGACCCCAGCCGGCGCCGCTCGCCGCGCCGGCCGCGACTGCGGCCGTCGAGCCGCCTGAGCCCGGAGCAGGTCCGCGAGATCGTCGCACAGGCGGTGGCCGCCGAGGCCGCCCGGCGAGATGAGACCGTCGCGCAACTGGTTTCGACGCAAGTGGAAAAATCCGAGGCGCAACTGCGCCAGTCGATCGCCGCCGACCGCGCCGACAGCGAGGCCGGCTACTTCTTGCTGGCCAAACGGCTCGACCAGCTCGTTAGGGACGTGTCGCTCCAAATGGCGGAGGTGCGCTGATGCGCGTCCTGCTCTGTGCGGTCTTGCTGGCCTTGGCTCCGTCGGCGTGGGCGGTTGAGATCAGCCCTGACGCCGCGAAGATCCGCAGCCAGATGCAGACGGTCGAGCGCGCCATCGACGCCCGCTTCCGCGACGTGTCCGGCGAACAGCCAATGAGCATTCTCGGCTCGGCGCGCGGCGTCTATTTGGCCGGGTACGGCGCCGTGTTCACGCTCGAGGTCAATCTGGCTCCGGTCGCGAACATCAGCCCGTTCCGGCAGTCCTACTCCGAGGAAGAGAAGCGGCAACTGAACGTGCGCAAGCGCCAGCGGCTCGAAACTCTCGAGCAGCAGGCCCGCGACATCCTCATCGCCGAAACGAGAGCCCTGACGGCGCTGCCGGCGGGCGAGAAGGTCGCCCTGGCGGTTTCGCTGTTCCATTTCGCCTGGGAGGATCTGACCCAGCTCCCGAGCCAGATGGTGATGGCGGCGGTGCGATCGGCGCTCGATCAGGCCCGCGGCGGAACTCTGGCGGCGGCCGACTTCAAGCGGCAACTCAACGTCGTCTACTTCTGAAAAGGCTGTCTTCTTCTTCAATGGCCATGGACATCCGGCAACAACAACCGCGCAGCTCGGGCCCGGACCGTGGGGTCGGGGTCTTCGAGCAACCGAAGGCGTTGATAAGAAATCCGTTACTGACGTGCGGGGCTCATGCTTCGCGGCTGTCGGCGCAGGCGGAACGGGAAATCCCCCGAGCTCTCCACGCGCACTCCTTCAGCGCTCGGACGACGTAAAGATAAGATGAGCGAGCAGACCGAAGCCCAACGACCTGACGAATCCGCCGAGCCCCAGCCGGCCCCGCCCATGCGTCCGCGACGCCTGGGCGAGATGCTGATCGCCAAGGGCCTGCTCGACCAGGATGACCTCGACAACGCGCTCGAGCTTCAGAAGGAGCGCGGCGACCGCATCGGCCGTATCTTGATCGACCTCGGCTTCGTCGCCCCGCGCGACGTGCTGACCACGCTGTCCGAGCAACTCGGGCTCGAGTTGCTCTCCGCCGATCAGTTCCCCGAGATCGCGATCGAGATCGAGCGCATCACGCCGCGCTTCATGCGGCAGTACAAGTTCTTGCCGGTAGCGCGCGACGAGTCGACATTGTGGCTGGCGATGGCCGATCCGCTCGACTTCGAGACGATCGCCGTCATCCGGCGCTTTTCGGGCTGCGACATCGTCACCGCTCTGGCCGCCGAAACCGACATTCTCGACGCGATCGACAAAGCGCACGGCCGCGAGGAAGAGGACAGCCGCGACGAGTTCGGCTTTCGGGACGAGACCGACGCCGCCGAGATCGAGCATCTGCGCGACATGGCCAGCGAGGCGCCGGTCATTCGCTACGTCAACACGATGATCGCGCGAGCGCTCGAAATGCGCTCGTCCGACATACACGTCGAGCCGTTCGAGAAGGAGTTCCGCATCCGCTTCCGCATTGACGGCGTGCTGCAGGAGCAGGAGTCGCCGGCGCGCGAGCTGCGGGCGGCGATCATCTCACGCCTCAAGCTGATGGCGCGGCTCAACATCGCCGAGCGCCGGCTGCCGCAAGACGGCCGCATCAACATCAAGGTCATGGGCCACGAGGTCGATCTGCGCATCTCGACTTTGCCGACGCTCTACGGCGAATCGGTCGTGATGCGCCTGCTCGACCGCTCGGCGACGGACTTCTACGAGCTTGGGCGGTTGGGCTTCGACGACCACATGCTCGACCGCATGAAGTTCTACACGACTTTGCCGCACGGAATTTTCCTGGTGACCGGGCCCACAGGCAGCGGCAAGTCGACGACGCTCTACTCGGCCCTCAAGCGCATCAACACGACCGACAAGAAGATCATCACGATCGAAGACCCGGTCGAGTATCAGATGGACGGAATCAACCAGATCCACGTGAACTCGACGATCGGCCTGACGTTCGCGGCGGGCCTGCGCCACATCGTGCGCCAAGACCCCGACGTGATCATGGTCGGCGAGATCCGCGACCGCGAGACGGCCGACATTGCGATCCGCTCGGCGTTAACGGGCCACTTCGTCTATTCCACGCTGCACACCAACGACGCCCCCAGCGCGGTAACTCGCCTGACCGACATGGGCGTCGAGAATTATCTGATTACCTCGTCGGTGGTCGGCGTGCTTGCGCAGCGCCTGGTACGCACCATCTGCGAGAAGTGCCGCGTCGCCGCCGACGAGATCATCAATCCCGAAGGCCGCCGCATTCGCACGTGGCGCGGCGCCGGCTGCGAGCATTGCAGCGGCAAAGGCTACCGCGGCCGCCAAGGCATCTTCGAGCTGATGGAGCTGAACGAAGAGATCCGCGACCTGGTGATGAAAGACATGGACGCGAGCGTGTTGACCGAGGCGGCGCGCCGCCGCGGCATGCGCAGCCTGCGCGAGGACGGCTGGCTGAAGATCGAGCGCGGCGTGACGACGGTGGAGGAAGTGATCCGGGTGACTCAGGAGTTTTGAGGCCCAGAGGCGGCTCGGCATGGCCCGGCCCGCGAGGGCCGGGGAAGAAGAAGGAAGGCAACGGTCCGTTGAATACCCGGGCCTTGCGGCCCGGGCTAGAGATATGGCGCCCCTCCGGGGCTTGCAGCACGAAAGCCAATGATCGCCTTTAGTAAATCTCGGGGCAGTATGGCCTTGGCCCGGGCTAGGAATATGGCCCCCCTGTGGGGCTAATAACCGAATGGCAACGTACCATTACAAAGCTCTAGCCGCCGACGGACGCACCCGCATGGGCTCGCTCGTCGTCGACGACGACCGCGCCGCCGCGCGCGAGCTCAAGCGCCAGGGTCTGACCCCCGTCTTCATCGGCGCCGATGCGCCCCGGGGTCTCTCGATCCGGCTGCCGTTCGGGAACAAGAAGCACAAGTCCGCCGACCTGCTCAACTTCACCCAGGAGATCGCGACGCTGGTCAACGCGGGCGTGCCGCTCGACCGCGCGCTCGAGATCACCGGCGAGCTGACCGAGCGGCCGCAGTTCAAGACCATCGTCCAAGACCTGCAGCGCACGCTGCGCGGCGGCAAGGCCTTCGCCGACACGCTCGAGACGCACCCGGAGGTCTTCTCGAATCTCTATGTCTCGATGGTGCGGGCGGGCGAGGTTTCGGGTTCGCTGTCGACCGTGCTCGACCGGCTCGCCGACTTCGAGCGCCAGCGCGACGAGCTGCGCGGCTACATCATCAGCTCGCTGACCTACCCGGCTTTGCTGATCGCCGTCGGCTCGACGTCCGTCTTCATCCTGCTGCGTTTCGTGATCCCGAAATTCGCCGAAGCGTTCACGGCGTCGAACATCGCCATGCCGCTGCCGATGGCCGTGCTGCTCGGAATCAGCGATTTTGTGACGTCGTACGGCTTGATTTGCATCGCTCTGCTCGTCGCCGCCGTGTTCGCCCTGCGCTCCTGGACGCGCAGCCCCGAAGGCCGCCAAAAGTTCGACCGCTTCAAGTTGCGCATTCCCGTGCTCGGACAAGCGCTGCTCAAGGCCGATACGGCGCGTTTTGCACGCGCCATGGGGACGCTCGTCGCCAATACGGTGCCGCTGGTGCAGGCGCTGTCGATCACCAAGGGAATCTTGTCGAACCGGGTGCTGTCGAGCGCGCTCGACCTGGTCGCCAAAGGCGTCAAGCGCGGCGAAGGCCTGGCGTCGCCGCTCAAGAAGACGGCCGTCTTCCCGCCGCTGGCCGGCCACCTGCTCACCGTCGGCGAGGAAACCGGTCACCTCGACGACATGTTCAACCGCATGGCCGACATCTATGAAAAGGACACGAAGGAGGCGATCAAGCGCTTCACGGCCTTGTTCGAGCCGCTCGTCATCCTCGTGTTGGGCGTCATCGTCGGGGCCATGATTCTCAGCGTGATGCTGGCTATTACGAGCATCAATCAGTTAGGCATGTAAGGAAGCCATGACAGACTCCACATTCATCGATCGCCGCCGGCGCTCGGCGCGGGCGGGCATCACCTTGATCGAGATGCTCGTCGTCATCACGATCATCGCGTTGTTTTCGGCGATCGCCTACCAGCGCCTGACGCCGGCCCTCGAGCAGGGACGCGTGACCGCCGCTCGCACCCAGATCGAATCGCTGATGGCGGCGCTGCAGCGCTACAACATCGAGCACGGCAAGTTCCCCACCCAAGAAGAAGGGATCGTCGCCGTGCGGCCGTTCTTGACGAAGGACATCCCCGCCGACCCTTGGGGCAACCCGTACGTCTATACCTACCCCGGCGAGCACGGCCCTGAGCCCGACGTGCTCAGCTACGGCGCCGACGGCCAGCCGGGCGGGGAAGAGGGGAACGCCGATATTGCGAGCTGGAAGTGAGATCGGCGGGTCGCGAGACCGCTGACTGCTAGGCCGCTGATCGTAAGAAATGTCCTGTGCGCCATATACCGGAGTGAACAGTCGAGCGGTCCGCCGTCAACGCCCGGCCGTCCTGCGGTCCGCGGAAACGGGCATCACGCTCATCGAGATGCTGATCGTGATGGTGATCGTCGGCGCGATGATGGCGATCGCCTATCCCAACGTCACCTCGGGCCTCGAAGGCATTCGGCTCAAGACAAGCGTCGATCGGCTCGGCCAATTTTGGCTCGAGGCGCGCCAGCACGCCGACCGCTACCAGACGCCCGTCCAGGTCAGCGTCGACCCCGCGCGAAGCGAGGCGCGGGCCGTAGGGGCCCTCGACGCCTGGCGCGCTGAATTTCCGCTGTATTCCACGCTGAAGATCGCCCAGCCCAAAAAGCGCGCGACGTTCTTGATCTACCCGGGGGCGCCGTCGCCGGAGTTTCGCGTGCTGCTCGAGGGCGAGACGGGCGGAGCCGCCGGCGTCAGGATCAACGTGCTCACCGGCGTGCCGGAGGACTGGGATGGCAAGTAGAACGTCGCGTTCCGCCGCCGGCTTTTCCTTGCTCGAGGTCATCGTCGCCACGGCGCTGATGGGCATTGCCGTGGTCGGCTTGCTGTCGCTGACCTCGCAGGCGCTCTCGAACGCCGCACGCGTGCGCGAGTATGACCGCGCCGCGATGCTGGCGCGCTCGCAGATGAATCTATTGCTCACCGTCAACCCCTTGCCGCTCGATACCAAGCTCGGAGGCCGCTTCGCCGACGCGCCGGGCATCACGTCAGGCTGGGAGGCGACGGTCACGCCGCTCGAGCGCGAGGGCGATCCGCCTCAAGGCGTCAGCCTGCTGACTCGCCTCGATCTGTTGGTGTGGTGGCAGGTTGGAGACGAGCGTAAGACGATCTCGCTCGAGAGCTATCGCCGCATCGAGCGCCGGAGGCCTAATGGTTAGCCGCCCGCGCAACCGCGGCGACGCACGGCGCGGTATGACGCTGATCGAGGTGCTGGTGGCCGTGGCGCTGCTGGCTCTGCTCTCCGCCGGCCTGCTGATGGCTTTTCAGATGGCCGTCGGTTCCTGGCGCGACGCAAAGGAGCGACTGACCCTCGACCGTCGCATCGCCACGTCGAACGACCTGCTCCAAGCGCAATTCGCCGGCATCGTGCCGGTGATTCCGCAAGTGCTCGCCCAAGACGCTCCCCGCCAGCGCGGGCCGTTTTTCCAAGGCGAGCCCGGACGCATGCGCTTCGTCACTTCTTATTCGATGACCTCGGGCGTACGCGGCGGCTTGCAGATCGTCGAACTGCTCGTCGCGCCGGGCCCCAAAGGCTTGCGTCTGCTGCTGAACCAGTCGCCGTACTTGGGCCCGCTCAGCGTCGGGCGCTATATCGTCGGCGGCGATCACACCGAGCAAGGCTTGCTGCCGGTCTTCGCGCCGATCCAGCCGCGACCGGACTCTCTGATCGTGGCCGATCAACTCGCGACCTGCGAATTCCTCTTCCAAAAGGGTCCGCAGCGCAACGCGAACAGCGACTCTTGGATCCCGCGCTGGGACGACTTGCGGCAGTTGCCGCAGGCGATCCGCATCGATATGAATCCGCTCGAGCAAGAAGCTCGCCTGCAACCGGTGACGATCGTCGCCGAAGTGCGTGCGCGGTACGGCGACGACGCCCTGGCGGACTGGCGCGACTTCTTGCGCCCGGGGGCCGAGGTCGTCACCGTCAACGGGCAGACCCAACTCCAACTGAGGCCCAAATGAGAGGTCGAGGCGACAGCCGGCGGGGCAGCGCTCTGCTGACCGTGTTGTGGTTCACCGTCGCCCTGACGGCGCTGGCGTTCGCGCTCTCGCGCGGCGTGCGCGCGGAGTTCGACCGCGCGTCGCTGCATGTCGACACGGTGCGCGCCTACTACTTGGCGAGGGGCGCGATCGAGGCGTCCGTCCAACGCATCGCGGCCGGCGCCCGACTGGCGCAGCGCAACCAAGACGGTACGGACGATCAGCCTCCCCCGTTCGAGGTGGGACAGCGCTTCATGCGATATCAATTCTCGAGCGGCGCGGCTACCGTCGAGATCGTCGGCGAAAGCGGCAAGCTCGACGTCAACAGCGCCCCTCCTGAAGCCTTGGCCCGCCTCCTGGCGGCTTCGGGCGTCAACCCGAGCCTCGCCGTCCAGATCGCCGCGGGCATCGCCGAATACCGCGAAAAGGTCCGCGAACGTGAGGTGATCTACGGTCTGCAGGCCGAGGAAGCCCTGCAGCGGTTCGGAAATCTCGACGATGCGTCGTCTTTTCGGCCCGTAGCCGCGTCTATCCAGGAGTTGGAGGAGTTGTTGACCATCCCCGGCGTCACCCCAGAACTGCTGTACGGCTCTTACGGAGAGAACGAAGACGGCTCGCTGCGCCGTCTGCCGGGGCTCGCCGGGAACCTGACGACCCGCGGCGCCAGCGCAATCGAGGTGAACTACGCGTCGCCCGAGATGCTGACGGCGGCGGGACTGCCGCCCGAGCTGATCGAGCGGATCGTGGAGCTGCGTCAGGTCAAGGCCTTGCGCCGCGAGGATCTCGGCGGCGACGCGGTGCGCGATCCGTTTGCGGACTTCCCGAGCGACATCAAGCTGGTGGTCGGGACCGGGTCGGACGCCTACACGCTCTCGGCGACCGCCGAACTTGCCGGCGACACGGCTCGGCCTCGCGCCCGGCGGACCGTGATGGCGCGCATCGAGCGCGGCCGCGGCGACGGGCCCGATCCGGTTCGCATCTCGCGCTGGTACGACACGCCCTTCTAGGACGATTCTCGAAACGGCATGCTTGAACGCCTTCATCGCATCGGCTCCGGCTGCGGGCTCGAGATTCGCGGAGACGCACTGGTCGCGACCGCCGTGAAGTCGCGGTCCGGCGGCGTCACTTGGCTGGGGTCGAAGCGGATCGAAGGTTTCCGGGAGCGGCCGGCCACCGAATGGGGCCGCGAGCTGAGCGAGTTCCTGTCGGCGGGCGGCGTCGCTCACGTCGCGCTGAGCTTCGTGCTGCCCCGCCAAGACGTCATCGTCCGGTCGCTGCAGTTGCCGCCGATGTCGGCCAAGGAGCGGCAGGCGGCGGTCCGCTATCAGCTCGACGGGCTGCATCCGTTCGGCGAGGACGAGGTGTACTTCACGTTTGCGCCCCTGGGCGGCGAGACCAAGGGGTCGACGCCGGTCGCCGTAGCGATAGCCGAGAAAACGGTTGTCGACCGCTACGCCGACTTGTTCGAAGAGGCCGGCTTGGCGCTGGCCGCCTTTACGGTGTCTTCGTCCACTCTCTATGCGGCGCTGCGCGTGCGGCCTCGCGAGAAGTCGCAGCCGTTGCTCGTCGCCTTACGCGACGGGACCGATCTGGAAGTGTACGGCGAAAGCGCCGGGCGACCCCTGTTGAGCCTCGATTTCAACCTGCGCAGCGTGCCGGCCGATCGCGCGTTGCAACTGGCGCTGTCCGATCTGCGCTTGAGCGAGGACGAAACCGCGCAGTTCGTCTCCGCCGGAGATGATTTGGATGCCACGACTCCGGCCGGCGTTCAAGCGCACGCGGCGGCGGAGGTCTTCCCCACGCCGCTCGATGCGGGCGACAGCTTCGATTTCTCGCGGGACCTCAGCGGCCTTGCCGCGGCGCTCGAGTCCGCGTGCCCGCGTTTGGGATGGCGCGCCAACTTGCTTCCCGAGGCGCGCCGCAAGACCGATTCGCGGCTGCTGTGGGCGCCGACGGCGGCGCTGCTGCTGTTGCTGTGTCTGCTCGGCGTCGGCTTCCTGGTGCGGCCTTGGATCCAGAACGGCAAGTACGCCGCGGCGCTCGAGCAGCAGGCCGCGGAGCTCGAAAAGGTCGCCGCGACAAGCGACGCCAACCGCGAACAGACCTCCGCGGTCGTCCGCAAGATTCAGGTCCTCGAGGATCTGCGCTCGCGCACGCGCCGGGACCTGAAGGTCTTGAGCGAGCTCTCGGCCGTCGTGCCGGACACCGCCTGGATGTCGCAGGTCACCGTAACCGACAACGGCGTGCAGCTCTCGGGCCAGGCCGCTTCGGCCGCGCCCCTGCTGGGCGTGGTCAACGAGGCCGCCAGTCTCGAAAAGGCGGCCTTTTCGCGGTCGCTCGTGAAGGCGGACGACGGCGAGCGATTCCAGATCACCGCGGCGCGGCGGCAGTCCGCCTCCGCCGCTCGAGCGCCCGGGTCGACTCAAGCCGCCCCGGCGTCGGCTCCCGCGCAACCGGAGGCGCGGCAGGGCGAGGCGAACAGCGGCGGATCTCAAGCGATGACGACGCTCGGAACGGAAGCGGCGACCGCGAGCCCCGCGGCCCCGGAGCCCGCCGCAACCGCCGAGCCGGAGCAATCCGCCAAGCCGCCCGCCCCGGCCACGACGCAGACGCCGTCCGAGGCTCCCGCGAAGGAGGAGCAACCCTAGTGGCCCTGCAGCAACGCGATCGCCGGGCCCTCGCGCTGCTCGCCGCGGCGACGGCGCTGTTCCTCGTTTTTCAACTGGATATCTTCAAGTCCGGCGGCGGCTCGAGCGCGACGGTCGGCGACGAGCGTATCGAGGCGCTCGAGCAGCGTCTGCAACTGGCTCAAGTGCGCGCCCACCAGAGGCCTCTGACCGAAGCTGAATTGGCGGCGGCGAAGAAACGTCTCGAGCATCTGGAAGAAGGTCTGCTGACGTCGCAGGACGCCGCGCTGGCCCAAGCGGAAATGCGCTCCCTGGTCGGGGCGCTGCTCGAAACCGAGGGCATCCCCATGCAGTCGTCCGCCTTCGGCACGGTCGCGGTCGAGCAAGAGCGGTACGCCATGGTGCCGCTGATCGTGAATTTCAGTTGCGGCATCGAGGGCTTGGTCAACTTGATGACCGCTATCGCCAACTCGCCGCGCTTGCTGACGACCCGCGACCTCCAGATTCAGCCCGATAAAGCCGACGTGAAGTCGGTCCGCGTCCGGATGACCGTCGCCGGGTACCTGCCGCTCGAGAAGACTCCCGAGCTTGTGAAGAAGGCCGCGGCCCAGGCGCCCGCGATCGGGCTTTGAGGAAGAAGGGATGAGAAAGAAGCTGCTCTTGCTCAACGCCGTTCTGCTTGGATTCCTGGTGCTCGGAGCCTCGGAGCTGTATCGCGCCTACATCGAAGCGCAGCAGCGCTATGCGCTTCTGGAGCAGTTCGCCGACTCTCGCCAAGCGCCCGATTATCCGCCCCCGGCCGATCCGCAGCCGGTGCGGCAGGCCGAGTACATGCCGATCGTCGATCATCTGCTGTTCTACGCCGACCGTAACCCGATCGTTGTCGTCGAGACTCCCGAGCCGAAGAAGGTCGAGCGGCCCGCGTTGCCGGTGTTGTCGGGCTTGGTCGATTTCGGCGACGGATTGTCGGCTCTGATGAGCCCGGGCGGGGAGACGCGGCCGGAATGGATCAAGGTCGGCGACAAGGTGGGCGATTACGTCTTCAACGGTCTCGACGGCGAGAAGGTGAAGCTCGCGTGGAACGAGGAAGAAATCGTCGTCGCGCAAGACCAGCTCAAGAAAAGCGAAACCAAAGAGAAAGCTTCGCCGCGGTCGCGAAGCGCCCAGGCCGGACGCGGGGGAAACGGCGGAAAACCGGCGGCTCCGGCCGTGGCCGCGGCGGCGACCAACGTGACCGGCGCGAATGAAGACGCCCGCATCGGCCCTGAAATCGCGCCCGGCCGCAACCGCGTCGCCAAGGGCGACAATTCGCCCGACGGCACGGTCTACAAAGGCTTTGTGAAGCGTGTGCGCCAGACGCCGTTCGGCTCGCAGGCCTGGTGGGAAAAGCAGGCCGAAAAGGAAAAGTAGGTTCGACTCGAGTAGCGCTTCCAGAGGAGAAACGAAATGAATCGCATCGTGACAACAGTCTTGTTCGGGCTCGCCTTCGCGACGCTGGCCTTCGCGGCAGATACGGCCGAGCGCCAGTCGGACAAAGCCAAGGCCGACGCGTCGCAAAAGACCGCGGCTCCGAAGAGCGAGCAAGGCGAGAAGGTCAAGACACCCTTCGGCTACGTCAAGAAGCGCAACGTCGAGAAGCCCGCCGACGCTCCGCGCCCCGCAAAGCCCAATGTCGAAGTCAAGGTCGCCGGCGACAAAGTGACCTTCAAGCGCAAAACGCCGTTCGGCGTGCAGGCCTGGACTCGTGCGCGCAGCGAGCTGAGCGACGACGAGCGCAAGCTCGCCGAGCAGGCGGGCGTCGACGTGAGCGACGACGCGAGCGCGTCGAAACCGACGCCCGAGACCGCGAAGGAAACCGAGCCAGGCCGGCCCTAAGCCGCGCCATGCGCCGTATTCGCAAGGGCGCCAAGTTCAGTGAGGAGAGTGTAATGCCCGGATCGAGACGATCCTTGTCCGTCAAAGTTTGCTTGTGGCTCGTGTTGCTGACGCTGCCCGGCGCGCCGGTCTTTGCGCAGCAGGATCAGAATCCGCCGGTATCGTTTCGCAACTTCCGCAACGCGAGCATGCTGGAGCTGGTCGACCGCATCGCCCAACAGCTCGGTATCAACTATTTGGTCGATCCGGCCGTCCAGGACGGCACCGTCACGATCAACACTTACGGACAACTCCGGCAGTCCGACCTGCGGCCGCTGATGGAGTCGATCCTGCGCATGAACGGCGCGGCGATCGTCGAGGTGGGCAACATCTGGCGGATTGTGCCGCTGGGCGGCGTTGCGCAGACTCCGATCTCCCCGCAATCGACGAATAAGGCCGAAGATTTGCCCGAGGACGAGAGCATGGTGCTCAACGCCGTGCGCCTCAACTATATGACGGTCTCGGACGTGGCCGCCGTCCTGGCGCCGTTCCTGGGCCCCGGAGCGCAGTACGCGGCGGTGCCACAGGCGAATACGTTGATTTTGCTCGATAACGCGCGGAATATGCGGCGGACGATGGAGCTGGTGGCGCTCTTCGACACCGAAGAGATGGCGAGCCAGCGCATGCGGCTGGTCGAGATCAAAAACGGCCTCGCCGCGACCGTCGCAAAGGAATTGGGGGACATCTTCGGCGCCCTATCGGTGAGCGAGGAGAATAAGGCGATCCAATTCCTCCCTCTCGAGCGCATCAACTCCGTGCTGGTGGTGAGCTCGAACCCGCGAGTCTTCGAGCAAGTGGAATCTTGGGTGGAGAAGCTGGACAAAGCCACGACGATCGGCGGCGTTCAGAACTTCATCTATCGCGTGCAATACGGGTTTGCCGCGAATCTGGCCGGCACTCTGTTGCAGCTCTATGGGATGAGCTACGGCGGCGGATACGGCGGGGGCTACGGAGGAGGCTACGGCTCTCCTAACGCGAGCTACTACTTTTCTGGTCAAGGCATGGGCGGCGGGTTCGGCGGAGGTATCGGGGGCGGGCTTGGCGGCCGCCTCGGGGGCGGGCTCGGCGGCGGCGGCATGGGCATGGGAGGCGGCGGCTTCATCCAACTCCCCAACTCCGTATCGCCCGGCTCCATCACGTCGAGCGCCGGCGGACAAGTCGAGCCGGCGGCGACCGACGCCACCGGCGCGATGCTCGGCGAAACCGGTTCGCCGGAAGGGGCCGGCATGAGGCGCATCCGCATCGTCCCCGACGTGATCAACAACCTGCTCGTCGTGCAGTCAACGCAGCAAGAATGGGAAGTCGTCCGCAAGACTCTGCAGCAGCTCGATTTCCCGCCGCGTCAGGTCCTGATCGACGCGCGGGTCTATGAAGTGAACCTCAGCGGCGCTCTGGAATTCGGCGTCTCCGCTTTCCTGCGCGCGCGGGGGGCCTCGGGGACGAGCGGCGAGCGCAAGCTGACCGGCGGCTTCAGCAACACCGGGGCGGTTGGCCTGAGCATCGGCGCATTGGTCGGCAACACGCGAGAGCTAGTCTCTTTCTTGAGCGCCAGCCAGACCAGTGGCCGCACCAAGATCATCTCGGCGCCGTCCATCATCGCGACCGACAACATCAACGCCAGCATCACGGTCGGGCAATCGGTGCCGACGCTGACGTCACAGGCGGTCGCCGGGGGGGCGCAGTCGGACGGATCCTCGCTCTTCACGCAGACCGTCTCGAACATCCAGACGGGCGTGACCCTGAACATCACGCCGCGCGTCAACGCCTCGGGCATCGTTACGATGCAGATCAACCAGGAAGTCAGCAGTCCTCAGGCTCCGACTGGAGCTATCCCGTCGCCCACTATCGATCGCCGCAACGTCCAGACGCAGATCACGGTCGCCGACGGCGATACCGTCGCGATCGGTGGGATCATCCAGGAAAGCAACATCTACGGTAGGGGCCGCGTGCCGTTGCTGGGCAGCATTCCGATCCTCGGCGCGGTCTTCGGCTCGACCTCGAAGTCCAACAGCAAGACCGAGTTGATCGTCCTGCTCACCCCGCACGTGATCTACGACGAGGCCGAAATCGTCACGGTCAGCAACGAGCTTGTAGACCGCATGCATCGGCTCCGGCGGATCATGCGCGAATAATAAACTATCGTACTGGTTCCTTGTTGACACATCCTTTCGGACTGTGGTATTTCTCGGACGACGGTATGGGTAATTCCACCCGCCGGCGACGGAGCCGCGGGGTTGCGGTTGAGGTCCAACGGCCAATTCCGAACCCAACGGGTCCACCATTGGGCCATTAGGCCGAGGTTTGTGACGCATTGAGTTGCGTTTAGGTTTTGTTTTATACTGGACCAGTCTTTGTGGTTCGTGACGAGGCCGAGCGGTCTCGTTGGAGTACAACATTCGGCGGCTTCGCCACTCGCGACGTCGCTTAACAAGACTTCTTGTGGGAGAAGGAGAGCAACACACATGGTTAGTTTGAAGAAAGCTTCCTTCCTGCTCGTTCTGCTGACGGCAGTGGTTTTGAGCAGTGGGATAGCCGGCGCGCAGGTAGTAACTGCGCCCAGCCTGGTTACTTGTAATGCATTCGCCGTTCCGCCGGCTGTTCGCGCGGAAGGCATATCCGAGCAGGTCGGCGACATCGTCCTCACCTGCACCGGCGGCGATCCGAACGGACCGGCGACGATCCAGACCAACTTTTCGGTCGCGTTGAATGTCAACATCACTCCTGATGAAGACAGCAGCCCGAACCCCGACGTGTTGGATTCGGTTCTGATCATCAACGAGAACAACGCCACCGACTACGACCCGACGCCGGGCGGCGGCCAACTCGACTGCAGCGGCACGAACTTCGAAGGTCCCACCGGGACGCGCAACCAGTGCCCGCAGCTCGCAACCCAAGCCGCCAACAACCGCGCGGAATGGAACGGCGTGGTTATCCCCGTGCCGGCCACCGAAGACGGCATCAATGATGACGGCGACGGCATCACGACCATCCGCATCACCTCGCTGCGCGGCAACGCCGCTCAGTTGGGCGTTCCCGATGCGGCAACCTTCCCGTCGACCCAAATCACGGCCTTCCTGTCGATCACCGGCCCGACGACGATTCCGATCACCCCCACCAACGTGCTGAACGTGGCGGTTCCGGTTGTCGGCCTGATCGTCGGCTTTGACGGCGACAAGAACGGCATCAACGGCCTGCAGTGCGTCGACGGCGAAGAGAGCGGTACGATCACCCTCACTGAAGGTTTCCCGACGGCGTTCAAGACTCTTGGCGTCTCCACCTTCGGCAACTTCACCGATCAGCGCAACACGGTTTGGGAAGCCGGCTACTGGAGCCCGTTGAACGGCAGCTCCATCCTGGGCGGAGCGACGCAAGGGACGCGTTTCATCTTCCGCATGTTCAATATGCCTGACGGCACGACGATCGAGGTTCCGGACTACGTCAACGACGGCAACCCGATCTGCTCTGAAACCACCGCCGCCTTCAACAACGGTTGCGGCGACGGCCTCGAGCTTGCTCTCGTTCCCAGCGCCGGAACCAACGGCGCCGGCGGCAAGGCCTCGGGCAGCAAGGACACTTCGGACCTCACGGAGATCACCGTATCCGGCGGCTTCGGCTATGTCGTGTACGAGGTGATCGACGCCAATCCGTACCTCAGCGAGGACATCGAGGTTCCGTTCACCGTGACCTGGGAGAGCGACACCGAAAACGAGGTTCCGAGCGTTGGCTCGGCTCAGATCTCGGTCGACTTCGCGCCGCTCAGCACCAACTTCAACGCCAGCGAATCGGAGCCTGAGCCGCGTTTCATCGAGACCGATGAAGCTCGGACGTTCTTGAACATCGTCAAGTGCACCTCGACGATCCTGTTCCCGTTCGTCACCAACCAGGCTGGGTTCGACACCGGCATCGCCATCTCGAACACCTCGCTTGATTGGCTCGGCACCACCCCGCAAAACGGCGCCTGCACGATCCACTACCATGGGTCCACGACGGGCGGCGGCGCGTTGGCTGAAGACGAGCAGACCTCCAGCGTTATCGCCGGCGGCGAGCAGCTCATCTTCACTCTGTCGGGCGGCAACCCCGGTCAGGGCATCGCTGGAGCGCCGGAGTTCCAGGGCTACGTCATTGCCGTCTGCGACTTCCAGTACGGCCATGGCTACGCCTTCATCACTGACGGCTTCGGCGGCATCCCGGCTCTGGCCCAAGGCTACCTGGCCTTGATCCTCGAGCTTGGCGGCGAAAGCAACAGCGCCGGCTCACGCGCTCTGAGCGGCGGCATCGAGTCGCTCGGTCACTAAGCTAGTCGGTTCACTCCGGCTAACTGGAGCAAACAACCCGAGGGGGGCCATCCGGCCCCCCTCGTTCGTTTTATCGCCTTCCCGTTGCGCTCCGAACACACGCCCCTAGGTTTTCCAGGGCCGGAACTGCTATCATCCGCAGGAAGCGCCCCGCCCGTCCCCGACAAACCACCTTTCGGAGAGAGGACCTCGATGCATTTGTTTCGTACGGCCATGTTTTGCATGGTCTCCCTGTGCGCCCTTGCGCTTCCCGGCTTCAGCGCGGACAGGGTCTTCTTACTGCCCTCAACTTCCAACAATGTCGTGACCGTGCTGGACGCCGGCGACTTGAGCCTCGCCGGCTCTATCGAGGCTCCCAGCGCCGCCTTCGACGTCCAACGCTCGCTGGACGGACGGTTCTATTACATCGTCAGTCGCCGAGGCGTTGACACCGTAACGATTGTGGACTCCGAAACACTTGATGTCGTCGACACGATCGACCTCGGCATCAGCCCCGCAACCGCGGAAATCACGCCTGACGGCCGCTACCTATTGATCGCCGCCGGACAACTGTTCGCCGTCAACCTCGAGACAAATGAAATCGACGCGACCATCGCGGTCGGCTCGCAGCCCAATCGCATCCTCGTCGACGACACGTCAACGACGGCGTTTGTTCTCGCCGCCTCGGGTTCATTAATCAGCGTCGTTGATCTGACGACCCTGAAGGTACGCGATTCCATCCAAACTCGCGGCGTCACCGACATCGCGCTTTCCGAAGGCGGCGACAGGCTCTTGGCGGTCAAGAAGGAAGGCGTTCAGATCTACCGCCCATCGGACCTCGAGCCGGCTGACCTGTTCCCCGGCAAGGTCAGCTTGGTCAACGCGAAGATGTTTCTCGTTCCCGGCACGACACGGGTGATCGTGCAGACCGGCGGCGGCAGCCCCAGCAATACCTCTCAACTCATCGACATCGAAACCGGCGAAGCGCGCAACATCGGTCCGATCGGTCAGGCCGAGTTGAGGGACGTTGCGGTGGCCGATTCCAACCGCGCCTATGCCGTCATCGACTCGACGGGCGACATCGTCGAATTCGACATCTCGTCGTTGGAAAGCGACATCGAAATTACCTCGCTCGGCCTCACGTCGAACTACCGGGACCTCGGACTGTCCCCCGGCGGCGACGAACTTTACGCCAGCTCGTTGATCGACTCGAATGTCGTCAAGATCAACACCGAGAACAATTCGGTGGAGAAGTCGGTGACAGCGCCGCTGGCTCCGTCCGGCCATGCGGTCGTGTTTGCGCCGTCGGATCTGGCCCCGGCTGACATGCAAGCCATCGGCGGCGGCGGCCAATATTTCCCTCCCGGCAGCGTGCTCCCCACGCGCATGTCTGTGCGCGTAACGGATCGCAACGGGCTGCCGGTCGCGGGCGTTCCCGTCTTGTTCGGCGACGAGTCGGACCTCGGCTTTACGTTTGCGCCCGAACAACCGATTTTCACTAACAGTCGCGGCATCGCGTCGGTTCAAGTGACGGTTCCACCCGACCCCGATCCGCCCGCCGGGCAAGACCCCGAGCAGACGCCTGAACAGGTCACGGCCTACGCGATTTCGGCGGCCGCCGGCGGCCTGAACCCAGTGGGATTCGAGGTGAACGTCATCCGCGGCGCGGGGCCGATCGTCATTTCCGGCAACAACCAACTCGTGACGCAGCGCGAAGCCTTTCCTTTGCCCCTCGTGCTGCTGGTGACCGACCCCGAGGGCAAACCCATGCCCCCCGGGACCGAGGTGCAGATCGCCGCGAACGCCGGATATTGCACGCAATCGCCGTTACTCGTCGGGCCGGGCGGCTTTGTCACGGCAATGTGCAGCGGCGCTCCGCTGCCGGCCAATTTGGTGTTCTCCGAAGGATCGGTTGTCGCTTCCGTTCCCGACTTGTTGGGAACGAAAGTGCCGTTTTCCGCGGCGTTTCAGTTCACTGACTCGCTGAATGCAAACGGCGTCGGCGTCGAGAAGATCTCGGGCGACAACCAGACCGCCTCGGCGGGTTCCACCCTGTCCGCCCCGTTGGTGTTTCGCGTCTCGGCGCCGTTCGGAGGCACGGGCAAGTTCGCGACCGAGATCACGCAGTTGTCCGGACCGCCCGTCAAGGTCAACCCGCGTCGCATTGTCGACCTTCCCGGTCGCAATCAAGACCTCGAAGTGACTCTCGGCGAAAACGCCGGCAAGACGGTCGTCAAGGTCACGGCCCTTGCGCCCGGTCTACCGTCGGCGACCTTCACGGTCAACGCCACCGGCGGGCGCCCGGTCAGCCTGCAGAAGAGCGGCGACGGCCAGAGCGGCCGCATCCTGTCGACTCTGGCGACGCCGCTGCGCGTGCAAGTCATCAACGAAGCCGGATCGCCGGTGCCGTTCCCGGAAGTGCAGTGGACGGTGCTCGCCGGAGGCGATGCCACGATCCGAGTCCAATCGGAAGCCGGCGGCTCGACCGCCCGAGTCACTCTCGGCAGCACTCCCGGGCCGGTTGCGATTCGCGCGACGGTCGGGACGTTGCAGGCCAACTTCACGGTCAACGCGACCCTGCCCGAGCCAGCCTCGATTTCGACGCTCTCCGGGCAAAACCAAACCCTGACCTCGGGAGTGCTTTCCCAGCCCCTGGTCGTGCAAGTGACCGAGGAGAACAACCGCCCGGCGGCTGGCGCGGTCATCATGTTCGCCGGACCGCCGACGGTGCGCTCTGCATCCCAACGGCGGCGGCGAGCCCGGCAACCCGATCCAAGTCGCGGCCCTCAGCGACGGCACGGCGTTGGTGAGAGTCGAGCTGTTAGCCTCTTCCTCGCTGACCGAACAAGGTCGGCCCGAGCAGTTGTCGCGCACCGTCACGATCACCGCTACGCTCGAGAATTCGCTCTCGACGGCGTTCATCTTAAACGTCATTGGTCGCAATCCGATGTTTGAGAGCGCGGGGATCGTAAACGCCGCGACATTCAAGGGCGGACTCGTGCCGGGCGGGCTTGGCGAGCATCTTCGGCGCCGGCCTGGTGGAAGGCATCATCGGCACCGAAACCGCCGAAGGCGCGACCAGCTACGGCGGCACCACGATTCGAGTCGGCGGCGTTCCGGCGCCGCTGCTGAGCCTCTCGGCCGGCGCAACCGACCAGATCAATTTCCAGGTGCCCTTCGAGACGACTCCCGGCCAAGTCACCACCGTCGAGGTCGAGAACAACGGCAGCCGAGCCACCGTCGCCAATGTGCCCGTCTTCCCCGTTCAACCCGGAATCTTCGAGATCCCGCTATCCGGCGGATCAACGATTGCGGCGATCCTGCACAACTCCACCGGCCAACTTGTGACTCCGGACAATCCGGCTGCACGCGGCGAAGCGGTCGCCCTGTACTACACCGGCGGCGGGCGCCTCAATCCGTCGGTTCCCACCGGCGTCCTCGGGCCTGTGCCGGCTTCCGGTCATCACCGCTGACTCTCTGGTCGGCGTCGACAACAAGGGCGTGCAGCCCCTGTTCAACGGTTATGCGCCCGGCTTTCTCGGGCTCTACCAGACCAACTTCTTCATTCCCAAGGACGCCAACTGCGGCCCGCGTCCGGTGACGATCAAGATCGGCGAGACCTTCGCGCCGAACTCGACCATCGCAATTCGCTGTCCCTAGCGCTTTCGCAGCAGCCGCGGAGACCTTTCCCGGGTCTCCGCGGCGCCGCTGCTAAACTAGTCAGTCTCGTGATGCCTGAGTCTGAACCGGTTTCAGCGCAACCGCGCACTCCCTTACCGTTCTTTCGCTCCTGGCCGCGAGTCTATTTCGCTGTCCTGCTGCTCTTGCTTGTCTGGATTCTGCTTCTGGCGGTCTTCACCCGGGCGTATGCGCCGGCCTACTGATGGGCGCCCTCGATTGGACCGTCCTGCTGGTCTCGCTCGTCGCCATCATCGGCTACGGCCTGTACCGCGCGCGCGGCAGCCGCACGACCGCCAACTATCTGCTGGCGGGCAAGACCATGCGCTGGTGGGTGATCGGCCTGTCGATCATGGCCACCCAGGCCAGCGCCATCACTTTCATCGGGACGACCGGGCAGGGCTACGACGACGGTCTGCGTTTCGTGCAGTTTTACTTCGGGCTGCCGATCGCAATGGTCGCGATCTGCGCCTACGCCGCGCCGCGGTTCCACGAAAGCGGCGTCTATACGGCCTACGAGTACCTCGAGAAGCGCTACGACGGCAAGACTCGCACGCTCGCCAGCCTGATCTTTCTCGTCCAGCGCGGCCTCGGCGTCGGCATGGCGCTATACGCTCCGGCCGTGGTGCTCGCCATCATCCTGGGGTGGTCGGAGAGCTACACCATCGCCACGATGGGAGTGCTGGTTGTGCTCTACACGGTCGCCGGCGGCATCAAGGCCGTCATGTGGACCGACGCGCAACAGATGCTGATCATGTTCCTCGGCATCTGCGCGGCGTTCTTCGCCGCGATTCACGGCTTGCCGGACGGCGTGTCGTTTCGCGACGCGCTTACGCTGGCCGGCGCGGCGGGCAAGCTCAATGCGGTCGAAACCCACTTCGACTGGAACGACCGCTACAACCTCTGGTCGGGCTTGATCGGCGGTTCATTCCTGGCGCTAGCCTATTTCGGGACCGATCAATCGCAAGTACAGCGCTACCTGACCGCCAAAAATCTCACGCAGGCGCGCATCAGCCTGCTGTTCAACGCCGTGGTCAAAGTGCCGCTGCAGTTTGTGATCCTGCTGACGGGCGCGCTTGTCTTTTCGTTCTTCGTATTCGCCGACCCGCCGCTGATGTTCAACGCAGCCGCCGCTGATCGGCTCAGCCAATCACGCGGGGAAGAGTTGGCCGCGATCGAGTCGCGCCACGCCGCGGCGCTCGAGCAGCGCCGCGCGGCCGCATATCAGTTGCTCGCCAACGACACTCCCGGCTCCGAACGCGACTTCGCCGAGGCGAACCGCCGCCTCCAAGACGCTCGAAACGACGCGGCGCAGTTGAGCGAAGAAGCCGACGGCGAGGTCTACAACGACACCAACTACGTCTTCCTGACTTTCGTGATTCAGCACCTGCCCGCCGGACTGGTCGGCCTGATTATCGCCGCAGTCTTCGCCGCCGCGATGTCGACGATTTCCGCTGAGCTCAACTCGCTGGCGACCGCGACCGTCGTCGACCACTACCGGCGCTATCTCAGGCCGGGCGCCGCGGACGAACACTACACGACGGCGGCGCGCGCGGCCACCGCTTTCTGGGGCCTTTACGCGACCGTTTTCGCGGGCTTCGCAGGGCAGCTCGGCTCGCTCATCGAAGCGGTCAACATCGTGGGCTCGCTGTTCTACGGCGCGATGCTGGGCGTCTTCGTTCTCGCCTTCGGGCCCTGGAAGACCAACGGCAACGGCGCGTTCGCAGGCATGCTCGCCGGACTCGCGGCGGTCGCTTACGCCGATGCCTTCACCGGGATTACTTTCCTGTGGTTCAACGTCATCGGCTGCGTCGTCACCGTAGCAACCGGCATCGCGATCAGCTCGGCGTCGGGCGGCGCGCGCCCGGCTCCGGCCGCATAGCTCTCAGCGGTCTCCAGCTTCCGCGGTCTTGCCCGCGCTGACGATGTTGGCGAACAAGCGGTATGCCCCGGGAACGCCCGCCGGCAGTTGGCGGAACCAGGAATAGCCGGTGAACACGTACGCTCCCTTGCCGTATTTGGCGTAGAGCATGCCGCCGGCGACCGGTTCCTGACCCTGGTCGTGACTGGCCCAAACCGTTTGGTAGCGCGGATCCCACTTGCCCATGAAGTAGAGTCCGCGCTCCTGCACCCAGCCTTCGAAGTCCTTCGGGCTGATCTTGTTCGGCTCATTGAGCAAGGGGCTGTCGGGATTGAGAATGATGATCGGAGCGTCCTCTTCGGTGATGCGATCGCCGCGATCGTGCGTAAAGCCGTACGGCTCGAGCGGGTAGGGACCCATCACGTCGTCCGCCTCCGCGGAGGAGCGCCTCGAGAAGACGTTGTACTGCATGACGAACGTGCCGCCCTGCTTGACGTAATCCATCACGCGCTCTCGCGCGGCCAACAGCGCAGGCCTGGTGTTGAGCGCCCGCACGCCCGCCACGATGGCATCGAAGCGCGACAGATCGCCGCCCGCCAAGTCCTTGTCCGACAGCAGCGTGACGGCGGCGCCCAATTCGCGCAGAGCCGCCGGAATCTCATCCCCTGCGCCCATCACGTAGCCGATGTTGTGCGACAACAGCTTCACGTCAATGCGCTCGACGCGCAACTCAGCCGGCGGATACACCACTTGAATCGGGATGTGCTCATGCTCGATCTGCTGAATGCCGCGGCTGATCCTCGTGCCGTCGTCGAGCTTCACCACGGCTGTGATCGTTCCGTCCGACGCCGCCGCCGGAGGCTGCACCTCGAACTCGGCGGTCGTCTCCTGACCCTTGCGCTGCAGGCTGAGCGGAATGCTCGCCGGCTTGGCGCTCCACCCAGCGGGCAGGGAAAGGCTGATGTCCGCCTCCACGCCCGAGGAATGCGAGGACAGCAACACCTGCACCGTGCGCGGCGACTGGTTGGGGAAAACCAGATTCGTGCGCGAGAAGCTCACCGCGACGCGCGGAACCACTTGCAGGTCACGCTGCTTCTCACCGCTTGCACTATCGACCCACTCGTAGGAGACGTCTTGCACGATCGGCACTTCGACGCCGTTGAAGGCCATGTGAAAGACGGCCTGCAAGACCGGCGGGGCCTCGGGGCGGCCGATCAACGACTTGTCCGCAACGCGGTAGTCCCACCCGTCGGGCGCGGTCTCGAGCCATGGCGGCTGCGAGTAGTCCGCGTCGCCGGGGACGATGATCTTGACGTCGCGTTTGACGACCTCGTTTTCCGGCAATTCGGCGGGCAGGCTGTCGGCGGTCGCCTTATCCAAGCCGCGTAACTCCGTCCCCAGCCATTTGATGCCGCCAGCGCCGCGGCGCAAAGCTTCGAGCTCAACGCCGAGCGTCGAGCCGGGCGTCGCGTCCCACTGCGCGGCCTTCGCGTCGAGCCAAACGCCGGACGCCAGCGTGATCGCCCGCGCCAGTTCCTTGCGTTTCTGCTCCGCCCACGGCCCCTCGAGCTTGCCCAGCTCTTGCCAAGCCTCGAGCAGCAACGGCAAGATCGCCTCCGGTCGCTTCGGCTGGTAGCGCTCCCGCGCTGCGCTCAACAGCTTGCCGACCGCCTCGCCGCCGTCGACGCGAGACCAGCTCGTGTCGATGCCGTCGAACAGGTCGGTTTGCGCCTTGTCGCCGGCCACGTAATCGAACGACGCCGCCACGGAACCCTTGCGCTGATTGGTCCCCATGCCCTGGCTGCGGTGCATGCTGCGGCTCTCGCCGGCGACCTCGGCGTACGACTTGCCGAGCACGGGATCGTATTCGCCGGTGTCGACCTGCAGCCGGTCGGGATTGGCCGTCTCCTCGCCCTCGCGGGGGCGTCCGAATTGGAAGGTATTCCAGTAGTAGCGTTTGGCCTGCCACGGCTGGAGTCCCTCCTTGATCTGCTCCGGAAAGGCGGTTGGATCCGCCGCAAGACGAAACGCGTCCGGCCCGAGATAGCCGACCGCTGTGTGCTGGCCGTGGCCGCCGTCGCCCGGCGGGGGAGGAAACCGCGCGAGGATCACGTCCGGCCGAAACCGCCGGATGATGCGCACCATGTCTCCCAGCAGCACGTCGCGGCCCCATAGGCGGATCGCCTCCTCGGGCGTCTTCGAGTAGCCGAAATCGATTACGCGTGTGAAGAACTGTTCGCCGTCGTCGATATGCCGGGCGGCCAGCAGCTCTTGCGTACGAATCATCCCGATCAGCGGACCTTGCTCGGAGCCGATGAGGTTCTGGCCGCCCTCCCCGCGATTCGCAGACAAATACGCCGTGCGCATGTGACGGCCTCGCGCGAAGTAGGCGATCACCGAGGTGTTCTCGTCATCCGGGTGCGCGCCCAACATCAGCACGGAGCCGAGCGTGTTGAGGTTGTCGAGCAGTTGCGACAGCTCCGCGGAGCCCGCCATCGGCGTCGGCGGCGTGGTCGCCTGCCCGGCCAGGGCCACAGCAAGCAGAAGGAAGGCGAAAGGCGGGCGAAGGATTCGGCGCATCGAATCTTGAGTGTATCGAAACAAGATCCTCGGTCATCTAAGCTGGATATGCACCCCAAACACGCCAACCCGAACCATCCGATCCACGACATTTTCAAGCAGCGCTGGAGTCCCTACCAGTTCAGCGAACGCAAGGTTTCGCGGCACGACCTGGCATCCATCTTCGAGGCGGCAAGCTGGGCGGCGTCTTCGTTCAACGAGCAGCCCTGGCGCTACATCATGGCGACAAAGGATGAACCCGAAGAGTTCCAAAAAGTCCTGAGCTCACTCAACGAGAAGAACCGGGAATGGGCCCGAAACGCCCCGGTTCTGGCGCTGGGAGTCAAAAAGAAGACCTTCACCCATTCCGGGGAGCCTAACCGTGTGGCCTTGCACGACCTTGGCGCCGCGTCGGCCACGCTGACATACGAGGCCACGTTGCGCGACCTGAACGTCCACCAGATGGCGGGGATTCTGCCCGACAAGGCGCGCGAAATTTTCGGCGTTCCCGACGATTACGACGTCGAAGTCGGCATCGCCATCGGCTACCCCGCCGAGGACGGACCGTTCATCGAGCGCGACCGCCAACCGCGCACAAGAAAGCCGCTGGACGAATTCGTCTTCAGCGGCTCGTGGGGCCATCCGGCTGAGCTGTGAATCGTGAGGATCTCGAGCGCTCACAAGACTTCGGCGGCCCGAAGGCCCCCTCCCTTACGGTCAGGGCTGTCGCAGCGTCACTGCAGCGTCACTGCACGCGCGCGCGCAGGAACTGCCGCTCCTGGTTGAGCTGCTCTTCCGACAGCCGCGTCATGCGGTGCTTGTGGCTGGCGCCGACGAACGCTGAGAACAGAGGATGCGGCTCGAGCGGACGCGACTTGAACTCGGGGTGGAACTGGCACCCCAGATACCAGGGATGTTCGGGCAGCTCGCAGATCTCGACGTACATTTTGTCCGGCGTCTCGCCGGAGATGCGCATGCCGTGATCGAGAACCGCGCGGTCGAACTCTCGATTGAACTCGTAACGGTGGCGGTGGCGCTCGTGCACTTCGTCCTGCGCGTAAGCCGCTTGAGCCATGCTGCCCGACTGCAACTTGCAAGGCCATGAGCCGAGCCGCATCGTGCCGCCCAAGTCTTCAACGCCTTTGAGCTCACGCAGCTTGAAGAACACGCGGTTCTCCGCGGCCGGCTCGAACTCGGTCGAGTGCGCATCCGCGATGCCGCAGACGTTGCGCACGAATTCGATGACCATCGTCTGCATGCCGAGGCAGATGCCGAAGTACGGCACGCGATTCTCGCGGGCGTAGCGGATCGCCTCGAGCATGCCGTCGATGCCCCGATTGCCGAACCCGCCGGGAACCAGAATGCCGTCGATGTGACCCAGCTCATGCGGCGCGGACTCGCGCGTGATGCTCTCGGCCTCGATCCACTCGACGCGCGTCCGCAGGCGGTGCGGAAAGCCGCCGTGCAGCAGCGCCTCTTTCAGACTCTTGTACGAATCCTCGTAGTCGACGTACTTGCCGACGATGCCGATCGTAACCTCGTCCTCGGGGTGCGTCAGCCGATCGAGCATCTCCTTCCAGGGTTCGAGGTCGCGCGGCGGCGCGGCGATGCGCAGCAGGTCGAGCACGATGTCGTCGACGCCCTGCTCGGCGAAGTGCACCGGCACGCGGTAGACCGAGTCCACGTCGCGCGCCGCGATCACGGCGTCCTTGCGCACGTCGCAGAACAGCGCAATCTTCTCGCGGATCTCGCGCGATAGATCGGTCTCGGTGCGGCACAGCAGGATGTCGGGCTGAATGCCCAGCGCGCGCAGCTCCTTCACGCTGTGTTGCGTCGGTTTCGTCTTGAGCTCGCCGGCCGCCGCGATGTAGGGGACCAATGTGACGTGCACGAACACGCAGTTATCGCGGCCCAGCTCGTGCCGCATCTGCCGGATCGCCTCGATGAACGGCAGCGATTCGATGTCGCCGACGGTCCCGCCGATCTCGACGATGTTGACGTCGACGTCCGGGCTTTCGATCTTGCGGATGGCCGCTTTGATTTCGTTCGTAACATGCGGGATCACCTGGACTGTCTTACCCAAGTAATCGCCGCGCCGCTCTTTCGCCAGGATGCGTTCGTAAATCCGTCCGGAGGTCCAATTGTTGGCCTGACTGAGCTTGGAGTGAGTGAAGCGTTCGTAGTGGCCCAGGTCCAGGTCGGTTTCGGCGCCGTCGTCGGTAACGAAGACCTCGCCGTGCTGAAAAGGACTCATGGTCCCTGGATCGACGTTGAGGTACGGGTCCATCTTCTGCAGAGTGACGCGCAGGCCGCGACTCTCCAGCAGGTTGCCGATGGAGGCGGCGGCGATGCCTTTCCCGAGGGAAGAAACCACGCCGCCGGTGACGAAGATGAATTTGCTGGGAGTTTCGGTCTTATCAGAGAGCGTTGAGGCCATGGTTCGCCGAGTCTTGTCTCAGTTTATGCAAGAGACGTCGGTCCCGCGCAGGCTTTCGAGGATGCACAGGACGGTCGTACGCGGCGCGGCGCTCACGCGAAAAACGTGGGTCCGTCTTGTTGTTTTGGAGCCTCGAGAGCGATCAAGCAGCGGAGAATCACGTCTGACAACGTGCCGCTGTAGGACGGCACGTCCAAGGATAGCATAGCGAAACCGTATGCTAGAATGGCCGCAACGGAAACGCAGGACGCGTCGCAGCCTGGACCATCCCGCGGGTCCGTCTACTCTGTCTTACCCGGGAGGGACTGTGGGTCCAACGCGAGGTCGCTGTCAGATCAACGTTCTGAAGCTGGCTACGCTCCTGTCCGCCTTTTGGTTTCTCTCGGTTTGCCTCGCCGCCGACCCCGATCCAATCCAAACCGCCAAAGTGGAAGCCGCTGACGTCGCCCCGGCGAACGTCGAGCTCAAGACACGTCCCCAAGCCCCTTCCGACGAGACGGAAGCGCGCGGCCGCGGCGCCGTCATCGGCGTCGATGTGGACATGGTGCTCATCAACGTGACCGTCACCGACCCGATGGGTCGCATGGTCACCGGCTCTGAGCAAGGAACACTTCGAGCTGTCCGAGGACAAGGAGATCCAAGAGATCAAGCAGTTCGGAGCCGAAGATACGCCGCTGTCGCTGGCGATCGTCTTCGACGCCTCCGGCTCGATGGGCGAGAAGATGAGCAAGGCCCGCGAGGCCGTCGCGCAATTCGCCAAGACCGCCAATCCGCAAGACGAATTCTTCCTCGTCGAATTCAACAATCGTCCCGAGATGGCGACAGACTTCACCAGAAGCGTCGAAGAAATCCAAAACCGGCTGACCTTCACCCAGTCCAAGGGCCGCACGGCCTTGCTGGACGCTATTTACTTGGCGCTCAACAAGATGAAAGACGCCAAAAACCAGCAGAAGGCGCTCCTGGTCATCTCCGACGGCGGCGACAACTCCAGCCGCTACACCGAACGTGAAATAAAACGGCTGGTTCGGGAGTCTGACGTACAGATCTATGCCATCGGCATCTTCGAGCCCTACGGGTCCCGCAGCCGCACGCCGGAAGAGATGGCGGGGCCGGGACTGTTGACCGAAATCGCAGAGGAAACCGGCGGCCGGCAATTCCCGGTCGAGAATCTGAACGAACTGCCTGACATAGCGGAGAAGATCGGGATCGAGCTTCGCAACCAGTACGTTTTGGGTTACGTCCCAACGAACAGGCAACGCGACGGTAAATGGCGGCGGGTCAAGGTCGAGGTGAAGAAAATCCGAGGCATGCCGCAGCTAAGGCCCTATTTTCGAAGCGGATATTACGCACCTGCCCGTTAAAGGCGCGCCCGTCTAAAACCTGGTGTAAAACAATCTTATGACCTTGTTTCGCCTCGCGGCGACAGCGATTTTGGCGACGATTCCGGCGCTCGCGCAGCCGGGGGCGGAAGTCGCGCGGTCGAATGTCCAAGAGACGACGACGGACCCGGTTTTCAGAGCCGACACGACCGAGGTTGTTCTGCATGTGACCGTCGCGGACAAGAAGGATCGCCTGGTCACGAACCTCAAGAAGAGCGACTTCGAGGTCTACGAAGACGGTCAGCGTGTGCCGCTGAAGATCTTTCGGCAGGAAGACGTCCCGGTTTCGGTCGGTATCCTCGTCGACAATTCCGGCTCCATGCGCGATAAGCGCTTGCGGGTGAACGCCGCGGCCGTCGAGTTCGTCAGGGATTCCAACCCCGACGACGAAGTCTTCATCGTCAACTTCAATGACGAAGCCTACCTCGACAGCCCGTTTACGAACGATGTCGGCAAGCTGCAAGACGCCTTGCAGCGGATCGACTCGCGCGGCGGCACGGCGCTTTACGACGCCGCCCGCATGTCGCTCGATCACCTCAACGACAAGGCGAAGCACGACAAGCGCGTCCTGCTGATCATCACCGACGGCGAGGACAACGCCAGCCGCACCGAGCTCGAAATGCTCGTCCGAGAGCTGCAAGAGATGGACGCCAACCAGACGCAGATCTACGCGATCGGACTGCTCGGCGAAGAGGAGAAGCGGTCGGCCAAGCGCGCCGAACGGGCGATCAAGTACATCACCCGCGCCACCGGCGGCCCGGCCTACTTCCCTGAAACCGTCGACGAAGTCAAAGCGCTGACGCACCAAATCGCGCTCGACATTCGCAATCAGTACACGGTTGTCTACACACCGCCCGAAGGCAAGCCGTCCGGCTTCCGCCAGATCAAGGTTGAGCTGGTCGGCGACGCCAAGAAGAACAGCGTGCGGCATCGCCCCGGCTACTACGCCAATTGAGGATCTTCGAGATAGCGGCATTCCTGTGGGACGCCGCCCGCGGCTACCGCCTGCGCCCGTGGGCCAGCCCGTATCTGCGCTGGCGCATTGAAACCTACTCCGGAATTCCCGCGGACCGCATCGACCGCGCCGCCTTCCGGCGTTTCACCTGGCGCGAGCGCGGGCGTCTGTGGAGCTTCCTGCGCTGGGCCGGCGAGATGCGCCGCGACGCCGGGTACGGCGTTCGGACGGAAGGTTCGTCAAAAACTTGATGAGCGCCGCGGACCGCAGGGTCGGCGCCTGGTGTAAAACAGTCCTATGACCTGGTTGCGCCTCGCGGCGACAGCGATTCTGGCGACGATCCCCGCACTCGCACAAGCAGGTCCGCAACAGGACGCCAAGGCGTCGACAAAAGATCCGGTGTTCACGGCGGACACCACCGAGGTCGTTCTTCACGTCACGGTCGCGGACAAGAAGGAGCGCCTGGTCACGGACCTCGACCAGAGCGACTTCGAAGTCTACGAAGACGGTCAGCGCGTGCCGCTGAAGATCTTTCGGCAAGAAGACGTCCCGGTTTCGGTCGGCATCCTGGTCGATAACTCGGGCTCGATGCGCGATAAACGCTTGCGGGTCAACGCCGCCGCCGTCGAGTTCGTCAAGGATTCCAACCCCGACGACGAAGTCTTCATCGTCAACTTCAACGACGAAGCCTTCCTCGACTGCGCTTTCACGAACGACGTCGCCAAGCTGCAGGACGCGCTGCAGCGCATCGACTCGCGCAGCGGCACGGCGCTCTATGACGCCGTGCGCATGTCGCTCGATTACCTCAACGTCAAGGCGAAGAACGACAAGCGCATCCTGCTGATCATCACCGACGGCGAGGACAACTCCAGCCGCACCGAGCTCGAGGTCCTCGTCCGCGAACTGCAGGAGATGGATAAGAACCAGACCCAGATCTATGCGATCGGACTGCTCAGCGAAGAGGAGAAGCGGTCAGCCAAACGCGCCGAGCGGGCGGTTAAATACATCACTGGGGCGACCGGTGGACCGGCGTACTTTCCCGAAACGGTCGACGAAGTCACGGCGCTGACGCACCAGATCGCGCTCGATATCCGCAATCAGTACACGCTAGTCTATTCGCCGCCTGAGGGCAAGCCGCCCGGCTTCCGTCAGATCAAGGTCGAGCTGGTCGGCGACGCCAAGAAGAACACCGTGCGGCATCGCCCCGGCTACTACGCTAATTGAGGATCCGCCGGCCTAGCGCGTCGACTCGACCTCAGCCAGCCAGTCGGGCGCCTTGAGCACATCGCGC
Organism: uncultured Acidobacteriota bacterium; assembly: GCA_963817465.1. Taxonomy (GTDB): domain Bacteria; phylum Acidobacteriota; class Terriglobia; order Bryobacterales; family UBA6623; genus CAMPKL01. The sequence continues at coordinate 176,283 of CAWFOP010000014.1, read as the reverse complement.
GGCCGGCTGCCGTCCGGCGGCGAGATGATGCCGTCCTTCTCCATCGCATCGAGAATGCGCGCCGCGCGGCCGTAGCCGAGTCGCAGCCGGCGCTGCAGCGTCGAGGTGGAAGCCTTGCCCATCTCGAGCACGCAGCGCACCGCCTCCTCGTACATCGGATCGTCGAGGCCCGGCGCATCCTCTTCGCCCTCGACGTCTTCCGCCGGCGCGGTCAGGTAGCCGTGCTCGTAGCGCGGCTTGCCTTGAATCTTCCACTCGCGGACGACTTTCTCGATCTCGTCTTCGGTGATGAACGGGCCGTGCAGCCGCTTCATGCGCGCCGTGCCCGGCGGCAGGAACAGCATGTCGCCGCGGCCCAGCAGCGCCTCGGCGCCCATGCTGTCGAGGATGGTGCGCGAGTCGACGCGCGTCGCCAGCCGGAACGAGATGCGCGCCGGCACGTTGGCCTTGATCAGGCCGGTGATGACGTCGACGCTGGGCCGCTGCGTCGCCAGCACCAGGTGGATGCCGACCGCGCGCGCCATCTGCGCCAGGCGCGTGATCGACTCCTCGATCTGGCGTCCTTCGAGCATCATCAGGTCGGCCAGCTCGTCGATGATGATGACGATGTAGGGCAGCCGCTTGAGCGCCCGCGCCAAATCGGGATTCTCTTCTTCGTATTTCGCCTTGATGCGGTCGAGCTTGGCGTTGAACTGATCGATGTTGCGCACCGAGTGCTCAGCCAGCAGCTTCAGACGCCGCTCCATCTCGGCCGTCGCGTTCTTGAGTGCGTTGGCGGCCTTCTTCATGTCGGTGATGACCGGCGTGAGCAGGTGCGGGATGTCGTGATACAGGCCCAGCTCGACGGTCTTCGGGTCGACCATGAGGAAGCGCACTTCGTCGGGCGTGGCGCGCAACAAGATCGACATGATGAAGCCGTTGATCATCACCGATTTGCCCGAGCCGGTCGAGCCGGCGACAAGCAAGTGCGGCATCGACGTGAGATCCGCCACTTGCAGTCGGCCGTTGATGTCTTTGCCCAAGGCCACCGTCAGCGGCGACTCGTTCTCGCGGAAGTCGCGCGACTCGAGCACTTCGCGCAGCGTGATGATCTCGCGCTTGCGGTTGGGGGCCTCGATGCCGACCGTCGACTTGCCGGGGATGCGCTCGACCAAGATCGATTCGCACTCGAGCGCCAGGCAGAGATCCTCCGAAAGGTTGAGGATCTTCGAGTACTTCACGCCCGGGTCAGGCTTGAATTCGTACGTCGTCACGACCGGGCCGGGATTGATCTGCACGACCGAGCCGCCAACTTTGAACTCTTCGAACTTCTCCTGGATGCGCCGCGCCGTGGCGTGCAGCTCGTCCGGGTCATAGGCCGAGCGCTCGTGCGGCGGCGAGAGCAGGGCGGTCGTCGGAACGCGGTAGTCGACGGCCGGCTCCTCGTGTTCTTCATCGTCGAACAGATCGTCCTCGTCCCAAGGGGGCTCGCCGTCTTCGAGCTCCGCGTCGGCGCGCTTGGCGATCGAGATCGGCTCGGCCTCGAAGTGCAAGCCCGCTTGCGGGTCCTCGTCGGGCGTCCGCTTGGGGTCTTCGTAGGGCACGATCGGCGGCGCCGCATATTCTCCGGCTTGCTCTGCAGCGGCGTCGACCTCGACTAAACGCGCGCCAGGCGCCGGCAGCTTCGTGCGGAGGCGGGAGACTTTCTCGGCGGGCTTGTCTTGCTGCACCGCCTCGCGAGCTTGTTTGCGGAGGCGAATCGTCTCTTGCCGCTGCTCGCGCCACTCCGCGAGGCGCTCGCGAATCGACGGCATCGTGCGCGTCTTGGAGAGCGCTTCATTGGCCTTGGCGAGATGGAACGACGTGAGAAGGTACAGCGAGGCGACGCCGGCGACGGTGATCAGCAGCAGCGTGCCGATCTCGTTCAAATAGCGCAGCGAGATTTCAGCCAAGATCGAGCCGACGACTCCGCCGGCCTGGATGACGCCGCCCCAAGCCGTCCATTCGCGGTTGAAGCCGAGCCCCCAGCAAGCCGTCACGAGCAGCAGCAGCGCTCCGGCGGTGCGCGCCTTAGGCCAGCGGAACTCGCTCGACCGCAGCCACAGCCAACCGAGCGCGACTAGGTAGAGGGGAAGCAGAAAAGCCGCGAGTCCGAGCCACTGCAGAGCGGCGTCGGCGAACCACGCGCCGGGGAAGCCGATCAGGTTCTGCGCGCGACTGTCGGCCCCGGCGACGTTCCATGACGGATCGAGGGGCTGGTACGAGGCCAGGCTCAACACGAGCCCGATCGCAAGCACAAGAACACTGAAGCCCGCCGGCTCGTTCAGCCGCGGGTTATTCAAAGGTCGCAATGTAAAGCCGCTCATAGCCCTTCCTTTAAGAAGGAGGAGCGGAAGAATCGTTAGAGCCTCCCCGATTATCGCACGCCAAAGTTGTTACCGGCGCTCCCGGCTGCAACAAACGGCGCCAGCCGCTGGAGATTTCCGGATTCGTCGACGGTTGACTTTGCGGGATGTTCGCGGGACCTTTCACACGCCACTCTCACGATTGCGGCTGTGTCTCATCCTCCGGGCGATAATGGTCCGCATCGGCTTATGGACCTCACCGGCCGCACTCTAGCGCACTTCGAAGTCCTCGAACATCTGGGCGAGGGCGGCATGGGGACCGTCTACAAGGCGCGCGACGTCAAGCTCGGCCGGCTCGTCGCGCTCAAGGTCATGCCCGCCGCCGGGACGCCCGAAGCCGCCGAGCGCTTCGAGCGCGAAGCCCGCGCGATCTCCGCTCTGGGCCATCCCAACATCGCCGTCATCTACTCGTTCGAGGTCGTCGAAGGGCTGCGGCTGATCGCGCTCGAATACGTCGCCGGCGGATCGCTCGGCGATCGCATCCGCGGCGGCGGCCGCATTGCTCCCGAAGAGGCGCTGACCTACTGCCTGCAGATCGCGCGCGGCTTGGCGCACGCTCATCGCAAAGGCGTGATCCACCGCGACATCAAGGCCGACAACATTCTGCTCACCGAGGACGGCGTCTGCAAGGTGACCGATTTCGGGGTGGCCAAGATCCAGAGCGAGGCCGGGCTGACCGAAGACGGCAGCGTCCTCGGCACGATGGCCTACATGGCGCCCGAGCAGATCATGGGCGAGACGGTCGACCGCCGCGCCGACATCTTCTCTTACGGCGTGTTGTGTTACGAGATCGCCGCCGGCGAGCGGCCGTTCCAAGCCTTTCACGAAGCGGCGCTGCACTACGAGATCGTCAACGCCGATCCGGCTCCGTTGGCATCCCTGCGCGACGACCTTCCCGAGGAGTTCGTGGAGTTGGTCGCTAAGGCGATGGTGAAAAATCGGGCCGAGCGCCTGCAGTCGCTCGACGAGGCGGTCGAGACTCTCACGCCGCTACGCGACGCCCTGCGCTCGTCGGGCTACTCGTCCGGACAGGAGCGTCCCGACCATACGACCATCATGCCCGCCGCGCGCACGCCGCGGCTCGACGTGGGCGAGACGCTGGGACATTACCGCTTGCTCTCGAAGATCGGCGAAGGCGGCATGGGCGCGGTCTACCGTGCGCTCGACCTGAGCCTCGACCGGCAGGTCGCTCTCAAGACGCTCAAGGCAGAGGCGGTGCAGCGCGCCGACCGCAAGCGCCGCTTCATCCAAGAAGCGCGGGCGGCCTCGGCGCTGGATCACCCGAACATCGTCACGATCCATGAGATCGGCGAGACGCGCGGGGTCAGCTTCATCGCCATGGAGTACGTTGCGGGCGAGACGCTCGAGGCGAAAGCCGAGGGCGCGGGTCTGGGCTTGCACGAGGCGCTCGAGATTGCGATCCGGATCGCCGACGCGCTGGCCTGCGCGCACGCCGCCGGCATCATCCACCGCGACCTCAAGACCGCCAACGTCATGGTCTCGCCCGAAGGCCGCGCGAAGCTGCTCGACTTCGGGCTTGCGAAGCTGACTGAAGCCGACGGCGCGCCGGACGGCGCCACGCCCCACACCGAAGAAGGCGCCGTGATGGGCACCGTCGCCTATATGTCGCCCGAACAGGCCGAAGGCCGCGTCGTCGACGCGCGGTCCGACATCTTCTCGTTCGGCTCGGTGCTCTACGAGATGCTCGCTGGTCATCGCGCCTTCGCGGGAGATTCGCGAGTCTCGGTGATGGCCGCTATCGTCCAGCGCAAGGCGCCCGACGTGCGCGAGGAGCGGCCCGAGGTTCCGGCCGATGTGCAGCGCATCATCGAGCGCTGTCTGCGCAAGAATCCCGCCAGGCGCTTTCAGTCGATGGCGGACGTCAAGGTCTGCCTCGAAGACGCCCTCGATGCGCTCGACGCCGATCCGCCCGAGGTTCCGCCGGCCGCACCGCCGGTTGCCGACACGGGCCTGAGCACTCGCGAGCGCTCCCTGGCGGCCGTCGCCGCATTGGCCGTGCTGCTGGCGTTCGGCGCCTGGATCATCCGCGGCCGCGACGGGGCGGCCGGCAACGACGTTCCCGCCGCGCCGGAGATGACACTCGTCCAGCTCACTCCGTCCGAAGGACTGTCCGGACATCCGACCTGGTCGCCCGACGGCGCTTGGATCGCCTACGCTTCCGACCAAGCGGGAAGCCTCGACATCTGGAAGCAGCCGGTCGACGGCGGCGAGGCCGTGCAACTGACCAACGGTCCCGAGGTCGAGCGGCAACCCGCCTGGGGACCGGACGGGCGCGCGCTCGCCTTCGCTGTCGGCGGCGCGCGCGGCGGCGTTTTCCTGGTTCCGGCCGACGGCGGGGCGGCGAGCCGGGTGACCGAGTTCGGCGCCAACCCGGTTTGGTCGCCGGACGGCCGCCGCCTCGCCTTCGACTGGTCCGGGTCGATTTACGTGGTCAACTACTCGGGCGGCGAGCCCACGGAGGTCGTCGGCGGCACCAGCGGCACGCCTTATGCTGAGTGGTCGCCCGACGGCAAGTCGCTGTTCTATTGGGACCGCACGCGCCGCGACATGTTCGTGGCCGATGTTGACTCGCGGCGGACGCGGGCGCTCGACCTGATCCCTACCGGCGAAGAGGTCGCTGGTGTGACCTGCTCGAAGGACGGTCGCCTGCTGGTCTATTCCAAGGGCGCTTTCGGCGGCGACAAGGATCTCTGGCGGGTCGCTCTCGACCCCACGACAAAAACGCTGGCCGGAACGCCCAGCCGGCTCACGGTTTCGGCGACCGACGACATCGAGCCGCGCTTTTCGGCCGACGGCGCCAGAGTCGCCTTCTCCGTTCGTCGACTCGGCCGCCAGCTCTGGGCCTTCGGTCTCGATCGGGCGAGCGGCATGGTGCGCGGCGAAGCGAACCTGCTCTCGCTGCGCGGGCAACGAAACTACTACCCCGCCGCCTCGCCCGATGGGTCGCTGGTCGCCTGGACGTCGCAGGACGCGGGCCAAGGCGTGATCTACTTCAAGCGCGGTCTCGAGGGCGTGGACCAAAAGCTGACGCCCGAGTGGGGGCGCGCCGTTCGCGAGGTCGGCGCTACGATGTCGCCCGACGGGCAGTTCGCCTACTCATCGACGGTTGCGGGCCGCTACCAGCTCTACCGCATGCCGCAGCCGCAGGCGGTACCGCTGCTCGTGACCGAGGCTGAGCCGGGCTCCAGCGACGCCCAGCCGACCTGGTCGCCGCAGGGCTCGATCCTGGCCTTCTATTCGAACCGCAGCGGCAACTGGGACATCTGGGCGGTAAAGCCGGAGGGCGGCGAGCCGACGCAGCTCACGGATTGGCCGAGCAACGAGCTCTACCCGTCATTCACGCCCGACGGCAAACGCATGGCGTTCGTCTCCGACCGCAACGGCAATCCGGATGTTTGGGAGCTCGACTTGGCTTCGGGCCAACCGCGCGAGCTCGTCGTCGGCCCGGCCATCGAAGGACCCGCCGCCTGGTCCGTAGACGGCAAACGCCTGTACTTCACCTCGAATCGCGACGGGGATTTCGCCGTCTGGATGCAGCCGGCCGCCGGGGGAGAGCCGCGGCGCGTGACCGCGCCCAACTTCGAGCTGCCGGAAACGTCGCTTTACACGAAGTTCGCCGTCACGAGAGACGCGTTGATCGTGCCGCTCGAGAACAGCCGCGGCGACGTCTACGTCTTGGATGGAATGAAACCTTGACGGGCGCTACGCCGCGTGCCGCGAGGCGGTCCAACAGCGAAAGAACGGGATGTAGGCAAGGACGGGACAAACTTCTTCCTGGGTCTCCTCTTGGGTCCGGGAGACTTCCAAAACCGGCTTCTCAGGCTCGCGGCTGTAGGAAACAACGTGAAACACGGCCGCGCCGTAGTCAACTGTCCGCCACTCCACCATCTGTTCCATACCGACTAGTATGAAGGCGCGTGCTTGGGCGGTCAAGAGCTTTTTGACGTCCCGGCTAAAATTAGAAGTCCGCCTGTGCCTGCACACCCTTCCGCGCGCTGGGAAAAGCTCAAGAACATCGCATCCTCGATGCCGTCGGCGCCGGGCGTGTACCTCTACAAAAACGCCGCCGGCGAGGTCATCTACGTCGGCAAGGCCAAGAGCCTGCGCGACCGCGTCCGCAGCTACTTCCTTGAAGAGCGCCTGGCGGACGCCAAGACCGGCAGCCTGATCGCCGACGCCGTCGACATCGAGTACATCTCGGTCGCCAATGAGAAAGAGGCGCTGGCCCTCGAGAACAACCTCATCAAGGAGCGCCAGCCGCGCTTCAACGTGCTGCTGCGCGACGACAAGACCTATCCGTACATCAAGCTGACCAACGAGCGCTGGCCGCGCGTCTACGTCACGCGTCGCCTCAAAAAGGACGGCTCGACGTACTTCGGCCCCTACTTCCCCGGCAATTTGGCGCACCGGCTGGTGCACTTCATTCACCGTCACTTCAAGGTGCCGTCGTGCCGCATCGACCTGACGCGCTTCCACCCGCGGCCGTGCCTCGAGTTCCATATCCAGCGCTGCTGGGGCCCGTGCGTGGAAGGTCTGACCGACGAAGCGACCTATGCGCAGGCGGTCAGCGACGTCAAGGCGTTCCTGGCGGGCCGCCACGCCGATCTGACGAAAGACCTGCGCGCCCGCATGCTCGACGCTTCGGAAAACATGGAGTTCGAGCGCGCCGCGAAGATCCGCGACCTCATCTCGACCGTCGAAGAGATGAAAGAGCGCCAGCGCGTCGCCGCGGTCGAGGGGGCCGACGTGGACATTTACGGGGTCTACGCCGAGCCGCCGCTGGTCGCCGCCAACTTGTTCCACATGCGCAACGGGCGCGTCGTCGACCGCCGCGAATACTACTGGGAAGACGTCGAGCGGTTCGAGATGTCCGACTTTCTGGGCAATCTGCTGATGCAGATCTACCTCGACGCCCAGTATGTTCCGTCGCTGATTCACGTGCCCGAGCCGTTCGAAGACCAGGAGCTGCTGGCGGAGCTGCTCAGCGAGAAGCGCGGGCGCAAGGTGGAGATCTCGATTCCGCAGCGCGGCCCGAAGAAGGCGATGCTCGATCTGGCCGTCAGCAATGCCAAGCACGCCTTCGAGCAGCGCTTCCGCATCATGAAGCCCTCGGTCGAGGACTTGGTCGCCGCATGGCGCGACGCTCTCAACTTGCCCGAGCCCGAGGACCCCGAGGCGCCCGCGCGTATCGAGTGCTTCGATATTTCTCACATCCAAGGCAGCGATGTGGTCGCCTCGATGGTCGTTTGGGAAGACGGCCAAATGAAGAAGTCGGACTATCGCAAGTTCATCGTGCGGCGCGCCGAAGGCAAGGGCAAGTACGGCAACGACGACTTCGCGGCGATGCGCGAGGTCGTCGGGCGGCGCTACGGCCGTCTGCAAGCTGAAAGCAAACCGATGCCCTCACTGGTGTTGATCGACGGCGGCGTCGGCCAGTTGCATGCGGCCGCGGCGGCCTTGGAAGAGCTGGGCTTGACGACGCAGCCGCTTGCCGCGATCGCCAAAAAAGAGGAGCTGCTCTACGTCTTCGGGCAAGAGGACGAGCCGCTTCGGCTGGAGCGCTATTCCCCCGTGTTGCGCATGATCCAGCAGATCCGCGACGAGGCTCACCGCTTCGCCGTCACGTTTCACCGGCAGCGCCGCAAGGCCTCGCGCATCCGCTCGGCCTTGACTGATATTCCGGGAGTCGGCGAGAAAACCGCGCAATTGCTGCTGCGGCGCTTCGGGAGCCTGGAGAAGGTGCGCTGCAGCACGCTCGAAGAGCTCACGGCGGCCGTGGGGCCCGCGCAGGCCCTACGCGTCTTCGATTCCCTGCAGGCTAAGCGGTAAGGGATATCGCAGGGCGATACGGGTGATAGATTTACATGTCGACTTTTGGCTTCCCCCCCAGGTAGGCGTATACACTGTAAACCGGATTGTCGTCGCCTCGTGTCGGCGCGATCTCAATTCGCCGCGTCTTGGGTGGCCCTGAAGCGCGGCATGAGGGGACGGGTTTTGCGTTATGCGACAGACATGGGTGTGCGCAACCGTTGGCGTTTTGTTCGCGCAGATTCTTGCGGGGCAGGGGGGCTCCGGGCCGGCCGCTGAAGCGGATCGGCTCGCCGCGGAGGGGAAGGTGCAAGAGGCGAAGAGTCGCCTCGCGCAAGCGGTCGCCGACAGTCCGAACAACGCCGCGCTGCTGACGCAGCGTGCACAGTTTCTCGACAGCCGCGGCGACCCCGACGCTCTCAAGGCCTACCAGGAAGCGCTGGACGCCGCCTCGACCGACGAAGCCAAACGGCGGATCGCCTCGCGCATCGCGGTCCTGGCGATGTACGACGGCAAGGTCGACATCGCTCGTGACGCCGTCGAGACCGTGCGGCAAGCGGGCGGATCGAACTGGTCCGCACTGGCGCCGCCCGCAGGTGAAACGAGTGATCCCGAACGCGAAGGCTACGGGTACGCCGAAATCCCCGGCATCTTCGACGGTTTCCTGCGCATGGCCGCGCTGTCGACCGACCTGCACCCCGACCAACTGTTACCGGCCTTGGCGCGCAACATCGTCACCGGCGGCTATCGCACGATGCGGGGCGGGGAAGCGCTGGAAGAAACCGAGTACTTGAAGCTGTTGCGGCAGTACCTGACGCAAGCCCGCGAGTTGCGCCAGATCGCCGGCGACGACAACGTCATCGACATCGCCGAGTGCGAGTCCGAAGCGACCGCGACTTTGCTCAAGACGCTTGGCTACCGGCTGCGCGGCGAATGCGGCCCGCAAGCCGTGCTCGAGACGGTCAACCCCTCGCGCGCCTTCCTTTCGATCGATTCCGCCTTTCCGCTGGCCGAGCTCGAGGACGCGTACCGCCGGGAAGTCCCGTTTCATCAAACCTACGGCATGACGCGCCTGCCCGTGCTGTTTGGGCCGGAGTACTGGACGGAAGCCGCCGACAAGAAAGCCGAGGGCGATTTCATCGACGTGTTCCTATCCGATCCGGCTCTGGCGCGACTCTACGTCGCCATGTCGAAGATGCACCGCCCGACGGCGACGGCCTTGCGCCAGACGGTTCCGGCGCAGCGCTTGAAGAACTACGCCAACGTGATGGACTTCTTCGGCGAGAGCTTTGAGATCCGCGAAGGTCGCGCCGTGGTTCCCGGCGCCCAACGCTCGGCGGCGACCTGGAAGAAGCTCGCCGGCGAAGACCCGGCCAACGGCGCCAAGTTCTTGCAGGCTCTGATCGAGACCGACGACGGCTGGCTGGCGGCCTACTACGACGCGCTGGCGCGCGCCACCGGTCCCGCGCTCGCCTACTTCTCGGAACCGGCCCGCATGGAGCGTTTCTACAACGGTTTGCGGGGACGCGTCACCTCGCCCGGTCCCGCCCGCCCGATCTTTCGCGCGACCGCCGAGCTGCTGATGCTCGTCTCGCGGGTGGATTTCCGGTCCGACGGCTCGCCGAACATTCCCGGCGGCATTACGATGTGGCGCGACCTGTTCGTGCGCCATCCCCACGGCAAGTACGACGGTAAGCTGACCAAGTCCGCCGCCAATTGGTCCACGCCGGAAGACGTTTTTGAAGCGCTGTTCGCGATGTCGCGCAAAGTGGTGGAGAACGAACCGCTCCACATTTTCCTCGCGATCACCAACCTCGATCGCAATCGCGCGCAGCCGTTGAAACCGGAAACGGTTTCGCATCTCTTGCTGGATTACCCGAAGTTCGGCGAGCAGTTCGTCTTCCTGAGCGAGGCGCCGCGGTTGAGCGACGAGACGATCAACTCGTTCCTAACCTCGCTGGAAGTAATCGACAAGATCAACAACACGCGCCGCCGCGGCGATGTGGTCGGCTGCCAACAGGGGCTTGTCGCCCTGTGGCAAGTCCTCGTGCGGCAAGGCCAAATTCCGAGCGAGCAGGCTGACGCCTCGTTGCGCGATATCTCAACGCCGTTTAGCGACGTGAAAGACGACGACGCGCTCTTTACGACGGCTCGCGCAGGGGTCTTGCGGCTGCTCGCCGCCGCGGGCGCAAACTCAGAGCTGTCGCCCCAACAGACGCTCGTCGATTTGCTCGCCGGCAGCCCCGCCGACGGCGAACAGCAGCAGCACGAAGCTCTCAAAACGCGTCTCAACAACCTGTTCAATCAGCAGCGGTTGGTTTCGCTCAAGACGATTTTCGACTTGGCCGACCACCTCGAGCGCGTCTCGCGCGGGGAGACATTCAACGTCGCCATGGCCAACCGCTTGGCCGGAACGATCTCGGAGGTGCGACTGCCGCAGTCGCAACTCTCCACACCGGAAGCCAACGCCATGGCGGGCGGCAACTGGGTCGACGATCACATCCGGCGCCAGCGCGACCTGAACCTGAATCGCTCGGTCGACAAGGCGCAGGGCGACCCCAAGAAGCTGCTCGAGATCCGCGGCGACCTGGCGCCGATCTTGCGCGACACGCTGGTCGGTTTGGTCTATGCCTACTATGCGCCGCCAGGCGGCGAGCTGGTGCGATCGAGCCCGCTGTTCGTGCGCAGCCATGACTTCGTCGGCCCCGAAGGATCGCGGACCTGGGAGACGGCGCGCATGCAAGGCATCGGCTGGCCGGCCAGCGCCGGCGGCCGACTGGTCGGCTCGTTGGCCGGTCTGGCCTACGCGCTCAACGACGCCGAGCAGAACTTCCTGGTGCCGACCCAACGGCAGGCGCTGATCTGGCAAGACCTGGCGCCGCAGGTGCTGCTGGACGCGACGGTGCCGCGGTGGTGGGGCGTCAGCCGTGCGCAATTGCATTACGCGGCGTTGCGCCTGCGGTTGGGGCGATCGCTGATCGCCCAATGCGCCGTCGACGAAGAATTGCACAAGCGAGCGTTCGCCGCGCTGCGCGAGCGCGTCAAGCCCGGCCGCCTCTGGGAGATCGACGCTCGCTTCCGGGCGGGCCGCGTGGAAGACGCCGTGGAATCCGTCACTCCCGAGGAGGCCTTCTGGCTGGCGCAAACGCTGGGGCAGGACGCGGACCTGATGGCGCGCGTGGGCGATCCCTTCGCGGGGGAGATCGCGGAACTTCAAAAGTCGGCCGGCGACGCTGTGTCGGCGCAGCGCATCGAAGGCATCTTCGGAGTGCCGCACCCCGAGCTGGCGGGCGCCTACCGCACCGAGTTGTTGCACTTGCCGCTTTTCCCGACGATGATGGGGTACTCGAGCCGGATCTTGGCGGAAAGCTGGGAGTCGACCAACCTGTATTGGGCGGCCCTGACCGACGAAGCCGGATTGCCGCCCGCCGACATGAATCTGCGGGTGCCCGAGTGGACCAAGCGGTCTATCGAGCGCATCTTCGCCACCCACCTGGATGACTGGCCGGCGCTGTTGCACGCGATGCGCACGATCGGCGACGATGTCCGCCAGGAAATCCGCGCGTCCTCGAACGGGGCGCTTCAAGCGGGACTAAACTAACGGCTGTTGCTGGGGAGACCGAGATTGTGAAGCGCTTGCACAAGACGATTGTTCCGCTTTCGCTCGCGGCCGTGCTGGGCGCGGGGGCCTTTATCGCCCTCGAACCCGTGGTTGCGCAACAAGACACGTTGTTCCGCGTCGAAGTCGACTTGGTGGTGCTCAACGTGACGGTGACGGACCGCCGCGGCCGCTACATCCAGGGACTCGGACCGGACGATTTCCGGGTGTTCGAAGACGGCATCGAGCAGACGGTTTCGAGCTTCGCCGAGGGCAATGCGGCGCCGGTCCGCGTTGCCGAGATCAAGAAGCGCGATCTGGAACCCAAGCCCGGCCCGGAGGAGGCTCCGGCCCCGGAAATGGCCTTGGCGGGCGACTCGGCCTTCGCCGGAACCAACGTCTTCGTCCTTTTCGACACCAGCAACTTCATGTACCGCACGTTCGTTTACGCCGAGGATGCGATCGCGGACTTCATCCGCGAGCTCGACGGCGCGGACTCGGTGGCGGTCTACGGCTTCAGTCGCAACGTCACCCGTCACGCCGAGCTGACCGACGAGCGGCTCAACGCCTTGCGAGGCCTGCGAAGCGCGGTCGCGGGCGACGAGACGGCCCTTTACAACGCCTTGCTGCTCACCTTGCGGGATGCGTCGGAAGTCACCGGCCGCAAGGTCATCATCGTGTTCTCGAACGGCCCGGACACGGCCTCGAGCGTGGGTCCCGACGACGTCGGCGCCATCGCCGAGGATGAGGGCATCCCGATCTACGTCATCTCGACCAAAGAGCTCAACAAGGATCCGGTGTCGAGCAACGCGTTCCGCCGCATCACGGCGAGAACGGGAGGGCGGGCTTTCTTCGCGAAGACCTGGCAACGGCAGTCGGAGGCCTTCGTGTCGATTCGCGAAGAGCTGGCGAGCTCCTACACGCTCACCTACTATCCGCAGAGCAACCCCAACGTCGGCTGGCGCAACATCGAGGTCCAACTGGTCGGTGAAAACCTCAGGCGCCACCGCATCCGAACCCGCAACGGCTACCGCCCGAAGCTTTCCGACTAACGGCGCTGATCGATTTCAGAAGTCGAGGTCGGCGACGGCCGGAAAGCGGTCGGAGGGGAAGCGGCCTTGGCGGTCGGCGCAGTGTCATTCGATCTCAGGGAAGGCGTCTGCGCAGGCCTGCGCCGCGGCGACGACCGTCTCGAGCGGCAGGATCTGGCCGACGCCGATTCCCGGACAGTAGCCGCGCACACCCTTCCAGGCCTGCCTGGATCGAACGTTCTCAGGCCAAAACGGGAAGGTGCGGCACTGCAACGGCTTGACGTCGTGGACGGCGCAGCCGCCCTCGAGCAAGAAATGGCAGCTATTCGAGGAAGGATTGGTCAGCCGCAGCAAACCGTCGGGGTCGTGGTCGCAATATCGCCGCTCGAACTCGGCGGCGCTCATGCCGAGATGAGCGGCGATGCGGTCGCGGTCCTCGGCCGTCAAGAAGACGTCGCCCGGCCGCGTGCAGCAGTTCACGCAACCGGGTCGACATTCGAAGCGGAAGTTGATCCGAGCGGTCTGGACCGGCTCGTTCATCGGGCGGTCTACTGACCTAGGATGTCGTAGGTCGTCGTGCCGGGCTTGCGCACCTTCGCGTAGGCTTCGACCCAAGCCGTATGCGCCTCGTTTTCAGCGTATTTTTCGAGCGTGGCTTCGTCGTCCATCTCCATGCAGACGCCCCACTGGCGCACAGTCGGTTCCTCTTGGCTTTTCCCGTATTGGGCAAGGGGGCTGCGCAGCTTGCCGTACCAAACCTTGTTGAGGCCGTCGACCTTCTCGACCATCTCGTCGGTCGCCTTGAAGAAGGCGTCCCAGTCGGCGTCTTTGGCGTCATCGAGCTGCGTGAACGCGAAGCAGTGCATGAGCTTCTTCTCGCCGGCGAAACCGCTCCCGGCGAAAGCGAAAAGTCCGGCGAGACAAATAGCGCCGCGAATCGAAAGCATTCTCTACTCCTTGAATCTCGAGGGGTGGGTTGACCGACGCGGAGACCCGCGTCAGCCCTTGATTGTAGCGATTGTCGAGCCGCGGGTCATGCGAGCGAATCGCCGCGGCGCTTGCCCCGACGTCCCGCCGAGCGTCAGAATGACGTTTGCGGGACGGCATGGCGGATGCGATCACGGCGACGGCCGAACCGACCGATCTCGAGCTAGTCGAGCGAGTGCGGGCCGGCGAGAACGAGGCTTTTGACGAGCTCGTCAATCGCCACGCCCGCAAAATCTTCCGACTCGCGCGGCATATCACCAAGAACGACGCCGAGACCGAAGACGTCTTGCAGGACGCGTTCCTGAAGGCCTACTCCAGGCTCGACCAGTTCGAGGGCAATTCTCAGTTCTACACCTGGCTGGTCCGCATCGCCGTGAACGAGTCGCTCATGCGGCTCCGGAGGCGGAAGAGTTCCAAAACGGTCTCTCTCGACGAAGAGATCGAGACCGACGAAAATCCCATCAAGCGCGAAGTAGCCTCGGACGGCGAGGACCCCGAGGAATCCCTCAGTCGTCTGGAAACGCGCGAGATCCTGGAGAACGCGATCGATTCGCTGGCCGAGGGCTACCGCACGGTCTTCGTCCTGCGGGACGTCGAGGGCCTCTCCACCGAGGAAACGGCCGAGATGCTCGACCTCTCGATTTCGGCGGTGAAGTCGCGGCTGCTTCGCGCCCGTCTCCAACTTCGCGACAAAATCCGACGCCGGTTGAAACCCTATGGCCCAGCAGAAAATCACGTGTAAGTCGTTTCTCGACGACCTGTCCGACTACATCGACGGCGACCTCGAGCCGGAAGTCAGGGTTTCGCTCGAAGCTCACCTGGCGAAGTGCCCGAACTGCTGGGTGCTGTTCGACGAGACCAAGCGCACCGTTGAGATCTTTCAAAGCGTCGACTGCCATCCGATGCCGACGGAGGTGCATTCGCGCTTGCTCGACGCCATCAACCTCAACCTCAAGAAGGGCTGAAACGGTCGACGGCTATGCCCTAGATCCTCAAAAGGCGATGTCCTTGTCTGAATTCCGAAACCTTTTCCGCGTTCCAGCAGTCATACCAACTGAAGCGGAGACCTTCGACGTCCGCGGCCTGCACCGCACGCGGGTCTCGATTCAGCTTCGCAGGAAGTGTTCTTGTAATGGCAACTGCCGCCAGTGAATCCATTTCAGCGATGGCATATTGGGAAGATCCGCTGGTTCTTCTACCGAGAAAGAAACCTCAATCCTTTGAGAAGGACAAGGCCATCTACGGTCCGTCCGACCCGGCCGACAGCCTGTTCTTGGTGGTCGACGGCGCGGTCAAGGTCAGCCGAGTCTCTGAGAACGGCAAGGAAACCGTGCTCGACGTCGAGTCACGCGAGTCGTTCTTTGGGATCTCGAGCATGTTGGGCGAGCCCACCCGCGGCGAGTCGGCGATCGCTCTCGAACGCAGCTCCGTGATGGAGTGGTCGGTCGAGGAGCTTCGCCAGTTGATGGGCAGGACGCCCGATCTGGGCCCCGCGCTGATGCGCGTGATCGCCCGCAAGCTCGCCGAGGCGGACGAGCGGATCGAGAGTTTCGCCAACGATCACATCCCCCGACGGCTCGTGAAGGCGCTGTTGCGGCTGGGGTCGCGATTCGGCGAGCCGACCGGCGCGCCGCGCGTTATCCATCTGATTCCATTAACCCATGACCTGTTGGCCAAGCACGTCGGGACCTCGCGGGAGATCGTGACGCAGCACATGAGTCAGTTGCGCAAGCGGGGGCTGTTAGAGTACTCCCGCGCGGGCCTGGAGTTCGATCCGCGCAAGCTGGAAACCGAGCTCGCGCGGCTGCGCTGAAGCCGGCTTGTCGCGAAACCGGCCGGGCTGTTAATATCGGAAGAGTAACGGCGGGCGCGCGACCGGATCGTGCGCCCGTCTGCTGTGTGAGGACCGCTCAGTCATGAAAGAAGGCATTCATCCGAAGGAATATCGCGAGGTGGTGTTTCGCGACATCACGACCGGCGAAGAGTTCTTGACCCGCTCGACCCTCAAGACCGAGAAGACGACCGAATTCGAGGGCAAGCAGTACCCGGCCTTCGACTTGCCGATCTCGTCCTTCTCGCACCCGTTTTACACCGGCCGCCAGAAACTGGTCGACACCGAAGGCCGTGTCGAGCGCTTCCGCAAGAAGTACGGGAGCCGCGAAGACCGCGAAGCCGCAAAAAAGTAAGAGTTTCACGTGAGCCACAAAGACGGAAGGGCCGCGGGAGCGAAAGTTCCCGCGGCTCTTCTCGTTCTGACGCGGCGCGGTATGCTGCATGTGGATCGCGCCTCCTGTTGGTCCCCCATGTTGGTTATCGACACCCACGCTCACCTGTTCTCCGCCGACGAGGAGCGCTATCCGCCGCGGGAGAACCCGTCGCGCCCGCCCGCCGGTTGCGGCACGATCGACCGTCTCCAGCGGGAGATGAAGGCGGCGGGCGTCCGCGCCGCGACCGCGGTTCAGGTGAGCGGGTTTTACGGGTTCGACAACCGCTACATTCTCGACAGCTCCAAGGCGCACCCGGATTGGATCGCCGGCGTCGTGACGCTCGACCCCGACGACGAGACGTCACCGGCGCGTCTGGCGAGCTACGCCAACGACTACGGGATACGGGGCCTGCGCAGCGTGCCGGCCGCCGGACACAAGCTCGACCATCCCGGCGTGCGGGAGTTGTGGAAGTTCGCGTACGAGCATTCGCTGGTCGTCAATTTGTTGATTGCAGAAGACTTGGCGGACGAGGCGGCGCGCCTGCTCGACGCCTTCCCCGAGCTGCCCGTGGCTCTCGACCATTGCCTCGAAATGCAGAACGACGGCGATGTGAAAGCGAAGCTGGCGGCGCTGAGGAGGCTAGCCGAGCGGCCGAACTGCCACGCCAAGCTGACCTTCATCGGCAACGGCCCCGACGGCTGCCGCGGCGGATTCCCCTGCACGCAGTTCCAGGACGTTGTGATGGACGTGATCGGAATCTTCGGCGCGGAACGCTGCGCGTGGGGGGCGCACTTTCCGCTGGAGAAGTATGCGCCGCGGCTCACCTACTCCGAGCACCTGAAGATCTACACCGAGGTCTTGCCGCTCGACGACGCCCAACGCCGGGCGATCGTGGGCGAGACGGCGAATCGGCTGTGGTTCCGGGGAAGATTAAGTGAACGCTGACCGCACCGTCGCCGCACCAGCCCTAGAGCAACAGAGCCGCGCGTGCGTCTATTGGAAAGATTATCTTGTATCGCGCTTCAAGACCCCGGCTTCCGCTACGCTCCACCCGGGGCTATCAATTGCTTCGTCCTCCGGACGAGGCGCCGCCGGTGTTTTCACGCGCACCCTTTACGGGTGCGGCTCTGAAGCGCTGGGGCGAACGTCGTGACGCTGCGCCGCTCATCTGCCAACAATGACGGCGGACGACCAAATCTGCTAGATTTTGGTTTATCGAAGCCGGTTTCCCGCAACGGCGCTAAGGTTAAACAAGAGGATCAGCTTGAATATCCCGACGCTGTTTGCGCTCTTACTGCAGGCCGCATCAGAAGCTACGGAAACCGATATCCCCGACGAGGCGCTGGACGCAGCTTCCTCCATCGACACCGGCTTGATCGACATGATCATGTCGGCGAGTCCGTTGGCGCAGGTCGTCCTGCTCGTCTTGCTGGGTTTTTCGATTCTGTCGTGGGCGATCGCGTTCTCCAAGTTCGGTCTGCTGAAGCAGGCGGACCGCAAGGACACTTCTTTTCTCAAGGCCTTTCGGCGCGTCGGCAAACTGTCGGACATGAACGCGGCGGCGGACCAGTATCGCCCGGCGCCGCTGGTGACCGTGTTCGAGTTCGGGTACGAGGAATTGGCGCGGCAGGTCAACAAGTACGGCGCGCTGCGCAATCCCGAAATGCTCGAACGTTCGATGATGCTGGCCGCGAGCGAGGAGACCGCCCGCCTGCAGCAGCACATGGGCTGGCTTGCGACGACGGCGTCCGCGTGCCCGTTCATCGGTTTGTTCGGCACGGTTTGGGGCGTGCTCGAATCGTTCCGCGGACTGGGCGAAGCCGGCGGTGCGACGCTGCGCGCCGTGGCGCCCGGCATCGCGGAGGCGCTCATCGCCACGGCATTCGGTCTGTTCGCGGCTATTCCCGCGCTGATCTTCTACAACGTCTTTTCGCAGCGCATTCGTGAGCTGCGAACCCGCATGGAAGACTTCGGGCTGGAGTTTTTCAACCTAGCCGAACGCGACTACGGAGAAGACGATGTATATGAAAAGGCGCGGCAGGCTCGCTGAAGAACAGCCGCTCGCTGACATCAACGTCACGCCGTTCGTCGACGTCGTGCTGGTGCTGCTGATCATCTTCATGATCACGGCGGCGGTCGTCGAGTTCGGCATGCGTGTGGGGACGCCGCGCACGACGAACGTCACCGCCGAGCAACCGCAGAAACCCAACATCGTCTCGATCTCGTCGAAGGGGCAGGTTTACTACGACGGCGACCCCGTAAACATTTATACGATCGCCGAGCGCGCGAAGACCGCGCAGCCCGCTAAGCCTACCGTGTACCTGCGCATCCACAAGCTCGCGGCCTACGACATCGTGGCCCAGGTACTGGCCGAGTGCAAGGCCCAGGACGTTACAGTAAACCTCGTGGCGAAGCCTTTGACGCGCGAACCCCGATAGCCTATGGCGTTTTCGATCAACGGCGGCGGACGCAACAACGAGCCGATGGCGCAGATCAACGTGACGCCGTTCGTTGACGTCGTGTTGGTGCTGCTGATCATTTTCATGATCACCGCCGGCGTTTTCGACTTCGGTCTGGAGGTGGACGTGCCGCGGACGCGACAGGTCGCGACCTCGCAGAAGGACTACCCGTTCATCAACATTACGGCGGACGGGGGCGTCTTCTATAACACCGAGCCGATCGCCTACCGCGACATCCCGATGCGCGTCATGGAAGACGTCGAGTTCAATCGCGAGAAGGGCGAGAAGCCGGGCATCTACCTGCGCGCGCACAAGACCGTGCCGTGGGAGATCATCGCGCCGGTGGTGGAAGTTTGCGGCGAGCAAAACATTGATGTGGCGATGGTGACCAAGCCGCTCGAAAAGAACGAATGAGGCAGCACGTCGAGACGCACGAGGAGATGAGCGAGGGGCTCAAACGGCCCGTCGTTGTTTCGCTGTCGTGCCACGCGGGGTTGCTCGTTTTGACGATGGTGTGGTCGTGGTTTTCGCCGCCGCCGTTTCAGTTTGGGGAAACGACAGGGGACGCCGGCAGCGCGCTGGCCGTGAACGTGGTCGACGGGATTCCGTTGGACGTTCCGCGCACGCAGCCGAATCCGGTGGCGAATCCCGTGGAGCACCAGGTGCCGGCGGCGCCCGAGCCGCCCGAACCGGAGCCGCCGCCCAAACCCGAACCGCCCAAGCCCAATCAAGAAGTCGTTCCGATCGAGGATCAGAAGAAGCCCGAGCCGAAACCGGTCGAGCCGAAGCCGAAGGTGCAGAAGTCCGCGCCGAAGAAAGAAGAGAATCAGATCAGCTCCTCGACGGGCGCGCAGGCGTCGAGCGAGCTTTTCACCGGCACGCAGCAGGCCGCCGGAGCGGGCGTAGGCATGAGCGGCCGCGATCCGTTCGGCGAAGGCTTCGCCTGGTACGCGCTCGATTTGCAGCGGAGGCTGTCGGCCTCGTGGCAGACCGCGCTGGGGCAGGTTTCCGGCGACGCGGCCAAGCCCGCAACCGTGCGGTTCACGATCATGCAAAACGGCGCCATTCGCGACATTCGCGTGGTTGGTTCGAGCGGCAACCGCAGCGTCGATTACTCCGCTCATCGCGCCGTTTTGGGGATCGACCCCTTCAAGCCGTTGCCCGCCGGCTTGAGGCGATCCGCGATTACAGTCGAGATCTACTTCCAACTCAAGTGATGAAAGTTCAAACCATTTTCAGCGTTTTCTTTTTGCTGGCGGCTTCCGCGGCGTTCGGTCAGCAGACCGATATCAAGATCGGCGTCACGGGATCCGCCCAAGCGCCGCGCATCGCCGTGCCCGACCTGCGGGACCTGAAGGGCCAAGTCGGCGCGGGCAATGAGTCCACGTTCAACACGACGCTGTGGAACGACCTGGACGCGTCGGGCACGCTCGACATGATCTCCAAGAGCTTCTATCCGCGCACAACGCCGACGCGGCCGGAAGACCTGCGAGCCGGGTCGGAGGCGCTGCCGGACGAACCGGGCGCGCGCGGCGTCTGGCTGGTCGGCTGGCGGGAGCCTCCGGTCAGCGCGCGCTACCTGGTGCTCGGCTCGCTCGAGACCGTGGGCGACCGGCTGGTGCTGAACGGTTGGGTCTATGACGTGACGCAGGATCAGGTCGCGGCGGCTTACGTATTCGGCAAGCGCTACTACGGTTCGATGGACGAGGAAGGCGCTCGCCGCATCGCGCACGACTTTTCGCGCGACATCCTGCAAAACCTCGGGCTGGGGATGGGTCTGGCGGGCAGCCGCATCTACTTCGTCTCCGACCGCAGCGGGGCGTCGGAAATCTGGTCGATG
Organism: uncultured Acidobacteriota bacterium; assembly: GCA_963817465.1. Lineage (GTDB taxonomy): Bacteria > Acidobacteriota > Terriglobia > Bryobacterales > UBA6623 > CAMPKL01. Next base: position 155,948 of record CAWFOP010000014.1, on the reverse strand, counting down.
GACTACGACGGGACCAATCTCAAGCAGCTCACGAACTACAAAAACATCTCAATCACGCCCGCTGTTTCACCTGACGGCACGAGGCTTGCTTTCACGACTTTCGTGGAGGGCACGCCTAAGATCTACGTGCATTCGCTCGAGACCGGGCGGCGCTTAACCTTTTACAATCAAGAGGCTTCGCTCAACACCACGCCTGACTTCACGCCCGACGGCAAGTCGATTGTCTACGCGTCCTCGATCACCGGAACTTCGCAGATCTACGAGGCCGACCTTGACGGTCGGAATCTGAGGCGGGTATCTTATTCTCGATCTATCGACGTAGATCCGGCGGTCAATCCGAAGACGGGCTCACAGATAGCGTTTACAAGCGGGCGCTCCGGCCTGCCGCAGGTCTACCTGATGGACATCGATGGGGCGAATGTGAGAAAACTGTCCCTCGGCCAAGGGGACGCTGTACAGGCCTCGTGGGATCCGAAGGGCGAAAATATCACGTTCGCGTGGACGCGAGGATTCGAGCCCGGCAATTACAATGTCTTTATCATGAACGTCGCGACCCAGAATCTGGTGCAGTTGACGTATGGCGCGGGGCGCAACGAAAACCCCGTATTCTCGCCCAGCGGGACCCATATCGTTTTCTCATCGGACCGCTCGGGCGGGACGCAGATTTGGACGATGCGCGCCGACGGCACGCAGCTCAAGAAACTGACAACACAGGGCCGGAATCGACTACCGGTTTGGGCCGTCAGATAACCGCGAGGACGGACCCTGAGAGATCAAGAGAATCGATCGTCGGAACCAAGCGCTTCGCAACTAGACTAGTCACAGAGTGAGGAGGCCTCGAGAAGTTAGATGTTCAACAAGAAGAAACTAGCGCTGGTGCTGCTCAGCGTCAGCCTGGCCCTATTCGCGGCCGGGTGCAAAAAGAAACCGCCGCCGGCGGAGCCCCCGCCGCCGCCCCCGCCGCCGCCCGCGAAAGTCGTGCCGGCGAAGCCGACGATATCGTTGAGCGCCGAGCCGAGCTCGATCGAGCGCGGCGGCTCAGCCACCCTGAAATGGTCGTCATCGAATGCCGCCAGCGCGTCGCTCAACCAAGGGATCGGCACGGTTCCGACCAGCGGTTCACGGGAAGTTTTCCCCACCCGCACGACCACGTACACGATCGAAGTGACCGGCGAAGGAGGCAACGCATCGGCTTCGGCCACCGTCACCGTGCGGACGCCGCCGCCCCCGCCGCCGCCGCCCACGCCCAAGCCCGATTTCTCCGACGCCTTGTCGCAATCGGTGCGTGACGCGTACTTCGACTATGACAAGTTCGACATTCGCACCGACGCCGCGGAGACGCTGCGCAGCGATGCGTCGAATCTAAAGGACCTGTTCTCCAGCTATCCGGAGGGTAAGGTTCTCGTCGAGGGGCATTGCGACGAGCGCGGCACCAACGAGTACAACCTTGCGCTGGGCGACAGCAGAGCGTCCGCCGCGCGGGACTTTTTGGTCAACTCGGGCGTGCCCGCGAGCAAACTGGCGACGGTGAGCTACGGCGAAGAGCGCCCGCAGTGCACCGACTCGACCGAGAGCTGCTGGCAGCGCAACCGGCGCGCACATTTCTCGCCGGCGCCGTAGTTCCGCTCGCCGAATCACTCGGGATGGGGGGAAGGCTTGAAGCAGCCTCCCCCATCTTTGTTTTGGCTTCAAAACGCGCGACTTGCTAAGCTAGTGGCGAAATCGCCGGTGTTGCGCGGGCTCCGGCGCAACCGTTTGGCGTTGCCGCCCGTCTTCCAAACGTGGAAACTCGCAAATCCTCGCGCCACCGGGGAGGCCGCTCGTGAAACTCGAATTGAAGAACTTCCGCATTCTCGTCTTGTGCGCGGCGGTGGCCGCGCTGTCGGTCGTCACGGCGCCGGCGCAATCCACCAAAGACCACGTGCTCGAGCTCAAGCGCGACATCGCGCTGCTGTCGAGCGCCGTCTCGGAGAGCGACCGCGCGACGGGCGAACGCCTGGCCGGTCTCGAGGCGCTGCTCAAGCAGAATCTCGAGGCGGTCAATCGCTTGAACCAGGCGGTGGCGGTGATCGAGCGCAGCGTCAACAAGCAGGGCGACCAGATCATCGCGCCGGTGACGACGACGGCGGCCAAAGTGGACGCGTTGTCGAGCCAGTTCGGCGGGTTGCGCGATGCCGTCGAAGAATCGAATTCGATGGTGACGCGGCTGCAGCGCGAAGTCGACGACATCAAGAACGCGTTGACGACGCTGCCTCCTCCGGGCGCCTGCTCGCCGGGCCAGACCGGCGCGGCCGGAGAAGGTCCGGTCGTGGACGAGGGCTTGTTCACGCAAGCGGTGAGCGATTTCAACCGCGGCAACTATGACCTGGCGAAGGCGCAGTTCAGCGACTTCCTGCAGTATTCGGCCGAGAGTGCCCGCGCCCCCGAGGCGCAGTACTTCTTGGGCGCGATCGCCTACAACCAAGGCGCCTTTCAGGACGCGGTCACCCAGTTCGACTTGGTGCTCGAGCGCTACCCGACCGGGGTGATCTCCGCCGACGCGCAGTTCAAGAAAGGCATGGCATTGGCGAAGCTCGGCCAGAATGAAGCCGCGACCGCCGAATTCCAAAAAGTAATCGATCAGTTCCCGAACTCCACCGTAGCGCCGAACGCCCAGGGCATGCTGGAGCAGATGCGCGGCGGCGGCAAGCCTTCCCCGCTGCGTTGATCGCAAACCGGTAAAGCGAAGGCCGAATGCGATAGCATACCCGGCTGGAGATGCCTCGCCGCCCGCGCTCGTTTTTTGAACTCAGCCACAGCGCGATTCCGTTCGGAATCGGCGCCGTCAAACCGCATCATTTCCGCGATATGGCGCGGATCGTGTGGCGCAATCGCGACAACTTGGGCTATGCGTGGAGGGTCCTCAATCAGGGCGTCTGCGACGGCTGCGCCCTTGGCACCAGTGGGCTGCGCGATTGGACGATCGAAGGGACGCATCTGTGCATGGTGCGGCTCGAATTGCTGCGGCTCAACACGGCGGGAGCGCTCGATCACGGGCTGCTGGCGGACGCGGAGAGCCTGGGCCGACGCAGCTCGAAGGACCTGCGCGAGCTGGGCAGGCTGGCGTACCCGATGCGCCGCCGACGCGGCGAGAAGGGCTTCCGGCGCGTTGCGTGGGACGAGCTGTGGAGCGACGTCGGCGAGCGCTGGCGGGCGTTCGATCCCGACAAGACTTTCCTGTACCTGACGAGCCGTGGCATCACGAACGAGGTCTACTACACGGCCCAGAAGGTGATGCGCTTTTTGGGCTCGCCGAACGTCGATAATTCCGCGCGGCTATGCCACTCGCCGTCGACGGCGGGCCTGAAGACGACCCTGGGCGTGGCGGCGACCACTTGCTCCTACAAGGATTGGTTCGACGCGGATCTGATTGTGTTTTTCGGATCGAATCCGGCCAACGATCAGCCGGTCACGTTGAAGTATCTGAACGAAGCGCGGAAGCGCGGCACGCGGGTGCTGATGGTCAACGCGTACCGCGAGCCGGGCATGCAGCGCTACTGGATTCCGTCGGAAGCCGAGTCGGCGCTGTTCGGCACCAACATCACCGACCGCACGTTCTTGGTGAAAGTGGGCGGCGACCTGGCGTTCGTGAACGCCGTGCAGAAGACGCTGATCGAGCGGGGCTGGATCAAGCAAGAGTTTTTGGACGCGGCCACGACCGGATTCGAAGCGCTGCGGGCGAGCCTGGACGCGCAGCCGATGGAAGCGCTGCTGGCGCGCTGCGGTTTGACGTATGAGGAAGTCGAGGCGTTCGCTCGCGAGCTCGCCGAAGCGGACCGCGGCGTGTTCGTGTGGTCGATGGGGATCACGCAGCACGCGCACGGCGCGGATACGATCAAGGGCATCGTCAACACGGGATTGCTGCGTGAGTTCGTGGGCCGCCCGGGCACGGGCATGATGCCGATTCGCGGGCACTCGGGCGTACAGGGCGGCGCCGAGATGGGGGCGTATTCGACCGCGCTGCCGGGCGGCAAGGAGATTACGCAGGACAACGCCGCCGCGTTCTCCGAGATGTGGGGCTTCGATGTTCCGGCGCGGCAAGGTTGGACCACCGTGGATGCGCTGGAGGCGGCCCACGAGGGACAGCTTCAGGGACTCTACTGCATCGGCGGCAATTTCCTCGAGACGATGCCCGAGCCGGACCGCATTCGCCGCGGCCTCGCAAAGACGCCGCTGCGGATTCATTCGGATATCGTGGTCACCTCGCAGATGCTGGTCGAACCGGCCGACACAGCCTACCTGCTGCCGGCGCGGACGCGCTACGAGCAGACCGGCGGGGGCACGGAGACGACGACGGAGCGGCGCGTGATCTTCTCGCCGCACATCGCGGGGCACGACGTGGGCGAGGCGCGCTCGGAGTGGGAGATGCTGCTGGACTTCGCGCGCGCGGTGCGTCCCGCCGACTACGGAAAAATTCACTTCGTGACGGCGGCGGCGATTCGCGACGACATTGCGCGAGCGGCGCCGGCTTATCGCGGCATCGAAAAGCTCGCCAAGCAAGGCGACCAGTTCCAGTGGGGCGGGGAACGCCTGTGCGCCGAACGCAACTTTCCGACCTCGGACGGCAAAGCGCACTTCCAACCCGTGAAACCGGCGGACCTAGGAGTGGAGCCGCCGGCCGATACGTTCTTGCTCGCGACGCGGCGCGGCAAGCAGTTCAATTCGATGGTGCAGCAGCGACGCGACCCGCTCACGGGGGCCGACCGCGATCACATCTTCGTCGCGGCTTCGGACGCCGTGCGACTCGGCCTGCGGCCGGACGAAGCGATCGTGGTGCGCAACGAGCTGGGCGCCTATCACGGCCGAGTGTTCGTCGCCGATGTCGCTCCCGGAACGGTGCAGGGCCACTGGCCCGAGGTGCAGCCGCTCATTCCTCACGGGCGCGTGGACCCGCTTGGCGGCGTACCGGACTACAACGCACGCGTGCGGTTGGAGAAGGCGACGGGGCCTGCTTAAGCTATACGAATGAGATTAGTCGCCCTCGCGCTCGTCTTCGCGGCGATCGTTCCCGGAGCGACGCGCGAGCCCGTTCATGCGCGGCACGCGATGGTGGTTTCGGCCGAGCCGCACGCCACGCGCGTGGGCGTCGAAGTGTTGCAAGACGGCGGCAACGCCGTCGATGCGGCCGTGGCCGTCGGCTTGACGCTGGCGGTGACCCATCCGTCGGCGGGGAATATCGGCGGCGGCGGGTTCATGCTGATTCGCTTGGCGGACGGGCGCTCCACATTCATCGACTTTCGCGAGCGCGCGCCGGGCAAGGCGACGCGCGACATGTACGTCGGACCGGACGGCGAGACCACCGACGAGAGCATCGTCGGCTACAAGGCGTCGGGCATACCGGGGACGGTGCGCGGCCTGGCGTTGGCTCGCCAGAAGTACGGCTCGAAGCCTTGGCGCAGCCTGGTCGAGCCCGCGCAACGGCTCGCCGAGCGCGGATTTCCCATCCCTTATGGGTTGGCGCGGGCGATGCGCGACTCGACACGCATGGCGAAGGTCCCCGAGTCGGTGCGAATCTTCCAAAACGGCGGGCGGTTCTTCGAGTACGGCGACACTCTGCGCCGGCGCGACCTGGCGAAAACCCTCAAGCGCATCGGCAAGCGCGGGCCGGACGAGTTCTACGCCGGGGAGACGGCGCGCTTGATCGCGGCCGAGATGGCGCAGAACGGCGGGCTGATCACGCTCGACGATTTGCGGGGGTACGAGGCGACCGAGCGCGAGCCTCTGCGTGGAACCTACCGGGGGCGAGAGATTCTCACCGCGCCGCCGCCGAGCTCGGGCGGGGCGGGCATCATTCAGATGCTGAACATGCTCGAGCCCACCGAATATTTCAAGGCGGGCGCGGAATCGGCGGCGGCGATTCACGCGGTGACTGAGGCGATGCGGCGCTACTTCGCCGACCGCGCGGCGTATTTCGGCGACACGGACTTCGTCAAGATGCCGCTCGAGAAGCTGCTGGACAAGCAGTACGCCACAGCAGCGCTACTCCACCTTCGACCCTGAAAAGGCCTCTTCGAGCGAAGATGTGGGGCCGGGGTTGGGGCCGTGGCATGAGAGCACGGAGACGACGCAGTTCTCGATCGTCGATCCGCAGGGCAATGCGGTTTCAGTGACCTACACGCTCAACGGCGGTTTTGGGTCAGGAGTGACGATCGCCGGCACGGGCGTTCTGATGAACAACGAGATGGACGATTTCACGGCGAAGCCCGGCGTGCCGAACATGTTCGGTCTGCTGCAGAGCGAGGCGAACGCGATCGAGCCCGGCAAGCGGCCGTTGTCGGCGATGACGCCGACGATGGTCGTCAAGGACGGCAAGCTGCGCATGGTGACCGGGTCGCCCGGCGGGCCGACGATCATCTCGACCGTGCTGCAAAACATCCTCAACGTGGTCGATTTCGGGATGGACGTCCAGCGCGCGATCGATGCGCCGCGGTTCCATCACCAATGGATGCCCGACGAGCTGCGCATGGACAACGAAGGATTTTCGCCCGACACGATCCGGCTGCTGGAGAACATGGGGCACAAAGTGCGGCTCGTGACGCCGATGGGACGGGCGATGGCGATCTTGGTCGGCGACGATTTGAGCGGCGCCGAAGATGCACGCTCGGACGGTCTGGCGGCCGGGTTTTAGCGAAGAAGGGGATCGGCGGGCTCCTGGTACACTGAGCGATCCGAAGTTCCCGATGGCGCTGATTGCCGCACTTGCGATTTGGATTGTGGCGCTGGCATTGCTGCTGCCGGCGATCTTCGGGCCGTGGCAGCCTCCGGAGGCGATTACGCCCCTGGCGCGCGAGATCGACCGCCATTTGCACGTGACGTTTCTGCTCACGGCGACGATCTTTGTCGTTTCGCAAGCCGCCCTCGGCTATGCGGTCTGGCGGTTCGGCCGCAAGCGCAGCGGTCCCGCCCAGTACTTCGAAGCGAACAACCGCTGGGAGATGCTGTGGACGTCGGCCGGCGCGGCGCTGTTCATCGGGCTCAGCTTGATGAGCTACTCGGCTTGGGCGGAGGCGCGCATCGACACCGAACGCCACGCGCCCGGCGGGGCCGATCGCCTCGTGGTGGAGGTCGTCGGGCAGCAGTTCGTCTGGAACATGCGGTATCCCGGCCCGGACGGCAAATTCGGACCTACGGATCCGAAACTGATCGACGACTCGATCGGCAATTCCTTGGGCGTGGACCGCGACAATCCGGACGGCGCCGACGACATCGTCGTGCCGCGGCTGGCCCTGCCGGTCAACCGCGAGGTCGAGCTGGTGCTGACGTCCAAAGACGTCTTGCACAGTTTCTTCGTTCCCGAGCTGCGCCTCAAGCTCGACACCGTCCCCGGACTTGTCGGCCGGCTGCGCTTCACGCCCGACAAGGTCGGCGAGTATGAGATCGCGTGCGCGGAGCTTTGCGGGCTGGGCCACTACCGCATGCGCGCCTACATGGATGTGATGGAGCCGGCCCGCTTCGAGAACTGGCTCCAAGAGCAGGCCGCGTACTTCCAATAGAGATGTCAGAGATCGCCGAAACCATCGAGGTCCAGCGCCATCCCGCGCCGCGTGGATTCGTGCGCCGCTGGATCTTCTCGACCGATCACAAAGTCATCGGGCTGCAATACTTGGCGCTGGCGATCGTGGCGTCGTTCGTCGGCATGGGCTTGTCGTTGCTGATGCGCATCAGACTGGTTTGGCCGTCGACGCCTTACCCCTTATTGGAGAAATTGTTTCCAAGCGGCGCTCCGGGCGGCGTGATGACGCCGGAGTTTTATCTGGCGCTGTTGACCATGCACGGCACCATCATGGTTTTCATGGTGCTGACGACGGCGCCGCAAGGGGGCTTCGGGAACTACTTTTTGCCGATCCAGATCGGCGCCGACGACATGGCCTTCCCGCGCCTGAACATGCTGGCCTTCTGGGTGACCTTCGCGTCCTTCTTGACCCTGATGGCGGCGTTCCTAGTGCAAGGGGGAGCGCCGATCACCGGCTGGACGGCGTATCCGCCGCTGAGCGCGCTCGAGGAAGCGACCATACCGGGGATGGGCCAGGATCTTTGGATCTGCTCCATCGCCTTGTTTTGTGTGGCGTCGCTGCTCAGCGCGTTGAACTTCATCGTGACGACGCTCGAGATGCGCACCAAGGGCATGACCCTGATGCGCATGCCGTTGACTTGCTGGGGCTGGTTTACGACGGCGGTGATCGCGCTGTTGGCCTTCGGCGTCCTGCTGGCGGCGGGGGTGCTGTTGCTGCTCGATCGCAACCTGGGCACGAGCTTCTTTATCCCCGGCGGCTTGGTCGTCAACGACCAACTGATCGACCACCGCGGCGGCTCGCCGATTCTCTGGCAGCACCTTTTCTGGTTTTTCGGTCACCCGGAGGTCTACATCGCGATCCTGCCGGGCATGGGGATCATCTCGCACGTGCTGGCGACCTTCTCGCGCAAGCCGGTGTTCGGCTACAAGGCGATGGTCTTCGCGATGGCTGCGATCGCGGGGCTGGGGTTCGTGGTGTGGGGCCATCACATGTTCGTCAGCGGCATGAGCCCGTATTCGGCCATGGCGTTTTCGCTGCTGACGATGGCGATCGGCGTGCCGTCGGCGATCAAGACGTTCAACTGGATCGGCACGATGTGGGGCGGCAAGCTGCGCTTCGACTCGCCGATGCTCTATGCCATCGGCTTCGTATCGCTGTTCGTCGCCGGAGGCATCACGGGGCTTTTCCTCGGCCAGCCCGCGATTGACCAGTATTTCCACGACACCTACTTCGTCGTGGCGCACTTCCACTTGATCATGGGCGTGGCGGCGATCTTCGCGATGTTCGCCGGGCTGACCTACTGGTTCCCCAAGATGTTCGGGCGTCAGATGAACGAGACGCTCAGTAAGACGCACTTCTGGATCACGTTTTTTGGGGTGTACGCGGTGTTCGGACCGATGCACTTTTTGGGGATGATCGGTCATCCTCGGCGGTATGCGGAAATCGGCGGCGTGAACTATCTGGCCGCGCGGGGCTCGGGCGAGCTGCACCATTTCATCACGATCGCCGCGATGATCTTGGTCACCGCGCAGGGGATCTTTCTGGTGAATCTCGTTTGGAGCTTATTCGCCGGCAAGCGAGCGAGCGACAACCCCTGGGAGGCGACGACGCTCGAGTGGACGACGGCCACGCCGCCGCCGTACGACAACTTCGCGGGGCGGCTGCCGGTGGTGCTCCGCGGTCCCTACGAATACAGCGTTCCCGGCGCGAAACGGGACTTTGTGATGCAGACGAACTCGGACGCGATGGCGTTCGACAAAGGCTGAGGACCGAGATTGCAACAACGCCCCAGAACCGTGCGTCCCTCCAGCGTTCCCTAAACTGTGGTTAATCTCATGCCCGCCACCGCCACACCGCCGGCCCGCCTCGAACAGCGCGAAGCGGTGCGGCTGCGCCCCTCAACCGGGGGAGGCGGCCGCTTTCCCCCGCCGCTCGAGCCGCGGGGATGGGGCGGCGGAGACTTCGGCGGAGACGGCTACCGCTCCGAGGAGCGCTACAAGCTGGCGGTGTGGATCGGCATCGGCGGCATCATCATGTTCTTCGCGTCGATCACGAGCGCGATGATCGTGCGGCGCGCGGGCGAGGATTGGCGCTCGATCGATTTGCCGTACGCCCTGTGGTACAGCACGGCGGCGCTGCTTGCGAGCAGCCTGACGTTCGAGCTGGCGAGGCGGCAACTGCGCCGTGGAACGGTTGCGGCTCTGCGAATCTGGACCACGGCGACGGCGGCGTTAGGCGTGGCCTTCTTGTGCGCTCAATACGCCGGCTGGCTCGACTTGCTTGGGCAGGGCATCGCCGTCAACGGCCGCATCAGCGGGTCGTTCTTCTATCTGTTCACCGCCGCCCATGGCGCTCACGTGGTCGGCGGGTTGGTCGTGCTGGCGTACATCACCGTACGCGTCTGGCGGACCAAAATCTGGCCGACTCGCAAGCCGGCGATCGAGGCGGCGGCCATCTACTGGCATTTCATGGACGTGCTGTGGCTCGTTATCTTGGGCTTGCTGGCGGGATTGGGATAATGGCGTCGATGTCCGAACCGGCGGCGGCAAGCGCGACTTGGAAAGGCGGCGCCTTTGTCGGCGTGGGCCGCAAGAAGCTGGGGATGTGGCTGTTCCTGGCCTCGGACGCCCTCACATTCGCGGCGCTGCTGGCTTCCTACAGCTACGTGCGGATCGCCAACGATTGGCCGCACCCATTCACGTTTTTCCCGGGGATCGTGTTCTCGTCGGTGATGACCCTGGTGCTGCTGTCGAGCAGCTTGACCATGGTGTTCGGCGTGGCCGCCGCGCAGGAAGGGGAGAGAAGACGCGCGGCCAAGTGGGTGCTCTTCACGGCGCTCGCGGGCCTCATCTTCATCGCTCTTCACCTGACCGAATGGAATCATTTGATCCAGGAGGGCGTGACGCCGTTTGCGAACCCCTGGGGCGCTCCGCTGTTCGGCGGGACGTTTTACCTCATCACCGGGCTCCACATGACGCATGTGGCGGTCGGTGTGATTTACCTGAGCGTGATCGCGTGGGGCTTTCGCGGCGGCAAGTATGACGCGGAAGACGTCGAGGTCGCCGGACTATACTGGCATTTCGTCGACCTCGTGTGGATGTTCGTCTTCCCCATGATCTATCTGCTTTCGGTGGCGCCGAATCGATGAGCATGACGATTTCAACGGCAGCCTCGAGAACGCTCATGGTTCGCGTGTGGTGCGGCTTGCTGGCCTTGACGATGTTCGAGGTGCTGCTGGCTTACGTGCACCTGACGGCGGGGCTCATGCTCGCCTTGCTGACTGGATTTTCAGTCGTCAAAGCGGCCATGATCATGGCCTATTTCATGCACTTGAAGTATGACAAGCCGGCGTTGGCGTGGATGCTCGTGCCGCCGCTCGCGGCGCTGATCGTCGTACTGCTCGGCTCGCTAGCGCCGGACGGCTTTCGCGCGCTGGAGTACCGCCCGTGAGACGTCTGGCCGCGGTCGCGCTGCTGACATTGTGGTTCGCCGTGAACGCGCTGCCGCAGTGTGCCATGTGCAGAGAGGCGGCGGCCAGTCAGAACGCTCCCCAAATCAAGGCGTTCAACGCCGCGATCCTGGCGCTGGGCGCGCCGCCGGCGTTGATCCTGGCCGGAATCTGTTGGGTCGCTTACCGTCGCCGAGACGGCTAAGAGCTCTCGATAACAACGGGCTTCGAAGCCGGACGCGTTGCGCGCTGATCGGCCGCCGCTTTCGTCGGAACGCCGAAGAACCGCGGCGTCGCGTCGCGATATCTCCGCCAGGCCTCGCCGTAGCACTTCTCCATGTGGCGCTCTTCGGCGGGCAAATAGAGCCGGAACACGAGCAAAAAAACGGCCGCGAACGCCAGTGCAAGCCCGGACCGGCCGAGCAGCGCGGCGCCGACCAGGGCGGCCCCCCACCCGACGTTCTGGGGGTTACGAGTCCAGCGGTAGGCGCCCTGCCGGATCAGTTTGGCGTGATCGCGGCCGGAAATCCTCGCCACCGAGCGAAAGGCCCGCATGCCGCCCGCGACCAGCGCAACTCCAAAGACCAACGCCGCGGCGCCGGCGATGGCCGCGGCCGGTTGGGGCAACGGCATCGCCCAGACGCCGAGCCACGCGATGCAGACGGTCAGCGCGGTAAACGAGAGGTAGATCGCCCAGATCAGGAACGCCGTGAGGCGCGCGAATTCTCCCTTCTCGCGCCGCTCGGCCGCCATGCGGCGCATGCAATAGGCGCCGCTGACCGCGACTACGCTAGACGCAATGAGGATATAAGTCGCAGCGGGGTCCATGAGACAAGCTAGCCGGAATGCGGTTGACGCCTCAAAGGGCGACCTTGTTGCGCCCCAAGCCGTTCAACCTCGGTCATCGGGTATCCATAGTCGTCGTCTTGAATCAACGCGGGCGTCGAGGGAAGGCTGTTTCGGCCGCCTGGGATACAGTAGGGAAGTGAGCGCGGATAGTGTCTATGAACAGGTCTTGTCGGGCGTCGGACAGGCGTTTGAGCCGCCGCCGGCGGCGCGGCCTCGGCCATCGGGAGCGGTCGTGCTTTGGCGCATGTCGACCGAGCGCGGACTTGAGGTTTTTTGGGTGCGGCGCTCGGCGATGTTGCGGTTCATGGGAGGCTGGCACGCTTTTCCGGGCGGCGGGCTGTCACGCGTCGACCTCTCCATTCCGATTGAAGGGCGGCCTCAGGACATCGACGAGCCCTACGATCCGGAAGACGTGCCCGGCGCGGAAGGCTTCGAGCTGCGGCCGACGCTGATCGACGGTCTGCTGAGCGCGGTGCTGCGCGAACTGTTCGAGGAGGCGGGCATACTCGTTCACACCGCCGACTCGAAGCCGTCGGTCGGAGAGCTGATCAAGACGCGCCGCGAGCTGGTCGATCACAAGACGACCTTCGCAAGGGTCTTGACGGATCTCGACGTGAAGCTCGACGCCTCGCCGTTGGTGTATGGCGGCCGCTGGGTGACGCCTCCGTTCTCGACCATTCGCTTCGACGCGCGGTTCTTCTTGCTGGAATGGCCGGAGGACCGCGAAGTGCAGCCGCAAGTGATCCCCGGAGAGCTCGATCAGGGGGAATGGATCGCCGCATCGGAAGCTCTACAACGCTGGCGGGTGGGCGATGTGCTGATGGCGCAGCCGATGCTGCACATCTTGCGTGTGTTGGTCCAAGACGGCCCCGAACGCGGCTTGTCGCGGTTGCGGCCAGGCGGCGACGACGGACCGCAGCCGCACCGGGTCGAGTTCCGGCGCGAGGTGAGCGCGGTGCCGCTGCGAACGCGGACGCTGCCGCCCGCGACCCACACGAACGCCTTCTTGCTGGGACGGCGTGAGATCATCCTGATCGACCCCGGTTCGGACGCGCCCGATCAATTGGACCGCCTCAAGCGCGCGGTACGATCGGCGGCCGCGCAGGAAGGCGGGCTCGTCAAGGCGATTTGGCTGACGCATCATCATCCCGACCACATCGGCGGCGTCATCGAGATGCGGCGCGCGCTGGGCGTGCCGGTATGCGCGCACCCGCTCACGGCTCAGCATTTGGAGGCGCGCGGCATCGAAGTGGATCAGCCGTTGCACGACGGGCAGACGATCGTGCTCGCCGGAGACCCGCCGCTGACGATCCGAATCGTCCACACGCCGGGACACGCCCGCGGGCATCTCTGCTTTTTCGTGCAAGAGACGGGCGCGCTGGTCGCGGGCGACATGATCGCCGGCCATTCGACGATCATCGTCGACCCGCCCGAAGGCGACATGACGTCCTATATGGAGTCGTTGCAGAAGCTCATCGCGCTCGAGCCCAAGGTCCTGCTGCCCTCCCACGGCGCCATGTTGGCCAACGCCGTCGAGCGCTTGAACGGCCTCTACGCCCATCGGCTGCGCCGCGAGCAGCAGGTTCTCGAAGCTTGGCGCCAGGGGCTGCGCGATCCGGTCGAGATCTTGCCGATGGTCTACACGGAGATTCAGGCCCACGAATATCCGCTGTCCGAGCGGCAGATCGCCGCGCACATCGAGCGTCTGCAGCGGCTGGGGATGATTTAGGCCCGCGGCGTTGAAGCTTTCCGACTTTACGTTTGATCTGCCCGAAGAGTTGATCGCGCAGGCGCCGCCGCCCGAGCGCGACGCCTCGCGCATGCTGGTCGTCGATCGCGCGGCCGGGACTTGGCGGGACCGGCGATTCCTCGACCTGCCGGAATACTTGAAACCCCGCGACTGCTTGGTTCTCAACAATACGCGCGTCTTGCCGGCGCGGCTCTACGGCCGGCGCCGCGGCGCGACGGGTCTAGTCGAGGTGCTGTTGGTCAAGCGCGTCGGGCACGAGCCGATGCGCTGGGAGGCCTTAGTGCGGCCGGGGCGCAAGATGCGCGTGGGCGAGGTCGTGGAGTTCCCCGGCGGGCTATCCGGCGCGATCGTCGATCGCGGCGAATATGGTTTGCGCACGCTCGAGTTCCAGCCGCCGGAGGGCTTCTTCGAGACTCTCGAGCGCATCGGCCACATGCCGCTGCCGCCTTACATCAAGCGCGCCGACAGCGACGAGGACCGCGGCCGCTACCAAACCGTGTTCGCCAAGGAGTCGGGCTCGGCCGCGGCGCCGACAGCCGGGCTGCACTTCACGCCCGAGGTGCTGCGCCGCTGCGAGGAGGCTGGGGCCGAGAAGGCCGAGATTACCCTGCACGTCGGGCTGGGCACCTTTCAGCCGGTGCGCGTCGACGAAATCGAAGCCCACCGCATGCACTCGGAAGTCTTCGAGGTCGACGCGCCGGCCGCCGAGAGCCTGAGACGGGCCGAGCGGGTCGTTGCGGTTGGGACCACGGCGGTTCGAACGCTCGAGACCGCCGTGCGGCGGGGAGACGGGCGGATTCAGGCTTGTTCGGGCGAGACCGATATCTTCATTTACCCCGGTTTCGAGTTTCAGGCGGTCGGCGCCATGCTGACGAATTTTCACCTGCCCGAGTCGACGCTGCTGATGCTGGTCTCCGCATTCGCCGGTCGTGAGCTGTCGCTGGCCGCCTATCGCCATGCGGTCGAGGAGCGCTACCGGTTCTTCTCGTACGGTGACTGCATGCTGATCATTTAGGGTTTCGAGGCGCGGAAAATGGCCCCTTGATTGCCGTTTCGAGGTCATCGACCTCCTCTGCGAGCAGCCTCTATGACCTCCTACGATCAAGCTCCTTTCCTCGTCATCTGGGAAACGACGCGGGCCTGCGACTTGCAGTGCCGGCATTGCCGCGCATCCGCCGAGCCGAACCGCCATCCGGACGAGCTGGATACGGCGGAGGCCAAGAGGCTGCTCAGGGAGATTCGCGACGCAGGCGACCCGCTGCTGGTCTTCACCGGCGGCGATCCTCTCAAGCGTCCTGATCTATTTGAATTGATGGAGTTTAGCGTTTCGCTGGGCATCCGCACGACAGTGTCTCCCGCCGCCACGCCGCTGCTGACAAGCGATGTGATTCGGCGGATCAAGGAGGCGGGCGTAGCGCGGATGTCCATCAGCGTGGACGGGCCCGACGCGGAGTGTCACGACACGTTTCGCCGTGTGCCGGGATCGTTCGCCATCGCGGAAGAGGCGCTCGCCGAAGCTCAAAGAATCGGGCTCGAGACCCAGGTCAATACGACAGTGACGCGGCATAACGTCAAACGTCTGGGTGAAATCGCCCGCTTCGTCGAGCGCCTCGGATGCGCCATGTGGGACGTGTTCTTCTTGGTTCCGACCGGCCGCGGGAAGCAGGAAGACGAGCTCACGGGCGAGGAGTACGAGGAAGTCTTCGAGTTTCTGTATCGGTTGTCGAAGTCGGCGCCGTTCGTCGTCAAGACCACCGAGGCGATGCACTATCGCCGCTTCACGGCCCGGAAGCGCCAACAGGAGCATGCGGCCCCCGCGCCGCACGCGGGGCCGATGTCGCGAATGCGGGGCGTCAATGCGGGGCGCGGGTTCGTCTTCATCTCGCGCACGGGCGACATCTTTCCGAGCGGCTTCCTGCCGCTCAAGGCCGGCAATGTGCGCACGGACTCCTTGCTCGAGGTCTACCGCGACGCGCCGCTGTTCCGTCAGCTACGGAACAGTTCGCAGCTCCAAGGCAAATGCGGCGTCTGCTCGTACCACAATCTGTGCGGCGGGTCGCGGGCGCGGGCGTTCGCGGTGACCGGAGATCACATGGCCGAGGAGCCGCGCTGCGTCTATCAGCCGGCGCCCGTGAAGGGCGCCGCGGCGTCCGTCTAAACGCTGTCTGGCGGGGGTTTGAGGCTTCAATCTGCTATAGTGCGGAGCGGGACGGCTGAACGACGGACGAGGAACGAACCGATTGGCTAGACCCAGCACCAGCTTTCAAAAGCGTCAACGCGAGCTTGCTAAACGCGAGAAGCGCAAGTTCAAAGACGAGAAAAGGGAGCACCGTAAGGTTCAGTCCGCCGAGTCGGGCGGCGCGCCCATCGAGGCTATCGATCCCGCCGACTTGGGCCTTCCCGGACTCGATTCGATCCGTTCGGAGGAGAATCGACTTCCTCCCGACGAGCGCTCGAAGTATCCGCGCAATCAGGGCGGCGCGGAGTAGCGATCCGTCCGGAATTCGGACCCCTGTGTCTGAAATAACGCTTGTCGAGCGTGCTATACTGTGGTGTGGAGCGCCGGCTCCAAAATCCACCGCCTGCAAGGAGGTATTTTTGGCAAGACCCAGTACGACCTTCCAGAAACGTCAACGTGAAGTAGCGAAGCGGCAGCGGCGCCGCGAGAAGTTGGAACGCCGCGAAATCCGAGCGAAAGAGAAGGATCAGAGCACCGAGAGCGGCGCTCCGATCGAAACGATCGATCCAGCCGATGTCGGCCTCCCCCAACTCGATTTCCTGCGCTCGGAAGAGCACCGCCTGCCGGAAGATATCCGCGAAAAGTACAGTCGCGACGACGCGCAGTAGCGCCCCGTCGGCTCATCCGACTCTAGCGAGTGACACGCGCCTCGAGCGCGGCCATCCAGTTCTTGATGCGTTTGTGGTTCGCGCCGAAGTCCGACTTCCCGTAGTGCGACCGGCTGTAGACGGCGAGCGTCGAGCGCTCGCCGTCAAGCGGCAGGAAGCGCACCGTCACCGTGTCAGGAAAGTGGACCAGAGGCGTTAGGACCTCGAAATCGTACTGCCGCGGCTCCGGTCCCTCGCCGACCTGACTGACGTTGGGTTCATCCTGCATCAAGTCCAGCCAAGTTTGTTCCAGTTTGTCGACGGGAACGTCGAAGACCGGAGACGTCGCGTTCGCTGCGGCGCTGCAAAGGCCTTCGGGGCAAACGAGATATTGATTCGGCGTCGGTTTCAGGACAAGCGCTCCAAAATTCACAGGCTCGCGCTCGACGGCGCCGAATAAAGTGGCGAGAGCCTCTTTGCGGCCCTTCACCGCCGCCAAGGCGCCGTAGACCGCCACCGGGGCCACCAACAGTCCGAATAGCCACATTGATCTCTTTCGTGTCATTTTGCACGCTCCGCCGGCTTTTCGAGCAGCGGCGCGATGAATTCAGCCACTGACTTCGCGACAATCACGGCCCCTTTCTCGTTCGGGTGAATCCCGTCGTCTTGATTGAGCTCCGGATGGGCGGCGACGCCGTCTAACAAGAAGGGCATGAGCGGTACGTCGAGCTCGTGAGCGAGCTTAGGATAGACGGCCTCGAAGGCCGAAACATAGTCCGGGCCGAAGTTTGGAGGAAGCCGCATGCCGGCGAGCACGACCCTGACGCTCGCGTCTTGAAAACGCTTGATTATAGCCCGGATGTTGGACTCCATCCCGTCGATCGGCAGCCCGCGAAGCCCGTCGTTCGCACCGACGGCGATGATCGCCAGGACCGCGTCGGGATGGGCGAGCGCCAAATCGACCCGCGCCAGGGCGGCGGCCGTCGTGTCGCCGCTGACCCCTTCGTTCACTACGTTGTAGTCGAGGCCGCGGCGCTGCAACTCCTGCCGGAGCCGCGCCGGATACGACTCTCCCGGACCAAGGCCGTAGCCGGCGGTCAGGCTGTCTCCAAAGGCGATGATGGTGGGGCCGGACGGCGCTTGACTGGGTTGTTCGGCCGGGGCCGGGCGAGCCTCGGCGGGGCGCTTCGCCTCCGGTGCGGGTGCGCTCGAGCACGACAACGCCAGCAGCGCCAGAGCGACTGGAAGCGACGCTTTCACTAAATGCCATACTAAATTTCGTAAGCCCTCCGTGTCGAATTCCCAGCCCATTCTCGAGGTGCGCGGACTCGAGAAGCGCATCCACAGCGGCACCCACGAGGTCGAAATCCTGCGCGGCGTCGACTTCGCGGTGCCGCGCGGCCAGTTCGTCGCGATCCAGGGCCCTTCCGGCAGCGGCAAGAGCACGCTGCTGGGCTTGCTGGCCGGCCTCGACTCGCCCTCGGCCGGGTATGTCGCAATCGACGGCGCCGCGATCAGCGGTCTGGACGAAGACGCGATGGCGCTGCTGCGGGCGCGCAAGATCGGTTTCGTCTTCCAGTCGTATCAGCTCGTTCCCACGCTCACCGCCGAGGAGAACGTCTTGCTGCCGCTGGACCTGATCGGAGAAGGCGACGGAAGCTTCGACCGCGCGCGCAAGCTGCTGGATGATGTCGGCCTCTCGCAGCGCTACGACCACTATCCGGTGCAGTTGTCGGGAGGCGAGCAACAGCGCGTCGCGCTCGCTCGCGCGTTCGTCGGCCGGCCGCCCCTGATCCTCGCCGACGAGCCGACGGGCAACCTCGACAGCGCCAACGGAGCGCATGTGCTCGAAATGCTGCTGGAGCTGAATCGCCGCGAGGGCGCGACGCTGGTGTTGGTCACGCACGACGCGTCACTGGCGCGCCAGGCCGACCGCGTGATCACCCTCATGGACGGACGCATCGTTTCAGACGAGCTCACGTCGGCCTTCGAAGCCTCGACGGCGGAGATCGGCGTCGAGGCCTCCAGGGACCGTTGACGCGATGAACGGCCGAGTCTGGCGCAACGCCTTCAAGATCGCCTGGCGCGAGTCGCGCGCCTCGTCGGGCAAGTTCCTGTTCGTGATTTTCGCCGTGGCGGCGGGCGTCGGGGCGCTGAGCGGCGTGCGCGGTTTTTCGAGCTCGTTTCGCGACATGCTGCTGCGTGACGCGCGGAAGTTGATGGCGGCGGACTTGACGGTGCGCATGTATCACCAGCCCGACGCCGAGGAGCAGGCGGCTCTCGACGCGATCACGGCCGGAGGCGCCGAGGAAACTTGGATCACCGAAACGGTTTCGATGATGTCGTCCGACACGACGTCGCGGCCGTTGATGGTTTCGGTGAAGGCGGTCGATCCCTCGAAGTATCCCTTCTATGGCCGCATCGAGACGCGCCCGCCCGCGAATCTCGAGGACTTGCTCGACGACAAAACGGTGATCGTGACCGACGATCTGCTGCTGCGCTTGGGAGTCGAGGTCGGCGACAGCGTGCGCTTGGGCGGGGCGGATTATCGCGTCGGCGGAGTCATCCTCGTGGAACCCGACCGCATGACCGGGAGCCTCAACGTGGGGCCGCGTGTCATGCTCAGCCGCCAAGCCCTGGATCGCAGCGGCCTGATTGCTTTGGGGAGCCGCGCAGCGCAGCGTTATCTGTTCAAAATGCCGGCCGAGGGCATCACGATCGAACAGGCTCGCGCCGAGCTCGAGAAGAAGTTCCGCAAATACTGGATCGCCGACTATCGCGAGACCCACCCGACGATTCGCCGCGGGCTCGACCGGGCTACGAACTTTCTCAGCCTGGTGAGCTTGATCGCGATGATCGTGGGGGCGCTGGGCGTCGCGATGGCGATGTATTCGCATCTGCAGCAACGGCTCGACACGATCGCCATCATGAAGTGCGTCGGCGCGCGGTCGAGCCAGATCCTTCGCATCTACCTGATTCAGACGCTTGCTCTTGGCGTCGCCGGCAGTCTGCTCGGGCTGTTGGCGGGCTTTCTCGCGCAGGCGGGCGCGCCGCGGCTGATCGCGAACTACTTCCCGTCGGCGCCGGACCTTCATTGGCAGCCGGTCGCGGCGCTGCAGGCCTTTTCGATCGGCGTGTTGACGACTCTGCTGTTCAGCCTGCCGCCGCTGCTGAGCATTCGCCGCATCAAGCCGGCGTTGATCTTCCGGCGAGACATGGAAGCCATGCGAAAGGGCTGGCGCGAGCGCTTAGCGGAGCGCCGGACGTCGCTCGGCGCGGGAGCCGTCATCGTCCTGGGCCTGGCGCTGGTCGCGACCTGGTTGGGGGATTCGGCGAGGCTGGGGTTGTGGTTCGCCGGCGGTCTGCTGGTTAGCCTGGTTGTGCTGGCGGCGACAGCGTGGGCGCTGCTGCGCGTGCTCAAAAAGCTGCCCGGGTGGCTGCCGTTTCGGCTGCCCACGGCGTTGCGGCACGGCATCGCCAACCTGCACCGGCCCGGGGTCCACGCCGAGGCCGTGTTGGTGGCGCTGGGCGTCGGCGTGACATTCACGCTGTCGGTCTATCTCATCCAGTCTTCGGTGCTGACGCAGATGGCGCGCAGCGCTCCGCCCGACATGCCGAACGTCTTTTTGGTCAACGTGACCAATGCGGAACGCGACGACTTGCTGCGGATGCTCGAGAGCTACCCGGGGGTCGAGGACAAGGTCGAGTTGATTCCGTCCGTGGCCGCGCGGCTGGAGACGATCGACGGAATTCCTCTAGAGGACATGCAACTCGACGACAGCACGCGGCGCTTTCGCGGTACGCGCGGCCTGAGCTGGTTCGACGAGCGGCCGCAAGAGATGGAGGTATTGCGCGGGTCCTGGTGGAAGGAGTCGCCCGACCGCAACTACGCCGCTGTTCGCGAAGACGCAGCAGAGACCCTGGGGATCGACCTGGGATCCGAGATCCGTTGGCTGGTCGGGGCGGAGCGGGTGACCGCGACCGTGAAAGCGATCTTCCGCGTCGAGACGATTCGGCCCACTTCGTCGGCGGCCTTCGTGCTCAACCGCGAGGCGCTCGAAGGGCGGCCGGCCGTTTATTTCGGCGGCGTCCGAATCGCGCCGGACAAGGCGGTCGATCTGCAGCGTGACGCCTTCGAGCGCTTTCCGACCGTCCTCGTCATCAATGCGGCGGACGTATTGAGTATCGTGCAGCAGGTGGTGGATCAGATCGCCTTGGTCGTCCAGTTCGTCTCCGCGTTCACCATTCTCGGGGGGGTGATCATCTTGACGTCGAGCGTGATGGCGACCCGCTTCCGGCGCATCCGAGAAACGGCGATACTGAAGACACTGGGCGCCACGCGGCGCCGGGTCGCACGGATATTTTCCGTGGAATTTTTGGTCTTGGGATTGGCGGCTGGTCTGATGGGAAGTTTGCTGGCTTCCGGTTTTTCCGCGCTCCTGCTCGAGCGGGTGCTCGACGCGCAATACGAGTTCGCCTGGCTTCCGAACCTGGCGACGATTGCCGCCACAGCCGTCATTGCGACTGTCGCGGGCCGTCTGGCAACCTTCCGAGTGCTTGATCGTAAACCATTGGAGGTATTACGTCACGAGTAACCTTCAGGCCGTTTTTCCGTCTTGGCAGTAAGCGCCGAGCGGGTCAAATGGAAAGTTTCGACAGGTCGTGGGGGCGGGCCTCTCCCGACGAACTGCGAAAGCGCGGTTTACGGGCGCTGGGTCTGCTATGCGCCGCTCTGCTGATCCTGGTCGCGATCGTCGCCGGCCTCGGCGCGCAGAACGCAATGCTGCTGCGGGAGCGCGCGGTCAGCCTCGCCAGGGACCGCGTCGAGGCGGCGCACCTCATTGCACGAGTGCAGCGCGTGCAAACGGGCATTCGCTCGATCGTGCACCGGCTGATGTACCGTCCCGAGGAACTGCCCGCCGACAACCTGAAAAACACCCTGGCCGAATCGCGGCTGCAACTGACCGAAGCCTTGGCGGTCGCTAAAGAGGCCGGGCTGGAGCGGGAGTGGCAAGCCTACCGCGCGGCGTCGGAACATTTCTTTGAGGAAGCGGACCGCCGGGCCAACCTCGAATTCCCCACGGCTGACGACACGAGTGTTCTATTGCGGCTCCAGGAGGAGTCGATGGAAGCGCTGCGCGATCTGATCACGGCCAGCGAGCGGGAAGCGGGAGAGGCGGAATCGAACCTGCGCACCCAGTCGGAAAGCTTGCGGCAGAGGGCGTTGATCACATTCGGTTTGCTGCTCTTGCTCGCTTTCACGGCGGCCATCGCGGCTTTTCGGCTCGTATCCGGGTTGTTTACGCAGCTCAAGGAGAATAGCGAAGAGATCGCTCGCGTCTCGGGATATCTTCTCGAGCGGCAAGAAGCGGCGGCGCGGCGCTTCTCTCATGAGCTTCACGACGAATTGGGCCAAGTTCTTACGGTTCTCAAGGCCGACATCTCCTCCCTCGATCCGTCGTCCAACTCATTTGGCCTCCGCAAGGCGGAATGCTTGGCGACCGCCGCTCAGGCGATCGAGAACGTTCGCGAGCTTTCGCAGCTCCTTCATCCGCACATCCTGGATGACTTCGGACTCGTCGGAGGACTGCGCTGGCTGGCCGATGGGTTTAGCCAGAGAACCGGAATTCAGACGAATTTTGAGTCGAATTTCGAAAGTCGGTTGCCGGATGAGCAACGGACGCACCTGTTTCGGATCGCGCAAGAGGCGCTGACCAACGCCGCCCGCCACTCCGGCGCCCAGCGAATCGACATGCGCCTCATTCAGCGCGACTCGGAGATCATCTTGACGATCGCCGACAACGGCAAGGGACTCCAAGACAGTCCTAGAAATTCGCCGGGAATCGGCTTGGTTGGAATGCGAACCCGCGCCCATCTTGCGGGGGGCTCGCTGGAGTTGGAATCAAAGCCCGCAGCCGGCTTGAAGATTACGGTTAAGGCGCCTTTTGTGGCCAAAAATGAGCACTCACACCATCAAAATATTGTTAGCCGACGACCACACCCTAGTGCGGCAGGGGTTCGCCCGGATCCTGTCGGGCGAGGCAGATATTGAGATCGTCGGACAGGCCGCGACCGGCCGTGAAGCCGTCTCGCTTGCCGCGGAATTAGGGCCCGACGTGCTCGTCATGGACGTCGCGATGCCTGACCTCAACGGCATCGACGCCACGCGTCAAATCAAGAAGACGCATCCGCGGGTGAAGGTCCTCGCGCTCAGCGCTCACAAGGACCACGTTTACGTGCGCGAAGTGTTGCGTGCGGGAGCGACCGGCTACCTGCTCAAGGACGCCATGGACACGGACCTGGTCGAAGCCGTGAGAGCAGTGGAGCGCGGCGACGCCTACCTGAGCCCGGAAGTCGCCAGCGCCGTGCTAACCGACTACCGCAAGCACGTCAGCGATCCGATCGACGTGCTCAGCGCGCGCGAACGAGAGATCTTGCAGCAGTTGGCCGAAGGGAGGAGCAACAAGGAGATCGCGGCGGCCTTCAATATCAGCGTGTATACCGTCGATGCGCACCGCGGGCGCATCATGGAGAAGCTCAACTTGCATTCCATTGCGGAGCTCGTGCGCTTCGCGATGAGGAACGGCCTGATCGACTAGGTCGAAAAAGCCCCCCAAAAACGTTGACGCCGGGCGCAGAGCTCCCGGCGTCCTCAACCAAGCTCTTGCTCTCGCCTTACTTCTTCGCCTTGCCTGCGGGCGCCTTCGGCTTCGCAGCGGGCTTCTTTGCGGGGGCTTTCTTTTTGTCTGCCATGGTACTTCTCCTTTTGCAAAAAACGGCAGACACGACAACCTATGTCCGGTTGCCTCGAGGCCTGCCGCCTAAGGGTCAGTATCAGGTTGCGAACAGCGCCGCGCTATCCCATTCGAGGGCTCTTTTCACCTCCTTTCGCGGGGTACCGTACCCTAGCGATAGTACAATTTCGCACCGAAATATCCCGTGAATACGGGATAGCCGCCTTTCCCTGCCCGAGTCGAACCTAAAGCGGGTCGGCATGCCGTCGGCGGTCAGCGAAGTGTCAGGGGTCTAACACAACTGTCTTGCCGTTCCGTTTCAGTGGTGAACACAAAAACGGAAGTATGTCGTGCGTTAGAACTAGCGCCGTCATCGGTTCGCCCCCGAGTTCAGATTCTAGGAGCACGGGCTCCAAATTTTTGCTCCCAGCGGCCCAACGCCGCAGGGATGGTTTGAGGTCAATTGCTAGCGACATCGGTCTCGCTCGCCAGGGGTGGCGAATGAATAAATCACAAGTATCACGGATTCAGTTGGCGGCCATGAGCGCCGCTGTTCTCGCGGCGGTCCTCTTCATGTGCGCACCGCAAGCGCAAGCACAGGTGTTGAAGGCTCAGCTTCTCGGCACCGTCACCGATACATCGGGAGCTGTCGTGCCGGGAGCGGCCGTCACGCTCACGGAAACCAATCAAAACGTCTCACGATCCGGTGAAACGAATGAAAGAGGGCTCTACATCTTTACGAACCTCGACCCCGGACTCTATGAGGTCCGCGTCGAGCTCGAGGGGTTCAGCGCGGCGGTTCGCGGGGACATCGACGTCATCCCGAACACCACCGTTCGCGTCAACTTACAGTTGCAGCCGGGCGCTGTGACCGAAACAGTGGTCGTCACCGGCGCCGCTCCGATTCTGCAGACGGACCGCGCCGACACGGGCGCGAAGATCGAAGCGAAGCAGTTGCAAGAGCTGCCGCTGCTGTACAACCGCAACTACCAAGGCCTGCTGGCGTTGGTTCCGGGAGTTGGGCGGCTGTCTCGCCCGCACTCGCAGTTCTACAACTCGCAGGACTCGCTCGCCGTGCGCGTCAACGGCCAAGGCCGTCAGTTCAACAACTTCCAGATCGAAGGCATCGAGAACAAGATCGACAACGGCAACCTGACGGCGCTGGTGCCTCCGGCCGAAGCCATTCAGACCGTCGACATCTCGACGTCCAACTTCGATCCCGAGTTCGGCAACGCCGGCGGCTCGGTCGTCAACGTCACTCTTCGCTCCGGGACCAATCAGATTCACGGCAGCCTGTTCCACTTCCATCGCAACGAGAATCTGCAGGCGCGCCAGGTCTTCGCCTCCGGCAAGGCGGCGACCGTCTACAACCAGTTCGGCGGCACGCTGGGCGGCCCGATCGTCAAGGACAAGATGTTCCTGTTCGGCGACTTCCAGGGCAGCCGCGATCACTTGGGCACCGTCGCCCAGCCTCGTATTCCGACATTACCGTTCCGCGCGGGAGACTTCTCAGGCGAATCGGCCACGGTTTACGACCCGGCGACGGGAGACTCCTCGGGGGCCGGCCGCACGCCGTTCGCCAACAACATGATCCCTTCGGCGCGCATCAGCCCGATCGCGAACGCCATCGACGGCTTCATTTCCGCGCCCAACCGGCCCGGCGACGCCGGCGACCGCAACTTCGAGCAGAGCCAGGTGCGCATCAAAGACATCAACGCCTTTGACCTCAAGTACGACTGGGTCGTCACGCGATAACGGCCGCTTCACGCTGCGCTACAGCCGCCAGCATGCCAAGGTGACGCGACTGCGGCATCTACGGCCCGAACTGCGGCATCTACGGCGGCCCCTACCAGGGCGGCTTCAACGGCACCGGCCCTGCCACCACGCAGAGCCCGATGGTTTCGTACTCGCAGGTCTTTTCCCCGACGTTCGTGTGGGAAGGCCGCTTCGGCATCGTGCGCAACCGCAATGACGCCATCAACGCCGACTCATGGTCTGACGACCTCGGCCGACATCGGCATTCCCGGCGTCAACATCAGCGAATGGACCAGCGGTCTGAGCGACATCCGCATCAACGGCTTCGACTCGCCGGTGGTTGGCTTCTCGCCGTCGCTGCCGTGGGCGCGCTCGGTGACGTTCTTCGGTTTGGTCAACAACTTCACCAAGACGACGGGCAACCACGTCATCCGCTTCGGCTTCGAGATGCGCCGTGAGCGCAACGACCTGCTGCAGACGCAGACGTTCAACCCGCGCGGACATTTCTTCGTTCGAGCGCGGTCAGACCAGCACGGTGGAAGACACCAACCGCGGCATCGGCAACGCCATGGCCAGCTTCCTGCTGGACGTTCCGAACCAATTCGGCCGCGACATCGACGTGCAGTTCCCGACGCGCCGCGAGCTGATCTGGGCCGGCTACATGCAAGACAAGTGGCAGATCACGCCGAAACTGACGATGGACATCGGCTTGCGCTGGGAGAAGGAGAACGCCTCCGTTCCGCGCTTCGCCGGCGGCTACTCGAACTACAACTACCTCAACAACACGCTCGAGCTCAACGGCATCGGCGGCAGACCCTTTGACAACGGCCTGGCGGACGCCAACAAGGGCTTCGGACCGCGTTTCGGCCTCGCCTATCGCGTCAACGACAAGACGGTCGTGCGCGCCGGCTACGGCATCAGCTACATCAATCGCGGCATGAGTCAGCAGAACTTCCCCGTGAAGCAGAACAACGAGTTCAACGCCGACAATGCGTTCGTCGCGGCGGGCTCGATGGCGCAAGGCTTCCCGGCGTTCGTGGAATTCCCGATTCCCGACACGGGCATCATCGACCTCAACCTGCCCGAGAACGAGGGGTTCGCGGCGCAGAACTTCGGCAACACGCCGCTCGATATGGCGCGGCCCTATGTGCAGAGCTGGAACATCGCGATCCAGCACTCGTTGGCCGCGAATTTTGTGCTCGACATGGCCTATGTCGCCAACCATGCCGTCAACAATCAGACCACTTTGGACGTTAACGCCGGTCGTGAGATCGGCGCCGGCAACGCGGGCCGCATCCTGTACGGGCCTTTCGGCCGCACGCAGGGCACCAACACTACGCTCGGCACGCACACCTACTACAACTCGCTGCAGGTGAAGCTGGACCGCCGCTTCCGGGGCGGCTTCGGACTCACCACGGCCTATACCTTTGCCAAAGCGCTCAACTTCTCCGACGACCTCGGCGGCCTTGCCGTCGACGGTCTGTTGCAGTACTTCATGACCAACAAGGGCCGGCAGGGCACCGACCGCAAGCAGATCTTCACCCAGAGCTACCAGTACGAGCTGCCGTTCGGCAAGGGCAAACCCTTCTTGCAGACCGGAGCGGGACGCTGGATTCTGGGCGGCTGGGAGCTGCAGGGCATCCTGAGCGCCATGTCGGGCGAACCGTTCACCATCACGGCGCCCGGCTCGACGCTCAACGCGCCAGGCAACGAGCAGCGTGCGAATGTGGTCGGCACGCCAAAGCGCATCGGTGATATCGCCGGCCCCAACGGCACGGGCCTTTGGTTCACCACGGACGCCTTCGCCGTACCGGCGCAGAACACGTTCGGCAACGCCGGCCGCGAGATCGTCGACGGTCCGGGCCTGATCAACATCGACTTTTCGATCTTCCGGCGGTTCCCGATTCCGCAGCTCGGCGAAGCAGGCGACCTGACGTTGCGCGTCGAGTCGTTCAACTTCACCAACACGCCGCACTTCAGCAACCCGAACGGCGACGTCAGCAACGCCAACTTCGGCCGCGTCACCGGCGCGAGCGATGACGCGCGCCAGTTCCAGATCGGGCTGACTTTGCGCTTCTAAGGACGCGCCGAGTCTCCAGAGCCCTTTAGGGCGGCGGCCGTCAACGGTCGCCGCCCTTTGTTTTGTCGTGCGTCGTAAGGCCTCACTAGGGCGCTTTTGGTCATCTGAGTAGACGCCCGCGGCGACCAATCCGCTAGTGCCAAATAGGCAGGAAACTTGCGCCGGCGGAGCGATATCAAGTAAACCCCCCGGCAGCCATGATTGGTGAAAGTGAAGCGCATAGCCGGTCACTGTTGGCCCGGTCCGCGCTTGTCAGGGGGTCAGGACAGCAATGAGGCCTTTAAGGTTGCTCGCGTGCCTCGCCACGCACGGAATTAATTCAAGTCGGATGTTTAAAACGATGCGCGTCCTGTCGGTCGCCTCCATCGCCGCGCTGCTCTTGCTGGCTCTGACGCCGCAAGCTCAAGCCCAGGTCCTGAAAGCGCAGATCCTTGGCACGATCACGGACACTTCAGGCGCAGTGATTCCAGCCGCCCAAGTCACCATCGTAGAAACGAACACGAACTACTCGCGCCAGGTCGAGACAAATGAAAGCGGCCTGTACGTCTTTCCGAACCTCGACCCGGGCATGTACCAGGTCGCCGCGGAAGTGGAAGGATTCAATCGGGCGCTGCGCGGCGGCATCGATTTGCAGCCGAACACGACCGTACGCGTGAATCTCGAATTGCAGGCGGGCGCTGTCACCGAGACGATCACCGTCACCGGCGCCGCGCCGATTCTGCAGACGGATCGCGCCGACACGGGCGCCAAGATCGAGACGAAGCAGTTGCAGGAGTTGCCGCTGCTTTACAACCGCAACTACCAAGGCCTGTTGACGCTGGTTCCCGGCGTGGGCCGGCCGTTCCGTCCGCACTCGCAGTTCTACAACTCGCAAGACTCGTTGTCGGTGCGCGTCAATGGCCAAGGTCGGCAGTTCAACAACTTCCAGATCGAGGGCATCGAGAACAAGATCGACAACGGCAACTTGACGGCGTTGGTGCCGCCGGTCGAGGCGATTCAGACGGTCGACATCTCGACGTCCAACTTCGATCCGGAGTTCGGCAACGCCGGCGGCGCGGTCGTGAACGTGACATTGCGTTCCGGTACGAACGAGATTCACGGCAGCGCTTTCGAGTTCCACCGCAACGAAAACGCCCAAGCGCGGCAGGTCTTCGCGTCCAGCAAGGCGCCGACGGTCTACAACCAGTTCGGATTCACGCTCGGCGGCCCGATCATCAAGAACAAGATGTTCGTGTTCGGCGACTATCAAGGCAGCCGCGACCACTTCGGCGAAGTCAACCAGCCTTCGATTCCGACGCTGCCGTTCCGCGTGGGCGACTTCTCCGGCGAGTCGAAGAAAATTTATGACCCGCAGACCGGCGATGCGAGCGGCAAGGGTCGCACGGCTTTCGCCAACAACATCATTCCGCAGAGCCGCATCAGCCCGATCGCGCAGCGAATCATCGACTTCATTCCCGATCCCACGCGCTCCGGAGGCGCCGGCTCGGCGAACCTCGAAAAGAACGTCGTCCGCATCAAGAACATCAATGCTTTCGACTTGAAGTACGACTGGGTCGTCAGCGACAACGGCCGCTTCACGTTGCGGTATAGCCGCCAGAAAGCGGAAGTGATCGACTGCGGTCTTTATGGCCCGGACTGCGGCATCTACGGCGGACCGCGCAACGGCGGCTTCGCCGGATCGGGTCCGGCGACGACGCAGAGCCCGATGATCTCCTACTCGCACATCATCTCGCCGACCTTCGTCTGGGAGAGCCGCTTCGGGATGGTGCGCAACCGCAACGACGCTATTAATTCCGACCGCGGTTTGAAAACGTCGGAAGAGATCGGCATTCCGGGCGTCAACCTCGATGAGTGGACGAGCGGTTTAAGCGAGATCCGCATCGACGGCTTCACGACGCCGGTGGTGGGATTCTCGCCGTCTCTGCCTTGGGCGCGGTCGGTGACGTTCTTTGGCCTGGTGAACAACTTCACCAAGACGCAAGGCAATCACGTGGTCCGCTTCGGCTTCGAGATGCGCCGCGAGCGCAATGACCT
Source organism: uncultured Acidobacteriota bacterium (assembly GCA_963817465.1). GTDB lineage: Bacteria > Acidobacteriota > Terriglobia > Bryobacterales > UBA6623 > CAMPKL01. Next base: position 126,919 of record CAWFOP010000014.1, on the reverse strand, counting down.
GTTGCAAACGCAGACCTTCAACCCGCGCGGGCGTTTTGAATTCAACAGCGGCCAGACCGGCACGGTGGAAGACACCGCGCGCGGCATCGGCAATTCCATGGCTTCGTTCTTGCTCGACTTGCCGAACGTCAACGGCCGCGATCTGGCGATTCAGTTTCCGGCCCGTCGCGAGTTGATTTGGGCGGGCTACGTCCAAGACAAGTGGCAACTCTCGCCCAAGCTGACGATGGACCTCGGACTGCGCTGGGAGAAAGAGAACGCGTCGAATCCCCGTTTCCCGGGCGGCTACTCGAACTTCAACTACTTGAACAACACGCTCGAGCTGAACGGCATCGGCGGGCGTCCGAACAACAACGGCGTCAACGACGCCAACCGCGGCTTCGGCCCCCGCATCGGCCTTGCGTACCGCCTGAACGACAAGACGGTGCTGCGCAGCGGCTACGGCGTGAGCTACGTCAATCGCCGTATGGCGCAGTTCAACTTCCCGGTTCAGCAGAACAACTCGTTCGTGGCGCCGAACGCGTTCACGCCTTCGGGTTCGATGGCGGCGGGCTTCCCGGCCTTCCAGGAATTCCCGATTCCCGACACCGGGATCATCGACCTGAGCCTTCCCCAGAACGCGCTGTTCGCGAAGCAAAACTTCGACGAACGTGCCCCTGAATCTAGCTCGGCCTTACGTGCAGAGCTGGAACTTCGCTCTGCAACGCACGCTCGTAGCCGGCTTGGTATTGGACCTCGCCTATGTCGGCAACCACGGGGTCAACGACCAGAGCGGCTACAACGTGAACGCCGCAATGCTGCCGGGAACGAGCAACGGCAGCCGGCCGCTGAACCTCCTGTACGGCCGCACCAACGACACGACCACCAACATCGGCACCCACAACTACTACAACGGCTTGCAGGTGAAGGTGGATCGCCGCTTCTCGAGCGGCTTCGGGCTGACGACGGCGTACACCTGGGGCAAGGGCATCAACTACACCGACGACGACGGCGGCCTCAGCGTGCCGGGATTGATCGGACAATTCGCATCCAACCGCGGCCGCGAGGGCACGAACCGCATCCACACGTTCGTGCAGAGCTACCAGTATGAGTTGCCGTTCGGCAAGGGCAAGAAGTTCCTGCAAGCCGGTCCGGGCGCTTGGGTCCTGGGCGGCTGGCAAGTGCAGGGCATCTTGAGCTTGATGTCCGGCGAGCCGTTTACCGTGACGGCGGCCGGCTCCACGCTCAACGCCCCCGGCAATGAGCAACGCGCGAATGTGGTCGGCACTCCCGAGACGCTCGGCGGCATCGCCGGCCCGAGCGGTACGGACCCGTTCTTCACGACCGCCGCGTTCGCCGTACCGGCGCAGAACACCTTCGGCAACGCCGGCCGCGAGATCATCGACGGCCCCGGCTATGCCAACATGGACTTCTCGATCTTTCGGCGGTTCCCCTTGGCGTTCATCAACGAGGGCGCCGATCTGACGCTGCGGGTCGAGTCGTTCAACTTCAGCAACACGCCGCATTTCAGCAACCCCGTCTCCGACGTCAGCAACGCCAACTTCGGCTTGGTGCGCGGGGCGGAGAACGATTCGCGGCAATTCCAGTTCGGTCTGACCGTGCGGTTCTAGCCGCTTCAGACCGCCGGTTCGTGTAAACCCATCGGGGGCGGCGAGGCGCCGCCCCCGATTCGCTTATATGCTCAGAGTGAGACCGGCGAGGATGTCGATTCCACTCTCGAGACGAATACTCCTCTGCCTGACCGCGGCGGCCGTTCTGCACGGCGCCGATGCGGACGACCGGGTGACGCTGGTCCCCATCCCGGACATCCGCGCGTTTCCCGAGGCGACCGAGCCTCTCGCGATCCGGCGCGCTTGCGCCAAGACCGAGGCGGATCTCGAGAGATTCTTCACCGCGCGCGGCCGCAACTTCTTCAGCAGCCTTGTCAAGCGCTTTGACGGCTATCCCGCTTGCCACGTCTATTACGAGCCGACGCTCGAAGGATTTCGCGCAGCGCCGGACAACCTTCCCATCCGCAAGCTCTATGTGACGGTGGATCCTCTCGGCTTCATCGTCGGTCGCAAGCCGATCGGCGACAGTTGGGACGTCGTCGAGTCCATCGTGCCGCGACTGCCCGAGGCGATCGATCTGACGATCAGCGTCGGCGGCGTCTTCCCGGAGCAATCGTGGAGAGACGCGGCTGCGCGGCATTTCGCCGGAAGTCGGCGGACGATCCAGGTCCGCGCCAGCGGTTCCAAGGATGCCCATCCCTGGTCACAGGATCATCTCAAAGCCGGTCATGTGGGCGATGAGCTTCGAGTGCTCGTGCCGCGCCGGTTGTATGAGGGCCGCTCGTCCGACGGAGACACGTTCCGTCCGCTGCTCGACGAGTTGGTCAAAGAGTCGTTCGTCGCCTCCAAGCTCTCGTGGGAAGGCGGGGACTTGCAGGTCATCGCCAATCCCAAAAACCCCGCGCAGACCATTCTGATCCACGGCGGTTCGGCGCGCGAGTATTGGGGAGAGGAGCTCGACCCGGCCGAATACTCCTACGTGCTCGCAACCGAGTTCGGCGCCGACGAGACAGTCGACCTGAGCTCGCTGGGGCCGCATGCGGACTATCTGGTCGCTCTGCTGCCCGGCGACGACATCGCTGTGGTTTCACAGTCCGTCCACAACGAACCGCGGGTGGTCGAGTCGGCCGTCGCGGCTCTGGTGGAGCTTTACGGAAAGCGCAGCCCGCCGCGTCTTCGCAGCCTGGCGGCGTTCCTCAGCACATGGAACCGGGACGTCTCCGGCAACTCGCCGTACCTGCAGGCGCAGGTCGACGCGATCCGCCGCGACTTGCCGGCGGTGGCGCCCGAGGTCGACGAGCAGGTCGTTTCGAAGCTGATGGCCTACGCCGATCGCACGTGCCCCGGACCCGAACGAAGCTGCATCAATGAGGAATATGCCGCGACGGTCTTCGAAGCCGATCCGAAGCTGTTGCGGGACGCGGCCGACGGGGCCGCCGGCGTCTTGCTCGAACAGAAGCTTGCCCCGCGGCTGTTGGGACTGGTCGAAGGGCAATTGGCCGCCAGCCCACGGTGGAAACCCGCCGAGCTCGATCAGGTCGCCGGGCAGCTCCGCAAGCTCGGATTTCGGGTCGTGCGGCTGCCACACCTGGATGCTCCAAGTGTGGCAAGCGAGTGGCCGGGCGTGTCATACGTGAACCTGTTGGCGTTCGACCGCACGCTTTTCGTCCCGAGCTTCGGACTTGGCAAGTTCGAAGAGCGCGTCTACAGCGACTTGCGCCGCAAGCTGGGCGGCAAGTACGAAGTCGTTCCCGTGAACGCGCGCTCCGGCCTGAGCGACAACGGCGGCATCCATTGCGTTTTCGGAATCGTGCGAGACCTTTCGGCTCCGCCGGCCGTCCAAGCACCCTAGACTCTCGTCGCAAGCTCCTTTTGGCGTCCGATTGCGAGCCGGGCGAAGTCTTGTTAACCATTCCTGTCTCGCGCTCGTCATAATCAATTCAGTCCGTTATGAAGCGACTCTCTGTCTTTCTCGCCCTCTTTCTGTTTGGAATCACGGCTTCGGCGCAGCATGTCGATGTCCAGGAGCACGTCCTCGACAACGGCATGCGGCTGCTGCTCGTGCCAAGGAAGGGCGACCCTAACATCTCATGCGGCTGGGTCGCCCGGGTCGGATCGGTCAATGAGCGCCCGGGAGTCACCGGCGTCGCTCACTTGTTCGAACACATGATGTTCAAGGGCACCAAGGAGATCGGTTCGCGCGACATCAACCGCGACCTCGAGATCATCAAGCAGCTCGACGCCGTCAAGGCGCAGATCCGCGAGGAAGAGGCCAAGCTGACCGAACAGTATCGCGTCGGCCTCATCGACGATCCGAACGATCCGAAAAACCGCACCGAGCGCCACAAGCAGTTGTTGGCCCAGTTCGATGCACTGCTGGCCGAGCAGCGGCAGCTCATCCTCAAAGACGAGTTCTCGCGACTCTACACCACCGAGGGCGGCTCGGGGATGAACGCCTTCACGACGAACGACCTGACCGCCTACTTCGTCAACGTGCCGTCGAACAAGCTCGAGCTGTGGTTCTGGATGGAGTCCGACCGGCTGCTGAACCCCGTTTTTCGGGAGTTCTATTCCGAGCGCGACGTCGTGCGCGAAGAGCGCCGCCTAAGGACGGACTCGACGCCGACCGGCAAGATCGACGAGCAATTCGAAGCGATGTTCTGGATGGCGTCGCCCTACAGTTGGCCCGTGGTCGGCTGGCCCAGCGACGTGGAGAACATCACGCGCGAAGAGGCGCTGCAGTTCTTCGGCATGTACTACGCGCCGAACAACATCACCGCCGTGTTGGTGGGGGATTTCGACCCCGACCAGGCGCTTGCATTCGCCAACGAATACTTCGGCCGCTTGCAGCGGGGCGCGAAGCCGCCGCCGCCGATGCGCACGCGAGAGGTCCCGCAGCTCGCCGAGCAGCGCCTGATCGCGTACGCGGAGACGCAGCCGATGGTGCGCGTGCGCTTTCACACCGTGCCCGATGCGAATGTCGACGAACCGCCGCTGCTGATGCTCGCCAGCATCCTCAACGGCCGCACCGGCCGCCTGTTCAAGTCGCTCGTGCTCGAACAGCAGGTGGCCACCCAGGCGGGTGCGGCGGTTAACGGTCTGAAATATGACGGATATTTCGAGTTGATCGGCATCGCCAGGCCGCCGAACGAGCTGAACAAGGTCGAGCAGGGTCTCTACGACGAGGTCGCGGTGCTCAAGAAGGAGTTGGTCGGCGAGAAGGAGCTGCAAAAGGTCAAAAATCAGGAATTGGCCGACAGCTTCCGGCGCCTCGAGTCCAAGACCGGCCTGATGATCCAACTGCTGCAATACGAGGGCTTAGGCCACTGGGACAACATCAACAAGTTTTCCGAGCGCATGCAGGCCGTGACGCCCGAGGACATTCGGCGCGTCGCGAATAAATACTTCACGCCGGAGAATCGCAACGTCGCCTATTACAACCAGAAATCGGAGCAGCCGACTTCTCTCAAAGCCCCAGGGATGGACAAGCCCGCCGATCAAACCAGCGGCGCGCAAGGAGCAAACCAATGAGACGACGCGACTGGTTCAAGACCGCCGCCGGAGCTGCGTTCGCCGCGGCCGCGTACGGCGCGGAAGGGATTCCCGCCCATCCCTCGCTGCTCGAGTTTCCGCCGCTGAAGTTCGACCCGCCCGACGCGCAAAAATATCGGCGCGAGCTTCCCGGAGGCGCGGTCGCCTATTTGGTCGAAGACCGCCAATTGCCGCTGGTCCAGGTTTCGGTGACCTTGCCGACCGGGGATTATCTGGAGACCGACTCCCAAGTCGGCTTGGCCGGCTTCACGGGAGACCAGATCCGCGCGGGCGGGACAACATCGCTCTCCCCGCGAGAGTTCGATGAAGAGGCGGCGTTTCTCGCCACCGACATCGGGTCCGACATCGGCGCCGTATCGGGCTCCGCCTCGGTTGACAGTCTGAAGCAAAACCTCGATCGCTCCCTTGAGTTGTTCTTCGACATGCTCAAGAGCCCGGGATTCGATCCGAAACGGCTCGAATTGGCCCGCGCGCAGACGCTGCAGAGCATGCAGCGGCGCAACGATCGAACCAGCGGGATCGCGCATCGCGAATTCAGCCGCTTGATGCGCGGCCATCACTTCACCGCGCGCGAGGCGACACAGTCCACGATCGAGGCGATCACCCCCGAAGCCATGCGCGAATGGCACGCGAAATACTACGACCCGTCGCGCTTCATCTTCGCGGTTTCGGGCGATTTCGACACCGACGAGATGGTCAAGCGCCTCGGAGAGTTTCTAACGGCCGACGGCTGGCCGAAGGGCGTAGCCGACGTTCCGCCCATTCCGGCCCCGACGCACGTTCCCGTGCCGGGCGTCTACATGGTTGACAAGGACGATCCTAACCTCAATCAGGCGAACGTCCAGATCGGCCACCTCGGCATCGCCCGCTCCAATCCCGACCACATCGCGGTCGCGGTGATGAACTACATCCTGGGCGGCGGCGGCTTCGTGTCACGCATCATGCAGCGCGTCCGTTCGGACGAAGGGCTGGCCTACTCGGCCGGCTCGAGCTTCCCCGCGGGCACATACTATCCCGGCCTGTTCACCGCGTCGTTCCAATCGGAGAACGGCCGCTCGGCGCAGGCCGCGACGATCGTGCTCGAAGAGATGCGCCGCATGCGGGAAGAGAAGGTCTCGCCCCAAGACCTCGAGGTCTCGCAAAACTACAACATCGAGATCTTTCCGCGCTTCTTTGCGACCGCCGGGCAGATCGCAGGCACGTTCGCCAGCGACGAGTTCACCGGACGCGAAAAAGGCTACTGGGAGAACTATCGCGACCGCATCGCCGCGGTGACGATCGACGAGGTCCTGCGCGTCGCGCAGAAATACCTCGAGCCCGAGCAGGCGGCGATTCTGGCGGTAGGCAAGACGGACGAAATCAAGGCGGGCAATCCCGACAAGCCCGAATTCAGCTTCCAGAAGCTCGATCCGGACGGGAGTATCGACATGATTCCGCTGCCCGATCCGATGACGCTGGTCTACCCGAAAGCCTGACGGGCAGGGGGAGCGGACGCTCGCTCCCTCCGCCGCTTTCTCTCTGGTATGTTGGTCGCTCATGCGCGACCCCAAGTCTCTTCGCAGCTACTCCTGGTTCCAAGGCGACCAGTACGAGCATCTAGCCCGCCGAGCGTGGCTGCGCTCGGAAGGCTACGGCGGAGAGATCTTCGACGGCAAGCCGATCATTGGGATCTGCAACTCCTGGTCCGAGCTCAACAACTGCAATATCCACCTGCGCCGCGTAGCTGAGGCCGTCAAGCGCGGCGTCTGGGCCGCCGGCGGCGTGCCATTGGAGTTTCCGACCATCTCGCTGGGCGAGATGTTCATGAAGCCCACGACGATGCTGTTCCGCAACCTGATGGCGATGGATGTGGAGGAGTCGATCGTCGCGAACCCGATCGACGGCGTCGTGCTGCTCGCCGGCTGCGACAAGACCACGCCGGCGCAACTGATGGGCGCGGCGAGCGCCGACGTGCCGGCGATCATGGTGACCGGCGGGCCGATGCTGGCCGGCCGCTGGGGCGAGCAGCAGCTCGGCTCGGGCACCGACGGCCGGAAGCTCTTCCAGGAGTTTCGCGCCGGCCGCATCGGCGAGGAGCAATGGGCGGAGGTCGAAGGCTGCATCGCCCGGTCGAACGGTCATTGCACCGTCATGGGCACCGCGTCGACGATGGCGTCGATGGCCGAGGCGCTGGGCATGACGCTGCCCGGCGGCGCGGCGATCCCGGCGGTCGACGCGCGTCGATTCGCGCTGGCGGAGGCCAGCGGCAGACGCGCCGTTGAAATGGTTTGGGAAGACCTGCGGCCGTCGAAAATTCTCACGCGCGAGGCCTTCGAAAACGCAGTGCGCACCGATATGGCCGTGGGGGGCTCGACCAACGCCGTCGTGCACCTGCTGGCGCTCGCCCGCCGCTCCGGGGTCCCTCTCGATCTGGCGGACTTCGACAAGCTCTCGCGCGAGACGCCGTTCATCACCAACGTCAAGCCGTCCGGTGAATTCTTGATGGAGGACTTCTACTACGCCGGAGGTCTGCCGCCGGTGATGAAGGAGATTCTGCCGCTGCTTCACGGCGACGTCATGACCGTGAACGGGAAGAATTTATCTGAAAACCTGGCCGGGGTTCCCGAACCCGACCGGAAGCTCGTCAAGCCGCTCGATCAGCCGCTCAATCCCGAGGGCGGCACGGCGATCCTCTACGGCAACCTCTCGCCGGACGGCGCCGTCATCAAGCAGACGGCCGCGTCGCCGCACCTGTTGCGGCACAGCGGCAAGGCCGTGGTGTTCGACCGCATCGAGGCCCTCCGCAAGCACATCGATGACGCGGATCTCGAGATCGACGAGAACTCCGTGCTGGTGCTTCAAAACGCCGGCCCGCATGGCGGCCCCGGCTTTCCCGAGTGGGGTCACCTGCCGATTCCCAAAAAGCTCCTCGCCGCCGGGGTGAACGACATCGTGCGCATCTCGGACGCCCGCATGAGCGGCACGAGCTTCGGCACCGATGTGCTGCACGTCTCGCCGGAGGCGGCGATTGGAGGACCGCTGGCGGCCGTGCGGACGGGGGACGAGATTGAGCTCGACGTGCCCGGCCGCAAGCTCACGCTCAAGCTCGACGACAACGAAATCCAGCGACGCCTGGCGGAGCGAATCGCCGCGCCGCCGGCCTACCGCCGCGGCTACGGGAAGCTATTTCTGGAAAGCGTAACGCAGGCGCACGAAGGGTGCGACTTTCGCTTCCTGCATCGCGAGTGAGATTAGCGGCCGGCTCAGACGACCTTGCGCTTTTCAGGCGCGGGCCGCGGAGTCGCTTCCGTTGCGGCGGCGGCGGGCTTGCCCGGCACGATGTGCGGTCCTGTCGCTTCCGAGAGGTGCGGGACGCCGCCTCCTTCCACCCACTCGACGCCCGCCGAGGTAATGGCGTAAAGGCCCGAGTTCGAGGTCTTGGCGAGCTCTTTCTCGCGCAGGAACCACATGCAGAACTCGAGATCGTCCACGCGGCAACAGACCGCCCGTGCGATCTCCGCGCGGCCCAGCTCGGGGTTGCGAGGGTTCGTGATGATCACGTCGTAGAGGGCGGCTAGCACGGCCTGCCGCAAGCGGCGCTGAACCCGCGCGTCTTCCAACGTGGCGGTGAACTCGGCGTTGATCTTCTCGAGCGGCAGGCCGCGGCCCTTGCCGACGCGGCGCTCGGCGCTGTTCTCGGGCGCCGACGCGTCGGGTTCGGAGCCTTCCGGCTCCTCCGAGGCGGGCTGCTGCGTCCCCACGTGCTGCGCCCACAGCTTGTCGTAAGCGGCTCGGCGTTCCGCCTCGACGAGCGTGCGATAGGCCGTCTTGACGAGCTCGTGCTTCTCGGCGTCGGCGGTATGAGGATTTTTGGCGCTATAGCGCGTCAACATCAGCCGCGCCGCCCACTCAATCATCGCCCGATCAGCTTGCGGGCTGATCATCAAGAAGGCGTAGTAGTCGGTGAAGGCGTCGGATCCCAAAAAAATTGACCTGTTCGGAGGATGCCCGCTGCGGAGCGTTACGACATTATCCGCACGGTTAGTTCCATCTCACAATCGGGGATACGGGGTAGGGCCTCTAAGAGACACGCCTTAGGGACCTAGAGGGGCGGCCGGATGGCCCTCACTAAGGTGTTTCACCGAGGGGTGCGGTCGTGAAACGGTTCTAAGGCAGCCGCGTCCGGTAAAGGATGTCGGAGCCCACCAAGCCGTTCTCGTCGCGCGTGACCACGAACGTCCAGCGCCGGTTCGGCGCCCATTCCAGGCGCACGGTCTGCTGCTGCGCCGACGAAAGATCGTAGGTGTAGATCAGCGTTACATCGTCGGTGATTTGCTGTTCGGTCGAGATGCGCGCCGAGGGGTTGGCTTCCGCGCCGCCGACTTGAGGGTCGACTTTCAGACGGCTGACTCCGAAAAAGCGCTGCAGGCCCGGCGAAACCGGCCGCCGCACGGCCTGATCGAAAACGTTGTTCGCGCCCGTCTGGAACAGCGACTGCTGCTCGACGCGCTGCTGCGAGGCCTGCAAGGGGTCGGTGGTCGGCGCCCGGCCCACGGCGACCAGGTTGACCAGGTCGCTGAACGACAGCGGCGGATCGGAGCGGTAGCTGATATTCATCTTGCGCGCCGGCCCTGACAGGATCAATGCGATATCGACGGCCCGGATGCGCGTCTCGAGCTCGAAATCGAGCAGCGGCTCGATGCGCACGGGATTCCGAAATTCGATATTGCCGCGGTTGATCGTATAGCGCGAGCCGTGAAAGCTCACCTCGCCGCGGTTGATGTTGACGTCGCCCAACAGGGACGGGTCCGTGAAGGTGCCGATCACCCGCAGGTCGATGTCGGCGGCGATGTCGCGAATCAGGGCCGTGTCGATCTTCATGCTCGGTCCCGAGGCGACGTGCACGTTGATCTGCATGCTCTCCAAGAAGCTGGGCTCCGACAGCGACGGCGTGGGCTCCTGCACGGCGTCGATCAACATGCCGAGCGTCGTGTCGCGGCTCGTCGACATCCTCTTGAGCAGCACTTCTCCCGAGAGCAGGCTGCGCTCCATGGAGCCGCTGAGCGTGAAGTCGCCGTCGACCGTGCTCGACAGGTTTTGCGGATACCGCAGACGGACGTCCTGTACGCGGCCTTCGAAGCGATACTCCGCGCCCTCGCCCGACAACCGGCCGCCGCCGGTCATCACGATGCGGCCGCCCCCCGATGTCGCCTCGAGGCTTTCGATGCGCAAGTTGCGGCCGTCGAAGACGACTTGTCCGTTGAGGCCGGCGAGACCGGTCGGGAAGACGTCGGAGCGAATGTCGGCGTTGTGAAAGTCGAGCCGTCCGGTCACGCGGGGTTCGCGCGGCGCGCCCTCGATCTTTACCTCGACTGTGGATCGGCCCGCCGTACGCAGGCCCGGACGGAGGCCGTTGAGCGCCGTCAGATTGAACTCGCCGTCCACGTTGACGTTGAGTTGCGGTTCGCCGGCGAGACCGATGTCCCCGTCAACCTCGACGTCCGTCCCTTCGCCTTGCAGCCGCATATGCTCCAAACGCAAGCGGCCGCCGGCGTACGACCAGTGCATCGGAAATGGGTTATAAAGCGAGTAACCGCGAGCAGCGCCGGGGATGTCGGCGATTTGCGCCTCGAATTTGCGGAGCTCTCCCTCGCCGGTCACGGCTTCCAGGTTCGTCAGCGGCCCTTGGATGGAAGCCGAGCCCGCCACCGAGCCCGTCACTTGTTCGAGCGGCAAGTCCGCCGCCGCGGTCAGAGTCTCCAGCGCGAAGCCGTCGAACGTCAGGTTCGCCCGAAGCAGGAGGTTTTCCGCCTTCACTTCGCCTGATCCGCTGACTGCGCCTTGCAGCAACGAGCCGGAAAGATCGAAGCGCACCAAGTCGCCTTCGGTGGCGATCTTCCCCGTCCAAGAGCCGGCGTCTCGACCGCCTATCTCGAGGTCGGCGAGCTGCCATGAGCCCTCTGCTTGAAGCGAGCTGAACAGGCGATCGGTCGCGTTCTCGGGCGCCAGCGCCGCGACCAATTTGAGAGCAAATGACAGGTCGCCGGCGGGCTTCAAGGTGCGCTCTTCGAACAGCCCCGAATCGGCCGGATTCCATTTCGAGCCCCGCACGTCGAACTGGAACGCGCGCGGCTCGCGAGTGTAAGCGCCCGTTCCCTCGAGGCTCGCCGCGGCGCGCGTCGCCTTGAGGCTCAGCACGTCGACTCGGCCCGCGGCCGCGAGCGCCGACCCCGTGACCTCGTCGAAGCGCATGCCCGCCAAATCGCCGTCGCGGACGCGAAAATCGATGTTGACCTCCAGGGCTGCCAACGAGCCGGCCAATGTCGCCTGGCCGGCAAGCGAACCCGTGGCGGGAACCGGCAGATCCGCGGCCGTCACCGCTTTCGAAACCACCAACCCCTGTCCCTCGATGCGCCCGCGCAGCGGCCATTCGCGCATCTCATCGAGATCGCCGCGCTGGAAGTCGACGTCCAACACCGCGAGACCGTCGCCGTCCTTGAGGTTGGCGTGTTCGAGGTGCAGGCCGTCGGAATCGATGCGCACATCCGAACGCAGGCTGTCCCAGTCGTAACGCAGAAGCTGGATGGGTCCGGTTTCGAGCCGCCCCTTCACGGTCGACGCGAAGGTATGCAACCGCAGCTTGCCTGTCACGTCGCCGTCAAAGCTCACGCCGCCTCGCAGCTTGAAGGGAAAGTCCTCGAGCGACCTGCCGGTCAAGTTCAACATCGTTTCCACGCGGTCGGGAGCGTCGGCGCGCAACGCCACGTCGAGCAGGGAGGTTCCATCGCGCGCCACGTCCCCGCGCGCCGAGAGTCGGACCCCGGGACCCGTGAGGCCCAGCGTATGCAACTCGAAAATGTCGTTCGCCCCGCTGTAGGACAGCGCCACAGTCCCCTCGAGCGCCGGGCCAGCAACGCCTTCCGGCGCGCTCAATCGTAGGTCCGCCGAGCTTTCGAGGTTCGCCGGCGCGGACCCCGAAACCTTGAAGTTCCCCGAGACGGTCGAGACCCAGGGCGAAGGAGGCAAGCTCGGCGCGTCGCGGGCTTCTGCGATGATCCTCAAAATCTCCTTGAGCCGCAGCGAGGAAAGCTCGCCCTCGAGCTCGACGCGAGGACTATCGAAGGGCGTGACGATCCCGCCGCTCGCCGTCAGAAGTCCTCCCGCGGCGCCAATCGCGAGGCTTTCGACTCGAGCTCTTGCGAGGTCGCCTGACGCCGACGCCTTCAACTGGACGTTCTCGACGGCGACAAAAGGGGCTTCGAGATTCAGGGACGCCGCGGACGCCGCCGCCTTGTATTGCAGCCCATCGTCTGCGCTCCAGCGGAGCTCGCCTGACGCAACGGCGCGTCCGCTTACTTTCAAGCCCTCGGGATTGGGCCGCAGCCAGCGCTCGACCGGCCCGTCGAACTCGAACCGGATCTGCGCCGTCGGCGTCGGCTTCAAGTCAATCTCGCCTGAGCCGGAGAGCTTAGAGTCGCGAGCCTGGTAGTCGAAGCGCGAAACCTTGACCTGGGAGCCGCACAGGCTCAAGTCCGTTTCGAGAGGTCCGCTGGTTTCCGCGAACCCCGCCCGTTCGGCGGCGAAGCGCTCGGCCGTCGCCGTGACCGCATAACAGGCGCCGTCCGCCGAATCCCGAGCCTGCACTTCGAGCCCCTCGGCGGCGGCTCGAACGTGGAACGGCCGCCCTTCAACGAGCAGCAGAGCATCCTGCAGGTCGAGGCTTTCCACGCGAAATTCGCCGCCGGCTTCGAGGCTCTCCGCAATCCTCGGGGGCCAATTCCAGCCGCCCTGTTCGTCGATTACCACCCTGGCGACCAACCCGCTCAGGCGCAATGCGGGCAGGCGCTCGAGCGATCCGAGCAGCATGTCGAGGGAGACGGCGGTCTCGGTCTCGCCGATTTCGAGGAACGGCTCGGCGCCGTCCTGTGTCCGCAACGCGATTCCTTCGATGCGGACACGTCCCGCGGCGCGGTCGAAGCGCACCGCCGCCACCTCCGCCTTGGCTCCGCTCACGCGCTCGAGCTCGGCCACAACCCGCGTCCGCAACTTCTCGGCGAACCAGTCGCTGCGCAGCGTCAGCTCCACCGCCGCCCAACCGCCCAGCATGAGCACGACCGACAGCGCGACCCATCCCTTCCAGCCGCGAACGAGCTTCATCCAGCGCCTCCGGGGCGCTCGATCGGATCGAGCAGGTCGACACGGGTTTCAGCGCGCATTTGTCGCACACGCTGTTCGAGCAATTCCGTCGCCTTGCGGTCGAGCGCCTCTGCCCGCAACTGTTCCCGCACGGCGTCGAGCGGCGGCGCCGACGCCGCGGAACCGTAGCGCGCGCGGTAGAGCGATTCGATCTCGCCGTCGGTCACGACTTGGCCGCTGCGAAACCGGAACGCCAGGTAGCGGCTGAACTGAATCTGCGCCGCAAGGAAATCTTCGACTTCCGCGACCGCGAGGCCGTAGCGCCCGAGACCCTCTTCAAAGGCCAACGATCCGAACCCTTGGCGCCGCAGCTCCGCCAGGGCTTGACTGCGTTCTTGCTCGGTGAGCGGCGGCAGGCCCGACAATCGGACGTCCTGGGCGATGAGCGTTTGGTTGATCAGACGGTCCAGAGCCGCCTGCCGCGACTCAGCGCCTTGCGAGACGGGCCGATCGTCGAATAGGGCTTCCAGACGAAGCTGCCGCTCGACATCGCTGGAGGTGATCTCTTTGTCGCCGACGATCGCGACGATGCGGTCGATGATCTCCGCTTGGCCGAGGCGGCAAATCGAGAGCGACAAAACGCAGAGAATCGCCGCGATGTGGAGCCGCCTCGTCATCAGAACGTCTGCCCCAGCGAGAAGTGAAACTGGAAGTGCGAGATGCGCTGCTCGCGGACGACGCCGGTTCCCATCAAGAGCTCTTCGCGGGTGCCGTCGAACCCGATGAAGCGCGGCGGGTTCACGCTGTACGCCAGGTCGACGCGGACCGGTCCGATCGGCGTGCGATAGCGCAGTCCGAAGCCCACGGCGTGAACCATGTAATCGAAGTCGAAGATCTTGAAGCCGTCGGGACCGGTCACGCTGGACTGCTTGGAGCGGAAGCTGATCCGGCTGGGCTTGGAATAAACGTTTCCAGCGTCGTGGAACAGCACGCCTCCAATGTTTTGACCGATTAGCGGAAACCGCAGCTCGAGGCTGTTGAGCAGTTGCGCGCCGCCGCCGATGGGAAAGCCGGTGGTGGGATCGCGTGGCCCGGCCTGGTTGATCGGAAAGCCGCGGTGCGAGTTGGCGCCGCCCGCGAAGTAGCGCTCGGCCAAGGGGATGCGCGGGTCGGGCGTCGAGAAGACGGGAGCCGCGGCGTTCGCCAGCGCCGACTGATCGCCCCACGGCCCCATCAGGCCAAGCTGGGTCGTGCGGGCGAAAACGATGCGGCGGCCAATCCGGTAATAGGTGCTGTTCTGCCCCAAGAAGCGAAAGAAGTCCGGTTGCGATCCCCACAATCCCGAGGCGATGCTCAAGTCGACGCTGTTGAACATCCCTTGCGTCGAATCGGTCGGGTTGTCGCGGCGGTCTTGAATGTAGGTGCCGGAAATCAAGGCCGCGCGCACGGGCTGAGAAGTCAACGGGATCAACAAGGGGGTGATCTGCAGCGAATCGCTGTCGATGCTCGTGCGCCGAAACGTGTAGCGATACAGGCCCGTCGAGGCTTTGCTCAGCCGGTGCTCCCATTGCACCGCTCCCTCGAGCCGGCGGCCCGTGAAGGTGCGCACGTTGCGGGAGGTGTCCAACAGTCCGCTCCACGTCATCTTCCATTTGTCGGACCCGGTGAAGTGCGGGTTCTCGTAGGTCACCAGCGCGCGCTGCTGCAGGTTCGAGACGCGCGATCGAAAGCTGACCGTCTGCCCTTTGCCGCGAAAGTTGATGCGGTTGACCTCGAGAGTGACGCGCGGGGAGAACGAGGCGTCGCCGACCGGCGAAGCGACGTCGACCGTGGAGCCGCCGATGCGGGCGAACTCCGCGCCGCCGCCGAACCCGAACGTCCAACGGCGAGCTTCTTCGAGTTGCACCAGCACCGTCTTGTTGCGCTCGTCGCCCTCCGGATTTTGCAGATCGATGTCGACCTTGCTGAAGACGCCCAAATCATACAGCCTCCGCTGCGTGTCGAACATGGCGCTCTGCGACAAGGGGTCGTCGGGCCGCACGAGAATCTGGCGCCGGACGAGCCGGTCGCGCGTGTGTTCGATGCCCGACACCAAAGTGCGCGCGACGAACAGCCGCTCGCCTTCGTTGATCGTGTAGTGGACGATGACCGAGTTGTCGGAGCTGCCCCGCTCGACGCTCCAATCGAACGAAGCGTCCTGGTAGCCGGCGTCGAAGTATTCCGAGAGGATGCGGTCGCGGTCCGACGCCACACTCGCTTCGCTGAACGGCTGGCCCTCGGCCGATGTGAAGCGGTAGTTCTCGCGGCCCGACGGGAACTGCTCCATGCCCGTCACCTGGAGGTTTTCGACGAAGGTCGGTTGTCCTTCCGTGATCTTGAAGACCGCCCGCGCCCGACCGCTCTTGCCTCCTGAGCCGTTCTGGAGCTGCGCTGCGACGACGACGTCGCGGAAACCGTTCGACAGATACAGGCTCCGAATGGCGTTGACGCTGGCCGTGAGCAATGAGTCGCTGTAGCGGCCGCCGCCGAACTGGAAGCCGCTCGGCTGAATCGCGATGCGCTCGAACAGCGTCTCGCGGTCGAAGAAATGCGCGCCCTCGAATTCCACGGCCACGAGCTTCGACTTCGGTCCCGGCTCAACGCGATACACGACGTCGATCCGCTCGGGCGTTCGACTCTCGATCTCGTAGCTGACTCGGGCTTCGAAATATCCCTCGTTTTGCAGGTAGTTCTTGAGGTTCTCCGAGCCTTCCAGCACCAGATCGTCGTCGACCGCGCCCTCCTCGTAAATCGGCAACAAGCGCCGTTTCTTTTTTTCTGCAAGGTCATAGCCCTCGACGCGCACCAGAACCTTGGGCCCGCGCTCGATCTTCGCGACCAGATCGAACACCTGTTGATCGGGGTTGTAGTCGCGCGTGGCGAGCGTCGCGTCGGCTTGCCAGTAATCCTTTTCGTGCAGGCTTTCGACGATGCGGCTGAGGCCTTCGTCGACTCGCTCGGCGGTGAGCGGCTTGCCCTGCTTCCAATCGGCGATCTGGCGGACCTGTTCCGGCGTGAGCTGCGAGTCGCCGCTGAGCAGAACCGATCCGAACCCGGCGCGCTCTTGGTGAAAGACTCGAAAGCGAATGTCGACCTGCTGAGTCTCCGCCGCTTCTTTGGCGTCAACGTCGATCAAGGGCCGCGGAAACCCGTTTTCGATCAGCAGATCGCGCAGGTTTTGCATGGCCGCGGCGATCTTGACTTGCGTATACAGCTCGCCCAAGTTGAGGCCCGTGGCGTTGACCAACTGGTTTTCAGTCGGCGGGCTCGGCGCGCCCTCGATCGAGACGTCGCCGATGAACCAATTGGGCTCGGTGATGAATGTCAAGGCGATTCCGGGGCCTTCTCGGGCGACGTCGGCCTCGATCCGCGCGTAGCGGCCCGTGGCGAACAGCGCCGCGATGGTCTTGCGCACCGCGTCTCGATCCAGCGGCTCGCCGGGACGAACGGCGAGCAAATCGCGACGCCGCGATTCCGGCAACGGCTGCGTGCGAGGCTCGAAGCGAATATTGACCACCGCCAAGCCTTCCGGAAGATCGGCGGCTTGGGCCGCGAATCCCGAAGCGGGAACGCCCAGCAGCGCGGCTGCCAACATGCCGAAAAAGCAACGCACTGCTTCCGGCATTATAGGACGCTCCTCGCCGACAAGGCGTTGCTCTGAAAGGCTTTCCAGTCGCGGTTGGTACCATCTCAACAGGGGGTTTTCGAACACTGTGGCGCCGCCCGAAAATCTCGATAAGTACTCCCGTCAAATCCTGTTCGAGCCCATCGGGGAACAGGGTCAACGACGGCTGCTCGACGGCCGCGCGGCGATCGTCGGCTGCGGCGCCCTCGGCAGCTTTCACGCCGCCGCCTTGGCGCGCGCCGGCGTCGGCGAGTTGTTGCTGATCGACCGCGACTACGTCGAACAAAGCAACCTGCAGCGGCAGTGGCTCTACGATGAAGCAGACGCGGCGGAAGCGGCGCCCAAAGCCGTCGCGGCGGCGCGCAAGCTCGCGACGCTCAATGCAGACGTGACGATCCGCACCGAAGTGTGCGATTTGACGGCGGCCAACGCCGAGAGACTGCTGTCGGGCGTTGACGTCATCCTCGACGGGACCGACAACTTCGAGACGCGCTATCTGGTCAATGAGACGGCGGTCAAGCTCGGCGTGCCTTGGATTTACGGCGCCGCTGTCGGATCCTACGGCCTCACCGCGCCGATCGTGCCCGGCCGGGGCGCGTGCCTGGTCTGCCTGCTGCCCGAGCCTCCCGGCGGGGCCTTGCCGACATGCGACACGGCCGGCATTCTCAACGTCTGCGCGTCCGCGGTGGCGTCGTACCAGGTCGCGGACGCCATCAAGATCCTCGCCGGCCGCGCGGACGCCTTGCAGTTGCGACTGCTGACCCTTGATGTATGGACCGGCGAACACCGCACGATCTCGGCCGCGAGCGCCGACCCGGATTGCGAGGTCTGCGGCAAACGGCGCTTCGAACGGCTCGAAGCAGGCCGCGAGAGCGCTTCGGCCGTTTTGTGCGGACGCAACGCGGTGCAAATCCGCGGCAACGGCGCTGCGCTTGATCTCGCCGACCTGAGCCGCCGCCTGACGGGCCTCGGCGAAGTTCGTCTGAACGAATACGTGCTGCGCTTCGTGGCGCCGCCTCGTGAGATGACGGTCTTCTCCGACGGTCGCGCCATCATCAAGGGCGTCGACGACATCGCCGCCGCGCGCAGCTTCTACGCGCGCTACGTCGGCCGCTGAGGCGAGCGCAGAGCCGCCGCTCCGGCGGCGCCGGACGCCAGGGCGATCACCAGCCAGACGTGCCAACGCGCCGCCAATCCCTCTAGCGGGGGAGGGGGCGCGGCGTCGAGCTCGACCGCCCAGAGCCAAATGCAGAGCGCGACCGCCGCGGCCGTCGCCGCCAGCAACGCCAGACCCGCCGCCTTTCGCAGCGAACCGGCTTCAACCCTGGCCCGCGGCGCGATCAGCGGCGCCGTTCTTTTGATCGCAACTCGCACCCGGCGGCCCTCCTCACTCTACTCTCATGAGCTATCTTCGAGAGTTCCCCTCGCATGCCATCGCCCCGCGCCATTCTCACGTACCACTCGATCGACGCTTCCGGTTCGATCCTTTCGACTTCGCCGGCCGCGTTGCGGGCGCAGCTCGAGTCGGTGCGCCGCCGCGGCCTCGATGTGCTGCATCCTCCGGCCCTGCTCGATGCGCCCGACGACGGCCCGGCCGTCTCGCTGACCTTCGACGACGGCTACGCTAACTTTTACACCGAGGCGTTCCCGATCCTGCTCGATTTGGGGTTTCGGGCGACCGTGCTGATCGTGCCCGGACTTTGCGGCGGGCGCGCCGATTGGGGCGGCCAGCCGGCGAGCTTTCTCGACCGCGAGCTGATGAGCTGGTCCCAGATCGAGGAGCTCTCCCGCGCGCGCATCGTGTTCGGAGCGCATTCGATGACCCACAAGCCGCTGCCGGCGCTCTCGTTCGAACGCGCCAAGGCGGAAACTCTGGAGTCGAAGCGCCGCATCGAAGACCGCATCGGCCGCAACGTCGAAACCTTCGCCTACCCTTACGGCGCCGCGTCTGCGGCCCTCGAGCAAGTTGTCGCCGAGCACTTCCGCGCGGGCCTGTCGACTCGACTCGGCTACCTCCCCGAGGAGCCCCGGCCGGCGAGCCTCGAACGGCTGGACGCGTACTATCTGCGCAGCGCGTTTTGGTTCGACGGGTTGTTCAGGCCGCGAACCGACGCCTATCTGAAGTTTCGCGGCCTGCTTCGCCGCGCCCGCCAAAAGGTCATCGGCGCGCCTTGGGAACGCGGCTGACTACTCGGGCTTGTGCGCGCCGCGGCCCGCGGCTGCCTCACGATCCGCGAGCGGCAGGCTGCGATTGAACGTCGCTCCGAAGCCGATCGTCTGGCGGTAGACGTGGCCCTGCCAAGGGTCCTCGCCGCGAATGCGCGGATCGGCAGTCCTCGTCAGCTCCGCCTCGAGCCTCCGCCAAAGCTCCTGTTGCGCCGTAGCGTGCGCCGCATCGCCGGCGACGTTGCGCACTTGAGCGGCGTCCGAGGCCAGGTGATAGAGCTCCTCGGCGGGACGCTTGCCGAATCCCAGCGCGTACTCGCGCGGGTAGCGTTCGGCGTTGTCGAGCAAGAACGTTTTCGTCGGGCAGGCGTCGACGTCGCCGTGCGGCTCCTTGTTCGACGAGATGAAGTCCGGCCCGCCCGTCGGCCAGCGGTCCGGTTCGAAATTGCGAATGTAGAGGTAGTCCGCGGTGCGAATCGCGCGCATCGGGTACGTTGCGCCCTCGGGGCGGCACCAAGTATGGCGCTCGAGGCCCGTCAAGACGCAGTCGCGATCCGGCTCGCGGTTCCCGTCCAGCAGCGGCAGCAAACCGCTTCCGGTCGTTTGCTGGGCCGGCGCGCCCGCCGCTTCGAGGAAGGTGGCCGCGAAGTCGGTATGGCTGACGAAGTCGTCGATCACCGTCCCGGCGCGAATGCGCTCAGGCCAACGCATCGCCAGGGGCATGCGGACTCCCGGATCGTAGAGATTGACCTTGGCGCGCGGGAACGGCATGCCGTTGTCGCTGGTGACCACCACGAGCGTGTTGTCGAGCTCGCCCAAGCGCTCGAGCTCTCTCATCATTTGCGCCAGATGCCGGTCGAACCACTCGACTTCTCCGTAGTAGTCGAGAACGTCACCGCGGACGACCGGGTCGTCGGGCCAGTAGGCGGGGATCTCGACCGCCGCCGGGTCCTTGCCGAGCCGCCGGCCGTAGCCGTCTTCGTAGACGCGGTGCGGCTCGGTGCAGCCGTACCAAAAAAAGAACGGCTTATCGGGCGACCGCGCGGCGAGGAAGGCCGCGAAGTTGGCGGCGTAGTCGCGCTCGTCGAGGCCCGTCGCGGGCGGCGCCGGAACCTTGATCCGGTTGAACTCGGCGCCCAGCGGATTCGATTCGAGCCCCGCGGCGGCCCAGTCGCCCGGAGCCCAGCCCTTGCCGGTCCAGCCCAGCTCATAGCCGGCGCGTTCCAGCCCGTGGGTGAACAGCGGTTGCTCGGGCGGCAGCGTTCCATAGAGTACGCCCGCTTCCCCCACCTCCCAGATATGACGCCCGGTCAGTATCGCGCTGCGCGAAGGAGTGCACGACGGGCAAGCGCAGAAGGAATGCGTGAACAGCGCGCCCTCGGCCGCGACGCGATCGAAGGCCGGGGTCCGCACCAGCGGATCGCCCAGGGCTCCGGCGTGCGGGTAGGATTGATCGTCGGCGAGCGCGAAGAGAATGTTGGGGGCCTTGCGGGAAGCGCAACCGGAAAGCAACGCCGCCGCGACGCCAGCCAGAAATCCTCGCCGGTTGACGGTCGCACGGCCGCCGCTCGAACCGTTCGCTGTGTCAGCCCACAACTCGAGCGGTCCGGCGCGCGCGCCTTTGCCCGATCAGCTCCGCGACTTGAGTTAACAATTCGGGGATGTCGACCGTCTCGATCAGCATCTCCTCGCTCGCGTCCGACTCGCCGCCCGACTCCGAATTGACCCGCAGCAGCGCCGTAGCAGGGTGGTAGCTCTGGCTGCGCGCTGTCTCGAGTAAGCGCTTGCACTCGCCCAGCTCGCGGTCCCGCGCGTCGCACAAGATCAAGGCGAACCGGGAGTTCCGGATCAGTTCCCTGGCCTCGTCTGCAGTGCTAGCGATTTCAACGAGATAGCCGCTTTTCTCGAGGACCGCCTTCAGCGTCAGCCGGACGGTCGCCAGATCGGCTAAAAGGAGGATTCGAACAGGCTCCGCGCCGCCGAAAGGAGCGAGGGCCGGAGATGGCATCGGAGGCGCTGACATGGGCTTCACCAGTGCCAATCATAGCCCCAGATGTTTCAGGAACCAAGGGATATTCCGAGGCGTAGCTTACTGCTAGCGGTCGTTTGGCTCACTGTTTTCCTTACCAGAGGTAAGATACGTTAATTTCTGGGTGAAAACGCGCTCAAAGATTCGGTCGACGTGACGGAGCTGGTTTTCGAGCGAGAAAGCGCGTTCATAATCGGCCGCTTCGAGCGCCTTCGAGATGTCCGGGTCCTGCTCGACCAACGCTCGGAAGTCGCCGTCGTGCTCCCATGCCTCGAGCGCATTGCGTTGGACCCAGCGGTAGGCTTGCTCGCGCAGCACGCCCTTTGCGGTCAACTCGAGCAGCAGTTGCCCGGAAAAGATCAGCCCGCCGCCGGCCTCGAGGTTCTTGCGCATGCGCTCGGGGTAGACGATCAGCCGGTCGATCAGGTCCGCCGTCTTTGCGAGAAGGTAGTCGACCAAGATCGTCGAGTCGGGCAGGATGACCCGCTCGACCGACGAATGCGAGATGTCGCGTTCGTGCCACAGCGCGACATCCTCGAAAGCCGCGACCGCGTTGCCCCTCACGACGCGCGCCAAGCCGCAAATCTGCTCCGAAGTAATAGGGTTTTTCTTGTGGGGCATCGCCGAGCTGCCCTTTTGCGTCTTGGAGAAGTACTCTTGCGCCTCGCGCACTTCGGTGCGCTGCAGATGGCGCACTTCGAGCGCGATCTTCTCGCACGTGGCGGCGATCAGGGCCAGAGTCGAAACGTAGTGCGCATGACGGTCGCGCTGGATGACTTGCGATGAGATCGGCGCGGCCGCCAGGCCCAGCCGCTCGCAGATCATCTCCTCGGCGCGCGGGCTGATGTGCGCGAATGTCCCGACCGCTCCGGAGATCTTGCCGACTCGCATCTGCTCGGCCGCGGCGGCGAAGCGCTCGATCTGCCGGCCGACTTCGGCGTACCAGTTGGCGAGCTTGAGCCCGAACGTCGTCGGCTCGGCGTGCACGCCGTGGGTGCGGCCCACGATGACGGTGTGCTTGAACTCGTAGGCGCGGCGCTCGAGCACGGACGCGAGGGCTTCGAGCCCGGCGGCGACCGGCGCGGACGCCTGTTTGACGAGCAACGCCTGCGCCGTGTCGACGACGTCGTTCGAGGTCAGCCCGTAGTGCAGCCAACGCGAATGCTCGGACCGGCCCGCGGCGGCCATCTTCTCCGCCACGGCGGTCGTGAAGGCGATGACGTCGTGGCGCACCTCGTTCTCGATTGCCGTGATGCGCTCGACGTCGAAATCCGCGTGCGCCCGCAGCGCCGCCGCCGATTCCGGCGGAACCTCGCCCAACTCGGCCAGCGCCTCCGAGGCGGCGAGCTCGACCTCGAGCCACTGACGGTATTTGTTTTCCTCGGACCAGATGCGGCCCATCGGGGGCCGCGTGTAACGGGGGATCAAAACTCGAAGACCTCGCTCGGCTCGTCCTGGCTCGCTACCGTCAGCCGCGTCTTGGCGCCCGCGCGTTTGAGGGCTTCTTCAGCCTCCATGCGGGCGATCGCGGGATGGTTGTTGTTGCCGCTCAGGTGCGCCAACACCAGGATACGCGTCGAGAGGTCGAATTCGCTGGTCAGAAAATCGTGCACGGCTTGATTCGACAGGTGCCCCACGCGGCTCATCACGCGCTGCTTGACGAACCACGGGTAAGGGCCGACCTTGAGCATTTCGAGATCGTGATTCGATTCGAGCACCACCATGTCGCAGCCGCGGATGGCGTGCTTGATCGACTCGGTCATGTAGCCTAGGTCGGTCACGTGAGCCACCTTGCAACCGTTTGACCGAAAGCGGAACCCGACCGGATCGACGGCGTCGTGCGGCACCGTGAAAGTGTCGATCTCGAGATCGCCGATCGTCAGCCGCGCCCCGGCGCGAAACGTCTCGACGGCCGGCTGCGGGTCGGCCCACTCCATGGCGTCGGCGGTCAAGTCCGTGAGGTAGACGGGGATCTTCGTCTTCTTGAGCAGCGTCGGCAGGCCCGCTATATGATCGGAATGCTCGTGCGACACGAGCACGGCGTCCAGGTTCCGAGGGTCTTCGCCGATCGCCGCCAGGCGTTTTGATAAGGACCGGAAGCTGAAGCCGGCGTCGATCAGCACGCGCACGCGGTCGGTGCGCACGAGCGCGGCGTTGCCGCTGCTGCCGCTGCCGAGCAGATTGACGCGGAGGCTCATGTCGGCGGTTCTTCTAACCCACTCCCAGTTGTGGCGGCTCCAGCCAGCCGCACAACAAGATAGAGTATACCCCTGTGAGCGACTCGCTTCGTATCCAAAAACGCAAGGCGCTCAAACTGTAGAATCGGCTCCATGGCCCGACCGCAGCAGGCGGATTTGCTGAAGGCGCTTCCCGCCGTGGACGCCGTCTTGCGCGAAATCGATCCCGCGATCGCGCCGCGCGCGCTGCTCGTCGCCGAGACGCGCGCCTTGCTCGACAAGACGCGAGCGGCGATTGTGTCGGGCGAATGGCGCGGCGCGGCCCCCGACGCAGCGGCGGCGGCCCGGCAGGTCGCTGCGGCGGTGGACAAGCTCCGCGAGCCGTCGCTGCTGCCGGTGATCAACGCCTCGGGAGTGATTCTCCACACCAACCTCGGCCGCGCTCCGCTGCCCGCGGCGGCGCTCGAGCAAATCGCATCCATTGCGCGCTCGTACTCCAACCTCGAATACGATCTCGAAAAAGGCAAGCGCGGCCGCCGCGACGCTCACGCCGGCGCGCTGCTCGAGCGCATCTTGGGCGCCTCGTCGCTGGTGGTCAACAACAACGCCGCCGCGATCTTTTTGACGCTGAACGAGTTGGCCGCGGGCGGGGAAACGCTCGTCTCGCGCGGCGAGCTGATCGAGATCGGCGACGGCTTCCGCATTCCCGAGATCATGGCGCGCTCGGGCACGACGCTGCGCGAAGTCGGCACGACGAACCGCACCCGCGTCGACGACTTCGCGTCCGCGGTCGGACAGAACACGCGTGCAATCTTGCGCGTGCATCCCAGCAACTTCCGCATCGTCGGGTTCACGGCGCGGCCGAGCCTGGCCGAGCTTGGCGGCGCTGGCCCGCGATCGCGGACTGCCCTTGATCGAAGATCTCGGCAGCGGCTGCCTTTACGATCTGGCGCAGCACGGCATAGTCGAGGAGCCGCCGGTGCGGGCGTCGCTCGACGCCGGAGTCGACGCCGTGACGTTCAGCGGCGACAAGCTCCTCGGCGGGCCGCAGGCGGGCTTGATCGCCGGCCAGCCGGAAACCGTCGAGCGCATCCGCCGCAACCCGCTGTTCCGCGCGCTGCGGGCCGACAAGCTGATCTACGCCGCGCTCGAAGCCACGCTGCGCGAATACGTGTTCGAGCGCTGGGACGAGATTCCCGCCTTGGCGATGATCCGCGCCCGGCCCGAAGACCTGCGCCGCCGCGCGGAGAGCCTGGCCGCGGCCGTCGGTTCCGCCGCCCTGGTCGAGGCGGGCGAGTCGGTGCTGGGCGGCGGCTCGACCCCCGCTCAGACGCTGCCGACGTTTCTCGTGGCGGTCGAGCCCGTCGGGACGACGGCCGCGAGCGTCGAGCGCCGCTTGCGAACGGGCCGCCCGGCGGTCCTCGTCCGAGTCGAAAAGGACCGCTTGCTGCTCGATCCGCGCACCGTTTTTCCGGAACAACAAGGGCCTCTGGCGGCGGCGCTGCGTGCGGCCCTGGCGGGGAATTCCGAGTAATCGCCGGTAAGCCGCCCGGCTCGGGCGGCTGATCCGATACATTGAGTACGATGCGCGCGCCGGAGGTTCTGCTCGAGCGCGAGGCGCTGGAGCGCCTCGAACGCCTTGCGCTGCGCTGGAGCCGCTCGTTCAACGGCCTGCTGGGCGGTCACAACGTCTCGCGCCGCGCCGGCGTCGGCCACGAGTTCCTCGACCACCGCGGTTTCAATCAGGGCGATGATTTGCGCGCGGTGAACTGGCGAGCCTATTTCCGACTCGAGCGTCTTTTTTTGAAGATGTTCCATACCGAGCCGCGCACGCCGGTCAAGGTGTTGCTCGATGTGAGCGAATCGATGGCCTGCGGCGGCGAAGCCAGCCAAGGCGAGCCCAAGTTCGCCTATGCGGCCAAGTTGGTCGCCGCGCTCTGCTATGTCGGCCTGGTGCGGCTCGAGACGATGGTGATCTATCCGTTCGGCGATCGCCTGCATCAGAGCTTCCGCGCCCAGGGCGGCCGCCACCGCTTCGCCCGCGCTTCGGAATTTTTGCGCGGCCTTGAAACCGGCGGAGTCTCGGACTTCGCGGCTTCGATCCGCCAGTTCGCCGGCGAAGTGCGCACGCCCGGACTGGTGTTGGTCGTCTCCGATTTTCTCGACGAAGGCGAGTGCGCCGCCGCCTTGCAGCGGCTCGCCGGCCAAGGGCACGAGCTGGCGCTGGTCCAGATCGCCTCCCCGGAAGACCGCTTGCCGCCGTGGGACGGCGAGCTCGAGCTGGCCGACGCCGAATCGGGCGAAATGATCCGCGTGCAAATGAACCGCGACAGCGCCCGCGAATACCAAGCGGCTTTCGACGCCTATTGCCGCACGATCGAGCGTGTCGCGATTCGCAACGAGGGCCGCTACGTGCGTCTCGACACCGACATGCCGCTCGAGGACGCCCTCTACGGCTCGCTGATGGGCGCGGGAGCGCTGGCCCTGCAATGAAGCCCCGCGCCGCAAGAGTCGACTGATGGGCCTGCTCAATCTCACCCTAGGGCAGTTGCTCGCGGTCTTTGTGCCGTTGGCCGGCGCCCTGGTGGCGTTGTACTTTTACGATCGCTCCCGCCGCCGGCTCAAAGTCTCGACTTTGCGCTTCTGGCCGCAGCGGCCGGCGCCGCCGGTCACGCAGCGCCATAAGCGGATCCAGCAGCCGCTGTCGCTGCTGCTGCAGGTGCTGGCGACGCTGTTGCTGCTTCTCGCCATCGCCGATCTGCGCTTCGGGGCGTTCCACGGCGAACCGCGACGCCACGCCATCGTGGTCGACGCCTCGGCCGCGATGCGCTATCGCTCGGGCGGCGCCGCGTGGATGGATGCGGCCAAGGCCGAGGCCCTGGCGTATCTCGACGCCTTGCCGCGTTCCGACGAAGCGGCCCTGATCCGCGCCGAGGCCGCGCCGGCGATCGTCGTCGCCTACACGGCCGACCGCGAACATCTGCGCGATGCGATCAAGGCGCTCGAGCCCGGCTGGACGGCGCTCGACCTCGAAGCGGCGCTCGAGCTGGCGCGCTCGTCGATGTCACTGGCGGTCGGCGGCGAGCAAGGGGCCGACGCGATCGGCGAGATCGCCTACATCGGGCCCGGCAGGCTGCCCGCAGACGCGCCGCCGGTGACCGCCGCGAGCGCCATTCCTTATTTCCGCGTGCTGAGCGTCGGCGGCGAGGTCGAAGACCTCGGCGTCAGCCTGCTGACCGCGCAGCGCGCCCCCGCCGACCCGACGCGCTGGGCCGTCACGCTCGAAGCCGTCAACGACTCGAGCCGAGCCCGGCAAGCGCGCGTCTTGTTCGATTTCGAAGGCCGCCGGCTGGGCGAGCGCACGGTCCGGATTCCGGCGCGCGGGTCGGGCGAGATCGACTTTCGCATTCGCACCGAGCAGGCCGGCTCGCTGCGGGCGAGCATCGAGGCCGACGATGCGCTGAGCGAGAACGATTCGGTCGCGCTCGAGTTGCCCGCCGTTCAAAAGCTCGCGCTGCGGATCGAGACGCGCCGCCCGAACGCGTGGCGCGATCTGCTCGACGCCAACCCGATGATCGAGGCGCTGTTCGAAGCGCAGGAAAAGTCGGCCTTGCATATCGCCGATGAGCGGTCCGCGCCGTCCGACGATGCGCAGATTTGGATTCGGCCCGCGCCGGAAGCTTCGCCGCTCTCAATCGCGCGGACGGTCACGAACGCGCGGGTGACGGCGTGGTCGCCGGACCATCCGGTGACCGCGGGCGTACGCGACGCCGACGTGCGGCTCTCCCGCGCCGAGATCCTCGAACCCGAGCCCGGCGACACGGTGTTGGCCGCGACGGCCGCCGGTCCCGTGGCCGTTGCGCGCGACCGCGACGGCCGCCGCTTCGTGGTGCTGGGCTTCGATCTGTTGGCCCCCGAACTGTCGAACCGCCTCGCTGGGCCGCTACTGTTCGCGAACGCCGTCGGCTGGTTCGCTCCGGAGTCGTTTGAGACGACCGAGATCCAGGCGCGAGCGCCGGGAACGGCCGAGGTCGACATCGGCGCCGCCTCGCAGCGGCAGACCCTGGTTTCGGCCGAATCGGGCGCCGCGCCGACGTGGCTGTGGCGCGAAGGCGCCGTGCGACTCTTCGCCGACTCGCCTGGAGTCGTGAGAGTCCGGACGCCGTATCAAAACTCGCTGATCTCGATGACTTTGCCCGACGTCGGGCGCATGCAATGGACGCCGCCCGAGACGGCTCGCACGGGCGTCCCGAGCGCTTCGGCCGATTTGTCCGGGGTTGCGCTGTGGCCTTGGCTGGCGCTGTTGGGGCTGGCCCTACTGGCCGTAGATTGGACGCTGTTCGGCAGAGGCTCACGCCGCATGTCGACCGTGATGACCTTCGAGACGCCCGAGCAGGCGCCGGCCGAAAAGGAGGTCGCCTGATGACCTTCGCCCACGGCTGGTTGCTGAGCTTGTTGGTCCTGCCGGTCGCTTGGGTCGCCTGGGAATGGACGCGCAGCTCGCGGCGCGCGGGTCTGGCGATCAAAGGCGTGGTCTTCGCGCTGATCCTGGTCGCTCTGGCCGAGCCGCGGCTGGAGCTGTGGGAGCGCCGCACGGCGATCGCGGTTGTCGCCGACGCCTCGGCGAGCATCCCGGCCGACCAGCGCGCGCAAGCCGCTGAATTCGTCCGCGGCTTGCGCGCGGCCGGCGGCGACGCCCTGGTGCGGCCGATCTCGTTTTCTTCCGGAGTCCGTCGGGGTTTGCCCGCGGCCGACGAGACCGACGACGGCGGCGGCACCAATCTCGAGCTGGCTCTGAGCAATGCGCTGGCCGCGCTGCCGCCGGATCGCGTGCCGCGCATCGTGCTGCTCTCCGACGGGCTCGAAAACCTGGGCGCCGTCGAACGCGCCGTGCACCAAGCGCGCTTCCGCGGTGCGCCGATCGACGTCAAGCCTCTGGCGGGCCGCACCGAGCCGGCGCTGCGTCTGACGGGCCTCGACGCGCCCGACCAAGCCTACTTCGGCGAGCGCTTCCCGATCGATCTCGCTGTCGAAAGTCCGGCGGCCATGGAGGCGTCGGTTCGCCTCAGCGCCGAGGGCAAGCAACTAGGCGCGACGCGCGTGCGCTTGACGCCGGGCGTCAACTACCTGCGCCTGCAAGCCCGGCTCGAAGCCGAAGGCGCGACGCTGATTCGCGGCGACGTCGCGGTCGAGGGATCGGGCGAGATCAGCTTCCGTCGCGTGGTGCGCATCGTCCGGCCGCGGGCGCTGCTGATCAGCGACCAAACCGGGGGCGACCTGCAGGGTGTTCTCGCGGCTTCGGGATTCGAGGTCGAACGCCGCGCGGCCCTGGGCGCGAACCGCCTCGACCTCGCGGGCGATTACGACCTCGTCGTCGCGGACAACCAAGACTTCGAAGGCTGGCCCGCCGCGCGCAAATCCGAGATCGAGAGCTACGTCTCGGGCGGCGGCGGCTTCCTGCTCGTCGCCGGGGAAAAGAATCTCTACGTGGAGCGCGAGGCTGACGTGCGCGACCCGCTCAACCGCATGCTGCCTGCGACGCTGGCGCCGCCGCGCACGCCCGAGACCACCGCTGTGGTGCTGGTGCTCGACAAGTCGTCGTCGATGGAAGGCAAAAAGATGCAGTTGGCGCGGCAGTCGGCGATGGGCGTGGTCGACAACCTGCGCCCAGTCGACCGCGTCGGCGTGCTGGTGTTCGACAATTCGTTCCAGTGGGCGATCCCGATCCGCGACAACGACGAGGCGCCGCTGCTCAAGCGCTTGATCGCCGGCATCATCGCCGACGGCGGCACGCAGATCGCGCCGGCCTTGCATGAGGCCTATCGCCAGATCCGCCCGCAGAACGCCGTCTACAAGCACATCCTGCTGCTCACCGACGGCATCTCGGAGGAAGGCGACAGCATCCAGCTCGCCCGCGAGGCCGCGCAGCAGAAGGTCACCATCTCGACCATCGGGCTCGGGCAGGACGTCAACCGCGCCTATCTCGAACGCGTCGCCGACAACGCCAAGGGCCGCTCGTACTTCCTGCTCGACGTCTCGCAGCTCGCGCAGGTCGTGCTGCGCGACGTGCTCGAGCACACCGGGTCCTCGGTGACCGAGCAGGAGTTCACTCCGAAGCTCGTCACGCATGCCGAGATCCTCGACGACGTCAATCTCGGCGACGCGGGCCCGCTGCTCGGCTGGGTGCGCTTCGAGTCCAAGCCGTCGGCCGAAACCTTGTTGGCGGTGGACGAGCAAGAGGAAGATCCGCTGCTGGTGCGCTGGCAGTACGGCCTCGGCCGCGCGGCCGTGTTCGCTTCCGACGCGCGCAGCCGCTGGGCGGCCAACTGGACGGCTTGGAACGGCTTCGACCGCTTTTGGGCGAACATCGCGCGCGACTTGCTCCCGCGCGCCCCCGCGAATCGCGGCGAGGTGCGCTACGATCGCGCCGCCGGCGAGTTGGTCGTGACCTATCGTCTCTCCGGCGAGCCGCTGTCGGGCGACCCTCCGGACATCTATGCGCTCGGCCCTGACGGCTTCCGCGCCACGCTCGGGCTTGAACGCGTCGCCGACGGCGTTTTCGAAGCGCGGACTCCTATCGGCGCCCGCTTCGGGCTGTTCCGCATCCGCGCCGCCGGCGAGCCCGGACGCTTCCCCGAGCTGGGCTTCTACCGCGAGAACGAGGAGCTGTCGCGCTACGGCTCGGACCCCGACTTGCTGGCGCGCATCGCCGCGGCTACGGGCGGAAAGGTAAATCCGACGCCGGCGGAAACGGTCCGCGCCGACGGCCGCGCGACGCCGTCGATCATGGAGTTGTGGCCGCTGCTGCTGGGCCTGGCGGTGCTGCTCAATCTCGGCGAGATCTTGGCCCGCAAGGGTTGGCTTCCGTGGCTCGGCCGCTGGGCCTGAGCGCCGGAAGCTGCGAGCTCTTCGCCGCGCGACTCCGCTACGATAAAGCGGCTATGACGCGTCGCACGTTTCTTGCCGCCGGGGCCGCGTTGGCCTCCGCTTCGTCCGCCGGGGCGGCCTCCCGCAAATTCACCCTGGCGTTTACTCCGGGGAGCATCGGCATCAAGACTGACCAGCGCGGGGCGATCGATCTTGCGTCGAAGCACGGCTATGAGTCGGTGCAGCCGTTCGCCGGCGATCTCGCCTCGATGTCGGACTCGCAATTGGGCGAGTTGAAGGCTGAGCTCAGCGCGAAGAACCTGCAATGGGCCTCGGCGGGTCTGCCGGTCGACTTTCGCGCGGGCGAGCAGACTTACAAGGAAGGCATGGAGAAGCTGCGCCAGGAGGGGCCGGTCTACGAGAAGGCGGGCGTCACGCGCATCTCCACGTGGGTGATGCCTTGCCACGACGAGCTGACTTACCTCGACTACTTCAAGCAGACCGTGCCGCGGTTGCGGGAGATGGCAAAAATCGTCGAGGACCATGGGATGCGCTTTGGGCTCGAATACATCGGCACGCCCAGCCTGCGCCTGTCGCGGCGGTATCCGTTCGTGCACACGATGGCGGAAACCAAGCAGTTGATCGCGGCGACCGGCATGACGAACATCGGGTTTGTGCTCGACTCTTGGCACTGGTGGACATCGGGCGACGGCAAAGCCGACATTCTGACCCTCAAGAATGAAGACGTCGTCTCGGCGGACTTGAACGACGCGCCGCAGGGGCTCGAGCTGATCGAGCAGCAAGACGGCAGTCGCGAGCTGCCGGCGGCGACAGGCGTAATCCCGATTCGAGATTTTCTGAGCGCGCTGGTTGCGATCGGCTACGACGGCCCCATCCGGCCCGAGCCTTTTAATAATGCGCTCAACGATATGGACGACGCCGCGGCGGCCGAGACCGCGGCGGCGGCTTGCAAGAAGGCGTTCGCGACGATCTGAGTCAGGCGCCGGCCTCGAGCTTTTCGGCGAGCTGCTCCCACTCGCGCTCGCATTGCTCGATGCGGCTGCGGCGCTTTTGCATCTGGGCGACAACTTCGCTCTGCTTCGAGTAGTCCTGCGCGACGCGGGCCAACTCCCGCTGCAACTCCTCGCTTTCGTTCTCGAGCTTACCGACCTCTTCTTCGAGAGCCGCAATCTGCTTCTTGATCTTGTCGGCCTTGATCGGGTTGAGGCGCTTTCTTGGAGGACGGCGTGGGCTCGGCGTCGCCGTTGCGGGCGCCGGCCTGCTCCTGCTTGGCGCTTTGGAGGGCTGCGATCAGGTCTTCGCTGGGTCCGCCGGGCGCCTTCTCGTCGCCCTCCTCGCCGCGCCGCTCGAGCGCCCACAAGTATTCCTCGTAGTTGCCGGGGTACATTTCCACCTCGCCGCCGCCGATGGCGAAAACCTTGGTGGCCAGATTGTCGATGAAGTAGCGATCGTGCGACACGAACACGACCGTGCCCGTGAAGTCCATCATGGCGCGCAGCAGAACGTCCTTGGCGCGCATGTCGAGGTGGTTGGTCGGCTCGTCGAGCAACAGAAAATTGTGCGGCTCGAGCAGCATCTTCGCCAGGGCGAAGCGGTTGCGCTCGCCGCCCGACAGCACCCCGACGCGCTTGAAGGCGTCGTCGCCCGAGAACAGAAAGCAGCCCAGCAGCGTGCGCACTTCAGCGTCGCTCATGCGCGGGGCCATGAGGCCGATTTCATCGAACAGCACGGCGTTGGGATCGAGCTCTTTGTACTGGTCTTGGGCGAAGTAGTCGACTTCGACGTTGTGGCCCAGCTTGATCTCGCCGTTCGTCGGCTTCTCCGCCCCCGCCAGCAGCTTGATGAGGGTCGACTTACCCGCGCCGTTGACGCCGATGAGCGCGATGCGGTCGCCCTTCTCGATATGGCAGTTGACGCCGCTGAACACGTTCAGCTCGCCGTAGCTTTTCGCGACGTCGATCAGCTCGGCGACGACGCGGCCGCTCGACGGCGGCTGCGGAAATCGGAAGTGGATGACGCGCTCTTCCGGCGGAATCTCGATGCGCTCGATCTTTTCGAGCTCTTTGACGCGGCTCTGGACCAGCGACGCCCTCGAGGCCTGGTAGCGGAAGCGTGAAATGAAGGCTTCGAGCTGCTCGATGCGGGCGCGCTGGTTCTTGTAGGCGGCGGTGAGCTGGTCGCGGCGCTGCTCCTTCTGCACCTCGTACTTCGAGTAGCCGCCCTTGTAGAAGTGGACTTCCTTGTTCCACACCTCGAGGGTCTGCTCGACGGTCATGTCGAGAAAGAAGCGATCGTGCGAGATGACCAGGAAGGCGTTGGGGTAGCTCTTGAGATAGTCTTCGAGCCAGTTGCGCGCTTCGAGGTCGAGGTGGTTGGTGGGCTCGTCGAGCAGCAGCAGGTTGGGCTTTTCGAGCAGCAGCTTGGCGAGCGCAATGCGCATCTGCCAGCCGCCGGAGAACTCGTCGGTCTTGCGCTGCCAATCGTGGCGCGTGAAGCCGAGGCCGCCCAGCACGGCGCCGACTTGCGCCTCTTTGGTGTAGCCGTCGAGCACGTGATAGCGGTCCATGACCCACGTGTAGCGTTCGATGATCTCGTTATATTCGTCGCTCGACGGGTCGACCTCGCCCATCTTGTGGGTGAGCTCTTCCTGCTCCTTCTCGAGCGCGATGGCCTCGTCGAAGACGCTGAGGCACTCGGCGAACACGCTGCGGCCCTTGAAGCTGAGGCCGTCCTGCGGCAGGTAGCCGATGCGCAGACCTTTCTGGCGGTTGACCTCGCCCGAGTCGAGGCGCTCGATCCCGGCCAAGACCTTGAGCAGGGTGGATTTGCCGGTGCCGTTCGCGCCGACGACGCCGATGCGGTCCTGCGGCTGGACGAGCCAGTTCAGACCCTCGAAAAGGGTTCGCGCGCCGTAGCGCACCGAGCCGTTGGAGATCTGAATCATCCTTCTCTCAGTCTAAAGGGGAGTCCGAACCGAGCCGCGCGCCTAATGATTGAGCATGGGAGCTTGCTGGGTGCGCTGGGCCAGCACGGTCTGGCTGTCGACCTTCGGCTCGCCGGGACCTGGGATGAGGCGCGCGTACCGGCCGTCGGCCTGAAGCACTCGCGCCTTTTGATTATCGGCCAAGTAGGTGGCGAGCACATCGTCGCGCAGGTGGCGCACCAGGTCGGGCCGCTCGACGGGGAAGATCGTCTCGACGCGATAAGTCAGGTTGCGCGGCATCAGGTCGGCGCTGCCGAGGTAGATCTCTTCGTCGCCGCCGTTGCGGAAGTAGTAGATACGGCTGTGCTCGAGGAAGCGTCCGACGATCGAGATGACGCGAATGTTCTCGCTGACGCCCGGGATGCCCGGCCGCAGCGAGCAGATGCCGCGGACCAGCAGGTCGCACTGCACGCCGGCCTGGGAAGCGCGATACAGGAGCTGGATGATGCGACGGTCGATCAGCCCGTTGGTCTTCAGGACCATATGGCCGAGCCCGCCGCGCTTCTGCACCTCGATCTCACGCTCGATCATCTCTTCGAGGCGCTCACGCAGGGTGACCGGCGCCACCAGCAGCTTGCGGTAGTGGTGCTCGGAGGCGTAGCCGGTCAGGTAGTTGAACAGATTGGTGGCGTCGGCCGCGATGTCCTCGTCGCAGGTGAAAATGCCGATGTCGGTGTAGAGGCTCGCCGTGACGGCGTTGTAGTTGCCGGTCGACAGGTGCACGTAGCGCCGAATCCGGTCGCCCTCCTGGCGCACGATCAATGCAACTTTGGTGTGGATCTTGAGACCGACGAGGCCGTACACGACGTGCACGCCCTCGTCTTCCAGCGCTCGCGCCCAGGTGATGTTGCTCTCTTCGTCGAAGCGCGCCTTGAGCTCCACCAAGACAGCGACTTGCTTGCCGTGCTGCATGGCCTCGAGCAGCGCCTCGACGACCGGCGAGTTGCGGCCGACGCGGTAGAGCGTCATCTTGATCGCCAGAACGTTGGGGTCGCGGGCCGCCTGCTTCAAGAAGTCCACGACCGGCTGGAACGAATCGTACGGGTGGTGCAGCAGGACGTCTTCGCGGCTGACCGCCGTGAACATGTTTTCGTCCTTTTCGCCGCCGGCCAAAGCGCGCGGAATCCGCGGGACGATGGGCGAGTCCTTCAAGTCGGGCCGGTCGATGCCGTAGAGCGACATCAGGCGGTTGAGCGCGAGCGGGCCGTTGAGCCGGAACACCCCGTTGGCGTGAATCTCGAGGTTGTTCATCAGGATGCGGAGGATTTGCTCCGGCATGTCCTGGTGGACCAGCAGGCGCACGACGCTGCCGAAGCGGCGGCGGCGGACGCCTTCCGCGACCGTTTCGAGCAGGTCGTCGGCCTCGATCTCCTGAATGGCGATGTCCGCGTCGCGGGTGACGTGGAACGGATGCGTCTCGACGACTTCCAGCCCCGGGAACAGCAGGTAGAGATTCGCGGCGATGAGTTGCTCGAGCCAGACGAACGTGCGCGCGCCGGCGGACGTCTTCGGCCCAATGCGGATGAGCTGCGGCAGCGTGCCCGGCGCCTTCACGCGCGCGAAGCGTTCGACGCCATCGGAGTGCCGGATCACGACCGCGAGGTTGAGGCTCAGGTTCGAGATATGCGGAAAGGGTCGGCCGGGGTCGAAGGCGAGGGGAGTGAGAACCGGAAAAACGCTCGAGGCGAAGTAGGCGTTCGCCGCCGCGCGCTGCTCGTCCGTCAAATCCGAATAGTCGACGATGTGGACGCCCTCTGCGTCAAGCCCCGGGATGAGGTCGTCGCGTAGGACCGCTCGTGAGGCCTCGAGCAGGCTTTCGACTTCCGGGCGGATCGCGCGCAATTGCTCGCCCGGCGCCATTTCGCCGCTCGAAGCTTCCCACACGCCGGCGGCGACCTGGTCGAGCAGACCGGCGACGCGCACCATGTAAAACTCATTGAGGTTCGAGCTGACGATCGCCAAAAATTTGGCGCGATCGAGCAGCGGGATGCGGGGATCCTGCGCCTCTTCGAGGACGCGCCGCTGGAAGGCGAGCAAGCTCAACTCTCTGTTGATGTACAGGGAGGGGTCGTCGAGAGCGATTTCTTCGCTTTCGACCGGCTCCGGATCTTGCTGAGCGGACGCAGCCATTCCCTACCAGACTAGCGCACCGTTGCAAACTTCCCAGCGGTCCAAGACAGTCAATACCAAGGAGTTAGCTAGGATCGGCCGATCGAGGCCATTGCTTCTTGGTGATCGGGGGCGCCGTCGGCGCGTCCGGAACGCTTGGCCGATGCGCCAGGCAAACGTTGATAGCGGTCGATGAGCTCGCGCCACTCGACCTTGAGCGCGCCGCCGCTGGTTTGGTGCTGCCGCTCCCAGTTCGACAGCATTTCGATGCACGCGTGGTCGATGTAATCCAACTCTTCGAGATGGACGTGGACCTCCGAGGCGGGCGGCATGCGCTCGAGCGCGGCGGCCAACCTGGGAATGCCCAAGAAAGTCGCCGAGCCGTGAAGCAGCAGGTCGACGCGCTTGTTCGGCTGGTCTTGTTTGACCTCGATTTTGAGGTGGGCGAAGGTGTAGATGAGCTTGGCGATCGCCAGCCCAAAGCCGATCAGCACGCCGGTGAGCAGGTCGGTCGCGACGATGCCCGCGAGGGTCGCGAAGTAGATGGCGACCTCCGTCTTGCCAAAGCCGACGATGCGGCGAATCTCGACGATGTTCACGAGCTTGAAACCCGTATAGACCAAGATCGCCGCCAGGCATGCCGTCGGGATGTGGTTGAGCAGCCAAGGAAAGATCGCGATCGTCGACAGCAGCCAAAAGCCGTGAATGATGGCGGAGGCGCGCGTCTTGGCCCCAGCCTGGACGTTTGCGCCCGACCGTACGATGACGCCCGTCATCGGCAGCGCGCCCATGGCGCCGCAGATCAGGTTGCCGACGCCCTGAGCGGCGAGCTCGCGGTCGTAGTTGGTGCGCGGACCGTTGTGCATCTGGTCCACGGCCGTCGCGCACAGCAGCGTTTCGGCGCTGGCGACGAAGGCGAAGACCAAGCCCATCAAGAAATATTCCGGCTGCAGCATGAGCGAGAAGTTGTTCGAGGCTCGGGATGTTGGTCGCCTCCATCAGGCTGTGCGGCACCTCGATGCGCTTGATCGGGAACCTCAGGAAAGCCGCGGCGCCCGAGGCGACGATGACCGCCACCAGCGCCGCCGGAATCATCCGCAAGGCTTTTGGCTTGAAGCGATTCCAGCCCAAGAGCGTCACGATGGTCAGCAAGCCGATCGCAGCCGCCAAATGGTGCGTCGAGCCGTCCAGCGGGAGAATTCCCTTGTAGAGCGCCTCCGGAATAGACGCAACGTTCAGCAAGCCGTTGGAGCGCGGCGAATCGTCGACCATGACGTGGAACTGCGATGAGAAAATGAGCACGCCGATCCCCGCCAGCATGCCGTGAATGACCGAAGGTGAGATGGCGCGGAACCACTGCCCGAGCTTAAGCGTTCCCGCGAGCAGTTGAACCGCTCCCGCGATCAGCACAACGATCCCGAGAACCTCGAGGCCGTGATCCTGCACGAGCTGGTAAACCAAAACGGCCAAGCCGGCGGCGGGTCCGCTGACTTGCAAAGGCGACCCGGCCAAAAATCCCACGACGAGGCCGCCGACGATGCCGCTGATCAAGCCCAGCGCCGGCGGCACTCCCGATGCGATGGCGATGCCCATGCACAAAGGCAAGGCGACGAGAAAGACGACGACTGATGCGAGCAGATCGCTCGAGAAAGTAGAGTTATTCATGAAGCCCTTTCGGTCGGGAGAGTTATATAAAGCGACCGCGACCGTCCGACGTCAAAACGCCCGGCTCGGCCTTGGATCCCGGTTCGCGGCCGACCGGCTGGAATTTCGCTGAATCGGGATCGTAGACCAGCACTCCACCCGTTTCGATCTCGTAGACCCAGCCGTGAATCTGGAGCGTCCCGGTCGCCAGACGTGCGGCGACGTGGGGATGGGTCTCGCAGTGCCGCATCTGCATGCGGACGTTTTGTTCGATGATCGCCCGCAGCTTGTCTTGCTCCGACAGGCCTTGATTCTGCCGCTCGACCACGCGCACGGCGGCCTCGGCGTAGGTCATCCATTTGCGGACGTGAGGCAAGCCCGTCAACATTTCGGGATTCATGGCGCCCGTCATCGCGCCGCACGAGGTGTGCCCGCAAATGATGATGTGCGGGATGTTGAGCGCCGCCACGGCGTATTCGATCGATGCCGTCATCCCCCCGGTCTCTCCGGTATGGGGCGGAACGATGTTGCCGGCGTTGCGGCAAATGAATAGCTCGCCCGGGTCGGTTTGGGTGATCAGACTGGGGTCGATACGCGAGTCGGCGCATGTCAGGAAGAGCGCCAGCGGCTGCTGTCCCTCGGCCAACTTTTGGAACAGCTCTTGCCGTTCCGGAAAGACTTCGGTTTGAAAACGTCGCAATCCTTCCAAGATCTTCTGCATCCGGAGTCTCCTTCGCCGTCTGGACGATCGCATTCCGCGATCGTGGGTTTCCGCTCGAGCCGCTCTAGAACGAGAGGTAGTTCAGGCCTTCCAAAATCCAGGCCGCGATTTCGGGCAGCGCCAACCTGTAGTACACGTGACGTCCCTCGCGGCGCTCTTCGACCATGTGGTGCGACTTGAGGGTGGATAAGTGCTGCGAGATGCGAGGCTGACGCGCGCCAAGCTGCTCGCTCAGCGAGTTCACGTCTTTCTCACCGCTCTGCAATTCCTCGACGATGCGCACGCGATCCGGGTGCGCCAGAGCCCGAAATAGGCTCGCCAACTCGCGTTCGTCCGGTTCACGGTGCGGCAATCGCATTACTCCCATAGGGCCCGCCTGCAATCGATTCCGTCGGCGAACAGTTCCCGGGCAGGCCAAGTCGGGGGATATATTCACATATTCGAAACATTGAATGCGTGGCTTCTTAGACTATAGAAAGCGCCGTTCCGGCTGTCAAGGGGCGATCTGCGGGAGACGCGCCGATATCAAGCATCAAACGCGGTACACTCGAACCGTTATGGGAGCAACCACGCCCAACAACTACATCCTCGTCATCTTCGATTCGTGCCGCTACGACAGTTTCAAGGAAGCGGCCCCGAAGACGATGGCGAGACTAGGCGACGTCGAGATGCGCTGGTCCTACGCCTCTTGGACGGCGCCTTCGCACTACAACCTGTTGATGGGCCTGCTGCCGCACCAAAGTCCGCAAAACGTCTTTGCGTCGGAGTACTACAAAAAGGACTTTCTGAAGTTCAACGATCGCCTTGGCCAGACGGACATCGAGTTCAAGTCGTTCGTTCCCAAGCTCTACTTTCCAGCTTTTCTGCAGCAGAAGCTCAACTACCGCACGCATGCGATGGTTTCGCTGCCGGTGCTCAACCCCAGAACGATCCTCAATCAGAATTTCGACACGTTCCGCTTGATGGACAGCCACAACGACATGCGGGCGATGCTCAAGGAGATGACCTTTCCTGAGGACAGGCCGTCGTTCTACATCCTCAACGTCGGAGAAACACATTACCCGTACGCGCTGCCGAACGAGCCTCCCAGCGAATGGCCGCGCATTTCGGGCGTGCACGGCGTATTCAAGCATCTCGACGACCACATTGTGGGCGGCAAGGTCGTGGAATCGGAGGACAAGTTCTTCGACGCCAAGAAGATGGCCGAGCTCAAGGATCGCCAGGTCAAAGCCGTCAGCTACCTCGACCAGGTAATCGAGGAGCTGTTCGACCTGGTTCCGGACAATACCTTCATCACGATCACCGCCGACCACGGCGAGTTGTTCGGCGAAGAAGGCTACTTCGGGCATGGGCCGATCAACCACGAGAAGGTGTTTGAAGTGCCGTTCGTCGAAGGCAAGCTGCGCTGAGACGCCGCCGAAAGGGTCCGGGAAATAGCTGCTTGCAGCTTCGCGAATCTTGGCGCTCGACGCGTTGACCCCTCAGGTCTTTCGCCTAGCAAGCTCCCCTAATCCCGCTGGTTTCTTCAGGAGATCTCCTAGCTAATTAGGTACGACCTCTTCATTGCCAGGACATACTCGCCCTTGCAATCTAGAGAAGGCGGACGTCTGACGTTGGCAGGCGCTCCGCCGGCCGCGGGGCGCCGAAGAAAGGGATTGCTTCAAACGCGCATCAGGAGCGGGACGATTCAGCGGCCGGCGCCGAGTTCCGCGCCTGGCCCCGGGCGTGTCGCGTCGAGCGGCCCTTCGTCGCCTCCGAGCGGGCTCCATTTGCTGAATCGGGCGACTCTTCCGGCCGCCGAGCCGGAGCCGAAAGCGACGACGCGCACGGCGGAACTTTCGCGGGCCCGGTTGTGCCACATTCTGCGGCCGCTCATGATCGTATGCGCCGGCATCGGCGTATTCGAGCTTGCGGCGCTCGATGTCGAGTTTACGGTCGGCCTTCTTCTGGCATTCATTTCATTCTGCACGGCGGGATCTTTGCATCTGCTGAGGGTTCGCCTCGCCGACGCGGACAGCGACGACATCGAGATCTCGCAGGCGGCGGCCGTCGCGGCGGTGCTCTTCGCGGCCAACGCCGCCGTTCATTGGGGCTTCGCCCCCGGCAGTCCGGGTTCGCACGCTTACCCGGTTGCGGTCGCCTTCTGCGTGAGCTTGATTCCTTCTCGCGAAGGCCGCACGTATATCGCGATCGGCTTGTTGGTCGGCTGCGCGTTGAGTTGGTTCTTCACGGCCGGACCGGTGCCCTGGTTCAGCCTGGTTTCGAGCTTTATCGTCGGCCTGTTGCTAGCGGTCGGCGTGAACAAGGGCGCTTCGGGCGTGATGGACCGCTGGCTGCGGGAAGCGGCCGACAAGCTCGAGAAGCAACGCGAGCACTACGATGTCTTGCTTTCGTCGATTCACGACGATCATCCGAAGCGCATTCTCGAGGCCCGCGGCGAAATGGACGGTCTTTGGGAGTGGAATCTGAAGACGGATCAGATCTACTTTTCTCCGCGCTGGCGAGCGCTGTTGGGCTACGGCGACCACGGACAAACGGCGAAGCCCGACGTTTGGTTCAACCTTGTGCATCCCTACGATCTCGACGAGCTGATGGGCCGGCTCGGCGCGCACCTGGACGGCAAGACCGCCTATTTCGAGTGCGAACACCGCATCCGGCAGGCCGACGGCAGCTATCGCTGGGTGCTGTCGCACGGCCGCGTCGTGCTGGACGCCAATGGGAAGCCCGAGCGGCTGGCCGGGTCGCAGATCGATATCAAGCGCATGAAGAATTACGAGGCGCAGCTCGTGCACGAAGCGACGCACGACCGCCTCACCGGCCTGGCGAACCGCCAACAGTTGCTCGAGCAACTGGAGGAAGAGTTCCTCAAGGCGCGACGCGCGCGAAATTACCGGTTCGCGACGGCGTTTCTGGATCTCGACCGTTTCAAATACGTCAATGACACGTTGGGACACATGGTCGGCGACGAGTTGCTGAAGGTCGTGGCCGATCGCCTCAAACGGGCGGTCCGTGCGAACGATCTCGTGTCGCGGCTGGGCGGCGACGAATTCGTCGTGCTGATGCGCGGCGTGCGCGATCCGGAGGAGGCTCTCGCGCTCGGCACCCGCGTCCGGGACTCCATCGCCAGCACGGTCCAGGTAGGGCAACACCAGATCACAACCGCGGCGAGCGTCGGTATCGCCGTCAGCCATCCCGACATGTCGAAGGCGGACGAAATTCTAGGTTGGGCCGACATCGCCATGTACGAGGCGAAGTCAAAGGGCAAGGGCCGCGTGCAGGCGTTCGACGCCGAAATGCACCAAGCCGCCTCGCATCAGTTTTTGCTGCAAAACGAACTCGCCCGCGCGATCGACGAGGAAGAGTTCGAGCTGCATTACCAGCCGATCGTCTCGGCGGTGGACGGGACGATCGTCGGCGCCGAGGCGTTGATCCGCTGGCGCAAGGCCGACGGCGAGCTCGTGTTTCCGGGCCAGTTCATCCCCATCGCCGAAGAGACCGGGCTGATCATCCCGATTGGGAAATGGGTGTTCCGCACCGCCT
The DNA here is from genome assembly GCA_963817465.1 of uncultured Acidobacteriota bacterium. Lineage (GTDB taxonomy): Bacteria > Acidobacteriota > Terriglobia > Bryobacterales > UBA6623 > CAMPKL01. The sequence goes on along the minus strand of CAWFOP010000014.1, from coordinate 85,781 downwards.
GTCTGCAGGTGCAGCGCTGGATCTCCGAAGGGCTGACGCCGGTCAAGATTTCGGTCAACTTCGCCGCGAAACAGCTAGCGGACCCGGCGACAAGCGAATTCGTTCGCGAAACCCTGCGGGAGACCGGCGTCGACCCGCGCATGTTGCAGGTCGAGATCACCGAGAGCGACCTGGTCGACAATCGCCTGTCCACGCCGGAAAGTCTCGACCGACTCAAGCTGCTTGGCGTCGAAACCGCGATCGACGACTTCGGGACGGGCTATTCGTCGCTGTCGTATTTGCGTCAGCTCAACTGCAGCGTCTTGAAGATCGATCAGTCGTTCGTACGCGATCTGCACATCGACCAGAGGGCCGCTGCGCTCGCCCGGTCGATTATCGATATGGCCCATAACCTCGGGCTCGGCGTCGTGGCCGAGGGTGTCGAAACGTCGGAGCAGCTCGAGCTGTTGCGGGAGTTCGAGTGCGATCTGATCCAGGGTTACTTGGTTTGCCGATCAGCGCCGGCCGACGACCTTCGCGACCTGATCGAGGGCGGCAAAGTGGCGCTGCCGACCCGGGATCCGGCGAACCAAGAGCCCGTTCAAATTCCGGCCGCGGAGCCCACACCGGAAGAAGCCGTTCCACCGCAAGCGGCCGCGGCGGAGGATGCGGAGTCGCCGCGGCAAGAGGTTACGGCCGAATGGATCGAGTCGCCGGCCGCGAAAGAGCCTCGTTCGGAAGAACCGCCCCGAAGCCGGCCCGCGAAGCGGGGCAGGCGGCGCAAGCGCTCCAGGGGAGCTTCCGCCTAGCCGGCGGCCGGCATTGCGGAGCTCGATTCTGACACGGGCTTTTCCGCGTCGATCAACAGCCAGACCAACGCGCTCGCCACGTAGTAACCGGCTGACAGCAGCAGCGGAATGGCCCACGAGCCCGTACTCTCGACCAGTAGCCCAATTACAGCCGGGGCCAACACCGCGCCGATCTGGCCGAGCGAGTTCATTACGCTCGAAACAAGACCAGCCTGCTCGCGGCCAATGTCGAGGCACGTCGCCCAGCAGATCGCCAAAATCATATCCGAGCAGCCGAAGCTGACGGCGAGCGCCGCCAAACTCACGACATTGCTCGAGGCCAGCGCCGCGATTGCCAGGAATATCGCCGCCCCAAGCAATCCCGCCATCGCCGGTCCGCGCCGCGCCCAACGCAGGCTGATTGAGCGTGAAAGGCGGTCCGTGAGCCAGCCGCCGAACCAGTTCGCCGCAGCCGCGACGAGGAAGGGCAGGGCGGCGGACGCGCCCACCAGTCTCCAGTCGAGGCCGCGCCCCTCCTCGAGGTAGGTCGGCAACCAGGTCAAATAGAAATACAGACCCCAGGTATAGCCGGAGTACATCAGCGAGAGCATCCAAACGTTTCTCGACCGCAACAGGCCGCCCCAGTCGGCTTTGCGATAGCTCGAAATCTTGCGGCCTTCGCGAATGAAGGCCAGCTCATCCGCCTCGATTTCAGGATGTTCCTCCGGAGAATTGCGGTACCAACGCTCCCACACGACGGCCCACACGACTCCCAGCCCGGCGAATACCCAGAACACCGGCCGCCAGCCGACCCAGGCCATGACGGCGATCGCCACAGCCGGCGCAAATGCCGCGCCCAGCCGGCTGCCCACCATGATCGTCGCCTGCGCTCGTCCGCGTTCGGCGAACGGAAACCAGCGCGAGATCGCCGAAGCGCAACCGGGAAAGGCGCCGGCCTCGCCGCAGCCGAACAAGAACCGGATCGCCAGCAGACTGCCGTAGCTCCAGGCGACGCCGGTCAAGGCCGTGAAGATCGACCACCACAGCACGATACGCGTCAGCAGCGCCCGCGCGCCGAAGCGATCGGCGAGCCAGCCTCCGGGAATCTCTAACAGCGCGTAGCCCAGCACGAACGCCGAGAAAACGTAGCCCATCTGCGTCTTCGACAGGCCCAGCTCTGCACTCATCGCTCCAGCCGTCGCGGCGATGCAAACGCGGTCCAGATAGGTGACCAGCGTCAAGGCGAACATCAGCGCCAGGGCTTTGTGGCGGATCTTCATCGGTGCGGCGAGCTGGATTAGAATAGCCCTTTCACCGGCCGCGATTGAGTGATATTCTGCTGGCGCCATGCTCATTCGAATGCTTCCTCTGGTCCTGCTGGCCTCGCTGAGCTTCGCTCAAACGACTGATGTCGCTTTGCAGCCTCTTGCGCAACATGTGCGGCGGTTGGAGGACGCGCTGAGCTATCGCGGTCAACCGCTGGCCCCTGAAACCCACCGCGCGATCAACGAAGCCGTCGCGATGCAAGACGAGGCTGCGGCCGTCGCTCGCCTGCAAGAGTTGCTCGAACCGCTCGTGCTCGCCGTGGTCGAGATCAACCCGGAGAGTCGCGTAAAAGTGACCGCGGGACCGGCCGAGCCGAAGCTCGTCGAGCAGGGGATAAGGCTGTTCCTTGTGAAGGTGATCAACCAGGCGGGCGTCCGCGCGCCCCTGGCGGTCGAGAGTCCCAACGGCGGCGCGACCAGCATTCGTTCGAGCGGACGTCCGGACCCGGAGATGAGCCTGACTCAGACGGACGTCCGCGAGCGCTGGGCGAATTTCTCGATCTTTCATGCGCCGCCGATGGCCGAACGGTTGTCCGGGCTCAAGCTCGAATATCAGATCCTCGAGGTCTATTCGCGCGACGCGGGACAGCGCTCGGCGAAGATCGCCTTCAACGTCGGCCAGGGCACGCAAGACATCGGCTTCCGTAACGACATTCTCGTGGTCTTCGATATCGCGGAGGCGCGGCCGATCACGCTGCGAGTCAAGAACGAGAACGGCGAGCCCGCGATGTCGTCATTCGTGATTCGCGACCGTCAGGGCAGGCTCTATCCCGAGCCCACCAAGCGCCTCGAACCGGACTTCCCGTTCCAGCCGCAGGTCTATCGCTTCGACGGCGAGCGCGTGCGTCTCCCCGCCGGCTACTACGAGTTCGAGTATTCCGGGGGACCGGAGTACTACACGCGCACGAAGGAACTGCCGATCGCGGCGGAAGGGTCCGACGAGCTCGACTTCCAATTGCAGCGCTGGATCGACCCGTCCAAGTACGGCTGGTGGTCGGGCGATCACCACGTGCATGCGTCGGGCTGCGCGCATTACGAGAATCCGACCGAAGGCGTCGGGCCCGAGGCGATGTTACGGCAGGCGCTTGGCGAAAACCTCAATATCAGCGCCGTGCTCACTTGGGGGCCGTCTTGGTATTTCCAGAAGCGGTACTTCTCGGCGACCGACAACCCGCTCTCGAAGGAAGACCGGCTGATTCACTACGACGTCGAAGTCTCGGGCTTTCCCTCCAGCCATGCCGGACATCTGGTCCTGCTGGGTCTCACCGAAGACGACTATCCCAATACGACGAAGATCGAAGAGTGGCCTTCGTGGGACCTGCCGGTGCTGCAATGGGGCAAATCGCAAGACGCGGTGACGGGGTTCTCCCACTCCGGCTGGGGGCTGCAGGTCCGCACCGACGAGCTGCCGAACTACGAGATGCCGGGATTCGACGGCATCGGCGCCAACGAGTACATCGTCGACGTGACGCACCCGGACACGATCGACTTCATCTCCATGGTCGACACTCCGGCGATTTGGGAGCTCAATATCTGGTATCAAACGCTCAACGTCGGCTTCCGCACGCGCATCTCGGGCGAGACGGATTTTCCCTGCATCTACCAAGCGAAGATGGGACTCGGCCGCAGCTACGTGAAGCTCGACGATCTCAGCTACGCGGGCTGGATCGACGGAATTCGCCGTGGCGCCGCTTACGTCGGCGACGGCAAAAGCCACCTGATGGACTTCACGCTCGACGGCGTCGCGCTAGGCGAGAACGGCAGTGAGATTCGCCTCAGCGGAAAGAGGACCTTGAAGGCGCGCATGAAGGTCGCGGCGATGCTGCCGCCGCTGGCGGATCCGAGCTTCGCCGGCCTGCGGTACGACGAGAAGCCCTATTGGGACGTCGAGCGGGCGCGCATTCCGGGCGCGCGACAGGTTCCTGTCGAGCTCATCGTCAACGGCAAGTCGGTCGCGACGAAAACGGTCGAAGCGGACGGCCAAGTGCGGGAGATCGAGTTCGACGTTCCCATCGAGCGCTCGAGCTGGGTCGCCGCGCGTATTCTCTACTCCTCTCACACGAATCCCATGTTCGTCGTAGTGGACGATAAGCCCATTCGCGCCTCGCGCCAAAGCGGGGAGTGGTGTTTGGCCGCCGTCAACCAGTGCTGGTCGCAGAAGGCCGCGCGTATTCGCGCCGCCGATATGGACGCCGCGCGCGAAGCTTATGATCACGCTCGCGAGGTTTATCGGCGGCTGATCTCCGAGAGCGAGGTTTATTGAGATTCACTCCGCCGCGATCGGGCCTTCGCCGGAGCTGAGGAATCCGATGAGCTCTTCGCGGCGGCGCTGGCCGTAGCTCGAAGTTCGGATGAACGTGAGCCAATAGAGACCGAGTCCGCCGATGGCGGCGACCGCCAGCGTCGCGGCGAAGGCGCGCGGTCCGCCGCCGCCGAATCGAACGATGTAGGCCGCGCCGGCGGGCATGAGGCAGACCGGAAAGACGATGAACTGCACCAGGGCGACCATGCCGTGTGAAGCGCCCCCGCGCGAGACGCGATCGGGATTGCTCGGCATCGGGAATCGCACGGTCATGTGATTGCCGATCGACAGCAGCCAGAGCAGGCCGACGGCGCCGACCAGCAGCGTTTCAAACAGTTGACCCCAACCGACGTCGAATCCGATCGCGCGGCAAACCAGCGTGATCAGCAGCACCTCGACCAAGCAATAAAAGGCCGTGGCCAGGTTTTTCGCGAACAGCATCTGCCGAAATGAAATCGGCATCCAGAAGTAAAATCGCGTCGCGCCGCGGTCGAAGCCGAAGCGGTTGAGAAACAGCACCGGTCCGAGCAAGAGAAACGCATAGAGAGCGATCAGCGTGAGCGACGCGCTGCGCAGCCAATCTCCCAGGGGAGACGCCGTGTGCTGCAAGATCGGCGCCCACGCGATCACGGCGAACGTGAATCCCATGAAGAAGGGCAGGCGAAAGCGCGGCGAGCGCCAGAGGTAGCGGATTTCCTTTTCGAGCAGCGCTCCAACCGGGTCGGGCACGACGCGCAGTAGTCGCCCCAGCACGCCCAAGGCTCGGCTGAGCGGCCCGCTCCCGGCTCGCCCCAGATCGGCCCCGGCCGGCTCCCTCCCCAGCCGACAGCTCGAACGGAAGACCTTGTATCCGAACAACCCCGCCACGACCACCGACAGTCCAAGCAGGAGCCAATCGAGCGGCGCGGCTTTGCCGACCGATGCTTGCGCTACAAGGCCGGCGGGAGTCGCCCAATACGGCAGCGGGCTCTCATTCAAAGAAGCCTGTCCCAGGAACCTGCGAACGCCCGACGAGAACAGCAGGATCTGCGGGACGACCGTGCAAGTCACCATCAGAATCAGGATGATTTCGCGCCAGAAGCGGCGCCGGAAGATACGCTCAATCAGATTCCGCAGCCCGGCCGAGAGCAGCACGTTGAACACGAGGAACAACGTGAACGAGGCCGCGACCAGCCACGGGTGAGCCGTGCCGCCGATGATCAGTCCCGCCGCGAGCCCGACCAGCACGAGCGCCATCTCGATTCCGGTCCACAGCCGCAGCATGCACTCGACCGCGAACAGCGTCGGCGTGTTGGTCGGGCAATAGGCGAGCTTGCGCATGTCGAGCGACACGCCCAGCGAAAGGGTGATCAGGGGCGAGAGCTGCCAGTAGGCGAGTATGAAAAACAGCAGCCCCGGCAGCGCGTTCTCCACCGGTTCGACTCCGATCATGCGCGGCGTGACCACGCAGAGCGCCGCCGCCGCGATCCAGACGCCGTACCACAGCAGGCTGATCAAGATCGAGGCGAACAGACCTCGACGTTGCGCGTGATCGCGAAACGAGTTGCGCAGCGACGCATACTGCAGCGCAAGCAAGGCCCGGATTTGGGACGTGTTGATCAGCACGTCAGAGCCAGGTCGGAGAGCCGGCTTCTTCCTCGGCGCCGATCAGCCGCAGGAAGATGTCTTCGAGGGTCTCTTGCGCGGATCGCAACTCCGATACCGCGCCCTGAGCGACGATAACGCCCTTGTCGATGATCGCCACGCGGTCGCACAAGCGCTCGACCACTTCGAGCACGTGCGACGTCAGGAAGACGGTCGCCCCGCCCGCGACCTGTTGTCGCAGGACGCGCTTCATCAGGCGCGCCCCGACGGGATCGACTCCCTCGAAGGGCTCGTCGAGCAGAAAGAGCTGCGGCCGATGGATCAGCGCCGCGCCCAAGGCGACGCGTTTCTTCATGCCTTTGGAGTAACCGGAGATCAACGTATCGGAGCGGTGATCCAACTCAAACATTTGCATCAGCTCCTTGGCGCGCTCGGCGGCGGTGGCGCGCTCGAGGCCGTACATGCGCCCCGCGAACTCCAGGAACTCATAGCCGGTCAGGCGATCGAACAACAGGCTCTCGTCCGGCACCACGCCGATCTGGCGCTTCACTTCGTCGATGCGGTCGGGAACCGGCATGCCGAGAACTTCGACTTCGCCGGAAGATGCGCTGATCACGCCCGTGAGGATGTGGATCGTGGTGGTCTTGCCGGCGCCGTTGGGTCCCAAGAATCCGAAGAACTCCCCCTGCCGCACCTCCAGGTCGAGGCCGCGCAAAGCCGTGTTACCGTCATAGCTTTTTTGCAAGCCACAGGTGCGAATCGCGGCGGACATGAGCCTAAATTGTACTGGTTCGGTCTAAACCAAGTTGACTGGGAAAAGTTCTGAATTCTACGATGAGAACAACACTGGCAAAAGGAGGTGATCCAGCAATATGAACGACTGTAGCAGTATGATCGAACGATTCGCTGGGGAGGTGGCCTACAGCTGAACCTGATCCTCGAACGTTGATGCCCCAGTCCGACCAGTATTGGGGCGAAGCTCAAGTGGACAGGTCGTCTCTACGGCCGAATCGTTCCTGCTAAAAAGTGCCGCTGGATCACCGGTCCGCGGCCGCCGACGTCCGCGCCGGCCCTCAAAGTCGGCGCGGGCGATCGCGCTCCCCGCCCTTCCTCCGTTCGCCTCTAACCAAATGAAAATACTAGGGATCGAGACGTCGTGCGACGAGACCGCCGCGGCGGTCGTCGAGAACGGGGAACGCGCGCTGTCGAACGTCGTCTCGTCCCAGTTCGATGTGCATGCGCGCTACGGCGGCGTTGTACCGGAACTCGCCTCGCGGGAGCACCTGCGCGCGATCATTCCCGTCGTGCGTGAAGCCCTGAGCGCCGCCGGCCTCGGCTATCGCGACCTGGACGGCATCGCCGTGACGCAAGGCCCGGGTTTGGTCGGCTGCCTGCTTGTCGGCTTGGCCTACGCGAAAGGCCTGGCGTTCTCGTTGGAAATCCCCTTGCTCGGCGTCAATCACATCGAAGGCCACATCCACGCTGTCGTGATGGAGCGGCGGCGCGGCGGCGGGGCCGTGGAGTTTCCCGCGCTCGCGCTGGTCGTCAGCGGCGGGCACAGCCACCTGTTCCTGGCTGAGCTCGACGCGGCCGGATACCGCTACAAGTTGTTGGGCCGCACGCGCGATGACGCCGCCGGGGAAGCCTACGACAAGATTGCGAAGCTGCTCGGCTACGGCTATCCCGGCGGACCGCTGCTCGACAAGCTCGCTCCGCACGGGGACCCCGCCAACGTGGCTCTGCCGTCGGCGCGCATGAAGGGCAATCCGCTCGACATGAGCTTTTCGGGTCTCAAGACGGCGGTGCTGCGCTGGGTGCGCTCGAGGGACATGGAAGAAGAGATCAGCCGGCGGCGCGACGAGCTGGCTTGCTCGCCCAAAACGACGCTCGACCAGGCGCTAGCCCTCACGCCGCAATCCACGTTGGACTTGATCGCGGCGTTTCAGCATCGGGTCGTCGAGGAGCTGCTGTCGCGAGCCGTCGCCGCCGCCGACGAGGCCGGCGCCGATTCGATTATCGTTTCAGGGGGCGTCGCGGCCAACTCGGCCTTGCGCCGCCGCTTCTCGACGCTGAGCTATCCCGTCTACTTCCCGACCCTGGCGATGTCGACCGACAACGCCGCCATGATCGCCGCCGCGGCGTATCCCAGGCTCGAGAGGGGAGAGTCCTCCGGGTTGGATCTACGCGCCGATCCCAGCCTGCGCCTGGCCTGACGCGCGACGACGGCTAGATCGATTCTGTCCGCCGAGCGCCGCCGGTCTTGACGTGCAGCAGCGCGTCGAGCTGTTGGCGCGCAATCCCGGCCCAGGGGCTCGAAGGGTCGAGCTTCAAGTAGGCCCGCCAATGACGCACCGCGCGCATCGGCTCTTTCAACCTTTCGTAAACCAGGGCCAGGTTGTAATGCGCGTCGGCGTACGTGTTATGGATGTCGAGGGAAGACTCGTAACACTTCGCCGCTTCCTCCAGCCGTCCCTGCTCTTCGCAGATGTTGCCCAGGTTGAAATGCGCCAGCGCGTAGCGGGGAGAAATCTCGAGCGCCTTACGATAGTACTGCTCCGCGATCCCCAGATCGCCGTCGCGAAAGCGCAGCGTACCCAGATTGACCCACGCGCCCGCGGCCCGCGGGTTTACCTCGACCGCGCGGCGATACGCCTCGGCGGCGTCCGCCGCGGGGCCGCCGCTCTCCTCGATGGCGAGACCCTCTTGGAACAGTCGCTCCGCTTCCCGGACGTACTGCTCGTCGGGCGGGCGCGGCGTCATCTCCAACGTCCGCGCGCGAACGGGCGGAATCAGACCGTAGTTGAAGACCAGTTGCTGCGTGTCGGGCTGGATCCAGTTGCCGTCCGAATCCTCGACGACCACGCCCGGAGCGTCCCAGACGTAGTTGGCGTCGAGCAAGGGGCGGCGCACGCCCATGCGCCGGCGCAGGTCCTTCAGCAACCCCTCGATCCGCTTTGACTTTTTGTGACGCGAAACCCGGGAGTAGAGTCGTTGCAAGGTGCGCAACTCGCGCAGATTGGTGAACTCGAACTGATGGCGGCTTTCGTAAAGTCCCTGCCGCTCCCAGCGACGCAATTGGGCCGCGTCGATTCCGAGGATGCGTAGGACGTCGGAGCGAGTGTACGCGTCCGTCGTCTTTTTGCTCACGACCGAAATTGTAACTTAGCGGTTGGACGCGTTAGCTGCATGAAAGCGCGGCGTCTTGAATTTGTTCGCGAACGGCATACGAATATGTTTGCGGACGTCGTCGGTATGATGGTCGCTTATGCCCTCGTCAAAGCTCATTCCGCGTTCCGTGCTGTTCGGCAATCCGCTCAGATCGAGTCCGCGCCTCAGCCCGGACGGCCGGCGACTCGCTTACTTGGCGCCCGACGCGGATGTGCTGAACGTCTTTGTCCGCACCGTCGGCGCCGAAGACGACCGCGTCGTCACGCACGATCGCACCACCGGCATTCGCACCTTCTTCTGGGCCGAGAACAATGACACGATCCTCTACGCTCAGGACAACGACGGCGACGAAAACTACCACCTGTTCGCCGTCGACCCCGAGACGGCTTCGGCTCGCGACCTGACGCCGTTCGAGGGCGCGCGCATCGCGGATGTTCTCACCGACCGACGTCACCCGGACGAAGTCTTGGTCGGCATGAACCAAAGAGACCCGCAAGTCTTCGATCTGCACCGCATCGACTTGCGCAGCGGAGAAGCGACGCTCGAAGCCGAGAATCCCGGGGCGTTCGTCGGCTGGCTCACCGATCACGAATTTCGCGTACGCGGCGCCACTATGGCGATGCCCGACGGCGGATTTCAGTTGCTTGTCTCGCAAGAGCCCGGAGACGAGTACGAGCCCTTCCTTACGTGGGGCCCTGAAGACAACGGCGGAGCGCTCGGATTCACGCCCGACGGCAGCGGCCTCTACATCGAAGACAGCCTCGAAACCGACACGACCCAACTCTATTCGATCGATCTCGCAAGCGGCTCCAAGACGGTGCTCGCGCGAGATGACCGGGTGGACGTCGGGCCGGTCATCGTGCATCCCGACAAGCATCACGTCCAAGCGGTCGGTTTCGCCTTGCACAGGCTCGAATGGACGGTGCTCGACGAGGCGATTCGCCCGGATCTCGACGCGCTGGCCAAGGTCGAGGACGGCGAGATCTCCGTCGTCAGCCGCGACAAGTCCGACCGCCACTGGCTCGTCGCGTATTCGTCCGACCGGTCTCCGGCGCATTATTACGCCTGGGACCGCGATCAGCAATCGGCGACGTTCCTGTTCAGCTCGCGGCCGGACCTCGAGCAGTACGATCTGGCGCCGATGAAGCCCGTGACGATTCGTTCACGCGACGGGCTCGACCTGGCGGCCTATCTGACGACTCCGCCGCACGCGGAAGGTCGTTTGCCTCTCGTGCTCAACGTGCACGGCGGCCCGTGGGCGCGCGATGAGTGGGGCTATGACCCGGAAGCCCAGTGGCTGGCGAACCGCGGCTACGCGACGCTGCAAGTGAACTTCAGAGGCTCGACCGGTTTCGGCAAAGCCTTCCTGAACGCCGGCAACCGCGAGTGGGGCGCGAAGATGCACAACGACTTGATCGACGCCGTGCGCTGGGCGGTCGCGGAGGGCGTCGCGGACGAAGACAAGCTGGCGATCTACGGCGGCAGCTACGGCGGTTACGCGGCGCTGGCGGGAGCGGCATTTACGCCCGACGTTTTCCGCTGCGCCGTCGACATCGTCGGCCCGTCGAACATCTGCACGTTGATCGAATCGATCCCGCCTTACTGGGCGCCGCTGATGCACCAGTTTCGCGTCCGCGTCGGCGACATCGAAACAGAGCGCGAATTTCTCGAATCCCGCTCGCCGCTGTTCCAGGCCGACCGCATGCGCATCCCGATCCTGATCGCGCAGGGCGCCAACGATCCGCGCGTGAAGCAGGCCGAGAGCGAGCAGATCGTCGAGGCGCTGCGGGGCAAGGGCAAGGACGTGGGCTACCTGCTCTTCGCCGACGAGGGCCACGGCTTCGCGCGCCCGGAGAGCCGCATGGCCTTCTACGCCGAGGCCGAGCAATTTCTAGCGCGACACCTGGGCGGCCGCGCCGAGCCGCCGGCCGCGGCCGAGCGCGAGCTCCTCGAGAAGTTGCGTAAGTGAGACCCGCTCAGAACTTGTCGAGCAGGTCTTCGAGAGAGTCCTAATCCCCGACGGCGATCGGCTCGCGGCGATGCTCGCGAGTCGCCCTGGCCAGATGACGTAAGCCTTCGCTGGGGTGGCCGGACGGCGACGAAGCCAACGCCAGGTCTTCAGGATCGGCCGATTCGCGAGCGCGATCGAGCAACCTGGCGTCAGTGCGCAGCATCTCGGTGAACTCCTCCACCTTGACCGGTCTGCTGGCCAGATAGCCTTGCACTTCGTCGCAGCCCTGCCGGCTTAGGAACACGAGTTGCCGGAATGTTTCGACGCCTTCGGCGACGACGCGCAACTGCAGCCGATGCGCCATGTCCACGATCGACTGCGCCAGCGCCGCGGCGCGGCTGTCGCTCGAGATGTCCGCGATGAAGTTGCGGTCGATCTTCAACGTATCGAAGTGCAGCCGGCGCAAGTAGTCGAGCGACGAATATCCCGTGCCGAAGTCGTCGATCGCGGTTTGAATTCCGAGACAGAACAGGCTGTAGAGGTTCGCAGGCGTCGCGTCGAGGCTGCCCATCAGGGCGGTTTCGGTCAACTCGACTTCGAGCCACCGCGGGTCGAGGCCGGTGTCGCGCAGCACGCGTTTGATCAGGTTCGAAAAATCGTCGTTCGAAAGCTGCTTGGCGGAGAGATTGACGGCCATCTTCACGGAACGTAAGCCCGCATCCTGCCAGACTTTGTTCTGGCGACACGCCGTCCACAGCGCCCATTCGCCGATCTCCCAGATCAGGCCTTGCTCTTCGGCGAGCGGGATGAATTCACAGGGAGAAACCAGCTCGGAGCCTCCCCGGCGCCAGCGGATCAAGGCTTCCGCGCCGGAGATGCGGCCGCTCGCCAAGTCGATTTGCGGCTGGTACATCAGCTCCAGCTCATTGCGCTCGACCGCACGCCGCAAGTCGTTCTGCATGCTCCACAGGCGGGTCGTCTTCACATGCATATCCGAGTCGAAGACCTGAATTTGCCCTTTTTGCGAGGTCTTGACCTGATACATCGCCAGATCGGCGTTGCGCAGCAGGTCCTCGGGCTGATTGACGTCCTGCGAGCTCAGCGCGATGCCGATGCTCGCGCGGGTGATGACTTCCTGCGAGCCGACCGGGAACGGCTTCTTGAGCGCGTCTTGAATTTGAACCGCGCGCTGCACGGCCTCCTGTTCGCCGCGCACGCTGCGAAACAGGACGACAAACTCATCGCCGCCCAGACGTGCGATCGTGTCCTCGGGTCCGCGCACGTCTCCCAGCCGCTTTCCGACCGAAGCCAGTAGCCGGTCGCCCGTCATGTGACCAAGACTGTCGTTGACGTCCTTGAAGCCGTCGAGGTCGAGGAAGACGACGGCGAACTTGTATTCCGGATTGCGCTCGGCCCGCTCGGCGTCCTCGCGCAGGCGCGTCAGCAGGTATTGCCGGTTGGGCAGCCCGGTCAGGCGGTCGTGGGTGGCGTCGTGCATCAACTGCGACTCAAACAGCTTGAGCCGCCGCAGGTTCACCTGCAGCCCGAGGATGCGTTGAGCCGCGCCGTTTTCGTCCCGCACGGCTCGGCCGCGGCTCAAGACCCAGCAATAGGCCCCGTCCTTCTGGAGGATGCGGTGCTCCACTTCAAACGATTCTTCGTCGACGCTCTCGATGTAGGTCTTGAGCGCGTCGAGCAAGCGTCCCAGATCATGCGGGTGCACGATGTTGAACCAGGCGCTCGGCTCGCCGTCCAGGTCGTCGCCGGCGTAGCCCAACATGGCTTTCCAACGGGGAGAGAACCAAACCTTGTCCTCAATGAGATCCCAGCTCCAGAAGGCCTCCGTCTTGGCTCTGACCTGCAGGTCGAACGCGGCTTCGCGTTCTTTCTCGTTGTTGCGTTGGAGCTCCTCCTCGCGACGGGCGTGATTCTCGCGTTCGCGTTCGATCTCGCGCTGCCGCTCCACATAGAGGCTCTCCGCGACGTGCACCCGCGAGACGTGCGCAAACAGGCCCAGGCAAGCCATGGCGGCGCCCATCACCAACGGCTCGAGATCGCCCACGACGACCGCGGCGGGCGCGATCGCCACGATGCCGCTCGCCAGAATCGCCAATACCAAAGGCGGCGAGAGCAAAATACAGCCCGCCGCCAGCAGCGTCACCCCGGCGGCCATCGCCGCCATCGTGGATCCGAGCAGATAAAGCAGCGGCAGAGAGTTACACAGCCCGAGGGCGATGCACAGCGCCGCATATTCCTGCGCGTGCGGAGCCTTCTCCGAACGACTCGACATCCCCCGTCCCAACAGCGGCGGCACGACGGCTGACACAGCGCCGAGTATCCCGAGAACGACACGGATGGCGATGTCGACGTCCGAGAACGCCAACGTGATCGCGTAAGCGCCCAGAGCCGCCGCTTCGACCCAGGCGAATCGCGGCAGCAGGTCGGCGACCAGCGCGTCATAGTGCAAGCGCAGCGATTTGTCGCGCTCGTCGCTGTTCAACCCGGTCGACGTTGATTTCGGCGGACTCTTCTGCTCGGCGGCCACGGTGCAGCCCCTCGTGATCGTCTCGAAACGATCTTCTCTATCTAACGGGAGAGTGGCACGCCGACGGCCGGAACAGCCATCGGCACAATCGCCGAGCGGCCGCCCAAACCAAGGTCGTAGGCCCTAGATCTGAGGTCGTATGCCTGGCGTGATAGACGCCTAAGCGATTGTTAAAACGTCACTTCACGCGAAATCAAATGCAGGATGTTGCCTTCGGGATCGAGAAAGAACGCCAAGCGGTTGCCGCCGCCTTCGACGCGGTCAATGATCTCGACGCCTTTGCTCTCGAGGTCTTGCACGCCGCCGTCGAAGTCGTCGACCGCGACCGCCAAATGCCGGATGCCCGGCGACTTGACGGCTGCCTCGGGCCGCTCGCCCTGCGACGGGATGATTTCGAGCATCGTGCCGTCGGAGGCGCGGACGAAGACATTGCCTCCGTAGCGATGGACGACGGGAAAGCCCAGAATATCGACGTACCACCCAGCAAGCTTCTCGGGGTCCGGCGAGGCGATGGCGGTGTGCTCGATGCCCTTGAACATAGGCAGGCAGGATAGCGAATCGGCGAGCCGAAACGCCACTCGCCGAGTTGGACGCTAGCCCGGAGCGTCGTTGGGCGAGATGCCCAGCGCCTTCATCTTGCGATACAGGTGGCTGCGCTCGAGGCCCAAGGCGGCGGCGGTGCGGGTCATGTTGCCTCCCTCGGCGGCCAGCGTGTCGAGAACGTACTCCCGTTCATAGGCCTTGCGCGCTTCTTCGAGCGTGCGGAAGCCGCCGGATTTGGCCTTAGCGCCGGAGCTCGCCGCGTTGGCGGGCAGCGGCAGATCGCTTACGTCGACCACGTCGCGCACGTTCATGATGACGATGCGCTCCATCATGTTCCGCAACTCGCGAATATTGCCCGGCCAGGCGTAGCCCATCATTGTCTCGACGGCGTCGGCCGTCAGACGCTTCAGCTTGCGGCCGTAGAGACGGCAAAACTCGTCGAGAAAGTATTCCGCCAGCAGCGGGACGTCCTCGGCGCGGTTGCGCAGCGGCGGCACGAAAAAGGGCACCACGTTGAGCCTGTAAAACAGGTCTTCGCGGAAGTTGCCCGCAGCGATCTCGTCCTCCAGATTCTTGTTCGTGGCGGCGATTACGCGCACGTCGACCTCGACTGTGCGACCTGAGCCTACCGGCTCGAAGCGCTGCGCCTCGAGCGCCCGCAGCACCTTCGACTGCGTGTTCAAGCTCATGTCGCCCACTTCGTCGAGAAAAAGCGTGCCGCCGTCGGCCTGTTGAAACTTGCCGGTTTTGTTCTCCAGCGCGGCGGCGAACGAGCCTTTCACGTGGCCGAACAACTCGCTCTCGATCAGCTCTTCGGGGATCGTCGCGCAATTGACTTCGACAAAGGGCTCCTCGGCGCGCTGGCTGCGGGCGTGGAGCGCGTGAGCCACAAGCTCCTTGCCGACGCCGCTCTCGCCGTAGATCAAGACGCGCCCGTTGGTCGGAGCCATGAGCTCGAGCTGTTGCCGCAGCGCCTTCATCGGCACGCTGTCGCCGATGATCGTATACGGCGCGCCGGCCTGCGTTTTGAGCTGGAAGTTTTGGCGCGCCAGCTTGCGATGCTCGAGCGCGTTCTTGAGCGTGACGCTGACCTTGTCGACCGACAGCGGCTTTTCAAGAAAATCGAAGGCTCCGAGCTTCGTCGCCCGCACGGCCGTCTCGATCTTGCCGTGACCGGAGATGACGATGACCTCGGGCCGCCGCTCGCGGTCGATGCGCTGAATGCGTTCCAGCGTTTCCAAGCCGTCCAAGCCGGGCAGCCAGATATCGAGCAGCACCGCGGCGAACGACTGCCGCTCGAGCGCGGCCAAGCAGGCTTCGCCCGATTCGACGGCGCGGGTCGCATAGCCCTCGTCCTCCAGCACGTCGCTGAGCGAATCGCGAATGCCGGGCTCGTCGTCGACGATCAGGATACGGCGTTTCACGACTCGACTCCCGCCAGGGCGGGGGTTTCAGCGGTAGGCAGCTCGACGATGAACCGCGAGCCCGAGGGACGATTGTCTTCGACGCGGATGCTGCCGCCGTGTTCGCTGACGATGCGGCTCACGATCGCCAAACCCAACCCGGTGCCGCGCTCTTTGGTCGAGAAGTAAGGCAAAAACAGCTTTTCCTTGTCGGCGGCGGAAACGCCGGGGCCCGAGTCGGCGACCGTGAGCTGCACGGTATCCGGCAGGTCTCCCGGCGACGTTTCGACCAGAATCTCATGGAGCCATTCGCCCTGCACGGCCTCGGCGGCGTTATCGACCAGATTGACGACCACGCGCTTGAACTGCTCGGCGTCGATCATCACCTGCGGCAAGCCGTCCGCGATCTCGACTTTCAGCCGCACGTCGTGCAGCCGGCCCTCGAAAACCGCGACCGCATCGGCCACGACGGCGTTGAGGTCGCCGCGTTTGGGCTGCGCCTTGGGGAAGCGCGCCAACTGCGCGAACTCGTCGACCAGCCGCCGCAGCGTCTGCGATTCCCCGACGATCGTCCGAATCGAACGGTCGAAACGGTTCTGGAGCTCGCGCCGCTCCTCCGGATCGGCGGTCAACGACATGCGCTCGAGCAGCCGTTGCATGCGCTCGGCCGACAGGACGATCGGAGTCAGCGGGTTCTTGATCTCGTGCGCGACGCGGCGCGCCACTTCATGCCAGGCGGCCGCTTTTTGCGCGCGCAGCAACTCCGTCGTGTCTTCCACGACGACAACGAAACGCGCCGGATCCGCCGCCTCGTTCGACGGCGTTTCCAGGGCCGACACCGTCACCGCCAAGTGCAAGATGCGGTCCTCGCGTGAAATCTCGAACTCGCGGGCGCAATGCCCGGTGCGGCGGGCGCGATTGAGCATGTAGCTCACGTCCGCCAAATACTCTTCGCCGAACAGATCCTCGATGCGTTCCGCCTGCTTGTCTTCCGGATTCTCGAAAATCCGGCTGACCGCTGAATTGGCCTTCAGGATCACGCCCTTCGCATTGACCGACAACACGGCCGGCGTGATGCTCTCGAGAATCGCGTTGATAAAGCGCCGGCGGGTCTCGATCTCTTCGTTCGCTCGTTCCAGGTCGCGGTTGCTCTGCTGTAGATCGTGCGTTTGCTCCTCGATTTGCCGCGTCATCTTGTTGAACGACTCGACCAGGCCGCCCAACTCGTCGATCGCCGGCGTCTCAACGCGATGTCCCAGCCGTCCGCTCGAGACTTCGGCCGTGGCGCGCACCAGCGCCTCGATCGGAACGCTGATCTGTTTCGACAAAAACAGCGACAGCCAAACGGCGACAAACAGGACGAACACGGCGATGAGCGAAAGCAGCGACAGGTAGAAGTATTTGAAGTTCGTCCGCTCGGCTTCGATCGTCAGGTACTCCTCGTAGCGGTCTTTCATCGCCGCCCGCCGCGCCTGGATCTCGTCCGGAATCCGCCAAGCAACGACCACCCCGCCCACGTCCTTGTCGCCCGCCCGCATCGGGGCGTAGCTCCAGACGAAATCGGCGGTGACGTCGGATCGGATGCCGTCAGGCCCGCCGGCGCGCTCATCGCGCGCCATCTCGGGCAGCCGCCAAGTGACGGGGCCTTCGATCAATTCGTCGGAATAGATTTCCCAGCCCGCCTTGCGGCCCCCCGGCGCGAAGAAGCCGACGTAGTCGGCCTGCAAGCTGGCGATCTGCTTCGCTAGGCGTTCGCGGGCGCCGTCGCTTTCCGGCTCTTCGACGAACACCGCCAGCGAGTCCGGCAGCGAGGCCACCCACGCCGCCTCCGTCTCGGTCTTTTCGCGCATGATCCCGGTCAGCTCTTCGGTGACCAGCTCGGCGTTGCGGACGACTTCCCGCGTCGGGCTGAACAGCCACTTGTCGAATGTACGGCTCAAAATGGTGAACGAAAAAATCACCATGGCGACGACCGGAACGATCGACAGCAGTAACGCGCCGACCACGAGCTTTGTCTTGATCTTTGATCCCAGCCGCCCCTGACGCCTCTCGACGTAAAGCTTGACCAGGTTGCGCAGCAGGATGAAGCTGAGGGCCAATACGCCGATCGCAACCAGCGTAAACACCGCCCACAGGACGACGCTGATGACCGCGCTGCCGGGGCGGAAGTCGCCGAAACTGAGCGAGGTGTGCCAGAACGACAACCCCACCAGAAGGACGAAAAACGCGCCCAGCAAGACCAAATACAGCCGCTGACCCTTGCGCTCCATCGCTTAGAAAATTATAGGCTTTCGCTCCGCGACTCGCTTGCCGTCGAGCCCGCGGAGAGGCGCCTCGACTCAGGCAAACTTATTTGATCGGCTTGGAAACGGGCGCTGCAGCCGGAAAGCGGAGGCCACACCGCGGCATCGCATTCTAATTCTGGCGATTGTCGGCGGCGGGACATGACAATGGAAATAAGACAATGGAAATAAGATGACAACTCTGAAGCGGTCCCTCGACCGACGTTCGAGCTCGACTCGCTCGGCCATTATTCGGCGGCCTCCCGACGACTGTCATTCCATCGCGGCCGCCGTGACGCTTTTGTTGGTGTTGGCCCCATTTCAGGCGCCGCCGCTGCTCGCGCAGTCCTCGCAAACCGGTTCGATGGGCCCGCTCAATCTCAGCCTCAGACGGGCGGTCGATTTGGCGCTCGCCCCCGACGGCGCGGCCCGCGTCGCGCTAGCGACGGAGATGATCGAGCAAGCGCGCCTGAAGCAAGCGGAAACTCGCGCCGCCTTCCTGCCGAACCTCGATTCCTCCGTTACGCAACAAAACACGGTCCGCAACCTCGCGGCCTTCGGCATCCGCTTGCAAAGCCCCGTGCCGGGCTTCGCGCTACCCGAGATCGTGGGGCCGTTCAATGTGTTCGATGCGCGCGTCTCGGCGACGCAGACGATCTTCAATCTATCGGCCATCCGGCGCTACCAGGCGGCGGGTTCTCAAGCGGACGCGGCCCGCGCAGCGGGCGCCGATACGCGGTCGCAGACAACAGCGGCGGTCGCCCGCGCCTACGTTTCCGCTCAGCTTGCCCAGCGGCGTCGCGAGACTGCGGAAGCCGACGTGGCGCTGGCGGAGGAGCTGGTGCGGGTCGCCGAGGATCGCATCCGCGCCGGAACCGGCGTGAGGATCGAATCGAGCCGCGCGCAGGTCCAGCTTGCCGAC
Organism: uncultured Acidobacteriota bacterium; assembly: GCA_963817465.1. Lineage (GTDB taxonomy): Bacteria > Acidobacteriota > Terriglobia > Bryobacterales > UBA6623 > CAMPKL01. Next base: position 66,989 of record CAWFOP010000014.1, on the reverse strand, counting down.
CGGCGCCAAGCGGTCATCGATTGGCGGACCCGCAGTCACGCCGCTCAGATGCAGCTCGCGAGGCTGCTCGGGGTCGGCTTCGACCGCGACCTCGTGTTGACGACTCCGCTCGAAGCGCCCGCCGCCGAGGAGATGACGATCGACGCGGCGGTCGACGAAGCTCTGAAGCACCGCTCGGACTGGCAGGCTCAAACGCTTCTAGAGCAGGCCGCGCAGCGGTCCGAGAGCGCCGTTAAGTGGGAGCGTCTGCCGGCCCTGTCGGCGTTCGGCGACTATGGCGCAATCGGCTCGAGCATCAATAATTCGCAACCCACGCGCACCATCGGGGCCGTCTTGCAGGTCCCGATCTTCGACGGCGGCCGGCGCGACGCGCGTAGAGCCGAAACCGCCTCGCAGGCGCGCCAGGAGTCGATCCGCACTCGCGACATGCGGCGCCAGATCGAGCTGGAGCTGCGGCTGGCGCACGACTCCATCACGTCGGCCGCCCTGCAAACGGAGGTAGCCGAGTCGGGCCTCGAACTGGCCAAGGACGAAGAAGCTCGGGCGCAGCGGCGCTACGAGGCGGGAGTCGGCGACAGCATCGAAGTGACCGACGCGCAGACCCGCTTGGCGCGGGCGCGCCAAAACTTAGTCGACGCGCTCGGCCAATACAGCCTCGCCAGAATCGATTGGGCCGAGGCGCGCGGCCGTGTTGAAACCGTGATCCCCTGAGGCTGCGATGAAAAAAGCCATTCTTCCCATTCTTCTCATCGCAGCCGCCGTCGGCGGCGTCGCATACTGGGCGACCACCCGTGACACCAAGGCCAAGGACTCGATCACCGTCTCAGGCAACATTCGCATGACCGAGGTGGAGATCGCCTTCAAAACGCCCGGCAAGCTCGTCGAACGCACGGTCGACGAAGGAGACTGGGTGAAAAAGGGGCAAGTCGTCGCCCGGCTCGATACGGCTCCGCTGCTGCGGCAACGGGAACAGGCGACGGCCGCCATTCAAGCCGCCGAGGCGCGCGTGGCGCAGAGTCTCGCGGCGCTCGAGTACTCGCGAGAGAACGTCGCAACCTCGATTTCGCAGCGCCAAGCGGAGATTCAGTCCGCCGAAGCGAATCTGCGGGAGCTCAAGACCGGTTCGCGTCCACAGGAGATTCAGCAAGCCGAGGCCGCCGTGGAGGCTGCGGGCGCCCGCGCCGAAGAGGCGCAGCAGAATCTCGCGCGCGGGCAAACGCTGTTCAAGACCGAAGACATCTCCGCTCAGGACATCGACCGCCTGGAGTCCGCGGCCGAATCCGCGGCGGCGGCGTTGCGACAAAGTCAGCAACAACTCGAGTTGGTCAAGGAAGGGCCGCGAAGCGAGCGGATCGATTCCGCGAGCGCCCAGACCGACCGCGCTCGAGCCGCGCTGCGCAGCGCGGAAGCCGGCCGGCTCGACCTCAAGCGCCTGCAACAGGAAGTGGCTGCCCGGCGCGCCGATGTCGAGACCGCCCGCGCCCAGCTTGCTTTCATTGATACGCAGCTCGAAGACGCCGTCGCGGTCTCGCCCGTCGACGGCGTCGTCCTGGTCAAATCGGCCGAGCCGGGCGAAATCCTGGCGGCCGGGACTCCCGTGCTGACGATCGGCGACATCGAGCATCCCTGGCTGCGAGCCTACGTCAATCAGATCTACCAAGGGCGCGTCCGGATCGGCGCTGGGGTGAAGGTGACGACCGACTCGTTCCCCGACAAGACTTACGAGGGAACCGTGTCGTTCATCTCTTCGGACGCGGAGTTTACCCCCAAAGAAATCCAAACGGCCGAGGAGCGCGTCAAGCTCGTTTACAGGCTCAAGATTGACATTCCAAACCCCAACCAGGAGCTCAAGCGCAACATGCCGGCCGACGCCGTGATTCCCCTCCAGCCCGAGTCCGGCGAGCGCGCGGAGGGGAGCTGACGAACATGGCGGACGACGCCCTAGCTGTCGAAGCCAAAGGCCTGACCCGGCGGTTCGGAGAGCTGACCGCCGTCGACGGCATCGACCTCACGGTTCGCCCTGGGGAAATCTTCGGCATCGTCGGGCCCGACGGCGCGGGCAAGACGACCACGCTGCGACTGCTGGTCGGCTTGATGGACGCCACCGCGGGCGACATCCGGGTCATGGGGCGCGATGTGAAGACCCAAGGCGCGGAGGTGCGAGACCGCATCGGCTACATGCCGCAGCAGTTCGGGCAATACGTCGATCTCACGGTCGAGGAGAACATGCGGTTCTACGCCGACTTGTTCGGCGTCGTGGGCCAAGAGCGCGACTCGTTGTTCGAAGAGCTGCTGCAGATGACCCGCATGGCCCCATTTCGCACGCGCCGCGCGGGCAAGCTCTCCGGCGGCATGAAGCAGAAGCTCGCGCTGATGTGCACTTTGCTTCACCGGCCTCAGGCGCTGTTCCTCGACGAGCCCACCAACGGCGTCGACCCCGTCTCGCGCCGCGATTTTTGGGCCATCCTCTATCAGCTCGTCAAGGACGGCTTGACCGTCTTGGTGACGACCTCGTATCTGGATGAAGCCGAACGTTGCAATCGCGTCGCGCTGATGTACAAAGGGCGCATCATCGAGGAGGCGACGCCCGCTGAGATCAAGCAAGCGATGGACGCGGATTGTTTCGCGATCCGCTGCAGCGATCCCCGCGGCGCCCGCTCTTTTCTCAAGGAACACTCCGGCGTTCTCAGTGTGGAGACCTTCGGCGCGGATCTGCACGCATTCGTGAAAAAATCCGACGACGTTGAGTCGATCAAGGGCGATCTCGACGCACACGGCTTCGGTCGCATCGAGGCCCGGCCGGTCTCGCCGACGCTCGAAGACTCCTTTATCGCCCTCGTGCGGCGGCAAGAGACCAAGGAGGCCCAGGATCCGGCATGAGCGGCGAAGAATCCAGAGGATCGCAGGGACCCGCCGTCCGGCTGGCTGGGCTCGTCAAACGATTCGGCGACTTCACCGCGGTCGATAACGTGTCCCTCGAAGTGCAGCCCGGAGAAATCTTCGGTTTTCTCGGACCCAACGGCGCGGGCAAGTCCACAACGATCCGCATTCTGTGCGGTTTGCTGTCGCCCACGTCCGGCGAAGCCATGGTCAACGGGTTCTCCGTCGCCGACGATCCCGAGAGCGTGAAGCAATCGGTCGGCTATATGTCGCAGAAATTCTCCCTCTACAACGACCTGACCGTGGAGGAGAACATCAACTTCTTCGCCGGCGCATACGGCGTCAGCGGCAAGAGGCGCGAGGAGCGGAAGAACTTCGCGCTCGGCATGGCCGACCTCAAAGACCGCCGCGACTCGCCGACGGGCGTGCTGCCCGGCGGCTTCAAACAGCGCCTGGCCCTCGGCTGCGCGATCTTGCATGAGCCGCCGATCGTCTTTCTCGACGAGCCGACCTCCGGGGTCGATCCGATCGCTCGCCGCGAGTTTTGGGACCTGATCTACTCGCTGTCGGAAGCCGGCAGAACGATCTTCGTCAGCACGCACTACATGGATGAGGCCGAGTATTGCCATCGGCTGGCGCTGATGCATCGCGGGCGCGTGATCGCGCTCGGCACGCCGGCCGAGCTCAAGGGCGGACTCACCGATCGCAGCCTGCTCGACCTCGACTGCTCTGACGTCGTCGGAGCGATGGAAGCGCTAGCGGACGAGCCGGCCGTGCTCGAAGCGGCGGTCTTCGGCGGCGGTCTGCATCTGTCGGTCAAGGATCCGGAAGCCGCCGTGGAAGCGGTTCGCGCGCGACTCGAGCAGCAGAATATTCGGATCGAGCGGCTCGAATCCATACAACCCTCGATGGAAGACGTCTTCGTGGCGCTGATCGAGCGCGAGGAGGCGAAAGCCGCATGAACTTTCGACGTATTCGCGCGATGGCTCGGAAGGAGCTGTTCCACATTCGGCGCGACCCGCTGAGCCTGGCCATGGCCCTGGCCGTGCCGCTGTTGATGTTGCTGCTGTTCGGGTACGCGCTGTCGCTCGACGTCGACCAAGTGCGGACCGTGATTCGAGACGAAAGCCGCACCGAGCTCAGCGCCGACTTGATCTCGCGTTTTGAAGGGTCGCGCTTCTTTCAGGTCGTGGAGGACGAGGGCTCCGGCGAAGATATCGAGACGCGGATCGACCGCGGCGAGACGCTGTTGGCGCTCGACATCCCGTTCGACTTCGCCGACCGGATACGCGGAGGCGAGACGGCGCCGGTTCAATTGCTGGTCGACGGCAGCGACTCCAACACGGCGTCGATCGCGCTGGGCTACGCGCGGTCGGTCGTCATCTCGTTCTCGCAAGCGCTGCGCGCGGAAGCGGCGGCGCGGCGCGGCGCAGGCAAGCTCACGCCCAGCGTCGATCCGCGGATTCGCGTTTGGTACAACCCCGAGCTCAAGTCGCGCAACTACATCGTGCCCGGTTTGATCGCCGTGATCTTGATGATCATCGCGGCGCTGCTGACGTCGCTGACGATTTCACGCGAGTACGAGCTGGGCAATCTCGAGCTGCTGCTGTCGACGCCCTTGCGCCCCGCTGAGATCGTGCTTGGCAAGATGGCGGCTTATTTCCTGTTGGGCGCCGTCGACGCCTTGGTCGCCGTAGTGGTAGGGGTCGGCCTCTTCCGCGTGCCCTTTCGCGGCAGCGTCGTCGAGCTGGCGTTCGTTACGGCCGTCTTCATGTTCGGCGCGCTGTGCTGGGGCTTGTTGATTTCCGCGACGGCGCGATCTCAACTGCTGGCGTACCAGATGGGCATCCTCTCTTCATTCCTGCCGGCGTTCCTGTTGTCCGGCTTCGTCTACGCGATCGAAAGCATGCCGACCGTCGTGCGAGCCATCACTCACATCGTTCCGGCGCGGTACTTCGTCTCCTTGCTCAAAGGCATCTTCTTGAAGGGCGTCAGCATCTGGGAGCTCTGGCCGGATGTGCTCTTCCTTGCGCTGTATGCGCTGATCGTCTTCCTGGGCGCGACCCGGCAGTTGAACAGGAAGCTGGCCTGATATGAACTGGATGCGCATTCGCGAGATCGTCCGCAAGGAATTCCTGCAGGTCTTCCGCGAGCCGCGCATGCGCTTCATGCTGATCGCGCCGCCCCTGATTCAGACAATCATCTTCGGCTACGCCGTCAACCTCGACGTGCAGCACGTTTCCCTGGCTTGGATGGACGCAGACCGCACCCCTGAATCGCGAGATCTGTACGAGATCTTTACGTCGTCCACCTACTTCAACGTCGTGGCGGCGCCCGGCAACAATGAAGAGCTGCGCGACTTGGTCGATCGCGGGGAGGTCGAGGCCGCCGTCACGATCGACCCGGGGTTCGCCAAGGCCTTGCACAGGGGAGTCGCCGCGCCCGTACAGGTGATCATCGACGGCTCGAATTCCAACACGGCGGCGCTGGTGAAGGCCTACGCCGCGCAAACGTTGGCGCTGTTCTCGGAGCGGCTCGAGTCCGCGCGCCAAAACCGCCTTCAGTTGGCTCGCGGCTCGGGCTCGGGCCCCCCGGCGCCGCAGGAGTTGCCCGGCGTCGCCCTCGAGAGCCGGGTCTGGTTCAACCCCAATCTGATGAGCCGCAACTACTTCATACCAGGGGTCATCGCCAACATCCTCGCTCTGGTGACGCTGATGCTCACCGCCATGGGCATCGTAAGAGAAAAGGAGATCGGCACCATGGAACAACTCATGGTGACGCCGATCCGCCCGGCCGAGCTGATCATCGGCAAGACGTTGCCTTTCGCCCTCGTCGGCATGCTGGACGTGTTCGCGATGACAGCCATCGCGAGGATCGTGTTCGGGATTCACCTGCAGGGCAGCCTGGCGATGCTGACTCTGGCGAGTTTGCTTTACCTGCTGACCACTCTGGGCCTTGGGGTCTTCATCTCGACGATGACCCGCACGCAGCAACAAGCGATGATGTCGACCTTCTTCGTCTTCATGCCGCTGTTTATGCTGAGCGGCTTCGCCTTCCCGATCCACAGCATGCCCCAGCCGGTGCAATATCTCACCCTGCTCAATCCCGTGCGCTACTTCATGACCTGCGTGCGGGCGTTGTTTCTCAAGGGCGTCGGCTTCGAGATCATCTGGCCGCAGTTGGCGGCCCTGCTCGCGATCGGATTGGGCGTCATGTCCGTCAGCGTGCTGCGCTTCCGCAAGCGCCTAGACTGAGGTCAGGCGACCTATGCCGCCCGGTAACGTCGCGGCGTATTGCGCGGTCCACCGGAAGGAGTTCTCAAAATGAAGTGGAAAACCATGAAGAAGCTGGGCTTCGTGCTCGTGGCGTTGGGCGTGGTCGCGAACTTCAAGGACATCAAGCGCTACATCCGCATCAGTACGATGTAATTACGTCAGCGAAGAACGCTCTGCGGAGGCCGTAGCGTCGGAGCGATCGCCGCCGCGCTCGAGTTCGTCCCCCGGGTCTTCTCCGCTGCGTTTGGCATGGCCGTACTTGATAATGGCGACGAAAAACACACCGCCAAGGGCGTTTCCGGTTCCGGCCAAGACCAAGAATCGCATCAAGTCCAGGGGGCCCGACGCGCCTCCCAGGAAGCCCACAGCCACTTCGGCGGCTCCGACCACAACGTGGTGGAGTTGCGCCGCTCCAATCGCCGAGGTAATGATCCAGACGCACACGATCTGGCTGATCGTGTCGCGCGACGCGGCCACGAGCCATCCCACTTCACCCATCAGCCAACCCGCCAGCACCCCGCTCAAGAGGATGACCCACCAGGGGTGATCGATCATCTGAAGGGCGATCTTGCCGAAGGCCTGTGTGTCGGCGGCGCCTAGATTCGGAGCCAGCCACTGCAGCAACGCGGCGAACAGGAGCGCTCCGGTGATGTTGCCCGAGAGTACGACCGCCCACACACGCGCTAAGTCGCGAAGCGACGAGCGATTGTCGAGAACGGGGAGGGCGGCCAGCGCGGTGTGCTCGGTGAACAGCTCGGAGCGTCCCAGGATCACCAGAATGAATCCGACCGAATAGGCGCTTGCCGCCAAGAGGCGAGTGACCGCCGGTCCGAGCTCGGCGGAAAAGTGAGTATAGACTACCCCCATCAGGAGCACGCTGAAGCCCACGTCGAGCCCCGCGGAGAGACTGGAGAGGAACAAGCCGCTCGTCGGACGCCGGAGTTCCGCGAGACCAGCGATGATTTCCTGCTTCAGAATGGTTCGGGAGGCCTTTCTGGGCTGATCTTCCTCTTCCTTCGTTTTGCCCATTCGGCTCAGGCTGCGCTTTCGCGGTGGAGAGCTCCGATCAGGTCATCGTTACTCCGCCTCTCGATTCTCCAGGCATCGAATCGAGTCCCGCCCGCGACCCAAAAGCAAAACGGCCGCGCTGTCTGCGCGGCCGTCGGCTTTGAGATGAGGCTCGGGCTCTACGACAAGATGTCGTGAATCACGTGGCCCGCGACGTCCGTTAGACGGAAATCGCGGCCCGAGTATTGGTAAGTCAGTTTCTCGTGGTCGATGCCCAATTGGTAGAGGATCGTCGCATGCAAATCGTGCACCTCGAGGGGATTCTCGACCGCTTTGAAACCGAAGTCGTCCGTGGCGCCGTAAGTCATGCCGCCCTTGAATCCGCCGCCGGCCAGCCAAACCGAGAAGCCGAACGGGTTGTGATCGCGTCCGTTTTTCAAACCGCCGCCGCCGCCCCCGACCTCGACGACCGGCGTGCGGCCGAACTCGGTGCCGCAGAACACGATCGTCTCATCGAACAAGCCGCGCGACTTGAGATCCTTGATGACCGCCGCGAAGGGCTGGTCGGAATCCTGGGCGTTGTCGCGGTGCTTGAAGATGTCGGTGTGCGCATCCCACGGATCGCCCTTGTCGTAGTAGACCTGCACCATGCGAACGCCCTTCTCGATCAGGCGCACGGCCGTCAAAGCGCCGCGCGCGGTCGAGCCGTCGCCGTACATCTTCTGCGTCGCCTCCGACTCCTTGCGGATGTCGAAGACTTCCGGCGCCTCGGTTTGCATGCGATAGGCCGTCTCCATGTTTTGGATGACCGCATCGAGCTCGGGAGCGCCGGGCTCGGTCCGCTCCATGTAGAAGCGGTTGATCTTTTCGAGGAAGTCGAGCTCGCTGCGTTGACGTTCCGGCTTGGTGTACTTGTTCTTGATGTAGGGGATCAGCTCTTCGGGGTTGAAGTCTTTGGGCTTGTCGGGTTCTTTGTCCGAAATGAACGTTCCTTGGTGAACCGCCGGCAGGAATCCGTTGGCCCACAGCGGCGGGCCGACGACGGTCGGCTGGTTGGGGCACAGCACGACGAAGCCGGGCAGATTCTCGTTCTCGGCGCCGAGCCCATAGGTCAGCCACGAGCCGATCGCGGGACGGCCGGGCTGGATATGGCCCGTGTTCATCATCAGCAATGACGGCTCGTGGTTCGGGATCGGCGTGGTCACCGATCGCACGACGCACATGTCGTCGACGCATTCGGACAGGTGCGGCCAGATCTCGGACAACTCGGTGCCCGACTGGCCGTACTTTTTGAACGAGAACGGCGATTTCATCAAGTTGCCGGTCTTGCGCTCGGTCGTGACGTAGCCGCCGGGAAGGGGCTGGCCGTTGTACTTGTCGAGCATCGGCTTGGGGTCGAACGTGTCGATCGCGCTGACGCCGCCGTTCATGAACAAAAAGATGATGCTCTTGGCCTTGGCCTCGTGATGCAGGCCGGGCATCGATTTGGCCTGAGCGAGGGAGGCTCCAACCATGTTGGCGAACGCCATCATTCCGAAGCCGCCGCCCATGGTGCGGAGGGCGTCCCTGCGGGAAAGCGGTTTGCGTAGTTTGTGAAGCATTGAGATCGTCCTCCCCTTTAATTCATGAACAGAAATTCGTTCGAGCTCAGTAAGGCGCGAGCGTATAGGTTCCAAGCCGTGACCGGCGTCTCGGAGTAATCGTCCGGACTCTTCCCGTTCTTTTCGTCGGTCAGGAAGCCTATGCCCGCGGCCGTCTCGTCAGGGGTCGGCGGGCGACCGTAGAGGAGCTCGTAGGCCTTTCGAATGCGCTGTTCATTGGTTGGTTTGGGAGCTGCGGCGACTTCTTCCGTCTCTGCGCTCTCTTTCTTGTCCTTCGCCTTTTTGGCGTCGGGTTTCTGTGTTTCGACTTCGGCCGTTCGCTCAGCGAACTTGGCCGCGGCCTCGTACACTTCCTTGCTGTTCATGAAGAACAGCCGCTGCAAGGGGACGCTCGTGGTGAAGCGTTTGGAAGCCGATAGACTCGGGTTCGGGAAATCGAAGGTCTTGAAGTAGTCGGCGAGTTGGAAGCGGCTGACCTGACCGTACACGGTGCGGCGCTTGAAGGACGGGTCGTCGATGTCGCCCGACTTTCCGCCGATTTTCTTGGTGTCGAGCAGGCCCGAGACAAACAGCAGCGAATCGCGCATCTGCTCGGAGTCGAGCCGCTGGCGCTTGAATCGCCAGTAGAGCCTGTCTTCGGGGTCTTTCGACGACGCCGCTTCGTTCATTGCGGAGGAGCGGCGATAGGTGTCCGAGAGTACGATGTCGCGCTGCAACTGCTTGATCGACATGCCGTTGTCCACGAAGCGCTGCGCCATGTACTCGAGCAGATCGGGATGCGACGGCTTGTCGCCCACGCGGCCGAAGTTGCTGGGCGTGTCGACGATGCCGGTTCCGAAGTGCCACTTCCAGATGCGGTTGACGATCACGCGGGCGGTCAGCGGGTGCTTGACGATGGCCTCGGCCAACTCGAGCCTGCCCGAGCCCTCGACGAACGGCTTAGGACCGGACTCGGGCGAGAGCACTTCGATGAAGCGGCGCTCGACCGGATCGCCCAGGTCGCGCGGGTTGCCGCGCTTGTGCAGCGGCAACTCGGTGATCACGTCCGACTCGCGCACACCCATGACGAACGGATACTGCTCGCCGCGCTCCTTTTCGAGCCGCTTCTTGTCGGCGCGGAGTTGTTCGAGATAGCGCTGCGCGTCCGCTGTCAGACGGCTCTCGAGGCCCCAGTCCTTGAAGTTCAGCAGGGCCGGCTTCCGCCCGACAAACCCGTCGGCGCCCTTCTTGGCGTCGAGATCGAATTTGAAAACGTCGACGTAGAGATTGACGCGGACGCGCTCCATCGTTTCTTTCTCGATGAAGTACTTCTCAAAGTCGGTCTTGAACTCGTTGGGCATCGGGATCGGCGGCTTGTCGTCCAGCGGCCAGGCCTTGACCTCGATCTTCTCGTTGCGCTCTTCGTTCTCCTCGTACTCCGCCATCACGCGCAGCAGAGTCCGTTGAAACTCCTCGGCGGTGCACTCGGCCGCTTCGAGATCGCCGCCGTGTTTGATCAGCGCCTGCCATTCGGCCAGGTATGGATAATTCTTGGGCGGCTTGGCCAGGAACTCGATCCAGCGCTGCAGCACCTCGACGTCGAGTTTGCTCTCGTAGGCCGCCGCCACGACGTCCATCTTCGGTTCGCCGGTCACCTTCCAAGCCGCGACCATGTAGTCCTTGGCCTGGTAGGCGAGGCGCTTGGAGAGCAGCTCGCCTTCGGTCTTGAGGAAGTCCGAGATGCGTTTGTCCTGCCGCTCGACCAGTTTGTTCTTGGCGCGCCAGTGATCGACCACCGCCTGATCGACCAGGGGGTACTCGTGGTAGGGGCTGTTGAAGAAGACGCCGGCCAGCGAATAGTAGTCTTTCGACGACAGCGGGTCGTACTTGTGGTTGTGGCAGCGCGCGCAGGCGACCGTCAGCCCAAGGAAGCCGCGCGTGACCACGTCGACGCGGTCGTTGCGTTCGTCGGCGCGCATCACCCAGGCGTCGCCCAGATCGTAGTACCACGGGCCGGCGCCCTGGAAACCCAAGCCGGGCAGAAGTTTCTTGTCGAGCGACTCGTCGACGATGTGGCCCGACGGGATGATCTTGCGGCGCTCCTCGTCGGTCAGCCCGTCCCACTTGGTGACCTGCAGACGGCCCCACATGTTGTCTTCGTCGTATTTGCCCCGCGGCTTCTTTTCCCACTCGGTCTTGCCCATCACGTCGGCGGCGAGTTGGGCTTTGACGAACGTGTCGTAAGGCATGTCGTCGTTGAAAGCCTTGATCACCCAGTCGCGATAGATGTACGCCTTGGGATACGGCTCGAAGCCTTTGCGGTTCTTGGCGATGCCGTGCAAATCGTCTTCGCCGAAGCGCACGACGTCGAGCCAGTGGCGCCCCCAGCGCTCGCCGTATTGCTTGGAGCCGAGCAGCCGGTCGACGACTTTCTCGTAGGCGTCCTTGGACTTGTCGTTGACGAAGGCCTCGACTTCTTCGGGCGTGGGCGGCAGGCCGGTCAGGTCGAGCGTGATGCGCCGGATGAGCGTCCGGCGGTCGGCCTCGGGATTGGCTTCAAGACCCTCTTCCCGCAGCTTCGCGAAGACGTAGTTGTCGATGTAGTTGTAAATGCGCTTGTCTTTGATCTCCGGCGGCGTCGTGGGCTGGAAGTCGCGGAACGCCCACCAATCGCGCTGCTCGGGAGTGATGTGGAACTCGCCGGTCTTGGGAGCCGGCATTCCGGGCTGCTCCGGCCAAGGCGCGCCCATCTCCACCCACTTTTCGAGCGAGGCGATCTGAGCGTCCGACAGCTTGCCGCCCATCGGCATTTTGAGGTCTTCGCTTGCTTGCCGGACGGCCTTGATCAACAGGCTCTCGTCGGGCTTGCCCGGCACGATGGCCGGCCCGCGCTTGCCGCCCTCCAACAACGCTTGCCGCGAGTCGACCCGCAGGCCGCCGAGCTTGGTTTGCGTGTGGCACGAGTAGCAGGAATCAGCCAGCACCGGTCGGACGTTGGTCTCGAAGAAATCCGCGTCGCCTACCGGAGAAGCCGCCGGCGCCGCCGCGGCGATCAAAAAGAGAAGAACTGGAAGTACGCCACGCATGAAAAAATCCGCCCCTGACAAGTCTGAGAAACACGAAGGTCGGGTCGCCTCAAAGTATGCGCCCGCAAACAACGAAAGGGAAATGTGGAATCGCCTAGAGACCGGCCGGGCCGCAGTATCCGGTCCACCAGGTCATGCGCGCTGCTGTCGCTGCAATACGATTGAACGCCATAAGTTCGCTTCGATAGCTCGTGTGCGTTATGCGCCGGGTTCGACGCAAACGCATTCTCGATCGGAACAGAGCGACTAGGCTACAGGGCTTCTCAAAACCGAGGGGGTCTTGATCGGACGGTTCGTGGTCGAATGACCTTCGTCAGGGAAGGGTAAGCCGCATTACGTCTCGCGACTTGCACATTTATTGGAGCACGCATCAGGAGCCAAGTCAATTTTGTTAACGCTCGCGAAAACACCAACCAGCGCCCCCTCGCGGGACGAACTTGCGCGTTGCGGTTCGCTCGGCTTATGTTCAGAAGATACCGCTGAGCGCCATCGCCCCCGATGATCGCCGCGGAGATCGGCCCGGACGCCGATCGGCACTTCCCCCGTCGGAACTCTTTTCAGGAGTTACGCTAGAAACCTCATCGGGTTTTCCCGTCCGCCATCATGTCTTTCTACAAACGCCACGCGCCTGACCGGCGTGAACACGATCGCTCCAGGCCGAGCCTAGAAGGCTTTGAAGGCCCCGCGGCTCTGAGCGCCGAGGATCGCATTCCTTCCAAACAGTGGGAGGAACAATGCCGTCGCGGCAAGGAATTCGGCCTCGAACCGGCCGATTCGATCGAGGACAAAACCGAGATTTCCTGCTTTCAGCGGGGCGAGTTGCCCCATTGGTCGGGCATCAACACGTTCTTGAAGGTTCCCTATCTCGAAGACGTGCGGAAGGTCGGCGAGTACGACGTCGCGTTCGTCGGCGCTCCGTTTGACATCGGCACGACGTATCGTTCCGGCACGCGCTTCGGCCCGCAAGGCATCCGGCGCATTTCGTCGCTGTACACCACGTACAACTTTGAGGCGGGCGTGGACCTGCGCGAGAGCCTGAAGATGTGCGACGTGGGCGATATCTTCTGCCCGGCGAACATCACCAAGTCGCACGACCAGATCACCAAGGGCGTCGCGCACATCCTCAGTCAGGGCACGATGCCGCTCATTATGGGCGGCGATCACTCGATCGGCTTCCCCTGTGCGCGGGGCGTCGCCGAGTGCGTCGAAGGCAATGTCGGCATCATCCACCTCGACCGCCACATCGACACGCAAGAGAAGGACATGGACGAGATCATGCACACTTGTCCGTGGTTCCATGCGACGAACATTCCCAACTGCCCGCCGTCGAATCTTGTTCAGGTGGGCATCGGCGGCTGGCAGGTCCCTCGCCCCGGCGTGAAGCAGGGCCGGCTGCGCGGGACGAACGTGCTGACTATCGGAGACATCGAGAAGATCGGCATCGAAAAGACCATCGAGATCGCTCTCGAGACGGCTTGGAAGGGCGCCAGCGCCGTGTATCTGTCGTTCGACGTCGATTCGCTCGACGCCGGATTCGTGCCGGGCACGGGCTGGCCCGAGCCCGGCGGATTCCTGCCTCGCGAGGCGTTGGCGATCTTGCGCGGCGTCGCGAAAGAAGGAATCTGCGCGATGGAGGCCGTCGAGGTCTCTCCGCCCTATGACATCTCCGACATCACGGCGCTGGTGGCGGTGCGCGCGATGGTCGACGTGCTGGCGACGATGGTGCAGTACGATCGCATCGGAGGCCGTTTGAAGTGAGCGCCGCCGCCGCGGTCGAGGCCCTTCGCATCACGCCGCCCGAGCAGGCGCGCTTTGTCCTGCTCGGCGGCGACGCAAGCCTCGCGACCGCGGTGCGGGAGGCGCTCGAGAGGCCGCTGGGCTTCGCTCCCGAAATTGTCGGTTGCCCCAATTGGATAGCCGATCCGGCGGCGCGCGAGCGGCTGATCGAGGACTTGCGGGACGCGAGTGGCGAAGCTTTCTTGCTTCCCCTGGATCTCGAGTTCGGGCTGTTCGAGAAGGACGCCGTCGGCCAAACCGTCGCGGAGTTGCGGCGCGCGGCGCCAAGCCTTCAGACGCACTATGACGAGCCGGGCGCCGCGCAGCCGCTGCTCGTGGACGCGTTCGCCGAGGCCGTGCTGCAGAGCTTCGGCTCGGAGGCGCCGCGGCCGGAGCGCCTGGGCGTGGTGCTGGCGGCGTCGGGGCGCGGCGACGCGGAGCCTCGCGCCCGGACCTATGCCCTGATGCGCCTGCTGTGGGAGCGTCTGGGCGCGGCGCGCGGCGAGGTGGCCTTCCTGCGCCATGCGCAACCGTTCGCGCGCGACGTGTTCGACAGGCTGGGTCGCGAGCCGCTCGCTTGGGCGGTCGTGCCTGCGATGACCGAGCGCGGCGACGCGTTCGAGCATCTGCGGCTGATCCTCGACGACCATGTACGCAACGCTGCGGCCGGCTCGGCCGCTTTTCGGCTCGTCGAACCGCCTTGCGACCATCCGGCGCTTGTTCACTGGGTGGTGCAGCGGGCGCTCGAGCTGTGGCGCTCGAAGCGGCGCGCCGAGGCCGTGCGCCGACCGACGCCCAAGCGCGAGAAGCTCTCGCCTCCCTTGCGCATCGGCGGTCCGGACGAAGGCCTAGCGGCGGACGTGCGTAACGCCGCCGAGTTGCGCGCCGTGCTGCCGGAGCGTGTTCTTGACTCCGACACAGTGTTCGTCAAGGTCACGTGGCACGGCTACGCGCCCGGGACCTATACGGACCCCGTTGCTCTCGACGCTCTGCTCGAAGCCGTCCCGGGAAAGGTCGTGCTGCTCGAGGGCCATACGGCGAGCCGCAATACGGCGGGCCGCGTCGATTGGGATTGGGAGGCGGAGGCTCGCCAGCGCCGCGCGTGGATTCGCAGTCAAGAAAACGAGTATCTCGAGCGCACCGGGCTGAGCGAAGTCATGCGGCGGCGAGGCGCGACCTATTTGAACGTCACCGAAGAGTATTGGGACGGCCGTTGCGGCGTTCCGGCCGGCATGGAACCCGACCCGGAATTCCCGGAGCTGGCGGCCTTCGTCCCCGCCGCGCTCGCCGAACACGCAGGAGCGCCGCTGATCAGCTTCGCAAGATTCAAGGGGCCCACGCGGCTGAGCTTGGCGAACCTGTTCGGACTGATCCCCGAACCGTTGCGCGCGCGCTGGCACGGGCCGAATATCACGCATCTCGCGCACGTCTGTTGCGCAATCGCTAAACTCTATGGATCGATCCTTGATTTGTACGGCGTCGTAGAATCGATCAATGGCGCTGTTCGTTGGGATCGGCGCGGGCTGTACCGCAGCCGTTGGGGAAACTACGACATCGTGCCTTCCCCGGGCCTCGCAACCGTCAGCCGCGGCGTCGTTGCGGCGGATGTTCTCGCGGCGCGCTTGCAGGGACAAGACCCCCGGCGTAGCGCCTATTACGACGTGATCGAAAGCGACCTCGGCATGACCCGACAAGCTCTCGACCTTGATTTGCCGGCGGCCTGGACGCGCCGCTTCGCATAAAGCGTCCTTATCGGAACGGACACCGTCGTCCGCACCGGTCGAGCCCGTATCTCACCATTTCGCTTCCACCGTTGGGGGCCTCCAAATGATTGACGACGGGAGCCCGTAAGAGGCTCTCGCGGGAGGGTTTCAATGGATAACCCCATGTTTTGGCCGCTGATGGGCTTTATCGCCCTATCGTTTGCGGTCGGCTTGTACACCACGAAGTTCGTGGAAGGATCGGGAAAGCGCTTCTTGGTCTGCGGCAAGTCGATGCCGTTCATGGTGATCGGCACGACGCTCGCCGCCCAAGCTCTGGACGGCAATGCGACGCTCGGCAACACCGGCTTGACGTTCGCCGGCGGCTTTTGGGCCGGCATGGCGCTGCCGCTCGGCCTGGGCTTGAGCTTGTTCGTCGTCGGCGCGCTGTTGGCGGCCCCGCTCAATCGGATGGATTTGATCACGCTGCCGGAGTTCTTCTTCCGCCGCTACGGAAAGAAGACCGAGCTGCTGGTCTCGATCATCACGTTCACGTCGTTTTCGATCCTGCTGGCGGGCAACCTCGCCGCGATGGGCTGGATCCTGTCCGTCGTCGCCGGCTGGTCGTACCCGACGGCGCTGATCTTCGGCACGGCCGTGGTCTTCGTCTACACCATCGCCGGCGGCCTCTACGCCGCCATCTGGACGGACTTCGTCCAGATCTACATCGCCATCTTCGGCTTCTTCGCAATGGCCGCTTGGCTGCTTCTGACGCAAGACTGGCAGGGCGCGCTGGCGGCGCTGCCCGCCGCGCACAAGGACCTGAGCGGACTGACGACGATCGCCGGCGGCGGACTGCTGAACTGGTCGATCATCATCTCGCTGGCGTTCGGCAACGCGATGGCGCTGGATTTCATGGAGCGCGTCTTCGCTTCAAAAAGCCCGTCGACGGCCCGCATGGCTTGCTTTTACGCCGGGGCCCTGACGATTCTCGCGGGCGTCACGGCGAGCTTCGCGGGCCTGATCGCTCCCTCGATGGTGGGCGATATCGCCGACAACCGCATGGTGCTGCCGACGATCGCGACCGGGCATGCACCAATGTTGATCGGCTTGCTCGTCATGATCGGCGTCGTGGGCGCCTCGATGAGCACATGCGACGGCGCGATTCTCGCGACGTCGGCTGTGATCGCCCGCAACGTCATTCAACGCTGGAGCAAGGCGGACCTCGACGACCACAAGCTGCTGCGGTACACGCGCATCGTAGCCCTGCCGATGACCTTCGGCGGCGCAATCTTCGCGCTGGTTCGTCCCGAGCCGGGGCTCTTGCTTGTATTGGCGTTCGATATCCTCTTCGCGGGCTGCGTCGTGCCGCTCTTCGCCGGGGTCTACTGGCCCAAGGCGAACGCCGTGGGCGCGGTCGCCGCGATTATCGCCGGCACGACCGCCCGGATCGTGCTGGCCTACGTCGTACCCGCAGAGCTAGCGGGCCTCGACACGCTGCTGCCTCCGGTCATTAGCGCGGTCGTATTCATTCCCGCGTGTTTGTTGAGCGAAGTCGGCGTCCCGAGCCGCCATCACGTCATCGGCAGGCCCGCCGAGGCCCTAGCCCCTGAAGGAGACTAGTCCATGAATCCGCCCAAATCCCTGATCGCCCACGCCTTGCTCGCGCTGCTCGCGCTGGCGGCTGTTTTCGCTTCGCCCGGCGTGCCTGAGCCGGACGGCGCCGGCATTCGCCCCGGCGTGCTGCCCGACGAGTGGATCAAGGGCGGACCGAAATGCATGGAGGTCAACGAGTTTCAGGTCCACGAATACAACTCGGACTTCTACATCCTGCGCCAGTCCGGTTGCAGCCATTACGAGAAGCCGTTTCAGTACCTGATCTTCGGCAAGCAGAAGGCGCTGCTGCTCGATACCGGCGCGGGCATGCCCGACATCGCCCGCGTCGTCATGGACACCGTCAAGAAATGGTGCGAGCGCAACGGGCGCGAATCGATCCCGCTGGTGGTGGCGCACACGCACAATCACTCCGATCACGTGGCCGGCGACGCCCAGTTCCGGTCGCTGCCGAATGTCACCTTCGTCGGCGCGGAGCTCGACACGGCGGTCAAGTTCTGGGGCTTCAAAAATTGGCCGGACGAGATCGTCAAGTTCGACCTGGGCGATCGCGTCCTCGAGATCTTCGGCGTGCCTGGTCACCAGCGCGCTTCGATCGCCGTATACGACCCGCAGACGGCGATACTGATCACGGGCGACATCGTCTACCCGGGACGTCTGTACATCGACGATCCGGACGCTTTCTCGGCGTCGATCAACCGCATGCTCGATTTCACCGGGACGCACATCGTCAGCCATCTGCTGGGCTGCCATATCGAGCAGACCAACACGCCATATCTGGAATATCCGATCGGCACGATGTACCAGCCCAACGAGCACCGCTTGGAGCTGAATCGAGGCATTCTGTTTGAGTTGCAAGATGTGGTGCGGTCGATGCAGGGCAAGCTGGAGCGCGTGGCCTTGCGGGACCTCACGATCTACCCGGTCAACGCCGAAGTGTGGGACGCGCTGCGCAAACGGCGCAAAGAAGTCGAGGAGAAGCAGCGCCTGACGCAGTGGAATCAGTCGGAGTCAAACGAATGAAGCGCACAATTTTTGCAGTCCTACTTGCGGTCGTGCTAGCCGGCTGCGGAACCGGCGGAGCGGAATCGCCGGAGGTAGTCGAGACGCCCGAACTGCCGACCGCGCTCTGGACCGACGCCACCGCCGATACGATCGGCGAGACCGCCGAGTGGACGAACAAAGTCGAGCTCGCCGACCTCAACGGCGACGGCATGGTCGACATCCTGTTCGCCAACGGCGGCAATTACCGCGAGCCCGGCGACCCTGAGTTGAGCCGGATCTTCCTGAACCAGGGGCCTGGCAAGCCGTTCCGCGAGGCGACCGCGGAGATCTTCGGCTCCGAAGGCATGCTGGTCCGCGTCATCAAGACCGCCGACGTCAACGCGGACGGCGCCGTCGACATTTTCTTCGGCGCGACGTACCAAACTCAGAGCCGCCTGCTGCTGGGCGACGGCAAGGGCGGCTTCAAAGACGTCACGAAGACGAACCTGCCGGCGATGAAGCTCAGCTTGGGCGACGTCGAGTTCGGAGACGCCGACCTCGACGGCGATCTTGATATGGTCCTGGCCGATTGGGGCGAGGGCAATCCGATGAAAAACGAAGGCGCCCGCGTGCGCTTGTGGCTCAACGACGGGTCCGGCAAGTTCACCGACGCGACCGCCGACCGCCTGCCTGACGTTGCGGTGCGCTTCTCATGGGACATCGAGTTCGCCGACACCGACAACGACGCCGACCTCGACATCATGGTCTCGTCCAAGCTCAGCCCCGGCGGCTTTCTGTTCCTCAACGACGGCAAGGGCGTCTATACGGACGCAACGGCCGAAGGCATGCCGCAGTTCACGAACAACTACGAGTTCGAGCCGATCGACCTCAACGGCGACGGCTACGTCGACACCGTCACGATCAACGACGGCGGCCAGATCGAAGGCCAGCGCGGCTCGCACAAGGAAAACGTGTTCTTCGGAGACGGCAAAGGCGGCTTCAAGGCCGTCACCGCCGAGGCGCTGCCGGATTCGGAGAACTTGGGCTACGACGACAACCGCGTCGTCTATCTCGACTACGACTCCGACGGCGACGCCGATGTCGTGATCGGGTCGCTCAGCGGCCCGGATCGCCTGCTTATCAATGACGGCGCTGGACATTTCAAGGTCGCGACCGAGGTCGTGGAAGGCCCCGAGACCCGCGGGACGCTTGATGCCTGGCGCTTGCCGATCTGAACGGCGACAAGAAGCTCGATCTGGTGATGGCTCAGGGCGAGGTGAAAGGGCAAATCGCCGAGAAAGTCTTCTTCGCCAAGAATCTTGCGCCCGACACCGCCGCTCCGAAGATCCAAATTCTGTCGAAGGACGGCATGATCCGCGCGCGCGTCAACGACTCCAAGGCTCCGACCCGGCCGTTCGACTACCAATCGGTCGCGCTAGTCGCCGGCGACGAAAAGACGCCGATGACGTGGTATGGCGAGCAGCTTTGGGCCGCCGTCCCCGCCGGCGGGCGATTTCAAAGTCTGTGCAACGGATTTCGCCGGCAACGAAACGTGCGTCGCTCCTTGACCGGCATCGCCATGATCAAACTACCGACCATATCTCTCTTGCTCCTGCTGCTGGCTTGCGGCGGCGCTCCCCCGGCCGTTGAAGCGCCGCCCGAGGCCGCCGCGACCGCGCCCGCGGATGAAACGGCGTCCTTCATCCCGGCCGACTTCGAGCCGCCGACTCTGGTTCAGGGCGACGGCTTCATCCTCAAGCCGCTCGGAACCGATGTGACCGAGATCGACTACAAGGCCTACATGGCGTCGATCGAACACCTGCAAACCACGTTCACTCATTCGACCTCCTGGCCTCACGAAGGCGTCACGATGGAAGACGCCGTGAAGGATATGGAGAACGAAGCCCGCCGCTTCACCGCGCGGGAGTCGTTCGCGTATGCTGTGCTCTCGCCCGACGGTTCGGTCGAGCGCGGCTGCGTCTACGTGCGCCCCGCAGGCAAGCAAGGCTACGACGCCGCGGTGAAGCTCTGGGTGACCAAGGCCGAGTACGATGCGGGCTTCGACTCGCAGCTCTACGGCTGGACCCGGCAGTGGATCGACGGCGCCTGGCCTTTCGAGAAAGTCGCTTATCCCGATCGCGAGATTCCGCTCGACGAGTGGAAGGGGCTGCCGGATAAGGCGACCGACTGAGTTTCAGCTTTGAAATCAACCGCTTGACAGTCTAACCGCTTGACGGAAGCTTCCGCCTCGCTTATCCTCACTGCGGGCCGATACACCGTTGTGTCGGCGCCCGTAGTTCGGCCGCGAGGCGGAAGATATGAACACCTTCGTTCGGGTGACCTTGTTAGTCGCGCCCTTGATGTTATCAATATCAGCCAAGGCTGAGACCGGCCTCTGGCTCGATGCTCCGAAGTCTTCCTCTCGCTTGTTTCTCAAACAATTAAAGACAGAAACCGACTCCCTGCTCGCACCGGCGGGAGTGGAGTTGGCCTGGCGCTCGCGCGGCTCCAGGGATGCCGTGAACGGCCGGTCGTTGTCGTTGCGCCTGGAAGGCCGATGCGATGACGCGCTCAGCGCCGCTCGTGTCGATGGGCCCCTTGGCTGGACGCAAGTCCTTGACGGCGCGCCTACTTCGTCGATGGTGATCGACTGTGACCGCGTCCGCGCGGCCATAGCGCCTCTGGTCGAGTCGGAACCGCAAGCTCGCCGCGAGCTGGAGCTCGGATCGGCCGTGGCGCGAGTGCTCGCGCATGAGATTTACCACGCAATCAGCGGCCGGCTCGAGCATGGGACGCATGAGCTGACTAAGGCAAGCCTGCGTTCTCGGGAGCTGCTGTGGGGAGACGGCGCGCTGGCGGAGGCGGACCTGCATATTGAGAAGCCCGCACCGCAGCCGAGGCCCCGACACAGTTCGCAGACCTCGAGCCGGGAAACCTGGTCCGCGCCGCCTCCGGCCGACAGCGGCGGATTCGGGCGCTGAGACCTTTCGCCCCGTCCGCCTCATAAAGAACTCTTATTTCGGGCATCAAAACTTTCCGTTCGACACGGCCATCTCCACAGCCTAGAGTGGAAGAGTGCGGGGCGGACGACGTTAGTCCACCCGTGAACAAGGGCTCCCAAGACCCGGATCCCGCCAAATTGCAAAGCGACACCGCCTCGTCGCTTAAAGCCCTCGAAGACTCAAGTTTGTTCTGAATAGTTCGCCTCGTTTCCGCTCGGGAAACGTTGAAGCGACGAACTCACGGCCCGGCCAGGTAGGGGTTTCCTGCCCGGGGTCAGCCATCGGAACGTTCGACCGCCGAATCACCCTGTTTGAACCGAAGCGCCGGCGCTCTATCCGGCGAGACGGCCAGAGTGTTTGCTGAGGAATGCTTGTAAACGCTTGCATTTGTTTAGGAGGTTTCCAATTGGTGGGTAATAGATCAACATCACGCGGCATCGCGCGAGCCCTGGCGCTCTTGGCGCTCGCCCTGCTCGTGAACGTCGGCCTGTTCGCGCAGGCCACGACGTCCCTTAGCGGGACCGTGACGGATGAATCGGGCGCGGCCATTCCCGCCGCCACCGCAACTTTGACCAGCGTCCAGACCGGCGCTGTCCGCTCCGTCCAAACCGACGAGCGCGGGTTTTATCAGTTTCTGCAGGTGCCTCCCGGCGCCTACGACCTGCAAGCCGAAATGGAGGGATTTCGCAAAGGAGTCGTGGCGGCGATCGAGCTGCTCGTCGATTCGCCGGCGACCGCGAACGTCTCGCTCGAAATCGGAGCGGTTTCCGAAGTTGTGACGGTTGAAGCCGACGCCGTGGCGCTGAATACGACGGATGCGACGGTCGGCAACGCGTTCAACGAGACCAAAGTGCGGCAGCTCCCGCTGCTCACCCGCAACGTGGTCGAGTTGATGAGCTTGCAGACCGGCGTCAATCAGACCGGCGAGGTGCTGGGCGCCCGCAAGGATCAGAACAACGTGACGCTCGACGGCGTCGACGTGAACGACCAGCAGTCGCCTGAGCCGTTCGGCAGCGTGCTGCCGGTTCCGCTTGACTCGGTGCAGGAATTCCGCGTCACGACGGGCGGCGGCAACGCCGACGTCGGGCGTTCGTCGGGCGGCCAGGTCTCGCTCGTCACCAAGTCGGGCTCGAACGAGTTTCACGGTTCGCTCTACGAGTTCCATCGCAACACGGCGACGGCGGCGAACACGTTCTTCAACAATTCGTCGGGAGTCGAGCGCGAGAAGCTCATTCGTAACCAGTACGGCTTCTCAGTCGGCGGCCCCATCATCAAGGATCGCGCGTTCTTCTTCTTCAACTACGAGGGCCGGCGCGACGCGCGCTCGGCGAGCCAGCTTCGCACGGTGCCTTCGGAGACGCTCAAGCAGGGCCTCCTGACGGTGGCCGCGACCGACGGCAATTCCTACCAGCTCTCGCCGGCGGAGTTCGCCGCGGCCGATCCGGCCGGCCTCGGCTCCAACCAGGCAATGCTCAATCTTATCAAGCAGTTCCCGGTCGGCAACGATCCCTCGTCGGGCACCGACGGCGGCGCGAACTTCTCAGGCTTCCGCTTCAACGCTCCGCTGCAAATCGACAACAAGGCCTACGTGGCCAAGATGGACTTCAATATCGATCGCGCCGGAAGCCACCGCATCACGTGGCGGGGCACGTTGGCCGACAACGTCGCCGACCTCGAAAGCGCCCTTGCCCAGTATCCGGGCATCGACGGATCCAAGGAGCTCAACAACAGCCGCGGATTCGTCGCCAGCTACACCGGCGTGCTCGCGCCGACGCTGATCAACACCTTCCGTCTCGGCTACACCCGCCAAGGCTTGGCGGTCTCGGGTGCGGGCGGAGCGGAGTTCGGACTCTTCGACATCGACGAGTTCGCAAACTACAGCACCCGCGCCAGCTCCCGTCACATCCCCACCTACAACTTCTCGGACGACCTCAACTGGGTGCGCGGTAACCACAACTTCAAGTTCGGCGGCAACGTTCGCATCATCCGGAACAACCGTAGCAGCTTCGATGACGTCTTCCCGCAATACAGCCTTTCGCAAGGCCTGCTGGGCGGCCTCGGCGCTGACATTCAGCGCGGCATCAACACCGTGCTGCAGCAGAAGACCGGCGACCCCAGTCTGATCCTGGACGACAGCCAGCTCTCCACGATCTCCGGCGCGGCGCTCAATTTGACCGGGGCCTTCACAAGCGTCGGCGTGACCTACCAGTACGACGCCCAGGGGAACGTGCTTCCGGTCGGCTCGCCGGCTGTGCGGCGGTTCGCCACGGAAGAGTATGAGTTTTACGTTTCCGACAACTGGCGCATCAAGCCTTCCCTGACGCTGACCTACGGTCTGCGCTACAGCTACTCCCGTCCGCCGTATGAGACCAACGGCCTCGAAGGCGTAACCACCGTGCCGCTCGAGCAGTTTATGGCCGACCGCGTCGGCGCCGCCGCGGCCGGCGTGCCTGCGAACAGCCTGTCGAGCTCGCTGCTGACCTGGGTCGCCGGCGGTCCCGCCAACGGCGGTCCGAGCTGGTACAACCCCGACAAGAACAACTTCGCGCCGCGTTTTGCGCTTGCTTGGAGCCCGCAGAGCCCGGATGGGCTGCTCAAGGCCATCTTCGGCGACAACGGCGTGTTCCGCATCGGCGCCGGCATGTTCTTTGACCGCTACGGCAACTTCCTGGTCACCCAGACCGACCAGCAAGGCACCTTCGGCGTGCAAGCCAGCCGCGCCGATCCAACCACGTATAACTTCTCAACGGCCTATCGCTATGACGGCGGGTTCCCGTCCTTGCCGGATGCGCCGCAGGGCGGCTTCCCCTTCACGCCGCCGCTAAACCGCGCCATCGACGGTTCCGGCATCACGACGGCTTCCAATCTGACGGCTCCCTACAGCATCCCGATCAGCGCGACCTTCTCGCGTGAGGTGCCGGGCGGGATGACGCTCGAAGTCGGCTATGTCGGCCGCCTCGGCCGTAAGCTGCTCGCGCAGCACGATCCGGCCAGCCCGCTGATCTTCTTCAAGGACCCGGTTTCCGGCCAGACGCTGGCGGATGCGCTGCAAAACAACCGCACGCTGTTCGAAGACCAGGGCCTGACCAACGACATGGTGGCGGCCAACCCGTCGCTCGTTCCGACGCAGGGCTTCTTCGAGAACATGTTCCCCGGGCTGGCCAACTACGCCATTCCCGGTTCGGCCTCGGCGAACTTCTTCTACGTCAACAACGACTGGGGACGTGAGTCCGAGCTCGACACCATCAACGAGCTCGACCGCGAGCTCAGCCCGTTCAATGGCACCGACTACTACCATGGCTCCAACTCGGCGCCGAACTGCATCGTGGCGACGGGCTGCTACACGTTCTTCTCCAAACAGTTCAGCTCGCTGCCGATCTGGGAGAACATCGGTACGTCCAACTTCCACGGCCTGACCGTCTCGTTGCGGAAGCGCTTCAGCCAGGGTCTCACCTTCGACTTCAACTACACCTGGTCGCACTCGATCGACATCGGATCGGCGGCGGAAGGCAACCTTTCGACTCCCTTCCAGGACAGCGGCGATTTCAACGATACGGCCGGCAACATCATCAACACCTTCCGGCGTAACCAGAACCGCGGCTCCTCGGACTTCGACATCCGGCAGCAGTTCAACACCAACTTCATCTATGAGCTGCCGTTCGGCCGCGGCAAGCAACTCGCCGGCAGCGCGCCGGGCTGGGTCAACCAGATCATCGGCGGCTGGCAGATTTCGGGTCTGGTGCGCTACCGCACCGGTCTCCCGGTGGATATCGCCAACGGTTCGCGTTGGTCGACGAACTACTACGGCTCGGGCCGCGCGCTCATCGTGGGCGACGTCGCCACGCAGCAGGACTCCGACAACGTCGATGGAGTTCCCGGACTGTTCAACGACGGTCGGGCGGCGCAGCAGAGCATGCGCTTCAACCGCACCGGCTCGATCGGTCCGCGGAACATTTTCCGGATCGACGATTACTTCAACACCGACCTGGCCCTGGGCAAGCGCTTCTTCCTGCCCTTCGAGGGCCACACGCTGCAGTTCCGCTGGGAGGTCTTCAACGCCTTCAACAACGTGAACTTCACCGGGCAAAACATGCAGTTGCGGTACGACCGGCCGGCTGTTCTCGGCCAGTATCGCAACACGACCGACCCGCGCATCATGCAGTTTGCACTGCGCTACGAGTTCTAACCCCAAACACCCCTGAGGAGTTCAGCTCCTATCCTTGGAACCCCGGCCGATAACCCCCGGCCGGGGTCTTTTTTGTCCAGCCGGGCCGCGTTGTCTAGAGCGTGAAGCGGGTTTGAGGAATGCGGGAGACGTTCCAAGCCGCCGCGGCGCGGGCGTGAAGGGATTCCAAGGCTGCGCGGAACCTCGACCCGTCTCGAAACAGGCCGCGAACATAGAGGCCGTCGGGGGGAATCGTTCCGTAGGCGAGGGAGTCGTCGAGACTTCCCGATGGCGGCCAAGCTTCGCAGGCGCCGAACCAGCAGCCGGCGATCGAATGGGTCGCATGCTCGAGCAGTCCGAAGCCCGCAACGTCCTCGACGCCGGGATTGAGCTCGAGGGCGTCGCGGTAGAGCGGACCGCCGTCGCGGTCGATTCGCAGGCGAGTCGACAGACGGCGGAAGGCCCAGCGCTCGCCGCGTGCGGTGCGACCGAAGGCCCAGGGATCGAGCCAGCCGAAACGGGCGTCGCCGGCGAGATCGACGTTCACGCGTTGCCGAAAGTCAGACTGCGCGAACGGGATCGAAAGCGTCGGGTAAATCTCGAGCAAGCCGGCGGGAGCGACGCGGGCCTCGATGACTTGCTCGGCGAAGCCGCCGCCGGGCATCGAGTGGATCTTCGTAGCCGCCGGAGTCAGCACGACCGCCCTGGCGCCGGAGGCGACTTCGATCCTCAACTCGTAGCGGTCGCCGGCGAACAAGCCGGGAGCGGCACTGATGATCTGGACGAGCAGGCGGCCGTCATCGAGCTCAAAGCCGCGTATGACGCGCAGCGGAGCGCCGAGGTCGTTGACGGCCAAACGCGTCCGACCGCGAACGGAGTCAAAGGCCAGACGACTGCGCGATTGCAGCCTCGCCGGAAGCTCGGCAGTCGTCGCGCGCGTCGTCATCCGGCGGCGCGCTCGAGGCGGGGCGTTTCAAAAAGAACGTCGCGGCGAATCCAGGCGATCACGTCCTTGAGACCGCGCTCGTGCTTGAGGTCGGTGAAGATGACCGGCTTGGCGCCGCGCAGCTTCTTCGCATCGCGTTCCATCACGGACAGGTCGGCGCCGACGTACGGCGCCAGGTCGGTCTTGTTGATGATCAGCAGATCGCTGCGCGTCACCCCGGGCCCGCCCTTGCGGGGCACCTTGTCGCCCCCGGATACGTCGACGACGTAAATCGAGACGTCGACGAGTTCGGGGCTGAAGCAGGCTGCCAGATTGTCGCCGCCCGATTCGAGAAACAGGATCTGTGTGTCGGGATGGGCCGCGAGTAGCTCCTCAACGGCTTCTTGGTTCACCGAAGTGTCTTCGCGAATCGCCGTATGCGGGCAGCCGCCGGTCTGCACGCCGCGAATGCGGTCACGCGGCAGGGCGCCGGAGTTGGTGAGAAAGTCGGCGTCCTCGTAGGTATAGATGTCGTTGGTGATCACGCTGATCTTGTACTCGGCTCGCATGGCTTTGCACAGGCGGTCAACCAAGGCGGTCTTGCCCGATCCCACGGGGCCGCCGATTCCGATTTTGACTACAGAGTTTGGCAAGGAGGCTCCTCGAACGCCGCTTCAAGATTGAAACAGGCGCGTATGCAAAAACGCTTGTTGATGCGAGCGCAGGTCCAGCGCCGGAGTCGCCGCGTACAGCGACTCGTTCGGGGCCGCCAGGACCGCCTCGGTCTGTGCAGCGATGCGGGGCTGCAGGGCGACGAGAATTTCTTGGGCGCGTTCGGGGCTCAGCGGCATCGAACGCGTGGAAGCGGCCAGCGCGGCCGTCAACGTGGAATTTCCGTAAACGAGCAGGAAAGGCTTTTGCGCGAGGCCTAGCCGCCGCGCGAGGGCTCCCGCTACGACGGGCGCCTGCGGCGGTTGAACGTCGAGCGAGCCGGCTTCGGCGGGGAACAATCGGCGAGCGAGCATTTGCATCCGCCGGCCGATGCGCTCGGCGGCGAGCCGCTGGCCGGGGATCGGCTTCCAGGCCTCGACCTCGGCGGCGATTCGGTTGAGCTCTTCGGCGTCGTTCGCGGACCAAGCCAGCGCCGCAGCGGCGAGGTCGAGCCGCCCCCAACCGAGTCGAATTTGCGCCTCGAGCAACTCCTCGAGTTGCCCCGGACCGAACCCTTCGAGCTGGGCGTACGTTTCGATTCCGCCCGAGTGCGCAAAAGCGCCGACGGGGAACTGCGAATCGAAGCACTGCTGCAGCCGGAGTAGGGCAAGGTCGTTCATCAGCGCTCTCCTAGTGCGTATGGCCTCCCGAGACGTTGCCGTGAAAGGGCCGTTCGTCGCGTTCGACGGTCATGCCGGCGCGGCGCAGACGATCTTCCAGCACCTCGTCATAGAGCACGGCGACGCCCTCGCCCTCGAGGTCGATGTCGCGATGCATGTTGCCGATCAGATGGCCGGCTTCGGCCGCTTCACGCAAAGTGCGCGGCTGGATCACCAGCACTTGCTCCGGCGCCGCTTCGACGACGTAGACGCGGTCTTCCTCTTGGTGCAGGATTTGCCCGGGCCAAAGCTTGGTCCCGGTCGGCAGGGCCAGCGCCAGCTCTCGCCCGTCGGGAGCCACCAGCCGTCTGCGAACCCGCGAGCGATCCTCGGAGGTCATCGCGAGTCGCACGGTCTTGAAGCCCGGCTTGGGAGGCCGGAAGGCTTCGGGGAGCGTTTCGATGCGAATGATCTCGACCATCTCTTTCGGCTTGCCCCTCAGAACAGGAAATAGCGCTGCGCCAACGGGAGCGTTTGGGCCGGGCGGCTCTCGATAAGCGCGCCGTCGACGCGCACTTGGTAGCTGTCGGGGTCGATGTCGACTTGCGGAGTCGCGTTATTGAGCTTGAGGTCTTTCTTCCCGATCGTTCGGCAATTGCGAACCGGCAGCAGCGTCCGGCCCAGCTTCGAAGCGAGCTCGCCGGCGTCGATCGCGGCCTGCGAGACGAACGAGAAGCAAGTGGACTGCGACGCACGGCCCAGGGCCCCGAACATCGGGCGGTAGCGCACCGGCTCGGGCGTCGGGATCGAGGCGTTGGGGTCTCCCATCAGCGCCGCCGCGATGAAGCCGCCCTTGAGCACCAGCTCGGGCTTGACGCCGAAGAAGGCCGGGTCCCACAACACCAGGTCCGCCGTCTTGCCGACCTCGACCGAGCCGATGTAGTCGGCGACGCCGTGCGCGATGGCCGGATTGATGGTGTATTTGGCGACGTAGCGCCGGATGCGGAAATTGTCGTTGCGGGCGGAGTCTTCGGCGAGCGCGCCGCGCTGCGTCTTCATCGAATGCGCCGTCTGCCACGTGCGGCAGATCACCTCGCCGATGCGGCCCATCGCCTGCGAGTCGGACGCCATGATCGAGATTGCGCCCATGTCGTGCAGCACGTCTTCGGCCGCCATCGTCTCGGGGCGGATGCGCGATTCGGCGAAGGCGATGTCTTCGGGAACTTGCTTGCTCAGGTGGTGGCAGACCATGAGCATGTCGAGGTGCTCTTCGAGCGTGTTCACCGTGTACGGCATCGTCGGGTTGGTCGACGACGGCAGCACGTTCGGGAAGCTGACGACTTTCATGATGTCGGGCGCATGCCCGCCGCCGGCGCCCTCGGAGTGGTAGGTGTGGATCGTGCGGTCCTTGAACGCCGCGATGGTGTTCTCGACGAAGCCCGACTCGTTGAGCGTGTCGGTGTGAATCGCCACCTGGACGTCGAACTTGTCGGCGACCGCGAGGCAGTTGTCGATGGCCGCAGGCGTCGTGCCCCAGTCTTCGTGCAGCTTCAGCCCGAGAGCGCCGGCTCGCACTTGCTCTTCGAGCGGCTCGGGCCGCGAGGCGTTGCCCTTGCCGAGGAAGCCGAAGTTCAGCGGCAGGCCTTCGATGCCTTCGAGCATGCGCTCGATGTTCCAGGCGCCGGGCGTGCAGGTGGTGGCCTTGGTTCCTTCGGCCGGCCCCGTGCCGCCGCCGATCATCGTGGTGAGGCCGCTGTAGACGGCTTCCCAAGCTTGCTGCGGCGAGATGAAATGAATGTGGGCGTCGATGCCGCCCGCGGTGAGGATCTTCTTCTCGCCGGCGATGATTTCGGTGCCGGGGCCGATCGCGAGCCCTGCCGTCACGCCGTCTTGAATGTCGGGGTTGCCGGCCTTGCCGATGGCGCAGATCTTGCCGTCGCGGACGCCGACATCGGCCTTGTAGACGCCGGTGTAGTCGACGACGATTGCATTGGTGATGACCAAGTCCGGGGCGCCGTCGGCGCGGGAGCGCTGAGATTGGCCCATGCCGTCGCGGATCGTCTTGCCCCCGCCGAAGACGACCTCTTCGCCCGGCAGTGCGTAATCCTTCTCAACCTCGAGAATCAGATCCGTGTCGCCGAGACGCAGCCGATCGCCGGCGGTCGGTCCGTAGAGGGCGGCGTAGCGCTCGCGCGGGATCTTCACTGCGGGGCCTTCTCCTGGAGCGGTCCGTTGACCTTGGCGTTCATGCCGAATGCAATGCGGTCGCCGCGCAGGGCGGTCAGCTCGACTTGGCGCGATTCGCCGGGCTCGAAGCGCAGCGCCGTCCCGGACGGCACGTCGAGCCGAAAGGCGTAGGCCCGCGAGCGGTCGAACTCGAGAGCCGAGTTCACCTCGAAGAAGTGGGCGTGCGAGCCGACTTGCACTGGACGGTCGCCGGTGTTGGTCACTTCGAGCGTCCTCTTCTCCGCGCCGGCGTTGAGCTCGACTTCGCCTTGTTCGATAAAAACTTCGCCGGGAATCACCGCCGCATCACCTCGCGCCTCATCGAATCGGATCGTGAATCGTTACGAGCTTGGTCCCGTCGGGGAACGTGCCTTCCACCTGGATCTCGGGAATCATTTCGGCTATGCCTTCCATGACGTCGTCGCGCGTCAGGATCGTGGCGCCGAACGACATCAATTCCTGCACGCTCTTGCCGTCGCGAATGCCTTCAAGCACCTCGGAGGTGATCAAAGCGACAGCCTCGGGGTGGTTCAGCTTGAGCCCGCGGGCTCGCCGCCGCCGCGCCACCTCTCCGGCGGTGAAGATCAGCAGCTTGTCTTGTTCGCGTTCCGTCAGTCGCACGAGCAGCCCACCGAAACAGGAAATGAAAATGCCTCGCCCGCTCGGGACGAGTCGGCAAGGAAGACGCCGCGTGTCGCGAAGCGTCGTCTCAACAAGGGTCTACGAGGTAAGAGTAACAGTCGTTTCGAGCGCGCTCGGCGAAAAATCGGCCCTATCGAATCTTCTGATTAGCCGCGGAGAGATTGCTTGGCCGAACCCGCCGAGGACAGCCCGCCGCGGCGGGTTTTCAAGGCACTCGGTGGGGCTCGCCGCGGTCCGCGGGGAGCAGTTTCAGCAAGCGAAGGAGCACCCGCGAGGAGTTTTCAGCGGCCACTGCAAGGAATGTCGCGAACTGCTCGGGAGCGGCCTGTCCGCCGACAAAATCGCTGACGCTTCGAACGCCGAGGAAAGGGACTCCGTTGGAGTAAGCGACCATCTGGGCGGCGGCGGTTTCCATATCGAGTGCAAGAACTCGATCGGGGCTGGACCCGTCCGCGGGACCGTCGTCGAATGTGAGATTCTCGTACACCCATTCGCCGTACCGTGCGTTGTCGACGAAGGTCGGACCGCTCACTCCGTTTTGTCCCACAATGACGCGCGGGGCGGGACTCAACGCCTCGCCGTTGCACTCGCCGTCGCCGGCTTGGTCTTCGGGCCGGCAGTCGAGCAACTCGAGCTCGCCGGACGAGACTTCTCTGGCGACCTCCCGGCCAGCATCGAGCATGACCGGGTCCACATCGAACCAAAATTTCAGGTCCTGATCCGTCTCAGAATTCGGAGTTTGGCCCGGCGGCGTGACGCCGCGCTGCTCGCCGTCCTTCAAGAACTGCGGATACCGGTCGGAGCTTACATTGGTTTTGCGGAGGAATACGAATTCGAAAGGACTGAACAGGCCTTGTGCGGGGGCGACCATTCCGGCGCAAGCTTCCGCCTCGCCGGGATGGATCCGCTCGGCGAGCTGCATGCCGATGAAATACGTGCAAGGAGTCGAGGCGCCGGTGCGGTGGAAGTACATCTCCTGGTGAAAACCCCAGCGTTCGGGAATCGTCACCGACCCCAGCGGCGCTTCAGGGCTGACTCCGCCCGCAACGCCGCTGAACAACAGTCTGCTGACGCGGAAGCGATCGAGCATGAGCTGCGTGGTCATGGCCGCGTTGACGACGCTGACGTTCGTCTGAGCGAGGACGACGGGCCTCCCGCTGAGACGTCCCGTGGTGAATCGGATGCCGTTGAGATCGTACGACCTGACCGGTCCGCTCAACGCGGAGACCAAGGCCGCGGCGTCTCCCGGAAAAGCTGAAAGAACGCCGATTCGCGGCGTCTGGTCCGGTTGGGCCGCCCTGCCCGTAAGTGAGGCAAGACAAAACAGAACCGCGATAGCGTTGCGCGACCGACGGAGTGCGTATCTCATGATGTTTCTCGTAGAAATACCACAAGAAGTTGTCGATTATTGCGACAGCCCGACAACAGAACGAAACCGATGCCGTCGTTCGCCGGCGAACAAGCCGTTTATATTGGTATGGCTGTGATGGACGAACGTCGATTTGCCCCCGTGGCGGGGGCCATGTGCTTAGCGTCGCTTTTATTCGGCGCGGTCGAGGCCGCGGCGCAGAATCTCACGGTCGTCTCGTCGGCGTCCTACGGCTCCGCCGTCGCGCCTGAATCGCGCGCGACGATCTTCGGCTCAGGTCTGGCGAGCGAGACCGCGATCGGCCAGGCGGGGTCGAACGGCAAGTTACCCCGGGAACTGGCGGGCGTCGCCGTAGAGGTTGACGGCCGCGCCGCGGAGCTGGCCTACGTTTCGCCGCGGCAGATCAACTTCATCGTTCCGCGTCAGGTCAACGCAGGCGAAGTCCGAGTCGCCGTCTCGACGGGCGGCGCAACGATCGCGACCGGTTCAGCGCTCATTTCGCAAACCGCGCCGGGGGTCTTCACCACGGATGGGTCGGGCTCTGGGGCCGGCCTCATTTTCAATGCCGCGACCTTCTCGGGCGCCCCGTTTCCGGCGCAAACGGCCGAGCTGCCGGGGTGCGACAAGCGTACTCGCTTGACGGTCTTCGCTTCGGGAATTCGGAATGCCGTTGGCGCGGACGCCATCGGTGTCACGCTGAGCGACTCGACCGGAGTCGAGTACGCGGCGCCGGTCGAGCATGCGGGCGCCTCGAAACTCTACACGGGCGTGGACGAAGTGCGCTTCGTCGTTCCTGACGAGGTTCCCAGCGCTGAGCTGCTACAGGTTCGCATCGAAGCGTCGGGCGTCGAGTCGAACTCCGTAACCGTTATGCTCGAGCCCGCGGACGTCGTCGCTCTGGATTGCTCGAGCTACGGCGCGGCGTTCGTCTACAACAGCGTGGCGGACCTGCTGGCCGGCGATTTGTGGGACACCGCCAGGCCCGCAACTGTTTTCGCCGATCTGGAGTCGACGCCGGGAGATTGGGAAATCGCCGGCGTGGGGACGACCGCGCTCGATGCGCGCAACGGCGAAGTCATCGCCGCCGGCGTCGCCGGTTCCCCGGAGTTGGTTTGGTCCGATCCGGAATTTCCGCCGACGGTGCGGACTCTGACCGTCGAGCCGGTCCCGTTCGTGGGCGTCGGCGCCGGTAACCCGGCTTCGGTAATCGTCGCGCAAGCGCAGCCGGGAGAGCCGATCCACCAGCAGATCATCGATCTGGCCCGCGAGCGCGGCTTGGCGTTCGCGTCCATCCGAGTCTCGGGGCGATTCTCGCCGGTCAGCTACAGCGTGGCCCACAAACTGCTCAAGCAAGGGACGCCGTTGACGGACCCGGCCGCCGACAAGGCCCCTTACCAGCTTTTCTTCACGGCGGAAGAGTCGGCCGAGTGGGAACTGTCGGGCTTCTACGCGGCGGGAGCGAGCTTGCAGGACTTGGTATCGGTCCGCGGCGCGCCGGTTCATCTACACGGCTTTCGACTCGACCGCTCGCGTGCGGGCCACATCGGATCGGCGATCGTCGAAAATGCGGAGATCCGCTTGTATCCCCTGGCCGCACCGATCGTTCACGACGCGGACTTGACGATTCGAAACCTGATCGTCGCCGGCGGCCAAGCCTCGTTCGAAGCAGCCAACGACGGCGACGGCATCGTGACGCGCGCGACGGTGCAAGGGCTCGTCGGGGACCGCGTGGTCTTTCAGACTGGAGCTGTCGGACTTGGCCGGCCTCGACCCCCGCGTCATCACGACCGATCTCCCTTCGGACGTTTCGTCCGAAAGTCTCGAAGTGGTCATCGATCCCTTCAACGATGTGCTCGAGAGCGACGAATCGAACAACGTAGCTCCCTAGCGCGCTGCGATTCTCGTCTTCGTCTTACGGCGCCGGGACCTTGGTCGGCGTCAGCTCCTGCGCCAGACTGTACGCGCCGCCGTTGATTTCGATGATGCTCACGGATTTGGTGGGAATGCGTTCGTCGTCCCCATAGCTGATCGTCCCGGTGACGCCGTCGAAGCCTTGGATCTGAGCCATGCCCGCCAGCACATCGGCCGGACCGACGCCGCCGCCCAGTTCGATCGCTTCGGCGATCAGCTTGACCGCGTCGTAGCCGAGGGCGCCGAAAGCCGTGACCGGGACGTCCGGGTAAGCGGCGGTGAAGGCTGAGCGGAAGTCAATCACTTGTTGATCGGTCGCATCGGAACCCAAGTAGACATGCGTGGTGAAGTAGACGTCGTAGACGCTGGTTTGGCTGCTCCAAACCGCCTCGTCGTCGAATCCGTCGCCGCCGATGATCGGCGTGAGGAATCCGGCGCTTCGCAGGCCGGCGACCGCTGCGGTCGCATCATCCGGCACATGGGCGGAGAGGAAGACGATGTCGGCTTGGACGAGGTTGCTGATCGGTCCGTCGAGATCACCCGGCGAATAAGCTTCGGCGGAGGCAATCGCGCCGCCAAGCTCGGTGAAGCGGTCGCGGAAGTAGCCCTGCAGCAGATTGGTGTAGGTGTCGGTCGAGTCGTACAGAATCGACGCGGTTCGGGCGCCGAGGCTGTTGAAGGCGAACTCGGCGGCCGCGGCGGCTTGCACGTTGTCGCCGAAGCACGCCAAGTAGAGGTACTCGGGCACTTGCGCCGTCAGTTTCGGCGAAGTCGCGCCGGACGTGAGGAACATGCGCCCTCCGATCGCGGCCGCGGGGGCGCCGCCGAGGACCATATCAGTGTCGGAGAGCCCCAGGAACGCGGATACGTTCGGGTATTGCTTGAGGACCTTCGTGACGTTCTTGCCGATTTTGTCGGGCCGACTCTTGCCGTCCTCGACGACGAGTTGCAGGTTCAGCCCGAAGACGCCGCCGGCGGCGTTGATCTGGTCAACCGCCAATTGAGCGCCTCGCGCGCTTGGAACATCGAGTTGGCTCTGCTCGCCCGAGAGGTTGAACATGGCCCCGAGAATGATGTCGCCGCTCTTCTTGATTAGCCCTCGCGGCTGAGCCTGCGCGAGGCCCGTCGCAAGCAGGACCAACACGACTGGAACGCTTCGCATGCGCATGACGAATCTCCCCCCTTTGCCTTCCGTCGGAGGGAGTCACGACGCGATCCCCCCAGCTCGAACTTGAAGCATACGACAGCCGCCCTTGATCGGGGCTTCGACGGTCGCCTCTTCTCTGCTCTTGGGGGGACTCGGACGCTCGCCATCGCGCAGCGGTTTACGCGTGCGAGTCGTGGGTGCAGGCGAACGTATCGGGAACGCCGTCCTTGTTGAGCTCGGCGATGCCGATCTTCGACGTGTAATATCCCTGAACTGTTAGCCGCTTGATGTACGTCGAAGAATTCCGCGCCGGGCTTCAGCTCTTCGCTCTCGGCCCCGTCGAGTTCCTCGAGGATTGCAACCTGCTGCGGCTCGGTGAGCTTCACGAACGGCTCGTCGTGCTTCTTGATCGCATAGCCGTCGAGCCATCCCAGCCCTTGCAGGAACGAGTGGCCCTTATCTTCGGCGAGGTCTTGCAGATACAGATCCACCCACTCGTTGACCTTGGCCGCCTTCGCGCCGGGCGTATCCGTCGTCGGGATGATCAGCTCGCTCAGTTGGATGACCGTCTCGTTCTGGTGCGCATCGAGCACGCTCGGCGCCCAGGGCTCGGCCGCCGAGGCCGCCGGCGCGGGCGCGATGCTCTTGATGTGAATCCGGTTGTGGGTCTCTTGCGCTCCCGCCACGGCGGCGCCGCCGGCGCCCAAAACAGCGGAACGGATCAGCTCTCGACGATTCATACTTCCCTCATTTTAATGCGCCGACGTCTTTTCGCCGGCTTCATCGGCGTGATAAGAGCTGCGCACGAGCGGTCCGGCCTCGACATGACCGAAGCCCAGCGACTCGCCGAACGCCTTGAAGCGCGCAAACTCGGCCGGTGCGTAGTATTTCACAATCGGCAGGTGATCGCGCGACGGGCGCAGGTATTGGCCCAGCGTGAAGATGTCGACGCGATGGTCGCGCAGGTCGCGCATCACCTGCTCGACCTCTGCGTCGGTCTCGCCCAAGCCCAGCATCACACCCGACTTGGTCGGGATGCGCGGCGCCGCGGTCTTGGCATACAGCAGCATGTCGAGCGACCGCTCGTAGCGCGAGCCGATACGCGCGGTGCGGTAGAGCCGCGGCACGGTTTCGGTGTTGTGGTTGAGCACGTCGGGCCGCGCGGCGAGCACGATGTCCATCGCGGCGTGCGAGCCTTGAAAGTCCGGCACCAGCACCTCGACTTTGCACTCCGGCAACCGCGTGCGAATCGCCTCGATCGTCAGGGCGAACAGCTCGGCGCCGCCGTCCTTGCGGTCGTCGCGGTTGACGCTCGTCACCACGGCGTAGCGCAGGCCCATCACCGCCGCCGCCTCGGCCACGCGCCGCGGCTCGTCGTAGTCGACCTGTTCCGGCGGTCCTTTTTGAACCGCGCAAAATCCGCAGCGCCGCGTGCAGACATTGCCCAGGATCATGAACGTCGCCGTGCCGCGATTCCAGCAGTCGCCGATGTTCGGGCAAGCGGCGCTCTCGCAAACCGTGTGCAGCTTCAGATCCGTAACTAAAGCCTTGAGATTGCGGTAGCTTTCGCCCACCGCGGCCGGGGCCTTGACCCACGCCGGACGTTTCCCGGCGGGCCCCGGATGAGGGCCGTCATACGGGGGCACGATGGGCTTCACCCGCAGGCTGCGAATGTCGACAAAGTCCGACATGCCGGAACGTTTCAGTTTAGCAGCGAGACTCCGGAGCGACTGGTTTTCGAGCGCGTGGTTTCCTACCATGGAGCCATGTTCCGCGCCATTGTGATTCTCATCGCCGCGCAGACGGCGTTTGCGGCCCAAGGCCTCGTGCTGACCCAGAAGTTGGAGGATTTGCAGAACGGCGGGCAGGGAACCATCACGATTTATCTCGAGCCCGAGCGCGTGGCGACGATCAACGAGAACGGCGGCCGATCGCAGACCTTCGTCTACTTAGCCGACGAAAAGGTCATGCGCATCGTCGATGACAGGAGCAAGACGTACCGCGAGTTGACTCAGCAAGACCTCGAACGGCTCAGCGCCACGGTGAGCGACGCGATGTCGAAGGTCAAAGAGCAGATGGCGGAGCGGATGAAGAACATGACGCCGGAGCAGCGCGCCATGATGGAGAAAATGATGGGCGGCCGTCTGCAGCAGATGGCCGCGGCGCAAGACGGCGCCCAAGCCGCGAGTACGACCTACAAGCTCGCCGGCGGCGCGGACGAAGTCGCCGGCCACTCCTGCAACTGGTACGAAGGCTATCGCCAAGACAAGCTCGTCACCAAGGTCTGCGCCGCCGACTGGGACGATTTCGACTTCAACGCCTCCGACTTCCAAGTCTTCCGCGACATGGCTGAGTTCATCGGCAAGTTGGCCCCCGGCTTGGCCGATCGAATTCAATTCGGCAGCCCCGCCGACGCCAAGGAGCGTTTCCCCGGCGTGCCGATCGCGCAGACCAGTTATTCAGATGGCAAGCCGACGACCAAAACGACCCTGGAGGAATACAGTCGCACCGCCATCCCGGACAGCATCTATGCGGCCCCGGAAGGCTATACGCGACAACAAGGCTTCGGGCGCTGAGGCGCTCGCCCCCTCCAACAGCGACGACCGCGAAGCCTGACCCGCGACCGTCGGGGAGTCGGCGTGAATCTAGCGTCGGTTGAATAACGCCAGCGCCAGCGTCAACAGCACGCTCAACAAGATCGACGTCACGATCGGCACATAGATCGTCGTATGTTCGCTGGGTTTCCAGACGATGTCGCCGGGCAGCCGAAACGGCCGGATTCCGACCTTCGAGGCCGCAATGAACAACAGGCCTAGGACGGCGAGCCCCAGGCCTGCGTACACCAGCATCTTGCCGAGGTTCACTGACCTCAGCTTAGCCGACCAGTTCCAATCCGCTGAAGAAGAAGGCGATCTCGATCGCCGCGTTCTCGGGCGAGTCCGACCCATGGATCGCGTTGCGCCCAATGTCGGTCCCGTAGAGCTTGCGGATCGTCCCTGCGGCGGCCTCGGCGGGGTTGGTCGCGCCCATCGCGTCGCGCAGGCCCTTCACCGCGTCTTCGCGCTCCAGGCACGCCGCCGTGATCGGTCCGTCGGTCATGAACTCCACCAACTCCCCGTAGAACGGCCGCTCCTTGTGCACGGCGTAAAAGGCGGCCGCTTGAGCGCGGGACAGCCACAATTTCTTCATGCCGACGATCTTGAAGCCGGCCTTCTCGAGATGGGCGAGTATGTCGCCCGTCTTGCCGGACGCGGTCGTGTCCGGCTTGATCATGGTAAAAGTGCGTTCGATAGCCATTTCTTTTATGAGTCCTCCGGCGCCTGGCCGGACCGAACCTAAACCGTTTCGCCCTAAAGCCGTTTCGCCCCTAAAGCCATTTCGCCCCTAAAGCAATTTCGCCCCTAAAGCAATTTCGCCAACGTCGAGCCCATCTCGGCCGGCGACGGGGCGACGGCGATGCCGGCGGCCTTGAGGGCCGCTTGCTTGTCGGCGGCCGTGCCCTTGCCGCCCGAAATGATCGCGCCCGCGTGGCCCATTCTGCGCCCCGGAGGCGCCGTCGCTCCGGCGATGAACGAGGCCACCGGCTTGGTGACGTGCTCTTTCACGTACGCCGCCGCCGTCTCCTCGGCCGAGCCGCCGATCTCGCCGATCATCATGATCGCCGCGGTATCGGGGTCCTCCTGGAACAGCTTCAGCGCGTCCACGAAAGTCGTGCCGATGATCGGGTCGCCGCCGATGCCGATGCAGGTCGACTGGCCGATGCCCATGCCGGTCAATTGCCCGACCACCTCGTAGGTCAGCGTGCCCGAGCGCGAAACCACGCCCACTTTGCCGGGCTTGTGAATCACGGCCGGCATGATGCCCATCTTGCACTTGCCGGGCGAGATGATTCCCGGGCAGTTGGGGCCGATCAGCCGCGTCTTGCTGCGCTTCACCACCTGGTTCACGATGATCATGTCGCGCGCCGGAATGCCTTCGGTGATGCACACCACCAGCGGAATGCCGGCGTCGATCGCTTCGAGCACCGCGTCCGCCGCGCCCGGCGCCGGCACGAACACCAGCGACGCGTTCGGCTTGGTCTGCTTTACCGCGTCTTCGACCGTGTCGAAGATCGGGACGCCGATCGCTTCCTGGCCGCCCTTGCCCGGAGTCACGCCCGCCACCACTTTCGAGCCGTAATCCATGCACTGTTGCGCGTGGAACTGCCCGGCGCGGCCGAAACCCTGCACCAAGATCCGTGTGTTTTCGTCAACCAGAACGCTCATCTGTCGATTCCCTTGCTTCGCGCCCTTACTTCGCGGCCGCCACGGCTTTCTCGGCGGCTTCCTTCATGTCCGCCGCCATCAGGAAGTTCATCCCCGATTCCTCGAGCAGCTTGCGCCCCTCGTCGACCTTCGTCCCTTCTAGCCGCAGCACGATGGGAACCTTGATGTCGAGCTCTTTGGCCGCCGCGATGACGCCCTCGGCCAGCACGTCGACGCGCAGGATGCCGCCGAAAATGTTGATCAAGATCGCCTTCACGTTCGGGTCCGAGAGGATGATCCGGAAGCCGTTCTTGATCTGATCGGCGTTTGCGCCGCCGCCCACGTCGAGAAAATTCGCCGGCATGCCGCCCGCGTATTGAATGATGTCCATCGTGGCCATCGCCAGGCCCGCGCCGTTAACCATGCAGCCGACGTTGCCGTCGAGCTTGATGTAGTTCAGCCCGTGGTCGATCGCGTCGGTCTCGAGCGGCTCCTCTTCGTCGAGGTCGCGCAGCTTCACGATGTCGGCGTGGCGGAACAGCGCGTTGTCGTCGACGTCGAGCTTGGCGTCGAGCGCCACGGCGCGTCCGTCGTCGGTGATGACGAACGGATTGATCTCGAGCAGGTTCGCGTCGACGGCGTGGTAAGCCGTCGCGAGCG
This sequence comes from uncultured Acidobacteriota bacterium, assembly GCA_963817465.1. Taxonomy (GTDB): domain Bacteria; phylum Acidobacteriota; class Terriglobia; order Bryobacterales; family UBA6623; genus CAMPKL01. The sequence continues at coordinate 27,485 of CAWFOP010000014.1, read as the reverse complement.
CCTGGATCGCTTTCACGGCCGCTTTGAACGCGTCGCCCTCGATGCCGAGCTTGAAGGCCAGCCGCCGCGCCTGGTAGCCCGCCAGGCCCACCGCCGGTTCGATCGTTTCCTTCAGGATCAGCTCGGGGGTCTTCGCCGCGACCTCCTCGATCTCCATGCCGCCGGCCGTCGACGCCATGAACACCGCCTTGCCCGTCGTGCGGTCGAGCGTCACGCCCAGGTAGATCTCGCGCGCGATCGGCAGCGTCTCTTCCACCAGCACACGCTTGACCAGCCGCCCTTCCGGACCGGTCTGGTGCGTGACTAGGGTCATCCCCAAAATCTTGTCGGCGACCTCGCGGACCTCGGAGCCCTCGGCCAGCTTCACGCCGCCGCCTTTGCCGCGGCCGCCGGCGTGGATTTGCGCCTTGACCACGACCTTGCCGCCCAGCTTGTCGGCGACTTCCTGGGCTTCATCGGGGGTGTAGGCGACCTCGCCGCGCGGCGTCGGCACTCCGTACGAGCGCAGGATCTCCTTGGCTTGATACTCGTGAATTTTCATGGGGATGGCGAGCCGATGGTACGATTCGAAGCGGACCCGCGAGTTAAGCTCACAGTCTACGTTATCGGTCCGATCCCAAGCAACGAAATGTCAGCCGTTCTCGAGGCGTTCCACAAGGCCATTGGGCGCGAGAATCTCAGCGAGGCCGAGGCCGCCGCGGCCGTCGAAGAAATCCTGTCGGGCGAAGCCGATGAGCCCGCGGTAGCCGCTTTGCTCACCGCCTTGCGCATGAAAGGCGAGACCGTGGACGAGCTCGTCGGCTTCGCCCGCGTCATGCGCGAACGCGCCGCCAAAGTCGAGCTCACGCGCGTCAAGCCCGACGACTTGGTCGACACCTGCGGCACCGGCGGCGGCGGGCCTGACACGTTCAACATCTCGACCGTCGCCGTTTTCGTCGTCGCCGGCGCAGGCGTGCCGGTCGCCAAGCACGGCAACCGCTCCATCTCGAGCCGGTGCGGCTCGGCCGACGTGCTCGAAGCCGCCGGCGCGAACATCCAGCTCACGCCTGGGCAAGCCGCCGCCGCGCTCGACCAAGTCGGCGTCGGCTTCCTGTTTGCGCCGTTGATCCACCCGGCCATGAAGCACGTGCAGCCCATCCGCCGCAGCCTGCGCACGCGCACCATTTTCAACTTGCTCGGGCCGCTCACCAACCCGGCGGGCGCCCGCTCGCAGGTGCTCGGCGTATCGTTCCCCGAAGCCGTCCCGCTGGTCGCCGAAGCCCTGGCGCGCCTTGGCGTACATCGCGCTTTTGTCGTCCACGGCGACGACGGCCTCGACGAGATCACCACCACCGGCCCCACACGATTGCTGGAAGTCCGCGACGGCGATGTCGCGATCAGCCGGGTCACCCCGGAGAATTTCGGCGTCGAACGGGCGAAGCCGGAGGATCTGCTGGGCGGCGACAAGCAAGAGTGCGCCCTGACGATGCAGCGCATCCTCGAAGGCCGGCGCGGCCCTCGCCGCGACATCGTGCTCGTCAACGCCGCCGCCGCGCTCGTCGCCGTCGGCCACGCCGAAGACTTCCGCGAAGGCGTCGTTCAAGCCGAAAAAGCCGTTGACTCCGGCGCCGCCCGCGACAAGCTCCAACAATTCATAGAGTTCACCGACGAATTCCGCGCCGAGTAACAGCCTACTTCCCGACGCCGACTGTCAACATCGGCCCGACGCCTTCGCCGGTCGCGGCCTGCAGGGAATACAGATAACTGAGCAGGTTGAACGTCGCCTTCGAGTTCAGGTCCGCATCGTCGATATAGAACCAGTAGCCGCGATAGCGCACGCGCACGAATGCCCGCGGGGGCGAGCCGGACGTCGACCGCACCCGCAGGAGCTTGCCGATCAGCGGCGCCCAGTCGAGGCGCCGGCCCCCCGCCGAGTCGATCACCAATCCCTGCTCTACGTGTTCCGCCGGAGGTTCGACCGCCAGCGAAAGAAAGAAGAACACGCCGAGCAGCGACCGCGCCGTCACGGCAATCGCGTCCGGCGTCGTTCTCAAGGCGTGCGATTGCAACTCGTAGCGCTGCTCGCCTTCCTTGAGCCCCAGCATGCCGCGCACCTCTTGCATGATCGCGCGGTCTTCGGGATCCGCCGGCGTCTCGGCGAATCCGAACATCATGCCTTGACGGTTACTTTCGACAAACGCCTGCAGATGCAGCTCGCCCTTCGTCTGCAGCTCGCGCAGCAGCTCGGCAAGCCTCGTGAAGCGGCTGTTGTCCGGAACTCGCTCCGGCGTCGGGCCCGTCGCGCTCGGCGCGTTGTCGATCGCGTTGACGCGCTGCACGCAGCACATCAGCAGCCGTTGGACGCTCCAGCCTGACTCGGCCAGCAGGAACAGCGCCACCGGGTCGATCGGCGTCAGCAGCCGTCGTGTGAAGTCGGCGCCCTTGAGCGGCTCATAGGTGATGGTCGGATTCTCGGTATAGCTGCCGCCGACGCCGAGCCCATACGAGTTGTTCTCCGTGCCGTCGACGTTGAGCGTCGGCGAGATGCTCGCCGAGCCGCTGAAGCTGTACTGCGCGATCACCGAGCCGACATCGACGAACATCGGCGTATCGCGATAGCGCAGCCGCACCAGGTTGAGCAGCAGTTGCTCGTTCAGTGAACGCGCGATCGCTTGGTTGTAGTCAAACCGGGCGCCCGGAACCGTCTTCGGTCCGATCTTCGTCGCGCAAGAGGAAAGCAGCACGCAAGCCGCGAGCGCCGCGCTACAGCACCGGGTCATAGGCCTTCATGAGCTGCTCGATTTCCTCGCGCTCGCCGGCCCGCAGAGTCGGAAGAGGCGGACGCACCACGCCGCCCACCTTGCCCAAAATGTTCATCGCCTCTTTCATGACGGTGACTTCGTAGCCCTTGCGTCGGGAGCGCATGCCGTAGAGCGGCAGCACGTAGTTCGTCATCAAGCGCGACAAGCTCGCCATGTCGAGCATCGAAGCGCGTTCGTGAAGTTGCAGCGACAACCGCGGGGCGATCGTCGCGATGCTCGACGTGTACGTCCGCACGCCGATCGAATAGTACGCCGGCACACAATCGTCGCCGTTGCCGCCGATCCAGTGCAGCCGGTCGCCTACTCGCGCCATGATCCGCTGGTAGACGCGCGTATCGGCTTGGCCTTCCTTGAACGCGATCAGGTTCGGCAACTCCTCGGCGGCCTTGGCGACTTGGGCCGGATTCAGGCTCACCCAATCGCGGCTGTAGATCAGGAGTCCCAGGCTCGTCGCCTTGCCGATTCCCTTGTAATAGTCCAGCAGCCCGTCGAAATCCGCATTCGGGTAATACGGCGGAAACATCAAGATGCCGTCCGCGCCGTTCTCTTGCGCCGACTTCGCCAACGCGACCGACAGCCCGCCGCCGAAACCGGTGCCTGCGAGCACGGGAATCTGTCCGCCCGCAACCTCGACCGTGGCTTTGACGACTTGTGTGTGCTCCTCGGGCGTCAGCGAATACATCTCGCCGGTCCCGCCCGCCGCGACGAGCGCCGTCAGAGGGATCTTCATCATCTCCTCGACGTTCTTGCGGTAGCCGGCGATGTCAAGCGAGAGATCGTCGGCGTTGAAGGGAGTGATCGGGAAAGCGATGACGCCTTCGCGAATCTTGCTGCGAAGTTCTTGCGGGTCCATCATGGGAGTAGTAGTGCCAGACCGATATTCTTGCACGATCGCGGATCCGCCTGACCTTCACATCAGAGCGACAGAGCCGCAACCGTGAGAGTGTGTGTGAAAACGAGATTCTCGTGTTGCGCCCGCAAGGGCGGAGCAACGAACAGCCCCGGATCGAGCGGAGCGGAATCCGGGGATCGACTGGACGGAAAGCATTTGAAAGATTATCTTGTATGGCGTTTTGGGACCCCGGGTTCCGCTACGCTCCACCCGGGGCTATCAATTGCTTCGTCCTCCGGACGAGGTCACGCCGGCGTTTTCACACACGCCCCAGACGGCGCTCAACAACGCCCGCCGGCCGGCAAACAGAGCCGCGCCCGTGAGGGCGCGTCCCAAAAGTCCAGCCCCCTCTCTTGCGAGTCTGTGTGAAAAGTCCTACGGACATTCCACAGCGACAACCGCGAAGCATGGGCCCTGACCGAGGTTGCGCTGAGCCCGGGGGCGGCAACCTCACGAGTCTGTCTGAAAACGCCGGCGCGACCTCGCCCTTGCGGGCTCAACACGAGCATCTCGTTTTCAAAGATGCTCGTAAGGTCAGGGCTCGAGCTTCGCGGCTATTGTTGTGGGATGCTCGCGGTCGCTTTCACACACAACCTCACGGTTGCGGCTCGGTCAACCGGAACGCCAAGAAGCTCGTCCTCTGCCGCTCGTTATAGTTATCGTCGCTCACCAGCAGCACCGTTCGTCCGCCGTCGGCGAGCGCCGGACCGAAGCACATGCCCTCGAAGTTATCGAGTGACTGGAACGGCTTGGTGAAGCGCTCGATCACGTCCTGCACGTCAAGCACGAGCGTCTTCTCCCCCAGCGCATCGCCGTCGATCTCGGTCTGGTAGATCTGAATCGTCTGATGAACCCCGCCGCCCTCCTCGACCGCGAAGCCGCGCTCGAGCGTCAGCAGGCGCCGCTCGTCGAGCGCCAACATTTCAGCGAAGCCGAGGCCGCCGCTGCGCGCGACAAATCCCGCCGGGACCGGCATCTTATCGAGCGCGTAAGTGAGCTCCTTCGCCGGTTCGAAGCGCCCGTTGCTGCGTTTGAACTCCACGATGCGAATCCGGCAGGCGACCGTCGCCGAGCAGCGCTCGCCGTCCTGCGCCAAAGGCCCTTCCGTCCCCGCGAACAAAGTGTCGCCGCTTGGCGTCAGCGTCAGAGCCTCGAAGCCGAGATTCGTCCGCACGCCTTCCTTGCCGTTCGGCGCATACCCCGGCGGCAGCGGCAAGCTCTCGAGCATGCGCCCTTCGCGGTTGAAGCGAAACACGCCCGGCGGCACCGGCGGCGTGCGCTGCCCGTAGCCCTCGGACGACACATAGAGCTCGCCCGTCGACGACAACGCCAGCCCCTCGGGGTCGAGCACCCACAACGGCAGCGGCTCGCCCTGCTCGTCGCGCAGCAACATCTCTTCGAGCGGTTTGAGCCGCAGGGCGGTCCCTTCGAACGAGGCGCGCAGGACGTAGATTGTCGGCTTGCTCGCGTCCGACAGCGCGTAGAGCTTCTGATCCCGGGCGTCGTAGGCGATCGCGGAGAGGCCGCCGAAACCTCCCCGAATCTTGCGGCGCAAGCGCTCCGACCCGGAAAGCTCGCCCTTTTCGAGCGGCTCGCGCGCTGCCTCCGCGGGCGCTGAGTCGACATCCTTGAACGGCGTGCCCGTCACGATGTTGATGTCGCTCAAGAACTCCAGCGAAACCTGCTGCCCTAGGCAGGGGGCGGCCAGCAGCGCGGCGACCGCGGCGCAGCGAGCTACGCAGCGAGCTCCATTGCGAAGGACATCGAGCGGCATCAGTTCGGTTGCGTTTTCGGCGGGCTGATCATGATGTGCGCCCCCGCCGTACCCGGATACATCAGCCAAGGCTGCGGCCCCGGCGTCGTCGAAAGCCCGGTCGACTCGGGCGTTGCGTAGGGGGTATAGACCACCCAGCGCAGATACGGCTCGACGACCTCGCCCTTGGCCGCGTCGAAGCCTTTGCCGGTCAGCACGTAGAGCATGCGCGGCTCGCGCGGCATCTTCACCTTGCCCTCGTCGACCTCCTTCCAGCGGACTTCGTGCCGCTCCTTGCCCTTGTGGCCCGCCGCCGTCAGCTCGCGTCCGCGCGCCATGAAGGGCTCGAGGTCCTTGTGGTAGCAGGCGACGCTGAAGTTCTCATCGCCGGGCGTATCCGCCAGGCAGATCAGGTCGTTGCTCCCCTGCCGCAGCGTCGTCAGCGAGCCGTCGGGTTGGTAGCCCAGCACAGTCGCGTCCGCGCGCCGCTCTTCCGGAGCGGCCAACAGCGACGAGGCGATCTGATCGGCCGCGGAAGCCGGCGCCGCCAAAGCCGCCGGGAGCGCCGTCAAGGAACTAAGCGCCGCCGTCAAAAGGCATGCAGCACAGCGAAGCGTCATGGGGGAATCCTCCGAGAAAGTCATCTTACCCCGCCGTTCGTTACCGCGTCGCGACGATAGAATGGTCGCTTCCGCCTTGCCGAAGCAACCCACCTGGGAACAGCGTTGGCATCCGCTCCGCGAAGAGTGGATCCTTTACACCGCGCACCGCGCCGGACGCCCTTGGATCGGCGAAACCAAGCCTCCTGAAACAGGCGGCCAGCCCAGCTACGACCCGCAGTGTTACTTGTGCCCCGGCAACGCCCGCGTCGCCGGCCGCAACCCCCATTACCCCGGGGTCTACGTCTTCCCCAACGACCTGCCGACGTTCTCCTCAGAAGCGCCCGATGTCATTTCGGGCGACGAGCTTTACCGTGTCCGCCCGGCCCGCGGCGCGGCGGAAGTCATCTGCTACCACCCGGATCACTCGAAGACCTTCGCCGACCTGGGCCTCGACCAAGCCGTCGCCGTCGTCGCCGCCTGGCGCGACCGCTACATCGAGCTGGGCGAGCGGCCCGACGTCGACCATGTGTTGATCTTCGAGAACAAGGGGGAGGTCGTCGGCACGTCCAACCCGCACCCGCACTGCCAGCTCTACGCCGGCAATCTGATCTACGGCATCACCGAGCAAGAGCGCCGGAGTTCACGGGCCTACTTCGCGCGCACCGGCCGCTATCTCGGCCAGGCCATCGTTGAGCGCGAAGCCGCAGCGGGCCGCGTGATCTGCGAAAACGAGAGCTTCCTCGGCTGCGTCCCTTGGTTCGCGCGCTACGCCTACGAAGTGCTCATCCTGCCCAAGCGCCAAACCGCCGGCCTGGCCGATCTCGACGAGCGTCGCCGCCGCGACCTCGCCGCCTTGATGTGTGAAGTCGCCGTGCGCTACGACAATCTTTGGCGCATGCCGTTCCCTTACGTCATGGCGATTCATCAGGCTCCGACCGACGCCGAGGACAACAGCGCTTATCCGTTCCACATCGAATACCACCCGCCGCTGCGCAAGCCTGACACCATGAAGTACCTGGCTGGCCCTGAGATCGGCGGCGGTTCGATGACCAACGAATCCGACCCCGACGAAAAGGCCGCCGAGCTCAAGGCCGTTTCCAGCGTTCTTTATCGCAAGCAAGCATGAGCGCCCACCCCGACGACCTCGACCAATTCCGCGGCCTGCTCTGCCGCTTGCAGGACCGCATCCGCGACGGCGTTATCGCCGCCCGCGAGCAGTTGACTCTCGACGAGCTCACCAGCGTCGCCGCCGAAACCTCCGCCGACACCATCTACGGCATCGATAAAGTCACCGAAGCCGCCATCGTCGGCTGGTTCGACAAGCACTGGCCCGCCGGCCAGCCCGTCGAAGTCGTCATGGAAGGCCTCGAAGACGACGAAACGCTGACATTCCCGCGCAAGATTCCCGTCGCCGAGACTCGCTGGAAGGTCATCCTCGACCCCATCGACGGCACGCGCGGGCTGATGTACGACAAGCGCGCCGCCTGGTCGCTCGCCGCCCTGGCCCCGCAGCGCGGCTCCGAGACCAACCTCGGCGACATCGCCCTCGCCGCCATGACCGAGCTGCCCACGACCAAACAGCAGCGCGCCGATCAGCTCAGCGCCATTCGAGGCCGCGGAGCGCAAAGCGTCGTCGCCGAGAGCGTCGGCGTTCACTCCGGACGCCGCATGCCGTTCCGGCCGCGCCCCTCGAGCGCGACCGACTTCCGCCACGGCTTCGCCAGCCTGGCCAAGTTCTTCCCGCAAGGCAAATCGCTCATCGCCCAGATCGAAGAGGAGCTGTGGAGCGAGCTGCACGGCGCCGAGCCGCAAGCCTCCCCGCTCGTTTTCGACGATCAGTACATCTCAACCGGCGGCCAACTCTACGAGCTTGCCGTCGGCCACGACCGCATGCTCGGCGACATTCGCCCGCTCGTCTACCGCAAGCTCGGCCTCGACGTCTCGCTCACCTGCCATCCTTACGACATCTGCACGGCGATCATTCTCGAGGAGCTTGGCGGCGTGGTCGAAACGCCCGCCGGCGACGCCCTCGACGCTCCACTCGACACGACCAGCCCGGTCGCTTGGATGGGCTACGCGAACCCGACCCTCGCCGCGCTCGTCCGACCCGCACTCCAACGCTTGCTTGCCAAGCATTGCGGCCTATGAAACACGAAGCCAAAGGCCAAGCCCCCGGCCGCCTCGACGTAATGGGCGGCGTGGCCGACTACAGCGGTGCGCTGGTCCTGGAAACGCCCATCCGCGCAGTCACGAAAGTGACCGTGAAGCGCCTCGACGAACCGGCGCTCTACTTCAACAGCAGCGGCAAGGAGAACTGGGATATCGGCCTCGGCGCGGCACGCGAGCTGGGCGATTCGCCGCCCGCCGCCGTCCGCCGGCAGCTCGACCTCCTCCGCGCCCCACATTGGGTGCGCTATCCCTTCGGCTGCCTCTGGGCTCTCAGCCGAGAAAAAGGCTGGTATCCCGAAACCGGTCTTCGCTTCGAGATTCGTTCCACCGTCCCCGAAGGCATGGGAGTCAGCTCCAGCGCCGCCCTCGAGGTCGCGACCTTGCGCGCCCTTGGCCGCCTGGCCGGCGTGAGCTGGTCCGGGACCGAGCTGGCCCGCCTCGGTCAGCAGGCTGAAAACGAAATCGTCGGCGCGCCCTGCGGCCTGATGGATCAGCTCACCGCCGACCACGGGAAGATCCGCGCCCTGCTGCCGATCCTTTGCCGTCCCGACATCCTGCGCCCCCCGATTACCTTGCCGCGCGGCGTCATCGTCGTCGGCTGGCCCAGCGACGTCCGGCACGCCGTCTCCGGTTCGCCGTATGCGACGGCGCGGACCTCCGCTTTCATGGGCAAGAAGATACTCGAGCGCGAGACCGGCCACCGCTGGTCGTACGCCGCCGAGATCGCGCCCTCCTTCTTCGATCGCTACGCCCCAAAAAGACTTCCGGAGTCGATCAGCGGCGCCGCCTTCCGCGAACGCTACGGCGAACCCGACGACCCGCTCTCCGCGGTCATCGACCGCCGCAGATACCGCGTCCGCGACGGCCTGCGATTCCCGGTGATGGAAAGCTTTCGCTGCGACTCCGCCGCCGTAGCCCTCGCCAACAACCGCATCAACACCGAAGACCGCCTGCGCCACGTCGGCGAGCTGATGCTGCAATCCCACGCGGGCTACAACTCCATCGGTCTCGGCAGCCCGGAAACCGACAAGATCGTCGACGCCCTGCAAGGCATCGGCCCGGACCGCGGCGTCTACGGCGCCAGAATCAGCGGCGGCGGCAGCGGCGGCGCCGTCGTCATTCTCATGCGCAGCAAAGCCCTGCCCGAGCTCAGCCGCCTAACCGAAACCCTTATCCGCTAGGCGTCTACAGGCGTTCCCGGCCCGAGCAAGCCGCGCCGGCGGCTTACCGCACCGCCTCGGCCGCCGCACGCGCCAACTCATCGCAGCGGTTGTTATCGTCGTGGTCGGCATGGCCCTTGACCCACTTCCACTCGATGTCGTGACGCACGATCGCTTCGTCGAGCTTCATCCACAGATCCTGGTTCTTCACGGGCTTCTTCGCTGCTGTCAGCCAGTTGCGGCGTTTCCAGGCGGGCATCCAATCGTTGACGCCGTTCTTCACGTACTGCGAATCGATCTCGAGCCGCACCTTGCAAGGCTGCGACAGGGCGTTGAGCCCTTCGATGACCGCCGTCATCTCCATGCGGTTGTTGGTGGTCTGCGGGTCGGCGCCGCTGAGCTCTTTTGTCTTTTCGCCGAAGCGCAAGATCGCGGCCCAGCCGCCCGGTCCGGGGTTGCCTAGGCATGAGCCGTCGGTGATCAGAGTGACATTCTTCAACCCCAAATTGTACCCGCCGCCGGAATCACCGCCGGACCGGCGGGACGAGCTTCGCGATGCGGCCTTCGGGGCCGACCGCCCAAGCCGCGCCCCCCGGCGAAAACCGAACCGCGTTGTAGCCGACATCGCCCAGCGGCATCCAACTCTCGCCGCCGTCCACGGACCAATCCGAGCCGCTGGTTCCGACAGCGACAACCACGCGGCCGTCCGGCCCCCAGGCGGCGCCGGAGCGAAAGCCCCGCGGCCCCGCCCCTTGTACCGCGCGCCAACTCAATCCTCCGTCAGCGGTGACGGCCGCGTTGTCAACGGCCTCCTCGGGTTTGCGGAAATCCCCGCCCACCGCTACGCCGCGCCGCGCGTCCGCGAAGGCGATCGAGAAGATCCCGGCTGAGGCCGCGTCGTGGCGCAGCGGAGTCTCGACGGCGCTCCACGTTTCGCCCCCGTCGCTCGTCCGAAAAACGCGGGCGCCCTGCTCACCGCCGGTCGCGAACCAGGCCAAGTCATCGCCTTCGACGGCGACGCAGGTCCCGCTAGCCGCGAAGGCCGCTTCTTTCGCATTCGCCCGCGGCATCCCCTCAGCGGGGACGCGCAGCCACGACGCCCCGCCGTCGACCGTTCGCAGAACGACAAACCGGCCTTCGACCGGATCGCCGAACACGAGCCCCCGGCGGGCGTCCCGGAACTCGCCCCAAAACGCGCCCCAAAACGCGCCCCAAAACGCGATCGTGTCGTAAAAGCCGTGCAGCGTCGGCGTTCCGCAGCCGCTCGACCCACGTGCGCCCGCCGTCGGTCGTGCGATAGAGGCGCGACAACGGCCCCTCCCCGGCGCTCATCAGCCAAGCCGAGTCCACACTCTCGGCGTCGACGTCGCGAAAGTCGAGCCCTTCGGCGCCCGGCACAACCAAGCGCCGCCATGTAGCCCCGCCGTCCGTCGTTCGCAGACAGGTTCCCGCCGCGCCGCTCGCCCACGCCGTCTGGTCGCTGACGACGCTCAGGCCGCGCAAACTTGCCTCGACGCCGCTGTCTTGCGCGATCCATTTGGGCGAATCGGACTGCGCTTCCAACAGCGCAACCGCCAAAGCCGCGGCCGCCAAGCATCGCGAAAGCTGCATCGTTTCGAAGATTAGCGGGGCGTTCGGTAGTCTTGACGTCTATTCTGTAATTCCAGTAATATCGAAATATGCGGTCAGCCGCCCAACTCGCTCCCGACTTCGCCCGCTACGCCGACATGTTCACGGCGTTGGGCTCGGAAGCCCGCCTTCGGATCGTGCGGCTTTTGCTCGAAGCCCACCCGCCGGGCTTGGTCGCCGGCGAAATCCAAAACGAGCTCGGCATCGCCGCCTCGACCTTGTCGCATCACCTCGACCGTCTGAAGCATGACGGCCTGGTCACGGTCGAACGCCAAAGCACGTTCCTGCGCTACCGCGCCAACGCCGACACGCTCCAGAGCCTGCTGACGTTCCTGTTCGCCGAGTGCTGCTCGCGCAGCAAGGTCGTCCGCGCCGAGGATGTCGTCTCGGCCTGCTGCTAGGGTGGCGGCGATGAAAATTCTCGTTCTCTGCACCGGTAATTCGTGCCGCAGCCAAATGGCCCAAGGCTTTTTGAAGAGCTTCGACGACCGGCTCGATGTCCATTCAGCGGGCTCGCGGCCAGGCGACCGCGTCAATCCCTATGCCGTGCGCGTCATGGCCGAGGCTGGAGTTGACATCTCCGGCGGCGCGCCCGAGAGCGTCGACCGCTTCCTCGACGACGCGATCGACTACGTCGTCACCGTCTGCGCTGACGCCGAGCGCGACTGCCCCGTTTTCGCCGGCAAGGTCGGCAAGCGCCTCCATATCGGCTTTCCCGATCCGGCCGACGCGACCGGCTCCGAGGACGAAATCCTCGCTGTCTTTCGTCAGTCGCGCGACGACATTCGCGCAAGCTTCCGAGAGTTTTACGAATCGGAACTGTTGCCGCAACTTCAAGCGGCCTAAGGAGACCCCATCATGCCAGGACAATCCGCCGTTGATTTCGCAACCGCCGCCCGCATTCATATCGCCCTCGAGGCCGCCGACGTCGATCGTTCGACAGCCTTCTATCGCACGCTGTTCGGCCAAGGGCCGACCAAGGTCAAGCCCGGCTACGCGAAGTTCGAGGTCGCCGAACCGCCGGTGAACCTGACTCTCAACGCCGTCCCCGCGTCACACGCGCGGGGCGCCGGCGTCTCGCACTTCGGCGTCCAGGTCAAATCGACTGACACCGTCCAAGCCATGACCAAGCGCTTCGAGGAAGCCGGCCTGCCCACCCGCATCGAAGACGACGTGACCTGTTGCTATGCGGTGCAAGACAAGGTCTGGGTCGATGACCCCGACGGCAACGCCTGGGAAGTCTTCGTCGTCCTCGACAACACTCCCGCCGAACACGGCAAGCAGAGCGTCGGCTGCTGCACGGGCGAGGAGACTTGCGCCCCTCTGGTTTCCCTTTCTTAGGCTCTCAACGCCCGCCCATCCGGTCCGCTACGCTAAGCCTTCCGGATGGGCATCGCCGCTGACATTGTCTTGATCGTCGTGGCCGCTTTCATTGGCGGCGCGTTGGCGCGGCGACTGGGCCAGCCGCTCATGGTCGGCTACATCCTGGCGGGCGTGGCCGTCGGGCCGCACACGGCTGGCCCCACCGTCGGCGACATCCATGACATCGAGCTGCTGGCCGAGATCGGCGTCGCCTTGCTGCTGTTCGCCCTCGGCCTCGAAGTCCGCTTCAAAGACATGGCGGCGGTCAAGCGGCTCACCTTGCTGGGCGGGCCGCTCCAGATCGCGCTCACAACGCTGTTCGGCTTTGGACTCGGACGCGCATTTCTCGACCTGTCGGTCATAGGCGCCGTCTGGTTCGGCTCGATGATCGCCCTATCGAGCACGATGGTCGTGCTCAAGACGATGAACGCCGGCGGCCGTGCCGGCACGCTCGCCAGCCGCGCGATGATCGGACTGCTCGTGGTGCAAGACCTGGCGGTCGCGCCGATGCTGGTCGTGCTGCCGCGGCTGGGCGACCTCGAAAGCGCTCTGCCCGATTTGGGCTTCGCCTTGCTCAAGGCGCTCGCGTTCCTGGCGGCGATGGTCGTGCTCGGGACGCGTCTGATCCCGTGGGTGCTGGAGACGATCGCGCGCTGGCGGTCGCGAGAGCTGTTTCTGGTGGCGGTGACGGCTGTCGGCGTCGGCGTCGGCTACGCCACCTACCTGGTCGGGCTCTCGTTCGCGTTCGGCGCCTTCGCGGCGGGCATGGTGGTCAGCGAATCCGAAGTGAGCCATCAGGCCCTGGCCGACATCGTGCCTCTGCGAGACGTCTTCGGCCTGCTGTTTTTCGCCTCGGCCGGAATGCTCTTCGACCCGGCCTTCCTGCTTGAAAACGCAGTCGAAGTTGCGGTGATGCTGACCGCCGTGATGGTCGGGAAGTTCGTCATTGTCGCGGGCCTGGCGGCTGCCTTGGGCTACGGCAATCGCGCGCCTTGGATCATGGGACTAGGCCTGGCGCAGGTCGGTGAGTTCGCCTTCGTGCTGGCGCGGGTCGGCGCGCAATCAGGCGACATCTCCGAACGGCTCTACAACTTGGCCCTCACGGTCACCCTTTTCTCGATGATCCTGTCGCCGGCGCTGTGCAGGTTCGCCGAGCCGGCCTTTCAACTGTGGCGAAAGCTCCGCCCGCGGAAGCAACTCCTCGCCACTTTATCGGTCCCCGACGAAGGGCTGCGCGATCACGTCATCATCACCGGCTACGGCAAGACCGGCTACGCCGCGGCGCGCGTGCTGTCGGCGGCCGCCGTGCCCTTCGTTGTGATCGAATACGACCGCCCCAAGGCCGAAGTTTTGCGGCACAAGTCGCCGGTGGTCTGGGGCGACGCCACGCGGCCGGAGATCCTCGAGGCGGCGGGCGTCGCGAAGGCCCGCCTGCTCTTCGTCGCGATCCCTGAAGAGTCGGCGGTCCTGATGGTGATCCAAAGCGCTCGAGCGATCAACTCGTCGCTCGCCGTTGTGGCTCGCGCGGCCTCTCAAGAGCAGCTTGAAGAGTTGAACCGGCTGGGCGTCACCGACGCCGTACAGCCGCAGCTCGAAGCCGGGCTCGAGATGGTCGGCCTGGCGCTCAACCGCTTCGGCTGGCCCGCGGCCGAGATTCAGCGCTTCAACCAAGGAGTGCGGAGCGACCTGTATCGCAGCCTGCAAGGCGCCTCGCTGCCGCCGAGTTGCCGTTCGATTCTCGAGGAGCTGCACGACCTCGATCCCGCATTCGACGTCGAGTGGGCGGCGGCCGGGTCCGAGATCGCCGGCAAGACGCTCGAGCAACTCGATGTGCGGCGGCTGACCGGCGCCTCGGTCGTGGCCGTACGGGGCGGGCAGGGAACGCAACCGAACCCCGGTCCTGAGCACATCGTTGAGGGCGGCGATACGGTGCTGCTGCTCGGCGCCCCCGAGCAGCGTTCCGCGGCCCGCGAGCTGCTGGCCGGCAAGGCCGCGGCGCCGACCGCTTGAGGCGCTAGAATATGGCCGTTTGTTGAGAACGCTCATTTTGGCGTTATCGGCCGCGGCGATCGCAACGGCGGCCGACCCCGGCGTCGCCGGCCCGCCGACGGCGCGCCAGGTGTGGGCCGACGAATCGACCAACTTGCTGGGCCTTCCCTCGCGCGACGGCAGGCTGTTGAGCTACGTCGACCCAGCCACCGGCGACCTTGGAATCTACGACCTGAATTCCGGCGAGAAACGGCTGCTCACCGGCAACCCGCCGGACGCGCCCACGTTCGCCTACTTTTCGGTCATCTCGCCGGACAATAAGCGCGTCGCCTACGCCTGGTTCAACGAGCGCAAGTTCTACGAGCTGTGGATCACCGACATCGACGGCGGCGAGCCGCGCCTGCTCTACAGCAACCCCGAGTCGGGCTTCGTACAGCCTTGCGATTTCTCGCCGGACGGCTCGCAGATCCTCACCTTGTTCTTCCGCAAGGACAACGTCAGCCAGATCGCTCTGGTCTCGGCCGCAGACGGCTCGGTGACGACGCTCAAGACGTTGAGCTGGTTCTATCCCAAGAAGATGAGCTTTTCGCCCGACGGGCGCTACATCCTCTACGACTCGATCTTGAGCCAGCGCGAGACGCCGCGCGACATCCTGCTGCTGCGCTCCGACGGCAGCTCCGAAACCAAGCTGATCGAGAACGAGGCGAACGACATCTTTCCGGTGTGGACGCCCGACGGCAAGGCGATCGTGTTCGCCAGCAACCGCTCGGGCGACATGGATTTGTGGGTGCAGGGCGTCGAGGACGGCGCGGCCGTCGGCGAGCCGCGGCGCATCGCGCGCAGTCTCGGGCGCGCCCTGCCGATGGGCGTCACTAACGACGGCCGCTACTTCTACGGTCTGCGCACGGGGCGCTCGGATGTGTTTGTCGCAAGTCTCGACGGCGGCGCTCCCGCCGTCGCCGGATTGCGCACTGCGGGGCGGAACACGGCGCCCGCCTGGGCGCCGGACGGCAAGCGCCTCGCCTATCTGACGCATCTCGGCACGGAAAACTACGGCCGCGAGTCGCGCGGCATCGTCATCTGGCTCCCCGAGACGCGCCAGGAGACCGTAATCACGCCGCAGCTCGCCTATGTTTCGCGTCTGCAATGGTCGCCCGACGGGGAGAAACTGCTGGCTTCGGGCAGCGACGGCAAGGGGCGCTCCGGCGTCTACCAGGTTGACCCGGATAGCGGCGCGACGCGGCCCTTGGTGCGCACTCCCGGCGGCGCGCCCGGCGGCTTTCCGGGAGTGTGGTCGCACGACGGCGCGGCGGTGCTCTACGTCGATCCGGAGACGTCCGCCATTCAGCGGTACTCGCTCGCCGATCGCAAACAGATCGAGGTGCGCCCCCCGCCGGCTCACGGCAAGGTCGATGCGCTCGCCCTGTCGCACGACGGGGCCTGGCTGGCGTTCGTCGCCGACGGCGCGATCCGGATTCGCAACCTGGCCTCCGGCGTCGAGCGCGAGCTGGCGAGAGAGCAGGCCGTTCGCAGCCTCGCCTGGGCGCCGGACGGCATGAGCCTTTTCGTCGGCGCTCCAAACGAAATTGCGAAGGTCGATCTAGACGGGGAGGTCCGCCCCTTGAGCTTCGCGGCAAAACATGACGGCGACGTGCGGTTTGATCCCAGCGGTCGCCGGGTCGCCTACAGCCTGGATGGTCAAAGGGCCGAAGTTTGGGTCTTGGAGGGATGGTTTCGCCCCTGATCCCGCCCTTTGCCGGCTTGATCCGCCGCCGCCCCCGCCCCATATTCCGACCAATCGGGTGAACACCCTGCATCGCAGCCAACGGCGCACGTAGTCCTGGTCGCCGGCTCGCTCAGAAGTAAACTTTTCTGTTCCTATGCCGCCCCCGGATGTAACACTAGTCCGGCCTACGACCATCTTCCACACGTTGCCGAGAGTCAATCTGATGAGTCTAGAACAGCTTCTCAGGTCTCAAGCCGTTTGTTCTGTGTGGGTTACGCCTTCTGTGAGAGGATCCGTGCTCGCGCGCTGAGGGGTTTGGCCGACGGTCAGCCCGAAAAAAAGTTCTTGTGTTAAGAGAGTCCTAGGTTCAATATAAGAAGGACCGACGACGGCATCTAAGGTCCGGAGTCGGATTGGGAGGATCATTCGTGAAGACATTCTTTTCCTACGTAGGCCTTGCTGTGCTTTTGGCTGCAGCACCGGCCCTATCTCAAGCGGCCATCATCTCGGGCACGCTGAACATTACAGGTGACGCCCAAGTGGGCGCCGATTACATCGACTTTTATCCGCTAGGCGGACCGACCGGAAACTTTGGGATCGGCGCCAGTTCCAGTGGGGACTTCGCCGCCCTAGCCGGGACAACCGGCACGATTTTGGACTTGTCCCAAGCGAACCAGCCGGTCGCCACGCCCATTACCGTCAACGGGATCGGATTCATGACGTTTGCGGCGGCCCCGTACCTTTCGTTCAACCTGACGTTTATTCCGTTGGGCAGCACGATTGGGCCCTTCGACTTGGCGGACACACCCCAGGGGGCGACCGCTTCGTTTACCGTGATCGGCAACGTCACCGACGGCAGCGCAGATCCGGCGTCAGCCTTCACCGGCGTTTTCACCACGCAGTTCACGGGAGTCACCGTGGCCCAGTTGTTTAACACGGTTTTCGTGCAGATGCAGCCAATCGACGCGAGCTACTCAGCTAACTTCCAAGTGACGCCCCCTTCGACCGTACCTGAACCGGCCTCGCTGCTTTTGTTCGGCGCAGGCCTGCTGGGTGTCGGTTTGGCTGCTCAGCGCCGCCGCAAATCGAACTAACCGAGCGTTTTTCAAACCGGAAAAGAAGCTCCACGCGCACGCCGCTTAATGCGGCGTGCGTTTTTCGTTTTATTGCGTCGATCGATGATGTCCGGCGTTCGAACGGCTGATAATACTCGCATGCTTCGGCGATCAGTCACTCCAGGAGCGCCACGGTGACGAACGACTTCTTGCAGGCCGTTCGCAGCACGCTCAGCCCTGAGCACGTCGCCGACGAGGCGTCGGTCGACGAGGCGAGCGCCAACGTCGAGGGTCTGAGCGAGCGACTGCCGGGCGTGGTCCGCGCGCGGTCGACCGCTGAGGTTGTCGCCCTCGTTCGTCTGGCCCGCGCTCACCGCCAACCCCTTTATTCATGGAGCGCTGGGCGCAACTGGGGCTACGGCACGCGCTTGCCGCCGAAGCCCGGCGCTGTCGGCCTCGACCTTTCCGGGATGCGAGCTATCCGGAGCATCGACCCGCAAGGCGGAACGGCGACCGTCGAGCCGGGCGTGACGCAAGCCGTTCTGGCGCAGGAGCTTCTCAATCGCAAGCTCCCCTTCTACGTCGATGTGACGGGCTCCGCCAAAGAGACGTCGATTCTGGGCAACACCGTGGACCGCGGCGTCGCCTATAACTCGCTGCGGGCCGATTCGCTCCGTCACCTGGAGGTCGTGATGGGCGACGCGTCCGTCTTGCGGACGGGCATGGCGCACGATCCGAATTCCCGTGTCGCCGACCTTTACCGCCATGGGCTAGGTCCGAATCTGACCGAACTGTTCCTGCAGTCGCGATTCGGCGTCGTTACCGCGGCCTGCATCGCTTTGCGCCCGGTTCTTGAGCGGCAGCTTCCTTTTCGCGCCTCGCCGCTGCCCGGCGTGGGCCTCGCGCGGCTGGCCGAAGCGATTGCGGACGTTCGCCGCGCCTTGCGCATCGACAGCATCGTGCACATCGGCAACTTGGAGCGGGCCATTACGACGTTGGCTCCATTGGTGCGACAGGCGGCCGAGCGTCGCGGATTGAATCTGGATCGCGCCAGATCAGAGCAAATAATCCGTCGAACCGTGCGAGGCGACTGGGCGGCGCTTGGGCTGCTGGAGGGAACGCGTCGGCAAGTCCGCGCCGGCGCCCGAGATCTCGTTCAACGCCTGAGCGGCGTCGCTCGCGTGACCTTCATGCCGGAGGCCCGCTTGAAATGGGCGGCAAAGCTGCCCCTGGTTGGGCCGCTCACCGACGTCGCCCTAGTCGCCGCGGCGGCCTCGGAGTTGTCGGGGCTGACGCGGGGCGTCCCGACGGACGCTCCCATGCGGGCTCTCTACTGGCCTTTCGAAGAAGACGAGCCGGAGTGGCTCGCACCCGAGCGGGGCCGCACGGGCTGGCTGTTGGCCTCTCCGCTGTTTCCCGCACGAGGGGGACATGTCGACATCGTGGTCCGGGAAACCGATTCCATCGCGCAACATCACCGGGCGCGCCACGGCATGACCCTGAACGTACTGTCGGATTCGCTGTTGCAGATGGTGATCAGCCTGAGCTGGCCGCTTGCCGATCTTGCCGCCGGCGAGGCGGCCCGCACCTGCCAAAAAGAGCTGGCGCGCCGTTTTACGGAACTGGGCTACACGCCGTATCGAGCCAGCGCGACAGAGATGGACGTATTGCGCCGGGGGGGGGATGTATTCTGGGAAGTCGCCGCCCGGATTGGTCGCGCCCTGGATCCTGACGGAGTGCTCAGCCCCGGCCGATATTCGCCTTCGCCCAGTTGATGCCGTTAGGCGCGAAAAATGCCATTTTCACGTCGCCGTAGCTTAAATCGTTGAAAACACAGGGTGGCGCTCGAGCGTACGTGACATCGCGCACCTTTCTTCAATCTTTTGCCGGCATCGGCTGTTGCCGCAATCGGTCCGAATGCGCTATCCCTATTCGGTACACAAGAACACCCCAGGGCCGCATCTCGCGCCGCCCAAGAGGGTGTCACGGTCATAACACTACAGGAGAAACTGGGTTAAGCAATCCCCGAGTTCCGTGTCGGGACGTTGACCTATATCCCTATAAATCTTCGGCTGATACCGTCCTGATATTGAATCGCGACGGTCACAGCCTGAAGAGTAGTCATTCGCGCCCTTGCTTTTACTTTGGGCGTTCACTCCTGTTGATGAGTGGACTCCGTCGCAGACAAATCGTTTCTGGGTCAGCTGTGAACAGGAGTCTCCCCCGTGACTTTCCAGACGTGTGCCCTGACACATAGTTTCGGCCGTTTTGTTCTTCTTGCCCCGCCTTCGGGGGAGGATAAGACCCGGATCTTTACGAACCGGCTAAAAGACGCGCGCACCCATGCAAGGCTGATCGACGAGATGCAGCGGCTGCGCGGTCGCATCTACCTCGAAGACGGTGCGATCACCCAGAGCGCCCTCGATTCCTGCGGCCGTCACAAGCTGCCAAAGGACAAAGAGAGCTGGCATTTGCTGGCGCTCAACGAATCGGACCAAGTTCAAGGCTGCATCCGCATCCTCCCCGGTCCGGCTCCGCTGAAGTTCGAAGAGCTGGCGATCGGACATTCCGCGCTGGCGATGAGCGACCGCTGGAGCACGGACATTAGAAAAGCGGTCAATTCAGAGATTGAGCGGTCCCAGAGCTTGGGAGTGAACTTCTTCGAAGTGGGAGGTTGGGCTCTCGATCACAAGTTGCGTTTCACGCGGGCGGCCCTGTGCACCGCGCTGGGAACTTATGCCCTGGCGCAACTGCTGGGAGGCGCTGTCGGCCTCGCGACGGCGACCGTTAGGAACTGCTCGGCCTCCATCTTGAAGCGGCTCGGCGGCAAGCCCCTGCGGGGAGAACAAAGCGCCTTGCCGTCGTACTTTGATCCTAAGTACGGTTGCCAGATGGAAGCCCTGAGCTTCGATTCGGAACGGCCCAATGCGGTTTTTGCTCGCCAGATTGAGGCGATACGCGAAGGACTCCGCCACGTGCCGGTCGTCTGCCTTTCCGAATCGAAGGTCTTGCCGTTCGTCTTTTCGTCAACGCAGCAAGATCCGCTCATGCAACAGCTGAGCCTCGCCGGCTAGGGATTCCCCGCGCCGCGGGCGCGCACGCGGGAGTTTGGAGTAGGCTGGGCCGTATGAGTCGCCTCCTCCGCGCCATCCCGCTGCTTTTGTGCCTGACGCTGATGGCCCGCGCCGCCGAGCCCCTGGCGATCGATCGCGGCGAGGCCGGCTTGCGGCAGAACCTGCGGCGGCTCGCCAATCCGTACCGCGTGCTGCACATCACCGCTCACCCGGATGATGAGGACTCGGGCACGCTGACCTACCTCAGCCGCGGACTCGGCGTCGACGTGACGATTGCGTCGATCACCCGCGGGGAATCCGGGGCCAATCTGATCACAGACGATGCGTTTGACCGGTTGGGCGTGCTGCGGACGCTCGAGTTTCAGCGAGCCGCCCAATACTACGGCGCACGGCTGCGGTTCACTCGTTTCGCCGACTTCGGGTACTCCAAAACGTTGGACGAGACCCTCAGGAACTGGCCGCGAGAGGAAGTCTTGCGTGACCTCGTGCGAATCGTGCGAGAGGTGCGGCCGCACGTGATTCTTGTTCGCTGGCAAGGCAACGAGCGCGACGGGCACGGTCAGCACCAGGCCGCCGGTCTGCTGGGCCGAGAGGCTTACGCGGCCGCCGCCGACCCGCAGCGCTTTCCTGACGCTGGACCCGCCTGGCAGGCTTCGAAACTCTACTCCGACAATCGCCGCGAAGCGGACGAGTGGACCGTCGCGGTCGATTCGGGGATCTACGATCCATTGCTGGGGTTGACCTATGCGCAGGTCGCGCGAGACGGCCTGCGTGCGCACCGTTCGCAGGCTGCGGGCTCGGCGATCCTGGGTCGCGAGCCGTCGATGCGGTACTACAAGCTGGAAGCTTCGCAGGTGGGCGCGGCCGAGCGTGAGGAAGGCTTTTTCGACCGCCTGGACGTGAAGGCGGCCGCTGGCGTCAGCCAGGCTGTAGAGGACGCGGCGGAAGCTTGGCTAACCGAGAACGCGGCCGGCGCGGCGAAGGCGCTGGCGCGCGGGCTGCGCATCACGCGTGAGCAGGCCGATTCGCCGCCCCGCCGCCGTCGCGAGAGGCTCTTCGAGACGACGATCGCACAAGCCTTGGGCGTTGACTTCGAGTTCCTGGTTGAGCCGCGGGACAAGCCGAGCGGCCCCTTCGCGGCGTTTCGACCCTACGAGACGATCGCCGTCGCCACTCCGGGAGAGGCGTTCGAGGCTGCTGTGCGCCTCGCGGGGCCGCTCGAGCTCGAGGGCGTCAAGGTAAACGCGCCCAAGGGCTGGGCGGTCACCGACGATGGTGACGGCCGCTTTCGCATCGTCGCAGCGGCCGATTCCGCTCCGGTGACGGTGAACTGGAGCCGAGGGTCCGTTTGGGACGTTCAGTATTCGTTCGACGAGGGACTCTGGGGCCGGGCCCTGCCCCCCGCGCCGGTTTCCGCCGAAGCCGTTATCGACGTCGACGGAACGCCCGTGCATCTGACAGCTCCCCTCCAAGCAAGCTACATCGACCAGCAGCGCGTGCAGCGCCGCCGTGCGCTCGCCGCGGGGCCCGCGGTCTCGGTTCGCTTCGCGACGCCGGAGCGCATTTGGCCTTTAGGCTCGGGCGCGTTTGCGGTGGACGTCGAGCTCGATAGCCGCGGCGGAACCTCCGACGGCGGCTTTGAAGGAGCGGTATCGCTCGAGGCCCCGCAAGGTTGGCGAGTCGCGCCGGTGTCGATGCCGTTTCGGTTCGAGCGGGACGGCGAGCAGCGCCGTGCGACGTTCCAGGTGCAGCCGACCAGCGATGGAGCCGGCCGCCACGCTATCCGGGCGGTCGCAAAGTACAAGGGGCAGCGCTCGAGCGAGTCGTTCGAAGCGATCACGTACCCGGAGTTGGACACCGCTTATGTCTCCGAGCCGGCGGTCCAGTATGTCAGCGCGATCGAGGTCACGATGGCCCCCGACCTCGAGATCGGCTACTTGATGGGGTCGGGGGACAAGGTTCCCGAGGCGGTGCTGCAGCTTGGGGCGCACCTGACCTTGTTGGACGAAGCGGCGCTGGCGACGGGCGATCTTTCCGCCTATGACACGATCTTGATCGGCATCCGCGCCTACGCCGTTCGGCCGGATCTCGTCGCCCACAATGCTCGGCTGCTCGATTACGTCGAGCGCGGCGGTGTGCTCGTCGTCGAATACAACACGCCGGAGTTCGATCGAAATTTCGGGCCTTATCCGTACAAGATGACGTCGAATCCGGAAGAGACGAGCGAGGAGGATGCGCCGGTTCGGATTTTGGCGCCGCGGAATCCCGTGTTCACCTGGCCGAACCGTGTCACCGAGAAGGATTTTGACGGCTGGGTCGAACAGCGCGGATCGAAGTTTTGGGTCGAATGGGACCAGCGCTACGAGCCGTTGATTGAGACGCACGACCAAGGGCAGGCGCCGCAGGAAGGTGTGTGGCTTGCGACTCGGTCCGGGAAAGGAATGTATGTCTACTGCGCTCTGGCGTGGTACCGGCAGTTGCCCTACGCGGTTCCGGGAGCGGTGCGGATCTTCGCCAATCTGATTTCGCTCGGTTCGCCGGACGCGCCCTGGCGCAAGTAGCGCGGCGCGGAGCCGGTCGGGATAAGCAACGAATCGGTCTGCGGCACGCAGCGCCGCGCGCCACAAGCGCCCATCGCTAAGCTGAAGGCTGCCGCTGATGTTTTTGATTGCTCTCATCCTGGCGTTTTCGGCGCCGGTCTGGTCGCAGACGTTGAGGTTCGAAGAGTCGGCGAACAAGGTCGGGCTCGAGTTCACGCTGCAAAATCATCCGACGAGCGAAAAGCACATGGTCGAGACGATGGCCGGCGGGCTGGCGGTGTTCGACTATGACGGCGACGGGCTCATCGATGTGTTCTTCGCCAACGGCGCCGCGCTGCCCTCGCTCGAGAAGTCGCTTCCCGAAGACGCGAATCGGCTCTTCCGGAATCTAGGCGGCGCGCGTTTCGAAGACGTCACCCAAAAGGCCGGCGTGGCCGGACGCGGTTATTCGATGGGCGCCGCGGCGGCGGACTTCGACAACGACGGCGACGCCGACTTGTTCGTGCCGGGCGTATTCAGCAACCAACTGCTACGCAACGAGGGCGACGGCGCGTTCCAGGATGTCACCAAGGCCTCGGGCATCAACAGCGACCGCTGGTCGGTGGCGGCGGGCTGGTTCGACTACGACAACGACGGGCTGCTCGACCTCTTCGTCGTCAACTACGCCGATTGGACGCCGGCCTACGACCGCTACTGCGGCGACCGGGCGCGCAATGTACGGGTCTATTGCCACCCGAAGTACTTCAAGCCGATCTCGAACCAGCTCTACCGCAACCTGGGCGGCGGCCGCTTTGAGGACGTGACGGCGAAGTCGGGCGTGGGCAAGCACGAAGGCCGCGGGATGAGCGTCGTATTCGCCGATTTCGACCAAGACGGCGACCAGGACGCCTTCGTCACTAACGACAATCTGCCGAACTTCCTCTTCGTCAATCAGGGCGACGGAACGTTCGTCGAAGACGCGCTGTTCGCCGGCTCGGCCCTGCTCAGTCACGGCAAGCCTGTGGCGAGCATGGGGGCGGACGCCCGCGACTATGACAACGACGGCTTGCCGGACCTCGCCGTCACGGCCCTTTCGGGCGAGACTTTCCCGCTGTTTCGCAACGACGGCGAAGGGCTGTTCGTGGATGAGACGCATCCGTCGGGCGTGGCGCGGGCCACGGCGCGCTACGCGGGCTGGGGCCTCGGGTTGGCCGACTTCGATAACGACGGCTGGAAGGACCTGTTCACCGCCAACAGCCACGTGAACGATCTGGTCGATCAGTTCGAGCCGTACGTGTACCGGCAGCCGAACCTCGTGCTGCGGAATGTCAAGGGGAAGTTCGAGACCGCCGTGACGCTTCCGGGCGCGAAGGCGCATCGCGGAGCCGCGTTCGCCGATTTCGACGGCGACGGCCGCGTGGACGCGGTCGTGAGCTCGCTGGGCGAGCCTGCTGAATTGTGGCTGAACCGATCGCAGGCGGGCTCTTGGATCGCGTTTCGGCTCAAGGGTGTGCGCAGCAACCGCGACGGGGTCGGCGCGTGCGTGACGATCGGCGAACAAGTGAACTGTATGACGAGCAGCGTCGGTTACGCGTCGTCGAGCTTGACGCCGGTGCATTTCGGGCTGGGCGGCGCGAAGCAAGTTGCCGAGGCCAAGATTCGTTGGCCGAGCGGCGCGGAGCAGGTGCTGCGCGACCTCCAGGCGGGTCAAACGGTCGAGGCTACGGAGCCGGGGGCGCGGTGATCGCCATCTCTTGGGCCGCGGATTGCTGCGCCTGGACGCTCGCTTGCATCTTGCGCGATGTTTCGAGCGGCTCGCGGGCGAGGTCGCGTTGCCCGGTTCGGATGTAGGCCTGGGCGAGCTGGTAGTGGAGGCTGCCGTCTTGATCGAGCTCGAGGGCGGCTTTGAGGTGAGGGATGGCTTTCTCCGGTTGTTCGACGGCCATGTAGGCGCGGCCGAGAGCGTGATGGGCCGGCAGCAACGATGCGTCGGCGGCGACGGCTTTCTCGAGCAAGGGCACGGCACCCGCCGCATCTTGCGCTTGCAGCTTCATGTCGCCGAGGAAGAAGTTCCACTGCGGGTCGTTGGGCGCCTGCGCGTGCAGCTTCTCGATGAGCGGCTTCGCCTTCTCGATATCCCTTGCCAGGTAGAGCTGCGTGGCGTAGGCGGCCTGGTAACGCGGATTGCCGGGTTCGAGGTCGAGCGCTTTTTGCCAGTGATCGGCCGCGTCGGCATGGCGCGCTTGATCGGCGAGCAGCGCAGCCAGCAGCTCGTGCTTTTGCGCCGTGTCGGGCAGGTCGTTGAGCTTGTCGAAGGCCTGGTCGGCAAGGCTGGAAAGAGCCTTGGCGCGCCAAAACAGCGCCGCCGCATCCCGCCCCTTCGCGGCGGCGACCGTGTCGAGCTTGCCGGCCAGGTAGTCGCATTCGAGCCGAGCCGTCTCGCATGGCGGAGCGCCGAGCTCGGCCTCGGCCTTCTGTTCGGTTGCGGCCCAGTCGGGGTGATTGGTTCGGCGATAGATTTCAGCGACGGCGGCATGCGGGCCGCGCAGCTTCGGGTCGCGCTCGATCGCCAGACGATAGAGGTAGAGCGCGCTGGGGTACTGCCGCTGGGCGAAGCGGGCGTCGGCGATGAGGCGAACCATGTACGCCGACTCCGGCGCGGCTTTTTGCAGTGAGCTGAAGGCTTCGGAAGCCAGCGCCTGGTACGACTCGATCAGCGCCGCCCATACCGACGCGTCGTCCGGCGTCGCGGCGGCGAGTTTTCTCAAGTGCGGCAGGGCTTCCCGATGACGTCCTAACGTCCGCAAGGCTTCGCCGAGCATGCGCTGCGCCTGCGGATCGTCGGGTTGCATCTCGACGGCTTTCTCCAGCGGCTCGATCGCCTTGTCCGGATGTCCCAGCCGCAGATGCGAGCCGCCCAGGAACAGCCAGGCGGGATAGATTTTCGGCTCGATGGAAACGGCCTTCTCGAGGGGCGGCACGGCCTCGGCGTCGCGTCCGGCCATGGCCAACGCCATGCCCTGGTTGAGCAGCAGTCCGGGGTTGCCGGGGATCAATTCAACCAAGCGGCCGTAGATCGTCGCCGCGTCGGAAAAGCGGCGTTCCGCCAACGCTTGCTTGCCTTGTTGGGCCAGGACGGCCGCGTCCTGCTGCGCGGCGAGACCGGCGCAAAAAGCGAGCCCGAGTAAAACAGTCCGCAAAGCCGCTTTCATTATCGGACACCGCTTGCGCCCGCGGATCGAGCGCTGAACGCAAAAGGGGCTTCCTCCTGAGAGGAAGCCCCGGTTGCGGTTGTTTGTTGTCTTCTCGCCTAGAACGAGAAGCGCAAGCCGAGACGGAACTGGCGATCGCCCGAGGCGCTCGTCACCGTCATGAAGCCAGCGTTGTTCACGTTGTTGTCCGGCTGTCCGAACTGCGGCGTGTTGGTGAGGTTGTAAGCCTCCAGTCGGAACTGGGCGCCCACCTTCTCACTCACATGGAACGTCTTCGCCAGGCTGAAGTCCAGGTTCGTCGTTCCCGGACGGTCTAGGATGTTCCGGCCCGAGGTGCCGAAGCGTTGCTCGGTGACCGCAGCGAAGGCGTTGGTGTTGTAGTAGGTTCCGTCGCTGCCGACGTTCCCCAGCTTGGTCACTTCTCCGACTTGGTCGGCGGTTTGCGTGTCGCCCGGTGCGTTGACCGAAGCGCCCGAAGCGCGAACATCGAACGGCTGGCCGCTTAGCAGTGCGAGAATGCCGCTGACTTGCCACCCTCCGAGGATGGCGTCGGCGGCGCCGCTGAGCGGCATGGACGTGCCTTTACCGAGCGGCAGCTCATAGACGAAGCCCATTTGGAACATCTGTCGCCGATCGTAGCCGGCGCGGGCGCGGTTACGGTTGAATTGGCTATTGAGGTCCCAGTAGACTCCGGCCCAGCCGTCGTCGTCGGCCATGTTGATGGCCTTCGAATAGGTGTAGGCGCCCTTGAGCGACAGACCCTTGCTGAAGCTGCGGTTGATGGCCACTTGCAGCGAATGGTAGTTGCCGTTGAGGTAGCTGTCCCACATGTTGGTGCCGACCGCGCGGCCGGTAGTGGAAGCATACGGCCGGCCGGAGTTGCCGCCGCCGATCGGCGCCGCGTTCACGTCGCGATCGCCGAACATGCCGATGGAGTTGGTGCCCACGTACGCGATTGACGTGATCAAGTCAGCCGGCAAACGGCGCTCGATCGTGAAGTTCCACGACTGCGTGTAGCCGCGATTGATCTTCGAGTTGGGGTAAGGCGTTCTGAGCGAAGCCGTCAGCGGCACCTCGATCGGCTGGTTCGCCAGATCGGGACCCACGACGGGCGGGATGCCTTCGTCCAGCGTACGGAAGCGAATGTAGCTGTCGGTCGGCTGGAAGTCGAAGGTGACGGTCAGCGGGTATTGGCCGCGCAGCGGCCGCGACCAGGGCAGCGGGTCGTAGTTGAGACCGTAGCCCGTACGGATGACCGTGTTCTCGTCCAAGCGGTAGGCCAGGCCCAGACGCGGCGAGAACAACGCCTTGCTCACCGACAGCCCGTTGTTCTCAGGAATGCCGCCGAGTCCGCCGACGGTTATCAGGTTGGTGGCCGGATCGTAGACCTCGAGGCCGATGCCGTCCTTGCGGGTCATCAGCGGGTAGTATTCATACCGCAACCCGAAGTTGACCGTCAGTTTTGAGGTCGCTTGCCAACGGTCGGTGCCGTACCAGGCGAGCTGCCGTTCCTGACCCGTCGCGACGATGTACTGCAGCGCC
>CAWFOP010000013.1:0-16381 GCA_963817465.1 uncultured Acidobacteriota bacterium | reverse complement strand
CTGATAGAGAGCTTCGTGCGATGGCATCCGGCCCCTCGGCGGCGCACGATTGGCTTGTGACCAAGATCGGCTCCAGAGCGCGACACGCAACGCCGCCTGGAGGCCGTTCGCTCAACCCAAGGACTAAGAGGCGCAAATGTGCGGTATTTCCGGGTATGTTTCAGCGACGGGCGACTTCGGGGGCAAGGACCTGCCAGGTCTGGTCGCCCGCATGAACAACGCCCTGGCTCGTCGCGGCCCGGACGCCGAGGGATTGAAGACATGGAAATCCGCCGTCCTGGGGCATAGGCGACTTGCGATTCTGGATCTGAGCGAACGCGGCGCCCAGCCGATGACCACGGAGGACGGATCGATCGGGGTAACCTTCAACGGCTGCATCTACAATTTTGTTGAGATTCGCAATGAGTTGGAGGCGGGGGGCGTCAGCTTCGCCTCGATGTCGGATACCGAGGTGATCGTGAAGGGAGTCCGGGAATGGGGCGTTCCTCGGCTCGTCGATCGTCTTCGCGGAATGTACGCATTCGCTGTGTGGAACGATAAGACCGGACACCTCACGCTGGTTCGCGACAGGCTGGGCGTGAAGCCCCTGGCGTATTGGCGGGACGGAAACGGCGGCCTCGCCTTTGCCTCGACGGTTTCCGCTCTTCGGGCGGCCGACTGCACCGGCGAAATCGACGAGACGGCGATCGTCGAGTACCTGAGGCTAGGTTTTATCCCCGACCACCTGTGTGTGTATCAGGGGGTTCACAAGCTTCCGCCGGGGGCGATTCTGGAGTGGGACGCCGGGAAGCTGTCCATCGAGAGCTATTGGAGCCCGCCGAAGTCTCCGCTGTCGCGGACGCCGATGAAATTCGATGAAGCGGCGGCCCAAACGGAATCGCTGTTTCTTGACGCAGTGCGAATCCGGCTTCAAGCCGACGTTCCGATGGGCGCGTTGTTGTCTTCCGGAATCGATTCCGCTCTGGTCTGTTGGGCGGCGCTTCGCGAAAAGCCCGATTTGACGGCGTTTACGGTCGGCGCTCCGGGCGATCCGGAGGACGAAACGGCCGGGGCGCGCGAAACGGCGAACGTGCTGGGCATGCGGCACGAACTGGTGACGCTGCCGCGCGATCAATCGGTGGCGCTTGACGAGTTGGTGAAGGCCTACAGCGAGCCGTTCGCGTGCTCGTCGGCCCTGGCGATGATCCGCGTGGCGCGAGCGGTGAAATCGTCAGCCACCGTCTTGCTTACCGGCGACGGGGCGGACGACGTGTATCTGGGGTACGACTTCTTTCGAAGTTTCTACCTTTCCCAGGCGATGGCGCGGGCAACGCCCGACGCGCTGCTGCGCTTGTGGCCCAGCGTGCGTCCTGCGTTCGAGAGTTCACGGCTTAAGCGCGCCAAACATTTCTTTGATTACGCCAGCGGCGGATTGAGCGCTGTGTT
The DNA here is from genome assembly GCA_963817465.1 of uncultured Acidobacteriota bacterium. Classification (GTDB taxonomy): domain Bacteria; phylum Acidobacteriota; class Terriglobia; order Bryobacterales; family UBA6623; genus CAMPKL01. The sequence continues at coordinate 14,956 of CAWFOP010000013.1, read as the reverse complement.
GGACGTCAGGGACGGACTGAAACGGTTTGAGAAGGCGGGGCTGTTGGGCAAGGAATTGTGTTCCGAGAACGGCGCGGCTCCGACCTCGGAGTGGGAGAGTCCGTTCGGACGCGAGCTGCTCGACGATCTTATCGAGTACGCTCAGGGGACTTGGTTTACCGGAGAGTTCCTGACGAAAGTGGACGGCGGCTCGATGTACTACGCCATTGAGGCGCGCTCTCCGTTTCTGGATCATCGACTATGGGAATTTGCGGGACGGTTGCCGTATCCGATGCGACTGCACCGGCTCCGTCTCAAGTCAATCCTGCGGAAGTTGGCGGAGCGGCATGTCGGCCGCGCGGTCGCGACGAGAGAAAAGCGGGGCTTTTCGATCCCAGTCGGCCGATGGCTGGCGGGCATCTGGCGGGAGAGTCTTGTATCGCTGAGACAAGGTTCGCCGATGGTCGAACGCGGATGGGTTGATCCCGCGGCCCTGCGAGCGGAGATCGACGCGGCGCTCGAAAAATCAGAGGCGTCTCAAGAATTGTGGCGGCTGGTCGTGCTTGATAAGTGGCTGAAGGCGCAAAGCGGATGATTGGCCCGCGCCTCGACCGCCACGAATGAGAAAAGCGCGCCGCGAGCACGACACATGGGAGTCCTACGCACGATAAAACTAAGCGCCCTCGATGTCGGACATCGCAGCGGCGCCCTGCGGCTGTTCTCTCGCTCGGGGTGGCGGCGAAGCCGTCTTCTGATTCTCTGTTTCCACGGAATCTCCCTACGGGACGAGCATGAATGGCGGCCAGGTCTTTATGTCACTCGAGAAGAGTTCCGCAGGCGCTTGGCGCTGCTCGATGAAGCGGGCGTCGCTGTTCTGTCGCTCACGGAAGGCTTGACGCAAGTGCGGTCCGGAACTCTGGACCGACCGTCGGTGGTCATAACGTTCGATGATGGATTCCACGACTTTTACGTTCATGCCGCTCCGTTGCTGGAAGAGTTTGGATTTCCAGCGACGGTCTATTTGGCCACCGGCAATGTCGATACGCGAGAGCCGCTCTTCAATTTGATCATTCCGTACATGCTTTGGAGCAAGCGGAACTCGAACGCGACTCTGGGGCCGGAACTTGGCCTGGAGCAATCGATCATGCTGAGCGGCGCCGAGGCGGCGGCCGCGACGGCCGAGAAAATGCTCGAGGCGGTCGCCGTTCGCAAACTCGATCCGTCGCAGCGGCACGATTTCGGGGCGGCCGTCGCGAAATCCCTGGGCATTGACTGGGACGCCCTGGTAGCCGACCGTTTTGAGCTCGGCCGCCGGGTTATGGCCGCCGACTTGGGTTTCGATGACCCGTACGGAAGGCAAAGCGGCCGCTTCGGCGACGGCCGACCACAGGATTGCGCGCAGCTTCGCGACGAACGGCGAGGTCTGCGAAACGGGGAAGTGCGACGCCGGAACGATCGGCGTCGTGGGGCAGGCGAGCACGACCGCCGTCCGTTGAGCAAGATTTTCGATGCCGCGCGAGATCCGCGCCGCGGCGCTTTCGGCCGACTTCAGAATCTCGATCAGGTCGCTCGATCTCCAACCGCAGGCACTGCGCAGGCTCAGGCGCGGGTCGAGATCCGGCCATTCCCACACCACAAAGACGGTCTCGGCGTCCGTCTCCGCTGCGCTTTTCAGGCTTTGCTCGAGCGAGCCGTACAGTCCGGTGCGCAACGACGCGGCGCGTTTCGGGAAGCGCTGCTGCAAATGAGCTCCTAGAAACGTCGCCAAGTGAAGCGGCTGAAACCCGCAGGCCAGGTACGATTCGAGCGGCGAAACCGAGGACGCGGGAGCGGACTTGAGAATCTCGAGGGCTTCTAAAAGGCGCATGGTCCTCGAATTCAGATGGTCCTCGAATTTAGACGGCGCGACGCCTGCGCTAGGGGCTCATCCGGGCGACGGACACGAACACAGGAACGGCGGGCGGAGCCCTCGAGACATTACCGCTTGCTCGCAACGCCTGCAACGGCCCAAAGATTCAGTTTACCTCACGGTTTTGCAGCCTCTGGGCGCCGCAGCCCGGGCGTTGGGGGACAGCCCCGCTCGGCGAGCTGCGCGCGCCACGGCTAACCCGAGGGTCGGTTCGGGCGGACGTTTTGCCGACCTTCGCCTAACGCTAAGTCAGCGCGTCGCGGCAGTACTCGACACACTTACGCACCTCGGCCATCACATCCGAGCCCTCCGGCACTTTGTGCTCCATCTCGATCGTGGCCATGAAATCGTATTTCTCGCTCTTCATCAATTGCAGGATTTCGCGGATCGGCGTATCGCCCTGGCCCCAAGGCACGTTCGGGCCGTCGTCCTTCTTGCGGTCCTTGAGGTGGATGTTGGTGATCCGATTGTGATGCTTCTTGATGAACTCCGCCGGCGAATACCCGTTGCCGGCGATGAAGTGGCCGATATCGACGTTCGCGCCGTTGTATTCCGAGTACGCCATCACTTCTTCCCACGCGGCGGGACTACCGAACTTCTCGGGGTCGGTGATGTCGGTGTGGCCGTGATAGCCCACCATCGTCTTGTGCTTTGCGGCGAAGGCGCCTATGCGCTTGGTGGCGCTGCGCGGCGGCTCGCAGGTGATGTAGCGCGCGCCGACCGCCTTGGCCAACTGGAAGGCGTAATCCAGCTCATCATCCGAGAACTTATCGATGCCGTCGAATTTGACGATGTCGATGGTGACGCCGGCGTCCTCGTATTTCTTACCAACCGTCTTGAAGCCGTCGATCGAGGCGGCCAGACGCCACTTGCGCAGCTCTCGAGCGGCAGCTTCGGCGGCGGCGGCTCGCTCGGCCCGCTGCTCAGCAGTGAGCTCGCCGCGGCGCCCCGGGCCCCCGCGACGGCGCGTCTCTATCGGCGCCCCGAGGAACGCTTCGATAGGCTGCGAACGCAACTCGACGGTGCTCAGCCCTAGCTTGACGAGCGCGTCGAGAACTCCGTCGGCGTCGTTGACCACGCCGTGGAAGCTATACGGCGCGTTGATGCCGATTTGTACGCCGCCGAAGCGGGAGTCGGGCTTGGCGAGCAGCGCCGCGGTCGGCAGCGCGGCCACCGCGAGTTGTCCTAGTTTGCGTCTGGTGAGCGTCATGGTGTTCTCCGTCGTCTACTTCGAATCCGACAAGGCGAGCTCCGTCGTAGATCGGTTCTAGTCAGGATTCCCGTTTTGGCCATCTCGGCATCGACAGTATAGGCGAGCGGCGGCCGCGGGTCTCGTTTGACTCGGGTTGAGTCGGATTGTTAGCTTTCGGTCTTGCGCTTGTCTCGCCCTTTCGGGCGGGAAATTTATCGGCGGAACGACAGGAGAGACGATTTAAATGGCTAGAGAGACGATCATGCGGGGCAATCCGTTGCCCCTCGAAGGCGACGAGCTGAAGGTGGGCGATACGGCCCCCGATTTCACCCTGACCGGCACGGATCTCAAGCCTGTCACGTTGGCCGACACCGGGTCGTCGGTGCGGATTGTCAGCGTAGTGCCGTCGCTCGATACGCCGGTTTGCGATGCGCAGACGCGGCGGTTCAACGAAGAGGCGACGAAGCACGAAGGCGTCAAGGTCTACACCGTGAGCCGCGACTTGCCGTTCGCGCAGAAGCGCTGGTGCGGCGCCGCCGGCGTCGAGAACGTCGTCACGCTGTCGGACTACAAAGACGGCAGCTTCGGCGAGGCGTGGGGCGTGATGATCGAGCCGCTGAAGATTCATTCGCGGGCGGTGTTCGTGCTCGATAAAGACAACAAGGTCGTGTACGCGCAGTACGTGCCCGAGGTGGGTCAGCCGCCTGACTACGACGCAGCGCTGGCGGCCGTCGACAAGACGCTCTAACGCTTACTCGACAGCGATCGTCACGGCATTGGCGAACACTCCGCGGGCGGCGATTTCCAGAGGGACTTCGTCGCCCGTCGGCGCGTCTTGGGGTATTTCGACGTTGACCTGGTAGAGGCCGACGAAGCCCGGGGCGAGGCCGGCGAACAGCACCCGCGCCGGCACGCCCTTGAGGCGCACCACGGGCTCTTCGAATGCGATGCTAAGGCCCGGGCCGGGCGCACGGCCGTCGGCGACCGCAGGGTAGACGGCGCCGAGGCCGGTCATGTAGACCTCGATGGCTTCGCCGGGATGCACGGGGCGCGCACCGGGGGCCGTGCTCGACGGCGCGGCGAGGACGCCCTGGCCTGCTATCAGCGCCGCGGCTTGGCCGGAACCCGACTGCGACAGCGTGAAGACGCCCGGATTGGCGGGCGCGGTCTCGATCAGCATCGACTCGCCGCGGGCCGGGCCGCGCTCGATGTAGATCTCGAGCGGCTCGCCGGGAGTGAGCCCCCACGGCGCGACGGCGTTGATTTGGGTCGGCGAGGCGTAGAGCAGCGGCAGGGCCTCGCCCTCGGCGCGCCGCACGGTGATGCCGCCGAGCGACGTTGGCAGGGGCGTGGTCAGCGCCTGTTCGGCGAATTCCGCCAAGTCGTCCCCGAAGATCGAAAAGGCGTGTCCCGGCGCGAGGGGTCCGATCTGGAGGCGCGCGGCGCCAACCACTCCGCCGTCGTTGATCACGGGTAAGACGCCGGAGGCTTCGTCCACCGTGAAGGCCTGGACGGTGCTGGGGCCGGGATTGGGCTCCGGATTGCGGATCTCAATCATGTGGACGCCGGGCTCGGCGATTCGCTCGGAGCCGATCTCGACCTGCATACGCTGGTTGTCGATCAGCTCGGCCTGCAGCGGCTCGCCGTCCCACAGAGCCTCCGAGCCGGGGACGAAGCCCGAGCCGACCAGCGTCATGCGGAAGCCTTGGCCCCCCGAGAGCGTGCGCGCGGGGGCGAGGGGCGACAGCTCGGGATGCGGCCAGGCGGTGCGCAGGCGGTAGATGACGCCGGCCGAGAACGAGCCCGCATAGAGCTCGCCGCGCGAGTCTTGTCCGAACGTCGAGATGTAGTTATTGATCTGCTGCGAGGGACCGATTTGCCAGCCGTCGGGCGTCTCTTGGGCGGCCCACAGCTCGCCGGTGCACCAGTCCGCGAAGACGTAGCGGCCTTGGAGCGCGGGCATGGCGAGGCCGCGATAGCGGAAGCCGCCGGTGATGGCGCGGCAGGTGTCGGGCTCGCGCGTGAGGCCGAAGACGGGGCCGGTGATGCCGCTGTCGTCGCACGCCGGGTCGAATAACGTGCAGGTATCGCCTTCGAAGTACGGCCAGCCGTAGTTGACGCCCCCACGGGCGCCGGCGCGGAGCAGCTCGACTTCTTCGAGCGTCCCGGCGCCGACATCAGCGATGAACAGGTCGCCGGTGTCGCGGTCGAAGCTGAAGCGCCAGGGATTGCGCAGGCCGAGCAGGTAAATTTCGCCGCGGGCGCCGGGCTGATCGACGAACGGATTGTCAGGCGGGATGGCATAGGGGTCGCCGCCGTTGACGTCGATGCGGATGATCTTGCCGAGCAGCGTGTCGAGCTCGCGCGAGACCCACGGGCCGCCGTCATAGTTGGGCAGTCCGCCGTCGCCGAACGCGGCGTAGAGCATGCCATCGGGTCCGAACGCGATTTGGCCGGCGTTGTGCGTGTAGGTCGGCTGGTCAAACGATAGGAGGACCTTTTCGGAAGCGGGATCGGCTTTGTTGGGATCGTCGCTGGAGACCTGCAGGGACGAGATCGTGCTCGTGCCGTAGGGGCCGCCTTTGTTCGACGTGTAGCTGATATAAAAGCGGCCGTTGGTCGCAAAGTCGGGGTCGAACGCAAGGTTGAGCAGGCCGGTTTCGCCGCAACATTCGAGCTCGGGCGTGATGTCGAGGAAGGGCTCGGGCAGCACGCGTGAGCCGTCATAGACCCAGATTTGGCCGCCCTGCGCAGAGAAAAATAGGCGTCCCGAGCCGTCGCCGGGGTCGGCGATGCCCGTTGGGCGGGGGACCCCTTCGGCGATGGGCTCGAGGATGACGTCGGGCGGCGCCTGCTGCGCAGCGAGGATCGAAGCGAACGCGGCGAACGGCAGCAGCCGCGCTAGGGGGGTGAGCGGCATTGAGAATTGCAGTGTATTTCAAATCGGTTACGGAGGCGTAGTCGATCCGCGGCGGCGAGGCTGGCTACAATGGTGGGTTCGCAAACCCCCGTGAAGGTCTAACCGAGAGAAAACAAAGCTATGTCGCAAGGGAACTTTGGTGTCGCCGGTCTCGGCGTCATGGGCCAGAATGTGGCCCTCAATATCGAGCGCAACGGTTTCGAGGTGATCGCCTATAACCGCAGCGACGAGAACGCGAACGAGATGCGCGCGAAGGCGGAAGGCAAAAACGTCTACGTCACGCAGTCGATCGAAGAGTTCGTCCAAAAACTGGAGCCGCCGCGGCGGGTGCTGCTGATGGTGACTGCCGGCAAAGGCACGGACGCCGTGATCGACGCGCTGATCCAGCACATGCAGCCGGGCGACATCATCATCGACGGCGGCAACTCGCACTTTCCCGATACGAACCGGCGCGCGGAGATGCTGCACGCCAAGGGCTATCACTTCGTGGGCTGCGGCATTTCGGGCGGCGAAGAAGGCGCGCTGTGGGGGCCCTCGATCATGCCGGGCGGCAACTATGAAGCCTACGAACGCATTGCGCCGGTGCTTGAGAAGATCGCCGCCAAGACCGAGGACGACGGGCCGTGCGTCACCTACTGCGGCCGCACGTCGGCGGGCCACTACGTGAAGATGGTCCACAACGGCATCGAGTACGGCATCATGCAGGTGATCTGCGAGGTGTACGACATCATGCGCAAGTCGTGCGGGCTGTCGACCCCGAAGATCCAGAAGATTTTCGAGAAGTGGACGAAGAGCTCGGAGATGGGCGGGTTCCTGCTCGACATCACCGCCGTCTGCCTCAAGAAAAAGGACGACCTGACGGATTCGTTCCTGGTCGACAAGATCTACGACACGGCGGGGCAGAAAGGCACCGGCAAGTGGACGGCCCAGTCGGCGCTGGATCTAGGCGTGCCGATTCCGACGCTGTCGATGGCGGTGGAAGCGCGCATCTTGAGCGGCCTGAAACCGCTGCGCGTCGCGGCTTCGAAGGTCATCGAGGACCCGGATGAGAGTTTCGACAAAAAGAAGATCGACGACTTGGTAGACGCGCTCTACGAGGCGCTGTATCTCTCGATGGTGATCGCCTACGCCCAAGGTATGGCGTTGATTCAAGAAGCTTCGAAGGAATACGACTACGGCACGAACCTGGCGGAGGTCGCCCGCATCTGGAAGGACGGCTGCATCATTCGCTCGAAGCTGCTCGACCCGATCAAGTCCGCATACGCCGAGAACCCGGAGCTGAGCAACATGATCGTTCACCCGTACTTCGCGAAGATCGTCAACAAGACGCTGCCGTCGTTGCGGCGCGTTGTGCGCGTCGCGGCGCGCACGGGCGTTCCGGCGACCTGCATGGGCGTTTCGCTGTCTTACGCGGACAGCTACCGCAGCGAGTTCTTGCCGGCCAACCTGCTGCAGGCGTTGCGCGACAACTTCGGCGCCCACACCTACAAGCGTCTGGACCGCGAGGGCGTCTTCCACACTGAGTGGAACAAGTAAGGGAGCCCTAGAGTCATCAATGGCGCTCGTTCATAACCTCGAAGAGTTCCAAAAGAACCACGACCTTTTCATCGGGCTCGACTCCGATGGGTGCGTCTTCGATTCGATGGAGATCAAGCACAAAGAGTGCTTCACTCCGGCGTTCATCAAGCATTTCAGGCTGCAGGCGGCGGCGAAGTTCGCGCGCCAGGCCTGGGAGTTCGCGAACCTCTATTCGGTGGCCCGCGGCATGAACCGCTTTCCGGTGCTGGTGCGGACGCTGCGGCTGATCGAGGATTGGCCGGAGGCGATGCGGCGCGGCATCGAGATTCCCGACTTGAGGCCGCTCGACGATTTCATCGCTTCGGGGCTGCCGCCGTCGAACGCGGGGCTCACCGACTACATGAAGGAGCACTCCGACCCGCTGCTCGACCGCACGATGGGGTGGAGCTTGGCCGTCAACGCGGCGGTGAAGGACATCGTCGAGGGCGTGCCGCCGTTCCCGAAGGTGCGCGAGTCGCTGGACAAAATGATCGCCAAGGCGGACCTGGCGGTCGTGTCGGGCACGCCGACCGAAGCGCTGACGCGCGAGTGGATCGAAAACGACATGGTGCACTACCCGCAGATCATCGCGGGACAGGAGCTGGGGAAGAAGACCGAGCACCTCAACGAGATGTCGGGTGCGGGGCGCTACGCGGACGGCAAGAAGCTGATGATCGGCGACGCGCCCGGCGACCGCAAAGCGGCGGAAGTGTCGGGCTGCTTGTTCTACCCGGTGAATCCCGGACATGAAGAGGAATCCTGGGAGCGGCTGCACGACGAGGCGCTGGACCGCTTCTTCGGCGGAACCTACGCCGGGGATTACCAGGCGGCCCGAATCGCCGAGTTCGAGAAGCTGCTGCCCGAGAAGCCGCCCTGGAAGTAACAGTATTGAATTAGTAGCGGTGACAGGCGCTCCCGCCTGTCACAAGCGGCATCAGCCGCCGCTTGGCGCTCGGTACCATAGAGGTCATCTATGATCCACGTCCCCGTGATGCGTTGGGGCGAGCCTTACCGCTCGCTCGACGTCGACGAAATCTTCCACTTCGACACCGGCGAGAAGGTCGCTGAATTCTCGAAGTCGGACGGCATGATCGTGCGCCGCGACATCAAGCAGGCGCAGCGCGCGCGCGACGCTCTGCGCGCGATACCGGCGAAGGAGCTGGTGTCGATGTGCGAGAAGGCGGGCGACTTCTTCGTCAACGACGACTTGCCGATCGGCGGGACGCCGCAGTCGCCGGCTGAGTTCGTGCATTGCCAGTCGGCGACAACCGGGCTGCCCGAGGCGATGTGCCGCTCCAACATGGAGAAGCTCCGCTTCGTGCTGTCGAATATGGGCTCGATTCTCGACGCCCTGACGCGCGGTCTGGACCTGCAGGTTCTCTCCGACGGCTACGGCAAAGACGCCGCGGGCCGCACCATCTCGATGCAGGCGCAGACGCCGGTGCTCGGGGCCGTGCTGCCGTCGAACTCGCCGGGCGTGCATTCGCTGTGGCTGCCGGTGATCCCGATGCAGATCGGCCTCGTGCTCAAGCCCGGCGCGCAGGAACCGTGGACGCCGTTCCGCATGACCGAGGCGCTCTACAAGGCCGGCGTGCCGCGCGAAGCGATCGCCGTCTACCCCAGCGGCGGCGACACAGGGCCGGCCGTGATGCGGGCCTGTGAACGCGTCATGATTTTCGGCGACAAGAAGACGATCGAGCGCTACGCCGGCGACCCGCGCGTGCAGGTCCACGGCCCCGGCTGGAGCAAGATCATTCTGGGCGACGACGCGGTCGACGACTGGGAGCAATACCTCGACGTGATGGAGCAGAGCGTGCTGCTCAACTCCGGGCGGAGCTGCATCAACTGCTCGTCGATCTGGGTGTCGCGCCACGGGCGCGAGATTGCCCAGGCCCTAGCCGAACGGCTGGCCAAGGTCGAGCCGCTGCCGCCGACCGACCCGCAGGCGCCGCTGGCGGCGTTCACGGTGGCCGGCGTCGCCGAGGCGATCTCGGAGATGATCGACGCGGAGCTCGAGCAGTCCGGCGCGGAAGACCTGTGCCAACAGGTGCGCGGCACGTCCCGGGCGGTCGAGCGCGAGCGCTGCTCCTATTTGTTGCCGACGGTCATCTACGCGAGCAGTCCCGACATGCCGATTATCGAGAAGGAATTCATGTTCCCCTTCGTGAACGTCGTCGAATGCCCGCAGGATGAGATGCTGGGCAAGATCGGCTATACGCTGGTGGGGACGGGCATCACGGATGACGCCCGGTTCCGGCGCGAGCTGATCGATTGCACCGATATCGACCGGCTGAATCTGGGGCCGGTTCCGACGACGAAGCTGGACTGGTATCAGCCTCACGAAGGCAATATCGTCGAGTGGCTGTATCGCGCGCGCTCATTCCAGAGCGCGGCCTAGCGGCCGGAAGTTTGGTCTTTTGTTCGAGCCGCGGGCCGGCCGGTCCGCGGTTCAACTTTTTGATAGGAAAGAAGGTTTCGATGAGTGAAATACGCCCGACTGAACGCACGACTCTCAAGCGTCTCCCCAAGCGCGGCAAGTTTGACCGCGAGACGATGAACGCGATTCTCGACGAGGCGCTGGTTTGTCACTTAGGCTTCAACTACGAGGGCAAGCCGGCGGTGATTCCGACGTCATTCGTGCGCGACGGCGACCACGTCTACCTGCATGGATCGCGCAAGAGCCGAGCGCTCGTCGAGGCGGACGGCAAGGACGTCTGCTTCTGCGTGACGCTGCTGGACGGACTGGTGCTGGCACGCTCGGTGTTCCACCATTCGATGAACTATCGCTCGGCGGTCGTCTACGCCCGGGCGCAGGAAGTGACCGGGAACGAAGAAAGACGGCGCGCTCTCCGGCTGCTGGTGGAGCACATCGTTCCGGGGCGCACGGCGGAAGCGCGCGAGCCGAACGCCAAGGAGATGGCGGCGACGCTGGTGCTCAAGATTTCTCTCGAGGAGGGGTCGGCGAAGGTGCGCACGGGACCGCCGGCGGACGACGAGCCGGACATGGAGCTGCCGGTATGGGCGGGAGTCATTCCCGCCCAGACGCATTGGGGACCGCCCGAGGCGGCGCCGGATCTCAAGGCGGGCGTCGAAGCGCCGGAATACGTGATGAGCTACAAGCGCTAGCGGTAAGGCGAGCCCGTCACAATGTCTCGAGAACGGCGTAGACTCGCGCTATCGGCAGGCCCACCACATTGAAGTAGCAGCCCTCGACGCGCTCGACGTATTTCGACGCGAGCCCTTGGATGCCGTAGGCGCCGGCCTTGTCGAGCGGTTCTCCCGATGCGGCGTACTCGCGGAGCTGGTCGGGCGTCATCTCGCGAAATACGACTCTCGTATCTTCAACTCCGCCGTACGCGTTTTCGCCGTCGAACAGGCAGAACCCGGTCAGCACATCGTGCGCGCGGCCGGAAAGCAGGCCGAGCATCCGGCGGGCGTCAGCCTCGTCGGCCGGCTTTTCGAGGATGCGGTTGTCGACGACCACGGTGGTGTCCGCGCCGAGCGTGACCTCGCCCGGACGCCACACCGCGCGCGCTTTCGTCTCGGCCAGGCGTAAGACGTAGTCCGCCGGCGCCTCGCCCCCTCTGACGGTCTCGTCGATCGCCGCCGGGCGCACCTCAAACGTCAAGCCCGCGTTCTCGAGCAGCTCGCGGCGGCGCGGGGAGGCGGAAGCCAGGATGAGCTTGCGATCCGTCACGCGGTCAGCTTCATCTCGTGGGCGTCGAGCGACTCGGGGAACATCTCGATCGAATAGCCCGGCGACTGCGGCGGCATATATTTCCCGTTTCGCATCACCACAGGGTGGAGGAAATGCTCGTGCAAATGGTCGACGTACTCGACGATGCGGTTCTCGAGCGATCCCGACACGCAGATGTAGTCGATCAGCGACAGGTGCTGCACGTATTCGCAGAGCCCGACGCCGCCGGCATGCGGGCAAACCGGCTTGCCGAATTTTTCAGCCAGCAGCAGCACGGCGAGGATCTCGTTGACGCCGCCCAGACGCGCCGAGTCGATCTGCACGAAGTCGATCGCATCAGCTTGCAAGAACTGCTTGAACAGGATGCGGTTCTGGCACATCTCGCCGGTCGCGACGCCGATCGGATACTCGAACTGCCTCACGGCGTCGCGGATCTTCTTGTGCCCGAGCACGTCGTCGGGCGAGGTGGGCTCCTCGATCCAGAGCGGACGGAACTCGGCGAGGCGGCGCATCCAGGCGATCGCCTGGTCGACCTCCCAAACCTGGTTGGCGTCGGTCATCAGCTTCCGCTCCCAGCCTGTCTCCTCGCGGATGATCGCCGCGCGGCGAATGTCGTCGTTGACGTCGCGGCCGACCTTGATCTTGATGTGGGTCCAACCGTCGGCGACGCCCTCGCGGCAGAGCCGGCGGATCTTGTCGTCGGGATATCCCAGCCAACCCGCGGACGTGGTGTAAGAAGGGTAGCCGTCGCGCTCCATCTCGGCGATGCGCGCAGCCTTGCCCGTGGCTTTTCGCTCGAGCATCCGCAGCGCTTCGTCGGGCGTAAGTGCGTCGGTGATGTAGCGGAAGTCGATCAGGCGCACGAACTGCTCGGGCTCGAGATCAGCTACGAGGCGCCATACAGGCTTTCCTTCAATCTTCGCCCATAAATCCCAGACGGCATTGACGATAGCCGCCGTCGCTAAATGCATGGCGCCCTTATCGGGGCCGATCCAGCGAAGCTGGCTGTCGCCGGTGATGTGGCGCCAGAAGCGGCCCATGTCGTCGGTGAACGACTCCAGCTCGCGCCCGGCGACCAGCGGCTCGAGCGCCCGCGCCGCCGCCGCGACGATCTCGTTGCCGCGGCCGATGGTGAAGGTCAGCCCGTGGCCTTCGAGACCGGGCTGGTCGGTGCGCAGGACGACGTAGACCGCCGAGTAGTCCGGATCGGGGTTCATGGCGTCCGATCCGGCTAGGGTTTGAGAGGTTGGAAAACGAATGTCGCGAGCCGTCAGGCCGAGAATCTTCATGGCAAGATTCCCAGGCTAGCGCAAATGCCGGCATAAGCCGCGCGAGGGTTAGTCCTCGAGAATGAACGTCACCTTGAGATTGACGCGGTATTCGGTGATGCGGTCGTTCTCGACTTTGACCTGCTGGTCCTGAACCCAGGCGCCGGTGACGTTCTTCAGAGTTTTGGTGGCGCGGGCGACGCCGGTTCCGATGGCGTCTTCGAAGCTCTTGGATGAAGAAGAAATGATTTCAGTGACTCGTGCTACAGGCATGATGGACTCCTTGCCGGATCGCGCCGGCTGCCGTAGCTTAGCGCACTCCGTTCGAGCGGCCGCGACCGATGAGGACTCCCGCCGCCAGCCCCAGCAGGCCGTATGCGGCTTGCCGCCAGCGTCCGGGCGGGCGGGGTCCGTTTACTGGGGCTGGGGCCGTTGCGCTTTTGCTTTCCGCGGGATCGGCGTCCACCGGCCGAACCCAATGTTGGATCGGCATGCCGTTGCGGCTGGCGCACGCAGGGCACTCAAACCCATGAAAGATGGATTCGCAGTCCAGGCACAGGTTCGCTCCTTTGAGCGCAACCCAGCCGCGATCAGGCTCGGCCGCCACGCAGCGATGATACCCGATTGAAACGGTTTGGAGCCGATTATTCGCGGGCTCGCCTACGGCCGGATGAGCCTCACGTCGCACAATCCCGATCCAGCGATGGAAACCATGTCACGATCTTTCGCCAACAGCGCCGCGTCGTTCTCTTCCGCAAGCATCGCAATGAGGCAGTTCGTGCGCATGGATCTGCCTAGCTACGCAGATCCTCCTACGAAAACGTCTGCATCAGCCCGGCAGCTTGTCCGGCGGCTCGGGGAACTTGCGAATCGGCGAATAGCGCTTGTACTCCTCCCACACATCGCCGTTGCCGGTCATCCGCGGATCGCCCGTCTGGGTCAAATAGGCGTCCAGCTTGGCCGCCAGCTCGGCCCGCGTCTGCTCGAATTCAGGATTCGCGGCCAGGTTCTCCAGGCAACCCGGGTCCTTGTTGATGTCGAACAGCTCTTCGCCAGGACGCTTGTCGACCGCCCAGAGAAAATATTTGCGGTACTCCGGGTCGTTGCGGTGCTCGACCAAGAAGTCGAGCGACGGGCAGGCGTCGATGTCGTGGTAGGCGTCGTGCGGCGCGCCCAGCTTGCCGTCTTCTTCGAATTTTTGCGGATCTCCGGCCGGCCAGCGGTCAGGTTTGAAGTTGCGGACGTAGAGGTATTGGTGCGACCGCAGCGCGCGCTGCGGGTAGGTCCAGTTGTTATAGCGCGACGATGAATGCCGCTCGCGCGCGAAGTACACGGCGTCGCGCTCGGGCTCGACCAGACCCGTTCTTTGCCCTTCGAGCAGTGGCAGAATGCTCTTTCCCGACAGCCCGTACGGTCCGGGTGCTCGACTCGCGCCGCCTGCAGAATCGTCGCCGTCAGATCCACGAACCCAACCAGGTCGTCGATTTCCCTGCCCTCCGGTACGCGGTCGGCCCAGCGGATCGCCAGCGGCATGTGCGCGCCGTATTCGTAGCAGTTGGCCTTCGCCCGCGGGAACGCCATACCGTTGTCGGAGGTGACGATCACGAGCGTATTGTCGAGCTCGCCGGCCGCCTCGAGCTGGTCGAGCATGCGCCCCAGGTGGGTGTCGAAATTCTCGATTTCGACCGCGTAGTCGAGGATGTCGCCGCGAATCGTCGGATGGTCCGGCAAGAACGGCGGCACCTCGGCGTTCGCCAAGTCCTTGCCCTCCGGCTTCCAGGAATCGAGCTGGAAGCGGCGGTGCGGCTCGTGCGCGCCGTACCAGAAACAAAACGGCTTGCCGTCGGGTCGTTGTTCGAGAAAAGCTTTAAAGTTCGCCGCGTAATCCGTTGAGCTGATGCCGTCGTACTTGGGTTCAGTTTTGATCTCGCTGAAGTCCGGCCCAGCGGGATTGTGCGGCCAGCCGTCGACCTCGAAATTGCCCGGCCCCCAGCCTTTGCCCGTGAAGCCGACCCAGTAGCCGGCGTCCTCGAGCAGGTAGGGGTAGGTGACGTACTTGCGAGGGAACGAGCTGGCGTGCGTTCCGGCGTTCTCGATCTGCCACGTGTGGCGGCCGGTCAAGGTCGCCGCGCGGCAGGGACTGCAGCCCGGCGAGGGCGCGAAGGCGTTGTAGAACAGCACGCCCTCGCGGGCCACCCTGTCAAACGCGGGCGTGTTGACGAACTTGGCGCCGTACGCCGTGGCGTGCGGGTAGGACTGGTCGTCGGAGATGCAGAAAAGGATGTTCGGGCGCGCGGCTCCGGCGGTAGGCGATTCGGAACAACTCCAGGCCGCCGCGGCCGCCGCGAATCCGGCGGAACGGCGCAGGAAGCCTCGGCGCGTCGCAACGTTTCGTTCTTCATTCACGGCAGACCAGTATAGGCGCATGCCGCCC
>CAWFOP010000012.1:0-146723 GCA_963817465.1 uncultured Acidobacteriota bacterium | reverse complement strand
CGCCATTCGCGACGGCAAGTGGAAGCTGATCGCCTCATCGGGCTCAGGGGGAAGGGAAAAGCCGGTCGGCAAGCCCTTCGAGGGCAAGTACCAGCTCTACGACTTGTCCGAAGACATCTCCGAGCAGCACAACCGCATCGACCAAGTCCCCGACGTTGCGAAGCGCCTCGAAGGCGAGCTCGACGACCTGCGAAAGGCCGGTCACAGTCGCTGAGCCGGCTTCGCTATTAATTTTTTAATTGACAGGCTAACCAACGGCTTGTAGGCTCGTCTATGAATTCATTAATAGATGGCCCGACAACGTTCCAAGACCCTCACCGACGCCGAGCTGCGACTGATGGACGTGCTCTGGAAGCGTGGCGCGTCCACAGTTGGGGAGGTCCACGACGACCTCCCCAAACGGGATAGGGTCGCCTATTCCACTGTCCTCACCACGCTCCGCATCCTCGAAGAAAAGGGCTACCTCGACCACGAGCAGCGCGGACGCGCTTACGTCTATCGCCCGCTGGTGGCCCGCTCTGAAGCCCGCCAAACCGGTGTGCGCCTCCTGGTGAATCGGCTGTTCGACGACTCGCCGCAGGCGCTGGTGCTCAACGTTCTCGAGAACGAAGATTTTTCGGACGAAGAGATCGCCGAGCTGCGCCGGCTGATCAACCGGAGGCCCAAATGACCGACGCATTCGCAGTCTTGGCCGAAGCGCTGATCAACGGCCTATGGCGCGGCCTCGCGTTGACCGTCGCGGTGGCGCTGCTGCTGCGGCTGACCCGGCGTTGGACGACGCCGGCCGAACGCCACAGCGTGTGGCTCGCGACTCTGTTCGTGATCCTTGCGGCGCCTTTCGTGGAAACGGCTGTTGCGCTGCGGCCTCCCGCGCCTATCGAACACGTCCCCGCCGTCGTCGATATGCCCATCGCGGCGGTTGCGGCGGCGCCGCTTTCGAGCGATGTCGCGGTCGCCCCGTGGTGGGGCGCTGCGCTGCTGGCCGCGTGGCCTTTGCTTGCGCTCGCCTTGTTGACGCGGCTCGCGCTGCGCCTGCGCGCGGCGCTGCGCCTGAAGCGCGCCGCCTCAGAGCCTTCGGCCGCGTGGGACGACGACCTCGCCGCCTGGCGCGGCGACCTGCCGCCCGGCCGCGCGGGGGCCACGCGCACGACCGCGGCCCATGACTCTCCGCTCGCCGTCGGCTGGCTGCGCCCGGCGGTTCTGTTGCCCGAAGCGTTGCGCGAGCAAACAGCCGCGGCCGAGCTGCGCAGCCTGTGGCTCCACGAGCAAAGCCACATTCGCCGCTACGACGACTGGACGCAACTGTTCGCGGCCGCCGCAGCGGCGCTGTTCTGGTTCCATCCGGCCCTGCACTGGATTTGCGTCCGACTCGAACGCGAGCGCGAAGCCGCTTGTGACGCCGCGGTCATCGCCGCCGGCGTCGCGCCCGACCAATACGCCTTGGCGCTCGCCCGCCTGGCCGAAACCGTTTCCGCGCGCCGCCCCGCCGCCGCTCTCGCAACCGCCCCTCTCGACACGGCGTTGGGCGCGGCGGGCCGCCGCAGTCACCTTTTCAGGAGAATCGAAATGTTGATGTCCGATGCCCGGGCGCCGCGAAAGTCGGCCGCCCGCACCGCCTTCGTCTGCGCCGCCGTCGCGGCGGCCGCCATCTTGTGGTGGTCGTGCAGCTCCGCCCCGCGCGCCGTGCTGGCTCAAGATCAGCCCCCGCAACCAGTCGCTCCGGCTCCAAGGCCTGTCCCGGCGCCCGCTCCGCGGCCCGCTCCCGCGCCAGTGGCCAAACCGATGCCTGCGCCGGCTGCCAAGCCGTCGCCGGTTCCCGCGCCGCCGGCGCCGCCTGCTCTCGCGCAAGTTCAGCACGGCGCCGGCTCCGCCCGCACCTCCGGCCATGCCCGACATGAGCGGGCTCACCGAAAAGATGAAGCAACTCCAGGTCGAGATCGCGCCGCGCGTCGAAGAGCTTGAAAAAATGTCGCAGGAAATCGAGCGGATCGTCGAGGAACAGCTCGAGCCGCACCGCGAGGAGATGGAGAAGCTCGCGGAGGAAGTGAGCCGCCGGGTGGAGACCGAGCTAGCGCCTTTGCATGAGGAAATCGCCGCCAAGGCCGCCGAAATGGCTGAGGCTCACAGCAAGCTAACCAACGAGCAAATGCTCCAGCTTCGCGAAAAAATCGACGCCGCCAATCGGCTGATGCAAGAAAAACAAGGCCCCATCCGCGAGCTGCAAGAGAAGATGAACGCGATCCAGCGCGAACACGTGCGTGAGGCGGAAACCGCCGTTCGCGAAGTCGAGCGCCATATGCAGGAGAAGGAGCGCGAGATCCGCGAAGTCGAAAAGAAAATGCGCGCCATCGAGCGCGAGGAGCGCCGCCAAGAGCGTCAGGAGCAACGCCAAGAAGCGCAGCCGGAGCAGCCGAAGAACCCGGAGCTTCTGGAGATCTGAGCCTGCTTACTGCTCCAGCGCCAAATAGGCGTCGGCCGCGCTCGTGATGTTCCCGCTCGGGCCTTCGCTCACGACTCGCACGGGCACATTGCCGGTCGGCGCATTTGCGGGGACTTCGAACGTTACCTGGTAGAGCCCAGCGTTGCCGGGCGTCACGCCGGCGTACAGCGGAGTCACTTCGACGTCCCCGAGGAACAACCGCACCATGCGGAAGGAATTCGCCGCAACGCCCGGCAGCTCGCCCGGCGCGAAGCCGGGAACCGTTGCGCCTAAGCCCGTCAGGAACAGCGAGACGATGTCTCCCCGTTTTGCCGGATTGGTCGTCGCGCCTTGCAGCAGGCCGCTCGGGCCGACATACGCGCCGCTGGCGTTCTGAATCGCCGCGATCGGATTCGGTCCGCCGTCCACTGCGGTGAAGTAGAAGAACTCCGGCGACGCCTCGGCGACGGTCACTTGGGCAATGTCGCTACGGTATTCGTCGGCCTGCCCGCAGTCGCGGACTACCTGGACGTCGGCCGACTGCTGCCCGAGAGTCGTGACGGCCTGGAAGTTGATCTGCGTCTCGCTCAAGTAGAACAGGGGGACCCGCTGGCCTCCCATCTCGACACACGTATTGCCCACCATCGTCGGCAGCCGTCCATTGACCAAATCGGCCTGGCCCACCACGCGCTGCTGTCCCTGCGGGAAAAGGTTCATTCCAAAGATAGTCGCGATCGCATTCTCCGAGACCGACGTCACGGCCGGCTGGCTCAGTCCGGCGCCGACGACCGCCGATATGGTCGCCGTGATCGGCTGCACGCCGAAGAACACGTGAATGATGCCGAACGCATTGCCGCCGTCGTCGCCCGGCGAGCCGACGATCAGATCGTCGGCGAAGTCGCCGCCGACATCCCCCGCAGCAAGCACGTAGCCGAAGCTGTCGCCGTTGTTCGCCTGACTTTGAGCGCCGTTGAAGCCTTGGGCGAAGACTTGCGTGCCGTCCCCGGTCAAGCCGCTCGCGCCGCCGTATACCACCTGCACGATTCCGTTGTTGTTGTCCTCGCCGCGCACGCCGATGGCGAGGTCTTGGTAGCCGTCGAGATTGAAGTCGCCCACGGCCAGGCCCGAGCCGAAGCGGTCGCCGTCTTCTCGCTGTTCGCCGATGTTGCCGCCATCGTCGCCCTGTCGGAGGCGATACGACCCGGTCCCAGTCGAGCCGCCCGACGAACCGGGGATGATGATGACCACGCCTGCCCCGGTGTTCTCACCAAGCGACGACACTGCGATGTCTTCGTAGCCGTCGTTGTTGAAATCGCCGGCCGCGAGGACGCCGCCAAAGCCGTCGCCGTTCTCGCGGTCATCGGGTATTCCGTCGCTGCCTTGCCGCCAGCGCTTGTGGTTGGTGGAGACGAGCCCGCCGGAGTTGCCGAAGAGGACATGGATCACGCCCTGACTGTTGTCTTCGCCGGCCGAGCCCACGATCAGGTCGTCGAAGCCGTCGCCATTGGTGTCGCCCGCGGCGAGGGCCGCGCCGAACAAATCGCCGTCTTCCCGGGTACCTTGGATGTCATCCGCGCCCTGCCGCCAGCGCTGATTGCCCGCCGTCGACAAACCGCTGGCTGAGCCGAAGATCACATTGACCAAGCCGCCGCTGTTGCTCTCTCCGGGGACGCCGACCGCCAAGTCGGCGTAGCGGTCGCCGTTGAAGTCGCCGGCCGCCAGATCGTAGCCGAACAGATCGCCGGAGCTGCGCCCGCTGCCCTCGAGTCCCGAGTCTTGGTCCCAAACCTGGGTGCCCTGGGCGGTCAAGCCGCCGGCCGACCCGTAGATGATCTGCACGCTGCCGGCCGAGCTGTCTTCTCCGGGAACGCCTACGGCTAGGTCGTCAAAGCCGTCGGCGTTGAAGTCGGCGGCCGCGAGTGCGAACCCGAAGCTGTCGTTGTTCTCATCGTTGCCGCCCAAGTCTCCGCCTTGTTTCCACTCTTGGGCTCCGAGCGCGCTTAGCCCCGTAGCGGAGCCGTAGTAAACGCTGACCGCCCCGCGACCCCTGCCTTCGTCGTCGCCGGGCGCTCCGACGGCGACATCGGCGATCTGATCGCCGTTGAAGTCGCCGACCGCCGCCTCTTGGCCGAAACCATCGCCGCGGTTCGCTTGTCCCGGCGTCCCGTTCAGGCCTTGCGCCCAAACCTGGTTGCGGTCGGTGGTGAGTTGCGCCTCGACCGGCGACACGGCGGCGAACAAGGCCGTCAGAAGGCAAAGGACGGGAAGGGGAGAAATTCGGGTCATTCGTTAGAAGCTAGCCAGTGAAGCAGATTCCGGTCAAGCGGAGTTCGTTTCAGGCTGCGTTTCTAACTGCCTTGCGGTGCGTAGCTTTGCATCGGCGTGAAGGCGTTCGAGGGGTTGATGCGAATGCCGGTGAACAGGATGTTGATCAGCTCCCCCTCCACTTCGATATAGCCGCGCACTCCGATCGTTTGCGGGTAGTCGGTTGCGAAGTTGATGAGCCGCGAAGTTCCAGGACCCATCTGCATATCCTCGGTGAGAATCGGCGTGCCTTGCTCGTCATAAATGCGCATGTGGATCGTTTGCGGCGCGGTTTCGGTGGGGAAGCGCTTGGGCAAGATGATGACGCCGACGGTCTGGAAGAAGTCGCGTTGGTCGAGAAACATCACGCGGCGCCGGTCGGTTTCGTTGAACCGGTAGGTCGACTCGAAGTCCGGCCGGGTCGGGTTGCGGTTGCGCAGCACGACTTGCCCAAAGACGTCGCCGCAGGTCGCGCTCGCGGAGTTGCAGGGGATGTCGGCGTAGGCCCAGCCCAATGTGGCCGAGGTCGCGTCGGGGTCGGCGATCTCGACGCGCGCGAAGCCGTGCGCGGGGACCGTCACCACGTAGTCGTCGCGCAGGCCGACGCCGACGATGGGCGCCGCGATCACCGCGCCTCCCGCGCCGTTGTAAAAGGTCAACGGCACCTGCACGGGCAGGTCGTTGAGATTGCCGAACATCAGCGTGGTGGTCCACTCGCCGCCGAAGATCAACTCCGGCACGTAACGGTCGCTGGCCGAGATGGTATCGAGGGCCGAGACGGGCGCCGCACAGGTCAGAACAAGGGCGACCAGGAAAATATTGCGAAGCATGATGCACCTCCGAACGAGTCTTGGCCAGAATATCCGAGGTTCTCGCGTTCGGCAAGACGCCTTGTGAACAGGGCTCAGCCGACGGCGGCGGCCGCGTCGCGATCGAGAGCGCTCAGATACAGCAGTTCCGCCACGCGCTTCGGCGACGAGGTGTACATGCGATTGACGGCAGCCAGCAGGTCGCGCCGGCTGACGAGTCCGACCAGTTTGCCTTTGTCGGTGACCGGTAAGCGGCGGTAGGGCGTGCCGCGGAAGATCTGCGCGACGGTGAGCAGGTCCAGATCCTGCGGAATCGTCTTGGCGTCGGTGTCCATGTAGGTCGAGACGTCGACGGTGTCGGAGAGCGAACCTTGCCCGGCGCGCGCTGCGTCCCACGCCTCGGGCGTGCGCCGGGCGTAGTTCATGGCCGCGCGCAGCGCGTCGCGGCGGCTGATCTGGCCGACGAGGCAGCCGTCGCGAAGGACTTCGAGGCGCCGGTAGTGCGTGCGCTGGAACAACTCGGCCACCTTGAACAGATCGTCGCCTTCACAGATGACGCGCCCCTGGTCGACGTCCATGAACGCCTCGACGCGGCATGAGGGCAGTTGGTCATAGGCGGCGCCGAGCAGCACCGACATGCTCGTTTTCTCGGAGAACACGCCCAGGAAGCGGCCCTGTTTGTCGACCACCGGAGCGCCGGAGATCTGGCGAGCGAGCAGCAGAGTTATGGCGTCGAAGGCGTCGGACCCGGGCGAAAGCGTGAATAGCTCGGTCGACATCATGTCGCGCGCCGTGGGGTGCAGTTGGCCGGGGCGAGTCGAGTCAGCAAGCTGCGCGGAGCTCATCAAGAAGTTGAGCGAACATTTCTCCGAGAACACTCCCAGATAGCGCTCGTTGACGCCGACCACCGGAGCGCCGGTGATGCGGGCCTGGAGTAATTTCTCGATAGCGGGGAAGACGGGCTCGCTGGGGGCAAGGGTCACGAGCCGGGTGACCATGATTTCGTGGGCGGAGCTGGGATGCTGCACGGAGTCCCTCCTGCGCTCAGGCATCCGCTTCTAAAGATTCGACAAGGTGAGAATGCGTCCTCCCGGCGCCGTCTCGATCATCCGCGGCGGGGAACCTGGCGGGAGAAGTGTACACCGGCGGTTTTGCAATCGCAAGGAAAGAATCGGGGAAGAGGGCGGAAGGCTATCTTTAGCGTTAACAATGAGTTAGCGTTCCCCGCCAGCGCTGGATTTCTTGCTGGTTAACAGTAAATCGACTCGGCGAGAAACTGTTGTACATCGCGGGGCCTAGCAGTCAAGAGCACGGTCGTAGCTTGACCGGAGACTGACAGGAATCCGACGTCCGTTCACTGAATAGCCTCGGCCGGCCTTGGATGATGACGTCCGCAGCCGCCCACTCCGAGTGGCGGAGAAATCACGAGGGCGACGTAGGAAATCAGGCGGCATCTCCCCAAATGACCGCCATTTCCCGTTGCGCTGGCCGCCTTTGGTGACGTACGATCTCGTTGGGCTTTGAGTTCCGCCGGTTTGAAAATGCAGCTTGACGCAATCTACGCCAAGATTTGGCGTGTTTCGCTCATTATGTCTCAATAGGAGGCGCTGACGGCTAACCCCGTACCTAGATTATGCTTGTGCGATTCGGCAAAGTTGATGTTGCGTACAGTTCACGCGGAAATCCCACGTATAGGCTTGAACTGTGGCACGATGGCCTCAAAAAACATCGATCGATCAAAGGCTCTGAACGCGATGTCGTCGAGAGAAAGGCAAAGATTCAAGCCCTTGAATGGGAAGGGCGATGGCAAGATCAGCGGCAAAAGGAAGGCATTAGGCAAGCCCGCGCAAATCATAAGCAACACCAAGAGGATCAAAGAGCTTTAGCGGCAGAGCAGACAAGGGACGCGCAAGGCGCTTTGGTTGCTTTGGAAAAAACTCTCGAATATACACTTTCGGTAGACGACGCCGTTAACTGGGATCACCTCAAAGACGCGAGTCCGTTCCCTGACCCTGAGCCGTCAGAACCTCGCTTAGCGTCGCTGCCATCGCCGCCGCATTATCCCCCTAAGCCCGTTGCATTAGACCCTAAGTTTCAGGCGAAACTTGGTCTCTTCGATCACCTCGTCCCGTCTCGCAAGGAGGCGAAATTGGCAGAGGCTCGAAGTCGGTACGAAAGGGTGCTCGCTGCTTGGCATCAGGGAGTTGATCGTCTGGACGGAGAGTACAGGGTTGCGATAGCAGAGCATCAGAACGATGTCGCGACGCGAGAGCGACTGCATCAAGAGGAACACGGGAAGTGGCTGGAAGCGCGGGCGGCTTTTTTAGAGGAGCAGCAAGACTCTAATTCAGCCGTCGACCGCCAACGGGAGAGGTATGAGGCGGCTGAGCCTGTCGCGATTGAGGAGTACTGCGACTTGGTGCTCTCACGGTCGTCGTATCCGGATTGGATGCCTCAAGAATTTGATGTGAGCTACAACCCTGAAACGTTTACGTTGTTGGTTTCATATTCGCTGCCTTCCGTGGACATGCTGCCCCGTCGTCGAGAAGTGACTTACGTCCAGAGTCGAGACGAGTTTGTAGAAAAGCAGCTGACAGATTCTCAGATCAATAAACTGTATGACGGACTGCTCTATCAGATTGTATTGCGGACTGTCCATGAGCTTTTCGAAGCTGATCAAGCGGAAGCGATCAAGTCCATCGTCTTCAATGGGAATGTGACATCCATTGATCGAAGCACTGGATTGGCGGCAACGGCGTGCATCTTGTCCCTACAGACTATGCGAGACGAATTTCTCAGAATCAACCTAGCCAACGTCGACCCCAAGGCGTGCTTCAAAACTCTCAAAGGCGTGGGCAGCTCCAAATTGCATAGCCTCACGCCGGTGGCTCCCATAATGGAGTTGCGCCGTGAGGACGGGAGGTTTGTTTCAGCAAGAGAAGTGGCGAGTACACTCGACGATACGGTTAACCTCGCGGCCATGGACTGGGAAGATTTTGAGCATCTGATTCGCGAGATTTTCCAAGCTGAATTCAGTTCGGGCGGCGGTGAAGTGAAGGTGACTCAAGCTAGTCGCGATGGCGGTGTCGACGCTATTGCATTTGACCCCGATCCCATCCGTGGCGGCAAGATCGTGATCCAAGCAAAGCGGTACTCGAATACCGTTGGAGTGGCAGCCGTGCGAGACCTGTACGGCACAGTCCTGAATGAGGGCGCGACAAAAGGAATACTGGTAACGACATCCGATTACGGCCCTGATGCCTACGGATTCGCAAAAGACAAGCCGTTGGTGTTGATGAGCGGAGCGAACCTTTTGCACCTTTTAGAGCGGCATGGCTATCGCGCGCAGATCGACCTTAAGGAAGCGAAAGCGCAGCGGCTGGGATTGTAGCTGTCGGCCAGTTGCCGCGACGCAAGGTTCTCAGCAAACACGGGCGTGGCTCCGTCTTACAAAGGCGAACGTTAGCCGTTGACGCTACCTCAGCATCTCTTCCCGCGTGGCTTTGAATTCCGTGCCTTCCTTCCAGGTGGGCCAGGTGTCGGATTGGGCGACGCGGTAGCCTAGCTCGAAGAACAGTTGGCCGTCCTCGACAGCGCCTGAGAAATCCCAGTCGGGTTTCACTTCGTCGCTGACCGAGTGGTAGTCGTGCTCGGTGTATTCGTTGCGCTTCTTCTCGCCGTAGCCGGCCTCCTTGCCGACATAGTCGACGCCGGCATCGGGGTCGAACGCCGGCACGCCTTTCTTCGCGAACTCGAAATGGTCCGAGCGGTAGTAGAAGCCCTTCTCGGGCTCGGCGTCGGGCTTGACCGTGCGGCCTTGTTCCTTGGCGATCTGGGTTGCGATGTCGTCCAGGGTGGAGTTGCCGAGGCCGATCACGACGATGTCGGAGGTCTTGCCCCAGGGGTTCACGCCGTCCATGTTGATCTCGGCGAGAGTATTGTCCAGCGGGTAGAGCGGATGGGCGGCGTAGTATTTGGCGCCGAGCAGGCCCTGCTCTTCCGCCGTAACCGAAAGGAACAGGATCGATCGCTTGGGCGGCGCGCCGAGCTTGGTGTAGGCTTTCGCGATCTCGAGCAGCATGGCCGTGCCGGAGGCGTTGTCGAGCGCGCCGTTGTAGATCTGGTCGCCTTCGAGAGAGTCGTCCTTGCCGAGGTGATCCCAGTGCGCGGTGTAGATCACGTACTCGTTGGGCAGCTCGCCGCCGGGCAGCTTCGCAATGACGTTTTGCGAATCCACCTCGCGCACTTTGTTCTTCACGTCGAAGCTCGCCTTGGCGTTGAGCGCGACCGGCTTGAACTCCTTGGTCGCGGCGGCCTTCTCGAGCGCGTCGAAATCCTGCCCGCTCATCTTGAACAGCTCGCGCGCCTTGTCGAGGGTGATCCAGCCCTCCACGGCGACGGCGTCCATGTGGTGGTCGGCGGCCTGGATGTCGAAGTTCTCGCCGCCCCAACTGTTGCGGACAACGTCCCAGGGATAGCCGGCCGGGCCGGTCTGGTGGACGACGATGGCGGCGGCGGCGCCCTTCTCGGCGGCGATCTCGTACTTATACGTCCAGCGGCCGTAGTAGGTCATCGCGCGGCCCTTGAACATGCTCTCGTCGAGCTTTGAAGGGTCGTTGGGGTCGGGGACGGCTGGGTCGCTGACGAGCATGACGATGGTCTTGCCGGTGACGTCGACGCCCTTGTAGTCGTCCCAGCCGTACTCGGGCGCGACGACGCCGTAGCCGACGAAGACGACGTCGGAGTCTTTGACGTTGACCGCGTCGACGGTGTGGCGCGAGCCGATGACGTAGTCGTCATTGGGTTTGAGAGCGAGCTTGCGCCCGCCCGCGGTGACGGTTGCGTCGAAGGTCGCGATACGGCTGACGAGCGGCGTCTTTTGAATGTAGGTCCCGTCGGGGTTGCCGGGCTCGAGGCCGAGCTCTTTGAACTGCTTGGTCAGGTAAGCGACGGTTAGCTCTTCGCCCTTCGACCCGGGCAGCCGGCCTTCGAATTCGTCGGAGGAGAGCGTCCGGATATGGTCGAGCAGCTCGTCGGCGGAGATGGCGTGTGCGGCCGCCTCGGGATTGGGCTTGGGAGCGGTGGAGCAGGCTGCGGCGAAAGCCGCTAGGACGGCGATGAAGTGGGAGAGGCGCATTTTTTTGTTTTGCCGGCCGCTTGCGCGGCTTGTGACAGGCGGGAGCGCCCGTCACTACTAGGGATACCACTCGCGGAGGCGGACTTCGATGCCCGTGCCCTCGAGCGCGGCCGCGAACACCTTCGGATCGGACCCGCGGTAGTGGTAGGGGTACACGATTTTCGGGTGGAACGCCTTGACTCCTTCGGCGGCTTCCTCGGGGGTCATCGTATAGGGCAGGTTCATGCAAACGAAGGCGACATCGATGTTTTTGAGCGCGCGCATCTCGGGGGTGACTTCGGTGTCGCCGGAGAAATAGACGCGCTTATCGCCGAAGGTCAGAATGAAGCCGTCGCCGCGGCCTTTCGGGTGGAAGAGCTTGCCGGCCTCGGGGCCGCGCTTGATGTTGTACATGGGGACGGCTTCGATCTTGACGCCGTCGACCTCGGTCGTTTTGCCATTGGAGAGCGGCTTCGCTTCCGTCACGGTCTCGGCGACCGACGGGGGCGCGATGATGACCGTCGAAGCCTTCTTGACCGCCGCGATGGCCTTGGGGTCCATGTGATCGCCGTGGATGTCGGTGATCAAGATGACGTCGGCCTTGGGGGTCTTCGAGAGGTCGGCGCTGCTCCAGGGGTCGACGATCCAGACCTTGCCTTGAAACTGGAGCATGGTCGTGGCGTGCATGATGGGCGTGATCGTCAGGTCGCCCTTGGACGTCTTGACCGTATCGTCGGCTGTGGCGCAGAGGCAGAAGACGGCCAACAGCGGCAGCAAGCGAAGAAGCTTCATGCCCAATACGATACGCGAAATCGCTCGGAGAGTCAGGCCGGCGGCCGATTGTTAAAATCGGTTCGCATGAAAGCGTCACTAACGAAGCTGGTCGACCGGCGTTCGTTTCTCAAGGGCGCGGCGGCCGGGGCGGCGGGGCTGGCGGCGACGGCCGGCGACGTCGAGGCTGTGATGCGGGACGTGAACACGCGCTCGCGGCCGGCGAATCTCGAGATTACGGACCTGCGCGTCGCCGCTGTCGGCGTTGACGCTCGCGGCGCGCATGCCGCCCTGATCAAGCTCGATACGAACCAAGGCATCGTCGGTCTGGGAGAGATGCGCGCCGGCGCCGATCCGCGTTATGCGCTGATGCTCAAGAGCCGGGTGCTTGGCAAGAATCCCTGCAACGTCGACCAAGTCTTCCGCGAGATCAAGCGATTCGGCGGGCACTCGCACCAGGGCGGGGGAGTCAGCGGCGTCGAAACGGCGCTGTGGGATCTGGCCGGCAAGGCCTACGGCGTCCCGGTCTGGCGGATGCTCGGCGGCAAGTTCCGCGACCAGGTTCGCGTCTGCGCCCATACGCCCGGCTCGCAGGACCCGGAGGAGCTGGCGCGCCGCTTGAAGGCGCGGGTCGAACGCGGCTATACGTTCCTCGAGATGGACCTCGGCTGCGTCGAGCGCCGCACAGGCGAGGAGCTGACGCGGGCGGACGTCGATGACCTTATCGGCTTGGTCGAGAGCGCTCGAAGCGCGATCGGCATGGATGTCGCCCTTGCGGCGGGCCATCGCGGACACATCGGCGTCGATTCGTGCATCCGCCTCGGCCGGGCGCTCGAGAAATACAACCTGGCTTGGCTCGAAGGCATGGTTCCGTGGCAGCACATGGGCGCGATGAAGACGATCGCCGAGTCCGCCGGAATCCCGCTTTGCGCCGGCGGAGACATCTATCTCAAAGAGCACTTCCGCAAGCTGGTCGATATGCGCGCGGTCGACATCGTTCGCCCCGACGCGGCGACCTGCGGCGGCCTGCTGGAGGCGAAGAAGATCGGCGACTCCGCGCAGGAGGGCGGCGCCGCGATGGCGCTGCACTGCGCCGGGACGCCGGTGAGCTTCATGGCGAGCGTCCACTGCGCCGCCGCGACGGAGAACTTCGTGGCTCTCGAGCGCCGCGTCGGTGGACTCGCGTGACTGGCAGGACTGGGCCGTGAATCTCGACACGATCGTGCACGGCGGCTTTGTGGACGGCTTCGTGACTGTGCCGGACGGGCCGGGCCTTGGGATCGAGCTCAACGAGGAGATGGTGAAGAGCGCCTCGTGCCGGGAAGCCCGTGGGGCGCCTTCGGGCCGACCGACGAGTGGAACGACGCGAGTAGCTGGGAGCGCCTCTGGAGCTAGGCGCAGGGCAAGTAAGCGCGTCCGCCGAGGCGTGCTTCGATCAGTTGGCGCGCGCCGCGCTTGCCGACGTAAATCAGCACGAAGGCGCCGTCGGGGATATCGTCGGGGCCGAGCACAGGCAGGCCTGCTACTCGCTGCCCGATTTTTTTAGGGTCGATGTCGACGAACGCCGTCGCGCGGACTCCTTCGCGCTCCAGGTAGGCGAAGCGCTTCCGCGCCGTGCGTCCGGCGCCCCACACGACCACGTCCGGATGCCTTGGGTTGCGACGCTCGAGCCAGCGCGCGATGTACGGCGCCTTGACGCGAAAGAAAGCGTCGGGATCGTAGCGCGGGTCGACGCGCGTGAGGCGGTCGCCGCGGTCGCGCCAGTCGAGCAGCGTTTGGGGCAGCTTGGCGAAGCGCACGCCGGCGTCCATCCAGCGCAGCCACAGCTCGTAGTCTTCCGGAAAGTCGCCTTCGCGATATCCGCCGTAGCGCTCGACCAGATCCCGCCGGAACATCACGCTGGGGTGTACGACAGGGCTCTCGATGAAGCGATTGAAGGCGATGTCCTTGGTCGTTATGAGGGAGTTCGTCCAGTCGACGAACAGCGCCAGACCGCGATTCGCGGCGGCATCGCCCAGGTAGCGCACGCGGCTCGCGACCAGGCCGTCCGCGGGGTTGGTGTCGAGATAATCGGCTTGCACGCGGAGGCGGTCGGGATGAGCGAGGTCGTCGGCGTCCATGCGCGCGATGTAGCGTCCCAGCGAATGCGCAATGCCGCGATTGAGCGCCGCGGGAAGATTGCCGGTCCCGCCAGGGATCACGCGGATGCGAGCGTCTCGAGTCGCGATACTCGCGGAGGATGCAGGGTGTGGCGTCGGACGAGCCGTCGTCGACCGCGATGATTTCGAAGTCGGGGTCGGTTTGCGACAACAACGAATCGAGCGCGGGCCCGACGAACGCGGCGCCGTCGCGCACGGGCAAGACGACGGAAGTGCGAGGCAGCCGACTACTCCGCGATGCAGTAAACGTGCTCCATCGTGCGGATGAAGATCTGGTTGTCGACCGCGACCGGGCTCGCCAAGGTGTACTCGTCGAGCTCGTTCACCGCGAGGATTTCGAACTCGCGGCCGGCCTTGTAGACGACGGTCTTGCCGTCCTCGCTGGTGGCGTAGATCTTGCCGTCGGCGAGCAGCGGCGACGAACTGTAAGTCCCGGGCTCGAGGCGCTGGCGGTCGTAAACCAAGTCGCCCGTCGCGGCCTCGATGGCGACGGCGATGCCGCGGTCGTTGACGACGTAGATGATCTCGCCGTCGGTCGTGGGCGTGGGCACGTCGGCGCCGAGGTTGTTGCTCCAGATCTCGGCCTTGCCGGTGATGTCGCCGGACCCGCCGGCCTTGAAGGCGATGAAGGGCCGCCCTTCGCGGCTGGTCGTATAAACCTTGTCGCCAATGGCGATCGACGAGGCGATAGTGCGGTAGTTGCGGTCGTTGGTCGGGTTGAAGCCGCCAAGGCGCCAGAGCTCCTTGCCGGAATCGATGTCGTGTCCGGTCACGTAGTCGGCGCCCGAGACGACGAGCTGCAGCTTACCGCCGACCTCGATCAAGATGGGCGTGGCGTAGTTGTCCGGCGACTCGTTGATGGCGTCGGTCGGTCGCTCGACGCGCCACAGCGTCTTACCCGTGTGCTTGTCGACGGCCATCACGTAGGAGGGGTCGTCGGTGTGCATGCCATGCAGCACCTGCACGTAGAGGCGGTCGCCGTGCAGCTTGGGCGAGGAAGCGTAGCCCCAATTCAAGCCGAATTGCCCGTAATCAGCTTGCAGGTCGCGGCGCCATAGCTGGTTGCCCTCGAAATCGAAGGCGGTCAGCGTGCCGACGCCGGTCATGGTCCAGATGCGCTCGCCGTCGGTCACCGGCGAAGGAGAGGCCATATTCTGCTTGCGGTAGATGCGGTTGTGACGCCCGGTCTCGCGGCTCCACAGCACCGAGCCATCGGCGCGGTTGAGGGCGAACAGGAACAGGCGGTCGTGCTCGCCGGCGTCCGGCCTGGCGTTCACGCGCCCGCCGCCGGCGCCGTACTTCACCGGATCGTTGAAGCCCTCTTCCGCCGAGGTGACCAACACGACGTCGCCCCACACGATGGGCGTCGCGGCGCTCCAACTCGGCAGCTCGACCTTCCAGCGGACGTTCTCGGTCGACGTCCAATGCAGCGGAAGGTTCTTCGCGACGGTCGAGCGGCCGTTCTGGTCAGGCCCGCGCCACTGCGGCCAGTTGTCGGCGTAGAGGGAAACGGCGGCTAGAAGACCGGTGATCAGAAGAAGGCGCTTGAGCAGCATAAGGATACTCTCGGAGAAGATTGTTGGGATGCTAGGGCGCGAATATTCCTAGCATGTTACCCATTAGAACGCCTTTAGCAAGTCCTGTGGACTCGCGGCAGGGATGGGACTTCGTCGATAGTCGCCTAAATTGCGCGTCGCGATGCAGTCCGCGTTGCAGGCGGCCGCGGCCGCTACTTGCAGGGCATCCTCGAAATCGCGCATCGGCAACGACGCCGCAAACCGCAGACCTTCCCTCGTCGCGGGCGCAACGTCAAGAAACAGCGCCAAGTCGACAAGCAAACTCTTCGCTGACGTCTTTGAGCGGATAGGGGAGGCCAAGTAGTAGAAGTTCGCAATCGAGTGCCAAGCGATGAAGCCGCTTCCGGGCATTGCCTCGAGCTCGCGAAGCAACTTGGCCGAAGCATCGGCGAACGGGGGTCGATCGAGCGCTACATCGAGCAGCACGTCGAGATCGACCAGGATGATCAAAGGTATTTCTCGGCCAAGCGACGGTAACGCTCGTCCTTTCGATCCGCCGGCTTGAAGGCGCCGCGCCACTTATCGACAACCGAACCCTTCGGCCGATCGACGGCTAAGGCACGCAGGTTCCGTTCGATCAAGCTCGACAGCGAAAGGCCTTGCGACTTCGCGTAGGCTTTCGCGGCGGGAACTACGTCTTCGTCGATCGTGACAGTGAGCTTGGTCTTCAAGACATACGTATTCTATCGCGATAATACGTATTCCGACAAGCGTTTCCTAAAGAGTCGATCTAGCGGTCGAATTTAACAACCTCAAGAACTCTTTGAAGTCGGTCGGTAGCCGGGTCATAGCCAGAGATCACTTGGCGTATCTGTTCCATCGCCTCCAAACGCTCCAGCGGAGTCTTGCTCAGCCAGTAATTCCGGTCCGCCTCTTCCGCTCCTTGCAGCGTGACGACTTCGAGCTTCGAGCGATCCAACCTGAGCTCTGATTCCTCCCGCATTGCTCTACGCCAGCACTTCTTTGATGACGTCGCCGTGCACGTCGGTGAGGCGCATGTCGCGGCCGTTGTGGCGATACGTCAGACGCTCGTGGTCGATGCCCATCAGGTGCAGGATGGTCGCGTGGAAGTCATAGACCGATTTGCGGTTCTCGACGGCTTTGTAGCCGAACTGGTCGGTCGCGCCGACGACCGTGCCGCCCTTCACGCCGCCGCCGGCCATCCAGGCGGTGAAGCCGTAAGGATTATGATCGCGGCCGTCGAGGCGTTGGGAGATCGGCATGCGCCCGAATTCGCCGTGCCACAGGATGAGCGTGTCGTCGAACAGCCCGCGCGACTTGAGATCCGCGATGAGGCCGGCGATCGGCAAGTCCGTCTCGGCGCAGTGCTGGGTATGGAACTTTTGCAGCGACCAGTGCTGGTCCCAGGTAGGCTCGTGATTGCCGCCCCCGGAGTAGATCTGCACCATGCGCACGCCGCGTTCGACCAAGCGCCGCGCCATCAAGGCCTGCCGTCCGAAGTACTGCGTCGGCGCATCGTCTAGACCGTAGAGCTTACGCGTCGCGGCGGTCTCCTTGGAGATGTCGATCGCCTCGGTTGCGCTGACCTGCATGCGATAGGCCAGCTCGTAGCTCTGGATGCGCGCCGACAATTCGGTGTCTTCGGGATTCTTTTCGAGGTTCTCGCGGTTGAAGTCGGCGAGCAGGTCAAGCCATTTGCGCTGGCGCTCGCGCGACATCTCCTTCGGCGGATGCAGGTCGACGATCGGGTCGCCGGTCGAGCGGAATTGCGTGCCCTGGTAAGCCGCCGGCATGTAGCCGTTGCCCCAGTTTGGCGCGCCGTTGATGGGGCCGCCGCGGTGGTCGGTGAAGACGATGAACCCCGGCAGGTTCTGATTTTCGGTGCCCAGGCCGTAGGTGAGCCAACTGCCGACGCTCGGGTGCCCGGCGAGCAGCGTGCCGGTGTTCATCTGATACAGGGCTGGACCGTGATCGTTCGAGATCGCGTACATCGAGCGGATCACCGCTAGGTCGTCGACATGCTGCGCCACCTGCGGGAATAGCTCGGAGACTTCCAGCCCGCTCTGGCCGTGCTTTTTGAATTTCCACGGCGACGGCATCAGCCCGCCGGGATTGCCCTGCGAAACGACGACATCGCCGACACCTGACATCGCCTCGCCGGCGTACTTGTCGAGTTCGGGCTTGGGGTCGAAGGTATCGACGTGACTCGGTCCGCCGTAGCAGAAGATCGAGATCACGTATTTGGCTTTGGGGGGAAAGTGCGGACCCCGCGGCGCGAGTCCGTCGGCCGTCGGCGCGGCCAACAGGCCGTCCTGTGACATCAAACCGGCCAAGCCGACGCTTGCCAAACCTCCGCCAAGCGAGCGCATCAGTTGCCGGCGATTGAGGGCGAGAGTCGGTTTCATGGGCATCGTTATGATAACGCACGCTTTGGCGCGCTAAACGAACGGTCGATTCGGAAAGCGCCGCCGATCCGGGGCCGCCTAAAATCAAAGTTGAACCCGCGCGAAATCTTCCTCATCAATATCACCGGGCGGGACCGCCCCGGGCTGACCGCTCGGCTCACCGCGATTCTCGCCGACTTCGGCGCCGACATCCTCGACATCGGGCAGGCGGTAATCCATGACCACCTCTCGCTCGGCCTCGTCGTCTCGATCCCAGG
This sequence comes from uncultured Acidobacteriota bacterium, assembly GCA_963817465.1. GTDB lineage: Bacteria > Acidobacteriota > Terriglobia > Bryobacterales > UBA6623 > CAMPKL01. The sequence goes on along the minus strand of CAWFOP010000012.1, from coordinate 128,945 downwards.
CGAGAGCAAGTCGTCGCCGGTGCTCAAGGAAGTGCTTTACGCGGCGCATGGGCTCGGCATCGCCGTGACGTTCACGCCGATCGACCTCGAGCGCTACCAGCGCTGGGTCGACGCGCAGGGCAAGGATCGGCACATCGTCACGCTGCTGGGGCGCCGTTTGACGGCTGAACACATCTCGCGGGTCGCGGAGACCGCCGCGCAGCTCGAGCTCAATATCGACCGCATTGCGCGTCTCTCCGGGCGGCTCTCGCTCGACGCTCCCGCGGAGTCGGGCCGCGCCTGCGTCGAGCTCGAAGTCTCGGGCGCGGTCGTCGATGAGATCGCCCTGCGCGAGCGGCTGATGGAGATCTCCGACGACACCGGCATCGACGTCTCCGTACAGGTCGACGACCTGTACCGCCGCAGTCGCCGGTTGGTCGTCTTCGATATGGACTCGACGCTTATCCAGGCCGAAGTCATCGACGAACTCGCCAAGGAAGCGGGCGCCGGCGAGAAGGTCGCCGCGATTACGGCGGCGGCCATGCGCGGGGAGATCGACTTCAGCGAAAGCCTGCGCCAGCGCGTCGCAACGCTCGCGGGGTTGCCGGAGTCCGTGCTCGAGAAGGTCGCCGAGCGCCTACCGCTCACCGAGGGGGCGGAGCGGCTGACCTCTACCCTCAAGCGGCTCGGCTACAAGATCGGCATCCTCTCCGGAGGGTTCGACTATTTCGGGCGCAAGCTCCAGGAGCGGCTTGGGTTCGATTACGTCTACGCCAATCAGCTCGAGATCGTTGACGGCAAGCTGACCGGGCGCGTGACGGGCGAGATTGTGGACGGACGTCGCAAGGCGGAATTGCTCAAGCAAATTGCACTCGAAGAAAACATCAACCTGCACCAGACGATCGCCGTCGGCGACGGCGCCAACGACCTGCCGATGCTGGGCGTCGCCGGGCTGGGGGTGGCGTTTCATCCCAAGCCCGTCGTGGCCGAGCAAGCCAAGCGCTCGATCTCGAATTTCGGGTTGGACGGACTGCTCTATTTGATCGGCGTGCGGGATCGCGACATCCCCGAGTAAGCGAAGCGGCGCGGCGATTTCCACCGCCGCGCCGCCGCTGTTGCCGCGCTCTACCAGTACAGCTTCAAGCCGACTTGCATCGAGCGGGGTTGATTGATCTGGCCCGTGACAACGCCAAAGCTGTTGCTGTTGAGGTTGGCGCTGCCGGTGTTGAAGGTCGTGCGGTTGAGCAGGTTGAAGGCTTCCCAACGCAGATCCATGCGGAAGCGCTCGGTGATGGGGAAGGTCTTGGCCATGCTGAGGTTCTCGTTGAATAGCGGGAACGAGCGCAGCTTCGGGTTGAGCCGTGTGGCGTTTCCGAAGGCCACGGGTTGGGCCGGAAAGATGCTCTTGTCGACGAAGCGATCGACGGCCGGATCGAACTGATCGCCCGCGATCGGCGCCCGCCAGTCGTCATAGGACGCGATGGTGGGGCGAGTGTCGCGGTTGAAGATGGGCAGCGGGTTGTTGCGCTGCAAGCGATACGGGAAGCCGCTCTGGTAGCCCTGAATCAGCCCGAGCCGCCAACCGCCGATGATTGCATTGAGGGCCTTGCCGGCGCCCGCGCCGAAGCGCTTGCCCTTGCCGAAGGGCAGCTCGTAAACCGTCGAGAGCTTCATCACGTGAGTCAGATCGAACTCGCCGATGGACTTTTCTAGACGACGGTTGTATTGGTCTTGGGTCGTGCCGTCGCCCTCGTTGGTGTCGTCGGTGTCGCTGATGATCTTCGACATAGTGTAGTTCCATTCGAAAGCCAGACCGTTGGAGAAGCGGCGCGTGGCGCGCAGCACCATGGCGTGATAGCTGGAGTGGCCCGACTTGTCGCCGCCCTGGCCGCCGGTCTGAATCGTCAGGTACTGCGGCCAAGGCCGCAGCGCCTGGTTGACCGACTGCACCTGCTGGACGTCGGAGTCGAGGAAGTTGGGGTAGGGCGCGCCGATGCCGGCGTCTTGCGCGGCCTGCGACGTGATCGAACCGCGCAGCAGACTGGCGGCTTGCGTGGGACCGTATTGCGAAACGAGGTCATTCCAGACGGCCGTCGGAACCTGGTTCATGTTGACCAGACCCGACTGCAGGCGCGCGCCGACGTTGGCGGTGTAGGCGGCCTCGAAGACTGTGTTGTTAAAGATCTCGCGCTGGATGTTGAGCGTCCAATAGTAGTTCTCCGGAGCGCGGGTGGCGTCAGGCTCTTGCCAGTGATGGACGTTCTGGTTGTTGGCGAACGCCGGGTCGAGCGGCGCGCTTGGGTCGATGGTGCGCGGCAGCGGGTAGAAAGGCAGGCCTTCGTCCCAGCGGAAGGCGGGCGTAATGCCGTCGTCCAGGCTGTTGAAGCGCCAGTTGCCGATGAAGCCGGCGAAGTGTCCCGAGCCGGAGACGACCGTGACGCGGCCGAACGAGCGCCCGAAGGCCGCGCGCATGGTGGTTTTCGAGTTCAACTGGTAGGCCAGGCCGATGCGCGGGCCGAAGCCCCAGGGCCATTTGCCGACGAGCGTGCGGCTGTTTTCAGTGCCTTCGCCGAAGCCGGAGAAGCGCAGCGCGCCGGGGTAACCGTTGACGGCCGGATTGGGCTTGTTGGGGGTGAAGTCGGAGTATTCGTCGTTGCCCGAGTAGGGCGGAGCGGTGTAGTCCCAGCGCATTCCGATGTTGAGCGCGAGCTTCGACGTGAGACGCCAGTCGTCTTGCACGAAGAAGCCGTAGTAGTTGTAGATCTGGTTGACGTCGCGCACCGTCTCGGTGCCGCCTCCGATCGCTTCGCCCAACAGGAACGAGGCGAACGAGCTGCCGGAATTGAAGCTGGTGTTGCCGGGTATGCTGGTCCCCTTGAAGCTGAAGTCGACGCAGCCGGCGATGCACTGCTCGCCGAAGCCGTTGGCTTCTTGGCGCTGGAACGAGCCGCCGAATTTGATCGTGTGCTTGCCGCGAACGATGCTGAGGTCGTCTTGGATGGCGAGCATCGGTTGGCCGGTGCCGTTGAGCGCCGCGCCGCCCCAGCCGCTGAATTCGCTGAAGGAGATGACCGGGAAGTTGCGGTTGCAGTCGATGACGTTGGGGAAGCAGCCGACCTGCGAACCCCAGTCGCCGGCCGGGTCATAGGCGGTCGACTGCGAGACCTTGTAGAACTTGTTCCAGCCGAAAGCCATGTGGTTGACGGTGGTCGGCGTGACGACCCAGTCGTAGGTCATGCGGTGCGCTTGGGTGTCGAACTTCTGAATCTGACCGGTCCACAGCGGTTCGGGTAGCCCGGGAGGTCCGCCGCCGCCGGGTTTGAGCCGGAATTTGGTGATGTTGAAGAAGTAGGCCAGGCGGTGCTTGTCGCTGAATACGTGGTCGACCTTGGCGGAGAACTTGTCCTGCGGCCGGACCAGGGTGCCGCTGGTGGTGATCCAGTTGTTGCGGACGTAGTCGATGGTTCCCGCCTGGCCGCCGCGGTTGGGCGTAACGCCTTGAGCGAAGGGAAGGACGCCGTTCGCCAGCGGCGAGAAGCGCGCCTGGGGAATTTGATTGTTGGGGAACAGGTCGCGGGTGAAGCCTCCAGCGGGATTGTTCTGCGTTGTCGCCGGGTCGTAAATCTGGAGCAGGCTGCCCGACGAGTTCACCCAGTTGGAGAAATCGCCGTTGTACATTTCGGGCGTGGCGACGCTCTGAATGATGTCGTTCGAGCCCTCGCGATTGCGGAACCCCTCGTAGGCGGCGTAGAAGAACGTGCGGTTCTTGATGATGGGCCCGCCGCCGGAGATGCCGTAGTCATGCTGCTTGAGCACGGCTCGGGAGCCGGCGAAGAAGCCGCGCGCGTCGAGCTTTTCGTTGCGCAGGAACTCGTAGGCCGAGCCGTGAAAGTCGTTCGTGCCGGACTTGGACGAGAAGGTGATCACGCCGCCGCCCGCCTGGCCGTATTCGGCCTTGAAGCCATTGGTGTCGACGGTGACTTCGGTGATGGCCTCCACCGAAGGAGCGGTGTAAGAGATCTCGTCTTGGTTGGCCGTGCGGTTGGTGTTGATCGACAGGCCGTCCATCGTGGCGTTCCAGGCGCCGGATTGACCGCCGCCGAGGGACATGTCGGAGCCGCTGAGCTGATTCGCCTGGGCGGCGATGGTGATCAAGTTGAAGGGGCTGCGCAGGCTGCCCGAGACGACCAGGGGCAGCTCGTCGACGAATTTGTTTTCGACCGACGTGCTGACCTTGGCGTCCTCGGTTTGAACCGTGAGCAGACTGCCCGAGACTTCTACGGTTTCGGTGACCGAACCAAGCTCGAGGGAGATATCGACGCGGACCGTGGTCGAGGCCGCGACAGCGACGTTGTCGCGGTTATGCCGCTTGAATCCGTCAGCTTCCACCGAAAGGCGATAGATGCCGGGGTAGAGGTTGACGGAGTAGTTGCCGCTGGCCGTCGAACTGGTGGTCGACGAGATGTTCGTGGCGACGTTGGTTGCGATGATCTGCGCCGCGGGAATGGCGGCGCCGGTCGGATCGATGATTTGTCCGGTGACGACGCCTTGAGTGCCCTGGCCGTACAGGGCGGCGGTCGTGACGAGGACCGCGATCGGAAAGGCCCAACTTCGAAGTTTGAGCATGTAAATGACTCCTTCATCCGTTTCACGGCGGGCGACCTAGACCCGCCGGTCCTTGAAAAAGCCCCATGCTTCCCCTGAAGCAACACCTGGCCGCCGGAATGCCGGCGGCCGCGAGACTGAGGCTGAGGAAGTTTAGGGCAATCCCCGATCGCAACAATAGCCCATATTCGGTGTAAAAAACTACCAGAATCCGGGGGATGTGTATCGGGCGAAAAGGGGATGCGGGAGGTTGAAATGGAGTTAGGTGGAGCTCGGCAATGAAGAGATCACCGCTGGGACGGGAATCGGGTTCTGAGCCGGCCCGACTGCCTTCGCACCGAATTCCGCCCTATGCCCCAAAAGACAACGGCCGTCGCAAGCGACGGCCGTTTCCAGTTCAATCCGTGCGGTCGGCTTAGAAGCCGCCGCCGCCGTGCGGGTCCGGCGGAGGCGCGGGCGTCTCGTCCGGAATCTCGTGCACCGTGGCTTCCGTCGTCAGCATCAGGGCGGCGATCGATGCGGCGTTTTGCAGCGCCGTGCGGGTCACCTTCACCGGGTCGATGACGCCGGCTTTGACCATGTCGCCGTACTCGCCCGTGCCGGCGTTGTAGCCGAACGAGGGGTCCTTCGACTCGCGCACCTTCTCGACCACGATCGCGCCTTCTTGGCCGGCGTTCGAGGCGATGTTGCGCAGCGGGGCTTCGATGGCCTTGGCCACGATCTTCACGCCGATGGCTTCGTCGCCTTCGAGCTTCAGCTTCTCGAGCACTTTCGAGGCCCGGATCAAGGCCACGCCGCCGCCGGGCACGATGCCCTCTTCGACGGCCGCGCGAGTCGCATGCATGGCATCCTCGACGCGGGCCTTCTTCTCTTTCATTTCGGTCTCGGTCGCGGCGCCGACTTTGATCACCGCCACGCCGCCGACCAGCTTTGCAAGGCGCTCTTGCAGCTTCTCGCGGTCATAATCCGAGGTGGTGTCCTCGACCTGGGCGCGGAGCTGCTTCACGCGGCCTTCGATGGCTTGCTTGGTTCCGCCGCCTTCGACGACAGTCGTGTTGTCTTTGTCGATGACGATGCGGCTCGCCTGGCCCAAGTCCTCGAGCTGCACGCCCTCGAGCTTGATGCCGGTTTCTTCCATGATGGCCTTGCCGCCGGTGAGGATCGCGATGTCCTCGAGCATGGCCTTGCGGCGGTCGCCGAAGCCGGGGGCCTTGACGGCCGCGACATTCAGAATGCCGCGCAGCTTGTTGACGACCAGGGTCGCCAGGGCTTCGCCCTCGACGTCCTCGGCGATGATCAGCAGCGGGCGGCCGGCGCGCGAGATGGCCTCGAGCACGGGCAGCAGGTCCTTCATCGAGCTGACCTTCTTCTCGTGGATCAGGATGTAGGGGTTGTCGAGGCTGACCTCCATCGTCTCCTGGTCGGTGACGAAGTAGGGCGACAGGTAGCCGCGGTCGAACTGCATGCCCTCGACCACGTCCAGCTCGGTCTCGATGCCCTTGCCTTCTTCAACGGTGATGACGCCGTCTTTGCCGACCTTGGCCATCGCCTGGGCGATGATCTCGCCGATGGTGTGATCGCTGTTGGCCGAGATCGCCGCCACCTGCGCCACGGCGTCGCCCTCGACGGGCTTCGCGAGCTTGTGCAGCGCCTCGGAGACGGCCTCGGTGGCCTTCTCGATGCCGCGCTTGATCGCCATCGGGTTGGCCCCGGCGGCCACGCTCTTGAGCCCGTCGCGGTAGATCGCCTGCGCCAGGATGGTGGCCGTGGTGGTGCCGTCGCCGGCGACGTCGGAGGTCTTCGAAGCGACTTCGCGGACCATCTGAGCGCCGAGGTTCTCGAGCTTGTCTTCGAGCTCGATCTCCTTGGCGACGGTCACGCCGTCCTTGGTGACGTTCGGGCCGCCGAACTTCTTCTCGAGCACCACATTGCGGCCCTTGGGGCCGAGCGTGACCTTCACCGTGTTAGCCAGCTTGTTGACGCCGGCCAAGATCGCCTGTCGGCAATCTTCTCCGTAAACTATTTTCTTTCCTGCCATTTATCGTTACTCCATTGGTGCTTTGCTTCAAGTTACAAGTTATTCGATAACGGCCAGCACTTCGTCTTCGCGCAAGATCACCAGTTCTTCGCCGTCGATCTTGACCTCGTTGCCTGAGTACTTGCCGATGAGGATCTTGTCGCCGGCCTTGACGTCGAGCGGGGTGACGCCGCCGTCTTCTTTGACTTTGCCCTTGCCCACGGCCACGACTTCAGCCTGTTGCGGCTTTTCCTTGGCCGAATCCGGGATGATGATCGAGCCGGCCTTCTGCTCGGCTTCATCGACGCGCTTGACAATAATGCGGTCGTGTAGCGGTCTGAGATTCACTGCGGTCCTCCTCAGTCTTTCCTTCGCTGTGTATAAAACGGATTGGAGACGCACGAACCGGCGTCGCCAGACGGAAATCGTCAGGCGGACATTCTCGCCGCCAAACTCTCCATGCTAAAGGCCGGGTCAAAGACTTGTCAACGAAACGCCCAAATTGAAGCACGATACGCTAGAAAACAAAACCGGTTAGGCTTGAGGGAGCTCTCTGGAAAATTCGCAATCCGATGTTCAAATCCGTCGGACAATTTTTCTCGGACATCGGCGTTCCTGGCGCCGTGGTGACGAGCGTGGTGCTGCCGCTGTTGGCGGTCGCCCTGATCGTGGCGATGCGGCTGGCCGCGTTGCGGCTGATTGCTCGGCGCGTACGCCGTCCCAAAGACTTGAATCGCTGGCGGCGCATCACGATGTTCGTCGCCTTTGTCGTCGCGGGCGTCGCGTTTCAGGGCATATGGATGTCGAGCGTCGCCCAGGTCTCGGAATGGATCGCCGAGCTGACGGGCTTCAACGAGCAGGCCGTACGACATTGGCTCGAGACGGGGCTCAGCGTCATCTTCTCGACCGCGGCGCTGGCGCTTGCGATTGTGGTGGCCCGCGCAGCCTACCGCGCCCTGCTGGTGCGGCTGAGAGCGTGGGCGTTGAAGGCGCACGCGATCCGGTTTCAGCGCCTGGAGTTGATAACGCCGGCGCGGCTGCGGCTGATGGTCGGCGCCGTCCTGCGGATCGTTTATTTCGGGCTGATCGCGGCCGTCGTACTGCTGTACACCCTGTTCGTCCTGAGCGTTTATCCGGCGACCGCGCGCATCGGCGGCAGCCTGCTGGGGTTCATCGGCCGCGTCGCGCTGGGCATGGCCGAGCAGATCGTCGCGTACCTGCCGAACGTGGTCTACCTGTTGGTCATTTGGGCCACGGCCTACTACGCCATCAAGGGGACGCGCTTTTTCCTGGCAGCCGTCGGAAAGCGTGACATCACGCTGCCGGGCTTCGATCCCGATTGGGCCGATCCGACGTACAAGCTCGCTCGCGTCGGCATCATTTTGTTCACGATGGTGGTCAGCTATCCGTACCTGCCGGGGTCGCAGTCGGAGGTCTTCAAGGGTTTCTCGGTATTCGTCGGCGCGATGTTGACGCTAGGTTCGACCGCCGTGATCGGCAACGTGATCTCGGGCGTCGTTTTGACCTATACCGGCTCGTTCCGTGTCGGCGACCGCGTTTGCATGGGCCAAACCACGGGCGACGTGCTCGAGAAAACTTTGTTCGTGACGCGCCTGCGCACCGTCGAGAACGAGATCGTGTCGATCCCGAACGGCGTGGTGCTGGCCGGTCCGGTGATCAATTACAACCGCATGGCCAAGCGCGCCGGAGTCATCCTTACGGTGAGGGTCGGCATCGGCTACGACGTGCCTTGGCGACAGGTGCACGACCTGCTCGAGAACGCCGCCAAGGCGACGAACAACATCGCCACGTACCCGCCGCCGACGGTTTGGGAGCTGAGCCTCGACGACTATGCCGTGACCTACCAGCTACGAGCCGCTACCGACCAGCCGGCGCGACTGGGGGCGATCCGGGCGTCGTTGCATCGCAGCGTGCTGGACGCCTTCAACAAAGCGGGGGTCGAGATCATGACGCCGTCGATTCATAGCGTGCGCGACGGCGCGGCGACGGCCATTCCTTCCGAATACAACCCGCCGCAACCCGGCGCGACGCGCTTGCGCATTGACCTGGACCGCGTGCGACACGAGCGCAGCCGCCACGCTGAGAGCGGCGAAACGTACTAGAATGTAGCCGCTCTTCTTGCCAATAAAGTTTAGAATTTGGCGGGTTACGGACTAGAACGTCGTGGTACCTGCCGATAGAATTGTACCCATGGCCGGACGTAGACGAGGCGGGCTAGCCAAGCGAATCGCCGAGTTTGCGGTGCTGGGTATAGCGGCCTTTTACGGTTTCTGTACGCTGGCGTTGATCTACGTGCGCTCGTATCCGCCGCCGACGACGGCGGTGCAGATCGAACGGCGCGTCGAAGCGATCATCTCTCGCAAGCCGTACGTCTACTCCAGCGAGTGGACGCCGCTGAGCAACATTCCCGAAGTCGTTCGGCATGCGGTTATCGCAGCCGAGGACGGTGCGTTCTACACCCACCACGGAGTCGATTGGGACGAGCTCGAGATCGCGGTCGACGACTGGCGAACCCAGGACAAGCCGCTGCGGGGAGCCTCTACTCTGACGCAGCAGCTCGTCAAGAACTTTTTCCTCACCACCAGCCGCTCTCCGATTCGCAAAGTCGTGGAGTGGACGTTGGCGCCTCTGGCTGAGCTCATCCTGAGCAAAGACCGCATCCTCGAGCTCTACCTCAACGAGATCGAATGGGGGCCTGGCGTGTGGGGCGTTGGAGCGGCGTCCCAGTACCACTACCACCAGCCGCTCGATTCTCTTACCCGCGAACAGGTCGCGCGCCTCGCCGCGTGCATCCCGTCGCCGCTGCTGCGCCGGCCATCCCGCATGGACCGCTATTCAGGCGTCATTCTGGAGCGGATGGAAGCGCGGGGATGGTGAGCGAAGGCGCCATCAGATTGAAACAGGAACAGACCGGCCCTGTGGTACCCTGAGCGATTTCCTTGGAGCCCAATGGGGCGATCGGACGGGAGGGTTGAGTGCCGAAGTTTGCGATCGGCGTGGATTTGGGCGGGACGAACTTGCGCGCCGCCGCGGTCACGCCGGCGGGCGAAGTGCTGGAGGAGTTCGCTATTCCGACCCGTGCGGGAAGCGGGCCGGACAGCATCGTTGAGCGCATCGTCGAAGGCGTCGTCGAGGTCCGGGAAGGACATTCGGGCAGCGAGCTGATCGGGATCGGCGCCGGAGTGCCGGGGTTGATCCGCATGGAAACCGGCACCATCGCCCGGGCGCCGAATCTGGAGGGGTGGGAGGAATTTCCGCTCAAGAAGCGCCTGGAGGAGAAGTTGGACCTGCCGGTGATCGTCGAGAACGACGCCAACGCCGCGGCCCTCGGAGAAGTCTGGCTGGGTGCGGGACATGACGTGGACGACCTGATCCTGCTCACCCTTGGCACGGGCATCGGCGGCGGCATCGTCTACCAGGGCCGCATCATCCACGGCTACCTGGGCATGGCGGGCGAGTTGGGGCATATTACGGTCGACGCGAGCTCCCCTCACCTTTGCGGTTGCGGCAACTACGGCTGCCTCGAGGCCGAAGCCTCGGGCACAGCTATTCGCAAGCTCGCGGAAGAAGCGGTTCAGCAAGGCCGTTCAACGTCCCTCGAGAAGCTGCAGGAAAAAAGCGGCGAGCTCACGCCGCTGCTGGTCGCGCAGGCCGCCGAACAAGGGGACGAAGCGGCTCTGGCGGTCTTCAAGCACATGGGCCGCGCGCTCGGCATTGGGCTGGGAGGGCTCATCAATGCCTTTAACTTTCCGCTGTATCTGCTGGCGGGCGGCGTCCTGGCTTCGTGGGATCTGTTCGCGCCCGCTCTGTTCGACTCGGTGGAGCGCTGCTCTCTCACCTACCGCAATTCCGATACGCGCATCGAGAAGGCGAAGCTCGGCGGCAAGGCCGGCATCTACGGCGCAGCTTATTTGCCCATCCTGGCGACTCACGACAGTTAGACGCTAGACTTCCAACGACCATGACATATTGGCTGGGAATCGACATCGGCACCGGCGGCTCGCGCGCGCTGCTGGTTGACGCGGATGGGCGAGTCGCCGCGGGGGTGACCGCAGCGCATGAGGACATCCGGATCGAAAAGCCTCTCTGGGCCGAGCAGCGGCCCGAGAATTGGGCCGACGCCGCCTTCGCGGCCATTCAAGGCGTGCTCGCGAAGGCGGGCGCTACTGGAGCGGACGTCGCCGGGGTCGGGTTCTCGGGCCAGATGCATGGCCTGACTTTGCTCGATGACGAAAAGCGCGTCATCCGCCCGGCTCTGATCTGGTGCGACCAGCGCAGCCAAGACCAGGTCGATTGGATCAACGCGACGGCCGGTGCGGAGTTCGTCCTGGCGCAGACCGCGAACCCGGCGCTGACCGGCTTTACCGCGCCGAAGCTGCTGTGGGTGCGGGATCACGATCCGGCCTCATACGAGCGCACGCGTACGATGCTGCTGCCGAAGGACTACGTGCGCTTTCGTCTCACAGGCGAGTTCGCGGGCGACGTCTCGGACGCGTCGGGCACGGCGCTGTTCGACGTGGTGCATCGCCGCTGGGCCGACGCGCTGGCGGCGAAGCTGGGCATCGACCGCTCGATCTTGCCGCCGGTGGCTGAGTCGAGCGAAGTGGTGGGTCAGGTCAGCGCCGCAGCCGCTGCGGCGACCGGCCTGCGCGCCGGGACGCCCGTGGTCGCCGGGGCGGGGGATCAGGCGGCCAGCGCTGTGGGCAACGGCATCGTCGAGGCGGGCCTGGTCTCGTGCACCATCGGCACCTCGGGCGTCGTCTTCTCGCACATGGACGAAGTCGCCTACGACCCGGGCGGCCGCGTGCACACGTTCTGCCATGCCGTGCCCGGCAAGTGGCACGTGATGGGCGTGACGCAAGGGGCGGGGTTGAGCTTGCAGTGGTTCCGCAACCAACTCGGCGGCGCGTACCAGGCGGAGGCGGCGGCGAAGGGCGTCGACGCCTACGACCTGATGATGGACGAGGCCGCGCAGGCGCCCGCCGGCTGCGAAGGCCTCTATTGGCTGCCGTACCTGATGGGCGAGCGCACGCCGCACCTCGACGCGCGCGCCCGCGGCGGCTGGATCGGCTTGACGGCCAAGCACACCCGCGCGCACTTGATCCGCGCCTTGGTCGAAGGCGTCTCCTACAGCCTCAAGGACTGCCTCGACATCGTGGAGTCGTTGGGCGTGACCGTTGAGTCGGTTCGCGCTTCGGGCGGAGGAGCGAAGAGCCCGTTCTGGCGCGGCGTGCTGGCCGGCGTGTTCGCCAAGCCGATCGCCGTGCTCGAAACGCAAGAAGGTTCGGCTTTCGGCGCCGCCGTCCTAGGCATGGTCGGTTCCGGCCATTTCAAGACCGTCGAAGAAGCGTGCCGCGCGGTCATCCGGGAGCAAGAGAGGCTCGCTCCCGACAGCGCCCTGGTCGATGTGTACTCGACCGGACACGAAACCTATCAAGCGCTGTATCCGGCGCTGAAAGGCCTGTTTCCGAAAATGTAGCGCGCCTGGCCTATTTCCAGGCTTTATACAGGTCGGCGATGTCGGCCGCCGCGGCGTCGCCGGGGTGAATGACGACGCGATAGCGAAAGCGCAGGCTCTTGCCGGGCTGGATCGTCAGCGAGCCGTCGCGTGACTTGTCGTTGTAGAAGTCATGCTCGCCGAACGGATTCGCCGCGAACAAGCCGTAGTCGCGCACGTGCCAGTAAGTCGGGTACTTCGGATTCTGCGGGTTGTCGAAGATGGCGACGCCGTAGGTCTTGCCGTCCACGGGGCCGGAGTAGTCGATCCAGGGGAACGACTTGCCCCAAGTGTTTTTCGCGCCTTTGGCGCCGGTCGAGCTGACGATGACGCCTTTGCCGGGCTTCTTGTCGGGCATGGTTTCTCGCATCGTGGTCGCGAGGCGGATGGCGAAGAAGCCTTCCTTGGTGTCGCCGAACTTCACCGGCTTGTCGGCCGCCGTGAAGGTGACGTCGAAGTCGATCATGCGGTCGGCGCCCTGCTGGCTGAAGGTCATCGTGCGGTTTTCGGTGAGCACGAGATCGCCCTTGGGGCCCTTCCACAAGAAGGATGACTTGATGCGGCCGTTCTTGGCCTCCTCGATGCTCTTGAGCTCGACCTTGCCGACGTTGTCACGCTCCTTCTTGTACATCTCTTCGTTCGCCCAGAAGTCGATGCCGTTGACGTCGCCGTGCGTGAACCAGAGGCCGCGATGGTGCGGGTGGTCGTGGGATTCGCCGGGCACGTCGTCGCGGATCGGATAGCCGCGAGTGATGATCGTGCCGTCAGCGGCGCGGATCGGCCAAAGGTAGGGTTTCGGCGTGTCGGGACCGAAGTAAAAGGTCGTGAACGGCTTGCCGTCGACCTTGACCTCGATTTTGTCCGTGCTTTTGTCGAGTTGGACATTGGCCGCCGAGCAAGTCAGAGCGGCGGCAAGGAGCGTAAGCGTCAGAGCGGGAATTCGCATCACCAGGGAGTATACGCGCTTTTCGATGAAGCGGGCGGAAATTTAGCCGAGGAGCCGCAGCGCTTCTTCGACTACTTCGTCGGCCGTGACGCGCGTCATGCAGCGGTGGTCGATGGGGCATTCGCGCAGCAGGCAAGGGCTGCATTCGACTTGATGACGCACGACCTTCGCCCACGAAGCCGAGGGGCCGGTGGCGACGTGATCGGTGGCGCCGAAGATCGCCACGGTCGGCAGGCCCAGCGCGGCGGCGACGTGCATCGGGCCGGAGTCGTTGGTGAGGTAGACGGTGCAGGTTGCGGCCAGCTCGATGAACTGTCGCAGCGTGGTCCGGCCGGCGAGGCTGTGGGCGCGCGGGCCGGCTTGTGCGGCGATGGCCTTGCAGAGGTCGGCTTCGGCGGACGAGCCGAAGACGGCGACGCGCGCGTCGAGCTTGTCGGCGAGCGAGCGGGCGGCGGCGGCGAAGCGCTCGGGCAGCCACTGCTTGGCCGTGCCGTAGGCGGCGCCCGGACTGACGCCGATCCACGAGCCCGCGGGCAGGCCGCGGCCGCGCCAGCCTTCGCGGCCTGCTGCGGCGGCTGCTTCGACGCCGTCAAGGCGGATGTCGGCGCATTCCGGAATCTCGTCGATCCAGCCGGCGCGGCGCAACAGCTCCAAGTAATAGAAGCGCTGGTGGGCTGGGATTTCGCCTGCGGCGGGAACGGCGATGGGCTGAGTCAGCAGCAGGCGGCGGCCGTCGCGGGCGTAGCCGATGCGCGCGGGGATGCGGGCGAGCCAGGCCAGCAGCGCGGCGTCGAAGGCGTTCTGCAGCAGGATCGCTTCATCGAAGCGTTCGCGGCGCAACTCGGAGGCGAGGCGCAATTTGCCGCCGAGGCCCGCGTGGCGTCCTTTGTTGTCGTAAATGAGGATGCGGTCACAGAAGGCTTCGCGGGCGTAGAGATCGGCGACCCATTGGCGCGCGAGGATCACGATTTCGGAGTTGGGACGGGCGCGGCGGATCTGGCGCAACGCGGGAATCGAAATAACGGCGTCGCCCAGCCAGTTGGTCGCGCGCACGAGCAGCTTGCTCATGCCGGCGCCTCACTCATGCGGGTTTCGATGCGGGCTTCGATCAAGTCGAGCAAGGCTTCGCCGTCGTCGACTTCGAGGTCGACCACGAGCACGTGCAGGGGGGGCGCGCCGGTGCGCATTTCGTGCGGCGCTTGGTGCGACAGATTGACGAGATCCTTCTCGGTGGTGACGGTCATCTCGGCGCCGGAGTCGCGCGCGGCGGCGGCGATGCGCCACCAGTCGTCGAGCGTGTAGCGGTGGTGATCGCGAAAGTCGAGGCTCCCGGCGAGGCGGCAGCCGAGGGACTCGAGTGTCGACCGGAACGAATCGGGATTGCCGACGCCGCAAAAGGCGAAAACGCTCCGGCCGGCGAGGCGCTCGAGGGGAACGTCTTCGCTGAAGCGCGTCTCGAGCGCGCGCGTCGGACGTAGGCGCGAGCGGAAAATCGGAACATTCGGGGCGATACGGCGGATGCGTGCGCCGAGGGCCTGATAGCACGCGCCGGGAGTGGTGTTGGTGAGCAGAACGGCTGAGGCGCGGCGGAGGGCGTCGACGGGCTCGCGGAGACGTCCAAGGGGAAGGCAGGATTGGCCCTCGAACGGGCGAGCGGCGTCGATTAGTACGAGGTCGAGGTCGCGCTGCAGACGATAGTGCTGGAAGCCGTCGTCGAGCAAGAACAGGTCGGCGGGGGATTTCTTGAGCAGCGCCGAGCCTGTGGCGTGGCGGTCGGCGCCGACGCCGATCGGGCAAAACAGGCGGTCGTGCATCAGAGCGGGCTCGTCTCCGAGCAGGTCAGGGCCGGCGGGTTCACCCGGAAGCGCGATGACGGCGGCCGCTTTCGATGTCCTGCGATAGCCGCGGGAGAGAACCGCCGGGAGGCGGCCTCGCAGGCTGAGCTGCTCGGCGAGCCAGATCGTCGCGGGGGTCTTGCCGCTGCCGCCCGCGGTGAGATTGCCGACACAAAGCGTGAAGCGCGGCAGGCGCCGGGAGCCGAGCATGCCGCGCGCGTAGGCGGCTCGACGGGCTTGGGCGGCGATGCGCCACAGGGCCGCGAGCGGGCCCAACGCCAGCCTCGTCCAAAAGCCGGGGACGGGCCGAAACGTCGATTCACGGTAGAGCGCTAGGGCGGCGTCGGCGGCGCGTTCGGCCGCTCCTCGTTCCTGCTCGGCGATGAGTCGGGCGCGTTCTCCGAGAGCCCGAGTTTCGGCTGGGTCGGACAGCAGCCGCTGCCAGGCCCCGGCCAAGGCTTCGGCGCTCTCTACCGTAACGAGCCCCGCGCCGGCGACCAGGCGGTCGGCGATGTCGCGGAAATTCTGCATGTGCGGGCCGACCACGGTTGCCTTGCCGTACAGCGCGGGTTCGAGGACGTTGTGGCCGCCCCAGCCGTTGAGCGATCCGCCGATGAACACCAGGTCGGCGACGCGATAGAGCGCGGCCAACTCGCCCAACGAATCGAGGAGCAGCGCGCCAGGCAGCCGGAGCTCAGAGTCCGGCGAAAGATCGGAACGGCGCAGCAGCGGCAGGCCGGTCGAGCGCACCGCTTCGGCTGCTTCGTCGAAACGCGGCGGATGACGCGGAGCGACCGCCAATAGAGCTCGCGGATGCTCCTTTGCCAACTGTCGAAAGGCCTCGGCGACGGGCGCTTCCTCCTGTTCGCGCGTGCTGCCGGCGACGATGAGCGGGCTCGGCGCGAGCCTATCGAGAAAGGCTTTGAGGTCCGGCGGCGGATCGTCCGCGCCGGGGGAGAAGTCGTACTTGAGGTTGCCGGCGACCGAGACGCTTTCCGGCGGCGCGCCGATCTCGACGAGGCGTTGGGCGTCTTGCGGCGATTGAGCCAGGATGGCGTCAGGAAGGCGGAGAACAGCTTGGAACAGGCGCCGAAAGCGCCGGTAGCGGGGCAGGGACTTGTCGGAGATGCGCCCGTTGACGAGCAACAGCCCGGCGCCGACGCGCTTGGTTTCGCGATACAGATTCGGCCAGATCTCGGTTTCGAGGATGAGGACCAAGCGCGGCCGCAGCGCGTTGAGCGTGCGGCGGACGGCCCAGCCGAAGTCGGCCGGCACGTAGAAGAAGCCGTCGACCAAGTCGCCGAGCTTCGACGAGGCCAACTCCTGCCCAGTCGGCGTGCCGGTGCTGACGAAGATCTTTTCGTCCGGGAAGCGCTCGCGGAGCTTCTCGACGAGCCGCCGCGCCGACAAGGCTTCACCGACCGAAACCGCATGTAACCAGATCGAGCCGGGACCGGTCTGAGGGGGTGTCGGATGTGCGAACGACGCTGGGAGAAAGCCGAAGCGTTCCCGAACGCGGTTCAGGGGCTGACCCCGGCGCAGAGACCGGACGATCAGGTAAGGTACGGCGAGAGGAGTCAGCAGCCCGACCGCCAGGTTGTAGACGGCTAGGATCAATCCGAAAGGTTTCCCAATTATGACAACTCCAAGCTATTGTCGGCCGCGAATGATCGGCGTGGGGGCTGTTTTGGCCCTCGGCCTCGTGACGACTTTGGCGGCGTTGGACCGATTCGAGGCGAAGCCGGCGGAGGAATATTCGCAAAAGCAGTCGCAGGGAGCGGTGACGGTCGCCGTCGAAGCGTACCCCGACAAGACCGCGTCCAAGGAAATTTTCGGCAAAGCGGAGCCCAACGAACACGGCGTGCTGCCGGTGTTGGTGGTCATCAGCAACAAGAGCGATCACGCCATCAAGCTCGAAAACTTGACGGTCCGCTACGTCCCGTCTCCGGGGCAGGAAGGGATTGAGGCGATGCGCGGCGCGGATCTGACAATGTTCCAGCCGGGCGGGGCCCAACCCAAGCAGCGCAGGATTCCGGTCATCGGCACGACCACGAAGCCCAAAGTGAAGAAGGGTCCGCTGGCGCGGCCGGAGATCGCGGATCGCGAGTGGGCGGCGCCGGTCGTGCCGCCGGGCGTCGAGGAAAGCGGGTTTTTCTTCTTCAACGTCGGGACCGGCGGCGATCCCGTCGCGCGAGCGTCGATTTACATCACGGGCCTGCATGACATGAATGCGGGTCAGGATCTGTTCTATTTCGAGATTCCGCTGGCTGCTCGCTAGCAGCCGCTCTTCCGTCGCGACTCTGGTATGCTCAGACCGCCATGCGCGGTTTGGCGGTCGCAATCCTGCTGAGCGCGCCACTGCCGGCGCAAAACGTCATCTCCGCGATGGCGGGCTACATCCACCACATCGAAGGCGAGGTCTACTTGCAGGATCGGCTGCTCGATTCGAAGCCGACCGAGCTGAATCACGTCATTGACGGGCAAACTCTGCGGACAGGCGACGGCTACGCCGAGATCATGCTCACGCCGAGCAGCTTCATCCGGCTGGGACACGACTCGGCTCTCGAGATGATCAACGGCGGACTGACGGCGGCGCGCATGCGATTAGTCAAAGGCGACGCCGTGGTCGATCTCCCAGTGCTGTTCGACGCGGACTCGATTGTGGTGTTCCTCGGCGAGACGGAAGCGCATCTCAACAAAACAGGGCGCTACGAGCTGACGGCCGATCCGCCCAGTGTCGAGACGTTTTCGGGGCGCGCCGATGTGGAGGTCGGCGGCGAAGTCGTTCAGGTGAAGGGCAAGCGACATTGGGAGCAGGGCGCCGCGCCGGCGAAGATCGAGACCGAGCCGACATCGGAACTGCTGGCTTGGAGCGAAGGCCGTCAAAAGAAGCTCGAAGATGTACTGGCGCAAGCGCGCAAGGGTAAAGACGTCGAAGGCATGGATCCGGTTTACCGCATGTGGGTCGAGATGACGCTGCGGCGTCCGTCGCCGCAGCCGCGGCAGCCGCGCATGCCGTCAGCGTCGCGCGGGCCTTCGCAGCAGGGGCGCAATCACTGAAAGGCCGGCCTAGGCCGCCGGCGCTGCCCGCCACAGGCGGGAGCGCTTGTAACCACTCGCGCTATGCTCGCGAGGAGTGTCGACTTCCAGCGCTATCGCCTTGCCGCAGGTTCGCGTCAACCGCCACGGGTCGGACCGCATCGCTTCAGGGCACCCTTGGGTCTTTCGCGATGACTTGTTGCGCGCGGACGCCGTCAAGCCGGGGGGCGTCGTCGAAGTGCTCGACGGGCGCAACAATCGGCTGGGCTGCGCGCACTACAGCAGCGAGTCGAAGATTGCGCTGCGCATGCTGCCCTATAAGGTCGCCAAGACCGATCGGGGCTTTTTTGCGCGGCTGATCAAGCGGGCGCAGCGCTATCGCGAAACGGTTGTCCGCGACAGCGACGCGTACCGCGTGGTTCATGCCGAGGCGGACCTGCTGCCGGGATTGATCGTCGATCGCTACGGTTCGGCCCTTGCCGTGCAAACTTCGTCGCAGGGGATGGAGGCCTCCAAGGCATCTATCGTGGAGGCGCTGACGGAACTGTTCGCGCCGTCGGCGATCGTCGAGCGGAATGAATCGGGGGCGCGCCGCAAGGAAGGGCTGGAGCAAATCAAGGGTCTGCTTCACGGCGAGGCTCCGCCGGAGCACGAGGTCGCCATGAGCGGGCTGCGGTTCGGCGTCGATTTACTGGGCGGGCAGAAGACCGGCTTGTTCCTCGACCAGCGCGAGAACTGGAGCGCGGCGGCGAGCTATGCGAAAGGCAAGGCGCTCGACTGCTTCACCCACACCGGCGGCTTCGGGCTGCACCTGGCTGGGCGTTGCGAGAGCGTGGAGGCGGTCGACAGTTCGGCGGCGGCGCTGGATTCACTGCGGGCGAACGCCTTGCGCAACGGGATCGAAAATCTGCGGCCGATGCAGTCGGACATCCTCGACTATCTGCGTCAGCGTGCATCTTCACGGGCGGAGTACGACACGATCGTCGTCGATCCGCCGGCGTTTGCGAAGAGTCGCAAGGACGTCGAATCGGCGTTGAGCGCCTACAGGCAGGTGAACTTGAAGGCGCTGCAATTGCTCGCGCGCGACGGCGTGCTGGTGACGTGCTCCTGCTCGCACCTGGTCAGCGAAGCGCAATTACTGAGCGTCATCGCCGAAGCGTCGCTCGAGGCGGGCAAACGCTTGCGAGTGATTGAACGCCGGACACAGTCGCGCGACCACCCGATCTTGCTGACCGTGCCGGAGACGCACTACCTGAAATGCTTGATCTTGCAGGCGGTGTGAGGCGGCCCTAGAGCTTCGCGATCGAGGCGTCATGCCAGCGCCGCAGCACGACGGCGGAGAGCAGGCCGCCCAGCGTCGCCATGAGCATGTCGGCCTGAGCGTCGAACGGATCGCCTTGCATGCCGAGCCATTCCGGTCCGGCGTTGGGATAGAAGGCCGCGACCCAAAGCCACTCGAGAATCTCGTAGAGCGCCGAGAACGCCATTGCGACTGAAAGCGCGCAGAGGCCTAGCCAGAAGCCGCGGCCGATGCCGGTCCTGCGCAGCAGTATTTCGCGCATCACCAGCGCCGGCGTCACCCCTTGCATGAAATGCCCGACGCGATCAAAGTGGTTGCGGGAGAGATGGAAGGCGTTGCGCAACCACTCGCCGGGAGGAGCCTCGGCATAGGTGTACTTTGCGCCGATCGACAGCACGACATAGTGCAACGCCGCCACGCCCAGCACGAACGCCGAGAAGGGAAAGCGCTTGCGCAAAAGGACCAGCGCAAGGACGCCGCCCGCGCCGATGAACAGCTCGAAGAACCAAGTGGCGTAGTCAGCCGGATTGATCGCCGACCAGACCGTTGAGAGAATTACGACGCCGAGCATCCAGGCGTAGGCGCGCACCGCCTGCCGCGAGGTTTCAGTCGACGGGGTCGCCATAGACTTCGATCCAGTCGAGACGCGAGCAGGCGCGCGAATGGCCGCCCGTCATCAGGTCAGTGAAGCCGACTTCGACGACGTGCGAGAGGTCGGCGTCGGCGACCCACGGGCCTTCGACGACGTTATCGATGTCGAGGTCGCGCCAGTGAATGTTGGCTATGACGAACTCGTGGATGCGCCAGTCTTCCGACGGCCCGTCGCTGGCGTCACTGACCAGCCAGTTGCCGTCGGCGGTCTTCACGATCACGCGCAGTTGACGAAAGCCGGCCTGCTTCGAGCGCCAGCGCACGCGGCCTTTGGTCAGGTCGACCAGGGCGTTCTTTTTGCGCAAGCTCACCGCCCATGTGCCGTCGCAGAGACCGGACCAGATGTAGTGCGGGTCGTCGGGCACGAAGACGTGGTAGCTCTTCTTGATGACGAAGCGGCCGGGGCCGTGCAGCGACAGTGCGAGGTCTTTGTTGGTCAGGTGTTCTTCGGTGACGGGGATGGCGGGAGGGGATTCCGTCCAATCCTCGCGGAAGAACAATTGCACGTCGTCGCCGGCGGGAGCGGCCGCGCAGATGAGGAGGCCGAGAAGCAGGATGCGCCGCATGTAATGAGATCGTACACGAGGCGAGCGGGAAGTAGGGGAATGTCAGGTCTCGAAGATCCCCGCGAAGACCAAGGCGCGGTTGATCTTGCCGAAAAGCTCGGTCCACTCGAAAGGCTTGCCGACGAAGTCGTCGGCCAGCGCGTCGAAGGCTTCCTCGACGTCTCCCATCGTCGTCTTGGCGGTCACCATGATGACCGGGATCGCCGCCGTGTCGGCTTGGTCCTTGAGGATGCGGCAGAGGGAGAGGCCGTCGAGTCCGGGCATCATCACGTCCAGGAGGATGAGGTCGGGACGGTCGCTCATGGCGCGTTCGTACCCGAGGCGCCCGTTGGGCTCCATCATCACGTCGAAGCCGGCGATGCCGAGGCGGTAAGCGACCGGCCTCACCAGGTCTTCTTCATCGTCAACGATCAAGACGCGAGGCTTAGACTTCGCTGCCATTCGATACCCCTGACGCGAGTGAATCGGAGGGGGAGTCCGCTGACATCAGGGCCCGTAGGTCCTCGGCGATCTTTTTTGCGGCGTCAATGGCCACCCGGGCCGCGGCGGGGTTGGACGCGCCGTCTCGCGCGACTTGCAGCATCTCGACGAGGCTCTCGATTAAAGCTAGAGCGCCGGAAGCCGCCGGGGCCTCCGAAGTTCGGAAAGACGCGCCGACCAACTTATCGACGCGCTCGAGTATCGCCTTTGCTCCAGCGGATTTGGGCAGGTAATCGGCTGCTCCCAGAGACATCGCCTTGCGGCGAAACTCGGGGTCTTCATTGCACGAACACAGCACGACTTCGGTCGAGTACCACAGCGGATGGGACTTCACGATGCGCGTCAGCTCGATCCCGTTCATCTCGGGCATCATGAAGTCGGACAGGATCAAATCGGCGCGACGGTCCTTCATCTGCGCGAGCGCGTCGGTTCCGTTCCGGGCATGAACCAACTCGTAGCCGGCTTTTTCGAGGCGAAAGCCCAACGCATTGAGCATGTCGGGCTCGTCATCGACCAGTAGAATTCTGGGCTTCAACGGTTGTTTTCCCTCCCCTGTTGTCCTCATCGGCTAAGGACCGCAGACCTATATAGGCCCCTTTCAAGGGACCGGATAGCCGTACTCCGAGCACGGCGCCATGCGCCTTCGCGACGCGGCCCACGAACGTCTGGGCGATTCCAATGGGGGTTTCGAGCTCGATTAGAGAGCCGACCGAGCCGTCGCAGCTCACGATGACTTCGACTTGGTCGTCGTCTTGTCGCAGCTTGACGCGAGCGGTTCGGGAGGGGGAGACCCGAATCGCCCAGACAACGAGGTTCGCCACCATCCGAGTCGCGAGAACGACATCGACGTTGGCACGCAGCGGGACCGCCGGGGGCGCATATTCGACCGTAGAGTTCCCGGTCCACGACTGGGCCAGCAGGCAGGCCTTTTCGGCCAGGGCGCCTAGATCGGCGCTTTCGATGACGAAGGCCGCGCTGGCGTCCGCTAGACGCTCGAGCTGAATCGTGTCTTCGAGCAACCGTTCGAGACGACCGCAGTTCCGCGCCGCGATCGTGACGAACTCCCTTTGATGGGCGTTCAGCGGGCCCGCGGACTCGTCCTCGATCAGAGCGATTGAATCTCTGATCGCGGTGAGCGGCGTGCGCAGCTCGTGCGCGACTTGCGCGATTTCGCGGCCGCATCCCACGGCGGCCGATGACGGCGGTTCTTCCAGGAAGAGCAGGCCCAGCAGCGAGGCAGGCCGGCCGTTGGCGTTGCAGACGGGCGAGCGAAATGCACGGGCCCAGACCGTCCCCTTGGACGTGGTCAGCGGATCGCGCGATTCGACGACGTGGCCGCTGTCGAGAGCCCGCCGATCGAGCTCTTCGAAACGCTCCGCCGTGGAGGGAGAAAACAAATCGCTGTCGCTGAGCGAGACGACTTGACTGCTGCCGCGGCCGAACAGTTTGGCGTAGGACTCGTCGACGAAGACATAGCGCAGCAAGTCGTTCTTGATGAACGCCATCGCCGGGATGCACTCGAGCAAGGCCTCGAGCTGCCGACCCTTTTCGGCGAACGCTTCGGCGACACGCTCGGATGAGCGTCGCTGGGAGATCATCAGATCTTCGAAGGCGGCGGCCAACTCGGATTGCGCTTCGCGGCCTTTTCGCACAACGGCGTCGGAGCTGATGCGCTCGACCGTGCGCCAATGTTCGTCGAACGCATCGCTAATAGTGGAATCCTCGGCGAGCGCCCTACGCGCATCTTCGAGAGCGATGTCCGCGTCGCCCTCGAGGAAGCGCCGCAACAGGCGACCGTATTCGGCGAGTGCGGCTTCGGCCGGGCTGGACGCTTTTCGGGCGCCCACGAGAAGTGCGTTGGAGTCTGCCTCTGTGAGTGGCACCAACCGTCCATATCGGTCCTCTTTGGACTTTCCTGAGACTGAAGCCGAAACGCGCCGGCGCGCGCGAGGACTGCGGCGGTTTGGGTTATAATTCGGGGGTGCGCGGCGCTATCGTCTAGGGGTCTAGGACGTAGCCCTCTCAAGGCTAAAACACGGGTTCGAATCCCGTTAGCGCTACCACGCTTCCTTTTTGTTTCCACGCATGCAATGGCGCCACCCATCAGCGGCTGTGACCAGGGCCGGGATGAAGACCATGGCGTGTAGTCCCTCGCGCCGGCCGCGATAAGGCGCCCGCGCCTGTCCTAGGTCGGGGTGTTTTGCAATCAATCGGGCTCAACGTCGCCTTCAGGGCCGGTCAGTTGAGACGTTTGTCGTAGCAGTGCGCCAATACGCGTCCCTTGCCGCCCATCGACTCTGCGAAATTCCGGGATCGCGCGTTATCCCCGTTGACCGGGCAGTAGAACGCCTCCTGTAGGCCTCGCTCCTCGTATCTGCTATAGAGAGCGATCGCGAGACACTGTGCAAGCCCGGTTCCTCGGTAGGCCGGCAACGCGCCAATGCCGAGCAGCCCCGCTCTGCGGTAACGCCCTGCACTCAGCATCAGCCGAATAATTTGAATCGGGCCGAGATTCCCTTTGAATGAACGAAACAAGGGGCTCCAGTCGGGCATACCTAGGCAGAAACCAGCCGGTTCTCCATCCACTTCACCGACTAGCATGTGGCGAGGGTCGAGCACTGGCTTCATGGGATCAAAGAACTCGTGAAACTCGCCGGTGCTCTGGGGGTGAAACTCCCACTCGTCCCTAAAGCACTCATTGAACAAGACTCGGAATGTTTCTAAATCTTGGCTCCAACGCTTCTTGTTGATGGACCGCACGACGACCTTCTTATTCTCCGAGGCACGGCGCTTCGCAGTCCGGTACTTCTCGGATGTGAAGTCTACCGTGTAGTACCAGAGGGGATACGACGGCTCGTACCCCAAAGCATGGAGGTATTCGGAGTAATAAGGCGGCTGCCAGCCGAAGGGAAACAAGGGCTCCTCATCGTAGGCGCTCGAACGGACGCCTGCTCCCAGGATGGCGGCTCCATTGAATGGCGCGATGACGCGAACCACTCCACGTTCTCTAAGCCAGGCCTCCGACCGTTCGAACATGGCCCGCACTCCCGGTTCCTCCCCTGGCGCCGCAGCGAAGTGCCCGATAAACCCTACATGCTCTTTTTTTGCCTTTTGGTACTTGTGATTGACTAGAGCCGCACATCTAGCCACGTCCCGACCGCCGTTGGAGGCCAAAAATAGCGTATGCTCCATGTCACTGAAGAACGCGGATCGTCCCGACAGACCTTTGATCACATCCGCGTCTATCTCAGAGACGAACAGAGGGTTGGATCCGACCCATTGACGTTCTAAGGCAACGAAGCTCCTTAGCGCCCTCGCATTGGTTGTGGGGACCTCTCTAACAGTCGTCTCGCTCATCTGACACCTCGACCAGGTTAAACTAGCCCGAAGCTAGCATGATTCCGATCTCGCCGGATTGCCGCCGCAATTCGGCGAATGCTCGCACCGTCGGGGTTTCGGAACAGGCCGGAGGGCGCGAACTGTATCGAATCCCCGCTAGCGCTACAATTCAAGTGATCTTGATTCAGAGTCGTCGAACTCGTCGGCGGTTTTCAGAGATTTCGGCTCAGCTCGTAGCGGCCTTTCAGCGATGCCCAAGCAAATCGACGACTGTGCGACGGCGGAAGGAGCCTGTCCCAAATGCGGCCACGGCTTCCCGGTCAGCATCGCCGACCTCGAGTCGGACAACAATCTCGTCTGCCCGCACTGCGGAGCTGTGTACGACGCAGTCGCGTTCGGGAAAGCCGCCGAGCTCGCCGACAAGGTTTTGGGTCGGAGCGAAGACCGCATTCCGAGCTAGAAGGGCAGCGGCGCCCGCCGCCACCACGCTCGCGCCCTAACTCCCTCGTATGTATCGCTGGTTTACGGGCTTAGCGTTCCGCGTCGCCGACGGCTCAGCCAAGTAGTCGCGCCGTTGCGCTCGGTCGCGTTGTCCTCGGGCGCCGTCCTAGAGCTTCTTGATGCGCAGGTTGCGGAACTGAATCGGCTCGTTGTGGCCCAGGAAGCCGATGTGCCCGGAAGTACGCTTGAGGCCCGGGTGATGCGCGAGGACCTCCGGGTCGGTGACGGTCGCGGTGTCGACGTCGAGGATCGTCTTGCCGTTGACGACCACCTTCACCTTGGTGCCCTTGGCGGTCACTTCCTCTTTGTTCCATTGGCCCACGGGCAGCAGCGCGCCGGTCTTGGCCGGGAAGACGTTATAGAGCGAGCCGTGCTTCTGCCAGGGCTCGATGTCTTTGTAGCGGGCCGAGGAATTGTCGATGATCTGCAGCTCGTTGCCTTCATAGGCGAGGCTGCCGTCCTGCATGGGGCACCGGATGCAAAGTCCATTGTTTGAGCCATCTTCCAGGCGAAACTCGAAGTCGAGCACGAAGTCGGAGTATTCCTCCTCGTAGAACAGGTTGCCGCCGCCCCCGGGGGGCAGATCAGCTCGCCGTTCTTGGCGAGATAGCCTTCGCCGGATTTGCTGTAGAGCTTCCAGCCGTCCAGCGTTTTGCCGTCGAAAATGGTCTTGAAGCCGTCGGCGGCGCCGACGACGGTGAGGGCGGCGAGAGCGATCGCCGCGCAGGCGGCCGCTTTGTGGATTTGCATTCTTTGGTTTCTCCGAGTCGAGTCTTCGGATACTAACAGTGCGGCGCGATGGCGGCAAGGCGGGCGCTCAGTCGACCGAACCGGTGACGATGCGCGACTCGGCCGAGAACTTCTTGAAGTCGCTCCAGGCGATGTCGACCTCGCGCCGCAGGCCCTTGAGCAGGGCGACCTTGGCGTTGAATCGCAGCTTGACTCGGTCGATGAGCCAGACCTCGTCGTTGACCCAGGCCTGCTCGAACTCGAGCGTCGAGCCCTGCTTGAGCTTGAGCAGGAACAGACCGAACGAGGCGTCCTCAATGGTTTCCGCCTCGGTGCGCACCCAGCCGTAGTCGTTCTTGGCGATCCAGATCGTGCCTTGAAGCTTGCTGAGGAATTTCGCTTTCTTGAATTCGGGTTCGTAGCCGGGCTTCGGCGTCGCCTCGATGCGCCAGGTTTCGACCCCGCGCACCGTCTCTTCGGCGGCGACACGGAAGTTGAACGTATTCAGCACTTCGCGGGTCATCTTTTGGCGGTCTTCGAGGTCCTCGGCCTCTTTGGCGAGGCGCTTTTCACGCTCCTTGTCGGATTCGCTTTGCATCTTGTCGACACACTTGTCGAGCTTTTTCTGTTCTTTGGCGTCCTGATCGGGCGGCAGAGGCTTGTCGTCGACGGCGATGAGGCGTTCGTAGTCCTTGCCGCAGAGGTGCGCGACGTCGAAGGTCTTGATCTCCGTGTCTTTGACGTCGCCGCCCTTGTCGAGCTTGCGCTCCTCGACGCGCTCGATGAAGGTGTAGCGCTCGGCCATTTGCTGCATGCGCACGCTGACCTCGAAGGCTTTGCGCATGATCTCGCGCGCGTCGAGATCGGACTGCTGGGCGGGGAGCAGCGACGTCACCAGCAGAGCGGGGAAGATCCAGCGCATATCAGGACTACGAGGAGCAGGCGTTGTAGGTTTCCCCGGAGTCTTCCTGGCGGGCGAGGAGCGGGCGGGCGCGTTGGTCGGCGGAGCCGCGGCGCAGCTCAGGCCTGTTCGACTCCATCGTTACAGGCGCACGTTACAGGCGCAGGTCCGCGCGTGTATTGACGTTCATGAAGACTTCGCCGGAAGGATCGATCCGGTGATACTCGGGCGGCAGCAGGTAGTGGACATCCATGCCGCTGAGCGCGCGTGTGATTTTTGCTTCGCCGCTGCGGAGCGCTTGGCGGAAGGGGCCGGCGAGTCGCTTCGAATAGACGGCGCAGAGGGGTTCCTCGCGGCCGCCCGACGACAACGGGACCAGCGCATCGCGCCCGCAGGACTCGGCGCGGCTGAACAGCAACTCCAAAAAATCAACGCGCAGCCGCGGCATGTCGCAAGCGACAATCAGGTTCCAATCGGCCGCCGAGTCTTCGAGAGCCGCGACGATGCCGGCGACGGGTCCGAAGTTGCGAACTTGATCGGGGATGACGCGGTAGCGCAGGTGACCGTAACGCTCAGGCGAGCCGACGAGCGTCACCGTATCGGCCGCCGCCCGCACCTTTTCCGCGATGAGCGACACCAAGGGGCGGCCGTCAATATCGATTAAAGCTTTGTCTCGTCCGAAGCGGGAACTCCTCCCCCCCACGAGCACATAACCGGCGCGGCGGTGCATCAAGCCCGAATGCTAACACGCGGCTCGCAGTACACTATGCGAACGATGCGTTTGCTCGCTGTCTTGACCCTCGCCCTCGCCGCGTGCTCGCCGGCGCCGCCGCCGCAGGCGGCTGAAGCGCCTGTCGAGGCGATTCCCGCGCCGACCGCGCTGCTGGCGCCCGACGCGACGCTCGGCACGGCGGTTTCGCTGGTCTTCACCGAGGGGCCCGCGGCGGACGATCAAGGGAACGTCTACTTCAGCGAGGTCACCGGCAACCGCATCATGAAGCTGCTTTCCGACGGTACGTGGACCGAGTTCCGCAACCCGTCGGGACGTGCGAATGGCCTCGCGTTCGATGCGCAGGGGCGGCTGGTCGCTTGCGAGGGCGCACGCGAAGGCGGCGAACGGCGCGTAACGCGAACGGACATGAAGACCGGCAAGGTCGAGGTGTTGGCGAGCGAGTTCGAGGGCAAACGCTTGAACAGCCCTAATGACCTCGTCATCGCGAAAAACGGGCGCATCTACTTCACCGACCCGCGCTACGGCGGCCAGGAAGAGCGCGAGCTCGAGACAGAAGACGTCTACATGATCGACACCGACGGCAGCCTGAAGCGCGTCGCGACGAAGCCCGACATCGCCAAACCCAACGGCATCGTCCTGTCGCCGGATCAAAAGACCCTGTTCGTCGCCGACACCCAGCCGGGACCGCCCGCCGAAGCGCGTTTGATGGCGTTCGACGTGGCCGACGACGGCGGCTTGTCGAACCCGCGCGCGCACTACAGTTTCGGAGCGGGGCGGGGCATCGACGGCATGGCGATCGATGTGGAAGGCAACATCTACGGCGCCGCCGGCGACAACGGCGCCCCGCCCGAAAATCGCGCCGGCGTCTATGTGGTCAATCCGTTGGGCAAACTGCTCGGCCGCATCGACGTGCCCGAAGATTCGGTGACCAACTGCAACTTCGGCGGCGAGCTGCTCAAGACGCTCTACATCACGGCGGGCAAGAGCGTGTTCACGATCGAAACGGAAAAGTCAGGCTTTCTGGTCTATCCGCCCCTCTAGAATCGTCGCGTGGCGCCGCAGTTGCTACCTCGGGGAGGCGACGAGGAGGTAGCGACAATGTCTAGTCTGACGACGCTGACGGTCGTTTGGGCCGTGATCACATCGGCCGTGGTCGTGCTCGGCTACTGGCGAGCGCGGTTGGGGCTGCACGAGATATTGGAAGTGCACTTCGGCGAAGCCGGAAGCCCGGACCTCGATCCGTCGGAAGTGCGCCGCAGCCGCAAGATCGAGCTGTTGGACCGCATCGGCATCCCCCTGACGGTGTTGTCAGCGATCTTAGCGGTCGCAATGTTGCTGGTGTGGGCCGCAGCCAGAGGCGGCGGCGGTTAAATGCTAGCGTGCATCAGCCGCTAAACCGCGCCGTAGGCGACCATGGCGTCCGCCACCTTGACGAACCCGGCGATGTTGGCTCCCTTCACGTAGTTGACCGCGCCTTTCTCGTCGCCGTAGAGCACGCATTGGCGGTGGATGCGCGTCATGATCTCTTCGAGCCGGTGATTGACCTCTTCGCGCGACCAAGAGATACGCAGGGCGTTTTGGCTCTGTTCGAGGCCCGACACCGCGACGCCGCCGGCATTGGCCGCCTTGCCTGGGGCGAATAGCACGCCGGCCTTGTGAAAACGCTCGACGCCTTCCGGCTCGGTGGGCATGTTCGCGCCTTCCGCGACGGCCTTGACGCCGTTGCCGATCAGGGTCTGCGCTTCTTCGCCGTTGAGTTCATTTTGCGTCGCGCACGGGAAGGCCAAGTCGCACGGGACGTTCCAGGGCCGCGCATTGTCGTGGTACTCGACGCCGAACTTTTCGGCGTAATCCCGAATGCGCCCGCGGCGAACTTCTTTGAGGTCCTTCAGCCAGGCCAGCTTGTCGGCATCGAAGCCGTTGGGGTCGTAAATGTAGCCGCTCGAGTCGGAGGCCGTGACGACCTTGGCGCCAAGCTCGATGAGCTTCTCGATAGCGTAGAGGGCGACGTTACCCGAGCCTGAGACGACGGCGCTCTTGCCTTCGAGCCCCTCCCCGCGCTGGCCGAGCATCTCGCGCATGAAGTAGACGGCCCCGTAGCCTGTGGCCTCGGTGCGCACGGCGCTGCCGCCGAACGCGAGGCCCTTGCCGGTGAGGATGCCGGCGAAGCGGTTTTCGAGCCGCTTGTACATGCCGAACATGTAGCTGATTTCGCGGGCGCCGACGCCGATGTCCCCGGCCGGCACGTCGGTGTCCTCGCCGATGTGGCGGTGCAGCTCGACCATCAGAGACTGGCAAAAGCGCATGACTTCGGAGTCGCTCTTGCCCTTTGGGTTGAAGTTGGCGCCGCCCTTGGCGCCGCCCATCGGCAGCGTTGTCAGGCTGTTTTTGAACGTCTGCTCAAAGCCGAGAAACTTGAGCACGCTCAGCGTCACCGAGCGGTGAAAGCGCATGCCGCCCTTGTAAGGCCCGATCGAATTGTTGAACTGCACGCGCCAGGCGCGGTTGACGCGAATGTTGTTGTCGTCGTCTTGCCATGTGACGCGGAAGATCACCACGCGATCCGGCTCGGTCATGCGCTCGAGCAGACAGCCCGGCTGGTATTTCGCGTTGTCGTTGATGAACGGGATGATGACGCGTGCGACCTCCTCGACTGCCTGGTGGAACTCCCGCTCGCCGGGATTGCGGCGCTTGAGGCCGTTCATGAATTTGTCGATTTGGCGGTCGATGTCGGATTGGGCTCGTTTCGTCATGGAAGGCGGCTCTTAGCGTCAGGATAATCAATCGGCCGAATGTGTCGACAAAGAGAGAGTCGACTTTGTTGCAGGTTCGACCCGCCTTCCATGATGTCGATAGACCGGTAGGCGGACTTCCGAGCCCGGCAAAATGCGAGGCCGGCGCCGGCGGCGAGCCCTCGACAGGTTAGCGCTTCCTCAGGGCCCGATCATCGCGATTACCGTTTCGAGCGAGTCCGCCTCTGCGGGCTTCTTGTCGTGACGCCAGCGATTCATGCGCGGGAAGCGCACGGCGACTCCCGATTTGTGACGCGTCGAGCGCTGAATGTTCTCAAACGCCAGCTCGAAGACCAGCTCGGGCTTGACCGAACGCACGGGGCCGAAGCGGTCGATCGTGTTCTCACGGACAAAGCGGTCGACCTGACGGATCTCTTCGTCGGTCAGGCCGGAGTAAGCTTTGGCGAATGGCGTCAACTCGCCGTCGTTCCACACGCCGAACGTGTAGTCGGTGTAGAGGCTGGCGCGACGGCCGGAGCCGCGCTGCGCGTAGATCAGCACGCAATCGACGGTGTAGGGCTCGATCTTCCACTTCCACCAGGGTCCGCGTTCGCGGCCCGCGCCGTAGGCCGAGTCGAGACGCTTGAGCATCAGGCCTTCGACCCCGCGCTCGCGGCTATGCTCGCGGGCGCGCGCCAGCTCGGGCCAATCGTCGCCCGGCGCCAGCGGAGACAGCAGCAGCCGCGAGCCTTCGGGCTGCTGCGCGATGAGGCCTTCGAGGCGTTCGCGGCGCTCGCGCAACGGGCGCAGGCGCAAGTCCTCGCTCCCTTGCTCGAGCAGATCGAAGGCCATTAACGCCGCTGGGGCGTCGGCGAGCAGCTTGCGGCCCACGGTCTTGCGGCCAATGCGGCGTTGCAGCTCGGCGAAAGGCCGCACGCCGCCGTCCTTCCAGACGACGATTTCGCCGTCGAGCGCCGTGCCGTCGGGCAGCCGCGTCGCGTCGAGCTCGATTTCGGGGAAGCGGTCGGTGATCAGCTCCTCGCCGCGCGACCAGAGGTACGTCGCGCCGCGGCGGCGGATCAACTGCGCGCGAATGCCGTCCCACTTCCATTCAGCGAGCCAGTTCTCTCGCGCGCCGAGGGCGTCGGGCTCGCCGTCGAGCGGATGAGCCAAAAAGAACGGGTACGGGCGGCTGACGTCGGTCTCTTCGGTGTCGGGCGCGACCAGACCCTCGTAAAACTCGGGCGTCGCCTCCCAGACGCCCATCAAGCGGTGCGCGATCGTGGCGACGGGCACGCCCGAAACCAGCGAAAGCGCCCGCATGACCAGCCGCTGCGAGACGCCGACCCGGAAGGCCCCGGTGAGCAGCTTGTTGAACAGGAATCGCTGGCCGCGGTCGAGCTCCGACCAGGCCGCCTGAAGCTCGACGCGCTGGCGGGCCTCGGCGGCCTGGCGCAACGGCAGCAGACGCCGCTCGACCCACTCATGCAGCGGCGCGTCGGTGGACTGCGTCGGGTCGGGCAGCAACAAAGCGATCGTCTCGGCAATGTCTCCAACAGCTTCGTAGCACTCGTCGAACAGCCACCCAGGGACATGCGCCGCCTCGGCCGCCCACGAGGCGAGATTGCGCGCCATGATGACGCGTTTGGGCCGCCGTCCGCTCAAGAAATAGACCGCCCAGGCCGCCTCGGCCGGCCCGGCGTCGCTGAAATAGTCGACCATCGCGTCGAGCTTGCGGTTGGTCTTCGTCGTCGCGTCGAGGCGCGAGTAGAGTTCGGCGAAGGCCTTCATGGCTGGTCCGCGCCGGCGTCCTCGGGGTTGTCGTCCTGCTCGCCTGAATAGCGCGTCGAGAGCACGGCGGCCTCGAGGCCTTGTTCGTTCAAGTAGCGCGCCATGGCGGCCGCGGAGCCATGCGTGACGAGCACGCGCTCGGCCCCGGTCGCCGCGATCGCCGCGAGCAGGTCGGGCCAGTCGGCGTGGTCGGAGAGCACGAAGCCGCGGTCGACCGAGCGCCGGCGCCGAGCGCCGCGGACCTGCATCCACCCGGAGGCGAAGCCGCTCGAGATGTCGCCGAAGCGCCGCAGCCAAGGCGTGCCCGCGGCGGAGGGCGGGGCGATGACCAGGGCGCGGCTCCAGTCTTCGTCGGCCGGCGCCTCGCTCGCCGATTGAGCCGGCGGCAGCGCGACCCCTGCTTGCCGGTAGGCGTCGTTGAGGCGCCGCACCGCCCCGTGGCAGTAGATTGGCCCCTGAGACGGGTCAACGCCGGCAAGCACCCGCTGCGCCTTGCCCAGGGAGTAGGCGAACAGCACGCTTGACAGCCCGCGCTCGGCGTTTTCGCGCCGCCATGCGTCGATCTCCCCAAAGACGTCGGCTTGTGAAGGCCAACGGTAGATCGGCAGGCCGAAGGTCGATTCGGTGATGAACGTATGGCAGCGAACGGGCTCGAAGGCGCGGCAAGTCGGATCGGGAGCGACCTTGTAGTCTCCCGATACAACCCAAACCTCGCCGCGATGCTCGACGCGAACTTGAGAGGACCCGAGGATGTGCCCGGCGGGATGCAGCGAGACCGTGACGCCGTCGATCGCGCGCGCTTCGCCGTAGGGCGAAGCGTCAAGGGGGGCATCGTCGCTCAGGCGCGCCCGCAAAACCGTCAGCCCCTCCGCGGCGCAGAGATAGCGACCGCATCCGGGCGTGGCGTGGTCGGAGTGGGCGTGCGTGACGACGGCGTTGTCGACCGGATTCCAGGGGTCGACATGGAAGCCGCCGGCCTCGCAGTAGAGGCCGTCTTGTGTGGCTGCGAGAAGGGGCGCCCGCACTGCTGCTCATTATGGCGACGTTATGATGGCGGTTCAGCCCTGTTTGGACGAAAGTAAAATCGTGTCGAAGTTGCTCAAGCGCTCGCTCCTGCTGACGGCCTTCGCGTTGCTGATCCTGTTGAACGTCTATCAGGCTTTCTTTCGCGCGCCCGACGACGACGCGATCCGAGCGCGCGACGGCATTCACCAACCGCTGCGGATGCCGGACCGCATCATCCTGACCTTCGCCGGCGATCCGGCGCACTCGATGGCCGTCACCTGGCGCACCTCCGCCGACGTGCAACAGGCGTGGGCGGAGATCGCGCCGGCGGAAGACGGCCCGGGGTTCGCCGACGCGGCTACGCGGGTGGACGCCGAGTCCGAGAACTTCGAGTCCGACCTCGGCAAGGCGCGCTACCACTCCGTCCGTTTCGCCGATCTCGAGCCGGAGACGATGTACGCCTATCGCGTCGGAGACGGGGAGACTTGGAGCGCCTGGCAGCAGTTCACGACCTTGTCGGACGAGCCCAAGCCGCTCGAGTTCCTGTATGTCGGCGACGCGCAGAACGACATCTTGTCCCTCTGGTCGCGGCTAATGCGGCAAGGCTATTCGAGCGCGCCCGCGGCGGACTTCATCGTTCACGCGGGCGATCTGGTCAACCGCGGCAATCGAGACGCCGAATGGGGCGAATGGTTCCTGGCCGCGGGCTGGATCTTCGGCAAAACGCCGAGTCTGCCGACGCCGGGCAACCACGAGTATCCGGAAGAAGCGGGTGTCGGCCGAGCCCTCACGCCGCACTGGCGGCCGCAGTTCACGCTGCCCGAGAACGGGCCGGAAGGCCTGGAAGAAACGTGCTACTACGTCGACATGCAGGGCGTGCGCTTCGTCGCGCTGAACTCGAACGAGAGGCAGCAGGAGCAGGCGGCGTGGCTCGACAAGCTGCTCAGCGACAATCCCAACCGTTGGACCGTCGTCACGCATCACCACCCCATCCACTCGTCCGCCGAAGGCCGCGACAACCCCGAGCTGCGTGCGCTGTGGCAGCCCATCTATGACAAATACGGCGTCGATCTCGTGATCCAGGGCCACGACCACTCCTACGCGCGAACCAACCTCGCGACCGGCGCCAATTTGCAGTCGCCCAACAACGGCACGGTCTACGTCGTATCGGTCTCGGGGCCCAAGATGTACGAGATCGATCGCCGCGACTGGATGGCGCGAGCGGCCGAGGATACGCAGCTTTTCCAGATCGTGCGCATCGACGGCGACCGCCTCGAGTACGAATCACGGACCGCGCGGGGCCTTCTCTACGACGCCTTCGAGCTGGTCAAACGCGCCGACGGCTCCAAAGAGTTGGTTAACCGCATCCCGGACTCGCCCGAGCGCCGGCGCGACCCTTGACCGATGCTAGCCTAAAGGTCCGTCCCCGCCCGACGTCATCGCGCAACGTTCGCGCTCCTAAGCGAAGAAGTTGCGATGACACAAGCCAAGAAAATCTACGTTCTGCTCTGCGGATTCGAAATCCTGCGCAAGACCGTCTCGACCAAGAACCGCGGCGGCCGCTTCATCATGGCCGAGCCGATCTGCGCCTATCTGATCGAGACGACACAGGGCTATGTCCTGTTCGACACGGGCATCGACACCTACAACATCGAGGACCCCATCCGCCGCGCCGAATACTTCATCCGGCACGGCTGGACGCCGCCGCCCGTCGTGTTGCCCGAGCATCAGCTCGTTTACCAATTCGAGAAGATCGGAGTGCGGCCGCAGGACGTCGGCGACGTCGTGATCAGTCACGTCCACGCCGACCATACCGGCAACGTCAAGCGCTTTCGCCACGCCCGCATCACGCTGCAGCGCGTGGAGTGGGAGTACGGCATGCACGAGGCGACGCCGGCCGACGCCGTCTTCAAGACGGACTTCGACTTTCCCGACATGAATTGGAACTTGATCGAAGGCGACTGGGACCTCGTGGAAGGCGTGCAAGTGGTCTCGACTCGCGGGCACATGCCGGGCCACCAGTCGATGGTTGTCACGCTGCCCAACAGCGGCGTCAAAGTGATGCCGGCCGATTCGGGCGACTTAGTCGAGAACTGGGAGCAGGAGATCTTGCCCGGCGAGACGGTCGACGACGAGGCGGCCCTGGCCTCCATCCGCAAGCTCAACCGCATCGTCGAAGCGACCCACGGGGAATTTCTGCTGACGCACGACCCGGTCCGGGTGCAGCAGATCAAGCTGGCGCCGGAATTCTACGAGTAGGCAAACGGAACAGGCTGATATCCTGGTGATCCCCCCTCTATGAGAATCACCTTTCGAGGCGCCGCGCGCACCGTGACCGGGTCGATGCACGAGTTAGCGGTCGATGGGCGGCGCTTTTTGCTCGACTGCGGCCTGTTCCAGGGCCGTCGCGCCGAAGCGCGCGAGCGCAACCGGCATTTCCCGTTCCCGGCGGACAAGGTCGACGCGGTCGTGCTGTCGCACGCCCACATCGACCACAGCGGCAATCTGCCTAACTTGGCCAAGCGCGGCTTCAGCGGCCCGATCTACACGACTCCGGCGACCATCGACCTGTGCCGCGAGATGCTGCGCGATTCGGGACACATTCACGAGAAGGACGCCGAGTTCCTCAATAAGCGCCTTTCGCGGCGCCGCCGCATCGATCCCGAGGCGGGCGACGGCGAGGTCGAGCCGCTCTACACGATGGAGGACGCCGCGAAGACGATCCCGCTATTCAAGCCCGCCGGCTACCACCAGCCGACCGAGATCAGCGAAAGCCTGAGCTTCGAGAGCTATGACGCGGGCCACATGCTGGGCTCGTCATCGCTACTGCTGCACGACCGCGACGGCCGGCGGGCCGCGGCTGATCTTCTCCGGAGATGTCGGGCGGCCGACGCTCCCCATCATCCGCGATCCGGAAACGATGCCCGAAGCCGATTACCTGATCATGGAGAGCACCTACGGCGGACGGCTGCACCGCGAGCAGGGTCTGGTGCTCGACAAGCTGGCCGAGATCGTGACGCGCACGGCCGCGCGCGGCGGCTCGCTGATCATTCCCGCCTTCGCTGTGGGTCGCACGCAGCAGATCGTCTTGATGCTTAACGATCTCACCCACAGCAAGCGCATCCCCGACTTGCCGATCTTCGTCGACAGTCCGCTGGCGATCGACGCTACCAAAGTATTCCGCGAGCACCCGGAGTGCTACGACGAGGAAGCGCGCCGCCATTTGCTCGACAAGGGCGACCTGTTCGCCTTTGGGCGGCTGCGGTATACGCGGGCGGTGGAGGAGTCGAAGGCGCTGAACGATCTGGCGTATCCGTTCATTGTGATTTCGGCGTCAGGCATGTGCGAATCCGGCCGCATTCTGCACCACCTCAAGAACCATGCGCCGGACTCACGCAATACGATCCTGATCACGGGCTTCCAGGCCGCGCACACGCTGGGACGCCGCCTGCTCGAAGGCCGCCGCGAGGTCAACATTTTCGGCAGGCCTGTCCGCGTGCGGGCGGAAGTCGCGAAGCTCAACGAGCTGAGCGGCCACGCCGATCAGAAAGAGCTGCTGCACTGGATCCAGCCGATCGCCAAGGGGGGACTCAAGAAAGTCTTCCTGGTGCACGGGGAGCTATCGCAGGCCGAAGCCCTCAAGGCTGCGATCGAAGAGCGCTACGGGCTCGACGTCGTCATCCCGTCCTCGGGCGATTCATTCGACTTACAGTAGCGTCAGGCCCCGGCGAGGT
Source organism: uncultured Acidobacteriota bacterium (assembly GCA_963817465.1). Taxonomy (GTDB): domain Bacteria; phylum Acidobacteriota; class Terriglobia; order Bryobacterales; family UBA6623; genus CAMPKL01. The sequence continues at coordinate 92,544 of CAWFOP010000012.1, read as the reverse complement.
CGCCGAGCGCGACGCCGACCGCGTACGCCAACAAGGCCGCGGCGCCGCCCAGCCCTAATGTTTCAAGTCCGGCCCACAGCCACGTCTGCGTCACGAATCGAGATTTCAGAGCGCCGATTCCGAAAAAGGCGGTGAGCGTCAAAGCCGTGCTCCAAACGTAAGGGTCGCCGAGTTTCAGACCAGCCCACTCCAACAGAAAACTCAGCAGCGGCACGGAGCCGACCAGAACGAAGGCCGCGAAGGTCGAAACAGCAGCCCGCACGGGCGAAGGCCCAATCAGCGGGACGCCGTGCTCTTCGGTCAACATCGTCTGAATCCAGCGGTCGCGGTCGGCTGTGATGATCTCGACGGCGCGTTCGAGGTCCATGTCTTCGAAGCCCTTTTGGCGGAAGATCTCGCGAATCTCTTGGCGCTCGCCCTCGGGATAGGCGGCGATGTGCTGCGATTCCATTTGGCGCAGCAAGTCGCGCTGTTGCTTCTCCGCGCGAACTCCGAGGAAGTTGCTCGCCGCCATGCTGAAGCCGTCGCCGACCAGGTTGGCGACGCCGAGGATGATCACGACCTTGCTGTTGAGACCCGCGCCGGCCACGCCCGACACCACGGCGAAGGTCGTCACCGCCCCGTCGATCGCGCCGTAAATGAAGTCCCGCAGGTAGCTATGCTGCGGCCCTTCGGCCAAGCGGCGCCGAATTTCAGACGGCGTGTGGGAGGACTCGAGCTCGTGGCTGTATTGCTTGCCCTGCGCCAATCATCCTCAGTCTTCCACAAGCTCGTTGAAAAGCGCGCGGTAGTACGTCATGTAGCGGTCGGGCTCGGGGCTTTCGGCGACCTCGGCGAGCAAATAGCGGTCGTAGCGGATGCCTTTGAGCAAGTCGAACAGCTCCTGCGACGGATACTCCGGCAACTCGTGCAGGTGCACATTCCTGATGTGGTCTTTGAGCAGCTCGAAGTTTTCCTTGACGGAACCGTCTACGACGTCGGTGGGATTGCAGTTCCAGCACACGCCGACGTTCTCGTGGCCGCAAGCGTCCATGATGGCCCGCATGCGCGAAGGGACCTGCGTTTGGCGGCCGTGGACCTCGACCCAGATCTCGACGCCGCGCCCCAGGCCGTATTCCCCGCACTCGCGCAGCGCCTCGCCGATGCGCTGGATCGTCACCTGCTCGGGAACGCCTTCGGGCAGGCCGTTGGGGCGCACTTTGACGCCCCAGCAGCCGAGGTCGTGCGCCAGATTGACGAACCGCTTGGCCTCTTCGACGTTCTTCTTGCGCTCCGCCGCATCGGGCGAATGGAACTCGCACTCCGAGCCTAGGCTGAGCAGCCGCACGCCGCTCGCCGCGAAACGGTCGCGGACCTCCTTCACACGGGCCTCCGGTATGCCCGGCTCGACGCCGTGAGCGTGCGTCGTCCGCAACTCGACGGCTTCGTAGTGGTGCTTTTCGAGCATCGAGATGATTTTCTCGATGTCCCAGTCTTTGGCGAGGTTGTAGGTGACGATTCCGAGCCGCATTCGATGATTTCCCGGGCACGATTCTAGCAGCCGGTCGGCGCGGCGGTCTTTGCTATCCTCCGGCCTTATGCCCTTGCCTTTGACGCTGCGCATTCAAAAGTTGCACCCCGAGGCCCGCGTACCCGCATTCGCACACGGACCACAGGAAGACGCCGGCATGGACTTGTATGCGGTTGAGGATGCCGTCATCGCGCCAGGCGACTGGGCGTCGGTCGGCTGCGGGATTGCGCTTGAGATTCCGACCGGCTACGAAGGGCAGGTGCGCCCCCGCAGCGGGCTGGCGGCGCGCCACGGCGTGACGCTGCTCAACTCGCCGGGCACGATCGACCCCGGCTACCGCGGCGAGGTGCGGGTCATCATGATCAACCACGGCCGCGAGGACTATCTCGTCAGGCCGGGCGACCGCGTCGCGCAGCTCGTCATCGGCGCATACGCGGCCGTCGAGTGGGACTGGACCGAGGACCTCGCCGATACCGTACGCGCCGGCGGCGGCTTCGGCTCGACCGGGTCCTAGCCATTCACCGCCGGGCGAGGATCGTGCGGTCGCCGGGCGTGTGCAGGATCAGCGCTCCGGTCTTGTCGATCTCGTGGCGATTGACCTTCGAGAGGATGTCGAGAAACTTCCTCTCCTGATCCATCAAGGCCGGCGCGCAAGCTTTCCTGGTGGTTGCGGTTTGGCCGATCCCGAGACCGTCGCCCGTGAGCGTGTACTGCGCGCTGTAGCTGTTGCACGACGCGTTGCCTCCGACGCGGCCGTCGTCGCGAAATTCCAGCGTCGCGTGAGAGCGGTCGACGACCCCTTCGCCGTCGATGTCCTCGACGACCCATTCCGGACCGATCAGCAGCGACTTCGGGTCGCCTCCGCAGCCCTTGTATTCGCGACCTTCGAGCTTCATGGTCACCGTCTTCGGGTAGGGCATGCCGGTCGCGTCGTCCGCGCAGCGGCTGTCGCGGATTGTGATTTCGAGGCTTTTGCCCGCGACTTCGTAGCTCTCATAGCCGTCCCCGCGTTCGGGCTTGGGCGTCGGCGCCGTGACGCTCTTTTGCCCGTAGTCGGCTACGACATCGATCGTGTCGTCGGAGATTTTCAGGTTCCAACCGGGTTCGTTGCCGCGCGCCTCGAAGGTCGCCTGGCTCGAATTCTCCTGAACTTTCGGGGCCTGTTCCGCGGACGGGGCGGGGGACTGGCCGCAGGCCGCGCTGATTGCCGCGATCACGATGACGACGAGCCGATACGTTCGCATTTGTCAGTTAGACGCTTGGCGCCTCGTCTAGTGTTCCAGCCGGGGCTGGCGGTTGCTGGTGTCTCCAAGCGGAAAATGCTCAGCGGCCCTGCTTGGGTCCGAGCTGCGTGCGGCCGCCGTCGACCAAAATCGTTTCGGCCGTGATCGCGGTAGCGTCCACGGCGAGGAAGAGCACCGTCTTGGCGACTTCCTCCGGCGTCGCGATGCGGCCGAGCGGCGTCGCCTCGGCGCCCTTCTCGAACGCCGCCTCCGGCCAGCCCGCGAAGCGCGTATGCACCAGGCCAGGCGCCACGCCGTTCACGCGGATGTCCGGCGCCAACGCGCGCGCCAGCGACTTGGTCATGTTGACCATGGCGGCCTTCGAAGCCGAATAGATCACTGAGCTGCCGGCCGCATGCCAAGCCGAAGCCGAAGTGTTATTGACGATCGAGCCGCCGCCGTTGCGCCGCATCAGCGGCACGGATTGGCGAACAGCGTAAAACGCCCCGCGCAGGTTCGTGTTCAGCGTGCGGTCCCAGATTTCGTCGGTCAGCGCGTCGAGGTCGGCGTGGGGCGTCACCTGGCTCCAGCCGGCGTTGTTCACCAGCACGTCCAGCCGGCCCCAGCGGCTCTCGATCTCGACGATCATCGCTTTCACCTGCGATTCGTTCGCGACGTCGGCCTTGAGCGCGATCGCGTCGCCGCCCTTCTCCTGGATGCCTTGCACAGTCTCTTGCGCGGCGTCGGCGGAAGCGCGGTAGTTCACCACAACCGAGGCGCCTTCAGCCGCGAATAGTTCGCTCACTGCACGCCCCATGCCGGTCGCGCCGCCCGTAACAACAACAACTTTTCCTTTGAGTCGCATCAGGCCCGCTATTGTACGTCGTTCGGCTATAGTGGCCCAGACGTGGCCGCGAAGCGCCTCATCATCTGCTGCGACGGCACTTGGAATACGGCGCACCCGGCTGACGGCAGCCCGCCGACCAACGTCGTCAAGATCGCGCGAGCGCTCGAGCCGCGCGACTCGCACGACGTCGAGCAAGTCGTCTTCTATGACGAAGGCGTCGGGACAGGCGGTCGCCTCGATTTCTGGGTCGGCGGCTACACCGGCCGCGGTCTGGCCAAGCGCATCCTCGACGCCTACCTGTTCCTGGCGAACAACTGGGCGGCCGGCGACAGCGTGTACCTGTTCGGGTTCAGCAGGGGCGCTTACGCCGTGCGCTGCCTGGCCGGGTTCGCGGGGCTTTGCGGGCTGCTGCGAAAGGGGGACCTCGAACGCCTGCCCGCGGCCTGGGCGCTGTTCGAGGAGCGCGGCCTGGGTGTTGACTCCGAAGGATTGAGAGAAATTCGCGCGCGCGCGTTGTACCCCTTCGGCATTCACGTGGTCGGCGTGTGGGACACGGTCGACTCCCTGGGTCTGCCCATTCCCGGCCTGCGCGAGCTCACGCGCCCCAAGCTGCGCTTCCACGACGGCGTTCTAGGCGCCCATGTCGATAACGGATTCCAGGCCCTCGCGCTCGGCGAGATTCGCTCCGCCTTCAAGCCGATGTTGTGGACGAACGACCCGCAATTCGGCCAGCGTATCGAGCAGGTCTGGTTCCGCGGCGCTCACGCCGACTGCGGCGGCGGCTACCCGGAGAGCGGCCTGTCGGACCTCACGCTCGCCTGGATGATCGACCGCGCGGCCGAGTGCGACCTCGAGTTCGACCGCGAATACGTCTCGCAACACGTTCGCCCCGACGCCGCGCAGCCGCCGCACTACGAGCGGGCGGGCTTCCACCGCTTCCTGCCGCTCTACCGCCGCAAACCGCTCGAAACCAACCCGCGCACCGAGAGCATCCACCCGAGCGCGAGGTCATGAGACGATAGATGGCTCATGTCCCAGAGCCGCCTCTCCGCCAAGCCGATTCCCCCCGCTGAAAGGCTGATCTTCGCCCTCGACGTCCCGACGCCCGAGGACGCCCGCGCGATGGTCGAGCGCCTTGGCGACAGCGTGCGGTTCTACAAAGTCGGCCTCGAGCTGTTCATGGCCGGCGGTTACTGGGAGCTGGTCGATTGGATCGTCGGACGCGGCGCGAAAGTCTTCGTCGATTTGAAGTTTTTCGATGTCCCGGCGACAGTGGCCTCGGCGGTCAAGCGCCTCAACGGCCGCGGCGTCACGTGCTGCACCGTCCACGGCAACGACGCGATCCTCGAAGCGGCCTGCGCGGTGAAGGGCGACGTCAAGGTGCTGGCGGTCACGGTGCTGACCAGCCTCGACCGCGGCGACCTCGACAGCCTAGGCTTCCAATGCGACCCCAAGGAGCTGGTCATCTCACGCGCGAAACGAGCGCTGGCGATCGGCTGCGACGGCGTGATCTCCTCGGGCCTCGAAGCGCCGGAGATTCGCGATCAGGTCGGCGACCAACTGCTGGTGGTCACGCCGGGCATCCGTCCGGTGGAGAACCGGCCGGTTGATGATCAAAAGCGCACGGTCGACGTGGCGCAGGCGTTCCACGGCGGCGCGGACTACATCGTCGTGGGCCGGCCGATCCGCAACGCGCCCGACCCGCGCGAAGCGGCCCTGGCGATTCAGACGACGATCGCGGAAATCTTTGGGGAGTAAAGCGATTGGCGGGAGTCCTGGTCATCACCGGAGGTGGCCGCGGCATCGGCGCCGCGACCGCTCGACTTGCCGCTGCCGCCGGCTACTTCGTTTGTGTGAACTATCGGTCCGGTCAAGAATCGGCGGACCAGGTATGTCGCGGTATCGTCAGCCGAGGCGGCCGAGCGGCCGCGATCCAGGCTGACGTCAGCGTCGAGAGCCAAGTCGAAGGCCTCTTCGCACAAGCCGCGGAAATAGGCCCGCTCACAGGTCTGGTCAACTGCGCCGCCGTCCTCGACAAGCAAATGCGGCTGGAGGACATGAGCGCCGATAGAATCGCGCGCATCTTTCAGACGAACGTGTTCGGGTCGTTCCTTTGCGCCCGGGAGGCGGTTCGCCGCATGTCAACGCGACACGGCGGAACGGGAGGCGCCATCGTCAACGTCTCTTCCTGCGCCTCACGGGCCGGATCGCCGGGAGAGTATCTCGACTACGCGGCGTCCAAGGGTGCGATCGATACGTTCACGATCGGCTTGGCCAAGGAGGTCGCCGCCGACGGCATTCGCGTCAACGCGGTGCGGCCGGGTTTCATTTACACCGACATCCACTCGAGCGGAGGAGAGCCCGAACGTGTGGACAGAGTGAAGGCGCTAACCGCGATGAAGCGCGGCGGGAAACCCGAAGAGGTCGCCGAGGCGATCATCTGGCTCTTGTCCGACGCGGCCTCGTACACGACCGGCGCGATCGTCGACGTCAACGGCGGCTTATAACGGGTTACGCGCTTGCGCCTGTAACTGAACGCGTTAGCGGCTTGGGCCGCCTCTTACAGGCGAGAGCGCCTGTAATTACTTGTCCACCGAGCGCAGCTTCTCCGCTATGCCCAACTCCCCTTCCGGCCGCAGCAGCGGGAACAAAATCACGTCCCGAATCGTCGGCGAGTCGGTCAGGATCATCGTGAGCCGGTCGATGCCGATCCCCTCTCCGGCCGTCGGCGGCATGCCGTAGCTCAGCGCGCGCAGGTAATCCTCGTCCATGCGATGCGCTTCGGCGTCGCCCGCGGCTTGCAGACTCACCTGCAGTTCGAAGCGCTTGCGCTGCTCCTGCGGATCGTTGAGCTCGGAGTAGGCGTTCGCCAATTCCATGCCCGCCGCGTAGATCTCGAAGCGCTCGACCCAATCCGGGTCATCCGGCTTCTGCTTCGACAGCGGCGACGCCTCGACCGGGTAGTCGTAGATCAACGTCGGTTGCACCAGCCGCTCCTCGCAAGTCTCTTCGAACAGCAATTGCAACGCTTTGCCGAGCGTGACGTTCTCGCGGACTGCGATCTTGCTCTCCGAGTTGCGGTTGTGGATTTCGATGAACCCCTTCACGCGCTCTAGGTCGGCTAGGTCGTCGAGGGTCGGTTTGTCGCCTTCGTACGGCCAAACCTCGCACAGCGCCTCGCGCATGGTCAGACGATTCAGATTCGCAAAATCCACCGTCTGCTCGCGGAACGTCGCGGCCGTCTTGCCGTCGAGCACCGCCTCCGCCGCGGCCCGCAGCAGCTCCGCGCTCAGGTCCATCAGGTCCTTGTAATCCGAATAGGCCTGGTAGAACTCGAGCATCGTGAACTCAGGGTTGTGCCGCATCGACAGCCCTTCGTTGCGGAAGTTGCGGTTGATCTCGTAGACCCGATCGAGGCCGCCGACCGTCAGCCGCTTCAGGTAAAGCTCAGGCGCAATGCGCAGGTAGAGATCGAGATCGAGCGAGTTGTGATGAGTGACGAACGGCCGCGCCAGCGCGCCGCCGTAGAGCGCCTGCATCATCGGCGTTTCGACTTCGACGTAACCGCGCCGGTCGAGCTCGCGGCGCAGCGTCTGGATCAGCTTATTGCGCTTGATGAAGACGTCGCGCACGTCGCCGTTCATGAACAAATCGACGTAGCGTTGGCGGTAGCGTGTCTCGACATCTTGCAGCCCGTGGTACTTCTCGGGCAGCGGCAATACGGCTTTGGCCAGGAACTCCAGCTTCTCGGCGTGAATCGTCAGCTCACCCGTCTTGGTGCGAAACACATAGCCTTCGACCCCGACGATGTCGCCCGCGTCGAGGATCTTGTACAGCTCGAAATCGCGGTCGCCCACGGCGTCCTTGCGCACGTAAACCTGCAGACTGACGCCGTCCTTCTGGATGTTGCAGAAGCCCGCTTTGCCCTGGCGTCGCTTGGTCATCAGGCGGCCCGCGACCTTAACGACGGGTTTGGACTCTTCGAGCTCCTCGGCGGTCTTGGGTTCGTAGGCGTCGCGCACCTGGGCGGGCGTATGCGTCGCCTCGTACTTGCGCGGATAGGCCTCGTAGCCCAGCGCTTCAATCTGCGCAATCTTCTCGTAGCGCTGCTGAAACAGGCGATCTTCGAATGACAAAAGCGATGCTCCGGCGGGACGTGGGCGGCGCGGCGAGCGCGTCCGGCGAAACCCCCATTATAGGAATGCGACCTTTATGGGAATGTGACGTGTCTGTCAGCGGCCTTCTAGGCTCTCGACGTCGCCCGTGCTCCGAGGGTGGCCGTGAAAGGCCAGCGCGTGCGCGCCGACGATCAGAAAATCAATGCTCAGAGAGTTTAATAATTCGACAAACTCTCTCAAGTCCTTGTGGAGGGTCATCGTAATAGATCAACGATTGCCGAGACAGCTCGCCCAAGATCTCCAAACGCTGCTGCGGAGTCAAGGACCGATAGTACTCGCGGTCGGCCCGGTCGGCTTCCTCGAAGCTCGAGAACTTGCGCGCAACCTTCTCCACTCTTCTATTTTAGACCGGCCGCGATGCTACAATCGCTCGCATCGCAGCTCGCGTAAGCGCCACACTGTAAAGACATGACCGCTGTTCTGGGTCCCTACGGCCAGTCGTTGGCGCTGCTCACCGACCTCTACGAGCTGACGATGGCGTACGGCTATTGGAAGTCCGGGATGGCCGCTCGCGAGGCGGTCTTCAACCTTTACTTCCGCAAGCATCCCTTCGGCGGCTCGCGCACCGTCGCCGCCGGGCTCGCGCCCCTGGTTGACTACGTCCGCGGCTTTCACTTCGACGATTCGGACCTCGAATATCTGCACTCGCTGCACGGCTCGGACGGCGAGGAGTTGTTCGAAGCGGATTTTCTGCACGCCCTCGAGCGCATGGAATTCCGCTGCGACATCGACGCCGTCCCGGAAGGAACCGTCGTCTTCCCGCAAGAGCCGCTGGTGCGCGTGCGCGGGCCGCTGCTGCAATGCCAGATCCTCGAGACGGCGCTGCTCAACATCGTCAACTTCCAGACCTTGATCGCGACCAAGGCCGCTCGCGTCTGCCAGGCGGCGCAAGGCGAACCGGTGCTCGAGTTCGGGCTGCGACGCGCTCAAGGCATCGACGGCGGGCTCTCGGCGAGCCGAGCCGCCTATGTCGGCGGCTGCGCGGCGACTTCGAACGTACTCGCCGGCAAGCTATTCGGCATTCCCGTCAAGGGCACCCACGCGCATAGCTGGGTGATGTCGTTCGACACCGAGGCCGAAGCGTTCGAAGCCTACGCCAAGGCGCTGCCGAACAACTGCGTCTTCCTGGTCGACACCTACGAAACCATCGAAGGCGTGCGCCACGCCATCGAAGCCGGCGTCAAGCTCCGCGAGCGAGGCCACGAGATGCTCGGCGTGCGGCTCGATTCCGGCGACCTGGTCGAGCTCAGCCGCGAGGCGCGCCGCATGCTCGACGAAGCGGGCTTTCCCGACGCCGCGATCGTCGCCTCGGGCGATCTCGACGAGTACGCCATCGCCTCACTCAAGAAGGACGGCGCCCAAATCGCGGTCTGGGGCGTGGGGACCAAGCTGGTCACCGCCTATGACGACCCGGCCCTTGGCGGCGTCTACAAGCTCGCCGCCATTCGCGACGAAAACGGCGCCTGGAGCGATCGCGTCAAGCTCTCCGACGATGTCGATAAGTCGTCGAATCCCGGAGTGCAGCAAGTCCGCCGCCTGCGCGTCGGCGGCAGGGCCGTCGGCGACGTCATCTACGACGAGCGCCTCGGGCTGAGCGAGCCGTTCGAAGCGGTGACATTGACTTCGCCCGAGCGCCCAGTCGAGTTGCCGGCCGATGCCGAGGGCGAAGACCTGCTGCAGCCCGTCTTCCGCGACGGCGTCTGCCTGCACGAGCCGCCCTAGCCTCGACGAAGCCCGCGTCCGTGCCCAAGAGCAGCAACGCATGTTCCTCGAGGGCAATTACCCCGTGGGCCTCGAAAAGCGATTGCACGGCGTCAAGCAGCGTTTGCTGGCGCAACACGGCGTTACCTTAGCGGCGGACTAACCACGAAAGCACGAGTCCGTCCCCACGCTCAAAATCGCCAAACTCCGGCATCGTCAGGGAGCGGTCCCCCCGGCCCGCCAGCTAAACTGTCAACGCCCGCTGGGAACTCGAGATTCGCCGGGTCAAGCATGTCCGCCGTCGTCGAATCATTGATGATCGACTTGCTGGAATGGATCGGTCCTGACACTCGGCCGTACGCCGAAGTCATGGAAGCGTGGCGAACTTCGTGTCCGCAGTTGCCGATCTGGGAAGAAGCCTCGGACCGCGGCTACGTCCAGCGCCGTCAGGCCGAAGCCGGCGAAGAGCCGCTAGTCGTTCTAACGGCCTCAGGCGCGGCCTTTTTGCGAGCGAAGCGCGGGCCTCGGAGTCCCCGAACGTCTCGCTCCAACCGCGCCGCGGAGCTTTAGGCGGCGGACCGAGCACGAAATCCGCCCTGCAGCGCTAAACCTCCGGCAGCGTCCAAGGCTTGCGGTACTCGTAGTGCAGGTGCTCGTTCATCGACCGGTCGTTGGTGAACTCTTCCTTTTCGCGGTCCCAATCGAGCAGCTTCCCGGTGCGCAGGGCGATGTTGCCGATCAGCGTCGTCGAGGTCGAGCGGTGGCCGGTTTCGATGTCGGCGTTGCACTTGGCGCGGCTCTTGACGCAATCGAGGAAGTTCCGCGTGTGGTGCGCGGTGTCGCTTGAGCCTTCCATCGTGAGCGGCTCGATCAGCGTTTTCTCGCTCTCGCGCTTCACGCGGCCTTCCGTCTTGCGGTCGAGCGGCGTGCGCTGCCAACGGCTGACCTCGCGCACGGTATCGGGCACGATGTCGAAGCTGCGGGGCTTGACGAACACCGTGCCCTTCGTCCCGCGCAACTCGATCTCTTGCCCGCGGTCCGGCTGTTGACCGTTGGCGTTGTATTGGGTGAAGCCGGCGAGCGTGCCGCCGGGATACTCCCACATCACCTTCGCCGTATCGGGAACCTGGCGGTTGTCGTCGACCGCGTACTTGCCGCCCATCGCCGCGACTCGCAACGGGGCGTCCTGGCCGATCGACCACTGGATCACGTCCATGTAGTGCACGCCGAAGTTCGTCACCTGGCCGCCGGAGAACGGCCAGAACCAGCGGAAGTTGTAGAAGGTCTTGTTCAGGTTGTACGGTTGCTGCGGCGCGGGCCCCAGCCAGAGGTCCCACGACACGCCGGGAGGCGGCGCCGAATCAGGCGGCTTGCCGATGCCGTTGGGCCAATCGTTGGCGATGTAGAAGGCGTCGGCCGCCGAGATGTGCCCGACCGCGCCGGCGCGCGTCAGCTCGGTCATCTTCTGCAGCCACGTGAGCGAGCGCCGGTGCGTGCCGACCTGCGCCACGCGTTTGTATTTGTTGACCGCCTCGACCATGCGCCGTCCTTCGACGACGGTCAGCGACAGGGGCTTTTCGACATAGACGTCCTTGCCGGCCTTGCAAGACTCGATCATCATGATGGCGTGCCAATGATCGGGCGTGCAGATGACCGTCGCATCGAGGTCCTTCCGTTCGATCACCTTGCGGAAGTCTTGCGTGCGTGTGCGTTCGCCGCGGCCGGCCGTGCGCTCGTAGTGGTAGTCGAGATAATCCCGCCGCAGGTCGCACAGCGCGTTGATCTCGATGTCGCCGTGTTCGAGAAAGGCGTCGAGCACTTGGTCGCCGCGGTTGCCCAGGCCGATAAATCCGAGGCTGACGCGGTCATTAGCGCCCATCACGCGCGAGTAGCTCAGCGCCGTCAGCGCGGCCGCGGAGGCGAAGTTTCTGCGATTCATCGCGCGTATCGTAGCAGAGCGTCGATCGCTGTCGATTGAGGGAAGCGCCGGCTTTGATCAGTTTTGTACGAAGGGGTTCACAATTCGCACACCCTCGATCATTTGAGCGTGATTGAGGTCTTCGGTATAGAGCAGCGCTGCGCCGCTGCGCGCCGCAGCCACCACAATGAGGGCGTCCCAAAATGAAATGACGGAACGCCTTGAGAGGCTCCCGGCCTCGCGCACTTCCTCGAAGCCGTTCTTCCACAATGACCAACCCGCTAGCCGGTCGAGGTAGTCAAGCGCCTCCTCATGGTCGGCGTGAAGCTTTGTTACGAGCGTGTAGTAGAGCTCTTGGACTACCTGAGAGCTGATTCGCGGACGGTCCGTAGCAGTCAGATCGAGGATGAGCCTTCTCGCGACCGCTTGTTTATGCGACGGCGCGGTTTCGTAGGCGTAGACAAAAATGTTTGTGTCGAGGAAACAAGGAACGTCAGGAGCGGTCATATAGCTCCTCACGATTCCACTTCCAGTGCTTCAACCTCTTTCTGGGCTTGTTGAAGAACTCCTCGAGGCGCTTTGCAGCGGCTTTGCGCCCGTCTTTATCCTCGACTAGGCTGGCCAGATGGCTGCGGACGATCTCGTTGACGCTCGTCTGATGATCGAGGGCGTACTTGCGAGCATCCCGCAGAAGCTTCTCGTCAATTGCCAGCGTCAGGTTCTTCTTAGCAGGCCTGTCCACATAATAAGTGTAGCACGGGTTATGTGCTCTAGAAGCGCATACCCGTAAATCCGCCGTCCACGTAAATCTCCGTGCCCGTGATGAAGCTCCCGGCCTTGCGCGAGCACAGCAGCAGAGTCGCGCCGATCAGCTCCTGCGGCTCGCCGAAGCGCTCCATCGGCGTCTGCGAGAAGATTTTCGCCACGCGATCCTTGTCGAGGATCTTGCGATTCTGCTCAGCCGGGAAAAACCCCGGGCACAGCGAGTTCACGCGCACGCCCTTGAGCGCGTATTCGCGGGCGACGTTCTTGGTGTAATTGAGCACCGCCGCCTTCGACGCCGAGTAGGCGAAGACTCGCGACAGCGGCAGGTGCGACGTCACGCTGCCGATGTTCAAGATCGACCCGCCGTCCGCCTGGCTCGCCATCAGCGGCGCGAACGCCTGACAACCCAAGTGCGTCGCCTTCAAGTTCGTATCGAGCACGCGGTCCCAATCCTCGTCGCTGATCTGCTCGAACGGCGTCGCCGAGTTGACGCCCGCGCAGTTCACCAGGATGTCGACCTTGCCGTGCTTGGCGGCCGACTGATCCTTGAGCGCCGCGATGGATTGGCGCGACGTCACGTCGACCGCGGCGAATTCCGCCGTGCCGCCCAGCTTTTTGATCTCAGCGACGCGTTCGGCGCCGCGCTCTTCCGACCGTCCGGCCACGATCACGTGCGCTCCGGCCTGCGCCAGCCCGTCGCACAAGGCGCCGCCCAGCACGCCGGTTCCGCCGATCACGACGGCGACTTGACCGTCCAGTCCAAACAATGAGGAAAGGTACTCTTTTGAAGGCATAAGCCGGAAATTATCGCACGGCGGGCCGGCGCCACGAGCCGCGAGATCGCTCGACAACGATCCCGCCCGACAACGCCCCGTCGAGACCGCGGCCCTAGGCTTCCCACAACTCGTGCACGGGCCCGTACGCGTCCTCGTCCGAGTTGGGGACGTAGTAGAAGCCGCGGCCCAGCGGGTCGTCGTGCCGCACGGTCGTCCAGTTGATCCCCAGCGCGGAGAAGACCGTCGCTTCGATGTCCTCGGGGCGCACATTCCGCAGACGCGACCATCCCGGGTCGACCGTGTATGCACCGGTCTCGTCCGTCGACCCGATCAGCTTGCCGCCTTGGACGCCGCCTCCGGCCAGCACATAAAAAGTCTGCAAGAAGTGATCGCGGCCGTTCTGGCCGTTGCTGAGCGCTCCGACGGTGCGGCCGAACTCGCCCGCCGCCAGCACCAGCGTTTCATCGAGCAGCCCCGCCGCATCGAGATCGGAGATCAACGCGCCGTACGCCGGATCGAACTCGCTGGCCTGCGCGTAGATGTTGCGCCCGACCTCGCGCCCGTTGACCTCCTGCCGATCGTAGATGCCCTGGTGGTGGTCCCAGCCGCCGTGGGTGATTTGGATGAACCGCGTGCCCTGATCGGCCGCGAGCACCTTCTTCGCCAGCAAGCAGGCGTCGCCGAACGAGGTCCCGCCGTAGCGCACGCTCTCTTCGGGCGTGTAGCTGAAGGCGTCGCTCACGACCGGGTTGAACATCAAGCCTCGCGCGCTTTCATACATCTTGCCCATGCCCGGCATCGCATCGCCGTAAGGCGACGAGTCCGCGCGCAAGCCGCCGTCGAGTTGCTGCAGCAACTCCCAGCGCGTCTCGAACCGCGCCTGCCCCGCGCTGTGCTCGGTGTTCGCGAGGCCGGCTGGGTTGGGTTGCGTCTTGAACGGCCCGTATTCGGTCGGAAAGTACCCCGGCCCCGGCGTGTTGGAGGGATTGAAGGCGATGAAGGTCGGAAAGATCTGATCGGGGCGCCGCTCGGGCTCCTTTTCGATCGCCACGACGCTGCCGATGTGCGGCGCGATGCGACCCAAGGCCGAAGTGGGGTTGCGTCCGATCTGAAACCACGTCTGGGCCAACGGATGCGCCAGGGCCCAGGCGAACCCCGACCTCACGATCGCGATCTTGTCGAGCACCGCCGCCGTGTCGCGCAGCAGTCCGACCGGGAAGCGCATGCCGTTGATCGTCTCGGGAGCGAAGTCGGCCGGCGTGACGCCCGGCGTCTCCTTGAAGTCGAACGTGTCGACGTGGCTCGGCGCGCCTTGCAGGAACAGGAAGATCACGTTCTTGGCCGTGCCTTTCGCCTCCACGTCGGCGGCCTTCGCGGTCTCCCCGGCGCCGATCATGTCGGCGAGAAAGTAACCGCCGAGGCCCGCGGTCGTCGAGCGAAAGAAGTGTCGCCGCGACAGGTGCGGGCGATCGACAAAGCCCTGGTGCGGGTGCGGCCGTTTGGCGATCAATTTGTCGAAGCGTTCTTTCTCGGTCATCTCGCGCGCTCCCGTTCAGTAGTTGTAGATGAAGTCGACCTTGTTGTAGAGCGACCACATCAAATCTTCGGCGCGCTCTTGGCGCTCGCCGCCTTGCAAATGCGCGACTCCGGTCGACAGTTCCTCAGGCGAGGCGACTCGTCCCAGCACGTCGAGGTAGAGCAGGCCCACCAGCGTCTGGTCGTTCTGCCGCATCAAATTCGCCAGCGCGCCCTGCGAAGCGCTCGCGCTGACTCGCGTCACCACCAGCGGGTTGTTCATCAACTGCAACGCCTGCAAGATGCTGCCGTCGCCGCTACGGAGCGTCTCCTCTCGATCACCTCGAAAGAAGGCGTCCAAGAAGGACGCCGCCGCCTCGGCCTCCTCGCGGGTGCGGCCGTTGACGACCGGGAAGCCCTGCACGTCAGGAAACCGCATCGCAAACGGCGTCGGACCGATCGCCGGCGTCGTCGTGTAGATCACGGGCACGCCGCTGGTGACCACGATCGAGTCGTGCAACTCTTCGGCGTCGAGCCGGCGCACCTGATGGCGCGCGAAGTATTGGTCGTACGAGGCGTTCCAGGCGCCGTCGTAGCGCGACGAAAGCTGATACGCCTGTGACGTTGCGATATCGCGCATCAAGGCTTTTAAGTCGAATCCGCTCGTGATGAAGCCGTCGGCCAGATGCTCCAACAATTCCGGGTTCGAGGGCTGGATGGTCCACGGCTCGGGCGGGGGAGAGGCCGGGTCGAGACGCGCCAAATCGAACTGGTCGACCGGATCGACGATGCCGCGGCCGAAGAACTCGGCCCAGACATAGTTGACCGCCGCCCGCGCGAATTGGCGATCCCCGGTCAGCAGGCGTCCGAGGGCGGCGCGATAGGGCTCGCCGGCGCGGGGGCCCTCGCCGTTCAAGTAGCGCGGCGCGACGACCTCGATGCCGCCGTTCAACGCGGCGTGGCGCGCCGGCCGGTTGCCGTCCTCGGTATTCAGGCGATACTCGCCGGCGAGCGTCTGACCGCGGCGATTGCGCAAGACTTGGCCGGCGGCCAAATCCGTGACGATCCAGTAGGGGGCGATGGCGCCCTGGCCCTCGCCGTCTCGCGCCGGCAGCCGGTACACGGGCCGTCCGAGGACGACTTGCTGGAAGAAGGCGGCCACTCCCCACGCCTCCGCGCGCTTGGTCTGCGTGCCCCACGCGCTGAGCAAATCCAAATGGCCTAGCCCGTCATGGCACAGCAGGCAGTCCATGTGCGTGACGCCTAAAAAGTCACGCGCCATGTTGACCGCCATCGCGTCGTAGGTGTCGTTGACCGGTCCGCCCGTCGTTCGTCCGCCGACGATATAGCTCGCCGCGTTGGGCCGCACCGGCTCGTCCGCCAAGAAGGCGCGATACGCTTCGAACGATGCGAAGGGCGACGAGTCGCGATCGGTCGCCGCCGGCCAGTTGCGCCCGTCGCTGTAGCCCGCGCCCAGGATCATTTCGCGGGCCAACTCGTCGTAAGGCTTGTTGTCGCGCAGCGATTGCAGGAGAAACAGGTGCAGCGCGTCGCGCCCGCCGGGGTAGCGATTGACCTGCGCCGTGAACTGGGTATTGCGGAACAGGTCGCCGAAGAACATGGCCCAGCGGTCGGCCCAGCGCGGATCGTCGAGCAGTCGCGCGACCAAGCGCTCGCGCTTGTCCGGCGCCGCGTCTTCGAGAAAGTCCAGCGATTCTTGCAGCGTCGGCGTGCGTCCGATCAAATCGAGCGTGACGCGGCGCGTGAACTCGGCGTCCGTCGTCGTGGGCGCCGCGGGTATTCCCTTTTGCTCCAGGGCGCCGAAGATGAAGTCGTCGATCGAGTCGCCCGCAATCGGACCCGAACCTCCGAATTGACTTTTCCAAGCGGCGCCGCGGCTGCGCGCCGGCGTGACGGCGCCGAGGTTCTGTACGACTTGCTGGGTCAGCTCGCTGCGCATCTGCGCGGTGCGTAGTTCGGAGCCCAACCCAGCCTGCAGATATCGCTCGCGATTCGCGCCGAAAAAGGAGCACGCCGCATGGTCGTGCAGCGGAGTCAGGGACGCGTCATCTAAATCGCCGTACTGCGTTTCGGCTCCGTCAGCCTTCGCACCGCGACCGGCGAACGACGCCAGCAGGGCCGCGCAGACGACCGCGGTCAAGAGCCATCTATCTCGATTCATTCCGGCCTGCCCCCTTGCCGCCTTCCCGTTCCGGCTGTGTTGCTCAAACCCCGGGGTCGTGACGAAGTTGCGCGACTTTCCGTCGCCGTTGCGGTTTATGTCCTTACGATCGTATGGCCGGTCGCGGTTGCGGCGAGCGTGCCGATACGTCACGATAACTTGTTAGGTCTCGAATCGGCCTAGCCCGCTAAGTCCGCGTCCCCATTTGCGTTAGTGAAATACCTTATGTCTCGCCTTTTGATCGTCTTCCTGCTGTCGAGTTGCGTCCTGTTCGGCCAAGAACTGAATAACGCGTCGCTCGTCGGTGACTACAATTTCGTGGGTTTGCGAATCGAGGTTGACGCGGCCGGCTTTGGGTCCAACGCCGGCAATATCGGCGGCGTGATAACCTTCGACGGCGCCGGCGGTTACACCTTGCAAGGTCAACTTGCAACGGCCGCCGGTGCGGCATCGGCGGCCGCCGTCAACGGAACCTATAGCCTCGGCGCGAACGGCTTTCTTACGGTTTCCAATCCCATCGACCCACTCTTTTCGCTGGAGGCTCGTTACGGAGAAAACGGCGACGTACTGCTTGGCTCTACTGTCGGAAATCTTACGGCCCGGGACATCTGGGTAGCGGTGCGGCGGCCGACCGGCGCTTCCGCCGCCACGCTGTCCGGCGCTTACGCGGCTTCGTTCCTACGCTTCCCCCAGGGCGACGACGCCGCCGTCAAGACCGCGATCGCTTTCTTGAACGCGAACGGTCAAGGCGGCTTCAGCAGCTTCACGCTCGATGGTCACGCCGCCGACCAGGACGACATTCCGCTTTCTGAGAGCGTCACCGGCGCGAGCTACACGCTCGGCGCGGACGGTTCCGGAGTCTTGCAGCTCGGCTCGAGCTCCTCGCTGCTCAACGGGTCGCTCAATATCTTCACTGACCCCAGCGGCGCGATCGTTCTTGGAGTGAGTCCCGATGCCGGTTCGCGCGATATTTTTCTCGGCGTGAAGCAGCCGACCGGAGGGGCCTCGAACGTATCGTTCAATGGAACCTACTGGATCGTCGAGTTGCTCGCCGATCCTCCGAACAGCTCTTACACCGGCGCCGTCGGCAGCCTGCGGGCGAATGACGTCGCTGTGGCGCAGCTTGGCGAACGGATCGCCGTCAACGGCGCAACTACGACGTTCGATTTCGCGGTCGTCCAATCGTACGGCATCTCCTCCGACGGCGCAGGCTACTTGCGCGGCTTCCCTTCGCCCGAGGTCACCAACTTCGCGCTCGGCGGAACCGCCGCCGACGCGCCGCTGTTCGTCGCCGCCGAAGTCCAGCAGCCCGACGCGTTCTACGACTTCCACGGCGTCAGCTTTGGCGTGCGCGTCCCGTCGTTTTCAGGCGCGGGCGTCTACATCCAACCGCTGGGCGTGCTCAACGCGGCGTCGTTTGCGCCCGCGACTTCGCCGATCTCTCCCGGCGCGTTGGTGTCCATCTTCGGTTCCAACCTTGCGCCCAAAGGCTTGAAGGCGGAGGCCGTCCCATTGCCCACGCAGCTCGCGGGCGTGTCGGTCACCGTCGACGGGGTCCTCGCGCCGCTCTTCTTCGTTTCACAGAATCAGATCAACCTGCAAGCGCCGTTCAGCGTCGCAGGCGAGGACGCCGCCGTCGTTGTCATGAACAACGGACAAACTTCGAACACGGTCAGCGTTCCGGTTTCCTCCACCAGCCCGGGAATCTTCTCGTTGACGCAGGCGGGCTACGGCGCCGGCATCATCACTGACGCCAATTTCCAGCTCATCTCCGAACAAAATCCGGCCAGCCCCGGCCAAACCGTCATTATCTTCCTGACGGGTCTGGGCGTGACCGACCCGGCGTTCGCGGACGGCGCCGCCGGCCCCAGCGCGCCGCCCTTCGCCGTCACCTCCGCTCCAATCGTGGAATTCGGCGGAGAGGCGGGAGAAGTCCTGTTTTCCGGCGCCGCTCCGGGCTTCGTCGGGCTCTATCAGGTCAACGTCACGATTCCGCAGACGGTCTTCGTCGGCGCCGCGGTGCCCGTGAGCATTGTCACCGGCAACGCGATCAGCGACATGGTCGACATCGCCGTCGGCCTCTGAGACCTCCTGATCGCGCGCTGTCGCGGCGTGCTAGCATAGCCGCTTCAGTTGGGAGATGAGGTGAATCGGCAGTGAACATTGAAACCCGTGAGTCGTCGGGAGTCACCGTTCTCAGCCCCGAAGGGCGCATGGCTTTGGGCGGCGGCGACTTGGCGCTCCGCAAGGCTATCAATGGAGCGCTCGAAGGCGGCTCCAGCACGATCTTGCTCAACCTTTCCGGCCTCACCTACGTCGATTCGTCGGGCCTGGGAGAGATCGCCGACTCCTACAAGAACGTCACGGCCGCAGGCGGAATTCTGGCGCTATGCGAAGCGCAGTCCACACTGCGCACGCTGCTCAAAGTCACCGGGCTCGATAAGGTCATCAAGATCTTCGACTCCGAACCGGCAGCGCTCGAAGAGCTTCAAGCGAACTGAGCTCCGGCTTATTCGCCGCCCCCCAGGGCCCAACTTTCCGGAAAACGGGCGTGCTTGATCGCCTCGCGCCGCCTCCCCTCTTGTTCGGGCAACGAATAGCTGTATGTCACATGAATCGACCCGTCGGCGGCTTGGATCACCGACGGATAGCTGAACGACCCTTGCCCCGGCTCGGCCGACTCGAGGTGACGGGTCTTGGGCCAGGTCTTACCATCGTCCTCCGACAGGGACACCGCTAGCGAATGACGCCCCTGCTCGGTGTCGTTGTAAGCCATTAGCCAGCGGCCGCTCGCGAGGCGAACGGCCTCGACGCTCGACCCGGGGTTGGGCAGCACGATGTCGACGACCGGGCCCCACGTCTCCCCTTCGTCCATCGAGATGCTCATCATCACGCGCTTGGGCGGCGGTCCGTTGTCGCGCATGAACGCGACAATTGCGCCGTCGCGCCTTTGCACGAAGCTCGGCTGCACCGCGCCGCTGCCGACGATCGGCTCGCTCGCCCGCCACGTCGCGCCATGATCGTCGCTGATCGCCGCGATCGAAAGGTCGTAAACGTCTGAATAGAGGCCCAGCAGCATGCGCCCGGACGGCAGCTCCAAAGGGTGGGTGCGCACCATCCAGCCGGTGCGCGCCGTGTACTTGTCCGCGGCCTTGGCGACCAAGTTCCCCCAATTCCGGTTCGGCTCTTGCTTGACCGTGCGGCGGATCTTCTCCGCGAAGCCGTTCAGATCCGGGCGCAGCAGCAGGTTCTCCTGGCGATCCCAACGCAGCGGCGCGGTCGGCAACAGGTACTCCGTTGCGACCCGTTGGTTCAGGATCGTCGTATTCACTTCGTTCGCGATGAACGTCATCCAAAAGTGCCAGAGGCGTTGTCGCGAGTCGACATACACGACCGTATTGGTGTCGGGAAAGCCGGGATAATCGGCCATCGTGAAGGGCTGCGTCCACTGCTTGCCTTGCGATGGGAGCCGTGCGCCGAGAATCTTGACGTCGTCGGCGCGGCGTTCGCCGGAGCCGTGGAACCAGACGGCGAGGAAACTTCCGTCGGGCAACTGGGCGATCGACGAGGAGTGATTGTGCCAATCTTCGAGCGGAAACAGGAGCTCGGCGTCGGGCTGCGCGACCGCGGCGGGACAAATGGCTAGGAGGAGCGCCAAGATTTGTGTTTTCATGAAGTTCAATGTCGCTCTTCGACAGTTACATCATTGTTGATTGGAGCGCCTCAAACACTCCCAAGCGGGGCAAGGATAGCATCTGGATCGGCGCGGCCGGCGCCGTCGAAATCCTCGAAAACCCTCGCACGCGCGCCGCGGCGATCGACTCTCTGGCGAAGATCCTGGCTCGCGAGGCCGACGCGCGACGGCGCGCCCTGGTCGGCTTCGATTTCGCCTTCGGCTACCCGTGCGGAACGGCCCGGGCGCTCGGGCTGCCGGGCGACCCTTGGCGATCGATGTGGAGTCGGCTGCGCGGCGCAATCGAGGACGACGAAAAAAACCGTAGCAACCGCTTCCAAATCGCCGCGCAGTTGAACCGCGAGCTCAGCGGCGGGCGAGGCCCGTTCTGGGGCTGCCCGAAACGCTGGGAACACGCATGCCTGGGCCCGCGGAAGGTCGACGCCTCGCCGGCCGATCTTCCCGACTTCCGCATTTGCGAAAAGCGGACGAGGGGACCGCAGCCGGTGTGGAAGCTGTTCACCGCGGGCGCGGTCGGCTCGCAGGCCTTGGTCGGGATCCCGCGTGTCGCTGAGCTTCACGGTCACCTCGCCGGCCGCGCGGCCGTGTGGCCTTTCGAAACGGGTCTCAAGGTTCCGGTTGGGCGCCAAGTCGTCCTCGCGGAGGTCTACCCATCGCTGGCGCGGCTCAGCCCGACTCCGGGGCAGGTGAAAGACTCCCAGCAAGTGCAAGCCCTGGCTCGTCTGTTCGCCGCCTGGGACTGCGCCGGCGAGTTGGCGCCCTACTTCGCCGGCCCACGGACGCTGACAAGCGAACAGCGCCGGATCGTCGAAGACGAAGAAGGCTGGATCTTAGGCGTGCTGTAGCAGTTAGGTGAACGGCGAACCGTGGCGCGCGGCTCCAGCCCTGCCGCAGGCCGATTCTTTGGTCCGCAGGGTCTGCCCACCGCCTTTTCAGTCGTGACTTTGCGAGAATCTCGCTCAATTCGATGAATGCGGCGACGATCAAGGTCTTCCTCTCTCGCGTACGTCAGCTTCTCCCAATACTTGGCTCGGATGTGCTGACGCCGCGCCCGCGCGCCGAAGAGCCGGACAGTTCTGCGCAAACTCTTGTCTGTGAAATCAAGGGCCTCCGAGCAACCGGGAGACGCACGTCCGAAGGATTCATCGTCTTTCGCGGGGCGGGCGGCGCCAGTCCATCGTTCGTCCCTCACTGCGAGCCGTTCACGTTTACCCTGAAAGACTGCCGTGAAACAAACGAACCGACCGACGCTCTCCCGGCGCGATCTCTTCCCGCGCTCTTCCGCGCGGGCCTTGCGGCGCCAGCCCTCGCCGAATCGCTCCAAGCGCAGCAAAGCTGTCCGAGCGGCTCCGCCGTTGACGACTTCCACGGCGTCATCGGGCGCACCGCCGCCGACTCGACGCCCGATCCGCTGCAGCCCATAACCGCCAAAGCCGGCAGCCCCAACATCGTGTACATCGTTCTCGACGACACCGGTTTCGGCGATCTCGGTTGCTATGGATCGCAAGTGCATACGCCCAACATCGATGCGCTGGCGGCGCAAGGCCTGCTCTACAACAATTTTCATTCCAAGGCCGTCTGCTCTCCGTCGCGCGCATCGCTTCTCACGGGACGCAACTCGCATTCGGTCGGCATGAAAGAGCTGCCCGGAGGCGACCAGGGATATCCGCATACTCGCGGCCGCGTCACTCCGGCCGCGGCGAACCTGGCTCAGATCCTCAGCCGCGAAGGCTACAGCACGATGGCCGCCGGGAAGTGGCATCTGGTTCCCAAAGAGGACATGGCGCCCAACGGCGACCGCTCGCATTGGCCGCTCCAGAAAGGCTTCGACCGCTTCTACGGCTTCCTCTCCGGATGGACCGACCAATACAAGCCCGCCCTGGTCGACGACAACCACGCCGTGAAGCCGCCCGCCCGGCCGGACTATCACTTCTCCGAAGACATCGTCGACAAATCAATCGAGGCGCTCAGCGCCAATCTCACCGCCGACGCAGGCAAACCGTTCTTTCTCTACCTCGCGTTCGGCGCGCTGCATGCGCCCATCCAGGTTCCCAAGCGCTACATCGAGAAATACAAAGGCGCCTTCACGTCGGGGTGGGACGTGATCCGCGAGCGACGCTATCGCCGTCAGCTCGAGCTCGGCGTCATCCCGCCGGGCACGGAGCTGCCGCCGCGCAACCCCGGCGATCCGGCGTGGGACGACCTCAGCGATGAGGAGCGCACCGTCTACGCCCGATTCATGGCCGCCTATGCAGGGTACGCCGAACACACCGACGAGCAGATCGGCCGTCTGATCGAGTTCCTCAAGCAAAACGATAAATTCGACAACACCTTGATCTGCCTGCTGTCGGACAACGGCGGCGCGCCTGAAGCCGGGCCGGAGGGTAACTTCGCGCACCCCTACGGCGACCGCATGACGGTGCACGAGATGTACGAACACCTCGACGAGCTCGGGTCGCCGAGCTCCGAGCCGCTCTACCAGCGCGCCTGGGCGATGGCCTCGAGCGCCCCGTTCAAGTACTACAAGCTCTGGCCCTTCAACGGCGGCGTACAAACGCCCCTGATCATTTCGTGGCCGCGGGAGATTCGCCGACCGGGTCTACGCCGCCAATTCCTCGATATCATCGACATCACGCCGACCGCTCTCGATGCGGCGGGCTTGGAGGCGCCGCAAGTCTACGACGGCGTCTGCCAGATGCCGCTGCACGGCAAGAGCATTCGGGCGACCTTCACCGACGCCCACGCCCCGGCCCCGCGCGACACCCAGTACTTCGAGCTGTGGGGCAGCCGTTCGATCTATCACCAGGGCTGGAAGGCGCTGGCTTTTCACCGGCCCGGAACCGACTTCTCCAGCGATCGTTGGGAGCTCTACAACTTGAACACGGACTTCAGCGAGACGGCCAATCTGGCCTCGCAGAACCCTGACAAGCTCGCCGAGATGAAAACGCTCTGGTGGTCGGAGGCCGCGAAATACGGGGCTTTACCGCTGCTGGAGGCGCGGGGAGGGCGGCGTCGGACTTATGACCAGATACTGGATAGCCGACGTTGAAAGACACGTAACCCATGACTGGTCTCCTTTTTGATCTCGACGGCGTCATCTACAACGCCGACCAGCCGATTCCCGGCGCCGCCGAGGCTGTCGCCTGGGTGCGCGAGCGCGGCATTCCGCATTTGTTTGTCACCAATACGACCTCGAAGCCGCGATCGGCGCTGGCGGACAAGCTGATCCGGTTCGGCATCGCGGCTCGCGAGTCCGACATCTGGACGCCGGCGGCCGCCGCTTCCTCTTGGCTCGGTGAGCGCGGGACCGGCCCCGTCGCGCTGTTCGTGCCTGACGCGACTCGAGGGGGAGTTCGCCGGCCTCGAGCTTACGCCCGGCGACTCCGAGGAAGGTGCGGCGGCGGTGGTGATCGGCGACCTGGGCGAGGGTTGGGACTTCAGGACCCTGAACCGGGCCTTCCGGCTGCTCCATTCCAACCCGGATGCGAAGCTCATCGCACTGGGGATGACGCGCTATTGGCGCGCGCCCGGCGGCATCTCCCTCGATGTCGCGCCGTTTGTCGTCGCGCTCGAGCATGCCGCGGATCGCGAGGCCGTCGTCCTCGGCAAGCCCGCAAAGCCGTTTTTCGACGCGGCGGCCGCCAAGCTGGGCCTCGAACCCGCGGAAATCCTGATGATCGGCGACGACATTCGCGGCGACGTCGGCGGCGCGCAGCGGGCCGGCTTCCAGGCGGCCTTGGTGCGGACGGGCAAATTTCGGGAGTCCGATCTCGACGGAGATGTGAAGCCGGATTTCGTGCTCGATTCGGTGGCCGACTTGCCGCGATGCTTCAAGTGAAACGGTAGTTCCGAGCCCATGCTACGCTGGGCGATTTGAAGAAGACGAAGGTTCAGGCGCGGCTGTCGCGCGGGTTGCGCGACCTATTGCCGGAAGAAATGCTGCCGCGGCAGCGCATGCTCGACACGATTCGCGGCGTGTACGAAAACTACGGCTTTTCGCCGCTGGACACGCCGGCGGTCGAATATCTCGACGTGCTGTCGGGATCGGCCGGGCAGGAGGCCCAGCAGTCGATTTTCCGCGTGACCAATCCCGAGGAAGAGGAGCTCGGGCTGCGCTTCGACCTCACCGTCCCGCTGTCGAGGGTCGTCTCGCAGTACCAGGACATCGAGTTTCCCTTTCGGCGTTATCAAGTCTCGCCCGTGTGGCGCGCGGACAAGCCGGCGCCGGGGCGCTTCCGCCAATTCATGCAGTTCGACATCGACTCGGTCGGGGCGCCGTCGGAGATCGCCGACGTCGAGATCATGGCGGCGATGTGCGACACGCTCGAAGCGCTGAAAGTCGGCGGCTACCGCGTACGCTTCTCGAGCCGCAAGATCCTCGACCTGCTGCTGCGGCACGCCGGCATCGACCAGGAGCAAGGCGTCGAGGTGTTGCGCGTGCTCGACAAGCTCGACAAGATCGGCCTCGACAAGGTGAAGCTCGAGCTGACGAGCGGCTATACCGACGAATCCGGCGCGCCGATCCGGGGGCTGGGGCTGGCCGGCGATCAAGTCGAGAAGATCGAGAGGTTCTTGTCAATCGGCGGAGACGACCGGGAGGCCGTGATCGCCGCCGTGGGCCATTTGTTGGGGAGCGTCGAAGGCGCCGAGGAAACGCTGGCTGAGATCGGCGAGATTTCAAGCCATCTGGAGGCGCTGGGCTACGCGAGCGACCGGGTGATGCTGGACGTCAGCATCGCGCGCGGCTTGGCGTATTACACCGGGCCTGTGTTCGAGGCGAACTTGCTCGATGCCCCGGAGTTCGGCTCGGTTTTCGGCGGCGGGCGTTACGACAACTTGGTGACGCGCTTCGGCGGTCCGGCGATTCCGGCGACGGGCGCTTCGATCGGCGTCGATCGGCTGCTGGCGGCATTGATCCACTTGAAGCGCGTGCGCACGTCGAAGACGACCGCGCAGGTTTTCGTCGCGACGATG
Organism: uncultured Acidobacteriota bacterium; assembly: GCA_963817465.1. Lineage (GTDB taxonomy): Bacteria > Acidobacteriota > Terriglobia > Bryobacterales > UBA6623 > CAMPKL01. The sequence continues at coordinate 67,261 of CAWFOP010000012.1, read as the reverse complement.
GACAAGTCGCTGATGCGGCAGTACCTGGAGATCGCGTTCGAGCTGCGCCGAGCCGGCATTCGCGCGGAGATCCACGTCGGGCGTCCCAAGAAGCTCGGCAAACAGCTTCAGCGCGCGGATCGGCTCGAGATCCCCTACGTCGTGCTGATGGGCGAGGACGAGGCGGCTCGCAACGTCGTGACGGTCAAAGAAATGGCGGAAGGGCGCGAAAAGGCCGACGAAGTCAGCGACCACGAAGAGTGGAAGGCGTCGCGCTTCGGCCAGCAGGAAGTGCCGCGAGCCGAGCTGGTTGCCACTCTGAAGCGCTTGTTGGGCTAGCGGCGACCCACCCTCTAGAAGGCTTGGCCGATGCTGAAGAAGAACGCGCCGCTGCTTTCGCCGGGCTTGCGATCGAGCTTCCAGCCATAGTCCGCGCGCAGCAGGAAGAACGGCGTGCGCAGACGCAGGCCGAGGCCGGCGGTGGCGCGGACATCGGTTGGGTTGAAGTCGGCCGCCTTTTCATAGACGTTGCCCAGGTCGACGAAGCTGACGCCTTCGAACACGCTAACCAGGGGGAAGCGCAGCTCATTGTTGACGACGAACACCGCATCGCCGCCCAGTGCATTGCCGAAAATGTCTTGGGGGCCGAGCTTGTCTTGTTGGAAGCCTCGAACGGTTGTGCCGCCGCCGGCGAGGAAGCGCTCGCTGACGATCAGGTCTTGGCCTCCCAACCCTTTCGCGAGGCCGAGCCGCACACCCCCCGCATACAGCAGGCGCGGCTTCTGGGGTTTGGTTTCGAAAGGTTGGGGCTTGGCGTCGATCAGCGAATAGTAGTCGAAATACTGACCGAAGTATTTGATGTAGCGAACGTCGGAGCCCAAGGTCGCGGGGGCGTACTCGAAAGCTTGCGAAATGAAGCGTCCGCGGGTGGCGTCGAGCAGCGAGTCGCGTGAATCGAACGTCAGGCTCGAGGTCAACGGAGCGACATCGACGGTGACGTCGAACGGGAACAGCGGATCCGGATTTCGCTCGAAGGTGCGAGTTCGCTCGTAGCGGTAGCCGTAGTTCCAAATAAAGCGGCGTCGGAACTCGACCTCTTCCTGCACCGAAGCGCCGGTGCGGTCCGTAATGAACAGGTCCGTGTACTCGCGGCTGCGATAGAGCGACGAAGTCGTCTGGATCGGTAGACCATGGAGTAACGGCTGGTTGAAGTACAGGCGTCCTTCTTTCAAATTGCTGTCATAGCGAGCGCGCAGGCCGAGCCAGCGCGCCGAGCCGAGCACATTGCGATTGTCGACGTCGAGGATCGCGCCGGGGCCGCGGTCAGTGTCGTAGAAGCCGCCGTAGCGAATGCGGTAGGGCGGGACCTCACGCACGCCCAGGTTGACCCGCAACGAGTTTTCCGTCGGCGGAGCCCCTTCGAACTCGATCGGCTCTTTGTTGAAGTCGACGAGCGCGAAGGCTTGCGTTTTATACAGGCGGCGCCTCGAGCGGTCGGCCACATCGGGCGTCAGTCCTTGTCCTCGGTCAAAGACGAGCCGGCGCCGAATGAAGTTGGTGCTGACGAATTTGTTGCCGCTGATGTTGATCTCGCGAACGATGTCCTGCTTGCCCTCTTCGACTTGAAACTCGATGTCGACCAGACCGGCGGAGGGGCGGCGGGTCAGCAGGAAGTTGACGACGACGTCGTTGAATCCGCGATCCCAATAATATTCTTCGATCGTCCGCGTGGCTTGGCGGAGATATTCAGGCGTATAGGCGGGATGTCCCGTCTCGACGGCAAGAGTTCGCTCGAGCGTTTGCAGGTCGAGCGAAACGACGCCTGTGAAAGTGATGCCGCCGACGTGGTACAACGGCCCTTCTTTGACCGCAATGGTGCCGATTGCGCTGCCGGTGTCGGCGTCGAGTTGCATGTCGGGACGCTCGATCTCGGCGTCCAGATAACCGTTTTGGGAGTAATAGCGCTTGAGCGCGTCTTCGGCTTCGCGGGGCCGCGCGCGCAGCCGTTGGCTCAGGTTGACCGCGTCGAGCACACGGCGCAGATCGTCGGGCTCGATGCCGGCCGCGCCTGGAAATCGAATTTCGAGCTCGTTGAAGCGGACGCCCTTCTCGATGTTGATGTTGACGCGCGAGACGTCGGCTTCCGGTTGTTCGACCGAGGCGTTGATTTCAGCCTCGTAGTAGTGCTCGGAAACCAGCCAAGAAAGGACCTCGCGCTTGGCGTCGTCGAGACGCTGCGTTTCGAAGACGCCGTCGCTCCACGCTTGGCGGACATCGCCGCGCACGCCGCCCGGCGGTTCATCGGGAAAGAAGACGAATTGAACCTTGGGACCTGCATCGATCTTGAAATTTAGGTCGACCTGATCGCCCTCTTCCTGTCGGCGCAGCCGGACGTGGGCTTGCAGGCGGTCTTCCTTGCGATAGCGCTTCTCGAGCTTGTCGATCTTGCGACGAATCTGAAAGAAGTCGAATTTATCGCCCGCCTTGATGCCCAAAGTGTCGAGAACCTCGGCTTCGGTCATCTTCGGGTCGCCGGCGATCTCGATCTTGCGAATCGTCTTCTTCTTCGCGTTTTTCGATTCTTGCCGATCGTTTCCGAGCCCGAACCGCAGATCATGGCGGAAGTCCAAACGATAGGAGTTGTCGCTCTGCTTGACGGCCCGCGCGTTGAAGCGGCGGTTAATGTCATATTCGGTGATGAAGATCTGATCGTTGGAATCCGTCAGGTTCATCGAATAGATCAACTCGAGCTGGCGGGTGATGCGTTGCCCGATCGTCAGACGCGCGCTCGGGTCTTCCTCGCCTGAAATCAAGTTGGGCTCGATGCGAACCTCCGTCAGCCCCAGAGAGCTTTCCGCCCTTTGCGAGAGGCCGCTGCCGACGGTGCCGGCGAGGAATGAGAGAGCCTGCTCGCGGGCGATGTTCATGCCGCCCGATTCCCGGGCTTGATCGAGCGTGCGGCCCGTGACGAGCAGCGAGACGATGTCGGGCTCGCTCAGGCCGGAGTCGGACGTGAGCTGAGTATCGAGATCGTCGAGGGGCCCGGTGGCGCGCAACGTGATTTCGTGTCCTGCGACTTCGGTGAGGGCGGTGAGCGTTAAGTCCGGATGAATGCGGTTTTCGTTGGTGAATTCGACCATGCCCTGATCGATCACGTATCGGTTTTCGGCGAGCCGCACTTCGCCTCCCTCCTCGAGCGTCGCGCGCCCTAACAGCGAGGGGCGGTAGTATGTGCCGACCAGGCGCACGTCGAGCGAGGCCTCGAGTTGGGCCAGATTGTTGTCGACGACGATGGGGTTCTCGGTGCGAACGTTGACTTCGAAGTGCAGCTTTTCGAGGAACGGGTTCGGCTCGCCGATGAGCACAGGATTCGTGCTCCGGAGAAACGTGCCTAGTTGAGCTTGCAGGTCGAGGTTCTCTCTGTAAGAGCCCTCCTCGATGACAAAGTCGCCGGTAAGCAGATTGCGGTCCTTTTCCGGCGAGGTGAATTTGAGGTCGAAATGGGTTGCCGTGCGCAGACCCTGGATGGGCTCGAGGAACATTTCGGAGGCCTTCACCTCCAAGTCCGGCAGGATCGCGAAGTCTTCACCGATTCCGATGTCGCCGGACGCCTCGAAATCGCCGCCGTTCAGTATTCCGGTGAATTTCTCAATGCTGATCTTGTCGCGCGAGAGCGCGAGCTGAACCTGCAGATCCTCGGCTGCGACCTGCGGATCCGGTATCGCGAAGCCTCCGTTGGTCAGCGTGAACGAACCGTCGAGGCGCGGGTCGTCGGGCGTGCCTTGGATCGTCGCGTGCAACTCCGCAGGCCCGCGGAAAGTGGCCTCTTCGACGATGTAGTTGGCGATGCCCGCGTCAGCCTCGATGTCGGCGCGAAGGTCAAAGGCGACCTCGGGCGCATACTTGACATCGCCTGAAACGACGAATTTCGATTCCGGGCCTTCGAGGTTGAAGGACTCGATGTGCGCCGCGCCGCCTTCGAGCCGAATCGTCGCAGGCTCCGTTTCCTTCAGCGCCAGCTCCCTCATATGCAGCGTGAGGCTGGGGAGAACCAGGCTGCCGGTGATCGCATCGGGCTCCAGTTGCGCGGCCTCGAGGTTGAGATCGGCGGACGCCTGGCCTCCAAAGCCGTTGGGGCCGATCTCGAGCACGTCGAGGTTGAGGCCTTCGAGCTTCGCCTGCAGCCGGGCCGGCTGGTCTAGATCGCCGGAGCCGATGAAGTCGACGCCGATGAGGGGATAGGGGACGAGGCCCTGTCCCGTAATGTGGGCGCGAGTCCACTCCGCATCGACGCTTTGCAGCTCGATGCCATCTTCGCCGGCGTGCGCGGTGATGTCGGCGTTGATCACGGGTTGCAGCATGGCGGGGCTGAGGATGACGGCGTCCTCGAGCGTGATGTTGATGTCGGGCTTGGGCTGCTTGATGCTGCCCGTCACGCCGCCGTGGATCTCGGCGAGGCCAAGCAGGAACAATTCGTCGACGCCCTTGCCGGTCAGGAGGCGAATCAGTTCGAGGCTGAAGTTGCCGTCGATCTTGAGGCCCTGGGTTGTTTCTCCCTCGAGAGGCAAGATGCCGCTGGCGGAAAGCTTGCCCTGAGAAGTCTGGAGCGTGAGCGACTCGATGTCGAAACTCCGGTCGCGGTAGGAGAAGCGTATGGGCTCGGCGTTCACGATCTGCTGGCCGGCCGCTTCCACTTGCGTCCGGCTCAGCTCCGCTGTCACGTCGGCCTGCTCCGGGTCGCTGAGCGGCACGGTTCCGGACACTTGTCCCGAGACGGTCGAAGGAGGCAGGCCCGGCCGAAACTTCGCAGGCTGGAAATTCGTCAGCGTCGCTTGGAACTCGACCGGGTAGGGCGCCGTCAACGGCCCTTGGCCGCTGCCTTCGAAGCCGAAGGCCGGCGCCGCCAGGTTCCACTTCAGCGATTGATCGCTCAGCGACGCGTCGCCGCTGATGTCGCCGGCCGCGAAGTCGCCGACCTCGAGATTCGAGGCTTGCAGTGTCGCTTGAGCGGTCGGGTTGTCGAGCGTTCCTGATGCGGTCCCCTCGAGATTGATCGTCCCCTGAATCGTCGGAGCGCCGGGTAGATTCAAATGCTGCAGCGTGAACTGCCGGGCGGCGAGCTCGACGTTCGCCGACTTTGCATCGATGTCGTAGGAGCCGGATGCTTGGATCGTCCCGGCGGCGTCCGGCTTGTTGATCGTCAAATCATTGAGAACGAGCCGCGCGTCGATGAAACGGCCGTCGGCCGCCAAACGGCCCCAGTCTTCGTTGTAGGCGTGCAGCCCGTCGATTGAGACTTGGAACGAGGCTTCCGGCGCCGCGATCGTGCCGTTGACGGAGGCGTCGAGAGACACTTCGCCCGTGACGCCGGCGTCTTCGGAGCCGGCGACGGCGGCCAGCGCCTCGGCGGGGAAGCGGTCCGCCGTCGCGGTGAAGTCGAGCGACGGACTTTCGCCCTCGAACCCGAGACGGCCGCTGGCGTGGAAAGTGCGCTCTTGCCAGCGCGCGGTGATCGATTGAAAATCGACGGCGGCTTTGCTGGCCGCGGCTTTGGCGTCGAGAGCCATGTTCTCGATCGGACCGGCGCGCAGATTGTCGGAGCGGAACGTCACGTCGGCCTGAGGGTTGTCGATCGTGCCGCTGAGCGACGCGGTCAGACTGGCTGGGCCCTCGAGAGGCTGCCGTTCGTCGTCGGGTTGGGCGGAACCGGTGAGGACGCGAACGTTATGGACGGTCCGCCCGAGATCGTCCATCGACGCTTGAAGGTCGGCGTTGAGTTGGCCTCCGGAAGCAACGGTCGCTCGACCCGAAACCGCGGCGCCCAAAGCTTGGAGGCCGCTGAGCGTCGCGTCGATGCCGCCTGCGGGGCCGCGGCTAAACCGGACGGACCCTGACGCGGGCAAGAAGCCTTCGCGCGGCTCTTGCGCCGCGGCTTGCAGCGTCGCTTGTCCTTGAGCGGTCGCCTGCTTGAACTCGAGTCCCGGCCAGCTCGCCTGCAGGCGGCCCGACGCGCGCGAGGCCACTACATAAGGAGAGTCGAACAGACGCGAGAAAAAGGCCGTGTCGAGGCGTTCGAAGGCCCCGCTCGCGGTGCTGGTTTGCGAATCGTCGAAGAAGAGCGTCGCATTGCCGTCGAAGCGGCCGCGCGTGCTCGTCAACGTGAGATCGGGAAGCGCCACGCGCTCGTCCGCGCGCGAGTAGTTGAGGGTCATCTCGGCGCGGGCCTGCGGGTCGAGGCCGAGGTCGGTCGCCGTTACCTTCAGGTCGGCCAGCAGCCGCGCCCAGCGGCGCTTGACGGTTCCCGAAAACTCGGCGTCGCCTTGGAGCTGTTCGTAGCCGGCCAATTCGGCCCAGTCGGCGAGCTTGATTCGGCCGCTGGTCGTGAGATCGAAGATAGGATCGTCGAGGTTCTTGATCGAGCCCTGCACGCGCACGTTCGACGCCCCGACTCGCAGCGCCAGCGCGTCAATTTGCAGGTCGGCGGGCGTCAGCCGCATCTCGGACTCCGTGATGCGCAACGGGAAGCGCTGATCGTCGAGCGTCAGCTCGCCTTGGTTTTGCGTCGAGAAGCTGATCGTGTGCGGGCCGCCGGGGTTTTGGCCCTTGATCGCGAGGCTCCAATCATGAATCGCGACCTCGCGCTTCGCTTCCAGGTCGGCGTAGCGGAGCAGCGGGCCTGAACCGCGGAAATCCTCGATTACGAACTTAAAAGGAGAGCCGCCGCCGCTGTTTTGGTTGCCCTGCTTGCCGCCGAAGTTCGGTACGTTCGAGCGGCCTTGGGCGTCGTAGACGACCTGCACTTGGCCGTCCACGATGCGGGCCTGCTGAACGTCGAAGACGCCCGCGATGAGGTTGGTCAGGCCGAGATTGACCTCGACTCGCCGAGCCGTGAAGAACGGGGGCGCTCCCGGAGGGGCTTCCGGGGAGCGGATGACGACGTTCTCGAGGGTCGAGGAGCCGGTGAAGAGGTTGTAGTCGAAATTGCTGGATTCGAGGTCGATGTCACGCTGATCGAGAAGGTAGCCTTGGCCGCGCTCCAGCGCGAATTCGCGAACGGCGGGGATATGAAGAATCCCCGCCGACAGCGTGAGGAAAACCAGAACTACCAGCGATGCGATTGCCGCCATCCAGCGCTCTTTGCTCTATTTGAACGATCGGAGTAGCGAGCGAACCTTGTCGGCGTCCGGGGCGTCAGGCGCCTGCTGAACAAACTGCTGCAAGTTCGACAGAGCCTTATCGGGACGACGCATCCCGTTGTAGGCCATGCCGAGGTAGTAGTGCGAATAAGGGAAAGCCGGGTCGAGCTCGAGGGAGCGTTCGAGATCCTCCGACGCTTTTGCATAGTCGCGCTTGTTGGCATACGCCAAACCGCGATAGTGCAGGGCCAACGCGCTGTCCGGGTTGGCGGCCAGCGCCTCGTTCAATTTTGCCAGGGCTTGATCCGGCTGTTGCGCACCCAAATCGAGACGCGCTTCGGCGGTCTTGACGATATCGACCGGCGCGTTGAGCTCGCGAGCCTTGTCGAGCTTGGCGCGGGCGTCATCGTTGCGCTGCAATTCCGCAAGCGTGAGAGCCCAGTAGGCGTAGGCGGCGCCGTTATCGGGTTGCTCGTTCGCGACGCTCGCGAAGGCCGACTCGGCGGCCGGGAAGTTATGCGCTTTGAATAGCGCAGCGGCCTCATCCAGAGTAGCGGCCTGGAGCGAGAAACTCGCCCAGCCCAAGACCAATACGGCCGCAGCGAAACCAAACAGTTGTCGGAAGGGACGAACCTGCATCTCTTCTTCTCCTTCTAGCTCCGGGCGCAACAATTAGTTGGACGGCCCCCGCGCCGAGCGTGTTACGTTGACTTCCTCCGGATTCGGCGCGGGCTCCCATGGTAGCTCGGCGTGCTTACCGGCTGAGGTTCGCCAGGGCGGCGTCGATCGGCGGATCCGGGTCGGGCCAGAGCCGCCGGTAGGTGCGCAGCGCCCCGACGGCCTTCTCTGGCTGGCCGCGTTTGGCGAACAGCAGCCCAAGCGTACGGGCGCAGCGCGGGAGGCTGGCGTCGTGCGCGATGTAGGTGCTGCAGGCCGCTTCGAGGTGATCGAAGACGGCGCTCTTGTCGAGCCGATTCTCAGCGATCAGCGCACTGTTCTTGTCGCTTACCCGCGCAAAGACCAGCGCTTGGGCGTCTTGGTAGACCAGCTCCCAGCCCGATTCTTGTGAAGTGGCCAGGGTCGTGACGAGCGGGTACAGCACGCCCGAGACGAACTCGAACGAGTTGGTCACGATCAAGTCGACGCCGTAGTCGTCGAACAAATGCCGATTCTTGGGGCGCGCGCGCAGCATCTCGCGGTAGTCGCGATAGACGGATTCGTTCAGCGCGCGTCCGTCGATGAAGGTCTTCTGACGGGGGCCGAGAGCCCAGATCAAGTAACCGCCGTATTCATAGGTGTTCCAGATGCGGGCGTCCGGCGCCTTCTCGGCGACGAAGTGCGCTGCGCCGACGGGAAACTTCCATTCGGCGACCCGCAGTTGGAACAGACCGCCGTAGGAAAGCTTCCAAGCGAGCAACAGGCCCGCCAAGACGGCGGCCGCCGGAGCTGTCACCGTATCGAGCGCGCGGAACTTGGCGGTCAACGGCGGCCAGCCGTAAGTCGCTAGGTAGATCGGCGCGAAGAAGGCGACGAAGGCGGTGTTGCGAAACGCCGTCATGCCGGCGGCGCCGAAGGCGATCAGCAGCAGCCAATCGGCGGCTCGCACGCGGCGGCGCCGCCAGAGCATGACCGCCGCGGCGCTGTAGAGCAGCACTTGGAACACGTAAGGCGGGCCCCACGGGCCAGGGCTGCGCCACTCGATGAGCGTGCGCGTGAGAGCGCTGTTGCGGTAGTCGATCAGGACGGGGATGACGTTGAAGCCGTTGGGGTTCAAGCCTGAGATGAGCGCCGCCGCGGCGCAGGCGATCCAAAGCGGCTTGCGCTTGATCGGGTGCGTCATTCCAAGCGGCAAGGGCGTAGGCGCCCATCACGACCCAGCCCAAGAAAAAGCCGCCGTGACAATTCGCCCAGATCAACGACAAGACCGGCAGGGCGAACAGGACGCGCCGGTCCGCGTGCTCGCGGTATCGCTCCAGCAGCAGGGTGAACCCCGCGACAAGAGCGAACGACACGAGCGCCGGGCGATCGGCCGCGAAGAACTGAATCATCGGATAGCCGGCCAGAGACGCCAGCGCTCCCGCCGTGAGGCTGCCCGTGCGGCGCCATGCGAGCCAGCCGGCCGCGCCCGAGAAGAACGTCAGCAGCGCCGCCTTCCATAGCACCAGGGCCGGAAAGCCGCCGACGGCCCAGAGGCCGTACCAGACGACCTGCGCCAGCCACTCGTGAGTAAGATTGAAACGGCGAACGCGCTGCTCGCCTGGATACGACGGCACGCCATGATCGGCCGTGTAGCTGAAAGGATCCGGGTAGGGCAGGGCGGAGTGGTTGACCAGGTACTCGCCGGTCTTGAGGTGCCACCAAAAATCGGTGTCGCCGATTTCGCTCGCGTACGACCCGAACAGGAAAAGAAACGCCAGCGCGACAGCGGTCCAGCGCCAAGCGCCTCCGCCGGCGGGGGCCGGTTCGCGCGCAGGATCGAGCGGATCGGCGGTCGGCTGGGGAGTCGGCTCGGCGGCTGCAGGCCGGCGTGAAGGGCGGCGACGCTTCGACAAACGAATCAGGCTATCACGCGCGGGCGGCGACGAGACGGCGCACGATTTCCGAGGCGTCGGCCGCGTCTCCGGAGGCCGCGTACTCGGGCTGCAGCGGGCGCTCGTATGCGGCGTCGACGCCGGGCAGGCCGGAAACCTCGCCCGCGGCCGCCTTGCGGTACAGGCCCTTGGGATCGCGCTGCTTGCAGACCTCGAGCGCCGTCCCCACATACACCTCGAAGAAGCGCGGAGCGATGCGGCGAGCGTGCACGCGGTATTCTCGCAGCGGCGCCGTCGCCGCTACGCAGACGATCAGGTCTTGGCGGGCCAGCAACGCGGCCGTGCCGGCCAGCGCGCGATAGAAGGCGCCGCGGTCGTCGGGGTCATAGCCGAGGTCGGGCAGGACTTTGGCGCGGAACTCGTCGCTGTCGAGCAAGCAACAGGGCAGGGAACGCTCGCGGAGTTGGTCGGTCACGCCGCGAGCCAGCGTCGTCTTGCCCGACGCGGGCAGTCCGGTAAACCAAACGACCGCTCCCCTCATCGGAACAATTCCTCGGCTTGCGAGGGTTCGAGACGCCCTTGCTGCAAAGCGTCATTCGGCAAAGCTCAGCAGCAGGTCGCGTTCGCGCTCGCCGACATGCGGGTACCACTTGGGATTCGTCATCACCAGGGTGCGCCAGGCCAGATAGGGCGGCGCCGCATCGAGCAGTTGGTCATCGCCGGCGGAATCGGCGTAGCGGCGCCAGAAGTCGTCCCAAAGAGTCCGGAAAGCGGCTTCCCACGAGCCTGGGTTTTCCAGGGCGAAGAAAACGTAGTTGATCGCCAGGCACACCACGTCGTCGGCGGGGTCGCCTTGCGCGCCGCGGCTGGCGTCGAGCACGGCGACTTTTCCGGCTGGGGTGAAGAGAATGTTGAAGGGGTGAAAGTCGCCGTGCGTGCGCCGCAAGCGGCTGGACCGGTCGCGCAGTCGCGCGCGCCATTCGACGCACCGCGCTTCGAGCCGCTGCACGCGCTCGAGCGGGGCCCCGGGCGCGTCGGCGGGAAAATTGTCGACGAGTCCGAAGATCCCTTCGCCGTGGCCGATCAAGTCTCGAATCGCCCGGCGATATCCGGAAGGCTGGTCGATCTTTTGGCGGTGGAGCTCGAGTAGCCAGTCGGCCAAGGCGCGGCAGCGGTCGCGATCCCGCTGCTCGAGGCGCTTGTCGCGTCCGATGGACTTCAAATCGTCCGCGTAGGGAGTCCCTTCGATATAGCCGGTGACCAGATAGAACTCGCCTTCGCGTTCGAGCGAGGTGAAGCCGCCGTCGGGCTCCATGACGCCCACGTCGAGCGCCGGCACGCAATCGGGAATCAAACCGAACGTGTCATAGGCGAGCACGATGTCGCCGGCGCGATCCGCGCGGCGGTCATGGCCGAATGAGTCGGACTTGCCGGTTCGGAATACGAAACGGCGTTTGGCGCCGTCGGCGGCCTCGGTTTCAAGCAGCAAGGAGACGCCGTAACCGATCGCTTTGTCGACGCCCTCGTCGGCGTCGGACGACGCGGGTCCCAACGGCCGCACGGCGACCAGCCGTTCGCCCGGCGCGACGCGTTCGAGCAGACGCGAGAACTTGTCCGAGTGAGGATTGGGCATTTCGACGTCTACAGCGGGACCTAGCAATAGGGGGACTGTAGCAACAAGGTTGCCGTTTCTTCCGGGGTTCGCCGCGCGACTGCGGTTTTGGGCGCCGCCTGTGCTACATTCCCGGTCATTGGCGCAGTCAGCTTCCATTGTGAGGACTGAGGAGTCCGATTCTTGGTATCTCGATCCGGCCGCCGCGCGCCAAAAGGCCGCCCTCAATCTCGACTGCGTGAATCGTTGGGCGGGGGGGGCTGCTCGCGGCTTGGTGCTCAAGACCGACCTGTTCGAGGAAGCCAACGGAGACGACCACGTCTTGGATCGCTTGGCCGGGGACGCCGCCGGCGTGGTGGGCATGGACTGCTTGCAGCCGACGGTAACCCGCGCCCAGCGCCGCTTTCCTGGCCGCAACCTGCACTGCCTGACCGCCGATTTGCGGGCGCTGGCTTTTCGTGACCGTGCGTTCGACCTGATCCTGTCGACATCGACGCTCGACCATTTCGACAGTCGTGAGGAATTTCTCGACTCGCTCGCCGAGCTCGACCGCATTCTGCGTCCCGGCGGCCGGATGATCCTGGTGCTCGACAATCCGCTCAACCCGGTCTATTACCCGCTCAAGGCTTTCTGCAGCCGGTTCGCCCCGTTCACCCTCGGTTATACGACGACGCGCGGGCGCTTCGAGAAGGACTTGACCGCTCTAGGCCTCGAGATTCGCGACCACGACTATCTGATTCACAACCCGCGGGTGGTCTCGACGGCGGCGTTCCTGCTGCTGCGGCGGCTGTTCGGAAGCAAGGCGGACGGTCCGGTCGATCTGCTGCTGAGAGCCTTTGCCAAATTGGGGAAACTGCCCACGCGCTCGCTGAGCGCTTGCTTCTCGGTGGTCGCCGTGGAAAAGCCGGAAGCGGTCGAATCCGAACATGCGATGGCCGCGGACTGATCGGACGCGGACCGAAGGCGCCGGAATCCGAGTCGATGAACGCTGAGTTGGAATCTGCAGAGCGTCGCATAAGGGTGATGCAGGCCGCCTCCGGACTGATCTGGGCGACGGTTTTCGTCGTGCTCGCTCAGATCCTGGCCGGCTTGTTCTCTTGGCTGTTCGCGGCGCCCATGCCCGACGCGCCGTTCGCGCGCGGCGTGGCGGCGTTGTTCGCAGGCGCCGTGGTCACGGGTTTGCTGCTGCCGCGCCCGGAGGGCGTCCCGCGGTGGGGCGGCATCGGATTCGTAGTCAACCGGCCGTCGCTGAAAGCCGGGGCTCTGGGTTTGGCGCTCGGCGTCGCCGGTTCAGGGCTGGCGGTCGGTTTGGGTCTCGCGGCCGGTTGGACCGACTGGGTCGTCGGCGCCTCGGGGCCGGGCGCTTTCAGGGGCCTGACTTCGAGCTGGGCCGTCCTCGCGGCTCTCACGATTGGAGCGGTCGCGGAGGAGCTGTTTCTGCGCGGATACGGGTTCCAACAGCTCGCTCGCGCTCTGACGCCCGCTGGAGCGGCGATCACGGGAGGGTTGATTTTCGGCGCGCTGCACGCGAGCAACCCGGACGCGTCGATCCTCTCGATCGTCAACACCTGCCTTTTCGGCGTTCTGTTCGGTTTCGCGACGATTCGTTATCGGTCGATGTGGCCGGCGATCGGGATGCACCTGGGGTGGAACCTTTCGCTCGCGGTTTGGGGCGCGCCGGTCAGTGGGCTTAGAATGAACATTACGGATTGGAGCGTCAATCCCACGGCGGCCGCAGCGTTGAGCGGCGGCGGCTACGGGCCTGAAGCGAGCCTCGGCGCCACCCTCGTCGTCGTCCTAGCCGGCCTCGCTTTTTGGAAGGCTCCGATTCCCGCGGACGACTCCCCGCTGATTTGGGATGACGTCCGGCCGTCGGAAGGAGGATCCGTGCAGCCCATGCGATCGATCGTAAGTCTGATGCTGATCGCTCTAGTTGCGGTCACGTCGGCTCAGGCCAAGATGAGCGAGACCGAGCTGCAGACGCTGATCCGGGACTTGACGGCCGAATACGGCACCGCGAAGATTTTGATTCCGCGATCAAAAAAACCGCTCGACGTCACGCCGGACGGACGCTACGACGCCGCTTCCTGGAGCGAGGCGATGGGGCAGTACGGGCCCGCGGCGCGCTTGGGCGACTTGGTCCAGATCACCAAGGTCGACGTCAAGGGCAAGCGCTTGGTCCTCGAAATCAACAACGGGCTGAAGGGCGGCCGCAAGTGGTGGCACAAGATTCAGGTCTCGGGCACGACCAACAGCGGGCGCACGCTGGGCGACGGCATGGCGACGAGCGCGCCCGGCGGCACCGAGATCGCGATCATGTTCGATGGCGACGTGCCGTCGAAGACGTCCGATCAGATCAAGCAATTGCTCAAGCCGGTGCTGGATTTCGAGCAACACTCGGCGACCGAGCTCTACCTCGACAAGATCGAACCGGAATATCGCGAGGCGATCGAAAAGAAAGATGTGATCGCGGGAATGGATCGCGACATGGTGTTGCTCGCGATGAACCGGCCCGATCACAAGTACAGAGACTTCAAGGACGGGATCGAGACTGAAGACTGGATTTACGGCCAGCCTCCCGGGGACGTCGTGTTCGTGACATTTGAGGACGGGAAGGTCATTCGGGTGAAACACGAGCACGCAAATCTGGGCGGAGAGACCCGCAAGATCCCGCAAGTGACCCGTTAACGAGTAAGAGAGAGGGCCGCCGGATGCCGCCGCGGGGCGGGTCGGCGGACTCGCATAGAGAAGGAGAGATTCAAAACAGACATGGCTGTCAAAGTCGCTATTAATGGATTTGGCCGCATCGGCCGCAACGTTTTTAGAGCCGCAATGGGCAACCCGGATGTGGAAATCGTCGGCGTCAACGACATCACGGACAACGCCACGTTGGCGCATCTGCTCAAGTACGATTCGGTCTTCGGGAAGCTGAAGGCGGACGTCGCTTATGACGATTCCGGCATCACGGTCGACGGCACGAAGATCGCTGTCTTCGCCGAGCGCGATCCCGCGTTGATTCCGTGGGGTTCGGTAGGCGCCGCGGTTGTGATCGAGTCGACCGGCTTGTTCACCAAGGCCGAGGCGGCGGGCAAGCACTTGCGGGACGGGGTCAAGAAGGTCGTCATTTCCGCGCCCGCCAAGGGCGAAGACATCACGATCGTGCTGGGCGTCAACGACGACAAGTACGACCCGGCGGCGCACAACATCATCTCGAACGCTTCGTGCACGACAAACTGCCTGGCCCCGGTCGCCAAGGTGCTGCATGAGAAGTTCGGGATCAACAAAGCTGTGATGACGACGGTCCACAGCTATACGAACGATCAGCGCACGCTCGACCTGCCCCACAGCGACCTGCGCCGCGCGCGCGCCGCTGCTCTGAACATGATTCCCACCAAAACCGGCGCCGCGGCGGCGATCGGATTGGTGATGCCCGAGTTGAAGGGCAAGTGCGACGGCTTCGCGATCCGTGTTCCGACGCCCGACGTGTCGGTGGTCGATCTGGTCGCCGAACTGGCGACGGAAGCGACGGCGGAAGAGGTCAACGCCGCGCTCAAGGCGGCCGCGGAAGGTCCGCTGCAAGGGATTCTCGCTTTCACGATGGAGCCGCTCGTTTCGACCGACTTTCTGGGCGACTCGAACTCCTCGATCGTCGACGGCTCGATGACGCGCGTCGTGGGCGGGAATTTGGTCAAGGTGTTGAGCTGGTACGACAACGAGTGGGGCTACTCCTGCCGCGTGGTCGACCTCGTCAAAATGCTCGGCGCGCGCGGCCTGAACTAGGCCGAACGCCAATCGCAAGGCAAACAGCGGGCGGGGGCGCGGCTCCCTCCCGCTTTTTTGCGCCGGATTCCGGCCCCCGACCGAGCGTATGCTATTAAGAAGTCGGCTCTTAACCGATCCCGTGACACTGTAGTTTGATGTCGCCGCCGCTGCCTCGTACGTCGAAAGAATGGACGCTGCTGGTCGTTATCGCAGCGACGATCGTCGGCGTCGCGCTGCTGACGCTGCAATCGCCTTGGGGCGGGGCGGTCGGCCGCATCGTTTGGCCCTCGAGCGGGATCGCCATCGCCGCCATCTTGATCGGGGGGTGGCGCTACTGGCCCGCCATTCCAACCGCCGCCGCGCTGATTACCCTGCTCACCGGCGGGGCCCCCGTGCACGTCGCGGCGACGGTGGTCGGCAACACGATCGAAACGCTGTTGATCTGCGCTTTGCTCCAAAAGTATCGTTTCAATCGCGATCTGGGGCGCGTGCGCGACGTGATGTTGCTGGTGATGACCGGGCTGATCGGCGCGGCGGTCAGCGGGACTTTCGGCGCTCTTGGGCTGCACCTGACCACGTCGGTCTCGATGGCGACGGTCTATCGCATCTGGTGGTTCTGGACGCTCGGGCACGCGATGGGCGTAACGGTCTTCGCTCCGCCGATCCTGTTGTTCCGTCTCGGCCTCACCAGGGTGCGCGGCAAGCGCCGCGCGGGTGAGGCCGCGTTGGTGTTGATTGCGCTGTTGGCGCTCGGCCCGCTCGCTCTGTGGGGCGCGCCCGAGGCGCCCCTCGAATACCTTCCGTTCCCGCTGCTGATCTGGGCCGCCACACGCTTTGGGCAACCGGGCGCGGCGGCCGCGAACCTGGTCATCGCCGGAACCGCGTTGGTGTGGACCGCCATGGACTGGGGTCCGTTCACGCGCGATTCGACGACTTCGAACTATTTGGCCGCTTGGTGTTATGCGAACGTCACCGCGGTCAGCGCACTGATTTTCGCCGCCGTCGTCAATCAGGCCAAGGAGGCCGAGGCGGAGATCAAGCGCCGCGGCGACGAATACCGCGTGCTGATCGAGCAAGCGCCCGACGGCGTATTGATTTTTGACGCCGACAATCGCTGCGTCAACGCCAACCCCAGCGCCGCGGTATTGCTGCGTTGCCGCGACGAACAACTGCGCGGCGCCCGTCTCAACGATCTCATCAGCGACGTCGACACCCAACGCGCCGCCGACTCGATCGCCGAGCTCGAGCCGAGCGCCTCCGGGGTCTTCTCCTGGCGGATGCTGCGCTTCGACGCGACGCAATTCCCCGCCGAAGTCAGCGTGCGGCGGTT
This sequence comes from uncultured Acidobacteriota bacterium, assembly GCA_963817465.1. GTDB lineage: Bacteria > Acidobacteriota > Terriglobia > Bryobacterales > UBA6623 > CAMPKL01. Next base: position 50,911 of record CAWFOP010000012.1, on the reverse strand, counting down.
CGGCGACGGCCGGTTGCAAGCGTTCGTGCGCGACGTCGAGGAGCGCCGCGAGATGCAGCAGCAGATCCTGCGCTCGCAAAAGCTGCGTGCGCTCGGCCAGTTGGCCGGCGGACTCGCTCACGAGTTCAACAACGTGTTGACGGTGATCTTGAGCTACAGCACGATCGCGAAGTCGGCGCTGGGCCCGTCGAACCGGGCGTCCAAAGACATCGACAACGTCATCCAGGCCGCCGAGCGAGCCTCGGCTCTGACGAGGCAACTGCTGGCCTTCGGCCGCCGGCAGCCTCTCGATCGTCAAGTCATCTCCATCAACGACCTGCTCGAAGACATGTCGACAATCCTGCGCCGGGTGATGGGAGCGAATATTCAAGTGGTGATCTTGCCGAGCGCCGAAAGCTGGCGCGTGAAGGTCGATTCGGGTCAACTGCAGCAGGTGATTTTCAACCTGGCGATCAACGCTCGCGACGCCATGCCCGAAGGCGGCACGCTGATCCTCGAATGCCACAACGCGGTTAAAAGAGATCGCCGACCAAGGCGGCGCGAGCGATTACGTTTGCCTGCGTGTGACCGACACCGGCGCCGGCATCTCGTCCGAGGTCCTGCCGCAGATCTTCGAGCCGTTTTTCACGACGAAGAAGCGCGCGGACGGAGCCGGTCTGGGCCTCGCCGTTTCGTATGCGATCATCGAGCGGGCCGGCGGCGACATCGAGGTTCGCACCGAGCCCGGCAAGGGGACGACTTTCGAGATCTCGCTGCGGCGCTCGTTGGAGCCCACGGTCGCCGAGGAGTCCGGACAGGCGGACGGTCAGGACGGCTTGTCCGCGCCCGCCGCGCAGCGCACCGTTCTACTCATCGAGGACGAGCTCCCGCTGCGCGGGCTGCTCGCCGATCTTTTGACGCGGAAGGGCTTTCACGTCTTGACGGCCGGAGACGGCGAAGGGGCCGTCGAGATCGCCAAGGGCCTCTCCGGCTCTCTGGACTTGATCGTCTCGGACGTGATGCTCCCGGGCGTCAGCGGTCCGGAGGCCGTCAAGGCCATCCGGCGGGCCGGGCGGCCCGATGTTCGGGTTCTCTATGTCTCCGGGTACGCCGAGGACCGCATTGCGCCCGGCGAGCTGGAATCGGATTTAGCCTCTTTCCTGTCGAAGCCGTTCAAGCCGGCCGAGCTAGTGATGGCGGTGAACGCCATCATGTCTGACGCCGTCGCGGAACGGCCGCTGACCTAGCGTCGCTTACATTTGCAGCGGGACTGGCGTGAAGCAGAGGATGAACACCGCCAGCAGGGCGATCGCGAGCTTCTTGCGGAACCCGCCCAAGGAAGTCTCGTCGTTCATCGTCGGCGGATGCTTGATGCCCATGAACCAAAGCAGGATCAGAAACAGCGCGTAGCTGTAGCCGCCCGCGAGCGTGAGCGCGGCCAAACCGAGGAAGGCCGCCCCCGCGACGTATTTGCTCATCCGCCCGAAAACCGAATAGACCACATGCCCGCCGTCGAGCTGGCTGATCGGGAGCAGGTTGAGCGCGGTGACGAACATGCCGACCCAGCCCGCGAAGGCCATGTCGTGAAGCAGGATGTCCGAGGTGTCCGGCTGCGGCCCGAACACATACCATTCCATGGCTTTGAAGATCAGCGGATCGCCGAGGGTGATGGTGTGGGCGTGGTTGAGCGCCGCCTGCGGATGCACGCTCGACAAATGCATGCCGATAAAGCTGATCGGCAGCGCGACGATGAGACCGGCGATCGGTCCCGCGGCAGCGATATCGAACAGAGCGCGGCGGTTCGGGATGTACGGCGACATGCGAATCACCGCCCCGAACGTGCCTAGAAAAAACGGCGACGGCACGAAATACGGCAGGCTGGCCTTGACGCGGTGGTACTTCGCCGCGAAATAGTGCCCGAACTCGTGGCAGGTCAGGATCAGCATCAAGCTGGCGGAGTATTTCCAACTGACCGCCCATGTCGTCGAAACGACGGTGAGCAGGAACAGCAGGACATGCAGCCAAACTTTCCGCTTCGGCGCGACGAGCGGATTGGGACGCATCGTCGCCTCCGGCTCCCAGGGGCGCGGAGGCGGTTCGTACTGGGCCGGCCGCTCTGGACCGAATCCGGCCGGTCCAAGCGCTGACGGATCAGAAGCCATTGATTCTCCGAAACTTTTCATTGTAGGGCGCCGCCGGGCCGCCTCCGCGCGCGGCGCGCCGGGCTTCGCGCTATCGGAATCCCGCAGACGCGCTGATTCTGTGACGAGTGCTCGAGCCCCACAGGTTTCCTGTTCGGGCGCAAGGCCGGTTGTTACCGTTGACAGTCGCAGTCGATCTGCCTAAACTCAAGCGGGAGAGCGCCTTGCAGCGCTTAGCGGAGGATCGATGTTGGTCCGGCGGATTGCCGTCCTTGCGGTTATAAGCTTCACGTTTCTTCTCTCGACGCGAGCCGCCGACGAGGTTTCCTTTACCCGCGACGTCGGGCCGATTTTTGAACAAAGCTGTCGAGCCTGCCATGGCGGCGGCAACAAGATGGCCGAACTCGACCTGACCACGGCTCCCGGCATCGCCAAGGGCGGGGTTCACGGTCCCGCCGTCGTCGCTGGGCATCCGGAGCAAAGCCGCTTGTATCGTCACCTCGCCGGGCTCGAGGAGCCGGCGATGCCGCTCGGCGGCAAGCTGCCGCAAGATCAGGTCGACAAGATCAAAGCTTGGATCGAGCAGGGCGCGCGCATCGACGGCGACCTCGCGCAGGGTGCGAAGACAGCCACGGATTCGGCGGAACCGGAAGCGTGGTGGGCTTTTGTCCCTCCCGCCGCGGTCAAGCCGCCCTCCTCCGGTCATCCGATTGACGCTTTCTTGAACGCCAAGCGCGCCGAAAAAGGGGTGGCCGCCGCGCCGCCCGCCGATCGCCGCACGCTGATTCGCCGCGCATACCTCGACCTGACGGGACTGCTGCCGCCGCCTGAAAAGGTCGAGGCCTTCGTCCGTGACAAGTCGCCCGACGCTTGGCCGCGCCTAGTCGACGAGCTGCTCGCCTCGCCCGCCTACGGGGAACGCTGGGGCCGCCACTGGCTCGACGTCGTGCGCTACGCCGACAGCGCGGGCTATGAGCACGACTTCGACTATCCCGACGCTTGGCGCTTCCGCGACTATGTCATCAACTCGTTCAACGAGGATAAACCGTACGACCGCTTCATCCGCGAGCAACTGGCCGGCGACGAGCTGAAAGACTGGAGCTTCGACACCCTCGTCGCCACCGGCTACTACCGCATCGGTCCGCGCGTGCTTTATCGCGAGAAAGACAACCCGGACTACCGCTACACGTATCTCGACGACATGATCGCGACGACGAGCCGCGCCTTCCTGGCGCTGAGCGTCGATTGCGCGCGCTGCCACGACCACAAGTTCGACCCCATCACGCAGATCGATTACTACAGCATGATGGCGGTCTTCTTCCCGCAAATTCGGTATGAGTTTCCGCTGGCGAGCGAGAAAGAGATCGCGGCTCATGACGCGGCTAAGGCGGCCGTCGAAGCGCGTTTGAAGCCGCTGGAAGAACGTCTCAGCGAAATTCAGTCGCCCTACCGCGAACAGAAGTGGCAGGAGAAGCTCAAAACCTTCCCCGAAGAGATTCAGGCCGCGGTGAACACTCCGGAAGATCAACGCACCGCGGGCCAGCGGCTGCTGGCCGATCAGGTTTTGAGCATCGGCGCGGGTCCGGTCGACGACATCTTGAGCGACGTCGACCGAGCGGAGATCGAGAAGCTGCGCGCCGAAGTTAAGACGATCGAAAAAGACTTGCCGCCGGATCTGCCGACGGCGATGGGCATCCGGGACGGCGACTTCCGCTCCTCGCCCGACGGCGCCGGAGACCAAGTGCAGCCGGGCAAAGGCAACCGCGAAGAGTACACCGACGCGGGCCCCTGGATTCCCACATCGCAAGCCGACTACAAGCCGCCGGTCGCACACCTGCTGCCGAACCCGGCGGACTTCCGCAACAAAGGTCAAGCGGTCGAGCCCGGCGTGATCACCAGGCTCGCGAGTTTCGGCAAGTTCGACCCCGAGCCGCCGCTGAACGGGCGCGTCTCCACGGGGCGCCGCTTGGCGCTGGCCAACTGGATCGCATCGCCCGAGAATCCGCTGACCGCTCGCGTGATGGTCAATCGCATCTGGCAGCATCACTTCGGGACCGGCCTGGTTTCGTCCGCCAGCAACTTCGGCAAGATGGGCCAGCCGCCGTCCAATCCCGAACTGCTCGACTGGCTCGCCAATCAGTTCGTCGCTTCGGGCTGGAGCGTCAAGGCGATGCACCGCCTGATCCTGACGTCGGACGCCTATCAGATGGCCTCGGCGTTCCCCTCCGAGCAGAGCTTGAAGGCCGATCCCCGGAACACTTACCTGTGGCGCTACCCGACGCGGCGCTTGGAAGCCGAAGCGATCCGCGACATCACGCTCGACGCTTCGGCCAGCCTCAACGCTCATGCCGGCGGCGAACCGTTTTTCCCACCCATCCCGCAGAGTGTTCGCGACTCCTACTTGAATGGCAAGTGGACGATGACGAAAGAGGGTCCCGAAGTGTGGCGTCGCAGCGTCTACTCCTACGAGAAGCGCGGACTGCGTTACCCGCTTTTTGACGTATTCGATCAGCCCAGCATGAACGTCACCTGCGAGCGCCGCACCGTCACCACGGTGCCGACCCAGGCCTTGACGCTGCTCAACAACGAGTTCATTCTCAGCCAGGCTGATCTGTTCGCCCGGCGCGTCGCTCGCGAGGCGGGGGACGACGCGCTCGCGCGCATCGAGCGGGCCTACGAGATCGCGCTGTCTCGCGCGCCGAGCGCGAGCGAGCTCGAAGCGAACCGAGCGTTTCTGGCGCGGCAGAAGGACTATCACAACGGCGACGGCATGGCCGCCCTCACCGACCTGTGCGACGTCGTGCTCAACCTGAACGAGTTCGTCTATGTGCCCTAGAAGGCAAGACTCATGAAGACCATCTCGCGCCGAGACCTCCTATTCCGCGCCGGCGAGGGCGTCAGCGGCGTCGCGCTGGCTTATCTGCTCGCGCAGGACGGCTTGCTGGCGTCGCAGGGCGGAGCATGCGCCAACACGCCGGGCGTCGATTCGCCTTACGCGCCCAAATCGCCGCACTTCGAGCCGCGCGCCAAGGCTGTGATCTCGCTGTTCATGAGCGGCGGCGTGAGCCATGTCGACACGTTTGACTACAAGCCCGAGCTGCAAAAGCACCACGGCGAGCCGCTGACCGGCGTGGGCCGCATTCGCGTCCGCCAGGGGTACCCCGGCCCGTTGATGAAGAGCCCGTTCGAGTTCAAGCAATACGGCCAGAGCGGCATCAAGGTCTCCGAGCTGTTCCCGCATATCGGCGGCGTCTCGGACGACTTGGCCTTCGTGCATTCCTGCCAAGGCCGCTCGAACGACCATGTCGTCGCGCACTACGAGTGGAACACCGGTTCGTTGCTGATGGGCCACCCGAGCGTCGGCTCGTGGGTGACCTACGGGCTGGGTTCGGAGAACCAGAACCTGCCGGGCTTTGTGGTGGTCTACGACCAGAAGGGCGGACCCTTCTCCGGCCCGGCCAACTGGAGCAGCGGCTATCTGCCGGCGGCTTACCAGGGGACGGTGTTTCGGTCGACGGGCGATCCGATTCTCGACCTTTCCCCGCCCAGCGCTTACCTCACGGAAGAGCAGCAGCGCGCACGGCTCGATCAGCTTGCGCTGCTCAACGAAGAGCACGCCCAAAAGTATCCCGGCAGCAGCGAGCTCGCCGCGCGCATCGAGTCTTACGAGCTCGCCTATCGCATGCAGGGTTGCGCTCCCGATGCGGTCGACATCTCGCAGGAATCCGAAGCTACGCGCAAGCTCTACGGCCTCGATCAACCCGAGACGGAGGGCTTCGGCAAGCAGTGCCTGCTGGCGCGGCGCCTCGTCGAACGCGGCGTGCGCTTCGTGCAGCTTTTCAGCGGAGCCCTGCTGCAGCAGAACGTCGACACCTGGGACGCGCACTCGAATCTAGTCGATAACCACAGCATGCACGCACGTGAGGTCGACAAGCCCATGGCGGGGCTGATCACCGATCTCAAGCAGCGCGGCATGCTCGACGAGACGCTGGTGATGTGGCATTCCGAATTCGGCCGCATGCCGATCTCGCAGCGCGGTCTCGGCCGCGACCACAACCCGGGCGCGATGACCGTCTGGATGGCGGGCGCGGGCATCCAGGGCGGTCAACGCATCGGCTCCACCGACGACTTCGGCTATCAGGCCGCCGAGCAGCCCGTCACCTACCACGACATCCACGCGACGATGCTGCACCTGCTGGGAATGGATCACAAGCGCCTGACCTACCCGTTCAACGGCCGCAACATGCGGCTCACGGACGTGCACGGCGAACTGATTCCGCAGTTGGTCGCCTAGCGAAAAGAGCGTGCCACATCCGCGAACGGCTTGACCTCGCCGCCGTGCTCGGCGCTGAAGCGCTCCGCCGCCGCTGCGGTCGGGAACGACAAGATGCTCGGCGAGCAGCGGTCGTAGGTGAGGTCGCTCGCCTCCATGTGGTCGCCCATCAAGACGTGTTCGCGCATGCAGACGTTGATGTCGCTGCCGACGACCGAGAAAGCCGAACCTGGGTCCATCGGCTTGCCGGTTTGGAAGTCGAAGACGCGCGTCACGCGCAGGTCGTGAAGCTGCTGTCCTTCCGCTCGCAGGGCGCACGCCGCGCAGCAGAACTTCAGTTGCGTTCCGTCTGCGACGCCCTCGACGCGCGACGCCGGGTGGATGGTTCGCCCGCAAACGCTGCACACGTCCGCCGCCGGCGCGGCGAATGTCCGCCAACCCGCATACGCCAAGAGCCCGGCGATCAAAAAGATCACGACGGCCGGCGTCAATCGTCGAAGATTCGTCACGCTGCGTGCGACCCGCTCGCATCTTAGCGGATATGCCGGCGGACGGGCTGCGCGTCGGATCGACTCTCAAGGGTTACGAACGGTTCGCCGAGGCGGCCCAATCGTCGTTCACGGCAGCCGGAATCGCGCCGCTGGAGTCAGGCTCGTGATCGCTCAAGAACCGGCCGACACGAAATCGGCGCGAACTGTCTTGGAACCTTGTAGCGCCGAGGAGGAGCTTCTACAATTTGGACGAATCCGTGTTGATGCGCATGAAAACCGCTTTGCTGCGCATCCTCCTCGGTGCAGTCGCTCTTGCCACCTTGGTCATTCCGACTCGGGCCGCCGATTTCCACAAGATCGCCGACATTCCATACGCCGTCGCCGACGGACATCGACTGCTGCTCGACCTCTATCTGCCGGAAAGTCCCGCCGCGCCGCCGCCGTTGGTGGTGTATGTACATGGCGGCGCTTGGCGTTCGGGAAGCAAGAACGGCATGCCGCTGGCCAAGCTCGTGCCCATGGGCTTCGCCGTCGCCAGCGTCGACTACCGGTTGTCGCCCATCGCGCGGTTCCCGGCGCAGGTCCACGACATCAAGGCCGCGATCCGCTTTCTACGGGCGAGCTCGTCGGAGTACGGCTACGACGCGGACCGCATCGCGGTGGCGGGAGCTTCCGCCGGCGCCCACTTGGCCGCCTTGGTCGGCGTCACAAATGGAGATCCGCAACTGGAAGGAACGGTCGGCGATTACTTGGATCAGTCGTCGGATGTGGCGGCGATCGTCTCGTATTACGGGGCCAGCGACTTGCTGACGATTCTTCAGCAATCGACGCCGCACGGATTGGGTGTGCGCATTCCCGCCCTGCAGCTTCTCATCGGCGCCCAGCCCGACGAGGCCGCCCGCATCGCGAAGCAGGCCAGTCCCGTCTTCAACGTGGACAAGGGCGACCCGCCGTTGTTCCTGTTGCACGGCGACCAAGATCCCCAGATGCCGATCAATCAGTCGCACGAGCTATGCGGCAAGTACGAGGCTCTCGGACTGCCCGTGCATTTTGAAGTCGTACATGGCGCGGCGCACGGCGGAGCCGCGTTTTACGATGAGACGCGGACCGCGATGGTCGCTGCGTTTTTGCGTGATTCTCTGCTCGGCGGAACCTCCGACGGCCCGCAAAAGCTCGTCGACTCGGTTCAATCCCCGCGGTAGGAGGAGATTAATGTCTTACTCGGACTTCATTGGCTCAAGCTGTTGATATATCAACGCTTGTGACTTCTCATGTGAGCGGCTGCAGGGGGCCGCCACGCCGCCCGCCGAGAAGCCCGGCTCCTTGCGAGGCTCGGAATGTTGCGTTAGACTTCGGATTCCCTTCTGCGGGAAGAACCCTTCCGCCTATGACCGACTTCGAACGGGCCGATCGCGGCGAAACCCCTATCACGGCGACGGATGTGGAGCCGCGCCTGCTAACTCCGGTTTGCGGCCACGGCATCGGAGATATCATCACGTCGCCAAACTCGCCGAAGCTGATCGCCGACGTTCGAATCGAGAGCTATCCCGTATGGCCTGATGACCGCGGTTACTTCCTCGAGATCGGGAGGATGACGCAAGGGATGCTGGCGGACCTGAATCCGGAGACCAGCCAAATTTCGGCTGCATTGAGCTACCCGGGGACGATCAAGGCGTTTCACTATCACCTCAAACAAATCGACTATTGGACCGCGCCTGTCGGGATGTTGCAGGTGGCGCTTGTCGATCTGCGAAAAGAATCCAAGACATTCGGACAGCGAAATACGCTCTATCTCGGAACGCTGAGGCCTTGGCGTATCCTCATCCCCCCTGGCGTTGGACATGGCTACAAGGTCGTGGGCTCGCAAGCCGCGCTGCTCGTGTACGTGACGAGCAGGACCTACGATCCGGAAGACGAAGGACGATTGCCGTACAACGATCCCGGCATCGCGTACGACTGGGAACTGCAGCACAAGTAAACTTCGTCGAAAAACGAGCAGCGACGGCCGATCGGCCGCGACCTACGGCGTCATACGTCGAACTAGGAGAAGGGAGTACTCCGTATGAAGGGAATCGTACTGGCCGGGGGTCTCGGCACGAGGCTCCAGCCTCTTACGCGGATTAGTAACAAACATCTGCTGCCGGTCTACGACAAGCCGATGGTTTACTACCCGATCCAGTGCCTGATCAACGCCGGCGTGACGAACATCATGATCGTCACGGGCGGCCGAAACTCCGGTGATTTTCTGAGCTTGCTGGGCAACGGGCGTGAATTCGGCCTCCAACACCTGGATTACACCTACCAGGAAGGCGAGGGCGGAATCGCCGAGGCGCTAGCCCTGACCGAATACTTCGCGAGCGGCGACTCTGTCTGCGTCGTGCTCGGCGACAACATCATCGAAGGCAATATCTTGGGTGCGGTGAAGGAATTCCAGGAACAAGGCGGCGGCGCTCGCATCCTGCTCAAAAAGGTTTCCGATCCGCAACGTTTCGGAGTGCCGGTCTTCGACAACGACCGCATCGTCAAGATCGAGGAGAAGCCCAAGCAGCCGAAATCGGAGTTCGCCGTGACCGGGATCTACATGTACGACCCGACGGTCTACGAGAAGATTCGACCGCTCGAGAGGTCCGGCCGCGGCGAGCTCGAGATCACGGACGTCAACAATCGCTATATCGAGGAAGGCTCGCTGCGATACAGCGAGCTCGAAGGCTGGTGGACCGACGCGGGAACGATCGAATCGCTGCACCGCGTTTCGAATCTCGTCGCCGACACCGGGGCCAATAAGCTTTAGCTGAGCTACAGACGCAGCGCCCTAGGTGGCGGAGGAAGAGGGATTCGAACCCCCGAGACCCTTACGAGCCTAACGGTTTTCAAGACCGCCGCCTTCAACCACTCGGCCATTCCTCCGATTCCAATCTAACCGAAGGGCGAACGGCCTGCCAAGAGCACGCAAAAAAGCGTGTCGTGCTTCCTGCTCGGCTTCCGCAACTCCAGGGTGTAGGAACTTGCGGAGGACGAAACCCAAATGACGATTGCCGCCATGCGCTCCTCGCGGAGCAAAACCTTTTCTCTTTCACCGGACCTGCTCCAGCGTTGTCGCGACCGCGCGCCGGTCTACGACCGCGAGAATCGCTTCTTTCAAGAAGACTTCGACGAGCTCAAAGCCGCCGGCTATTTCTTGATGGCCGTTCCCGAGGAGCTCGGCGGGTACGGCATGCGCCTGCATGAGGTGGCGCGCCAAACGCGCGAGCTGGCGCGCTACGCCGCCCCGACCGCCCTCGCCTGCAACATGCACCACTACTGGGTCGGCTTGGCCGCCGACCTGTGGCGCGCCGGAGACGACTCCTGCGAATGGATCTTGCGCGACGCCGCCGCCGGCGAGATCTTCGCCGCCGGACACGCCGAGTCGGGCAATGACCTGCCGCTGCTGCTTTCGACGACGAAAGCCCAAAAGGTCGACGGCGGCTACGTCTTCAACGGCCGCAAGTCCTTCGGCAGCCTCTCACCCGTCTGGACACGTTTCGGCATTCACGGCATGGACGCCTCCGACCCGGCGGCGCCGCAGATCGTCCACGCCTTCCTGCCGCGCGGCACGGAGGGCGTGACGATCAAACAGACATGGGACGTCATGGGCATGCGCGCAACCTGCAGCCAGGACACGCTGCTCGAGAACGTCTTCGTCCCCGACGACCGCATCGCGCGTGTGCTGCCCGCCGGGGCCGCCGGCATGGACGCCTTCGTCCTCGGCATCTATGCCTGGGCGTTGCTCAACTTCGGGAACATCTACTACGGCCTGGCGCAGCGCATCCGCGACATCGCCGTCGAGTCCGTGAAGAGCAAGACTTCGTTAGGCGTCACCCGCACGATGGCCTACCACCCAATGACGCAATTCGGCATCGCCGACATCGAGCTCGCCCTTTCCGCCGTCGGGCCGCAGCTCGACGCCGCGACGCGGGCCTGGTCCGACACAGACCAGCACGGCCCGGAGATGGCGGCGATGATCGTCGCCGCCAAGTACAACGCCGTCGAGACCGCCTGGAAGGTGGCCGACAAAGCGCTGGACCTGTCGGGCGGGTTCGGCATGTTCAAGAAGAGCGAGCTCGAACGCCTCTTCCGGGACTGCCGCGCGGGCCGCTTCCATCCGGCCAATTCCGCGCTCACGCATGAGCTGATCGGGAAGATGACTCTCGGCGTCGATCTCGATGAGCAGCCTCGCTGGGGATGAGCATTCGGCTGACCGCTGACCGTGGACCGAAAAAGATCGATCGGCGGTCAGCGGCTGGGCCAGGCTCATGTTATCCCGCCCTGCCGGGCCCTGCGTGCTCTGGCTTCGCGAGGCGCTATTCCGTCAGGCTCGGAGTACGCGTTTGTCTAGGCGGTTTTACTCTTCCAGCCCCATCTGGCTGAGCCGATAGCGAAAGGCGTTGCGCGTCAGGCCCAACAAGCGAGCCGCTTGGCTCTTGTTGTTTTCGCTGCGTTTGAGCGCCTCGCGGATCAGCTCTTGCTCGTACTTGTCGAGCGTCATCCCTTGAGGTAAGAACGGAATCTCCCCGGCGGGCAGGGAAGAGCCTCCCGCCCCGTCGAGCTGGATGTCGCTCGCGTCGATCACGTCCCCCTTGGCGAGCACCATCGCGCGCTGGATGATGTTCTCGAGCTCGCGCACGTTGCCGGGCCAGTGATAGGACTGCAGCTTGTCGAGGGCCTCGGTCGAGACTCCGCGCACCCGGTCGCCCGTATCCTCGGCGAAGCGCTGCAAGAAGTGGTTCACCAGCTCCGGGATGTCTCCCTTGCGCTGGCGCAGCGGCGGCAGGTTGATCGGCACCACGTTGAGCCGGTAGTAGAGATCCTCGCGGAAGACGCCCTGCTCCAGCGCCGCGCGCAGGTCTTGGTTGGTCGCCGCGATGATGCGCACGTCGACGCCGATCGTCTTCGAACCGCCGAGCCGCTCGAACTCGCGCTCCTGCAGCACGCGCAGCAGCTTCACCTGCACCGCCGGCGGCACGTCGCCGATTTCGTCGAGGAACACCGTTCCGCCGTCGGCCTGCTCGAATTTGCCCTCGTGCGAGCGCATCGCACCCGTGAAGGCCCCTTTCTCATAGCCGAACAGCTCGGCTTCCATCAGGTTTTCCGGGATCGCCGAGCAGGTGATTTTGACGAAACGGCGCGTCGCGCCGCGGCGACTGCTGATGAATCGCCCGCGCCAACATGCCCTTGCCCGTGCCGCTTTCGCCGCCCAGCAAGACCGTTGCGCGGGTGGCGGCCACGCGATCCGCCGTTTCGAACACGTCGCGCATCGTCTCGCTGCGACCGATGATCTGTTCGAAGTCGTAGCGCCGCGTCAGCTCCTGCTTGAGCTTCTTGTTCTCGCTGCGAAGGGCGTGCAGCTCGAGCACCTTCTCGATCGTGATCATCATGTCTTCGAGCGAGAAAGGCTTGAGCAGGTAATCACTCGCGCCGGCCTTCATGGCCTCCACCGCCGTCTCAACCGTCCCGAAGGCGGTCATCACGATGACGGGCATCGTCGGCTGCCTCGAACGCGCCTCCTTGAGAAAGCTCAGACCGTCCATGCCCGGCAGCCGCAAGTCCGTGATCGCCAACGCATAAGGGATCTCGTCCTCGTCCGAGGACAGCAGCTTGAGCCCCACTTCCGCCGAATCCGCTTTTGACACCGCGAAGCCGGAGGTCTGCAGTTGGAGCTCGAGCACGCGCAACATCTTCGCTTCGTCGTCGACGAGCAGGATTCGCTTTTGGCCGTTGCGGGTCATACTTCCGTGTTGAGCGGCAGGCTGATGCGAAAGACCGTGCCTTCCGCGGGCGTGCTGTCGACCTGAATCGAGCCGTTGTGGCTATCGATGAACTTCGACACCATTGCTAGTCCTAACCCCACGCCGGTCGGTTTCGTTGTGAAAAAGGGATTGAAGATGTCTTCCAGAGTATCGGGTGAGATGCCGCTGCCGTGGTCGGAAACCGCGATGAAGGCGTGCCCGTCCGACGCTCCGGTCTCGATACGGATTTCGCCGCCCGGCTGGGAGGCTTCCTTGGCATTGAGCAGCAGATTCAACACGGAACTCTCGATCAGCGTCGCGTCAAAGGCGAAGCGCGGGACGGGGCGCAGTGTTTTTACGACGGAAAGGTCCGCTTTCTCGTTGCGTATGGTTTCTTCGATTTGCTGGTAGGCCCGCTCGACGGTCGGGTTCAGGTCCTGTACCTCACGATGTACCTTCGAGGGCCGTGCGAAATCCAAAAAGCGGGTCACCAAGGCGTTGGTCCGATTGACCTCCGCACCGATGAAGCCCGCCACCTCGCGGGCCACCTCGTTCTCGGCGGCGACGTTTTTGGCCAACAATTCGGCCGAGGCTTGAATCACGCCCAACGGGTTACGCATCTCGTGAGCGAGTCCGGCGGAGAGCTGGCCCAGCGCGGCCAGGCGCTCCGAGCGCCGCACCTCCGCCTGCGCTTCGCTCAACTCTCGGTTTGCCTGCGACAGGCTCTCAGTCTTCAGCCGGTTCTCGGTAGCGAGTCGATTGACCAGCACCGCGATCACGAAGAAGAACAAGACGCGGGTCGCGATCTCGCGCTGGCCGTCCGGCGGCACGTAGTAGCCCTCCAAGACATAGAGCAGAAACGTCAGGTACAGCAGGCTCCCGCCCAGGGTCGCGGCCATCGCGCCCCGCAGACCGAAGATCGACGCGGCGGAGATGATCGGGAGCAGGAAAATCAGGAAGTAGCTGCTCTCGATGCCGCCGGTTTCCCAGACCAGCAGGTAGCACAGGGCCAGCTTCACCGCGATGCCGAACGCCGCGCCGCGCCAAGTCGCCTGCCAGCCCAAGCGCCCTTCCGCGATCTGAACCGCGCCCAACCCGGCCAGCGCCACCCATTCCCACGGCGACGGGGCGGACTCCAGCAAAATCAGCACGCCCAGCGCCGTCAAAAACAGCAGCCAGATGACGTCGATGCTGCGAATCCGAGCCAAAGTCTATTCGTCGCCCCGATTGATCACGCTGTTCATTACCATGAGAGGGCCCCGAGCGAGCTTATCGCCCGGTGAGGATTGGATGCAAACGCGCTTTTTCCGGTTCCCGCCTATCGCCCTCGTTGCAGTCCTGTTAGGAGGGACCGCCTTCGCCGCCGACTGGCCCGATTTCCGCGGCCCGCACCGCGACGGCGTCTCGACCGAAACGCTCGCGGCGAAATGGCCCGCCGAGGGGCCGCCGGTGCTTTGGGAGCGCGAGATCGGCGCCGGGTTCGCAAACCCGGTGGTCGCCAACGGCCGCGTCATCATCTTCCATCGGCGGGGAGGCGAGGAGATCGTCGAAGCCCTCGACGCCGAATCCGGCAAGCCCGTCTGGCGCTATGCCTACGCCACCGCATACCACGACGATTTCGGCTTCGACGAAGGCCCGCGCGCCAGTCCCGTCGTCGCCGGCGGGCAGGTCTACACCTATGGCGCCCAAGGCACGCTGACTTGCCTCTCGTTCGCCACGGGCAAAAAGATTTGGCAGCTCCAGGCGCGAGAGCAATTCGCCTCGCCGAAGGGTTTCTTCGGGGTCGCGACGACGCCTCTGGTGGAAGGGCAACGGTTGTTCCTCAACGTCGGCGGGCCCGAGGGGGCCGGCATCGTGGCGTTCGACAAAGACACCGGCAAAGTGCTTTGGAAGGCTACCGACGACGAAGCCAGCTACTCCTCGCCCGTCATGGCGTCGTTCGGCGGCAAGTCGCAGGTCGTCTTCTTCACCCGCGAGGGGCTGGTCTTGCTCGACCCGGCAAGCGGGGAGATTCTCTATCAAAAGCGCTGGCGCGCTCGCAGCCACGCCTCGGTGAACGCGGCCATGCCGGTCATCGCGGGCGACCTGCTGATCGCCACGGCCAGCTATGGGACCGGAGCCGTCGCCCTGCGCTGGAACGGCGCCTCGTTCGACGAGGTCTGGTCGGGAGAGGACCGTCTGACGGCCCACTACGCGACCCCGGTGTTGCACCAAGGAACGCTGTACGGATTCGACGGCCGCCAGGAGTACGGGCAGGCCTTCCGCGCGATCGACGCCGCGAGCGGCAAGGTTCTGTGGACTGAGGACGGCTTCGGCGCGGGGACAGTCCTGCTGGCGGGAGATCAACTGGTGATTCTGCGCGAAAAGGGTGAGCTCGTCATCGCCCCGGCCTCCCGCGACGGACTCAAGCCTACCGCTCGCGCGCAAGTGCTGCCGACGACGGTGCGCGCGTATCCGGCGCTGGCCGACGGCAAGCTCTACGCGCGGGACCTCAAGACGCTCGTCTGCCTGAAACTGAACTGAGCTCCGGGCCCTGGCTCACGCGCTGAGCAACCGGCCCGGCGAAGAAGGCCGGTAGCGATTCCAAAGTTGCTCGGCGGTCGCCTCAACCACGTGAATCGCGTTGGGGACCATGTTTTCGGGGTCGTTCCAAACCCGATCCAAGGCGTCGCCCAGCGCCTGCTGCGGCGCCACCGGGCCGCCGGACTCGGGGTCGCGATAGCCGTAACGAATCGCCTCCGGCATCAGGGCCTCCGCCGTGCCGATTCTTTTGGAGTGCGTCAGCGGGAAAGGGTCGAACTTGCCCGAACCGGTCGCTCGCGAAAACGCCAGCCACAGACCGTAGCGGAAGCGCTGCAGGTTCCAGTCGCGCCGCTCCGCATCCGATGCGCTGACCAACGGCTCCAGCGCAGCCAGCTTGCTCGGCCGGCCGTCCAGTTCCTCGAGAAGCGCTCGCAGTCCATCCGCTGTGAACTCGTAGACCGGAGCGCGCTCGAGCCCGTCCGGCAGGTCCGTCGCGATCGCGTCGTCAAAACGCACCACATAGAGAGGGCCGCGCTGGTCGCGCAAGTCCCGGCAGCGTCGCCGGAACACTTCATCGGTTTTGGCTTCGGTCGACAGCGCCACCAGCGTCGCCGAAGCGTCTTCGCCGGCCGTATCCGCGGCGTCGCAGCACACAGGAACCGACGTCATGCCGTGCTGCTCCAGCAAGAGTGCGAACACCCCGCTCAGCTTGGCGTCGGGCGGCGCGAAACAAATGCGAACTCGCCCTATGACTGTTGTTCGATCCATAGAGTTTCCTCTCAGGGAAAACCCTTAGACCACAACACTATAGGACAAACATGTTCCGAAAATCTAGACGAATGTAAACTGGAAAGACTGACACAGTCACCGACACAGGCCCTATCTCCAACGTGAAATGTCGAGCGACAGCTCAGCAGAGCCTGGTCGGCTGTGGTTGACGCTCCGGAACTCAACTTCCCAATCCGAATGGCGCGGGTTCGAGAGGCGGTTCGACTTCGGCCGGATGGCGCTAGTCTGACCTTTTCATGGTAATAGACTCCCGCAGCCGAACTTGTCGTTGACATTTTGGCGCAAAAAGCCATAGACTTTCACGAAAGGTCATACCATCAGTCCTATGGGGAGTTCAGCTTCTGCCGACAACCCGGCGCGAAGCGATTGCTTCCGGGCAATCCGATCCGTTGCCTCTGTTCTTGCCGTCGATCGAGATGCGACGGTTGGTCGGGGGCTGGATGCAGGCGAAGGGGCTTGCAACTTTCACGGCCGCATTCGCCCCCGGAACGGCGCTCCCGCCGCATCGGCACGAGTGTGGCGAGGCGATTACGATCCTGGACGGAAAGTGCACGCTGGAGCTCGGGCCGCAGGCAGTGGAATTGGGTCCGCTCGACAGTGTCTTCGTTCCGGCGGGATCCATCCACGCGGTTCGCAATCTCTCGGACCACCATCTGCTGGTGCACACCGCCTTCGCGTCGGCCGAGCCCAATCGCGACGAGGATCTCGAGGAAGCGGAGATACGCGCGCCTCAGCCTTTCCATGTTTGCCGCATCGGCGACGCGGCCGGCTATGATCTGGCTGACGGTACGGAATTCCACGACCTCTACCGAGGCGGATTGGGCGCTTCGGGGATCTGTGGGGGCTGGGCCCGTTTCGAGCCCGGAGCGTCGCTGCCCTGCCACTTCCACGAGTACGACGAGTCGATCACGATCATATCCGGGGACGCGGTCTGCCTGGTCGAGGGGCGGCGTTACGAGCTCAGCGGATGCGACACGGCGCTCGTGCCGCAAGGCCTGCGCCACCGGTTCGTCAATCTCTCGGACAAGCCGATGGAGATGATCTGGGTTTACGCCGGAGACGAGCCGAGCCGCACGGTCGTCGATGCGTCTTTGTGCAGCGACCCCGAGAGAGCGTAAGCTGTAGCCCGAGAAGTAGGGAATGAACCGCGACTTTTTGGTAGGTCTGTCGGCGGACTTCCGCCGCGCGAACGGCGAGATGGTTGCGCCCGACATGGGGCTTTCGCTGCTGGAGCGTAGCCCCGGACTGCGTTTTGAGCTCATGGAGAGCTACGCGCCCGAGTACCGGGCCGAGCAGCTCGAGCCCTTCGACGTGCTGTTGTCGCTCAAACCTCGCGTGACGGCGGAGTCGCTCGCTCAAGCTGGGAGGCTCTGCGCCATCGGGCGCTACGGCGTCGGGTACGACAACGTCGATCTGGAGGCCTGCAGCGACAGGGACATCGCCGTATACACTACGCCGTCGGCGGTGATTCGACCGATGGCGGAGTCAGTCGTCACGTTTCTGCTGGCGCTTTCGCATGGGTTGGTCCGAAAAGACCGGCTCGTGCGCGCAGGGCGGTGGGGAGACAGCCTGTACCCGTTGGGCAGGGAACCTCGCGGTAGGGTGGTCGGAATCGTGGGATTCGGCGGAATCGGCAAAGAGGCCGCGCGCTTGCTGCGCGTCTTCGACCCGGCGCGGATCATGGTGCACGATCCCTTCGTGACGCGAGAGACAGCCGCGCGCGAACGCGTGGAACTGGCGCCCCTGGACGAAGTGCTCACGCAGGCCGACTACTTGTTGATCCTTTGTCCCCTGACCGACCAGACACGCGGCATGATCGGGCGGCGCGAGATCGCGCAAATGAAGCGGAGCGCTCATTTGATTAACGCTGCGCGCGGCGGGATCGTCGATGAGCACGCTCTGGCAAAGGCGCTCGAGGAGGGGCGTCTGGCTGGCGCCGCGCTCGACGTGTTCGTGCAGGAACCGCTTCACGATGTCTCTCATCCGTTGTGCGGGCTCGACAACGTCATTCTGACGTCGCATTCGATCGGCTGGACCGAGGAGTTGTTTCGCGACATGGGAACTGCAGCTTGCGAGGGGGCCGTAGCGATATACGAAGGGCGTCCCCCGGCGAACGTCGTCAACCGCGAGGTGCTTGATCGGCCTGGTTTTCAAGAAAAGCTGGCGCAGAGACGCCGCGCGATCTCTGCATAGGACAAGCGATGAATAGATTCAAGAGAAAGCTGGCCGCAGGCGAGCTCGCGCTCGGACACATGTTGATGGAGCTGTTCACGACGGCGCCCGCGAGGCTCGCCGCCGAGGCTGGGCTGGACTTCTTGCTCATCGACATGGAGCATGGCCGCTGCGACTTCTCGCTGTTGGCGCAGTTGCTGAGCGCGGCCCGGGGCCTCGACATCGACCTGATCGTCCGGCCGCCGGATCTGACCGCGCGCCCGTTGGGACGAATCCTGGACATGGGCGCCGACGGGGTGATGGTCCCCCGTGTGGAGAGCGCCGAGGACGTACGGGCCATCGTCCAAGCGGTCAAGTACGCACCGGTCGGCCGTCGAGGCGTCGCGGTAGCCGTTGCGCACGACGACTATCGAGCACGGGGCGGCGACTTCTTCGAACGGCGCAACGCGGAAACGATCGTGATCGCGATTGTCGAGACGGTCGCTGCGTTCGACAATCTCGAGGAGATTCTGAGCGTGCCTGGATTGGATGTCGCCTGGATGGGCCACTACGACCTGACTGTTTCGATGGGGATTCCGGCGCAGTTCGACCACCCCCGCTTCCTCGATGCGATGGCTCACCTGACGGAGGGATGTCGTCGACGCGGCGTTGCGGCGGGATTTCTGCCGCCTAGCCCCGGGGAGGCGGTGCGCTGGGCGCAAGCCGGGTTCCGGGCCCTGAGTCTCGGCAGCGATATCGGAATCTACGCGGCGGCTCTCGACGGCTTTCTGGCGGACTTTCAGGAAAGGATCGCGCCGCCGAGTTCGTAGCTCCGGCCGCCGCGCCTTCCGCTAGAGTGTTACCCATGGTCGAGCGCTGGCCGATTCGCCTCCGTATGGACGTCGGTTGGGATTCTGCTTGGGGCGCTTTCGCTTCTTGCGCAGGCCCCTTCCTCGCCGCCGACCTTCGTCGACATCACGTCCAGAGCGAACGTGAAGTTCGTCAACTCGGCGTCCCATACGACGCAGAAGTATTTGCCGGAAACGATGGTGGGCGGCGTCGCCTTGCTCGACTATGATCAGGACGGATATCTCGACATTTACTTCGTGAACGGGGCAAAGATCGACGATCCGATGCCGAAAGGCAAGACGCCCGACAAAACGGATCCACGCTACTGGAATCGCCTGTACCGCAACAGGGGCGACTTGACTTTTGAAGACGTAACTGAAGCGGCGGGCGTCAAAGGGCGACTGTTCGGTCAAGGAGCGGCGGTTGGGGACTACGACAACGACGGTTTCGCCGATCTCTATTTGACCAATCTCGGCGAGAATATCCTTTATCGAAACCGGGGGGACGGAACGTTCGACGACGTCACTCGCACGGCCGGAGTGTCGGGCGGAGGATGGTCCACTGGGGCGGGCTTCGTAGACTACGATCGTGATGGCTATCTCGACCTCGTCGTGGCGCGCTATCTCGACTGGTCATTCGAGAATAATCCTTGGTGCGGCGATAAAAAGCCGGACCTGCGCTCTTATTGCCATCCGAAATACTTTGCTCCGATCACGCCCTTTGTCTATCACAATCGAGGCGATGGAACCTTTGAGGACGTCACCAAGGCGAGCGGGTTCGGCGACGCCCCCGGAAAAGGACTAGGGCTGGCTTTCAACGACTTTGACCAGGACGGTCAAATCGACGTGCTGATTGCGAATGATTCCGCCCCTCAACAGTTGTTTCGCAATCGCGGCGACGGTCGGTTCGAAGAGCTTGGCCTCTTGGCGGGCGTGGCGTACGACGAGGACGGTAAAACGTTCGCCGGGATGGGCGTCGACTTCGCCGATTATGACAACGACGGTCGGGCGGACGTGTTCATCAATGCGCTTTCGAATGAAAAGTACGCTCTCTATCGCAATCTCGGTGAACTGTTCGAATACGTTTCCGGGCCGAGCGGCGTCGGCAGTATCACGGCGTTACATTCGGGTTGGGGCGCGAAATTCCTTGACTACGATAATGACGGGCTGAAGGATATTTTCGTGGCGCAGGGCCATGTGATGGATAATATCGAGCTGACGCAGCCGGACAGCCGCTACAAAGAGCCATTGGCGTTGATGAGAAACACGGGCGACCGCTTCGTGGATGTGTCCGGGAGCAGCGGCCCTCCCTTCGAAATACCGCGGGCGGCCCGGGGAGCGGCGGTCGGAGATCTAGACAACGATGGATTTCTCGATATCGTCGTCAACTGCAATGATCAGCCAGCGGTTGTATTGCGAAACGAAGGAAACCGGAATCATTGGATCGTATTCGAGACGGTCGGCTCCCGCGGTAATCGAGATGGAATCGGCGCGCAGATAAAGATCGTCGGAAAGTCGGGGCGCACGCAGCATGCGGTCGTGTCGACTTCGGGCAGTTATCTGTCCGCTAGCGACAAGCGCGTGCATTTTGGATTGGGTTCGGACGACGTTGTCAAGCACGTGGAGATCCAGTGGCCGGGTGGGCTGGTGCAACAGTTGGAGGATGTCCGAGTGGATCAGGTTTTGAGAGTCGAGGAGCCATCCGGGAAATAGATCTCTTCCCAAACCCGGCCACTCGCTCAAGGATTTTTGAGCTCACGAAAACGTTCCAGCGCCGCGCGGGCCTCGTCCGTCTTTCCGAGCTTGCGGTAGATCGCGGCCATCCGATAGAGCGGGGTGGGGTCGGACGGCGCGATGCGGGCGGCCTCCTGCATATGGGCGAGCGCTTCTTCGAACTTGCCGTCCAGGAAATAGATCCGCTCGATCGCCAGATGTGCGTCGAGCATCTCGGGCTGGAGCCGGAGGCATTCCAACAGGTGCTTCTGGGCTTCCGCGTTGCGGCCGAAGGTACGGAGAATGTCCGCAATTTCATAGTGGGCCTCGGCGTGATTGGGGCTGATCTTCAATTCGGCCTCCAACTCGACGAGCGCCTCGTTGAAACGGTTCTGGGCCCAGTAAAGCGAGCCGGCGGCGAAATGAACGTTCTGGAGGTCCGGTTTGAGCTCCGCAGCCCGGCCATACTCACGGATGGCCTCTTCGGTTTCGCCTTGAACTTCGTGCAGTTGCGCCTTGAGCTGATGCCCGCGGTATGATTCCGGGTCATTGGCGCTGATCCATCGTGCGGCGAGGTAGGAAGCAAGTTGATAATTCTCAGCCCTGCGATAGAGCGACGCATCGTCGATCGGGTCCAGCGCGGGTTGCCCCATCTGCCTCTTCTTCTCGTCGAGCAGGCTCTCGACAGCCTGGTCCGGCGGAGGGTTGTACAGATACGCAAGCAGCGTCGTCCCTTCGCCGGCAACCGCCGGGGGCGGCGCTTGCTCCTGGGCTTTGTCCTCGAGTTGCTCGTGAACCCAGTCGCGACGAATCTTGACATCGGCCGCATCAGGTTTCATGGCCAAGGCGGCCTGGTAGGCCTCCTCCGCCTGTAGCCAACTGCGTCGCGACTCGTGGAAGTGACCTTGGGCCAGATGGAAATAATAGGATGCCGGATGCTTCCTTGCTAATTCGGCCAATAGGCTCTTAGAAATTTCGCCGTAGGCCTTACTCAAATGATAGAACGCGTCGGCGCGAAACTCGGGAAGCTCGGTCGCCGCCTCGAAGGCGCGGGCGGCCTCAGGATAGTCGCCGACCGCGAAGTAGGCCGCCCCGAGGTAGACCTGGACGACCAGGTTCGAAGGGTCCAGCTTGGCGGCCGTCTTGAGACGGCGGATCGCCGTGGGATAGTCCCGAAGCCGCGTGGAGATGACGCCTGCAAAGAAGTGCGGCGCGGCTAGCTCGGGCTTGAGTTGGATGGCCCGGTCGAGAGCGGAGAGGGCTTTGTCGTCCATTTTCAGCTCGTAGTAGATCGAGCCGAGGTTGGCATAGGCTTCGGCCAGCTCCGGGCTGAGTCGGACGATCTCCTCGTACGACGTCGCGGCCGCCGTCAGGTCGCCCGCTTTTTGAGCCGACGCCGCCTTCTGATAGAGAGAATAGAGGCGATCTTGATCTTGACCCGCCGCGCTGACCGACGACATGAGGAGCGCGGCCAAGAGGAGGACGAGGCGACTTTGGTGCGTGAGCCTCCGATCGCCTGACGGGCGCGTAGCGCTGAGGCCGCGATGCGCGGAAAGGCGGGACAAAGCGGCGTTATATTAACATACGGCAGGCTTCGAGTCCGGCTGCCTCGGGACGAGGCGGATGCATGATCGATTGCGGAAACCAGTGGCTTCAGCGCTTCGTTGTCGCCGCCGCCCTGGCGTGCTGTGCGCAGCCTGGTTGGTCGACTGAGCTGGAGCTCAGCCTGGCCAAAGACCTCATCGCTCAGAGCCGGTTCGAAGAAGCTCAGGCGGTTCTCGGCAAGGTCGCGGCTGACGCGACGACGGCTCCAGCCGAAGTCTTCTTTCAACTTGCGGTGTGCCAGGCCCAGCTCCAAGAGTGGCGCCTTGCCGAGAGCTCGGTTGATCGAGCCTTGGAGAAGGAGCCCGGCCATCCGTTTGCGGCTCGTCTGAAGGCGTACATTCTGTTCTCGACCGGACGCTATCCGCAATCCCTCGAGTGGGCGACGAGTTATCTCGAACAGCATCCCGACGACGGCGCGGCTCTGAAGATCGCCGGCCTATCACGGTTCATGACGGGCGACGCGGCGGGGGCGGAGCAGGATCTCGCGAAGGCGTCGAAGGAATTGCCGGATGACTTCGACGCTCATTACTACTCGGGGCGCGTTTACTTTGAACGTTCAAAGCTATCGTCGGCGTTAGAAATGTTTCGGCGCGCGATCGAAATCGATCCCGCCAACGCCAAGGCCTATAACAACTTGGGACAGACGTTCGAGGGCTTGACGCAGTTTGACGAAGCGGAACGAGCCTACCGCAAGGCGATCGAGATCGATCCCAAAGCCTCCGAGTGGCCTTATTACAATTTGGGGTCTTTGCTGCTCGCAAAAGGCGATGCGGATCAGGCGATCGCCGTTCTCTTCCGTGCGCTCGAGAGGAATCCATCTTCGGTCAAGACGCGGATCAAACTGGGGACGGCGCTAGGCGGCGCATCACGGTACGACGAGGCGCTGGTGCATCTACAGGCTGCCGTCGCGGCCGAGCCGACCAATGGCGACGCCCACTATCAGCTCGGGCGTCTGCTCTTGAAGCTCGGCAAGACTGAGGAGGGCCGGCGACATTTGAAGCGGTTTGAGGAGCTGAAACGGCAGTGATGCGGCGCGCCGCCGCACTGGCTTTGGCGATGCTCTTCGCGCCGTCGGGACGATCTGAATCCGGACTGCGTTTCGTGGACGCCACGGACGCGGCCGGTGTGACGGCTGAGATCCGGCACGGCGGCGCCGGCAAGAGGTGGATCGCGGAGGCGAACGGCAGCGGGGCGGCGGCGTTGGACTTCGACGATGACGGCTGGATGGATCTCGTTGTCGCCAGCGGCGCGACCATGGAGGACTTGCGCGCGATCGTGAAAGGAAGCCGTCCGCGCTCCGGCAAAAGGCGATTTTACCTTTATCGGAACGCGGGCGCGGGGAAGTTCGAGGACGTGACGGCGAAATCCGGGCTCGAGTCTCCGTATTGGCCGACCGGAGTCACTGCCGCGGATTTCGATAATGACGGGAAAGTCGACATCTTCGTCAGCGCCATCGGCAGGGACTCGTTGTTCAAGGGGGCGGGCGACGGGACCTTCGTTGAAGTGGGGGTGAAGGCGGGGCTCAGTCAGACGACCGCTTGGCACACCGGCGCCGCGTTCGGAGACTACGACGACGATGGAGATCTGGATCTCTATGTCGCCGCTTATCTCGATATCGCGAAATTGCCCGTGGATGGCGAGGCCCCGGTGTGCCGCTATCGCGGCATCGGCGTTTTTTGTGGTCCCCTCGGTTTGCCCGCCGCCGGCGACATTCTTTACAGGAACAACGGCGACGGGACCTTCGAGGACGTCTCGGCCAGCTCCGGTACGGCGCGGGTGAAGCCCTCATACGGCTTCACACCCGTTTGGGAGGATCTCGACCAGGACGGAGATCTGGATCTGTTCGTGTCGAACGATTCCGCACCGAACTTTCTGTTTCTGAACAACGGCGCCGGCGCCTTCGAAGAGGACGCGCTTGGAGCCGGGCTGGCGTACAACGGCGACGGGAAGCAGCAGGCCGACATGGGAGTTGCGGTAGGGGACTACGACTTAGACGGAGACGTCGACGTCTTTACGACGACGTTCTCCGACGATTACTTTCCGCTATTCCAGCAGCAATCGCCGGGATTCTTCGAAGACGTTTCGTTTCGCGCCGGCTTGGTGGAGCCGACGATGCCCTTATTGGGATGGAGCGCGGGATTCGCGGATCTGGACAACGACGGCGATCTCGACGTTTGGACCGTGAATGGTCATGTGTATCCCACCGCGGGCGACCTGTCGACGACTCAGTATCATCAGGCCGTCTTGATTTTCGAGAATCGGGCCGGCAAGTTTCTGCCGGCGGAGGGCGCGACGCCCGCTCCAGACCGGTCGTTCCGGGGAGGGCTCGCCGCGGATTTCGACAACGACGGCCGCGTCGACCTTCTGGCTGTCCCCGTGGACGGATCACCCGCGCTGCTGCTGAACCGTTCCGAATCCGGCGGCTCTTGGATAGGGATTGCGCCTCACAGCGCCAGGACGAATGCTGAGGCCATCGGCGCCCGCGTGGAGGTTTCATACTGCGGCAAGCGAAGCCTTCGCACGATTCGAGCGCACGGCGGATACGCATCCCGGGATGATCCGCGCGCGCATTTCGGCCTCGGCGCTTGCAAGACAGTCGATGAAGTCGTGGTGACGTGGCCGGACGGCAGGGTATCGGTAGAGAAAAATCCTTCCGTGGACAAGTGGACCGTGATCCGTGACGTGCAACCGTAGGCGGCCACGCATGCGCCGTATAATCCTAGCGTGCAGCGATTGTTTGTCGTTACCTTAACGACTCTGTTCGTCGTTGGTTCGCTACGAGGCGCTGATGCGGGCGTTGGCAGCCGCTGCATCGCTTGCCATCCGGACGAAGTCGCCGCCTATCGCGAGACCGGGATGGGCCGTTCGATTTCGCGCGTACCGGTTCAGCCGGCCGGAAGCTTTCGCCACGAGATCTCCGGCTCGACGTTCACGATAACGACAAACGGATCCGAGATGGTGCAGACGGTGGAACGGGGCGGCCTGAGTTCCACGCACCAAGTCGCGTATGTGATCGGCTCCGGCAACGCCGCGACGGGATACTTGATCCAAATCGGAAGCTATCTATTTCAATCGCCAATTTCTTACTACACCGACGGCGGTCGCTGGGATGTCGCGCCGGGGTACGAGGAAAACCCGCATCCGGAGTTCGATCGCCCCGTGACGGCGGAGTGTCTTTGGTGCCATTCCGGGAGGCCGGCCCCCGTCGCCTCGACCGTGAACCGCTACGAATCTGAGGTTTTTGAACAGGACGCGATCTCTTGCGATCGTTGCCACGGCCCGACGCAGCGACATCTCGAGAACCCCGAGTCGGCGACGATCCTCAACCCGGCGAAGCTCGGAGTACGGGAAAGGGACAGCGTTTGCGAGCAGTGCCATTTGAGCGGAGAGGCCAGGGTGCTGAATCCCGGCGGCGATTTCGGGGATTTCCAGCCTGGGATGAAGTTGGAGGACGTCTTTTCGGTCTATCTGTACGACCGCGCTCCCGGGAGCACGGCATTCAAGGTCGTCAGCCACGTTGAGCAATTGGCGTCGAGCCAGTGTGCGCAACTGAGCGGAGGCGAGCTCTGGTGCGGGACTTGTCACAATCCTCACGAAGCCAAGAGGGACAGAGGCGACTACCGAGCTGCGTGCGAATCGTGTCACGACTCCGTTTCCCTAGCCGGCCATGATCAGCCTCTCGGCGGTTGCGTCGAGTGTCATATGCCGCGCAAGCAATCTTACGACAGCGGACACAGCGCCTTCACCGACCATCGCATTGCGCGCCGGCCGAACCCCGACGAGGGTGAGAAGAAGCCGCAGACGCTGCGCGCATGGCGCGATCCAGTCGGTCCATTGGCCCAAAGGAACCTCGGTTTGGCCTACGCGCGAGTCGCGGAGCTGAACCAATCTGACTACCAGGGCGATCAGGCGCTTCGGAATCTCATGGGCGCGATGAAATATTTCGAGGGGGACGCGGAGCTCCCCTACGCTCTCGGCAAATTGCTTGTTGCCAAGGGTAAGGCCGAGCTGGCACGAGAATTCTTTGATTACGTAATCACCCGAGACCCGCGAAACGCATTGCGTCTGCATGGCCTCGCCAACGCCTATGAGGCTCTGGGAAACGGGGATCAGGCCGTCGAGGCGCTGGAACGGGCAATCAAGCTTGATCCCATGTTGGAATCCAGCTACCGCGCTCTGGCGGCACTCCACATGCGAGCGGGGCGGAAGGACCAGGCGGTCGCGACCTGGGGGCGCTATCTCGAGGTCAATCCGGAGAGCATCTATGCCCGCCAAGCCAAGGCCGCGCTGGAGGAGCCCGCGCCCTGAAAAAAAGAGCCGCCCCGAGCAATCGGGACGGCTTGTTACCGGGGGTTGCGAGAGTTCTCAGAAAAGTAATTTGAGCGAGAACTGCCCGCTCCGTGGGGCGTTCCCTTGGCCTCCGACTTGACCGAATCCCGCTGGACTACTGACATTCGAGGTGTCGGGCGCAGCGAACCGGACTCGATTAAAGGCGTTGAACACTTCGAATCGAAACTCCACCATGACCGTCTCGGTGATGGGCGTTCGCTTCAGGATTCCGAAGTCCTCGTTGTAGAGGTTGAAGCTTCTCGATCTCGGAAGCACGGAAGGAGCATTTCCGATCACAAAACGGCCGGTGGTTTCGAAGGCGTTGATATTCAGCACCCGATCGGTCGCCGGGTCGAAGCCGCCCTTGTCGAGCGAAGCCTCGACTCCTGACACGACGTTCGGCATTTGCTTGCTGGCGAAGATCGGGGTTGAGTTGTTCTGAGTGACCAAGAGCGGCGTGCCTCCTTGATAAGACACGATTGCGTTGAGCTGCCAGCCGCCGATGATCTTGTTGAGCGCTCCGCCGGCATTGCCGCCGAGCGGTTTACCCTTTCCGAAGGGCAACTCGTAGTTGAACGCCGTAACGACACGATGCGGCACGTCGTAGAGGGCCAGCGCCTTCTCCGCGCCGCGGTCGAAGTCATCGCGAGCGCCAGTCGAGAAGAATCCGGCCAGAGCCGACGAGGAGTCGGTGAGACTCTTGGCCCACGAGTACGAAGTCAAGAAGAAGAGGCCGTTGCTGAACTCCTTCTCGATCTTCGCCTGCAAGGAGTGATAGCTCGATTGCCCGACGTTGCCGGACTGGGTCAGGTTCAGGCCGTTGTACTGCGGGAACGGGCGCAGAGCCTGATTGAGCGTACCCGTGAAGCTCGGATATGGGCGGCCGTATCCGGCGGCGGCCACGGCCGGGTCGTCAATCGGAAGCGTGAGCAGGCTTCCAAGCGCTAGGAACTTCGAGTCGATCTGCATTGGGTTGAAAACGCCGGTGACCAGGCGGTTCGACTTGTTGCCGACCCAAGAGACGTCGAGCAGCCACGTGGACGCGACCTGATACTGAAAGCCCATGTTGAAGCTCTGCGTATAGAGCGGCTTGTTCGCGCTCGAGTTCCACCAAGGCACGTTGCCGCCGGTCGCAAATCCGGGATCTCGGAGCGGGGGCCGCACGAAGTCCTGTGGGAAGCCGTTCTCCCAGTTGAAGCCCGGAGTGATGCCGCCATCCTTCGAGTTGAACACCGCTGTGTTGGAGAATCCGGTCGAGGGGGCCTTGGCGTTCGAACCGCCGAGCCCGCCCGTCGCAAAGAAGCTGATTCCATAGGCGGCGCGAAACACGAGGTTGTTTCGGAGGGACCAAGCCAGACCCAGGCGGGGTCCGATGTTGTTCATGGAAATCGTGTCGTTACCGACGAGGCGCTTGGTTCCCGTACAGACGTCGCAATCGCCCGCGAACACGAGCGCTCCCAGGAAGCCGTCCGCCGCCGGGTTCGGAACGCTGGGATCCATGATCGAGTGCCGGTCGTTAACCTCGGTGATCGGCGTGAAGATATCGTGCCGTATTCCCAAATTGAGGGTGATGTTCTGACGGATCTTGTAGTCGTCTTGGACGTACCAGGCGTAGTACGATTGACGGGTTCCGATCATCGGCGTGATGTTAAAGTTGCCGCCGTCGACTTCTCCGAGGAGGAAGCTCGCCAACGCGTTGCCGGTGTTACCGGCCGAACCAGGCAGGGCTGTCTCGTTGCGGCTGAAGTTGAAGCCGCCGCTGTGATCCAGGAGTGTGAAGTTGTTCTCCAGCTTCCTGATCTCCGATCCAAACTTGAAGTTGTGTTTGCCTCTGGTCCACGAAAAGCTGGGAGAGTACAGGTAAGACGTGGAGAGCGTCGGGAGGCCGCGCTGATTGCGTCCGTAGCTGTTCCACGGGTCGATGATGACCTCGGGGAACGCACCGTTATCCACGCCCGTAAGGCCAAGCCGCTCTGGCCAGCCGGCGCCTTGCGTTTCGGGGTTGGCGAGCAATTGGTCTTGCCGGCCGATTCCCGCGCCCATGTGGAAGAGCAGCGTGGGGCCGATGATCCAGTCGTAGTTGATGCGGCCGTTGTGCGACAAAGGACCGCGCAGTCCGTCGCGCGCATCGGTGATCGGGCCGGAGAGAACCGAGAAAGGACCGTTGTCCGTCACCTTGCCGAACGTCCACATGATGCTGAGGCGGTGGTTGGAGCTCAGATTGTGGTCGAGTTTGATGGTGTTGTTGCGGTTGTCGTTTCGTGAGTTCCCCTGGGCGAAGACGTTGTTGAAGATTCCGGGCCGGTCGGGTTGCGGAACGAGATCCCAGATGTTCTGCGAGATGTTGCTCTGGCGCGTGGCGGGAATCAAGTTGTTGGCAAACGGATCTCGTACGAATTCGGTGCCGACTTGCGTGGTCGTGGCCGGATCGTAGATCACGCCTTCTCCCGCCGGGATGAGCTCGGAGAAGTCGCCGGATCGCATCGAGGCAGTGGGTATCGAGCCGAGGGCGTTGATTGCCCCGGAGCGGTACTTGAACCAGTGGAAGTTGGTGAAGAAGAACGTGCGGTTCTTGATCACCGGCCCGCCGAAGCTCGCCCCGAACTCGTTGCGGCGTTGGATGGACCGATTGGCGGCGAAGAATCCGCGCGCGTCCAATTTGTCGTTGCGCATGAACTCGTAGGCGTTGCCATGGAATTCGTTCGTTCCCGAACGCACGACCAATCGCTCCACGCCGCCGCCCGTGTTGCCGTATTCAGCCGAGAAGTTGTTCGTAACAAGAGAAAACTCTTGAACCGCCTCTGGAGGCAACGCGATGACGCGCGGGTCGCCGCCGACCTCCGCCGTCGCCATGCTCATGCCGTCCATCTGAATTTCTTTCGAGAGGGTCTGACTGCCGTTGATATGGGCGTTGAACGTATCCCCAGACGTACCCGGCGCCAGGAAGATGAAGTTCTCCACCGAGCGGCCGCTGCCGCCGGAGACCTGCAACGGAAGCTCGACGTACGATTTGGGGTTAATGCTGGTGCTGACCTCCGTCGTCTCCTTCTGAATTGAGATGGCTGCCGCGGAGACGGTCACGCTTTCGGAGACGTTGCCGACCTCGAGAATCATGTCAAGACCCAAGACTTGGCCGACGGCTAGTCGCACGTTCTCGCGCACGAACTTCTTAAACCCTTCCACCTCGGCGGAGACCGTGTACATTCCGGCCGTGAGCTGCGGCACTTGGTAGACGCCGGCGCTGCTGCTGACGGTCTCACGGGTTTCGCCGTTCTCCTGGTTCTCGACGACGACCGAAGCCTCTGCGACGGCCGCGCCGGACGTGTCTGTGATGGTTCCGCGGATCGTTGCCCGCTCGGTTTGGGTGCGCGCCAGTGGCGCCATGAGAACCATAGCGACCGCTACCACGGCCGTTCGAGAGACGAATCTGAACATGGTCACTCCTCTATCCCAACCCAACTGATGTGCGCTCAACGAGTCGCTGACTCACCCGAATCGGTGAAACTGTTGAGCCGCCCCGTTTCTTCCGTCATAACGCCCCGCGCAAATACAATTGGTCCGACCAAAGTCGGAATCAGCGCGAGTATACGATTGGTGTTTGGACTTTGTCAAGCTCGAAGCGGGTACCTGTTAAGACTCGATAGAAGCGTCTTATTGTTAGCTCGATAGAAGCGTCCCCTCGGAAAAAGGAGTCGCGCGGTCGTCGGATTTAGACCGCGTTTCGCGACGGCCGGGAACCGCTTCCAGGGGTGATCCGCCTTGGTCTTGACCCGCGTCGCCGCTCGGCTCCCTCCGCCAGCTAGCTAAGCTATCGCTGGGTCAACGGGAAGGGCATGGATGAGGGAGCGAGAGCGAATCCTCGCCTCCTCCCGGAGGCTAACAGCGCGAAGGGGCTACGCACTTACACGGATGAACAAGGTGCGAACGTCCTGGATTTCGCACGCTGATCGGGCCCCGCTTGTCGCTCTGTAGCTCGGAGATCTTGCTGTTGGAGAAGTGGTCTGGTGGTATGATACTTGCTGTTCCGTTCACGCGGCGGCGGATCGCCGAGGTAGTCCGCCGGGCGATTGTATCGCCGGTTCGCCCGGGCTGACGAAGCGGCCGCTATGGGATTTCGAGCGCCAATTCTTGCCGCCTTGCTCGCTGCATCGAGCGCCCAGGCGGTTTTTCCCGCAGAGCCGATCCGTATTCATCCGGAGAGCTCGAAGTATTTTCTGTTTCGAGGCAGAGCCCTCGTCCTGCTGACGCCCACCGAGCACTACGGCTCGGTCCTCAACCGCAACTTCGATTTCGAGCGTTATCTGCGCGACGCCGCCGACAAGAGGATCACGCTCACACGGACGTTCCTGTTGTTCCGGGAATTGCAGAGCGTACGCAATCCCTATTCGCCGCTCAAGACCGATTCGCCCGACTTCGTCGCGCCGTACCGCCGGACGGGGCCGGGTAAGGCGATGGACGGCGAACCGATCTTCGACCTCGATCTGTGGAATCCGGAGTACTTCGAGCGGCTCCACAGCTTTCTCCAGACGGCCTCGGACCTCGGCATCGTCGTAGAGCTCACGCTCTTCAGCAACTCTTACAGCGACGGCGTGTGGGCGATGAACCCGCTCAGAGCCGAGAACAACAAACAAAAAGTGGGGAACGTGGCCTGGCAGGACTACGTGTCGCTGAAGGATAAGGGCCTAGTTGCGCGTCAGCTCGCCTACGCGAGGAAGATCGTTCAAGAGACGCACCGCTACGACAACCTGTACTACGAGATCTGCAACGAGCCCGGCGGCGGTTGGGAGGGACACGTCTCTCTCGACGACATCGACGCATGGCAGGAGACGATCGCGGGCGTCGTTCGGCAGGAGCTGGACAAGGTCGGCGCAAAGCACTTGATTGCGAGCCAGGAGGCTTTCACCTACAAGCCGAAGTTCGAGTTTCCGTACAAGAAGAGCTTCGACTGGGACGCGATCGACATCGTCAACGTCCATCCGCTGCCGAACACGACCTACCGCGGGCGGTCGTACGACTTGGGCGGCTTCATGAGCAAAGAATTGAAGCTGTCGGAGGTGAAGGACTTCTGCGCCGACGTCTTCGGCGAAAAGCGCCCCGTCGTCCTCGACGAAGACAACAGCGCCAGCATCTATCGCGACCCGGTTGGCTGGACGATTCACCGCAAGCGGGCCTGGACGGCGTTGCTCAACGGGGCCCACTACGACTTCATCGATTTTTCGATCGTTGTGGGCCGCGAAACCGGCACCGCGGAGTCCAACTCCAAGATCCGAACGTGGTTCAAGCACCTCTCCGAGGTCATCCACTCGTTCGACTTCGTACACGCGAAACCGATGCCGGATTGGCTCGAGCACGCCATGCCGTCGGTCGTGGCGTCGACATTCGGCGTCGAGGGCAAGGACTACCTCTGCTATCTGGCGGACGCCAGGGAGGCGACCGATCCCAAATCGGGCGAGCCGCTCGAGGGCGAGGTTTCGTTCGCTCTGCCGTTAGGCCGATACGCCGTTCGACTCTACTCGCCCGTGACGGGGATGTATTCGCCGGCGCGCGTTGTCGACGGAGGAAAAAAGGTCATGATCCAAACCGGCTCCTTCGAACACGATCTGCTGATTCGCATTACGGAGGCGAAGCCATGATCGACAGTGGCTCGAGAGGGCGGATCGTCGCCGCAATCGCTGCGTTGGCGTCGGCGGCCGCGCTGTGGGGGGCCGGAGGAGAAAATCCCAAAGCGGAAGTGATCTCAAACCAGCCGAATGTTGGATTCATGTTTCCGCTGAGCGTGGCTGCCGGGGGCTCGGCCGAGATCGAGATGAGCGGCAGCTTTCTCGATCGCGTCCAGCGGATTCGATGTGAATGCGACGACCTCTCGGCCGAGGTCATCGAGTCGGGGCCCCTTGGACTGAAGACTAGGTTGACGGCTGCCGCGACGGCGTCGCCCGGTCCTCGTTTTCTTTTCGTCGATACTGCCGCCGGCCCCTCAAACCGCCTCCTCGTGCGGGTGACCGGCCTGCCCCGCTTTGTCGACGCTGAACCGAATGACAGCCGTGAAACGGCCCAAACCATTCAGACGCCGGCTCTGATCGACGGCAAGATCGAGACCGTACACGACTCCGACATGTACCGCTTTCATGCGGCTGCCGGAGAGCGTCTAGCCTTCAACTTTCTCGGCGGCAGAAGCAACGCCCGGGGCCATGTCGTCGCGATTCTGTTGCGGGCTGACGGAACCGAATTGGCGCACAATCTGTCGTACTTCGGCACCGATCCTTATCTAGACCATACGTTCAAGGAAGAGGGCGACTATGTGCTGACTGTCGTGCCGCGCCGTTTCTCGGACTTCTACACGGTCGTTTCGGACGAGGCGAAGATCAACTGGCAATATCAGGCGGCGATCGGGCGCGATCCTATCCCGTGGTCGCTCTACCCCATGGGCGGAAGGCGCGGGACGACGGTGGAAGCGGAGTTGCGCGCGGATTTTTTCGACTCCTTGGCGCCGCTCAAATTTGTCGGCGGCGGGATGGAAATCTCTCTGACGCAAATTGACGATTCTTGCGGCTGTCGGTTCCGGGCGACGATCACGATTCCAGAAGACGCCGAGGCGGGCGTACACTACCTGTCTTTTCCAAGCGAATCGGGCGCCGCGCCGCTGCTGACGTTCGCCGTCAGCGACATGCCCGAAGCGGTCGAGCAGGAGCCCAACGATGAGTTGACGAAGGGGCAGGCTGTGACTTTGCCGCTCGTGATGAACGGCCGCATTGATCGGCCGCAGGATCGCGACGGCTTTCTGTTCACCGTCGATCAGTTCGATGACCTGGCGTTTGAAGTGGACGCCCGCGGGCTCGGCTCGCGGATGACGGATCCGAATCTGACGCTCGCGCGCCCCGACGGCCGCTTGAGCGATACCGGCGACGACCGCTGTGAGGCTTGCGGCGCCTTCTTTTCGAGCGTCCGGGCCAAGGAGAAGCTCGATCCCTCGGTTTGGCACTACTTCCAAGAAGGAAACCCGAATGACGCCGATGCCGCCGGAGACTACGTGCTCCAGTTGCGCGACAACTCCGCGTTGGGCGGCCCCGACCATATCTACCGTCTCGTGCTGCGAGAAAAGAAGCCCGGATTTCGGTTAGGCGTCGTGAATGCGGACGTGCGAGGCGCCATAGGCGGCGTGGCCGAGTTGCCGGTTGTGCTCGAGGCGCGTGAAGGCTTCAAGGGCGTCGTCGAGGTGCGCGCGGTCGAGCTGCCTCAGGGACTGTCCGCGGAGGCGATTGAGCTGCGTCCGGACGAGCCGGCCGGCAAGCTTTTGATTCGCCATGACGCGGCGGCCCTTCCGCCGGACTCGGCGGTCGGATGGCTGCAGGCGGAGATCCGGGTAGTCGGCGCCGCTGAGATTGACGGCAAGAAGATCGAGCAAGAGGCGGAGTTGCCGGCCTTCTTCTCCGAAACCGGCTTCGGGTACAACGAGCTCCCTCGCCGAACAGCGAGGGCGGTGTTCGTGAAGCCCGCCCGGTTTTCACTCGGAATCGATGAGCCGTTCCGCGGTTTCCGAATGGATCTTTCCAAGGGCGGGCGCCTGGAACTCGCCGTTGCGCTCGAGAGAGCCGATGGCTTCGCCGGAGGGCTGACGTTCTCCGGAGACGACTTCCCGGATGGGCTGCGGGTTGAGACCGGCGAAGAACGGGACGGGAAGATCATGGTCGCCTTGGTCGGCGATCCCGATGTGCTCCAGAGGGGCCCGCACCGCATCGTGTTGCGTGCGACGCCGCGAGACGGAGAGTCCGACGACAGTCAAATCACGAAAGGATTCACGGTAGCTGTGAAGTAGGGAGTCAGGAACGGGATGCATAAGCGCTTGTCGAACAGAAGTCACAATCGACGGACCGCCGATGGCTCCGCGGCTTGGCGCGTGACCGCCGTCATCTCCGCGCTGTTGTTCGTGCAGCCGGTCTCGGCCGCCGTCGCGGACGGATCGGTCGCCTCGTTGCGAATCGAGCCCGAGGCAGCCTTCATCCAGGGCGTCGGAAACTCCCACGCGCTGCTGTTTACCGCAGTCGAGGCCGACGGAACGTCGCGGGACGTGACCGAAGAGGTCAACGTCTCTTTCGATGTTCCAGGGCTCCTTCGGCAAGCGTCGCCCGGCGTTTTCGAGAGTCTTGGAGAAGGAATCGTCAAGATCCACGCCGTCTACGAAGGCCAGGACGCTGACGCTGTCGTCATCATCCAGCCCAAGAAGACCGCCGGACTCGATTTCGCGGTCGACGTGGCGCCGGTCTTCTCGCGCTACGGCTGTAACAACACCAACTGTCATGGCGCGATGAACGGACAAAGCGGGTTCAAGCTGTCGCTGTTCGGCTACGATCCCGACGCGGACTACGAGGCCGTCGTCCACGCCTCGGACGGACGACGGATCAACGCCGCGGAACCGGAAAAGAGTCTTCTGCTGCAGAAGCCGACGTTCCAGATCCCCCACGGCGGCGGACAGTTGATCGAGAAAGACAGTCTGGACTACCGGACCCTGGTGGATTGGATCTCGACAGGAATGCCGCAAAGCGCGAAAGATTCCCCTCGCCTTCAGGGGATCGAGGTCTTTCCGCAGGGGTTCCAAACCATTCCCGCGGCCGGCAAGGCGCAGCGAATCGTGGTCGTCGGACGGTATACGGACGGGAGCCGCCGCGACGTGACGCGCCGCGTTCGCTATGCCACCGAAGACGATACCGTCCTGAAGGTCGATTCCTCCGGGCGGGTCGAGGCCCTCGAAGTCGGCGAAGGCACGGTGCTTATTCGGACCCTCGGTCAGGTGGCCGCCCTCCGCTTCGGAGTTGCAACCGGCAACCCGGTTCCGAAGGCAGGTCTTCAACCGGCGAACTTCATCGACGAACTCGTTGCCGCGAAGCTTCGCGCCATGAGAATCGAATCCGCCGGGCTTTCAACGGACGCAGAGTTCGTGCGACGCGCATATTTGGACGTGCTCGGGATCTTACCGACCGTCGAGGAGGCGCGCAGCTTCTTGGCCGACACGAGCGTCGACAAGCGGACGCGGCTGATCGATCAACTTCTCGAACGGCCCGAGTACGCCGACTATTGGGCCGCGAAGTGGGGCGACCTCTTCGCCAACTCGGTTCTCACTTCCAGCGACGGCACCGCTTACATGCAGGATTGGCTGCGAGCCGCGTTTCGAGAGAACAAGCCCTATGACGAGTTCGTCACAGAGATTCTGACCTCGACGGGAAGCACTTGGGAAGTCGGCGCGGTCAGCTACTTCTCACGGTCGACGGAGGATCTAGTCACGCTGACCGCTCAGGCTTTCCTCGGCCTGAGCCTGGAATGCGCTCGCTGCCACGACCATCCGTCGGCGAACTGGAAACGGGAAGACTTCGTTGCGACAGCGGCGTTCTTCTCGCAACTTGCGGGGAAAGGTTTGCGGCCGCCCCCGGTCGAGTCGATCAGCTATCTCAAATACGACCAAGAGTACCGGCATCCCGAGACGAAGCAGGTCGTCAAACCTCGCTTCCTCGACGGCGTGGAGCCCCTGATTCGGCCGCTGGAGGACCGTCGCGCCGTGCTGGCGCGCTGGATCACGTCCCCCGACAATCCGTGGTTCGCGCGCGCGACGGTGAACCGTATCTGGAACCAGTTCATGGGCCGCGCGCTGGTCGATCCGGTAGACGATTTCAGGAGCACGAACCCGGCGACGAACGCGGAGCTGCTGAATCGTCTTGCCGCGGACTTCGCCGAGAACGGATTCGACCTGCATCACTTGATGCGGCTGATCATGACGTCGAACACCTATCAGTTGTCGTCGCGGCCCAACCCGGCGAGCCGAACGGACGACATCAACTATTCGCGCTTCTATCTCAAGCGACTCACCGCCGAGCAGCTCATGGATTCGATCGTGCAGGTGACGGGGGCGCCGCAGGACTATTTGGGCTACTACCCGGGTGTTCGCGCGGTGAACTTGGCTGATCCCGGCGTGCCGTCGTCGTTCTTGGACATGTTCGACCGACCCAAGCGAGACGCGGCGAAATGTGAACGAAACGAGAGCGTCTCGCTACGCCAAGCGATGCACCTCTTGGTGGGCGACACGCTCAACCGGAAGCTCCAAGAGAGCTCTGAGAAGGGCGAGATTGCAAGGCTGCTGAAGGACGGGAAGAGCGACGCCGAGATCGTCGAGCATTTCTATTTGGCGGCTCTGGCGAGATATCCCGAAGCAGAGGAAAAGGACTACTGCTTGAGTGTGATCTCGAAGGCGGATGAGCATGCGCGAGGCCTTCGCAACGCCGTTTGGGCGATCCTGAGCACGAACGAGTTTCTCTACAACCACTGATTCCGACGAGGCGACATTTCATGAGAGGTAGAGGCTACTACGGATCTACGCCCCCGAACATTTGGGGCCGTCGGGAATTCATCCGAATGGGGTCGCTGGGCGGCCTTGGGCTGGGCCTCGGCGACTACCTGCGCCTCCGGGCCGAATCCGGCGGGAACGCTCATGCGCAGGCTTGCATCATGCTGGTTCTCGACGGCGGCCCTCCGCAGCACGAGACGTTCGACATGAAGCCCGATGCGCCATCGGACGTGGCGGGAAGCTTCAAGCCGATCCGAACCAACGTGCCCGGCATGGAAATCTGCGAGCACTTGCCGAAAACCGCCCAGCAAGCCGACAAGTTCGCCATCATTCGCTCGGTGCACGGCAAGACCGCGATTCATTTCACCGGCGTCTATTACTCTGATGACCGGGTTCATGCCCTTGCAGTCGGTCGACTTCCCAAGCAGGGGCGCGGTCGTGGCGAAGGAGCTCGGAGCGCGGAACGGGCTTCCGCCCTATGTTTTAAACGCGACCCTGGACCACGCGGCGGGCCCCGGGTTCCTGGGCAGCGCGTACTCTCCGTTTTGGGTCCGCAGCGACCCAAGCGCGCCGGACTTCAAGATCGACGACGTCGAGTTGCCTGTGGATATCGACTGGAGCGACGTGTCGGACCGGCGTTGGCTCGTCAAGAAGCTCGACGCGGCGTTTCGCGAGCGCGACACGAAGGGGCGATTCGACGATCGCGAGCGTTTCTTTCAAGAGGCTGAGAGCATCATCCGGTCTCCGGCCGTGAAGAACGCTTTCGACATCGCCGCGGAACCTGAACCGCTGCGCAATCGCTACGGGCGGACGCCTCTCGGGCAAGGCTGTTTGCTAGCGCGACGCTTGGTCGAGTCCGGCGTCCGGTTCGTCACGGTCAACGCCGCACGCGCGATCTGGGACACGCACGCCGACAACTTCACCCGTTGCGAGAAGGTGCTGCTGCCGGAGTTTGATTCCGCGTTCGCCGCGCTGGTGGCGGACCTGGACGAACGCGGGATGCTCGACTCCACCTTGGTCGTCGTCGCGGGCGAGTTCGGCCGCACGCCGAAGGTGAACCCCAACGCCGGCCGCGACCATTGGCCGCAGGTCTTCTCAGTCGTGATGGCGGGCGGCGGCATCCAAGGGGGGCAGGTCTACGGCTCTTCCGACGCCTCGGGCGGGCAGCCGAAGGACAATCCCGTGTCGATGGAAGACCTGAGCGCGACGATCTACGACCGGCTCGGCATTGATCCTGACAAGGAGTACATCACGCTCACGAACCGACCGGTCCGGTTGGCGAACCGGGGCAAGCCGATCCGATCTCCGCTCGTGTAGGGGCGCCTCTGAAGCTCGCAGGCGGGCGGATTGGGATCAGCTTTCGAGCTTCGTTTTGGGGTCGATGACGAGCCAGCAGAGCGCGCCCAGGAAGTAGATGCCAGCCGAGACGTAGAACGTCAGGTTCCAGTTCTGTCCGGTCCAGGCCAGCAGATACGCCACGAAAGCCGGAGCGACGAAGCCGGCGACGTTCCCCGCCGCATTCATCGATCCCGACAGCGTGCCGGCGAAGCTCCCTCCCACGTCCATGCAGGTGGCCCAACCCGGTGGCACGGCCAAGTCGTTGCCGAAGCTGGCCAAGCCCATCATGACCATCGCCGCGACCGGAGAGGCCGTGTGAACCGAGACGATGAGGAGGACGCCGGAGAGTAAGGCGCCGAACCCGCAGACGAGCCGTCGCGCGCCGGGGGCGGGCATGCCCATGCGCTCGAGCCCTTGAATGATGAAGCCGGTCGAGATGGATCCGATTCCGCCGAAGAACAGCGGCATCCCGGCGAGCACGGCCGATTCGTTCATCGACAGCCCGCGCGCCTCTTGGAGGTAGGTGGGCAGCCAGGTGATGTAGAAATACCAGCCGTGGGAAAGGCAGTAGTACTGAATCCAGAGCGCCCAAACCGTCCGCGAGCGTAGGATCGCGCCCCAAGGGATGGCTTGCGCCTCGGCTCGGGCGTCGGCCTGGTGATCCGCGCCTTTGCGCAGCAGCGCAAGCTCCGCCTGGTTGACCCCGGGATGCCGCGCCGGGGAGTCCCGGAACCAGCGATAGAAGACGACCGCCCAAATGACGCCGAGAAGCCCGAAGATCTCGAACGCGCTGCGCCACGACATGTGCTGCAGCAGCACGACGGCGAGCATGGGCGTGAACGCGCCGCCCCAGCGGGCGCTGAGCCACATGATCCCCTGCGCCCGGACCCGCTCCGTCGGCGGAAGCCAGAGCGTGAACATCTTGGTCAGCACCGGGAATCCGCCCGCCTGGCCGGCGCCGAACAGGAAGCGCGCCACGGCGAGCGAGATGGAATTCCACACCCAGCCGGTCGCCGCCGTGAAGAACGACCACCACAGGACGATGCCCGTCGCGACTCGGCGCGGGCCGAGTCGGTCGCCGAGCCAGCCGCCGGGAATCTGGAAGAGAAAATAAGCCAGCCCGAACGCCGAGAAGGCCCACCCGAGTTGAACTTGGGTAAGCCCCAAGTCCGCCGAGATGGCCGGCGCGGCTTGGGACAGCGCGACGCGATCGATGTAGGTGATGACCGACAGGACGACGGCGAAAGCGATCACGCCATAGCGGGCGCGCGTGGGCTGATCGGTCGCGGCTTGGCGCGGGGCGGCAGCTTGATGCGAGCATAGCTTCGCCTAGCCCAAGATTTCGCGAACGACTCGGCCGTGCACGTCCGTGAGCCGCTGCTCGCGGCCCCCGAAGC
Organism: uncultured Acidobacteriota bacterium; assembly: GCA_963817465.1. Lineage (GTDB taxonomy): Bacteria > Acidobacteriota > Terriglobia > Bryobacterales > UBA6623 > CAMPKL01. The sequence continues at coordinate 11,239 of CAWFOP010000012.1, read as the reverse complement.
GGAAAGTCAGCCGCTCGTGGTCGATTCCTAGCGTGCGGAGGATCGTTGCGTGCAGGTCGTGGATGGAAACCGGATCGCGCACGACCTCGCTGCCGAGCTCGTCCGTCTCGCCGTAGGTGACGCCTCCGCGGACTCCGCCTCCCGCCATCCAGATGGTGAAGCAGGCGGGATGGTGATCGCGTCCGTCGCCGTTTCCGGTGTCGGGAGTGCGTCCGAACTCGCCCGCCCAAACCACGAGCGTCCGCTCGAGCATCCCTCTGGACTTGAGGTCGGTGAGCAACGCGGAGATCGCTTGGTCGGTCACCAAGGCGTTCGTCTCATGGCCTTTGCGCAGTTCGCTGTGCTGGTCCCATGTCCCGTTCATCCCAAACAGATTGGGACAGGTCACCTCGACGAAGCGAACCCCGTTCTCGACCAGGCGGCGCGCACGCAGGCACTGCAAACCATAGGCGCGCTTGGCTTCGTGATCGGAGTCGAGGCCGTAGAGGCGCTTCGTCGCCTCGCTCTCCTTATCGAGGTCCAAGACGTCGGGAACGAGAGACTGCATGCGGTACGCCATCTCGTAGTTGGCGATGGCCGCCTCGACCTTCTTGTCGTTCTCGACCGATCCGAGGAATGCTCGATCCTGCGCTTCCATGGCGTCGAGCTTGGCGCGCTGTACGGCGTCGAGCTTGTCGGCGGGTTCGAGGTTGTCGATAGGGATTCCCTGGTCGCGGATGTGAGTGGCTTGGTGCGTGGCGGGCAGAAACCCGCTGGAGAAGTTTTCGATTCCGCCCGGCGGCACGTAGGCGTCGCGCAGCAGGATGTAGCCGGGCAGGTTCTGGTTCTCGCTGCCCAGCCCGTAAACGGTCCACGACCCGAGAGAAGGGAAGCCGCCGACCAGACGCCCCGTGTGCAGGAAAATGTTGCCCCGCGCATGCAGCGGAAACGGCGAGTGCATCGAGCGAACGATGGCGAAATCGTCGACGTGACGCGCCATGTTGGGGAAAAGCTCGCTGACCGGAGCGCCGCATTCGCCGTGCCGCTTGAAGTCCCACTGGCCGCGCAGCCACTTGCGCTTAGGGCCGGCGACATAGCTGTCCAGCACGGCCTGTTGACCGTCCAGCTCCGCGAGCTTGGGTTTGGGGTCGAAGCTCTCCATGTGGCTGACGCCGCCCGGCATGAAGAGGAAGATGACGGAATCGGCGGTCGGTGGAAAGTGCAGCGGGTGAACCACGCCGCCCTCTCCGCGAGCCAAGGCGGAGAACGCCAGCATGCCGAAGCCGTTTGACGCCGCCCGCAAGAACCCTCGGCGGGAGGTCAGCCTCGAGACGCCGCACTCACTCGACATAGAGGAACTCCTTGGTGTTGAGGAGGACGTGGGAAACATCTTGCCACAAGCTCAGCTCATCCGCCGAGGCATCCCCGGACGGCTGGAGCAGCGTCGTCAAGCGGTCCGCTAGAGACGCGAAGCGCGCCGCTTCCGCTTCGGTCGGCGAGCGCCTAAGGATCATTCGGAACAGCTCGGCGATTCGTTGCCCGGTCGTTCGCGCCTCGGATTCGAGTAGGCGCGTTGCGCAATGCTCGGCGATCTCGAGGACGAATGGGTCATTCAGCAGGGTCAGAGACTGGGCGGGCACGGTCGTCGTGTCGCGCTCCCCGCGGGTCGTAGCCGGCATCGGGAAGTCGAAGGTCTCCAGGAAGGCCGGACCCTCCATGCGGGTGATCTTCAGATACAGGCTGCGACGCCCGTCGCCCAACAACGGGCCGGAAAACAGCCGCCTGTAGTCCTTGGGCCGCTTTCGGTAGGGGTCGACGCTCTGCCCGTAGGCCTTCCCGGACAGATCGCCCCCCGCGCTCAGCAATGAGTCGCGGATTTCTTCGGCGGAGAGCCGCCGAACGGCGAAGTGGTGCAGCAGCTTGTTCTGCGGATCCAACTCCTCGGCGGCTGCTGTTTGGGCGCCCGACTGACGGAAGGTCTGCGAAGTAACTATGAAGCGGATGAGACGCTTGATGGACCAGCCGTCGTCCATAAACTTCCGGGCCAGGTAGTCGAGCAGCTCAGGATGCGAGGGCTTGTCGCCAAGGCTGCCGAAGTTGTCGACCGATGCGACGATGCCTTGGCCGAACAGGTAAGCCCAGACGCGATTTACCATGACGCGAGCGGTGAGGGGGTTGTCCTGGTTGGCGATCAGCTCGGCCAGCTCGCGTCTTCCGCTGCCCTTTTTCGTCAGGGGTTCGTCGCCGAACAGGCGCGAAAGAAAACGCCGCGGCGCCGGATTGCCGAAACTGTCGGCGGCGCCCGAGACCAGCACCGGAAAATCACGGCCGTCGCCCCAGTCCGCCAGGCCGTCAACGACGCGCGGCTGGGGCAGCGCCGCTTCCGTTTCGCGGTATCGCTCGATCAGCCTGCCGAGCTCGGCGGACGCGGTGGCGCGGTTCGTGAGCAGCCCACGCGCCAGTAACCAGGACAACCACGTCGCGTCGTCGTCGGAAGCGGAGTCTTGCGCCCAGCGCTCGATCGCGCCTGCGGCGGCGGCCTGATAGCGGCCGACGAGATCCTCGAGCGTGGCGGGGGCGGGTTGGGCAAGTAATGGGGCGAGATGATCGAGGCTCGGCGACGGCGGCTCGTCGCCGTCGTGCAGCACGGCTTCGGTGACGCCGAAGTACGACTCCGGGGAGTCGAGAAGCTCGGACTGCGGCTCCTTGATCCGGTCGGGTCGATCGGGAATGCGGGGGTTGTCCCAGCGGGTGACAAGCTCCACGAAAACGGGAAGCTCGGCCCACTTCTCCGCCAGATCCATGGTGATCCACTGCGGACGATCCGCATCGATGAAGCTGTAGTCTTCGCCGATCGCGCAATTGTCGATCACGCGTGCGTCGCGAACCGAGCTTTCCGCCGACGACGCGGAGGCTCAGCTTCTTCGGACCGTGCGGCAACAGCGGAGAGCGCAGAGCGCCGTTGAGTCGGGCGGAGAGGGTGTGCGTGAAGAGACCCGCCGGAAGGATTCCGCTGACGGCGTCGTCGCCCGAGCCGGAAACCACAAAGTCGCCGCTCTTCGATGGGCCCGCTCGCAAGCCGGTCCCGCTTGCCGTCCATCCGGCGGGAATCCCCTGCGAAAAATCCCCGAATTTCTCGAAGCCTTCCGCCTTGGACGTCTTTCTCGCGTCGAGCTCCGTTCGGAGTCGACCGGCGACTGACGCATACGATTCGGCGAATGATGCGCCGCCCGCCTGCATCCGGCGGATGGTCTGAAGCAGGTAGCCCGGATCTTCGATCGGCGCCTCCTCTTCCGCCGGCTCCTCGCGAATGGACACCTTTTTGCCGAATCCATCCAAGTCGGCGCTCCATACGGCGGCAAGCTCGCTGCGAATCCGCTTCTTGAGCGCTCGCAAATCATCCAACTTGGAGTCGAAGGCGCCGTCGGCGTCGATGGTTTGCGTGACGACCCGACTGCTGTTGAGGATGCTGTAGAGGCCGTAGTAGTCGGTGGTTGGGATCGGGTCCAGCTTGTGATCGTGACACCGTGCGCACGCGACCGTCATTGCCTGGAAGGTCTTGGAGAGGACGTCGATCTCGTTGTCGACGACATCCAGCGCGATCCCGCGGAACCTGACGCAATCGTCGTGGCCGGCCTCTCCCAGACGATAGAAAGCCGTGCCGATGACGGACTCGTTGATATTGAGCTGGTCATCGATGCGGGGGTTCGCGAGCAGGTCTCCGGCGATCTGCTCGCGAACGAACTGATCGTAGGGAACGTCCTCGTTGAAAGCACGGACCACATAGTCGCGGTAGCGCCACGCGCCGACGATCTCGTAGTTCCACTCATATCCGCGGGTCTCGGCGAAGCGAACGAGGTCGAGCCAGTGCCGCGCCCACTGCTCGCCGAACTGCGGAGAGTCGAGGAGCCGATCGACGAGCCGCTCATAGGCGTCGGGCGAGGTATCGTCGACGAAGCGGCGGATCTCTTCTAGGGACGGGGGAAGGCCGGTCAGCAAATACTTGAGCCGCCGGATCACGACCGTTCGCGCCGCGGGTGGCGCCGGCGTGAGGCCCTTTTCGCGCAGAGCGTTCGAGACGAACCGGTCGATCGGGTGTTTGGCGGGGAGGTCGGGCGGCGTTGGCGAACCGACCGGCTGGAAAGCCCAGTGGTCGCGCACTTGCTCGGCGTACCGCTCCTGTTGCGTCTCAGCCGGAGGCAAGTCGGCGGACCAGGGAGCGCCCCGGGCAATCCAGTCAGCCAAGGCCTCGATTTCGCCTTCCTCAAGCGCGCCGCCCAGCGGCATGCGGAGCATTTCGCCGCGAACCGCGCGCAGGATGAGGCTTTTGTCGGGCTCTCCCGGAACGAGCGCCGGTCCGCTCTTGCCGCCCGCCAGGAGTTGCTCGCGCGAGTCGGCGCGCAACCCGCCAAATTGCTTTTCCTGCCCGTGGCAGGAGTAGCACTTTTGGGCCAGCAGAGGCCTGATCGATGTTTCGAAGAGCTCGAGATCGACGGGGCTCGCTTTCTGCGGCGCCGCTCCGGCCGGGCCGACGCTAATAAATAGGACGATCGGCGCCCAAAGCATGGTCCAGGCCAGGCGTTGACCGGCAAGAGGTTGCGGCGAGGACGCAGGCAGGTGCGACGAGTAGCGCAAGGCTCTAGGAAAGGTCGTTGGTCTGACCTTTGACGGGTTCAGATTAACCGTAGAGTTTCATCCCTGTCAAGCCGGCAGTCTCGGGAACGCCGACACGCTGTCGGCGTTTCAGGCTGTGCGATTGCGCCCTTGGCGGTTCCGCCAATCCAGCGTTACGCGGGCTCTGGGTGCAAGCGCGTTTGTGCCAGCCTGGCGCTCATCGCGTCGACGTGCGTCGCCATCGCGACGCGGGCCTTTTCGGGTTGCTTCTTGGCGATCGCCAGGAAGATCTCCTTGTGCTGCTCCAGGGCCTCCTTGGACACGCCCGGCATGCGGAGCGCCTCGCGAATCCACTGGCACGTCAGGTTGCGGATAAGCTCCAACGCATTCATGAGAATGTGGTTATGGGCCGATTCAGCAATCGCGATGTGGAAGGCTAGGTCGGCGTTCAGAAACAGCTCGGCGTCGCCCTCGGCTGCTTCCATCTCGTCCAGACGCTTCCCGATTCGCTTCAGATCTTCCGCGGTCGCGCGCTGGGCGGCCAGCGCTGCAAGCTCCGACTCGATCAGTCGTCGCGCCTCGGCAAGCTCTCGAACCTCGACATCTTGGCTGCTCGCGATGGCGAGGAGCAGGGGAGCGGACAGGAAGCGCGATCGGTCGCAGACGAAAGTGCCGTCGCCGAGCCGCGACTCGACCATGCCCATGATTTCCAGGGCTTTCAGAGCTTCGCGGACTGAGGAGCGGCCCGTCTCGAGCATCTGGCAGAGCTCGCGCTCCGCGGGAATGCGCATGCCAGCAGACCACTCGCCGCGCACGATGTATCCAGTCAACCGCTCGCAAATATCCGCGACCACGGTTCGACGTCGGCGAATCGGTGCGAATTTCGGTGCCTCTGAGACCGCGCGCGCCACACTTCAGGCTACCATGCTGGCTGGAACCCCGGGGTCGAATGAAAGCGCGATCGATGCTCATTCCGCTTGACCCTTCGCCGCCGAGACCGAGATGCTCTCAGTCCATTGGTCTGACCTTTGACGATGGCGTCGTAAGCGAGATCCGAGGGAGCTTCGTTGATGAGAGCCACCGGACCGTTCCGCGCAACCCGTTGTCTTGGGGTCGTTAAGGTTCGCCCTTCGGCGCAACCCTTCCTACAGCAGGCCGCCGGGCGGCATCCCGAGAATCATGACGCGTTCGTCCTTGTCCGGGTCGTTTACCGCTTTACTCTCCTTGACGTCGAACATCATCGTGGCGCGCTGGTCGAGCGTGTATTTCGGCCAGGGCAGGGCCTTTTGGCTCGGGTTGCCGGTTCTGGCGAACGCGGCCCAGGCGCCGCTGAGTTGTTTGGAGAGCGGCTCGGACTCGGAGTAGAGGGTCAGCCGCATCTCCAACGGCAGATCCGCGGTGTGGAACGCCCGCAGTCTGCCGTCTTCCAGTGGAGTGTTCCACTGGAAGTAGTACACAAAGACGTTCGTGTCGGGTTCCGCGAGCTTCAGTTCCGCCTGGCGGGTCACCTGCCGCCGCGCGCCGTGTGCGCTTGAGATGCGGAAGTATAGGTCGGACGGGCTCTCGTTGGGATGATCACGATGATAAAGGGCGAGTAACGGATCGATCTTGTCCGCCGGTATTCCCTTCTTCACCAACGCCTCTTTCAAGCCTGCTTCGTCAAGGCTGAACAAGCTGGGGTTGGACGCTACAAACAATGTGGATTCATCCTTGCAATTGCCGACCAACAAAGGCACGCCCGCGGACTCCGCTGGTGCGCCGGGTTCCCAAGGTTGCTTCGGGATGGAGTGGCCCTCAACCACCGGCCCCCCATCCCAACTTGTTCCGGATCCGGAACTTGCCGCCAAGAGATCCGCCGCGGGAGTTTTTTGCAAGTCTTCGGGCTTTGTAGCCCCCAATTCGTCCATTAGGGCCTTCGCCTTCTTGGTGGCGTCATCGGCGTCACCCACGCGGAGCATGGAGCCGCTCTGCACGATCGCCTTGTGGAAAAGCCCCTTGGCGCCCGGCATACCCATCAGCGTGCTGATTTTGGCGCCGCCGCCCGATTCCCCGAAAATGGTCACATTCCCGGGATCCCCTCCGAAACCGGCGATATTCTCGCGCACCCATTCGAGCGCGGAGATGAGGTCTAACTGCCCCACGTTGCCTACGGCGAATCTCTCGCTCAAACCGCCCAAGTATGTGTATCCGAAAACATTCAGGCGGTGATTGATCCCGACCAGGACGACATCCTGCTCGCGCACATGGCGGTCGGAGAACACCGTCAGCAGGCCCGATTGAGAGCCAAAGCCGCCGCCGTGGATGTAGACCATCACGGGCCGCCGGCCGCTCAGGCCCGGAGTTAAGACATTCACCACCAGGCAGTCTTCACCCATGGGCTCGACGACAAGCTCCGCCCGATCCTCCCGGCCGCCGGAGAAATAGCCCCGCAGCAGAGGGCTGGTCAACACGTTGCCGCCCTGCTGGACGCATCGAGGCCCATTTGCAGTGGCGTCTCGTACGCCAGCCCACTTCTCAGGCTTCGATGGGGGCATGAATCGACCCGCGCCCTCCGTTGAACTGCCGTAGGGGATTCCGCGAAACATGTTGATCCCGTTTGCGACAAGTCCTCGGATTTTGCCGCACGTGGTCTCGGCGACAACGGGCGTGACAGCCGCCTGCGCCATTCGGAGCGCCGGCAAGGCGGAGATCGCGCCGATCAAGTATGACCTTCGGCTAATCTTATTCATTTGCGTCCTTTTATCTGGTTATTTGGGATTGTGTGGCCATCCCGACGCGAGTAGAGTAGTCGAGTCCGCGCCTCCGGGCAACGGCTTTCTCTGCTGTCTCCCACGTCTAATCCTGTTCCTCTTCTGTTTGACAGGCATCGCGGGACGTCCCGCACCGAATGCTTGGGAGGCCGCTTGAACGGCCCGATCGGCATCGTCGGCGCCGGACAATGTGACTCCCAAATCCAACTCCTACGTCAACTCCCGCCGCACCGTAATCGGCGCCGGCTTCTCGTTCGCGACCAAGAACCGGCTTTTCGACGACAACCCGGAGCGGGCCGTGTCGACGCGGCGAGAGCACCAGCTCCAGCGCTTTGCGAGTCCGGACGAATTCCGCAGACGCGTGGCGGGTTGTGAGGGCGATTCCGAGCTTCGATCGGCTGCCGAGCTACGGCCGCAGCGACTACCTGTTTCCGGCAACGCCCGAGCCCGCCGACTCGACCCTGGAGTCTTCGATGACATGCCCGTCGCGGAGATGGATCACGCGTTGGCAACTCGCCGCCACTCCTGCGTCGTGCGTAACCAGGATCACCGTCGAACCGAGCCGCTCATGTAAGTCCCCGATTAATCGAGATCTCTTTCCCGGTCTGGCTGTCGAGATTGCCCGTCGGCTCGTCACCGACCAAAATCGGGGGATCGTTGGAAAGCGCGCGGGCGATCGCCACCCGCTGCCGTTCGCCCCCGGACAGTTCCTCCGGAAAGTGTTGCGAACGCTGCTCTAGAAGAACCAGTTCCAACAACTCAAGAGCGCGTTGGTTCGCCTTCTTGGCCGGCCAGCCGCGCAGATGCAGCGGCATCGCGACGTTGTCAAGCGCCGTAAGCGAAGGCAGAAGGTGAAAAGACTGGAAAATGAACCCAATCTTGTCACGGCGAATACGCGTTATAGAGTCGTCTGACAGGCCCTTCAGATCGATTCCGTCGATCGCGACCGAGCCCGCGGTGGGTCTGTCTAAGGGTCCGATCAAATTCAGCAGAGTGGATTTGCCGGAGCCGGAAGGGCCCACCACTGCCGTCATTTCGCCCTTGGCGATTTCGAGATCGATGTCGCCCAATGCCACGACTCGGCGCTTGGCCTCGTACTCTTTTCGTACGCCGGAGAGCTTGATCATTACGGTCGGTATCGCCGCCACGCCGCAGCCTCCGAGCGAGTCCGCGCGAGACCGGCAGTGTAGCAGTTCCGCGGCATCCTTCCGCCGGCGGCAGGCGTGGCGGCCGCGGAGGATTTCGACGCATCAGCGCGCTAAATGACGGTCCGCTAGAGAAGTTCTTGCGGTTCGACCGTGGGGAAGAGAACGACGGGACGCTCCACATCGCGGTACGCCAAGGCGGCGCAGTAATCGGGGTGAACTTGCAGATCGTGAAGCATCCAGAATTCGGCGGCGCTTGCATCGTTTTCTATGTGAAGGAACCGCGCCGGCTCGTCGGGATGGAGCGATACTCGAAAGCTATCCAGCGGCGCGTGCAGTCCTTCACCTATCGCCTTGATGTAGGCTTCCTTTCTGGTCCACAGAGAAAAGAAGCGCCTTTTGGCGTAAGTGCGCGGGCAGTCGGCGGAGCTCAGTTGTTTCCTCGGGGCAAAAGAATCCGCCCGCGATTCCGAACATGTCATCGACCGCACGCATCCGTTCCACATCGACGCCGAGCTCGCATCCAGCGGCGAAGCCGAAGAGCGCAAGGTCGCCCGAGTGCGACAGATTGAACCGACACTCCCCTTCTTGTTCTTGGAGCGACGGTTTGCCCTTGCCGCCGTAACGGAATTCAACGTCTTGCGGCGCTACGTGCAGATATCGCCCCAGCATGATTCGCAGCGCGCCGGCGGTCAGAACGTAGCGAACGCGCAGGCGCTCGAAGCGGAATTTGGCAGCCTGGTCCCGCTCGCGACGCGACAGCATCCTTGCAAAGTCCGCCACGACGATCTCTGGAGCCGTCGTGCGAATGCTCCGCACATGCATGATGCGGCCGGAGAGCTCGAACGAGTTGTCGCCGCTGATCGCCTGCTCCATAGGACATACAGAATCGCATAAGCGTCCACCGTCGCATCGCAACCGGACGGGCCGCTTGCCGCCGACTGTGAGCTAACTCCGCTCAAAACCCGGATTTCCGATTTAAAGTGGGCATGCGAACCATCCCAATGCTCTCGGCGCCCTTTTGGCGCGACCGCCTGATCTATAATTTACCTTTCAATATGGCCCCCTGGCACAGAGGCTTTCTGCACTACCGCGTCACGCCTCCTCTGATCCGCCGGTTTGTCACGGACAAGCCAGGCCTATGGTTGCGCAGTGTCTTCAGCAAAGATTACCCATCCAGAGCATATTATTCGATAATTGGATTTCTCATCCTGAGCACTTTGTTCCTTTCGAGAGGAATAACGAGTGTCAGGCGGCCGTGTAAGCCTGGCCGGCGCTACAGTCTGACGTCGGGATGATGTACTAAAGCTGTAGCGCAGGTTGAGAGTCAGATGGGAATTCCGAGCCGGTAGGTCCACTCCTTGCGACTGACTTTGCCCTTCTTGTCGATCACCTGCAACTCGCCGACGTACCGATGAGATTCGGACTGGTCGCGCTGCTGCACTTCCGCGACGATGTCCCGGGCGTTCGGAGCGGCGAACAGCGCTGGGGACAACGAGCAGGACAACCGAACAGAGGGCTCTATTCATCTTGCAGCACCTCGACCAGGGAGCCCCCGAACGCGCTTTCCGCGGGTCCGAGAGCGGATATGAAGGACGTCGCGAGGATGAGCGGTACGAGCAAAAGAGCCGTCCCCGCCGGGTATGTATATTCAAACCGATGTCCCGCTACGTCTTGCTGCATCATCTCGACCATGAAATAGAGGTTGATTGCCCCGAGGCCGAGTCCGAGTATCAGGCCGATCGCTCCGATTGTGATCGCTTCCAACCACACGGTAAGGCGGATCTGCGGACGGAGCGCGCCAACGGCTTGAAGAATGCCGAACTCTCGCCTGCGGTCGATGATTGACACGGTCAACGCATTGACGATGCCCAGCACGGCCAGGAGTACAACGACCGCTAGTTGCGAGTAGGTTAGGCTGAACCATTGTTGGGCTAAGCTGGTGACGTAGCGGCGGATCTGTTGGCTCGTTATCACGAAGACTTGTCGCTCATCGTCGAATTCTCGCAGGATCGTCGCACGGACATCGTCCGGCGAGAAGCCTTCCTGGAGGTAGACCCGGAAGAGATTGACGGTTTCGTCGCTCCAGTTCTTGGCATATGCCGAGCGCTCCAGCAGGATCGAGCCCTCTTGGTCGGTGTAGTCGACCACCACGCCCACCACCGGCAGCCGGAGAGGGCCTCCCGGTGACTGCAACTCGATGATGTCGCCCCGAGCAATCCCTTTGCGGCCGTACGAGAGGTTGTCCGAAATGATCACGCCTCGACCTTGGGAAGCCAGCCGGAACATCTCGTCGTGGTCTCCCTCGACGGCATCTTCGCCCACGCGTCGTCCCAGCTTCTCCAGGTCGACCGCCTCCAGCATGACGAAGCCGTTCTGGAACGGGACCCTCGACATGCGCACTGCACCTCTTGGATCCCCCGAACCTTCCCCAGCCGGGCCGGCCCGACCGTGCTGCTGGCCGTCGGAGTGCCGGAAAGCGTCGCTTCCAAGCTGACCGGACACCGCAGCCGCGAGGTGCGCAACTATCGGCGCCTGAGTCCGCGCCTCAGGCGCTAAACGGTTGATCTGATCGCTCCCGTTGCTGACCGAAGCGCCGGATCTAAAGCTCAGTGACACAGCTACCTGACACAGCGGTCCCCGCATCGCCGGTTCGGCGCGAGGAGCAAAAGCCTAAGGATTTGAAAAGAAAGGGGAAGCGTGGTAGGCCCGAGCAGACTCGAACTGCTGACCTCTACCGTGTCAAGGTAG
>CAWFOP010000011.1:0-175380 GCA_963817465.1 uncultured Acidobacteriota bacterium | reverse complement strand
TTTTGGCTCTCGCGAGCTCGCGGCGTTTGTTGGTCGGCGGCGCGCTAAGTCCGGCTGAAAAACTGGACTTTGACGATCGCCATCAAGCACAGGACGAGCCCGAAGGCGCAAACGATCGCCGGGCCGGTGGGCAGGTCGAACTGGAGTGAGCCAAAGATCCCGAGCGCGGAAACGATCACGCCCATCGCCCAGCCGATCGCCAGGCGCTTTCCGACGGTCTCGGCGAAAATCATCCCGCCGACCGACGGGACGATCAGGTAGCAGAAGACCAGCAGCACGCCCGCGACCGAAACCGACGAAGTCACCACGATGCCGAACGAAGCGTAGAACAGCAGGTCCCAAACCCGCACGGGAAGCCCGCTCAACTTCTCACCCGCCGTTCCGGTCGAGATCGCGAGAAACTGCTTGCGAAACACGAAATGGAACAGGCCGACGAGCGCGTAGAGCAGCGCCGTGTGCCCGACCTGCGGCCAACTCACGAACAGCAGGTTCCCGACCAGCATGTCCTGCAAGTGCTCGATCTCGCCCTGGGCCTGGCTCATCGCGAGAATCGTCGCGGCGGAAGCAACGGCGTAGCAGATCCCGATGATCGCCTCTTGCGGGATGTGGAACTTCTTGCCGCGAACGCTTGCGAACACCGCCGCGCCGATCAAGGTGAAACCGACACTGGTCCAGTAGGCCGCGCTCGAATGCGCGTCCGCGCCGGCCACCAAGGCCACCGCGGCGCCCAAGGCCGCGATCTGCGCCAGCGAGAGATCCACAAAGATGACGCCGCGTTCGACGACGTGAATCCCCAAGTAGACGTGAATTCCGGTCAAAATGAGACTTGCAGCGAAGGGCGCCGCTAAGAAGGCCCATGCATCCATCCGTGTTTTCTCCTCAGGCCTGCTTTCCTTCGCCGAGTCCCTGGAACGATTTCGCGACCAAATTGACATCGTAGTCGAACAGGTCGGTATAGGTCTTCACCTCGTCGACTCCGCCCACCGAAGGAAGCAAAGTGATCGCCTCGCCTCCCACGGCTCGCGCGACGGCCTGCGGAGTTTTCATGTCGTAGTAGGGTTCGACCCAGATGAGCTTGATGCCGTGCTGCTTCATCTGGTTGATCAGATCGAGGGTGTGGCTGGGCGAAGGCGGGATGCCGGGCCGCGGCTCGATATATCCGGCGACCTCGAAATCGAAGCGCTTGGCGAAATTGGGCCACGACTGGTGATAGGTGACTACCTGCAGCCCGTGGTAGGGAGCCATCTGCTCGTCCCAGCGTTTTTCACCCGCGGTGAGACGCGCGTCGAAATCTTCGAGGCGCTGTTGGAAGTACGCTGCGTCCCCCGGCGACAGTTGCGTCAGTTTGGTTTGAATCGATTTCGCCATGAGCCGGCCGTTCTCGGGATCGAGCCAGTAGTGCGGGTTGCCCAGCGGGTGAATGTCGCCCATGGCGCGGCTGACCTGCCCGACCGGCTTTTGCAGGATCTGCACGCCGACCGAGGCGTCCATGAAGCCGGGCGAGCCGGGCTGAATTTTCGAATTGCGGCTTTGGGTGATCAGCGGCGGCAGCCAAGCGATCTCGAGTTGCAGGCCGACCGAGATCAACAAGTCCGCGCGGTTGAGCTTGAGGATGAAGCTTGGCTTCGGCTCGACGAAGTGCGGGTCTTGGTAGCCGCGCGCAATGCTGTCGACTTCGACGCGGTCGCCGCCCACCTCGCGCGCCAGCGCCGCCAAATCCTGCGTGGAAGTGACGACGCGGATTGAACCCTTCGCCGCGGCGGGCCGCGACACTGCTAGCGCGCAGGCCGCTCCGGCCCACAGAAACGATCGTCTGGAATGATTCATTTGTACTTGACTCCGCCTTATCCGGCGCTAGAACGGATGAGCGCCATGAGCTCCCAACGCAAATTGCAGTTGCAGCAGGAGCTCGTTCGCGTGCTCGTCTTCCGCGTAGTTCGTAAATCGGTATTGCGCTCTCAATTGACTGAATTCGCTCGGCCAAAACGTCACGACCGCCGAGGCGCCGGAATCCTGTCCCAGGCCGTCACGCCGATCCGAATCGTCGAACCGCACGCCCAAAAACCAGCGGCGGGCCGGCTGGTAGTCGGCTGACGCATAGTAGCCGAACGCCTTGCGCCGCCCGAAAGGCTCGTTCCTTCGACTCCAAATGAACTCCGAGCGTCCGACGAAGGAGTGGTAAATGGCGCGGCGCAGCGGCTTCCAACGAAACGTCCCGTCGATGCCGTACAAACGTGTGACGAGTGATCCGCCTGAATCGTTATGGCCTTGCGAATAAGAAAAGCCCAAGTCGAGGTTCGACTCCTCGGTCAAATCGCCGTACCCCCGCAAATGTGCGACGGTCGCCACGTCCCCCCGAGTTTCAGCCTGATAGATGCCTTCCGAATCGCCGCGAAGCAGCGAGCCGGTCGCTTCGAGGAAGATCGCTCCCGGCGAAGGCAGAATCCGGCTGAACGTCACGCCGGCGTCGCTCATCCCTTCTTCGCCGCCCAGCAGGTTCTCGATGACCAGAGGGCGATCGACCCAGGGCAGCACGTGCCGATGCAAGGTGTTGACCTTGCCGAAAGGCGCGCGCTGCTTGCCGGCTTTGAAAAGGAATCCGCCGGGAATCGATGGGAACGTCGCATACGCCTCTTCGACGTCCACGCCGGTTTCGCCGAACGAGAGGTAGACGTCGCCGCGGGCGTAAGGGTCGATCGCGGCGCTGAGCGCCAATTCGCTCTCCGCCATCTCGATCGACGGGCTCGGCGCAATGGGGTTATTTCCGGCCGAGCCCAGCACGTTGCCGATGAGGCTGATCGCCGGGTTCATCAGGCGTTGCCCGGCGGTGGGGTCGGCGGAGGTTGCGGCGTCCATGCCGGCTATAACCGGAGGGGCGACCGGGACTTGCTCAACAGCGGGCGGAGCTTGAGCGGGCGGCGAGGCTTGCGCCGCCGCTAGAGCGGCCTTGAGGGCGTCGACCTCGCCTTCGAGCGCGTCGACTCTCTGAGATAAGGCCTTGATGAGCGCGGCGGTGTCCGCATCCTGTGCGGCCGCGTGCGTCGTCAGTAGGAGCAGGGGGAAAAGAATTCCAAGCAGGCGCCGCTTCAGTCGCGGCCACTCCGAATGTCGCACTCTTTCACGTTATCAGCAGCGGGCCAAAACCTGCGGCCTGCGTCCGCGGGCGACCTCGATCAGCGGCGAGTTTTAGAACCTATCCGCGGCCACGCCGTGCGGAACCGCATCCAGACGCGCCGCTTCGGTCAGCATGTCGACGATGCGCGAGGGGACGGGAGAGGTCCTCTGCGTCGCCATGCTGACGACGATCATCATCACGGTCGAGCTCACGAGTCCGGCCAACATGGCATGTACGCCGGTGGAGACGTCGAGACCGGCCAACTGCCACAGGAAGGCGACGCCCGCCCCCGACACCATTGAGGCCAGCGCTCCGGGGCCGTTCGCCCGCGGCCACCAGACGGCGCAAACGTATGCCGGTAGAAATGCGCTGCCTAGCACCGAAGTCACGAAGATCACGATCCCGAAGACGGTCGGCGGCTGCAGCAGAGCGACGAAATAACCGACCACGCCGATCGCCAAGACCAGCAGCCGCGAAACCCAAACCATCTGATGTTCCGAGGCGCGCGGGTTGAGGAACCGCTCGTAAAGATCCCGCGCCGCGATCGATCCTGTCTGGAGCAACAGCGAGTCCGCGGTCGACATAACGGCGGCCATGATGGCGGCCATGACAATGCCGACGGCAGCCGCCGGAAGCAGCTTCTCGGCGACCTGGAAGATCGCCATCTCCGGATCTGCGATGTCCGGAACGATCAGAATGGCCAGGATGCCGAGCAGGTAGGGCGACGGGACGAACAACAGGTTCCAAACGGTGGCGTAAGCGCCGGCCAGCCGCGCCGTGGCGGGGCGCCGCATCGCCATATGCCGCGTGACGACGTGGGGCCAGCCCATGTAGCCGACCGAGAAGATCAGCACCGCGCCCAGCACGATGCCCCATTGCCCCTGGTGTTGCAGGTCGCGGCCCCAGATCGAGAGCAACGACGGGTCGAGCCGGGCGAGCGCTCGATTTGCGGCGGACAGCCCGCCAAGGTGCATCAGAGAAGCGACCAAGATCCACAACACCCCGACCACCATCACCAGACTCTGAAAGAAATCCGTGTAGGCCACCGCCAGATAACCGCCCAGGTAGGTGTAGAGCAGGATGAGCCCGACGGCCGCGAGCAGAGCCAGCGGGTACGGAATCCCAGTGACCAAGGCCATGCCCTTGCCGCCGGCGATGAATTGGGCCAACACGTAAGCGCCGAGCAGGAAGACCGTCAGCACGCCGGAGAACAGCCGTACGGCGGGTAATGGATAGCGTTTCTCGAGATACTCAATCGGCGTCAAGGATCCCGTGAGCTGCGAGAATTTGCGCATCCGCCGGCCGATGACGGACAAATTGACGACGCCGCCGCCGATGTCGCCGACCACGTACCACAGCGCCCAGTAGCCCTCGCTGTAGCCGAGTGCGCCGGCGCCCAGAAACATGTAGCCGCTCATCGACGTGCTTTGCAGCGTCAGGGCCGTCACCAGCGGTCCGAGCATGCGACCCCCTAACATGTAGCCTTCCAGAGACTTGCCGGCGCCTTTGCGCATCGCCCAGATCCCGATCGCTAGGACGACAAGGTAGTAGAGGACGAGCGAGACGATGACCGTCGCGTTCAATTGAGGTCCTCCGGGTTCAATGGAGGTCCTCCGGGCGCTCGAGGTTCCGCGGACCCTTCGCCGCACGTTCCCAGTTGCGCGTCACGAATAGAAAGATCACCGTATAAGCGATCCAAAAAACAGGAGGACCGAAGACGAGCAGGCTCGTACTCAGAGGAAGGTCGAACATGGTGGGGAGAGCGACTCCCCGAGAGTTTAACGCGCCTGCTGCAGGATGCGGCTCTTCGAGCAGGAGCGGTCACTGCATGACGGCGCAGCAGCGGCGTCCCGTCCGGCCGGCTGGGCCGGTTAGCGGCTGCGATAATCAGGCGCGTGGGGTCGCTGCCGCATTGCATTCACCGGCCGGTTCTCGCGCGGCTCGTCGCAGTCGTCGTAGCCGCCGCGCTCTCGAGCGTTTTCTCCTCCGCGCAGGTGATGGACGGCAGGCTCGAGGTACAGGTGCGCGACCCGTCGGGACGCGGCGTGCCGGCCGAGATCGAGCTGACGGGGCGCAGTCTGGAACTGCATGCCAAACAGACCGCCGACGACTCGGGACACGCCGTCCTCGCCAGGCTGCCGGCGGGCGTCTATCGGCTTTCGGCGAGCTATCCGGGGTTTGCGCTGCTCGAGCGCCGAGTCGAAATCCACTCCGCGGTGCCGCAGTCGGTCGAGGTCGTGCTGCAACTCGAAAGCGTCGCGACGGAGGTCAGCGTCGAGAGCTCGCCGCCGCTGTTCGACCCCGCGCAGCCGTCGCAAATCGTGCGGGCCGGGCGCGAGCAACTCGATCAGACGCTGGGAACCACGCTCGGGCGCAGCACGGTCGACGTGGTCACGACGATGCCGGGCTGGCTGCTCGAAGCCAATGCAGTGCTGCACCCGCGGGGGTCGGAGTACGACACGCAGTACGTGATCGACGGCATGCCGCTGTACGACAACCGTTCGCTCGCGTTCGCGCCGGCGTTCGAGAACAGCGAATTCGAGGCGGTCCACATTCTTACGGCGGGCATGCCGGCCGAGTACGGACGCCGACTGGGCGGCGTCATCGCATTGGATACGCGCCGCACTGTCACGCGCGGCATTCACACGGAGCTCGACCTGCAGCGCGGCAGCTACGACACCTACCTCGGGTCGCTGCTGCAGCAATTTGCGACCGACCGCACCGTCGTGTCGGTTGGATTGCAAGGCGGCCGCACTGACCGCTACCTCGATCCGCCGTCGCTGGATAATTTCACGAACAAGGCCGGCTCCGCCGGCTTCCACGTCCGCGCAGCTCGCGACTGGACCGAACGCGACCGGCTGACGCTCTACGTCCGATCGAATCGCACCGGTTTTCTGGTGCCGAACGATCTCGTGCAGCAGGCGGCTGGACAGCGGCAAGACCGCCGCGGCGAGGAGACGGCCGGCCAGCTTCACTACCAGCGAACGATCTCGTCGAACGCTCTGGCGTCGGTGCGCGGCATGGTTCGCGACGTGAGCGCGAAGTTGTGGAGCAACCGGCTCTCCACGCCGGTGTACGCGCAGCAAGACCGCGGCTTTCGCGAGGCGGCGGCGCTCGGCGATGTGACCGTGGAGGGGGAGCGCCAAACCTTGAAGCTGGGGGGAGACTTCCGCACGAGCGATATTCGCGAGCTGTTTCGACTCGCCCAGCCCGATGAGCTGCCGAACCTGCTGCTCGACTTCCACGACAAGGCGCGCAGCACCGAAGCGAGCTTGTTCGTTCAGGACCAGGTTCGCTTCGGCGGTTTCGCGGCGAACGTGGGGCTGCGATTCGACCGCTATCGATTGTTGATCGAAGACCATGCGCTGAGTCCGCGAGTCGCGTTGAGCTACTACTTCCCGTCGACCGATCTGCAACTGCGCGCGTCTTACGATCGCGTGTTCCAGCCGCCGCCGAGCGAGAACCTGCTGCTCAGCAGCATGGCGGCCGGCTTCGGAATCGCGGGCGTTGAGGATTCCCTGCCCGTGCCGGCGAGCCGCGCCAATTTCTTCGAAGTCGGGCTGCGCAAACCGCTGGCGGGGCGCCTGCGGCTGGACGCGACTCACTACTGGCGGACTTTCCGCAACTCCCTCGACGACGACGTTTTCTTGAACACTGGGGTGTCGTTCCCGATCACGTTCGACACCGCGCGGGTGGAAGGTACGGAGGTGCGGCTGGAGATGCCGCAGTGGCGGGGCGTTTCGTCGTTCGCAAGCTACTCGAATATGCGCGGGATCGCCTCGTCGCCCGTGACCGGCGGGCTGTTCATCGAAGGCGGCGACGCGGCGGAGCTGCGCGACGTGGTGGAGCGTTTTGCGATCACGCAGGACCAACGCAATACCGTGGCGGGGCAAATTCGCTTCGAGCCGCACTCGCGAGCCTGGGTGACGGCGGGAGCGCGTTACGGCAGCGGACTGCCGGTCGAGCTCGAAAGCGACAGCGGCGGCGAGGAAGAAGCGATCCCGCCGGAGATCCTGGCGAAAGTCGATTTCGAGCGCGGGCGCGTTCGTCCGAACCTGAGCTTGGACTTCTCGACAGGCGTGAAGGTTTGGGAACGAGACGCACGGTTCATGACCTTGCAGTTCGACCTGCGCAACGCGACCGACCGCCTGAATGTGATCAACTTCAGCGGGCTGTTCTCCGGGACGGCGCTTGCTCCGGGCCGCCAGGCGACCGTCCAGCTCAAGCTTGGGCTTTGAGGGCGCTCGCCGAGCGCTGTTAGCGCTATACTCTCCGCGCGCTTCGAGCTTGAATTCGGAGCCGAATTAGGAGAACCCAGATGTCACGACGCTTCTCGGCCGGCGCCTACTTGCTGGCCTTGGCCCTCGCCCCGGCGATTCTTTCCAGTCAGATACGCCCGTTGCATACGCGCGACGCCACACGATTGAGCGAGGTGCAGGTGACGCATCAACTCGAGCAGAGCGATGTGATTTTCATTCCCGTGGGCGCTGTCGAGTCGAACGGCATTCTGCCGAGCGACCGCGATTACGTCTCCGCCCTGGGCTTCGCCATCGCGATGGCGGAGGAGACGGGCGGGCTCTACATGCCGGGCCTGGCGCATTCGTTCCCAGGCACGACCGTGGTCGGCAACTCGACGGTGTACATGTCGCCGTCGCAGGGCTTGACCTTCTTGAAAGGTTTAGCCCGCTCGCTGCTGCGGCAGGGGTTTCGGCGGCAGGTATATGTGTCGGTGAGTCAGGGTCCGGCGCCGTTGACGGTCGGCACGCTCGCACGGCAGTTCTTCGAGGAAGAGCACGTGCCGATCCTCTACATCGACCTGGACACGCAGTTCGAGAAGCTCGGGCTCAGCCGCGACGATCACTCGAAGACCATCTACGGCGCCCACCTGCTGGCGGGACGGCTGGAAGATCTCCCCGTAAAGGGCGACTATGCCGAAAGTGTGAGCCACGCCGAAAACGTCCCGCAAGACAAGGGCCTGTCGAAGCTAGGCGAGCTCGGCCTTTCGGGGAGCTTGACGCTCGGTTCCTGCATTGCGGACACGATGGCCCACGGCGGCCCGCCGACTCTCGCGGCTGACGCGGCGGAGCGTCAAAAGTGGGGCGAGATCGGGCGGGAGCAGATTCGCTCGATCGTGAAGAAGATGCACATGAACGAAGCGATGACGGCGCTTCGCGAGCACGACGAGTTTACGCAGAAAGTGATCATTCCCAAGTTTAAGGATCGGTTGCCGCTGACGATCGACTCGCTGTAGCGCGGGCGGCGGCGGCTCCGATCTAACGAGGAGCCGGATTATGCTTGGCTTGACCCCGCGCGCTCTGCCCGTGAGCGTTTCCGTAATGGTGTGTTTGGCCGCTCAGCCGACCGTCACGGCGGCGCAGGGCGCTCTCACTGATCAGGAGAAAGAGCAATTCCTGTTGACGGCCAAGGTCGGGCGGCGCAAAACGCTGGCGGTCGGCATCACCGGTTCGCAACGCGTGGCGCTCGACGACGGCCGCATGCAACACGACGCGCACCTCCAGGAGATCAACGAATACAAGCCGATCTACCAGACCGCTCAGGGAACCGAGATCAACTTCCGCGACTACTACGGCTTTAACGTCGCGGCCTATCGACTCGACCGTCTGCTCGGTTTGGACATGGTTCCGGTCTCGGTGAAGCGCAAGGTCGGCGGGAAGCGGGCGGCGGTCACCTGGTGGGTCGACGACGTTCAAATGATGGAGAAGGACCGCTACCTCAAGAAAATCGATCCGCCCGACGAGGCGGCCTGGAACGATCAGATCTACAACGTGCGAGTTTTCAATGAGCTCGTCTACAACATCGACGCGAATCTGGGCAACATCTTGATCACCAACGATTGGCGGCTAAGGATCATCGACTTCACGCGCGCCTTCCGCATTCAAAAAACACTGCGCAATTCCGACAATCTGGTGCGCGTCGACCGGCAAGTGTTTGAGCGCCTGAAGGCGTTGAATCAACAGACCCTCGAGGAGCGTCTCAGCGAGGAGCTGCGCGATACGGAAATCAATGCGCTTCTGGCAAGGCGGGATCTGATCGTCAAGTTCTTCGACGACAAGATCGCCAAAGAGGGCGAGAGCGCGGTCTTCTGCACGCTTCCCGGCCGTTAGACTCCGAAGACCTTGTGGGCGTGCGCCGCGAACTTGGCCACTTTCACGCGCGGGTCGCCTTCGCCTAGCGTTTCGATCGGCACGTAGCCGCGATACCCCATGCGGTCCATGAGCTCCTTGACGCGGGCCACGTCTACGTCAGTTTCCTTGTCGTCGTACCAGACTTTTTCCTTGAGCTGCCAGGAGACGGCATAGGGCAGCAGGCGCTCGATCTCCTTATAGGGATCGGTGCGGCGCAATGAACCGACATCGAGAATGGATCCGAGCCAATCGGAGTCGACTCCGTTGATGATATGGATCGCCTGGTCGGCCGTCTTGATGAACTCGTTGTGGTTCTGCAGGCCGACGATGACGCCGTTTTCACGGCCGAATGCGGCGCATTCCTTCAGATCCTCGATCATCCAGTCAGCGGCTTGCTCGAAGGTATGGCCGTCGGGAACCTTCCTGCCCGCGAACACGCGCACGATCGACGCGCCGAGCTTGCGGGCGACGCCGATCCAGTCCTTGACGAGCTGGACATCCTTCTTGCGGCTCTCGGCGTCCGTCAACGCGAAATCGTTGCGCACGCCGGTACCGTTGATGTCGACGCCGTTGATGAAGGCCTTTTTCTTGAGGCCGTAAATGTAATCGTCGGGCGGAACGTTGGGGTAGCCGGGAAAGTAGTAACCGGTGGAGTCGAGCGCATCGAGCCCGTTCTCGGCGCAGAAGTCGACCAGATCGTAGAGCGTGACTTCGCCGGCGCGCAGCGGCTTATTGAACGAATAGGCGTTTAGGGCCAACTTGATCCGTGTGCCGGCGGTGCGTTGAACCGGCCCTTGGGCCGAGACAGCGCCGGCCCCAACCAGGGCGGCGAAGGAAGTTCCGAGGAATGCACGACGTTTCATACCGCCCGGTAGTATACCCGAGGGTTCGGTCAGTACGGGCGAATCTTTTCGGGCAACGGATCGCGGGCGTCGATCGTTTTCAGCAACAGTTTGCGGCGCATCTCGTCGAGCAGCGGCTTGCCCTCGGGCGATTGCGCGATGTTGTGGAACTGATCCGGGTCCTTCCGCAGGTCGAACAGCAGCTCTTCGCCGTTCGCGTAGATCGAGTACATGGCGCGCTTGGAGCGCAGGGTCTTGTTCTTGACGCCTTGCATGTAGATGGCGTCCTTCCCCGGCCCGCCGTTCATCGCGCCGACGAGTGAGGCGCCCTGGTTGCCCTGCGGCGAATCCAGATCGAGCAGGTCGAGGATCGTCGGCATCACGTCGATGATCTCCGCGAGCTCGCCGGTCGACTTGCCCGCGGGTATCCCCGGGCCGCGCATCAGGAGAGGAATACGCATGGCGCCTTCGTAGGGGCGGTCGCTCTTCGAGGTGATGTTGTGGTCGCCCAGGTAGTCGCCGTGATCGCTCGTGACAATGAAGATCGTGTTTTCGTAGACTCCGGCCGCCTTGAGGGCGTCAATGATGCGGCCGATGTTCTCGTCAAGGTGCGTCACCATCGCGTAGAAGTGCGTGCGATAGGCGGTCCACGTGTCTTCGGGCGTGTTGAGCAGGGTCTTCATGCCCTTGGCGAATTGCGGCGGCAGATAGCTGATTTCGTCAGCCGTATAGCGGCGCGGCGGCAATTCGACGTTCTTGTATTTCGCTAATGCCGAGACCGGCGGATTGAGCGGCGGGTGCGGCGCATAGAATCCGGCATGCAAGAAGAACGGTCTGTCGGGCTGGCGGCCGAGCGTGTCTTCGATAAAGGTGATCGATTCGGTCGCGACCCAGGAGGCGTGCGTCGTATCGTCCGTCCCCTCGAAGGTGTAGTACTCGAACTGGGGCCGCTCGCCCGGCATCTTCACACGCGCCTTTTCCCGAACGTCCTTGCCCTTGGCCCACAGCCAGCGGCCATAGGCGTCGTCGTAAGGGCCGGGCTCGTCCGACAGGCGCATTTGATGGAAGCCGTAGGGCTTGTAGGGCTCGCGGTGATCGCGGTCTTTGTGGGGCATGAAGTGCAGCTTGCCCATCTGGCCTGTGTAGTAGCCGGCATTGCGCAGAACGTGCGTGAGCGTGACTTCGTCGTCGGGCATCATGATGCCGTTCGAGATCAGGCCGTGCGCGTTGGGATAGCGCCCGGTCATGAGCGAAGCGCGGTTCGGCGCGCAGGCGACGCCCACGGTGAACACGCCCGTGAAGCTGACGCCCTCTTTGGCGAGGGAATCCATGCGCGGCGTGATGATCGCCGGGTTGCCGTTTGCGGCAATGTGGTCCCAACGCAGGTGATCCCCGGTGATCAGGACCACGTTGGGCAGGTCAGGCGGATTCTGCGGGGGGAAGTATTCGGCTTGAGAGAAGGCGCAGGAGGCCGCTAGGAGGGCCAGCGCAGCAAGACGAAAAAGCATCGATCTGAGGTTAGAGGAGCGCGAGCCGGCTTTCAAGTGCCCCAGATGCGTTGAATGCCCGGCAGACCATCGAAGTCAGTGTCCCGCGACATGATACGGCCTATTCCGTGTCGAACCATGACAGCCAGGTGAATAGCATCCCGTGCGCTCAATCTCGGAATCTCACGCATGTTTTCGCGAGCTTGCAGCACATCCCTCGGCTCGATCGGAAGGATGGAATCGACGGCTCCAATAAGAAAATCGAGCGCGACGTCAATGGCTTCGAAGCGGCCGATCGCCTGGTAGCGATGGAGGATTTCTTGCAGCACCTCGGCATCCGTCACCAAGGCTTCGCGGCTTTCGAGACAATCCCGGACGGCTTGCTTACACAGCTCCTTCTGCAAACCATCGGCCCCCGCCGCGTACATCGGAACATTCGAATCGATAAAGATCACCCGAGGCGGCCCTTTTCGATCTCGGCGAGCATTTGCTTTATGCCCGGCGCCGGAAACCGATAACGCGCGGTCCGTTCCAGAAGGTCGAGCTTCGCCTTCAAATCCGCCCGTCCGGGCGACATTCCGCGGATTTCCCGCAAGCCTTGCCGAACGTACTCAGAGACAGTTTGACGGCGCTTCGCAGCTTCATCCTGGATCTCTTTGTACTCGTCGTCTTCCACGACGACCTGCAAACGCTTACTCATGAATTGAGTATATCAACAGTACGATCGACTCACCGGGAGTCGCCCTCGCCCGACATCGGCCACCCTACAGCCGCACTCGCGCCCACTTCTTGCCCATGCGTAGAACGAGGTCCCCGGCCCCGGCGGGAACGTCGTAGCTCATCTCGGTATGGCGCTCGCCGTTAACGTCCACCGCCCCCTCCTTGAGCTTGCGGTTGGCCTCGCCGCCTGATTTCGCCAGGCCCGTTTCGCGCAGCAGCTTGTCGATGCGGACCGAGTCGCCGTCGCGCAGCTCGGCCGGCAAGTCGAACTGCGGCATGTCGTCCGGCGTCTCACCCTGCTGCACGACTTTGCGAAAGGTCTCCGCGCCCTGCTCGGCGTCGGCGGCCGAGTGGAACTCAGTGACGATGATCGCGGCCAACTCATGCTTCACGTCCATCGGGTGACGTTTGCCGGCGTTGACCTCGGCGCGCATGGCGCCGATCGCCTCGATCGACAGGTCGGTCAGGAGCTCGTAGTACCGCCACATCAGGTCGTCGGAGACTTGCATGACTTTGCGGTACATCACCTCGGGCGGCTCGGTGACGCCGATGTAGTTGCCGAGCGATTTCGACATCTTCTGGACGCCGTCGAGCCCCTCGAGGATCGGCACGGTGGCGACGATCTGGCGCGGCTGGCCGTAGTCGCCTTGGATTTCGCGGCCGACCAGCAGGTTGAACTTTTGGTCAGTGCCGCCCAGCTCGACGTCGGCTTCGAGCATGACCGAATCGTAGGCTTGCGAGAGCGGGTAAAGCAGCTCGTGCACCGAAATCGGCAGGCCCTCGCGATAGCGTTTCGCAAAGTGCTCGCGCTCGAGCAATCGCGCCACGGTGTATTTGGCCGCCAGGTTGATGACGTCCTGGAAGCCGAGCTTGCTAAGCCACTCGGAGTTGAAGCGGACTTCGGTTTTGTCGGGGTCGAGAATCTTGAAAACCTGCTGCTTATAGGTCTCGGCGTTGTCGAGAACCTGTTCGCGGGTCATCGGCGGACGTGTCGCATTGCGGCCCGTGGGGTCGCCGATCATGGCTGTGGCATCGCCGACCAGGAAAATTGCCGTGTGGCCTAAGTCTTGAAAATGCTTCAGTTTACGAATCAGAACCGTATGCCCAAGGTGAAGGTCAGGCGCCGTGGGGTCGAAGCCGGCCTTGACGCGCAGCGGCCGACCCTCCTTTTCCGCCGCAATCAGGCGTTCTTTCAGGTCCTCTTCGCGAATGATCTCCTCAAAGCCTTTGCGGAGATACGCGAGCTGCTCGTCAATGGTCATGAATTGCGGATGACGCGGCGACCCTCGATACGGAACGCGCCGCTGAGCACGAGATTGACCGCCTCGGTGTAGATGCGGTGCTCTTCCTTCAGGATACGCGCGGCCAAGGCGTCGTCGTCGTCGTCGTCGAGCACCGGCACGACGGCCTGGGCGATGATCGGGCCCGCGTCGAGCTTCTCATCGACGAAGTGGACCGTGCAGCCGGAATATTTGACGCCGTGCTCGAGCGCCTGCGCCTGGGCGTCGAGCCCGGGGAACGACGGCAGCAGCGAAGGGTGGATATTGAGAATTCGCTGCGGGAACCTGCGGATGAAGTAGACGCTTAGCAGCCGCATGAACCCGGCCAGGCAGACCAGATCGACCCCCGCCTCTTGCATCTTGGCGACGACCAAGCGGTCGTACTGCTCGCGCTCGAGGCCTTTGGAGGGGATGCACTCGGCGGCGAGGCCGAGCTCGCGGGCGCGTTCGAGTCCGCGCGCGGCGGGCTTGTTGCTGATGACCATTGCGATCTCAGCGTCGATGCGGCCCGCGCGCACGCCGGCGGCTATGGCCTCGAAGTTCGAGCCGCGGCCGGAAAGCAGGATGCCTAGTTTGCTCATTTGTCGTAGACGACCTTGGGCTTCGCATTGGTGCGGGCGGCCTTGACGACTTCACCGATGCAATACGGCGTCTCGCCCGCCTTTTCGAGCAGGCGCAACGCTTTGGCCGTGTCGCGCTCGGGCACGGCGACGATCAGGCCGACGCCCATGTTGAAGGTTCGCAGCATTTCATCGTCCGCTACGTGACCGATCTCGCGCATCAGCTCGAAGATCGGGGTCACGGGCCAGGACCCGATGCGGACGTGCGCGACGGTTCCGCTCGGCAGCATGCGCGGCGTGTTGTCGGTGATGCCGCCGCCGGTAATGTGCGCCGCCCCGCGCAGCACGCCTTTGTCGTGCAGCAACGTGATCGGCTTCAAGTAGCTGCGGTGGATCTTGAGCAGCTCTTTGCCCACCGTCGTTTGCAAGCGGGCCAGGCGCTTGACCGGCGTATAGCCCGCCACGTCGAAGAGCAATTTCCGCGCCAAAGAGTAGCCGTTCGTATGCAAACCGGTCGAAGGCAGAGCGATGAGCTTGTCGCCGGGCTTGACCATGCCGCGGTCGAGCAGGTCGGCCCGCTCGGAAACGCCGACGATAAACCCGGCCAAGTCGTACTCGCCCGGGCGGTACATGCCGGGCATCTCGGCCGTCTCCCCGCCGATCAGGGCGCAGCCGTTCTCCGAGCACGCGATCGCCAGCCCTTTGACGACCTGTTCGGCGACGCCCGCCTCGAGCTTGCCGACGGCGAAATAATCGAGAAAGAAGAGCGGTCGGGCGCCTTGCACCGCGATGTCGTTCACGCAGTGGTTGACCAGGTCTTGGCCGACCGTGTCGTGAACGCCCATCTGGAAGGCGACATTGAGCTTGGTGCCGACGCCGTCGGCCGAGCTGACCAGCACCGGATCCTTGAGTTTGAGCCCGCCCAGACCATAGGCGGCCCCGAACGAGCCGATGCCGCTCAGGACACGGTCGTTGAACGTCTGCATCGCGAGGCGCTTGATCTTCGAGGTAGCGCGATCAGCCTCGTCGATATCGACTCCGGCCTCGCGGTAGGTAACGGATCGCTTGGCGGACATGAAGGAATCGACCATTATAGGCCGACGTCGGCTTAGGGTTTGCGTCCGCCGAAAACAGCCAACTCGAAGATCTTCAGATAGCAGTCGACGTCCGTGAAGCCGATGTCGCGAAGCCAGGCGCATTGGTCTTCCACAGGCGCGAGGATGTTCTCGCGCTTGTCGGGCCGGTAATGATATTCGGCGGCCAGCTCGGCCCTCGTCCGGCTGTCGCCGGTTGTCCGATGGAAGGAGTGGAGGCTGTCGAGGAACAGCTCGTCGTGCAGGCTTTCGATCGCCGGAGCGGCCGACGAGACGTGCTCGATGTTCACGAAGAAAGCTCCCGGGGCGAGCAGCCCGTAGATGTCCGCGTAGATGCGCAGCTTGCAGGGATCGGGTTGGTGGTGGATCGAATACCCGGAAATCGCCGCGCCGAACGACGCCGGTTCCGCCAAGCCGCTCGCCCAGCCGGGTTCGCCGTAGTCGAGCTCGACGAAGCGGACCTGATCGCCCCAGCGAGTGAGCCGTTTGCGCGCGGCTTCGAGCATCGGAGGCGATAGGTCCGCGAGAACCGCGTCGGCGGAGGGGAAACGCTCGAGCACGGCCTGGGCGAGAATCCCGTCGCCGCAGCCGAGGTCGAGGAAACTCTCGACCCGCGAGCCTGAGCCGAGCAGCCGCAACATGACGTCGATCTGCTCGGCCGCCAGGGGAATGCCGCCGCGCACACCTTCCAGGTATTTCTCCGCCAGCTTGCTATCGGTCCAGGCCGCCCCGTGCATACCCCTATCTCAAGCCGGACCGCTTGAATAAGTCAAATTTATTGACTCTTCGCATGAGCATAACAAATCGATATATTGCTACAGATCCCTCGAGGCATCTGCGGTCTACGCCCTAGGGCTGTCGACGCCCCCGCCGCGTTATCCCTAGCTTGATGGCGGCCAAGGGCAAAGGGGGAACCAGCGCGGCGCTCGACTGGCTGGCTCGCGGCTTCGTCTGTTTGATGTGCCTGGCCGGCTTCACCGCCCTGCTGTGGGGAGAGCGGGACCGGATCACGGCGGGGGCCAACGACTTCATTCCGTTGTACGTCGCGGCGACGGAAGTCGGAGGACCGGCGCTTTACGACCGTCAGGCTTACTACGACTTTCAGCAGGAACGCTTCGGCGAGTACTCCGATTCGTTGATCTACAGCCGTCCGCCGTACTACGCCTTGTTGCTGAAGCCGCTAACGTGGCTGGGCTCGTTCGAAGCCGCCTATGGCGTGTATTGGCTGCTGCGGGCAACCGCGATTTTCGCGTTCCTGATGCTTTGGCCGCGGGCGGACGCGGCCGACGCAGTCCTTTACGTGTGCCTGTCCTTTCCTCTGATCTCGAGTCTGGCGAACGGGCAAGACGTGGCGTTTCTGCTGCCTTTGCTGGCGCTCGCCTTGCGCTTCGAGGGCCGCGGGAAGCCCTTCCACGCGGGGATTACGTTCGCGCTATGCGCCTTCAAGTTCCATCTATTGATCCTGCTGCCGGCGACGTTGATCGCTCAGAAGCGCTGGGATGTGTTGCGCGGCCTGGCCGCGGGCGCGGCTGCTCTGATCGCCGTGTCATTCGCGGCGGGCGGCTGGAGTTGGCCCAGCCGCTATGCGGATATCCTCCTGCTGGGGGAATTGCATCCGAACCCGGATGTCATGCCTAACCTCAACGGGCTCTTGGCGAGCTTACCCGGCGCATTGGGTTGGGAGATCGCGGGCGGGGCGGCGACGATCGTCGTGGTCGCGCTCGCCGCGCGGCGAGGCGATTTCGCCCTCGGGCTAGGCGCCGCCGCGCTGGGAAGTCTGCTAGTCAGCCGGCACGCTTACATGGCGGATCTGGTCATTCTGTTGCCGGGCCTGCTGGCGACGGCGCAGCGTCAGGGAACCGCAAGCGCGAAACTGATCGCCTTCGCCTGGCTGGGCCCCGTTTTGCCCTTGCTCCTGGTGACCGGGCATCCGCTGTCGTACATCCCACAGGTCGCCCTAGCGGCGGCGTTGGCGGGCTACGCTCTGCTACGCCTGGCCGGCGAAGGCCCTGTGGAACAATCGCGTCAAACGACCGCGGACGCCGCCGCATAGCGCGTACCTCACGATCGAGTTGTTCGTGAGGGCACGTGTACAACGACCTGCTCCCCGCACTATTGTTGACGGATGGCGGACACGGATCTGTCCGGATCGCAGCCAAAGCTCGCCTCGTGGCTTCGCGCCTGCCTTGGTCTGCTATGCCTCGCGCTCTTCGCGGCGATCTTGTGGAATCCGAGCCATTCGGCGCCCGCGACCCCGAACGACTTCGTGCCGCTCTATGTGGCGGCGACACAAGCGGGCGGACCGTCGCTCTATGATCCCGAGGTCTACTACGACTTTCAGCGTCAGCGCTTCGGGCAATTCTCCAAGGCGCTGGTTTTCTCGCGGCCGCCTTACTACGCCCTCCTGCTCAAGCCCTTGACGTGGCTGGGATCGTTCGAGGCGGCCAAGCGGTGCTTCACGTTGCTCCGGGCGGCGGCGATCGCGGCCTTTCTGCTCTTGTGGCCCGGGCGCAGGGCGGATGCCCTCTTTTTCGTATGCATGTCATTTCCGCTGGCGGCTAGTTTCTCTAACGGCCAAGACGTCGCCTTTCTGCTCCCCTTGCTGGCCCTCGCGCTGCGTCTCGAGAGCGGCGGCCGAGCTTTTCAGGCGGGAATCGCATTGGCCATGTGCGCTCTCAAGTTCCACCTGTTCATCCTGCTGCCGATATCGCTGGTCGCGCAAAAGAGGTGGCGCATGATCGGAGGCTTGGCCGCCGGGGCGGCCGGTCTCGTCATCATCTCGTTCGCGGCGGCGGGCTGGAGTTGGCCGATCGATTACTTCAACCTCCTGTCGCTCGTCCTGGCATCCCCGGAGGTCAATCCAAGCACACGGATAACGCCGACCCTGTATGGACTGCTGGATGGCGCGCCGCACAGCCGACTCTGGGAGCTGATTGGCTATATCGCGGCTGCGGGCGGAGTTTGGACCGCGGCGCGACGCGGCGACTTCGCGCTCGGTCTGTCGGCCGCCGTGCTCGGAAGCTTTATGGTGAGCCGGCATGCGTATGCCGCCGACCTAGCGATTTTCTTGCCGCTCATGCTGGCGACGGCGAAAAGCGCGAAAACGGCGATCGCCGACGGCGTTGCGACGGTTTGGCTCACTCCCTTCCTGCCGATAATCCTCCTGTTTGGCAGACCCTGGTCCTACATCCCGCAACTCGCCGTCCCCGCCGCCTTGGCGGCGTATTCGATGGCTCCGCTAAACACCCGACACGACAACCGCCCGGCGTCTCCGCAAAAAGATACGCGAGCCGATTTCTGACTGAACAAGGGGTTCGAAGCCCCGATGCGCCACAATGAGGGGCGCCCTCATGGAACCTCGCCAGATTCGCAACATCGTCCTCATCGCTCTCGCGCTGATCTTGCTGCTCGGCTCGCGAGGCATCGCCGGCTTCCTGATCGAATACGAGTGGTGGAAGGAGTTGGGCCAGATCGACACCTGGTTCAGCATGTTGCTTTATCGCATCCTGCCGGCGGCGGGCGCGGCGATGATCGGTTGGGGCGCGTTGCTGTGGGCGCATTCGCGCGGCATGCAGTTCGCCGGCGTCCCGGCCGGGGCGTATCGGCTCTACACCCGTCTCGTCGCGGCGGGCCTGCTGCTGATTTCGGTCGTCTTCATCAGCTCGACGATCGACTCCTGGACGGTGATGGCCTATTTCGGATCGCAGGCCGCCCCTGCGACTCCAGCAGCCTGGACCGACCCGGTGTTCGGGAAAGCGTTGACGTTCTACCTGTTTTCCCTGCCCTTCTACGGCCTGCTGTTGAAGTTCCTGTTCACGGTGGTGTTTCTGTCCGCGGCCGTATTTTGGATCTCGGGGCGCGGCTGGCAACTGTTCGAGCGCGTACAGCGCTTTCGCGAAGCGGGCGGCCGCATGGAGGAATTCGATCCCGGGCCGAACCCGCTGCTGCTCGAAGGCGCCACCCGCACGAGCTTCGCGCGAATTCTCGCCTCGATCGTGCTCGTCGCGGCGGCGGCTTGGTTCTTCTTGGGGCAATACCAGCTGCTGCTCAATCAGCACCCCTTCATGACCGGCATGGACTACGTGGACGAGAAGGTGACGCTGCCGCTGCGCTGGGTCGTCGTCTTGGCGATCCTGGGGTCGGTTGCGTTTGTGTGGATGCGGAAGCTGCGCTGGGCGGCGATCACGGTCGCCGCGGCGATCGTCGCGAACGCGGCGCTGCCCGGCCTCGTGCGCAGTGTCTACGTGCGCCCCAACGAGCTGACGATCGAAAAGCCTTACATCGAGCGGCACCTCGAGGCGACCGTCGAAGCCTACGCCCTCAACCGCGGGCGGGAAAGACCTTTCAGCGCATCGCTCGACGAGCAGATCGACCTCTCCGCTCACTCGACGCTCATCGACAACATTCGCCTCTGGGATACCGCGGCCTTCACGGACACGATCACCCAGATTCAGGCCCTGCGGCCCTATTACGAATTCGCCGACATCGACATCGACCGCTACACGATCGACGGCAAGATCAAGCAGGTGCTGCTGTCGGCGCGTGAGATCGACATCAACCAATTGCCGGCCGACGCTCGCGAAAGCTGGATCAACACGCACTTCTTCTACACCCACGGCTACGGCGTAGTCATGAGCGAGGTGAACCGCACCACGTCCGACGGCCTGCCGGTCTTGCTCATCCAAGACGCGCCGCCCGAGATCAGGACTCCGGACCTCGAGCTCAAACAGCCGTCGATCTACTACGGCGAAGTGACGCACGAGCCGGTTTTTGTGGACACCGACCAGAAAGAGTTCGACTATCCGTCCGGCGACCAGAACATCACATCGAACTATCAAGGCTCCGGGGGGTTTCCGATCAATTCCCTGCCCCTGCGTTTGGCCGCGGCGCTGCAGCAAGGCGAGCCCAACATCGTGCTGACGACGCTGATGAACGAGAACAGCCGCATGATGCTGTACCGCAACGTCAGCGCGCGCTTGCAACACCTGGCCGGCTTCATCCAGTGGGACTATGACCCGTATCTGGTGATTACCGATGAGGGACAACTGGTCTGGATTGTGGACGGCTACACGACCTCGAGCGTCCACCCGTTTTCCGCGCCCATCACGATCGGCGGGAGCCGCCGCATCAACTACATCCGCAACTCGGTCAAGGCCACCGTCGACGCCTACAACGGCGAAGTGAAGTTGTACGCCTACGACGAACAGGACCCGATCTTGGCCGCCTATCGCGCATTGTTCCCCGAGCTTTTCTCGAATCGCGCGGACATGCCGGATACGATCCGGCGGCATTTGCGCTACCCCCTGATGATGTTCGACGTGCAGGCCGAGTTGTACCGGACCTTCCATATGACCGACCCGGAAGTCTTTTACAACAAGGAGGACGTTTGGGATGTGGCGCAAAGTCTGGCGGGCCAGACGGGGCGCGCGGACCGCATGAAGCCGACCTACATCGTGGCGACGCTGCCCGGCGAGAAGGAGCCTGAGTTCATCCTGATGCTGCCGTTCACGCCGCGCGGCAAGGACAACCTGATCGGCTGGATGGCGGCGCGCTGCGACGGGGACCACCTCGGCGACTTGGTCTACTTCCAGCTCTCGAAGCAACAGCTCGTCTTCGGGCCGAACCAAATCGAATCGAGAATCAACCAGGACCAAGAGATCGCCAAGGACCTGACCCTCTGGAATCAGCAGGGTTCGCGCGTTTTGCGCGGCGACATTCTGGCGCTGCCGGTGGGCAACAGCTTCCTCTACGTGGAGTCCATCTACATCCAGGCGGAAACCGCCAGGATGCCGCAGCTCAAGAAGGTCGTGCTGGCGCTGGGAAACCGTCTGATTTACGAAGACACGTTCGAGCAGGCGCTGGAGAGGCTGAGCGGCGACCGCTTTCGATCGACCGACGAGGCGTCCCCGCCGGGCGAAATCACCACCGGCGCCCCTCCCACCGATCAGACCGCGCAGCAGATCGAACGCGAGCGCCAGCGCATGCGGGGACTCGCTGCGCGCCTGGCGGACCTGCGTCAACAGGCCGAATCCCTGGCGCAAGAGCTCGAGCAGATGGAGCGCGAGTTGCGCCGCTGAGGATCGCCGGAACGTGCTCCCGGCCGGCCCCGGAGCTACAATAAGGGTTTCAGTCTTACAGGAAGCCTGTTTCTCATGGAATCCCGCGATACTTGGATCCCCCTAGCGTTTGTGTGCCTTGCGTCGCTGGCGGCGTGCGGCGGAAGCGCGCCCCAAGGCTCTGAAACCCCTGCCGAACAGGCGGCGGCCGAGCAGCCGAAGCAGGCCTTTTCCGTCGATCCGGCGATTGCGGCCACGGTCAGCGGTCGCGTCGTCTTCCAGGGCGAGCCTCCCAAGCTGCGCCCCATCAATATGGGCGCGGACGAAGAGTGCAAGGAAATGCACGACGGGCCGATCATGCCCGAGACTGTTGTGGTCGGGGACAACGGCGGCTTGCGGTACGTTCTCGTTTGGGTGAAGAGCGGACTGGAGGGCAAGACCTTCGAGACGCCTGCCAACGCGGTGGTTCTGAACCAGAAGGGCTGCGTTTATCAGCCCCACGTGGTCGCGATGCAGGTGAATCAAACGATCGAGGTGACGAACTCCGACCCGACGCTGCACAACGTCCACCCGCTCCCGCGCGTGAATCCGGAGTGGAACAAGTCGCAAGCCCCAGGCGCCGGGGCCCTGCTCGAGAAGTTTCCCAAGCCGGAGCTGATGATTCCGGTCAAGTGCAACATCCACCCCTGGATGCGTTCCTACATCAATGTGATCGAGCACCCGTACTTCGCCGTGACAGGACCTGACGGCTCGTTTACCATCAAGGGTCTGCCCCCCGGCGACTATACATTTGAAGCCGTGCACGAACGCTTCGGTTCCAAGGAAATGAACGTGAGCGTCGAGGCGGGCGGCTCGAAGGAGATCGAGTTCGCCTTCGAAGGCTGAGCATCGAGAGAAACTGCGCTGATGCCATCGCAACCGCAAACCGCTGTCGCTGCCGCAACGGGTTCCGTCTCGTCGATCTGGGATTATTTCGAGCTCACCAAGCCGAACGTGGTGTGGCTGATCCTGATGTCGACCATGGTCGGCTTCTATGTCGCGTCGCCGGCGCAGTTGCCCTACCTGCTGCTCCTCAACAGCGTCGTCGCCACCGCCCTGCTGGCGGCGGGCACGGGCGCGCTGAACCAGTGGTGGGAGCGCGACTCGGACGCCAAGATGCGGCGGACCGAGAATCGGCCGCTGCCCGCGGGGCGCATCAGCGCGAATTCGTCCCTGGCGTTCGGCGTCGGGATCTCGATTGCGGGTTTGATCTACATGTGGACCGCGGTGAATCCGCTGTCCGCCGTAATCGGATTCTTGACGTTGGCCAGCTACGTCTTGGTTTATACGCCGCTGAAGACTCGCTCGCCGCTGGCGACCTTCATCGGGGCCTTCCCCGGAGCGGCGCCGCTACTGCTCGGCTGGACGGCCGCGCGCAACGACTTGGGGCTCGAAGCTTGCGTGCTCTTTTCGATCCTGTTCCTGTGGCAGTTCCCGCACTTTTACGCGATCGGTTGGATGTATCGCGAAGACTACGCCAAGGCCGGCATCCGGATGCTCCCGGTCATCGAGACGGAGGGAAACTCGACCGCACGCCAGATCGTCTGCTACGGAATCAACCTGATACCGGTCAGCCTGGCGCCGTGGTTCCTGGGTCTCGCCGGACCGATCTACGGCGTCGCGGCTCTCGTGCTGGGCGTGTTTTACTTGACGGCCGGAGTGCGGATGGCGCGCGAACGGACGTTTCTCCGGGCGCGCAAACTGCTGCTTGCTTC
Source organism: uncultured Acidobacteriota bacterium (assembly GCA_963817465.1). GTDB lineage: Bacteria > Acidobacteriota > Terriglobia > Bryobacterales > UBA6623 > CAMPKL01. The sequence continues at coordinate 152,326 of CAWFOP010000011.1, read as the reverse complement.
GGTGATCTACCTGCCGCTGCTGTATCTGTTCTTGGTGGCCGACAAGGTCTGACGGCCTCATCCCGGAGAAGCCTAGCTCTCCTTCCATTCTTCCTCGAGCATCCGCGTGTATTCGCCTGATGCGTAAAGGGTAAACGGAAAATTCTGCTGCGGCAGCTTGGGCCCCTTCCCTAAATCTCGCCAGGCCTCGAAGGCGAAGTCGGCATAGCGGTAGTAGTGCCGCAGGTATCCGCTCTGAAGCATCTCGGGAGGGGGCGGCTCCTTGAATTGATTGAAGATCCCAATGGAACGCGAAAAGATGCGCGCGTACTCGACTACGCCCCAACTGCGCAGCTTAGCCGCCACGTCTTCGGGAGTCTGCTCGATCAGCAGTTGCGCGAAGCTCTGCCGCGGCAACGACTGACCGAGGGTCTTTTCCGCCCGCGAACAAGCGTCGACGCACTGGTCGAGCCAGCGGCAAACGTCCTTTCCCACGTAGAACAGCATGCGGAACTCGGTGAAGCGGCCCTCGAGGAGTTGGCGCTCGAGAGCGTCCCGCTCTTCCGCCGAACCGTCGTCGTCGCGCAGCATCGAAAGCGACGCGCGCGCCGACTCCAGAACCTGCACCGTCGAGGCCGATTCAGTGAAAGGATGCAAGATGAGCGGCGGCAGGGGGTAGACGCCCTGCAGTTGCAACTGCGCGGCCTCGGACACTGTTGACGCCAGTATGCCATACGCCCCGCGGGCCGGCATGCGGGGAGTCCGACGGAAACACCTCGGGAAACGGCCTTAGAACGCCCTAGGCTGCGCCAGAAATCCGGCGCTTTCATTGCGGCATCGGAAGGTGGGCGCTTTCTGTCTCGCGGGCGCCCTGGAAATTCGCGACCGGCTGCGTCGTGCGCACCTGTTCGAGCCACAAGACGCCGTCGAAAGCACCGCTGTCGCCGCCGTCGACGCGGCGGGCGTCGGTTAGGGAAACCGCGACGGTTACAGGTTCGTTGCGGAGCGGCCCGTTGCCGCCCGCACAGCCGCAAATGATCGGGACAAGCCCGGTGTGCGGCGGTTTTCTCACGGCTCTCGACTGTAAGCGCGCCATCGCCGGAGGCGAAGAGTCGTACCATCGTGGGAGAGGTTCGCGCCTCAAGCCCACATGTCGTATTCGACCGGCATCCGCCCATGGCGACGGGCGCTCCGAAGGGAGTTGCGCCCGATGCTGCGGCTCGCCATGCCGGTCGTGGTGGCCGAGCTCGGCTGGATGGCGATGAGCGTGGTCGACACCATGATGGTCGGCCGGTTGAGCCCTGAAGCGATCGGAGCGGTCTCGCTCGGCAGCGTGCTGTTCTATGCCATCGGCGTCTTCGGCACGGGGATGCTGCTGGGACTCGACACGCTGGTTCCGCAGGCCTTCGGATCGGGGAACTTCGAAGATTGTCACCGCTCCCTGATTCACGCGGTCTACGGCGTGCTCATCTTGGGCCCGGCGCTGATGTTTCCGATGCTCGCGATGCTGCCCTTGCTGCTCGAGGTTGGCGTCGCTCCCGACGTGCTCGCGTTAACCGACCCCTACACGCGGGCGCTGCTTTGGAGCACCGTACCGCTGCTGCTGTTCATGGCGTTCCGGCACTACCTGCAAGGGATGAACGTGGTGCGGCCGATCATGTTCGTGCTGCTGACGGCGAACATCGTCAACGCCTTCGCGAATTGGATTCTCATCTTCGGGAATCTGGGCTCGCCGGCTTACGGCGTGGCCGGCGCGGGTTGGGCGAGCTGCGCCTCGCGGGCCTATATGTGCGTGGCGCTAATGGGCTTCGTAATCTGGCATGCGCGGGCGCACCGCACCGGGCTGTTCCACGCATCGCTGCGCTTTCAGCCCTGGCGCATCAAACGGTTGGCGTCGTTGAGTTTCCCGGCGGCGGTCCAACGGGCTCTCGAAATCGGCGTATTTGCGGCGGCGACCGCGATCATCGCGACGCTCGGCGCCGTCCCGCTTGCCGCGCATCAGGTGGCGCTGCAAGCCGCGGCGGTAACGTTCATGGTGCCGCTGGGCATATCGTCGGCGGCGGCGGTTCGCGTCGGACAGGCGATGGGCCGGCGCGATCCTGACGGCGCCCACCAGGCCGGTTGGACGGCGCTGGCGCTGGGCGGCGGCTTCATGGCGCTGGCGGGGCTGTGTTTCGTGCTGTTCCCGCAAGGCGTCATTCGCATCTTTACCGACAACCCCGCGGTGCTCGAGACAGGTGTTTCGCTGCTGTACGTCGCGGCGCTGTTCAGCCTCTTCGACGGCTTTCAGGTCGTGGCGACCGGCGCCCTGCGAGGGTCGGGAGATACGCACACGGCCATGGTCGCCAACCTCATCGGCCATTGGGCGCTCGGGCTGCCGATCGGCTGGTGGCTGTGCTTCAGCGTCGGCTGGGGCGCGGTGGGAGTTTGGGTCGGTCTATCGGCGGGGCTGATCAGCGTGGGCGCGTACCTGGTTTATGTGTGGGCGACGCGGCTCGACCGCTTTCGCAGCTATGCCGCCGAACGCTTTTCAGCGGCTGCATAGGCGCTTGCCCCAGTCGTGTTAAATCCACGTAAAGCCTTTTTTTACTTGCATTTAACGGCCATTTCATAACCAACAGGGAGACCTTGGGCGTCTTGGCTTACGACAGCATAAGGAGCTAGACACCCATGGCCGCACAACCCGAGCTCATCCGCCAAGCCCAGCAAGGCGACGACGCCGCCTTCGCGCAGATCATCCAAACCTACCGCCAGCGCATCTTCGGCACTGTCTATCGGCTGACCGGACGGCCGGACGAAGTCGAGGACGTGGGCCAGGACGTGTTTCTGCGGCTCTACTCGTCGCTCGGGCAGCTCCGCACGCCGGAAGTCTTCGAGACCTGGCTCTATCGGCTGACGATCAACACCGTCTACGACCACCTGCGCAAGAAGCGCCGCGCGACCGACATCCCCATGGCCGACCTGACCGAGGAGCAGCTCCTAGCCGCCGACGCCTCGGAAAGCCACCGCCGCAACGAGATGCACACGCGTCGCACCGACGCCCGCGAAACGTTGCGCGCCATGCTCGACCGCATCTCCGATGAGGACCGCGAGCTGCTCGAGCGCAAGGAGATCCTCGGGCTGTCGCTCAAGGAGCTGCGCGAGATCTACGACGCCAACGAGAACGCCCTCAAGGTGCGCCTCTTCCGCGCGCGCCGCCGCGCGCTCCAAGCGCACGAGGAATTGGCCGCCGAGCAGGTCAATTACGAGCAGGTCAACTAGCCTTGCCGGGCATCACCGCTGCGCGCGTTCGCGTGCGAATCCGCAGCAAGAACATGTGCGAGGTGACGTAGAGCGTCGAGCCGTCGTCGCCCCAAGCGCAGTTCGACGCGGACTGCTCGGTTTCGATGCGGCCCAGCGCCTTTCCCTCCGGAGAGATTATCCAGACGCCCCCGGGGCCGGTCGCCCAGAGATTGCCGCGTTCGTCGAGCTTCATCCCGTCCGGCAGGCCGGGCATCTTGGCGCTGTGTTCGGTGACGTCCTGAAAGACGTCGCCCTTGCCGATCGATCCGTCGGCGTTGACCGGATAGCGCATCCAAATCGCCTTGTCGGGGTTCGACTGCGAAACGTACAACGCCGACTCATCGAGCGAGAACGCGACACCGTTCGGCTCGGTGAGCTCGTCGGTCAGCAGCGTCACCTCGCGATCCGTCGAGACGCGAAAGACGCCGGTGAAGGGGAGCTCGCGCATGGCGACTTCCTCGTAGCGGTTCGGCAGTCCGTAAGCGGGGTCGGAAAAATACAAGCCGCCGTCGGACTTGTAGACCAGATCGTTGGGACTATTGAGGCGCTTGCCTTCAAAGGCGTCCGCCAGCGTCACCTTGCCTCCGCCGTGCTCGAGCCGAGACACGCGCCGGTCGCCGTGCTCGCAGGCCGCCAGACGCCCCTTGGCGTCGAGCGTCAGGCCGTTGCTGCCCTGCTCGGCGCTGTAGTAGTCGACGCCTGTGTAGCCGGAGGGATGCAGAAACGCGCGCATCGGCTCGCCTTGTTTCCAGCGGTAGATCGTGTTGCGCGGGATGTCGGAAAAAAGCAGCGCCGCTTCCGACGGAACCCACACCGGCCCCTCCGACCAGGTCAGCCCGTGAGCGAGCTTCTCGAAGCGCACTTGGGGATCGATCAGCTCGTCGAGATCGGGGTCAAGACGATGAACCTTGCCGTGCAGCGGGTAATCGGACATGAACCGACTATTGTACGGCGAGGTCTTGGCGGCGCCTTCACGACAGCGCGGTACACTAAGCGCCCTGATGACTCGCCGCAGCTTCTTGCAGACTTCATCGGCGGCCCCCGCGCTGGCGGCCGCGCCCCAGGGCGTTCAGCAGCCCCCATCCGACAACGAGCGGCCGAATGTGATCTGGCTGGTCGGCGATCAGCATCGCGCGCAGGCGCTTAGCTGCAACGGCGACCCGCATGTCTCGACGCCGAACATCGACAACCTCTCGACGCTGGGGATGAACTTCGAGCGGACCGTTTCCGGATTCCCGCTGTGCTGCCCCTTCCGCGGCACGATGCTCACGGGACGCTGGTCGCATCACTGCGTGCCCGGGCATGAGTACCCGCTTCCGAAAGGCCAGCCCACCATCGCCAAGCCCTTCAAGGACGCCGGCTACCATACCGCCTATTTCGGCAAGTGGCATGTCGACGGCTGGCACGAAAGCGACGGGCGCGCCGCCTTCCACATCATTCCGCCCGAGCGCCGCGGCGGCTTCGACGTCTGGACGGGCTATGAGAACAACAACAGTCAATACGACTGCTGGGTGCACGGCGGCCAGGGCAAGGACGCCTTTCACTACCGTCTGCCCGGCTACGAGACCGACGAGCTGTCAAACCTGCTGATCAACTACATCAAGGAGCGCGGGCGCCTCAACAGCGCGGGCCGCGGGCAGCCGTTCTTCGCGGCGCTGAACGTACAGCCGCCGCACAATCCTTATGTGGCTCCCGAAGAGTATCTGGGGCGGCATCGGCCGGCCGAGCTCGAGATGCGCCCCAACGTTCCGGAAGTGGAGTCGGTCCAATCGCAAGCGCGACGGGAGCTGGCCGGCTACTACGGCATGATCGAGAACTGGGACTGGAACATCGGCCGCATTCGCAAAGCTCTCGACGACGCCGGGCTCGCCTTCAACACGCACCTCGTCTTTTTCAGCGACCACGGCGACATGCACGGCTCCCACGGCATGTACCGCAAGACGAATCCTTTCGAGGAGTCGATTCGCGTGCCGTTCATCATCGGCGGCGAGCGCATGCGTTATGACAACCGCGCCGACGGCCGCACATCCACGCTGCTCAACGCAGTCGACATCGCGCCGACCACGCTCGGCCTCTGCGGCATCAAGCCGCCGAACTGGATGGAAGGAAGCGACTACTCCGGCGAGCGGCTGCGTGACCGCGACCGGCCCTCGCAGCCCGACTCGGCGTACTTGCAGCTCGTCGTTCCCACCGGCCACGGCGACTCGATCAACAAGCCCTATCGCGGCGTCGTGACCGCGGACGGCTGGAAATACGTCGCCTTCGAGGGCGTCTCGTGGCTGCTCTATAACCTCAATGAAGACCCCTACGAGCAGGCCAACCTGGCGCACAACAACCGCTATCGCGCCGAGCGCAAACGATCGATCGAGCGCGTGCGCCAGTGGGCCGCCGACACCGGCGACAAGTTCACGTTGCCGGAGAACTAGCGGACGCCCATGCCCGGCGGCCGCCGTAGAAATTCGGGCAGATACCACTGCCATTGGTCGGGCGACCGGTCGACGTAGCCGCGCCAATCCCATTCGCCGGACCACGAGTCAGCCGCTTGCTTTGTTTGCTCGCGAGGCCCCCCGTAGAGCATGACGGCTTCGCCTTGCTCGAAGCTGTCGAGGCTCTGTTGGGAACAGAAGCCGCGCCAGCGGTACTCCGCCTCGCGGGTCGCCGGTTTATAGATCGCCGTGTAGATCGTCCCGAAAGCGCTCTCGTAGCCGGTATGGTGCAGCGGCTCGTCCGCAAAGCGGCCGGTGAAATCCTTCGACGATTCGTTGTCGTCGACTAACCGATCGAGCAAGAATTTTTGTCGCGCGACGGTATTCGTCCGCATTGCATATTCCGGCCAGTCGATCGTCTGTTGATGGTTGGTCGAGACTTTCTCGTCGGTCACCTGAGCCTCTTCGCCGGGCGCGAGATAGACCAGCCGATGGCGCCCCTCGGCATCGAGCGCGAGGACGTTGTACGCCATATGCGAGGGCGTGTGCTTCAAGATCTCGACAGCCTCGTCCAGCGTCGTCGCTTGCTGCAGTACGTAGCGCAGGATCAGAGGGATGCCGAACCCGTCGCCGACATCGCGCCGTCCGCCGAAAGTCAATGAAACAGCGAGACCGTGTTCGTTGAGGCCGTCGACCAGCCCCCACAAGCAGTCGCTCGTGCCCATGAGCTTCGTGCCGTTCCAATTTGTGCGTATGATCACCCCTTCACACAACCGCGGGCTGAAATCGTAGTTTCGGACCAAGAACGGCGCGTCCCCGTCAGCGGTCCACACAGCCTGCGAACAGCCGAACAGATAAGCCGGCGGGCGATAAAGACTCAACATGCGAGCGGCGAGCTCGTCGCCGTTCGCCAGCTCGACGAACTCTTCCCACAGGCCGACGAGCTCGGGCATATGTTCTTTGAGCGCCTTGCGGCATTCGTCGAGAGACGGGCGGTCGTCCAGGCCATTGCGCGTGTACCACTGCCGGTACGCGGGCCAGAATTCCTCGAACAGACGCCGCCAGCCTTCCGAGGGGGAGGCGACGTCGACGATTCGATAGCGTAATTCCAAAGTGTGTCCGTCCTATGCCGCTGCGGCCTTCGCGGATTCATTCACTTCCGAGAGTGCGATCTCGTTGAGCTTCTCGTTCGCCGCCTTCTCTTGCTCGAGGATGCTTTCCAGCACGGCGCGATCGCCTTTGCGGTCAAGAATCTTCGCGTACTCGCAGACGGTCCCGTACCCGGCGATTTCATAATGCTCGACGCGCTGCGCCGCAGCGATCAACGCGGCGTCCCGCACCGGGCCTGCGCTCTGATCCTTAATGACTTCTTCGCCTTCTTGGATCAAACCCGCCATGGCCTCGCACTTCTGACCGCCCGGCGTGTATTCCAGATCTTCAAAGAGCAACTCGATCTTCCGGAATTGCTCTTCGGTCTCTTTCAAGTGCGACTCGAACGCCGACTTCAGCCCCGACGACGCGGCCGCCTTGGCCATCTTCGGAAGCGCCTTTATCAATTGCTTCTCGGCGCTGTACAAGTCCTTGAGTTGCTCGACGTAAAGCTGGTGCAACGTTTCTATTTTCACTGGTTGGGTCCCTCGTGACGAAGAGACGCGTCCTGCCGGCGTCGTTACACAACCCTTGCTCGAGAGGCTTGCGGGCTGGTGCGAAACAATCCCCAGGCAGCGGCCCGGCTAGACTGGGACATGCTCCCTGCCTACCCGCAACTGTTGCTCTTCGTCGCCGCGGCGACGGCGCTCATCGTGGCTCCGGGGCCCGCCGTGCTCTACATCGTTGCCCGCAGGCGTCGCCTCAATTGCAAGGCTGTGCCGGATTGCCCCGGATTGCCATGGACGGATTGACGGCGCTCACTTCGCCGTGTTGGCCCGGTCGCCCGGGAGGCGGCTGCCACGATGGCATCCGCCAAATCCTTGACCCGCGCGGGCGGCAAGACGTGACCAAGCTTCGGCAGGAGGCGAAATTCCGCCCCCGCAATGTTTGCCGCCACGTCCCGGCCGGCCTCCACGGGCACCAGCGGGTCGTCTTCGCCGTGGACCACGATAGTGGGGACCTTGATGGCCTTGAGCTGCGGGCGGCGGTCCTCGTTGGCGGCAAACAGGGCCGCCGCCGCCTGTCGCGCTTCGCCGATCGGATAGTAGGAGCGCTCCAGGTCGCGGGCGACCCATTCCCGCAGCGTCTTCTCGTCAATCGGGGCGCGCGGACTACCGATGATCTGGAGCAGCTTGACTCGATACTCCAGGTAGCCTTGCTTGTCGCCCTCCGGAGCCGGCGGAGGGATCTTCGACACAACCTCAGGCTTGGCGATGATCGGGAGCCCGGGCTTTCCCGATGACGCCATGATCGAGGTGAGCGACAGCGCGCGGTCGGGATAGTCGGCCGCGATGATCTGGGCGATCATGCCGCCCATCGAGGCGCCGACGATATGGGCCTTGCGGATGCCGAGGGCGTCAAGAAGGCCCACGGCATCCTTGGCCATGTCGTAGAGCGTGTAGGGCAGAGGTGCGGGCGTGCCTGCCTGCGCGGCGGCCGCGACAGCCGCAAAGTCCGGCATCCCGGCGGCCTCGAAGCGGGTGGAGAGGCCGACGTCGCGGTTGTCGTAGCGGATGACCCGGTAGCCCCGTGTCACGAGTTCCTCGCATAGCTCGACAGGCCACATTGTGAGCTGTGCGCCGGTCCCCATGATGAGCAGCACCGCCTCGCGATCCTCGGGCCCGAAGCTCTCGTAGGCAATCGTGATCCCGTTGGCCGGAATCCGGCCCTTGCTCAGCCGAGTGGCTGCAGCGTCAGACCATGGCGCCGAGGCGACAAGCAGGGCGACGAGCAGAAAACCTCTATGCACGATCGGATTCATAGGTCCTCCAAAGACATTCAGATTCTGCTTTCGAACGCCGCAAATAACGCGGGCGAAGGCGAAAACCCGGACTCAGGGTGAGAGCCCACGGCGTTTCCACGACCGATGCACCATGCGGCCTAGCCACACCAGGATGACCGCAAGGATCACCCAGTGCAGGTTGTACGCGAATAGCTCCACCGGGGTCGAGAACCATCGCGAAGCAATCCACTGGTTTGCGAGCGGAGTGTTGGCCTCCGCCGCGCGTGCGATCACGCCGACCGCGTAGTCGTTGGCCACCACCGCGCCGCCGGCGGCGGCCCGCCAACCGAGCGCCCCCAGACCGTAGGCGCACCAGCCCACGGCCACGGTTCCAAATGCGACCATTCCGAAGGCCGCTCCCCAGAAGCTGAAGCTGAAGATTCCGACCGTGATTGCACCCAGAGCAAATGGGGCGATGGCGTAGCCGCCGATCGCCAACAATGGGCTCAAGGCGACGTCTCCCAGCGCGATCCAACCGACTGCCTTTCGCGTCCGAAACGAACCCTCATCGGTTCCGCCAAAGCCGACGGCGATCAACGGCAGTCCCAGCAAGCGCAGCTTGGATTCATAGATCGACGGGCCGCTCAATTTGAGGCCCTTTTCGGCCAGCGCTTCCGGGAACACCTCATCGTTGGTTCCCGTGGCCGCGCGGATGGACAAGACTTCGTGTTGCATTCGCGAACTCATCCAGAGGATCGTTGTTGCGAGGAGCGCCACCCAGGCGAGGAGGCCGATCACGACCCACAGGGGAGATGCGGAAAGGCCTTTGGCCGCCTGAACGAGCATCAACACCAGAGCGATGCCCATCGCGAAAGAAAACAGGACCATACGCCGTCCGTGGCGATGGATGCAGGCTTGCTCCTTCGGGGAACGGGCGTTTGAAGCTGCGGCCTTCGAACTCAGCAGACCGACGAGCAAGCCAATCGCCGGCCCCAGGAACGCCGCTTTGCCAATGCTGGCGAGCACACCTTTGGCGGTGGCGGCGCTTTTGCCCGAAGCCGCACTTGCAATCACGGCCGCCGCCGCGCCGGAAGGCGTGAATGCCGGCAAGGTCGCCAAAACGGCGAGGGTGAATGCTGCGGTGGGCCGGGTCCGGCTCAGGGTGGTCTCGACGACGGTCGCCAGTTCTTCGCGCAGCATCGACCGTCCGCGCGACAGCCGCTGTCTCACGGCTGCCTCTTCGAGATCGAGCGACCGGGCGACCTCCGCGACCGACCGTCCTTGCCGGTAGAACAGCACCATCGGTTCGCGATACGTCTCGGGCAGTCCCGCCAGCGAGCGCCACAGCAGGTTCGCTTCTTCTTGGGTCACCGCTTGAGCCGCCGGATCGGCGCCCGACCCGGCGAGTTCGGCCACCGCGTCCAGGGATTGGGCGGTTCCCCCTCGTCTCTGCTCGCGGCGCAGTGCGCTGGCAGCCAGATTCCGGACGATGCCGCAGAGCCACGCCCGCAACTTGGCCGGTTCCCGCAGTTCTCCCAACTTCTGCCACGCAGCGATGAACGTCTCTTGGGCGAGGTCTTCAGACTGCGCCAGGTTGCCGCACTTGCTGTAGGCAAGCGAGCAGATTAGGGTTTGGTAGCGCTCGACAATCCGGCCAAAGGCTTCGCGGTCGCCCTCGCGGGATCTCCGCCAAAGTTGATCGTCGGGCATCGCGGTCAAAGGGACTGCGTTCATACGTATGGGTGGCCGCGAACGTCAAAGAGGTGACAGGAATCTTCCATTGGCGGCGGCGCGGACGAATCTTCCCCGGGACCCAGGCGACAGTCACCTTAGCTGCACCTTAACTGGGTTTCTCGCACCGGGCCACGCACCTCTGTACCAAAACGGAACATATTCGTCTTCCGAGGGTCCGATTCTGGGCCTCCACGCCACGGGAACAGGAGGCTGAAGCTAACAAATTAGAGGACTGATCGAAACAAGCGGAAGCCTGGGAATCGCGCTAGGCGCGATCTTTCTGCTGATCGGCGTCGCCAGCGACAGCGTCTACGCGCTGGCGGCCGGCTCGCTCAGCGGACTCCTGCGCGGGCGGCGCGGCTTCATCAAGGCTCAGCGCTATGTCTCGGGCGGCATCTATCCGGGGCTGGGCCTGGTGACGGCCGTCACCGGTTCGCGAAGCAAGTAGATCCCCGGACTCGATCGATTCATTTGTGACAGAATAGCCGCGATGCCTTTTCCACTTCTCGCCGCCCTGTTCTTGACCGCGATGGCCGTTACCGCCCAAGCGGCCGACCACGAAGTCGTGCGCCTGTGGCCCGACAAGCCCGCCGACTCGTCCAGTGAAGTTTGGATCGAACGCGCCAAGGAAGGCCCGACGGACCGCTCGGTCGGCGATGTCTCCGACCCGACCCTGACGGTCTACCTGCCTGAGTCCGGCAAGACCCCGGGGCCGGCGATCCTGGTATGCCCGGGCGGCGGCTACGGCCACCTGGCGATCGACAAGGAGGGTTATGAGATCGGCCGCTGGCTGAGCTCGATCGGCGTGGCGGCGTTCGTGCTGAAGTACCGCTTGCCTTTCCGTGACCGCGAAAAGCGACCCGAGGGCGCGCGTGAGGCGATGGCGACTCGTGAAGGGGCGGTCAAGACGCTGCATGTCGCCGTCGAAGACGCCGAAAAAGCGATGGGGCTGATCCGCGCAGGCGCCAAGAAGTGGAACATCCGGCCGGACGCGGTCGGCATGATGGGCTTCTCAGCCGGCGGGCATTTGACCGCCCTAGAGGCCATGAGCCCCGATAAGACGTCCCACCCCGATTTTGTGGCGCTCATCTACGGCGCCACGCCCGAGAAGTTCGAGTTTCCTCTCGGCGCCCCGCCGGCGTTTCTCGCGGCCGCCAGCGACGACCCGACCGTCAATCCACAGCACAGCATTCGCTACTACCTGGCGACGAAGGAAGCCGGCGCCCCGGTTGAGATGCACCTGTTTCTCAACGGCGGCCACGGCTTCGGTTTGAAAAAGCCGGAACTGCCCGTGAGCGATTGGCCCAACCGCTTCGAGACTTGGCTGAAGGCCGTCAAGTTTCTCGATTAGGTCGAACTGTCTTCACCTTCAAAGTCAATCTCGAAGGGCGCTCTACACGTTGGTTCGACAAGCCGATCGACGTCGGCTTCACGCGAAGCAACGTCAATCAGCTCGAAATCATGATCGGCGTCTCGTTTTGAGCGCTAATCGCGGCGCCCGCCGAGCACTCCGGCGCGCATCAAGAAGTACAGCAGCGTCAGCAGCGAACTGATCGCGGCGGCGATGTACGTCATGGCGGCGGCGTTCAACACGCGGTCCACGCCGACTCGTTCGTTGGAGGTGATGATGCCGTCGGCCACAACCAGCTTCTTGGCGCGGTTGCTGGCGTCGAACTCGACCGGCAGCGTCACGATCTGGAACAGCACGACCGCCGAGAACAGCAACACGCCGACCCAGAACATCTGCATAAAACCGAGGAACAGGCCGAACATCATTACCATGTAGCCGATCGACGAGCCGATGTTCGCCGTCGGCACGAGCACCGAGCGCAGCCACAGCGGCCCGTAGTGCTTGGAGTGCTGGACGGCGTGCCCGGCCTCGTGACAAGCGACGCCGACCGCTGCGATGGACGCCTGGTCGTAGACCGCCGGCGATAGGTTCAGCGTCTTATTCGCGGGGTTGTAGTGGTCGGAGAGAAAGCCCTGATGGCGGCGGATCTCGACATTCTGCAAGCCCTCCCGGTCGAGCATGATCCGCGCCGCTTGCGCGCCGGTCAAACCCGTCGAAACGCGAACCTTCGAATACTTGTTGAAGGCCGACTTGGTCCGATAGCTCGCCCACGCTGACAGGACCATGCCCGGCAGCAGGACCATCAGCAGATACATGGGATCGAAGAACATGGGGAAACGATTCCTCCTTTAGCCTCTTAGTATGCCCTGCTTAGAGATACGGGCCCTATCCCGTTTTCGTTCCCTGATCTGAGCGCGAGGGGCTCACTTTTTCTTCGCGCGCAATTGATACTGCGTGAACGGCGAGCCGGCGCCCTTGATATCGACATTGATAACAAAAGGCTTATCGCTCGCCAACGCCCGATCGAGCGCCGGGCGGATGTCGGCGGGAGTCTCCACGTGCGCCCCGTCGCCGCCGAAACCCTTCATCACCAGGTCGTAGCGGGTTCGGCGCAGCTCGCAAGCGACCGTTTTATCGCCGTAACTGCCTTGCTGCAGCTCGCGCTCGATGCCCCAGCCGCCGTCGTTACCCACGACGATGATCACCGGGAGATTGAAGCGCACGGCGGTGTCCATCTCGGCAAGATAGAAGCCCAGCGAGCCGTCGCCCGTTACGACAATCGAGCGCTCGCTGGGCCGCAAGATCTGCGCCGCCAAGCCGATGGGGAAGGCGACCCCCAGCCCGGCCAGGCCGCCGAGCCGCATCCAGGCGCCGGGGCGCCGCGCGGGGATGTAGTAGCGGCCCCAATGGACGAAGTCGCCGCCGTCCCAGCACAGCGTCACGTCCTCGGGCAGCCAGTCGCGCATCTCCTTGTAGAACTCGAGCGGGTGCAGGGGCGAGGAAGGCTGCGACGCCAACTCCTCCACTTCGGCGCGATAGGCGTCGGCGCCGCGTTGTACCTCGGCGAGCCACACCGAGCGATCCGGTCGCTCGCGATTGGCGAGCGCGGCATTGAGGTCTTGGAGAGCCGCATGGCAGTCGGCGAACAGGCCGACCTCGAGGCGCCGGTTCAGCCCAAGCTCGCCGGGCGAGATGTCGACTTGGACGAACTTCGCGTCCTCGGCGAATAGTTGCGCACCGCCCATGCGCAGGCGGTAGTCGATGCGCTTGCCGAGCACGATGACCAAGTCGGCTTGCTTGAGGGCATTTTCGGCGCCGCGATTGAGCGTCGCGTCGGCGTAGCCGAAACACAGCGGATGATCGTCGGAGACGATGCCGCGCGCAAGCGTCACGGTGAACAGCGGGACTTGCGCGGCCTCGATGAAAGCTTTGAGCTGCGAGCCGGCGTCGGACCACCAACAGCCCGCGCCGGCGATCACCGCCGGCCGCTCGGCCTTGTCGAGCAGGTCGATCACGCGGCTCACCTCACGCGAGTCGGGCCGCGGCCGCTCGACGACAACCGGTCCGTCAGGGAGGCGCGGCCGACCGTCCGCCTTGCCGGTGAAGCAGTCGACCGGAATGCTCAAGTGCACCGCTCCGGGACGTCCGGACAGGGCTTCGCGGGCCGCCTTCATCACGTGAAACGGGATCTGTTCGGGCCCGGTCGGCACGGCGCTGTACTTGGTCAGCGACTGCACTTGGGCGACCTGGTCCATGTCTTGGAAGGCGTTGCGGTCACGCGCCTTCGAGCTCGACATGCCGCTAACGGCCAGCAGCGGGACGCCGGTGTATTGCGCCGTCGCGATGCCGGTGACCGAGTTGGTGTGGCCGGGGCCGCCGGTGACGAGCGAGACGCCGAGCGTGCGCGTCATGCGCGCCCAACCGTCGGCCATGTGAACGGCGGCCGACTCGTGACGCGTGTCGACGACCGTGAATCCCTCGCGGTCAAGAACCTGTAGGGCTTCGTTGAGATGGTCCCCGACGAGCGTGAAGACATGCGTCACCCCCAGCGACTTGAGGGAACGCGCAAAAAGCTCAGCTCCGGATGACATACGGATCGAAAAGAATAGCACGCGCTCCAAATTTACTTTTGGAGTTGCTCGATGAGCTTGGGAACCACTTCAAACAGGTCGCCGACGATGCCGTAGTCCGCGATTTCGAAGATGGGGGCGGACTCGTCCTTGTTGATGGCGACGACGGTGCGAGAGCCCTTCATGCCGACGACATGTTGGATGGCGCCGGAGATTCCGATGGCCAAATAAAGCTTGGGGGCGACGCTTTGGCCGGAGCTGCCGACTTGGCGTTCGAGGGGCAGCCAGCCGTTGTCGCAGATCGGGCGCGAGGCGGCGAGCTCCGCCCCGAGGGCGGCCGCGAGCTTACGGACGAGCTCGATGTTGTCTGGTTCGCCGATGCCGCGGCCGACCGACACGATGCGTTCGGCGGAGGCGAGGTCGACTTCGCCGGCGGCTTCGCGGAAACGCTCGCCGGGCTTCAGGCGAATCTTGGACGCGTCGAGCGAAATGTCGAGCTTGCGAATATGCACCGGGATTTCGCTGTCGACGGCCTGCTCGGGGCGATAGGAGCCGGCTTGCAGCGAGGCCAAGTGCGGGGCGTCGCCTTGGGGCGCGACGTCGGCGTTGAGCTTGCCTTGGAAGAGCTGGCGAACGAAGACCGGGCGTCCGTCGACGACGCGCACGGCGACGGCGTCGCTGATGAAGCCCTTGCCGAGCGAGGCGGCGAGTTTGGGGGCGTAGTCGCGCACCTGGTAGGTGTGCGGGAACAGGACCAACGTCGGCTTCAACTCGCCGAGCGCCTGGACGAGGGCGGCGGAGAAGGCGTCGGGCGTGTAGGGTTCGAGCAGCTCGTGATCGAGGACGACGACCTCGGCGGCCTTCTTCGCGGCGAACTGCTCGGCGACGGCGGCGTCCCCGGAGCCGACGACGGCCAGGCTGAGCGAGTCGCCGAGCTCGCCGGCGAGTTGCTGGCCGGCGGCGACCGCCTCCCAGCTCATCTTGTGGATCTCGCCGGCGGTCTGTTCGGTGACGACGAGGATGCTCACAGGACTCTCGCCTCCGTGCGCAGCTTCTCGATGAGCTTGGCGGCTTGCTCGGCGGGAGTTCCGGTGAGCAGCTCGGTCTGTTTGGATTTCGAGGGGACGTAGAGCTTCAGGATGCGCTGGCCCGGCGTGAGGTCGACCCCGAGCTCGTCGAGCGTGTAGGTCGTCAGCGGCTTGGTGCGCGCCTTCTTGATGCCCATCAGGGTCGCGTAGCGCGGCTTGTTGATGCCGGATTGGATCGTGAGCAGCGCGGGCAGCGGAGCTTCGATGCGCTGGAACCAGCCGGACTCGAGCTCGCGCTTGACGTCGAGGCGGCCGTCTTCGATCTTGGCCTCGATGACGATGGTGACGTGCGGCAGGCCGAGCAGCTCGGCGATGACGACGCCGACTTGGCCGTAGCCCGCGTCGTCGGACTGCAGGCCGGTGAGGACGAGGTCGGGCGATTCCTTCGCGATGGCGGCGGCGAGGGCGCGACCGGTCACCAGGGCGTCGGTCGTTTCGAGGCGGTCGTCTTCAATGAGGACGCCGCGGTCGGCGCCCTTGGCGAGAGCTTCGCGCACGGTGGAGCCGGCGCGGGCGGGGCCGGCGACGACCGCGACGACTTCCCCGCCCTGGCTCTCTTTGAGGCGCAAGCCCTCCTCGAGAGCGTAGGAGTCGGGCTCGTTGGTTTCAGGGCTGATGTCGTCGTCGGCGATCCAGTCGGCGTTCGCATTCAGCCGAAGGGCGGAATCGCGCGCAGGGACCTGCTTGAGGCAGACGACGATTTTCATGGCCTACGAGCCATCGTAGCGTTTGAAGACGAGCGCCCCGTTGGTGCCGCCGAAGCCGAACGAGTTGGTGAGGGCGTACTCCATCGCGACGGGGCGCGACTGAGCGGACACGTAGTCGAGGTCGCAGCCTTCGTCGGGGTTGTCGAGGTTGATGGTCGGCGGCGCGATCTGGTCGCGCAAGGCCAGCGCGACGATGCCGGCTTCGAGTCCGCCGGCGCCGCCGAGCAGGTGGCCGGTCATCGACTTGGTCGAGCTGACGAGCACTTTGTAGGCGTGGTCGCCGAAGACGCGCTTGATCGCCCTGGTCTCGATGCGATCGCCGACCGGCGTCGAAGTGGCGTGCGCATTGACGTAGGCGATGTCGGACGGCGAAACCTTGGCGTCCTTGATGGCATAGGTCATGACGCGGTAAGCGCCGTCGCCGTCTTCGGACGGCGAGGTGATGTGGTAGGCGTCGCCGCTCATCCCGTAGCCGACGATCTCGGCGACGATGGGGGCGTTGCGCTTCACGGCGTGGCCAAGCTCTTCGAGCACGAGGATGCCCGCGCCCTCGCCGATGACGAAGCCGTCGCGGGCGACATCCCAGGGGCGGCAGGCCTGGCCCGGCCGGTCGTTGAATTTGGTCGACAGGGCCTTCATGTTGCCGAAGCCGCCGACGCTCATGGGCGTGATGGCCGCTTCGGCGCCGCCGCAAATCATCACGTCGGCGTCACCGCGAGCGATGATGCGAAACGAGTCGCCGACCGAATGCGCGCTGCTGGTGCAGGCGGTCGCGGTGGCCGAGTTAGGGCCTTTGGCGCCCCAACGGATCGAGACCTGGCCCGACGCCAAGTTGATGATCGTAGCCGGAATGAAGAAGGGCGAGATGCGCCGCGGCCCGCCCTCGATCAGGTTGCGATGTTCCCGCTCGATCACATCGAATCCGCCGATCCCGCTGCCGATATAGACGCCGACGCGTTCGGAATCGGGCGGCGGCTCGTTGTAGCCCGCGGCCTTCATGGCGAACTCGCTCGACGACAAGGCGAAGAAGATGAAGCGACCCATCTTCTTCAAGTCCTTCCTGGTGACGAAGTTCAGGGGATCGAAATCAACAACTTCGCCCGCTACCTTGCAGGCGAATGCCGTGGGGTCGAAATGCGTAATCGGACCAATGCCCTGCTTGCCGGCCTGGAGGGACTTCCAAGCTTCTTCCGTGCCAATACCGACGGGACAGGTCAGCCCCACGCCTGTGACAACTACTCTGCGCAATCTGGAAGCTCCGGCCGAACGGTTGGATCGGCGTATGCCTTACTCTTCGTCGGCGTCGGTAAGATCAGCATTCGTCTCGATGTACTTGATCGCATCGTCGACGGTCTTGATTTTCTCGGCTTCCTCGTCCGGAATCTCGATATTGAAGGCCTCCTCAAAGGCCATGATGAGCTCGACGATGTCAAGCGAGTCGGCGTTCAGCGTCTCGACGAAGGATGCCTCGCGGGTCACCTCCGACTCCTCTACGCTGAGCTGCTCGCAGATGATCTCTCGGACTTTCTGCTCGACGTCCATTACTCCTCCGAAACTGTAGACGAAACCCTGATTCTATGCGCCGCTGGAAACGCGGCGCAAGAAGTGAAGGCCAAACGCCGATTCTAGCTGTATTTGCGATGCACCGCCAACACCCGCCCCTGAATTTGAACATTGGAGGCGGGCAAAACGATGGGTTGCATCAGGGCGTTGGCGGGTTGCAGGCGGACCTGATCCGAGCCTTGGCGGTAGAACCGCTTGAGGGTTGTCTCGGAGCCGTCGACGAGGGCGACGACGATTTCGCCGTTGCGCACCTGGCTGGTTTTCTCGACCAGCACGTAGTCGCCTTCCATGATGTGGTCTTCGATCATGGACTCGCCGCGCACCTCGAGAGCGTAGACTTCGCGCGCGCCGGCGAACTCCTTGAACGAGATCGTCTCGGCGCCGGCGTAGGCCTCGATCGGTTGGCCGGCCGCGATGACGCCCAGCAGCGGCATTTCGAGAGGGGCGGGCTCGCGGCGCTCCGCCTCGCGCCGGTTGATGCGCTGCTCGCGGTAGTACTTCGGGGCGAGCTCGAGCGCGCGGCTCTGGTTGAAGCTGCGGATGAGGTAGCCCTTGGATTCGAGCGCGGTCAAGTGCTTGTGCACGGTTGCGATCGAAGCCAGGCCCAGGCCCTCGGCGATTTCTTCAAAGCTCGGCGAATACTCGTTGGACGAGATGAAGTTGGAGATGAAGTCGAGGACTTCCTTCTGTCGCTTGGTCAGTGCCACGGCGGCGCTCCTTCGCCTTCTATTCTAGGCGAAGAAAAAGGGAAGTCAACAGCTTAGAGCATCAATCGCCTTTTTGAGGGACGCGGTTTCCGGCGATCCAAACCGACTCGAGCGTCTTGCTGTTGGCGATGTCGTCGAGCGGATTGGCCGTGAAGACGTCGAAATCGGCCCACTTTCCGGTTTCGAGAGCGCCAACGCCCTCGAGCTTCATGCACTTAGCGGCGTCGCTGGTCGCCGACTTGAGAATCTGCTCCGGCGTCAGGCCGGCTTTGGCCATCAGAGCGAGCTCGATGTGCTCGAAGTAACCCTGGAAGCGCGCCGGGGGGCCGGTGTCGGTGCCGAAGGCGATCGTCACACCGGCGTCGCTGAGCTTCTTGAGATTGGCGGACGCGACTTCGAGAGCCTTCTTGTACGCCTGCGCGCTCTTGCTCTTCTTCACGCCCGCTTGGCGCTGCGGGTCGCGGAGTTGCGCGAGAACGGCGGGGTCGGCGTCGCGCAAGAAGAACGGGTCGGAGAAAAAGTCAGGCTCGGACTCATAGACGAAGGTCGAGACCTCGCGGACGAGCGTCGGGCAGAGGCAGACGTCGTTCCGCTTCAGCAAGTCGATGATTTCTTGATCGACGGGCTGGTCGCGGATGCTGTGGGCGATGAAGTCGGCGCCGGATTTGAGCAGGTCTTTGGCGTCGTCGAGGTAGAACAGGTGCGCCGCCAGCGGAAGGTCGTGCTGGTGGGCTTGGTCGATGACGGCCTTGTAGACTTCAGGCGTCATCTTCTTGTTCGCGCCAAGGTTGTCGTCGACGCGGATCTTGATCAGGTCGACGTTCATCGCGGCGTCTTCGTCCACCATCTGGCGGGCGCCTTCCGGCGTGTCGGCGTCGATGATCTTGCCGGCGACGAAGATGCGCGAGTGGTCGAGGTCGGGCGTGTCTTGCGCGTCGCGGATGGCGATGGCTTCGGGGCCGTCGCCGCCGAGGCTGACGACGGTGGTGATGCCGTAGCGCGCATAGAGGCCGAGCTGGTCGAGAAGGTTTTCTCTGGTGTAGACGCCAGGGCCGGTTTCGAGGCCTTTGGAGCCGCCGACGTGACCGTGGTCGTTGATGAGGCCCGGCGTGACGAAGCGGCCGGCGAGATCGACCGTTTCGGCGCCCTCGGGGACGGTGACCTTCGCGGCCGGGCCGACGGCCTCGATTTTGCCGTCGCGCACGAGCAGCACGGCGTTCTCGATGACCGGGCCGTTTCCGTCGAACAGCGTCGCGCCGACGAACGCGGTCACACCTTCGCCGGGCGGCGTTCCGGGCTTCGAACAGGAGACGGCTCCCAGGGCGAGCAACGCAATGCAGATCCACGAACGCTTCATCTTGACCTCGTCATCCGGGCGTCGGTAATCCCCGTTGGTACATCGTAGTGCAGCAGCGCGCCAAGCGCGAGTCGCCGGCGCCCGGAAACAGCCTCTAGCTCAGACCCCAGATCGAGCCGGCGTCGATCTGACGCGTTTGCGACTCGCCGGCTCGGATGATCGCAAGCCTCGCGAAGATGGGGCCGAACATCTCGAACACCGCCACTCCCGCCAGAATCACGGCCGTGGTGGTGTCGGCGTACTCGGGGAAGCGGCGCTCGGTCGTAATCATCAACCCGACGGCCAGGCCGGCCTGCGCCAGCAGAGCGGGCCCTAAGTACCGCCGCACGTTGGGGTGCAGGTTGACGCGGCCTGCGCCGATCCGCGCGCCGATCACTTTGCCGCTCAGGCGAGCGAGAACGTAAGCCAAGCCGAGACCGCCGATCTCGGCCAGGTGCGCTAGATCGAGGTCGGCTCCGGCGATAACGAAAAAGATGGCGTAGAAGGGCGGGTCGGTTCCCGACAGCGCCCGGAACAGCGCCCGGCTGCGCGGGCTCAGATTGATCATCGTCGCGCCGAGCGCGAGGCTGGCGATCATACCCGATAGATCGAGGATGCGGGCGACGCCGACGCAGAACAGGATGACCCCCGCGAGCAGGATCAGGATTTCGCCTTGTTCCTTGACCTCGCGTCCCCAGGCGGCGAGCAGCAGCCCCATGAGAAAGCCCAGCGCCACGGACCCGAGCAGTTGCCAGAACATCGGGTACAAGGCGACGTGCAGTGAGCGCAGCAGCGGATCCCCGGCGCGCCAGGCCACATCGAGATCGATGGCCGCAGCGGCCAGCGAGAAAGTCGTCAAGCAAAGGATGTTGTTGAAGGCGATCACGCCGAGCACCGAATCGGTGACCGGCCCCTTGCCGTTGCACTCGCGCAGCACCATCAGGGTCGAGGCGGGCGCCGTTTCGATAGCCATCGAGCCGAGCAGCACGGCGACCTGCCAGGGCTGTCCCAGGGCGACCATCGACGTACCGACGAGCGTGGCGGCGAGCAGGGATTCGATCAACGTGAGCCGCAAGATGGCCGAGCCCGCGCGCAGCAGCAGACGACGATCGAACACCGCGCCGATCGAGAACAAAATGAGACCGAGCGCGACCTCGCTGAGCACCTCGATGGCTTGGAGGTTCTCTTCGCTGACCCAGCCGAGCGCGGAGGGTCCGAGCGCGACGCCGGCGAGGATGTAGCCGGTGACTTCCGGCATGCGGATGGCCTGCGTGAGATGCCCCGCGACGAGCGCGAACATCAGGATCAGGCCGAGCGACGAAAGCTCGTTCACTACGGAATTATAGAGTTGTTGCCGGGCCGAATGGCTGCGTCAGTCGACCGCGACCGCAGGTTCGACCACCGTTTCCGCTTCCGGTCGGCTCGTGACCGGGAATCGAAGCTCGAGGCGCGGTTCGCCGCCGTTTTCGGTTTCAATCGTTCCGCCGATGTGCTGAATGAGGAGTTGCGCGGCCATGATGCCGACCTCGAAGCGAGCGTGCGTGCCCTCGTGATTGAGCGTGATGTCAAGCAGCGCGTCGAGATTCTTTTGCGTCCATTTGGGATCGTCGGAGCGAATCTGAATGGAACTCCAGTCGTCTGTACAACTCGCCTTCAAGAAGAGCTGTGAATCCTCCGCGACGCCGAGAGCGAGGCGCTCGACCAGCATTTGCATCATGTGGCGCACGATTGGAAAGCGGCAGTAGCAGTCGGGTATGTCACCTTCGATGACGGCTCGTTCCGACTCCGCATTGGCGGAGACGATGGCCGCGTGCAATGCATCGGCCAGTAGGCCGTTCTGTTCGGCATCCAGGTCTTCGGTCTGCAAGCCTTCCAGAGATCCGACAAAGTCATTCAAGCGCCGCGCGGCGACGGCGATGGATTTCAGAGCTTCGGCGCGAGCCGCGGCGATCTTCGAATCAGCGTCACCGTTGCTGGAGGAACCCATGTCGCGAGCGTTGGAGCTCTCGAGAGCTTGCACGGAACCCAGGATGGCTCCGATGGGCGTACGGATCTCGTGAGCGATGCCGGCCGCGAAAACTCCGAGGGTCGCGGCCGGCGAGCGCGAGTGGACGTTCTTGATGCGGATTGGCTCTAGCGGCAAGGTCTGTGATCCTCGAACGGCAGACCTCGCGGTGTCGGGTCGTGTTACTTGCCAACGCGAGCGCACGACGGCGCCGCCCTGTATCCGCCGCCTCACGGCTAGAAATCCAGTTGAAGCGTAAAGCGGAAGGTGCGGCCGTCGTTGAGCGTATTGGTGATGCGTCCGAACGACGGCGAGGTCATGTTGAAGTTGGGTTCGGCGAACTGCGGCGTGTTGAAAAAGTTGATCGACTCGGCGCGAAAGGTCACACGGCTATCGCCCTGAAGTGCGAACGCGCGAGAAAGCCCGGCGTTGACGTTCGCGATCTTGCCGCGGCGGAAAGTGCGCAGGCCGAGGTTGCCGCGCACGTCGTCGATCGTCGGGAAGGCGAAGGCTGAGCGCGGCAGGTCGCGCGCCGAGGTATCGGGATCGCCGATGGTCTTTCCGAGCAGCGACGGGTCGAGGATGTTGGGACGATCGCCTGACAGACCGTCGACGTTGCCGAAACCGGGGCCGTCGGAGCCGGTCTCAACAGTAAAAGGCGTGCCGGTCTTGAGCAGCGTGATCGCGGAGATTTGCCAGCCGCCGAACAGGCGCGCCGGCCAGGATGAACCGCCGGCGCCCGGCGTCTCATAGGCGGCGTTCATGAGAAAGGCGTGCGGCTGGTCGAAAAAGCTGAGCGATTTGACGTCGGCGTGAACGTCGTCGGCGGTCTGGCTGATGGCGCGACGGGCGTCTCCGCCGTTCATGGTGTTGGTGTAGTCGCTGCCGAGGTCGATGGACTTTGAGAACCAGTACGAGGCGTCGAGAGTGAAGCCGGAGAGGTCGCGGACGACGAGTGTGACGCGCGCGGCGTCGTAATAGGCGCGCGAGGCGTTGTGCAGGCGCAGGACGTCGTTGTATCGCCCGTCGGGCCGGCGCGTGTTGACCGTGCCGGGCGTGACGGGGACGCCCTCGGGGCGCTCGGCGCGATTGAGGAACCAAGCCTGGAACACTTTGTGCGTGCGGCTGCCGACGTAGCCGAGTTGCAGATTGACCTTTTGGGAAAGCCCGAATTCCCAACTGAAGCTGTATTGGTGCGTATAGGGCTCGACCAGGTTATCGGCGATGTCGTACAGCGTGGAGCGCGAGCCGGGTTCGACATGGTCGAGCGCGTCGCCGTAGAGGATGTCGACCAGGTCGGGCTCGGGCAACACGAGCCGCACGACGTTGGGGGCGTTGAGGCGGTATTGGCTGTAGGTGACCGGGTAGATCTCGCCGTAGGAGATGCCGTAGGCGCCGCGAATCGCGCCGAGCTTGTCGCCGAGGCGGTAAGCGAAGCCGAAACGGGGCGCGAAGTTGTTGCAGTCGCAATCGTAAGGGAGGCGCTCGTATTCGACGACCTCGCGCGGTGTGGTGACGAGCTCGTAGCGCAGTCCGAAGCTCAAAGTGAGGTTCGGGCGCGCCTTCCAGTCGTCGGACACATAGAATGAGCCGCTCCACTGGCGAAAACCGCGGTTGAAGACGCCGACCGTCTGGAGCATGACGGTGGCGGCGCCTTCGCGCAGGTTGGTGATGGCGTCGCGGCCGAAGTTGTCGTTGAACAAGATGTTGCCGCGGATGGCCTGCTGCTCGACGCCGTTGAGTTGCACGCGGCCGATGTGGAAGCCGGCGGTCAGGTTGTGGGACCCGAGCGTATGCCGCAGGCGGGCCGCGTGGCGGAATATATTGAGCGCGCGATCGACGGGGATCAACGGCGACGGGCCGATGCCCGCAATGGAGTCGCCGACCCCCACTGTAGGACCGAAGTTGTTGGGCTCGGGAATGAGCAGCGAGCCGATACGGTCGAAGCCGACGGAGAGGTCTGTGATTGTCTTGGGGCTCCAGGCGCGGGTCCAAGTCAAGCGCGGGCGGTGGTTCTTGATCTCAGTGTCGGGGTTGCCGCCGGCGACGAACTGGAAGGCGTCGACGCTTTGCGACGTGAAAACGTAGCCGAGGCCGAGCTTATCTTTCTCGCCAAGGGCTTGGTCGAGGCGCAGGTTGGCGGTGTTGGTGTCGACGCGCTGCGGCGCGTTCGTATTCAGCGCGCGAGGGTCGATGTCGGTTCGGTTCGGCGCCTCGCGAGGATATGCGTCGAGCAGCGACTGCACGATTGAGCGCAGAGCGGGGTCTGTCGTCAGCGGCGTGCGCTCGCCGGGCAGTGGAACCAGAACGTTGCCGTTGACTTGCCCGCGAATGCGCTGCTGCGAGGCATTGACCGTGAAATTAGCTCCACTCCACAGCGGAGTCGTGAGGCGAAAGCCGTACCGATTTTCATTGGCCGGCTGCACGTCGCCGACCTGGAAGAACGAGCGCGCGCTGAATACGCTGTTGCCGTGCGTCCAAAACAGGTTGCCGTGGACTCCCGCAGAGCTTCGCCCGAAGGGCAGATGCAACGGCGGCGGGGACGGGCGGCCGTACTCGGCGCCGTAGTAGTCGCGGTCGGCCTCGAAGTCGGTGACGATGGTGGCGGTGACGCCGAGTCGCTGCTGCAGCTCTTGCGCGGCGTTGGTGTCGACGAGATTGAATTGAACATTCTCGTTGCGGCGGCCCTCGCCGGACTTCGTGTCCTCTTGGCCGAGCAGGTTGAGAGAGGTGCGCTGCGCTGCGGCGCCGCTCGCCGGGGCGTTGGCGGAGGGCGCGGAGTCGCTGTTTTCAGGGGCTCCAGCTTGTTGTTCGACCGCGGGCGGAACATCGGCCGGAACCGGCTGAGGAGGCGCGTCTTGCGCCGGCATCAAGGCGCAACTCAGCAAAACAAGAGCGAGCACACGCCCGGACACACGAAACCTCGACATCCCAATCGGAACAAGGATATCGGAATCCGGCGATCGTCGAACGAGCCGGCCTCCGCGTCACAGGGCGCGGAGGCCGATTGACTAGAACGAGAGCCGCAGGCCCATCTGGATCTGGCGCGGGTTGCCCACGATCGAGGTGATCGTACCCGCGTTGGGGTTGCCGATGGTGTCGGCGGGCAAGCCGAACTGCGGCGTGTTGAACAGGTTGAAGAACTCGGCCCGGTACTGCAGCCCGAGCTTCTCGCTGACCCGGAAGTCCTTGAACAGCGAGAAGTCGAGGTTGGTCCGGCCGGGTCCGCGCAGGATGTTCCTGCCGCCGTTGCCGAAGGTGTACTGCTGCGGAACGCCCCAAACCGCCCCCGAGGTATTGAACGACGTGTCGAACCAATGCGACGGATCGGGATTGCTGATGACGGGGTCGCCCAATAGGTCGGGACGGCTGCCTCCGGCGTTGGAGACCGACGAGGCCAGCACCGGCGTGAAGGGTAAGCCGGTCTGCGCCGTTACGATGGCATTGACTTGCCAGCCGCCAAGCGCGCCGTTCGCGAAGCCGTTGTGGAAGTCGACGCTTTGGCCCTTGCCGATCGGCAAGGTGTAGTTGGTCGACACGACAAAGCGGTGCTGCGTGTCGAAGCCGCTCGTGCCGCGGTCCGCCGCACGGTTGCGGATGTCTTGCGGGAACGGCCCGTTGTCCGCGCCGCCGAAGGCGTTGGCGGTGGTGTCGATTGAATGCGCCCAGGTGTAAGAAGCCAGGAAGCCGAGGTTCTTGGCGAAGCGGCGCTCGATGCTCGCTTGCAGCGAATTGTAGTTGCTGTTGGCGTCGGTCACGTTATATGTCGCGCCGACCACTCCCGGAGCGATCGTGTAGAGCGGCCTGCGAGGGCCGTTCGCGCCGGGGCCGGGGAACGGCTGGTTGTAGTCGAAGGTCGTGTCGAGGCGGCTGTTGATGTTGCCCACGTAGCCGACCTTGAACACCGTGTCATAGGCCAACTGCTGTTGCACCTGCAGGTTGAACTGCTGCGCGTAGCCGGTCCGGAAATCGGGAGCGACGGCCAAGACCGAGCCGACCGGATTGTCCGCGACGACGGCGAATTCGAGATTCGGAATCGGCGCCAGGCCGTCTTGCACGCGCTGCGGGTTGGGATTGAACTGATTGATGTCGACCGCGTTGATAGGGCCGAAGGGCAGTTGCCGGTGACGGCGCATCACGACCGCTTCGCTGCCGGACTTGTTGTAGAAGATGCCGTAGCCGCCGCGCAGAATCGTACCGGGACGCACCTGATACGCAAACCCGAAGCGGGGAGCGAAGTTATTGGGGTCGTTGTGCACGCCGGTGTTCGAGTCGGTGTTGAAGCCGGCGATCAGCATCTTGCCCGTGACGACGTCGAAGTTCGTCCATTGGTTGTCGCGCTCCGTCACGCGCGTGTCGTACTCGTAGCGCAGACCCATGTTCAGCGTCAGGCGATTGGTGACCTTCCAATCGTCTTGCACGTAGTAGCTGTACTCGCCGGACTGGATGTGCGGGAAGACGAGCGTGAAGTCCTGTTCGATCGTGGACGCCGCGCCGAGCAGAAAGCTGGCCATCGCGTCGCCCGTCGAGCCGGTGTTGTTGTAGTCCTGACTGAACGTACGGGCGAAGTTGAAGCGACCATTGCCGCGGTTCGTCTGGAACTGCCGCAATGTGCGTTGCGCCAGATCGAAGCCGAATTTCACGTTATGCGCGCCGCGCACGTTCGTAAAAGACAGCGACGGGTTGAGCGCGTTTTCGGTGCGGATGATGGGCAACGAACGCGTTTGGCCGATGCCGGTGTAGCCGGACGGCGAGAAGATCGGAATTCCGTCCGACATCGGACCCTGGTTCGCATTCGCAACGCCGAGGGCCTCACCGAGCTTGGCGCCTTCGGTCGCGCCCTCTTGAACGAAGTTCAGGTCAAAACGATTGAAGCCCATGCGCGCTTCCATGACCCAGGTCGGTGAGAACGTCCGGATCCAACTGCCGACCACGTTATACGCCTTCAGAGCGGAGTCGCCGGCGAAGGTGTTCTCGTTGCCGAGGCCGACGGGCGTCGAGAGTCCGTCGATCGTCGTGGCCGCAAAGGTCGACGGCTTGGTCGTGGTGGTGTCTTGGCGCGAGAAGCGGCCGAAGACAACGTTCTTTTCGTTCCAATTCCAGTCCATGCGGCCGTCGCCCTGGTCCCAGCGCTGCTTGTCTTTGGGATTTGTGATCTGGTTGTTCGCCAGACCCGCGGTCTGCGGCAGGGGATAGGCCTGGGCGAGACGGCTGGTCACCGAGTCAAAGCGGGTGCTGGGAATGATGCGGTTCGGGAACGGGTCGATGGCGTAGCCGCTCCGCGTCCCGGAATCGACTCGTCCGGTGCTGGGGTCGAAGATGTCGCGAACGGCCGAAAAATCGCCGCCGCGCATGGCCGCCGTGGGAACCGTGTTCACGAAGGTGTTTTCCTGCCGCTTGCGGAACCCTTCGTAATTCGTGAAGAAGAACAGCTTGTTCGGGATTACCCGGCCGCCGAAGCTGGCGCCGAACTGATTCTGGCGGAATACCGGCTTGGCCGCGTCGGGCTTGGCAAAGTATTGACGGGCGTCAAGCGTGTCGTTACGCAAGAACTCGTATGCGCTGCCGTGCCATTCGTTCGATCCGGATTTGGAGATCACATTGACGGTCGTGCCGGCGTTGCGCCCTTGGTCGGCGGAGAACATGTTGGTTTGGATCTTGAACTCGCGCACGGCTTCGACCGAAGGACGCAGCGTGATCGCGAGCGTCAGGCGCTCGTTGTTGTCGGCGCCGTCGAAAAGGAAGTTGTTCGAGCCCTCGCGGTTGCCGTTCGAAAACAGCTCACTGCCGGGACGCAGGTCGTCCGGGCGTGTGCCGCTCATAATGGTTCCGGCGGAGCTGAAGCCGACGCCATTGACGCCAGGGCCGAGAATGGCCAACTGAACAAAGTTGCGGCCATTGAGGGGCAGATCGGAAATCGCTTGCGACTCGATCACCTGACCGAGGCTCGAGGACTGCGAATCGAGCAACGGCAGCGTTCCCGTCACTTCGACCGTTTCGGTGACCGCGCCGACTTCGAGCGCGAAGTCGATGCGTGCGGCCTGGTTGACCTGCAGGCTCACGTTTTCGCGCACCGCAGTGCGGAAGCCCTCGGTGTTGACGCTGATTTTGTAAGAGCCCGGCGGCAGAAGCGGGATCGTGTACGAACCGGCTTCGTTGGTTTCCGCGGAGCGAGAGGCCCCCGTATCAAGATTGGACGCGGTGATTTGAGCGCCGGGCACGACGGCGCCGCTGGAATCGGTCACGACGCCCGTAAGCTGCGAGAACGCCTGCGGATAGGCGCAAGGAACGAGCAGAGCCAGGCTCACGGCCAGGCCTGCCCAAAACATTCGAGACATGAGACTCAACCTCCAAACTGTGGAGCGGCGGCGGCAGTCAAAGCCGCACGCACTTAATCTCAGTCTCGGTCCCGACGGGCTGAAAAGAATTAGCCTAGAAAAGGCATTCGGAACGACTAAAGGTGACTAGGTCAGGCGGTCCGCCGGCGGAGCAACCCGCGGCGTGAAAGTTCGGAGCCTGCCGTAGAAGCGGCGCCCCGCGCTTCGCTACACTGGGTTTTCCGGCCCGGGGCCGCCGCTCGAGGCGGGCCGGCCGGCGATCAAAGCCATGCGCAACAGTCTCATCATCGTCGCTCTCGGCGCCGTCGTCTTGGGCATATCCGCCTTTGGCGCGTCCATGGAAACCACTCCAACCGACCCGGTGGCTCGCGGCGAGTACATCGCGAATTCCGTCGCCATGTGCGTGCAATGTCACTCGCCGCACGAGCGCGACGGCTCGCTGATTCGCGGACAGCATTTCGAGGGACAAGCGTTTCCTGTCAAGTCGCCGTACCCGGACGGCCAAAACTGGGCGCCTCGCGCTCCGGTGCTGAAGCGTCTTCCCGGGTGGTCGAAGGAAGATTTCGTACACCTGCTGACGACCGGTGCGCGACTGGACGGCCACCAACCATGGCGCCCGATGCCGCCGTTCCGGTTTTCGCAACAAGACGCCGACGCGCTCTACTCTTACCTGATGTCGCTGTAACGGCCGGGTCGCGAAAGCCATCCGTTACCATAGAGTCAGTGATGGACGCCGGAACACAAACCGCTGCTCGCCGTTCATGGATGGATGCCCAAGTTCGGGCGGAATCGATTCGCTTTCCGGATCAACCCACGCTCGGACAAATCTTCATGCAGGGCTTCATGCGGAGCAGCTTGCTTCACATGGCCGTCTGCAGTCCGCCTCGCGAAGCCGCGACTCGCAAGTACGATGCGGTGTTCGTGACTTCGGCGGGTTCGGGGGCCACGGCCGCGATGCGTCGCACGGAAGCCGTCGAAGCGTAGCCCCGCCCTCATTCGTCGCGGTGAACCGTCGTCGGGGCGAAGGCCGGCAAGCAGACCGCGAAGTATTCCGCACCCTCTTCGGACGGCGTCGAATAACGAACCCATTCGCCCTTGTGCGCGATGACGGCTTGGCCCGCTCGGACTTCCATGGCGCCGTCCTCGTGCTCCACGCGCAGGACTCCTTTCACCACCACGGTAAATTCGTCGAACTCAGGGCGTTGACCCGGCTCCTCCCATCCGCCCGGGCTGCGCATGCGGGCGATGCTGAGGTCGGCGGTCTTGGAGTTGACGCGGCCGATGTATTCGTCGATGAGCTTCGGCTTGTTTCCGGCGGCCTCGACGCGAGTCGGTTGAGCGATCAGAGTGGGCATAAAGCCGAGTTTGCCACGACAGGCCTAGTGCCCGCTGCGTCGCTCAGAACGCGTCGCGGCCGCTGAGCTTGAAGATGTACGCCAGGATCTCAGCCACGGCGTTGTAGAGATCTTCCGGGATCTCGTCGCCCACCTCGGCCGAACGATAGAGAGTCTGCGCGAGCGGCGGGTTCTCGACCAGCGGAATCTCATGCTCCTCCGCGATTGAGCGGATTCGCAGCGCGACTAAGTCCAGGCCCTTGGCGACCACCCGCGGCGCCGGCATTAGCCGCGGCTCGTAGCGCAGCGCCACCGCGTAATGCGTAGGGTTCGTCACGACGACAGTGGCGGTCGGGACCTCGCTCATCATGCGGCGGCGGGATCGCTCGCGTTGCAGACGCCGCAAGCGCGCTTTGATTTGCGGATCTCCCTCGATGTCCTTTTGTTCCTGACGAACTTCTTGTTTCGTCATCATCAGCTTCTTGTGGACCTTGCGGCGCTGGCGGTAAAGATCGAGCGCGCCGATCAATAACAGACAAAAGCCGGCTTTGAGCAGCAGATCGATCAGCGTGCGCGCGACGCGCAGAGAACCTGCGCGGGCCGACAGCGCCGACAATTCCAGGAATCCGTCAGCTTGGCTCGCGATCACGAAATAGAACACCAAGCCGAGCAGCGGCAGCAGCAGGAGCGCCTTGCCTGTTTGAGTCAAATTTTCGCCGGGCAGGTCGGCTAGCTTCTGCAGCGGGTCGAGGCGCTTGAGATCGGGCGTCAAGCGCTTGGGAGTCCAGGCGAATCCGGTCTGCGCCAAATGCGAGACGAGCCCGATGACGAGCAGCGCGCCCGCGAATCGCCAAAAGATCGAAAGTCCGTCGTAGAGCACGGCGCCGGCGAGCGATTGCAGCTCGGCCGCCCCCAAGTCTTGCGCGAAAGCGGCGCGCAACATGCCCCGCATGGCCGTGAGAAGCGAGGTGCTGACGTCGGCGCCGAAGATCGCCATCATGGCGACGGCCGCGAGGAACTGCAGGGCCGCGGTGAAGTCTCGACTCGAGGCGACTTGCCCTTCCTCGCGGGCTTTGTGCTGGCGGCGAGGAGTCGGCTCTTCGGAGCGTTGGGCGCGGTCTTCGGCCACGTGCTACCTCGACCGCAGCAGGCTGAGCAGCAGCTCGGCCATGTTCTCCGACAAGCCGCGAAAGATTTTGACGCTCAGCGGCAGCGTCGCATAGAGCGCCGCCGCTGCGGTGACGATCTTGAGCGAAAACGAAAGGGTGAGCAGTTGCAGGCGACTGTTGACTTGATTGAGCAGGCCGAGCGTCAGATCGATGAGCAGCAGAATCGCCATCACCGGCAGCGCCAGCCGCAACGCCGCGGCGAACATCGCTCCGCCGAGCCTGATCATCAGCTCGGCGTGAATGGGACGAGCGGCGAACGTCCCAAGGGGAATCGCTTCCAGACTCTCCGCCAAGGCTTTGATCACGAACAGGTGCAGGTCGAGCGCTAGAAACAGCAGGCTCGCGAGCAGCGCCAGCAGGACGTTCAGGATCGAGGCGTCGACTTCGCTTGTCGGGTCGACCGTGTTGACGTACGAATACCCGGCCTGAAAACCCAGCGCCTGCGCCGCCAAGCCGAAAGACTCGAGCAGCAGCCGCACAGCGCAGCCCATGCCGACGCCGAGTGCGACCTCGGATGCGCTCAAGGCAACGAGCGACCACGCGGCGGGGCCGCCGGACATCCACGAGGGGTCGAGATCCGTGCGAGCCAGCGGCGCAAGCACGGCGCTGAGGGCAAGGGCGAGCCCGACGCGCGACGTCGACACCATGCGGTTCGAGCCCGGAAGCGGAATAAAAACCGTCAGCGCCGCCATGCGCAGCGACAAGAGCGCGAAGTTGACCAGCAACGCGGCGAGAACCTCGAAGGACACTCGCGTTCTCCTAGCGCGCGAAGTGATCGAGGCCGCCCAGCAGGCGTTCGCTGTACGAGATCAGGCGCATCGCCATCCACGGCAGCAGAAGCATCAGCGCGCCGAGAAAGATGAGCAGGCGCGGGACCGTATTGAAGGCCGGGTCTTGCATCGACGTCAGGATCTGAACCAGGCTGACGAGGATGCCGCCGACGAAGGCGATCGCCAGCACCGGCCCGCCGGTAACCAGCGTGATCCAGAAAGCCTCGCGTATCACTTGCACCGCGGTCTCGGGCGTCATGGGTGGAAGCCTCGAATCAGCGAGCCGACGACCAGATTCCAGCCGTCGACCAGCACGAAAAGCAACAGTTTGAAGGGTGTCGAGAGCATGACCGGCGGAAGCTGGATCATGCCCAGAGAAAGCGTCACCGAAGCGACCAGCAGGTCGATGATGAGGAACGGCAAGAACAGGACGGCGCCGATTTGGAACGCCGTCTTGAGCTCGGAGAGCATATAGGCCGGCGCGAGAACGGTGAGATCGAGGTCTTCCGGATTGTTGGGACGCGGCTTGCCGGTGATGTCCAGGAACAACGCCACGTCCTTCTCGCGGACGAAGCGGCTCAGGTACTGCCGCAGCGGCACAAGCGCGGCGTCGAAGGCCTGGTACTGACTGATTTCGCCGTTGCGCAGGGGTTCGATCGCTTGGTTGTAGATTTGGTCGCCGACCGGCCGCATCAGCACCAGCGTCAGAAACAGCGCCAATCCGAGCAGTGTTTGATTGCCGGGGGCGGTCTGAGTTCCGATCGCTTGCCGCAAGAAATGCAGCACGACGACGATGCGCAAGAAAGGCGTCAGTGACGCGAGCACGAGAGGAACAGCGGTCAGCAGCGTCAACAACAGAATGATTTGCAACGGCAGGCCGATCTCGCCGGACGGGCCCACCAAATGGATGTCCGGAATCAGCGGAGGCGCGGGCGGAGTCGGCGCGGTTTGAGCGGCGGCCGGCGCGGCGGCCAGGCCGACGCCGATCGTGACCAGAATCAAGAATCGACGCAACCTCCTCGACACCGCCTAGACGCCCCTCGCGCTCGCGGCCGCCGCATGGTCCGTCGGAACGACGGCTTGGGCGGGTTGGTCGGCCCAGTCCCGGGCGTCGAGCTCGGCCACATTCGTAACCGCCGAAGAGGCGGACGCGATGAGAAAGTAGCGGCGACCGGCGCGCACCACGGCGACCGCGGCGTTGGGGCCCAAACGGGAGGTCTCGACGACATCGAGGCGACCGCCCCGGCGCAGACTTTCGTGCTTGCGCAGCAGCAACAGCGCGGCCGCGGCAAGCACGCAGAGCGCGATTAGAGCCGGGGTCGACGCCATCCCGCCTCCCAAGGCCCGCCGTCGGAATAGATGTCGGTGATGCGCAAGCCGACCATCTCGTCGATCACGACAATCTCGCCGCTCCCGGCGAGGACGCCGTGAAGCAGCAAGTCGACGTTCTCGCCGGCGGACCGGCCTAGGCGAATCAGGGCGCCTTCGTCTAGGCCGAGCACATCGCGGACCGAAATCCGGCGGCGATCGAGTTGAACTCCCAGCTCGAGCGGGATGTCCGCGAACCGAGCTAGATCCTTGTCTTTTCCCGGAACATCGGGCTCGGCCCGACGCTCGGAGACGCTGGCCGCGCCGCCGGGGTCGGCCGCTAAATGATCGTCAGTCGATTTCTGGGATTGCTCAGCCATTCCCTGCCTCGGCGGCGCTGCGCCGGCTTGTCTTCACAGCGAGTTCTCGCTTCGAATCCATCGCTTCAGGTCTATCGCTTCAGATTCAAGGCCTCCTGGTTCAGCTCGTCGGCTGTGGTGATGACTCGCGAGTTGGCCTGGAAACCGCGCTGGTACGTCAGAAGGTTCGTGAACTCCTGAGCAATATCGACGTTAGACGTTTCAAGCGATAGGCCTACGATCGACCCGAGGCCGGCGGTATTCGCGGGGCCGGAAATAGGCAGCCCCGCCGACGTCGTCGCGACGTAGTTGTTGTTGCCCGTGGCTTGCAGCGCTTGCGGATTGGTGAAGCGCGCCAGCGCCAGTTGCGCCAGCAGCAGCGTGCGGCCGTCGGAATAGATGCCATTGATCTTGCCCGCGTCGGCCACCGAAATCGAAAGCAACTCCGCCGAGGCGGAGCCGTTTTGAAAGATGTCGGTTACGGCCGAGGGCGCCGCGACGCTCGTGAGCTTCGTCTGGCCCAGGTCGTCGGCAACCTGCCAATCGAGCGTCACCGCGGCGTCGGCGCCGTTGGCGTAGCCGAGGTTGTTAGAGGCCATGTCGAGCGTGATCGACAGCGGCGTCCCGGTCAGTCCGGTGGTGTCGAGGGCGCCGTCGGGGCCGAACTCGAGGACCAGCGGTTGCAAGGTGTTGAGGATGATATTGCCGTCGGCTACCGCAGGCGTCGGAGGCGTGGCGCTCGTGTCGACCAGCTCCGACGCCTGCAGCGTGGCGGTGACCGTGAAAGCGTTGGCGTTTGAGCCGGTCGGAGTGGTGGGCGTAAAGGTCAGCGTCAGCACGTGCGGGCTGCCGAGCGAGTCGAATATTTGAATCGGTCGCGAGAACGCCTCGACCGAATCGCTCTGCAGGTTGGCGGAAATCGAAAGCACGGTCGTGGCGGTCGGCTCGATGCGGTCGTTGCCTTGCAGCGTGATGCTCTGCGGCTCGGTCAGCGTGTTGACTTGGCCGTTGCGGCGCACCCAGCCCTGCACGGATTCGCCGTTGATCGTGACCAGCTCTTGGTCGGTATTGAGCTGAAAATTGCCGGCGCGTGTGTATTGCACCAAGTCGTCGTCCTTGACGATGAAAAAGCCCTCGCCCTGCACCGCCGCGTCGAGCAATCCGCCCGAGCTTTGGATCGTGCCTTGCTCGAAGCGCTTGGAAACGGTGACCGGCGAGGTGCCGATGCCGACTTGAGAGGCGACGCCGGATCGGCTCTGGCCGATGTTCTGGTAGAACAGATCGCGAAAATCCGATCGGCTCCCTTTGAACGAGATCGTATTGAGGTTCGCCAGATTGTTGGCGACGACCTCGACGGCCCTGGAATGGGCGCGTAGTCCGGATAGTCCGGTAAAGAACGCACTTGGCATTTTGCGAGTTACTCCTGTTGTGAATCGGTTGCTGAGTCGGCCGTGGCATTCGACGGCGCGGAGGAGGCTGCGTCAGCGACGAGCCCGAGCCTGTCGTTGATGGAGATCAGTTGCTCGAGCGAGCTGAACTCGGCGAGCTGGCTCATGAAGGCGGTCGGGTCCTGCGGCGAGAGCGGATCTTGGTTCTTGATCTGCGCCACTAGAAGTTGCAGAAATGTTTGGGAGTCGGCGCGATCGCCGAAGGCGAGGGCGCTTCGGGGCTTGTCTGCGGCGCCGGACGCCGCGGCGGATGCGCCGACTGGGTTGGCGGTCATCGTGAGTGTCCTCCTAGGTCTTGAAAGCCGTAGAGCGTGCTGTTGAAGGCGCGGCCGCCACCCCGCACGCGGATGTGGCGGCGTCCGTCGGGTTGCCGGGAGCGGCGCCGCTGCTGTTCGCGTTGCTCCTCGCCCGGCCGCGAGTCGTAGGCGGCGGCGCCCGGGGCGTCGCGAGAATCGGGGCGGTGGTCGGGTTGGAGTCCCCGTTGCCGCAAGGAATCGAGCAGTGCGGAAGCGTTGTCGGAAAGCGCCCGCGCCGTGCGAGGGTCGTCGGCTCGCAGCACGGCGTTGAGGCGGCCGCCATGTTCGACGATGCGGACCGCGACGCGGCCGATTTCGTTGTCGCGCACGATGAGGTCGAGGTCGTAACGGCCGGCTTGACGACGCAGCGAAGCGGCTTCGAGAACGCGATCGACGGGCTCGGGGGGCGCCGGCGGCAGGGTCGGCTTCGGGGCGCCGGCAGTCCCCGAGGGCGTCGCTTCCGGCCGCTCCGCCTGAGGCATGGCCGATGTCACGGTCCCGAGCGTCGGGGGTGCGGCGGGCCGTGAGTCAGGCTTATTGGCGGCGGGCTCGGCGTCGGACTTGGCCGCGAGTTGAACGTTCGCGGCGGCGACGATCGGCCGGACCTTGGCCGGCGCAGACGCTGTCAGCGGCAGGCGCTCGCGATCCCGCGGCTGCGCGTCGGTCGTCGCGGGCGTCGGTCGCCGCGGATCGACCCGATGTTTCTCGCCGACGGTCTTTTCGCGGGCGCGGTTCTCGCCGACGGCAACCGCTTGGGTGACCGCTTGGCGTCCCAATTCAACCGTGGCGGCTGTCGGCGCCGGGTCCGAGCGAGGAACCTGAGGGGCCGCTTCGGGCCGCCCGGTTTCGGTCGGGGCAGGCGGAGGCGCACCGTCCACGGGCGGATGTGACGCGGCTGTGGATATCTGTGGAAAAGCCACCGCTCGCGCCGGCGCCGATGGGCCTGCCGAACGTGTGAGCTCGAGGGTGACGGCGTCGAAAGCACGCTTGGAAGGCGTCGCGGGCGGGGCCTCCGACTTCGGCGGAGCGGCCTGGACGGCGGCTTCGCGAGCGGCCGGCTGGGCCTCGGCGGCGGGTGGAGCCGAGTCCCGGCCGGGGCCCTGGGCGGCGGCGGCGAAGGCCGGAAGCGCCGACCTGGCGGCCGCATCGTCGCTCGCAGCAGTGAGAGACGTGCGATCTTTAACTCGCTTTTTATCAGATTGTTCAAGACGATTCATCGAGTCGTGAATCAAGAATTGCCGAGGGCCGGCTTGCCGTTCACGCCAGGCGCTCGACGGGTGAGCTTTGACCTGCGGTTCGGCGGCTTGGGCGCCGCCTCCCCCTGCTTGCGACAGGAGCTCCGCCGCCGTTTCGGCCGAGTCCGCCATCTCCGCGCGGTCCTCGACCGGCTCGCGCCGCGGTTCGCTAGCCGCGGCGACAGCGACCGCCGGAATCGCAGCCGAATCGCCCGGATCGAAGATTTCCACAAGCTGTGGAAATCCGGCCTGTAAGCGTCCTTCCGCCTGGGCCGGCTGTGGGGCTGGCTCGACGTGCGGAGCGCTGGGCTCGACAGCCGTTTTCGCCGCCGGGGTCACCGCAGGGCGATCCGCCTGATCCGGCTCGGCTGTCTCGGCCGGCTCGGCTGTCTCGGTCGGCTTGGCTGTCTCGGTCGGCTTGGCCAGCTCGGCTTCGGGAGGGTCCGGATCGGCTGACATCGTCGACTCGGTCGCGAGTCCCGGTTCGCGGAGCAACACAGACATGCTCGGTTGCGGCGGGCTCTGTTGCGGGAGCCCGCCGAACGCCCCGACGACGGCGTCGAGAGCATCCTGCGGCTCGTGCTGGTCCGTATCCGCCTCGTCCGCTTGGCCTGAGACAGCTTGCAGCAGCGCGGCGAAGAAGGCCAAAAAGTCGCTCGCGGCGCCTGTCGGCTCCTCGCCTTGTTTGCGCCCTACGGCAGCGGCGGCCGGCGTCAAGGCGTTTGCGGATTGGAGCGGCGCGGCGGTCACGTCGCTCGGACCGATGCATGCGCTGGGCCATAGGCGCAAGTCATTCAAAACGCCGCGCTTCTCGCCCGCTTGCGCCCTCCGCCCGGCGGCAAGAACCTGACACGCGCCAAAACCCTGTCGGGATCACGGCCCACCGCCCTAGCGCGTTTTCAACGACTTACGAGCGGCCCGCCGCGTGCATTACCGCCTGTCATGAACCCCGCCGTCCTCACGACCGCCGCCGGCATGCGCGCCCGCATGGAGAGCCTAGAGGTGCTGGGCAACAACATCGCCAACGCCGCCGCGCCCGGCTTCAAAGCCGATCAGGAGTTCTACCGCCTGTTTGAGTCGGCCGTCGCCCGGCCCGATCCGCGGACGGGCGATGCAACCGCCATGCCTTACGCCGAAGCCAGCCGGACGGACTTTCGACAGGGACCGCTGGAGGAGACGCACGCGCCGTTGGACCTGGCGATCACCGGTCCCGGCTTCTTCGCCGTCGAAGCATCGGCGGGAAAGCTCTATACGCGCAACGGCGGCTTCTCGACCGACGCCGAGGGCGTGCTGCGAACCGCCGACGGTCTGCCCGTGCTCGATGAGGGCGGCGAGCGCATGGTCGTTCCGAGCGGCGGCGCGGTCGAGATTTCCGCGACCGGAGAAATCAAAGTCGGCGACGCGCCGGTCGGCCGCATCGGCCTGTTCGAGTTTGAGCGGCCCGCCGTGCTGCGCAAGGCGGGTCACAGCTACTTCGCCGCTCCCGCGGGGGTCGAGGCGCAGCCGGCGAGCGCGTCCACGGTGAACCAAGGCCGGTTGGAAGGCTCGAACGTGAGCGTGCCGGAAGCGGCCGTCCGGCTGATCGAAGCCAACCGGCACTTCGAGCTGCTGAGGCGCGCCGCGACCCTGGCCGGCGATCAGATGGAGGGCCAAGCCGTCGAGCGCCTGGCTCGCGTGCGATGAAAAGGTCCGCAATGAACCCGCAATGAGCAAGGCAAGGAGAACACCGCAGTGATACGAGCACTCTTCAGCGCGGCCAGCGGCATGGTGGCGCAGCAGTTGAACGTCGACAACGTCGCCAACAACCTGGCGAACGCCAACACCACCGGCTTCAAGCACCGCCGCGTGCAGTTTCAAGACTTGCTGTACCAGAACCTGGTCACGCCGGGAACGGCGTCAGGCCAGCAGACGACCTTCCCGGCCGGCTTGCAACTTGGCTTGGGAACGCGGGTCGTCTCGAACGAGGTGATTTTTCGGCAAGGCGATTTCATCGTGACCGAGAATCCGCTCGATGTCGTGATCGAAGGCAAGGGCTTCTTTCAGGTCGTGCTGCCGACGGGCGAGATCGCCTACACCCGCGACGGATCGCTGCATGTGGACCGCGACGGGAACCTCGTGACGTCGAACGGCGATCCGCTCGAGCCGAACATCACCCTGCCGCGAGAGGCGCTGGACGTGACGATCGGCGGCGACGGCACGGTCAGCTACAACTTGCCGGGGCAAGACACCTCGACGCAGGCCGGCCTGTTGCAGCTCGCGGACTTTCAAAACCCCGCCGGGCTCAAGGCGCTCGGCAACAACCTGTTCCGCCGCACCGAAGCCTCGGGCGACCCGGTGGTCGGCAATCCCGGCGGTCAGGAAGGCCTCGGCGCCCTGCGGCAAGGCGTCCTGGAAGGCTCGAACGTGAGCGTGGTCGAGGAGTTCATTCAGATGATCCAGAGCCAGCGCGCGTATGAGGCGAACGCACGCGTCGTGCGCGCGGCCGACGAGATGTATCAGGAAGCGAACACGCTGAGCCGCTAGGAGTGACTCCATTGAAGAAAGCGTTGATTGTGTTGTTAACGGCCTGCGGGGCCATGCATGCCGAGCCCGTGGTGGAGGTCGCATCCGCGACGGTGACGGCCGGGGACTTGGCCGAAGTAGCGGAACTTTTCGCCGGACTCGACCCCGCGACCCCGTTCGCGAGGTCGCCCGCGCCGGGCGTGGTACGGCGCGTGAGCCGCTATGAGCTCGGCAGATGGGCCGCGGGCGCGGGCGTGGTAGCCGGCGTCGAAGAGCTCCCTGACGCCGTGCTGATCCGGCGCAAGACGCGGCTGTTGAACCAGGCCGAAGTGATCGAGGCCATCCGCCGCGAGACGGCGCGCTCGCAGAACCTGCGCCTAGCCGACATCGATATCGAGC
Source organism: uncultured Acidobacteriota bacterium (assembly GCA_963817465.1). Taxonomy (GTDB): domain Bacteria; phylum Acidobacteriota; class Terriglobia; order Bryobacterales; family UBA6623; genus CAMPKL01. The sequence continues at coordinate 113,548 of CAWFOP010000011.1, read as the reverse complement.
TTCACGGCTTCACCGCGCGGGCCGTGCCGGCGGGCGTCGGCGACTTGGAGGTCACGGCGCTGCCTCGCGAGTTGAACGAGCCGGGGCCGGTGCGGCTGCGTTGGCGGGACCCGGGCGGGCGCTCGGGCGTCGAGGCGCTCAGCGCGACGCTGCGGCTGCGCGGCTCGTGGCTCGTCGCCCGCGGCGAGCTTCGCGCCGGCGCGCGGCTCGGCGAGGCGGACGTCAGCGAGGCGAGCGGCTTCTTCCCCGCTCCGCCCGACGAATTGCTTTCCGCCGACCGCCTCGCCGAGCAGCCCGAGCTGCGGCGGATGGTCCAGGCCGGCGAGCCGCTGCGCGCCGCTGACGTCCATTTCACGCCCCTGGTCGAGCGCGGGACGCTGGTCGAGTTGTCGCTCCAGATGGGCGCCGTGCGGCTGAGGACGCCGGCGCGCGCGGAGGAATCGGGCGGCCGCGGCGAGCTGATCGCCTGCCGCAATCTCGAAACCGGGCGGCGCGTGCTCGGCCGCATCGTGGACGCGCGGTTGGTCGAATTGGAGGCCGGACATGTTTTCTAAAACGCTGGTGATCGTTCTCGGCGCCGCCGCCATGGCCGCCGCCCCGGTTTGGGCCCAGGAAACCGATAAGGCCCTCGAGAACTATCAGCTTCATCTGTTCTACGAGAACAGCGTCAACCAAGCGAGCCCAGGCTCGCTGTACGTGCCGAACGCATTCTTGGCGGACGCGGCGCGCGACGCGCGGGCGTCGCAGGTGGGCGACCTGATCACCGTCGCGGTCGCCGAGAGCGCCACGGCGCTGTCGAGCGGGTCGCTGTCACAGTCGCGCAACTCCAGCTCGTCGAGCGGCATCTCGAAGCTGTTCGGCGTCGTCGGCGCGCTCAAGCCGCTGCCCAATCTGTTCGACCAATCGAGCGACTCGTCGCTCGACGGCCAGGCCAGCACGAGCCGCTCGACGAACGTGGCGACGGTGTTGACGGCGCATGTGGCGGCGGTGATGCCGAACGGCAACCTGATCATCGAAGGCGCCAAGGAAGTTTCCGTCAACGCCGAGCGGCAGCTCGTGTGGATTCGCGGCGTCGTGCGCCAGGCCGACCTGCGCCCCGACAATAGCGTCGGCTCGGAGCGCATCGCGCTCATGGACCTGCGCGTGAACGGCAAGGGCGTGGTCAACGAAGCATTGCGCCGGCCGAACGCGGTCTATCGCTTCTTCCGCCGGCTGCTGCCGTTCTGAGGATGAGCCGCATGAAGATCTTCCTATTGCTATTGGTTGCGGCGGCCGTTCAGACGTCGACCGCGGCCGTGCGTGTCAAGGACCTGACGAGCGTCGCGGGCGTGCGCGACAACCAGTTGATCGGCTACGGCCTGGTGGTCGGGCTCAACGGCACCGGAGACCGCCAGCAAACGGTCTTCTCGACGCAGAGCTTGTCGAACCTGCTGCGACGGATGGGCGTCAACGTCGAGCCGAACGGGCTGCGCGTGAATAACGTCGCCTCGGTGATGGTGACGTCCACGCTGCCGCCTTTCGCGAGCCCGGGCGGGCGGCTGGACGTGACGGTGTCGTCCATCGGCGACGCCAGAAGCCTGCGCGGCGGAACGCTGCTGCTGACCCCGCTCAAGGCCGCTAACGGCGACGTCTATGCGACGGCGCAAGGGCCGCTTTCGCTGGGCGGGTTTTCGGCCGGCGGAGCGGGCGCGAACGTCCAGGTCAACCACCCAACCGTCGGCCGCGTGCCGGAAGGGGCGTTGATCGAGAAGCAAGCGCCGAGCGTGCCGCCCGACCCCGACGGGCTGCGCCTGCAACTGCGGCGCCCCGATTTCACGACCGCTTCGCGTCTCAAAAAAGCCCTGCTTGACGAGTTTCCCGACGCGGTCGTCAAAGCCGAGAATTCATCGGAGGTTCTGGTGAAGATGCCGCCGGCCTATCACGACGCCCCGGTGGACTTCCTGGCCCGCATGGGAGCGGTCGAAGTCGAGACGGACCGTCCGGCCCGCGTGGTGCTCAACGAGCGCACGGGCACGGTGGTGATCGGCAACGACGTGCGGATCGCGCCCGTGGCCGTGCTGCACGGCTCGCTGACGGTTCAAGTGGTGACGGACTACGTCGTATCGCAGCCGGCGGCGTTCTCAGGCGGGCAGACGACGGTCGTCCCGCAAGGGGACGTTCGAGTCTCGGAGGAACCGGCGCGCAAGGGCATGTTGCCCGCCGGCGCAAGCGTCGAAGAGCTGATCCAGGCGCTGACGGCCATCGGCTCGACGCCGCGGGACATCATCGCGATCATGCAATCGATCGCCGCCGCCGGGGCGCTCGAGGCCGAGTTGGAGGTGATGTAGCCATGGATCTGACCTCGCTCTCGCCGGACCTGCTCACGCAGCGGGCGCAATGGAAGAAGCCGGATGTGAAGGAGGCCGCGCAGCAGTTCGAAGCGCTGCTGATCTCCGAGTGGCTCAAGTCCGCCCGCGAGGCCGGGCAAGTATTGTCCGAGAAGTCGGACATGACGGGGTACGACAACTACCAAGAAATGGCCGAAAAACACCTGGCCGAAACGCTCGCGCGCAAGGGGACTTTCGGTCTGGCGCGAATGATGCTGCAAGAGCTGGATCGCGGCGCGGACAAGCGTTAGAAGCCGCTGGGGACGATCCAGAACGAGGCTGACCAGTCCTTGCCCGGCGCGATCGTTTGCAGGCTCGCGTAGTCGCCCTTGGCGGCCAGGTTGTAGGCGTTGGTGATGCCCGCCATCGGCTCGAAACAAATGAAACCTTCGCCCTCGGGGCGCTTGGGCGCGTAGACCACGGCCGTATCAAACCCTTCGCCGTAGAGCACTTCGATCTTTTGGCGATCGCCGGTGACCGAGAATCGCGCGACACCGCCGCCTTCGCGTACGAGATCGCCGAAGACGTTGTCGAGGGTCTTGCCGTCGAGCGAAAGCTGCTCTGCGCCGGGAAACGTTTGCTCGATCGGGGTCGTTTCTCCGGTGGGCGTCAGCTTGTCGTTGAGCGTCCACATCTTGCGGGCGGCGATGCGGACCTTCCAAGAATCACGCGGGGCGTCGTAGAGCCGGAAGTACGGGTGATAGCCGAGGGAGACGGGCATTGTCTCGGCCGACATGTTCTCGATCCGCGTGCGCACCTCGAGGCGGCCGTCGCTGAGCCGGTGCGTGATCTCGATGCGGTGCGCGAACGGGTACTGCTCCATCAAGTCGGGATAGCGGTAGAAGTCGAGCCGGCTTGTAACCGTCGCCGCCTGATCGTCAGCTTCGAGCGAGACGACCTCCCAGCGATCCGAGAACTGCAGCAGTCCGTGAATCGGCTGCTTCGAGCCGTCTCGGCCGAAATTGCCCATGTCGGGATTGAGCCGATACTGCTTGCCGCCGAACGTGAAGCCGTCATGGTCGAGTCGGTTGGCCCAGGGCCACAGCAGAGGCACGGCGGCGAGGCGCGGCTTTTGGGCGAACGCGCCGACCGAATCGTAGGGAAAATACAGCACGTTCTTGCCGTCGACCCTAAATTCATAGGCGATGTCGCCGACCGCCGGAGCGACGGCGACGCTCATCCGCCCATCGGGGCTGGTCAGACGAACAACGGATAGGCCGTCGACGGTTTCGCGAACGGCGCGGTAGGTTTGGGCTTCGAGCGACATCGAGGCAAAGAGGATAACTGCGACGAGGGCTATGCGGTTCATTTGGCGGGAATTTCGCGGAGCTCAACGGGCTGCTGGCAACACATGCAACGGCCAGGCCGGTAGCTGGTGATGTGGCAGATCTCGCAATAGTACGTCACCCGCATGCGCCGCCCGTCGACGATCGTGTACATCTTCAGAATCTCGAAGCGGCCGTCCGGCAGGAAGTTGCCCTCGAATTCCCAGGTGCGATGCGCCAACTCCTTGTCCTGCAAGGTGTGCATGTTGTCGCCTTCGACGTCCAGCTCGACCACGCCCGCATCGGTCCGCACCTGCAGCGGGGCGGCGGCTGCGTCCCCGTCCAGCACCAGTGCGCCCTGGATGGTGGACGACGCCGTCTTGCCGGCGAAAAGGCCTGCCGAGGCGGCGAGAACGAGGATGACGAGGCGACGGGTCACTTCAACGGTTCCGTTTGGATTATAGCGAAGCGCGCGCTTGCCCAGACCGGAGCACGGGGGCTTCCAACGTCGCCCAGCCGCGCGCACACGATGAATCCCGTCGCGAATCCCGCCGCCTCGCCGCCGCCCGCGCCGCGGCGATTTGTAACGAAATCGGCCCCAATTAGTCTACGAAGTGAAAGAAACAAATAACGCAAGGAGGTAATTCATGAGACTTTCGCTTCGACAGACACTAGTCATGACCGTGTTCCTGTTGTTCACAGCAACGGCTGCCACAGCATCGGTCGAAAACAAGAAAACGAATTTGGATGTGCACCAAGCCATCGAGGTTCCGGGTGCGGTTTTGCAGCCCGGACACTACACTTTGGAGCTTCTGGACACTGAAGGCAGCAACCACACTGTCATTTTCCGCAACGCCGACGGGACCCCCGTCACGACCACTATCGCGATCCCCGCGAAGAGGAACGAAGTGACTGGGAATACGAAGTTCACGTTCTACGAGACGCCGGCTGACGCTCCGCCCGCTCTTCGCACGTGGTTCTACCCCGGCGACATGATGGGGCAAAGTTTTGCCTATCCGGAGTCGCGCAGTAAGGCGATTTCGGCGTACTCCAAACGTCACGTTCCGACCATGTCGGACGACGAATACAACAAAATGAGCAGTGATGCAAAGAGCAAGACGGCCGACGATGTCTTGGTCGCCGTCCCCACTATCACCGTGTTCAATATCTCGCCGGAAGGCAAGAAGTCGACGAACGAGGACGCCGAACGTTGGAATACGGAAGCCGATCGCGAGATCAGCCGCCCGGAACGCTACATGACGAGTCAGGAAGTTCCGCAGACTCGCCTCGACACTCAGATCCGTAAAGAGATCGTGACGCTTCCGTTCTACAGCCTTTGGGACCACATTGAGTTCCGTACGAGCGATACCGGCAATGTCGAGCTGATGGGTAAAGTCTATCGGCCGTCGATGAAGAAGTCGGTGGAACGCGCCGTGAAGAACGTCGAGGGCGTGAAATCGGTTACGAATAAGATCGAGACCCTGCCGACGTCGTTCCAGGACGATCAAATCCGTCGCGCTGAGTATCGCGCGATCTACGGACATCCCGCGCTGCAAGACTATCAGCTTCGCGCCGTGCCGCCGATTCATATCATCGTCGATAACGGCAACGTCACTCTCGAGGGCGTGGTCGCCAATCAGATGGATAAGAACATCGCCGGCGTTCAAGCCAACACCGTGAACGGAGTTTTCAGCGTACAGAATAATCTGCGAGTCGAAAACTCGACGACGGCATCCGACTAATTGACAACGTCAAACAAATGGAAAAGAGGGCGGCAATTGAGCCGCCCTCTTTTTTTGGCTGAGTTTTCCCGGGGTTCTACAACGTCGGGATAAAGGCGCGAGCGACGGCCTCGCCCGCGGCTTGCGGGTCGGCGGGGTCGAAGACCGCTTCGAAGGTCCGGCGCTCGCCGCGGAAGGAGACATAGGCGATGAGGGTCCACTTGCCTGAGCCGAGCTCGTGATAGACGCCCATCGATTCAAAGTAGGGGGCGGCCGCAACGCCGCTCTGGATGGAGTCGAAGACTTCGTTGAGCGTTTCATTGACCGGCGCGGCTTCCCAAGCCTGCTTTGCCGCGATGCGGCGGTTGCTCGTCTCAGGCAGCGTGTCGATCGCCGCCAGGGCGGTCCGCAGCTTGGACTCCAGGCTCGAGCTCACGATGTCTTTGTTGTAGATCGTCCCGAGGACGCTGACCTTGATCTTCAGATTTTGATGGCTGAGCAGGTCGTTGATGGCGTACTTGAGCGCGGCGCGCAAGGTTTCGCTGTCGCTCTGTTGGGCCGCCGACTTCAATGCCCGCAGGCGATTCTTGGTCGATGCCGCCTGTTTTCGCGCCGACTTCAGGGCGGAAGACTTGCCGGGGACGGCTGACGCCCCATTTCTTGGGCCATTTCTTGAACGCGGCGTTGATGCCGCTGTCGATGCCGCTGATGGCGGAGTCGCAGACGCCCGGGATCACTTTGCGCACGCCGCGCAAGCTCACTTCGAATTCGTAGTCCTGAGTGGCCTTCTGGTAGGCGTCGAGCAGCGACTGGGTCTGTTGGCGTTGCGCCTCGACCTCGGAAGCGATCTTGTCGGTGAGAATCTGATTGAATTCCTGCGGCACGTCGAACCGCCCGGCGAGGTACTGCACGCCGTTCTCGCTGCCCAGGTCCAATTGACCGCGCAGGTCGAACTGGTCGTTGACTAGGCGGCCGTTGAGCGTCACGCCTACGTTCGAGATCCGCAGCACGCCCTCTGTGGTCGCCCCGCCGACGCGCAGGCGGCCGCTGATCACGGCGTAGGCTAGTTGCGGATCGTCGAATGGGAAGAAGACCTCCGCCCGCGCTCCGGCTTCGAAGGCGAAGGGGCCCAGGTCGGCGTCGGTCGAGCCCGCGACGAGAAACCCGTCTTGGTTGATCTTCATGGCGCCTTCGACCGAGATCACGCGGCCGAGGTCGACGCCCGCCAGATCGCCGAAGCTCGACATATCGACGGCGTATAGGCTCTCGACGGCGATGCGCGACGAGGCGATGTCGCTGCTGACGTAGCCGTACGCCTTCTGCTCGTATTCGGGCTTGACCGGAACCCAGTCGGGAATCCAGCTCGTATCGGGATCGATCTTGCCGGTGATGTAGGCGTACTGCAGGCCGTCGACAATCTCGTAGGCGGCGGTCGCCGTGCCCAGGGGGATCGAGATTTCGGCGATGTTGCCGAGCTTGCTGACCTTGAGAAATTCGTAGCCGAAGTCCATCGCGCCGTTCGCGCCGGTCTGAGTCGGGGGCAACAGCACGCGTTCGAGCAATCCGGCGTCTTCGGTCAGGCCGTGGCCTATGATGATCTGGCCTTTGACGACCAGGGGCAGCTCGCCGAGCTGAACTTCGCCCGTAACGATCGTGTCGCCTTGGAACTCGCGGACGACGTCTTCGAGGCCGTAAGTGTTCTGCGGGCGGAAAGGGATCAAGCTCTGGTAAGAAGCGCCGAAGCCCGGCTCGGTGACGAGGTCGTCAGCGGACTTTTCTTCGTCGTCGGCGGTCTGCTCGCCTTCGTTGTTGGCTTGTTGGCCGTCGTTGGAGCCGTTGGAGTCGTTGGCGGTTTCGGCGCCGCCTTCGTTCGAGTCGCCGGACTCGGTCGCCGCGCTCGAGCCGTCCGCGTTGGCGTTGCTCGAATCCGTCGCGCCCGAGTCGCTGTTATCAGCGGTCTTGCCGTCGGAGCCGTCTTTGTCGCCCTTGTCGCCGTCCGGCGTCAGCATCTCGCCCGAGAAGAAGAAGAACGGATCGTTGGGGTCGAGAATCAGCATCGCCTTGGCGCCGGCCGGGAATTCGAAGGTCAGCGGCTTGGTGTCCTCGGCGTCGCCGGTGAAGCCGACTTCCATCTCGAAACCGGCGTCGAAGCGGAAGAACAGGTACGAGCGCTCGGCGTTGAGAGGGACGCCCAGGTCGAGATTGGCGCCGTAGTCCATTCCAAATTCAGCCATCGCCGGCTTCTTGATCACGACGTTGTCGCCGACGTAAGGCGACGGCACATAGGTCGTCCCCCGCACGCGTTCGATGCGGTCCGACCCTTCTGCGAATTGGAAGAACAGGTTGGCGGCGAGCAAAGGGAGCTTGGCTTCGCCGAAGACGAGTTGGACATCGCCTTGGACGTAGTAGCCTTCGGCGACCTGCAACAGGTCGGAGCGTGAAGCCTCGAAGACGATGGGTTGGCTGTCGGGGCCGCCGGCGTAGACGGGGAGAGTCACCGTGTCGGCCGCGGGCAGGACCGCGACGGCGGCGGCCCCGAGAAGAAGAGCCGCGATTCGTGCGGCGAGACTGGGGAGGCTGTTGATTCTCATTGGGGAAAGTCCTTGGCCGTTTGTCGGCTCTACTTAGGGGAGCGACGCGACCTAGGGCTTTCCCTCGGAAAAACTGTTTGCCTTAGTTCGAAAGGCTGAGATCGAGCAGGCGGACGAACTCGTCGACGTCGGCCTTGGAGATGTTCATCGGCGGGCTGATGCGGATCACGTTGCCCCACAGGCCGCCTTTGCCGACCAGCAGGCCGTTGCGGCGAGCCGACTCCATCAGTCGCTTGGTCTCCTCGCCGGCGGGTTCCTTCGTCTCGCGGTCTTTGACCAGCTCCAGAGCTTGCATCAGGCCCATGCCGCGCACGTCGCCGATCAGCGGATGCTTCTGTTGCAATTCGACGAGATGGCCGCGCAGGTAGCCGCCGACCTCGGCGCAATTGTCGAGCAGATTCTCTTCTTCGACGTAGTCGATGACCGCCTTGGCCGCCGCGGTCGAGATGGGATTGCCGCCGAAGGTTGAGAGCGTCAAGTAGCGCATCGAGTCGGCGATCTCGGGCCTGGCCGTCGTGGCGCCGATGGGCAGGCCGTTGGCGAGACCCTTGGCAAAGCTCATCACGTCGGGCGTGACGCCGTAGTGCTCGATGCCGAACCACTTGCCGCCCGTGCGGCCCCAGCCGGACTGCACTTCGTCGGCGATGAAGATGCCGCCGTGCTCGCGGATGATGTCGGCGACGATCTGAAAATATTCCTTCGGCGGCGTGATGAATCCGCCCACGCCCTGGATCGGCTCGGCGATCATGCCCGCGACGCGGCCGCAGGTAGTCGTCTCGATCAGCTCTTTGACGTCCTGGGCGCAGCGCACGCCGCACGACGGGTAGGTCAGCCCGAACGGGCAGCGGTAGCAGTAGGCGTTGTGCGCGTGAGTGAAGCCGCCCTGGGCCGGCAACGGCGTGCGCCAAGTCCCCTGCCCGGTCATGGCGCGCCCCGCCTCGGTGCGCCCGTGGTAGCTGTGACGCAGGGCGACGATCTCATGATTGCCGGTGTGGATGCGCGCCAGTTGGATCGCCGTCTCGTTGGCTTCGCTGCCGCTGTTGGTGAAAAACGATTTGGTCAGCTTGCCGCCCGGGCTGACCTGGGCGATCTTCTTGGCCAAGGCGACCTGCGGCTCGGTGGGGAACAGCGTCGAGACGTGGTGCAGCTTGTCGAGCTGCGCCCGGATCGCGGCGGTGACCTTCTCATTGCGATGGCCGACGCTGACGGTGACGATGCCGCCGAAGAAGTCGAGGTATTGGTTGCCGTCCGCGTCCCAGACGTATTGGTCCTTGGCGTGGTCGAGCACCAAGGGCTCTTCGAAATAGTGGATGACGGCCGGAAAAAGAAACTCCTTGCCGGCGAGGAGGATTTCGTCTCGATTCATGAGGTGGGCGGCCGAGCCGCTCAGGCTATTATCATGGACCGTTAGCGGCAGCCCGTTCACGAGGTAACCCAACGATGGACAATCGCAGAGACTTTTTCGCCCTGATGGGCGCGACGTTGATGGCCGCCGGCGCGCAGCCGGCCTCCGCCAAGGTGATGGACGCAGTCAAGGCGTCGCCGGAAGCGCAAACGCTCGAGTTCCCCTTTGGCGTGCAGCAGATCTACTACCAAGGGCCGACCGACATGTTGGCGGTCTTCGAGGGCGGCAACCTGCGGCTCAACCCCGGCATGGTTCCGCACCCTCCGCACCAGCACCCGGAAGAGGAGATCCTGCTGATCACCGAAGGCACGGGCGAAATTTCGGTCGAGGGCAAGACAACTCAAGTGGCCCCGGGTTCGATGATGTTCGCGGCGGCCAACACGCTGCACGGCATCAAGAACACCGGTTCGGAACCCATGCTGTTCTACTACTTCAAATGGGCGAAGAAATCATGAGTCAAACCAGCCGACGGAAAATGCTTATAGCCGGGGCCGCGGCGGCCACTGCAGCGACCGCCGTCCCCGCGGCTCAGGCGCAACAAGGCGCCGAGCGCAAGGTTCTGTGGAGCGGCGACAAGCCCCCTGAAAATCCCCTCTTCAGCCCGCTGGTGACCTTCGGCAACCTGGTCTTCGTCTCCGGCAGGGGCGCGCACTTCGAGGGCGACATCAAGGCGCACACCGACCATGTGCTCAACGAAATCAAAAGCGAGCTCGAGCGCGCCGGGTCGTCGATGGACAAGGTGCTCAAGTGCAACGTGTACTTGAGTTCGCTTGACGACTACCAGGCGATGAATGACGTGTTTCGCGGGCGTTTCGGCGAGAATCCACCGGTCCGGACGACGATCGCGGCCGTGGGCGGCGTCCCCGGCGACTCGCTCGTCGAAATCGATGTCATCGCGTTCCGTTAGGGTCGCCCTACTGGCGGCGGTCTTGGCCGCCGCGGCTTCCGCCGCCACCGATCTCGAAAACCTCGCCGCGCTCCACGGCACGTCGGGCGACGAGGGCGCGGTTGCGGACTACGTGGCGCATCGCCTGGGCGCGCGAGCGAAGGTCGACAGCACGGGCTCGGTCACCATATCGTTCGGCGAGGGCGGGCCTCGTCTGCTGATCGCGGCGGGCTTGGACGAGCCGGGCTTCGCGGTCTCCGAGATCACCGATGACGGCTACTTGCGGCTGCAGCGGCTCGCCGATCCGGCGCCGAGTTACCAATTCGACAGCTTCTTCGCCGGCAGGCCGGTGCGCGTGCAACGCTTCGGACAGGCGCCGTTGCCGGCGGTCATCGCCGCGCCTTCTGTCCATTTCGCTTCCGACCGGGGCTATGCGTCGAGCGCGCGCGGGGTTGACAAGCTCTACGTCGACTTGGGCGCTTCGTCACGGCGACAAGCGACGGACGCGGGCGTCGCGTTGCTCGATCGCGTCACGCTCGAGCGCGAGCCGTTTCGCATGGGCGAAGGGCGCGTCAGTTCGGCTTGGATTTCGAGCCGCGCCGGCGCGGCCGTGCTGTTGGCGCTCGCCGAGCAACTCGCCGCGCACCCGCCTGCGCGCCAGGTCACGCTGGCGTTTGTCACGCAGCAGTATTACCACAACCCTGGGCTGGCCCTGGCGCTCGTGGATCTTGGGCCCGACGAGACGATCGTGCTGCGCCCCGGCGGCGGCGCTCGGCCGGGTGTGGCCGGAGCGGCCGGGTACTCGTCCGACATGGCCTCTCGTCTGCTCGAAGACGCCCAGCGGCTGGAGCTGCCCGTCGAGCGAGCTTCGATCGGCAAGTTGTCTTTCGGGCCTTTCAACCGGGAGGGGCCGTGGCCGAACCCCGATGCGGCGGCCCTGGTGACCGTGGGCGTCAGACGAGCCCGACTCGCCGGTCGAAACCGTCGATTTCACAAAACTGGAAGCGGTCGCGGCGCTGTTGGCGGACCAGGCCGGACTGACAGCGGACGCCCTCGGCGCGGCCCTGCGGGCCGATCATGCGTTCGAAGCGCAATCCGTCGTCACTCACGCGGGCCAGGGATTTGAGTGGGAGGGCGACCTCGAGGCGCTGGCGTTGTTGAGCGGCGTCAGCGGCGACGAGAGCCGCGTGAGGAGCGAGATTCAGAAGCGCCTGCCGGAGCGGCTGCGCGGCGCCGCCGAGGTCGATGAGCGCGGCAACCTGATCGTGAGGGTCGGCTCAAACGCCCCGCCGCGAGCCCTGTTCGTCGCCCACATGGACGAGGTGGGCTTCGCCGTCACCCGCGGCTCGAGCGACGGCGATCTGTCGCTGGCGGCGCGCGGGGGCGTCTCGGAGGACCTGTTCGCCTTCATGCCGCTGGTCTTCCAACCGGCCGGCGGCCCCGTCCCTGGATTGATGGCCCGATTCGGCTCCGGCGGCGCCGCGACCGAGCTCGCCGACGGGCGTATCCGGGACCGTGCCCAAGGACTACGTGCGGCTGCTCGGATCGCGGATCAACGCGCGATCGCTCGATGACCGCGCAGGCTGCGCGGTCTTGCTCTACGCCCTGGAGCGGATTTCCGACGAGGCTCGGCGGGCGAACGGCGCTGTTTGGTTCGTGTTCAGCGTGGAGGAAGAGACCGGTCTGCTGGGAGCGGAAGCTCTGGCCGCACGGACGGCTCCGGCCCGTGTTTACGCCGTCGATAGCCTGGTCACCTCGGACTCTCCCCTCGAGCCGACTCGGATCGCCAACCTGCGCCTCGGGGACGGCGCGGCTCTGCGGGCGATCGACAACAGCGGCATCACCTCTCGCGCCGAAATCGCGCGCGTGGCGCGGCTGGCGGCCGAGCGCGGCATCCCGCTCCAGATGGGCGTCACGGCGGGCGGCAACGACGGCTCGAAGTTCGTGCCGCACGGCTCGATCAACATTCCGTTGAGTTTTCCTCTGCGGTACTCCCATACAGCAGCGGAGGTCGCCGACCTCGAGGATATCGACGCGCTGGCCCGCCTGACCGCGGAGTTGGCTCGGGAGGAGCTGGCGGGCCGCTGAGAGCTTTCCGACCTTCCGAATCGGTGAAATCCCTCTTTCAAGGACCATAGCGGGGCGGTACCCTCGAATGGGCCTATGTCCTCTCGAATCGTAATCGTCCTCCTCCTGTTGTGGTCGTACGGGCAGGCGGCGGAGCTGCAGATCAACGTCGTCGATGAAGATGGAAATCCCGTCGCGGCGCGGCTGTCCGTGCGAGATGATCATGGCAATTTTAGACAGTACGTCGATGGCTTACGGGATAAAACCTCGCGCGCTCCTCAAAGTCGAGGCGTGGAGTACCTGGGCGAATTCGTAGCCGAGGGGTCGTTCACGATGGAGATCCCGGCGGGCTCCTACACGGTGACCGCCGAGCACGGCCCCGAGTACGAGGTCGCGAAGGGCGAGATCACCGTCGCCGACGATTCGCAGGCTTCGCTGACGATGCCGCTCAAGCGCTGGATCGACATGAGCGCGATCGGGTTCGTGTCCGCCGATTTCCACGTCCACCGTTCCCAACAGGAGCTGCGGACGCTGCTCGAAGCCGAGGACCTCGATGTCGCGGTCATTCCCTCGCTGTGGAACAAGCGGGACGATCTGCTGGGGACGTGGCCGAAAAACCCGGTCGTCGATCTGCCGCACGGCCGGCACATGATCATCGGGGCCGCGGAAGACGAGCGCGGCGGGGGCGCTTGGATGCTCCACATGCTGCGCAAGCGCATCGAGCTCGGCGACTATCAACGCTGGTTCCCGACCGGCGTCGACGTGATCAAGTCTGCGATCGCGCAGCGCTACATCCCCAACGGCTTCCCCTGGATCGATGTCGAGAAGCCCTTCTGGAAGGAAGTCCCCGTCGTGATGGCGTTGTCGCCGCCCAACTCGATGGGCTTGCTGCACAATCACTTCCTCGAGTACGGCATGCTCGACAACGAGGCCTGGGGGATGCCTCGCAACGTGGGGAAGCTCCCCGGCGACAAGGGCTTCGTCGACGCCTCTCTCGAGTTGAACTACCGCTACTGGAATCTGGGTTTCCATGTCCCGCCGACGGCGGGATCGGCCAGCGGCGTGCTCCCGAATCCGGTTGGGTACAACCGGCTTTATGTCCAGATGCAGGAGCCGTTCTCGGGCGAGGCCTTCTATCGCCACCTCCGCCAGAGCCGGGCTTTCGTGACGAACGGCCCGATGCTGTTGTTCGACGCCTATGAAGTCCCCGGCGGACAGATCCTCGCGCAGGTGGACGTCAAATCGCGCGCGCCGTTGGACCGCGTCGAGATCGTCGCCGACGGGAAGGTCATCCAATCCTTCGCGGCGCCGGAAGGCAAGACGGAATTCCGCACGGACGTCGGGGTCCGCGGCGGCGTCTACACCTGGATCGCGGCGCGCGCCTTCGAGAAGAACGACAAGACGATCCGGATGGCGCATTCCAAGCCGGTCTTCTTCCCCGGCATCGCCGACCACCGCAAGGACGCGGCCTTCTTCGTCGAGTGGATCGACAAGCTCATCGCCGAGACAAAGGAAGCCGAAGACCGCTTCAGCGACGAGAAGGAAAAAGCGCACGTGCTCGAGCAATATCAAGCGGCGCGCGACTTCTACCAGCGCATGATGTAGCCCCGGCTCGCGCCGTCCCGGCTTGGTAAGTTGAAGCCGTGAACGGCGCGCGCATCAAGCAGTTGGCGCTCGAAACCGGGTTCGACCTGGCCGGCGTCGCTCCGGCGGCGCCGCTGCCCGAGGCGATGTTCTACCCCGAATGGATCTCCCGGGGCTTCCACGGGAAGATGAGCTACCTCGAAGGCCGCCGCGGCGAGATGCGCTCCGATCCGCGGACGCTGCTGCCGAGCGCCAAGTCCGTGTTGACCGTGGCGTCGGTCTACAACGCCGAGCACCCTTATTCGACTGAGTGCGACGACCCCGCCCGCGGCTGGATCGCGCGCTACGCCTGGGGCCGCGACTATCACAAGACGATCAAGGACAAGCTGTTCCGGCTCGTCGGCGCCATTCGCAGCGAATGCGACGATGACTTCGACTCGAAGGTTTGCGTCGACACTTCGCCGCTGCTCGAACGGGCCTACGCCCGCCATGCCGGGCTCGGCTGGATCGCCAAGAACACGTGCCTGATCAACGAGCATGCGGGTTCGTGGCTCTTGCTGGGCGAGGTGTTGCTTTCGCTCGAGCTCGAACCGGACTCCCCCGCCCCGTTTCGCTGCGGCACATGCACGCGCTGCATCGAAGCCTGCCCCACCGACGCTCTCGTGCCGATCAGCGACGGCGAATCGCGACCAACCTACGCCCTCGATTCGCGCCGGTGCATCTCGTATTGGACGATCGAGCTGCGCGGTTCCATTCCCGAGGAGAGCCGCGCCGCAATCGGTCGGCACGTCTTCGGTTGCGACATCTGCCAAGACGTCTGCCCCTGGAATCGCCACGAGCGTGCGGCGACCACGGAATCGTTGGAATACGCGCCGGCGAACGCCGAGCCGGACCTGGCTGAGCTAGCCTCCATGACCCAGGAGGAGTTCAACGAGCGCTTCAGCGGCACGCCGATCGAGCGCAGCAGGCACGCGGGCTTCTTGGGGAACGTCGCGGTCGCGATGGGAAACAGCGCAGAGCCGCGTTTCGCCGAGCCGTTGCGGCGCCTCGCGACCTATCCCGATGAGGTTGTGCGCGAACACGCCTTGTGGGCGCTCGCACGACTCGGCCAAGAGAATTAGTCCAGCGCGCCTTCGGCCAACTGAATCAAGCAGAACGCCGCGCCGTCGTCGTCCTTCAGATAAGAAAATCGTCCGACGCCTTCGATCTCGAGCGGCGGCATCATTTCCTCGCCGCCCAACTCCTTGGCCTTGGCGATGGATGCGTCCAGGTCGGCCACTGCGAAGTAGACGACCCAACTTGCCGGGTAGTCGCCCCATTCTTCTTGAATCTCGAGCATGCCGCCGGCCGAGCGCGGGCCGTTCTGGAACTCGACGTACTGGTCGATCGCGGCGCCCTGGCCGTACTTGGCTTTCCAGCCGAACAGGTCGTCATAGAACTTCTCCGCCTTCGTCAGGTCCGTTGTCTGCAGCTCGTTCCAGCAAACGGAATTTGGCTCGTTGACGAGCTGCGCGCCGTGATTCTTATTCGCCTGCCAAACGGCGAATTCGGCGCCTGTCGGATCCTCGATCATCGCCATCCGGCCCGCGTCGCCCACATCGAAAGCCGGACTTAGAAGTTTGGCGCCCAAACCCTCCGCCTTCGCAGCCGCCGCGTCGGCGTTGGAGACCGCGACATAACTCAGCCAATGCGCCGGGCCGCCTTCGTTGCGCTTCTCGGGTCTCATCTGATAGAGCGCTCCAACCTGCTTGCCGCCGTACGACAGGATGGTGTACGTACCGGCCGCGCCCATTGGAATGTCAGTAGCCTCCCAGTCGAGAAGCTCCTGGTAAAAGCGCTTTGCCTTGTCGGCGTCGGCAGCGGCCAGCTCGACCCAGCAGAAGATTCCCGGAGGGTATGAGTCCACGACAGGCATTTGAGTTCGAGCGTACTACAGGGCGGCCCAAGGTTCTTCAGCAATTACGATGGCCGGCAACCGCCGAATGTTTCGCGGCCTCCTTAGAAGTCGAGCAAGTGGTTGAACTTGATGATCAACGCCCGCGACACGGTACGCCTGTCGACGCCGTGCGGATCGTTGAAATCGTAGGTCGAATGCGCCGTGTTGAAGACGATGAATAGCCCGGTGGCCGACCGCGAGAGAAACGCCAGGCGAATGTTATGGCCGATTAGCCCGTCGACGCTGTTGTACTGGCTGAACGTCTGCAAATAGCTGGTAGGAGAAAACGACCAATTGAACCGCAAGCCGACCAGGTCGGTGTTGAACTTCCCGGCCGATAAGTCGACGAAGTTACGCGTGTACGTCCCGGTCCATGTGAGGTTGGGTCCTTTGCGGAAGCCGCCGCTCAAGTTCATCGACTTCAGCGTGCCGCCATAGAATTGGCCGAGCGACACTTCGGCGGTCCAAAACACGCTACGGCTGGGGTCGCTGTTGTAGTCGAACCGCGAGTCGTCGAAGCGATACTTGCCGACCGGAATGAACACGCCGGGATTGACTTCGAAGGGAACGTCGAGGCGTTCAAAGTTGCGGTTGAACGCGCCGCCGAACCGGCCGCCGTTCTGCCAGCGCGTGTCGAAGTGGAAATGCTGGTAGTCGGACTCTTTCTCATTGGTCTCGATCGTGCGCCATTCCCGGACCGAGAAGTGCG
This sequence comes from uncultured Acidobacteriota bacterium, assembly GCA_963817465.1. GTDB lineage: Bacteria > Acidobacteriota > Terriglobia > Bryobacterales > UBA6623 > CAMPKL01. The sequence continues at coordinate 97,018 of CAWFOP010000011.1, read as the reverse complement.
GCTCAATGCTGCGAATCCAGCCCGAGTTGGGGAAGAAGCGATGGCGGTAACCGTAAATCGTGTATCTGTAGCCGACGCGATTGACGAAGCCCACCTCCGGATTGAAGTTGCGCCCCACTTCGCGGTACGACCCTTCGACCTCGTTTGTGGAGTCGTCGAAGACGAAGTAAGAGGCGCCGGCGTGCTGGCTGCTGGTCTTGCCGGGCGACTTGGTGCGGGCGATGTAGTTGAACCAGTTCGCGTAGCGGCCGATGCCGATGTTGGCGTCGGCGCCGTACGCCCGGTTGTACTCGCTTTGTCCTGCGAACTTTGACATCGATTGCCGATTGACGCCGATCAGGCCGATGGTCGTGCGATTGGCGAACTCGCGGCTGAAGCGGGCGACCGAGTAGTTGTTCGCCGGCGCGCGCCCGTCAACCTCGCGCGTCTGCATGTCGAGCACGCCGATCTGGTAGGGCCCGACCTTGCCGCTGACGCGCGCGCCGGCGTCGATGGGAACGGGGTTGCGGTCCTGGTCGATACCGATGCGTCGCGAAAAGAACAGCTCGACCTCCCGCGGCGTGCCGAACTCGAAGATTCCCGAATTTTCGAGAAAGAACGGCCGCTTCTCCGGGAAGAACAGGTCGAAGCGCGTCAGATTGATCTGCTCGTCGTCGACCTCCACTTGAGCGAAGTCCGTGTTGATCGTGCCGTCGAGCGTGAGGCTGGGAGTGAGTCCGTATTTGATGTCGAGGCCGACGTCGCGTTCGAATTTGCTCTGGTCCCCGGGCTGCGTGTAGTCCTGTGAAAATCCGCCGGTCACATAAGGCAGCAGCTTGAGATTGCGTTGGCTCTCGGCCGAGATGCCGTAGAGGGAACCCGCCAGGCCGACCTGCGTGAACTCGAAGGCGCGCGTGATCGGGGCCCAAAGCGATTCCTCGTTGCGCCGGCGCAGGTTGCGGGCGATGTTCAGCCCCCACACCAGGTCCGTACCCGCCTTGTAGCGCAGGGTTCGAAACGGGATGCGCATCTCCGATTCCCAGCCGCGCGCGGTCACTTGCGACTGCACGTTCCAATCGGCGTCCCAGTTGAGGTTGGTGGCGGCCGCTCCGCCGCGTTGCGCGCCTCCCGCCGCTCCGGCGCCGCCCGCCCGGCGAGGAGTTCCGCCGCCGCGGTCCTGCCCGGCCTTGCTGACCTGCGCGTCAAACTCGATGCCGGTCGGCGTCGTGCCGAAGATGAACGCGTTCTGCCCGTCATGGAAGGTATCGAGCAGGATCTGCACGGAGTCGGTGTTCAGCAGCTCGCCGTCGCGCCGGTTTTGGGTGAGGACAATCCCTTCAGGATTGGAATCGAAGCAGATGATCCCGATGTAGAGGTTGTCGTCGTCGTAGGCGAAGCGAACCTCGGTCGACTCCGTCCCCGCCGCGCCTTCGTCGGGATTCCGCTGCGTGAAGCCCGTCGCCGGTTCCGCCTGACTCCAGAAGTCTTCGGTGACGAGACCATCGAGCTGAAGCGGTTGGTCGATCCGCACCGCGCGAACGGTTCGCTCGCTATTCTCTTCGGCCGGGGATTTGTAAGCGAACGCCAGCGTCAGAATCACGAGGCCGGCGACTTGTTTGTTGTGTGAGCGCAATTGAGGAGGACGGCGAACCGGGAAAGCTAGGTTACCAACGGATTGCCCCGCGCGGAAGGGAGTGCCGCTATGATGACCCCGATGAGCGCCCCGGCAGCCACATCCCTCGTTTTGGATGAGCTCAGAGCGGTCCTCGCGGACCGGCTCTCCACCTCGTCGTACGACATCGACTCGCACGCGCAAGACGAGTCGTACCATCCGCCGGCCCCTCCCGACGCCGTGGCCTATGTCGAGTCGACCGAGGAAGTCTCCCGCATTCTGCGGATTTGCAGCGCCCACGGCCTGCCCGTCGTGCCGTTCGGCGCGGGCACGGCGGTCGAGGGCCACGTGCAGGCCCTGCGCGGAGGCGTGTCGCTCGACTTGACCCGGATGAAGCGCATCCTCGAGATTAACTCCGACGACCTCGATTGCCGCGCGCAAGCCGGCGTGACGCGGATGCAGCTCAATTCCGAGCTCGAGAAGCACGGCCTGCTGTTCCCTGTCGACCCCGGGGCCGACGCCACGCTCGGCGGCATGGCCGCCACCGGCGCCTCGGGCACCACGGCCGTGCGCTACGGCACGATGCGCGACCAGGTTTTGGGGATGACCGTCGTGCTCGCCGACGGCCGGGTCATCAAGACCGGCGGCCGGGCGCGGAAATCTTCAGCGGGCTACGATCTGACGCGCCTTTTTGTCGGCTCGGAGGGCACATTGGGCGTGATCACCGAATTGCAGCTTGAAGTGCAGCCGCTGCCCGAAGCCGTATCCGCGGCCGTGTGTCCCTTCGAGTCCCTCGACGGCGCCGTCGACGCTGTCGTCGAAATGCTCCAGAGCGGCATTCCCGTGGCGCGCTGCGAACTGATGGATGAGTTCTCCATCGACTCGGTCAACCGCTATTCGAAGCTCGACTACGCCGTCAAACCGACGGTTTTCTTCGAATTTCACGGCACTCAGGCGTCGGTCGAAGAGCAGGCCCGGCTGTCGGCGGATATCGCGGCCGAGCACGGCGGCGGGGACTTCGAATGGGCGACCAAGCGCGAAGACCGCGACAAGCTGTGGGACGCGCGGCACAAGGCCTACTACGCCGGCAAAGCCCTGCGGCCTGGCGCGAAAGGCTGGCCTACCGACGTCGCGGTCCCCCTCTCACGGCTCGCCCAGTGCATCTTGGAAACCCGCAGGGACATTGACGAAGCCGCCGTGCTGGCGCCGATTCTCGGCCACATCGGTGACGGTAACTTCCATGTTTTGTTTCTGTTTAACGAGAATGATCAACAAGAGCTCGAAGTCGTCAAGCGCCTCAACAAGCGGCTGATCGACCGCGCTCTCGCGATGGGCGGCACCTGCACCGGCGAGCACGGGATCGGGCTTGGCAAGGTGGACTGCTTGCGCGCCGAGCACGGCGAAGCGGTGGACGTGATGCGTGCGATCAAGCAAGCGCTCGACCCTCGAGGCCTGCTCAACCCCGGAAAGATTCTCGGCTAGGCGGGCTCGCCCCGGCGCTGTTGCAGGAACCAGCCGTACAGGTCCCAGCCTTCGTAGACGCGCGTCCAGACGTTGTGCGAGAGATCCTCGTGAACGGTCATGCGCACTTCCGGGTGGCCCGCCTCCTCCAGCGCCCGGGCCGTCGCGAGCGTCCATTCAGGCCTCACCGTAGGGTCGCGGCCGCCTTGAAAGACCCAGATCGGGAGCTTCGCGTCGGCGATGGCTTTGACCCTCGAAGGTTCGCCCGCGCCGCAGATCGGCGCCACGGCGGCCCAGCGCTCGGGATACTGTGACGCCAGATGCCAACTGCCGTAACCGCCGTAGCTCAGGCCGGTTAAATAGACTCGATCCGCGTCGCCTCGAAACTCGTCGACGGCGGTGTCGACCATCGCCAGCAGGTCGTCTTGGATCACGTCCCAGCCGTCGGGCAGAGTGAAGCGCGGCTTCTCATCGCCTTCGACGCGATGCATGGGCTCCGTCGGCCTGGTTCCGTAGTTGCGGGGCGGGATCGAGCCGTCTTCGCCTCGCATCGGAGGCTCGCTGCGCTCCAAGGTGCGTCCGTAGAGCGGCAGTTGCGGCTGGATGATGAGGAACGGCAGGTCGCGCGCCTGCACCCAGGCCTCCATGACCGGGCCGTGCATCATCGTGTATTTCAGATCGTCGCGCCCGTCGCCGCGCTCGCCGTTGCCGTGCAGGAACAGCATGACCGGCCAACGGCGACCGGTCTCGGTATGGAACCCGGTCGGCACGTAGAGAAAGTACTCGCGAGCCTCTCCCCCAGCGGCGGGCTTGTAGGAGCGGCGCAGCAACTGCGGCCGGCTGACTCCCTCGGCTTGGAGCGGCAGCGCTCCCCCGGCCGCGGCGAGGGCGGCGGAACGAATGGCTTGTCGGCGATTGACGGACATCGCCAACTAATATACGCGGGCGAGGTTTCAGGCCGCAGGACGCGGATTGCCGGAAACAGACGGCATGCGATGGACGAAGCCGGCGAAACGGTCCGAAAAGCCGGAGCGCGCGAACGATGCGATCACGGCCGCGCCGCGGTCGAGCGCCTCTTCGATCAGACCCTCGACGGCGGCTTCCGCTCGCAGGTCGAGCCGGTCGCAAGGGCGGTCCAGCAGCAGAATCGGGTAGCGCGTGGCGAACAAGCAAGCCAGGCTCACCCGGGCTTGCAGATCCCGCGACGCGCCATCGACGGGCGTCCCCCACCAGCGTGGACTCACGCCGAGCCGCCGCAACAGCTCGCCCGAACGGTAGCGGGCTTCAGCCGGCGCCGCGCCGCCCCAGCGCGCGGCGTCCAGCACAGCCTCGTGAACCGGCGTTCGGCCCCGCTCGACGGCCGCTGCGCAATAGAGGCCCGCCGTGCGACGGCGAATGTCGAGAACCTCGCCGGCGTCCGCGCGCGCCATGTCGACGACCGCGCCGTCATGGCGGATCAAGACGCGGCCCTCGATCGGCCTTAGCCTGCCGTGAATCACGAGCAGCAGGTTCCGGGCGCATTCCGCATCGTCTCCGGTCAGCGCCGCGCACTCGCCCGCGTGCAAGGTGAGGTCGACGCGCGACGCGCAGGCGGAAGTTGCCGCGTCCGTCCCGGGCATCGTCACGCCTCGTAGAGCGATCATCGGAGCTGTTCCGAGATTGTCCTGGTTCATATGTTCCTCACCGCGACACGGTCGTCTCGGACCCTTGAGCGTGAGTCGACCGGCAAAGTCTCTCAAAACATTACAGCGAGTACTTGCTTCAACCGTGTTATCAGCCGGTTAAGTTCCGGTGAACCTGCGTCGCCTGGTTGACAGGGCCTCGTAGGACGCACAACCATACCGTCTCGGGCGCCGCTGGACGGACAGGCGCTCCAAGCCGGAGAAAAATCGCATGAAACTCTTAGCCCTGACGGCCGCGCTTGCCGTCTGCGCGTTCGGCCAGCAGGTCGGCGAGCCTCTGCCGCCCTGGACTCCCGGGACATTCGACATTCACCAGATCAATACGGGCCGCGGCGATACGGCGCTGCTGATCTTTCCCGACGGCACTTCGATGCTCGTCGACGCGGGCGACGGCGGCTGGGGAGCGCCGCCGCGCGGAGTCGATCCCAAACCCGACGGCTCGCGGCCCGCCGGCGAGTGGATCGCGCGCTACGCCCGCCGCATGCTTGCCCACGACTCCGGTCCGGCCATCGACTACGGCTATTTGACGCACTTCCACAGCGACCACATGAACGGCTTCGATGAGGTCGTCGAGCACATTCCGATCCGCACGATGCTCGACCGCGGCTGGCCCGATTACGACTATCCGGCGCCGCTCGAGGGCGACGACTTCGCGCAGTATCACGCGCTGGTCAAAAGCGGCAAGGTGAAAGTCGAACGCTTCAAGCCGGGGCGCAACGACCAGATCAAGCTGCTGCGCGAACCGTCGAAGTACCCGACGTTCGAGGCTCGCAACATCGCCTCGAACGGAGAAGTGTGGACAGGCGTGGGCGATGCGACGCGGCATCACTTCCCTAATCTCGACGGCGTCCCGCGCGAGTTGTGGCCGACCGAGAACCAATGCAGCGACGCCGTACGCATCAGCTACGGAGCGTTCGACTACTACACGGGCGGCGACATGCCCGGGGTCTTGCAGCCGGGTTGGCCGCCGTGGATGGACGTCGAGACTCCCGTCGCCAAGGCCGTCGGTCCGGTCGAGGTCGCGGTGGCGAACCACCACGGCAATCGCGATTCGACGAACTCGTTCTTCGTCGCCGCGCTGCGGCCGCGCTTCTGGGTCTTGCCGGTTTGGTCGTCGGACCATCCCGGCAACGACGTACTCGTTCGGATGTACGCCAAGGCGCTCTACCCCGGCGAGCGTGACGTGCTGGCGACGAATATGACGACCGCCAACAAGAACGTCATCGGCCCGCTGCTCGACCAACTGATGAGCGACCAGGGGCATATCGTCGTGCGCGTCGCACCGGGCGGCGCCTCCTATCGCGTGATCATCCTCGACGACAGCGACGAGTCGATGCGCGTGAAGGCGGTTCACGGGCCCTATCAATCTCGCTGAGTTTTTTTGCCGTCGATCGGCCTGTTAGGTGATTGCGGGTACAATACGGGGCGAATGGCTTTATTTCGCAGCTTGTTCGGGCGCGTGGCTCGCGAATTTGCAAACGATCCGGAAAAGCGCGCCCAGGCCAAGCAGGTCTACGACGATAAGGTCGCGCCGCAGGCCAAGGAATTTTGGAAGCAGGCCGAGCCGGGCGTCATGCGCGCCGGTCGCTCCGCGCTGCGCGGGGCCGCGAAGGCCGCCGTCGAAATCAAACGCCGTTTGAACGAAGAGAAATCCTAACCAAACGCGCGAAGATGGGGCATGGTTTTGTTGTTCCTGCTCCTCGCCGTACTCGCCGGATCTCTGATTCCCCTGCAGGCGGGCGTAAACGCCTCGCTGCGCGCCTTCATGCCGCACCCTGTGTTGGCCGCCGTGACCAACTTCGTGGTCGGCCTCACCGCGTTGACGATCGTCGCGATATTCATGCGCACGGGGCTCCCGGCGTCCGCCCAGATCTCTAAAGCGCCGTGGTGGTGCTGGGTCGGCGGCACGATGGGCGCTTGCCTGGTGCTCTCGGGCGTGTTTCTGTCGCACCGGTTGGGCGCCACGACCTTCTTCGCCTGCGTCATTCTCGGCCAGGTGGCGGCTTCGGTCGTCTGCGACCACTTCGGCCTGGTGGGTTACTCCGTGCACCACGTGAGTTGGCTGCGAGTGGGCGGGTTGGCGCTGCTGGGCGGAGGCGTCTGGCTGGTGCGGATCTCCTAACGCGCTCCGAGGCGGAGGACGCCGGCGTCGAGCAGGCACTCCAGGAAGATTTCCGCTTCGTCCAAGTCCGCGTAGAGTTGCAGCAGCTCGCGCGGCGTGATCTCGCCGTTCAAGCGCGGCAGCATGTCGGCCGCCCAACGCGGGCAGTCCGTTCGGAACGCGAAAGGATGCTGCGCGTCGAGGATGATCGACGCGTCGCGCCACTCGCCCCCGTGCAAGACGGCTTCGCGCTCGAGGCGCAGCCACGGCGAGACCCGAAGCGGAAGGTCGAGCAACTCGCCAGGGAGCGGCGGTAGGGGCTCGAAGGCCGCGTCCAACTCCTCGGCCGTCGTCCTCGCGCCCATCTTCCTGCGCATCGTGCGCGCCGCGCCCGATTCCGGTTGGCGGGCCGCGACGACGGCGCACCTGACGAGTTGCGTGACGCCCGCGTCGCGAAAAGCCGCGACCTGCCGCTGCCCGCGGTCGAAATCGAGCTCGCCCGCTTCGACCAGCCGCATCACGAATTCGACGGCCGGCAGACTCTCCCACTCCGCGACCAGGACTGCGAACTCCTCCTGCGCGGGCCCCAACATGCCGCGAATGCGCTGCTCCAAGGGCTCGGCGGCGGTGTCGCATCCGAGGCAACTGACGTACGCTCGCCCTCCAGCGGAAAGATGCTCCCCCAGAGCCCTCGAGAAGCCGGGCAAGAAGGGTTTCTCCGAGCGGGCCGCCGTGACGATAGGACTCGTCGCCGTCGAGCGAAGGGATGTATGGCGGATGGGCGATGATGCGGTCGAACGTGCGCCCCGCGAAAGCGCCGTAGAGATCGCTGCGCTGAAACGCGGCGTTCTCGATGCCGTTCAGGCGACGGTTGAACTCCGCAAACCGGACGCAGCGCTCGCTGATGTCGCCGCCGTGGGCCTGGTGCGCGTAGTCTTTCGCCGCCAGCAGCGTCGCGGCCCCCGCCCCGCAGCCCAGATCAAGCAACGCCTCGCACGGCCGGTCCGGCAGGATCGAGTGAAACTGCGCCGTCTGCGGCGAGATGGCCGGGAAGACGAAGTCCTCGCGCGAGCGGCCCGGGAAGTCGGAGGCGATCCAGAGATCTTCCACCGGGTAAAGCAATACCGCGGCTCGGATGCTCTCTCCCTCGCGCTCGAGCAGGCCCGCTTCCGCTAGCGGTTCAAACAACTCTCCCAACTGCTGTCGCGCTTCGGAGTGTGGCATCGACAGGCCGGCGACGAACAGGCTGACCAGCGCGCCAAGACGATCATCGCCCGCCCGCGGGCCCTGCAGCCGCTCCACGATCGATTGCTCGAGGAACTCGGCGGCAGCCAAGCCATCCCGAATTCGGCCGCAGACCGCCGGCGATGCGGGAGTGATCACGCCCCATGCTAGCAACGACTTAACCGCTGAATTTGACTCTGACGCTAGTGCTTCCGTAAAATACCTTTAGGCAAGCCTAAAAGAGGACTCCCGCGCTTTGACGGAAGCTGTTGACGATTACTTGAAGGCGATTTACGAGCTGACTGAAGAGGACAGCAAGGCCAGCACCGTGTCCATCGCGAGGAAGCTCGAGGTGGCCCCGGCTTCGGTGACGGGCATGTTGCGCAAGCTAGCGGACCAGCAGCCTCCCTGGGTCGCCTACGAAAAGCATCATGGAGCGACGTTGACGGATCGCGGTCGCAGCCGGGCGCTCGAGGTCATCCGGCATCACCGCTTGATCGAGAGCTTTCTCCATGAATCGCTTGGGTACCGCTGGGACGAGGTGCACGACGAGGCCGAAAAGCTCGAGCACGCCATCTCAGAACGTTTTGAAGAGCGCATCGCCGAGCGTTTGGGAGACCCCGAAGTCGACCCGCATGGTCATCCCATTCCGCGCAAGGACGGGACGATTCCGGAACGCGCGGAAACGAATCTGCTCGACGTGAATCCCGGAGCGGTGGTTTACGTCTCGCGCGTATCGGATCGCGACCCGGATCTGCTGCGCTACCTGTCGTCGTTAGGCGTAAAACCCGGGGTCAAGCTCGAGCTCATCGAGCGCGGCCCCTTCGAGCAGCCGCTGATGATGCGCATCAACGACGGGCCCGAGGCGCAGGCTCTCGGAGTGCGGGTTTGCGCCGAGATTCACGTAGCGGCGGACAACTGAAGGAAATGGACGCCATCGCCAATCTGATCTGGCTCTGGTTGCCTCTGGCGGCCGCGGTCCTATTCTGGCCGCGGCATGGCGTGGTGGCACGCTGGCAGGCGCGCGGCGAGCAGCACGAGCGCGCGCTGTACGAAGACGCCCTCAAGCACATCCTGGCCTGGGAGCGCCGGTCGAAGACCGCCACGCCGGAATCGCTTGGCGGCGCCCTGGGCTTGCCGCCGAAGAAAGTGCTCGAGCTGATCACTGTCATGGAATCCAAGGGCCTGATCGCGGCCGAAGAAGGCGGATTTCGGCTCACGGCGGAAGGCGAGCGCTTGGGCCTTCACGTCGTCCGCGCGCACCGCCTTTGGGAGCGCTATTTGGCCGACGACGCGGGCGTCCCGATGGAGAAGCTGCACAGCGCGGCCGAAAAGGCCGAACACAGGCTCTCCGCCGAAAACCTCGACGAACTCGAAGCGCACCTGGGCCACCCGCAGCGCGATCCGCACGGCGACCCGATCCCGACCCGCGAGGGCCAGATCGCCGACCTGTACGCGACCTGTCTTACCGCTTGGCCGACCGAGCTGCCGGCGCGCATCGCGCACATCGAAGACGAGCCCGACGTCATCTTTCAGCAAATCGTCGCGGCGGGCCTCAAGCCCGGCATGACCATCCGCATCCTCGAGCGGTCGCAGAAGCGCGTGGTGATCAGCGACGGCGAAAGCGAGATTGCGCTGGCGCCGGCGGTCGCTTCGAACATTCAAGTCGTCGACGAAACCCGCGAGGGCGATCAGCACGCGGGCGCCAAGCGCTTGTCGGACCTCCTCCTCGGCGAGGTCGCTTCCGTCGTCGAGTTGGACTCGGAGTGTAGAGGCTTCTCTCGACGTAGATTGATGGACTTAGGGCTCACCCCTCATGCACAAGTTGAGGTCGCTCTGGAGAACACATTCGGCGATCCGCGGGCCTTCCGCGTCCGTGGGGCGATGATCGCGCTGCGCGACGAGCAAGCCCGCAACATCTGGGTTCGCGTCGTGCAATCGCCTCCGCGGGAGGCTCCCGCAGTCGATGAGCCCGCGTTCAATGAGGTACAAGTGTGAGCGCTCCCCTGGAACACAATTGCGAAACCTGCCCGGCCCACGCGCAACTGGCGCAGATGGGCGTCACGATGGGCTCGTACGACCACTTGGTCGCCCTCGCCGGAAACCCGAATACGGGCAAGTCCTCTGTCTTCAATGCGTTGACAGGACTACGACAGCACGTGGGCAACTGGACGGGCAAGACCGTGGCGCGCGCCGAAGGCGGCTACGCCTACGCCGGCGTCAACTACAAGCTGGTCGACCTGCCCGGCACGTACTCTCTGCTGTCGGCCTCGCAGGACGAAGAGGTCGCCCGGGACTTTCTGCTGTTCGGCAAGCCCGACTGCACAATCGTCGTCGTCGACGCCACTGCTCTCGAGCGGAACTTGAACTTAGTTCTGCAAGTGCTTGAAATTACCGATCGCGTGGTGGTCTGCGTGAACTTGATGGACGAAGCCAAGCGCAAGGGCATCGAAGTCGACGTTCGCAGCCTCTCGCGGGACTTGGGCGTCCCGGCCGTCCCCACGGTGGCGCGCACCAAAGAGGGCCTCCCGCAGTTGGTGCAGACGGTCGCCGAGGTGATCAAGGGCGAGATCCGCACGGCGCCCTTCCGGGCCGAGCCGCCGCCCGAGGTGCGTCGCGCCGTCGACGACCTGATCCCGCAAATCGAAGAAATCGCTCCGGGCCTGCCGAACGCCCGCTGGGTGGCGATGCGCCTGCTCGACGGCGACCACCGCGTACGCCAGGCCTTGCTGAGCGGCGAGCTTGGGGCGATCGAATCGACGCAGCAGGCGGCCCCGGAAGCTGCGAGTCGCCTGGTCTCGATTCACGGCGGGCAGTGAAAGCCTTGTTATGAGTCAAACGGTCGCAGCCGATCAACTTCTCTCCCACGCCGACGCGTTGCGGCGCGGGCTGGGCGAGAACGTGCGCGATCGAATCGTCGAGTCGCTCTACGAGCGGGCCGCCACGATCGCCGGTCGAGCCGTCAAGAGCGGCGGCGCGCGCAAATGGGATCTCGACCAGCGCATCGACCGTATCGTGACGTCACGCGTGTTCGGCCTGCCGCTCATGCTGGCGCTCCTTGCGGGCGTCTTCTACATGACGATTCTGGGCGCGAACGTGCCCTCCCAGATGCTCGCCAAGGCGCTGTTTTGGCTCGAGGACCAGGGCGTTGCCGTGTTCCAGGCCGCCGGGGCGCCTTGGTGGCTGACGGGATTCCTGTGGAACGGCGTCTACCGCGGGCTCGCCTGGGTGATCAGCGTCATGCTGCCGCCGATGGCGATCTTCTTCCCGACCTTTACGATCCTCGAGGACCTCGGCTACCTGCCGCGCGTCGCCTTCAACATGGACTGGCTGTTCCGCCGCGCGGGCGCGCACGGCAAGCAAGCGCTGACGATGGCGATGGGCTTCGGCTGCAACGCCGCCGGCGTGATCGCGACCCGCGTGATCGATTCGCCGCGCGAACGGCTGATCGCTATCCTGACCAACAACTTCGTGCCATGCAACGGCCGCTATCCGACGTTGATCATGCTCGCGGTGATCTTCGTCGGCGCGTCCTTCCGGCCGGCTTTTGCCGCATTCGCCGCCGCGGGCGCCGTGCTCGGAATCGTGCTTCTCGGCATCGTATTCACGCTGGTCGTGTCGTGGTTCTTGTCGCGAACGATGCTCGAAGGCGAGGCGTCGGCCTTCACGCTGGAGTTGCCGCCGTACCGCCGCCCGAGCATCCTGCGCATCCTCTATACGTCGCTGATCGACCGCACGCTTTTTGTGCTCTGGCGCGCCTGCGTGACGGCGGCGCCGGCGGGTGCGGTCATCTGGGTCTTGGCGAATATCGACTGGCACAGCGTCAGCCTGGCGCAGCACATGGTCAACTTCCTCAACCCGTTCGGCGTGGCCCTCGGCCTCGACGGCGTGATTCTGTTGGCCTACATCATTGCCATCCCGGCGAACGAGATCGTGGTGCCGACGATGATGATGGCTTATCTCGGCACCGGCATGATGACCGAGTTGACCGACTTCGACCAGATCCGTCACGTGCTGATCGATCAGCACGGGTGGACGATGCTGACGGCGGTGAGCCTGATGCTGTTCTCACTGCTGCACAACCCTTGCGCCACGACGATCCTGACCATCTGGAAAGAGACGCGCAGCGCGAAGTGGACGACCGTCGGCGCGCTGATGCCGCTCGCGATCGCCTTTGTCGTCTGCTTTGGCGTCGCAGCCGTCTGGCGCGCTTTCTAATCTCGACATGGCTCAGTCTTGGAACGCCGATTTCTACGGCCGCACGTCGCGGTATGTCAGCGATCTCGGCGCGCCGCTGATCGCCCTGCTCGAGCCTCAAGCGGGCGAACGCGTTCTGGACCTGGGATGCGGCGACGGCGCTCTCACCGCAAGGCTGATCGCCGCCGGATGCGACGTGGTCGGCGTCGATTCGAGCCAAAGCATGGTCGCCGCCGCCCGGCAGCGGGGGATTGACGCCCGCTGGGGCGACGCCCGCAAGCTCGACTTCCGCGACGAGTTCGACGCGGCGTTTACGAATGCCGCCTTGCACTGGGTCAAGGACGCCTTCGCCGCCGCTCAATCCGTACGCCGCGCTCTGAAAGCCGGCGGCCGATTCGTGGGCGAGTTCGGCGGCGACGGCAACGTCGAGGCGGTCCGCGGCGCCATCCGCCAAGTCCTCGAAGCGCGCGGCCTCGATTTCGAGCGCCTCAATCCGTGGTACTTCCCGACGACGGAGCAATACCGCGAAACGCTCACTGCGGCGGGCTTCCAAGTCGAGCGGATCGAACTGTTCGACCGGCCGACGCCCATCCCCGGCGACGCGGCCGAGTGGCTGGCCAACTTCGGCGGCGCGTTCTTCGCGCCGCTGCCGTTAGGCGAGCGTATCGCGGCCGTTCAACAGGCGCAGGAGCTGGCCAAACCGCTGCTGCAAGGTCCGGACGGGCGCTGGACCATCGACTACGTGCGCCTGCGCTTTCGCGCGCATGCAGTCTAGTCGATCTACTCGATCTCGTGGCCGATCATGATGCGGTGGCCGTCGGGGGTGCGGAGGCCGAACTCCCGCATCTTCCACGGCTTGTCTGAAATGCCGCTCGTGATGTCGGCTTTCTTGGCTCGGCAGCGCTCGTAAAATTCGTCAGCGTCATCCACCACAAGGTAGGCGAAGTAGGAATGGTCGCCGAGGTCGCGCGCCGGAGTTGCGTCGCGGCATTCCCCGAGCATGATCATGCAGTTGTCGCGCTTGACGAACGACCAATTCCCGTCGTTGAACGTCTCTTCGAAGCCAAGAACTCGCTGATAGAACTCCGCTGAAACGGCGAGGCTGTGCACGGCCAGCACGTAGTGGTTGCGTTCGATCTTCAAAGATCCTCCTGCGGTCGACCGGAAGCTACTTGGGCGGCGCCTGGCCCTCTTTGTGCGGGATGGATTGCAGGGTCGCGCGCCAGATGTGGCGGCCTTGCAGGTCGAGCATACCGCGCCGCAGGACGTCGCGAACAGTCGAGACTTTGCGCCCGTTCTCGTAGCGCCCGTCGAACTCCACGGTGTCGATCTCGCGCTTGGCCGGCGCGATGCGGTAGAGCGGGATCACGCGCTTGGCTTCGCGCGGGAATGAAGCCTCGCCCTCGACAAGCCTGCGAGCCGGCTTCTCGAGCAGCGCCTCGGGTCGCTCGACCAAGAAGCGATTCCACGTCACCGTGCGTCGTATGTCGCGCTCGATCGCGCGGTCGAGCAGGGTTGTGAACGTCGTCACGCCGGCTTCGAGGATATTGTAGTTGCGGCCGCGATCGTCCATCTCCATCGGGTCTTGAGCTCTGATCGGATCGAGCTCGAGTGAGATGACGTGCGTCGCGCCCATATCGATCGCCAGGTGAATCGGGCTGTTGTTGAGCACGCCGCCGTCGACGAAGCGGTGCCTCACGTCGTGCCTCGACCCGGGCCGATAGATGCCCATCTCCTGCGTCGGAAACGCGCTGGGCACGGCCGTCGAGGCGACGACGCATTGCAGCAGGTTCTCGCCCAGGGTCATCAACGCGCCGTCGATCGCGTGGTAAGCCTTGGCGCGCTCGTGGCGGCAATCGAGCTGCACGGCTAGCCAGCCGTTTTTCACGAGCCGCGCGTAAGTGTCGGGACGCACGAGCGTAAACAGGCATTCGCGGCCGACGGTGATGTTCGTCGCGGTGATGATGAGCTCGGGCAGCTCGTCCATGCGTGTGTACCACTCCGCCACCAGATCGCGGCTGAGCACCCTGGCGCGGTCGACGGTTTGGCCGTGCGACCAGCGCCAGGGCCGGCTGAGATCGCCGTCGGGCCCGGTGTTCGCCAGCATGCGCAACAGCGGCGTATCGCGGAACAAGCTCCGCCCGAACGTCCGCAAGGCGAGCATCAGCATGACGCCCAGGCCGACGAGCGAAAGCAGCCCCAGAAAGGCCAACTGCCAAGCCGGCTCGCCCCCCGTCTGGCCCCAGTCGCGGATAAAGCTCGGCAGCAGCCAATCGAGCTCGAAGAACAGAAACAGCGAGACGAACAGAAACGGGTTGAACAGGAAAAGCCCGAGCAGAATGGCCAGACCCAGGCCCCAGCGGCGCAGCGGCGTGTCGATCCCCCGCGTGGCGATGTCGATCATCCACGAGCGCCGTCCGACAATCCACGAAGAGGTCTCTTGGTCGCGGTCCAGGTAGGACCAGATCGACGCGATGAAGCTCGAGTACGGCTGCTTGATGCGCGGATCTTCGCGAAGCTGCGGATTATCTTTTCCGAGCGCCTGCAGGAAGACGCCGTAGCCGTTGAGCGCCCCGGATGAGGTGCCCAAGATGACATCGGGCTTGGCCCCGCGTTGCTCCAGCTTCGGCAGCAGGGCCTCGATTAGGCCCGCGCTATAAGCGCCCGCCGCCCCGCCGCCGCTGATCGCCAACGCAATGCGGCGCTCGACCGGCGAGATCTCCCGACTCTCCAGCGACGCCGGGCCGAACATGCTCTTATTGCCGTGGACGACCTCATGGCCGAGGTCGTCGAGCAGCTCATCCATGCTCAGATACGCCGGGCGCAGCCTGGCGGCTACGTCGGACTTGGGTGGTTTGTCGGACTTCAAGGTACTCGGCGGCGTCGCCGGTCTCATTCTTAAGGACTCACTCGACCGGCAACGGGTTGAATGCAAACAGGATATCGTTTTGGCGCCGGGCTCGGGTACCGGCGCTCGGGTACAAGCGTGGAGCCGGGCCCAAGCCGCTTGCGATCGATTGCTAAACTAGCGGGTTCCAGGAGGTATTCTGAATTTATGTATCCCGAGTACTTGATCGCACCCATGCGCGAAGAACTGACGCGCCACGGAGTCGAAGAAACGCGCACTCCGGCCGACGTCGATAAGGCGGTGTCGGCGGAAGGCACTGTGATGATGGTCGTCAATTCGGTTTGCGGGTGCGCGGCGGGCAAGGCGCGTCCCGGAATCATCGAGTCGCTGCAAGGCGAGCCCAAACCCGATCGGGTGGCCACGGTTTTCGCGGGCGGCGACGTCGAAGCGACCGCGCGGGTCCGCGAGCTGCTGTCGGGATATCCGCCGTCGTCCCCGTCGGTCGCCATTTTCCGCGACGGCAAGCCGGTCTACTACATGCCCCGGTTCGAAATCGAGGGCAGCGACGCCCTGACGATTTCCCAGAAGCTCAAGCAGGCTTATCAGCAGCATTGCGTCGCGGCTCCGAAGTAGCTTTCGCCCCCGATCGATTCCGAGAGCGCCGGACCGCCGGCGCTCTTTTGCGTTTCATGCGCGGATTGCGCGAAACTCGTCGGTTTACATTTCGCCATGCTTAGCATCTTCAGTTCGCCCGCGAGCTACGTGCAGGGCCGCAATTCGTCACGGTCCCTGGGCGACCAGATGCGCCGGCTCGATCTCGAAGGGCCGGTATTGATTCTGGCCGGCAAGTCGGCGCAGCGCGACTTGGTCGCGACATTTCGTGAAAGCCTCGAAGAGGCGGAATACTCTCTGACCACGGAGTCGTTTGGAGGCGAATCCTCGGCCGAAGAGATCGAGCGTATCAAGACTCGTGCGACGACCTACGGCGCCAAGACGATCGTCGGCGCCGGCGGCGGCAAACTGATGGACACCGCCCGCGCCGCGGCCCGCGAGGCGGGTCTGGCCCTGGTGCTGTGCCCCACCGTCGCGTCGAGCGACGCTCCGACCAGCGCATCGTCCGTGGTCTATACCTCCGCCGGTGTGTTCGACCACTACCGCAAGTTCAAGCGCAACCCCGAGCTGGTGCTGGTCGACACGACGGTGATCGCCAAGGGGCCGGTGCGCTATCTCGTTGCGGGCATGGGCGACGCCTTGGCGACGTGGTTCGAGGCGCAATCGTGCGCGGAGGCGCGCAAGGCGAACATTCGTGAAGGCCTTGCGACCGAGGCGGCCCTGGCCATCGCCGAGCTGTGCTACCGGACGCTGCTCAACGACGCCTCAGACGCCAAGCGCGCCTGCGAAGAGAGCGCCGTCACGCCCGCGCTCGAGCGCATCGTGGAAGCCAATACGCTGCTCTCGGGCATCGGCTTCGAGTCCGGCGGCCTCGCGGCGGCCCACTCCGTGCACAACGGCCTCACTACGGTCGAGGACACCCACCGCTATCTGCACGGCGAGAAAGTGGCCTTCGGGACCCTCGTGCAACTGGTTCTCGAAGGCAAGCCGCACGAATTGATTCGTGACGTGATCGACTTCTGTTCCGAGGTCGGTCTGCCCGTCACGTTGGAAGAAGTCGGCCTGCACCGCCCCTATCCCGAGCAGATCGAAGAGATCGCCCGGCGCGCCGTCGCGGAAGGGGAGACGATCCACAACGAGCCGTTCCCGGTGACCGCCGCCATGGTCGTCGACGCGATCCGCGCGGCCGACGCCATCGGCCGCGAGTACCAAGACCGCGAACTATTGATGTGATAGGACGGCGGCTTCCTTGACCGCGCCGTCTTTGAGCACGATCGTCTCGGTCGACTGCGGACTCACCCTGGCGCCGGGCAGCACGATTCCAACCAGGTTGAGCGGATCGGCCGAGTCGAGGCGAATTTCTTCGCCGTCCGGATCCGAGCGGCGCACCGACCTCAGCAGGTCGAGCGCCTCCGGCCTGGCGAACTGTTCGCCGACAAATGCCGCAACGAATCGACCGCCGCGCAACTCGCCGCGGGCTTCCATGCGGCGATAAACCCCGAGCAGATCGCGCCAGGGCGGCGAGGCCGTCTCGCGCCGCAGCAGGTCGCGAAAGACGACGCCCCAACGATCGAGCAGCCGCCGCGCCGCCGCCTCGACATCCGGGTCTTCAGCTCCTCGACGAGGCAGCAGCGCCCAGCGGCCGGCCGAGTGCCGCGGTCTGGACGACCTGCCGCGACCCTCGCCGCGGCGCCGCTTCGGGTCGAGCAAAGCTCTCAGATTGTCGAAGCCGTCTGCGGTGACGATGCCGGCCGAGGCCAGCTCCCACAACGCTTCCTCCACCTCGCTGGCCAGACGCCCGGACGCGCGCACGATGTCCGGGAAGAACGACGCGCCTTGCGCCCTCAGCGCCGCGAGCACGTCGCTCGCGGCGTGCGACAAGCCCACCTCGTCGGCCGGCTTCGAACCGAGCAGCTCGTCCGCCCGCGATCGCGTGAACAGGCTCAGCGGGGCCGAGCGGGTCGGGCGCATCCGGCGGGAGGCGCCGTCTTGGTCCCCGGGAGAGTTGCGGGGCGTCAGGCGACCCCACATGACCTCGCCCGACAGGCAAAGCTGGTCCAGATATTCGGGCTTATAATCGGCGACGCGAGCCGGCAAAAGCGCCGCCTCCCAAGCCGCCGCGGGCGCTTCGTATCCTTCGAGCTGCTCGATCACATGCAGCGCGCCTTCCGCGCCGTAAAGGCGTGTGCCCGACGCGAGCCGCTGCCAGCGCAGTGCAAAGCGCATGAAGTCCGCGCTCGACACCGGCTCGATCTCGCGCCGCAACCGCCGCAGCGTCAGGCGATGAATCCGCGCCAGCACGCGCCGGTTGCACCACTCCGTCTCGCCCGCCTCGAGCTCCGGCGAAAAGCGCCCGCGCATGGCCTGGCCCTCGCTCTCGAGCTGCAGCAGGGCGGCCTCGACGTCAGCCGCATCGAGATGCAGCCGTTCAGCCCACTCCGCCGCCGTGGCGGGTCCGCTGACTTCGAGCCAACCGCGCAGGATTTCGGGCACGTCGCCCGTGCGCCCGAGCCGTTCGGTCGCCACCCACATCGGCGCGACGCCGAGCTCGCTCGCGCGGCCGGCCGCCCGCAATTCGTCGAACCACTCCTCCCACTCGGCGACGGGCGGCATCAGGATCACCGAAAGCAGCGCGTCGTGCAGCTCATCGGCGTCGCGCACCTGCGGCGCGACCTCCTCGCTCACCTGAGCGATCGCTTCGGCGGACAGCGCCGCGTCCGCGTCGATTGCATTCGGGTCACGCGAGCGGCGAAGCTGCACGGCCCGAGCGCGGCGCTCTTCCAGAGGCGCGTCGTCGAGAAACGCCCACGGCATCGCGTTCAGAATCTCGTGCGAGAACGGCGACGGCTCGGGAGTTTCAACCGCGCGAGTGCGAATCTCCCCGGACTGAATACGCACGATGATTTCGCTGAGGCGGCGATAGTCCATCGCGTCGTAGAGGCAATTGCGGATCGTCTCGTCGACCAGGGGGTGGTCGGGGATGCGGATTTCGCCCGTCAGGTTCTCCGCGCAGGCCGCTTGGTCCGGAAAGACGCCGGCCAGCAGATCCTCGGCGCGCATGCGTTGGATCGGCGGCGGCGTCTTCCTGCCGCCCGAGAAGCGCGGCACAGCGAGCGCCCGAGAAACGTTCCAGCGCCAGCGCGAAGCGAACATCGGCGAGTCGAGCAGCGCCTGCGTCAGCGTGTGCTCCAGCGTCTCCGGCTTGAGGAACTCAAAGACGAGATCGAGCGGAAAGGCGTGCTGCTCGGTCAACGAAATGTTAACGCCGTTGTCGGTCGCCGCCGCCTGCAGCTCCAAGTTGAACGAACGGCAGAAGCGCTTGCGCAGGGCCAAACCCCAGGCACGGTTCACTCTGGCGCCGAACGGCGTGTGCAGCACCAGTTGCATGCCGCCCGACTCGTCGAAGAACCGCTCGGCGATGATCGTCTCGCCGGTCGGCAGCGCGCCCAGAATGCGCTTGCCCGCCGCCACATATTCGGCGGCTTGTTCGGCGCCGACGCGGCTGAGGCCGCACTCCGCCGTCAGCCACTCGACCGCCGAGTCTTCTTGGTCGTCGATCTCTTCGCGCAGACGCCAGACTTCTTCGGACAGCTCCCAAGTGCGCCCCGGCGCTTCGCCCAGCCAAAACGGCACGGTCGGCGCGGCGCCGTGGGCGTCCTCGACGCGCATGCGGCCCGGCTCGACCCGCCGCACGCGCCACGAGGTCGTCCCCAGCAGGAAGACGTCGCCTGTCGACGATTCGACCGCGAAGTCTTCGTCGATCATGCCCACCAAGCCGCCCTCGGGCTCGGCGATCACCTGGTACTGCGCGGTGTCGGGAATCGCCCCGCCGGACGTAATCGCCGCCAGTCGCGCTCCGCGGCGAGCACGGATGCGTCCGTTGACGCGGTCGAAGTGCAGATAGGCGCCGTTGCGCCCGCGCGCCGAGACGATGCCGTCGGCGAGCATGTCGATGAGCTGGTCGAACCGCGTCCGCTCCAGGTTGCGATAGGGATAGGCGCGTGTGGCCCAGTCGAAGGCGCCGTCGACCGTCTGCTCGTCTCGCGCGGCGGCCTCGGCGACCAGTTGCTGCGCCAATATGTCCAGCGGCGCTTCGGGGATTTCGAGGCGGTCCAATCTCCCGGCGCGAATCGCCCGCACCAGCGCCGCGCATTCGATGAGCTCGTCGCGCGTGGTGGGGAAAAAGCGCCCGTCCGGGATCGCTCCGACCCAGTGGCCCGACCGTCCGACGCGCTGCAGGGCAACGGCGATCGAGCGTGGCGAGCCGATCTGGCATGCCAGATCGACCGCGCCGATGTCGATACCCAGCTCGAGCGAAGCCGTCGCCACGACCGCCCGCAGTTCCCCGCCCTTCAAGCGCCGTTCCGCTTCGAGCCGCCGCTCCTTCGAGAGGCTGCCATGGTGCGCCATCACCACGCCCGGGCCCAGACGCTCCTCCAGCGCGTGGCAGACGCGCTCGGCCAGCCGCCGGGTATTGACGAAGACCAGCGTCGTCCTGTTTTCAAGGATCAGCCCCGCCAACCGGTCGTGGATCTCCGCCCAAAGGCTCTGACTGGCGACCGCGCTGAGCTCGTCGCCCGTCGCTTCGACCGCCAGCCGCATGGGCCGCGTGTGCCCGACCTGGATGATCCGCGCCGCCTCCCGCCCGGTCAGAAATCGCGCCACCTCTTCAACCGGGCTCACCGTGGCCGATAGCCCGACGCGCTGCAGCCGGCCGCCGTCTTCGCGAACCAGCCCGTCGAGCCGCTCGATGCTCAGGGCCAGGTGCGAGCCGCGTTTGTCGTCGGCGACCGCGTGGATTTCATCGACGATGACCGTCCGGGCGGTGCGCAACATTTCGCGGCCGCGCCTCGCCGTCAACAGAATGAACAGCGACTCGGGGGTCGTCACCAGGATGTGAGGCGGCCGCTCGAGCATCTTCTGGCGCTGGTAGGCGTTGGTGTCCCCGGTCCTCACCGCAGCACGTACGTCGATCGCGGCGCCACGCTCCGCCGCCCGCGCCTGGATCGCCGCCAGCGGCCCTTCGAGGTTCTTCTGAATGTCGTTGCTGAGCGCCTTGAGCGGCGAGACGTAGACCACCTGGACAGCGTCGGGGAGGTCACCCGCCCGGGACCGCCGCACCAGCTCGTCAATGGCTTCCAAGAAGGCCGCCAAGGTCTTGCCCGAACCCGTCGGAGCCGAGATGAGAACGTCGCGGCCCGAACGAATCTCGGGCCAGCCGAGCACCTGCGGCTCGGTGGGCTCGCCCAGGGATTCGCGAAACCAATCGGAAACGAGGGGGTCGAAACCGGCGAGAGCGCTCACGAACGCTCATCCTAGCGGACGCGACCGCGACTCCGCCGCCTATTCCGTCAGCCGATAAGCCTTGTCGAGGAACACGGGAATGATCGGGACGTCTTCCATTGGGCCGCGCTTGCTGGTCTGTGCACGGGCGATTTGGTCGACCACGTCCATGCCCTCGATCACGCGCCCGAAAACCGTGTAGCCGAAGCCCCGCACGGTCCGATTCAGGCGGTCGTTGTCGTCGAGGTTGATGAAGAACTGCGACGTGGCGCTGTCCTTGTCGTCCTGACGCGCCATCGCCACCGTGCCGCGGACGTTTTCCAGGCCGTGCTTCGACTCGATGGGAACGGGCGGAAACGTGGGTTTGAGCTGCAATTCGGGAGTGAACCCGCCGCCCTGTACGACGAACCCGGGAATCACGCGATGGAATACGGTGTCGCTGTAGAAGCCCGAGTCGACGTAGCGCAGGAAATTCTCGACCGTCTTCGGCGCCTCCTCGACGAACAGCTCGATCGTGACGGGGCCCTTGGATGTTTCGAGCACGACCTTCGGCTTATTCTCGGCCGCGGCCGGAATCGACAAGAGGAAGAGAACAGCGGCCGCCATGGCCGCGCGCCAACGCCCGCGCATCGCTTCAATCCTCGTCCTCCGAGGACGGTTCAGGCTTTTTCAGCACTTCCAGGTATTGCCTATAAGCCGAGCGCGCCGCGATGAAGTCTTGGTGGTCCAGCTTCAGCTCGCTGGCGATCAGCCGAATCTCGTTGTCTTCCAGGGTCGAAATCGAATGATCCGAAGACGACACGGCGAACAAACAGTTCAGCAGCGCCAGCTTTTGCGCGCGCGACGCGATGTCGTTGAACTCTTGCGTGAGGGTGTAGTGTTCCGACGAACCGAACAGTGTGTTCTGCGTCTTTGCGATGCGCACCACCAGCACGGCTTGTTCTTCGGGCAAGCCGGCCAGACCTTCCACGATCCGTTCCATCTCGCGCGACTCCTCTTCGCTGACGTCCAGGTCCGCGTTCGCGACGCGTCCAAGGATGTAGGCGAACAGGGCGATGTAGCGGGCCTTGGCGGGCTCGATTTCATCGAGCGCGGCGGATATCTTGCGAATCGTGTCGGAAGCGCCGGCCGCACTGCTGGGCGTGGGCCGCTTGTCGCCCCCGAAGCCAAGAATCTCTAACAGTCCCATCGTATTGTTTCTCTCGAAAGTCTCAGAAAATTCCGAACCGTTTCTTTTCGTGCTTGGCCGCCGGCTTGGTCTTGAGCGCCTCCGCAATCGCGGCCTCGGCCAGCGGCGCCATGATCTTGAAGCCTTCCGTGTTCGGATGCAACCCGTCGTCCGCCAAATCGGCTCGCAGCATACCTTGATCGTCGACCAACGCCGAGAAGTAGTCGAGGTACACGTACCCTTCCGCCTGTGCGAAAGCCTTGATCCAATCGTTGATCTCGATGATCGTGGCGGGCGGCCGCCGCGTCGTGCGATGATTCCGCGGGTTGGCGTCCTCGTGATAGTCGCTGACCGGCGTGACCGACGCCAGAATCACCTGGATCCCGTGAGCATCGGCGAGATCGGCGATCATCGCGATATTGTTCTCGATGGTTTGGACCGGCACGCCGTGCGCCAGGTCGTTCGTCCCTCCGAGCAAGAGCATGGCCGACGGCTTGAGGGCCAGTACGTCAGCGCGCATCCGCCCCAGCATTTGACCCGTGACCTGGCCGCCGATTCCGCGGTTGACATACGGTTTGCCGGGAAAAAACTGATTGATCTCCCAGATGTCGGTAATCGAATCGCCCAGGAAAACGACGCGCCGCTCGTCCTTCTGCGGCGGACCGAGCGTAGCGTTCGCCTCGCTGTAGCGCGCCAGGTTGTCGCGGTCGGCGCCGCGGATCTGCTCCTGACGTTGGTCGAGCACATGCCGAAAGTACGCATCGGTACGATCGACCTTCAGCCGCAACTCCTCGACTTGCCCGCGCACCGCTTTTGAGAAACTGGGCGGCTTGGGCAAGGCGTCGACGAGCTGCAGATAGACTTTCGCATTCGTGAGCAAGCGGTACATCACCCCGACGTGGTCGCGTTCCTGGTCCCCTTCAAGCAGTTGAACCTGCTGCCTGACCGTCTCGGTCAAAGGCGCGCCGGCGCGGGCCAACTCCGGCACTACGACAGCCGAGGCCTCCATCAAATCGCCGATCTCGCGATAGAGCTTTTGGGCTTCATCGCGCGTCGGCACATCCTGCGCCGGCAACAGGGCCGGGCCCGCAAGAGAGAGGGCCGCGAGGGCCAACGAAACAATCCGCATCCTTCTTAGTCTCCAACATCGACGGTCGATCGTTGCGGCGCCGGGATCAAATGCCCGAGCGAGGCCCACACCGTTTCGACGCTCAGCGCCCGCATCGACTCCGAATATTCGTCCGCGCGCCTGTACGACGTCTTCGCCCCAGGCGCGCGCAAGACGGTAAAGCCGCCCGCGTAGGGCCCGTTGCGAGCGGGATCGGTGGGACCGAATAGAGCTACCCCCGACTTCGCCAGCGCGGCGGCCAGATGCAGCGGTCCGCTGTCGACGCCGACGACCGCCGTTGCGCGGCGCGTGGCTCCGATGAGCTGCGCGATCGTAGACGCCTGGACGACGCAAGAGCCGTCCGACGCCAGCGCCGCAATTCGTCTGCAATAGGCCGCGTCAGCCGGCGCGCAATCGAGCACCAGTTGCATCCCGCGCTCCCTCCACAGCATGTTCGCCAGCTCGGCATAGCGCTCGGCGGGCCATTGCTTCGACTTCCACCCGGCGAGCGGGCTCGCCAAGACGAACTCCCCCTGCGGAAGCTGTTCGGACTCCTCGCCTCGCGGCAGCGGCGCCTCCAGTGCGCGCGGCGAACCGCCGACGGCTAAACGCGCCAACTCCGCATAACGATCGACGACATGGGTTCGCCCGGTGCGAAGCGCTTGCGAGTAGAAGATTGTCGCCGCGCCCTCACGTGCTTCCGAGCGGTCAAAGCCGACGACCCGACGGGCGCCTGCGGCGCGCGCCGCGACAGCCGACTTGAGCAGCCCCTGCAGATCGAGGGCCAAGTCGTAGCGCTCGCCGCGCAAGCCCCGGACGACATCCCATACGGCGCGAGCGCGGCGCGCCGACAGCGGCGAGCCCTGCCAGGCCTTGAGCGGAAGTGTGATGACTTTGTCGATCGCCGGCGAGCCTGCGAGCAAGGGCGCCCAGCGCGGATCGACCAGCCAGTGAATCTCGGCCGCCGGCGCCTCCCGCCTGAGCAGACTTGCCGCCGGAAGCGCGTGCACCACGTCGCCCAGCGCGCCGAGACGGACAATCAGCGCCTTGCGAATTTCACCCTTCGGAACGATGGCGGAGGAGGACATCGGCTACGATGTCGCGCCGCACGCGGGACTCGACATCGACTACGCTCACCGGCTCGAGCGCGGCGATCAGCGCGTCGGTCGCGGCTCGGTCACAGATTACCACGCGGTCCGCGGCCGCCAGCGCCGCCGCCAACTGCGCCCGCGAGGATTCATCGAGCAACGTCGGCGCCTCGGGAGAATCCGCCTCCACCGCTACGATCAGCCGGTCCGCGCCCGCCTTCGCCTCCTCGAGCGTCGAGCAGTGATCCACTGTCAGCACGTCGAAGCGTCCGAAGGCGAAAGCCGTCTTCGAGCCGTCCTTGTCGAGCTGTTGCGGCGCGACGATTTTGGTGCGCGTGTCCAGAGCCAATCGACAATGCTAGCGAACCGCGCGAAAGGCGTGTGCCAACATGAGGGCGCTATGAAGGAGGAAAAACCCCCACCCCCCGCGGTCGTGCTCGGCGCGACCGGCCCCACCGGCTTCCACCTCGCCGCGGCGCTGCGCAGACGAGGCAAGACAACGCGCGTCGTTTCGCGCAGCCGTGAGAAAATGCAGCGCATCTTCGGCGCGACCGGCGAAGACATCGTTGCGGCAAGCGCTCTCGACGCCGATCAACTCGCGAAAGCCGTCGACGGCGCTTCCGTCGTCTTTGACTGCATCGGCCTGCCGCCGGATCAGATGGACGCGCACGCCAAGACCGCGCGCTCTTTGGTCAAAGCGGCCGCCGCCGCGGGCGCGCGCATCGTCCACGTCTCGAGCTTTTGGGCGTACCTGCCCTTGCAACAAAGCCCCCTGAACGAAGACCATCCGCGCCAAGACGGCAATGACTGGGTCCGTCATCGGCGCGAAGCGGAAGACATTCTGCAATCCGCCGGCGCGGCCGTCCTCAATCTGCCGGACTTCTATGGGCCGGAGGTGCGTACCAGCAGCTTGCAGCAGGCCCTGCAGGAAGCGACGGACGGCAAGACGGTCAACTGGCTGGGCTCGCTCGATACGCCGCGTGAGTACGTCTACGTGCCCGACGCCATGGAGATGGCCGCGGAAATCGCCGAGCGCGACGAAGCCTTCGGCCAGCGCTGGATCCTGCCCGGCGGCGGGCCGTTGAGCGGCGACAGCTTCCGGCGGATCGTGAGCGGCGCGCTCGGTCACGACGTCAAAATGCGCTCGGCCGGGCTGTGGATGCTGCGGCTGGTCAGCCTCTTCAGCCCAGACTTGCGCGGCTTCATGAAGATGGTTCCCGACTATCTGAAGCCCATCGCCTACGACGCTTCCAAGCTCGAGAAGCTGCTGGGCGATCTCACCGTCACGCCGTATGACCAGACGCTGCCGGCGACACTGCTCTGGCTGGAGGAAGAGCGGCGGACTCCGGCAGCCGCCTGAGAGATCTCCTGCGAGGGAATCGAGTCGCGAACGGCGCTTACAGGGTTAAGAACTCGGATCGCCGAACCCTGGAGGCCACCATGCGCCGTTATATCGTCGCCCTCGCCGTCATCAATGCTCTGATCTTCGCCATATCCGCCCACGCGGAATCCCCGGAGCAGGTCTATACAGTCGGACCTCTGACTCTTTGCCGCGGAGACCTCGTCGAAGCCGCCGCCTACAATCCTGAGACGCTGAGCCGCTCGATCGAGGTTCGGCTCGTCGATTTCGAATCCGGAAGAACCGTAGACCGTGCGACGACATTCGTCGGCGGCGGCCGGGGCGCACGAGTCCGGGCCGGCGTCGGCGGCGTCTATGTTGATCGTCTCCCTGAACCTCAAGAGCCCGATTGCCGGGAGGCGATCGTCGGAACGGTCGTTATCCTGGTCTACTCCGACCCCTCCGCATCCAAGCCCGTCTACTTCTCGGGGCGATTCCTGAGCGCCCGCGATCTCACGTCTGAGCAGACATACGGCAGACATAGTTCCTACGGGCTCGTGACCGCGACCGACGAGACTCGAGCAACTTCGGCTCCGCTGTTTATCGGCGACGGAAGGTCGATCGTGCGGATCGCCAACTTCGGATCCACGTCCGCAACGGTGACAGCGGTCGTGAAGAACGCCGTGGACGGCTCCGTCGTCGCGACCTACGCCGCGACTGTGACCCCAGCCGGCCAGTCCAGGATCACAGCATCACGGACGGTCTTCGGAATCGATGCCGGCGCGGTCCGAGACGCCGTGGTGGAACTGGAAGTCCGACCTGAAGTCGCGGGGACGAGACTCGACGCCGCCCTGGCGCTCTCGGTCGAAACCGCAACCGAGGCAAAAGGAGGCGGGAACACGGTCGCGATGGAGGAAATAGTCATCGTCCACGAACATATTGATTGGAATTAATCCGTAAGGAAGCGAGAACCGGACAAGCGAAGGGCGCGGCCGAGGCCGCGCCCTTGCATATTCCTAGATCGTTCTCGTCTCAGACCTTGTCCGGCGTCGGAACCTCGAAGCCCTCGCGATACTGCTGTCCGAGCATCTTGTTGGCCTCGTCGTCGTTCACAAACCGTTCGGCTTTGGGATCGAACTCGAGCACGCGGCCGAGCCGATAGGTGATGTTGCCCAGATGGGCCATGCCGGCGGCGTTGTGGGCCTGCTCGACCGGGCCGTTCTGATCTTCAGTCTTGCGGCTGCGAACGGCCTTGATGAAGTTCTCGAAGTGCCGCGTCGGAGCCTTGCCCGTGGGGCCGGGCTCGTTCTTGCGGCCGAAGAAGAACTGATACTGCTCGTAGCCGCTGATCGCCAGATAGCCTTCCGAGCCGTAGAACAGATTGCCGTTGGCCGACTCGGTCTCGTGATTCGAGCACCAGAAGCGCACGGCAACCTCGCCGTATTTCTTCCTGCCGCCGTCGTCGAACTCCATCAGCGTCGTGAGCAGTTCCGGCGTCTCGCGCCAGTCGTCCCACAGATAGCGGCCGCCCATCGAGGTCAGCTTCGTCGGCTGCTTCACGTCCAGGCCCCACTGCAACATGTCCGTCTCATGGATGCCCTGGTTGCCGATCTCGCCGTTGCCGTAGTCCCACGTCCAGTGCCAGTTGTAGTGCACGTGGGTCTTCGAATACGGCCGATACTTGCCCGGGCCGACCCAGAGATTGTAGTCGAGCGTCGCCGGAGGCTCTTCGTTCGGGAACTTTTCCAGCTTCGGACGCCACTTGAAGATGTTGATGCGCGCCATGTAGACGTCGCCGATCAGGCCTTCACGCATCTTTTGCACGGCTTCTTGCACAGCCTCGGAGCTGCGCAACTGTACGCCGTGCTGCACGATGCGGTTGTATTTGTGGGCCGCCGCTACGAGGCTGTGGCCCTCGTTGTAGCAGTGCGTCGAAGGCTTCTCGACGTAGACGTCCTTGCCGGCCTGGCACGCCCGGATCGCGGCAAGCGTGTGCCAGTGGTTCGGCGTCGCGATGGTCACCACGTCGATGTCCTTGTCGTCAAAGACCCGACGCATGTCTTGGACGACCTTCGGCCGATGACCGAATTTCTTCTCGAACTCGGCCGCGCGCTGGTTGCCGACTTCAAGGTCGGGGTCGACGAACGTCGTCACTTCGACGTTGTCTTGCGGCTGGAGGCCGTTGAAGTGGCTCTGGCCGCGCCCATGCACGCCTAATACCGCGCACCGGATGGTGTCGTTGGCGCCGATTACGCGCGCTCCGGCGGCGAACGCGGCTGAGGCCGCGACCGCTCCGGCCGCGCCCTTGACGAATGTTCTTCGTTCCATATGGCTCTCCCGGTTGCCTATGGTACCTGCCGCGACCCCTGTGAACAAGCGCGAACTGCCTGCTCCACGCCGCCGATTCGGGGCCTATTGGCGAATTTTCAGGTGGTCTAAGGTCTTCGCCTGATGTTTTTTTAGTCCTGATAGGCCAAACTTCTAGGCTATTGAAGAAGCGGCGCTGACGCCGCACAATGAAGCTAACCAAATGCCCTTGTTGATAGCAGTTTTGGTGTTCCTGCTGGCCGGCGCCATTCTCATGGCGGTCGAGTTGCTCCGTCCCCGCACGTCTGTCGAGGGCGAGCTCGATCTCGACGCGCTGCGAAAGGACTACTCGCGCCCCGATCCGTACGCTCCGATGGCGCGCTTGCTCTCGTCCGAGGACGATCAGTACCTGTGTTATCGGCAGTCGGCTTGCGAGCATCTTCGCCTCAGGCTGCGCAAGGGGCGCCGCAAGGCGCTGCGTCTCTACGTGCGTCAGTTGAGCGCGGATTTCTCAACCGCCTGGGGGCTTTGCAAACTGCTCGCTCCCATCAGCCAGGACCAGGACTTCGTGGTTCGCCTGGCCGTCTCGGCGGTCAAGTTCCACAGTATGCATTTGCTGGTTCGCGCCACGCTGCTGGTCGGCGCGGAGACGGTTGTCCGAGAACGGCTCGCCGAGCTCGCCCAGATGGGCGTCGAGCTGCGCTCCACGGCCCATTCGTTGCTCGATACGGCGGCGACGTGGAACCCCGGCGCGGCGCCGGCGGCCTAGAGTTTGATCCATTCCCAGGGCTGAAAGGTCAGGCGGCTTTCCGGCGTCTTCGAAATCGATATCGGAACGCTTTTCCGCCCGCAACCAAATTTTGACTTTCGCCTCGGGGGATCGCCTGTTAGACTTTACCTAAGTTACCGTTTGCGATTGAAATAGGGCCGCAGAGGCCTGCGTGTGTGAGTTCCCGCGGTTTCATCTATTCGCCGCTCCCTCCTCCGTTGGTCCCCTAAAAGCTCTTCTTCAACTGCTTGGGAGTGAATACTTGAAGAACATCTTTGTTGGAAATCTGAACTACGCGGCGACGGAAGACGAAATCCGTCAGCTTTTCGAGGAGTTCGGCGCCGTTGACCGCGTCAGCCTCATTACGGACCGAGACACGGGTCGTCCACGCGGCTTCGGCTTTGTTGAGATGCCGAACGACGAGGAAGGCGATGCAGCGATCGAACAACTCAACGGGGCCGATTTAGGCGGCCGTCAGCTCAACATCAACGAAGCGCGTCCGCGTCAGCCCCGCACCGGCGGCGGCGGCGGATTTCGCGACAGCGGCGGCGGTTTCGACCGCGGCGGTCGTCGTGAGCCGCGCTGGTAATAGGCACTTCTAACCGGCGCCGCGGCCTCGACAGCCGCGGCGCCATATCCTTGTCGCCCTTCCGTCCTGGACGTCCCCTCCCCGTCCGAGCTCGTCCCTAGGCGTTCAAACCGAGCGGGTCTCAACGAAGCGCACCGCCGCTTCGTCTCCCTTGTGCGCCGTCATGAGGATCTTCGCGCCCGCGGCGACGTCCACGAGTCCCTTCACCGGCACGCGCCCGTCCGCGAGGCTGCGGGCGCCCCGAATCGGCCGCCCGTCCGGGGTCGAGAACAGGACGTCCGCGTCGGGAATCGTCCGGAGAGTGGGCAGCGTGCAACCCAGCCGGCGCCCGGTCGACGAAGCTCGCGCGTCGACGACCCCGCCCCCGCGCGGCCTGGTCGTGGGCACATCGTCTAGCCGGCGTACCGTCATCTGCATGCGCGGGTCCTCCGCCTGGGGGTCAAAGACCATCTCCATGAAGTTCCAGTAGCCGGGGCTGGTTTGCTTGTCGAGACTGGGTGACTCGTAGTCCTGGTGGTACAGCGCGATGACGTCCAAGTCGCGGCCGTCATAGTCCTTCATGCGCGGCGCGAAGTCGTTCTTCACACGCCGCCCGCCGGTTCTGCCGATCGGCCCGAAAGAGCACTCGTACAACCCGTGGTCTCGATTCCGGACGATCGACCCGATATGCACGTCGCCGTAGACGGTGACGACGCCGTCACGCGAGCTGAGCAGCTCGATCACGCGATCGCAGCCCGCCTTGACCCATCCGGCGTAATCCGCGGCGATGCGGTTCCGCTCCTCCGCTTCAGCCGACGGTTGCCAAATGGTGTGCATGCCGTTAATCCCGGTCACGCAGATCAGCGGTGACGAGTCGGTCTTGATCGTCTCCTCCAGCCAGCCGAATTGCTCCTCCCCTAACAGGCTGCGCGTTGGGTCCTTGCGATCGTAGACGTTGCCGTGGTCGCCCCACCCCTCGGTCTCCCAGATATGCGTGTCTTGCGAAGACCGCCACAGCCGCGAATCGACAATCAAGAGTGAAAAGTCCGATTCGGGCATCTTCCAGCGTCGCCAGCGTTTCGGGTTCGCCGAACCCGACGGACTGTCGTCGCCGCTGATCAGGTGCTGCACGATCTCGAAGTTCCGGCGCATGTATTCCGGATCCTGTCCCAGGTCGGCCCGGTTGCGGATCGCGATCTGCTCAGGCCCCTTCACGTCGTCCATGCCGTTGTCGTGATCGCCGGGGTTGAGGACGTTCCAGTGGCGCATCATCTGCCAGCGCGTCGTCTCGTTCCCGAGCGTGGTGAAGATGATCTGGTAGGCGTCGTCGGTCGATGTTGGATACAGAATCAGCTCGAGGTACCAGATGTCGTCCTCCCACAACATCACCTGAAAGTCGTAGTGGTCGAGGTAGAGGTAGGCGTCGCGCAGCGGCTGCGGATGCACCCAGTTCTCCTGGAAGGGCTCGGTCCGCTCCATGCCGGGTTTCCTTCCGCTGATGGCGTGGCAGCTCAACCCGCACAAGCGGTAAGGGGCCGTCAGCCGCGGGAGGCGACCGACGTACTGCTGAGCGGTCGGCCGCGGGTCGGCCGTGACGTCCTCGCCGTCCTTCCAAACGGCGTAAAACATCTCGGTTTCGGCGGGATTGAACGGCAAGACGCAGTCGATGACCGCCGTCGCGCGCCGAAAGTCGTTCGTCACGATGTCCGCTCGCCCGCACGATGCGACCTGAGCCCAGCCGCCGTCGGGCCGATCGGTGTCCGCGATGCGGATGTCGGCGAAACGCCCCTCCTGCCGGAATACGGCGATGAAGCGGCAACGCCACGCGCCGTCGACCTCACGAACCGTATCGCCGAGCGCATAGCAGACGCGCAGCTCGTTCACCGGAGCGTCGAGCGGTTCGTTGCGCTGCGGGTCCAGCTCGACCCTGTTCACCTCGAAGTCGAGCCAGCCGCGGCCGACCAAGCCAAAATGTCCGTTTGTATGGCTTGAGCGGTCGAAGTTCTCGAGGTGAATCGTCGACGTCTCACCGTTCGCGATCAAACGAGCGTCGACAGTCGCCATATTGCCGCTGTCTCCCGACACTTCGACCTCGAGCGTCACGCGGTCTCCCACCTTCAACGCAGGCCCTTGCGTCTCGGCATGCCGGGCGACCGGCCTGCGATCATCGGTCGTGTGGTCGTAGACGCCGAAGGCGCCGTCATCGCGCCAGGCCGCGTACCAGCAAGCGTCGCCGGGCTTCCCCGCTCCGTTCCAGCTCTCGTAAAGCGTACTGCCGCCAAAACAGATCCCCATCATCGAATAGCCGGGTTCGGGCGTTTTGCGCGGAAGCTCGCGAACAGTGGCCTCGACCACGATGCGATAGTTGCGTTCGAGCTTCCAGTCACGCCGCCAGATCATGCCGTAAGGCGGCAGGAACTCGTACTCGGTCTCCATGTAGGCATGGAACGGAAAGCCGGTATTGCGGGCGCGGTCGCCGCGCGTGTGAATCCGCCGCCGCAGGGCGCCGCCATCGAGCTTCCAGTAGCCCGGATTCAACGAATGCCAGCCGTCCCCGGCGTAAAACGAGTCGGCACGATCGAAGTCGTCCACGACTCTCCGTTCGACGGCGGCCTTGCCGACTGCAACGGAAGCCGCTGCCGCGGCCGCGGCTTTCGCGAATTGACGCCGATTTGGTCTCGAGTCCATCGACGGCATTGTAACGGGGTTTACGGATTCCGACGCAGCACGCGATCGAGTCGCCGCCGTAACGTGATTTTTAGTCCGAAAACCCCGCCGATACGCTAGTAACGTGTTCGCTTTCGTCCCGCCCTACTCGACAACCGATTGCCCAGCAGCAGCCGAGCATCGTGACCACCGAAGAGGGGAAGACATGCTCTATCGAATGACGGCCGCGGCAATCCTGCTT
This sequence comes from uncultured Acidobacteriota bacterium, assembly GCA_963817465.1. Taxonomy (GTDB): domain Bacteria; phylum Acidobacteriota; class Terriglobia; order Bryobacterales; family UBA6623; genus CAMPKL01. The sequence continues at coordinate 64,764 of CAWFOP010000011.1, read as the reverse complement.
TTCGCTGGGCCATTGCTCGTTGCGCAGGACGACGACACGAATCTCGATCAGGACAACGGCTTCTCGGCGGAAACCTCGAACCCGATGATCTCGATCTCGGGCGTCGTGGTCCTCCCCGGCGGCGTGCCCTCCGTCGAAACGGTAGAGATCGAACGCACCTGCAACAGCGTCGTGACAATCGAGGACTACACCGACAGCAAGGGGAGATTCGCGTTCCAGGTCGGCGGCGTCAGCCCGGCGCCCGAGAGGTCGATTACTTCGTCCGCCGGCGGTTCCGGACCGCAGTTTGGAAATATGCGAAGCGACGGCGGATGGGGACTTCGCGGCATGGAGCTGCAAGGTTGCGATTTGCGTGCCGTGCTCGCCGGATATCGCTCGCCGGTCATCGACCTGAGCTCATTCAGTAAGGAGTCGCATATCGAGCTGGGGACCATCGTCCTAGCGCGCCCGAAGGGCGTTTCCGGCGACGCTGTCAGCGCCACGTCCTACCAGGCGCCAAAAGCCGCGCGGAAGGCTTATGAACAGGGCTTCAGGGCAGCCCACAATCGAAAGCCCAAACTCGAGCAAGCCGTCAAGCAGTTTCAGAAGGCGGTTGAAATTTACCCGCAATACGCCGCCGCCTGGAGTGCGCTCGGCGAGATCCATCTGGCCGGCAACAATTTGTCCGAGGCGCGGATAGATTTGGAATCCTCACGCAAAGCGGATCCAAAATTCCTCAAGCCGCTGTTGCCGCTGCTGCGGCTGGATACCGTTGAAGAGCGCTGGGACGAGGTTATGCGTGTCGCCGCCGAAGCCGTCAAGCTGCACAGCGGTCTGACCGAAGCGTACTTGCTGGCCGCCGGCGCCGCGCTGAATCTCGGACTGCTCGACCAAGCCGAGCAGTCCGCCGACCGAGCGGCCCAGGCCAAGGGCAGCGCCGACTTTCCGCAGTTGCTCTACCTGCGCGCCGAGCTCGCGGCCGCTCGCGGTAAATTCGGCGAAGCCGCCGAAGCGATCCAGCGCGTTCTCGCCCTGACTCCTAACCTCCCGGAGAGTCGCGTGTTGACGGCGAAAGCCGCGGCCTGGCGCGAGCGCGCCGTGCAGCGTTCGCAATGAGCTTCCGCCGCTAAGGCAGCTTGCGGCCGGCGGCCTTGGCCATGTCGGCGACCGCGTCCATGACCACGTCCTGCGCGGTCGGCGCGAACAAGCCGTAGTCGACATAGAGTCCGCGCGTCTCGTAGCCGCCTTCCTCCAGCACTCGCGCCGAAGGCAGATAGCCGAACAGGTCGTTCGAGTATCCCGCGATCCACAGCCGCAACGGCCCTAGGCGCTTTTCGGCGAATCTTGCATAGTCGACCACGGTCTCGCCGCTGAAGGCCAGCAGCGTCAAATCGTCGCCGAATTGCCAGAGCGCGAGCGGCGCCGTGTAGGTCTCGCGCGGCTGCTTGCCCGCGTCGAACAGCTTCAATAGCGCCGTCGGTATAGAACGTGCGGTAGGACGACGCGCCCTCAGCCATCTTCTCGACTTCGCCGCGCGTATGGCGCTGCAGCGGCAACTCGACAAGGCGGAACTCGGTCGTCAGCGGTCCCGCAACCGGGGCCAGCTCCGTCTCGAGCACCCGCAACACCTCATCCGCCAATTTTTTACCGTGTTCGCGAGCCAGCTCGGCCGTGCCGCGCGGATACGGGTTCGCATCGCCCGCGCACCCGAGCACAAACATCGCCTGCACGCCCGGCGACGACTCTTCAATGAACTGCTGGGCGTAGCCGGCGTAGTCGCCGCTGATATTACGGTTGCCGCCCGTCAGGGTGGTGTTGTGCGAGGCGGCGCCGAAGACCGCCGCCCGTAGATCGCCCTCCGGCGACTCGACTCGCAGCACCGGTACGGTGCGGTCGGCTAGGCCGCGCGGGTTGTTCCCCAAAATGACGCCGCGAGCGGTGAACTCGCGGCGGTTCATGACGAAGTCGGCGACGCCGTTGCCCCACGACAGCTTCGCAGGCGAAAGCTCGCGCCAGGCTCTTTGCCCGATCTCGACAATCTGATCTTCGAGCCGCTGGCGGTATGCCGCGAGCGGTGTGCCTTCCCCGCCCGGCTGCAGCAGTTGCATCGATCCGGCCACCAGCGGCGCGGAATGCGTGTGCGAGCCGTTCAGCAGTAGATCTTCGCGCGCGATGCCGTCCGACTCGCCGAGTCTGCGCGCGATCTCCTCCGCCATGTCAGGCGGGAAGCCAAGAATGTCCGCCGTGATCAGCAGCGCCCGATGACCGTCGGCGTCCTGCAGCGCCATCGCCTTCGCAAAGATGTCGCTATCGATGCCCTCGAACGGCTCGGTGCGGGCCGCGTATCCGGCCATGGGAACCGGCTCGGCCGGAGTGATCTTCGCCGCCGCCAATCCAACTTGCCAATCGGCGGCTGACAGCGGCAGCGCGAGCAGCAACGCGAGCAGTATTCGAGCGCTCATAGTTGGCGCGTATTGTAGCCTTCTCGGAGGACTTCCGCCGCGCTCGTCAGCGGTCGAGCAGCGACAGGAAACGATCGATCTGATCGGCGGTGTTGTAGAAGTGCGGCGCCGCCCGAATATGCCCGTGCCGCGCTGAGACCGACACGTTTTCCGCGGCCAGCCGCGCCGCGAGCTGAACAGCGTCGACACCGTCGCGCCGGAAGCTCACGATCCCCGAACCCGACGCGTCGTCCCGCAGCGCCGCCGGTTCGAAGCCTCGCTGCCGCGCGCCGTTCTCAATCCGCGACGCCAGCTCGAGCACCTGCCGCGTGATGCGTTCGACGCCTACCTCCAAGAACAGCTCGATGGACGCCCGCAAGCCGTAGCACCCGATCGTGTTGAGCGTGCCGCACTCGAACCGGCGTGCGTCCGGACGCAAGTCGAGCTCAGTCGAATAGGTCGAGGATCCTGTGACGTTCGTCCAGCCCAACTCCACCACTTCGAGCTCTTTCATCAGGGCCGGGTCGACCTGGAAGATCGCGCAGCCCTCGGGACCCAGCAGCCACTTGTGCCCACTCGCGGACAAGGCGTGAATGCCGCTGCTCCTCACGTCGACCGGGAACGGCCCGAGCCCCTGCACAGCGTCGACGACGAACCAACACCCGCGTCGTCGGCAAATCTCGCCCACCGCGTCGAGATCCAGCCGAAAGCCGCTGAAGTATTGCACGAAGCTCACGGCGAGCAGGCGAGCCCCGTCGCAGGCGCGGTCCAGCTCGTCCACCTCGATGCGACCCTGGCGCATCTCGACCCAACGCAGCTTGACGCCGCGTTCGGCGAGCCGCGCCCACGGGAAGTAGTTGGCTGGAAACTCTCCGCGCACGCCGACCACGACGTCGCCGGGACGCCAATCGAGGCCGTTGGCGACGAAGCTGAGGCCTTCGGAAGTGTTCTTGGTGATCGCGATTTCTTGCGGCGCCGCGCCGATCAGCGTCGCCGCCTTGCGCCGGAGTTCGGAATAGCACTCCAGCCAACCGGCGTAATGAACGCTCCCGGCCGCCATCTGGTCCGCCGCCATCGCCTGCATCGCTTGCGCCGCGCGGCGAGGCAGCGGCCCGGTCGCGGCATGATTGAGATAGACGTAACGATCGCGGACGGGAAACTCGTCCAAGTAGGCTGAAAGTTGCATATGGCGGTACGGCGAAGGCGGATGCCGATTCCCTATTTACCTGTCGCGAAACAACGGCTGCCCCTATACTGATAGCAACTTGCAAACCACCGCGGCGGAGACAACGCGCATGAATAAACGAGCAGTTCCTTTCCTCATCTTGAGTCTGACGGTTTCGCTCGCTCTGCCCGCCGCGGCTAACGACAAGAAGAACGACAAGAAGAACCCCGACGCCATCGGCGAACGGGATGTCGGCGGCGGCATCAACTTCTACTCGATCGAAAAAGAAATTTCGCTCGGCAAGCAGATGGCCCAAGAGGTCGAACGCAACTCCAAGATCATTGACGATCCGGTGATCTCCGAGTACGTCAACCGCGTCGGCCAAAACCTGGTTCGCAACTCCGACTCCAAGGTTCCGTTCACGATCAAGATGGTCGACAGCCAAGAGGTGAACGCCTTCGCGCTGCCCGGCGGCTTTTTCTTCGTCAACTCCGGCCTGTTTCTGCGCGCCTCGAACGAGTCCGAATTGGCCGGCGTCATGGCGCATGAGATCGCGCACGTGGCCGCCCGTCACGGCACCAAGCAAGCGACCCGCGGCCAGATCGCCAATTACGCCTCGATTCCGCTGATCTTCCTCGGCGGCTGGACCGGCTTCGGCATCCGCCAGGCGGCCGGCTTCGCCATCCCGATGGGCTTCCTGCGATTCTCTCGCGGCGCCGAGTCCGAGGCCGATCTGCTGGGCTTGCAGTACATGTACAAGACCGGCTACGACCCGACTTCGTTCGTCGACTTCTTTGAAAAGCTGCTCGCCGACCAGAAGCGCAAGCCCGGCACGCTATCGAAGCTGTTCTCGAGCCACCCGCCGACGGGCGATCGCATCACCAAGACCCAGGAACGCATCGACGAATTGCTGCCGGCGCGCCCGCAGTACGTCGTAACCACCAGCGAGTTTCTCGACGTTCAAGCGCGTCTGGCGGCCCTCGTGTCGCGCACCAAGACCGAGGCTGACGACCCGAACAAGCCGACCCTGCGCCGCAACCCGAACGACTCGACGATTCCGGTCGAGGGCGAGCCCACCGAAGACGGTCAAGACAAAGACGACCGCCCGACCCTCAAGCGCCGTCCTGAGTAGGACGGGCGCTCAGCGCTTGTAGCCGATCGTGCGCAGGAAACTCTTGCGCCAAGCGATCCCTTTGTCGTCCTCGACGCCGAGCGGGGACTGGCCGTCGATTACTCCGACGACACCGCGCCCCTGCTCGCTCGCCGCCACGATCACCTCGAGCGGATTGGCCGTGGCGCAGAAGATGCGCACCACCTCCTGGCAATCCTTGATACGCGGCAACACGTTGATCGGAAAGCCGTCGGTGAGCAGCATCACGAAAACGTGCCCGGCGCCGATGGCCTGTGCATTCTCGACCGCGATCTTCTCGAGCTCGGCGTCGTTTCCGTCACGGCGCACCAGGCGTTCCTGCGACGCTTCGTTGAAGGCGATTCCGAACTTCATGCTCGGCACGGTGCTTACGACGATCTCGTAGAGATCTTCGACCGTCTTGATGAAGTGCGATTGACCGACAATGATATTCGCCCCTTCGGGAATCGTCATGCGCACCAGCTCGAGATCCATGGTTCTCCATTCTACTTGCGCGCTCATCGTTGCGGCCTGCCTGACGGCTTACGCGCAGGACAAGGATTTCACGGCCCCGTTCGTGCCGACTCCCGAGAACCTGGTGCGCATGGGCCTGGAGTCGGCCAAGCTCCAGCCCGGCGAGTTGCACTTCGACCTCGGCTCAGGAGACGGCCGCTGGGTTATCGCGGCGGCGCGCGATTTCGGCGCTCGCTCGGTGGGTTACGAGATCGACCCCGAGCTCGTCAAGTCCAGCCGAGACCGCATCGAGTCCCTGGGTCTGGCCGACCGCGCGAGCATCGTACAGGAGGATCTCTTCCAGGCCGACTTCAGCCAGGTCGATCTGGTCACGATCTACCTGCTGCCGACAATGCTCGAGCGCCTGCGCCCGATTCTCGAGCGCCAGTTGAAGCCCGGGGCCAGGGTCGTCTCCTATGACTTCCCGATGCCCGAGTGGGAACCGGATCAGGTCATCTCGATCCCGGGCAAAGGCCGTCTCGAGCACTTCGATCTAAAGCTCTACGTTTACCGTCGTTGACCGGTATACTCGCGGTTAGATGATGCGTTTCGCGGCACTCTTTCTGACCATTGCGGCCGTCATGCCGGCGGCCGAGCAGGCTGTTCCCGAGGCGGTAGGCAACGTAGCCCCGTACTACCCGTCGCCGATGGCGATCGTGAAAGAGATGCTCGATGCCGCCGACATCAAGCCGGGTGAATTGCACTACGACCTGGGCTCCGGGGACGGCCGTATCGTCGTCGTCGCGGCGCGGGATTACGGCACGACTTCCGTCGGCTTCGAGATCGACCCGAAGCTCGTCAAGACCAGCCGTGATTGGATCCAGCAGGAAGGTCTTGAGGGAAAAGCGTCGATCGCAGACAAGGATTTGTTCCTCGCCGATTTCTCGAAGCCCGACCTGATCACCGTCTACCTGCTTCCCCGCGCGCTGGAAAAGCTCCGCCCCTTGCTCGAAAAGCAGATGAAGCCGGGCAGCCGCGTTATTTCGCACGATTTCGCCATCCCGGGCTGGAAGCCCGACCAGACCCTGACCTCCGCCAAAGAGGCCGACATCGACGGCCTGCTCCACACCATCTACGTCTACCGCCGCTGACGTTCGATTCGTAACCAAACTCAAATGGAACGTGCTCTACGCTGCGAGTTGCGTCTCGTCCTGCTGACAGTTTCGGCGAGTCTTCTCGTCTCGTGTTCCGGCCTCGGCCCGGCCGCGCCCAGGCAAGAAACCAAAGCTCCCGACGGCGAGCTTCTGGCCACCTACTATCCGACGCCCGACCTGGTGGTCGACCGGATGCTCGCCTTGGCGGACCCGCACGAAGGCGAGTTGCATTACGACCTCGGCTCGGGCGACGGCCGCATCGTCATCGCGGCCGCCCAACGCTACGGCACGCATTCCATCGGCTTTGAAATCGATCCGGACCTCGTCAAGATCAGCCGCAACCGCATCCGACGGCTGCATTTGGAAGACCGCGCCGAGATCGAAGCCCGCGACCTGCTGACCGCGGACCTCGGCGCGGCGGACGTGATCACAACCTTTCTTACGCCCGAGGCCTTTGAGAAGCTCACTCCGCTGTTGGAACGCCAACTCCGGCCCGGTGTTCGGGTGGTCAGCTACAAATTCCCGGTCCCCGGTTGGACGCCTGACAAGACCGTCACGCTCAAAGACGCGGACCCGGATATTCCCGACCACGAGATCTTCCTCTACAAGCGCTAGCCCTTGGCTTGGCCGAACGCGGCGCCGTAAGCTAAGGCGCTGGCCACTGTCACCGAAGACAGCGGCTTTGAATGTCCGCGGAGGTTTTTCTCTCAATGTTCTCTGATCAAATGAACAGGCGTTCGTGGCTTCGCACCGTTGCGGGCGCGGGCGGGCTGCTTGGTCTCGACGCCCTCTTCACGTGCGAGCGAACCGACGCCGCAGCCATCGGCCCCAATGACGAAATCAAGGTCACCAAGATCGAAACGTTCGTGCTGACCAACACCTGGGTCTTCGTCAAGATCTCGACCGACGCCGGCGTCACCGGCTGGGGCGAAATGCTCAAGGACGACGCCAAGGCCTGCGCCGCCGGAGCGCTCGAGGTCGGCGACTATCTGGTCGGCCAAGACCCGAACCGCGTCGTTTTCCACTGGCAGGCGATCCACCGCGGCGCGTTCTATCGCGGCGGCCCGATCAAGACCGCCATCTCGAGCGGCATCGACCAAGCCCTGTGGGACATCAAGGGCAAGTGCTACGGCGTACCGGTCTACAAGCTGATGGGCGGCCCCACTCGCGACCGCGTTCGGGTCTACGGCAAGCCGAACCTCGAGAACGGCGTCAACGCGATGAAAGTCGGCCCGCGCGGCATGAACCGCCAGGCCGTCAAATACATCGAAGGCAAGAAATACGTCGACTCCGTCGTCGAAAACTTCAAAGCCCTGCGCGACCGCTTCGGCGACGGCGTCGACATCGCCATCGACTTCCATGGCGCCGTCGAGCCGCCCACCGCCGGCCTGCTCATCAAGGCGCTCGAGCCCTACGAGCCCTGGTTCTACGAGGAAGTCGTCCAGGCCCTCAACGTCGACGTCATGGCGGAGTTGGCCAAGATGACGCACATCCCGCTGGCGACCGGCGAGCGCATCTTCACCAAGTGGGGATTCCGCGAAATCCTAGAGAAGCGCGCAGCCAAAATCCTGCAACCCGACATCTGCTACGCCGGCGGCATCACCGAGCTGCATGTTATCGCGGGCATGGCCGAGGCCTACTACTCGCCGATCGCGCCGCACAACCCGCAAGGCCCCTGCTCGCTGGCGGCGAGCTTGCAGATTGCGGCGTCGGTGCCGAACTTCCTCATCCAGGAGCGCGGCGACAACGAGTACGAAGACCTGCTGGCCAAGCCGCTGCCGGCGATCAAAGACGGCCACCGGCCGCTGTTGACCGATCCCGGGCTCGGCATCACCATCGACGAAGACAAGCTGATGGCCCAAGTCGGCGAGCCGCGGCCCTACCTGCCGAAGTTCGATCCCGACGACGGTTCGGTCGTCGACTGGTAGCTCACTAGTTTTCCAACGGCCCCACGCGCGCCAAGCCGTGGGGCTTTCCTTTGCGCGAAATCGCGGCGTAATCGCCGGTGTGATAAAGTCTGGCTGCGTCGAATAGAAAGCTTCACCACGTCGAACGGAAACGACTCAGCGTGAGCATGTTTTTAATGCCGCCGTCGGGAGGATTTACCGCCAGTGAAGACATCCGTCAGCATCGAAATCAACGGTCATACCTATAAGCGGGACGTCGAGCCGCGCCTGCTCCTCATCCACTTCATTCGCGACGAGGCCGAGCTCACCGGCTCGAAAGTCGGCTGCGACACCAGCCAGTGCGGCGCCTGCACGGTGCTGCTGGACGGCGTCGCCGTCAAGTCCTGCACCTGTCTCGCCGTGCAAGCCGACGGCTGCTCGGTCACCACCATCGAGGGCCTCGCGCCCGACGGCGGCCTCCACCCGCTGCAAGAGGCGTTCTGGAACAAGCACGGACTGCAATGCGGCTTCTGCACGCCGGGCATGATCCTGGCTTCGCACGAGCTGCTGCGCACCAATCCCAACCCGAGCGACGCCGAGATCCGCCACGCGCTCGAGGGCAACATGTGCCGCTGCACCGGCTACCAGAACATCGTGCGCGCCGTCCGCGAGGCCGCCGCCCAGACCCAGGAGGCGAAACAATGAGCGCCAAGGCCTTCGGTTCCGGAATCCGCCGCCGCGAAGATCCGCGCCTGATCACCGGCGCCGCGAAATACACCGACGACTTCGCGCTCCCGCGCATGGTCTATGCGGCCATGCTGCGCAGCCCCTACCCGCACGCGCGCATCACCGGCGTCGACACGAGCCGCGCGAAGAACGCCGACGGCGTGCTGGCCGTCTACACCGGCGCGGACATCGGTGACGCGCTCAAGCCGATGCCGTGCGCCTGGTTGTTGCCTGACTCCGGATTGAAGATCGCGAACTATCCCTGTATGGCAACGGATATCTGTTCGCTATGTCGGCGACATCGTCGCCGCTGTCGTCGCCGAATCGCGTTACCAGGCCTATGATGCCCTTGACCTGATCGACGTCGACTACGAACCCCTGCCATCGGTGACCGACCCGGAGAGGCCTCCGCTTCGACGGCGCACCCCAACTGCACGCATGACATCGACGGCAACCAGGCCTTTCATTGGTCAGTAGCGGGCGGAGGAGACGTGGATGCCGCCTTCGCCGAAGCCGAGTCGTCGTGAGCGACCGCATCATCCAGCAACGTCTTATTCCCAACGCGATGGAGACGCGCGCGGCGCTGGCACATTACATTCCGGCGTCAGGCGAGCTGACGCTGTGGAACACGACTCAGAGCCCTCACATCGTGCGATTCCTTTGTTCCGCGGTCACCGGCGTGCCGGAAGATCGCCTGCGTGCGATCGCCCCGGAAGTCGGCGGCGGCTTCGGAAGCAAGATCGCAGCGTATGCCGCGCCGACTACGTGACGGTGTTCTGTTCGATGAAACTCGGCCGCCCCGTCAAGTGGTCGAGACGCGCAGCGAAAACTATCATGCCACAACTCACGGCCGCGACCACATCCAGGACGTTGAATTGGCGGCAACGAAAGACGGCAAGATCACAGGGCTCAGAGCCACGGTCCGCGCCGGCATGGGAGCCTACCTTTCAACCGCGGCGCCCGGCATCCCTACAATCCTCCACGGCTTGATGCTGTCGGGCGTCTATGACATCCCGGCCATCAAAGAAGACGTCTACGGCATCTACACCAACACGACGCCGGTCGACGCTTACCGCGGCGCCGGGCGGCCGGAAGCCACCTTCATGCTGGAACGCCTGGTTGACGCTCCTCGCTCAAAAGCTCGGCAAGGATCCGGCCGACGTGCGCAAGATCAACTTCATCCCGCCGTTCAGCGACGGCTACGACGTCGTGACCGGCCTCGACTACGACAGCGGCGACTACCCTGCGATTCTCGCCAAGCTCCTTGACCACGCTAAATACGATGACCTTCGCGCCGAGCAAGCAAAAGCCGCGCGAGGAAGGCCGTTACATCGGCTTGGGCCTGTCGACTTACGTCGAGATCTGCGGCCTCGGCCCCTCGCAGGTAGCCGGCGCGATCGGCTTCCAAGGCGGTCTCTGGGAGAGCGCAATCATTCGCTTCCATCCCGACCGGCAAGGTGCACGTGTTTACCGGCGCATCGCCCCACGGGCAAGGCGAGGAAACGACCTTCGCGCAAATCGTCGCCGGCGAGCTGGGCGTCGACCCTGAAGACGTCAAGGTCATCCACGGCGACACCGACAATACGCCGATGGGCTGGGGAACCTATGGCAGCCGCACCACAGCCGTCGGCGGCGCCGCGCTCGCCGTGACGGCGCGGAAGATCCGCGAGAAATGCAAAATCATCGCGGCTCACTTGCTCGAGGCGGCCGTCGAAGACATGGACTACGACGACGGCAAGTTCTTCGTCAAAGGGTCGCCCGACCAGGTCAAAACGATCCAAGACATCGCCTTGATGGCGAACGTCGCCTGGAACATGCCCGCAGGGGTCGAGGCCGGGCTCGAGGCGTCGACTTTCTACGACCCGCCGAATTTCGTCTTCCCCTACGGCGCCCATCTGGCCGTCGTTGAAGTCGAGGCCGAGACCGGCCAGGTCGACCTCAAGCGCTACATCGCAATCGACGACTGCGGCCCGCAGATCAACCCTGTCATCGTGGAGGGTCAGGTCCACGGCGGAGTCGTCCAAGGCATCGGCCAAGCGCTGTGGGAAGAGGCCGTCTACGAGGACGGTCAGCTCCTCACCGGCTCGATGCTCGACTATGCGCTGCCGCGCGCCGACCGCCTGCCCGACATCGAGGTGCTCTCGACGGTCACGCCCTCGCCGCACCATCCGCTCGGCGTCAAGGGCATCGGCGAAGCCGGCACCATCGCCTCGACCGCGGCCGTCTACAACGCCGTCGTGGATGCGCTCAAACCGTTGAACCCGGGGCCGCTCGCCATGCCCCTCACGCCGGAACGCGTCTGGCGCGCCATCCAAAACGGGAAGGGAGCCTAGTCATGTTTGCATCGCCATTCGACTACTACCGCGCCGGCTCGGTGGCCGAAGCCGGTAAGCTGCTGGCCGAGAAGCCCGGGGCAAAGATCCTCGCCGGGGGCCACAGCCTCATCCCGATTCTCAAGCTGCGGCTCTCCGAACCCGCCGCGCTCATCGACATCGGCCGCATTGCAGAGCTCAAGGGCATCAGCGTCAAGGACGGCAAGATTCGCATCGGCGCCCTGACGCCGCATGCCGAGGTGGCCGCTTCGCAAGACGTCCAGCGGAACGCGCGCGCCCTCAGCGACGCCGCCGCTCAGATTGGAGACCCCGCCGTCCGAAACCGGGGCACGGTCGGCGGCAACCTCGCCCACGCCGACCCCGCCTCCGACCTCCCCGGCGTGGTGACGGCCCTGGGCGGCACGATCAACCTGGTCGGCCCGGACGGCGAGCGCTCCGTAGCCGCGCCGGACTTCTTTGAGGACGTCATGACGACCGCCCTCGGCGAAAACGAAATCCTGACGTCGGTCGACATCCCGATCGAGCAAGACGGAACCGGCTCGGCTTACTCCAAGTTTCCGCATCCGGCCTCGCGCTATGCGGTCATCGGCTGCGCCGCCAGCGTCACGCATGGCGGGCGGCAAGTGCGCCGCCGCGGCGGTCGTTCTCGGCGGATTGACCGGGAAACCGACCCACGCGACAGGCCGTCGAAGAAGCGCTCATCGGCAAAGAGCTGACCGACGAGCAAATCGCGGAAGCCGCGTTGAAGACAGCCGGCTCGCTCGGTCCCGACCTCATCGGCGACTTGTTCGCGTCGGCGGAGTACCGCCGCGCAGTCGCCCACGTCTACGTGCGCCGCGCTCTTTCTGCTCGCGACGGCGCGGGCCAAGTGAGAGCGGACGACGCCGGCCTCGATTTGCCGTCGTCGATCGACGAGCTGCAATCGCTGCTGGCCGCGCATCGCTACATCGCCGATCGCGGCCTGGCCACGTCGATCTATCTGGCGCTGCGCCTGGGCCGCCCTTTGCTGCTCGAAGGCGAGGCCGGGGTCGGCAAAACGGAAGTCGCCAAGGTTCTCGCCGCGGCTCTCGGCGCCGACCTCATTCGCCTGCAATGCTACGAAGGCCTCGACGTCGCCCACGCGGTCTACGAGTGGAACTACGCCGCGCCAGATGCTCGAGATTCGCCTGATGCAAGCCGAAGGCGAGGTTGACCGCGAGACGGCTGTCCGCGAGCTGTTCAGCCGCGACTTCCTCATCAGCCGGCCTCTGCTGCAAGCCCTCGAGCACCCGGGCAAGCCGCCCGTGCTGCTGATCGACGAGCTCGACCGCGCCGACGAGGAGTTCGAGGGCTATCTGCTGGAGCTGCTCTCGGATTTTCAGATCACGATACCCGAAATCGGCACGGTTTCAGCCCGAGCATCCGCCGATCGTCGTCATCACCTCGAACCGCACTCGCGAGTTGCACGACGCCCTCAAGCGCCGCTGTCTTTACTTCTGGATCGACTTCCCGGACTTCGACAAAGAGCTGCGCATCATCACGACCAAGGCTCCTCAAGCCTCGGCTCGCCTGGCCGAGCAAGTCACCGCCTTTGTCCAAGAGCTGCGCAAGACCGAGCTCTACAAGACCACCGGCGTCTCGGAATCGCTCGACTGGACGGCCGCCCTCGTCGCGCTGGACCGCGAAGAGCTTGACGCCAAAACCGTCGACGAAACCCTGGGCGTCGTCCTCAAGAACCAGGAAGACCTGCAGTCCATCCGCGGCGAGCGCGCGCAGGCTCTGCTCAATCGCGCGCAGGCTCGAGGCGTCCGCTCGGCATGAGCCGGCTGCTGCCTAACCTGCTCCATTTCGTCCGGCTGCTGCGGCGCCTGGGAGTCAACGTGCAGGCGGGTCGCGCGGCCGACATCGCCGCAGCCCTGGCGCTCATCGATCTCCGCCGGCGCCGCGACTTCTACTACGCGCTTCGAGCCCTGCTCATCCGCCGCGCGGACGACCTGCCCCTGTTTGACGCCGCCTTCCGGGCCTTTTGGCGGTCACGCGAGCGCGGCCGCTCCAAGCTTGATCTGCGCCCGCTCGGCCACGATCGCCCCTTCCAGAAACCGCGAGTCGAGCCCGAGTCGCTCACCGCCGGCGCCGACGACGCAGCAGGCCAACCCCAAACCGAGCGAGTCGAGCAAATTCGCCTGCGCACCTACAGCGCCCGCGAAGCCCTTCGCGAGAAGGACTTCGCCGAGCTCAGCCCGGAAGAGATCGAGCAAGCTCAACAACTCATGGCCGAGCTGGAATGGGAACCGGGACGGCGCCGCACCAAACGCTGGAGGCCGGGCGCGGGCGCCGCTGTTGATTCCCGCCGACTCTTCCGCGCCATGCTGCGCCACGGCGACGAGGCGCCGGACCTGCCGACTCGCCGGCGCACCGACCGGCCTCGCCCGCTCGTGCTGCTGTGCGACGTCAGCGGCTCGATGGAGCGCTATTCCCGCATGCTGCTGCACTTCGCGCACTGCCTCTCCGGGCGCCTGGAGCGCGTCGAAGCGTTCGTCTTCGCCACGCGCCTCACCCGCATTACACGCGATCTCGAGCGCGCTGGCGTGAACGAAGCCCTCGCCCGCGTCGCGGCCCGTATGCCCGACTGGTCCGGCGGCACGCGCATCGGCGACGCCGTGCGCGCCTTCAACATCGACTGGTCGCGTCGCATCCTGCGGCGCGGCGCCGTCGTTCTGCTGATCTCCGACGGCTGGGACCGCGGCGATCCGCAAGTCCTGAGCCGCGAGATCGCCCGCCTGCAGCGCTCGTGCCATCGGCTGATCTGGCTCAATCCCCTGCTCGGATCTCCCGCTTACCAGCCCCTGACTCGAGGCATGCAGGCGGCGCTACCCTTCGTCGACGACTTTCTGCCGGTTCACAACCTTGTTAGCCTCGAAGGACTGGCTCGACGCCTGAACGATCTGTCGCCGCACCGCCCGCAACGAAAACGCCAAGCCGCCTAAGCGCCTCAAACGACAATCGCCATGGAACTCACCGCCACCTACAATTTCGAAGCCGACCCGGAAAAGGTCTACGATTTGCTCACCGATACGGCCCTGGTCGCCGACTGCCTCCCGGGCTGCGAAAAGCTCGAGAAGATCGGCGAAAACCGCTACAAGGCCGCGCTTTCCATGGGACTCGCCGCCGTCACCGGGCGCTACGAAGGGACGGTCGAGCTGAAAGACCTGAATCGGCCGAGCTCCTATGCCCTCGTCATCGACGGCAAGGGCCGCCAGGGCTTCGTCAAGGGCCAAGCCACCGTCGAGCTGACGCCCGAAAACGGCGGGACGCGCGTCGACGTCAAGGCCGAAGCCAATATCGCCGGAGCCATCGCGCGCGTCGGACAGCGCCTGATCAGCGGCGCGGCCAAAGTCATGACCGACCGTTTCTTCAACTGCATGCGAGAGCGAGCGAAAGCCTGACGCCCATTGCTAAACTTTTTTGCGGAGGTCCCTTATCCATGCTTCGTACGCTCCTGGCGACCCTGACCGTCGCCGCCGCGATCCTCGCCGCTCCCGCGCCGAGACAAGAGTTGCCGCTCAACGGAATCGCGCATGTCGCGTATCTGTCGAGCGACTTCGCAGCGTCGGCCAAGTTCTACAGCGGCATCCTCGGCTACCAGGAAGCGTTTCGCCTCCCCGCCAAAGACGGCAAGCCCGCGCAGGTGTTCTTCAAGGTCAACGACCGCCAGTTCATCCGGCTCGACCAATCGACCTCGCCCACGCCCGACGATCGCCTCGTCGAGATCGCCTTCCTCACGACAGACATCCATGCCCTGCGCTCGCAGCTCGAGAGCCGCGGCCTCTCGCCGACCAAAATCGAGGTTCGCGGCGACGGCAACCCCTACACGTCGCTGACCGACCCCGAAGGCCACGTCATCTCGTTCGTCGAATACCGCCCCGACTCGAAGCAAGCCGCCCTCGACCGCAAGCTGCTCGTTCGCGATCGCCTGTCGACCGAGATCTGGCACACCGGCGTGAACGTCCTCGACAAGGCCAAGATGGACTCCTTCTATCTCGACAAGCTCGGCATGAAGCCCTACTGGACCGGCTCTCGTGACGACGGCAAGCCGCTTTACGTGCACCATCACCTGCCCGGCCTGCGCGACAATTTCTTCGAGTATCTGGTGCAGTACGGCGAGGGCGGCCGCGAGCGCCTCGGCTCGACGTATCACATTTGTCTGGTGGTCGACGACATCGACAACGCCGTCGAGAAAGCCCGCCAGCGCGGCTTGCCGCGCGACGAGCGCTACGACGTCCGCCTCGGCATGGTCAAGCATTACCTGTCGAACATGTTCGACCCCGACGGCACCCGCGTCGAATTCATGGAGCGTCATTACGTTTACGAATAGGCGTGCGCCGGCCGGCATAGGCTAGAATGCTCGCCCATGGACCTCTCTCGACGCGGACTCTTGCTCAGCGGAGTCGCCGCCGCAGCGGCCGCTCAATCCGGCTTTCCTGAGCCCTCCGAGCTCTGCGCCATGAGCGCCGTGGAGCTCGCCCGACGCCTACGGCGTAAGGACGTCTCGGCGCGCGAGGTCCTCGACGCTCACCTGGCGCGCATCGAGCAGATCAACCCCAAGGTCAACGCCATCATCACTCTCGTCGCCGACCGTGCCCGCGAAGACGCCCGCCGCGCGGACGAGGAGGCGTCCAAAGGGCGCTTCCGCGGCCCGCTCCATGGACTTCCTGTCGCCCACAAAGACCTGCAAGCGACCAAAGGGATTCGCACCACCTACGGCTCGCCGCTGTTCAAGGACAACGTGCCCGACGCGAACACTCTGATCGTTGAGCGCATCCAGACAGCCGGCGCCATCCCGGTCGGCAAGACCAACGTCCCCGAGTTCGGCGCAGGCTCGCAAACCTTCAACCCGGTCTTCGGAGCGACGCGCAATCCTTACGACCTGTCGAAGACATGCGGCGGGTCAAGCGGCGGCGCGGCCGTTTCTCTGGCCACGCACATGCTGCCCATCGCCGACGGCAGCGACACCGGCGGCTCCCTACGCAACCCCGCGGCGTTTTGCGGAGTGGTCGGCTTTCGCACCGCTCCCGGCCGCATCCCGCGCGTCCCCACCGGCACGGCCTGGAATACGCTCAGCGTCGTCGGACCCATGGCGCGGTCGGTTGAAGACGTGGCCTTGTTCCTGTCCGCAATCGCCGGGCCCGACCCTCGAATTCCCCTGTCGATTCAAGAGCCCGGCGCGCAATTCGCCGGCCCGCTCGAGCGCGACTTCAAAGGCGCGCGCGTGGCATGGTGCTCCAAGCTTTTGGGTCTGCCGTTCGACCGCCGCATCGTTGAAGTCTTCGAAAAGCAGCGCAAGCGCTTCGAAGATCTCGGCTGCATCGTCGAAGACGCCGAGCCGGACCTCGCCGACGCCGACTCGGTCTTCAAAGTGTTCCGTGCCATGGGCTTCTACCAGCAGCACGCCGAAAAGGCCGCCAAGCATCGCGATCAAATCAAAGCCACGGTCCTCGAAGAAGTCGACCGCGGCGCGGCCCTGACCGGTCCGGAAATCGTCAAAGCCCAGACGCAACGCTCCCGGCTTCACGATCGCGTCGGCCGCTTTCTCGAGCGCTACGAATACTTCATTCTGCCCACCACCCAAGTCCCCGCCTTCGATATCGACAAGCCCTACGTCACCGAGATCGAGGGCCAAAAGCTGTCGAGCTACATCGACTGGATGCGGTCGTGTTACTACATCACCGTCACCAGCCTGCCTGCGATCTCCGTTCCGGCAGGGCTGACTTCCGACGGTTTGCCGGTCGGCTTGCAGATCGTCGGCGGCGTCCAGAAAGATTTCGCCGTGCTCCAACTGGCGCATGCCTTCGAACGCCTAACCGCTTAGTGGAGCCTTCCAGCGGCGGAATTCATGCAGTTAGCCCGGAAGAGGGGGTTGACATTCCCTAATTCGCCCCAATAAACTGGCTGCGGCCTAGGCTGATATATCAGCGTGGGGCTATGAATGTGCACGCGGGGCGAGTTGCTACGTCGCTCTTCGTGTCGCAAGTGTTAGGGGTTGTGCCTTTTCTGTAAAAGTCTCGCGAAAGCGGTGACGCATTCGCGATGAGGTGAGGTAAAGCATGACAGTGTTCCCGTTTCTGAATATTCCGATTCGGAGGCCGCGGATGGGGTCCGTCGTTCTTCGCATCGCTTTGCTGCTTCCGGTCCTGGCCGGACTCGCATCCGCCCAAGACTTCGGCCGCATTTCGGGCGTTGTTCAAGACGCCAGCGGCGCCGTCATTCCAGGCGCCTTGGTCAAAGCGCAAGAGGCTGAAACCGGGCTCACGCGCACCACTGAAGCCAACGAGACCGGCGTCTACGTCTTCTCGGTCCTGCGCCCGACCGTCTACATCATTAGCGCCGAAGCGTCTGGATTCCAAAGCGTCAGGCAGACCGGCGTCGTTCTCGACGCCAGCGCCAGCCTCGCGCTCAACATCACGTTACAGGTCGGCGAAGTCACCGAAATCATCGAGGTCGCCGCCAACGCCGTCGCTGTCAATACCAGCAACGCCGAGCTGAGCGAGGTCGTTGATCGAGCTCGTATCGTGGAGCTGCCGCTTAACGGCCGCGACGTCGCCAAGCTTGCGGTCACGGTCACCGGCGTCTCCCTGCGCAACGTCAGCGGCGAATCGGCCAAGGCCATCCCGGGCGCGCTCGAGATCTCGGCCAACGGCACCCCCGACGGTCGCCAAACCGCCTACAAGCTCGACGGCGCCAACAACACCGATTTCTATTTTCAACGCAACATGACGTTCCCGAATCCGGACGCCGTGCAAGAGTTTTCGATCCAAACCAGCAACTATTCCGCCGCCACCGGCAACAACGCCGGCGCGGTCGTCAACGTCGTCACCCGCTCGGGCACCAACGAGCTTCACGGCGGCGCTTTCGAGTTCGTGCGCAACCGCGAGTTCAACGCTCGCAACTTCTTCGCGTCCGACCGCGACCAACTCAAGCGCAACGAATACGGCGTATTCATGGGCGGCCCGATCGTCAAGAACAAGACGTTCATCTTCGGCAGTTGGCAAGAGCGCCAACTGCGCGACGTGCGCAGCGCCGTCACCGAGTTCGCGCCGACCGTCGACATGAAGCAACGGGGCGACTTCTCGACTTGCGGAACCAATTGCGATCGCGAAACTCCGGTCGATCCGCTCACCGGCGACCCGTTCGCCAACAAAGTCATTCCAATCAGCCGCTTCGACCCGGCATCGGTCAACGTCGCCAACCGCATTCCCGACGTCGGCGGCGACGGCTTCACCGTCATCCCGAAGCCCGCTTCGCAACAGCTCGACCAGTTCGTTACCCGCATCGACCACCAACTCACCGATAACGACCGCCTCACCGGGCGCTACTTCATCGACCACTTCGACAATGCGGGCAACTACGACTCCTCTAACCTGCTCACCTATCGCGGCCCCGTTATCGCTGCACGCGTGCGCGAGCAGAATCTCATGTTGGGTTGGCAAAAAACGATCAGCCCCACCGTGCTCAACGACTTCAAGTTCTCCTATCAACGCATGCACGCCGCCCGCGGGCCGTATTTTGACGGCGTCCCGAGCATGAGCGACCTCGGCGTGCGGCTGCCGCTCGAGGCCACGCTGCCCTCGATCTCGCAGATCGAAGTGTCTGGGTTCTGGCGCTTGGGCGACAACCTCGAAGCCACGTTCGTGCGCAACGGCTACCAGTTCTCAGACAACGTCAGCGTGATCAAGGGCAACCACTCGCTGCAGTTCGGCGGCGAGATCTCGCGCCAAAAAGTCGACATCAGCAATGAGTACCGGCGCAACGGCCACTTTATCTTCCGCGGCAATGCGACCGGCTCCGCCGAGGCCGACTTCTTCCTCGGCGTCATCGACTCGTTCGATCATGGCACGGGCGAATACAAGAACTTCCGCGCCAACTACATGGCGTTCTTCTTCCAAGACGACTGGAAGGTGAGCTCGAAACTGACATTCAACCTCGGCATGCGCTACGAGCCGACTCCGCCGTGGCACGACACGGTCGGTCGCTTCGAGATGTTTCGCATCGCCGATTGGGCCGCGGGCGTCCGCACCACCCAATACGACAACGCGCCTCCCGGCAACTTCTACCGCGGCGATCCCGGCGTTCCCGAGGACGGCGCCGACGGCGACTTCAACAACTGGGGCGCTCGCCTCGGCTTCGCCTACGCGCTGACATCGGACGGCAAGACGTCGCTGCGCGGCGGCGCCGGCATGTTCTATGACCAGCACTTGTTGGGCGAGTTCAACAACGACGGCGTGAACGGTCCGCCCTGGAGTCTGCGACTCAGCGTCACGCGGCCGGAAGGGCCCTTCTCGGATCCCTACCGCGGCCGCGACGATTTCGACGCCATTCGCGTGGACAAGATCGGCGCAAAGGACGCCGTCTTCCCGCGGCCGGTTCTGACGACCAGCTACGACGGTCGCCAAGAAACGCCTTTGCAGTACAACTGGAACCTGACGCTCGAGCGCGAGATCATCCCGCAGTGGGTGGCTCGGGCGGCCTACGTCGGCTCCGCCTCGAACTACGGTCGCCAAAACTTCCAGCTCAACGCGGCGGTCTACGAACCGGGCGCGACGACCGGCACGACCGACGCCCGGCGTCTGTTCGCGCCTGAGATCGGCAACGTCAACTACTACACCGAAGACCGTCGCTCCAACTACCACTCGCTGCAGTTGACGATGCTCAAACGCTTCGCGCAAGGCTTCACGTTCCGCGGCGCGTACACCTGGGCGAAGTCCTTGGGCACCTACAACGGCATCGTCCAACCGTGGTATCTGCCCGGCGGCGATGAATACCGCTACGGTCCGCTCGACGTCGACCATCGTCAGCGTTTCGTGATGTCGTGGGTTTGGGATCTGCCGACGGTCCCGAACGCCAACGGCTTCGTCAAGACCGTCATCAACGGCTGGCAACTCAGCGGGCTCACCGAATATCAAACCGGCTCGCCGCTGACGATCGAGAGCGGCCGCGACAACTCGCTCACCGGCTACAACAACGACCGCGCCGTGCTGACGGGCGAGTCGCTTGACGCGCCCGCAGGCTCCGACGTGCGCGTCTGGTTCAACCGCAACGCCTTCGCTCGCAACGAGATCGGAACGTTCGGCACGACCGGCGTCGGCATCCTGACCGGCCCCAGCCTGTACTCCTGGAACATGGGCCTGTTCAAGAACTTCCACATCACGGAAAGGATCAACGTCCAGTTCCGCTCGGAGTACTTCAACCTCTTCAACCAGGTGAACTTCGCCAACCCGAACACCAACGCCTCCAGCGGCGGCTTCGGCAACATCACCTCCACTCACGGCTTTTCAGGCGATCCTCGGATCATCCAGTTCGGTCTGAAAGTGCTGTTCTAAGCCCAAAGGGCCCCTGTGCGTCGCGTTACGCGGCGCGCAGGGGCGCATTCGTTCCACTGAATCGAACAGGCCGAATGGTTTAACTGCGGGCGGTCGCTTCCGGCAATCGGAGATTGATCTGCGCCAGCACGTTGTCCAGGCCATAGCGGACGTGCTCTCGCATCGCGTGATCCGCTTTCTCCGGATCCCCCTGACACAGCACATCGATCAAGTCCCGATGGAAGGTCGGCGGCAGCGGCGGCCGGCTGGCTGCGATGTCAAACAGCCAGTTGAACATCATCACGTGATTGCGCTCGATCGTGCGGCACAAGGCCTGGCAGCCGGTGCATTGCGCGACGCGCATATGCAGGTCGGAGTGGTAGGCGTGCACTTCGAAGAGATACTCGCGATCGCAAGGCTCGTCTTGGAAGCAGCGGTCGTACATCTGGTCCATGACGTCGGCCATCTTCCGCAGCTCCGTCTTTTCGCGAGCGCTTGCCTTCTCGGCGAATAGGCGAGCCGCCTGAGTCTCGAGAGCCTCGCGAACTTCATACCGCCCGCGAATGTCTTCCGCCGTAGGTTGGCAGACACGCGTCCCGATTCGCGGCCGGCTCTCGACCAAGCCTTCCGCCTCCAGCCGCTGCAAGGCTTCCGCCACCGGCACGAGACTCATTCTCATCGCGCTCGCCAGCTTGCGTCGGGATAGGGGCGACCCAAGCGCGACCTCGCCTTTTAAGATCTGTTCACGGATTGTCAGGTATGCCTGTTCGGAAAGGCTGACCGGCTCTTGGACGCCGGCCAGAGCGGAAGCTTTGATGGCCATTGGACTCTTTCAGTTTATACGGCGTGTTTTCTCTCGTTTTGGTTAGCAGAGAAGTTCGCCGGCGGATTCACGACTGCGTGAGCCCGCGACGATGTCCATGCCGGTCGACGAAACGTTTGAGGGCGCCTAGGCGAGAGCGGCCAAGGCTTGCGCCTCGGTGTCGAAAACTTCGAAGGCGCGGTCGAGTCCGGTCGCGCCAAGCACCTGGCGTACGGAGGGTCTGGCTTCGCAGACGGCAAAGCGGCCGCCGCGATCTCTGACGCTCTTGACCGAGGCCGCCATCTCTCCGAATCCCGAGGAATCGGCGAACGTCAGTCCGGAAAGATTCAAGAGCAGATTTTGCGCTCCGTCACGCAGCGCCTCTTCCAGGGCGCGACGCAACGCGAGGTCGCCGTCGCCCAGCACCATTTGTCCTTGAACGGAGAGAACCGTGACGCGTTGCGTCTGTCGGGTTTCGACGGTCATCAGCAACAGTCCCGCTACAAGATTGTCGCACCGCCTGGAAAGATTGAGTGCGGGGCTTCAGCAGGCCCGCGAGGCGCCGCGGTGAGCGGACGCTGCGGACCTGCGAAAGATGCGCGAACGCCTAGAGCCGCTGGAGCGGCGCTTCGGCGTCGCCGAACTTCTCGGTTTCGATGCCCATGCGCTCCAAGATGGACAGATACAGGCTGCACATCTTGCGGTTCTCGTCGCTTTCGCCGAGGTAGTTCAGCGTGCGGCCGGTCTGGAGCGTGCCGCCGAGGCCGCCGGCGAGCACCAGAGGCAGCCGCGTGTTGTCGTGCAGGCGTCCGATCCACAGGTTCGACAGGTACATCAGACACGAATTGTCGAGCACCGTGCCCTCGCCCTCCGGCATGCTGTCGAGCTTCTGGGCCAAGTAGGCGAACTGGCTCAAGTGGAAGCGCGAGATGCGCTCGTAGCCGTCCGACAGGTTGTCGTGCGAAGCGGCGTGGTGGCCGTCCTTGACTTCCAAGAACGGGTAGTACATCGCCGACAAGTCGCGGGCGAGCAGCAGCGACGCTACGCGCGTGCGGTCGGTCTGGAACGCCATCGCGATGATGTCGCACATCAGCCGCGCGTGCTCGCGCAAGTCCTCGGGCAGGCCGTTCGCGGGTCGCTCCATGGTGAACAGCGGCTTGTTGGTCTGCTTGGCCTTATCCTCGGCCTTGTCCATGCTCTTGCGCATTCTTTCGACGCGCTGCTCGACCTCGCGAACGCTGGTCAAATACTCATCGAGCTTCGCGCGATCGGGCGTGCTGATCTTGCCGTTCAGCGCCTCGGCGCGATCCTTGATGCGGTCGAGGATGCTGAGGTTGCGCAGGCTGCTGCGATTCTCGAACAGGTTGTCGAACGCCAGCGCGGGATAGACTTCGACCGGGACGGGCGATTCGGGGCTCTGCCACGAAATGTGCGAGCTGTACGCCAGCGAGTAGTTCGTCTCGTGGTAGCCGGTCATCGGCTGCTCGCAGGCCAGCACGATGCTCGATTGCGGCGTATCTTCGCCGATGTGGCCCGCGATCAATTGGTCGACCGAGACGCCCGAGCGAATGATGGCGCCCTTCTGAATATGCGCGCCCGACAGCAGGTTGCCGGTTTGCGCGGGGTGGATGCCGTGCCCCGTGGCTTCTTTGTTGAACAGCCCGTCGATGACGTTGATCTTTTGCTTGACCGGCTCGAGCACCGAGAGGGTCTTGCTGAGCGTCATGTCAGCGCCTTGACCCTCGGCGCTCCAATGGTTCTCATTGATGCCGTTGCCCATGAACATGACCGCGAAGCGCTTCGGGAACGCCGCCGGAGCGTTCGTGGCGGCTTTGGCCGTGAGCGACTCGAGCCATGGCAACGCCATGGTCACGCCGGCGCCGCGAAGCACGGTGCGGCGAGAGATTCCGCCGGCGGTATGGTCTTGCGTGGACTGGGGCATCTTAATCTCCTCTCGCGAGCCCGACAGCGGCTTGCATGGCCGGGTCGGCGACTCTTCTATTCAGGAACTGCGGGCTGGCTATGATTGTCTCGATTAACGAGTCAATGCGGTAGTCATTCTTTTTCAGGTTCGCCACGGCTCGCTCGACGAGCGGCTCGTCGGAGAGCTGTAGGGAGCGGCTGAGCGCGAACGCCAGCATCTTGCGGCTGAGGTTGTCGAGGTAATCGTCCTGCCGGTGTTCGCGGATGTAGTTCCGGACGCCGTCGAGGCCTTCGCCTTTGTCGCCGCCCGGGAAAGTCGCCACGGCTTCAATCAGGCGTCCGGCGAGGTCGTTGTCGCGGCGCTCGCCGACCGGGCCGTAACCCTCGAAAGCCAATCCGAACGAGTCAAAGCGAGCATGGCAGGCGGCGCACAGCGGATTGGCGCGATGCTGCTCGAGGACCTGCGGCAGCGGCAAGTCGGTCTTCGACTCGTCCTTGGGCAACTCGGGAACCACCGGCGGCGGAGGCGGAATCACCTCGCCGAGCACGCGTTTGACAATCCAGAAGCCGCGCTTGACCGGGCTGGTCCTGAGGCCGGGCGAGTTCGCGGTGAGGAACACCGCCATCGGCAGCAGGCCGCCGCGCCCGTAGCGCTTGGCGTCGTCGGCGCGGACCCAAACGGTTTCGTCTCCGCCGGTCTCGGGCATGCCGTAATGACGCGCCAGGACCGGATTGACGAAGGTGTAGTCGCCGTAGATCAGATCGAGGACGGAGCGATTGTTTTGGAAGGCGTCTTCGATCAGCCGAATCGGCTCCTCGAACATGGCCTCGCGTAACTGGTCGTCGAAATCCGGGAACCGCTCGCGGTCGACGGCGTTGTGTTGCTGGAAGCGGCGGAAGTCGAGCCAGTTTCCGGTGAACTCGGTGGCGGAGCCGCGCACGCGGTCGTCCTGCAACATCCGCTTCGCTTGCGCGGCCAGGACCTCCGGTCGACGCAGCGAGCCGTCGGCGGCGTGATCGAGCAGCTCCTTGTCAGGCATGCTCGACCACAAGAAGTAGCTGAGGCGGCTGGCCAGCGCGTATGACGACAGAGGCGCGCCCTCGATGGAAGCTCCGGTCGGCGCGGGCTTGCCGGCCGGCCCGCCCGCCGCGCCGCCGTTTTGCGACGTGAATCCGTCCACCAGGTCGATGCGGTACAGGAAGTCCGGCGACATCAGGATGCTCACGATCGCGTCGCGGATCGCCTCCTCATGCGTCAGCCCGGTTTCGTCGCGGAGCTTGTGATAGTAAGCGATCAGGTCGTCGCCTTCCGCCCTCGTGAGCGGTCTGCGATAGGCGCGCGCGGCGAAAGCGAGAAGCGCATCGAGGTGCTGAGGCTCTGCGTCGACGCGCATCTTCTCGATGCGGCGCAGCGTGTCATTGACCTTTTGGAAGTGGACGCGGATAGCCTCGAGCGCGATGGGATCGTTCGAGGGGTCGGCTTTCGCCTTGGCCAGATAGGCGTCACGCAACTGGAAGATGACCGGCGTGGCGTTGACGGCCTCGTCCTCGGGCCGCTCACTGCCCGACTCGCGGCCGTTGCCCACGACCTCGCCGCTTTGGTTGAAGAAGTACTGCGCCCAAGTTCTGTTGGTGTAGTCCGCGATGAAATCGAACTCGTCCCAGAGCCGATTGAGACGCTGCTGGCCTTCCTTGTCGAGGATCATCTCGATCAGCGGCGTGTCGTCGCGGTAGTAGCCCATCACGTTGTGATAGCCCGCGCTGAGGAAACGGCCCTTGTCGGCCGAGTCGTCCGGATAGAAGCGCCCGCGCTCGCTGATGTAGAACGCGTCAGGGAAGACGTCGCTGAATTGGGCGAAAGCCTTCTCGTAGCTTTCCATTTGCCCGTCGGGGACGACCAGATCCGGGTCGCCCGCCCGCGCATGCATTTGCAGCGCGCTCCAGCGCGGAGCGACTTCGACGCCCAGGCCGGGGTAGTCGGGAATCGGGGGCAGTTCGGGCTCGGGTTCGCTCTCGAGCCGCAACGCCTTACGATCGAAGTCGCGGCGGTGCGAGGCGAACTGATCGTACTTCCAGTTGATCAGCGGCTGCGACCAGGGGCTCAGGCCTTCCACGTGGGGAGCCGCGAATTGCATTGCGGTACGGTTGCGGAGTTGGACGACCCAATCGCGCATCGCCTCGCATTGGCGTCTCAAGGCTTCGGCGTCGCTGTTGCCGGGCGCCGGCAGCGCGTTCCACATCTTGTGCAGCTTGGCGATCGGGCCGACTTCTTCCTTCCCTTGGCCTTCGAGGATGTCCCAGACCATGGGCAGATATTTCGCGCTGATCTGTTGGGCGGCGGCGATGCTGTCGAGGGTGGCTTTGGGCTGCTTCAAGGCGGCGCGGTTTTTGTAGCGCCAAGCGGCCTCGAAATAGTCGGCGTAGTCGGTCGGCTGATCCTTGTAGAACTTGACGATGCGTTGAATCGTGTACTTCTCGCGATCGGTCTCGACCAGCATCGGGTAGGGCGCGAAGTCGATGCTGTCGGGCGTGAGTACGGCATGCTGACTGACCTTGCGAGCCGCCTGCAAGTACTTGTTGAGCAGGGCCGGCGACATCGTCAGCGACTCGCCGGAGTTGTCGAAGCCGGCCAGGTTCGCCGGGTCGATCGGAAACTCGCTGGCGGGCTTGATGTCGACGCCGGTCAGGTCGCGGATGGTGTAGTCGTACTCGGAGTTGCTCAGCCTGCGGGGCAGCACGGGGCCGGGGTCGCCGGCCGTCCGCTGCGCTTCTTCGGCGCGCATCGCCTCGATCCACTCGACCACCTGCGCGCGAGCGTCGGACGGCGGCTGCGGCATCCCCTTGGGGGGCATCGTCGACGCCTTGAGCCGGCCAAGCACGAGGGCCCAGTGCGGATGATCCGCCGCCACCGACTCGAAGGTCGAATAGGTCGACAAGTCCAACTGCGACGCGGGCTTATCGCCGCCGTGACAGGCCACGCAATACTGCGCGACAAACGGCTTGACGGTGGTCGTGAATTGCTGCTGGAGCGTGGGATTGGGGTCCGCGGCGACCGGGACGGCAAACGTCGCGACGCCGAGGGCCGCAACAGGGATTAGGAAGGCAAAACGTCGAAGCATCGATCTCAAATCGCTCACACAAGGAGCCGTGTTGATAATAACGCGTTTCCTCGTCGCCGAAACGGTCGGTTTGGGCTCGAAACACCCGTAAACGCCCGTCTACCGCGTCACTAATGTACCGGCGGTATTTCTTTTGGGAACGTTACCAACGGATATCCTATCAACGACTTCCATCTTCTCCGTATCGACAACCGCCATTTCGTCAGCGCCGGCCAGAGCCACATACAGGCTCTTGCCGTCCGGCGTGATGCTTAGCCAGTCCGGATGGCTGCCGACCGGGATGATTTTCAGCAATTCCCAGTCGCAACGGCGACCCTCCGGATGAGGCCTGTCCGGGCGGCACGGCTGCGGCACGCCGTAGGCGTAAACGGCCCCGTAATACTTGCTGGTGGCCCACACCACGTCTTGCTCGGGACCGACGGCGAGCCCGTGAGAAGGCGACCCCTGGAGGCCTTCCGTCTCCTTTTCCACTCCCTCGGGCGCTGGAAATTCGACGCGCTTGATCTCCGCGCGAGTGCCGAAGTCGATCACTGCGAAGCCGTGAAAATCGGAGAGCTGCACGATCACGTAGTTGGTCGAACCGTCGCCGCTCTTGAGGAAGGCCATTGGGCGAATGCCGGCGTCCTCCTGCATCGTCCACGAGAGCTCGTCGCGCGTCTCATCGATCACATTGATGGTTTTGGACTCGATGGAGCCGGCGAAAACATGGCTGCCGTCCGGCGTCAGATAAACGTTGTGAATCGCACCTTTCGTCGGGATGGTTTTGATCTTCGTCAGCGATTCGGCGTCGATCACGTCGACGGCGCCGGGCGCCTCGCGAATGCCGACATAGATCTTCGAGCCGTCCTTGGCGACGTCCAGGTTGTTCGGCCCTCCGCTCAAGGGCACCCGCTTGAAGACTTCGAGGGTCTTCGAGTCAACGACATCCAGCGTCTGGCGCGACTCGTCTGAGACGTAGATGCGCTTGCCGTCCGGCGAGATGACGACGCCGTGCGGAACCTCGATGTCCCGGATCAGCCCGACGATCTTGTTGGTCGAGGGGTCGATCACGTCGACGTTGTCGCCGGCCGAGTTGGTCTGGAGCACGTAAGGCGCGCCCGAAGAAGCCGGCAGCGCCAGCGCCCCCAGCTTTTGGCCGCGCACCCACGAGGCCAGCGTTTGCCACTCCGGGTCGGCCGTCGTTTGCCAATGCTTGCCGCCTCCGTGGAACGGGTCGCCCCCGGCGGCTTTCGCCAGCGGATGCAGCAGGACGCGGCTCTCCATCGGCTTGCCCGGCGTCACAAACAGCTTCCAGACGTCGAAGTTCTTGCGCGACTGCACGTTGTCCCACGTTGTCGCCCCGGGGGAAAGCTCTTGCAAGGGCGGGCTGCGGTGGGCGTGGCACGTCACACAGCGGGCATGGCCGATGCGGTCCCTCAAGAAGATGGGTTGGACCTTCTCTTTGAAGAACAGGAAATCAAGCTCGGGACCGGCGGTCGAATCCGACGCCGCATCTTGGGCGAGCAAAGTCCCCCCGATCAGAAGGCAGAGGCCGACGCGCGTGAAAACTGAGAACAAATGGTGCACTCCTCGGGCAAGTCATTGTACCCCTCCCAGGAGCGCAAAGGAATGGCGCCGGCCGCGCGCCGTTCGGCGCGGCGCGGCGGGCGGAGTCGAATCCGGCGACGGCGTTACGCCGCCCTCTCCTCCGCCTCCAGAGCCAGTTGCCGCGGGACGCGCTCGTGCAGCAGCAGCTCCGCCGCCGCGACGCTCGGCTCGGCATGAAACCAGCGCCGGAACGGGTATCCGGCGAGCACGTTGCACGCCGCAACCAACGACATTCCCTGGTGATGCGCCATCCACGACATCACGGGACGGCCAGTCGCGCGGTCGCCGCTGAAGTCGATCGACTCGTACAGGCCGTAGCGTCCGCTCCAACCCCGTTGCTTGAGCTCCTTGAGCTCCTTGAGCGCCGCCTTGGGGTCGACTTGCAACGCCAGAAACAAGGCGTAAGGCGCGGACACCCAGGCCGGAAGTTTCCCCAGAGCGCGCGTCTCCTTGAGCGCCAAAGCCGGCACTCCGAACGCGTGGTACTGGTAGCAGCCTTGCTCGTCGCAGGCGGCATAGGCCGCCTCGGAGACGCCCCAGGGCACTCCGAGCTTGGCCGCGGCCTTCTTCTGAACCTGCACTGCCGCGTAGGCGCTATTGTCGAGCAAGGTGTTCGGGTACGACCGCATCCACAGCAGCGGCATCAGGTACTCGAACAGCGTGCCGGTCCACGATCCCAGCACGCACTGGTCTCCGACGCGGACATGCGCGCGGCCGAGCCGGAACCAGGTCTCTTGCGGGACGTCGCCCTTGGCCAGCGCCGCGAAGACCGCCATGCGCGCCTCCGAGGCCAGCAGGTCGTAGCAACTGCGCTCGAGCGTTTCACCCGAGGCGTCGTAGCCCACCGACAACAGCTTGCGCTCGCGATTGAACAAGAGGCTGAAGTCCATCTCGCTCACGAGGGCGTCGGCGCGAGCGGCGAGCCGCTCGACTCTTTGCATCAGCCACGACGCCCGCCAGCCGGAGCGACGCAACGTCGAGCTCAGATCGGAGGCTCCCCCATGGCCGATGACCTCTTCGGCGATCGACTCGACGACGGCCTGAGTCCGGGCCAGGCTGGTGGAGCTGACGTCGTCTCGCAGATTGATGCCGGCGCGCGCGAGCTTCCGCCTTACCGCGGGGTTGCGCCAGGGCGCGAAGTCTCGGGTCGTCTCACGCAGCGAGTCGATGCGGTCGGCGAGCGCCTGGCGCCAAGCGTCCGACTCCAGAGCGTCCGCCCCGTCGTGCGAGAGGTTGTTTGAGACTATGGCGTCGACGAGGCCCTTCATTTCGAGGAAAGGGTCGTCGCCTTGCTCGCTGCGCTCGTCCCACTTTTCGATCGTCATGCGCAACCGCCGGCACTGCTCGCCGCGCTGTCCCTCCGACGTCGACCCCGGAATCACGGCAAGCAAGGCGCGGCAATGATCAGCAAGGCCCTTCTTGGCCGCGCCCGACACGACGGGCCTCTCGAGATACTCGAGCAGTCCCTGTTTGAGCGCCCAAAGGCAGCCGACGAGGTTGCCGTTGTCGACCGTCGAAATGAAGAACGGCGCGACAGGTTGCAGCGTCCGGGTGTCGTACCAATTCAAGAAATGCCCGCGCGAGCGCTCCAGACTCTCGATCGAGTCCATTGCGGCCTCGATGCGGTCGACCGCTTCGGGCAAGGCGATGTAGCCCAGCTCGAGCGCGGCCATTACAGCGTTCAGCAGCAAGCCGAGGTTGGTGGGCGAAGTTTTGTGAACGACCGCCGCCGGAGCCTCCTGCACGCTGTCGGGAATCAGCCAATTCTCGCTTTCGTTGGAGTTCTCGGCGAAGAAACGCCACTGCATAAGCGCAGCGTCGCGCAAGAACGTGTCGTCCGCTGGGATCTTGGCGGGCGGCGGACCGCCGGGCGATCCGTCCAGCCAGGCGACCAGCGGCTCGACTAAGATCCACGAGACCAGCAGCGGTCCGGCGACGAGCAAAGTGATGGGGTCGATGAACGACAGGGCCAAAGCCACGCCCGCCCCGACGTACGCGGAGGCGTCCAGGTACTTCTCTATGGGTCCCCGACGCGTGACGCCCATGTCGGCTTCCGCGGCAGTCTGCCACTCGAGCAGGCGCGTGCGCGTGATGAAGACGCGGCGCATCGTCCTGACGACCGCGTCGAGCATCACCAACGTGTTGTAGGGCAGCAGCGCCAGGAACAGCAGCGCGTGCATCTGGCTCTCGGCGAAGGCTTCGAGCAGCCGCCCCAACTCCGCCAGGCGATGCCGCGCATGCACCAGTCCAGGGACGCCGAAGGCCAACTGCACATAGCCGGGCAAGGCGAACAGAATCAGCACCGCCACGGTCCAAAACAACGGTCCGCCGGGCAGAAAGAGCCAACCGCAAATCAGCAGGGCGAACACCGCCAGGTCGAGCAGGCTGCGCCGCAAGTTGTCGAAGATCTTCCACTTCGAAATCGTCGAGAGCGGATTGCGCACCTTGGTTCCGTTGCCCGTCGGGACGCGGGGAAACAGCCAGCGCAGGATCTGCCAATCGCCGCGCACCCAGCGATGCTTGCGTTTCGCGTAGGCGGCGAAGCGCGAGGGATAGTCGTCGATGAGCTCCACGTCCGACGAAAGGCCGGCGCGAGCATGGATGCCTTCGATCAGGTCGTGGCTGAGCAAGGCGTTCGTGGGGAAGCGGTCGTTGAGAACCTTTTCGAACGTCTCGACTTCGTAAATCCCCTTGCCTGTGAAGACGCCTTCTCCGAACAGATCTTGGTATGTCTCCGAAACCGCCCGCGTATAGATGTCGAATCCGGTCTCGCCCGAGAACACCGCCGCCAGTCTCGATTTGCCGGCGGAGTGCACGCTCACCCCGATGCGGGGCTGAATCAAGCCGTAACCCTCGGTGACGATTCCCTTTTTCGGGTCGATCACGGGACGGTTCAGCGGATGCGCCATCGCGCCGACCAGCCGCTGGGCCGCGTCGCGGGGAAGCTGCGTGTCAGCGTCGAGCGTGATGACGAACCGAATGTCTTTGAGCTTGTCGACAGGGCCGACCTTGACCGGGAACTTGTCGACGACTCCGAGCAGAAGTTGGTTGAGTTCCAGCAGCTTGCCGCGTTTGCGCTCCCAGCCCATCCAAACCTTTTCGCTCTCGTTGTAAAGCCGCCGGCGATGCAGCAGCAGGAACGGCTCCGGCCCCTCCTGGGCGTAGCGCAGATTCAACTCGCGTATGCGCTCCGCGCAGCGATCGACGAGGTTGTCTTTTTCGTCCGTCTCGCGATCGGAGTCCGGCGCATCGGTCACCAGGGCGAACAGCAGATTCGGGTCGCGATTGGCCAGGAACCGAATTTCCAGTTGGTCGACCATCGAATCCGCCTGCAACTCGTTGAGCAGCAGGGTCGGAACCGCAACGAGCGTCTTGCAGTCGTCCGGCACACCCTCGCTGAAGTCGAGCTTCGGCGGGACGCGCGGCGGCAGGAACATCGTGACGAGGCGGTTGACGATCGCCGTCGCGGCGTCGAGACAGGGCAGCAGCAGAAGAAGGGCGATGATCCAACTCGGGTCGGTCTCGGCCGTGCCGCTCACCAACAGCAATAACACGCAGACGGTGATGGCTTCGACGGCGAAGAGATAGTATCCGGTCGGCCGCCGCAGCACATGGCGAATGAAGCGCTCCCTCAGGGTAGGCCGATAACCGACCTCTCGCTCGAGAATGCGCTTGCCGTCGTCGACCAGGTAGTAGCCGACGTGACTGCGGCGCTCGGCTGCCCGCTTGTTCTCAGCCGGCGCTTGCATGGCGTCGGCGGCGAGGGCGACTGCGGTTTCCGCGATTTCGGTTTCCGTCGAGCTGGACCTCTGGGCCAAGCTCGCGACTGCGCCGCGGTAGCGATCGCGCGTCTCGAAGGTCATGCGTCGATAGACGCCCGCCGGCTCGCGGCTGAGAGTGCGTTCGGTCTCGCTCAGGGCCTCGGCGATCTTCTTCCAGTCACATTGCTCGAGTTGGATGAGGCTCGTGAAACAAAGACGTGCGTCCTCGCCGGCCGCGAGCGCCGACGTTTGGCTCGAGATCGAATCGGCGACGGCCGCCAGGCGCTCCAGCAGCGCAAACTCGAGAGCAAGCTTCAGAGACCAGACTTCACGGAGCGCCCATGGCGAATCTTGTTGGGCGGCGAGAAAATATGCCTCGACCGCCTGCCTCTCGAAAACCAGGCCGGAAGCCTGGAGGAACGAGCTTGCAGCCTCGATGGACGTCAGTCCCGTCTCGACGCCGCGGCGTGCAGCCAGAGCGATTTCTTCGAACTGTTGGTCAAGGGCTTTACAAACGGACTCCAAGAGCCGACGGTTTTCAACGAACCATAGCGCGCCGGGCGACACGACTCGATCCTCGTCGTATTGCGTCCGCGCCTGCTCACAAGCCTGCGAAAGGATCTCTGCGACCGACGTGAGGCGAGACGAGATCTCGTCCGGCGCGGTCGGAGTCCACTGCTCGCGGTCGGCGAACGCCCGCTCGCGCAGAACATTCAGCCAAGCCTGTTCGACTGGAAATGTGAACGAGTGGTCGGGCTCTATCCGAAGGCGGGCCTCGGTGGCATTCACGGGGGGAGACTCCTTGTGGCGTGCTAGCGGTAGCTTGCCGCCTGCATTTCAAACATCTCGGCGTAACGTCCGCCGACGGCGATCAATCGTCCGTGATCGCCTCGCTCGACAATTCGGCCGCCTTCGAGGACAAAGATGTCGTCGGCCATGCGGACGGTCGAGAAGCGGTGCGAAATCAGCAGCGCAATCTTCCCGGTCGTCAGTTCAGCGAAACGCTGGAAGACGTCGTATTCCGACTTGGCGTCAAGCGCCGCGGTCGGTTCGTCCAACACCAACACTTGCGCATCGCGCAGATAGGCGCGTGCGAGGGCGATCTTTTGCCACTCGCCTCCGGAGAGATCGATGCCGCCTTCGAAGCGACGGCCAAGCATTTGGTCGTAGTCGCGGGGAAGACGTTCGATCACGTCGGCGGCGCGGCTCTTGTGAGCCGCAACTCGGATGGCCGCCGCGTCTTGAACAGCTTCGATTCGACCGACCGCGATGTTCTCGGCGGCGGTCATTTCGTAGCGCATGAAGTCCTGAAAGATCACGCCGACTTGACGGCAGAGGTCCTCCAGGTCGTAGTCCCGTAGGTCGGCGCCGTCGAGCAGGATGCGCCCGCCCGTCGGGTCGTAGAGTCTGGTCAGCAGCTTGACGATCGTAGTCTTGCCCTGACCGTTTTCGCCGATCAACGCCACGCGTTGGCCCGGCTCCAAGCGAAAGTTCAAGTCGTCGAGGACCAGCCGGCTGTTGCCGGGATAGGAAAAAGAGACGTTCTCGAAAACGAACCCGTCGCGAATCGGCCGCGGAGCGGGCAATCCGCTCGCTTTCGACGCGATCTTGGGGCGCACGGCGAGAAAGTCGATCAAATCGGCCAGGAACAGGGCTTGGTCGGCGATGCTCGAGAACGTCGAGAAGATGGCCTGGATGTTGGTGCTGGCGCCGGCGATCGCGCCTGCCAAAAACGTCAACGCGCCGATGCTGATCGCACCCGTCGCCGCTTGGTAGATCACCCACACGTAGCAGCCGTAGTAGCCCGCAATGCTCAGCAACGACAGCAGCGAGCTGGCCAACAGGCGCTTTTTCGCCAGGGCGATGTTCTGGTCGAAGATCTCGTCCGACAACTCCTTGAAACGGCCGGTGAATTCATCGCTCAACCCGAAAAGCTTGAGCTCCTTGGCGCTCTCGCGGCTGGCGCCCAGAACGCGCAGGTAGTCGAGCTCGCGGCGCACCGGCGTCTGCTGAAAATTGAGCGAGTAGCCCAAGAACGCGAAGTGGCTCTCGCCCAGAAACGCCGGAAAGACGCAGATCACCAGCACCGCCAGCAGCCACGGCGAGAACACCACGATGCCGATCGAGAGGCTGACTGTCGTGACCGCCAGTTGCAACAACCGCCCGATCGCCTGGATCATGCCCAGCCGATCGGTCGCTTGCACCCGGGCTCGCTCGAGCTTGTCGTAAAAGACCGGATCCTCGTAGCTTGCTAGATCGAGACGCGAGGCGTGAGCCATGGTCTTGACGCTTAGATGGCGGCTGAACTTGTCTGCCAGCAGACTGTCGATGTAGTCGATCGACCGCGCCAGAATCGCCCCCAGAGCGGCCAGCGCCAATTCCAGCGCGACCCAGCGCCACAAGGCGTCGGGCACGGCCTCGCCGCTGGACGAGATCCGGACAACCAGGTCGATGATCTGCTTGCCCACCGCCAGCGCCGCCACCGGAATAAGGGCGCCAAGCGTCCGCAAGAAAGCGTTGGCGGCGACTGCGCCGCCGCCGGCTTCCCATAGGATCGCCAGAACGGGCGGTATGTTCCGGAGGGCCTCAAGGCGCTTGCGCCAGGCCGCCCGGAATCCGCCGGGTTCCGACGCTCGCATGTTGTTGCGTGTTCTCAACGAATATCGAGTCCGTACGGCTTCCGGCCGTTACAAGCCTCGCCTATGCTTCGCGGCGGCTGACGATCCGCAAGAAGCCGAAGCCGGCTCCAGCGATGAAAAACGGCGGCGTGGCCACGAACATGGCGTCGAGCAAGCTATGGGATACGTTAAGCAGCAGATCGGGAGAGAAAGAAGGAACGGCAATAGCAACCAACGGTAACGCAATCAACCATCTGAACATTCTTGGTCCTCCTTCGCGCCTACAGTGAGCACGCCGGAGGCCAATCTGTGATCGCTCAGATTCAGCGTTGTAACTGCTTTCCGCATAACGAGATACGGAAAAGCCTGACGGCGGCGAAGATCCCGCGCTCCATGCAAAGTTTTCATGGCGCCGCCAAAATACTGCACGAAGGCCCTCGGCGCTTTCGCAGGAACCTGGTTTTTCTAAGCGCTTTACCGCGACGGAGTCGCGCAATCGACTTCGCCGAGCTCGACCGCCCGGGCGAATTCCGGCAAGTAGATCGCGCCGTCGCCGTCTGCATCGGCGCAGAGTAGAATTGCGCGCATTCGTTCGGCCGCGTTCGGCTCAATCTCCCGCGCACTCAGGACCCCGTCGCCGTTCGCGTCGAGCGACAAGAACGTCATGACGATGTCTCGCGCCGCCTGCTGCCGCGCCGCGCGGCGTGCCGCGGCGCCGGGCGTCTCCCGCGGAAGGGGTGCGTTTGAGGATGGAAACAGTACGTGAGGCAAATGGATGGCTCCCGAAGGCGCGCCGTGTGCGAGGATCAGCCCGATCAAGCCGAACGAGACGCAGGCCAACGCCAATCCTTGCAATGCGGCTCGCGCCCCGAGGGGCGCCTGCTCCACCATGCGGAATGTCGGGGCTCCGGCCATCGGCTCGACCGCCGCCGCGGCCTGCTCGCCGCGCCCTGGCCGCAACACCCATTGCCGCGCGAGCGACGTCGCACCGTCCGCCAGCAGACGCAGCTCGGCCGTGCGCGGCTCCTGGTCGAAGATCCACAACATCTCTTCCGCGTAGCGCCGGCGGAATTCGCGCGGATGCAAACGAAGAACGATTCGGTAGAGCAAGCGCAGCATCAGCCGACTCCTTGTCCCGCTGCGGCCAAGCGGCGCCGCCCGTCGCGCAGCACAGCCTCCAAGCGGCGCATTTCGGCGCTCAGGACCTTGCGCCCAAGTACGCTGAGCCGGTAGCGCCGCTTGCGCCGCTTGCCCTCGCTCTGACTTTGCGGGAGCTCTCGAACCAGACCGTCGCGCGTGAGCCTTTGAATGCTGTCATACAGCGTTCCCGGGCCGATGCGGTAGCGGCCTTCCGACTGCCGCTCGATCTCCTGCATGATGGCGTAGCCGTGCATGTCTCCCGCCGCCAGAGCGAGCAGGATGTGCAAGGCGGCCGGCGAAAGAGGCGGGCGCGCGTCAACGTTCTCGACTGTCATTCGGAAACCGTTATATCGGATTCCGAATACGCTGTCAACCGCCGTTTCGGCGCCCGCGCGCCGTCCGCGATCGACCCTAGTTGACATCGAGTTGCAAATACCTCGATACTGGACCCGTGGCATCCGCTCTGCAAAATCCAGTTCGACCAGAACCGGACGCTTCGGCGAGCTTGGCCGATCTGCGGCTTCGCGAAGAAGCCGTGATCGACGGGCTCGACCTGCCGGCCGCTGACGCCCAACGCCTAATGGAGTTGGGGTTCCTGCCGGGAGCGCATGTGCGGTACAGCCGCCGCTCCCCTTTCGGCGACCCTCGCGTCTTTCAAGTCGACGGCTGCGAGGTGGCGCTGCGAGCGGAAACGGCGCGCCGAATCCTGATCCGACACGGTTAGAACATGACACACTGTAGCGGGACTGGCGCGGCGACTTTGCCGCCCCCGACCCCGGCGGGCGGCGGACGCCGCCTGATCGCTCTGGTCGGACCGCCGAATTCCGGCAAGTCCACTCTGTTCAACCGCCTTACCGGCATGCGCCAGAAGGTGGCGAACTATCCCGGCGTCACCGTCGAAAAGCGTTTAGGGACAACCAAGCTGCGCCGCGGCGTCGAAGCCGACTTGATCGACTTGCCGGGCGTCTACAGCCTGCAGCCGCGTTCGGAGGACGAGCGCATCACCCACGACGTGCTTACGGGCGCGGTCCCCGGCACTCGCAAACCGGATGCAGTCGTCCTCGTGCTGGATTCGACGAATCTGGGCCGCCATTTGACGATGGCCGCGCCGGTCATCTCGCTCGGCGCGCCGACACTGGTCGTGCTGAACATGTCGGACGATTTGCGCGGACGCGGCGGGTCGTTGGACGTCAACGAGCTCTCTCGGCGCATCGGCGCTCCGGTGGCCTTGATGAGCGCTAAGACGGGCGAGGGGATCGAGCCGCTCGAAGAGTTTTTGGAAGGCCGCCTCGGGGCGCCGCCGCCGGTGCAACTGCCGGTGCTGCAAGACGTGCCGGCTTGTCGCGCCTGGGCGGTGCGAGTCGGCGCGGACGCAGGCTACCGCGCCCCCGCTCCGCCCCGCTGGAGCCGCCGCCTAGATGCAATATTCTTGCACCCCATACTGGGGCCGCTGATATTCCTCGCGGTCGTAATCACGGTCTTTCAGACGATCTTCACGGCCGCCCAGCCCCTGATGGACGGAGTCGAGCAATTGATCGCCGCATCCGGAGGCTGGGTCGAAGCCGCGCTCCCGGACTCGTTGTTCCGCTCCCTGCTGATCGAGGGTGTGTGGGGGGGCGTCGGTTCGGTGCTTGTCTTTCTTCCGCAGATTCTGCTGCTGTTTTTGTTCATCGGGATCCTCGAGGACTCCGGCTACCTGTCGCGCGCCGCCCTCATCGCGGACCGCACCATGGCGAAGGTCGGACTGCAGGGCAAGTCGTTCATTCCCTTGCTGTCGGCCTATGCTTGCGCCGTACCGGCGATTCTCGCCACCCGGACGATCGAAAATAAACGCGACCGCCAGGCGACGATTCTGATCGCTCCGTTCATGACGTGCTCGGCGCGCCTGCCGGTATACATCCTGATCATCGCGGCCTTCATCGAGGAGCGGCCCTTCCTGGGCCCGATCGGGACACGCGCGGCCGCGCTGTTCGGCCTTTACGCGCTGGGCTTTCTCGCGGCGTTCGCCACGGCGAAGCTGCTCAAGAGCTCGATCCTGAAGAGCAAGAGCACGCCGTTCATGATGGAGATGCCGCCGTATCGTTGGCCGACTCTACGAGGCCTGGCGCTGCGGCTGTTAGATCGCTCGAAAGTGTTTCTGCGGCGAGCGGGAACGATTATTCTCGCCACGACGGTCATCCTGTGGGTGCTAGCGACCGTCCCGATGCAAAACGGCCAGCCCGCGCCGATCGAAGACAGCTTGGCCGGAACGATCGGGCGCACGATCGAGCCGTTGGTCAAGCCTCTCGGATTCAACTGGAAGATCGCCATCGGTCTGGTCACTTCCTTGGCGGCGCGTGAAGTCATCGTCGGGACCTTGGGCACCATCTACGGTATGGAAGGAGATGAGCGCTCGCTCGAGTTGCAAGAAGCGCTGCGCTCGGATCTCGATCTCGGCGGCGCCGTAGCGCTCCTTGTCTTCTTCGCTTTCGCGATGCAGTGCATGTCCACCGTCGCGGTAGTCCGGCGCGAAACCGGCGGCTGGAAATGGCCTGCGATCCAGTTCGGCTACATGACCGGGCTGGCTTACATTTGTGCATTTCTGGCGAACGTAATCATCACGAACATGTAGCGCTCGAGAGCCCGTGAAGGCTCCGCATTTCTCCACGATTATCGCCCCGATCCTCCTCGCCGAGCGGATGTCGGACCACTGGAATGACCACTTACGAGGGGCTGAGATGTGCCAAAATAGCCGTTGCGTCCGACGGTGAGCACGAATCGCAATATTCCCTATAGTCGATTCGTGAGCAGTTCATTAACGAATCGTTGTTCAATAAAGCAATGAGCTGCTCAGCGAATTTCTTTACAAATCGGTTACCGGGTCGTAGGCCGCTCGGCAGTACGCGATCGGTCGTCCGCGAGCCCTCGCAGGGAGACCAAAAGTGAGAGAGATCGGGACGGTTAAGTGGTTCAACGCAGCCAAAGGCTACGGATTCATCAAACGCGCCTCTGGGGAAGAGGTGTTTGTCCACTTTACAGCAATCGGAATGTCCGGTTATCGTACTCTGGATGAAGGCGTTCAGGTGGAGTTTGAGGTCCTCGAAACCGAGAAGGGCCTTCAAGCCCAAAACGTGGAGTTATTCGAGGGCGATTCGACCGAGAACCACGCGCTTCCGTCGCCATGACGAGGCCGCCACGTGAATTCCGCCAACTTTCAACGTTCGCCCGCTCTCCCCTTCATGCTGTTGGCGGCGCTGTCCGTTCTGACGGCCGGGTGCGCGCGCGAGCCGGCTGCGACTGAGAGCGAAGCTTTCAAGCCTCTGGCGCCGGCGGACTTCCCGGACCCGGGCAGCGCCACGGTTCCGATCGCCGGCGTCACGGTCGGCGTCGTCGGCGCCGGAGTGATCATCGAAAACCA
Source organism: uncultured Acidobacteriota bacterium (assembly GCA_963817465.1). Classification (GTDB taxonomy): domain Bacteria; phylum Acidobacteriota; class Terriglobia; order Bryobacterales; family UBA6623; genus CAMPKL01. The sequence goes on along the minus strand of CAWFOP010000011.1, from coordinate 25,816 downwards.
CTCCATCGAAGATTTGCGGAACGTAGAAGTCGTGGTCAACGCGGGCGGGACCGAAGGCGGGTTTCGCTTCTACGTTTCGTCGATCGGGTCCAACACCACCAACACGTATCTCGCCCAAGTTTTCAAGAACGAAGTCGGCGCGGCGCTCAACCCGATGGCCGTCAAAGTGGAGAGTTTCGCCCTCTACGCTGACACGCCGCGAGGCCGCGGCTTCTGGCGTGGCGAGTACTGACTGTCGGCGAGATCTACTCCGAACGCCCTCGCGTACTAAGGTCCGAGTCGCCGTGCTCCGCCCGCCGTGGGCCGGCGCACAGCCCGCCTAGCCCGCCTAGCGGCGGCGTCGATAGCCGATTTCGGGGATATTCAGTCCCTTTTTGGGAGATAGAGCGTCGCGCACAAGAGTGCGGTTTCGCGCTTGTCGGCAAACCCTAGTACTAGGACGAGCGCTCTCCGAATTGAACCTTGCAATTGGACCTACAGTCAGCAAACCTTTGTACTTAGCGGATTAGTCCCCAAGTTTCATTCACTTGCACTTGAAATTTCGGGGCTAGTACCGTTCACCGGGTCAGCCAAGGGAGTGATGGCTTCACCAAAAATTCGCGTCCTATTGCTTTCTAGAGACGCAACGGCGCAGGCGGCGATCGGCGCCGCGCTGGGCGGAGACTACTCGATCGCCAAGGAGAAACGCGCGGAGTCGGCTCTGTCTCAGCTCCGGCAAGACACCTCCGATGTCGTGGTCTTCGACCACAGCAGTTGTCGTTCCTCTTTCGAGAGCAGCCTGAGTTTCGTGCTGGAGTGTCGCGAGCACGGCACGCCCGTGATCGTGATGGCCGACGATGCCGATCGCTCGGACTCGATTCAACTGGTCGAGCGAGGAGCTAATTCGCAAGTTCGCAAGCCTCCGCACTTGACCGAGCTCAAGACGGCCATCCGCGCCGCCTACGAAAACTCGCGTCTGCGCAAGCAGCTTCAAGCGACCGAACGCCCGTGGGCCACGCCCTTTGACCGTTTGATCGGCTCGAGCGCCGCCATGCGCCGCGTCTTCGAGATGATTCGCCGCGTCGCCGACTTGGACGTGAACGTAGTCATTCGAGGCGAGAGCGGAACCGGCAAGGAACTTGTCGCGCGCGCGGTCCACAACTTGGGCCGCCGCAAGACCAAGCAATTCGTTGCGGTGTCGCTTGGGGCCGTGCCGGAAACGCTAGTGGAGGCCGAGTTGTTCGGCCATGAGCGCGGGGCCTTTACCGGAGCTGAGCGCACTCGCGAGGGCTATTTCGAAGCGGCCGGCGCCGGCACGCTTTTCCTCGATGAGATCGGCGAGGTTTCTTCGCACACTCAAGTCAAGCTGCTGCGAGTCTTGCAGGAGCGGCAATACACGCGGATCGGCGCCAACCGCCCGCTCGATCTCACGGCGCGTTTGCTGTTCGCGACGCACCAGAACCTCGAGGAGATGGTGCAGAGCGGCGACTTTCGCGAGGACCTGTACTACCGCATGCACGTGGTGAAGATCGAGGTTCCCCCGCTGCGCGCGAGACTCGAGGACTTGGCGGAGTTGGCGGGCTATTTTCTGCAACGCTACTCGGAGCAATACGGCGTCCAAGCGGAGCGTATCTCGGGAGAGGCGTTGCGCCTGCTTCTCAAGCATGACTGGCCCGGCAACGTCCGCGAGCTCGAAAACGTGATCCAGCGCGCGGCCATCCTTACCGAATCCGAGGAAGTAAGCCGCGACTGCATCGAGGAGGCGTTGTCGTCGGGCCCGCAGCCGGTCGATGTTCCCGAGGGGGCGCCGACGCCCATGTCGGGCTCTTTTGAAGAGCAGATGCAGGATCTCAAAGTGCGAGTCGTCGAGCAAGCCTTGGCCCAGTGCGACGGCAACAAGTCCTTGGCCGCCCAAAAGCTGGGCATCACACGGTCCTACCTACATCGAATCCTACGGCGCTCCGCCGAACGTGATGGACAGCCGGACGAAGCAAACAGCAGCAGCCGCATCGCCTGAGAGTCGTCGCGGCGGCGCTTGAGAACAGTTTGGGCGGACTAGCCGGCCGCGGGCGACGACTTTGCTCGGCGCGTTGATCGCAGCGCCTGCGCGGCGAAGGCGCACCACATCAGCAATAGCATCAGCGCTAGAAGCGGTCGGAACGGCTCGCTCCATAGCCGCCACCAAAAGGCCATCACGATTGTCAGGACGACGACAATCCAATTTCTTGATCGCACACCCGCGGCGCAGGCAAAGAGCGCCAGCGCGCCGTCATACCAATTGACATAAAACCCCGCTACCAGCGACCCGAGAGCCGCGAGCGCAAATGCCTGCTCGATGGGAAGCACACGAAAACCATAAAGGCAGATTGCCAGTATCGCCGGCGCAAGTATGAAGTAGACCGCCGGCCAACCGACCGCGGCTGTCGACGCGCGCAGACTGACCATCTCGGGCAGCCCGAAACCGATCGTGTATGCCTTGTAGTGAGCAAGGACGTCGAAGTATTTCTCTATCGGGCTCACCAACATGCTCGCGGCCGCCACAAGACCGGCAACGAGGCTGAACGAGGCGAAGGCCCGTCTTCTCCCGGCGACGAGAAGCCCGGCGGCGAGCAGCAAGACAATATGGAACTTATACATCCCAATCCCCAGAACGGCGCCGGCGAGAGCGTCCCGTGAGGAAGCCAGCAGCGCAAGGCAGGCTGCGAAGAGACACAGCATCGTGTTGGGGTCCTGCCCCGTCATAGCGATCGATATGCTGGGAGACCACGCCAAACCAAGGAGCATCGTCCAAGACGGCAGATCGTAAATCCTCTGAATCAGGATCAGCGCCGCGGCCAACGCAAGAAACTGAATCACGATGAACGCGGGTAGCGCCGACCGGTAATCCATCGCGGCCAGCAAACGTAAAGGCAACGCGAAGATCGCCGGCCGCAGATACGGCGGATAGTAACGAACGTCGATGCTCGAGAGGCGCCTCCACCCCTCGGCCTTGATCACAAGCGGGTCATGGACCGCCTCCAGCGGTACGGCGCCCGCCAGGTAGAAGCTCGGGAAGTCGGTCAAAGGCGGTGGTGTAGAATTCAGGGACGTCCACAACATGAACGTCCAAACGGCGACAAAGGGAATCGAGAATGGCGACCGCTTCTTCCGCTCCGACAAGTCTTTTGTCCTCGGGCGCCCTCTCGGCATTCGCCGTGCCGCCGCCGCTGGCCGCCTTCGAACGCGTGTTTTCCGTCAGGGCTGTCGCGATTATATCCGCATGCCCCTGTCGGCGGAATTTCCAGAGCGGCGGAGCATGACATGATGTCGTCGGGCGAGGCGTTGCCAACCTCCGAATCAATTCGCCCGGCTTGGTGGCGCTTCGTATTCTCCTTTCCGGCCATGCTGGCCTGTCTGTTCTGCGCGCTGTCGTTTTGGTCGGCCAGAAGTCGCTTCAACGATCCGGATCTCTGGTGGCATCTCAAGGTCGGCGAGATGATCTGGACGCAGGGGGAGCTGCCGCGCAGCGACACGCTCTCGTACACCACCGGCGAACACGAATGGATCCCCCACGAATGGCTGGTCGAGACCGTTTTTTACGGCGCCTACCGCCTTGGCGGATACCGCGGGCTGATGATCTGGTTCGGCGCCGCGATGGCCTTGATCTATGTCGGGGTCTATGGCCTGAGCGCCCTCTACTCGGGTAACGCCAAAGTGGCGCTGGTCGGCGGCATGGTCGCTTGGTTCTTTGCCACAGCCAGCTTTGGCATTCGGCCTTTGTTGGTTGGCCACTTATTCCTGGTCGTCGAGCTGATCTTGCTCGAGTTGGGCAGGACGCGTTCGTCGCGTTGGCTATGGGGCCTGCCGGCCGTCTTCGCCGTTTGGGTCAACTGCCACGGGTCATTCGCATTCGGCCTTGGCGTGCTTGTCCTGTTCAACCTCACGGCGCGCCTCGAAGGGAGCGTCGGACTGCTGGAGGCCGAGGCATGGGCGCCTGCGAAACAAAGGACGCTGTTGTGGGCGTCCCTGCTGTCCGTCGCGGCGCTCATGGTGAACCCGGTCGGCTTTGATTTGGCGACCTATCCCTTCAATCTGTATTTCGAGCAGACCGACAACCTCAAGTCGATTGACGAGTGGAGGCCGCTCGACTTTTCGCAATCGCGGGGCATGGGCGTCTTCGTCCTGGCGACGGTCATCGTGTCGCTGCTTTTGTTGCGCATGAAGAGACTGCGTCTCGTCGAAGCGGGGCTGCTCGGAGTCGGCTTTGTGTTAGCGACTCAACACTCCCGCATGGTATTCGTCTTGGGAATCGTCGCGGCGCCCATCCTTTGTCGACTGCTGGCGGATCTCTGGCGGGGCTGGGATCCGCGGCGCGACTTCCCCAAGCTGAACGCCTCCATGATGGCCGTAGCGCTGGCGAGCTGCGCCGTCAGCGTTCCCACTACCGGGGAAATCACGACTCAGATCGAAGCGACCAATCCGACCAAGGCTGTCGACTTCATCCGGCGTGAGGGAATCACGGGTCGGATGCTCAACCACTACGCCTGGGGCGGCTATCTAATCTGGGCCCTGCCGGAGCAGAAGGTCTTCGTCGACGGGCGGGCGGACATCTTCGACTGGACAGGCGTCCTCGGGGACTACATGCGGTGGTGGGGCATCCAGGAATCTCCGACCCTGCTGCCCGATAAGTACAAGATCGATTACTGTCTGCTCCATTTGGAGACCCCCGCTGCGAGAGTCATGCTGGAGCTGCCGGGATGGCGGGAAATCTATCGCGACGACAAAGCGGTCAATCCTGCGCTGCAAAATCTATCGCGACGACCAAGCGGTCATCCTGGTGCGTCGGCCACCGGTCGAAGCGACAATGCACAGCGCACAGACCGGGTCGATCGATCAGGCCTCAAAAACAAGCCTCGACTCGACGCGACAACGATCGGCGCCCGAACTGCAAGCAACCAGCCGCCAATGACTCGCAGGACCAAGGAACAGATTGCGCTGGTCGTTCTCAGTCGCACTTTCACGCCTCGCGTTTCGAAGCCGAGTCCTTTACGATCTCGACTCGGTGAATTATGCGCTCGGGATCAAGAAGTTCGACCCCTTCTTGCATCAGCCGCATCCCCCCGGCTATTACCTCTACATCTTGGCGGGCAGGATATTCACCCACTTGCTCGGCGACGCCAACAGTGCGCTGGTTGCGATCAGCATCATCGCAAGTTCGGGCGCCGTCGTGGCGATTTACCAGCTAGCCGACGCCTTGTACGGAGGTCGCGCTGGAAGGTACGCCGCCATCGTCTTCACGCTTTCCCCGTTGGCTTGGTTCCATGGATCGGCGCCCCTCATCTACATTGTCGAGTTCTTGTTTGCCGCGATAGTCGGACTGCTTTGCTGGCGGACGTACACAGGAGTCGCGAACAATGCCGCCGTCAGCGCTGTCTCGTTGGCCGCGGCGGTCGGCTTCCGCCAGTCGTCAATCCTGTTTCTCGGACCGTTGTGGTTGCTTAGTTTGACACGAGTCCAAAACCGCGAAAAGCTTAAAGCGCTGACGCTCTTCGCACTCGGGTGCCTTGCGTGGTTCGTTCCGATGATTGCGGATTCGGGTGGAATCGAGGCCTATTGGGGCCCGCTGTCCGCGCTTTGGGAAAGAGTGGGCGGCGCCCACACCGTCCTCGACTTCAGTCCGCTCGATGCAGCGATGATGGCGGTCTCGAGACTTGCCACGATGGTGATAGCGCTGCTGTTCTGCCTAGGCGGCTTCGCGCTCTACCTGATGGCCCCGGCGCCTCCTCCGTCCCCCAACGAGGACCGCCGCGTATTTTTCAATACTTGGCTTGGTCCCGGCCTCCTTTTCTTCACTTTGATTTATTTTATTTTCGTCAACTGCGGCTACCTATTGGTCATAGCTCCGCCGTTATTCGCCGGAACCGGAGCGATCATTGATCGGTTCGGCAAGAGTCCTAAACGCCATGTCGGCCGTTTTCAGGCAGGGCTCGCCGCCGCCGGGCTTGTGAGCCTTATCGTGTTCGTGGATAGTCCCCTCTACTTCTCGTTCCGATCGATGAGAAACTTCGAGTCGAGATTGCATGAAGTGGTCACGGCGGTTCGGGCCGGGTTCTCCCCGGATGAAACACTCGTGATTGGGTTCGATGAGCACTTCTTAGGCTTCCGGCACGTCGGCTATTACCTTCCGGAGTACTTAGTTACGGAGGCCCCGCGAAGCGTCTTCGCTGACGGTCCGGGAATATTTGCCTCCCGCGGCCGCCAAACGCTTGAGCTGCACCACGCTCCCGAAGGAAAACCGACTACAGTGATCATCGTCGCGGGGACCGACGAGAACCGAAATCAAGCACGAAACCTGTTCTGCCGATTCGTTCCTGACGGAACGCTGACTTGGATCAGTCTCCCTGGGGCGGACCTCGCGACAGCAAAAACAGAAGCGCTCAAGCCTCTCTTCAAAGTATTCGGCTACTGAGGATTGAAAAGGAGCCAGACCGCAACGACCAAGAGCGTCTGCCAAGCGTTTGGGAGGTAGCTGCTCCGGCGGTCGTCCAAGGTCTCTTGAAAGGTCTGCGGCGAGCCTCTCGTTTCGCGGGCGCCACGGCTCGCGCCTGCCCAAAGCCGCAGCACCGGAGAGAATCGAACGGCTGCGGAGCCTGAAGCCTCTTTTCCTTGTCGCAATGCCAAGGCTACGGTCTCCTCAGCACGGCCTGCGGGAACTCGACGTCAACGGCGCCCGCTCGCCGCCGGGACCATGCTCGAGTCGCCAACAGGCAAATATACGCCGTCGCGAGCGGGACCACGATCCAGTTCTCTCTCCCCGCGCCCACCGCCAAGTACATCCAGGGCACGAAAACGGCCCATCGAAGGAAGCGGCAGTCCGGGTCGAGAAACGGGATAACCGCCCAGAGGGCCAAATCCTGCGTGTAGGTGTGCGGAGCCAGCAACGGCGCCGCCAGCAACACCGCCGCTAGTCTCTCGCGAAAGTCGCCCCAGGCGAGGATCGGCAGCAAGCCCGCGCAGATGAGAGCGCGATCGCCCCTGCGGGGCCCCAACCCCACAAAGCCGCCAGACCCCGAACGTTGTCCATCCTGTCTAAATTGATTTCAACCGATGAAGACGACGCCAAGGCGATCCACTGCCGGATGCCCTGGGGTCCAACGGCGGCCACAGACACGAACCCTAGAAGCAGCGCACCCACGGCGAACCACAATGCGGCCCGCCGTTTTCCTGAAATCGCATAGGCCAGCGGCAACCCCAACGTCAGATGCGGCTTGACCAACGCCAACGCGCCCAGCGCACCGCCGATGCGCGGGCGGTCCTTCAGAACCAGGTGAATCGAGAGCCCGACTAGGAGAGCCAGCGGCACTGTGTCCTGCCCCTGTCGGATTGCGTAAATGAAAGGCCAATAAGCGCAAACCCACGGCGTCCAGTCGCGGAACTGGACTCGCGCCTCAAACCACTTGGGAAACGCGAAAGCGATGCAAACCACGCCGGCTAGGCTGACGAGCAACATCAACTTCCACGCCCAGGCGAAAGAAAACAAGGATAGAGGCCAGTACAGGAACGCAGCGAAGGGCGGGCGCAGGAAATAGTTCTCATGCCGCCATAACTCGGTCGGCACGCCTTGCGCGGCCAGATCCTCCCACTGCTTTGAAATCGCGTCCGGGTCGTAGAGCCGGCGGACTTCGCCTGCAGCCGTCAGGCGCGCGGCGAAATAATAGGAGGGCGAATCCCCCGGGAAGGAGCCCCACAACTGGGAGAGCACCTGGAACGACACCTGCGCCGCAATCAGCCAAGACAGGATTCGCAGCAGTCGCCGATTTCGTCGCTCACCCACTCGTCCTCATTCCCAGGGCAAGCCAGGCGCCAATCAGGGAGTCCTGTGCGCCCCAGCTCGATGCGGCAGGGGCGGGACTGCCCGGGTGCAGCCAAGGCAACCCGGAATACAGGGCTCACGCCGCCGACAAGAGTAATGGGGGCCACGGTTCGATCTGAGCGCTCCAACGACTTCCGCCCAGATTCCGCTCCACTCTTTCCCTGAATTTCGAGAAAGGTGTGTACGCCCGTACACAATCAGGCCGCGGCCAAGTGTACGGAAGTACTCAGAGAGACCACAGCGTTTTTCATTCCCGTCCTGAGACCCATGCCCACAACGTATTAAGCCGTTGCACCTAGATTTGGCGCCCCGCCTGCATACCATGGCGACCGTCGGGCCGTTGAGGTCCGACTACCGCAACGGTAGAGGAACGGAGGAACACCCAACATGATTAAAATCGCAGTTTTGCTGCAACGCCTGAAGGACGAAGCCGGGCAGGATCTAGTCGAGTACGCCCTGGCAGTAGCCTTGATCGGCTTCGCCGCGGTCGTCGGCATGAACTTCCTGGCGAACGGCATCAACAACGCGTTCAGCAACATCGCCGCCCAATTGGACTCGGCGATGAGCACCTAGTTCTCGAGAATCGAGTTACCTGGCGGACGCGCGCCTCGAATGCGGGGACGCGCGTTTCCTTGGCGCCCGAAATGATTGAATCTCCCACACTTGCCTTCTGGGTGTCGTTGGTTACGGTCCTCGCGGCCGCGGTCATCGACGCCCGCACGCGGCGAATACCGAACTGGCTCGTAGGCGCGTACTTCGCCGCGGGACTCGCGGTGCGGTTCGCGGCCGGCGGAACCCAGATTTACGAAGGCATGGCTGGACTCGCCGTGGCGGCGTTGGTGACAGCGCCGCTAGTGATTTTCGGCGGACTCGGCTCGGGAGACAGCAAGTTGATGGCGGCCTTCGGTTTGTGGGTTGGTCCGGTTCAGACGCTTTATGCCCTGACCTGGACCGCGGTGGCGGGCGGACTGCTCGCCGTCGGTTACGCCCTTTCAAAGGGCATGCTGCGGCGCTCATTGGCCGGAGCGGCTCAAGTCATTTACAACCCGTTAGCGGCTCGCGAAAGGCTGATCGTATCGCCCGAAGATCGCGAGCCGCTCACAATGCCCTATGCGCCGGCGATCGCCGTCGGCGCTCTGATTTCGTTCTTTGTCTGGTAGGGGAGCGTCATGAATCAGTTTCGGTTGCTTTTCACTTTCGCGGCGGCCCTTGTCGTCGCTCTCGGCGCGAGCTATTTCGTCTATAACAAGCTCGCAATGACGCCGGCGGCTGACGCGTCGACGCGCCAAGTCGTCGTCGCCGCCCATGATTTGCCGATCGGCGTGCCGCTGACCCCTCCCGATCTGAAGACAGTGCGCTGGTCGGGCGACGCCGAGCCTCCTGGCTCCGTCTCGTCGCCGGACGACGTGATCGGCAGACCTCTGATTTACCCCGTCTTCAACGGCGAGCCGTTGCTGCTCAGCAAACTCGCGCCGGAGGGCTCCGGAGCCGGACTTGGCGCCGTGATTACCGAAGGCATGCGCGCCGTATCGATCCGCGTCGATGAGGTGGTCGCCGTCGCCGGGTTCGTGATCGCCGGTTCCCGCGTCGACGTCATGCTGACGGGCATGCCCAGCCAGAGCGGGAGCGAGCAAGTCACGCAGACGATTCTCGAGGACGTTCAGGTGTTGGCGGCCGGGCAGAAGATTCAGCCGGACGCCGACGGCAAGCCCGAGAGAGTCAACGTCGTTACTCTGCTATGCAGCCCGGAAGATTCCGCCCGCGTCGTCCTCGCCGCAAGCGAAGGACGCATCCAACTGATTCTGCGCAACCCTTCCGACAAGCCGACCAGTGAAGACAACAAGGGCGGCCCGATGGTCAATCGGCGGGAACTGTACGCCAACGCCATGCCGCCGTCCAAGCCCGCCCCGCGGCCCGCAGTGCGCACTTCCGCGCCCGCGCCGGCCCCGGTTGTCGTGGCGCCCCCGGAGCCGACTTCCGCCCCGGTCATGATGATTCGCGGCTCCAGCGTCAGCCAGATCGACGTCCCGCTCCAATAGTTTGCTGTGAAGGTGCGTGTTCGCGTCGCGTGGAGGCCGAACCGAGGGGAATACCAATTGCCGGACACTTTGGCAGTCGCCGTCGCAGCGCAGGACACGGAGAGATGCAAGATTCTTTCCGACAGTCTCCGTGCGGCGGCGGCGAAAACTATAATTGCAGGCGACTACAGCAAAACTGTGGCCGCGTTCAGGGATTATTCATTTGACGCCCTCGTCGTCGACCTCGATGGGAATCAAGAGGACGCCCTTGCCCTGATCGAACACGTCGCCGCCTCGCATCCCGAGGTTCCGATCGTCGTCTGCTCGAGCGGCAAGGATGCGATGCTGGCCGTCAAGGCCATGCGCGCCGGCGCCCGGGAGTATCTCGCGTTTCCGCCCGAACCGCGTCAACTCGCCGAGGCGCTCGCCGCTCCCGCCGCGACCCCGCGGTCCGCGAGTGCGGTCTCCAAATCCCAAGCGCCGAAAATCTTCGCTTTTTGGGGATCGAAAGGGGGCGTCGGCACAACCACCCTTGCTACGAACTTCGCAATAGCGTTACGCGAAGAGTCGGGTGAGCCCGTCGCGCTCGGCGACCTCAGCTTGCATCTGGGGGATGTCGGCGTTTCCCTCGGCCTCGAGCCCAAGTTCAGCATGCAGGACGCACTGAAAAGCATCGACCGCATGGATCGCGACTTCTTGAAGGCGATCATGGTCGAGCACTCCTCCGGTGTGTCCGTGCTGCCCGGGCCCGACGAGTTCGCCTCCCTTCAAACCATTCCCAACGGCGACTTCACGTCACTGCTCGACGTGATGACGAAAGGCTTCCCGTACGTTGTGCTCGACGGCGGCCCGGCGTCGTCGTACTTGATGCATCACACTTTCAGCCGGGCCAACCGCGTATATCTCGTCGTCTCCGCGGACATCGCCTCAGCTCGAAATGCGAAGAGACTCATCGCATTCACGGAAGCTCAGAAAGGCCGCGTCCCGGAGATCGAGTTGGTGCTCAATCGTTCGCGCAGCAAGAACGGCATGGACGAGGCGAGCGTCGCGCGCACCCTCGAGCCCCATAAGGTTTGGAGAGTGCCGAACGACTACCAACGCGTGCTCGAATCGTTGAACCGCGGGGTTTCTTTGTTTGAGACCCGCTCTCCGATTCTGCCGGTGCTGCGCGACATGGCCCGCCAGGCGTGCGGCAAGCCGGAGCCTGTTCGCAGGTCGAGCGCCTGGGGTTTCTTGACCGGCTCGGGCAAGAAGTGAGGAATCGATGCAAGACCTGGATTTCATAAAGCTCAAAGCGGAAGTTCACAAGAAGCTTCTCGCCAAGATCGACCTCGAGAAGCTCGGCCGCAGCGACAACGACAAAGCCCGCCTTGCGATCGAAGAGTTGATCGTCGAAATCGTAGAGCAGGACCGCGTCCCCCTCAACGCGGGGGAGAAGCTGCGCCTGAAGGGCGAGCTGGCCGACGAGGTGTTCGGCTTGGGACCGCTGGAGCCGTTGCTCGCTGACGAGACGATCTCCGACATTCTCGTGAACGGCTGGTCCAAGGTTTACATCGAACGCCGCGGCAGGCTCGAGAAGGCGCCCGTTCGCTTTCGCGACAACGCCCACCTGATGCAGATTATTCAGCGCATCGTCTCTCGCGTCGGCCGCCGCATCGACGAAATGTCTCCCATGGTCGACGCGCGTCTCCCCGACGGCTCGCGCGTCAACGCCACGATCCCTCCGCTCGCGCTCGACGGCCCGGCGCTGTCGATTCGTCGCTTCGGCCGCGCCCCGGTCAGCGCCCAAGAGATGCTCGACATGCGCTGTCTGTCTCCCGAGATGCTCGAATTGATGCAAGCCGCCGTCAAGGCTCGCATCAGCATCTTGATTTCCGGAGGAACGGGCAGCGGCAAGACGACTTTCCTCAACATGCTCTCCAAGGCCATCCCGGCCAATGAGCGCATCATCACGATCGAGGACGCCGCCGAACTGCAAATTCAGCAGGAAAACGTGGTTCGACTCGAAACCCGCCCGGCCAACATCGAAGGCCAGGGTGCGATCCGTCAGCGTCAGCTCGTCATCAACAGCCTGCGCATGAGACCCGACCGCATCGTGGTCGGCGAGGTTCGCGGCGACGAAGCGTTCGACATGCTCCAGGCCATGAACACCGGTCACGAGGGGTCGATGACCACCATCCACTCCAACTCCCCGCGCGATGCGCTATCGCGCATGGAGTCGATGATTTCGATGGCCAGCCTAAATCTCCCGGACCGCGCCGTACGGCAACAGATTGCGTCCGCGATCGGCATCGTATTGCAGCTCAGTCGCATGAGCGACGGCACCCGCAAAGTCGTCAAGATCTGCGAGATCACGGGCATGGAGCAGGATCTGATCACCATGCAGGACGTTTTCACCTTCGCGCGCAAAGGGCTGGGCGCCGACGGCAAGGTCATCGGCTCGTTCCAACCCAGCCGCATCCGCCCGAAGTTCCTCGAACAGATTCGCGCGACCGGCGGTCACCTCTCCCACGAAATGTTCGAGCGCCCGATGGAGGTCGCCTAACCCCCTCGCCGGGGATAGCGCAGGAGATAACTATGACCGCATCTCTACTAGTCGTCGGCTTCACGTTCCTGGTCGTATTCGGTGCGGTCATCGCCGCCACGTATTTGCTCGGCACGGAAGACCGCAATCGCAAGCGCGAAATCGAGAGGCGTCTCAAAGGCCTGAGGATGGCCGAACGTCGCAATCCCGAAAACGAATCGGTCAGTTTGCTGCGTGAGGAGCTCGAGGGTTCGTTGCCGATCGTCGATCGGATCGTTCGCGACCTTGACGCATTCCGTACGCTCCAGAATCTGTTGACTCAGAGCCGCATCGAGTGGACTCCGATCGACCTTCTTCTGCGCTGCGCCGCCTTGGGTGTTTTGGGAGCGATCTTCGCCTACTGGAGGACCAGTTTCTGGCTGTTTGCGGTCGGATTCGGAGCGCTCGCGGCCTTTTGCCCGATCGCCTATGTGATGCATCACCGCTCACGCCGGCTGCAGCATTTTGAGCGACAGCTTCCCCAGGCCTTGGACCTCATCGTCAGAGCGCTACGCGCCGGCCACGGTCTGATCGCGGGGATCGAAATGGTCGCGAAGGAACTGCCGGACCCGATCGGGGGAGAGCTCGAAATCACGTTCGACGAGCAAAACTACGGGCTCGATCTGCGCGACGCGCTGACCAATCTCAGCGAACGCGTGCCGGTGCAAGACGTTCACATCGTGGTCACCGCCATCCTGATACAACGCGAAACCGGCGGCAATCTGGCGGAGGTGCTCGAGAACACCGCAACCGTCATACGCGAGCGCTATCGTTTGAAACGGCAAATCCGCGTCCACACCGCGCAGGGCCGGCTGACGGGCTGGGTTCTCGCGTTGCTGCCGGTCTTCTACGGCGTTGCCCTGTTTTTGGTGAAGCCGGACTTCATCTCTGTGTTGTGGAAAGACGACCGGGGCGTCCGGATGCTTTACGGCGCCGCTGTCCTGACGACGGTGGGAGCCCTGCTGATCCGCAAGATCATTCGCATTCGCGTGTAGAGGGGTAGATCATGAGCCTTGCCGTAATCACCTTCATTTCGATCTTTCTGCTGGTAGCCAGCGGCATCCTGCTGGTCAGCTATCGACTCACGGTGTCGTCCCGACTGTCCCGCTTGACGGGATCCGGGCGCACGGCCGAAGCGCCGTCCCTTGACGACGACTCGCCGTACGCTCGCAGCGACAAGTTGGCCGCCCTCTTCGATCCGATTCAGCGGCTGGTGCCCAAGAGCCCGAAGGAAATCACCGTCTCCCAGCGGCGACTCCAACTCGCCGGCTACCGCCGCAACAGCCACTTGGCGTTTTTGTACACGGCGAAGGTCGTCGTGCCGCTCAGTCTGGCGGCGCTGGCGACCGTGATGGGCCTTTACGGAGAAAACGCCTTCTTCGTCTATTCGCTCGCGCTCGCGCTGGGCTTTTTGGCGCCGGACTTCTGGCTGGGCTGGAAGATTCGCCAGCGCCAGTTCGAGCTGCGTCTGGCGCTTCCCGAAGTTCTCGATTTGCTGACCGTTTGCGTCGAGGCCGGCCTTGGGCTCGACCAGGCTCTGCTGCGAGTCGCCGACGAGATGAGGAGCAGCCGACCCGAAATCGCCGAGGAGCTTACGTTGGTCAATCTCGAACAACGGGCGGGCAAGACGCGCACGGAGTCGCTGAGAAATCTGGGCGACCGGACCGACGTCGAGAGCATCCGCGAATTCGTTGCGATGCTGATTCAGACCGACCAGTTCGGAACAAGTCTCGCCTCCGCCTTGCGCGTCCATTCGGCGTCGCTAAGGACTCAGCGCAGGCAAGAGGTGGAGGAGATCGCCGCCAAAACGACGGTGAAGCTCATCTTTCCTTTGGTCTTTTGTATCTTTCCTTCTTTGTTTGTGGTCGCTCTGGGGCCGTCCTTCATCAAGATCATCGACGCGATGAAGGAGGTCTTTTAAGGAGCGCAGTTTGAAAGTACGCATCTCACCCTTAAGGAGAAAAAACAAATGGATAGCGTGACAATGATTCGCGTGATCGCAGCCGTCGGATTCGTCGTGGTGCTGCTCATTCTGATACAGCGCAGACGCAACCGGGTTTACTAGGCTCGACCGCGCAAGACGGGCTGCGGGACGTCCCCCCTTAGCCTGCAATCTCTTTGGCTTCGTTGACAGAGGCAGCGCCTGCTATGCCCAAGGTCCAGGTCTGTGTCTTTAACAGGACACGGCAGTCTTTCTTGAGCCTCAACACCACGGTCGCTGACAATCTTGTCGGCAGACTGAAGGGAATGTTGGGCTATCGAGCGGTCGGCACCGACCACGCCGTTTGGTTGGTGCCCTCCCACGGAGTGCATACGTTCGGAATGATGATTCCCATCGATGTCGTCTACTTGGACCGGAACTTCAAGGTGCTTGACATCGTGGAAAACGTCGGACCGTTTCGTATGACGCCGTTTCGAGCCGATGCGGCGAGCGTATTGGAATTGCCCGTGAGAACCATTTACGCGTCGCAAACTCGCCGGGGGGATGAGATCTCGATTTGGAGTCCTCACCACCTCAAGGAACTCAACCTGCAATCGCAAGTCGCGATCGAGAATGAGCGGAGTGACCGTGTCCGACAAGTGGCGAGCAACGGTGCGTCATGAAAAAAGACTCAGTTGAAAGAAGGGACCGGCGGGAGGGACAATCGCTCGTCGAGTTCGCTTTCGTTTTCCCGTTTATGGTGCTGTTGATCGCGAACGTGGTCAACTTCGCGGGATTGTTTTACGCCGGCATCACGGTGGTGAATGCCGCTCGCCACGGTTCGCAATATTGGGTGCTCGCGGGCGCCTCCGTCGGAGGTCCGGCCCCGCCCTCTGCGGCCTTGATTCACGATCTGATCACCAAGGATACGCTGCCTCTTCTCAACAAAAGTAGCCTGGCCGTGCGCGCTTGTCGCGAGGACAAGGCCACCGGTACTCCCGTCTGCAACACGTTCGGCACGGGGACATACACGAACCCGCCGCTGGACGCCAGAACGGAGTCTCCGCTCTACGTGATGGCCTGGGTGGATATCGCGTACGACTACGAGCCGTACATCGCCCTATTCACCGTGCCCGTTCTCGGGATCCCCCTGTCGCCCCCGCCCCAGTTGATTCAGAGACAGTCGGTTATGAGGATGCTGCAATGAAAAGGCAAACATCGCCAACGAGGCCAAAGACCACCGGACAAGCTCTCGTCGAGTTCGCCATCGTTTGTTTCCTTCTGATCTTCACGCTGCTCGCGTTGTTCGAGCTGTGTCGCATGCTTCTTGTGTACGACTCGCTCGCCAATGCGTCACGCGTGGCCGTGCGCTATGCGTCGGTCCACGGCAGCACCAACTCGGGGACGGGAGTCAACGGTCCCAGCGGTCCGAGCGACACCACCCAAGTCGAGACCGTCGCCCGCAACTACATGAGCAATTCCTTGATTGACCTGAGCAAGCTTACGGTGATCGTCGACTATCCAACGGGAGGCGCCACGGCGAATGCGCCGGGGTCGCGCGTGCGCGTTCGCGTCAGTTATCCCTATGACCCTTTTATGGTCTTGCCCTTGAACGTTTCGATGGGTTCCCAGACAGAGGGAATCATTGTCTTTTGACGGGAGGCGTGTGATGAGAGGACATCGTCGCGGCGGTCAAGCCGCTCTGATCTTCCTGCTTGCAGCGGGCACGTTCTTGCTCGGAGGCATTGGACTCGCTATCGATTCCAGCATCCTCTTCGTGCAGCGGCAATTGGCGCAGTCCGCCGCCGATGCGGCCGCCGAGGCGGCCATCATGAGCGCCTTCAACAGCACCAACACGGCTGCGT
This sequence comes from uncultured Acidobacteriota bacterium, assembly GCA_963817465.1. GTDB lineage: Bacteria > Acidobacteriota > Terriglobia > Bryobacterales > UBA6623 > CAMPKL01. Next base: position 9,618 of record CAWFOP010000011.1, on the reverse strand, counting down.
TCGGCAACAGCTTCGGATCGGCCGCCTTCACCTGCACTACGGCGACCGATTCGCGAACGCCCTGCGTTTACGCCCGCTACCACGGCTTTAGCCGTACGGCGCAGGATGTCGTTTCGGTCGACTTTCCCGCATCGGTTCCCGGCGTCTCGCTCAGCGCCGATGACAGCCCCGCGGCGATCGGCGTGACCGTCACGCGAACCGTCAACACCGGCTTCATTCAAATGGTGGGTGCGGGCCCGGCGGCCGTTACCGCGCGCGCGATCGCGGTCATCACCGATGTCTTCTCGCCGGTCCCGATCATCGTCCTGCACCCGACATTGCCCGGTTCCTTCTTCATCAACGGCAATCCGACGGTTACGATCTGCGGCGGCCCGACCAAGAGCATCCAAGTCAATTCGAGCAACTCCGGGTCGATTGACATTCGAGGCGCCGCAAGCGTGGTCGACTTGAGCAAGGCCGGCCCAGTGGGCTTTGTGAGTCCAACGAGTTGCAATGGAACCGGGGCGGATTTCGGCGATTTCGGCGGCCCTACGGTTTACCCCGGCACTATAAGTCTGGGCACGACCGGCGACTATTTGCAGCCCGCTTCGCCCATCGCCGATCCGCTACTTGACGCGGTCCCGGAAATCGATGGAGCTTCGGTGCCTCTCAGGACCCCTCCGGGGAGCCAACCCGGACAAACCGGAGGCTGTCCGCTCCCCGTTGGGCAGAACTGTGTCCTCTACCATCCGGGAAAGTACGTGGGCGGAATCTCGATTAAGAACAACATGGTTCTCTTCGAGCCCGGCGTCTACTACATGGATGGAGGCGGTTTCGAGATCGTAGCGAACGGCCAAGCGCACATGGCTCCGGGACCGTGCACGGATCCGGCCACGGAGACCGGTTGCGGCATGATCATTTATAACGCGCCCACGAAGGCGAGCGACATTTTCTACATCTCCGCCAACGCAGGGCAGACCTCAGGCGTTAGTTACTCCTACACGTATCCCGACGGCTTGACGTGCACTGGCAACTGTCTGCTGGGAGCTTCGGACACCGGCCCCTACAAGGGCGTGCTTTTCTTCGGGCGCCGCATCGCGCCGAGTTACACCATGGTTCACGACCTGCATGGCGGGGGCGGTCTCACGCTGCGCGGGACCATCTATTTGAGCAACACCAAGACCGTAATGGACGGCAATCCCGCTCTCTATCAACGGCTGAGCTTGCAGGGCACGCCCGGCAGTACGACGCGAGTGATCGGGATGATTGACGTCGATGTGCTCGAACTGTCCGGCAATGCCGCCATCAAGATGACCCTCAACCCCAACGCGAGCCTCAATATCCGTCAGGTCGCCCTGGCGCGGTAGGTCGTCGGAACGTCATCTGCATCATGCCGCTTCTCGATCTCACGACACTCATTGGCAGCTTGGCGCTGACGATCGGGGTGATTCAAACGCCGCTCGTCGCATCGCGCAAAGCCGGGCCCGTTCCGCGAATCGGGTTCTACATGCTCGCCGGCGCCCTCGCGGTGCTCACGTATCAACTTGGACGATGGCTTGAATCGGGAGGATGGGAGTCGGCGGGGCAAGGCGTCTGGGGGGGCGCCTTGCTGACCGGTTGCCTTTTGGCTGTCACGCCCTTCTCCGCCGCTGGCGACTTTCTGAGCAAGCGCCTGCGCCGCGGGGGCCGGAGTGTTCAGCCGGAAGGCGGCCGGTCAAACGAACGTGCGGCGCGACCGCTCCCGCCGCCGTCCCGGGCCGTGTTTTGGACAATCTGCCTCTTGCCGTTCGCCGCGCTCCTATTCGCGACGCTGTCGGTCTCGGCAGGCAGCCTGATCTGGGAAGCGGTTTGGGCGACGATCACGCTTTGGCAGGCCGCGACCGGAATTCATGTCCCCGGCATCGTCCGCTCAGCTCTGATTGTGATGTCGTTCGCCGCGGGCTTGGCGTGCGTGGCCCATATCGCCGCGAACGACTATCGGCGCCGTCTCGTCGACTTGCGGTGCGAAGCAGGAATCTTCAGCACTGGCCGAGTGAACCCCGTCGCGCTTTTATCGGGCGCGCTCGGCGTCCTCGCTTTTCTGGCATGGCTAGGCGGTAACCGGTTCAAGGTCCTTTGAAGAAGCTTCAAACCGCGGTTGCGCCGAACAGATGCCCAATTAGCGCGGTGAGCCCCATCGCGGCGGCGCCGCCCAGAACCACCCGAGCAACCGCCGGCATCCGAGGCGCCCCTCCCAATTGCGCGCTCCAGGCGCCGAGTCCGGCTAAGGCGACCAGCGTCGCGGCCGCCGTGGCCCAGATCCGAAACTCCTCCGGCGAAAGCCCCATCGCCGCAAGAGGCAGCGCCGCGCCGAGTCCGAAGGCGACCGCCGATACGCTCGCCGCTTGCAACGGACGAGCCAGCGCGTCCGGCTGGAAGCCTAATTCTTCCGCGGCGTGAATCGCCAGCGCGTCGTGCTGCGTTAGTTCGCGGGCCGCCGCCTGCGCTGTCTCTCGGCTCATTCCCTTGGCCGCCAGCAGCCCAGTCAGCTCTCTCAACTCGATCTCGGGCTGCGTGCGAAGCTCTTGACGCTCCCGCTCGAGATCCGCTCTCTCCACGTCGCGCTGCGAGCTCACCGAGACATATTCGCCGACCGCCATCGACAGAGCTCCGCCGACGAGCCCGGCAAGCCCGGCCGTGAGAATCGCCTCTCTCCCGGAATCAGCCGCTGCGACGCCCACCACCAGACTCGCGATGGAAACGACGCCGTCGTTGGCCCCCAGCACGGCGGCGCGCAGCCACCCGCCCACGCCGACCCGATGCCGTTCGAGATGTGTTCGCGCCATGCCGACCGCCCCAGCGGGCTAACTGACACAAATCCCCTGCAATCCGACTGCCCAGGTCCGGCCGGCCGAGCGAGGAATACCCGTGAGCCTCAAGCTCGCTGCGAAAGCGACGCTTCGCTGTGACCGGCGACGTCCACGGCGCGAACCGAATACCACAGTCCGCCCATGTGCCCGCCCGGAGCTTTGGCGTCCACCCAGCGGAACGGCTCCTTGGTGATCTGCGGCTTGTAGGGGATCACCGCCACCCGCTCGTCGCGCCGCCACACCTCATACCGCTCGAGCGGGTCACCCGCCGCATAGGCGTTGTGCCAGGTGACTTCGACGCTCTTGTCGTCGAGGCGACGGACGCCGGTCTGCTGCGGCGGCTGCATGCCGACCGACGGCCTCTGGAAGAAGTTCGTCTGGGTGCCGTGCAGCGCGGCTGTCCGCTCTTCGATCTCCTTCTTCTCGAGCGGCGACAACGGCTTAGCCGTCTGGCACGCCGCCAGGTTGGCCACAATCTGATCCTTGTCCGGATCGTTGTTGTCGTCGATGAGCCCGATGCCGGTGATGGCGGTCGTCATGCCGTCGGCGTTCAGCGTGTAGTGCAGGAACTCTTCCGAGCTCACCTTGCCCGGCTGCCCGACGCTCAGCACGCTTTGGCCGGGCTGGCTGGCGTACTTGCGCTCGAGTCCGTACATCACGCCGTCGGCGAACACCTTCATGCCGATCAACCCCATGCCGGCGGCGTGCGCGACCGGGATCGAGTTCGTCTGGTGGCAGAAGTAGCGCACGTCGTTCGGATTGCACGCCACCAGCAGCGTATCGAGCACGCGGTTCTTGTCGCGCTGGATCGCTTCCATGTGGACGGCCGGATTCTCATGGCCGGTGATGCCGATATGCCGAATCCACTTGCGCTCTTTCGGGTTCGTGCCGGTGCGGTTTGTTCCGTCGCGGTAGTCGAGCAGCACCGCCAGCGCGCCGACCCGCGGCGCATGCTCGGGATCGTCGATGCCTTCGTAGAACGCGTCCACGTCGTCGGTATTCCCGATGTGGTGGATCTGCATCAGGTCCAGATAAGCGCTCTCGGGAATCGAGCCCTTGCCGTCGCCGAAGAACTGCGTCAGCGACCGCTCGAGGTCTTCCAAAACCAGCTTGCCGCCGCCCGACGACGAGCCGATCGGTTCCGAACCGTCGCGGATCACGCCCGTCCGCAAGCCTGTCTTCGACGCGATGAACAGCCGCCCGCGCAGGTTGTGGTCGTAGCCCGGCACGCCCGGCTTCAGGTTCAGCTCCTCGAACGCCTTGCCGTAGTTGAGCTGGCTGAGCTGGTAGTTGTTCGCCGTCTCGAAGTAGGTGATTCCGGACTTCACGGCCTTGACGACGATCTTGACCGCCTCGTTGGTCGGCAGATCCCACATCACCTTGTTGCCGCCCGCCTGACCGAAAGTCGTGACTTCCCGGCCGGTCCGGCCCAGCACCCTGGTGGCGAGCTTCTTCTCCGCGGGATGGGCCCACACTCGATAGCGTCCGCCCATCGGCAAGAAGGTCGAAGCCATCGCGACAGAACCCGCCCAACGCAGCGCCTGCCGTCGCGAATAGGTTTTGTTTTGCATGAATGCTGTTCCTCCCGGACTTTGGTGTCGCCTCGAACTCTATCATGCTGGGACACGCTAGTCCCGGACATCTCTACTCGCCGTCACACAAGACCACGCCCGCCGCACACTCCGGCTTCACTTCCACCCAGCACAAGCCGTCATCCGAAATTCGTAGGATGTCGATCGGAGGGCCGACCTCCGCGGGATTCGCCTCAACCTCCGCTGCGACGAGCCGCCGGGCGTATTCCAGGCCTCCGTCGGACCCAAAATCTTCCCGGGCGCCTTTGCCGTCACGATTGAACGCTTTGTCGCTGCCGAGCGCCCAAACCTCGCCCGCCGGCAGCCGCTCCGGGCGCCCTCGCAGAGTTCCCTTCCCGCGCAAAAGCGGCGCCTCGCGGAGCAAGGCCGACCATTGCGTCCGCGTGACCGCGAGACCCCCGTCGCTCGAGCCGGCGAACACGCTCGTGAACAATTCCAGCGGCGCCGAACCCAATTTCATCTTCGACGCCGCGGCGAGGATAGCGCCCGCGTAGTCTCGCCGCACGCGCGAGTCGAACGCCCGCGCGCACTGCTCGATATCGTTCAATCCCGCGCAAGCTTCAGCCGCGACGCGATGCGTCTCGAACACTCTCGCCCGACGCCCCGCCCGTCGTCCCCCGCACGCCCGCCGCGGCGAAGACGACTCCATTGCCGAGCGGCGAAATCTTGCACGCGTTCGAGGTCGTCCCCCGCCCCTCGAGGTCGGTCTCCTTGCTGTCCGCGGCGAGAACGATCGCGTCGCCGCTGTTCACAACCGCCAGCGAGCTGGCAAGCAACGGAACGTGCGCCCAGATCAAGACAAGGCCGACAAGAGCCGCGTTCGCGGCGCGGCGAAACGGTTCACCTCTTCGGGCTGCCGTCAGCGTCTTCCGCGACCCATTCATGCGAGGACATCATAGATGAGCGGGTCGACGATCCGCCGTCCGCGGGCGCTACGAGCCTGCCGGCTACGGCGTTTTCACCGGGTCCGGAGGCCGGCTCGGCAGCGTCATCGGGTGCTCTTTGATCTCCCGCATCACTTCGCTGATGCCTTTTTCCAGTTGCGGGTCGCGGCCGGCCAGCACGGCAGCGGGATCGTTGTCGACCACGATGTCGGGGTCGACGCCGTGATTCTCGATGATGAAGCTGCCGTCCACGTCGGCCGTCGCGAATTCCGGCACGCGGACATCGCCGCCGTCCAGCAGCGGACCGTGGCTGCTGATGCCGACCACGCCGCCCCAACTCCGCTTGCCGATCACCGGACCCAGCTTGGCTTTCTGGAAACGCGCGGGAAAAATGTCGCCGTCCGACGCCGAGTTCTCGTTGATCAGGCACACCATATGGCCGTAGAAGACCGTGTCGGGATAGGTCTCCACATGATCGTCCGTGCGCGCGAACCATGTCCCGAGCAGTTCCCGTTGCAGCCGATCCAGAATCATCGCGGAGACGTTGCCCCCGCCGTTGCCGCGAACGTCGATGATCAGTCCCTTCTTTCTGATCTGCGGGTAGTAATACTTGATGAACTCGCTGATGCCGTCGGCGCCCATGTCCGGAATATGCAGGTAGCCGACTTCGCCGTTGGTCGCTTTATCCACCTTGAGCCGGTTGGCCGTCACCCAGGTGAGATAGCGCAGATCCTGCTCGCTCGAGACGGGCCGAATCTTGACCGTGTGCGAGCCCTCCATTTGCGGCGTGCTGTTCACCGTCAGCTCCACTGGGCGGTCCGCCTTATAGCGCAGCAAACGGTACGGATTGTCGCTGGTGGTCAGATTCTCGCCGTCGATCGCGAGCAGGTAGTCGCCGTCCGATACGTTCACGCCGATCTCGGTCAACGGCGAACGGTATTTCTCTTCTTCGTTGTTGCCGGTCAAGATGTGAGCGATGCGATAGCGGCCCGCTGCGGCGTCCGCCTTGATGTCCGCACCGAGCAAGGCCACCTGCGGGCGTTCGGGCCGATCGAAGTCGCCGCCCGAAACATAGGCGTGGCCGACCACCAGCTCCGCGACCATCTGACCCAAGATGTCGTTCAGATCCCAGCGGTGTCCCACGTACTGCAGCAGCGGCTCGTACTTCGCCCGCAGGGCCTTCCAGTCATAGCCGTGCATGTTCTTCACGTAGAAGAAGTCGCGGTAGCGCCGCCACACCTCTGAGAAGATCTCCTTCCACTCTTCGCGCGGCACGCTGTCGAGTTTGAGTCCGTCGGTCGAAAACGTCTTCGCGTCCTTGGCCTTGGGCTTGGCGTCGTAGAGCTTGTACGCCCGGCCTTCGCGCACCACGATCTTCTTGCCGTCGCTCGACAGCGCATAGCCGCTGGCGTCGGCGACCAGCGTCTCGCCCTTGCGGTCCTTGAGGACGTAGATCTCGACCGACGGCTTGCCGGCCGAGTCGCGCCCGTAGAAGAACGCCGACCCTTTGGTGTAAATCAGATGACCGTCGATTGCGCTCAAATCGCCGTAGTTGTCCGGGTCGATCGGCACGCGCGCGACGCGCGACGCCAGACCGTCGAAGTCGATCTTGATCGGCTCGCTGTTCGCCTCGTCTTCCGCGGACTTCTTCTCGTCTTTGTCCTCTTCGGCGTCTTCCTTCTTGTCGGCGTCGCCATCTTTCTTTACGGCCGCCTCGTCGCTTTCGGGAGGAAACGGATTGGCGACGTCCTTACGCAACGCGAGCGCAAAAATACCGCCGCGGCGATTGCCCGCGTAGTCCCATTCCAGGTCCGAAATCTGCGGCGCGTATTCGCGGTCGCTCAGGTAATAGAGGTAATCGCCCTTGGGGCCCCATGCCGGGCTGTATTCATCGAAAAGCTCGCCGGTGATTTGACGGCTCTGGCCGTCGGCCGCCGACCAGATGAATAGGGAGCGGTTGCGCTCGCTCACGCTCATATCGAAGGCGAGGTATCCGCCGTGCGGCGACCAGACGTAGCGTCTAAGCTGCCCGCGCTCGTCGTTCGCGATCTCGACCGACGTCTTCGTCGCCACATCGAGCACGTACAGGCGCCCTTCCTTGTCGCTGAACGCGATGTGCGTCGAGTCGGGCGACCAGCGCGGCTCGAAGAGCATGCCTTCCCGGTCGGAGGTAAGCTGCTCGGGCGCGCCCGAGCCGTCCTGCGGGATGCGCCACACCTGGTCATCGCCGCTCTGGTCGGAGATGTAGGCGATCCAGCGGCCGTCGGGCGACCAGCGCGCCCAGCGCTCGTGGGCGTTGGGCGTATCGGTCAGATTCCGCGTCGGACCCTTCTCCGCGGGCACGGTGAAGATGTCGCCGCGCGCGACCATCAGCGCGCGGGCGCCGTCGGGCGAGAGTTCGACGTCCTCGATGTGGCGGGCCGCCGAAATCCTCTTGGGACGCGCGTTCACGCCGTCGTCGGGAACCCGAATCGACAGCTTGCGCGTCTTGCCGCTCTTCGCATCGAAGACGCTCAATTCGCCGTCCTGCTCGTACACGATCGACGACACGCCGTCGGAGCTGGGCCAACGCACGTCCCAGTCCGTGAATTTCGTGAGCTGCGTGGTCTTCTTGGTTTGCGGATCGAACTTGTACAAGTTCAAAGTGCTGGTGCGATCGGACGCATAGTAAACATCGCCGTTCAGCCACATCGGGTCGCGGTCCGTGCGCGCGTTATCGGTGACGCGCTCCGTCTCGCCCGTATCGCGGAAATAGATATAGAGGTCCTGCGCCCAGCCGCCCTGATAGCGCTTCCACGTGCGGAAATCGCGAAACAGCGGCGAATACGCGATGCGGCCGTCCGCTGCGATGTCGCCCGCGCCGGAGATCGGCATCGGCAGCGGCACGGGCAGCCCTCCGTCGGTCGACACCGTGTAGAGCCGCGCGTTCGCTCCCGGGCCCCAGAACTCCCGGCCCGAGCGGAACAGCACCGACTTGCCGTCCGGCGTCCAGCCATAGACCAGATTGTCGAAGCCCCAGCGATCCGGCAGCGGGCCGTTCGCCGGATACCACGTGAGCTGCTTGGGCACGCCGCCGTTCGACGGCATCACATAGACCTGCTCGTCGCCGTCGTATTGGCCGGTGAACGCAATCTGCGAGCCGTCGGGCGAGAATTTCGCGAAAACCTCCAGCCCCGGAGACGCCGTCAGCCTTACTGCGTCGCCCCCTTGCGTGGAGACCTTCCACAGGTCGCCGGCATAGGTGAACACGATTTGGTCCCCGTAAATGTCAGGGAATCGCAGGAGTTTCGTCTGCGCAAGAAGCGGCGCGGACGCAATCAGAAAGAGCAGGAGTGTTCGCATGAATTTTCGGGCGCCTGAGGTATCGCAAAGCCGCCCCGGTACGCCCAGAATAGCGAGGCAGCCGTGGACCCGCAATCGACTGAAAACGCCGGAGCTTAGCGGCCAAGAGATTTCTCGCGCCGCAAAATCTTCGACGTTTCCGCCGCCGATTCGTTTCGACCCCGATCTTGGAGAAAAAAGGGAGAAAAAAGGAGAAAAAAGGGACAGACTCAATATTGACGCCGCGAGGGTGGATCTGCGAGGCTTTCAACGTCAATGCCGCGCATCGCTCGCGTGGTTGCGGTGGCCGTACCGCACCACGTCACGCAGCGGGGGAACAACCGCCAACAAGTCTTCTTCACTGACAGTCAGCGCTGCCTTTATCTAGCGTTGTTGAGGCAGCACGCCCAGCGCAATCACCTCGAAATTCTGGGCTATTGCTTGATGCCGAACCACGTCCACGCGATCGTCGCGCCGCTCGTGCAAACGTCGCTGGGTCATACATTTGGCCGCGCTCATAGCGCCTACAGCCGGCACTTGAATCGCGCCAGAAACCGTAGCGGACATTTGTGGCAGAACCGCTTTTATTCAGCGCCGTTGGGTGAATCCCATCTGATCGCCGCGCTGCGATACGTCGATCTCAATCCGCTGCGAGCGGGACTGGTCGGGCGCCCGAAGACTATCCGTGGTCGAGCGCGACGGCGCATCTGACGGGCCGCGATCCGGCCGGACTCGTGGACGCGTCAGCCTGGGCGAAGATCTGCCCCGACGGCGACTGGGACCAGCTGCTGCGTCCCGCTCGCGGTCAGGACGAGCGGTGGGCGAAGCGCCTGCGCGCGGCGACGCGCTCGGGCAAACCATTGGGAACACAGGAGTTCGTGGAGAAGCTGGAACGTCTTACCGGAGCCAGCCTGGAGATCCGCGGCCGTGGCCGCCCGCGCAAGTCGCGAGCCAAAGCCGCCCAAGCCGGCTAATATTGAGTCTGTCCCTTTT
>CAWFOP010000010.1:0-379669 GCA_963817465.1 uncultured Acidobacteriota bacterium | reverse complement strand
AAGTCTAGAGAGTCTGCCGGCAAGGCCTCCCGGTCTCCCCGCCATGAATCGCCGATTCGGCCGCTCGATCGCCAACAACCTGCCAAAAGCCCGCCAAAAAACTGCCAAAAAACTGCCACTTTTTGCCGGAAAGCTGCCATTTTCCGTGGCGCAGCCCAGCGAGGGGGCGGTTCGACGGAGGCGCGCGAGGACGCGTCCGCGCATGGCGGCTTGGCTAGACTTCGGCATTTCCGGGGAAAAGGTGCGGGCGCGCGGCCCCCCTACAAATAGGATAACCCGGGCTTCCAAATTTCCCGGCCGCCCGAGGCGCGGCGATTGTTGAGGCGGGAGCCTCGCCGCCGGCGTCCAAGCCGAACGCCGGACTTACCAGCGGCTTAGTTTGTTGCGATTCGATGGGATAACGTCAGTAGCCGCCCAGCCGAAGGGTCGCGCCGCCAAGAATTAGGGCTCCGTCCCGAACCTCCTCGAACTCCCTCCGAACTTCCTCGAAGCCCTCAAACTCCCCGGATCCGTTTGATCGTCGCGAACCAGGCTGGCGCGCCGTCGTCGTGGTATCTCGTCTGAATCCGGTCCGCTTCGATCGAGGCCACATTCCATCCGTGGCGGGGGTTGAACGCCGCTCTCAACTCTTCTTGACTGACCGGGTGCGGGCCAGGATCGGGACCACTGTCACTGAAGCAGAACAGATATAGGGTTCCCTCGTGCTCAGTTACCGACGCTAGACTCGCCACGTATCCCGGTCGCTCTTCGCCGTCGAAGGTGTGGAACAGTCCGCAGTCGAGCACTGTCTCAAACCTGCGCCCCAAACGCTCGAGATGGAACGCGTCAGCCGCGGCGAACTCGACCTCGATCGCACGTTCGCCGGCCTTGTCTCGGGCGATCGCCAGCGCCGTCTCAGCCACGTCAACGCCCAGTACCGACAAGCCCAGCGAGGCGACAAGAAGAGTGTTCTCGCCCGTTCCGCAGCCCGCATCGAGCACCCCTCCGGTGAATCCGCCTGCGGATGCCAAACGCACTATTGCCGGCTGCGGCCGGCCAATATCCCAAGGCGGAGGTCCGTCGAGGTACGACGCATCCCAAGGCAGCCCCGTCAGGCGTTCGTGGCTGGTTGGGCGCCGCCCATGGAACGGATCGTCAGCAAGGGGTCCTGATCGCTCCGACAACTTCGTCCCCTCCCTGCAAGTGATCTTGCCATATCAAGCCGAGCCAAGGCGCGAGTGTGCGCCTACCTCGAAGCGGCCATGCGCGGCCTTATCGCCGCCGGCGCCCGGACAGGACCATGCGGCCGTCCCCGCCGGCTCGGCTAGTTGCAGGCCAAGGCGGCGCGCAGATTCATCGCGGACAGCGCCAGGGAATCGGCCTGCGCCGGCGTCAACCGGCCCTGGGCGCCATCGTTTCGCACATTGCGGATGAAACTATCGAGCTGAGTGCAGGTAGCCGTCTGCCCGCCGCTTTGCAGCATGCGTAGACTGTTTGTGAGCCGCGCCCGCAGGCCCTCGACCACGCCGGGATTTACGCCGCCCCCCGCGCCGATCGCGCCCACGCGATCCAGGAGACTTTGGACCAGTTCCGCCTGCGACAAGACTTTGACGTTGAAGCTGCACTGGGCCTGATTGGCGGACTGATCGGTGATGCTGCAATTCGCGGTCGTCGTCGTGCCAACCGCGAAGATGTCGCCGGATCCGGGGCATTCGATCAGCGGCGACGGATCGCAGACATCCGAGCCCTGCGCCGTGAAGTTGACCGCCGTCCCCTGGGAGAAAAGGGAGAAACGGACCGGCTCCAAACGGCGCTGCTTTACATGGACCTCAATCCGGTGCGCGCCGGCCTGGTCGGCGAAGCGACCGCTTACCCTTGGTCGAGCGCGACCTCTCACGTCGACGGCCCTTTTCTCCCTTTTCTCCCCGTCCCGCGGCTCGACGGTGTGCTTATGAATATTCAGCCCACGGCGGAACATTGCTGCCTTGAGTCGATCCTTCCACACAGAAAAATTCCCTCCCTGACGCTGAAGGCTGCGGATTTCCGCTCGTCTTGTCGCGGGCGGCTTCAGCAACTCTACGGCGAACTGGACACGGCGATCACAGGCGCGGAATCCGAATGCAGACAGTCGCCAAATACGCGAATTCGGGCTCCGGAAGCCGTGAAATAATCTGACAAAGTACTTTACAGTGTAGTAAAATAGGAGGTGTCAGACGCACCTTCCGCCCCCGCTCCCCGCTACATCCCCGTTGACCGCAACCAACTCCGCCTCGAACCTCTCGATGTCGACCGCCTGATCGACGACAATCACCCCGCGCGCAAGATCTGGCGCGTCGTCGAACAGCTCGATCTGTCCCGTTTTGAAACGCAGGTGCGCGCCGTCGAGGGCGTCGCCGGACGGCCGTCGCACTCCCCGCAACTGCTCGTCGCCGTCTGGATCTACGCCTTCTCCCGCGGCCTGCATTCGGCCCGCGAGCTCGAACGCCAGATGCATCATGAGCCCGGGTTGCGCTGGCTCACCGGCCTCAACGTCATCAACCATCACTCGCTTTCCGACTTCCGCGTCGGCTACGGCGAGGCGCTGCGCGAGCTGTTCGAGCAGGTGCTGGCGATGTTGACGATGAAGGGGCTGATCACGCTCGAACGCGTCGCTGTCGACGGCACGAAGATCCGCGCTGACGCCGGTAAGAAGAGTTTTGGCAAACGCGCCAAGATCGAAACGCACTTGAAAATAGCCCGCGAGCATCTCGACGAACTCGAGCGGGCCGAGCGCGACGAGCACACGACGCAGCGTCAACAGGCCGCCCGACGGCGCGCGGCGCGCGAGCGCGAGCAGCGGCTCGAAGAAGCGCTCGAGGAGATCGAGCGTCTGCGCGCGGCCAAGAAAGACGACAAGAAGAAGGACCCGCAAGCCTCGTCTTCAGACCCGTCGGCGGCCTTCATGTGGATGCACGACGGCGGCGTTGCGCCGGGGTATAACGTGCAGATTACGGCCGATTCCACGCACGGATTGATAGCCGATATCGAGGTCGTCAACGACCCGCAAGACGGCCAACAGATCGCACCGGCGATGGACCGCTTGAAAGAACGTCAGGGCCATTATCCGCAGCAAACCTTGGCCGATGGGGCTTATACCAACCTGGCGTCGGTGATGGAAATGCACGAGCGTTCGATCGATTATTACTCGACATGGACGGGCCGCAACGAGGGCGTGACAGGGCGCGCGAAGCAGCAGCATGAGGATTATCGGCGCGAATGTTTCGAGTTTGACGAGACGGCGAATGAACTGATCTGCCCGGAGGGCAAACGCCTGCCTTACCGTCAAACGCGGCGCGAAACGGGCAAGCAGTCGTACGTCTACCAAGCTTCGTCCGAGGATTGCGGGCCATGTCCGGCGCGGGCGCTGTGCTGTCCGAAGCTGAACTTGGCAAACGGCGGGCGCTCGGTGTCGTTCACGAGTTACGCTCCGGCGATCGAAGCATTTGATGCGAAGATGGCGCAGCCGGAAGCGCTGGCAATTTACAAGAAAAGGGCGCCGCTGGCGGAGTTTCCCAACGCCTGGATTAAGACGAAATTGAAGCTGAGGAGGTTCGCGACGAGGGGGCTCGAGCGGGTGCAATCGGAGGCGATTTGGGCGGCGCTGACGTTCAACTTGCAGCGGATGTTTAGGCTTGCACCGGCGTAGGAAAACGGAAGAAAGAGGCCGGAAAGCGGCGGGGAACCGCATTCGCGGAATGACCTTTAGCCGCCCCGGCGAGCCTGCCGCAGCCGATCGCTGGGCGAGTTCGGAAACGCCAAGGCCGCCTGCGCCTCTCGTCGCCGGAAAGCTTCACAGCTTCCGGTGCCGTAACTCGGCCGAGTCTTCGCCCGCACGCGCGCAGCAGGAGCTTGAATGCTTTGTCGCCGCAGGTGAAATCGAGAATGCGCTCGTCCTCGGGCAGGATGATCAGCGTGGTGTAGCGGATCTTAGCGTTGACGGGTACGACGTCGCGCTCGGCGTACTTGACACGGGAGTGCGGGGTCGCCAATGCGGCCGGGGGCTCGGCGGGCTCCTGGCCGGAAAGCGCGACCAAGGAACCACAGAGAAAGAGGCAGAGTGCGAAGCGGGGCAGCGGTCGATTCATGGGGTGCTCCTGGTGGCGTGTTGCTGGGCCAGCCGCCGGAGACCTTCCTCAAAGCCGAACTGTTGGAGGGCCTCGCGGCGGCGTTGGTTGTCGAAGGGATCGTTGGTGTAGAGCCAGTAGCCGACCGGGTCGACGTCGAGGTTGAGGACCTTGGCGGCGTCCGGGCGCTTGACGAGGATCTGGCGCTTGGGCGGCAGCGCCTCGATGAGCCGGGTCTCGGTCTCGTTGAGATGGAACAGCTCGCGATAGAGCTCGCGGTCCATTCCTGGGTTGGACAGGAATATCTTGGTCGGGCAGCTCTCGGCGACGACGTGCATCATGTCGCCGCGGGCGATGTCGTCGCTCGACTGCGTGACGAGGACCATGGCGGCGTTGCGCTTGCGCCAGGTCTTGAGCGCCTCGGTGATGTATAGCTTGATGGCCGGATCGCGGAGGAAGCGCCAAGCCTCGTCCATGACGAAGAGCTTGAAGCGCGTAGAGTGCTCTGGATCGTGGATCGCCGAACCGACGCGATGCAGGATGTAGAAGAGCAGCGGCTCCAGGACCTGCGGGTACTGGTCGAGGCCCTCGAACTCGAAGGCTTGGAAGCTCGAGAGCGTTAGGTTGTCCTCGACATTGTCGAACCGCGCGGCGTACTGGCCGCCTTGGACCCAACGCTGTAGGCGTTCGCGGAGGTTCCGGTTGACGATGTTGGCCAGCGTGAAGAGGCGGCGCTGTTCGGGAGCGACCTCGTAGAGGCTCTCGATCTGCTGGAAGAGGTCCTTCTCGTCCGCATGGGTCATCCGATAGCCGCCGGGCTGGATGAACACGGCAACGAACGAGAAGAGGAACTGGAGGTTGTCAGGTGTGGGCGGCAGGCAGAACGGGTTGATCGTGAAGGCCTGGCGCTCGACGCCGATCGGCAGGTACGAGCCGGCGAAGAGCCGGGCAGGAACGCTACAACCTCATCAACTCCTGGATCGCCGTGCTCCCCGGCCACTACGTCCACAACCTGCGTGAAACTGCTCGAAGTCTTCCCTGTCTGGGGCCCCTTGACGCCTTCTCTCTAGAGCGCCGAACACCTTCGCCTTCAGTTCGTGGTCGAGAACGACTCGGGTGACCTCGCCGCCGTCGGCGCGAATCCGCTCCGCCTCCGCCCGAAACATGCGATAGATTGCGGCGTCATGTTCGACTTCCCTCGGCTTGACGAGCCCTGAATAGTGCCGCTGTTCGGGCGCTTGATCGAAACGGTTTGCGAGATCTCGGCCGTCCTCGGAGAGCACGACGACATCAAGCCGGCCGCCATTGGCCGTGCGGATTCGGTGGGTCTCGACCAGTCCTTGGTCTCGCAGCGATCGTAGGTCGGCGCTCGCGCGGCGCCGGTCGCCGTTGTATTCGTGGTTCCGGAGGTCAGCCTCGTCTACGGTTCGGAACCGACCGACCTCGGTCAAGGTGCGAATCTCGGAATCCCGCAGTCGATACGAGCGATCTCGGTACTCGACTTCCCGCCGACGCTCAAAGCCGGAGCGTTGATCCAGCTCTCGCTCCGTTGCGGGCGTCCGCGATGGAAGCCGATGGATCTCGAAGTCCGGCTCGCGAGATTCCTGCTTCTCCTCGGGCGTCTCTCGTTCGAGCTGTCGGCGAACGTCTTCGGCCGCTTGCCGAGCCTGTCGGACCCGCTCACTGTAGTAGTCGCGCCCGTCGTCGTCTCGGTCCAGACCTCGGCTCACCCGCTCTGCCTCTCTGTGGCGAAGCTTCCGCCGCGCATAGAGCGAAGAGTCGTCTGAACCCCTTGAACTCAAACGGCCTGAGATTCTCTAACCCCCGCGACTCCAGTTCAGGGACGCCGGCCACCGGAGGAACGCGAATGGAACCACAGAAGAGACTGCTCACCTTGGAGGAGGTCGCGGACGAGTTGCGCTGCTCGAAAGCGCACGTCTCGAACGTCGTCAACGGCAGAGTGCGCGGAGTCCCCCGCCTCGCTCACATCGCCGTCGGCCGCCGCAAGCTCGTGCGCCGCGAGTGGCTCGATCGTTGGATGGAAGAGAACAAGGTCCGGTGCTAGCCTATGCGCAGGCCGGAATCAGTCGCTTTGGACGCAGAACCCCAAGGAGGTTTGATGCGTCGTAAGCGATTCTTGAAGGGCAGCGTTCGCCCTCGTCAGCACGGTCACCGCAAGGTCTGGCTGGCGCAGTGGTGGGAGGACGGACGCCGCCGATCGAAGGTGCTAGGAAAGTGTTCCGAGATATCAAAAAGCCAGGCCGACGCCATGATGGCGTCGATCCTCCGACCCCTCAACCAAAGCTCCGGGCAGGCGGCTCCGCCGCGCTACTCGTTCAGCGAGTACGTGGAAGACGTCTTCCTGCCCGTTCATCGCCGGAAGTGGAAGGAGTCGACCCGCACGACTTCCGAACACACGATTCGGCGTCATCTACTCCCGCCCCTCGGAGATCGAAGGCTCTCCGAGATCGGACGGGAAGACTTGCAGTTGTTGCTCGACGACAAGGCGAAAACCCATTCGGCCAGCGTGGTTGCACACCTGCGCTGGTACCTGAGCGCGATCTTTCGCATGGCTCTCAGCGACGGAGCGGTCACGGTCAATCCAAGTCCTGGGCTGTTTACTCCGGCGTGTCGGCCGGAGAAGCCGCGACTCGTCATGTCCGGACAGGAGATTCAGCTCGCCCTGGGTGTTCTGCCGCTAAGAGAACGGCTGATGTTCCGCATGGCGGTGTTCGCCGGGATGCGGCCGGGGGAGATCCTCGCCGTCCGGGTCGGCGACGTGCAGGAGAGCATCGTGCACGTTGAGCAGCGCGTCTATCGAGGCAAGCTCGACAGCCCCAAAGGCCGGAAGGGCAAGCGCACAGCGCGTACGATCGCGCTGCCGCCCGGCACAGCCGACAACCTTCGACTTTGGATGGAGCGATTCGTCGAGTCGGAGCCCGGAGCATTCCTGTTCCCCTCCGAGCGCGGCACGCCGCTCACGCGGGAGAACGTCTGGAGGCGCAACATGCTTCCCCGATTCACAACGGTCGGACTCGACTGGGCGAGCTTTCAGGTGATGCGATAGGACGAATGCAAGCCTTTCGCGGAAGGCCAACATCGACGACAAGGTCGCCGCAGACCAGCGCGGGCACGGTCTGGGGGTGAGCTTGGAAGTGTACTCGGTGAGCGATCTTCAGCAGAAGATCGAAGCCGTAACGAGGCTCGAATCCTCCGTGCTCGACGCTTCGCAATCGACGGCAAACTCGGAACCGCCGGAGAAAACGGAGTAATCGGAGTAAGGAGCGAGTTCTTTGATGATCCTAAGCTATTGAAAACATGGAGCGGGAGACGGGGATCGAACCCGCGACATTCAGCTTGGAAAAACGGTCCCAGATTGTAAATAAGGAACTTGTGCGTCTATGGTGTTGAATCTTGGCCACTCAACGACACCTAGTTTCAAGGATTTACAATAGCCCTTTCTTAATGGAGTGCGAATGGAGTGCGCGGCACTCCTCGAAGCTTCTGCTTTCCCCCTTCCTAAGCGCCTCTTACTCCATGCCGATTTAGCCGATTGAGCTTGCTCCTCTGTGGGAACTCCTTTCAGGGGAGCCATGAGCAGAGGCCTAGACATCGAGATCGACGACGGGCGGCGAACGCCGTCCCGATGGGACCACAGGAAAGAGGAGCGCACTCGGACCGTCGAAAAGCCTCTGCCGAAACAGGTTGAGGTCTGGCGACTGGACCGCGAGGCAATCCCTGTTGACCGCGAGCTGCCTGACCGCGACGTGCGCGATACGGTCAGCCTGCGCGGCTCGGAGTATCGCTTGAGGGAGACCGAGGTCGACACGCTCCAGAGCATCGGCCGCTTCCGCGTCGTCGACGAGACCGACCTCCAGCGCTTCGGCTACGCCGACGATGCGACCCGAATGCGCGAGGACATCCGCTCACTTCGAGACCAAGGCCTGATCGAGCGGCGTCGCATCGCCGTCGGAGATGGCGACTACATCGGCGTTCTCGCCTTGACCGATCGAGGCCGCGAAGTCGCCGAGACGCTCGACTCAGCCGATTCCAAACAACGCTACTACGACGGCTTCGTCAAGACCACCGAGCTTGAGCACGACGCCGCTCTCTATCGGATGTTCCAGGCCGAGGCGAGCAAGATCCAGCAGAACGGCGGAACGGTGAAACGAGTCGTCCTGGACTTCGAGCTCAAGCGGGACGTCTATGCCCGCCTTGCCAAGCAGGACCCCGACGACGCTGAGGCCTATCGCGAACAGCAAGAGGTCGTTGTCGCAGCCAACCGGCTGCCGGTAATCCGTGGCCACATTCAATTCCCGGATCTCCGAATCGAGTACGAGGACGCTCGCGGCGGGAGCGGCCGGGTCGACGTGGAGCTGACGACGGATCACTACAAGAAGAGCCAAATCGCCGTCAAGGCCGCGGCCGGTTTCACGCTCTACTCGCTCGGCAGGGACTCGTCGAGCGGCGGTTCCGCCGTACGCGAGGAGCGCGGCTTGACCGCCCAGATCTTGAGCTTGTGATCGCGAGAGACGATCGCACGACGTTCCTCTGCCGGAACGGCTACTCCGAAGACGAAGCCGTGTTCCTCTGCCTTGCCGCCGATGCCGGCGGCTACTTCTTCCGACGACACTATCGAACCTTTCGAGGCGCGCAGCGCACCCGCGCCGAGACGAAGCTGATCGGCAAAGTGGTCGCCCACGGCCACGTTAGCGTCTCTGTCGGGCCGCGTGGAATCGAGTTGTTCCACCTCTCGTCGCGCGGGTTCTACCGCCTCATCGGAGCCGACCAAAGCCGCAATCGACGACGGCGGCCGAAGTCCGCGATCCGCTTGCGGCTGCTCACACTCGACTACTTGCTTGCTAGTCGAGGCGGCCGGCTGCTCGCTGCCGATGCTGACAAGATCCAGTACTTCGAAGATCTGAGTAGCGTTCCGCGGGCGTTTCTGATGCTCAAGAACGACCGGTTCATCGACCGCTGGCCGGTCCTGGTCGGCCCTGAGAACATCACCTACTCCTCTGTCGTGTCGTTCTGCTATATCAGAAGCGAAGGCTTTCGGCGCCCGGCGGTTCCGCTCGTTCTTCCGGCGGCACCGCTACATCTGGGAATGCTTACAGGCTGTCAGGCTGGTCTACGTGACGGATCGGAAGTGGAATCCCGTCCTGGCCGAAAGAGAGTTTCGAGCCCTCGCCGACCGCTCCTTCCCGAAGGCCAGCGACCCCAAACGCCCCCTTCGGCATCAGCTCCAGAACGCATTTCGCGCGAAGCAGGCGGTTGAAACCGGCGCTCAATGGAGCTTGAGGGATAACGAAAGGCACCTCGTCGAGACCCTACAATGGCGTCTCGGGAGGGAATCGTTCGAGTCCCTGTACGACGAATGGCTGCTCATCGGGGACCGGTTGATCTACGAATCCATCCCGCCCGACCAGTCTGAATTGAAACGTCCGCCAGCCTTCGAGATCCTTTTCGTTGACGCCGACTACAGCTTCCTGTCCGGCTAAATGGCGTATGCAACGGGGTTACTTCGTCCTGGATCGCCCCGATTTCACGACACTGGTCAAATCCAAGTGGTTTTCACCAAAACGCCGTTTCGGTGCTCCGCTGCCTCAAACCGCAACCCATTGAGCGACTTGTTCTTAACCACGGAAGCCCGGCCCGCCAAGGGCGGACCGAGGTCCAGGAAAGGGCGGGAGCGACCCCGCAATTTGGGCTGCTTCGCCGCCCAAATCGCTAACGCCTCGTTCTACGAGCCGCGGGTCACTCCCGCCCACCCTGCGCCATGAGGGGTCGACTGACCGACTTTGGAGCAGCGTTTCGGTCAACGTTCATTGCATCCGAACTGCTAGCAGCCTGTGCATGCTCCGTGCATGCAGCTAGCAGCATCATCACTTCCCAAGGAGGACAAAGATGCCCGTTATCGACCCTGAGGCCCAACCTGCCAAGAAGGTCCAACTCAGCGCTCGTGTCGACCCGAATGTCGTCGAGATGCTCCGCGCGTACTGCAAGTTCCTGAACAGCAGCAGCCAACACACGTCGTCGAGCAGCTCTTGCGCTACGCCTTCGCCCGCGACAAGGAATTCCAGGCTTGGCTGGAACAACACCCAGTCGGCAAGCAGGATGACCGATCGATCGCCAAGTCCTCAGCGTGAACGGGGATCTTGCCATGCTACGCATTCTCCTGGAATATCGCGGCCTCGTCAGCGACGTCGTTGCCGCCGGCATCTGGACCTTCGGCCATCTCCGTGCGCCGTTTCCGGCGACGAATGACATGCTGGTGCTTGTCGCCGCCAACGTTGGCGCTTGGGCTCGCGCCTGAAGCGTGTAGTCGCTGGGGACCGTGATTTGGAAAGTCAAAGTCAACCTAGCCGTTGCCGGGATCGCCGTGCGGAGGTAGACGTTGCCGGAGGCCGTACCGTCGCCGCCAGTCTTGATCGACGGATTGGTGTAGACGCCAGATTCGGCTTCAACGCTGACCACGTCGCCCTTCAGGGCCAGGGGGCTGCAAAAGCCATCGCCGAGATCAGTACCGCGCCGGCCATGCTGACTCTGTAGCCAGTCCGTTCTCTCACGTTTTGCTCCCCCCAATCCGGTGGTCTTATCTCTCTTCGCGCTGACAGGCGGATCGATTTCTACGTGATGTAGACGCAGCTACGCCCTGCCGCACGGGTACGCAAGCGAAAGTTGAGAGAAGCGTCGATCAGGCGCGCCCACACATGGTCGCAGAGACTCAAAAGAGCAGCCATGTCCACTGAAAAGAGCTCCGCCTACACTCCCCCAGGTCAAGCGCCGCGGCTTCGCACGACTTGATGGCGACGGCGTCAGCGGTTCAGGCGATACTCCGTAAGCGTGCCGCCGGGCCGACTTCGGCAATAACGCCGTCGGGTTCGAAGACACGGATCACATGGGGATAGGCGACGATTTGGCGCTGGCCCGTAAAGCGCGCTTGGGCTTGGAAAAACTGGAAGCAGCTCGGACACACCGGTCGGGATACGACGATGGGTTGATTGGAATTGAGGATCGTCGCTTGAACTTCGGCGTGGGTGGCGAGTTGGCGGCCGCCATCCATCCGCATTCGCTCCGCGTGCTGGGGCGACAGCGCCCCGGCTTGTTCAAGCTCATCGATGTGGGCCAGAATGTCTTCGAGCGGCGCACGGCGCACCGGGCAACGCTCCAATTGGGCGCAGTCGCTCGATGCCGAAGTCCGGGAGTTGCGCTTGCGCTTACAGCAGATTCGATTCGCCGGCATACAAAATCGGACGGCGGCTGCGTCTGGCGCCATAACCGCCGCGTCAAGCTGCGCATTCCCCCAGACAGTTTCGTCACTAATCCACGTACCGGCCGCCGCGCATCCTCTTCAAGCTGCTGGACTCCAAGCTCTTGATCTCGAAAGTAATCTCCGGATAGCGCCGGCTCAGCGCAGGTAGAACGTCAGCAACGCAGGTTGAGCAAGGCATCGCCTCCACAAGGATGAATACAGAACCTCCTTCACGCTGGCTTCGCGGGATTTGGCTGAGGTCAGCATGCAATTGATCGGCGAGGTTTTGCTCGGCGTGCGCGTGGGTCTGGGGAAGCTCTTCCGGATTGGTGGAAGGTGCGAATTCGGAGGCCGGATTACGCTGGCCTCCTGCTTCAGGAGAGCGGCCGACATAGGACCTGCCCCGGAGTTCGGGAAGGTTGGACTGGGCTGTGGCCACGGTTCCCCCTTCGGTTCGCGTGACTTCGGGCGTCGCGGCCGATCTCTGTGTTCGGGGCGTGCCGACGTCTCGCCGAGCCCTCACAAGCCGTTCGAGCAGCGAGCCGTACGCTTCGGAGTCGGAGAACTGGGTCGGCCCTCCGGCCTCCACTTCGACGCGGAAGCCGGCGCGATCGGCGATTACCGACTGCGCCGCCGGATCGTTACGGTACCTCCACAACTGAATGTCGTCCATGGCCAGGAACCGCTGGCGAAGGGCCTCAGCCGCCTCGGGGTTGCTTCGAGCCCGGCGCCGTAACTGCGGGATGGATAGGCCGTCAAACGAGCTTGCGCCAGGACCGCCCGCTCCTCCCCGCGTCGTCCCGGCCATCGTCGATGCTGCTCCCGCCTGCGATGACCCGTCTGCGCCCATCGAGCGGTAGTAGTCTTCAATGTCGCGGACGATCCATTCGTACTCCGGGCTGCTTGGGTCGACGTAACGGCTTCGTGAGCCCCACTCGTGAGAGTACGCCTCGAGGCTGGGGAAGCTACGCGTGACCCGCGTCCCATCGGGGCGCACGTATTCGGTCGTGACATTAAACGGATTCGTGCCGACTGTGTAGGCGACCCGACCGCGCGTGCCGTCGGGCAAAGGATACTCGACGAATTCGGTCACTGGATGGCCGTTCCGAAACGCGGCCATCATCGTCCCCTGGACATCCGCCGGCGCGGGCATTCGATAGGTCAGGATGTTCTCTGGATTTGGGTGATAGTGGAGCACCGTCTCCCAGCGCCCGCGCGGCGGAGAGGCGACGGAGAACTGGCCGCCGACGCGAACGGCGTACGTGCCGGCGTTCGGCCCGTCGAGACGGCGATAGATTGCGACTTCGTTCCCAGGCGATCCGGCCAGCGCTTCGTCATAGGTCCGGTAGGCCTCCTGAGGGGTGGCCAACTGCTCGCGGTACGTCCCCGATGAGGCCGGCTCAACCGTAGCGGGATCGGCCAACCTTGCCGTACGCATATCTCCTTCGAGCATCTCGCGGGACCAACCTTCGCTTTGGAGCTGGCGCTCCCGCCGGGTGGCGGGCTCGCTAGGCTCTTCCCTCCTGCCGTATACGTCGGGCTCGTCGGCGTGGGGCCGCGTACCCGGCGGTTCGGCAACGCCGCCCGTGGTGGAGTGGGGGCGTCCGCCGGGAGGGTCGGCCACTCCGGATCGTGTGCCCTGCATGTGTTTCGCGGCGCGGTGAATGATGACGAACAGCGCGCCGTCGCGAGCGGCGGCCAACAGTGCGTTGAGGACTCTTTCTTGATCACCGCTCTTGACCGCGGTTGAGATTGCGGCGAGATGGACGCCTGAGACGATGGCGATCTGCGCGACATCGACTCCGAAGGCGGTGCGCTGCAGCAGGGTTGCTCGTCCCATTCCTCGTACGGTCGCCGTCGCCGTTTGAGAGAGGCCGGCGGTGAGCAAGGCGCCTGCGATATCGAGAATATCCATGGCGGCTTCGACATCCCATTCGAAGTCTCCATGTTCGAGGCGGTCGGCCAGACTGAGGCTCGCTGCGGCGCCGCCGAGATAGCCGGCGATGTAGAAGGCGGGAACCGCAACCTCGGGCTGTCCGGCGACCGCGCCAACCACGCCGACCGCCAAAGACACGAACGACAGGGCGCGAAGCAAGTCGTCGATAAGCATGCCGCCGTCGGTCGGGTAAGTGTAGGTCTGCGGCGTCGCGCCGCCGCCGAAGCTTTCGGCAGTCACCTCGGCTTGGATATTGCCCTCCGGATAAGGAGCGTCGTCCGCAAACTCCGAAAGCAGCGTCGCGACGGCCGCATCCATGTCATTGGAGGCGCCTGTATAGGTGCGCACCTTGCTCGGCAGAGTAAAGTCAACCAACTTCAATTGATGGGTCAGGGGGCGGCGGTAGGGATGTACGCCGCGGCGCCATCGCGGATAAGCCCTGCCCTCCGGATCGACGGCCGCGAAGACGACGAGCGGAATTGTGACGGGTGCGTCCGATTCCGCCGTCTTGCCCACATAGACGACTCGGAGCGATCGTAGGTCGCCCGCCTCTGCGTCGAAGCGCTCCTCCACAGAACGAATCTGTTCCTCCAGTTCGGCGCGGCGTTCCGACTGGTCGGCCGGTATCTCCGCGAGTTGTTCGTTCAGTCGTTCAAGAAGTTCTTCGCGCGTCCCTGGCGCCTGGTAGCCTTTACCGAACTCGATTCGGGTCTTGTCCTCGAGCGACATGACCACCTGGGTATAGGAAGCTTCACGGACTTCGCCGTCGGAGTAGGTTGCGCGGCAGATCACGCGATGATTGCCGGCCGTGTTCCAGGTGGCGCCGACCCCCATCGTGGTCGAGGGCTGCCGCGCGGGAGCGCTGGGAAGGACGCCGGGGATAGAACTCCTCGGCGAGGGGGGCGGGATGCGGTCCGTCTCGCCCAGGCTGACGCGCCCGGTGATGCCTTGCCTGCGAGCGGCGGCCCGGTCGGGTTCGAGGAACCACTCGCCACGTTCCGGCATCTCAAGACCCTCAGGCGTGCGCAGGTAGTACATCACCCTGGAACCGGGAGTCGCTACCTCGCGCGAGTTCGGAACGATGTAGGGTTCGCCGCCCGTCGCCAGGAGCTGCTCGCGGCGTTGCGCAGCCATCTGCAGCATCGACTTTTGAAACGGCGCCGCGACGTACGCCGCGTCGACCTGCAGCACTGTACCCGTCCCCATCAAACCGTCGCCCCCGGCGGAGCCGACCACCGTCGCGTTGTACGGCAGGAGCACCGAACTCCAGAGATTTTCATCGCCATAGAGTTGAGCAGCGACTTCCTTCGGGGTGGCCGGTTGCAGCAGCCGCGCGGTGGCATCGACGATCTGCAGTTGCAAAAGGCCCAATCGTTCGGTGTGGCCAACTGATGGAGGACCCAAATCCATGAAGAGCTGGGAGAGGCGGACGGTAAGCAAGGCTCTTGAAGGTTCGCCGGTGAAGTCCCATAGACGACCGCTGACACCCGCGCTAGCGAGCACGCTGGTCATGTACGAGTAGTGCCAGGGATTCTGGTGCTGGCGCAGCAGGCCGATGGCGCGCCACTGCTCGGACTCGGGCAGGTCTTGTTGCCCAAGCAGGTCGACGAGATCGGCAGTGTCTTTGACGACCCAGGCGGCCAGGTCGGTTTGCTCGACGATGAAGAAGCCGAGGTCGCCCTCGATCTCGGGTGCTTGAGCCGTTCGCCCGGTCATCGTCGTGCCGCCTCGGTAGGTATGCAAACCAATGCGAGTAAGCACCAGCCGGCGGGCGCGGCGATACGCATCGTTAATGCCGGCTCGTTCCGGGAACTCGGTGTTGTCGTCGAGGATCGTGCGCAGGTTGTGCGGCGTCAGTTCGTTGTAAGCGCTTTCGACGGTGGACCAGGCCAGTAAGGTGGAGCGTCCAGCGGCGTAAACGCCGCTTTCGCTCTTCTCATCGATGGCGGCCTGGAACGCCGTCAGTCCCTCTTCAAGTTCGCGGACGCCCTTGTGGAGGCGGTCCTCGGGAGGGTCGGTGGGAACTTCGGGAACAGCCGGAGGTCTGCGCCGTCCGTTGCGCTGGATCCGCGGGACCGTGCCAAGCCGAGCAGGCGGGCTTCGCTGCGCGTCGGCGTCTTGCTCAAGAGGGCTGCCTTGCTGATCGGTCTCGGAGGTTACGGCGTCGGCGCGCAACTGCTGAACGGCGTGGGTGGTCTCATGCGCAACCAGCCGGCGGCCCGCCGCGGAACCAGGTTGGTAAGCGCCCCGCCGAAAATAGATGTCATTGCCGCTGGTGAAGGCGTTTGCGCCGAAGGCCCGCGCCAGTCGATTCGATGCTGCGTCGTGGTGTATTTGAACGCCCGCAAGGTCCGCGCCGAGGCGGCCTTCCAATTCCGCCCGCAGGGCCGGCGGCAGCGGCTTCCCGCGCCGCCGGCGCGGCCCCTCACGGTTTCAACCGCGTCCGCTGCTGTCCTTCGTCGCCGCCGCCGGTCAGCAACCGGCCTAAAGCGCGGTTGCCCAGAAGTCGAGCCAGGGACCGGGCTTGCCTCGGCGCGAAGGACGGAGACGGCGATCGGCAGCCGGCGGACCGTGCCGGACTCGCTTCGGGCGCGGGCTTGGGCGGGACGCGCACGCTCATGACCCCACTATTTCGACGGGACGCTTCGGCGTTGTCTTCTCGCGGATTAACTCGAAGTACTGTCGGAAATCGCTGCGCGTGGGCAGGCGGCCGAGCTTCTGGAGCTCGCGAGCAGCGGCAGTTACGAGTTGCTCCATGCCGACGCGGTGGCCTTGTTCCGCCGCCAACAAAGCCGCCGCAACGGCAATGTTGCGGATGTTGCCGCCCGAGATTTCGAAACGCTCGGCCAAGAACTCGAGGTCAAGATCGTCAGCCTGGGGCGTCGCCTCGGGCAGCGCACGCCGCCATAGCGCCCGGCGTTGTTCGAAGCCTGGCGCCGGGAACTCCACCGTGTGATGCAATCGGCGGGCGAAGGCGTCGTCGATGCTGCGTTTCAGGTTGGTGGCGAGGATGACGACGCCGTCGTAATCCTCGATGCGTTGCAACAGATAGGCGACTTCGATGTTCGCGTAGCGATCGTGGGCGTCTTTCACTTGCGAGCGCTTGCCGAACAGGGAGTCGGCTTCGTCAAAGAAGAGCACGGCGTTGGAGCTTTGGGCTTGTTCAAAGATTTCGGCCAGATGCTTTTCGGTTTCGCCGATGTACTTGCTGACCACGGCCGAGAGGTCGATCTTGTACAGGTCCTGGCCCAGTTCCTTGGCCAAGATCGATGCCGCCAGCGTCTTGCCGGAGCCGCTGGGTCCATAGAAGAGCGCGTTGACGCCGCGTCCCAGCGCATGGCGCTGCTCGAAGCCCCACTCGGCATAAACGCGTGCGCGAAGTTCGACGGCGTGCTGGATCTCTCGCAACTGTCTCTGCGACCGCGGCGGCAGCACAATGTCGGACCAACCGAAGCGTAGTTCAACCTTTTGCGCGAGCTTGCCGAGGTTGGGAGCGGACTGTGCGCGAGCGGCGGCATGCAACGCGGCGGAGCTGAGGCCGCCGGAGCGGCCGTGCTGGACGTCGATCCAGACGGCGCGCCGCGAGGCGTCGCGGATCTGACCCGCTGACAGAGAAAACTTGTCGGCAACACGGTCGAGATCTTCGATGCCGGCGGATGGCGCCCAACTGCGCCAGGCCGCGCGGCGCTCGGCGAGGGCGCTTGAGGAGAGCGAGAAGCTGAAGAAGGGCAGGTTGTTCAATGCGCCGGCAGCGGGTTCCCACGAGTGCTCAGTAGCCAGCAGCACAGGGAAATCCGCTTCCCGCAGGCGCCCGCAAGCGACGCCTAACGCTTGATCGCATCCGCCGTCGAGCACTTTCTGAAAACGGTTGAGCAGCAGCACGGCGCCTCCAAGCCGAGCCTCGCGAAAAAGCAAAGAAAGAGCCTGTCCCAGTTCGCACCCCGCGCGGGCGATGTCCGCGACGATCAAAGGACGGCCCAACTCCTGAGCGACGAGAGCAGCCGCGCTCGCATGACCGCTGCCGTAACCGCCGGCGAGCAACACCGCGCCTCCGGAGCCGATCGCAGCGGCTGTTCGAGAGAGCGCGGCGGCGAGTTCCGCCGGAAGGGGCGCGGTTTCCCGCGGACAGTCCTCAATGATGTCGACGAGACGGGAATCGCAAGAAGGGACTCCGAGCAGATAGTCGGCAATACGGCGTTCGATTTGGATACGCAATGCGAGGGTCGAGCCGGAGGAGTCCTGAGCATCGGGCGAAAGCGTCAGCAGCCGCTCGGAGATCAAGCGGCTATCGGGCCGCAGGGCCTCCCTCAATTCGCGCCGTTGCTGCGGGCTGTCGGTGAGCAAGTCCAGCGCTAGGCCGACAGTAGGCCGGCGCAACGTCGCGTCATTCTGGACGTAGGCGTAAAGCGTCTCCCACCGCAAGTCTATTTCCGGCGCCAGAGCCAACATCAGCAACTCGCGTTCCTGGACATTAAGGGCGAAGCGTGACGCGACGGTCGCCAGGGGCAGCGGCTGAGCCGCCGCCAGCGAAGCGATCAGGCAAGCGTCACGCTCGCGCTTTAGGGATTCAATACGGCGAGTCAGATCCAACGTGCCGGGTTCAGCAGCGCCGCCTCGCAGACCATCCAGGATGGCGTCGACCCTGGCATCGGGGATGGAGAGGCCGCGAAGCGGATTGTCGTCGAACTCTCCGACGGCGCGCAGCCGCAACACCTGGCGCTCCAGACGCAAACCAAGAATCCGAAGTTCGTCCGCGACGTGTTCGTCCAAATCGCAGTTGGCCAAGTAGGGGATCGCCGGTACGCTCATCAACTCAACCTTCCGAAAGACTCAGTTCCACGAGTTGCGGATCGAGCCAGTCCGCCTGGAAACGTCTTCCCGCAGCGCCGGTCATCCGTAGCACGACGCTCAGAGGCACGGACGGCAACTCGATCAACCAGGATTCTTCTGTTCTCCGAAAGCCGCCCGGGCCGTAGAAGAAGTTCTTGGCGAGGAACTCGGCGCTTGAACCGGCGAAGCCGGGCAAGCCGTTGGCGAAGCGCCGCAGGACGGCATGCGAGGCGAGAGACAACGCGCGATCCAGTTCGGGCCCAAGCCATTCGAACCCCGGCAGGCCGATGAGCGACAGATATCGCAGTTCCGCATCGGACCCGGAAGAGCCATCTTGATTTGATTCGGCCGCCGCGCCGGTGCGCCGCGCGACTTCCGCGAGGCTGGCGGCGCGCGGGATGTCGGCGTCGCCGAGCCAGAGCCAGGCGCGGTTTTCGACATCGCTGATGACCTGCTCCGGCGCGCCGGCGCTTGTCGTCTCGACGAGCAGACCGAGACCGCCGGCACGGCCTCGCTCGACCAGTCCTTGGACCACCGCCGCAGCCAAGGCGTCGGCGGCTTCCGCATCGAGAGCGGCCGCTTCCAAAGTGGAGTCGCAGCCGGCCGCTTGCACGATCGCCGAGTCGGCGACGGCCGCGGCTGCGCGTTTGCGGCCAAAGCATTTCGCCAGCGTCAGTCTACGCAATGCCGATGCCGTATCGGCGTCGCCTGCGGCGGCGAACGCGTCCGCTACGCCGCAGTCGAACATCGCGGGAAGCAGCAGAAAGGCGCCGCAGTAGTCGGACGCTATACCGAAGGCGTGCTCCTCGGCGACCGCCGGGTCGGGACGGGACGCGAGCGTCGCTTCGTTGAGTTGCAACTCGACTAATCGGGGGATGATCTCGATGGCTTCCGGGGCGTTGGCTTCTCGCAATAGGGCCACCGCTTGGCCGACGCCTCCGGCCGCAACCGCCTTCGATAACTGCGCCGGGTCGGCGGAAGCGGCCAGCGCTCGCCGCCAAATCACCACCAGCTCAACCGCTTCGCTCAAGGCCGTGGACGGCGATCCGGCCGCTCGTTCCAGGGCGGCCGCCAAAAGCCTTAGCTGATGTTTCGCCTGATCGCCGGCGACTTCATTCGACAACGCGATCTTCGATGCGAACTCAAACGAGAACTTGAGTTCCCTCGCCGAAGCCGCGCCCGTTTCTCTGCGAATGATGCGCCAGACGTCCAGCCCCTGCCGGGGGCTCAACATCCGCAGCGAACGTTCGAGACCACCATTGCGCCCGAGCGCGGCCAGGATACGCAGCGAGCGTTGCGGCTTGCGCTCAAACACTCTGCGCGCCGCTTGCCCGACTGTAAGGCTACGCAGCGAACCGAAAGACTCATAGCGCCAGGCGGACCACGCCCGACCAGCGGCGAGATCGACGAGGAAGGCCGCGTCCAACTCCTCGGGAGAATCGAAGCGCACAACTTCTTCGCCCTGCCCGGCGACGACCGTCCGCCAAACGCCGGCGGCCACGGCATCGGCCCAAGCGCCGCCGAGACGAGCCTCGTTGAGATTGGCCAGGTCGGCTGAGAGTTCGAC
This sequence comes from uncultured Acidobacteriota bacterium, assembly GCA_963817465.1. GTDB lineage: Bacteria > Acidobacteriota > Terriglobia > Bryobacterales > UBA6623 > CAMPKL01. Next base: position 359,999 of record CAWFOP010000010.1, on the reverse strand, counting down.
TCGGAGCTTGCGAATCAGCCAGACCGATTCGTCGGAGGAATCAAGCTGCTGTTCGAGCAGGCGGCCCACGCGTTCGGTTTGGCGCTCGACGAGCCCGTCCAACTTGCGCCGAAGTCCGCCGGGGTGAATCGTAGCGGGAGGCGCCGTGTAGACTCCGCGCAGATGCTCGATCTGGAGGCGGCTCGCCACTACGCCGTCTCCGTATCTTTGGAGGATTTTTTGCGAGAGGCTTTCTTCGTCGCGCTCTTACGGCTCGTGCTGCGGCTACTAGACTCTTCAAGCCGTGCCACTCGTTGCTCGATCTCCTTGATCGCTTCAACTAACGCGGGCAGCAGACTCACAGGGGCCAGCGTGTGCAAGCCGTCGGCGTCTACGGCGACGGCTTCGGGAAATTCTTTCTCCACTTCTTGCGCGACGAAACCAAGCTGCGGGCCGGAAGTCAGGCCGAGATTGTTGCGGGCTTGCTCGCGCCAGCGGAACCTAACGCCTCGCAGGCGGCTCACGCGGTCTAGCGCGCCGGAAATGGTCTCGATGTCTTCTTTGAGGAATTCGTCGCTGACTTCAATCACGGAGTTGGCTCGGACGTTGCCGATCACATGCAGCTTTTCGAGCGGCGACTGGGTGCCGATGCCAACCGAGCCGGAATCGGTGACGCTGACTTGCTCGCCGACCGGCTGATTGTGGTGCACCCGAAATACGCCGCCGTCGGCCTGCACGTGCAGCATTGCCGCCGCGCCGTTGGCGCGGGCCTGGATCTCGTTGCTGTCGAAAGCAACGTTGTCGCCATTGACGTCGCCGATGACCAGATAGCCTGAGGAGTCCGACATGGTCACGTCCGTGCCGCTGAGGACTTGGAGTGGGGCGACGGGATCGAACGTGCCGATGCCGACGCGCCCCGAGTCCTTGACGGCGAACTTGGTTGAGTCGCCCGTCACGTTCGTGTGTAGGGTAAGGTCGCCGCCGTTGGCTTGGAGCGCCAACGGCGCGATCGCGCCGCCGTCGCGCGCCATGATTTCGTTATCGTCGAGAACCAGGTTGAGCCCCGACGTCTCCCCCAGGACCAACAGACCATGCCCGCTCAGGCTGGCGTCGCGGTGGTCGTTGATATGCAGCCAGGTGACGGGATTATTGGTACTGATTCCGATTCGGCCCGAGCCTTTGACGGCGACCTGCGCGTCGGCGACGTTGGCGTTGAAGGTCACGTCGCCGCCGTCGGCCTGCAATTCGAGCGGCGAGGGCGCTCCATTATTGCGGGCCATGACGGCGCGGTCATCAAACACGACGTTGCGATCTTCGACGTCGCCGATGAGGAGGTAGCCGGACTCCTCGTCGGCCAGCGCGATGGCCTCGCCGCCGTCGACTTGCAATTTGACCTGGGGATCGTCACTCCCGACCCCGACTCGGCCGTCGGCGGTCACTGCGACGCGAGCGTCGGCTTGGGCGGCGTGTATGTCAAGCCGACCTCCGAAGCGTTGCAGGTGGAGCGTCGAGGCCGCACCAGCGTCGCGGGCGAAGACGCCCGAGTCATCGAAGACGAGGTTCGTGAGCGCGACGTCGCCGATGAGGAAGTAGCCGGTCTCATCGCCGACGCCCGCGGCGGTCCCGCCGTCGACATGCAGCCGCGTGAGGCCCGGCTCAACGCCGACGCCGGCGTTGCCTTGAACGTGCAGGTCCTGCTCGGCCGTCGTATCGCGTTCGACATGGAGCGAACCCTGCACGACAGCGGCGACGCCCGGGTAGAGCGGATCGGTTGAATCGGCCGGCAGCGGATCTGGAGCGCGGCGGTCGCGGATCTGGAATTCGCCCTGCGGCGCCATTGCCTGCTCGGCAATGACGCCCACGTAGCGGCGGTCTTGGTTGAGCAGAGGCGGGTCGGCATCGTCGGGAATCAGCGCGGTTCCGCTCCAGTGGACGTTTCCGAGACGCACCAGCCAGCGAGCTTGATCTTCATCCGGCGGCAGTTCTTGGTTGGGGACGGATTCATCGAGCGGCAGCGTGAGATGCGCCAACACGTCATCGACGGCAGGGGGCTCCTCGGTGTCTTCGAGAGACAGGGGCAAGCCCGCGACGACGATATCGTCGTGGTGCGGGGGGTCAGGTTCGACGGCTAGCTCGAAGGTTTCGCGGACGCGGCCGAGTTGATCGTCGGGTGCGCAGAGTTCGTAGCCAGACAGCGGCCGTCCGGCGAGTTCGTCGCGGAAGCGGATCCAAACCGAGAGGAAGCGCTGTCCCTGATTGCGAAACGGCTCGAATAACGCCGGATCGAGCGCATGAGGCTGCAGCACCAGAATCTCGTTGCCAAATCCGTCGATGGCCATGCCGGGCAAGACATAGACTTGCAAGCCGCCCGCCTCGTCGACAACCTCGACGAATTCTAGACCCGCCACAATGCCCAGGGAGTGTTGACCAACGTTGTGCCGCCGCCGCATCGAGCGGTGATACTCCTGCTGTACCTGGAAGTCTTCCGCGGACAGGTAGCGGCCTTGGTAGTAGCGCAAGCGTTCAATTAAATTCTGCGGCATGGCGGACCCTCCTCAACCCTCCGGTTGGTAGCCGCCGTCGAGACGCTTCTTGAGTTCGGCGACTTCGGCCTCAAGCGTCTTGATGCGGTGGGATTGGTCAACGACGGCGGCATTGGCCGAGCCGGCGGAGGCAAAGCCGCTGACGGCGCCGTCGGGATCGACAAAGGCGACGACCGTATCTCCTCTGCGCGCTCGTCCGAAGGTGGCCAAGCTTTCGATGAGCGGGGCGTCATCCACCTCGCGGATGGTCATTTCGACGCCTCGCTCGCGGGCGGCGGCAACGGCGCTTTCTGCGGGCTGCCCCACGAATCCCGCCAGGTGTACCGGAGGTTCCTCCTCGACGCCGACGGCGATGTGATCGGCAGCGACGGCAGAGACGCGGGCGCCAAAGACGCGAGGGGCCGCGAAGTTATTTTGGAGAGCCCAGTCCGCCGCGCCGCGAGCGAGATCGGAATCGCGGAACGTACCGAGAATACGTTCCAGGAAATCGCCGCAGCACACGCTATCGAGTAACTTGCCGATGATCGGCATGAGCGGGCCAATCCAAACGCCTCCGATCGACGGTGGGAACATGCCAGCCCACTTGCGGCAAGAGTAGTTGCAGATCTCGACGATATCGTCGCCGCGCACGGTCATGCAGGCCAGGATCAGCGGATCTTCTCCGGGACAACACGGCGCGCAAGGCGGCAACAGGGCGTTGCAGATACAGTCGAACAAGTAGAGGACAAGGATGGAAAGCAGATTGCGCACGGGCTCACGGATGGCGCTGCGAAATGATGCAACGCTTTGACCGTCAGCGGGAGCCGGGCACTCAAGATCGCGCAATCGATCGAGAATCGAACAGTGCAAGAAGCCGGGACTACGGCGGATGAGATCGAGCAAGGCGTCGCGGACTTGACAGTAGGAGTCGTGATACTGCGCGGCGCTCGTCACATTCGTTCCAAAGCGCGCGGACATTCCGATTTCTTCAAAGGCGACGTCCCCGAGTTGCAAGGCCGAGTTGGTGGGAAAGCGCGTGAGCGTTCGCTGTAAGTTGTCGAGGCAGGCCTGGAGTTTGTCAGTCCAGGCCTGTTCGCCCGAGCTCTTGAAGTCTTCACAAAACTCTTCGTCGGTGCGGCAGAGCTCGAAGCAGTAGCTTTCGAGGACGCGCGTCGGTTCGCAGGAGCCGACGCTCTTGCCGGACCCGCGCCGCATTCCCGACAAGCCATGCTTGGAGGACCCGCAGGTGCAGGCGGCCGGAGTCTGGCAGCCGCAGGAACAACTGGTGTCGCGTCGGAGCGCCGTGCTGGGGCGGGCCTCCTTTTCGACATAGTTGAGCTTGAGGCACCAATGTTCGACGAGAGGCCGTTCGTTGTCGACACGATCGCGACGGTTCATCGGCCGGCAATCGGTCTTGCGGCGTTCCGCGGCGCGGCATTCGCGGATGCGTTGGAGGATGTTGATCTCTTCCTCGCAGCAAACGATGACATCGTTGCCGCACGAGTCGATGGCGTAACCGGGCGCGACCCGCACCCAACCTCGACAGTCGGGATGGCAGGAGACTTCGAGCCCGCAAACCACGCCCCAGCCATGCAAGTGCAAGTTGTGGAGGCGATTCTTCGCGAGCATGTACTCGCTCAGGTCGTTGAGGTCATCCTCAGTGAGTAACTGGCCCGAGAAAAAGCGCGGGCGCTCCAAACACTCCAAGCCGGTGCACTGCGGCTCACAGGTCGGCTTATCGGTGCAGCCGCAGCCTTTACTTGTTGTTCTGGCTGTCATGGTAGTCCTCAAATCAAGTTCTGCAGCCGGAAGAGATCCGGTGGTTGCGGTTGACGGCTAACCCGGAACCAACTTTCAAAGCGGCCGCCTCGCTTGCCTTCTCCGGTGTGATCGTTGGGAATCCAAGGTGCAACGTGCTCGAGATCCACTGAGCGTCCGTCGGCGTCTCGGATGAAATCGCCCATGACCTCGACCCGAAAGAGCAAATCTCGATCCGTATCGAGCAGCGGAGAAAGCATCTCAGACTGCCAAACCGCGCCATTCGCCGCGGGGCCGGCGCCCAGCTCTTCGATGGAGACAATCTCGCAACCCCCGGCAGGGCTAGGCTGTAGATTGAGTTGCGCGGGCAAGGCGCGCCCGACGAGATAGCAGGCGCATAGGCGGATGACCGGTTCGCGTTCGGGCCACAACACAGACACCCGCACGGCGACGCCGCTGGCGAAGTCCTCGGATTGAACGTCTCCGTCGAACGCGATCGCTAGCCCTAACTCCCCGTTCGGCAGCCGAGGAAATTCGGGCAGGTAGCGATTGTGGTCCCAATTGATGCCGCACAGATGAACCAGATCCCGCTCGCAGCAGCTCGGAATCTGAAGGTGCAGCGTACGGACTCCGTTCTCGTCTTCAGTGATCTCGGGCGGCTCGGGCGTCTGGTCGCAGTCGATGTATTCGACATCCACTTCATCGATGCCGGCCCCGTCTTGACCGGGGTCGCCGTCGAGGCCGTCTTGCCCCGCCGGGCCGGGAGGCCCTTGCTCGCCGCGGGCGCCGATTCGCTGTTCACACAAGCACTCGACAGCCTGCTGGATTGCTTGCGTACTGGCCAGAATGCGACGGCCGAGACGGTTGTTGATTGCTGCTTGGTCGTCTCCGAGGTCGTCGTCATCGACGGGCATGTCGACGACCTGCTCGCCGAACTCGTAGCCCTCGATAGTCGCCAAGACAACGCACTCGCCGTCGTCAGAGCAGTCAGGGCAATCGCGCAAACCGAGGACGTCGCAACAGCCTGTCTCGGAGACTTCGATGACAAGTACGCCCCCGAAATCGTCGTCGTCTTCGTTGGAATAGGGGATATAAAGTCGCTGGCCGTTTGGGCTCGATTCAAGCACGCGGACGAATGTTGCCAGGTTGAGAGGAGAGCCGATCGCGCCCTCTTGATCGAGTTCGACGCGGTTGACGTCGATGACCTGAAGGCGGCCTTGATCGGAGGCGTCGCGTGAGAGCACATAAGCCCAGCGGCCGGCGGGGGACAGCGCTACGTCGAGCGGCGTCTGTGCGAGCGCCGTGACCGGCTGGCCGAGCGCCGTCACGGGCGGCGAGTCGTCGTCGAAGCGCGCCAGCAGCAGTTGGTTCGCTGAGCCGTCAAGAATCGCCAGCACATCCGCGCTGTCTTGAGAGGCGACCGCGACGCGGAGCGGCTGGATGCCGGGCTGCGGCTGGATGGACTCGCGAATCGTCAAGTCGTCGAGCCGCAAGGCCGCGACCTCTCCGGCGGCCGGATCCGCCACGTAAATCCATTCGCCATCGGGGGCGATGGCTAAGTCGACGGGAGCGTTCAAACCGCCGGCATCCTCAACGGGGACTAGATGCGCGTCGAAGACGGAGATTTGTTGGTTCTGCGGATCGAGAACGATGACGCGGCCGTCCGGCGCGGTCTCCAGCCGCACGCCGCCGTCGCGTGCGCCGGTCAGCACGGCCGAGTCGATGGGAGCGGCGCCGATGTCGGCGGCGTCGAGCGCCAAGATTTCCGGATCGTCCGTCCCCGTCTCGTCTTCAACGACAACATAGATCCGATCGCCGGTCGGCGAAACGGCTACGTCGAGGGCGTGTTGGTCGGTGAAGGACCGGGCGTCCAGCAGGGCTTGCGTCTCGACGTCTAGCGCCCACAGCGTGGCCGAGGATTCGGTGCTGAGAACGTAGAGCCGGTGTTGGGAAGGATCGATTGCGATCTGCGCGGCTCCCGCAATGTTGAGAGTGCTTGACCAATCGAGCTCGATGCCGGCCGGTTCGGGCGGCGAAATCTCAGGATTGAGCACCAAGTCGAGGCTGAAGCTCTCAAGAATGCGATTCGGCTCGGTGCGGTCATCGTTACAGCCGCATTCGTCGAACAATGCCGGGATCAGTTCGGCGGGGCATTCGCGATAGCGCAGACAGATTTGGAACGTGTGTTCGCCCTCGGGCGTTGCATCGTCGGCCGGCGGCTCGCCGGCGGCCTCTTGCGCCTCCCGCCATTTGTCGAGGAACGCATCCCGGAAATCGAACAGTTCATCGCGCTCGACATCGATGACGCGTCCGCAACAGTCGACGGCCGTGCCGGGCTGTACGACGACGTAGCGATCGCGGCACTCCGGATTGGGGTGCTGGACGACGCGGAGTCCGCACGCCGCGCCCCAGCCGTGCAAGACGCGGTTGTGCCCGCGATGCTTGCTCAAGAAGAAATCCTGTTCTTGCTCGAAGTCCCGCGTCACCAGCAGCTTGCCCGTGAAGTAGTGGTTGCGGGCAGGCTGGCTCGACTCGCATACAGGGCAAGGAACTTTGGTTTCGGCACAGGATTTCGATGCGTTCTTGTGCGTTAGCGTTGGCATAGTGACCTTCCGATTTAGTCGATCAACGTGCTCTGCCCGATCCTCGAACGGGATCCGACTTTCATGGTCGGAGGCCCGTCATCGGTCTCGGACGGCCCGAGGACGGTCCCCTCACCCAGTTGTGAATGGTCGATCTCGACGCCCTCGGGATAGCGTCCGACCACTGTATTGACGCCCACTCGCGACTGAGCTCCGATGCAAAAACGCGGGCGGACGACTTGAAGAAAACCTTCGGCGTGCGCGGGCTTCGAGACGGCGATGATGCGCTCGATCGTACGTCTGTCCGCATCGCTGAGGTCGTCGGCGACAGGAGCGTAAACGGTAAAGCGGTGGGCGAATAGGCCGGCCGGATCGCTCCGTGGATCGCCCAGATCGATGAGCCGAAACTCACCGATGGTGGAGTGCACGCCGACCTGTAGGCGGTCCATCAAGTCTGGCCCGAACAGTTCGGCGCGATCGCCAAGGGTCCCGCTGTCGAGAAACAGCAGCCGCCGCAGACGGTAGTGCTCAAGAATCCGCGGACGAACGCCCGTGAATAACTCGACATGCAGAGCGACGCCGTCGAGCGTTCCTCGGCGGCGATAGAGTTCGTGTGCGGCGGCCAACAGCTTTCGCCGTTTGGCGACGGGCCAACTCCGGCCGAACGACAAACCGATCCAAGCGGCGAGCCAGCCCAAGAAGTCTGGATCGGCGGGAACCGACTGCGGATCGAAATAGCGCGCGATGTCTTGAATGCCGTCACGAATCTCCTCGCGAACAGCGTCGAAGATCGATAGAAAGCGATCCAGGAAGTCGCGACTCTCCGACGACTGCTGGAACACCGCCGGTAAGTAGGAGAGCGTCGATTGCCGCGGATACTCAACCCGGACTCCCGTAATATGCGGTGCCGTTTCTCCATTGCTCTCCAGCCGCAAGCGCAGCCACAGATACCGGCCCGCATCGCTGCGGATCAAGGTGTCCCATTCGCTGAGAGATGGGTCGGTATGCGTCGCCGCCCGCCGCCAGCGGCTGTCGGGCAAGATTTCTATCTCTTGCGGACTCTTCTCGGCTTCGGATGTGAAGGTCTCGATGGAGACGGAACTGCCGGCGGGAACGTCGCCTTCGAGAATGACGCGGTGCCAGGAGCAGCGGTAGATGCGGCTGTCCAGCGCTTCGCTCAGGAACACTCCCTGAGGCGAATAGACGGCTTCCGGGTCGAGGGCGAGCAGGCGGCAGCCGTCCCAGGCAAGGGCATGGCCATCGGGGGCGAAGGCGGCGATGCGTCCCGGGGCTCGCAGGGTGGACGTCGGTAAGGGCAGGTCTCCGGGCGAGCAGCGGTAGATCTGGCAGCAGCATCCGCGCGAATCCACGCAGGTTACGTAGAGATTGCCGGCGGAGTCGCTGGCAATCGTCTCGGGAAAGCGTTCGGAGGCGTCGGCGGGGCGCTTGAGCCTCCCGGCGAAGGCGCCTTCGGAATCGAACACGGCGACGCGTCCGGTGTTATTTTCGACGACGTAGATCCGCCCTTCGCAATCGACGGCGATATGCTTCGGACCTTCGAGCAGCACGCCCGGGTCGGTCTCGCGGATCGCCTTGAGCCAGCGGCCCCGCCCGTCAAAGACATGCACGGCTGCATTCATCGGATCGGAGACGTACACGAGGCAGTTCGTGCCGACGGCGACGTCGAAGGGCTTCCACTGTTCGGCTGGGAACTCCGGCGGCTTCGGGATGACGCGGCGTAAGGCGAGGCCTTTGAGCGTGAAGACCTGCAGGCGCTGGTTGCCCGTATCGGCAACCCAGAGATCGCCGAGCGACGTAGCGGCGATGCCGTTGGGTTCGCAGAACTGCCGCGGGAGGCAGCCCTTGCCGCCGATCCCCGGCAGGCGCTCGAAGCGGCACTCGCAGGAGTCGAAGCGGAACAGCAAACAACTCTTGCGGCCGAGCAAGAATATACGCCCGAAGCAGTCGACCGCGACGCCGGTGGGTTCGCTAAGACCGCCGAAGGTTCCTGCTTTGTCGGCGAGCGGCCGTCCGGTGCCAGGCATGGCTTCGAGCGTCAGGGCGTCGTTGGAAAGGATCGCCCCGCCCCCGCGCCGCGCATCGCGCCAGCCGACATCGGCGTCGAGCCGGAAATGGGGCTGGGGCCGCAACGTCATCGGTCGTCCTCGCGGTCGTACTCGATCCGTATCTGGTGACCTGTCGAGTAGACAAGGCGTCCCGCCTCAATTGCCGTATCCGTGCAAGCCGGCTGCCGTTCGCCGTCGAGGTGAACGAATAGCCGGTTATCTTTGACGCGGTCGACGCCGACGACTTCTAGCAGGCGACGGTAGACCTTGGAGTAGAAGATGTCGCCGCCGAAGGGCCAGCCGGCGCCGTCATCGCCGCCCTTGAGCGGGTGAAAGTAGATTTCGAGAGAGGCGGCGACGAGACCCTGGACCTCGGCGAGATCGGCATCGGGAGCAGCGACAAGATCAACCTCGATCTCGACGTGGTGATAGGTCGGCGGAGCGACGTGTAGTTCCGTCGTGATGAGGCGGCTCTCGTCGAGGCAGGCGCAGACTGCGCGTAAAGTGTCTTCGCCTGGGATTGGGGCGGGGTCGTCGGTGTCGGGCACTACGATGACTGTGACTGCGCCGGGAATGCTCGCGCCGGGAAACTTGGGGTGCGTATTGGGCAGAGCTTTCGCGCGGGCGATGTTGGCGCCGGGAGCCTCCATCGCTAGGGTTTCGAAGTCCTCGGCCGTGACGGCGCGGCCCTTGGCCTTGAGTTCTTGCGGCGCGCGCAATTTCGCTTCGTCGAGCGTCTCTTCGTCGCGGCCGCCGAACGACGGCCGCAGATTGGTCACGGAGGCGATGCCCTCGACATAGCTTTGAAGTTCGGTGATGGTCGCGGCTCCAACATTGCCGTGCTTGCCTCCGCCGGTGAGATAAGAGCGCGCCACGATATTTGCCGCCGGATTGTCGGGGTTCGCGAGCGGGATGCGCCCGCGCCGACCGTCGCCGAAGCGCACTTCACCCGCGGCGCGGTCTAGCGTGTAGTGCGGATCGTCGGGTCCGGAAGCGAAGAAGTCATCGACTTCTTGCCAGGCCGCAAACTCGGCGTCGGAAGCTCCTTCGTTCACCTCAAGCAGTAGGCTGCTCGCTGTGACGGTGAGCCCATCGGGCCCCTTGACGCTGAGCGGCCTCTCGCGAGTCAGCACTGGCGGGCTGGCGAGCAGGAAACGCTGGTTAGGCCTGCCGGCGCTGCCGCCGAGGATCTCGTCGCGAATCGTGACCGACTGCCGGGCCCGAACGGTATTCGTCAGGATGCGGTCCAGCTTGGGCGGCGTATCGTAGCCGCTGCGCACCAGCCGGCAACGCAGCCAGTAGAGTTCGGTCCCCTTCTCGGCGCCTAGAAACGCTTTTTTGACCGCGGCGCCCGGTCCGCTTAGATAGATATGGCCGTCGCGGGTGAAGGCGCGCGTCTCGTCCTTGCCGACATTAAGCGGCCGCCAAAGCTTGCGATCCCAGTATTCCCAAACCAAGTCGGCGGGCGGCGGCACTCCCAACCGATCGAGATCGCAGGCGATGCCTTCCGTATTCACTCGAAACGGCGAGACGTAGACGGCGAGGTTGATTTGCTGGGAGGTGAACGCGAGCGGCGAGTCGAAGCCCAGCACGAGCGCGGCGCCTTCGCGGGCGTGGGGGCCGAAGGCCTCGAACGTTTGGCCGTCGGCCTCATTGCGCTTGGTGACCAGCGTATAGCCGAAGCCGTCGTAGCTCTGCACCGCCGCCAGTTTGGCCCCGAGGGCGATCAGAGACTCGGCCGCTTCAAAAACGACCGGCGCGTCGTCGTCTCCAGCGGCGGCCGCTTGGGCGCCGCGCGGCACGATGACGTACTCCACGTCGTCGCGCGCCGTCTCGAACGTCAGTTCGGCGGTCGCCGGCGTCGCCGCGCGTAGCTGAATGCCGAGCAACTCCAGGAACTTGATGTAATTTCGCTCGGGAACTTGGTTCACTTGGAACAGCATGAGTTCGGTGAGCCAAGAAAACAGTTGCGCCAACGCAATGCCGGGGTCGCTTTCGTTGTGATCCGTCCACTCGGGCGTATAGCGCGGAATGCGCCGGCGCACTTCGGCGAGAAGCTGCTCAAACGTCCGCGTATCTAAGTTTGGGGCCGTCAGCGCCATCGTCAGCCTCCCGCTCCTTCGCGGATGTAGAAGGGATAGACCAAGTTGTGCGTCGCGTTCGTCGCCCGGATGCGATAGTCGACGCGGATGAGCAGCTTGTTCTCTTCGCCCTCGGCGGCTTCGACGCGAACCTGTTCGACGGCGATGCGCGGCTCGTACTTGGTCAATGCTTCGCGCACCCGCGCACTCACGGCGCCGCGCGTCGCGGGATTATTCGGCTCGAAGACGAGGTCATATATCCCGCAGCCGAATTCCGGGCGCATGACTCGCTCTCCGGGCGAAGTGGCCAGGATGATCCAGATCGCTTCTTGGATGTCTTCGTCGCCGCGCGACAACGCGATCCCGCCGCGCGGCGTTACCCGAACGGGGAATCGCCATCCGGCGCCGACAAATTTTTGCGTAAGCTCCGTCATCTCATTCCCTAAGGACAAACCGCCGCGAGCGTTTGCCGGATCTGCTGCAGGGACGCAACGAACTCCTTGAGCTTGGCCAAAGGATCTTCGCCGGCCAGTTCCCCGAGCGAAGGCGTGACGGCCTCGGTCGGCGGCATCTCGATCGAGTCCTGACCGGCGATACCGAGCAAGGGGTTCATCATCTCGATCAACGGCCGGATACTTTCGATCGCTTGGGTGAGACTGGTCATGGCGCCGTCAAGGTTCTTGTCCGAGCAGTTAAGCGATGCCAACAGCACCGGATTGCCTTGCGCGGAGTCGAGATCGATGCCGACTTTGAAGTTGAGAATGCTGTCGATTGCTTCGATGACGCACCCGAGATAGGCCAAGATGATGTCGAGGATCGCAATGATCATCTTGATGATCTTGCAGGGATCGAGCATCAGCACGCAGTCCTCCACGAGTTCCTTGAGCGGCGGCGCCAAGTCTTCGATGACCGCCTTGGCAAGACCAACTGGGTCGGGCGGTACGGACACTTTGTCCACGACCTTCATAAACCCGGCCATCACCGCCAGGATTTTGAAGATGCAAGCCATACCCGCCAACATCGGGTTGAGTTGGAGCATCAGGCTGTGAACGAGGTCGCACTGAGTCGGCGGCCCGTTGGCGATGTTCTGCAGAGTCTTCAGATTGATCCCGCTGGGCAACGGAATCTCGATCGTGTGCGCCTTGGGAAAGTCGAAGCAGGGTATGGTCGAATCAGCCATGACTTTCCTCAGATAGGCCGAGGCGCCGGCGCCACCGGGCGGCCATTGATCACTACGCTGGGCGCATTGATCTCTATCTGCGCGACGGAGCGGATTACGATGCGCGCGTTCGACAGCTCGATCATGTTGCCGTGCGCATCCGAGATGCGCACCCCGCCCTGATCGCCGCCGGCAATCAGCGGGTCGCTAATCACGATCTCGTGGCCGTTGAAGGAGCGGTAGACGCGCTTGTGTTTGTCGGTCTCGGGCGGCTTTTGCTCGCCATTGTGCGGAAAGCCGACGATCCAGGGATGGTTCGGATCGCCTTGCTCGAAAATGACGGCCGCCTCGTCGCCAACCTCCGGCATGATCCAGCAGCCGCGGTTGGGTCCTGCCATCGCATTGGTGATGGGCGCCCAGTAGCCTTGCGCGTTGCCGCCCATCCACGGAAAGCTGACCTTTACGCGGCCTTCGCCTTGAGGGTCGTCGACGCTCTCTACCTTGGCGGGATAGATGCCGTAACGCCGGCTCATTGGACGCCTCCGGGTTGCGCAGCTTGGTCCTCCCGCCGCGCTTTGAACTCCGTTTGGTAACCGCTCGAACCGATCGTATGGGTCGTCTCGGTGACGTAATAACGTCCGTTGAAACGTTCTCCAAGACCGAGGATATCGACGTAACGCCCTGCCCGCAGATCAGGCAACCCGATGGTCGCGCCCGACGCCGTGACCATCTGCTTCGACTTGTCGAGCAGCCGTTCTGTTGCGATGGCCTTGGCTTGTTCCTTGGTATGTACCGGCCGATCGGTGATGACTTCCTTGCGGTCGCCGAAGGCTTCGATCAGTTGTTCGTAGCGAGCCTTTTCGGCCCGCGGCACGACATCGATCAACTTCACGGTCTTCTCGATCTTGCGGTTCGTTCGGCGGTCCCAACCGCGTACCGTCACTTCGGAAATCTGCGTCGCGGTCGATAAAGTCGGCTGGAAACGGATCAACGACCGGCCCCATTCGAGGATGTAAGAGGGCGGCGCCTCAGCGAGATTGTCTGACGGACCGAAATACAGATGGCGGGTGGTCGTTGTCCCTTTTGTTTCTTCCTTGAGCAATAGTTCATAGCCGCGCTTGCGGGCGCGGTTGAGTAGAAAGACGACGTCGAACGTATTGTCCATAAAGAGGTAGGGCTCGACCGGCTCATCCTCGCGCGGCTTGGTCTTGACCTCGATACCGAGGCCTGGACGATCTTTGTCGACGGGCTTGTGTCCGATTTCGCGGGCGATCTGGCTGTCCGTTTTGGCCTCCCAGGCGTAGGTGTGTTGGGCCGCGCGGAAGCGGTGCAGTTCGTTGAGTCCGCGCACGGCCAGCGTTAACGGGCCGGACTCGCGATAGCTCGGCTCAAGAGTGGTGATCTCGCCGGTCAGCATCAACCGCTGATCGCCGGCATAGCCCATCTGGAGTTCCACCGGCTGGCCGGGATCGAACAGCCCTCGGAAGTCGGGCCCTGACGGAGGCTCGTACTTGGGCTTGAGCGCCGTGTCGTCCCAGTTGCTGAGCGTCAATTCAAAGGAGTCGATCTTCTCAATACTGTCGGTGTACTTGACTTCAAGCACGTCATGAATGACCTGCTCGGGCAAAGCGCGACCTCCTGCTTTCACCGAGAACTCCGGGACGTAAAACGTCTGCGGCTGTTGATGAAGTTGAACTGCGCTCGCCATACTAATTTCAATCCAGCGGCGGGATCTCCAACTTCCTGCCGACTTCGAGAGCCAAAGGGTCGATAATTCCGTTGTGTTCGGCGATCGCTCTCCATTGAGCCGGATCGTCGTACTCTTCAAAAGCGATCGCGCTCAAGGTGTCCCCTTCTTGCACGGCCCGCAGCTTGGTGTGATCGGGCGACTCGAAGCCGATCTTGGTGATCTGATCCTGCAGCGGGTAGTACTCTTTGAGCCGAACGCTCAAAGTCGCCCGCAGGGGGACGCCATCGGGAGAGAACAGAGTAAAGCGCTGCTGGACGTTCTCAACCAAGCATTTGAAGACCGGCCGGCTTTGCGGCGACCATTGCTCTTTGAGCCGCGCTCCGGCCAAGTTATTCGCCCCCCAAGAGACCTCGAGGATGGGAGGCGCGTGCGTCTTAGGATCAATCTTGATGAGCTGATAGAACTGGTCCGTGCGTTCGGTGACGGACGTTGCTCCGCCGTCCATGCCTTCGTCGGTGCTGTCGAAAAACAGCTCCAACAAGAGCGCTTCTGAATTACCGCTGACGAATTGCAGGATCGGCGAGTCGATTCCCGGTATGACGGTCTCGGCGATTTGCGCGCCCTTCTCGAAGGTAATTTCGGACGGGTTATATTGCGCTTGTATGCAGTCGTCAGCCGCGCCCTGACCGTCGCTCTTCTTTTTGGCTCCCGCGGAACAGCGGCGGAAGGTGATCAGTTGCAGGCTCATCGCACGTTCTCCTCAGGCGTGGAGGAAGCGGTGAAGTCGGTCTCCTCGGAGACGCGCTTTTCGTGCTCGCGCTCTTCGCGGACGCGTTCGAGCACGAGCCGCACAACGCGTTCGAGCGTGCGCGGGTCGAGCAAGGTTTGGGAATCCGCGTGGCGGATCACGCTGGTCAATTCGCTGATATGAACTTCCACCTACCGTTCCTCGCTCAACTGAATACTTGTCCGAGCTGTTTCGCGGCGGACTTGCCTTTCTGAAAGGAGTCCTTGGCCTCGCCAACGAGTTCCGCGCCCAATTCGACGGCCTCTCCGATAGAGAGCAACGTTCGGGCTTCGATCAATTCCAGCCCTTCGTGGGCGATCTCAATTTCTTCGAAGGCGACCTCGCTGCTCGTGGCATCGAGCGTCGGCCCGAGCCACCGCACAGGCAATGCGCGCAAGAAGCGCCATATTCGAACTGGCTTGTGGTCCTCGTTGTTGAGCGTAATCACGCCGTCGCGCCGCCGGCCCTGTCCGAGGACATAGCCGTAGTGCCAATTCCAGAGGTCGTCGCTCAAGGCGATCCCCTGCTTGAGGCGGATCTTCGACCAAGTCATGCGAGTGGCGAAGTGGCGCACCGCATCGTTCTTGCCGCCTTCATTGAAGTTCTCGACCTCAAGCGTCATTTCGAGGCCGCTCACCTCTGCGAAACCGCCAACCGCAAAGTCATCGACTGAGACGCTGCCGGCGGGAGCCTGACTGGAGGAGTCCAGCAGTCCCACAGTGAAGTTGAACCCGCGGACTGGGTCGAACCGCTGGCCGGTTCGGCTCATCGCTCATCTCCTCGCTCTTCGAAGGTGAAGACGCTCTCGGTTCGGCCGATCCGCACAATCACGAATTCGGCCGGCAGAGACGGCGCTACGCCAACGTCGGCGATGAGCCGGCCCAGGTCGACGCTCTCGGGGGGATTGTTCACGCCATCGCAACGGACGAAGAAGGCCTCAGGAGCGACCGCGCCGGAGAGGGCGCCGCGCTCCCACAGCGCGCGCAAGAAGCCGGCGACGACCGTACGCAAGCGCTCCCGTAAGGCAGAAGTATTCGGCTCGAAGACAGTCCACTGCAGGGCTTCCTCAAGCGCTTCTTCGATCATCAACAACAAGCGCCGGACGTTGAGAAAGCGCCACTGCGAATCGCTGGAGACGGTGCGCGCGCCGAAGACCCGCAAGCCGCGGCCGGGGTAGGCGCGTAGGGCGTTGATGCCTTCGGGGTTGAGCAGCTCTTGGCGGCGCTCGTCGACGTCGTCCGTTAGCCCCTGCGCCCAGCGCAATTCGACGTTGGCGGGCGCCTTGTGGACGCCGATGGTCAGGTCGGTTTGGGCGATGACTCCGGCGACGTGGCCGCTCGGCGGCACGGCGCGGACCGGTTCGCGCGCGCCGACCGGAGACGGAGCCAAAACCCAGGGGTAATACAGCGCGGCAAAGCTCGAATCGAAACGGCGGCGCCAAGCGCGAATCTGCTGCAAACCGGTCTGTTCGTTTTGAGGAAAGGGCGGAGGATCAAGCAAGGCGACGCGGTCCCGCAATTTCTCGCAATGCGCGATCAGCGTCTGCTGGACGGAGTAGATCTGTTCGAGCGAAAACTGAGGCGCGCGCTCAACGAGTTTCACGCCGGCCCCGGGTTCGACAACGGGTTCCTCGGTCGGGCAGAGGCAAGGATCAACGGGCTTGGGAAAGGGAGCGTAGGAAACTGGCGGCGTTGCTTGCAGCATCAGGTCGGGGATCGCCTCGACGGCCACTTCATCGACGAGACTCAGGGCGAAGAGCCCTCGCGGAGTTTGGTCGACGCGGTCCAAGTCATTCGCGTCGGCGAACCGCCTTGCATCGAGGGCCGCGATCCCGTCGCGACCGCCCGCCAGCCGCAGCGCTTCGCCGGATGTAACGCCAAGTTGGGGAAGACGCGCCGGCCAAGGACTCGGCGCCGCGCCTGTTTTTTCCTGCTCCAACGCCTGCAGGTCGGTGACCCGGAGAAAGTTCGACAAATCCGCGGCGCGTTCAACCGAGTTGGGGAAGCCCGGCACAGGCGATAGTCCGGAGACGACCTCAAGCAGACGACCCCGCCGGGTCACGCTCAGGCACAACTCGATCGTCTCCAGCGACCACGGGCCGCCGGGCGGCAATGGCGCGTCCCATTCAAGGCGGCCTTCAATCGGATCGACGGCGACGACTGCGCGGTAGGCCTCGAGGTCCGGAGCTGCCGGCTGAAACAACCGCACCAGCAATCCCTCGGCGAAGCCTTCGACGATCGCGACGAGGCTCGATTGGCGATCCACAGGCTGGGGCACGTTGCTCGTGGAACTCGCCGCCGAACTGCTCAACGACACCCGAACGTCCAGTTCGTTGCCCCAGAAGCCCGGGTCGCGGGCCGCCAAGCGCAGGGTGTCGCGCCCATCGCGCCCGGGCAGAACGGTTTCCGCCAACCCAACGCCGCTTTCGAGGAAGAGCGGAAGGGCGAGATCAAACTCCCCAAGCAAGGGCCTGTCCCAGACCAAGCTGCCGCGCAGAGCATCTACTTTCGAAAGCAGCCGGCTTGCGACGCGTTGATCCTGGCGGACCGTAACCACCGCTCCAGCGACGAAACCGTCGGAGTTAGCGACGATGGTGGCAGCGCCGTCGGCGGGCTGCGGCCCCGAGCCGACGGTAGCTACAGCGTCGGCCGCCACGCGCACAAACCAGGCGCGCCGGCCGCCGTTCTCGAAGTATGCCCTGGCCGCGTAGGCCAAAAACGCGTTCGGCAAGAGCCCGCCAAAACGGGCGGCGAACTGCTCCCACGACTCGCACCGCACCGGCTCGTCGAGCGGGCCGCGCTCCGCCACGCCGACGAATCCAGCGATATCCGTGCGCAGCGCGACAAGGGGACCGCTGCTATGGTCGACCGGTTCGAGATAAACGCCAGGGCTCAACAACTCAGGCATAGACGCGCTACCCCAGTTCCACCCGCTCGGCGCAGATCTGAATGCTTTCGATCGCTACGTCGTTGCTTGCTCCATTGAAAGCAGGCCCTTCCCAGTTGCAAATGAATGCGTCACGGAAGTTCCAGCGGGCGACGGCGTTGTGGTCTTCATCGTTCAAAATGAGCGCGCCGTTACGGCGTTCGGTGATGCCGCTGAGAACGGAGCGGTACCACTCCCACAGCTCGCGGTTCGCGGTGAGACCGCGCTTCAGCGTTATGTTCGAGAACTGGCGCAGACCGGTAAGCTTGCGCACATGCAGCGGCTTGTCGGCGCCTTCGCGGTAATCCGTAACCGCTACCTCGAATGTCAGGCCGCTCGCCTCGGAAAAGCCAGCCACGGCAGTGTCGTCTATCTCGACGACGAAGTTGTATACGCGATAAGGATCGACTCGGTCTCCGACCGCCATTTTTCACCTCCTGGCGCCTTAGCGGCGCTAAGTCGTCAGCGCCTCACGCGTCGTTTGGAAGACGCGGATGATTACGAATTCCGCCGGCTTGACCGGCGCCACGCCCACGAGCACGATCAGTCGACCGTTATTGATGTCGTCTTGGGTCATCGTCGTGCGGTCGCAGCGCACGAAGAAAGCTTCCTCGGGTTTGGTTCCCTCAAGCGCGCCGTCTCGCCAAACAGTGGTGAGGAAGTCCGTGATGCTTTGGCGTACGCGCGCCCACAAGGGCTCCGCATTGGGCTCAAAGACCACCCACTGCGTGCCTTCCTCCATGGACTGTTCGAGGAAGATGAACAATCGCCGGACGTTGACATACCGCCAGGGCGTGTCGGACGTGATGCAACGTGCGCCCCAGACGCGGCGGGACCGGCCGATCTCGGTAAAGTCCCGTGACAGATTGACGTTCGTCGGGCTCGGGTTGAGAAGATCTTGCTCGCCTTGGTTCAACTTACGCTGCAGCGACAGAATGCCCCGTATGACGACGTTCGCGGGGGCCTTGTGCACGCCGCGCTCGTTGTCGGTGCGAGCGTAAATGCCGAGGATGTGACCGGCCGGCGGGATCTGCAAATCCGTGTTGAGGTCGCCGGGCTGGGCGTTCGGATTGCGGATCACGAACCAGGGGTAATAGAGCGCCGCGTAACGCGAGTCGTACAGGTTGCGTTGCGCAATGATCTCGTTGATGCCGGCCCCCCGCACGCGGTCAGCGCCCGGGAGCGAATCAAGCGCGCAGAAGCGGTAGCGCAGCAACTCGCAGTGATCGATCAACGCCTGCTGTACGGCATGATCGCTGCGGCCGGGGATCGCCACGATACTAATGCGGTTCTCATTGCGCAACGTCTGCAAGCCGGTGCGTTGATCCGGGTCGACATCGTCGTGTCCGATATAGGTGTCGGCGACGATGCCCGCGGGCGGGTTGCTCCCGCCGTTGAGAAATCGGCCGACGGCGCGAAGGCGGCCTCCGAAAACAGCCTCCTGCAAGATGTCCGGGCCCACGCGGATGGAAGTCTCGGCGACTGCGGGCGCAGCCAAGTCATCTGAGCGGACATAGTCGGACTGCCCGACAGGACGACGGTCGGCCGGGTTCAAGGGTCCGTTGATTTCGCCGGCAATGGACTCGATGTAGCGCGGATGTATCGGATTTAGCGAGAGCGCGCGCAGGGTTTGGTCTTCGTAGACGCGGCGATTCTTTACCCACTCGACACGGATTTGGAACTCCCTTGTGCGGGCCGTCTCCCCGGCGTTCAAAGCGAACGGCGGACCGTCCGGTACGATGACAACATCGTTGCCCGTAATCGATTCGACGCGAGCTAGCCGGCCGCCGAAGTCCAGGATGGTCCCCTCATGAATGTTCGCGACCGACGTGAGAGGTACGGGGAGGCCCGCCGCCGCAAAGCCTGAGACGGTGGCCGTTGCCAGCGAGTCTTCGTCGACGACGACGCGCAATTCGTTGCCCCACGGTCCAACATCGAGAGCTTCGAGGGTGAGCAGCGGATCGCGCCGTCCAAAAATTGCGCCCCGCGAATGATCTTCCGTCAGCCCGGCCGCCAACGTAACGACGCCGATAGCGCCCGGATTGGCCAGCAGCCGGAACTCGACGTTGTTGTCGGCCGAATCGCCGAACTGGACGAGGACCGCGGCGCCGAAGCCGCCCGACGCGGCCAGAAAGACAGTCGTGTCCCCGGCAGCCGCCGCTTGCGCGAGCTCCGTCGTCCCGCCGGGAGTCACGTCCACGCGTTCGACCGCGATCCCGTTACCATGCGTGCGGGCGAGCGGCTGCGAGAGGGTGACGGCAGTGCCGTCGACTTCGAGCACTTGGGCGAACTCTTCGTTCGGATCGGCCGCCGCTTCCAGCCGAATGAAGGCGCCTTGATCGAGAGTACCGACGGCGGCGAACAAGATGGTCTGATCGCCTGCGCCGGCAGCCGCTGTGAGGGTAGTGGCGAGGGCGTCGGCTCCCGCCGTGGGAGCCGTCGTGACCGCAGTCACCGGGTCCAGTACCGGTCGCGCCGCCGCGAACGGATCCTCGATGGCCATCGGGCGGAAATCCGCGAGACGGTGATATTCCGTCAAGCCGCCATCTTGAAAGCGCACGACTGCGCCGGCGCTGAAAGCGCCGGCTGCCGGTTCGGCGTCATCAACAACAAGAAGCGTGTCGCCGCCTCCGGCAGAGTTGCTGAGCAGTGTCGCGTTAGCGACGGCGCCGGTCACCTCAACCAACTCGACCGGGTCGGTATCGTTGTGCGGCCGCCCGGTGGCTTGGGAGAGGCCGATGCGTGGTCCGGCGGGCTCCAAGGTGACCGACTCGACGGTGACATATTCGCTTTCGTCGCCGGTCCCGAGCTGCAAGATTGCTCCCGGGTCCACAATCCCGGCTCCGGGAGCCGCTGCGACGCTCAGCGTTCGAGAGCCCGTTGCGTGCGTGCCCTCCAAGGCTGAGAGGTAGTCGCCCGGACCCGGTACCGGCGTGAGGGTCAATTCGTCGACGGAAGCGCCCGCCGCATAGACGTTGTAGAGCGGAACCAGGAGGCCTACGAGCCGGTCCGCGGCGGCTTCCACGCCGCCGCTGAGTTCGCCGTATTCCGCCAGCGTTCCGTTCCCGACGCGAATCGTGTCGGCGGCGGCGAGACCGGCGGTCTCTTCAATAAATAGCGTGGCGTCTCCCTCGCGGGCGCCCAACAGAACGCGAGTGTCCGCGAAGCCGCTGTTCTCGCCGCGGTCGAAGAGCGTCACCGCCGCGCGAGTCGCCGTGTTGCCTGGGCGATCGGCCGCGATGCGACAGGCGAAGAGCCGCCGGCCTCCATTCGTGAAAAAGCCCTCCACGGCGAGGGGAAAGAACGAGTCATCGCCATAGACGTCGAAATCGAGCGGCCCCCCGAAGATGCGCCGGTATTCGGGGTAGCTGGTAACTACCATCAGGGTGTTCACCGGCCCTCTCTCGGCGTTGCCGACCAGGCCGGCGGTACTAGTGCTGACGCCCTCTATGGGGCGGACGCCGACCTCAGGTTCTTCGAGGTACACGCCCGGCGAAAGGTATTCAGGCATATCGAAAGCTCCTACTGGCGGAACTCATGGCGTTTCCAGACGAAAATCAAGTGAGTTCACCCGCGCGCGAAAGTCCGGCGAGAATTCTCTGTTCAGTGTCACGAAACCGGCACCAGAGGCTTCCGCCAATGCTTTTTGAGGCCGGTCGATGCCGGCGAGTTGGAAGTAGCCCTCGAAGTCGCTTAACGCTCCGAGGTCATGAAACTCCAGTTCCGAAGAACCGGTGTTTTCGATCTGAACCTGGCCGGCAGCGAGATCGGCGTTGAGAGTGAGTACGCCGCCGCCGGAGAATACGGCGCGATCAAGCAGCGCGAACCCGGCCTGCGGCGCCGGCGATATTTGCTGAACCGCGGCGGCTGCGCCGAAGCTGCGAACCAAAGGCCCGGTGAGCGTCGCCTCTCCAGGCAGGGCCGGGTTGGCAGGATCCGGGGCTAAGGAGTCGATGATTCCATATTCGAAGTTGATCGGATCGCCGAAGCGCAAGACATCGCCTGCCGCCAACCCCTGACGGTCGTTCAGCGCCACCGTCGTCTCGCCCGAGCGTACTCTCTCCTCCAGCGTCTTCGCCGCACCTGCCGGGTTGAGATTGCAGGCCCGTATGACGACGCCGGCCGCGTGATCAAAGTGCAAGATGGTGCGCAGAGCCAAGACGTCCGCGTCGGCAAAGCGGACAAGCGCGCCCGCGATAGGAGCCCCGGCGCCGGCCGCCTCCACGACTCGACCGCTCAGCGTGAGCGGAAAAGGATTGAGGTTGAACGCTAGCGGCGGCAGCGGAAACGTCGCGGCAGCCGGCGCTGTGATGGTCGCTGAAACGGACCGAAATCCTGGCGCCGACACTTCTAAATCGAATGAGTACGGCGAGGCAGCGAGATCGGGAAACGCCAATTCGGGGTAAGCGGCAACCGCAAAGTACCCGTCGCGAGTGCGCTTCACGAAGAGTCCTCGGCGGTCGACGCTGACGTTGATCGGTCCCTTCCAGGCCTCGTCCGCCGGCAGAGCCGTGAGTTCACCGACGACGATCACGCGGTAGGAGGTTCTGATGTCGCCGACAACCCGATAGGTATGGTCGCCAACGACCACCTCGCTTTCCACTCCTGGGTTTCCAATCTCCAGCGGCATTGCTTTAACTCACTGAACGTATCTGCACGTACTCGCTCTCGCGTACGCCTACGGGCGCGCCGGTTTCCGGCTCGCGGCTCGAATCGATGTCGACGACCTGCACCAAGTAAGTCACCGAAAGTTGATAGGGCTCCTGCAACGCGTCCCAGACTCTCGTCAGTCCTTCCAACTCAAGCGGCTCCAAGTTCACTCGCAACTCCACCGTGAGACCTTCGAGGGAATCTTCCAGCAGACCGCCACGCAAGGTCGGATAGTCATTGAAAACTTGGAGCGCCTTTCCCATCAGCAGTTGCTCGTCCTCGGAGGTAGCGGCCAGCGGCGTCACGAGGTAGTAAAGGTTCACCGGCAGCGGGCGGCGACGCGTTTGGCTTGGGGTTAGGCGCTCGGAAGGGCGGTTTAGCGTGTGCCCGCTGCGGACGATGCGGTACATCCACAGCGACACGGCGTGCGGCGCATCATCCCCAGAGGCTTCGTGAAGTTCCCGCGGCGAGCGCAGATCGATCGGTACGCCGTTCAACCCCGGCTCAGGCGAATCCGTGATCTCGCGACGCAGCAGGGCCTGCATTGTTCGGGAGGCTGCTCGGATGGCGTCGAAGTCGGGCATAGTAATCAGAACCCCGAAGACGCTGTTGACCGGATCAGCTCGATGAGCCGTTCCGGCGAAGCTTCTCCAATCTGCGTCCGCTGCGGCTGTAACTGGCGGAGGAAGAGCCGCCGGCCGCTGGGCTCTATGGCCAGAATCTTTAACCAAGGCTGGGCACGGAAAAGGCGCGGTTCAAAATCTGCCAGGTCCCCCTCGCCGCTCCCCAGAAGCAGCACATCCGGCTGCAACTCCAGGACTTTCGCCAAGACTTCAGACCTGCCGCCGTTTTCGTCGAACGGCTCGAGGTCGCCTTCGACCTGAATGAGCCGCGTCAACATTTCCCTGAGCATCTGAGGCATTTCGGCGAGCAACACGCGAACTCTCGGCCGGTCGGTTCGCTGGGGCACCACGCAATTCTGCGGCTTTTAAGCGCTGGACGCCATAAATCAGAGGGTTCAATTGAGATCCATGCGAAGGCCCGGATCTTGATGATGGAAGCAATGCGCCAGCTTCAAGACGGAGTACGATTTGCGGCGCTGTGACGGTGGTTTATATAGATCTTTCGATCTATTTCTTATCTGTATTGGGGGTATTTGGGATCTGGATCGTTCACTTTCGCAGGCGCATCTGAGCGAGCAACCGCCGAACCGGTGCGCGGGAGATCGACGATCGGCAAGAGGAAATTCAGGTTCGAGCGGGGCGTAGCAAGCCCATCCGCCGAACCGCCGCAGCGGCCTGACCGCGCTGCACCACGCTCAGCTTGTCGAGGATGTTGTGGACGTGGTTCTTGGCAGTTGAGAGGCCGATCCGCAGCTCAACAGCTATCTCTTTATTGCTGCAGCCTTCGTCGATTAGCCTTACGACTTCCAGTTCGCGCGGCGTGAGGTTCATCTTCATATCCGTGGACGCGGCAGCCAGGGATCTGACGCGCTCCAGCAAGGCAGCCGCTACGGAACGGGAGCACACGAGTTCGCGCCGGCGGGCGCACAATACGGCCTCTACGACTTGCTCGATCGAGCCTTCACGACAGACGTAACCCGAAACGCCGGCTTCGGCGCATGCCAGGATGTCCGCTGGATCCTCGGATACCCCCAGGGCGATGATGTCGGTATTGGGCAGCAAAGTCACGGCCAGACGAACCGATTGCAAGGCTTGGGCGGAACCGGCGTCGAAAAGAAGGGCATGTGGGCAAGAATGATGCGCCGGTTCGAGCGCCTCCTCTAGGCCCGCAAACGAGCCAACGACATCCAGGCGCCCGTCTGAACCTAGAACGGCAGCCAACCCCTCGCGGTAGAGCCGGATGTCTGAAACGATCAAGATCCGCATAGGCCGAGTACCTTGGGAATGCAACCAAGGAAAGGGGGCGCTCGAGCTTCACCGGAATCATGAATAGGATGCAGGAATGGGGATTAAATTTCAAGATAGACTCTACGTATAAAACGTCGATGTGATTCGATGTTTCACAGAGTCTTCATTTGTACCTGACGTAATGGAATGGACCCCGGTCCGGAGGGAAGCTATGCTTCGACGGGAGGTTCGTTCTGATGAAAGTAAGCACAGTCGGGCTGGACATAGCAAAGAACGTCGGCCGGCGAGTTCGCGTACCGTCCATTCGGCCGACTCTGGGTGCGCTGCGATAGTGAAAAGGAGCTGAAGGCCTGCGGGCGTCTCGACCGGCTTTCGGCCTTCGCCCTGCTTCTCTCGGCTTCCGACAGCTGTCCAGTGGTAGTGGGGGGCCAAGTCGAGATGAATATTCCCCGCGAGGTCAGCGAACTCGACACCGGCATCGATGAGTCGCTGCGCTGTAGGCCGCGGGATGTAGCGCGCGAAGAGCAACATCCTACGCTTTCGCCTCCCGATGTCTTTCGCGGCGGCAGCGACGGCACGGGTGACCGCCTCGTCCAGATAGGAGCGCTTGACCTCGGTCAGGTACTCGTAGGCTCCAGCCTCGGTTTCGATTCGGACTGTTGCATCGAAGCGACGTGAATCAAAGGCCGGTTCCTGTTGTTCGATCGTCTCCGCCGCGCGGACAAACGGCAACGAACGCAACCGGTCGAGGAAGGGGGCTAGGTCCTCTCCAGCTTTCGGTCTTGCGGCCAGCCGCGTCATGTCCCGAATTGCACACTGTCCATTACTAATGGACAAGCATGTTCCTCGGACATCTCCTGGATGGCTGAGACCACTCCTTCCCAAGGCCTCTGTAGAGATGTGAAATCAATCGAATCTTCTCAAGCCAGCCGCGAACGACGGTCGCTGCTCACTCTCGCCGAGACGGCCTCTCATCTCCGGTGCTCAAAAGCGCATGTCTCGAACCTGATTCGCGGTCGGGTTCCGGGCTCATGTCCGCTCCCCGCAGTTCGACTCGGGCGGCGCGTCTATGTCCGCCTCTCGTCACTGGAACAGTACCTGGCAGCGATCGAGTCACGCTACGATGAGGTCGGCCAAGATTCGATGCCGCCGACGCATACAGAACGAGAAACGTATGCGACGTAAACGGTATCAGCGCGGCAGCTTGCAGCGAGTCAAGCAGGGTTGCCGCTTCGTGTGGGTCGTGAAGTACTACGACAAGGACAGTCGTCGCCGCCAGACCACTCTGGGGCAAGCCGCTCGACTACCAAAAGCGGAAGCCCAGGTCCAGCGCGAGCGGTTCATGGCGACGATCAATGAGGATGCGGCCGAGGATCTGTCTCGGCGCGATCCGCCAACGCTCGGCGAGTTCATCGTCGGCATCTACCTTCCGTTCAAGCGGCGGCGCTGGAAGCTCTCCACTGCCGTGACCACGGAAGACCGCGTCAAGCGCCACATCATCGAGGAGATCGGCGACCGACCGATCGACAGCTTCGACCGCGACACGCTCCAGGAACTGCTCGACCGCAAGGCCGACCAGCACGTTGCGAGCGTCGTCGACCATCTCCGCTTCGACCTACGAGCCATCTTCGAGATGGCCGTCGAAGACGGACTTGTCAACCGCAACCCGGCACGGGCGCTCTTCACTGCGAGGCAAGCCGCTCGAAATGCGCGTCGGGTCATGACCCGAAAGGAGGTCCTTCAGGGGCTCTCAACACTGGAGGTGAGAGAACGCCTGCTTTGGAAGCTCGCCGTCTTTGGCGGCTTGCGGCCGGGCGAGATCTTCGCTCTACAACGGAAGCACCTCCAGCCGAGCGCTGTGAAGATCGAGCAGCGCGTATATGCCGGCAACCTCGATACTCCCAAGTCGAGGGCTTCGTCCCGAGTAGCCGCCATTCCCGCGACTCTGGTCTCGGAGCTTCAGGCTTGGCTTACGATGTTGCCCGAGGTGCCGGAGGCGTGGGTGTTTCCGTCCGAGACCGGTCAGACTCCGGTTCGCCCGGAGAACGTCTGGCGGCGCTGGATCGGCCCTCGACTGGAGGAGGTCGGGCTCGGCTGGGTCAACTTCCAGGTGCTCCGCCGAACGCATGCGAGTCTTGCTCACGCGGCAGGCGTGGACCCGAAGGTCCGAGCCGATCAAATGGGCAACGGCATCGGCGTCAACCTGGACGAATACACAGTGACGGCGCTGGACCAGCGCTCTGCCGCCGTCGAACTGCTCGTAGCGTCAGTCCTTCACTAATGGAGTGTTGGAGTGTTTCGCAAAAAGCGCCAACAGGACCTAACTTGCTGAAAACATGGAGCGGGAGACGGGGATCGAACCCGCGACATTCAGCTTGGGAATTCCAGTCTCAATTGAAAACAAAGAACATAGAGCGCAGCGAAGTCCATCCTGGTTCTTCAATTTCCCAAGAATCTCTGCTGAACCCGTTTTCCCAATCCTTATCGGACTACAAACGGACTACGCGAAGGGTCCTGGCTCATCCTCGACTCGCGCACGTTTGGTGACACGAGGCTTTCACGGCCGAGGCGGCAACCCTGTCCTAGATAGTGCCTTGTCCATTAGTAATGGACAGTGTATAATTCGGGACGTGGCGCGATCGGCCAGCAGAGCGGAGGTCGGAGAGGAGCTAGCTCCCTTCCTCGACCAACTGCGTTCGTTGCCCTTCGTCCGTGCGGCCGAGGCGATTGCGCAAGAACCGGCTCTTGGCTCCCACCGCTTTGATGCGACGGTCCAGGTCAAAACTGAGGCCGGCGCGTACGAGTTGCTGACGGAGGTCAAGCGCTCCTACCTGGACGAAGCGGTCACTCGTGCTATCGCCCACACGGCCAAAGATCTCGCGAGGCGAAAGCGCAAGATGCTGCTGTGCGCGCGCTACATTCCGCAGCCAACAGCGCAGCGGTTGATGGATGCCGGCGTCGCGTTCGCAGACCTCGCTGGAAACGTCCACCTCGATCTGGCTCCCCACTACCATTGGACGGTCGTCGGAAACCGAGAAAAGCAGCTCGCAGGCCGAGAGCCCATCGAAACGCCCGCAACGCTTCAGCTTCTATTCACCATTGCGGCACATCCCGAGTCCGCGGCCTGGACAGTGCGCGAGTTCGCCGGCCGCGCAGGTGTCAGCAAGAGCAAGGCGGCGAGTGCCCGCCGAGAGCTTCTTCACGATCGAACGATCCGCAAGATTGGCGACCGATTCCAGTTCTCCGACGCCAAGGGCGTTGCCGACCGGCTCTTGTCCGGCTACCGCCAGATCCTCCGCCCTCGGCTCGCGATCGGCCGCTTTCGGTCCCCAGAGCGCGACATTGAGTCCTTCCTCGGGCGTCTCCGGGACACTGCAACAAGCAATCAACTCCGCTACGCCCTAACGGGCAGCCTTGCCGCGTATCAGCTTCAGCGGTTCTATAGAGGGGATGTTGCCACTGTCTTCGTACCGCCGAATCAGACCAGCCTGCCGAAGACGCTGCGCCTGCTGCCGGACAGGGACGGTCCGATCACGTTGCTCAAGGCGTTCGGTGAGATCGTCTATTGGCGAACGGCGGACCATACGAACGTGGCGCATCCTTGGCTCATCTACGCCGAGTTGATGGCCGAGCCTGATCCCCGCGCCCACGAGGCGGCGGAAGAGCTTCGCAAGGAGTTTTCTCTTCCGTGAGTCTGCTATCCCCCGCGCAGGCAGCGGACCTCTCGTCGCTGCAACGGGTCCTCCTGCCCCTCGACTCGGACATGGTCGTCGTGGGGGCCATGGCCTACCGCGCATTCTTCTCGGAAAGCGCGCGGCATACGGAAGACATAGACGTAGCGATCGCCACGGACCTCGACGACCTGGACCGCGTTGAGTCCGCGTTGGCGGCGGCCCGCTGGACAAGAGATACGAACCAGGAGCAGCGGTGGCGCGGGCCGAATGCGACACGGATGGACATCCTACCAGCCGGTCCGAAGCTCCGTGCCGCCGGGCATCTGACCTGGCCTCGAAGCGGAATGGTAATGAGCCTGGCGGGTTTCGACTACGCCTTTGAGCACGCGGTCGAAATAGAAGTAGCGCCCGACGTCCGTGCCAAAGTGATTCCGCCGCCTGTTCTGTTTCTCCTCAAGGTGGTCTCCTTTCTTGATGATCCCCACCGCCGGGCCAAGGACCTGGAAGACATCCACTGCCTCTTGCGCTTCTACGAGCGGGACGGCGACCGCATGTTCTCGGACGCCGTCTTCGACGCCGAACTTTCGGACGTCGAATTCGCTCCGGCGTTCTTGCTGGGAGCGGACTCAGCGCGGCTATGTCGGCCGAAGGAGTTGGCGCTGATTGAGCGATTTCTGGTGATATTTTCCGATCCAAGCAGCGTCGAGTTCAGCAGGTTCTTACGGCACGAGGGCCTGTGGGAACCATCCGAGGAGCGGCTGACAATGCGGCTCGATGCCCTGCGTCAAGGCATGCAGAGCTGACTCTACCGTCAACGAGATGAGCACAGCCCACGCGTCCGTGCATGCTATGTCTACGGCACCCGCCGCAGTCAAGACTCCTCAGAAAGTCGGTACCCGGCGCCCGGTTCCGTGAGGATGTATCGCGGCCGGGCGGGCTGAGCCTCGATCTTGCGGCGCAGTTGGGACATGTGGACCCGCAAGTAGTTGTGGTGCTCGACGAAGTTCGGGCCCCACACCTCCTTGAGCAGTTGCCGGTGGGTCAGCATACGCCCGGGGCGCCGGACGAGGGCGGTCAAGAGCTTGTACTCGATTGGCGTCAGGTGGACGTCGCGGCCATCGACCCGCACGCGGCGGCCTGCCAAGTCGACCTCCAGGCCGCCGGTCTTGAAACGAGTGGGTTCGGAGCCGCTCTGAACAGTCGCTGCATGGCGCAACGCCACCCGCAGGCGCGCCAACAGCTCGCCGACGCCAAACGGCTTGCTCACGTAGTCGTCCGCGCCGGCGTCCAGCGCTTCGACCTTATCCTTCTCTTGCCCGCGCGCAGAGATTACGATGATCGGCGTGCTGCTCCAACCGCGAATGCGGCGGATCACTTCCACTCCATCGAGGTCGGGTAGTCCGAGATCGAGCAATGAGGAGCTCAGGCTGGCGCGCCGCCGCTTCGATCACCCCCTGCTCGCCGGTCTCTGCGAAGAGCAAGCGATAGCCTTCGGCCTCCAGGATGACGCGGAGCCAGCGTCGGATTTCGGGGTCGTCCTCCACCAAGAGGACGACGGGAGGCGGCGTCATGCCTGCGCCTCCAAATCGAGCCGCGGCGGATCTTTCGGAAGCGGCAGCGACACACGCAGGCAGGCGCCCCCTCCGTCACGGTTGTGCGCGTCGATGGTTCCGCCGTGAGAGCGGACGATGGCGTCGCAAATCGTCAAGCCGATGCCGGCCCCGCCCTTCTCGTTCGGCTGGGCGCGATAGAAACGCTCGAACACTCGCGTCTCTTCGCCGGCTGCGAATCCTCGGCCGCGATCGCAGACTTCCAGAATCGCCAAGTCTCCGCTTCGGTAAGCCTTGATCTCGACGGGAGAGCCGGCCGGGCTGTAGCGCTCCGCGTTCTCCAGCAAATTGATCAGCACTTGCTCCAGAAGCAAGCCGTCGACATACATGAGCGACAAGTCGGGCGCGATGTTGATGTTCAATTCGCGCCCCACAAGCTTCCGTTCCAACTGCGCCACAGCGGCGCCGATGATCTCCTCGGGCGGATGCCAATCATAGTTGAGCTTCATGTCGCCCGACTGGACCCGGGTGAGATCCAGCAGGTTGTGGACAAGCCGGTTGAGCCGGTCGGCTTCATTTCTGGCGGTCTCGAGCAGTTCCTTCTGTTGGTTCGCCGGCAGCCGATCTCCGCGTTCCAACACACCGCTCAACGCCCCTTGGATGGTGGCGAGCGGAGTTCTTAGGTCGTGGGATACCGCGCTGAGCAGGGCATTGCGCATTCTCTCAGTTTCAACGTTCACCTCCGCTTGCTGCGCGACGCGAGCCAACCGGGTTCGCTCCAGTGCCGCTCCCGCTTGCGCGACAATGGCTTCGAGCAGATGTAGCCGCTCGGGGTCCTGAAAGCTCTGCGCGTCCGGAGAACGCGCCGCCAAAGCGCCCAGCGTTCGACCTCCGGCGCCCGGGATGGGCAGATGCGAGGCTTCCGCGCCGGAGAGCGTCGCGCTTCCTCGGCCGGCTCGACGCCCGTTGTCCGCCACCCATTGGGCGACGCCGACCTCGCGGGCGCTGACCCAGCCGCTGTCGCGCGCGGTCGTCCGTACGGCGACCCGGGAATCTTCTCCTGGCAGAAAGATGGCGACTCCCACATCGAAGGTCTCGGCGACATGGTGAGCCGCGCTCGTGAGCACCTCCTCCTCCGAGCCCACCGCGGAAAGAGATCGAGTCGCTTCAAAAAGCGCGTGCGTCCGCCGCTCCCGCTCCAAGGCGAACGACGCCTGGCTGCGGACTCGGTACGTCAAGCTTCTGATCGTCAAGCCGACGATCAGCATCACCACGAAGGTGATGACGAACTGCGTGCGGTCGATGGCCAATGTGTAATAGGGAGTCGTGAAGAAAAAGTTGAAGGCGGCCGCGCTCAGCAGACAAGCGGTGAGCCCAGGGCCCGCGCGCTGCTCGGATCGAGACCCCCACAACCCCCAGCAGGTAGATCATCACCACGTCCGCCAGATCGATGTTCGGGTGGAGTGACAGGCCCAACAGCGTGCACGCGGCGACGACGAGGACCGCAACGGCATACTGCCGCCAAGGAGTCTTGGAGCGCAGCCTTTGGTTGGGCGCAGCCTCTGCGCCCTCGCCCCTCGCACTGACGGCGTACACGTCGATCTCCCCGCTTGCCTCCACGAGCCGGTCGAGGATCGACCCTCGTACGGCCCGTTTCCACAACGGCTCCGCCGGCTTGCCGATGAGAATCTTGCTGACGTTTCTAGCCCTCGCGAAGGCCAGAACCTCGGTCGTGACGTTGTCGCCGCTCAAGGTGGCGGTTTCGGCGCCGAGCTGCTCCGCCAAGCGAAGCGCCTCATACACTCGGCCCCGAACCTCATCGGAAAGGCGGCTCCAGTCCGGCGTCTGGACATTGACGACAATCCAATCGCCATGGAGCTGCGTCGCCGTGCGTTTGGCCGCCCTCACTAGTTGCTTCGCGAAAGGGCTGGGGCCGATGCAGACCATCAGCCTTTCCGCCACCGGCCAAGTCTCCTGGACGGTGTGCTCGGCGCGGTAACCCCGCATCTGCGCATCGACGGTTTCCGCCACCTTGCGCAGGGCCATCTCGCGCAGCGCAATGAGGTTCCCTTTGCGGAAGAAGCGCTGGGTGGCCAGCTTGGCCTGCTCGGGGACGTAGACTTTGCCTTCCGCCAGCCGCTGCAGCAGATCGTCGGGCGGCAGGTCAATCAGCTCGATCTCATCAGACTGGGCTAGGAACGAGTCGGGAACAGTCTCCCGTACGGGCACGCCCGTGATGCCGGCGACTACGTCGTTCAGGCTCTCGACGTGCTGGACGTTGACGGTGGTGTAGACGTCGATTCCGGCGACCAGGAGCTCCTCGACGTCCTGCCAGCGTTTGGCGTGCCGGCTCCCGGGAGCGTTGGTGTGCGCCAGCTCGTCGACGAGCATCACATCGGGCTTCCGCGCCAGGGCGGCGTCGAGATCGAACTCTCGCAGGCGGGCCCCGCGATAGTCGACCTCGCGCGCGCGAAGCTGTTCCAGTCCGACGAGCAGCGCCTCGGTTTCAGGCCGTCCGTGGGGCTCTACGTAGCCCACGACGACCTCCCGACCCGCTTCCCGGAGACGCCGCGCCGCCAGCAGCATCGCATAGGTCTTGCCCACGCCCGCAGCCATGCCGAAGAAGATTTTCAGGCGTCCGCGCGCGCTCCGCTGCTCCTGTTGCTGAACTCTGGCGAGCAACTCGTCCGGGTCGGGCCGCGATGTGATCGGATCGAGTCCCATTGAGCTCCTACCAGCCGCCCTCTTGACCTAGCCACCATGTTAGGCCCAGCAGGGCGGTGGTCTGCCCGCGAGCGAGGAAGTCGGAGCGGTCGGTCGTAAAGAACGCCTTGTTCGAGGTGTCGCGGCGGACTTCGTAGCGGACCAGAAAACGCTCCGCAACCCGCTGGCTGAGCGTGAAAGTCGCCTCCTGCAACAGTTGCCGCCGGCCCGTCAAGAAACCTCCCCGGTCGGAGACGCGCTCGTAGCGAACGCCGAGGCCCCAGCGGTCGCTCAGGTCGTAGGATACGAGGGCGCCTCCGCCCAACGCAGTCGAAGGCGGCGAGGCGGACGATTCCCGGTTGTTGATGTAGGCAAGCTCCGCCGCCAGGGACAGCCGGTCCGTCACGCTCCAAAGGGCCTGACCGTAGCCGATGTGCAGGTTTCCGTCCAGGTTGTCTCCGCCTGTGCCTGGAACCCCTTGCGACTCTCCATCGAGTCCGAACGAAGCATCCGAGAAACGGGTTCGATTCTCGTTGCCCCCGTAGTAGGCAAGGTTCGTCTGGAGGCGCTGCGACGGATTCCAGTGCCAGAAAAAGGCATTCGACTTGAGCCCGTTGAAGTCATGGACTGGCCGTTGCCGTTGACGAGCCAGTAACTTGCTCCCCACTCGTCGGTGAAGTCGTACCGTGTGCGAAAACCGAAGTGATAGAAGGGCAGAAAGTTGAACAGGTACGATCGCGAATAGTTGACCTGATCGATGGTGTAGTTGCCTTCGAGCCCCAGGGCGCTCGCCCACTTGCCGAAGTCGATCGTCAGGCCCGACCCTATCGGCGCGACGTACGTCCCGTAGGCCTGGAAGACAGGGCGATAAATGTCGGGTTGCAGCTCGTTGAGCGGGCTTCCCTGGAGCGCATTTGTCGCCTGACCGTACATCAGATCCACGCGCACTCCGAGCCGTTGGCCCTTTTCCGGCTCCGGCTGACGCTCGAATACCAGCGATGCTTGATTCAGGCCAAAGCTGTTGTGCCTGCGGTCGTAGGCGCGCAATGGGTTGAGCCCGTCGGTAGGCTGGTTGAAGTTGTAGCTGTAGTAACCATCGACCAGCAATCCCATCTTTCCAGTATCGAACGGCGCCTCCGCACGGCTGGGCGCAACGACCGGCTGCTCTTGCGTTTCAGCTATCGCCGCCGTCGTCGGCGCCGCCCGAGCGGCGACCAGCGCCTTCACCTCGCGAAGCTCCGCTTCCAAGCTTCGATGCGGCGGAACAAAGCCTGCTGCGAATCGTCGTCAGCGCCCGCCCCCTGCGCAGGCGCCGCCAGCAACAGAACGGCGCAGGCGACGCACGTGGCGGGACCGAGCCGCGCTCCATCCCCTCGACTCCACGGTGCGGCTATCATTGCATGTCCTCCAGCGCCATGTTGAGCAGGAGCACGTTGACCCGAGGCTGGCCCAGGATTCCGAGCGTTCGCCCTTCGACGTGGGCGGCGATGAGCGCCTCGACGTCCGCCTTGTCCAAGTTTCGAGCCCGAGCTACACGCTCGGCTTGGTAGTAGGCGGCCTCCGGACTGACGTGCGGATCGAGTCCGCTGCCGGAGGCGGTGATCAGCTCGATCGGCACGGGCTTACTGTTCACTGGGTCGGCTTCCCGCAGCGCTTCGAGTCGTGCGGTCGCCTGCTCGCGGAACGCCTCGCCGAACGGGCTCAGATTCGAGCCTGACGACGCTTCCGCTTGGTAGGGAGCCGGGCCGGTCGCCGAGACGCGCCCCCAGAAGCGTCCGGGATCGCCGAAACTTTGGCCGATCCATTCCGAACCGACCACGTGGCCCGACCGAACGAGCAGGCTGCCGCCGGCGCGCTTGGGCATGGCCACTTGAGCGACACCGGTCAGCGCGAGCGGATAGACGATTCCAAGCAGGACACTCATGAGCGCCAGCAAGAGAAAAGCTTGGCTTATTACCTTCATCACGAGCTCTCCTTCACGCGACTCCGGCCGCTGCCAGAATCATGTCGATGATTTTGATGCCGACGAAAGGCGCCGCTACGCCGCCGAGACCGTAGATCAGCAGGTGGCGCTTGAGCAGGTTTTCGGCGCTGTCGGGGCGATACTCGACGCCCCGCAAAGCGATCGGGATCAGGGCGACGATGATGAGCGCATTGAAGATGACCGCCGAGATAATGGCGCTGGACGGATTGGCCAGTCCCATGATGTTCAACGCATCGAGCTGCGGATAGACGCCCGCAAAAGCGGCCGGGATAATGGCGAAGTACTTGGCGACGTCGTTCGCTGTCGAGAACGTCGTCAGCGCGCCGCGCGTGATCAGCATCTGCTTGCCCACGCGCACGACCTCGAGCAGCTTCGTCGGATTCGAGTCGAGGTCAACCAGATTGGCGGCTTCCTTGGCGGCCTGCGTGCCGCTGTTCATCGCGACGGCGACGTCGGCCTGCGCGAGCGCCGGCGCATCGTTCGTCCCGTCGCCGGTCATCGCAACCATCGTCCTTCGTCTTGATACTTGCGGATCAGCGTCAGCTTGTTCTCGGGAGTCGCCTCCGCCAGGAAATCGTCGACGCCAGCTTCGGCGGCGATGGCCGCGGCGGTGAGCGGGTTGTCGCCGGTAATCATGACGGTCTTGATCCCGGATCGGCGCAGCTCGCCAAAGCGCTCCCGGATGCCGCCCTTGACTACGTCCTTGAGTTGGACGACGCCGAGCGCCTTCGGCCCGTCGGCGACGACGAGCGGAGTGCCGCCCTGTTTTGAAATGGCGTCGACATTGCGGCGGACCGCCTCGGGGAAAGAGCCGCCCTCATCCTTGACGAACTGCTCGATTGCATCGGCGGCGCCTTTGCGAATCCGCCGGCCATTCAGGTCGACGCCGCTCATGCGGGTGCGAGCCGAGAAGGGAACGAACTTCGCGCCCAGGCTCTTCGACGTCCCGCTCCCGGAGGTTGAAGCTTGTCTTGGCGAGCACGACGATGCTGCGACCTTCCGGCGTCTCGTCGGAGAGTGAGGAGAGCTGCGCGGCGTCCGCCAGATCCTTCTCGTCTACGCCCGGCGCCGGAATGAAGGCAGTGGCTTGGCGGTTGCCAAGGGTGATCGTGCCGGTCTTGTCGAGCAGCAGCACGTCGACGTCGCCCGCCGCTTCCACCGCACGCCCTGACATGGCGAGCACGTTGGCCTGCAACATGCGATCCATGCCCGCGATTCCGATTGCCGAAAGCAGACCGCCGATAGTCGTGGGAATCAGGCAGACCAGCAGGGCCACGAGCGTTGTGAGCGTCACGGGCTCGCCGCCTCCGGCGGCCTCGACGCTGAAGAGCGAGAACGGCAGCAAGGTCACCGTCGCCAGCAGGAAGACGATCGTCATCGCCGCCAGCAGGATTGTCAAGGCGATCTCGTTGGGCGTCTTCTGGCGAGCGGCGCCCTCGACCATCGCGATCATGCGATCCAGGAAGCTCTCGCCCGGCTGCGTCGTGATACGAATGACGAGCCAGTCAGAGAGCACCTTCGTTCCGCCGGTGACGCTCGAGCGATCGCCGCCGCTTTCGCGAATCACGGGCGCACTCTCTCCCGTGACGGCGCTCTCGTCCACCGACGCCACGCCTTCGACGACCTCGCCGTCGGCGGGAATGACCCAGCCGGCGTCGACCAGGACGACGTCGCCGGTCTTCAGCTCATCCGACCGAATGACCTGCCAGTCCTCGCTGTAGCCGAGCCTCCTTCAGGAGTCGCGCCGGGGTGGCGCTGCGGGCCTTTCTCAGGCTGTCGGCCTGCGCCTTTCCACGCCCCTCGGCCATCGCCTCGGCGAAGTTTGCGAACAGAATCGTGAACCACAGCCAGAGCGTGATCGAGCCAATGAACCACGCCGGAGCTTCGCCCTCGCCGCCGAGGGCGTCGAAGAAGAGGAGCGTCGTCAGAGCTGGCGCCGATGCCGACGACGAACATCACCGGATTGCGAACCTGAATGCGCGGGTCGAGTTTGGAGAAGGCGTCGCGTCCCGCCGAGCGCAGGATAGTGCGGTCGAAAATACTTGAGAGATTTCGTGGATGTCGACATGCAAGACTCCTTAGCTGCCCGCAACCATCAGGTGCTCGGCGATCGGACCCAAGCGCCAGCGCCGGGATGAAGGCCAACGCTCCGACGACCACGACGACCGCAGCCAGGAAGCAGACGAAGAGCGGCGAGTGCGTCGGCAGCGTTCCCGGACCCGCCGGAACCACCTTCTTCTTCGCCAGCGAACCGGCGATGGCCAGCGCCGGCAAGCGCGACCCAGTAGCGGGCAGCGAACATCGCGACGGCGCCCGTGAGGTTGGTAGTCGGCGTATTCGCGCCGTAGCCCGCGAAGGCGCTGCCGTTGTTGTTCCCCATCGAGCTGAAGGCGTAGAGGATCTCGCTGAAGCCCGTGCGGGCCGGCATCCTGCACGCCGCTCAGCCCGTCCGGCGTGACAGCCGCGATCGCCGCTCCGAGCAGGACCACCGCGGGCGGCATGAGGACGGCGATCGAGGCCATCTTGACCTCGAACGCCTCGATCTTCTTACCGAGGTACTCCGGCGTTCGACCCACCATCAGCCCGGCGAGGAACACGCTGAAGATGACGAACATCAGCATGCCGTAGAGTCCCGAGCCGACGCCGCCGAACACCACCTCGCCGAGTTGCATCAGGAACATCAGGATCAGCCCGCCCAGCGGCGTGTAGGAGTCATGCATCGAGTTGACCGAGCCGTTGGAGGCCGCCGTCGTCGAAACTCGCCCACAGCGCGGAGTTGACGACTCCGAAGCGCGTCTCCTTGCCCTCCATGTTTCCGAGGCCTTGGTCGACGCTCAGGTCGCATCAGCTTCGGGTTCGCGCTCGATTCCAGGTCGACGGTGAGCAGAACGCAAGGGACGAAGATGAGCGCCATGGCGGCAAGCAGCGCCCACCCCTGGCGCAGGTCGCCCACCATGCGGCCGAACGTGTAGCAGAGAGCGGCCGGGATGAGCAGGATCGCCAGCATCTGCAACGAAATTGGAGAGCGGCGTCGGGTTCTCGAACGGGTGCGCCGAGTTGACGTTGAAGAAGCCGCCTCCATTCGTTCCCAGTTGCTTGATCGCGATCTGCGAGGCCGCCGGTCCCATAGGGAGCAGTCTGCTCGCCGCCCTCGAGAGTCGGCGGCGGGCTGGTAGTCGGACGAGAGTTTGGACGACTCCCTGGGACACCAGGCCGATGGCTAGCGACGCAGGGACAGCGGCAGCAGGATGTACAGCGTCGTCCGCGTCAGATCGACCCAGAAATTGCCGATCGTCTCGACCGCCGCGTCGGGCGATGCCCCGCGCCAGCGCAGCCAGAACAGCCATGCCCATCGCCGCGGAGACGAAGTTCTGCACGGTCAGCCCGACCATCTGACTCAGGTAGCTGAGCGTGGTCTCGCCGCCGTAGTTCTGCCAGTTCGTGTTGGTGACGAAGCTGGCCGCGATGTTGAGCGCAGTGTGCGGCTCGACGCCGGCGAATCCTTGCGGGTTGAGACGGCAGTAGCCGCTGCAACCGCAAGATCAGATAGAGCGCCAGGAAACCGACGCCGTTGAACGCGAGCAGGGCGAAAGCGTATTGCTTCCAGGTCATCTCCGCCGCGCCGTCCACGCCGGCCAATCGATAGATGCCGCGCTCGAGAGGGCCGAGGACCCGATCGAGCGGCGTCCTCGCACCCGAGTACACTTGCGCCATGTAGGCGCCGAGCGGCTTCACCGCGACGAGCAAGAGGACGAGGTAGAAGCTGATCTGAACCATGTCTTGACCGCTCATGAGAACAGCTCCGGTTTGAGCAAGACGACGCTGAGGTAGATGAGCAGCCCTACGGCCAACCCGGCGCCGATCAGGTACCAAATTTCCATGAGAGTGGTCCTCCTTACCGGACTCGATCCGACCAACGCACGAGCAGCGCTGAGTCGACGAAGAAACAGAAAGCGATTCCGACACACAAGAGGTCGAGCACGAACGCCTCCCCGCGCGAATCATCGGCTTCTCGCGATGGAGTAGCAATGATTTCGCGCTTCACGTCTTCAGGTTGTGCGAGGTCGCGCTAGCAGCGCGTCAAGACGAACGAGCGAAGTGTCAAGAAATCGCTAAGATCCATTCGACGACGCTCGTGCTCCGAGCGACATGCGCAAAGCGATTCTCGGTCCAGGGAAGGGCGGGAGTGACCCGCGCCGCGTCATCGGCGGCGCTAGCAATTTGGGCGGCGAAGCGGCCCGAATTGCGGGGTCGCTCCCGCCCTTCCCTGGACCCCGGTCCGCCCAAGCGGGCCGGGCCTCTGTGCGTAAACCTCTTCCGGTCAATGCGTTTCTGTACTGGGTAGCGGAGCACCGAAACGGCGATTGGGTGAAGACCACTTGGATTTGACCGGTGTCGGGAGAAGGGGGCGAATCGGGGCGAAGTAACGTCGTTACATGCGAGGTCTAGGCGGCAAGGCAGCTGTACTCGGCGTCCACAAGCAGCGTCTCGAAGTCTGGCGGTCGCCTCAACTCCGACGTGTCAGCCGGGATGGATTCGTAGATGGCTTGGTCCCCAATGAGCAGCCATTCGTCCCAGAGGGAGTCGAAGATCCGGCTTCCCAAGCGCCATTGCAGGCTTTCGACCAAGTGTCGATCCTTGTCTGCGAGGCTCCATCGGAGACCGGTCTCGACCTCGTGTTTCGCCCGAAACGCTCTCTGAATCTCTTGCCGCAGCGTGAGTTTGGGATTGATGGGAGTCGGGAATGAGCAGTTAGCGAGGGCTCGGAACTCCCGTTCGGCGAGGATGGGATTCCACTTGCGATCGGTCACGTAGACCAGCCGCGCGGCCTCCAAGCACTCCCAGATGTAGCGGTGCCGCCGGAAGAAGGAGTGGAATCTGCGCGGGTTGAAGGGCCGCGATTCGACGTAGCAGAACGACATCACGGAGGTGTAGTTCACGCTTTGCGGGCCGACGAGGATCGGTTGGCGATCGATGAAACGGTCGTTCCTTAGCATCAAGAACGGCCTCGGGACACGGCACAAAGTCCCGAAATAGTTGGTCTTTTCCGCGTCGGTTGTGAGCAGCCAGCCTCCCGGATTGGCCAGCAAATAGTCAAGCGTGAGAAGCCGTCGACGGATCGCGGGCTCAGGCCGCCTTCGCCGGTTGCGGCTGTGGTCGGCTCCGATCAGTCGGTAGAACCAGCGGGACGAGAGGTGGATCAGCTCGAGGTTTCTCGGTCCGAGATAGACCTTGGCGTGTCGGTGGGAGACGAGTCTGTCGGTTAGCTTGGACTCGGCGCGGGTACGCTTCGTCCCGCGAAACGCTCGGTAGTGGCGACGGAGGAAGTACCCGCCGGCGTCCGCGGCAAGGCAGAGAAATGCGGCTTCGACCGGCGAGTAACCGTTGCGACGGAGATAGGTCGTTCGATCTCTTGCGATCACAGGCTCAGAATCTGGGAGGTTAGCTCGCGCTCCTCACGCACGCCCGAGCCTCCACCGGACGAGTCGCCGCCGAGCGAGTAGAGCGTGAAACCAGCGGCGGCCTTCGCGGCAATCTGTCCCTTCTTGTAGTGGTCGGTCGTCAGCTCGACATCGACCCGACCGCTCAGCCCGCTTGCACTCTCGTACTCGATTCGGAGATCGGGGAACTGAACGTGACCTCGAACCACAGAAAGATTGTTGGCAGCCGCGACCAACTGCTGGCGCTCGCGATACGCCTCGCCGTCGTCGGGATTCTCGTCGACAAGCTCGGCGTAGACGTCGTGCTTGAGCTCGAAGTCGAGCACGACGCGTTTGACGCGCCCGCCGTCTTGCTGGATCTTGCTCGCCTCGGCCTGGAACATCCGGTAGAGGGCGGAGTCGTGCTCGATCTCGGTGGGCTTGACGAAGCCGTCGTAATAGCGCTGTTTGGAGTCGGCTGAGTCGAGCGTCTCGGCGACTTCGCGCCCCTGATCGGTCAACGAGAGAACGCCGACGCAGTCGCCATCCCCGACGGCGAAGCGTCTTCGCTCGACGAGGCCTTGGTCTCGAAGCGAGCGCATATCTTCGCGCATCCGAGTGGAATCGTCGGCGTAGCCGAAGCGCTGGAGGTCCACCTCGTCGATGACACGGAAGCGCCCGATGTCGTGAAGGGCGTCAACCTCGGTCTCCCGCAAGCGGTACTCCGAGCCGCTTACGCTAACTGAATCACGCAGGTCGTGGTCAGGCAACTCTCGGTCCACAGGGATCGCGTCTCGGTCGAGCCGCCAGACCTCAACCTCTTTCGGCAGAGGCTTCTCGACGGGTCGGACGCGCTCCACTTTCCTGTGGTCCCGAAGGGACGTCGGGTCACGCGGATCGTCCCGCTCGATGTCGAGTCCACGGCTCATCGATTCTCCTCATGAAGAGTCGAAGCGTCGGGGTGATCTCAGTGTCTCTGATTGCGCTGAGCTTTCGGTCGGAGAATCCCTCGAATCCAAGGGGCCCGTTGAGGGCTGACATCCGTCTATGGCCAGACTCGATCGCTCTCCGAACCAGATTCTGACGGTCAAGGAAGTCGCCCGTGAGCTGCGCTGTTCCAAGGCGCACGTCTTCAACGCCATCGCCGGCCGTTTGCGCAACGTCACGCGCCTGCCGGCGATCCGCATGGGCCGACGGAAGCTCGTCCGTCGCAGCAGTCTCGAAGCTTGGATCGAAACCAACGAGCTAGGCTCACGCCCTCTCGTGCTACGCTGCCAAGCGAACCAGGAATGGACTCCGTGTGCGCACGAAAGGAGGACTTTCATGCGTAGACGGTTTCAACGAGGCAGCGTGCAGAAGCAACGCAATCGTTGGGTGGGCCGATGGTACGAGGGCGGACGCCGCAAAGCGCGCGTGCTCGGACCAGTCGGCAAGATGACGAAGGCGCAGGCCCAGGTCGCTTTGGCGGCCATTCTGGCGCCGATCAACGAGGCAACGGACGGTCAAGACAATCGCGAGATCACGTTTCGCGATTTCGTCGAGGCGGTCTTCCTGCCTTGCTACCGGCGTCGGTGGAAGGCGTCGACGGCCATCACCAACATCGATCGGATGAGGCGGCATCTCCAACCCGCCCTTGGCCGACCGCCCCTTGCGCAGCTTCACGCGCGATCAACTGCAAACCTTCTTGGACGAGAAGTGCGCCGAAGGGCTCTCGTTCAGCATGGTCGCCCACCTTCGCTGGGATCTCCACCAGCTCTTCAAGCTGGCCCAGGCCGAAGGCTACGTCGACCGCAACCCTGCAACCCTCCTGCATACTCCGCGGGAGGCATCGTCGGCTCCGAAGCCCATCATGAATCCACAGGAGGTGAGAAAGCTGTTTGACTGCCTCGATCTCCGCGAACGTCTGATCGCAGAGCTGGCGGTACTCGGCGGAATGCGACCGGGCGAGATCTTCGCCCTTCAGTGGCAGGACGTCGGGGAATCTCACGTCGAGGTCAAGCGACGCGTATATAAAGGAGACATCGACACACCCAAGACCCGCAGCTCGCGACGAACGGTGGCGCTGCCCGAGAGCGTCATGCGGGACATCGCGGAGTGGAGGTGCCTCTGCCCGAGCGTCGAGCCGGACGCTTGGCTGTTCCCGTCGGAGAAGCTGACCACGCCGTTCTCACGCGAGAACTGCTGGCAGCGGAACCTTGGGACCAAGGCTGAAGGCGAACGGCCTCGGCTGGGTCAACTTTCAAGTGATGCGCCGGACGCATTCGAGCCTGATGTGGGAACTCGAAGTCGATCCGAAGGTGACGGCCGACCAGCTCGGCCATTCCGTGGACGTCAACCAGAACGTCTACACGCAAGCCAACCTGAATCGCCGCTTGGAGGCGGTGAGGCGGTTGGAGAACGCCTGTCTGGCCGCCGACGCGGCTTAACGGACTACAAACGGACTACGGATTTCTGAGCTGGCTGTAAGTTGCTGAAAACATGGAGCGGGAGACGGGGATCGAACCCGCGACATTCAGCTTGGGAAGCTGACGTTCTACCACTGAACTACTCCCGCTCGAAGCCTGTCGACCGGTAGTTTATCACGCCGGTCAAAGGCCCGCCCGCACGCCCCATAAACAAAATCTATCGGCCCGATGGTGTTCTAGATCGCACTCGTGCGCGCGCTCATGGAACCTGTTGGAGGGCTCCCCTCGAACCTCGCTTACAGACCCCGACCTCGCATTGTCGGATTTCGGATCCGAAACACGTAAATCAAATTGGAGGAGAAAAAAGGTATGCGTTCGTTCCTTGTCGGTTGCACGATCGCGGCTCTCTCGCTTCTCATGACGGGACTGGCGGCGACCGCCGGATCGGCAAAAGCCGATCGTGAATTCCAAAACTTCCGCGCGCAGGCCGCCTAGGGGCGGTACTCGTCGGTCCATCTTCAATCCTTCGTGGCGAACCCCCTCGTCAGTTGGGAAAGCCATGCGGAGGAGCTGATGCGGATTCGCTCTGAAGTTCGCTCCATGCCTCGCTCCTATTACGCGCTCAAACAGATGAACGGCGCCATGACCGCCGAGCAACGGGAAGCGCTCAAACAAGTTGCGCCCGCCATCAACCTCATCGGCTCCAACGCCGGCGCGGCACGGGGCGAAATCGCCGACAACCAGGCGACGCCCTTCGTCATCAACAAAGACTACGCGCGCAACATCGACGTCATCGTGGGGCAAACCGCGCGCATTCTCAACAAGACCGCAGGACGCCGAATCGCCGCAACGGCGACGCCCAACGCCGACTGAGCCGCGTTTTGCTCAGTTGTGATCGACGGCCCCCTGCGACGCGGGCCGTTATTCTCCCGTCTCGGCAGGAGCTACGACTTCAATCCGACAGTTCAACTCCGAGAAATCAGTGCGGACAGTCCGTTCTCGTCAAAACCGAGCACGATCCGATTCCCTTGCGTCGTCAAGGGTCGCTTGATCAGGTTCGGATTCTTGGACATGAGCTCGAGAGCTCGGCTTCTGCTCGGCGGATTCTGCTTCATCCCCATGTCGCGATACATCTTGTTTCGCGAGTTCAAAAACGGCAGGTGATCACGGTCGCCGATCAGCCGATCCAATTCAGCCGCCGACAGGCCTTTATTCAAGTCGACGCGCTCCAGCTCAACCTTGCGCTCTTCCAGGAACCTCCTGGCCTTGCGGCAGGTCGTTCAAGTCGGCTTTTCAAAGAAGCGAAGCGTCATGTCCGCATGGACTCCTCGTTCAGCTCTAGTAGCGCGGCAGGCTGCGGTCGACGAGCAGGCTCCAGGAGTCGATCCCGCCGGCAAGACTCTGCACGTTTTCGACCCCGTTTTGGCGCAACCACGTCACCACATTCAAGCTGCGCATCCCGTGGTGGCAATAGACGATCACGGGCCCCGTTTTCTCGCGATACTCCTCGATGCGGGCGGGCGTCTCGTGCATCGGAATCAGAGCCGCTTCGGACAGCTTCACCCGCTCGAACTCCCACTGTTCACGGCAGTCGACCAGACAAATCGACTCACCCGCATCCAAGCGGGCCTTCAGTGCTTCACAACTTATTTCGAGGTCTTCCACAGAACTTGCCTCACCGCCCTGGAAGAGCCCCAGTCTAGCAAGAGATCCGGCTGGAGATGTGGCAATTCGGCTAGACTATGCGCCGCAGGAGATTCGTCATGACAGCATTTCGTCGGACATCCATTTGCGTGCTGTTTGGGTACGCTCTCACGTTCGCGGCCGAGCCCGAGATCAAGCGCCCGATCTTCGAGGTTCCGGCCTACGTTCTTGACAAGCTCAACTCGTCCGATCGGGCGCTATTTCAAAAGCTTGCGCGCGTCGGGCTCGAATCGGTTTGGGCGCAGTTGGAGTCTCGCGGCTACGAGCAGTGTTTCATCAACGAGCTCGACGCGCTGCACCCTGATCGGCGGCTCGTCGGCCGCGCTCGCACGATCCGCTATTTGCCGACGCGGCCCGACCTGCGCGAGCGGATCTACTCGAGTCAAAAGCAGCTCAACTATGTGTCGGCCGAAGAAGCGCAGCCTGGAGATGTCCTCGTCTTCGACGCCGGCGGCGACACGCGCTCCGCCGTCTCGGGAGATGTCACGACGCTGCGGTTTCTGGTGCGCGGCGGCGCCGGTATGATCGTCGACGGGGCGATGCGCGACATGCCCGACCTCGCGGGCATGCCCTTTCAGGTCTACACGCGTCGCGGCCAGGCCGCCGCGGTTCGCCCTCACTTGATGAGCGTCGACTACCAAGTTCCGGTTCGCATCGGCGACGTCACCGTCGCGCCGGGGGACATCCTCTTGGGAGAAAGTCACGGGGTCTTGGTCATCCCGGCCGCGTTAGCCGAAGAAGTCGTCGATGCGGCCCTCGAAAAGGACGCGTTCGAGGACTTCCAGCGCAAGCTTCTGCTCGAAGGTCGCTCCATCGAGGGCGTTTACCCGCCGAGCGATGCGGTAAAAAAGGAATACCAGCGGATGCGTGGAGTCGAGCAGTAGCCGACCAGCGCCTAAATGCGGTGATATGATCACGCTGAGATGCGCGTTTTGCATGCAGGCGACCGCCGACTGATCGCCCTCGAATTGGACTCCGACGTGATTTCCGGCATCGCCGAGCAAGCCGGCTTCGCATGCGAGATCCGTGAGGGTCGCCGCCAGTGGACACTGCGGCTCACGCTAAACGGCGAGGCGGATTCGTTCCTGCTCTTCGACGCTTGCGACC
This sequence comes from uncultured Acidobacteriota bacterium, assembly GCA_963817465.1. GTDB lineage: Bacteria > Acidobacteriota > Terriglobia > Bryobacterales > UBA6623 > CAMPKL01. Next base: position 315,382 of record CAWFOP010000010.1, on the reverse strand, counting down.
CCACCAACCTCGGTTGGTTCTCGCGCTGTCAGTTTTATGTCGACGGGCTGAGCGGCGCCGTCCTGCAGACGCCTCTCAGCATCGGCAACTTTCGCCAAGACGGCCGCCTGCGGGCGGATCGCCTGCAAATCGGGGTGAAAGTCGAGTTGCCCGCGGGGGTAAAGCTGCCGGGAGGCGAGCCGGTCAATGAGCAAGCCGTCTACAACGTGCTGTTCAATCTTCTCAAGGCATTGCGAGAAAACGGCGTGGCCGTTTGCGGCGGCGGCAGCATCGAAGCCCTGACCGGTCCGATCCGCCGCAACGAAGCTCGTCCCTAGGCATTCTTCCAGGTCTGGAGCCCCGTCGGTCATAGGACTGGCGGAGGATCGGCATACAGTCCGAAGCGCTTCTTTAGGTACGCCAGTACCGATTCAAATTGAACCCTTCTTACCATTGAGCGTTTCAGGCGCCCGTGTGAAACTCAAAGCGTACCAGGGACGACTCGCCGGGGCTCACAGGGGGGACAGAGCTTCGGGTGGGTCGGGGCCGGCTCGCAAGAGCCGGCCTTCTTTTTTGCAGAGAAAAAGCGCGCTGTCCCGTCGTCGGGAAGCGCGCTTTAACTGTGGGAACGCGGCGCGCAAAGATGAACGGCAAGGGGTGCGCCGCCGCCTTCTGAGGGCGCATGAATCAATTCGTTGAGCTGCGGGGCCTGCAACTTGTTTGACGGGTGGGTTCGACGGCCTCGCCGCGCGGCCTGCAGCCGTCAGGTCGCTCCGTAAACCGAGCGCGTAGTTTTTGTTTCGCCCGATGGAGCCGCACTCGGACGGCGACCGGCGTCAAGCCGCAGCATTGACCGATTTCTTGGCTGGTGAGCCCCTCGACAGCCTGCAGCGTCAACAGGCGCCTTTCGTCGGCGCTTGCGCTGCTCAGCAGGGTGTGCGCGTCCGCCTGCTCGTCGAGGGCGGAACGAATCGGGCGATCCAGGTTTTCTTCGAGACCAGTGAGGCGTTTCTGCTTGCGGATTGTGTTTCTGAGCAGGTTCAGGGCGATGGTATTGATCCACTGTCCTACCTTCTCGTTGTCTCTGAGTTGACCGCGACGCTCCCAGCCTTTGCTCCAGGCGGCTTGGGCGACTTCTTCGGCTGTCGCGTCGGCTATTCCCCTTGAAATCAGGAACCTACGGGTATTTGTAAAGCAAGCCGTGTAGGCTTCCGCGAAATCGTTTGAGGTGAGCATTTTGTTCATCTGTCCTCCTGGTATTCAAGCTATAGGGGCGTCGACGCAAAAACACCTGACACTACTGTCAGTGTCCGGATGTAAGGTCCACAGGTCTCTGACTGCGGATTTCCGTCATGCCTGTAGACGCCATTTCATCTGTCCGGCCTCCTCTGTAGCGCAATCCTCGGTCCTCTCCGCCTATGCTAAATAACGGAAGCGCCGGCACGATATCCTGATTCGCCCGCTGCCGAGATCAAGGGCCATGAACGGCTACCTGCGGATCAATCACGCCGATTGCGCCGAACCAGCCGAACGCCCCGATCGGAACACTGGCAAAGGCAAAGGCGTAGGATGCCGCGAACAGCCGAGGTACGAGCTTGCAAGCTGAATCCATCTTGCTGACATGGCTGCTCGACGTATTGCGCGGCAGCACAGCGCTAAGCTCAGAACGAGCAAGCCGTGAAGCAGTCGACCGCTAAACCCCAGGGAAGTCGTGAGAAAGGGCCCGATTCGGTCGAGGAAGGCCTATTCCGGGCGATTTTCGACTCCGTCCCGGTCGGTGTCGCGGTCACGACACGAGACCGCCGGTTCCGCAAAGTCAACCGGAAACTGTGTGAGATTTTGGACTACGAGCCGCAAGACCTGCTGGGGAAGACGTTCGTGGACGTCACCCACCCGGACGACATCGAAAAGAGCATCTCGGAGAGCGATCGAGCCTACGACCAGGATTTCAGCGGCGGCAAGTTCTCCAAGAGATACCTAACCAGGTCCGGGGACGTGGTTTGGGCTCAAGTGACCGTTCATACGGTGCGTCAAGACGACGACTCGAGCTATGTCGTGGCGTTGATCGAGGACGTCACCGAGCAGCGCTGCCAGGAGGAACTGGCGCGGTCGCTTGCTTCCCACAGCGATCGCCTGGCGGGCATCATCAAGCAGAGCCCGTTCTTCACGATCTTCGCCACGGCGGACGGGGCCATCACCTACCTCAATAACGCGGCTCTCGAGATGCTCGGATTTGCGGACAGCGCCTCGGCGATCGGCCAAAGCCTCGACTTGTTCGACTTCTGCGAGGCGAGCGGCGAATCCACGCCGCTGCTCGAAGCCGTGCGCGAGAACAAGACCTACCAAGGCGAGCGTACGTTTCGAACCGCGACCGGAGACCAACGCATCGAAGTCGAGGTCAGCGCCTTCGAAATCGCTTCGCCGCGGGCCGGCGAACCGACCGGCGTCGCCGTGATCGCTCGAGACATCAGTTTGCGACGGCAGTATGAGAGGAGGATCCGCGCCAACGAGCGCCGCTTGCGGCGGTTAACCCGTCAACTCTTGAAGGCGCAGGAAGAGGAGCGCGCCCGTATCGCCCGGGAATTGCACGACGACATTACGCAACAATTGTCGTTGCTGGCCGTCGACATCGGCTTTCTTCAGGCTGAGCCGGTCAGCGACCCCGACGAACTGCAAACCAAGCTTCAGGATCTGCAGGATCAGGCGGCCGCCCTGGCGGAGAACGTGCGCCGGCTGTCGCACCAATACCACCCCAGCGTCCTATCGCACGCGGACTTGAGAGCGGCGCTCGAAATGCTGTGCGAGGAGGCTAAGGCGCTGATCGACATAGATATCAACTACATTCCCCGGATCGAAGCCGCGGAGCTTTCGCGCGAGAAATCGATCGTCGTGTTCCGCATCGTGCAAGAAGCGCTTCGCAATGTCGCCAAGCACGCCGATGCCAAAAGTGCTAGCGTCATCTTGGACCGACAGGGAAAAGAGATTCTGGTTGTCGTCGTCGACGACGGCAAGGGGTTCGACAGCGAGGCGGACCGAAATCGTCAGGGTTTGGGTCTCGTCAGCATGCTGGAGCGCGCCCAACTGATCGGCGGATCGATTAACATCGTGTCTGCGCCGAACGAGGGATCGAGAATCGAGCTCCGGATTCCCCGTTCGGATGCTTGACGCGGACCGCTGGGAGGGCAGCCGTCGGACAAGACCGAGAAGAGGAGTTGGATGCGAAGGCCCAGAATGCTTTTGGCGGAGGATCACAGCCTCGTCGCCGACGGGATTCGACTCATCGTCGAAGCGGAGTTCGAGGTCATCGATACGGCGCTGGACGGCTTGGAGCTGATCGAAAAGTTCGAAGCCCTCAAGCCGGACATCGTCGTGGCCGATGTGGCGATGCCGAATCTCAACGGGATCGACGCCTTGCGGCACATTACCAAGGCCGGCATCCGAACCAAGGTCGTCATCATGACGGGCGCGGCCGACGTCAATATCGCGACGGAAGCGTTTCGGGCGGGCGCGGTCGGCTTCGTCCTTAAGCACGCCGCCTCGACGGAATTGCTGACTGCTTTGCGCGAAGCGCAGCAAGGTCGGACGTTTATCACGCCGCGAATAGCGCAAGATGTGCTCCAGCGTCTGATGAATCCGGCCGATAAGTCGGAGCAGAATGTTCAACTTACCGACCGAGAACGCCAAGTGCTGCAATTGATCGCCGAAGGCAGATCGTCCAAGGAGGCCGCCGCGCTCCTCGACGTTGCGCCGCGGACGATCGAGTTCCACAAACGGAATGTGATGGACAAGACCGGTCTGCGCTCGACCGCGGAATTGGCTCGCTACGCCGCCAAGCTAGGGATCGTTTCCGACCCTTCCCATTCCATCTAAACGACGACGAACCGATTTGAACTTGCTGGATCGGCGCAGCAACTGCCGGCATAGGCTCGTCGCTGGCAACATCGTGTAACGAAGAGCCACCCGGGTCGGTCAGCGAGTCGAACCTATAGAGAGTAGCTCGCGGAAACCGCAATGTCGGAGAAGAGGATGACTGTCCTAGTAGCAGACGACCGACCTCGCGTGCACGATGTTGTCCGACGCATCCTGGAACCTGAATTCGCAGTCGTCCAGACGGTCAGCACCGGCGCATCCCTGATCGACGCGGCGCGCAGGCTGCGGCCGGACGTCATTGTGGCTGACATTTCCATGCCCGACGTCAGCGGCATCGAAGCCATCCGCAGGATCAACCGCGATGTGACTCCGTCCGCAACCGTTTTCTTCACGGCCCACGCCGACCCAACTTTGGTGCGCCAAGCCTTGCTCGTCGGAGCCAGCGGTTACGTGATCAAGGCTCGCGCTCCGTTCGATCTCAAACCGGCGGTCCGGGCGGCGATTCACGGTGAGTGTTTCATCTCGAGTGGGCTCAGCGACGAAATCTGATCGCACCGAAACCGATTTGAGCGTTTTTTCGCGTCGTAAGCCTGGTACGATAGCCTGCGGAGATTTTGACGATGAAGACCGTCAACCGTAGGGTATTTCTGGGCGTGAGCGCCGGACTTCTGGCGGCTCCCCTGGCCGCCGCACCGCAGCGAAAGGTGTCATCCGGCGACGTGATCAACACCGCCCATATCGGCGTGGGCGGCCGCGGGACGAGCCTGCTGCGGCTCAACCTGCAAATGGCCGAAAACGGCTATCCCTTGCATGTGCGCGCCGTTTGCGACGTGTACGAGAAACGCAAACGCTTGGCGCAAGAAGCGTCGAAGGCGGAAGTCGCCTCGCTCGACTACCGCGAAATCATCAATCGCCCCGACGTCGACGCCGTCATCGTCGCGACTCCGGATCACTGGCACGCCCAGATCGCGATCGAGGCGATGCGCGCCGGCAAGGACGTCTACCTCGAAAAGCCGATGACGCATACCATCGCCGAGGCGAAGGAAGTCGTCCGCGTCGTGAAGGAGACCGGCCGCGTCCTGCAGGTGGGCTCCCAGACGACATCGCAAGACATTTGGTGGAAGGCCCGCAAGGCTCTCGCCGACGGCATGATCGGCAAGCTCATCTCCTCGCAGGGCTCCTACCACCGGAACTCGCTCGCCGGAGAGTGGAACTCGACGCCCGAACGGAACAACGGCGGCGGCTGGGCTATCGAATCCAACGCCGGACCCGGCGGCAAGGGCGTCGACTACATCGACTGGGACATGTGGCTGGGGCCCGCCGAGAAGCGCGACTTCGATCCGCAGCGCTATTTCCGTTTCCGCAAGTTTTGGGACTATTCCGGAGGCATCGCGACCGACCTGTTCTACCACGTCGTCGCTCCGCTTCAGATTTGCTGGGGCGAGCCCCAGTTTCCCTATCGCGTGACCTCGTCGGGCGGCATTTGGGCGTTCCCGGATCGCGAGGTCCCGGACACGTTTAATCTTTTGGCGGACTTCGCCAAGGGCCACTCGCTCGTGCTCAGCTCCTCCATGGCGAACTCGACCCACATCCCGGGCCTGATTCGTGGACAAAAGGGGACGATCGTCGTGGTCGACCACGGCCGTTTCGAAGGCCAAACCGACCACATCACGGTCAACTCGGAGGAGATCTACCGCGACGAGTTCGTCAAGAAGTACGGCTACCAGTCGATGCAGATTCCCGTCGCCGACACGCCGGTCGACGCTCATATGGCGAACTTCTTCGAGTGCATTCGGACGCGCGAGAAGCCGCACCTCGACGCCGACACCGGCTATCACGCGCAGGTCGTGATCTCGATGGGCGTGGATAGTTTCCGGGAGAACAAGGTGCTGTTCTTCGACCCCAAAAAGGAAGAGGTCGTCTACGAACCGCCGGCGGTCTAACGTCGAGTCCCGAGCGGCGAACAATCGACCCACGCGTGATATAATTCCGGCTTGTCAATGGCCGCCGATCGCCTTTGGCGGGTGGGATCGAAGCCGGGTTCATGGCCGACCAAGTGGAGATCACGATCACGAGCCACCCCAGGTGGCTCAGGCTCATCCGCCAGGCGGTTCTCGAATTCGCACGACAGACGGGCTTTGATTCGCACGACAGCCAAGCCATTACTCTGGCCGTCGGCGAGGCGGTTGGCAATGTCATCAAACACGCCTATAAGGGCAGCTTTGAACACCAGTTTGTCGTGCGGTGCAATACTTTCGAGGACGGTCTGGAAGTCGAAATCCGCGACGAAGGCGAGCCGTTCGAGTTGGGGACTGCGCCGGATCTTGCTCCGGAGGAATTGCGGGTGGGCGGTCGCGGTCTGTATCTGATGCGCGCGATCATGGACGAAATCGATTATTGTCGGGAAGGCAGCGCCAACGTCATGCGGATGCGGAAACGGCTGAAGCAGACCAAGAGCGCCTGAATTAGTCATGGATATCAACGTCAAGCGCGAGGGCAACCGCTCCGTCATCGAGGTCTCCGGAGACATCGACCTCTACACGTCGCCCAAGCTTCGCGAAACCGTCCTCGACTTGTTCCGCAAACGCGACCAGGACATCGTGATCGTCGACTTGCAGCAAGTGCATTACATTGACAGCTCCGGCATCGCCTCCCTCGTCGAAGGCCTGCAGGAAGCCAAGAAGAAAAACGCCCGCTTCGTGCTCGCCGGACTCAACGAGGCCCCCCGCCACGTCCTCGAGCTCACCCGTTTGTTGGGCGTCTTTGAAATCGCCGGAAGCGTCGATGAGGCCGCTGTCTAGGGACCCCCGGGACCCATGAACGTCTTCGAAAACGTCGGCCGCTCGGCGATCGAAAAAACCGAATACGTCGGCGGCCTGTCGATCCAATTCTGGCGGGCGTTATCGCGCTCTTGGCGTGCGAATCCTTTCACGGGCAGCCGCCTGCGCTGGAAGTCGACCATCGAGCAAATGGCGGTCGTGGGCTTCGACGCGCTGCCGGTCGTGTGCATGATCGCCGGCGCCACCGGGTTGATCATGGCCTTCCAAGGCGGCGCCGAGCTGCGGCGGTTCGGCGCCTTACAGTTTGTGATCAACTTGGTCGGCACCAGCATGACGCGCGAGCTCGGCCCGCTGATGACCGCCATCGTCGTCATCGGCCGCTCCGGGTCGAGCTTTTCGGCTGAAATCGGCACCATGGTGGTGACTGAGGAGGTCGACGCGCTGCGGACGATGGCGCTCGATCCGGTCGAGTTCCTGCTGGTCCCCAAGTACGCCGCCATGATGGTGATGATGCCCTGCCTGGTCATCGCCGCCGTCTCCTCGGGCATCATCGCCGGCGGCGTGTTCACCTACTTCACGCTCGATATGTCGCTTGGCGTTTACCTGCGCGCCACGCTCGACATCCTCGAGATGCGCGACATCGTCACGAGTCTGATCAAGGCCATCGCTTTCGGCACGATCATCGTGCACGTCGGCTGTTTTGAAGGCTTTAACGTCAAGGGCGGGCCGGTCGGCGTGGGGCGTTCCACCACCGCCGCCGTGGTGAAATCGATCTTTCTCGTCGTGCTGGCCGACTTGCTGTTTACCGCTTTCTTCTACTTCTTCTGGCCCTAGATGAAAGACCAACCGACACTTGCGCCCCTCTCGGACGCCGACCCCATTATTTCCGTTCAGGATGTTTGGGTGAAATTCGGTGATCGCGACGTGCTCAAGGGCGTGAACCTCGACATTCACCCCGGCGAAACGATGGTCATCCTGGGCGCTTCGGGATCGGGCAAGACGACGTTGTTGCGCAACATCATGGCGCTCAACCGCCCCAATCGCGGTCACATCTTCATCAAGGGAGTCGACGTCGCGACGTGCCCTGACGAGGAGCTGCAGGCGATCCGGCGCATCATGGGGGTCTCGTTCCAGTCGGCGGCGATGTTCAACTCGATGACCGTGGGCGACAACGTCGCCTTGCCGTTGCGCGAACATACCAAACTGGCCGAGCCGACCATCAAGCTGATGACCCAGATGAAGCTCGGCCAGGTCGGGCTCGCCGGCGTCGAAGACTTGCTTCCCTCGCAGCTTTCCGGCGGTATGCGCAAGCGCGCTTCGGTGGCCCGCGCACTCGCCATGGATCCCGAAATCCTGGTCTTCGACGAGCCCTCGGCCGGCCTCGATCCCATCATCGGCGCGGGCATCGACGAGCTCATTCTGCATCTCAAGCAGGCCTTCAAGATCACGATGGTCATCGTCACGCACGAGATGGCGAGCGCGTTCCTCATCGCCGATCGCATGTGCATGCTGCACAAGGGCAAGATCATCGCGCTCGGCACGATCGACGAGATCAAGAACACCGACAACCCGCGCGTCCGCCAGTTTCTCGATCGCCGGTCCGACGACGCGGACAGCGAATCCACCGCGCACTATTTGACCGGTCTTTAGTCGCTCGTCCCTGATATCCTAAGCTTCCGCCGCCGCATGTCCAACGAAGCCAAAGTCGGAGTTCTGGTTATCGCCGCGATGACGATTTTCGTCGGCACGTTTCTTTCCGTCGCTACGATCCAGCTCGGCGGGACGAAAGTCGAGTACCGCACCTACTTCAAGTTCGCCGGAGGAGTGGAAACCGGCGATCTGGTGCGCTACGGCGGCCGCAAGGCAGGCGTCGTCCGCCGCATCTCGTCCGCCGCGGACGACCCCACCACCACCGAAATCATTCTCGACATGCGCGAGGACGTTCCCGTCAACGAGCGCTCGATCGCGAAGATCTCCAGCCTCAGCGCCCTCGGCGATAACTACATCGAGGTGACGCCCGGCGAGAACTCCGCGGCGCGCATCCCGCCCGGCGGCGTCATCGCCTCCGAGGAAGCCATCAGTTTCAGCGATATCACCGCCAAGGTCGTGGAAGTCACCGACAACGCCAACGTGCTCATGACCGAGCTCAAAGGCGACATCTCACTGTTGATCGGCGACCTGCGGGATCTCACCGCCAATCTTCAGGAATTGACCGGCGAGGACAATCAGCGCAACATCCACGATCTGCTCGCCAATGCGAATCAGCTCGTCGAGGAGCAAGGACCCAAATTCGATCGCATCACCTCGCAGATCAGCGAGCTGATCGAGCACGTCGACGCGACTGTCACCGACCTGAGAAAGGTCGCGCAAACCGCCGACGATACCGTCGCGAACGTCAATCGCACCGTCGATGAGACTCGCGAGCCGATCAAGAAGGATCTCGAAGAGCTCGAGGCGACTTTGGTCGAAGCGCGACGGATGCTCGAGGACATCCGCTCCGTCGTCGCCGTCAACGGCGTAAACATCGACGAGACGCTCCAAAACTTCCGCGCCACCTCCGAAAATCTCGAGCAGTTCAGCGACGAGCTCAAGCAGCGCCCTTGGAGCTTGATTCGAACCAAGGCCAAGCCGGATCGACAAGTGCCGCCGACTGGCGGACAATAGCCTTCGCGACCGTGACCTCCCGTCCGCCGCTCGAGCTCGACGCCGCCCTCGCCCGCTCCTATCTCGCCGACCGCGGGGAGCCCTTGAGCGAGTCCGCGACCGTTCGCGCTCTGCCCGGCGGCGTCTCCAACACGGTTCTCTACGTCGCCGACGGGGATCGGCGTTTCGTCGTCAAGCAGGCGCTGCCGCGACTGCGCGTGCAGGACGAATGGCTCGCGGACCGCAGCCGCATTCGGCGTGAGCGCGACGCCCTGCTCGCAGCCGCCAAGCTGCTGCCGGCCGGATGCGTTCCGCGCATCCTGTGGAGCGACGACGAGAATTTCCTCTACGCCATGGAAGCTTTTCCGCTAGACGCCGAGTCGTGGAAGACCAAGCTCCTCCGCGGCGAGATCGATACGGCGGCCGCGCGGCAGGCGGGTCTGGCGCTGGGACTCACGATTCGCGGCAGCTGGCGCTCGCGGGAATTCGCCGTGCGCTTCGGGGACCGCAAGGCCTTCGATCAGCTCCGCACTGACCCCTATTACCGCCACATCGTGCGGCGACATCCCGATATCGCGCCGGCGCTGGAAGAGTTCATCGGCGAAACCGCCGCCTCGGGTCTCGCACTCACGCACGGCGACTGGAGCCCCAAGAACATGGTCGTCAACGGCGACCGGCTCGTTTTCATCGACTACGAATGCGCCCACTTCGGCGACCCCAGCTACGACGCCGCCTTTCTGACGAACCACTTCGTTCTCAAGTCGTTCCGGCGGCCGGACCTCGCCGGCGCCTACTCACGCCTGGCGCGTACCGCGTTGACTTGGACTTTGGCGGTTCTGCCTCCGGGCGCCATGGCCTGGTTCGAGCGCGCCGCCATGCGCCACCTGGGGTTCCTGCTCCTGGCGCGGATCGACGGCAAGTCGCCCGCCGAATACATCGTCGACGAGCCGCTCAAAGACAAGATCCGCTCGTCCGCCAAACGACTCATCCATGGCCGGCCCGCGACGCTCGACGACGCGTTGGCGACCATCGGCGACTTCGAATAACAGCATGCCGTCCACCATCGCCGAACTTTCCGCCCTCGAGATTCTGGATTCCCGGGGCAACCCCACCGTCGAGGTGGAGATGTTGCTCTCCGGCGGCGTGCGCGCTTCTTTTCAGGTCCCCTCGGGAGCTTCCACGGGGAGGCACGAAGCGCTCGAGCTGCGTGACGGGCCCGGCGGCGCTTACGGCGGCAAGTCCGTCCGTCAAGCGTGCCGCAACATCGAACAAGTCATAGCTCCAGCCGTCAAAGGGCGGCCTGTCGAAGACCAAGCGGGCCTGGATCGCCTGCTCATCGAGCTCGACGCCTCCCCGGACAAGTCACGACTCGGCGGCAACGCCCTTCTCGGCGTCTCGGGCGTCGCGGCGCGCGCCGCGGCCGCGGTCGCCGGCGTCCCGCTTTGGAAGAGCCTGGCAGGCTCTCGCGCGGCCTCGATCCCCGTGCCGATGGTGAACATCCTGTCCGGAGGCCTCCACGCCGGACGACAAATTGATTTTCAGGATTTCTTGGCTCTGCCCGACGGGTTCGACACGTTCTCGGAGTCCCTCGAAGCCGTTGTCGCGATCCACCGCGCCATGCAGAGGTTGCTGGAAGCCGACGGCTATGTTCTCACCGGCGTCGCCGACGAAGGCGGACTCGGCCCCCGCCTCGCCTCCAACGAGAAAGCCCTCGACTACATGATGCGGGCCATCGAGGCAGCCGGCTTCATCCCCGGTGAGCAAGTGTCGATCGCCGTCGACGTCGCTTCGACCCACTTCTACCGCGAGGGCCGCTATCGTCTCGCCTCGGAAGATCGCGAGCTCGAAGCCGCCGAATTGATCGACCTGCTCGCCGACTGGGTCATCCGCTATCCCATCGTCTCGATCGAAGACGGGCTGGCGGAAGACGACTGGGAGGGCTGGCGCCTGCTCACCGAACGCCTCGGCGGCCATTGCCGGCTCGTCGGCGACGACCTGTTCTGCACCAATCCGAAACGACTCGAGCGCGGCATCCAAGAGCAAGCGGCCAACGCCGTCCTGGTCAAGATGAATCAGATCGGCACGATCACCGAAACGTTCCAGGTGATCGACCGCGCCCGTGAAGCGGGTTTCGGAGCCGTGATTTCCGCCCGTTCCGGAGAAACGGAAGACAGCTTTCTCGCCGATCTCGCGGTCGCCTCCGGGGCAGGTCAGATCAAGGTAGGCTCGATCACGCGTTCCGAGCGCTTATCCAAGTACAACCGTCTGCTTCGCATTGAGTCCGAAACGACTCTGCCCTACGCAAGCTAACAATCCGCACTTGTCCGTCCCTGCCTCTGTCCCTTGTCCCTGCTGCCCACGTGCTAACATGCCCGGCGATGCCGCGCTTGTTTATCGCCCTAGCCCTCATGTTTCTGACTGCCTTCGCCGCGCCGGCCCAGAATCCGGACGTCTACGCCTCGGCCGACCGCCCGCTGGCGCTGGCGTTGATCGGCGACCGCTACCACTCGCCCATCTACATCCGCGACGGCCTGATTCAAGCACTGGTTCGCGAGAACATCCCCGTGGTTTTCTTGACCGATCACACGCAGCTCACGGCCAAGAACCTGGAGAAGTACGACCTGCTCATCTTCCTCAAGGACGGTATGATCTGGCCCAACGGCTACGACGTCGAGGAGCGCACGCTCTGGATGACCGACGAGCAGCAGCAGGCGGTCTACGATTTCGTCAAGAACGGCAAAGCCTTCTTGGCGCTGCATAACTCGCACGGCATCTACCCGGAGGGCGGTCCCTACTACGAGCTGTTTTGGGGCGACTACGGCGGTCATCCGCCGCCGGAGGAGTTCACCGTCCGCGTTGAAGACCATAACCACCCCATCACGAAAGGCGTAGAGGACTTTCTCACCTTTGACGAGCAGCACATGTCGAAATACTACGGCGACCGCGAGCATCTGCTGCTGCGCAACATCTCCAAGGCGAACAAATCTGCGCCGGCGGGCTGGTGGCGGGAGTTCGGCTCCGGGCGCTTTGTCTACTTGGCTCCCGGGCACACTCCCGAAGCGCTGAATCATCCGATGATGCAGCGCCTCATCCGCAACTCCGTCCGCTGGCTGTTGCGCCTGGATGAATAAGAGGGTCCCGCTTTTGTCGTAAGATCGCGTGTCTTTCGGAGGCGGTTCTCCTATCCTCAGTAGATGAAACGACGACACTTCCTGTTTTCGTCCGCCGCCGCCCTTTCGGCGGCCAAATCCGTGCGCGCTGTCAGTCAACCGCCCGCCAATATCCTGGGCGCAGCGCTGGCCGACGAACAGGGTTGGAGCCGTCTCGAATATCTCTGCTACCGAATCGGCCGCCGCCTCGGCGGCAGTGAATCGCTCCAGCAGGCGGTCGAATGGGCCGCCGATCAACTCAAGCAAGACGGCCAGGAAAACGTCCTTTTGCAGCCGGCGAAAGTCCCGCACTGGGTTCGCGGCGAAGAAAGCTGCGTCGAGATTCAGCCGTCGCCGCGCGAGCTCAGGATTCTTGGCCTCGGCATGAGCGTCGGAACGCCGCCTGAGGGCGTCGAGGCCGACCTCGCGGTCGTCAGCGATTTTGATGAGCTCGAGGCGCTCGGGCGCGCGGGCGTCGAAGGCAAAATCGTCCTTTACAATGCGCCCTTCACCAGTTACGGCGAAACCGTGCGGTACCGCGGGGCCGGAGCCTCTCGCGCCGCACGACTTGGCGCCGTGGCCGCGCTCGTCCGCTCGGTCACCCCGCGGAGCCTTTCGACGCCGCACACCGGCGCGATGCGCTATGACCCCGACGCGCCCAAGATCGCGGCGGCGGCCGTGACCGTCGAAGACGCCGAACGTTTAGCTGGACTTCGCCGCGTGGGCGTCAACGTCCGTCTCCGGCTCGAGATGGGCGCTCACTTCCTGCCGGAGGCCGACTCGGCCAACGTGATCGGCGAGATCCGCGGCCGGGAGAAGCCCGAAGAGGTCGTCGTGTTCGGTGGTCACATCGATTCGTGGGACGTCGGTCAGGGCGCTCACGACGACGGCGCTTCGTGCATGGCCGCGCTGCAGGCTCTGCATGTGATTCGTCAACTGGGGCTGCGGCCTCGCCGCACGTTGCGTCTCGTGCTGTGGACTAACGAGGAAAACGGCGGCGGCGGCTCACAAGCGTATCGCGCCGCCTTGGGCGACGATATGTCCGGCCACGTTGCGGCAGTCGAGATGGACGAAGGCTGCGAGCGCCCGATCGGATTCGGCCTCGGTTTCCCGGGCGCCGATGAAGCGCGCACCGCCAGGGCGTTGTCCCAATGCAAGAAGATCGCCGAGCCCCTGCGCGGGATTGAAGCGGACGATATTTCGCTCGGCGGAGGCGGCGCCGACATTGGCCCGCTGATGCGTTCCGGCGTCCCCGGCTTCGCCCTCAGAACCGTCGGCGAGCACTACTTCGACTGGCATCACACCGACGCCGATACCCTCGATAAGGTCGACCCCGTTCATTTTCGGCACGCCATCGCGGCCTTGGGCGTGTTTTGCTATGGGCTGGCCGACATGCCAACCCGGCTCGGCGACGAGGCCTAGGGCGGGCTAGGCGCGATTGCTAGGATCGAAGGGAAAGAACTCGAGCGCGAGCGCCCCCGCTGTTCGCCGCCTGAGAAATCTTGGAAGAACTACGCCAATTCCTGAGCAGCCTGAGCTATTGGGGGCCGCTGGGCGCCTTCGCGATCGCTTTTCTGGATTCTTCGATTCTTCCGCTGATTCACGTTGTTGACATCATCGTGATCGCCCGCGGCGCGGCCGGCGATCCCGACGCTTGGTGGTTCGCTGCGGCGGCCGTCGTCGGGTCCGTCGCTGGACTCGTGGCGCTGCAACGACTCTCCGCCCAAGGCCGTAAGGCCCCGTGGCTGCGAAACCTCCCCGCCGAACGGCTCAATCAACTCCGCGAGCGGCTCGAGCGCAGCCCGACGCTCGTGCTGCTGCCCGCGGCGGCCATCCCGGCGCCGTTCCCAATGAAGGCGCTTGTGATCGCGGCGGGAGTTCTCAAGATGAATCCCTGGCGCTTCGGAGTCACCATGGCCGTCGGCCGGGTGATTCGCTACTTCGGGCTCATCTGGCTCGGCAAGCATTACGGCGAAGCGATGCTCGGCGGCATCCGCGAGTACGGCTGGTGGATCGTGTGCGGAGTCGCCGCCGTCGCCACCCTGTTCGCGCTACGGGCTTGGAAGCGCGGAAAGACTCAGCCTGCGTGATGACGAGCGGCTTTCTGAAGCGTCCGCCGAATCGACGACACCATCGTCCTTTACTACCCCGATCAAGGCTCGGGCATGCCGCGGAGCAAGCGCTGGCCTTTCAACTCCGGCTTGCAGGCGCCGCTGATCGTCTACTTCCCCGAGAAATGGCGGCGCCTGGACGGTCCCGATTACCATCCCGGGGAATGAGCGACCGGCCGGTCGGCTTTGTCGACTTCGCGCCGCCCACATGCAAGGGCACGCTTTCCTGGGTCCGGACGCACCGTCCCGCAACCCTACATTTACGGATTCCGCGGCCGCATGGACGAGCGCCGCGACATGGTGCGCTCGATGCGCGACCACCGCTACAACCGGTCCGGGCGGCTAGCGGCGCTTGCGCCGCCAGCCGAGCCCCGCCAGGCCGGCGCCCATCAGCAGCAGCGTTGCGGGTTCCGGGTTGTTCGCAAAGGGCGTCAGGTCGTTGCGGCGCAACGTCACCTGGACGACCAGATCGTTGTAGTCCATGTCCGAGGTCGGATTCGTGACCAGCCAATCTTCGAACGCCAGTATGTAGGTGTCCGGGTCGGCGAAGAGCCGGTAGGTGACCATGTAGTCCTGCGGCGATGAATCGGAAACGACGCGGCCGACATTCGGATGACCGGTCGGCATGTCGAAAAATCGAAATGCGGCGTCCGGATCGAGGAATACTTCGCCCGCGGCGAAATCACCAATCCCGAAAGTCGTAAAGCCATACACCTGTGAGATGAGGTAGGTGTCGTCCGAGCCGTCGCAAATAAGGCAGTAGCCCATCTGCTGCGTCGCGGCCGAGTACGTCGCCCGCGGAATCACGGTGATCGAGTCGGCTTGCCACACCTTATCGGAGTCGTCGTCGATCCGCTCGTAGGTTCCCGCTCCGTATAAAGAGTCAAGGATTTCAACGAGATCAGGTTCGGACGGGCTCGGGTTGACGGTCGTGAAATTCGCGGCCGAGGCAACGGCGGCGAACCCTGCAATGACGGCGACGACGCGGGCCGCCCCCCGGGCGATTCTCCAAGCTGCTCCATCTGAAAACATTCTTCGATACCTTCAAACTCAGGCTAACCTCTGAGTTTTTGACCCGTAAATGGCCATTCCGTACCACTGAGTACCGCCTAAGAGAGTACTGCTATTGTCATAAGCAAAATGCGCCTCCGTACACCGTTAGTACTAAAATTTTCGTAAAGATCGATCGCGGGCATTTCGCCGGGCTCGCTTGACAGTTGGGCAGCGAATTGGATTCGATAGGCGCAAGGACGCGCGCTTGCCCTCGAGGCCAACCGCTCATCCCTCGAGGCTGCAAGAATTCCCGCTGATGGCGATCCGCGTCGCGCTACACCATAGAACCGCTTACAACTACGACCGCGCGGTTGCGCTCGCGCCGCAGGTCGTCCGGTTGCGTCCGGCCCCGCACGCGCGAACGCCGATCGAGAGCTATTCGCTGAAGGTCGAGCCCGAGTCGCATTTTTTGAACTGGCAGCAGGATCCGCAGAACAACTACCTCGCTCGCCTGGTCTTCCCGGAAAAAGTACGAAAGTTTCAGGTGACGATCGACCTCGTCGCCGAATTGCACTCGATCAATCCCTTCGATTTTTTTCTCGAACCTGAGGCCGAGCAGTTCCCGTTTCGCTATCCGGCGGTGATGAAGCAGGACTTGGAGCCCTACTTCGCGCTCGATCCGAGCGGTCCGCTTCTCGAGAAGTACATTGCCGGGACCGACCGGAAGACGCGTCGAACGATCGACTTCCTCGTCGAGCTCAACCACGATCTGCAACAACGACTCAAATATCTGATTCGCATGGAGCCGGGCGTTCAGACCTGCGAGCAGACCCTCGAACAGGAATCGGGCTCGTGCCGCGACTCGAGTTGGCTGCTGGTGCAGATTCTGCGGCGGCTGGGGCTTGCCGCTCGTTTCGTTTCGGGGTACTTGATTCAGCTCAAGCCCGACGTCAAGCCGCTCGACGGGCCGCATGGAGCGGAAAGCGACTTCTGCGATCTGCACGCTTGGACCGAAGTCTTCCTCCCCGGCGCGGGTTGGATCGGCCTCGACCCGACTTCCGGACTGATGACCGCCGAGGGCCACATACCGCTCGCGGCGACGCCGCACTACGAGGCGGCCGCGCCGATCGAAGGCGGAGTCGAGCCGGCTGAGGTCACCTTCGGATTCGAGATGACCGTGACGCGCGTGCACGAGGACCCGCGCGTCACCAAGCCGTACACGGAAGGCCAGTGGGAAACGATCGACGCACTGGGAGTCCGCATCGACCAGGACCTGGAGGCGGGCGATGTGCGCCTGACGATGGGCGGCGAGCCGACGTTCGTCTCGATCGACGACATGGAAGGAGCGGAGTGGAACTACGCCGCCGTCGGCGCCGCCAAGCGCCGACTCGCCGAGGACTTGATCCGCCGGCTGCGCGAGCGCTACGGCCCCGGCGGACTGCTGCACTACGGCCAGGGCAAGTGGTACCCTGGCGAGCCGCTGCCGCGCTGGGCGCTGACCTGCTTCTGGCGCGAGGACGGCGAGCCCATCTGGCGCGACATGCGCCTGCTCACCGCCGAAGGCTCCTCCGGAGATTGCACGGACGCCCGCACGCTCGCTTTCGCCCGCGAGCTGGCCGCCGCGCTCGAAATTCCCGACGACTGCCTGCTGCCGGCTTTCGAAGACCCCAAGCCCTTCATCGAAAAGGAAGGGCGGCTGCCGGTCAACGTCGATCCGCGCGACCCCAAGCTCGACGATGCACAGGAACGCGAGCGCATGCGCAGGCTCTACGAGCGCGGACTGACCAAGCCCGTCGGCTACGTGTTGCCGCTCAAAAAGGGCGGCAAGGGCGGCGACCGCGTCTGGCAAAGCGCGCTTTGGATGGTGCGCTCGCGGCACCTGCTGCTCGAGCCCGGCGACTCGCCGCTCGGCCTGCGGCTGCCGCTGGCGAGTCTGCCGTGGGTCGACGAGGCCCGGCGTCAGCAGCTCTACCCGACCGATCCCATGGCGCCGCGCGCCGCGCTGCCCGCCTTCCAACCCGGCCGCCGCGCCCCCAAGCCGCCGCCTCCCGACGACGAAGAGCGGGACGACACGGTGCGCACGGCGCTGTGCTTCGAGCCGCGCGACGGCCGCCTGCACGTCTTCATGCCGCCGCTCGACAAGGTCGAAGACTATCTCGAGCTGATCTCGCTGGTCGAAGCGGCGGCGGGCAACCTCGACGAGCCTGTGGTGGTGGAGGGGTATCCGCCGCCGTTCGACCCGCGGGTAGGCTCGATTCGGGTCACCCCCGATCCGGGCGTCATCGAGGTCAACGTGCACCCCTCGCGCACCTGGCGGGAGCTGGTCGAGCGCACCAACGGCCTTTACGAAGACGCCCGCCAATCGCGGCTGGGGACGGAGAAATTCCTGATCGACGGCCGCCACAGCGGCTCGGGCGGCGGCAATCACATGATCTTGGGCGGTCCGACGCCGAGCGACAGTCCGCTGTTGCGCCGGCCCGACCTGCTGCGCAGCTTGGTCTCCTACTGGCTCAACCATCCGGGGTTGTCTTACTTGTTCTCGGGCCTGTTCATCGGACCCACCAGCCAGGCGCCGCGCGTCGACGAGACGCGCACGGACGCCATCTACGAGCTCGAGATCGCCTTCGAGCAATGCGACCGGGCGGTGGAGAAGGGCGAATGCCCGCCCTGGCTGGTCGATCGCATCTTCCGCAATCTGCTGGTCGATTTGACCGGCAACACGCACCGCGCCGAGTTCTCGATCGACAAGCTCTATTCGCCTGACACGGCCACCGGCCGCCTCGGCCTGCTGGAGTTTCGCGCCTTCGAGATGCCGCCGCACGCGCGCATGAGCCTAACGCAACAGTTGCTGCTGCGCGCGCTGGTGTCGTGGTTCTGGCGCGAGCCCTATCGCGAGAAGCCGATCCGCTGGGGCACGCGGCTGCACGACCTCTATATGCTGCCGCACTACGTCCGCCAGGACTTCGCGCACGTCATCGAGGACCTGCGCGAGCGCGGCGGCTACGAGCTCGACCTCGAATGGTTCACGCCGCACTTCGAGTTCCGTTATCCGGTGTGCGGCCGTGTCGCTTACCAAGGCGTCGAGCTCGACATTCGCCAAGCCGGCGAGCCTTGGTACGTGCTGGGCGAAGAGCCGGCCGCCGGCGCCACGGCGCGCTATGTCGACTCCTCGGTCGAGCGCATCCAGGTCAAGGCGCGCGGGCTGGTCGGCGAGCGCTACACGGTGTGCTGCAACGGCCGCCGGCTGCCGCTGCAATCGACGGGTGTTCACGGCGAGTATGTCGCCGGAGTGCGCTACCGCGCCTGGCAGCCGCCCAACTGCCTGCACCCGACGATCCCGGTGCATTCGCCGCTGGTGTTCGACGTGCTCGACGAGTGGAACGAACGCTCGATCGGCGGTTGCACGTACCACGTCTCGCACCCCGGCGGCCGTAGCTTCGATACGTTCCCGGTCAACGCCTACGAGGCCGAGGGACGCCGGGCGGCGCGATTCGACGCGTTCGGTCATACGCCGGGCAAGCTCGACCCGCCGCCGGTGCGCGTGAACCGGGACTACCCCTCCACGTTGGATTTGCGCTTAGGATGACTTGGGCCTCGCCGGCCGGCATTTGTAGTCCGCCTTAGCGGGACAAGTGCTGCTGCAGGCGAAACAGGGCCGGTTCGATCTTCTGGCTGGACTCCCAGAAGTCGGCCCACAGTGAGTCCTTGGCCTCGAGCCTGGCGGGCATCGTCTTGATGGTGAAGGCTTCGGGCTTGAGGCCTTTGCGCAATTCCTTGAGCGCGAGCGGCGCTGAGACCGTGCCGGCGGCGCGCGGGCGCACCGAGTAGACGGTCGCGAGGGGCCGGCCGTAGGCGTTCTGCGAATAGTCGAGCGAGATCGTGCCCGGCGGGCGTTTGTCGGTCATGCGCTCGAGCGTGGTCTCCTTGGGCATCTCGGAGTGCACCACGCGGGCGAAGATTTCGGCGAAGGCGCGCGCTTGCTCGTACTCGTATTCCGGCTCGAGCGGCAGCCAGAGGTGCATTCCTTTTGAGCCGGAGGTCTTGATGAAGGCCTTGGCGCCGGTCTGGTCGAGCAGCTTCGCGAACTTCTTCGCGACCTGGACGACCGTTTCGTAGGCGGCGTCGGGCGTGGGGTCGAGATCGAAGAAGACGTAGTCGGGCTGCTCGAGCGAGCCGATGCGGCTGGGCCAGGGATGAAACTCGATGGCGCCCAGATTCACCAGATGCAGCAGTGCGGCGAGATCGTTGGCGATGTAGTAGCGGATGTCGCGATTCGAGCCCTCGGAAGGGATAGACACGGTGTCGATCCAGTCCGGCGCGCCGTCTCCGATGTCCTTTTGGTAGAACGCCTCCGCCTCGATGCCGTTGGGATAGCGGTGCAGTACGAGCGGACGATCTCGCAGAAAGGGCAGGATCTTGTCGGCGACTTGGTAGTAGTAGGCGAGCACGTCGCGCTTGGTGTAGCCGGGCTCGGGAAAGTAAACCTTGTCGAGGTGCGTGAGGCGAACGCTTTTGCCGTCGATGTCGGCTCGAATCGATTCACGCTTGCCGCCGAACAGCTCCGCCTCGAGCTCGGCGCGATCCGTGAGGACCGGGATGGCCGAAGCGCGTGGGGCATGGACGACGGCGACGCTGACGGTCTGCTTGCGCGGGTCGACGCAGTCCGCCGCGTCGATGTCGTCGCGCGTGCCGAGAAAGACCGGATGGCGCAGGTTGCCGTCGCGCGTCCAGCCGCCGAAGCGCACCTTGGCGACGATTTTTGGCCGCACCCAGTAGGCCTTCTCCTTGGTTTGCGGCGTTGTGGTGAACGGCGACTTTCTGACAGCGAGGGGCCGCAGCGTCTTGGCGACGCTTGCGAGCGTGTCGTCGTTGAAACCCGAGCCGACGCCGCCGACGTAGCGCAGTCCGTCGTCGCCGCTGACGCCGACGAGAATGGCGCCGAGATGGCCGCGGCCGCCGCGCGGCTCGGTCCAGCCGCCGATGACGACGTCGATCTCTTGGACGATCTTGATCTTGATCCAGTCGTCCGAGCGGCGACTGACGTAAGGGCTGTCGGCGCGCTTGGCGAGGATGCCTTCGAGCTCATGCTCGCGTGCCAGATCGAAAAATTCGAGGCCGCGCTGTTCAACGTGGCTGGAGTAGCGCAGCGGCCCCGCGGGCTGCAAGATCTGTTCGAGGTAGGCCTTGCGGTCGACCAAGGCGGCCGGGCGCAGGTCGTATCCGTCGGCGTAGAGGATGTCGAACAGGTAGTAGTAAGCGGGCGTCGCCTCGATCTCGGCGGGCGAAGGCGAGGCGACGTGCATGCGGCTCTGCAGCAACCCAAAGTTCGAGCGACCTCGGGGATCGAGCGCGACGATCTCGCCGTCGAGCAGGGCGGTCGAGGCGCGGAGGGCTTTGGGTAGGTCGTGAAGCTCGGGGTAGTGCGAGGTCACGTCGTTGCCGTTGCGCGAGATGAGGCGCAACTCGCCGTTCTCGATGCGGGCGAAAGTGCGTACGCCGTCGAGCTTGAGCTCGAAGATCCAGTCGGGGTCGCTGAAGGGCTGGTCGATCGACGAGGCGAGCATCGGAGTCGCTTCGTCGGGGATGCGCTCGAGAGGCACGGCGCCCTCGACGGCGGCTGGGCCGACGGCCGCGCCCTGGCCGGGCGGCACGCCGGCGCGGACTTCTTCGAGCGTGCGGCCGGTGAGCGCGGACTCGGGGTGGTCGGCCGGGTCGAACGACTCATCTACGGCGGCGTCGCGGTGCTTGATCAGCAGCCACTCCTCGGCTTTCTTGTCGCGGGCGTTCTTCCTCTGCGTGCGCACGAGCACGTAGCCGCCGCCTAGCTTCTTGCCGTGCAGCACGAACTTCAGCTCGCCTTTCTCTATTTGCTCGAGCGGAGTGAGGTCGCCTTCGACGGTGAATGTGCCGATGTCCCAGACGATCATCACGCCCGCGCCGTAGTTGCCCGGCGGGATTACCTCCTCGAAGGTGAGGTATTCCATTGGGTGGTCTTCGGTGCGGGCGGCAAGCCGCTTTTCCTTGGGATCGAGCGATGGCCCGCGCGGCACGGCCCAGCACTTGAGCGTGCCGTCGATTTCGAGGCGCAGGTCGTAATGCAGGCGGCGGGCGGCGTGCTGCTGGACGACGAAGCGTCCCCCGGAGTCGGGGCCCGGCACGGCGCCGGCCGGCTCGGGAGTTGCACCGAAGCGCCTTTTCTCTCGATAGGTCTCGAGGGCCATCGCCGAGGCTATTTTCCCAAGGCGAGGCGCTTGCGCGCGTCCGGCTTGGTCTCGAGCAGGATTTCGCGGGCGATCGGGTCGATCAGTTCGCCGAGGCGGGCGTAGACGTAGTCGAGCGTCTCTTCGGGCAGCCCGTCGAAGGCGTCGCTGTAAATCAGCCAGCTCAGGCGGTAGCGCAGCAGGCGGGTTTGGAGGTCGAGGTCACGCAGCGAGCGGCCCTGGCCGTCGAACGGGCCGAGGGCCTGGAAGTCTTTCGCGAAAGAAGATGTGCCGGTCAGCGGGCCTTCGAGCGGCGCTTCGTCGAGGAACAGCAGCTCGCGTACCAGTTCTTCCGCCGGCCGCTCGATGCGGCGCTTGACCGAAGCGAGCATCTCTTCGGAAGCCTCGCCGAAGCGCGCGGTCATGTCGTCGCGGTAGGTGATCGCGCGGCGCGCCTCGACGCCGGCGCGGGCGATGGCGTTGTGCATGCGGGTCTGATGCGTGAGCACGAGCAGGGCGACGAGGTCGCTGTGAGGCGAGAGGTAGGCGTCGGTGTCCAAGCGGTCGCTGAGGTCGACGACGTTCGAGCCGAGGCCGGCTTCGAGCGTTTCGGGATGGTCGGCGTCCTCGACGACGGCGTTCCCGCGATGGGTCATCTTGCCGGACTTGCCGGTGACGTACCAGCCGCCGTAGCGCTCGGCGAACGGCGTCGACTGCCGCACATCAGTGGTGCCGGCGCGAAAGATAGGCTGCCCCGACGGATCGGGGTAGACCGAGCGCAGCATGTGGCCGTGCACGTTGTCAGAGCGCGCCGAGTCGTGGCACTGCAAGCACAGACCGTTGTCGGGCACGAGGCGCGGCTTGCCGTCGGGCTCCTGCGGCAGCGAATAGAAGACCGCGCCGCCGTCGGCTGTGGCCGCCGAGACTTCGAGGAATGGGCCGCCGCGCACGAAGCCGACATAGACGTCGTCGTTGAAATAGAGGGCCCGCGGCGAGCGCGGGTTGATGAGGCGGAACTGGGCGCTGGTCTTGGAGAAGACCAGCATTTGCGAGGAAACGGGGATGTCGAAGGCGGCGAGCAGGGAGGCGAGATAGCCCTGGCCGGGACGGTACTCGAGCTTCACCTCGCCCGAGTCGATGCGTTGCTGCAGGCGCGCTATGGGGTCCGCCGCATTAGCGACGAGCGCCCCCAGCATGCAAGCAGGCCGGCGAACCTCATCGACATCGAACCTTCGCGCATCAGAGCTGCGGCCTTGCAGGCCGCGACCGCCGCCAAATCTCCGGTCGCACCCTCACGGGCGCGGCTCTGAATCGGTGAGCTATCCTTCCGCCACGCACTTGTTTCGCAGCTCGCCGAGCTTTTCGATCTTTACCACGGCGACGTCGCCGGGCTTCATGAAGATCGGCGGCTTGCGCGCGAACCCGACGCCCGGAGGCGTGCCGGTGGAGACGACGTCGCCCGGCTCCAGAGTCATCACCGTGCTGAGGTAGTTGACCAGATACGGGATGTCGAAGACGAACTGGCTGGTGTTCGAATCCTGCAGGGTTTCGCCGTTCAGGTCGAGTCTGATGCGTAGGTTGTGCGGGTCGGGGACCTCGTCCTTCGAGACCAGCGTCGGACCCATCGGGCCGAAGGTGTCGAAGGTCTTGCCGATGGTCCACTGCGAGGTCGCGAGCTGGTAGTCGCGCGCCGAGACGTCGTGCACGATGGTGTAGCCGAAGACGACGTCTTCCCAGTCTTGTTTCGCGACGTTCTTGCAGGTCTTGCCGATGACGAACGCAAGCTCGGCCTCGTAGTCGACCTGGTCGGAGACGTTCGGCAACACGACATCGTCGTCGTGACCGCAAATGGCGTTCGGGTACTTCGTGAAGACAGTCGGCAGCTTGGGGATTTCCATGCCGGATTCGATCGCGTGGTCGCGGTAGTTGAGGCCGATGCAGATGAACTTGTCGGGCTTCGGGACCGGGGCGTGGAGCTTGACGCCGTCGAGGGCGGGGGAGTCGGCGGAGGCGGTCAGCTTGGACGCCGCGGCCAGGGCTTTATCGCCGTCGGCGATGAACGAGATGACGTCGCCGTAGCCCGCCGCGGAAAGATCGACGACCTTGCCGTCGATCACGATTCCGGCTTTCGGTTCTTGGCCGGTTGAATAGGTCACCAATCGCATCGGACCATCGTAGCAAGGGGTCGGCGGGGCGGTATTCTTACGGTCTGGGTCATGTCGCGGTTTGTTGCAGCGCTGCTGTTTTTCTGGGCCGGATTGCTGTTCGGCGTGTCGTTTCTCGCGACCCCGGCGAAGTTCGCCGCCCCGAGCTTGGACCTGGCGGTAGCGATCGATGTGGGACGGCAGACGTTCCGCATCTTGAACCGCGCTGAGATCGTGCTGGCGCTCGGGGCGGTTGCGATGATCTTCGCCGCGCCGATGAAGACTTGGGTGCGGGCGGCGGTCGTGCTTGCGGCGGCGCTGGTGGCGCTCGAGACGGCCTGGCTGTTGCCGGTGCTCGATGCGCGGGCCGACGTCTTCATTGGAGGCGGAACGGTGGAGCCCTCGCGATTGCATGCGGCCTACGTGGCCGCCGACGTATCGAAGCTGTTTCTGCTGCTTGCCGCCGGCTACGGCGCCAATTCGACGTCTACCAAGTCGGCAGCTTGATGAGCTTGCCGCCTTGCTCCTTGCTGAGGCGAGCGGCTTCCATGAAGGCAAAAACTTCCATCGTCACGTCGTTGGGGACCGGAGGCTTGCCGTCCTTGAAGAATTGGACGATGTCGCCCAGCATCGCGCTGTACTGGGCTCCGGCGTTCGTCGAAACCTTGACCTCTTTCTCCCCGAAGGCGACGACGCCGTAGGCGCTCTTGCCTTCGCGCATCGTGCGGACCGTGCCGAGCTTGCCGCCCGGCCAATGGCCGATGATGACGTCGGCGCCTGCGGTGAACGTCCGCTCGACGCTCTCGCAGCCCGTCCCCATCACCGAATAAAGCAGCTCGATCGGGTGGATGCCGTACCAGGACAGGTCGAGCTCGTGGTGCGGCTCGAGCGTCGCCGGCCCCCAGCTCAAGGCGCCCTTGAGGTCCTCCACCTTCACTTCGTCGACGGCCGGTGAATAGCGCAAGCTCGAGGAGCTCCACCAGGCGCGTTGTGCTGCTTGCCGAGGCGCGCGATCTGTTTCGCGTCGCTCCAGGACGAGGCCAGCGGCTTGTCGATGAAGACGGGTTTGCCCGCCTCGAAGACTGGCTTGACCTGCGCGAGGTGCGGCCGGCCGTCGACGCTTTCGAGCAAGACGGCGTCGACCTTGGACAGCAGCGCGGGGATGCTGTCGACGATCTCGACTCCGTACTTGTCCTTGAGCTCGGCGGTGTAGCTTGGCATGCGGTCCCAGGAGTTGGAGAATGTCGCGCGAGCCGCCCGGATAGGCGGCGACGACTTTGGCGCCCGGGACGTGGTCCTTGTCGGCCGGGTCGTTGAGGATGCGCGTGAAGGCCGGCGCGTGCGAGGTGTCGAGGCCGATGATGCCGACCTTGATCTGCGCGGACACAGATAAAGCGGAGAGGGCGAGGAGAAGAATGAGCCGGTGCACAAGGGGATTGTAGTCGGATGCACCATGTCATCGCTTCCGCAGTCGGCCCGGCGGATGATTTGAGGGGTTTGTCGTCCGTCCGTCGCTTATCGGAGCGAGGACGGCATCATGACCCAACACAGTCTCATCTCCGCGATTCGTCTCACTGTGATTCTCGTGCTCTTGGCGACAGCGGCTGAGGCTGCCGGCGCAGGCAAGGAATTTCAGTACTACACCGTCGAGCTCGTCAACTCGAGCGTGTCGAGCGCGCCGCTGCCTCTCGCGCCCGGCCAAGCGGTTCTCGCAACGGTGTGGAATCACGGCGAAGAAGCGGCGCCCGTTCGCATCGAAGCGGTGGATGCCATGACGGGCGAAAGCGTCGGCGGCGTGCAGACCAAGTCCGCGCCCGGCGTTGTCAGCGTGATGGTCCTGCCGCTGAAGGCGTCAGTTGCGCACTATGTGATGTTCCAGGCCGAGGGTGTTCCAATTCGCGCCAAGGTGAGTCTCAGCCTGCGAGTGTTGAACGATTTGGGAAGCGCCGATTCGCTCACTGGTCCCTGGGGCCGGACGTTTGAGCTTGGAGCGACCGCTAAAGCGAAGTCTGTCATGACGGAACCGCTGATCGTAACGGACGCTCACGATCTGACGCTTCGGATGTTCAACCAAGGCGGCCGAGCGGCGGTTACCGTGCGCGGTTGGGACCCTATCTCAAAGAAGGAATTGGTCGGCGAAACGAAGATTGTCGAACAATCGCGCGGAGCTCTCGTCACAATTCCGTCGAGCGTCGCCGCCCAACTCACGCCCCTGGTGGCCGGCGGCTGGGCTAACGGACTGCTCCAGCTACAGTTCATCGTGGAACCGCTGGACGGCGCGGCGGATGTCTTGATCACCGCCGAGGCGAACTCGGCTTTCGGCGACGTTACACTCAAGCGCGGTTATATCGCCGACTCCTTCCCGACCTGGTGAGCCTCAGGAAGCCTGCTGCTTTCCAGTTTCGGCGCGCAGGCGCTCTTCCTTTTCGCGCAGCTCGGGCGTCAGCGCTTCGCCGAAGTCTTCCGGCTCGAAAAGGGGGCGGATCTCGATTTCAGACTCGCTCACTCATCGGGTTAGGGCAGCGCTTGACCCACTCGACGGCCTCTTTCATCGACTGGACCCGCCACAGCCAGTAGCCCGCGACGAGCTCCTTGGTTTCGGCGAACGGGCCGTCGATGACGATCCGCTCCTCGCCGTTGAACCGAACTCGCACGCCTTTCGAGCTGGGATGCAGGCCCTCGCCCGCGAGCATGACGCCCGCCTTGACGAGTTCCTCGTTGAATTGGCCCATCGCGGTCAGCAGCTCTTGCGAAGGCATCTCGCCCGCTTCGGATTCTTTGGTCGCCTTGACCAGCACCATGACTTTCATTGGTTTCTTCCTCGGATTGCGATTGTGAGCGCGGTATTGCTCTTTGCTAACACGTCGCGCGAGCGGAAGCAAAATCGACACAGACGCCGCTGGAGGGGAATTCCGCCTCGTCGTCGCTTACTTCAGCAAGGAGAGGAACGATGACGACCATTCGCACTTTTGTCCTCACGATCGCAGCCGGATTGGCGCTTTCGGTCGCGCCGGCTCGCGCCAGCGGCGAGTCTCAGCACTTCTTTACTGTCGAGATCTACGAGGGGCGCATCGCCTACGCCACCGCGCCTGTTCCGCTCGGACCGGACCAAACGGTTCTGGCGATGGTTTGGACGAACGGCGCTCAAGCCACGCCGATCCAGGTCTCGGCGGTCGACGCGATGACGGGAGAAACGCTCGGCGCGGCTTCGGCGGAGGCCGTTCCCGGCGTCGTCAGCGTGATGGCCCTTCCGGCGAAGCGGCCTTCGGCTCGTTACGTGATGTTCAAGGCCGACGGGAACCCGCTGCGTGCGAAGGTTCATGTCGGATTTCGGGTCTTCGACGGCCCGCTCACAGCCGACTCACTGACTCAAGCCTGGGGCCGTACGTTTGAGCCTGGCCCGGTCTCGAAGCGGACCTCATTCCGGACCGAGCCATTGATCCTGACTGACTCGCATCAGCTTGAGCTGCAACTGTTCAATCGCGGCGGCCGCGCGGCGGTCACGGTTCGCGGCTGGGACTACGCGACCAAGCAAGTCGTTGAAGGCACGACGGAAATCGTGGAAGGCTCAAAGGGCGCGCGGATAGAGATCCCTTCGCAGATCGCCTATCAGCTCACGCCGCTCATTCCCGGCGGCGAGGCCAACGGCCTGATTCAGCTCGAATTGATCGTCGAGCCGCTCGATGGGCCCGCTGACATCGTGGCTACCGCGACGGCGCAGTCCGGGACGAAATACGACAATATCACGCTGAAGCGCGGCGTCATCGACTGACTTCAGGTCGACGCAGCCGCGGCACGGGCCGCGGCTGCGGTCACTCTTCGTCACCCGACGGTCACTCAACTGCGATCGTCGTTTGGTTCGATTCGACGCCGCCGATCGTCAAGCGCAGCGGGACGGCGTCGCCCGTGGTCAAGTCGCCGACGAGCTCGGCGTTCACCTGATAGAGCCCGACAAAGCCGGGCGTCAAGCCAGAGAAGACGACGCCTGCGGATTCGCCGCCGATTGTGACGGTCGGCGTCTCGACGGTTTCAGCAAGCGGGGTTGCCGGCGAACGAGAGCCCGAGGCTGGGCGGTTTGAGACGGGGCCGAGGCCGGTGGCGTAAATCTCGATGGTTTCGCCGACGTGCGCCGGCCGAGCGCCCGGGTATGAACCTCGCGGCGCCGCCGGCGTCGCGACCGCACCGGCGATTAGCGCCGCCGCTTGGCCCGAGCCCGATTGATCAAGGGTAAAGACGCCGGGGCTGTATGCCGCAAGCGCAATTTCAACGGGCGCCGCCGCCGACTCGCCCCGGCGCGCGCCGACGTCGGTCCGTGTGAGGCCGCTCAGCTCCCAAGGCATCTGTGCGTTGATCTGCCCGGGCGAGACGAAAAACAGCGGCGCGGCTTGTGCGCCGACCGTCAGCGCCGAGGCGGCCAGTTCGGTCGGCAGCGGCGTTTCGCTTGCCTGCGTTTCGCTCGTGGCCAGCGCCCGGCCGAAGACCGACACGATCGTTCCAGGCGCCAGACCGCCCTGCGCCGAAAAGCTCGCGGCGTTGACCACGCCGTTTTCAGTAATCGCCGGAGTTTCGAGCGGCAGGCCGATGCGATACATTACGCCGCGGCCGATGTCGGCCAGATAGAGCTCGCCCGATTCGTCTTCGCCGAAGGTCGAGACTCCGATATTGATCGAGCGCGGACCGATGCGCCGCCAAGAGCCGCCTTCTTCGACGCCGAGATCGAGCGTCCCTTCGCAATAGTCGGCGAACAGGTAGGCCCCTGCGAGGCGCGGGTGCAAGGCGCCGCGGTAACGATAGCCGCCCGTGACCGAGCCGCACCCTCCAGGAGGGTGGTCGTATTCGAGGATAGGCTGCACGAGCGAGCCGTCATTGCAGTTGCTTGTCGGGTCATAGCAACTCGAGCCTTCCATGCGCCGCCAACCGTAGTTCTCGCCGCCCCGGTCGTCGGCCGGCTGGAAGTCGATTTCCTCGACGGCGTTTTGGCCGACGTCGCCGATAAACAGATCGCCGGTCTGGCGGTCGAACGAGAATCGCCAGGGATTGCGAAGCCCGTAGGCCCAGATCTCGCCCGCCGCGTCGGCGCGTCCGACGAAAGGATTGTCGGGCGGGATGCGAGCAGGCGGGCCCTGATTGACGTCAATCCGTAGGAGCTTGCCGAGCAGGCTCGTCAGATTCTGCGCGCGGTTGCCCGGATCGCCGCCGGAGCCGCCGTCGCCCATGCCCACATAAAGATAGCCGTCCGGCCCGAAAACGATTTGGCCGCCGTTGTGATTGGCGAAGGGCTGCTCGATGCGCAGAAAGATCATCTCGGAGGCTGAGTCAGCCTGGCCGGTTGAGATCGTCTTGAAGCGTGAAACCACGGTTCGGCCCCGGTCGTCGGTGTAGTCCACCCAAAACAATCCGTTCGACTCGAAGTTCGGGTGGAAGGCGACATCGAGGAGGCCGCGTTCGCCGCCCGATTGCACGCGGTCGCGGATATCGAGGAAAGGAGTCGGCTCGAGCGCTCCGTCGCGAATGATGCGGATCGTCCCGCGCTGCTCGGTCACGAACAGACGGCTGGAGCCGTCGCCGGCGTTCTTGATCGAGGTCGGGGCGGCCAATCCGGAGACGTAGGGCTCGAGGAAGAGCTCGTTGAGCAACGCATCTTGGGCGGATGCGGCTGTGGCGCAGATGAAAAGAAGGACCCAGGTGCGCATCGATTGTAGGGTGGACGACGAGCGGAGGCGATCAGTTTCCCCGCTACGGACCCTGGTCGCCGTCGCTGAGCCGAATCAGCGAGCGGGCATGGTTCAGGCTGGGCCACAGACCGGCCTCGGTCCCGGCCAGCAAGGCGGCGCCGTAGGCGGCTTCTTCGCGGTGGGCGGGGATGTGGACGGGAAGACCGAAGCGGGCGGCCAAGATTTCCCGCAGCAGCGGGTTCTCGCGAACGGCGTTGCCCGTTGCGACGACCCACCTGGCGGCGGGGCGCGCGCCGCCCGCCTGTTCGACGAAAGCGGCAAGACCGTCGGCGACTCCTTCCAATACGGCGCGCGCAATGTGGCCGGGGCCGAAATTTTCATTCGTGACGCCGCGGAAGGCTCCGCGGGCGCGGGGTTGGCGGCGACTGCCGCGGAACAGCGGCCGGCAGGTCAGGCCGTCGGCCCCTGCGGGAACCTCGGCGGCCAGTTCGTTCAAGCGCCGATAGATTTGCGCCCTGTCGCGCGTCAGACCGAAAGCCGCGAGCCAGTGGCCGGCCATCCGCTGCACCCAAGCGTACGCGTCGCCTCCCGCGAGCCCCGCGCCGACAAGCAGGTAGCGATCGGTCGGCAGGTAGCGGGTGTCCATCCCCTCAACGCGAACGAACTCGGAGACCGGCCAGCTCACCTGTCCGCCCGTGCCGATGTTGACCGCCAGTACATCGTCTGCCGGCGGCACGCCGCCCAAGAACGCCGCCTGATTGTCGCCCAGCGCGATCGTCACAGGCAGTCCCTCCGGCAGTCCCGTCGCAGCGGCGGCCGCCTGCGACAAGCCGCCCAGACGGGCTCCGCTCTCGCCCACCGGTGGCAGCCAGGACCGTGAAATTCCCGCCGCTGTTGTCAGGGCCTCGCTCCAGCGGTCGTGCCGCAGATCGTAGACGCCGAGCGATGCGGCCATCGAACGGTCCATCGCAATCGGCTCTCCCGTGAGCCGCGAAGCCAGCCAGTCGACGATGGTCGCGCAAGTGAACGGCGTCCGCGGCAGCTCGTCGCGAGCGCTCCACCAGGCCAGCGTCGTCCCGCCGTAGCCCGGCGATAGGCGGCATCCGGCGTCACTCAGGGCCGACTCGGGGCAGGCGGCCAGAAGAGTTTCGAGGTAGGTCCGGCCGCCGACCGCGCCCTGGTTGGCGCGGCGGTCTTGCCAGGTAACCAGGGAAGTGAGCGGCTCGAGGTCGGCGTCGGCGAGCAGGATGCCATGCATCTGCCCCGTCAGTCCGAGGCAAACGGGCGCCGCGGGAAGCCGCCGGGCCAAATCCGCGAGGGTTTCCAGCGCCCGTTGCTCGACGCCGTGCGGGGCCTGCTCGGAGCGGTCCGACGGCAATTCGGGCATGGCGGAGTCGTTCGGAGCGCCGGCCTGGGCGACGACGACAACCCTCCCGAGTCCACGGCGACGGCCGCAATCGAGGTCGTTCCGATGTCGAGTCCCAACGCAAGATGCATCACGTCTAACGTACAATCCCGGGGTCGAGACGCGCTAAGCTGGCGTTCAAAGTATGCGAATCAAGCTTTTCATGGCCCTAGCCGCCGTCGTTCTTCTCGCCTCCTGCGGGCAGGACTCCGCCACCGAGGGAGGGAAGATGATCACCACTGATTCCGGACTGCAATACGAAGTGCTCAAGCAAGGCAATGGTCTAAAGCCGACGCTCGAGGACACGGTAACGGTCCAATACAAGGGCGAGCTCGAGGACGGGACGGTGTTTGATTCGTCCTATGACCGCGGTCAGCCGGCCACATTTCCGCTGGCGCGCGTGGTGAAGGGCTGGCAAGAAGGTCTGCAACTGATGCCGATCGGCTCGACGTATCGCTTCATCATTCCGCCGGACCTGGCATACGGCGCTCGCGGAGCGGGGCCGATTCCCCCCAACTCGACGCTGATCTTCCAGGTCGAGTTGCTGAGCATCGCGCCCTAGCCGCGCTGGCGCCTGCTGCGGGCCGCTTTTTTCCTCGTCGCCTTCTTGCGGGCGCTCTTGCGGCGCTTGGCCACGTCGGCGATCGTCGTATTGCGGAGGTAGCTCAGAATCGACTGCCGCAAGGGCCTGAAACCGGGCAACTCCTGGTTGCCGTATTCCAGATCGTCGAGTCCGTCGATCGCCGCGATCAGGTCGATCAAGCGGATCTTTGAAGCCGGCTTGTTGAGCGCGAACCCGCCGGTGGGACCTTTCGCCGACTTGAGCAGGCCCTGACGCGCCAGCGTCTGGAGGGTCTTGGCAAGAAAGAACGCGGGCAGACCTTCTTCTTCGGCGATGCGGCGGGCCATCCGCCGCGCGCCCTCAGGCAATTCACCCAAATGTCCCAGCGCTGTGATCGCGTACTCGGTCGCGCGTGAATAGATCATGCGGGATCTCCTCGAGCGCGAGCGGCGGGCCGCGCCTCGCCTGAAAGCTTAGATTCTCACCCGCATAACCGCAACTGCGGCCGACGAGGGACGCCGGCGGCCCGACTCCGACGCCGCAGCCGAACCGACATCTTCAACAGGCTGGTCCCGCTGACCCCTGGGCGATCGGTGGCCGTTTCGGGGGCGGCTGAAGGCTTCGCTTTAGATCGTCTCACGGAACCTACTGAGTGGGCCAACACATTGTGTTGAAACCGCCACTGGATCAGTGGTACTATCCATAGGGTATTCGGTGTACGAATACTTAGGGTACAGCCGGTACCAAGAGGGGAAAATATGATTCGCATTTTTAAGGCGCTTGGGGCTTGTGTATTTGCTTTGAGCCTCTTGCCTGCGTCGCTGTCCGCAGCGACTTTGACTCTGACCAGCTTCGGCGGTCCCATTCCAGTGCAGGTCGACCTGGCGCAGATGGTCGACGATGTTTTGGTCACCTTCAGCCAGCCTTCCGCCACCGTGAAGGGTGACTTTCGGGCTGTTTACTTCAGCTTTGACGCCGGTTTCAACTTCGCTGGCTTCGACGCGACTCGGATTATGACGGACATCGCCAATACGTCGCTGATCTCGGTGGGTTGTGCGCCGATCGTCAACCCGGGAGCCGTCAGCCAGACGTGTGATAGCGACACGAACATGAACGGGTCCACCACGCCGGATACCTTCGACGTCGGCATCCAGCTCGGGGCCGCGGGCAACGACAACATCGAAACGTTCGCGTTCAAGGTTACGGGCGTGTTCGTGAGCGATTTCGCCGCCTTCGGCGCTCGCGTGAAGTCGATCACGGGGAATAACGGGAGCAGCAGCGACAAACTCGCCGGGACTTGCACGACCTGCGATAGCGACCTGCCTGGTGTTCCTGAGCCGTCCGCCTATCTGTTGCTGGGCGCGGGCTTGGCCGCAATCAGCCTTCTGAAGCGGCGCAAGCCAGTGATGCGCTCCTAGCCGACTGAACACCACAACGAACAACCTCAACCGGAACAGGCGGCTCTCAAGAGCCGCCTGTTTCGTTTCCGGGAGTGCCTGGGGGGTGAGACGGATGCATTTCAGCGGCTCGGGCGTACCACCTAGAGCACGCCTCATCTTCTTTCTTGGCGGGCCGGAACCGAAACCGTAAGCGTGTAAGGGCCGATTACAGTGCAACTGACAGAAACGATGGATGATACCTGCGCAAGGGCCGCGCGATTCTCGACGGGCGACACCCCGGAGATTCGTCGCCGACTATACTTGGAAATTTGACTGTACTTGGCGGCGAATAGGGCGCATACTCTAGATCTGTAAGGTAAAGCCCTGAGTCTGGGCCGCAGTTCTGCTTCCCAGTGCAGGGGGGGAGTGTCTAATGAATTTGACCAAAATATTCTACGGCTGCGCCGTGGCTGTTTTCGCGCTGCTTGTGACGACGAGCTCGGCTCAAGCCGGCATCGTATTCTTAACCCCGTCGACGGACATAACGACCTACGGCTTCGGCGTAGTCAATCCGATCCTCACCATGCAGAACGACCCCAAAGAGTCGGTCTGCGTCATTCCTGGCCCGAGCCTGTCCTGCACCGACGCGTCTTTGGGCGGCGCCTGGACGAGCTTTGACCCGATCGTCGGCGACGTCAACCCGGTCAGCGCGCCGAAGTACACGACGCCGACGCTTGCGGACCTCAACATAATGGGGTACACCGACATCGGAATTTTGTTCAATGTCAATGAACCCAACAACGTTGAGGAGATTACTCTGCAAATGTTGAGCCTAGGGTTCTTCGACAGCAATGGAATCCTTGTACATGCCTTCTATTTGGAAAACCCCTACCAAGACTTCACGGACATCGAGCAGGGGCAGGGCAAAGCCGGTTTCGTCGGCACGATCACCCAAGCACAGGCTGATGCCGCCTTCGCCGCGTATGGCTTTGATTCCAGTTGGACGATCGGTATGGCCGCACAGGCGGGCTGCTTCGAGGCCGACGAGGCCAACTGCAACGTAACAGGGAAATACTCATCCGGCGACGGCCCCGAGTCCTTCACCGTAGTGTCCTTAGGCAACCCGCCGGTGGACCTGCCGGGAGTTCCCGAGCCTTCGACCTACCTGATGTTTGGGGCGGGTCTGATGGCGATGGGCTACTTACGGCGCCGTCGGCCCGGCAACTCCTAAAACCACGACGGCTGGGCGGCTTACTCCCCGCCGATGTGAATCTGGGCGATCCCTGGCATGGGATCGCCTTTTTTCTTGCGCGGGCGCCTCCCATTGACCATCGCTGCTGAATTTCCGGAAGCGGCGGCGCGAAGGGCCGAGCCGCCCGGCGTTCCCCAGCCCGTCGGGCTGGCGGCCATACGGGTTCTGACTGGCGCAAGCGGCTCAGGCGTTTCACCTAGATCACGTCTCGTATCGTTCTTGGCGGGACGGCGCCGAAACCGTACGTTCGCCAAGGGCCGACTTGGGCGTAACTCACAGAAACGACTGACGGTACCGGGATTGGCCGTCCGTTTAGAGTCGAAAAGTCCTAGCAGCCCACCCCTCGCTAGTACTAAAAAAATTGTGCCTGTGCAGATCGGAGAGCCTGCCTTAGACTAGGTGCTGTAAGGTATAAGCCCTAGCGAGGGCTGCATTCGCGGTCGTGCCAGGGCTGGGGGGGACTTAATGAGATTGAAGGAAATTTTCTACGGCTGCGCTACGGCTGTTTTCATGTTGGTTGCCACAACGAGCCCGGCTCGAGCCGGCATCGTTTTCTTAACGCCGGATGCGCCCACGAACTTGACGACCTACGGGTTCGGCGTCGTCAACCCGGTCCTGACCATGCAGAACGACGCCAATGAGTCGGTCTGCGTCATTCCCGGCCCGAGCCTGTCCTGCACCGACGCGTCTTTGGGCGGCGCCTGGACAAGCTTCGACCCGATCATCGGCGACGTCAACCCGGTCAGTGCGCCGAAGTACTCGACGCCGACGCTGGCCGACCTCAGCATAACCGGGTACACCGACATTGGCATTCTGTTCAACGTCAATGAACCCAACAATGTTCAGGAATTGACTCTGCAGGCGTTGAGCCTCGGGTTCTTCGACGGTAACGGCGACCTTGTGTTCGCCTTTTATTTGGAAGACCCGTACGTCGACTTCACAAACATCTCCCAAGGCCAGGGTTCGGCCGGCTATGTCGGCACGATCACCCAAGCACAGGCTAATGCCGCGCCCACCTTTGATTCCAGTTGGACTATCGGTATGGCCGCAACCGCGGGCTGCTTGGACCGACTAGGCACTTGCGATGTAGCGGGGAACTACGCATCCGGCGACGGCCCTGAATCCTTCACTGTAGTGTCTCTGGGGAACACGCCGAACCTGCCGGGCGTTCCTGAACCGTCAACCTACTTGCTGTTTGGCGCGGGCCTGATGGCGGTGGGTTACATTCGTCGACGCCGCAACAACAACTAGACCGGGTTACCAGGCTTATCCTCCTTTCCGATCCGGCAAGGGGCGACTCTACAGATGGGAGTCGCCCCTTTCTCGATTCCCGGCAAGCACACCAACACTCAGAGCAGTCAATGCGGGTGTTCCACCCAGACGCCAAAAAAAATAGCTGAACTCAGCCTGAAAACCCCGGTATCATCAAGTGGAGTATCACCTTAGAAACTCCTAGGGTGCCTGCTACACACACTCTCGGGGAGGGTTTAAGTACTTGTATATAAAGAGCTTGTCCACAGTTAGCGCTCTTGCGTTAACTCTTCTTTTCACCGCCGGCGCACACGGCGCAACCTACAGCGTCATCGGCAATCAGGATTCGAACAACACGGCCGATTTCGTCTTCGCTGATCCGGTCCTCACCGCTGATGGCTTTAGCGTTGATTTCACGGTCTTGAACACGTCTGTAGACTATCAGCCGATCATCACGGCCATCGCTCTGAATGTTCCCGCCGAGGTAACCGGCTTCGATGCCTTGGCGTCAACGATCCCGACCAATTGGAATACGTACTTCGAGCTCGGAGAGTCAACACCCCTCAACCCGTTGGCATGTTCGACTTCTGTGCGGAGTCCGGCAACAGCGACAAGAACTGCACGGGCGGAAATCCCAATGACGGCATCGCCAAAGGTGGCAGCTTTGACTTCACATTGTACTTTCTCGGCAACTTTACAGAGGCGCCATTGCCGTCCGCTTTTAAGCCTCTGGCGGCTCGTTTCCAGAATACGGGCTCAAACGGTCAGGGTTCAGACGTTGCAATTTGCATGGACGGGAGTTGCAACGACAGCGACTTGCCGGGAGTGCCCGAACCTTCCACGTATCTT
The DNA here is from genome assembly GCA_963817465.1 of uncultured Acidobacteriota bacterium. GTDB lineage: Bacteria > Acidobacteriota > Terriglobia > Bryobacterales > UBA6623 > CAMPKL01. The sequence continues at coordinate 279,140 of CAWFOP010000010.1, read as the reverse complement.
CTGCTGCGCGGCAGCTTGATAGCGCTCAGCTACATCCGTCGGCGCTATACACAGTCTTAAACGCCGCGCTGGAAAGCGCTTCCTTGCGTTTGACCAGAAACCCTTGGCCGTCCCTTTTTTGCGTTGATGTCCTCCCGGTTTTCTACTTCGACACGTCGAAGTAGATGCAATCGGGGTGCTGGAACACGATTGCGCTGACGCTCGCCTCGGGCTCCATCATGAAGCCATCGGTGAGCTCGACGCCGATATCCCCGGGCTTGAGCAACTCGAAGATCTTCTGTTGGTCCTCGAGATCGGGACACGCCGCGTAGCCGGGGCTGTAGCGTCGGCCGCGATATTGCGTCTTGAGGCGCTCCTTCATCGTCAGCTCGGCGGGGTCCGGAAATCCCCAGTCCTCGCGGATGCGCCGGTGCAGCCATTCGGCGCAGGCTTCCGCCGTCTCGAGCGCTAGGGCTTGCATGGCGTGCATCTTGAGGTATTCGCCGGCCGCCTTGTACTCCTCGGCTCGTTCGCGGATGCCTTGCCCGGCGGTGACGACGAACAGGGCCACCGAATCCCGTGCGCCGTTGCGCGAAGGAATGACGTAGTCCGACAGGCACAGGCCGTCCTCGCGCTTCTGCCGCGGGAAGCGAAACACGGTCGCGGCCGCGGCGGAGCCGGGCTCGAACAGACAGATGGAATTCGGCCCTGGCGTCGCCTCGAAGAAGCGCCAGACCGCCTTCACCTTCATGAACTTGCCCGCTTCGGCCTTGACCGCGTCGAGCGTCTCTCGCAGGTCCAAGGCCTTGGGGTCGCGCGCAGCCAACGCTTTCTCGAAGTTGCCCCGAAAGCCGAGGTGATGCGTGTAGAGCATCGCCGGGTTGATGTAGCCCCAGATCTCTTCGAGCTGCGGCACGTCGCGCACGACGCGTTCGGCGTACGGCGGCGGCAGAAGCGGGACGTCCTGGCGGGCGCGCGTCGAGCGCACGGTCGATTCGGGCGCTTCGTCCGCGGCGGCCTCTTCAACGGGGACTTCCGCCGCGGCGCGTTCGGCCAACACCTTTTCGCGCTCCGCCGGGTCCATGAGGCGGTTCATCAGCGACAGGCCCGTCATGGCGTCTTTGGCGTAGCAGGTGATCTGTTCATACGCAGGCGCGATCTTCCGGCGGGTGAAGCTGTCGGAGAGCGCCGCGCCGCCGACCAAGAGCGGGACTTCGACGCCGGCCTCCTTGAGGTCGAGTGCGGTGACGATCATCTGCTGGGCGCTCTTGACCAGCAGACCCGACAGCCCGATGGCATGAGGCTTGTGCTCGCGGTAAGCCTTGATCAGGTCCTCGGGCGGCACCTTGATGCCGAGGTTGATCACCTGATAGCCGTTGTTGGTCAAGATGATGTCGACCAGGTTCTTGCCGATGTCGTGGACGTCGCCTTTGACCGTGGCGAGGATGATTTTGCCTTTTTGCGAGTCCTCGGCTCTCTCCATGAATTGCTCGAGGTGCCCGACGGCGGCCTTCATCGCTTCCGCGGATTGCAGCACCTCGGCGACGATCAGCTCGTTGTTGTTGAACAGGCGTCCGACCTCGCTCATGCCGGCCATCAGGGGGCCGTTGATGATTTCGAGAGGCTTGGCGCCGGCCTGACGCTTCAGCTCGAGGTCCGGGACCAGTCCCTCTTTCGTGCCCTCGATGATGTAGCCGGCCAGGCGCTCGTCGAGAGGCAGATTCTTGCGGTCCATTTTCTGGCTGGAGCGCCCGGCGGCGGCGCGGAAGTGCTCGGTAATCTGCTGAATGTGAAGGTTGTTGATCGCAGCGCGCTGCTCGCGCGTTTGTTGGCGGTAGTCGCTCGCCGCGTTCGAGTCCTCGGGCGGACGGTTCCAGAGCAGATCCTCGACGAGCTTCTTTTCGTCCGCGGGAATCTGCGCGTAGCGCTCGAGCTTCTCCGTATTGACGATGGCGAGGTCGAGGCCGGCCTTGGTCGCGTGATAGAGGAAGACCGAATTGACGACTTCGCGCGCGGCGGGCGGCAGTCCGAAGCTGACGTTCGAGACGCCCAGAATCGTCTTGCACTTCGGCAGCTCTTGCTTGATCAGGCGGACGGCTTCGAGTGTCTCGACCGCCGAGCCGATGTAGTTCTCGTCGCCCGTGGCGCAAGGGAAGACGAGCGGATCGAAGACGATGTCTTCTTCCGGAAAGTCCCATTTGTCCACGACCAGGTCGCGGGCGCGCCGGGCGATGGCGAGCTTACGCTCGCGGGTGATCGCCTGCGCCTGCTGCTTGTCCTCGTCGATCGAGCCGATGACGACGGCGGCGCCGTATTTCTTGAGCAGCGGCATCACTGCGTCGAAGCGCTCCTCGCCGTCCTCGAAGTTGATCGAGTTGATGATCGACTTGCCGAGGCAATAGGTCAGCGCACGCTCGACGGCCCGCGGGCTGGTCGTGTCGATCATCAGCGGCGTTTTGACCTTGTGGATGATCTGCGAGTAGAAGCTGTCGATGTCGTCGAGCTCTTCGCGGTCCGGATTTTCGAGATTGATGTCGATGACCTGCGCGCCGTTCTTGACCTGGGCGCGGCCGATCTCGGAGGCTTCCTCGAACTTCTCTTGTTCGATCAGCCGCTTGAACTTGCGCGAGCCCACCTCGTTGGTGCGCTCGCCGACCAGCAGCGGGCGGTTGTCGTCGTTGGCTTCGACTAACTCGATGCCGGAATAATAGGTCTTGCGCTCGGCGCGGAAGCGACGCGGCTCGCGTCCTTCGACCATCTGCGAAATGGAGCGAATGTGGTCGGGCGTCGTGCCGCAGCAGCCGCCGATGATGTTGAGCCAGCCGTTCTTGACGAAGCGCTCGAGCGACGAGGCGAGCGAAGTCGGCGTTTCGCCGTAGGCTCCTTCCTCGTCGGGCAAGCCGGCGTTGGGGTAGCAGGAAACATGCGATAGCGCCATCTCGTGGATGGTGCGAATGTGGTCGGTCATGAACTCCGGCCCGGTGGCGCAATTGAGACCGACGGACAGCAGATCGATGTGAGCGAGCGAGGCGACGAAGGCGTCGGCCGGCTGTCCGGCGAGCATCGCGCCGAACGGCTCGATCGTTCCCGACACCATGATGGGCAGCTTGTACCCGAGCTTGGCGAAGGCTTCGTTGACGCCGATGAGCGCCGCCTTGACGTTGCGCGTGTCCTGGCAGGTTTCGAGCAGCAGGACATCGGAGCCGCCTTCGGCGAGCGCGAACGCCTGGTCGCGGAAGTTGTCGACTAAACCCTGAAAGGTGATCCCGCCGGTGACGGTGATGGCCTTGGTGGTGGGGCCCATGGAGCCGGCGACGAAGCGTGGCCGGTCGGCGGTCGTGAGCTCGTCGGCCGCCTCGCGTGCGAGACGAGCCGCCGCGTAGTTGATCTCGTAAACCTTGTCCTGAAGTCCATACTCGGCCAAAACGACGGGGGTCCCGCCGAACGAGTTGGTTTCAACCAAGTCGGAGCCCGCGTCGAAGTAGGAGCGGTGTATGTCGCGCAGAACGTCGGGCCGGGTCAGGTTGAGGTTTTCGTTGCAGCCTTCGAGGCTCTCGCCGCCGAAGTCGGCGGCGGAGAGGTCGCGAGCCTGAAGCTGCGTGCCCATCGCGCCGTCGAGCACGAGAATCCGATCGTTGAGCGCTTGCTCGAGTAGGGTCTTTCGGTCGTTGCGAGACTGCATATGGAACTGAAGAAAACTCCGGCGATGGCTGGCGGAGGGTGTCTAGCGGAGCCGAGGCGGCGTCCGCATCCCTAGTCATTTATTGTACGACACTAGGGTGTCCACTTAGGATTAATTAATTGATAACAATGCACTTATCGTCTTCTTGGCTCATCCTGGAGGGGCGTCTAGCTCCTAGGATTCGCCCCTAGCCGATGGTTCTAAGGGCGATGGTACTCGAGTTTTCCGTCCACCCCGTAGTACTGCTTAAAAATCGGTCCCGGCTGTCTATTCACTTTGTCTCACAGCGGCGGTTACGATCGCTATGCAGCCGGGAAAAGGCCCGGAAACAGCTGATCTTGAGGGGGATCGCTCAAATGAATACTTCGACTCCATACATACGCGGCCGTAATGATCGCAACGGCAAGCGCCGCGGCGCGATTTTGATGATTTTCGCTCTGGTGGCGGCTCCGCTGCTTCTGATGGCCGGGCTCGTGCTGGACGGCGGAATGCTCTACTTCCAGAAGCGCCGGATGCAAGCGGCGGCGGATGCCGGAGCCTGGGCGGGCGCACAAGAGGTGCTGCGCGGCAACGACGGCACAGTCACCACCGGGGCCCGCGACGACACGTCTCTGAACGGCTTCACGCACGACGGCAGCGACGTCAAAGTAACGGTCAATCGGCCTCCGGCCACGGGGCCGGCCAGCAGCAATCCGGACGCGGTCGAGGTGATCATTGAGCAAAAGGCGCCGATTTCGCTGATGCCGATCATCTTGGGCAGCGATCCGATCGTGCGCGCTCGTGCCGTGGCCGCGGTGGAGCCGGATCTGTCGCCTGTCTGCATCTTGGCTCTGAACGAGACCGCCACCGGAGCGATCACGTTCTCTGGGACGGCCAACCTCATCGCGCCGAGCTGCGCTGTCCAAGCGAACTCGAACGGCAATCCGGCCATCACCGCCAATGGGTCAGTGAACGGTCATCACGGCGGGGTTGGGATACGGCAACCTCGGCGGCAATTACGTTCAAAACGGCGGCAGCGGAACGCTCAGTCCCGCTCCTTCGCCTGTGCCGCCTGCTCCGGACCCGTTCGAGCATTGCACCGAGCCCGACCTGCCGGCGCCCCGGTTGCGACGAACAAGAAGATCACCGGAGGCACGGAGACGTTGTCGCCCGGCTACTACAAGGGAGGCCTCGACATCAGTGGGGGAACCGTGACCTTGACTCCAGGCACCTATATCGTCGACGGGTTGAAGATGACCGGCGGAAGTCTGACGTGCCCCACGTGCACAGGCAATTCGGGCGTCACGCTCTTCAACACCGGCGCCAATAAGAACATGAACTTCAACATCAACGGCAACTCGTACATCGACCTCAAGGCTCCTATCGAAACACTCGCTCCGACCGACGACCAGTACGGCTGCAGCAGCATGCTCTTTTGGAACAGCAAGTACGCCGCTCTGCCCAATGGCAACAGCACCACGGCGGACGGTGACATTCGCGGCACGGCGGACTCCTACTTCGAGGGCAACTTCTACTTCCCAACCGTCGGTCTGCTCTACGGGGGCAACGCCAACGTCCCCTCGACCGACGTCTACACGATGATCGTGGCCGACACATTCAAGATTGCGGGCAACCCGACGCTGGGAGTCAATTGGGAGGCGACCGGCCGCCCTGCTCCCGTGCGCACGGTTGCCATGGTGGAGTAGCGCGCCGAAAGAAGGCGGATGAAACCGACTGAAGAGAGGGAATCATGTTGAAGACGAAAATCAAAGCTCTGCTCCACAACCGCCGCGGGAGCGTCATGGTCGAGTTGGCTCTGACCGTACCGCTGGCCTTCATCCTGGCCATGGGCGTCACCGATTTCGCCCGACTCTTTTACACCGCCCTGACGATCCGCGGCGCCTCCAGCATCGCGGCGTTCGAAGGCGCGCAGGACGAATTCAAGTCTGCGGATACGGCGGCGCTGACGGCACGCGCGGAGTCGGACGCCGCCAACCTCGGGGGCGGAGTCAGCGCCAGCCCGGATTTGGTTTGCAAATGCCCCGGAGCTGCTGCGTTCTCATGCGGGGACTACCAGACCACCACCTGCTCAGGCTACGGGGATGCGCGCATCTACGTCCGGGTGGCGGTTCAGAAGCCCTTCCAAACGCTGGCCAACTACATCAAGATGCCCAGCCAGGTCGCCATCAATGAGACCACGATGATGCGGGTTCGCTGAAGAGCTGAAGGAGTACGACTGTGAAGAAGATCATGCACAATGCACGTCAACGTCGAGGCGGCTCGAAAAGCGGGTCGGTCTTTGTTGAGTTCGCCCTCGGGTTCCTGCTCTTTCTTGGTTCTCATCGTCGCCGTGTTCGAAGGCGGCAGATTGGTCTGGGCCTTCACCACGCTGACTCATGCGACCCGCGCTGGAGCGCGTTACGCCATGGTCCATGGCAAGCGTAACCCGGTAGCCGACAGCGAGATTGAAACGCGCGTCAAAGCCAACGCGGTCGGCTTGCCCAACAGCGACGTGACCGTCAGCACCGTGTGGGAGGACGCCGCCAAAGCCGGAGGCAGCGTGGTTCGCGTCAGGGCCAGCTATCCCATCACCTTTTTCGCGTCTCCGTTGGTTTTCGACGGCAAAACCATGGCCCTAAATGTGACGGCCCGCGGGACCGTCGCCGACTGATCGCCGTCCTCTACCTCCTCAAGCGGCACGGGCGGGCCAAACGGGATAAGATACCCGTTTGGCCCGCCCAAAGCTTTTCCCGAAACAATCTCGACCCAAGTCCCCGCTTGCGACAAGCAACGGATTCGTCGCCTTGGCGATGCTGCATTCGCAAGCCGAGCCGCCCAAGCCTGACCCCGAAAAAGGCGGTCCGTGCCACCTTTGCAACGCCAGTTGCTGCCGCTATTTCGCGCTGCAGCTCGACACGCCCGAAGACAAGGACGATTACGACCACATCCGCTGGTACTTGATGCACGAGGGCATCGCCGTTTGGGTCGATGACGGCGACTGGTACCTGGAAGTGCGCACGCCGTGCCGGCACCTGCAAGGCGACAACACGTGCGGCATCTATCAGACGCGCCCGCAGATTTGCCGCGACTACGGCTTGCCGGGCGACGACCCCTGCGAATACTTCACGCAGGACCTCGAGTACGACCTGTTCTTCGAGAACGATCAGAAGTTCGACGAGTGGTACGAGAGCTTCAAGAACCGCAAGAAGAAGAAAAAGAAGAAAAAGTAGGCCTCAGCGCCCCGCGGCGGCGGCGCTGTCGGGTTTCTCGAGGGGCTGCGGCTCGGGCAGCGGCTTGCGCGGCAGCATCTGGTCCCGGTTGGCGGCGTTGTAGACGAACGAGGCGACGATCGCCGCCGCCTGCATCAGATCCGCCGGTTGCGCGCGGTCGTAGACGTCCATGTTGGAGTGGTGCGTGCGTGTCCCGTATTCCAGCGGATCTTGAATGAACTGAAAGCCCGGCAGGCCCACTGCATCGAACGAGAGGTGGTCCGTGCCGCCGGTGTTGCGGATCGACAGGGTCTTCGCGTCCACGTCTTGAAACGGCTTGAGCCAGGCCTCGAAGATCGGCCGGACCATCTCGTTTTCTTGCAGGTAGACGCCGCGGATCTTGCCGCTGCCGTTGTCGACGTTGAAGTAGCAGCACAACTTGTCGTGCGCGGCGGTCAGATGCATCGTCTCCGGATCGCCGAAGTGCTCTTTGACGTAGGCTTTCGATCCCAGCAGTCCCTGCTCCTCGCCGCCCCACAGGGCGATGCGCACCGTCCGCGCCAAGGGGAGATTGAGCTCCTCGAGGATGCGGACGGCTTCCATCATCACCGCGCAGCCGGCGGCGTTGTCGGTGGCGCCTAAAGAGGCCGCGGTGGAATCGAGGTGAGCGCCGAGCATGACGACTTCATCCGCCTTCGATCCGCCCGGGATCTCGGCGACAACATTGACCGAGTCGAGCGTGTCGCGGTAGAGCGTGGTGCGCACTTCGGCCTCGACCTCGGGCGCGAGGCCCCTGTCGACGAGGCGGAAGATGCGGTTGTACTGCTCGGGCGTGACGGCGATGGCCGGCGGCGGCGTAGGGAAGCTCGGGTCACGGTCGCCCATGCGCGGCGGAAAGACGGTGCCGCCGTCTCCCCGCGCGGCCGGCAGAATGACGAGCTTGACGCCTTCGTCGACCAGGAACGTGTTCAGTTTGGCCTGCAGGCGTTTGCTCTCGTCGCGTCGCCATTGGTTGAACCAGGCCGGCGCCTGGACTAGGAAGTCGCGACGCTTGTCCGGGTCCTCGGGGATCTGGATATTAGGGTCGGAGAAATCGATCGGCTCGACCCCGTCCGGCGCCATGGCGCGCTCGGCGAGCTCTTCCGAGTTGTAGCGGTGCAGCTCGGCCTCCTGATGAGGCTTGACGTCCTTCAGCTCCGCGAGCATCACGATCTCTCCGCCGAGTTTCCCTTTGTACTTCTCGATGAAGGCGTCGATCGACGCCTCGTCGCGGGGATACTCGCCGTATCGCGTCAGCGGCGCGAGCACCGGAGTCCCCTTGACCATGCCGTCGGTGGAGGGAGTCCAGCCGATCGGCACGCCGATGAGCATCTCGTATTGCGGGGAGGTCAAATGCGCCGAGTAGTAACTGCGCGACCAGCCTTGCCCGAAGGGGCCCCACTTTTCGAGGCGCGCGTTTTTCAGCCCATACTCCGCGAGGCGCGAAACGGCCCACTCCGCGGCGCCCTGAAAGCCGGGGGAGCCAGTGATGCGCGGTCCGTTGACGTCGACCAAGTAGAACAGGTGGTCCATGACCTTGGAGTGCTTGAGAGCCTCCTGCCGGATGCGGTGGACCACCGACAAGTCGACGCCTTCCTGGGCGGCGAGCGGAAGCGCGAGGAGTGCGATCAAAGTCAGAGTTTTCACGAGCGGATCTCCCGAGGCGGATGAGGGCGATGGCTTCCCGGGCTCGCCGTAGTTATCCAGTCTAGTGCCAATCGGGACCGGGTGACCCGTCGACAGGCGCTCCGCTGATCTGATAACTTTGGGCGACGCCGCCCATGTTGGTAGTCGTACCGCGAGAGGCCAGGGAGGATGAAACCCGTGTTGCGCTCGTTCCACAGAACGTAGCGGCCCTGACCAAGGCTGGCCTGGAAGTCGCCGTCGAAGCCGGCGCCGGCGCGCGGTCGCTCCACGCCGACGACGAATACGCCTCGCATGGGGCTCGCATCGAGCAAGATAGGGGTAAACTGCTTTCCGAGGCGGATATCGTGCTGCTGGTCAGCGGCCCCGGCGACAATCGCGAATTTCCCGATTCCGACCTGGATCGCCTCAAGTCCGGCGCGGCGATCTTGGCCTTTCTGGATCCGCTAGGGTCTGTGGAGCAGATGCAAGCCCTCGCCGCGCGGGGACTGACGCTGCTTTCGATGGAGCTGATGCCGCGCATCACGCGCGCGCAGTCGATGGACGCCCTCTCGGCAATGGCCAGCGTGTCGGGCTATCAGGCGGTCCTGTTGGGCGCTGAGAACTGCCCGAAAATGTTTCCGATGATGATGACCGCCGCCGGAACCATCGTGCCGTCGAGGGTTTTTGTGCTGGGCGCGGGAGTCGCCGGCCTGCAGGCGATCGCCACCGCCAAGCGTTTGGGCGGCGTCGTCGAAGGCTACGACATTCGCACCGAGGTCAAGGAGCAAGTGGAGAGCCTGGGAGGCAAATTCGTCGAGATCAAGGTCGACGTCGAGACCGCTTCCGGTTCGGGCGGCTACGCGGCGGCGCAGTCGAAGGAATACTATGAGCGCCAGCAACAGCTTCTAGGCGAACATTTGGCTACGCAGGATGTGATCATTTCCACCGCCGCCGTGCCGGGGCGCAAGGCGCCGATTCTGATCACCGAGAAGATGGTCGACGGGCTGCATCCCGGAACGGTCATCGTCGATCTCGCCGCCGAGCGCGGAGGCAATTGCGCCTTGACGGAAGTCGGCAAACGCATCGTCCGAAACGGCGTGACGATCGTCGGCTACGTGAACCTGCCCGCCACCAAGCCCGTGCACGCGAGCCAGATGTACTCGAAGAACATTTCGACGTTCCTGCTGCACCTGGTCAAGGACGGCGCTTTGACGATCGACCCCGAAGACGAGATCACCGCGGGAACGCTCGTGGCGCACGGCGGCAAGGTGACGCATCCCCGCGTCGCGGAGGCGCTGGGGCAGGGGAAAGAGTAAGGGGAGGCATGGAAGCTTTCATTACCGCGGTCACCGTCTTCGTGCTGGCGATTTTCGTCGGTTACGAAATCATCACGAAGGTTCCGCCCACCTTGCATACGCCCTTGATGTCGGGCGCCAACGCCATCTCCGGGATCAGCGTCGTGGGCGCGCTTGTCGCCGCCGGGGCCGACATCGGCGGGTTGGCGAAGACTCTCGGCGTGGTCGCCGTCGCCATGGCGACGATCAACGTAGTCGGCGGCTTCCTCGTCACCCATCGCATGCTCGCCATGTTTCGCCGCAAGAAGTAGATCGCTCCCGTGACCGCCGCCAACCTCATCAACGTCGCCTATCTGGTCTCCTCGGTCCTGTTCATTTGGGGCTTGATCGGCCTGACGTCGCCCAAGACTGCCGTTCGCGGAAACACGATCGGCGGACTGGGCATGCTGGTCGCGATCGTGGCGACGCTAGCCGAGAAGCAGATCGTCAGCTTCGACATGATCGCGCTCGGCATCGCGATCGGAACGGTAATAGGCGCGGTCACGGCGTACCGCGTGCAGATGACGGCGATGCCCGAGATGGTCGCCATCTTCAACGGCTTTGGCGGCGGTGCGTCGGCGCTGGTGGCGGCGACGGCGGTGCTCGAGCCGCACATGATCCCCGACATCCCCTCGATTCAGCTCTACGGCTCGAGCGCGTTGAGCGCCATCATCGGCGGGGCCACCTTCAGCGGCAGTTTCCTGGCCTTTCTGAAGTTGGCCGAGGTCGTCAAGAAGCAGCCGACCGGCATCGCTTACCAGACCGTCAGCATCGGCTCCGCTGTCGTGTCTCTCGGGCTTGGCGCTTGGTTCACTTTTGAACCCACGAATCTCGGCCTCTTTTGGGCGACGACGGCGGCGGCGACGCTCTATGGCGTCCTGCTCACGGCTTCGGTCGGCGGCGCGGACATGCCCGTGGTGATCTCTCTGCTCAATTCGGCCTCGGGACTGGCGGCGGCGATGACGGGCTTCGTGCTCGGCAACAACGTGCTGATCATCGCCGGCTCGCTGGTCGGCGCCTCGGGCTTCATCCTGACGAAGATCATGTGCGACGCAATGAATCGCTCGTTGATCGACGTGCTGCGCGGCGATTTGGGCGGCGCGGGCGCGAAGGGCCCGTCGGCGGACGACGTTTACGCCGGGCGCGTCAAGAGCGCCTCGCCCGAAGAGATCGCAATGCTGTTCGAGACCGCGCGTCGTGTTGCGATCGTGCCCGGCTACGGCATGGCGGTGGCGCAAGCCCAGCACGCCGTTCACGATCTTGCGCATCTTCTTGAAGAGCGAGGCATCGACGTCTTCTATGCCATCCACCCGGTTGCGGGGCGCATGCCGGGTCACATGAACGTGCTGCTCGCCGAGGCGGACGTGCCGTACGACAAGCTCTATGACATGGATCAAGCGAATCCGATTTTCCAGGAGACCGACGTGGCGATCGTGCTCGGCGCGAACGACGTGGTCAATCCAGCCGCCCGCGACCAAAAAGGCAGCCCGATCTACGGCATGCCGATCCTCGATGTGGACAAGGCGCAGACCGTTGTGGTGATCAAGCGCAGCCTGAGCCCCGGGTTCGCGGGAATCCCGAATCAACTCTTCGCCAACGACAACACTCTGATGTTGTTTGCGGACGGCAAGCAAGCCGCCCGCGATCTCGCCGCCGCGGTGAAGGAACTGTAGTCAAGACAACTTGCGTATATGCTCCGTGACGCGATCTTGCGGACTTTGCAAGCCGCTGAGATAGCCGGCATCCGAGCGCTTCTTGTTCACGCCCTCTCCGATCTCGCGCGGCGCTTCTACCAAGACTTCGGATTTCAGCCTGCGCCCTTGGACTCCATGACCCTCGTGATCGGCCTGCGGGAAGCCGAGCAGGCCGCGCAAGGGATGCCGTGATCCCCTGCCGGCCTGGTCCGCTCTCTAGACCGGGCGCTTCCAGCGGCGTGCCCGAGCGCCGGAACCGAGGTCACGCGACAATACGACCCTGATAATTTTTTCTGCGTGAATCAGAACATCGCGCCTGCCGCGGCGTGACGCTTTGGATCGTGCGCTCGAGTGTTCGCCGATGCGGGGATTCAGGGCTCGCGCACGATGCCGAATACGCAGTGGACGCCGCCGTTGTTGAGCAAGCTCATGCGCGCAGGGACCTCGACGACCTCGTAATCCGGGCCGAGTCGCTTGCGGAAGTCTTTCAAAAGATCCTGTTCCGCCTTGCCTAGGTCGAAGGTCGGCACGAAGAGCTTATTGCCGACGGCGAGCAAGTTCGCGTAGCTGACGCCTTGCCAGCGGAACATCTCTTCGGTGACGTAGAGTTGCGGAACTCGGACCACGCGGAATCCCATCTTTTCGAGCTGCTTCGCTTTGGCGTTGACGAGGTCGGCGTGCCACGCGGCGGCGTCAGGCAGTTGGCTCTGAATCACGCTGAGCAGGCGCGGGCCCAGCCGCGTGTAGTAGTCCATCACGACGCCGAAGTCAGCCGTGCGGCGGAGCAACTCGGGGTCCGCCCGAATCATCTCGCGGCCGCCCTCCACATCGAAGCAGGCGTCCGAGTCCAGCGGGCAATGCACGGCGACGTAAGCGTCCATCTGCCGCGCCAACGCGTCGGGAACCGGGGCCTCCAGCCGCCCCAATTGTGCGCGCAAGACCTCGATGTGCTGCAAGATCGGAGTCGAGTCCGGCGCGGCCCCCGAGTCGAGGTCTTGCAGCAGACTCCGTAGCTGCGTAATCGCCGGCGGAGGTTTGGGCTGATACAGCTCCTCCAGGGCGGCGATCGCGGCGCGCGCAATAGTGGAATTTTCACGCACGATCCTTGAAACCAGCGCGACCGGCTTGCCCGCCCCCACGGGCGGCGGGAACGAAACTAAGAAATCGACGTGAGCCGCCGATCCGAGCATCGGCAGCGCGTCGTCGGCCCCGAATTCGACGGCTAGAACATATCCGTAGTCCTCGATCGGCAGATCCTCGCCCCAGTACTCGCGAGCGGCGTTGCCGTAGACCATGACCACGCGCGTCGCGTCTCGAGGATCTTTGACGAACAGCATGTCGCCGCCTTCCCAGGAAAGCTTCGAGCGAACCAACGCCTCACCCTGCAAGCCCTCGAGCATCGGGCGGTGCAACTCGCCGTCTTCTTCGCGTCCTTCGAAGATGCGCCGCGGGACGAGGATCTTGAGCTTGCCGTCGACCGAACCGCTCTTGATGTAGTCTTGCGCCCAGGGATGCGTGCCTGCGCCCGGCGTCGGCAGCACGTTGATGTCGTGCGAGATGTCGCCGAAGCGCCGCTCGAGCGCAGCCGGCCAATACGTTTCGTCAAAGCGCTCGTTGACGCGCAACTCCAAGTGGATCGGCTGCGGGAGCGCTGCGAGCACAGTCCGAATGACGTCGAGACTTTCGCCCGTGGGCCCGCGGCCCACAATAAATCGCATTGGGTCGACCGCGCCGTAAAGGGCCTTGATCGGCCGGTCTTCCGTCGAGGCGCGGAAACCGCGCAATGTCGGCTCGTAATAAATGTGACAGGCCTTGTGGCCCGGTCGCGGTCGCACGAGCGCGTCGCGGAACGGCAGCTCGTGTTCGGCGAAGAAACGTCGCAGAGCGTCGGCGGTATCGGCGCAGGCGTAGCGAATGACCCCGGGTTCGGTCGCTTCCGGGAATTCACGAAGGCCCTTGATCGTGACGAGGTCGACTTGTGAGGCCGCCGTTAGTGCGCCGCAAAAAGCAAGAACCAGCCCCGCCGCCGCGCGGAGAAGTAGTTTCATCCGACCACCTTCAGGAACAAGGCGTCGAACGCTGGGTAGGGTTACGGTGAAACGGCCTACGACGAAAGCGCCGCCTGCAGCATCGCCTTGGCGTAAGCGACGTTGTAGATCTGCGCGACGGTCCCGCCGCCGCCGGGATACTGATTGCCGATGCCAAGCTTGCGATCGATGTCGATCGCGCGCGGGTGCTCCGGATAGAGGCCTCGCGGGTACTTCTGCCGCACGAGCTCCTGCATCACGGCGAACATATTCACCTGGCCCTCATCGATGAAGACTTCCGTGTAGTCGACGTTCGGCTTCCGGACGACGACATTGCGGTAGTGCACGTGATTGATCACGTCGCGGTCGCCGAGGTAGCGGCAAACCTTGACGGGGTCCTCGCCGGTCTCTCGCGTGACGCCGCAGTCGAAGGTCATCCCGTTGTGCGGACTCTTGAACAGGTCGAGATATTCCTTCCAGTGGTCAAAGCTCTCAAAAAGCTGCTCATTGCCGCGGCTCATCGGCACTGGTGGGTCGTTGGGGTGCAGCGCCAGCCTCACGCCGGCCTTTTCCGCTTCCGGCGCCACCGCCTCGAGAAAATGCCTCGCGCGCTTGAGCTGCTCGGCGCGCGTGTGCGTCCCGACACCTTCCTCCGGAGGCAGATTCTTCGACAGCTCGTAGTCGTAGGCGGTGTATCCGGCGCCGGCTCGGCCGACCTCTTCCTTGTAGCCCTCGGTCAGCCGATGCGCGTAGAAGTTGTACTCGATCACCGGCAGGCCGACCTTGCCGGCGGCGCGAATCGACTCGATGACGTTTTGGATCTGCGCATCGGCTCCGGGGCGTCCCCAGATGACGTCGTTGATGCCGCCGATCATCATGTTGATGACCCGGATGCCTTGCTTCTTGTAGCGGTCCATGATCTCGCGCAGCTCGGCCTCTTTCCACGGCGGGCGGGGCCCTCCCATGAGGACATAGTCGACGCCGACCTGCTTCCACTGGCGCATCTCGTCTTCGCCGGCATCTCGCCCGGAACCGACGCAGATCTTTGGCGTGTCGTCGTCCAACTTGGGCGGCCACTCCGCCGCGACAGCGCCGGCAGGCAGGGCCGCCGCCGCGAGCGGAGCCAGTCCGGCGGCTTGGATCAAGCGTCTGCGCGTCAAGTCGTTCATGTCACATGATCATCCTGGGGAGTGTTCCCGATAACGATTCTGCGGCGGTATTGTACCGCAGGGGCGGCTACCCGCCGCGGCTCGGCGCGTTATCCTAGAAAATCTTGCGTTTGCGTTGGAAGGATCGATGAACAGGATCGACGAAGCGTTCGCACGACTGCGGAGCGAAGGAAATGGCGCGCTGATCGCTTATCTGACAGCGGGTGATCCGTCGCCCGACCGCACTGTGGAACTCATTTTGGCTTTGGAGCGCGGCGGCGCGGACATCCTCGAGCTTGGCGTGCCGTTCTCCGATCCCATCGCCGACGGCCCGGTCATCCAGCGGGCCAGCGATCGCGCGCTGCACGCCGGAACGACCTTGGCGCGGGTGCTCGAGCTCGTCAGAGAACTGCGCCGGGTTTCTGAATTGCCCGTGCTGATCTTCACCTACTTGAACCCGGTTCTGCGGTTCGGCCTCGAGCGCTTTGCGGCGGAAGCGGCGGCGGCCGGCGCCGACGGGGCGCTGCTCATCGACCTCAACGTCGAGGCTGCCGGACCCTATCTCGAAGAAATGAAGAAGCATGACTTGAGGACCGTTTTCCTGGTGGCGCAGACGACGTCCGACGCCCGCCTTCGCGAGGTGGCCCAGGCCTCGAGCGGCTTTCTCTACTTGGTGTCCACGGCGGGCGTCACCGGCGTTCGCAGCGCCGTGTCGGATCAAGCCATCCCTTTGCTCGAGCGGGCGCGCAGGGCCACCGACTTGCCCTTGGCGCTGGGATTCGGATTGTCGAAGAGAGAGCATATGGAGGCGATCGCGCCGCATGCCGACGGGGGCGTCGTCGGCAGCGCAATCATGAAAGTCGTCGAGGACAACCTAGAATCCGCGGATTTGCCGGCGAAGCTGGAAGCGTTGGCGGCTGACCTCAAAAGCGGGCTGCGGGCCGCCCAGCCGACGGCGGCGGAGTGAGAGCCAAACCCATGAAGGATCTCTCGGACTGGCGAAGCGAAATCGACCGATTGGACCGCGAAATCGTGGTGCTTCTCAATCGCCGCGCGAAGTGCGTCTTGCATCTCGCGCCGCTCAAGCGCGAGGCGAACAAAGGCGTGCTCGACCCGGATCGCGAGGCTCAAGTCCACGACAACTTGCGAACAGCGAACGCGGGCCCTCTCCCGCACGAAGCGGTCGCTCGCGTCTTCGAGTCCGTGATGGCTGAGATGCGCTTGCTGCAAAAGAAGACCACTGTTTCGGCCGAATAGCGAACCGCGCGTCGAGATGAGATTTGAAACTGTCACGGTCGTCGGCGTCGGCTTGATCGGCGGCTCATTCGGCTTGGCCCTCAAGAAGGGCGGGTTCGAAGGCCGGATTCTTGGCGTCAGTTCCCCGGCTACCGTCGAGAAGGCTGTGGCGTGCGGCGCGATCGACGCCGGAGCGAGCTTTGAAGAGGGAATCGGCGCGGCCGATCTCGTCTATCTCGCCCAGCCGATTTTGCGTATTTTGGAGCAGTTGCCGGCGGTTGCGAAAGCGGTCAAGCCCGGTGCGCTCATCACCGACGCCGGCAGCACGAAAGCCGCGATTTCAGCGAAAGCGATCGAGGCCTTGCCGCCGGAGTCGATTTTCATCGGCGGGCATCCGATGGCGGGCAAGGAAGGTCGCGGAGTCGAGATCGCGGAAGCGGACTTGTTTCAAGGCGCGGTTTACGTGTTGACCCCTGACGAGGCCGCGAGGCAAGATTCGCGTTGCGTCGCGCTGGTTGAATTGATCGAGAACATCGGCGCGAAACCGCGTTTCATGCATCCGGTCGAACACGACCGCGTCGTCGCTTGCACCTCGCATTTGCCGCAAATCGTGTCGAGCGCCCTGGCGGCGTGCGTTGTCGAGCGACTGCCGTCAAAGGATGTGGAGGTAGCCGGCGGCGGTCTCCGCGACATGACGCGATTGGCCGAGAGCTCGTTCGAGATGTGGGAGGGAATCTTTGTGACGAATCGCGAATCGATCTTGACGGGGATCGAGGCTTACCTGGGCGAACTTGCGCGTTTTCGCGATGCTCTCGAAAAATCCACCCTCGAGGCGCCGTTCGAGAGATCGCAAAAAGCGCGACAAGCGATCCGCCGCGCAAGAATTTCCACCGAATCCCAATAGTTTGTCTGATATGCTGAACGCCTTATTATTTAGGAGCGCGGAATGCCGGAGTATTATTCGTCAAGCGGCACAGAGGCGTTGGCTGCGGAGATCGTCCGATTGCCTCAAGCCTCGAAGCTGTCCGGGTTGGGTCCGGGCACATTGCTTTTCTCGCCTGGCGACCCTTGCGATCGAGTTTTCGTACTAGTGCACGGATCAGTCAAACTCTGCGTTACCAGCGGCAGCGGGAGGCAGTGCATCTTCCACCTCGTGCGGCCGGGCGAGTGTTTCGGCGAAGTCGCCCTCATCGGGGCCGAGGCGCACTGGTATGGAGCGGAAACGCTGGAGACGGCAAGCGTCTTCAGCGTCCCTTTGGCTGCGGTTTCCGCTCGAATCGGAATTGAACCGTATTTGTGGCGCCGCTGTGCGAGCTTGCTGCACAACCGCTTGAAGCGCACCGAGGAGCGTCTTCTTTGGCTCACGTTTCTCGATGTCAAGCAGCGCGTAGCCCGGCTGCTGTTGAGCTTCCCGCGATCGGAGAACAAAAAGCCCGTTTTGCGCATATCGCAAAAGGACTTGGCTGCGATGATCGGCGCGACGCGCGAGACGGCGTCCGGTGTGCTCAGCGCCCTGCAGCGCGAGGGTTGCATTCGCACCCAGCGGCGGCGTATCGAGATCGTCTCGGTCGAGAATCTTCTGAAGCACGCCGGCGAGTTGCCGGCCGTTGACCGAGCGGCGACGCATGCGGCCGGGCTCTGATAGAATTCCGGCCGTATGTCTGATCAACAATCTGCTCGCCGCGTGTTCCTCAAGAGCGTCGCCGCACTGCCCGGTCTAGGCGCTCTCTCGGCCCTTCCGGCCGTTCCCGCCTTCGCGAAGAAGACCAAGCTCGAAGGTCGCGATGTGATCGCCGAATTGGGCGTTCGCCCATTCATCAACGCCGCCGGCACCTATACCGCGATGACCGCCTCGCAGTTGCCGGATCAAGCCATGGCCGCGCTGCAAGTCGCGTGGGGCCAATACGTCGACCTGAATGAGCTGCACGACAAGGTGGGCGAACGCATCGCAAGCCGCTTGCAGTGCGAAGGCGCGATGGTCTCGGCCGGCTGCGCCTCGGCGCTCACGCTCGCGACCGCCGCCTGCCTGACCGGAGACGACCAGGAGAAGATTCGGCGTTTGCCGGACACGACGGGTATGAAGGATGAGGTCATCATCCAGAAGGCTCATCGCCTCGGCTACGACCACGCGATTCGGAACTGTGGAGTCAAGCTGGTCGAGGTGGAAACCGCCGCCGAGATGAACAAGGCGACCAATCCGCGAACCGCGATGATGTGCTTCATCAATACATCAACCAACGAAGGCCAAGTGAAGCACGAAGAGTTTCTTGCGATCGCGAAGAAACATGGCGTCCCAACGTTAATCGACGCCGCCGCCGACGTGCCGCCGGTCGAGAATCTCTGGCGCTTCACCAAGATGGGCTTCGACCTGGTCGCCATTTCGGGAGGAAAGGGATTGCGCGGACCGCAGTCCGCCGGGCTGCTGCTCGGCCGCAAGGACCTGATCGCCGCCGCTCGCCTGAACAACGTCCCCAACGGCGACTCGATCTGCCGCACCAACAAGGTGAACAAGGAAGAGCTCGTGGCGATGCTCGTCGCGCTCGAGGTCTTTCTCGATCAGGACCACCAGGCCGTCTGGAAGTCTTGGGAAGACAAGTGCAACCTGATCGCCGCGGCGGCCAAGAGCGCCAAGGGCGTCGAGACGGAGATCTTCGTGCCCGAAATCGCCAATCACGTGCCGCACTTGCGCATCAAGTGGGATTACGCCGCCCGCGGATTGCGGCCTGAGGAAGCGGCCGACCAACTGCGGGAGGGCGAGCCCAGCATCCGCGTGCGTCCGGGAACGAAGCAAGCCGAGGCGCTCGAGATCGCGGTTTGGATGATGCAGCCCGGCGACGAGAAGGTCGTCGCCAAGCGCGTGCGCGAAGTGTTGAAGGGCTAGTCGCGGCCGAGGTCTTCGAGCTGGGCGCGCAAGTCTTCAACCTCTCGCTTCAGACTCTTCTGACGGGAACCCAGGGTGTAGACGTACGCCAAGTGGATGACCCATGCAACGCTGAATGCGATCCAAATCCACTTGAGATTTTCTTCCATTACGAACGCTCCTAACAACTAGATGGCGTGGACCTCGCGCCGTAGCGCGTCGGCTTCGCGCCGCAGATGCTCAATGCGCCGCCGCATCCTTACAAGGGCCCAAAACACAAGCAGCAAGGCGAAGGTCGAGAAGTACAAGACAAAGCGCATGCGCGGGTCGATCGACCCCGAGCCGGACAGCACCGGCGCGGGGTGCTGCGTCCGCCACCAGACGTTGGCCATGTAAACGATCGGGATGTCGACCATCCCGAAGATCGATGTGACCGCGCACACGACCGCTCGCTGAGTCTGCTCCTCCACCGACTGTCGCAGGATCAAATAGCCCGCATAGATCAGCGCCAAGAGCAGCATTGACGTCAGCCGTGCGTCCCACGCCCAATAGACGCCCCAGATCGGTTTTGCCCATAGTGAACCGGTGATCAAATTCACCACGGCGAACACGAATCCAACCTCGTTCGCCGACACTGAAAGGTCGTCGTACTTGTTTTGTCTCGTGGCCAAGTACTGAATGGACGCAATCCCGCCGATGGTGAACGCGATGAAAGCGACGAAGGCCGACGGCACGTGGAAGTAAAAGATCCGTTGAACGATCCCCATCGTTCTTTCCATCGGCACCCACAGGAAAATGAGGTACAGATCGGTCAGGATCATCGCGGCTGCGGAAGCGACGAGCCAGCGCGGCGCGGCCGGGGAATCGTAGGTCTTGCTAGCCATGACCGGAGAGCCCTTAGTTTATCCCTTTTTGTCGGGCGCCACCCGCGTTGACGCCCCTCGACGCCTCAAGTAGCCTATTCAGGGAGTGAACCGAATAGACGTATGCGACTGAGCCTGCTTTTTCTCGTCATCGCGGCTTTGCCGGCGCTGCTGGCCGCCGAAGATGAGTTCGCCGTCGAGATCAAACCGGTCCTGGAAGAGAACTGCTCGGCGTGCCATAACCCCGACAATCCGAAGAACAAGGTCGACTTCTTGAAGGCGGCGACGACGGCCGATGTGGCGGCCCGGCGCGGCCTGTGGAAGAACGTTTCGACCCAGCTCCGCAATCGCACGATGCCGCCGGTCGACTCGAAGCTCACCGAAACGGCGCGCTTCCGCGTGACGACCTGGATCGACGAGAAGCTACGCGAAACGGCCTGCCAGGTCGGCGAGCACGCAGGCTCGGTGGTCGTGCGCCGTCTGACGCGGCGTGACTATCGCAACACGATCCGCGACCTGCTCGGCGTCGATTTCGAGGTCTCGGAGATCTTTCCCGCCGACGGCTCGGGCGGGGAAGGCTTTGACACGACCGGCGAGACGCTCTTCGTTCCGCCGCTGCTGATGGAGCGCTACATCGAAGCGGCGCAACAGGTGCTCGACCGCACCATCGTCACCCCGGCGCTCAATAAAACGTATCGCGCCGACGAGATCGCCAAGGACTTTCCAGTCGCTGACCGCGAGGGCGCCCGCTGGATGCAGACCGGCGACGAAGTCTCGCTGATGACCTCGGTCTACGTCGAGGACGAATACAACCTGCGCGTGACGATCGAACGTCCGGCCGCGACCGAAGCGAACATCACGGTGAGCGTCGACGGCATCGAGGCCGACAAGCTTGTTTACGCGAAGGATCCCAACGGCGGCGCAACGGGGCGAGTCGCCAAGGTGCATTTGGCTCGCGGCGTGCACAGCGTCACGGCCCACGTCGATTCCATCCCGGTCGAGTTTTTCAGTGTTCAGGTCACGCAGAAGGCCGACGAGCCGACGTTCGAGAAGCGCTACCTCCACCATCGGCTGTTTCGGCTCGAGCCGGGCGAGGCTCCGTTGCGGCCGCGGGAGATGGGCAAGGATCTGCTCACGCGGTTCTTGGCGCAGGCGTTTCGGCGCCCGGTCGATGACGCGGAAGTCGACCGTTTCATGACGCTCTATGACCGCGCCGCGGAGCGCAATGATCCCTTCGAAGAGCGTGTGAAGCTGGCGCTCAAGGCGGCGCTCGTTTCGCCCGAGTTCTTGTTCCGTATGGAGCAGACTCCCGATCAGCCAGGCCTGCGCCTGGTGAGCGATTACGAATTGGCCACCCGGCTGTCGTACTTCCTGTGGTCGACGATGCCCGACGCCGAACTGCGGCGACTCGCCGCGGCGGGCAAGTTGCATGAGCCGGACGTCCTGCTCGCGCAGGTCGACCGCCTGATCGACGACCCGCGCTCGCGCGTCTTCGCCAAGACGTTCGTGGGCCAATGGCTCGGGACCAAGGACGTGGGCGGTCGCATCGCGCCGACCGTCAACGCCGTGCAGCACTACTACACGCCGGAAGTCGCGGCCGACATGCGCGAAGAGCCGGTGCTGCTGTTCCACCACATCCTGAGCGAAGACCGCAGCTTGCTCGACCTGATCGACTCGAACTACACGTATCTCAACGAGCGGCTGGTGCGGTTTTATCAAGTCGAGGATCAAGTTCAGGGCGTCGAGGGCGACGACTTCCAGCGCGTCGACTGGACCGACGCCAGGCGCGGTGGCGTGCTCGGCCTCGGGGCCGTGCTCGCGATGACGTCGCACTTCCAGCAGAACAGCCCGGTCCTGCGCGGCGCCTGGGTCCTCGATACGCTGCTCGGCACGCCCACGCCGCCGCCTCCGCCCAATGTGCCGCCGCTCGAGACCGGAGACAACAACGAAGACGGTCTCACGATGCGGCAAAAGCTGCAGCGACATCGCGCGGACCCCTCCTGCTCGGCTTGCCACGACATCATCGACCCGATCGGCTTCGCCCTCGAAAATTTCGACTGGCTCGGACGCTGGCGCGACGCCGAGAACGGCAAGCCGGTCGATGCGAAGGGCGAGATGCCCTCGGGCGAAAGCTTCGACGGTCCCGCCGCGCTACGCGAGGTTCTGCTGACGAAGAAGGACGAGTTCCTGCGCCATCTCACCGGCAAAGTGTTGGGATATGCGGTCGGCCGCAGCCTTGAAGACGCGGATCAGTGCACGATCCAACGCATCGTCGACAAGCTCGAAGCCGACGGCTACCGCGCCCGCACGCTGGTGCGCGAGGTTGTGCTCAGCACTCCGTTTCGCTATGTGGAAGGGGCGCCGGCGCAAGTCGCCGCGGCGCAATAGATCAGCCTGAAGATTCCGGCGAATCTTCGAATTCCTTTATCTTCCGCTCTAGATCCGCAAATATCGCTTCGCCGTCCCGGACTTCGCCGCGCAGGGCGCTCTCGTAGCCCTCGTTGATTTTGCGTCGGATCTCGGCATGTTCGGCCTCTTGCTCTTTAGCGGCCGCGTGTACCGCACGCACTATGTCGGCAAGCCCATCAAAATTCGCTTCTTCGGCCCCAAGTTTTTTTAAGCCACTGAGACTTACCGTTTTCTGGTTCCCAAGCATTGCATCGAGCCGCTTAATTGCTGCTAGATCGGCCTTCGTCAGCGGCTCGTCGTCGAAATTGACAGGGCTGCTGTTCTCCGACATGCCTCGCGGAGCTCTAGCCTCCGCATCCGATAGGCCGTAAACCCAATCATGAGTTTGCTTCCTGGTCTTGTCCGCCATTCTCTCCCAGTTCTAAGCCTTACAGCCGGAAGCTCCAGCCTTTGACCGCCTCGGGCTGCACCCATTTGAGAATGCCTTCGATCTGGTTTTCGCGCCAGTAGCGCGGCCAGTCGATCTCTTGCGGCGCCCAGCGGAGCTTCGCGCGGTCGGCGTCGGTCAGCTTGCTCGTCGCCGCGCGTATGTTCTGCGCTTCAAAGACGAAGCGATTGCCTACCGTGAACGGCAGGTACTGATCGATCATCCGCTCGCGAAAGCCGGCTTGCAGGGCGAGCTGCCGCATCTGCGCCGCGCGCCCCGCCGCCCAGTCGGCGCCGGGCAATTTCTTGGCCGCGAGCCAGCGCGCAACGCCGCCGAGCCGCTTCTCGACGCTCTCCGCCTTGCGTTTCCGGTTGCGCGTGAGGCGCACAAACTCCTCACCCGAGTAAAGCTTTGGCCCGCCGTTGACCGCCGCCCCGCGCTTGCCTGCTTCGGCCGCCAGCAGCACAATCAGCTCGCGCATCTCAAACGGATTCGCGTCCGAGCTCGCCAGTTGATAGACGCGGTCGGCTTGCCCGTCGAGCAGCAGCGCTCCCACCGTCAACAACGCCGCCGCCACCTGGTCGACCGGCACGATCTCGAGCGACAGATCCGGGCGCGCGGGCCAATCGGTCATGCCTCCCAGCGCCATCAGCACTAGCGGCGCGGCGGTGCGTCCGCCTTCGACCCAGCCGGGGAAGGGAAACTCCAGCGCGCTCTCGACGATCGCCGGCCGCACGATCGACCATTCGAGCCCCTTGGTCGCCGCCAGCGATTGCTCGCCGAGGCTTTTTGAGAACGTGTACGTGTTGACCCAGCCCCAGCGCTCGGCGCGCGAACGTCCCAGGTCGGTCAGCCGCTGCTGCGCCGCCTTGTCGCGACCATCCGCGACAATCGCCGCGACCCTCTCGCGCAAGTGCGCCAGCTCGCGAGCGTGATCGAAAGCGTCATCGCCGACGCCCTGCCGCAAGGGATAAAACCTCTCGACCGGCTCGTCTTCTTCGACGAGGCCGTCCGCCCGCCCCGCGACATAGCAGGTCGAAACGTGCACGAGCTTCGCGCCGACCTGTTTGGCGACCGCCGCGACGCTCTCGACCGCGTCCACGTTGGCCGCCAACGACTCGTCCACCGGCGGGAAAAACTCGACCAGCCCGGCGCAGTGAATGATCAGCCCGACGCCCGCGAATGGCGCGGCGTCGAGTCGGGACGCGTCCCCTTCGTGAACGACCACGCGCTCGAGCTGCGAGCGGTCCGCATTTCGCAACGCCGGCGAGGCGACCACTTCCTCGGCGAACCGCTCCGCAGCCGACTTGCCCCGACGTCCCCGCAGCAGCACATGCACGCGTTTCGTCTCCGGGTAGCGGTCGACGAGCAGCGCGAGCAAAACCTTGCCCACGAAGCCGTTCACGCCCGTGAGCAGGATCTCGGTCTGAGCGAAATTGCGGGAAACGTCGATCAAGGGGGAAAAGCGGCGGACGGACGCCCCGAGTGCGCCTCCAAACTCAGCATTCCACACGCTAGGGCGGGCCTAAACCCTTTGTCAAGAGCGCGAAACCCTATGGTAGACTCGCTGGTTTGAGAAGCCCGCCGGTCCGGCGGGCGTTTTTGCTCCCGAGCAAGGTTCAAGACTCGTGTTTCTTACGCTGGAAGAACGTTTGCGCGACGCCGTCGCCGCGCACGTCAAGTCACGCTACGACATCGAGATCCCCGTCGTCGTCGAGACGCCCAAGCAATCGAGCTTCGGCGAATTGGCGCTGCCGGTCTCGATGGCTCTCGCGAAGGCGCTCAAGCGTCCCCCGCGGCAGATCGCCGAGGAGATCCTCGCCGAGCTGCCGCCGATCGAGGGAGTCGCCAAGCTCGAGATCGCCGGCGCCGGATTCATCAACGCGCGTTTCGACCGTGCCGTTTACGCCGAGGCGCTGCGCTCCGGCGCCACGCCTGAAGCTCTCGGCGGCCCGCAAAAGATCATCGTCGAGCACACCAATATCAACCCCAACAAAGCGGCGCACATCGGTCACCTGCGCAACGCCGTGCTCGGCGATACGCTCGTGCGCATGTTGCGAGCGCTGGGCAAGAACGTCGAAGCGCAGAACTACATCGACAATACCGGCGTGCAGGTCGCCGACGTCGTTGCGGCGTTTCACTTTCTCGACAAGAAGTCTCTCGACGAAGTTCGCGAACTGATCGAATCGCCCGACGAGAGGTTCGACTATTACTGCTGGGATCTTTACGCGCGCATCTCGCAGTACTACGAGACCGACGAAGAATCACGGCGCTGGCGCGCCGAGACGCTGCATGCCATTGAGGCCGGCGAGGGCGAGCTGGCCGCCATGGGACGTCTCGTCTCCGACGCGATCGTCAATCGCCATCTCGACACCATGTTGCGGCTCAACGTTGAATACGACTTGCTGCCGCGCGAGAGCGAGATTCTCCACATGCAGTTCTGGGCCTCCGCCTTCGAGCTGCTCAAACAGCGCGAGGCGATCTACAAGGAAGACAAAGGCAAGCTCGCCGGCTGTTGGGTGATGCCGGCCGAGATGTTCCAGGAAGCCAAGGCGACGAAGGACGACCCCAAGGACGGCGACGACGAGTCGCAGTTCGAGGAATCCAAGGTGATCGTGCGCTCGAACGGCACCGTCACCTATGTCGGCAAAGACATCGCCTACACCCTGTGGAAGTTTGGCCTGCTTGACAAGGACTTTTACTATCGGAAATTTCGGACATACGACTCCGGAACCGTCGCCTGGTATTCGACGCCCGAGCCCGGGTCCGACCAGCCGCCCGCCTTCGGCGACGGAGACGCGGTGTACAACGTCATCGACGTGCGCCAGTCGTATCTGCAAGATGTCGTGAAGGCGGGCATGAACGCGCTCGGCTACGAGAAGCGCGCCGCTAACTTCATCCACTTCTCCTACGAGATGGTGGCGCTGTCGCCGCGTTGTTGCGCCGAGCTCGGCATCGCGCTGTCCGATGAAGACAAACGCCGCCCCTACGTCGAGGTTTCGGGCCGCAAGGGCTTAGGCGTCAAGGCCGACGACTTGATCGACATGCTGATTGAGAACGCGCTGCGCGAGGTTCAAAGCCGCCACGCCGACTTGCCCGAGGCCGAGCAGCGCGGCATCGCGACGAAGATTGCGATCGGCGCCTTGCGCTACTTCATGCTGCGCTTCACGCGCACGACGGTCATCGCGTTCGACTTCCAAGAGGCGCTCAGCTTCGAGGGCGAGACCGGCCCCTACGTGCAGTACTCGGCTGTGCGGGCGCGCAACATCCTGCGCAAGCTCGAAGAGCGCGGCGAATCGCTGCCCGACTTCGCGCAAGAGCTCTCGACCGAAGCGTTCGCGCGTCAACTCGAGAACGAAGACTTCTGGCAGCTCCTGCTTTCGGCGTCGCGACTGGACTGGAGCATTCAACGCGCCATCGGCGCCGAAGAGCCCGCGCAGGTTGCGCGCTACGCGTTCCAAGTCGCGCAAACGTTCAATAATTTCTACCACCAGCACCACATCCTCAATGAAGAGATTCGAGAGAAAAAGGTCTTTTTATTGTGGATGACGCGATTCTTCCTCCGCGAGCTCGAAAACGTGCTCGATGTGATGGGCATCCAAGCGCCGGAATCGATGTAACGCAATGGCCCTCGCAAGCTTCTAACACGCAAGCGAGATACATTCCGCGGAGGTAACTTTCTTCTTGACACCACGTGCTTGTGGTGTCATTCTGCGCTTAGAACATAGATTGGGCTGGAGGCGCGCCCCCCTCGCGTCTGAAGTGATGCCCCTCTGTTCTTCTCCTCTATTCGCCCATGCGTACGGCACTCGTGTATCTTCTCGCGCTGAGCGCGTTGGCGGCGCCGGCCACCGAAGCGCCGGCGACCACCGCCCTGGAAGAGCCCGTGGTGGAGGCGAGCTGGTATGGGGACTTCCACCACGGCCGCGTCACCGCGAACGGCGAAACCTTCGACATGTACGGTTTGACCGCGGCGCACAAGGACTTGCCTTTCGGCTCGCGCGTGCGCGTCATCGACGTCGAGACGGGCCGCTCGGTCGTGGTGCGCATCAACGATCGAGGCCCCTATCTCGGCGACCGCGCGATCGACCTCAGCTACGGCGCCGCCCGCGAGCTGGGTATGGTTCGCGAAGGCGTCGCCCACGTGAGGCTCGAGCCGCTGCCTGACGACGGCGCCTATCCCCCAGCCGCGCAACTCGGCGACTGACAACCTCGGTCGGCGATGCTATACAGGGTAGGTGCGCCGGGTCGCCTCGTTTGGATTGGTCGTCGTCGCTCTCGCGTTCGCTTCTCTCGCCGTCCCTGGGGTTAGGGCCCGGGCGGCGCTGTTAGTCGAGAAGCTTACGGGTGTGTCCAATTCGCCCTGGCGTGATGTCGCCGTTCAGATGGTTCCATACCGTTGGCATCGACAAGCTCGCGAGGTCATGGGAGAAACAGCAGTGGAGTGGAGCCGGCATCTCGATTTCCCTTCGGACCTGGATGGACTGACGCGGCGGAGTCACCGCATCTTCTTGGGTCCGACTCCCAACCTCAATAACCTCGACTGCCACTACACGGTTCTGGCCGAGGGGCAAACCCCGCACCCGCCGCATGTGCACGATGACGAGGAGATCATCATCCCCATCGTGGGCGACGTCGCCATCATCCGTTCCGACGCGGCCGGCTGGGGCGAGACGCGAGAGGAGCCAGGCGGCTTCGGACGTCTGGTCTACCACTCGCCGCGGCTGCCCCACACCATTCGCGCCGTCGGCCCCGGCCCGGCCGGCTATTTGATCTTGCGCTGGTTTTCGCCGGCCGGCGCCGCGGAGCCCGAAGGCGCGGTCAAAGGAAGAACATACGACTTTCGTGAGGCCCTGGCGGACGCGCCGCCGGATGCGGAAGACCGCGCGCGCGTCGACGTCTTCCAAGGCCCGACAACGGCTTTGACGCGCCTGCACGCCCACCTCAGCTTTGCGCGGCCCGGCGCCGGCTCCAGTCCTCATCAAGATGCCCACGATGTGGCCATCGTCGTTCTCGAAGGCGCGGTCGAGACCACGACGGGTCGAGTCGACGCCCCGGGCGTCATCTTCCACCCAGCGGGCAAGACTCACTTCATTCGCGCCGTCGGCGATCGTCCGGCGCGTTACCTCGCCATCGAGTTCGACGAGCGCAGCTAGACGTGACCGACGAGCGGCGAGGCGGGCCTGCGCGCATTCGCAACTGGGGCGCTTGGGCGATCTTGGCAGCAGCTCTCGCAGCAGGGCTGTACGCCAGGCTCGACGGCTTCGGCACACGCCAACTGGCCGTCGACGAGTTCTATTTCGCCGAGAGCGTCGACCACATCCTGGAACGCGGCGCGCCAGTCTTCGAGGATGGCGGCTACTACCTTCAGGGACTGATTCCGCAATACCTGACCGCGGCTTCCGTGAAGGCGTTCGGTGAGACGAATCTCGCCCTGCGCTTGCCGGCGCTGCTGTTCGGAATGCTGGCGCCGCTGCTCGCCTACCGCTACGCACGACGGTACTTGCCCGCTTCGCTCGCGCTATTGGTGAGCGCGGCATTGCTGGCTTCGTCGTGGGAAGTCGAATTCTCGCGCTTCGCTCGAATGTACACAGCTCTGCAGTGCGCGACGCTGGCGTTCTTGTATCGCTACGACCGCTCGATGTTGGGGCCGGAATGGAGGCGCCGCTATTGGGCGCACACTTGGGTCGTCGCCGCTGTTTTGTGCCACTTCGAAGGGGCCATCCTGGCGCCGCTCTTGTTCGTGCCTTTGATCGAGTGGAACGACCGCGGCCGCTTCCTCGACCGCGGCGCCGCATTGCGCTACTTGCTGCTGACCTGCCTGGTGACGGCGGCGGTCGGCGCGTTGGCGACATTCGACTTCCGGCGTTGGGGCGCGGCCGATCCATTTCCCGCCGGTTACGCGCCTCCCAGCTTCTCTCCGTTGCGCGCGCCGCAGTACGTGCTCTGGGATCCGCATGCGCCGCCTCTGCTCGCCTTGGGGGTCACGCTTGGATTGCTGGTTGGTGCGTGCATTGTCGGAGCCGTGCTCGTGCGCCGAAGAGCGCTGGAGAGTCCGGCCGCCGGCCTGCTGCCGGTCGTCGCCGCGGCAGCGGCGCATCAGGCCGCCGCCGCCGGTCTCATTGCAGCCGTCCTCGCGCTTCGCTGCGGAGTCAGAGGAGCGTTTTGGGAAACACGAGCCTGCCGGCTGCTGCTCGGGGCGGCCGGCGCTTTGTTCTTGTTGTGGGCGCTGATCGGCCTGGGCGCCGGCGATTGGGCCGCCGCCAGCGGCGCAGCCGGATGGCCGGGCGCGCTGCGCAGAACGTTCGCGAGCTGGCCGAATTGCCTCGACGGGAGCATCAGGCCGTGGGCGACGGATCTGCCCATTCTCGGGACTCTCGGGGTGCTATCGCTCGGTTTCCTGCTTGTGCGAAAGGTCCGTGCGTCGTGGCTCGACTTGCTCCGCGGGCCTGAAGGCTTTCTCGCATACGGCTTGATCGTCTTCGGCCTTCTGGCGTACTACTACGACGCGATGCGCTACTTCTTCCTGTTCTACCCGGCAGTGTGGGCGACGGTGGCCGCCGCCGCGCTGCGGCTCGTCGGGCCATCTCGCGGAATCCTGGTTTTCTGCGCCGCCTTCGCTCTATCGGGAGATTTCGACCCGCGCCACCTCGCCGCCGCGGGCGGGGAAGGCGCCGCGTTCCGCACCGGACCGTTCGAGTCGAAGGCGAGTCTCTGGTATCCGCGGCTCGACTACCGCGGCGTCGCCGATCATCTACGCGAAGTCGCTGCCGCTGAGCCGGGCTCGCTGTTCATCGTCGTGAACTCTCCGCCGCTCGGGCGTCTATTCGACGACCTCAACTACGCCTCCTATCTGGCGCGAGACAGTTTTGTGTTCTATGAATGGAGCCGCAACCGGGGCTCCCGAGACGTTTGGAAGAATCGGCTGCTGCTCAGCGAACCGTCGGAGGTTCGCGACGCTGCTCTCCCCTATAAGACCGTCCGCCTCGTTCGACCTCTCTCATTTGCTTCGACTCTCGAGCCGCGACTTGTCTGGGGCGAGCGCCTGCAAGGCGTCGATCAGGAATTTGTGAGCGGCGACGGACGCATCGAAGTCTTGATGGTTCGGCTGCGGGCGCCGCAAGTCGGTTCGATAGGCGCTGCAGCGCTGCAGCGCTGAGCCGAACCTAGACCTGAGCCTAGCTACTCGTAGCGCAGCGCATCCATCGGATCCACACGACTCGCTCGTCTTGCCGGCAGCCAAACCGCCAATAACGCGATCCCCGCCAGCGCCGCGGGAGCCGCCGTGAAGACAACCGGATCCCAGGCCTCGACTCCGAAAAGAAAGCTCGCAATAAACCGCGACAGCCCGAACGAGGCCGCTACGCCGATCACGACGCCCGTCAACGCCAGGCGCATCCCTTGGAGCACGACCATGTTCTTCACGCCGCCGGTCTCCGCACCCAGCGCCAACCGGATGCCGATCTCCTGCGTACGCTGCCGCACCGAGTACGCCATCAGCCCGTAGATGCCGATTGCAGCCAACAACAGCGCCGAGGCCCCGAAGATCGTCATCAGCCACATGTTGAAGCGTTGGCGCGAGGTAGAGCCGTCCACGACCTCCGCCATGGAGGTGATGTTGGCGACGGCCAGCCCGCTCGCCTGCCGCAACGCTTCCTCGATCTGGGGGCGGAGCGAGTACGGCTCGACCGCCGTTCGAACCACCCATGCCATCGGCGAGATGCGGACGTTCAGCGCATTCGCCGCGTCGGGAACCTGGGCTTGCGGGACATACATACGCGGGCCTGGATCGTTGTTGAGTCCGCCGTCGCGCACGTCTCCGACCACGCCGATGATCTGCCGCTCCGGTTCGTCGGCGAACTCCCGCATCACGTTGCGCCCGATGATCAATCGATCGGCCAACGGATCTCCGTCGGGCCAGAACCGGCGCGCCATCGTCTCATTGATCAGCACCACCGGCGGCGCCGCGGCGCTGTCGCGATCGGTGAAGGTTCGACCGCGGACGATGGGAATCTTGAAAACCTCGAAGAAGCCCGGCGAAACGGTCGACCAGCCGCCGCCCCCATGGGAGGGGCCTTCGAGCGGCCGTCCGACGATGACGAACGGCAGACCGTAGCCCCCTTGCAGGGCACGCAGCAGGTTGCCGACGCCTTGGTCACCCCCGGGATCGCTTCGAGCCGTTCGACGCCGTCCCGGATCAGCTGATCGACGCCGGCCGACTGCAAAAAGCGCGGGCCCGTCAGCGACATCCTCATCGTCAGAACGTTGCCGGCGTCGAACCCGGGATCGACCGCCCCCAGCGCTAACGACGTGCGGATGAGCAGCGCCGAGCCGATGAGCAGAACCAGCGCGAGCGCGACCTCGCTGATTACCAGCGCCGCATGCGCTCGGTTTTGCCGAAAACCCGATCCGCTGCGGCTCGCCGCTTCCTTGATGGTCACCGCCAGATCCGCGCGCGAGCTCTGCAGCGCCGGGATCAGCCCGAACAATATGCCGGTCGCCGTCGACGCGACCAACGTGAAGACCAGCACGCGCCAGTCGACGCCGACCAGCGCGCCGCCTTGCCCCACCCGCGGCAGCCCGGCGGTATTCACCGCCAGCAGCGCGCGAATCCCGACCACGCCCAGGGCCAGTCCGATCGCCCCGCCCGCAAGAGACAGCAGCACGCTCTCGGTCAACAGTTGGCGAATGATCCGTCCTCGCCCCGCGCCGATCGCCGCGCGCACGGCGATCTCCCGCTTGCGATCCGCCGCTCGAGCCAGCAGCAGACTCGCTACGTTGGCGCATGCGATCAGCAGCACGAAGCACACCGCGCCGGCCAACACCAGCAGCGACGACCGCACGTTCGCGACCAACGCTTCGCGGATCGGCTCGACGCTGAAACCTTGGCCGTCGGGGAGCGCGTCCGGGAACTTACGCCGATACTCGTCGGCGGAGAGTTGCAGGCGAGCCTGAGCCTCGCCGAGGGAGACACCCGGCTTCAATCGTGCTGCGGCTCGGAAGTAATGGCCCTGGTCGCTGCTGTTGGGGTCCAGTTGAAACGGCAACCAGACATCCGGCTTTGGGCCCAGATCGGTCATCACGTGGTCCGGCGTGAGTACGCCGATGATCTCGTAGGGCTCGCCGCTGATCAGGATCGTGCGGCCAACAACCGCCGGATCGTTGTTGAACCGCCGGGTCCACAGGCCGTGACTGATGACGACCACCTTGGGGCCGCCGGGAAGATCCTCCTCCGCGCTGAACGTGCGGCCCAGCGCCGCCGACGCTTTGAACAAGCGGAAGTAGTTCGCCGAGACCTGTGCCGAGCGGAGCTGCTCCGGCACGTCATTGCCGGTGTAGTTGACAATCCCGGTTGTGAAAGCCGCGGCGTCTTGGATGACGTCGGTCTGTTGGCTCCAATGCGCGAATTTGGCCGGCGAGGCCGCCGCGCCTTGTCCTTGGGGGGACGTGTTCTGAAACAAAACAATGCGATCCGGTTCGGGGAAGGGCGCCGGCTCCAGGAGAACCGCGCTCACCACCGAAAATACCGCGACGTTGACGCCGATGCCGAGCGCCAGCGCGGCGACCGCGGCGAACGTGAAGCCCAGGTTGTTGCGGAACATGCGCAACGAATGTTTGAGGTCGTGGACAAAAGCTTCCATGGCGGTGGCGAGGTTGACGACGACGCACTCTTCGACGGCCGGCCGGACGAAACGTGAGGCGGTTCCGATCCGGGGCCGCTGCGAGTCTAGCGCACCTCGGGGAGACTTGATTCCAACCGCTGACCTTGTCTATTCTGGATAGGCGAACAAAAGGCAAATTTCCCTTTTGTTCGCCCATGAGGCCGGCCCGTGAATCTTGCTCTCGATTTCGGCGAACCCAAGCGTGAGAAAGCGGTCGCCTTGACCCGCAATCCGCTCGTGCGCGCCGACCGTTCGCTCGAACGCGTCGTCGAAACGTTCGAAGCCATGCGCGCCGAGCCCGACTCGCCCATCACCGCCATCCGGCGCCAGCCCGCCCGCGAAGCCGAACAGGTCGACATGCCCGAGACCGTCGACGCGCGCCTCCGCGGCGTCCTTTCGCAACGCGGCATCGAGAAGCTCTACTCGCATCAAGGCGAAGCGTTCGACCTGATCGCCCAAGGCAAGAACGTCGTCGTCGTCACGCCGACCGCCTCGGGCAAGACGCTCTGCTACAACCTGCCCGTGCTCAACGCGCTGCTGGCCGACCCGCAGGCGTGCGCGCTTTATCTGTTCCCGACCAAGGCGCTTAGCGAAGACCAGCTTGCATCCTTCCATGCAACGGTCGAGGCCATGGGATCGGAGATTCGCGCCTTCACCTATGACGGCGACACGCCCTCGGACGCGCGCCGCGCGATCCGCCGCCGCGCCAACGTCGTGCTGACCAATCCCGACATGCTGCACGCCGGCGTGCTGCCGCACCACACCAAGTGGGCGCGCTTTTTCGAGAAGCTGAAGTTCATCGTCGTCGACGAATTGCACACCTACCGCGGCGTCTTCGGCAGCCACCTGGCGAACGTGTTTCGGCGCCTCGAGCGCATCTGTGAGTTCTACGGCTCGAAGCCGCAGTTCATTTGTTGCTCGGCGACCATCGCCAACCCGAAAGAGCTTGCCGAAGCGCTGGTCGAGCGGCCCTTCGAGCAGGTCGACCGCAACGGCGCGCCCTCGGGCGAAAAGTATTTCGTCTTCTACAACCCGCCGGTCGTCAACCGCCAGCTCGGCATCCGCCGCAGCTACATCAACGAGTCGCGCCGCATGGCGCAGGTGTTTCTCGATCGCGGCCGCCAGACCCTTGTCTTCGCGAACAATCGCCTGGCGACCGAGATCCTCGTGCGCTACCTCAAGGACGCCTACGACAACGCCAAGGGCCCGGTCGAGACCATTCGCGGCTACCGCGGGGGCTACCTGCCGCGCGAGCGCCGCGAGATCGAGCGGCAGCTCCGCGACGGCGAGACGCTCGGCGTCGTGTCGACCTCGGCGCTCGAATTGGGCGTCGACATCGGCTCGCTCGACGCCTGCGTCATGGCCGGCTATCCCGGCTCGATCGCATCCACGTGGCAGCGCGCGGGCCGCGCCGGCCGCCGCCAATCGGCGTCGGTCACGGTGATGGTCGCCTCGTCGGCGCCGCTCGACCAGTACATCATCGAGCGCCCCGAATATTTCTTCGAGGCGCCTCCTGAGCGGGCGTTCATCAATCCCGACAACCTCGAAATTCTGGTCAACCACCTCAAGTGCGCGATCTTTGAGCTTCCGCTGCACGATGGCGACAAGTTCGGGCCGCACCAGACGGCCGACCTGCTCGACTTCCTCAAGGATCTCGGCGTCGTGCATCACTCCGGCGGCGCCTGGCACTGGACGTCCGAGTCCTACCCGGCCGACGCGATCAGCCTGCGGTCGATCTCGTCGGACAACTTCGTCGTCGTCGATACGACCGGCGAGCCGCGCGTGATCGGCGAAGTCGCGTTCACCGCCGCGCTGACGACACTCCACGAAAAGGCGATTTACCTCCACGAAGGACGCCTGTTCCATGTCGACAAGTTCGACTACCACGAGCGCAAAGCCTACGTGCGCCAGGTCGACTGCGACTATTACACCGATGCGATTGACTACACGCAGGTGAAGATTCTCGACGCGTTTGACGATCGAACTCTGGGACCGCTCGTCGCGAACCACGGCGAAGTGCGGCTCAATCGCCAGATCGTGGGCTTCAAGAAGCTCAAGTTCTACACGAACGAGAACGTCGGGGCGGGGGACTTGTCGATCCCCGAGCAGGAGTGGCACACGACCTCGTTCTGGCTGCGCTTCCCGGCCGAATACTTGGCGAGCCTCAGCGCGTATTCGCCGACCGAGAAGCAAAACGGCGTGGTCGGGCTCGGCAACGTCCTGCGCACGGTCGGGAGTCTGCTGCTCATGTGCGACCCGCGCGATTTGGGAGTGGCGGTCAGCGGCATCGATCAGTTAACGACTGGCGGAATCTTCGAGCCGGATCTGTTTCTGTACGACAACTACCCGGGCGGCATCGGCCAAAGCGAGCCGCTCTTTCGGATGCGCGAGTCTCTTTTACGAGAAGGCGCGCGAGCTGATCGAGAGCTTGCCCCTGCGAAGGCGGCTGCCCAAGCTGCGTCGGCCCGCCGGGCGAAACCGGCGACAAAGGCAAGGAAGCGGCGATGGCTTTGGCGAGCTGTGCGGCCGATCAGTCAGTGGGCGCCCGGTCAGCAGTGAACGGGCTAACGGTCAGCGGACAATGACCCCCATCACCAAAGCAGACATTCTCCGCCTGCGCCGCCGCATCGAGCGCATCGAAGGCGGCCGCATGGAGCCGACGCCGGCGGCGGTCGCTGAAGATCCCGAGTGGGCGAAGGACGAGCCGCCCGACCACTACGATGCCGAGCAGTGTCTCGACGGCCAAGTCCTCGAAAACCCGCACGGCAAATATTTTCTGCACGAGCGCTTCTATCCCAACCACAAGCTGCACGGCTCGTTCGAGATCTCGCGCCTCGGCGACATGCCCGGCAAGTGGCTCAGCGGCATCTCCAAGGGCGACATCGCGGCGCACGACCCGAGCCGCTGGGTCTTTCTCGACACCGAGACCACGGGCCTGTCAGGCGGCACGGGCACCTGCGCGTTCTTGATCGGCGTCGGCACGATCGAGCCCGACGGCTTTCGCGTGCGGCTGTTCTTCATGCGCGACTACGACGAAGAAGCCGCCATGCTCTACGCGCTCGCCGAGTTTCTGCAGTGGTACGACGTGCTGGTCACCTACAACGGCAAGAGCTACGACGCCCCGCTGATCGAGACGCGCTACGCCCTGCGCCGACAACGCAACCCCCTCGACCGGCTGCAGCATCTCGACCTGCTGCACGGCGCGCGCTCGCTGTGGAAGCTGCGGCTCGAGAGCTGCCGCCTGATGAAGCTCGAGTATGAGATTTTGGGCCTCGAGCGTCAGGGCGATCTGCCCGGCGAGCTGATTCCCTATTACTACTTCGATTACCTGCGCACCAAGCAAGCCTTCAAGCTCGTGCCGCTGTTTCATCACAACGTGATGGACATCGTCTCGCTCGCCTGCTTGACCGGCGTGGTGCTGCCGTCGTTCTCCGATCCCGAGCAGGCTGCGCTGGCTCACGGCGCCGATCTGCTCGGCCTCGCGCGCTGGCTGCGGCGAGCCGGCGATCACGCGACCGCCGCGACGCTCTACCGCAAGGCGATCCACGCCGGCATGGCCGACCAGGAGATGTTCGCAGCCTTGTGGGAGTCCGCCATGACGGAGAAGAAGCGCGGGCGCCACGACGAGAAGCTCGCGCTGCTGCTCGATCTAGCTCAGGCGCGTAATCCCTATCAAATGCAGGCCGCCGCCGAAGCCGCCAAGCATTTCGAGCGCGTCGAAAAGGACTTCGGCCGCGCCCTGGAGTACGCTCGCCAAGCCGCCGACGCCAAACGCATTGCTCGGCTCGAACGCCGCTTGGCCCGCGCCGCCGCCGTCAAGTCTCCCGACCTGTTTCCGGCTTAGCTCTCGCCGGAGCCTAGGTCTGCTCGACCAGATCTTCGACTTTCGTGCGATAGACGGCGGGTTTGCCGTCTTTGTCGCTGACGAAATAAACCCATTGGCTATCGGGTTCGAAAAGGGTCTCGGGCTGGGCGCAGGAATAGTCCGTGCGATCGGTCCCCGCGATCGGGTAGGGCTTGCCGCTCGCGCGGTGCTCGCAAAGCGTCAGCTCGCGCTTGAGCCGCGCGAAGAGCACATAGACGTTCGGCCCCGACGGCCGGCGGCTCGATCCCGCGATCACCGAGCCGTCCCTGTTGTTGTGCATCCAGCCGAAGGCCGTGCAGGGCGAGATCGTCGTTTCGGCGGCCGTGTCGGGGTCGAGGGAGCGAATCGTGGCGCCGCGCAGATTCTTCGCCGGGTAGTGCACGTAGTAGATCCGGCTGCCGTCGTCCGACCAATATTCGTGCCCAATCGTCTCGTCGCCGTCGAGGACGCGAAGAGAGCGCGGTTTCTTGCCGTCCAAACCGACGAGCTGAAGCCTGTCGTCGACCTGGTCCGAAGGGCCTTCGTGCGCGAAGAGGATGTCCGAAGAGCCGGGGCGGAACTGCGGGTGGGCGAGCCAGCGACGCTCCTCGGCTATGACGCGGTTGTCTTCCGGCCGCGTGAGGTCGATCACTCTCAGGCGGCATTTCGGCCGGCTCTTGAATTGCTTGACGGGATCGTCCTCGCGGTCGCCTTGCTTCATCTCGATGACCGCCGCCCGGCGCGCGTCTGAGGAGACGCTGAGGTGCCCGGTGAACTCCCAACCGTCGGGGCACTGGAATATGACGTTGTCGCCGCGTCCGTGCACCGACGCGATCTTGAGCTCGGCGCCTTGCAGGTAGAAGAATTCGCGGTCGCGGTCGTCCATCGTCGGCGAGTAGGGATGAACGTCGGGGCCGTCCGTGAGCTGAGTCAGGCGCTCGCGGCCCGCCTCGTACAGATAGACTTGGCGCGATCCCGAGACTTCGCCGGCCAGCAGCAGAAAGTCGCCTTTGCGCGAGATGAAGCGGTGATGGTAGTGCGGCAGGTGGAACAGAACGTCCGGGCTGGTGAGCCGCTGGACTTTTCTCTCGGTCAGCTCGTCGGCGAACTCGACGGAGGGAGAGTCGATCCGGACGCCTCTGCCGTCGGCCCGAAGCCGCACGGCTGAAAGGCCGGCGGCGGCAAGAAAAACTCTCCGACTCCAGCGACCCATCAGCGCTCATCCTACCCTGTCGAGGCGACCCGCGGGGCTTACAATGATGCCATGCCCGGCGTGGAGAGCCGCATTGTTATTCGACCGGACATCTGCCACGGCCAGGCCTGCGTTCTTGGCACGCGCATACCGGTGTCTCAGATCCTCGATATGCTGGCGGCCGGCGACGACGCGGAGACGCTTCTAAAGGAATTTCCGTCCCTCGAGATCGACGACATCTACGCCTGTCTGCGGTATGCTGCGCGTCTCGCCGAGGAGCAAATGACCCCCTTGGATGCGTTCGGGGATTGACGGTTGCGGATCCTCGCCGACGAGAACATCCCCGTTTCCACCGCCCACGAACTGCGGGCTTTCGGTCACGATGTGCGCGAGATCCGCGGCTCGAATGAGTCGGGAATCCCAGACGAGGAGGTATGGGATCTGACCTTACGAGAGCGCCGCTTGCTTGTGACCACTGACAAAGGCTTCGCATCGCGCCGATCGTCAGCCCACTTCGGAGTGCTCATCATTCGGTTGCGCCAACCGAACCGGAGCGCAATTCACCGTCGCGTCATCGAAGCGATTGCTTCGGTCGCTCCCGGAGATTGGCCCGGGCTCCTCGTCATCATGCGTGATAGGGCGCGAACGGCCTTTCGCTCGCCGGTCGCATGAGACAATCAGGGCGTCAAAACGATGCAGAAAGTCCGATGGAATGAACTACGCCCCCAAGGGCAAGGCAAAGCCGGTCGTCGGCAAGGGCGAGTTTCCAATCGCCGCCGTGGGCCTCGATCATGGGCACATCTACGGCATGGCCAATGGCCTTGTCGAAGCCGGGGCCGAGATCAAATGGGTCTTCGATCCCGATCCTGAGAAGGTCAACAAGTTCATTGAAGCCTACCCCGGCGCAAAGCCGGGGCGCTCGAAGCAAGAGGTGCTCGACGACCCGGAGATCAAGCTCGTTGCGGCCGCCAACGTCCCTGCCGATCGCGCCGCCTTGGGGCTCGAGGTCATGGAACACGGCAAGGACTACTTCGTCGACAAGGCCCCGATGACGACGCTCGATCAGCTCACCGCGGCCAAGGCGAAAGTGCAAGCAGACCGGCCGCAAGTACGCCGTCTACTACAGCGAACGCCTGCACACCGAGTGTTCGATCTATGCCGGCAACCTCATTGATGAAGGTGCGATTGGGCGCGTGCTGCAGGTCATCGGCCTTGGGCCCCACCGCCTCGGCAAGGCCTCGCGGCCGGATTGGTTCTTCGAGAAGGCGCGCTACGGCGGCATCCTGATCGACATCGGCAGCCACCAGATCGAGCAGTTCCTGCACTTCGCCGGCGCCGCGGACGCTCGCGTCGACTCGGCCCGCGTCGCGAACTACAACAACAAGGATCGCCCCGAGCTCGAGGATTTCGGCGACGCCTCGCTGACCGCCGACAACGGCGCGACGAACTACTTTCGCGTCGACTGGTTTACGCCCGACGGCCTCGGCGCCTGGGGCGACGGCCGCGCCACGATCCTCGGCACGGACGGCTACATCGAGCTGCGCAAGTACCTCGACATCGCCCGCGATCCCGAGTCCGATCAGCTCTACCTGGTCAACCACAAGGAAGAGAAGCGCATCGCGACCCACGGCACGGTCGGCTTCCCCTTCTTCGGTCAACTCATCCTCGACTGCCTCGAGAGCACCGAGAAGGCGATGACGCAGGAGCATACGTTCAAGGCCGCCGAGCTCTGCCTCATCGCCCAACAACGCGCTCAAAAGGTGGAATGATGACCCTGCAAGGCGTCACCTACACAGGCCCGCCCATCGAAGACCCCGCCAAGCTGCAC
The DNA here is from genome assembly GCA_963817465.1 of uncultured Acidobacteriota bacterium. Taxonomy (GTDB): domain Bacteria; phylum Acidobacteriota; class Terriglobia; order Bryobacterales; family UBA6623; genus CAMPKL01. Next base: position 240,102 of record CAWFOP010000010.1, on the reverse strand, counting down.
GGTTTACCCGGGGAGATCGTCGAGGTGCTGTGGCAGGTGAACGGCTTTGTCGCCTATGCCGGGGGGCTGCACTTCAGAGGACTGGTCAATGAGCCGGACTGGCACTCGTTCGAGCACTATCACTCGGGCGAGATGGCGCTGCACAAGCTGTTCCGGCAAGTGCGGGCGTACGACATTCCGTTCGCGCAGGACTACCTGGGCAATCAGTTCCTGCTGCGCGATCACGGCGTTCGCCGCCTCCGGGCCGATACAGGTGAAGTCGTGAATCTCCACCTCGACATGGCGGAGTTCCTGGGCAAGGTGCGCGACGACCCGATCGAATATCTCTCCCTCGAGCTGCTTGCGGCTTTTCACGAGCGCCACGGTTTTCTGGAACCCGGCCAACTCGTACACACCATGCCGCCGCTGTGCCTGAGGCGGCCCGAGAAGGCTCTGGCCATGAAGCCCGTCCCGGCCGGAAATGCGATCGCCTTCTTGGCGAACTTCGCGCGGCAGATCGCCAATGTGCCGGACGGCGCGGAGGTGAATCTGAGGCTGTTTGATCCGCACGACGAGGGCCCTATTCAGTAGCGGCGCTCGCGAGCAATACTCCGCGGTGCTCAGCGCGTCGCCGAACCGCCTGAATGCGCTGTTAGGCATGTCGCACGCGGCGAGGGGCGCGGGTGACCTGGCGACCGCGGACCGCTATCTTGAAATAGCCCGTGCGCAAACAAAACAAGGTGACAGACGGATTGAGTAGCGAGCGAATTCCGATGGTCGTCCTGCAGCGAGGGCCGTTGAGCCGGCGTCTCGCCTTCGTTCTTTGCACGATTGCGCAGCTTCTTTTTCTTACGGCCTGGGACGTCTCGGCGCGTACGGTCGCCGGGCCGGAGGTGCGCGAAGCGCATCTGCCAAGCCGCGGTCTCCAGCCGCAGGCGGTCTATCGAGACGGCGTGCTGCACGTCGTCTATTTCGAGGGAGAGCCCGCGCACGGGAACATCTTCTACCTGCGCTCGACCGACGACGGCAAGACCTTTGACAAGGCGCTGCAGGTCAATTCGCAAGAGGGCAGCGCGGTCGCAACTGGGACCATCCGCGGCGCGCAGTTAGCCGTCGGCAAAGGCGGGCGCGTCCACGTCGCCTGGAACGGCTCGACCGTTGCAGAGCCCAGGGGGCCGCTGAACCCCGAGATGAAGGCCGACAGCCCCTACAACGCGACGCCGATGCTCTACTCGCGCCTCGGTGACGACGGACATTTCGAGCCGCAGCGCAATCTGATGCGCAAGACCTTCGGCCTTGACGGCGGCGGCACCGTCGCCGCTGACGCCAAGGGCGACGTCTATGTCGCCTGGCATGGCAAGGCGCTCGGCGCGGAAGAAGGCGAGCAAGGCCGCCGCGTCTGGATGGCGACTTCGACCGACGACGGCCGCACCTTCAGCGAAGAACGCGAAATCTTCGGCAACAACAAGGGCGCTTGCGGCTGCTGCGGCATGAAGCTCTACGCCGACGCCCAAGGAGACATCGCGGGCCTCTACCGCTCGGCCCGCAACGTCAAGCACCGTGATACGTACTTGATGTTTTCCCGAGCGGGCAAAGAAAAATTTCGGGGCGCGCGTCTCGACGAATGGGAAATCTCAGCCTGCCCGATGAGCTCCATGGCGCTGGTCGGAACCCGCGACGGTCTGCTCGCCGGCTGGGAGACCGCCGGTCAAGTCTTGTTCTCCCACGTTGAACCTGACGGGAAAAGCTGGAGCGACCCCGTCGCCGCGCCGGGCGAAGGGAAGAAGCGCAAGCACCCGCGCCTGGCGCGCAACAGCCGCGGCGAGACGCTGCTGCTGTGGACCGAAGTCCCGGGCTGGGGCAAGAGCGGCGTTCTGCATTACCAGGCCTACGGTCCGGACGGCTCGCCTCTGGGCGAATCAGTGAGGGTCGGCGCGGCGCCGCCTTGGAGCTTCGGCGCCGTCGTCGCCAATCAAGACGACACTTTCACTGTCCTCTACTAGCCCTGTCCTCTACCAGCGTTCCGAAATATACTGAGGGCCGCACAATGGCCTCCAAGAAGAAACCTTCGCTGTGGGTGCGCACGATGTTGTGGATCGGCGCCGTCATCATCATGCTCGCCGCGATCGTCTACCAGCGCACCACCGGGCCGACCTACCCTCGCAAAGGCGAATTCGAGGCCGGCGGGCGCACCTACAGCTACAAGCTGATTCGCAGCGACTGGTCGAACAAGACCAACGACGCCGCTCGCGTCGTGTTGCCCGACCCCGGCAACGGCGCCGAGGCGACGCTGTTCTGGAAGCGCTTCCGCACCAGCGACGAATTCGAGGCTGTTCCGATGGAACGTGGAGAATACGACGGCGAAGAGGGGCTGATCGGCAAGCTGCCGGCGCAGCCGGCGGCGGGCAAGCTCGAATACTACATCGAGCTGTTCAAGCCCGAGGGCGAGACGGTCAAGATTCCGCGGAGCGAGGACGTCGTCATGCGCTTCAAAGACAACGTGCCCGGCGGCATCCTTTGGCCGCATGTGGCCATGATGTTTTTCTCGGTGCTGATCGGCATGCGCGCCGGCCTGGGCGCTCTGCTCTCACCCTACGCGATGCGCTTCTGGGCCTGGACTGCGCTGGGCGGCATGACGCTGGGCGGCATGGTGCTGGGGCCGATCGTTCAGAAGTACGCCTTCGGAGACTACTGGACCGGGTTCCCGGCGGGAGGCGATTGGACCGACAACAAGATGCTCGTCATGTGGATGAGCTGGGTCGTCGCGTGCGCCGTCATCGGATTCAAAGCCAAGAAGAAGGAAGCGATCAGCCGGGTCATTGTCCTGCTGGCCGCCGTGGTGATGACCGGCGCGTATCTGATCCCGCACTCGATGGGCGGCTCGGAGCTCGATTACAAGCAAGTCGACGCCGGCGCGGACCCGGCGAGCGCCGTGACGACCGGACGGAAGTAGGCAAAGGGCGCAAGTGACCTTCCTCGGGATGAACGCCGCACACTGGCACGTCGTGCTCGTGCATATCCCGATCGTGGGTGCGTTCTTCGCGTTGGTCACGCTAGCGGCCGGCGCGGCGACGCGCTCGGAGGCCTTGTTCCGCCTCGGCTCGGCGTTCGCGATCTTCGTCGCCCTGGCGGCCGCGGCCTCCTACTTCACAGGCGGCGAGGCCTACGACTTGATGAAGCCCGACGTGGATGAGGCGCTGGTCGAGAGCCACGCCCTGATCGCGCGCGTGGGCTTCATCGTCGCCATGCTGACCGGCGCCGTGGCGCTGGTCGGGCTGCTCCAAGAAGCCCAAGGCGAAAGGCCCTCGATAGCGCTGCGATACGTGCTGACGCTCGCCATGGGCATGGTCGTGTGGGTGATGTTTTGGGCGGCGCACTTGGGCGGACGCATCCGCCATCCCGAAGCCCGCGGGGTCGACTTTTTCTTCTTCCCGTCCTTCTAAGCCTTCTTCTCGGGCTCGGGCAACTCGTCCTTCTTGACCTGCGGCCAGAACTCGTCGAACGTCTCCGGCGGCGCATTCTGAATCTTGATGTTGATGTGGAAGCGCTTATGGAGCAGCACGGAGCGCTCGCCGTTGTGCTGCTTGGTGTCGTACTCTTCCCGGCCGGGGTCTTCGCCGACGGTGATGCCCTTGTTGTATCCGCTCGTGCTCTCTTGGCTGAACTTCGAAGCCATCATGAAGGGGATGTATAGCGCCTGATGGAACGCCCAGTCGTCGATCTTGACCGTGACCGTCGAGTCGCCCTTGGTATAGGTCCGCTGGGCCGTGCTCACCTGAAAATCGCCCATCTTGTTCGTGGAACCCTCCGGCTCCGACGCTGTCCAGCCGTCGAACTCGTCGGGCAACGCCTTGATGAGCTCCCTGAAGTTCAGGGTCTCGACGTCGACCTGGTTCTTCAGATCGTCCTGCAAGTCTCCGAGTTCCGAGCCGACCTTTGCCAGGGCGCTGAGAGCGCCGAACGGGTCCTTCGATGGATCGACCCCTTCTGTCGTCTCGGAAGGCTTCTCGGAGTCCTTGCTCGGGCTCAAGAAAGAACACCCCGCGAGGGCTGCGATACAAAAAACGGTCAAGACACGCATCAATGTGGCTCCTGTACCACGCTATCTTAGGTGATATTCAACCCCGGTTCGTAAATTTTCGGGCGCGTAACTCTCGGCGGCCGAGCGCGCCTTAGCGCTGAAGGTATGTTTGAGCAGAGCATGTTGGGGTCGGGACCGCCGCTCCGGCGGGCGTGGAGCCTCGGCGTGTCGCTGATCTTGCAATGCGCCTTCGTGGCGCTGCTTTTGGTCTTGCCGCTGTTTTACACCTATCGCTTGCCTCTCGAGATGCTTGGGCGCGCGACGACGCTGTTGCTGCCCCCGCCGCCCCCCGCGCCTCCTCCTCCGCCGACAGTCAAGGTCACCCCCCAGGCCCCGATTCACCGCTTCGACGCGGTTTTGCGGCAACCGCGGGAGATCCCCCGCGACATTGCCCTCATCGACGAGGAAGCGCCGTCCGTGTCGGCGTTGCGGCCCCCGGAAGGGACGCAAGGAGGCGTGATCGGCGGCCTACGGGCCGATTTCGCGCAAATGGCGGGCATCCGACCGCCCGCGGTTCCCAAGCCGATCATGGTGGGGGGGCGAGTGCAGGCGGCCAGGTTGCTCAATCGCGTGGTGCCCGCCTACCCTCTTGAAGCTTGGGAACAGCACGTCGCCGGGCGCGTGCTGCTGCGAGCCGTCATCGGGACCGACGGCGTCGTCAAGGATCTGCGCGTCATCGAAGGCGACCCGCTGCTGGTGACAGCCGCGATCGAAGCCGTCAGCCAATGGCGCTATAAGCCCACTCTGCTGAACGGCGCAAAAGTCGAAGTTCTTACCGAGATCGAGGTGGACTTCAAGATCATCGAGCCGCCTGACGAAGGCAAGAACAAGAAGAAACGCCGACGCTAGCGCCAATCAGCCGCGCATCCGAATTGTGGGGGCGTCCGCTCGCTGACGCGCGGCCCCGACGGGACTACATCACCTGTTCGAGGATGGCGAAGTCGCCCGGGTTCCAGGCTTGGGCGATGACGTACAGCTTGCCGCCGATCTCGCGGATCGTCGCATTGTGGACATGGGTGAAATGCTCCAAGCCCAGGTCCTCCTTGATCATGATCGTCGAGACCAGTTGGTCCTTCTCGAACAAGTAGATCGGCGCGCCTTTGGAGGTGTCGGGGCCGCGCAGCGCGCCGACGATGCCCAAGTCGCCGAGATAGTCGATGTCGCAAGGCAGCGAGCCGAGCGGCGTCTGCAGCGTCTCGATGTACTGCCCGAAGCGGGTGAAACGGTCGATCTCGGAATTGGGGCGGTCGGAGACGTCGATGCGCTTCGTTCCTGGCGGGATCGTGATGCCGTGGCCGGTGCCGAACTCGCCCAGGCCATGGCCCTTGCCGCCGAACGCCAGATCGTACCACGCGGATTTGAACGGCTTGGTCGAGATTTTCGCCGTCAGCACGTAGTCGAGCGGCGAGTAGCCGGTGGTGATGTAGAGCAGGCCGTCGAGATACTCGGTGTCAGTCGGGATGAACTTGTTCTTGGGGTCGCTGAAGTACTTCGACACGTTGGGGTGCCCGAGGTCCTGAGACGCTGACGGCGGCCCCAGCGTGTTCACCAGCTTGCCGTCCAGCGTGGTCGTGTAGACGGCGTTCGACTCGTTGCCGGGGAAGGTGAGAAATGTCTCGCCGCCCTCGGTCCAGATCGTCGCGTTGTGCATGTTCGTGTCGCGCATCGACGCGTCGGTCGGCACCATCTTGATCGACTTCAGGTCGGAGCTGATCTTGATGATGCCCGCGCCGGGCAACGCGAAGTAGGTCTCGCCCTTGCCGGGGCGGCGATCGACGGCGAAACCGCCATGAGCTTTCTCAAGCACCGTCTGCGCCTCGGCGGGCAGGCTGCTCGAGTCATACAGCAGCCGGAACTGATACTTACCCTGGCCGGTCACATTCGCCGCGGCGGCGACCGTTTTGGACGTGTCGACGCCGAGCGTCCAAAAGGCGGCCAGCAGGCCGATGAACAGGGCAGTGAGGGAAAGTCGCTTCATGGTGAGATTCGTCCGTCGAATCAAGATTAAACCATAGTCAGCACGGCGCGGAGGGCTTCGGGGATCGGCGTGGGCTTGTATTTGCCGTTTTCGTCGCGCTCGACGCAAACGATACGGAGGCTCCCGTGCGCCACCTGTTCGCCCTCGTGGCGGAAGTCGAAGGCGTAGCCGATGGACGATTGGCCGAGGTGGTCGACCTTGAGATGGATGTCGATGAGGTCGCCGAAGCGCACGGGCCTGACGAACTCGGCGGTGGCCTTGACGCGCGGCGCAATGAAGAACTTGCTGCGCGGCACGCCGGCCTCGTCGGCGCAGCGGAACAGGAACTCCGTCTCGGCCTCCTCCATGTAGCGGAAGTAGTTCGAATAGTGGATGATGCCGGCCGCGTCGGTGTCGATAAAGTGCACGCGCCGGCGGTGAACGTATTCGTTAGGCATGAGTCAGCGTACGGTACAGGTCGAAGGTCGCCGCCGCCATCTTAGCGGCCGTGTAGTGCTGCAGCGTCCCCTGGCGGCCGCGCTCGCCTAGTTTCGCGGCTTCAGCCGGGCGGTCTCGCAACCGCAATAGCTGCACGACCAGGCTCTCATAGTTGCGCGGCTCGAACAGCAGCCCTCCCCCCGTGGTTTCGGTCAGCTCAGGAAAGACGCCGATGTCGGGCTGCACGCAGGGCACGCCGCAGGCCCAGGCTTCGAGCACATACAGCCCTTTGGGCGCGCCATAGGTCGTGGGGACGCAGAAGGCGTCGAGCGAGCGCAGGAATTCAACCTTGCTCGGGCGGTCGATGTAGCGCAGACATTCGAAGCGGTCAGTGAGGTCCCACTGCCGCACCTTGTCCTCGACGCCGCGCAGATACTCTTCGTATTCGGGGCTGAGCCAACCGGCCACGCGCAGTCTGACCGGCGGCATTCCCTGCTTCTCGTGATCGCGGATATGGCGCACGGCGTCGACGAGCAGGTGCAAGCCCTTCTCCGGCGCGATGCGGGCGAGATATCCGACGACGAACTCAGCAGGGTCGCGCGGCTCGCGGGGCGAAAAGTCGTCGACGGCGATGCCCGGCGGGACGATGACGATGTCGCGAGCCTTGCGGCCCAGCAGCGGCGCCATGGTCTTGGCGTGGTCGCGGCACGGCGCGGAGAACACATCGATCGAATCGGCCATCACCCGCAAAACGGCGAACGCCTCGGCGCTATAGGGATCGGGCAGGTTCGAGAGAAAGTAATCCTCGCCTTGAAGCGACGCGATGATCGGGATTCCGAGCTCGCGTTTGATGGGCGGCGCCAGGCCGGCCAGCATCGTGTTGGTCAAGTGGACGACGTCGGGCTCGAGCTGCTTGAGCGCCTTGATGAGCGGCGCGATCTCGGCGGCGATGGGCCCGTCCTCGCCGCGCAGGGTGGCGACGGTCATCGCGCCCAGATCCTCGGGCAGCGTCTTGACCGCCAACCTGGAGACGTGGCGCAGCAGCGCCGGGCTGTCGAGCAGCCGGTGGACGAAGCTCGGCAACTTGGCGGCCCAGGGGTACTTGAGCCCGAGGTACAGGTTGACGCCGCCCATGTAGACGTCGTGCGCGGCGACGCTGACCTCGTCGGTGCGCAGGGGCGTGTAGATGGGCAGCAGCACGACGTCGTGCCCCTGCGCCTGCAGGGCGGCGGCGAGGGCGTTGTCGCGCAGGCAGTTACCGCAGATGGTGCCCCCTGCGCCGGCCGTGAGATAGACGATCCGCATCAGCCCTTTTAGGCGGGGAAGAACTTTCTCAGCGTCGCGCCCGAAGGCGGCGCGGTCAACAGCGAGACCAGAACCAGAGCGGCGGTCGAGCACGCGAAGATCGTGACCACCGGCATCATCCCGGCGAACAGATAGCCGCGGTCGGCGCCGTAGCCGCTGGCTCCGAACAGCGCCAGCCAGACGGCGGCCGTTACGAGGATGGAGGCGAAAGCGCCGGCCTTTGTGGTGCGCCGCCAGTACAGCGCGGCCACGACCAAGGGGAACAGCGCGGCGAAGCCGGAAAAGCACCACACGCCGAGCGCGAAGACGCTGCGCGGCTCGGTCAACGACAGCGCATAGGTCGTCGCCACGACGAGAACGACGAAGACGCGGCCAAGCGCCACGCGTGTGCGGTCGTCGATGCGGTCGCGGCGAACATAGTGGCCGACGATGTCGTTCGCAAAGATCGAGCTGACACACAGGAACTGCGAGTCGAGCGACGACATGATGGCGGCGAGGATGCCGGCGCCGAGAAAGCCCCCGATCACCGGGCCGGTCAGCGCCTCCACCATCAGGCCCAGCTCGGTGTTCGGCGGATGGGCGGCGGGCACAACAAGATTGCCGTTGGGCAGCATCGCCGCCGTCGCCCATACCCCAATCAGCACGCAGGGCAGCCACAGGATCAGGATGAACAGCGGGTGCGCGACCACGGTCAGCTTGAAGGCATTGGCGGAGCGCGCAGTCAGCCAGTGCTGGAAGACATGCGGGAACGTGCCGACCGACAGCGGCACCAGGCAGTAGGTGAAGAACTCGAGTTGCGAGATCGAGTCCGCGCGCATCAGCCTGTCCGGATGCGCGGCCAGCACGGCCTGGGACGCGGCCGACGCCCCGCCGAGCTTGCTCGCGATGAGGACGAAGGCCGTCACTCCCGCGACGAGGAAGACGACCGTCTGAAAGGTGTTGGCCCAGGCGGCTCCGCGCAGCCCACCAAAGAAGACGTACGTCATCACGACCCCGCAGATGACGAGGTTCGTCAGCCACGCCGGGACCGCGCCGGCGGTGGCGGCGAACGTCTCAGGCAGAGCGCCGCGCGTGAGGGCCCCCACCACGCTCGATGCGCCCAGCAGGCCGGTCAGCAGGTAGGGGATCACCAGGCCGACCAGGATCGGGAACAGCAGCAGGCCGATGCCGTCGCTCTCGAAGCGGTCGCGAAAGTATTGAATCTGCGTCAGATAGCCGTAGCGCTTGCCGATCGCCCAAAGCCGGATGCCGACGAAGAAAAACACTCCCGCATGGACCAGCGCCGACCATGAGGCCAGCGTGCCGTAGACTCCGATGCCGGAGCTGTAGGCTTCGCCCGTCGAGCCGACCAGCGCGAAGGCCGTCATCGTCGTGCCGAAGACCGACATCAGCAGCATGACCGGTCCGATGGTGTGGCCGGCGAGAAAGTAGTCGCGCGCCGTGCCTTGGAACAGCCGGCTCGTCACGTACCCCAGGCCCAGCAAGAGGCAGAGGTACCCGCAGATGATGAGGAGTTGCGTCACTCGCCGCCCTCCGCGGGAGGGTCATCCGCGCTGGGCGAAGCGGACTGCGGCGTCGGGCCAGGCGAACTTCAAGGCCAGATACCAAACGGCCGCGACGACGATCGTATAGCCCGCGTGATAGGCGAGGCCGACCGGCAAGAAGCCGAAGACCAGGGTTGGATCGTCCCACAGCCAAAAGTCCTGGTGCAGGATCGTCAGCGCAATGAGGGCGAGATAGACGAGTTTGCGAGGCATCAATAGGTGGCTGCGGGATTCTCGGCTGTTCTCGGCGCTCTCCTAGTTCATCACGCCTACGGTCGTCAAAATGGCGAACCCGACGTAGTTCGGCCAGCCGATCATCAACTCGCCGATCGGTCCGCAGGGATACAGGATCAGTACCGCCGCCGCAAGCAACCATGCCCTTGAAGCCCAATTCAGGCGATTCAAGAAGTAGCCGGCGACGCCGGCCGCAAGCGGCACGATGCCGATCAAGGCCATCAGAAACGCCACCACAATTTCAAAAACGGGCGCGGGCGAGCCGTCGGCGGACAACATCAGCAACTGCGGCTGCGCCACAAACACGTAGGGCAGCGAAAACCCCACCAGCGAGAAGCGAAACGCCGCCATCGAAGTCGCCATGATCGGCGCCTTCGCAATCGAAGCGCTCGGTGAACGCGGCCAGCGCCACAGGCGGCGTCACCATCGACATCATGCCGAAGTAAAAGATGAACATATGCGCCGCCAGCGGAACCACGCCCAACTGGCTCAGCGGCGGCGCCGATGATGGTCGCCAGCAGCAGGTAGCAGACAGCCGACGGCAGGCCCATGCCGAGCACGATGGAGGCCGTCATGATCAGCGCCAGAGCCGCCATCAAATTGTTCTGCGCGATCGGCAACAACAGGCTCGCGAAACGCGTGCCGACGCCGGTCAGCGTCACGACTCCGATGACGATGCCGACGCAGGTCGATGCCGCCACCAGCGCGACGCCGTTGCGGGCGGACTTGACGAAGATGTCGAGCATTGATCGAGGGCCGATGCGGGTGCGCTCGCTCAGCCAGCTCATCCCCAAGATCAGCGCCATCGCGACGGACACGGCGCGGAAGGGCGTGTACCCGATCACGAGCAACAGGATCAGCACCGCGAGACTGCCGAAGAAGATCGACCCTTCGAGCAGGCCGGCGCCGTCTTTCGCGACCGACTCGCCGACGGGGCGGCTGGTGATGGTCTTCGCATAGAAGTGGCAGATCAGCAGCAGCGCCGCGTAGTAAAGAATCGCGGGCAACAGGGCGGCGCGGATGATCTCGAGATACGTCACCGGCGGATCGATGATCTCGAGCATCATGTAGGCGCCCGCGCCCATGATCGGCGGCATGAGCGCGCCGCCGGAGCTGGCCGCGGCGGAGATGCCCCCGGCGATATGCGCCTCGAAGCCGGAGCTCCGCATCATCGGGATGGTGAACGTCCCTGTGGCGGCGGTGTTGGCCACGGCGCTGCCTGAAAGCGAACCCATCAGACCGCTGCTGAGCACGGAAACCTTCGCCGGGCCGCCGGTGCTCTTGCTGAAGATGCGCTTAGCCAGGTCGATGATGAACTGCGTCGCGCCCGTCGCCTCCAGGAAGCCGCCGAAGATGACGAACAGGTAGACGTAGGTGAACATCACGCTGAGCGCGATGCCGAATACACCTTGGCTTTGCAGGAACGTCGTCGAGACGATGCGGTTCCAGCCGTAGCCGCGATGCGGGAAGAACCAGCCCGGCATATGCGGCCCGAGCCAGGCGTAGGCGATGAAAAAGGAGGCCAGTAAAGGCAGCGCCAGCCCGATCGAGCGCCGCGTCACCTCGAGGACGATCAGGATGCCGATGCCGCCGACCAGGAAATCCAGCGACTGCTCGACGCCGGCGCGGTCCCCGAGCGAACTTCCGCCCAGCCAGTGCTGCTGAAAGGCCGGCTCGGTCTGGATCAGGACGTAGCCGCAGCAGAAGGTTGCAAGCGCGGCCAGCACGAGGTCGAGCGTCTTGAAGGCGGGCTTGTCCTTGACGCGGGGATGGGCCGGAAACTCGAGAAAACATAGAACGATGCCGAGCAGGGCGAAAATCGCCATTTCGCCCTTCGGCGTCAGCATCGGGTAGTTGACCTCCCAGATCGTGAAGAGGCCGAGCGCAACGGACAAGATTTGAGTGAGGAGCTTCATCTAGGCGTTGCGCAGTCGCTCTTGGCGCCGCCCGCTATTCGCCGTCCTCGGGCCAGATGCCGATCTCGCGATAGTAGCGGATAGCGCCGGGGTGGAACTCGGTGCCGGTCTTCTTGACAACGTTTTTTGCATTGATCGCACGGCCGGCGGCGTGCTTTTCGACGACGGCTTGGCGGTTTTCGTAGAGCGTCTTGGTGACGTCGTAGACCAATTGCTCGTCGACGCTCGCGGCCGTGATCAGATGCATGGAGCCGACATTGAGGCCTTCGAAGTCCTGTTCCTGGTTGCGGTACGTTCCCGCCGGAATGGTCGCCGCCTCGAAGAACGGATAATCGGCGATCAGCTTCTGTTTGACGGCGGGATCGAAGGGGATGAAATAGATGTCTTGCGAGCTGGCGGCCTGCGTGATCGAGGCCGTGGGTACGGCGCCGCCGAGAAAGGCCGCTGCGGCCGAGCCGTCGGAGAGCATGTCGACGGCGGCGCTCTGCGGACCGTTCAAGGCGGTGAAATCGTCGTAGCTGACGCCATGGGCGTTGAGGATGGGCTTGACGAAGAACTCGAAGCCCGCCCCCGCCGGTCCGATGACGACGCGTTTGCCTTTGAGGTCGGCGATAGCCTTGACGCTGGAGCCTTTGGGCGCAATGAACAGCGCGACGTTTGGCGCGAGTGTCATCACCGAGCGCATCGCGTAGGCCTTGTCCCAGCCCTCTTCGCCGCGCACGGCGAAGTAGGTGATCGCGGCGTTGGCCATGCCGAAGTCGAGGTCGCCCGAGTCGAGGCGGCGGATGTTTTCCATCGTGCCCTGGGTGGCTTCGGATGTGACCTCCCAGTGGTCGCCCCCAAATTGATTGAGAACTTCTCCCAGGGCCCCGCCGACGACGAAGAACGCGCCGCCCGGAGGCGCAGTGCCGATGCTGATGTATTGCCGGCCGCCGCCTTCGCCGGGGACGCCCGATCCGCCGCACGAAAGCAGGGCCGGCAGGCACAAGACCAGCGCGAGGGCTGAATTTCTCATCTCAAGATTCTACTAGTCGCGCGACATTTCGATCCGGCGCTTGTTTTGGCAAGCGCGCTGTCCCTCGCCGCTTGCCGGCTCTCGCTACCCTGGAGGGATGACGAATCCAACAGGGCGTGTCGCTTTTGTGACGGGGGCGAGCGGCGGGCTGGGGACCGCTGTGGTCGATGCGTATCTCGAGGCGGGGGCGACGGTGGTCGGCGTGTCGCGGTCGAAGCCTGAGCGCCCTGGCGTTGCACGCTATCACGCGCTGGCGGCGGATTTGACCTCCGCCGAGGCGGCCGCGGAAGCGGTTCAGCAGGCCGCGGAACTGGCGGGCAAGGTCGACATTCTGGCGCACGTCATGGGCGGTTTTGCGATGGGCTCGACGGCTGAGTCCGATGCGGGCGTCTGGCGGCGGATGATGGCCATGAACCTGGACGCCGCGTTTTACGTCCTTCGCGCCGTGCTTCCCCGGATGAGGAAGAACGGCTGGGGGCGGGTGGTCGCCGTGGGGTCGCGGGCAGGTGTCGAGCGTCCTGCGGGCGTCGCCGCGTACGCGGTCTCGAAAGCCGCACTGCACGCGCTGATCGAGATCGCGGCCAACGAATCGAAAGACTCGAACGTCACCGTCAACGCGGTGCTGCCCAGCGTCATCGATACGGCGGCCAACCGCGCGGCTATGCCCGACGCGGACTTCTCCGCGTGGGTGAAGCCGGAGGCGATCGCCCGACAGATGGTCTGGCTTTCGAGCGAAGACGCGGCGGACGTGAGCGGCGCGTTGCTGCCGATTTACGGACGCGCCTAAAGTGAAGAGGCCGCGACGGCGAACCGCCGCGGCCCTCAATTCAGTCGCTGATCTTCGGCTACCAGATGAATCTGGCGCTGTATTGCCACTCGCGGCCCGACTGCGTCGCGAGCTGCGTGTTGACTTGCCCGAAGCTGCCTGAGTTGACGTCGGTCGAGGGGTCGGCGCCCATGAACGAGTTGGTCAGGTTGTAAGCTTCCATGCGGAACTCCAGGGCCACCTTCTCGGTAATGTCGAACTTCTTGTTGAAAGTCATATCGACGTTCGAGAAATAGGGTCCGCGAACCCCGTCGACGAACCACGGGTTCGTGCGGCGCGTAAACGCCGGCTGCCGCGCGAAGGCGCTGGTGTTGAACCATTCCTCGCGCGTCGGGTTGTCGAGCTTGACGTCGTCGCTGAGCTGGAGTTGCGTGTTGAACTTCAGCAACGCCCCGGTGACGTAGCGGTAGATGCCGGACATCGACCAGCCGCCGACGACGAAGTCGAGCGCCTTGTGCATGCCGGAGCCGTACTTTCGACCCCTGCCGAACGGCAGCTCGTAGATGCCGCCGAAGGTGTAGGACTGGCCCTGGTTGGGGTCTTTCTGCAGCGTCGTGACTTGGTCGAAAGTGTCGACGTCGTCGTAGTAGGCGCTGCTCTGGCCGCGATTGTAGTTGTAGCCCAACAAGAAGTTGAAACCGTTGGCGAACGGGCGCTGCACCTTCAACTGGAAGGACTTGTAGCGCACGTCGCGGATCGGGATCGACAACTGTTCGACGTTGTTGTAGAACGGGTACGGCCGCAGGAGTTGGTTGACCGAGACGTTTTTGCTGTTGGCCAACTCGCCGGGCATGATGTCGGTCGAGAGGCCGTAGTAGGGATTCGGGACGCTCGCTGATGTCGCCGACTGAGCCTGATAGCCGATGCGCGGATCCGCGCTGTTGATCTGCGTATCGAGCGAGTGGTTGTGCCCGTAGTTCATGAAGAATGTCGCGTCGGCGATGATCCGCGAGAACAGCTCACGCTGGATGGTGACGTTGAAGCGATCGTTGATGCCCTGGCGGTATTGCTGCGTCTCGAAGACGCCCTCGCCGGTGCCGAGCACCGAGTAGATGCCGGCGCTCTTGCCGCGCGGGACGATGAGCGGATTCTGATTTGATCCGGAGGTCGGGAACGGATTGGCGAGCTGCGTTCTGGGAATGCCCTCCAGGACCGAGAGAGGCGTGGTCGTGCCGGTGTAGCCGGGATACGGCGTCGAGCCCAGCGGATCGACCGAACCGCGGTCTTGGATGGGCGGCACGGCGTAGCGCGCCCAGCCGATGCGCAGGGCGGTGCGGTTGTCGAGCCGGATCGCGAGGCCCACGCGGGGCAGGAAGATGTCTTTCTGCGCCCGGTAATAGCCGCGCTGGTCGTCGCTGGTGAAGGCCCAAGCGCCGTTGTAGGTGAGCGGCGTGTTGCGCAAGGCGGCCGCCTCGTCGGGCAAAGGCCCGGCGGCTGCTTGCAGGTCGGGCAAACCTTGCGAGAAGTCCGGCCCGATCGACAGACGCCGTTCCGGATCGCGCAGCGGCGTCTCGTACTCGTAGCGCACCCCGAGGTTTAGCGTTACACGCTGCGACATCTTGAAGTCGTCCTGCACGTAGAAACCGTAGACGTCGGCGTGACCGCGATTGATCGGCACGGTCTGCACGATGCCGGTGTTGACCGCGCCGAGCGCGAGCGATGCATAGGCGTCGCCGTTTTCAGCCGTCTTCGGAGCGAAGAAGGTGTCGGCGGTCTCGTTAGGCTGGAAGACGAACTGGATGCCGCGCGGGCGCGCCGCTTCGATGCGTTGCGCGCGGTATTGGGTCCCGAACTTCAAGTAGTGCTTGCCGGCCTGCTTCGAGAGCTTGATGTCGAAGTTGTAGGTCTTGGGCACTTGATACCAGAAGCCGTAGCGGCCGAGTTGCGTCCGCGTGTCGGCGCGCACGTCGAGCTGCGGGTGATAGACGGCCGGGATGTCGGCCACGTGCGAGGAGTACCAATTGTTGCCGGGCCACAGCTTGTCCAGCCCTTCCGCCCCGATCTCGACGTCCGGCGCCGCGAACGAGTCGTTGATTTTCGACCAGGAGCCGCGCACGTTGAAGACCGTCGTCGGGTTGATCGTCCAAACCACGTCGCCGGAGGTTTGCCATGTGTTGCGCGCGCTGCCGGCCATGGGCTGCAACGCCGACCCGCCGGTGAAGTCCGGGTCGCTCTGTGTCGTCTTAAAGCGGCTGAGCCGTCCAAAGACCTTGACGTTGTCGTTGACGTTCCAGTCGGCGCGGTCGGAGATGTTGTAGTACTTGAACTGCTGCGGGTAGGTGAAGCGGAAGTTGTTGGCGCCGGAGGCGTTGTCGCCCGGCTGATTGGGCTGCCACATTTCGCCGAACATGATTTGGCCGGTCGGGTCGAGCCGCGTGGCCGGGATGATGTTGTTGGCGAACGCTTCCCGCGTGGAGGTGCTGGCCCCCGTGATTTGCGTGGTGAACGGATCGTAGATCGCGCGCAGGCCGCCCTTGCTGTTTAAGCTGTTCGAGAAATCGCCGTTGCGCTCGGCATTGGTCGGCATGGTCAGCGCCAGCGTGCGCGGCTCGCGCGTGTTCTGGCCTTCGTAGGCGAAGAAGTTGAAGACCTTGTTCTTGACGATGGGATTTCCCGATGTGACGCCCCAGACGTTGCGGCGCACGATCGAGGCCTGCGCAGTGAGCGGGTTGGGACGAGCGTTGAGCACCGGGTTGCGGCCGAAGTAGTAGGCCGAGCCGTGCCAGTCGTTGGTGCCGCTCTTCATCTGCACCGACACGACCCCGCCGGCGGAGTGACCGTACTCGGCGTCAACCGAGTTCTGCTGCACGTTGACTTCGCTGACCGCATCCATGGCGGGCACGTAGGTGCCCTTGGCGCCGACGAGCTGCGGCACGCCGTCGAGCAACACGCTGTTTTTGTAGGCGGTGTCGCCGCCGACGTCGAGTTGGCTGGCGGCCCAGTGGTGGTAGGGGCTGGTCTCGTTGCCGCCGCGGTACTGCACGGCCGGGTCGAGCTGCGCCAGCAGGAACGGATTGCGGTGGATGATAGGCAGCTCGTTGGCCATTTTGGTGTCGATCGTCGTCTCCATCGTGGTGGAGTTGAAGCTGACGGCGACGGGCGCTTCCTCGACGGTGACCGTTTCCGCCACGGCGCCGACTTCCATCGCGGCGTTGATCGTGACGTCGGCGCGCGTCTGGACGAGAATGTTTTGCTGCAAGAACGTACGGAAGCCTTCCACCTCCACAGTCAGCTCATAGGTGCCCGGCGAGACGTAGTCGAACACGTAGTTGCCGACTTCGTTGCTCTGGCGGACGACTTGGACGTTGGTGTGGATGTTGCGCAGGGTCACCTGCGCGGCTGGAATCACCGCACCGCTGTTGTCGGTGACGGTTCCCTGCACGCGACCGCGAACCTCTTGGGCTGCGGCGGGAATGGAAATGAGCAGCGCCGTCGCTGCGACGAGGACATACTTCAAGACACTGAGGCTCTTGCCCCTGAAAGCCAACATCTGGCGCCTCCAACTGCGTTGTATGGATCGTTGCCAAACGGAGCGCGAGCCCGCCGCTGAGAAAGCGGCAAGCGATCCCCCAAAATCCCCCCGAGGAACTTTCGATAATTCGAGACCTGCACCCGTCGCTGTCGCAGCTTAGCGGGCGGTTCCCGATGTCACAATCGCCTGGATTAGGGATAAGTCCAATCGAATCCGCCCTATTCCAGGCTCTTGAGGCGGTCGATGGCAGCGTCAAGCCCTCACCAATGCCGACAAAAGGGGCCCCTGATTCAAAGACTCTCTGGAGTTCCCGCGATCGCCGCTATGGACTGCAACAGACGCTCCGCCCCGTATTCGAGCGTGCGCTTCAATCTCCGCGGCCATCACTGGGAAACGCGCACACTGGATCGGCCGCGCGAGGGCGTGCCGTCTTTGGCAAGTGGGAACGGCTCACTCCCCATACAAATAGAACTGGCCCGGGCCGAAGCCCGGGCCAGTCAAGGATGGTTGCGTCGCGAGCGACGCCTCAACGAAGGGAAGCCGGACGGCTCCCTCGCGCTATGGAGCCGGGATCTTCGGAATGTCTCCCGTCACGCCGACGTATTCGGAGCAGGTGGGGCAATCGTTGTCCTCGCCGGGAACATCGATGGAGATCGCCGTTAGGTTGTCGAGGGCCACCAGGCCGCCCAGATCCAAACCGAGCGCCTCGAATATCTTGACGATATTCTGGATGTTCTCTCCGATGGTGGTGACCGGACCCGAGGTGCCGGTCTCGGTCAGCAACTGCGGACCGTCTCCAAGATTGAACCCGCCGGCGCACTGCATGCCGACCGAGTCGGTCACGCTTTCGACGGTACGAATGATCTGCGCACTTCCGCCTCCCCCGGAGACCTTGAAATTAGCCGCCAGGTTGAGATCGAAGCAGGCGTCGGACCACTTGCAGTCCTTCGTGACGTCTTCGAATAATCCCAGACAGCCCTGGGCCAATGGGAAGAATTGATTCGGATCGAACTGGTGATCGCCGTCGCGATCGAGCGCGATCGTGATCTGCATGTCGTTGGCATGGATCTCCGCCTCGACCTTGTCCGCCGTGACGAGATTGTCTTTGATGAGCGTCCTCGGAGCGATGGGCTGGTTGGCGCAGAACAGCAGTCCCGTGTCCTTGCTGATGTTCTTGCTGGTGAAATTGTTCTTGGTGTCCGTGCACCAGTACTCCTCACCGAACAACGGACCTCCGAGTAGGCTGCAGTCGTCTCCCTTCGCCCCATGGCAGCGCCCTTGCGCGACGTCCGTTTGGAACTGGTCAGCGCCGCTCAAGGTTTCGCAATCCGCAGGCAGCGTGTCTCCGATTGTCAGCCCGGGGTCCACGCAGGAAGTGGTGAAGGCTCCTTGCAAGCCGATGGCGGCGAACAGGAGGTTAAAGATGTCGTCGGACGCCGCGAAGTACATCTCCTTGGCGTTGACGATCGGGAATTCCGGAGCCGCCGGCGAGGTCAGAACGGCTTCAAAGCCTTCCGCTGCGGGAGTCGGAACGGTAAAGGTGGCGCCGATGGTGCCGGTGAAGCCGCCCGGCGTGATCTCGATGTTGAGAATCTCCTGTTCCGCCTGGATGCCGTCGGCTTCGATGAGCTGCTCGTTGACCTCGATCTTCTGGACTTCGAGCGGATCCGGCGAGTTCGCGCGAATCGCATCGGCGATGTCGATGTTGATATCGCCGTCTTTGAAGACTTCCGCAATCACGTCGCTTAACGCGTCCTCGAAGTCGATCCCCGTAAAGAATCCCGCGACGTCGTAAGCGAAGCCGGAAAGGCAGTTGACGTCCGTCTTGCCCGTTGGCGTCGGGATATTGAGGGTGCCGAAGATGCTATCGGGATCGTCTGGTTGACCCGCCGTTCAACACCAGATCTTCGTCCAGCGTGAATTGGAAGCCGAAGTCGAGCAAGTTCAGCCCTGCGCCGAGATCAATGTCGACCTCGCTGACGCAGACCCCCAGGAACGTATCCTTGCAGTAGCCGTGAACCCTGAGATTGAACAAGATGTCGGGCAAGATGACCTTAACCGTCATGATGTCCGTCTCCGGAATGACGTTGCACGAAAGTGGGCCGTCAAGGGTGAGGATGTTGGGGTCCGTGTAGATCCTGGGGTCGCAAGCGAGCGGCAGCTCCAACACGAAGGAGGGGAAACTGAGCTGATTCAGGGCCTCTTGAACCTTTGACTTGACATCCGCAATCACGACATCGCAGCTCGATTGGAAGAAGTTGTTGAGGCCGTCCGTGCTGACGCCGAACGAGAAGGCGAGATCGATGCTCCCCCCGTCCTCGTTCACCTCGATGCTCTGCGGCTGAAGCTCAGGCGGAGAGTTGATGAAGGCTTTGCCAAGCTCCTGCTTCAACTGGCTCTCGACCTGCATCCGCTGCCGCGGCGACAGGGACGAAACCAAAGGAGCGACCGTGCTTCCGACTCCGCTGGTGAACATGCGTTGCGCGTAGGTCGTGTTTGCAAGATCGTCTTGCGCCCCGACCGTCACCTTGTTCTTGCCCTTGTCGATCGTTCCCAATTGGAGGGCTTCCGACAGGTTCGCTTGCTGGAGTTGCTTGGTGACGTCGACCGTGCATGAATCCACGGACCACGTTTGGCCGAATGCGTCAAAGCTCAGGGTGCCGCAGGTTTGCGAGCTGACGTCCGTATCAAGGCCCTGAATTTTGGCGCTGGAGATCATGCGTCCGTGAGCGATGGACGCATCGACGTCGACGGGCCCTTCGGTCACCACTTCGTCTTCATTCGGCGCCGTGATGGTGATGCCGAAAACCGACACGGTTCCCGCGTCCAGCGTGTCGTCGATCAGACACTGGGCGCTGGTCGGAGGCCCAATCGCCGGCGCATAGGGATCGCCGTTCACGACGACGATGTGTCCGCCGCCGCCCAGGTTAGACAGCTTCATCGTGAGGGTGTTCGCCGCCAACACGTCGATGTTCGGGGCGACGTTCACGACCAGATCGCTAACGTCGACCATCTGCCCGTTGATGTCGGCTGTGCCGCTGAGGGGCGCCGCCGGGCCGCATTCGGAAAATCCGCGGCCGGATCGATGCCGAGGGCGGCGAGCAGATCAACGCCGTCCACGACAATGGCGATCGTTTTGGGATTCACCCGCGGGATCGGCACGAGTACATCCACCAGGTCGCCCTCTGAAGCCGAAACCACCTGGTCTTTACCGGCCGGCTTCACGACATGCAGCCAGGGGATGGGAGCGCAGTACGCCTCCACGACCTTCTGTCCGGTGTTGGCGGTGACCTTCACAAGCGGAAGCGGTGCGAAGTCGTCGATGAATCTGCCTTTGGCGTTGACCTTCCATCGAGGTGGGGTCGGTGCGGCTGTTGAGGTGCAGCTCATCGCCGTCGTGAACCGGCAGCGAAGAGGGATATCCGGGGATCGTGATCAAAGTCCCGTCGGCATTGAGGCCCATGACCTCAGCCTGCACCAGGGACGGGTCGAGGCCTGCACTGGAGATCTTGAGCGTGTATTTCTCGTCGCAGGAGGTCGCCGGCTCGGTCACCTTCTTCTTCTTCAGCGACACCAAGCTGCAGGACACAGCCGCACTGGCGGAGCCGCAGTCGGGGTCTAGGGCGTCAACCAAGCCGTCGCAATCGTTGTCAATGAGGTCGCTGCAAGCGGCCCCGGTCTCGAGTGTCGGCAGATTCGGCAAGACGTTGCACTGGGTGCCGCTGCCGGAGGCGTTGCAGATCTTCGTGCCAGAGGCTTGACAGGCGCCCATTACCTCTGGAGCCGGTGGAGCACACGGCGCCGACATCGAAGCCGTTGTCGATGATGCCGTCCAGGTCGTTGTCGACGCCGTCACAGACCTCGGGTGTTCGCACAATCAGGATCTGCAAGGTCAACCAAGCCGTCGCAGTCGTTGTCAACCCCGTCCTTGCATGCCGCCTTTCCGCTCTCAGCCTTCGGGGTCCCTGGCGCGGCGCTGCAAATCGAAGTCGTCTGTGACGAATTGGAGGGGTCGCAAATGATCGAACCTGTGCGCACGCACGCCCCTACGAGGGCTGGGAACGCTGTGGTCGATGAACAAGACGCGCCAACGTTAAAATCGGCCATTGTCCACGATGCCGTCGTGGTCATCGTCGAGCCCGTTGCAGAGGTCTTCGCCGCCGGCGATCGCAGCCGGCATCGCAAACGGGATCCGCGAGCACGTCGGCTAAGCTATCGTTTCGCAGTCATTGTCGGCCTCCGTCAAAACAACTCATGCTGCCCGCGACCAACGCTTCTTCGCTCGCGAAATTGAGCGTAACGCCCGGACCCAATACGCACTCCGTGCCGGTCGTATCGGCCTTACATTGCTTTGTTCCGGCCGTCTGGCACGTGCCGGATGCATTGGTAGTCGGGGACCGTGCAAGCCGCCTCCCACGTCGAAGCCTTCATCGATCATTCCGTCGCCGTCATCGTCCACGCCGTTGCAAACTTCCGGCGGCGGATCGACCGCCCACACCGGCGAAGGCGCGACAACAACCATTGTCGCGCTCAGCGTGAAGAAAAGCGCCGTCAAGAGCGCCTGAGACAACAAGGCGACTATGGTCGTCGCTTCTCGTGAAATAGACCTGCTAGAAAGTTGTGGATATTTCCGTTTTAATTGGGGTTCATGCATTTGCGTGGCCTCGACTCATACTGCCGCTCAGCCGAGCTGAGAAAAGAGAAAACCGGGATTGACGGCGTTGGCTCCCTTCCAACCGCCGCAAGTACTCGGACCCGATCGAAACAATGCGCCACCGATAGCGAGGGGTCCGTTCAGACTCGGCGAACGTATACCGTAACTTACTTAGCGCTCCGAAGCAAGAGTTTTTTTCGGCCGAACCGCGCACGGAAACCGGAATCGAGAGCACGGCCTAGGAAGCGTCCTAACCCCCTGAATTCGTTGGCTGCTAAAGATACCGGTTCTTTGGTACTGGACCAATTCGCAAGATTCCAAATTGACGCTATAAAGCGGCGCCGAAAGGCGTTAGAACCATTGGTAAGTACATTCTCCGACATGAATGTTTTCCACCAGAGGCGAGTACCGGGGGCACGAAAAAGATTGCATCAGCGGCTGATAGCTGCTAAGTTTCTGGAATGCGTCTTGCGTCCCTCCTCCGTCCCCTGCGCAACGCGTAAGAAACTCGAAGATGCGATATTCGGCCCGGAAGACTGTGGCAGGCGAGGCGCGTCAAGGGGTGGAAGCGTAGGCTCAGTCGCCTGCGCCGCCACGTTTCGCTGTTGATCCCCCAGCGCTAACGCTCCCTGGTTTGTTCAAAAAGCGATTGTCTTCCGTGTGATTCACACGTAGGCGATCCGACCCCGCGGTCGAACTGAGCGGTACGGAGTAATGATGGATCATTTCCAAATCGTCACTGTCACCCCAGGTTTGCTCGACCCGTCCGTCTTGATCGCCACTCAGCGCGCCAAGGGCCTCGGCATACTCGATTTCGAATATGTTACGGACTGGGAAGCGGCGGCGAATGCTATCAAGCAGTTACAAGCGGCGTCACCTGCCGCGTTCGGTCTCAAAATCGACGGAGACGACCAACGATTCCTCAGCAATCTGACAGCGGCGTGGCCGGAGCATTTGCGGACGGTCGTCCTCACCTCGCGTGAACCCGAGGGTCTCGCGGACGCCGTTCTCTTGTTGAAAGAAAAGGGCGCGAAGGTCATTCTCGAGATCAGTTCCGTGCAACACGCGGTCGCCGGGGAGGCCGCCGGCTTTGACGGTTTGATCGTCAAAGGCAACGAAGCGGGCGGAAGAATCGCAAACGAAACGACTTTCATCCTGCTGCAACGCTTAGCCGCCCGGATTAAGATCCCCGTCTGGGCGCACGGCGGCGTCGGACTGCACACCGCCGCCGCTTGCGCGGCCGCCGGCGCGGCCGGCGTCGTGCTCGATTGGCAGTTGGCGTTGACTCGGGAGTCTCCTTTATCACAGTTGATTCGCTCGCGAATCGCTTTGATGGACGGCAGCGAGACCGTTTGCCTGGGCGAAGAGCTCGGGGAGTCTTATCGTCTGTACTTTCGGCTCGGAAGCGTCGTCGTGAAGGACCTGCGAGAGGTGGAAGCCCGCTTGGCGGAGGATACGCGCCCGAGGGCGGAAGTGCTGGACGAGTGGCGGCGGGCAGTGGCGGAGCGGGCGGGGACGGAAACCGAGCAGGACGCTTGGCTGCTGGGACAGGATGCCGGATTCGCGGCCTCGCTTGCGAAAAAGTACCAGCGCGTCGGACCCGTCATCGAGGCGCTGCGCATGAACGTCCGCAAGCGATGCCAGGCGGCGGAACATCTCAATCCGATTGCCGCGGGCTCGAAGCTGGCCGCGGCGAATGGTACGCGCTACCCCATTTTGCAGGGACCGATGACGCGAGTCAGCGACGTCCCCGAGTTCGCCGAGCGCGTGGCGAGCGGGGGCGCGCTGCCGTTCCTGGCTTTGGCCTTGATGCGCGGTCCGGAGGTGGAAGCGGTCTTAGCCGAGACTCAACGCCAACTGGGCTCGCGTCCCTGGGGAGTCGGCATTCTGGGTTTCGTGCCTCCCGAACTGCGCCAGGAGCAATTGGAGGCCGTCCGAGCCTACAAGCCGCCTTTTGCATTGATCGCGGGGGGCAGACCGGATCAAGCGCTTTCGCTCGAGCGGGAAGGCATCTCCACTTATCTGCATGTTCCCTCGCCCGGCCTGCTGCGGATGTTCGTGCAGCAGGGCGCTCGCCGAGTGATCTTCGAAGGCCGCGAATGCGGCGGGCACGTCGGCCCGCGCACCAGTTTTGTTCTCTGGGAACAGATGGTCGACGTTCTCCTTGATTCGCCCGAATTTGAAGCGAGCGCCGAAGAGTTTCATGTGATATTCGCGGGCGGCGTCCACGACGCGCTGTCGGCCGCGATGGTTTCCGTCATCGCCGCTCCGCTCATCCAAAAAGGGGGCAAGGTCGGCGTCCTTCTCGGCACCGCTTACTTATTCACCGAGGAAGCGGTCGCTTCTAATGCAATTAAGAAGGCGTTCCAGGAGCAGGCTACGAAATGCATCGATACGGTGCTCCTCGAAACCGGGCCGGGTCATTCAATTCGTTGCGTGGACACGCCTTTCGCCATTGCGTTTTCAAATGAAAAGCGGCGCCTTACGAAAGAAGGCCGCTCCGTCGAAGAAGTTCGCATCGCTTTAGAAGAGCTCACGATGGGTCGGCTGCGCGTCGCTTCGAAGGGAGTGACTCGCAATCCCGCTTACGGCGAGCCGACGGCTCCCAAGCTTGTGTCGGTGAATGAAGGCGAGCAGGTGGAGCAGGGCATGTACATGATCGGCCAGGTCGCCGCTCTGCACACGTCCACGGGTACGATTGAAGCTCTTCACCAAGAAATCAGCGTAGGCGGGACGGAAAAGCTTAACGCTCTATCGGAGCAATTCAGAAGGCCAAGAGCGCAGGCCGGCCCCGCAACTTCCTCCGACGTCGCGATCATCGGCATGGCGTGCCTGCTGCCCAAAGCGCCGGATCTGGAAAGCTACTGGACGAACATTCTGGGCAAGGTCAACGCCGTCACGGAGATTCCGAAGGAGCGCTGGGACTGGGAGACCTACTTCGACTCGGACCCGAAAGCGAAAGACAAGATCTATTCGAAATGGGGCGGGTTCCTCGACGATGTGGCGTTCGACCCGATGCGCTACGGCATGCCGCCGGCGACGCTGCGCTCAATCGAGCCGGCCCAGCTGCTGACCTTGGAAGTCGTTCGGGCGGCGTTAGCCGATGCGGGCTACCTCGATCGGAAGGACCACCGCGAAACAACCTCCGTAATCCTCGGCGCCGGCGGCGGAGCAGCCGATTTGGGACTCGGGTACGGAGCGCGGACCTTTGTTCCGGTCCTCGAAAACTTGCCCGAATTCAAGGGGCGCTCGGCGGAAATCCTCGAGCGCCTTGGCGAGCTGCTGCCCGAGTGGACTGAGGATTCGTTCGCCGGAATCCTCGCGAACGTCGCCGCGGGGCGCGTGGCGAACCGGTTCGACTTTGGCGGAAGCAACTACACGGTCGACGCCGCCTGCGCTTCGTCGCTGGCCGCGGTCGCGGCGGGGTTGAACGAGCTCGAATCCCGTACGAGTGACATGGTTGTCGTCGGGGGCTTTGACACGATGCAAAACCCCTTCACCTTTTTCTGTTTCAGCAAGACGCACGCGTTGTCCCCGCGCGGACGCTGCCGCACCTTCGATGAAACCGCGGACGGAATCGCGATCAGCGAGGGCGTCGCCATTCTCGTCCTCAAGCGGCTCGAAGACGCCGAGCGCGACGGGGATCGCGTTTATGCCGTGATCAAGGGCGCGGGCAGTTCCAGCGACGGCCGCGATCGCGGACTGACGGCGCCCAGGCCGGAGGGGCAGGCTCGCGCATTGCGCAGGGCCTACTCGAAAGCGGGCGTCTCGCCCGCGAGCGTCGGTTTGGTTGAGGCGCACGGCACCGGCACCGTCGCCGGCGACAGCG
Source organism: uncultured Acidobacteriota bacterium (assembly GCA_963817465.1). Lineage (GTDB taxonomy): Bacteria > Acidobacteriota > Terriglobia > Bryobacterales > UBA6623 > CAMPKL01. Next base: position 214,852 of record CAWFOP010000010.1, on the reverse strand, counting down.
CCGAGGTGCAAGCGCTGACGAGCGTATTCTCCGAAGCGCAAGCAGCGACCCAAAGCTGCGCCATCGGCTCGGTCAAATCGATGATCGGGCACACGAAGTGCTCAGCCGGAGCCGCTGGTCTCATCAAGGCCGCTCTGGCCCTGCAGCACAAGGTCCTGCCGCCGACGTTGGGCGTGGACAATCCCAATCCCAAGGCCAATTTCCCGGAAACGCCGTTCTTCGTCAACACCGAGCCGCGTCCGTGGCTGGGGAATCTCGACCACGCTCCCCGCCGCGCGGGCGTGAGCGCGTTCGGCTTCGGCGGCACGAATTTCCACATCGTCATGGAAGAGTACGCCGGTGATCCGGCCGACTCGCCGACGGCGCCCTGCATGGAGTGGCCCGAGGAGCTGTTCATCTGGCGAGGCGAGAGCCGTGCGGAACTCTCGGGCGCGATCGACAAGTGGGCGCAAGCTCTCGTGGCGAAGGCCAAGCCTCCGCTGCGCGACCTTGCCTACACGGCGTGGAAAGCGGCGCAAGAAAGCGGCGCGCGCGGCGCAGATCGATTGCAGTTGGCGATCGTCGCCGGGTCGTTGAGCGATCTTCAAACGAAGCTAGGTTGGGCGCGAACGAAGCTCGCCGCCGGCGATGCGGAGATCAACGATCCCCGCGGCATCTATTTTGCGGAGCGGCCGCCGGCCGCATCGGGGAAGCTGGCGTTCCTGTTTCCGGGGCAAGGGTCGCAATACCCGCACATGCTCCAGGACTTGTTGATCTATTTCCCAGAGATCAGAAACGCATTCGAAACGGCGAACGCGGCGCTCGCTGGGAAACTGCCGCAGCCGCTGAGTTCCTATGTCTTTCCGCCGAACAGCTTCAGCAGCGAGCAGAAGCGGGAACGGAGTCGATTGCTGACGCAAACCAACGTCGCTCAGCCGGCCTTAGGCGCCGCCGGCCTTGCGATGTTCTCCCTGCTGACCGAATTCGGCCTCGAGGCGGACATGCTGGCGGGCCACAGTTATGGGGAGTACGTTGCGTTGGCCGCCGCGGGCGCTTTCAATGTCGAAGACCTGATCGCGCTGTCGGAGGCGCGCGGCCGATTCATCGTGGAAGGAGCGGGCGATGAGCCCGGCACGATGGCGGCGGTGGAAGCGGACGCCGACGCTGTCAATCGAGTCATCAAGTCGATCGACGGCGTTTGCCTGGCGAATGCCAACGCCCCTCGCCAATCCGTGATCTCAGGATCGCGGACGGCCGTGGAGGCGGCGATTGCGCAATTTTCCTCCCAAGGCATCACGGCGCGCTTGATCCCCGTCGCGTGCGCGTTTCATTCCTCGTTGGTGGAACCGGCGAAAGCGCCGCTGGCGGAATTCATATCGAAGCTGAGAGTGGGCGAGCTCAAGACCGCCGTCTATTCAAATATGACCGCCGCGCCGTACTCCGGTAAGCCGGACGAGGTGGGCGCTCACTTGGCGGAGCATCTCGTCAAGCCGGTTGAGTTCGTTCGCGAGATCGAAGCGATGTACGAAGCCGGAGCGCGGGTTTTCGTCGAAGTGGGTCCGCGCAGCGTATTGAGCAGCTTGGTCGGACAGATACTTGGCGACCGTCCCGGCGTAGCCGTCGCGACGAACAGCACCGGTCGGCCGGGTCTTACCAATCTGCTGCATTCGTTGGGGCAGCTCGCCGCGCATGGTTACGGACTCAAGCTCGACCGGCTTTACCAAGGAAGAACCGGTCGGCGAGTGAATCTAAACGCAATCGAAGACGAATACGGCGCGCCGCCGCTGTCTCCGTCGGTTTGGATGGTCAACGGATCGCGCGCAACACCGCTCAAGAAGGTTCCGAGTAAGAGCCTCACATCACAGGCCGAGCCAGCTCCCGCCGCACAAAAGCGGATCGCGGCTGCGGCCGGCGGCGGCGCTCCCGTCTCCCCGCGGGTAAACGGCATGTCTGCGGAGCCGGCCGGCTCAAGGCCCAACGGTTCAAGGCCCAACGGCGTCGCGGACGCGAAGCCGTTGGGCAACGGTTCGATTCCGAAATCGACGCCGCAGGCGGCCCCGCCCCCAGAACGTCCGTCAAATCGCCCCGAAGCGAACGGCTCGGCAGCTAACGCACACGCTCATACCGGAAAAGAATCTTCTATGTCCCCCATGAAAAGCACGTCAAGACCTGGCGGCGCCGATCTCCCCGCCTCTTCAAACGGGTCGCCGGACCCGATGGCGCAGTTTCAGCAAATGATGACGCGTTTCCTCGATACGCAGAAGACGGTCATGCTGGAATATCTGCGTGTAAACTCCGCGACGCCGGGAGCCGGACGGTCGACGCAGGCCGAAGCCTTTGGAGCGCCGCCGGCGGCGCTAGAGCAGTATCGCCAACCCCGCCCGACGTTCGACCGATTTGCGCCTTCAGAACCGGAGAAAGCCGAAGAAGCCGCCGCAACGTCGACGCCCGCCTTCGCCGAGCCGGCGCGTTTGTCGCCGCCTCCGGCGCACAACTCGGACGTCGCCGCGCCGGTAGCTCGTGAAGCCGTAAAGCCCTCTTCCGGGCCCAACAAGCAGGAGCTCACCCAACAACTCCTTTCCATCGTGAGCGAAAGGACCGGGTACCCGACGGAAATGATCGAGCTGACCGCCGACCTGGAGGCGGATCTGGGAATCGACTCGATCAAGCGCGTCGAGATTTTGGGAACGCTGCAGCAGTCGTTCGCCGGTGACGGCGGCGGACTCGAAGAAGGCCTGATGGAAAAGCTGAGCGCCATGCGCACGCTGCAGGCCATCGTGGATCAGTTGAGCGACGGTCAAGGGGAGAAGGCTGACACGCCCGCCGCGCCCGATCCGCGCCCGTTCGAGCAGGAGCCGCCGCAGGCCGGCGCCGGGATGAATCAGGACGCGCTCGTCGAGCAACTGCTCGCGATCGTGAGCGAGCGTACGGGGTATCCCGCTGAGATGCTCGACCTGAATTCCGACTTGGAAGCCGACCTCGGCATTGACTCGATCAAGCGCGTCGAGATCTTGGGCACCTTTCAGCAGGGCTTCAGCGCTTCCGGCATCGTCGTCGAAGAAGGCCTGATGGAGAAGCTGGCGGGCGTGCGCACCTTGCGCGGCATCGTCGACCAGGTGCTCGAGCTCGTTGGACCAGGCCAGGTACCTGAATCCGCGCCAAAACCGACCTCCACGCCGCACGTAAACGGCGTGGCGCACGCATCCGAGCCTGCGCCTCACCACGAGGACGCGAGTCGAGATTCGAAAATCGGGCGGTACACCCTCAAGGCGATTGAGGCGCCGCTGACGGCGGTTTCCGAGGGCCCTTCGAAGGATCACGTCGTTCTCATCACCGACGACGGAACCGGGATAGCGGAAGCGCTGGTCGTCGAGCTGGAGCGTCGGGGCCACAAAACCGCCCTCGTGCGGCCGGGTGCATCGGTTGAAGAGACCGGACCCGGCGTTTATTCCGCGCCGCTCGGGTCGGCTGAAGCCGTGACCGAGGTCGTGGAGCTCGTCGAGGACCCGCCAGGGTTCCTTGGGAGCCCTCGTTCACTTGCTTCCGTTGAGCGCTTCAAAGCCCAGCGCCGAACTCGATCACTCCGGTTGGAGCGAAGCGGTGCGGACCAGCGCCAAAAGCTTGTTCTATCTCGCCAAATCCGGCGGCTCGTCGCTGCGCGAGGCGAAAGATCGCCGCGCTTGCGTCATCGCCGCGACGGGGATGGGCGGCTCTTTTTGGACCGACGGCGCGGCCGCCGACGGGCGATTTCCGGGTCACGGCGCCATCGCCGGGCTGATGAAGACCATTGCGCTCGAATGGCCCGAGGTGCGCGCGAAAGCAGTGGATCTGCGCTTGAGCGAAAGCCCTCAATCTCTGGCCAACCACTTGCTGGACGAGGTCTTCGCGGCGGATCAACATGTTGAGATCGGCTACGACGGTTCTCGCCGCTTGACGCTTCAACTCACGCATTCGCCCGTCGATGCCGAGCCGATGGCGGAAGCCTTGGCGCTCGACTCCTCTTCGGTTGTCCTCCTGACCGGCGGCGCCCGTGGGATAACAGCCCTCGCGGCCTTGAGATTGGCTGAGCGGCGCCAACCGAAGCTCATCCTCGTTGGACGGTCGCCCCTCCCCGCCGCTGAGGAAGCGTCGGATACGGCCGGGATCGTCGAGCCGAAGGAGCTCAAGGCGGCGCTCATCAACCGCATGCGCCTTCTCGGCGAAACGGTCAAGCCGGCAACGGTGGAACACGCGTATTCACGCTTGCTCGCGGAGCGAGAGATTCGCGACACCCTGGCTCGACTCCGTCACTTCGGTTCCGAGGCGCACTACTTCGCAGTCGATGTGCGCGACATGGATGCCTTCGCAGCGTTTATCGACGACATCTACGACCGCTTCGGGCGGCTCGACGCAGTCATACACGGCGCGGGGGTCATCGAAGACAAACTCATTGAGGATAAGACGGTCGATTCGTTCGACCGCGTTTTCGACACCAAGGTCAACAGCGCATTCGTCCTAAGTCAACGGCTTCGACCGGATAGCCTCAAGTTCCTGGCATTCTTCTCCTCGGTTTCTGGCCGCTTTGGTAACCGCGGACAAGCCGACTATGCCGCGGCGAACGAAGTTCTGAACAAGATCGCCGCCGACCTGAGTGGAGCTTGGCCTTGCCGCACGGTCGCGATCAATTGGGGTCCGTGGGAAACGAATGGGATGGCTTCGCCTGAAGTGCGCCGGCAATTCGCGGAACGCGGAATCGAGATCATCACTCCGGCGGTCGGTGTCGCACGGCTGGAAGAAGAACTGAAATGCAGCCGAATGGATCAAGCCGAAGTCGTCATCGGCGGAGCCAAGGGGTTGGCTTCGAGCAGCAAAAGTCCGGCTGCTTCAGAGTCCCCGCTCCTTCTCCGCGCCGAGTCAACGCTGCTCGACGGCGTGCTCGAGTTTGTTTGCGAGCTCGACCCTGGGTACGACCGCTACCTGGACCACCATCGCCTGGACGGCAAGCCGGTCGTGCCTCTTGCCGTCGCGACGGAGTTGATTGCGGAGGCGGCCGCCTCCGGTTGGCCGAAAAGGCAGGTGGTCGCGCTTCGCGACTTGCGCCCGCTGCACGGCATCGTGCTCGACGCCGGCGCCAAGACCATTCGTGTCCGGGTTGATGCCGCAATCCGGGGGCTCCTCCAATCCAAGCTCGCTTTCGGCCGAGATCATCGGCGAGAGCGAACCCAAACGCATTCACTACCGCGCGATGGTGGATCTGGCCGAACGCCTTGGCCAGGTTCCGGAGGTTGATATTCCTTCGATAGCGGGCGGTCACGCGTTCTCGATGAGCGTTGCGGACGTCTATCGTCAATGGCTGTTTCACGGCCCGCGGTTCCAAGGGATCAGTCGTATCGACCAAATCGGAACCGGAGGCGTCAAGGCCGAGCTGACGACGTCTTCGCCGCGTGGTTGGCTCGCGGGGGCAACGAACCAGGAGTGGCTGATCGATCCGCTTTTGTTCGATAGCGCTCTGCAGTTGCTCGTCGTGTGGTCTCGGGAGCATTGGGATATGACGGCGTTGCCGTCCGGCTTCCAACGCTTCCGGAGGTTCGCCGCGCCATCGACCTCGCGGGTGACCTGCGAAATCCGAATCAGACCCAACACCGGAGGGCAAACCATCCACGCCGACATCTACTTCGTGGACGCCGTCACTGGAAAGCTCCTATCGCTCCTCGAGGACATGCAGGGATCGTGCAGCAAGGCACTGAATCGGCTGGCGGAGCGAGCGCTTCTCGCGGCAGCCGCAGGGCAATGATGAGCCTGAACGACTCTCAGACGAAACCCGCGGCCCAACTCCAGGGCGACGTCGCGATCGTGGGCATGGGATGTCTGTTCGCCGGGGCCTCGGGCGTTGACCAATACTGGCAGAACATCCTCTCCAAGGTCGACGCCGTAGGCGATCCGCCGGCCGGCGAGTGGGATCCGGCGATCTTTTATGATCCCAGCGCGAAATCGAATGATCGAGTCTATTGCAAGCGCGGCGGGTACATCGGCGATCGAACGGAGTTTCGGCCGGAAGATTTCGGAATCATGCCGATCACCGTGGACGGCGGCGAGCCGGATCAGTGGCTGGCGCTGCGGGTGACGCAGGAAGCGCTTACCGACGCCGGATATATCCAGCCGCCTAAGGAGAACGTCAGGACCGAAGTCATTCTGGGCAAAGGCACCTATGTAAATCGCGGCAACCTCACCGTCGGCTATCACGGCATGATTGTCGAGTTTTTCTTGCAGACCCTCAAGAACCTGCATCCGGAGTCCACGGACGAAGAAATTGAGAGGGTCAAGAAGGAGCTCAAAGCCAACCTTCCTCCCTTCAACGCCGATACCGCGCCCGCCCTGATCGGCAACATCATCGCGGGGCGCATTGCGAATCGGCTCGATCTAATGGGTCCGGCTTTCACAGTGGACGCCGCTTGCGCCTCAGCGTTGCTGGCGATCGAAATCGGTATCCGGGATCTGCTCAGCGGGAAGTGCGATCTGGTCCTCGCGGGCGGTTCCAACGTGAACGCGCCCCTCCCCACAATGAGCCTTTTCTGTCAGCTCGGGGCGTTATCGCGGAGCGAGCGCATTCGGCCCTTTGACAAGGACGCGGACGGCACGATCTTGGGCGAAGGCGTCGGGATGATCGTGCTCAAGCGGCGCGAAGACGCTGAGCGAGACGGCAGCCGCATCTACGCCATCGTCAAGGGCGTCGGAATGGCCAGCGACGGACGCGCCACGCATGTCCTCGCGCCGCGTGTCGAGGGCGAGGAATTGGCGTTGCGCAGGGCCTATGAAATGGCCGGCGTCTCCCCCGAAAGCGTAGGTCTCATCGAGGCGCACGGCACGGCGACGCCCGTCGGCGACGCGGTGGAAGTGCAAGCGCTCAGCCGCGTGTTCGGCGAGCGCAAGGGCATGCTGCCTTCGTGCGCCATCGGTTCTGTCAAGTCCATGATCGGACACGCCATGCCCGCCGCCGGCATTGCGGGCGTGATCAAGGCCGCTCTGTCCCTGCATCATCGCGTGCTGCCGCCGACTCTCAATTGTGATGAGCCGAGTCCGGCGCTGCATCTCGACAAGACGCCGTTTTATGTAAATACCGAGGCTCGTCCCTGGATTCACAGCTCCGCGGAGCCGCGCCGCGCCGGAGTCAACTCATTCGGATTCGGCGGCATCAACGGACACGTGGTGCTCGAAGAGTACGAGACCGAAGACCTGGATGCGCGCAGTCACTATCTGCACTGGGAGACGGAAGTTTGCATCATCGAGGGGGACAGTCGAGAAGAGCTAGCTGCGCGCGGCCGCAAACTCGAAAAGTTCTTAGAAAGCGCCGAAGAAATCCCTCTCAAAGATATTGCTTACTCGCTGAACAGCAGCCTCGAGGGTCGCGGCGCACGCCTGGCGATCGTTGCGGAATCGAGATTCGACTTAACTCAAAAGCTCGAGCTCGCGCTCAGCCGAATCGCTGATCCAAAGAGCCGCCAGATCAAGGACAACCGCGGCATCTACTTCTTCGACGAGCCGTTCGAGGGCAAGCTGGCGTTCCTGTTTCCCGGCGAGGGGGCGCAGTACCCCAACATGCTGTTGGATCTGTGCTTGCATTTTCCCGAAGTCAGACGCTGCTTCGATCTGGCCGACAAGGTCCTGTCCCGCGGGGATCGCCCGATGCTGCCGAGCGAGTACATTTTCCCGCGCTCGATCTTGTCGAAGTCGGAAAAAGAGTCGGTCAATTCGGCCTTGTGGCAAATAGAAGGCGCGGTCGAAGGCGTGCTGATCGGCAATTGGGCGATTTGGACGCTGCTCAATCGCCTTCAAATCCAGCCTGACGTGATCATGGGCCAGAGCACCGGCGACCTAACCGCAATGCGTGCCTCCGGGATCATCAACCTCAGCAACGAGGAATATCTCGAAGCGATGTTCGAAGGCCACGGCACGGTCAACGACGAAGTCTCCGTGCCGAAGGCGAAGCTTGTAGCCGTGGCGGCGGACGCGGCCGCCGCTCGTTCCATCGCCGCGGCGGTGTCCGGCGAGATCCACATCGCCATGGACAATTGTCCGCACCAAGTCGTTCTTGCGGGAGCCGAAGCCGCGATCGACGAAGCGGTCAAAGTACTGCGAACCCGCGGGATGATCTACGAGGTCCTTCCGTTCGATCGTCCTTATCACACGCCGCTGTTTCGGCCGTATGCGGAGCGCTTGGAAGCTGAGTTCTTGATTCGGTTTCAACTTTCGGCGCCGAACATCACGACTTACTCGTGCACCACGGCCGCTCCGTATCCCACGGACCTGGATGAAATTCGGAAGCTCTATCTCGAACATTGGGTCGGTCCGGTGCGAGTGACGGAAACGATCGAGCGGATGTATGACGACGGGGTAAGAATCTTCGTCGAGTCCGGACCGCGCGGGAATCTCACCTCGTTCGTCAGCGACATCCTGCGGGGCAAGCCGCACCTCGCCATGCCGGCGAATGTGCCGCGGCGTTCAGGCGTCACGCAGCTCAATCATCTTGCGGGCATCTTGGCGGCGCAACGGGTCAACATGGACCTGGATTACCTGTATGCTCGTCGCGATTGCCGCAAACTGGCTTGGGACGCCGATCAACTGGCGGCTCCGGCCAGACGCAAACCGCCGATGAAGCTGGCTCTGGCCCTGCCGCCTCTCAAAGTGGCGCCGCGCGAAGCCGTTTCCAAGTCGCAGCGCGAAACTTTCGAGGCCCCGTCGCGGCCGCAAAGCAAACCTTTCGACAGCGCTCCTCTGCATGAGGATCGGGTGCGTTTGTCCGATCCTCGTCCCGCCGTCGTTGACCGGCCCGCCGAAGCCTGGAATGTTCCGCAGCGACCGGCGGCGAGTTTCGCCGACGGTCAAACGCGAAGGCCGCAGGCGGCCCCTCCGACCGCCCGCGCTCCGTTGCCTGCCATGGGCGGCGGCTCCTTCGCTCCTACGCCGACCTCCGCCGGGGCGATGCAGCAATACCTGTCAGGGATGGAAGCGTTTTTGGACGTGGAGACCGAGGTGATGAGCGCGTACCTTCGCAGCGCGGCCGTTGCGACCGCTGATGTCGACGCCGCTCCGGCTCCTCCCGCGCCGCCGTCCTCGGAAAGCTACCCGCTGCTCGGTTCCGTCCTTTCTCACACCTCCGGAGAAGAGCTGACCGCCGTGCGCCGGCTCAGCCGTGAGGAAGACATCTTTCTCGCCGACCACGCCTTGGGGGGGCCGGTTTCGGTGACCGACCCGTCGCTGAAGCCGCTCGTGGTGACGCCGCTGACGATGAGCATGGAGATGCTCGCCGAGGCCGCCGCCGCTTTGATGCCGGGCCGGGTTTTGGTGGGAATGCGAGACGTTCGAGCGCAACAGTGGATCCGCGTCGACGACCGTCCAGTGGATCTTCAGATTTCGGCGCGCCGCGTCGAAGGGTCAAGCGACGAGATCTTTGTGCAAATCAGCGATGTTTCCCTGGACTCGGAAACGCAAAACAGCAAGCTCTTGTTGCAGGGAACGGTCACCTTTGCAGATCACTACCCGGCTTCGGAGACGCCGTCAGCGGCGTCCCTCACCGGCGAAACGGTTTCGAGCTTGGCGTCCGCCGATCTCTACGACGGCCGCCTGATGTTCCACGGACCCGTCTTCCAAGGCGTCGCTCGCGTGGAGACCTGCGCGGAAGACGGCTGCGTCGGACGTTTGAGGGTGTTGCCGACCGACAACCTCTTCCGGTCCATCCCCAATCCTCGCTTTACGCTGGATCCGGTCGTTCTGGACGCGGCGGGTCAACTCGTTGGGTTCTGGACGGCCGAGCGGCTGGAGCGCGGCTTTGTCGTGTTTCCTTACCAGCTCGATAGCCTGCGCGTGTTCGGCCCGAACCGCCGGCCCGGCGAGGAACTCTCGTGCCGCGTGAAGGTCGAGCGTCTGAGCGATCACGACATGCGTTCGAACATCGAGATCGTCGGGGCGGACGGCTCCTTGTGGATGAGCCTCAAAGGATGGGCCGACCGGCGCTTCGACCCGCCCAAGCGCTTTCATCACGCTTGGATCGCACCTCACGAAGCGACGATTAGCGACGCCTGGCAGGCGCCTCTCGCGACCGTACCGCCTCAGGTCGCCTTGGAATGCCGCCGAGTCGAGCCGCTTTTTGATTCAGCTACCGCCTTCTGGGCGGACCTCTGGGCGACGCTCATCCTCAACCGGCGCGAACGGGCCGCTTTCACGAGCCTTCGCGGGCCCGAAAGACGCCGTATGGAATGGCTGAGCGGACGCACAGCGGCAAAGGACGCGGTCTGCGCCTTCCTCCACAAGCGCTACGGCTGGGACGTTCTCCCGGCGGATATTGAGATTGGTCAGGACGAACGCGGCAAGCCCTTCGTCGCAGGGCCCTGGGCCGAGCAGTTGCCGTCACTCCCGGAGATCTCGATCAGCCACTCCGAAACCGTGGCGGCCGCCGTGGCCGGCGAGGAAGGAAGCGGACTGGGGATCGACATTCAAAAGATCCGTGAGCTCGAGCCCGGATTCAGTGCGGTGGCGTTGGGTCCCGACGAGCAACAACTTCTGGATTCGCTGCCGGCGTCTTTGCAAGCCGAATGGCTCCTGAGAATCTGGTGCGCCAAAGAAGCCGTGGCGAAGGCGCTGGGAGTGGGCCTGATCGAAGGGCCGTCAAGCGTGAAAGTCGTCCATCTGGACACGATCAGCGGCCTGGTCCGCGCCATCCCGCAAGGCCAATTGGCCAATGAGGCGCCCGAAGCGGCCGGACGCGAGTTGCCGGCCTACACGTCTCGCGAGAAAACTTACATTACGGCCATCGCCGTTTTCGATAGGAACAACTCATGAACTCAGTCACTCCAGAAACGGTTTCGAGCGACGTACTCGACCTCTTGCAGCAATTGGCGCGAGATTGGGAGTATTCCGGGGAAATCACGTCGGACACGTACCTGTTCGCGGATCTAGGTTTTGAATCGATTGACGCCGTTGTGTTGGCGTCGTTCGTACAGGAACACTACGGACGTGTATTTCCCTTTCCCCAACTGCTGGCCGAAATCGGACAGCGGGAAGTCAAGGACCTTCGCGTCAGCGAGCTGGTCGACTTCGTCCACGGGCATCTCAACGCCGCCCCTGCGGGTGTAAAGCAGTGAGCCGGTCCGCCACGCTGATCGGCCTCGACGGCGCGACGTTCGACGTCCTCGATCAATTGATCGAGGATGGCGTCATGCCCAATCTGCGGAACTTGCTTTCCTCCGGAGTGAGAGCCGAGTTGGAGACGATCATTCCAGCGTTGACGCCTCCGGCCTGGACTTCGCTGATGACCGGACGCAGCCCGGGGAATCACGGCATCTTCGATTTTCTGCAGTTCGAACACCGCGACGGCAAGCCGCAACTGCGCGTCGCGGACGCCAATGATGTGTCCGCGGAAACGATCTGGTCGATCGTCGGGCGGCAGGGGCTCCGATCCACGGTCTTGAACTTCCCGATGACATTCCCGGCGCGCGGAATCGTCGGCAACGTCGTCCCCGGTTGGGTGCCATGGCGCCATCTGCGGCTGGCGTGCTATCCCCGCTCGCTGTACGACCGATTGACGGCGTTGCCGAACTTCAGCGCGAGACAGCTTGCGATGGACATGGCGCTCGAGGAAAAGGCGCTCGAGGGATGCCATCAACCCGAAGACTACGAGAACTGGATCAATCTGCATATCGAGCGTGAGAGACAGTGGTTCGAGGTTCTGAAGCTCCTCGTCCGCGAAGATCCCGCGCCGCTCACGGCGGTCTTGTTTGACGGCGTCGACAAACTTCAACACTTCTGTTGGCGCTTTATCGACCGGAACCTGTTCCCGCAAGAGCCCACTGCCTGGGAGTCGCGGGTGCGTAAGCTTTGTCTCGACTACTACCGAGAGATCGATCGCATGATTGGGGAGATTGCGGCGATGGGCGACGAAGACACCAGCGTCTTCATCGCATCCGATCACGGGTTCGGCGCAACGGTCGAGGTCTTTTATCTCAACGCCTGGCTCCATGAGCATGGCTATCTTTCTTGGGTCGAGGGCGACGATGTCGAGCAAAAGCATCCTGAAACCCTTGGTTTGGGAACGATGGCGCGGAGATTCTACGGAGTCGATTGGAAGAAGACGAAAGCTTACTGTCCGACTCCCAGCAGCAACGGCATTTTCATCACCCCTTCGGACGGCAACGGCGTCGGGGTTTCCCCGAACGACTACGAAGAGTTTCGGCGCAAGCTGAAGAGCGAATTACTCGAGTTCGCGGACGAGACGACGGGAGAGCCGATCGTAGAGCGGATCTGGACGCGTGAAGAAGCGTTCGCCGGCGAGCATTTGTCGTCGGCTCCCGATCTGACGCTGAGACTGCGAGATAGCGGACTTGTTTCGATTCTGCCTTCAGACGTCCTGCACAAGCCGAGGCCCGAGGTCGCCGGGACCCATCGTCCCACCGGAGTTTTTGTAGCCGCCGGACCGGGAATCCGGCAGGGAGTGTCCATTCCCAAGATGTCGATTCTGGATGTCGCCCCGGTGCTGCTCTATTCGATGGGCCTTGCGCCCACGGAAAAGATGGAGGGGCAAGTGCCGAGCGAACTTTACGGATCCTCTTTCAGAGAGGCGAATCCGGTGAAGACGCAGGAGTCGGCCGAGGCCGCCGCCGCCGTCGCGCGATCCGCCGGCGAAGCGGATTCGCAATTAGAAGCCGATGTGATGCGCCAACTCAAGGCGCTCGGCTACATGGAGTAAACACCTATGCCAAAAGCGCTCATCAACGGCATCAATTTGCACTATCAGCAGTTCGGCGAAGGCCGAGACCTCGTCATGATCCACGGCATCACGGGGAATCTTGCGATTTGGCACTTGGAAATCGTGCCGGCCTTGATGTCGGAGTTCCGCATGACGACTTACGACCTGCGGGGCCACGGCTACAGCGATGTGCCGCCTACCGGCTACACGACGGCCGACCATGCCAATGATCTGAAGAATCTCCTCGACAGCCTCGGAATTGAGCGGCCTCACATCATCGGCCACAGTTTCGGAGCTGACATCGCGTTGCACTTCACCGTTCTTTATCCCGAGCGAGTCAAGAAACTGGTGCTTGTCGAGCCGGCCATCGCGGCTTTGCTTCCGTTGCGCGAACGCGAAGACTGGCAGGGTTGGAAGTACTGGCGAGAGAAGCTCGCTTCGGGCGGCGTCGTCGTGCCGCAAGACAAGTGGTACGACACGGAATACTTGGTGCGGGCGAGCGTCGGCGTTCCCATGCTCTTCGGCTTCCGCAAAGGGCGCGCTCGCAGGGCGGCTCCCTTGGTCAGGCTGATGGAGACCACCACGGCGGCGCGGGACTACTGCGATTTGGCCGGCATGACTCTGGATGAGATCGACGCGGTGTCGCGCCCGACCCTGGTGCTGTACGGAGAAGAATCGGTATTCATCGACACGTACAACTATCTCGAGGAGCACCTTTCCAACTCGACGTGTCACTTGATGCCGAACAGCGAACATTTCGGACCGATCGAGCGACCCGAGTTGTTGCTTCAATACGTTCGGCGATTTCTGGGAGACGAAACCCCGGAAGCGGAACGGGAACCCGCTGAGGAGATGGCCGTCCGCGCTTCAAACAGCGCCGCGGCGCGGTGACGCCAATGTCAAATCGTGAGCGGATCGACCTCAACAAGCAATCATCGGAGGGACGCACGGTGAAGAAAGACAGCATACTCGTCACCGGCGCTTCGACGGGACTCGGCAAGGAGATGTCTCTTTACCTTGCCGAGCGAGGCTATAACGTTTACGCGACGATTCGCGACATCGATCGCTCCGACATTCTTCATGCGGCGGCCAAAAGCCGCAATGTAAAGCTGAATGTGCTGGGGCTCGACGTCACCGATAAAGCCGGCATCAAGAACGTCGTTGAAACCATCATCGCCGAGAGCGGCCAAATTTACGGCGTCGTCAACAACGCCGGGATCGGTTTGCGGGGCTACTTCGAGGATCTCAAGGACGAAGAGATCCGAGCCATGTTCGACGCAAATCTGTTCGGAATCATGGAAGTGACTCGAGCCGTTTTGCCGCACATGCGCGATGCGCGGCGCGGAAGGATTCTGATGATCAGCTCCGTCGGCGGACGGATCGGCTCGTTAGGGGTCAGCACCTACTGTTCTACAAAGTTTGCGCTCGAGGGTTTCGGCGAGTCTCTTTACATGGAGCTTGCGCCCCTCGGCATTTACGTGAGCCTCATCGAGCCCGGGATCATCAAGACCGAGAGATGGGGGGAGAATCGCGGAATCGCATCGGGGGCGAACAACCCCGAAAGTCCTTACTACAAGTGGTTCTGGCAATCCGAAAGAGAGGCCGAGAAGCTCGTTGAGGCTTCGACCGCAACCCCCGCGGACGTGGCCGCCGTGATCCATCAGGCCTTGACGGCCGATACTCCCAAGCTCCGCTACATGGTGGGCCGCAAGGCGAAGCTCGCCGTTGCGCTCAGGCGGTGGCTGCCCGGCAATTTGTTTGAGCGCATTTATTTCAAGGAAGTCGTGCGTCGCGCCACTCGTACAGTCCCCCCCACATACGTGAACGCCGCTGTTAAGAAGTAGACGTATGAACCGTTGGGCGGACAGGAGAGTCGGAGGCGCGATCCACGTGCGATCGAGCCGGGGCGGACAGCCGATTGCGGCTGGACGAAGAGGGCCGTTCCATGGCTAGATACCTCTTCGCCGTTTGGCCGTTCGCCGGGCACCTCCATCCCGCGCTCGCGATCGCTCATGCCCTCAAGAGACGGGATCATGAGGTGGCATTTTATACGGGGTCGGCGGTCCGGTCGGTGTTGGAGGGCGAAGGGTTTCGATTCTTCCCGTTCAAGAAAGTCGATGAGGAACGAACCACTTACCTCGCCTCCTCGGGATTCCCGAGCGCTTTTTCATTCTGGAGTCGGCTGCGAAGCGCTCGCCAAGCGCGGAAGTCGTTCCAGGAATGGCTGCTCGATACCGTGCCCCAGCAGGTGGAAGACATCGACGAGGTCTTCGAGGATTGGCAGCCCGATCTGATCCTGTGCGACCTGGCTTTTTGGAGTCCCATCCTGGTCCTGCACGAAGCGCGAGGCATTCCGGTTGCGGTTCTTTCGGTCCTGGCGGCGTGCATCCTGCCCGGTCCGGACGCTCCCCCGTGGGGGCTTGGACTGCCCCGTCCCAAGACCGCCCTCATGCGGCTGCGCTCTCGCGTTTCCATGATCGTCGTCAATTGGCTGGCGACGGCTTTCCGAGCCGACGTCAACGCTCTGCGCCACGGCTACGGCTTGCCGCCGCTGCGATTGTCCGTGACCGAGTTCGCCGCGCGGATGCCCCTCTACCTGGTCCCGAGCATCCCGGCTTACGACTATGAGCGACGCGATTTGCCGCAGTCGGTCCATTACGTCGGCCCTTGCCTGTGGGATAAGCCCAAAGACAGCCCGCCCCCTCAATGGCTTGCGGACCTTCCGCCCGATCGGCCGCTGATCTACGTGACGGAAGCCACCATCGGGACGACCGAGCCGTTCCTGTTGCGGGCCGCCGCCGAGGGGTTGAAGGACCTGCCCGTGGAAGTGGTCATGACCACCGGCAAGCAGCGCAATCCCGCGGAATTGGGCCTCGGGGCCGACGCGACGAACGTGCGGGTCGAGTCCTATATCCCGCAGAGCGACCTGCTCCCGCGAATGTCGGTCATGGTGACGCTGGGAGGCTCGGGAGGAGTCCTGGCCGCCCTCAAGGCGGGAACGCCCCTTGTCATATCTCCGACCGAATGGGACCGACCCGAGAATGCGCAGAGAGTCGTGGAAGCGGGCGCCGGCATTCGAATTCCGCCGCAAAAATGCACGCCGGCGCGAGTCCGCGACGCGGTGCAAAGAATCCTGAACGAGCCGGCCTTCCGGGCGAACGCCAAGCGGCTGGCGGCCGAGTTCGCGAGATACGACGGCCCGGCCCGCGCAGCCGAACTATTGGAGGGCGTCAGCGCCGTTCAACCGGCCGGGCAGCCGGCGGGGGTCGCTTGATGGCTCGCTTCTTGATTACCTGCTGGCCGTTCGTCGGGCACCTCTACCCGCAGATCAGCTTGGCTCACGCGCTCCGAGATCGAGGCCACGAAGTCGCGTTTTACACCCACGGTTCGACTCGCTCCATCGTGGAAGGCGAAGGATTCAAGCTTTTCCCTTTCGTGCGCGTCGACGAGCGCCGCTATGAACGGATTCATGCGCTCGAAGCCGAAGTGCCGGCCACGCAACCGAAATATCAAACAATCTCGGTTTCGATGCGGGCGTTCCGTGACATGCTCGCCGATTCCATTCCGGAGCAAGTGGCGGATCTGCAAGCGATCACGAAGGAATGGCGGCCGGACGCGATCGTCACCGACCCTGCTCTTTGGGGACCCATCTTGGTGATGTGGGAGCTCAGCGGAATTCCCGTCGTGTTGTTGACTCAAATGATCGGCTCCATGATTCCGGGGCCTGATGGGCCCCCATGGGGGCCCGGTCTGCGCCCGCCGCGGACGCTTGGGACGCGATTGCTGGCACGGGGCGTGCAATTTGGGATCGATGTCGTAGCGCGCAACATGCGCCGTCAGGTCGACCGCATCCGTGCGCGCTATGGACTGCCGCCGATGGGTTGTTCGGTGAACGCCTTCACTGGTCGGCTGCCGCTTTATTTGATACCGAGCGTTCCCGAGCTCGACTACAATCGCCGCGACCAGCCGCCGAACGTGCACTACATTGGTCCCTGCATTTGGACCAAGCCGAGCGGCCACTCGCGGCCCGAATGGTTGGATCAGTTGTCTCCCATGCGGCCATGGGTCCACGCCACGGAAGGCACCGCGCAATACCAGGAGCCGTTCCTGCTGCGCGCCGTGGCCCGCGGCCTTGCTGATTTGCCGATCGAGGTCGTCCTCACGACGGGAGGCGACCGCGATCCGGCGGAACTTGGGTTGGACAATCTGCCCAAGAATGTACACGTGGCGCGTTGGTTGAGCCACGAAGAATTCTTGCCGCACTGTGCGGCGCTTCTTACTACCGGCGGAGCAGCCACGGTGTTGGCTTCGCTCAAGGCCGGCGTACCGCTTATCGTGACCCCCACGTTCTGGGACAAAAGCGATAACGCTCAGCGCGTAGTCGAGGCCGGCGTCGGCCTTCGCATCTCGCCGAAGCGTTGCACTCCCGAACGAATTCGCACAGCGACGGTACGACTGTTGGAAGAGCCGCACTTTCGGCAAAACGCGCGGCGAATGGCCGAGCGGTTTGCAGCCGCTCCGGGTCCTGCCGGAGCGGCCGAGCTACTTACGAGTCTGATCGAGGGGGCGCCGCGAACAGCGGCGGTGATATAGATGAAAAGTCCGATACGTCTGTCTATGAAAACCAGGCGCCGCGTCAGCGCGGCGTTCTTGGCTGGGGTGATGATGCTCGGCATTGTCGCTCTCGTGCCTCGTTTGGAGGCCCAAAACGGAACGGGGAAGACGATGCCCTACGTGGAACACGACTTCCACATGGCGGCTCCGCGCGGTTTCGGCGACCGCAACAACAGTTGGCCGCAATCCATGATTTGGTGGCATGACCGGCTCTACGTCGGCACCACCCGGCAGTCGCTTTGCACAAGCCTCGCCGCCGTTTATCAATACGCATTGATCGTATTAGGTCCTTCTTTCAAGGACTTTGTCGACATGTATTTACCCTATCCCCCTCTCGACCCCGACCTGTCCTGCCCTCCGGACTATGCGGACCTCTCACTGCAAGCTGAGATCTGGCGCTGGACGCCGGGTAAGAACTGGAAGCAAGAAGGCGTGTGGGACCGAGTGTTCCAGTCGCCGCTCGATTTGGACAACCCGGGCGCGGGACCGCCTGCTCCGCCGGAGCCCAGGGTCGGAAAGAAGCTGCCGCACGATGTGGGCTTCCGGGGCATGGCGGCCTACACCGAAAGCGACGGTACGGAAGCTCTGTATGCTTTCGGCGTCAACAGCACGATCCTGTGGGACACGAACATACTGCCTCCGCCGCGGATACTTCGCACCACCGACGGCGTCAACTGGGAGCCGATCCCTCAGGATGAGGGAACATTCTTGCGCGACCTTCCGTTCGATGCCGACCACTCGAGCTACCGTTCTCCTGAAGCGTTCGAGGGCAAGCTCTTTGTGCTGTCGGGCCCGGTCTTTGGGCAGGGCTATTTGATCGCTTCCGCCAACCCGAAGGCGGGCAACGACGCCTGGTATCTCGCTGGTCCGAGCGACACGCTGTTTTACGAAATGGAGTCCTTCAATGGATACCTCTACCTGGGCAGCTTCGACCCCGCCGGCGGATACTCGGTCCTAAAGACGCGAGCGCAAGGGCCCCCGCCTTACCAGTTCACGACCGTCATCCCGAATGGCGCGTATCTTACCGATCGCCCAAGCCCATCGGTCGTCAGCATGTATGTGAGTGACGGGCGGCTGTTCGTGGGAACCGCCACGCAGACCGAGATTATCCGCATCAACCCGGACGACACCTGGGATCTCGTAGTCGGCAGTCCGCGGCAAGCGCCCTCGCCCGACGGCGGCCTCGAATGGAAGTACCCGATCAGCAATTTGGACGCGGGATTCGGTCATACGTTGAATGACCATGCCTGGACGGTCGAGGACCCCTTTCATTACTTGTACTTTGGAACGTATAATGCCGCCACCTCGGCCAGATTCGATCCGACCTACGGCGCACTTCTGGAGCACAACATGGGTGCGCATCTCTATCGGACCGGCGACTCCGGCTGGGACTTCACCGCGGTGACGACAACCGGATTCGCCGATGCGGGCGGACCCTTCGGCGGTCGCTTCGACTACGGCATCCGCGAGATGCAATCTACGCCGCTCGGTCTGTTCGCCGGCACCGCGAACGACTACTACGGACTCGGCATTTTCCGCGCAAACAACCGCTCCAACCCGGAGCTGGACCCGCCGGAATCACTTGGCCGTGGAGCCAATCGCAAGCGGGGCCGCATTGCTCTCTTGGGACGTCAGGCCCTCCGCGATCAAATACCACGTGTGGCGTGCTCAAATACTGCCGGCGTACGTGCGCGATGATCTCAATTTCGAAGGATGGAACGGAGCCTCGGGAACCAAAATCCCCGATACGTACGTGACGGAATACCAAGAGATCGGAGTGACCAGCGAACACGACCTTCATCGACTCTACGGTCGAATCCGACGAGCGGTACATGTATTACGTTACGGCGGAATCGAAAAGAGGTAAAAAAGGTTTCGTGACCGACCAGTCGAATCTGGTTACGTATCCGGCTGCTCTTGCCGCCTGTCACGTTCGAACAGCTCTTTCACTATATCGACCGTCTCAATCAGAGGGATCGCTTTCGCTATTCGGACGGCTTCCACGACCGTTCGAGATCATCTCCTCACTGTTCAATCCCTGGCGGTCGGGCTGCAGTATTCCAGAGGCGCTGGATGAGCTCTATCCGAGCAGGGAATCCAATTTTGTGCAGGACCCGGATGCGACCGATCTGGAGGTTCTATTAAGTAAGTTGGAGCGGCGGCTGGAGTTGTACTTCCAGTTTCCGCAGCAGGTCTTGTTCGACGAAGTTTGTACAGCGGGCGGCAATTAACGTCGCAGTCCGCTTTCGATGCGAATCGATCTACCAGCGATCGGCTCCCGGGGCTATTGGCGGGCCGAACAGGACGCCGATGCTATGATCGTGTGCGGCGGCGATATAGATGAAAAGTCCGATACGTCTGTCTATGAAAACCAGGCGCCGCGTCGGCGTGCTTCTTGGCTGGGTTGACAATGCTCGGCATTGCGGCTCTCGTGCCTCGTTTGGAGGGCCAAAAAGGACACGATAAGGTGATGCCTTACGTGGAACGCGACTTCCAGTTTGCGGCTCCGCGCGGTTTCGGCGACCGCAACAACAGTTGGCCGCAGTCCATGATTTGGTGGCATAACCGACTCTACGTCGGCACCAGCCGGCAGTCGCTTTGCACAAGCCTTGCGGCCGTTTACCAATATGCGGAGATCGTGTTAGGTCCTGATTCCAAGGACTTTGTAGACACGTACTTGCCCTATCCGCCTACCGACCCCGACCTGTCCTGTCCTCCGGACTATGCGGACCTCTCATTGCAAGCTGAGATCTGGCGCTGGACGCCGGGTAAGACCTGGCACGGAGAAGGCTCTTGGGATCGTGTGTTTCAGTCGCCGCTCGATTTGGACAACCCGGGACCGGGTCCCCCTGCTCCGCCGGAACCCAGGCTCGGAAAGAAGCTGCCCCACGATGTGGGCTTCCGGGGCATGGCCGCCCACACCGAAAGCGACGGTACGGAAGCTCTGTATGCTTTCGGCGTCAACAGCACGATCCTGTGGGACACGAACATACTGCCTCCGCCGCGGATACTTCGCACCACCGACGGCGTCAACTGGGAGCCGATCCCTCAGGACGAGGGAACGTTCTTGCGCGACCTTCCGTTCGATGCCGACCACTCGAGCTACCGCTCTCCTGAAGCGTTCCACGGCAAGCTCTTTGTGCTGTCGGGCCCGGTCTTTGGACAGGGCTATTTGATCGCTTCCGCCAACCCGAAGGCGGGCAACGACGCCTGGTACCTCGCTGGTCCGAGCGACACGCTGTTTTACGAAATGGAGTCCTTCAATGGATACCTCTACCTGGGCAGCTTCGACCCCGCCGGCGGATATTCGGTCCTAAAGACGCGAGCGCAGGGCCCCCCGCCTTACCAGTTCACGACCGTCATCCCGCATGGCGCGTATCTTACCGACCGCCCAAGCCCATCTGTCGTCAGCATGTATGTGAGTGACGGGCGGCTGTTCGTGGGAACCGCCACGCAGACCGAGATTATCCGCATCAACCGGGACGACACCTGGGATCTCGTAGTCGGCAGTCCGCGGCAAGCGCCCTCGCCCGACGGCGGCCTCGAATGGAAGTACCCGATCAGCAATTTGGACGCGGGGTTCGGTCATACGTTGAATGACCATGCCTGGACGGTGGAGGACCCCTTTCATTACTTGTACTTTGGAACATACAATGCCGCCACCTCCGCCAGGTTCGATCCGACCTACGGCGCACTTCTGGAACACAACATGGGAGCGCATCTCTATCGGACCGGCGACTCCGGCTGGGACTTCAACGCGGTGACAACCACCGGATTCGCCAATCAGAGCGGACCCCTCGGCGGTCGCTTCGACTACGGCATCCGCGAGATGCAATCTACGCCGTTCGGTCTGTTCGCCGGTACCGCGAACGACTACTACGGCCTCGGCATTTTCCGCGCAAACGACCGCTCCAGCCCGGAGTTGGCCCCGCCGAATCACTTAGCCGTGGAGCCAATCGCAAGCGGGGCCGCATTGCTCTCTTGGGACGTCAGGCCTTCCGCGATAAAATACCACGTGTGGCGTGCTCAAATACTGCCCGCGCACGTGCGCGATGATCTCAATTTCGAAGGATGGAACGGAGCTTCGGGCACCAAAATTCCCGATACGTACGTGACGGAATACCAAGAGATCGGAGTGACCAGCCACGCCACTTTCATCGACTCTACGGTCGAATCCGACGAGCGGTACATGTATTACGTTAAGGCGGAATGGAAAAAAGTAAAAAGAGTTCTCGTGACCGACCAGTCGAACCTGGTTACGTATCCGGCGCTGTTGCCGCCTGTCACGTTCGAACAGCTCTTTCACTATATCGACCGTCTCAATCAGAGGGATCGCTTTCGCCATTCGGTCCGCTTCCCGACCGTTCGAGATCATCTCCTCGCCGTTCAATCCCTGGCGGCGGGGTGCAATATTCCAGAGGCGTTGGATGCACTCGATCCGAGTGGGGAATCTCATTTCGTGCGGCGCCCGGATGCGACGGATTTGGAGGTTCTGTTGAGTAAGTTGGAGCGGCGGCTGGAGTTGTACTTCCAGTTTCCGCAGCAGGTCTTGTTCGACGAAGTTTGCACAGCGGGCGGCAATTAACGCCGCAGCCCCCTTTCGATGCGAATCGATCTACTAGCAATCGGCTCCCGGGGCGATGTGCAACCCTACATCGCTCTGGGGCTTGGCCTCCAGAAAGCCGGATTTCGTGTTCGCGTCATCACGTTGGGCGGCTTCGAAGGATTGCTTGAGGGGCGCGGCTTTGACCATCTGGTGATTGCGAATAGTCCGGGTGAGTTGGTCCGGACGCATGCCGGATCCGACTGGGTCAAGGAACGGAATACGGCGGTCGGCTACTTGCGAGGGTTCGTCCGACTCGCGGAGTCGTTGATCGAGGAAGGCGTCAACAACTATTGGCGGGCCGAACAGGACGCCGATGCGATTATCGTGTCGCCGATGGCCTTTCTGATCGGCAGCCATTTGGCGGAGCGGCTGAACGTTCCGCTCATTCAATCGCAGTTGGCGCCGCCGGTTCTGCCAACCAACTACGACTTAGGCGGACGCGGAACACCGCTCACGGCGGTCGGCGCCCATTTGAAGGCGCTGGGTCATCTTACGTTCCACTCGGTGATTTGGAGCAAGCTCCGCAAGAGGACCAACTTGGTTCGCAAGAATGCGTTGGATCTTCCGCCTCTTTCCCTGGCGGAGCCGTTTCACATGATGTTCCGGCGTCGCGTGCCGCTGTTAGCCGCTTATAGTCCAGTCGTCAGTCCGCGCTTGCCGGACTGGGGCGACTGGATCCATGTCACGGGTTATTGGTTTCTGGATGACCACGGCGACTGGCAGCCCCCTTCCGATCTCGTCGAGTTTCTGAGCGCCGGCCCGCGGCCTGTGTTCGTGGGCTTTGGAAGCACGCCGTTCCCCGATCCGGAAAAGACCACCACAACCGTCGTTCGGGCGCTCACCGGGGCGGGCTGCCGTGGAATCATATTGGCGGGCGGAAGCGGACTTTCAACCGGACGCTTGAGCGAGGGTATTCTCAGCGTGGATTCCGTCCCGCACGACTGGCTTTTTCCGCGGCTAAGTGCGGCGGTTCACCATGGGGGAGCGGGCGTCACGGGAGCGGCTCTGCGCGCGGGGCTGCCTTCGGTCGTCGTGCCGATATTCGCCGACCAACCCTTCTGGGGGAGCCGGGTTTTCGGCATCGGCGCCGGACCGCGGCCGATACCGGCGAAGCGGCTTACGGCGAAAAAACTGCAAGGCGCACTTGAAGTTGCAATGAGCGATCGACTGCGTCGACGCGCGGCGGCCATCGGTGAAGAGATCCGCCAAGAAGACGGCGTCGAGAACGCCGTCCGAATCATCAGAGCGTTGTGCGAGCGCAAGACGCCTCGAGTCGCGGCGTATTCGCATGTGCATTAGCGCCTCGGATCAGAGATCGATCGGGGCCCGCGCTTCTCGCGTCGCCGAGCTCCGCGAGCCGGCGATTCGAAATTCGCCGGTGGCCTGGAGCCAAGTTTTTCAATCTCGTAAGACTGCGTTCGGCGTAGTCAAATAAGAAGCCTGCCCCGACATGGAGATTGAAACCACCCGGACGGAGATTGGGGAGGCCTCTCGCCTTAGCCCGACGGCAAAGATCTTATACGGGGTAGGTGAAGTCGCCAACGCGATAAAGACCGTCACGTTTTCGCTCTTCAGCATGTTCTATGTCACCGTCGTTCTGGGCCTGCCCGGCACGTGGATGGGAAACGTCGGCTTGGCGGCCATGGTCTGGGACGCAGTCATTGATCCTTACATCGGACATCTGACCGACGGCGAACATGCAGGCGAGCGACGATTCCGATTCATGTTGACGGGGGCCCTGACAATGTTCATCGGCTATGTCGCGTTCTTCAGCCCCCCCGCCGGCCTCTCCCCTGTTCCATTGTGCGCCTGGCTGCTGGCGGCAAACCTCCTCATGCGCACTTCAGCGTCGCTCTTCAGCATTCCTTACTACGCAATCGGAGCCAATCTCAGCGACGACTATCACGAGAGGACTTCCATTGCGGGCGTTCGCGGCCTGGTGAGCGGGATCGGCGCCATCGCAATCGCCTCCTTGTCGTTCATCGTCTTCTTCCCGCAACGATCAGACGGCATCGATCCGAAATTGCGGCATGACGGCTACAACGCAATGGGCGTGACATGCGGCATATTGATGACCGCAGCCGCGCTCACCGCGGTGCTCGCCACCTCCCGGATGAGGAGGCGGTCCGCTCGATCGTCGAATCCGGCGAGAGAGCGACCGAAACGATTTGGAGTGAGCATCCGTGAATCCTTGAAGAACTCCTCTTTCAGGATCATGCTGATCTCCATTGTTTTGATCATCGTCGGACTATCGGTGAACAGTGCGCTGGCGCTGTATTTTCTGCAATTTTTCGTCCGGATGACCGACAGCGCTGCACTCGGCGGCCTGCAGGCGGCGTTCTTCGGCGCAGGTCTGTTGGGCCTAGTATTCTGGCTGCGCGTCTCGACTAAGTTTGAGAAACATCATCTCTACATTCTTTCCTCAACGGTGAGCGCGGTCATAATATTTGCGGGCTTGTTTCTGTTTGGCGAAGGCGGCGTTTTCGGCTCCGGCGACGCCAAACCGCTCCTGGTCTGCTACGGACTGGCGGGCTTCTTTTTGAGCGTGTTTTGGTTCATCCCACAGTCCATGTTGGCGGATATCGCGGACGAGAGCGAAGCCCTTACAGGTCTGCGGTGCGACAGTTCGACATTTGGCGCGTTTTCGTTCGCGCTGCAAGTCGCTACCGGAGCAGGAATCCTGCTCGCCGGCGTCATGCTGGACGTTTTTGTCGGCATCCAAGCCGGCGCCTCGCAGCAGACGGACGAGAGCGTCTTGAGAATCGGCGTACTCTATTCCGCCGTTCCCGCGATCCTGTTCCTGGCCGGCGCTGTCGTGATGGGCGGATACGACCTGACTCGAACGAGGATGCAAACGATCCGCACGAAGCTGAGGGAAGCATAGGCTCACATCAGGCGGCCAACGGGCCGCTTGAGTCGATATCCGAACGCGTCCGACGGCTCAGCGACCCGTGCGCGACCGCACGGGATGAATCGATCTATTCAACTGCCCGCCGCAACGGCCCTCGAAATCCAAACTCCAGTACGAGAAATTTGGGAAAAACAACCGACTGAGACTCACTGAAGAGCCGTCGGGACTCCACCTGCCGTCAGCGGCGATACCCCCATCGGCATACTCCGGGTATCCCGGCTCCCTGTAGTGAGTCAGCTGTCTCAGATCGCTACCGTCCTTATTCATTATCATGTACTCAGTCTTGATGGATAAGACTTGAGACGCCTTCGGATCATCGCGGTATGGATAGGCGCTCATGAAGAGAATCTTCTCTCCGTCGGGAGAGTAATATGCATGCTCATCCCAAACGGCGGGAGAGTTATTCAGGTTCTTCACCTCGCCTGTTGCGATATTGTAGGAATAGGTATCCATACCCTGCGCATCCGGCTGATCAGAGCCGGAAAACAAAAATGTGACGTTGTCCGGACTGAAATTGCCCGGTTCATTCCAGTTCATGCCCTCGGGTGTTATGTCTCGCAAGTTCGTGAATCTGGGCGTCCCGCGCTCGACGACAAAATCAGCCAATATCAATTGCCATTTTCCGAACGGCCAATATTTTAGGATATTGCCGTCAATGATTTGAGACCATACGGCGTGGCGGCCGTCAGGAGTGAAGGCCGGTCCAGTGAAGCCGTCCGCCGATCCGGACTTTCCGGATCCGAAATCCGTGAGGCGGTACCAGCGCTGACCGTCCGTGGACAAAGCGTACATATTGGTCCAAATTCCATTCTGCAATTGTCCTTCAACATAGTCGCGGCTCCAACCCAGAATCGGAGGCGGCGAATACTCCTCATCCTCCACGGCGAGGGAAATCCAATCGCCGGACGGGTGCCAATTCGGCTGCATCTTGAAGCGGTCGCGGGACGGCCCCCCTGGCTTTGGATCGCACGTCGCGCATTGAATCGCCGGGGAGTTCACCTGCCCAAAATAGACTTGACTGATGCCGTCCTCGTCTTCTTTCTTGATCAGATAGCGCTTGCCGTCCGGAGCATAGATCTTCAACCCTTGAATATCGCTCTTGGTCAAGTCTCTTATCGCGCATGGATCCGGGCTACGCGCCTGTGAGGGGGCGTTGGGATGTTGTCCCCTCAGCGCGCCCCCGCCCATTGCGATTATCGCCGCGAAAATGAACGCTTGCAGCGACCAGGCGCGGATCGCTCCGTTTCCCTGCAAGGCCTTCCGGACAAGAGGCTCGACCCGTGCGGCGAGCGACGCTGTCTGTCTCGCGGCGATTCGATAGTTCTGCATCCCATTGCTCTCCGAGTGTGATGCGCCTGTCCGTCCGAACGTTACTTGTTGAATCATCGGAAGCGACCTCGACTTTCAGAAGACAAACCGCTTCAGCGAGCGGCGGTCAAAAAAGTTCTAAACCATAATCTTGGAACGACTGAACTTCGAATTGCCCGCTGACCGCCTCGAGTCTTGTCTCAAGAATAGCCTACGCCATGGCCGAGCGGCATTAGGAGGAGTCCGCGCCCCAATCGTCCGTTTCCTGGGTCTGCCACAAGGCGAATAGGGATGGCGGAACACGAATTTCGACTCCGGAACGCGAAACTTGCAATGTAAACGGTCCGCATGAACCGGTTGCCTCGGCGAAACGCAAATCCATGCGCGGCCTCAGCGTCCGCGCTTGATCGCCCGAGACCCTCGTCTCGTCTTGCATCCGGGGATTCGGCCCCGCGGACACGTAAGTCGGACGCGCACTCTTCGGGCGCTGTGATGGGCCGAGACCGGATTCCCGTCTTGGCGAAGATCTTATCGGCCGAACATTCTTGAGACCCGAATGCAATCTGTTTGTTGGCGCATACCGTTTCCCGAAGCGTGGACCGGACCGCCGCAACAAACGGTTCTTCGCGCGCGCCCCGCGGTCTAGGCCGATTCGCCCTCCGTATTGGTCTCAAGCGGCAAGTTGATCGGCGTGCAGGGGCAGCGAGCCCTTGACGGTATTGGAACCCCGATCTGGTCGGTCGTGCCGGTTTGTGGAAGGGTTTTGGTACAGTCGAAGCTGAACGACGACAGGGACGGAGGGCCCCGCAAAGCCGGGGTCCGTGCAGCCTGGGCGGTTAGCTCAGTTGGTCAGAGCGCCTGCCTTACAAGCAGGAGGTCCCCAGTTCGAGCCTGGGACCGCCCACCATTTAAATCAACGGTTTAGCTCCTATCGGTGAGGCTCTGGGGTTCCATTAAGGGTTCCACTAACCCATCCATGTCCCTCCATGCGGACGGCTTCCGTGTCTCTCTCCAGGTCACTCTGGACATCTGGACGAGATGCACATGCAAGCTTCATCCGTTCGCGGCATGTCAACGACGCTATAGGACTTCTCGGACGAACGATCATAGCGCTTCTGCGCCTGTCCCGCGCCAATCCGTGACGCGAAGTTATCAGCGACTCCCGGCGCCGCGGCGTCCGCATCGATCAGCAGCTTTGACCGGACAGAACTCTCGCTATCGTGCTCAGAGCATTCGAGTACCGCTTGTTGGCTTTAACTAGCAACGAGTGGTAAGTGGAGTTTCCCGCCAGATCACTCATCTCGGCGTTTCCGACCCCCGTGTACTGGGGAAACTTGCGAAGGGACTAGGCCAAGTGTCGCATTCTTGCCCATCAAGGCATTGACGGAAGGGAACGGCGGGGAAAAGCCCCGCGCTACGACCTCAGGGTCGTTTAATCGGCCGGTGCAACAGGCTACCGAGAGAGGCGTATTGAGGATTGATCTGCATGTAGTTGATCCGATCGGTCGACCGGTAAGTGCCCTTACTGCCGCTGTAACCAAGATCGAGCGCGATGTCGCCCGGAAGCGACTGTGAACCGTGAAGTTCCACGACGCGGAGTGGCGCGGCCGCAGGGCCCGGCCTGCGACATCGGCGCCTTCGAGTTGGCCACGCCGCCCAATAGCCTAACTGAAACCCTGGACGGCCTCGTCGAGGGAGGCTCGCTCGAAGGCGAGGGCTCGGGAGAATCGGTCGACAACCGTCTCAGCGCCATGCGCAACAAGCTCTCGTCGATTGAAGACCTCGTCGACCAGGGAGACGCCCAAGCCGCCTGCGAGGAGCTCGCCTCGGCGCTACTCGAGACCGACGGGCAGCCGCATCCGCCGGACTTCTTTCAGGGCGCGGGCGCGACAGAGCTAGCGGCCGCCATCCAGAGGGTCCAGTCCGACCTGGGTCGCCAGTAGACCGGGAGCCGGCCGCTCTATTTCACACGACTCTCAAAGATTGGCGTATTGCGCGCCGGGATTCTGTTTAACGGATTAGAGGCGGAGATGAAACCAATGAGCGAGATGATGACCAAACCAAATCGTAGTATTTCGATAGACCAGCCAGCGGCTGCGGTACGGCGGCGGCGCCAAGAATCGCGATTGGGCCGAGCGGCCCGCTGGGCCTTGTGCTCCGCGGCGCTCGCACTGGCAATCGGGGCTCCAGCGAGAGCCTCCACCTACACCGTTCTGAATACGGATGACGCCGGTCCGGGTTCCTTGCGTCAGGCCGTGCTCGACGCCAACTCGAACGCCGGCGCCGACGCCATCGACTTCGCCGCCGGCATCGCCGGGACGATCGACCTGGGCGATGAGCTAACGATCACCGACAGCCTGACGATTACAGGTCCGGGAGCGGATCAACTGACGATCGACGGCGGCGGCGAGGATCGCATCTTCAACATCGACGGCTCAGCCGGTTCGATTGATGTTTCGATTTCGGGACTGACCTTGACCAACGGCCGCACTCCGGCCGACCAAGAGAGCGGGGGCGCCATCGTGAGCTCGCAGGCCAATCTGAGCTTGACCGATGTAACCGTCTCGAAGAGCGGGGCGCTAAGTTCACCCTTCGCGTTCGGCGTCGGCGGCGGAATCGCCGTGACTGGGGGAGGCTCGATCTCGCCAACTGTGAGATCTCGGACAACGTGGCGGGCCTATCAGGCGACAACGTGCCCGCCTCCGTGGGGTTCGGCGGCGGCGCTTACACCCCCGACGCCGACGTCTCCATCGAAGATTGCCTGATCGCCGGAAACCAGGCGCACGGCGTGGGTTATGAGCCGATATCAGCAGTCGGTGGAGGGTTGGCCCTCCGTCGCGGCACGATCACGATCCATCGCAGCCGGATCGTGAGGAACCTGGCGGGCAACGCCGGAGACAACGGCAACGCCTTCGTGAAAGCGGCCGGCGGGGGCGTGATTGTGGACGAAGCCGATGTCCTCATTACCGAGAGCGTCATCGCCGACAACATAGCGGGCAACACGGGGACCCTGCAGTCCGTCAACGCCGCCGGCGGCGGCCTCGCCGTTTTGGAACACACTTCGACAATCACGCTCGAGAACGTCACAGTTTCCGGCAATCGAGTTGGCGGCGTGCCCGGCGCCGAGTCGGCTCAGGACTCCGGAGCGGGCGGCGGCCTCTACAACAGCGCGTCTCTGACGGTGCGCAGCAGCACCATCGCAAACAACGCCGCGGTAGGCCTCGCAAGCTTGATCGGCGGAGGAATCGATACCGACGACTTGGGGACGCTCGACTTGCATAATTCGATCGTGGCGGATAACTCCGCGCTTAGCGGGCCGGACGTGTTCGGGGCAGTCAATACGACGTTCAGCCTGATCGAGAACCAGAGCGACACGACCTTTGAAAACTTGACATCGGCGATCCCGGGGGATCCCGGGCTTGGTCTGCTCGAGGACAACGGCGGTCCGACGCCGACGCAAGCGATCTCCGACACGAGCCCGGCCTTCAACGCCGGCGATCCATTCGATTGCCCGGCGACCGACCAGCGGGGAGTGGAGAGACCCCAGGGCTTGGGGTGCGACATCGGCGCCTTCGAGCTGGTCGTAACGCAGAGCACCCTGTTGGAGACCTTCGACGGTCTCGTCAACGGCGGCGCGCTTCAAGGAGACGGCCCCGGGAAATCGGCGGACAACCGCCTCAACGCCATGCGCAACAAGCTCGCTTTGATCGAAGAGCTGATCAATGGAGGAGACACCGAGACGGCGTGCGAGGAACTCGCCTCGGCGCTACGCAAGACCGACGGCCAACCGAAACCGCCCGATTTCGTTCAGGGCGCGGGCGCGGCAGACCTCGCGGCCGCGATTCAGGGAGCGCAGTCCAACTCCGGCTGCCAGTGAGCGAGTGATTCGCTCGTCGGCAAACAGGGCCCGCCCTACCTCCCTAGGGCGGGTCCTGCGACGTTTCCCATCCAGGCGTCGTCCGACGCCGTGCCCACCGCCTTCCATTTCTAAGAAGCGACTTCACCCCAACCGGTGTCGTCAGCCCCGTCGCTCCTGTTGACCGATCTCCCCGGCGCGCTTACACTGACTGCATCCGTTTCGGACGGCTGCTCCATGTGCAATGGCGCTGCGCGGTCCGAGCAAGCCTGGACGCACAGGCCGCTGCCGGTCGATCCGTGTAAGGCGACTCTTACCCCGGAGAGACTTGATCGGCGGATCTCGACCGCAGACTGCGAGGGGATCGCGAATTTGAGCCGTGAAGGTGAAGGGCGGCTAAGTACGGGATCTCCTGGAGAACCGGACGTCCCCGCCGGATCCGGGCGCGCCAAGGCTGGCGTGCCCAACCGGATCGGCGCGACGATTGGCCGCTACCGGATCTTGGAGCTCGTCGGCTCCGGCTCGATGGGCGTTGTTTACCGGGCCGAGGACCTGAGCCTCGGTCGGGTTGTCGCGCTGAAGGTAGTCGCGCCGCATCTGCTTCAAGATCATGACGTTCAGCAGCGGTTCTTGCGCGAAGCGCGGGCGTCGGCGGCTCTCGATCATCCCAATGTCTGCCCGATCTACGAAGTGGGCGAGGACGGCGACAGCGCCT
The DNA here is from genome assembly GCA_963817465.1 of uncultured Acidobacteriota bacterium. GTDB lineage: Bacteria > Acidobacteriota > Terriglobia > Bryobacterales > UBA6623 > CAMPKL01. The sequence continues at coordinate 184,145 of CAWFOP010000010.1, read as the reverse complement.
TCATCGCGATGGCCTTCATCGAAGGCAGGACCGCGCGCGAGTTGTTGAGCGACGGGCCCGTGCCGGTCGATCTCGCGGCCCGCATCATCGAGGGCGCCGCGCGAGGGTTGGAGGCGGCGCACAGCCGCGGCATCATTCACCGGGATCTCAAGCCGGACAACATCATGGTCAGCCACGACGCCGAGCACAGCGAGCCGCGCGTCTACGTGGTCGACTTCGGTGTGGCGCGCCTGGCCGATCACACGGACTTTACGGCCGCGGGGTCGGTGCTGGGGACGATCTCGTACATGTCGCCGGAGCAAGTTGCCGACGCTGCAGTCGATGTGCGCTCGGACATCTGGTCCCTGGGCGTGGTTTTGTACGAGTTGCTGACAGGCCGCAAGCCTTTCGCGCGTGGGAACCCGTCCGCGATTCTCTACGCGATCCGGCAGGACGCGCCGGAGTCGGTCGCGGCCATTCGTGCGGATGTTCCGATCCCCTTGCAGGCGGTTGTCGGCCGGGCGCTCCAGAAGGAGCCGCGGCGGCGATTCAAGAGCGCCAAAGAGATGGCGCGCGCGTTGGAATCGATCACCGCCGCGTCTCATGAGAAGCAGCCTGGGACTGACCCGCCGGCCATGAGTCGAGTGTGGTCAAAGGTCGTCGTGGCGGCCTTGGCCGGGGCGTGCATGATAGCGGCGGTTCTATTCCTGCGAAAAGGACCGCCGGAGCCACAGGCGATCTTGATGCCGACCAAACTGACGTCATCGCCTGGAGCGGAGCGGGAGCCGACGTTTTCTCCGGACGGCAAGCGTATCGCCTTCTTCCGTGCGGCGGGGAGCGGAACCGACGGCCGCCCGGGGATCTTCGTCCGGCGCCTGGAAACAGGAGAAGAGACGCGGCTGACGGCGGTGGATGGACGAGACCAGGGTCCGGCCTGGTCTCCTGACGGCGGCCGGATCGCCTTCACCAGATCGCAGGGCGACGGTATGCACATCATGGTCGTGTCCGCCTCCGGCGGCGAACCGGAGGAGCACGGGCATCCGATCATCCGCCCGGCCGATGTGACCTGGACTCCGGACTCGGTGTCGTTGCTGTTCACGCGGCCGACGCCGGACGGGGGCGTTGAGATCTGCAAGCTCGACCTGCGGACAGACGCAATCACTGTCGGTCACCGCACCGCCGCCACAATCGCAAGGGGACCGCTTTCCGGCCTACTCGCCGGACGGAAAGACCCTGGCGTTCGTCCGGGCGGACGCGGGGGACCGGGCGATCCACCTGATGGACGAAGCGGGCATCCGCAAGCTTCCGACACGAGGGGCCGGCGCTTTCCACGGGCTGGCATGGACGTCCGACGGGAAGGAGATCATTTTTTCCCGGGCGATCCGGCCGGAGCAGGAGCCCTGGCTGTGGCGGGTTGCAGCGTCCGGAGAGTCGCCCGCGGAGCCGCTGGCCGGGGGGTCGCTGGAGGGTGCGCGGCCAGCGATCGCTAGGGAGGGCGGGATGCTGGCATTCGAGCGTCAGTTCGAGGTCTCGGATATCTACGGCGGCGTCCTCGGTTCCGGAACGAATCCGGACCTCGCCCCGAAGATCCAGTCGTCTGCGGCGGACTCGTTTCCCAGAATCTCTCCCGACGGGACGCAAGTCGCTTTTGTTTCATCAAGATCCGGCTGGGCCGAGATTTGGATCGCCTCTCAAGACGGAACTCAATCGCGTCAGATCTCGCATCTCGAGACGCGCGCCGGCGCGCCGACCTGGTCGCCGGACGGAGCATTCCTCGCGTTCGAAGGCGTTGGAGAGCACGGCGTCGAGGAGATTTTTACGGCGGATGTCGCGACGGGCCGGACGAGTCTACTCAACGGCGGGCAGGGACGCGAGATCCTGCCGGACTGGTCCCCTGACGGGAAATGGATCTATTTCACGTCGAATCGTTCCGGAACGTACGAGATCTGGAAGGTCTCTCCGACCGGCGGAGAGCCGGCGCAGGTGACCGCAGGCGGCGGTTTTGGAGCCCGGCAGTCCGCTGACGGGAAGTATCTTTACTTGTCCCGCGGACCGGCCCAGCCAGGCCTATTCCGGATGCCGATCGGGGGCCGGTCGGTCGAAACAATTGTTGCGGACTACCAGGAGCCGGATCTTGTTCGATGGGCCGTGTCGCGCAACGGCGTCTACCTTCTTGATGAAGGGCGCGGTCCTCGAAGGCCTGACGGCCGTCAAGGGGGCTGGAGCATTCGATTTTGGTCGGAGCGGGACCAGAAGGTCCGGCCGGTGGCATTTCTGACCCGAGCCGTCCCTAGCGGCGTAGGTTCGCTCGACGTCTCGCCCGACGGCGGCGTGCTGATCAGTCTCCAGCAGATCGACGAAAGCGATATCTTGTTGATCGATAAATTCTAGTAATTTATTCGCACTCGGCAGTAAGATATGGGTGCATTCCACTGCTGAACCGGGCAATATCGAATTTGGATAAGGTGAGCCCGTCGTAAAAAACAACGTGCCTCCAATAGGTCCTTCCGTCGGGCGATTTCGAATCCTGCAGGCGCTTGCCGGTGAAGAAGGATGCTATCTGGCTGAAAGCCTGGACCTTTCTCGAAACGTCGTTCTCCGCGTCTTGAAGGCAGACCATCCGGCGACGGAACGCTTCATGCGGGCCACCCGCATTTCGGCTTCCACCCACCACCCGAACATCGTCACGATTTACGAGATCGGCGAGAACGAAGAGTTTGCATTCGTCGCCAGGGCCGGTGCGGAAAGTCGGACTTTGGCGGATCTGTTGCATGGGCCGCCGATCACCGCCGAAACGGTCCTGGAGATCGCACTGCAGACGGCGAGCGGACTCGCGGCGGCCCATGCTCGGGGGCTCCAACACGGCAACCTACATGCAGGCAAGGTCCTCATGGCGTCCGACCTCGAGAAGGGCCAAGTCGCGGCGCGCCTCACCGACTTCGAACTGCCTGCGGAGGGCGGAGTTGACCCGCGGCCCGATCTTCAAGCGCTGGGCAACCTGTGTCGACAGCTCACGAGGCGTTGTGAGGCGGTACCGGCGGAGCTCGTGCCGCTTCTGGACAGGCTCGCCGGGAAGGATCCCAGGTCGAGCTACGCCAGCGTTGCGGAGGCTGCTCAAGACCTGAAAGCAATGGCATCGAAGGTCCGAGAGTCAACAGCGAGATCCACGCCGCGGCATGACCAGAGCGGGCGCCGCGGGGCTTGGATCTTGGCTGCCGGATTGGCGGTCGGTTTCATCGCGGTCGCGATGCTGTCCGACGGGGAGCAGTCCCAATCGGAGTCTTTTGTAGCGACCCCGCTGACTTCCCTGCCTGGCGTCGAACGCGATGCATCTTTCTCGCCGGACGGAGCCAAGGTCGTCTTCGCTTGGAAGAAACCCGGAAAGTCGGACTTCGACCTTTACATCAAGAGCGTCGGCGCGGATGCCCTGCTCCAACTCACCGAGTCGCCATGGGACGAGCTGGGGCCGGAGTGGTCTCCGGACGGCCATTGGATCGCTTACGCGGAGGCGACTAGTTCGTATCCGGTGATCAAACTGGTCGATCCGCTGGGCGGCGAAGAGCGACTGCTGGCGCAGATGCGGGACCCGGAAGAAGCCTCCAATCCGATGCTCGCCTGGCGACCGGACTCGCAAGCGATCATCTACCCCCAGGCCGTCGGAGAGAACCCTCCGGGGTTATGGCAGGTTTCCATCGGGGATGGGCGGCTGGAGCGGATCACGGATCCTCCGGCCGGCTCCGAGGCGGACCGCTATCCCGAGATTTCACCGTCCGGCGCGCTGGCGTTCGTCCGACGACTGGGAGGATACAGACACTCGATCGAAGTCATGAATCCGGACGGCGGCGACACCCGGCGCGCTTTGGACACCACCCTGGGGATTTGGGGGATTGCGTGGAGTCCGGACGGCGGTGAGATCATCTACGGGCAGCCTCCTCGCATCCACCAGGCGCCGCGCCTATGGCGTGTTTCGGCGAATGGCGGAGAGGCTCGGCTGATCGAAGGGCTGGGCGTCGGCTCCGAGCCGGCGATACACGCAGGCACGCGGCGAATGGTCTTCGAGCAGCAGCATCGCGAAGTCAACATTCAGCATTTTTCTGCGGGGCATGATGCCTCGATGCCGGGCGTACCGGTTGCTCCGTCGTCCGGGCGAGAGTGGTCTCCCCGGCTTTCGCCGGACAACCGGATGTTGGCGTTCATCTCGAACCGGTCGGGGAGCGATCAGGTTTGGGTAGCACAGGCCGATGGCTCGCGGCCCCGCAAGCTGACGGAAGTCGAAGGGGCCGCCGGTTCGCCGGAGTGGTCCCCGGACGGGAAATTTCTCGCTTTCGATAGCGAGGTCGACGGCAAGGGCGACATCTTCGTGATCCCGCTCGGCGGCGGCGCGGCGCGGGCCATCGCTCCTCACCCGGCCCACGACGCGCGCCCGGTTTGGTCAGCGGACGGAAGCTCGATCTACTTCGGATCCAATCGAGGGGGCGAGTTCGAGATCTGGAAAGCTCCGGTAGACGGGGGTGCGCCGCGACAGATGACGCAAGGCGGCGGGTACAGTCCATATGTATCGTCGGACGGGCGCTACGTCTACTACATCAAGGGCCGGCTCGGTCCCGAGCTGTGGCGGTTCTCCATCGACGCCAACCTGCACGAGGTCGTACGGCCGCATCTGCTCAACGTCGAGCGCGCAAGGTGGGTGATCCGTGGTGAAACGCTCTACTTCGTCGACGGCCAGGAGCGTCCGAACGGGCGGATCGATTGGGTCGTGCGGCGCGAATCGCTCGACGGCCGCGAGAGCGGCGTTGTGCTCGATTGGGGGCCGCGGGCGCCGTTTCAGGTGAAGTCGCTCGACATCTCAAACGACGGCCGGGAGATCTTCGTGTCCGTTCTGGACCGGGACGAATCAGACCTCATGCTGGTTGAGGGTTTCCGCTAGCGCTTGCCGGGCGCGCCGCTCAACGCAGCGATTGCTGCAAGTTTTCGGCGGTCATCAAATCCACGCGCGATTGCATGGGCATGGACAGATAGAGCTCGCCGAGGTCGCGCGATACCGAGAAGCCCGGTCCTGCGCCGCGCGGCAGGCTGGCGACGGGTCGCATCAACTCGAGGTCGAAGCGATAGAAACCGACCAGCCCATCCGCGCCGCGGGCAAAGACGCCTCCGGCGTGCGCCTCGAGTCGATCGATGCCTTCGCCGCCGAGGTCGGTCGGCGCTAGTCCCGGATGAATTTCCCACAGCGAGCAGAGCGCGCCGAACAAGCGCCCTCCCTGAGCCTCGACGACGACATCCATTGCAGTCTCCGTGACCGGTTCGATCGCCCCAGTCTCGAGGCGCATGCGCCATATCCGGCCGCGGCCGTCCCGGTCAGAGCGAAAGTACATCGCGGACCCGTCAGCCGACCATTCCGGTCGATCGTCGACCGACGCCCGGGCGATCAGCGGATTCGCCGATTGCGACGCGAGATCGACCAGATAGATATCGGCGGTCCCCCGGCTTTCGACGACGACCGCTATCCTGTCGCCGTCCGGCGACCAACGCGGGTGTGTGAGGCCGGCGTCGTCGAAGGCGGTGATCCGCTCCACGGCGCCGCTGACCGGATCGCCAAGCCACAGTTGGTCCGAGCCCGAGCGGTTTGAAATGAAGACGACGCGCGAACCATCGGGGGAGAGCGCCGGCTCGGTCTCTTCATATGAAGACGAGAACATAGGCTCCGCCGCGACGCCGTTCGAGACAGAGGGCCAGCCGTCGCGCACCTTCAGGCGCAGCCTGGCGATATCCTCGGCGCGTTCGCGCGCCACGTAGACCAGGACCCATTCCCCGTCCGTGCGCCTCTTTCGCACGGCCAGCATGGCGATCCGGTTGTCGACGCGGGCCACCGGGCGAGGTTCAAGCGTCCGCAGGGGGGCCGCGAAAAGGTCCGTCTGGCGGGTCGATCCGGCTACGAACAGAATCTCGCGGCCGTCCGGAGTCCAGGCGGGCGAGCTATTGAGCGGTCGTGATCCGGCTCGGACCACGCGCGGCTCGCCGACGATGTCGCCGCCCGGCCCGAGCTCCGCCGCCATCACATCGCTGACGCCGTCGTTGCGGTAGCGCGCGAAGGCCAGCCGGCGGCCGTCGGGCGAGATGCGTGGGCAAAAATCGCCTTGGATGTTGTTGGGCGGGTTCGTCAGGCGGCGCTTCTCGCCCGAGGCGATATTGATGGCGCTGATGAAAAACGGACCTGCGTCATCGATTTGGTCGACGATGGCGAGCGCCTCTCCGTCCGGCGACCAATCGAGATGCGGCGCCGGCTTATCGATGTCGCGCGCGCGCGGCGTTCGCGTTTCGCCGATCAGGCGGTCGACGCCGCCCAGAGCCGAGACCACGCGGATCTCCTGGCGTTGGCCGTCGAGCGAGCGCAGGAAGGCGATCTGCGTGCCGTCGGGAGACCACGCCGGGCTGAACTCGGCTTGCGTGGTCGGCGAAAGCCGCAGCGGGGCGCCGCCCGCCAGCAGTTGGATGAAAAGGTCGCTGTCGTCAGGGTCGTCCAGCGGCGCGGCGGAGTAGGCGACGGTCAGACCGTCCGGAGACAGCGCAGGACCCCACTCACGGCCGGGATCGCCTGTCAGGGGCCGGGACGCCAACGGCTCAGCCGGGGCGGACGGTCGAGGGCCCCAGAAAGCGGCAACGATCAGCGCGGAGGCAAGTGCGGCTATCGTGATCCACATGAGGAAGGTGCAGGCGCCGCGGCGGCCGTACGGTCCCGGCGTCGGCGCGCAGCCCGGCCAGGTCCTTGGCCATCTCGTCCACCGTCCCGTAGCGGTCCGCGCGATCCTTCGCCAGGGCCGCGGCGAGTATCACCCCAAGCGCGGGCGGCAGGCCGCCGCGCAAACTCGATAGCGGCGCGGGCTGTTTGGTTCGGATTGCATCGATAACGGCATACTGGTCCTTAGCCTCGAAGGCGCGGCGCCCGGTGAGCATCTCGTAGAGGACGGCGCCCAGCGACCAAGTGTCCGCCCGAGCGTCGACATCGTCGCTGTAGGTCTGCTCCGGGGCCATATAGGCCGCGGTCCCCATGGGGGAGGGGGTGAGCGTGAGGCGCGTCGCGTTCTCCAGATACGCGACGCCGAAGTCCATGATCTTCGCCAACCGCCGGCCGCCCTGCTCGACCACCATCACATTCGACGGCTTGATGTCGCGATGCACCACGCCTCGCCCGTGAGCCGCTGACAAGCCGCGGGCCGCCTGGAGGGCGATATCCAACGCTTCCTCAACCGGCAGCGGGCCGTTTTGAATCATCGCCTCGACCGTTCGGCCCTCGAGGAACGCCATCGCGATGTAAGGGTGACCATCCAACTCTCCCGTTCCGTAGACGGCGCAGATATTGGGGTGATCAAGCGCGGCGGCGACCTTGGCTTCGCGCTCAAAGCGCTTGCGGGCCGCCGCATCTCCAATCAGCGAGAGGGCGGGGAACTTGAGCGCCGCCGGGCGGTCGAGTGTGTCGTCCACGGCGCGATAGACAGAGCCCATGCCGCCTTCGCCAACGCGCTCGATGATCCGATAGGGGCCGGCGGTGCGGCCGGTGAGGTCGCTGTGGGCACGCTCCACGACCTGGTGAGACTCCAGGCGCTCGGGCAGAGCGGTATCGTCGACATCGTTTTCCCAGAGGGTTTGAACATAGTCTCGAAGCGCATCGTCGGGGCCGCACTCGCTCTCGAGCAAGGCTTGCCTTTCGGCGGAGTTCAGCGGGAGTCCTTGAAGGAATAGGTTGCGCGCGCGGTTATACGTTTCGGGGGACATTAAGCTGCCGCAGTCAGGCGCATCAGAAGGGAACAGCCAATGCTTGTAGGCAGCGGAACCATCCCATCATAGTCGCAGTCCGCGGGAGCGGGGTAGGCCCCGGGAGTTGGGTGCGTCGCCTGTCGGGAAAGGATACGAGGCGCGCTTGGCGCCGCCGCGGAACCGGCGCGTTGTCGCAGGCCCCCGCCGCAACCAGCGACAAAAGTTCACGCCGCCATCGAAATCAGGTCTTCCGGCGGCGTAGTCTTCGCCGAAATACGGTTATCCCGGTAGACCCCTTCCGGCTCACAGCGGAGGACCCCGATTTTGCCTCACTTTGGAAAACTGCTCAGTCGCGCCCCTTCCGCCCGCTACATGATCGTGCGATCCGGCACGAGCCGCCTCGTCGTGCTCGATGGCTCCGAAATCCGCCCGGGCGCCGCAGGCCGCAACGAGGTCCTGCGGCTCATGAAAGGCGACCGTGATCACGGCGGCCTCGGGGGCTCCACGCTGCAAGAAAACAAGGTCGCTCTGGTTTGGCCGGAGGAGCGGGAAGCGGCGTTCCGCTTTCGCTTCCTCCAAGTCATTCCGGAAACCGGCAGCGTGTTGCCGATGGAGTGTTGCAATGGCGCTTCATCCGCCGCTATGCTGGCTCAACTCGGCGGTTATTGCCCGGGCCGCACGGAAGCTTGGCGGGCGGTCAATCTGTCGACCGGACAGAAGATGGAACTGCGACCCCGTAACCGGCAGGGTATCGCGCAAGCCTGGCGGATTCGATTCCTGGCCTCTCAGAAATCCCGCAAGACGTTGGGCGAACTGAACGCTCCGAAGCTCGCCTGCGCCGGCGACTTGTCGATTCCCTATCATCCGGTCGTCATCGGGAATCTATTCCTGTTTGCCGAGATCGATCCCGAGCAGTGCTCGCCGGAGATCGTCGACGCGGTCGAGCAGGCTGGGCTTGAGGAAATGCGGAAGTGCGGCATGGGGGGAACCGGTTATCGCGCCAAAGTGATCCCCTACAACCTGCAGGGCTATGGCAGCCCGAGCGTTGTGCGCTCCGCCAGCTACTACTGCGGCGAACGCCATCGTTCGTTTCCGGGCTCGGCGGCGATGGCGCTGGCCGCCTTCCTGGAGAGCCGCAGGGCTGGAAGCGCCGGAAAGGCGCGGGTCTGGCGGATTGTGCACCCGAGCGGCGAAATCGATGTCGAGCTTGGCTACCCGGAAGGCTCGGGCGCCGGCCTGATTTGGTCCGAATTGACGACTCCGGTCGAGCTGCTTGCCTGGGGCTCGGCCTTTCTCCCCTGGCGCTCGAGGAACTAGCTCAATGTGCGGAATCGCCGGTCTTGTTTTCACGGAGAATCACGCCCCCGCCGCGGCGGAAGAGATGATCCGCGCCATGTCCGAGGCGCAACGGGAGCGCGGCCCGGACGGCATCTATTCCTGGACGAACGGCCGCGTGGCCCTGGGGATGGTTCGGCTCGCCGTGGTGGGCTCCGAGGCGCGCGGGCGGCAACCGATCGAGGGCGCAAGCGGCGCCCGGCTGATCTTCAACGGAGAGCTGTATGACCCCGTCGGCGGTCGCGGCGCAGGTGGGCCTCGCCTTCGGCCCCGACGATTGTGACGGCGCGGCTCTGCTCCGTTTGTTGGAGCTTAAGGGCATCGCCGGCCTAAACCGAGTGCGAGCGATGTTCGGGCTGGCGATGTTCGACCCGGAAGACGGCAGCGTCCTGCTGGCGCGGGACGCTTGGGGGCAGAAGCCGCTCTATGTTCGGCGCTTCGGGGCCGGATGGGCTTTCGCCTCAACGCTGGCCGCTCTGCGCGCCGGCACGGGACCGATGCGAGTTCGCCAGGACGCGATGCTCGAGGCGCTGATCTTCAAGAGCGTCGGCGGGCACGCCTCATCGTTCGAAGAAGTGGAGCAGTTGCCGCCGGGAAGCTGGATGCGGATCTTTCCGGACGGGCGGGCGTCGAAAGGCCGTTGGCACGAACCGTCACGGGCCGAGGACGCCGAACCGCGCGCGGTCAAACTGCAAAGGTTGCTGACGGCGGCTATCGAGGACCGCTGCCCGGACCGCTTCCGGGCGTCGATCTTCCTCTCCGGCGGATTGGACTCGAGCATCGTCGCCGCGGTGGCCGCCAAAAACCCCAGATGCGCCGCGCCCCACGTGCTCACGATCGGCTACGACGTCGGCGGCTGGCAGGACGAACACGAGCTGGCCTTACGTCTCGCCGACGAACTAGGTCTGGAGAGCGACACGATCATCCTGCGCGGCGGAGACGCTCCCGAGCTGCTGTACTCCGCTGTGGCGGCGATGGAGGATCCGAATCACGATCCCGTCGTGGTCCCGACGCTGGCGCTGACCCGCCAGGCGGCGGGGCGGACGAAAGTGGTGCTCACCGGCGACGGCTCGGATGAGTTCTGGGGAGGGTACGCGCGCTTCGATGAGCCGCCGGCCACTCTCGACGAATACTTGCGGCGCACGATGGTCTTTTCGCCGGAGGACCTCGGGCTCGATGCGATTCCGCCGAGCTATCTGGAAGGCATCGACACGCCGGCGGCCGATGCGATGCCGCCGCTCGATCGCTATATGCGGGTCGAGACGCGGAACCGCATGCGCAACTATCACCTCAGCCGCGTCGACAAGCTCTCGATGGCGGTGGGCTTGGAAGCCCGTTCCCCGTTCCTGGACCTCCACGTCACGGCCTTCGCCGATTCGTTGCCTGCGGCGGAGAAGCGAGCGGGCGGACGGCCGAAGGGCTTGTTGATCGACGCCTTCTCCGACGTGCTGCCGGAGTGGCTGCTGAACCGCCGCAAGCAGCCCTTCACCGTTCCGATTCAGAAATGGCTCAACGGCCCCCTCAGGAGCTGTGCCCACGACTTGCTCGAGTCGCCCAACGCTTTCGTGCGGCAGTTCACCGAGCCCGCCCAGTGGCTGCGGGCGTTGCCGGAGGATCGCGTCGACGAGAAAGCCGCGATGCGCGTCTGGTCGCTGTTGTGCCTCGAGATCTGGGCCCTCCAGACGGCGCGGTCGGTGGAGGCCGCGGCGTAAGCCGGATCGCGGTTCCCGCGCCCGAACTGCGGGCCGTGCTCGATCAGGTCATTCTTTCGACCGATTGCGGCCGAATCCACAGCGGCCCGTTCCCGGACCGCACGGTGCGTTTCGCAACTGCGGCGGGAGAAAGTCGGCCGCAGCCCCTGCCCGCCAGGGGATAGCGCTCGCCGGACTCAGGCCTCGACCGAGACCGAATCGAACCGCCGCCGCAGCGCGGCAAGGTTCTCCTTGTAAGTCTCCCGCGGCCCGCGCTTGAGCTCCGAGAGTCCGCGGAAGAACTGGTCGTGATCCAAGGCCGGGCAGAACGTGATCAGCAACTTGATGGGCTCGTCGCTCTCATTCCAGTAGCCATGTACCGTCATACGCGGCACGACGACCGTGCTGCCGGCGCCGTAGACCCTGCGCTCGTCTCCGTTGAGAATGGTGGCCTGGCCGGCGACGACGTAGAAGAACTCTTCGGTCGTCTCGTGGTAGTGGGGGTCCGCGCCGATGGTGTGGGGCGGGACCTCTCTTTCGTAAGCTTCGAAGGCGCCGCCGGTCTCTTTGCCCAGAACTTTGAAGCGCACCATGCTGCCCGGTTCCATTGGGTATTCGACGCCGACTCCAGGAAGGCGCACAATTCCGTCAGTCATTCCAAACTCCTCGTCTGTCCGGTTCACCTGTTGAGATTACAGAAACCGGAGAAAAGACTCCGCCACGGCGCCTGAAAAGGCGGTCCGGTTATTCCGGAATGCCCCCGGAACCGCACCGGCTTGGCTGATCAAGGCGCCGGAACCCCAGCCGGAGTCCACTCCGCCGACAGCCGATACGTCCCTCCCTGGATTGCGATGATGCTCACCGATTTTTTCGGTATCGGCCCATTCTCGTAGCTGATCGAGCCGCTCACTCCGTCGAAGTCGCGAATGGCGGCCAGCGCCGACAAGACATCGTGCGGGTCGGCCCCGCCCGCCCGGCGGATAGCTTCCGCGACGAGTTGGACTGCGTCGTAGCCGAGGGCGGCGAAGGCCGTGGCGGCGTCTCCCGGATAGGCTGCCGCGTACGCCTGGTTGAACGCCAGCACCTGAGGATCGGGCGAGTCGGCGCCGAGATAGACGTGGGTGGTGAAGTAGACGTCGTCGATTTCCGTCTCGGGCGCCCAGGCGGGCTCGTCGTCGTAGCCGTCGCCGCCTAGAATCGGCATGTCGAAGCCGCTTTGGCGCAACAGGCGGATGGCCGCGATGGCGTCGTCCGGCACGTGGGCGGACAGGAAGACCGCATCGGCCTTCTGCAGTCGGCTCACCGGAGCCGTCAATTCGCCCGGCGAGTAAGCCTCCGAAGATGCGATCGTTCCGCCGAGGTCCGTGAAACGCTCCGCGAAGTATTCCTGTAGCAGCGTCGTATAGGTGTCGGTCGAGTCGTAAAGGATCGAGACCGTACGGGCGCCCAGCCTCTCGTAGGCGAACTCCGCGGCCGCCGCGGCCTGCACGTTGTCGCCGAAGCATGCGAGGTAAAGATAGTCGGGAAACTGTGCCGGAAGTTGCGGCGAAGTGGCCCCGGAGGTCAGCAACAAGCGCTTTGCTCGGATGGCGGCCGGCGCCGCGCCGCCCACCATGTCGGTATCGGAGAGGCCGACGAACGCCGCCACATCGGGGTTCTTGCGGACGATCTTTTCAACGGCCTTCTCGAGCTTTTCCGGCTGGTTCTTGCCGTCCGCGACGATGAGCTCGAGGCGGCGGCCCGCGACGCCGCCCTCCCGGTTGATCTCGCCGATCGCCAGTTGCGCGCCTCGCATTGTCGGGATGTCCAGCGCGGCCAGCGGACCTTTCAGGTTGAACAGGCCGCCGATTGGGATCTCATCACCGCCGGGCTTATTGGACGGCGGCTGACCGGCCGCGAGCAGGCTCACGGCGACCAAGGTCAGCGGAAGGGTAGTTTTGTACATCGTTTCTCCGTGCGGCGGCCGATCCTGGCTCGTCAACAGCCGGATTGGTCCCCGTTCCAAAATCCTTGGTCCTAGGTGGGTCTACGGGAGCTTGTCCCAATGGATGTCGAACCTCTTGTCCCTGTCCGCATTTGTCTTCTTTGTCCAGACGACGTCCATCATTGGCCAGGAACGCGGCTGGCGCACGTAGATCCAGATCGTGCAGCCTTTCGGAAAAGACCAAGTCCGAGAGATGCCGTCCGCGGGTGACCGCGCCTTCCGAAAGCGGCAGGGTGTCGCTAGAGGCGATCACTTGGCGTCCAGTGTTCAGCGTGACCATGCAGGCGCCGTCGATTTTCGCTTCGACGCGGTCGATCTTGCCTGAGTCGTAGGACCACACGGTGGTCTTGTAGCAGGGGACGGAGCCGTCGCACAGCGGATGCTTCGCCTCGTTTTCAGCCGCTCGCGCCGATGGCCCGGAGAGCAGGAAGGCGAGCCCCAGGACCGCCGCCGACATGGTTGACATCTTGGTCAGCATCGTTTCGCCCCTAATTGCGCTTGCACTCGATCTGATGCAGGTAGGCGCGGCGGCCGTCGGGCGCGGCGGAGCCGGTAATCGTCCCTGACACGCCGGCAAAAACCCCCGTGCCGCCCGTGATTTGCCGCTCCACGACTGGCTCGGCGGGGTGGGGTCCTTCGACAGGTTGGGCACTTTCAGCGAAGACGTCGTTGCGATCGGAACGCTCGAATCGACCGTCCTTGTGATCGTCGCGTGGACGGGATGAACGTCATGCTCACCGCGCGGTTGCACGACCGCGAGGATCCGCTGCTTGCCGAGCGCCTTGCCGTCGGCGTCGACAAGATCAGCCTCGATTTTACGTTGGTCGCCGGGCGAGACCCCGTCGCCTTCATGGTCGACGAACTCGAGCCGCGGGTTGGCCTGGTAAACGGTGAAACTCTCACATGCCGGGCTTTGCGCCGAGGCGCTCACTGCCAACAGCAGCGCGCTCGTCGCAACGGAACCGGCCAACCAGGCTCGGATAGTGAAGCGGCGTGTCGATTTTTCCATGGGCTGTTCTCTTGTTCGAGCAATCGCTCTCTGATCTACCAAACCGAATTGGCGGGATAGATGCGCCAAGGGAATGGTTCGAGCGAGTTGAACGACCACAATCCGGCCCATCGAGCTTCGCAGCGGACACCGGGAAAACTTGTGAGCGCATCGATTCCGGCGGGGCCTGTCCGGCGTTTTCAGCCCCAGGACCGACCAGACAACGGCCGGACACGGGCCGACGCGGTGGCGTAGAGCGGCCTCAGGCGGCTTCCACGTAGCTGCGCAACCAGGCGCGGCACAGCCGCCACTCGCGGTCGATGGTCCGGGCGGAGACCCCCATGACGTCGGCGACCTCCGCGATGCTGAGCCCGCCGAAGAACCGCAGCTCAACAATCCGGGCGTGCTTCTCGTTCAGGGCGGCGAGTTCCTTGAGCGCCTCGTCGACAAGCAGCACGTCCTCGTCGCGCTGCGGCAGAAAGACCGTCGCCTCGTCGAGCTGGAGCTTGCGCGCTTCGCCGCCCCGCTTCTGCGCGCCTTTGGCGACGGCGTGATTCACGAGGATCTGCCGCATCACCAGCGCGCCGACCGCGAAGAAGTGGTTGCGGTCGTTGTACGAGGCCGCGTCGCGATTGACCAGCTTGAGGAAGGCCTCGTGCACCACGGCCGTGGGCTGCAGCGTATGGTTGTGGGGCTGACTGCGAAAGTAGCTGTACGCGAGCGCCCGAAAGTCCTCGTAGACGAGGCCGAACAGCCGTCCGGAAGCGTCCGGGGCTTCCCCGCGGGCCATCTCATGTAAGACGCGCGTGACTTCGCCGGGATCTGTACTTGCCATTGCTCGACCCTCCACGACTTCTTCGTCTAGCTTCTTCAGCAGAATGATCACAAGCGATCAAGAAAGTCCAGTCCGCTTTCACCGCGGCCGGCTCAGGCGGCGGCGGGCGCCGTCGCGAAAGATTCCCCGCGCGCCTCATGCAGCGGAGCCCCGCCGGTCTCCGGCAATGTCGCGATTGCCAGCAAAGATATGAAACACGCCGCCGCCAGATAGTAGCCGGGGGCGACGGGATTGCCAAACTCTCGGATCAGCCAAGCCGACACCATAGGCGTTGTGCCTCCGAACAACCCGATGGAGAGGTTGTAGGCCATCGCCAGCCCGGTGCAGCGCACATGCCGCGGGAACTGCTCGACGTTGGTCGCGCAACTCGGCCCCGCGTAAAGGCCGATCAGGAAGGCGAAGACGAGCTGCCCCTCAAAGATCCATCCCGCGCTCGGAGAGTGCATCAGCGTGAAGAGCGGCACGCTCGCCGCCGTCAGCCCGCCGGCCGCGACGAGCAGCACGGGTTTCCGGCCGAAGCGATCGGAGAGCCAGGCGCCCAGGGGGATCGCAACCAGCAGCGCGGCCATGTTGGCGGTGTTGACGTCAAAGGCGACATGCTCCGAGAGCCTGTCAATCTGCGCGATATAGGTGACCGAGTAGACGAAAATCATATAGAACGCCACGCCCAGGCCTAGATTCACTCCCACGATGCGGCCCATGTCCGTCAGATGATCGCGGAAAGCGCTGACGACCGGTGAGCCGCTCTTGCTTGGCGCTTCCTCGTCGGCGAGCCCCTGGCGCAGCAGCAGACTGAACACGGCGATGATCGCCCCACTGACGAAGGGAATCCTCCAGCCCCAGGCTTCGAGTTGGGACGGTTCGAGCAGCGCCGTCAGCAGCACGCCCATGCCGGAGCCGAGCAGCATCCCCGCCGTCGCGCCCCAAGAGCTCCAGG
Source organism: uncultured Acidobacteriota bacterium (assembly GCA_963817465.1). GTDB lineage: Bacteria > Acidobacteriota > Terriglobia > Bryobacterales > UBA6623 > CAMPKL01. Next base: position 168,644 of record CAWFOP010000010.1, on the reverse strand, counting down.
ACGTCAACAGACCACGGCGCTGATCCGACGCATGTTCGGCCAGGAAGACGGCCGAGCTCGTGTACTCCCCGCCGACGGAGAGCCCTTGGACGATGCGCAGCAGGACCACCAAGATCGGCGCCATCACGCCGATACGGTCGTGCGACGGCAGCAGGCCGAGCATTACCGTTGGAATCGCCATGCAGAGCACCGAGATCATCAGCACCTTGCGGCGTCCGAGGCTGTCGCCCAGCCTGCCCAGCAGCATGCCGCCTAGCGGGCGGGCCAAAAATCCCACCGCGAAGGCGCCGAAGGCGGCGATCGTCGATACAGCGGGATCGTCGGAAGGAAAAAACCGCCGGCCGATGATCGAGGCGAAGTAGCCGTAAAGCGCAAAGTCATACCACTCCATGACATTGCCGGCGATGCCGCCTAGGACGATGCGCAGGCGGCGCGAAGAGTCTGCTTGCGTATGCGACATGGTTAGGTCTCCATCCAGCGGGAACGGCCGTTCAGCAGGCCGTCCGGCGGTTCCACGGCGTGGACGTCGCGGAACCAGTTGAGGGCGCCGTCGCGCGCAAACAAGTGCGAACAGTGGAGGCGGTCATGTTTTGGTTAACAAAAGCCGCGCCCAAACTCCGCCACAAAAAAGCGTTGGCCATGACTTTGCGCTCCGCGAACGATTTCGTGTCGTTCCCGAAGGTTGGTTGCGGTGTATCGGCTTGGGCGCCCAAGCCCAAGCGCCCGCCTCGAACCGATGAATCCTTCGCGGGCTTAGCGCCCTCGGACAGAGGGAGCCTTTCAGATGAAGCGCCTGTTATTATTTGTCGCTTGCGGACTCTGCCTAGCGCCGCTTTCCTTGGACGGGGATTCCTACGCCGCGAAGCAGTGCCCAAAGTTCGCGACGACCGAACAGCCGTATTTCTACCTCTACACCGGCACGAATTTCCTGGGAGATCCGCTGTATGTCACCAACGCCAGCGTTCCTAACCTTGGCGCCGTGCCGAAAGCCGCAGGCCACTCGAGTTACTTCGACAATCGCGCGGCCTCTGTGCGGCTGCGCGGCAAATGGCGGATCTGCACGGATCCCGCCTACGGGGGCGTTTGTGCCGACGTGCAATCTCGGGATTGGAAATCGGAGCGCATGGTCGCGAGTCTCGCGGCCGAGCTCGGCGCGGACTTCGAGAATTCCGTTTCCTCGGTCAAGCTTGTCAGTTGCACTCAATATTGAGGCACGTGGGCGCGTCATCCTCGAGATCCCTGCGGCCGGCGACTACATAGTCAACTGCAACGGGACTGGAACCGCGGTGTTCCTAAACGAGCTTCCGGACGGTTCGAGAGTTTCCTTTTAACTTCGACTTACCTTCGACTTCGTCATTGCGGACGCGGCGCGCGCCGCCGGCCGGTCCGGCCTGACAGGCACGCGGCCGCAGATGGTGCGGCGGGAGCCGGGCATCGCAGCCAAGCTTGCGGCATTTGACCTGACCCGCCTGCCGGACTAACGCGAAGCGGAAGAAACGGACGCCGCACCTGCGCGTGCTGTTGCCGCAGGCGGCGCGTCCCAACCAACGCTGCAGCATGGATTTCGTGAGCGGGCGGTTGGCCTCAGGCCCCCGGTTCCGGATTGCAACGGCAGTGGAGCAGTACGCCAAAGAGTGTCTGTGAGCCCATGCGGACCGTCCGCGGCGGCGCAGAACCGGGCCATCGAACTGTTGCCAAACCCCCGCCGTTGCTTGCGAGGGTAAAGTGGGCAACTTTAACGCTCAAAAGGCCCGGGAACCGGGCCGGAGAACCGCCTCCCACGGCTGGATCTCAACTTATATCCTGTATCGAAATGGAGTTGGGTCGGAGGCTCTGTCAGGAAACTGACTATCCGGACTATCCGCCTTTCTGGGATAGCCGCGGATAGCCTCTTGCCTCTTCCTCCGCTGGGGAGGACTCATCAGGTTGAAACACTGAAGGTCCAGCCTCCGAGCGGGGCTGGTTCCGCTGCGGTTATCGGGGTGCTATTTGTGGATGACGATGCTGCCGCCTCCGAGCGGCTGGTTGCTGCCATTGTCATAGACGGGGTCTCCCGTGGCGGTGTCCCAGATCTTGATCCGGAAACTATCTTCGGATTGCCCGCCTTGATTGGCGTCTTTCGCCGTGAGCAGGAAGCCGTAATCGCCGGAGCCATTGATGGTTCCCGAGCCCTTGAACTGCGCTTGCGACCCGGAAACGACCAGCCACTGATAAGCTTCGGCGTGAAATTTCAGATTGCCCGCCTTGAAGTCGAACTGGGTTTGGCCGTCGGGGACGTCGGCGCCTTTCTTGTATTTGGAGACGAAGGCGAAGTTGGCCTCGCCGCCGGCCGCGGCGCAAAGTTCATTGAGGGAGCAGAAGCCCGGGTCGGACTCGATCCAGCCGCCGCCGGAGACGAAGCCGCCGGCCGGATCGTAGGCCCCGAGGTAGGAGCAGGTGAAGTCTCCGACGTTGCCGGGATCGTCGACCCCGCGCACGCAGACGTCGTAGACGCCGGGCTCTAGCGTGTGGGACGGAACCACCGCGGTAATATCCTCGGCGACTTCATTGAACGCGGGAGCCGACTGGGGGTTGCCGAATTCGTCCACGGGGCAGGCGGCCAGCGGTGTGGGGCATTGGTTGTTATCGCCCGTGCCGCTGTAGACGACGTTTCCGTCGCCGTCGCGGATTTCGAAGGCCGCGGAGGCGATCGTCGATCCGCCGGTCGTGGGGTCGTCGATGTGGGCGGAGAGATTGATGCTCGAGTCGATGGCGACCGGATTGGGGTCGGCGATAACGTTGGAGGTGATGGGGCCGGAGTCGTCGCCCAGGTTGTTGTACTTGGCGACGAAAATGTCCTCGGACCCGGCGGCGACCAGCTCGATTTCGTTGACCTCGCCCGGCCCAAAGATTGCGGAGCCGGCGTATGCGCCGGTGACATAGCTGCTCCCGGCGGCATCGACGGCGATGCCGGAACCACCTGCGACGCCGTCGGCGCGCTTGGCCCACAGCAGTGCACCGTCGCCGTCGTAGTTGGCGACGAAAAGGCTGAACTCGGAGCTGGTCAGCACGGTTTCATGGGGCTCCCCCAAGCCGAATGTGGTTGTGTTCTCCATGAGGCCGGTGACGTAGCTGTTCCCGTCTGGAGAGACTGCGATGCCGCGACCTTCTTGGTTGTCGGTTCCGCCGGCGCTCTTGGCCCACTGTACTGTGCCGGACTCGTCATATTTAGCGACGAAAATGTCGCTTTTAGTGCCGCTAAGAGTGATCTCGCTATCCTTGTTCGGATCGAACGTAGCGCTTTCGACGAAGGAGCCGGTGACATAGCTGTTCCCGTCGGCATCGACGGCGATGCCGTAACCAACGTCTGCGCTTGTTCCACCGGCGCTGTTGGCCCAGACCAGGTCGCCGCTGCTGTCATATTTGGCCACGAAAATGTCAGAGCCGCCGGCGCTTGTCAGCACGCCCCCCTCTCCATCAGCGAACGTGGCGGAGTCGTAGAAGGCCCCGGTGACATAGCTGTACCCTGCGGCATCGACTGCGACGGCTTGCCCGTAGTCGAGGCCCTCTCCGCCGGCGCTCGTGGCCCACACGACCTGCTGGCCGAAGGCCGCGCCTGTGGACAGGGCAATAAACAGTAAAACGATCGGAAGCTGCAGGATTTGCGGACTACGGTGTTTCGACAAGATCAATCCCCTCATTGGGTTTGTGGTGCCAAGGGTCTCGTTAGCCCGTGTCAACGGCGAAAACAGGGCGAATAAAAGGGCATGCGCGGCGTTTCGACGTGAAACGCTACCTCATTAGCAAGATTCGAGACCAAATCGCGCCAAACTAATTTGCCCTCGCCGCCCAGGGCCTCGCGGATAGGTAGGAGTTGAATCTGTAAGTTGCTGAAACATGGAGCGGGAGACGGGGATCGAACCCGCGGCATTCAGCTTGCCTTACAAGCAGGATGTCCCCAGTTCAAGCCCGGGGGCCGCCCACCAATTGGAATCAACGATTTAGCTCCTGCCCCAGAGAAGCCTGCTATTTTTAACGGCTTTCGAGCGGCATCCGCGACAGCGGGAACTCTCAGTCAGCCGCCCAACTCATCGCTGACCGCTCGATAGGTCGCGGCGATGCCTTCTCGCAAGCCGATCTTGGCCGTCCAGCCGAGCGACGTCAGGCGCGAGACGTCCAGCAGTTTTCGGGGCGTGCCGTCAGGTTTCGCAGGGTCGAACCACAGTCGACCGTCGAACCCGACGATCTCGGCGATCAACGTCGCCAACTCCGCGATGCAAATGTCCTTGCCGACGCCGACGTTGACGATGTCCTCGCTGTCGTAGGTGTTCATCAGGTGGACGGCGGCGTCGGCCAAATCGTCCACATGCAGGAACTCGCGCCGCGGCCGGCCCGAGCCCCAGACGGCAACTTCGTCCGCCCTGCTCCTCTTCGCCTCGTGAACCTTACGCAGCAGCGCCGGAAGTACGTGAGAGTTCTCGAGGTCGTAGTTGTCGTTGGGACCGTAGAGGTTGGTCGGCATCAGACAGATCGTGCTGAAACCGTACTGGCGGCGGTACGCCCGGGCCATCTCGATCCCGGCGATCTTCGCAATCGCGTAGGGTTGATTCGTCGGCTCGAGCGGTCCGCTGAGCAAGTACTCCTCTTTAATGGGCTGAGGCGCTTGGCGGGGGTACACGCAGGAAGATCCCAGAAAGGCCAGCTTGCGAGCTCCGTGAAGCCACGCGGAGTGGATCACATTGGTCTGAATCGCCAGATTACTGTAGATGAACTCGCCTCGCCGGCTGTCGTTGGCGTGGATCCCGCCGACTAGCGCGGCCGCCAAGAACACATACTCCGGCTTCATTTCCGAGAAGAATCGCTCAACCGCCCGCTGGTCGCGCAGGTCCAGCTCTTCGCGCGGGCGCGAGACGATGTTCGAATAGCCTTTCTGCGCTAGGCGTCGCACGATCGCCGAACCGACCATCCCGCGGTGGCCGGCGACATAGATTGTCGAGCTTGGTTTCATGGCTGGGACGGGATGGAAGCGGGAAAGCGTTTGTCAACCAGCGCCTTTTCACGCCGAGCCAGTTCGAGATCCTGCTCCACCATGCGGCGGACCAGTTCATCGAAACTCATCTTCGGTTCCCAGCCAAGCCTCTCACGAGCCTTGGATGCGTCTCCTCGAAGGTGATTGACTTCGCTGGGTCGCAGATACCGGAGATCTTCATCGACGTGCCGACGCCAATCGAGTCCGGCGCAATCAAAGGCGCGATCGACGAATTCTTGAACGGAGTGCGACTCGCCGGTCGCGATCACGTAGTCATCGGGCGCCGGTTGTTGCAGCATCAGCCACATCGCTTCCACATAGTCGCCGGCGTATCCCCAATCGCGCAGCGCGCCGAGGTTCCCCATAAAGAGCTTGTCTTGCAATCCGTGAGCGATGCGGCCGACAGCGCGCGTGATCTTGCGGGTGACGAAGGTCTCTCCGCGTTCCTCCGATTCGTGGTTGAACAGGATGCCGTTGGCGATGAAGAGCCCGTAGGCTTCCCGATAGTTGACGGCGTACCAGTGCGCGGCGAGCTTGCTTGCGCCGTATGGGCTGCGCGGATGGAACGGCGTCGTTTCGTTTTGCGGCGGAGGCGCGGAACCGAACATCTCCGACGAGCCCGCCTGATAGACGCGCACCGGACTTCCCGTGCCGTCGACGTATTCGCGCACCGCTTCGAATAACCGCAGCGCGCCTGTCGCGACAATGTCGGCCGTGTACTCGGGTTGGTCGAACGACACCCGGACGTGAGACTGGGCGGCTAGGTTGTAGACCTCGACCGGGCGAACTTGGTGGAGGATGCGTCGCAGAACGGCTCCGTCAGAGAGGTCGCCGTAGTGCAGATGCAACCTCACTCCGGGGCGGTGGGGGTCTTCGTAGACCGACTCCAGCCTGCTCGTGTTGAAGGTGCTCGCGCGCCGAACGATTCCATGAACTTCGTAGTCTTTCGCGAGCAAAAACCGCGTCAGATGGGCGCCGTCCTGGCCCGTGACGCCGGTGATGAGGGCTATGTTGTCAGCTCCCGCGATGGGCATCGATCAAAATCCGAATGTCACAAGTTTAGAGGAGTTGCGGCGGCGTTGAACCGCCTCCTCATCGCCGGCTCCCGGCCTTAGGTCGTTCAAACAGGGGCCGGGGCCAGCCGTCGCAGTCGCTCGACCGCCGCGACCAGAGCGCCGCACAACTGGTCGACCTGCTCGGACGTCGTCGTCCGGCCAAGCGAGAAGCGCAGGCAGGAGCGCGCTTTCTCCGCAGGCAGCCCGATCGCGGTCAGCACGTGCGACGGCTCGACCTTGCCGCTCGAGCAAGCGGCGCCCGACGACACCGCGAAGCCTTTCAAGTCGAGGGCGATGACAAGCGGCTCTCCCTCGATCCCCTCAAAGCCGATATTCGTCGTGTTGGGAGTGCGCGGACTGTTTTCGGCGTTGATCCAGCAGTGGGAAATCCGTCCCCGCACGTTCTCCTCGAGGCGATCACGCAGGGCGCTGAGGCGCGCGGATTCCTCGGCGAGCGACCGTTGCGCCAACTCCGCCGCGGCGCCGAGTCCGGCGATGCCGGGGACGCTCTCGGTTCCCGCCCGCCGTCCGCGCTCGTGGCCCCCGCCGAACTGGATCTTGTCGAGCTTGGCGCCCTTGCGGACGTAGAGCGCGCCGGCGCCTTTGGGGCCGTAGAACTTGTGCGCGGTCAGCGCGAACAGGTCGACGCCGAGATCGTCGACGTTGGTCGCGATCTTGCCCGCCGCCTGCACGCCGTCGGTGTGGAAAGCGACTTCCGCTTCGCGGGCGATCGCGCCGATTTCCGCGATGGGCTGCAGCGTTCCAATCTCGTTGTTCGCGGTCATCACGCTGATGAGCGCGGTTTCGGGTCGCAGCGCGCGGCGAACGTCATCGGGCGAGACGACGCCGTCCGAGCTCACCGGAAGGTAATCGATCTCCGCACCTTCCTGCTCGAGCCGTGCGCAGCTTTCGAGGACGGCCGGATGCTCGATCGTGGTTGTGATGATGTGCGGATTGCTCTTCCTAGACGCGCGGATCGCGCCGAAAATCGCGAGGTTGTCGCTCTCGGTGCCGCCGCTCGTGAAGACGACTTCCTTGGGCGAGCAGCCGAGCATGGCGGCGACTTGGCGGCGCGCCTTTTCAACCATGTCCCGAGCTTGTTGACCGAAGCCGTGAACGCTCGAGGCGTTGCCGAACACATCACGCAGCGCGGGCAGCATCGCGTCGACCACAACCGGGTCAACCGGCGTTGTGGCGTTGTGATCGAAATAGTGGCGCTGCATCCCGACCGCCTGTCACGATTGATTCTAGCGTGCAGCTTCAGAAACCCAGCGGCATCGTCACCCTGCTGACCGACTTCGGGCTCGACGATCACTATGTGGGCGCGATGAGGGGGGTGATTCGGTCCATCTTTCCCGACGCCGTGATCGAAGACATCACCCATGGCGTCGAGCCGCAAGTAGTCGAGCAGGGCGCTTTCTTCTTGGCTCAGACCTACCGCTTCTATCCGGCGGGGACGGTGCATGTCGCGGTGGTCGATCCCGGCGTGGGGACCTCGCGGCGCGCCCTGGCCGTCGCGCTGGACGAGCACTTTTTCATCGCTCCCGACAACGGTCTGCTCTCGCACGTTTTCGATCGGGCGGCGGATTCTCGAGTCCTCGAGCTCGACGCCGATCGCTGGGGCCTCGCGCCTCGCAGCGCCACATTTCACGGCCGCGACGTCTTCGCGCCCGCCGCTGCCTGGCTCGCGCAAGGCAAGCCCTTCGCAGACATGGGAGAGCCGATCGAGGATGTCGTGCGCTTGCCTTCCATCGCGCCCGAGCCGATCGGACCGGGGCAGTGGCGCGGCCGCGTGCTCAATATTGACCGCTTCGGCAACATCGTGACCAGCTTCCCGTCGAGCTTGCTCGAGGAGGACGAGCAATTCATCTTGACCGTGGACGACGTTGACGTGGAGCGCCTCGCGAGATCTTACGAGGATTTCGACGATGAAGATTTGTTCGTGATCGAGGGCAGCTCGGGATATCTCGAGATTTCGGCCGATCAGGCGGCGGCTTCAGAGCTAGTGGAGGTTTGGTTCGGTGATGAGGTCATGTTGCAAAACGGTTGAGATCGAGGCGCATCTCGGCGCCGCCGGATCGCCATGCGCCACAAGGGCAAGCTCGAGTGGGATGCGAACAAGATGGAGATCACCAACAATGAGGAAGCCAACCAGATGCTCAATCCGACGTTCCGCAAAGGCTGGGATTTCTATGGCTAGTGTTATCATCAATTCAGTGGAGTGATAACATGATTCGGACGCAGGTCAGTTTTCAGCCGGAAGAATATGAAGCGGCAAAGGCCGAGGCGCGCCGTCTAGGAATTTCAGTCGCCGAGTTCGTTCGCCGCTCGGTGCGCGACAAGCTTCCTGCCGACCGTTCGAAGCCTTGGATGAGATACGCCGGATTTGTGGAGTCGGGCGATTCTGAATCCAGCCGCCGCATCGACGAAATCGTTTATGGCTCGAAGGATTGACGCCTACGTCGACACCTCGGCGTTCATCGCGTTTCTTGACCGGTCGGACAGCTACCATTCGCTGTTTGCAGCCCGTTTCGCCGAGCCGCCGACCCTGATCACGTCCGCGCTCGTTTTGGCGGAAGGGCACGGCTGGTTTCTGAGGCGGTACGATCAACGGCGAGCCAGGGAGTTCCTGGCGTTCGTCACTCTACTCGCTCCCAAACTCGAGGTCGAGCCGTTTGATTCAATCGAGTTGGAACGAGTCGACGAAACGCTCAACAAGTATCCCGACCAAGCGCTCACCTTGGCCGACGCGCATGGGTTGACACTGATGCTCGAGTTGAAGATACGGGAGTGCTGGTCGACTGATTGGCACATGGGACTGGGCGGCGTTGGTCTCGCCATTCACTGAGCGTCGCCTTCTGATTTAAACTAGGTCACGTCCGCCCTTACGGGCGGAACAACATCCGTGTCGAATCAAAGGAGGATCCAAGCATGCGATTTACGCGCAGACAAGCGCTCGTCGGCATGACCGCATTGGGCGCCGCCGGAGCAGCATCCGCGGCCCCCTTGGCGGTCGGCGACAAAGCGCCCGACGTCAGCCTTCCCAGCACGCGCGGCGAGACTGTGAAGCCGGCGGACTATCGCGGCAAGAAAAATGTCGTGTTGGCCTTTTTCCCGAAAGCGTTCACCGGCGGTTGAACCCGCGAGCTAACGGCGTACCAGGGTGGTATCGCAAAATTCACCGGAGCGGATACGGTCGTATACGGCATTTCGACCGACGACCTGGCAACCAACAAGAAGTTCGCTGAATCCTTGAATCTCGAGTTCGCCCTCCTTTCCGACACGGACGGCAAAGCGTCTCGGGCGTTCGGCGTACTGAACGAAGAGCGCAACATCGCCAATCGAACGACATTCGTCATCGACAAGAGCGGCGTGATCCAAGAAGTCATCAGCGGCAGCGACGCCCTCGGCATTGACGGCGCTGCGACCGCTTGCAGCCGATTGGGGCACTAAGCGGACGGGCCGCGGCCTCCCGGCCGCGGCCCATGACTTTCCACAAACGAGCCCGTTAGAGCAGCGAGGAGTCCAGTTGCGGCGCCGCTTGGCTGACCGCTCTGATCGGCGTGCGTTTTTCGCGGACGTATTCCACTAGTTGCTGCGCTGAATCAGCGAAATAGTCGTGCAGCAAGCGCTCGAGCGCAAGCCGACGCAGCGCTTCCTGACTCACCGCCGGCTTGTAGAGGTAGCCGCGGCCTTGCTTCTTGCGGACCACGGCTTCCTTGCGGGCCAGCCGATCCATCACCGTCATCACGGTCGTGTAGGCCAGCGGACGACTCGGCTTGAGCTCCTCTTGCACCTCGCCGACGGTCGCCTTTTCGCGGTCCCAAAGAACCTTCATCACTTCGAGCTCGAGCTCAGGCAACAGCCTCACATGGCGGCGAATAGAGGGCGCGGCGGTCATCAGCGATTTCAGGCTCCGGTTGGGCCATCTTATCACGACCAGAACATTTGTTTGCAACTACGTTTTGCTACGGGCGTCGTGGCAAAGCGCTCCACGGAGTCAACTTTCCCTCCGCCCGCCAGCCGCGCTCCTGCGCCAGTCGTTGCAGCGAGGCGATGCGATCTTGGGAGAGCGGATGCGTCGAAAGCCATCGCCCGAGTCGGCCTACGCCGCGGCGCGAAGAGTCGGCTGTGAGGCGCTCGAAGAAGTCATCGGCGCCCGCGACGTGACCGTAGAGTGCGTAGACGAGCCCCAGCGCGAAGGCGTCCGCGTCGCGTTCTTGCGAACGTCCGAAGCCTCGCTCCGCGAATCCCTGGGCCAGCCCCAGCGGGTTTGATCCGCCCAGACCCGTCGCCGCCCCGAGCGCCGACGTCAACAGGCCCGTCACTAGACCGCGGCCGAGCGAGCGCAAGTGATCGCGATTGCGAAAATGCCCCAGCTCGTGGCCGAGAACGAAGGCCAACTCGTTCTCCGAACGTGCGTTGAGCAGCAGCCCCCGCGTCACTAAGATGCGACCGCCGGGCAGCGCGAGCGCGTTCGGGTCCGGCTCCTCGATTACGCCGACGTCGAACGCGTACGGCGCCGCGGGCCATGCCTGCGCCAAGCGCTCGACCAGTCCGTTAAGGGCGCGGATCTCGCCCGTCTCGCCCGGCGCACGTCAAAAACGGCGTCCAGAGCCCGCTGAACAGGCGCTGCTCCCACGATGCCGGGATGCGGGCGACGGCCGCTTCGGCCGCCCAGCCGAGGACGAGATAGACGGCCAGCGCCGCGGCCAAGAGGCTGACGAACAGGATCGCGGTCTCGCGAAGCGGGTTCTCGCGCGAGTAATTGATCGCTTCCCGCGGCTCACGCGGCACGAACTTCATCTGCGTCCTAGGTCAGCGGCTTGCCACCGGCCAAGCGAACGGCGGTTCCGTACGCGAGCATTTCGACGCCCGCCGTCGTGTTGCCGTCCGCGTTGGCAATTCGCGACGTCTCCAGGCGCACGTTCAGCACGGCGTCATACCCCTGTTCGGAGGCTTGCTGCTTCATGCGTAGTAGCGCTTCGCGGCGTCCGCGATCCAGCAGCGGCTCGAACGCGCGAATCCTGCCGCCGAAGAGGATGTGCAGGGAGCCCGCGAACCTCTTGAAGTAGTCCAACGAGATGACGACGCTGCCGGCTACGAGGCCCGCTGAGTCGATGCGCCAATCGCTCGGCGGCGACTCCAAGGTGACCGCGGGGAAGCCGCGATAGCGCGCTTCGCGCTCGCGGATGCTCGCGAAGTGGCGCGATTCGATGATGCTCCCGGCGATGAGGCCGAGCAGCAGCAGGAAGAGGACGAATAAGTAGGGCAGCACAGCCCGCAGAAACTCGACGTCCATGGCGCGTCTACTCCACCCTGACGGCGGTTCCGTAAGCGAACAGCTCGGCCGCCCCTTGCGCCACCGAACTGGTCGAAAAGCGCACGTTCACCACGGCGTTCGCGCCCATTGACTGTGCTTCGAGCACCATGCGCTGCAGGGCCTCTTGCCGCGCTTCAACCAGCAATTCGGTATAGCTCTTCAGCTCGCCGCCGACCAGGTTCTTGAACCCGGCGAGAATATCCTTGCCCAAGTGCTTGGCTCGCACGGTGCTTCCCGTCGCGACGCCGTAAAACTTCGTGATCTTTTTGCCGGGTATTTGTTCAATATTCGAAATTTGAAAATCAATTTGCGCTGAGAACATGATTGGCGATACCCCACGTGTTGCAGGTTCGATTATGCCCTAGGAAAGCCTCATTCGGGGACTTCGGACAACCGCGTACTGCGCCCTATGATTCCACGTACAGGATTCCACTGATACAATTGGCCCTCGTGCCGACTTCGCGACTTGTGATTTACCCCGGGTCGTTCGACCCAGTGACCAACGGACACCTTGATCTGATTATGCGTGCGGCGCGGGCTTTCGATCACGTCGTCGTCGCGGCGCTCAACCACGACACCAAGCGCCCGCTGTTCTCGGTCGAGGAACGCCTCGACATGTTGCGTCAAGCTACGGCCGAAATCGATAACGTCTCGGTCGACAGCTTCGGTGGACTGCTGGTGGATTACGCGCGCAGCCGGGGAGCGCAGTTGATCCTGCGCGGCATCCGCGCCGTTTCGGATTACGAGTACGAGCTGCAAATGGCGTTGATGAACCGCCAGCTCAATCCGCAGCTCGAGACGATCTTCCTGCCGGCGGATGAAAAGTACAGCTACCTGAGCTCGCGGCTGGTCAAGGAAGTGGCTCGCCTGGGCGGCGACATCTCGTCCTTGGTCCCCGCCGACGTCGCAAAACGACTCGCCGCCAAACGCAGTAATCTGTAAAGAGAATGCAGCTCTCTGAACGAGTTTCGCGGATCAGCGAATCCGCCACGATGGCCGTGACGGCCAAGGCCGGCCAACTGAAGGCGGAAGGCGTGAACGTGATCGCTTTCGCCGCCGGCGAACCCGACTTTCCCACGCCCGAGAACATCAAGAACGCCGCCAAGAAGGCGCTCGACGACAACTTCACGCGCTACACGCCCGCCGGCGGGATTCCGGCCCTGAAAAAGGCCATCGTCGAGTGGCACGCCGGCAATTTCGGGACGAATTATTCGCCGGCCGAATGCATCGCCAGCGTCGGCGGCAAGCACGCCATTTTCAACGTGATGGCGGCTCTGCTGGAGGCCGGCGACGAGGTCGTCCTGCCGGTCCCCTACTGGGTGACGTTCTACGACGTGGTCAACTACCACGGCGGCTCGTGCGTGCGCGTCGAGACCAAGGAATCGGAAGGATTTCGGCTGACGGCGGCCGACATCGAGCGGGCGCTGTCTCCCAAGACGAAGATCGTCATCGTCAACTCGCCGTCGAACCCGAGCGGGGCGGTCGTCTCGCCCGAGGAGTTCAAAAAGATCTATGAGCTCACGGCGGAGCACGGGGCGACGCTGATGACCGACGAGTGCTACTGCAAGCTCGTCTACGACAGCGAGCCGTTTTCGATCGCCTCCATGCCCGGCGCCCAAACGAATGTCGCGGTCATCGGATCGTTGTCGAAGACGTTCGCCATGACCGGGTGGCGCTTGGGCTACGTGCTGGGACCTCCCGACCTGATCAAGTCGATCAACAAGCTGCAAAGCCACTCGACCTCGAACCCGACGTCGATCGCCCAGAAGGCCGCCATCGAAGCCCTGACCGGGCCGCAGGATTCGGTCCAGCAAATGCTTGGGGAATACCGCCGCCGCCGCGACTACATCGTGCCGGCGCTGAACGACATTCCCGGCGTGACGTGCCAGCTTCCGGGCGGCGCCTTCTACGCCTACCCCAACATCAGCTCGACGTTCGGCAAGGGCGGCGTCGAGACGCCGCTGGATTTCGCGACCAAGCTGCTCGAGTCCGAATACGTCGCCGTGGTGCCGGGGGAAGCGTTCGGGACCAATGAGCACGTGCGCATCTCGTACGCCGCTTCGATGGACGACATCAAAGAAGGCGTCGAGCGCATCAAGCGCTTCATCGCAAGCCTGTCGTGAGCTCGCTCTACCCTCTCCGGTTCGACGCGGCTCTGCGCGAGAAGATCTGGGGTTCGGCGGACCTGCGACCGTTCTACGGACGTAAGGACAAGCCGGTCGGCGAGGCCTGGTTCAGCTTTGAGGAGAATGTCGTGGCCAACGGCGATCTCGAGGGCGACACCCTCGGCGAAGTCACCGAGCGTCTCGGCGCCGCTCTGCTCGGAAGCTCTTACCGCTCGAGCGGTCTGCGTCGGACGTCGGTCGGCGAGCGGGCCGTGACAGCGCCGGGAGCTTACTTTCCGGTCCTCGCCAAGCTGTTGTTCACCTCCGCGAAGCTCTCGGTGCAGGTCCACCCCGACGACGCGCAAGCCAAGCTCGAGAGCGGCGGCGCCGGGAAGGCCGAGATGTGGTACGTCGTCGATGCGAAGCCCGGCGCCTGCGTGAATGCGGGGCTGACCAGCGCGCTGTCGGAACAGGAGCTCGTCCGGACGGCGCGAAGCGGGGACATCGAAAACCATCTCCGTTGGGTCGAGGTGCGCGCCGGCGATGTGGTGCATATCCCTCCGGGGACTCTCCACACGATCGGCGCCGGGCTGACGATTTGCGAGATCCAGCAGAACTCGGATCTGACGTATCGCTTCTTCGACTTCGGCCGTCTTGACGACCAAGGCAATCCGAGGCCCCTCCACATTGAGGAGGCGGCCAAGGTCACGCGAGTCGACCAGCGGCCCGTCGCCATGCGCGGCGTGAGACTGCCGGCTGAGGGTTTCGAGCGCCGACTTCTCACCGCTTGCGACTACTTCACGGCGGAGTCGCTCGCGATTAACTCGCGGGCGGATCTCGTCCCCGGCGGCGAAAGCTTCGAGCTGCTCGTCTTCCTGCAAGGGTCGGGCTCGATCGGGGGCCAGCCGTATGAAGCCGGCGTCGCGTATCTACTCCCGGCCGCGCTCGAGTCCGCGCCGGTGCGGGCGACCGAGGCGACCAAGGCTGATCCGCGCGCGCTTGCCCAACCGCGAGAAGCTCCTCAGCGAGCTAGCGGCGGCCGGCGTTTCGAGCGATCGCATCAGGGCGGAAGTCGGCGGCGCGTTGCTACACTGACGAACCGCCCTGCACGCGGATGTTCAAGGCACGGAAGCTCGTCTCAGCCGGCGCTGGGCGCGGTCTTCAAAACCGTTGTTCGTCGCCTAGCGGCGAAGGTGGGTTCGACTCCCACGAGCTTCCGCCACTCATCCGATAGCCTGTTTAGACTTTGTCGGTCGCGGATGTTCCGAGCTTTCGTGCGATCTCCAGAGCGCTTTTACGTTCCTCCGGGTTCGCGAAGTCCCGATTTGGCAAGTGAACGATGTTTTGGTCGAACCAAAGCACAACAGCCTCCGGACGGTCCTCGACCTTGATCAGGCTGCTCCACGGAAGCCCTATCTCCAGGTTATGCTGTCGAATCAAGGCCTTGTCCTCGAGGAACGACGTTTCGCAAGGCGTCCCGTCGCCGCCCCACCGCTCGCGTACTAACTTGGCGATTGTGCGGCGGAAATTCCACTCGTAGAACCAGCCGTAGAGGAAGTATACAGCCACACCTAAGAACGCCGACGATAACAATAAGAGCGACGCCGGACGCCAGTCGAACCGATCCATCTCCAAGATCTTTTTGACCATCAAAAGCACCGGGAAGATAGCGAGGAGTCGCTGTGTGAAGCGCTTGGTTTTGCGATGGGTCTCGACACGGCTATGCGAAAGCGCCGTGGTCTCGGTCATCTCATCGAGAGTCGCGTAATAGAAGTTGCGGAATAGCGGTTCGTTCATTTAGCGGGCTTTCCGATTAGAAGGTGCATCAAAAATAACAAAAAACCTCAAATACGGAATAATCAGGGCGCTCAATGCCAAAACGCGCTTGGGGCTATTTTGCGACGATCGCGTCCGCTCCGCTAAACGGGCGCCGCATTGAGCTTGGTACCATGCGCCAGTGATCGACCGCCGCCTGTTCCTCTCCACTCTCGCCGCCGCGTCCTTCGCCCCCTCATCCGCGCAGCAGTCCCGCCGCCCGAACATCGTCTTCATCCTCGCCGACGACCTCGGCTACGGCGACCTCGGCTGCTACGGCCAGAAGCGAATCGACACGGCGAACATCGACAAGCTCGCCGCCGAGGGCATGCGCTTTACGAGCGTCTATGCGGGCTCGACCGTCTGCGCCCCATCTCGCTCGTGCCTGATGACGGGCCTGCACACCGGCCACACGCGCGTTCGCAACAACGCCGGCCGCCACGGACGAGTCTCGCTGCACGCCGCAGACACGACCGTCGCCGAGGCCCTCGAGCAAGCCGGCTACCGCACCGCGCTGTTCGGCAAGTGGGGGCTCGGCGAACCTTGCACCGCCGGCGTGCCGACGCGCAAAGGGTTCGACGAGTTCTTCGGCTATCTCAACCAGGGCCAAGCCCACGACTACTATCCCAAGAGCATGTGGAGCAACGAGACCCAGGTGTTCTTGCGCGGCAACCGCGGCGCGCAGCGGAATCAGTATTCCCACAACGAAATCATGAGCCGCGCGCTCGACTGGGTCGGCGAGGCCGCCGGGCCAGCGAGCCGTTCTTCCTCTACCTCGCGCTGACCACTCCGCACGCCGACAACGAGCTCGGCGCCGACACCGGCGACGGCATGCCCGTCCCCGACTACGGCCAATACGCCACGGAACAATGGCCGACCACCGAGAAGGGCTTCGCGGCCATGGTCACCCTGATGGACCGCGACATCGGCCGCCTGATGGCGCTGCTGCGCGACAAGGGCGTCGACGACAACACGCTCGTCATCTTCACGTCCGACAACGGGCCGCACCAGGAAGGCGGCCACGATCCGGAGTTCTTCGGCAGCCGCGGCGGGCTGCGCGGCATCAAGCGCGATCTCTACGAAGGCGGCATCCGCGTGCCGACCATCGCGCGCTGGCCGGGCAAGATCGCGGCCGGAACGACAAGCGACCAAGCCTGGGCCTTCTGGGATTTCTTCCCAACGGCTTGCGAGGCCGCCGGCGCCAAGGCGCCCAGACATCTCGACGGCATCTCGATGCTGCCCGCCATGCTCGGCAAGCCGCAGCACGATCACGACTACTTCTACTGGGAGTTCCTCGTGGGCGGCAAGTTCAGGCAAGCCGTCCGCAAGGGCAAGTGGAAGGCCGTCCGCCTCGCGCGGTCCGGCCCCACCGAGCTGTACGACCTACAGGCCGATCTCGCCGAGAGCAATAACGTCGCCGCGGCGCATCCGGAGATCGTCAAGCAGGCGGAACGCCTCTTCGAGACGGCGCGGGCCGAGTCCGACGATTTTCCACTCCCGTGATGCTCTAGTCGGGAAACCCCGGAGAGGCCAGCACCTCCTCGAGCTGGGCGAAGTGGCGGAGCGTGTGCGCGCCCCGCAGGACGAAAACCTGCATCGCGTTGACCGGTCCGAACGGGCCGAAGTCGCTCACGTGCGACTTGATCGGCTCCTCGGTTTCGGCGACATAGCGGATCGCGGCCGCGCGGGCCTCGGCGAACCCTTTGACGAGCTCGGCGCGGCTCATCTCCCCGGCCTCCAACCGCATCGCGTCAAAACCTTCAAGGTCTCCCGCGATCCCGAGTTCGTCGATAAACTCACCGATGTCGTCGGCCTCTACTTGAACCCGCCGACAAGGCGCTCGTGCTGTGCGTTGATGAGAAGAGCCAGATTCAAGCCCTGCAGCGCACACAACCGGGTCTGCCGCTGAAGAGAGGTCGTTGCGGCACGCTGACGCACGACTACAAGCGCCACGGGACCACTACGCTGTTCGTCCGGCTTGAACGGCTCGGGAGCTTGTCTGGCTGCGATCCGTCATCGCTTCGGTTCTTGAAGGTGTTTCTCCGTCGTCTTGAAAAGAAGTTTCCACAACGGGAGTTGTATCTGATCCTGGACAACTACGGTACGCACAGCCTCCCAGTCCGCGCTCGGCTGGCCCAACGGCCGCGCTTTGTGCTGCACTTCACTCCGACCAGCGCCTCTTGGCTAAACCTCGTCGAGCGCTGGTTCCGTGAACTCACCGACAAACGCATTCGACGCGGCGTCTTTCACAGCGTCGACGAACTCAAAACCGCCATCGAAGCCTACATCGACAACCACAACCAAGCCCCCCGACCTTTTGTCTGGTCCGCCACCGCCGATCAGATTATCCGCAAGGTCTCTAAATGTAAAACTATTTTGGAGACACTATACCTAGCGCCTGCTCAAAGCTCGACTGGAACAGGCCCTCGGCCTTGTAAAGATGCTCGACGATTTCGGCCGCTGACCAGCGGTCGGGACTCGGCTTATAGCTCCAGCCCGCATCGTCGAGCGCGGCGACCGCGGCGAGCAGCCGGTCGCGGCCCTCTTCGAGCAGTTGGACGACCTGCTCGCGGTCGGTCGCGGTGAGGCGGCCGTCGGCGGAGCCTGCGCCGAACGCGGGCAGGCTCAGCGCGAGCAGGGCGGCGCAAAATGGCAAACGTTTCATGAATCTAGTACCTCCATTCAGGTGGAAGAGAATCGCTCTCTTGCCCAAACGAACGTTCAGGGAGGGCATGGATCGACAGTTCGCCGCCGGAATTTCGCGCTCGGCGACGAGTCCGTTAGCGCAACCGCGAAGCGTGAACCCTGACTGTAAGGGAGGGGTCGTCGATCAACCGAAGACATTGAAAATAAACCGCTTACTGACGTGCGCGGCTAAACTTCGCGGATGTTGTGGTGCGCGGTTTACGCGGATCCTACTACAGCGTCCCTTGCTCGATCGTCACGTTCTCGCGGACGATCAGCCGATGAGGGACCAGCTCGAACAGCTTCGGCAGTACGCGGCTGACGTGTTCCTCGTAGTCCACAAAGATCACGACGACCGGCACGTTTCCGCCGGCCTCGACCAGCCCCGCCGTGTGGACGTGATTGCGCCCCAGAAACCCGGCGACGGCATGGAAAGCGCTCGCGCCGGCGACGCCTTCGCGGTGCAGGATCTGCAGCACCTCCGACCAGTCGTCGGATTCAGTCAGATACATCGTGACTTGAACAGCGGTTTTCATACCGTCCCCCTAGAGGCTTCGCGCCAATGCCGCGCCGAGTATAACGGCAACAAAGCACGCCATGTTCATGCCAAGAACATTCGCCGCCGCAGCCGTCCACTGGCCTCGCTCAAACAGCGCCAACGTCTCGAAGGCGTAGCTCGAATAGGTGGAATAGCTGCCGCAGAAGCCGACCGCGATCAGCAGCCGCCAACGGGGATCAACCAGAACGCGCTCGCTGACCCAGATCAGAAAGAATCCGATGATGAACGACGCCGTCAAATTGGCGATGAGCGTGCCGTAGGGGAAAGTCGAGTCGGTGACGCGCGCCGTGACCTGCGCGACCGCATAGCGAAGATTCGCGCCGACAACGGCGCCAAGAGAGATGAACAGTATGGTTTGCAAGGCGGACTCCTACCGAGCGCTTGGTAGGAGTCATCAGCTCGAAGCGGCGGTTTTGGCGGACTCCATCGCCGTCGTCGTTTTCAACTTTGCAGGAAATCGCCGCCGCGTCAAGGCTGCTGGCCGCAGATCCGGTCCGTAGGGTCGCGCTATACTGCCCGTTTCGAGGCCGTCGCCCGACCCCGCCGTCCGCGTCCAGTCGCGATTCTCGAGCCTTCCCCGCGCCGAAAGCTCAGCCGGTCCCGCTTCACATCCGCTTCCTGGCCGACGACCTGCTCGAGGGACGGGCGCCGGGGACCAACGGCCACCGCATCGCGGCGCGCTACATGGAAGCCCAGTTCCGCGCACTCGGCCTCCACCCGGCCGGGGAGCAAGGCGGCTACTACCAGCCCGTGCCCTTGCTGCGCAGCCGCACCGATCCCGAGCGCAGCGCAATGACCCTCATCACGAGGGCCGGCGAGACGCCGTTCGCGTACGGCAGAGAGTTCATATCGCCGCTGTTTACCACCGATCATGACGAGGTCAAAGGCGACGTTGTTTTCGTCGGCTTCGCCATCGCCGCCCCCGAGCATCGCCGCCCCCAGTCGATTACGACGACTTCGCCGGCGTGGATCTCAAGGGCAAGATCGCATCTACTTCACCGGCGCGCCCGACTCGTTTCCCCACGACCAGCGGGGCTTACTACTCGTCCGGCGGCACGACGTTCGACAAGATCGTCGCGCTCGGCGGCGTCGGAGCCATCTCGATCACGCCGCCGCAGAACGCCATTCGCCCGTGGAGCGTCGGCGTCGAGCGCGCCAAGCGGGGTTCGGCCCGCTGGATGAGCCTGCCGGACCCTGGCGCTCACCCCGCGATCCGCGGTTCGGCCTCGCTGAGCCCGTCCGGGGCCGAGGCGCTGTGCGCCGGAGCGCCGCGTCGCTCGAGCAAGTCTACAAGCGATCCAAGGAGGGCGGGCTCGAAGCGTTTCCGCTGCCCGTCGTGGCTCGCATCACGACCACGAACGAAATCGACGGCCTCGAAAGCGAAAACGTCGCCGCCGCGCTGCCCGGCTCCGACCCGGCGCTCAAAGGGGAATACGTCGTCTACACGGCGCACATCGACGCGTTCGGCGTGATCGATCCGATCAAGGGCGACGCCATCTACAACGGCGCGCACGACAACGCCTCGGGCGCGGCCATCTTGATCGAGATCGCGCGCGCCTTCTCCGCGCTGCCCGAGCGCCCGCGTCGCGCGGTCCTGTTCGTCGCCGTCACGGGCGAGGAATGGGGATTGCTGGGGTCGGACTACTTCGCCGAGCAGCCGACCGTCCCCTTCGACAGTATGGTCGCCGACATCTCGATGGACATGCCGTTCTTGTTCCACCCGCTGCTCGACGTCGTGCCGTACGGCGAGCGGTGGGGCTGGCCGCGAACCGCCTTGGCCTCAGCATCAGCCCCGACCCCATCCTGAAGCAAGTGCTGTTCATTCGCAGCGACCACTTCAGCTTCGTGCGGCGTGGCATCCCGGCGTTGTTCGTCAAGAGCGGCTTCAAGACCGGCGACGACCGCGACGGAGCGAAGATCAACGCCGAGTGGCGCAAGAACGTCTACCACACGCCGTTCGACGAAATGGATCAAGGCTTCGACTTCGAGGCCGACGCGCAGCACGCGCGGTTCAACTTCCTGGTCGGGTATGCGGTAGCGATGCAGACGGCGCGCCCGCGCTGGAACGACGGCGATTTTTTCGGCGAGAAATTCGGTCGCAAGTAGCGGCTACCTTGGGTGCGCGGCCAAGAGGCGTTCGACTTCAGCGCACGGAGCTTTCGTCCCCTTCGTCGGCTCGAGCGTGGGGTTGCGTTCCCGCAAGGCGGCGACGGTGGCGGTCTGACAGTCGCCCAGCGTCCAGCGGTCAATGTCTCCTGTGCCGGACAGCGCGGCGTCCAGCGCATTTCCCTTGGGGCCGGCGAGAGCCGGATTGGCCCCGGCTTCGAGCAGGGCCTTCACGATGTCGGCTTGACCGTACCCGGCTGCCATGATCAATCCGGACTGGGGGCTTGCCCCGCTCGCAAGCAAGGCCTTGACCGCTGAAAGCTGATTCTTGTGGACAGCGTGCTGCAGGGGCGTCCATTCATTGACTCCGCTCGGGCGGTCCAGATTCGCGTCGGCCGCTGCGAGCTTCGGAATCGCCTCAGCGTTCCCAGCGCGCGCAGCAGCCACGAGTGCTTCGTCGATCTGCGCGTGAGCGCTCCCCGGCAGCAGTCGATCGAAGGAAGCTGAATCTTTCTCAAAAGCAGCCCGAGCCAGCGGCGACGAAGGCTCATACCCGCAGGAGGCGAGCAGCAAACCGGACAGCATCAGGAACCGCATATGCAGATAATGCGTCAAGTACTTTATATAGTCAAGCTAATAGTGATTGAAAAATCACGACACCGAGCTGCTGCACGAGTACGTGCGTCAGTCGGGCGGCCTGGCGATCCCGCACACTCCGGCGTCCACCGCGATGGGCACGGACTGGCATGCGTTCGACCCCGAAGTCGACGCCGTCGTCGAGATCTACCAAGGCGACCGCATCAGCAGCGAGCACGAAGGCGCCCCGCGTTGGAAGGGTAAGAACGGCGGCCAGCCCGGCGGCTGGCAAAAGGCCGGCGAAGTGTGGAACGCCTGGAAGAAGGGCTACAAGATCGGCGTCATCGCGAGCTCCGACCACATGTCGACGCACATCGCCTACGCCATGGTCTATTCGCCGTCGACCTCGCGCCAAGACGTGTGGGACTCGATCAAGCAGCGCCACACCTACGGCGCCACTGACAACATCGCCCTCGAGTTCAAGATCGGCGACTGCCTGATGGGCGACGAGTGCCGGGCGGCAGCCAACTCGCCCTTTGAGGTGCGCGTGCGCGGCACGGGCGACATCGCGGCCATCCACTTGATCCGCGACGGCGAATTCATCTACAAGCACGAGCCGACGGGCCCCGACGCGCAGTTCACCTTCGTCGACAACCAAGCCGGCCCCGGCGAGCACTGGTATTACGTCCGAGTCGAGCAAGCCGACGAAGAGCTGGCCTGGTCCAGCCCGATTTGGGTGACCTACAAGAACTGACCTTAGGAGAGAAACGCGCTTGCGATCGTTGAGGCGATCCCAGAACTCATCCGGGGGGAGCGCTCGGACTTTCCCGTCCTCCAGTCGGATTGGATCAATCCGCTTCGGCCCGGCGCCGCACCCTGGACCCGCTTCGTACAATCAAAGCAGTGCTTCACAAGCCATCCAGCGAGGGTGAGATCGCCGCCTTCCGCGTCTGCGGGCTCGACTGCGCCGAAGAGGTCAAGCTCATCCGCCGCCGTCTCGACAACGAGCCCGGCGTCGCCCGCCTGTCTTTTGACGTGCTCAACGGCAGAATGACCGCCGATTTCGATCCGGCCGTCATCTCGGCTGACCACATCGCCACCGCCGTCAGCGGCATCGGCCTCGAGTGCAGGCTCTGGCACGACCGTCCGAGCGAGGCGCCGTGGTGGAGCCGCTATTCCCGCGAGGCCGCAACCGCCGTCAGCGGCATCGCCCTTGCCGCGGGCCTCATCTATCAAGGCTTCAAGACCGGCGAAGTGTTCGCGATGATCGCCCACGATCACGCCGGCCATCTGTTGCCTTTTGCTCTTGCGATGTTTTCGATCGCCATCGCGGCCGGCGCGTGGTTTGTCGTGCCGAAGGGCCTGCGCGCCTTGAGCGCTTTGCGGCCCGATATGAACGCCCTGGTGCTGATCTCGATCGTCGGGGCCTGCACTCTCGGCGAGTGGGCCGAAGGCGCCACGCTCGCCTTCTTGTTCGCGCTCGCCGGCCGCATCGAAAGCTGGAGCATGGAGCGCGCCCGCCGCGAGGTCGGCGGCCTCATCGCCATTGCGCCGCAACAAGCCTCGGTGGTGCACGGCGGCCACGAGCACAAGGTCGGCGTCGAGCGTGTCGCGGTCGGCGACGTCGTGCGCGTGCGCCCTGGCGAAAGCATCCCGTGCGACGGCGAGGTCGTGCAGGGCACGTCGGGCGTCAACGAGTCGATGCTGACCGGAGAAGCGGTTCCCAACTGGAAAGGCGTCGGCGATCTGGTATACGCGGGCAGCTTCAACGGCGACGGCACGCTCGACATCCGCACCGAAAAGGAAATCGCCGACACGCGCCTGGCCCGCATCGTGCGCATGATCGAAGAAAGCCAGCATCGCCGCGCGCCTTCCGAGCGCTTCGTCGACCGCTTCGCGCGCTACTACACGCCGGCGATGTTTCTCGCTGCCGGCCTGGTCAGCGTCGTGCCGCCGTTGGCGGTGGGCGGCGCATGGGACTACTGGTTCTACCAGGGCATGCTGATGTTGCTCATCTCGTGCCCCTGCGCGCTGGTGATCTCGACTCCCGTGTCGATCGCCGCGGCGGTGGCGTCGGCGGCGCGCAAAGGGATCTTGATCAAGGGCGGCGCGCACCTGGAGGAAGCTTCGCGGTTGCGCGCCATCGCATTCGACAAGACGGGCGTGCTGACCGAAGGCGAACCCGAGGTCACCAAGATCCAAGCCTACGGCGATCGCAGCGAAGAGGAAGTCCTGCAAATGCTCGCCGGCCTCGAGCTCTACAGCGAACACCCCCTCGCCCGCGCGATCGTCGAATACGCGAGACGCCGCGGCGTCTCGCCCGGTCAGGCGGCGGGCTTCCAGGCCATGCAGGGCAAGGGCGCCTCGGCGCAGGTGGACGGGCAAGAGTTTTGGGTCGGCAACGTGCGCATGCTCGAAGAGCGCAGCGACGACGCGGCGACGCTCGCGCAGCGCCTCGCGGAGTTCGACGACGGACGCTCGACGGTCGTCGTCTGCGGCGCCGGCCGTGAGACTTGGGCGCTGGTCGGCCTCAGTGACCCGGTGCGCCAGGAAGCCGTCGCCGCTCTGGCCGAGCTGCGCGAGTTGGGCATCGAGTCGCTCGTCATGCTCACCGGCGACAATCGCTCGACGGCCGCCGCCGTCGCCGAGCAAGTCGGCGTCGACGCGACCGAAGCCGAGCTGCTGCCTGAGGACAAGACCGCCGCCCTGCAACGTCTGCTCTCCGAATACAAGCACGTCGCCATGGTCGGCGACGGCGTCAACGATGCGCAGGCGCTCGCCCGCGCCTCGCTGGGCATCGGCCTCGGCCGTCGCGGTTCGGATATTGCGCTCGAGACCGCCGACGTCATCTTCATGACTCCTCGGCTCGACCTGCTGCCCGCCCTGATGCGCCACTCGCGACGCGCGCTGGCGGTCATCAAGCAAAACGTCGCGATCGCGCTGCTGTTCAAGGCGGCCTTCGTAATCGCTGCGGTTTACGGCTTCGCCACGCTGTGGATGGCGGTCGTCGCCGATATGGGAGCGACGCTGCTGGTGGTCTTCAACGGCCTGCGCATGCTGTCCGGCGGCCGCGCCCTTGCCGCTAGGCGCTTCCGCTCGCTCGAGCCGGCCCCGGCGCCGTCCACTCCCTAGGCGCGACCAGGCTTCGCGATTGTTGTGGATTAGCCGCCCGCCAGAACTTCGAGCGAACCTTTGCCGCAGATGCGCTCGGCTTCGGTGCGAAACTCGCGGTCGGCTTTGACGCGGTCGGCCAGGTCAAGGAAGACCAGATAGTCCTTGACCCGCAGCAGGCGCAGGCGGACGTCCGTATCCCCCGGCTTACGCTCGAACAGCTCGCGCAGCTTGGCGGCGACCTCGGCGCTGGGGCCGCAGCCGTTGCCGAGCTTGACGGTGATCGAGATCTGCGCCGGCAGCTTCACGCGCGCGTTGTCGAGCGCGACGACTTCCGTCACCGAGATCTTCGGCGGCGAAGCTTCGTCAGTGCGCACTTGGCCGCGAATGAGCACGGCGCGGTCGTCGATCAGGTCGGGCGTGAGCCCTTCATACTGGTTGGCGAAGACGAGCAGCTCGGTGCTGCCCTGCATGTCCTCGAGCACGGCCGCGGCCCAGGGGCGGCCTTCACGGTTGCGCTTGCGCTGGATGTTGGTCAGCACGCCGCACATCGCGACTGCCGCGCCGGGGTCCTTGTCGACGATCGACTGCGAGTCGCAGTCCGCGAGTTCGGCCAGCTTGTCTCCGTATTCCTCGAGCGGATGGCCGGTGACGTAGAAGCCGAGCATCTCCTTCTCGGCGGCCAGCTTGGCGAGCTTGTCCATCTCGGGGACATCGGGCAGCCGCTCTTCCGCCGCGTCGTCCTCGGACGGGGGCATCAGGGCGAACAGGCCGCCTTGGCCCACGGCGCGGTCGCGCGCCGCCTTCTGGCCCGTCTCGACGGCGCTGTCGAGCCCGGCGATGAGCTGCGCGCGGTGGCCGCCCAGCGAGTCGAGCGCGCCGGCCTTGATGGCGCTCTCGAGCATGCGCTTGTTGACCTTCGTCCAGTCGACCTCTTCGCAGAAGTGGAACAGCGACTTGAAGACGCCGCCCAGGCTCTTGCGCGCTTCGATGACGGATTCCACCGCCCCGCGGCCGACGTTCTTGATGGCCCCGAGGCCGAAGCGGATGGCCTTGTCGCCGGCGGGCGTGAAGTCCCAGTACGACGAGTTGACGTCGGGCGGCAGCACGTCGATGCTCATGTCGCGGCACTCGTTGATGTAGCGCACGACTTTGTCGGTGTTCGACGATTCCGACGACAGCAGCGCCGCCATGAAGTAGACCGGGTAGTGCGTCTTGAGATAAGCGGTGCAATAGGCGACGAAGCCGTAAGCGGCCGAGTGCGACTTGTTGAAGCCGTAGCCGGCGAACTGCGCCATCAGGTCGAACAGTTTTTCCGCCTTGGCCTTGGCGAAGCCGCGTTCGGCCGCGCCATCGAGGAAGCGGGCGCGCTGCTGGTCCATGACCTCTTTCTTCTTCTTGCCCATCGCGCGGCGCAGCATGTCGGCTTCGCCGAGCGAGTAGCCCGCGATGACGTTGGCGATCTGCATCACCTGCTCTTGGTAGACGATGACGCCGTAGGTTTCCTCGAGATAGGGCTTGAGCTCGGGCAGCAGATACGTGACCTTCTTGCGGCCGTGCTTGCGCTCGATGAAGTCGGTGACCATGCCGCCCTGGATGGGGCCGGGACGGTAAAGCGCGTTCAGGGCGATCAAGTCTTCCAGGCGCTCGGGTTGGTAGCGGATCAGGATGTCGCGCATGCCGCTCGATTCGAACTGGAACACGCCCGAAGTGAGGCCCTTGGAGAGCAGGTCGAAGGTCGGCTTGTCGTCGAGCGGGAGGTCGTTGAGCGAGAGCCGCTCGCCGCGTTCGCGCTCGAGCCAGGCCAGCGCGTCGTCGATCACGGTCAGCGTCGTCAGCCCCAGAAAGTCCATCTTGAGCAGGGACAGAAAGTCCAAGCCCTTCATGTCGTACTGGGTGACGATTTCGTCCTTGGCCGTCTTGTAGAGCGGGACGAGGTTCTTGAGCGGCTCGGGCGCGATGACGACGCCGGCGGCGTGCACCGAGGGATTGCGGGCGACGCCTTCGAGGCGGCGCGCGGTCTCGATCAGCTTGGCGACCTGGCGGTCTTTCTTGATGGCTTCCCTGAGCTTGGGCTCTTGCTCGATGGCGGCGTCGAGCTTGATGTTCAGCACGTTCGGCACCATCTTGGTGAGTTTGTCGACCTCGCCGAACGCCATGTCCATGACGCGGCCGACGTCTTTGATGGCGGCCTTGGTCGCCATCGTGTTGAACGTGATGATCTGCGCCACCTGCTCGCGGCCGTACTTCTCGGTGACGTACTGGATGACCTCGCCGCGGCGGTTCATGCAGAAGTCGATGTCGATGTCGGGCATCGACACGCGCTCGGGGTTGAGGAAGCGCTCGAACAGCAGGCCGTATTGCAGCGGATCGATGTCGGTGATCTCCATCGCGTAAGCGACGAGCGAGCCGGCGGCCGAGCCGCGGCCCGGGCCGACCGGGATCTTCTGCGATTTGGCGTAGCGGATGAAGTCCCAGACGATCAGAAAGTAGCCCGAGTACTGCATCTGCTGGATGACGCCGATTTCATAATCGAGGCGCTCGTAGTACTCCTCGACGGGCCGGCGCAACCGACCCTTCTCTTTGAGGAAATCCAGATAGGCGCGCCGCTTTTCCATGCCTTGGCGCGCGACGTACTCGAAGTAGGTATGGATCGTCTGATCCTTGGGGACTTCGAACTCGGGGAAGGGGTTCTCGACGCGCTTGATGGCGAGGTCGCACATCTCGGCGATCTCCCACGTGCGATTCAGCGCGTCCTCGTTACCGCCGAGGGCGGCGATCATCTCGTCACGCGACTTGAGGTAGAACTCGTTGGTCTCGAACCGCATGCGGTTCGGGTCGCTGAGCGTCTTGCCGGTCTGCACGCACAGCAGCGCCTCGTGCGCCGTGGCGTCGTCCTTGGTCAGATAGTGTGCGTCGTTGGTGGCGACCAGCGGGATGCCGGTCTCGCGGCTCAGCCGGTGCAGCAGCGGCAGCAACTTCTTGTCCAGGTCCAGGCCGTGGTGCTGGATCTCGATAAAGAAGTTCTCCTTGCCGAAGATGTCGCGGTAGAGGTAGGCGAGGCGCTTGCCCTCTTCGTAATCGTCCCGCTCGACCATCGCCTCGGCGAGCTCTCCGGCGAGGCAGGCGGAGGTGCAGATCAGCCCCTCGGAGTGCTTGGCGAGCAGGTCTTTGTCGATGCGCGGCTTGTAGTAGAAGCCCTCGAGGTAGCCCGTCGAGACGAGCTGCATCAGGTTGCGGTAGCCGGTCTCGTTCTTACACAGCAGCAGCAGGTGGTGGTAGCCGCCTTGTTCCTGCTTGTCGCGGTGATCGCCCTTGGCGACGTAGACCTCGCAGCCGATGATGGGCTTGACGCCCCGCGCGGTCGCGGAATTATAGAACTCGACCGCGCCGAACAGGTTGCCGTGGTCGGTGATGGCGACGGCCGGCCACTCGTACTTTTCCGCCAGCTTCATCAGCTTGGGGATATGGCACGCGCCGTCGAGCAGCGAGTAATCGGTGTGGTTATGGAGGTGTACGAACTTCTCGGCCATCACGGCGGTCTGCAACGCTCATTTTAGGGGCCCGGAGAGAGCGCAACAAGAGCGCCGGAACGCGTTCAGGGCGGAAGAGTTAGGGTTGCGGGGCCGCGGCGCGAAAGGGTTCCAATGCCAGCGCGATGCGGGTTTGGGCGTGGTCGGCCAGCCGTTTCCACAGCTGCTCGGGCCGTTCGTCGAAGACCACCGCGGCGCTGGCGGGCATGATGTTCCAGGCGCCCTCCTCGACTTCCCCCTCGAGCTGACCCGGGCCCCAGCCGGCATATCCGGCGTAGCCGCGGAACATCTTCTTCTCGCCCTCGCCGATCTTTTCGAGCAGGGTCGCGCTGCTGCTGACGTGCACGCCGTCGATCACTTCGTCGGAGTCGGCGAGATCCTCCTTCGAGCGGATCAGCACGAACATCTTGTTCGTCTCGACCGGGCCGCCGAGAAAGGCGGTGTCGCTCGCGCTCTGCAGGGCTTCGATTTGCGGCAGCAGCTTCGACAGACGCACCGGCGTGGGCCGATTGATGACCAGCCCCAGCGCGCCCTTGTCGTCGTAGCTCAACAGCAAGATCACCGTTTCGAAGAAGTTGGGGTCCTTCAGGCTGGGGTCGGCGACGAGCAGGCGTCCCTTGGCGAGACGGTGGACGTCTTGCGTCTGGGCGGCGGCGCCGGCGAGGGAAAGCAGCGCCAAGACGATCCACAAAGCCGGGCGAAAGATACGTGACGGCACGACTACGGGGTAATCTATCGCCGTAATGCTCGGCTGGCAAGCGCAGTTGAGGTTTCGCGCCCCCTTGCCCCCTGACGGTGAGAGTCTGTTTGAGCCGGCCCGACCTCGTGCGGAGGACGAAGCAATCGATAGCCCCATGTGCAGCGTAGCGGAACCCGGGGTCTTAAACGCTATCCAAGATCGTCTTTCCGATACTCTCCGTCCAGGGTCGTGAGGGAGGGGTCTTCGGGCAACCGGCGCTATGATGACAAACCGCCAACTGACGCCCAAGCCTCGAGCTTCGCCGTTGTTCTCGCGCGGGTTCCGGCGGCGGCTCTGTTAGATTCATTAGTGGCTTTTGGGGCGATGAAACGACTTCTCGCGATCTTGATTCTGTTCTCGGCGCCGCTGCTCGGGTGGCAGCGGCCCGGCGTGGAACGCGAAGTCGCCGAGTGGGTCGTGCGCCTCGGCGGCCACATCGTCGTCCAGGGCGACTCGAAGCGCATTCGCAGCGTGGCGGATTTGCCGCGAGAGGATTTCGCGATCAAGGAAGTCAACCTGGTCGGCTGCAACGTCGACCCGGAAGACCTGGCCATGCTGAGCCCGCTCGAGGCGGTGGAGGCGATCCACTTGCCGGGACCGTTGTGGAACCCCAGCGCCGGCTCGGAAGGCGATCACAGCAAGCAGCTCGGGTTCTTGGCCACGCTGTCGACGCTGCGCGAGCTGACGTTCAGCTACACCTACCTGGCGCGAATCAAGTTCACCGACCCGGGCCTCGAGATGATCGCGCCGCTGCCGGGGCTCGAGCGCTTGCGCTTCCGCCGCACGCAGATGAAAGGCGAAACGCTGGCGCCGTTCAAGAATTTGCGGTCGCTCGACCTGACCTTCTCGCCCATCACTGACGAAGCGATGAAGGGCATCGGCGGCCTGACCGAGCTGCGGCGGCTCTGGCTGCAGGATTCCCGCATCACCGACGCCGGCATCCGGTACGTCGAGAACCTGACCAAGCTCGAAGAGCTCGACCTCCGCGGTCTTCCGCTGACCGACGCGGGCCTGGCGCACGTGGCGCCTCTCGAGCATCTCGAGCAGCTCCAGTTGCTGGGCGCCGACGTCACCGACGCCGGCCTCGAGGTCTTGCGCGACAAGACGGATCTCGAGGTCCTGGGCCTGTATCGGACGAAAATCACCAACGCCGGCTTAGACGTCCTCAAAGGGCTGAAGAAGCTGCGGGAGCTCGATCTGCGCTACAGCCGCGTGACCCAGGCGGGCGTCGATGCGCTGCAGCGGGAGCTGCCGGAGTGCAACATCGTGTTCCTCGACATGGCGCCGCTGCCGGCCGGCGGGCATGAGGTGACGGTGCTCCGGGAGCCGGGCCAAGCAGCGGCTCTGAAGTGGGTCCGCGACTCCGGCGGCAAGGCCACGGTCGTCGACGGCGCGGTGACGGCGGTTTCCCTCGCTTCGACCGCGGTGACCGACGCCGAGCTGGCGAACCTGCATCCGCTCACCAAGCTCGAGAAGCTCGACCTGGGCACGACCCAGATCGGCGACCTGGGCGTCGAGCAGTTGACGGCCTTGCAGGGCCTCAAGGAGCTGGACCTGCGGCTGACGACCGTCTCCGACGCCGGGTTGGCGTCGGTGGGCAAGCTCGAGGGGCTCGAGAGGCTGATCCTCAACCACTCGCTGGTCGAGGGGCCGGGCTTGGCCGAGCTAAAGGGCCTGACGAAGCTGCGCGAGCTGAGCCTGCTCGACTGCGCGGTCGGCGACGCGAGCATCGCCGCCTTGACCGCGCTGCCGGCGCTGCGGGACCTCTCGCTCGCCTATACGAATATTTCCGACGACGCCTCGCGCGACCTGGCCAAGATGACCGGGCTGACGCGGCTCGATCTGACCGGCAACGACGTCGGCGACACGGGCGTCGAGCGGCTCACGACGCTCGACCAACTCGAGTTTCTCGGGCTTGCTTACTCCCGTATCACCGACGCGGGCGCCGCCAACCTCGGCGGAAAGCTGCCGCGGCTCGAAGTTCTCGACCTGGTGCGCACGCGCATCGGCGACGACGGTATGAAAACGATCGCCAAGCTGCCCGCGTTGGTCGAGCTGAACCTGGACTACACCGAGGTGACCGACGACGGCATCGCGTACCTGGCCGGCGCGCCGAACTTGCAGCGCCTCAGCCTCGACAGCGCGCGCATCACCGACGCGGGCGTCAAGACGCTCGAGACGCTCACGGGGCTCAACAAGCTGAACCTCTACCACACGCTGGTGACGACTGACGGCAAAGCGTCGCTCGATCAAGCCCTGCCGGAGTGCGACATCGTGTTCGACGCCGACTCGAGCCGGCCGAACCGCCGCAGAAGCTAAGCGCCATGACGAAGCCGTTTTCCATCCTCATCGCCGCCGCCGTCGCCGTCACGCTCGCCCTGCCGCTAGCCGCGGCCGACCTGGGCCACGCCGATATCGCATCGTGGATCGAATCGGTCGGCGGCTCCAGCGAGCGCGACGCCCAGGGACATATCGTCGCCGTCGATCTCGGCTCGGCCTGGATCACCGACGACGACCTGGCGCTCATCGCGAAGCTGGACAATCTCGAGCGTCTCGACCTGTCCTACACCTGGGTCAGCGATCTCGGCCTCGAACATCTCAAGCCGCTCGAAAACGTCCGCGAGCTGAGCCTGTACTACTGCGACTACATCACCGATGCGGCGGTGATTCCGCTCAAGGGCTGGAAGAAGCTGGAAATCCTGAATCTGGAAGGCACCGACGTGACGAGCCGCTCGTTCGAGCACATCGCCGATCTGACGTCGCTCAGGGTCCTGAAGGTGGGGCATAGCCGCGTCGAGGACGAAGGCTTCGAGAATCTTGCGCCTCTGGCGAAGCTCGAGGAGATCGAGTTCGGCGGCAACAAGATGAGCGGCCGGGCGCTGCCGCTGCTCAAGATGCTGCCGTCTCTCAAGTCGATCGACCTCGGCGGCCGGCAGCGCACCGACTCCGGCCTGTGGGGTGTGGCGCTGTCGGACTTCAACCTCGACGCCTTGGCCGAGATGACCAATCTCGAAGCCCTCGATCTGCACGACACGCAAGTGGGCGATCGCGGCCTGGCGCAGTTGGAACCGCTCAAGCGCTTGAGCCGTCTGAACATAAGCGGGACTCGGGTCACCGACGCAGGGCTCGACGCGCTCAGCGGTTTTACGGCGCTCGAGCAGATTCGCTTGTGGCGGACGCAAGTCGGCGACGCGGGGGCTGCGAAGCTGGCGAAGCTGGCTCACTTGAAAGCGCTCGACCTGGCCGACACGAAGCTGACCGACGCCGGTCTAGTTCGGCTTGCGGAAGCGCCGGCGCTCGAAGCCCTGTTCATTCGCAACACGGCGGTCACGGCGGCGGGGATTTCCGCACTGCGCTCGAAACGGCCCGGCTTGAAGGTGTTTGGCGGCGAAAGCCGCTGACCTTCCTCCGGGCGCCGAAATCAGCGGTCGCCGATTTTTAGCCCTACCGATAACCTTGCACGCGGGCTATCGTCTTTACGTAACGGCGGGACAACCCGCCGATGATTGAAACGCAACACGTTATGAGCGCCCCTCAGCCTCTTCCGCTGGAACAGCCCGAGCGAAGCCCGGGTCCGGTTCCGGTCCACCAGCCGCCTCCGCCGCCTATGCGGCGAAGACGGCGCCGGGGCTTGTGGGCCCTGGGCGTGGCGGCCGCCGCCGCGCTCGCGTGGTTGGCCCTGGCGAGCTATCAAAACCAATTCGGCGGCGGCGGCGGGACAGTCGGAATCCGCACTGCCGCGGCCGAACGCACGAAGATGCGCAAGACTTTGCGGGTCGGCGGCGCGATCGCGGCCAGCCGCTTCGCCGCGATCCGGGCGCCTCAAATCTCACGCGGCTCGCGCTCCGGCGCAGGCTTGTCCGGCGGCGGCGGCGGCGGCGGTGGCGGCGATTCCAGCAGCCGCTCGCTGACGCTGATTGCCATGGCCGATCCCGGAGCGACCGTCAGCCCCGGCCAGGTGGTCGCCGAGTTCGACCGCCAAAGCCAGGATGAGGCGATCGAGCGGCAGCGCTCGCAAGTGACGCAGGCGCAGGCCCTTGTCGACTCGCAGAAGTCGACGCTGATGGTCGAGATGGAGACGCTCGTCCAAAAGGCGAAGACGGCGAAGGGCGAGTTCGAAAAGGCCGACCTCGACATGCGCACGGTGGAAGTGAAGTCCGCCATCGAGGCCGAAGTCCTCAAAACCACGCGCGACGAGGCCGAGGCCACGTACAAGGAGCTCGAGGCCGAGGTGGATCGTCTGAAGGTCGAGCACGCGGCGATGATGCGCCAAGTCGAAATCGACAAGCAGCAGGAGGGCGTCGATCTCTCGCGCGCCGAGCGTAACGCCGACCGTCTGGTAATCAAGACGCCGATCGGGGGCATCGTGGTGATGCAAACGATCTTTCGCGGCGGATCGTTCGCGCAGTCCGCCAAAGGCGACGAGATTTTCCCCGGCGCCTACTTCATGCAGATCGTCGATCCGTCGAACATGATTCTCGAAGCGGCGGTGAATCAGACCGACATCCAAAAGCTGCGGGTCGGCCAAGAGGCCGAAATTCGCCTCGACGCCTACCCGGACAAGGTCTTCCGCGGCAAGGTGCGCTCGGTCGCCGCGATCGCGGGCGCCAGCGGCGGCGGCCGTTTTAGAGGCGGCACGGGCGACCATGTTCGCAACGTCACCGTCGGCATCGATATTCTCGATCGCGACCCGGTGCTCATCCCCGATCTGTCGGCCAGCGCGGACATTTTGCTGGCCGAATACGACGACGCCGTGGTGGCGCCGCGCGAAGCGCTGATGCAAGAAGGCGAGAAGTGGTTCGTCTGGCTGAAGAGCTCCGCCGACCAATATATTCGCCGCGATGTCGAGATCGGAGAAAAGACCGATACAAAAGTGGCTATCCTGAACGGTCTCGCCGAAGGCGATCGCGTCGCCTTGGAGCCGGTTGATTTGAAGCGCGTGAAACGGTAACGGAGGGCGAAAGAATCTTGGGCCGCATTATTTCTTGGTCGGTGATCGGGCTGCTGCTGGCGGCGACGGTCTACGTAGGTTGGGGCTACTTCAAGCCCGCGCCGCCGGAGATCCCGACCGCGCGCATCGAGCGCCGCGATTTCGTCACGATGGTGACCAGCCGCGGCGAGCTCAAAAGCTCCAAGTCGGTCCAGATCGCAGCCCCCCAAACGCCCGACCTCAAGATCGTGCGCCTGGCCGAGAGCGGCAAGCCGGTGCACAAGGGCGATGTCATCGTCGCCTTCGACGCCGCCGCGCAAGAAGACACCTACATCGAGCGCCAGACCGAGGTTCGCCAGGTCGAGAGCGAAATCAAGCAGGCCGACGCGCAGCACTCGATCGTCGACCAGCAGAACGAAATGCTCGAGATGGAGTCGCAGTACAATCTCGAGCGCGCCGAGCTCGAGGCCAGCAAGCAGGAGATTCTCTCCGAAATCGAGGGCCTCAAGAACCGCATCGACGTCGGCGTCGCCGAGGGCGAGCTGAAGAAGGCGAAGACGACCACCGAGGCGACCGACCTGTCGCAGAAGGCCGACCTCGCCCAGCTCGAAGAGCGCTTGCAGAAGGCGATCCGCGACCGCGAGCTGTCGAAGCAATACTTGGGAAGCATGGTCCTACGGTCCCCGGTGGACGGGGTCGTATCGATCATGACGAACAACCGCGCGCAGGGCTCGTTCGGAACCAGCCGGCCGCCTTTCCAAGAGGGCGATACGGTCTGGACCGGCGGGGTCATCGCCGAGATTCCCGATCTGACCACGCTGCAAGCCGATTTCCGCGTGAGCGAGATCGACCGCGGCAGAGTCAAGGAGGGCCAGGAAGTGCGCTTGCGCGTGGACGCCGTGCCGGACGCGCGGCTCGCGGGCAAGGTCACTTTTCTGAGCCCTATCGCGACCCTGGTGTTCAACACCATCCCGCCCGGCAAGAGCTTCCCGGCGTTGTCGTCCATCGACAAGATCGATCCGCGCCTGCGGCCGGGCATGAGCGTCACGGCGGAGATTGTCGTCGAGCGCCTGCCCAACGTGCTCGTGGTCCCGTCGAAGGCAAGCTTCCAGGTGAACGGCGAGCCGACGGTCTACGTTCGCGAAACCGGAGGCTTCCGGGCGCAGCCGATCAAGGTCGCGGCGCGGAATTCGAATGAAATCGTCGTGTCCGAAGGGCTCGAGGAAGGCGACGTGATTGCTCTCGACAACCCCACCGTGAATCGCGGCAAGTGAAGTATTAGAACGAAATGCGAAAGATCTTTATACGCCTGTTGATCTTGCTCGCCGTGGCGGTCGCCGTCGCCGGCGCCTTCTATTTGGTGCAACGGATTCCGGATACCCAAGGCAAGGAAGAGCTGGCCCTGGCGGAGGTCAAGCGCGGCGACTTGACCGTGGAGACGTACTTCCGCGGCGAGCTGCGCGCGGTGCGCTCGTTAACCGTGACCGCGCCGAACCTCGGGTCGCAGTCGCAGATCACGGCGCTGGCGCCCGCCGGATCCTTGGCGCAGCGCGGGAACTTGATCTTCGAGCTCGACGATTCCGAGCGCGTGGCGGCGCTCGAAGACGACATGTTGTCGGTCGAAAAGATCCAGGAGCAGCTCAAGCAAGCCGAAACCGAGCTCGAGATTCGCAAGATGCAGGATGAGGTCGACTTGGTGACGGCCGACTTCCAGGTGCGCCGCGCCCAGTTAGAGGTCAAACGCAACGAATTGCTCTCGGCGATCGACGCGCGCAAGAACGAGTTGACGCTCGAAGAGGCCAATCACAAAAAGGCCAAGCTGGAAGAGGACATCAAAAATCGCTTGACGCAGCGCGAAGCCGAGCTGGCCGTGCTGCGCGAGCAGCTCAAGAAAGAACAGCTCGACGTCAACCGCGAGCAGCAGCGCATCGAGAGCGCGCGCGTGCTGGCGCCGATCTCGGGGCTGGTGTCGATCCTCGAGAACCGTTCGGGCGGCCGCGGCGGCTTTGGAACGACGACCCCGACCGTGCAGGAAGGCGATCAAGTGCCGGCGGGCTTGGCGGTGGCGCAACTGCTCGACCTGTCCGAGATGGAGCTGGTCGCGAAAGTCGAAGAGGTCGAGCGAGCGAACTTGCAGGAAGGGCAGATCGCGCTGATCCGTCTGGACGCGCTGCCGGGCAAGACCATCCACGGCAAGATCAAGCGCCTCGGATCGACGGCGTCGGTCAACGTCTTCCGCGGCGAGGCCACCAAAAAGTTCGACTGCATCCTAGCGATCGACATGCAAGAGCTGCTCAAAGCCGTCGGCGCCAGCGACGACCAGATCAAACGCATCTTGGCGACCGCGGAACAGAACCGCGAGCAGGGTTTCGGCTCGCGGGGGCGCGGCGCGGGCGGCGGCCCCGGCGGCGCGGCCGCTAGCGACGCCGGTTCGGACGTTCGCGCTCAGTTCCAGCAGTTGCTGGGCGGACGCCAAATGTCGGACCTCAGCGACGAAGAGCGGCAACAACTGCGCCAACGCATGCAGCAAATGCGCACCGCTCGAGGCGGCGCACAGGGCGCCCAAGCCGGCGGGCCTGGCGGCGGCGCTCCGAACCCGGAAGGCGGCCAAGCGCCGGGCGCGCAAGCGGCCGGCGGTCAAGGCGGTCAGCGCGGCGGCCGTCAAATGTCTCCGGAGGCTCGGGCGAAGCTCCAAGAGCTCCTGAAAGGCCGCCAGATGTCGGACCTCAGCGACGAAGAACGCCAGCAACTGCGGCAGCAGATGCAGCAGATGGTCCCGCAACAAGGCGGCCGCGGCCCAGGCGGCGCACCCGCGGGACCGGGCGGCGACGTCGCGGCGGCGGGCGGGTCATCGGCCGGCGCTTCGGAGTTTTCGAAGGCCCAGCGCGACAACGCCGTGTTGCCGAGTCCGCCTCGCGAAGGCTCGGACATCGACATCCTGCTGCGGCCGGGTCTGTTGGCCGACGCGGAAGTGATCGTGGAGAATCTTGAAAACGTTCTGTACATTCCCTATCAGGCCGTCCACGAGACGACCCAAGGGCCGACGGTCTACCTGTGGAACGGGAACAACCTCACCCCGCGGCCGGTCGAGCTCGGGAAGCGCTCGGAGTCGCAGGTGGTGATTGTGTCCGGCCTCGAAGAGGGCGACCAGATCGGCATGGAGCCTCCGGAAAGCGATCGTCCGGCGCGCAAGAAGGGCGGCGGCAAGACCAAGGGCGGCGGCTCAGCCGGACTCCCGGGCGGCGGCGCGCCCGGCGGCGGTCGCGGCAAAGGCGGTCTCTAGCTAGCAATGCCCATGCAGATTCCCAGCTTCCTGCCCGAGCTCTGGATGGGCTTGGCCAGCTTGCTCGCGCACAAGCTGCGCTCGCTGCTGACCATGCTCGGCATGATCTTCGGCGTCGGCGCCGTCGTGGCGATGTTGTCCATCACCGAGGGCGCCCAGCAGGAGATGATCCGCTACATCGACCTGCTCGGCGTCAACAACATCATCGTCCAGGCGAATGAGGCGATCGACCGCGACACGCTGATCGCCGTGCGGCAACTCTCGCCCGGATTGTCGTTCCGCGACGCGCGAGCGATCGAGGCCAACACTCCCGACATCGAAGCGATGTCGCCGCGCAAGAGCTTCACTCCGACCAGCGCCCTGCCCGCCACCGATCAGGACGTTCCGCAACTGATCGGCGTGCTGCCCAACTACACCGACATCTATTCGATTCGGCTGCTCGAAGGCCGCTTTTTCGACGACGAAGAGAACCTGCGCTCGGCGCCGGTGTGCGTGCTGGGCGAGGCGGCGAAGGTTTCGCTGCTGGGCTACGGCGACGCCGTCGGCAAGTACATCAAGCTCAACGAGGTCTGGCTACGCGTCATCGGCGTGATGGCGCCGGCGGCGACCGCCGACGCCGACATCGAGGGACTGGAATCCGACGACCGCAACAATCTCGTCATTGCGCCGCTGAACACAGTCATGCGGCGCTTTGAGGACAACAACAGCTATTTGCGCGACGAGATTGACGGCATCTTCGTGCGAGTCGACCAGCAGGCGGACCCGATCGAAGTCGCCGAGGTGATCCGCGCGATCCTAACCGCCATCCACAACGACGCGGGCGACTTTTCCATCGTCGTCCCGGCGGGCTTGCTGGCCCAGCGGCGCCAGCAGCAGCAGATCTTCGAGGTCGTCATGATCTGCATCGCCGGCATCTCGCTGCTGGTCGGCGGCATCGGCATCATGAATATCATGCTCGCGACGGTGCTCGAGCGCACCCGCGAGATCGGCATTCGCCGCGCCATCGGCGCGCGGCAGCGCGACATCGTCAGGCAGTTTCTCATCGAAGCCGTGCTGATCTCGATCGTCGGCGGCCTGCTCGGCATCATCAGCGGCTATCTCGGGTCGATCATCATCGCCCAGCTCGCCGGCTGGTCGACGGTCGTCACCTTTATTTCGATCGCCGTCGCATTCGGCGTTTCGGTGGGCGTCGGCCTGCTGTTCGGGATCTATCCGGCGACCCAGGCCGCCAAGCTCGATCCCATCGAGGCGATCCGCTATGAG
Organism: uncultured Acidobacteriota bacterium; assembly: GCA_963817465.1. GTDB lineage: Bacteria > Acidobacteriota > Terriglobia > Bryobacterales > UBA6623 > CAMPKL01. Next base: position 130,553 of record CAWFOP010000010.1, on the reverse strand, counting down.
TAACCGCGAGCAACGCCCGGACCCTGAAAGAAAACCCATCATGTGGACGCGTTTGACAAGCCTAGTTTTGGCGGGAGCTCTGATCGCGCCCGCGCAGTTTTCCGTTTTTCCCGACAAGGCTTATTGGAAGGAACAGTGGCAGGAGGCGCCTTACCAGGTCGAGATCGAGCCGGTGGCGAAGCTGAGCGACTACCTCGCCGACGGCGAGTTGCACCTGTCGCTGCGCGCCTACCTCGAGTTGGTCATGGCCAACAACGCCGACATCAACTTGCAGAAGCTGGCCGTCTATGAGCAAGAGAACGCCATCCAGCGGGCGCTGAGTCCGTTCGACCCCGCCATGACGGCGTCGTTCAACGCCCGGCGCTCCCAGACGCCGGCGAACGACGTCTTGCAGGGCGCGGCTGTTCGCAGCCAGCTCAACCAGACGGGGCGCGCCACGTACAATCAGTTGTTCGATACCGGCACGGAGTTTCAAACCGCGTATACCACGGTGAAAGCGTCCGACAACTCCGCGTTCGCGACGTTCAACCCCTCGATTTCACAGACCTTGCAGGTGCAGTTGACGCAACCCCTGCTGCGCGGCCGCGGGCGCGACATCCAACGCATTCCCTATATGATCGCCGAGTCGCGTCTCGATCAGACCGAGGCCCAGGTGCGCCAGCAGGTCATCTTGTTGCTGTTCCAGGCCGAGAACGATTACTGGGATGCGATCTCGGCTCGCGAGCGACTCAAGGTCCAGCAGAACAACCTGGATCTGGCGAAGGCCTTCCTCGACCGCTCGCAGCGCGAGCTGGACCTGGGCGCCATATCGCCGCTCGACATCTATCAGCCGCAGCAGCAGTACGCCACCGCTCAGGTCGGCGTCACGCAGCAGGTTTATACGCTGCAGCAGGCCGAGGACGCGGTGCGGCGGCAGATCGGCGCCGATCTCGATCCGGATTTCCGCAGCATTCCGCTCGTGCTTACCGAATCGGCCGATCCGCCCACCGACGCGCCCACCTTTGACAAAGACGAGATGGTCGCGGTCGCGCTGCACACCCGGCCCGAAATCGAGCAGTTCCGCCGCACGCTGCACGTCGACGACCTGCAGATCAAGCAAGCCACCAACGATCTCCGGCCCGACCTCTCGATCAACGGCTTGTTCTCGTCGACCGGCCGCGGCGGCAACTTCTACGACCGCTCGCTCACGGGCGACGACGGCACGGTGACGTTCATCCCGGGCGGCCTGGGCGACGCCCTCACGCAGCTTCTCGACTACCGCTTCCCCACTTACTCGGTGGGCTTGACGCTGCAGTTGCCGCTGCGCAATCGCCGCGCCGCCGCCGACTTGTCCGACGCGTCGATTCAGAAGAAGCGCGACCTGTACCAATTGCGCAGCGTCGAGCAAGACATTCGCCTCGCCGTGGTGCAAGCGGTCGCAGGCGTCGAGCTGAGCAAGGCTTCCATCCAGCAGGCTTTGGTGGTTCGCGACTTCGCTCAGAAGCGCCTCGACGCCGAGCAGAAGAAGTACGACTTGGGCGTCAACACCGCCTTCATCGTGCTCGACGCGCAGGACGGACTCGTGCAGAGCGAAGCCTCCTTGGTCAATGAAGTCATCGCGTATCGGCGTGCCTTGCTGGCGCTCTACCGCTCGACGGGCGAGCTGCTCGAGCAGCGCGGCGTCCAAATCCGCTACGACTAGCCGCCCGATACGCGCCAGCCTGAGCCTGCGTCGTCGTCTTGTGCGCTAAACTGCACCGATAGTATGACGATCCGCAAGACCATCACAGTCACTGACAAGCAGGACGAATGGATCAAGGCCCAGATCGCGAGCGGCGGCTATACCAACGACAGCGAGTACTTTCGTGATCTCATCCGTCGCGATCAGGAGCGGAGCGCGCGACTTCTGGCGCTGAAGCACGCCGTCGCCGAGGGCCTCCAAAGCGGCGACAGCGACAAGACTGTGTCGCACATCATGCAGGAAGTCGAAGCCCGACTCCGAGCCGATGGCAGGTTATAGCCTTTCCGAGAAAGCGTCGCAGGACGTCGCGGACATCTACGAATATTCGATCCTGAACTTCGGCCTCTCCGAGAGCCGATCCTACTTGATGGGTTTGGAGGAGCTGTTCCGAACCCTAGCCCAGCGCCCCGCGCTTGGGCGGTCTGCGCCGGAACTAGCGCAAGAGTTGAGACGATTCGAATATCGTTCTCACGTGGTCTTCTTTCGACCGCGGAACGACGGAGTTCGGATCGAACGCGTACTTCATCGGAGCATGGACGTGGAGAGCCGCATCTGAAAGAGTCTTCAGCGAGATCCTCGAGCAGCGCGGCGTACAAATCCGCTACGACTAGCTTCTAGGCTCCGGCTCGCGAGTGCGCCGCCAGGTAGCGTTCGGCCTTGGCCAGCTCCTCGGGAGTGTCGACGCTGAGCCCGAGATGATCGACGGTCTCGATCACGCGGATGCGGCGGCCGTTCTCCAGCACGCGCAGTTGCTCGAGGCCTTCGGTCCGCTCCAGCAGCGTCGGCTGCATCCCGGCCAGCTCCAGCAAGAACGCTTTGCGGTAGGCGTACAGGCCGATATGCTCGTATGCCGCGTGACCCTCGGGTCGCCGCGGGTGCGGAATGAGCGCGCGCGAGAAGTAAAGCGCATACCCCGCCGCGTCGGCGACCACCTTGACGACGTTCGGGTCGTTGAGCAGCCCTTCGTCCTCGATCCGGCGCTTGAGCGTGCTCATCTCGAGGCTTTCTTCCTCGCGGAACGGTTCGACGAGTTGGTCGAGCACGAGCGGCGAGATGAAGGGCTCGTCGCCCTGGATGTTGACGATCACTTCGGCGTCGACGGCGCGGGCCGCCTCGGCGACGCGGTCCGTGCCGGAGGGATGCTCGGGTGACGTCATCAGCGCCTCGCCCCCGAACGCCTCGACCGCTTCGAAGATGCGCCGGTCGTCGGTGGCGACGACCAAACCGGTGAGCAGCTTCGACCGCTTGGCGCGCTCGTAGACATGTTGAATCATGGGCCGTCCGCCGAGCGGCGCAAGCGGTTTGCCTTCGAAGCGAACGGAGCGGAAGCGGGCGGGAATGACGCCGTAGACCTTCATCGAGGGAGCCTTCGAGGGAGCCGTGTTCGGCGGCGAAAACCGCATGCTACAGTGGGCTTTTCCGCACCGCCCATTCTGCCATGTCCGGCGAGAAGTTCGAAAGGCTGCTCGAAATCATGTCCCGTCTGCGGGCTCCCGGCGGCTGCCCCTGGGATCGCGAGCAGTCGATCGAGACTCTGCGTCCGTACCTGATCGAGGAGGCGTACGAGGTGCTCGACGCGATCGAGCGCGCCGACTGGGAGCACTTGTCCGAGGAGCTCGGCGACCTGCAATTGCAGATCGTCTTCCAGGCGCAGATCGCTTCGGAAGACGGCCGCTTCACGATCGACGACGTGCTCGACCACATCACCGAGAAGCTGATTCGGCGGCACCCGCACGTGTTCGGCGAGACCAGCGTCGACTCGGCCGGAGAGGTCGTCAAGCGCTGGGAAGAGATCAAGGCCGAGGAAAAGGCGGAAAAGGCCGAAAAGGCCGCGAAGGCCGTCGACCCCCACGCCGCTTTGCTCGAGTCGGTCCCGCGCCATCAACCCGCGATCCTCGAAGCCTACGAGATGGGCCGCAAGGCGGCGAAGACGGGCTTTGACTGGGAGCGGCTGCCGGACCTGATGGAGAAGCTGCGTGAGGAGTCCGACGAGCTCGCCGAGGCGCATGCCGGCGACGACCCCGATCACCTCGAAGACGAAGTCGGCGACCTGTTGTTCATGGCGGTCAACATCGCACGGTTCTTGAAGGTCCATCCCGAGTTGGCGCTCCGGCGCGCGAACAAGAAGTTCCGCGAGCGCTTCGGGTACATCGAGCGCGAGTTGGCCGCGCGCGGCAAGCGTCCCGAAGACTCGACCCTGGAGGAGATGGAAGAGCTATGGCAGCAAGCGAAGGGGGCGTAGACATCGACATTCGCCCCTTGAGCACGCTGGCCGAGTTCGAACGCACGGTCGAGCTGCAAAAGGCGATCTGGGGGTTCGCCGAAATCGACGCGGTGCCGTCAAGGCTCGTGCTGGTTTCGAGCCACATCGGCGGTCTCGTGCTGGGGGCGTTCGAGGGCTCGCGGATGGTTGCGTTCAGCTTGGCGATGGCGGGCCGCAAGCGCGACGGCCGTTCATTTCTGCACAGCCACATGACGGGCGTGCTGCCCGAGCTACAGAACCGCAAGATCGGGCAAAAGCTCAAGCTCGCGCAGCGCGCGGCGGCGTTGGTCGCCGGGTACGACTTGATCGAGTGGACATTCGATCCGTTAGAGATCCGAAACTCGTTTTTCAACCTCGAGAAGCTCGGCGTGATCGTCAGACGCTACGAGCCGAACATCTACGGCCTGACGTCAAGCCGGCTGCATGGCGCGATTCCGACGGACCGCTTGACGGCGGAGTGGTTCCTGCGGAGTCCGCGAGTTGAGAAGCTGATAGAGGACGGCGTGCGCGACGAGCATGCAATCGAGCGCACGGTCGCCGTGCCGGCCGAGGCGTCGCGGCTGCGAAGCTCCGACCCCGACCGCGCGATCGCCATGCAGACCATCGTGCGCGAGGCGATGCAGCGCGCGTTCGCCGACGGGCTGACGGTCTACGGCTATCGCGGCGCCGACGACGGCGGCGAGTTTCTTTTTGGACGCTAGGCGAAAGCGATGAAGATAGATCGAATTGAGCTGCGTGAGATTCGGATGCCGCTGCTGCGGCCGTTCGAGACCAGCTTCGGCGTCACGAGCACCCGGCGCGTGTTGCTCGTCGAGGCCGTGGCCGAAGGCGTCTCGGGCTGGGGCGAGGTGACGGCCAAGACCTGGCCGCTCTACAACGAAGAGTTCGTCGACGCCTCTTGGGCGCTGCTGACCGGGCTGCTCGGGCCCAAGCTTCTGGAAGAGCCGACGGCCGCGCCCGACGTCGACGCCCGGCTGGGCTTCATCCGCGGACATCGCATGACGCGCGCGGGCCTCGAGGCGGCCGTCTGGGACCTGGAAGCCAAGCTCGCGGGCATCCCGCTTTGGCAGCACATAGGCGGCGCGCGCGAAGAGCTGCCCTGCGGCGTCTCGATCGGCATCCAGCCCTCCATCGACGAGTTGCTCGAGGTCGTCGACAAAGAGCTCAATGCCGGCTACCGGCGCATCAAGCTCAAGATCAAGCCCGGACTGGACGTCGAGCTCGTCCGAGCCGTGCGCGAGCGGCATCCGGACATCCTGCTGTCGGTCGACGCCAATTCGGCGTATGCGCTCAGCGACGCCGATCACCTGCTGCGTCTCGAAGAGTTCGACCTGCTGATGATCGAGCAGCCGTTGTCGCACGACGACATCATCGACCACGCGCAATTGCAAAAGATGATGCGCACGTCGTTGTGCCTCGACGAGTCGATCCGCACCGCGCGGACGGCCGAGCAAGCGATCGAGCTCGCCGCCTGCCGCATCATCAACATCAAGTTGGGCCGCGTCGGCGGCTACGCGGAAGCGATCCTGGTCCACAATGTCGCGCGCGCGGGCGGCGTCCCGGTGTGGTGCGGCGGCATGCTCGAGACCGGCGTCGGCCGCGCGCACAACATCGCCATGTCGACCCTCGAAAATTTCACCCTGCCGGGCGACGTCTCGTCGAGCAAGCGCTACTGGGAGCGCGACATCATCGACCCGCCCGTCGAGGTATCGGCGGACGGAACGCTGACGCCGCCGGAAGGGTCCGGCATCGGCTACGCCGTCGACGTCGACTTCGTCGACTCGCTGACCGTGCGGCGGGAAACCATCGCTTGAGCGCCGCCGCCGTCCAGGGCAGTCCCTCCGCGCGCAGGCTGTGGGGCTTTCTCGCGGCGATGGTGGTGTTCTGGGCGCTCAACCCCATCGTCGGCAAGGTTGCGCTGCGCCACATCCCCGCGCCGCTGCTGGTCTCGATCCGGACGACGTTCGCGGCGATGTTCATCCTGCCGGCGGTTTGGTTCAATCGCCGCAAGGCGCGCCCGATCGCGCGCAAGGACTGGCCGTTCCTTCTGCTGCTCGGCTGCGTGCTTCAGGTCGGCAATCAAATGCTGTTCGTGACCGGGCTCGACCACACCAGCGTCGCGCACACGGTGCTGATCTTCAGCGCCGTGCCGATCGTGATTCTTTGTCTGGCGGCGGCCATCGGCCAAGAGCGCATCACGGCGCGCAAGGTGGCGGGCATGGCTGTCTGCGCGGCCGGCGTCATCTCGCTTTCCGCCGATCGTTCCGGCGGCGGCAACCCGACTCTCGAAGGCGATTTGCTGCTGCTCGTGGGCGCGCTGTTCTTTTCTTCGTTCACCGTCTTCGGCAAAGAGCAGCGCCGCCAATACGGCGCGATCACGCTGAATGCGGTCGCCTACTGCTCGGGCGCGGTCGTGCTGCAGCCGTTGATCTGGATCGTTTATCGCGACGTCGACTTGTCGGCGGCGCCGGCCGAAGCGTGGTGGGCGATTTTGTACATGGCCTTGTTCCCGGCGGTGCTGGGGTATCTGATCTACTACTGGGCCCTGGGGCACGCGCCGGCGTCGCGCGTGGCGGCTTTGCAGTACTTGCAGCCGCCGCTGGTGACCTGGCTCGGCTGGATTCTGCTAGGCGAATCGGTCGGCTGGACGCTGGCGACGGCGGGCTCCGCCATCTTGGTCGGCGTCTATCTGACCGAGCGAGGTTAGGCGGCGCGTTGAGTGTACAGGAACCCATCTGTTTCCATAATTAGGTGAGCGAGAGCCGGCATCAAAAGGAGACGCCGAAGACGAGCTCCAGCGCGTTGGAGTTTGTCTGTATCCGTTCTTCGTCCCTTGCCCACCGCGTGTAGCGAACCGCCGGCCGGAAGCGGAATCCGTCGATCCTTTTCTCGATGCCGGCGCCCACGGATATACCGAGGTGCGAGGGGTCATATCCGTTCAGGTTTCCCGTCAACCGGAAAGAAGGGCCCGCCTCGACGAAAGGATTCCAACCTTCGCGCCGCAGACGATATTTCACGAGTATCGGAAACTGCCATGTCAAAACGACAAACGGGTTCCCGTTGCCGACCACAGGTTCGCTGAAGCCTCGAAGCGGGTTGTAGATAGCGTTTACCTCCATCGAAAGCGCATCGGTGAAGGCCGTCTCGACGGCGAATCCAGCCAGAAAGCGTGTTCGCTCCCTGATTGCGGTAGCGTTCTCGCGGTGTTCATAGGCTTTGGTAAGGGGAAGGCCGACTAGGCCGCCGATTTCCAGTTGTCGCCCGAGAATACGGCGCGACGACGCTCCCGTGTCGTAGGAGAGGCCGGCCAGAAACTCGACTTGGTCGGGTTTCGTGTCATAACGCGGCGCAATATGCTCGCGACGCCATCGCGTGTAGCGAATTGTGGGAGTGAGGCGCAGCGGCCCAATGGGTATGGAGAAGCCGACTCCCGCGGCGATGCCCAATTGCGACGGCTCCGCTGCGCTCGCGTCTTCCTGGGTTCGGAACGCCGGGCCTGCGGCGACAAAGGGTTGAAGGCGGCCGGCGGTTCCAAGATTGTACTTGAGCAGCAGTGGGAACTCCCAAGTTCGGACCTGTACAAAAGAGTCTCTCGCCATCTCGCTCGGACCGTCTTCCGGGAAGGTCGTATAGACGATGTCGGTCGTGAGCGGGCGATGAAGGATTCCCCCTTCGATGGACAGATGATCAGTGAGACGACTTTCCAGCGATCCGCCAATGATGAGACTTCGCGAACCGCTCAGGTGTTGGAAGCGGTAAGCCGGATTGCCGAAGTCATCGGCGGGGCCGCCGTAGTCGGTGACGGGAAAATGCGGTGTGAGATTTGTGCCGCCGACAATGCCGAATGATATCCTCTGCGCAGCGGCCGGCGGAGCGAAAGAGGCGAGAGCAAGACAAACGACGGATGCGCGACGGCTCCATTGCATCTATTGGCATGTCTTACGCGCGAGCGGCGAATTTCGGTTCGCGACGCGCGGCGAACCCTTGCCTGCAGGCGTTCGACCGCGACAGCGGCCGGCGTCGGAAGGTTGGAGTCCGCCGGGCGAATCTTTCGGCTTAACGCTTGGAGCGGCAGGCGCGTCTTGATCGTCGTTTTCATAGCGGAATGGGTTCGACGCTCGCCGTGAAGAGGTCGGGCTTAGGCCAAGAGCCGACCGTGCCTCAGGCCCGGCGCAATTCACCGGCGGTAACGACCCCGTCGGCCCAGCGCCCTTACACTGGTAGCCGCGTATGACCGGGCGAACTATTTCGCACTATCGCATCCTCGACAAATTGGGCGAGGGCGGCATGGGCGTCGTCTACAAGGCCGAAGACACGCGCCTGCATCGCACCGTGGCGCTCAAGTTTCTGCCGCGCCAGGCCGGGTCGGACGACGATCGCGAGCGCTTCTTTCGCGAGGCGCGAGCCGCCGCAAGTCTCGATCACCCCAACATTTGCACCATCTACGAGATCGACGAGGAAGGCGGCCAGGCTTTCTTGTCGATGCAGTTCCTCGAAGGAACGACGCTCGACAAGCGCATCGCCGAAGGCCCCTTGCCCCTGGGGTTAGCTCTCGAAATCGGCCGGCAGGCCGCCGAGGGACTCGAGGCGGCGCACAAGAAAGGCGTCGTCCACCGCGACATCAAGCCCGCCAACCTGATGCTGGTCGGCGACAACCCGGCCAAGCCGCAGGTCAAGATCCTCGACTTCGGCCTCGCGCAGTTGGCCGAGACTTCGAAGCTGACGCAAAACAACAGCTTGCTGGGGACGATCGCATACATGTCGCCCGAGCAGACGCAAGGCCAGCCCGTCGACCGCCGGGCCGACATCTGGGCGCTCGGAGCGACGCTCTACGAGGCGATCTCGGGCGAAGCGCCGTTCAAGGGCCACTACGAACAGGCCACGATGTACTCGATCCTCAACGAGGACCCCGAGCCGTTGACGGCGCTGCGCTCCAGGATTCCGCTCGAGGTCGAGTGGACCGTCGAGAAGTGCCTGGCGAAAGATCCCGACGAACGCTACCAGAGCGCCGCCGAGCTGGCGGTCGACCTGCAGGCGCTCGCCAAGAAGCTCGATTCGCAGAAGCTGTCGATCCATCGCTCGCAGGCGCTCACGGCCATGCACGCGCCCGCCGTGCGCCCGGCGCCGCAGCGGACATCGCCCGCCCCCGCGCCGCGCTGGAAGCCCTGGCATGTGATCGTGCTGGGGCTGATCGCGACGGTCGTGGCTCTGGGCTTCTTCGCCCTCTCGTTCCGCGAAGCTCCCGAGTCCGCGCCGCAGCCGCTGCGCCGCTTCGCGATCGCGCTCGAGAACGTCTTGCCGGCCGACACGCAGGTCGACCGCGTGGCCGTCGCGCCGGACGGCTCGGCGCTGGCGTTCACCACCAATCGGCCCGAAGGCAAGCTGTGGCTGCAGCGCTTCGATCAAACGGCCCCGTGGGCGCTCGACGGGACCGACGGCGCCTCCAACTTCGCCTGGTCGCCCGACAGCCGCTGGCTGGCTTACCGCGCCGGCTCGCAGCTTCGGCGCATTGCAGCCGACGGCGGCGATTCGATCGCCCTGACCGACTTGCCCGGCCAGTTCTTGGGCGGCTTGGCTTGGCATCCCAACGGGCAAGAGATTTGGTTCCTCTCCGGACCGCCGCCTTCGATGTCGAAGGTCTCCTCGAACGGCGGACGCGTCGAGCAAGCCCTCGATTTTTCAACCGAAGACGGACCCGGGCGGTTGCTGCTGTCGAGCTTGCAATTGATCAAGAGCGCCGACGGCCGCGTCTTGGCGCTCTATTCCGGGCGCACGCGAGACCGCCAGCAGGTGATGATGCGCCCGCTCGGCGAGGGCGGCCGTTCGACGATGCTGGTCGAGGGCTCGGACCCCTATTACGCGCCCAGCGGCTATCTGCTGTACCGCGCCAATCGGCCGAGCGCTGAGATCTGGGCGGCCAAGCTGTCGCTCGCCGATTTGTCGATCGTCGGCGAGCCGTTTCCGGTGGCGCGCGGCGGCGTGCGGCCCAGCGCCTCGCGCGACGGCATGCTGGTCTACGCCGCCGATTCGCTCGGCGGGCCCAAGCGCTTGACCTGGCGCGACCGCAAGGGCGATCGCGTCGGCCTCATCGGTCGCGAGCAGCCGCGCATCGGAGGTCCGATGCTCTCGCACGACGGCAAGCGCGTCGCCGTTTCGGGCGACGAGGGCGGCAATCCCGACATCTGGATCCACGACGTCGACCGCGAGGTCAAGACGCGCTTGACGACGGATGACGCCGAGGAATTGCAGCCGATCTGGTCGCCCGACGACAAGTCGATCGTTTATATGTCGCTGCGCGAGAACGAGCCGGGTCTATGGCGCCAGCCTTCTGACGGCAGCGGCGCGCCTGAGCTGTTGGCGCAGGGCCGCGGCTCGGAATGGGCGCTGGATTGGTCGCCCGACGGCCAGTCGATCCTCTATCGCGTGCGCGGCGCCGCCGCGGGCTTGGGCGTGTTGAAGCGGCAGCCGGATGGGAGCTTCAAGCCGGAGACGTATCTCGAAGGCGGCTTCTTCGTCGACGAAGCGCGCTTTTCGCCCAACGGCGAATACGTCGCGTACTCGTCCAACGAGTCGGGGCGCATGGAGGTTTACGTGCGCCGCTTCCCGGACGGATCCGACCGCCAGCAAGTCTCCCTCGACGGCGGGAACACGCCGCGCTGGAACCCGGCGGGAGGCGAGCTGTTCTATGTCGAGGGCGACACGCTGATTGCGGTAGAGGTTCGCACCGAAGGCGACTTCCAAATCGGCAAGGCTGAGAAGCTGTTTTCGAACCCGGCGCTAGGCGGATCGATGCGCGCGCCGGGCTACGACGTAGGCCCGCGCGGCGAGCGCTTCGTGCTCGTCGAGCAAGCCGGCGAGCAGGTCCCCCCCGCGATACACATCACGCTCAACTGGCTGCAGGAGTTCACCGGCGCGACCTCGTCCGCAGGACGAAGCAATTAAAAACGCGCTACAAGATCGCTCCGCCCTTGCTTGCTCAACACGAGCTTCTCGTTCGTAACACTCATCAGCGAGGGCTCTCCGAACGGCGCCGTCACCGTCCGCACGCCCGCATACTCCCTCGTCGGGCACGGTCAACCGTCAGCGGAAGCTATAATCGGCCCCGAGATGACCACCCACGAACCCTCGCTTAGGGGACTGCGCGGACTGTCCCCGCACCACGGTTTCTTCCCCCTCCTCGCTCTCCTCCTAGCCGCAACCCTCCAAGCCCAAACCGCCACGCAAGCCGGCGCCTTCCACGTCGAGCACCCCACCCTCGAGAACCTCGGCTTCGAGTGGGCCATCTCCGGCGACGCCAACCGCAACGCCTCCGTCGCCGTCGAGTTCCGCAAGGTCGGCGACTCCGCTTGGCGCGAGGCGCTTCCGCTGGTCCGCATCGGCGGCGAACGCGTCTTCCGTACCCGCGAACATCTCGACTACACCGTCCCCGACGGCTTCGCCGGCAGCATCCTCGGCCTCCAGCCCGGCGACCGAGTACGAATGCAAGTTCGCGCTCAGCGACCCCGACGGCGCGTCCGGCGAAACCGCTCACACCGTGCGCGTCACCACTCGCACCGAGCCCCAGCCCTACGCCGGCGGACGCACTCTCCACGTCTACCCGCCCGACTGGGAAGGCGACAAGCTCGAGCCCAATTTCACCAGCCTGCTCGAGGCCTACTACGGCGCCGGCCTCGGCGACTGGAGCGTCGTCTGGGAGCGCAAGGCCCAGCCCGGCGACACCATCCTCGTCCACGCCGGCCTCTACAAAAACGACCGCCTCAACTACGTCGACCCCATGATGACGCCCTTCGACGGGACCATGTCGCTCACCCTGAAAGGCACGCCGACAAGCCCATCACCATCAAGGCCGCCGGCGACGGCGAGGTCGTCTTCGACGGCGCCGGCAACCACAACGTGTTTGACGTGATGGCCTCCGCCTATCACATCTTCGACGGCATCACCATCCGCAACACCGACGTCGGCATCCTCGCCGGCCGCAAGGAAGAGCTCGGCGCCGTCGGCCTCACCGTCAAGAACTGCCGCTTCGAGAACATCGGCTTCGGCGTCTGGACCGAGTACGCCGGCTCGTCCGACTTCTACATCGCCGACAACATCTTCCTCGGCCGCGCCGAGCAGCGCAATCTCCTCGTCGGCTGGACCGGCCCCCTGTGGCGCCCGGTCGGCCCCTACGGCTCGCACGAGATGCTCAGCTACTACGCCATCAAGGTCTACGGCCCCGGACACGTCATCGCCCACAACGCCATCGCCTACTTCCACGACGGCATCGGCATTTCAACCTACGGCACGCCCGCCCGACGATCCCGACCGCCGCGCCTCGTCGATCGACATCTACGGCAACGACATCCATATGTCCGGCGACGACTTCCTCGAGACCGACGGCGGCGTGCACAACATCCGCGTCTACGAGAATCGCGGAGTCAACGCCGCGATGGGCGGCTACAGCTCGCAGCCCGTCTTCGGCGGCCCGGTCTACTTCATCCGCAACCTGCTCTATCACGCGCCCGGCGGCGTCGCCTTCAAGTTCTCCGCCAAGCCGGCCGGCCTGTTCGTCTACCACAACACGATCATCGGCGAGCAAGTCGCGGGCGACCCGTCGTCGAACGTCCACTGGCTCAACAACCTCTTCCTCGGACGCGACACGCCCGACCGCGGCGTCATGCGCTGGGCCAACGCCACCGACGTCTACAGCACGGACTACAACGGCTACCGGCCCAACAAAGGAGTCGCCGAGCAATATAATTGGCTCGCCCCGGCCAAGGGCAAGACGATGTACGAGCCCGACCCCAGCGACTGGAAATCCTTCCCGACCCTAAAAGCCTTCCAAGCCGCCACCGGCCAGGAAGCCCACGGCATCGAAGTCGACTTCGACATCTTCGAAGACCTAGCCCCGCCCGACCCCACCAAACGCCACGCCGTCTACCACGCCATGGACCTGAATTTCCGCCTCAAGCCGGGAAGCAAGGCGGTCGACGCGGGCGTGCGCATCCCCACGGTCAACGACGGCTTCACCGGCAGCGCCCCCGACCTAGGCGCACTAGAGGTCGGCCAGCCCGAGCCGCAAGTACGGCCCCAGACGGCTTAAGGCCGAGCCGTTCTACCGCTGATGTGGATGTCCCGGTGAGAATCGCTCAACTGGAGACCGCCATGAAATAACTCGCCCTGATGGACCCTTCCAAGCAGACAGACAATAAGCTTCGCTGGTACGACGAATGAGGTTCGGTCCGGGTACGGCCCGAGTTGGTTAAGCAATGAACCATACTCATCGCTAGGCTGAAGTTCTTATTGAAGAAGCGCACTATATCTCCAGACGAAGTGCCTATGGGCCACTTCTTCGGATTCACCAGTTCCTAAAGTCCTCTCGATGATAGATGAAATAATTTCACGGCGTCCACCAGCCCCGCGCTAAGTACAGACACGAGCCAGGCATTTGTGGCGAACTGATAGGAAGATACGCAATTAACCTACTGAGCGGCAGTCTCAACATCCGAATCACGACCGGTAATCATTCAGTTGCAGTGACACTCTTTCGACCATTAGCAGACTCTCTGGATCCGCTTGCCGCCATCACCATGCTTTCCGGTGCTGCGGAACGTTCGGCTAAGCGGCACACTTACGCCGAGCGACGCCGCAAAGCTTTGGTTAAATCACGTTCCGATAGAACCCGTAACAGGCGAGACCTTAAGCGATTACAGGAAGCGGCCTCAGGTCAACTTTCAATCAGTTTTCTCACGCTGCCCCTATCGTGGCGTATTGGGATGCCTACTTCGTCTGGCGATCATGCCGAAGCCGATACGGCTCATCTTGAGATAAACCATGCAAATAACGTGATCGTGGCGAATGGTTATCGTATAGATGCATTCTTAGTCGCGCACACGTGGGAGCTGTTGTTCGTTGTAGAGCACGGCTACGAGTCCTACATTTCGGAACGTGATGATGTATTTCAAAACATTGATAAATACAAAGCGGAATTCGAAAATATATTAAATGATCATAATCAGATGAACTTACTGGGATCAGTTTCGCCGATGGAGATGGATGCCGTTAAGTCGAGTAATATTGCAGCGTGTTCGTCGCTAGATCTAACTGGTTCTTGGCGAGGAACGTGGGAAGTGTGACAATGATGAGTACTCTGGTAATTTGACGATTGACTTAGCGGCTTCGTGGGTTTCTGGATCACTCGCTGTGGATAAGCCAAGATCGACTGGGCCGGTGATCACTGAGAGACTATCCGGAGCAATTGAAGGGAATCGTGTGTACCTAGATGGGATAGAGGCGGAAGTGCATGCTGCAGACTCCCGCTTTGTCTATTCCTCTGGACACGTTTGAGCTTGCGATGTCAGAAGACAAGGATTCACTGGTCGGTTATCATATCTGTGAAGTTGGCTCCGGTCCTGCCTTGTTTAGCCGAATTGAAAGTCCCAAGAGCCAAAGGGCGCCAAAAGGAGGAGCCATAGAGCCAGAGGGCGAATCGTGACAGTCATGAAACCCGTCCAGCAAGCGTAAGCTGGCTCACTTTTCGACACGGACGTCTCGTGTTGGCGGGCCCCTGGACGGAAATCCGAAGATCCGGCTTTCAGAGTTCCCTGACCGTCACCGTTCACTGTCACCGTTCACGACCGTTCACTGCGTGCGACTCAGCCGTCGTTCTCGCCTCTTCGTTTGTCGACGACGAAATTCCCCTCCTGTTGGCCCCATCTCGCGGCGCCGCCGCGCGCAAAGTAAGCGGCGATTGCGAAGTCGTACGCCAGGCAAAAGACGCCGTACGCAAGAGGAATCTCCGTGAGATGCCACGTCGTGCCTTGCGGCATGAGTCCGTGGGCGTTCACTTCGTGCAGCACGTCCCACAAGCCATGCAGACAATAGCCCATGGCCAACGCGCCGTTGTAGCGCATCCCCAACAAGCCCAGCAAAGCAAAGACGACGACAGCGGAGGACTCGGTCCTCCACGAAGAGGCGCCGGCCTCAAAATACGCTGCGAAGGCAAGGTAGAATCCCGCAATCGGAACCAGGAAAGCTGCGAAGCATTGCCGCTCCCTGTCCGCCTTGAAGACAGTCCGAAAGATCGCAGCCGACCCGACAGCGGCTAGCACTCCGATCACCGCGTACAAAACGACGATCACCGAGAAGCCGACTACGACGCTGGCGTCATGCATGTCCATGTTTCCATCATGGTGACGCGCAGTATTTCCTGAAAACCCGACATGACCGGCGGTCGGGAACGAGCTGCGGCCGAGGGGACGGGTCCCAAACCTTAAGGCGACGGGCCTGCCGGATCGGTCTCCAGAACCAAATGAGACAGCTCCCTCGCTCTGGGACCTCACTCACCGTCCGGCGAAAACGCGGCGAATCGTGACAGCCATGAAACCCGTCCAAAGCGAATAGGGGCGGATGTTGACTGCGACTCAGGAAACTCAACGAGAAAAGAGAGAAAAGAGTGACTGCAGAGAGCGATGGCCCTTCGAGTCACCCACGATCATGAAAATCGACCTAAGCCCAATGGAATCAATAAATCGATAAGTCTATTTTCAAGACAGCCTTGGATTGAGTTAAATGGCTGCTTTGTCAGCAGCTTGCGCGAACCGTAGTCCTTCGAACGCGGGTCTTTGACTTCCTATAGATCAAGCGGCTTATCCGCCTTGCCCTTCAGGCAGGGCCCAAGCGTACAGCACGCCGCCGACGCCGGTCAGCACGTATTGCCGCCCATCCAACATGTAAGTCACCGGCTGGCTTTGCACGCGGGCGCCGCCGCCGGCGTGCCACAGCGTCTTGCCGTCGCTCGAACGCAACGCCAACAAGTTGCCGGGGATGTCAGCAGTGAAGGTCAGCCCCGATGCCGTCGTCAGGATGCCCGCCGCTGGCGTGCCTTCGCCCAGATCGTGCGTCCAGCGAATGTCGCCCGTCTTGTAGTCGATCGCCTTGAGCACTCCAGTGCCCCAAACGCTGTAGTCCGCGCCCGCCCATCCAAACGCGCCGTCCGCTTGCTTGTTGAAGTAGATCGAATAGCTCGGATGCGTGCTGACGAGCAGCAGCCCTGTCGCCGGATCGTAGCTAGGCGAACGATAGTTGGTCAGCCCGGCTTCATCCGGCGCGATGATGCGCCCGTCCGGGGCGGGCTCTTTCTTCGGATCGGGAATCGGCTGCCCCTTGGAATCCAACCCAGTGGCCCAATTCACTGGACCGAAAGGCTTGGTCAGCAGGTTCTCGCCGGTCAAACGGTCCAAGACGAAGAAGTAGCCGTTGCGCGAGGCTTGCAGCAGCAGCTTGCGCTGACGTCCGTTGAACTCGGCATCGATCAATACCGGCGCCTCCGCCGCGTCCCAGTCGTGAGTGTCGTGCGGCGAGGGCTGGAAGGACCAAACCAACTTGCCCGTGTCCGGGTTCAGCGCCACGATGCTGCCCGTATGCTCGTTGTTGCCCGGCCGGACCCGGCCATTGAGTACCGGCGTGGGGTTGCCCGTGCCCCAGTAGACGAGGTTCGCCTCCGGGTCGTAGGTGCCGCTCATCCACATCATGCCGCCCGTCGTCGCGCCTGGCGTACCCGCAGGGGGCGTACTGTCCCAACGCCATTGCGTCTCGCCCGTTTCGGGGTCAATCGCTTTCAGGAATCCAGTCAGGTTGTCGAAGTCGCCCGACGGCCCCACCATGACGTGATTGCCGACGATCAACGGAGACAGCGTCATCCAGTAGCCGCGCTTAGCGTCTGCGACCTCGACATCCCAGCGCACGCTGCCGTCCTTCGCATTGAGCGAGATCAGGTGCGAATCGGGCGTCACGAAAAACAGCCAGTCCTTGTACATCGAAACGCCGCGCGAACCGATGTGAAATCCCTTGTTCTCCGGGTATTGATACTTCCACAACTGCCTTCCCGTGCGCGCATCGACGGCCCAAACAATGTCGGGAACGCTGAAATAGATGATTCCGTCGACGACGAGAGGCGAGGCCTTGATCGAAGTCGAGGAGCCGGTCTGAAAAGCCCAGGCCAACGACAGGTTGCCGACGTTCTCGGGCGTAATCTGGGTCAGCGGACTGTGCCGCTTGCCGGA
Organism: uncultured Acidobacteriota bacterium; assembly: GCA_963817465.1. Taxonomy (GTDB): domain Bacteria; phylum Acidobacteriota; class Terriglobia; order Bryobacterales; family UBA6623; genus CAMPKL01. Next base: position 113,527 of record CAWFOP010000010.1, on the reverse strand, counting down.
GTAGTCGCCGTGATACATGGGCCACGAATCCGCCGGCGGGTTCACCAGCATTTCGTGCGTCACTTCCTGCGCAAGCAACGATCCGGCGAGAACGACAGCGATACCGAGCGGCTTCACGATTAGGTCTAGATGCTTCATGGCGTCGTTTCGTCCCCGGCTATTGCAGCGTCAGCAGATACGTCATCAAGTCGTGCAGATCGTCGTCCGTATACTTCGGCAACATTTCCGCATGAGCTTCGGCAGGCGCATCCGCCTCGACCCTCGCCTTTGACAGGGAAAACGAATGATATTTGCCGGAGGCGTCCCGCAGAGCAACCGCAAACTCATCCTGGTATTCGCGCTCTCCGGTCACTTTTTCTCCCGAGGCCAAAGTCACCGTCAACATGACCTTCGCGCCGCGCGGATAAAGCGTTCGCTGCATTAACTGCAACCCCTGGTACTTCGATGCAACGCCGGCCAGGTCGCCTGTCGGCGAATGGCAAGTCGAGCATTTCCCAGCGCCGTTGAAGAACGCCCGGCCTCTGGCGACATCGCCCGTCTTCAAATCTTCCGTATCCACGCCGCGGCGTCCGCCGACTTGCGACTCCGCCTTGGCCTTCTGCGTGTGGATGAAAGCGACGAGATTGGCCAACTCCTCGTTGGAAACAGGGAAACGCGGCATAGCTCCCTTGCCGTTGCGAATCACCGGGCCGATCTTGTCACCGGCGACGTCCTGGGATACCAGCATCGAACGTGTCAGGTCCGGGCCGGACTCCCCGCCGCCCGCATCGCGTCCATGGCAGAACGCGCAGTTCTGCACGAAGGCGTCCTCGCCGGCGGCCAGCGATTCTTGCGAGTACGTAGTCGCGGGGTTAGCGGACTCCGGTATCGGTGCATCGGCCTGGGCGCGCAACCAGCCGGAGCTCGGAGCGCCCGCGATGCTCCATGCAACGACAAGGCGGAACAATGTATTACGTGTCGTCACAAGCGACACGTCAATCACGTGACGAAGCGACTGTCGCATCGAACTTTGGGCGAATCTCACAGCGTTGCCCAGAATAACAGATGGCCAATCCGCGATTCGCAGCAGGTGACAGCTATACTCTTCGACACTCTGGGAATGGACGAAGTCTGTTGTGCGCCGCGCTACGTCGCGATCAATCGCAACCAACAAGTGCTGCAGCCGCTCGATGTCGATCGCTTGATCGTTTGGGAGAGTCCCCCGCAATTCAGAAAAATCCGCCGGAATAGTCGCCAATTCGTTCGATGCCTCGTCAAGCGCCGCAGGCCACCGTCCTCTTCTCCTCGACCCAGCCTTCCGGATCGGTCTCCAGAACCAAATGGGACGGCCCCTTCGCTCTCGGAGCTCACTCACCGTCCAGCGAAAACGTAATCAACACGTCCCCTACCGCCAGCGAAACATGCTGGCGTCCCCGACTCAGAAAGCTGATCGGACTCGCATAGACTCGGTCGTTGGCAAGGAAGCTCCAGAGCCGCTCTCCCGTCTCGGCGTCGAGTGCGAACACGTTGCCCTCGAGAGTACCGCCGAACACCAGATTCCCTGCGGTCGCCATGACCCCGCCCCACGGAGGAGATACGACGCGATGCTCCCACTTGATGTCGCCGCTCGTGGGCTCTATGGCGACCACCTTGCCCCAACTCTCCTCGGGTGCAAACCGCGGCGGCCGAGACCGACGATACCGCGTCCGTCTCGTCTGCTGAGGATTCTCGTCGGCGCTCGCGTCCGTGGTCGGAAGCTCAGGCGGGCCGGTGTCCGTGTAGACTCGCCGCTCTTCCCTCGCGAATACGTAGAGCAGCCCCGTCAGGGGACTGAAGCTGTGCGACATCCAGTTGGCGGCTCCATCGACGCCCGGCCAGACCTCGACATTGCCTTCCGGAGTGGGCGCGCTCCCCGGATTCAAGACCGGCCGCCCGTTCTCGTCGATCCTTGCGGCCCACGTCTGCTTCACAAAGGCCTTGGCCAACAGAAACTTCCCGTTCGTCCGATCCAGCAAGTAAAAAAACCCATTGCGCTGCGGCCAGGCGATGAGCTTCCTTTCGCGCCCCTCATACTTGGCGTCAAGCAGGATCGGAATTTGCGTCGCATCCCAATCGTGCAGATCGTGCGGCGTGAACTGAAAGTGCCAAACGAGCTTGCCCGTGTCCGCGTTTAGCGCAATCGCCGACGCCGAATAGAGGTTGTCGCCCTTGCGCCGGTCGCCGTTGTAATCCGGCCAGGGATTACTGGTCCCCCAGTAGATCAGGTTCAGCTCCGGATCATAAGAGCCATTGTTCCAAGTCGCCGCGCCGCCGGTCTTCCACGAATCACCCTCCCAAGTCCCGAAATTCTCGTCATCCGGACCAGGGATCGTATAGAACCGCCAAACGCGTTCGCCCGTCTCGACGTTGTAGGCGTCGAGAAACCCCCGAACGCCCCGTTCGCCGCCCGCCATGCCGACAATCAACTTGTCCTTGACCACCAACGGCGCACCGGTCGAAGCATACCCGCCCGCCGCCTTGTAGTCGGAAATCTTCGTCTTCCACAACTCCCGCCCCGACTTCGCATCCACCGCGATCACGTGCATGTCGAGCGTATTCATAAACAGCCGATCGCCCAAAATTGCCAGTCCCCGGTTCACCTTCCCGCAGCAATTGAAGGTATTCTCCGGATTGCGATAGCTGTAGCTCCACAGCTCGCGCCCGGTTTCGGCGTCGAGCGCAAAGATGTCGTTCTCGGGCCGAGTGAGATACATGATCCCGTCGACCACGAGCGGCGTCGTCTCGAATTTCTCCTGATGCCGCCCCTGAAACAGCCACTTGACCTTCAACCGCTTGACGTTTTCGCGATTGATCTGATCGAGCGGCGAGAACCGCCGCCCGTCAAGAGTTCGCGAGTAAGTGAGCCAATTCCCAGGCTCGTTGTCGGCGTGGAGCAACCGCTCGAACGTAACCGGCAACCCCTGCCCGCTGAGGGCAACCGCGGTGACGGCTACCGCCGCGAACCATCGCCCGTACTTGTAGAGGCCGAGCGCGCTACGCCCGCTTCGATCCTCACGCTTGAACTGCGGCCTCAACGCGGAACCCCCTTCAACGAAGCCAAATAAGCCACCAAATCCTCAACCTGCCCCCGAGAGAGAATACCCGCGTACCCCGGCATCAACGACGGCTGATCCCGCCGAATCTCCCGAAGCTCATGCTTCAAGAACGATCGAGGATTCCCCTCCGTGTCGCGAATCTGAATCGAGTAGTCATCCTCATTCAACCGAATCCCCGTCACCGTCCGCCCATCGTGTGTGACCAACCGAGTCGCCCGGTAATTCGTCGGCAAATCCGCCTCGGGATCGACGATCGACTGTTCCAGAAACGACAGGCCCCGCCGCCGCCCTACGTCCGACAGCTCCGGCCCCAGAAGCCCGCCCTCGCCTTCGATGATGTGGCAAGATGCGCACCCCGTCTTCTCATAGATCGCGCGACCCTCGGCCGCATCGCCGGGAGCCTCCTCGGCGGGCGCCAACCCCAGCCGTTTTACAAAGGCCACAACCCGCCAAAGATCATCCTCCTCGACCCGCGGCGGCCCCATCTCCGATCCTGGAATCCCGCCGCTGATCGTCTGAAACAGCTCACCGTCCGACCCGCCGTACCGGTAGACGCCAGTCGTCAGGTCCGCCCCGCGTCCGCCCTCGCCGAACGCTCCGTGGCAATAGGAGCAGTGCGTCTGGAAGAGTGCCTCCCCGCGTTGAACGTCCTGCGCGGAGTCGAACGGATTTTTTTGTTGCTTGATATCCGCGGGCGCCTCCGACTCGGCCGATCCGCGCGCCTCCTGGTTGGGCGACAGATGTCCCTCCGGCGACGGCTGCACTTGACCCCACAGTCCCGCCGCCAGCGTCAGGCAAAATCCAATTTTCAGCAGACTAGTCAGCGCTCCTCCTCTTCCCCGAACGAGATTGTACCGCCGCGCCGGAGGTTTCGCCGCCGCGAGCGAGGCCGTTTTCAAGAACGAGCGGCGTCCGCGCAATTCCGCAATCGCGATGCCGTCCCCAAAACAAACGCAGAAAACCGTTGTGCCGGAGGTGGGACTACAACTACGCTACATGCGCCGGGATGGCCAAAACGGAAATCCCCGCTTACGACAAACCTGATGTCCCGTTTCGCCATCCTCATCGCCTTATCTCTCGTCGGTTCCGCCGCGATCTTGGCCCAAAGCGTCGGCGAGCCGCTGCCCGCTTGGCGCGAGGGCTATCTGGACATCCACTTCATCAACACCGGCCGCGGCGATGCCGCGCTGGCGGTGTTGCCGGACGGCACGTCGCTCGAGATCGACGCCGGCGACGGCGGGCATGGTCCTACGCGGCGCGGCGTTCCGCTCAAGCCCGACGGCTCGCGGCCCGCCGGGGAGTGGCTGGCGCGCTACGCCCGCCGCGTGTTGGCGTTCCGCGACGAGCCGGCGATTGACTATGCCTTTTTGACCCACCTGCACGACGATCACATGTCCGGCTATCCGGAACTGGCCGACCACATCGCGATCGGGACGCTGCTCGATCGCGGTTACCCGGACTACGACTACCCGAGCCCGGTCCCGGACGGCTCCGACGCGGCCAAGTACGTCAGTTTTGTGCGTCAGGGCGTCAAAGACGGGAGGTTTCGGGCCGAGCGTGTGCGGCCGGGCAGCCCCGACCAGGTACGGCTGCTGTATGCCCCGCAAGCCTATCCCGAACTCGAAGTGCGCATGATCGCGGCCAACGGCGAAGTTTGGACGGGCGTCGGCGAGAACACCCGCAAGCACTTCCCAAAGAACTACCGGGACCTGCCTGCCGGCCAACGGCCGAGCGAGAACCAGACGAGCGCTGGTCTGCGTGTCAGCTACGGAGAGTTCGACTTTTACACCGGGGGCGACATTCCGGGGATGCTCCAGCCTGGTCAACCAAGCTGGATGGACGTGGAGACTCCTGTCGCCAAAGCGGTGGGCCCGGTCGAAGTCGCCGCCGCGAACCACCACGGCAACCGTGACTCGACCAATCCGTTCTTCGTCCAGACTCTGCGACCGAGGCTTTGGATCCTACAGGTCTGGTCGGCCAACCATCCCGGCGAGGATGTGCTGTCGCGCCTGCTCTCGACCTACCTATACCCGGATGAGCGCGACATTCTCGCCACGAACATGTCACAGGCGAACTTCGATGTGATCGGGGCGCCGCTCGAGAAGCTGCTGAGTCTGGCAGGGCCACATCGTGATCCGCGTCGAGCCCGGCGGCGGGACGTACCGCGCGTTCGTGCTCGCTGACGAGGACGAGTCGATGCGAGTGAAGGCTGTGCACGGGCCGTACTTCTCGCGCTGAGACTTGCTGCACCTCAGCAACGCGGCCCAGAAACACGGAAATTCGCCGATCCGAGCCGCACAGCTTTAGCATGCGGGCGAATTAAGCGAATAGTGAGAGCGAATAGTCGCGAATAGTGAGAGCGAATAGGTGCGAATAGTGACGGTCAGGAAACCCGTCCAGAAAGCGTAAGCCGACTCACTTTGCGTTAGCGGAGTTCCCGATTGGCGGGCCCCTGACAAAAATCCGAAGATCCGCCTTTCACAGTTCTCTGAATGCCTTCGTCACCACAACTTGCAGCGACAGCGGCGACGACACGTCCGGGCGCGGCGAGGCGTATACTGCTGCGCAGGATAGAACCATGACTAGTGATATCTCTCGCAGACAATACATGGCAATGATGGGCGCCGCGCCCGCTTTCATGGCCGCGGCCCCGGCCTTCGCCGCCGGCGGCCTGGAAGACCGCGAACAGCGGATGCGCTGGTGGCACGAGGCCAAGTTCGGCATGTTCGTCCACTGGGGACTCTACAGCGTCCTCGGCCGGCATGAATGGGCGATGGAGCAGGAGGGCATTCCCGTATCCGAGTACGAGCCGCTGGCCGACGGCTTCCTCCCCACACCCAACGCCCCGCGCGCCTGGGCCCGGCTGGCCCGGCAGGCCGGCATGAAGTACATGGTGATGACCACCAAGCACCATGAGGGCTTCTGCCTGTTCAACAGCAAGCTCACCGACTACTGCGCCCCCAAGAAAGCGTGCAAGCGCGACATGGTGCAGGAGTACGTGGCCGCCGCCCGCGCCGAGGGGCTTCGGGTAGGTTTCTACTATTCCCTGATGGACTGGCACCACCCGGACGGGGCGCGCTGCCTGACCGACGAGGCCGCCCGGAAGCGCTTCATCGCATACATCCACGGCCAGATCCGCGAGCTGCTCAGCAACTACGGCAAGATCGACATCCTCTGGTACGACGTCTCCTGGCCGCTCGACGCGGCGGGTTGGGAGTCCGAGCGCATGAACCGGATGGTCTACGAGCTCCAGCCCGAAATCATCGTCAACAACCGCAACCAGCTCGACGGCGATTTCTCCACGCCGGAGCAGAGGATCCAGGCCGCCGAGGGTAAGTCTTGGGAAGCCTGCATGACGATGAACGACAGTTGGGGCTACCAAGCCGCCGACGACAACTGGAAAACGCCCAAGACCATCGTGCGCAACCTGATCACCTGCGCCCGCCAGGGCGGGAATTACCTGCTCAACATCGGCCCGCGCCACGACGGCTCGATTCCGGAGGAATCCGTCGGGATCCTCTCCTCGGTCGGCCGCTGGATGGCTCACAACGCCGATACCATCCACGGCGCCGAACCTTGCCAGGTCTCGCGGTCCAACTATTGCAGCTTCACCCGCAAGGGCAACACCCTGTTCGTGCATGCCCACTTCTGGCCCGGCCAGACCCTGGCCGTCGCCGGCCTCACATCCAAGGTCCAATCCGTCAAAATGCACGTCTCCGGGCAGCCGGTCCGCTTCGAGCAGGAGAAGCTCCGCATCCGCTGCTTCGACCTGCCGGCCACGCCCGCCGACGACCCGGTCACGACACTCGAGTTCGTCTGCGACGGCGAACCGCACCAGGATTCCAACATGGTCCGCGTCGAGCACGAACGGGCCAAACACGCCTAGAGGCGAATGACGACAGTCAGGGAGACCCTTCCAGAAAGCGTAAGCCGGCTCACTTTTCGATGCGGACGTCTCGTGGTGGCGGGCCCCTGACGGAAATCCGAAGATCCGGCTTTCACAGTTCCCTGACTGCCGCTGTTCACTTGTCACCGGCCAGCAACCCACCGAATCGAAGTCGACTTCGAGATATTCGAAGACCCGGCCCCGCCCGACCCCGCTAAACGCCACGCCGTATACCACACGACGGGCCCAATTTCCGGCTCAAAGCCAAGCATCAAGGCGGTCGACACGAGGGGTGCCATCCCGACGGTAAACGACGGTTTCACCAGCCGCACCCCAGACCTAGGCGCACTCGAGGTCGGCTAGCCCGAGCCGAAGTATGGGCTACAGTGGCTGACCGGCAACGCATTTTATCGATGAATGGTGTGCGAACTATGACGGTTGGAGGATTCACGGGAAGCCTGGGCGATGCAAATCGCGGCACCAAGAAAGGATGTTGAACCCGAGCTTCGAAGAGTTGACTCGCTCTGGCCCAGATTCTGACGGAATGATGTACGATAGCCCTACACATCAGGCCGCGCCTCAGTCTGACCATACTGAAATAATGCTTGAGAAATTGCAAATCAAAGACTATAGATCGTGCCTGAAGACTGCCGTAGTGCTTCCGTCTCCCTGCTCAGGCCAACTCGGCTCTCATCCTAGTTGGTCCGGTTTTCAGGGGGCAGGTCAGCTGGAATCCCCGCCAGCGAGACGTTCGCTGCTGAAAGCCGCGCCGGCGGACGTCAACTTTCCGCAAGCAACGCTCGAATGCGTGCTCCGTCCCCGGAACTCTCGCCGAACTCTCCCGAACTTGGTTTTACCCGAACTCAATTGATGAAATCGAGATCACCGGGCGCAAACCGCGTCGTTCTCCAGATGTTCGTTCGCTCTCCGTCTTCGTTAACCTCGGGATTGGCGAACTCCCACACCTTCTCGCCCGCGGGAGTGACCTCAAAGACATACCCGGTTTCAGTGTTGGTGATGAGCGTGTTGCCGTTGCGCAGTCTCTGGCATGCGCCGCCCCAACTGGAGAAGAAGTTCTCGCCGTCTTCGTACAACCAGTCAATCTTGCGTGTGAGGATATTCAATTCCAGCGCTCTAGACGCTTGGCTCCCGTTGTCGAAGATCAGGATATGTCCATTGTCTTGCAGGATGGCGTTATGTTGTCGAATCAGATTATTAGGACCCCATGCCCAGATCGCCTTTTTTGTTTCTCCGTCCACTATCACAACAGCGTTGAAATTTCGAATAGACACCAGCAAGTTGCCGCGACGAAACAAAGGCGACACGGATGCCAAACTGCCATCGAACACCTGTATCTGGTTTGAATGCATAAGATCGATCTCTGAAAGGGTGCGACCCTCGCCGCTCATCTCGTTGATCGTCGGAATAATGAATGAAAAGCTTGAGTTCTCCACGGATTCAAGCAGCGAAAAAGCCTCCTTTTCTGTCCCATCCGATGACAACGCAACCACGTCGTCATATCGAACTGGGATCGAGGAGTGGATCTCAGGGCGAACCTCTGTCTTGCTCGACAAAATATAAGTATCACCGGTTTCAGTTACCCACAGCGCATGGTGGGCCCGAGACTTATAAAACCACTCGAGATTGGAATCGATGTCCAGGCAGGCAATTCCTGTCCCTTCCATCACGACCAAGACACGGCCGTCGGGCAACAGTTCGGCATGGTGCCAGTATCCCGTGACGTGACTATATTTCCACTCATGTAACGTGTTGCCTTCCATGTCGATCAAACGAGCGATGCTTCGCTCTCTCTCGTTGTAGAAGTTGTATCCGTTGAACGCTCGGCTCCGATCGTAAACCAGGACCCCTTTATCCTGCGAGTTCGCGTCGTAATGAGCCTGGAGGTATCCGAGCGTGGTGAGCTTATCGAGCGAGCGTTCAGCCCTCAACCCTACGGACTCGGCCTCCAGGGGAATTGAGCCTGTGGTTCGCAGGAGCGATTTGAACCACGTGTAAGGGGGCTCTTGTTGTCGATATGACCAAGCGCCGAGAACGAAAGCGAACCCTGCTAACCCCAGAACCGCTAGAGCAATCAGTAGTTTCGCAACGACCTTCATGCCATCTCCCTTGGACTAGATTTCATCCATTGCATCCATGCGCCGTTGTGCTGCATATTACAGGCGGGAGCGCCTGTAACCACCTAGACCAGCAGTTCGTTCAGCACCCGGCCTTCGACGTCGGTCAGGCGGAAATCGCGGCCTTGGAACTTGAAGGTCAGCTTTTCGTGGTTGAGGCCCAGCAGGTGCAGGATGGTCGCTTGGATGTCGTGGACGCCGATATTGGTGTCGACCGGGGAGAAGCCGAAGTCGTCGGTGCCGCCGACCGTCTGACCGGGTTGGATGCCGGCGCCGGCGAACGCCAGCGTATAGGCGTCGATGTGGTGGTTGCGGCCGACGGTTTCGCGGATCTCGCCCATCGGCGTGCGGCCGAACTCGCCGCCGAAGACGACCAGCGTGTCTTCGAGCAGGCCGCGCTGCTTGAGGTCTGTGATCAGCGCCGCGGTCGCGCGGTCGACTTGTTCGCAGACCTCGTCGAACGCTTTGCCCAGGTTCTCTTTGGGGCCGCCGTGGTGATCCCAGTCGGTGTGATAGAGCTGCACGAAGCGGACGCCGCGTTCGATGAGGCGGCGAGCGAGCAGGCAGTTGTTCGCGTAGGACTTCTCGCCCGGCGAAGCGCCGTACATCTCGATCGTCTTGGGGTCTTCTTGCGCGAAGTCGATTAGCTCGGGTCCGCTGGTTTGCATGCGGTAAGCCATCTCGTAGGACGAGATGCGCGTGGCGATCTCGGGATCGCCGACGTCGGCCAGGTGCTTCAGATTGAGCTCGCGGATCGCGGACAGCGTGTTCTGCTGGCGCTCGCCTTCAAAGCCTTTCGGGCTCGACAGGTCGAGGATGGGGTCGCCGCCGCTCTGGAACGGGACGCCCTGGTGCGCCGTGGGCAGAAAGCCCGCGCCCCAGTTGAGCGCGCCGCCGCGGGGGCCGCGCGGGCCTGATTGCAGAACGACGAAGCCGGGCAGGTCTTCCGAGTCGCTGCCGATGCCGTAGGTCACCCAGGCGCCCATCGACGGGCGGCCGAAGCGCGGCGACCCGGTGTTGGTCATGATCTTCGCCGGGGCGTGGTTGAAGTTCACCGTATGGATGCCGGAGACGAAGGCCAGGTCGTCGACGATGGAGCCCATGTGGGGCAGGGTCTTCGACATCCACTTGCCGCACTTGCCGTGTTGCTCGAACTCGCGCTGCGGGCCGAGCAGCTTCGGCTTGTTCTCTTTGAACGTGCCCATGAAGGCGAAGCGTTTGCCTTCGAGCAGCGAATCGGGCGCTTCTTGGCCGCTGAACTCGTGCAGGCGAGGCTTGTAGTCGAACAGCTCGAACTGGCTGGGGCCGCCCGCCATGAACAGATAGATCACGCGCTTCGCCTTGGCCGGGAAGTGCGGCTGCTTCGGCGCCATCGGGTTCTCGACCTTGGGCAGGTCGGGCGCGCCGAACAGACTGCCGTCGCTGAGCAGCCCGGCGAGGCCGACTTGGCCGAGGCCGATGCCGCATTGGCTGAAGAAATGGCGGCGCGTCGTCGCCGCTAGGCGTCGTTGATAGAACTCTTTCGCAGTCATGGCGTCTGATTACTCCCGCGTGATGAACTCATCGAGGTTGAGCAGCACGCGCGATACGGCCGTCCACGCGGCCATCTCCGGATCGTCGGCCACGGCCTTGGCTTGGTCCGGTTCGGTTTGGAAGGAGTCGAGCTGGGCGCTGAACAGGGCCGAGAGGCGCTCCTCCTCCTCGGGTTTGGGCTCGCGGCAAAGCGCGATCCGGAAGGCGCGCTCGAGGCGCTGGTCGCGGTCGTCGCCGGCTTCTTTGGCGACGCGCTTGGCCAGACCTTGCGCGAACTCGTAAAAGGCCTCGTCATTGAGCAGCGTGAGCGCTTGCAGCGGCGTATTCGAGCGGGCGCGGCGGGTGCACGCCACCGTGGAGTCGGGCGCGTCGAAGGTCATCAGGCCCGGGTGCGGGCTGGCGCGCCAGAAGAAGGTGTACATGCCGCGGCGGAAGCGGTCTTCGCCGGTGTCGGCGATCCATTCGCGCTGCATTTGGCCGAGCTTGCTGGCGCCGGCGGGTTGCGGCGGAAACACGCTCGGGCCGCCGATCTTCTCCGTCAGCAGGCCGCTGACCTCGAGCGCGGCGTCGCGGATGGCCTCGGCTTCGAGGCGAATACGATTCTGGCGCGCCAGAAGGCGGTTGCGCGGGTCGACCTCGGAGGCGTCTTCGCGGAACGCGGACGCTTGCCGGTAAGTATGGGACGTGACGATCAAGCGGCACAGATCCTTGAACTTCCAGCCGTTGTCGCGGAAGTTCGAGGACAGCCAGTCGAGCAACTCGGGGTGCGTCGGTTCGTCGCCCTGTGTGCCGAAGTCGTTCTCGGTTTCGACGATGCCGAGGCCGAAGAAGCGCTGCCAGGTGCGGTTGACGGTGACGCGGGCGGTCAGCGGATTGTCGTCGCTGACGAGCCAACGCGCCAAGTCGAGGCGGTCGGCGCGGTCGCCGCGCTTGTGCAGCGGCGGCAGCACGCTGAGCGTGTCGGGTTCGACTTCGGCGCCCTTGCGCAGGAAGTCGCCGCCGAGTTGCACGAAGGCGGTGCGCGGCTTGTCGAGCTCACGCATGACCATGGTCCACTCGAGGTCGGGCTCGCGCTCGCGAATCGGCGTCGATCGAAGCCTTGCGCTCGCTCCAGCCCAGGTCGGCCTCGTGAAAGGCGCGCGCGGCGGCGTCGCGCTGGATGCTGTTGCGCTCGGCGGGCGGGACCTCGGTGAGCACGTGCTGCAGCTCTTCGCGGTATTTCGAGAGCTGCTCCTTGGTCAGCGAGGTTTCCCACTCGCGCTGCTTGGGCGCGATCTCCTTTTCGTAGGCGTCGAGCTCGTCTTCGAGCAGCTTGCGCTGCAGGCGGACGACGTCGCGCTTGGCGAGTTCGTCGGGCGTGCCGAACTCGAGCGTCGGCTTGTAGGCGTCGTTACGGCCTTCTTCGCCGTCGGCGCCGCTGAGCTCGTCGATCGAATTGTAGAAGGCGTAGAACTGGTAGAACTCCTTCTGCGAGATCGGGTCGTATTTGTGCGAGTGGCAGCGCGCGCAGCCCAGCGTGAGGCCCAGGAACGCGGCGCCGAGCGTATCGACGCGGTCGACGACGGCTTCGACGCGGTACTGCTCGAAGTCGATGCCGCCCTCGAGATTGATCAGCGTGTTGCGGTGGAAGCCGGTGGCGACGAGCTGGTCTTTGGTCGGGTGCGGCAGCAGGTCGCCGGCGATTTGATCGATGACGAACTCGTTGAAAGGCAGATCGCGGTTGTAGGCGTCGATCACCCAGTCGCGATAGCGCCAAATCTCGCGCTTGCCGTCGATGTTGTAGCCGTTGGAGTCGGCGTAGTGCGCGATGTCGAGCCAGTGCCGCGCCCAGCGTTCGCCGAAGTGCGGCGAGGCGAGCAGCGTGTCGACGAGGCGGTCGTAGGCGTCGGGCCGCTGGTCGTTGACGAAGGCGGCGACTTCTTCAGGCGAGGGCGGTATGCCGGTCAGATCGAGGCTGACGCGGCGGATCAAGATCGCGCGGTCGGCCGCGGGCGAGGGCTTCAGATTGTCTTGCGCCAAGCGCGCCTGCACGAACTGGTCGATCGGATTGCGTACCAACTCGGGGTACTTGGCGGCCGGGGGCTCGGGATGGCGGATCGGTTGGTACGACCAGTGGTCCGCGCCGCGCTTGTCTTCGGTGACGTGGGTTTGGGGCCAGACGGCGCCGTCGGCTACCCATTTCTCGAGGGTCGCGATTTCTTCGTCCGCGAGCTTGGAGCCCGGGGGCATTTTCAGCTCGCCGGATTGGCGAACGGCCTGAATCAGGAGGCTGTTGTCGGCGTCGCCGGGCACGATGGCCGGACCGCGTCCGCCGCCGGCCAGCAGCGCCTCGCGGCTGACCATGGCCAAGCCGCCCGAGCCGACCTGCGGGCTGTGGCAAGCGCCGCACTTGGCGTCGAGCAAGGGCTTTACTTGGCTCGCGAAATGCTCGGTCGGGCGTTTGAGCGGAGGCGATCGCCGCCGTGAGGGTGAAGGCAAGAAGGACGGAACGCAAATGCATGGCTGCAGGAGCCGCTTTCGTGGAGGCCCCCAATCGATCAACAATTGGTTCGGCGATAAACGATTGGTTCGGTTGGATTTTAGCAGCCTTGGCGAAGATTTGACGATCCCCCGGCCTCGATCGTCTTGTCACCGCGCTTCTCGTCGCTATGATGGCGGTCTTATGCCTCCCGTCGAACCCGGCACCGTGAATGCGCCGGAATTTCCTTCCGATCTCGACTGGCTCAACACCGATCGGCCCCTGCGGATCAAGAATCTGCGGGGCAAGATCGTGCTGCTCGATTTCTGGACCTACTGCTGTATCAACTGCATGCACGTGCTGGGCGATCTCAAGCGTCTGGAAGACAAGCACGGCGATTACCTCGTGGTGATCGGGGTGCACTCGGCGAAGTTCTTGGGCGAGAAGGACACGGAGAACATTCGCCAGGCGATCTTGCGCTACGAGATCGACCACCCGGTCATCAACGATCGCGAGATGCGGGTCTGGCAGGAGTACGCCGCACGGGCTTGGCCGACGCTGATGCTGATCGATCCGCTGGGCAAGGTCTTTGGCACGCACTCGGGGGAAGGCGTCTTCGAGCTGTTCGACAACGTGATCACGCAGATGGCCGAGCACTACGAGGAGCAGGGCAAGCTCGACCGCGACGCCGCTGGAGCTTGCCGAAAGAGCGCGACGCGGAGCCCGAGTCGCTGCTCGTCGTTCCCCGGCAAGGTCTTGGCGGACGAGGCCGGCGATCGGCTGTTCATCGCGGACTCGAATCACCACCGCATCGTCGTGGCCTCGTTGACGACGGGGCATGTGCTCGACGTGGTCGGCGCGGGCCGCCAAGGATTCGCGGACGGCGGGTTCGACGAGGCGGAGCTCAATCACCCGCAAGGGATGGCGGTGGAAGGCGATCTGCTCTACATCGCCGATACCGACAACCACGCCATTCGCCGGGCCGACCTGCGCTCGCGCATGGTCGTGACGCTCGCGGGGACGGGCGAGCAGGATATGGAGTCCAATAATCTACCCGGCCCGGCGCGCGGGCGAGCACTGAACTCGCCGTGGGACCTCGACATCGCGCACGGCGTCCTGTTCATCGCCATGGCCGGGCCGCATCAGATCTGGGGGCTCGATCTGGAGGAGTTCTACATCGCCGGACATGCGGGCAGCGGCCGCGAGGACCACGTCGACGGGCCATTGCTGGCGGCGGCGCTGGCGCAACCGAGCGGGCTGACGCACGACGCCAACAGCCTGTTCGTCGCCGACAGCGAGGTCAGCTCGATCCGCTCGGTCGATCTCGATCCGCGCGGCGGCCACGTGAAGACGGTCGTCGGCGAGGGCTTGTTCGACTTCGGAGACGTCGATGGCGGGCCGGACGTCGCGCGGTTGCAGCACCCGCTCGACGTGGAATATGTCGAGGGCACGCTGTTCGTCGCCGACACTTACAACAACAAGATCAAGTCGATCGGGCTGCACACGCGCAGCGTCAAGACGTTCGCGGGGACGGGTGAGGCCGGGCTGGTTGACGGGGACGTCGCGGAGGCGCGCTTCGACGAGCCGGCCGGCCTGAGCTCGGCGCGCGGCAAGCTGTACGTCGCCGATACGAACAATCATGCCGTTCGCGTGATCGACATCGTCGAAGGCACGGTCGGCACGTTCGCTCTCGAAGATCCGCAGAAGCTGGCGTTGCGACGTCCTCGCAAGCGACGTCTGGAGGCGCGAACGGTGGCGCCCGGAGCGGTGACGCTCGCGATCACTTTGGCGTTGCCCGAGGGAGCGAAGCTCAACCGGGAGGCGCCGTCGCAGATCGAGCTGGCGCAAGACGGCGAGCTGCGTGTGGTCGCGGTCGAGGGTGCGGCTCTCGAGGTCGCGATCGAGGCGCCGACCGGCGAATCCGTGTTGATGCTCGAAACGTCGATCTACTGGTGCCGCGAAGGGCGCGAGCAGGTGTGCTGCTACACGATGGAGACGTTCGAGATTCCCTTGAACGGCGCCGCCGGCGGGCCGCGCCGCGTCGTGATCGATCTACCGCTGTAGGCTCGAGAGACTTGAAATCCAGCGGGGTTCACTCCCCATGTGGGTTTGGCACCCGCCTCCAGCACCATTACCGCGGCGCCGCCGAAGGGCATGGGTTGTAGGGGCGGCGCTGCAGTCGGGAGCGGCGTACCGAATTTATCTCCCCATTGCACCGCTAGGTCTCATAGGATATTGACCCACAGGCTACTCCTGCAGCGACTCCACATGGGCGCCGCCCCAGAGCTGGCCGAGCACGGCAACGGCGCGTGCGCCCTCACATCGCACCGGCACGCGCTCCTCTCCCCAGTAGATACGCGGCGGCCCGAGAACCGTGAGTGGAAACCCCAGCGTGCTCAGGAACGCCACCAGCCGCTCGGGTGTGACCCCGATTGCGACGGTCGCGCCGCGCGCCTCCATCGCCATCCACCCGCGCGCCGCCAGACCCATGACGAGGCGGTGACCCTCGCCGCGGCGGCCCGAGTCGATGGCGACGCGCCCCCATTCGACTGTCCGCTCTCGTGACGGCAAGGTCAGAGCGAAATCAGTCTCGAGCGGAAACGGACGACCGGACTGATCGAACACCAGGCGGCAGGTCGCGACGGCCTGGTCGCCGTCCCAGCCGACGACCTGCACAGCTTCGGCGTCGTGCGCATCACTTTCGAGGCCTTCCGGGAATTGATCGGCCGCGGCCATTCCGCCTTCGACGACCGCCCGATATCGAAGGCGGTAGGCCTCGCGGCGCTCCGACTCGCCGGCGGCCTCGTCAAACCGCAGCGGGGAGAGCCAGCTCAACAGGTCGGCGGCGACCGCACGACCCATGGCGTCGGATTTCTACGACATAACTCGATCTCACTTCGTCACCGACGTAGCTGCGAGCTCCGGCGTGGGCGTCACGTTGACTCGCATCCTGTCGAGTCCTCTGCAAGTCGCAGGCACTCGCCGGTCACGAAGCCGGCGGCCGGCGATGCGAGGAACAGCGCCATCTTCCGCCGCCGCGCGCTGCGCTCCGGCCGACGAGCCGCCCGCCACCACGTTGCAGGTAATGCCCCGGCGCCCGTACTCCTTGGCGATGCTCCGCGCCAAGGACAGCAGCGCGCCCTCGACGATCCATCCCGAATCCGACCCGCCTTCGTCGCTGTCCGAGGCGATGAGGAACACGACCTGCCCCCCGGCGCCTGCCGCCAACAGTTCGTGCACGCCCCGCCGCGCAAGCCAGAAGGTCGTGCGCAGCGGCTGCATCACGCTCCGTTCCCAGGACTGCAGATCTTCCTCGTCGAGCGGCGCCAGCGGGCCCGTCTCGATCGCAACGATCAGCCCGTCGAGTCCGTGCACCCTTTCGAGCACGATGTCGACCGCGCGCTCGATGTCGGGCTCGGATGCGTCGTCGTAGCGGATGGCGTCGTCCTGCGTCGACGCCCCGCCTCTCGCCGCCCGAGCCTGTCGCCAGCGTGACGAACGGCGCCGCGCCTGAAGGCCTCGTCGGCCACGGCGGTCGCGGGCGCGCCGGTCGCCCGCAACGAGCAGGCGGCGTCCTGTGAGGTCCGCCGCCGTCGGGCTCGAGCCAGCCTGGCCCCGGGAGCGTTCACGCATCGAAGCGACCCAGCACGACGGTCGAGTTCAGGCCGCCGAACCCGAACGAGTTTGAGAGCGCGAGCGAAACCGCCGCATGTCGCGCACGGTTTGGAACGACGTCCAGATCGATTTCGGGATCGCTCTGCTCCTGGTTGATCGTGGGGTGCACGATCCCGTGCGTCAGCTGGAGCACCGTCGCAATCGCTTCCACGACGCCGGCCGCCGACAGGCAGTGGCCGATCATCGATTTGGTCGCATTGACCGGGATGCGGCGCGCACGTTCCCCGAGGACGCGCGTGATCGCCGACGCTTCGACGGCGTCGCCCAGGCGGGTCGAAGTGGCGTGCGCGTTCACATAGTCGACTTCGGCGGCGTCCACCCGAGCATCGTCGAGCGCCAACTCGATAGCCCGCACCTGCCCGTCCAGGTCCGGGCGCGTCAGCCGGCACGCATCCGACGTCGTCGCCGCCCCGAGCAGTTCGGCGTGGATCCGCGCGCCGCGCGCCCGCGCGCCGTCCAGCGGCTCGAGCACGACGCGCGCCGGCGCATTCGCTCGGCACGAAGCCCTCGCGCAGGGCGTCGAACGGGCGGCTCGCCCGTTCGGGCGCGTCGTTGAACGACTGATACGACAACGCCTCGATCATCGTCCATCCGTGCAGGCAGACCGGTTCGAGCTCGATCGGTGCGCCGGACACGAGCATGGCGCCGGCGCGCCCGGCGCGCAGCAGGTCCAGTGCGGCCAGGATCGCCATGTTGCCGCTGGCGCAGGCGCCGCCAACGGTGAAGCTCGGCCCTCTGAGCGACAGCAGCTCCGAACTGGCGGCGAGCACATCGGTGTCGAGACAGAGCAGACCGAAGAGCGGCTCGATGTAGTCGGGGTCGTTCTGATAAAAGGTCAGCGCGTTCTCGACGATGTAGCCGGCGTTCAAATTGTGTCCCGCCATCACATGGCCGATGCGCCCGGCGTCTGGAAACCCCGGCAGTCCGGCATCGTGGTAGGCCTGCAGCGCCGCGGCGGCGACCAGCTTCGGCGCCAGCGGCGAGGCGCGCATCAGCGACAGACACCGCTTCACCAAGTCCGGCGCGTACGTGCCTGCCGCCCCAGGTGGGCCGCCAGGTCGAAGTCGCTCAGATCGCCGCCGATTCGGGCGTAGCAGCGCTCGTCGATCGGACGCTTCCAGCGGCTGATTCCCGAGCGCCCGCCCACGAGGGACGTCCAGAACGTGTCGATGGTGTCGCCAATCGGGGTGACGACGCCCATGCCCGTCACAACGACTCGCTGGTTGTCCGGCCGCCTGGCGACCATGACTATGCGTCCGAGGCTAGCGCGCCGCCGGCTGCTGCGCCGAGCGCTCGAACAGATCCAGGAGATCCTTCACCGTGCGGGCGCCGGCCAGCTCGGTCCGGGGGACCTTCAGCCGGAGATCCTTGATCGAGCGGGACACGACCTCGACGATCTGCAGAGAGTCCGCGCCCAGATCGACCATGCTCGTGCTTTCGGTAATCTCACGGCCGGCGGCCTCCTCGACAATGCGTTCGATATTCGCCTTCACCACCTCGAACATCTGTGATCGAGTCATGCTCACGCTCCTTCCAAACCTCGCACCGCCGCCGCCGAACACACGCGATCTCCCTGCAGACACTGGCCGACGACGATGGTGAACAGACCATCCGGCAAGACACAGGCGACAATCTCCACTGGCAGGTCGAGCGCCACCGCGGTTTCGAACCGGGCGGAGAGGACGTCGGTGAGGTGAAACGGGCTTTGCGGCGAGCTATCGGACGCCGCCCGGATCGCGCGAACCAGGCACAGGCCAGCCTGCCCCACCGCCTCAATCTGCAGCACGCCCGGCCATACCGGACGATCCGGGGAAGTGACCCGCCAGCAGCGACGAATCCCGCTGAATATCATACCGCCCGACGATCACGCCGTTGGCCGTATCGAGCCGGGTCACGCGATCGACGAAGACAAAAGGGGGGCGATGCGGCAGCAGCGCGCGGATGGCGGCCTCATCCAGCGCCGGCCCCCGCTCGCGTTCGTCCCGCTCGATCAGGGGCTCCCGGCACGCGCGTTCGAACAGCGCAGCCGCGCCGCTCTCGATCGTCAGCATGTCTCGTCCTCGTCGGTCGGAAACCGGCCGGGCCAGCCGCAGCCCCGTCGCATAGGTAGCAGGACTCACCAGCGACGCCCCCTCGTCCACCGTGATCACCTGACCCGTGACGCTGTCCATCAGGCCGCTGCACATGGCGATGCAGGCCCGAGCGACGTGCTCGGGCCGGATCGCGACGTCGCGCTGGCCGGGACTGGACATGTCCACGACGGCATCGTCGAAGCGTGGCTCGCAGGCTCGCAGTGTCCACCAGCCCCGGACGCAGCACATTGACGCGCACGCCTTCCGGCCGAAGGCGCAGCGCCAAGTAGCGACAGAGCGTCTCGAGGGCCGCTTTCGCGACGCCGGCCATGTCGTACCCGGGATGGCAGACCGATCCCCCGTCGCTCGACAACGGCAACGAGATAGCGCGGGTAATAGCCGAGTGTTTCGTGAGCCGCCTCGGGCAGCTCGAAGACGGGCCACGTCGAGTAGCGCAGCGAGAGCTCCAGCGAGCCCCGTTTCAGATCTGCAATGCTTTGGACGGTCTTTGCGAACGCGACATTGCTGACGATGGCGCGCAGCGGCGTTCTGGAGCCGGCCGATCGCCTCCATGAGCGCCCGGGTCGCCTCCGGATCGCTGACGTCGCTCTCGACGATGAGGGGGACGGCCAAGTTCTCGCGGCCGAACTCCTCGGTCAGCTCTTCCTCGCTCACACTGCCCCAGCGGTGCGTCAGGACGACCGTCGCGCCGGCGCGGCTGAACTCCTTCCCGATGGCCTTGCCGATGCCGCGAGTACCGCCGGTGACGAGGACTGCGGATTGTCGAAAGTCGATCGTCATCGCGGCGCTCCGGTCGCGCGGTCCAGTTGGGGGTATCGCCTGGCGATCTCGTCGAACGTCCGGCCGTCGGCGAACAGCGCGGCGTGACAGTGTTGCTCGGCATCGAGGGCTCGCTCGAGCGACCTCCCGCCGGCGCGCCGCGATCGCCTGCTTCAGCAGGACGAGCGCCGCGCGCGGGGCCTCGGCCATCTCGCGGGCCACGGCCAGCGCGCGGTCGCGGACCTGGGCGCGCGGGTGGACCGCGTGCGAGAGCGGGCAGCCGGCATCGCGGATCTCGCCGTCCCGTCATGAGCTGCCCGGTGAACAGAAGCCGGCGGCCGAGGATCGGACCGAAGGCTTCCGGCACGGCTGCGGTGGCGCCCATTCCGGGAGTAAATCCCAGCGCCATGAAGTTGGCGCCGTACAACGATTCCTCGGCGAGCACAACGGCGTCGCACCACAGGCCGACCAGGAGTCCCCCGCCGATCGCATGCCCGGCGAGTGCGGCCACCAGCGGAACCGGCGTCGCCAGCAGCGCCTGAGAGAGTTGCGCCGCATAGTCGGCCGGGGAGTCGCGCCTCTCCAACAGGGCCGTGCGGCTCGCCCCGGCGCAGAAGACGCGCGAGCCGCCTTCGAGCACGACGACGCGAACGGACGTCATCGCGTCCGATCCCGTCGAGCGACTGGACGAAACGCTGCGACCACTGCGGATCCATGTGACACTCGTCGTCGGTCGCGACCTGCAACGAGAGCACGCCGTCGTCGATGACGGTCGTCGTGAACGGTGCGGTCATAACGGCGTCTCCAGCATGCCTCCCGACGCAAAGACGGCTTGACCGTTCAGACCGCGGGCCTCGTCGGATAGCAGGAACATGGCCACAGCCGCGATTTCGTCGGGAGAGCCCGGGCGGCGGAGCGGACATCCGTCGACGAGACTGCGCCGTTGGTGGTCGGTCAATGTGGAGGAGAGCGCCGTTTCGACGTAGCCCGGCACGACCATGTTCGCGCGAATGCCCAGTCGGCCATACTGCCGTGCGATCAGCGCGCGTCAACCCGAGCGCGCCGCCCTTGCTGGCCGCGTAGGCGCCGTTGCCGGCGACACCGTTCTGCGACAGGGTTCCCAGCAGCACGAGCCGTCCGCCGACGCGTTGCTCGACAAACGCGCGGATCGCGCATCGCGCGACGAGGAAACCGCCGGTGAGGTTCGTCGCCATCACCGCATCCCAGGAAGCGGTTTCCATGGTGACGAGCAGCGATTCGCTGCTTGACGCCGCGTTGCTCACCACCGAAGTTACGGCGCCGAATTCGCGCCGGGCGGCCTCGAACACGCCGGCGACGTCATCCTCGCGCGTCACGTCGGCGCGGACGCCGATCACCGCGCCGGGCATGCCGCCGGCGGCAGCCTCCGCCTCGACGGCCCTGAGCTCGTCGCCATCGTGCCTCGCGCAGAACACGACGCGCGCGCCGAGTTGCGCGGCTTGGAGCGCGCAACTACGGCCGATACCGCGCGAACCGCCGGTAACGACGACGACCTGTTCGCCCAGGTTCATTCCCTCGCGTCCTCCGGCCAGGGCGCGAGTCCCTCAGCAAACCGGCGGAGCCTCGCTTGTGTCTCCGGGCTCTCGACAAGCTGTCCGAAGGTTCGCAGCGCAGCGGATTCGTACGCCCCGTGATCGGCGCGGTGCAAGGCGGCCAACTTCTTCACAGCCGCAATCGACCGCGCGTCCAGCCGGTGTCAGTCGTCGGGGAACGCGCAGTGCCGTGACCAGCGCCTCCGACAGAAACCCGCGTGGAGGCTCCGCCGCGAGATCGACTCGCACCGCGTCACGCCGTCCACGCATACTCGCGATGATAGTTGCGGATGCCGGAAAGGACCAGGCGAGGCTCGCCGTCGTGCGAATCCCGCTCGAGCTCGGACCCAGCGTCGGAGGGCGGCTCGTAGTCGCAGCTCGTGAGCATGACGTCGGTCTCGCGGACGAAGCGCTCGTAATGGGACAGGTCGAGCGCTCGCCGGCGCGCGAGCCGAGCGCCGATGCGGTGCCTGGCCACCCTCTGGCGGGCGCCTTCCGCAATCACTCCACCGAACAGCTCCGCGCACGATCCCGAACCGTAGGAGAAGATGCCGATTCGCGCGCCCGATTCGAGGTCCGATGCCTGATCCACGAGACTCGCCAGCTTGCTGTACACGCTTCCCGAGTAGATGTTGGCAAGCTCTCGCGGGTAGCCTAGCGCCGGCGCCACCATCCGGTCGAAGCTGTCGTGGATCTGCGACGGCGACAGATCATCGCGGCCGGCGCGAAGCAGGGTCTCGTGCGCCTGCTCAATTAGAGACACCAGCGGCGTGTGGTAGAGCATGTACCGGAATCGCTCGTCCACGGGAGCATCCCACCCGGCCTGCTTTTGATATGCCTCCCAGGCCATCTCGAGGAGATCGAGATACGCCGCCAGCGACAGCACCGCATCACCCCATTCGACGGTCTTCGTCGGACGGGCCACATCGTAGACTTCGCGGCAAGCGTACCCCGTCGCCTCCTCGATGCGGAGCACCAGCGGATCAGCGGCAATGACGACGGCGACGGCTCCGGACCCGGCGGTCAGTTCAGCCGGGTCGCCAAGATGCCGGCGTGCGA
Source organism: uncultured Acidobacteriota bacterium (assembly GCA_963817465.1). Lineage (GTDB taxonomy): Bacteria > Acidobacteriota > Terriglobia > Bryobacterales > UBA6623 > CAMPKL01. Next base: position 91,284 of record CAWFOP010000010.1, on the reverse strand, counting down.
GATCCGTCATCACCACGAGCGCCTTCGCGCCGGGCGCGGCGTGGGAGCGGATCCAGCTCACGGCGAGTTGGATGCCGGTCGTGCCGCCGTGGCAGGCATACTTGACCTCGAAGTTCCGGCACGTCGGGTTCAGTCCGAGCTGGTGATGCACGTAGGCGCTCAGAGGCTTGCCGTAGTCCACGCCCGATTCGGTAGCGACGATCAGCAGCTCGAACGCGCCGGGACCGGCGGCGTCGACAACCGGCTTTGCGGCGTTAACGGCCAGCGTGACGGCGTCCTCCGATGGCGGCGTGACGGAACGCCGCAGGAACTGGACGGCCTGCAGCCCCTTGGCCGACCGCCCCCGTGCGCGGGCGATCGCCTCGATGTCGACGGAATGCGTGCTGCCGTACACGTTGAGATCGTCGATTCCTACCGGGCGGTCCATCTATGTAATCCCCAGCATGGCCCGCGGAAGGATATCGCCGGGAACCGCGAGGTACGCCATCGTAACAGATCCTCCAACGAACGCATCAGGAACCGACGGCAGGGAGCCCTGGCAGTGGCGTTCTCGTTCGGCGTGCGGCTCACGACAAGGCCGCTCTCTTGCTGGGAATGGCTATCTCCTTCTGGGCGGCAATACCGGCTGAGCGGAGACTTCCGCGAAGCCGCCCAGGAGAAAGTTCGCCAGAAACGGATTGATGGCCATCAAGGCGCCTTCGCCGGTAAGAGAGTAGTGGAAGCGCGTACCCTCCAATCCGAGCGCATACTCTCCACCGTCGAGGGTGAATGTCGCGGCGCTCTGTTGCAGGAGATCGTTCGAGGACTGGAAGATCGCCTTGCCCGGCCCCTCCGCGCTCAGGGGCGTCTGCACGTTCAACACGTTTTGACTATGAGTTTGAAAAGTCGCGATCGGCGTTCCGGAAGAGAATGTATCCGGCTGGCCGAAGTCTCCGCTCGGCGTGTCGTTGTAGTAGATCGTCATGCTCCCGTCAAGGACTGAGGTGATGACGCTCCCGAGGACATAGCGGCCCGTCACGTTCACGGTCCCGCTGATCGTAAAGCGCGCATTGGCTTCGCCGAGCGGAGCCGCACTCGACTGCGGCGCGGTAAACAACCGGCCGTCGTCAACACCCCAAATGTGCACTACGTAGCCGTAGATCCGACCCGTGTCACCGTTCTGATCGCCGCGCAGGACGGTTTCAAAGGCATGTTCCCCGGTGGGCGCGCCTATGGTGGTAACGTCTTGGGCCAGCAGCGGATTGGCGGCCAGCGAGCAACCCGCTACGATCACCCACAACTTGGAAAATCTTGTCATCGCGATCTCTCCGAAAATTGTCGTCTCCAACTGGAACCGGTAATCAGGGAGCCGGCGGAATGGGCCGGCATTCCACGATTCTCCTTATCTATCCCTTCCACGCTATTGTCCGATCGGCAAATCCACCAGGACGCTGAAAGCATCGCTGGTCGAGATTGCCACCGGGATGTTCGTACCTGTCTGCGCCGTTTTTGGAATGACGGCATTGATCTGGTTCAGACCCGCAAAGAAGGGCGCTCCGCCGGCGTAGGTCAGCTTGTCGGCGATCTGATCTCCAAACCAGATCTGGATCCGCGGGTCGATCGCCAACGACAGAGGGTCGCCGGGATTGCCCGCACCGGTCGGCACGGCGGGAAGAAGGCCGCCAAGACCTGTCAGCCAGATGAGAACAGTTTCTCCTGGCTGCGCGGGCTGGTCCGGGGTCACGAGGCTGTAGTCGGGATGCAGGATGACGCCACGCTGGGTGCTTTGCCCGTCGGCGTAGGAAAAGATCCCGGGACTGCTGCGAGCCAGTCGGACCACGACCTCGTTGGACCGCTCGCCGCCGTTCGTCACGACAACCGTGGCCGAGTCGCCGGTCAACCCAAACGGCGCCTGGATGTTCAGTTGCCCGGGCGAGACAAAGAACAGCGGCGCCGGAACGCCGTTGACCGTCACCGAGACGTCCTCCAGCGACACAGGCAGCGGCAACGTCTCGGCGTTGCGCTGCAGCGGCGCCAGGCCGGAGCCGAACAGCGAGACGATCGATCCCGGAGCGATCGGGTTTACAGCCGGCGCGAAGGACGCGCCGTTCACAACGCCGTTCGGATCGAGGAACACACCTTCGCCGGAAAACACTGGGGCCCGAACAGCGAAAAACACTCCGTCGCGATCCGAAACGGCGTCGACGGCGCCAATCTGGGCGCCAACCAGGCTATTCGGTAATGCCGTGCCGTCGACGGTGACCATCCCGCCCAGGGCCATATTGTTCACGCCTTCCGTCAGAGTCGCATCGAGGTTCCCCGTGGAATCGGAGTTGACCACATAGGAGCTGGTGGCGGTGAAGTCGAGCGTGGCGGTGTTCTGGTGGAGCCGCTCGGCAATGAGGAGGCGGCCGTCGCCGAGCGCGTTCAAGGCGCCGGAGGCGGCGCTGAAACGGGCTTGGCCCCCGCCCCTTTCCAAGGTCAACTCAGCGATCCAGTAGTGGCCGCTCAAGGAAGCATTCGTGGCGGACGTGCTGAAGTTTTTGGCGGCGATGAAGATATCTCTGCCCCCGGCCGCCGTCGAGGCGCCGATCAGATAGTTGCCGTCCTGGGAGACGAAAATGGCGCGCGAGCCGCCCAATGGGCCGGCGCCGGCTCCGAAGTCCGCCGTGCCGGTCCCGTCAGCGCTCAACATATAGCTGGAGCCGGCGGCCTCCTGACTCACATTGACGCTGCCCTGGCCGGCATCGTGTCCCGTCACCGTGGCGCTGCTGAACTGACCGTCGCCCCCGGCCACCAGGCTGACGACCGCGGATTTCACCGCCGACGAGTCGCCGTCGGGGAACTCGAGCGAGGCGCCGGTATAGCTCCCGCTCAGCACCGCGCCGGACACCGGGTCCGTCGGCGCCTTGAGGGCGATGAACAGATCGCTGCTGTCGTCGCTCGTTTCCGGGCTGGCGCCCAGCAACAGGTTGCCGTCCCCACTGACCCCGCCGAGCACCTGCTGCGTACCGCGAATCGGGCTCGTTAGAGCGAGGGTTCCGTCAGAGAAAAGGGTGTAAGCGCCGGCCCCGTTCACGGGCGCAGCGGCGTCTGCATCGACGCCCAGACTGCCGCTGTAAGCGAAGCCGCCTTGACCGTCGAAAGTGATGGCGCCGGAAAGGTTCCGGGCGCCGGTGCTCCGCCCCTGTGAGGCGTCAACCTGAAGTTGAACAAAATAGTACTTGCCGTTCAAGGAGGCGTTGTCGAGCGTTTGCGAGAACGCCGCCCCCACTAGCGCCATGAATCCGGCCGCGACAACGTAACGCGTCATGCACTACACTCCCGGTCTAACTTCGAGCCACCCAGGATTTGCTCCGACTCTCGATTGATAGAGTGTACTGCAGATGTCAAGCGCTTTCACCTCAGGCGCATGACATCACGTAGGGGAGCTTCGGAGAGCCCCTGCCGCCGCAGCTTGATCATAGCCTCCGCTTGTTGTTTCTCCGCACAGATTGTTAGGAAGCTACGCGGCGCAAGCCGTTTAGAAACTGCGTTCCAGTGTTTCCTACTTCTCCCGATCGCGGAACTCTTCGTACCAGTTCTCGATAATGTGGACGGCCGGCTCCACTTGCGCCTCCGCCGGCAAACCGAACAGCGCAAACCGCTGACCGTCGGGGAATACGTCGTACGGAATTGATCCTGATCCGCCCCGCCGAAACCCCTCGGCCTCGAACAAAACCTTGGGCTCTCCCACGCTCACGGTTCCCTTGCCTGAGAACGACGTCGTCATGAGGGTCGTCTGAGGACCGCGGTAAAACAGTTCGAGACCATCCGAGGACCAACGAGGAGTGCCGCCTCCGCTCGACGAGATTCGCCACTTGCCCACTCCTGCTGGAAACGGTCGTACGTAGACCTCAGAGCGACCAGTCTCATTGGAAACATAGGCGACGTAGCGACCGTCTGGAGATATCTCGGGCTGGTTCTCTGAAGCGGGCGTGCGCAGAAACGACACCGCCTCGGACAGGGAACCGTCGGCCCTGCGCTCGCGATACCAGAGACCCCCCTCGCCTCCGGCTGGGTCTCCGGCGGTGTAGACGAAACGCCGCCCATCGGACGACCAGTCGAACCAGGACATATCCGCGACCGAATCCAGAAGAATGACAGGCTCCACGGCGCCATCGAGCGGTTCAGCGGCCAGTGCTCTGGTTTCGAGAGAGTAGGAGATCTCGTCGGGTGATATCCAACGGGGTCGGTTTTCGTCGCCCTTACGGGAAGTCAACCGCGTTCCAAGGTTGCGATCCAAATCGAAAACCCAAACGTCGCCGTCGATCGTGGCGGCGATTCGGCGGCCATCGGGCGCGATCTCGAGTGCGTCGCCGCGACCGACCGGATCGCCGACGGTTCGCAGCAGCCTACCCGCGCGGTCGCGCACCTCTATCGGCGTAGCCCCGGACATTGACCGGCTCGTATACACCAGAGTGCCGTCACGAGAAACGGATGGGCTGACGTCATCTTCCACGACAGGAAAAGCTTCTCCGACGGTCCTGAGAGTCTCCGCGGAAAACGAAATCGCGAGCAAGCCGGAGTCTCTAGCTCGAAACAGAAGGTGTCCGCTGGGAGCATAGAAGGGTTCCGAGCCGGCGTCCAAGACCGTGGTGCGCTCTCCCGTCACGCGATCCAGCGCCTCGATGTGCGAGCCTCCTCGGACCCCTGCGGCGTAGACGACTCGAGAGTCGTTTGGCGATGGGAGTATTTGGGGATACCGGAACTGGCCGGCGGGCAGAATGGTCTCGAGAAGCAGGGAAGGTTCACCGCCGCGGGCGGCGACCTCCCAAAGGCTTTGGCCCGAAGAAAAGACGATGCGCTCTCCGTCATGACTCCATGAGGCCCCAGCAAACGGCTCGCTATCCGTGCCTGGAAGGTCGCAGATCCGCGTGGACGATTGCGCATCGATATCGGCGCGCCGGAGGTGAACGTTCGTGGAGAAGACCACGGAGCGACTGTCGGGCGACCAGGCCAGGCCCGGCCGCCCGACAGCTTCCGCAGCGGTAATCGGACGCGCCGACTCGTTGGCTAGCGTCCGGACCCAAACGCTCCGTTCTTCGCCGGACCGAACAAAGAAGGCGATGTGGCGGCCGTCCGGCGAGATCGTTCCGTCGGCGAGGCCCTTCAGGGAAAAGGAAAATCTCCGGACTGGCCTCTCGGCTTGGGGTTCGGCGAAGTGAACTGCAAGCGAGCCCAGGAAGGCTAGCGCCGCGACGGCGGAGAAGGCCTGCAAGGCTCGCTTGCTGCGCCGCTTCATTGAGATCGAGTCAGGCGGAAGAACTTCGGCGGGGTTTAGCGTCCGGCTCGCCGGAACCGCTACGGCGCCTGTCATCTGTCCCGTTCGCAAGATCGTCGAGCGGCCGGACTTGAGCTTCTCGGCCAACGTCCGCAACTTGCGGGAGACCTCTTGCGCCGTGCCGGTGCGATCGTCGCGGTCTTTCGCTAGACACTCGCCGACAATGAACTCGAGCTCCATCGGCACGCCGGCGCGAACCGAGGTGAGCGGCGCGACTTCTTCGTGGACGATCTCATAGAGCAGGGCTTGGTCGTACTGGCCTTGGAAGGGGCGTTGGCCGGCGACCATCTCATACAGCACGCAGCCCAGCGCCCAGATGTCGGTACGCGAATCGACCTCCATGCCTTGTGCTTGCTCAGGGCTCATGTAGGCCACCGTGCCCATGGCAGTATCGACCTTCGTCAGGCGCGAGGCTTCGGTCAGGCGCGCGAGGCCGAAGTCCATGATGGTGGCGTGACCTTTGGCGTCGACGATGATGTTGGCCGGCTTGATGTCGCGATGAACGATGCCATTTTCGTGAGCGGCGTCGAGGCCTTCGGCGACCTGTCGCGCGATGTCGAGTGCGTCCTTGATCGGCAGCGGGCCTTTGGTGATGCGGTCTTCGAGCGATTCGCCATCGAGAAACGCCATCGCGATAAAGGTCTTGCCGCTGGCCTCAGCGATCTCGTAGACCGGGCAAACGTTCGGGTGATGCAACGCCGCAGCCGCCTTCGCCTCGCGAAGAAAACGCTCCTTGGCTTCGGTATCGTTCAGCAGGTGCTCAGCCAGGAACTTCAACGCAACCGGACGGTCCAGCGTAATGTCTTCCGCCTTGTAGACGACGCCCATGCCGCCCTCGCCGAGCTTGGCGACGATGCGGTAATGGCTGATGGTCGAGCCGATGATCAAGTCAGGGAATTGTAGCGTCTCGAGACTCACGAAAGCGCCGCGCGAAGGTCATTTAAATGACTTCCACTATGGGAATTCGCGGCCCGCAACCGATCCGGGCTCTTTCCGTGGACCGGAAGAGACCGTTTCAGGAGTCATTTCCTACACGCGGACTTATAGGCAGTTACTCGGAGGGAAGCGAGCCGCCTGCCACTCCGACGGTTCTACTAGTCTCGGTTGCGGAACGGTTCGTCCCAGTTCTCAACGATGCGAACGGCATCTTGAGCGGCGTCGGTGTCGCGATCAATCATCAAGAACCGCTGAGCATCGGGGAATTCATCGTATTGATGTATGGCGCCGCTTTTTTGAAGCCCGTTTGACGCAAAGAGACGTTGTGATCGCCCGACGGTGAATGTTCCCGAGGTCGAGACATCAACCACCATCAGCGCGGACGCCTCCGAATAGAAGAGTTCTGTTCCGTCATCTGCCCAACGTGGATCGGAACCGCCATTCGCCGAAACCTGCCACTTGCCTGATCCTTCGGGGAAGGGCCGTACGTAAACCTCATCCCTGCCGGACTCGTTGGATCGGTAGGCCAAGTAGCGGCCGTCAGGAGAAACCTGCTGTTGTATCTCCGAGGACTGCGTACGCAGGTAGGAAATGGGCTCCGACAGCGATCCTCCAGAGTCAATTTGTCGGTACCAGATTCCGCCTTCACCTCCCGCGGGGTCGGCCGCCGCGTAGGCGACATAGCGTCCGTCCGTGGACCACGACGCAGATCCCGAACCCGCTCCGTCCTCGCGTTCAAAAGCCACCTTGGCGGCCTCGCTGCCATCTGCAATCTGGACCACAACGCCATCCGCTGATTGGTAGGAGACCTCAAGACTAGACGGCATCCAGGCGGGGTTAACATTCCCCTCCTGCGTGAAGGTGAGTCGCGTTCCGAGGTCCCGTTCGAGATCGTAAACCCAAATGTCTCCATCCACGCTAACCACCACACGGCTGCCGTTCGGCGCGACGCCGAGTCCCTGACCTTGTACGATCGGATCACCAACCGATCGCAAGACATCCCCCGAACGATCTCTGATGACGATTTGTGGATCGGCTGATGACGATCTGTCGGTGTAAACCAATGTCCCGCTCCTAGAAACCGAAGCCCTCACGCCTGTCGTGTCTAGCGGGAAGGTCTCGCCGGCTGCAGAGAGCGTTCCTAGAGAAAACGGTGTCGCTGACAACCCGACGCCCCATGCCTCGCTCGGGCCGTGAATGAGGTAGCCCCTGGGGTCATAGACGGCATCACTGAGCGGCCCAACCTCGTGGCGCTCGCCCGTCTGGAGGTCCATCGCCTCCGTTCGCCAAGAACTGCGACCCTCACTGGACGAAAAAAGAAGACGCTGCGAGCCGGCTTCCGTCGGAAGGAAGTAGGGGGACCAATAGTCGACCCCCGGGTCGGGTTCGAAAAGGAGCTTTGGCTCGCCGCCCAGGGAGGACACTTCCCACAGTTGAAGCCAAGAAGAGTAGACGATCCGATCGCCGTCCGGACTAAAAGAAGCGTCCAAAAATGCGAGTCCTCTCGCGCGGCCTGCAGGGCGGCGCAGCGAGCACAGAACGACGGGGTCGTCGCCGTCCAGACCGACGCGTTTGAGCTGGTCGTTTGTCCCGAAAACAATCGACCGGCTGTCGGGTGACCACGCTGGCGTCCACGAGCCTGCGCGTGTCCCGCGAACTGCGCCCTCCGTACCTGGTATCTCGCGGGCCGTCTCGCTGCCCATCGCCCGCAGCCACAAACTGGAGGAGTCACCATCAGCCAGGACGGTGAAAACGACGTTGCGGCCATCAGGAGAGATGCGCGCCGAACCAACGCCTTCGTGCGAGAACGAGAAGCGGCGCAGGGATTGCGGCTCTGCTTCGGGTGCAGGAGTTGAAAAGTAGGCGAACGACACCGCGAGTAGCGCAACACCGAGTACCCCAGCCACCGCTTGCCACACACGCGACGAACTCGACTGCGGCGGTGCCACGGCAGGGTTCAATGTGTGCGCCGCCGTCATCGTCGCCGGGATAGTGCCGGTCATCTGGGATGTGCGCAGGATCGTCGAGCGCCCGGACCGCAGCTTCTCCCCCAGCTTGCGCAGGTCCCTTGAGACCTCTTGCGCCGAGCCATAACGATCCTCGCGCTCCTTCTCGAGACACTTCGCGACCAATAGCTCCAGTTCAACGGGCACTCCGGTGCGTAAACCGGTGAGCGGCGCCGCTTCTTCGTGGACGATCTCGTAAAGCAAAGCTTGGTCGTACTGGCCCAGGAAGGGCCGCTGGCCCGAGACCATTTCGTAGAGCACGCAGCCGAGAGACCACACGTCAGAGCAATGATCGACTTCCATGCCTTGCGCCTGCTCGGGCGACATATAAGCCACTGTGCCCATGGCGGTATCCACCTTGGTCAGGCGCGATGCTTCCGTGAGTCGTGCCAGACCGAAGTCCATGATCGTGGGCCGGCCTTCGGGCGAGACAAGATGTTGGCCGGCTTGACGTCGCGGTGGACGATGCCCTTGGCGTGAGCGGTCTGGAAGCCCTCAGCGACTTGGCGGGCGATCTCGAGTGCGTCCTTGAGTGGCAGAGGGCCTTTGGCGATAAGGTCTTCGAGCGATTCGCCTTCGAGAAAGGCCATCGCGATGAAGGTTTTGCCGTCGGCCTCCCCGATCTCATGAACGGGGCAGACATTGGGGTGGTGAAGCGCTGCCGCCGCTTTCGCTTCTCGCAGGAAGCGCTCTTTGGCCTCAGCGTCGTTGAGCAGGTGGTCGGCTAAGAACTTGAGGGCGACGCTGCGTTCGAGAGTCGTGTCTTCGGCCTTGTAGACGACACCCATCCCGCCCTCGCCGAGCTTCTCGACGATCTTGTAGTGGCTGATGCTGGAGCCGATGTGCAAGACGCAGCAATTGTAGCTCTGAGCGGTACCTGAAAGGGCCGCCAGCCAGTGCTGCGAGTAACTTCCGACTATGGAAATTCGAGGAACCAACCCCTCAGAATGCTCATGGCAGGGGAAGCGCATTTCAGGCCGGTTCCGGCGAAAATCGTCCCGCAACAACACGGTCAGAAGCAGTAAACAGCACGATTCTCCCCGTCGCGCGCATGGCTATGGCGCCCGACTGGAAGGGGGGCTGCGGGCTGACCCGTCTGCTCGAGCGCTTTACAGGCTCCGAACGGTGGGACGATCCGGAGCTCCTGATGGCGGCCTACGAGCGGCACAATGCGCAGGTGAGGGAAGCGATTCCGCGCCGCCGGCTGCTGGAATGGCGGGCCGCCGACGGCTGGGGGCCGCTGTGTCGGGCTTTTCGAACGCCGATTCCCGACGACCCGTTCCCATGGCTCAATAAGCGCAGCGACTGGGGGTAGCGGGTTCCGGCGCCCGGCGGCCCCATTTTCGTGTTTCACAAGCGCGAGAACGGGCTTATAATCCCGCCCATGATGCGCTCATTCCTTCCGCTCATCTTTCTGTTCGTCTCATTCGCCGCCGCCCAGAACCCGCTCAAGGAAGTGCAAAAGGCCGCCAAGAAAGGCGACGCTAACGCGCAGTATCACTTGGGCCAGGCCTACGCCGACGCCTACCACGTCAAGCGCGACTACGCCAAGGCGGTCGAATGGACCGAGAAGGCCGCGAACCAGGGCCACGACAAGGCCCAGGAGTTTCTCGGCAAGCTCTATTACACGGGTCTCGGCGTCGGGCAGGACTACGCCGCGGCGGCCAAGTGGCTCGGGATGGCCGCGAAGCTCGGCAATCCTGAGGCGCAAGAGGTTTTCGGCAACATGTACCGTGACGGCCAAGGCGTCGCGAAGGACTACGCTCGGGCGACCTACTGGTACCGCATGGCAGCCGAGCAAGGCTTCGCGCGCGCGCAGTTCAACCTCGGGGTTTCCTACAACAACGGCGAGGGCTTGGACGCTGACCCAGTGCAAGCGCTGCACTGGATTTCGCTGGCGGCGACCGACCCTCCAAAAGAGTACGAGGGCGAATATCGCTGGGTGCGAGACGATTTGCAGCGCTCGTTGCCGCAGGAGATGATCGAGCAAGCCCGCAGCCTGAGCGAGAAATGGGCGCCGAAGACTTGGGAGGAGTTGCAGGACGCCGATCCCGACCCCGACTCAGTCGCCCTCAATCAGCCCGAAGCAGCGCCTTGACGCGCCGCTCCAGCTCTTTCGCGTCAAACGGCTTTTCGAGCATCTCGGTGCGCGCGTGGAAATGCGCCGAAGCAGGTCGGAGTCTTTGTCGGCGCGGCCGACGATCAGAAGCAGACGCATCTGCGGGAAGCGCTGGGACAGCTCCGCGATGATCCGTTCGTCGTCGACGCCGAAGGCCGGATCGATCACCAGACAGTCGATCGGCGGGTATGACTCGAGGCCGGCTGACGCCTGATTCCGATCGGCGCACGCGATCACGCGATGGCCCAACGCCTCCAGTTGCATCACGATCATCCGCCGCAGCGCCGGCCGGGATGCGAGCACCAGAATGGTCGCGTCCGGGGACTCTTCCTCCGGGGCGGACCGCTCACTTGGCGACGGTTCAGGCGCGGCGGGCAGCGCGACGCGAACCAGAGTCCCGTGCTCGGGCGAGGTCCGCGCCCGCAGCTTGCCGCCGCAATCGGCGACGAGCTGTTCGACGTTTGAAGGGGCCAAGGCGTCGGTTGCGCGTCGTCCGTCGTCCCAGACGGCAAGCTGAACGTAGGACCCCGGCGGCAGGTCGATCCACGGTTCGCCGGGCGTAGCGACTTCGAGGCGCTTCACTTGCAGTTGAATCCGACCTCCATCATCGACGCGCTGCAAGCCGCCGAGGCCCAGGGCCAGCACGATTTCCGCCAGTTCGTTGCGGTGAACCGCAATTGTTCCAGCGTCGGCATCGATGTCGAGGGAGGTTTGAATGCGCTTGCCGGCCGACATGGCGATCAGGCGCCAGGCGTCCCGGACGCCGTCCGCGGCCCGCACGACCCCCAAATCAGAGGCGCCGCGTTCGCCGAAGGCGAATAGTCCGCGGCTCATGGCGCCCGCTCGTGTCGCTGCTTTGGCGATCTCACGGCTCATGGCGCTCTGTTCGTCGAGCGGTAAATCGAGGCGGCCGAGCAGTTCGCCCCAGCCGAGCACGAGAGTCAGGGAGTCGTCGAAGATGCGGGCGACGCCGGCCGCGAATCGCTGCAGCGTCTCGCGGTGTTGATCCGAGTTTTCCTCAGCGTCCGGCATCCGCTCTCGCATTGCGATAGCCAAATCGTCCGCCTGTCGACGCAACCCTTCGAACTCGTCTTTCATCTCTCGCACAATGCCGATCAGATCGCGCTCATGCTGCACGCGCACGTGGAGGCTGCAAATCTCGACATAGGCCTTCGGGTGCGCGTCGCGAGAGAAGTCGTTGACGTCGTATCCGCAAAGTATTCCGCAACCCGAGCCGGTCAGGAATTGAATCCAGAGGCGCTCGAACTCGATCGCGGCCGTTGGGTCTCCCGCGCCGCAAAGCTCCGTCGCCGCCTCGCAGTAGACGCGAATCCTCCCGAATCGGCGATGAACAGGATGGGGAGTCGTCAGATCGGCGGTGAAGCTCTCGAAGCGAGCTGGGTCGGGCCGGCCTCCGGTGCAGGTCGCCACAATGAATTGATCCACATCGACGAGAAGCAGAGACCCGTTGCTCCGTGCGGCTTCGACGTCGATGTCGTGTCGACGCAGGTCGCGCAGCAAGCCGTCCGTGATGCGCTCTCGCGCAATTATGGCTGCGCCCTCGCCGCTGGTCAGCGAGCCCGCAAGAAACGGTCCGGCGGTCTTGATCAGGTCGAGATCCGAACTATAGAACTTGACGGCGTGATACCCCGGCTGCGATTCCGCACGCAAGTGGTCCGCCGACTTGCGTGGAAACCCATTTCCGGGGCTGTCTGGCGGGCCTGTGGACAAAGGCATCTGGCTCGATTGTCCTAGCGCATGACTTCAGGGTCAATTTCGAGATCTCCTAGCAAGAGGGAACTTACGTAACACTGTCGTACTAGTTGAACTCTACGGGACGATCACCATGAGATTCACAAAATTTCCCCTTTGGTTCGCCGCCGTCGTTGCGGCTGGGTTGATTCCCTCGCACCTCGGGGCCACCGAAAACGGGTTGCCGGTTGCGCATACCGGCGCCTACGGGGAGCCGAGCTGTTCGGAGTGCCATCGCCCCGAACCTCTCAACGTCAACGGCCAGGTCGCGGCGCGCATCGAAGTCGGCCCGTACGTGCCCGGCGCGACGCAAGAGGTGGACGTGATCGTCGAAAGCCCGTTCGCGACGCGTTGGGGATTTCAGCTCGCGGCGCGCCGAGCCGCTGACCCGACCTTGCCCGCCGGCACATTCGAGGCGATCAATTTGTTTGCGCAGGTGCGGTGCGCCGATGGGACGAGCGCGCCCTGCGACGGCGATCAGATGGAGTACGCGACTCATACCAGCGCCGTACCCGTGGGTCGGGGCGGAGAGTTTACCTTCGCCGTCAACTGGACCCCGCCCGGCGAAGACGTCGGAGAAGTCGTGTTCACCGCCGCCGCCTTGGCCGCGGACGGCGATCTCGGCACGAACAATGACGCTACCGCCTTGGCCACGGCCCGGGCCTTATATGCGCCTTCAAATTCTCCTGAGCTGGGAGAAGGGGGCATCGTGTCGGCGGCCTCTCCGGCCGCGGGTATGGCGGGCATCGCGCCCAATTCACTTGTCAGCATCTTTGGCTCGAAGTTGGCGGCTCCCGACAGCGCGGTCAACGTTGCATCGCGCGATCTGGACAGCAATGGATTTCTACCGAGCCAACTGAACCGCATCAGCGTAGAATTCACTCCCGCGGGCGCGGCCAATCCAATGCTCGGCCGCATCATCTACGTCGACCAGAACCAGATCAACGTCCAGGCGCCCGTGCTGGCCCCGGGCCAGGTGGCCGTGCAGGCTGTCTTCAACCGCGGCGAGGGAGACAGCGAGGTCCGCAGTAACATGATCTCCGCCGTCGTGGTTGCGCAGGCGCCGGCCCTATTCACGCTCGACTCCTCGGGCGCAGGTGAAGTCGCCGCAGTCTCGGCGGGCGGAGAGGTGATCTCCTCGCGAGGGCAGATCGCTCGGTCGCGGCCCGCGCTGCCCGGAGAAACCGTGCTGGTCTACGGAACGGGGTTCGGCGATACCGAACGGGACCTCGAAACGGGCGAGTTGAACGACGGCCCGAACTCTTTGACGGATACGATCGGGGTCACTCTCGACGGCATGCCGCTGCTGTCCTCGGAGATTGCCTACGCCGGCGCCGCGCCCAACTTCGCGGGCCTGACGCAGTTCAACATCACGATTCCCGAGGGCACGGCGTTCGGCGATCATGAGATCGTCATCACGTCGTCGGGACCGGGCGGCGAGTCCCGCACGCAGTCGGGCGTGACCATCGCTGTAGGCGCGCCCGCGAACTAGCCGCCCGCACCAAACATGCAGGACTTCGGCCCGACCGAGATCGTCGATATTGGACTGGCCGCTCTGGCGATCTACTTGGTCATCGTTTGGCTCAAACAAGCGAAGGCCGGCTTGGCCGTCATCGGGGCCTGCATCTTGGCCGCGATCTACTTGGGCGCCCGAGAACTGCGGCTCGAGTTGACGGCTTGGATGTTTCAGGGCGTTTTCGCGCTCTTCTTCGTGGTTCTGCTGATCGTGCTGCAGAATGACTTGCGCCGGCTCTTCGAGCGAGTGGCGGAGTGGGGCGTCGGACGCAAGAAGGGCCCTGCGTCGGACGTCGACGCGATCCACACCCTCTGCGAAGCTCTGTTCGAGTTGGCGTCGCGTAATTGCGGCGCCCTGGTAGTCTTGCCCGGGCGAGAATCGGTGGAGCGCCATATCGAGGGCGGGGAGGAGTTGGACGGCCGGGTGAGCCGCTCGCTCCTGCTGAGCCTGTTCGACCCCGGATCGGTCGGGCATGACGGCGCCGCGATTTTGGAGGGGGGTCGCATTTCGCGATTCGCCGTTCACCTGCCGCTGTCTCACAACTTTGAACAGATTGAGGAAAGAGGGACGCGCCACAGCGCGGCCTTGGGGCTGAGCGAGTCGACCGACGCCCTCGTGCTGGTCGTTTCAGAAGAGCGAGGAGAGGTGTCGTTGGCTTGCGACGGCGAGCTCACTTTGGTTGAAACATCCGATCAACTGCGCGACGAAGCAGAGCGATTCCTCGACGCGCGCACCGACGCCGCCGGCTCGCCTAGCCGACGGTTTGACCTGCTGCGCAGGACCTGGCCGGACGCCTTGCTGTCGATTGCGTTCGCGGCGGGGCTTTGGTACCTGTTCGGCTCGGGCGCACAGCCGGCGCAGCGGGTTTTGAGCGTGCCTGTGATGATCGAGAATATCGACCCGAGCCTCGAGGTCGAGAGCATCGACCCGCCCAAGATCGAGATCGAGCTTGCGGGCCTGCGGCGTGACATTTATCTGCTCGACCCGACGGCTGTGAAAGTGCGGGTCGACGCGTCGATGGCGGTCGAAGGGCGGCGCACGTTCTACCTTTCGCGCAACGCCATCGAACACCCCGCCGAGTTGGCGATTCGCTCGTTCGACCCGCAGACGGTGAGGCTGGAGATCAAGCCCGTGGAACGGGCGTCTCCGACTAACCCCGCAGCGAACGCCAAGGCGGACCAGCCGGCAAAATGACGGCTATTCGCCGTCGCCGACGCTGAGGACGGCGAGGAAGGCTTCTTGCGGAATGTCGACGCGTCCCACGCGCTTCATGCGGCGCTTGCCTTCCTTTTGCTTGTCGAGCAGCTTGCGCTTGCGCGAAATGTCGCCGCCGTAACACTTGGCGAGCACGTTCTTGCGCATGGCCGGGATGTTGTCGCGGGCGGCGATCTTGTTACCGACCGCGGCTTGCAGCGCCACTTCGAACATTTGCCGGGGAATGAGCTTTTTGAAGCGGGCGATCAGATCTTTGCCGCGGCCGTGGGCTTGGTCCCTGTGGATGATCAGCGAGAGCGCATCGACAGGCTCGCCCGCGACCAAGATGTCGAGCTTGACCATCGGCGACTCCCAGTAGCCCGAGAAGTGGTAGTCGACCGAGGCGTAGCCGCGCGAGACGGTCTTGAGCCGGTCATAGAAATCGAGCACGATCTCGTTGAGCGGCACTTCGTAGACGAGCATCACGCGCTCGCCGGCGACGTACTCGAAGGTCTTCTGACGCCCGCGCTTGTCTTCGAGCAGCTTGAGGATGTTGCCGAGGTATTCGTCCTTTGTCAAGACGGTGACCTCGAAGACGGGTTCCTCGATCGATTTGACCTTCTGCTGCTCGGGCCAACGGCTGGGGTTGTCGACTTCGACCAACGTACCGTCGGTGAGGTGCACTTTGTAGCGCACGCCGGGCGCGGTGGTGATCAGGTCGAGGTCGAACTCACGCTCGAGCCGCTCTTGCACGATTTCGAGGTGGAGCAGGCCGAGAAAGCCGCAGCGGAAGCCGAACCCCAGGGCGACGGAGCTTTCCGGCTCGAAGACGAACGAGCTGTCGTTGAGGCGCAGCTTTTCGAGAGCTTCGCGCAGTTCCGTGTGGGCGTGGGCCTCGACGGGATAGAGCCCGGCGAAGACCATCGGCTTGCTCTCCGCAAAGCCCGGGAGGGCCTTTTGGGCCGGGTTGGCGGCATCGGTGATCGTATCGCCGACCTTGGCGTCGCCCACGTCTTTGATGTTGCCGACGATCCAACCGACTTCGCCCGCCGCGAGCTCGTCGCAGGGGATTGGGTGCGGCGTGCGGTAGCCCAGGCCCTCGCACTCGTACACCTTGCCGCTCGACATGAGCTTCAGCTTCGTTCCCTGGCGCAAGGACCCGTCGACGACGCGGGCGAGCACGATGACGCCGCGGTAGGCGTCATACCAGGAGTCGAACAGCAAAGCGCGCAGAGGGGCGTCGAGATCGCCCTTCGGAGCGGGGATGCGTTTGACGATGGCTTCGAGAACCTCGTCGACGCCCTTGCCTGACTTGGCGCTGATCTCGAGGGCTTCGGAGCTGTCGAGGCCGATAGCCGATTCGATCTGCTCCTTGACGCGCTCGGGCTCGGCGCTGGGCAGATCGATCTTATTGAGGACGGGGATGATCTCGAGATTATGGTCGAGGGCGAGGTAGGTGTTCGCCAGCGTCTGGGCCTCGACGCCTTGCGAAGCGTCGACCACCAGGAGGGCGCCTTCGCAAGCGGCCAACGAGCGCGAGACTTCATAGCTGAAGTCGACGTGCCCAGGGGTGTCGATGAGATTGAGCTGGTACTCCTGGCCGTCGCGCGCCTTGTAGACCAGGCGCACCGCTTGCGCCTTGATCGTGATGCCGCGCTCCCGCTCGAGGTCCATCGAGTCGAGCACCTGCTCTTTCATCTCGCGCTCGGTGAGCGTACCGGTCATTTGGATAAGGCGATCCGCTAGGGTCGACTTACCGTGATCGATATGGGCGATGATCGAGAAATTCCGGATTCGGGAAGGATCCATTCAGCAGGGCCGAAGCCCTGAACCCAAGCTATCAGGGGGTTTATGGGGTGTCAATGCGCCCTTGCCGGCGGGCGAGCGTCGGCCGCGCGCAAGTTGTTACCATCCGGTGTTGCGCGCCTCGGTCGTCATTCCTACAGTCGGGGGCGGCGAACCTCTCGAGCGCTGCGTCGCCGCCCTCGAGGCGCAGACGTTTCCGGACTTTGTGATTGTGGTTGCGGATAACAGCGGGCGCAAAGTCGCCGCCGGCGTAGCGGGCCGGCCGCGTGTGGAAGTCGTCGAAAGCGCCGGGAACGTCGGCTTCGGCGCGGCGGTCAATGCGGGGTGGCGGGCCCATCCGGCGGAGTTTCTGTTGACGATCAACGACGACGCTTACGCCTCGCCGGGCTGGTTGGCGGCGCTGGTCCAGGCGGCCGAGAGCGACGCAGGCGTCGGCATGTGCGCGTCGCGGATCGTGCTGCGCAACTCGCCGGAGAAGCTGGATTCGGCCGGCCTCGCGATCTATCCCGACGGGACGACAAAGCAGCGCGGCCACGGCTTGCCGGCCGGGACATACCCGGATCGCGAGGAAGTGCTGCTGCCGAGCGGCTGCGCGGCGCTCTACAAGCGGGAAATGATCGACCGCATCGGCGGGTTCGACGAAAGCTATTTCTTGTACGGCGAAGACGCCGAGCTGGGTCTGCGCGGCCGGCTGGCGGGGTGGAAGTGCCTGTACGAGCCGAGCGCTGTCGTCCAGCATGATTATTCGACTTCGGCCGGCCCCGCTTCGCCCCTGAAGGCGTTTTATGTCGAACGCAATCGGCTCTTCACGGTCGCGAAGCTGTTTCCCGTAGGCGCGTGGCCGGGGACCGCGGCGCATGCGCTGCGGCGGTATTGGCATCATTGGCGCGCGGCGTCGGGCGGCGGCGGGCTGGCCGGCGAGCTTCGCCGAACGGAAGGCGTCAGCGGCCTTGGCTGGGCCGTGGTCAAGGCGCACTTCGCGGCTCTGGCGCATCTGCCGCGTCTTTGGCGGGAGCGGGCGGACGGGCGAAACCTGGCTGGGCTGATCCGCCGCTTCGGCATCTCCGCCAAGGAGATTGCGGAGCAGTGATTCGTCCGCGCCGGCCCGATGACGATCTGCTGCTCGTTGTACCGGCCTACAACGAGGAGGAGGCCATTACCGGAGTGATCCACGAGCTGCGGGAAGTCTACCCGCGCGCTCCGATCGTGGTGGTCGACGACGGTTCGACCGACGCCACCGCGTCGGTGGCGCGCAAGGCGGGCGCGGAGGTGATCGAGTTGCCGCACCATCTGGGGCTGGGCGGCGCCGTGCAGACCGCTTACCGCTTCGCCTTCGAGCACGACTTCCAAAGCGTCGTGCGGGTGGACGGCGACGGGCAGCACCCGGCGAAAGAGATTCCAAAACTGCTCGAGCTGATGCGCGAAGGCGACTACGACATGGTCACCGGTTCGCGCTTCCTCGAGCCGAACGATTACCGGATCCAGACGGCTCGACGTATCGGCGGCATGCTGTTCAGTTTGATCCTGCAACCGATTCTCGGCACGCGCATCACCGATCCCACCTCGGGATTCATCGCCGTCAACCGCCGCGCACTCGAGGTCTTCAGCCGCAGCTTTCCGTTGGAATACCCGGAGATCGAAGCCCTGGTCGTGCTCAAACGCAAGCAACTGACCTTCGCCGAGGCCCCGGTCAACATGCGGCCGCGCGCCGGCGGCGTTTCCACGATCGGAAGCTGGAAAGCGTTCTACTATATGGTGCGGGTGCTGCTCGGCGTTTTCGTGAACGTGATCAAGTACGAACGGCGCTTCCATATGCCGGCGAAGAGGTAGCAAGAGTTGGAGCGAATCCGCTGGGCGACGGCCGCGTTCTGCATTCTGCTGTTGTGGCAGATCGTGCGCTCGGTGCGGCGCGAGCATATTCGCGTGGAATACTCGATGGCCTGGTTCGCCGCGGCGGTCGCCTTGCTGGGGCTGTCGCTGTGGGAGACGGGGCTGGGTTGGCTTGCCGAGATCCTGGGCGTTGAGGATTATTCTTTCGTCCTGTTGCTGCTGGCGGGGCTCGCGTTTCTTTTCACGTTCTTCCGTTTTAGCGTCGAGGTTTCGACGCTGAAGGATCACAATATCCAGGTCAGCCAGAAAGTCGGCTTGCTCGAGTGGGAAGTCCGCCGCCAGGATGCGGAGATCAAGCGTTTGCAGGAGCACCTGGAGCGGAGCAGGGAAGACGCTTCGGCGAATCGGGCGTGAAAGTTCTCTACGACGCGATACCGCTGCTGATGCGCAGCGCGGGCGTGAAGAATTACCACCACGCGCTGCTTTCGCGCCTGATTCCGTCGTTCGCCCCTCATGAGCTCGAGCTGTTTCCCTATCTCGGCGAGTTGACGCCGAACTCCACCGAGAGCTCGAACTATCCGCCGCTGGCCACCACGCTGCGATTGGGCGGGATGCTGGCGTCGAACTATCTCGGCTTTCCGCTGTCGCACGCCGCCGCGCGCCGCGCCGATCTGTTCCACGTGACGTCGCACTTCTGGCGTCCGCCGGCGTCGGCGACGCTGACGTCGATGATTCACGACCCCACGCCGCTGACCTTGCCGGAGTGCCACACGGCGACCAATATTCGATATTTCGATCGCTTCGTGCACAAGATGATGCCGCGTTTGCAGGCGGTGATCGTGCCGTCGCACGCGGTGAAACAGGAGCTCTCGGCGAGGCTGGGGTTCGGGTCGGGAAAGATCGAGGTGATCTACCACGGTGTGGACCCGGACTTTTTTGAAGCGACGCCCGCGGCCAAGGAGGCCGCCGCGCGGGCCTACGACCTGCCCGAGAATTTCGTGCTGTTCGTGGGCTCAATGGAGCCGCGCAAGAACCTCATGCGGCTGCTGGACGCGCACGGCAAGCTGCCGGAGAAGCTGCAAGCGCAGTTCCCGTTGGTCGTCGCCGGCGCAAGCGGATGGCGGAACGAAGACATCCGCGAGGCGCTGCGCAAACACCCCCACGCGCAGTTGGTCGGTTTCGTATCGCGTAAGCTGTTGCCGGCGGTTTACGCCTCGGCGTCCCTGTTTGCATTGCCGTCGCTGTACGAGGGCTTCGGCATGCCGCTGCTCGAGGCTATGGCGGCCGGCGTTCCGGTGCTGACTTCCGACGTGTCGGCGATGCCGGAGGTGATCGGCGATTGCGGCTTCACGGTCGACCCGTATGACGTGGATTCCATTGCGGCCGGGTTGCGGCGGGCGCTCGAAGATCTCAACGCCGCCGCGACCGCCGGCTCGAGAGGACGCCAGCGGGCGCGACAATTCACCTGGGAGCGCTGCGCCGAGCAGACAAAAGTGTTCCTCGAACGATACGCCGGCGCGCGGCCATGAGAACGCGTCCGGGGAGGGCGAAAAAACTGACCGTATAATCTACCCGATGAAGAATGTGAGCCGACGAATGTTTTTCGCGGGCGCGGGCGGCATGGCGCTGTCGGCGGCATCGGCTGCTCCGAGTGATCGCACGACAGTCGGGATGATCGCCGTCGGCGCGCGGGCTCACCAGCTCATCGAGTCGATCAAATCGACGCCCAACACCGAGATCGTCGCCGTTTTCGACGGCTACAAGGGTCGCATCGAGCGCGCGCTCGAGCGCACTGAAGGCCGTGCGCGGGCGGTCGAGAGCTACCACGAGATTCTCGACGACAAATCCATCGACGCCGTCTTCATCGCCTCGCCCGATCATTGGCACGCCGTGCAGACGATCGAGGCCATTCAAGCGGGCAAGCACGTCTACTGTGAGAAGCCGCTCACCTATACGGTCGAGGACGGCCTGGCGATCGGCTCCGCGGCGGAAAGCGGCGACAAGGCGATTCAGGTCGGCAGCCAGGGCATCAGCACCAAGACGCAAAAGAAGGCCAAAGAGCTGATCCGGAGCGGCAAGCTGGGACGCGTGACGATGGTGCGCGCCAACTACAATCGCAACTCGGCCGCCGGAGCGTGGATTTACCCCATTCCGCCGGACGCCAACGAGCGGACGGTGGACTGGCCGCTGTTTCTGGGGCCCGCGCCCGAACGCCCCTTCGATCTGGCTCGCTTCTTTCGTTGGCGCTGCTACGAGGACTACTCGGGCGGCATCGCGACCGACTTGTTTGTGCACCTGTGCACCACGATCCACGAGCTAATGGGAGCGACCGCTCCGAGCGAAGTGGTGGCGGTGGGAGACCTTTACCGCTGGCGCAAGAGCCGTGACGTGCCTGACACGCTGAACGCCATCCTGCGCTATCCGCAGGGATTCACGGTCACGCTCAGCTCGACCTTCAACAACAGCAGCGGCGGGGCGGGCTTCGAGTTTCTCGGGACCGAAGGCTCGTTGTCGCTCGGCGCTCGTTCATTCGTCTATCAACGGGAATCGCGGCGCGAAATCACAGAGTGGGTCACCGACTCGTGGCCAAGCGAGCTGCAGGACGAATACGAGGCGGCGCACCGTTCTCCTCGACGGCGCATTGAGCCCGAGGAATACAAGGAGCACGGCCCCAGCGACACGGACCTGCACGTAGCGTCCTTCTTCGAGTCGGTGCGAGAGGGCAAACCGGTCGTGGAGGACATTTGGGCGGGACATCATGCGGCGGCGTGCGCGCACATGATCAATCAGTCCGCTCGAGTGGGCCGCACGATTTCTTGGGATTTCGAGAACCGCCGCATCAAGGCGGGCTGAGCGATGCGCCTCGCTGGGGCGACCGGTCGCGCTCTAAAACCGTAGAATCGGGGGATTGTGTCTAACGTCTTCCTAGCCGAATCGGACGAAGAAGTGGCGCGCTGCTTCGACGTGATGCGCTGCTTGCGTCCCCATCTGGTCCCCGAGGATTTTGTCGAGCGGATCCGCCGTCAGAAGTTGCAGGGGTACCACCTCGCCGCCCTCGAGGACGGCGGCCGGGTCCGCACGGTCGCCGGTTTTTGGCTTCGCGAGAACCTCGCCTGGGGCCGCTTCACCTATGTCGACGACCTGGTCAGCGCCGACGACTCGCGCTCGAAGGGCTACGGCGACGAGTTGTTCCGCTGGCTGGTCGACTACTCACGGCGGCACGGGCGGGAGCAATTTCACCTGGATTCCGGCGTGCAACGCTTCGGGGCGCACCGGTTTTACCTCACCCGGCGGATGGAGATCTCGAGCCACCACTTCGCCCTCGATTTGGTTGGTTGAGACTGTGGGGAAACGCCCCACTCGACGCAGGGCCGTCTCCAGGCGCGCCGGGAAACCGCGCCCGCCGCGAACTGGCGCCCGACGTGCTTTCGAATTACCCCGGTACGGAAACGGGCCGCGCCGCTCGGTCGTCCATCGCAATGGGCCGTCCGCCGCACTGGATTCTCGGGCGCGGAGACACACTATACTGATGAGGGCTTGAAAGTTTGGAGAAATCCATGAACAACAAGGTGAAGTTTGGACTGATCACGGTGATCATCGTCGCGGCGCTGGGCTGGCTGGCGATGGACGGCATTACGGAGGCTGCGACCTACTATGTAACGCTGCAAGAGTTGCAGGGGATGGACAACGCCGCGGCCAAGGAACGGATTCGCGTGGGCGGCGACGTCGAACCCAGCTCGATCGTTCGCAAAAGCGACACTGTCGAGTTCACGCTGACGCAGAAGGAAGAAGGCTCGGAGGTCATCCGCAAGCTGGACGTGATCTATACCGGCGCCGATCCGCTGCCCGACACCTTCCGCGATAACGCGCAGGCGTTGTGCGACGGCAAGCTGCGCGCCGACGGCGTCTTCGAGGCTCGCAAGATTCAAGCCAAGTGCGCCTCGAAATACGAGGTGGAGCCGGGTCAAGGCGCGTCGCCCGTTCATGACGCCGCTCCCGCCGACTCGACGACTTAAGTTGTTGTAAACAGGACGCTTCGGCGAACCGCTGAAAAGAGGATAGATGGAGAATCTCGGATACCTTGCGATCGTTCTAGGATTCCTGGTGTCGGTGTACGCCGCGGCGGCCGGCGCGATCGGGCGAGCCAAACGAAAGCCTTTCCTCGAAACCAGCGCGCAACGCGCCGTCCTGACGGCGTGGATCCTGATTTCCACAGCGTCGGGGCTGTTGCTCTACGCGATTCTCACCGATGATTTCCGGCTCAGCTACGTAGCCTCGTACTCGAGCGTCGATCAGCCCCTGATCTACCGCTTCGCCGCTTGGTGGGGCGGCCAAGAAGGCTCGCTGCTGTTCTGGACGTGGATCGCCTCCACATACGCGTTCATCGCGACCTTCACGGCACGCAAAAAGCACGCCGACATGATCGGCTACGTGATCGCCGTGATGATGACGGTGGTGTCGTTTTTCGCGGGCCTGGTGGCCTTCGCGGCGAACCCCTTCAAAGTGCTGATGTCGGGGCCGCAGATTGCGTCCCTGCCCGACGGCACCGGACTAAATCCGCTGTTGCAACACCCGATCATGGCGATTCACCCGCCGATGCTCTACTTGGGCTACGTCGGGTTTGCCGTGCCGTTCGCCTTCGCGATCGCCTCGCTGCTCACCAAGCAGCCCGGCGACGGCTGGATTCACACGACGCGTATCTGGACGATGGTCACGTGGCTGTTCCAATCGATCGGCATCGTGCTCGGCATGCGCTGGGCGTACGCGGTGCTGGGCTGGGGCGGCTACTGGGCCTGGGACCCGGTGGAGAACGCCTCGGTGTTGCCCTGGATCACTGGAACGGCCTTCTTGCACTCGGTGATGATGCAAGAGAAGAAAGGCATGATGAAGGTCTGGAACATCGTGCTGGTCTCGGTGACCTTCTTCCTGTGCATCTTCGGCACCATGTTGACGCGTAGCGGACTGGTCAGCTCGGTCCACGCCTTCGCGCAGTCCAACATCGGCAGCTATTTCGTCTGGTTTCTCACCATCAGTATCGCACTGACGATTTACCTGATCCTGAGCCGTCTGGATTACCTCAAGAGCGACGCGCAGCTCGACTCGGTGCTGTCGCGCGAATCGAGCTTCCTGTTCAACAACGTCATCCTTCTGGCGAGCTGCTTCGCGGTGCTCTGGGGCACGCTGTTCCCGGTCATCAGCGAGGCGTTCACCGGCGAGAAGATTTCGGTCGGGCCGCCGTTTTTCAACAAGGTGAACGTCCCGATTGCGCTTGTGCTGCTGCTGCTCACCGGCGTCGGGCCGCTGTTCGCCTGGCGCAAGACTTCCGCCTCGAGCCTGAAGAAGAACTTCCTATGGCCGGCCGCGGCGGCGCTGGTTTTAGGCGCGGTGATTTTCGCCCTAGGCGTGCATCACATCTACGCCCTGATGACCTTTATCTTCGCGACGTTCGTCGCGATTACGATCACGGTCGAGTTCTACCGCGGCTCCAAGGTCATCCAGCAGAAGCAGCAGCTCGCCTTCGTCCCGGCGGTGGTCGAGCTGACGCACCGCAATACGCGACGCTACGGCGGCTATCTCGTGCACATGGGCGTGGTGCTGATGTTCATCGGATTCGCGGGGACGGCCTTCAATCAAACCGGCCAAAGCGAGATGAAGGTCGGCGATTCGCTCAAAGTGGGCCACTACGAATTCGAGCTCAAAGACACAAAAGAAGAGCGCGGACCGAACTATGTCAGCGCGACGGCCCGGTTTGAGCTGCGCAAGGACGGCAAGGCGTTGGGCGAGCTAAGTCCCGAGCAGCGCATTTTCAACCCGGATTCGAACCCGCAACCGACGGGGATTCCGCAGATTCGCGCGCGCCTCAACGAAGACGTCTACCTCGTCCTCGCCGGTTATGCGCGGGAGACCGGCAATCCGATCATCCAGGCGTACATCAATCCGCTGACGTCTTGGGTGTGGATCGGCGCACTCGTCCTGATCATGGGCACGTTTGTGGCGCTGGTCCCGAGCAAGATCAAGCGCATCAGCCCGCGCACCCGCATCGTCGGACAAGTGCGCAAGTCGAAGGAGACTCGTGAAGCTCGCGCGAAAGCTTAGCCTGCTGCTGGCGCTGGGCGCCCTCGTTCTCAGCGCGGAGGTCAAGACGACGGACCCGATGGACGCCCGGGTGCGGCAAGTCGGCTTGTTGGTGAAGTGCCAGTGCGGCTGCGGCTCGACGGTGGCGGAGTGCAATATGCTGCACTGCCATTTCGGCGAGCCGGTCAGGGAAGAGATCCGAGCCGGGCTGATCGCTGGGCTCTCGCCGGATCAGATCATCGAGAAGCTGGTGACCGAGTACGGCGACATCATCCGCACGACGCCGCCGCCCGGCGGTTTCGGCGCCTTCGGCTGGGCGATGCCTTTCGTCATGGTGTTCCTCGGGCTCGCGGCGATTCCCTTCGTCCTCATGCGCTGGCGGCGCGATCAGGCCGCGGTCGAGGCGGGCGGGTCGCCGTCCGCGGCGCATGAGATCGACCCGGAAGCGGTGCGGCGGTTCGAGGCTCAAATCGAAAAGGACCTGGCCGCGGAAGAGTAATCTCGACGGAAGCGAAGTTCGATGTTGATTGCCGCAGCTATCCTCTTGCTCGTGTTGGCGTTCGCCCTGCCCCTGGTGATCCGGCCGTCCGATATTCCCGTGCCGCCGCCCGTGTCTCCGACGCTGCATCTGGAAGAGCGCAAGGCCGCGATCTACGAGAACTTGCGCGACCTCCAGGCGGAGTACCGCATGGGCAAGCTCTCCGACGAGGATTATCAAGGCGCCAAGAAAGACCTGCAGCACGATCTCGCGCAAGTGATGGCGGAGATTGAAGCGATCAATCGGGAGTTGTCCGGCAAAGGCGCCGGCGGCAAGGGAGCGGCGCCCGCCGCGGGAGCCGCATCGTGAAGTGTTCCGCATTTCTAGCGGCTGCGGCGCTGACCGCGGCGCTGCCGCTGGGCGCCGCCGTCACGGGCGTCGTCGTCAATCAAACGACAGGCAAGCCCGTGCCGCAGATTCCGGTCACGCTGCTTTCGGCGAGCCAGGGCATGGATGTGATCGGCGAAGTCTACACTGACGCCGACGGAGCGTTCTCGTTCGACCGCGAGCCGGTGGATCAGTCGGGCAAGCGCGTATTGGGCATGTTGCGCGCCGAGTACGAGGGCGTGAACTTCAGCAAGCCGCTGCCGCCGATGCTGCCGCTGACGGACGCTCAGGTCGAGGTGACCGATGTGCTCGAAGAGCTGCCGACCCCGAGCGGGCGCGTACTGGTGCTCGAGCCGGGCGAAAAGGAGCTCGTCGTCAACGAGAGTTATCTTTTCGAAAACAATCGCACGCCGCCAGCGACGTACCGCGATCCGAATCGCGGCAGCCTGCGGTTTTACCTGCCGCCCGAGGCCAAGGGCATTGTGCAGGTGGAGGCCAGCGGCCCCGCGCGGATGCCGCTGAACGCCACCGCCGACCAGACCAAAGAGCCGAACGTGCGCAAGGTCGATTTTCCGATCAAGCCGGGAGAGAATCGGATCTCGCTGACGTACCTGGTGCCGCGTCCGGCGGAAGGCCAGCCATATGTCGTGCATTCGCTCTACGACGACCTGCAGACGCGCCTCGCCGCCCCAGCCGGAATCACGGTGGAAGGCGCGGGATTGACGAACCTGGGCGCCGAGCCGTCGACGCAGGCGCAAATTTTAGAGTTGCCGCGCCGTCGAGAAGTTTCTCTCGTGCTGAGCGGCCAAGGACAGTTGCAGCGATCGGGCGGCGGGGCGGCGGGCGCGACTCCGACGAGTCAGCCGAACCAGATCACGATCGGCCAGCCCCCGGTGTCGAAGGAACTGCCTTGGATCCTCGGCGTGGCGGGCGCGATCCTAGCGATCGGCTTCGTTTACCTGTACTCCGCTCAGCAGCCCTCCGGCGCGACCGCCAAAGGGCGCAAGGCATGAGCGCTCCGGCGATCTCTGTCCAAAACGTCACAAAATTCTTCGGAGACTTCCCCGCCGTCCGCTCCGTTTCGTTCGAGGCGGAGGCAGGATCGATCTTGGCCCTGCTGGGGCGCAACGGGGCCGGCAAGACGACGATGCTGGGCATGTTGGCCGGCATTTCGCAGCCCTCCCAGGGCTCCATCCAGCTAGGCGGAGCGAGCAGTAACGCCGACCGTCGCCGTCGAGTGGGCATCCTCGGCCACGGCCAGTGGCTCTACGACGACTTGACCGCCGAAGAGAACCTTCGCTTTTTCGCGCGTCTTTACAAGCTGGAGAATGCGGATGAGCGCATCGCGCGATGGCTCGCGGACACCGGGCTGGAGCGTTTCAGCCGTTCGCACATCTCGGGTTTTTCGCGCGGCATGAGGCAGCGGCTGGCGGTGGCGCGCGCGTTCCTCCACGATCCCGAAATCCTCCTGCTCGACGAGCCTTGGACGGCCCTTGACGACCGCGCGATCGAATTCCTATCCTCCAAGATTCTCGAAGCTCGGCAACGCGGCGCGACGATCGTCGTATGCTCGCATCAGTTGCAGGAGGCGATTTCGGTAGCGACTCGAGTGGCGCTGCTGGATCGCGGGCGCCTCGTCTACGATGCGCCCAACGACGACGAGCTGAGAGCCTCTCCGGGCTCGCTGTATCAACGAATCTCGTGATCGAATTCTTGAGGCAGTCTTGGACGATCGCAGCGAAAGACCTGCGGACGGAACTGCGCAGCCGCGAAGTGCTGAACTCGGCCGGCGCGTTCGCGCTGGTGATGCTGCTGATGTTCAGCTTCGCCTTTGACCCGATCACCAATCCCGACAGCAGGGCCATGGCCGGCGGGCTGTTGTGGATCGTGTACGCCTTTGCTGGAGTGCTCATCCTCAATCGCAGCTTTGGACGCGAGACGGCGAACGACTGCCTGACCGCCTTGACCGCGGCGCCGATATCGGGCGGGGCGATCTTTCTCGGCAAGACGTTCTCCAATGTTGTGATGCTTTTTGCGCTGCAACTGATCTCGTTGCCGGTCTTTGGAGTCTTCTACGATTTGCGGTTGGGCGCACAACCATATCTGCTGGTGGCGGTCTTGCTGCTGGGAGCGTGGGCCCTAGCGGCGATCGGCTCGCTGTTCGGGGCGGTGACGGCAAATAATCGGCTGCGCGAGCTGATGCTGCCGCTGCTGGTGTTCCCGCTGGTGCTGCCGGCGCTGATCGCTTGCGTTCATTTGACGTCGCTGCTTTTCGCGAATCAGGAATTGGGCGATTCCGTCGCTTGGTTCAAGCTGCTGATCGTCTTCGATCTGATTTTTTCGCTGCTCGGTGCGAATTTGATCGAGCCGGTGCTCTCGGCTTAGGCGGTCCGCGTCAGCCGTCGTGTTTCCGCGCGCCGACGCGGACGCGTTCGGCGAGGTCGGCGAGCGTGGCTTGCTGGTCGGGCGCCAGGTCGACGATCGGAACATTCGGGTTTTCAACCAGAGCTTTTTTGGTCGCTTCAACCAGCCGCCGCTCAGGTGAATCCAGCGCCGCCTCGATACTCGCGATCATGGCGTCGAGCCAACGACGCTTGGCGTGCAATTCATCGAGCAGCATTCGGAATGTTTGTTCCGGCGACGGCTTCTCGTCTTTTGCCGCCTTTTTTTCTCGTTTGTCTGCCATGGAATCCAAATGCCTCCTACGAATAAACGAACAGGTAAACCAGCGAAGCCGACATACTCGACTCACATATCAACCCCTTTCCGCGCCTCTGCGGGTCGCTCGACCGGGCTTGCTGTTCCTTTAAGTCGAGAATAACGTCGTCTGTCGGCTTGGTATTTTGGCAAAAACCCTCATGCGGTACCAATCGGCGGCGGATCGGATGGACCGTTAGTTCTATCCATGTCCCGCTGCGAGCGGCCCTTGAGGCTGGCGTACAATGGCAGCCTATGCTCGAAAATGCGCGAGTCGCTGTGCTGGGAGCCGGTTCGATGGGAAGCGCCCTGGCGTCGGGACTCCGAGCGCGAGGCGTTCAGAGCAAACAACTTGTTCTGGCCGACCCCGACGTCCCCAAGCTCAAGGCCGCCGCGCGCGCGGCCAAGGTGCGCTCGGCGGCCCGGAATAAGCAGGCGATTCTAGGTGCTGACGCAATAGTCCTAGCGGTCAAGCCCTATATCGTCAGCGAGGTACTAGAAGAGATTTCCGCCGCGCTCGAGCCGAATCAGCTCGTGATCAGCCTCGCAGCGGGCGTCCCGCTCGCGGTAATCGAAGGCAGCCTCCCCGATCAGCAGCCGGTCATCAGGGCGATGCCCAATCTGGCGATGACGGTACACGCCGCCGCGACGGGGTTGAGCGCGGGGCGCGCCGCCAAGCCGAAGCACAAGAAGCTGGCGCTTGAAATCTTTTCGGCGGTGGGAGAAGCTTCGTTCGTCGAAGAGAGCCAACTGCACGCCGTGACGGCGCTTTCGGGCAGCGGACCCGCCTACGTTTTTTTGATGGCCGAGGCGCTGGCCGCCGGAGGAATGAAAATGGGACTGCCCGCCGCGGTGGCCGCGCGCTTAGCAGCGCAGACGTTGCTGGGCGCCGGCAAACTGCTGCTCGAGAGCGGTCAGCATCCGGCGGCCTTGCGCGATCAGGTCACGACGCCCGGCGGAACGACGATCTACGGCTTGCACGAGATCGAAGAACACGGCGTTCGCGGGGCGTTGATCTCGGCGGTGGAAGCCGCGACAGGACGTTCCTTGGAGCTATTCGAGGCGGCGGTGCGGCGCGCGATGGCTGAACACGAACAGGATTAACCGTTTCCGACCGTTGCTATACTGCGCTTTCGATCGCTTCGCATGGTCAAGGACGGGATCTATTACGGCGTCGGTTTGACGCTGGCCGGCTTTCTCGTCAGTTTCACGTTCCATCCAGCCGTCGGCCTCCCATTCTTCGTTCTCGCTGCATTCTGCTTGTGGTTTTTCCGCGATCCGGACCGAGAGATTCCGGAGGGGGCGGTGGCGGTGTCGCCGGCTGACGGCAAGGTGGTTCACATCCGGCCGATGCCCGACGGCGGCTCACGCATCAGCATCTTCCTGAACATCTTCGACGTCCACGTGAATCGCGTCCCGATCGCGGGCGTCATTCGATCCGTTCAATACCAGACCGGGTCGTTCGCCATGGCGCATAGGGAAATCGCCTCCGACAGCAACGAGCAGAATACGCTGACCGTAGAACCGGACGATCCGCGCAGCGGCCCGGTTGTGTTCAAGCAGATCGCCGGTCTGATCGCTCGCCGCATCGTGTGCTACAAGAGCGAAGGGGATCGCGTCGAGAAAGGGGAGCGCTTCGGCATGATGAAATTCGGTTCTCGGATGGATGTCTTCCTCGGCCCGGAATGGACGCTCGAGGTGTCGCAAGGCGAGCGTGTGGCTGGGGGGGCGTCCGTGCTGGCGCGCTTGCGGGAGGCGTTGCAGGAATGAGCAAGCGAGTCTCCTCATTCGTACGACGGCGAGCCTTGGAGCGCGAAAAGCCGCCCTACGCGCTCCCGACGATCTTTACCGTCGGCACGTTGTTTTGCGGCTATTTCTGCCTGATGAAGACGGTCCAGGCGATTTCGCTGGGCCCCGACGCGGTCGAGTTGGCGGCTCGTCTCTACGATCACGCTTCAATCGCCATTGGGTTGGCCGTCTTCACCGACGGCGTGGACGGCCGCATCGCGCGCGCTACGGGCGCTGTCAGCGATTTCGGCCGCGAAATCGACTCCTTGGCCGACTGCATCACCTTCGGCGTCGCTCCGGCGACCCTGGCGTTCGCTTGGGGCATTCGCTCGCCCGAGCTGCGCCCCGACCTGTTCCTGGGCGGTTACCTGCCGGTGTTGGGTTACCTGCTGGCGTTCTTGTATATGACGTGCGGCGCGGCGCGGCTGGCGCGGTTCAATGTGCAAAAGAATCCCGTGCCCAAGAACCCGGGCCGTCCCGGACGGCGGTACTTTGTCGGTTTGCCGATTCCGGCGGCGGCGGGCACGCTCGCCGCCGTAATCCACGCGCGCGGCGGCCAGCCGATCGAGAACTGGTGGCCGGCGGGCGTGTTGTGGCTGGGGCTGATCGGCTTCCTGGCGTACCTGATGGTGTCGACATGGCGCTATTCGAGCTTCAAGGATCTGAATGTGTTTCGCGTACCGGCGTTCGGCGTGATCTTCCTTGCCGCGATGCTCTTCCTGGTTTGGAATTTCTCGCAACCGGCGCTGCTCACGCTGGCGGTCGGATTCGTGTTGAGCGGCGTCTACGCGCGTTTGGCGTGGCTGTTCAAGCGCGGCAAGCCGGCTCGACAAGAAGAGCACGAGGCCGAGCAGGCGACATGACCCGGCGTGCGCTGCTCGCTTCGTTGGCCGCGGTCGGCGGCGCCGGCTGCGGCTACCATATCGCCGGACGGGCCGACACGATTCCCGACACGATCCGCACGATCGCCGTGCCGCCTTTCGAAAACCTCACCACCGAATACAAGATCGAGCAGTATCTGACCGGCGCGGTCGCCCGGGAATTCATCTCCCGCACGCGCTACGACGTGGTCTACGACGCGGCCAACGCGGACGCCAAGCTCGAAGGCGCCGTGATCGGCTTCATCGCGTTCCCCGCCAACTTCGACCCAACGACCAATCGCGCGACGACCATCAACACGATCACCCAGCTCAGCGTCAAGTTGTGGGACAACAAGAGCGGCGCCGTGATCTACCAGAACCCGAACCTCGAGCACCGCGAGCGCTACGAGGTGTCCAGCTCGCCGGAAGTGTATTTCGAAGAGCGTCAGGCGGCGCTGATGCGATCGAGCGAGTCGATGGCGCGGACCTTGGTATCGGCCGTGCTGGAAGGCTTCTGACGGCCCGTCACTGCGGCGCTTGCGTCGCTTCGCCGCCGTCTTTAGCGGCCATCGGCAGCTTCTCGAATTGCTTCTCGAGCTCGGCGATCCGCTCGCGCGCCTCGCTGGCTTTTTTGCTGTCGGCGTCGACTTGCAGGTACTTGCGGTAAGCCTCGAGCGCCTGGGCCGGCTGTTCCAGCTTCTCGCGCGAATCCGCTACCTTCCAGAACGCCTCGGCATACTGCGGATTCCATTTCGTGGCCTCGAGGTAGCGGGCGACGGCGGCGCGGTGATTGCCCTTTTTGGCGTAGAAGTCTCCGATCTTGACGTCTTTCTTTGCCTGGATCGGGTTGAAGACGTATTCGGTTTGCGGCAGCAGGTCCTCGTCCTCATCCACCAGGCCGCCGGTATCGGCGGGCGCCGGAGCTTGTTTGCGCTCCTTGAGTTGAGCGCCCAGCGGCATGCAAAGCGCGGCGAATAGAGCGGCTGCGACAAGACCTCTCATATGGAACAGGCCCCGCATGGCGCTCATTATAACGGTCGCCGTCCCGCTGGATTCGCCGGCGGTGACCGCGCATCCTCAAGATCCGGTGCTTTCGTAGTTGGCGACGCCACGGTTCCAGACCAGGATCGCGACGGCGAGGAACACGCCCGCGACGACGGGCAGCAGCAGGAAGTAGCCGCTGTATTCGGGCTTGTCGAGCAGCCTCGACGCCGGATAGAAGCTGGCGAATCCGAAGGGCACAACCCAGCTCAGCAGAAACTTGATCATCGGGTTGTAGATGTCGAGCGGGTAACGTCCGAACGAGAGCATGTTGTAGATCGGCGGAATGATGCCGACGCGGTCTTCCACCCAGAACGCCACGCAGGTCAGCAGCAGGAACACCGCGACATACAGGACGAAGCCGCAAAAGACGGCCCACGCCGCCAGCAGCGTCTCGTAGGGCCCGATATCGATGCGCAACTTCGAGGCCGCATACAGCGCCACCCCCGCGCCGACGACCGCATCGCTGAGCGACTCGAGCCGGAACTGCTCGTTCATCACCTGAAACAGCGAATGCACCGGGCGCAACAGCACGCGGTCGAACTTGCCTTCGACGATGTAGACCTCGCCGAAAAAGTACAGATTGACGCTGACCGCGTTGAACAACGCCAAAGGGATCAGCCCGAAACCGTACAGGAACAGGATCTCGTGGAAAGACCAGCCTGCGATTCGCGGCGCGCGGCGGAACAGAATGAACACCAGAGCCAGTCCGAACGCTGTCGAGATCAACGTGGTGATGATCGAAACGATCAGATCGCCCTTGTACTCGAGGCGCACCTTGCAGTACTGCACGAAGTACTGCCAAAACAGCCTGAGGTAGCGGCCCATCGCTTCCTATTGTCGCCGTCCGGCCGCGCTAGGCGTTGGCGGCCTGAATCAAGCCGCGAATATAGCCGTGCGCGTAGGAGCGTCCGACGCGGCCCCCGGCGATGTCGCCGGTAATGCGCGGAGTATGGTCGGAGACGAGCGAGCCGGTGTAATCGACTTCCTTGTAGGCGCGCATCGCCGCCAGCATGTCGACGTCGCCATCGTCGATGAAGGTTTCGACGTAATGCGGCACGCGGCCGCGCACGCCGCGGAAGTGAACGTGGTGAATCTTTTGGCGGCCCCCGATGCGCCGGATGGCGTCGATGACGTCGACGCCCATCTCGGTTACGGTTCCCTGGCAGAACGTGAAGCCGTTCGCGGGACTGTCGACGGCGTCGAGGAAGGCCTCGATTTCGTCCGTGTCGGTTAACAGACGATCGACGCCGCGCATGCTTTTGACCGGCGGATCCTTGGGGTGCAGAGACATCTTGACGCCGGCTTGTTCGGCCGCGGGCATGACGCGTTCGGTGAAGTGGATCAGCCGCTCCCAAAGCTGTTGACGGGGAATGCGACCGAGGTCCGGAAAAGGGGCCGCGTCGGCGACCGAGTCATAGTTGAACGCCTTGTAGCCGGCGCCGCCGCGGCCCTCGGCTTCGTAGTAGCCGACGTCGGCGCCCCATTTGAAATCAGGGGACCAGCGCCACTCGATCATTTCGACGCCCGAAGAGCCGGCTGCCTGGATGCTGCGCTTGACGTTTTCGATGGCCGCGTCGCGGGCCGTGTCGCCCAGCATGGCCGGGGTCAGCCACGCGACCGGGATCATCAGCGAATACAGTTGCATGCCGAACGGTTGGCAGCGCGCGTGCAGGTCTTTGATGTCGGCGCCGGACCAGTAGCCCTTGCTGTCGCGGTCCACCCAATCCGTCCCTTGCAGGACCACATGTTCGAGGCCGAGTTGGGCCATCCAGGTCAAAGTGGCGTCGTCGAGACCGCCGATGTTCTCGCTGACCTTGGGAGACCACTTCGCGCTCGGCGGGGCGGGTGATTCGTCGCCGCGCGTGCAATCTGCCGCGACCGCTCCGGCGGTCGCGGCGAAGAATTCGCGGCGTGAAGCGCCGGAGGACAGCGGTTTCCTCATATGAGCCGAAATTGTAACCCAATCCAAACGGCTACCTTGTTAGGGATGCGGATTATTGCAGGCAAGTACCGTCGCCGCCAATTGCGGTCTCTCGAAGGCAAGCAGACGCGGCCGATGCTCGACCGCGTGCGCGAGACGCTGTTCAACATTCTCCAGACGCAAATCGAAGGCGCGGTTTTTGTGGATCTGTATGCCGGGACCGGGGCCGTCGGCATCGAGGCGTTGAGCCGCGGCGCGAAGCAAGCCGTCTTGGTAGAGGCGAATCGCGCCGCCGCGCGCGTGATCGAGGAGAACCTGCGCACGCTTGGCGCGGAGCGCGATGCGCTGCTGATCCAAGCCACGGTCGCGCAGGCGCTCGGGCGCATCGAGCAGGCGGACATCTGGTTCCTCGGCCCTCCTTACGACGCGACCGGAGAGTATCTTTCCACACTCGCGAGCTTGGCTTCAAAAGGAGTCGGCTTGGCGATCGCGCAACACGGCGCGCGGCTCGAATTGCCGCCGCAAATCGGGTCTCTCGAACGCGTTCGCGTGGTCAAGATGGGCTCGAATGCCATCAGTTTTTATCGCCCCGCCGAAAGAGGCGAACAGGCCCCGGACGCGCCGACAGGGGGCGACGCTGCTGTCGACACGTTCTCTGTGTGAAAATACACAGGTTGGATTAGTTTCTCAGGAGTTGTAATTCGTGAATCCCGACATTCCAGAGCTTCCGAACGAGGCCCCCAAGGACCTGCCCCGGCCGGAGCGGACGGATGCCGAAGATCAGGTAGTTGAGCCGCGTTCGGAGAGTTCCGAGGCGCGGCGGAGTGAATCTTCGAAGCCGAAATCCGAAAGCGAAAAAGAGGGCGCCGAGAAACCGGAGGCGCCGCCCGCGGCCGCGCATTCGCAGCCCGCGAAATCCCGTCCCGCTCCTGCGCCCGCCGCCGCCGCCGAGTCTCACATGATGCCGGCGATGCCGGCGATGCCGGTTGCGGGCGACGATGCGGATTTCGACGACGACGACGAGATCGAGATTCCGGACGAAGAAGAGTTGTTCGCCCCGGCAAGCGACGAAGGCGCGGGCGAAATCGATCCGCAAGGCCTCTTGCAAGGCGTGGTTGTGACGGTGCGTCACGATGGCGCCTTCCTGGATGTCGGCGAAAAGGCGGAAGCCTTCCTGCCGTTCCCGAATACGCGAGGATCCAAAAAGCCGGACTGGAAGCCCGGCGACGTCGTTGAAGTCACGTCCACCGGACGCTCTCCCGAGGGCTACCTGCTGCTGCAGAACTTGCAAGCGCAACGGCCGGCGGAGTTTCAGCAACTCGAAGCCGCCTACGCCGCCGGCGCAATCGTGGTGGGGAAGGTCGTGGAAGTGGTCAAGGGCGGCCTGGCCGTGGATGTCGGCGCCCGCGCCTTTCTTCCCGCCTCACGTTCGGGCGAGCGGGAACAAGCCGGCCTGGAGGCGCTGCTCGGCCAAGAGATTCGTTGTCGCATCTCGCAGCTCGACGTCGATGACCGCAACGTGATCGTCGATCGTCGTTCGGTGATCGAGGCGGAACGAGCCGCGCAGCGCGAAGAGCTGATCGGCGGCCTCAGCGTAGGGGACAAGCTAACATGCGTGGTCCGCAACATCCGCAAGTTCGGCGCCTTCGTCGATCTGGGCGGAGTCGACGCGCTGCTGCACATCAGCGATATTTCGTGGGGGCGCATCGAGGACGTCGAATCAGTTCTCAAGGTCGGCGACGAGTTTGAGGTGCAGGTGCTGCGGATCGACGACGACGGCCGCAGGATCGCGGTCGGCCGCAAACAGCTCGAACCCGATCCGTGGAGCGTCGTCGCGGAGCAGTTCCACGTCGGCGACCGCATCCGAGGCACGGTGACCAGGCTCAAGGATTTCGGCGCATTCATCGAATTGCTTCCCGGGGCGGAAGGACTGATTCACGTCTCGGACCTGTCGTGGGCGCGCCGCGTGCGGCACCCCAGCGACATCGTCAAACCGGGCGAGGAAGTCGATGCGGTGATTCTCGACATGAATCTCGCCCAGCGCCGGGTGGCTCTCGGCCTCAAGCAGGCTTTGGGCGATCCCTGGGAGCGCTTCGAGAACGAGCACCCGGTCGGCTCGGTCGTCAACGGAATCGTCCGCAAAACGACGAACTTCGGCGCTTTCGTCGAGGTGAGCGAAGGCGTGGAGGGTCTGCTTCACATCTCCGATATCGCTTCGGACCGGCGTCTCAATCACCCGAACGAGGTGATCAAGGTCGGCGACGAAGTTCGCGTCAAGATCCTCGAGATCCAAAACGACAAGCGGCGCCTAAAGCTCGGCATGAAGCAGCTCGAGCCGACCGAGCAAGACCGCTACCTCGAAGCCGTCAAGCCCGGTGACAAGGTCAGCGGCCGAATATTGCGCGTGGAAGGCGATCAGGCGGAGGTGGAGCTGGACGAGGGAGTTCGCGGGCTCTGTACGTTCGAAGAATCCGGCGGTGAAGAGCAGACGGCGGAGGCAGCCGCGAGCGGCTCGGAGGACGTCTCGTCGATGAGCGCGAAGCTGGCCGCGGCATGGAAGAGCGGAGCGGCGGCCGAGAAGGGCGGCGCCTCGCCGCTCAATCGCGGCGAGTTGCGTTCGTTCGAAGTGGTCAGCGTCGATTCTTCGAGCGGCAAAATCGAGCTCAAGCTGGCCTGAGCCGCCGCCGGCGATAACCGCGCAGGATGAGCTGAGGGCGGCTGTGTTGGGAAAACTCCTCCCTCATCGTCGCCTCACCCTCACGGCTCGAGCTTCGCGGTTTTCGTTGTGGGTTATGTGATGCCGCGCGTCGGCTCCACGAAAGTCTTGAGGCGACGGCTGCGGCTGGGATGCCGCAGCTTGCGAAGCGCCTTCGCTTCGATCTGGCGAATGCGTTCCCGCGTCACAGCGAAGCTCTGGCCCACTTCCTCGAGCGTGTGCTCGCTGCCGTCCTCGAGGCCGAAGCGCATGCGGATGACCTTCTCCTCGCGCGGCGTGAGCGTCTTGAGAACCTGCGCCGTCTGCGACCGCAGGTTGAGGTTGATGACGGCGTCAGCCGGGGACTGTTGGCCGCCGTCCTCGATGAAGTCGCCCAAGTGGCTGTCGTCCTCTTCGCCGACGGGAGTCTCGATCGAAATCGGCTCCTGAGCGATCTTCATGATCCGGCGTACTTTAGGAATTTCCATTTCCAACGCCTCCGCAAGTTCTTCATTTGTCGGTTCGCGCCCGAGCTCTTGGACGAGCTGCCGCGAGGTTCGGATCAGCTTGTTGATGGTTTCGATCATGTGGACCGGAATGCGGATGGTTCGCGCCTGATCGGCGATGGCGCGCGTGATCGCTTGGCGAATCCACCATGTCGCATAGGTCGAGAATTTATAACCCCGCCTCCACTCGAATTTGTCGACCGCCTTCATCAGCCCGATGTTACCTTCCTGGATCAGATCCAAAAAGTGCATGCCGCGATTGACGTAACGCTTCGCGATCGAAACCACCAAGCGCAGGTTGGCCTCGATCAGCTCGCGCGTGGCCGCGCCGCAAATGTCGCGCCCGCGGCGGACGGCCAGCACCGCGGTCCGCAGCTCCTGACGCGTCATGCCGCACTCGTCTTCGATCGTGCGGTGGTCCTTCTGCAATTCCTTGATCTGCGCCCGAATTCCGCGGGCCTCTTCGCCGCGCGTCGAGCCCAGCGCTTCGAGCTGCGCCTCGCAGCGCTGGATCCGCTTCTCAACCGAGCTCATCGATCCGAGCGTTTGATCGAGCAGGGAAGCGAGGCGGTTCACTTCGTCGGCGGTGAAACGAACATCGAACAGCATCCGCGACATGGCGATGCGCCGGCGCCCGAGTTGCCAACCGAGCTTGCGCCGCTCTTTCGGTTTCTGAGCGCGCGGAAGCGCGCGGAGCTTCTTGCGAACCTGCGCCGCGGAGGCGGACAGCTTCGCGAGCGCGTCCATCTGCTCCACCAGCTTTTTCGCCCGCTCTTGCCATTCGCCTTCGCGCGGCTCCTCGAGCACGCACATCTCGCGAATGGAGCGTTGCCCGGAGGCCAACTGGTCAGGCAGAGTCAGGCAGCCCTGGACCACCAGCGGCGCGCGGAAGACCGTGTTCCACACGATGTTGCGACCCTTTTCGATTCGCTTGGCGATTACAACCTCGCCTTCGCGCGTCAACAGAGGGCGAAGAGCCCATTTGACGCAGATAGGTGCGGACCGGGTCGCTCGCACCGTCGGGTTGTGCGGCTTCGACCTCGTTGGAGGTTTCGACCGCCCGTTCTTTGCTTTCCGTACCGTCTGAGCTGTCGTCTTCTTCTTCTTCCGGCGACTCGATCACATCCAGATCGGATGAATCGATGCGCTTTAAGAAGCGGCCGACTTGTTCAGAACCCTCGAAATCTCTGGTCTCGTCGTCCACTCAGCCTTTTTCCCCTCGTCCGTCGCATCTCAACCAAATAGCTTCACGACGCCAGCCTTTGGGCAGGTGCAATATCGGGCGATCGATCGTCCGGCGCTCCCATTCTACACCAGCGAAAAAAGGCGCTTGTCAAGGCCAAAAGCCCCAATTCAGCGCTCGTAAACCAACTAGGCTCTCGCGCGCTAGGACGCGGCCGTCATACCGGCGGACCGTAGCGCCTTTTCGAGCATGCTCTTTTCTCTCAGTAGCTCTAAGGCCTTCCCCCTATCCCCGGATTTTTCAGCGTCGGCGATCTCGCGCCGCACGGCCCGGTAACGTCGCTCCTGTTTTTGTTGACGCAGCGCGCTCAACGCGCGGCGTCCGTCCTCGAGCGTCGACGTTCCGCGATCGCGATCGAAGACGATCCGCGCGACGGACTCGCGGTCGCGCTCCCCGAGCCTCGCCTCGAAAGCCGAGTACTGAAACCGCTCTTCGTCGCGGTGCGCGGCCAGCAATGCCTTGAACATCTCTTGCGACAGCAATCCGGATTCCGCGGCCAACGTCGCCGTCGCCTCGAGCATCTCGTCGCGGGCTTCCTTCGACTCGAGGAACAACTCCAGCAGCAAGCGCTCGCCCGGCGCCAGCGTGTGCCGCGGGGCCTGCGCCAACGGACGTCGGCTGCGGTCCGATGCGGCGCGGCGAAACTCTTCGAGAACCAACCCGGCGTCCACCCCGAGATGGTCGGCCAGATCGTTCGCCAAGGCGGCGCGCTTGATGCGGTCCGGCACCAGGTTCACGCTTGGCTTGAGAAATTCGAACGCCGCGACGCGGCCCTCGGCCGTCTTCATGTCAAAACGCTTGCGCGCGCGTTCGGCGAGCCAAACATAGTATCCGGGCGCCTGGTCGAGCAGATTGCGGTAGGCGTCCGCGCCTTGCTCGCGGCAAAACTCGTCAGGATCCTTGCCGTCGGGCAGCTCCAAAACTAGGATGTGAAAGCCTTCATGCAGCAGCGACTCGATCGACTTCTCGGCGGCCGACCGCCCCGCGTCATCGGAATCGAAGTTGATGACGATGGTCTCGCACAGCCGTCGTAAGAGGCGCGCATGCTGCGGCGTCAGACGCGTTCCGCAGCAGGCGACCACGTCCGACGACGCCGGCATTCGCCACGCCGATCACATCCATGTAGCCTTCCGCCAAGATGACGCGGTTGTCGCGCCGCATGGCGTCCTTGGCGCGATTCAGGTTGTAGAGCGCGGCGCTCTTGTCGTAGATCTTCGTCGCCCCCGAGTTGAGGTACTTCGGGGTCTGCTCATCGCGCAAGGCGCGCGCCCCGAAGGCGATTACCTTGCCGGCGTGGTTGTGGATCGGAAACGTCACCCGATCGCGAAAGAAATCGTACAGCCCGGCGCGGCCCTCCGAGCGGCCCGCCAGACTCGACTCGAGCAGGTGCTCTTCGCTGATTCCCTTGCCGCGCAGCAAACCGCTGAGGCGGTTGCCCGCCGGCGCGTAGCCGATGCCGAACGTCGCGATGGTCTCCGCGCTCAGGCCGCGGCGAGACAGGTAGTCGCGCGCTTCTCGGGCCGCGGGACTCCTGAGCTGCTCGGCGAAGTATTGTTGGGCGATCTCGTGCGCTCGGAAAAGCGCCTCGCGCAGGGCGACCGCTGCGTCGGAGGCTTCCGGATCGCGGCGCTCCGGCACCGCAATGCCGTGCTGCTCGGCGAGCAGCTTGAGGGCCTCGAAAAACGTCAGCCCCTGATGCTCCATCACGAAGTTGAACACGTCGCCGCCCTTGCCGCAGCCGAAGCAGTAGTAGATCTGCAGGCGGCTTTCGACAGAGAACGAAGGCGTCTTCTCGGAGTGGAACGGGCACAGGCCCATGAACCGCGTCGGGCCGCTCTTGCGCAGGCGCACGTAGTCGCCGACGACGCGTACGATGTCGACCTGCGACTTGACTTGCTCTTTGAAGTCCACGGCGTCAGCCTCTAGGATTTGGCGCGTCGGGCGTCGATCGAATACTCCCCGGGTCCGTTCGCCCACAGGAACAGAAACACGAAGCAGTTGAGCACGGCCAGCTCGCCGCCGTTGAGCAGCGGATGCAGCCCCAGGGCGCCGAACCGCTCCCAGGCGCCCGAGTTGAATGCGTGCACCTGCCAGAACGCCGCCGCCATCATGCCT
This sequence comes from uncultured Acidobacteriota bacterium, assembly GCA_963817465.1. Classification (GTDB taxonomy): domain Bacteria; phylum Acidobacteriota; class Terriglobia; order Bryobacterales; family UBA6623; genus CAMPKL01. The sequence goes on along the minus strand of CAWFOP010000010.1, from coordinate 51,014 downwards.
GACGCTACGAACGCCGCCCAGCGAGTGAACAGCCCGATGCAAATCAGCGCGCCGCCGAAAAATTCAATGACGCCGCCGAGTCCGAGCTGCGAGACCAGCTCCACGGGCTGCGCGCCGGCGAACCCGAACAGCTTTTGAGCGCCGTGCCACAAGAACAGAAAGCCGGCGGTGAAACGCAAAAGGCTGTGCGTCAATCCCTTCCAGTTCATCGTCTATTGGACCTGCGGGCTGAGAGCATTACAGTTCGAGCAGCCGATCGACGCGTTTGGAAACGTCCGCCAAGTACTCCCGGTCGCCGCCGCTAAGCTCGACCGTCGCCACGCCCGTGTACGAAACGTCGTCGAGAGCTTTGCGGATCTCGTGCCAGTCGATGCCGCCCTCGCCGGCGTCCCCCAGATTCGTAAATCCTTTCGCGCGCGAGTAGTCCTTGAGGTGAAGCTTGACGATGCGATTGCCGACGGCGCGAATCCACTGCTGCGGCACGCCGTAGTGCACCACGTTGCCGACGTCGAAGTAGCTGCGCACGAGCGGGTGCTTGAACTCGTCGATGTACTGTACGTAATCGCGCGGCGTCAGCAGGAACTTGTTCCAGACTTCTTCCATCGCGACGATGATTTCGTGCTTCTCGGCGACCGGCAGGATGCGCTCGCGAATGACCTTCTGCGAGCGCTCCCAGGCCTGCTCGTACGTGGTGTCCTCGCGGACGACCGCCGGGACCAGCAGGACCGTGTCGGCGCCCCAAAACTTGGCTTGAGCGAGGGAAGCCTCCATGCCCTTGACGCTCGTATCGACATCCGCCGGGTCGGGGCTCGACAGCGGGTAGCGCCAGTGCGCCTGATTCATTACGGAGTGGATGCGGAGACCGGCGTGATCGGCCGCTGCCTTGATGCCTTTGGCCTCTTCCATGGAGTCGACGGTGCGCTCCTCCATGACGGGGAAGCCGACGTCGACGGCGAGCTTGAAGCGATCTTCGAGAGAAAGTTCCTTGGGGAGCATCGAGCTTAGAACGCCCTTGGTGATGCGAGCCCTTTCGGCGGAGCGGGCGCGGCCGGCCGTAGCGGCGAATGCTCCCGCGGCGGCAAGCAGCGTTCTGCGAGACAACATGCGGTCAGTTTAGCGCCTCGGAGACGCGAAAACAGATCGGGCGCGGAGCCGTGCGCCGTTCGCCTAGTCGCCGACGGCCGGGGCTTCCCGTTCGCGCGGCCCGGTCGTCATCCAAGTGCGCCGAATCCACTCGCCGAAATCGTCGACGAGCGTGTAATAGGTGGGCAGGACGATCAGCGTCAGCACGGTCGACGCCAGCAAGCCTCCCATGATGGTGCGCGCCATCGGGAAGTACTGCATGTCGAAGAAGCCGCTGTTGCCGAACGCCAGCGGAACCATCCCCACGATCGTCGTCGTGGCGGTCATGACGATCGGCCGCAGACGCTCGCGGCAGCCCTCGATGATCGCCTCGTTTCGCTCCAGCCCGCGCCTGCGGAGGTTGTTGACGTGGTCGAGCAGCACGATGCCGTTGTTTACCACGACTCCCACCAACACGAACGCGCCGATCATCGCCATCATGTTGAAGGGCGTATGCGTGACGATCAACATCGCCACGACGCCCACCACCGCGAACGGCAACGAGATCATGATCGAGAACGGATGCGCCAGAGACTCGAAAAGCGACGCCATCACGAAGTAGACCATGAACAGGGACAAGGCCAAGTCGAACAGGGCTTCCTTGTCGTCGCGGTCGCCGCGCATCGTCCAGAAGCCGAAGCTCCAGCCGTAACCCGCCGGGTAATCGTAGGAGTCGAGGACCTTCTTGAATGCCTCGCGGCCTTCGTCCTTCTTGTCTCCGGCCCACAGCGCCGCCAAGAACGTGTAGGTTTGACGGTTCTCACGGCTAATGCGCGCCGGCGCCGTCTCCATACTGAAATCGGCGACCTGATCGAGCGCAATCGGCTTGCCGTCGAGCCCCGCGCCCACGATGATCGAGCGCAAGTCCGACAAGCTCTGCATGTCGTTGGGATCGATGCGCAGCCACATCTCCACCTCGCCCTTGGGCGTACGGAAGCCGCGCATCTGCTGCGCGCGGACGACGATGCCGAGCACTTGCGAGACGGTTTCAGGCGAGAGGCCGAATTTGCGGGCCTTGGCGCGGTCGAGCCGCACCTGCACCTCTTCCTGGCCTTCCTGGAGAGCTGTATTGACTTCGCCGAAGTCCTTGTTGTTGAGTAACTTGGTCCGCAGCGCCGAAGCGATCTCAACGAGCTTGGTCGGATCCTCGCCGAGGATGTTCGCCGTGATCCAGCCGCTGTCGGGCCCGCCGTTCTCGCCGCCGGCGAGGCGAATCTCCGCACCCGGAACCACCGGCAGGGTCTCGCCGATCTTCTTGCGGATATCCTGCAGCTCGTCGATCGTCACCGCGTCCTTGTCGAAGTAGACCGACGTCTCCGCGTAATTGTTGTTGTAGCGGCTCATGTAGTCCTTGATCTTGAACCGCTCTTTGTTCTTCTTCAGGAAGTCCTCGATCGCGCCGACGTACTCCTGCTCGATCTTGGCGTAGTGGTAGTTCTCCGAAAAGTCGTATTGGATCGACAGCCGGTTCTGGTCCTGCGCCTCGGGCGTGTTGTCGGGCACCCATTCGCGCAAACCGTAGACGGAGCCGCCGATCAGCAACGGCACCAGCAAGAAGCCGGTCAGGAAGCGATGTTGCAGTGGCCATTGCACGGTCTTCAAGTAAAGCTCGGTGATGCGGTCGCGCGCGCCCTGCCCCGGCAATCCCTCTCCGATGCTCAACTTGAGATAGCGCCCCATGAAGAGCGGAATCAAGGTGAGCGAGATGAACAGCGAGCACAGCAGCGCGGTGATGATCGCCGACCCCGCATGGCCGAACCAGATCGAGAATTGCGACGATTTGCCGAACACCAGAGGCACGAACACGATGATCGTCGTCAAGGTCGCCGCCACCACCGCCGTCGTCACCTCGCCGGCTCCACGCGTCGCGGCCTCGATACGCGGCACGCCCTTCTCGAGCTTCTGATAGATCGATTCGAGCACCACTACGGCGTTGTCGACCAGCATGCCGGTCGAGAGCATCAAGCCCATCATCGAGAGCACGTTGAGCGTGCCGCCCCACAGGTAGATGAACCCGACCGCCGCCGTGACCGAGAAGGGAATCGCCAGCCCGATCGCCAGGCTCGGGCCGATGCGCCGCAGGAACAAGTACAGCGTCACGACGGCCAGCAGCGCGCCGATGGCCCCGGCCTGCAGCAGACCGCTGAGCGATTTCGTGATCTCGTCCCCGGCGTTGTGCCAGATGTGGACCTCCATGCCGGCGAAATCGGGATCGTCCTTGAGCGAATCGATGTAGGTCATCGCGCTCCTGACGGCTTCAACCGTGTTCGCCTCGGAGGATTTGCGGATGCTGAAGCCGACGGCGTACGAGCCGTTCAAGTGCTGACCGTTGTTGCGGATCGGCTCGTCGAACACGACGTCGGCGATGTCCTGCAGCTCGAGTCCGCGGTCGTTGACCGGAAACTTCGCCACGTCGTCAACGGACTCGATCGCGCTCTTGGCGATCGCGCCATGGCGCGAATCGCCGTCGTTGAGAGTCCCGAGCGACACGTTTGTGTTCGTCGCGTTGAGCGTGCGGAACAGACGTCCGACATCCACCTTGTAGCGCTTGATGTCGTCGAGCCGCAGATAGACGTCGAGCTGCTGCCGATTCACGCCCCAAAGCTCGGTTTCCGCCACGCCCGGGATGCGCTCGAGGGGCTTTTTGAGCTTCACGTCGAGGAAGTCATAGGACGACCGCAAATCCCGCTTCGACGAAATGACGCCCTCGATGATCGGGATGTCGTCGGTGTTGAAGCCGCGCACGTAAACTTCCCGCACATCGTCGGGCAGGTCGGCGCGCACCTGGTCGAGCTTCTCGCGAATCTCTGAGCGAGCCAGGCCAATATCGGTGTCCCAGTTGAAGAACAGTCCGATTTCGGCTGAGTCCGAGCGCCGAATTCGACGACATCCGCTCGACGCCCGGAATCGTCGCCATCGCCTCTTCTATGGGCCGCGTAATCGATTCCTGGATCTGTTCCGGCGTGGCGTTGGCGTACGGGACGTAGATGAATAGGCCGGGAAAGGTGACGTTCGGCAGCAGCACCAGCGGGATCTTGCCGAGCGAGATCAGCCCGAGGGCGATCATCGACAGGAAGATCATCATCACCGTCACCGGGCGGCGAATGGAGAACGACGCGATCGCCGACCCGGTTTCGCCGGCGCCGTCGAGCTCGTCGCGTAGCTGTTGATCGCTGTTCATGCGCGCCTCGCCGCTCGTGCGTTCCAACCCAAGCTAATCCGCTCCCTGCAAAGCCCCTTCAATCGGCTCGTCGTGAACCGACTGCCGGTCGGCCGCGTAGACCTTTCGATCGGCCAACTCGTAGACCACCGGAATCAGGACCAGGGTCAACAGCGTGGAGAAGGTCAACCCGCCCATGACCGCGATCGCCATCGGCGTGCGGATCTCCGCGCCTTCGCCGAAGCCTAACGCCATCGGCGCCAGGCCCAGCACGGTGGTCAGCGTGGTCATCACGATGGGGCGCAAGCGCACCTGACCCGCCTGCACCAACGCTTCGCGCTTGGTATATCCTTCCAGCCGCAACTGGTTGGCGTAGTCGATCAGCACGATCGCGTTATTTACTACGATGCCGGCCAAAATGATGACGCCCAGCATCACGACCACGCTCACGGCCGTATTCGTGAGGCCCAGCGCGAAGACCACGCCCACCAGCGCCAACGGCACGGTGAAAAGGATGATGAACGGGTGAATCAGAGACTCGAACTGCGACGCCATCACCAGATACACCAGGAAGATCGCGAGCCCTAGCGCGAACATCAGGCTGCGATACGAGGTGCGCAGCTCTTCGTTTTGACCGCCCAGGGCCACGGTCACGTCGGGCGGCAATTCGCCGCGCAGATCGCTGAGCGCGTCGCGGATGTCGGCCGACACGCTGTTCAGGTCGCGCCCGGTGAGATTGGCCGAGACGATGGCCGCCCGTTGCGAGCGGATGCGTTGAATCTCGCTCGGTCCGCGGGCCATGGCGATCGAGGCGACCTGGTTGAGACGGATCGACACGAAATTGGCGCCGGCCTGCTGCCCTGGCTGCTGATTCGCTTGGGCGCCCTGTTGTTGTTGCTGTTGCTGCTGCTGCGTTTGCGTCTGTTGCTGCTGGGACAGGCCCTGCTGCTGGTTGTTGTCGTTGGAGCCGGCGCCGCCGGCGTTGTTTTGCTGACCCTGCTGCTTGGGAGCGTTGACGATCAGGTTGCCCAGGTCGGCAAGGGCGTTGCGGTCGGCCTCGTCGGCGCGCACCAGGATGTCGATCTGGCGGTCGCCCTCGCGGTAGCGCGAGGCCACGTCGCCGCGGATCTTGTTCCGCAGCACTTGCGCCACCTGGTTCTCTTCGAGGCCCAGCCGAGCGAGTCGCAGGCGGTCGAAGCGCACTTGCACCTCGGGACTGCCGAGTTTCGTGGTCGTCTGCACGTCGCTGAGTCCGGGGATTTGCTCGAGGCGTGCGGCGATCTTTTCGGCCGCTTGGCGTTGCTCGTCGAGGTCAAAGGCGTAAATCTCGACCTCGACCGGCGTCTTGAAGCTGAACAGGGTCGGCCGACTGAAGGTATGCAGCAGTTCGGGATAGCGCGACAACTCGGTGCGAATGTCGTCGATCGTGTGCGCCTCCGCCTGCTTGTCGGACTTGTCCTTCATCACCACGTAAAGCTGGCCGAAGTTCTCCTCGACGGCGCCGGTCGAGAATTGATTCTTTTGGCTGCCGCCGACGCTCGAGAAGACCGAGGCCACGGTCGGCATCTCCTGCACGCGCGCCTCGACCTGCTTGAGAATCGAGTCCGTCCGCTCCAGAGGGGCGCCCTCGGGCATTTGAATTTCGAAGCTGAACTCGCCCTGGCTCATCGGCGGAATCAGCTCTCCGCCCAGGTGTCCGACGATCAGGGCCGCCAAAAGAGCCGAAGCCAGAGTGAAGCCGAAGACCGCGCCCTTGTGATCGAGCGACCACCGCAGCCCCCTGGGATACGCGTCGTTGACGCTCTGAAAGCCCCTGTCGAAGCGGTTGAGCAGCGGGTCGAGGACGAACATGATGACCGACCCGACCCAGCGCACGCCCCGCCGGATGTCGCTGACGATGGTGCGCGCCACGTCGACGAACAGGAAGCTCAACACGCGACGACCCATCGCCATCGCCTTGCCCCAGAACGTCTCGGGAGGCGGCGCTTTCGCGGCGCTCGCCGCCGCGGCGTCCTCGGGCCGTCCCATCGTTACGGCCAAAGCCATGGGGATGAAAGTAAGCGCGACGATCAGCGAGGCTACCAGCGAGTACGTGATCGTCAACGCTTGGTCGGTGAAGAGTTGGCCCGCGATGCCTTCGACAAAGACCAGCGGCAAGAACACCGCCACGGTCGTTAGCGTCGACGCCGTCACCGCCATCGAAACTTCCTTGGTTCCGCGATAGACCTGGTCGGCCAGGCTCCCGCCTTCGCGGCGGTAGCGGTCGATCGCCTCCAGCACGACGATCGAGTTGTCCACCAACATGCCGACGCCGAGCGCCACGCCTCCCAGAGACATGATGTTGAGCGTGATCCCGGTCTGGAACATCGCCGCGAACGTCGCCAGAATCGAGATCGGGATCGACAGGCCGATGATGATCGTGCTGCGCAGGTCGCGGAGAAAGACGAACAGGATGATCGTCGCCAGCAGTCCGCCCACGATCGCGGCGTTGAGCACGTTGCTGACGCTCTCCGAAATGAACGTCGCCTGATTGAAAACGACCGCCCAACTCAGGCCCTGGGGAAAGCTCTTGTCGGTCTTGAGCGAGTCCAGCCGCGCCTGCACGGCCTTGGCGACCGTCACGGTGTTCGCGTCGCCCTCTTTATAGACCGCCAGCTCGACGCTCTCCGAGCCGTTGTAGCGCGCGATAACTGTGCGATCCTTCGCGCCGCGCCAGACCTTGGCGACATCGCCCAGCACGATCTTGCGGCCGTTCTGGTCGCGGACGATCAGGTTTCGGATTTCATCGACCGTGCGGAACTCGTTCAACATCCGCACCAGATAGTTGGCGTCGAGATCGTACAGCGAGCCGCTGGCTTGGTTGAGGTTCTCCTTCTGCAGGATGTCGGTGACTTCGGTGATCGGGATGCCGAGATCGGCGAGCTTCTTCTCGTCGATCTCGATGCGGATCTGTTCCTCGCGACCGCCGGCGACCTTGACCGCCGCGACGCCGTCGACCGACTCGAGGCGCTTCTTGAGCTCCTCGTCGGCGATGGTGCGCAGCCGGCTCAGGCTCGTGCCGCCGTAGAGCTGCAGCCGCATGATCGGGTCGTAAGAGGGGTCGAAGCGCAGGATCACCGGCTTCTTGACGTCCTCGGGCAGATTCAGCAGATCCAGCTTCTCGCGGACGTCCATCGAAGCCATGTCCATGTTGACGTCCCAGGCGAATTCGAGGACGACCTCGGACTGGCCGGGCCGCGAGACGGAACTCAGCCGCGTTAGGCCCGAAACGACGCCGACCGCTTCTTCGACCGGCCGCGTGACGAGCGCCTCGATCTCTTCCGGCGCCGCGTCTTCATACTCGGTCTGAATGGTGAGGGAGGGATAGGAGATGTCGGGCAGCAGGTTCAGCGCCAGCCGGTTGAGCGAGACGAACCCGAACAAACCCACGGCCACGCAAAACATCGAAACCGTGACCGGGCGATTGATGGCTGTACGCGTGAAGTTCATGGCAGGTGAACAACAAACTGTGAGCGGTGAACCGTGGAAGGCGTCAGTCGACCGTCTTGAACGGCTTACTGCTCACCGCTCACCATTCACTCAAAAGTCACGACTCCATTACTTTCGTCTTGTCGCCTTCTTTCAGCGACCCTTGACCGGCGACAACGACTCGGTCGCCTGCCGAGACGCCCGACCGCACCTCGACCGAAGCGCCGCTCTCGTAGCCGAGCTCGACCTTCTTGCGGCGGGCGGTTTCGCCGTCGGCGATGAACACGTAGCTTTCGCCGTCCTCTTCAAGGACGGCGGATTTCGGAATCAAGACGGCGTCCGCAACCGTGTCGGTCTTGATGCTCACGCGCACAAACGCACCCGGCCGCAATGCGGCCGCCGGATTGCGCAGCTCGGCCGTCACTTTGACGGTGCCGGTCGCGTCGTCTACGACCGGACTCACCCGCACGACCTTGCCGAGGCTGACGTTGTCGCCGGCCGTATCGAGCGTGACCCTCACGTCTTGTCCCGGCTTGACGCGGCGCGAGTCGAGCTCGGAGATGAAAACGTCCGCGTAAAGCGGCGAAAACGACGCCAGCTTGAACAGCGGGTCGTTGGCGCGGATCGTCTGTCCCAGCTCGACCGTCCGCTCCACGATGCGCCCGGGGAAGGGAGCGGTGATCCGGGTGTGCTGGATTTGCACCTGCACCTTGTCGATCTCGGCGGACAGCTCATCGACGTGATATTCGCTCTCGCGAACAGCCGCCCCTTGGGCGCGCTCGTCGTGCTTGAGCTCCTCGAGCTGATTCTTGAGCAACTCCACGTCGGTGTCGCTCACCAACCCTTCCTGCAGCGCTTTCGTGTTGCGCTCCAACTCCGACTGCTTCGCGCCGATCTGCGAGGCGATTTTGTCTTTGGTGATGCGAGCGCTCTCGAGCTGCACTTTCGTCTGCTCCAAGCGCTGCTTGGCGAGCTCGAGGTCGATCTGCAGCTCGCGGTCGTCGAGCAAGCACAGCAGCTTGCCCTGTTGGACGAAATTGCCTTCTTCGACGAAGATCTTTTCCACGACCCCCGTCGCTTGTGACAGCAGGGATACGTTCCGCAAGGCGCGCAGGTTGGCCGTCGACGCGACGTGCGAGTCGATCGAACCCACCGTCGCCGCGCTCACGCGGATAGGCGTGGCCTCGTCGGCCTTCTTCTCGCTCGCCGTCTTCTCCGCCGCCTTCGACTTCGCTTGGACGCTGCCCTCTTTGATCTCGTAGTTCTGGTGGAAGTAGTAGAAGCCTCCTCCCAAAACGACGAGAAAGAGCAAGAAACCGTAAACGGCGCCTCTGGAGGCGCGGCCATCGGATGGTAGTACGAGACGGACCCTCATGTGCTTTTGCTCAGTCAATCCCATTACGGTACGGGGAACGCCGATGTTCCCAGAAAATTAGCCGGGGAGAGCGCGCCGCCACGGTCCGCTCATCTTGAACAGACGTCTGGGAGTCGATTTTGTTTACGCCTTTTCTCGATTTGAGCAACTTTTGACCGTCCGCGCGCTTTTGGTGCACGGCTCCTCCCCGAATTCAGTCAACCGAGTAGAGCCTCCTGCGTTGCAGGGTGACGGATCCGTCAGGCGAACCATTCTAAAAACCGCTTGCTCCAGGCAAGCCAAAGGAGTCGCGTGATGCGAAATCGAAAGCTCTTTCTCTATCTTGCCCTTTTTCCGCTCGTTGCACCAGCATTGTTCTGCTTTCTAAACGCTGCGGAGAGAGGAGAGGCCCTCCGCCAGGAATCGTCCGGGGCCGGGGAATTGGTCGTTCTCGACGACCAGGGCCGGCCCGGACCGTCTTGTCCGCTCCGGAACACGGCCGTCGAGGCGAAAATCAGCGGGTTTCTGGCCCGTGTCAAGGTCGTTCAACGCTTCCAGAACCCCTTCGATGAGCCCATCGAGGCGGTCTACACCTTCCCGTTGCCGGCCGAAAGCGCGGTCGACGATATGACGATCCGCATCGGCGAGCGTACCGTCCGGGGGCTGATCAAGCGTCGCGACGAGGCTCGCAAGATCTACGAAGACGCCCGCAACGCCGGCAAGACCGCGGCGCTGCTCGATCAGGAGCGGCCCAATATCTTCACCCAGGCCGTCACGAACATCCCGCCCGGCGAAGAAATTCTGGTCGAGATCAGCTACGTTGAGCGCCTGGCCTATGACGAAGGGTCCTACGAGTTCGGCTTTCCGATGGTCGTCGGACCGCGCTACATCCCGGGCGCCGCGACGGGGAAGCAAGGCGGCGGCTGGGCGCCCGACACCGACCAAGTTCCCGACGCCTCGCGCATCACGCCCCCGGTGACCCCTCCCGGGACCCGCGCCGGTCACGACATCTCGATCGACGTCTCGATCGACGCCGGCCTGCCCATTCAAGCCGTTCGCTCGCCGACGCATGACGTTCTGATCGACCGGCCCGCAAACTCGACGGCCGCCGTTCGGCTGACGCGCAAGTCGGTCGTCCCGAACAAGGACTTCCTGCTGCGCTACGACGTCGCGGGCAAGCAAATCGAGGACGCCGTCCTGTCGCACCACTCGAGCGACGGCGGCTACTTCACGATGATTCTGCAACCGCCCAAGCGGGTCACGGTCGAAGACGTGACGCCCAAGGAGCTGGTGTTTGTGCTCGACACCTCCGGCTCGATGAGCGGATTCCCCATCGAAAAGGCCAAGGAAACGATGAAGCTCGCGCTCGAAGGGCTCTATCCGCGCGACACCTTCAACCTGATCACCTTCGCGGGCGAGACCAAGGTGCTGTTCCGCGAACCTGTTCCCGCCACGGCCGCCAATCTCGACCACGCCCAGCGCTTCCTCGAATCCCGCCAGGGCGGCGGCGGCACCGAAATGATGACGGCGATCCGCACCGCGCTCTCACCGTCCGACTCTCAGGAGCATGTGCGCATCGTCTGCTTCATGACCGACGGCTACGTCGGCAACGACATGGCGATTCTCGACGAGATTCAAAAGCACCCCAACGCCAGGGTCTTCTCGTTCGGCATCGGCTCCTCGGTCAACCGCTTTCTGCTCGGCAAGATGGCCGAGCTCAGCCGCGGCGAAGCCGAATTCGTCGGTTTACAGGACGACGGCTCGGCGGCGGCGCGACGCTTCCACGAGCGCATCCGAAACCCGCTGCTGACCGACATCGCCCTCGACTTCGGCGACTTGCCGGTCGCGGACGTCTACCCCAAGCGCATTCCCGACCTGTTCAGCGCCAAGCCGGTCGTCGTGACCGGCCGCTATGCGGCCCCCGTTCGAGGCCGGATCAAGCTGACCGGCAAGATGTCGGGCCGGCCCTTCGAGCGGTCGGTCGAGGTCGACTTCAGCGGCCGCGCTGAGGATCACCCGGTCGTTGCGACCTTGTGGGCCCGCACCAAGATCGACGCCTTGATGCAGCGCGACTTCGCCGGCATCCAAAACGGCGCGGCGGAGCCCGAAATCGAGCGAGAGATCACCGCGCTCGGCCTGCGATACCGTCTCATGACGCAGTTCACCTCGTTTGTCGCGGTCGAGGAGCGCACGGTCACCGCGGGCGGCCGTCCGCGGGTCGTGCAAGTCCCGGTCGAAATGCCCGCAGGCGTCAGCTACGAAGGCGTCTTCGGCGACCGTCAAGAGCGGGACGTCGCCCAGGTCGTGGCGAAGTCGCGCAGGCAACTGGCGCCCTCGATCGGCCTCTCCGCAGTGAACCGCGTCGACGCGCCCCCGGCGCCTCGCCCCGCGGGGGCGGTCGAGGGCCGGATCAATCGGGAGCCGACGGATCAGAAAGAGCTCGAAGCCGCCGCCGCGCTCGAAAAGCTGGACGCAACGCTCCGCGCCCTGATCGGTCAATCCGGCCGCAAAGTCACGGTCGAGGTTTGGCTCAGCGAACCTTCAGCCGCGGCTCTCGAGGCGCTTCGCAAGCTCGGCTTTGAGGTCTCCAAAGGGACGTTGGTGTCCAAGATTCTCATCGGGAAGATCCCGGTTGAAAACCTTCAACAACTCAGTCGCCTCGAGCAGGTTCGCTTCGTCAAGGCGCGCTGACGGCTTGCGGCGCAAAAGAAACAGCGGGGCGCAGGCCCCGCTGAATTCTTCGCAACGCCCCTTGGACGGCTAGCGACTCCGCGACATGGATTGGATGTACTGCGCGATGCGATTGTCGTAACGCTTGATCTTGCCGTCGTCCTCGTAGCGCTTGATCGCATGACTCTGGAAGATTTTGAACATCTCATCTTGCCGCGCTTCCAATATCCGGCTGCGGATCTCTTGACGTTTGTCGAAGTACTGCGTCATGTCGGCTTCCTGGCGCGCCACGACTTCGTAAACGCCCGCGCCGGTTCCGGTCGAAACCGGCCCGCCCAGGGTCCCCGGATCGGCGTTGAAAACTGTCGCGGCAATCGCGGCCCCGCCCGTAAACCCGTTGATTTGACCGTCGCGCCTGAAGAAGTTGCTCTCTTGCACCTTCACGTCGAAGCGTCCGGCGACTTGTTGCAGTCCGCCCGCGTCGCGTGCCGCCTTCAGCAATTCCTCGGCGCGATCGCGGGCCAAGACGCCGATCTGGCTTTGGATGTAGTCGTTGCGGACCTTGTCACGCACTTCGTCGAGCGTCGCGTCGCGCGCCGGAGTAATCGACGAGACCGCGATGAAGATCGTCTTGTCATCGGTCGTGTGCGTCAAGACGTCGCCGGGCTGCGCGGAAGTCAACTGCTGCACGATCTGCGGGGTCGGCGAAGGAATCGCCGACGACAATTCAAACCGGGCGATATTTTCCTTGGTCTGAACCGGCAAGCCCAGCTCGGCGGCGACTTGGTCGATCTTATCGGGTCCCGCGTCCTGGAGCCGTCGCGCCGCTTCATCGGCACGTTCGTATTGCGCTTCCTCCGCTCGTTCGGCGCGGATGTCGGCGATGATTTCATCGCGGACCTCATCCAACGGTTTGCGGACCGCGGCGTCCTTCTTGCGCGCCTCGATGATGTGGAAGCCGAACTCCGTCTTCACAACGTCGCTGACCTCGCCTTCCTTGAGGGCGAAGGTCGCTTGCTCGAAGGACGGCGCCATCTGACCGGTCGTGACCCACCCCAGATCGCCGCCTTGGTCCTTGTTGCCCGGGTCTTCCGAGTACTGCTTCGCCAGTTCGGCGAAGTCGCCCCCCGCCTTGACCTTCTCCAGCACTTCGTGCGCCAGCTTCTCCTTGGCGGCGATTTGGTCATCGGGCAGCGGCTGACCCGTATCCGGGTCGATTGTCATGAACAGGATGTGGCTCGCCAGGACGCGGTTCTGCGTTTCGAACCGGTACATGTTTTGCTGGTAGTAGTTCTGGATCTCGGCTTCGGAGACCTCGGCCGGCGGCGCCGCCTTCGCCGTCAACGTGATCAGCTTCAACGAGACCTTCTCCGCAATCCGATAGCGAATCTTGTTGGCCTCGAAGTGTTGCGCCAGCTTCTCGTCCGTCACTTCGACTTTCGACCGGAAATCGGCGCTGTTCACGACGGCGAAGCGAATCTGAGCCGTCTCGTTCTCACGGCGATATGCTTGCTTGACTTCTTCCTCGGTCATCACGATGTTGTCGGTGACCAGCGGCTTCAGGCGATTCTGGATCGTCAAATCTTGGAGCAGGCGCGCTTCAAAACTGGGCACCGACGTGCGGAAGCGCTGTTGGATCATCGCCGCGTACTGTTGTCCGTTGAACTCTCCGCCCTGCCACAGAAACGGCATTTGGTCGCGGATCCAATCGGCGAGCTCCTTCTGTGTCGGCTTGATGCCCAATTCCTGCGCTTCTTGCATCAGTACTTTGTTGCCGATCTGCGTTTCAATGACCTGCTGCGCGATCATCCCCATGTTTTCCGGGCGGGCCTGACCGGTCATCTGATATTCCTGCAACGTCTCCTGCACGTCGTTTATCGTTACGCTCTCGTCACCAACGTCGGCGAGCACCGGGTCGTTGAGGTCGACCGAAGGAGTCGAGAACAGCCCCGGGATCAGCGTGATGACCATCGACAGCGCGACCATGCTGAGCAGGAACGTCAGAAAATACTTAACAGCCTTCTGCTGGCTGCGAAACAGATCGAACATATCCCACCTATTATAGGGACTGGCCTTGCCCAAGTCGCCCTGGAATCAGCGCTTGCGGGTGGTCTTGTTCGAACCCCGCAACCCGCTCAATATCGGCGCCGCCGCGCGCGCCATGCTCAATTTCGGATTTGACGAGTTGTGGCTTGTCGATCCCTACGTGCGGGCGTTCCGGGAAGCGAAGTCGGCGATGGGCGCGGCCGGCGTTCTGGAAAGGGCGCGCGTGACCTCGGACCGCGCCGAAGCGCTCGGCGAAGCCTCCCTCGTCGTCGGCACCGCGTCGCTCGCCGGGCGCTCGACCGACATCGTGCATCGCGAGGCCCCGCTCGCCGCGACCGTGATTCGCACGCATCTCGAAGACCGTCCCGGCCGCCCTCGTGTTCGGCCCGGAGAAATACGGCCTCTCGCGCGAAGATCTTTCTTATTGCGATTGGATCCTCACGATCCCCACCGCTCCCGACTGTCCCTCGATGAACCTGGGCCAGGCGGTCGCGGTGATTTGCTACGAGATCGCACGCCGCGCCCAGCCGGTCCCGGAGCTCAAGACTCCCGCGACGATTCCCGCGGCCGAACGCGCCCGAGTGCTCGATCTCCTGCTGCCCCTGCTTGAGCAGAGCGGCTTCATCTTCAACGCCGCCGCCGCCGCCGACCAGACTCAAAAGGTACGTCGCTGGGTGGGCCGCCTGCGCTTGGCGCCCGCCGACGGCCATCTGTTCCTCGCGATGCTCAAGCAGCTCCGCTGGAAGTTCGATCGGCTCCTGTAAAATTACGTCTGAAATTCGCCTCAACGAGCGACGCCGAGGCGCTGTTCGGACGACCGAAGATGAGGCGTGGAAGCAGCGGGGGAATACGCGATGCCTCGTGTCAACATCAATCTGGATCAAGAACTCTATGATCGCCTCCAAGCCGCCGTCGGCGCGGCCGAGATGGAGGGCTTCATCGAAGAAGCCATCATCGAGCGGCTGGAAGACTTCGAGGACGAGGAAGCCGGGCCTTACCTCAACGGCGACGAGCCCGACGGGCTCGTCGCTTTCGAAGACGAAGACGAGGACGCTGACGACTACGCTGACGATCGCGACTGAGCGGCTTCTCTCGCTCAGGCGCTGCGCGCCATCAAGGTCGCCAACAACTTGTTGAATCGGACGGGATCGGGCATCTCCGCCCCCTCGGCCAGGGCGGCGTAGCCGTAAAGCAATTCCGCGTACTCGGGCAGCAGCGGATCGTTGGCGTCGACGTCGTAGCGATGTTGCAGCTTCTGCACGATCGCGTGCTTCGGGTTGAGCTCCAAGATGCGCTTTTGGCGCGGCGCGCCTTCGCCTTGGCTCAGGCGCATTAAGCGCTCCATCTGAGGGCTCATATCGTGCTCATCGGTCGCAAGACAAGCCGGCGATTCGGTGAGCCGATGCGAGAGCCGAACCTTCTTGACGTGCTCGTTCAGGCGGCCCTGCAAAAAGTCGAGCAGACCCTTGTGATGCTCGGCCGTTTGCTTGAGGTCTTCCTCGGCCTTTTTCTTTTCTTCCTCGGAGCCGAGGTTGACTTCGCCCTTGGCGACCGACTTGAGCTTCTTGCCGTCGTACTCAGGTAAGTACTGCATCACGAGCTCGTCCACCGCGTCGGTCAGGAACAATACCTCGTATCCCTTCGTGTTGAAAGCTTCGAGCAGCGGGGAGTTTTCGCACATGGCCCGCGACTCGCCCGACAGGTAGTAGATCTCTTGCTGGCCTTCCTTCATCCGCGCGACGTATTCGTCGAGAGTCGCGTCCTTTGACGCGTCGGCCGACGTTGGGAATTGCAGCAGCTTCGTGAGCCGGTCCTTGTGCTGGAACTCGGTCGTCAGGCCTTCCTTGACGGCCTTGCCGAACTGCTCCCAGAACGTACGGTACTTGTCCGGCTCGTCCTGCTGCAGCGACGCCAGCGCGTCGAGCGCCTTGCGCGTCAGCCATTTGCGGATCTGCGCGACATGGCGGCTCTCTTGCAGCATCTGGCGCGACACGTTGAGCGGCAGGTCGGCCGCATCGACGACCCCCTGCACAAAGCGCAGCCAGCGCGGCAGCAGCTCCTCGCTGCGCTCCATGATCATCACGCGCTTGGCGTAGAGTCGCAGCCCGTACTCGGAGTTGTAGTAGTAAAGGTCTTGTGGGCTGCGCGAGGGAATGTAGAGCAGCGATTGGTATTCGGACACGCCTTCGGCCTTCAGCGCCAGCCGCAACAACGGCTCCTCCCAATCGCCCGTCAAGTGCTGGTAGAACTCGTTGTATTCTTCGTCGCTGACGTCCGACTCCGAACGCGCCCAGATCGGCGTCTGCGAGTTGAGCGTCTTGTCTTCGGTGACGATCGAGGTCGTCCCGTCCGGCTTGACGATGCCCTTGGCATCCTTCTCTTTCTCCTCGCGAGTCACCTTCAGGCGCACCGGGTAGCTGATGAAGTCCGAGTGGCGTTTGACGATGCTCTCGAGGGTCCACTCGTTGGTGTAGTCCTCGATGCCCGCGTCGGCGTCGGCCGGCTTGAGCTCGAGCGTCACCGAAGTCCCGTGTTTGCGGCGTTCGCCCGGCGCAATCGTATACGTGCCGTCGGCGCGCGACTCCCAGCGCGTCGCTTCGTCCTCGCCGGCCTTGCGCGTCTCGACGATGACCTTGTCCGCGACCATGAATGCCGAATAGAAGCCGACTCCGAAGTTCCCGATCAGCTCCGGCGGCGCCCCCGATTCCTTCGCCTTCTTCAGCTTCTCGACGATCTCGCGCGTGCCGGATTTGGCGATCGAGCCGATGTTGTCGATCACTTCCTGCCGGCTCATGCCGATGCCGTTGTCCGAGACCGTCAGCGTGCGCTTGGCCAAGTCGGGCGTCAGCCGAATCTCGAGGTCTTCGCCTTCCGCGCTCAGCTTGGGGTTGGTCAGCGCCTCGAAGCGCAGCCGATCGAGCGCGTCGGAGGCGTTCGAGATCAACTCTCGCAGGAAGATCTCCTTGTTCGTATAGAGCGAGTGGATGACGAGATCGAGGAGCTTCTTGGTTTCGGCTTGAAATTCGCGGGTTTCGACTTGGGCGGCGGGCATATTGGCTTCTGAATCTTAGCGTAAGGCAGTCAGATCTTTTGAGCCTCCATTATAAGACATTGGTGCAAATGCGCGCTACACCGGGTCCGCCAGCATTGGCTCGATTACCGGCCTCAACTTCTCCGGCTCGACAATCGGCGCCATATGGCCCGCTCCAGCGATGACCTTCAGCGCTTCCGCTCCCCAGGCTCGACCCAGCAATTCCGCGACCCGCAGCGCGGGAGCGCGAGTCGCCGCGCCCGCCGTCACCAACGCCCGCCCGCGGAGGTCGGCATAACGCTCGAGCGGCGTTTCGAGCGAGAAAAGCGCCCGAAAATCCAGCGGAGCCTTCACCGCCATCGCGGCCGCCCGCGCCTGTTTGTCGGGCGGGATCGCTCGCCAGGCGCCTGCCCCGTTCCAATAGTCGACGAACAGCGCCGCCGCCGCCGCTGGGCGTCCGGCTTCGACTTCGGCGGCTGTCCGCCGGGCAATCGCTGAAATCTCCTCTAGTTCAAGGTTGAACTCCGTGCCCCGAAGTAGATGGAATAGAACGGGTTCATGGACGATCACATTCCGAACCAGCAACGGCTCTCGAAGCGCCAGCTCCAGGGCGACCACGCCGCCGTAGGAGTGGCCGATGACGTCCGCCGGGCCCGCGACGCGCTCGAGCAGCCGCTTGGCGAGCTTGATCTCGTCATCGATCCGAAAATCCTCCGGATTCGCGGGCATCGGCGTTTCGCCGTAGCCCCACAAATCGAGCGCCAGGGTCCTATAGCGCCCCGCCCAAGGAGCCCGCAGCCGGTTCCATTGCCATTTGCTCGCGGCGGAGCTGTGCAAGAGCAGGATCGGAGGCCCCTCGCCCTCGTCGAACCAGCCAAAACCGGTCATTGGGCCGCTTCGGCCTCGTGGCGATAGAGCTTCTCGCCGGCCTGGACCGCGATCGGCAGCCGATTTTCGGGAGTCGGCCGCGGGCACGTGGCGTAAGGAGTGAAAACGCAAGGGGGATTGTAGGCGCGGTTGAAGTCGAGTGGGACCATGCCGTTCTTGTCGGGCAGCGGGACGTAGATGAACCGGCCCCCCTCGTACGTCTCCGAGCCGTTGGTTTCGTCGCCGAAAACGACAAACAGCTCGTCGCCTTCGCGCCGCACGTCGATGCGGTAAGTCGCGCCGTCCTTCTCGAAGGCGAGCGCGCCGGCGGCTTCGTCGACGGTCTCGAGGCCGGCTGAATTGACATATTCCAGGCGCTTGTCCTGATCGTAGGGCTCGAACTTCGCCTCTACGAGCCAACCGTAGTCGATCGGGTAATACTCGAGCTGACCGAAGCCGCTGCGCAGCGGACTCTGGGCGTCCTTGACGCGAATCGCGCTCTTGCCCATGCGATCGATCACGTAAAACAACAGCGAGCCTAGGCGCAGCTCGGTCGGATCGCCCGCGGCGTCCGACTGGAGCTGCAACTCGGTCACCGGCCTGCCGTTCGAGGTCACGGCTGCGTCGGGATCGGCGCGAACCGTGACGACGCCGTCTTTTAAGACGAACGAGCCCGCGCGGTCCGGCGCTCGGCCTTGAGGGAATTGAACATCGGCGTCGGGGCCCGAACCAAACGTGTTTTCGCCTTCGTGCAGGAAATGCAGGCCGACCAGCGAGAGCCAGCCGTCCGGCTGCACGAGTCGGTCGTGACGCTCAATGCGCCAGGCCTGAACCTTTCTCGCGTGCTCTTCCGGCGGCGGCAAATTGGATGACTCATCGGTCGCCGGCGAGCAGGCCGTGAAGAGCGCAAGCAGAGACCCGAGGGCAAGGCGAGCGGCCATTTCAGATCCAGGCTAGCACTCGCGCCGGGGGAGTTAGTCGGCGAGTTGGGGGCGAACCGGATCGGGCGCGGGAATGCGCTCCTCGCCTGCCAGAAACGCCGGATAAGGGTCGAGCGGCTCGCCGCCCCACCAAGCCCGCCGGTCCGCGATCCGCTTGACTTCGAAGTGCAGATGCGGCGAGCCTTGCGGGGCGCTGCCGGTCGAACCGACGTAGCCGATGACCTCGCCGCGCGAGACCATGCAGCCCGGCTGCAAGCCTTTCACCACCTTCTGCAGGTGTGCAAAGTAGTACGAGTAGCTTCCCGACATGTCGTAGACGTAGATGGTCAAGCCGCCGCGCTCGTGCCACTTGATCAGCCGCACCACGCCGTCCTCCACCGCCAATACCGGAGTTCCGCGCGGCGCCCGAATGTCGATCGCCTCATGAAGCTTTTTGCCCGGCCGTGGCTCGAAAAAGCTGTCTGTGAGGCGCGCCCGCGATACGCCGAGAACCGGTAACAGCAAACGGCGGCGAACCAACTCGAACGGCGTGCGCGGCCCCCAGGCCACCTTCTCGACATCGAGCACGAATTGCGATGTGCGCAACGGCGGGCGTTCCGCCGGGCGCAGCTTTGGAACCACCAAGCCGGCGTTCGATACAGCGGGCCGTATCGAGGCAACGGCGGTCGAGCGGCCGCCGGGAAACAAGACGTTGAGGGCCAACACGACCGCGATGCCGCTCAGCAGGCCGCTCGCGGCGGCCCGATAAAAGGGGGAATCTTTCATGCCATCGCTGGTTGTCGCAGACCGTCGGTCAGGCGACCGAGACAGGATAAACCATTCTTGTGCCCAAGGGTAAGTAGGTCGTACAACCTAAACTGCGCAAGGCTTTAGGGTCAAAAGCTGATGTCAAGCTTTCGGTACACTAATTCGGCTATGGCTGGCTTTCCCATTGGGATCATCACGGACGAATTCACCCAAGACTTCGAACGCATCTGCAAGTTCGCCCAAGAGCGCGACATTCCCCAGTTGGAGGTCCGTACGGTGTGGGACAGCAACATCGTCGACATGACCTACGACCAAGTGCGCGAGCTCAAGCGACTAGCCGACGACGCCGGACGCTCGATCTGCGGCGTCGCCTCGCCGGTCTTCAAGTGTACGCACCCGCGCGGGGGCGACATCGATCATCGTTTCGAGCAGGACGCTTTTCACGCCGCCCATACCTACGAGCAGCAGCCTGAAATCCTGGCTCGAGCGCTCGATTTTTGCGAGATTCTCGAGGCGCCGCTGCTACGTGTTTTCACCTTTTGGCGCACGGTCGAGCCGCAAGCTCTGGCCGCTGACATCGCCGTTGCGCTCCAAAGCGCCCTGGATGCCGCGGCGGGGCGGGGAATCGTGATCGGCGTCGAAAACGAGCACGCCTGCAACATGGCGACCGCCGCGGAGGTTGCGCCCGCGCTCGCCCGACTGCCGAGTCCGCATCTTGGGCTCGTTTGGGATCCGGCGAACTCATACGTCTCCGGCGCCAAGCCGTTTCCCGACGACTACGAGGCTGTTCCGGCCGACCGCATCGTCCACGTCCATGCCAAGGACGGTGTGATGCCCTTGGACGGCGACCGCATGCAGTGGGGCGTGGTGGGGGCCGGAGATGTAAACTGGCGCGGGCAAATCGCCGCACTGGTGCGCGACGGCTATGACGGTGTAATCAGCTTGGAAACCCATTGGGGCGGCCCGGGAGGCGACAAGTTCCAGGGCAGCCTGCAGTGCGTCGAGGCCCTTCAAAGGCTCGTAGCGGAAGCTTGACCGGCGGGCTGAGAATGGAGTGGATGCCCTCGCTCGAAGAGCTGGAGCTCGAGAACCAGCGGCTGCGCCGGTCGGTTTCTGAGTTGTCCGTGTTGGCCGAAATCGCCTCGGCGATCGGGCTCGAGCCTTCGCTGCAGGCGGTCATCGAGCTCATCGTTCAAAAAAGCGTGCGGGCCCTTGGCGTCGAGCAGGGCGCGGTCTACCTGGTTTCCGATGAGGACGAAGGAGAGGCGTTCCAGACGGTTTGGCGCGAGGTTCGTTCCAGCGCCGTCCAATTGCCCTTCAAGCTCGGCGACCAGATCATCGGCTGGATGATGCAGCACCAGCGGCCGCTCGAGGTCAACGATCTGGCGACCGATTCTCGATTCCGCGGCATCGATCCCGGCGATCCGCCGATACGTTCCCTGCTCGCTGCGCCGTTACGCTTCAAAGCCCGCTTGACCGGCTTGTTGGTGGTCTTTAACAAAAAGGGCTCCGAAGGCTTCAGCGAAGACGATCGCCGCTTGCTCGGCATCATCGGGGGGCACGCGGCTCCGGTGCTCCAAACCGCCAAGCTGATCGGGGAGCTGCGTCGCGACCGCGACCGCCTCGAGGGTGAGGCCACCCAACTTTGGCGGGAAGTCGCCGGGCGGTTTTCCGACCAAGGCTTCCTGGGCGCGAGCCGGCCGGTTCGCGAGCTGCTGCGGTTGATCGAGCGCATACGGGACACCGACGTCGATGTGCTGATCGTCGGCGAGAACGGCACCGGGAAAGATCTCTATGCCAAGACGATCCACTACTCGAGCCGGCGCGCTCGACGGCCCTTTGTCTCCGTCAGCGCCTCTGCGCTGCCGCCCGAGAGCATCGAGGAGGAGCTGTTCGGAATCGAGGGAGAACCCGGCGATCCGAATCGCCGCGCGGGGCAAATCGAGGCGGCCGACAAGGGCACGCTTTTCATCGAAGAGGTGGAAACCCTGCCTCGCTCGGTGCAGGTGAAGCTGGCCGCGGTACTGCAGCAGCGCGCCCTGCGGCGCACGGGAGGGAGTGAATCGGTTCCGGTCGATATTCGTGTCGTGGCCAGCGCGGCGTCCGACTTGGATGAACAAGTCAAGAACAACAGCTTCGACCCGAATCTGTATCGCTTGCTCAGTACCGTGCGGATGCGCACTCCGACGCTGCGTTCGGTGCGCGAAGATATCGAACCGCTTGCCAACCAATTTTTGCAAGAGAGCGCGAAGCAACTCGGCAGGGAAGGACTGCGATTCTCCGACGCGGCTCTCGATTGTCTGCTCAACGCCGATTGGCCCGGCAACGCGCGCCAGTTGCAGAACGAAGTGAAGCGCGCCGCGGTGTGCGCCCCTCAAGAGGTCATCCAGCCAAGCGATCTCTCAGCCGAGGTCGCGGCGGCGGGCAAGCTCTCGCGAGACTCCAAACAATCTCTCAAGCCGGCGACCGCCGAGTTGCGAGAACCGCTCCACGCAGCCGTGGCCTCCTACGAGCGACGGCTCCTTGAAAAGGCGTTGGCCGGCGCCGGGCACGACATCGAAAAGGCCGCGACGGCGCTCGGCATCAGCGAATCCGAATTCGCCGCCAAGATGGTGACGCTCAAAATCGAGCTCGCCTGACATCTCCTGATAACGCAGCGGCCAAGGCGGTTTGGCGCGGTTGTTTGTGCGTCGAGTCCGATTTCAAGAAAGAAGGCCGGAGCGTCTCTCGAGTAAGACGCCCCGGCCAGGGGAAAACCGAGTCGAGCGAACAACGGTGAGGGGAGGTTCGTTTCAATTCATGGCGTTTCAATTCATGTAGACGTTGGAGTCCATGACGTTATGCATGACCTAGTTCAGGGTCAGTCCTGAGGGCTGACGGCTTCATTTCGCGTTCCGCCGGAGGCGACCACACCGGCGACGACCGCGGCGGTTACGCCGGTCACGATGATCGCTCCTTGCGGGCTCGCCAAGCTTCCCAACTTCCAGCCGCCTTTCTTAGCCGCCTTCGCAGCCCCACGACCGGAACTCGAAGGAGTTTGGCCGCTGTCGGCGGTGTCGGAACTCGTTTCTCCGGTCGTTTGGCCTTTTTGGGGCAGGCCCGCCGCGAGGGCGTACGAGCCGGCCGGCACGGTCAGGGGCGCCGCGCCGGAGGCATGGATGACCGCCCCGCCGCGATAGGCGGCCACGAGCCATTCTCCTTCCTCGCGGCGGACGACGAACCAATTGTCGCCGTCGGCCTCGGGCGAAATCCGGAAGTCCTGGAGGTCGACCGCGAGACCGCCGGAAGCCACCGCGCCGGCGTGCAGCGCGACAGCGCCGCGCTCGAGCCGGACGCGCGAGCCGGCGCGGATCTCGAGCCGCCTCAACGCGGGCGCTTCGATCACCCCCAAAGCGCGGTCGCCGGTGCGAATCTCATCGCCGGCTCGAACGCTCGAGCCGCTCGGCAACAGGATGTCATTCGTCCAGACGTTTCCCGCCGTTGTGAGCCCGCCGATGCGCTCGCTCGCGGCGCGCTCTCCGGCGCTCGAGCCGGCTGCGAATAATACGACGGCGGCCAGGGCGCCGCAGGTCAGGAGGATGTGGCGATATCTCATGAAACCTCGTGTCAGTACACATCGGCGCATGCGCCGTGACGCATTAGTCTCCGGCCATCAGTTGATTTTCGAAACGCTCTAATTGCTCGCGGGCCAACTCGGCCAGCCGCGCGCCGATCAGCTCGGCGTCGCGTTCGCTGACGCCGCGGTGGATCGGCAGACACAAGACGTTGCGGCTCGCATTCTCGCTGTTGGTCAGCGGCTCGCGATACGGCTGATGGAACGGGGCGTAAAGGCGCTGCCGGTGCAACGGCGGATCGAAGTAGTTGCGAGTGTCGATGTTGTCGGCGCGCAGCGCGGCCGCCAACTCGTCGCGCGACAGCCCCTGCGCCGGATCGCACAGCACCGCAAAATCCTTGCGCCCGCTAAAAGCCTGCGGGGGAATCCGTTGGGCGCGCAATCCCGGCGTCTCGCGCAGCTTGTGCTCGTAGATCTCAGCCAGACGGTTGCGCCGCCGCACCGCTTCCGGAAGCGCCGGCAAGCCGGCCCGGCACAACGCCGCCTGCAGTTCCGACATGCGCGCGTTCAACCCGAGCAGGTCGCAATCGTAGCCCTCGCCCTTGCCGTAGTTGCGCGCGCGGCGCAACTTTTGCGCCAGGTCGCGGTGAGGCGTCGCGATCAAGCCGCCTTCGCCGGCCGTGAGCTGTTTGGTGGGCGAGAGGCTATATACCGTCGCGTCGCCCCAGCGCGCGACGCCGCCGCCCTTCCAGCGAGACTCGAGCGCGTGTGCGCCGTCGAAGATCAACGGCACCCGCGCCGCCCGCGCAAGCCGCGTCAGCTCCTCGACAGGGGCCGGACAGCCGAACAGGTGCACGCCCAAAATCGCCGCGGTCGCCGGTCCAATCAAGCGTTCCACGCTTGCGGCCGAGATCTGTAAGGTTTCCGGGTCGCAATCGGCCAGCACGGGCTTCAACCCGTTCCACAGCAGACCGTGCGCGGTCGCAAAGAAGGTAAAGCTCGGAGTGATGACTTCGCCGCACAAGCCCAAGCAACGCTCGACCAGCATCAGTCCCGCCGTACAACTCGAAACCGCGACGCACTCCGCCGTCTCGAGCCTTTTCGCCGCCTCGACCTCGAGCCGCGCGACTTCGCCGGCGTTGGTGAGGTCGACGCCGCGCAGCACGGCGGTCAGCCGCTCGAGCGCGACGTCGAGCGGCGGCAACTCCGGCGATGCAATCGGAATCGGCTTCGCGAAAAGCGGCCGTCCGCGGACAGCGAACTGGTTCATCTGTTCCCTTCCTAACCCGCAATTTCGACCGTCGCGCCGCTCGCTGCGGGTCGACCCCCTTCCCGCCTGACTCCCTGGCCCCCGGTTCTGCGGCGACGGACGGCGCTGATACTATCGGCGGCCCCGCGCGCGGCCAATACCAGCACGACGCCCCACACGGCCGGCCGCACAAAGACCGCCGCCGAATTGCGCACGTTCCAGATGAGCGGGCCGTACACCATGGCCCATAGCGCCAAACGCGTCGGGACCGCCGCCGTTGCAGCGTCGGACCACACCAGCAAGGCCCCCAACGCGGCAAAGACCGCGAACACTCCCGCGGGACCGAAGTTCATATAGGCTTCGGCTATTGCGGAAAAGCCCAGTCCTCCGTGGCGCGCGTACTTCCACGGCGCGGCCAGGCGCGCCACCCAGTGGCTCGGCGGCAAGTCTTCGAGCGCGATGTAGCCGCCTCCGCTCCATTCGCTCGAGACGTTCGGAACGAGCTCGCCGAGCGCGAGCATGTATGTGCGCCCCCAGCGGTACGGCTCGCTGCCAAGCAACTCGACCGTGTGCGCCAGCGGTCGCAGGCTGCCGCCCATCTCCTCCAGCGCGGCTACCGGCCCGCCGTTGAGCTCCCAGCCGCCGGATGCGCGATCGGCCAATCGCTCGGCGCGTAGAGCGCGGCCGGCCGGGATCGCGATGAGCAGCAGAGCGCAGCCGGCCGCAAGCGCCGCGCGCGGCAGCCGGAATCCTCGTTTGTGGAGCAGCACGACGGCGGTCAGCGCCGGGGTCAGCGCATAGCCGCGATAGCCGAGCGCGAAGATCGTTGTCGTCCACACGGCCGCAGCCGCCGCCGTCGGCAAGATCCAACGTCGCGGCGCGGCGGCCAGGCACAGATAAAACCCCATCGGCGTGACTTGCAAGCTCGTGATGAAGAAGCGCGGATCGTAGTCCTGCACCAGGCGATAAGTCTCGGTGTAAGAAGCATCGAGCAGCCTCTCCCAGCCGACCGATCGCACCCCCCAAACAAGCGACGCCAGCCCGATCGCGATGACCGCCAGGCCGCACTGAAACAGGCCGAGACTGTGCAGAGAAATGCGGGACGCGAGCGGCCTGCGCCCCGATGTCGCCGTCAGCGCGGCGCCGGCGAACAAGCCGAGGAACGCGAGTTGGACCAGCAGCAGCGGCTCGCGCAGTCCCACTCGGCTCAACCATAGGGGCGTCTCCACCCAGGCCGGCGTCAGGACCCAAGGCACGACGAGTCCGAGGTGAAACAGCGCCAAAACATGCAGATAGACGACCGATGGCGAAAGGGCGGAGCGGCGCAGGGGACCGACCAGCAGGGCCCAGCAGGCCAAGTAGGAGCAGGCGGCGCACAGCACCGCCGTCCGCTCGTCGGAGGCCAGACTCGAGATCGCGGCCGCCGCGCCCAGAAGCAGCAAGCCGCCCCACAGCGCGGCGCGGCCTTCCGCTCGCCTCGCGTTCACGCGAGCAAGCTTCAATCGGCCCTCGCTGCTTCGACCGCCCAGCGGCTGGCGGAGCCCGACGGCGCGGCGGCTTCGTAGATCTCGAGCAGGCGGCGCGAGCTCGATTCCAGGTCGAGGCCGGCGGCGCGCACGGCGGCGCGGCAACTCGCGGCGCTGCGGCCCTCGCGCTCGGGCAGCCGCGACAGCGCCCGCGCCCATCCCTGCGCGCCCGCCTCGATCGGCAGCCGCTCGATCAGCTCCGGCACGGCGTCGGTTTGGCGTCCGATGCGGTCCGACAGCAGGCACGGCAGCCCAACCGCCTGCGCTTCGACGGCCGCCAGCGGCAGCCCTTCATGCAGCGACGGCATCGCGAATGCGTCGAAGGCGCCGCTCATCAGCCGCGCCACGTCGTCGCGCGCGCCCAGCAGCCGTACGTCCTCCCAGACGCCCAGTCGGCGCGCCCGCCCGAGCAACTCCCCGCGCAGCGGACCGTCGCCGGCGATGACGAGCTGAAAGTCCGCGCCGGCTTTTCGCGCTAGAGCGAAGGCGTCCAGCAACAGCGCCTGGTTTTTCGCGGACGCGAGGCGGCCGACATGCCCGATGACGAAGGCGCCCGCGCGCAACCCGAGCTCGCTGCGCAGCCTGGGGTCGGGCGGCGCGGCGAGCGGCTCGAGATCGACGCCGCACGGCAGCCATTCGGCGTCTCGTCCCAAAAAGACTCGCGCCTCCTCGGAAACGGCCACGGCGCGGTTGGCCGCGGCGCGCAAAGCCCAGCGCATCGCCCAGCGGTAGACCTGACGGCTGGGGGCGTCCGAGCGGCCGTCGAGGCTGTTGTGCGCTTGAACCAGCCGCAGCGGCACGCCCGCCGCCGCGGCTAGCGCCGTCACTACACCGCTGAACAGCAGCACGTGGGAATGGACGACGGCGTACTTCTCGCCGCTCAACAGCCGCAGGAATCGCGCTGGAAATGAGGCCAATGGAGCGGCCGGACAATTCAGGACGCGCCGGCCGCGTCGGCGCATGCGCTCGGCGAGCGGCCCTTCCCGGCGGTCCAGCAAGCAAAAGTCGACTTGCCATCCGGCGGCTTCCAGCGTGTCCGCCGCGCGCGTCGCCCAGACCTCGGCCCCGCCCAGGTGCAACCCTCCGAAGATCTGCAGCGCGCGCCGGGAGCGGCTTTGAGGCGTCGATTGCAATTGCGGCTCTCTGAGCCGCTATCGACCTCGCCCCTAACGCGCATTAGCCGATGCCGGACCGAGCCTCACTCGCCGGGAAGCGCCAGCATGTAGTCGACCATCGCTTTCATCTCCGCCTCATTGAACTGATACGCGGGCATCATGCTGCCGGGCGAGAACTGCTGCGGGTCGCGGAAGTGTCCGGCCAACCACTCTGCGTCGCGTTGCGCCGAGACCCCGTTGAGCGGCGGCCCCACCGTTTGGCCGGCGCCGTTGACGACGTGGCAGGCTCCGCAACTGTTCTGCTCGTAGAGAACCGCGGCCTGCACCGCCCACGGCGGCGCGGCGGCGACCGCCTCGGCGTTTTGAGGCGTGAGGTCGAGCAAGAACGCCGATAGCGCGCTTGCGGCGGCGTCGGTCAAGTTCGCCGGGGGCATCGGGGTGCCGGGTACGACGGCGGCGGGGTTGCGGAAGTGTTCGATCATCCAATCAGCGGAACGGTGCGCGCCCACGTTCGCCAGCGTGGGGCCGGACTTCGGCTCGCCGCCGGGTGCGAGATTGTGGCACGCGTCGCAGCGCTGCTCGGTGTAGTGGGACAACCCGACCAGGTCAACCGGAGGCAACTGAGTCCAGGAAGCACCCGCGGACTCGGCGCCGCCGGCCGGCTCCTGCGCCGGGGGCGTCGTGATGATCGCGACCGCCGTCAGCGAGAACCAAACCGCGGCGGCGAGGCCAACCGTCGCGATGGCGACGATACGGCGGGCGACCGGCCGCAGTTTGCGGCGATCCAGAAAAGGGACCAAGACAAGCGCCAGCACCGCCAGGGCGGGCAGAACGACCGCGCCGACGATTTCGAGCGGACCTTCGAACAACTTGAGCGTTTGAAATAGAAACAGAAAGTACCATTCGGGCCGCGGGACGTACCTCAGATCGGTCGGATCGGCCAATCGCTCGAGCGGGGCGCTGATCAAAACAGCGGTTCCAAACATCAACGCGAAGACGACGAAAATGGCGACCGTATCTTTGAAAACTTGCTCGGGATAGAATTTCTTCGTTGGACGACCCTGATCCTCAGGCTGAGGCGCCACGCCGTGGAGGCGAACCAAATAGAGGTGCACGGCCGCCAGAACGAAAGTCACCGCCGGGAGAATGACGGTGTGCAACGTATAGAAGCGGGCGAATGAGCCGACCCCGACGCGCCCGCCGTCGCTGCCGACAAGGTGTTGGATGATGCTTCCGCCGGGAGCCAAGCCCAGGATCTGCACCGTGACGACCGTCGACCAATAGGCGCGATTGTCCCAGGGCAACAGATAACCGGTCAGGCCAAACCCCAAAGTCAGAAGCAACAAGGCGACGCCCGCAATCCAAGTCGCTTCTCGCGGCTTCTTATAGGCGCCCCACACGCCGACTTGCACCATGTGAATGACCACCACCACGACCATGAAGCTGGCGCCCCAGTGGTGCAATCCGCGAATCAGCCGCCCGGCGGGCACTTCGTTGATGATGTACTGCAGACTGTTGTAGGCCGCCCCGGGCTGCGGCGCGTAGTCCAAAGCCAGCAGGATCCCCGTGACGGTTTGCACCATCAACAGAAACATTGCGACGCTGCCGAAGACCTGATGCCAGCCGCTCGAAGCCGGTATCTCCTCATCGAAGAAGCCGCGCGCCGCCGATACAAGCCCGGTGCGCTCCTCCAACCAACTCACGACCGCTTGCAACACGAGCTTAGGACTCCGTGCTCCGGTGAACGGCGCCGAGCCAGAGCCGGTCTCCTTGAATCCGCGTTTCAAAACGGTCCAGGGGCCTTGGCGAGGGTCCTGTCAAAACTTCCCCGTCAATCGAGAATGTCGAGTCGTGGCAGGGACAGAGGAACACGTCCCGCTCGGCGACCCAGTGGTATCCGCATCCCAGGTGAGGGCATTGGGGCGCGTAGGCGATTACTTGTTCGTCGTTCTGCTTGACCGCCCAAATGTTGAGCTTCTCCACCGCCGTCCGCCAGGCGTCGTGCCGGGATCGCTGTACGACGATTTCCGTCGGCTTCCCCTCTTGCAGCACGGACAGGGAACCTGCATCGGTCCAGCCGTCGGACTGCTCACTCTTGTTGGAGCCGAACAGATAGCCCACGGCGGGAATCGCTAACGCAGCGTTGATGAGGCCGCCGAGGGCGAGGATTGTCCTTTCGTAGAAAGTTCTTCGATTCATGGGGAGCGTTCCGCCCGAGGTGCCGCTGCCGAGCGAAATCGCTCCAAGAAACGAATTTCAGCACGAACAGCGTGAACAATGCCGTGCCCGCGATCGATCCGCCCAGAATGTTTTGGATATTGTCGTAGCCGACGCCCATCTGTCAGAGGCGCAAAATACCCGACGACGCCGACCGCTAGACCTCCGGCGGCGGGCCACCACATCCAGTGCAACGGAAGGCGCTCAAAGCCGTCCTCGACGGCGTAAACAGCGCGGGTGACCCCCACCGCCGCAACGCCGATCGATAGCGCCCAGTGCGCGCATAGCCCAGAAGGGCAGGCTATTGACGGCGGCGGAAGCGGCGGCATCGCAAAAATCGGCGCAGAGCCGCTGAAGATCGCTCGAATCCCAGCCGCGATCGTGCTGGCCACGCGCTACCGGGATGAAAGAGCGCGTCCTGATACTCGAACAACAGCAGCTCGATCGCAAGCAGAACGGCCGAAACCGGACTTCCGAACGTCGCAGCCATTCCAAATACGTTCGCCGTCCCACCCTTTGGCGGCGTTTGGGCCGTACCGGATTGTAGCGTTTGCGGTCTGCCATTCTTTGCGTTTCCTACAAGCGGGACGACTGGAGTTGCATGGCGTTTCGCACGTTGATCGTCGACGGCGCGTCGATCGCCGGAACGGCTGTTCCGGTTAGACTCGGCCGGACCCGCCGAGCCCCACGGGAGGTTCATCGGTTCCTGTCGTTAGTCGCGGTTTCTGACCCCAGCGCCCGAGAAGGTCGCCATCTCGAGGTAGAGCCGCAAGGCCGCGTCGATCGCGCCGATCGCCAGCGCGGCGCCGCTGCCCTCTCCCAGCCGCATGCCCAGGTCGAACAGCGGCGCCGCATCGAGGGCTTGCAGCAACAGGCCATGACCCTTTTCCGCCGAGCGGTGCGCGAAGAGCATGCGCCCGCGCGCGGCGGGCGCCAATCGTACCGCGACCAGCGCCGCCGCCGAAGCGATGAAGCCGTCGACGACGACCGGCGTACGGCGCGCCGCCGCGCCGAGGTAGAAGCCGGTCATCGCGGCGATCTCCAGGCCGCCCACCTTCGTCAAGAACGTCCAGCGGCATCCGAGGCGTCCGGGCTGCCGCGCGGCCAGAGCGCGCTCGATGACAGCGACTTTCGGCTTCCGTTGGGCCTCTTCGATTCCCGTGCCGGCGCCGACGATCTCGTCGGCCGCGCAGCCGAGCAAGGCCGCGCCGACCGCCGCCGCGGCCGTCGTATTGCCGATGCCCATTTCGCCGGCCGCCAGCAGCGTGAAGCCTTCGTCAACGGCTTGTTGAGCTAGAGCGATCCCCTGCTCGACGGCTTGCGCCGCCTCTTTCTCGGTCATCGCAGGCTCGACGGCGAAGTTGCGCGTTCCGCGGGCGACCTTGGCGGCGATCACCGGCAAGTGTTCGGGCAGATCGGCGTCAACCCCGATGTCGACGACGCGGGCTTCGATCCCGAAGCGGCGGCAGAGGACATTGATGGCGGCTCCGCCTCGCGCGAAGTTGAGAACCATCTGCGCGGTGACTTCGCGGGGATAGGCGCTGACGCCTTCCGCGGTGACGCCGTGATCGGCGCAGAAGACGTACATCGCGGCCCGCGGCGGCGCAGGGAGCAATTCGCCGCGGATGCGGGCGTACTCGAAGGCGACGTCTTCGAGGCGGCCGAGACTGCCGCGCGGCTTGGTGAGATCGTCGAGACGCGCGCGGATGGCGGCGTCCAACCGGTCGTCTTGGATAGGCTCGATCGCCTTGCATGTGTCTCGGATGAGGTCGCTCATGGCTCGATGTCCATCTCGAAGCATTCGCCGTGCTCTTGCGTGAAGTGCAACGCTTCGTCCCAATCGATGTGCGCGCGGCGAGCCAGGCTGACCAGGCACGAGTTCACCGCGGAGTGCGCCACGATGGCGGCGGATCGCAAACCGCTGCCCATCAACTCCGTCCAGAACGACACCAGGCGCGCCGCGAAGAGTTCGGCGTGCTCGCCTCCTGGAGGCGTGACGCCCCACCAGTCGGCGAGCTTTTGAGCTGCGAGCGTAGGGTAGCCCTGCTCGATCTCAGCCCAGGTCAGCCCGTCCCATTCGCCGTAGCCGATTTCGTTGAGGCGCGAGTCGACGACGAGAGGCGCGCCGCACGCCGCGGCGAGGATCTCGGCGGACTCGCGGGCGCGCTGCAATTGGCTCGAGAAGACGCGGTCCACCCGGACGCCGCCGCAGGCGCGCGGCCAGCTCGCGCGATTGAGTGAAGCCTGCCGCGCTCAAAACCGGGTCGCCGGAGCCGAGCAGCCGCCCGGGAGTGGCGCTTTCGCCGTGCCGCGCCAGGTAGATCTTCATGACGCGGCGTACACCCCGAGCACGGCGATCTCGGCGACGATGACGACGGCCCCCAGGCAGTCGCCGGTGACGCCGCCGAGCCGGCGCTGAAAGTACCACGCGCCCACGCACGCGACGGCGGCCGCCATCAGCGCCGCCGCGGCGAGATCGAGGCCGGCGAACGGCAGTAGAATCAGCCCCGCCGCCAGCGCCGCCGCCGCTACGTGGCGGGCCGAGAGGCTGCGGGCGAACGCGCCGCCGGTCGCCGTCCGTCGCCGGGCCCGCCAACCAGGCGGTCGCGACGATCGCCGCCCGCGGCAGCACCTGCGACGACAGCAGGGCCGGCGGCAGAGAGCGAGCCCCGAGGCCGCTGATCGCCTCCCAGCGCAGGAGCATCGCCAAGATCAGCGCCAAAGCCCCAAAAGCGCCGATGCGGCTGTCTTTCATGACGCGAAAAATCCCGTCGCGATCACGCTGGCTGCCGAACGCGTCGGCGACGTCCGATAAACCGTCCTCATGCAGCGCCCCTGTGGCCAGGGCGTACGCGACGAGGACGGCCGCGGCGCTCCAGCCTGAAGGGAGGAACTGCTCCACCGCCCAGTACGCGCCCCAGCCCAACAGCCCGATCGCCGCTCCGACGAGCGGGTAAAATACCGCCGATCGCGCGAGGGTGCGCCCGTCCGGCGCTTCGGCCGGGCTAGGGACCGGGAAGCGGGTGAGCGTTTGAATCGCCGCGATGAAAGCCGCAAGCCAGCCGTTCACGTGCGGCCCCCCGGCTTGATCGCGAGAGCAACGCCGAAAACCATCCAGTAGACTTCGTCCGCCGTCGCCGCCAAGCTCTGGTTGAGCCGTCCGGCCAGGTCGCGAAACCGCCGCGCGAGGGCGTTTTCCGGGACGATGCCGCAGCCCACCTCATTGGTGACCAGGACCAGGTCGGCCCCGCGCCAATCCGCGATCTCCTGTTGCAGTCGGTCGATCTCCGCTTCCTCATCGTGGGCCGCATCGAGCAGGACATTGCTGAGCCACAGCGTTAAGCAATCGATAAGAATCGACTTGTTTTCAGTATTTTGATTCGGCAATAGCTGAAGTCAATTCGAGGGGCTCTTCGACGTCGTCCAGAAATCCCCGCGCTCGGCTCGATGCCGCCGAATGCGCTCGCGCATCTCGTCGTCGCGAGCCTCTCCGGTCGCGATGAAGACCCCGCTCGAGCGCCTCTTCCGGATGTAATCGAGCGCGAATCGACTCTTCCCCGACCGCGCTCCTCCCCCGACCAGTACTACAGCCATAGACTCGTCCGCTTCGTCCTCAACAACCAGATGAAAAACGGGCCGCCCAGCATGGCGGTGATCACCCCGACGGGGATCTCCGCCGGCGCCATCGCCGTCCGGGCGACGGTGTCGCACACGGCGAGGAAGCCGGCGCCGACGCAGAACGACGCCGGGATGAGCAGGCGGTGATCCGCTCCGACAACCAACCGCAGCGCGTGCGGCACGATCAAGCCGATGAAGCCGATCGGCCCGGTCATCGAGGTGACCAGCGCCGTCAGCAAGGAGCCGAGCACGAACGACAGGCGCATCAGCGCCTTGACGTTGACCCCGCGCGTCGCGGCCCAGTCCTCGCCGACGGCAAGCAGATTCAACTCGTTCGATTTCCAAATCGCGAGGCCCAACGCCCCGAAAACGCACAGCGCCAAGGCCGCCAGGACCGCCGGCGGCCAAGAATCGATGCCGCCCATCAGCCAGCGCACGATCTCGAACGACTGCGTGAAGCCGGCCGAGTAATGCAAGAACAAGATAGCCGCCATGCACATGCTGTTGATCGCGACGCCTGTGAGCAACAACGTGAACGACGACATGCGGCGTCCTTCGAGGGCAAGCGACGAGACGACGGTCATCGTGACGAACGCCCCGATCAGCGCCGCGATCCACAACGCGGGCATGCCGCCGACCGTGCGCCACCCGAAACAGATCGCGCAGACCGCGCCCAAGGCCGCTCCGTTCGAGACGCCGAGCGTGAACGGGGTGGCCAGAGCGTCGCGCAGCATCGCTTGGAAGATGACGCCCGCCAGAGCCAACGATCCGCCTGCAAGCGCCCCCAGGACAACTCGCGGCACGCGGACGATCCACAGAATCTCGCGATCGGGGGACAGCCCTTGGAGGGCGCGGCCGATCTGCGCGTTGCTCGATCCGATCAGCGGCATCGTGACCAAGGCGAGCAAAAGGAAGGCCGCCGAGGCCGCAAGGACTTTCCAAAAATGCGTCCTCGACAGCATCGCTCTAGCCGTAGGTCAGCCAAGGGCGCCCGCCCGCACCCGCCTGAACGGCGACCTGCGTCTCGAAAACTTGGCGAATCAGATTCGACGCTGATGACGCGGTCGGGCGGACCGTCGGCGGCGACCGCGCCTTCGCGCAGCACCACGATGCGGTCGGCGTAGGCCGAGGCGAGATTGAGGTCGTGCGTCACCGCGATGACGGCGTGGCCCTCGCGGGCGAGCTTTTGCAGCAAAGCGTAGATGGCGATTTGGTGCTTGAGATCGAGAAACGTGGTCGGCTCGTCGAGCAGCAGGGCCGCGGGCTCCTGCGCGAGGGCCGAGGCCAGGACGACGCGCTGCTTTTCGCCGCCGCTGAGCTCGCGAAAAGATCGCTTGGCGAACGGCGCGGCGTCGGTCAACACCAGGGCGTGCGCGACGGCGCGGCGGTCTTCCGGGCTCTCGAAAAGGCCTTTGCAGTGCGGCGTGCGGCCCATGAAGACGACCTGCTCGGCGGTGAACGGAAAGTCGATGCGAAGCTGCTGCGGGATGAAGCCCGCGCGCCTGGCCAGGTCGCGCTTACGCATCGCGCGCAGCTCGACGCCTTCGAAGCGGCAGGCGCCGGAGTAGTCGTCGCGCAGCCCCGCCATCACCGACATCAAGGTCGACTTGCCGGCGCCGTTGGGGCCGACTACGGCCGTCATTTCGCCGCTGTGAAAAGTCAACGACAGCCCGTCGAGTACCGCGGACGCGCCATACGAGAAGGTGAGACCCTCGATCTCGTAGACCGGCTTCAATGGACCGACTCCGGGTGAATCATGCGGAGCAGCTCCTCGGCCGCGTCGACGACTCGCGGGCCCGGCACCACGAAGATGTCCTCGGCCACCGGATACACGCGGTTCCGGACGACCGCCGGCAAGTCGGGAAACTCGCGATTCCACAGATTGATCACCGCGAGGCGATGATCCGCTGTCACGGCGTCCGTGTTCGCCATGTCGCCCATGTCGATGATCACCTCGGGACGCCGCGCGTAGATTTCTTCGCGGGGAATGCGCGGGTAGTAGCTTTCGGCGTCGAAGAACGCGTTGACGCCGCCCGCGATGTCGATCAGCTCGTTCAGGAACGAGCCTTTGCCGACGACGATGAGATCCGCGACGGTGGCGGGGGTGCGGCCGACGATGAACATCACGGAGCGCTTCTCGCGCTCAGCGGCGGCCTCACGCACTGCTTCCAGGCGCTTCTTCATCCGGCCGATCAGCTCGGAGGCGCGGGCCTGGGTTCCCGTACGCTCGCCCAGGGTCTCGAGGGAGCGATAGATGCCCGCGAGATTGTTGTGGCGCAGCGCCAGCGTCGCCAGCCCGGCGCGCTGCAGACGGTTGATCAGCTCGCCGTGCTCTTCGAGAACGACGACCAGATCGGGTTGCAGAGCGACCATCGTCTCGAGGTTCGGC
Source organism: uncultured Acidobacteriota bacterium (assembly GCA_963817465.1). Classification (GTDB taxonomy): domain Bacteria; phylum Acidobacteriota; class Terriglobia; order Bryobacterales; family UBA6623; genus CAMPKL01. The sequence goes on along the minus strand of CAWFOP010000010.1, from coordinate 15,941 downwards.
CGCAGGTAGTCGCCGATTTTCGGCTTGTCGCGGACCTCGGGCGGGTAGTGGCAATACGTGGTGACCGCGACGACGCGGTCGCCGAGGCCGAGGGCGTAGAGCATCTCGGTAATGCTGGGAGCGGCGGAGATGATCCGCTGCGGCTCGGCGGCATAGCAAGCCGCGGCGAGAGCCAGCATCAGGGCGAGGATGCGCGGGAAGGGCTTCATCGCAGGTAGAGCTCTTCGAACAGCTCGAGATCCGCGTGCCGTTCGAACCAGTCGGCGAGCTTCTCGTAGTGCTCGTTCTTGCCGGCCGGGGATTCGATCGCGCGGACGGGCTTGCTGCGGCGCTGCGCGACGTCGGCCAGCAGGAACTCAGCGATCCGCGGATCCTCCAGAGCGCCGTGCAGGTAGGTTCCGAGGATGCCGCGCTGCCAAAAGCCTTCCGGGCGGCCGTCGACTTCGCAGAACGGCTCGGCGCCCGCGGCCGGCGCGGTTTCGCCCATGTGGATCTCGTAGGCCTTGAAGGTCTCGCCGTTCGCGAACAGGCGCGCGCGCACTTCTTTGGTGGTCTTCTTGCGAGCGATGGTCGTTTGAATCGGCAGCAGACCGAGGCCCGGCAGGCGGCCGGCGGTCGACTCGACGCCGTAGGGGTCCGAAACATAGCGCCCGAGCATCTGGTAGCCGCCGCAGATGCCCCATATCGCGGTTCCTTCCTTGCGGCGGTCGAGAATCCAGCGATCGAGGCCGAGTTTCTTGAGCCAAGCCAAGTCGTCGAGGGTGTTCTTGGTCCCCGGCAGAATGATCAAGTCGGGGTCGTCGCGGGTGGGCTCCTCGATGTACTCCGCGCCCGGCAGCAGCCGGAAGTCGGTGAAGTTCGAGATGTGCGGGAAGCGTACGACGACGATACGCAGCTCGCCCGGCGCTGCGGCGGGCGGTGTGTGATCGTCGAGCGACAGGCTGTCTTCGGGGTCGAGGCGAATGTTGCGCGCGTAAGGGAAGACGCCGAGGCAAGGCTTGCCGGCGCGCTCGACGAGCATGCGGCGGCCGTCGTCGAAGAAGTCGAGATCCCCCCGGAAACGGTTGACGACGAACGACTTGACCAGCTTGCTTTCTTCCGGTTCGAGCAGCGTCAACGTGCCGACGACCGATGCGAAGACGCCGCCGCGGTCGATGTCGGCGACGAGCAGGGCGGGCACGTCGAGGCGCGCGGCGAGAGGCAGATTGGCGAGATCGCGGGAGCGCAGGTTGAGCTCGGCCGCGCCGCCGGCGCCCTCGATCACGACGTATTCGAACTCGTCAGCCAGGCGGCGATAAGCGGCTTCGACGGTCTCGAGCAACTCGTCGTAGTGCTCGCGGTATTCGTCGGCGCCGAGTTGCTTCCAGACCTGACCTTCGACGACGACTTGGGACCCATGCGAGCCGTTGGGCTTGAGCAGGATGGGGTTCATGTCGGGATGCGGCGGGATACCGCAAGCCTCGGCTTGCGCGGCCTGGGAGCGCCCGATCTCTCCGCCGCCCGGACAGGCGTAGGAGTTCAGCGACATGTTCTGCGCCTTGAACGGCGCGACCTTCAGGCCGCGCCGGCTCAGGTAGCGGCAGATCGCTGTGGCGGTCCAGCTCTTGCCGACGTGCGACGACGTGCCGACCACCATCAGGGCGCGCGGACGTCGCCCGCGCTTGGCCCGCCGCCATAGCGAGCCGAACAGAGTATTTTGTTGCATGCAACCCAAGTCGGCCGGAGCGGCCGCCGGGGAGGAGTACGTCGAGACGTGAATCCGCTGCGGTCGCCGGCCTCGCTCAACCTCGAAGCAACGCTCGGCTTCGCCGCGGACCGGTCTCCTGACTAACGACGCCGTAGCGCCGATCACAGTGGCGGGTCCGTGCGGGAGTCACACCCGCTTCCCATTACACCCCGTTCAGGCGGGGCGTCCGCGACGCGCGACCCCCTATCAAGCCGAAGGGATCGCTTCAGCGACAGTACCAGTTTGGTCGCCGCGGGGGCAAGGCGGCCGGATGACGCCGCGGCTAGCGGCTCAGGTCGAGGACGGCGTCGAACTCCTGGTCGGTGACCGCAGAGACCGAGAGGCGCCCTTGGCGGACGAGCTTCATCTCTTTGAAGCGCGGGTCGGCCTTGATTTGCTCGAGCGTCACGGGCGTTTTGAGCTTCTTGACAGGCTTGAGGTCGACGACGACCCAGCGTTCGTCGTCCGTCGTCGGGTCTTGATAGCTCTCTTTGACGACCTTGGCGACTCCAACCACCTCGAGGCCTTCGTTCGAGTGGTAGTACAGCACCTGGTCGCCCTTCTTCATGGCCTTCAGGTTGTTGCGCGCCTGGTAGTTGCGCACGCCGTCCCAGAACGTCTGACCGTCCTTGACGAACTGCTCCCAGGAGTATTTCGAGGGTTCGGATTTGACGAGCCAGTAGGCCATAGAAGTGCAGTTTACGAAAAAGCGAAAAGGGGCGGCCCTTGCGGACCGCCCCACGACGTTCGGAATGCTCCGGCTCGGTTAGAAGCGCAAGGTCAGACCGATTTGGAACTGGCGCGAGTCGTCCTGCGCTCCGGTCACACGACCGAAGTTGGCGTTGCTGACGTCGCCGTTCGGGTTGTTGAAGTGCGGCGTATTGGTGAAGTTGAACGACTCGACGCGCAGCGTCAGGTCGCCTCCTTCCCCAAGCTGCGGGATCGGGAACCGCCGGAAGATCGAGAAGTCGAGGTTGACCAGGCCCGGTCCGTCGAAGATTTCGCGGCCGGCATTACCGAAGGTGTCTTGCGCCGGGACGGCGAAAGCGTCGGTGGTGAACCACAAGCCCGTACCGCTGGGGCCGGCGATGTCGCCGATCCGTTTGGGCGTGCCGACCACGTTGGCGCGTTGCTGGTTGCCCGGCGCGTTAAGGGTCGAGCCCGGAGCGGTGATCGTGAAAGGCTCGCCCGACATCATGCTCAGGATGCCCTGCACCTGCCACCCGCCCAGAATCCAGCGACCGGGTCCCGTCTGCAGGAAGGGTTTGCCCTTGCCGAACGGGAGCTCGTACTGGTAGCTCTGGGAGAAGATGTGCGTGCGGTCGGTGCCCTGCCGGCCCTTGTTGGTCATGAAGTACTGCAACAGACCGTCGACGGAGAGGCCGCCGGTGTCGTCGGAGAAGTTGAGCGCTTTGGCGAAGGTATAGGCCGTGGTGAGTCCGAAGCCGCTCTGGAAGCGGCGGTCCAGCTTCACCTGCAGCGAGTTGTAGTAGGTGTGCGTGCCGATCGAGGTGTTCGTTCCCTGCGTGCGGCCGAACGGTCCGCTCAGGACCCGACCCGCGTTGCCGGCGCCGATCTCACGGCCGGCGTTGAAGTCCCAACCGCTCTGGTTGTTGACGGCGTGGTTGGCGACGTAGGCGACATCGAGCACCAGGTTCTCCACCAACGAATGCTGGACGGCGATGTTCCAGCTCTGCACGTAAGGCCGCGCTAGGTCGAGCGGCGTGTTGCCGAAGTTCTGCGCCAGCGAACCCCTTGTTCTCGGGCAGGTTGAGATCGATGATGCCCGTGTCGGGAATCGGGAATTGCACGAACGCCGGGAAGCCTTGCGCCATCGAGCCCGCCGCGACGAACGAGTTGTCGGCGTTGAACTCGTTGTTCTGCTTCACCGGGAAGTTCTGCTGCCCCATGCGGCGGTTGATGTAGCTGATGCCGTAGCCGGCACGCACGACCGTCTTGTCGTTGACGCGATAGGCGAGGCCGAAACGCGGCCCGAAGCCCTTGTTGGAGTCCGCCAGGCCGTTGTCAAAGGGTCTGCCGCCGATGCCGTTGAGCTCGAGCGTGTTGTTGAGGTAGTTGTAGTTCGAGTAGCCGCCGGCGAAGCGCGGAACGGAGGCGTTCTCCTTCTCCCAGCGCAAGCCGATGTCCATCGTCAGTTTCGGCGAAATTTGCCACTTGTCTTGGACGTAGCCCGCCCAGATCAGCTCGCGGCGCGTCGGGAACTGCACGTCGATGTCGCGGCCGAATTGGTTGGGAACGTCCAGCAGGAAGCTGGCCATGGCGTTGCCGATGCCGCGGTTGGTGTCTTCCACCGTGCTGGTTTGACCGCGCTCGAACGAGAAGCGGCCGCGCGGATTGAACGTCTGCGTCTGCAGCAGGTCGTTGCGCTCGCGGCGCATCTCGAAGCCGAAGCGGATGACGTGATTGCCCGTCGTCTTGGTGAAGTTGTTCACGAGCCCGAAGAATGTCACCGAGCGCGCCCAAGGCAGCGATGGCGAGAAGCCCACGACCGGAGAGTCGAAGCCGTTGATGCGGATGTCGGTCAGACCGCTGGTCCACTCGCTGATGTTGACGCCGGGGATGCCGATGTCGGCCGAGGTCGTCAAACCTTGGTCGGCGTTGATGGCGTCGTTGCGGTTGCGCACGATGCCGAAGCGGCCTTCCCAAACGAAGGTCGGGGAGAAGACCTGCGAATACGAAACCATCGGGCTCTGCGTGGTGGCAGGGCCGGTGCCGTTGAAGCCGCCCTGGTAGGGGCCGCCGTAGATACCGCAATTCGGGCCGTAGATGCCGCAGTCGCTCACCTTGGCATGTTGACGGCTGTAGCGCAGCGTGAAGCGGCCGTTCTGCGTGACCACCCAGTCGTACTTGAGGTCAAAGGCGTTGATGTCTTTGACGCGCACCTGGCTCTGCTCGAAGTTGCGGTCGCCGGCGTCCCCGGGCCGGTTGGGCGCGGAGATGAAGCCGTCGATGGCGTTCGCGATCGGGCTGATGCGCGCCGAAGGGATCATGTTGTTGGCGAACGGCGTGCGGCCGGCCCCCGAGGAGTCTCCCGTCGCCGGGTCGTAAACCGTGGCCGATTCGCCTGAGAAGTCTCCCGCGCGGAACGGCAATGTCGGAATACGAGGCTGGGCGACGGTGCCCAAGTGATCGCGGCTGCCCTGGAAGTCGCCGAACAGGAACATCTTGTCCTTGACGATCGGGCCGCCCAGCGTGCCGCCGAACTGGTTGTAGACGGTCGCCGCCTTGCCGGAGGCGAAGACCTGGCGCGCCTGCAGATTCTCGTTGCGATGGAAGTGGAACAGGCTGCCGTGAATCTGATTGGTCCCGGAGCGAAGAGTGACGTTGACGACCGAGCCGCCGGCGTTGCCGAACTCGGGATCGAAGTTGGACGTCGAGATGTCGACGGTCTGAATGGCCTCGGCCGGAGGCACCAGCGCCGTCAGGTTGCCGTTGTCGATCTTGTTCTCGATGCCTTCGATCTGGAAGTTGTTGAACTGGCGGCCTTGGCCGTTGACGCGCACGGCGAGCGAGTCCTGCGAGTTGTAGAACTGCGAGTGCGGGCGGGAGAGCTTGCCGACCCCCGGCACCAACGCCAGCAGGCCTTGGTAGTTGCGGTTGTAGAGCAGCGGCAGCTCTTGCAACTGCTTCGCTTCGATTTTCGCCCCTGTGTCGGCGCGGTCCGTTTGCAGCACCGGCGGCGCCCCGGTGACCAGCACCGTTTCGGTCACCTGTCCAGGTTGCAGGACGAGATTGACGCGCACGGTCGTATTCGGCTGCAGATCAATGCCGCCGCGCACGGCGGCGCTGAAGCCCTCGAGCTCGACGCGCACCTCATACAGGCCCGGGTCGAGGTTCGTGAACACGTATAGGCCGCTCGCGTTGCTCTGGCCCGAGCGAGTGAGATTTTGATTGGTTTCGGTGAGCTTGACGGCCGCCGCCGGCACAACCGCTCCCGATGTATCTGTTACCGTCCCGAGGATCTGGCCCTTCAAGACTTGGGCGCTAGCCTGGCTGAGCGATCCCGCCAATAGCAGAATCGCGCATAGGCTCGCGATGCGAATGTGTGTTTTTTGCATTCAGGTGTATCTCCAACAATCAGGGTTGAAGGTCCCGATTTCTAGCGGGTGTGCTGCTAAACGATCCGCCGTCCCCCTCGATCAACATTTCCGCCTGCCGTCAGACCCAGAGCAGACGCCTTGACCGTTTTCTACCGGCTCGACCGTCAGAGACCCCATTCACCCCTGGCGATGCAATTGTAGTAGACATACCCCAAGTTTTGGAGTTAAAAATAGACGATCTACGGGATGTTGTACGGTATACAACTATTAGAATCAGCTAGATACAGATGTACTATTTAGTACTGTTACCGTTCAGGGGTCTCCCGGGCGGCAACTAACTCGGCGCTAGATACCTGGTCGTCGACGATGGGGGTGCGGATCAGAGCTTGAAAGTAACGCGGAAGTTGCCCGTCGAAAGCGCGGCGTAAACTCTCAACACCCTCCGGTTCGGAGATGAATTTCGCCGCCCCCAGGGTGCCGATCGTCGTACAGCCGGCCAGGACGATGAGTCGCCGTCCTCCCTCCAGTCCGGGCAACATCGAGATCAATGCGTAATCAGTCCGGCGCGCTCCTGTCTGCGCATCGCGCTCGACGTCATAAAAGCTTCGCTCGCCCGCTCGGGGGTTGTTGACGACAATGCCGGAGCCGACATCCGCGAAGTGGAAGTCCCGCTCACCTCGCAACTCCGCGAGCGTCGAATTCCCGCTTGGCGAGCCCAACAGGACGACTGTGTTCTCACGGATGTCGCGGACGCGCAGCAACCGGCTGCGATGAACGATCGGGTCTCCTCGCGCACGGATGATCAAGCTCGTCAGCATGTGCAGAGCTTGGGCTTCCCCGGTTCCGGTATAGGTCGTGTTGAAGCGGTAGGGACCCATGGACGCCGGCAGGTCCTCTCGGACGAGGCCCTCGAGCCCGCCGGGATCGTCGACGGCGACGCCAGTGGGCTCATACAGCCGCCCGCGATAGCGCACCAGATCGCCCGAGGAGTTCTTGAGAAAGACCGGACTGCTGTAAGCGACGATCACTGAGCCGCCGCCTTCCTCCACCAGGGGCCTCCAGAACGAATCGAGCGACGCCGGAAGGGGGGCTATGCGCACGCTGTCATCGTTGACGGGAAGCCATTCGTGCAGCCCGTACCCCGCGCCGAAACACACGAGCGCGAGCACGGCGTAAGGCCGAAACTTTCGCGGGATTCGCGGCTGATTCGGCGCGCTCGCTTCGTCAGTCGGCGCTGCGAGGGGCCTGGACCCGGTCCGCAGAGTAAACCTCGGGGCGTAGTGGCCGCGCGGGACCTCGATCAGCACCGGATCGCCTTTGCCTGCGCCGCCGTAGTAGCTTTCGAGGCGTGTTCGCAGGCGACCGGCGTTCACCCGTACGACGTTGTCGGTCTTGGGGTCGAAATCCGGACCGCGCCGGAAAACGTCGGCGCCCAATACGGTCTCCTTGAGGTGCTCGACCTCTCCTTCGAGCGTCTCGACGACGATGTATCGCAGAAATCGCTTCAGGGACTGGGCGGAACGGAATTGATCCGATGCAAGGAGGCGCTCGAGTTGCCCCCTGACCGCGTCGCTGGAAACCGGGTCGGCCGCATCAGCTTGACGTTCGGGCGGGGTCAGTGAACCTGGAGTCGCCACTTTGGTCTACCTTCGGCCCGGTCGCGAGAATATCACAGGTCACGAATCTCAGCTAACGCTCCCGCGCCGCAATCACTTGGAAATCAACAAGTTGGTCCTCATCGAGATCGGCTCGCACGATCGCCTCGAAGCGCCGCGGCAGGGTTCCGCCCAATTTTTCCTGGAGCTGGCTCACGCCCGGTTCGGACGTCGCGGCGCGGATGGCGGCCCAGTTGCCGAGGGTCGTCAATCCGTCGGTGTAGACGACGGTCAGGTTCTCGCGCCGGCCGGGCAGAAAGGCGAGGATGGCGTAGTCCGCCTTACGTTCCTGGGTTTGTGAGTCGAACTCGATGGTGTACTCGGCGGCCTCGCCTTCCGACGGATGCAAATTGACCAACGCGGGCTGGTCCTCCGACTTGTAGCCGAAGCTGCCCTCGCGCATCTGGAAATGCTGCAGCGTTTGACTCGCAAGCTCGAGGCCGCTGCCGTTGAGCAGGATCAGGTTGCGGTTTTCCCCTTCGTCCGGCGTGATCACGCGACGCGGGCGCAATTCGAAGGATTTGCCGGCCTGCGTGAACAGCGATGTCAGGGCGTTGATCTGATACACCTGGCCCAGGTAGGCGTAAGTACGGTTGAACAAGACCGGACCGACAAGGTCGAGCAGGTCGGAGTCGACGTAGCGCCGCAGATCTTCCAGGGCGACCAGGCCGGCGCCGGTCGGGGCGGTATACGGACCGGAATAGCGCAACAGCGCCTTCTCGTTCGACAAGAATACGGGGACGTTGAACACGACGGACGTCGGCGCCGCGTCGGCCGACAGCAGTGGAGCCCACAGAGCGCCGAGTTTGCCGGGCGGGCCGGCCTGGAGCGAAGGTTCGCTTTCCGAGCGTCCCATCAAGAAGCCGACAACCAGACTCGCGAATGCGACGCCGACAAGCAACGCCGCGCTCCACCGGCCGGCGGCGGTCGGTTCCCGCGGGGTCGGATTCGGCGGCGGGGCGGTCCGCTTTGGGCCTGCGCTCGCTGCAGCCGTCCGCTTCCGAGCGTGAATGTCGGGCACATAGGAGCCTTTGGGGACCTGGATGACGATGAGGTCGTCAGCGCCCGGGCCGGCGTAGTAGACCTCGAGCTTCCGGCGCAGACGATGGGCCTGGACCCGCACGACAGGATCGACCCGATTGTCGAAATCGGGACTGCGTTCAAAGACGTCGGTCGCCAGCACAGACTCCTTGACTTCGTCGTCTCGGCCGTCGATTTTGGCCTGAACGATGAAGCGGAGCAGGCGGTGCAGAGTCAGCGAACCCTTGAGCAGGTCCGATTCCAGCAGCCGATCGACTTGCTTGTTGATCAGTTCCGGCGCCAAGTCCAGCGGGGCCGGCGTGTCCCCGGGCGAGCCGCCGGGCGCGATTGGAGCCTTTTCAGACATCGTGGTGCTGCGACGCGATCCGGCTGGCATTATAGCCCCATCCAGGAGCGAATGTAACACGTTAAAGTCCTTTTTTTAACGACACTTGCAACCGTTGAATGCTGGACGCGCCCGTAATGCGCTGATATCCTCAACATGGCGTTCAAGGGCGCCCCACAAACAATGCCGCGATTTCCACTCCTCGATGAGTTCCCCCGCACCGCGCTAAAATTCCTGTCGTTCGCGACGCTCGCCCTCGTCCTACCGGCGCTGGCGACCGCGCAGCGCCCTCCGAGCTTTCAGCATGAGGTCAGGCCGATCTTAGAGCGGGCTTGTTTTCAGTGCCACGGCGAGGCCCAGCAGATGGGCGGTCTGGATGTGCGGAGTATCGCGAGCGTGATGTCAGGCGGCGCGAGCGGGCCCGGCATCATTCCTGGGGATCCCGATAAGAGTCTTCTGCTCCAGAAACTGGTCGAAGGGAAAATGCCGGTGGGCGGCGAGCCGCTGGCCTCCGACGAAGTGCAACTCATCCGGGCTTGGGTCGAGGACGGCCGCTTCCCGACTCCCGGCGCCGCTCTGGATGAAGCTCGGCGCGCGAAGATTACCGACGCGGACCGCAATTTCTGGTCGTTCAAGAAGCCGGTGAAGGCGACGCCGCCCACCGTGCAACACGCCGACCGAGTGCGGACGCCGATCGACGCTTTTGTGCTCGAGCAGCTCGAGTCCAAGGGCTGGACCCTGAGTCCGGACGCCGACCGGGCCAAGCTGATCCGTCGCGTCTACCTTGATTTGGTCGGCTTGCCGCCCTCGCCGGAAGAGACGGAGGCTTTTGTCAACGACCCCGACCCGAAGGCCTACGAGAAGCTGGTCGACACCTTGCTGGCCTCCCCTCACTACGGGGAGCGCTGGGGTCGCCACTGGTTGGACGTGGCCGGTTATTCCGATTCAGTGGGCAACGCGGCCGATGAGCTGCGCCCGGTGAGCTGGGAGTACCGCGACTGGGTCGTCAAGGCCTTGAACGACGACATGCCGTACGATCGCTTTCTGATGGAGCAGCTCGCCGGCGACCAAATCGTGAACTATGAGCCTGGCACGAAGCCTACGCCGGATCAGGTCGACGACCTGGTCGCGACCGGATTCCTCCGGGTGGAGCCGGATATCACGGACACGCAGACGATCTATCAGGTCGACAAGTGGTTCGACGCGCAGCAAACGACGGTCGAGACGTCGATGAAGGCGATCTTGGGCCTGACGGTCGGATGCGCCCGCTGCCACGACCACAAGTTCGACCCGATTCTGCAAGAGGACTACTACAAGCTGACGGCGGTCTATCAGGCGGCGTTCGACCCGGAGAACTGGGTTCCGGCCGCGCTGGGCTTCGGCGAATGGCCGACGCGCTACATCCTCGACGCCGGTCCCGAGCGGCGCGAGAAGTATATCCATGCGGCGCTCGAAGAGTATCCGGAGATCCGCAAGGAATCGAATCGCGTCAACCGGCTGTACTCGAAGTACCGCCGCGAGTGGCGCGAAGAGATGACGGCCAAGGCAGGGGAGGCGAGCGGAGGCGAGAGCGCCGCGGTGATGGATGACATCAGCGACGCCGAACTCGACAAGCTGCACCCGGATCTGGCCAAGCGCGCCGCTGAAGTTCGTCAGAAGGAGAAAGACTTCGAAGAGTTGCGCCCGCCGCGGATCTGGGCCCTGTGGGACGTTTCGAAGAATCCTTCGCCGGCGTATATTCTGGCTCGCGGCAATTACCTGTCGCCGACCGCGCCGGTGGAACCGGGAATCCCGACCGTCTTCGACGATCCCGAACATCCCTTCAAGTTCCCCGACCCGGCGGAGCACCCGGAATGGCATCACACCGGCCGGCGTTTGACGTTGGCGAAGTGGCTGACGAAGCCCGATCATCCGCTGACCAGCCGCGTGATCGTCAATCGCATTTGGCAGTTCCACTTCGGCGAAGGCATCGTGCGGACGCCGGACGACTTCGGAACGCAAGGCGCGCCTCCGACTAACCCCAAACTGCTGGATTATTTGGCGGTCCAGTTTGTCGAGAACGGCTGGAGCTTCAAGAAGCTGCACCGCGAGATCCTGCTTTCGAGCGCGTATCGTCAATCGTCCGACGAGCAGGCCGACAAGATGGCGGCCGATCCGACCAACAAGCTGTTGTGGCGCAAGTCGCCGCTGCGGCTCGACGCCGAGGCGATCCGGGATTCGATCCTAACCGTCAGCGGCCGCATGGATCTATCGATGTATGGCAAGTATGAGCCGCTTACGCAATCGGCGGACGGTCAGTGGGTGATCGACACCGAGGATGGCGGACGGGACAACCGTCGCAGCCTGTACACGACCCAGCGGCGGAGCGGCACGCACGGCTTCATGTTGACGTTCGACGCGCCGCCGATGGACAACGGCAACATGGCGCAGCGGTTCCGCTCGGCTTTGCCGACGCAGTCGCTGGCCATGATGAACAGCAAGTTCGTGATTGCGAGCGCCGGTAAGTTGGCCGAGCGCGTTCACAGCGAGGTCGGCGACGACTTCGAGGGTCGCATTCACCGGACGTTTGAGCTGGTGTACGGACGCGCTCCCCAGGTGCAGGAGCTTCGCCTCGCGCACGATGCGATCGAAGAGGCGAGCGACGAGCAAGCTGCTTGGCTCACGTTCGGCCAGGCGCTGCTGGGATCCAACGAGTTTTTGTATGTGTTCTGAAGCCGCCGCTGCGACTTCGAGGAAAGATCGACCATGAATAGACGTTACTTGACACGCCGTGAAGCGCTGAGAAACACCGCGGGCGGCCTTGGCGCCATCGCCGCAAGCTGGCTGATGCAGCAGGACGGCGCCTTCGCGGCGAGCATGCCTGAGAACCAGGCCTATACGCTGCTGCCCAAGGAGCCGCACTTCGCCCCGAAGGCGAAGTCCGTCATCTTCATCTACATGGGAGGCGGCCCGTCGACGCTCGACATGTTCGATCCGAAGCCGACGCTAGTGAAGTACGACGGCAAGAATGCGCCGTTCGAGATCAAGGGCCGCGCTCTGAACGGCTCGCAGCGCGTGATGGCGAGCCCGTTCCCGTTCAAGCAGTACGGCGAGTCCGGACGCCCGGTGTCGTCGCTGCTGCCGCATTTCTCGAACGTCGTCGATGATGTCGCGTTCATCCGCTCGATGTGGACGGATCGCATCGATCACTCCACGGCGCAGTTTACGTTCGTCACCGGCCGCGGCATCGCCGGGTTCCCGAGCATCGGGTCATGGGTCAGCTACGGATTGGGCACCGAGAATCAGAACCTGCCCGCGTTCGTGGCTTTGCAGGACTCGTCGGCGACGATCAAGCGCCGCGCGTTCGGCTCGGCTTGGCTGCCTCCGATCTATCAAGGCACCGAGATGAACGTTGAAGGCGCGCCGATTTTCGACGTGGAGCGCCCCGACAACGTCAGCGAGTCGCAGCAGATGGAGTTCTTGAAACTGGTCAAGGGCTTCAACCGTTTGCACCAGGAGAAGTATCCGCTCGATCAGGATTTCGAAACGCGCATCTCGAACTACGAGCTGGCGGCGCGGATGCAGCTTTCGTCAATGGAAGTCGCGGACGTGTCGAAAGAAAGCGCGGCGACTCGCGAGCTGTACGGCGTCGACGATCCGAAGTCCGGCGGCTACGGATCGCGCTGCTTGCTCGCACGCCGCCTGATCGAGAAGGGCGTCCGCTTCGTCACCGTGATCAACGGCGGCTGGGACCACCACTCGAATATCAAGGAAAGCATCGAGGTCCTTTGCAAGCGCACCGATCAGGGCGTCGCCGCTCTGCTCACGGACCTGAAGCAGCGCGGCATGCTCGAAGAGACGCTCGTCGTCTGGTCGGGCGAGTTCGGCCGCCTGCCGACCATCCAGTCCAACGAAGCCAAGCCGGGCCGCGACCACAATCCTTACGGATTCAACTTGTGGATGGCGGGCGGCGGCATCAAGGCCGGCGTCGACTACGGGCAGACCGATGAGCTCGGCTACGCGGCGGTGGACGAGTTCAAGCTCGGCCACTCCGACGTACACGCCACGATCCTGCATCAGCTTGGTCTGGACTTCAAGAAGCTGACTTTCGATTACGAGGGTCGTAAAGAGTCGCTGGTGGGCGTGACGCCCGCTCGTGTCATCAAAGAAGTGCTCGCTTAGGGTTGCGGGTCTCCCAACCCTAACGGTGACGGCCTCGAGGCCCCCATCCCTCGAGGCCGTCTTGTTTTTAGACGGCGCGAGAATGGTACGATTCCTGTTCTCGGAGGTTTTGATGATTCGTTCCTTGCTCGTACTCTCTTTGCTTGCGGCTCCCTTGACGGTCTCGGCCGCTGACCTGGCTACGAAGAAGGCGCTGACTCTGGACGTCGCCAAGCAGATCGCCTCGGCGGCGCAGGCCCATGCTACGTCGAAGGACTGGAAAGCGATCGTCGCCATTCTCGACGACGGCGGGAACCTGCTGTACTTCGAGCGGCCTCTGGGCGTGCAGATCGGCTCGATCGACGTCGCTCTGGCGAAGGCTGAGAGCGCCATCAAGTTCAAACGGCCGACCAAGGTGTTCAGCGACGGGATCCAAAACAACGCAGGCATCGCCATGCTGCCCGGTGCATTGGCGATCGAAGGCGGTCTGCCGATCGTGTGGGAAGGCGAAGTGCTGGGTTCGATCGGGGTCAGCGGCATGACGTCGGCGCAGGACGGCGAGATCGCGCAGGCCGGCATCGATGCGTTGGCCAAGATCTTGCAGTGAGCCGGCTGACGGCTGACCGTCACTTTCGAATTGGTTACTGAGTCCCTCCGGATTTGCTGTTAGAACGCGGCATGTTCTACAACAGCTTTGTGCATCACCTTCGCTTCGTCGTCCTCTTCCTTGTTTGCGGCGCCGCCCTTTTCGGGCAGCACAAGACGCGAAACCTCGTCTTGGTGACGGCCGACGGGCTGCGCTGGCAGGAAGTCTTCCGGGGAATCGACCCCGCGCTGATGGAGCGTGAGGACGCCGGGATGAAGGACGCCGCCGACGTTCGGGCGCGTTTCTGGGCCGATTCGGTCGAGGAGCGGCGGAGCAAGCTGTTTCCGTTTTTGTGGTCGACGGTCGCGAAGAAAGGAGTGATCCTGGGCGATCGCGACAACGGCGCGCAGGTCAATGTCCGCAACGGTCACCGCTTCTCTTATCCCGGGTATTCGGAGATTCTGACGGGTAAGCCGCAGGACGACTTGATCGACAGCAACGACATGAAGCCCAACCCCTCGCGCACATCGCTGCAGGTGCTGCGCGAGGAGTTGTCGCTGCCGCACGACAAGGTGGCCGCATTCGCTTCGTGGTCGGTGTTCGAAGGGATCGTGGCGAGCAAGCCGGGAGAGTTCGAGGCGAACGCCGGCTACCATGCGCTCGACGTGAAGCCGATGACGCCGCGGTTGACAGAGCTGTCGCAGGCGCAATTCGAGCTGCTCACCGACTGGCCTTCGGTGCGCCACGACTACATCACGCTCGAGACGGCGCTCGAGTACATGCGGTCGAAGAAGCCTCGCGTGCTCTATGTGGCGCTGGGCGAAACCGACGATTGGGCGCACGAGCGCCGCTACGACCGCACGCTCGAAACGGCGCATTACTTCGATACCGCGCTGGGGAAGCTCTGGAGTCTGATTCAGCACGACTCCGCCTATCGCGATAAGACGACGCTGATCGTGACGACCGACCATGGCCGCGGCGCGAGCCCGGAGGATTGGAACAGTCACGGCGCCAAGGTCGCGGGAGCGGAGGGGATCTGGATCGCCGCCATCGGGCCGGACACGCCGGCGACAGGCGTTGCGGGCAAGGGGAGCAGCTACACGCAAAGCGATGTAGCCCCGACGATGCTCGAGTTGGTCGGAGTGTCGCCGAGCAAGCTCGAGGGAGCGGTCGGCAAGCCGATCGATTTGATCGTAGGGCGCTAGCCCCGATGAGCAGGAAGCTCGTTCATGCCGCCGGCTATCGGCCGTAGTTGCGTTGGTTTTTGCCTTCTTAGACGCGGAGTTGGGCGGTTTTGAATTCGGGCTCCCGTCCCCGACCTCTTCCGAACTCTTTTTGGCCCCCTTTGGCCCGCCCTAAGGCGAACCCGCGCTGTGAATCAGGCGTGCGGCCCGGCGCGGATCGGTTCTGGTCCGGGCGAACCTGGAGGGAGTTGTATGTATTGCGTTCACTGCGGAACCAAGGTGTCGGGCGCATTTTGCGCGGAGTGCGGACGGCCGACCGGACCTGCCGCCGCCTCCTCGTCGGGCGCGCAGCCCCGCAATAAGAGAGCTTCTAGATTGTGGCGGATGGCTTTCTATGTGGCCATCCTCGCCATCGCGTTCAAGTTCGTCATCTGGCGGATTACCAGCTTGTTGCCCTAAACGTGCTGCTGGGGAGAGCGGTGGCGGGCGAAAGGCCGGTTGATGCTCCTGTTGACGCGTGGTACGCTCCACTTACAGTGAGGCTTGATATGCAGTTTCCGCCATCGGGGACTCAAGCGACTGTACGAACGCGGCGAAGCGAGCGGTATTCGGCCCGATCTGCTGGACAAGGTGCGCACCATTTTGGCGCAGCTCGATGCCGCCCAGAATGTCGAAGGGATGAGGCTTCCGGCTTTGCGGTTGCACGCTCTGAAGGGCGATTTAAAGGGCTACCACGCGGTGACGGTGAAAACGAATTGGCGCATCATCTTCCGCTTTGAGGGCGGCGACGCCCACGATATTGAACTGGTTGACTACCACTAGGGAAAGGATGAACACGATGCCGATGAAGAACCCGCCGCACCCCGGCCTCTCGGTCCGGATGAACTGCCTGGAGCCGCTCGGTCTCACGGTGACCGAAGCGGCCAAGAAGCTCGGCGTCAGCCGCGCGGCGCTGTCGCGCCTGATCAACGAACAGGCCGGCGTCTCGCCTGAGATGGCCATCCGCTTTGAGAAAGCCGGCTGGTCGACGGCCGACACCTGGACCCGGATGCAGGCCGCCTACGATCTGGCGCAAGCGCGCCGGCACGAAGACGAAATTGTTGTGGAGAGCTTCGCGCCGCAGCCGGCGGTCTAGAACAACCTCCCTACGCAACGCGGCGAGGTTTTCATTCCGTGCGAGGCGTTCGGCGCGCAGTTGAGCCCGCGGCGGTAGGCGCAAACGC
>CAWFOP010000009.1:0-481440 GCA_963817465.1 uncultured Acidobacteriota bacterium | reverse complement strand
GTTCCACAACCACGTGCTTTCGGAACGGTAGGAACTGAACGAGAGTAAAACGCAATTCCTTCGTCTGAATCTCTGGACGACCGCAGCGGCGACGGGTCAAGAGACGCGATCGTTCGTCGAGGTGCTAGGCGTGGACACACGCAGGGTCATTTGGCCGGAATCAACTCCAGAGCGTTCAGCATTGCGTAGTTCTGGACGGGTTTGAACTCGAGATTGATGTAGCCGCGTGTGTTGGGCCGGATATCGTCGAAGGTCAACTGATACGGTTTGCAGGCCCCTCCCGCGGCGCCGAGCAGATCGAAGTTTTCGATCAACGGCGCGCCGTTGCAATAGATGTCGAAAATACGAGCGCCCTGCCGCTCTTGTCCGTCCACGTCCTTGCCGAACCAGCGCTCCGCCATGTACAGGGTCAGTCGATACCGGCCTGGAACGACCGGCAAACGATACTGGAAGTCGCCCCAGCGTTCGCCGGCGAAAATGTTGGCGTTTTCCGCGCCGCTGACCAGGCGGCGACGCTGCACGCGCGTGCCGCCCTCGACGAAGCGGTCAGCGCTCCAAAAGGCGTTGTGCCGCTTCTCGTCGTAGTGAGGCGAGTCGCGGGCGGCGAGGATGCGGATCGGACTTAGACCGCCCTCGGGGGCCTTCACGATCTCGATCCCGTTGAGCAAGGCGGCTCCAGCCCGCGGGTGAAACCGTAGGCGCAGAACGCCGTCGGACCCAGGGCTGACATCCGCAAAGCGCTTGATCGACGCTGTGAGCGGTCCGCCGGCGTCTTCCAGAATATTGAAGTCGGCAAGCCATGAGCGTCCGTTCGCAATGACATCGAAGCGTCGCTTGCGGGCGATGTCGCTGTCTTCGGCTTCGGTGAAGTACAGCGTCGCCTCATACGTGCCGGGGTCCAGAGGTATGGCGTATTCGAACTCTCCCTGCCGGCTTGACTCATAGATGATGGAATCCCAGTCGTATGCGATGGCGGGCTGAACGCCGAGGCGAACGGCCTTGCCGCCTTCGACGTTGGGTTCGGCGATCCAGCGGCGGCCGTAGGGGTCGACCTGAATCCCGCCGGAATCGCGTCCCGCAAGGATCCTGACGACGGCGACTTCGCCCTGCGGTTCAACGGACAAGCGTTCGCTGAAGGAATCAGTGTGACGCACGGCGACGGCGATCGAAGCGGCGATCGAAGCGATCGCGAGCAGAGCCGTCGGGACCAACCACTTGGCCGGCAAGAGGCGGGTGTTCGCGTTCGCGGGGCCGGACGCGAGCCCCGATGAGGCGGCCGTAGGGCCGATCTCGACGAACTCGGGTATGTAGCCGCCGGCGGGGACGTCGATTCGAACCGGCCTGTCGCGCCCTTCGGTCTTGTAGTATTCCGCTAGACGTTTGCGCAGCCGATAGGCCTCGACACGCACGATCGCGTCGCGTGTGTGGTCGAAGGTCGACGGCCGTTCGAGGGCGTCGACGGCGATGTTGTATTCGCGAATTTCGTCGAGCCGACCGTCAAAGCGCCTCTCGCAGACGAATCGAAGAAATTGCCGCAGTCGCGGCGTACGCCTAAAGGTTTCAGACGAGAGCACCGCTTCGAGATCGCGGCGCGCGAGCTCGAAGGAGTCGTCCTGCCGTTGAGAGACTCTCTCCATTTTCACTCAAACCCTTGACCCCTTGGCACCCGCCTCCGGCGGACATTCTAGCATCCCGAGGTGAGTTTTCTACAGGTAACTTAACGGGCCTCCGGGAGACAGAAGTGTAGCCCTGACAACCACTTAGGCGAATGATAACGCCGGGGTAACCGCCGGTAACCTTGAATTGGAGGCCGCGAGTTGCGAGGCTAGCCTCGAAGGAATCCGGTTCGGCGAAAGCTGAATTGCGATGGGTCGCCCTATTTCCGCGATCTCCCTTCGGAATATTAGGGGTAAACGCCGCCTATCCAAGGCAGGTAGGCACGAATTAACAGACTGCTTAGAATCGCAAGATCAGGGGTAATCGCATGCAAATTGATTCGAGGCCGCGTAGGCCTTTGAAGACGGTCGGGCTTGCCGTCGCAGCGCTTTTGTCCGCGCTTTTCTTTTTCGTTGCGCAGCCTGCGGGCGCGCAGCAACTTACCGGCACGTTGACCGGCACCGTGCAAGACGCCTCCGGCGCCGTCATTCCGGCGGCCGAGGTCGTGCTCAGCGACAACGCTTCCGGAACCCAGCGGCGTTCGCAGACCAACTCTCAAGGCTACTTCACCATCGCCGCGATTCCCGCGGGCGCCTATACGGTTCGCGTCACCGCGGAGGGATTCTCGGTTCTGGAACGCACGAACGTAATCTTCGGCACGGGAGACAAGCGCAACCTGTCCGATCTCATCCTACAGGTCGGGTCGACCACGGAGACCGTTACCGTGACAGGTGAAATGGATACGGTGACGCCGGTGGACTCCGGCGAACAATCGACGACGGTCACCGCGGAACAACTGCAAAATCTAGCTGTGATCGGGCGTTCGGCCGCGGAATTCATCAAGATCATTCCCGGTATGGCGCCGACCGGATCCGGCTTGGTGAACGAGCCCGGGTTCAACGGCGAAAACATCGGCATCAACGGCAACGGCGACGGCGGCCGGCAGTCCGCGCTGGGATATTTCTCGGCCAACGGCCAACGCGGCAACGCCATGGACATCGTCACCGACGGGGCGAACACGGCCGATCCCGGCTGCAACTGCGCTACGCCCGTCAACCCGAATATCGACATGATGCAGGAATTTAAGGTGCTGACCGGCACCTACTCGGCCGAGCACGCCAAGGGACCGGTGGTGATGAACGCCGTCACCAAGGGCGGCGGACAGGAGTACCACGGCGGACTCTACTACTACATGCGCGACTATCGCCTCAACGCCAACGATTGGCGGCTCAACCGCGCGGGCCAAGAACGGCCGAAGAACAAGTACAAGTATCCGGGCGGCAACATCGGGGGCCCCGTCTCTTGGAAAGGCTTCAACGAAGACAAGACGAAGCTGTTTTTCTTCACGGGATTCGAGTACTACGACCAAGTCATCGACACCGGCGTGTTGAACGCGGTCGTTCCCGATTCGAACATGGTCCAGGGCGACTTTTCGAACACGGCGTACATCTCTTCGCTGCGTACGAACGAAGCACGCATGTCGCCGATCGACCCTGACACGGGCGAAGCCTTCCCCAACAATCGAATCCCGACCACACGTCTAGATCAGCGAGGCCAGGCGCTGGAAAACCTGCTTCCGGAGCCGAACGTCCAGCCCGGTTCAAACGCGGGCTTCAACTACGTCGAGGCTCTGACGCTCGATCAGCCGATGTACCAGTGGAACACGCGCGTCGACCTCAACATCAGCGACTACACACGTCTGTTCGTCCGCTACAACCGCCAGAAGGAAACCCAGAACTTCCCGGTTCAACTGTGGGGCCGCAACGGCGCGTCGGTGCCTTATCCCACCAACGTGGTCGGCGACAACGTTTCGCAGTCCATCTCGGCCAGCTTGATCAACACCTTCAGCCCGACGATGACCAACGAGTTCATCTTCGGCTTCACGTTCGTCAACTTCCCGAATCGGCTCGACGATCCCGACGCCGCCTCACGCTCCGCCATCGGTCTGCCGGTGGAGGGCATCTACGACAACGGCGTCACGCAGGTTCCGAACCTCTTCATGGATCCCAACACCGCGCGCGTCTACAATCGCGGCGGCTTCGACCCGATCTACAACGCGACCAAGTGGCTCACCTCGACTAGCGACAACCTGAGCTGGTTCAAGGGCAGCCACTCGATGAAGTTCGGCTTCTACTGGCAACAGATTCGCCAGGACCAGCCCGACTCCGGCGAGTCGCAGGGCCGCTATCAGATCCGCCCCAACCACGGGCTCTCGAGCGGCAACGGCTACTCCGACCTGATGCTCGGCATTTACCAGCGCTATCTGGAGAACAACATCAACGCCGAGCAGAACCAGCTCTACAACGTCTGGGAGGGCTACCTGCAGGATTCCTGGAAATTGACGCCCACATTCACGCTCGAGTACGGCGTGCGCTTGAGCCGCTTGGAGCCTTGGCGCGACTCGACCGGCCTTGCCCTCGGATTCGGAATCTTTGACACGAACGCCTACGACCCCAACGCCGAGTTCGCCGACTTGTCCGGCTTCCGCTACCACGGCATCGACTCCTCCGTGCCCTTGGGAGGCTTCCCGACGCGCAGCCTATTCGTGCAGCCGCGGCTGGGCTTCGCCTGGGATCTAGGCGGCGGCAAGACGGTCCTGCGCGGGGGCCTCGGCGTGTTCCGCTACAACACGCCGACCTGCTGCGCCGGCTCGTTCGCCGTGGCCGCCGGACAACGCAACACGAACACCGGCGCGCCGGGGTACATGCGGGACGTCGACAACCTCGAGCCCGCCACCATTGGCCGCACGGCGATCACGACTGTCGACCCCAACGACGACTCCAAGCCCACCAGCTACAACTGGAGCTTCGAGATCGCGCGGCGCCTGCCGGCGCACGCCATGTTCACGGTCGCCTACGTGGGCAACGCCAGCCGCAACCTGCTCAACGGAGGCGGGCTGCGCAACATCAACCGCGTTCCGGTGGGCGCCATGCTCGACACGCCCGACGCTAACGCCAACGACTTCCGGCCGTACCAGCTCTACAACGCCGTGAACGTCATCCGGAACGACTTCTACTCGAACTACAACGGCCTGCAGACTTCGATTCGCAAGCAGGCGGGCAACTTCAACATCCAGGCGTCGTACACGTTCTCGAAGGTGCTGGGCATCCGTAACAACGGCGGCTCGCAGGCCAACGGCATCGACCGCGACGCCAACTACGGCGTCTTGGAACTCGACCGCACGCATATCTTCTCGTTGGCGTACAACTGGGAGCTAGGCCGGCTGGTCAAGGACGGTCCGCTGTTCCTGCGCGGCGTGGCGAACGGCTGGCAGATTTCGGGCATCACGACGGCGTCGGCCGGCGTCGAACTGCAGTCGAACGACGACGCTGCGTTCGACATCAGCGGCTTTTTGACCGACGGAACACCGATCCAAGACACGGCGGTCACGGGCACGCCCGCGCTGGTCGCGCTGCCGTTCGTGACTTGCGACCCGAGCGAAAATCTGGCGCAGGGTCAGTTCGTCAACGGAAACTGCTTCGCGCCTCCGGGGCGTGGCGCGAACGGCGACGCCATTTTCCCGTATTTGCGGGGTCCGGCGCTGATCAACCACGACTTATCGGTTTTCAAGAACTTTAATTTGACCGAGAGCAAGCGGCTGCAGTTCCGTTTCTCGGCCTACAACTTCTTGAACCAACCGTTGCGGACGTTCTTGTCGGGAGACAACAACCTGAACCTCAACTTCGATGCGGCGGGCAACCAAACCAACTCGAACTTCGGCTTCGCCGACAACAAGATCGGCAAGCGAATTCTGCAGCTTGCGGTCAAGTTCTATTTCTAGAGCCACTGCGACATTTACTTGTTCGAAGGCGGCCCGAAAAGGCCGCCTTTTTGTTGGCAAAACGAGCGATATACAGATTTTCTTGACCGAATATAGCCGATCGAGGGGATAGCGCCTAGGCGCTTCGCTGACTGATTATAGCCTGGGTTTTTCGAGGCGGATCTCGCACATCTTGAGTTGCGGGAGCCGATTTTGGGGGTAGCACTCGGCGAACAGGTCGCAGTTTGGGCTGGACGCTCTTTGGCGAGCGGGCCGCCTTTCATGTCCGGATGCACGTCTCGGGAACCGAAAGTCGCGGTCTTGAAGCCGTGTCAAGGAGTAATTGCACTGTGAACTCTCTCACGTCGGAGCGCTTCGCGCTTCTGACGACCGCCCTCTTGGCGGTCGTCATGGTCTTCGCCGGGCCGGCCACGGTCAGCGGGCAGCAAATCACCGGGTCCCTTACGGGCACCGTAGAGGACGAGTCCGGGGCGGTCATCCCGGGTGCGGAAGTCGTCCTCGTCAACGATGCGTCCGGCACTTCCCTGCGGACGCAGACCAACGAACAAGGCTATTTCACCGTTGCCGGCGTGTTCGCGGGCACCTATACGATTCGCGTGACCGCTGAAGGCTTCAGCGTGCTCGAACGGACGAATATCGTATTCCGGCCGGGGGACAAGCGGAATCTGTCCGACCTGGTCATGCAAATTGGGTCGACGACCGAGACCGTGACCGTCACGGGCGAGATGGATACGATCACGCCCGTCGACTCGGGCGAGCAATCGACGACAGTCACCGCCGAACAGTTGCAGAGTCTGGCAGTCGTGGGTCGGAGCGCCGCCGAGTTCATCAAGATCATCCCAGGCATGGCGCCGACCGGCGCGGGCCTGCAAAACAAGCCGGCCTTCAGCGGCGAAAACATCGGCATCAACGGCAACGGCGACGGCGGCCAGCAATCGGCGTTAGGCTACTTTTCGGCCAACGGTCAGCGCGGCAACGCGATGGACATCGTCACCGACGGCGCAAATACGGCAGATCCCGGCTGCAACTGCGCCACGCCGGTAAACCCGAACGTCGACATGATGCAGGAATTCAAGGTGCTGACCGGCACGTACTCGGCCGAGCACGCCAAGGGACCGGTTGTGATGAACGCGGTTACCAAGGGCGGCGGCAAGGATTTCCACGGCGGAGCGTACTATTACCTGCGCGACTATCGCATGAACGCCAACGAATGGGCGCTGAACCGCGCCGGCCAAGAGCGGCCGAAGAATCGCTACCAATTCCCCGGCGGCAATATCGGCGGCCCGGTCTCGTGGAAGGGCTTCAACGAGGATAAGACGAAGCTATTCTTCTTCACCGGCTTCGAGTTCTACAAGCAGCGCATCGACACGGGCGTGCTGAATGCCGTCGTGCCGGACGCCGCCATGCGGCAGGGCGACTTCTCGAACAGCGCCTATCTGCAATCTCTGCGCAGCCCCGACGCGCAGGTCACCGACATCACTCTCGACGGCGAGACGCTGCCGAACGGCATCATTCCGCAGAGCCGGCTGGATCCGCGCGGACTGGCGCTGCAGAAGCTGCTGCCCGACGCCAACGTCAATCCCCTGCAGACCGAGGGCTTCAACTACGTCGACGCGTTGGTTCTCGATCAGCCGATGTACCAGTGGAACAGCCGCGTTGATCTGAACATCAGCGACTACACCCGGCTGTTCGTTCGCTATAACCGACAGAAGGAGACTCAGAACTTTCCGGTACAACTGTGGGGCCGTAGCGGCACGTCAGTGCCGTATCCGACGAATGTGGTGGGCGACAACGTTTCGCAGTCGATTTCCGCCAGCTTGATCAACACATTCAGCCCGACGATGACGAACGAGTTCATCTTCGGGTTCACGTTCATCAACTTCCCCAATCGGTTGGAAGATCCGGACGCCGCCTCGCGCTCCGCCATCGGTCTGCCGGTGGAAGGCATTTACGACAACGGCGTCACCCAGGTCCCGAACCTGACCATCAACCGCAGCGGCGCCGTCTTGTTCAATCGCGGCGGCTTCGATCCCGTCTACAACGCCACCAAGTGGCTCACCTCCGCCGCCGACAACCTGTCCTGGTTCAGGGGGAGCCACTCGATGAAATTCGGCTTCTACTGGCAACAGATCCGCCAGGATCAGCCGGACTCCGGGGCCTCGCAGGGAACCTACACGTTCCAGCCGAATCATGGCTTGACCAGCGGCAACGCATACTCCGACCTGGCCCTGGGCATCTACCAGCGCTATGCCGAGAACAACATCAACGCCGACGTGACGCAGGCCTACAACGTTTGGGAGGGCTACCTGCAGGACTCCTGGAAGATGTCGCCCAGCTTCACGTTCGAGTACGGCGTACGGTTGAGCCGTCTCGAGCCCTGGCGCGACGTCGGCGACGCGCAGCTCGGCTTCGGCGTCTTCGATCCGAGCAAATACGACCCGACCGCCAGCTTCGCCGATCTGACGGGCTTCCGCTATAACGCCATCGACTCGTCGGTGCCCAAAGGCGGTTTTGCAACGCGGTCGTTGTTCGTGCAGCCGCGGCTCGGTTTCGCCTGGGATCTCGGCGGCGGCAAGACCATCCTGCGCGGCGGCGCGGGCGTGTTCCGCTTCAACACGCCGACGTGCTGCGCGGGCTCCTACGCCATAGCGGCCGGGCAGCGCAGCACCAACACCGGCGCCCCGGGCTTGGCCAGCGAAGTGGACGCCATCTCCCCGGCCGAGTTGGGCCGCACCAGCTTGACGGTGGTCGACCCGAACGACGACAACAAGCCGACCAGCTACAACTGGAGCTTCGAGGTCGCCCGGCGGCTGCCTGAGCGGGTGCTCTTCACCGCCGCTTACGTCGGCAACGCCAGCCGCAAGCTGCTCAACGGCGGAGTGGTGCGCAACGCCAACGCAGTACCGGTCGGGGCGATGCTGGATACGCCGAACGCTAATTCTCAGCTCTTCCGACCCTACCAGCTCTATAGCGACATCAACGTCATCCGGCAGGACTTCTACTCGAACTACCATTCGCTGCAGACATCGATCCGCAAGCAAGCCGGCAACTTCAACATTCAAGCGTCGTACACCTTCTCGAAGGTGCTCGGCATCCGCAACAACGGCGCCTCGCAGGCCGACGGCACGAACCGCGACCTAAACTACGGCGTGCTCGAGATCGACCGCACGCACATCTTCAGCCTGGCCTACAACTGGGAGCTCGGGAAGCTCGTCAAGGGCTCGAACGCGTTCGTCCGCGGCGCGGCGAACGGCTGGCAGATTTCGGGCATCACGACGGCGTCGAGCGGCGTGGAGCTGGCGTCGAACGACACCTCGAACTTCGAGATCGCCGGCTTCCTGGCCGACGGATCGGCGCTGCAGCAGACGGCCATCACCGGTACGCCCAATGTTCGGGCGCAGCCTTTCCTGACCTGCGATCCGCGCGAGGGTCTGGGCGCTCAGCAGTTCATCAACGGCGCTTGCTTCGCGCCGCCCACGCCGGGCCACAATGGGGACATCATCTTCCCCTATTTGCGCAGCCCAGCGCTCATCAACCACGATCTGTCGTTCTTCAAGAACTTCAACATCGACGAAAGCCGGCGGCTGCAGTTCCGGTTCTCGGCATACAACTTCCTCAACCACCCGCTGTGGACGTTCTTGCCCGGAGACAGCAACTTGAACCTGAACTTCAATCAGGCGGGCGAGCAGACAAACTCGCGGTTCGGCTATACCGACAACAAGATCGGCAAGCGCATCATCCAACTGGCGATCAAGTTCTACTTCTAACGAACCGAACCCCGCGGGGCCCCGACGTTTCAGGGGCCCCGCCTCTTCGGACTAAGGCTGCGGGCGCGCCTCGCCGCCTCCCTCGCGCAAGACTTGGTAGCGGTTCAGCCCGAGGTCGACGAAGCGCTCGATGCGCCGGCCCGGCGCCGGCCACTCGACCTCGACCCAGTCGAGCGCATCACCGCAAACGCCCAGAACCTCTCGCGAATCGTGTGACGAGAGATAGCTTCCGCCCGCCGTCTTTTGCCGCGCGCGCACGATGCCTCCGGACGACCAGCGGATGACCGCGCCGACCCCGTCGCGGTTCGCCGCCGAGCCTTCCAACTTCAGGCCGACCCAATTCCGCTCCGGGGTCTGATTCCGCGCGACGACCGGGGCTTCGCCGTTGACGCCGACGACGAAATCGAGCCTGCCATCGTTATCGAGATCTCCCACGGCAAGACCTCGTGCCGCGTAGCTCTGTTTGAACAGCGGACCTGACGATGCGCTCACATCCGCGAGAAGGCCGCCGTCGTTTCGGAACAGCAGCAAGGGCTCGCGGTACGCCACGCGGGCGCGCTGGGCTTCCACCATGTCATCCGGGTGTCCATTGGCCAATATGAGGTCTTGGTCGCAGTCGTTGTCGTAGTCGAAGAAGCGCAGGCCCCAGCCACTCAGATACCGCGTCGAATCCGCGACGCCGTTGGCGCGGGCGACATCAGTGAAGGTTTCGTCGCCGTTGTTGCGGTAGAGCGAAAAGACCTCGCCGTCGACGTTCGCCACGAAAAGCTCGACCTGGCCGTCGGCGTCGATGTCGGCCGCATCGACGCCCATGCCCGAGCGAGCGCGGCCGTCGGACGAATAGGCCACTTCCGCAAAAAGACCCACTTCGTCCCACTTGCCTCCGCCGCGATTGAGGAAGAGAAAGTTCTGGACGGTGTCGTTGGCAACGAACAAATCGAGGCGGCGGTCCGCGTTGACGTCCGCCGCGACGACGCCGAGGGCTTTGCCCAGCGCCTTTTCGATCGCCGTCCCTTTGTCGGCGCGCCGAAAGTTTCCGCCGCCGACGTTTTCGAACAGCAAACTCGGAGTCGGCTCGAACAGCTTCGGAATGCAATAGAACCGTTTGCCTAGTTTGTTGACGCCGCAATCAACGGAGTTATCCGCCTGATACTTGACGAAGCTGCAGATGAATAAATCCAGATCGCCGTCGGCGTCAAAGTCGAACCAAACGGCCGAGGTCGTCCAGCCGTCATAGGCGACGCCGGCCTCTTTCGCCACGTCGCGAAAGGTCCCGTCGCCTTCGTTGCGATAAAGGCGCAGCGGCCCGTAGGCGGTGACCAGCAGATCCACGTCGCCGTCCGAGTCGTAATCGGCGGCGGCGGCGCCCATGCCGAAAGTGTTCCCTTGGACGCCGGCTGCCGCCGTGACATTGGTGAAGCGCCAGCCGCCGTCGTTGCGATACAGTGCGCTCTCGACGCCTTCTCCGGGTGAGAAAAAGTCGCTCGGACCGGAATTGACGAAATAGATGTCTTGGTCGCCGTCGAGGTCGTAGTCGAAGATTGCGACGCCCGGACCCAACGATTCCGGAAGGCGGCGGGCCTCGCTGCGCGCGTTGTCGTGCACCCAGTCGATTCCGCTTTGATCGGCGGGGACCTCGATAAAGGGAGCTTGCTGAGCGAGAGCGCTTGCCGTGGCGAGCAACGCCGCCGCAAACAGCGGACCAGCGCTAGCGCTGCGCATCCAGCGCCATCCCACGCTCACGTTCCGCGTCCTCTTTGCGGCCAAGGCGGAAGTATACAGTCGCGAGAGATACGTGAGCTTCCTTGAATTCGGGCGAAACCTCGACGATCTCCTCAAGGGTTTGGCGAGCCTCTTCATAGCGCTTCAACGCCATCTCGGCCAACGCCGCTTGATATGCGGCCTCCAGCGCTCGAGGACGCAACCGCACCGCTGTCCGAAGATGGTCAAGCGCCGCCTCGGAGTCGCCGTCTTCGCGCAAGCGGACGCCCAGGAAGAAATTCGCGTCGTAGTCGAGCGGGTTCTGTTCTAGCTCCGCGCGGAAGGCCTCTTGGGCGGCGTCTCGCTCGTTCAATTCGAGTAACGTCTTACCCAACAGAGAATGCAGACCCGGCAGATCGGGGTTCAAGGCGATTGCACGCTGGAACTCGGATTTTGCTTTCGCAAATTCCTTCGCCTGCACGTAGGTCAGCCCAACAATGATGTGCGCCTCCGGAGACTCGCCCTGTCTCAAAATCTTGTCGACGAGCGAGCGGCCTTTAGCGACGCGGTCCGCCCGGATCAACGCTGCTCCAAGCAGGAAGGCTAACGCAAGGTTGTCCGAATTCGTATCCGCCAGCGGCTCGAGGATCTCGATGACTTGCTCATTCTGACCAAGTTGAGAGTGGCAATCCGCCGCTAAGACGGCGAGGCTCACGTCGGCCGGGGACCGTGCGCGCAGATCGTCGAATTCAGAGGAGGCCTCGGCCAACTGGCCTGACTTGTAAAGCGCAAGCGCTCGGTTTCGCAGAATGCCTTCGTGTCCGGGAGCTCGCTTTAAGGCCTCGTTGTAGGCTTCGACCGCCTCGTCAAAGCGGCCTAGGGCAGACAGAACGACGCCGAGGTTCGTGAGGGCTTCGGGCCGTCCGGGGTCGGTCTTCAAATAACTGCGATAGGCGGCGGCCGCGGCTTCGAAGTGGCCGGCCTGCTGCAGCTTGACGGCCGACGCGTAGCCTGGGGGTGCCGTCTGCGCCGCGAGCGTCACGCAGAACCCCACGATGGCGAGTGACGTTCTCATCGCTCAAGAGTCTAAGCCTAACAGTTGCGATGGGCCTAAGAAGCGGCAGACAAGAGTACGGGCGCCGGCGGGTCGGGCGCGGGTCATGGCGAAAAGCCTTCGTCATGAGGATGGACTCAGCTCGGGTTCACGGCAATCCATCATCAACGGTCATATGACCTCGCGTCCATACGAGCAGCGACAAGCGCTCTTGTACGTCTCAAGTTGAGACTTGCTTTGAGCTCCTTCGCTTTAAGGATCGGTTCTTGGGCGCGCTTCTCCGCTTTGGGATCGCTGATCGGCGGCGGATAGCGATCGTTATCACCACTAATGTCGGCGGCCTGGCGGGCCTTTGGGAAACTCCCGGGGTGTCGGCCCTGCGGATTCAACGGCTTGGGGCACGCGGCCCGGATTGTGATAAGCGGGGCGTTATCACAAGCTATCGGTCAGGCGGTAGAATTTGGCCGGAGCGGTCGCGTCGTCCGAGCGTCCCACCGTGATCCGATTCGGGGTCTTTGAGGCGGATCTCGCCGCGGGAGAGCTGCGCCGAAACGGCCTGCGAATCAAACTCCAAGACCAGCCGTTCCAAGTACTGGCTGTGCTGCTCGAAAAGCCCGGTGAGGTGGTCACCAAGGAAGACCTGCAAGAGCGGCTCTGGAAGGGACGACACCTACGTCGACTTCGACCGCAGCCTTGCCACGGCCGTTAACAAGGTCCGCCAGGCTCTCGCCGATTCGGCCATCCGGCCGCGATTTGTCGAGACCGTACCGAAGCGGGGGTATCGGTTCATATACCCCGTTGGGACCTTGAGTGCGCTAGCGGACGGCGGGGACCCGAAGCCTGACGGCGGAGTCACGGGAGAGCGGACGCGCGGCGTTCTCTGGGCTGTGCTCGGCCTCGCGTGCGCGATTCTGGTCTGGCTCTGGCTCAAGCCGCCCGATACTAGGCCTGCGACATTTGCCGGACAACCTCCGAAGGCGATGCCGCTGACCAGCTATCCCGGGATCGAACGCTCACCGAGCTTCTCCCCCGATGGCAACCAAGTCGCCTTTAGCTGGAACGGGAGGGATCAGAACAATTTCGACATCTACGTGCAACTCGTGGGCGCGTTGAATCCGAAGCAGCTAACCCACGATCCCCGCGTGGATTACTCGCCAGCGTGGTCTCCCGACAGCCGGGCTGTCGCCTTTCTTCGGCGCACCGATGTGTCCCATTACGCCTTGATGCTGATCTCGCCGCTCGGAGGGCCGGAGCGCAAGGTCGCCGAAATCTCGGGCTGGCTACTGGCGCCTGACTTACAGCACGGGCTGGCGTGGACTCCTGACGGGCAGTGGCTGATTGCATCCGACAAACAATCTCCAGACGACCCCTTTCATCTCGCTCTCATCTCGGTCGAGTCGGGTCAGAAGCGTTGGCTGACATTCCCTCCAAACGGCGCGTGGGGAGACTTCGAGCCAGCCATCACCAAGGACGGGAAAAGACTAGTATTCCGTCGTACGACTGACACACCAGACAGCGGCGACCTATTTTTGGCGGATCTTGATTCGGACAACAGCGTCAGAGGAGATCCGCGACAGATCACGTTCACGCCAGGTTGGGCCCAAAGACCCGACATGGACTCCGCAGGATGACGCAATCGTCTTCGTCGACGATCACACGCTCTGTTGGCTAAACCCGGATGAGGCAAACGAGCCCCAGCGCATGCCCTTCCCGGGAACTGAAGCGCTCACGCCAACGTTTTCGAGCCAGGGAAACCGCTTTGCTTACCAGCGATTGATCCAGCGCTTCGACATCTGGCAAGTCGACGCTGGCGGTGCGCAGAGACCGCCCGAACCGGCGGCGAGTCCCGTCTCATCGACAAGCCTCGATGCCCATCCTGAGTACTCTCCAGATGGCCGCCGCGTCGTCTTCCAGTCGGAACGATCCGGAAGTCGCGAGATCTGGGTATCCAACCGCAACGGAACCGAAGCCGTGCAGCTCACAGACTTCAGCGGTCCCGAGGCTGGCTCGCCGGACTGGTCGCCCGACGGAAGCCAGGTCGTCTTCGATTCGATTGCGGAAGGGCAATGGAACATCTACGTCGTGAATGCCGATGGGGGCCAGCCAAGAAGGATCACCAAACAGACGGGGAGTTCGCCGGAATGGTCCCGCGACGGCAAGTGGATCTACTTCTCGTCGGGGAGAGACCGGCGATTCACAGATCTGGAAGACGCCTGTCAAAGGCGGCGACGCCGTCCAGTTAACGCACCACGGCGGCATACAGCCCGCCGAATCGCCCGACGGGCGGTTTGTCTACTACTTCAAGAACCGCAGGCCCTTGCAGTCATTGTGGCGAATGCCGTCTGACGGCGGAAAGGAAGAGCAAGTGCTTAAAGCCGTGAGCAGGTCCGCGTTTGCCGTCATCGAGCGTGGTGTTTACTTTCTCCGTGAACAAGCCGATTCGGGTGACATCGTGTTGCACTACCTCGATTTCGATACGCTTCGATCGAAGCCAATGGTCTCACTCGGGCCGAATGTATTTTTCTGGCTGGCTGCGTCGCCCGATGGGGAATCCGTTCTGTTCACGAGAGTCAATGAGGCGAGCGACCTCATGATGGTCGAGGATTGGGAATGAAGTCGCAGGAGGGCTCCCTGAGATTCCACCCGGTGCGGGCTACTTGGTCTACGGCGTTCCAGGGCTGTGGATTCCAATCATCCGAGACCAATCCGCTTGGGCCTGTTCAAGCTCGAACTCGCTGTCGGCGAGCTACGCCGGCTATGGCGGGGCGAGTGAAGCTGTGGGGCCACCCCTTCCAGGTGCTCGCGGGCCTACTGGCGTAGAGCGCCACGACAGGTGAATAAGGGAGAACGACCGCACGGGGACGGGCCTAGGGTCCGTTCGTCGTTTTGGCGGCTCGCGCCTTGCGAAGCCTTAACGAGCGGACTAGCCGGGCGTCTCGCGGTTCCCCTCCAGTAGCGGGCGCCCGGCGAAACCGGCGGAACGACACCATAAGTTGTCCCTAATCGGGGTCGCAGACGCAACAACTCCCTGCTCCAAGGATTGAAGTCGAACAGGCTGCCTTGTCAGACACGACCGTACACGTTCCCTCGGCGAACGATACGAGGCGTGAACCCGACCCGCATGGGCATACGCTGTCCTCCCTGCAGACCGCAATCGTCTGGCTTCCCGTGGAGACAGGAGCTGCGCAGACGGCACACGATCCATGACCGACGAATCTTGTGGCATGGACCTCTCCGTCGATATGCGCATCTACTCCCGCCGAGGCGCTCAAACGCCTCGGACGAGAGTTCGCCAAGCAGAAGCTTGCAGGAATGGACCGGGAAATACGAGGGCAGGGAGGGGCCACTGCACCGATGGTTCCGGCTGCGTCGGTTGGGCGGTTTGGGCTCGCGCTTGTTCGATGCGCGCTAGGAAATACAGCCCCTCAAAGTAGTGAAACACGCTCGAAACATCGGCTGAGCCCTTGCCGTATGCGAACAGCTCGCCCAAACGGCCGATGTCATCGCCCTAGTCTGCGGCGTCTGGATGCTGCTGCACGAGCACAGGCAGAGCTTGGCGAATGATCTGTTCAGTCTCCTGCTTCGGCGCACTCGGCTGCGGCGTCTTCGGGTGTTCCAGCTCACGCTTCTGCTGCTCAATCGATAGCCGCTGGCTTTCCAGCTCCAGACGCCGCCGCTCCAGTTCAAGTTCACGTTCAATTCACGCCCTTTGTCGCTCCGCCTGTAACCGCTCTCCCAGGAGGAGGGTGTCAAGAAGACCCTGCGAAAACTCGTTGTTCGTCAACGGGCGGTCTTGAGCAAACGATGTGGAGCTGATCAGAGCAACGAGGACTATGAGCCGCGTCATGAGTTCCTTCCCGTGGACGGATAACCGCTATTCGCGGATGGCATCGCAACTACGGGAGGAAACTCCGGGATAGACCGTACTCGTTCTGACTCCGCCTGCGACGCCGGTGGGCCCGCACCGCATCCTGGAGCCGCCGGCTGCGCCAGAAGTGCTCGAGAAACTGCATGTGCCTGAAGCTGGGAATCACTTCGGAGTAAATCCGAAGCCAGGAGACACGCTTCGACCTTAAGTCTGCATTCGCGCTTCAACACGCTAGAATTGTCGGTCGACTGGGATGCTGAGTGCACACGATTGGCACTTCCTCAACTTCAACTTCAGCGAAGTTTACGATCCCTTCTTGCGCCCCGGGCGCGGGCCCAACTCCTCCTGGCTCTATCAGCTTGCTTATCTGGCTCGGCAAGGCGATTCCGGTTACGTCTGGGAGTTTTCCGACGTGATGCAGTGGACGCTCAAGAAGCTCAGCTACGAGAGCTTTCAACAAGCCCACGGCATTCGGCCGATCACTTGGGAGGAGTGGTATCTCGAAAAGCTGCGCCAGTTTCTGACGACGTTTCTATTCGGAGAGCTGCTCGAGGACCAGATGCCGCTCCCCGGCGGCTGGGACAAGCTCTCGAAGCTCGGTCGCAACGGCATGCCTGACCAAAGCAAGATCGGCGAGATCAGCGGCACGCAGCCCGAGATCGGCTGGGACGAGTTGCTCGAGGCGTTTCCCGCGGAGGTGGCGGAGGAGCAGGACTGGCACGACCTGCTGTGGCGGTTGCACCAAGCCGGCGAACGACGCGTCGAAGCTCTCAGACGGATCGTGGCCAACCGCATCAACACACGCGAGAGGCAAACGCAGCCTGCGCCCCAGCCCGACCGGCCCAGAAAGAGTCGGCGTCGGCGTTCGCCCAACGAGCTTCGAAACCAAATCATCCTGACCGCCCTCGAGGAAGGCAAGTCTCGAGAGCAAATCTGCGAATTGCTCGACCGTAAGGCGATTGAGACGTTGCCGAGCATGCGGGAATTGCGCGTAACAAGCTGGGTGGAGGCCTGGGAAGATCGGGAACTGCGCCAAAGCATTCAGGAGATGATCACCCGGACCATAGAGCGGCACGGCGCGGCGTAAGAGTGCGCGGCTTGCCGCGGACTTGTCACGAAGAACTGACGGCCCCTTCGTCTGGTTCGCCTCCGTTTACGCCGCTAGCCTGAACGCGGCCATCTCTCGGGAGGGCTGCGCGAGCGCCGGTCGTGCGGCGTTGTCTTGCCGCAAACTTGGCTAGGCCGATTTGGGCGTTGTTTGCCTTTATGCTGCATCCAGGCAGCCGATGAAAGGACCCGATCACGATCGCCGCGCGGACCCCGCACGGCCGGAAGCATGCGGTCATCTGGACAGCGCAAGAGAATTGACGGCCGCGAAGCAGCACAACAGGCCGCCGTTCGCATCCGGCCGCGCAGCTCGCAAGCATTCGCGCACCGCAATCGCCCACGAGCCCTTGCCGAAGTTGCTGACCGCCAAGCAAGTCGAGGAACTGACGCAGATCAATGTGAAGACGCTATACGGCTACGTGCGGCGCGGCCGGATCCCTTACGTCCGCATCCAGTCGAATGTTCGGTTTCCACTTGAGGAGATTCGCGAGTGGCTCGAGCGCCAAACCTTTCGGCCCTTCTGAACATAACCGCTCAGCTTGGGCCCGCACACTCTACGCCAATCCCGTCAGGGAAAGCCTGCTCACCGCCCGCCGCTGCAACTCCTCGCCGGGATTGAGGTATTGCCGAGTGGTCTCGATGTCGCTGTGTCCCATCAGCCGCTGCACGGTGACAATGTCGCAGCCTGATTCGAGCAGACGTGTCGCATAGGTGTGGCGAAACTTGTGCAGCGTCGCGTGCTCGATCTGGGCCACGAAAGCGATCTCCTTCAGACGCCGCAGCAAGTGCGTCTGCCTGCCGCCCTTGGCGGTCGGAAACACGCAAGCGTGGTTGCGCGGCAACTCGCCGAGCAACTCCGCCAACTCGTCGGGAATCGGAATCACACGCTCTTCGTAGTCCTTGGGCGAAAAACCGGGCTTGCCCGCGCCGCTCACGCGCACCGAAGCTCGTCCCGCCTTGAGCTTCACATCCTTCCAGGTCAGCCAACACAACTCCTGCTCGCGCAGGCCGGTCAGCAGGAAGGTCGCAAACACGGCCCGCTCGAAGGGGTCGCATGCGGCGAACAGGCGATCGAGCTCTTGCTGCGAATAAGTCGGCGGCCTGCTGCGCGCCCGTTCGCGCGGATCCCGCAAGGGCTTGAAGCGCGCGCAAGGATTCGTCATCCGGACGCCGCGCTCGTTGATCAGGAAATAGAAGAACGTCCGCAGCACCGAGATCTCGAAGTTGATCGTGCGCGGAGTGATGATGCGGCCGGGATGCTGCTGGCTTTCCTCGCGACTGCGGAAGGCCTTGTAGTCATCGATGTCGGCGCGCGAGATCGCCTCGACAAACCGGCGGCCGCCCAGATGCCGCTCGAAGTGCTCCACGGCCTTGGCGTAGCGCCGCAGGGTCTTCGGCTTATCAGGAGAATGCACGCGCACGTGATCGAGAAAGCTCTGGCGAGCCGCAGCGATCGGCGTTCCCGCCGCTAGACTCGCGGTCTCGGCGGCCGTGTCGCCGCCGGCCGCGGCTTGCCCGATCAGCTCGTTGCGCTTGCGGCGCTGCGCTTCGAGCGCTTCGCTGGGCGTATGACCGGCCGACTCGCGGCGGCGCTTACGACCTTCCCACCATTCCAGGAAATAGACGCCTTCGCGTGCGTCCCAGACGTAGCGCGAGCCGTTGCGCTGGAGCGAGACGAAGCGCCAGATTCCGGACTTCGACGCGGATCTTTTTGAGGATGCGGACTTGCTTGCGATGCGCCATGAGCGAAACGCTTGGTGTCGGTTTTTCGCAATTTACCGACACCAAGGACGACACGGTCGTCGCAAACGATTGTATCAGAACAAGTTAAAAGAAAATGGCTGGGAGGCAGGGACTCGAACCCCGATAACCAGAACCAGAATCTGGCGTGTTGCCGATTACACCACCTCCCAGCAGCGCAACCTTCTCAGTATATCGGGGCTCCCCGAGGCGAGCCAATAGGGGCGCCGTCGATTCGCCTGCGCCGGCGCACGCGCGGGACTCCTTCGGCGGGAATTCGAGCCAACAGGAGCAACGCCGTCAGCGCGACAGCCGGGATTTCGAAAGGAAAGCCGGCCCAACTGTGGACCCAGGCTACAGCCAACGGCAACAGCGCACCGAGCCATGCCCGACGACTGAGGCCGAACGTTAACAACAACGCCAGACCGGCGAACAGGGTTTGGCAGGCGGCTCCGGACACTCCCAGCTCCAGCGTCATCTGCACGGGATCGTTCTCCAGATGGACCCACCGGCTGCGCTGGTCCGCCGGTGAAAATCGCTGAAACGCCGCGTCGAAGGCGCCTAGCCCGTGACCCGTCAGCGGTTGCGCCCTGAACATCTGATCGACAGCGGCTCTCATCTCGGGGTCCGCCAAGGAAAACGACTGCGCGAAGCTCGCCGTTCTTGGGGTCGAACCGGTGATCAAGGCTCCCGCCAGCAGGATGATCGCCGAGAGAGAGACGCCGGTCAGGCCGCGGAGCGCCTTCGTGGCGTCCTTCTTCAGATTGCGCCGCAACTCGAGCAGCATGAGGACGCCGAATATCGCCACTTCGATCCCGACCAATCCGAGACCGATCTGCGAGCGGCCGAGCACGACGGCAAGGACCATCGCGGCAGCGGCCCCGTGCCAGCGCCATGCGCGTGCGCCGCCTTCCAGCGCGCCCAGAAGGGCGAGGGGCAGCAGCAGCTCGAAAACGACGGTCAGGTGCTCGGCTTGCGCGAAGGGCCCCAGCGGATCGGCGCCGGGCGCGGCCCGAAGGGTCAGCGCGGCGCCGGGATTCAACACCCTCTGTACAACTGCGATCGCCCCGAGGGCTCCTCCCCCCAACGCCATCCAGCGCATCGTTTCACGGCGAATCCAGGGGTCGATTTGGCAGTGGAAGCTCAGCGCAAAAAAGAGCAGATAGGTGATCCAAATCGCGAGCGAGCCCGACGTGGCGACGGGCAACGCGCTGCCGCCCAACAACAACTGAAGCGCACCCGCCGCGATCACGACCGCGAACGGGGCGTACAACGCCGTCCAGACCAAGGTGTACGGCGCTTTCGTTCGCTGCCATGCCCACAAGAGAGCCACGCCGACCGTCGTCAATTCGACCAACAGCAGTACAAGGTCGTCCACCGCGCCGAACAACAGCACGGCCGCTCCCGCCAGCCCGATCAGCAGCCGCGATGTTCTTTGCCGCAGTGCGAAGTAACTCATGGTGTTGATGCCGCGGCTACTCGCTTTCGAGCTTCAGCTGCAGGCGGCGCAGAACAAAGCGGCCGATCGTTCGCTCCACTCCGGGCGCCGCCTGATAGCCGAACTCCAAGGCGATTAGATGCGTATTCGGCCCGGTCGTGAAACCGAAGCTGGTCTGATCCCAGTAGTTTTCCGCAACGGGCAGACGATGAAAATCCACGAGCGACTCCCGGTCGGCGGCGTCGCTGACGGCCCAGCCGACGCCGGGCTCCGCCGGCATGTTCTGGGTCGCATATCCGAGCTGGAACGTATAGCTGCGGTCGGGCAGCACGGGAGCGAACTGGCGCAGCAAGACGATCGGCGAATCTTGCGCGCCGTTAAAGCGGAATTCGATGGCGCGGCTGCGGTCGCGGTCGGGAGGCCGCCGCAGCCAGCTCACGCCGCGCTGCTCGACAGGCCTCCAGTCGAAGCCGAGGGCGGAAGGCTCCTCGAAAAGCTCGCCGTTCGTCAGCGATTGACCCTGCTCCGGAGCGAGCTTGCCGTGCGGCAGGCTCCCCCGCTCGACGAGGGCGTTCCACGCCTCAACCGCCTCGTCGATGTCTTTCGCCGCGATCAGCCCATCGACGTATTCGCCGCCCAACGAGATGTCACGGGGCTCGAGGGTGGAGAGGAATCTGGGCCACGCTTCGCGCCTGGCTTCCAAGTTGCCGAGAGCGGAAAGAAAGGCGAAGTAGCGCCGATTGACCTCGGGCTGGTCCGGCATCGCGCGGTCCAGAATCGTCTTCGAATCGTTAAACGCCCGCCAGCAAAGCGCGGCGGCGGCGGAGGTATTTTCGGGATCGACGACCACGGCGTCTCGGATGGCGGTCCAGTAGTCGTCCTGGCGGCCCTGACGCAGGTAAAAATTGGCCAGCGCCCAACGGGCGGCGAAGCCGCGGCTTTCATTCGTCGCTTCGAGCAAACGTTTTTCGGCCTCCTCGACTCGCCCGTCCCGCTCGAGCTGGGAGGCGAGCTCCACGCGCAGGTCGGAATCGGCGGGAGCAGCCTCCACGGCTCGCTTTAGGTCGCGCTCGGCGGCCGCGGAGTCGCCGTCGACGCGGTCGAGCCAATCCGCGCGGGTGCGCCAGGCTTCCGGCTGACTCGGGCTCATCGCGACGGCCCACGCAAGGCTCCGCTCTGTCGGCCGGGCGACAAAGGAATCGCTTGCGACGCGCTTGACGCCGTCCAACAGCACAAAGACGCCAGCCGCGATCAGCAGCGCCGGCAGCCAATACGCGTATCGTCGGCTCGTTTCCTCGATCTGCGGGGGACGCGGCTTGGACCGCTGCGGATTCACCGGAGGCGAGGGCGGCGTCGGAGTCAGATTTTCGGGCTGCGGCGGGTGCAGATCCGCCGGTTCGGCGTCCTGAAGCTCAAATCTATCCATTTGCGGACAAAACCGATCTTGGCGGGCCTCACGCCCGGACCTAACGGCCTCGATTGTACCGTAGCGGATTTGGAGTCGACTCATCAGCAGCCGAACGCTTCATTGCAGAAGGCAAGGGGTGCGCGCGGACCGAGCTCGAACTGAGAGCTCTTGCGAGGCAAGCAGGTACTGAGCGGCCCTGCCCGCGAATCTAACCAATTGAAAATACTCGATTGTCCGCCCATACGACCCCCAAAGCGCCGCCTTTGGCGCGCCCGGCCAACCGCCGCCGCAGGGCTGATCCGAACGTTGACAGCCGGGCCTAGGTCTCGCTAAAATCCGCCGCCTGAGCGTTTCTACTGTCTAATAGACAGCGATGGTCCGTCCGCTTCGCTGTGGTCTCGCGGCGCCCGGACGGAACGTCGCTACAATTCACGAATCCTTCTGCGTCGCCGAACGAGCTTCCGCTGTCCCGCACCAATCGGACGCTCGCATTCGACAAGAAGTCGTTGAGCAAGCGCTCAGGGCGAATCGAGCGCAACCAGGCAATCCCGGGCGGATCTAGATGAGCATGAAAAATCGAGTTGTCCTCATCACGGGCGGAACCGACGGCATCGGCAAGGCCGTCGTGTCGCAGCTTGCCCGGACGGGGGCGAAAATCTATCTGACTGGAAGGAACGAAACGAAGGGCGAGGAAGCGGTCCGCGAGATAGCCGCCGGCGCCGGCGACGCGGACCTCGAATTCATCCGGGCGGACCTGAGCTCGCTGCAAGGAGCGCGCGACCTTGCGGATACTTTTCGAACGAGGGAGCAGCGGCTCGACGTCCTCATCAACAATGTCGGCGCGCATCCGCCCACGCGCGTCGAATCGCTTGAAGGCATCGAGCAGATGCTCGTCGTGAACCACCTGTCTCCGCTGGTGCTGACCGCGAATTTGGCCGCGCTCTTGAAGCGCAGCAGCGACCCGCGAATCATCTTCGCCGGCTCCGGGGCGATGGCCATGGGTAAGGTTCAGATGGACGATTTGGAGTTCCGCAAGCGCAAGTATTCCATTAAGACCTACGCCTCCGCCAAGCTGGTCAACTACTTGGTCGTACAGGAGCTGGCGCAGCGCTGGAAAGACTCGGGCATCAAGGTCTATATGTTGGACCCCGGGTTCACGCGGACGCCGATGACCGTGGGCATCTCAAAGAAGCTCCTTCCGCTGCCGCTGCGGATGATCACATCCTTGCTGACGCCCCATGCTCCGGAAGTCGGCGCCAAACCTCACGTCCACCTGGCGACCGTGGAGCCCGCGTTGCCGACCGGCGCCTACCTCGACCACAAACTCCGGCCGGTCTCGCCGCATCGCCTCGCCGCTGACAGCGACTTGAGGCGTTCGCTGTTCGAACGAACCGAGGCGTATCTGAAACAGGTCGACGCCAGTCTGGCGAACGCCATCACTGACGCAGCGTCGTGACAGGTGCGTTACCGGTAATGTGGTCGGCCACGCGCAGGGCCTGAGCCATGATGGTGAGGGACGTGTTGACCGCCCCGGCGGATGGCAGGAAACAACTGTCGACCGCGTAAAGGTTGTCCAGGTCGTGGGCGCGGCACCACTGATCGAGCACGGAGGCTGTTGGGTCGTGCCCAAAGCGCAGTGTTCCGATGGGGTGCCAGGGCAGCCCGGGCAGGGGACGCCGCTGGTGGAGCACCAGAGGATAGCCAACCCGCCGCAGCAACCGGGCCCCGAGCTCGGTCAGGCGTCTAAAGGAGCCGAGGTTGTTGGAGCTGTATTGGAGACGGACCTTTCCGTTCGGCTCCCGGATCACCCTGTTCTCCGGTTGCGGAAGGACCTCGCCCATCACGAAGCACATCAGGCTGTGCCCGGCCAACCACTTGGCGATCGAACCGTACATTCCGTGGAGCTCTCCCCAGAAGGGAAGTTGGCCGCTGGCTTGGAACACACCCAGGGGATACGGCCACTGCGAGTCGCCGGAATAGTAGTCGTTGACCGCGAACGTCTTTTGATGAAGCGCCGGAATGGCGGAACGCTGCAAAGGAAACAGGAACTGCGCGTTGTGCCCGGACAAGTTGCGCCCGACAAGTCCTGAGGAGTTCGCCAGACCTTGCGGATGCGCGTTGGACGCCGAGCGCAGCAACAGAGTCGACGACCCGACAACCCCGCAAGAGACGACGAAGCGGTCGGCGGAGAGCTTCACGCGCTGACCGCGATGTTCGATCTCGGCCGCCGTTACGCGCCGGCCGCCCTCGTCGGTCACTAGCCGGTGACAACGAGCTCCAGTGAGCAGCCGCAGGTTCCCGGTCTCGAGCGCGGGACGTATGCACGCGACCTCGGCGTCGAACTTAGCGTTCACGCGGCAGGCATGCGCATCACAGGTGGCGCAGAAAATGCAGGGGCCGCCGGGATGATAGTCGATCGCGCGGGGGATGCTGCTGACGTGAATTCCCTGCCCGCGGAGCCGCTCGATCAGATTGATGAAGTATCGCTCGTGGGGGATGGCCTCAAACGGGTAGGGCGCGGAATGCGGCGGCTCGGTGGGGTCCTCCTCCGGGGCGCCGTGCACGTGGTAGATCCGCTCGGCCTCGCAGTAGTACGGCTCCAGGTCCTCGTAACGGATCGGCCAGGCCGGCGAGACGCCGTCCTCGTGGCGTACTTCCTCGAAGTCTTCCTTGCGCAGTCGATAGAGCGCCGCACCGAAGAACTTCGTCTGACCTCCGAGGTTG
Organism: uncultured Acidobacteriota bacterium; assembly: GCA_963817465.1. Lineage (GTDB taxonomy): Bacteria > Acidobacteriota > Terriglobia > Bryobacterales > UBA6623 > CAMPKL01. The sequence goes on along the minus strand of CAWFOP010000009.1, from coordinate 457,196 downwards.
TAATACTCCTGGTTCGGGTCGACGCCGCACTCCTCGATGTTCTTTAGGGTCTTGTACTTCTTTCCGAAGGCCCCCTCGAGGGTCCAGTTCTCCGGCTCCTGGGGAACGGGCTGTCCCTGCTCGGCGAGGATGACGGATAGGCCGCTGCGGGCGAGCCCATAGGCCAGCGTGCCGCCCCCCGCGCCGCTCCCGATGATGACGACATCCGCCGACAGGGTTGTCGTCACGCGGCGTGCGCCCCGAACGCATGAATGGGGCGGCGAATCGCCGGCCGACGCGAAAATACGGAAAAACGTCGCAAACGGCCGCTCGACGCGTCCGTCACTACGTCCGTCACGCGGGCCCACGCGTTGGCGCTCATCGTAGCCGCGAAGCTCGACCCGCTCGCAGCGGAGGTTCCGGCCAACATTGTGGGCGACAGGACGAGCCCGTTCCTTGAAATCCGCTGGGGCCGCATTGGAATCTACCGGGTTGAATCAGCAAAACACAGCCGGCCTGCCCGCGACAAGCTTCAATCCCCAATGCTACCAACGCCCCAGTACTTTCGCCCTTCGCATTCGCGCGGCCGAGTTGGGGATTCGCGGCGAACGATCGTACGGGGCTTGCAGCGGGTCCGAAATGGGCGACAAGAACGATTGCTGACAAGCGCCGGCGGCAGTGAAGCTTGACGACCTATTGACCAAGTCAATGGTGGGCGCGCCCAGACTCGAACTGGGGACCTCCTGCGTGTGAAGCAGGCGCTCTAACCAACTGAGCTACGCGCCCTTTGCGGCAAGAAACCTCATCTTACATCAGGCCGGCGGGTCGACGACGATGTCGCGATAGGACGGCGAACCCTTGATTGCGCCGCCCGCGCGGAACACTTCGACGGCCTGCTCAAACAGCGGCTCCGGGATGGTGATGTCGCCCCGCCAGCAGCCGAGCCGCTGATAGCGTTCGATCGCCGCCGCCAGCGCTTCCGGGCTCGTATTGGGGAAGAATGTTTGTTCGGCTTCGGCTACTTCCTCGGGCGGCGAGTTGCGCACCCACTCGCGGGACTTGCGGTAGGCGCGGGTGAACGCGCGGCCGCGCTCCGATTCGACGAAACGCGGCATCGCGCACACGCTCGAAAACGCCACCTCGGGCATCGCCGCGCCCACCGCCGCCACGACGCTCGCCAAGCCGTCGTGCTCGAGCTGCTGCGGCGCCGGACCTTGCTGGTGAATGAAATCGCCGACGCCGCTGCGAAATGCGGAGTCCATCGCATCCGGGCCGGCCGCGTCGAGCACATCGATCTTGCTCCAATCGACGCCCTGCCGCGCGGCTGCGTAGCGCAGCATCAGCATCGGCTGGCCGCCGTGGTCGGCCACAAACTTGCGTCCTTCGAGCATCTTCCATTCGAACGACTCGATCGGCTCCCGCGATGCGATGAAGAAGCCGTCGCGGGCGTTGATCTGCGCGAAGTGCACGGGCAAGTCCGCCTCGCCCGCTGCCAGGGGGCCGAAGTTCGAGCCGACGGCGGATTGCATCACATCCACCTCGCCCGACGCCAGCAAATGCCGCGAGAGCTGGCCCGGCCGCAGCGTCGAATACTCCGCGTCGATGCCCTCCCGCCCCAAAAAGCCGCCCGCGATCACGCCGATCAGCGGGCTGTAGAAGGCGGAGTGGCGCGAGACCCGAATTTTCAGCTTTTCAGACATTTCATTCACTCATTCGCTCGTAGCGGCGCGCTTGGTAGTGCGCCTTCGGGACGTCTCCGCTTGTGAGCAAGCCCAGGGCGCTGCGCTGCAGACTCGTGTACGGTACGAAAGCGCGCGTTTGGGAGACGCGGTAATCGCGGTCCAACCGAGCCTCTTCCGCTTCGTTGAGCGCCCCTGGCGAGACGTCTCTCGTCGAGCGAAGATACCAAATCGTCTCGGGTCGGCGATCCTCGATCCGGGACTCAACACGGGCCGCAAACGAATCGTCGACCGCGACGACGGTCTCGAACCGCAGGTCCAGGGCAGCGAGCAGCGGACTCGGATCGGCGTTGAACGAATCAATCAGAACGAGAGTGTCCCGCGGATTCGAGGTCCGCTCGATCTCGTCGGCGATCCAGCCGAAGGGGATCTGGTACCCGGGATTGAGCGGCCCCACGCGCGCGTAGTACATCCCGTCCGCGATGACCGAGAAGCCCAGTAGGCCCGCCAATGCGAGCCGGCCTGTGCGCGCGGAGGACAAGGAAGACAGCGTCAGCAGCCACGCCGGCGCCAAAAAGAGCAGGCGCGCGGGAGTAAACGCGAACGCGACCCAGCGCCAAGTCCCTAAGAACCCGAGCGGCGCCGCCCAAAGCGACATGCGCTGCTGGTCCGACGCAGCAGGCCGTTTCGCAAGCAGCAGGCAGCCAAGCCATACGCTCAATGCAACGGCCGCCGAGAGCGTGACCCAAGTCTGCGCTTCGCCGAACGTGAACGCCATGCCCCAGTACAAGATGCGCAGCGCAAACTCCGCCGCCGATCCGGACGCCAAGTGATACACCTGCTTCGTCGCCGCCTTGTTGAGTCCTTCGAGCAGGGTCGGCGCCCAGGGCGAATAGAGAAGCGCCGCGCCGCCCAGGACCGCGAGCGCGCCCTTCAAGCTGCGCCGGGCCAGCAAGACAAACACGGCGAATCCCACAGCCAGTCCGGGCAAGTAGTGCGTATAGAGCAACAGGGCCAGCCCGACGGCCGTCGCGGATCCGCGTTTGACCGTCAACCGCTCGGCGGCCCGGCTCGCCGCGTGAAACACGAGCACCGCCAGCAGCATTTGCAGCGCGTAGGAACGCGCCATCCTCGAATACAGCAATAACAGCGGCGAAAGAGTCCAGAGCGCCAGGAACCAGATGCGGTCGCCGAGCGGGCGCCCCTTCAACCAGAGCAGGTCCAACGCAACGGTTGTCGCGAGGGTGCAAACCACCGAAAACAGGCGCGCGGCGACGACATCCCCCAGCCCTCCGAACAGGCCCACCCAAAGCTTCACGAGCGCAAAGTAGAGCGGCGGGTGAATGTCGAACGAGACCGTCATGAGCAGGTCCGACACGGGGGCCCGCACGATGTTCAATGTGAATTGTTCGTCGCCCCACACGGGCAACAGGTCCGGCCGGACGCCGAGCAGCACGGCCTGCAAAGGCAGGAAGACGCGCAACGGCCGTTCCTCGAGCCAAGCAGGGAGCATTCGCGAACTCTAACAAACCCCGGCGTAAACTTGAGAGTCTTGGCCTTCCGGCTCGACATTCCGGCCATTCATCAGCCGCTCGCGCGCTACTTCCGGCGCCGCCGGTTCCGGCGTTTCGCCGAGCGGTTCGCTGTCTCGAGCCGTACGCGCATCCTCGATATCGGCGGCTACCACTACTACTGGGACTATTTCAAAGCGGCGCCGCGCGTCACGATCGTCAACCTCGAGCCGCCGGCGCAGCGCGACAGCCGCTTCGAGTGGGTGGTCGCCGACGCGCGAGCCCTGCCGTTCCGGGATCGCGCCTTCGACGTCGCATTCGCCAACTCGGTGGTCGAACACATTCCCGGCGCAGAAAACCGCCGGGCTTTCGCGCGGGAAGTCGAGCGCGTCGCGCAGCGCTACTACGTGCAAACCCCGTACCGCTGGTTCCCGGTCGAGCCGCATTTGATGACGCCGCTGATTCACTACCTGCCCAAGCGCTGGCAACGCCCGTTGCTGCCGGTCAGCGTTTGGGGCCTGCTACAGCATCCGACGCCCCAAGGCTGCGACGACTTCTTGCGCGACATCGACTTGCTGACCGTTCAAGACCTCAGAATGCTTTTCCCAAAAGCCGAGGTCTGGAAGGAGCGCGCCCTCGGCCTGCTCAAGTCGATCACGGCCGTCAAGATCTAACGGCTGCGGGGCGCGTCTTGCGATTTTCGTAGACCACGTTACCGTCCACATCGTGTAGCCGAACGAGGGCGTAGTCCGTGTTCCCCTCGCGGCCGACCGAGACCGAAGCGAACCCGCCGGCCACGCGGTGAAATTGGTGATACTCCTTCTCGAAACCCGGGCTGCCTCCGGCGTGAGCGTCGCTGGCCGGGCCGCAAGCGTACTCCTGCACCCCCGTGTCCGGGTCGATCGAGTGGTACTGCCAATGCCGGTCGCCTCCCACGACGAAGAAGTTGTCCCCCAACTTGTCCGCGAAGAAGCGCCGCAACTGGTCGCCCTCGTAGCTCCAGGCGCTATTGGAGTGGTTGTCAGCCTTGAATCGCGCTCGGTCGGGCCCGACGATCGGCGTGGGGTTGACGAGCACGCGCCAAGCCGCGTCGCTCGCTTCGAGCGTGCGGAGGAGCCATTCCTTTTGGCGCTCCCCGTAGATGGACTTGTCGGGCCCGTCCGGCATGTGGTTGGGATCGCGAAATTCCCTCACTTCCGGCAGCCAGATTTCGAGCAAGCGGCCCCAGCGAAATCGCCTGATAGGGAATCTCGCCCACCGGGTTGTACAGCTTGAACAGGTGGGCTCCCATCTCGAAGGTAAGCTCGCCGAACGGCTTCGTCGTCGGCCCGGCCTCGTCCGAGAGCGTGTCGTGATCGTCCTTCTCCCAATAGGCGGGCACGAGGGCGTGGTAGTCGAACAATCGCGGCAGCTCGTACATGCGCCGCCAGCGATCGCGCGCCAGCTCGAGGGTCCGCGCCTTCATCGGTCCCCGGTCGAAGTAGATCGAGTCGCCGGTCAACACAGTGAACGACGGCTCCAGGTCCTCCATCGAAGGATAGATCTCATAGCCGCGCGGGTTGTCGAGATGGTCGTAGCGCTGGCAAGTGACCACCGTGAACGTGATCGGCGCGGGATCGTTGAGCGCCGGAGCCGTCTTGAAGCGGCCCTTGCGGACGTCATAGAGCGGCTGCCGATTTTCGTCCGCCCCTTCGACTTCGAAGTAGTAGGTCGTCGCGGGCTTTAGGCCCGTCAACTCCCAGCGCTTGGTGAAGTCATCTTCAACATCGGCGTCCGTCCAGACGCCCCAGGGGATGGAGGTAAGGTCCTCTGTCGTTCCGTAGCGGAAGCGGACTTGAATGTCCTCTTCTACGAACAGCGAGGCCAGCCAGGCGAGCAAGTCGCGCTTGCGCCGGTAGGCGACCTCGTCGAGCGGCGGCACGCGCGCCCAGACGATGGCTGAAGTCGCCGAGACCTCGCCGATCTTCACGCCCACGCCGCGAACCCTGACCGCGCTGCGGTAAGCCTTCGTCGACGGCAAGTCGTCCGGATCGAAGCTGGGCTGCTCGGGTTGGGGCAGCTCTTGCGCGTCTTGCGCCCAGCCGGCCAGCCCTGTAAAGAAGGTGAGGCAGGCCGAGAGCTTTAGGAAACGCAGGCGTCCCATGCGCCCGAACAGCGCCCGGACCTTCGACGACGATATACTTCGGTTCGCGCCCGCGCCGGCGTTCTTAGTCATTGCGAGATCCCTCGCGTTTCGCTCCAGCCTCCGCTCATTTGATCATGGCACTGCCGATACGTCTCGTCCTCGCCGCCGTACTGATCGGCGCTTCGCTGCCCGCCCAGTCGGTTCCGACGCCGGATGAATTCGCTGGGTTTCCTATCGGCTCGGACGGCAACCTCGTGCGCTGGGAGCGTATCGTCGATTACTTCCATCTGCTCGACGAAGGCAGCGAGCGAGTGGTTGTCGACGAGGTCGGCAAAAGCACCAACGGCAATCCTTTCCTGCTGGTCAAAATCTCATCGCCAAAGAACATCGCACGGCTCGACGAGATCCAAGCGACCCAGCGCCGCATCGCGCATCCTTCCGGGTTGACCGAAACGGAGATCGACAAGCTCGCCTGGGAGTCTCCAGCGGTCGTGATGATCTCGTGCAGCATCCACGCCAGCGAGGTCGGCGCCACGCAAATGGCGCTCGAGCTCGCCCACCGCATGGCGACCGAAGACTCGCCCTGGATGCGCAACGTGCTCGACAACGTCGTCTTCTTGATGATTCCGTCGCTCAATCCCGACGGACAAATCATTGTCACCGACTGGAACAACCGCGTAAAAGGGACGCCCAACCAGTGGGCCCCGTTGCCGTGGCTCTATCACCCTTACGCCGGCCATGACAACAACCGCGACGCCTACATGATGACCCAGGTCGAGAGCCGCTACGCCAACAAGATCCTGTTTCAGGACTGGTTCCCGCAGGTGTATCTCGACGAGCACCAGCAGGGAAACGACGGCATGCGCGTGTTCGTGCCGCCGTTCCGGAACCCGATCAACCCCAACGTCGACCCCGCCATCTGGGCCGAAGCCGGCCAGATCGGGTTCGCGATGTATCAACGCCTGTATGAAGCCGGCGTCACCGGCGTCGGCTACGACCAGAAGTACACCGCTTGGTGGCAAGGCGGCTTCCTGCGCGGGGCCTGGTTTCACAACATCGTGGGCATGCTCACCGAGGTCGCCAGCGCTAACCTGGCGATGCCGGTCGAGCAGGAGCGCGCCGAGATCGGCAAACCCGTGACAAACGCCAAGACACGGGCGCAGTGGTACGAAGAGCGCGAGAAGGACCCGAATGCTGCGATGCCCCCGCCGACGGACCTGATGGAGCGCTATGACTACCCGCGCCCATGGCTCGGCGGCCGCTGGACTCTGCGCGACATCATCGACTCCGAGCTGGCCTTGACCAAAGCGCTTCTCGAAACCGCCGCGAACGATCGCGTGAAGCTGATCCGGACGCAGATCCGCCTCGGCCTCGACGCCATCGCCGAGGGCGAAGCCGGCGACCCCTATGCCTATGTGCTGCCGGCCGGGCAACACGACCCCGGCTCGGTCTACACGCTGCTCGAGGTGTTGCACTACGCGGGCATCGAGGTAAGCCAGGCGACGGAGCCGTTCGAGGCCGACGGCCTGCGCTATGCGGCGGGTTCCTACGTCATCCCCATGGCGCAGCCCTTTCGCGCCTACGCCAAGGATCTGCTCGAACCCCAGATGCACCCCGATCCCGCCGAAATGCCGGAAGGCAAGATGGGCGCTCAGCCCTATGACCTCACCACCTGGAGCCTGCCTCTGCAAATGGGCGTCGAGGCCGTTCCCGTCAAAGATCGCTTCCAGACTTCACTCGATTCGCTCGCCGAGATTCCCCATCCGGAGAGCGTCGTCAAGGCGATGAAAGACGCAACCGGCTACGTCATTCAGGCCGGTCCGAATTCTCTTGCGACGGCAATCAATCGCCTGCAGCGCGACGGCGTGGAGCTCTCGCGGCTGACGGCCGAATACGCAGCGGACGACGACTGTCTTTGTCCCCGGCTCCGTTTGGGTGCAAGGAATCGACGCCCCCCGGCTAGAGCCCTACATCGACGATCTTGGCCTGCGGGCGAGCGGCCTGGCCGTCGCGCCAAGCGATCTCGCCCCGCTGTCTCAGACCCCGCGTCGGCCTTTATCGCCCGTGGACCGCCTCGATGGATGAAGGCTGGACGCGTTGGCTGCTCGAGCAGTACGAGTTCCCCTTCTCGCCCGCTCTTCGACGCCGACGTGGAAAGCGGCCGCCTCGATCGCCTCTACGACGTCATCCTTTTGCCCGGGCGATCGCGACGATGCGCGGCTGGTCCGCGGCAACGCGCGGGAATCCACGCCGGAAGCCTACCGCGGCGGTCTGGGCGAAAAAGGTCGCAAAGCGATCCGAGACTTCGTCGCGCGCGGCGGCACGCTTGTCACTTGGGGCGATGCCGTCGACTTCGCCGGCGAGACTTTCGCGCTGCCGCTGCACAACGTTCTCGAGCGCGTACCGCGTTCCAAGTTCTCGTGCCCGGGGTCTTTCTTGCGAGTGCAGGTCGATCCGACTCATCCGCTGGGCTACGGCATGCAGCCCGACGCGATCGTATTGTTCGACGACGACGCCGCGTTCGAGCCTCTTGCCGGCTTTCGATACACCGATCTCAGCGTCGTCGCACGCTACCCGGCGTCGAATTTGTTGGCGAGCGGATGGATTCGAGGCGAGGAATATCTCGCGCATCGTATCGCAGCGGCCGAAGTCGACTACAAGAAGGGCCGCGTCATCGTCATCGGATTTCGCCCGCAGTTCCGCGCGCAGCCGCACAACACGTTTCAGCTTTTGTTCAACTCGATCTATCGCGCCGGCATGACGGCGCCGTCGGGGGAGCAGCGCGGGGCCCGTCAGCTGCGGTGACCGATGGCGATCACCACGTAGCGCGCGCTGACGTCGCCGACGCTTTTCCAGCCGTGCATCTGGTTCGAGGCGGCGTAGACGACGGCTCCCGCGCTCACTCGCTTCGGCTCTTGGCCTTCGAGGTAGACCTCCAATACGCCCTGCTCCACGACCGTTAGTTCCTCGTGGGCGTGGCGGTGCGCCGGATGCGGCATCTCGCCCGGAGGCAGCTCCGTCTCATGAACTTCCACCGGGATATCCTCATGCGTCAAGCCGTCGAAGAAGCGCTTCTGGAATGCTTTCTTCGATTGTCGGGTCGGCAGCTCATCTCGGTTGATGGCCATGGCGGGGAGTCTTTCCGCCGCTGAGGAACGCCCTGTCGCCGCGAGCAGGGCGGGAATGGCCGCCGCCATTTGTCGTCTCGATACACTCATGCCGGCCCACCTCATCGAGCCGTGGGTCAGTATACACGGCGCTCGATTGCGGCGCGGCGGCGCTACCCGTCGATGCGCGGCGCGAAGGTCTCATCGCGGCGCGTCAGGTTCGGGCTGTAGAACGGATCGTCCGCGATCAGCGCGCTCCAGCGTTGTCTCACCAAGGCCGCTTCGCGGGGATCGAGAGCGATTTGGCGCGGTCCCCTGCTTGCCGACTCGAAGTGGCGGAGCTCGGCGTATGGCGTATACGTCACGCGTAAGCCTTGCGAATGGGCGCGAAGGCAATAGTCCACATCTTGGAATTCGACCGCGAGATCCGTATCGAAGCCGCCTAACCGCTCGAACGCCTCGCGCCGGGTCATCAGGCAGGCGCCCGTGACGGCCGTGCAATTGCGGATATTGTCAGCAAAGCCGAAGTAGTGGCGGTTCTCCGCCGGCTGACCGCGGAACGCATGTCCAGCCAGCCCGAAGATCCCTAACGTCACTCCGGCGTGCTGAATTCTGCCGTCCGGGTAGAGCAACTTGGCGCCGACGACGCCGATCTCGCGCTGCATCGCCAACTCGGCCATCGCTGTGAGCCAATCGGGAGCGGTCACGGTCACGTCGTCGTTGAGGAAAAGCAGCAACGGCGAACGGGTCGCCTTCGCCGCCTCGTTGCAGAGGCGTGAAAAATTGAAAGGCTCCTTGCGAAAGTCGAGCTCCAAAACGCGAGAATCTCGTTCAAAACGTCGCAGATAGGTGTGGACTTCGGATCCTGTCGAATTGTCCGCTACGACGATCCGGAAATTGCCGTAGCGGCTATCGGCGAGTACGCTCTCGAGCGCCTCGCTCAATCGCGGCATGTTGCCGCCCGTCGGCATCACGATCAGTATCTCGGGCTCTTCGGGCAGGCGATACCGCACGCGAAAGCGCAGGGTTTCGATTTCTTCGACTTCGCCTTCGAGGCCGCTCCGTTCGAGGTGCTGCTCGATCGCTCGACGAGCCGACTCGCCCGCGTGCGGCTTGGCCGCGGCATCGAGCGCCGTCGAGCCGGGAATCGCTCGCCAGTGATAGAGCACCCGCGGCACACGGCGGATCTTGGTCGTGCGCTCGCTGAGCCGCAGCACGAGGTCATGGTCGAGAGCTCCGTCAAAGCTCGCGCGCAAGCCGCCCGCCTCGCGCAGCAGAGCTGTGCGAGCGACCAGAAAATGGCAGACGTAGTTGAACGAGCGCAGCAGGTCCGGCGAAAACTCCGGCTTGAAGAAAGGGTCATAGCGCGCGCCCTCGGCGGTGATCTTGTCCTCGTCCGAGTACAGGACGTCGGGCCGCACATCGTTGTTCAGCGCCGCCGCGACTTCCTCCAATGCGAACGGCGCCAACTCATCGTCGTGATCGAGGAATCCGATGTAGTCTCCCGCGGCCGATGCGATCCCTAGATTCAGGGCGGCCGCCGCGCCGCGATTCGTTCCGGTCGCGAGGAGCTGAATGCGGCGATCCGTCTCGGCGAGCCGTTTCAACTCGGCCGCCAACGACGGGTCGCTCGACCCGTCGTCGACCAGCAGCAGTTCCCAGCGTCCGTAGGTCTGTTCGGACAGTGATTCCACGCAGCGCCCGAGACAGTCGAACGGCGTGTTGTAGACCGCAGTCACGACGCTGATCAGCGGCCTGTACGCGAACGCCTGCGGCGCTTTGGCGCTGGGCGGCTTCCTCTCGCATTCCGCCATCCAGATCTGGTACGCGTCGCGCTTGTCGGCGCGAAACTTGCGTACCGCCTTGGAGACCTCGCCGCTCCGCGCGACCGCCTCGATCACCAAGAAATGCGGGCCGGCCGACAGCTCCGTCACGTTCACCGCAGCTCGGAAGCCCGACAAGCGGGCATCGGGATATTCCGGGAGGGCGATGCCGACGTCCCGACGCTCGACGCCGGTCTCCACTTCGACCGCATGCTTCGAGTCCACCGTTATCCGGACGGCTTCGACGCCTGTGCGGGCGACGGCCCATCCCATGACCGGCAGCGACCCCGCGACTCGGGCCGAGTGGTCGGCTCGGGGCCAATCGCAGCACAGGGTAACGTCGCTCGAGGTCAGCGTCTCCTCGATAATCGACCCGAGCGACAGCGACAGGGAGGAGGCTTCCGGCGAGCCGGCGCCGCTTAGAGCGCGTAGCGCCGCTCCGGCGATCGCCTCGTAGGCGCGGGCGAGACCGGGAACCGACCAAATCGCGGATCGCAGCCAGCGGCGGTAGCGCAGAATCGCGCGCCAGCCGATGCTGTTCTCGATCAATTGCAGGCGCTGTTCGGCGCGCTCGAGGCGCGTGCGCAACTCCTCGGTCGCGGTCTCCGCGTGGCGCAACGCCGCCAGCGCGAAATCAAGGTCGTCCAACGTTCGAGTGGAGGGCGATTCTTCCGATGCTTGCGCGGAAATCGAGATATTAGGCTTCAAAACGGCGACTTTTGCGAACGGGGTCGGGCGCTTGACCGTTTAAGAACACTTTACGATAATCCTGTTTTCATATCGACGGCAAAGCTTACGCGCAAACCCTTGCTAGACTAGCCTGACTTTGCCTCCCCGGTCTCAGGCGCCGCGTTGGGCCGTCATAGGCTTTCTGGCAGCGGCTGCCGGTCAATTCGCACTGGTCTACGGGCTATACGGCGGCGCCTGGTCGGCCCTATTTTACACAGGCGCCGACACGCTTGTACCGCCGGCGCTCGCCTCCGAAAACATCCGCCGCGCCCCCGACTCGATCGGCTTCGACGGGCAGTACTACCACTTCATCGCCCACGATCCTCTAATCCTCGGCGACACGAAAGCCTACGTCGACAACCCGCCTCTGCGCTGGCGGCGCATCCTGTTGCCCGTTCTGGCTTACACCGCCGGCCTTGGGCGGCCGCGGGCCGTGGACTTCGCGTACTTCGTCTTGATTCTCGGCGCGACCGTTCTGGGCGTCTTGTGGCTGTCGCGGTACGCCGGCGAGTGCGGGCTGCCGCAGGCCGTCGGCCTGGCATTCCTGCTCTTGCCCGCGACGATGATCTCGCTCGAGCGGATGACTGTCGATGTTGCGTTGGCGGCCCTGGCCGTCCTGTTCGCCGCCGTGGCGGAGAGGAAGCCTGCGCATCCGCCTCCTTACTTCTACGCAGTTCTTGTGTTGGCGCCGCTCGCGCGTGAAACAGGCGTCGTGTGCGCCGGGGCGTGGGCGATCGTCGAAGTCGGCCGCCGCCGTTTCGGCGCCGCTTTCGCCGCCGCGGCGACCCTGATCCCGCTCGCGCTTTGGTCGATCTACGTCCGCCTGCGAACCGGCGCGGACGCCACGGCTTGGTTCGGCGTCCCCTTTGCCGGGCTTGTCGGCCGCACGCTTGATCCTTTCCCAACGCCGACTCCCTCGCTCGGTTTGAAGCTCGCCGCCGGCCTAGAGTACTTGGCGATCCTCGGTGTTTGGATTGCGATTGTCCTCGTCGTTCGCTGGATATTGAGCGATCCGCACGACCCGGCGGCGATTGCGTCGGCCCTGCTGCTCGCCCTGTTTGCGTTTCTGTCGAAAGCCGATATTTGGCTCGAAGCCTACGGGTTCGCAAGAACTCTTTCCCCGGTGTTTTTGTGGCTGGCAATGGCGGCGATGAAGCGGCGCCGTTGGATCCTGACGCTCCCCTGGGCGCTGGTCGCGCCCCGGATTCTCTATCAGGCGGCCCTGCTGGTCCGGACCATTCAGGCGCAGTAGCCCCTCGATCACTAACCGGAATCGATTTCGCTAGGACGTCTCGGTGGGACTATACCCACGTCGAGTCCGCGCGAAACCGGTGAGCGTCGACGCCGGCCTTACTGTGCGATGCAGGCCTTGGGAATAAAGTCGGACGGCATCGCCGACAGCTCGATGTAGTCCGGGGCGGACGAGATTCCTCGGTCACGATCGTCGAAGCGGCGTACCGCCAGACTCGTGGTCGTGTCGGTTCCTCGCCCGACTTCCATCGACAGGTGGGCTTCCGCGGTGTAATCGCGCGATCCATGGAGAGAGATCGAAAGATACGCAGGTCCGATCTCGGACCCGTAGGGCTCCATGTAAACCGCTCCCGAGCTGTCACGCGCCATGAAGAAGGCATAGACGCGAATTTCGGCGGCCGCCTCGGGAGGGGCCATGTCCAAGACTTCGACCGTTTCGTCCTGCTTCATCTTGATCGCCTGAAAGCAGGAAAATCGCTGGTCCCACGCCTGCCCGCCGGGCTTTGCGCACGTCCCTTCCCCGGTGGCTGTGAGGCACCAACAAGCGGACTCGCGGACGCAACCGTCCACGGGCAGCGGCTTGCCGCCGCCGTCGAGCGCGGCGACTCCCCAATAGACGGGCAAAGCGTCGTTGGCGCTTGAGATGACGCCGAAGAAGAGACGCTTCTTCTTGATCTGCGCCGTCACACGGACCTTCCGGAACGCCTCGGGACGGCCGCTGAGCCGCTTTTCGTAGGTTCCCAAGCGCTTGCGCTCGACCACGGCCTCCAGCACTTCGGGCGCGACGCCCTGCGAGGCCAACTTGGTCAAATCGGCGGGCTGCAGAACCGGGAGCTCGTCGGCGGATTCGACGGTCTTGACGATCAGCGACACCGGCAGGCCGGTCTCCGCCATCCGCACCAAGTCCGCCTTGGTGATCACGACTCGCTCTTGCGCCGCCGCCGCGCAGCACAGCGCCAGAGCGAGACAACAGGCAAGCGTCGCCGTCAAAACTCGCACAAGTTAGAGGATACCAGCGGGCGCCGGTCCGGTTACTTGCCGCGGGGGAACCAGCCGCGGTCCCAGGGCTGCGCCAGCGTCGGCGGATTCGTATAGCGCTTCATCTGAAACGTGAATTTCGCCCCCGCGCCGGGCGCCAGCCGCAGCGTCACATAGCCGTCGTCGAGCGTTCGGCTCTCGCCGTTCACCTCGACGCCGGTGAATTGGTGCTCGCCGAAACCTCCTGCCTGCACGTCGACCGTGCGACCCTCGACTTGGCTGGTGTTGACCAACGTTACCGTCGCCGAATCGGCGGTCAATTTCTCGACCAGCGCCGCGACGCCCTCCGGCAGCCCGCTGCGTTGGCGCGCCGGGTCGAAATACCGGAAGCGCATGTGGGGCATCCAAATGGTGCCGTTGGCGAAGTAGGCGCCGGTGGTCAGCTCCATCAGCGTATCGGTCGTCGACGGGACGATTCGCAGTAGGTAGTCCGCCAGGCGGGTGTCCGGGGAGGTTGGATCGGTGCGCATCCGCTCGAGCCGCTCGCGTATGGACTCGAAGTCTCGGCTCATCGCCTCGGCCGGGTAGTTCGGGTTCTTGCCCAGCAAGTAGCCGATGTAGGGCTGCTCGTCGAGCGGGATACGCTCGAGGTCCTTCGGGTCCATCGACCACAGATAGATCTCCGTCAACCGGTCTGAGTACGTTGTGTTCGTGTAGTGATAGAACTCGGGCTTGCCGTCGTATTTGTAGCCGCGCGGATCGCCGTACATGGTCGGCAACAGCGTCTTGCCGCCCTCGACCTTCTTGGCGTCGTAGATCAAATCCAATTGCTTGCGGAGCACGTCGACGTACGCCTGGTCGCCGGACAGCAGCAGGCCGTTGGAGAACCCCGCCCATGACGCCGCCGTAAAGTAGTTGCGGTGCGCGGTTTGCTGCAGCTCGCCGTCGAAGATGGTGAAGTTCCAGCCGTAGGTGCCCTTCCACCATTGGCCGTTGTGCTCGCCGCCGAGCGTGCCGTCGAGGCCGACGTTCGACGGGATCATGCCGCCGGTTTCGGCGGCGCGAGCCTTCCAGGCGTCGAGGTATTCGAGCGTCCAGTCCTTGTACTTTTGTTCGCCGGTCAGCGCGAAGGCGTTGACGCCCAAGATCGTCGCGGCCAGATTCAGAAAGTTGTCGCCGGCCGAGTCGAGGTACTCGGCGCAATGCGCCAGCATGCGGGGATACCACTCCATCAGGTCGAGCATCTTCGAGCCGCGCGCCGGGTTGTGGAGCAGGTTGTAGGTGCCCGGAATCGGATCGCCGACCCAGTCATAAACGGTCGCTTGGCGGATCATCGGCCCTTTCGAACCGCTCCAGATGCTCTTGATGATCTTCTTGTCGGGATCGTAGTTGGGCGCCTCGGGATCTTCGTCCATGTACATCCCGGCGAAGCGCTTCATGCGCTCGACCAGGGCGGGGTTCTTGGGGTCCGACAGGCCCCAGAGCAGAAAGCCCCGCATGCCCTCGCCGGTATGGAACCAGTCCGACTGCGTGATGAAGTCCTTGTGATAGGCGCCGTTCGCTGCCAGTTCGGTCTTGACCGTTCGCAGTTCGTTGTACTGCCGCAGGTGGCCCTCGTAGCCCTTGATGAACAGGTCGAGCACCTTGTCGTCGCCGCCCAGCGCGTGCAGCAGGGTCCAGTTGTGGTACGTCTCGACCGCGTCGTCGGGGCCGTCGAGCGTCCCCCAGCGAGGGGTGTGCAGCAAATAACCGCGGGAGTCGACGTACTTGTCGGCGAAGGCTTCAACGGCTTCGGAGTTGGAGTCGAGCAACGCCCGCTCCATCAGCGCCCAATCCGGCGGCGCCATCGGGGTATCGATATGGAGGCCCGTCTGGGCCAGTAGCGTGAGCGGCAGCAAAGCGAACAGGACGAGAATCCTCATGGCGGGCCATATCATCGCGTTCCTGCGACCTGGAAGGCAAGCAGCGTCGAGGTCCCGCGGAACATCTAAGGCGTAATACGTACTACCTTGAGGGCCGGCTTCGGTCGCCGTCGCTTTCCTTAGTGAGAGGACAACCAACCGTGAACGCCGCCTACCCCCCTGATTTCTCGACCGACAAGGACCTGGCTCGCCGCCTGGGTCGACCGTCGCCGAAGTCGAGCGTCTCCGGCGATTTCATGCGGTTTGCGGGCAGCCTCGACGGCTCGGCCGCCGCAGCGTTCGTCGCAACGGCGCTATTCGGCGCGATTGTGATCTTCTCCGTCCTTGAAGCGGTCAATACCGGCTCCGGCGCGGGCGCTTTGACCTGGGGCCTAACGGCCGTGACGGCCGGCGCCTCCGCCGCCTTGCTGCAGCTCTTGCGGCGCTCGGCGGACGAAAAGGTTCAACTCAGGGAAGAAGCGGAGCGGCTGCGGGCCGACGCCGAGCGCTTGCGCCTGCAAATGCGCGGCGAAGCCGCATTCTTCGGCGGCCTCGGCGGCGACGGGCGCTACTGACCCGACGATGTTCAACATTTTCCGGACGCCGGGCTCGGCGGCTCGAATCGACGCCCACGTTCTTGCGCCGTAACACGGATTGCCGTAGCCGCTGTTGGATCCCGTCCATCCCCGGCCGCGCCTAACGGCGTTTGGCTAAGCTATCGTCCATGCAACTCGGATTCGCCAGCGCGATTTTCGCCCGACCTGCCGTTTGAAAAGGTCATCGATTTCGCGGCCGAGGAAGGCTACGACTGCGTCGAGATGATGTGTTGGCCGGTCGGCAGGGCCGAGCGGCGCTACGCCGGCGTCACGCATATCGACGTGATGAGCTTCAAGAAGGCGGATGCTCAGCGCCTCGGCGAGTTCGCCGCCGCCAAGGAAGTCTCGATCAGCAGCCTCGGCTACTATCCCAACGCCCTATCCCCCGACAAAGACGAAGCCAAGACGGCCGTGCAGCACCTCAAGCGCGTGATTCGCGCCTCGGCCTTGCTTGGCGTCAACAAAGTGACGACGTTTGTCGGACGCGACTGGACCAAGTCGGTCGAAGACAACTGGCCGCGCTTCTTGAAAACGTGGGAGCCGCTGATCAAGTATGCCGAAGATCGGGGAGTCTGGATTGGGATCGAGAACTGCCCGATGTCGTTCACCCGCGACGAATGGCCCGGCGGCAAGAACCTGGCGCACAGTCCGGCGATCTGGCGCAGGATGTTCGAGGCGATTCCCAGCGATTATTTTGGGCTCAACTACGATCCGTCGCATCTGGTCTGGCAGCAGATGGACTATGTGACGCCGATCACGGAGTTCGCTGCACGGATTCGGCACGCGCACGCCAAGGACGTCCGCGTCGATTGGGAACGCTTGAGCGATGTCGGGACGCTGGCGTATCCGAACGACTATCACACGCCCAAGCTGCCGGGCCTGGGCGATGTGGCCTGGGGACCGTTCTTTGGAGCGCTGACCGACGCCGGCTACGACGGGCCGGTCTGCGTGGAAGTCGAAGACCGCGCCTACGAGAAGACCCTGCGGTCGCGCAAGGAGTCGCTGCGGCAGAGCGCGCGCTACCTGCGGCAGTTCATGCCTCTCGACAAGCTGGGCCGATGAGCGAAGCCTTCGCGAGCGTCGCCCGACTGAAAACAACGAGACCGCAATATGGACTACACCTACGACGACATCGCCAAGATGATCGATCATTCCCTGCTCAATCCCACGCTGACCGCGCCGCAGCTCGAAGCCGGTTGCCGACTGGCCGTCGAGTATGACGTGGCGAGCGTGTGCATTTTGCCTTATTACCTAAGCCGCTGCGCGGAATTGCTCGACGGCTCGACGGTGAAAGCGTCGACGACGATCGGCTTTCCGCACGGCGGACACACCACGGCCATCAAGGCCGCCGAGGCGGAGCAGGCGTTGGCCGACGGCTGCGAGGAGCTCGACATGGTCGTCAATATCTCGAAGGTCTTGAGCGGGGATTGGGACTATGTGCGCGACGACATCCAGGCGGTCATCGAGCCTGCGCACGAGGCCCGCCAGAAGGTCAAAGTGATCTTCGAGAACTGCTATCTCGAAAATCACCACAAGATCACGCTATGCGAAGTTTGCGCTGAGCTTGGCGCGGATTGGGTCAAGACTTCGACCGGCTACGGCAGCGGCGGCGCGACGATCGAAGATCTGAAGCTGATGATCGAGCACTCGCCCAGGCCGGTTCAGGTGAAGGCGGCGGGCGGCGTTCGTGACCTGGACAAACTGCTCGAAGTGCGCGCGCTGGGCGTGACGCGCGTCGGCGCCAGCCGCACCCAAGACATGCTGGACGAGTGCAAGCGCCGCCTGGCGGGCTGAGCGTTCCTACGCCGAGGCTGCTACGATACGCGCCGTGTTGACACGGACTTGCCTCGCGGCGGCCGCCGCGTGCGCTCTTTTCGCCGCGGACCTGTTCGCCCAATCTCGCGGATCCGCCGGAACCTCGGCGGCATCCCAGCCTCCGCCGATCGAAATGACGACCGAGCAGGACCACGCGCGCGTCATGGCCGAGCTAAGAATCGCCTCGCTGCGCCGCGGCGCCAACGGCCGAGACGCGAACGCCGACAATGCGGCCAACTACGATGAATCGAAGGCGACCCTTTATCCGGACCTGCCCGACCCGCTGCAACTCAACAGCGGCGAGCGTGTGACGAGCGCCGAGGTTTGGCGCAACGTGCGGCGCGCTGAGCTGTTTGAGAAGTTCGATCGGGAGCTTTACGGCCGCGTGCCGGCCAACGTGCCGCCGGTTCGTTGGGAGGTCGCCTCAGTCGAAGAAGAGATGAATGGCGAGACGCCGATCGTCACGAAGAACCTCGTGGGCCATGTGGACAACGCCGCCTATCCGCTCATTGAAGTGAATATCGAAGTCACGCTGAGCACTCCTGCCAAGGCGACCGGGCCCGTTCCGCTGATCATGCAATTCACCAGCGGCCGGCCGTTCCGCTTCAACCGCCCCCCTCCCGCCGGCCCGAGCTGGCAAGAGCAGGTGCTGGCGCGCGGTTGGGGCTACGCCCAGATCAAGACCGCGACCATCCAAGACGACAACGGCGCCGGCCTGACGCAGGGCATCATCGGCCTGGTGAATAAGGGTCAGCCCCGCAGCCTCGACGACTGGGGTGCGCTGCGCGCCTGGGCTTGGGGGGCAAGCCGGGCGCTCGACTACTTCGAGACCGACGACGCCGTCGATGCGACGAAGGTCGGGCTCGAGGGACATTCGCGCTGGGGCAAGGCGACGCTCGCGGCGATGGCCTACGACGAGCGCTTCGCGATCGCTTACGTCAGCTCGTCCGGCGAAGGCGGCGCTTCTCTGTACCGGCGCCGCTACGGCGAGCTGGTGGAAAACGTCACCGCCCCGAGCGAATACCACTGGATGGCGAACAACTTCCTCAAGTACGCCGGTCCGCTTTCCTGGGACGACCTGCCGGTCGACGCCCACGAGCTGGTGGCCCTTTGTGCGCCGCGGCCGGTGTTCATCAGCGGCGGCAACGAGGGCGATTTGTGGGTCGATCCGAAGGGAATGTTCCTGGCGGCGGCCGGTGCGCAGGCGGTGTACGAGCTGCTGGGCAAGAAGGGCATGGGGACGGATCAGTTTCCCCCTCTCGAACATGGATTGATGGACGGCGACATCGCCTTTCGGCAGCACGCGGAGGGACACACCGACCGCCCGAACTGGCCTACATTCTTGAAGTTCGCCGCGCGCTATCTCGATAGTAGCGCGTAACCGCCCCGCCGCGTCTACCGAATAGCAAAAGGTAGGGACCCATTGATGACAAAACTGATTTCGTTGCTGACGGTAGCGCTTTTGTTCGGCGCGATCAACGTGCGAGCCGCTCAGGGCGACAAGGCCGCCGCGATCTTTGCCGGCGGCTGCTTCTGGTGCATGGAGGCGGCCTTCGACAAGGTCGACGGCGTACTCTCGACGACATCGGGGTATACCGGCGGGCGCGTCGCCGACCCGACGTATGAAGAGGTCTCCGCCGGCGGCACCGGACACCGCGAATCCGTAAAGGTGGAGTACGACCCGTCGCGCGTCAGCTATGAGCAACTGCTCGATGTTTTCTGGCACAACATCGATCCGCTGGACGGTCGCGGGCAGTTCTGCGACAAAGGTTCGCAGTACACGTCGGCGATTTTCGTCCTCGATGAGCGGCAGCGCGCCGCCGCCGCGGCGTCGCAAGCCGCGCTCAAGGCTTCGGGCAAGCTCAACGGCGAGATCGAGACGCAGATTCTCGACGCCGGCCCATTCTATCCGGCGGAAGAATATCACCAGGATTATTACGAGAAGAACCCGGTGCGGTACAAACTCTATCGCTGGAGCTGCGGTCGCGACGCTCGCCTCGAGAAGCTTTGGGGCGACGAGGCGCCGCAGCACTGAGCGGGCGTCCAAACGACTGCGCCTTTCACAGGATCGGCGACAGCAGGCGCGCTCCTCGCGACAGGATATGGACGACCAGCTTCACGTCGCGCAGTTCCTCTAGCGTCTTTTCGCGCGAGTCCGACATGTCTCGCTCGAGCATTGCGGCGGTTTTCGCGGCGAATTCTCCGTCGGCGACCAGCGCGGTGATCTCGAAGTTCAAGCGTTCCGAGCGGTTGTCGAGATTTGCGGTGCCCACGGCCGAGCCCACCTGGTCGATCAAGAAGACCTTCTCGTGAAGGCATCCGCACTCGTAGCGGTACACACGCACGCCGGCTTGGGCCACTTCAGCAAGAACGGGAAGCGCCGCGAGCTCGGCGACGCGCGCATCATTCAGCTTGCCGGAGACGATCACGCGCGTATCGACGCCGCGTAGCGCGGCGAGTTGGAGCGCGCCGATAACGCGCGCGTCGGGCACAAAGTAAGGTGAGGCGATCCAGACGCGTTCGCGCGCGGAGTGGATGGCGTGGGTGAACAACAGGCTGCACGTTTCGAGCAGATCGGTCGGGCCGGTCGGCAAGATGAGTACGGGCAGATTCGCTCTCGGCGACGGTTGCGGCTCCCAGTCGAGATCCGGCGATTCGTCGGTCGCCCAGAACCAGTCCTCGACGAAGGCGAGCTGCACGCACTGCACCGCCGGGCCTTCGATCCATACGTTGGTGTCGCGCCACGGCGTCAGCCGAGGGTGCTTGCCGCAATATTCATCACCGATGTTCATGCCGCCGACGATCGCGATCCGACCGTCGCGAATGAAGATTTTGCGGTGGTTGCGAAAGTTGAGCTGGAAGCGGTTCCAGATGCCGCGAGTCGTTCTGAAGCCGCTGACGATAACGCCCGCCGCCCTGAGCTGCTCGACATAGCGATCGGGCAGCTCGTGCGATCCGATCTCGTCGTAGAGCACCCGCACCGCTACGCCCGCCCGGGCCCGCTCGATCAGAGCGTCGCGGACGCGCCGGCCGATCTCGTCGTCGCGCAGGATGTAGTACTGCAACAGCAGGTATCGTTCGGCGCGGCTGATCTCGTCCAACATGGCTTCGAAGGTCTTGTCGCCGTTGATCAGCAGCTCGACGTGGTTGCCGCGGGTCATCGGCAGATGCACCAGACGTTCAACGGCCAGCAGGTCGCCGGGCTCGCGAATCTCCGGCGGCGCAACGTGAAACGGCTCGAGTCGCGCCCGAAGGTCGTGAGCGACGTGTTGAATGGCGCGATTTCCGGCGCGACGCGCCTCGACATAACCGTTGAACTTGTTACGTCCGAAGACGAGGTAGAGGGGCAGCGATACATAGGGGAGAAGCAGCAGGGCCAGCACCCAGGCGACCGTCCCTTGGGGGGTGCGGGTTTGCAGCAGCGAGTCGACCGCCGCGAACGCGCCCAACAGATAAACGAAGGGCGTTACATAGGCCAACCACGCGAGCCAGGGGATACCGTCGAACACAGCCTTCGAAGTGTAACGCCGGACTAACTCGACCGCGCCCCGGCTTCGCCGATCGATTGCCGGGTCTCGAAGAAGCCGTCCCACGGGTCGGCTTCGAGCGCCTGCAGGCGTCGCAAAACCGACTTCACGTTGTAGGCCGCGCCGTCGTCGAGGTTTCCGATCTCGTCCCAGCGCAAGGGGGTCGCGACCGTCGCGCCTCGCCGGGATCGCGTCGAATACGACGCGATCGCCGTCGCGCCGCGCGAGTTGCGGAGGTAATCGACGAAGATCTTACCTTTGCGTTTCGCCTTTCCAGCTTGAGTCAAGTACCGCTCGGGTTGGGTTTCGGCGAGTCGCTCGGCAACCCGTCGGGCGAAGGCGTTGAGCTCGTCCCAACCGGTGCTGCGCTCGACCGGGCAGACCACGTGCAGGCCCTTGCCGCCCGTGGTGCGGACGAACGATTCAAGGCCCTGCTCATTGAACCGGTCGCGCAGCTCGCGGGCGCCTTTGACGACTTCGGACCAGGCGACGTCCGGAGCGGGGTCCAGGTCCATCACGATCATGTCGGGCTTCTCGACGTCGTCGGTGCGGCAGCTCCAGGGGTGGATTTCGAGCGTGCCGATTTGGACGAGCGCGATCAAGCCGGCAAGGTTGCGGACGACGATGTAGGGCGCGCGGCCGTCGCGCTCCCGGATTTCGACGGAATCGAGCTCGTCCGGCAAAGAATCGGTCATGTGCTTTTGATAGAAGCACTTGCCGCCTTGGCCGCCGGGGCAGCGCACGATCGAAAGCGGCCGATCGGCGACAAACGGCAGGATACGGCCGGCAACGGCTTCGTAGTACCGCGCGAGCTCGAGCTTCGTGACACCTTGGTCGGGGTACAGGATCTTGTCCGGGTGGGTCAGGCGTACTCCGGCGATTTCGGACTCGGCGCTCATCAAGCCATAGATGACTGTCGAGGAAATTCCGTTGCGCTCGGCGGGCTCAAAGCGGGCCCGGCCCGCCGGGCTGGGGCGGTCAGGGATGGGCGGCGGCCTGCTTGTTTGGACCGAGGCGCGTCTTACCCGGCATAGGCGCCGCGTAGGGATACTTGTCCGGCGTCACGCGCACGCCGGTGGTGAACTTGAACGGCTGCGCGAGGCCGCTCGGGAAGATCAGCTCGATGAAGTAGGCCGTGAAACCGCTCGCCGGAGGCTCGACGCGCGCCGTGTAGGAGCCGTCCGCATCGGGAGTCAGGTCCGTGCTTTGATAGATCGGTCCGACCGCCTCCAGACGAAAGTCGCGGTCGCGCGGATTGTGAGCCTGCCAGAGCTTGACCGCCGTCGGTTTGTCGTCGACGGTGACTCCGATTGAGCCGTCGGCCTCGAAGCGCCAATCGAATCGCGGCCGCGCATCGCCGTTTAAGACAGCGTGATAAAACGCGGTCAGGCTGTCGAAGGCGTCGGTCCCGCGCAAGGAGTGATCCGTGTTGGGAATATAGCGCAGGTACTTCTCGCCGGGCAGATCGTCGAAGTAGAACTGCGACGAATCCGGGAGGAAGAATTGATCGCCCGCGGCGTTGACGATGAACTTTGGCAGCGTGTAGCGGTCGCGGTACGAGTACGGGTCGACGATATCGATAAGGCGTTTAAATTCAGCAGTTTCCATGCGGTCCATGACACCTTCGCGATAGTAGTCGCCGACTGCCGGGGCCCACGAGCCGTAGGCGCGGTAGTGGTGGATGAACGAGGGCTTGAGGTTGAGCAGATCGATCACGATCGGCGAGATTCCGATGACGCGATGATCGGCGGCGGCTGTGGTCCAGGTCGTCCAGCCGCGCTTGGAGGCGCCCATCACGTAAAAGCGCTGCACGCGTTGATCGAACGCAGTGATCGTGTCCATTGCGCGCACGGCGGCCTTGGTCATCGGCAGGCGCGTGAGCCATATCGGATCGCCCTCGTCGAGGAAATGCCGCCAGTCGTAGGAGATGATTTCGTCCTCTTTGCGCGGCCCGAATGAATCGTCCTCGTAGCTCAGCGGCTGGTTGGGGACCATCCGCAGCTCGGCGGTGACCGTGCCTGTCGTGGTCGCCATCTTGACCAGATTGTCGTTCGGTTTGGCGGGCGCCTTGTCGTCGTTCGCCCCGCCGGAGATGAACAGGAGCCCGACGTCCGACTTCACCTCGTTGGGCTGATAGACGACTAGCCAATGCCGCCATTCGGTGCGGTCGGCCGGCTGCGGCGTGACCCACGACTGCGATGTCATGTCGAGAACGTGAGCCGTCCAGCCGTCTCCGGCGAAGGCGCTGTTCTCGGTCCACGAATAGGCCGGATCGTCGGTTGCGACGTATATGTCGAGCGGAGTTTGCTGAGCGCAGAGCGAAGCGTTCTGGGCGCAGAGCGCAATGCACAGGAGCAGGCCGGCTAGGATTCGCGTTCTCATTCGGATATCCCTGAAGTGTATCTTCGACGGACCCGGGGAAGCGGAGGGGTCGTATTCCTACGTTCGTCGTGCTTCCCCGCGTAGCCGCTCTTGTCGGCGCGTTCTTGTTGTTGACACTGCTGTTTTGGGCGATTCGAGTCTCCTGGCCCGCGGGGCGCGGGCAACGGCGTTTGCGCAAAGGGTTTCGGACCGACGTCTGTTATTGGTTTTTCACGCCGCTTGCGACCGCAGCGATCAGTCGAATTGCGGTGCTGGCCTTGGTTCCGCTCTAGCTGCTAGCTGGGCGCTCCCTGGAAAAGGAGGCGGTCGCTGCGGGCTGGGGCTGGGCCGGACGTCAGCTGGGCTGGGTGCAATCGTCGCCGTTATTGTGATCGGCGACTTCATCGGCTATTGGGCGCCCGTTGTTCCACGGCCAGGCTGTGGCCGTTTCATGCGATCCATCACAGCTCGGAGGAGGTCGATTGGCTCTCCTCAGTCCGGCTGCACCCGGTGAACGTCAGCGTTTCGCGCCTGCTGCGGGCCGTGCCGCTAGTGTTCATCGGGTTACCCCGATGGCGATCGTCTGCTCCATCCCGTTCCTGACGTTTCACGCCATTCTGCTTCACGCCGACGTCAACTGGACCTTCGGACCGCTGCGGCGCGTGGTCGCCGGCCCGGCGTCCCACCGCTGGCATCACAGCGCGGATGCGGCGGCACAGGGCAAAAACTTCGCCGGTCCCTTTCCCGCTTGGGATCTGTTGTTTGGAACGGTTTACATGCCCGACGGGCGCTCGCCGGACGCTTTCGGCGCCCCAAGCGAAAACGTTCCGGAGCTGTTTTGGGGACAAATGGCCTTCCCGCTGGGCAAACGCCCGGCCGAGTAGCTTAGGCGGCCGAGATGTTGCCGACGGCGGGACGTCTTTCTACCTCCCCGTTGCGTTTGGACTCGCGGCGCTCTTCGAGCACGAGCAGGCGGAAATACGGATCCAGCACATCAAACAGATGCAGCAGTTCGGCTCTAGACCTGGTCCCGCGCGGGCACGCTTCACCTCGGACCCGAAATTTAGAGTCGAACACCAGTCGCATCGGTTGGGACCGAGGATCGAATCGAATCTCGATGCCGTCAGCGCTGGGGTCGCTAACAGCCGAAACCGCCCAATCATGTGCCGCGGCGTAGGCGGAAGCGCGGCGCAGTGTTTTTCGGAACGCGCCGGAGCCTAAAAGGGCTCCTTCGAAAAGAACGCGGCAAGCCGGAATCCGGGGGGAATGTGTCGTTCTCATGGGGCAACTCGTTGATTATAAGAAAGTTATTGCCGTTCTGGCGTGTTGTGAGGATCCCCTCTACGCGAATGATTCCGCTGCGAGCGAAGCCGTTACAACTGGCTGGCGACGAAAAGCGACGGCACGGTCCGAATCCTCACGGAGGTCGTGGTAAGCTCGGAGTCTCGTTCAGCTAGATGATCGCCAATGCGGCCGGCCCGGAAGCGCAGCTTCACTGGCTGGCCCTTCACCTGACTCCGGGGCTAGGAGCCCGGAATGCACTCCGACTCGTCGAGATCTTCGGGCATCCCGAGCGAGTGTTCCACGCGTCTCTGAGCGAAATTCACGTCGCTGTGCCGCGCTTGCCGAAGGCGACGGCGGAATCGATTCACGCCGGGATCGCGTTCGAGGACGCCGCCGACGAGCTGCGCAAGGCGAACGGCGCAGGCGTCGCCGTGATTCCCTTTCAGGATCCGCGCTACCCCGAGCGGCTCAAGGAGATCTACGACCCGCCGCTGCTGCTCTACGCCCGGGGCAATACCGAGTTGCTCGACGGCCATCAGGTCGCCGTGGTCGGGACTCGGCGGCCGACGCAATACGGACGGGCGGTCGCCGAGAAGCTCGGTCGGGAGATGGGAGCGATCGGCCTGACGGTAGTCAGCGGCATGGCGCGCGGGATCGACGCCGCGGCCCATCGCGGCGCGCTGGCGGCGGGCGGCGCGACGGTGGCGGTGTTGGGAACGGGCGTCGACCAGCCCTACCCCAGCGAGAACCGCAAGCTCTACGACGAGCTCGCGCAAGACGGCCTCGTGGTGTCGGAAT
Organism: uncultured Acidobacteriota bacterium; assembly: GCA_963817465.1. Taxonomy (GTDB): domain Bacteria; phylum Acidobacteriota; class Terriglobia; order Bryobacterales; family UBA6623; genus CAMPKL01. The sequence goes on along the minus strand of CAWFOP010000009.1, from coordinate 431,732 downwards.
TCCCGCTGGGCACGACGCCCTTTCCGCAGAACTTTCCGCTGCGCAATCGCATCATCAGCGGCATGAGTTACGGAGTCGTCGTCATCGAAGGAGCGCAATACAGCGGCTCGCTGATCACGGCGCGGCTGGCTCTCGAACAGGGCCGCGAAGTGATGGCGACGCCCGGCAATATCACCAGCAGGCACAGTTGGGGCCCCAATCTGCTGATCAAGGACGGTGCTAAGCTGATCCAGGAAGCGGCGGATATCCTCGAAGAGTTGCCCATGCCGGCGCGGGAAGCGCTGGCTCTCAGGGGGCGGCGTGAGAGCGAAACGGCCGCGGAACAAAGCGCCCGGCAGGCGTCGCTATTCGACGCCAAGATGGATCCGCTCGGCAGCAAAATCCTGACGCTGCTGCGGATCGACGAGGCGTTGCACATAGACGAGATCATCAGGAAGTGCGAGGATGAGTCCTCGTCGGAGGTGCTTGCCGCGCTCAGCGAGCTGGAATTGTTCGGCGCAGCGAAGCAGCTCCCCGGAAAAAACTTCGTCCTGGCGTTGCGATAGGGCGCGCCAAGCCGATACGGGATTCAAAGAAAAACTATGCCGAAGGAAGCAGGCCAGCGTGCGCTGGTCATCGTCGAGTCACCGACGAAAGCTCGAACTATCGAGCGTTTCTTGGGCAAGGACTACGTGGTCAAGGCCTCCAACGGCCATATCCGCGACCTGCCTCAAAGCCAGTCCGAGGTGCCGGAGAAGTACAAAAAGGCGCCGTGGAAGGACATCGGCATCGACGTGGACCAGGATTTTTGGCCGCTTTACGTCGTTCCGGATTCCAAGAAGCAAAACGTCAAAGAATTGAAGTTGCTGGTCAAGGACGCCAGCGAAATCTACCTCGCGACCGACGAAGACCGCGAAGGCGAGTCGATCAGTTGGCACTTGGTCGACACGCTCAAGCCGAAAGTGCCGGTGAAGCGGCTGGTCTTTCACGAGATCACCAAGGACGCCATCCTGCACTCACTCGAGTCGCCGCGCGAGATCGACATGAATCTCGTCGAAGCGCAAGAGACTCGCCGCATCGTCGATCGGCTGTTCGGCTATCGCGTCAGCCCGCTGCTGTGGAAGAAGATGGCGCGGGGGCTGAGCGCCGGCCGCGTGCAGTCGGTGGCGGTGCGGTTGCTGGTGGAGCGCGAGCGCGACCGGATTCGCTTTCACAAAGCCTCGTTCTGGGGCATGAAGGCGACGTTCGCGACCTCGGGCGCGGAGAGCTTTGAAGGCGAGTTGACGCACGTCGGAGAGCGGCGCGTCGCGAGCGGCAAGGACTTCGACCCCGACACGGGCGCGCTGAAGGCCAAGGAGGGCGTCTTCGCACTCGACGAGGCGACGGCGCAGGGCGTGCTGGAACGCGTGAAGTCGAGCCAGGCGCGCGTTTCGAGCGTGGACGAGAACCCGTACACGCGCTCGCCGTCGGCGCCTTACGTCACCAGCACGCTGCAGCAGGACGCCAACCGCAAGTTGCGCTATTCGGCGCGGCGAGCGATGACGGTCGCGCAGCAGCTCTACGAGAACGGCTTCATCACCTACATGCGCACGGATTCGACGACGCTGTCGAACGAGGCGCTCAACGGCGCGCGCAACTGGATCGAGACCCGCTTCGGAAAGGAATATTTGGTCGACCAGCCCAGGCAGTATCAGACCAAAGTGCGTAACGCGCAGGAGGCGCACGAGGCGATTCGACCGGCGGGCGAGGAGTTCAGCGATGTCGCTCGAGTGCGCGAGCAGCTGGGACCCGAGGCGGCCAAGCTCTACGAGATGATCCTGCACCGGACGCTCGCCAGCCAGATGCCGGACGCTCGCGGCACCAACATCGCCGTCATCGTGCAAGCCGCCGACGCCAGATTCCGGGCTAGCGGCAAGACGGTCGAGTTTGCGGGCTTTCTGCGCGCCTACGAGGCGGGCGAAGACGTTTCGGCCGAGTTGGGCGGCAAGGAAAGGATGCTGCCGAAGGTGGCGGCCGCGCAGGAGTTGGCGACCGCGGCGGTCGACGCGCAGGAGCGCTCGACGCAGCCGCCGCCGCGCTATACCGAAGGCAGCCTGATCAAGGAGCTCGAGCGGCTCGGCATCGGCCGGCCCTCGACCTGGGCGACGATCGTCGACCTGGTGTTGTCGCGGTCCTACGCCTTCAAGAAGGGCACGGCGCTGGTGCCCACGTTCACCGCGATGGCGGTGGTCGGGCTGCTCGAGGACCACTTCACGAACTTGACCGATTACGCGTTCACGGCGCGGCTCGAGGACGACCTCGATGCGATTTCCCGCGGCGAGGCCGAGCGCAGCGGGTATTTGAGGAGCTTTTATTTCGGCAACAGCCACCCGGGATTGAAAGACCTAGTCGAAAGGGGCGAGGGCACGATCGATCCTCGCGAGGTTTGCGGGGTGCCGCTGGGTGAAACCGACAGCGGCGAGAAAATCGAGGTGCGCATCGGCCGCTACGGGCCGTTCATCTCATCGGGCGACATGCGAGCCAGCGTGCCTGACGACATGCCGCCGGACGAGCTCACCGTCACACGGGCGTTCGAGCTGCTCGAGATCGCGGCGAAGGGCCCCGAGTCTTTGGGGGAGGATCCGGAGACGGCCAAGCCCGTCTATCTCAAGGCCGGGCGATTCGGACCCTACGTGCAATTGGGGGATGCGGAAGCGGGCGTGAAGCCGAAGATGGCTTCGCTGCTTCCGGGCATGTCGGAGAGCGAGGTCGATCTCGGCCAGGCGCTGCGGCTGCTGTCGTTGCCCCGCGTTATCGGGCCGCACCCGGAAGACGGCAAGGACGTGCTGGCGGCGAACGGGCGCTTCGGTCCGTACATCAAGTGGGGCGAAGAGATGCGCTCGATACCGTCCGACGGAGCTTCGCCGCTCGACATCGCCCTCGACGAGGCGTTGCAGGTTCTCAAGTTGCCCAAGGGCCGCCGGCGCGCGGCGACGCCTACGACGCTCAAGGAAGTGGGCCAGCATCCGACCAGTGAGCAGCAGCTCAAAGTCCTGTCGGGCCGCTTTGGTCCTTACGTGACCGACGGTGAGATCAATGCGTCGCTGCCGCGCGGGCTGAACCCGGAAGATTTGACCCTGGAGCGCGCGGTTGAGTTGCTCGAGGCGCGCGCGGCGCGCATCGCCGAGGGCGGCGGAAAGCGTCCTGCGCGCAAGAAAGCGGCAAAGAAGTCGACTAAGAAGGCGGCCAAGAAGCAGGGCAAGAAGGCGGCCAAGAAAAAAACCTCGGAGGAAGCTTGATATCGCTTGCCAGCACCGATTGGAGGTGCTATCCTTCGGGAGGTGTGGAATTGATCTGCACCGAATTCGACGCTCGGCTGAAAAAAGTAAGTTTTAGCTTGCCAACCGGCCTGGGACGTTGATACTATCGTGATTGCGCCACAATACTGAGCTTAGTTGAAAGGCTAGGCGAGCAGTCGAAAGGCTGAGAGGGCGCGGGGGCCTCAGGGCTCGGAACTCGAAAGGGTTCCTCCGGAAAAGCTTTCACGACAAGCGAGGGAGTCTGCGACCCCTAATTTGAGGGGCGGAGATCTTTCGCGGTCGAATCGATTTTAGGTCGGTCGTTTAGGGGATTCCGCGAAGGCGGGAAGCGATCCAAGCGACACGGATCTTTGACAGTTTGGTTGGACGCGCAGTCCGAATCCGTCTAGTTTCGAGTTTTGGTCGGGCGGCGACTCTACGAGTTTGTCCGAGTGAGCTTCGAGGGGCGCAAGTTCCAAGGAGCAAGCGAGGACGACGTTTTTTACTCGAGAGTTTGATCCCGGCTCAGAATCAACGCTGGCGGCGCGCCTAACACATGCAAGTCGAACGAGAAAATTCCCTTCGGGGGATGAGTATAGTGGCGGACGGGTGAGTAACACGTGGGTTACCTGCCCTCGAGTGGGGAATAACTCCGGGAAACTGGAGCTAATACCGCATACGACCCTTCGGGGTGAAAGCATTTATGTGCTCGAGGATGGGCCCGCGGTGGATTAGCTTGTTGGCGGGGTAATGGCCCACCAAGGCTACGATCTATAGCCGGCCTGAGAGGGCACACGGCCACACTGGCACTGAGACACGGGCCAGACTCCTACGGGAGGCAGCAGTGGGGAATATTGGACAATGGGGGAAACCCTGATCCAGCGACGCCGCGTGACCGATGAAGGCCTTCGGGTCGTAAAGGTCTTTCGGAGGGGACTATAATGAAGGTACCCTCAGAAGCAGGAGCGGCTAACTACGTGCCAGCAGCCGCGGTAATACGTAGGCTCCAAGCGTTGTTCGGAATTACTGGGCGTAAAGCGAGTGTAGGCGGTCCGCCAAGTCAGCTGTGAAATCTCCCGGCTCAACCGGGAGGGTGCGGCTGAAACTGGCGGGCTGGAGTCCGGGAGAGGAGAGTGGAATTCCTGGTGTAGCGGTGAAATGCGTAGATATCAGGAGGAACATCGGTGGTGAAGACGGCTCTCTGGACCGGTACTGACGCTGAGACTCGAAAGCGTGGGGAGCAAACAGGATTAGATACCCTGGTAGTCCACGCCCTAAACGATGCGTACTTGGTGTAGGCGCTTCACTGCGTCTGTGCCGGAGTTAACACATTAAGTACGCCGCCTGGGGAGTACGGTCGCAAGGCTGAAACTCAAAGGAATTGACGGGGGCCCGCACAAGCGGTGGAGCATGTGGTTTAATTCGACGCAACGCGAAGAACCTTACCTGGGCTTGAACTGCTGGGGCAATCCCTAGAAATGGGGAGTTTCCTTCGGGAACTCCAGTAGAGGTGCTGCATGGCTGTCGTCAGCTCGTGTCGTGAGATGTTGGGTTAAGTCCCGCAACGAGCGCAACCCTCGTCCTGTGTTGCCATTTTGGGACTCGCAGGAGACCGCCAGCGACAAGTTGGAGGAAGGTGGGGACGACGTCAAGTCATCATGGCCTTTATGTCCAGGGCTACACACGTGCTACAATGGGTGGTACAACGGGTCGCGAAGCCGCGAGGCGGAGCTAATCCCTAAAAGCCATCCTCAGTTCGGATTGCAGGCTGCAACTCGCCTGCATGAAGTTGGAATCGCTAGTAATGGCGTATCAGAACGACGCCGTGAATACGTTCCCGGGCCTTGTACACACCGCCCGTCACATCACGAAAGTGGATTGTACTAGAAATCCGTGGCCTAACCTTCGGGAGGGAGCGGCTGAAGGTGTGATCCATGATTGGGGTGAAGTCGTAACAAGGTAGCCGTAGGAGAACCTGCGGCTGGATCACCTCCTTTTAAGAGAGAAACTTGGGCTCGAAGTCTATGAGTTCCGATCGCAAGGCCGCAAGGCTGAACGAGAGGGCTCTGTAAGCGGCTTCGGCTCCATGTCGTACCGATCAATCTCTGCTCGGAACAGAAGACAATCCGGGCTTTCCCTGAAGCGCCTAGCGCTTTGGGGGCGCGTCCAACCATTACTCTTTTTCCAGGGGCTGTAGCTCAGCTGGGAGAGCGCCTGATTTGCATTCAGGAGGTCGTCGGTTCGATCCCGATCAGCTCCACCAGATAGCGAGCGAGGCGCCGACTGAATCAAGCGCTGAATTGCACGAAGCTAGCGCGCGAGCCGCAGCCAGCCGAAAGGTGAGTCTGCAGACGGGCGTGTAGCTCAGTTGGTTAGAGCGCATCCCTGATAAGGATGAGGTCGCCGGTTCAAATCCAGCCACGCCCACCACTTGCAGCCGCCGCCTGGGCGCTAATTCGCGCGAGAAGCCGGCGCGAGGCTTGAGGTTTTATCTCTTGTCGAAAAGAGGCAAAACCTGAGGCCTCCGTGCGAGACCTCTGTGATCTTTGACAATCGAATATTGAAGGGCACCCAAAAAGTAAAGTAAGAAGTAATCGTCGGGTGCATTTGAAACGGGAGTCGCCGGCCTCGAGCCGGAAATTCCCGCGAAGGATGCCTCGAACGAGCGTCTTTAGAAATGAACCTTTTACCGGGGCCGGAATCGGATCTTCGGATCGGATTTTGTTCCGGGTAAATTTTATGGTCAAGCTACTAAGGGCGTACGGGGGATGCCTTGGCGAGAGCAGGCGATGAAGGACGTGGCTAACTGCGAAAAGCTTCGGTCAGCTGTAAGCAAGCTTACCCGAAGATCTCCGAATGAGGAAACTCGGCGCGCGTGAACGCGCGTCACCGGCGGCTGAATACATAGGCCGTCGGGGCGAACCCAGGGAAGTGAACCATCTCAGTACCTGGAGGAAGAGAAAACAAAAGTGATTCCGCTAGTAGCGGCGAGCGAACGCGGAAGAGCCCAAACCGGACGACCCTTCGGGGAAGTCCGGGGTTGTAGGACCGCATCACGAGATCTCTAGAGCGAGCCGAACGGTCTGGAAAGTCCGACCAAAGAAAGTGACAGTCTTGTAGGCGAAGCAAAGGAGACTCAGCGGTATCCTGAGTACCACGGGGCACGTGAAACCTTGTGGGAATCGGCCGGGACCATCCGGCAAGGCTAAATACTCGCTCTCGACCGATAGTGAACTAGTACCGTGAGGGAAAGGTGAAAAGAACCCCTGCTAGGGGAGTGAAAAGTACCTGAAACCGTACGCTTACAAGCAGTGGGAGGGCTTCGGCCTGACCGCGTGCCTTTTGCTTAATGAGCTGGCTAGTTGTTCTCAGTGGCAAGGTTAAGCGATAGCGAGCCGCAGCGAAAGCGAGTCTGAATAGGGCGATGAGTCGCTGGGAACAGACGCGAAACGGGACGATCTACCCTTGGCCAGAGTGAAGGCTGTGTAACAGCAGCTGGAGGCTCGAACCAATGTCGGTTGAAAACGGCTTGGATGAGCTGAGGGTAGGGGTGAAAGGCTAATCAAGTTCCGTAATAGCTCGTTCTCTCCGAAATAGCTTTAGGGCTAGCCTCGCGTGATTCGCCTTGGCGGTAGGGCTCTGACAGGACTAGGGGGCTTCCCAGCTTACCGAATCCTTTTAAACTTCGAATGCCAAGGACGCAAGCGCGGGAGTCAGACGGCGGGAGCTAAGTTCCGTCGTCGAGAGGGAAACAACCCAGATCGCCGGCTAAGGTCCCTAAATCAATGCTAAGTGGGTAAGGAAGTCCAACGGCTAAGACAGCCAGGAGGTTGGCTTAGAAGCAGCCATCCTTTAAAGAAAGCGTAATAGCTCACTGGTCGAGCCGTTAGGCGCCGAAAATGTACCGGGGCTAAGCATTGTACCGAAGCCGCGAGTCCGCAAGGACGGTAGGAGAGCATTCCGACGGGAGCGAAGTCGCATCGTAAGGTGCGGTGGACCTTTCGGAAGAGACTCTGCCAGCATTAGTAGCGAGAAGCCAGGTGAGAACCCTGGCCGCCGAAAGCCCAAGGTTTCCTGAGCAAGGTCAATCCGCTCAGGGTTAGTCGGGACCTAAGGCGAGGCCGAAAGGCGTAGCCGATGGACGCACGGTTAATATTCCGTGACCGCCTAGATCCTATACCGATGGGGGGACGCAGTAAGTAAAGCGAGAGTGTTATTGGATTCACTTTGGACGTCTCAAGGGCGTCGGACAGGCAAATCCGTCCGGCACAAGCCTGAGGACGTACTCGAGGACGCAAGTCCGCAAAGTCGCGTAGCTACACTGCCAGGAAAAGCCTCTAAGGTGGAAATAGGCGCCCGTACCGTAAACGGACACACGTGGGCGAGATGAGTATTCTAAGGCGCTCGGGTGATTGGTTGTTCAGGAACTCGGCAAATTAGCTCCGTAACTTCGGGAGAAGGAGTGCCTCCCTTTGGGAGGTCGCAGTGAATAGGCTCAGGCGACTGTTTAACAAAAACACAGGTCTCTGCAAAGTCAAAAACGACGTATAGGGGCTGACGCCTGCCCGGTGCCGGAAGGTTAAGAGGAGAGGTTAGCTTCGGCGAAGCTTTGAATCGAAGCCCCGGTGAACGGCGGCCGTAACTATAACGGTCCTAAGGTAGCGAAATTCCTTGTCGGGTAAGTTCCGACCTGCACGAATGGCGTAACGATCTGAGCACTGTCTTAACAACCAGCCCGGCGAAGTTGTGGTCCCGGTGAAGACGCCGGGTACCCGCTGCAGGACGGAAAGACCCCGTGCACCTTTACTACAGCTTATCAGCGAATCGCGATGCAGTCTGCGCAGGATAGGTGGGAGGCTTTGAACCCGGGCTCTTGGGCTCGGGGGAGCCAACCTTGAGATACCACCCTGATTGTGTTACGGTTCTAACCTGCCGCCGTTATCCGGCGGAGGGACACTGATTGGCGGGTAGTTTGACTGGGGCGGTCGCCTCCCAAAGAGTAACGGAGGCGCGCGAAGCTCGGCTCAGGCTGTTTGGAAATCAGCCGTAGAGTGTAAAGGCACAAGCCGGGTTGACTGCGAGACCTACAAGTCGAGCAGGTACGAAAGTAGGCCTTAGTGATCCGGCGGTCCCGCATGGAAGGGCCGTCGCTCAACGGATAAAAGGTACGCCGGGGATAACAGGCTGATCTGGGCCAAGAGTTCATATCGACGCCCGGGTTTGGCACCTCGATGTCGGCTCATCGCATCCTGGGGGTGGAGAAGCTCCCAAGGGTTAGGCTGTTCGCCTATTAAAGCGGTACGTGAGCTGGGTTCAGAACGTCGCGAGACAGTTCGGTCCCTATCCGCAGTGGGCGTAGGAAACTTGAGGGAGGCTGCCTTTAGTACGAGAGGACCGAGGCGGATGAACCTCTTGTGATCCTGTTGTCACGCCAGTGGCATAGCAGGGTAGCGAAGTTCAGTAGAGATAAGCGCTGAAAGCATATAAGCGCGAAGCTCGTCCCGAGATTAGGTTTCCCTGAAGGGCACTCAAAGACTATGAGTTTGATAGGCCGGATGTGTACGCGTAGTAATACGTTCAGCTAACCGGTACTAATCGCCCGTTCGGCTTGACCATAAAATTTACCCAGAACCGAATTCGATTCGAAGAAGGTTCCGGGTCGCTCGCTCGACGTCACCCATCCGCGGATGGATGATGTCCGACGATACTCTTCCCTACTTTTTGGCCGGAGCCGCAGTTCGAGCGCCGGTCGCCCTTCGATATTCGATACGAAAGTCATCGCGACTTTCGGGTGGTTCTAGCGAGGAGGCCACACCCGTTCCCATCCCGAACACGGCAGTTAAGCTCCTCAGCCCCGATGGTACTGCACGGGTGACTGTGTGGGAGAGTAGGACGCCGCCCGATATATCAAACAAAAGCCCGGCTCATTCGAGCCGGGCTTTCTGTTTCCCGCGTCGCCGATCGATCCTGGTCCTGGCATAATGGGAACCTGATCCGTCCGCACTCGAAGACAGGGAACGCTTGCGGGCGGCGTGCGCTCGACGCCCGACCGCACAAGCTTGAATGAAACGCCTTGCCGACAAGATCGCATCCATCCTGGTCCTTCCCATCGTCGCGCTTTATCGCCTGAGAATCGCCTTGCGGCCCGCACGAAGGGATCTGTCGTTCCAAAGCGGAGGCCAACTGTTGAGCTTGATCCCCGGCGATATAGGCGTCGTACTGCGGCGGGCCTACTATCGGCAAACCTTGGCGGAATGCGCGGAGTCGGTCTACATCGCGTTCGGAGCGCTGTTCTCAAACCCCGGCGCGAAGATAGCAGCCGATGTCTACGTGGGAGCCAACTGCATGATCGGTCTGGCAACAATCGGCGAGGGCTCGCTCCTGGGATCCAACGTGGATATTCCCAGCGGCAAGCAGCAGCACAATTTCGATGACGCAACGGCCCCGATACGATCGCAAGGCGGAACCTTCACTCGCGTAACCATCGGACGGGATGTTTGGCTCGGCAACGGTTGTATCGTTCTCGCCGACGTGGGCGACCATGCGGTGGTTGCCGCCGGCGCGGTCGTTGTCAACACAGTGGAGGCCGGCGCGGTGGTGGGCGGCAATCCCGCCCGAGTTTTGCGCCGTCGCAACGGGAGCGAAGGCGAGCCGGAAGACGGGCGTCAGCGCATCTCGGGCTAGCGCGTCAGCGAGCCACGGCGATCGTGACGCCGTCTTGACTCGAGGCGCCGCCAATCTCAATTCTCACCGGCACCTCCTCCCCGACGCTCGCGCCGGCCGGTATCTCGAGATTGATCTGATAGACGCCGACGAACGTCGGTGAGAGGCCGGCGAACAAGACTCGCGCCGGCGCTCCTCCGACGAACACTTCCGGCTCCGAAGCTGTCCGTCGAAGCGCTAGCGAGCCGTCATCCTCGAGGCTGCTCCATCCCGTCCGCGCCGGAGGCGCCACAGGCCCGAGTCCAGCGGCGTAAAGAATAAGAATCTCGCCGGCTTTCGAAGGCCGGCTCACAAGCCCCGCGGCTGAAGCGGAATCGACCGGTTGGGAAATGGATCGAATCATTCGCGTTCAAGGCGAGCGCGGGGCCGCTCCCCGAGCCCAGCGTAAACACACGGGGACAAAAGCGACTGATCCCGGTCCGGATTCCGTTGCTTTCGCGCCCGTCCAGCACGACGCTAAACTCGTAGGAATCCGCCCCAGGATCCAGCTCCCAAGGAAGCTGGACATTGATTTGATCGTTCGATGCAAAAAGCAGCGGAGCCGAGCGCAGTCCCCACGGCGCTGCATCGCCGACCGGCGCCACCACTACTCTCAGGCCGCTCAGCGAAGTCGGCAGCGGGACGGCGCTGGCGGCCAACGTCGGAACTCCCGCGAACGCTCCGAAGAGACTTGCTAAAGCGCCAGCCGCCGGCGGCGAGTCAGAAAAACCGGCCGCCTCCAGCACCGCATGGAGCTCCAAACTTCCATGCTCAGCGGTCGATCGGCCGGCCGGTCCGATCCCGGCGTACGCGGCGTCGGTCGAGCCGATCTTCATCGCTGACGTTCCCGCGTCGATCAGAAGCGGATCGACCTGAATCGCCGCACCTTCCTCGGGAACCGGGACCTTCCGCAGATCCGCGTCATACCCGTCGGTCTGGAAGTACGCGTTTTGCTCGAAAACAAACGTGTCGATCGCCACCCCGCGGCCGACGTTCACGAACTCGTTCGCCTGCGACACCGAATTGTCGTACACGAACAGATTGTGATCCACGCGTCCGCTGCTGCTTGGCGGGAATTTCCCGTTGTCCTGCAACACCCGAACGATGAAGTTCTTCGGGAGGTAGCAGATGTTGTGGTGGAAATGAGTATTGCGTTGACTCGAAAACGACACGCACGCATCCCCCCGCACGATGATGTTGCCGTTGATGTCAATATCTTCGGCTTCCGCTTGAACCGGTTCCTGCCGAAAGAACTGCCCCCCGGTCTGCCCGCCCGCCTGGACGACTCGCTGTCCTGCGTCCTCGAAATAATTGTCTCGAACGACGACGTCTCGAGTCCCTCCCTTCATCAAGATGCCGATCCACTCGCCGATGCCTTGGCCGAGGAACTGATTATGCTCCACGACGCCGCCGTGGATGCCGACCATGTCGATCGCGGCGGTCTTCCATCCGATGAACGTGCAATTTTCCACCCTGATCGAATCGAGCCGAGTGAGCTTCAACCCAGCCACACTCGCGCTGTTCACGTTCGGTGAGACTTCAAATACGATGTTTCGAAAAACCAACCCGCCGCCGCCGGATGATCCGTCGTCCGCATTGAGCAAGTGCACTGGCGCGTTGGTGAGGTGCAGGTTCTCGAACGTCACCCACCTTGCGCCGCGCAAGAAGATGCCGCCCTCGATGACGGGAGGATTGTCCGCCGACTCGCCACGCACGATGATCGGCGCGTCCTTCGCGCCTTTCAGCCTCACGCTTACAAAACCTTTATCGCCTTTGTAAACGCCGGGGGCTAGTAACAACGTCCGGCCCGGGGAGGCCCTCCCCAATTCGCGTTGCAATTCAGACGCGTCGCGTATGACGACTTGATCCGCGAACGCGGCGACTGGCGGCAAGATCAACAGAGCGATCGCCGTCGTGAGACGCTGGAGTGACAAAATCCTACCTCCCCGGCGGCGCCGCCCTCGATGCAAGTCATTCGAGCCGAGCAACGCCCCGGTCCGCAGTATAAGGCGCCGGACCAGCCCCTTTGAATCGGGACATCGCCTGAGCGATGCGCGGCTTTCGTTCGACGACGCTCCTCGAATGCACGGAAAGCAAAGACGTGTACGGGCGACAACTGTCAGTGAGTCGATCGCGCCGGACAGAGCGACGCCGAGTCATCGGCCGTCAGCGACCTGCCGCCCTAAAGTCAGGTTCTGGGCGGCAAGGTACGTGGCTGAAGCTACGCCCGTGAGTATCGGAAAGTACTGCAAATAAGAAAGCGTAAGGAATGCAGCGGCCGTTGAGAAACCGATCATCGCCACAATCGCAAGCGTCGCGCACAAATTGATCTCCTTCAGCCGCGGGTCCGACCCGGACATTCGCTTCGCTTTCCAAAGCATTCGAATACCGGCGAACCACGCTAGCGCGAATAACGCGATGCCAGGCAGGCCCATCTCGGCCGAAACTTCAGTGTAGGAGTTATGGGTCGCATTCCAGGTGCCTTCCTCGATCCCTAAGACATTGATGAACTGTCCAACTCCAACTCCGAAGATAGGGTGTTCGAACGTGAGTCGAATACCCTGCTTGAGGAGGTAAATGCGGCTATCCTGGGATTCCTGCGCGCCTTTATCATTGGCTTCGTCGCTGAAAAGCGTGCTGAGGCGGGTTGTTGCGGCGTCTGGAACGGCGAGCTTCACGACCCCAAAAACGCCGATAACCGCAAAAACCAGGACCGCCCGCGTCTTCCAAGTGGTTAGGCCGAGGGCGACCAAACCTTCAACGAAGAGCGCCACGAGCGCTCCGCGGGAGCCTGACGAGAGAATGAAGTAGGTGAGGCCCAAGGCGCACGGGAGGCTCGTCAACCTCATCCACAGGGGAGAAGAGCGAGAAAGAGCGAAATACAATGCAAACGGAAGGAGGAACAGCAGGTGAGCCGCAAAGTCGTTCGCGTTACCCATGGCGCCCAGCTCCAACCCAATGCGTCCGATGGTTACTTTTTGATAACGGAATCCGATCAGCAAGTTGGCGAGCGCGGAGTAGTAAATGACGCGATAAATCCCCATGATCGAGTCGTAGCTCCGAAAGACGCCGATCATCACGACCGCAAGTAAAAGACCGCCCCTAAGAAATCCAACAAAGATGTCGAGCGACTTTGAGATCCAGAAACTGAGAGGTACCCCGATGGCCATCCATACCGTAAACAAAAGCCAATACCTTCCAACGCGTGCACCCCAAAAGCGTCCCACCGCGCCGGCTCCGAAAGCCGATAGAACCATCGGCGCGCCCACGACGTAGAGCAGGAAAACGTTAGCGCCGAGTTCCATCGTGAGGACCTCGTGCAGATAGGTTAGCCGGATGAACAGATAGAGCAGCGCTAGCCGAACTGCGACTCGATTCTCCGGAACCGCCGCTAGCTTGGTTGAAAGACTCGAGTCTGCGCTGCTGCCCTCTGAGCCTACGGCCGAATCGAGAGCCGACCGACGCTTCCGCACGAACGGCTTTGAGTCTTCCGCCTCGATTGGCTCCTGATCTTCTACTCGACCGCGCACACAGCTATCGTACCTGTTCGGTTCACTGACGGTAAATAGGCCGAACAGCGTAGCGCCCGGAGTGGAACGTCTCCGATCTCCCAGGCTCGCCCGAGCGGCTCGTCCCGCGAATTCGGTTCCGCGTGGGTTCGTAGCGGCCTAGCTGGACGGGCCTGCAAGGTCGAACCCGTAATCCGTTAAAAATCTAGATCCGTACTGAAGCAATCGAACGCGATCTTCGCTGCGGACGTATTCAGGATTGGGGCGCCAATGATGCGCGACGATCCCCTCGGTCCAGACCCCGCCGTCCGCCAGACAGCGCTGTTTGACCGCCTGGTCGAGGGTGTGCGTGCTTGCGTGACAGTCGATTCCTTTATCGACCGCCCACGTGCGGGGGGCGAACGTCTGGGAGGCGTCGATGAACGAGCGCAAGTCGTCCGCCAAACAGCGCTCCCTCAATAGCGCTCCTGTCGAGGAATTGATGAACGCTTTAGAGCCGATCCTGGCGTTCTCCAGCAAGCCGACCGGGAGATTCAAGAAAAGCGCTTCCGTGACGGCGACGCAAGAGCCCTCGGTCTTGGTCAGGATTAGGCTGACCTTCGCTCGTTGCATCTCTTTCACGAGTTCGTGATCCGGCAGTCCGACCTTGATCGTGACGAAGTCGCCGACGCCGAACAGCTCGGCTTCTCGTCGTATGGTGTTTTCGTCCCTGTGCTCCATCGGCCTGCCGAGCAACAGTACTCGAGGCTTCCGCTCCATAGCAGCCATCACTTGAAAGAGCCGGAAATGTCGCTTGTAGACGGCAAAGTTGGCCAGCATCACGATGTCGTAAGTCTTGACCAAATCCGGTTGAGGCATGAATAGGTCGGGGTGCACCCAGCTAGAGGCAAGCAGGCGCACGGCCTGGACGTTTGGTGCGATTCTCTCCATGGCGCCGGCGTCATCGAAGTTACTCAAGAGCGTGAAGAAACGGCTCGGCCAAGCTGCGGCGAAAAGCAGCATCGCGAGATCGTGAGGAGGCGACCAGGACGGGGCCAAAACGATGTCGTAGTCGGCAGCAAGGCGCTGCAAGTCTCCGTGGCGCAGGATCCGGACCCACTGTTCTTCAAACGACACTAGGAGCAACCCTTTTTCCCGGTCGCTGACTCGGCGCTTCAGCAGAATCGATTTCGGAATCGACTTCGACGCCGAGCGAGGATACAGCGCGTCCCAATCGAGCTCTTCAAATCGGATCCGATTGGCCAGCGCCGCGGCTTTCCGCTCGATCCGCCGCTGATAGGCCGTGAACGGCGTAATGCGCGCGGCGCGGCAAAGTCTCGACAGATGCAAGGCCACGTCGGTCGCCGACCCGCGACGCCGACCGAACTCGGTCAATGCGACAGCCGCGCCCGCTTGCCAGGGGCGGCCGAATCGCAGTGAATCCCGCAGCCGGAGCTGTTGTCGCTCGAGAAATTTCATGCTAAGCCAGGCCGGAGGATATCAATCGCAACAGCTCTCGTTCTCTTGCACTCGCGAGTTCACTTGCAACCGCTAGCCGCGCCCCTCAAATCGTTCGTCCGATTGCGGCGCGTGGTCTCGAGGCGCATTTTCGTAAGCGCCCTGCCTGCTAGACGATCCAATGGTCTTGCCCCTTCGGCTCTGGCGCGTTCTGAAACGGCTCTCCTGCGGTACAGCCCCTGATCGGGCCGACGCACGTCGAGACGCTCAGCCGAGACGCTCAATTGTATCGCGACGTCCGCCGTCAACGTGGAGCCTCAAACCCTCGAACATGCCATGCTCGGCGCCGAGCGGCTTCTTCCCCCTGCCATCACTGCGCAGCCCTGAAAGCGCGACCGCCGCACCCGCGCGCCTCCGGTCCGTTTGCGGCGGCCGCCTTGTCGCAGCCGTCGCAGTCTCCGAGGCCGTGCGTCGGCGAAGGCGTGGAAGCGAACACGCGCTACACTGGTCGAAAAGGGCGCTCGTTCCCGCCTTTGCGCCCCCGGCATGTCTATTCGATATATCCTCTCGGTCGATGTCGAGGACTATTTTCACGTTGAGGCTTTTTCCGATCTGGTTCGCCGCGACGAGTGGGAGAATTACCCTATGCGGGTCGAGGCGAATACCTTACGCCTCCTCGATCTTTTCGACGAGGTTGGAGCGAAAGCGACGTTTTTCTTTCTCGGCTGGGTCGCTGATCGGCGCCCCGGGCTTGTAAGAGAAGTCGTCGCCCGAGGGCATGAGCCTGCGTGTCACTCCTATTGGCACCGACTCATCTATCGCCTGAGCGCCGACGAGTTTCGCGAGGACACGCGCCGCGCAAAAGACGTAATCGAGCAGGCGGCCGGCCAAGCGCTGAAAGGCTATCGGGCGCCGAGCTACTCGGTAACCAAGCGTTCCCTGTGGGCCCTCGACATACTCGCGGAATGCGGCTTCGAGTACGACTCCAGCATCTTCCCGATTCGGCACGACACCTACGGGATACCGGGGGCGCCGACGACTCCTTTCGGAATCAGAACGCCCCACGGACCGCTTCTGGAATACCCCCTGACCACCTTCCGCCTTCCGGTCGGCCCCAATATGCCCGTGGCCGGCGGGGGGTATTTGAGGCTGCTGCCGCAATGGTACACTACCCTAGGGAGGAGGCTGGCCAAACACGGGAATGACGTCCTCATTCTTTACGTTCATCCCTGGGAAGTTGATCCCGAGCAACCGCGGTTGAGCGGCCGGCTTAAGTCGAGGATTCGGCACTATACAAATCTAAGCCGAACTTACGGCCGGTTGCGATCGCTGATCGCGGCTTCGCCTCACGTTGCGTTCAATGACGCAAGTTTGGCGGCTCCGGCCGCCCGCACGATAAGTCTCGAGGAACTGTCGGAATGAAATCAACCGTTGAGAAGCAAGTCGCCGATTACTGGAATAACATCGCTCCCGAGTTCGATAAGATCTATTCCGGCGACAAAGGCCCGCTCGGCCGCTTCTTAGACAAGTGGCTTCGCGCCGATATCTATCAACGCTACGACTGGGTGATGGAACGTGCGCACGCTTTGCACGGAACGAGCGTCTGCGATGTGGGCTGCGGAACGGGTCGCTTCCTCGTCGGCCTCGCCGGTCTGGGCTACGAAAGGCTGGTGGGAATTGACGTAGCCCCAAACATGATCACGATGGCGGGCGAGCACACCGCGCGTGCGGGCGTGTCGGAACGCTGCCGCCTGATCAATACGGACATAGAGGATTGGAAATCGGATGAAGATCCTTTCGACGTCACCATTGCGATCGGATTCTGGGACTACATAGAAGATCCCGCCTCCCGCCTCGAAAAGATTCGTTCGATTACCAAGCCCGCCGGTATTTTCCTGAGCGCATGGCCGCGCGCGGGCACCGCTCGCGCCGCAATTCGAAAAGTAAGGCTGGACCGCGAGGGCTGCCCAAGTTACTACTACACCCGGGAAGGAGTCGAAGATCAGCTCCGGCGCCGCGGCTTTGAGCCGAGCGACTATCGCATCGCAGGGCAACTGCACCTGATCGAGGCGAGAGCGGTCTAAATCGCGGAGTCGCATGTTTGCTGAGTGGGCGTTTTGGGTGGCGGTCGGATTTGTCGCCTACGTCTATTTCGGCTATCCCTTGTTGCTTGCCGTGATCTCCGCCGCCTTTCGCCGACCCGTGCGAAAAGCTTCAATCGAACCCTTCATATCCCTGATCGTTCCCGCTTACAACGAGGAGCGCTGCATTGAAGAAAAGATCCTGACGGCGCTTGACCTGGATTACCCGGATGACAGGTATGAGGTCATCGTCGTTTCCGACGGCTCTACGGACCGTACCGTCGAGTTGGCGAAGAAGCACGAGGACGGCCGGCGCGTCAAAGTGATCGCATTCGAAAAAAACCGCGGCAAGATCAGCGCGCTCAACGAAGTCACCCCTGCGGTCGAGGGCGAGATCGTGGCTTATTCTGACGCGTCGAGCATGCCGGAGCGAACCTCGCTGCGCATGTTGGCTGAGAATTTCGCCGACCCGGAGGTCGGCGCCGTCAGCGGAGTCTATCGGCTGTCTCAAAAAGATAAAGCTCGACTTGGACGCCAGGAGGGCGTCTATTGGAAGTATGAGACCTTTCTCAAACTCAAGGAATCCGAGATAGATTCCATTCTCGGCTGTCACGGTTCGTTGTACGCCATCAGAAAAGCTCTTTATCCCTGCCCGGCGGCCACCATCATCAATGACGACTACGTCATACCGCTGCGCATTCTTCAGAAAGGTTGGAGAGTGGCGTATGAGCCCAGGGCCATCGCTTTTGAAGAGGCGGAGGAGATGGGAGGATTTGGGCGCCGCATTCGCGTCATGGCCGGGAACTTTGAGCAATTGGCGGAAATCCGTGGCCTGCTATGGCCGCCGCGATGGATGCCGTTGCTGTTCTTCATTTCGCATAAGATCGGAAGACTCGTCGCTCCGCTCGCCATGGTCGGAGCCTTGGTCGCGAATTTCTTTCTCCTGGACCAGCCCTTCTACCGCGCGACGCTAGCGGCTCAGGCCGCGTTCTATCTGCTGGCGGCGGTCGGAACCTCCGAGGTGCTGAGGCCGAAGGCCCTCAGGCTGCCGTACTATTTCACGATGATCAATATGGCCGTCCTGTTCGGGTT
This sequence comes from uncultured Acidobacteriota bacterium, assembly GCA_963817465.1. GTDB lineage: Bacteria > Acidobacteriota > Terriglobia > Bryobacterales > UBA6623 > CAMPKL01. Next base: position 413,654 of record CAWFOP010000009.1, on the reverse strand, counting down.
CTATTATGCCTTTGTAAACCGGGGCAAGCTGAAGTGGAAAGAGAGCGACCGCCAACCCTAGGCGCTTTCGAGGGCTGACCGTCGCGGTGCGGCCGCCCTGCGCGGCTCTCATCCCCAAGACGGCGGTTACGTCGGCCACGCGCCCTTTCGCCCGCATAAGTTTTGCATAAATTCTGACCGTTCCCGCCCAATCCCGATTGAATGCAGACGCGTTCTTGCGGGAATCTGAGTCACAGCGGCGGTCGCTGAGACTTGAAAAAGGCCCTTTTCATTTTCGGAACCAGGCCCGAAGCGATCAAGCTTTGCCCAGCCGTGCGGGCCTTTCGGGAACGTTCCAGCCGCTTTCAGACGGCGGTTTGCGTCACGGCCCAACACCGCGAATTGCTCGATCAGGTATTGCAGGTCTTCGACGTTCATCCCGACTATGACTTGGATATCATGCGGCCGGGCCAAAGCCTCACCGCCGCAACTTCTCGTATCTTGGCCGCGCTCGAGCCCGTGCTCGACCGCGAAGGGCCGGACTTCGTTGTCGTGCAAGGCGACACGGCCACGACGCTGGGCGGCGCGCTCGCCGCGTTCTTCAAGCGCATTCCCGTCATCCATGTTGAAGCCGGTCTGCGGACGGGCGACTATTTGCAGCCGTTCCCCGAAGAGATGAACCGCGTCGTGACCACTCGTCTCGCGAGCCTGCACTGCGCCGCGACCGAGCGAGCGGCGGATAATCTCCGCGCCGAAGGGATTTCGGACCGCGACATCGTCGTTACCGGAAACCCGGGCATCGATTCCGTGCTCCACGTTCGCGACGGTCTGGAACAGGGGCGCTGGTCGGACGTGCTGTCGCCCGAAATCGCCTCGTGGATCGACCCGCGCAAGAAGCTGATCTTGGTCACGGCGCATCGGCGCGAGAATTTCGGAGACGGGTTTGTCCGGATTTGCCGCGCCCTGAAAAGATTGGCTCAATCGGAAGGAACGCAATTGATCTACCCGGCGCACCCGAATCCGAACGTCCAGGAGCCTGTCATCCGCCTGCTGGGCGATCTGCCGAGCGTGCGCATCGCCGAACCGATGCAATACCTGGCTTTTGTGGATCTGATGCGCCGAGCCTACGTCTTGCTGACCGACTCGGGCGGCATCCAGGAAGAGGGACCGTCATTGGGCAAGCCCATTTTGGTGTTGCGCGACAAGACGGAGCGGCCGGAAGCCGTGGAGGCCGGGACGGTGATCTTGGTCGGCACCGACGAGGATCGGATTGTCGCCGAAGCGAAACGGCTGCTGGAATCTCCCGACGACTATGCGGGCATGTGCAGGGTTCATAACCCCTATGGCGACGGCCAGGCAAGCCGCAGGATCGCGGATGCGGCCGAAGCGCGCTTTTGCGGCTAGATTCTCGAGACTCTGCGGCGCATCCGAGAGACGCGCCGCGGCGGATCTTGCGCAGTCCGGAGCCCGCCCTAGGTTAGGATGGGAGTAACGACCGTTTGAGCGGCCCCGAGGCTCGCCGATCCTATGACGACAACCGAGTTCCAAGCGCCGCTGGCTGCCAAGTTGGCGGCGCGCATCGCCGATCGTTCCGCCCTCGCGGGCGTCATCGGGCTAGGCTATGTCGGCCTGCCGTTGGCGAGCGAGTTGGGGCGCAGCGGATTTCGCGTCGTCGGAGTCGACAAGTCCTTGGAAAAGACCGAGGCGATCAATTCCGGCCGCTGCTACATCCCTGACGTCGAGGACGCGCTGTTCCGGCGACTGGTCGACGAAAAGAAGCTGATCGCCTCCGTTGATTTCGACGTGTTGAGCGAGTGCGACGCCGTCAGCATCTGCGTCCCGACCCCGCTGCGCAAGACGAAGGATCCGGACCTGAGCTACGTCATGGAGGCGAGCGAAGCCTTGGCTTCCCGACTCAAGCCGGGCGCGCTCGTGATCCTCGAGTCGACCACCTATCCGGGAACCAGCGAAGAGGCTATCCTGCCCCTGCTCGAGCAAGGCGGGCGCAAGGCGGGCGAGGACTTCTTCCTGTGCTTTTCTCCGGAAAGAGTGGACCCCGGCAACAAGAGCTTCGGAACGCGCGAGATTCCCAAAGTCATCGGCGGGATCACGCCGACCTGCACCGCGATCGGCTGCGGCTATTACTCGCAAGTGATGAATGAAGTCGTGCCGGTGAGTTCGACTCGCGTCGCCGAGATGGTGAAGCTGCTCGAAAACACGTTCCGCATGATCAACATCGGCCTTGCCAACGAAATGGCGATCATGTGCGATCGCATGGGCATCAATGTTTGGGAGGTGATCGAGGCCGCGGCGACCAAACCCTTCGGCTTCATGCCCTTCTACCCCGGACCGGGACTGGGCGGACATTGCATTCCCGTCGATCCGCACTACCTGTCGTGGAAGATCAAGCAAACCGGCTACGAGCCGCGATTCATTGAGCTGGCTTCCGAGATCAATCGCGCCATGCCGCAGTTTGTCGTCGATAAGGTGCAGGCGGCCCTCAACCGAGAGCGCAAGCCTGTCAACGGCTCGAAGATCCACGTCATCGGAGTGGCGTACAAGCGGGACATCTCGGATATGCGCGAATCTCCCGCGCTCGACATCATCGCTCTGTTGCAGCGCCTGGGCGGCGACGTCAGCTACAGCGATCCGTTCGTGCCGCGCTTGACAGTGGAGGATGTCGTTTTGGAGTCCCGAGATGCGACGGCGGCCGCCGCTTCCGCCGATTGCGTCGTGATCGTGACCGACCACTCCGACATCGACTATTCGTCCCTAGTGGACGATGCGGCGCTGATCGTGGACTCGCGCAACGCGCTGAAAAAATTCAACAGTCCGAAGATCGTTCGACTCTAGCTCTGCGATGGCCAGATATTTGCTCACCGGCGCCGCGGGTTTCATCGCTTCCGAAGTCGCCAAGATTCTCCTAGGCCGGGGCGACCAGGTGGTTGGGATCGACAATCTCAACGACGCCTACGACCCGCGCCTCAAGGACTGGCGACTTGCGCGTTTGCGCGCCGAGGACGGCTTCGAATTCGTTGCGGGGGACATTTGCGATCGAGCGAAGCTGGATGAAGTCTTTGCACGGGCCGACCGGTTCGACGGCGTCATCAACCTAGCCGCCCGCGCCGGCGTGCGGCAGAGCGTTGAGAATCCATGGGTCTACGTCGACACGAATACGACCGGCACGTTGAACCTGCTCGACAAGTGCCGCGAAAAAGGCGTGGCGAAGTTCATCCTCGCCTCGACGTCGAGCCTTTACGGGGAGCACAACCCGACGCCCTACCGCGAGGACGCGGACACGAATCGTCCCCTTTCCCCGTACGCGGCTTCGAAGAAGGCGGCCGAGGCGCTCTGTCACACGTATCACCACCTTTACGGGATCGACGTCACCGTCTGCCGCTATTTCACCGTCTACGGCCCCGCCGGCCGGCCTGACATGAGCCTGTTTCGATTTGTCCAGTGGGTCAATGAAGAGCGGCCCGTGATCATCTATGGCGACGGATCGCAGTCGCGCGACTTTACGTTCGTGGAAGACATCGCCAGAGGCACCGTGGCCGGCCTCGAGCCGGTCGGGTACGAGGTGTTCAACTTGGGTTCCGACGAGCCGGTCGTGCTGCGGGATGCGCTCGCGCTGGTCGAGGAGCTCGTTGGGAAAAAGGCCCGCATCGAATATCGCGAGATGCACCGCGCCGACGTCAAGGCGACATGGGCGGACATTTCGAAGGCCCGCTCCGTGCTGGGCTGGTCTCCTCAAACGTTGCACCGCGAAGGAATTCGCCGCACCGTCGACTGGTATCGCGAAAATCGAGATTGGGCGCGGGACATCCGGACGGAATGACTCGCTCAGCGAGACGGTCCTGGCGGCCTGCCGCCGCCTTTTCGACCGTCGGCGCCCATGTTACGCTAACTCGGAGGGGAGAGTTCAGTGTCCAAAGGCTTGATTCGACACGCCGTCATCATCGCCGTCTTGGCTGGGACGTTGCTGGCCGGCTACGCCACCAACGAACGCACTCCATCCGAGCTGACGAGACCTCTGAGTTCCATTGCGCAGCAAATCGGCTGCTGGCAAGGCAATGACAATCCGCCTTTGGGTGAAGAAACGCTGAGCGTGCTGAAGGCTTCGTCGTATCTGTCGCGCACCTATCGCTGCGACGACAAGGGATTGAACTTGTTCATCGCCTACTATTCGCTGCAGCAGGCCGGCGAGTCGATGCATTCCCCGAAGAACTGCCTGCCCGGTTCGGGCTGGGAAATCTGGAAATATGAGGAGTTGGAGACCGCCGCTCCAAACGGCGAGCCGGTTCCGATCAACAAGTTCTATTTGCAACACGGCCGAGACCGAGCGATCGCATTTTATTGGTATCAAAGCCGCTCGCGAATCATCGCCAACGAGTACCTAGGCAAAGTCTGCCTGGTCTGGGACACGATTTTGGCAGGCAACACGGAAGGCTCGATTGTGCGCGTCATCATTCCGGACGACTCGGCGTCCGAGGCGGTCGTATCCGACTTCATTCCTCAAGTGATGGGCGAGGTTGCCAACGTGATGCCGGGCGAGTCGCGCTTCCGCCCCTAGCGTCCGCCTCGCCGGCTCTTCGGAACCGCCGCCGGCCGTGCGAGCGGAACCTGGGAATCAGGTTTCCGCCACGCCGGTCGGTCCACTTCGTCGCTCGTTACCGTTCGTTGATCGCCGCCGCGCCGCCGACCGGCAGCATGACGGTCGGGCTGGTCGAGTCGCCCATTTTTAGCACAAGCATGCGATTGCCTGCGGGCGTGGCCGGGTTGAGCGTGAAGTTCGTCTGGTACGCGGTCACCAACGTCGGCGCATAGAACGACGCAATCACTTGCTGGCCCACGTCGTCAACGCCAACCACAACCGACGTCGCTGTCAGCGGCAGCGGATCGATCGGGCCCGGCGTGTTCGTCAAGACGGGCGGCGTCAGCGGGCCGCCGCCGGTGAAGTAGAGTTGCACCGCCTCGCCCGGTATGGCGGGACTGCTGGGCGTGATCAGCGTCGAGTCCTGGTGCAGCGCGGCCGCAATTCGTTGGTTCTCGATGTTGATCTCAAACACGCCCGGCTGCAAGCTGTTCACTTGTACGCCTTGCACTGTGCTGACGATGCCGTTGTTGTCGATCTCGATCGTCGCTTGGCCCGCCGCTGTTTGGAACGGCGTCTGGAAGTTGATCTGCTCGGAGCCGTTCGAGTTGACGACCGCGATGAGCGGCGCCGGAACGCCGTTGATCCTGACTTGAACGCCCGCCAGCCGCGTGGGGAAGGGCACGCTGTCGGCGGCGACGACTCCGTCGGCGTTGCTGAGGAACTGTCCGAAGATCGAGCCCGCGCCGCCCGGCGTCAGTCCCGGCTGGAAGCTGGCTGCATTGACGATGCCCTCCCGCGTCACCGCCGGACCGGAATTGCCGTTGAGCGCGAAGACGACCTGCTGGCCCACGGCCTTGGCCGTGACTTGAATCGCCCCGGTCGTATTCGAGCGAACCTTGGCGAACGCGACGCCCACTCCGTTGGTCATCGCGCTGGGGCTGACCAGCTCGGCGTCGCCTGAAGTGATAGAGAATTCGACCGGCACGCCGGCGACTCCGAAACCGCTTACGCCGAGCACGTCCACGACGAGCGGAAGCGTGGTCGTCTGGCCCGGTCCGGCCATCTGGTCGTCGCCGGAACGCAAACGCAATTGCTGGCCCGGCAACTCGACGGCCAGGTCGAACCTCGCCGATGCGAGCGGATTGCCGATCTCCACCTGAAACGGGCCGCCGTAGTTGCCCAGCGTCACCAACGCCGAGACGAGACCGGCGTTGTTACTGCGTGAGACGACGCCGCGAAGGGTGGCGGCGACCTCCGGCAGGACCCGCCAAGTCATCGGCTGTCCAGGGATCGTATTGCCGCAAAGGTCGGTCGTCCGCGCAACCAAGGCTTGGCTGTTCAAAGCTTGTCCGGGGGACCCGCTCTGCCCATCGCCTTGAACCTTGATCACCCTCGCGAACGGGCCCGGCAGAGCCTTGTACGAGGCGTTGCCTTCCTTGACGTCCGGTTTGAGCCCAAAGAACACTTTCGCGCGGCCATTACTGTTGCAACCCAGCGTGAGCGTCGCCGACGCGACACCCCCGCCGTCGGTCTTCACCATCGGCGGATCAATGACGATGTCGTCGTCCGACCAGAAGTACACATCGACGCCCTGCACCGGCAGGCTTTCCGTTATCGCAACTACCCGGATCGCATCGATCACGGGCTGGTCCACCCGGATTTCCACTTCCTCATCGCTCACGAGAACGAGGTCCCTGGCGCTGCTGATCGCCGATTGCGTCACGGTCAACACGAACGGGCTTTGGAGTTGCTTCCCGAAGTCCGCGACCCCCACTTGCCCGAAGGTTTGTTGCGAGCCTCCCTGAAAAACCACGTTCTTGGCGGAGCAACGAAATGAGGAGATGCCTTCATTGTTCGTCAGCACGTTCACCGGGCAAACAATGGGTCCCAGCGGGTTCGTCAAGATGTTGAGCGTCGTCTTGGCCCGCGGCGCGCCGTCGCGCACGCTCGAAACGACGAGCGGCAGTGGGAACTGCGTACCCTGGACCGTTGTTTGGCCGTCCCCTGAAATCTTCGTGATCCCTTCCTCCCCGCCCGCGAGCGGGTCGACCGTGACGGAGAAGTCAACCGACGAATCCGCGCCTTCGACGGAGACGAAAAAGTTCTGTTTGAAATCAGCCAGCTCGCCGGAGGTGCAGGTGATGGTTGCGAATCCGGTATTGCCGGTCACCACGGCGGCCGGGCACGAAACCACTCCATCCTCGGGATCGACGCTGATCGAAAGCGTCGCGCCGGCGAGAGGCAGACGATTTTTCGCCGCCTGTACCCTCACGCTGAACTCCGAGTTGTTCGGAACGGTTTGCAGATCGCCCTCGACCTTCGACAGCCCCTCAAACAGCAGCGGCGGGATGGCGGCGATGCTCGCGATCGGGGCGTTGCGGCCGCGGTCGTCGCTGATCGTGAGCATCACGGTGGTGTTCTGTGCGATCTCCCCAAGACGGCAGTCGATGGTCGCTTCGCCGTTGGATGCCGTTACGCTCGGCGAACAGCTCTCGACCGAGCCGGCCGGAGCGATATTGGTCACGAATACGGCGACGCCGGACTGCGCATCGCCGGCGGCGCTCATGGCTTTCACCTTCAAGGTGAAGCGGGTCGTCCCCGCGAATACGCGGTCGTTCTCCGACAGGATCTGCAACGAGCCCGCCTGCTGCTCGACCCGGGGCGCCGCAAGATCGACGCCGCTGATCTCCGTGCTCAGGTTCGCGGCCGCGGTCCGCCGCAAACCGGCCGGATCGAGTCGAGCAACGATGCCTTGGCCGGGCAGCGCCACGTAGAGGGCGTCGCCGTCCGTCGAAGAAGCCCACGATGGAGCCGCAGAAGCGGCGGAATCAGACGCCCGGGTAGAGCCAAGAGCGACTTCAGTGGTCGCAGCCGAAACTCCCAAGCGTCCGAAAAGGAGTTCGCCCTGCCGTTGCAAGAAGAATCTGCCGCTGTTCGTAACAACCAAGCGCGATTTGGACGCCTGCGCCGTCGTATCGACGAGTCCCGCCTGCGGGGCGGCTGTCGCACTCAGGAGCCGGTCGAGATCCCCCGAGGCCTCAGGCAAGTCCATGTCAGCCATTGCGTAGAAGCCATCGGAGCCAAACCAAGCCGCATATGCGCCGTCCGGCGAGAGTCCCGCCGCGACGGCGCTGGTCGGCAGCAGAACCGCGCCGTCCGCCATAGCGTCGGCCGTGAAGTCGACCCAACGAGCAAGAGCGGCGCCGGATGCCGGCAGCAGCGCGCGGCGACCATCCGGATGCGGCAAGATCGCCGCCGCCGCGAAGCCCACATCCAGGTTGGCCGCGATGCGATCCGCAACGGTGTCGATCAGCAACAGCCGCCGACCGGCGACAATCGCTAATCGGCGGCCGTCGGGACTCATCACGCTCTGCATCGAACCGACGGAAGCGACGGCGGGGAGCTCGATCGTCGTCCGAACGCCGAATGCGCCGTCCAGCACGGTCACCGCTCGCGGGCCCAGGATGTAGTATTTCGACGCGCCTGTCGAGTTGTAAGGACGCGGTAAGGCCAGCGCGCGGAATGAGCCCAGAGGCGCCGACACCGCGGCGACCTGCTTGAGCGTTGCGGGGTCGAGCACCGCGGCTTCAGATCGAGAGCCGTGGAACACGAACAGGGCGCCATTAGCGGGTTGAGTCAGCGGTGCGGCGTGCAAGGCCGCGGAGCCGAGCAGCACAGCCACGGCTAGTGAACTGAAAGAATGAAACTTAAGTCGAGAAAACATGAGAGCGATCCCCACAGGGCCGGAACGCCGCGGTGGCGCGGCCGTCCGCACTCAGACGCGGACTCCCGATGGTATCAATCCGGGTCGTTGTCAACAAGTTAGTCAAAACAGAAGCTTTAGTGCGCAACGAAGCTCAGCCGAGAGGCTACCCTGAGGAGCATGCACCCGACGCCTCGATGCAGCCTTAAATCCGGGGGCGTCAGCGCCGCCAGCGTTGTGCCCCACGAGTTCGCTGTGTCCCCGGCGCGCCGCCTCGAGCTTCTTCAACGCTATGACCGGGTCGCGATGGTCGGCCTATCAGCGAATCCTCATCGCCCCAGCCACTTCGCGGCCAAGTATCTCAAGCACGCAGGCTACCGAATCACCCCGGTCCACCCGCGCGAAACGAAAATCCTTGGGCTGCAATGCTACCCGACGCTCAGCGCGATCCCGCATACGATCGAGATCGTCGACATTTTTCGGCCCAGCGAGACGGTCGGTCCGATCGTGGAAGAAGCGATCACAATCGGGGCGAAGGTCGTCTGGATGCAATTCGGCGTGGTGAACCTGGAGGCGGCGCGCACGGCCCGCGAGGCGGGTCTGGAGGTCGTGATGGATGCGTGCATGAAGGTCGAGCACGCGCGATTCTTCGGCGGCTTGCGGACGCTGGGGCTCAATACCGGCGTCCTGACGTCACGCAAATGGAATGCGCTCGGGGGCCGGAAATCCGCTTCCGACGAGACCGTTTCGTAGCTGCTCCGAGGCGGAGGGACGGCCTCGCTCGAGCTCGCCGAGACGGTGGTTGTGATAGATCGGGTCGCGATAGTCGCGGATCAAGCCGCGCGCCAGCATGGCGTCCATTTCGAGGATTCCGCCGCCGAGCGACTTGACGGCCCGGAACCCGAGCAGACGCTCGATCTTGTCGAAGCGGACGCGGTAGTCGCGAGGATCAGTGTTGGATTCCTCCACGATCTCCGCATGGGGGTTGAGCTCTTGAAGGGTCCGCGCCACGTCCGACAGCCGCCGATTTTCACTGTTCGAGCCCAGATTCAGAGTTCGGCCCGCGACCGTTTCCGGTGGAGCGTCAAGGGCGGCCACGAAGCCGCGGGCGATATCCTCGACGTGGACGAACGGCCGCCAGCGCTCGCCGTTGAAGATCACGGCGCGATTGTCGAAGCGCGCCTTCGCCGTCAGCAGGTTGACGAACAGATCGAAGCGCGGCCGCCGCGACCAGCCGAACGCAGTGCCAATGCGCAGTGCGGTCACGCAAAAATCGGCTGACGACAGAGCGAGGACCGCTTGTTCCGCAGCGATCTTGGTGCGGGCGTAGAGGCTCACCGGATTCAGCGCGGACTCTTCATCGACCAACTCGGGATTGGACCCGTAAACGCTGCAAGTCGAAGCCAGCAGCATCCTCGCCACGCGCATCCTCGCGGCGATTTCGGCCACGATCTTCGCGCCGTCGGCATTGATCTCCCGGGCCTCGAGACGTTCATCCGCGCAGGCTGGATCGCCGACAATGGCCGCCAAATGAATCACGGCGTCGACGTCTCGCAGCGCCTTCGCGACCGCCCGCGCGTCGCGGATGTCGCCCCCCATCGTCTCGAGGTCGCCTTCACGGGCCGCCGCCTGCAGTCCGGCGCAACCGAAGTCGAGGCGATCGAACACTCGGACGCGCCGCCCACAGCGCAGCAACAGCGGGACCAGCATGGTGCCGATGTACCCCGCGCCGCCGGTTACGAGGATTTTTTCAGGACGTTTGACACGTTTGCCAAGGGCGGAGGGCTGCGGCCGCCGGACGGCCAAACCGCCGAAAAGAGGCAGCGCCCGAATCGAGCCTCGTCGGGGGCTCAGCCCCGACTTGAGAGAGAACAACATCGTTCTCGGGCAAGATCGACCTCTCCGGCTTGCCCCTTTAGCCGGCGTCCGATGCGCCGCCCACAAAAAAGCCCCGCGCGAAGCGGGGCTTTCGATTCCGAATGCGAAAGAGCAGGCTATTGCGCCGGTTTGCCCGCGGCGCCCGCACCGGACGACTCTCCGCCTCCGGCCGCCGCTGAGGAGCCGTCGTAAGCCGTGATGATGTCGTTTGTGATGTTGACCTCGTTCACCGCGTACAGCACCGGGCTTTGGGGCGACGAGATATCGAGCACGATCGAGAAGCCCTTTTCCTTGGCGTACTTGTCGATCGTCGTCATCAGCTTGCCGCCCACCTCGTTGAAGATGCGCTGCTGCTCTTGGTTGAACTCCGCCCGCGCATCCTCAAACGAGCGTTGCGCGTCGCGCTCCTTCTTTTCGATCTGGCGCGAGAGTTCGCGGCGAGCGTCTTCGCTCATCGTGTTTTGACCCTTGTTGAGCTGGTTGCGCAGATCGCTCACTTCGCCCTGCATGGCCTCGATCTGCTGGGACTTCGGCTTGTACTTGGCCTCGAGCTCCTTGATCAGGCCCTGTCCCTCTTGGGTCCTGGTGATGGCGTCTTGAATATTGATGATCGCCACCTTCGTCTCTTGCGCGAACAAGGACGTCAGAGACAAGGCGAAAAGGCTCAAAACAATGCGGCTGAAAGCGCGACTTTTCATGCGAAACCTCTTTGATTTCAAACGACTTCTAGCGTTAGGCTCAGTCTACCACAGCAGTCAAAATCAAGCCTCTCCAGGCGGTCCGTCGCGAGGGCTCAGAATGTTCTGCTGATCGTGAAGCGAAACGTGCTCTTGTCCTCGATGAACGGCAATGGCGTGCCATACGGAGTCACGCCGCTCGAGAAGGACGTTTGGTTGGGAAACAGCGACCGGTCGGCGACGATCGGCGGCTGCAAAAGCTCACTGACCCGCAGCGGGTTGTACGCCCAGTAGAAGCGGAAGGGCGCATTGACGACCGGCATCATCACCTGCAGCTCGACGCCGGTGGACGCACGCCACTTCTGGGTCTGCTTGATGACGCTGATCATCTCCTCGAAGCCCGCCTGCGGAAAATCGCCGTTCAGACTGGTGACCCGGTCCGGGTTGAGCCGCACCTGGTTGCCGAACAGGATCTTGTTGAAGCCGATATCGAAGAACGGCGCCACCACGACCGGGCCGAACACCTTGATGCGGTACTCGAAGTTGTAGACCAGGCGCGTGTCGCCGCCGGGAAAGACGAGCCTGTACACCGGCACGTTCGTGCTGGCCGGCGCTAGGGTTTCGACGCCGTCCACGACTTGCAACTGCTGCCGCAGGGAGCCGTTGTCGTTGTACAGCGGCACCGTCGTCGAATCGGGGATCCATGCCATCGGGCTCACTGACCACAGCCGAAAGCCGCGAATGTCGTTCTCGCCGCCCATGTAGCTGCGACGAAACGGCGGCGGCACGGAGTTTCCGTAGCCGGACAACATCGAGAACAAGCCGCGCATCGCGATCACGTTCCCACGCTTGGTGTGCGGTTTGAAGTACTTCGCTTCGACCGTCGGCTGGTAGAACTTCGTATTGCCGCCAATACCGGCGAATGCAATGCTCGCGAACAAGCTCTTGCCGCGGCTCGGCGTGATCGGGTGGTCGACCGTGTTGTAGAAGAAGTTCGGCGTAATCTCGCTTGTCACGATGCCTTGGAGAGAGTTCGGGCCCGAGACGCCCTCGAAGTTGAGATAGGTGAACAGGTTCTCGGCCGATTGGCTGAACGTGACGATGTCGGAGCGGTTGTAACTGTAAGTGACGCCGACGCGCGAGAAGCTCCGCCGCAGCGGGTAGCTGGCGAATGTCGTGAACCCGGCCGATGTCTGCCGATAGTCGAGAATGTTCTCGCGGCCGAGCTGATCGAACAACGGGATCAGGTTCGCGCCCGCGAAGATCGACGCCTCGCGCGCTTGGTTGAAGCTGAACCGCCGGGTGAACACCGTGAAGCCGGCCTGAATCGGGCGATCGAACAGGTAAGGTTCCGTGTAGCCGAACATCAGCACGCGTTCGCGGCTGCCGAGCTGCGTCTCGAACGACAGCGTCTCGCCGAGGCCGAGGAAGTTGTTCGTCGAGTAGCCGAAGCCGATGAAGCTGCCGGCGAAGCCCGAAACGCCGCCATTCAAGTTGACCGTATTCTTGCCGCGCTCCTTGACATTGAGGGTAAGGTCCACGAGGCCGTTGCGCGTATCGCGCCGGATATCGGTCGACTCGTCTTCCTTGAGCGGCTCGAAGTAGCCGAGCTGGTTCAGGCGCAACACCGACAGGTCCCACAAGCGCGTGTTGAACATGTCGCCTTCGTCGAGCAGCAGCTCGCGGCGAATGACCTTGTCCCGAGTCGTGTTATTGCCGGAAAAATTGATGCGGCGGACGAAAAATTGCTTGCCTTCATCCACGGTGAGGTTGAGGTCGATGAGGGCCGGATCTTCCGCGTCGCGGAACTCGAACGTCGGCTCGGCGACGAAGTCGATGTAGCCGAACTCGCCGTAGAGCTTCTTGAGATTCTCGAGACCCTTGCGCAGTTTCTCCACGTCGAAGATCGCGCCGTCTTCCATCTGGAAAACGGGGCCGAGAATCGCATCGGGCGTGCGGAACAGATTGACGTCGGTGAAGCTCAGACGCCCGCGACGGTACTGCTTGCCTTCCTCGACGAACATCGTAACGTCCGCCTTCTTGCCGGTCTTCTTCCAGATGAAGGGAATCGGCAGCATCCGCCGGCCGGTCTTGTCGCGCATCTCGACTTCATGCCGCGGGACCGAGGCGCGGAAGTAGCCGTTGATCTGATATTTGTTCCGGACCAGTTCTTTGTCGGCCTCGAGCTTGCGGACGTCGAAGGTCTTCGAGAATAGATTCTCGAAGATCATGCTCTTGGGAATCCCGATCGGCTTGAGCGCCTTCATCGCTTCCTTGAGCTCTCTGTCGGAAAGGACGGTGTTGCCTTCGAAATCGATCTTGCCGGTTTTAACCTTGGGGCCCTCTTCGATGTTGAAGACGATCTCGACCGACGAGGGCGGGATCTGGCGGACTTGCGGTTCGATTTTGGCGTACTGCCGGCCGCGCTCGCCGAGCAGCTCGCGCAGCACGACGACGGCCCGCTGCACCCGCGTCGGGTCATAGCGGCTCTCGACCGAGAGGCCGACATTGCGGTCCTGGAAGCGCTCGAGGATGTCGGAAACCGTGGCGGACTTGTTCCCTTCGTACCGAATCGTACGAACGATGCGGCGCTCGGTCACGATGAAGCGCACGATCTTGCCGTTTTCGCCGTCCTCGACCTCCAGCCGCAGGTCGTCGAAATAACCGGTGTTCCACAGCACCATGAAGTCGCGGCGCAAGGCTTCTTCGCTGAAGGTGTCGCCCTTCTTGGTGAAGATGCGCGCCATCAGGCTGTCGCGGGGAATGCGCCGGGCGCCGCGGAATTCGACGTCCTCGACGAAGTCGCCCTTCGACGGCTGATTCGGCCGTTCGACGTCTTGGAAAGGAGACGGAGGTTCCTGACCCGGCGTCGTCGGCACTTCCTCGAATGGGTTCGCCGGCTCCTTCTGAGCCTGCGGGACATCCTCGAACGGCGACGGCTGCTGCTGCTGTTGCTGCGGCTGCTGTTGCTGCTGCGGCGGCTGCCCTTGCTGCTGCGACGCCTGCGCCAGGATGTAGACAGGACCGTGCTCGCCTTGAACCCGGTGCTGTTCAAAGCTCACTTCCTGGGCGGGAGCGGACGCAATCAGTAAGGCAAGCCAAACTAGTCCCGTCGCGCCGCGCACTGCGGTTTTCCCCAAGATCAACTGCGCTTTCCTCAATTGGTTTGTGATGTGGACGACCGAACGGCGGCGTCCCGTGCGATCTCCGGACCCGTCTCCTCGACGGTTTCGGGCCTTGGCATCTCGGGAATGATACGCACTGCCTCGGGCGGCGGTTTCAGGCGTCGGGCAACCTCGATCCCGTGCACCCCGAGGAGCAACTCTTTGATTATTCTAGCTAATCCGGGACGCTGAGATGAAATCCGAAAGGTCAAGTTTTTACGTCGTGATGTTCCGGCTACTTGTCGAATGTGAGCTTGAACTCACCGTACTTGCCGTCATAGCTCAGGCTCAAGTGCTTTAGCTTGTGCTTGGGAGAGACCTGGAAGTACAGATATCCCTCGACATCCCGGTCGCCGGGGGCAAGCGGCAGCTCTAACCGTTGCAGGCGTCCGACAAGTGTCTCGTTTTCCACTTTCTCGAGGCCGATCTTCGTCTCGGTCTCGCCCCCGCCGCCGGAACCGATCGTTGTCGGAGTGGTTTCGATTCTTTGGGGACGCGTGCCCGTCCCGGGCAAGCCGCCGACCGGAATGCCGTTCGGATCTTGTGAAAAAATGCTCCCGCCGCCGCGCTGCTCTTGGCCCAAGGTCAACACGCTCGAGCCCGCGATTCGATCGGGAGACTGCGCGGTCGACGTGTCGTTGCCGTTGAACGACCGCAGCAAGAAGCTGTCGCGATCGAGCTCGAGCTTGGTCCCGTAGAGCGGCCGCGCCTTGATCTCGACCAAGATGAAGTCTTCGTCGAGCTTGTCGCCGAGCAACTCCTGGATGCGATCGACGTCGCGAATGACGCGAGCCTGGATCTCGACATCGGGAAGTTTCGCGGTCGCCCACTCCGACTGGCCGGCGCACAGACCGGCGGTCAAGACGACTGCGGAGAGCAGACGTCGAATCATAACAGCACCTTCCGCGCCGGATTATGACACACGCCGCACACGTTGTCCGTCCGCTAGGCTGGTGTCGGAGGCGCGCTTTGAAGTTTCTCACCAATCCCTGGCTGCTGGCGGGCGGCTTGCTCGATCTGACCGGCCTGGCGCTGGTGATCTGGGCGATGCCCGAAGGCGGCTGGCCGTTGGCCGCCGGCGTGGGATGCCTGCTGGCCGGCGCGTTTGCGATCTCGCAAGCGAACCTAGGGCTCGAAACCGAGCCCGCGGCGAGCGCCTCCCGCGGCGGAACGCGCCGCATCGAGCCCGAGCTGGCCGCTGCGCCCCCGCGGCGCGTCGAGCTGAAAGTGCGGCCGAAACTGGTCGTCGCGCTGTGGGCGATCGCGCTTGCCCTGATGGCTTTCTTTTTTTACGACCGCGTGTGGAACCGGCTGCCCTCCGTTGCTTCTCAAACGCTGCTCGCCGAACAAGGGCTCGAGGCGCGCGGAACGGTGCATCGCAAGGAGATGCGCGAGAACTCGATGGGGCAGCCCAAGTACTATCTCTACTACAACTTCACCGACCAATCGGGCTCCGAAGTGCGCTCATCCATTAGCGTTCCCAAGGCGCTCTACGACCGTTTTCACGAGAACGACTCCGTCCAGGTGAAGTACATTCCGGGCGACGCCCTGGCGCACTACCTTCCCGAGATTACGCGGCCTCCGTTCGCGCTGCGGGGCAGCATGATGGGCGCGGTTCTGGCGATCTTCGCGGTGGTGGTGCTCGACACGCAGCGTCGCAGGCACAGGCGCTTGGTCAGTCGCGGCGTTGCGGTTTCCGGCACGGTCCAGGACCTGCGGAAGCGGGGCGCAAGCCGCACCTATCGGGCGGCGTATGCGGCGGCCGGCCAACAGCTCTCGGTCCGCACGACCGAACGCAACCCCCAGCGCAGCGCGGGCGACGCGGTAACCGTGCTTTACGACTCCGGCAATCCGGCCGAGGCGGTCGTTTACCCGGCGGCGATGTACCGCGTGCGCTAGCGAGCCGGACCGCCGCGGCGAAGGGTGCGCGGCCTGTCCGCCGATTCGGCGCGGAACTCGCCTAGACGCCGTTCGACCGCCGGCCCACCAAGCTGAGGAATTCCTCGCGGGTCTTGGGATTGTCTCGGAAGTCGCCGAGCATCGCGCTTGTGATGGTCGAGGAATGCTGTTTCTCGACTCCGCGCATCATCATGCACAGGTGTCGCGCTTCGCACACCACTCCCACTCCGAGCGGGTCGATCGTCTCCAGAATCGTCTCGGCGACTTGATTGGTCAGCCTTTCCTGCACTTGCAGCCTTCGCGCGAACATGTCCGCCAGCCGCGCGATCTTGCTCAGGCCGATCACCTTATTCCGGGGGATGTAGGCGACATGCATCTTTCCGAAGAACGGCAGAAGATGGTGTTCGCAAAGGGAGAAGATCTCAATGTCCTTGACGATCACCATCTCGTCGTAGGTCACGTCGAACAGCGCGTCGTTGAGCAACTCCGCGACGTTCATCTCGTATCCGGAGGTGAGGTACTTCCAAGCTTTCGCGACACGCGCCGGCGTTCTCAGCAAACCGTCGCGGCTCAGATCCTCGCCGACTTCGCCCAGCAAGTCGCGGACCAGCGATTCGATACGAGGGCTGATCGGCGTTTGATCCTCCCGATCAGCCAGTTCGGCTTCTGCAGAGTGGTGCATCGTGCGCTATGACTCCATCTTTAATTCGAACGTGTTGCGGCCCGTCTCCTCGAGCAGCAAGCGGCTCAGGCGGGGCCCGCCTTCCGAAAAGCGCTCTCGCCAGGCCTGGCACAGCCATTGGCCGATGACTTTCGCGAGGTTCTCGGTCGTGGGGACCAGTTCCTGAAATTCCGGAATCGCCGCATTCATGTCCTTGCGGTCGACGCGCCGCAGCACGGCCTCGCGGGCGACGCGGTCCAACTCGTCGCGGTCGATCAGCAGGCCGGTGTCAGGCGAAGGTTCCCCCGACACGGAAACGTGCAAGACGTAATTGTGACCGTGGCCGAACGGATTGTTGCACTTGCCGAACAGGGTGCGGTTCTCCTCATCGCTCAAGCCGTCGACATGCAGCCGATGGGAAGCGCTAAACGGATATCTGCGCGTAACTCGCAACACAACTCGTCCTGTCGGGCCGGGTCAGGAGGCCAGGTCCGGTCCGGCGTAATCGACATACAGATCCGGCGTCTCGTAGAGCCGAATCGAATGCAGGCGGCGGTCTGCTCCGGTGATCGCGGGCACGAGCCGGTTCCAGACCTCGACCGCAACGTTTTCGACCGTGGGAATCACGTGATCGAACGGCTCGGCCTCGTGGTTCAGGTGACGATGATCCCAAGGCTCGACCACTTGCTCCTGTATGATCTGTTTGAGCTGCTTGAGGTCCATGATCATGCCGTTGACCGGGTCGACCTGGCCCGCGACCGTCACCTCCAGCACGTAGTTGTGGCCATGCGTGCGGCTCTCGTGACCGAATACTGCGGTGTTCTTCTCGTCCGACCAAGCGGGATTGGCCAGGCGGTGAGACGCGGAAAATTCCGCCTTGCGAGTGATCAAGAACATTGCCGAACAGCCCCGCGAAGGGCTAGATTGATTGACGAAGCCTCATTATGGCACTTGCCCGCCAAAAAGCTGTCCCGCTGATCCTAAGCCTTTTGCTTGCAGGGGTTTTGGTGTGGCGCGTCGCGCCGTATCTGATTGTGAACAACGTGCAGCCCGGGGACCGTGCGCCGGACTTCCATCTGACGGGCTGACTCGGGCGTCGGCATCAGCCTCGACGACTTCCGCGGCAAGTACGTGCTGCTCAATTTTTGGGCTACTTGGTGCGCTCCCTGCGTCCAGGAGGTTCCGTCGCTGAACACTCTTCACACACAGTTCGAGCGCCAGGGTTTGGTCGTGCTCGGAGTGAGCGTCGACGAGCAGCCTGAGCAGTACAACTCGTTTCTTCAAAATTTCAAGGTCTCTTTCCCGACGGCCCGCGACCCGGAAATGAAGATCGCCAGCCTCTACGGCACCAGCAAGTATCCCGAGACATACCTTATCGATCCGGACGGCGTCGTGCTGCGCAAATACATCGGCGCAGAAAACTGGATGCGGCCCGAGATCGTCAACTACCTGCGTTCCCTGCTCTAGCGGATCGGTCCGCCGCCGCGCCCGCCGCCCCGCTATTCTGAGGGCTCTTCATGTTCGCCAAACGGACCGATTGGCCCACCGAGCAGACCCGTCTTTCGCTGCGTCTCAAACAATTGCGGCGGGAGCAGGCTGCCATCCTCGATCTGACCGAATCCAATCCGACGCGCTGCGGTTTCGTCTACGACGAGGAAGCGATCCGCAAGGCTTTGGGGCAGCCCGGCGTCATGGGCTACGACCCCGACCCGCGCGGCATCCAGACCGCGCGCGCCGCCGTTTGCCGCTACTACGAGGAGCGCGGCACGCCGATTCCGATCGATCGCGTCATCCTGACGGCGTCGTCAAGCGAAGCCTATACGTATTGCTTTCGCCTGCTGTGCGAGGCCGGCGACGAAATCCTGGTTCCCAAGCCCAGCTACCCGCTGTTTGACTATCTGGCCGACCTCACCGACGTCACGCCCGTGCCGTATCACCTCGTCTACGACCACGGCTGGCAGATCGACTTCGCAGCGCTGCGCAAATTGATCACCCCGCGCACGAAAGCGATCCTGACCGTGAGCCCGAACAACCCGACCGGTCAACTGCTCACGATCAAAGAGCGCGACGCGCTCATCCGCCTCGCGCTCATGAACGACCTGGCGCTGATTTGCGACGAGGTCTTTCTGGACTACGTTTGGGACGAGGCGAAGCGGCCGTACGCGCAGACGATTGACAGCCGCTGCCTGTGCTTGACGTTCGCCATCAGCGGGCTCTCGAAAATTTCCGCCCTGCCGCAAATGAAGCTGGGATGGGTGACCATTCGAGGTCCCGTCGGGCCGGACGCCGCCGCGGCGGCGCGCCTGGAGGTCATGGCCGACACCTACCTGTCGGTCAGCACGCCGACGCAGCTTGCCGCATCGACGCTGATCGAGCAGCGCAAGCTGGTGCAACCGCAGGTGCGGGAGCGCATTGTCGAGAACCTCGACTTCCTGGACGCCAAGCTGAGCGGCCGCACGCCGGTGAGCCGCCTGCGGTCCGACGGCGGCTGGTACGCCGTGCTGCGCGTGCCGGCCTCGCTGACCGACGAGGAGTGGGCGATCTTCCTGCTCGAGACCGCCGGCGTCCACGTCCATCCGGGGAGTCTGTTCGGGTTCGAGAATGAGGGCTATCTCGTGATCAGCTTGATCTTGGAGCATCAGGACTTTCGTGAGGCCGTGGGCAGACTCGTCGAAGCCGTTCATTGACGGACGTTCGAGGCGTTTAGGCTCTCACCGGACGCAGTTCCGTGACCTCACGATAGAAGCGCACTCGTCGCGGCTCGAGTCGGTCGTTGTGGAACTCGCGCGCCCTGTCGAGGTTCCGGGCGGCCTGCGCCGCGCGCGACTGAGGCCGCTCGGCGAATTCGCAGATGAGGCGAGCCGTTTCTTGCCCGTCGTTGGGCGCCACCAGCCAGGCGGGGTCGAGCGCTTCGGGCACGCCCCCCACCGTCGAGGCGATGCAAGGCAGGCCGCGCGCCATCGCTTCCAGCAGCGCCCGCGGCAGCCCTTCCTGCCGCGAGGGAAGCACGAAAAGGTCGGCGGAGTCGAGCTCTTTGCGGACCGCCGCGCCGCTGGCGAGGCGTCCGCGAAACACGACCTGATCAATCACTCCGTGTTTCTTGGCCTGTTGCTCGAACCAGGGCTGCATTCGTCCGGCTCCCACCAGCGTCAGGCTGAGCCGCAACCCGCGCCTGTTGCAGCGCGCCAGAGCCTCGATCAACGTGTCCTGGCCCTTCTGGCAGTGTTCCATCGAGCCCACGCTGATGAGGCGCTCGAAAGGCATGCGCGGTCGCGGAGGTCCGGCGACGAAGGCGTCGTCGCCCAACTCGACGCTCGAATAATGCGTGGTGAACTTGCCCTTGCCGGGCGGGTAGCGTCGCTGCAGAGCTTGTTCGGTCACGTAGGCCGTGGCCGAGGCCGCTCGGCAAAGCTTCTCCAGCGCAGCCGTTTGCTGGGCGCGGAACAGCGCCCGCAGAGGGTGGAGATTGGCGCCCGGAGCGAGCGCGTCCATCGGGTCGCCGACGACTTCCGCTCCGAAGGGCCAAGCACGCCGGCTCAACGCCTCGAACGCCAGCAACGCCACCTGAGACGGGATTCGCAGGATCACCGCCGCTTCGGCGTCGACCGCTTGGGCCATGGCGTCGTCCGCCGCGCGGAGCAGCTCGCCCCGCCGAAGCAAGTACCGCCACGGCCCGACGTAGGCGGGAACTGCATGAAACTCGACGCCCGGCCCGTCGGAGCGCTGCAGCGCGTAACGCCGAGAGCTCGCGTCCGAGGAGCCGTTCGAGGACTCGATCCGCTCGATCCGCGCGACGACCCGGACGCCGTCGAACACCTTGAGATAGCGCTGGAAAAACGAATAGGGGAATGGACCGTCGGTCCAAACCGGGCCGTCGCCGAGCGATTGAAAGCGATGTTCGAGAACGACGGTTACCCGCATGGCGAAGGCGCCGGGCGCTCTCGCCTTCCACGGACGAGCCGGCATCCATGCAAGGAAATCGACCGGGGGAGGGCGCCGGTTTAGGACGGCTCCGCGCGGGAGGAGACGGCTGCGGGCCCTTATTCTTTGTGGAGTTGCTCGCGGTGGAGGCGTCTGCGCTCTTCGCGCCTGCTTTCCTTCTCTTCGACGATCAGCTTGTACTTGGCCCGCTGTTCGTCGTCGAGCACCGCCATGATCCGGGCCGCCTGATCGCTGCGGATCGCCTCGAACTCAGGCTCCATGGCGTCACGCACGGCGTGGAACCGTTCGCCCACGTCGTCGAGCACGACCAGGATTTCGTTGATCTGCGACGCGTTGAGATGCAGCGCGTGATCCAGGTCTTCGACGAGCTTCTGGCGATACTGCAGGGCGGTCAGGTTGGTCTGGTTGACCGCTTCGGCTGACTTTGCGGAATAGAACTCGCTCACCGCAAAGCCGAACGCAGCTCCAGCGATGAAGACGATCGCCAGATACAGGACCGCAATCTGCTTCGTGCGCTCGGATGTCATCAATGGCTTCCGGCCAGGGTCCACATGGCGCCGTCGTCGGCGTCAAGAGAGTCCACGGTCAGCGCGCCGACGTAGGACTGGTTCAACAAATCTTCGCTCAACTGACGCTGTTTGTGGACGCGCGTCGAGAAGCTCAGCACAACCGCCAGAACCGCCGAGGCCACCGCGACTCGCGGCGACCAAGCCAATACCAGTTGCATCCAACTCGGTTGGCGCTGCTCATCGATTCGACGCCAAACGTCGGCGAGGAAATTTCCCGATGGTTCGAAGTCGGGGAAGGCCCTCCGCGAGGCTGCGAACAACTCGTCCAGCTGTCTCTCCAGATTCTGTTTCATGTCCTTCCGCCCTCCCTCACAGAACGTTGCGCTTCTTCAGCTTCTCGTACGCCTTCAGCACGCGTTGCCGCGAGCGAAACAAGCGAACTTTCATGGCGTTTTCGTTCACGTCGTAGATGTCGGCCAGCTCCTTGAGAGATAACCCTTGCACTTCCTTCAATGTCAGCAGGATGCGGTCGTCGTTCGAAACCTCGCTCAACAGCACGTCCAAGAATTCTCGGACTTCGGCGGCCGATTCCACATCGCCGCTCCGCCGCTCACCTTCCGCCGCGTCGACCGCAATGACCTGCTCCTCGCTGAGGTCGGCCATCCTGACATCGGCGCTGCGTCTGCGCTTGCGGAGGTAATCATACGCCGCATTGACCGTCAGACGGTACAACCACGGTTCGAAAACTTCCGCCGCCCGCAGTTGATCGAGCGAATAGTAGAGTCGAACGAATACCTCCTGACTGACGTCCTCGACATCGTCGCTGCGCCCGATCAGCCGGTAGATCGTGCCCGCGATACGCCGCCGATAACTCCGAACGATCTCGTTGAAGGCGTCGGCGTCGCCGCCTTGAGCCTTCCGGATCGTCTCGGGTTCGACCAGCATCCGTTGCGCAAATCTCGCAAAACGCTTCCCTTGCGCCCGTTTACGGCCGTTGGTCGGCGGACGACCGCGTCACGCGCCGCTGCGCGACATCGCTATTAACAGGGAAGGCGGGGAACGCGAGATTCAGGTTACGCCATTCTATCCCGGGGGGACCGCCGGCCGCGAGCCGGACGCGGCGAAAGCCGGGTGTTAGGGGCGACGCCGGTCGCCCAAGCTCAGCGAGCCGGTCTCCGGCGGATGCAGGGCATCTTCGGTCACCTGCCGCTCCTCTCGCCGGACGGCGGCATACAGCCGCCAAACGCCCACCCCGATCAGCAGGACCGGCCAGCCGTCGATGACGTCATCGAGCTCGACGAACCCCAGCGTGAACAGCAACAGGAAAACCCCGAGCGCGATGAACAGAATGCCCGGGACGGGCGACGAGCTGCGGTTGGCGAACAGTGCGCCGACGATGCCCGACATCTCCTCGACCGTCTCCCCGCGCCGCAAGGCCTGTGCTGTTCGGATCGCCTCGATCGGCATGTAGAGCACGAACAGGGCGATCATCGGCACCAGTAAAGCGTGCACCGCGCCCTCGTTCGACGAGGTCGCCACCGCCATCAGAATTCCGAATATCAACACGTGCAGCACGCCTTTGACGTATTGCCCGTTATAAACCGCTCCCAGCCCGGGGACAAAACCGAAGACGCCCGCCAGCACCGGATGAGGCGCTCCCGAAATTTCGTGCGAATAAGGATGCGAGGAGTCAGGCCTGGCGGCGTAATCGGGCGGGGGCGCGGCCCTGTGCGTCTCGTTGGGCGCATCCGCCTGAGCGGGGTCAGCGGCGGGGGGCACGACCTTTTCGGCGCAATCGGCGCAGTACGGCACCCCTTCGACGCTGCGCATGCACTGCGGACAGACCGGCTTACCGCATTCCCGGCAAAAAGCGGTCGTCAGAGTGTCTTGACAAGTCGGGCACTGCACTACCGCGCCTCTCCCGCCGGTTGCGGGTCGCCGCTCGGCTCCGCCTTGCGGTCGCTGTGGAACGGACCGGTCTGCAGCTCGTAGAACGCCGCGGCGGCGTCGACGGCGGTCTCCGCCCGGCTCCACAGATCGGTCACCGGCCGGCTCAAGGCCGTCAGAGCGGCCCGCGGCGAGTCGCCGTTGGCCTGGTACTGCTGAACCGCGCGCTGCCCGTAGAAAGTCAGCATCGAAAACGAGAGCACCGTCATCGCCATGCTCATCACGAACCGCGGCTGCAGGATCGGTCCGAACAGCGGGCGCAGCCAGCCGCTCAAGCCGCCGCCGGCGTCCGCGCCGGCCGGAAGCAGCCGCCCGGAGCCGACGCCGACCGTGTCATGAATGATGTCGGCGATCAGCTCGGCCGGAGGAGCCACCGCCGGCGCGTCGCGCAGCAGGCCCAGACTAAAACCGGATTCGGCCAACGCCTCCGAGCAGCCCGCGCAGCTCAAGGAGTGCTCTTCCATCCGCCGGCGCTCGTCGAGATCGAGTGCGTCGTCCAGGTAATCGCAGAGCAGCCGTTCGAAATCGCGGCACTTCATGACGCCGCTCCCAGCGCGCGCAAATGCCGCGCCAATTCGCGCCGGCCGCGGTTGATGCGCGACTTGACCGTCCCTTCCGGAATGTCGAGCGCGTTGCCGATTTCGCGATACTCCATGTCCTGCAAATCTCGAAGGATCACCGCTTCGCGCAACTCGGGCGAAAGCCGGGCCAAGCCCTTCTGCAACATCTCGCCGGCCTCGCGCCCCCGCAGCAAGCTGTCAGCGCGCGATGCGACCCCCGAAGTCTGCTCCAAATGATAGGCCTCATCCTCCAGCGCGTCGAGCACCTGGTCCTTCTTGGTCTTACGGTAATGATCGATCAGCAGGTTGCGGGTAAGCCTGACGAGCCACGTGCGAAACGCGCCGGCGCCGGAATTGTAGGTGTTCAAGCTGCGGAAAACGCGCAGGAACACTTCCTGCGTGAGGTCGCGAGCTTCTTCCGATCGTCCTGTAAAACGATAACAGGAGCTGTAGACCAGACCGCTATGACTGCGCACCAGTTCTTCCCAGGCGCCGTCGCTGCCGTTCAGGCACTGCTCTACGAGCGCTTGGTCTCGCTCCATGCGTTGTCGGGCCGCCTCCTCGGCGCCCTGCGAGAGGCTTTCCGGGCCTCCCCACGCGTTTCCCCAGGGTCGAATTACAGCTTCAGCGCCCATCATCGTCAGGTCTCGAAATAAGAAACGAGAGCGCGGGCGGGAAAGTTCGACAAAAAATCATAACGCGACGGCGGCGCGCCGCCTTGGCCCGAGATATCGAGGTATCCGGCCGGCCAAGCCCAACATCCTGCGGTTTCCGTCAGTATTACGATAGCGCCCCGCGCTAGAATCTTAACTGGAGGAGGCCGCGATTTCTCGGTCGCCCGGCGCTGCCCCATATGGTTTGCCCGTTTTGCGGTCATCTCGCCGACAAGGTCGTGGACTCGCGCGAGAGCAAGGAAGGCGACGTCATCCGGCGCCGTCGCGAGTGCCTGGATTGCGCGCGCCGCTTCACCACCTACGAGCGCATCGACGAGATCCCCTACATGGTGGTCAAGAAAGACGGCCGGCGCGAGCCGTTCGATCGCCAGAAAGTGCTCAGCGGGCTGCTGCGAGCCTCCGAGAAGCGACCGATCAGCATGGCCCAGCTCGAGGGTCTGGTAAGCGCCGCCGAGGGCTTGGTCGCCGAGTCGGCCGACCGCGAATGCTTCACCTCCAAGATCGGCGAGATCTTGATGGACAAGCTCAAGGCTATCGATAAGGTGGCCTACGTGCGTTTCGCGTCGGTCTACCGCGATTTCCAGGACGAGCAGGAATTCTTGAGCGAATTGGCCGACCTGGTCAAGAAACCCTGATGAATCTATAACTTCTGGCGCGTCTCGAGTTGCAGGCTCTTGCCGCCGCGCTCGTCCCGAATGCGAATTGCGCCGCCCTCCAGCTTGATCTCGCTCACGCCCTTCATCCCCTCCGGGGCGGGCGTCCAAAAGACCAAAAACGTCGACTCGATCTTCGACTGCGCGGGGAGCCAGCGGTAGAGCAATTGGCCCATCAGCCGGTTCTGCGTGATGACCTCGCGGCGGGGCAGATCGAAGGCCTGCGTGCCGAACTCGAGCCCGCGCGCCAACATGCCCTCGGCCGGATAGTTCTCCCACGTCTGCATCCAGGGATACTCGGACGTCTTGTAGATCCAGCCGATCAGGAGATGCTTTTCGGGATTGAGCGCCGTCACCCAGGCCATTTCGCCGCTTGGAGTCATCAAGTGCCCGGTGTGGTCGAGCGAATCGTGAGCGGCCGGCGCGGCTCGCAGGTCCACCTTTCCGCCTCCCTGCGTCGGAGCCATGGGCCACTCGAATTCCTCGCCGCCGACCAGGCGGTGAGCCCTGCCGCTCGAATCCTTGGGGCGCGGCCGAGTCATGGCGCGGTTGGGCGACATGTCGACGACCGTCTGGGCAGGTTCGAGGAACGGCGACCCGATGGTGGCGTGCTCCGCCCAAACCGCGGGGCGGTCGAACGCCAGCAGGCTCTCGAGCGTCGTGTGGAAGCGGGCCACGTTCTCGCCCTCCAGCAGCGACACTTCGCGCGTCACCTCTTCCTGGACGCGCGGCAGCGTCACCGCCAGAACCGCTTTTGCGCCGTCTGAGTCGGCCTTCGCCGAAACCAGCGACCACATCAGCCGGTGCGCCTCGCCGTGCCCCTGTAATCCGGCTTCGGCTTCTTCGTCGGATACCGGGCCGAAGCCGTCCACGCACAAGAATTGTCCAACCGCTCCTGTGTTCGGAATCGGGCGCCCTTGCATCTGAGCGCTGCGGTAAGAGTCCCACAGCGGATTGAGCTGTTCCGGATCAGCCGCCAGAACGATCTTCGCCAGCGACGTTCCTTGTCTGAGAACCGTCAGCGCGATCTTCCCGTTCTTCAGCACGATCGCTTGCTTGCCGTAGTGCTCGGCGGCGGGGTCGATGTCGGCGGCGATGAGCGGAAGGCAGAGGAGAGCGAGCAGAACGAAGATGGGGCGCATAGCTAGCTGGCGATTATAGCGGTCGCGGTCGCGCCGTCGCGCGGCCAAAAGCAAAAGCGCCCGAGCCGAAAGGCGCGGGCGCTTCGATGCCTGGCGTGGATACGCGGCCTATTCGTTCAAAGGCACTTGCATCTCGACCTCGCGCCAGGCGCTCACCTTGAGCCGCCGGCACACCCAGCAAAGGCCTTCCGACTCCTCGCTGGCTCCCGAATCGCCGCACACTTTACAGGCGAAAGTCTTGCGGGGTTCCGGTTGAAATACGATCCGTTGCGCCTCTTGCTTGACTTTGGCGTCGACGATCGGCTGTTGAGCTTTCTTTGTACGTGCCACTTTGCTTTTCCTCGGGCGTCGGGGCGCCCTCTGGAGTCCCCACTATAGTCCGCGGCGTATGACAAGTCTATAGGTCAAGGGTCCTAGATCGCGCCCATCCGCTCTCATTGTTACAGATGAATGGACGCGGCTCTGAGTTTCGGGGTTTCTCCCGCGCTAGCGCCGGCGGATTCGTAACTCCGTCGGCAGCACGATCTTACGCGGCCCCGATTTGTCCCCTTCCAGGCGGCTCAGGACGAGTTTCGCGGCCTCCATGCCCATACGGTAGCTGGGCTGCGTGACCGCGGAGATCGGCGGATCGAATACGTCGAGCAGCGGCGAGTCGCTCCAGGTCATCAGCTCGATATCGTCGGGCACGCGCAGCCCCCGCCGCTTCAACGCCGCCAGACAGCCGGTCATCATCAGAAAGCCCGCAACGAACACCGCGGTCGGAGGCTCCTCGTTTTCGAGCAAATGCTCCATGGCGGAGTCGCCGGAAGCCGCGGTATAGTCGCCCGTCGCGACGAGCTCGGGCTCGATCGGCAAGCCGCTGCTCCGCAACCCGTTTTCCCAGCCCTGCAAGCGGTCCTTGTTCACCTGTAGATCCGACGGACCGGTGATGATGCCGATGCGCCGGTGCCGCTCGGCGGCCAGATGCCGAATCGCCATCTCGGCCGCGGCGATGTTGTCGACGACGATCTGATCGGCCTGGAAGGTCGACGGCTGGCGCGCGATGAAGACGATCGGCGAGCCCGCTTCCACCGCTTGCTTGAGCTCCTCTTCCCCGCCGAAAGCCAGCAGCAGCAGCAGCCCGTCGACGCGTCGCGACCGCAACAGATTGAGGTGGCGAGACTGCTCCTCGGGATCGTTGTGCGTCGAAGCCAAAATGAGCGAGTAGCCGGCCTGCTTGAGCCCGTCTTCAACGCCGCGGACCATCAGAGAGTAGACCGGCTCGGCGATGTTGGGAACGAGCATGCCGATCGTGTCGGTCCTTTTCGTCTGCAAGCCGCGCGCGACGGCGTTGATCGTGTAGTTGAGATCTTTGACCGCTCGCTGCACCCGGTCGGTCAACTCCGGACTGACATACGCTGTCCCATTGATCACGGCCGAAACCGTTGCGGTCGAGACTTGAGCCAGCTTGGCGACGTCGTAAATGGTGGCCATGGTGAGGTCCTTTGGCGATCTAGCATAGCGCCCCGCGAGCGCTTGGAGTAACCGCTTACAAATCCGCCTTTTGACGGTCGCTCCGGCGCATTTCGTGTCGGGTCAGCGAGCGAGCGCGCAGAGCAACGTGATGTCGTCGCCCTGCGGGCCCGGCGATGCCCCGCCGAGGCAGTCGAGATTCCTTTCCAGCCAACCGGCCGCCGTCGGGCATGCGCCGTCGGAGAACAGCGCCTGAAGTCGCGCCTCTCCGAGCTCCTTCCCGCCGCTATCGAGCGCCTCGCTGGCGCCGTCGGAATACACCGCCAAGCGATCCCCCGGCGCTAGGCGCGTCTCCCCGGACTCGAAGTTCCAGCGCGGCAGCAGACCGATCGGAGGTCCGCCGGACGGGAGAGCTTCGACCGATCCGTGCGCGCGATAGAGGAAAGCCGGATTGTGCCCGCAATTCGCCCAGCGCAGCCGCCGGGAGCGATCGTCGTAAACGGCCAAAAAGAGCGTCGCGTAATGCTCGGGACGCGTGGCCTTGAAGAACTGCCGGTTCACCGCGTCGAGCAGCGCCGGCAGACTCTCCGGCGGGCGCTCGAGCTTGCTGCGCAGCAACGCCTGCAGGTTCGCCACCAGCAGCGCCGCCGGCAAGTCCCTTGCCGCTGACGTCGGCCAGCACGAACGCCGCCTCGCCGACGCCCAAGTCGATGAAATCGTAGGTGTCGCCGCCGACCGCGCCCGCCGGCCGACAGCGGCCCGCGTAGTCGAGCGTCTCGAGCACGGGCCCGCCGGCGGGCAGCAGCCGCTCCTGGATCTCCTGGGCGCGGCGCATTTCCGGGTCCGCAACGGCCCTGTGAGTCCCGCCATCGCGTTGCCGGATGTGCTTGCGAACCTTCGCCACGACGTCGGCGTTATCCCAGGGCTTCAGCACGAAGTCGCGCGCGCCGCGACGCATCGCTTCGACCGCCAGCTCGATCGAACCCCAGGCCGTCATCACGATCACCGGCGGCCCGGCGGGCTGCTCGGCCAAGCCCGCCAGCGCCTCCAGTCCCTCTTCTCCCGACGTGGTATCGCGGGCGTAGTTCATGTCGAGCAGGATCAGATCGAACGCTCGCGCGCGGACGGCGTCGAGCATCGCCGCCGGCGAGGAGGCCTGCTCGGTCTGAAATCCTTCTCCCTTGAGCAACAGCCGCAGCGCGGTCAGCACGTGCGGCTGGTCGTCGACCAGCAAAATCGATCCAGCGGTAGACGTCGAGATCGCCACATCGGTCGGGGATGCGAATCGTGGGCCATTCCGATGCCTTGGCGGTAAATCTTGCGTTCGCAACCAGTTGCGCCGCCAACTCCAATGCAGCCGGTGCGCGAGTTGTCCCAACAACGAGATTTGCGGTATCGGTTGCGCCCCCGCATTCGAGGGGGGTTATGCTAGGGGCGCATGAGGCCCGCTCACCCAAAGTCTGACTCGGTCAAGAAAGCGCAGCAGCAGCACGAACCCTGCCTGCACTGTCCAAATTGCTCTCAACGGCTCACCGAGCTCAAGTGCAAGCTGCTGTGCGAGAAGTGCGGCTATTACATGAGCTGCTCCGACTTTTACTAGCCTCCAGGCGAGCGCAAGCCGCCTCGATCGATGGATCGAGCAACGCCCGCCCGCGGCGCATGCTCCATACTGTGAGTTCTTATGGAATCACCGTTTCTGACTGATTTCGACCTTCATTTGCTGGGCGAAGGGTCGCATTACCGCAACTACGAGAAGATGGGGGCGCACGTCACGGAGCTCGAAGGCGAGCCGGGCGTGCGCTTCGCGGTTTGGGCGCCCAACGCCCGCGGCGTTTCGGTGATCGGCGATTTCAACGGCTGGAATCGCGACGCGAATGTGATGCGTTCGCGCGGCGGCTCCGGCATCTGGGAGACCTTCATCGCAGGCATCGGCCACGGTGATGTTTACAAGTACTTCATTCGGTCCAATCACGACGACCATGAGGCGGAAAAGGCCGACCCGTACGGCTTCGCGGCCGAAGTGCGGCCGCGCACGGCCAGCAAGGTCTGGACCTTGGACGGCTACGACTGGGGCGATCAGCAGTGGATGGCCTCGCGCGGCGCCAAGGCCCGCCGCGACGCGCCGATCTCGATCTACGAGGTGCATCTCGGCTCGTGGCGGCGAGCCCCGGAAACGAACAGTTGGCTGACTTATTGCGACATTGCGCCGCAGCTCGCCGAGTATTGCACTCAGATGGGGTTCACTCACGTTGAGTTGATGCCCCCCACCGAGCACCCGCTCGATGCCTCCTGGGGCTATCAGACCGTCGGGTATTTCGCGCCCACCAGTCGCTTCGGCACGCCCGACGAGTTCATGAGCTTCGTGGATACGTTGCACCGCGCCGGCATCGGCGTAGTAACCGACTGGGTGCCCGCGCACTTCCCGCATGACCCTCACGGCCTGGTTTACTTCGACGGCACTCATCTGTACGAGCACGCCGACCCGCGCCAAGGTCGTCACCCGCACTGGGACACGATGATCTTCAACTACAGCCGCTGGGAAGTCTCGAACTTCCTCATCGGCAATGCGCTGTTCTGGCTGGATAAGTATCACATCGACGGGCTGCGCGTGGACGCCGTCGCCTCGATGCTCTACCTCGACTACGGCCGCGACTCGGGCGACTTCGTGCCCAACCAATACGGCGGCAAGGAAAACATCGACGCGATCCATTTCCTGCGGCGCCTCAATGAGCGCGTCTATGCGGAATATCCCGACGTGATGACCTGCGCCGAGGAATCCACCTCGTGGTCGATGGTTTCCGCGCCTACCTACTTAGGCGGCTTAGGTTTCGGATTCAAGTGGAACATGGGTTGGATGAACGACATCCTGGGCTACTTCTCGAGGGATCCGATCTACCGCGAATACCACCAGAACGACATCACGTTCTCATTGCTGTACGCCTTCACGGAAAACTTCCTGCTGCCGTTCAGCCACGACGAGGTCGTGCACGGCAAGGGCTCGATGATCGGCAAGATGCCCGGCGACGACTGGCAGAAGTTCGCTAACTTGCGTGCGCTGTACAGCTACATGTTCGGCCACCCCGGCAAAAAGCTCTTGTTCATGGGAGACGAGATCGGCCAGTGGAACGAGTGGAACCACGACACGAGCGTCGACTGGCACCTGCTCGAATTCGAGCCCCACAAGGGTCTGCAACGCTGTGTGCGCGACCTCAACACCCTTTACCGCTCCCAGCCCGCGCTCTACGAGAAAGACTCGGAGTGGCAAGGGTTTGAATGGATCGACTGCAACGACGCGCACGCGAACGCCGTGAGCTTCATGCGCAAGGGCGTCAAGCCTGAAGATACGCTCATCTTCGGCTGCAATTTCTCGCCGGTGCCGCGGCGCAACTACCGCATCGGCTGCCCGCAGGCCGGCTATTGGCGTGAGGTTTTCAATTCCGACGCAGCGCTATACGGCGGCGGAGATTGTGGAAACGTCGGCGGCCTCGAGGCGCACGAATACGCTACGCACGGCCGACCCTGCACGCTCGAAGCGACGCTTCCTCCGCTGGGCGTCGTCGTCTTCAAGCGCGAACCGTAACACGCTCGGACGACCGCGAGGCGGAGGCGCCGCCGTGGGAGTGCGTGTGAAACGCTCTGAAGATTTCCCGCTGCGCCCGCCGCGGCAATCGCGAAGCTCGAGCTGCGCAAGTCGGCGCTCGCCTCGGTCCGCTTAGGCCGGCGCGGGCGTCAGCCCGCGGCCTGGATCAGAATCCTCATCCTTGCGCCACAGCGTGTGCAGCGGCAGCGCCGGCTTGCGCGCCTCGGCGCGGCTCGGTTGCTGCAGCCTTGATGCTTGCTTTCCAGCGAGTCTTGCGGCGGCTCGCGACATTCCGCTTGCCGTCGGAGGTCCCGACAAGGCACTCTATAGCCTTTCCTATGGAAACCTTTCTCGAGTGGCACGGGAGGCTGAACGCCCTGGTCTGGGGCCCGCCGATGATGGTCCTGCTCATGGGCGCGGGCGTCGTGTTCACGCTCGCGACCGGGTTCATCCAGTTTCGGAAGCTGCCGTTCGCGATGCGCACGGCGTTCGGCTTTGGACCCAAGATCGGCGGCGAAGGGACGGTGACGTCGTTCCAGGCGCTGTCGACGGCGCTGGCGTCCACAGTCGGCGTGGGCAACATCGCGGGCGTCTCGACGGCCATCAGCATCGGGGGGCCGGGCGCGCTTGTTTTGGCTGCTGGTCTCGGGCTTGCTCGGAATGGCGACGAAATTCGCCGAGATCGCGGTCGCGCTCTATTACCGCAAGCGCGACAAGAAAGGCATCATGCGCGGCGGCGCGATGTACATCCTCGCCGACGGTCTGGGCTTGGGCTGGCTGGGCGTGATCTTCGCCGCCCTGACGAGCTTGGCCGCGTTCGGCATCGGCAATATGGTGCAAGCCAACTCCGTGGCCGACGCCGCCTCGAACGGGTTCGGCGTGCCGACGCAAGTGACCGGCCTCGTGATGGCCGGCCTGACGGCCGTGGTCGTGCTGGGCGGCATCAAGCGCATCGCCGAGGTGACGCAGGTGCTCATTCCGGCGATGTGCGGCATTTACCTGCTCGGCGCCGTCGTGATCGTGGTGCGCTTCGCGGGTGAGATTCCAGGCGTGATCGGGCTGGTCGTCAGTTCGGCCTTCGACGGTCAGGCGGCCGTGGGCGGATTCGCCGGCGCCACGGTAGGCCAAGCGGTGCGCTTCGGCATCGCCCGCGGACTGTTTTCGAATGAGGCCGGATTGGGCTCGGCCCCGCTGGTGCATTCTTCGGCGGTGACCGATCACCCGGTGCGCCAAGCCTGCTACGGCATCTTCGAGGTCTTCGTCGACACCCTGGTGGTCTGCTTGCTGACCGGTCTGGTGGTGCTAACCACCGGCGCATGGCAGACCGGCGAGACCGGCGCGGCGCTCTCGGCGAAGGCCTTCGAGATCGGCCTGCCCGGCGTGTGGGGCGATCTGGTCGTCAACGTCGGGCTGATCTTGTTCGCCTTTTCGACGGTCGTGGGCTGGGCGTTCTACGGTGAAACAGCGGTAACCTATCTGTTTGGAACCGTCGCCAGTCTTCCATATAGGATCTTGTGGTGCGTGTTCGTCTACTTGGGGGCGACCGGCGCGCTGCATGTGGTCTGGGGCGTCTCCGACACGCTCAACGGCCTCATGGCCGTTCCGAATCTGATCGCCGTGCTGGGCTCGCTGCCCTTGCTGCGGCGTTTGGTCCGGGAATTCTTCGACAAGGCGCCTCGAGGCGCCGCCTGATCCACGTCCGACTTTCACGCGCCCGTGCGGGCCGACCTCGACATACAATCTCCACGGAGGAGACGCGGTAAGGGAGTAAGTGCACGGGATGGCTCAGCGCATCGGCAATATCGTTGTATTCGCACTCGCGGCGTTCGGCATTTTGGCGTCGTACGTCGGCTGCGGCTCGCCGCCGCCTTCGGCGGACCTGATTCTGCTGAACGGCAACGTCTACACGCTCAACCCCAAGCAGCCGAAAGCCGAAGCCGTGGCCGTGATCGGCGGCGAGATCGTCTGCGTCGGCACGCCGCTGGACTGTCAGGCCTACCACGGCTCAGACACGGAGTCGGTCGACTTGGGCGGCAAGACGGTGGTCCCGGGCCTGGCCGACTCGCATGTCCACCTGTCGGGAATCGGGTTGCGCGAGATGTCCCTGAATCTTGACGATGTCGGGAGTCTCGATGAGTTATTGAGCCGAGTCGGCCAGCGTGTCGAAAAAGTCGAGCCGGGCGAGTGGGTTACAGGCCGCGGCTGGATCGAGGCCCAGTGGGACAAGCCTGTCTTTCCGACCAACACCGACCTCGATACGGTTTCTCCCGACAACCCCGTATGGCTGATACGGGCCGACGGTCATGCGGGCCTGGCCAACTCCGCCGCGCTGCGCATCGCCGGCATCACGAGCGGTACGAAGGCGCCCCCGGGCGGCGAAATCATGAAGGGCGCGGACGGAAAGCCCAATGGCATGATCCTCGACAAGGCGCAGATCCTGATGCGCAAGCACGTACCCCATGAGACGCCCGAGCTCGAGCGCCAGACTCTGAAGGTCGGGGCCGAATACGCGGCGGGGATGGGCTGGACGCAGGTGTCGATCGCCGGGACGAGCTGGGACGAAGTCGCGATATTGCAGGATCTGATCAAGTCGGACGAGATCCCAATCCGCCTCAATGTCGCGATTCTCGGACCGGGCGACGACGCTGAAAAGCTGCTCGAAATCGGGCCTCAGCTTGACGCAAAGCTGCCGATTCGGACGATCAAACTGATCATGGACGGCGCCCTCGGCTCACAAGGCGCGGCGCTGTTTGAACCGTATATTGACCACGACACGCGCGGGCTGGTGATGTTCACCGAAGACGACGTCATGCCTTTGCTCGAGGAATCGCTGCGCAAGGGCGTTCAAGTCGAAACTCACGCAATAGGCGACCGCGCCAATCGCCTGACGCTCGACATGTATGAGCATGCTTTTGAGCACGTCCCCGCCGCTCAACGGGCGATCGCCGAACCGCGCTGGCGTATCGAGCACGCGCAAATCCTCAAGCCGAGCGACATTCCGCGCTTCGCCGCGCTTAAGGTGATCCCCTCCATGCAGGCTTCCCAAGCGATTACCGATCTGCACTTCGCCAAGAGACGCATCGGAGCGGAGCGCCTAGAAGGGGCGTACGCCTGGCGCAGCTTGGTCGACTCGGGCTCGATCATCGCCGGCGGCAGCGACGCGCCCGTCGAGAAAGGCGATCCGATCATCGAGTTCTATGCGGCCGCCGTTCGAAAGGACTTGAAGGGCTACTCCGACCCCAATTGGC
Source organism: uncultured Acidobacteriota bacterium (assembly GCA_963817465.1). Classification (GTDB taxonomy): domain Bacteria; phylum Acidobacteriota; class Terriglobia; order Bryobacterales; family UBA6623; genus CAMPKL01. The sequence continues at coordinate 379,389 of CAWFOP010000009.1, read as the reverse complement.
GCCCCGAGCAGAAGCTGACCCGCGATGAAGCGCTCAACACGCTGACGCAGTGGGCCGCTTACGCGTCCTTTCAGGAAGACAAACGGGGATCGATTGAAGTGGGCAAGTGGGCGGATTTCACTGTCTTGTCAGGTGACATCATGACGCTCCCGGACGAGAAACTCCCGGACGTCAAAGCCGACATGACTATCGTCGGCGGGAAGATTGTGTATCAACGATAAGGCGGAGCGGGCTCGCCGCTCCGCCTGGTATGAGTGCTACGCCTAGGCGGACTTGTTCCGCTTCTCTTCCTGCTTCTTGGCCGCCTCCTTGGCGTCGCCGTAAGCTTCTTTGGCGCGACCTTTTACTTGGTCCTTCATACCCGAGATTTCCTTTGAAGGATCGTCAACGGCTTCGCCGTACTCGCGTTTGACCTTGCCTTTCGCCTGGTCGAATTTACCTTCAACTTGTTCCTTGTTCATACTTGGAACCTCCGTCAAGTGGAGACCCCGCCGTTGGTACTCGTTACCCTGGCCAAGAGAGCTCCGTGCGGTTAATCACGGATTTCGACGATCGTCGCCCCCGCGCCGCCTTCCTGCTGCTCGGCCTGATAGTACTTGTCGACATGCACGTGGCCCGCGAACATCTTCCACAGCGCTCGCCGCAGGGCGCCGGCGCCGTGACCATGGATCACGCGCAGCCGGCTCACTTCAGCCAGAACCGCCTCGTCGAGGAATTTGTCGACCTCGTCATGCGCCTCGTCGACGGTTTTGCCGATGACGTTGATCTCGTTGAGCGAATCGCGCGATTTGAGCTGCCCTTTGAACGTCACGCCCCTGGGCAACTCCTGCCTGCGCGGCCCGGCGTCAGCGAGGACCTCGCTGATGCCGTCGCTGGCCACCCGCATCTTGAGTTGCCCGACCTGGACTTCCCATTCGTCGTCTCCGACCTTGCGTAGAACGCGGCCGACTGCGCCGAAGCCGCTGAGCCTAACGTCGACGCCTTCGCGGATTTCGGCGGCCGGCGCGACATCGACGGCTTTCGGCGCCTGACCCAGAACCTCGTGCGAGGCTTGCACGATACGCTGCCGAGCTTCGCGCTGCACGCGTGAAGCCGCCGCATGGGCTTGCGTAACGCCGCGCTTGCTGGCGGCCCGTTCGTCGATCTTCGCCAACGCTTCGTCGAGCGCTTGCTTGTTCGCCTGTTCGGCCTCGCGCAGGGCGCTGTTGAAGCGCCGCTCGAGCTCGGCGATCTTCTTCTTCTCGCGCTCCTCGCCTTGACGCTCCAGCTCACGCTCCCGGTCGCGCATGCGCTGTTCGGCGACGCGGATGCTCCTCTCTCGTTCGTCGTACTCCTCGACCTTGCCGTGCAGCCGGTCGAGGAAGGCGGCGGCCTCGCGCTCCTCGTCCGCGAGCGCTCGCTCGGCGCGCTGCAGAATCTCCTCCGGGACTCCCAGCCGGCGCGCCATCGCCAGGCCCGCGGATTGCCCGGGCACGCCAATCAGCAGCTTGTGGGTCGGCGAGAGCGTCGCCTGATCGAAGCCCATGGCGGCCGTCACGACGCGGTCATGATTGGCGGCCCAAATCTTGAGGGCCGGTAAGTGCGTCGAGACCAGCGTGAACGCGCCCTTCTCGAGCAAATAGTCGACGACGGCGATGGCGAATGCGCCGCCTTCTTGCGGGTCGGTCGCCGCGCCGATCTCGTCGATGATCACCAGCGAGCCGCTGGTCGCCTCGGCCATTGTTCGCTTGAGGTTCTCGATGTGCGCCGAGAACGTGCTGAGGCTCGCCTCGATGGACTGCGCATCGCCGATATCCGCCACGATGCTCGTAAACCACGGCAGCTCGGCCTCGCCCGCCGGAACGGGGATGCCGGCTTGCGCCATGATCGCCAGCAGACCCGCCGTCTTCATCGCCACCGTCTTGCCGCCTGCGTTGGGTCCGCTGATGACGAGAGTGCAGCGGCCGCCTGACAGCTCCAGGCTCAACGGCACGGCTTTGCCGCCTTGGCGCTTCAGCACGTCCTCGAGCACGGGATGGCGCGCCCAGTCGAGTTTCAGCCGCAAGTCCGGCGCCATCGAGAAGCGCGGAATGCAGCAGCGAAACTCCTGCGCGAAGCGCGCTTTGGCGAAGATCCATTCGAGATCCGCCATTGCGGCGACGGCGGCGGCGATCTCGTCGCGGCGCTCGCGCAGCCGCTCGGTCATCTCGCGCAAGATGCGCAGCACCTCGCGGTGCTCCTCTTCCTGAAGCTGGACGAGCTTGTTGTTCTCCGTGATCGTCTCGAGCGGCTCGACGAAGACGGTCTGGCCGCTGCCGCTGGCCGAGTGAATGACGCCCTCGATGCGGCCCTTCCAACTGGCCTTGACCGGCACGACGGAGCGGCCGTTGCGGATCGTGGCGTAGTCGTCCTGCAGCAACCCTTCGTCGAAGTGCTTGCGTACGAAGCGTTCGAGCGACGTGTGCACGCGCTGTCGCTGCTGCTCGATCTGGCGGCGAGCGCGGGCGAGTCCCGAGCTGGCGTGATCGGCGAGCTCGCCGTTAGGCAGGATCTTGCCGGCCAGATCGCGAACCAGTTGGGAAAATTCGCCGATGCGGTCCGCGTACGAACCGAGCAGCGGCCGGCGGGCGCGCTCGCGCCAGAGCCGCTGTTTCGTTTCTTCGGCGCGGTCGACGATCGCCAGAATCGCCGAGATTTCGGCGGCCTCGAGCGCCGCGCCTTCGGCTGCGAGCTGCTCGACGGCCTTATTCACGTCGAGCAGTCCATTGAAGCGAGGGACCGGAGTCAGGCCGCGCTGGTCGGGCGAGGCCGTTGCGCGCAGCCAGTTCATCGCTTCGGCCGTCTCCGCCAAAGCCGCGGCGGCCGCTGCGGGAGAGGCCATGTAAGGCTGGGCCGCGACAGCGTCGAGGCGCATGCCGCCGAGCGGGCTCGACACGTAGCGCCGCAGGATCGCGAGCAGAGCGGGAAGCTCCAAGGCTTCTAGGGCGTCGCGGCTCATGCTTCAGCGATCATGCTTGCCGCGGCCAGCCGGTCGCGCAGCTCGAAACCCTTCTCGATGACGGGCAGCGTCCCGTGAGTGATCGACAAGTCGCTCAGCGCGGCGCGCGGGTACCACACGGCCTGCGCCGCGTCATCGCCCGCCCGCAGCTCGCCGCCCTCGACCTCGCACAGGTAGTCGATGAGCACGTAGTGGTAGCGAACTTTGCCGTCCTCGTCGGGAGTAATGCGCTCAAAGACCTCGACGCGGTCGACGATCCGGACGTCGAGGCCCGATTCTTCGCGGACCTCGCGCTGAACTCCTTCCTCCAAGCTTTCGCCGAGCTCCAGCGCGCCGCCGGGCAGCGACCAGTAACCCTTCAAGGGTTCCCGCCCGCGCTCCACGAGCAGCACGCGGTCTTCATCAATGACGATTGCGCCGACCCCGACAACGGGTCTTGACGGATAGCTGCGCCCCATCGCGTCTCGTTCCGGAGCATATCAGAGCCGACGATTCAGCCGTCGTTTCGGGCTTGAACGGCGCCCGCCGTCGAGAGCGCCAAGTCTTCCTGACCCCGCAGCCCGCTGAGTTGCAGGCCCAACGGCAGGCCTCGCGAGTCTTGGGCCATCGGGAGCGCTATCGCGGGTACGCCAAGGCTGGTCCAGGGCGCATTGGCGGCGGGATCGCCCGTCGAATCGAGGCCGAGCGGCGCGGGACCGAGCGCAGCCGGGGTGACGGCGATTGCGCCGGGCGGCAGGTCGCACTCGAATCCGCGGCGCGCACTGTCGACGGTCGCGCGCGCTTCCCCGACCTCCGCGTCGGCGATCTTCGACCCCGCGCGCACCAGCTCCGCGAGCTTGGCGCCGATGGCGTCGCCGTATTGCGCGATGCGCTCGCGATGCACCGCGAACGCCTCGGCGGCAAGGATAACCTTCGTCGCCCGGTGCAGTGGCCCCAGCCATGCCGGGCGGGGCGTGCGGACGACTTCGAAGCCTGCGGACTCGAGTTGCAGGAGCCGCACGGCAAGGGCGTCGCGCATCGCGGTGTCCAGCTCGCCTTCGCCCGGCCATTCCGGCGCCCACAGCCGGCGGGCGGGCGCGACGTCTCTTGCAGCGGGGACGAGGGCTTTCCAGGCCGTCAGCAGGTCGTCTACGTTCGACGTAAACAAGCCCGCGTGATCGAGGCTTGGGGCGAACGGGAGAACTCCCTCGAGCGGAAGCAAGCCGAACGTGGGCTTGAAGCCGACGACGCCGCAATACGAGGCGGGCCGCAGCACCGAGCCCATTGTCTGACTGCCCAACGCCAGCGGAACCATTCCGGCCGCGACGGCGGCCGCCGAACCGCTCGACGAGCCTCCGGGCGTGTGCTCCAGCCCATGCGGATTGCGCGTCGGTCCCGGGTCGAAGTAGGCGAAAGCGGTCGTGTGCGTTTTGCCGATCAGCACGGCCCCGAGGCGGCGCAATTGGGCGACCAGGGCGGCGTCCGCTTTCGGCCGGCGGTCCGCGTAAAGCTTCGAGCCCCAGCAGGTCGGCATTTCTGCGGTGTCGAAGATGTCTTTCGCGGCGAACCCAACGCCAAACAGCGGCAGGGCTTGCCGCTCGGCTTCGGGCAAAGCGACGAGGCAGCGCGCCGCAGCCCGGGCGCCCTCGCGATCCACATACGCCCAGGCGCGGATTTCGCCGTCCAGGCGATCGATCCGTGCGAGGCAAGCTTCGACGGCCGCGACCGGATCGTCGGTCGTCATCCGAGCAGCTCGCCCCGGGAAATCATATCCGCCGCCCAGAACAGGAAAAACAACACGCTGACGATGCCGTTGGCCGTAAAGAACGCCGCGTTGACCTTGGAGAGGTCGTCGGCCGAAATCAAACTGTGCTCCCAGGAGAGCAGCGCGGCTGTCACGGCGACGCCGGCTAGGCCGAGCCAACCGAGGCCCATTAAGCTCCACAGCCAGGCGAGCAACGCGATCATCGCGACGTGGAACAGCCTCGCCAGCCACAGCGAGCGCGGGACCCCCAGCCGCGCCGGAATCGAATGCAGCCCCGCGTTGCGGTCGAACTCGAAATCTTGGCAGGAGTAAATCATGTCGAACCCCGCGACCCACAGGGTGACGGCGGCCGACAGCAGCAGGATCGGCGCGTCGAACTCGCCGCGCACCGCGATCCACGCCGCGAGCGGGGCGATGCCAAGAGCGATCCCCAGCACGACATGCGACAGCGAGGTGAAGCGCTTGGTGTAGGAGTAACCGCAGACGACCGCCAGCGCAACCGGGCTCAGCAACAGGCAGATTTGGTTCAACATCGCCGCCGCGAAGACGAAGACCGCGCACCAGAGCACAATGAAGCCCCAAGTGAACCCGCGGCTGACCTGACCGGCCGGGATGGCGCGCATCTTGGTGCGGGGATTCTCGGCGTCGATGTCGGCGTCCACCACGCGGTTGAAGGCCATGGCCGCCGAGCGCGCCGCGACCATGGCGACAACGATCCAAAAGAGCTTCTCGGCGAGCTCAGCGCCGCTCAAGCCCGCGCCGCGAACCGCCAGCAGCGCAGCGGTCAGCGCGAAAGGCAACGCGAAAATCGAGTGCTCGAACTTGATCATTTCGAGCACGGTGCGAGTCTTCTGGTTAACGGTCGCCATAAAGAACGGACGCGATGAGGACGTTCGCCATTCTCGCAAATCGTCGAATTCAGGCGCCGAACGCTGCGGTACACTTATGAAATCTGGGACCGCTCGCGAGGCGGTCCGCTGTTTTTTGATGCGCCGCGCGCCTAGAAATCGCGCTCGGTCTCTTGTTAGCTTTGCGCACCGAGATCATCGAAGTTTCCTGCGAAAACCCGGATGAGGGGGCCTTGGAGAAGGCCGCCGCCGCGGTGCGGGCCGGCAAGGTCGTTGCGATTCCGACCGACACGCTTTACGTGCTGGTCGCCGACCCTTTCAACCTCAATGCGATCGCGTCGGTGTTTCGCGCCAAAGGCCGTGAGATGCACCGCGCGCTGCCGATCTTGGTCGACTCGGTCACGATGGCCGAGGACTATGCGGCGTGTCCGCTGAGCGCTCGGTTCTACCTGCTGGCGCGGCGCTTTTGGCCGGGACAGCTCACGATCATCACGACGGCGTCGCGCTTGCTGCCTCTGAAAGTGACGGGCAATTTGGGGCGCCTCGCCCTGCGGCAAAGCTCGGCGACGATCCCGACCAAGCTGATCGAGAAGCTCGAGATGCCGGTGATCGCGACCAGCGCCAACCGTTCCGGCGAGCCGACCTGCAAGAGCGGCATCGACGTTTTCGGCACGATGGACGGGCGCGTCGACTTGGTGCTCGAAGGAGGCGTCATCGACGGCCTCGGCGCCACCACGATCGACGTCACCGAGCCCGACTGGAAGCTCATCAAGGAAGGCGCGGTGACGCGCTCGCAGATTGTAGACTGCCTGGCGAGCGGCGAACCGGCGCTTTAAAACACGGCGCCCGCCGAGAGCCGGCGCGGCAAGGTTGTCCAACGGCTGCCCGTAAACTAGAAGCACCGTGGCGAAGCCGAACTCCACGAAGAAAGCGGCGGCGGTCGGGCTGGTCGCTGTTCTCGGGGTCGTCCTGATCGTCTTCGCCGTCAAGCTCTACACGCAGGCGCGACGCCTCGACCAGTCGGTCGCGCAGCTCGAGCAGCGCAACTCGGGCCTCGAAACATCCCTGTCTCAGACCGAGGCCGAGATCGAGCGCCGCCGCCGGGAGATCGAGCAGGCCGAGGGGAAGCGCCGGCAAGAAGCCGCCCAAGCCGCCCAGGAATCGCTGCTGCTCAACCAGGTCGAAGATCAGAAGAAAACCGCCGAGCAGGAGGCCGACTTCGCGCATTTCGAAGCCGAAGCCGCCCGCGAAAGCGCCGAGGAGGCCCGCCGCCAAGCGGAGGCCGAACGCCGCCGCCGCGAGCAGGAGTGGGCCAGGCTCCAGAAGGCGCTCGCCGCCACCGCGCCGACTTCGCGCGAAGGCTGGACGCTGACCGTCCGCCTCGGCAAGGCGCTGGGCGGGTCGACCGGCTCGCGCTTCAGTCAACCGACGCGCGAGCTGCTCAGCCGCATCGCCGGCGCCTTCCTGGCGCATCAGGGCTACCGCATCACGATTCTCGGCGGGGGGAAGGGTCTCGGCGGGGGGAAAGGCCACGCCCAGGCGGTACGGCGGTACCTCATCAATGCGGGTCTGCCGGCTGAGCTGGTCGAGGCGGGATCGAGCGCGGGAGAGCTGCGCCTGGAGGTCAGCGAAACTATTTTTGGCGATCGATGACGGGATTTGCGCGCGTTTGTCGCCTACCTAATTGAACAAGCGAGACACCTGTTCAACTACAGAAACCTCTGACAATCAGACCCTGACTCCCCCGCCGCTCTGACCCGCGGCGGGTTTTTTTCTTCACCGGCGGACCGTATCGCCAGCCAGGCCCCAGAAATCCTCCACGTAGTAGGACGACAGTACGTTTCCGAACAGAAAACAGTTGTTCTTGCACCGCGGCGTCTCGCCGTAGAGCTTGCGGCCGCGCTTGAAGCAGGCCGCGATCGAGCCGTCCTCGAGCACGTTGCCGGCGATCTTGCGCAGCACTTCGCAGGGATAGAACACGTCGCCGTTCGGGTACACACGCGGAAACATCGTCGGGTAGCACTTGAACTCCTCGAAGCGCAGCAGCGTCTCGAGCAGCTTGGGCGTCCCATTGATGCGCGCCTTGCGGGCCTTGCGGAGCTCAATCAGACGGTCGACGAAGGCTTGGTAGCGCTCGTCCTGGAGGAACGCGAAGTTTGGATACTTGCCGTTGTTCTGCGCCGACTGCACCGAGAACTGAAAATCGTGCTCGCGGCAGAATTCGAGGATCTTCTCGGCCTCGGCTACGTTCCACTGCTCCAGCACGCAACTGATCGTCACCGCGCCGGGCGGCAGCTTGCGCTTGGCGAGCAGCAGGTTGTCGATCACCTTCGGGACCTGCGCCGACTTCGACAGCGGCTCGCTCGGGTCGTGCGTAATCGCGTCGAGGCTCACGATCAGGCCGTTGAGGTGCTCGAATACCGACTGCCGCTTGTCGAGCAGCACGCCGTTTGTGACCATCACGAGCGAGCGGAAGCGGCAGTCTTGCTTGGCGGCGCGCACCAGCTCCTCGATGTCCTTGCGCATCAGGCATTCGCCGCCCGTGATCAGCAGGGTGTCGACATCCTTGCGAATGTTGTGAAACAGCCGGATCGTCGAGGCCGTGTCGAGCTCGTCTGAAAACACCTCGGGGTTCTTCTGGGTGCAGTACGAGCAATCGAGATTGCACTTATGCGTGGCGTAGAAGATCGCCGAGTACGGCGTGACGACCGTCGTGCCGAGGATGTTCCGCCGATACCAATTCGAGAAGTACGTCCGAACATTCTTGAGGACGAACGGATAGTCGGACAGCATGCCTCGCACGAGGCGGCGGCTTTCAGCTAGAGCCATCGGAAGACTCAGTCTAGTGCCGCGGGACCGGTTTCCGCTTAGAATGGCCGAGGGCAGGTGGCTTCCACGATGCGCGCTATCGCTTCCGTACTCTTCGTTTTGCTGTGTTTCGCCGATCCGGCCATCGGCGGCACGCGACCTCTCATCATGGGACGCCGCGGCGTTGTCGTCTCCGGCCATCAGCTCGCCAGCGACGCCGGCCTCGACATCCTCAAGAAGGGCGGCAACGCCGTCGATGCGGGCGTCGCGACCGTCTTCGCCCAAGCCGTCGTCGAGTTCGACCGCTTCGGCATCGGCGGCGAGGTTCCGATCCTCATCTACGTGGCCGATCAGGGCAAGGTTGTAGCCGTCAACGGCCACGGAGTCGCGCCGATGGCGGCGACCGTCGAGGCTTTGCGGGCGCGCGGCGTGACTGAGATCGCCGGCGACTGCTTCATGCCCGCGATCGTGCCGGCCGTCGTCGACTCGCTGGTGCTGGCTCTCGAGCAATACGGCACGCTTTCGCTCGCCGACGTGCTCGCCCCGGCCATCGATCTCGCCGAAAACGGCTTTCCGATGTACGACTCGGTCCACGGGCACCTGCTGGGCCTCGCCGGCCGCTTCGAGGCGGAGTGGCCCAGCTCGGCGGCGGTCTTTTTGCCCAACGGCAAGGTTCCGGAGATCGGCGAGCTGCTTATCCAGAAAGACCTGGCGCACACGCTGCGGCGGCTGGCGGAAGCCGAGGCGTCCGCCCAGGCGAAGGGCCGCGAGGCCGGCCTCGAAGCGGCGCGCGACGCCTTCTACCGCGGCGACATCGCGGCCGAGCTCGTGCGGTTTCAGAAGACGTTCGAGTGCCGCGACCAGACGGGCGTCGTCTCGACCGGGCTGCTCGAGGAGAGCGACCTGGCCGCCTACCGCGCCCGCATCGAAGAGCCCGCCAAGACGACGTACCGCGGCATCGAGGTCTACAAGGTCGGCTTCTGGTCGCAAGGGCCGGTGCTGCTCGAGACGCTCAATCTGCTCGAGGGCTACGACGTCAAATCGCTGGGCCACAACCAGCCGGCCTACGTGCATCTGCTGAGCGAGGCGATGCGCCTGGCCTACGCGGACCGCGAGTGGTACTACGCCGACCCGGACTACGTGGGCGTCCCCCAAATCGGGTTGCTTTCGAAGGACTACGCGGAAGAGCGGCGCAAGCTGATCGATCTCGACGAGCCGTCGCTCGAGCTGCGGCCCGGCGACCCGTATCCCTACGAGCCGCGAAAAACGGCGCACGCGCCGATCCCCGAGACCGTCGCCTTCCGGCCCGACCAGCCGGGCACCACGGGCACGCGCGTGGCCGACGCCCAAGGCAATGTCTTCTCGGCGACGCCGAGCGGCGGCTGGTTCCCGAGCTCGCCCGTCATCCCCGGCCTGGGCTTCGTGCTCGGCACGCGCGGCCAAAGCTTTTGGCTCGACCAGACCCATGCCAACAGGCTCGAGCCGGGCAAGCAGCCGCGCACGACGCTGACGCCCTCGCTCGCACTCAAAGACGGCAAGCCCTTCCTGGCCTGGGGCACGCCCGGCGGCGACAGTCAGGACCAGGTGAATCTGCAGGTCTTGCTCAACATCGTCGAGTTCGGCATGGACCCGCAGGAGGCGGTCGAGGCGCCGCTGTTCCAGATTCTCGACTTTCCCGCCTCGTTCTACCCGCGCGAGTCGCGCCCGGGCAATACCTTGCTCGAGGATCGCGTGTCGCCGGAGCTCGCCCAGCAGCTCAGCGACATGGGATATCGCATCCGACTGGTGGACGGCTGGTCGATCGGCGACGGGACGGCGTTGATGGTCGACCCCGAAAAGGGCGTGCTGTTCGGAGCGGCGGGCATGCGACGGAATAAGTCGTATGCGGAGGCCTGGTAGAATCCGTCTTTCCGGCCTCATGCTCCTGATCGGCCCTCCAGGCGGCGGCAAGACTCACCTTGTTCTCGAAAGGCTGACCGCGGCGTTGCGCGAAAGCCGTGAGGCGCGCACCGTGCTCGTTGTCCCCACGGCGAGCATGGCGCAGCACTTGACGCACGAGTTGGCGCGGCGCGGCCACACCGTCCGCACCGATTTGATTCTGCCGATCGCCGCGCTGGTCGAGCGGCTGACGCCCGACCTCCAAGAGCCGTCGCCCGCCATTGATGCGTGGCTGGTTTCGGAGGCGATCAGCCAAGGCGGCGGGGACACCTTCGCGCCGCTCGCGAAGTCCGCCGGCTTTGAGAATCGCGTCTCGCGGACGCTCAAGGAGCTGCAAGCCGCGCGCTGCCGCCCCGCCGATTTCGAGCGCCTCGCCAAAGGGCGAACCCATCGCGCGCTGGCTCAGGTGTACCGCGCCTACCAGCGCTTTCTCGACGCGCAGGGCTTCGTGTCGTCGGCCGAGAGGCTGGAGAGGGCGGCGCAGCTTGCCGCCTTGCAAGGCCTGCGGGGCGTCGACGAGGCGCTGTTCGACGGCTTCTTCACCTTCTCGGTCGGTGAGCGCGACCTGATCCGGTCGCTCGCGACGGGCGGAGTTGCGCTGACCGTGACCGCCATCGACGAGCCGGCGCCGGGGTTCCTGCCGGACCTGCCGCGCAGGCGGCTCGACAAAACTTGGCGGCCGCAAGTCGAGCCCCAAGTCGTCGTGGCGCCGGGCCTCGAGCAGGAAGTTGAAGAGCTGGCGCGCCGCATCGTCGAATATCGCCGCGAGACGAATCAACCGTTCCATCAGATCGGCGTCGTGCTGCGTTCGCCCGACAAATACGCCGCGCAAATCCAGGCCGTGTTCGAACGTTTCGGGATCCCCTTCCGCATGCGCCGGCCGCGGCCGCTTGCGAGCCATGGCGCCGTGCGCTTCGTGCGCGATTTGCTGCGCGCCGCGGCGGACGGCCTGCCCGCCGAGGCGACGCTCGACGCCCTGGTGCGGCCGTCGTCGCGCGTCGGGCTGCATCTCGACACGGACGCATGGGACTTTCGCGTCCGCGAAAAGCTGCCCGGCGAGGGCATCGAGACGCTGCGCGCGGACGCGCCGCAACTTGTGGCGGACACGCTCGACGAGTTGGAAAAGCTCGCCCTCGAGGCCGGCGAACGCCGTGCCCCGGCCGCTTGGGCGCGACGCTGCCAGGACTTCGCGAAGGACCAAATCCGCCCTCCCGCCGTCGCCGACCGGATCACGCCCCAGCGTGTGCTCGAGTTGCGCGCCTTCGGTCAGGCCGTCCAGCAACTCGGCGAAGCCTTCGACGAGACGGCGCAGCTGCTCGACCTCAAGAGCCGGCCCGAGGTCACGCTGGCGACTTTCCTCGACGCCTTGGACAAGACGCTCGCCGTCGCCGTGCTGCGCGTGGCGGACCGCCGCCGCGACGTGGTCAACGTGTTGTCGGTTTACGAAGCGCGCCAATGGGAGCTGGCCGCTGTGTTCGTGCCGGGCATGGTCGAGGGCGAATTTCCGAGCAAGCCGCCGGAAGACTTGCTGCTGTTCGACGCTGACCGCCAGCGAATCAAACAAGCCGGGTTCGAGCTGCGCACGCGCGCCGAGGCCGTCGCCGACGAGGAACTGCTCTACACGATCGCCAAATCGCGCGCCCGCGAGCGGCTGACGCTCTCGTACCCGCAGGCGGACGCGAGCGGCGCGGCCCGCGTGCGCTCGTTCTTGCTGCCTCCCAAGGCCGATAATGACCGGCCGACGTCCGGCGCCAAACCGCTCGAGACTCCCGCTGCCGCGCCCGCGCCCGTGGAGCCCATCGACGACCCGAAGCTGCTGCAAGCGATCTTCGAGCGCCACAAGGCGTTCAGCCCGCTCGGGATCGACAACTATCTGCAGTGCCCGTATCAGTTCTTCGCGGGCAAGACGCTGCGCCTCAACGGACGCCCCTGCGTCGCCTACCAGCGCATGGACGCGCGCTGGAAAGGCTCGGTCGTCCACGAGGCGATTTCACAATGGAGCCGCGAGCCGGAGCGGCCGATCGGCGAGGCGCTGGACAGCGTCTTCGAGAGCGCTCTGGACTGAGGCGGGAATTTCGCCCGCAGCTTTCACACCGAAGTTCTTGCGCGAAGCGATGCGGATGGACCTCGCGCCGTTTCGCGAAGCATCCTGCGGCGCGAGCCGCCGGCCATGCGGTGCAAGAGGGCAACGAGGACGACATTCGTCTACCTCGATCGAGGCGTGACGGGCGCCGGGTCATTCAACATCAGGGGCCGGATCGATCGTTGCGACATGGTCGGAGGCGCCGCCGCGGTGGTCATCGACTACAAGTATTCGGGCGACAGCCGCATCATCGAGCTCGCGAAGCAGCACGAGCAAGGGCACTCAACCCAAGCTTTCCTCTATCTGCGCGGGCATGACCGAAAGGCAGGGCCTGAGCCGCGGGAGGAGCCTTGCTGTGGGGGCTCCGAAAGAAAGACACGGTATTTGGCTGGGTGACGCCGGAAATCCGCCGCCAGTACGGCTTCAGGGAACGACAAGAGAGATCGCGGAGTGAAGGCGATGTCCGACGATGAGCTGAGCTCGGATGAGCGACGCGTTCGCGATGTGACGGCGGAATCGGTCGGGAAATTCGCCAGGGCGAATCGCCGCCGAGCCGCGCGACCGCAACTTCTGCAAGCGCTTCTGCGATTTCCGCGACATCTGCCGCATCGAGCTTTAACCGACGCGATGAGCCACACCGCCAAGCAGCAGGAAGCGATCGAGAGCTGGGGGCGGACGTCCGTCTGCGTCACCGCCGGTCCCGGTTCGGGCAAAACGCGCGTGCTGACGGAGCGCATCCGCTGGTTGGCGCGCGCAAAGCGCGTCGAGCCGGGACAAATCCTCGCGATCACGTTCACCCGTAAGGCGGCGGCGAGCATGTATCGGCGCCTGGTCGAGGCCGCCGGCGACGACGTCGCTTGGCGCAAAGCCATCGAGCGCGCGCAGATTTCGACGATCGACGCTTTTTGCTCGCGCGTTCTGAAGGAACATGCTCTTGAAGCTCGCGTCGACCCGGACTTCCGCATCCTGGAGCCCGCCGAAGCCGAATTCGAGTTGCGCCGCATCGTCGACGAAACGCTCGATGCTCGTGCTTCAACGAGGACCGCGCAAGGCACGGACCGCTTCCTGAGCAGCTTCAAGGGCACCTACGAGTACGCCGAAGAATCGCTCTACAGCAAGGTTCACCACGAGTTTCAGCATCCTGGTCAACGCCGTGCGGAATGCCGGCGTCCCGCCGTTCGCGCTTGACGAGCAGCGAGGGCGACGGCGCCGGCTATAACGAGCAGCGACGCTGGGCGGCGGACGTCGCGAAGCGCATCATCGTCGGCATATGACGCCGTGGAAGCTGGCCTCGCGGCGTCCTCGACTTTCTCCGACCTCGTCGCGCGCACGAACAAGCTCCTCGAAGACGGCGTCGAGCTTCGTTCGCGCTTCCGCCACATCCTCGTTGACGAAAACCAAGACACCAACCCGCAGCAAGACGCGCTGCTCAAGAACCTGCAAAAGGCCAATCCGGGCAGCACGCTGCTGGCCGTGGGAGACATCAATCAATCGATCTACGCGTTCCGCAACGCCGAACCGCGCGTGTTCCGCGAATTTCGCGAAACGGTCGCCGACGGCGGCGGGCATGCCGTCGATCTTCTCGAAAACTTCCGCAGCCGGCCCGAGATCCTCGCCGCCGCGGAGGCGTTGACGCAGCAGGCCGACGGCGTCGAGCAACGCAGTCTCATAGCGGCGACGCACATTCCCCGCCAAGACGATTCCCAGCGTTGAAGTGATGATCGTATCGCGCGAAGGACTCCGATGGGGTTGAAGCAGCGCGAGGCGGCCTGGGTCGCGCAGCGCATCGCGGAGCTGCGCGAGAGCCTCCCCGTCAGCGACCCGCCGCGCCGCGAGGGCGAGCCGCGTCGCCGACCGCCAAGGCGCGCTGGAAGGACTTCGCGATCCTCGTGCGGACGAACGCCCAACTCGACGACTTCGCCGACGGGCTTGCGCCAAGCCGGCATCCCTTACCAGCTCAACGCCGGCAAAGGGATTCTTCGAATCGGAAGAAGTTCGCGACGTACTCGCGCTTCTTGCGCGCGGTCGACAACCCTCGCGACGAGATCAGCTTGGCGGCGGCGATGCGCTCGCCGATTGCGGGCCTCAACGACGCGACGCTGCTCGCGCTGAAGCCTGACAAGAGGTAATCTCGCCGGCCGCGCTCGCGAATCCTCCAGACCTGCCGCGCGAACAGCAGGATCGCCTCGAAAGCTTTCGCGGTCTGCTCGAGCGCTTTCGGGTTGAGCGAGAGGACGCGCCGATCGACGTCTTCATCCAACGCATCATGCAGGCGACCGGCTACGACGCCTGGCTGCTCGAGCAGCCGGGCGGCGCCCAGCGTTCCGCCAACGTCGCAAAGCTGGCGCGCATCGCCGCACAAGCCCGACTAGAGGCGACTTCGCCTATCAACGGGCCTATCGCGCGGCTCGATGAGTTTCGGCAGCTCAGCCTCGGCCGAAGCGGAAGCGACGGTCCCCGAGGACGCCGCCGACGCCGTGCATCTGATGACCATCCACATGGCGAAGGGGCTCGAATTTCCAGTCGTCGTGATTCCGGCCGTGCAATCGCGGGGGAAATCCGACAGCGATTCGTTCCTCTTCGATGCTCGGCGCCGGCCTCGGAGTCCGCTGGATGGAGAAAGACGAGAGAGGTCCGCAGACGCCGCTTACCGCAAGATCCAGGCTGCCGAAGAAGACCGCCGATGACGAAGAGGACAACCGCGTGTTCTATGTCGGCGTCACGCGGGCCGAAGAACACCTCGTATTGAGCGCTTCGTGGGGCAACTACATCGCCAAACGCGACTCATGGGCGAAGCTGCTCAACGACGGACTGGAAATCGATCTCAAGGGCATCGACGCCGAACCGCAAATCGTCACCAAGAAGGGCGTGACATACCGCCTGTTCCGCACCGATCAAGACCCGCCGCCGATCGAGCTCGATCGCTCGGCCGCCGAAGCCGCCGCCTTGCCGCGCATCGAGCCGCTGCCCGCCGGCGGCCAGGCCGACCATGAAGTCTCCGCGACCGCCGTGTCGCTGTTCGCCGAATGCCCCCGCAAGTATTACCTGTCGCGCTACCTGGGCCTCGAAACCCCAGTCCATCCGGATCCGGAAGCCGCCGACAGCGACCGCGACATCAACGATCCGACCGAACTTGGCCGCTCGGTGCACGCGATTCTCGCCGCGCTCGCGCCGCGCGAGGATGCCTCCGCGGAAGCCCTGCGGCTGGTTGAAACTTTCGAGAAGAGCCCCCTAGGCGCCGCAGCCGCGGCCGGAAGCTGCGAGCGCGAGCTGAGCCTGGTCTTTCCCGTCGGGCGCCGCCTGATCCGCGGCGTGCTCGACCTGCTGATCGACGACGGCCAAGGGGGAGGCGGCGTCTTGGTCGACTACAAAACCGACCGGGTCAGCGCCGCCGAAGCCGCCGAGCGCGCCGCCGGCTATGCGGTCCAGCTCCAGCTCTACGCGCTCGCACTCGAGCAGCAAGGACGCAAGCCTGCCCGCGCCGTTCTGCACTTCCTGCGCCCGGACGCCGTCATCGATGTCGACCTCGCCGCGCCGGCTCTCCAGGCCGCGGCCGACCTCGCCGAGCGGCTCTTCCAGGCCCAGGAGGCTCGGACCTTCGACCTCAACCCGGGGCCGCGCTGCTACCGCTGCCCCCATTTCCGAGGCCTCTGCCCGTCCCAACCCCCGTCGGCCAAACAGCAGCGGTCGCCGCGAGGCCAACTGTTCCTTGGCTTCGAACCTCCGGGCTGGTAGCATGAGGGCAATCCGACGGCGTGCCCGAGAAACCTACGCTTGGCGAATCCAGCCGCTGAGCGTCTCGAGGCGCAGGCCATGCAAGGTATAGACGGGCGCGACATCCAAAAAACCATCCTTGACAACGGAGTACGCGTCATCACAGAAGAGATGCCGCACCTGCGCTCAACCGCCGTCGGCGTGTGGCTCGATGCGGGCTCGCGCCACGAGCGGGCTTCGGAAAGCGGCATCACGCATTTCCTCGAGCACATGGTTTTCAAGGGTTCCAAGAAACGGACGGCCGAGGAAATCGCCTTCGCCATCGACGGCATCGGCGGCCATCTCGACGCTTTCACCACCAAGGAAACCACCGCATTCACAGTAAGGGCGCTCGACCGGCACCTGCCGCTCGCGGTCGACGTCATCGCCGATATGGTTCTGCGCCCGCTGTTTCCCGCCGACGAAATCAAGCACGAAAAAAACGTCGTGCTCGAAGAGCTGAAGATGGACGAGGACAGCCCGGACTACCTGATCCACGAAATCTTCTCGAAGAACTTTTGGAGTCGCCACTCGCTCGGGCGGCCCATCATCGGCAGCAAGACGACGATCAAGCGCTTCGACCGCGAGCAGATTGAAGACTACTATCGCAAGACCCTGCAGCCCCAGCGCGTGCTGGTTTCCGCGGCCGGCGCCCTGCGCCACGGCGAAGTCGTCGAGCTGATCGACAAGGAGTTCGGCTCGCTCGTCGGCGGCGAGGCGGTCGCCGCTGATTCGACTCCCGTTGTAACGCCTCGAATCTCCCTGCGCGACAAGCCTGCGCTCGAGCAAGTCCACTTGACCCTGGGCGTCGAGGCTCATCGCATTGACGACCCGCGCCGCTTCGCCGGCTATCTGCTCAACACGATGCTCGGCGGCGGCGTCAGCTCGCGCCTGTTCCTCAAGATTCGCGAGCGCGCAGGCCTCGCCTACTCGGTGTTTTCGGACCTCAACCTTTACGCCGACACCGGCTGTCTGTCGATCTATGCCGGCACATCGCTCAAATCCGCCGCCAAAGTCGTCAAGTATGTGCTGAACGAGTTTCGCGACCTCAAGCGAAATCCCGTGCCCGCCGCGGAGCTCACGCGCACCAAAGAGCACATCAAGGGCAGCCTGCTACTTAGCCTGGAGTCGAGTTCGAGCCGCATGTCGAACCTGGCCCACCAAGAGAGATACTTCGGCAAGGTGTTCTCTCTCGACGAAACGCTCGAGCGGATCGACGCGGTCACCGCCGAGCAGATCACCGAGCTGGCGCAGACATGGTTCCGGACCGAACGCATCGCCTTGGCCGTCATGGGCGATCTGCACGGTTTCTCAATCGATCGCGATCAACTGACTTGCTGAGGCGGCGCGGTCAGTCCTCGCTGCGCGCCAAGCCCGCCGTCGCCGGGAGAGCGGGAATCGGCTTGGGCCGCTTCTGCTTGCGCGTCACGATGACGATGCCGAGCGTCACCAGGCCGGCGCCCGCGATCAAGTGCGGACGTAATTCTTCGCCGAACACCAACGCGCTCAAGAACACCCCAAAGAACGGCACCAGAAAGCCGAACATCGACAGCGTGCTCGCCGCGTGCTTCTGCAGCAGCGTCGTCCACATGACGAAGCAGAAGCCGCCGATCACGGCGCCCTGGTAGAGGATCGCCAGCACGGGTCCGCGCGTGAGCGGCTGCAGCTCCATCGGCTCGAACCACCACGCGGCCGCCAAAAACAACGGCAGCGAGAAGAACATCTGCCACATCACCGGCCGCAACGGGTGCATCGACTGCACCAGCCGCCGCGTGTAGATCACGCGCACGGCCAGCAACGTCGCCGAGACCAGCAGCAGCGCGTTGCCGACGTGCGGCTCGCGCGCCAACGCGGCCGCTGGACGGCCCACGGCGACGTAGCTCATTCCAAACAGAGCCAGCGCCATGCCGAATATCCGCCGTCGGCTGAGCTTCTCTTCCGACTCGAAGAAATGCCCGAACAGGTTCGTGAAGATCGGATGCGAATTCAGCAGCACCACGCCGTAGCCCGGCGACGTGCGGTCGACGCCCAGGTTCAGACACGTAATCTGGGCGGTGAACATCAGCCCCAGCGCGAACACCGACGTCCAATCCTCGCGCCGCGGCATCAGCGAGACGCCCTGGATCTTCGCCCAGATGGAGACGGTGACCGCACCCGCGACAAAGCGCCAGTAGGCGCTCCACATCGGCGGCAACGTGCCCAATCCGAGCTTGATCGCCACCAAGTTGCCGCCCCACAAAATGGAGACGAACAAGGCGAGCAATCCGCTTGTCCTTCCTAAGGGCTGGGGTTTCATCCGCCTCCTCTACGAAAAAACACGAGGGCCGCGCCGCTGTCCCGCGGCCCTTTTGAGCGACCTATCCTCTCGCTCTATCCCTTTACACAGTCGCGCAGGATTTCGACGACGTGACGCGGTCGTCGCTTGGTGAAATGCCCGATCTGCTGGCGGCACGAGACGCCCGTGACGGCAATCTCCGTATCGGCGTCGGCCGCCTCCACCGCCGGGAACAGCCTCTCTCGCCCGATCGTCTCCGATATCTCATAATGCGCTTTTTCGAAGCCGAACGAACCCGCCATTCCGCAGCAGCCCGAGTTGACCTCCTCGACCTTGCAGCCGGGAATCATCCGCAGCGCCTCCAGGGTCGACTTGGTCCCGATGTGCGATTTCTGGTGACAGTGGCCGTGCAGCAGCACGCCCTTGAGCGGTTTGAACTGCAGCTCGAGCGAGCCCTTGTTGGCCTGCTCGACGAGGAATTCGTCGATCATCCAGGCGTTTGAAGCGACCGCCTGAACGGCGTCGCCCTTGACCAGATCGATGTATTCGTCGCGCAGCGTCAGCAGGCAGCTCGGCTCGGCGCCCAGCACCGGCACGCCCTCTTTGGCGTAACGCTCGAGCAGTTGCACGTTGGTCTCGGCCAGCTTGCGCGCATCCTCCAGCAGGCCCTTCGAGATCATCGGCCGCCCGCAGCAGACCTTCTCAGGCAGCAGCACGTCAAACCCCGCGGCTTCGAGCAACTCCGTCGCCGCCCGCCCCACCTGCGGGTAGTTGTAGTTCATGAAGCAGTCGTGAAACAGCGCGACGCGCCGGCGCGGACGCCCGTTGGGCTTGGCGCGCTTGCGATGCCACGACTCGAAAGTCTCCGCGGCGAACGGCGGCAGGTCGCGTCGCGCGTCCACGCCCAGCACCGCCTCATTGAGCTTCTTCACCGGCCCCAGCCGCGCCGCCCAGTTGGCAAATCCCGCGAAACGCGAGCCCCACTTGTTGAGCGTCTCGACGTTGCCGAAGAACTTCGCCTTCAGCGGCGTGCCGTGGCGTTCGTAATAGTGCGCCAGAAACTCGTACTTGATCTTCGCCAGGTCGACGTTCGAAGGGCATTCACGCTTGCAGCCTTTACATTCCAGGCACAGGTCGAGCGCCTCGAACATGCGCTCGGAGGTGAACTCCTCGGCCGGCAGCTTGCCCGACATCGCGGCCCGCAGCAGGTTGGCCCGCCCGCGCGTCGAGTGCTCTTCCTCGAGCGTCGCGTGGTACGACGGGCACATCGTCCCGACCATGCGCTTGCGGCACACGCCGGCCCCGTTGCACATCTCGACCGCCCGGGCGAAGCCCCCTTCGCGCGAGAAATCGAGGTGCGTCTTGATCTCGATCGTCTTGTAGTCGGGGCCCCAGCGCAGGTCCTTGTCGAGGTCGGGCGCGTTGACCACCTTGCCCGGGTTCATGATGTTGTCCGGGTCCCACAGGCTCTTGAGCTCCAGAAAGCCCTGGTAGAGTTCGTCGCCGAACAGCGCCTTGTTGTACTTCGAGCGCGCGATGCCGTCGCCGTGTTCGCCGCTCATCGAGCCGTGATGCCGTTGCACCAGGCTGAAGACCTCGTCGGCGATGTCGACCATCTTGCGGACTTCCGACGCCTCTTTGAGGTTGATCATCGGCCGCACGTGCAGGCAGCCGACCGAGGCGTGCCCGTAGTAGCCGCCGTGCGCGTCGTACTTGCCCAAAATCTCGCGGAAGCTCCGCAGAAACTGCGGCATCTGGTCGAGCGGCACCGCCGGGTCTTCGACGAAGGCGATCGGCTTGTGATCGCCCTTGACGCTCATCATGATGCCGAGCGCCTCTTTGCGCGTCAGCCAGATATTCGCTTGCGCGGCCGGGTCGGTCAGCTCCAGATAGCCGTAGCCCATGCCCTGGCGCTCGAGCTTCCGCTTGCAGGCGCGCACCTTCGCCAGAGCCTCTTCGTCGCTCGCGCCGTGGTACTCGACCGCCATCAGCGCCTCGGCCTCGGGATCGAGGAACTTGATGCGGTCCTTGAAATCCGCCAGCGTGCGCGCCCGCGACAGGATGAAGTCGTCGATCAGCTCGGCCGCCGCCGGAGCCGTCGCGACGATCTCAGCCGTCGAGTCGACCGCGTCGAACAGCGACTTGTAGTGCACCAGCAACAGCGCCTTGTGCCGCGGCAGCGGCACGATGTTGAGCTTGGCTTCGGTGACGACGCCCAGCGTGCCCTCGCTGCCGATCAGCACGCGCGCGAGGTTCAACGGCCCCGGCTTTGACGAATAGCCCGCGCCGAAGACGCCGTCCCGCGCCACCAGCTCGTCCAGGTTGTAGCCCGACACGCGCCGCAGGATCCGCGGGAACTTCTCGAGCACGCGGTCGGCGTAGCGCGCGCCGAGCGCGAGCGAATCGCGATACAGCTTCGCCTCGAACGTGTCGCCGCGCGTCAGGCTCTCGAGCATGCCGTTCTCGACCGGCCGGAACCAAGCCTCCGAGCCGTCCGACAGCACCGCCTTCACCTCGATCACGTGGTCGATCGTCTTGCCGTACAAGATCGAGTGCGAGCCGGCGGAGTTGTTGCCGATCATGCCGCCGAGCGTCGCGCGGCTCGCCGACGACGTCGCCGGTCCGAATTGGAACCCCAGCGGCCGCAGATGCCGGCTGAGCTGGTCCTGCACCACGCCCGGCTGGATGCGCACCCAGCCCTCCTCGACGTTCGTCTCGAGGATGCGATTCATGTACTTGGCGAAGTCGATGTGAACCGCTTCGCCGACGGTCTGGCCTGAAAGGCTCGTCGCGCCGCCGCGCGGCAGCACGGGGATCTTGTGGCGCGCCGCCAGCTTGACCGTCTCGACCACGTCGCCCGCATGGCGCGGAATCACAGCCCCGATCGGCTCGATCTGCCACACGCTGGCGTCGGTCGAGTACAGCGTCTTCGAATACGCATCGAAGCGCACTTCGCCCTTGACGACGTCACGGAACGCCTGGGCCAACTCCTGCGGATATTTCGACATGACTTCGGCGCCCGCGCGACCGCACCCTCACGGACGCGGCTCTGAATCCTTACCCGACAGCGCCGAGATCAGCTCTCGATCGCCTTCGCCAACAGGCCGATCCCTTTCTCTATATTTTCGTCGCTGACGTTCGAAAACGAAAGTCGCAGCGTATTCGAGCCCGAGCCGTCGACAAAGAACGGCCCGCCGGGGATGAACGCCGTCTTGTCATTCTCGAGCGTTCTGTCGAGCAGCTCGAGGGTGTCGATCTCGCGCTTCAGCTCGGCCCACAAGAACAGACCGCCGCGCGGCCGGCTCCACTCCGCGATCGCCCCGCAGTGTCGCGTCAGCGCCTCGTGCATGCGGGCGCACTTGGCCGAGTAGAAGGCGCGCACCCGCTCGAGATGCGGCGCCAGCAGGCCGCGCTTCAGGAATTCGAGCGTGAGTTTTTGGCTTAGGGTCGACGAGCACAGGTCCCCCGTTTCCTTGAGCAGCTCGATGCGCTTGACGATCTCCTCCGGCCCGACGATCCACGCCAGCCTCAGGCCCGGCGCGAGGATCTTTGAGAACGTGGACATGTAGATCACGCGATTCTCGACGTCGAGCTCCTTGATCGGCTTCAGCTCGGCCGGATCGACGCCGTCAAAATAGATTCGCCCGTAGGCGTCGTCCTCGAAGATCAGCAGGTTCTCGCGGCAGGCCAGCTCGTAAAGTCCCTTGCGTTTTGCGAGCGACCAGGTGTGACCGGACGGGTTCTGAAAATTGGGGATGACGTAAATCAGCTTCGGCTTGGCGCCGTTCGCCCGCGCGGCGGCGATTTGATCTTCCAGATCGTCAAGATTCATGCCGTCGGCGGACTTGCTCACGCCCAGCACCTCGGCTCGCCGGTTCTCGAGGGCTGACGTCGCGCCGATGAAGTTCGGCAGCTCGACAAAGGCCGCATCGCCTGGTTCGAGCAGCACGCGCGCCACAAAATCGAGACCTTGCTGCGAACCGCTCACCAGGATCGTCTCGGCCGAGCGTCCCGGGCTGATCGCATCGATCAGCTCGGCGTTGCCCCGCGTCACGCTGTACTGAAACAGCTTGCCTTTCTCTTTCGCGACCAGTTCGTCAAAAATTTCCGCCAGCTCTTGGTGCGGAAACGTCTCAGCATTGGGCGACCCGGCGGCGAACGAGATGACGTCGGGCCGGTTCACCAAGCCCGTCAAGCGGCGGATGATCGACGGTCGCAGCGCTCGCGCGTCGGCGGAGAAGAACGAAGCGTAGTTCATCGCGGCCTTCGAGCATAACCCGTCAAGAGTGGATGCGGGCCACGCGGGAGGAAATGCCGCAAAGGATTTCGTAGGGGATCGTCCCGCAAATTTCGGCGAGAGCGACGGCGTCGAGACCGTCCCCGAGCAAGACGGCTGCGTCTCCGGCGTGCACTCCGGGCGGCTCGCTGACGTCCGCCAAAACGCTGTCCATGCTGACGCGCCCCCGCATGGGTCGGCGGACGCCCCCGACCGACACCGCGCCGGCGCCGCTCAGCTCCCGCCGCAAGCCGTCCGCGTAACCCGCTGAAATCAGCGCGATCCGCCCCGGCGCCGTCGCCGTGTAGACGCCGCTGTAGCCGAGGCGGTCGCCCGCCGCGACATCGCGGACGTCGAGAACCTTCGCGCGCCACTCGAGCGCCGGCTCGAACTTCGCCTGCGGCTTTTCCGAGGGCGGCGTGCGCGGCCCGACGTAGCCGTAAAGCGCCAGCCCCGAGCGCACCATGTCATACCGCGTTGACGGACGCCAAACCGCCGCCGCGCTGTTCGCCATATGCGCCGTCGGGGGTCGCAGCCCGCGCGCTTCGAGCGCGGCAACCAGCACGGCGAAGCGCTTCTCCTGCTCGGCCGCCGCCGGATCGTCGAAGTCCTCGGACGAAGCCATGTGCGTCGCCAGCCCCCGAACATCGATCTCCGGCGCGGACGCCAGCACGTCCGCGATGTCGTCCGGGTCGTCGAAGTTCAGCCCGGCGCGATTCATGCCCGTGTTCACCTTGACGTGGCACGGCAAGCGCCGCCCGGTCAGGCGCGCATGCGCCCGCCAGCGCTCGACCAATTCACGGCTATGCAGCAGCGGGGTGAGCGAGCGGGCCGTTGCTTCCTCCTCTTCGCCCGGCAGCGCGCCAAGCAGCACCAGAATCTCGCCCTCGACGCCCGCCTCACGCAGCTCGACGCCTTCCTCGACGCTCGCCACTGAAAACTTGCGGCAACCGGCGCGCTGAAGCGCCCGCGCAACCATCACGGCGCCGTGCCCATAGGCGTTGGCTTTGACGACGGCGCTGATCGCGACGCCCTCGCCGACAGCGCGACTGCAGCGCGCGATAGTTGCCGACGATTTTCGCGAGATCGACGCGGACGAAGGTTCTCATCAGGCGGGACAAGCCCTCAGTTTAGCCCGCCTGTTTTCGCTTCAGAGCCGCCGGAGCTCAGACCCTATACGTATCCGCGCGCCAACTCTTGACCGCCCGCTTGATCTCGTCCCGCGACATCCCGCTAGCGGCCGCCCGCTGCGCCAGGTCGGGGAATTCCGCATCCGACGCGAACCGCAGGCCGATGATCTGTTGCACGGTCAGCCGCGCATCGAGCAACTTACCGGTCAGCGCGTAGTGGCGCAAGTTCTCTTCGGCCCGGATCGCCCGATCCTGCGCCTTGAGCGCGAACACGCGCGCGTAGAAAGTCGCGATGAGCACGGCAAGCGTTAAGGCGACCAGCAACGCAGCGCTGTAGAGCCGCTGGTGATCGCCCAGCGATTGATAGAGATTCACGCACGCCCCGATCAGCGTGGCGAACAGCAGCCCGCTCAGAACATAGTGGTACCCGGGCACCATCTGCGCGTGGCGTTCGTAGCTTTGAGTCTCCATGGCGCCGCCAAGAATAGCAGAGCGCCGCCAAGAATAGCAGAGATGCGAGCCCGTTTCGGCCCGCTACGCCAGCAATTCGCGGATCAGCTCGCCGCCCGTCTGGCTCAACTGTTTGTTTCGCCCCTGCGCGAAGTAGGTGAGCTTCGCGTCGTCCAGACCCAGCAAGTGCAGCAGCGTCACGTGAAAATTCTTCAGCGGGTGGACGATCTCAACCGCCTCGCGCCCGGTTTCGTCCGTCGCGCCGACCACTTCGCCCGCGCGCACGCCGCCGCCCGCCATCCAGCAAGCCATCGCCGTCGCGTTGTGGTCGCGGCCCCAGGCCTTGTCGCCGCCGCGCACGCCGTTGTCGGGCGAGCGCCCGAACTCGCCCGCCCACACCACGAGCGTCTCGTCGAGCAGGCCGGTGCGCTTGAGGTCCTTCAGCAAAGCGCCGAGCGGCTTGTCGATGGCGCGCATCCGCGAGCCGTGCGCCTTCTCGATGTAGTCGTGCGAGTCCCAGCCGCCGGCGATGATCTGCACGAAGCGCACGCCGCGCTCGATCAGCCGCCGCGCCAGCAGGCAGCGCCGCCCGATCGCATCGGCGTCCTTGTTGTCGCCGCCGATGCCGTACATCGCCTTCGTCTTGTCGTCTTCGGAGTCGATGTCGATGGCCTCGGGCATCTCGGCCTGCATGCGGAACGCCAGCTCGTAGCTCTCGATGCGCGCCTCCAGCTCGGCGTGCTCCGGATGCCGCTCCATGTGCATCTTGTTCAGCTCGCCGAGAAAGTCGAGGTTCGCGCGCTGCTCGAAGTCCGTCACATACTCGGGCGGATTCATGTCGAGAACAGGCGCTCCCTGCGAGCGCAGCGGCGTGCCCTGGTAATAGGCGGGCAGAAAGCCGTTCGACCAATTCGCCGCGCCGCCCTGCGGATACGCCAAGTCGGGCAGCACGACGAACGCCGGCAGATTCTCGTTCTCCGTGCCGAGCCCGTAGGTCACCCACGACCCGATCGCCGGATCGCCGCCGAAGCGGTTGCCCGTATTCAGGTGATAGAGCGCCGTCGGGTGATTCACGCTCTCGGCGTGCAGCCCGCGATAGAAGCACACGTCGTCGACGCACTCGCCGAAACTCTCGAACAGGGTGTTGATCTCGACGCCCGACTTGCCCGCCCGCTTGAACTCGAACGGGCTGCGCACGTAGTAGCGCTTGCCGGTGTTCATCGACGCCTCGAAGCGCGTGCGGTCCTTGACGAACTCGGTCATGTGGAGCTTCGCGAGCATCGGCTTGGGGTCGATGGTGTCGATGTGGCTCGGCCCGCCTTCCATCAGCAGGAAGATGCAGCGCTTGGCCTTCGCCGGCAGTTGCGGCGCCTTAGGCGACAGCACGCCGGCGCGCGCCTGATCCTGCGCGAGGATCGACGACAGCGCGACCGTCCCCAGCCCCATCCCGAGGTTGTAGAGCAGCTCGCGGCGCGACGGCGCGGCGGTCAAGATCCTATTTCGGCGGTCGCTCATCGCGCTCGGCTCGCCTCTTGCGCCTCAGTAGACATACACAAACTCGTTCGAGTTCAGCAGCGTGAGCACGATGTCCGCCAGCGCCCGCGTCTCGGCCGTCGCTTGGCTCGCATGCAGGTTCTGCTGGTAGTCGAACACCTCGTCCGGCTGCACGAACTCGTACTGCTCGCCCGTAAGCTCGGACGTGATCTCGTGCACGATCGGCGGCTCGGGCTTGCGCGGCGCCGCCGGGTGCTCGGCCAAATGCGCCTCCATCGTCTGGAAATGCTTCTCGGCGAGCTTGAGCTCCTTCTCGCTTGCGTCGCGCCCGTAGGCCAGCTCGAACGCCCGCTCGATCCGCCCGTCCGTCGTCGTCGCTTCGCTTTCGATGCGCTGGGCCATCTCGAGCGCCATCTCGTGCGTTTCCTCGCCGTTGAGCAGCGAAAACGCCTGCGTCGGCACGGTCGAAGACTCGCGCCGCTCACAGCTCAAATCGACGTTCGCGCCGTTGAAGGTCTCGATCAGCGGGTCGATCAAGCTGCGCTGCTGGAAGCTGTAAATCGAGCGCCGGTTGCGCTTGGTCTTCGTCGGCGACGCTCGATACGCCGGCCGCAAAGTGCCCATCGCGTGTTGCGGCTGCCGCGCCACTTCCAGGTTGATTTGCGGATACGTCCCTGGGCCGCCGCGCGAGTCGCTCAACTCGCCGGCGACGGCCAAAATGCTGTCGCGCAGCTCTTCCGCCTCGAGCCGCCGCGGGCTGAAGCGCGCCAGCAGCCGGTTGTCGGGGTCCTTCTCCTCCAGCGTCTTCGCGCCGGGATGCTGCGTCGACTCTTGATAGGTGTTCGACAAGACGATCACGCGGTGGACGGCCTTCACGCTCCAGTCGTGATCGACGAAAAACTTCGCCAGCCAATCGAGCAGCTCCGGGTGCGAGGGCTTCTTGCCCATCTTGCCGAAGTTGTTCGAGTTGCCCGCCAAGCCGACCCCGAAGTGCCCCTGCCAGATGCGGTTGACCATCACGCGCGCCGTCAGCGGATTGCGCGCGTCGGCGATCCACTTGGCCAGCGCCGCCCGCCGCCCCGCGACCGTGGTCGGGATATGCGGCCCGGGATACCCGGAGTAGCGCTCGACCGCCGTCAACGCGCCGGGCTCGACCTTCTCGGTCGGCCCCTGCACGTCGCCGCCCGGCAGCACGTGCGTCTCGGCGTTGATGTAATCGTCCTTGTCGAGATAGCTGTTCGCGCCCAGCGGGCCGACGTCGTTCCACTCCTCGTGCAGCCCGCTCGTCACCGTGAACGCCAGCGGCTCGAAGCGATTCTTCGACTCGTTGTGCATCGCCAGGTGCTTGCGCAGCAGCTTGAGCGTCTCGGCTTCTTCGCCCGTCAGACGACGCTGCAGCACGGCGGTCGTCGCCTTCTTCGCGGCTTCCTCGCCTTGCTCGGCGGCCAGCTTCTTGCGCGCTTCCTCGTGCAAGTCGTCGATGCGCCCCTCGATCTGCGCGATCATCTCGCGGAAACGCTTCTGGCCCGATGCGAAGCCGTCGGTGTTCTCGCTCTGGAGAAACGGCAGCGGCCGGCGCGCGAAGGCCGTCGTCGCGAAGACCGCCTGCATCGAGTAGTAGTCCTTGGTCGGGATCGGGTCGAACTTGTGATCGTGGCAGCGCGCGCAGCCGACCGTCAGTCCCAGGAAAGTCGTGCCGACCGCGTGCGTAACATCGTCGAGAAACAGTTGCCGCGTCACCGCCGCCACCGACATCCCGGTGTGCTCCCACGGCCCGGCGCGCAAAAAGCCCGTCGCGATGATCGCCTGCGGGTCGTCCGGCCAAAGCTCGTCGCCCGCGATCTGCTCCATCACGAAGCGGTCGTAGGGCTTGTCTTGGTTGAACGAGCGGATCACGTAATCGCGATAGCGCCAAGCGTTCGGACGCTCGAAGTCGTTCGAGTAACCGTCCGAATCGGCGTAGCGCGTCACGTCGAGCCAATGGCGTCCCCAGCGCTCGCCGTACTCGGGCGACGCCAGCAGCCGTTCGACCACCTTCTTATATGCGCCCGGCGAATCGTCCGCCAGGAATGCGGCGACCTCTTCGGGCGTCGGCGGCAGCCCGGTCAGGTCGTAGGTCACCCGGCGCAGCAGCGCCGACTTGTCGGCGCGCGGCGCGGGTTTCAGGCCGGCCGCGTCGAGCTTTTCGAGGATGAAGCTGTCGACCGCCGTCGCCACCAACGACGGGTCCACGTCAGTCGGCGGCGCCACATCGCTGACCGGCCGGAACGCCCAGATGTCCTCTTCGGCGTAGTCCCACTTTTGCGCCGTGGACTTGCCTCCCGCGAAGGGCGCCCCGCCTGCCACCCACTCCCGAAACGCCGCGATCGTCTCAGGCGGCAGCTTCTTGTCGACGCCGCCCGGCGGCATCTTCAGCTCGCCCGCAAACTCGACCGCTTTGAGCAGCAGGCTCGCGTCCGGATCTCCCGGCACGATCGAGGGACCGCGCGCGCCGCCCGCCAGCGCCGCCTCGCGAGTCCGCAAGTCGAGCTTGCCGAACGTATTGCCCTCGCCGTGGCAGCCCACGCACTGCTGCTTGAGGGTCGGCCGAATCGTTTCGATGAAAAGGCGCTCCGCAGCCGTCTGCGCCATAACAGGCGCGGCAACGGCCAGAGCCAGCGCCGCCGTCGAGAGCCGCCAAAGCAGGGGAGTCAAGCGCCCCTAATTGTATACCCGTGTACGATTTGGGCGGCTTCGGCGGCCGTCGTCGCGCCGCTATCGATCCTCAGGTCCGCGTCGAACGGCTCGGCCGCGTCGCGCAGCCGCCGGTACAGCGCCGCGTCCCGGTCTGTTGCAGGGTGCGAACCCTGATCCGCGCGAACGCGCTCGAGCGCAATCTCCTCGTCACAGACTAGTTCCACCCAAACCAGCCGCAGCCCCAGCCCCAAGCAAAACTCTTCGACCTGCCGCCGCTGCGAGCGGCGAGTAAACGTCCGCCCATCCAGCACAACCGCCGCAGCCTTGCCGCGGCTCAGCACGTAAGCCGCCGCCTCCAGAGCAACGCCGACCACGAAGTCGTTGTCCGCCTCGTCGTAGGCTGAGCGGCCGGGCAGCAACACCGGCCGCAGGTCATCCTTGTTCAAAACGACAAGAGAAGAATCAAGCCCAGCCAGCGCCCGAGCAAGCGCGGTCTTTCCCGTACCCGGCAACCCCGCCAGTGCCACGATCAAACCGTTCACCGTTCTCTGTTCGCCAAGAACAGGCCGCCGGCGGCGGCCGCGCAACAGAGCCACCAAAACCACTGACCGAACCGCGCGAACCACGTCAGCTCATCCGCATACGCGTAGGTCGTCGTCAGCACGCCCGGCTCGAACTGCGGCAGCGGCGGCGAGATCTGTCCGGCGCGATTGATCGCCGTCGTCACGCCGTCGGAGGTGGCCCGCAAGATCCAGCGGCTGTTCTCGATCGCCCGCATGCGCGCGATCAGCAGGTGCTGATAGCGCGCCGCCGTCGGTCCGTACCAGGCGTCGTTCGAGATATTGACGAGCACTTCCGCGCCGTTCGCGACAAAGCGCCGCACCCCGCGAGCGAACACGTTCTCGTAGCAGATGTACGTGCCGATCTTGTGCCCGCCGACCTCGGCGACCGTCACTTCGTCGCCCGGATAGAAGTCTCCCGCCGCCAGCGTGATCTTGTTGATGAACAGCGAGAACGGCCAAGGCACGAACTCGCCGAACGGCACCAGGAACATCTTCGCGTACGTCGCGACGAAGCGGCCCTCGGCGTCGAGCACGACGGCGGTGTTCATCGGCCGCCGCTCGCCGTCGACCTGTTTGTACGCGATCGAGTTGAAGATGAACGGCGCATCCACAGCCTGCGCCACCGACGCCATGAAGGTTTGCCACTGCGGCGAATCGAAGTAGAACGCCGGTACGCTGTATTCGGGCCATACCAGCAGGTCGATATGCTCCAGCGGACCGCTCGTCGCCCCGGTCGACATCGCCAGCATCTTGCGCAGGTGTTGGTCGTTCTTGGCGCTCGTCCAGCCGTTGATCACTTCGTCGGGCCGCACGGCCGGCTGCACCAGACGTACGGTGTGATTGCCTTTTTCACCGGCCGGCAAACCCGGCAAGATCACCAACAGCGGCAGCGGCAACAACCAGCCGAGCTCGTAGCGCGGCCGGCGCAAGATCACCAGCGCCGCCGCCACGTTCAGCATCATCAGCACGAACGACGGCCCATACACCCCGGCGTAGGGCGCCAGCGGCGCCACCATCGACATCCCCGCCGCCGCGTTGCCCAGCAGCAGCCACGTGAAGCCCAGATACTGGTGCGTTCCCTCGATCGCCGTCCACAACGCCGCCACCGCGGGAATGGCCCAGCCCTTCCGCAGCAGCGGACCAGCCGCCAGGGCGAACACCCCCAGGTGCAGACCCTTCACGATCGCGAACGCCGCGAAGATCGCTCCCGCCGCCGGCGCCGCCAGATAGGCGTAATCGTGCATCACGCCGTACACCCAATAGCAGCAGCCGCCCCAAAAGATGGTCCCGGCGAGCCAGCCGAACAAAAACCGCTGTTTGCGCGTCGCCGCGTAGCTCACCGCCAGCAGCAACGGCGTCACACAGACGGCGGACAGGAAGTACAGCGAAAACCGGGGGAACGTCAGAACCTGCAGCAGCCCGCTCAACGCCGCCAACGCGGTCGCCGTCGCCAGCCGCCGCCGGGCGCCCAGATCGCCGGCCGGCGCGAGGCTCCCTGCTTCCGGGATCACCGCCCCGCGCTCCCCGCAGCCTCGCCCTCCACCAGATCGGCCATATACGAGCTGCGCACAAACGGGCCGCTGAACACTGCGCGGAAGCCGATCGACTCGCCGTACGCCCGGTACCGCTCGAACTTTTCAGGCGCGACGAATTCCTCCACCGGCAGCCGGTTGCGCCGCGGCTGCAAGTACTGCCCGATCGTCGCCGCGTCCGCCGCCGAACCGCGCAAGTCTCGCAGCAACTCACGCACTTCGTCTTCTTGCTCGCCGAGGCCGACCATCAGGCCCGATTTCGTCAGCGCCTCGGAGCGGTACGTTTTCGCGAACTCGAGCACGCGCAGCGACTGGCGGTAGCTCGCCTGCGGCCGCACGCGTTTATAGAGCCGCGCGACCGTCTCCATGTTGTGATTGAAGACGTCGGGCCCGGCGTCCAACACGCGCGCCACGGCGTCGAGATCGCCGCAAAAGTCCGGCGTCAGCACCTCGACTTGGGCCGCGGGCAGCGCCCGCTTCACTTCTCGCACCGTTTGCGCGAAGTGCGCCGAGCCGCCGTCGGGCAGCTCATCGCGATTGACGCTGGTGATCACCACGTAGCGCAAGCCCATTTCGGCGGCCATCTCCGCCACATGCCGCGGCTCGTCGGGATCGAGCGTCTCGCCCGCGCCCTGCGGCACGGCGCAGAACCCGCAACGCCGCGTGCAGACGTTGCCCAGGATCATGAATGTCGCGGCCTTGCGTGCAAAACACTCGTGAATATTGGGACAGCGCGCCGACTCGCAAACCGTGTGCAGCCCCCGCCGCCGCAGCTCGACCTTCAGATCGTGGACCGCGCCGAAGTCCGCGGCCGGCTTGCGCAGCCAGTCCGGCAGGCGTTCAGCGGGACGGCGCACGCCGCGAGCGATCTGAACCAGCTCCATGGCCGCAGGCTACAGTTGGCGCAGCATGGTGTCAAAGCCGTCGTCGTTCAGCTTGTTCTTCATGCCGTTGGCTTGGTCGCGCGTCTGGAAGGGGCCGACCATCACGCGGTGCCAGCCGTCGCCCTTATCGTCGGTGACGTAGGCCGGGTAGCCGCGGTCTTTGAGCTTGCCGGCGAGCATTCGGGCGTCCTGCTCGACTCGCACGGCGGCGACTTGCAGGTTAAACGTCCCGCTGGTCGCCGGGGCGGCCGCGATCGCCGGCCGCGGCTGGGTCAAGGGCGTTTTCGGTTCGGGTTTCGGTTCGGGCTTCGGCGGCGGCTCGCGCTTGGGTTCGGGTTTGGCTGCCGGCGGCGGCGTGGGCTTCGGCTTTTCCGTCACGACCGCGGTCCGCTGCGGCTCCTCGCGCGGGGTGGGCTCCGCTTTGACCGGCTTTTCGATGTCGGGCTTGGCTTCCGCGGCTTCGCTCTCGGCCGGCTGCAGCAGCCGATCCGGCAAACGCACCTCATCGCGTTGCGCCTCGTCCGGCCGAGGCTCCGCGGGGGTCGCCGACTGGGGATCGGGGCGCGAGCTTTCGCCGTGATCCACGCCCACGAAGTATCCGACGACGAAGAAAGCCGCGAAGAATACAACGACAACGAAGAACAGGCTCAACAGTTGCCGATTGCCCAGGACGAGCTCGAATTCCTCACCCTGTTGTGCTGCCATCTCGTCCCTATTCTAAAAGAGACGGCGGCGGAAACGTAAACTTTGAGCCGCGGTCTTTCAATCGCTCTGCTTCGGCTTGGGCGCATTGAGCATTCCATGGAAGATGTCGAGCGGCAAGGGGAACACCACCGTGGTGTTCTTCTCGACGCCGATCTCGGTCAGCGTTTGCAGGTACCGCAACGTCACTGACGTCGGCTGAGTCGAGAGCCGCGCAGCCGCTTGCGTAAGCTTTTCGGAGGCTTGCAGCTCGCCGTCGGCGTGGATCACCTTGGCGCGGCGCTCGCGCTCGGCCTCGGCCTGCCGCGCAATCGCCCGGATCATCTGGTCCGGCAGGTCGACATGCTTGACCTCGACCGCCTGCACCTTGATGCCCCACGGCTCGGTCTGCTCGTCGAGCGTCCCCTGCAGCCGCCCATTGAGCTTTTCGCGTTGGCCCAGCAACTCGTCGAGCTCCGCTTCGCCCAAGATCGCCCGCAGTCGCGTCTGAGCCAATTGCGAGGTCGCGTAGACGAAGTTCTCCACCTCCACGACGGCCCGCAGCGGATCGACGACGCGGAAGAACACCACGGCGCTGACCTTCACCGTTACGTTGTCGCGCGTCACCACGTCTTGAGGAGGCACGTCCATCGTCTCGACCCGCAGAGAGATGCGCTGCATTCTGTCCAAGGGTGCGAACACGAACACCAGCCCCGGCCCCTTCGGCTGGGGCAGCAAGCGCCCCAGCCGGAACACGACGCCGCGCTCATACTCGGCCAAGATCTTGATGCTGTTGAACAGGTAGATCGCGATGACAAGGAAAAAAATCCAACCAAAACCGAATTCCATTTGTTGCCTCAGCCTCCTATCGCTGTTCGCGGTCGGCCGGTTCCACCGTCAACCGCAGACCTCGTACGTCGGCGATGCGAACCTTCGCCCCTGTGGGAATCGGCGATGCCGATTCCGCGTTCCACAACTCGCCATGGATGAACACGCGCCCGTCTTCGGCGATCTCCGTCCGTGCAGTCCCAATCGAGCCGATCAGCGCCTCGGTTCCGGTCGCCACCTTGTTGCGGAACGAGCGCACCGCCAACTGCAGCAGAAATACGGTGATCGCCGCGAACGGCGCCGTCACCGCGAACGCGGTTCCCCAGCCGATCGACAGTTGCGGAACGTCCGTATCGATGAGCATCACGATTCCCATGGTCATGGCGACCGCTCCGCCGATCGCCAACACGCCGTGAGTCACCGTGAAAGCTTCCGCGATGAAGCAGCCGACTCCGAAGACAATCAGCGCCGCGCCCGCCCAGTTGATCGGCAACAACGATAGCGCCATCATGCCGACAATGGCGAACAGGCCGCCGAGCACGCCGGGCAAAACGAGCCCCGGATTGGTGAACTCCACGTAGATGCACAGCGCGCCGACCAGCATCAGCACAAAGGCCACGCTGGGATCGATCAGGGGCAGCAGCAAGCGCTGGCGGTAGCTCAGCTTCACCGGCTCGATTTCGACGTCGCTGAGCTCGAGCGTCGTCTCGGCGCCGTTGAACCGAATCACGCGGCGGCCGTTGAGTTGCGCCATCAAGTCCGCGTCGTCCTTCGCGATCAGGTCGATCAGGTTCAGCTCCAGGGCCTCTTCTTCGGTGTACGATTTGCTCTCGCGCACGGCCGCTTCCGCCGCCTCGATGTTGCGTCCCCGCTTGTCGGCCAGCGACCGCATCCGCGCCGCAGCGTCGTTCTCGGTCTTCTGCTTCATCACCTCGTCCATCTCGCCGCCGCCCATCATCACGGGGTGAGCGGCGCCGCTGTTCGTCCCCGGCGACATGGCGGCGACATCGCCCGCGACGAGGATCATGAAGCCGGCCGAAGCGGCCTTGGCGCCGCTGGGCGTGACATATGTCACCACCGGAACCGGCGACGCGACGATCGTCTGAATGATGTGTTCGGTAGCGGTCAGCAGCCCGCCCGGGGTGTCCAAGCGGAGGAGCACGGCGGCGGCGTCGTCGGCCTTGGCTTGGCGCACGGCGGTATCGATGATCTCCGCCGTCAGGGGGTGAATCACTTGGTCGACATCGACCGCCACGACCCGAGCCGGGCGGGCGTCCGCGGTCCCCAAGCCGAGCAGCGCAAGCAACAGGGCGGCTGAAACGATCTTCATCGAAATCGATGAGTTCGGGGCGAGCGCTCTCAGTATAGGGGAAGCCACACTTCCCTATACGGGCGACAAGCCCGCTAGCTTCCGTATAATGCAGGAGTTAGCTCGCTCGGGGCGGTTCGGTCGGGGTCCAATGCAGGTTCATCGCTGGAACGACATAGAGCACGAGGCGATGTCCGCCGGCATCTCGCGACGCGTGCTGCACACCGGGCGGATGACGACGGCTCACATCTACCTCGACAAGGGGGCGGTTGTGCCGCGTCACCGCCACGACAACGAGCAGCTCAGCCACGTACTCGAAGGGCGCCTGCGTTTCGAGTTCGACGGCGGGTCGCTCGAGGCCGGACCTGGGGAAGTCGTCGAGATTCCCTCGGACGAGCCGCATCGCGTGGTGGCGCTGGAGGATTCGCGGGCGATGGACGTTTTCGCCCCTGTTCGCGAGGATTGGGTGCGAGGCGACGACGCCTATTTACGAAACCCCGACGGCTAACACTGACGTAATAAAGGATTGGGTCATTACGTCGGCCCGGCGTACGCGCCGCCCTCGTCGCGGACTTTCAGGAAAAACAACACTTACGGATGGATTTGGGAATCAAAGGGCGCGTTGCGGTCGTCGCCGCCGCCAGCCGCGGCATCGGCCGCGCGATCGCCGAAGCGCTGGCCGCGGAGGGCGTCAAGGTCGCCGTTTGCTCGCGCGACGCCGCCGCCATTGAGGCCGCGGCGGCGGAAATTCGGGCGTCGACCGGCGCCGCGGTCTACGCCGCGGCCGTCGACGTCACCGATTACGAGGCCGTCAAGGCGTTCGTCGCCGACGCTCGCGCAAAGCTCGGCCCCGTGTCGATCTGCGTCGCCAACTGCGGCGGACCGCCACGCGGCCATTTCGCCGACTTCGGCCCCAACGACTGGAAGCGCGCCTTCGAGCTGAGCTTCCTGAGCACGCTCTACTTGATCCGCGAGACGTTGCCGGACATGGAAGAGCAAAAATGGGGACGCGTGGTCGCGATCACCTCGATCGCCGTGCGCCAGCCGATCGACGGCCTGATCCTGTCCAATGGCGTGCGTGCGGCCGTCGTCGGCCTGCTCAAATCCCTGGCGAATGAGTACGGCCGCTCGAACATCCTGTTCAACAACGTCGGCCCGGGGCTCACGGCCACCGACCGCTTGCTGTCCGGCGCCGCCGACCGCGCCCGCGCCGAGGGCCGCCCCCGCGAAAAGATTGTCGAAGAAATGGCCGCCGGCGTGCCCCTTGGGCGCATCGGCCGGCCCGAAGAGTTAGCCGCCGCCGTCGCGTTCCTGTGCTCTGAAAAGGCCGGTTACATCACCGGCGAGAGCCTGATGGTCGACGGCGGCATTGTCAAAGGTATCTGAGCGAACAAGTACTGAGTTGCAGCGAATGGAAGTCTTCAGCATGAGAAACGCGTGGATGCGAGCGGCGCTCGCGCTCGTCTGTACGGCCGCTTGGCTGGCCGCCGAACCGGTTTACGTGAATGGGCAAGGGGCCCGTCTGGTCATCGGTCAGGACAGCTTCACCCGCGCCAGCCCGACCTCCAGTCGTGCGGTCATCGGCGCCGCGGGCGGCGTTGCCGCGGCCGGAAACAAGTTGATCGTCGCGGAAGGCAACCGCATCGGCGCCTCGCCCATCAACAATCGCGTCCTGATCTACGACAACCTGTCCGGCTTCATTCCGGCGCTCGAGGCCGAGCTGCCGCAGGGCAAAGCTTGCCCCGCCTGCGTCGGCGTCCCCGACGTCGTCCTGGGTCAGCCCGACTTCACGACCTTCGATCAGGGCCGCCAGGGCGGCGGCATGTTCGCTCCCTCCGGCGTTGCGACCGACGGCAATATGCTCGCCGTCGCCGATACCAACAACAATCGCGTGCTGCTGTGGCGGTCCATCCCCAGCAATAACAGCACGCCGCCCGACGTCGTGCTCGGCCAGCCCGACCTGTCGACCAGCAAGCCCAACACGACCCGCGAAGGCATGCGCGGCCCTCAAGGCGTCTGGATCGATTCCGGCCGCCTATTCGTCGCCGATACGCAGAACTCGCGCGTGTTGATCTGGAATTCCATCCCGGGATCGAACGGACAAGGCGCCGACATCGTCGTGGGCCAGCCCGACTTCGACACGCGACCTGAGCCCGATCTCACTCAATCCGACTACACGCCCAACGCGCAGCGCCTGCTCGACCCCATCTCCGTCACGGTGAGCAACAACCGCATGTTCGTCGCCGACCTCGGGTTCGATCGCGTCGTGATCTACCTCAGCATCCCGACGCAAAACGGCTTTCCCGCCGACGTCGTCATCGGCCAGCCGGACTTCGAGACGACCGGCTTCTTCGATCACGACGACGACATCACCACGCCTTCCATCCGCCGCAGCGTGTATCAGATGTGCGAGCAGATCGGCCCGTTCGACGACGACGGCTCGATCACGCCGAACGACAACATCTTCCCCACGCCCATCGATCGCTGCGAGCCCGACCCCGAAAACCCGGACGATACTTGCCCGAACGATATCAATACGCCGCGCTGGCCGAAGCGCTGCGAGTTCACGCTCAATTTCCCGCGTTTCGCCATCTCCGACGGCGAGCGCTTGTTTATCGCCGACAGCGGTAACGACCGCGTCCTGGTCTACAACGAGATCCCGCAAGAAAACGGCGCCGCCGCCGACACCGTCATCGGTCAGCCGAACTTCATCGCTCTCGAGGACGCCAGCGGCCCCGGCCACCTGCGCGCTCCGACTTCCCTTGCGCTCGACGGGACGAATCTGTACGTGACCGACCCGTTCTCGAGGCGCGTCTTGGTCTTCACGCCCGCCGAACCGCTCATCGCCCAGGACGGCATCGTGAACGCCGCCAGCTACGCCGTCAAGGCCACCGGTTACGCCGAGTGGAACGAGTCCACCGCGGAAGACCAGCTCGTCACGGTCTTGATCGGCGGACGCAAGTATGAATTCCGCACCGAGGCCGGTTGGACCGCGGCTGACGTCCGCGATCACGTGATCGAGCTGATCAACGCAGACCAGTATCGCCTCGTCGACGCGCGCCCCTTCAACGGCCCGGGAACATTCTCCCGAGCGCGCATCAAGTTCACCGGCGAGACCCGCGCCGGCGACCGCATCACTCTGCGGGTGGGGAACTACGAGTACACGGTCGAGACGCCCGGTCCGCCGGAAGATCCCGGCGCTTTCATCGTTGTCGACCGCTTCCTTTTCGTTATCGGCGACAGCAACCCTGATTTCATCTTCGAGCGCGACCCCGCCGACGTCAACACGCTGCTGATTACTGCGCCCACCGCCGGCGACGCCGCCAACGGCACGCCCGTTTCGATTTCCATTCCCGACGGCAGCCCGCTGGTGGCCGAGCTGTCCGACGACACGCTGGCGGGAGGCTCGTTCCCGGCGCGTGTGCGTCTCACCGCGCTGCTCGGAGGCCGCCCCGGCAACTCGATTACGCTGTCGTCCTCCATCGGCGGCGCCGGCATCCTCACCAGCGCTTCGGGCAGCCGTCTTTCCGGCGGCTCCGACGCCGAGCAGTTGCCGCCCGGCACGATCGCCGCGCTGTTCGGAGAGGGCTTTTCCGATCAGGTCTATCAGGCAAATCTGACCGACGGCATGTTGCCAACCGAGCTCGGCGGCGCGCGAGTCTATGTGAACGGCATTCAAGCGCCGCTCTACTCGGTCACGCCGAACCAGATCAACTTCCAGGTGCCGTGGGCGGTTCTCGACGATCCCGGCCAGCGCAGCGTGGGCCTGAGCATCTATGTCTGGCTGCGCAATTCCGACGGCTCGAAAACCGTTGCCGCGGCGCGCGCCAACGACATGCAGTTGATCCCGCAAACCACCGAGCCGGCCGGCAACTATACGCGCGCCGCCCCGGGCGTGTTCGCCTATCCCGGCAACGAGCCGCGCCGCGCGGTCGCGCTCCACGCAGCGGGCCCCGCGACCGGCACCATCGCGATCGCTTCGCCCTCCGCGACGACCGACGAAGGCGTCGACGCCGGCATCACCGTCAAGGCCATCGTCAACGGCCGTGAGTACAACTACACCACGAGCCAAGGCGACACGCTCGAGGTCATTCGCGATCGCCTGATCGAGGCGATCAACGCGGGCGACGGCGACATCCAGGTCATCGCCAGCCAAGGCCGCGAGGGCTTCTTCTCCGCCCGCGCAACCATCACGTTCGGCGGCGAACCCGTCGCCGGCGACGTCGCCAACATTTCCGTCGGCGGCCGGCTGTACACCTACACGGTGCAAACGGGCGACACGCTCGAAACCATTCGCAACATCTTGGTGCAGATCATCAACTCCGGCCAGGGCGACCCGCTCGTCACCGCCCGATCGCTCCTCGTCATCGGCCCGGCCCAGATGCAGGTGGTCGCCCGCTCGCTCGGCACTGACGGCAACGATATTCCTTTCTCGATTTCGACTTCCGACGGCGCCTCGTTCACGATGGAAAGCAATGTCGAGGGCGACACGCTCGAAGGCGGACAGACGCCTCCGGTCATCATTCTCACCGCTCGCGCAGCCGGCAAGGACGGCAACAACATCACTTACGGCGGCTCCAGCGACGACAGCACAAAGGTCACGGCGACCGGCCGTCAAGGGACGCTGTGTTGCGGGAATATCGCCTTCTCGTTGATCACCGACGACAACCCGGCCGTCCCCGGCGAAAACATCATCCTCTATGCGTCAGGGCTCGGTCTGACGACTCCGCTGCCGCGCGACGAAGGCCTCGAGAGCGGTGAGATGACCCCCGCCGATCCGCTGTTCAACGTCCCGTTCAACGCCTCGGACTTCGTCTCGGCGTTGGCCGGCGGCCGCACGGCGGTCTTGCAATTCGCGGGGTTGGCGCCGGGCTTTGTCGGCCTTTACCAAGTCAACCTGAGGCTCAACGAGTCTCTTCCCGACGACCCGGAAACTCCGCTGTCGATCGCGCAGTTGTTCTTTATCTCGAACACCGTCACGATCCCGGTGAAGAACCTAGCGCCGGTCGATCCCGACCAGATCCAGTGACGCAGCGCTTGTGTGAAAACGCGCGCGCCCCGGGGTGGAGCGTACGGAACCCGCCTAAAACGCGATACAGAGCCGCGCCCGTGAGGGTGCGTCCGGAACAGGAGTCTGCGTGAAACGCCGGCGCGAGGACGAAGCAATTGATAGCCCGCGTTGAACCCCCGAGTCCTAAACGCGATCCAAGATTGCTCCGCCCTTGCGGGCGCAACACGAGCATCTCGCTTTCACACAGGCTCTTTAGCGGATGGCCCATCCACAGCGACAACCGCGAAGCCCTGACCGTAAGGGAGGGGTCGTCGATCAACCGAAGACGTTGATGACAAACCGCTTACTGACGCGCGCGGCTCGCGCCTCGCGGTTGCCGCCGCGGGCGAATCGGGATCCCCAGAGCTTTACGCACACTCGTAAGCGCGCGGATCAGTTTGTGATATCGCTGGTGACCGACTCTTCGCGGATCGGCAAATACAGCTCGTACCACTTCTTCTGAGCGGGGCTGTCGGCGTAGTCCGCGAGCGCCTTTTCGCTTTCGAACTCCATGACGAAAGCCGCCTGCTTGGTCTGGGATTTGATCGACCGCAGCCAGACGCGCTTGACGCCGGGGTAGCTCATCTCGGCGACGCCGTCCAAGGCCGCCTGGATTTGTTCCGGGGTCGTTCCGGCCTTCCAGTCGACGGTGACAACGTGAATGACCGAGCTGGGCTTTTCAATTCCGCCGGCGCCCACAAGCAGCCCGGCGCCGAACAGCAACACTCCGGCGAGGATGGTCAAAATGCTCTTGCCGTATTTGTTCATACAAAATCTCCTTGAGTCCGAATTAAGGGAACGATCCCAGCGTCAAATCTCGTAAACGAATATGCAGCGTCGACAAGACGCCTTGAAGCGTTGACGCCGCTGGAGCCGATGGCCCCTGGATCGATGGAAGTATAGCAATCGGAAGGAGAAAACCGCCTTTTCGCCGCGTTCGTCTACAATCGTGCGAGAGGGTTCGACATGCTCGACCTACTCCCCTTCGTTCGCAAAAATCTTTGGCGCAACCGTCGCCGGACGATCTTGACGATCCTCAGCGTCGCGGTGTCGCTGTTCCTGCTGGGAATCTTGCTCTCGGTCTACGCGGCGTTCTTCTTCTTGAATACTTCCGAGGCGTCGGCTCAGCGTGTGATTACCCGGCACAAGGTGTCGTTGACTCAGGCTCTCCCGGCGTTTTACGAAAGGAAGATTGCGGATATACCGGGCGTTGAGGCCGTCGCCGCTCAAAACTGG
Source organism: uncultured Acidobacteriota bacterium (assembly GCA_963817465.1). GTDB lineage: Bacteria > Acidobacteriota > Terriglobia > Bryobacterales > UBA6623 > CAMPKL01. The sequence continues at coordinate 338,854 of CAWFOP010000009.1, read as the reverse complement.
TTTGGCGGACAGTACATCGACAACCGTCCGGAGCACTTTTTCGCCCGCTTCGCGGTCAACCCCGAGACGATCTTCAACGTCTACCCGGAATTCCAGTTGCCGCCGGATCAGTACGAGGCGTTTCTGAACGACCGCCAAGGAATGGTTGTGGGCAGACAGACCGCCGACCGTCTCGGCTTGAAACTGGGCCAGCGAATCACCATCAAAGGCGACATCTATCCGACCGACCTCGAGCTGACGATCCGCGGCATCTACGATGCCACCAACAGCGAGGGCAGCTACTTCCATTTCGACTACCTCAACGAGGGGCTGCCGCAGGGCTATCGCGACAACGTCGGCTTTTTTGCCGTGCGCACGACCTCGTCCGACATCGTGCCGCAGGTGGCGGAGAGGATCGACGAGGCGTTCCGCAACGCGCAAGAGCCGACCAAGACCGAGACCGAGGCCGCTTTCGTGCTTTCGTTCATCAGCCAGATGGGCAACATCAAAGTCTTCCTGCTGAGCATCGCGGGCGCGATTGTGTTCACGATCATGCTGGTTTCGGCGAACACGATGGCGATGAGCGTGCGGGAACGCTTTCGCGAAGTCGCCGTGCTCAAGACTTTGGGATTCCGCTCCGGATCGGTGCTGGGCGTCATCCTCGCCGAGGCCGGGCTGCTTTCGCTCATCGGGGGAATTCTCGGCGTAGCCTTGGCTTGGGCCGCGAGCCTCGTATTGGCGAAGGTGATGGTCGGTTTCTTCCCCGGCTTTCGCCTGCCTTTGTGGGGAGTGCCCGTGTGCCTGGGCGCCGCGCTGCTGATCGGGGTCGTCAGCTCGCTGGCGCCGGCGATAACCGCTTCGCGGATGCGCATTACGGAAGCGTTGCGTCACACCGGCTGAGTTAGTCAAATGGCGATTCCCTTCAGCTACAACCTGCGCAACTTGCGCGAACGCTACACGACGACGATCATGACGGCGCTGGGGATCGGCTTGACCGTCGCCGTGCTGTTGGGCATTTTGGCGCTGGTCAACGGCATCACGGGCGCCCTTGCGATCACCGGCCACCCGAATCAAATCATCGTCATGCGCCAAGGCGCGACCGCCGAGCTGGTCAGCGGCGTGCAGCAGGACAAATTCAACGTCATCAAGTTCTTCGACGAGGTCGCCCAGCTCGACGGCGAGCCGATGGTTTCGCACGAGGTCGTCTCCGTCGCTTCGCTGCCCCTGCGCGGCGGTGATCCGAACGAGACCCTCGGCAACGTCAACGTGCGCGGCTTGTCGCCCATGGGAATCAAGATGCGGGACGGCATCGAACTGGTCTCCGGACGTTGGTTCGAGCCGGGCAAGCGCGAGATGATCGTCGGCGAGGGCGTCAACGCCGTCCGCGCCGGTACCGACATCGGCGATATGATCCCGTACGGCCGCGGCGACTGGAAGGTCGTCGGAGTCTTCCGCGACGGGCGATCCGCCTATAACAGCGAAATCTGGGTCGACGGGAATCTGGCGACGACCGATCTCGGACGCGGCTCGACGCGCAGCTCGGTGTTGGTGCGCGCCAAGGACGAAGCCGCCGCGCTGTCGTTGATCGATCGCGTCAAGAACGATCAACGCGTGGCGCTCGAGGGCAAGCTCGAACGCGACTACTACGCCGAGCAGATGTCGTCCGCCGCCCCGGTCGAGTCGCTGGGCATGTTCGTCGCGGCCATCATGGCCATCGGCAGTTGCTTCGCCGCGATGAACACGATGTATACGGCCGTCGCGCGCCGCGGCCGCGAGATCGGCACCCTGCGGCTGCTTGGCTTTTCGCGCTGGAGCGTAATGGCCAGCTTTGTTCTGGAGTCCCTGCTGATCGCGGTGATCGGCGGCCTTGTCGGGGTATTGCTGGTGTTGCCGCTTAATGGAGTGCAGAGCCGCATCGGCAACAACATGACGTTTTCAGAAACGACGTTTTCGTTTCATGTCACGCCCGAGAGCATGGCGCTCGGCGTCGCCTTCGCCGCTGTGATGGGATTGCTGGGCGGCCTGCTGCCCGCCCGCATGGCTGCGCGCAGGACCATCTTGGGCTCCCTGCGGGAGCTTTGAGTCGGCTATGGCTGAGGCGAAAAAGTTCAACAAAGAGCTCGAAAGCCTGAAGATCGACCGCGGCCGGCGCCGCGCCGACGACGGTCCGCGCTGGTCGAAGTGGTGGATCCTGCTCGGCGTCTTTCTGCTGTTCGGGCTCGGGGCCTGGCGCTTCCTCTCCGACGGCGGCGGCCTCGAAGTCGAAACGACGCGAGTGGAGGCGGCGAGCGCCGGCGTTTCGGGCGATCCCGTCGTGCTCAACGCCGCCGGCTATATCGTGCCGCACCACAAGATCGAAGTCGCCTCGAAGGTCGTGGGCCGCGTGGCCTGGATCGGCGTCGAAAAGGGCGACGCGGTCAAGCAGGGCCAGGTCTTGGTGCGGTTCGAAGACGACGAGTTTCGCGCCCGTGTGCGCCAGTCCGAAGGCAATCTCGCCGCGCTCCGAGCGCGCTTGGCCGAGCTCGAGGCCGGCAGCCGGCCGGAAGAGATCGAGCGCTCGAGGGCGACCCTCGCGGAAGGGAAAGCGGACTTGGCGCGGCTCAAGCTCGAGCTCGACCGCGCAAAGGAGCTTACCGCGGCCGGCGTCGTGGCCAAGCAAGAGCTCGACCGCTCGCGCGAACAGTACAACGCCCAAGCGGCTCGCGTCGATTCGCTGGACCGCTCCTACGAGTTGATCCGCATCGGGCCGCGCTCGGAAGAGATCGACGCGATCCGCGGTCAGGTGGAGCAGGCGCTGGGAGAGCTCGCCTTCGTCAAGACGCAGCTCGATGCGACGGTGATCAAGGCGCCGGTCGACGGCACGATCCTCGAGCGCAACGTCGAAGTGGGCGAGTTCGTCACGACCGGCTTCGTCGGCGACCGCGGCGCTAAAGGGTACGTTGTCTCGCTCGCCGACCTCGACGACATTCAGGTCGAGCTCGACATCAGCCAAGACGACTTCGCCAAGCTTTCGATGGGTCAGTCGGCGACGCTCGCCACCGACGCCTTCCGCGACCGCGAATACCGCGGCGAGATCGTCGAGATCTCGCCCGAAGCCGACCGCCAGAAGGCGACCGTCCAGGTGAAAGTGCAGATTCTCGAGCCCGACAGTTTCTTGCGGCCCGAGATGAACGCCAACGTCGCCTTCCTCGCGCCTGAGCAGACCGCCGAGCAGCCGGCGCGCAAGCCCGTGATCGAGATTCCGCAAAACGCCGTGCGCGACGGACAAGTCTTTCTGCTCGCGAACGACAAAGTCGTCGCCCGCCAAGTCGAGACCGGCAAAACGTCGCGCGGCACAACCACGATCGTCTCCGGCTTGAGCGGCGGCGAGGAGCTGATCCTCAACCCCGCGCCGGACCTCGAAGACGGCGCCGCCGTTCGCCGCAAGGGAGCCGCTACCCCATGAGCCAAGCCGTTCAACTTCGCAGCCTGACCAAGGAATACCGCCGTGACGATTTCGTCGTGACGGCCCTCAACGAGGTCGACCTGTCGATCGCCGCCGGAGAGTTCTTCTGTCTGATGGGCCCGTCCGGCTCGGGTAAATCGACGCTGCTCCACCTGGTGGCGGGGATCGACAAGCCGACTTCCGGCGACATCGAGGTTCTCGACAGAGACATCACGCGGCTCAACGAGAAAGAGCTGGCGGCGTGGCGCAGCGAGAACGTCGGCTACGTCTTCCAGACGTTCAACCTGATCCCGGTGCTCACCGCGCTCGAGAACGTCGAGCTGCCCTTGCTGCTGACCGGCTTGTCGAAGCGCGAGCGGCGCACCCACGCTCAGACTGCTCTGGAGTTGGTCGGCCTTGGCGATCGCCTCGATCATTACCCGCGCCAACTGTCGGGCGGCCAAGAGCAGCGTGTCGCAATCGCGCGCGCCATCGTCACCGACCCCAAAATCCTGCTCGCCGACGAGCCGACCGGCGACCTGGACGCCGCCTCCGCCAAGGACGTCCTCGAAATCCTCACCAGCTTGAACGCCGACCACGGCAAGACGGTCATCATGGTCACGCACGATCCGCACGCGGCCGAATACGCCCACGTGATCCGGCATCTCGAGAAGGGCGATTTGGTCGAAGAAGCTCCCGTCGCGGCCGGTTGAGTTGCGATCCGGACGGGGGCGCGCTGGGCCCCGCCGCCTCGACTAGGCTTGGGCGGTTCCGATCGGCTCCTCCTTTGTCCTCGCGCATTGCTGCGTCGCCGCACGTTCTCAGCGGTCTGGCCCCGGCCTGAGCAAGATCGAAGCGCGCGCCACCGATGCGGCCGGCAAGTCACGCGCCGCCGCGATCGAGATCGCCGTGAAATGAATTTCCTTGCGGCTTGACCGCGACGATCGAGCATTGCGTGTTGTTGACGATCAACTCCGTCGTGTCGCTGACGAAGATCTCGGCGATGCGCCGGCGGGACCCGCCGCCCATGACGAGAGCGTCGATGCGGCGCTCGGCGGCGAAGCGCGGGATGACCGTCGAAGGGTGCCCGCGCAGCAGATGAACTTGTTCGGCGCGGATCCACGGGCGGTAGGGTTCGAGAAAGCGCTCCAGCGCGGCCCAAAACTTGTCCCGGCTCGCGTGAATGTACTCGCCGGCTTCACCGTAAGCGCGCCAAGCTCGTAAGACGTGCAATTCGAGGCCTTCGAGCGCCGCTAGCTCGACAGCCGTATCGAGGATTTGGGAATTGGGGATGTTCTTCGCGTGCTGTCCCTCCACGGGAGGCGCGATGGCCGCGACGAGCATCCCTGCCGTCTCCGCGAGCCCTCGCCGCGCGAGGATCACCGGGCGGCCGCAGCGCCGCAGCAGTTGCAGGTCGCCGGACACGCCAAAACGCGCCGGCCGCGGCCTTCCCCGCGCGCCCGCTGTCTTGATGAGCAGGTCGTGGTCGCCTTGGCGCACTTCGCGGGCCAGCGCCGTCGCGGCGGTGCGGCCGGATAGGATCTTCGTGCGGATGTCACGACCCTTCCGCCGGAAGGGCCGAGCGAGGGTTCGCAGCCTGGCGTCCGCTCCGGAAGCGAGCAGTCTTCGGACGTTGGATCTGCGCAGCGCGGCCCGCCAAGCCGTGGGTTGTTCCACCACGTCGCAAAGGGTGACGGCCGCCCCGGTTTCCGCCGCCAAGCGATCCGCCTGCCGCAACGCGGCGGCGGAGTCGCCGCCGGCGAATACGAGAATCTTCTTGAAGCGGGAGCTTGGCCTCGCGGCCGTTTCGAATTCTCGCTGGAGCTGCGCTTGGGACAATGGCGTTCATCTTGTAGATGTACTGCATCGTGCGGAGTGTTTCGGTTCGCACCCGAGCTCGGAACGTTGGGAACGCTATCCTGTCCCCGTGAGAGCTGTTACCAAAGCCGTTACGCTCGCCGCCGGCCGCGGCACTCGGATGAAGGAGCTCACCGAGGACTGCCCGAAGCCGATGTTGCCGCTGGGCGGCCGACCGATGTTGGCGCACCAGATCGAGCGCCTCGAGGCCGCCGGCATCCGCGAAGTCCTCATCGTCGTCGGCTACAAGGCTCACATGGTCGCCGACTACTTCGCCGCCCATCCGCCCGCCCTCGCCACGCTTACTTATGTCACGCAAGAGCAGCAGGACGGCACCGGCTCGGCGGCGATGCTGGCGCGCGACTTCGCCGGCGAGGACCCGTTTCTGATGGTGTACGGCGACAACCTCGTCGACCCCGCCGTCTATCGCGAAATCCTGGCGAAAGCCGAGAACGCCGAGATGGTTCTGTCGGTCAAGTGGGTCGAAGACCCGTACCAGGGCGGGGCCGTTTATACCGCGGCGGGCCGCGTCACCAAGATCATCGAGAAGCCGCCGCAGGGAACCTCGACGACGCACTGGAACAACGCCGGCATCTACGTCTTTCGCCCCTCGATCTTCGAAGCGCTCGACCGTATTGATCGTTCTCCGCGCGGCGAGTACGAGCTCACCGACGCCGTTCACGCCATCGTCAACTCGGGCAAGCCCGTGGCCTGGTACGCTATCGAGGGTTTCTGGCGCGACGTCGGCCGCCCCGAGGATCTGGCTCCCGCTTCCGATTTCGTCGAGATGGATTAGATTCGGCGTCCGGTTGCTATCCTCCGGACAGATGCCCAACGGCCGTCGCGCCTTTCTCGCCGCCCTGACCGCCGCGCTCGCCCGTTGCGCCTCCGCGCCAAAATGGGCTCGTCGCCCCAAGATTCTTGTCCGCTCCGGCTGGCAAACCGTCAATATCGGCGATATCGCGCACACCCCAGGCCTCCTCCGCCTGCTCCAGGACCATGTGCCTCAGGCCGATGTCATTCTTTGGTCGAACGGCATGGACCGCGGCGTCGCCGAGATGCTGCGGCGTCGCTTCGCCGGCATTCAGATAATGACCGGCGACATCGGCGAGGACGGCGAGCCCGACAACAGCTCTCTGGCCGACACGTTCGAGCAGGCGGATTTCATGTTGCATGGCTCCGGTCCCAGCGTAGTCGCGCGCGACCACCTCGCTGCGTGGCGCAAACGAACGGGCAAGCCCTATGGCATCTTCGGTGTGACCATTACTCTCCACGACGAAGCCGCCAGCAGCTCGCTCGACCCCGACTTGCTCGACCTGCTCAACGCCGCGGAATTCGTCTACACGCGCGAAACCGCTTCGCTTGCGAATCTCGAGCAAGCGGGCGTTCACGGTCCTGATCTCGGCTTTTGTCCGGACGCCGCCTTTAGCTTCGACATGCGCGATGAGGGCAGATCGGTCAATTTTCTCTCTCAAAACGGGCTTGGTCCCAACTCCTTTATCGCTGTCGTGCCGCGCCTGCGCCTGACGCCTTATCACCGGATCCGCGAGGTCAACTGGACCCAGGACGAGATCGACCGCCGCGAGCGGATCAACGCCGAGCACGCCGAGACCGACCACGCCAAGCTTCGTCAAGCGATCGTTCGCTGGGTCCGCGAGACCGGCGGCAAGGCCTTGCTCTGTCCCGAGATGACGTACGAGACCGACATCATCGATCCGCTGCTGTTCAACCCGCTGCCCGATGACGTCAAGCCGAGCGTGGTGCGTCGGCATGAGTTCTGGCTCCCCGACGAAGCCGCATCCGTCTACGCCCGGGCCGTCACGGTCGTCAGTTGCGAATGCCACTCGCCGATCCTCGCGGCCGTGCAGGGCACGCCCTGCATGTACGTCCACCAGCCCGAGGACGGTATCAAGGGCCAGATGTGGAACGATATCGGCCTCGGCGATTGGTACCTGCAGATTGAAGAAACGACCGGAGACGAGATTGCCGAGAAGCTGCTGGCCATTCGCGCCGACCCGCGTGCGGCCGCCGATACGGTGCGCAAGGCCGTAGCCGGCGCGCAGGCGATCCAAGCGACCAGAGTTCAATCCGTCGTGAATGCTCTGTCAAAGAAAAAGACCTAGCCTCCTCTGACGACGGCGGACAGCGAACCGCCGCCGCTTTGCGCGAAACTAATGCCCTCATGCTCGAATCGCTGATCGAAGACCTGTTCCGCAAGGCGCCGGAAACTTACAACCACACCGACATGGAGACCTTCCAGGAGTTCAAAGCCGCCCTGAACTCCGGTAAGGCCCGCGCCGCCGAGCCTGACGCATCGGCGCCCGCCGGCTGGAAGGTCAACGCCTGGGTCAAGCGCGGCATTCTGATCGGCTTCCGCATGGGCCGCTCGGTCGAGATGACCAGCGCAGGCTCGCGGCTGCAGTACTTCGACAAATCCACCTACCCGCCGCGGCGGCTCGAGCTCGCGGACTCGGTCCGCATCGTGCCCGGCGGTTCGTCGATCCGCGACGGCGTGTTCCTGGGCAAGAGCGTCACCTGCATGCCGCCCATGTACATCAACGTCGGCGCCTACGTCGGCGACGGCACGATGGTCGACTCTCACGCCCTGGTCGGGAGCTGCGCGCAGATCGGCAAGAGCTGTCACTTGAGCGCCGCGGCTCAGATCGGCGGCGTGCTCGAGCCGGTCGGCGCCTTGCCGGTCATCATCGAAGACGATGTGCTGGTCGGCGGCAATTGCGGCGTCTACGAAGGGACGATCGTCAAGTCCCGCGCCGTGCTCGGCGCCGGAACCGTGCTCACGCGCTCAACGCCGGTCTACGACGTCGTCAAGGGCTTGGTCCACAAAGCCGACGGGGACAGCCCGCTGGTCATCCCCGAGGGCGCTGTCGTCGTGCCCGGCTCGCGCCCCTTCACTTCCGGCAAGGGCCAGGAGTGGAATCTCTCGCTTTACGCGCCGATCATCGTCAAATACCGCGACGAGAAGACCGACGCCCGCATTCAGCTCGAAGAGTTCCTTCGCTAGCGGCGCTGAAAACTTACCTTTGCGCGGCGACCTTGGACCTGACAGGAGCACCGCAATGCGTCGCCTGGCCCCCTTCGTTCTGCTGTTCGCGTTCGCCTTCAAACTAGCCGCCCAACAGCCGCAACACCCGCTCGACCCCCTTGGCTTCCAGGAATACTGGGCCGTCCTCGAGACTCTCGACGCCGACGGCAAGCTCGACCGCGATACGCGCTTCTCGCTCGTGAGCCTGGTCGAGCCGCCCAAGGCGCTCGTCTGGGGTTGGAAGGCCGGCGACCCGATCCCGCGCAAGGCCCGCGCTGTCGTGCGCCAAGGGAGCGACGCGAAGCTCAACATCGAGCTCGCCAAGCCGACCCTCTGGCGCATGGTCAGCACGACCCGCAAGAACAAGGTGGGCTACCCGACCAGCTATCAGCTCATGCCCGGCCGGACCACCGAGACGCTGTTGAGCGAAGACGACTATCCGCGCCGCCGCGCCCGCTTCATCGAGCACCATCTCTGGGTGACGCCGTTCAACGCAGCCGAACGCTTCCCCGCCGGAGATTACCCCACGCTCAGCACGCCCGACCAAGGCCTGCCGGAGTGGACGCAGAACGACCGCGGCATCGATAACACCGACATCGTTCTATGGCACACCATCGGCATGCACCATCTGGTGCGCGCCGAAGATTGGCCTGTGATGCCCGTGATGTGGCACAGCTTCGAGCTGCGGCCATTCGACTTTTTCGACGCCAACCCGGCGATGGATCTGCCGGAATAGTCCGCGGCGGCGAGGCCCTACTTCACGCGCGGCTACGGACGGCGAAATCGCTTCACAGCGAATCCGCGCCGTCCGTCAGCCATTCCAGGTTGAACCGCGCCAGCGTCAGGCTCTTGGTGTAGTTGCGTCCCGATTCGACTTCGCCGCGCTCGTAGAAGCAATAGATCGTTCCGTCCGGCCCCGCCGCTAGGTCCGAGTAGCCGCTCGGCCCCGGCTCCAGCGCCTTCTTCACCGTCCACGATGCGCCCTCGTCGTAGCTCAACTGCACGCTCACGTTTTGGCGCTTGCGGTTCCCGTCGGGGTCCGCCGGGTCGCGCGGTTCATCGCTGTCCGGGTTGGCGAACAAGAGCCGGTTCTTGTCGGAATCTTTCGTCGTCGAGAGCCGCATCAAGCTGCCCATGCAGACCGGCTCGAGCAGCTCCGGCTGGAAGCGAATCTTCGACCAGCCGCCGGCCCCGTCGTCGCTCACCGTGATCGCGCGCCGATGTTCGACCGACTCGTGCCGGATGTTGAGCATCACGCGGCCGTCGGCAAGTTGCACCGCCAGCGTCTCGCTCGGGTTGACGAGCTCCGGATGGCGCACCACGATCTCGCCGCGCTGCCACGTCGCGCCGTGGTCGTCGGAGTAGATCGTGGCCGCGACCGACGGCCGATGCGCATGGCCGCCCGTGCCGTTCGACATCCAAACCGGTACGAGCAGGCGCCCGTTGTCGAGCTGGATGCCGTGCCCCGGCCCCGTCGCGACGACCTTCCAGTCGTAGTCGGGCCGGAACGCCTCGAATGCCGCCGTCACGTCGACCGGGGTCGTAAACGTCTCGCCGTCGTCCGCGGTGCGCATGTAGTAAACCCGCGCGTACTCGATGCAGAACAGGAAGTGCACGACGCCTTGCCGCTTGTCGACGATCGGCGCCAGGTTGTTGTAAGTCACCTCGCCCGGCTTCGCCAGGTTCTGAGCCAGAGCGACGGGGTTCTGCTGGATCTCGCCGGCGACGTGCGCGATCACCTTCATCTCGTCCCACGTCGCGCCGCGGTCTTTCGAGCGCCGCATCACCAAGTCGATCGGGCCCCAGTCGCCGCCCGTGTTCTTGCGCGCTTCGGCGAACGCCAGCAGCGTTCCGTCCGGCGAGACGACGATGGCGGGGATGCGGAAGTGCGCGTACCCGTGCGTGCCGGCCTCGAAGACAGCAGTCTTTTCAAGCTGCGCCTCTTGGCCGGCTTCAGGAGCGCCCGCGCAAGCGGCCAGCAAGCAAATGAAACAGATCCAAACGCGCTTCACGCCAGGCATTGTACCCGGCTTTGAAAGGGCGCCGCGAAACGAATTTGTAACTTGACACCACGGCAATGTGGTGTATTCTGATTTGGAAGGAGATCTGTGTCCAGATGCAGACCAAGCTGACGTTTTTCAAGTCGTACTACAAGATGGGCTGGTGGGCCGCCCGCGTTCCGGCTACGGAGTGGAACGGCCATCACATCGACACCCTTGGGTTCGGCTACACGCAGACCCAGGCTGAACGAGATTTGGCTCGGAAGGAGCAGGCGCGCCTCGCAGTCGCAGAGATCGCCGCCTAACCTCCCTCCCATTTGCCCCGCACCCGACCCGTTCGCTTCATCCCTCGAAAAGACCGTACGATAGATCCCGAGGCGCAATGCCTGAGACGGTAAGGATCTGTCTGTGGTCGGGGCCGCGGAACGTCTCGACAGCTTTGATGTACGCATTCGCCCAGCGCGCCGATACGCGCGCTGTGGACGAGCCGTTGTACGCCCACTACTTGACGGCCACGGGCATCGAGCATCCCGGCCGCGCGGACGTGTTGCGTTCGCAAAGCGCCGACGCCGCTGAGGCCGTCCGGCAGGTCATCCTGGGACCCTGCGACCGCCCCGTGCTGTTCCTCAAGTCCATGGGGCACCATCTGTACGGGGTCGACCGCGCGTTCCTCAAAGACCTGGTGAACGTCTTTCTGACGCGCGATCCGGAGCAGATGCTGCCCTCGCTGGCCGTGCAGGTCCCCGAGCCGACCCTGCTCGACACGGCTTTCGAGATGCAAACCGACCTGCTCGATGAGCTGGAGGCCGCGGGTAAGAGTCCGGCGGTGATCGACTCCAAACAGCTGCTCGACAACCCCGCGGCCGTGCTCGAGGAATTCTGCCGCCGCGTCGGCGTCCCGTGGGATCCGGCCATGCTCTCATGGCCCGCCGGCCCCAAGCCCGAAGACGGCGTCTGGGCGAAGCACTGGTACCACAACGTCCACAAATCGACCGGCTTCCTACCCTTCAAGCCGAAGACCGACCCCTTCCCGGAGCGCCTGAAGCCGCTGCTCGAAGCCTGCCGCCCGCACTACGAAAAGCTCCGCGCGCGGGCGATCCGGGTCTGAATCATTCCTGCAAGTCCGCCGGCGCGAGGGCATTGCGCTATGCTTGCCGCTGTCTCAGGGCCGCGCCGCGGTCCTTGAGCTCCTTAGCGAGGTTCAGCAATGGGTTGGGAATTCATCGGCAGCGAGTCGGGCACTGAGCTTGTCAAGCTCCACCATTTCGTCGCTCTCAAAAAGCAAGGCGAGACCGAAGTCGAGTTTGCGATCACCGTCCGTGAGCATGCGGTCGATTCGGGCGCGGGGCCGCTGCGATTCTTCGCGCAATCCGACAAACAGACCAACCAGAGCACGGGTCCCTACACGCCCACAGGCTGGGGACCTTCGCTCGAAGCGGCGCTTGCGGCCTGCATCAAGGAGATCAATCGTTTTCCTTACGAGCCCGGCGAAACCGGCTGACCGCGCGTTCGGCTTTTCGTCGCCGCCGTTTTCGGGCGCAGGCCTAGCCGCGGGCGGCTATTTCCGACCGCCCGACGTCAGGTTATCTTGGATCTAGGGCCGCCGTAACGAGGGGGCGGCGGCCCAATTTCTTCAGAGATGCACCGAATCCGAACGCCCTCTCCGCTGAGAGCCTTGTTCGCGGCTGTGTTGGCCCTTACTCCGTTGGCGGCGGAGCCTTTCGACGAGCTGAAAGGGCTGGAGGACCGACGCGCTGTCGTGCGCCTCCGTGACGGAAGCTCGGCAAAGGGCCGGCTCGAGCGAGTCGAGGGCCGCGAGCTCACGGTCGACGGCCGTCAGTTCGCTTGTTCAGACGTCTCCGAAGTCCGGATCAAGCGCAGCTCCTGGCGCGGGCTTTGGACCGCTATCGGCGCGGGCGGCGGCTTGGCGGCGGGCCTGGCTCTGGGCGTGCGCTTCTCCAACGAAGCCAACGACGCCGCCGCGGCGCTGACCGCCGCGGGGCTGGCGGGCGCTGGAGCGGTCATTGGCTTTTTCGCCGGGGCCGCCAAATCCACGACCCTAACCGTTGACCCGGCCTCGTGCAGTTGACGCGACTTCGCCCGTCGCGCCCCATGTCTTTGCGCTGGCCGCGCTATGCGCCTTGCACCAAATCCCAGAATTCCGCGCGGTTGTTCGTCCGCGGAAACGGCTCATCGGGTACGGGGGCTCCAACGAACGCGCACAGCGGCTCCCAACCTTCCTTGACCTCGTAGACAAGCAACCGGTTCGCCGGAATGGTTGCCTTGACGGCCTCGTTGTGCGCCACGAAGGCTTGGATCAATTCATCGCGACTCTAGGCCGGCGGGAAACCCCGTCTTCGCGATGACGGCTTCGCCCATATCGAGCCAGTCCTTCATTTCCGGCGGCATTTTGTCTCTTTCGCCAAGCAGCTTGTAGATCGTCAACGAAAAGCTGTCCGCCCAGCTCTCCGGGCTGCGGTGCGTCAGCACGAACTTGGCCTCCGGATAAGCCTGGACCAATTCGCGGAAAAAGCCCGCCGTCGGCCAGTCGACCGCGCTTTCATAGCCGCTGAAAATCGCTTCCCAATCCGGATCTCCGGCCACGGCGCGGGACCACAGCGGAACCTGGGAGGGCATATTTTGTATGACCTCCTCCATGTGGTGACACGGACCAAAACCGAGCCGGTTGAGGGCGACCCTTAGAGAGTAGGTGCCCGTGCGCCCCACTCCCGCTCCAATAATCTGCATCTGTGTTCGATTGTCCTTTTCGCTTAGATATTGCCGCGCCCCGCGATCTTCCAAACGTCTTCGACCTGATCGCCGCGGCACGCATAGATGCGGTCGTACAAGTTTACGTTGGGATCGCAGTGCGGCACGATCAGCTCGACCTTCTCGCCGAGCTTCACGTCGCGCTCGGCCTTGTCGAGGAACAGCCGGCCGTGCTCGTCGCCGTTGAATCCGTACGTCGCTCCCGGTATCCCCAGCACTTCGGGGCCGAACTGGCGGTCTGTGGCGAACGACTTGAGCCCGGCGTCGATCGTCGCGATGTCGGGGTGATTCTTGCTCATCACCGTGGCGAGCACCGTAAGCGAGGGCCTGAAGTCCGTATAGACGTCGCCCGAGCGGCAGCCGATCTTGCGGTAATCGACGTCCATGAAGACGTAGGAGCCGACCTGCAGCTCGGTCATCCCGTCGAGTTGCGCGTCGATGTTGTAGGTGCCCGTGCTGGCGCCGGACATGATCGTCGCCGGCAGGCCGGCCTTTTTCATCGCCGCGAACGATTCGACCACCGGCGTCATGTATTGGACCGAGTGCTCCTTGCGCTTCTCCCAGCCGACGACGTGCGACGACGCGCCTGAGTAGCCGTGAACGCCCTTGAGCGCCAAGCCCGGCAGCGCGTCGACTGTCTTCGCCAAATCGACCGCCTTGGGGCCCGGCTCGATTCCAGTCCGGCGGCCGACCGGATCGATGTCGATCATGATGTTGAGGGTGACCTTGGAGGCCTGCGCCGCCTCGCTGAGCCACTCCGCGTGCTGCGGATTGTCGACCGCCGCCATCGTCTCGGGCAGCTTCTTGGTGAGCCGGATCAGGCGGGCCGTCTTGTTGGACCCCACCAGTTCCCCGGTGATCAGCAGACCGCCGATGCCCGCGTCGGCCATCGCCTCGGCCTCGCGGATCGTGGCGCAGCACACGCCAAGTGCGCCTGCGTCGATCTGGCGGCGAGCGATTTCGGGCGTTTTGTGGGTCTTGGCGTGCGGCCGCAGGCTCACCCCGTTGCTCTTCGCGTGCTGCGCCATCGCGGCGATGTTGAACTCCAGCGCATCGAGGTCGACGATCAGCGACGGGGTCGGCAGATCGGCCTTCGCGACGCCTTGAACGCCCTTGCCCTTGGCAAGCCGCCGCTCGATCTCGTCCACGTCATATCCCGCCGCCGCGCGCGTTCCTGGCAGGGCCGCCGCTATCACCATCATTCATTGCCTCCGTGCAACCGTCACTCGTATTGATGCGGACAATTCTAGCTCGTCGCTCCGGCCCGGCGGCACAAATCGGATGCAGGAGCAGCGCCGTCCCGCCGCTACAATGGCGGCTTATGCCCTTGGCCTTCCCGGACTGGGAGTTGGAGCTGCTCGACGGCTCGATCGTCGGCGTGACCGGCGATCCGGCGCAGATCGCGAAGCTGGCCGAGCGCGCGGACGGTCAGGCGCACGTGGCCGCTTCGAGCTTCCATCAGCCCGAGGCCGGGCGCGTGGAGCGGGCGGTGCGGGCGGCCCTCGAGTCTTCGGCCCCGGCGGTGGCGATCGGGCCGGGCTTGTCCCTCGCGACGCCTGAATTTCAGGCTCGAGCGCGCCTCGACTGCATCCGGGCGGCGCGCGCGGGGCGACTGGTCGTGTTGGCGTCGCAGGACCTCGGGTTCCTCGAAGGCGTATGCGACGAGATCATCGTGCTCGGCGAACAAGGCGTCGAGCGGCGCGGCGATCCCCACGAGACCGTCGCGCTGCTGCGCGCCGGCATCGGCGAGAGTCTAAGAGCGCATGCCGGCAGCGCCGAGCTCCCCGGCTATGCGCGCCGCGGCGACGGCCGGGCGCGGTTGATTTCGCTCGAGCTGCTGGGCGAAAACGCGGCGCCCACGGCCGTTGTTCGCAGCGGCGAGAGCTGCGAGGTGCGCATCGCGCTCGAATTCTTAGGCGACGTCGCCGAGCCCGTGGTTGGAATCCTGATTCGCAACCGCGTCGGCGTGACCGTCTACGGCACCAACACCGAGCTCGAAAAGCTGCGGTTCGGCCCCTGCTCGGCCGGCGATTCGGTGGAGCTGAGCTTCCGCTTCGCCTGCGACCTGTGCGCCCACGAGTACACGCTCACCGCCGCCTCTCACGACCCCGACGGCACGGCCCACGACTGGCTCGAAGAAGTGCTGCTGTTTACCGTGACCGACGACCGTCCGACGGCGGGCGTCGCCAACCTGCGGGCGCGGGCGACCGCCAGGCGTCAGGGTTGATTCCTCACGCGGCGCGGTAGCGATTGGCGCCGCTCGTGCATCCTTACCATGGTTGGCGACAGCCGAAAGGAGGGAGCCATGGCACGCAAGAAAATTCAGAAGTTCCTCGATGACAACGGCGTCAAATACGTCGTCATGGAGCATTCCCCGGCGTACACGGCGTCGGAAGTCGCTCAGGCGGCTCACATTCCAGGCCGGGAAATGGCCAAGCCGGTCGCCGTCAAGATCGACGGAAAGATAGCCCTGGCCGTCGTGTCCGCGTCGCAGAACGTCGCGTTTGACGATTTGATGCATCTCGCCGGGGCCCAGGAAGCCGGTTTGGCCACCGAGGCCGAATTCACCACACTGTTTCCCGATTGCGAACCCGGCGCGATGCCGCCGTTCGGCAATCTCTACGACTTGCCCGTCTACGTGGACAACAAACTCGCGATGGACGAGGATTTCGCCTTCAATGCGGGCACCCACCGCGACCTGATCCGCATGCGTTACGCGGACTTCGAACGGCTGGTGAAGCCGACGAAAGGTCGCTTCGGCGTCAAGACTGCCGCACACGCCGCCTAACCGCGATGGCCGCAAACGCGGTCCACAAGCACGCCGCAACGGCCGCGGCGAACATCTCGAGCAGGTCCATGTAGGCCATGAAGGCCTGGTCGAGGTCGAGCATGTAGGCCCGCATCAGCAGGCCCGAGTCGTACCACACCCAGGCGACCCGCAGCCCGACGAGCGCGACGACGGCGACCGCCGTGCGGAGGATTTGTCCGCGGTAGAGCAGCGCGGCGACGACGATCCCGCCTCCCGCCGCCGCCGCATTCTTCAAAAAGAACGCGTTGAGGTACTCCTCGCGGACGACGTCGCTGAGCGAATAACCCAAGCCGAAGACCCGAAACAGGGCGAAATAGCAGAGAAAGTAAGCCCCCAGAGCCGCGGCCAAGCGGCCCGGCGAAGCGCCGCGCGGCGCCCAAAGCAAGGTTGCGATAAACCACAGCGCGGCGAGCAGCGCCGCCGGCGCCCGGCTCTGCCGCTCCCGAGCCATTCCGGCGGCGCGGTCGGGAAGCTTTTCGGCGAGCAGCACTTGTTGTTGATCCAGGCGCCGCTCCAGCGCCGCGCGGGTGTCCGCATCGATAGAGAGTGCGTCGAACAGAATCCCGCCCTGGCTGTTCGCCGGTAACGGCAACCCGAGCAGCGCCGCGATCGTCGGCGCAATGTCGAGGTGACTGGCCGGCCAATCGGCCGCCCTGGGCGATCGCACGGCCGGCCAGCACCAGCGGAACATGCCGCACCACCGCCTCACCGCCGCCATGGCCGCCGTGACCGCGGCGCTGAATGTGGCCGTGATCGGCCGTGACGATGAACGTCGTCTCGCCGTCATCGAGCGTGTCGATCAGCCGCGCCAGGCAGCGGTCGGCCTCGGCGATGACTTGAAAGTACTCCGGCGATTCGCCGCCGAAGTCGTGCCCCGCCTCGTCGGTCGCCGTGAGACCCGCGACGAGCAGTCCGCTATGCTGGCCGGCGAGAAACGGGACCATGTCCCGGCAGACTTGCGCCTGCCATTCAATCAGGCGCTCGGGGCCCGGAGACGGGCCAAGCTCCTTATCGAACGTGCGCACCTGATCGCCTAGATATTCGCCGAACGCGCGCGGCCAGAAGTCGCCGCCGAACACGGCGATCGGCACGGCTTCCCTTTGCGCCAAGGAGAAGATCGAATCGACCGGCGGCGGACTGTATCGCGCATTGTTCGTCACGCCGTTGACTTCCGGCAGGGCGCCGGTCGAGATCACGCCGCGCCCGGGGTTCGACAGCGAAGGCATCGCGACCACGGCGACGCCCGAAGAGCCGCGCGCGGCCAAGGCCTCGAGGGCGGGCATGTGCCGCGAGGCGTCCTCCGAGACGCCGTCGAGAACCACAAGCAGCAGGCGCCGTGTCAGCGGCGGGCCGCCCGGCAGATCGGCCTCGATGGCGTAAGCGCTGCGGTAGCCGGTCACGCTGTTCCAGGCGATTTGCGCCAGCGCGACGGCGCCGCCGCCGAGAATCAGCAGGTATGCGCCGATCGCAAGCTTTCGAGTTCCGCCGGGCAAGCCGCAATTCTAACAGCGGCCCGTCGTGATACCCGAGCAACGGTCGGCGTGCTATTTTCCCGAGAGATGCCGGTCCGCTGCGCTGCGATCTTGGCGCTGGCCTGCGCCGCCTCGGCCGCCGGCCAGATCGTGGAGGTAAGCGGCTTCGTCGGGCTCTCCCACATCCTCGACAACTCGCTCGGCCAACTTCCGGCCGGGGGCGAGGTGCGTTTCGACAGCGGCTTCCGGGCCGGCGCTCGCGTCGGCCTCAACCGCGGCGCCTTTGTAGGTCACGAATTCACGTACGCCTACGAACGCCACGACCTTGAGGTCGATGACCGCGAGCAGAGCGTCGCCGCGGCGCACCAGTTCTTTTACAACGTTTTGTTTCACTTGACGCCGCAGAAGGTGGCGGTCCGGCCGTTCGTGACGGCCGGCGGCGGGGTGTCTCGCTTTACGTCAGGAGGCCAAGGCGCGTTCTCCGACGACCGGCCCAGCATCAAGCCTGGCCTTAACTACGGCGGCGGCGTTAAGCTCCGTATGGGCAAGGCCGTCGGCGCTCGTTTCGATGTCCGCGAGCATCTGTTCGACAAACCGGCTTGGGCGGACGTCGTCGGCCTCTCGGGAAAGCTGTGGAGCCTCGAATATTCCGCCGGCTTCTCAGTGCTGTTTTGATTGAGTGCAGCAAGTGCTCTTCTTGATTGGGTGAGGGAAACGGCGCTCGCGTGTCGCTTTCTAGGGCGGACGCCCAATTCTGAAGGTGAAATTCAGTACGTTACACTGACTCCCGTCATGCGCAAATTACTCCCCCTATTCCTTGCTCTGACTTGCCTCACCGCCTACGCCCAGGATCGTAAGCGCATCGCCGTGCTCGACTTCGAATACGGCACGGTCCAGACCGCCGTCTCAGCCATCTTCGGCACGAACGTGGACGTCGGCCGCGGTATCCGCGACTTGCTGGTGCAAAAGTTCGTCGAAGACGGCAGCTTTTCGGTCATCGAGCGCGCCGCCCTCGATAAAGTCCTCACCGAACAGAACTTCTCGAACAGCGACCGCGCCAATCCGGCGAGCGCCGCGCAACTGGCGAAGATTCTCGGCGTCGACGCCATCGTGATCGGCTCGATCACGCAATTCGGCCGCGACGATGAGACTCGCAAGGTGGACGGCGGGGCGTTCGGCGGCTTCGGCCGCAAGTACGGGCTGGGCGGCGTCAAGACAAGCAAGTCGAAGGCCGTCGTGGCCGTCACCGCCCGCATGGTCGACACCGAGACCGCCGAGATTCTGGCCGTCTCGACCGGGCGCGGCGAGTCGAGCCGTTCCGGCGCTTCGCTTTACGGCGCGGGCGCGCTCTCCGGCGCCGGCGGCGCGGGCGACATCGACATGGGCAGCGCCAACTTCGGACAGACTTTGATCGGCGAAGCCGTTTATCAAGCCGTCGACCCCATCGTCGCCGACATCGAGAAATACTCCGACCGCATCGCCAGCCACGCCCGCGACATCTCGGGGCTCGTGGCCGACTTCACCAACGGCATCGCCATCCTCAACGTGGGCTCGAACGCCGGCGTGCAGGTGGGCGACCGCTTCGAGATCGCGCGGCCCGTCCGCGAAATCAAGGATCCCGCAACAGGCAAGGTGATCCGCAGCATCGTCACCAAGCTGGGCGAGCTGGTGGTCACGGAAGTGGATGAAGTTTCCGCCGTCGGACGGTTCTCCGGGGAAGGCGCGCCGCAGGCCGGCGACGCCGCGAAGATCATCGAATGAACACCGCACGAGCATGCCTGAGTCTGGTCGTCGTCCTCGGATTGACGGCGGTTGCGAGCGGCGCTCAACAGCAGCGCGTCGCTCTGGTGATCGGCAACAGCGCCTATCGCAACGTCCCCAAGCTCAAGAATCCCCGCAACGACGCCGAGGATCTCTCGCAGCGGCTGCGCGCATTGGGATTTCAGGTCGACACCGTCCTCGACGCCGACCTCGGCGCGATGGAGCGCGCCGCCGACCGCTTCGTCAAGAGCCTGAAGCCCGGCGCCGTTGCGGTGTTCGACTACTCGGGGCACGGCCTGCAGGTGGAGGATCAAAATTATTTGATCCCCGTCGACTTCAAGCTCAGCGACCCGGCCAGCGTCAAGTACGACGCGCTGTCGGCTTCAAAGCTTCACGACCGCATGGCCGCCGCCGGGTCCGACGTCAACATCGTGATTCTCGACGCTTGCCGCAATAACGGATTCGGGCTCTCGCGCTCGAGCAGCGCGGGCCTGGCGGCGATGAACGCCGCCAAGGGCAGCTACATCGCCTTCTCGACCGCTCCCGGCCGCACCGCATCCGACGATCCCAACGGCCGCAACGGGCTCTTCACGGGCTACTTGCTCGAAGGGCTGACGAAGCCGGGATTGTCGCTCGACGACCTGTTCAATTACGTTCGGCAGCACACCTACGACGCCTCGGGCGGCGAGCAATTGCCCTGGACGAGCTCGAGCGTGATCGGGCGGTTTTACTTCGTCCCATCCGGCGATCAGCGCGATCTCACCTACGAGCCGAACCAGCGCAGCGAGCCCGCTCCGGTCGCCGCTGCGTCGCGTCAAACCGAGTCGGCGCGACTCCCCGCGGCGCTCGATGCGGCCGTCGACGAACGCATGACGATGCTCTCCGCCCGCGCCGCCGCGGTGAGCGAAAGTCTGGAGCAGTTGCGCCGCGCTCAGCAGCAACAAGGCCTCGGGCTGCGCGGCGACATGGCGGCCGCACAAAAGCAAATGCAGTACGCCCTGGGCCAAGCCGAGAAGAGCCTCGCTGACGGCGACGGCGCGACGGCCGAGCGAAACATGGGGATCGCGGAGAAGGCGATCGACAAGCTCGAGGCCTTCCTGGGCCGCTGACGCTTGAAGCGAAACGAATGCCGCGTCGGGGGTGTCTACCGCGTGATGACACACCATGCGCATCCGATCGCGGACGTCGATCACACGCTGCTTGAGCGTAAGTCATTGACTCTCAAGTCCGTTAGCGCGATCATCTCGTTGGCGTTTTTCGCTGCGGCTGTCTACTTTTTATTCTTCGGCGAGGAATCTTACCTGCTCGCGGCGGGAGTGTGCTTGTTCGTCGGCGCGCCTTTTCTCGTCTATGCCGTCTCCGGCATCCGCTTGGGCCCCGAACAGCAAGATTCGCCACGCCTTGGTCGACCATCCCGGGATGAGCCCGGAAGTGCAGAAACGCTGCCAAGCGAGAGCGCTAGACCAGCGACCCGTCCGACCTCCGCCGCGTCCGCGCAGGCGGCGGCCCGGACGCAAATTTCCGGTCGCCCGATTCCGGCCGGCCCGCGTCCACATCATCCCGAAATCCCTCTCGCCCGCTTCGCCCCAGGCGACCACGCCCGCCCGCGCCATGGCAGCCGTCTTGCAAAGACGGCGCCGGACTCAATCTTGAAATCCGATTCAAAACGGGTACCATACACGCGGGACGCCGAAACGTCCCGGAGGAAATACCGATGGCGCAAGCGTTCCAGTTTCAGATCTCGGTGAAGCGACTGCTCTTGGGCCTCCTTCTGACGTTTGGGCCGATCAGCATCCTCGCCCTCTACGCCTCCAGCAATCTCGGGCGGCAATCCCAGCAGGTCCACGGCGAGAAACTCCGCGACAGCGCCGAGGCGGCGGCATACCGCATCCGCGATCGGGTGCGCTCCAAGGTCGTCGAGGCGGCGTTGACCGCTTCCGACACAGCCGTGCTGCGCATCGTGCGCGAGTCCAACGGCCAGTACGGCCGAGTTTCCGACGATGAAATCCAGGCGCGGCTCGTAGCCCGCGACAAGGATTGGAATACGCCCAAGGGCCAGCAAATCGCCGAGAGCATGCTGGCCAACCCGGCGTCCCAGGCGTTGCGCCGCATTCTCACTCTGGATCCCGATTTCTTGCGCATCACCGTGACCGACCGCCACGGCGCCACCGTCGCCGCCACACACAAGACCCTCGACTATTACCAAGCCGACGAGCAGTATTGGCAGGACATTTTCGTGACCGGACGCGGGGCCGTCAGCTTGACCGACGTGCTCTATGACGAGGCCACTAAACACCAGTACATCGGCGTCGGCGTTCCGGTCGTCGATGGCAACAATATTCTCATCGGCACGCTCGACGCCCTGGTCGACATCGCTTCGCTGTTCCCGATCGTGAACACGACGGATTTGGGGGCCGAGGGCAGGATGGCGCTCGTCAAATCAGACAGCTCGATCATCGCCGGGTCCGGAGGAGTTTCGCTTTCCGACCGCGCCCAGTCCGTGGACTACGAAGCAATTCGCGACGCCGGGAAGCGCTTTGAAGGGCTCTCGACCGGGTATATGAAAGCGAAGTTCAGCGGCAATGAAGATCGCTTGGTCGCCTTCGCGGACACCGGCTTGGGCCGCGAATTCCGCAATCTCGAATGGCACGTCGTAGCGTCGCAGAACGCCACCGACGTGCTGGGGCCCTCGTCGGTGACGCAGGCCCTGATCATGACGATTGCGCTGCTGACGCTCGCCAGCGTCGTCTTTATTGCCGTCTATTTCTCGCTGCACCGCCAGAGCGAGATCGAAGAAATCGAAGAAATGAGTCACCAGCCCAGCGTCGTCTAAAAGACCGGGCCAGGCTGAAATCCCTACAGCAGCGACTTGACGGCTGCGACAACGTGGCTCGACGAGATGCCGTACTTCTCGATCAACTCGTCGGGCTTGCCGCTGTGGGCGATCGCGCGCACCGCGAGCTTTTTCACCGTTACGCCGGGTTCTTCCGCCAAGGCTGACAGCACGGCGTCGCCGATGCCGCCGTGGGCGTAGTGGTCTTCCACGGTGACGAACTTGCCGCCGGTCGCTTTCGCCGCCGCGAGCAGCGTCTCCTTGTCGGCGGGCTGCACGCTGAACAAGTCGATCACGCGGATGGCGACGCCCTCCTCCGCCAGTTTCTCGTAGGCGTCGAGCGCCTCGTAAAGCGTCACGCCGGCGCCGACGACGGTCACTTTGTCGGAGTCGGACTGCTTGACCACCTTGGCCTTGCCCACCGCGAACGGCTCGTCGGCTTTGTAGATGGTGGGCGTCGCGGGCCGGCTCGTGCGGATGTAGCAGGGGCCCTCGACGCCGGCGGCCAGCTCGATCGCGCGCCAGGCGCTGACGGCGTCGCTGGGGTAGAGCACCGTGTAATTCGGCTCGGCCGAGGTCATCGCCAAGTCTTCCAGGCCCATCTGCGAAGGGCCGTCTTCGCCGATCGAAATGCCCGCGTGCGTACCGACGATGTTGATGCTCGTATTGCTGATCGCCGCCATGCGAATGAAGTCGTAGGCGCGTGTCAGGAAGCAGGCGAAACTGGCGGCGAATGGAATCTTGCCGCGGCAGGCCAGGCCCATCGCGGCCCCGACCATGTTTTGCTCGGCGATATAGCCCTGGAAGAAGCGCGCCTTGTCGACCTCCTCGAGCTCTTCGGTGTAGGTCGAGTTCTTGACGTCGCCGTCGAGCGCGACGACGCGCTTGTCGACCTTGGCCAGCGCGGCCAGGGCATCGGCGAAGGCTTTCCGCGTGGCGACCTTCGAGCCCAGCGGGAACGGCGCGCCGCCTTCGAGCTTCGGAGCCGGGCCGCCGTAAGAGGGCTGACCGTTCTTCTCGGGCAGGTTCGGCTGCCAGTCGAACTGCGTGCCGCTGAGCCTCGACTCGAGCGACTCGATCGTCGCTTCGACTTTGTCTTTGGCGACCGGCTTGCCGTGGTAGCCGTTCTCGTCCTCGCCGGGGAGCTCGTGGCCCTTGTAGGTTTCCGCGAGGATGATCGAGGGTTGGCCCTGGGTCGAAGCCGCCTCCTTGAAGGCGTCGAGCAGGGCCGCGACATTGTGCCCGTCGACCACGATGGCATGCCAGCCGAAGGCCGACCAGCGGGCCTTGTGGGCGTGCATGTCGTGCTGCAGCATCGTCGGCTCGCTCTGGCCCAGGCGGTTGACGTCGATGATGGCGCAAAGGTTGTCGAGCTTGTCGTGGGAGGCGACCTCGGCGGCCTCCCAAACCGAGCCTTCCGCCGATTCGCCGTCGCCCATCAGTACGTATGTCCGTTGGGGACCGCCGTTCAGGCGCGCCGCGAGCGCCATGCCGACCCCCACCGAAAGCCCTTGGCCGAGCGAGCCGGTCGCGACGTCGACGAACGCCAGCGTCGTCGGCGGGTGGCCTTCGAGGTCGGAGTCGATCTGGCGGAGCGTCAGCAGTTCTTTTTCCGGGATGTAGCCGGCTTCGCACCAGGCGGCGTAAAGGATCGGCGCGGCGTGTCCCTTCGACAGGATGAAATTGTCGTTCGCGTGATTGGCCGGATCTTTCGGGTCATAGCGCATGACCGAGAAGAACAGCGTCGACATGATCTCCGCCGCCGAAGCGCAAGAGGTCGGATGTCCGCTGCCGGCCGCCGAGGTCGAGCGCACCGAGTGGATGCGCAATTTCGTGGCCTTGTCCTTGAGGCCAACCAGGGTTTCGCTGCTGAGTGCGACTGTCATCTGAGGGATCTCCGAATCCAAGGGGTTCTGAGCAGGCGTGAAAACGCGACCCGCCCGGCGCGAAAAGCGCCAAGTCCACTATCTTATCCCGTCCGGGCTACAAAGCGATTTCACGCGCTGCGCGCTTGCTCTCGATAGACTGACGGCGATGCCCTCCTGTTCCCATTTGGACCAGATTAATCCTGACGTGGAACCCTCGGCGGACGGCTGCGAGGACTGTCTCAAGATCGGCGGATCGTGGGTGCACCTGCGCATGTGTTTGATCTGCGGGCACGTCGGCTGCTGCGACTCCTCGCCCAACCGCCACGCCACCAAGCATTTCCATCAGAGCGGCCATCCGCTGATCCGCTCGGCCGAGCCGGGCGAAGATTGGCTGTGGTGCTACGTGGACCAAATCACCATGGAACCCCGCTGATCGCTCGAGAGTCTTCCCCGCCGCTAGGTTGCCCGCCGCGGTTGACAGCCGCAGCCGCCGCTGCCAAGATGCTGCCGATGTCTTCATTCGCCAGGCCCACCAGACGCGGTTTTCTCGCCGCGGCCGCTTCTTCGCTCGCGCTGCTCCGCGCAAAGACGCCGACTCCGCCGATCGGGCTGCAACTGTTCGCGGTCGCTCGACAACTGCGCGCCGACCTTCCAGGAACGCTTCGCGCGCTGGCGGCGATGGGCTACCAGCAGGTCGAGTTTTCGGCCAACCCCTACCTGTCGTGGAGCCCGGCCGAGGCGAAGCAAGTCCGCTCGCTGCTCGACGGGCTGAACTTGACTTGCCGCTCCACGCACAACGAGATCGTTTCGTTCTCGGGCGACGGCTTGTCGAAAGCTATCGAGCTGAACCGGATCATCGGCTCGACCACCTTGGTCGCCGTACGCGGCCCCGCCGGCAGTAAAGAGGCGGGCGGGCCGTCGCTCGACGATTGGAAGAGCTTCAACGATCAGCTCAGCCAGGCGGTCGATCGGGTGCGGGCGGCGGAAATGACGATCGGCTTTCACAACCACGGGATCGAGTTTCAGCCCGTGGAAGGAGTGTTTCCCGCGGACCTCGTCGCGGCGAACCGCGCCATTCAATCGTTTCACGTGAACATCGGGCTGGCCCTGCAAGGCGGGGGCGATCCCGCGGCATTCATCAAAAAGTGCCCGGGGCGGGTCCAAACGATCCTGGCGCAGGACTACATGGGCCAAGCGAACTGGAAACAGATCTTCGCGGCGGCCGAGGGCGTGGGCGGGCTCGACTTCTACCTGATCCAGCGCGCCGATGGGCTGGGTCTGGTCGACCGCGACCAGAGCGACGCTCTTGAGAACGTGCGCCTCGATCTGGAGTATTTCCGCAAACTTTACGGCGCAGCTTGACTCGACGATAACGCGCCGGGCGGCTTATCTCAGGAAGGAGAGATTTCCAGGGCTTCTTCGATCGAGGCGTCTTCGTGGACGATGGCGCAGACCGCGCGCAACGCCTCGTCAGGATCGGCGTGCTGCCAGATCTGTCTGCCGAAGACGACTCCCCCGGCGCCGGCTCGCATCACCTCATCGACAAGCTTTAAGCTGTCGAGCAAATCGCTGGATCGCAACGGGCCCCCCGCGACCAAGATGGGCTTGTTGCTTGCCGCGACGACGCGACGAAACGCTTCTTCTTCACCGCAGTAGCGTGTCTTGATGAAGTCAGCGCCCAGCTCGACGCCGACGCGCGCGGCCATGGCGACGTCTCGAGCGATATCCTGCGGCAGTAAGGCTTCTCCGTCGCCCGAGAAATCGAGGTGGTTCGCCAGCATTCGCTCGCTGAGCACCTCGGCTACGACGGGCATGCCCCACGCCCGGCTGTCGGAGGCGACGCGGCCGAGCTTCTGCAACTCATCCGCCTCGTACATCGCGCCGATCGTCGCGTTGACCACCACAGCGTCCACGCCGAGACGCACGGCTTGCTCCACATCGCAATAGAGCCGCATCGGCCCGCCTGGGCCGGCTGTCGTCACAGCGCCGTCGATGCGCAGGATCACCGCCAGATCGCCGAGCTCGTCATAAACCTGTTCGAGAATCCCGGGCGTGACGAGGATGCCGTCAGCGCCCCCGCGGGCCGCGGTCTTGACCACGTCGATTGGGTTTTCGAGTCCGCGCACCACGCCCGCTGCGTTGCCGTGGTCGATCGCGACAAAAACCATGCGGCCTTTTCGGCAGCAACGGCGTAAGCGAAGTGACTTTCCGACTGACACGTTGCGAGTATTATAGGGCCACTGTTCGCGGGCGCTATCCGGTTTTCGGCTGTCACGAAACAAAAATCGCGCGCTTGAATTCCCCGCTCTAAGCGCTCGCGAGGCCCGGCTCCAGCGGTAACGCCAAAGGCTTGTCGACGAGAAAGTCGAGCCCGGCCATGCCGTTCAGCGCTTGCGTCAACGCGCTGCGGCGGGTCGGTTCGGTCGTGATGACGAAGGGCAGGTCGGCGCGATTCCCGCTCGGCTCTTGCAAAACCGCGTCGATGCTGACTTCCGCCGCGGCAAGAATGCGAGCGAGCTCGGCGATGATGCCGGGTCGGTCTTCGACCCGGAAGCGCAAGTAGTAGGGCCGCACTTCGTTTGCGATCGGCGCCGGCGGGAGCTTGTCGAGTTGAGAATGCGCAAACGGCGACACTCGCTGCGGCCCGCCGTTCGACAGCTCGCGCGCCATCGCGATCAAGTCGCTGACCACTGCCACTCCGGTCGGCGTCGGACCGGCGCCGCGGCCATAGTAAAACGTGTCGGCCCCGTGCGCCCCAAGCGCCCAAATGGCGTTGTAGGATCCGGAGACCCCGGCCAGGATCGTGCTCTTGGGCAGCAGCGCCGGACGCACCGCAAGAAAGAGCCCGTCGGGCGCCGCGGTCGCCGAAGCGAGCAATCGGATCGTGTGGTTCAGTCGCGCCGCGTATTGAAAGTCGATATCTCGAATCCGTCGAATCCCTTCGGTGAAGATCTGCTCCGGCTCGACTTGAACCCCGAAGGCCAGCGCGGTCAGCAGCGCCAGCTTCGAACGCGCGTCGTAGCCGTCGACGTCGGCGGTCGGGTCGGCTTCGGCGTAGCCCAGCTTTTGAGCCTCGGCTAACACCGTTTCGAGCGAATCGCCGCGCCGCTCCATCTCCGTCAGGATGTAGTTGCACGTCCCGTTGAGGATGGCGAGCAAGGCGCGCATGCGGTCGCCCGAAATGCCCTCCCGCAAGACTGCCAAAATCGGAATGCCGCCGGCGACGCTCGCCTCCATCGCCAAGCCGACGCCCGCTCTTTCCGCTTGCTCCCAAATCGCCGCGCCGCGCAACGCCATCAGCTCTTTGTTGGCGGTGACAACGGATTTTCCCGCGGCGATCGCCGCTTCGATCAGCTCTCCGGCCGCGCCCGTGCCGCCGACCAGCTCGGCGATGATTTGGATCTCCGGATTTTGAACCACTTGGCGCCAATCGGCGGTGCGGATCGCGTCGGGGAAACGCTCCGCTTCAGGCGGGGTTTTGTCGGCGATCGAGCGAGAGCAGATGGCCCGGACGACCAGCGGCCGGCCGAGCTTGCGTTCGATCAGTTCAGCGTTGTCCGCGAGAATCTGAAGCGTGCCGCCGCCGACATTGCCGAGCCCGATAATTCCCACATGGATAGGGGACATAAGAGCCCATCATAGCGAACCGTTCGCAGCGGCTAAGAGCTTGTCAGCAGGGGACTTCGACGGCTCCGGAGCGGCTTCGACGCGGCGCGGGGCGCCGCCCTGAGCCGGCGGGTTTTGCTCGTCGAGGCTCTGTTCCGGCTCGACCGCTTCATACGCGGTCGCATCCGGCTCGGCCGTGAAGCTGCGCCACATCGGAGTCGCCGTCGCGTCGAACTGCGTCATCGGCCGCAGGCCCAGAATCAGCTCGATCGTCCGCAACATCGACAGGCTCGAGTAGAAGGTCGAGTCGACCAGGCCGCGCTTGACGTAAGGGCCGGCGACGAGCGCGACGGTGCGGTGCGAGTCGATGTGATCGGCGCCGTCCTGAGCGTCGTCTTCCACGATGAAGATCGCCGTCTTGGCCCAGCTTTTGCTTTTCGAGACGCCCTCGACGAGCTTGCCCAGCGCCAGATCGTGCTCGGCTTCCATGGCGCGCGCCGTCGGATAGCCCGGCGAGCGGCCGGACGTGTGGTCGTTCGGCAGGCGCACGAGCATGAGGCGCGGTAGCTTCCCTGCTTCTTCGAGCCGCGCGAAATCCTCGAGAAACAGGTCGACGCGGCGTCGGTCGGGGATCGACAGATCGAAACCCGGGAAGTCGGCATCGGTGATCCGCGCCAAACCGGGATCGGCCGTCCCCAAAAACAGCCCGTAATTGCGAACGGAGATGCGCGCGCTCAACGCGTTCGACCAAAGATAGCCCGCCGGCGGAAACGACGCCGGCTCGCCGCCTTCGAAGGGATAGCGGTCGAGCCGCCGCGCGACGTAAGCGGGCCAGAGCTTTTCGACGAAGGCGTTGGCGACTCCGGCGACTGTCCAGTTCTGGCCGTCGGCGCTGGCGTCGCCCGCGGCGTAGAAGTTGTCGAGCAGCGCGAACTGCTTCGCCAGCCGCCGCTGGTTCGGCGCGACGCCCTCGCCGAACACCGTCAACTTGGGATCGCCGGCGCCCCCTTTGACGTCCCCGAAGAGCTGGTCGTAAGTGCGGTTTTCCGCGACGACCAGAATCACGTGCTCGATAGGCGACGTTGCGCCCGCCCCCGGCGATATGGGATTCCCAGCCGGGACGCCCGGGTTGTCGCGCGCCTCGTCGGAGTAGAGCGTGTTTTCGAGCACGCGCTCGGTCACGGCCGCGAAGGCTTGCTCGCTGAGCTTGGGCGTGACGCCGATGCTGCCGGTCTGCTGCGCCGCCACATAGTCGCCGAACTTTCCGCGGTCGGTCGGGTCCGGACCGTTTGGAGTAGGCCGCGAGCCGCTCCCCTTGCCGCTCAAGTAGGCGACGCCGCCGTCGGCGGTTTCGGCGACCGCCGTGGGATACCAGCCCGTGGGGATGGCGCCGATGAACTCGGCCCGCGCGCCGCTGACGTCCGCCACGACGATCGAATTCGCGCCCGAGGCCGCCACATACAGGCGTGCGCCGTCGGGACTGAGCGCGAGGCCGCTGGGCGCGGTCCCGGCGGGCGCCAAGCCGCTGGGGCCGAGCGGAATCTGCTCGATCGGCCGCACCCGATCGCCCGAGGTGAGCCCGAACACCCAGACGCTGTTCGTGTTCGCGCAGGCGACGAAAAGACGCGCCGTGATCGGCAAGCCTTCCCCTTCGGCCGTCTCCACGGCGCCCTCGAGCAAAACCATGTCGCTCGGCAGCCCGCCGCTGCGCAACTTCTCGAGCGGCCGCCCTTCGGGCAACGAGTAGAGCCCCACCGTCGATTCGCCCCAGTGGCTGACCCACAACGTCTCGCCGCGCTGCCCAAGCGCGAGGCGATAAGGCCGCGCGCCCGTCTTGAACCCTCCCACGCGCAACCCTGTGCTCAGGTTCAGGATCGAGATCGAGTCGTCGAACAGATTCGCCGCGTAGAGAAAGCGCTCGTCCTTCGAGAGCAGGACGTCGCCGATCCAGTCGTCCTTGCCCGCGGCGCCTTCGATCGCCTTGTATTCGGCGGTTTGCGTCAGCTTGCCGTCGGCCAGCGAGAAGGCGAAGACCGAGCCGCGTCCGCCGCCCGAGGCGTAGACCTTTTCGCCGCTGCGATCAACCGCCAGGCCGAGCCACGAATCGGGAAGCGTCGCCTCGCTCACCACTTGCCCGGCTTCGAGATCGATGACGCTCAGCGACGGCTGCCTGAAGCCCGCGTTGAGCGCGATCGCTTGCTTGCGGTCGGGCGTCAGGCGCAGCGTCAACGGCAGCGTGCTGAGCTCGATCTGGCGGCCCGCGGGTGTAATGGGCCAGCCGTTCGGCAAGATCGCGGCGCCGTCGGGCAAGCGTCCGGCGGTCGGCTGCGCCAGCAGTGCGAGTGGGACGAGCGCCAGCAATCCGACGCGAGCAAGAGACACGAAATCTAGTCTAGAAGGCTCAGGACGGCCGCGGCTGCGCTTCGAGGTCCGGCGACGGTCGTCGGCTTACTCTTCCGCCCCGTGCTGCGCCGGCTTTTCCGACAACGCTCCCAACGTCGTCCGGCCGGCGCGGTCCGCGCGGCGCAGCAGCCGCTGAAACACCTGCGCCGTCAGAAAAGCGTCGCCGGCGGCCGTATGGCGGTCGTGCGGCGTCACCCCGAACAGCGTCAGCAGCGCGTCGAGCGAGAAGCCGCCGGGGTCTTGGAGCGCGCCGTCTTCGTTGAGACGCAGCGCGATCTCCATCGTGTCGATCGAACGGTTCTCCAGCGGAAAGCCGAAACAGCGCTCGATGGAGCGGCTCATCACCAAGATGTCAAAACCGATGTGGTGGCCGACGATGATCGCGTCGCCCAGGTAATCCAGGAATCCCGCCAGCGCCTCCGGCTCTTCCACTCCCTCCATCGACTGCTCGCGCGTGATGCCGTGGACGGTGACGGCCGCGGAATTGTAGCGCAACCGGATCATCGCTTCGTACGACTCGTCGAGCAGGATCTCGCCGTCCTCGACCGTCACGGCGCCCAATGTCACGGGCTCGGCAGTGCGCGCGTCCGGGCTCGTCGTCTCGGCGTCGAAGACGACGAAGCGCACCTGCTCGACGGGCGTCTCCTCGCTCCAGCGGTCGGGAAACGCCTCACGGTACTTTTGAATGCTCGCCGCGGCTTCGGGCATCAGTCGTCGCCCTCGATCTGAAAGGCGGCGCGAGTGTAACCCAGCAGGTCGACGATGGTTCGAAACGCGCCTTTGAGGATCTGTTGATCGACCTTGCTCAACTCGGAGGGATCGATCAGCGAACCGTCGTCGCCCGCCCCCAGCCCTTGCCGGCCGCGATGCGCCAGGACGACGCGATAGGCCTCTTGGGCCCCTGCGAAGAGCTTCTCTTGATCTGGTTCGTGGCGCGCCGCGGTCGCGAAGCGCTCGAACGTTCCCGGCGCGCCCTCGCCGTAACGCAGTCCGAGCACGCGCGCCGTGTCCATCAGCGGGAACAGCGCCGCGCGGCGCAGGTCGAGCTTCTCGCTTTGCACGCCGCCGTCCTCCACCACCAGGCCCTGGAAGAAGGTCAGCGGCGGCAGGTTGGCGAGACAGTCGTTGGCCAACAGCAGCAAGAAGCCGGGATTCTCGGCCACCCGGGCGAGCATATGCGAGCGCAGCTCATGCGCCAGCCGCCGGTCGCCGGACATCGGCAGAAAATCGAAGAAAGACCGGGCGGAGTAGATGCGGTTGAACAGCGGTTGCATGATCCAGCCGTCGAAGTGATCCCGCCACCCGGAAAACGGGAGCCGCAAGCGCGGCGACGTCGCGCGGACGGCCGTCTCGGTGAATCGAAATCCGCAGGCTTGCAGTCCGGAGTCGACGCGCTCGCCGACCTTGCCCAACCAGGCCGCGGCGGCTTCCCGCTCGCCGTCGGGCAAATCCTCGAAAACGACGGCAATGTCGAGATCGACCCAGGTCATCAGCTCACGCCGTCCGGCGCCGCCGAGCAGCATCCAACAGCGGCGGAACGTTGGCGGGCTGGCGTCGAGATCGGCGAGATCCCGCTCGGCCAGTGTGATCAAGCGCTGCACGATGGTCGCATTGAGCTCGCCGGCGACATGCGCCGCCCACTCCGCTCGACGGTGATCATCGAGGGCCTGCGCCACTAACGCTTTGGCGCGCGAGACCAGCGGCGCAAGATCGGCCGGCCGCTCGGCGCGGCCCGCTTCCAACGCGAGCAGCGTCGGGTTCACGCCCATCAGCAATGAGATGTCGACCGCGCTGAGCAGACCCGTGGCGGGAGAGGACGCCGAGCCGTCGGCGGTGATGACGATGTATCCCGCCGAGCCCATCATTTCCAGTTGGTAGGTTTCGATCGGCAGCCCGCCCTGCACGGTCTTGAGAGACGCGGATGTGGCCTTCTCGGCCGGATCGTCAATCGCGAGCGCCCCCTCCGCCAGCCGATCGCGCAACTGCCTCCAGGTGAGAATTCCCAGCGGCCGGCGAGAAGCGTCGGCGATGACGATGGCTTCGGCGTCCCGCTCCCGCATGGCCGCCGCGGCCTCCTTCAGCGTCGCCTCCGGACGACAGGTCAGCAGGCGGTGCGCGGCCAAGCCCGTCAAGGCCCGAGGGTCGCCCGAACGCCGCAGCTTTTCACCCGCGTCCACGGCGTCGGGCTGCACGGAAAAGTAGGCTTCGAGGTAGCGCTGGACGGCCGGGTATTGGTCGACGAACTTCTGGAACACCTCAGCCGGGAAGGCGTAGAGCAGGACGTCGCCCGAAGTCTTGGCGCTATAGAGATACTTTTCCGCGCCCATGAAGCGGCCGATGCCCAGCAACTCGCCCTCGCCCAGCATGTCGCGCAGAGAGGGGTCGTCCTCGCCGCCTTCATAGAGCCGCACCGCGCCCTGGCGAATCACCCAGACCGACGGCTTGCGCGACGAGCCTTGCTGAAAGATCAGCTCGTCGCCTTCATGGAAGCGCACTCTCCCGGCGCCTGCGAGCTCGAGCAGGTGGTCGGGCTCGAAGAACTGAAAGGGAGGAAATTGCTTGAGGAAGTCCGCGACGCGGTAGCGGATAGTAGAGGTTTGCACAGGCGCGAACCGATTCTCGCATAGTTTGCAGGACCTGCGGAGAGGGCCGCGGGGCGATTGGAGCAAGGCCGTCGCGAGCCGCGCCAGGCGCCCGGACGGGGTCCGCTTTCGCCCGCGATCAGACCCCCGGGTTGAGCAGGCGCTGGACTTCCGGATCGTCGAGATCCGCGGCCGTAACGACCCGCGCGGGCAGGTCGATGCGCTTTTCGGGGGTTTCGCCGCGGAGCTTCTTCATGATGGTCTCAACGCCGACGTAGCCGATGCGGCGCGGGTCTTGGACAACCAGCGCCGAAATGACGTCGTCGCGCAGGTCGTCCTGCTGGTCCGGGCTTGCGTCGAAGCCGACGACCTTGACGGCGCCGGCCTTGTCGCGGCCGCGGATGGCGCGCGCCGTGCCGACCGTGGAGGATTCGCTCGAGCAAAAAAACGCCGCCAGATCGGTGTGAGCGGTCAGGATGTCTTCGGCGACGGCCAGCGCGCGGGCCCGGTCGCCTTGGCAGTATTGCTCGGCGACGATTTCGAGGCCGGGGAACTTTTCCTTCAGCTCCGCTTCGAAGCCGCGCTCGCGGCGGCCCGTCGAGTCCGAGCCCGGCACGTGGCGCACGATGGCGACCGGACCTTTTTCGCCGATCAGCTCGGCTACCTTCCGGGCGGCGAGGCGGCCGGCGTCCTCATTGTTGGTCGCGACGTACGAGACGTAGTTTTCGGTCTCGATGCCCGAGTCGAAGATCGACACCGGGACGCCTTCGCGGGCCGCGCGTTCGACCACGCCGACCAGGGCGTTGCTGTCGCAAGGCGCCAGGACAATGCCGTCGAGGCGCGAGTTGATCATCGAGTCGACGATCTGGATCTGGCGCGCGTAGTCGGTCTCTTGCACGGGGCCGTTCCACAGGATCTCGACCCCGGCGTCTCGTGCGGCGGCTTCGGAGCCGGCCCGTACGGCCTGCCAATAGACCGTTACCGTGCCTTTGGGTACGACCCCGATGACGGTTTTATTGGACCGCTGACAGGCCGCGGATGCGGCGAGCGCGGCCAGAAATGCTCTTCGATCCACGGTTTTGAGAGATTACCAGACCCGCGCCTCGTCCGCGAGCCGTTCGCTCCAATCACGAGCCCGCAAGGGCGGCGGCCCTCACAGCATCCCCAGATCCAGAACTCTCGCGACCACCTCCGGCGGACTGCCTTCGCCGGAGAGTTGATAGTCGGCGAGCCTGTAGAAGTCGAGGCGGTCGCGATAGCGCTGTTCAAAGGCGTTGCGGTCGTTCGCCAAGGGGCGGTCAGTGGAGATCGAGACGCGCTCCCACAACCTCTCGAGAGGAACGTCGAGCCAGATGCTGACGCCGCAGTCTTCGATTTCGCGGCGGTTGCGATCGGGGACGAACGCGCCGCCGCCCAGCGCGACGACTCTTGCCGATCCGCGCCGCACTCGGCTCACCTGGCCGAGCAGCGCTTCGCACTCGAGGTCGCGGAAGGCGGCTTCCCCGCTTTTCTCGAAGATGGTGCTGATCGAGCGGCCGGCTTCGGACTCGATCTCATCGTCTAGGTCGACGAATTTCCAGCCGAGCTCCTGGGACAGCAGCCCGCCGACGGTCGACTTGCCGCAACCCATGAAGCCGACGAGCCAAATAACCGGGGAGCGCTTGAGGCGGAGGTCCATGTTTCGTTCAACCTTTTGAGGAAAGACCGGAGAGACCGCCGCCGGAGTTCATCTTGCTCATTCTGCGAAAAACCGCGCGCGGGAACAATCGCGTCAGCGCAACCAGCCCCCAGCCGAGGCGCGGACGAACGATGTTGCGCTTGCGGCGGCGCAGACCGTCGATGATTTCGTCGGCGCATTGGTCGGCGGTCAGCCTCCACGGGCCGCGGCCGGCTTGCACATCGGGAGGAATCTCGCCGGCGATGACGTGCTCTCGAAAAGGCGTGTCGACGTAGCCGGGACAGACGCAGAGCACTTGCACTCCGGCGGGCTCCAGCTCGAGCCGCAAGATGTCGGAATAAGCGTTGAGGGCGTACTTGGACGCCGCGTAGATGCCCTGCCAGGGCAGCGGAACCTTACCTCCGATCGAGCTGACATTGACCACGGCGCCGCCGGACGGAATTTGAGGCGCGAGCCGCCGCACCAACTCGACCGGGCCGAAGAAGTTCAATTCGAACAGGCGCCGCACGTCCTCGATCTCCGAGCGATGGACCGCGGCGTAGAGGCCGACACCCGCATTGTTGACGATGAAGTCGACGCGTCCGAAGGCTTCGAGGGCCACATCGGCAAGGCGCTTGATATCCGTGGCAACGTTGAGATCGGCCGGAACGACAGCCGCGGCCGCCGGTTCGAGCTCCGCCGCCAGAGCTTCGAGACGCTCCCGATTGCGCGCCGTGAGGACGACCTTGGATCCGAGTTGAGAAAAACGCCGGGCGCAGGCCCGCCCGATGCCGGACGAGGCCCCCGTGACGAGAGCGACCCTGCCTTCGAACCGCGCCGCGTCCGCCGTTGACACTCGCCTTTTTTGCCCGCCTTCCCGCGCGAAGGCCATAATCGTAGCATGCCCGAAAGCGAGCTCTTGCCGCTGTTTCCCCTCGAGCTCGTGCTGCTGCCCGGCGCGGAATTGGCGTTGCACATCTTCGAGCCCCGCTATCGACAAATGGTCGGCAGCGCTTGGGAATTCAAAAGCGAGTTCGGCGTCGTGATGGCGGAAAAGTCCGGCTTGCAGCAAGTCGGATGCACGGCGATCGTCGAGGAAGTGACCCAGCGCTATGAGGACGGCCGCTTCGATGTGGCGACGCGCGGCATGCGGCGTTTTCGCGTGGTCGACGTCGACCAATCGCGGGAGTTCTTGCAGGCGAAGGTCGAATACTTCGAGGACGAGCCCAGCCCGCCGATCGAGCCCGCCGACGTGAAACGACTGTTCGATTTGGCGCAGCAGGCCGCCAAGTTGACCAACACGCAGCTCGAAAGGGCCTTCATTCACGACGATCCGCTGCCGAGCTTCCAGGCCGCCGCGGCGCTGCCGCTCGACCTCGCGCTGAAGCAGCAACTGCTGATCTCGCGCTCCGAGACCGAACGCGTCGTGCAGTTGACGTCATACCTGCAAGCATGGGTCGCCAAGCGGCGCGCCACCGAAATCATGAAGAATCGAGCGCAGA
Organism: uncultured Acidobacteriota bacterium; assembly: GCA_963817465.1. Lineage (GTDB taxonomy): Bacteria > Acidobacteriota > Terriglobia > Bryobacterales > UBA6623 > CAMPKL01. The sequence continues at coordinate 303,289 of CAWFOP010000009.1, read as the reverse complement.
CCAACGGCCGCGCGCACTAGCGTCCTTGACAGGCGGCCGAGGGCGCTGCTATCCCTTGACGCCGTGCGCCCCCTCCTTCCGCTCCTCGCCTTGACGTTCGCCGCCGCGCTTTGCGGGCAGCAGTGGCCCTATTACGGCGGCGACGCCGGCGGCCGCAAGTACTCGACGCTCGAGCAGATCAATCGCGGCAACGTGAAGAAGCTCGCCCTGGCCTGGCAGTACGACACGGGCGACTTCAGCGACGGTTCGCCGCCCTATCCCTATCGCTCGGCTTTCGAAGCGACGCCGCTCGTGGTCGACGGCGTGCTTTACGTCCCGACGCCGTTTCATCGGCTGATCGCGCTCGAACCCGAGACGGGCAAGCGGTTGTGGGCATTCGATTCCGATCTCGACCGCCGCAATCGCGTCAATCTATACGTCAACCGCGGCGTCGCCTACTGGAGCGACGGCGTGCGCAAGCGCCTCCTGCTGGGCAACCAGGACGGCTTTCTGTTTTCGATTGACGCCGACACCGGCAAGGCGGATGCGGCGTTCGCCGAGAACGGGAGGCTCGATCTGGGACGCGACGTCAAGCACGGCGACGGCCGCTACGGCCTCACCTCGCCCGTTACGGTCTGCGGCGATACGATCGTCGCGGGCGGCTGGGTCACCGACAGCCTGCCGCAAGGGCCAAGCGGCGACGTGCGCGGCTTCGACGTTCAGACCGGCAAGCCGCTCTGGCGATTCCACTCCGTGCCGCACTCCGGCGAGCTCGGAAGCGAGACTTGGGAGGGCGAATCGTGGAAGGATCGCGGCGGCACGAACGCCTGGTCGATCTTGTCGGTCGATGAAGCGAACGGGCTGGTGTTCATCCCGCTGACTTCGCCGTCGATCGACTTCTACGGCGGCGACCGCAAGGGCGCGAATCTCTTCGGGAATTCGGTCGTCGCCCTCGACTGCAAGACGGGCGAGCGCCGCTGGCACTTTCAGACGATTCATCACGACTTGTGGGATTGGGACCTGCCGGCGCAGCCGATCCTGGCGGAAGTGGTGCGCGACGGCAAGAAGGTTCCGGCGGTCGTGCAGGTTGCCAAGACCGGGTTCATCTTCGTGCTCGATCGCTTGACGGGCAAGCCGTTGTTTCCGGTCGAGGAGCGCGAGGTTCCGCCGAGTCCGGTGCCGGGCGAGGCCTCGTGGCCGACGCAGCCGCATCCGCTGCTGCCGCCGCCGGTGGCGCGGCAGTCGATGACGCGGGAGGACATCACGAACGTGACTCCCGAGTCGCATGCCGAATGCCTGGAGATGATCGAGGACGCTGTGGTCGAGGGGCCCCTGTTCCGGCCGGTCCAACAGAAGCTGACGGTGGTTTTCCCGGGCACCAACGGCGGTCCGAACTGGGGCGGCGGCTCGTTCGACCCCGAGACTTACACGCTGTACGTGAATTCGATGGACGTCGGCGCGTTGACGCAGATGGTCGAGACCGGCGGCGACCCGCAATGGCGCAGCCGCGGCACGAAATGGGGCCGCTTTTGGGACTCGAACGAATATCCCTGCCAGCGCCCGCCGTGGGGCCACTTGACGGCGGTCGATCTGAACTCAGGCACGTTCCGCTGGCGCAGCGTGCTGGGCGAGTTCGACGAGCTGACGGCGAAGGGCGTCCCCAAGACCGGCGCTCCGAACCTAGGCGGATCGATCGTGACCAAGGGCGGGCTGGTTTTCATCGCGGCGACGAACGACAAGCGGTTCCGCGCATTCGACAAAGAGTCCGGCGAGCAGCTCTGGGAGGTCCGCATGGAGGGCAGCGGCCATGCGACGCCGATGACCTACCTGGGCAAGGACGGCCGGCAGTACGTGGCGATCGCTTCAGGCGGGGGCAACAAGTACAACAAGAATTACTTGGCGAAGCTGATGGTCTACGCACTGCCTAAGTAATTTCGCCCCCCTTGCGCGGCGCAAGCCTGGCATACCCTAGGGGTACGGGTTCAGCGCGTCGAGCCCCTGGGGAGTCATCTAACTTGAACCGACGTCCACCCGCCCGGTACGCGTTCCTGACGGCGCTGCTTGCCGCTCTGTCCGTCCCGTTCCTGCTGTCCGCGCAGGACCCCGCTCCGGCCGGCCAGTATCAGAGCCCGCCTGAAAATCTGCCCCGCGAAGTGCCGCCGCAGCCGGTGGCGTTCAGTCACAAGCTGCACGCGTCGAAGGGGCTCAAATGTCTGGATTGCCATAAGACGGCGGAGAAGAAGTTCACCGCCGGGCTGCCGCAGCCGGACGACTGCATGGTATGCCATCGGACCATTGCGACCGGCGATCCGGACATCATGAAGCTCACGCAACTCGCGGCCGCGGGCGTCAACGTCTACTGGGTCCCGGTCTATGATTCGCCGAGCTTCGTGTTCTTCAGCCACAAGAAGCACTTGAAGGCGGGCGAGACCTGCGAGACCTGTCACGGCGACGTGACCAAATACGACGTGCTCGCGCAGGAGCTCTCGATCAGCATGACGACGTGCATGAACTGTCACGAGAAGCGCGGCGTGGAGAATGCCTGCTTCTGGTGCCACGAATTGGGTCAGTAGACTGCGCGTTTTTTTGGTCTGTACGCCATCGGCGCCGACTCGACGAACGCCGACTCGACTAACATGGCGTCGTGCATAGATCGCTATTCGTTGGGCCGATAATCCTTGCTCTGTTCATCGCGGCGTCGCTCCCCGGCGAGACGGTCGTCGACGGTCGCCGCTCCGTCGTGCTCCAAAGCGAGCGCGCTCGCCTTGTGATCGACATGCTCGGCGGCTCGATCGTCAGCTTTCAGCTCGAGTCTGACGGCCTCAATCCGCTCGCTTGGAACAACAAGGGTCCGAGCGACGAAGCGCGCTCGATGAGCCACTTCATTTGCCTCGATCGGTGGGGGCAGCCCAGCGCCGGGGAGGCGGCCAACGGCATGCCTTTCCACGGGGAAGCGACCAGGGTTCCCTGGCAGGCGTTGGACGAGTCCCCGCACCAGGCGCGCATGTTCGCCGATCTGCCGCTGGCGGGTTTGCACGTCGAGCGCAACGTCCATCTCGGCGCCTCAGCCTGGTTCGAGGTCGAGGAGACGGTCACGAACCGCAACAAGCTCGGCCGCATGTACAACTTCGTGCAGCATGCCACGATCGGGCCGCCGTTCCTCGACGAGAGCACTGTGGTCGACTCCAACGCCCGCCGCGGCTTCATGCAGTCGAGCCCCTTGCCGAACCCCGAGGAGCCGCCGGTATGGTGGCCGCAAGCGCTCAACGGCTCGCGTTCCGGTCGACATGCGGCGTCTGGTCGACGACCCATTGCCCAACGTCGTCTCCTATGTGATCGACCAAGACGCCGGCTGGGCGACGGCCGCCACCGCCTCGAAGGGCCTGCTGATCGGCTACATCTGGAAGACCAGCGACTACCCTTGGCTCAATTTCTGGCGGAACGCGCAGGACGGCAAGCCGCTGGCGCGCGGCCTCGAGTTCGGCACGACCGGACTGCATCAGCCGTTCCCGGTGCTCGCCGAGAAGGGTCGCATCTTCGGGCGGCTTCTGTTTCGCTACTTGGACGCCGGCGCGAGCGAGACGCGGCGATATCTGGCGTTTTTGCTCGAAATCCCGCAAGACTTCGCGGGAGTCGCGAGCGTGGAGCGTGACGGCGCGACGCTGAAAGTGACCGAGCGCGCGCCGGGCGGGCGCGTGCTGCTGCTGGACCTCGAATAGATCGCCGACCGCGAGCAAGTTACAATCGGCGACGATGCCGACCCGCCGCGACGCCCTCAAGACTCTGCTCCCCGCCCCCTGGCTGCTGCGAGCCGCCGACCTCTACGCGCAAGCGACCAACGGCTTGCCGCCGCTCGAGATCACCAACGTCAAGGTCATCGGAACCAGCCCGCGCCCCGGCTACAGTTGGGTCTTCATCAAAGTCGAAACCAGCGAGCCCGGCCTTTACGGCATCGGCTCCGCCAACGACCGCTACCTCTGCTGGGCCGTCAAGGCCGCCCTCGAAAAGCATTACGCCCCCTTCTGGAAGGGCAAGGCCGCCGACCGCATCGAAGACCTCTGGCAGTGGAACTACCAGCGCGAGTACTGGCGCAACGGCCCCATCACCAACGTCTGCACCGCCGCGCTCGACTCCGCCCTGTGGGACATCAAGGGCAAGCGCGCCGGCATGCCCGTCTACGAGCTGCTCGGCGGGAAGATCCGCGACGCCGTACCGCTCTACGCCCACGCCGGCGGCCCGACCATGGACGCCTGCGTCGAGGACGCCCAATCCTGGATGGAGCAAGGCTTTCGCCACGTGCGCGTGCAGATGGGCGGCTACGGCGGCGGCGGCTTCATCGCGCCCGGCAAGGGCTCGCGCCCCGAGACCGGCTTCAACGGCCAAGCCTTCGACGAAGAGCTCTACGTCGACACCATCCCGGCGTTGTTCCAGCACCTGCGCGACAAGCTCGGCTGGGAGGTCAAATTCCTCCACGACGTCCACGAGCACCTCTCCCCGGCATCCGCCCTCGAGCTCGCCAAGCGCCTCGAAGACGTCAAGATGTTCTTCGTCGAAGACATCCTGCCGCCCGAGCAAATCGACTACTTCAAGCAGATTCGCGGCCTGACCACGACGCCGATGGCGATGGGCGAGCTGTTCACGCACCCGCACGAATGGCGCCCGCTCATCGCGGAGCGCCTCATCGACTTCATCCGCTGCCGCGTCGGCATGATCGGCGGCGTCACCCAAGCCCGCAAGATCGCGGCGCTATGCGAGCAGTTCGGCGTGCGCACGGCCTGGCAGGAAGGCGGCGAGAACGACCCCATCAACCAGCTCATCGCCTACCACGTCGACCTCACCATCCCGGCCTTCGGCATCCAAGAGGAAAACCACTTTCCCGACGAGGTCTTTGAGATGCTGCCCGGCGCCGCGCGCATCCGCGGCGGCTATCTCTATGGGTCGGAGAAGCCGGGCCTCGGCATCGACCTCAACGAACAGATCGCCGCCCGCTACCCGCTCACCGACGACCCCGGCAACGCCGACTGGACGACCGTTCGCGGCATGGACGGCAGCTTGGTCCGCCCTTGAGCGCCAACGGCAAGTCACTTCTTGATCCCAACGGCCTCGGGTTCCGGCGACTCGTCCATCGCATCGGCCCGCGCCAGTTGCGGAAACAGGCGTAGCCAAGCCAGCGCCGTCGTAATCGCCACGACGCCGCCGAACACGACCGCGACCACCGGGCCCACGAAGCGCGCCGCCACGCCCGACTCGAACTCTCCCAGCTCGTTTGACGCCGAGATAAAGATGAACGACACCGACGTCACGCGCCCGCGCATCCCGTCCGGCGTCGCAAGCTGGATCAGCGACTGCCGCACGAACACCGAAATCATGTCCGCCGCGCCGCTCACCGCCAGCGCAACCAGCGACAGCGCGAGCGACTTCGACAGCCCGAACGTCAACATCGCCGCGCCGTAGACCACGATCGCGCCCGTCATCCAGCGCCCGACTTTGTGCGTCAACGGCCTAACCGCCATCGTGAACGCCACGATCGCCGCGCCCACCGCCGGCGCCGCCCGCATGATGCCCAGCCCTTCCGACCCCACGTGCAGGATGTCGCGCGCATAGACCGGCAGCAGCGCCGTCGCGCCCGCGAAGAACACCACCACCAGGTCCAACGTGATCGCGCCGAGCACGATCTTGTTGTTGCGCACGTAAGCCAGCCCCTCGCGCACCATCGCGAGCCCGCGCAGCGCCTTGTTGGGCACATGCTGCGGCGTCTTCGCGAGTCCCAGCGTCAGCAGCGCCAGCGAGATCATCACCGCGCACACTGCGTACACGACGTTCGGGCCCCAGATGTAGATCAGACCGCCCACCGCCGGCCCGGCGATCGTCGCGCCCTGCGCGCCCAGCGAGTTCCAAGCGATCGCCGAAGGCAGCTCCGCGCGCGGCACCAGGCGCGGATACAGTGCGTTGCTCGCCGCCGGCACGAACGCATTCACCGTCCCCAACACCAGCGCCACGCCGAAGATCGTCGGCAGCGCATCGTCCTGCGGCAGAAACACCGAGGTGAACAGCGCCAGCGTCGCGCACAGGCGCGCCGTGTTCGCCGTCATCAAGATCGTCTTGTGGTTGAAGCGGTCCGCCGCCTGCCCCCCGGCAAGCGAGAGCAAGAACACGGGCGCGAACTGCGCCAGCCCGATCAGCCCCAGCAGAAACGCCGACTGCTCGACGTTGCGAGTCAGCCGCGCCAGGTCATAGACCTGCCAGCCGATCGCAACCGCTTCCATCTGCCGCGCTCCGGCCAGAAGCTGTCGCATGATCCAAAACTGCAGATAAACCCGATGCCGAAAGACCCGCACCGAAGGCGCGATCGCCATAGAAGTCCCCGCCCAGAGAGCAAACTTTCATAGTCGCACGGAGAGGGACAAGGGACAGGGGACAAGGGACAAGGCGGCCCGCTCGGCGAGCGCGCTCTCTTGTCCCCAACGGCCCGAGGTATAAACTAAGACCGCTATGACGCCCCGCGATCTCGTCGCCCTCCGCAACCGCCGCCAATTTCTGCGCACCGCCGGCAACGGCATCGGCGCTTGGGCGCTGGCCGACCTGCTCGCCGCCGACGGACTCTCCGCCGCGAACATGGCCGACCCGCTGGCCCCCAAAAATCCGCCGCTGCCCGCCAAGGCCAAGAACGTCATCTTCATGTTCATGGAGGGCGGCCCCAGCCAATACGAGCTGTTCGACCCCAAGCCCGGCCTGGTGAAATACGACGGCAAGTCGCTGCCGCCCGAGCTCACCAAAGACCTCAAGCTGGCCTTCATCAAGCCGACCGCGAAGGTCATGGCCAGCCAGTTCAAGTTCGCGCCGCGGGGCCAGTCCGGCATGCAGCTCTCCGAGCTGCTGCCGAACCTGAGCGAAGTCGCCGACGACATCACGCTCGTGCGCTCGATGCACACCGACGCCTTCAACCACCACCCCGGCCAGCTCCTGCTCTTCACCGGCTCGATCATCCCCGGACGCCCCACCATGGGCGCCTGGGCGCTCTACGGCCTGGGCTCGGAGTCCAAAAACCTGCCCGGCTTCGTCGTGCTCACCTCCGGCAAGGGCACCTCGGGCGGCACCAGCAACTTCTCCGCCGGGTTCATGCCGTCGCTTTATCAGGGCACGCTGTTCCGCAACCAGGGCGACCCCATCCTGTACCTGTCGGACCCTCCCGGCGTGAGCCGCGACACCCAGCGCGCGACGCTCGACTTGGTCAACGACATGAACCGCATGCGGCGCGACGAGACCGGCGACAGCGAGATCGATTCGCGCATCGCCAGCTACGAGCTCGCCTTCCGCATGCAGATGGAAGCGCCCGAGCTGATGGACTTCCGCGACGAATCGGAAGAGACGCTCGCCATGTACGGCCTCAACGACCCCGACATGGCCGACAACGAGCACCGCCGGCAATACGCCACCAACTGCCTGCTCGCGCGGCGCCTGATCGAGCGCGGCGTGCGCTTCGTGCTCATGATGGACGCCTCCTGGGACGACCACACCTACCTGAACGAAAAGCTCCCCAAGCGCGTCGCCGAAGTCGACAAGCCCAACGCCGCGCTGATCAAAGACCTCAAGCGCCGCGGCCTGCTCGACGAAACATTAGTCGTGTGGGGCGGCGAATTCGGACGCACGCCGATGGTCGAAATCCGCAAGCCGGAAGAGGCCGCCAACGCCGGCCGCGACCATCACCCCAACGCCTACTCGATGTGGATGGCCGGCGGCGGCTTCAAGCAGGGCTATGTCCACGGCGAGACGGACGAGTTGTGCTTGAACATCGCCAAAGACCCGGTCCACGTGCACGATTTGCAAGCCACAATCTTGAACAGCTTAGGCTTCAACCACGAAAAGCTAACCTACCGCTTCATGGGGAGGGATTTCAGGTTGACCGACGTCGAAGGCCGCGTGGTGGAAGAACTCTTGGCCTAGGCGTGGTGTGGCCCGGCTCGGGCCGTGCCGCGAGCCGATTCTTCGTTTCGCAGGTTTCGCAGGACGTCCCCCGCCGTCCGGAAGTGTCCGCGAATGTCCGGATTTCTGAAAAATGCGGGATTTGGGCCGCTTTGGGCTCGCGCCGATCGGGCATAAGCCGTTGATTTTCGGCGGCTTGCGCCGGAATCGGGACCCGCGGCGATGTCCGGATTTGGCCGCTTTTGTCCGGGGGGCTCGAAAATCGGCGGACAAACCCGGGCATTTGCGGACGCGGCAAACTCCGCGGTGAACTCCGCGGCCTCCGCGCACGACACCGGGTCGAGGCCGGGCAGCCAGGGCTGGACGGCCGGCGCGGGCGTTGCTTCGCTCGATGCCGGCTGGGGGTCGAAGTCCAATTTGAGCTGCGGATCGAGGCGTTCGGCGCGTTCGCGCAGGCGTCGTGCAGCCCTGTTTTCGCTTACGATTTCGATGTTGCCTTTGGAGTCGACCCAGCCGAAGGTTCGCGGCGTCGCCCAGGCCCAGGCTTCTTCGAGCGCTGTGATGCGCTTGTCCAGATGCTTGTAGTAGATGTATCTCAGCGTCCCTCTCCCCCTACTTTGAGGGTACGACGCGCCTCCAAGGATTTCGCGGCCGGGCGGGGCTAAGTCGCTGATTGTGAAGGGGCTGCTTCCGCGAATGCGCTGAACAGTGCATCTCGAGAGGCGCGGTCGGAGCGTCGCTCCCGAGGCATCCTCGATCGGTGAGAAACGGTGTCAGGCTGCTCGCAAGCTACTGAGGGAAGGCTATTTAACTCGATCCAAGGCTGTCCCCCGCCACCCCGTCGTCTTCGAGCTTTGGGCTCTGTCTCCTTTGCGCCCCTTTGCCTTCTCCGTCGTTGACGACTCCGATGCTTTCTTAGCCGTCGGGCGAGACGGTATTCTCCCACTTGCGAGGCTCGCCTGAATCGTCCTGCCATTTGATTCGCACCGTGAAGGTCGAGGGCGCGGAGCCAGCCAAGAACACCTGCACCGCGAGATCGGTGTTGGGCTCGAGCGAGTCGGGCAGCGAGTCGGTAAATTTGCCTCCGAACTCCTTTTCCGTCTGATCGTCAAACCACACCTGAATGTCTCGCGCGATCGCCCTTCCAGTGTTCGTAAAAACCAGCCGATGAGGGGCTCCTCTATGAGCCGGGCTTCGGAGGTGAGCGGAAACTTCCGCCCTCGAAGCAGCGCGCTTTTCGATCGCGTCTCGAGCCCGCGCAATATCGACGATCTCCTCGGCGGCCTTTGTCGCTCGCTCTTGAGTGCGACGGCCGCGCGCCGGGCTTCCACCGCCTGCTCCTGAGCCCGCGTCGCTCGCTCCTGCTGCGCCTCGGCTTTGTCTGCCGCTCGACTCGCCCTGTGGGCCTGCAACGCGGAGAGCACGAGCGCCAGAAACGAAACGACCGCCGCGCCCAGCGCGATCCAATTGGCAATGCCCATGTGGCGGATTCTACGGACATACGGTCTGACTTTTCAAGCGCTTTAGGCTACTTAGCCGCCGCAGTAGATGAGATCAGGATCCGTCCCAACGACGATTCCAAGCAGTTGCGTGCGGGTCACCATTCGCGTTGTCACCATTCGAGTTGTAGATGGCGCTCTCGTCGCCTCTACCGACACTAACCGGTCCGAAATGAATACGGTATTGCACCTGACTCAGGATAACCCTATTGATACAGACTACGTTGACTTTTCCATCCTTTATCGGACTGCCAAAAAGAGCGAGATTTGGGATCGTCTTAGCTTCTTCGTGCGCCTTGACCTGCCGGAAACGTCGTAGTGACATACCGTAGGCGGTATCGAAGGCATTGCACCCGTACGCAACAAGCTGAAGTAGGACGGATAGATGATGCCATCGAACCCGGCCTTGTGGACCACCTTTGCAATCTCGCGCGCGATCGGGTAGGCATGCTCGTTTGCAAGGAACAGCATGTGCACCGCGATGTCCAAGCTTTCAAATTCAGTAACTTCTTCCTCTAACAAAATCTCCGTCAGATCCAGGAGCCTCAGTTCAGATTTGGCAGAGAGCGTCGCCACATAGATGTCGTCTTCTGCCCTGACGCGGCACTCGTGGATGCACACATCCAGATCTGGCGAAGCGTACATGGTAAGAAAGCCCGCCTCGTTCAGTTTCCCCCCTCCGCACTCACGGATGCTGGTGGTGAATCATACTGCCCAGGCTCGTCCGGATTCTCCGGATTCGTTCGCACGCGGTAGAACAGACGATCTGAGTTCCAGACCTTAACCGGATATTCGCGGACGATGCGATCAATTACTTCCTGTCGTGTCTGCGTTTTCTGAAGCTGCTTCAGCGGCTCTACCTCGCCGAGCATCCAAAGCCGCGGCCCGTACCAGAAGAAACCCACGCCAATAGCCTTCTCGATGCGCCGCATGTCCTCCTGCAGCCAGGCCGGTCCGCCGATGCTCGTTGGTGGGCGCTCGTTGAACTGAACAACGGGTGCCGCGCCATATTCGCACTTTTGAAGCGTTCCCCATACGAAGAACCGGTGCGCGAGACGCTCGAGGCTTGCCTTGTCCAGTTTCCACCCACTGCGCGAGTGGCACGCGGGGCATGAACTGTCTGACTTAATGCCGATATGCTCGGCATCCCGGCGCAGACCGTGGTCTTGGAAGCATTCCGAGCACAGCAAGATCACATCGCTGGCGCTGGCGACGGTACTACTGCTAGTGCTGGCGCTACCACTGCGCCTACCCCTCCCAAAAAGTTGTCGAACGCTCTGCAATACCCCCATAGATCTCACACCCCGTCTATATAAGCTGGGCTCGGTTGCTTGAGCATGCCGCCGGCCTCTCTAGAGTCCTCGGGCTCCCATCCTACCCTTGGTGCTACGAGTGCTTCTGCGTAACTTTCGCCTCGTCTAGGCGACGGGCCAGAAGGCTCATGCAAACCAAATACTGAGCGGCCTTGTGCGCATTCAGATCATGGGTAAGGCTGTGAGCCTTTGGGTTGCGAACTCCTTGATAGAATCCCTTGAAGACCTGCATGAATCCTTTTTGGTCATTTTGCCCAGAGTCCGTTTGTAGGTTGCTAAGAATCAAATACGGCTTCCCGGGAGATAGGGCTCTACTTACGAGATCCTCGCCGTCGAGATCGAGCCCAGTAATCTTGCGAAGATGGTCAAATAGAGCGATCACTGAGTTAAGAACGGCTTCTCTCAGATGGCCGTTTAGGAACTGTTGGTAAGCACTCTCTTTGACCAGCGGATGAAGAAGATGCTCGAATCCAAATGATCCTCGATGGGATCCAAGGTCAAGTAACTTCTTCTCGGCAATCGCCTCAATGTCGCGGAGATCATGGGCGAGGATATCACGGTAATCACTGTCCAACCCGAAGCAGATGTGACGACCTAAATAGGACGGAACGGGCGTCGAGAATTGTTCTTTCCAGTGTTCTTCCAGCTCTTTGTAGTCAGACTTCAGGTATCGATTAACGGACGCTGATGCGTCTTTGCCTCCCTGGTCGTAGAGCAATAGCGCATCTCGGGATTTGCTCTCAATATTCTGAAGCAAGTGTCTCAGTCGTACGTACCAAGCGACCATGAATACTCCTCTATAATGGAGCCTCTGCCCCAATGTGTCTCTTCGTTGGTGAACGGTGACAGTCAGGGAACTGTGAAAGCTGGATCTTCGGATTTCCGTCAGTGGCCCGCCAACACGAGACGTTCGCGTCGAAAGGTGAGCCAGCTTACGCTTTCCGTACGGCTTTCCTGACTATCACCATTCGCTTACCATTCGCTTGTCACCGTTCGCGGTCACCATTCGGCTGTCACCGTTCGCCAAAGTCAGGATATCTTCGCAAGGTCCGTCTCGATCACGACCGCTTCACTTTCGGAAATCCGCTTGCCGTTGTAAGTGACGTGGTCGAAAAAGGCAGTGAGGCGCGGCAGACTGTTGCGGTGCCAGATTTCTCGCGCGATCCCGGCCGCGAAGTCAGCTGCCATAATGAGCAGCGATCCTTCCGAATTCAATTCGAGTAGCGGACCAGGCTGCCCGTCAAACAGTCTGTACTGGTCGATGTCGGAGATCAGACTCCGGCGCTGATCGTCAATCCAAGCGACCTGCTGAGAGTCGCCTTTGTCGAAGCCGTGCGAGGCCGCCAACAGTGAGGAAAGCCTAACGGAGAGCAAAAGTGGCGAGCAGGACCCAAGATCCAGAGCCTCGTCCAGACTGTTCATTGCGTCATAAAAGACCGATTGGCTCTTCGACAGATAGGGGGCGAGAACGTTTATCACGTTCTTTTTGCCGCGCTCGAACGGAGCGAGCTCGAAGAGCTTTGGCTGCGCCGGCTTTTTATGAGGCAAAGATTCCCTGCCGACAAAGCGACTTTCGTCAGTTGCTAGGTATCTCGTGCCGGATTGAAGTTCAAGCATCAGATACTTCCGCCTGATTTGCCCTGGCGGGGCATCATAGAGCATTCGCTCAGCTACGAGCTCGCGACGTGTGCTCTGAGCGGCCCCCTGCTGGACCCTGTCCAGTCGCTTGATGAACCCAGCGATATCGTGATGCAATATCTCCGAAAGAGCTTCGTCAACACTGCGGGTGTAGGGCCGCGGGTCGGTGATGTGAATACGGGCCGTTTTTAGGGTAGCCGAGACCGTACGTCGATCCTCTTCCATGAGCGCGAAAAAGACCCCAACCGCCGACGTAGACTTCAGCTCGCCGACCTGCTCCGGGACGCGCAGCCGGACGATGTGGAACCAGTCAAGGGGCTGCCCGGGAAGGATCTGCGCGTGAATGGATACCTTCGCGCCACAATAGGGCAAAGAGGTGTCGTCGGTAAATGAGACGGGCTCGAGCGGTCCCGCGTCGGGCATGGCCTTTCATTCTAACGGAGAGATGCGAACAGCCTCCTGGGTATGACTCGAGGCGCGCCCCTCTCGGGCTCGTCCTCGCTTTCTTTGTCCTCCAGCCGCCCGCCGGTCCTCGCCGATCCGGGACTGCGCGACGACCGTCAGGTCCGATGCGACCGCTGAGGCTGTTTCGAGGCCGGCGGGCTTTACCCAAACTGAAACTTCCGCGACGGCTTGCCAAGCCCAATGCGGCTCATGGATGTCTGGTCACGCTTGATCGTTGACCCAATCAAAGCGCTTCGATCCCCTCGCTCCATCACTCACCGCCAACGCCGGTCTCTCGCCCGGCCTCAGGATGACTGCGTCCATCCTTGACAAGAACCTCTCTTCTGAAAATTACTCCTACGCACCGACGGGTTGAAGGGAGACGCTGTGGCCGAGAGCTTCAAGACGTAAGACGAGCTTGCGGGTGAGCGTCTGCTTCTGGAGACGATCGTAGTAGGCGGCGCCGAGGTCGCGGTACGGATTTCCCGTCTTGAGCAGGTGGTGGATCATCCGCAGCAGGGCGTTGGCTTTCCGGGACAGCCTCGCAATTGTGCCATACTACCGCGGCACGCACCATGCCGAGAATGGCTCGTGTGGTGGCGGAGGCCGTTCCGCACCACATCACCCAGCGGGGCAACAACCGCCAAGACACTTTCTATCTCCCTGACGACCGGCGCTTCTACCTGGAGACGCTGCGGACCAAGTGCCGCGACCACGGCGTGGCCGTTCTGGGCTATTGCCTGATGACCAATCACGTCCACCTGGTTGCCGTGCCGAGCAGCGCGGATGCGCTGGCCCAGGCGTTGGGTCAAGCGCACGGCAAGTACGCTCGGTGGTTTAACCGGCGCTACCGGCGCAGCGGACACTTGTGGCAAAACCGCTTTTATTCCAGCGCGTTAGGCGGCGCGCACCTGGAGACGGCGCTGGCCTACGTCGATCTGAATCCGGTGCGCGCGGGGCTCGTTCGCCGCGCAGAAGGATACGAATGGTCGAGCGCGGCGGCCCATTTGACGGGCTGCGCCGGAGACTCGCTGGTCGATTCGTGGGACTGGGAACAGTTGGGTTTTGGGGCGGATTGGGCGCAACGGTTGGCGGCTTCCCGGACGGCGGATCAGGGAGAAATGCTGCGGGCGGCCACCTACGGCGGGCGTCCGTTTGGGGATGAAAAGTTCGTCGCGCAGATGGAGCGAAAGATCAAAAGGCCGCTGACGAAAGGGCGGCCGGGCCGTAAGCCGAAGGCGCTCTCTGCCGCGATTAGGTGAATTGCGAGGCTGTTCCGGAAAGCCCTGGGATACTTGCCGACGGGCGAATGCTGAGAGTCTCGGAAACCTTGGACCCCGTCGTGAGCTTCGCTGCTTAGCCCCCGTTCGTTCCGGGTTTGAAGGGCAACAACATACTGGACGACCCCACCCGGCTGGGGTTACTGTTGGGGGTGCATCGTGAGCGCCCATAAAGGATTGGTGCGTCTCGATGAGGATGCATTTGATCCTATGGAATGGACTCAGACCCCTCTACAGCAAATCGAAAGTAGACGCAGCCGGGAAAATCATCGCTGGTAGGCGTGAGCCTCACCCCGGAATAGCTTTTCGGATGCCCAGGATATCGCTGGAAACTGGCGCTCGTCACACGCCTACCCTTTGCACGTGGCTTACTGCGGCCTTCGAGATAGAGCCAAGAAGATTTACGGCAAGGCAATTGTCGCCCAACGATGGAAGCGCCTGCCGTCCGTCGCCTCAAAGCTAAAACTCAAGAAAACAATGGGCCTGTCTCAGATGCAGGACTTGGGCGGATGTAGAGCTATTGTTGAGACCCTGGATGATGTCCGCCAGTTGGTAGAGGTCTACGAGAAGAAGCCCCTTAAAGCCATCAAAGTGAAATGGAAGAGGGATTATATTGCACAGCCTCGGGAGACTGGGTATCGTGGCGTCCATTTAGTTTGCGAATACCAAAGTCCAAACGAGAAGCAGGCGGTCTATAACGGTCGTCGGGTTGAAATACAGATACGCTCACGGTTGCAGCACGTATGGGCAACATCGGTCGAGATTGTGGACACATTCACCGGCCAGAAACTCAAGTCTGGAATCGGTCGAGCTGACTGGGACGCATTCTTCGTCTCTCTAGGCAGGGTTCTCGCAGACTTTGAAAAGCCGTGGAAGAAAGAGAATAAGCAGGCGGCCTATGAGCACGCCCAGGAGTTGCGCAAGCACCTCGACAAACTGAACGTTGTGGACTTCATGAAGGGCGTTCAGGTCGCGCTTCCGCACACCAAAGGCAGAGCGGACGCGGGAGCAGAGGCGTTTGTAATAGTCCTCGATATAGGTAAGCGCACCATATCGGTGGAGTCCTTCCGTGACGAAGAGGCAGCTTCACGAAAATACCTGGAGCTTGAGAAGGAGCATTTTGATGACGACCAAGTCCAAGTGCTGACGGCGGGCGCTGGTGCCGTGAAGAACTTGCACCGAGCATATCCGAACTACTACTTGGACACCGGCAACCTCATCGACGTTCTGGACAGGGTCCAGAAGCGCCTAGCAGAACTCGAAGGGATGGGCAAGAAGGGGCGCAAATGACTCTTGCCCCTGTCCGGGCAACGGCGCTAGTCTTCGGCGAATGCGAATGCTCTGGAGGTTCTGCGAGTTCGTGAGTTCTGGGACGGCGTCCGGGAACTCACTCCGGCTCGGCTCAAAACCGCTGCAACCCTTCCCCCCATGCTGTTTCACGGCTAGGCCGCCGGGTGCGGCTCGTAGCGCTCGACCGCGATGCGGTCCAGATCGACCTGCGCGAGCTCGTAGGCGGTCTGCAAGCTCAGCCAGTGCTCGGCGTTCGACCAGCCAACCTTCTCCAGCCGCACGGCCATCTCAGGCGAGATGCCGGACTGGCCGTTGATCACGCGCGAGAGCGTGTGGCGGGTGACGCCCAAAAGCTTTGCGCCTGCGGTGACGCTCAAGCCGAGCGGCTCCAGGCAGGCGTCCTTGATCGAGTGGCCTGGGTGCGGCGGGTTCTTCATCGGGATGCCCATGGCTTTTCTCCTTCTTCGGTTAGTGGTAGTCGATCAAATCGACATCGTGCGCACCGCCGTCCTCAAAGCGGAAGACGATGCGCCAGTTGCCCGACACCCTGACGCTCCAGTAGCCCTTCATGTCGCCCTTGAGAGCATGGAGCCGGTAGCCGGGCAGGTTGAGAGCTTCCGGGCTCTTCGCCCGGTTCAGATGGGCGAGAATGTCCCTGATGCGCGGGAGATGGTTGGCGCTGATTTTGCTGTCATCGCCTCTCTCATGAAGCCGTCTCAGGCTGCGATGCCGAAAGCTCTCGATCATTGGGAGCCGTAACATGCAACATAGCATGTTGCAGCCGGTTTGCGGCTCGGCTTCGGCGGACAACAACGGGCCGCGAAACAATTGGCGCTTCGTATGGACCTGCGTACCGACGAATCGGCACGCGGCGCCGCTGGGGCGGCGCGCCACAAAGGGGCTGCTTTTCATTTTTGAGTTCGAGGACGGAGCCCGAAAGCAGTGAAACCTAAGCCAGGTCCGACAGCAGCTCCAAGCGGCCGGTCGAATCGCCTAGCTGCTCCACGGGTACGCCAAGAAAATCGAGCAGCGCCAGGTGCAGATTCGTGATCGGCGTGTTGCTCGGATAGTCGACGTGACGTCCGCCCCGAATCAAGCCCTTGGCGCCCGCGACCAGCGTCGGCAGGTTGTTGTGATCGTGAGCGTTGGGGTCGCCGAGCGCGGCGCCGTAAACGACCGCCGTATGATCGAGCAAGCTGCCTGGCCCGTCCTTTGACGCCCGCAGCTTCTCCACGAAGTAGTTGAACCGCTTGACGTGGAACTCGTTGATCTTCGCCACCTTCTCGATCAATTCGGGTTGGTTGCGGTGATGCGTGCAGGAGTGGTGCGCCTCGGGAACCCCCGCTTCCGGGTAGGTCTGCAGGCCGCCCTCGCGGGCGAGCATGAACGTAATCACTCGCGTCGCGTCGGAGGCGAAGGCCAAGGCGCAGAGGTCGAACATGAGGTGCGCATGCTCGCTGTAGCTGGTCGGGATGCCCGCCGGGGCCGTCGTCCCGGGCGGCGGCGCGTCTGCGTCCTGCCGGCCTACGCGCTCGATGCGCGTCTCCACTTCGCGAACGCTGGTCAGATACTCGTCTAACTTGCGCTTGTCTTCGGGTCCCAACTCGCCCGCCAGCTTGCGCGTTTCCGAGCGCGTAAAGTCGAGCACGCTGCGCCTTGATTCGCGTTGCGCGGGAGTCAGCGCGGCGTCGCCGAAGAGTCGATCGAAAACCTTGCGCGGATTCATCTCCGGCGGCATCGGCTGCGTTTCCGACTTCCACGAGATGCTCTGGTACACGCAGCTATAGCTGTCGCAAGAACCGACCTGGCGGCTGTCTTCGCACGTAACCTCGAGCGACGGCAAGCGCGTCTGGGAGCTCAAGTGCGCCGCGGCGATCTGGTCCATCGACCGGCTGCAGCGGATATCCGCGCCTTCGGTCTTCCGGGGATGGACGCCGGTGAGGTAAGACGACGCGGCTCGAGCATGGTCGCCGGCTCCGTCGCCTAGAGCGTTGCCCTCGTTGTCGGCCAGCCCGCTCATGACCAAGATGTCGTCGCGGCTGGCCTCCAACGGCTTGAGCGTCCGAGGAAATTCGAACGCTGCGCCCGTCTCGGCGGGAGTCCAATACGGCATGATCATGCCGCTGGGAGCATAGGTGAGGAGCAGTCGCTTGGGCGCCGCTCCCGCGCCGCTCGCAAGGCGGGGAATCATCGCATCGAGCAACGGCAGAGCGATCGCCGCACCCATCCCGCGCAACACATGCCGCCGCGATAAAGGAGCCTTCATGGTTCCCTCCCTTTCTCAACTCTCGGAGAGCGCATCCGGAACGGCGCGCTTTCCGCCACGGCCACGATCAAGTCCCGAAACCCGTAGCCGCTCCGCTTCACACGCTCCGCAATCCTGGCGACCGCCGTACGATCGCCTGTCTCCATGCCCCGGCCGGTTGCATAGGTCAACATCTTCTCGGCCAGCACGCGCGTGAACGCGTCGCGCCTCTCGGCAAGGACCGCTACGAGCTCGGCCGGCGTCGAGAAGCTTTGTCCGTTCGGAAGCACGCCGGAGACGTCGATGGCCGCTTCGCCTTCGGTGTCTCGCCAACGGCCGATGGCGTCGTAGTTCTCGAGCCCGAATCCCAGCGGGTCCATGCGGCTATGGCAGGCGGCGCACGTCGGGTTGGCGCGATGCTTCTCCAGTTGCTGCCGCATCGTTCCCGCGCCGGCGCCCGCCGATTCCTCAAGAGCCGGAACGTTTGGAGGGGGCGGCGGCGGCGGCTCGTTGAGGATGTTTTCGAGGATCCACTTGCCGCGGATCACCGGGCTCGTTCGCGTCGGATAGGACGAGACGGTCAGCACGCTGGCTTGCGTCAGCACTCCGCCGCGCCGCACACCGTCCAATTCCACGCGCTGGAACCTTTCTCCTGCAACCCCCGCGATGCCGTAGTGCTTCGCCAAGCGTTCATTCAAGAAGGTGAACTTGCCGTCCAAGAATTCGAGCACGGAGCGGTTCTCGTTGAGGATGGCCGCGAAGAACATCTGCGTCTCGGTGCGCATCGCCTCCGCCAAATCGCCGTTGAACTCCGGGAACAGCGTTGGGTCCGGCTTGAGCACGGCGAGGTTGCGCGTCTGCAGCCATTGGCCTGAGAAGTTCTTGGCCAGCGCGGACGCTTTCGGGTCTTGCAGCATGCGCAAGACTTGCTCGTTGACGCGCCCGGACAGCTCGCCGGCGTCCGCCAGGCGCAGCAACTCCTCATCCGGCAAGCTGCTCCAAAGGAAATAGGAAAGCCGCGTGGCAAGCTCGTAATCGCTCAGCGCCCAAGGACGATCCGCCTCCGCGTCGCGTTCGATGCGGAACAGAAAATGAGGCGAGGTCAACAGCGCCTGCACGGCCGTCCGCATCGACTGCTCGAACGATCCCGTGCGAGTCTCGGTCTCAGACGCCAGATGCAGCAGTCCGCCGATCTCGTCCGGGGTAGGCGGACGGCGAAAGGCGCGCCGCGCCAGCGGGGTCAAGATGCGCCTCGCGCAAGCCGCTGAATCGTGTTGGCCGGGCGGGTGTCCGCACGTGAAGAAGCGCGCGTAGGCGGCGGTCCCCGCCGCGGGGGTTACCGTCGAGGGGCCGTCGATCTGGATGTACTCCAGGTAAGGCGGAGAGCCGCTATATGCCGGCTCGGGGAGAACTTCGATCGCGGCTTCAATGCGATGCCGTCCCGCGGTGATCGGTACGCTCTGCGCCTCGAAGCCGCGGTCGATCTGGTAGTAGAACTGCAAAATGTCGGAGCCGACTTCCCGGCCGTCCACGAACAACTTGAGCTCGACGCGCGTGTCGTTCTTCAGCGCCTGGTAAAAGGCGGTTCGCAGCGAGTACTCCCCGTCGGCCGGAAATGAATGATCGATGTGGATCCGCATTTGCCGGTCCTGCCCGATGCGCTCCGCCAAGTAGCGCTGCATCGTCGCCGCCGCCGGCGCACCGTCGATCGGAATGGCCGCTTGTGAGACCCGTTCGGCGGCTTGGAGATACTGCTCGGTCAATGCCGCGTTGACGCTGAGGACGTCGCCGATGTTGTCGAATCCGTAGCCGTACGGGTCGGGCGGCAGATCAGCGGCCGGGTTCATGTCGATACCCAGCAGATCGCGCACGGAGTTGGCGTACTCCTCGCGATTCAAACGGCGCGCCGTCACCCGACCCGGATCGACTGGAGCCGTCCGATCGAGCTGAGCGTAGGCGTCGTCGATCCAATCCGTCGCGGAGCTGATCTGGTCGGATGTCGGCTGCGCGACTCCCTTAGGCGGCATCTCGCCGGAGCGCATTCTGCGCGCGATCCGCTCCCAACGGTCTCTTTGTTGGAGCGTTTCGCTCTCCGGCAGGGCCAGCAGCTTCTCGACGGCGAAGCCTCCAGCGGGCGATTCGCCGCCGTGGCACGAAGCGCAATACGAGCGCAGCAGAGGCCGAACCGTCTGTTCATAAGGCGTCTGCGCCCTGGCTCCCGTCGACAGGACCAGCAGCGCAAAGATCGCCCCGACTTGCCTCACCCGCATGGCAGCTACAGTGTACTAGGCGCCCGATCTCCGTTTTCCGAAGCCGAGCAGGGGCGGCTGCGAGAGAGACTCGCAACTGGTCGTCCCGGCGCCCCTCGAAGCGCTCCAGCTTCTGGGCAGCGGTCGCTCGAGGCATTCCCAAGGCATTCGACCGAATGGACGCGCATCACCAGGCGCACCATGGGCGCAAGCGCTGGACCATTCATACTGCGTCGCTTCCTTCGCCAATCGCGCGCGCACCGGATTCAGGTCCACGTAACGCAACGCCGCCTGCAGATGCGAACCCTCCAATACCGTGGAATAGAAGCGGTTCTGCCACAGATGGCCGCTGCGCCGGCGGCGTCCGTTGAGATAAACCGCATAGTCGTAGTGGGTGCGCCTAAGCGCCTTAGCCGGCGAATGGTCTCGCTCCGGAATGACGATCAGGCGGACGTGATTGGGAATCAAACAGTAGCCCAACACGTCCAGCCGCCAACGCCGGCAGTGCGTCTTCAGCAATGCCAAATAGATCCGTCGGTCGGCGGCGGAAAAGAAAGTTTGTTGGCGGTTATTTCCCCGCTGGGTCACGTGGTGCGGTTCAGCCACCGCCACCACGCGCGCAATGCGCGGCACGTTGGCTAGCCTACCCCTCTCCTCTCCGAACCGTCAAGAACTAATTATTAAGGCGCCTGTCCCTCTGGGTCACAGCTCAGCGCCCGTCAAAAATGGGCGTTGTCCCCTTGCCTCCGCTTTCATCTGCGCAAGCCGGGTGGCACACTCAGTGTAGCTGTTGACCGTTCTATTGCCGAGGAAGTCTCAAGTCGAATGTCCTATTCCCACCGCACTTCAGTCCGACGCGGACGGAAGCACCGTGCTCGCCAGCATATAGTATGTAGTCGAACTCCTCGAAGCCTTGAATTTGAAACGATCCAATCTCGTTTGTAATAGCGAACGACATTGGTGAACGGGATTCAAGTTTGGCGAGTGTAACCCTCATCCCTTTGCCTGGGGCTCCAGAGGCGCGTCGCACAGTCCCGGAAATGCCGCAAGCAGTCAGAGGCCGGGAGATCGGCCACGTGTTCAGTCTCAGATTCACGCCCGCACTAACATCTAACACGGTGGACTCGGATCTTTCGGAAACGCCTGGGTAATAAGAGGGCGGATACTGCTGCCCTGTTCGTCCCGATCCGGCGAGCGAACCTGTTAATGGCGGTAGCAGCACCGACAAGCCGAGAACGTAATGGCCGGGCCGAATTTCGCTAAAACGGAATCGTCCGCCCGAGTCAGTAGTAACCACTCTACCTGGCATTTTGGGCTGTCCCTGAGAGGAGATCAGCTCAACGCGAAGTTTGCCAGTTGGACGTCCATCTTGACCGACCACGGTACCGCTGATTGAGTTGTCAAAGTGAATTCTCAGAATGACAAGTCGTGTATCTGACTTAATCTCGATAGGAGTTGAATACAGCGGAGTTTCGTCATCGAGGTAGAAAACGCGGGCCGTATAAAGCCCTGACGACAAATTGGTAAAATTGGCGTTTCCTCCCGCGTCCGTAGTCTCCCGAAGAGGTTCGTTCGCGTTTGAGATCTCTACAGTAGCGCCGTATAGCGGCCGCTCCGGCGACGACCACAACACCTTAACTGTTAATCCCTCAGTTACCCATCCGCAAGAGACAACGTTCATCAACCAGACAGCTACATATAGACGGACCATAACCTTGGTTATTCGATATATCGTGGACTTCTACGTCGACCGCGCATGCGACTCGCTCTTAAGGGTTGCATGCACTTCTGCCACACCGTATCTTGGAAAAGGGGACAACGCTCATTTTCGGGACTCAGCTGGTTGCTCGATGTCATTCATTTCACTGTCGTTAGCGTGACACAGCAGCGGCGGCTTCGCGCTTCTGGGGCCGCCTGCGGGGGCGTGGCTCGAGTCGCCGGCCGCAACGACTTTCGGGAAGGCCAGTGTTCTCCATGATTGGAAAGTCATGGCTTCTGCTCTGTCCCACATCTCCTCCATGTAGTGTTGAAGAGCCGGACTTCCGGCAATGGTCTATCCCAACCGCCCTCTGGCCTCCTCCACGGCCTGACGCCATTCTTCAAGCTCAAAAGACCAGGCTCCATGCGACATACTTGGATATATATCCAGACGATATCTGCCATGCCCATCTCGGCGTACTTCAGCGACCATCTCTTCATTCGACCAGATTTCGGCGACAGTTTCGTCGCGGTCCGGTACGCTGGCGACTTCGACAACTAATCTCATGGTCTTGCCTCCAAGAAACCGATGAATCGCCCATCGGAACTGTATCGCACGCCTCGACCATCGGGCGCCCAGACCTCGAGCACTTCGGCTTAACCGCTCGTCCGCCGGGGCAGGAGCCGAAGCGCATTGCGGCGCTCGATGTTCCCCAGTTCGTCCTTGTTGAATCCGCACTCTCGCAGCGCTTCCACGGTGTCGAGAGCGGACATGAACGGGTAATCGGTCCCGAACACGATTTGCGACCCGCCCACCAACGCCTTCAAAGCTTGCATCTGGATGCGGTTGGCCGACAGGGCCGCGTCGTAATAGAAGCGTCTGAGGTGATAGAGCTTGGAGTCGGTCTCCGGCGCGGCGTCCAAATCAGCGCTGCGGACGTTCACCGTGCCGCCATGCCCCAGAAACCGTCCCACGAGCCCTAAAAGGGTGCCCCCGCCGTGCGACCAGACGAAGCGAATGTTCTTGTAGCGAGTCGCCATGCTCGGTCCCGGCGTGGTGACTGGAGGCCGATCGGTTCCGTCGTTGATCACGCTCCAGATAGCCCGACTCGTATCCGTGTTCCATTCCACCGCGTGGGGTATTGTGTTCGGCAACAGGCTGTGGCAACAGGGGCCGTCGGTCGGGTGGGAGTAGACGATCGCGTGACGGCGGTCAAGCTCCTCGAAGACGGGTTGGAACGCCGAGTCTCCCAACCAGCGGTTGCCGTAGCTGGTCAATAAGCCGACTCCATCCGCCTGAAGCGTATCGAACGCATATTCGATCTCGTGCAGGCTGGCGTCAATATCGGGGAGCGGCAAATAGGCGAACAGCCCGAAGCGGCCGGGATAATCCGAAGCCGCGCGCGCCCCGAACTCATTGGCCTCGCGTGCAACCGCAATCGCCGTTTGGCGTATCGCAACGGGATCGTCGCCCACACGCGCCGGCAGCGAGAGCAGCGCCGTCTCGATTCCAGCCTCGTCCATCGATTCGATATCCCGGGCCACCGAGTAGTTCTGAAGCGGCGGAAACGGGCCGTAAAGCTTCTTTGCCGACGGAGGAAAGAAATGATGGTGCAGATCGATGCGCGTCGCTCGGTCCGAGCGCTGCGCAAAACACCGCGAGCCGGAGATGGAAAACCCCGCCAACGCTGCAAGAACCCCGCGCCGCGACAAAGCGGTGAAGTTGGCTGGGACGAAACTCGCCGAAGACCGCAAGAAGCTCATACCCGAGCTCTCCCGCCAGCAGTCTACGCGCCCAGATCCCGAGGAATCAACCCACGGCGAGGCGGCGAGGGGACTGCGCGGCGAGGGGACGGAGGTCAAAGTGCAGCGAAGCCGCCGCGCGCGGGCGCTCCCTGGTGCGCTTTCGTAGAGCCGCTCGTCCGCGCCGAGCCCTCGGCTATCGCCTGGGCCGAGTGAGCATTCCGGGACAGGAAGCTGTGAAGAAATTCGGTTAAAGGCCCGGTAAAGAGAGGGGAAAGGGTGTGGCACGAGGGGACAGCCCACACGCGGGTTCCGGCGCTGTACCGGGTTTTGGAGGCATGGGACAGTCCCCCTCGGCGGGCGGGCGTGGAATGGGGAACAATCGCTCGCCCGCCGTCAGCGGCGAGTTCCGCCCCGTGTTGGAAGGGGGTGATTGGCGGAGCCCGAGGAGCGCAGGCTTGGGGCGTTTTGGGTTCGCGCCCTTTACAAATCGTTGAGGGCGGCGGGCCGCGGATGTCGCTGTTATGGGCGGAAGCCGGAGACGCCGCCGTGAACCTTTACCACTTCATCCCTGGTCTGTTCTTGCTGGCCGCAGCGCCGGCTGCGCTCGCCGCTGAGGCCGTCTGGACCGCCGGGCCGATCGCTTTGTGCGAAAGCGAATCCGTCGTGTTGACGGCCTACAACCGGGGCGAGCAAGCGGCGGCGGTCGGCTTGGAATTGTTCGATGCGGAGTCCGGACGGTCGCTCGATCAAGCCTTGGTCGAGGTGCTCGCCCACACGGCCGAGCAGTTGTCGTACTACCAGGACCGGGTCGCGAACGAGTCGTACCTCGACACGAGTGAGAAGGAGGGAGAGGACGGCTGCCGCCGGCCGCGGATGATCGTGGCGCGCGCGTCGTCGCCCGGGCCGGTGAGCTTCGTGGGCGTCGTGCGAGGGCCGGCGGGAGATCGGCGGTTCGACGTGGAACCGCTCGCTTCGGACGGCAAAGGGCGCTTCACTTCGGAGACGGCGTTCCTCGATCCCGCGCGGGCCAACCTGCTGGCTCTGGTCAACCTGGGCCCGAAGGCCGTGACGCTGACCTATGAGCTGGCGAATCCGGTCAGCGGCAAGATCCTGGCGCGCCGCAGCGTGCGGCTCGAGCCGTTCGGCTCCGCGGGCGGCCTGCCGTGCGGCGGCGCCTGCGAGTTTTTGACGCTCGCCGCCGAGGCGCCCACGAACCGGACGAAAGTGTTGCCGGTCGCCCTCACCGGACTGACCATAAGCGAAGAAGCGGCGGATGCGGATGTGGCGTTCTCGATAAGCTCCGCCCCGGCCGGCGAGACCCAAGGGGACGTTGTCCAATGGCGACTCCAACAGGCTTGGGCGATGAAGTGAGCGGAGGCGGGATGTGGCAGCAAGAGCGGCGAGATCCCCGGAACGCGCGCGGAGTCCGCCCTCTTGTATAATCCACCCGCCATGAAAGACAACTTCTCGCCGTTCGTTTCTGACTACGCTCGCCGGCGCCGCGGTTCCCGCCTGGCTCGCCGGCTACCACCGGCTTAGCGCCGCCGACCGCGACAAGGTCAAGATCACCGACATCAAGACGATGATGCTGCAAGGTCCGCGGACCTACACGCTCGTCAGGATCGACACCGATGCCGGCGTTTCCGGCATCGCCGAGGCCTACGGCTCGCCCGGCGTCGGCGTCCGCGAGGCGATCCACGTGCTGCGGGAGTCGTTCGTCGGGAAGGACCCGCTGCAGATCGACGCCTTATACACCGGCTACCGCTACACCGACGGCAGCGCCCACGCCCAGCAGCGCGCGATGAGCGGCATCGAGATGGCGCTGTGGGATCTGGCCGGCAAACTGCTCAACGTTCCGACTCACGCCTTGCTGGGCGGCAAGTTTCGCGACAAGGTGCGGCTCTACGATCATGCGACGCCGCGCGACTTTTTCGACAAGGCGGTGCTGCGCGATTGGGCGCAAGAGGTCAAAGCAAGCGCGAACGGCATCAACATGCACAAGTTCGGGCCGCTGCGGAACCGGCCCGGACAGGATTTCGGCCGCGACCCGTCGAATCGGATGCTGTCGAGCGACGAGCTGCGGCGCATGCGGCAAGGCTACGAGAACATGCGCGACGCGCTGGGCTTCGAGCACGACTTCCTCGTCGGCTGCCATTGGGAGTTCGACCTGCGCAGCGGCATCGAGCTGTCGCAGGCTCTCGAAACCACCAAGCCGCTCTTCCTCGAAGACCCGCTGCCGGTCGCCTACTCGGAGAGCTGGAGGCGGCTGGCGGAGTCATCGAATGTGCGCATCTGCACGGGCGAAAACTGGATGCGCCGGGCGGATGCGCTGCCGTTCATCGTCAACGCCGCCGTCGACATCATCCACCCGGACCTGCGCAACTCGGGAGGCTTTCTCGAAAACAAGCGCATGGCCGACTTGGCCGATCTCTACTTCCTGCCGACGGCGAACCACAACACCGGCAGCATCGTGAACGGCATGGCGACCGTGCACTGGGCTTCGACGATCCGCGACCACTTCGCCTGCGAGACGGTCTTTTTCAAGGGCGACTGGATGGACGACATCATCGTGCACGACGAGCCGCTGTGCCAGGGCGGCTTCGTGACGGTGCCCGACAAGCCGGGGCTGGGCATCGAGCTCAATCCCGACACGGTGAAGGCGCATCTGGCCGAAGGCGAGACGTGGTGGGGCTAGCGACCGTCCATGAGGGAGAGGGCCGCGAGCCGGAAGGGCGGCGTTCTTCGAGGACTGGCCGCCCTCACTCGAAGCTCGCCGCGCGCCGCCGTTGATAGCTGTAATCGATGCGGCCGTAGTCGATGTCCGGCCCCGAGAACTCCGACGGCCCGGCCCGCACGCCGAAGGTCCATTCCACCTGCGCGCCGTCGGGAACCTCGATGGCGTCCAGATCGCCGGCCGCGATGACGAAGCCGCCGCGGGAGGCCTCGGCGCGGCACCCGATCGCGGAGCGCCGCATGGACTCCTCGGCCTGCTCCGGGTTCTGAGAGGTGACCGTCAGCGCGACCTCCGCGATATCGCCCGGCAAGTAGTCTTCCCCGCGCCAGGTCAGCTCCAGATCCCGGCCGCGTGCGATGCGGTCGGGCAAGTCGATCTCAAGGGGAGACGGAATGCGGAAGGGAATCTCGGTCGCGCCGATTCCCGCGCCGCCCGGAATTCGCACTTGCCACTCGCCCGGCGCGAAGAACCCGGCCCCCAAGTCTTCGTGCGGCGCGTAGCTCGTCGACATTTCATCGCCCCGGACCAGCTCCGCCTCACGGCCCCCGGGACCGCCCAGCTCCAAGCCCCCGCCGAGGTCGAGCGGGAACGCCGTCGGCGGCGGGGGCGGAGGCGGCGGAACATCGCCGATGGAGGAGAACACTCCCGTCCGGAGCCACGTAGCTCCCGGTCCGCAAACGGCATCGGGAGACGGCGCGAGAGGTGCGACCTGGGCGCCGCTGCGCTGCGCGACGCCGGCCGCGTTGGCGGCGGCCGCGTCGGCAAAGACGAAAGAATGCGTCGAGGCGCCGAACACCGCGGGCGGCGCCTCGATCTCGACGTCGATGATGTTGAGGGATAGCAGCGTAGCCGTGCCGCCGGCGTCGAGCTCGGCAAGCTTAGCGGCGCCGAAGCTTAACGGATGCCGGCATTGTCCCGGCGTCTGCGAGATCGCGACCGTGACCCGACCCGCGGCGGCCGCCCCCGCGACGATCTCAATCGGCACGTAACAGCCTGCGGTCAGCCGCTCGTCGTCCGGCAGACGCACGTTGATCTGATCGACGCCGGGCAGCCCGGGAGCGCGCCCCGCGTAGGCGGCGGGCGCGACGAACTGCTGTCCGATGCGCACCGTCACATCGTCGCGCACGTTGCCAATCGGAGGAACATTGTCGTCTCCCTCGATTGCGCCCAGGCCCGTACCCCACAGGATCAGGTACTGTCCCGGTGCGGCGGGCCGCGTGAGCGAGTTCAGCGGCTGGTCGGCGGGCCCCTCGTAGTTCTGCACCACGCCCGGCCCGAAGCCGTCCTGCGACACCGCGAAGATCGCGGGATTCGCCTCCACGATCTCGAACGCAACCGGCTCGCTCTCCGCGCCGCCGTACGCCACCGTCAACTCGGCCGGACCCGCCGGGATCGCCGACGGCAAGATGCCTCCGACCTGATAGGTCCAACTATGGACCAGGAGCGCCTCGAAAACTTGTCCGCTCGCGAGCGAACGAATCGAGACGTGCGAGCCCGCCTCGGCCGGCAACTGCGTCGCGTACGGCGCCTGCCCGATCACCAGCTCGGCGGGACCGAGCCCGGCGCCCTGCACCACGAACAGGGAGCCGCGCGCCAGACCCACGCCCGGAACCGGCAGAGGATCGTAGTTGGCCGGGGCCATGCTGGCGGCATTGCGCAGACCGAACTGTCGGACCAGTGGCCGCGCGGTCTGGCCGAGCAACGGCGCGGCCGCCAAAGCCGCAACGTACACCAACGCTTCACAGCGCATTCGGACGAGCATCACTCGTTTGAGGATACTGTCCGCCGGCAGCCTCGCGACCCCAAGAGAGATTTGGACGCCCGATTTATCGCATTTATAGGGGGGCGGGGCGCCCAAAAAGCAGCCAAAGCCCAGCATGCGAGCCGTACAATGCTTGATCGTGACGACGAAGCGAGTCGTTCTGGCGTTTTGGATCGCGATCGGGCTGGCTGCTTTTGGCGCTTGCTCGCAGACCGACAAGCCCGCGGCGGAACACCAACCGGTTGTCGAGGAGCTGATCGCGTTGCTCGAGGCGAGGCCTGATCTGGCCGCATCGTTGACTCAGGCGATTGCGGCGGCCGACGTCGCGGGCGTCGAGAGTCCGGACTCGTTCTACGGCTATGTGGACGAGCTGGTCACGTGGATTCCGGCTGAGCGGGAGATCGTGCCGAAGGTCGTGAGTTTGCATTACGTGATCAATCACGCGCCCGACGATGCGCTCAACAAAGACGAAGCGTTCAACGATTGGATGGGCCGAGTCGCCGACGCCTGGGCGGAGTTTCTGGATTCGCCTGCGTCGGCGGCGGGCATCGCGTCGTTCGCCGCGCTGCCCAACTACCACGTCGAGGACTACTTCCCCGGCCCAAGCGGCTGGCAAACGTTCAATCAGTTTTTCGCTCGAGAGGTACGGGCCGGAAAGCGGCCGATCGCCGATCCGCGAGACGACCGCGTGATCGTCTCGCCGGCCGACGCCGTCTTCATGGGGTCGTGGCCGATCGACGAAAGCTCCAAGATCACAGTGAAAGGCGCTGAGTGGAGCATCGCCGAATTGCTGGAAGGCAGCCCGTACGCCGGCGAGTTCAAGAAGGGCGTCTACACGCACACTTTTCTCTACATCGACGACTACCACCGCTATCACGTCCCTGTCGGCGGCGTCGTCAAGGAAGCGCGCAACGTCCACGGCCGCATCTACTTGGATGTGGCCAAGCGCGAGGACGGCTCCCTCCGCGCCGTGCCGGGGGATACGTTTCAGTTCAACCAGGAACGCGGCCTGGTCGTCATCGACTCGCCGCAGGCCGGTCTCGTGGCGATCGTGCCGGTCGGCATGACGGTCATTTCATCGGTCAACCTGACGCCGGAGGTCGGAGCCGAGCTGCGCAAGGGCGACGAGTTCGGATATTTTCAGTTCGGCGGCTCCGACATTGTGATGGTTTTCCAGGACAGGAACGTTGTGGTGGAAGCGGAGACCGGCAAGAAGTATCTGCAGGGAGAGCGCATCGGGCGCGTCGAAAAGTGACCGGAGCGTTTGGAGTCCGGGTTCGGCCCACGCCGCGTCGGCCCGCGTTTACCGCTCCAGATACTTCGTCAAGAACGTCAAAAACACGTCCCAGTCGGGCGGCCGCATGCCGTGGCCGCCGTCGTGCATGAGGTAGCCGAGATCGTTGAGAATCGGCTCGCCCGGCGCGGGCATCTCATCCGTGCCCAGCCCCTTTTTGCCCAGCAGCTCGTAGACTGGGCTCGCCGCCACGGCGGCCTCGAACTCGCCGCGCGGGTCCGACCATTTGTCCTCGTCACCCGTCTGCAGCAGCAAGGGCCGCGGAGCGAGAAGCGCGACGAGCATGTGCGCGTCGACCGGGAACTCGTCGACGCGGCCTTTGTAGTTGGAGTAGTTGCCGGAGAACTGATAGCCGAAGCGCACGGCGAGATGGTCGAGGAGCTCGCCGTAGTTGCGCCGCGCGATCGCCGCGCCGCCTTCGCCCGAGCAACTGGCGATCACCGCGGCGAATCGCGTGTCGCGCGCGCCCGCCCACAGCACGGTCTTGCCCAGCCGCGAAACGCCCAGCAGTGCGACGCGCGAGCCGTCGACGTCGTCAGCGGTCTCGAAGTAGTCGAGCGCCCGGCTCAAACCCCACCCCCAAGCGGCGATGGCCCCCCATTCGTCGTCGGCGGGCGCTTGCTGACCCTCCTTCAGATACAGGCTCCTCACGCCGTAAGGGACGCCGCCGTCGAAATCCGGATCGATGTCGCCGTAGTAGATGGTCGCCACGCCCAAGCCTTTCTCGATAAAGCGTTCCACCGGCAGCGTGCCGAAACGGCGACCCGTGCTCGCGGGCGCGCGCTTGTGCTCGCGCGTCCAAATCGAACCTTCGCGAACCTCCGGATCTTCGACGGTGTTGGAATTGGCTGTAAAGCTCACGTGGAGCAGCAAAGGAACCGGGCCTTTCGCCTTGGCGGGCGTGTAAACGAGCAGATCCGCCTGCGGCCCGTCGTCTTTCGACGAGAACCGGATCGTGACCTGCTTGCGCTTGGCTATCCCGCCGAACGCCGAACCCTCCTCGAACTTCTCGAAGCGGATGCCGGCGGCAGGCTCGGGCGCGCGGCCGAACTGATATCGCTCGAAGAGGCGCACCAGCTCGGGGCGGCGTTTCTCGATCCAAGTCTTGGCGTCTTTGACCGGCTTACCGTTCTCGAGTCGCAGCACGGGGGGCAGCGAGTAGCCCTCGGCCTTCGCCTCGGTATAGTTGACCGGAATGCCGGCGACCTCGTCGTCGGGATAGTCGACGATCTGGCCGAACAGGCCCTCGGCGGCGAGAAACGACAGAGCGAGGAGGAGATAACGCAAGCTCATAGCGAAGGCCCTGTGGCGGCAATCGGACTGACGCAGCCCCCGTGAGTCTATCTCACTGGCCGCGCCCCAGGTCCGCAAGCCGGGCGCCGCAGGGCCGCCGCCACAGACAACAGGGTCCCAGGCCTGGATGCGGTCAGCGGCGCGGCAACAGCTTGATGTTGCGAAACTCGATCCGGTTGTCGTGTTGACATTGCAAGCCCACGACCCCCGACGCATGCGACGAATCCCGCGCGTCAAGAATCTTGTCCCCGTTGAGGACCGCCGTGATGTGATCGCCGTCCAGCGTGATCTCGTACTGGTTCCACTGGTCCGGAATGATCTCGGTGGGTTGCGCCTTGACCGCGCCTACCAGACTGCCGGTGTTGTATCCGGCCGGCTGGGCGTCCCAGATCTGGAGCTCATAGCCGGTGCGGTGCGGCGCGCCTTCCTTTTGGGACCGCAAGAAGACGCCGCTGTTGACGCCTTCCCTGCCGCGAAACTGGAGCTCGAGCACGTAGTCCGAGAACGAGTCGGCCGTGCCGATCCAACTGGGCGGGCCGCCCCCGCAAACAAGAGCGCCGTCGGCGACGCTCCAATCCGGCTGACCGCCTTGCGGATTCGGTGCGGTCAGGCGAGCCTCCCAGCCGTCGAGGCTGCGGCCGTTGAACAACAACCGCCAACCCTGCTTCGACTCTTGTTGCGTGAGCGTGTTGGGCGCAGCGTCCTGCGCCGTCGCTGAGGCCGCTCCTAATAGCGCGACGGCGAGCGTCAATGTAATTGTTAATGGAATAGGACTACGCATCTAGTTTCCCTACCTGGCTGCTTCAAGGCCACTCGATTATCGATAGCGCAGCCGTCGCCGTCAACCCTGAGCGGCACGGCTCCGGGTGGCTTCATCGTCCTCTGAAGCTCGCTGCACAGAACTCCGAATCCGCCTCGCTTACAAAGTCCTACGCGGCTCGGCTCTCGCGCAATTCTCTTGCCGGGTGCGGGTTCTTCGCCTATTGTTGATTTACCCACCGGGCCGGCTGGAAGCTACTCGAACAAACAAGGATACCCATGTCACAGAAGCGCAATCGCTGGGCGCGCGCCTTCCTGGCGCTTCCCGTCCTGCTCCTGACTCGCTGCGGGCAAGCGGAGCCGCAGCCGACGCCCGGCGACCGCTGGTGGAGCCACATCGAATATCTTGCTTCGGACGAGCTCGAAGGGCGCGAGACCGGCAGCGAGGGCCACCACAAGGCTGCTGAATATGTGGCCGAGCAATTTCAAACGCTCGGCCTGAAGGAGGCGGGGACCGCCGGCTACCTGCAACCCGTGGAATTCGCGACTCGGCGACTGATCGAGGATCAATCGAGTTTGACCCTCCTGAGGAAAGGCCTTGAGCTGCCCGTTGAGCTCGGCAAGCAGGCCGTCCTGCGGCAGGTCGGGGCTTCGGGCGAAACCGTGGAAGCCGAGATGGTGTTCGTCGGCTACGGCATGACGGTCCCCGAGTACAACTACGACGACTTTGCGGGTCTCGACTTGAAGGGCAAGGTGATCGTCACCCTGCAAGGGGCTCCGGCGAGGATTCCCGGCGCTTTGGCGTCGCACTACCGGTCCCGCGACGAGCAGCGCAAGACCTTCGAGCGAATCGGTGCGGTCGGCGTAGCCGTCATCGGCAACCCCCGGTTGGTGGAGATTCCTTGGGAGCGGGCGTCTAAATTCCGATTCCAAACCTCAATGGATCTGGCCGACTCGGACCTGGCCGTCGGGCTCGCCTCCAGGGTAGGAATTAGAATCAATCCGGAGTACGGCGCCTTCTTCCTCGAGGGCGGCGGGCACACGCTCGAGGAAATCCTCGCGCTCGACAAGGAAAAGAAACCGCTGCCGTCGTTCCCGCTGCCGACGAAGGTACGCGCGAAGGTCGTGCTCGAGGAAGGGAGGAAGACGTCGGAGAACGTTATTGGGATTCTCCCCGGATCCGATCCGCAGCTCCGAGACGAGTATGTCGTGCTCTCGGCGCACCTCGACCACATCGGCGTCGGCGAACCCGTGGACGGCGACGCCATTAATAACGGCGCCATGGACGACGCCTCGGGCGTTGCGACCTTGATCGAAGTCGCACGGGAACTGCGGAACTCCGCCGAGCCGCCGCGGCGGTCCATTGTGTTCCTCGCCTGCACGGGGGAAGAGAAGGGTTTATTGGGTTCGCGCTACTACGCCGAGCGCCCGACGGTCGAGATGCGGCGGGTCGTCGCCGACGTCAATCTCGACATGTATCTGCCGATCGTTCCGCTCCGAATCGTCCGCGGCTACGGCCTCAACGAGTCGGATCTCGAAGACCGTCTGCGCGCGGCAGCGGAGAGGATGGGAGTCGAAGTCCAGCCGGACCCGCAACCCGAACGCAACGTCTTCATCCGCAGCGACCAGTACAACTTCATCCGGAAAGGCGTGCCAGCGCTCTTCTTGAGCTTCGGAACCGAAAAAGACTCGCCCGAAGAGGAGGTCTTCACGGAATGGTTCCGCAACCGCTACCACAGCCCCTCCGACGATGTGAATCAGCCCGTCGACAAGCAGGCCGCTGCGCAATTCAACCGACTGATGGCGACTTTGACTCGCGAAGTCGCCAACGCCGACCAGCGACCGCGATGGCGAGAGGACAGCTTCTTCCGCCGGTTTCAAGCGGCATCGCAATAGTTGGATCCATGCCGGCCGGCCCTGAGGCGAACTCTTCTGGCTCTTGGTTTGCTCGCTACTTCTTGCGCTCGACGATCCACTCGCAATGGGAGTCGCCGTGGAGCATGTTCTTGGTGAGCTTGAAAGTGAAATCGGGGTTCAAGCTTTCGACGGCGCCGTCGCCCCAGCGTTGATGTCCGACGCCGCAGGTGTCCATCTCGAGGCCTTGCTCTTTCCAGCGCTTGTGCCAAGGACACTCGGTCGTTTTTCCCACACACCGGTCGGCGGAGGACTCCACGATCTCGAATTTGAACTCCGGCCCCATCGACGCCTGAGCGAGCAGGTGCGTGGCTGCCTCGATATCGCCGGCGGTTTCGGCGGCCATGCCGAGGTTGTCGGCGAATTCCTTCGCTCCCTTTCCGGCTTCATACCACAGCGCCCCGTTGAATTCTTCGAATTTCTCCTGTCCCACGGCCTGCTTCAACGCATTGGAAATCGCAATGTAGGCGCCGGTCAGTCCTTGCGTCGCCATCGCCCATCTCGTCTTCTCAGGAACCTCGTCGATCGATGTAGCCATTCGGAGCGTCTCCCTCACGCAATTCCTTAGCTGCAATTGTTTCTTCTTGCCCGCTGTGCCGGCGCTCGTGCGCCACCCGGCCACGCGGATGATACACCACTCGGCTCCTAGCCTATTCAACTCCTTGGCAGCGCTTGACTTTTCTAAACTGAACCGTTCAGTATCGACTCTAGATGGAAGCCTCCGCGCCCATGATCCGCGTCGAGGGTCTGACGAAGACTTTCGGCGACTTCACCGCCGTCGACGGCATTTCGTTCGACGTGCGCAAAGGCGAGATCTTCGCCTTTCTCGGCCCCAACGGGGCCGGCAAGACGACCACCATCAAGATGCTCACGACCCTGCTGCGCCCGACGGCCGGAGTCATCGAGCTCGACGGGCTGAATCCGGTCAACAAGCAGAACGAGGCGCGCCGGCGGTTCGGGATCGTGTTCCAAGACCCGAGCCTGGACAACGAGCTGACGGCCTACGAGAACATGGACCTGCACGGCATGCTCTACCGCGTGTCGCGCAAGCTGCGGCTCGAGCGCATCGAGTCTCTGATGCGACTTTTCGAGCTGTGGGAGAAGAGGGACATACCGGTCAAGCGGTTCTCGGGCGGCATGAAGCGCCGTTTGGAGATCGCCCGCGGGTTTTTGCACACGCCGAAGATCCTGTTCCTCGACGAGCCGACTCTGGGGCTCGATCCGCAGAGCCGCAATCAGCTCTGGACGCACGTCAAGAATCTCAATCAGACCGAACAGGTGACCGTATTCTTGACGACCCACTACATGGACGAGGCCGACCGCGTGGCGCATCGCATCGCGATTATCGACCACGGCCGCATCATCGCTCAGGGCTCTTCGGCCGAGCTGAGGGAGCAGACTTCGACCGGCTCGCTGGAGGAAGCCTTCCTGTCGTTGACCGGTTCGACGATCCGCGACGAGGCGGCGGACTCGACGGACCGCTTGCGGCAAATGACGAAGATGTGGAGCGGGAAACGATGACAGCGATTTATGTGTTGTGGCTGCGCGAGCTGAAACGCTATACGCGGTCCCGCGCGCAGCTCGTGGCGTCGCTCGGCCAGCCCCTGCTCTATCTTCTTGCGCTCGGCTTCGGCCTCGGGCCGGTTTTTCAAAAGTCCGGGCACGGCAGCTATCTGCAGTTCGTCGCGCCCGGCGTGATCGGGATGACGGTGCTGTTCTCGTCGGTCTTTTCAGGGGTGGGTCTGCTGTGGGACCGGCAATTCGGCTTTCTCAAGGAGACGCTGGTCGCCCCGCAACCGCGGCTGCTGATCATGATCGGCAAGACTCTTGGCGGCGCCACGGTGGCGATGGTGCAAGGCATGCTCGTCGTGATCGTGTGCCTGATCGCCGGCTTCCGGCCCGTGAGCCTGGCCGCCTTACCGCTCGCCTTCACGTTCATGGCGCTGATCGCGATCGTCTTCAGCGCCTTGGGGACGGCGATCGGGTCTCTGCTGGAAGATATGCAGGGCTTCCAGTTGATCATGAACTTCCTGATCATGCCGATCTTCTTCCTGTCGGGCGCGCTGTTCCCCCTCGAAGGCCTGCCCTGGGCGCTGGCGGCGCTGACGCGGATCGATCCGCTGTCGTACGGCGTCGACGGCCTACGCGGGGCGCTGAGCGGGACCGCTTACTTCGGCTTCGCCCTGGACCTCGCGGTGCTTTCGGTCGTCGCGTCCGCGTTTCTTTTCATCGGCGCGTATCTGTTCTCGAGGATCGAGCTGTAAGCGATGGGCCGCCCGCGAAGCATACGCGCCCACGATCAAGTTCTCGAAGCCGCTATTCGGCTGTTCTGCGAGCAGGGGATCGACGCAACAAGCATGGACGCCATCGCAGCGGAGTCGGGAGTGAGCAAGGCGACGATCTACAAGCATTGGGCGGGCAAGGATGCGCTGTGCTTGGAGGTGATGGCGCGAGCGCACCGGCTCGACGAGCGGCCCGAGCTCGAGTCCGCCGACACGCGCACGAATCTCGCGATGTTGCTCGCGCACCCGACCTCGAAGCGCCGCTCGAAGGTGCAAGAGCGCCTGATGCCGCATCTGATGGCGTACGGCGCTCGACATCCCGCGTTTGCGAAGGCTTGGCGCATGCGCGTGATGGAGCCCCCTAGGGCCCAATTGACCGAGCTCCTCAAAAAGGCGGTGGAAGCAGGGGAGCTGGCGCCCGATCTGGACTTCGATCTGGCCTCGGCGCTGCTGATCGGTCCGATCATCTACCGCTTCTTCCTCGCTTCGGTCGGGGCGCCGGCGCCGCGCGACATGCCGCAACGAGTCGTGGAAGCCTTCTGGAAGGCGCATGCCCGCGACGCTCGTTCCGGGAGAGCCGCGAACGCGGCGCGGTGACATACTCTCTACCAGGAGAGGCGCCGCCATGGACGCCGAGGATTTCCGCCGCATCGCGTTGAGCCTCGAAGGGGCCGAAGAAAGCTCGCACATGGGAGCGCCTGACTTCCGCGTCGGGGGCCGCATCTTCGCCACGTTGGCTTCGCAGGACAAGGGCTTCGGCAATCTCATGATCACGCCGGAAATGCAGGCGGAATTCGTCGGCGACGCCCCTGAAGTCTTCCTGCCGATCGCGGGCGGCTGGGGACGGATGGGCATGACGCACATCCGTTTGGCCGCGGCCGACGAGCGAACCCTTACGGGCGCCTTGCAAGCCGCCTGGCGGTTACGTCTGACGAAGAATGCTAAGACGAAGCGGAAGAAGGGAACATCGCGCTGACGCGCCGCATCCGCCATACTGTTCGAGCATGAACGCGCTTCGTCGATGCTTCGGGTTGCTTTTGACGGCGCTTTTGGCGGAGTCTTTGCTGATGGCGGCCGCGGCGCACATCGATCACGTTATTCTCGGCGTCTCTGATCTGGATGAGGGCATGCGGTCCTTCCGCGAGGCGACCGGCGTGGACGCTCCTTTTTCCGGCCGGCATCCGGGCATGGGAACGCAGAACGCGCTCGCGGCGCTGGGAGGCGGCGTCTATCTCGAGATCATCGCTCCGCGGCCGGGCGCCGAGGTCGGCGAGAAGTGGAGGGCGCTGCCCGGCCTCGAGAAGCTGACGCCGGCGGGCTGGGCGATCGGCGTCGACGACCTGGATGCGACGATCCGCAGTCTTCGCGCGGACGGTTTTGAAATAGGAGACCCGCAGCCCGGATCGCGCGCGCTGCCGGACGGCTCGGCGCTCGCCTGGAGGACCGCCGACATCCGGGAGCCGCGGTTCGAACCCGCGCCCTTCTTGATCGAGTGGGGGAAAGGCGCCACGCACCCCTCGACGACCTCGCCGGCCGGATGCGAGCTCGTCTCGCTCCGCCTTGGTTCGCCGACGCCCGCGAGCCCCAAGCGATTCGTCGAGAGCCTTGGCCTGCCCGTTCAAGTGGAGCAGGCGGCGGAGTGGTCGATGCGGCTCGTGTTGGACTGCCCGAAGGGCCGCTCAACGTTCGACAGCTCTAAGTAGCGGGTCCCGCCGTCACTGTTGTTCGTCTTCCGGCGCGATCTTGCTGCGCGCCGTCATGTCGTACTTGTCGCCGGGCTCCAGCAGCACGAACTCCTGCTTCTGGTGAACGTCGTAAATCGCCACATACGACTTGCCGATCACCTCGAACTGGTTTCCCTGGACGACGATGGCCGTATCTTCGTCGATGCCGACCCCTAGCAGCTCGGGCTTGGCGTGGATGATCTCGAGCAAGTCGAACTGCCGGTTACGGCGCAGCAGGTGTTGATCGATCGCGATGTTTTGGATGAACCCGAAGCCTTTGTCGTGGTCGCCCATCATGATCTCGTTCGTTTTCGTGTCGCCGCGCGCCAGGTACGAGCCCTGGATCGTGGCGCCGGCCGACGAGCCGCCGATCACGCCGCCGCGGTCCAGCAGGTTATGCAGCTCCTGCTCGACCTTCGTGCCGAGATAGGCGTCGGCCAGGCGCCACTGCCGGCCGCCGGTGAACCAAACGCCTTTCGCCTTGCGGATAGGCTCGACGAACTCGTCCGTGTCGGCGACTGCGCGATCGTAGGTGTGCAGCAGCGTGAAGTGGTGTATGCCCGCCGACTGGATGCGGTCGTAGCCCGACCAGTCGGTCCCGTAGTCCTTTGCGCCGCCCGCGGTCGGGATCACCACGATGGGCGCATCCGGGCCGCCGGCCAGCTCGATGAATTTCTTCCAGATCTTCGGGCTTTCGAGCCCGCCGCCCACGATCACCAGCGAGCCCGAGGCGGGTCCGGTCGTCTGAGCGGGGAGCGCCGACAGCGCGATCAAGGTGAGGGCGGCTATGCGAAGAATCATCGCCCGTCAGTATCGCGCAGGTAAGTCGCCGCGACCAGCGCGACCCCTGAGGCGGCCATGCCGGCCAAGTCCGCCGGCCACGTGTCTTGGAAGAAGGTCATCGCCGCCCACACGCCCGAACCCGCCGCCATGCTCCAACACGCCGCCGTCCCGTCGACCCGCTTCCAGTAGACGCCCGCCGCGAACGGAGCGATCAACGAAGCAACGCCCGCTTCCATCGACTTGAGCAGCAGCTCGTAGACCTCGCGCACGGACAACGCCAACCCCAACGCCAGCAAGGCGCAGACCGCGACGGTGATCCGCGTCAGGCGCAGCATCGACTCGTCCGACATGCTTGGCCGGAGCGGGCGAACGATGTTTTCGCTGAACACACACGCCGGTGCGAGCAAGGCCGAGTCCGCCGAGCTCAAGATCGCCGACAGCAGAGCGCCCCGGCGAACACCGCCAGACCGAACGGGCCCAAGTGATGGCGTCCCAGCTCGGGCAATGCCAGCTCCGGGTTCGCGAGCCCCGGCAGGGTCACCGCCGCGACCAAGCCCAGCGCGACGGGTATCAGTCCGACAGTCAGATAAAGGCCTCCGGCGAGGTGTGAGCTGCGCACGGCGACGTTTTCGTCGCGCGAGCTCAACGTGCGCTGGAGCAAGTCCTGGCTTGGGATGCTGCCCAGCCCGACCACCGCCCAGGCCTGGATGTACCAGATCCAGCCGTAGAGCGAATGCTCGGGTAAAAAGCTCAAACGACCCTCCGGCAACGCCGCCGATACCGCGCCCCAGCCGCCAGCGTCCGAGAGGGCGACCGGAAGCAGCCACACCAACCCGACGATCAACACAATTCCTTGGGCGAAGTCGGTGATCGACACGGCCCACATGCCGCCCGACGTGGTGTAAATCAGAACCACGATGCCGCCGGCGAGGATCGCGGTCGTCTGGTCGAGGCCGGCGAGCACTTGCAGCGTCGTGCCGAAGGCCACGAACTGCGCGGCGGCCCAGCCGATAAACGGAGGAGCTTGGAGCACCGACGAGAACAGCTCCGCCTCCCGGCCGTAACGCATCTTGAAGTAGTCGCCGATGGTCAAGGCGCCGCTGCGGCGCAGCGGCCGCGCAAAGAACCAGCCCGCCAAGAACAGACAAAGGGCCGCGCCGAACGGATCGGCGATCACGCCTATGACCCCCTGGCTGTAGGCTGCGCCGGCCGCGCCGATACACGTGCCGCCGCCGAACCATGTCGCGAAAAGGGTCGCCGTGGTGAGCCACAGCGGCAGCCGCCGCCCGGCGACCAAGAAGTCGACGCTATCGCCGACGCGCCTGCCGGCCCACACGCCCAGCGCGATGGTCGCGAGCAGATACAGGCCGACGCCGACGAGAACGATGGTGTTCGTCAACTGCTAAGACTCTTTCTCCCAGCTCTTCCACGGGACGACGCCGGCCCGGTCGGCCCACGCTTGCCACTTGGCGGTCATCTCGTCGACCCGCTCCGGCATCTGTTCCGCCAGGTCGTGCATCTCGCTGCGGTCGGCGTCGATGTCGTAGAGCTCCCAGCGCCCGTTCTCCGGCTCGGAATACTTGGAGACCAGCTTCCACTTACCCATGCGAATGGCGCGGTTGCCCTCATGCTCCCAATAGATCGCTTCGTGGCTGTCGCGCGGCTGACCTTTGAACAGCGGCGCCAGCGAGCGGCCCTCGAGCGGCGTAATCTCGTGTCCGTTGTACGTCTTCGGATACTCGGCCCCCGCCACGTCGACGCACGTCGCCATGATGTCGATCAAGTGGCTCACCTCGTCGCTCCACTCGCCTTTCACGGTCATCGCGGCGGGCCAGTGGGCGATGAGAGGGGTCGAGACGCCGCCCTCGTGCACCCAGTGCTTGTAATAGCGGAACGGCGTGTTCGACACATTGGCCCAGGCGCGGCCGTAGCTCTGGTAATCGTCCGGCTGACCCGGCATGTCTTCGGGCCGATTGCCGATGACCACGGGCCGGCCGTCGACCGTCTTCGCCGGCTGATAGATCGCCAGCTTCTTGCGGTTCGCGCCGATCAGCTCCGCGCAGCCGCCGTTGTCGATCAGGTAGAGGATCAGCGTGTTGTCGAGCTGGCCGCGGTCGTCGATCGTCTTGATCACGTCGCCGATCGTGCGGTCCATGATCTCGATCATCGCCGAGTAGACTTCCATGCGGCGGCCCTCCCACTCCTTGTTGGGAGCTTCCTCCCACGCCGGAACAGTGGGGTCGCGGGGCGAGAGCTCCCACCGTTGGGGAATGACGCCGGTCTCGATCATGCGCTCGCGCCGCGTCTCGCGGGTCGTGTCCCAGCCCTGGTCGTAGCGGCCCTTGACCTTCGCGACATCCTCCTCGGGCGCATGCAGCGGCCAGTGCGCCGCGGTAAAGGGCATGTAGATGAAGAAGGGTTTGTCGCGAGGCGCCTCCTCGATGAACTGCGAGGCGTGCTTGCCGATCTCGGTCGTGTAGTAGAAGTCGGTGTCCTCGGCTTCGATCGGCTCGTTGTCGAGCGTCAGCGTCGCCGGATCGTAGTAGCTGCCCGCGCCGATGATGGTGCCGAAGAAGCGGTCGAAGCCGCGCTGGCGCGGCCAGTTGCTCTTGTCCGTCGGCGTCACTTCACGGCGCTCGACCGCGGGCGTCACGTGCCATTTGCCGGTCATCAGCGTGGTGTAGCCGGCGGGCTTGAGCGCCTCGGCGATCGTGACGCACTCCTGATTCAAGCGGCCCTGGTAGGCGGGGATGCCGAAGTCCTCCATCATGTGGCCGACGCCCGCCTGATGGCAGTACAGCCCGGTCAGCAGCGACGCGCGCGTCGGGCAGCAGCGCGCGCCGTTATAGAACTGACGAAAGCGCAGGCCCTCGGAGGCCAGCTTGTCGAGCACCGGCGTGTTGATCTCGCCGCCGTAGCAGCCGATGTCCGAAAAGCCCATGTCGTCGGACATGATCAGCACGATATTCGGCCGGGAAGCCTCCGCCGCGGGCTCGGACGAGCCACACCCCAGCGGCAAGGCTGCGGCCGCGCCGGCGGCGGCGCGCAGGAATGTTCGACGGTCGAGGGTTTCAAGCATAGGCTGGTCCGGAACGCCATATGCTAACAAGCCCGCTAAGCGTTTTGGCGCCCGGGCTCCGGTTTGAGACAATTCGCCCGATGCGCCTCATTTGGCTTCTGCTCGCCGCCGCCCTGGCCCTGCCGGCCCAGACGAATTCCTCTCAAAAGCTCAATGTCCTGTTCATCGTCAGCGACGACCTCAACACCGACTTCAGCGTCTACGGTCACCCTCTGGTCAAGTCGCCGAATCTCGAGCGGCTCGCCAAACGCGGGGTGGTCTTCGAGCACGCTTACTGCCAGGCGCCGGTCTGCAACCCCAGCCGCTCGTCGTTCATGACCGGCCTCTATCCCGATCAAACCGGCGTGTTCACCAACGGCGGCGACTTCCGCAAGTCGGCCCCCGACGCCGTGACCATGCCGCAGATGTTTCGCCAAAACGGCTACTACACAGCCCGCGTCGGCAAGATTTATCACTACGGCGTTCCGGACCAGATCGGGACCGACGGCGAAGACCACCGCGCGTCGTGGGTCGAAGTGCGCGATCCCATCGGCCGCGACAAGACGGACGAATACCGCATCACGACGCTGTCGCCGCCGCCCTTGCGCCAGTTCGGGGGCACGCTGAGCTGGCTGGCCGACGACGGCGGCGACGACGAGCAGACCGACGCCATCGGGGCCAAGGCTTTGATCGACCTGCTCGAGCGCCACAAGGACGAGCCGTTCTTCATCGCCATGGGCTTCTATCGCCCGCATACGCCCTTCGTCGCGCCGCGCAAGTACTTCCAGATGTATCCGCCGTCGCTGGTGCGCTTGCCCAACGAACCCGCGGACGATCTGCTCGACATTCCCGCCGCCGCCTGGGTGCAGCGGACCTACCAAGACATGATGAGCGAGCTGACGCAGCGCCAAGTCATCCAGGCCTACTATGCCGCCATCAGCTTCATGGACGCGCAACTAGGCCGCGTGCTCGACGCGGTCGACCGGCTCGGATTGGCCGACAACACGATCATCGTCTTCACCTCCGACCACGGCTATCACATGGGCGAGCATCATCTGTGGCAGAAGACGACGCTGTTCGAGAACTCCGCGCACGTGCCGCTCATCGTCGCCGCGCCGGGCTACGATGCGACCCGCGGCGGCCGCACGAGCGCCGTCGCCGAGCTCATCGACGTGTATCCCACGCTGGCCGATCTGACCGGCCTCGAGACGCCCGACGACATCCAAGGCGTCAGCCTGAAGCAGGAGCTTCAAGACGTCGATTCCCCTGGGAAGTCAGCGGCGCTGACCACGTTCATCACAACCGACCGCGAACACGTGGGGAACATCCATCACCACCCGACTGAAAAGAGCTATTCCATCCGCACCAAGCGCTGGCGCTACACCGAGTGGGGCCGCCAAGGCTGGCAGGGCCTCGAGCTCTACGATCACGACAACGATCCCAAAGAGTTCGACAACGTCGCCTACGATCCGCGCTACGCCGACGAGGTGCGACTGCTCAAAGACCTGCTCGCAACGCGAGTCGGCGTCGCCGAGAAACGCTGAGTCTCGTCCCTCAACCGATGCGCCGGGCGCGGACTCCGTGCCACTATGACTAGTCGTCGCGGACCCTCAATGACAGAGCAATTCGAAAAACTCGGCGCCTTTTACCTCGGCAAGAACTACGACCTCGCAGCGGGTCGGATGAAGGACGAGCTGACGCTGCTCGACTCCAAGGATCTGACGACGCACGGCGTCTGTTTCGGGATGACCGGCTCAGGGAAGACCGGCCTGTGCATCTGCCTGCTCGAAGAAGCGCTCATCGACAACATTCCCGTCATCGCCATCGACCCCAAGGGCGACCTTACGAATCTGCTGCTCAACTTTCCCGACCTCAAGCCATCGGACTTCCGGCCGTGGATTCAAGAGAGCTCGGCGCGCCAGAAGGGGCTGACGCCGGACGAGTACGCCGCGCAGCAAGCCGACCTGTGGAAGAACGGCATCGCGGAGTGGGGGCAGTCGCCCGAACGCATCCGGCGCATTCGCGAAGCCGCCGATTTGGTCATCTACACGCCCGGCAGCGACGCCGGATTGCCGGTGTCGATGCTCAAGAGCTTCGACGCCCCGTCGGAGCAGCTTCGCAGCGACCGCGAGGCTCTGCGCGAACGCATCCAGGCGACGGCGAGCTCGCTGCTCGGCCTGCTGGGCATCGACGCCGATCCCGTCAGGAGCCGCGAGCACATCCTGCTGTCGCTCATCCTTGACCAGGCCTGGCGCGAAGGCCGCGGATTGACGCTGCCGGATCTGATTCGCCGGATCCAGGAGCCGCCGGTCGAGCGCGTCGGCGTGTTTGATCTGGAATCGTTCTATCCCTCGAAAGAGCGGTTCGGGCTTGCGATGGCCTTGAACAACCTGCTGGCGTCGCCGGGCTTTGAAAGCTGGATGAACGGCGAGCCGCTCGATCTCGACCGCCTGCTCTACACGCCGGAGGGCAAACCGCGGCTGGCGATCTTCTCGATCGCCCACCTGGGCGACGCCGAGCGCATGTTCTTCGTCTCGAGCCTGCTCGGCGAGACGAACAATTGGATGCGCCGCCAGTCCGGAACGACCTCGCTGCGCGCCTTGCTCTACATGGACGAGGTCTACGGCTACCTGCCGCCGACGGCGAACCCGCCGTCGAAGCAGCCGCTGATGACCTTGATGAAACAGGCCCGCGCCTTCGGGTTGGGAGTGCTGCTGGCCACGCAGAACCCCAAGGACATCGACTACAAGGCGCTGTCGAACGCCGGCGCCTGGTTCATCGGCCGGCTGCAAACCGACCGCGACCGCGACCGGGTATTGGATGGGCTGGAGGCCGCGGCGGCCGGCTCGGGCTCGCCGTTCGACCGCGGCCAAATGGAGCGTTGGATCTCCGGCCTGGGCCAGCGCATTTTCGTCCTCTACAACGTGCACGAAGACG
The DNA here is from genome assembly GCA_963817465.1 of uncultured Acidobacteriota bacterium. GTDB lineage: Bacteria > Acidobacteriota > Terriglobia > Bryobacterales > UBA6623 > CAMPKL01. Next base: position 259,445 of record CAWFOP010000009.1, on the reverse strand, counting down.
CGCCTGTCGCATTTCAAACTCGCTGGGCGCTCTCGTATCTGGCTGGACCGCTCACGCGCGCGCAGATCGAGATCCTGATGGCCGACCGCAAGAAAGCGCGCGACGTCGCACCGGCGGCGAGCTCGGTCGCGCCGGCGGCCGCGGCGCCCGTGTCATCGCGGCCCGAGCTGCCGCCCGATATTCCGCAGTACTTCGCTCCCGTCAAGACGCTGGGCTCCGCCGACTCGAAGCTCACCTACTCGCCGGCGCTGTTCGCCGAAGTGCGCATCCTCTACAGCGACTCGCGGCGCAAGATCAACTTCACCGAAGACGGGCGCTTCGTCACTGCCGTCGATGACGGTCCGACGCCGGTCGATTGGCAGGCCGCCGCGCCGATCGCGCTGACGGCCGACGAGCTCGAGCGTCAGCCGGCCGCCGCCGATTCAGCGCGCTTCGGCGAGCTCGCCTCCGCCGCCGCCGACGCGAAGAACTTCAAAACCTGGGAATCGCGCTTCAAGACTTGGGTTTACGCCGAACGACGTCTCACGCTTTACCGTAGTCCGTCGCTGGACGAGGATTCGCGTCCCGAGGAGAGCGAGCGCGACTTCCGCATCCGGCTCGAGCAAGCCGCCCGCGAGCAGCGCGACATCGCCAAAGACAAGCTGCAAGCGAAGTACGCGGCGAAGATCGAACGCCTTCAAGAAAAGGTGCGCCGCACCGAGCAACGCGTCGAGAAGGAAAAGGAGCAAGCCGGGAATCAGACCTTCCAGTCGGCGATCTCGATCGGGGCGTCGCTGGTCGGAGCGCTGTTCGGCCGCAAGCTGGCCAGCGCGACTAACGTTCGCCGGCTCGGAACCGCCGCTCGATCGGCGACTCGTATCGGCAAGGAGCGCGGCGACATCGGCCGCGCCGAGGACGATCTCGAAGCCGCTCAGCAGCAGCTCGAAGAGATGAACGCCGAGTTGAAGACGGAGCTCGATGAAGCGGAGGAAGCCGTCGATCCTCGCAACGAAAAGCTGGAAGAGGTCCAAATCTCTCCCAAGAAGTCCAACATCGACCTGCGGCTGCTCGCCCTTTGCTGGCTGCCCTACTGGGTTTCGGCGGACGGCTCGCGCAGAAGCGCGTTCGAAGCGTGATTCTTGTCGAAAACGGACAGCGGCATTCGTTACGACTGACGACACTACGATTCGACGACACTGATTCTTGTTCCGCGTTTGACAGGAGAAGACATTCATGAATCTACAAGATCGAAGAGGTCGAAGGCATCGGCCCCACGTATGGCAAAAAGCTGGCCGCCGGCGGCATCAAGACCACAGCGGGGTTGCTGAAGGCCGGCGGCTCGCGCAAGGGCCGCAAGGATCTCGCCGCCGCGACCGGCATCTCCGAGAAGCTCATCCTCGAATGGGTCAACCTGGCCGACTTGATGCGCGTCAAGGGAATCGGCAAGCAATTCGCCGAGCTGCTCGAAGCGTCCGGGGTCGACACGATCAAGGAATTGCGCAAGCGCAAGGCCAGCTCGCTCGCGGCCAAGATGAAAGAGGTCAACGCCGCCAAGAAGCTCTCCCGCACTTCGCCGGCGGAATCGTTGATCGAAAAGTGGATCGCCCAAGCGAAAGAGACCGAGCCGGCCGTCACCTACTGAGCCGGCGGCATTCTCCCAGGGCGCCGCACTTCCAGTCGTAGCTGTCCGTGCGTAGAATAAGTGGCGTCGCCTCGTTATGCGCCTCCGGTTCTTTCCGCCAACGATCCTCGTGTTCTCGTTCCTGGCCGGCCAAGCCCTCGCTCAAGAGCTGCCGCCGGCGGCGACCGCGAAGATCGATTTCAAGACGCAAGTCCAGCCGCTGTTCGAGCAGCGCTGCTACGCTTGCCACGGCCCGGCGAATCAGATCAACGGGCTGCGTCTCGACCGCAAGCAAGACGCGCTCAAGGGCGGCCTCTCAGGACCGCCGATCGTCCCAGGCGATTCGGCCGGGAGCCGCCTGATCCAGATGGTCGCGGGTTACCGCGTGAAGATCCGGATGCCGCCTGGCGGCGACCCGCTCACCAACGAGCGGATCGGCATGCTGCGGGCGTGGATCGACCAAGGCGCCAACTGGCCGGACGATGCGCCGCCGAGCCAAACCGCGGCGCCGGACGCGAACGCGAAACAAGCAGCGCAGCACTGGGCCTGGAGCCCGCGCACCTCGCCCGATCCGCCGGCGGTAAATGACAACGCCGCGGTCCGCAATCCGATCGACGACTTCGTGCTCGCACGCCTCGAAAAGGAAAACATCGAGCCGTCGCCCGAGGCCGACAAGCTCACCCTGCTGCGGCGGGTTTCGCTGGACCTGGTCGGGCTGCCGCCGAGCCCCGGGCAGGTCGCTGACTTCCTCGCCGACAAGTCGCCCGACGCCTATGACCGCCTCGTCGACTCGCTGCTGCGCTCGAAGCACTACGGCGAAAAGTGGGCCATGCACTGGCTCGATCAAGTGCGCTACGCCGACTCGGACGGCTACGAGAAAGACAACGTCCGCCCGCGCGCCTGGCGCTACCGCGAGTGGGTGATCGACGCGCTGAACGACGACATGCCGTTCGATGAGTTCACCGTCGACCAGATCGCCGGCGACCTGCTGCCGCACCCTACTACGGATCAACTCGTCGCGACCGGCTTTCACCGCAACACGCTCAAGAATCGCGAGGGCGGCGTCAACTTCGAGCAGTTCCGCTTTGAAGAAACCATCGATCGCGCCAACACCGTCGGCACGGTTTGGCTCGGCCTGACCGTCGGCTGCGCGCAGTGCCACAACCACAAATACGACCCGATTACGCAGCAGGATTACTACCGCTTCTACGCCTTCTTCAACAACCTCGAAGAAGACTTCGTCAACGCGCCGATGCCCGGCGAGTTGGGCCCCTACATGCGCACGCACAGCCAATACCGCCGCCGGCGCGACGAACTGCTGTGCGAATACGGCATCCCCGAGCTGCAGCCGACCTGGGAAGAAAAGGTCAAATACCATGGCGCGCATCCCGGCGAAGACACCGCCTGGGATGTCAATTGGGACACACTCGCCAAAATGTCGGACGGCGGCGAGAAGTTCATCTTCATCCCGGCCGACAAGCGGACGGAGCGCCAAAAGGACGTCGTCACCGACTACTTCCTGCGCTTCTACAACCAAGTCGTCAGCAAGGAGCGCTACAAGCAACTGGGCTTCGCAGAGCTGAGCAAGCGCCTCGATGATCTCAAAGACTCCTACCCGCAAGTCGCCGAGGCGCGCGTCGTCTTCGAGAATCCCGACCCGCGCCAAACCCATATCCACGTGCGCGGCCAATGGGACCGCGAAGGCCCGCAGGTCACGCCGGGCGCGCCGGCGTTCTTGCCGCAAATCAAGGCCGAGCAGCCCACGCGCCTCGACCTGGCGCGCTGGATCGTCTCGCCCGAGAATCCGCTCACCGCGCGCGTGATTGTGAACCGCGTCTGGCAGGAGTACTTCGGCAAGGGCCTGTCCTCAACGTCGAACGACTTCGGGAACCAGGGCGAAGAGCCCTCGCATCCGGCGCTGCTCGATTGGCTGGCCGACGACTTCATTCGTTCGGGCTGGAGCCTCAAACATCTGCACCGCACGATCGTCACCTCCGCCACGTATCGGCAGTCGTCCGACGTCCGGCCGGATCTCAAGGAGCGCGACCCCGACAACCGCCTGCTCGCGCGCCAGAAACGGTTGCGGCTGCCCGCGGAGCTGATCCGCGACAGCGCCCTCTCGGCGGCCGGCCTGCTTGACGACCGTATCGGCGGCAAGAGCATCCATCCGCCGCAGCCCGAAGGCGTCGCGATGCTCGGCTACGCCAATTCGGTGAAGTGGCAGGCCGACGAAGGCCCGGACCGCTATCGCCGCGGGCTCTACATTCACTTCCAGCGCACGGTGCCGTACCCGTTTCTGATGACGTTCGACGCGTCTGAGCGCACCCTCACCGAGTGCACGCGCGAGCGCTCCGACACGCCGCTCCAGGCGCTCAACCTGCTCAACGATCCGGTCTTTTTCGAAGCCGCGCAAGGCTTGGCCACGCGGGTTCTCGAAGAGACGCCGTCCGACGACTTCGACGCGCGCCTCGACCGCGCCTATCGCCTGTGCCTCGGCCGCGCGCCCACCTCAACCGAGCAGCAGCGCCTCGCAGCCTACTACCGTCAACAGCGCAGCCTGCTCGACTCGACGCCCAACGCCGCCATCGACTGGTATCCCATCGAGCCGCAGGGCTTTGACCGCATGACGGCCGCCGCCTGGACCGGCGTCAGCCGCGTTATCCTCAACCTCGACGAGTTCATTACTCGGGAGTAACGACCGATGGGACCGCTTCACGATTCCCTGCTGACCCTGAGCCGCCGCGACTTCCTCGATCGCTGCGTGGGAGGCATCGGCACACTCGCCTTCGCCGACTTGCTGCGCGCCGAGGGCGAGATGCGCAGCGACCCGCTGGCGCCCAAGGCGCCGCACTTCGAGCCCAAGGCCAAGAACGTCATCTTCCTGTTCCAGGCAGGCGCGCCGAGCCAGATGGATCTGTTCGATCCCAAGCCGACGCTCGAGAAATACAACGGCCAGTCGCTGCCGCCCGAGCTCACCAAAAACCTCCAGCTCGCCTTCATCAAAAAGAACGCGCAGGTGCTCGCCAGCGCGGCCAAGTTCAAAAAGTGCGGCCAGAGCGGCATGGAGATCAGCGACTTCCTGCCCCACACGCAGCAAGTGGCCGACGAGATCTGCCTCGTCCGCTCGATGTTCTCCGACTCCTTCAATCACCATCCGGGGCAGAGCCTGCTGATGACCGGCAGCCCGCTCGTTGGGCGCCCGACGATCGGCTCGTGGCTGACCTACGGGTTGGGGTCGGAGTCGCGCGACCTGCCGGGCTTCGTCGTGCTCAGCTCGGGCGTCGGCACTTCCGGCGGCTCGTCCAACTGGTCGTCGGGCTTCTTGCCTTCGACGTTCCAGGGCGTGCCGTTTCGCTCGTCCGGCGATCCGATTCTCTATCTGACGAATCCGACCGGAGTCACCAACGAGATGCAGCGCGCGAGCCTCGACGCCTTGCGCGACCTGAACCAGGAACGCCTCGGCAAGACGGGCGACCAAGAGATCGCCTCGCGCATCCAGAGCTACGAGCTGGCGTTCCGCATGCAGGCCGACGCGCCGGATCTGCTCGACTTCTCGAACGAGCCGAAGCACATTCTCGAGATGTACGGCGTCGACCAAAAGCCGATGCATCCTTACGCGGTGAACTGCCTGCTGGCGCGCCGCATGGTCGAGCGCGGCGTGCGGTTCATCATGCTGGCCCACGCCAGTTGGGATCAGCATCAGAACCTCAAGAAGGACCTCGGTAAGAACTGCCTGACCACCGACCAGCCCGCCGCGGCGCTCATCCGCGACCTCAAGCAACGCGGCATGCTCGACTCGACGCTGATCGTTTGGGGCGGAGAATTCGGCCGCACGCCGCTCGCCGACATCCGCCGCCCGGAAGACATCGACACCGTCGGGCGCGACCATCACCCCAACGGCTACTCGATGTGGCTAGCCGGCGGCGGCGTGAAGGGCGGTCAGGTCATCGGCGCGACCGACGAGTTGGCCCTGCGGGTCGCGCGCGACCAGGTGCACGTCCACGACCTGCAAGCGACGATCTTGCAGTTGTGCGGCTTCGACCACACCAAGCTGACCTTCCGGCACATGGGGCGCGACTTCCGCCTCACGGACGTCGAAGGCCAGGTCGTCAAGCAAATGCTGGCATGACGCCGCGGCTATTGATCGCAGCGTTGCTCGCCTGCGGGCTCTCCGTGGCCCAAGACAAGCCCACCCCCAAGCCCGCGCCCAGCCCCGGCGACAAACCCGACGTGCTGTTCATCGCCGTCGATGATCTCAACGACTGGGTCGGCGTGCTCGGCGGTCACCCGCAAGCCAAGACGCCCAACATCGACCGCCTGGCCGAACGGGGCATGCTCTTCACGAACGCCCACACCGCGGCGCCCTCGTGCAACCCTTCGCGTACGGCGCTGCTGTTCGGCATGCGCCCCTCGACGACCGGCGTCTACGGCAATATCGAGTTCTGGCGCGACTCGCGCGCCTTGAAGGGCAAGCTGTCGCTGCCGCAACTGTTCCGAGCCAACGGCTACCGCACCGCCACCAGCGGCAAGATCTTCCACGCGCACACTTATTACGAGCAGGGCTTCTACGGTCAGCCGCAGCCCGAAGCGTGGGACGACGCCTTCCCCTCGCACGAGCGCCAGTTGCCGCCCGAGCTGCGACCGCGCGGCTGGCCCGTCAACGGCGATCCCGGCTTCGTCTATAACCTGTTCGACTGGGCCGGCCTCGACGTCGAAGACAACCGCATCGGCGACGGCCAGGTTGTCGAGTGGGCCGAGCGCAAGCTCAAAGAGCCGCATGAGAAGCCGCTGTTTCTTGCCGTCGGCATCTTCCGTCCGCATCTGCCCTGGTACGTCCCGGCGCGCTACTTCGAGCAGCACCCGCTCGACCAGGTCGAGCTGCCGGCTACGATCCCCAACGATTTGGACGATCTGCCGCCGATCGCGCTGCGCGACGAGTCTCCCGAAATCCAGCCCTGGCTCGAGCAAACCGGCCAGTGGAAGAGCGCCGTCCAGGCGTACCTGGCCAGCGTCACTTTCGCGGACGCGATGGTCGGCCGGCTGCTCGCCGCGCTCGACCAGAGCGGCCGCGCCGACAAGACGATCGTCGTGCTGTGGTCCGACCACGGCTTCCACCTGGGCGAAAAGCGGCGCTGGCGCAAGTTCACACTGTGGGAAGTGAGCACGCACGTGCCGCTGATCTTCGTCGCGCCCGGCGTCACCAAGGCCGGCTCGAAGACGAAGCGGCCGGTTTCTCTGCTCGACGTCTACCCCACCCTCGCCGAGTTAGCCGGCTTGCCGGCGCCCGAGTACCTTGAAGGCGACAGCTTGACGCCTCTGATCAAGAATCCCGACGCCGCATGGGACCACCCCGCCGTCACCACCTGGCTCTACGGCAACCACGCGGTCCGTTCGGAAGATTGGCGCTACATCCGGTACGTCGACGGCTCGGAGGAACTCTACGATCATCGCGAGGACCCCCACGAGTGGCGCAACCTCGCCGCGAAGCCCGAGATGGCCGAGCGCAAACGCGGTCTCGCCGCCTGGCTGCCGAAGCTCAATGTCCCGCCCGCAGGCCAGTAGCCGCACGTTCCAGGTCGAACAACGCGAAGCGAATCGACGCCTAGGTGACGTCCTCGCCGACCGCTTCGGCTGGGTCAGCCGCCTCCGCCTACGCCGTCTCGTTCGCGACGGCTGCGTCAGCGGCGAGTTGCGATCTCTCGATTGGGGCAGCCGCCTCACGCTCGGCGAGACCATCGCGGTCTCGGCCGATCTCAGCGCCCCCTGCGGCCTGCGTCCCGAGCCCATCCCGCTACGGGTCGTCTACGAGGACGACGAGATCGTCGCCGTCGACAAGCCGGCCGGTATGCTCGTTCACGCCACTCTGGGTGTTAGCAGCGGCACGCTGGCGAATGCTCTGGCGCACCGCTTGAAGTCGATTCGGTTCTCGTTCGTCAATCGCCTCGACCGCCAGACGAGCGGTCTCGTTGTGGCGGCCAAAACGCCGCAAGCCGCGAAATCTCTCGGCGCGCAGTTTCGCGCGCGCGCGGTCAAGAAGGAATACTTAGCCGTCGTGGCGGGAATCCTCGAAGGCGACTCGCTGGAGGTCGACGCGCCGATCGGGCGCGTCTCGGAGACGAAGCCGCATTGGAACGTCAGTCAGGAAGGAAAGGACGCTCACACGCGACTCGTCGTCGTCGAGCGCCGCGAGAATGTCACCTTGGTCCGGCTCGAGCCCGAGACAGGCCGCACCAATCAACTGCGCATCCATTGCGCGGCGATCGGCCATCCGATCTTCGGGGACGTCGTCTACGGGGCGCCGGCCCACACGCGGCTCATGCTCCATGCGTTGCGCCTGGAGCTGCGACGACCCGCAGACGACCAAGTCCTGCGCTTGACAGCCGAGCTTCCTGGGGAGTTTTGATGTCGGCTCGAACGGTCCTCGCAACAGGCCTGGCGCTGCGGGACCCGCCAGCGAAGCCGAGGGGGGAGGTGGCTTCCTGGAGAGCCCGCAGCGCCAATTCTTCGCTAAGCCGCGTGAGCGTGCTTGAGCTCCGGCTTGGCCTTGGCTTTGAGCTTGGCCTTGGCGCCGGCATTGACCGCCGTAACGGTCTGGCTGAGCTCGGCAACGGTCTCGGGTCTGCGGCCGCTGTCGGTCAGAACCAACCGCATGATCCACTGGCTCAGGGAGTCCAGCAGGAAAACGCCGGGAACAGCGAGCGCTAGGAGGGCGACAACGAGTAGGTTGTTCATTTGCTTTTCGGTTCCTTTCTCGTGGGCTCGGGGGACGGCCCTAACTTCGGTACTAGACTGCGCTGGTACTGAAGTAATGTCGACTAGGAGAATTCCCGAAATTTCGAGGGGCGATTTCTAGGTCGCAGCCGGATACGGCAGGGTTTGGAGGGGATCGGAAGGCGCAACGAGCCTTCTCAGGCCACGGTGCGGACGCCGCTGTCGGCGCTGGTCATTCGGAGATCGATCAAGAACAGTCCGTCGGAGCCGCAGTTGCAGCGCTCGACGACGGCCGCGCCGGCCGCGCCGGGAAAGGCGACTTCGACGGTGAGGCCCAGTCGCAGGGGCATCATGCCGCGAACCTGAACCAGTTCAGATGTCGCGTAGACCAGCTTGGGTCGGTAGGCCGACATGCGGCCCCCGATCGAGCAACGTACGAGCATGCGGAATCTTGCACGTTGATCTTGCAGCGGCCCAAGTGTTTCACGAAACCGGGGTTATCGCCTAAGGCCCTTGGTACTACCGGCCCGGGCTCCTCAGCGGAGCGACCCGGATTTCAGTCGCCTCGTTCCCGCGGGCCGTCCGGCCCCCAATATGACCAGCCTTGCCAGTCAGCGGGGCTAGCGCGGATGAACGCTTCGAGGCGGCGGGCGAACACGGCCGCCGCCCGCGCCGCGAATCGTTTGCGGTCGACGGAGCGATCGACGGGTATCTCCTCGTCCACGCTGATCAAGTAGCGGAACGGCCCTGTGCGAGATGCGTGTACGGTGAACAAGGCGGCCTCCTCGGCCCAGGCCACCGAAGGAGCGCCGACGGCGAAGCGCCGCGGAAGGCCGAGGAACGGGACCTGGGCGTTGCGGCGGCCGGAATGTTCGCCGAAGATCGACACGCACCCGTTCGCCCGCAAGCGTGCGCGCAGCGTCTTCAGATAGGCGAGCGAATCTCCTAGAGGGATCTTGACGCGCTCGGCCAGGTAGGGATTTTCCGCGCGGCAATAAAGCGGCGAGACGACGCCCGTCGCGAATCGCGACGTCGACCGGGCGCCGTGCTGCACGCGGCTGAGATGATGCAACGGCATGCCGGCGCGGAAGAACGCCTGCTTGATCGCCGTGGCGCTCGCGGTACGGGAGCACCACAGCACCACGCCGCGCCCGCGCCGCCGCGCTTCGACGACGCGCTCGGCGCCGACAAGATCGATCTCGGGACGCCACTTGCGCGGGCCGATCTCGCGCAGCCGGCCCCACGTATCCTCGAGTCGCATCAAGGCGTGAGCTGCGGCGAGCCGAGGCGCCTCGGCGCGACGCTCGGGAAGGGCGGCGGCGATCCTTTCCGCGACCGCGGTCAGCTCCGCCGGGCGGAGGGTGCGGTGGAGACCGAGCAAGGCGGCGGAGGCGGCTTCGTCGAGGGCGGCAGGAACCGCCGTCGCCAGAATGCCGCCGGCCGCGAGCGCGAGAAAGTCGCGGATATCTTCCAACCGGAAGAGCTCTCGCGTCGGCTCGCCGCGTTCAGCCATCGATCCGCGCGCAATGACAACAATGTAGCCGATCTCGCGCGCAGCTCCCCCGAGATTTCAATCTGTTGCGCCGCCAACGAGGCCTGGCTACGATGAAAGATGGCGTGCCTCGCTTGTCCCGGGGTAGCTCAGCGGTTAGAGCGAGGGACTCATAACCCCTAGGCCGGTGGTTCGATTCCACCCCCCGGGACCACTCCACCTTTCGGTTTCAGGCTCGGAAAGCGAACAATGGCCGGATCTTTTCGTATCCTCTAACGGAGACGAAAGCCCATGAACGGCGACGTATACGAAGGCGAGCAAGTCCAACAAGAACAGCGCCCGATGGAACAGCTTGCGGAAGGCCACGAGGCCCCGCAGCTCGAGGCGGCGCCCGAAGTCGACGCCGTTTACTGCCCGAACTGCGGCGCCAAGATGGCGCCCGAAGATCGCTATTGCGGCGATTGCGGGTGGGACGCCGAGATTCCTGACCACATGCCCAAGCGCGTGCCGCTGCGCACGCCGCGCAAGCTGGGTCCGCCGTCGGACAAGAATCGCCTTACCGCGTTGCTGCTGTGCCTGTTGATCGGCTTCCTGGGCGTGCACCGCTTCTACGTCGGGCGCGCGGGCAGCGGCGTCGTTTGGCTGCTGACGCTGGGTCTGCTCGGGGTCGGCTGGATCTACGACTGCGTGATGATCGCGACAGGAGAGTTCGTCGACGAGGACGGCAAGCGCCTCGTTTACTGGGAGTGAAGCGTAGAAAGCGAAACCGCGGACCCGATGAGGTCCGCGGTTCGCTGTTGAGCGGTTATCGGGGTGCGGTCAGTCGGCTTTCGGGGCGGCGCCGGCTTCGGTCACCTCCGTGCCGTCCTTGCCCATCTCTTCGATTTCGGAGAAATAGATCTTGCGTTGCTCGTCCATGCAGAGGTTCGACAGCATGACCGCGATCGAATCCTGCAAGCCGACGTCGACGTTGGACATCGGCGTGCCGCCGTCGCGGACGTCCATCAAGAAGCTCTCGAGCTCGGCGTACTCGGGGTCTTTTTCTTCCTTGGGCATCATGATGCCCTTGTTGTAGGCCCACAGCTTGGCGTAGGTGATCTCCTTCTCGACGAAGCTCATGTCGCCTTCCTTGGGATCTCTGAACTCAGGGACGATCGGGAACCCGTCGCCCTGTTCGGCGGTGTCGGCTCCGACAGTCGCGCCGGCCTTCCAAGCTCCGCCGCCCGCATTGGCGGCGCCTTCGCCCATCTTTTCCTTCATCGGATCGCGGAACCACATGCCCTCGCCATAAGGAATCAGCGTGAGCTCGATCGCGCCGTCGGTACCGAGGATGACTTCACGGCAGCCGTCGCCCGGGACGCGCCGTCCCTCCAGGTGACGGTTCGTCGTGACCGAGCTGTACTGCAGCTTCTCGCCGCCGGGGTACTCGAAGATGAGTTGGATGTTGTCGTAGATGTCGCGGCCGTCCTTCCAATAATCGAGCCCGCCGACGCCCATCACGCTCGTGGGGTGAGCGCCGATGAACCAATCCGCGATATCGACTTGGTGCGACATGAGCTCGGCGCACAGACCGCCCGAATACTTGCGATACAGGCGCCAGTTGATCTGCTCTTCCATCTCCGGAGTCGCCTTGCGGCGCCAGCTCGTATTGCGGTGCCACTGCGCCTGGATATGGGTCACCTTGCCGATCGCGCCGTCGTCGATCAGCTTCTTGGCGGCGCGATAGAACTTGCTGTAGCGCCGCTGCAGGCCGACCTGGATCACTTGGTTCGGACGCTCTTCATGCAACGCGCGCAGGCCGTGCACTTCAGACGGCTTGAATACCAGCGACTTCTCGCAGAAAACGTGCTTGCCCGCTTCGAGCGCCGCCTTGGTGACGGGATAGTGTACAAACAGCGGCACCGTGATGAACACGGCCTCGACGTTCGGGTCGTCGAGCAGCTTGCGGTAGTCGGTGTACGGCGTCGGCTTGCCGCCGAACAACTCGACCGCCTGTTTCAAGTTCGGCTCGTAGATGTCGCAGATGGCGACGCACTCGCCCAGATCGATGTGCTGCATGTGGCGCTCCAGCAGCCGATAACCGCGGCTGCCGGGTCCGATCCAGCCGTATTTGATCTTGGTTTCGGCGCCTTTCGCCTTGCGAACGAACGGACCTTTGCTCGTCAGAGCCGCCGCGGCAGCCGTCGCCGCGCCCGCCGTTTTGACGAAGCTGCGACGGTTGACGTCGCTGGACTTGGTCTGGTGAGTTTCCGGAACGTGTTGATCAGTCGCCATTTGTGCCTCTTTTTTGATCCAGCTCCTATACGCAAAGATCCACCGCGTATTGTAGGCCGACCCGCCGTTCGGCGCAATTTTTTTGGGGCGCTAACTACCAGACGCGGCAAGTCTTCTCCGGCGCCATGGGCGCGCCCGCCTTGCACGAAAACGCCTCTCGGAACTCCGGCATGTTCGAGACGACGCCGTTGACCCGGAAGCGCCCCGGCGAGTGCGGATCGGTGGTCGCGCGCTGTTTGGACTCGGCCTCGCGCATGTCGCCGCACCACACCTGCGCCCAGCCCAAGAACAACCGTTGCAGCGGCGCGAAACCGTCGATCTTGCCGACCTTGGAGCTTTGGAGGCGTTTATCGAGGGCCATCATGGCGATGCGCAGGCCGCCGTTGTCCGCTGTGTTTTCGCCCAACGTGAGCTTGCCGTTCAGGCGCACGCCCGGCACGGGCTCGAAGGCGCCGTATTCATCGACGAAGCACTGCGCGCGGTCGTCGAACGCCTTGGCGTCCGCCGCGGTCCACCAGTCACGCAGCGAACCGTCATAGTCGAACTTGCGACCCGAGTCGTCGAAGCCGTGGGTGAGCTCGTGGCCGATGACGGCGCCGATCGCGCCGTAGTTCAGCGCGTCGTCGGCTTCTTGGTTGAAGAACGGCGGCTGCAGGATGCCCGCGGGGAAGTTGATGGTGTTCTCGAGCGGGTGGTAGTAGGCGTTCACCGTCGGCGGCGACATGTGCCATTCCTTGGGATTGGAATCCTTGCTGATCTTGCCGAGGCTGTATTCGAACGAGAAGGCGTTGGAGCGCAGCGAGTTGCCGAGGGCGTCGTCGGGCGAGATTTCGAGATCCGAGTAGTCGCGCCATTTTTCGGGATGTCCGATCTTGTTGCGGATGCCTTCGAGCTTGCGCAGCGCGCGCTGCTTCGTCTCGGGACTCATCCATTCGACCTCTCCCAAGTCGGTGCGCAGCGCCTGTTCGACGTCGTCGACGAGGCTCGCCATCCGTTTTTGAGCCGTCGGCGGGAAGTATTTCGCGACGTACTTTTGACCTAGCGCCTCGCCTAGGTCGGCGTCCACGTATTGGGTGCAGCGCTTCCAACGCGCCTGGATTTCTTCGGCGCCTGAGAGAGTCTTGCCGTAGAAATTGAAGTTTTCGTCCACGAAGGCCTTCGGCAGCATGGACGCGGCGGTGTGGATGACGTGCCAGCTCAGGTAGGTCTTGATGTCGTCGAGGTCGCGATCTTCGAGCAAACCCTCCATCCCCTCCAAGAAACCGGGACTGGAGACGTTGAGCTTCTTGAATTCGTTCGCCGGGGTCGCGGCGAAGTAAGGCTCCCACTCGAAGCTCTCGGTCAGCGTGTTCAGGTCGCCGCGCTGGGTGGGGTGCTTGACGTTGTTGGGATCGCGGCGCTCGACGCGGTCCATGGATGCTTGGGCCAATTCGGTCTCGATCTCCATGACCGTGTCGGCTTTCGCGGCGGCGGTCTCGGCGTCATCGCCGGCGAGCTCGAACATATTCTTGACGTGTTCGCGGTACGCCTTGCGGACGGCGGTGAAGCGCTCCTGGTCCTTGAGGTAGTAGTCGCGATCGGGCAGACCCAGTCCGGCTTGATCCAAGTCGGCGATCATCTGAGTCGGATTGTCGAAATCCTCCTGGGAACCGAAGGTGAAGAACGCATTGACGCCGCTGGCGTGCAGAGACGCCAACAACGGGGCCAGGTCGTCTTTGGAGTCGAGCTCGCCGACGAGCGCCAATTCGCGGTTGAGCGGCGCCAGGCCGGCCTTTTCGATCTCGGACTCGTTCATGCACGCGCCGTAGTAGTTTCCGATCTTCTTCGCGATCGGATCGTCGCCGGGATTGGCAGCCGCCGCTTCCAGGATGCCTCGCAACAACGCCAGATTGCGCTCCCTCAGTTCGTCGAACGTGCCCCACCGGGCCTGGTCGGCGGGAATGGGATTGTTCGCATTCCAGCCGCCGCAAGCGTATTGGAAGAAGTCGTCGCACGGAGCGGCCGAGTCGTCGAGGGATTTCAAATCAAATCCGGAGCTTTGTTGCGCCTTCACGGTCAAGACACTTATCACGAGTGCACAGCACCAGAGCGTAATTCGCATATGAGAACACCTGGAAAACAAACCAATTAGGGGAACGGCGGAGTCCGCGACGGGGCGGCGACGGCGCCGAGTTCTTATACTACGGCCTCCGCGCGAGAAATCAACCGCCGATGCGTCGGACCATACGCGGGCGCCGAGTTGCAATAATCGATGTTTGGTCAACGTTGAGCCGCGAGTTTACGAGATTATCGGCGAAGAAGGCTTTGAACGCCTGATCCGCGCCTTCTACAAGCAGGTTCCCGAGGACGACATCCTCGGGCCGATGTATCCCGCCGCGGATCTGGAGGGGGCGGAGCAGCGCTTGCGCGACTTCCTGGTCGGCCGCTTCGGCGGCCCGCAGCGCTACACCGAGCGGCGCGGCCATCCCCGCCTGCGGATGCGCCACGCGCCGTTCCCGATCGATCAGCGCGCCCGCGACCGTTGGATGCAGCTCATGACGAACGCCTTGCGTGAGGCTGAGCTGCCTGCGGACATCGCGAAGTTTCTGCACGAGTTTTTCGACGGCGTCGCGACGTTCATGATGAATCGGCAATGAGAACCTTGTTGCTCACGCTGGCGGCCGTCGCTCTCCTCGATGCGCAGCCGGTCGCCGTTGCGGTTTCGCGCGCGGATTCCTACATCGCAGTGCGAGTCGACAAAGGGGGCCTGTTCAGCGCTTTCGCCGGCCATCAGCACGGCGTGCTGGCGACGGACTGGTCGGCTGACGTCTGTTTCGATCCGGCGCAGCCTGAAGCGACGAAAGTGCATCTGACGGTGGTGACGCCCGCGCTGCGCATCGATACGCCGGAAGCGCGCCGCCGCGCCGGACTGGAGGCGGACAACGGTCCAGGCCCGGACGACGTCGCGGAAATCCAGAACAAGATGCTCGCGCCGGAAAACCTCGCGGCCGCCGAGCACCCGGCCATCCGCTTCGAGAGCCGTTCGACGCGCCTGCTGCGCGACGATCAAATCGAGGTCGAGGGCGACCTGACGATCCGCGAGCGGACAACAAAGGCGACGTTTCCGACCCAGGTCCATGTGCAGCCCGACGGCCGCGTCGACTTCAGCGGCCAGGTCGAACTGAAGCAAACCGACTTCGGCATCAAGCCTGTCTCGATCGGCGGGGTGGTCAACGTGAAGGACCAGGTCACGGCGCTTTTCCGCGTCGGCGGCCGGCTGACCAACCGCCCCTGCAAGCTGCCCTAGTTCGATGCAAGCCGGCGTATCTCAGATTCTCTCCCGCACGCTCGAGGTGCTGCGGGAAGAGGGTCCGCGCAGTTTGCTGTTCAAGGCGCTGGGCGAAACCGTCTATCGCCGCCTTTGGATCATCGAGCGAGAGCCAGGCAAGACAGCGCTCGTCGATCAATGCCGCCTTGGAGTCGAGTGCCGGCCTCTCGAAGCTTCCCAGATCGAGGCCTACCTGCGGCTGCGACCCGAGGCTCGCGCGGCGGAGATCGCGCAGCGGCTGGAGGCGGGTCACAACTGCTTCGCGGTGTGGCTGGGCGACCGCATCGTCAACGCTCGCTGGATCGGCGCGGGCCGCTGCAGAATTGAATACCTCGACTTCGATGTCGAGTTGAGTCCGGACGCGGTTTACCTCTACGAAACCTTTACGGCCGCCGACCTGCGGGGACGCCGGGTCACCTCGGCGGGGGTGGCCTATCTCGACGCCTGGCTGCGGCGCAACGGCGTGCGGCGCATGCTCGCCGCGATTGGACCGGAGAATCAGGCCGTGTTCCGCAGCGCGGAGCGGGGAGGCTTTCGCCGCGCGGGGAAGGTCGGCTACGTGGGCGTGGGAGCGGCGCGTTACCGGTTTTGCCGCTATCAGGGCTCGGCGCGGCCGATCCGGGTGGCGGGGAGTTAGGCGGGCTCGTCCTGCGGGCGAAGGCCGCCGCGAGCGCTTTTGCCGAAAATCTCCTCTTGAGGTCAGGGCTTGGGACTGGCAGGATGAGGGCGCATGCCCGTCGCCGTCGAACATCAGACGCCCGTCGTTCCGGACGGCGAGCGTGCTGTTCGATCCGGCGGGAATCTTTTGGCGGGTCAACAGCGAGATGATGATGACGCTGGCCGGCTCGCGGGCGGTTTTGCTCGAGCTGGCGCATCCGCTGATCGCCGCAGGGGTGGCGCGGCACAGCGACTTCCGCCGCAATCGCTTCGGACGTCTGTCGCGGACCTTGCGGCTGATGATCTATTGCTGCTTCGGCGATCCGGCCGAAGTGCAGCGGGAGCTGCGGCACATGGCTTGCCGCCATCGGCCAGTGATGGGGCGGCTCTCGCAGGCGGCGGGGCCTTTCCCTGCGGGAACCGAGTACGACGCGGCGGATCCGCGTTTGCGCTTGTGGGTCTGGGCGACGCTGATCGACTCGACGCTCGTCGCATACGAGCGGCTCATGAGGCCGTTGACTGGCGAGGAAAAGGCTTCGTACTACGGCGACGCCCGCAAGCTCGCGCGGCTGTTCGGCGTCCCGTGCGAGCTCATCCCGGCCGACTATGAGCGTTTTCGGGCGTACTTTGACGGCATGATCGCAAGCGACGAGCTGACGGTGAGCAACGCGGCGCGGGAGCAGGCTCGGCGCCTGTTCGAGGGGCCGGTGATCGGGCGCGCGGTGCGCGCCGGGAGCGCGCTGGGCCTCAGCCTGCTGCCCGCTCGGATCCGGGACGAGTTCGCACTCGAATGGGGCCCCGGCGGGGAACGTCAGGCGCGGCGGCTCGTTCGACTGTGTCAATTCGGACGCGCGATACTGCCGGACTTCCTGTGCCTGTGGCCCCAGGCCCGCCGTTTGAGCTCCCGAGCCTAGCTTGCCGTATCATGAAGCGGCTCATGCGCGCTCTCGCCCTGTTTTTCGCCTGCGCCTCGCTTTGCGCGCAGGTTCCCTACGACCGCTTGCTCGACGCCGGGAAGGACCCCGCGAACTGGCTCACCTATTCGGGGGCCTACATGAGCCAGCGCTACACGACGCTCGACCGCATTACCCCAAATAATGCGTCGGACCTGGAGATCAAATGGGTCTTCCAGGCGCGGTCGCTCGACAAGTTCGAGGCGACGCCGCTGGTCGTCGACGGGGTGGTCTACGTGACCCAGCCGCCGAACGACATCGTGGCGCTCGATGCGCGCACGGGCCGCATCTTTTGGACCTACGAGCACGACCTGCCGAGCGGCATCACGGCCTGCTGCGGGCGCGTCAACCGCGGCCTGGCGATCCTGGGCGACACGCTCTATATGGGGACGCTCGACTGCCGCCTGATGGCGTTCGACGCCAAGACCGGCAAGGTGCTGTGGGACCGTGAAGTTTGCGACTACGCAAGCGGCTATGCGCTGGCGCACGCGCCGCTGGCCGTGAAGGACAAGATCATCATCGGCACGGCGGGCGGCGAGCTGGGCATCCGCGGATTTCTGGCGGCCTACGACGCCAAGACCGGCGAGCAGCGCTGGAAGTTCAACACCATCCCCGAGCCCGGCGAGCCGGGGCACGAGACCTGGGAGAACGACGCCTGGAAGACCGGCGGCGCCTCGATCTGGCTGACCGGCTCGTACGATCCCGAGCTCAACCTCACTTACTGGGGCGTCGGCAATGTGTCGCCTTCCTACGATGGGTCGGTACGCCCCGGCGACAACCTCTACGGCTCGTCGGTGTTGGCGCTCGACGTCGATACGGGCAAGCTCAAGTGGTATTTCCAGTTCACGCCGCACGACGAATGGGACTGGGACGCCGTACAGGTTCCGGTGTTGGTGAACCGCAAATGGAAAGGGCGCGACCGCAAGCTCATGCTGTGGGGCAATCGCAACGCGTTCTTCTACGTGCTCGACCGCGAGACGGGCGAATTTCTGTTGGGCAAGCCGTTCGTCAAGCAAACTTGGGCGGCCGGGCTGGATTCGAAGGGCCGCCCGATCCGCATTCCCGGCGCCGCGCCGAGCGCGAAGGGCAGCTTGACGTTTCCGGGTGTGCAGGGCGGGACGAATTGGTTCTCGCCGAGCTACAGCCCGCGCACGGATCTGTTCTACCTGTCGGGTTGGGAAGACTACTCGAGCGTTTACTTCGCCTACGAGCAGGAGTATCAGAAAGGCCTGTGGTACACGCGCGGGTCGCCGAAGTCCGAGGTTTCGCCGACCCGCCGCCTCGAGCCCGACTTGCGAGACGAAGACACGGGCTACGGCGTGATTCGCGCGCTCGATCCCGACACGGGCGAGCCGAAGTGGGAGCTCAAGCTGCACGAGGTCAACGAAGCGGGGATCCTGACGACGGCGACCGACGTGCTGTTCACCGGCAGTCGCGAAGGGCACGTGATGGCGCTCGACGCGCGTGACGGCCGCTTGTTGTGGCGGCGCTATCTCGGCGGCCAAGTGGTTGCGTCGCCGATGGCGTTCGCGGTGGACGGCAAGCAGCGCTTCGCCGTGGCTTGCGGGCATTCGCTGTTCGTCTTCGGTTTGCGCAACGAATGACCCGGGAGCGGCGCGCCGCGGTCCGCTTGCTATGATCGACTCTTCTCCGGAGTCATCCCTTGGCTGGGCGCATTCTCAACGGCAATCAGATTCGCGATCGGATTCTCGAGGAGGTGCGCGAGGAGGTCGGCGCGCTCGAGTCACAGGGAATCACGCCTGGCCTGACGGCGGTGCTGGTCGGCGAGGACCCGGCGTCGCAAATCTACGTCCGCAACAAGATGAAGGCTTGCGAGGCGGTGGGCATTCGCAGCAAGACGCTGCGTCCGCCGGCTGACACGACCACGCGCGGGCTGCTGCAGATCGTCGCGGATCTCAACGCCGACAACGAGGTCGACGGCATCTTGGTGCAACTGCCGCTGCCCAAACAAATCGACTCGCAGCACGTGCTGTTGGCGGTCGATCCGGCGAAGGACGTGGATGGATTTCATCCGGTCAACATGGGGGCGTTGGCGACGGGGTCGCCGCAGCTCGTGCCCTGCACGCCGGCGGGGTTGATCGAAATTCTCAAGCGCAGCGAGCTGCCGATTGCGGGCAAGCGCGCGGTGGTGGTCGGCCGCAGCAACATCGTGGGCAAGCCGGCGGCGCTGCTGCTGCTGATCGAGAACGCGACGGTGACGATCTGCCACTCGCGGACGCAAGACCTGCCCGGCGTGTGTCGCGACGCCGACATTCTGGTCGCGGCGATCGGGCGGGGCGCGATGGTGACGCGCGACTTCATCAAGCCGGGCGCCGTGGTGCTGGACGTCGGCATGAACCGCATCACCGACGCCGCCGAGGCTGAGCGCATCTTCGCCGGGAACGACAAGAAGCTGGCGAGCTTTCGCGACAAGGGCGCGGTGCTGGTGGGCGACGTGCATCCGGGCGACATGCAAGAGCTGTCGTCGGCCTACACGCCGGTGCCGGGCGGCGTCGGGCCGCTGACGATCGCGATGCTGATGAAGAACACCGTGCGTGCGGCTCGGCTGCGGCGCGGCTCGGACTAGGCGTCGGATCCGCCGATGAAGCTTGCCGCCAAGCACGCGCGGCCCGACGGTCAAGCAGGGATTGCGCCTTTCATGCCGGACCCTTCAAGGGCGAAAGCGTTGCGCGATCGGAAACCGGCGGCCCAGCCCAAATGCCTTTGAAGTGACGCGCAGGCCCGGCGCCGACTGCTGACGCTTGTATTCGTTGTGGTCGACCATGCGGCAAATGCGCCGAACCTCTTCCGGCGGAAGGTCGAGTTTGACGGCGATTTCCGACGGTGCGATGCGATCTTCGATATAGAGTCGCAGCAACGGGTCGAGGACGGCGTAGTCGGGCAGCGAATCGGTGTCCTTTTGATCGGCGCGAAGCTCGGCCGACGGCGGCTTGCTGAAGACCGACTCCGGAATGGCGCCGGGGCGCCGGCGGTTAGCTTCACGCGAAAGCTCGTAGACGAGCGTCTTGGGCACGTCGCTGATCACGGCCAGGCCTCCCGCCATGTCGCCGTAGAGCGTGCAATAACCGACCGCGATTTCGCTCTTATTGCCGGTGGTGAGCACCAGGGCGCCGAACTTGTTCGACAGCGCCATCAGGTTGAGGCCGCGCAGCCGCGCCTGAATGTTCTCTTCGGTAACGTCGGTTGCGCGGTCGCCGAAGACCGGCTGAAGCGCCGCGACAACGGTGCGATAGGAGTCGTTGATCGAGATCAGCTCGAAGCGGATGCCGAGGTTTTGGGCCAAGGCCTTGGCATCGTCAATGCTGCCGGGCGAAGAATAGGGCCCGGGCATCCCGACCCCGATGACGTTTTCCGCGCCCAGGGCGTCAACCGCGACCGCGGCGGTGAGCGAAGAATCGACGCCGCCGCTGAGGCCGATAACCGCGC
Source organism: uncultured Acidobacteriota bacterium (assembly GCA_963817465.1). Lineage (GTDB taxonomy): Bacteria > Acidobacteriota > Terriglobia > Bryobacterales > UBA6623 > CAMPKL01. The sequence goes on along the minus strand of CAWFOP010000009.1, from coordinate 239,004 downwards.
GGCTGAAGCCGCATTTGCGCAAGTAGTCGCGCACGCCCAGCGCCAGAGCGTCGTAGACGCCGGCGACTTCGTCGTCGTGCCGCGGCTCGAGAGGCTCAGGGGCGGTTGCGTGTCGAACAGCAGCAGGTCGTCGCGGAACGACGCCGCCCGCGCGACGGTCTGACCCGCGGCGTTGACGACGAAGCTCGAGCCGTCGAACAGCAATTGGTCGTTGCCGCCGAGCTGGTTGACCATCGCGATCGGGATGCGATTGCGCTGCGCCGCGGCCGAGAGCATCTGCTCGCGAAAGGCGCGTTTGCCCTTGTGGTACGGCGACGACGAGATGTTGAGGATCAGGTCGACGCCCGCCTCGACCAGCTCTTGAACCGGGTCGCGGTCGTAGCGCGGGCGCGGCCAGAACTGCTTGTCGTTCCAGACGTCTTCACAGATCGTGATGCCGACGCGCAGTCCCGCCAGCTCGAACGGCTGCTGGCTCTTCGCCGGCGCGAAGTAGCGCACCTCGTCGAAGACGTCATAGGTGGGCAGCAGCATCTTCTGCTGCGTGAAGACGACGTGTCCACAGCGCAGAACGGCGGCGCAGTTTGCGGCGAGATGGCTGTCTTGGCGCTGCTCGCGGCCGACGAAGCCGACGATCATGTCGAGGCCGAGCGCGGCGGATTCGCAGGCGAGCTGATCGAGCGCTTGCTCGGTCGCGTGGAGAAAGGCGGGGACCTCGACCAGGTCGCGCGGCGGATACCCGTTGAGCGCAAGCTCGGGGAAGGCGACGACTTCGGCTCCGGCGTCCTTGGCGCGGCGCGCGACGTCAAGCAGCAGCGCTTGATTGCCCGCAAAGTCGCCGACAGTGGGGTTGATCTGTCCCAGCGCGAGACGCATGAACGTCAGATTTTCAGAGGTCGAACGAGAGGCGGACTCTTCAGGATGCGGACGCCTTCTTCTCGGGTTTTTGCGCCAGCAGCGCGGCTGTTCCCGCGCCGTCGCGCCTTTCCTCGTAGCGTAACACGCGCCAGGCCGCGAACCGCCGCAGCAGCTCGTTGTGCTCGAGCAGGTGCGAGGGATTGCGGGGACCGCCCACGAAGCCGAGTTGGTCGACGGTATAGGTCTTGAAGATCAGCAGCCCGCCGGGATTGAGGGCGCGCTCGATGGCGGGGAACAGCGGACGGTGTAGGAACTGAACGCAGGCGATCAGATCGTACCGCTCGAGGCCCAGGTCGACGCCCTCGGATTCAAGATCCAATGCGCTTGTTTCGACGGCAAGCGACGCCTCGGAGGCGCGCTCGCGGACGATCGACAAAGCCTCCGAAGACGAGTCGACCGCGACGGTGCGGAAGCCCTGCGCCGCAAGCCAGAGAGCGTTGCGGCCGGCGCCGCATGCTAGATCGAGCGCCGCGGGATTGTCAGCAAGCGTCGGAAACCAGGGCTTCGAGGAGGTCAGGAAGGGGTCGGGGTCCGTGCTCGAGTGGGAGCCGGCGCGGTAGCGGGCGTTCCATGCTGCGCTTGCGGGCATTGGCGGATTGCAGGGCTTCTCGCGCGGAATATTTGCGCGAAATAATTGAACGGCCGGCCCTCTACGCGAGCAGCTTCTCCACCAGGTTTCCGTGGACGTCGGTTAGACGGAAGTCGCGGCCTTGGAAGCGGTAGGTGAGCTTGGTGTGATCGAAGCCCAGCAGGTGCAGCAGGGTGGCGTGCAGATCGTGGACATGAACTTTGTCCTCGACGACGTTGAAGCCCAAATCGTCGCTCTTGCCTAGCGTGAGGCCGGGCTTGATACCGCCGCCGGCCATCCACATGGTGAACGCGTTGGGGTGATGGTCGCGGCCGTCCGAGCCGCCTTGGACCATCGGCGTACGGCCGAACTCGCCGCCCCAGAGCACGATCGTCTCGTCGAGCAGGCCGCGCTGCTTGAGGTCTTTGACGAGAGCGGCGCTGGCTTGATCGGTGTTCTTGGTGTTCTTTTCGAGGTCTTTGACGAGATTGCCGTGCTGATCCCACGACTCGTGGAAGAGCTCGACGAAGCGCACGCCGCGCTCAATAAGGCGGCGGGCCAGGATGCAGTTGTTCGCGAATGAAGGCGTGCCGGGGACGGCGCCGTACATGTCGAGGATCGACTGCGGCTCTTGCGAGATGTCCATCAGCTCGGGGGCGGACGATTGCATGCGGTAGGCCATCTCGAAGCTGGCGATGCGCGTGGCGATCTCGGGGTCGCCGACGGTGTCGAGGCGCATCTTGTTGAGCTTGCCGATGGCGTCGAGCGAGTCGCGCTGCAGCTTGTCGTCGACGCCCGGAGGGTTCGACAGGTAGAGCACGGGGTCGCCCGAGGAACGGAACTGCACGCCGGAATAAACGGTGGGCAGAAAGCCGGAGCCCCAGTTCGCGGTGCCGCCGGATGGGCCTTTTTGGCCCGAGCTGAAGACGACGAAGCCGGGCAGGTCTTGTGACTCCGAGCCGAGGCCGTAGAGCGTCCAGGCGCCGAACGAGGGGCGGCCGAACTGCTGCGCGCCGGTGCTCATCAAGATCTGCGCCGGCGCGTGGTTGAAGGCGTCGGTCGACATCGACTTGACGACGGCGATGTCGTCGGCGATCTCGGCGGTATGAGGCAGCAGCTCGGAGAGCTCGGCGCCGCATTGGCCGTGCTTGGAGAACTTGAACTTCGGACCCAGGAGCTCGGAGTTGGGGTTGATGAACGCCGCACGATAGCCCTTCAGCAGCTCGGGCGGCGGCAGCTTGCCGTCGAACTTGGCGAGCTCCGGCTTGTAGTCGTACATCTCGAGGTGGCTGGGTCCGCCGCCCATGAACATGAAGATGACGTTCTTGGCCTTGGCCTCGTGGTGCGGCTTCTTGGGCGCCAGCGGATCGTCCGTCAAAGCGGCCTGACCTTCCACGCCGAACAGATGGGCCAGCGCAACGGCGCCGAGGCCGACTCCGCACTCCTCGAGAAACCAGCGACGCGCGATCTTGGTTGGGTCGTGGAACATTCTCTTACTCCTTGGTGATCGTCTCGTCGAGGTTGAGCAGCACGCGCGACACGGCTGTCCAGGCGGCGCGCTCCACCGGCTGCGGGCCTTCGCCGGCGAACTTTTCGGCGTCGAGGTCGCCCGATTTGAAGCGCGCGCGCTGCTTGTCGAGCATGGCGAGCAGCGTAGCGGTCTCGGGCTGCGTCGGGCTGCGCGTGAGAGTGCTGCGGAAAGCGTAGGTGAGCTTCGCCTGGTCGTCGGCGCCGCCGTGCTCGATGGCGTTCTCGGCCAGGGCGCGCGCGGCTTCGAGGAAGAGGGTTTCGTTGAGGGTCGCCAGCGCTTGCAGCGGCGAGTTCGAGCGCGCGCGGCGGACGCACGAGGCGTCGCCGTTGGGCGTGTCGAACGTCTCGAGCACCGGATACGGCGCGGAGCGGTAGCGGAAAGTGTAGAGCGCCCGGCGGTAGCGGTCTTCGCCTTGCTCGACGTACCAACGCTTGGGCCCGTAGCTGACGGGAGGCAAGAAGAGGAACTCCGGCGCGGGCGGATAGACCGGCGGGCCGCCGATCTTTTCGGTCAGCAGGCCGCTCGCGGCGAGCGCGATATCGCGCACGATTTCGCCGTCCACTCGGAAGCGCGGGCCGCGCGAGAGGAGGCGGTCCTTGGGGTCCTTTTCGAGCAACTCGGGCGTGACCTTGGAATCTTGCCGGTACGCGTTGGAGGTGACGATGAGCCGGTGCAGGTGTTTCAGGCTCCAGCCGTTGTCCATGAACTCGACCGACAGCCAATCGAGCAGCTTCTGGTTCGAAGGCGGCGGCGACTGCTTGCCGAGGTCCTCGCTCGTCTCGACGATGCCCGTGCCGAAATAAGCCTGCCAGACGCGGTTGACGATCGAGCGCGCGGTGGTCGGCGAGTCGCGGCTGACGAGCCAGCGCGCGAAGTCGAGCCGGTCCGGCTTGCCGTCGGCCTCGAGCGGATTGAGGAAGTGCGGAACGCCTGGCTCGACGGCTTCTTTCGGCTGCAGGAAGTCGCCGCGCTGCAGGCGGTGCGTGACGCGCGGGTCGTCGCGTTCGCTCAGGACCAGTTGCGAGCCGCCTTCCGGATACCCATCGAGAAGCTTCTCGATGCGGACGTTGGCTTCGGACCAATCGGGGACAGTCGTGCGCCAGTAGCTGAACACGCGGCGCTCTTGCTCGGGCGAGCGCTCGTTTTGCGGAACGGCGAGGATTTCGCGGACGGCTTTGGGAAGCGGATCGGCGACGGCCTCTTCGGCCTTGGTCGTCGAAAAGCGGAAGCGGCCGAGGTTGAGGTTTTGATTGTCGTCGGAGTTCCAACCGCCGTGATGCTGCGCGAGGTTGATGGTGATGATCGCGTCGCCCTTGATGTCGATGGGCTCGGCCAGGCGGAAGACGGCCTTGCGCGGCTGGTTGCGGCGGCCGGGGCCGTTGTCGGTCGACCAGGCGCTCATGTCGAAGCCGTCGATCGCGAAGCCGACGTCGCCGAGGACGCGGCGCTTGTTGTCCTTGTCGGGGAACAAGAACAAATCGAGCAGGCTCATCGGCGGATTGACGTCGGAGGTGGCGCTCTCGATTTTGAGCTTCTTCTTTTCGTCGGGCTTGTCGGCCGGCGCGACCTCGACTTCGAACTCGGTTAGGGCGGAAGTGCCGAAGATGGAGCGCCCCGGGCCGCCCATCGGCAGCGTGGGATCCATGAGCAGCTCGAGGCGGAAGGCGCGCACGCCCTCGAGGTCGAGCTTGGCTTCCATCTTGAGGTCGAAACGCGTGGGCGCGTAGCCTTGCGCGAGGATCGAGCCGTCGTCGTAGTAGTGATACTTCTGGCCGCTCGGCTCCTCGTGCTTGGGCACGAAGACGGTCCATTCGGGCTGGTCGTCGCGGACGCTGTCTTCCCACTTCGCCATGCTCTCGCGCCAGTCCGGAGTGCTGTGGCGCAGGCCCTCTTCAATCGACGCCGATCTCGCCGTAAATCTTGGCGCGCTTGGCTTGCTCTTCGGGCGTGTAAACGGCGGCGGTCGACTCGTGCGTGCTGTTCAGGAAGGCGAACATGCGGTAGTACTCTTCCTGCGTCAGCGGGTCGAACTTGTGGTTGTGGCACTGCGCGCACTGCACGGTGACGCCGAGGACGGCTTTGCCGATGGCGTCCATGCGATCGAACATCGCCTCCATGCGGAACTGCTCGGGGTCGATGCCGCCTTCTTCGTTGATCATTGAGTTGCGCAGAAAGCCGGTTGCGACGAGCTGATCCTGCGTCGGGTTCGGCAGCAGGTCGCCGGCGATCTGGTCGATGATGAACTGGTTGTACGGCAGATCGCTGTTGAGCGCTTTGACCACCCAGTCGCGGTAGAACCAGACGAAGCGCGGCTTGTCTTTCTCGAAGCCGTCGGAGTCGGCGTAGCGCGCGGCGTCGAGCCAGTGGCGGCCCCAGCGCTCGCCGTAGTGCGGCGAGGCGAGCAGCTTGTCGACGAGCTTGGCGTAAGCGTTGGGCGACTTATCGGCCAGGTAGGCGTCGATCTCCTTGACGCTGGGCGGCAGGCCCGTGATGTCGAGGTAAAGCCGCCGCATGAGCTGCTGCTTTGACGCGGGCGCCGCGGGCTCGAGGCCGTTCTCCTCGAGCTTGGCGAGGATGAAGCGGTCGACGGGGTTGGCGACCCACTTTTGGTTCTTCACCGCGGGCAGCTCGGGGCGTACCGGCGGAATGTAGGCCCAGTGCTTTACGACCTCCGTCTTTTCCGCCTTTTCCTCAGCCACGCCGACGCCGTCGGGCCATGGGGCGCCTTGCTCGATCCAAGCCTTGATCAGCGCGATTTGATCGGCCGGCAACTCGCCGCCCATGGGCATGCGGGCCTGGTCGCCGATGCCGGCGACGCGGCGATACAGCGGGCTCGTGTCGGGTTCGCCCGGCTTGACGGTCCCGCCCGAGACGCCGCCTTCAAAGACGGACTGTTTGGAGTCGAGTCGCAGTTGCGCCATTTGCTGCGCGGGTCCGTGGCAGGCTTGGCACGAGCGCGCGAAGATCGGCTGGATGTCGCGAACGAAGTCGACTTGATCGGGAGCGGCGGACAGCGCTAACGGGATGAGCGTGAGAAGGAACGGCGATAGACGGCGAGGCATGGCTTACAAACCACTGATAATCTTACCAGTACCTCGCTGCCGACTCGATTCTCGATAGCGCCTTCCTTGCGCCGGAAAGTCGGCCTCGGTCACACTTGAGGCGTACCCTGGGCAATGGAAGAGCGGAAGTGTGATTGCGGCTTTGCTATCCCCGAGGGGGCGCAGTTTTGCCCCGGCTGCGGGAAGCCGCTGACGAGAGACGCCCGCGAGCGGGAACGCGCGGCGAACGCCTTCCCAGTCCCGCGAGAAGACGAAAGTACGACGATCGACAACGTCACGTTCGGGACGCCCGAGGCGCTGCGTTCGTGCTACTGGAGCGCGGCGATCGCGGCGATCCTGTGCAGCTTGCCGCTGGTGAGCCTGCTGTTCTTCGTGATTTATCCGGCGGCGGGCTTCGTTTCGGTGGCGTCGTTCCGCCGCAAGACCGGCAAGGATCCGACGCTGCGGGCGGGCGCGAAGCTCGGTTTCATGACGGGCGTGCTGGCATTCATGCTGATGCTGTTGCTGATCACGTTCGCCTCGGTGCTTCCCGGAAGCCCGGGCTACCACAAGGCGGTGAGCGATCTGGCGCAGCAACTCGACGACGCCGGAGAGACCGATGCGGCGACGCAACTGCGTGAGCTGCTGGAGCGGCCCGGAGCTTTGGCCGCGTTGATGATTACGATGTTGGCGGTATTCTCCATCTTGCTGATCGTGCTTTCGACGGCCGGCGGCTTGCTCGGCGCGAAGCTGCTGCAGACGGACGGACCCAAACCGGCTTGACGCGCGCTTGACGGGCGAGGCCTCGCGCCGGTCTAATGAGGATTGGGCGCGGCCGACGGCCGCGCTCGCTGTCTCTCGGCCCGCAAGGGCGGAGAAACCGTGCGCAAGTGGCGGAATTGGCAGACGCGCTAGGTTCAGGTCCTAGTGAGAATTAATTCTCGTGGAGGTTCAAGTCCTCTCTTGCGCACCACTTCTTTCCTCCGGGCAACTCGACATAGAAGCGGGTTCCGGCTTCTCGGCTTGACGTGAAGCCGATCCTTCCGCGGAGATACTGTTCGGTCAGGAGCCTGGCCAGATAGCAGCCCATTCCCGCGGCGGATCTCGGCTTGGTCGAGAAGCCGCGCTGAAAGATCCGCAGTTGGGCGCTGGGCGGGATCGACGTCCAACTGTGGACGGTGAAGGTCGGCTGCGAAACGTGCTCGAAGCCGAGAGTGACGGCCCTGTCGGACGCTGAAGCTTCGGCTGCGTTTTCAAGCAGCGCGCGCAAGACCTGGCGGAGCATCAGCGCATCGCTGAAAACGGTTCTACGGCCGCCGATCGGCGGAACCGCAATCGAAGTTTCGGGGAAGCGTTCGATCGCCGCGGCGGCGAGGTCGGTGAGCAACGCCCCAACGGGGAATTCGCCGAGCTGCGGTTCGAGGACATCCGCCTGAAAGTTGTTGACGCAGCGCTCGCAGGCAAGCTCTTGCAGCAGCTCGGTCGCGAGCAGGTCCGCCTCGCGGTGCACTTGGGAAAGGGCGGCCGGATCCCAGTCGTCGGATATTTCGGTGAGGCCGGTCAGGATTTCCAACGTCTCGAGGACGCGGTCGCGAATGAAGCCCGCGGAAGCCTCCTGAACGGCGACCAACACGATCGGCCCGGACGCGCACGAAACGGGAGCCGCGCAGGCGATCAGCTCGCGGACCGTTTCGCGGCCCTGACCGTCATAGCGGACTCTCCACTGGTCTTCGCCGGAATTCAGGCGGACGACGGACGGTTTCCCTGCCGGCAGCTTGGAGCACTTCGAATTGGCGCGCACGATTTCGCCGCAAGAATTGAGAACGAAGGCGGGGCCCGGAAAGGCCTCGAGCGCGCTCGACACGATTGAGTCTTCAACGAGTCGCTGGGCGGCGACGACGCATGCGAGCTCTCTGTTCGCTTCTTTGGGCGACGCGGGGGGTAGCGGCATAGGCCTTGCAAAACTCTTCGGCAGGAAGAGTCCGCATTTGAAAGAACATCTTTAGGCGTACAGCCGCCTTTTTCGCCAGCGCCCGATGATCTGCGCGCCGAAATGCGACTCGAGCCGGGATCCGGCCAGCAGGCTCCGGTAGCCGCGGGCCAGCAGGCGACCCGCGGCGCAGAAGCTCAAGTAGCCGCAGGGCGCGTATTCGCGGGTTTGTTGTTCGCTGACGGCGAAGCCGTGGTCGCGCGCCAGGCCAAGCAGCGTATTCGGCGTATTCATGCGGTAGCGCGTCGGGAAGACGTCGTGCGGGTCCGCATGGCCGGTGCGCAGCAGGATGCCGCGCTTGAGCGACGTCGGCAGCAGGCGCGAAACCGCCATGGCGGGGTGGCGGCGATTGGGCGTGAGGAAGATAAGCTCGCCGTCGGGCTTCAGGGCGCGGCCAACGTTCGAGAGGAATTCGGCTGGATCGTCGATGTGCTCGAAGACGTAGCGCGCTAGGACGAGATCGACGCCGGATCGGGGGATCGACCAAGCGCCCGAGCTCGGGAGCTGAACGAAGCGGGTTATTGCGGGGTTGCGGGCGGCGGAGGAGTCGATGTCCGCGCCGATCAGGGTGACGCCAGGGTGCTCTTCCCACGGGAAAGGCGCCACATCGCCGCGTCCGCAACCGACCTCGAGGACAGTTTGACCGGGCTGGAGCCGCTGGGCGACGAGGCCGTGGTAGGTTTGCCAGTCGTTGAGCTCGACCTGGGGGCGTGCGGTCATCGCCGGTCTTATGTGAGATCGGCCGCTGGGAGGGTTGGTGTTAGCGCGCGGGCCGCAGCTAGCTGATGATCTCCTGCATCACGTGGCCGTGGACGTCGGTCAGGCGGAAGTCGCGGCCGCCGAAGCGGAAGGTGAGCTTCTCATGATCGACGCCGAGCAGGCGCAAGACTGTCGCATGCAAATCGTGAATCGTGCGGATGTATTCAATGGCGCGGTAGCCGTATTCGTCGGTGACCCCGTGAACAGTCCCGCCCTTGACGCCGCCGCCCGCCAGCCAGAGGCTGAAGCCGTAGGGGTTGTGGTCGCGGCCGTTGGTCCCTTGCACGAAGGGAGTGCGGCCGAACTCGCCTGACCAGATCACGAGGGTGTCTTCAAATAAGCCGCGGGCCTTGAGGTCTCTGATGAGACCGGCGATCGGCTGATCAACGACAAAGGCGTTGGCGGCGTGGCCTTGTTTGAGCTTGGTGTGCTGATCCCACGGATTGCCGACATTGGAGAAGCCCTTGGTCTGCGGCATGGTGAGCTCGATGAAGCGCACGCCGCGCTCGACCAGACGCCGCGCCAGCAGGCATTGGCGCGCGTAGGCCGCTTTTTCGGGAACGTCGGAGTCCATGCCGTAGAGCTTCTTGGTGGCCTCGGTCTCGCCGCTCAAGTCAGTCAGCTCGGGCACGGCCGATTGCATGCGGTAGGCGGTCTCGTAATTGCGAATGGCCGCCTCGACTTGGGCGTTGTCGTCGACCTTGCCCAGGAACGAGCGGTCGAGATCGGCGATGAAGCCGAGGCGCTTGCGCTGCAGGCTGTCGGGCTCTTTGGGGCGGACGTTGAGCAGCGGCTCTTCGTTCTCCGGGTACAGGAACGAGCCTTGATAGACGGCCGGCAAGAAGCCGTTGCCGTACATATTGATGCCGCCCAGAGGGACGCCGCCCGAGCCCAGCACGACGAACCCGGGCAGGTTCTGATTCTCGGACCCGAGGCCGTAGTTGACCCAAGCGCCCATCGACGGAAAGCCCGTAAACGGCTGGCCGCAATGGAAGTAGAAGTTGCCTTGAGCGTGCTCCATGAACTTCGCCGTCATGGAGCGGATGACGCACAGGTCGTCGGCGACCGAACCCATGTGCGGGAAGATGCCGCTGACGGGCGTGCCGCATTCGCCGTAGTTGGTGAACTCCCAAGGCGTGGGGAAGATCGCGCCGTCCTGGTTGAACATCGTCCGCTCGGTCTTGAACGGCATGGGCTGTCCGGCTTCTTTGGCGAGGCGCGGCTTGGGATCGAACGAGTCGATGTGGCTGACGCCGCCGGACATGTAGCAGAAGATGACGTTTTTGGCGCGCGGGACGAAGTCGAGCTCGCGAGCGTAGAGGCCGTTGAAGGCGAGCGCGCCGAAGCCGAGCGAAGCTCTCCGGAGGATGTCGCGTCTGCTGACCGGCCTAGCGGACATAGAGAAACTCCTTGAGGTTGAACAGTGCGTGCGCCAGGTCTTGCCAGGCCTGCGGGTCGTTCGCCGAGACGCCGCGCTCGGCGGCCGCGTCGGCGAGAAACGTCAGCGAGCGATCACGCTCGTCGGCGGTGGGCGGACGGCTCAAGGCGGCGACGAACATGCGCTCGACGCGCTGCTCGGGCGAGGAATCTTCGGCGAGCAGATGCGCCGCCCAGGCCTTGGCCTGGCCGATGATGAACGGGCTGTTCAGCATGGTCAGCGACTGCGCGGGGACGTTGGTGGCGTCGCGGCTGCCGCGCGTGCTGGAGGGCTTCGGGACGTCGAAGATTTCGAGGAACGGATTCGACAGGTTGCGGCGGACTTCGAGGTACACGCTGCGGCGGCCGGCGCCGTCGAGCGGCCCCTTCTCGCGGTCGCCCACGGATTTGCCCGCCGCATGGGCGTAGTAGACCGGGATGGATGGGCCGTACATGTCGCTATCCAGGCCGCCGGAGACGGCCAGGACGGCGTCACGGATCTCCTCGGCCTCGAGGCGGCGCACCGGCATGTGCGACAGCAGAATATTCTCGGGGTCGGCTTCGCGGACCTGCTCAGAGCTGACGCTGGCCATGCGGTAGGCGCGCGAGTTGGCGAGCATCCGCAGAGTCTTCTTGATCGACCAGCCGTCTGCGACGAATCGAGCGGCGAGCCAGTCGAGCAGCTCGGGATCGGACGGCTTGTCGCCCAGCTTGCCGAAGTTGTCGACGGTGCCGACCAACCCGCGGCCGAACATTCGCGCCCACAAGCGATTGACCGCCACGCGCGCGGTCAGCGGGTTTTGGGGATCGGTGATGTCGGCGGCCAGGCGGAGGCGCGCTTGGCCTGCGTCGCCGTAGTTGGCGCCGCCGAGCGCGGTGAGAAAGCGCCGCGGCACAGGGTCGCCCGGGTTCTTGTAATCGCCGCGAATCAGCAGCTCTTGCGGCGGCGGCCCTTCTTCTAGGACTGCCGGAGCGCGGCGGGGGACGGGAACCTCGTCCTCCAGCTTGCGATAGTTCGCGACCAAAGGTTCGACGTCGGGCAGCGAGTCGAGGCCGACCGGCAGCAGGCCGCGGCGGACGAAAAAGTCGAGGTAGGCCGCCTGCTCGTCGGTGAGCGAATTGTCGCGCCACGCCTCGACGGCCAAGCTAAGCAGGCGCATATAGAGCGCGGCCAGATCGGCGGGCGACGCCGGAGCGGGATTGGCCAACACGGTTGCGACCGGCTCGATGAACTCGCGCGGCGTCTTGTCGTCGTCGTGGAAGACGACTTGGCCGGCGCCGAACCAGGAGCGCGCTTCGTCCTCGGGCCGCGGACGGGGGCGCTCAGCCGCGTCTTCCGGATCGGGAAACTCGTTGGTCAGATCCTCGCGCGTGGCGTACTCGATGTAAGCCGTGAAGCCCTTCCAGTAGTCGGTCTTCCAGGTGGTCCACTCCGGTTCGTCGTGTTTGGGGCGGTGGCGCAGTTGGTAGATTCCGCCGCGCGGGACGGGGTAGTTCTCGACGATCAGGCGGACGTTGGAGAAGCCGCCGCCGAGCGAGCGGAAGCTGATGTAGTCGGTGTCGATGGTGAAGCGCGGCGATTGCAGCACGCCGTTGTGCTTCGCCGAAAGCAGGTTCGTATAGACGCCGGCCGGGTAGACGCCGTTGACGGCTCGGCCGCCGTCGGGCGGCACGAAGAACTCGCCGGGAGCGGAGGGCGCGGAAGGCAGGCCGACGCCGTGGCCGAGCCAGGCTTGGCGATCCTCGCGGCGGCTCAAGTCCCACTTAGGCTGGAAGTGTTTCTTGTTGAAGGCGCGGCGCGAGGCCATCTCGAGGCGCCAGTAGTCGGCCAGAGAGTTCCACGCCGAGGCGAATTGAACGCCTTTCCGGTCGCGGAGCAGCGCCCAAGGATGCAGCGGGCTCGACGAGGACCACAGCTTTGCGTCGGACTCCGAGAGCTTGTCGTTGAGCAGCTTCTCGCCGAAAGACCTGGCGGCGGCAAGCCAGGCGTCGGCGAGCTTAGCTTTGATCTCGGCCTTGACGGACGCCAGCTCCTCGCGGTTCTTGTTGAGGTAGGCGGGGTCGTCGATGGCGCGCTGCGTCGGCCGGGCGCCTTTGATGACGCCGAACAGCGCGTAGTAGTCGCGCTGGCTGATGGCGTCGAATTTGTGGTCGTGGCAGCGCGCGCACGAGACGGTCAACCCCTCGAAGGCTTTCGAGAGCACGTCGATCTGATTGTCGGTCCACTTGACGCGATCTTCCCAAGGCTCGACCGGCTGGAAGGCGTGCTCGACCATGCGCAGGTTCGCCGTGCCGATGACCGACTCGTTGTAGTGCTCGGCGACGTTGATGCGCGGATGCGGGAGCAGGTCGCCGGCCAGGTGCTCGCGGATGAGCTGGTCGTAAGGAACGTCGGCGTTGAAGGCGCGGATCAAGTAGTCGCGATAGCGCCAGGCTTCAGGCGTGTCGGGGTCGCCTTCGCTGCCGTGAGACTCGCTGTAGCGCACCAGGTCCATCCAAAGGCGTGCGGTGCGCTCGCCGAAATGCGGCGAGCCGAGCAGGCGATCGATGAGCTTTTCGTAGGCGTCAGGCGAGGTGTCGTTGACGAAGGCGGCGATCTCGGCTCGGGTCGGCGGCAGGCCGATGAGATCGAAGGTCGGCGCGGCGAATGAAGGTGCGGCGATCGGCTTCCGGGCGCGGGCGCGAGGTTTTTCGATTCGAGGCGCGCGAGCAGAAAGCGGTCGATGGGCTCGAGCGGCCAGCTTTCGTCCTTCACGGCGGGAGCGTCGTAATGCCCGACCGGCCGCCAAGCCCAGTGCTGCTTGCGCCGTGCTTCGAGATCAAAAACCTTGACAGGCGCGGCAGGTGGAGGGGCGGCTTCTTCCGGCCACGGGGCGCCGCTGCGAACCCACTGCTCGAGCGTCGCGATCTTGTCGTCGTCAAGTTTCCCGGTGGGCGGCATCTGCGTGATTTCGCCGCGTACGGCCTTGATGAGCAGACTGGCGTCGGGTTCGCCGGGTCGGACGGCGGGGCCGGAATCTCCGCCCCCGAAGACGCCGGCGCGGCTGTCGAGGCGCAAGTTGGCGAAGACGGAAGGAGCGCTTGCGCTGTGGCAGGCGTAGCAGTTGTCGGCCAGCAGCGGGCGGACTTGGTTTTCGAAGAACTCGAGCTGCTCGGGCGTCGGCGCGGCCGAAAGGGGTAAAGCCGCGAGGAGAAGGGCGCAAAGATGCCAGCCGAGCGATCGCATGGCGAAAATATGCCTGTTACACGATACCAGGAGGCCGGCCGAGACGCTGCTGCGCCGGCCGCGGCCCCGACCGTACAATAAAGCGGATCGGCTACCTGCCTGGACGTTCCACTCTCTTGCAAGTCATCAATCGAAATCAAACCGTCTACGACGCCGTGATCGTCGGCTCGGGCGCCACCGGCGGCTGGGTCGCCAAAACGCTCAGCGAGGGGGGCATGAAAGTCCTCGTTCTCGAAGCCGGCGCCACGGTCACCGACGCCGACTTTACCGAGCACGTGCAGCCCTACGAGCTCAAATACCGCGGAGACTCGCCTGAAATCGCGCGCAACCGCCCGATTCAGAGCATGAAGTACGCCTGCCGCGAGTCCAACTACAAGTGGTTCGTCGACGATATCCGCAACCCCTACACGACGCCCGCCGACAAGCCTTTCCAGTGGACCCGCTGCCGCGTCCTCGGCGGGCGCAGTCTCACCTGGGGACGCCTGAGTTGGCGCTACGGCGAGCACGATCTCAAGCCCGCCAGCTACGACGGTTACGGAGAAGACTGGCCGCTGTCGTACGACGAAGTCGCGCCGTACTACGCGCGCGTCGAGCGCTACATCGGCGTCAACGGCCGCCACGAGAACCTGCCCCAGATTCCCGACGGCGAGTTCCTGCCGGCCATGGAGATGAATTGCGGCGAGATGCACTTCGAGAAGGCCGTCGAGAGCAAGCTCGGGCGGCCGGTCACGATGGCCCGCTCGGCCATCCTGACCAAGGCCCACAACGGACGCGCCGCCTGCCACACCTGCGGGCCTTGTGAGCAAGGCTGCATCACGCACTCTTATTTCTCGAGCCTGTGGACGACTCTGGTCGACGCCCAAAAGACCGGCAATTGCGAGATCCTCACCGACGCGGTCGTGTCGCACGTCACCACTGACAAGAGCACCGGCCTGGCGAACGGCGTCGCCTACTTCGAGCGTGACACCCGCGCCCCGCGCGAAGTCCGCGCCAAGGTCGTCGTGCTCTGCGCTTCGACGCTCGAATCGACGCGCCTGCTGCTGAACTCCGGCGAGGCTTCTGCAATTCCAGCGGCGTTCTAGGCCACTTCCTGATGGACCACATCGCCGGCTCCGTCTCCGGCGTCATCCCCGTCAAGGAAGAGCACAAGTGGGTCGGCCCGCCGCGCCGTCCCGGCGGCATCTACATCCCGCGCTTCCTCAACCTCGACCGCACGCACACCAACGGCCTCATCCGCGGCTACGGTCTGCAAGGCGCCCATAGCTCCAGCTACGGCTCCGCGAGCTCCATCGCGCGCACGCCCGGCTTCGGCAAGAAGTTTAAGCAGGCCGTGCACACGCGCGACGACTGGTGGCGCTTCGGCCTCACCGGCTTCGTCGAGTGCCTGCCGCGCTACGACAACTTCGTCGAGCTCGACCCCGACGTCAAGGACGCCTGGGGCATCCCGGCGCTCCACATCCACGCCAGTTGGAGCGACAACGAGCTCGGCCTCTACCGCAACATGCTCGACCACGCCGAAGAGATGCTGCACGCCGCGGGCGCAACCGACATCGACCGCCAACAGACCCCGCGCTGGCCCGGCGGCGCCACCCACGAAGTCGGCACCGCGCGGATGGGAAGCGATCCGAAGAAGTCGGTCCTCAACAAGTACCGGCAGGCCCACGACATCAAAAACGTCTTCGTCACCGACGGCGCCGCCTTTGTCTCGGGAGCTTGCCAAAACCCGACCCTGACGATGATGTCGCTCAGCCTCCAAACAGCCGAGTACATCCTCGACCAAGCCAAACGCGGCGCATTGGGATAGGGCCGTCCGGATGGAACATTAGGCCAATCGGGAAGCGTGGGCCGCGCACGTGAGAGTCTGGGATCGACGTTGGGGCGGCCGCCGACGTGGGCTTTGACGCCTGTTGCGATGACTCCGGCCGTAACGGCGGGCGTTGCGACGCCCTCTACCAGGCGCCATGGTCAGAAAACATGCAAAGCGCGAAGTTGTGGCGCGCGGCAAGCTCCAGCCGATGTACCGCGAGGAAGACAACCAGCCCGTCGACCTGCGGTTGTTGGACCTTTACCTCGATGAAGACGGCGTGTACCGCTGGTACGAGCAAGACAAGGCGTTCGAAGTGGAAGGCAAGACATTGCGCGAAGCAACAACGGCCGCCGCCAAGCAGTGGCCGACCTTCCAACTCTACGAGGTTCAAGGCCGGGCGTACGACAACTCCAAGCCCCTGCCCGACGCCTACGCCGCTGATGAATTGGCGGCGGTAAAAGGAGCCTAGCTCGCTACGACCTCGAGCGGCGGCTCATCGGCCGGCTTCTCGAGCGGTTTTTCGAAGGCGTATCCGATGATCGCCGCGTCGTATCCGGCTTCGACAAGCGCCGCAAGGCAGGCCTGCGCTCGATCGGAAGCAATGCTGAACAGCAAGCCGCCCGCTGTTTGCGGGTCAAAGATCAAAGGCCAGCGCTCGGAACGCATAGCTCGAGACGCCGCTTCGATGTCGTGGCGCACGCGGAGATTCTCCGGTTGAATCGAGCTGAGATGTCCGGCCGCGGCCGTTTCGGCGGCGCCTTCCAATACAGGAATCGCATTGAGGTCGAGTCGCGCTGCGATGCCGGACGCGCGCAGCATTTCGAGCAAATGGCCCGCGAGCCCGAAGCCGGTCACGTCGGTGCACGCCGTCGCGCCGCGAGCGCGGAGAATGCGCGCCGCCGCGGCGTTCGAGATCAGCATCGAGTCGATGGCCGCCTGCACCCAGCGACCCTTCGCCGCTCCGCGCATCTCGGCGGCGAAGATCGTGCCGGTCCCGATCGGCTTGGTCAGGATCAAGCGGTCGCCGGCGCGGATCGCTCCCTTGGAGAGAGCTCCGCCGCGTTCGACCAGACCGTTGACGGTCAAACCCATGGCGAGCTCGGGCCCCTCGCTCGAGTGTCCGCCCACCAGACTGGCGCCGGCTTTCGAGAGCTCGCGATTCGCCCCGTCGAGCAGCAGCGCCAAGGTATTTTCGATCTTGTCTTCGAGCGCGTACGGCACGACCGCCATCGCGAGGGCCGAATGCGGCTCCGCCCCCATCGCGAAGACGTCGCCGAGACAGTGGTTGGTAAGGATGCGGCCGAATACGTACGGGTCGTCGACGATCGCTCGAAAGAAGTCGACGGTTTGAACCAGGTCCTTGCCGGGCGGGATGCGCAGCACCGCGGCATCGTCGGCGGCCGCCATGCCCGCCAGGACGTCGTCGCGCTGGAGCGGTTGGATGCGCGCGAGCGCCCGTCCCAGAGCGGTTGCGCCGATCTTCGAACCGCAGCCCGCGCAGCGCATGGACAGGTCGCCGAGCTTTTCGCGAATCTCTTCCGCGGTGTAGCCCGCGGGCGTCGGCGGCTCCTCGATCCGCATCTCCGGCAAGTCGTCGCCGAACTTGTCCATGAACTTGCGGTCGATCCAGTCCTTCCAGCTCCAGACCCATGCGCCTTCGACCGACCAAAAAGAGCGCGAGGCGATGGCGTAGCGGTCGCCGGTCGAGATCAGGCTCAGGAATTCCTTCTGCGGAGTGAAAGGCTCGAGGTCTTCGCCTTCGAGCAGCCGGCGCAAGTTGTCGGCCAACGGCGGCCCCTGCCGCACGGCGAACACGCCGGCTTTTGCTCGCGGATGGTTGACCATGGCGGCCACGTCGCCCGCCGCGAAAACCCCGGGATGGGAGAGCGACTGCAGCGTGTCGTCGACTTGGATGAAGCCCGCGTCGTCGGTCGCGAGCCCCGCCTCCGCCGGCCATGACGGGGCCGCGGCCTCGGTGGTCCAAAGAATCTCATCGAGGGGGAAGCTCTCGCGTTCCTCGCTGCGCAGCCCGTCGTCGGTCACCTCGGCGACGCGGCATCCCAGGTGCAGCTTGACCTCGCGCTCATAGAGCACGCGCAGGAACTTTTTTTGCGCCCGGCTGTTGTGCGTCGGCAGAATCCGGTCGGGCGCGCTGAAGATGTGGAACTCCGGGCGCGCCGAGACGCCCTTCTCAGCGAGCAGATGGGCGAGACGGTACTGCATCGCCAGCGTGAGCTCGACCCCGCCCGCCCCGGCGCCGACCACGCCGATGCGCGCCTTGCCCTTGGCGTTCACGACATGCGCGACGACCTTTTCCCAGTACGGCAGAAAGAGGCTGATCGGCTTGACCGGCGTCACGCGTCCCTGCGCGCCCGGAACCCGCAGACCAGGCGTCGCGCCGGTGTTGATGGTCAGAACGTCGTAGCTCAGCGGCGGGCGGTCGCGGAACAGCAGACGTTTGCCCGCGAGGTCGACGCCTACGGCTTCGTCATGGACAAAACGAGCCTGCGCAAAACGCCCTAACCTCGAGAGATCGATATGCGTCTCGTCATACGTGTAGTGGCCCGCGACCAGGCCCGGCAACATGCCGGAGTACGGCGTGTGGACGTCGCGGCAGACCAAAGTGAGCCGGACGCCCGGCAGCGGGCGCATGCCGAAGCTTTTGAGGACAGCCACATGCGAGTGACCTCCCCCGACCAGCACCAAATCCTTGACGATGGGAGTCGAAGCGCGCTGCATCACAGAACGTTTAGGCTCCATTTTGATCGATCGCGCCGAGCCGGCGCCCGCATGCTAGGCTGCGCACAAATGCGAATCGCCGTTCTCACGCTTTGCCTCGCCGCCTCGCTCGCGGCCCAAAAGATGCATCCGGGCACGGAAGGGCACAATCCTCACGAACACCGCACGGCCAAGGAGTGGGTCGAAATCCTGGAACAACCCGGGCGGGACGATTGGCAGAAGCCCGCCGAGGTTGTCGAAGCCCTGGAGCTGGAGCCGGGCGTCGACATCGCGGACATCGGCGCCGGAACCGGCTACTTCTCCGTGCCGTTCGCCGAGCGCGTGGGACCGCAAGGCAAGGTCTTCGCGGTCGACGTGCAGCAGGACCTGATCGACTATCTGACCGCCCGCGCCAAGGCCGAGAACATCGAGAACATGCAGGCCGTGCTGGGCAAGTTCGACGATCCGTTGTTGGCGGAATCGTCCGTCGATCTCATTTTCATTTGCGACGTCGTGCACCACATCGACAATCGCCAAGCCTACTTCGCCAAGCTCGCCAAAGCTTTACGCGAAGGCGGCCGCATCGCGATCATCGACTTCTACAAAAAGGACCAGCCGGTCGGTCCGAATAAAGAGTCCAAGATCGCGAAAGATGACATGATCGCCGAGCTCGGTCAAGCGGGGTTTCGCCTGGCGCGGGAGCAGGACTTTCTTGCCCTACCAGTACTTCCTGGTCTTCGAGCGCTAAACCGCCGGCTGGATGGGGCTTGCGGCCGGCACGAGAAAGCGGCTCAGCACCGCGCCCATGATCACGATAGCCACGAAATCATAGGCCGCCTGGCCGACCTTCCAAGCCCACGGGATCTGCCACCAGACCGACTCGCCCGAAATCGATCATGACGACAGCCAAGAGCGCGACCGCGGCGGTCAGCTTGACGGCCGAACGCCCGCTCGCGCCCGCGACGCTCGAGCAGGATCGCCAACAGCGCGGCGGCAACAATGTAGTGCAGCAAGCCCAGCGCCATGATCGAGGCGTCCATCATCGGGCGGCCGTCGCGCGCCAGGATGTGAACGATCGCCACCGGACCCTGCTCGAACAGCCGCGCCGCCTCGTTCTCGTCGTGGTTGCGGCCGGGCAAGAAGTAGGTTCCGTTGCGCGGGAAGTTCTCCTTCAACACGGTCATCACCGCCGCGTCGTTTTCGAGAGTCTGCCAGGCGGAATAGGCCGGGCCGGGCAGACCCCAATACAGGAAGCCCCAGACATAGGCGGCCAGGGCGGCCAACAGTATTCCAATTCCAACTTTCATGAGAGCGCTCCTTCTCCAATAAATCTCGAGCAATCGTGCCAATCGGCGTTGGGCGCTAGTGTAAACAATGTGCGCACGGCTTTCGATGTGAGCGTGGAGCGCTTGCTCAGCGAATGGGAACCCCGCATCGGCCGGCCGACCTGCGGACCCGGCTGCTCGCGCTGCTGCGAGCGCATGTCAGTGACCGTCTCGTCGGCGGAGGCGCTGCGGATTCTCGACTTCGCGGAAGCGAACGAGCCGGATACGCTGGACAAGGTCGAGCAACGGATTGGTGCATTGGGCGAACCTTCCCCTGCTCCGGACGTCGCGCTGAACCGGTTGCTCGATCTCGGGCCTTGCTCCTTTTTGAGCGGCGACGGGCTTTGCGCCGTGTATCCGGTGCGCCCCGACGCCTGCCGCGCCTGCCTGGTCTGGCATCCGCCGGAGTTTTGCGGCCGGGAAGACTTCGACATGGCTACGCCCTCCGAGCTCAACGAGCGGCGCGTCGACGTCGTGTACGGCTGCATGTTGGCGGAGATCGACGCCGGCCGACGCCCGTTTTGGGGCCAGCTCGCGCCCATGGTTTGGGCGCTCCGGGCGCATCGCCGCGCCTACTTGGACGGGGTCGACCTATCGCACGTCATCGAAGAACGCTGGCAACAGAGCGAGCTGATCGAGTTTCCGCGCCGCGGCGGCGCGTTGGCCGACATTCGCGCTTATCTCGAGTCCGAGCGCGAATCTTTACGGGGAATCTTCGAGCAAGAGCCGAGCCCAATGGGATTTCCGCGCGCGTCCGAGGCTCCGAACCGCGACTATTTGGCCGCTTTTCCGCTGGATTAGGTCGGGGCGCCGCGCCGTCTTGATCACCACCGGATCGACCGGCACATCCTGGTGCATGCCCTTGCGCCCGGTGTCGACCCCGCGAATCTGATCCACCACGTCCATCCCTTCGATGACCTTGCCGAAGACGCAATAGCCCCAGCCTTGGCCCGATTTGGCCGTGTGGTCGAGAAAGCCGTTGGTGGCGACGGTGTTGATGAAGAACTGCGCCGTCGCGCTGTGCGGATCGGACGTCCGCGCCATGGCGATCGCTCCCTTCTCGTTTCGCAGCCCGTTATCGGCTTCGTTCGCGACAGGCTCGCGAGTGTCTTTCTCGCGCATCTTCTCGTCGAAGCCGCCGCCTTGGATCATGAAGTTCGAGATCACGCGGTGAAAGATGGTGCCGTTGTAGTGGCCGTCGTCCACATATTCGAGGAAGTTCGCGACCGTCTTGGGCGCTTTCTCTTGGTCGAGCTCAATCTTGATCTCGCCCTTGGAGGTTTCGAGTACGACGACGGGGTTGTTCTGGTCAGACATAAAAGCTCTCGTCAGTTCGCGCGGCGCACGCTCTGGATCACGACCGGATCCGCCGGCACGTTCTCATAAGGTCCTTTGTTGGTGGTCGGCACGTTGACGATCGCGTCGACCACATCCAACCCGTCAATCACCTTCCCGAAGACGGCGTAGCCCCAGCCGTCGCCGCTCGGGAAGTCGGAGTCGAGCATGGCGTTGTCGACGGTGTTGATGAAGAACTGCGCTGTTGCGCTGTGCGGCGCGCGCGTTCGCGCCATCGCGATGGTCCCGCGAAGGTTCTTCAGACCGACCGTCTTCGCTTCATTCTCGATCGGCTCGTGGGTCGATTTCTCGGTCATGTCCGAGGTGAAACCGCCGCCCTGGATCATGAAGCCCGGAATGACTCGGTGAAAGATCGTACCGTCATAGAACTTTTCGTCCACATAGCGCAGGAAGTTCTTGACCGTGATCGGCGCCTTGTCGGGGTACAACTCGATCCGGATCGCGCCCTTGCCGGTCTGCATGACGACAACCGGCGGTCCCTGCGGCTGGACCTTCTTGGCCGGTGCGGGCGCTGCTTTCGGCGGCGCCTTGGGGGCCGCCTTCGGCTCGGGGGCGGGCGCCTCGGCCGGTTCGGGCGCCGGCTCGGGCGGAGGAGGCTCCTCGACCTTCGACGTCTCGGCCTTGGGAGCAGCCTTAGGGGCGGACTCCGGTTCGGGCGCGGAGCCGCAGCCGGCCCAAAAGATCAGGCTGAAAAGGACTAGTACCAGGAAAGGGCGCAGACGCATCCGCAGTTCTCCGACAATCAGCAAAACCCCTAGTGTATCAAGGACCTGGCCGCATTTTCGAAGATCCCGGAAGGTCATGTGCGTTCGCACTCGCCGCGATACGATGAAGGTTTGTCATGTCGCCGAAGCTGGTCTGTTTCAACACCTCCTGCCGCGAAAGCTACGCGATCGACGAGGTCATCTACGAATGCCGCCGGTGCGGCGACCTGGTCGCGGTCGAGAACCGCTACGACGACGTCGACCCCTACCGGCTGACCTCGTTGTGGGAGCAGCGCCGCACCAGCCGCGAGCCGCTGAACGTCTCGGGCGTCTGGCGTTTCCGCGAAATGCTTCCTTTCGTCGACGACCTCCGCAACGTCGTGACGATCCGCGAAGGCAATACGCCCTTGTTCGACGCGCCGCGCGCGGCGTCCTACGCGGGACTCGACGCCATCCAGTTCAAGCACCAGGGCTACAATCCGACGGCGTCGTTCAAGGACAACGGCATGACGGCGGGCGCCACTCAGGCGCGCAAGCTCGGCATGCGGCGGGTGGCCTGCGTCTCGACCGGAAACACCTCGGCCTCGATGGCCGCCTACGCGGCCGCGGCCGGCATGCAAGCAATCATCTTCTTGCCCGCCGGCAAGATCGCTTACGGCAAGCTGGCGCAAGCCCTCGAGTACGGGGCGCTGACCATCCAAGTCGAGGCCAACTTCGACCAGATCCTGGCCCTGGTTCGCAAGCTAGCGGCCGACTTGGGGATATACCTGCTCAACTCGGTCAATCCTTTCCGCATCGAAGGGCAAAAGTCGATCGTGATCGAGATGCTCGACCAGCGCGGCTGGAAGGTCCCGGATTGGATCGTGCTGCCTGGGGGCAATTTGGGAAATGTCTCGGCGATGGGCAAGGGGTTGCGCGAGCTCCTCGAGATCGGCGTGATCGACCGGATGCCGCGGCTGGCCGTGGTGCAAGCCGAGGGCTCCGCGCCGTTCTACCATCTCTATCGCGGCGGCTTCGAAGGGAAGCTCGAGGCGGTGACGAGCCCCGAAACGCTGGCCACGGCGATTCGGATCGGCGATCCCGTGTCGTGGACCAAAGCGCGCTTCGAGGTGCAAAACGCGGAGGGCCGAGTGGAGTCAGCGACCGAGCAGGAGATCGCGGACGCCAAGGCGATCATCGGGCGCTGCGGCATCGGCTGTGAGCCGGCGTCGGCGGCGAGCCTGGCGGGCGTCAAAAAGCTCACGGCCGCGGGCGT
This sequence comes from uncultured Acidobacteriota bacterium, assembly GCA_963817465.1. Taxonomy (GTDB): domain Bacteria; phylum Acidobacteriota; class Terriglobia; order Bryobacterales; family UBA6623; genus CAMPKL01. The sequence continues at coordinate 216,393 of CAWFOP010000009.1, read as the reverse complement.
CATCGCGCCGCACGCCGACGTCGTCGGCGTGCTGACGGGGCACCTGCTCAAGGACCCCGATTACGTCTATCACTATCACACCGGGCAACTCAAGACGCCGTCCGGCGAATTGCTGGAGTCGACGTTTGGGAACGCCCCGGTCGCCATGCCCAACGACGCCGCGAAGATCGCCGAGTTTCTCGACAGTCCGGCGGCGCAGCCGGCCGAGGTCTTGAGCACTGTGAGCTGAGCGGCGGCGTCGACCAGATACGCCTTCTCGATCGCTCCGAACTCGCGCTCGACCGCGACCAACCGCGAGACATAGTCGTTGGGCGGGTAGAGTCGGATGCGACCGTCCGCCAGCCGCACGATCAGCGCTGGTGTGGGGGTGAGTCCCGATCGCCGGAATCCCTCCACCAGATCCGCGATCTTCTCGTCGAGATCTTGCCGCGGCCAGGAGATTCGCGCCGGCGTCACCCTTTCCTCATCGGACCGTTCCCTCGGACCTAGAGTCGGCGCATCAATGCGGCACGCCGAGGGCCTTGGCGGCCCTGGCATGATCCTCGGGCCTCACGTACAGCACATAGCCGAACCCGCCCCGGCCGTCGGTGACGCCGGCGGACGAGTAGACTTCGACGTCCTGCTTGGCAAGTTTGGAGTAGATCTCGGCGATTGCGCCCAAGCGGTCATCGCCTTGCACCAGGAAGGCCTTCTGCGGTCCGACCAAATCCGCGTGACCGCTATGCAGAGCGGCGCGAAGCTTATGCGGGTCCTCGGGAAACAGCATCAGTTGGGTGCGACCCGGCCCCATCGGGACCGCGCAGAACGCCAGCAGGTTCACGCCCGCCTCGGCGACGCCGGCGAGCCAACTGCAGGCTTCGTCCGGGTCGGACGGCACCGTCGCGTAGAAGTAATCGATCGAGCGAACGACAAGGCTCACGGCGCCTCCTCGGTGGCTTGCGCTACTACCCGGCCGCCCGCAGCGCGGCGGGGGCCAGCAGCATCATCGCAACGAGCGGGGAGTTTCGCAAGCGGCGAACACGAATTGCCGCGGCAGTCAGCGCGAGCGCCGCCGCGGAATCAAGTCGATGATGGGCGTGTCTTGGCGGCGCAGGACGACCAATTCGACGCCGGGCGGCGGCATCGAGCGGCGCAGCCGAAAGCGTCCGCCGCGGCCTGACCCCGAGCGGGCGGGCGCGTCGCCGTCGAGCGTCCAAACCTCACTGCGGAACGACTCCATGCCCCACGGCAGCCCTTCGATCTTGATCCGGTAGCCGTCGTTGTCGCGGTATTCGACGCCTTCGGGAGCGGGCTTTTTTTCGTAGTTGGCGATGAGGACGCGCAGGTTCCGGCGGTCTCGCGAGATTCCGGCCAAGACGGCGAACCCGATGCCGTCGCCGCCGGTCGCCGTCGCCCGCACCGGAGACTCGGCGAACGAGGCCAGCCACGATGCGGCGCGGATTTCTTGCTCGGATGCGCCGAACCGCCACACGAAGGGCGATCGGGGGCTTGAAACGAGCGCGTCTACGGCGCTCGAGGCGAACAACGCGGCGCGAGAGGCGGCGTCACTCCTCGGGTCCATGGCGTTTGGCGTATTGGGCTCAATCGTCCAGCGCGGCAGTCCGAACGGGACCGGAGCGGCGCTGAGCCTCGCCGCCGCCTCTGCGGTGACACGCAGCTCCACGCGCTCCACGTCAATAGCTCCCAGGGTCTTAGCCGTGTCGATGACGATCAGGCGCGGCTCGGCGCCGAGAGCCGCGGCGAATATGACACCAGCCGCAACGACGCGAGCCGACGCGCTCACTCCGCGCCCTCGGTCGCTTGCACCCGCTCGGGTTCGGAGGTGATCACCGCCAGCATCACGCGGTCGACGATGTCGCGGATGTACGACGTCGAAACTCCGAAATTGTTCACATAGATCGAAAACGCCAAATCCCTGCCGTCGATCGCCTGGGCGTAGCCCGACAGCGCCGTCACGTGTGAGAGCGTGCCGGTCTTGGCGTGAATGCGTCCCTTGGCGACGGTGCGCGAAAAGCGCCAATCCAGCGTGCCGTCCTCACCGGCGATCGATAGGCTCGAGACGAACGCGGCGCGATTCGGGGAGTCCCACATGTGCCGCAACAGCTTGACCGCGCCGGACGGGCTCACCAGGTTCTGGCGCGACAGGCCGGAGCCGTCGTTGAGGAAGAACTCCCAAGGGCTCAGGCCCGCGCCGCGCAAGAAGGTCCGCATTTCTTCGATCGCCGCTTCGAGACTGCCGACGCCGCGCCGCGCGAAACCGACCTCCCGCAACAGCATTTCGGCGTGCAGGTTCTGGCTTTCTTTGTTGGTGATCGTGATCAAGTCGTCGAGCGGCGCCGAATCGAGGCGTCCGAGCCGCAGCGGGTACTCTCTGGAAGCGGGAGGGTCGCCGCCCTTGAGGTCGGGGACGTCCAGCGGCCGCAGATGATCGGCGCGCGCTTGGCCGGTAATCTCTACGCCGGCGTCCTCGAGCGCGCGCTTCAAGGCTGTCGCCGCGAACAGCGCCGGATCGTCGACCGCGATTGACATGTCGCGCCCCGGCGAACGAATCGAAATCTCGCCCCACAGGTCGACGGCGCGGTCCACGGGGTTCATCCCGAGGCTCAGCCGCTTCGCGACGATGCGCGTGGGTGCGGTCCGCGTCTCGTTGCGGATGGCGAAGTAGTCGAAGCTGGGATCGATCTTGAGGCGCGCCGGCTGGCCGGCGATCGCGCCCGGGCGCACGAGGATCTTGATCGTGTTGTCGTTGAACGACAGCGCACTGACCGGAGCGCCGTAAGACCATATCTCATCGCCGATCGACCAGCCCTCCGGATACGGCGCCCAGACGTAGCGCCGGTCGTCGCCGATGACGTCGCCCTCGACCTTGCGCAGGCCCGCGTCGTAGGCCTGTTGCGCCAGCGTCCGCATCGGCTCCAGACGATCTTCGCGGAACTCCTCTTCGCCGCGATACGGCGCTACCCGGGAAGAGAGATTCGGGTCGCCGCCGCCGATCAAGCGCAGCGGGCCCGGCAGCACTCCGTCGGGGCCGAGCGCGGCCTCGCCGACCAGTTCGGTCGTCATCCGCGCGTCAGGGCCCAGACTCTCGAGCGCCAGAGCGGTTGCGAACAGCTTGGTGTTCGAGGCTGGGACGAAGAGCTTTTCCGAGTCGCGTGCGTAGAGCACTTCGCCATCGGCGAGGTTGACGATCCGCAGCCCCCAGAAGGCGCGGCGAGCCGCCGGGCGGTCGATGAGCTGGTCGATCCGCTCAGCCAGGCTCGTTTCAGCCAGGCTCGTCGCGGTCTGCCCAGGGGCGAGCGCGATGGCGGCGAGCAGCAGTCCGGCGAGGCGCAAGGCCATTACAAATCACCATGATAACCCCGTCCCTGAACGCCCTGGCGCGCGCCCGCCGGTTTGCTATTCTGGACACAGACCGAGAAGCGTCGGCACGGGGTTCTTGCGCCTTTTCATCGCCTACGCCGTTTTTCCCCGTCCCGATCCCCGAGGAGTTTCTATGTCCGGTCACTCGAAATGGCACACGATTAAGCACAAGAAAGCCGCAGCCGACGCAAAGCGCGGCAAGGCATTCACGCGGCTGATCCGCGAAATTCAGATCGCGGCGCGTCACGGCGGCCCCGATCCCGACGCCAACCCTCGACTGCGCACGGCCGTTAACGCCGCCAAGGGCCAATCCATGCCCGCCGACAACATCAAGCGCGCCATCATGCGCGGCAGCGGCCAACTGGAAGGCGAGACGCTGGAAGAGATCACGTTCGAGGGCTACGGCCCGTCGGGCGTGGCGGTATTCGTCGAGACCGTCACCGACAACCGCAACCGCACCGTGAGCGAGTTGCGGCACGCGTTCTCCAAGCACGGCGGAAACCTTGGCGAGAACGGCTGCGTAGCCTACTTGTTCGACAAGCGCAGTCTGATCGTGATCCCCAAGGACGCCGTATCGGAAGACGATTTGATGGAGGCTGCCATCGGCGCGGGCTCCGAAGACCTCAAGGACGAGGGCGATGCCTGGTCGGTGATTTCCGACTACACCGTCCACGACGAAGTGCTCGGGGCGGTCGAAAAGCTCGGAATCGAGCCCGACACCGCGGAGATCACCTTTATCCCGCAGACTTCGGTGCATGTGGAGGGCAAGCAAGCCGTCGCCGTGCTCAAGATGGTCGACGCGCTCGAAGAACAGGACGACGTGCAGAACGTCTACGCTAACTTCGACATCGACGATTCCGAGCTGGAAGCTCTCAGCGCCTAGCGAAGAAGAATGCGCATCCTCGGCATCGACTGCGGCTCCGAACGTACCGGTTACGGCGTGATCGAGAGCGACGGTCGACGCCACACTATGGTGGACGCCGGGGCCATCCGAGCCCCGGCCTCGAAGCCCTTCGCCGAGCGCTTGCAGTTGATCCACCGCGGAGTCGTGGAGGCGCTCACGCGCCATCGGCCCGAGATGTGCGCCGTGGAAGCTGTCTTTCACGCGGTCAATGCGCAGTCCGCGCTGAAGCTGGCCCACGTCCGCGGCGTGGTGTTGCTGGCGGCCGCCGACGCCGGCTTGCTCGTCGGCGAATACTCGCCGCTGGAGGTGAAGGGCAGCGTCGTCGGCTATGGACGCGCCACCAAGCAGCAGGTGCAAATGATGACGGCTTCGCTGCTCGGCTTGCGTGAGGTGGTGCGGCCGCACGACGCCGCCGATGCGCTGGCGGTGGCGATTTGTCATGCAACCCGCTCGGCGCTGGCGGCGTCTCCCCCGCAAGGGGTCCGCAAGGTCGCAGTTCGACATGGTTAGAAGGCTTCGAACAGTCGCACTCTCGATTTGCCTCGCCTTGACCGCGGCCGCCGTGTTGCCCGCCGCCGACAAGATTTTCTTCTCGCGCAACTTTCCCGGCAGCGACCCGGCGTATTTCGACGTGACGGTCGACCGCGACGGTCACGCGGTCTACCGCGAAGCGCCGGACGACGACATGCCGCTCGAGTTTGACGTTAAGGGCGAGGAGCTCGACTCTCTGTTCCAACTGGCCGACCGGCTCCATCGCTTCCAGGACGAAATCGCCAGCAAGCGTAAGACCGCTTTCACTGGCGAGAAGGTGCTGCGGTACACGACCGACTCCGGCGAATCCAGCGAGGCCAAGTTCGTCTTCACGGAGAATGACTCCGCAAAGGAGCTCATGAACTGGTTCGAGAAGGCCGGACAAACTGAGCGGCACCTGATCGAGCTCGAGCGCGTCGAGCAATTCGATCGCCTCGGCGTCAACAAGGCGCTGCTGCACTTCCAGATCTCTTTCGACAATGGGCGCGTCGTCGCTCCCGAGCAGTTCCTGCCGATTCTCACCAAGATCAGCGAGCAGGAGAAGATCATCCACCTGGCGCGGGCTCGCGCGGCGGCGCTCGTCGAGCGCATCAGCGGTCAGACCAAGTAACCGAGACGGGTCTATCGAGACCTTGGCGCGCGCTTGATACGATGTCGCTGATGTCGACGAAAGTCACCCGCCGCAGTTTTCTCGCCGGTGCGGCGGGCGCGGCGCTCGCCGCCTCCGCGGCCGACGGACACAAGCCCATGAACAAGCTCGGTCTCGATTTCTTCACCCTGCGCAGCCAGGGTTGGGACGCGTTTCAACTGCTCGATTTCGCTGCGAAAAACGGCTGCCAAGTCGCGAACTTCTCCGAGCCGCGCTTTCTGGGCTCGTTCGACCCGGCGCACCTGAAAAAGGTCCGCGAGCACGCCGACAAACTCGACCTCGACCTCGAGGTCGGCTTCGGCTCGATCTGCCCGACCTCCACCCGCTTTGACAAGAAAGCCGGTACGGCGCGCGAGCAGTTGCTCGAGATGCTGTCGGTGGCCAAGGCCCTGCGCTCGCCGTTGGTGCGCTGCTACATGGGCAGCTCGGACGAGCGCAAGGGCGACATTCCGTTCGAGCAACACATCGAGAACACGGTGAAGAGCTGCAAGTCCGTGCGCAGCGAGTTCGTCGACGCGGGCATAAAAATCGGCGTCGAAAACCACGCCGGCGACATGCAGTCTCTCGAGCTCAAAGGGTTGATCGACGCGGCCGGCAAGGACTACGTCGGTGCACTGCTCGACGCCGGCAACGCCGCTTGGACGCTGGAAGACCCCCTGCACGCCCTCGAAGTCCTCGCGCCGTACGCCGTCACCACCGGCGTACGCGACTCGCGCATTTGGAAGACCGACGACGGCGCGGCCGTCATGTGGGTTCCGCTAGGGGCCGGCAATGTCGGCATTCAGCGCTGGTTCGAGCGCTTGCGCGAGCTGCGGCCCGACCTGACCTTCTCACTCGAAATGATCAACGTGCCCGGGCCGCGTTTGTTCGAATACGCCAAGCCCCAATTCTGGGACGAGTATCGCGACGTCCCGGCCTGGGTTTTCGCGCAGTTCGTCATGCTCGCCGAACGCGGCGGACCATATATAGCCCCGCAGGCGCCGGTGTCTCCCAAGGAGAACAAGGAAGCCTTCGACGCCTGGAACGCCGAGCTGCAGCGCGTCGATGCCGAACGCGACCTGCAGTACTGCCGCGAGGTGCTGGGCCTCGGCCGCAAGGTCTGACTTTCAGCCGCAGATCCTGGCGGTGAACAGCTCAACGAAACGGGCGCCGTCGGCGTCGACTGCGATCTCAACGTTCCCGCCGGGATTGCTGAGGCGCGTCGTCAGACGGCGATCCGCGACGAGCGCGCCGCGCGTCAACTCGCCTGCGACCTCGACGTCGGCGTGGAAGGCTTCGGTCCGCACGAGCGTCGGGTCGACGGCGACGCCGACCGCGAGCGGGTCGTGAAGATAGCAGCCCGCGACGCCGCGCTTGGTCTCGGCGAATTCGAAGTAAGACTCGAGAATGTCGAGCGCGAACCGCGCGGCGGGTCCGGATGAGGCGGCAACGCCCCGCTCGAATGGGAGCCGTTCGAGCAGCGCATGCTTGGTCGCGTCGAGGCCGACCAGCGTGACGGGCAGCCCTGAGCGCACGATGATCCGCGCCGCCTCGGGGTCGGCGTAGAAGTTGTATTCGGCCGCCGGAGTCGTGTTGCCTCCTTCGGCGAGCGAGCCGCCCATGACGATGATCCGCTTGACCTTGCGCATCGTCTCGGGCGATTGCAGGAAGGCGCTCGCGGCGTTCGTGAGCGGCCCCAAAGTGACCAGCACGATTTCGCCCGGGCGGCGCTCGATCGTCTCGACGATGAGGTCGACGCCCGCTTTCGCCAGAGGCTTGAGCTGGGGCGGCGGGTAGCGCTGCGCCGCGCCGCCCAGACCGTCGTCGCCGTGCACGTGAGCGGCGTCGATCGCCCCGCCGACGAGCGGCCCCGCCGCCCCGGCGGCGACCGGCGGAGGGTTCGGCGTTCCGGACGCCTCGAGTGTGAGCAGCGTGTTGCGGACGCAGGTTTCGAGGCTGACGTTGCCGCCCACGACGGTGATAGCCTCAACCGCAACCTCCGGCGAGCTCAGCGCCAGCAGCAACGCGAGCGCATCGTCGATGCCGGGGTCGGTGTCGATGATCAGCGGCGTCGGCATCCATGGCCAGAATACAGCGGCCGGCGCGAATCAGTCACGGCAGCAACCGCGAAGCTTGAGCCGCGCACGCCGTTGCAGCTCCGGCGCCGAGCTTGTGACAAGTTCCAGACCGTGCGCAACTGAGCCGCGCACGTCAGTACGAGGTTTGTCTTCCACCTGCTTCGCGGTTGTCGTTGTGGGAGGTCATCCCGCGCAGGCGCCCACGCTCTAGCGGATGCGGTCGCTGTAGTTCACGCGGCCTTGGAAAACAAGGATCGCCCAAACGTATTTGAAGAACGTCCGCAGGTAGCCGAAGGGCTGCAGCTCCATGCGGCGGCTCGAGCTCAGCGCGGTCATCGAGCGGTCATAGATGAGCTTGCGGCGGTCGCGGCGGTAGACCGACGCCAGGATCGGCCATTCCTCTCCGATCGCCACGCGCTCGTCGAACGGGCCCAGCTCGTCGAAGACTTTCTTGGTGCAGAACATGAAGGCCGGCATCGCCTTAGCGCGCGGCAGCGGCAGACGCCGCACATGCTCCCAAAACAGCCACCACAGGCGCGCCCGGCGGCCGCCGTCGGATTCGGCGAGCCGAATGATGCCCGCTTCGCAGCCGGCCTCGTCGCAATGCTCGAGGGCGCGAGCCAAAGCCTCGGGCGGCATCGCCGTGTCGGCGTCGACGAAGACGAGGACGCGACCGGCCGACGCCCGTGCGCCGTCGTTGCGGGCGCAGGGCGCGCCCTTGCGCTCGCAGTCGAGCAGACGCACATAGTCTCCGTAGCACTCGACGACCGCCCGCGTCGCGTCGCGGCTGCCGTTGTCGACGACCAGAATCTCGATCGCTTCGCGCGCGACGACCGGCCCGGGCCGCCCGTTTCTGGAGGCGTAGACGCTGGCGTCGATCGCCGCGTCGATCGTTTGCCCGATCCAGAGCTCTTCGTTGTAGGCGGGGATGATGACGGAGAGCTCGATCATTGCTCGGACCACGCCGGCTCGGCGACGACCAAGTCACCCGCCAACAGCGCTCCTTCGTTTCGGACGCGAACGACGGACACGATGCGGAATCCCGCGTCTTCGAGCAGCCCCAGAAGTTGCTCGCGGGTCAGCATGCGGCGCGGCCAGAGGGCGCGTTGCGACCCGGAGACATAGCCGAGCGCGCGCGCCGCCAGGAAGCTCAACGGGCCGAACAGCAACTCCGTCGCCGCCAGCAAGGGCAGCCGCCACGGGCTCCGCACGACGGACTGCAAAACGACGATGCGCGTCCGCGACACCCTTCTCAGCTCGAGCAGCAAGGCGGCGGGCGAGGCGGCGTACTGCAGCACGAACACGCCCGTCACGACGTCGATGGAGCTGTCCTGGAAGGGCAGCGCCTGGCCGTCGAACAGCGCCGGCTTCGTCCCCGGCCGCCCCATGTGGATCACGTCCGCCTCATGGATGTGCCGCCCGGATTGGGCGATCGCGCGGGCGGTGTGGCCCGTGCCGCTGCCGAGGTCAAGAATGCTGCCGCGCGCAGGCAGGTAAGGAGAAAGAAGAGAGGCTAGCCGCTGCGCGCGCCGCGCGGCGATGCGATCGAGAATGTTGTGGAACAAGGCCGTTGACTCGGGACGCCGATTCAGGCGTCTCTATTCAGCATAAGTCGGCCGGACCTCGTCGAGCTTGCGCACCCAGACGCTGCGGTAGCGAACCGGGTTCGTATGCATCTGCAACACCAGCGGGCCCTCGGCTTCGTGCGGCTGATAGGGCGCCCGCGCCCGATGTTGCATCGGACCCAAATACTCCTGGCGAAGCTGCACCAACACGCCGTTGTGGAAGACCGTCACGTAGGCCGGCTTGACCAGCTTGCCGTACCGGAATCGCGGCGCTTCGAAGACGATGTCGTAGGTTTGCCACTCGCCGGGCGGGCGCGAGGCGTTCACCAGCGGCGGATACTGCCCGTACACCGCAGCCGCCTGGCCGTCGGCGTAGGTCTTGTTGTTGTACGAGTCCAACACTTGGACCTCGTACGTCCCAAAAAAGATGATGCCGCTGTTGCCGCGCCCCTGGCTGTCGCCGACCGGTGGATTCGGCGCGGCCCACTCGACGTGCAGTTGCACGTCGCCGAACTTTTGCTTCGTCATCAGATGGCCGTTCTTGATCACTTCGATGTAGCCGTCGTGGACCTTCCAGGTCGGCGGCCCGGTCTTGCCGGCGTCGTGTTTGGGATAGAAGTCCGCGCCGACCGGCCCGTCCCACATTTGCCACTGCGACAGGTCCTTGCCGTCGAACAGGACGATCGCGTCCGACGGCGGCTTGCCCGGCGCCTCGTCGGTTGGGAACGTCCCCGGCGTCACCACGCGGGGCCGCGGGCGCGCATCGTCGTGGACCCGCCATTTGCCGCCCGGCAAATACGGCGTGTCGGTGTAGCCGGTGGGCGCCTTTTGATCCGCTGCGATGAGGGTCGCAATCAAGGCGACGAACACAAGGGTGAGTCGAGTACGCACGGGACAGATCCTCGGCGCCGGTAGCGCCCCGCCTATTGTAGTTCGCCGCCCGACGGTCGGCAGTCGATGATCAGCGGTCGACCGGACGCTCTTCCCCGGTCGCGGCCTCTTGTCCCTGGAACTGCAATTGATAGAGCTTCCAATAGAGGCCGCGCTGGGCCAGCAGTTCGCGGTGATCGCCCATCTCCCGCACGCGCCCCTTGTGCATCACGATCACGCGGTCTGCGCGCTTGATCGTCGAGAGCCGATGCGCGATCACGATCGACGTGTGCTTGTCGACGAGCGCCGTCAGCGCCTCGCGGATGTGGTGCTCGGACTCGGCGTCGATGCTCGAGGTCGCTTCATCCAGGATTAGAAAGCGCGAATCGCGCGCCAACGCCCGCGCGAAGCCGAGCAACTGTTTTTGACCGGTCGACAGCGACCCGCCGCGTTCGCCGACCGGCTCGTCGTAGCCGCGGGGCAGCTTCTTGACGAAGCGGTCGAACCGCACGCGCTCGGCCGCTTGGCGCGCCTTCTCGCTCGACACGCTGGGATCGCCGAGGCGCAGATTGTCTTCGATGGTGCCGTCGAACAAATAGGGGTCCTGCAGCACGATGCCGAATTCGCGCCGCAACGCGCCGCGCGGCCATTCGCGCACATCCTTGCCGCGCACCAGCACGCGCCCGCGCTGCGGCTCGTAAAACCGCAGCAGCAGGTTGATCAGCGTCGTCTTGCCCGCCCCGGTATGGCCTACGATGGCGAGCATCTCGTTGGGCTCGGCGACGAAGCTGACGTCGCGCAGCACCCAATCCTCGCCGTTGTAAGCGAACCACACGTTTTCGAACTCCACGCGCGGCGCTTCGGCGTTGCGCTGGGCGTCGGGCGCCGGCTCGGGTTCTTCGTCGACCGGCGTGTCGAGCAACCCGAAGATGCGCTCCGAGCTCGCCATCGCCGACTGCACGATGTTGAACTTTTCGCTCAGGTCCTGGATCGGCTTGAAGACGCGCGAGCCGTATTGCAAGAACGCGGCGATGACGCCAAGCGTCAACGTCCCGCGGTCCACCAGCCACGCGCCGACCACCAGCAGCGCGCCGACTCCGATTACGCCCAGCCACTCCACGGCGGGGAAGAACATCGCGTTTGCGCGGATGGCGCCGAGATTCGCCTCACGATGCTCCTCGTTGAGCTCGGCGAAGTCCATCGCGCTCTTCCGTTCGTGCGTGAAGATCTGCACGACCGCGACGCCCGAGAGATGTTCCTGCAGAAACGCGTTGATTTTCGCGACGGCCGCCCGCACCTGGCGGAAGCTCGTGCGCGCTCGTGTGCGGAAAATCACCGTTAGCCACAAGACCAACGGAGCCAATGCCGTCAGCACGAGCGTCAGCACCGGACTCAGATAGAGCATCGCGGCGAAAACGAACGCCAAGGTCACCACGTCGCCCGCCATGGCCGCGACGCCGGAGGTGAACATCTCGTTCAGCGCGTCCACGTCGGTCGTAACGCGGGTGACGAGCCGGCCGATCGCGTTGCGGTCGAAATAGGCCACGCTCTTGGCCTGCAAGTGCCCGAAGACTTGCTGCCGCATGTCGAACATCACGTGTTGGCCGGTCTCATTCATGATCTGGATCTGACCGGCGCGCAGGAAGTAGCTGACCGCCAGCACCGCCATGTAGAGTCCGGTCAACACGAGCAACGCGTCGATCCGATCGGGCGGCAGAAACTCACTGAAAAACGTCGTACCCTGCTGCACCGGCCGCAGGCAGCGATCGACCGCCACCTTCGTCAAAAAGGGACCGACGACGCCGAGCGCCGAGTGCGCCACCAGAAGCACGACCGACAGCGCCGCCGGGCCGCGGTACGGTTGCAGATAGCCGATCAGCCGGCGCATCAGCGTCGAGTCGTAGTTCGCGCGCCGCTGGGGAGCCTCAGTCATCGCTGATCAGCTCCTCTTCGAGCGACTGCCGGCGAGCGAGGTCGGCGTAACGGCCGCCCCGGCCGATCAGCTCGGAGTGCGACCCGTATTCGACGATGCGCCCCTCCTCGAGCACGCCCACCGCGTCGGCGAATTGCGACGCGTTGACGCGGTGCGAGACGATCAGCGTCGTCCTGTTGCGCATGAACAGCCGCAGCTTCTCCAGGATCGCGGCCTCGGTCACCGCGTCCACGCTCGACAGCGAGTCGTCGAGAATCAGGATGCGCGGATCGCGCAGCAGCGCGCGCGCCAGGCAGACGCGCTGCTTCTGTCCGCCGCTGAGCGTGACGCCGCGCTCGCCGACCAGAGTGTCGAGGCCGGCGGGGAACGATTGGATATCGTCCCAGACATGGGCGATGCTCGCGGCCTCTTCCAGGCGCCAGTCTTCAGCGTCCGGGGCGCCCAGCTTGAGGTTGTCGCGAATGCTGCGGCTGAACAGAAAGCTCTCCTGCGGAACGTAGCCGATCGAGCCTCTTAGGACGGCCAGAGGCAGCCGCGCCAAGGGTGCGTTGTCGATCAGCACCGCGCCGGCTGTCGGCTCGAGCAGTCGCGGAAGCAAGTTGAGCAGCGTCGTCTTGCCGGAACCCACCGCGCCGACCAGCGCGACGATTTGGCCCGCGGGCACGTACAGATCCACGCCCTCCAGCGCCGGCCGGTCCGCCCCGGGGTAGGTGAAGCCGACCCCCCGCAACTCGAGATCGCCGCGGATCGAATCGATCGATGCGTTCGTCTCCGGACCGTCCTCGATCCCGATCGGGTAAGTCAGCACCTCGTTGAGCCGTTCGAGGGCGGCCGTGCCGCGCTGCAACAGGTTCACGACCCAGCCGATTCCGACCATCGGCCAAGTCAAAATCGCCATGTAGCTCATGAACATGACGAACGACCCGAGGGTCACATTTCCGTTGATCACTTGGATGCCGCCGAACCCGAGCACAGCCACGTAGGTCGCTCCGATCAGCAGCTCGAGTTGCGGGTAGAAGCGCCGCCACAGCGCCACGAGCCCGAGATTCTCGTCCATGTACTGGCGGTTGAGTCGCTCGAAACGCTCGATCTCGGCCGCGTTCTGAGCGTAGGCGCGAACGATGCGCATGTTGCTCAAGTTTTCCTGCGTCAGGGCCGTCACGGCCGACAGCCGCTCCTGAGCCTTCTGGAAGCGGTCGTGCGTCTTGCGGCCGAAGTAGCTCACCGTCACCGACACGAGCGGAATGGGCAGAAACACCACACACGTCAGCCGCCAGTCGGTCGCGGCCATCACGGCGAGCACGACGGTGAACGTCAGCACCACGTCGGCGCAATACATAATCCCCGGTCCCAGCAGCATGCGCACCGCGCCGAGGTCGTTCACCGCCCGCGACATCAGGTCTCCGGTGCGGTAAGTGCGGAAAAACCGTTGGGGCAGGCGCAGCACGCGTTCGGTGAACTCGTTTCGCAGGTCGTACTCGATATCGCGCGAAATCCCGATGAGAATCCAACGCATCCAGTACTGAAACACCGCCTTGGCCAGCGCCAAGACGATCAAGACGCCCGCGAGCCAGGCGACATCGCGCAGCCCCGCTCCCGCCGACAGCCGATCGATCGCGATCTTCAGCAGTAACGGCACCGTCGCCGCCAAAAGGCTCTTCATGACGAGCGACCCGAAGCCCGCCAGGTAGCGCCAGCGGTAACGGATCGCGTAAGGGATCAGCTTGCCGAGGGTCGAGAGCATCTTAGTCCAGTCGCTCCAGCCAGGAGTGCAGCGTCTTGAGCCATTCGACGCCCGCGATCTTGCGGCCCTCGCGCGAGCGCCACCAGTTGTCCGGATCAAAACCCTGCGTGGGGCTGGCGTCGAAACGGTACCGAATAGGACTGTTCTCGAGTTGGCTGAAGATCATCTTGGCGCGGCGAGTGTGGTAGTCGGAGGTCACCACAATGGCGCTCCGCACCTGGCGTGAACGCAACTCAGTATCGACAATTTGCGATTCTTCGAGGGTGGAATGGGCTTGCATGCAGAGACTTTCGACCGCATCGCCCGCTCCCGCCCGTTTCGCGTAGTCCAGCGCCAGGTCGCACTCCCTCGCGCCGTAGAAATCCGCCGAGCCGTCCGCCAGGACCAGCGGAGCATACCCGTCGCGCATGAGCTTGACGGCCTGGTCGAGCCGCAAGCCGGAGCCGTCTCCGGCCAGCACGACAATAACGTCAGCGTGCTCCAGAGGGTCGGTTTGGATCAGGAAGCGCCCCGCCCAGCCGAGCCACATGTCGCGGGTTGAGTAGCACAGCGCCGCGGCGACGACCACGATCGCCAGAATTCGTCTCGAGCGCATCTTGCAGCAAGCGGGGGCACGGGGCCGGGGGCCTCTGGTCCAGTTTATCGAAGGGGGGCCGGCCTACGCGGCTAACGGCGCGGGCCGAGGCGGCCTCGCGAGCGCAGCTCTTGGAACAGCCGCTCGACTTCCGCCTCGTCTTGTTCGGGCAGCAACCGGCCCGGAGCCGGCCGCGACGCGGCCCGCCCGGCCTGGATCGGCGCCGACAATCCCCAATATTGACGATGCGGCACGCCGTCGATCAATGCATTCGAGGCCAGGCGCCGGATACGCCGCCGCAGCAAATCGCAATCCTCGCTGCTGCCCGAATAAAGCAGCCGCCGCATGCGGCCCGACCGCAGCGTCAGCTTCAACACGAGCGGCGAGGTCCAGCGCGTCGAGTCGACGCGCAAGATCTCCTGCCAGGGAACGTGATCGGCGCCCAACTCCAGAGTGTCCGCGCCCGTGCGCACCTCGGGCAGCAATCCCAGAACGAGGAAGACTGCGCACCACAGGCCGCAGAATGCGGCGGCCCACGGCGAACCGCCGTAAGACACGGCCGTCCAGACTCCCGCTGAAGCCAACAAGCCGGATACCGCGCTGGCGCGAAGGTATCGTCGATCCGGTCTATATGCCGTCATACGACGAATCAGCACCTAGACTAATCCTCGCGTCCGCGCTCGTCAATACCCCCGGCCGACCGGGTGGTCTGCTCGGGAGCCTATTCGGGGATGCTGAACACGACGCAGCGGAATCCGACGTACGGCGTGCGGTTTTCGGCGGGAAGCTGTGCCGGTCGCTGACGCGCGACTGTTCCGGGGTGTTGTCCCACGCTCCTCCGCGCGCGACGCGCTCGGTCCCCGCCTGCGGCCCGCGCGGGTCCTCGGCCTCATTCGACTCGTAGGCCACGTCGCTGTACCAGTCGCGCACCTACTCCCAGACATTCCCGGTGATGTCGTAGAGCCAGAAACCGTTCGGGTCGAAGGCGCCGGCCGGTCCGGGGTAGAGCCACTCGTCGCGGCCCGCCCCAGGGATAGATCGCGCCTTCCAGTCCGCCGCGCGACGCATCTCCCATTCGGCCTCGGTCGGCAGGCGGCCCCCGGCCGCACATGCCGGTACGTGTCATTGCCGATCAGCAAGGCCCGCTGGGCATTGCGCTCGTAGCTCAGATCGCGCCCGCTCTGCCCCTGGCAAGGCGCGAGTCCCGACAACAGCGCCGCCGCGACGACGATGACAGTCCACCTGACAGTCCAGCGCATCGGTCTATACGGGATAGCGACACGCCGGCCGTGATCGGTTCACTCGATCTTACGGTGTGTGAGAATCGATCCGATGCCGGACGAGAAAATCATTCGCGGCGCCGACGGCGTCGCGCGGTGCTGGTGGTGCGGCGAAACCCCCGACTACGTGGCCTACCACGACGCCGAATGGGGCTTTCCGGTCGACGACGATCGCCGCCTGTTCGAAAAGATTTGCTTGGAGGGCTTTCAAGCCGGCCTGAGCTGGCTCACGATTCTCCGCAAGCGTGAGAACTTCCGCGAGGCCTTCGCCGGCTTCGATTTCGAAAAGGTCGCCCGCTTTCGCGCCTCCAAGGTGGAGAAGCTCCTCGCCGACCCCGGCATCGTGCGCCATCGGGGGAAGATCGAATCGACCCTCAACAACGCCAAGCGCGCCCGCGAGCTCGCCGCTGAATTCGGATCTCTGGCGGCGTATTTTTGGCGCTGGGAGCCGGCGCCCAAGTCCCGGCCCGAGAAGCTCGATTCGCTTGCCTTGGCGGCGCTCTCGACGACGCCCGAGTCGGTTGCGCTGTCGAAAGACCTCAAGAAGCGCGGCTGGAGTTTCGTGGGCCCCACGACCGTATACGCCTTCATGCAGGCCATGGGACTTGTCAACGACCACATCTCCGGCTGCCGCGCGCGGCGGCGAGTCGAGCAGGCGCGCCGCGGATTCAGGCGTCCCGGGTCTTGACTCTCACAGCCGCGCTTGCTCGCGCGCCGCGCGCGTCACTAGACTCGGAGCGAATGAGACTCCTCGCCCTCGCTCTCGTTCTTTCCGCCGCCGCGCCGCCCGCCCCAGCAGCGGAATGGTCCGGATCAGCGCGGCTCGACCGCATCGTCTCGGAAGCGGTGGACGACGGGACGATCCCCGGCGGAGTGCTGCTGGTCGGGCGCGGCGACAGCATTTTGCACGACAAGGCCTACGGCGACCGCAGCCTCGTCCCCGCGCCGACTCTCGCGACCGTCGACACGATCTATGACTGTGCGTCGTTGACGAAAGTCATCGTGACGACGACCGCCGTGATGATGCTCGTCGAGGAGGGTCGCCTGCGCCTCGGCGATCGAGTCACGAAATATCTGCCGTCCTTCCAAGGCGGCGACCTGACGATTCGACAGTTGATGACGCATTACTCGGGTCTGCGTCCCGATCTCGACTTAGTCCCCGAATGGAGCGGCTACGAAACGGGCATTCAGAAAGCTTTGCGCGAAAAGCCGACCATCGAACCCGATTCCCGCTTCGTCTACAGCGACATCAACTTCATTCTCCTTGGCGAGATCGTGCGCGTCGTCAGCGGCGAACGCCTCGACGAATTCGCCGCCGAACGCATCTTTGAGCCGCTCGGGATGAACGATTCCTACTTCAACCCGCCGGCCCAGATGCGCCCGCTCATCGCTCCGACCGAGCGGCTGGCCGACGGCACGATCCTGCTGGGAATCGTTCACGACCCCACTTCCCGCTACATGGGCGGCGTGGCCGGTCATGCCGGTCTGTTTTCCACCGCCGCCGACTTGGGACGCTTCGCCCGCATGATGCTCCACGGAGGCGAGCTCGACGGCGTGCGCCTCCTGAGCCCCCTCGCGGTCGCGCAAATGACCACGCCGCAGTCGCCGGAAGGCAAGCCTGAACGCGGCCTCGGCTGGGACCTCGACTCGCCCTACGCCTCGGTGCGCGGAGACTTGTTCCCGCGAGGCTCGTTTGGTCACACCGGCTTCACGGGCACTTCGATCTGGATCGACCCTTTCACGCGCGCCTGGATCGTGCTGATGACCAATCGCGTGCACCCGACGACCGCGACTTCGGTCGTCAGCCTGCGCAGCCGCATCGCATCCGCCGTGGCCGCGACCTTCGCGGACGTTGATGTCGACGACGCCCGGCGAGCGATGCGCAGCCGCGCGGCCGTCCCCGCGGGAGGCGAGTCGACCGAGTCGCGCCGGGCGGAGGTGCTCAGCGGCCTCGACGTTCTGGTCCGGGAGCGTTTTTCCCGTTTCAGAGGAATGAAGATCGGCCTGATCACGAACCAGACCGGGGTCAGTCGCGACGGCCGTCGAAATATCGATCTTTTTCTCGAGGCCGGCATCGAAATTAAAGCGCTTTTTTCGCCTGAACACGGATTTGAGGGCGCGCTCGATCAGGCGCAAGTGGCCGATGGACGATACGGCGCCGGCGGGATTCCGATCTTCAGTCTCTATCAGCCCGGCCTGCGGCGCCCGACCGCCGAAATGCTCGCCGGCCTCGACGCCTTGGTGTTTGACATCCAAGACGTCGGCACGCGGTTCTACACATACGCGACCACCATGGCTTATGCCCTCGAGGAAGCCGCCAAGCGAGGTCTGCCGTTCTATGTGCTCGACCGGCCGAATCCCATCACGGGAACCCGCGTGGAAGGCCCCCTGCTCGACCCGCAACTACGCTCGTTCATCGGTTATTTCAACGTTCCCGTGCGCCACGGGATGACTCTCGGCGAGTTGGCGCAAATGCTGAACGCCGAAGAGAGGCTCGGCGCCGATCTGCGCGTGGTTCGCATGGAGGGCTGGCGCCGCGCCTTGTGGTTCGACCAGACCGGGCTGCCGTGGGTCAATCCTTCGCCGAATATTCGGACCCTCACCGAGGCGCTGCTTTATCCGGGAATCGGTCTGATGGAGGGACTGCAAAACTACTCCGTCGGACGCGGGACCGATACGCCGTTCGAATTCATCGGCGCTGATTGGATGGCGCCGCAGTCGCTGATTTCGGATCTGGCGTCAGCGCATCCGGCAGGGCTGACCTTTTACCCGACGGAGCTCACGCCCACGGCATCACGCTTTGAAAACAAAAGGATTCCCGGCGTCCAGGTCATGGTGACGGATCGAGAGAGCGCCGAACCCTTGAGGCTCGGCCTCGAGATCGCCGCCGCCGTGATGCGCGCAGGGGCGCCGCTTGATTGGGACCGCTTGGCGGCGTGGACCGGAGATCGCGCCTTCGCAGATAAACTGCGAAGGGGGACAGGCGCGTCCGAAATCTGGAAGACGTGGCTTGCCGAAGCGGACGCGTTTCGGCGTCGGCGCACGCCTTATCTGCTGTATCGCTGAGCGTAAACGGCGAGCGAGAGCCGCGAAGCGCGCCTATTCGTCTTTGCCCTTGCTGGGCACGGCGCGCGTCTTGCGACGCTCTTCGGCGTCCTTCATCCAGGACGGCGGACGCCCGCGCCGTTTTCCGCGCCCGCGCGCGAGCCGTTCCAATGAGATGATGGCGTCCTCGATCTGCTCACGCTCTTGCCGGAGCTCCACGAGTATCTTGTTTACGTCCATTTTTTAATCCCTCCGACGGTCAAGCGGTTTGTCGTCCCAACTCGCGAATAATCCGTCAAATCTCCCAGTGTTCGAGAATTCAACACCCTGCGAGGGGTGTTCCGACTACGGAACAAGATTTTCCGGGTGAAAACATGCTCCCGATCGGTTATATCAACCTTTCGACGACCTCGTCAATATTTCTGTTCGGAATTCAGAACAGAATCTTGGGCACCGAGCTCAACTGGGGAGATCAACAGTGTCCAGGCTCACGATAACCGTTGTCGGGCCTGGCTTCCTTAAAATGGGGCGCGGAGAGAAGGTGCGATCGGTATTGCCCTTCTTAAACAGCTCCATTATGCCCAATGATCGGCAAAAGTGGAAGAAATCTTTTGGTAATTTGGAACAATTTGAGATTCGGCCCGGGAACTTCCCGGCGGCGCACCTAGGTTGCAGACCCGCTCCCTAGCGCTCGCCTCACCACGCCGACGCCCACCCCGACCGCGAATGTGACGCAAGTTCCGATCACGACGTACCAGGTCCAGGCGATCGGCGTCCGGAACGTCACGTAGAGAACCGTCGCCAATCCGGCCGCCATGCCGACGATCGCGTCGGCTTGTTGCGTGCGACGAGTCAGCACGCCTAACGTGAACACGCCCAAAAGCGCGCCTAGCGGCACGGACGCGATGGCCAGCCCGGCCTCGAGCACCGAGCCCCAATTGCGCGCCATGACCGCGATCCCCACCAAGACGGCTCCCCAAGCGAGAGTCGCCCAGCGCGCAGCGCGCAGGCGATCCTCATCGGAACTCAAGCGGTCGCCGGCCAACGGCATCGCGATATCGACGATCGTTGCGGAAGCGAGCGCATTCAGCGCCGCGCTCACGTTCGACATCGCCGCCGCAATGATCGAGGCGATCACGATTCCGGCGGCGACGGGCGGCAATTCATGCCAAACGAATGCGGGATAGAGCCGGTCGAGGGGATTCGGCGGCGGCTGCCCGCTCACCTGGTGATAGGCGTAAAGCATCACGCCGATCGTGAGAAACAACGAAAACTGGACGAAGATCACGATCCAGCTCGACATCAACGCCAGCCGGCTCTCGGCCTCGGAACGAGCGCTGAGCAACCGCTGCACCACGAGCTGATCCGTTCCGTGCGTCGCCGTCGTCAAAAAGCAGCCGCCGAACAAGCCCGCCCAGAACGTGTAGGTGGTCGAGAAGAACGCCATCGTGGGCTCGAAGCCCATGTGAAGGATGCGGAACTTGTCCGACTCGGCGGCGATCGCGACGACCTGATCCCAGCCTCCCGGAATTTCAGCCAAGATCAGCCAAAAGCTCATCAGCGCGCCGCCGACATACAGGAACATCTGCGCTACGTCCGTCCAGATGACGGCCGTCATGCCGCCATGGAACGTGTAGAAGATCGTCAGCACGCTGATCAGGATGATCGACGCCACCTCGCCCGTGCCCAAGACCACCGACACCACCAGTGAGATCGCGAAAACCCGGACGCCCTCCGCAATCGAGCGCGTGACCAGGAAGACCGACGCGGTCAGTCGACGCAGCGGCTCTCCGAAGCGCCGTCGCATCAGTTCGTACGCGGTGAACATCTCGCCCCGCCAGTAGGCGGGAATGAACACGAGCGAGATGACGACACGGGCCAGCAGGTAGCCGAAGACGACCTGCAGGAATCCCAGATCCGAGCCGAACGCCAGCGCCGGCGTGCCGATGATGGTCAGCGTGGAGGTTTCCGCGGCGACGATCGACAGCGCGATCGCCCACCACGGGGCCTTGCGGCCGCCCAAAAAATAGTCTTTGATGTTGGTTTGTCGGCGACCGAGGCGGGCGCCGAAGATCGTGACGCCGACTAGGTAGGCGCCAATGAGAATGAGGTCGATCCAGCGTTCACCCAATCGTTGCGCCCCAGGAGCACGCGATTGTAACACCCAGGTACTGGTTTACGTATCAACTATGCGCCCGGAGAAAGTCGAGCGACGGCCGGCGGGTAGCGCCGCCGCAGGAGGGTACGATCAGGAGGGTACGATGGGGTGCTGTTGCGATCCTGCGGAGCCTGGATTATACTCCCCGGATAGCCCTGACCCCCTATCGGGGCAATGACCTCGTCGTCCGTTACACTCTAACGGTCGGACGCCCGACAAGATCTGAAGCCCAGTTCTTGGAGAATTCGAAAGATGCTGAAAAGATTGACAAACATCGCAGTCGTGGTCTGTGCGCTGCTGATTGCGACATCGGCGGCCATGCCGTCACCGCAGGAAACGAAAGAGAAGCAGCCCAAGGATCAAGCCGAATACGAGCTGATCAACAAGGCCTTCAAGGAAACCAATCCTCAGACCAAGCTCCAACTCCTGTCTGAGTGGCAGGAAAAGTATCCGGAGAGCGATTACAAGGACGACCGTCTGCGGTTGTTCATGCGTACCCATCAGGCCGCCGGCGACAAAGACAAGACCCTGGCGACAGCCAAGGACGTGCTGGAGCAGCACCCCGGCGATTTCGAGGCCAACTTCACGATCGCGGGCATGATTCCCACTCTGGGGAAAACCGACCCCGCCACGCTGAAGGACGGCGCCGAGGCGGCTGAAGCGCTGCTCAAAGGCAAGCCCTCGACGCTCACCGACGAGCAGTGGAACCAGGTCAAAAACCAAGTTTTGCTGACGGCCCACCAGACGCTCGGGTGGATCCATATGCAGAAGAAGGAGAACGTCCCGGCCGAGAAGGAGTTCAAAGAGGTCCTGGCGCTCAACCCCAACCTGGCGCAGGTCTCCTATTGGCTCGGCAACGTCGTCCTGGCTCAGGGCGATCCTGACAAGAATGAGCTGGCGTTGTTTTCGTTCGCGCGCGCTTCCTCCTACACCGGAGAAGGCTCGTTGAACGAACAGGGACGCAAGCAGGTCGACGAGTACTTCACCAAGGTCTACAAGAAGTACGCCGGCGACAACACCGACGCTGAGATCGCTCAGCTCAAGGAGCAGGCGAAGACACAGGCGCTGCCTCCCGCCACGCTGAAGATCAAGCCGAAAGACTTGCGTGAATTCGAGGCCGACCAGGCCGCGCGCAAGGCCAGTCCCCTGTTGTACGTATTCTTGGATCTCAAGGATCAGCTCGTCGGAGCTCAGGGCGACCAGATTTGGTCCGACCTGCACGGCAAGCTGACCCCGAAGATGCAGCTATACGTCGTCGGATCGGATTCGGCGCGTCCCAGCGTGATCAGCCTGAGCAGCAAGCAGGGCGGACCGGCCGAGGTCGTCTTGAATCTTGAGAACCGCCTGCGCGCCGCGCCTGGCAACGGCAGCAAGGTCACCTTCGAAGGGGTCGCCTCCGACCTGTCGAAGAGCCCGTTCAAGCTGACGCTCACCGGCGGGCACGTCCTCTAGAGGAATCCTTCCAAGAACCTGGGCAAAACGAAAGGCCGCCTCATGCGAGGCGGCCTTTCCGCTTCCGGACCGTCCCTCGACACAGCGTCATTTCGCCCGCAGCAGCGCGTAGAACTGCGTGAAAACGTTGTCGTCGCCGCCGTGCTCGTTGTGGCACGACCAGCAGCGCTCCTTGTCGAACGCCGTCGACTTCGCACGCGGCGCGGGTCCGCCGAAGTCGAAGTAGGCCCAGCCTTCCTTCCAGCGCTTGGAATCCTTCACCGCCGCCTCGACGCGCAGGAATTCGTCCGAGAAGCTGCCTTGGCGGTTGATCGAGGCTTTCGAGCCCGCCGAGTAGACTTCCATCACGAGCAACGTGCCTTCCGGAAACGTCCCGGTCTTGCGGTACTGGCGATACGCCTCCGGCTTCAGGTAGACGTGGTGAAAGTCCTGCTTGCCCGTCGGCGCGGAGCCTTCGTTGTAGCTCATGCCCAGCGACGAGCCGACAAAAACCCACTCGCGGTAGTTTTGGGGCAGCAGGAGCTCGTTGTCGGCCGTGAAACGCGGCTCTTGGGCCGACAATTGCAACACCGACAGCAGAGCGAATAGGAAGAGAAGCGCACCGGTTCGCATGTCCCGTAGGATAGCCGAAGGGCGAAAGCCCTCGGCTCTGAAACGACGAGTAAGCCGGAAGTTTCTATCCAATGGAGGGAGCCATGTCCGAACAGACCTACATGATCGACGATCTCAAGCGCTTGCGTGACGAGGTGCGCGTGAAAATGCACCTCGCCTCGATGGACGCCCGCGCCGAATGGGACCGCCTCGAAACGAAATGGAAGGACTTCTCAGCGCGTGCAGAGCTGTCGAAAACAGGCGTGGGACTGGACTCCGCGCTACGCAGTCTTGGTGACGAGCTGACCGAGGGCTATCGCCGGGTCCGAAACGCCGTCGCGCAGCGTCGTGACGCTGGAGACGGGGAAGGGCAAGGCCAAATCGCCGAGCGGGCCTATCAGCTCTGGGAGGCGCGCGGGCGGCCGAACGACTCGCCCGAGCAGGATTGGCTCGCCGCCGAGAAAGAGATGGCGCACAAGGGCTGATTCGGCGCCACGATGAAAGTCTGATGCCCGCGGCGACCTTCGAGATCCTCGAGCACACCGCTGACGTCGGCTTCCGCTGCTGGGGCGGCGATGCGGGGGAGCTGTTCATCAACGCCGCCAGAGCCCTGTTTGAGATCGCCGCCGACCTGTCCCAAGCCGAGGCGTCGCAGCAGATGACTTTCGAAGTCCAGGGGGAGGACTACGAAACGCTGATCGTCAACTGGCTCAATGAGTTGGTCTATGTCTTCGACGCCGATCTGTTCGCGCCGGTCCGCTATCAGGCTCGGACGATCTCGCCCAGCCGGTTCACCTGTCGCTGCGACGGCGAGCCTCGTGACCCCGCGCGCCACCCCTGGAAGCTGATCGTGAAAGCGGTCACCTACCATGAGCTCGAGGTCGCCCAGCTCGACGAGGGAAGCTGGACGGCCCGCGTGATCCTGGACGTATGAGCATCGCCGACCGCCTGCAGCCGATCGACAAGTGGCGCTGGCGCATCCCGCGCGACCGCGACCGCGGCATGCGTACCGACGTCCGGATCTACGCCAGCCGCGCCATCCTCGAGCAGGTCGCCAAAGACAGCTCGCTCGAGCAGGCGGCCAACGTCGCGACGCTTCCCGGCATCGTCGGGCCGTCGCTGGCCATGCCCGACATCCATCAGGGCTACGGCTTCCCCATCGGCGGAGTTTGCGCGACCGACGAGCACGAAGGCGGCGTTGTGTCCCCGGGCGGAGTCGGCTTCGACATCAACTGCGGGGTGCGTCTGCTGCGAACGAACCTGACCGAGCAAGACCTGCGCCCGCGGCTGAAGGAGACGGTCGACCAGATCTTCCGCGACGTGCCCTGCGGCGCCGGCGGCTCGGGCTTCGTCAAAATCAATCAACCCGACCTGGACCGTGTGCTCGTCGACGGCGCTCGCTGGATGGTCGAGCACGGCTACGGCGACGCCTCGGACGTCGAGCACAGCGAAGCCGGCGGGCGCTTGCCTGAGGCTGATCCCGCAGCCGTCTCCGATCGCGCCAAGCAGCGCGGGAGGCCCCAACTCGGCACCCTCGGAAGCGGCAATCACTTTCTCGAGATCCAGTACGTCGAGTCGATTCACGACCGCGAGGCCGCGCAAGCGATGGGGATCGAGCCGGGCCAAGCGGTCGTGCTCATCCATTCCGGCTCGCGCGGCCTGGGTCACCAGGTCTGCACGGACGCGCTGCGCGAGATGAACTCGGCGATGAACAGGTACGGCATCGAGTTGCCCGACCGGCAGCTCGCCTGCACGCCGATCCGCTCCCCCGAAGGCGCAGCTTACTTGGCGGCGATGCGCGCAGCGGCGAACTTCGCCTGGGCCAACCGCCAGGCCATCACGCATTTCCTCCGCAACGCTCTCGCCCGTGTGTTCGGCCCCTCCACTCGCCTCGGCGTGATCTACGACGTGTGTCATAACATCGCCAAGTTCGAGCGCCACCAGGTCGACGGCGCCAAGCGGGAGGTGCTGGTGCACCGCAAGGGAGCGACGCGCGCGTTCCCGCCGCATCACCCCGAGATGCCGGCCGCCTACCGGCATGTGGGCCAGCCGGTCTTCGTCCCCGGCAGCATGGGGACGGCGTCGTGGGTGCTGGCCGGGCGGGAAGGAGCGATGCGCGAGACCTTCGGCACATGCTGCCACGGCGCGGGCCGGCTGCTCAGCCGCACCGCCGCCAAGCGCGGTCGCGAGCTGGCCGACGTCATCGAAAGCCTTGAATCTAAAGGGATTTACGTCCGGTCCGAAACGAAGAAGGGCATCTTGGAAGAGATCCCCGAAGCATACAAGGACGTCGATCAGGTGATCGAGGTCGTCCACAACGCCGGGCTTGCCGCGAAGGTCGCCCGGCTGCGCCCGATGGGCGTGATCAAGGGTTGACGCCTCGCAGCGACGCCGGAATTCCTTCGCGGTACGACGGATATCGTAGCTCGACCCCCAGTAGCCGCCGGATCGCCCGCGCCGTCGACGCGGCGATCGCTGCGTCGCGTCTCGCTCACGTCCGTGCGCTCGACCGACTCGGACAGCGGGACGCCCAACAACTCGGCGCAGAACTCGGCGATCTCGCGCGACGACGAGGGCTGCTCGTCGGCGACCGGGAAGCCGCCGGTCACATCGGAAAGCAGCGCCGCCGCGGTGATAGCCGCGAGATCGTCGACATGGATGCGCGAGACGAAATTCGAGCCGTCGCCGACCAGCTTGTAGTCCCCTCGCGGCAGCGCGACCTGGACGCCGCGACCCGGGCCGTAGATCGCGGCGGGACGGAGAATCAGCGACTCCCACGGGCCGACCTGCGCCGCCTGCTCGGCCTGGACGCGCAGCCGCTGGCGCTCGCTCTCCGGCGCCGCCGGCGTCAACTCGTCGACCTCGCGAGCGGAGCCGTAGACGCCCGTCGTCGACAGGTAAACCAGCCGCCGCGGCCGGTCGCCAAGCGCCCGGAAGATCTCCGGGGCAGGCTCCCAAAGACCGTCGTCGGTGCGCAACGTTGGGATGGAATAGAGCACGGTCGGCCCCGTCGGGACTAGGCGCGCCAGTTCTTCCGGCGACGCATTCGCGGCGTCGAAGGAGACGGCTTCGAGTCCTTTTGCGGCAAGGTCGGCAAGCGAGTCGGCATGGCGAGACGTGCCGCTGACGCGCCGCCCCTGCGCAAGCAGAATCTCAGCGACGCGCCGCCCCGTAAAGCCGCAGCCGAGGATCACGATGTCCGTGGAAAGCACCAAGCCGAAACTCTAGTTTGCCGCCGTCATGCTAGAGAAGCCGCAAGCGGGGTTGCGTTCCGGACTCAAGGGACCGCCTGGACAGCGACCAGTCCGGTTCCGGTCCTAAAAAAAATGACCCCGTCCGAAATCGCCGGGCTGGCGAGCGTGGACGCGCCCAGCGAGCTCTCCGCCAGAAGCTTCCCGCCCTCGCCCGCCGCGATCACCGAAACCCGGCCCTCTTCGTTCGCCGCGTAGATCTTGCCGTCGCCCGCGATCGGCGACGCGGTATAGGCGCCGGGTTCCAGACGCTTCTGGTAGACGACTTCACCCGAGTCGGGCCGCAGGCAAATGAGGATGCCGTTCCAGCGCACGACGTACAGCAAGCCCTTGTAAAGCAACGGCGTTGCCATGTAGGCGCCCTGACGTTGCGCGTTCCAGGCCAGGCCTCCCAACTCGTCCGGGTTGAGCTCGACCGCACCGCGCAGATCCGCGGGCACGGCGTAGACCGGAGCGTCCGGCCCGTGCGCGCTCGTCAGGTAAAAGCGTCCGTCGCCGAAGATCGGCGTCGGGACGGGAATGTCGCCGCCGCCGTTGACGCTCCACAGCTCCTCGCCGGTTTCGAAGTCGTAGCCGCCGGCATGCTTCCAGCCGTTGACGACGATCTGGGTGCGCGCCCCGGTCGCGACGACCAGCGGAGCCCCCCAAGTCGGCACGTCGTCGCGCGAGACGCGCCAGATCTCCTTGCCGTCCGCCAAGCTAATCGCAGTCAGAAAGCCGCCGCCCAGCACATCGGCCTGCACGATGATCTTTCCCTCATGGATGACCGGAGAGCCGCCGAATTCCCACTGCGCTTCCGGAACTTGGTAGTAGCCCGCGTCGAGCTTGCCGAAGCTCTTCTTCCACAAGATCTTTCCGTCAAGATCGAGGCAGTAGAGCCCTTCGGAGCCGAATAAGGCCACAATCCGCTCCCCGTCCGTCGCCACGGTCGAGCTGGCGTGCGAGGACTTGGGATGCCGCTTCACGGCGGGGCGGCCGCGATGCGTTTCAGTCTCCCAAAGCAGCTTGCCCGTGTTCTTGTCGTAGGCGAGCACCTTCCAGACGTGCTCGGATTCGTCCGCCACCGAGCCGATGTCGCCGTAAAGCCCGGTTCGCAGTTGACCGCTGTCCGACTGGCTGACGGCGGTTGTGACGAAAAGCTTGTCGCCCCAGATGACCGGGCTCGACAGCCCTAGGCCGGGAACCTCCGCGCGCCATTTGACGCCCTGCGCCGCTCTCGGCGTCCCACTCGACGGGGAGAGCGTGTCCGTCAGCCACGCCGGCTGCCTGCTCGCCGCGGAACTGCGGCCAGTTGGTTTGCGCGAAGGCCGTGCAAGCGATCAACAGAAGCGGAAAGGTTCGAACGGCCGACATGCCGTCATTGTGCCCTGTCGGCGACCGTCATGCACGCTCGAAGCGGGTCGCCTGCTTGTCGCGGTAGCGCTCGAGGGCGAGCTCGATCAGGCGATCGACCAGCGCCGCATAGCCGAGGCCCGACGCTTCCCACAGCTTGGGGTACATGCTGATCGAGGTGAAGCCGGGCATCGTGTTGACCTCATTGAGCAGAAAGCGGCCGGTCGTGCGCTCGAGAAAGAAGTCGACGCGCGCCAACCCCTGGCACTCGACGGCCTGGAAGCCGCGGACGGCAAGGTCTTGCACCTCGGCGACCTGCTCCGGCGTCAGCTCCGCCGGAATCGCCAGCTTCGCGGTGTCGTTCAGATACTTGGCGTCGTAGTCGTAAAAGCCCGCGGTCGGGATGATCTCGCCCGGCACGGACGCTTTGGGCTCGTCGTTGCCAAGCACCGCCACCTCGATCTCGCGCCCGTCGATGCCCGGTTCGATGACGAGCTTGCGGTCGTACCGCGCGGCGTCGGCCAGGGCGCGACGCAGCTCGCCGGCGTCGGTCGCGCGCGCGATGCCGACCGACGATCCCAGGTTCGCGGGCTTGACGAAAACCGGGTACCCGAAGCGTTCCTCGGCCTCGCGCCAGCGGCTGTCGATCTGACTGCGCAGCAGCGCGACGTGGTCGACCGCAGGCAGTCCGCGCTCGCGGAACAGGCGCTTCATCACGTCCTTGTCCATGCCGCAGGCCGAGCCGATCACGCCGGCGCCGACATAGGCCACGTCAGCCAGCTCGAGCAAGCCCTGCACTGTGCCGTCCTCGCCGAACGTCCCATGCAGGACGGGAAACACGACATCGACGCCCGACGTCGCGCCGGGCTCGCGCGAAACCGTCACGGCCGTCTCGACCGCCAACCCGCTTTGCGCTCCCGGCGGCAGCAGCGCCCGCGATTCGGCGGGCGCCAGCCAGCGCCCCTGTTTGGTGATCGCGACCGGCACGACTTGGTACCGCGAGCGGTCCAAGGCCGTGATCACCGACGCCGCCGAGCGGATCGAGACTTCGTGCTCGCCGGACCGGCCGCCGAACAACACTGCGATGCGAGGCTTGCTCAAACCAGCGATCTCAGGGCGTCACGCGGTAGATCATGCGCGGGAACGCGATGGTTTCGCGGACGTGCTCGATGCCGCACAGCCAGGCCGTGCAGCGCTCGATGCCCATGCCGAAGCCGCCGTGCGGAACCGAGCCGTACTTGCGCAGGTCGAGGTACCACTCGAAGGCTTCGCGCGGCAGCTTATGCTCTTCGAGCTTTTCGACCAGCAGGTTGTAGT
The DNA here is from genome assembly GCA_963817465.1 of uncultured Acidobacteriota bacterium. Lineage (GTDB taxonomy): Bacteria > Acidobacteriota > Terriglobia > Bryobacterales > UBA6623 > CAMPKL01. The sequence goes on along the minus strand of CAWFOP010000009.1, from coordinate 187,780 downwards.
CGTGAATGCGCTGGCCGCCGCCGATCAGCTCGCCGTAGCCTTCCGGCGCAATCACGTCGACGCCCAAGGCCACCTCGGGCCGCGCCGGGTCGGGCTGCATGTAGAACGCCTTGATGGCGGTCGGGAAGCGGTGCACCATCACCGGGCGGTCGTAGTCTTCTCCAATCAGCGTTTCGTCCGCGCCGCCGAAATCACCGCCCCACTCGATCTCGCTGCCTTTCTTCTTGAGCGTTGCGACGGCGTCGTCGTAGGTGATGCGCGGGAAGGGGCGCTTGACCGACTCGAGCTTCGACGTGTCGCGCTCGAGCGTCTTGAGCTCTTCCTTGCGTTCTTCGAGCACGCGCGCCACAACGTATTCGACGAACTCCTCGGCGAGGTCCATGATGCCGTCGAGGTCGACGTACGGCATCTCCGGCTCGACCATCCAGAACTCGGTCAGGTGCCGCCTGGTCTTCGACTTCTCGGCCCGAAAGGTCGGCCCGAAACAGTAGACCTTGCCCAGCGCCATCGCCGTGGCTTCGTTATAGAGCTGGCCCGACTGCGCCAGATAAGCCGACCCTTCCTCGAAATAGGGGACCTCGAACAGCGTCGTCGTACCCTCGCAGGCGGCCGGCGTCAAAATCGGCGTGTCGGCGAGCGTAAAGCCGTTGTTGTCAAAGAAATCCCGCACCGCGCGGACGACCGAATGCCGCACCCGCGCGATCGACTGCTGCAAGCGGCTGCGCAGCCACAGGTGCCGGCGGTCGAGCAGGAACTCGACGCCGTGCTCCTTGGGCGTGATCGGGAAAGGGTCGTCGGGAGAAACCGCCGAGACGACCTCCAGATTCTCGACCTCCAGCTCATAACCGCCCGGCGCGCGCTCGTCGGCGCGCAGCTTGCCCGTGACGCGAACCGAGGTCTCTTGCGTGAGGTGTTTCGCCGTCTCGAAGACCTCTTCCGGGACGTTGGCCTTCACCACCACGCCCTGCATGAAGCCGGTTCCGTCGCGAAAGATCGGAAAGGCGATTTTGCCCGACTTGCGCAGGTTGTGAACCCAGCCTTCGAGCGTGACGGTTTGGCCGTCGTAGTCGGAGGCGCGTTCGATCGTAATGCGCGGCGCGTCAGCCATCAGCCAGCAACTCCTCCAGGCGTTCGAACGATTCGCGGGCGACGTCGAGCGGATGCTCGCGTTCGATGTCGGCGTCGAGATCGAGCACGAACGGAATCTCTTTGGACAAGTTCCGCAGTCCGGCGCTTAGCGCTCGCCAGTCGATCGTTCCGCCCTCCTCGACGAGCGGGGCCCGCCGCAGATCGCGCTCACCGTCGTTGTCGTGCAACTGCACGAGGCGAATGCGTTCCTTCATCTTCTCAAACTCCCCCAGGGTCTCTTGCTCGAGGTGCGCCGCCCCGGCGTCGAAACAATAGCCGATCGGCAGGTGCGTCATCTTGAGCAGCAGATCCAGACGCTCGGCGGAGGAGAGCGCATTCGGTTGATTCTTGACCAATACCTGCGCGCCAAGCTGCCGGGCGAAGACGTTCAGCTCGTCGAGCCCGTTGAAGGCGGCGTCCGAACGCACTTGGTTGTATTCGTCGTCGACCGCGCCGACCTGCACGACGACGTACTCGAACGGAATCGCATCCGCAACCTCGATCGCGCGGCGCACCTCGTCAGTCGCCTTGAGCCGTTCGGCCTTTTCGAGGTGCGAGATGTCGATCAGCGAGTGCTGGTTCTCCGATTCTTCGCTGTACAGCGGCGCATTCAGAGCGGTGACGCGCATCTCCGAGTCACGAAACCAATGCTTGAGCTCGTCGACTTGGCTGCGGCGGCGGTAGTCCAGATGACGGCGTGCGCAATGAAGCTGGATCTCGGTGACGCCGGCGCGAGCCAGGCGGTCGAGCAGTGCGGTCGTGAGGCGCTGATTGACGAAAAGACGGGTCGAAAGGACGCGGCGCATCGGCGGGGGTTTAACGATTGTATCCGGGTTGGGCCGGTGTGAACGCCATTCCCTCGAGGTCAGCGGATGGAGAGTGTTCCGGCTTTGATCGCTTCGCCTTGGCGCTCGACCGTTTCGGCGGGCATTTCGGATTCGGCGATAAAGACGGCGTATTCGACCTGCGCCTTGCCGCCGGCGGCGATCCAACGATAGCCTGGCTGGCCGAAGGTGCGGCCGCGGTCGACCATGGCGCGGCGGGACTCGGGGAAGGGCGAGGCGCTGAATTCGATGCCGCGGGTCAGCGTACGGCCGCGCCAGGGCGCATGGTCGCGGCTGTAGTTCTCTTCCCAGACGCCGATCCAGGGGAAGTCGGAGCGGTTCCAGATGTAGCCGAAGACGGTTTTGGCCGAAGGGCTGAAAGCGCTGAACCAGCCGTCGTGGAGAGCGGGGTTCATGAGCTGGGCGGTGAAGGCGCCGGAGCGCTCGGCGTCCGCGGCGACTCGCAGGTCGGAGTAGCCGCCGCCGATCACCGGAGCGTGCGGCCATTGGAATTCCGCCGCCGCCACGAGTCTGTCATGGCCCGGCGCGAAGTCGCCCTCGAAGACTTTAGACGCGGTCGCGGGCATGTGGAAGACGGTCTTGCCCTTTTCGAGAAACGGCGGGCCGATCGTGACGTGCTGCGTCCAGCCGACCGGACGGTCCATGCCGGTCAGGTTTTCGGCGGTTTCGGTGACATGGACGATCTGCGAGCCCGGCTCGAGCCGTAGGCGGCGCTCGAAACGCATCTTCGCGATCGGCAGCTCAGCCGCGGCGGTGAGCTCGCCGCCGGAGACTTCGACGTCCCAATCGACGAACGAGCCCTCGCCGTGGACGTAGAGTCCGGCGGCATGCTCCTGCTCCGACGGCGGGCCGAAGAAGTCGAAGCAAAGGTTGTGGCCGACGATGCCCGAGAGCAGGCCGCCTTCGAGCGGCGGTCCGTATTCGATATGCCTTGCGGGGTCGTATTGCGTCGGCTCGATCGTCTCCCACGGCGGATCCCATAACGGGCTGACCCCGCTGGGCTTGAGGGCGACCGCGGCGATGTGGCCGCCGCCGGGCAGCAGCGTGAGGCGGAGCTTGTCGTTTTCGAGGACGGCGGTGCGGCGGTGAGCGTATGACATCGCGGGCGTGAGGATACCACGCCGAGGCGCCGTCGCCGGGAGACGAGCGCAGGCGAGTACAATGGGGCCCCTGATGCGATTGCTCGCTGTGGTGCTTGCGGCGGCGGCGCTGTCGGCCGCCGACCTGCCGGAGACGCTGCCGGCGCTGCCGTACGACTACCGGCCGGCGGATTGGGCGCCGCTTGGGCTGGGTCGCGACGCGTATCTGGATCCGATCGAAAAACTCTGCCGCTTCGCCGTGAGGCATCAGGATGGGAGCGGCGCAATCATCGACCCGATTCTCGAACGCGAGCATCAGTACTCGACGCCTTACTACGCATTCGCGGTGGGCGCGCTGCTCGAAGCGGGACGCGCCCAGGACCTGCTCGAGAGCGGCGTGGCGGCGATGGAGCACGCGACCGAGTCGTTCGCGCGCGGGGCGGACGGCATCCCGGACCGGCATGGAGAGTTCTTCATTGCGCCGTTGACCGGGGCTCTGGAGCTGTACCGGCCGCACGTTCCCGCGGCGACTTACGAGCGTTGGCGCAATCGCATGGGGACGCCCCTCGCCCAGGTGATCGAGGGGCGGAACGCCCACCAGAACAACTGGCGCACCTACGCCATGAAAGGCGAGTGGCTGCGGGCCGAGGCCGGACTCGTGGAACGTGAGGCGGCGATCGACTTCATCAAAGACGCGTGGTTGCACGTGACCCAGCGCTTGAGGATCGCCTACGACAAGTGGAACCTGTACGAAGACTGGTCGAGCGACCCGAATCCGCACGGCGTCGAAGCGGTTGGGCGCGGGAACCTGCTCGCCATGCTCGAGCACGGCTACGACGGGCCGTACGCCGACGAGATGCGGCGCTTCGTCGAGCGCGGTACGCGGACGACGCTGCTGCTGCAGAGTCCCGACGGGCAGTGCGCGCCGAACGGCCGCACGGACGACCACGTGTGGAACGACATCCTGTACGGGTTAACGTTCGAGGTGATGGCCGAGCGGAGCTGGGAGCGCGGCGACCGCAAGGCGGCCGGGCAGTATCGGCGAGCGGCGATGTTGGGTTTGAAAAGCGCGCTGCGCTGGCAAAGAACCGATCCGCCATGGGATGGGTTCTTCTCGATCACGAAGAATTTCTTTTCTCCGCGGGAGCGCGTGGGCTTCCAGCCGGCGAGTCAAGTGGGCAACTACTCGGGAGCGATGATGTACCACCTCGCCGAGTCGTATCTCACGCATCGGACGGAGATTCCCGAACAGCCGACCCCGTCGGAGATCGGCGGCTACGCCTTCACAACCGACATCGCCTTCGGCAGCGCGGTCGCGGACGCGGGCGGGATGCAGATGTTCGCGAATACGCGCGGCGACGCATGGCCGCAATACGACATGCATTGGTCGGCGCTGGGCGTCGTCCGCTTTTCAAAAGCCGGGTGGGACGGCAGGCTGGGGCCGTCGGACGGCGTATTCGACCTCCAGACCGGATTGGGCGTGACGTTCGCGCCGACGTGGATCGAGGGCGGCAAGTGGCTGCGGATGGCCGAGCAGCATGAGCGCTACGACGCGGAATTCACGGCGCTCGAGGCGTCGCCCGAGCTGGTGCGGTGCCGGCTGGACTATCGTCCGCGAGACGGCAAGAGCGGCCCGACGTTTCGGCATGAGTTCACGCTGACGCCCGAGCGGGTGACGGCGCGCCTGACGGCCCAAGGAGCCGAGGCGTTCGGCGTGAGCTGGCCGCTGCTCGAAGACGACGGCCGGCCTCTCGAGGTGGAGATCGGAGCGCCGCTAGCCAGGGTGCGCTACGAAGTGGGTGGCGACGAGCAGGTGTTTCGCGCAGCGCAAGAAGACGCCGAGGTGGTGCGCGAAGATGTCCGGATCCGCAGCACCTATGGTTGGCTGCGGCCTGTGCGCGCTCTGGCGGTCGGCGGAGAGCAGGTGACGATCGTCGAGCCGCGCTCGGCTCGGGGGTCGGCTCAACTCGCGCCTTGATCCGCCCATTCGGCAGGCGCTACTCTGGAGCGCATGGCAAGAGGGCTGAACAAGGTAATGTTGATCGGCAACCTGGGCAGAGACGCTGAGACGCGCTCTACGACCAGCGGGGCCTCGGTCACGAATTTCTCGATCGCCACGGCGCGGCGGGTGAAGGACGGCCAGACCGGCGAGTGGCGCGACGAGACCGACTGGCACGACGTCGTGCTGTGGCGCGGCGAGAATGTCGCGCAGTACCTGACCAAGGGCACTCAGGTCTACGTGGAAGGGCGCCTGCAAACGCGCAGTTGGGAAGACCAGAACGGCCAGAAGAAGTATCGCACCGAGGTCGTCGTTGACGGCAATATGGGTCTGATGCTGCTCGGCGGCCGCGGAGGCGGAGGCGGAGGCGAGATGGGCGACTCCCCGCGCAGGTCGCAAGCGCCTCGCGCGGCGGGCGGCCCGTCAAGCTCGGGCGGCGGCGGCAACAGCGACGACGATATGACGATCGGCGACGACGACGTGCCTTTTTAGCTGACGCGCCTGTCTAGTTGATGCGCCGTTCTAGGCGGGATTGAGCCGGACAATCGTCTCCAGGTGAAACGTTTGCGGGAACAGGTCGATCAGGGTCATCGACTTGATCGCGAAGCCGCCGTCGATCAAGCCCCTCAGATCGCGCGCCAAGGTTGAGGGGTCGCACGAGACAAGCGCGATCTCTCGCGGCCGGATGCGAATCAGATCGCCGACGACCTTCGGACCGATGCCGGCGCGCGGCGGGTCGGCGACGACGAAGTCCACCGGCTCTTTGACGTCGGTGAGGTATTGCTCGACGTTGGCGTGCACGATCTTGACCTCAACCTGAGCGCGCTCGGCGTTGAACTGCAAGCTGCGCACGGCCGCGCCGCTGGACTCGACGCCGACGACGCGATCGAAGCGCCGCGCGAGCGGCAGAGTGAGCAGACCGACCCCGCTGTAGAGATCGAGAGCCAAGCCCCCGCCGGCGTCGCCGATCGCCTGCTGGGCCAGCTCGTCCGTCAAGAAGCGGTTGACCTGGAAAAACGAGCGGCTGCCGACGCGAAAAACGTCCCCGCCGCTGGGGTAGTCAATGTATTCGCCGGGCAGCAGGCCCGGGATCTCCCGCGCCGCCCATTCAAAGAACGCCTTGGCGAGCGGCTTTTCGCTGCCGACGACGTTGAGCTGCACGTCGGTCTCGTTGGTGAAGAACTCGACTTCGTGCAGAAAGCTCGGGAAGCGCCGCTGCTCAGCCATGCCGAGCAAGGCTTGGTGAACTGCGTTGAGCTTGGGCGAGTTGATGGGGCACTCGGTGGTCGCGACCAGGCGGTGCGACCCGGCCGCCAAGAACCCGACCTCGGCTTGTCGGCCATGTTTGGCGACGCGCAACTGCGTGCGGTTGCGGTAAGCCCATGGCTCGGCGGCGATGCTGTCGATCGGCGCGGCCCACTCGACCTTGCCGATGCGCGCGAGGGTTTCGAGGAGGATGCTGCGCTTGAAATCGAGCTGCTTGTCGTAAGGGATGTGCTGGTAGTTGCAGCCGCCGCAGTCGGCGAAGACCGGGCACGGGGCTTCGAGGCGGTCGGGAGAGACGGGCCTGCCATTCCGCGGGCACGGCGTGAAACAGGCGCGGGCCTTCGCGCACGACCTCGACGCTGAGCTTTTCGCCCGGAAGCGTGTAAGGGATCAGCCCCGTGCGCCCGTCGGCGCGGGCCAGCCCAGCGCCGCCGTAGACGAGCTTTTCGATTTCGACGTCAATGAGAGACAAACCGCTCTCAGAATAGCGTTAGATTCGCCGCGCCAAGGTCGGGGCTCCAGCTTCGCGGTTGTCGGCGTGGACGAAGAGTCAACTCAAGCAACATGATGAGGCTGCGCCACTGTCGCGGGTTGGCCGAGGTTGGAGCCGATACAACGACAGCGCCGCCCCGGCAGGGACGACGCTGTGCGGTCTCGTCTCGAATTGTCGGGGCTAGGCGCTGAAGGAGCTGCCGCAGCCGCAGGTCGAGGTGACGTTCGGGTTGTCGAACTTGAAGCCCGCGCCTTCCATCGACTCGATGTAGTCGATTCTGACGTTATCGAGGTAGAGCAGCGAGGCTTGGTCGACGAAAACTTTCAGACCGCCTTCGAAAGTGAACTCCTTGTCGAGCGGCATCTTATTGTTTTCAAAGGCCATCGAGTACTGGAAGCCCGAGCAGCCGCCGCCGACGACGGAGACGCGCAGAGCCTGCGGCTTGGGCTCCTGCTGCGAGATGATCTCGTTGACCTTGTTGATCGCGGTATCGGTGAGATTGAGCATGTGCGATTCCCTCTCGAGTCGGAACGGATCCGGGCCGTTCCTGCAAATCAGTATATAAGAGGATGCCGAATCTCGCGCGCAAGTTGCGAGAAACGCGCGATTTCTTCCCCGGCGCGCGCAGGCGGGCCCTGATGCTCTGACATGTGTCGGAATTCGCGCATCCCACGGCTGCCGTTTGTTAAGGAAATGCTACACTGACGTTTTCCGCAGTTCCTCTTGTGATGGACTTCGGCGTCGTCATTTTTCCCGGCTCTAACTGCGATCACGACGCCTTATGGGCAGTCGAGCACAATCTCGGCCAAAAGTCCGTTCCCCTCTGGCATCAATCCGAAGACTTGCAAGGCGTGGACGCGGTGATCTTGCCGGGCGGCTTTTCGTACGGCGATTACCTGCGTGCGGGCGCGATTTCGCGGTTTTCGCCCATCATGGGCGCGGTGCGGCGATTCGCCGACTCGGGCGGCCTCGTCATCGGCATCTGCAACGGCTTTCAGATCCTGGTTGAGTCGCATTTGCTGCCCGGCGCGCTGGTCCACAACCGTAGCTTGCGGTTCGCCTGCAAGACGGTTCGCCTCAAGACCGAGACGACGAATTCGCCGTTTACCTCCGAATGCGACCCCGCGAAGCCGCTCGAAATTCCTATCGCCCACGGTGAAGGATGCTATTTCGCGGACGATGAGACGCTCAATATGCTCGAGCGCGAGGATCGTGTTGCGTTTCGCTATGTCGACGCCGTAGGCCGGGCGAGCGAAGCGGCGAACCCGAACGGGTCGGCGCGCAACATCGCCGGCGTCCTCAACGAAGGGCGCAACGTGATGGGCATGATGCCGCATCCGGAGCGCGCCGCCGACCCGGCGATGGGTTCGACCGACGGACTCGCGATTTTCCATTCCATGGCCGCCGCGCACGCGGCCGTTCGCTGACGAGGACCCTAGAACCAAATGCCGGCCATCACACCCGAAGTCGTCAGAGAGCACGGGTTGACGGGCGAAGAATACGACCGTATTCTCGAGCGGCTGGGGCGCGAACCGACGCTGACCGAGCTGGGCGTGATCAGCGTGATGTGGAGCGAGCACTGCTCCTACAAATCGTCGCGGATTCACCTCAAAAACCTCCCCACCGAAGGCCCGCGCATCCTCGTCGGGCCGGGCGAGAACGCCGGCATCGTCGACATCGGAAACGGCTGGGCGGCGGCGTTCAAGATCGAGTCGCATAACCACCCCAGCTTCGTCGAGCCGTTCCAGGGCGCGACGACGGGCGTCGGCGGCATCTTGCGCGACATCTTCACCATGGGTGCGCGGCCGATCGCCGTGATGGATTCGCTGCGCTTCGGGCCGCTGGACGATCCGATCAGCGGCTCGCGCACGCGGCATATCGTCGACGGCGTGGTGAAGGGCATCGCCAACTACGGCAACTGCTTCGGCGTGCCGACCGTCGGCGGTGAGTGCGTTTTCGAGCCCGGCTACTCAGGCAATCCCCTGGTCAACGCGTTCGCGCTGGGCGTGTTCAAGAGCGATCAGATTTTCTTCGGCGCGGCGACGGGCGTCGGCAATCCGGTGATCTACGTCGGCGCCAAGACCGGCCGCGACGGCATCAAGGGCGCCTCGATGGCGTCGGAGGAGTTCGGAGAGGATTCCGAGGCCAAGCGGCCCAATGTGCAGGTCGGAGACCCATTCCTCGAAAAGCTCCTGCTCGAGGCGTGCCTCGAGGCGATGCAGACCGGCGCGATCCTAGGTATTCAAGACATGGGCGCGGCCGGACTGACCTGCTCGACTTGCGAGATGGGCGGACGCTCGGGCGCGGGCGTCGAAATCGACCTCAAATACGTGCCGCAGCGCGATACGGGGATGACGCCGTACGAGATCATGCTGTCGGAGTCGCAGGAGCGCATGCTGCTGGTCGCCGAGCGCGGCCGCGAGCAGGAAGTCTACGACGTATTCCACAAGTGGGGCCTCGACGCGGTGGAGATCGGCACGGTCACAGAAGACGGCCTGCTGCGTGTGAAGGACCACGGCCGGACCGAGGCCGAGCTGAACAACGGTTTTCTGACCGACGACGCGCCCAAATACGACCGGCCCCACACGCAGCCCTATCGCGCGCACCCGCTCGACGGCCCTGCGGTGGCGGAAGTGGACGGCGCGGCGGCGCTAGCGGCGCTCGAAAAGCTGCTCGCCTCGGCCGACATCTGCTCGAAGCGCTGGATCTACGAGCAGTACGACTACCAGGTTCGGACGAACACGACCCAGGGCCCCGGCGCGGACGCCGCCGTCGTGCGCGTCAAGGAAGCCGGCGTCTCGCTGGCGATCGCGCTCGACGGCAACGGCCGCTACTGCGCGCTAGGGCCGCGGGAAGGCGCGCGGCTGGCGGTGGCGGAGTGCTGCCGCAACCTCGCCACGGTCGGCGCCGAGCCGCTGGGCGCGACCAACTGCCTGAACTTCGGCAACCCGGAGAAGCCGGAGATCATGGCGCAGCTCGTCGAGGCCATCGAGGGCGTCGGCGAGGCTTGCCGGGCGTTTGAAGCGCCGATCACGGGCGGCAACGTCAGCCTCTATAACGAGACGCTGGGCAAGGGAATTTATCCGACTCCCGTGATGGGCGTGGTCGGCCTGCTGCGGCACATGAATCCGCCGCCGGGCTCGCACTTCAAGGCCGCCGGGCGGAAGCTGGTGCTGCTGGGCGGATTGCTGCCGGGCTACGAGGACGAGCTGGAGCGTCGCTTCGGCGGCTCGCAGTACGCAAAGGTTGTTATAGGCCAAGTCTGGGGCCTGCCGCCTGCGCTCGATATGGATTACGAGAAGCGCGTGCACGATGCGGCGCGCGCGATTGTCGCCAAGAACCTGGCCGAGTCGCTGCATGACATCAGCGACGGCGGCTTGGCCGTGGCGGCGGCGGAATGCTGCTTCGGCCCTGCGAAAATGGGTGCGGAACTCAGCATTGAAACGGAGTTGCCGGCGGTTTATGCGCTCTTCCACGAGGCGCCGTCGCGCATCTTGTTGTCGGTTGAAGAATCAAAACTAGAAGAGACCGTAGAAACGGCCGCGGCGCGGGGAGCGTCGACCTTAGTAGTAGGGAACACTGTCGATCATGGGCGTTTGACGTTTGAAGTCAACGACCGCGAGTTCTTTTCAACCGCCGTGGAAGACCTGTTCAGCAGGTGGGACACGGCGCTGGCGGGGATGCTGGAACAAGAATGAATATCGACGAGGCGCAGCCGTTGCCTCCGGCCGTTTGGGATGGCGACGTCGACGACGATCGCTTCCACGACGAGTGCGGAGTATTCGGAATCTGGGGCCACCCGGAAGCGGCGAAAGTCGCCTACCTTGGTCTCTACGCTCTACAACATCGCGGCCAAGAGAGCGCGGGCATCGTGACAAGCGACGGCCTGCGCCTGCATGCCCACAAGGGCATGGGGCTTGTGCGCGAAGTCTTCACCGAAGACATCATCGAGAAGCTGCCCGGGCACGCAGCGATCGGGCATACCCGCTATTCGACCGCGGGCCCGAGCGCGGGCCGCAATGCGCAGCCGTTCTACGTCGAGTGCAACAAGGGCCAGTTGGCCGTGGCGCACAACGGCAACCTCACCAACGGACTCGAGCTGCGCAGCGAGCTCGAATCGACCGGCTCGATCTTCCAGGCGACCAGCGACACCGAGGCGATTCTGCATCTGATGGCGCGCTCGCGCGAGAACACGCTGCGCCACGCCTTGCGCGAGTCGTTGCTGCGGCTCGAGGGCGCCTATTCGCTGGTGCTGCTTGCCCAAGACCGGCTGATCATCGCGCGCGACCCCAAGGGCTTCCGGCCTTTGGCCTTCGGCGAAGTCACGCTCGAGAGCGGCGCCAAGGCGTACGTGGCCGCGTCGGAAACCTGCGCCTTCGACCTGATCCAGGCGCGGCTGATCGGCGAAGTCGAGCCCGGCGAGATGATCATCGTCACCGACGAAGGCTACACACGCGAGCCGTTTACACAGAAGGACGAGCCGTCGCAGTGCGTGTTCGAGCACGTGTACTTCTCGCGGCCCGATTCGGTCGTCTTCGGGCGGCCGGTGGCGGAGTCGCGCGAGAACCTGGGCCGTATCTTGGCGCGCGAGAGTCCGGTGTCGGCGGATTGCGTCGTCCCGGTGCCCGACTCGGGCGTGCCGGCGGCGATCGGCTACGCGCCGAGTCAGGCCTGCCGTATAAGCTGGGCCTGATTCGTAACCACTACGTGGGGCGGACATTCATCGAGCCGCAGCAGTCGACGCGCGACTCGCGCGTGCGGCAGAAGCTGAATCCGGTGCGGCATCTAGTTGAAGGCCAGCGCGTGATCCTGGTCGACGATTCGCTGGTGCGCGGCACGACCTCGCGCAAGATCGTCAAGCTGATGCGCGAGTTCGGCGCGAAAGAAGTGCACTTGCGGATTTCGTGCCCGCCCGACGCTGTCGCCCTGCTATCTACGGCGTCGATACGCCATCGAAAGGCGAGCTGATCGCGGCGAATTACACGGTCGACGAGATCCGCGACTACACGGGCGCTGACTCGCTGGCATACCTGTCGATCGAAGGTCTGCACAAAGCCGTAGGCGCAACGCTACAGAAGCAGTGCTGCTACGCCTGCTACACCGGCGACTACCCGACCAACATCGTCGGCCTCGAAGAGATCGCGGCCGTCCAGGCTCGCAAGTAAGCCGAACGCGCGCTACTGAGGACGGTCTGTCCGTCAACCTCGTTTGGCCCTTGGAATCGGACCAGGACCTCAGGCGGGATCAGCGGTCAGATCGTTCGTTGGTTGGCGATTTCCCAACAGCTAACCGCGCGAAGGGATGTCAATACCTCGATCGTTGGACTTCGTTCGGCTCGTGGTCGCGAAACCCTTCGGTTTGGTTGGCTCAATCTTCTGGTCGGTTATTCTGAACGCTCCACTGGGTCCATCATCCAAACGTTGCCCGTGACAGTCGCCATGTTGAAGACGATCTTGTCGCGAGCCACGGAGATCTCCTGAACACCCAGGTCCACATTGAAGATCGAACGTCTGGGATCGTGGGAGTGATAGATCGCGAGCGGTTCCCCAACGGGCCTCTTCGTATACGGCTCGAGACGTTGCGCCCAGATGCAATTGAATCCATCCCTATCGCTGACGTAGTAGATTAGGGCGCCGTTGGCAGCCCAGCGGCATTTGTCAAACAGGGATTCCCCTACAGAGACCTCAACCCAGGCGCGCTCTGGAACGGGCGTTTCACCGTCGATCGGCGCGACAAACAGCCGCGATAAAGAGGGCGTCTCCCGCTCACGCTTCATGAACAGCACCCAGCGGCCGTCGGGCGAGAATTTGGACTGATAAAGTTGAGATCGCTCGTCGCCCGTGATCAGCACATCTTCCTTGCCAGCGGCGATATCGTAGGCAATGATACCGCTGTCTCGGCGGCGATACAGGATGCGGCCTTCATCAGCCGACAGGCCGTCGAACCGGCCGCCGCCGGTGAGGAGGGTGCGCGTAAGGCCGCCGCCCAACTGCGCTAGGTCGAAACGGAAATCGTCTTCTACCCTAACTGCGTGGTCTTCTACCTCAACTGCGTAGACGATCCTTGATGCTGTCGAATTGACCCATGGCCATACTTCGAGCATGCCGCTTCCGGCAACGGTAGTTCGAGCTCGGGTTTTCAAGTCCAGGGTCATTACGTCGAGATTTCCGTACCGTTCAGTCGTGAAGGCGACGGTCTCACCGTTGCTCGAGACTGCCGGCCAGCCTATCGATGCAGGGTCATCGGTCAACTGCTCGATATTGCCGGTCACAAGCCCGCTCTTCGTGTTTAGGGGCAGACTCCAGAGATCGATCTGGCGACGCAGACTGGCGAAGACCAACCGGCCGGACTCGGCGGAATCTCCTCCAAAGTGCTCCTCAGTGCCGAACGTCAGTCTTTCGGGAGGGCCCGGGACTTTTGAAGCTGGTCCAGGCAATCGCCGTCGCCAAAGGCTGCGGCTGTTGGACTCAGGCAGAGAGAAGATCACGTAGTCCCCTTGTATCGAGGCTATTTGCGGCTCCCAAGTCTGGTTCACGAAATCACGACCGATTTGGTAGGCGCCCGTCGGTCGAGCCGGTGTTCCGTCGAGCGGTACGATCCACCAGTCAGTTGCATCCTCGCTGGTCCGTATGCCCTCAATAACGAGACCCAAACCATCGTCAAGCCATTCCGGCGACTGGGCGCGGGTGAATTCGGCAGTGCGCGAGACGGGCGACAGGCCGGACGTGGAAACCGTCATGACGCTTGAGGCGCTGTTTAGGTCGGCGTGAGCTGCGGAAAGACCTACAACTTGACCCACCCAATAGGCGATCTCCGAGCCGTTGGGGGAGAACCTCGGCTGCATACCATCTGGAGCGATGAGCTTTTCTTGACCTCCGAGCGCCGGGACCACGTAGATCCCGCCGCCGTCCCGGCGCGAATGGAAGACGATAGTCTGGCCGTCCGGCGAGAAGTCCGGCTCCATGTCATCCGCCGGGTTGGATGTCAACCGAATCGGCGAGCCCCCGCCGACCTGTTGAACCCAGAGGTCGAGGTTGCCTTCACCGGACCGATCCGAGGCGTAGGCAATGAACTTACCGTCTCGCGATATCGTCGGCTGATGCGTCAAGCCGCCGTCGAAGGTGAGTTGCGTGAGGGTGTAGCGCGGCGCTTGGGCAGGGCTGGCCAACATCCAGTCTCTTGTCCACCAGCCAGATCCAGCGGCGACAACCGCCGCTGCCGCGACCGCTACCCAAACCGTTGTCCGTTTTGGCGGCTGGGGAGCCCGGGCGGCGACGACCGGAGGCTTTGCATGGTCGCTAAGCACCTTGGACTTGCCGGCTCTGAGCTTCTCCGCAAGGGCCTCCAAATCCACGATGAGATCGGGCGCGTTTTGGTACCGCCTGCTGGGATCCTTGGCGAGGCACTTACAGACGTAGTCCTCTAGCTGCATCGGCACGCCCGTTCGGAGAGCTGTGATCGGCTCCGGTTCCTCGTTGAGGATGGAGTACATCACCGCTTTGTCGTAGTCACCCTTGAACGGCTGCTGGCCGGTGACCATCTCGTAGAGCACGACGCCGAGCGCCCAAACGTCGGTCCGGTGGTCCGTCCCCGAGCCTTCGGTCTGCTCGGGGCTCATATAGGCAACCGTGCCCAGCGTCTCATCCGTCTTGGTCAGACGCGACGCTTCCGTGAGCTGCGCCAACCCAAAGTCCATGATCGTGACGTGGCCGTCCTCGTCGACCATGGTGTTCTCGGGCTTGATGTCGCGGTGGACGACGCCGCGCTTGTGCGCGGCTTCGAGGCCCCTGGCAACTTGCTGCGCGATCGACAACGCCTCGTCGAGCTTCAGCGGCCCACGCGCAATCTTCTTGTCGAGTGATTCCCCCTCGATGAGCTCCATCGCGAGGAAAGCCTTGCCGTCGGCCTCGTCAATCTCATACACCCGGCAGACGTTAGGGTGTGAGAGCGTGGCTGAGGACTTCGCTTCCCGTTCAAACCGCTTGCGGACGTCCTCGCTTCCTAGAAGATGCGCCGGCAGGAACTTCAGTGCTACAGGCCGCTCGAGCTTTGTGTCCTCGGCCTTGTAGACGACGCCCATACCACCCTCGCCGAGCTTTTCGAGGATCTTGTAGTGGCTGATGGTCTCGCCGATCACGACGGCATGATTCTACCCGTTTGCGGATAGGTGTCGGCAACAAGCCTTTCGTTGAGGAGCCGCTTCGCAGGCCCGACAACGCCTTGAAGCCAGACCAGCTCCCGCACGATGCTACCGACATGCTGAAGCGCCGAGCGCACCGGCTGCTTCTTCGGCGGCAGCGCGCGATGCTCATACAGCGGCTGCCAGACGAAAACGAAGCGCCGGTTGCGGCCGAACCCTACCAGACTTTCACACACGCTTTAACTGCTCGTCTCGTGGCGCATCTTCTCGAGGCGCTCGCTGAGCTCTTTCACGCGGTCGGTCAGCTCGTCCGCGCGGTTGTAGCGTTCCGAGGGGTCGACCTCCAGGTGGAACAGCTCGGTTTTGCCGTCGACCTGGCGCAGTTTCCAGGGGCCGACCCGGACGGCCTCGATTTCCTTTCCGTTGTCGTAGAAGAACTCCTGACGCGGAGAGCTTTCCTGCTCGCCCTTGAAGAACGCGCGCATATCGTAGCCGTCCAGCTTGTAGGCGGGCAGCTTGCCGCCGCCGGCCTTGATGAGACTGACGTAGAGGTCGAGCGTTGCAGCCATGTCCGGCGAAACGCGGCCGGGCTTGGTCTGGCCGGGCCAGCGAATGATGAACGGGCTCGCGGACGCCGCCTTCGTAGCTGGTGTGCTTCCAGCCGCGGAAGGGGCCGGGCGAGCCGGCGTGCCAAGGCTCGACGCCGCCTTGCAGCATGCGGTCGGGCAGGTGCAGCCAGGGGCCGTTGTCGCTGGTGAAGACGACGATCGTATTGTCGAGCTCGCCTTGCTTGCGCAGCGCGCCGATGATCTCGCCCGCCGACCAGTCGACGGCTTCGATCACGTCGCCGAGCAGACCCGCGCGCGAGCGGTTGCGAAAGCGCCTGGCGGTGTGGATCGGCAGATGGGGCATCGCATAGGCCATGTAGAGGAAGAAGGGCTTGTTGCCCGACTCTTCGATGAACTTGACGGCGTGCTCGGTGTAGCGCACGGTCAGCGTGTCCTGGTCGACCGGATGCTCGAGCTTCTTTGTGTTTTCGTAGAGCCACAGCGGAACGTCGGTCTTGACCCACGGCGGCTGCATGTCGTTCGAGTAGGGCAGTCCGAACCAGTAGTCGAAGCCTTTGCCCACGGGCAAATATTCGTCTTTCACGTACCCGAGATGCCACTTGCCCATCATGCCGGTGCGGTAACCGGCGTCCTTGAGGGACTGCGCGAGGGTGAGCTGGTCGGCGGGGATGCCGCCCGTTCCGCCGCTGCCGGTGCCGCCCATGGGCACGCGCGACGGATATCGCCCGAGCATCAACTGCTTGCGCGCCGGCACGCACCAGGAGGCCGAGTAGAACGACGTCAGGCGCATGCCGTCGGCCGCGAGAGCGTCGAGATTGGGCGTGCGCACCAGCGGCGCGCCGAACGAGGAGAGGTCGCCGTAGCCGAGGTCGTCGGCGAACAGCACGACGATATTGGGTCTTTGGATATTGGGTTTTTGCGCAGCGGCGGAGAGTGCGCAGACGGCGAGCAGGACAAGCAGGCGAAGCGTAGACATGAGCGCCTAGCAGGATAGCAGCGCTCGCAACGATTTGAGCTCGGTCTAGAACACCGTGTAGATGAAGGGCGCCAGGGCGGAAGTCTGCGCGAAGGCCAGCAGCGCGCCGAGCAGGACCAGCGTGATCACGATGGGCAGCAGCCAGAGTTTTTTGTTTTCTTTGAGGAAGAGCGCAAACTCTTCGAGCAGCGATAGCCGGCTCATTCGCTTGAATCTCCTGAAAAACGCCGATTAAACGCGATACCTTGATGAGACGCCCGGCGGCGCTATGCGCATTCTCGGCATCTCCGCCTACTATCATGACTCAGCGGCGTGCCTCGTGCGCGACGGCGAGATTGTCGCCGCCGCCCAGGAGGAGCGCTTTTCGCGCACCAAGCACGACCACCGCTTCCCCTCCGAGGCCGCCGCGTACTGCCTGCGCGAGGACGGCGTCGCCGCGAGCGACCTCGATTACGTCGTCTTCTACGACAAACCGCTGCTCAAGTTCGAGCGCTTGCTCGAGACCTATCTCGACTACGCTCCCAGCGGAATTCGCTCGTTCTTGCAAGCGATGCCGCTATGGCTCAAGGAGAAGCTCTGGATCCGCGAAAACATCGCCAAGGAGCTGGGCTTCGAGGGCCAGGTCCTGTTCACCGAGCACCACGAGTCGCATGCGGCGAGCGCGTTCTATCCCTCGCCGTTCGACTCGGCCGCGATCCTGACCATCGACGGCGTCGGCGAATGGGCGACCAGCAGCTACGGCTACGGGCGCGGCAATGAGGTTCACCTGCTGGCCGAGACGCGCTTTCCGCATTCGCTGGGGCTGCTCTACTCCGCGTTCACCTACTACACGGGCTTCAAGGTCAACTCGGGCGAATACAAGGTGATGGGGCTGGCCCCCTACGGCGAGCCGAAGTACGTCGAGCGCATCTTGGACGAGCTGGTCGACCTCCGCGAAGACGGCTCGCTGCGGCTCAACATGCGGTACTTCAACTACTGCCAGGGTTTGACGATGACGAACCGCGCCTTTGACGCGCTGTTCGGAGGCCCGCCGCGTAAGCCCGAGAGCCGCATCACCGAGCGCGAGATGGACCTGGCCCGCTCGGTGCAGGAAGTGACCGAGTTGGCGATGCTGCGCATGGCGCGGCACGCGCAGGCCGAGACGGGCGAGAAGAACCTGTGCTTGGCGGGCGGGGTAGCGCTGAACTGCGTCGGCAACGGCCGCATCCTGCGCGAGGGGCCCTTCGAGAAGGTTTGGATTCAGCCGGCCGCCGGAGACGCCGGCGGAGCGCTGGGCGCGGCTCTGTCGGTGTGGCATCAATACCTCGACAAGGGCCGCGCGGCCCCGGGCGGGGATGCGGATGCGATGCGGGCGGCCTACCTCGGCCCGGCGTACTCGCCCGAGCAGATCGAGGACGCTTTGACCGCCGCCGGCGCGCGCTACCGCCGTATGAGCCGGCGCGAGATGATCGCGCGCACAGCCCAGGCGCTCGCCGACGAGAAGGTCGTCGGCTGGTTCCAGGGGCGCATGGAGTTCGGCCCGCGGGCATTGGGCGCGCGCAGCATATTGGGGGATCCGCGGTCGGAGAAGATGCAATCGGCGATGAATTTGAAGATCAAGCACCGCGAGAGCTTCCGGCCGTTCGCGCCGTCCGTGTTGCGCGAGTCGGCCGGCGAGTACTTCGATCTCGACGCCGAGTCGCCCTACATGCTGCTCACCGCGCCGGTGCGGGAGGGAATTCGGCGCGAGCTGAGCGAGGAGCAGCGCGACTTGCGCGGCTTCGACATGCTCGCGGCGCCGCGCTCGACGATTCCCGCCGTGACCCACGTCGACTACTCGGCGCGCGTCCAGACCGTCGACCGCGATCGGCATGGCGTGTTTCATGAGTTGCTCGAGGCGTTCGCGCAAAAAACCGGTTGCCCGGTGCTGATCAATACGTCGTTCAACGTGCGCGGCGAGCCGATCGTCTGCAGCCCCGAGGACGCCTATCGCTGCTTCATGCGAACCGAAATGGACCTGCTCGTGATCGAAGATTTCGTGCTCGAGAAAAGCCAGCAAGCGGCTCTCGAGAAAGACCCGGCCTGGCAGGAGGAGTTCCAGCTTGACTGATCCGGCTGACAGAGCCGCGCAGGCGCGCAAGTCGACGGCTGTGGTCGGCGGCGCGCTGCTGGCGCTGGCCGCTTGGAACCTCTACCGCGGGCGCGCGACATTGGCCATCGGGCTTGGGGCCGCGGGCTCCGCGCTGCTGTTGACAGCCGCCGCGTCAGGCGAAGCTTCACTGAAATTCTTCTCGCTGTGGATGGGCCTGGCGAGCGTGCTCGGGTTCGTCAACAGCCGCGTCTTGCTATCGTTGATGTTTTACCTGGTTCTGACTCCTTACGGCCTGCTCATGCGCGCCTTCGGGCGGGATCAGTTGGAGCGCCGCAGCCCGCCGAAAGACAGTTACTGGACCTCGCGTCCGAACACGAGGCAAACCGCTCAGCGGTTTGAGCGCATGTTCTAACGCACGATGAAGAAAAATCGGCGATCCAAGACTCCCAAACCCTCGCCGCCAGTTGTAAACCCGCCTCACCGCCCTGCAAGCGCGAACTCGCGCCGGCGTCGGTTGTTTGGCGTTGTGACGGTGTTGCTGAGCGTATTCCTCACGCTGCTCGTTGCGGAGTTCGGCGTCCGCTGGGCCGTGGAGGGCGGTCCGGGTGTGGCGTTGGCGAGCTTTTTCAGCGCCGCGGCGACGAACCGCGGAGCGGCGGACGGTCTGATCGCCGACGAGCGTCTGGGCTATCGCCTCGACCCCGAAACGCCGGGCTCGAACCCGCTCGCGATCCGCGATCCCCAAGAGGTTCCCCCCAAGCAAGCGGGCGTTCTCCGGCTCCTGGTTCTGGGCGATTCGATCTCGTATGTGATCGGCGAAGGCGTTTCGTACAAGGACGGCTACGTCAACCTCATGCGCCGAGCGCTGGAGGGGCGGGTCGAAGTGCTGAACGCCGCGACGCCCGGCTATACGACCTACCAGGAGAGGCTGTGGTTCGAGTTGCATTTGCAAGACCTCGAGCCCGACGTCACGCTGCTGCAATATTGCCTCAACGACAATCACCGCTTTCTGCACCGCCTGGACGGCAAGACCGGTTTGCTCGCGACCGAAGAGGCCCGCCGCGTGCTGGCCCCGCGCGAGGGCGACCCGCTGTGGTGGCTGCCGCGCGACTCTTACTTGGCGTACCGCGCCCGGCTGGCTTGGCTCGACATCACGCAGCGATCCGAAGGGCGCTTTGCGTGGGACAACAACTTCGGCTTCAAGGCGGCCTGGCTTGATGAAACCTGGCCGCTCGTCCGCGAAAACGTCCAGAAGCTCGATCGGCTCGTCGCAGCGCGCGGCGGCCGGCTTGCACTCGCGATCTTTCCGATTGCGGCGCAGTTTGATCCGGCTGCGCAGCGGTTGGATGGCCGCTACGTTGTCAAGCCGCAGAGCATCGCCTTGCAGATGGCGCGCGAGCTCGACGTCCCCGCGCTGGACCTAGGAAAGGCCTTCGCGGTCAAGGGCGGCGCCCGCCTGTTCGTCGGCGATGGAATCCACCTGAATGTCGCGGGCCACCTCGTGGCCGAGCAAGCGATCCTCGAATTCCTGCGCGAACGCTCGCTGATCGCCGAGTAGGGCGGGCTAGCGCACGCCCCAGCCCATCTTGCTGCGCAGCACGTCAAAGAAGCGCAGCCGGTCCGCTTGAATGATGCGCACGCAATGGTCTGACTTGTAAACGACGATGCGGTCGTTGGGGAGCAGGTTGAGGCCGACCTGGCCGTCGACGGTCAGGAACGTGTCGTCGTCGCCGCCCTGGAAGACGATCTCGACGCGAGAGGACTGCGGCACGACCACCGGGCGGTTTGAAAGAGTGTGCGGGCAGATGGGCGTGATGCAGAGACCCTCGACGGAAGGGGCCAGCACGGGACCGCCCGCGGCGAGCGAATAGGCCGTCGAGCCGGTGGGCGTTGAAAGGATCATCCCGTCAGCGCGGTAGGCGCACATGAATTCGTCATCGACATAGGCCTCGAGGTGCAACAAGCGAGCGATCGCCGCCTTGTTGACGACAAAATCGTTGAGCGCGTGATAGCCGGCGATGACGGCGCCTTCGCGGCGGACTTGGCCCGCTAGCACCATGCGGGTCTGGATCTTGTGCCGCCCGGCCCGGACGCGTTCGAGCGCGTCGAAGAGCTGGTCGGTGCCGGTGGTCATCAAGAAGCCGAGACCGCCCAGATTGACGGCCAGCAGGGGCGTCTCGCGCTTGCCGACGCCGCGTGCCACCGAGAGCAGCGTGCCGTCGCCGCCCAGCACGATGATCAGGTCCAGGTCTTCATCAGGCTGCGAGCGGTCGAAGCCGCCTTCGTGGCCCAGGTATTGCTCGGTGACAATGTCTCCGCGATAGGAAACGCCCTGCTTGTCGAGCCAAGCGACGAGCTCGCGCAACAGCGCGGGCAGATCCTGGCGACCTGGCTTCGAAACGATGCCGACTCTATTCATGATTTCGAGACAGGAATCGGCTGCCGTGGAGCAGAAATTCCTTGTTGCCTTCCGCGCCCAGTATGGGGCTTTCCATTTCTTCGATGGGGTCGCATCCGAGCGCGCCCAGCGCCTCGCGCACTTTGTCGACCGCCGCCTGATGCACGGCCGGATCGCGCACGATGCCGCCCTTGCCCACCTCGCCGCGGCCGGCTTCGAACTGCGGCTTGGCGAGCACGACCATCTCGGCGCGCGGCGCCAGCAGCGGCGCGACGGCCGGCAGCACCAAGGCCGCCGAGATGAAGCTCACGTCGCAACACGCGAAGTCGATGGGCTCGGGAACTTCCACCCTTGAAAGATAGCGGGCATTGACCTTCTCGCGCACCTCGACGCGCGGATCTTGGCGGATCTTCCAGTGCAATTGATTCACGCCCACGTCAACGGCGTAGACCTTCGCCGCGCCGCGTTGCAGCAGGCAGTCCGTGAAGCCGCCGGTCGAGGCGCCGACGTCGAGGCAAGTCTTGCCTGCCACCTCGACGCCGAAGTTTTCGAGAGCGGCGTCAAGCTTGAAGCCCGCGCGGCTGACGAATTGCGGCGCTTGGCCGATCAGCCGAATCTCGCATTGCTCGGGGACCTTGCGGCCGGGCTTGTCGATCTTTTGCTCGTCAACCAAGACCTGGCCCGCGAGCACCAGCGCCTGCGCCTTTTGGCGCGACTCGGCCAAGCCGCGCTCGACGAGCAGTTGATCGATGCGCATGGTCGGCTTCATGCCGAGCGCTTGACGATCTTTTCGGCGATGCCGCGCAGCCGGCCGGCGCGTTCGCCGAGCGGCTCGAGCGCCGCCAGCGCGGCTTGGTAGTGCTCTTGCGCGCGGACTTTCGACGCCGCCAGACCGTAGAGCGCCGGGTAGGTGGCCTTCCTCTGCTCGGCGTCCTTGCCGGCGGTCTTGCCGAGCGATTCGGTGGTGCCCTCGACGTCGAGGATGTCGTCGACGATCTGGAAGGCTAGGCCGATATTGCGTCCGTAGTCGGTCAACAAGGCCAATTGCTCCGCCGTCGCGCCGGCGAACATGCCGCCCATTCGCACGGCGGCGCTGATCAGGGCGCCGGTCTTGGAGCGGTGGATATAGCGCAGCCGATCTTCGGTCGGCGCTTCGCCCTCGGCTTCGAGGTCTTCCACCTGGCCGCCGATCATGCCATCGACCGTGCCCGCCGCCGCCGCGAGCTCGCCTGCCATTGCGACGCGGCGAGCGTCCGGGACGCCGGCCGCCTGGGCGATGACCTGAAACGCCCGCGTCAGCAACGCGTCGCCGGCGAGGATGGCCATCGCTTCGCCGTAGACCTTGTGACAGGTCGGCTTGCCGCGGCGGTAGTCGTCGTTGTCGAGCGCGGGCAAGTCGTCGTGAATCAGCGAGTAGGTATGGATCAGCTCGAGCGAGCAGGCCGGCGTGACGGCGCCCGGCGCGTCGGCGATCGCTTCAGCGGCGCCGCAGAACAGGATCGGACGAATGCGCTTGCCGCCCGCGAACAGGCTGTGCCGCATGGCGCTGTGGATCGTCGCCGGACGCTCGTCCGCCGCGGGCACGAGGCGATCGAGCGCGGCGTCGATCTCGCGGCGGCGCAGGTCGAGATACTCGGCCAGAACCGCCGCGCTAGTCCTGGTCGTCGTCGAGCTCAAAAGGTTCGGCCTCGAGCTTACGCCCGCGTTTGAGAAGGATTTCGACTTTGGATTCGGCTTCTTCGAGCTGCTTGCGGCACGTCTCGCTGAGCGTAACGCCTTTTTCGAACAGCGCCAGCGACTCTTCGAGCGGCATTTCGGCCGATTCGAGCTGCTTGACGATCTGCTCGAGCTCGTCGAGTCCGGTCTCGAACGAGGGCGCCTCGGCGGCGGTCTCTTTTTGTTGCTTGGCGGCCATGAGGGGCAGCCTTCAATTGTACGCAGCCGGCGGGCCCCGAGTCTGCCTCTGGACGCGGCTCGCTCAGACGATGTCGCTCAGCCTCTGTGACGCCGTCGGGAAGGTCTGCAGGTCGGTCTGCATGGTCTCGGCGGCGAGCGTCAGGTAGAGGTCGCCAAGCGTGCCGGTCGTGCGCGTGTGGCGGCCGGTCTTCAGGCCGCCAGCATGCCCGGCGACGATCGCGGCGTGGCCGTTGTTCTTGTGCGGGTTCGCTTCGGCGTGCTCGTGGACGAACAGCAGACAGCAGTTGTCGAGCAGATTGCCGTCGCCTTCGGGCGTCGCCTTGAGCTTCGCGACCAGGTAGGCGAACTCCTCGACGTGCCACTTGCAGATGTCCCGCAAGATGCGCATGCCGCGCGGCGTCTCGACCTCGCCGTGGGTGTATTCGTGGTGGCGCTGGGCGGTGTGGCCGAGCCACGGGAAGCGCGTCAGACCCTGGCACTTGGTGAGCATGTATGACGCCACGCGCGTCTGCCCTGACGCCAGCGCGTGAACCAACAGGTCGGACTGGAGCTTGGCGATGCGCGGCCAGTCGCGCATGTCCGCTCCTTCCTCGGGCCGCTCGACCTCGCGGGCGTACTCCGGCGGCAGGCTCAAGATCGAGCGCTCGAGATCGCGAACCGACGATAGATACTCATCTAGCCGCGTCCTGTCGCGTGAGCCGAGATCCGTTCGCAGCGAGCGCGCCTCATCGGCCACGAAGTCGAGCACGCTGCGTTGGCGGTCGAGCCAGCCCTGTTCGCGCTTGCCGAACAGGCGGTCGAACAGCCGTTGCGGGAACATCTCCGGCGGCAGCGGGCGATCTTGCGCCGCCCAGCTCATGTTGCGCTGGATGCTCTCGCCGAAGCTCTCTTGCGAGACGCCGATCTGCAGCGACTCAAAGCGCGTGCCGCCGCCGATGCGCGAGGCGACGAGCTGGTCGAGCGACGGCCCGCCCGCGCCGCGGCCAGTGAACTCCCTGCCCGTCAGCACGGCGCTCATCGAGGGGTAGTGGCTGTTGCCCGGCTGCGGCAGCGCCGCGGCGGCGTTGTCGAGTCCGGAGATGACGTGAAAATCTTCGCGGTAGCGCGCCAGCGGGCTCAGGCACGGCGTGATGCGGTAGCTTTCGCCCGTCTCCTGCGGAATCCAGTGCTTCTCCGGAATGCCGTTGCCGTTGAACCAGAAGACGAACCGGGATGGGATCTTTTGCGCTTTCGACTCGGGCGTCGCGGCGTAGGCCGTGCCGCAATCGTTGAACAGGGCGTCGAAGGCCGGCAGCGCGACCGTCGCGGCGCCCATGCCGCGCAGCACGCGCCGCCGTGAGATGGATTCGATGGACTTTTTTGTCGGCGACTTGTTCACGGACGACATGGTCTAGCTCGCTCCCTCCAAAAATGTCTCCGACAATGCGATCGCCACGATCAACTCGCGCAACTTGAAGCCTGAGGCCTCGAAGCGCCGCATCGCCTCGTCGATCGCTCGACTGTCTTCAAACGTCTCTTGCCGCCCCATGGCGTAGCGGAAGAGTTGTTTCACGACGCACTTGCGACAGCTCGGTTCGGCGGCCAGAATCTCGCCCAACTCCTTGGGGCTGCTGAACTTGCCGGTCGAGAGCCCGACGATCTCACCCGCGACGTCGATGTCAAGATGATACTCCGTCGGCTCGGTCTTGGTTTTCTTGGCGGCCTCGTCGCGGGTGGGGAAGATCAGCACGCGCTGCTTGTCACGAAACGCGCCGATCGCATCGTACTGCTCGAGGCCCAGCCCGATCGGGTCGATCAGCCGATGGCAGCCGGCGCAAACCGGGCTCGACAGGTGCACGCTCAGGCGCTCGCGGTTGGTCATCGGCCGTTCGTCGGTGACCTCGGGCAGCGTCGTATTGACGCCGATCGGCGGCGGGGGCGCCATCTGACAAAGAAAATGCTCGCGCACGAACTTGCCGCGCAGCGTAGGCGAGGTGTCTGCCGGCTTGCTCGTCAGCATCAGGAAAGCCGCTTCGCCGAGGATTCCGCGGCGGGGGCTGTCGGCCGGAAACCGCACCCGGTCGAAGCGCTTGGCGGGCGGCTCGAAGCCGTAGATCGCGGCCAGGCGTTGGTCGAGATACCCATAATCCGCGGTGAACAACGTCATGAAGTCGCCGTCGTTCCAGACCAGGTCACGGAACAACAGGCGCGTCTCTTCGAGCATGGCGTCGACCAGCTCGGCGTCGAACTGCGGGTAGAAGCGGCGGTCGCGTACGGCTCGCTGGGCGAGGTCGAAGCGCAGCCACTGGGCCAGAAATTCATCCTGCGCCGCCTTGGCGCGCGGGTCGGCAAGCATCCGGCGGACGGTCGCCTCGACGCCTTCCGCCGTGCGCAGCTCGCCCGCCTCGGCCGCGTCGAGCAGGCGATCGTCCGGCGCTTCGTCCCAAAGGAAGAACGCCAGACGCCCGGCGAGGCGGTAGGCGTGCTCGTCTTCGCGGAACCCAGCCTCGCGGAATATGAACTTCGGCGACTGCAGCATGGCCTCGACCGTGACGCGCGCGCCCGCTAGGAAGTCGCGTTCCGCCTTCGCTTGATGGTCGAAAAGGTCGCGGTAGGCGTCGAGCTCGTCCGGGCGCAGCGGTCGGCGATAGGCCCTGCGGCCAAATTGAGACAAGAACGCGTCGCGGCAGGCTGCGTCCGCCGGAGATGCGGGTTGGCACGGGATCAGCCTGTTGCGGTCGCCGCCGCGAAAGGCGGAGACGGCCAGCCTGTTGGCCGCCGCGCCGTAGGCTTCGAGCAGCAGCGGCGACAGGCTCTGCCCCTGGGCTTGGTTGGCGAAGCCGTCGACGTAGTCTTCGCTGGGGAACCGGTCGGCGGGCTTGGTCTCGAAGCCCAACAAGGCGCTGACGGTACGGTTGTACTGGTTGTGCGTCAGGCGGCGTAGGGGACCTTGCGGGCCGGTGTCGGCGGCGCCTTGCGTCGTCCTTCGAGGGCGCATCGCGATGCTCGGTCAAGTAGCCGATCCAGGCCAGCAGCTTCGATTCCTGCTCCGAGCCCGGCTTGATGCGCTCACCGCCGCCGTGCGCAACGCGAGCTGTCGGCTTGCGGAGCAGCAGCGACGCCTGCGTGTCATCCTTATCGACCAGAGCGGTAAGGCGCAACCCGAACGCCGCGACCAGATCGGGCGAGGCGTCTTGCGGCGGAAACTGCAATCGCGTGGACGAGGCGACGCCGTTGTCGTTGTGACATTGCCGGCAGCCGGCGGCCTCGAAGACCGGATACAGCTCGCGCGCGAAGTAATCCGCGTCGACGGCGTACGACGGCGCGGCGCCGAGCGCGGCGAGCAGGCAAACCCAGATGACAAGTCTCGTCGGCATGGGCGTCTAGGTATCGTCCGGGCCGGTCGGCTCTTCGCGCTTGGGGAACCACGTGACGGCGCAATCCGGCCGCTGCTTGCGAAAGCGCTCGACGGCTTCGGGGGTCACGTTGGTCCCGCCGACGCTCAGCGTCTTCAGGCTCGCGGACTCCGCCAGCGCCTCGAGCGTCGCATCGCCCACGCCGGAGCCGGTCAAGTGCAGCGTTTCCAGGTGCGGCAAGTCTGCGAGCGTCCCGGCCGCCGCGTCGTCGACGTTCTTCGCCAGCCCCAGGTTCAGCTCGCGTAGCTCGGTGAGATCTTCGAGAAAGCGCAAATCGGCGCTCGAAGCGCTGAGCCCGCTGAGGTCGAGCTTCTGCAAGTGAACCAGGGCGCCCAGCTTGAGAATCTGCGGCATTTCGGCGCGGTCGGTCGCGGTGCGGTTGGCGCGGTCCAGGGAGCTGTCGAGCAGCGTCGCGCCGCCCAGGTCGAGCGCGGTGAGCTGCGTCAGCTTGGCAAGCTCGGCGGCGTTGGCCTCGGAGAGCGCGAAGCCCCACACGCCGGAGTCGACGCGCTGCACGCCGCCCAGGTCCAGCTCTTCGAGCTTGGGCAGCAGTTGCAGCATGGGTAACACGGCGCCGCTGATGCGCGTGCCGCCGATCGCCAGCCGGCGCAGCTCGCTCAGCGCCAGCAACTCGTCGAAATTCTCATCGCTGACGTGCGTATGAGACAGATCCAGGTCTTCGAGCTTCGACAGTCGCGCGATCGCGGGCAGCGCGCGGCTCGTCACGGGCGTCCCGCGCAATGCCAACCGGCGCAGCTTGTTCATGTCGCGAAGGTCGGCGACGCCCGCGTCGGTAAAGCGCTGCACGAACGAGAGGTCCAGGTCGATCAGCGAATCGAGCGGCGCCAGATGCAGCGCGCCCAGGTCTGTGATCCGCGTGTGCGACAGGCTCAGCGCGCGCAGTTGCGGAAAGGCGTCCAACAGCGCGATGTCGGAGTCGGCCGGCCAGGCCGAGTCGAGGTCGACGGACGTCACGCGGCCCTGATCGTCCTTGGCGATGCGGGCGCCCATATCGGCGAGACGCGCGGCGGCGTCCGCGGCGGACCCGACCGCAACCGCCGCCGGAACCGCAACGGCCGCCGGAACCGCGACCAGAGCCGCAACGAAGAGCAGGCGTCTCAACTCCGCCTCCTGTTCGACTCGCGCGAGTGCGGATCGAAGACGATCTCACACTTCGGCAGCGCCGATTTGAGCTTGCCGTAGCCGTCCTCGGTGACGAGCGTGCGGTAGAGATTGAGGCGCTCGAGCCGCGAGAATCCGGTCAGCACCGTGACTCCGCCGTCATCGACGTGCGTGTTGTCGAGGTTGAGCCGCTCGAGCCGCGAGAGATGCTCGAGCAGCGCCAAGCCCTCGTCGTCGACTTCGGTGTATTCCAGGTTGAGCTCGGCGAGCCTGGTGAGCTTGGCGATCGACTCGAGGCCCTTGTTGGTGACGCGCGTCCGATTGAGCTCCAGCGCTTCGAGCTGCGAGAGCGCTTCCAGTTGCGCCAGGCCTTCGTCGGTGAGGCGCGTGTAGTTGAGCGACAGGAAGCGCAGGCCGGTGAGCTTGGCGACGTGCGTCAGGCCCGCGTCGCCCAGGTCGGTGCTGCTCAGGTCAAGGCTGACGAGGTTGGTCAGGGCGGTCAGGTGCGCGGCGGATTCGTCGGTAACATCGGTGCTCGACAACGACAGCCGCTCGAGGTCACCGAGCCGGCCGATCTCGCCCAAGCCCGCCTCGCCGACGGCGCAACCCAGCAAGTCGAGCGAGGTGAGGCGCGTCAGCTTCGCCAGCCCGACGCCTTCGACAGCGGTGTTGTTGAGGCTCAGGCGATGCAGCGCAGGCAACTCGGCGAGGGCCGCCAAGCCCGCGTCGGAGACGCCGGTCTCGTTGAGGCTCAGCCATTCGAGCGACCGCAGGCCGGCCAGCGCGGCGAGATCGGCGTCGCCCAGGTCGACGGCTTCGAGGTTGAGCTCGCGCAGCTCGCCGAGGCCGCCCACGTACGTCAGCTCCTCCGGCGTCAACGGCGTCCCTTCGAGCGAGAGGCTGTGAATGCGGCCCTCGACAACCTCGGCTTCTCCGCCCACCGTCCGCACCCACGCGGCGAACTCGGCCTCCGAGCCGGCCTTCCACGGCGACGCGTCGCCGGCCAACTCGAGCGTCGGCTGCGCATCGACGAACTCGATCGCGAGATCGCCTCCGCTTTGCCGCAAACGCTCTACTCCCGCCGAGGTGAACCGCGTGTAGCGCAGGTCCAGGTTCCGCAGGCGCGGCAGCCGCTCGAGCGTCTCGGCTGCGTTGTTCGAAACCTTCGTGCGATACAGGTCCAGGTCGGCGAGTTGATCGAGTCCGCTCAAGTTGGCGAGACCGGCGTCGCTGACCTCGGTGCTTTGCAGATTGAGCCGGCGGAGCCGCGAGAGGCCCACCAGATATTCCAGGCCCGCGTCGTCGATCTTGGTTCCTTGCAGGTCGAGCTCTTCGATCTCGCGCAGGTCGCGCAGCGCCGCCAAGCCTTCGCCGGTGATCGCAGTGTCGCGCAGTTGCAACCGCCGCAATCCCTTCATGCCGGCGATGGCCTGCATCCCCTCATCGTTCAACCGAGTCTGCGAGACGTCGAGCGTCGCCAGATTGCGGAATGGTCGCGAGCGTCGCCCCGGTGATGAACGACTGCGCCAGCGCCAGCTCCTTCAGGCCGGTCAGGCCGGCGATCTTCTCGACGCCGTCGTCGTTCAGCCGCACCTCGTCCATGAAATGGAAGCTCAGCACCAGCCGCTCCAGACTGGTCAGGCCCCGCAGCAGACCCAATTCCCCGCTGCGGTTGAGTCCCTTGTCCGTGTTGCGGTTCCACATCGGACTGGGCAGGTAGAGCTCCTCGAGGCTCGTCAAGCCCTGCAGGCGCCGTAGGTCGTGGGGGAAGATGACCGCGCCGTAGAGGTCGACGCCGATCAGCGAAAAGTCGCTCGCGGGCAGCTCATCGAGGTTCGATACAAAGCCCGGCGCCGCGGAGGTGACCACGCGGCCGCCCTTGAGGATCGTCCACTCGGCGACGTCCCGGTCGACCGCCCCCGCCAGGCACAGCCCGACGCTCGACGCCAAGTAGAGCGCCGCTGCGATCAGGTTGGTTGCGCGCGTCACGGGAGCGGTATCGACCGTTATCGATACTACCCCATCGCGTGTCGTGTGGAAACCGGCGGGCGCTGGACGCCTAGTGCGCGTCGTCGCCGGTCGCGACGTCCTTCCTCGGCCCCGCCGGACCCTTGAGGGCCAACTGGGCGCCGTCGTGGATCAAGTTGCTCTCGCCCGGGCCCTGGAAGAACGTGAAGCCGTCGCGATCCTCCCAGGCAAGCGGTCCAGCCAAGTATTTGCCCGCCTTGAGCGTCGCGTCATGGATGCGCTGGACGAGCTTGTTGTAGCGCGGATCGTCGCGCGAATAGCCCGTGAAGCTGCCGAGATCGCCGCTGGCCGCCATGACGACATCGACGCCGTCGAGCGCCGCCACCTTGTCGACGATATCGACGCCGGCGGGAGACTCGATCATGGCGACGATCATGATGTTGTCATTCGCCGTCTCGCGGTAGTTCTTGTCCCAAAAGCCGTACTGTCCGTGGCCCCTGCTGCGCTTGCCCGTGGGCGGGTATTTCGCGTAGGTGATCACGTCCCTCGCCTGCTGGATGTCGTCGACCATGGGCAAAATGATGCCGAGTGCGCCGATGTCGGTCGCCTTCTGCACGTCGCCGGGAGTCGCCGCCGGGACGCGGATGAACGGGATCGCCGGGGCATCCTTGCACGCCGCGATCATGTGCGCGACCTCGTTGTAGGTCAGCGGGCTGTGCTGCATCTCGATCCAGAGGAAGTCGAACCCGGCGTTCGCCATCGCGCAGTAGATATCGGGGTCATTGGTGTAGACGGTGCCGCCCACAACTTTCTGGCCGGCGGCCAGCTTCGTCTTGACGGTGTTGTAGGCCTGGTCGGCCGGGGCGATCATGGGCAGCGCAATCAGCGCGATCATCGCCAAGATACGAGTGTGTCGGATGAGCGTCATGGGAACCTCCTGCTCGCGAATGCCGCTAAGATTCCCACAAACCAGGGCCGTCTGTCCACGAGGAGACCCAGGACGCCTCGGGCCGGATCGGGGCGCCGCGCTTACAGCTTCTTGAAGTTGGAGCCCAGGAAGCCGCGCACGATGTCGGTCTGTTCCCCAGCTTCGATCAAAAACGCGTCGTGGCCGTAGTTCGACGGCAGTTCCACGTAGGCGACGTCCTTGTCCCGGGCGCGCAACACGCGCACGACGTCTTGGGACTGGTAGCTCGGGTAGAGCCAGTCCGACGAGAAGCTGATGGCCAGGAAGCGCGACGTGCAACGTTCGAGCGCTTCGCCGAGCGAGGCGTGGCCCTCCGCGAGGTCGAAGGTGTCCATCGCCTTGGTGATCGCGATGTACGAATTGGCGTCGAAGCGTCCCACGAACTGGCCGCCGCGGTAACGCAGATAGCTTTCGACCTCGAAGATGCCCGACGGGCCCGTGTCGGTCGTCATCGTGCGGCGGCGGCGGCCGAACTTCTCGCGCATCGAGTCGTCGCTCATGTATGTGATGTGGCCGACCATGCGGGCCACCGCCAGCCCGCGCGAGGGGCCCGGGCCGTCGTAGTAGTCGCCGCCATGGAAGTCCGGGTCGGCCATGATCGCCTGGCGGCCCACTTCGTTGAACGCGATCTGCTGGGCGGAATGGCGGTGCGTGGTCGCGATCGGAATCACCGAAGCGCACATCTCCGGGTAGGCCACCGCCCACTGCAACACCTGCATGCCGCCCATCGAGCCGCCCGCGACGCTCAACAGCCGCTTGACGCCGAGACGGTCGATCAACCGCTTTTGCAGCCGGACCATGTCGGCGACCGTCACGTCGGGGAAGGTCGAGCCGAAGGGCTTGTCGGTCGAAGGATCAACGGTCGTCGGGCCGGTCGTACCGGCGCAGCCGCCGAGCACGTTCGAGCACAGCACGAAGTAGAGGTCGGTGTCGAAGGCCTTGCCCGGGCCGATCATGTTGTCCCACCAGCCGGTCCTGCCGTCGATGTCGCTGACTCCGGCCGCATGGGCGTCGCCGGAAAAGGCGTGCTCGATCAAGATGGCGTTCGACTTGGCGGCGTTGAGCTCGCCGTAGCTTTCATAGGCGACGGTGACGGGGGCGACGCTTTCGCCGCAGTCGAGGGCGAACGAGTCAAACTTCACGCAGTTGCGGTGGACGATCATCGACAGTGACGCTTGGCGCGAAGCGCTGGGCGGAATCTTCTTAGAATACCCAGAGACGCATGTTGCACCGGATCGCCATTGTCTTGCTTGCGGCGACGGCCGCTTGGGCCGCCGATTCCAAGGCCCTCGAAGTCCTCGCCAAGGCCCAGCAAGCGGCGGGCGGCGCCGAGAAGTTGGCCGCCGTCAAAGACTTTATTGCGACGCGCAAGATCGAAGGCGTCGGCGGCGGGCTCAGCGGCAGCCAGGTCTACAAGGTCGTGCTGCCGTCGGCCATGCGCCAGGAGAGCACGCTGCCGTTCGGCGCGCTGATCGTCTCGTTGGTCGACGGCCAGGGCAAGATGCAGTCCTTCCAAGGCAGCGGCCCGCTGCCGCCGCCGCAGTTGGCGCAAGCCAAGGGCGAGCTTTTCCGTTTGCGGGAATCGTTGCTGCTGGCCGACCGCGACCCCGACAAGTCCGTCGCCTACGTAGGCGAGGAAGACGTCGACGGCCGACCGGCGCAGGTGCTCGAAGTCAGCTCGAAAAACGGAGGCCAAAAGGCGAGGCTGTATACCGATTCCGCGACCGGCGAGCTGTTCCAAATCGCCTACGACAGCGCCGGTCTGCAAGGCGCGTCGCAGTCGATTCGACAACGCTTTTCCGACTTCCGCGCCGTGGACGGGATCCAAGTTCCGTTCGCGATCGAAACCTACCAGGACGACAAGCTGCTGAGCAAAATCACGGTCGAGAAATTCCTCTACAACACCGGACTGAGAAAATCCGAGCTGTAGAGCTTATTCCTCTTCGAACTCGTCAAACAGTCCAAAAGTGAAGACGTCGGACTGCGCGGCGATCGTGATGTATTGCCTGCCCTCGACCTCATAGGTGATCGGCGAGGCATAGATCGTTTGACCGGTTTGGAAGTGCCATAGGTCCTTGCCGGTCTTGGCGTCCAGCGCCACCAGGTTGCCGTCGTCGTCGCCTGAAACGACCAGACCGGACGCTGTCGAGAAGGCCCCGCCCCACATCTGGCCGGGCCCGGGCATCTCGTATTCCCAGACCAGATCGCCGCTCAACGGATCGAGCGCCCGCAAGAAGAAGCGGCCCGGCTCGGAAGGAATCTGTTCGCCGCCGGTGCCGCGAAAACCCGACGAGGGAACGGGCTCTTTCGCCGAGCTGATGTAAATGTCGCACTGCTCCAGCGTCACCACGTAGAACAGGTTCGTCTGGGGATCGTAGGTGGGCGACATCCAGTTGCTCGCGCCGCGCACGGACGGGCAGACGCGATTGCCCCCCGCCGTCGGGCGCATACCGGGAACCTCCAGCGGCCGGCCGCTCTTCTCGTCGAGCCCGGTCGCCCAATTGAGCTGCTTGACGAAGGGTCGCCCGTGCAGAAATTCACCGGTCTCGCGGTCGAGCACGTAGTAGAAGCCGTTGCGGTTGGCCTGCACCAGCAGCTTGCGCTCGC
This sequence comes from uncultured Acidobacteriota bacterium, assembly GCA_963817465.1. Taxonomy (GTDB): domain Bacteria; phylum Acidobacteriota; class Terriglobia; order Bryobacterales; family UBA6623; genus CAMPKL01. The sequence continues at coordinate 154,840 of CAWFOP010000009.1, read as the reverse complement.
GGCCCTTCCACTCCTTGTCGATAAGCACGGGCGTTTCGTTGGCGTCCCAGTCCCACTCGTCGTGCGGCGTGCACTGGAAATACCACTTCATCTCGCCGCTGTCGGCGTCGAGCGCGAGGATGGAGTCCGAGTAGAGATTGTCGCCGTCGCGCCGGCCGCCGTAGAAATCGGGCCACGGGTTGCCGGTCGGCCAGTAGATCAAATTGAGGTCGGGATCGAACGAGCCCGTGGTCCAGGTCGGCGCGCCGGCCCATTTCGACGGGAAGCCGCCCCAGGATTCCGAACCCGGTTCGCCCTCGGCCGGCACAGTGTAGAAGCGCCAGGCCTCCTTGCCTGTGTCCGCCGAAATCGCCGCGACGAAGCCGCGCTGTCCGTGGCCGCCGCCGGCCGTGCCGACGATGATATTGCCCTTCACGGCGAGCGGAGCCATGCTCGTCCAGTAGCCGTCCTTCTCATACGAGGCGTATTCGGTGATCCAGATGACCGCGCCGTTGAAGCGGTTCAAGCAAATCAAGTGGCAGTCGGAGGTGACGAAGTACACGCGGTCGCCCAGCAGCGCAGCGCCGCGGTTCTGCGCCTCGCGCTTGGGCCAATCCGCCGAGTAATGCCAAATGACCTTGCCGTCGCGCGCGTCGAGCGCATACATCTCGTTCGTGTTGGTGACGTACATTACCCCGTCATAGACCAGCGGCGTCGTTTCCAGCCGCGGCGCGTCGGGAATCTTGCGCACCCACTTGGTGACCAAGCGGTGCACGTTGTCGGGCGTGATCTCGTTGAGCGGGCTGTGCCGCCAGGAAGCGTAGTCGCCGGCGTAGGTCACCCAATTCGCAGCCGATCCTTCGATCAGGTCTTCGTTGTCGAGCTGCCCCAGCAGGCACGCCGAACAACTCAACAAAGCCAACAACAGTCGCGCAAGCACGTCCTGAAAAGTAGCAGATTCGGCGCGCGGGCGATAATATCCGGCTGATGCGTTGCTTGCTGCTTGCTCTGATCGCAATATCTCCCCTGCTCGCGCAGGAACCCTACAAGCCCACCCAGGTCGAGCTCGACATGATCGACCAACGCGCGCAGGCGCTCTCGAAGCAAATCGAAGCGCTGTCGCACAAGCCGTTGACTGAGGACCAGCTCGCCGACGTGGCGATCTACCAGAAAGCGCTCGCTTGGGCGCTGCGCTACCCGGAGGAGTTCTACCGCCGCACCTACGTTCACGACGCGATGAACGTAGCGGCGTCAGGCGCGCAGCGCGCCAAAGCTCTGGCCAAGGGCGAAACGCCCTGGACGGACGAGAAAGGCGTCGTCGTGCGCGGCTACCGTTCGCGCGTCGACGGCAGCGTTCAGCCCTACGCTGTCCATGTGCCGCAAGCCTACGACGGCGCCGAACCCATGCGCCTCGACGTGGTGCTCCACGGCCGCAACGCGCGCCTCAGCGAAGTCAGCTTCATTGCGGGCCACGAACGCGAAGCGACGGCGGCGGACGACCCCGGCTATCTGGTACTCGAAGTCTTCGGCCGCACCAACAACGCTTACCGCTGGTCGGGCGAGACGGACGTCTTCGAGGCGCTGGCCGCGGTCGAGCGCAATTACCGCGTCGACCCGCAGCGTATTGTGCTGCGCGGCTTCTCGATGGGCGGCGCCGGAACCTGGCACATCGGCCTGCACCATCCCAGCGCCTGGGTCGCCATGGAGGCCGGCGCCGGCTTCACCGACACGCTGGTCTACGCGAAGGCCAGCCTGCCCGGCGGCGGTCTGACCGGCCCCTGGCAGCGCCCGCCGCTAAGCATCTACGACGCGGTCGACTACGCGCCGAACGCCTACGACTTGGCGGTCGTCGGCTACGGCGGCGAGATCGATCCGCAACTACAGGCTTCGGTCAACATTCGCGAGGCTCTGACCGCCGACGGCGCGCACTTCGAGCGCAAGGGCCTCGACTGGTTCACCGACTCGCTGCGGGCGCTGTTCCTCGTCGGACCCAATACTCCGCATCGCTTCCACCCGGCGAGCAAGAAGGTCTCCAACGCCTTCCTCGACCAGGCCGTCGAGCGCGGCCGCGGTGATCCCGACTCGTTTCGCTTCGTCACCTACACGACGCGCTACGCCGACTGCTTTTGGCTGACGGTCGACGGACTGGAAAAGACCTACGAGCGCGCCGAAGTCGAGGCGGAGCGGCGCGGGCCCGAGCTGCGGCTCTCAACGCGCAATGTCAGCCGCCTGGCGCTGCGCGAGACCGATCAAGTCGAACGTGTGCGCATCGACGGCCGCACGGTCGAGGTTCCGCCTCCGACGGCGGCGATTTTGTTCTTGGGCAAAGTCGGCGACGAATGGCGTCTGTTCGACAGCTTGGCGGCGATGCGCGGCGACCGCCTCACCAAGCATCCCGGCCTGCAAGGGCCGATCGACGACGCCTTCATCGAAAGCTTCGTCGCCGTGGCCCCCGGCGGCGAACCGTGGCACGCCGCGGTCGGCGAGGCGGCGCAGCGGCGCTTCGAGTTGCTGCACCGCGATTTCCCGAAGTGGCTGCGCGGCGATCCTCCTACCGTCGCCGACGACCGACTCGAGGACGAGCAAATCGCCGCGAGCAACATCGTCCTGTTCGGCGATCCGCACTCGAACCGCACGCTCGCCAAGCTGATCGCGAAGCTGCCGGTGCACTGGACCAGCGAGACGATCGAGATCGGCGGACAGTCGTTCGACGCCTCGAGTCACCTGCTGGCGATGATCTACCCCAATCCGCTCAATCCCGAGCGCTACGTCGTGCTCAACAGCGGACACACGTTCAGCGAGCACGAATTTCTCGGGACGAATGCGCTGCTGTTCCCGCGCCTGGGCGATTGGGCGGTGCTGACGACCGACGGCGAGGTCGCCGCCGCCGGCATCTTCGACGACAACTGGAAGTAGCCTGAGACGCTACTTGGCGATGCCGCCCTCGGTCATCTTGCGCGGGTCGAGCAGCCGGTCGAGCTCGCGCTCGCTCAGGTCGGTCATCTCGGCGGCGACCTCTTTGAGCTTGCGGCCCTGCTTGTAAGACTCCTTCGCGACGGCAGCGCCTTTCTCGTATCCGATAACGGGGTTGAGCGCGGTCACGAGGATCGGATTCTTCTCGACCAAGTCGCCGACCCGCTGCTGGTTGGGCGTGAAGCTCTTGACCGCCTTGTCGGCCAGCAAACGCGCGACGTTGCCGAGCAACCGCGCGCTCTCGAGCAGGTTATGCGCCACGACGGGCAGCATCACGTTCAACTGGAAGTTGCCGGACTGGCCGGCGATGGTGATGGTCGTGTCGTTGCCGATCACCTGCGCGCAGACCATCGCGGTCGCCTCCGGGATCACCGGGTTGACCTTGCCCGGCATGATCGACGAGCCGGGTTGCAGCGACTCCAACGCGATCTCCGCTAGGCCCGCCTGCGGCCCGCTGTTCATCCAGCGCAGGTCGTTCGCGATCTTGAGCAGCGACACGGCGACGGTCTTCATCTGGCCGCTCAGCTCGACGGCGGCGTCTTGGCTCGACAAGCTGGCGAAAAAGTTCTTGCTCGCCTTGAAAGGCAGTCGAGTCTTCTCGGCGAGACGTTGCGCCACGCGGCTGCCGAACTCGGGATGGGCGTTGACGCCCGGTGCCGATGGCCGTGCCGCCTTGCGCCAGCGCGGCGATGCGCGGCAGAGCGCTCTTGATGCGGTCGACGCCCTGTTCGATCTGCGCCGCCCAACCGCCGACCTCCTGGCTCATGCGAATCGGCAGGGCGTCCATCAAGTGCGTGCGCCCGGTCTTGATCACGTCGTCGAGCTCGGCCGCCTTGCTCTCGAGCGCGCGCTGCAAAGACTCGAGGCCGGGCAGCAACGTGCCCGCGACTTCCAGATACGCGCTGACGTGGATCGCCGTCGGAATCACGTCGTTCGACGATTGGCCCATGTTGACGTGATCGTTTGGGTGAACCTTGCTCCCCAGCTTGGCCGTCGCCAGTGTAGCGATCACCTCGTTGGCGTTCATGTTGGTCGAGGTGCCCGAGCCGGTCTGGAAGATATCGAGGGGGAACTGGCGATCGTGATCGCCCTTAGCCACTTCTTCCGCGGCGGCTTGAATCGCCTCGGCCATGCGGCTGTCGAGCTGCCCCAGCTCGTTGTTCACATAAGCCGCGGCGCCCTTGATCAAACCCAGCGCGCGGATGAACGTGCGCGGAAAACGGATTCCGCTGATGGGGAAATTATCGACGGCGCGCTGCGTTTGCGCGGCGTACAGGGCATCGGCGGGGACGCTGACTTCGCCCATGGAATCTTTTTCAATACGAAAACGGTCGTCTGCCATAAGACCAATAGCGTAGCTCAGCCGCCCTGACCGGAAGCGAGATCCGGGCGCTCCCACCCGGGGCATTCGAGCACTGGCAGCGGCGGGTACTTTGGGTAGTCCGCGTCGGTCTCCGAGCGCATGCAGCGGTGAAAGACCGACCCTCGATCGTTGACCGTGCGGCGCCCGAAACGGCACGCCGAACACAGTCCGACAGAAGGGTCGAAGCGGGGAGTCATGCCGCCCGCCGCTAGAGCCGCATCGTATCGGACCGCAGGTGAATCTCGAGCTCAACCTCGTTCCCCTCGCGGATCACTTTGAGCTTCACCGAGTCGCCGCCGCGCTTGAGGCCCAGCGCCTGCTGCAGGAAGCGCTGGTTGGTGACCTTGCGGCCGTCGATCTCGGTGATGTAGTCGCCGCCCCAAGGAATCACGTAGTTGCCCAGTTGAACCTCTCGCGTCGCCCCGCGCAGGCCGGCTTCCTCGGCGGCCGATCCTTTCTCGACCTCCGTGACCAGGAATCCGCCCGGGGGCAGCTTGAGCGCGGTCGCGAGCCGTCCGCCGAGGAAGATCGACGTGAAGCCCGGATGCTGCGGCTTGGCTTTCGCACCGCCCGTGCGGACGTATTCGAGCAACGCCTGCGCCCGGCTGATAGGCAGCGCGAAGCCGATTCCGATGCTGCCCTGCGAGCCGTAGATCGCGGTGTTGACGCCGATCACCGCGCCCGAGCTGTCGAGCAGCGGTCCGCCGGAGTTGCCCGGATTGATCGCCGCGTCGGTCTGGATCATGTCCTCGAGAATGCCGTTGTCGGAGCGGATCGAACGCCCGACCGAGCTGATGACGCCCGTCGTCAGCGTGCCTTGCAGCCCGAAGGGATTCCCGATCGCCAGCACCTTCTGGCCGACCTTCAAGTCATCTGAATCGCCGAGCTGCAGCCACGGCAGCTTGCGGTCGGCTTTGATTTGGATCAACGCCAAGTCGTTGATCTCGTCCACCGCCAGCACTTCGGCCTTATAGCGCGAATCCTCGCTTTCGCCCAGCAACGAGACTTCGATCTGCGCCGCATCGCCCCGGATCACATGCAGGTTCGTCAGAATGCGGCCGTCCTCGGAGATGATGAACCCGGAGCCGGAGTCGCGCTCGGGAAACACCTCAAAGAACCAGCCGCGCTGCAGCACCGTGCTGGTGATGTTGACCGTGGCCTTCGAGGCGCGCTCGTAAATGTCGATGTTCGAATGCTCGTCCGAGGTCAGCGTCGTCGAGCCGGCCTGGGTCCAGAAAGGGTCCGCTGGCCCGAAGTGAAAGCCGCCGCCGCGGAACCAGCCGGTCGAGGTGGTCCCCAGAACAAACGCAACGACGAACAACAGGGCGAGCAGGATAGGACGCAGACTTCTCATTCGGCCTCTTCTTTTAACTTTACGTAAACTTCGGCCGCCCGGCGGCGGGTCTGCTCCATCGAGCCGGACGTGTCGATAAGGTAATCGGCGAAGCGGCGCTTCTCCTCGAGCGGCATCTGCCGCGCCATGCGAGCCAGCGCCTCTTCGCGCGTCGCCGTCTCGCCGGCCGCCTCCGCGCGCTCGATGAACCGCGCGATCTGCAGCTCCGGCGAGCAGTAGGCCAGCACGATGCGGTCGTAACCGACCGAACTGCCCGCCTCGATCATGATCGCCGCCTCGACCACGGCCACCGCACGCGGATCTTCTTGCTCGATCTGCTGCAGCAACTCCTGTTCGCGGCGAAACACATGCGGATGGATCAGCGCGTTCAGCCGCGCCAGCTTCGCCGGATCGGCGAACACGATGCGGCCCAGCGCCTTACGGTCGATCGCGCCGTCCGGCGTCAGGATGCCTTTGCCGAACTCGCGGACTACATCGCTGTAGGCTTCGCCCTCGGGTGTAAGCGTCTCTTGCCCCAGCTTGTCAGCGCGGACGACGTGTGCGCCTAGGTCCTCGAAGCAGCGCGAAACGAATGTCTTGCCGCTGGCGAGTCCGCCGGTGAGTCCGACCTTGAGCATGTGAATTTTGCCGTTGATTCGAAGACAACCGCGAATCCTGAACCGCCCGCGCCGCGAAGCGGTCCCTTGCGAACGCTCGCGGCTCTCCGCCGGCCCCCGAAGGGGCTCGAGCTTTGCGGTTGTCGTCGCTGGGGCGCAGCGGTTGCCCTCGCCTTGTCAAGCCTCTAGGCCATCGAGCGCCGCAAGGTGCGCTTCAGCCCGTGCATGCGGCGGCGAATTTCCTTCAGCCGCTTGCTGTCGTGCGCCGCCTCGGCCTCGTCGCGCGATTTCTTCAGCTCGCGAATCTGCTTTTTGATCGGCTCTTTGTCTATGCCCTTCACCTCATGGTGTCCGTGCATGTCGATCCCAAGCTGATCGCAGATCGCTTGGAGCAACTGATCCTTGTTGAGCTGGGAGTAGCCTTGGATCGGCGGCTCCAGCTTCGATGCGATGTCGCGAAGATCGGAAACCTTCGTGTGTTTGAGCTCGTGATAGTCGTAGTTAGCCATTGCGACCGCTTGTCTTATCAAGACTGCGGTCGGGCCGTCAACTCGGGCGGTTATTCGGCCAGGGCTGGTACGAACATCACGCGCGGATCGCCGGCGGTTGTAGCCAGCCGTCCGGCGTCGAGCACCGAGATCGGAGCGGTCAGATCGTCGGTCAGCCGGAACATGGAATCTCCGGCCAAGCGCGTCAGCGTCCGCGCCCGGCAGTCGCAGTCGACGAAGCGCGCGGCGCCGCCGCCGGCCGGGATCAGCGCGGCGCGACTCTTGTCGGCGACCAACGCCTGGCCGTCGTCGGTGGCGGCCACCGCCACCGGAGCCTCGAGCCCGTCCTGGCGCGAAGCCAGTACGGTCACCGTCGCCGACCCGCTTACGTCGGACAGCTTGATCGCCTCGCGCCGATCGACGTCAGCGATGAGAGCGTCGTTGGAGCCCGGAAAGAAGACGACATCCAGGGCGCGGCCGATCGACGCGACGGATCTGGCCGCGCTGTCGTGACCAAGCGCGAACACTTGACCGCCCGCGCGCGTGGACGCAGCGGCCAGCACCGTCTCGCCGTCGTCGCTGACGGCGAACGCAGTGAGCACCCCCGGCAACGCATCGAGCCGCACCGTCGCCACGACATGAGCTTCATCGCCGAAGCCGGTCAACACCTGCACGGTCTTGGACTCGCGATCGTAGGCGCCGGCGAATTCTCCGCGCGGCGAAAACACGATGCGATCCGCTCCGCCGAGCGCCTTCGCCACGAAGCTCCCCTGGGGCGCGGGGCCGCGGAGATCGACGAGGACGAGCGCGCCGGTACCGACCGCCGTGCCGAGCGCAAAGCTCTGTGTCGGCGAAACCGCCGCGACGCTCAACGTGAAGGGCAGAGCTAAAGCGCCTCCGACGTGCGAAGCGCCGGGAATGCCGAGCAGCGGCCGCAATGACGCGGCGTTCGCATCGAACACGTAGCCGAGCACCGGTCCGGAGATCGGGTCCTGTGCGGCGGACTTGGTCAGTCCGACGCGCGCATCGGCGCCGAGGCTCCGGTCAGCCGAAACGGCCGCTCCCAAAGCCAGAACCGCCGCCGCGAGCGCCGTGATGCGAATGGATTTTGCAAGCGTCATCGTTCGAACCCCTCCCGCTGGGGAATCAAGAACCGTTCCACAAGGTTATCAGGCGATTCCCCGTCTGTCCCGGTCCATTCTATAGGCGCGCTTTTTCAACGGCCTTTTTCCAACCCGCCATCAGTTCTTCGCGCCGTTCGGCCGGCATCTTCGGTTCGAAGATTTGGTCGGCTTTCCAGAAGCTTTCGAGCTCGTCGGTCCCGCTCCAGACCTTGGTCGCGAGACCGGCCAAAAAGGCGGCGCCCAATGCCGTCGTCTCGAGATTGTCGGGACGAATGACGGGCTTACCGAGGATGTCGGCCTGAAATTGCATCAGGAAGTCATTCGCCGCCGCGCCGCCGTCCGCGCGCAGCTCGGTGAGCTGATCGCCCGAGTCGGACTGCATGGCGTCGACGAGCTCGCGCGTCTGAAAGGCGATCGACTCGAGCGCCGCGCGGACGATGTGCTCGCGGCTTGCCCCGCGGGTGAGACCCGTCATGACGCCGCGGGCATGGGCGTCCCAGTAGGGCGCGCCAAGGCCGACGAACGCCGGCACCAGGAATACGCCCGCCGTGTCGTCGACCGAACGCGCTAAGCGATCGCTGTCGGCGGCGCTGTCGATTAGCTTCAAACCGTCGCGCAGCCACTGGATGACGGCCCCGCCGATGAAGATGCTGCCCTCGAGTGCGTAGCGCTGGTCGGCGTCCGGCGAGGCCGCGGCCGTCGAGAGCAGCCCGTTCTTCGAGGTCGGGCGCTCCGTTCCGGTGTTGAGCAGCAGGAAGCAGCCGGTGCCGTAAGTGTTTTTCGACAATCCCTCGCGAAAGCACGCTTGGCCGAATAGGGCCGCCTGCTGGTCGCCGGCGATGCCGGCGATGGGAATCTCCGCGCCGAACAACGAGGGATCGGTGTGGGCGACGACGCCCGACGACGGCACGATCCGCGGCAGCATCGCCTCGGGCACGCCGAACAAGTCGAGCATGTCGAGGTCCCAGTCTCCCTTCGACAGATTCATCAACAGCGTCCGCGACGCATTGGTGATGTCGATGACGTGTTCGCGGCCGCCCGTCAAGTTCCAGATCAGCCAGGAGTCGACCGTGCCGAAGGCCAAGTCGCCCGCTTGTGCGCGTTCGCGGCCGTTGGAGATGTGGTCGAGGACCCAGCCGATCTTCGTACCGGAGAAGTAAGGGTCGATGACGAGCCCGGTGTGCTCGGTGACGGCCTTGCCGTGCTTCTCCGCTGTCAGATGGCGGCAGATTTCCGCCGTGCGGCGACACTGCCACACGATTGCCGGCCCGATCGGGTGCCCCGTCTTGCGATCCCAAATGACGACGGTTTCGCGTTGATTCGTGATGCCGATGGCCTTGATTTCGCTTAGAGCGACGTTGGACTTCTTGATCGCGCGCTGCGCCGTCGTGAGTTGCGCTTCCCACACCTGGCGCGGGTCCTGCTCCACCCAGCCGTCTTTGGGGTAACGGCACTGGACCGGAACTTGGTCGGAGGCGACTATTTTCGCTTCTTGGTCGAAAACGAGCGTGCGAGCGCTGGTCGTCCCCTCGTCGAAGGCCAACACGTAAGGCATGCGAGCCAGTGTAGCGCGGCTTCTATCGGCCGCTTGCCGGCGCGGAGGGATGATCCCCGGTCGATCTGAACGCCTGGACGTCCCGCCTGGGAGGCTGCCCAAACAGGCGGCTGTATTCGCGATTGAACTGGCTGGGGCTCTCGTACCCAACCTCGAACGCCGCGGCGGCCGCATCGAGCCCGTCCATGAGCATCCGCCCCCGGGCGCTCTGCAACCGAAGCTGCTTCTGATACTGCAGCGGACTCATGGCCGTCAGCTCTCGGAAGTGGCGGTGGAACGTCGACAATCCCATGCCCGCGATGCGCGCGAGATCCTCCACGCGCACAGGGTCGGCGTAGTTTGCCTTGATCCACGCGATGGCCTTCGCGGTCCGGTTGCTTTGATCTCCTAGAGTTGCGATGTCTCGCAACCGCCCGCCCGCTGGTCCGCGAAGTATCCGGTATGTGATCTCCCTTTGGATCAACGAGCCCAGAACACCGATGTCGTGGGGGGCGTCGAGCAGGTCCACGAGCCGGCAGAACGCCCCGAGTCCCCTGGGCAAGGGTTTCCTGACGGGCAAGATCGACGAGAACACGCAGTTCGACAGTTCCGACTTCCGCAACATCGTGCCGCGCTTCTCAGCCGAGGCGCGCAAGGCGAATCAGGCTATGGTCGACCTGTTGACCAGGATCGCCGAACAGAAAAAGGCGACCCCCGCGCAGATCGCGTTGGCGTGGCTGCTGGCCCAGAAGCCGTGGATCGTTCCGATCCCGGGCACCACGAAGCTACACCGGCTCGAAGAAAATCTCGGTGCGGCGGATATCGAGCTGACCAGGGACGACCTGCGCGAGATCGACAACGCCGCGTCGGCGATCGACGTTCAGGGAGCTCGCTACCCCGAACAACTGCAGCAACTGGTCGGCCGCTGAGGCCTAGGAGCGGCGTTCATGGAGAGACGAGACTTCGTGGCGGCCGCGCTTGGAGGCATGTCCTTCAGCGCCCGCGCGTCCGTCGCGGCCGAAAACCCCAAGAAGAGGATCATAGGGATGGAGATCAAGAGAAGCGGTTCGCAGCCTTCCCAACAAGGGCCGGAGGAGTATTTCACCGGCGCGGTGCGTATTGACCCGCTACACGAGGCCGCCGCGCCGGCGCTCCTGTTCAGCGCAAGCGTCACCTTTGAGCCCGGCGCTCGCACGGCGTGGCACACGCACCCGCTCGGCCAGACCTTGATCGTGACGGCCGGCTGCGGCTGGGTGCAGCGATGGGGCGGACCGGTCGAGGAAGTCCGGCCCGGCGACGTGGTCTGGTTTGCGCCGGACGAGAAGCACTGGCACGGGGCGACGGCCACGACAGCGATGACCCATATCGCCATCGTGGAGAAGCTCGACGGCAAGTCGGCCGACTGGATGGAGCACGTCAGCGACGAGCAATACAAACGGCGAAACGAGTAGCGACGTTGGTGCGCTACAGCCTGGTTACATAGACGTAAAACGCGCCGCGTTCGCCGCTAGGGCCCTTGAGCCGGGTCTCGAGCTTGGCTTCGCCCGCGGGCAAGTCCAGCTCGATTGGAACCGATGTCGCGCCACGCTCGACCTTGGCCGTGGCCTCGGCGTCGCCGACCTTGACGCTTGCGGTTGTCGCATCGAGTTTCTTCTCGGCGGGCTTGTCCCACTGATAGAGCTCGAAGCGGTAGCGGCCTGCTTCGGGGACTTCGATCATCCAGTAGCCGTTCGTCTTCGGATTCTTCATGATGGCCGGCTGATTCCACGGCACGTCGTCGGTCGGCGGGTCGGGATGCCAATCGTGGGCCGACAGGCGCGTCGGGTTTTCGCCTTTGGTTCCGACCGGAATGTCGACGTAGTCCTCGAAGCGATCGTTGATGTGTTCCCACCACTGCTCGTAGGCGTTGCGCAGCCCGTCGACGACCTGCGGCTGGTCGCCGGAGACATCATGCTCCTCGCCGGAGTCGCTGCTCATGTCGTAAAGCTCTTTGCCGTTGACCAAGCGCCACTGCTGGGTCATGACGGCGCTCTTGCGCCACTTCTCGGGCCACTCGATGCGCTGGGAATGGACGGTCAATGTGCGGTCGGGCCACTCGCCCTGGCCGCGCAGCAGGGGCGCGAGAGACTTGCCGTCGATGTCTTTCGCCGGCGGCGCACCCGCGAAATCGAGCAGCGTCGGCAAGACGTCGATGTGCGCGGTGAGCGTGTCGATGTCCCGCGGCTGTCCCAGGTCGCCGTTGGGCCAGTAGATGAAAAACGGCACGCGGTGGCCGCCGTCATATTCGGAACCTTTGCGGCCGCGCATGCCGGCGTTGAAGCCGCCCCAGGCCGTGTCGGCGTAAGGGTGACCGTCGCCGTCGACCCCCGCGGCGCTGCCGTTGTCGGTGGCGAAGATCAGGATCGTGTTGTCCGCGATGCCCCACTCGTCGAGCTGCGTCCGCAGACGGCCTAGGTTCTCGTCGATGTTCTCGATCATGCCGTAGAAGTGCGCCATCTGCTCGGGCACGCCTTTATCCGCGTACGGCTTCCAGTACTTCTCGTCGACGTTGTAGGGCCCGTGGGGCGCGTTGGTCGGCAGGTACGTGAAAAAGGGCTTGTCCTTGTTTTCTTCGATGAAGCGCAGCGCCTCGCGAAAGAAGACGTCCGTGCAGTAGCCGTCATAGTGCTGCGGAACCGAGTTATGCCAATAGGTGTCGTCGAAATAGTCGTTGCCCCAGTAGTCGGGCGTCTGCTGCACGCCGCCGCCCCCGAGCCGGACAACCTCTTGGAAGCCGCGATCTTCGGGGCGGAAGGGGTAGTTGTCGCCCAGATGCCACTTGCCGAACTGGCCGGTCGCGTAACCCGCTTTCGCCAGCATCGCGGGCATCATGACTTCGTCGGCGGCGACGATCGAGCGGCCCATGATGGTGTGCCAAACGCCGGTGCGGCTCGAATAGCGCCCGGTCATCAGAGCAGAGCGCGTCGGCGCGCAGGTGGGGTCGACGTGATAGTTGGTGAGGCGGACGCTCTCGTCGTGCAGCTTGTCGATGTTCGGCGTGTGAATCATCGTATTGCCGTGGGCGCCGATGTCGCCGTAGCCCTGGTCGTCGGTCATCAGCAGGATGATGTTCGGGGGACGGGCGGGAGCTTCAGGCTCGGACGATGAGCACCCGGCCAGCCAGGCGACAAAGAGGGTCAGGACAACGGTGGATTTTCGCATTACGCTTCGGAGAAGCAAGATAACACGACCGTCGCGTGCGGGTTTACAATGAAGCCTCGCATGAAAGGCAACCAAACCGTCATCGACCGTCTCAACGAGACTCTAGTCGCCGAGTTCACCGCAATCCATCAGTATTTCGTCCACGCCGAGATGGAAGAGAACTGGGGATACAAGAAGCTCGCCGAGTACGTGAAAAAACAGTCAATCGGCGAAATGAAACACGCCGAGAAGCTGATCGAGCGGATCCTGTTTCTCGACGGCGTCCCGAGCATGGGCGAGCTCAAGCCGCTCACGATCGGCCAGGACGTGAAAACGCAGCTCGACGCCGACCTAGCTTTGGAATACGAAGCGGTGCAGCAGCTCAACGCCGCCATCGCCGACGCCGTCGCGGCTGGCGACAACGGTTCGCGAGAGATGTTCGAAGAGATTCTGACCGACGAAGAAGAGCACGTCGACTGGCTCGAGGCGCAGTTGCAAGCGATCGCCGACATCGGGATCGGCTTATATCTGGCGCAGCAGCTCGAAACCGAGGACGACTAGGCTCAGGAAGCCTCGGCGACGATGACCGCGACAGCTTGAGCCGCGGCTCTGTAGGAGCGGTTTGCCGCCGCCGCCCGCCGCCGCAACAGCCGCGGCTAGTGTACGCGCCAGGACCCGCCGCCGTAGGCGATCGAGCGACGCAATTCAAACAACAAGTCGGGCATCAGCGACGCGCTGTCGACCGAGAGCACGTCGAACTGATCCGCCAGATCATCCCAATCCGGCCGCCGGGGACGGTCGTCGAGCAGGAGTATCTTTTGGAGCGGCTCCTCCTGCTGCAGGAGCCTCAAGGTGTCCTCTATCGCCAGTCCGTGAGCGGAGCGATCGACGACGACAGCCGCCGGAGCTACGGCCCCAACAACTGAGAGCACCGAAGGCGGGTGGGCCACCATCACGACCAGATCAAACACCGGATCGAGAGCGGCCTGGAGCTTGTCGATGAGCTCGGGACGGCCGCTGACGAGGACAACGCTGGATCGACGCATGCCGACGAGGAGAGCAAATGCATCGCCAATGCGTCGTCGCCTTGTAAGCGCTTGATTCCGCTCTTGTTAAACGATTCCACAACCGCCGGTCGGCTGTCTCGCGTTGTCGGGCGAGACAGACCTGCGGGCCAGCTTGAGACAGGGGCCAAGCACGTCCGATTCGCCCCAAGACGGTGTAGCCGCCCGCCGGCACCTAGCGCGATGATCGCGGAGCGCTTTCACACGTGAGGTTACCGAGCCTACAGGTACGGCTTGAGCTTCTGCGTCCAGATGGCGTAGCCCAGGCCGGTCATGTGCAGACCGTCCTCGACGAACAGTTCGGGCCGCGGCTTGCCGTCCGGCCCTAGCATGGCCCCATCGATGTCGATGAACTGCAGATAGCCGGCGTTCTCGCAAATCTTCTGTATGCGACTGTTCGCGTCGCGCATCTGATCGACAAGGTTCCAGCGCTTCAGGCTCGGCTTGATGGCAATAAACAGGATTCGCGTCTGCGGCAGAGCGCCGTGCACCTTCGCGACGAAAGTCTTGAAATCGGCGACCACCTCATCCACGCTCTTGCCCGCGGCGATGTCGTTGTCGCCGGCGTACAGCACCACCGTTTTCGGCTTCAGGGGAATCAGGATGCGGTCGGCGTAGCGGATGGAATCCGAGATCTGCGAGCCGCCGAAGCCGCGATTGACGGCGTGAAGGTCCGGGAACGACTTCGCCAAGTCCCACTTGCGAATGCTCGAGCTGCCGATGAACACCAGGCCGCCCTTGGGAGGAGGGTCCGCCTTGTCGGCCTTCTCGAAGGCTTGCATATCGGGCTCCCAGCGGTCGGACTCTTGTGCGGCGAGCGAGAGCGCGAGAACGAACAGTAGAAATAAGCAGCGACGCGGCATGGGCATTACTATCGCATCTGCGGCGGTTCGGGCACGATGAAATGCCGCACGGTCGCTGAAAAGCCCTGGAACCATGCGGATGTACGACATGCGGATGTACGAAATGAGCGGTGCGGCGGGGCAGAGAGTGCGCGACGAAACGGTTCGAGCCCGGACGGCGTTCGCCGAATGCGATCGCTATACAATCGCAGGCGCGCCAAGGACGGTTGCGATAATACGGGCTTATGCCCCGACCCAAGCCAGTCGTGCTGACCATCATGGACGGCGTGGCTCACAACCCCGATCCGACCAACAACGCCGTCGCGATGGCGAACAAGCCGAATCTCGACCGCCTTTGGAAGCAATACCCCCACACCGAGATCCGCACCGATGGCCACTTCGTCGGATTGCCCGACGGTCAATTCGGCAACAGCGAAGTCGGACACCTGAACATCGGCTCCGGCCGGGTGATCAAGATGGACATCACGCGGATCGAGGAAATGGTCGCGGCGGGGACGCTACAAGACAGCCCGGCGTTGAAGGGTGCGTTCGAACACGGCGCCCAGCACCGGCTGCACATCATGGGCCTTTGCAGCCAAGGCGGCGTCCATGCGCAGGTCACGCACATCATCGCGCTGGTCCGAGCCGCCAAGAACGCGGGCGTGACCGACATCTTCCTGCACTGTTTCACCGACGGCCGCGACACCCCGCCGACGAGCGGCGTCGGCTATATCGAGCAATTGCAGAAGGCGCTCGACGAGCTCGGCGTCGGCAAGATCGCGACCGTGAGCGGACGCTACTACGCGATGGACCGCGACAAGCGTTGGCAGCGCACGGAGAAGGCGTTCAACGCGATGGTTCTGGGGGAGGGTAAGAGAGCGACCGACCCCATCAAGGCGCTCAAGGAGTCGTACGAGACGACCGACGAGGACGGCAAGCATCTGACCGACGAGTTCGTGCTGCCGATCGTGATCACCGACGACAACGGCGACCCGGTCGGTAGGATTCGCGATGACGACGCCGTAATCTTCGCGAACTTTCGAGCCGACCGCGCGCGCCAGATCACCCTTGCGTTGACGTCGGACGACCTCGAGCAGCCGCCGCGGAGCAAGGCGCCGAAGAATCTGCACTACGTCACGATGACCGAGTACGACAAGAGCTACTCGTTTCCGGTCGTGATCACAAAGGAGTTTCCGGAGCACGTGCTTGGGGCGGTTTGCGATCAGTACGGGCTCCGAAATTTGCGCACGGCCGAGACGGAGAAGTACCCGCACGTCACGTACTTCTTCAACGGCGGCCGCGAGAAGCCGTTCGACACAGAAGAGCGCGAGCTGGTCGCGTCGCCGAAGGTTGCGACGTATGACCTTCAGCCGGAGATGAGCGCCGCCGGCGTCTGCGACGTGGTCGTGAAGAACATCGAGAACGGCTCGTTCGACGTGATCATTGTGAATTTCGCCAACGGCGACATGGTGGGACACACAGGCGTGATCCCGGCCGCGATAAAAGCCGTCGAAACGGTGGACGGCTGCATCGGGCGGATCGAACAGGCGCTCAAGGCCAAGGACGGCGCCTGGATCATCACGGCCGATCACGGCAACGCCGACTTGATGGTCGACCCGAAGACCGGCGAGCCGCACACCTATCACACGACGTTCCCGGTGCCGTTCATCCTCGTGAGCAATTACTCGGGCGCGCTCAAGGACGGGGGTTCGCTGCGCGACATCACGCCCACGATCCTGGGCGTGATGGGCGTCGAACAGCCGCCGGAGATGACCGGGCGCGATCTGCGCATCATGGATTGACTGTTTCGGCATTCTTTCGGCATCCGGTAAGATAGCGGCGGACTTCTCGTTGGAGTGTTCGCCATGAAGCTCTTATTCGCCGCGGCGCTGGCGCTTGCCCTTGGCCCATCGGCCTGGGCGCAGCACGGTGTAGCCGGGCTCACCAATCCCTACAACACGAAGGAAGACGTTGCGGCCGGCGGCCGCATCTTCCACTCGCACTGCGCCGTATGCCACGGGCCCGACGGCGCGGGCGGCCGCGGAGCGGATTTGACGCAGGGGCGCTTTCGCTACGCCACGTCAGACCAAGATCTGTTCGGCGTCATTTCCGAGGGCATCCCCGGAACCGAGATGCCGGGCGTCTTCTTCGACGGTCGGCAGATGTGGCAGTTGGTCGCCTTCGTCCGCTCGCTGAGCGAAGGCAAGGCGGCTTCGCAGGCCAAAGGCGATTCGGCGGCGGGCGAGAAGCTCTTCTTCGGCAAGGGCGGCTGTCAGAGCTGTCACATGGTCGACGGCACGGGTTCGCGCACGGGTCCGGACTTGAGCGACATCGGCGCTCAGCGTTCGCTGGCGCACTTGGAGTCGTCGATCTTGCGTCCCAACGAGAAGGTTCTGCCGCAGCACTGGTTCATCGAGGGCAAGACCAAGGCCGGCAAGAAGGTGTTCGGCCGGCGGCTGAACGAGGACACCTATTCCATCCAGATCCTCGATTCGGACCAGCGGCTGGTGTCGTATCAGAAAGACGATCTGGCGGAGTACGAGGTGCTGCGCAAGTCGACGATGCCGTCGTTCGAAGGCCGTTTCACCCCGAAAGAGTTTGAAGACCTGGTTGCGTTTCTGGCGAATCTGCGCCAATGAGGAGAGACGTCATGAACCCGAAAGGACTGCTGCTTTTCGTTCTCGGCGTCGCCGCGCTGTCGGGGCAAGTCACCTCGGAGCGAATCCGCAACGCCGACTCCGAGCCGGGCAACTGGCTGACGTACAACGGCTCGTACGACAGCCGCCACTACCGGCCGCTGGATCAAATCAACCGTGAGAACGCAGGTCAACTCGAGCTGAAGTGGGTCTATCAGTCGCCTTCGCTGGAAAAGTTCGAGTCGACTCCCTTAGTGGTCGACGGCGTGATGTACGTCTCGCTGATGCCGAACGACGTGGTCGGCGCTCGATGCCGCGACCGGCCGTGAGTATTGGAAGTACACGCACGTGCTCGACACCAAGGTGAACGTGTGTTGCGGGCGGGTCAACCGCGGACTGGCGATTTTGGGCGACACGCTGTTCATGGGAACGATCGACGGCTACCTGATCGCGCTGGATGCGCCGACAGGGGCCATGAAGTGGAAGAAGCAAGTCGTCGATCCGGAGAGCGGATACTCGCTGACGGTGGCGCCGATCGTCGTGAAAGACAAGGTGATCTTCGGCGCGGCCGGAGGTGAGTACGGCATCCGCGGGTTCATTACCGCCGTTGATCCGAAAAACGGCGACGAGGTTTGGCGCTTCAATACGATCCCCGGACCCGGCGAGAAAGGGCACGAGACCTGGGCCGGCGATTCTTGGAAAAAGGGCGGCGGCTCGATCTGGGTGACCGGCTCGTACGACGCTGACCTGGACTTGATGTACTGGGGCGTCGGCAACCCGTCGCCGGACTGGAACGGGGACGTGCGCGAGGGCGACAACCTGTACACGGACTCCGTGGTGGCGCTCGATCCCGACGACGGAACCCTGAAATGGCACTTCCAGTTCACGCCGCATGACGAGTGGGATTGGGACTCGGTGCAGGTCCCGGTGCTGGTCGACCGCGAGTGGAAGGGACGGCAGCGCAAGCTCATGATGTGGGGCAATCGCAACGGGCTTTTCTATGTGCTGGACCGCGCGACCGGTGAATTCCTGCTCGGTGAGCCCTTCGTGAAGGTCACCTGGACGAACGGCGTCGACGCGAAGGGGCGTCCGAATCGAATCAAAGCGGCCGAACCGTCGCACGACGGCACGCGGACCTACCCGAGCGTGCAGGGCGCAACGAACTGGTACGCGCCTTCGTACAACCCCAAGACAGGACTGTTTTATTTGTCGAGCTGGGAATACTCGAGCGTCTATCACAAGGGCGATCCGACCTACACCAAGGGCAATCGCTACGTGGGCAGCTTGCCGCGCGGCGTGTGGCCGGATCCGATGCGAGACGATGTGCCGGGCTACGGCGCCGTGCGCGCGCTGACTCCCGACACCGGTCAGCTCGAGTGGGAGTTCAAGATGACCGGCGTGACCGAGAGCGGATTGATCTCGACCTCGGGCGACGTGCTGTTTTCAGGCAGCCTCGAAGGGGCGTTCTTCGTGCTTGACGCCTTCAACGGACATCAGCTCTGGCGCGTGAACCTGGGCGGCCGGATCGTGAACACGCCGATCACTTACAAGTCCGCCGGCGACGATCAGTTGGTGACGGTCGCCGCGGGCAATGCGCTGTTTACGTTCGGCTTGCGGAAGTAAAGGGCAACTGCGACATCGGTACTCGCACCATCGGGGTGATCGGCGGCGAACCTCCGGCTTCAATGCGGCCCATCTCAACGAACCCATGCCGTTCGTAGAGTCTGACATTGGCCGGGCTCGTCGCCTCGAGATACGCCGTCGTTTGTTGCTCGTCGCAACGTCTCAATTGATGCCGCAAGAGAGCGGAGCCGATGCCGCGCCCTTGCGCGGAGGGGTGCACGCCGATCAGGGGTAGATGCCAATGCGGCTCGCGCGGGTGGTACGCATCCATCTGCTCGAAGATGGAGAAAAGCGGCTCCTGCACCTGCTTGGGCGCCGTTTCCACGATGAGCTCGACTACCGCTTGCGCATCCGGCTGCGCACCGGGCTCCAGCCACAACGCGACGCCGGTGCAGGCCCCCTCGATATGTGCGGTCTCGGATTCAAAGGCGGCCCCGCCGAATGCTTTGCAGAATCGAGGAAAGGCTTCGCGGTATCGCGCGCGATCGCTCCATGCCCAGTTGCAGACCGGGTTGGACTCGAAGGCGCGTGTGAGGGTTTCGATACACGCCGTGGTTTCGCTCATCCGAGCGGTTCGCACCGTTGCTTGAGCGACAGTCATTGTTTCGTCCTCCATCCGTAGAGGCGCACGAGTCGCCGGAAGCACGACAGAGACGCGTCAGGTTTCAGAGAGGCGGGACTCGCGCAGCATCCGGCGAATCGTGTCCTGGACCGATCCGGTTTCCCGGTAAAACTCCATCTGCCGCTGCGCCCAGGTCGGCTCGGTCGTCCACCGGCGAACACGCTCGAGGCCCTCCCGGACTCCCGCAGGCGCGGGCCGCTCAATCAGGAGATCGACCAACTCGCGGATCATCTCGCGCACCGGGCGGGGCTCGTAGGTCGTCGAGTCGATGAGCATGGCGTCGAGGCCGAAACGCTCAGCCTGCCACATGTTTTGGCGCACCAGCATCGGGTGACTGTCGTGTTGGTAGGCGCCCTCTTCGATGTCGTCGGAAAGGCCGCACACCAGCGCATGGATGAGGGCGGTAATGGCGGCGACATCCTCCAGCTTGCCCGGCATGTCGCAAACCCGCACTTCGACCGTACCGAAGTTGTGGTGCGGCCGAACAAACCACCAGATGTCGCGGATCGAATTGATGAACCCGGTCTCTTCGAGGTGATTGACCAGCCAGACGTACTCGCTCCAGTTGCGCATTAACGGAGGCAAGCCGGCGGTGGGCAGGCCTTCCATGATCTTCAAGCGATGAGACTGGAGTCCGCTGACGCGGCCGTTCCACCACGGGCTGTTACAGCTCAAGGCCACCAGCAGAGGGAGGTGGCGCATGATGCGGTCGCAGATCATGACGGCTTTGTCGCCGGATTCGACGCCGACATGCACATGCAGCCCGAAGGTCACGAGCTGGCGTCCCATATCCTGCAACAGGTCGAGCAAGCGCGCGTAGCGCTCGTCCTCGGTGGCGGACTGCTCTTCCCAGGTCGAGAACGGATGCGTTCCGCTCCACAGCAACCCGACGCCGAGCTGGTCCGCGATCGTCTCGACCGCCCGCAGCTTTTCGGCCAGGTCGCGCCGCGCTTCGTCGACCGAGTTGCAAACCCCCGTGTTGATCTCGATGTAGCACTGCATCAGCTCAGGCTTCACCGACCCTGCGAGCTCTTGCGGAGTACGTTCGATGATTATCGGGGCCGCGCTGGTCAAGGCCGTCGATTGGACGTCAACCAGCGCCAGCTCGATTTCGACGCCGATCGTCGGGCTGGCGTTTGAGGTGAAGTGGAGTTTCGCCATGCCGCGATTCCTTCTAGCCGCGCGGCTCCTGATCCAAGACCACGCAGCGCGCCAACACGGCCGCGCCGATCCGGAGGGCGCGCTCATCGATGTCGAACTGCGGCGAATGCAGCGGAGCTCCGCCGACGTCGGCCGAACGCACTCCTAGCCGAAACATCGCCCCCGGCACATGGCGCAAGTAACCGGAGAAATCCTCGCCGCCCATGCTGGGCCTCGCTATTGTGTCGACGGCTCCAGCTCCGATCGTTTCCGAGGCCGCCCGCCGAATGATCGCCGTCGCCGCTGGGTCATTGACTACGGCGTCGAGGCGCCCTGAAAATTCAATGTCGATCGCGACTTCCGATGCTTCGGAGATGCCGCGCGTCAAGCGCCGCAGACGCTCGCGCGTCGCCTCGCGCACCCCTTCGTCGAGCGCTCGCAGCGTACCTTCGAGTTCCACCTGCTCCGGGATCACGTTGGCGCTGTAGCCGCCATTGATCCGGCCGATCGTCACGACGACCGGCTCTTGGCTGTCGATCGAGCGCGGCAGCAGACTGTAGATCAAGTTGACCAGGTGCGCCGCGGCGGCGATGGGATCGTTGGACTCGTGCGGCCGAGCGCCGTGGCCGCCGCGCCCTGTGAGCGTGATGCGGAGCCAATCGCAGGAAGCGGTGAGCGGACCGCTGCGGACGCCGATACGCCCAACGTCGCGAGAGGGGTCGACGTGGAGCGCGAAGATGGAGCGGAGGCCTTCGGTCGCCCCGGCGGCGACCATCGCGGCGGCGCCGTCGGCCGTTTCCTCGGCCGGCTGGAAGATTGCTCGCCAGGCGACCGGCCAGGGCAGGGCGTTCTCTCGGTGGAGCTGATCCAGGGCCAAAACGGCGCCGAGGACGGCGGTCGTATGAGCGTCGTGCCCGCAGGCGTGCATCACGCCTTCCACCTGGCTGCGATACTCGACGTGCTTGAGATCGCGCAGCCGGAGCGCATCCATGTCGGCGCGAATCGCGGACCGCTTGCCCACGACGGCACGAGGGGAATCGACGATGAGCCCGTGGCAACCGGACGCCGGCTGAACGGTCAGACCGGCGGCCTCGAGACGATTGCGAACGTACTCCGCAGTGGCCCGCTCTTCGTTGCTCGGCTCGGGATGGCTGTGGAGATGCCGACGGACCGCACGCAGCTCGCCTTCGAGGCCATCGACGATAGCGTCGAGCCGACGCCGCCAGGCAGCAGTCGCTTCCGTCGGTCCGCGTTCGGTCAAAACTCTCCCCTACTCAGTATCAAGCCACAGCGTGCTTGCGGATCAGTCCCTCGGTCAAATCGCCGCCGAAGCCGGGCTGGTCTGACGGAAAGTAGTGGCCGTCCTCGAAGCGAGAGCTCATGGCAAGCATCAAGTCGTTAGCGTTCGGGTCGCCCGTACCGAAGCTCTCGGCCAACGGCGCGTGCGGCGTGGAGAGCACGAGCGGCAGGCCCCAGATGCTGCCGCCCCGGTGCGGAATGAACGCCAGTCCGCGCTCCCCGGCCATCACGGCGATTTTCCGCAGCGCAGTCACCCCGCCGCACCAAGTGACGTCGGGCTGCACGACTTGGACCGCCTTGTGCTCGAGCAGCAGCTCGAAGCCGTATTGCGTGTACTCGTGCTCGCCGCTGGCGATCAGTGTTGAGTCGATCTCGCGGACAAGCTGCGCGTAGCCTAGGATATCGTCGGGCTGCAAGGGCTCCTCGATAAAATAGAGATTCAGATCCTCTAGGCGGCGCGCCATCTCCTTCGTGTAAGGGACATCGTCCCAGCGCGAGCTGCAGTCGATCATCAAGCTGCGTTCGGGGCCGATCTGTTGGCGCACTTCGCGAAGCGCGTCGACGGTCTTGGCCATACGCTCGCGCCCTTCGCGCCGGTCGCCCAGGATGCTCGCCGGCATCTTGAAGTGTTCGAAGCCGAGCTCGAGGCCCGTTTCGGGATCGGCGCTGGTGAAGTACGACGGCGCCTTCTCCTTCGTCGATCCTCCGAGCAGGCGGTGGATCGGCTCGCCGGTCGCCTTTCCTAGGATGTCCCACAATGCGTTATCGACGCCGCTGAGCGCCATCACGAAGACGCCGCGTCGCCCGTAAGCGTTGCCGGAGGAGTACATCTGGTCCCACAGCAGCTCGACGTCGAGCGCATTCGACCCGATCAGGAGGTTGCGCAGATGGCCGTGGATGATCTCGCGGGCGACGGCGCCGCCCGCGCCCATCCCGAACCCGGTGACGCCCTGGTCGGTCTTGACGATGACGATAATCGCCCCGGCAAGCTGAGCGAAGGGACCGGTGTAGCGCCAACGTCTGGGATCGTAGGGCCCGGAGAACGTCGGCAACTTGCCCTGTGAATTGCCGGGACGGAGGCTGATCGGAATCGCCTCAATGGACACGATCTTCTGCTGCGGCGTCGCCGCGGAGGCGGTTACCAGCGCGGCGCCCCCGATCGTCTTGAGGAAGCTGCGTCGATGGGTGGAAGGCATAAGGTCGTTGAAGCGCCACTATGCTATCACTCGCTCCATCCTGGTAGGCTGTGGCTTGGTGCTGACGACTTTCAAGAAGATCCTCGGTCGCTATACGGACCCAGCTTGGTTCGACGCCGCTAAACGCGGCGACGTCGACGAGGTCCGCGGCTGGCTGGCGAAAGGGGTCAATCCCGACGCGCGCGACGATTGGGACGACACGGCGTTGACCTGGGCGGCGAGCGGCGGACACGTCGAAGTCTGCCACGCCTTGCTCGAGGGCGGCGCGGATGTGAACGTGAGCCAGTATGAGGGCGCGACCCCGTTGATTTTGGCCGCCGATCGAGGTCACCTCGAAATCGTTCGATTGCTCGTCGAGCGCGGCGCCGACGTCAACGCCCGTCACGGCCGCGAGGACCAGCCCGTCATCGCCTTTGCGGCGCGGGGCGGCCATCGCCCCGTGGTCGACTTTCTCAAGGAGCGGGGCGCCTCATGGCGCTAGCGTCTCCGATCAGATACACTCGGTGTAGCTCCCTTGTCAAAACCGTCGGGGCGTAGCGCAGCCTGGTAGCGCGCCTGCTTCGGGAGCAGGAGGTCCGGGGTTCGAATCCCCGCGCCCCGACCATTCCTCCGGCGACTTGGCGCCGTCGCTTCTGAGCTTTCGCTTCGATTGCCCCCCATGGCCGCATCAGGGGCGCTACAAGACTTTGACGCCCGGGCCTACCGCAGGGAGAGGCTCCGGATGCGCCGAAGCGCCTCATTTCGCCCTGACCGATCCAATCCTCCGTAGAAGGTCAAGAACGCGGCGATGACCGATGTCATTGCGCACTCAACGGCCATCACCGGCCATGAAGCCGGCTCCCGAACCCAGCGCATGAATAGGATTGCCCCGGCCGTCACCGCCGCGGCCGCCAGCGGCCGCAGCACGACTCGAGGCGCCCATTCGCTCCGGTTGATGCCAAACTCCTTCGATATATGAATGGGAAGCAAGACGCCGGTAAACAGGATGCTCGGGATCAACGTTCCGAGGGCAACTCCGGCCAGGCCCAAAGGGCGCACCAAGATCAGGCTTAGGACCAAATTGACAATCGCACTCATCACTTCCAGCCGCGCTAGGTAAGAAAGCTGTCCGGAGGCGAATACGAGTTGCCATGAACTGCTCTGGATCATTCGCGGCAGCGCAGCCAGCATGAGGATGATAGCCACCGTATCGGTTCGCATGGCGACA
The DNA here is from genome assembly GCA_963817465.1 of uncultured Acidobacteriota bacterium. GTDB lineage: Bacteria > Acidobacteriota > Terriglobia > Bryobacterales > UBA6623 > CAMPKL01. Next base: position 130,620 of record CAWFOP010000009.1, on the reverse strand, counting down.
GGCCCCGCTAAGAATTGCGATCCGACCCAAAGCCTGATAAACGGCTGCGCAAAAAAAATGACGCAGGCGGCCGACACCCAAGAAAATACTGCAGATAAGGATGTTAGAAACAAGAAGGATCGGTGCAATTCTTCCGTCGCTGACTTTGCGTGCAATTCCGTCAGTCGCGGAGTAAAAGCCAACCCGAGAGCGGAATTGGCGGACCTTACGGCATTAGCGAGGGCGCGCCCCAGGTTATAGTACCCGGTCCATTGCAGCCCCAAAAAGGAACTCGTCACGAGCAGATCCGCACGGTTCGAAACCAGCCCGGCGATGTCCATGACGATCTTGCGGCTGCCGATCCCAACCAGAGAGTCCAGCTCAATTCGCGAGAAGTAGCGAGGGGAAACAGAGAAGCCCGGAACGCAGCGCTTGGCCGCGACAAGCAGGGCGATCCAGCGAAGCACGCGGCCGCTCCCTTGCGCAATGCTCACCGCTACCAACAAGCCGCCTCCATGCAGGACGACTAAGATAGCCGCGGCGCTGACCAACTGAGCTCCGATTTCCGCGAGGTTCGTGAGATCCAGGCGTTGACGGCCGACAAGGGCGCCGGCGAAGACCTGCATCGGAAGGTCGAAGGCGACGTTAGCCGCCATGATGCTCATCGCCAGCGAGAACTCGGCCCGCGGGATCTCGCCGATGGAGAACAGGTCCGGGGCGATGTAAGCAAAACCCACGCCGGCAAGCCCGCCGACCGCGCCGAGAAGCAATAGAACCCAAAAAGCCGTCGCCAGGCTGTTTATCGCACGAGAATCTTCGCTGCTGCGCAAAGTATCGTGCCGTGTAATGGGCGACAGCGCTTCTAAGTCCGAAATCGAGAAGAACGTAGTAGGCGAAGATTTCCCCGACCATCGCCCAAGCGCCGTAGCGGTCCACTCCAAGACCGCGGACGAGCATCGGAGAAATGACAAAGCTGAGGACGACCGCGACCGCGTGGGAGGCAATGTTAGCGGCTACGGCGAGACTGAGAGGAGCTCGCGTCACAGCGAACTATAAAAAGACCGTGCGGATAGAGCGAATGTCATTAGGATTCACTTGTCACCCCATGTGCTCTGGAGGGCATAACCGATATCTGAACTCACGCAGACGCGGTGCAGCCGGACGTTTACGATCTCCTGGCCCCCAGTGTACCGCATCGCCGGTCGCCGCACGGGTGTCGGCTTGAGACAAATCCGGGTGTCGCGGAGCCTTGTCTCAAAGGGCCGTTCGTTAGGGGTCGTGGTGTATTATGGTCCACTGTGGACAGTGGCCGGAATCGTGACGGTCCGTGGACTGCGTCGTCGGGCACGGCGATCGGCTTGGCGCGGGATCTCCCAGGGCAGACCGAGGCGCCGTTCCCGAATGAGAACCCTTTGCTACGCGACTTCATATCGAGGTCGCGGCCCGCCGGCGAGAAGACATCCACATTGACAATCGAGCCGAATTGGCAGACTCACAAGATCTCGAGATGCTCCGCGGGTACGATATGTCGAGCGACTGAGCCGGGCGCAGGGTCGCGCCGAATACCAGCGATCGAAATGACTAGGGCTTGCAGATGCTGGATTGCGCCGCTCAGGGAAGGGACAGGCCACTTGAAATGAGTGTAATATGTGGGTTATTTCTAACAGGCGACCGACGTCGGCTTCGTCGGTCGATCTGCGACGAAGTAAGAGCCGCGGCGTCGAGAGACGCGAGGAACACTGTTCACGTATTTGAACAGCCGAGCTCGTATTTCGTAAAAGTCGAAACCGGCGCGTACGAATCGCCCGGGTTCGTCGACGACAAAGGCGCCCTGTCGCTCTTAGCCGGCGAGTTGATTCTAGACGGCGACGAGATGGACGCGCTCATCACGGAAAGCCGCCTTGCAGAGCTGCAGGCGGCTCACGAGCGGTTCAAAGCTGATGATTGGAGCGTCCTAGAGCGCGCACGAGGCACGTTCTGCGGCGTGTTCGCTCATGACGGGAACCTTTCGATTTTTACGGACAAGCTCGGAGTTCGTCCAATGTATTATTGGACTGATGGCGATGCCGTCATTGTGACATCGGCTCTTCGGATCATCGAGAATTGTCCTTCTCTAGCCCTTGATGTCGACGAAAGAGGCCTAGTCGAAACGGTGGCGTTTGGATTTCCTCTTGGAGAGCGAACCGCGTATCGACAGGTGAAGGCAATGAGCGGCGGTCAGATTGTCGACTTCGGCCGCGGTGAGCGCATTCGAAGCAGGGCATACTTCCGTTTGGATGAGATCGAAACGGCGTGCGAGGCTGCCCCGACTTTAGCCAAGCGTCTCTCCGAAGAATTCAGCAGAGCTGTCCGCCTTCGCTTACGATCTGACGACACCGTGAACGCTTTCCTAAGCGGCGGATTGGACTCGAGATGTGTCGTCGGGGCGCTGCTGGAATTGGGAACTAAAGTTAATACGTACAATTTCTCTCCAGCGGGCTGGGCTGACGAATGCTTAGCTCGGCAAGCCGCGGATCGCATCGGAACAAACCACTTCGAACGATCGGTAAATTCGGTGGAAGGCGGGGGCGAGGATTGGCCAAGGTTGGTCGCCGCTGCGGTCGCACGTGGCGACTCGGAGCCGTATTCCGCCGGCGAGCGTCGCCGAACCATTTGGGGCGGCGACGGGGGCAGCGTGATTGGCGGCCATGTCTATTTGACCGAAGCGATGGTGCAAGCGCTCAGGGCGGGCCGGCGAGAGGCGGCGGTCGAAGAGTTTCTCGCGCAACAGTTCACCAGCGTGGGAGCGGGCATTCTTTCTCGAACGCGTCGAGCGCGAGCGATTGAGATGCCGAAGCGTGGCATGTTGGAAGAACTCGAGTGTCTGCGATGCGACGATCCCGGAAGGGAATTGTACTACTTCTTGATTAGAAATGATCAACGACGGCACCTCGCCGGGCATTTTGAAAATGTCGACAAGACGCGCATCGAGTATCAGCTTCCGTTCTTCGATGCGAACGTGGCCGCCATTTTTGCCTCAGGCCGCATTGACGACGGACTCCGGCATCACTTCTATATGATGTGGTTCGAAGAGTTTAGGGAGGAAATCAGATCGATACCTTGGCAGGCCTACCCGGATCACGAGCCCTGTCCGCTTCCGTCCAGTGCCGTGACCCAGTGGGAGCCGGACGTGGCCAGGCGAACGGCATTGAGAGCGAAGCAAATGGCGGGAGGCATTGCTGTTCTAAAAGAGAGCCGTTTTCCCGACGATCTATTGAGCAGGAGCAGGCTCCACGGGGCGCTGTGGCTGGCCCGATTACACCTCCGAGATTGTGGCCACCTGTTCGAGGCGGCGGTCAAGTACAACCGCTGCTGGCAAATCTGCGGTGCACATGAGAGCGGAAAGGCTCTTGTTGAAGCCGCTCCCGAAGAGTTCGCTGGGTAAGACCCACGTCGATGCGTATACTGGCGTTCATTGAAGCGCAGACGCTTACAGGACCCGCCAAGAACCTTCTGCGATTCGGACGGTTAGCGGCCGCGAACCGAGAGGAGCCCGTTCGCGTCGACATCGCGACTTTCGGCCGCGGGCCGCTAGCAGATCGGAACGACACCGCCTTTGCGCGGGAAGTCGCCGATGCGGGATTGAAGCTGTTCGTCATCCCCGAGCGTTTCCGGTTTGACCTCCGCGTTCCGCGACTGATCGAAACCCTCGTTAAAGACGTCGAACCCGACATCATTCAGACTCACGGCGTAAAATCGCATTTCTTGGTCAACCTGATTTCAAGACCGGCCGCAACAAAATGGATCGCATTTCATCACGGCTACACCGCGACCGATGTGAAGATGAAGCTCTACAACCAGCTCGATCGGGTGTCCCTAAGAAACGCCGATCAGGTTGTTACCGTGTGTACGGCGTTTGCGCGCGATCTGCAGCGGATCGGCGTCACATCGAGTAAGACGTCGGTTCTGCCCAACGCCGTCGACGGGATCCCTCCATGTGATCCGCAGGAAGTTCTCGACTTGAGGCGGGAGTTGGGCTTGACGGGATCTGAGAAGGTTCTTCTCGCGGTGGGTCGGATGTCCAAAGAAAAGGGACACGCCGTATTTCTAGAGGCGCTCAAAATTCTACGTGGCCGGAACACGGCGCCGGACCTGAAGGCTGTGTTCGTAGGGGAGGGGCCGGAATGGGCTCGTCTTTCGGAGATGGTCGACCGCTTGGGACTCAGCGGGCAAGTCGTCTTCGCCGGTTACCGCAAACGCATCGGCCCGTTTTATGCGCTGGCCACGGCGATGGTCCTGCCGTCATTCAGCGAAGGATGTCCGAACGTCCTGTTGGAGGCCATGGCCGCGGGAACGCCCTCCATCGCGACGAACGTGGGCGGAGTGCCGGACGTAGTGAGCGACAACGTCAGTGCGCTGGTGGTCGCGCCGGGCCGCGCGGAGCCGCTCGCTGACGCCTTGCAGCGGATGCTCTCCGACGAATCCCTCGCGCGCCGACTGGCGACTCGAGCGCAGCAAGAGGCGGCGGATCGCTTTACCCCGGAGGTCCACCGAGAATCGGTGATGCGCATCTATCGGACCGTCCTAGCTCGGTCTTAGGAGGCAGGGACGGACGCCAAGGATAAGGAGGTCCGAATCCTCTCGGGCCCACGGCAACGCGGCGCTCGGCTGTTCAACCCGAGTTACACTAGGGGTTCCGCGCCGTCGTAGCGGGCTTTTCGGCGCCGGCGCCGTGACTTGAGCTAGGATCGCATTCGACCGCGGCTGGAGCATATGCAAGATCCCAACATCCTATGCCTGTTTCCCAGTCCCGTACCGATCGATCCGAACGACAATGAATTCTTATCGCTATCCACTTGCCTCAGCGGTTACATCCTGAGTCCTACGTGGGAACGAGAGAAGAAGGCGGCGACGAAGATCGGGCGTTTCGAATACCACAGGGTGCGAAGCTATCACTGGCCCTTCCCGCTCAAGGCGTTCCTCACGTTCGCTTTCTACGTCTTTCACGGATGGAAACTTCATCGAACGAAACAACGGGTGGATGCGATCGTCGCCTACGGTCCTTTCACAACAGCCTACGCCGGTCTGTTCCTAAGGTTTCTGACCGGCGCTCCTCTCATCGTCGACTTCCCCGCAAATCCGATAACGTCATATCAATACAACTCGGCTATTCCCGGCCGTCAGGATCGAATCAAGCTGTTCGTTTCTAAGACCACGAGCCCTTTCATTGCTCGAGCCGCCGATCGTCTGAGGCTACTGTTTCCAGGCCAGTTGCGGGATGTCGTCGATATCCCTCGTGAAAAAATAAGCGCCTTCCACTACTACACGGCGGTTTCATCAATTGAAATCGGGGAAGAGTCGAATAACGCGATTCTCGTACTCGGCGGTCCATTTTATCGGAAGGGCGTCGACTTGGCGATCGAGGCATTTAAGAGCATAGAGGACGAGTTCCCCGATCTGAAGTTGACGGTCGTCGGATACAGCCACGACGAGGGCTATTTTCGAGATCTGGCGGCGGGCGATCCTCGCATCGAGATCTTAAAGCCGGTTCTTCACTCAAAGGCCCTGAAAATGGTCCAAGCTTGCCGCGTCCTGGCCTGTCCTTCGCGGGCCGAAGGCATGCCCAGGGTCGTTATCGAGGCGATGACGGCGGCGAAGCCGATCGTCGCGGCGGCGGTCGACGGCATCCCCCACTACTTGGACGACGGTCGCGAGGCCTTGATCGTGAAAGCCGGCGACAGCCAAGACCTCGCGGAGAAGCTGCGGCGGATCTTGAGCGACCCAACGGAAGCGCGCGAAATGGGAGCTCACGCGCGCGCCGCCGCCCTGGAGTATTTGTCGGAAGCCGCCTTCGCGGAATACTTTCGCGACATGATCGACATCGCGATGGGGCGGCTGCCGTTTGAAAAGTCCCGGGATCTTCGCCTGTGGCGGCGTCTGCAGCAAGGTTCTCCGGTGTAGCACGGGGCGGCAGCTATTATTGGGGTAAAGGTGAAAGGCGTCAGCCTGAGCCGCGTTCGGATGCGCATTCTGTATGTCACGCCGCGCCAGAACTGGCCGCTCTCCGGCGGCGCGCGTCTCCGCGATTACTACTTCGCCAAGGCCCTTGCGGAGCGTTTCGATCTTACTTTCATCGGATTCCATTCGGGCGTCGAAGAGCAATCCGCGCGCGATGCGTTGAGGTTTTGCCGTCAGGTCGACATTCGTATCTCCGCCGCAGCCGTATTCTCTTGCCAAGATCGCGGCCGGCCTGGTAGGTCCGCTCCCGCTTCCTGTCCTCAACTACCACTCTCGTGAGATGGCCGCCGTCATTGGCCGCGCCCTCCGCGAGCAACGATACGATCTGATACACGTTGATGGGCTGCACTTAGGTCGGTTTGACCGGCTGTTCTCAGAACTGTCGCCCAATTCCACGACGGTCTTCAACTGGCACAATATCGAATCCGAACTGCTTCTTCGGTACAGCGCCGAGGCGACTTTCGTCCGCTCTCTTTATGCGAAGCTGACCGCTGCAAAGTGGGCGCGCTTCGAGGATCGCTTGCTGGCGGGGTCCGGCGGTCATTTGGTTTGCAGCGAGCGTGAGAGGCGTTTGCTTGCGTCCAGAGCGCCGCACGCGCGCATCGCCGTAATCGAGAACGGCGTGGACGTAGCGCGGTTCTCCGCTGCGGACTGTTCTTCCAAACATCGGTTTCGGCTCGTTTTCGTCGGTTCCATGAACTATCACGCAAACGCGGCCGCGGCAATACGATTTGCGAAAGAAGACTGGCCCGACATTCGCTCGCGGTTTCCCGACCTCACGCTCACGCTGGTGGGAGCCAAGCCGACGCCTGACGTGACGGCTCTGGGTCACCTGCCCGGCGTCGAGGTGACCGGAACGGTGCCTGATGTGCTGCCCTACTACGCGGAAAGCGTTGCGGCAGTCGTGCCTCTCACGACCGGCGGCGGAACGCGCCTGAAGATATTGGAGGCGATGGCCGCCCGAGTGCCCGTGATTTCAACCGAAGTCGGCTACGAGGGACTGAACGCAACCGCTGGGGTGCACCTGCTGCGGGCGGCCCATAAATCCGAGTGGGTCGATGCCGTGGCCCGACTGCGGACCGAGCCGCGGTTGGAGAAAGACCTCGTCGCGGCTGGAATCAGTCTCGTTGAAAGGCGTTACGATTGGTCGGTGATCGGTGAGAGGCTATGCGAAACCTATCTCGATTGGGCGGCGAAATTAGCATAGGCCTACAAATTTCCGATCACGACCCGTTCGACAAAGCGTCAATGACGATCCGCTCAAAGGCGCTCGACAAGCGGTTCCCCGAGTAGCTGAGGATGAAGTCCTCGTCGGGTAGAAACTGATACGTCCCTCCCGTCACCTCCGCCAGCGCCTCTCGGACGCCTGCCTCGTCGTTGGGAGACGCCGCAATGCCGAGCCGCCCGCGTTCGATGATTTCCCTCGCCGCACCAGGATCGGTTAGCGCTAAGATCGGCAATTTCAAAGCCATGTATTCGAAAAGCTTCGACGGCGTTTGAACAGCCGTCTTGGGCTGGATGAGCAATAGGATGTCCGATTGCGCCAGAAGCTCCAACGCCTTGCGGTGAGGCATCTTCGGCAAGATCCGCACCATGCCGGCCAGGCCCAGTTCTTCCGCCGTCTCGCGGAGTCGAATGTCCGGTTCGACCGCTCCGACAAAAACCATCTCCAAACCATCGCTGCGCAGGCGACCTCCGCGCACGAGCTCGGCCGCGGCTTTCAGTAGCGGGGACGGATCCCTTTGGCCGTACAGGTTGCCGGCGTGGGTGATTCTAATCGATCGCCCTCTCTCCCTCGACCGCTCCGGCGCACGAAGATCGAGCAAGTCTTCTTCGAAGCCGTTCGTCACGCACTGGAATTTATGCTCCGGCGCGTCAGGATAAGAAGAACGAAATTCCTCTCGCATTTGAGGTGTGTTCAGCACGAGACGATCCGCATGCCGAACGCAAACCGATTCCGCCCGGCGGTTCAGAGAAGCTGAGAACCCGCTGCGGCCGATCCAAGGCGACCGCGACCAAGGATCTCGAAAGTCGGCGACCCAGGGCAGGCCGGCGAACTTTTTTACAATCAAACTGATGAGATGAGCCGTATGCGGCGGGCCCGAACTGACGACCGCTTGGTGTCCGTGCTTCCGTGCGAGCGCTATTCCCTTCATCGCCGCCGTAGGAAGCCAGCCAACCTGATCGTCAGGACTGGTCATCAAATCGACGACCAGGGAACGCAAACCTCCGGAGGATCTTCCGCCGCCGAGTCCGGCCGGCGCCGGCTGCGAATCGTTTGCGGCTACGTCGCGGCGCCGCCGGAATCGATTCCTCAACCGCGCAAGTCTTCGCAGGGGGTAGAACGCTGAAGTGCGATGCACTCGGATTTCGCCGGGGATTCGGCGCTCCAGTTCCGGGTCAAGCGGCTCGCGCCCGTCAGGCTCGACGGTTAGAACGTCAACTCCCCACCCTTGTTCGCTCATCCAGCGGACAAATCGCATCAGGCGGAACGACCCCGCCGTGTTCACCGGCGGGAATACGCCCGTGACGAATAAGACTGCGCGCTCGAGCTCCTTGTTCTCCATTTGAGCTACGGATGGCGGCGAATATCCTACTGGGCGCCCGGAGGCCGACGTTGTTCAAGGAAAACACGGAGGCTGGCGACGACGCGCTCCGCCGCGTGACCGTCCCAAAGTTCAGGCACGCCGTAGGTCGCCTCGGGCGAGGCCAACGCGCGGTCAATCTCGGCGATGATCTCGTCCCTGTCCGTTCCTACGATACGGTTAGAGCCCGACGTCACTGTGATTGGCCGTTCGGTTTCATTTCGAAGCGTCAAGCAAGGCACTCGTAGTATTGTGGTTTCTTCTTGAAGGCCGCCGGAATCCGTCAAGACCATGCGAGCGTCGCTGACCAGCCTGAGAAAGTCCAAGTATCCAAGAGGCTCGGTAAGAGTTACAACTCCATTCCTCGCCGGACCCTGGATCTCGATCCAATCTTTGGGACCTAGGCTCTCAATCCGTTGTCTGGTCCGAGGGTGACAAGGAAAAATGACCGGACAACTGGCTGCGAGATGTCCGGCCGCTTCCAAAAGTCCCTTCAACCGATCTGCGTCGTCGACATTCGATGGCCGGTGAAGAGTGAGAACGGCGTATTCTTTCGGCGCGAGCCCCAAATCCTCACAGACCGTCGAAGCGCGAGAAGCGTCCCTGTTACTTAGCAGGCAGTCGATCATCAAGTTACCGACAAATTGAATACGACGCTCGTCGACACCTTCTTTTCGAAGATTTTCATTTGCGGACGGCTCGGTTGTATAAAGAATATCCGCGATCGAGTCAGTCAATATCCGATTGATCTCTTCCGGCATGGCTCTGTCGAAACTTCTCAGGCCCGCCTCGATGTGCGCCACCGGAATACAAAGCTTCGCGGCGGTCAACGCGCAGGCGATTGTGGAATTCACATCACCCACAACGACAACCAGGTCCGGATTGTCCGCGAGGAGGATGGGCTCGAAAAGCTCCATGATACGAGCGGTCTGGATCGCATGAGAACCGCCCCCGACTCCGAGATTCACATCGGGCTTCGGGAGTCCGAGTTGCTCGAAAAAGAGCCCGGACATGCGATCGTCGTAGTGCTGACCCGTATGCACCAACGTGATGTCAAACTCGTCCGTTTGACGGAGTTGTTCAACTAAGGGGGCCATTTTCATGAAGTTCGGCCGTGCTCCGACAACGCAGACGATCCTGGGACGAGACATTAAGACCCCTTCACTAGAAAATGAAGCCTTTGTATGAGGCGCTTCGCAAACGCTGTACGAGCAAACCTCGGACGAAGCCGCGCCGCGCCGTTGCTTGCCGGCGCACCGCAAGGAAAATCATAACATTCCGACCTTGAAGTCCCGGCTTCGAGAGGCGGTCTTTGACCCGTGCTCGACCGTACCGCCCGCCGAGGCTGGAGGCAGTAGGGCCCGGCGGCTCTGAATCGCCTCCGACGTCTTTGATAGCCAACCCGGACGCCGGATGGGGCGGTCCGATGTCAAAACGCTGGTCCCGCCGGCCTTTCGTGGCATGATTGGTACTTCGGCGGCGCGCCTCGCCGCGGCGATCGTTGAGCGGGATGCTTCAAAGGATCTTCCATGTCATCTATTCCTTTCAGGTCGGCGGCTCCGAGATGGTCGTTCGCGATCTGGTTGAATCGCTGCCGGACTTCGCTCATGGCGTTGCCGCTCTGGAAGGCGGCGGCTTGCTGGAAAACGAGCTGCGAGATCGAGGGACGCCTACTTGGAACATCGCCCGGGAGAATCGCGGCCTTCTCAATCCCATCCGGAAGCTATGGAGCGCAATGGGCCGTTTTCAGCCGGACATCGTTCACACGCATCACCTACACGAGCTCGTTTATGCCCTTCCCGCCGCCAAACTGCGATTCCGTCCCATCGTTCACACCGAGCACGAGTACTTCTCACTTCAGGTCGGCCGCGCGGGAGCGCTGCTCCAACGCCTGAGTAATCTTTGTGCGGCCGTCACGGCGGTCAACCAAGAAACGGCGGACTATCTCAAGGGCCGTCTGGGCTTGCCCGACGAGAAGGTCCGGACCATCGTGAATGGCGTCGACGTACAACGTTTCGGTTCTACGTTGGCCGACCGTTCCGCCCTGGGCCTGACCGGAGACGAGGTCGTAATCGGCAGCGTTGCAAGGCTTGACCCGGTCAAGAACCACGCGCTTTTGGTCTCCGCCTTCGCAAAAGTCTTGTTGAGTCATCCTCGCGCCGTGCTGCTGCTCGTGGGGGATGGGCAGGAGCGGGCCCGCTTGGAGCGGCTGTGCGGTTCTCTCAACGTGGGCGAAAAGGTCCGCTTTCTCGGCGCGAGGCGGGATATTCCGCAATTGTTGGCTGCCATGGACGTCTTTGCGCTCGCGTCGACCGCGGAGGGACTGCCCCTGTCTCTGCTGGAGGCCATGGCGGCGAGAAAGGCGATCGTGTCGACAAATGTCGGCGGCGTGCCCGCCGTCGTCAGAAACGACGAAACGGGATTCCTCGTGGAATCGCGGAACGAGGATGAATTGACCGCAGCTATGGGGCGCCTGGTGGAATCCGAGGATCTGCGTGATCGTCTCGGTCGAAACGCCCAGCGTTTGGTGATGGAAAGATACTCGCTCGAGAATTCGGCGGACCAGTATCGGAAACTCTATCGCGAGGTGCTCAACGCGCGGCCTCGAGCGAAAAGCTTCCCGTGAGGCGACCGTCCGACGGCGCTGCGCCCCTTCTCAGGCGGCCCTGCGCCGATAGCGCCCTAGCCCGATCAGGCCAAGGCCTGCTCCAAACATCAGCAGTGTTCCGGGCTCCGGCACCGCCGCAATGGAGGCGATGGGCGGGCCGTGGATCGGCGTGTGCAAGGTCACCAGTCTGACGCCGAACCCATCGTTATTGGAAGTGGAGATTCTGAAGTACGCGATGTCGTACACCGACCGGCTGATGACGAGGCGGTCTAGTCCGTCTCCAGCCCCAACTCCCAAATTGTCGTTGGTCGCCGTCGCGACTACGTTGTTATTGACGTCAAAGGCTTGAAGCAACAAAACTCCGGGGCCGAATGTGTTGCCGGCTACGACCTCCACGCGGTTGGTCAGACCCTGTTGCGTCGTGCCCAGCACGACGATTCGCCCATCGATCGAGGCCAACAGGTCCATGTTGCCCCCTGTTACGCCCGCGAAGGCCTTCTTCGGAACAGCTTCATCCAAGAAGATTCCTTCGCTGCCCCCAAAGCTGTAATCGACGCCGAAAGTTACATAGCTTGTTCCGAGCGCTTCCACCAGAGCGCCGTTCCAAGGAGAAGCGGCTACCGGCTCGGAGCCTGGCGTATGGACGATTCCCCCGGCGCGCAGGCCAGGCGTCCCCGCCAGAATGCAGGCCGCCAGGACCATCTCCAGGACGCTACGGAGCTGGATGTTCATTCAGAGATCACTACTCCTGCGCTCGGGGTCCCTAGGACACCTCGTGCGACGGAGCTATTCCTTTCTCCTGTATGGTTGAGGGCGGCTAGCGGTCGGGCCTATTCGACAGTGGCCTTAAGTGACCCTGGGGTATTCCCGAGCAACCGGCGGCCCGGCGCCTAAAGGACCCTAGGACTTCGGTTTAGTTCTTCAGAAAGAGACCGCCGTCGGCGGGTCTTTCAGCGGCGCCAGTTGGGGGAGCGGCCCGAGGCGGCCGCTCAGATGGCGTCACAAACCGCTTGGCCCACTTGCGACGTTGATGCCGCCGCGCCCTTGGGTTTGAGGTCGGCGGTGACGTTTCCAGACTTGAGCACTTGTTCCATGGCGCGCTCGATCGCCGCCGCTTCTTCGGCCAACCCAAAGCTGTAGTTCAGCATCGAGGCGGCCGACCCGATCGCCGCCAGCGGATTCGCGCGGCCTTGGCCCGCGATGTCCGGCGCCGACCCGTGCACCGGCTCGTAGAGGCCTCGCCACGCCCCGGAGGGGAGGGGATATCCGATCGACGCGGACGGCAGCATGCCGATCGACCCGGCCAGGACCGACGCCTCGTCGCTCAGGATGTCGCCGAACAGGTTCTCCGTCACCACCACATCGAAGGTCGCCGGACGCAGAATCAACTGCATCGCGCAGTTGTCAACCAGCACATGCTCGAGCTGAACGTCCGGATAGTCCTTCGCAATCTCGTTGGCGACGCGACGCCACAACTGCGAATTTTCGAGTACGTTCGCCTTGTCGACCGAACTCAGCTTCTTGCGGCGGCCTCGTGCGAGCTTGAAGGCCACCCGCAGCACGCGCTCGATCTCGGACCGGCGGTACACCATCGAGTTGATGACGGTTTCCTCGCCGTCCTGAATCTCGACGCCCCGCGGCTCGCCGAAGTAAAGCCCGCCCGTCAATTCGCGGACGATCAGGATGTCCGTCCCTTCGACGATTGAATTCTTCAACGGAGACGAGTCGAGCAGGCTCTCGAACGCAACCACCGGCCGTAGGTTAGCGAATACGTCGAGAGCTTTGCGTATGTCGAGCAAGCCCTTCTCCGGGCGCTCCGACGGAGGCAGGTCGTCGAACTCCGGAAGACCCACGGCGCCCAGCAATGTGGCGTCGGCCGCGAGCGCTTTCCGGCGTGTCTCGGCGGGAAACGGTCCGCCGGTCTTGTGAATGGCCACGCCGCCGAGCAGTCCTTCGCTGAGGTTGAGCTCGTGGCTCCACTTTTTGGCTACGTGCTCGAGAACGCGGATCGCTTCACGGATGACTTCAGGGCCGATACCGTCGCCGGGCAAAACGAGAATATTGAGCTTCATGGCTGATCAGGGATGTGCGGTTCGCGGCGGGCGCTGCGCCAGAGGCCAGCGCCGCTTCCCAGTGTCGCAAAATCGAGAGCAAGGCCGAGTAGTCCGGGTGCGGCTTCAATGGTCGCTGGTCGTCGGACCGCTCTTCGTCGTTGACTTCGAGAAGATTATCTTCAGCAAAGGAGGCGTCGCCAGGGTAGTGACCATGACCATGACGATCATCGCCGAGAAAGTCTCTGACGAGAAGACCGGGCGTCCCGCCACCGTCAGCGTGGCGCCGATGCCGGCGAAAATCAGCCCGACTTCGCCGCGCGGGATCATCCCGACGCCGATCGCCACGCGATTCAGGCCCTTCTCGAGAACGCCGAGGGAACACACTTGTTTGCCGATGATCGCCGCTACGCTCAGGAACGCCGCGAATTCGAGGACGCTTGCCGAAGAAAACGCCTTCAAATCGACGCGCAAGCCCATCAGAACGAAGAATACCGGAACGTAGATGGCGCTCAGCGGCGACAGCAGATCCTCGACGTGTTTGGCCTCCATGGACTTATAGCCGCGGTAGTGCGTTTGGTCGAGGACCAGCCCCGCGGCGAATGCGCCGACAATCGCAGCCAAGCCGATCGTCTCGGCCAGGGCCGCCATCAAGAAACACCAGCAAACCGTCAGCACGACGGGGATGCCGCCCACTCGCGCTCGCGAGCCGAAGCTGATCACCCGACCGGCCAACGCCCTACCCGCGATCACGGCTATGCCCAAAAAGGCTACGGCCTTGAAAATAATCCAAAGGATCGGGCCGGCAGCAAACTCAGCGCCTTCGCCCTCCGAAATCGACGTCACCAGGCCCGAGACGACCGCCAGAATGATCAGGCCCAAGACATCGTCCACGACGGCGGCGCCCAAGATGATGCGCGCCTCCTTCGTATCCATCTTGTGCATGTCCTTGAGCACTCTCGCCGTAATCCCGACGCTCGTCGCCGCCAGCGTCGCTCCCGCGAACAAGTGCACGTACCACGGGTCGTCCGGCAGGAACCAGATGGAGACGCCGTAGCCCAGGATGACGGGAGCAATCACTCCCAACACCGCCACGAGCGTCGCCGAGGCTCCCACCGCCATCAATTCATCGATATTCGATTCCAGGCCGACTTCGAACAGCAGCAGGATGACCCCGATCTCGGCCGCCAAGGCGAGAAACTGGTCGTCCTTGAATCCGGACATGAAGGTCCACCCGAGCAGATTCAAGTTGCCGAGAAGCATGCCGAAGACGAGCTCTCCAAGCACGGCCGGTTGACTCATTCGCTCGAAAAGCTCTCCGCCGATCTTGGCGGCGATCAGAATCGCGACCAACTCGAACAAAAAGGCGGCCGCGCCGCCATGTTCGCCGCCGTGCTCTCCCGCCTCCTGCGCCGCGGCCGCAACCGACGGAGACAGTACGAGGAGGGGGCCGAGAAGGTACAGGAATCGCGTCATAGCTGCGCAATCGGTCTTTTGAGGGGATTTGCGAAGTCGCGAGGCGGATCCGAGTCGAACCAGGCTTTTACAAGCCCGTCAACTCTGACCGTAAGATACCACCTCTCCAATGACTCTCCGATGAGGCCCCGGCTCTGCGCCAATGCGGCTGCGTCATCCGCGGCAGTTTCCTTTCCATGCGTAGATATCGGCGCGTGGAGGAACAGCAGTTAGGCCTGTGTGACCAACGAGGAGCGTCCCGGTACAATTCAGAGCGTATGGGAACGGTTCTCGACTGGGACGCCCTTTGCGCGAGGCGGGAGAGCTGGCGCGCGAACGGCGAAAAGGTAGTTTTCACGAACGGTTGCTTCGACTTGTTGCACCCCGGCCACGTGCGGGTCCTCGAGCGCGCCCGGGACTGCGGCGACCGGCTGATCCTTGCGATCAACAGCGACGCCAGCGTGAAGCGGCTCAAAGGTCCGTCGCGGCCGATCCTGCCCGAGCGGGAGCGCGCCGCCACGCTGGCCGCCTTCGAGTCGATCGACGCCGTCACCTTGTTCGATCAAGATACGCCGGAAGAGCTGATCGCCTATATCGTTCCGGATGTCCTCGTCAAAGGCGCCGATTGGTCGCATTGGATCGCCGGTCGCGAGATTGTCGAGGCGGCCGGCGGCGAGGTCTTCCCGATCCCGCTCGAGCCGGGCTACTCGACAACCGATGTCGTCCGGAAAATACTTGATCGCCACGCGGACGAAATCGACGATTCGCCTCCGATACGTATGATGTAATCAGTCAGGAATCGGCTGATTCGCCGTCTCCTTTGCCGCCTTGGTTTCCCCCGCCCTCCGCGATCTGTTCGAGCGTGTCGCTCGCCAGCCGGCCTTTCAAACGGCTCTGGCCGCCCTACGCAAAGGCGAGCCGGCCGAGGCGCAGATCGTCGGCCCCAACCTCACCGCGCAGGCGATTCTGTGCGTGCTCCTGCACCGCTACGTCGAACGTCCGATCATCGCCGTCACCTCGACCGGATCGGCCGCGGACGCGTTCGTCGAGACGGCCGCAGCGGTCTTCTCTCTGCTGTCGGACGATCACCGGCGCGCCGCGCCGACGTTGTTGCCCGCCCAGGACGTCACGCCGTACGACGGCCTCTCGCCGCACGCCGAGATCAGCGAAACGCGCGGCATCTCCCTCGGCCGTCTAGCCGACGGCTCGGCCTCGATCGTCGTCTGTCCGGTCGCCGCCGCGCTGCTCAAAACGCCCGACTCGAGCTTTGTCAAGAATCTTTCGTGGTCCCTCGAGGTCGGAGACGAATTCTTTCTCGAAGACCTCGAAGAGGGGCTGAGCTCGGTCGGCTACCAGCGGAACGAACCGGTCGAGATGGTTGGGCAGTTCTCGATTCGCGGCGGAATCTTGGACGTGTTCTCGCCGGAGAGCCCGCGGCCGGTGCGGCTCGAAATGCTGGGCGATCAGGTCGAGTCGATTCGCGAGTACGACCCCGAAACGCAGAAGAGCGTGCAGCACCTCGGCCGAGTGACGCTGCTGCCGCTGTCTGAATATTCCGTTGCGGCGCTGGTCGGCGAAGGAGACGAGGCGCTGCTGCGATCCGGCTGGGAGTTTTCAGAATCCGTGGCCGAACGGCGTCAGGCCTCTCTACTCGACTTGGCGGACCGTCCGATTGTGGTCTGGTGCGATCCGTCGGCTATCGCCCAAGAGGCGGCGCGTCACCAGGAAAAGCTCGACGAACGCGCCGCCGCGTCCAACGACGGCCCGCCGCGGGGCCGCTTCTACTGGACCCTCGAGCAGTTGCGCAACAGCGCGGCGCGCCGCCGTCAGATCTTCTTCGATCCGTTGGGACTCGACGTCGCCCATGCCGCCCATGATGAGGAGGCGCCCCCGGAGCTCCGCACGCAGACCACGCCGCGCTTCCAAGGCAATATCGCCCACGCCGTCCAGGAGCTCAAGGCCCGGCTTGCGCAGGGCGCCCAAGCCCTGATCGCCGCGGCCTCGATCGGCGACGTCGAGCGTTTCGCCGACATCTTCAACGAATACGGCGTCTCTTACCAGCTCGGCGTGCGCGACCCGGGCAAGCTGAGCCCCTACCTGCAGGAGCGCGCCTCGCTGGGCGGAGCGACAGTCGGCGCGGTCATCACCAAGGCCAACATCCGCGACGGCGTCGCGTTTCCTGATGCGGGCCTGCTGATCTACGGCTCGGAAGACATCTT
This sequence comes from uncultured Acidobacteriota bacterium, assembly GCA_963817465.1. GTDB lineage: Bacteria > Acidobacteriota > Terriglobia > Bryobacterales > UBA6623 > CAMPKL01. Next base: position 113,726 of record CAWFOP010000009.1, on the reverse strand, counting down.
CTCCGGGTCCGACCTGGTCGCCAAGCCTGAAAAGCGCAAGTCAGCCGCTTCGACGTTCCTCTCCGATCTCGAAGACCTCAAGCCGGGGGACCTGATCGTTCACACCGAACACGGCGTCGGGCGCTACCTCGGCATGACCAAGGTCGAACAGGGCTCGCGTCAGGAAGACCTGATGATGATCGAGTACGCCGACAACGCGAAGCTCTACGTGCCGCTGTCGCGTCTCGACTTGCTCGAGAAGTTCCACGGCGCCGGCGGGCGGTCGCCGCAGCTCGACCGCATGGGCGGGCAATCCTGGAAGAAGACGAAGGCTCGCATCAAGGCCAGGCTCGTCGACATGGCCGACGAGCTGCTCAAGCTCTACGCCCAACGGCGGCTCGCCTCGGGCTTTTCCTACTCGCCGGACGGGGAATGGCAGCGCGAGCTGGAAGACTCCTTCAAATACACGCCGACGCCGGACCAGGTCAAGGCCTTTGAAGACGTCAAACGCGACATGGAGTCGTCCCAGGCGATGGATCGCCTCATCTGCGGCGATGTCGGGTTCGGCAAGACCGAAGTGGCGATGCGCGCCGCGTTCAAGGCGCTGGGCGACGACAAACAGGTCGCGGTTCTGGCGCCGACGACGGTCCTTTCATTCCAGCACTTCGAGACGTTCCGCCAGCGCTTCGCGTCCTTCCCCGTGACGGTCGAGATGCTCAACCGCTTCCGCTCGCGCAAGGAGCAGCAAGCGATCGTCGAGCGCGTCGCCCTGGGCGAAGTGGACGTGCTGATCGGCACGCACCGCATCTTGTCCAAGGACGTCGAGTTCGCCGACCTGGGGTTGATGATCGTCGACGAGGAACAGCGTTTCGGCGTGCGGCACAAGGAGCGGCTCAAGCAAATCAAGAAGGACGTCGACGTGCTGTCAATGAGCGCCACGCCGATTCCCCGCACGCTCCACATGTCGCTGGTCGGCCTGCGCGACATCTCGATCATCCAGACGCCGCCGAAGGACCGCCTCGCCATTCAGACCGTCGTGGCGCCTTTTCCAGCGGCCTGGTCAAGACCGCTATCGAGCGCGAGGTCGCGCGCGGCGGCCAGGTTTATTACATCCACAACCGCGTCGAGACGATCTGGTCGATCGCGGCGCACATTCAAGAGCTTGCGCCCGGGGTCCGCGTCGGCGTCGGCCACGGCCAAATGGCTGAAAGCGAGCTCGAAAAGGTGATCTTGAAGTTCATGAACCACGAGAACGACGTGCTCGTGGCGACCACAATTGTCGAGAACGGGCTCGACATACCGCTGGCCAACACGATCGTCATCGACCAGGCGGATCACTACGGCCTCAGCGAGCTTTATCAGCTCCGCGGCCGCGTCGGGCGATCCGACCGCCGCGCCTACGCCTACCTGCTGATCCCCGAAGACCGCGAGCTGACCGACGTCGCTCGCAAGCGCCTGGCCGCATTGAAAGAATTCTCCGAGCTCGGCGCGGGCTTCAAGATCGCCGCTCTTGACCTGGAATTGCGCGGCGCGGGCAACCTGTTGGGCGCCGAACAAAGCGGCCACATCGGGGCGGTCGGATTCGAGACGTATTGCCGACTGCTCGAAGAGACCGTGCGCGAGCTGCGCGGCGAGCAGGTCGAGGAGGATGTCCGCACCCAGCTCCGGCTGCAAACCGACATCCACATCCCGGCCGACTATATTGCGGACGAGACGCAAAGACTCCGCGCCTACAAGCGGCTCGCCGCGATTTCGGGAGCCGAGGACCGCGCGGCGCTCGAGGCCGAGCTGACCGACCGCTACGGCCCGCCGCCCGAGGCCGTCCGTAACCTGATGGACTACTCGCAACTCAAATCGCTGGCCGAGAAGCTGCGCGTCGAGTCGATCGAGCGCCGCGCCACACGGATCTCCATTAAATTCCGCGAAGACTCCAAGGTCGACCCGCAGCGGCTGATGCGCGTGGTCGCGACCACGCCCGGCGCCAGCTTCTCGCCCACCGGAGAAATGCTCTGGCAAAACGCCCCTCAGGCCGGCCCGGAACTGCTCGATTCGTTGCGCGAGCTGCTCAAAAGAGTGGCCGCCTAGGCCCTGCGGTTTAGGGGCGGACTTTGTAGCGCGCATTGAGCTTTCGTTTCCGAACCCTTTTGTCACGCTCAAACGAAACCGTTACCATGAAGACGGCGCGTCCCGGCGCGCCGGGAAACCCCATATCCATGAAGCTGTTACGTCTCGCCCTGCTGGGCATCTTCGCGCTCTCGCTCGCCTCGGCCGAAACCCTGGTCGTCGAGGAGATCATCGCCAAGGTGAACGGCGACATCATCCTGCGCTCGGACTATGAGAAGTTCGCCCGAGATATCGCCGGCGAGCTCGCCCGCAACGACCGCCTGACTGACGAAGAAAAGCACGCCCAGGCCGCCGAGCGCGAGAAGAACGTGCTGCGCGACCTGATCGACGAGCGCCTGCTGGTGCAGCGCGGGAAGGAGCTCAACATCAACGTCGAGAGCCAGGTCCTGCAGCAGCGCGAGCAGATCATGCAGCGCTACAACCTCAAGACGATCGACGAGTTCGAAAACTGGGCTCACGACCAAACCGGGATGCCGGTCGAAGACTTGATGGACCGCATGCGCGAGCAGTTCCTCTCCCAAGCGGTCTTGGGCCAGGAAGTCGGCAGCCGCATCGTCGTGACCAAGGAAGAAGTCCAGAAGTATTACGACGAGCACAAGGACGAGTTCGTACGTGACGATGGCGTCCGCCTGGCCGAGATCCTGATCGCGAAGGAAGGGCTCTCGGACGACGAATTCGAAAAGAAGGCGAAGGAGGTTCACGACCGCGTCGCCCGCGGCGAGCCGTTCGCCGAAATGGCCCGGCGCTTGTCCGACAGCGAAGCCTCCAAGGAAGCCGGGGGCGACATCGGCATCTTCCGCCGCGGCAGCCTGATGAAGGAAATCGAGGACCGCGTCTTCGACAAGAACCCCGGCTACATCACCGATCTGATCCCCGTGCAGCGCGGCTACCTGATCCTCAAGGTGCTCGACCGCTACCACCAGGGCCTGGCCGAGCTCGAGGAAGTACAGGATGAAATCCGTAGTCGGCTCAGCGCTCCGAAGTACGGCCCCGCCGTTCGCGAGTACTTGACCTCGTTGCGCCAGGACGCCTACATCGAGATTCGCCCCGGGTACATGGACAGCTCCGCGGCTCCCGGCCAAGATACGTCCTGGACCGACCCGGCCAAGCTCGCGCCGGTCACCACGACTCGCGACGAAGTCCTCGAGAAAAAGAAGAAGAAGCGCCTGCTCTGGATCATCCCGATGGGCGGCGGAGACAAGAACGACGATAAAAAGGATAAAGATTCGAAGTCCGAAGTGGGTAAACAGCCCGCGGACCCCGAATAGGCGCCTTATCATCGAAGTTCCGTGAAAGAAATCTTCGTTCAGGACTTCGAGGCCGACTCTCGTCTTACGACCTACTTACTTGTTCAGGGCAAGGAGGTCCGCGCGAAGAAGTCGAGCGGCGAACCGTACTTGGCGCTTGTTCTTTCCGACAGCAGCGGCTCGATCGAAGCCAAGATGTGGGACAACGTCGAGGAGGTGGCCGACACCTTCGAGCGTGACGACTTCATCAAGGTCAAGGCCGCCGTCCAGGTCTATCGCGATAAGCTGCAACTGATCATCCACAAGCTGCGCAAGGCCGCCGACAGCGAAGTCGATCTGTCCGACTTCATCCCCCACACCAAGCGCAACATCGACGAGATGTTCGCCGAGCTGACCGCCGTGGTGGACGGCTTTGAAAACCCGCACCTGAGGGCCTTGCTCAAGTCCTTTCTCGACGACCCTGAATTCGCGGAGAAGTTCAAGGTGGCGCCGGCCGCGAAATCGTTGCATCACGCTTTCGTCGGCGGGCTGCTCGAGCACGTGATTTCGCTGCTCCACTTGGCCCGACTGGTGGCCTCGAATTACGACTACCTCGATGTCGAGCTGCTGCAGACCGGCGTCGTTTTGCATGACCTGGGCAAGATCGACGAGCTGACCTACGGCCGCTCGTTCGGCTACAGCGACGACGGCCAGCTTTTGGGGCACATCACGATCGTGCTGCAGTGGATCGATGGCAAGTGCCGCGACCTGCCGGACTTCCCGCAGAAGCTGCGGCGGCTCGTCGAGCACATGGTGCTGAGCCACCACGGGCGCTATGAGTTCGGCTCGCCGAAGCTGCCGATGTTCCCCGAGGCGCTTGCGCTGAGCTATATCGACGACCTGGACTCGAAGCTCGAAAGCATGCGCGCCACGGTCGCCTCCGAAGGACTGGTGGACTCCTACTGGACGCGCTACAATCCCTCGCTCGAGCGCACCCTGCTCAACAAAGCGCGCTTCTTGGCTACGCCCGAAGCCGAACCCGCTGCGCAGGCGTCCGCTCCCGAGAGCGCGCGGGCGGCTCCGCCTCCCGCCCCGCCGCCGCTTCCGAACGCCGCGGGCCCGAAGCCGCAACCGGAGCAGACCGGGAGCTTGTTCGGCGAGAAGCTGCAATCGGCCCTCGACCTGACTCGCAAGGACTAGCGTCCGGCGCCAGTGCGGCCGCGACTCGGACAAATCCTAGGCTTGTTCGCCGACCGGCCTCAGAGTTTAGCCTGATATTCGGCTGCTCGGGTTGGCTGGTAGCCTGGCCACAGTCATGAGTGCGGCAAGCGTCTTCGAAACGGCGAGTAGCTCCAGCGGTCAAAAGCAAACCGGAAAGTTCGAGCCCCCGGTCCCGCAGAAAATCGACGACTTGGGCATATCGAAGAATGTCCTCGTGGACATCATGCTCAAGATGATCATGCTCGAGGGAGAGTGCTCCCTGAGCAAGATCGCGGCCCGCCTCAAGGTCCACATCGCCGTAGCGAACCAGATTTTCACCCATCTGCGGAAGGAACAGTTCGTCGAGGTCAAGGGCATGGTGGGCAACGACTACTCGTTGACCTTGAGCGGCCCCGGACGCCGCGTCGCCCAAGACCGTTATTCGATCAGCCAATATGTCGGCCCCGCGCCGGTGCCGCTCGACTACCTACGTTGACGCCGTACGTCGTCAGGCCGCCAAACACAAGATCAATCGGGAACGCCTGCAAAAGGTTTTCCATGACTTGGTGCTGACCGACGAAATTCTCGACCAGATCGGTCCGGCCGTTATCTCCAATTCCCAGATATTTCTGTACGGCTCGACCGGCAACGGCAAGACGTCGATCGCCGAGCGTCTGGTGCGCATCTTCGACGACGAAGTGTATTTGCCCTACGCCGTGGAAGTCGAGGGTCAGATCATCAATGTCCACGATTCGGTCGTGCACCGCGCACTCGAACAAAACGACGGCGTCGACCCGCGCTGGATTCGTTGCTCGCGACCTTGCATCGCCGTCGGCGGCGAGATGGTTCCGGAAATGCTCGAGCTGCGTTTCGAGACCAACCTGGGCTACTACACCGCGCCCTTGCAGATGAAAGCGAACAACGGCTTGTTCATCATCGACGACTTCGGGCGTCAGATGATCAACCCGCGCGACTTGCTCAATCGCTGGATCGTGCCCCTGGACCGCGGCGTCGACTTTCTGTCGCTGCGCACCGGCATCAAGATTCCCGTGCCGTTCGAAACTCTCGTCGTGTTCTCGACGAACCTAGACCCGCGCCAGCTCGCCGACGAAGCGTTCCTGCGCCGCATTCAAAACAAGATCAAGGTCGACGTCATCACCCCCGACATTTTCGACGCCATTCTCAAAGCGGTTTGCGAAAACGAGAAGATCCCCTGGAGTCCGCAGCACTCCGCCTACGTTCGCGAGAAGTGCCTCAGCGAAGGACGCACGACCGTACTGCGCGCCTGCTATCCGCGCGACGTCGTGCACATCTTGGGAAATATCGCGAAGTATGAAGGTCGCGACCCTCGCCTGCACCCCGACGATATCAACCGCGCCATCAACCTCTATTTCGCGAAGTAGCGTTCTTCGCGGAGGACGGCGCGGTCGCTAGCGCATTCGGTAAAAGCGCAGGAAGAAGTTATCGATTGGCAGGATTTCGAATTCGATGAATCCGGCCTCGCGGGAGTAGCGTTCCAGCGTCGACGGCCGCATCACGGTCCCGGTGCAGCTCGACGGTTGGTCGGCCATGCCGACCGGCAAACAATGCAGCACGCTCCAGCCGTACATCATCCAATCGATCTCGCCGCCTGCAGGGTTGAAACGCTCGGCGACGCGCTCATCGGCCACGATAACGCTTCCGCCGGGGCGCAGCATCCGCCGGGCGGACGCCAGTGTCCCGATGGGATCCGACATGTCATGGACGCATTCGAGGGCTGTGACCAGGTCGTAGCGGCCGCCTAACTCGGGATCGCCCGCGTCTCGGGCGTGAAAGCATACGCGGTCCGCGACGCCGTGCTCCCGCGCGTTCCTCCGCGCCTCTTCGACGGACGCCTCATCCAGGTCGAAGCCGTCGACGACGGCGTGCGGATAGCTTTTTGCCATTCCGATCGAGGAGTAGCCGTAGCCGCAGCCGACGTCGGCGATGCGGGCGGGCGTCGCGCTCTGGAGGCGCGCATGAACGTCCGGAATCGACGGCAGCCACTCCCAGCCGAGCTGGTACAGGAACATCGCCCGGTTCATGCGGCCCTGGCCCTCACGCAGGTCGCGGCCGTAGTCTTCATAGGGCACGCCGCCGCCGTTGCGGTAAGCCTCAACCGTGCGCTCGATCGGCTTGACGGCCCCGGCGAGCAGTTGAGCCAGCGGCGCCAGGTAGTTGAGGCTCTCGCGCTCGGTCAGCGCCTCGGCGTGTTCGGGAGGCAGGCGGTAGCGACGCGCCTCGGAAGCGTCCCACGCGTTGTCGACCTCGATGACGCCGCACACGGTCTGCTGTTCGAGCCACTCTCGCGCATAGCGCGGGTTGATCCCGGCGCGCTCAGCCAGCTGCGCGGCGGTGCGCAGCCGGCCGTCGGCCATCGCATCGTACAGGCCTAGGCGGTCGCCGAGGTAGATCGCGAACATTTTGAACACGCCTCCCGAAGCTTCGAGAAGATCCTCGACGAAGGCGTCTCGTTTTGAAGCGTCGAGAACCGGCGAGATTCTTGCGACTGCTGACATGGGCTGTCCTCCTGTGCGAAAAGTGCTGCGATAATTACGTTGCGGCGTCTACACTCCACGGCGCCGCCGGGTCGGTGTCCCCACTGGGAGCTTGCGCGGATCGTTCGCCAAACCCGACAGGAGAAAGTACGGGGCCAGGACGCATGGACTCATCCGAAAACCGCGGCGACGTCACGCAGCTATTGGGCCGGCTGCGCGAAGGCGACAGCCAGGCCTTCGACCAGCTTTACCCGCTGGTCTATTCCGAGCTGCGACGAGTCGCGCGGCGTCAACTTGGTCGCGAGCGTCCCGGACACACCCTGGCGACGGCCGCGCTGGTCAACGAGGCCTATCTCAAAATGGCCGACCACGGCGCCAATCCCGCCGAAGACCGCACACACTTCTTTCGCATTGCGGCGCGCGCGATGCGCCAAATTCTGGTCGATCATGCGCGCCGAAAGAACGCCGAGAAGCGCGGCGGCGATTGGCACAAGACCTCGCTCGACGACAAGCAATTCGGAGTGAACGCGCGGCCGGAAGAGATGCTGGCCCTCGACGAGTCGCTCGATAGGCTCGAGAAGGTGGACCCGCGGCTGCGGCAGCTCGTCGAGTACCGCTTCTTCGGCGGAATGACGGAAACCGAGATCGCCGAGCTGCTGGGCGTCACAACGCGGACGGTTCAACGCGACTGGGCTAAAGCGCGGGCCTGGCTTTATCGCGAGATCTACGGCGACGCGAAATGAAGGCCGCCGATCGACGGCTCGATTGATGGCGGACGAATCCAATTGGGAACAGGTGTCGGCGCTGTTCGAAGAGGCGCTCGATCAGCCCGCGGAGCGGCGGTCGGAGTGGCTCGCCTCGAGCTGCGCGGACGCCGAGATCCGCGAAGAGGTGGGCCGGCTGCTCGCCGCGCACGAACGCGCCGAAGGCGTGCTCGAGCGCTCAAAGACGGCGGCGGGCGCGCCTTTGACCGTCGGGATCGAGATTGCCAAGGGTGGAAAAATCGGTCCCTATGAGCTGATCGGCGAGGTGGGGCGCGGCGGCATGGGAGTCGTTTACCTGGCGCACGACCCGCGTTTGCAGCGCAAGGTGGCTCTTAAATTCCTGCCGGGAAAGCTGCGATCCGATCCTGTGGCCGAGCAGCGGTTCTTTATCGAAGCCCGCGCGGCTTCGGCGCTCGATCACGCCAACATCTGCACCATTTACGACATCGGCGAAACCGATGACGACCGCCTCTACCTGGCGATGGCCTACTACGAGGGCGAGACGGCCGCGCAAATGCTCGCCGCCGAGCCGCTCGAGCTCAACCTCGCGTTGGATATCGCCCTGCAGGCGGCGCGCGGGCTCGCGTGCGCCCATGAGGCCGGCATCATTCACCGCGACATCAAGCCGGGCAACTTGTTCGTGACCAAGTCGCAAAGCGTCAAGATTCTCGATTTCGGTATCGCGAAACTCGGAGACAGCGAAGACCCTTCGGCTCGGATCGGCACGGTTGTGTACATGTCTCCGGAACAGCTCCTGGGCCAGGAGGTGAGCGCCGCGACGGACCTGTGGGCGCTGGGCGTTTCTCTGTACGAGATGTTGAGCGGCCGGCGACCGTTCCACGCCGAGCACGAGTCCGTTCTGTTCTACGACATCGTTCACGAGCCGCATCGTCCTCTAGTCGAATTGAGGACCGACTTGCCGCTTCCGGTTTCGGATCTGGTCGACCGCCTGCTCGCCAAGCGGCCGGCCGATCGCGTAGCGTCCGCCGGCCGCTTGATCGACGAGCTCGAGGCGCTGACCGAACCTCGGCGCGGATCGCACGCCGCGCCGATTCGCGTGCCGACGCCGCTGAATTCCTTCATCGGCCGCGACACGGAGATGGACGAGATTCAGCGCTCGCTGGCGGCCGGGCGACTGCTGACGCTTACCGGGCCGGGAGGGGCGGGCAAGACTCGATTGGCGATCGAGATGGGGCGGCGCCAGGGCGAAGGCTTTCCGGACGGGGCGCTGTTCGTGCCGCTGGCCGCGGTTCGAGAGCCGCGGCTGCTTGCGGCCGCCATCGCGAGCGAGCTGGGCGTGCCGGAGACCGCCGCGATGGACGCCTTCGAGCGGCTGCGCGAGGCCCTGGCGGGCAAGCGCTTGCTCCTGATCCTCGACAACTTCGAGCAGGTTCTCGAGGGGGCGCCGATCGTCGCCGAGTTGCTCGCAGAGCTGCCGCACCTGAAAATCCTCGTGACCAGCCGCGGTCCGCTGCGCTTGTCGGGCGAACGCGAGTACCCGGTGAATCCGCTGCCGCTGCCGCAAACGTCGAGTCTCGACGCTGACGCGCTCTCGCGGAATCCGTCGGTCGCACTGTTCGTGGAACGGGCGCAGGCGGCGAAGCCGGATTTCAAGCTGACGCCAAAAAACGCCGCCGCCGTCGCCGCGATATGCGAGCGGCTCGACGGGCTGCCGCTGGCGATCGAGCTTGCAGCCGTACGGATCCGCATGTTTTCGCCGGAGGGGTTGCTGGTCAAGCTGCGCCGGCGGCTGGATGTCCTGCGCGGCGGCATCCGTGACCTCCCGGGTCGGCACCAGGCTCTCAGAGAAGCGATCGAGTGGAGTTACGAGCTTCTGACGCCCCAGCAGCAATGCGTCTTTCAGAGTCTGGCGGTGTTTTCCGGCGGAGCGTCGCTGGAGGCGATCGAGACCGTCTGCCGAGAGCAAGTCGAAGACGAGGACGTCGCCGATATCGCCGCGGCTTTGATCGATCAGAGCTTGGTGCGCCGCGCGGAGAATCCGACCGGCGAAGTGCGTCTCGGCATGTTGGAGACGATTCGTGAATTCGCTTTGGAGCGTCTTGCGGCGGCGGGAAATCTCGAGAGGGCCGAACAGAGGCACTTGGACTGGTTCCTGTCCTTGGCTGAAAACGCCGAGCCGCAGTTGACCGGCGTCGACCAGGCGGCATGGCTCGATCGGCTGGATGAGGAGCATGACAATCTGCGCGCTGCGCTCGACCGCTCCATGGCCGCCCGTGATGCTGAACAGGCTTTGCGGCTGGTCGCCGCCCTGTGGCGCTTTTGGGTGAGCCGCGGGCACATCGGCGAAGGCCGCCGGCGTGTCGACGAACTGCTGGCGCTGCCGCTCGAAGGCGCCGATCCCGGCCTGCGGGCGCGGGCGCTGCACGGCGTCGCGACGCTGGTTCACTACCGCGGAGAAAACGTGCGCGCCAAGACGCTCTTCGCGGAGTGCCTGGCCTTATGGAGAAGTGCCGGGGATGCGTCGGGCCTGGCGACCGCGCTCAACAGCCTGGCATGGCTCAACTGCGAGCTGAGCCGCTACCCGGCGGCGCGCTCGCTCTCCGAAGAAGCCCTCGCACAGCACACCGAGCTGGGCGACGCCAGAGGTCAGGCCGTCGCGCTCAACAATCTGGGTTGGACGGCTAGCTTTCAGGGCGACTTTGCCGCTGCTCATTCGTATTTCGGGCGCAGCCTGGAGTTGCGGCGCAAAGCGGCGGATACGCGCGGGATCGCGCTAGCTGCGATCAATCTCGCCTGGGCGGAGCGCGAGCTCGGCAGGGAGGAGCCGGCGCTGGCGCTGATCGAAGAGGGGGAAGCGATTTTAGGGGATGTCGGCGATGACGTGATCGCCGGTTGGGCGCTCGTGAACCGGGCGACTCTGTTGCAAAACAACTCTGAGGCGGGTCAAGCCGAGGATTTACTGCTGCGCGCACTCGACAATTGGCAGCGCAGCGGGCATCGATCGACGATCGGCTGGATCCATCTGCTGCTGGGGCGGGGCTCACGGATGGCCGGTGATCTGCGGCTGGCGGGCGAACGTGCCCGCGAAGGGCTCGCGATTTGGCGCGAGACGAGCTCGCTGTGGGGAACCGCTTGGGGTCTCTACGAGCTTGCCTGCGTCGCGACGGCGGAAGGGCGGCATCGCGACGCGCTGGCGATGCTTCGGGAGAGCTTGTCGATACGGATGGACATCGGCGACCAACTCGGTCTGGCGCAGTGCGCCGAAGCCTTGGCCGCGCTGCGGTCGGATCTGATCGGCTCGCCGCGAGCGGCGACCATCCTGGCGGCTGCTTCGAGCCTGAGGGGCCGCCTCCATTCGCCGCTGCCGGGGGTGCAGCGCCCCTGGTTCCTGGAGCAAGTAGGGCGGTTGAGGCAAGAGCTGGGGAAGGACTTCAACGGGACCTGGCGCGAAGGAGAACGGACCGCCCTGGAATACGTTTTGAGAGACCTGTGAGCCGTCATCGGCGCGGTTCTTGGTGATAACCTACGCTCCTGTCGGCGGTTTTTCTCTCCGCGATGATTTCCGTTCGTTCGTTGCCTCGCATCTGCGTGGCGCTTGGCGCCCGTGACTTCGCCGCGCTCGAAAAGCTGGCTCTGGCGGCCGGTGATGCGGGCGAGGAATTCGTCGAGCTGCGGTTGGATTCGATTCCGCGTCCCGAGGACGGGCTCAAGCTGATTCGGCGCTTGCGGCGCCGTCGGCCTGATCTCATAGTCCTGGCAACCTGCCGCCGGACGCACGCGCAAGGCGAGTTCGCCGGATCGATCGAGGAACAGGAGCGCATCTTGTCCGCGGCGGCGGCTGCCGGAGCGCAGTTGATCGATGTCGAGATCGAAACCGCCGAGCTTTCGCCGGGTACGGTGGAGCGCCTGCGGCAGTCGGCGCGGGTCGTGCTGTCGTTCCACGACTTCGAGCGCACGCCGCCTCCGGGCCGCGCCCTCAAGCGGCTGCTGCGAATCCCCGCGGACATCTATAAGATCGCGGTCCAAGCCCTCAAGCCGAGCGACAACGCGAGGCTTTTGAGTCTCTTAGACGACGCGGAACAAGCGCTCGTCGTTCTAGGGATGGGCGAGGTCGGTGCGGCGAGCCGCATTCTGGGGCCGGCGCGCGGCGCGGCGTTCGCCTTTGCCGCGCCCGACATCGCCGCGGGGACGGCCCCTGGGCAGTTTCCGGCTTCGCGGATGCGCAATCAGTACCGCGTCCACAAGCTGAAACGGGACGCGGCCATCTATGGCGTGATCGCGTCGCCGGTAGGCCATTCGATGTCGCCGGCGTTGCACAACCGCGCTTTTCAATCCAGACGCGTCAACGCGGTGTACTTGCCGTTCTTGGTCGAGCCGCCGCGGCTGACGGATTTCTTTCGCCTCGCAACGGATCTGCCGGTGCAAGGCTTCAGCGTGACGATCCCTCATAAGCAGCGCATCATCCGCCGTCTCGATTCCGTCGATGCGCTTGCGAAACGCATCGGCGCGGTGAACACGGTCTATCGCAAGAAGGGCAAGCTGTGCGGCACGAACACCGACGCCCTGGGAGTGACCGCTCCGCTCGAGAAACGCCTGCGGTTGGGCGGCAAGAGCGTGCTCGTGGTCGGCAGCGGCGGCGCGGCGCGGGCGGCGGCGTTCGCGCTTGTCGACAAGGGCGCCAAAGTGACGCTCACCGGGCGCAGCTTCGACAAAGTACAACGCCTGGCGCGCGCAGCGCGGGCGGAGGCCCTTGCCTGGAACAAGCTGCCTGGAAGGGGCTTCGATGCGCTCGTGCAGACGACTCCGGTCGGCATGCATCCCAACGTCGACGGCAACCTCTTCGCCGATATGGTCCCGGCGGAAGTCGTCTTCGACATGGTCTACAACCCGCTCGAAACCGCGCTGATCAAGCGTGCGCAAGAACTAGGAAAGGAAACCATCCTGGGCCTCGAGATGTTTCTGGAGCAGGCGGCGGCCCAGTTCGAGATTTGGACCCAACAGACGGCTCCGCGGCAGGTAATGCGCGCCGCTGTGCTAGACCTATTACAAGGGGTCTAAGCGGGATGCAGCCGGATCTAACCGCCTTTCGCCGTCAGGCGACACAGGGAAATATCGTCCCTGTGTGGAAAACCCTAGTCGCGGATCTCGAAACGCCGGTCTCCGCCTACTTGAAGATCGCCGCCGGGCACAAGTACGCCTTCCTGCTCGAAAGCGTCGAGGGCGGCGAACGGATCGGCCGCTATACGTTCTTGGGCGCCGAGCCGTTCTTGCGCGTGACGGCTTGGAACGACCGGGTCGAGATCGACCGCGACGGCGCAAAGGAGCAGCGCAAGGGACATGTCTTCGACGTGTTGCGCGACTTAACGCGCGATTATCGGCCGGTTCCTCACGAAGCGCTGCCGCCCTTCACCGCGGGCGCGGTCGGCTACGCCGGTTACGACTTGGTACGCCAAATCGAGCCGCGCGTGCCGGACTTCCGAGTACACGACATCGAAGCGCCGGACGCGGTCTTCTTGTTCTTCACGACGCTGCTCGTGTTCGATCACGTCAAACACGAGATCTACGCGATCGCGAACGTGCGAACGGACGAGTGGGACGACTTGGAGGCGGGCTACCGCGACGCCGTGCGCCAGATCGAACAGCTCGAAGCCGCGCTTCAAAAGCCGGTCGAGCTGCCGCCGCATATCGCTTCATCGAAACCGCTCGAAGTGCGTTCGAACGTCGGCAAGGAGGCGCACTGCCGCGCGGTCGAGAAAGCGAAGGAATACATTCTGGCGGGCGACATCTTCCAGGTCGTGCTGTCGCAGCGGCTGGAAGTCGAAATCGAGGTCCATCCGTTTCAGATTTACCGAGCGCTGCGGGCGGTGAATCCATCGCCGTACTTGTTCTATCTGGCGATGGACGACGCGGTGATTCTGGGCAGTTCGCCCGAAATGCTGGTCAAAGTGCAGGGACGTGACATCGAGTACCGGCCTATCGCCGGTACTCGTCCGCGGGGCAAGACCGAAGCCGAGGACAAGGCCCTCGAAGCCGATCTGCTGGCGGACGAAAAAGAGCTGGCCGAACACGTGATGCTCGTCGACCTGGGCCGCAACGACGTCGGGCGAGTCAGCGAATTCGGCAGCGTTCACGTGGCCCAATTCGAGGTGATCGAGCGCTACTCGCACGTCATGCACATCGTGTCAGGCGTACGCGGTAAGCTTTCGCGACGACAAGGACGCCTTCGATGCGCTGGCGGCCTGCTTCCCGGCGGGCACGGTGTCCGGCGCTCCGAAGGTGCGGGCGATGGAGATCATCGCTGAGCTCGAGCCGACCAAGCGCGGGTTCTACTCGGGCAGCGTGCTGTACCTGGATTTTTCGGGCAACCTCGATTCGTGCATCGCGATCCGCACCATGCGCGTCCAAGGCGGCAAGGCGTACATCCAGGCCGGCGGCGGCATCGTGGCCGATTCGGCGCCTGAGACCGAGTGGCAAGAGACGATGAACAAGGCCGGAGCCCTGCTGAAGGCGCTCGAAAAGGCGCGGGAGCTGTAGCGATGGTGTTGGTCATCGACAACTACGATTCGTTCACCTTCAACCTCGTGCAGTACTTAGGGGAGTTGGGGGCCGAGGTCGAGGTGCGCCGCAACGATCAGATCACTCCGGATCAGATCGCAGAGCTCGAGCCTGACCGCATCGTGATCTCGCCGGGGCCTTGCACGCCGAACGAAGCGGGAGTTTCGCTTGACGTGGTGCGCGAGTTCGCGGGCAAGATGCCGATCCTGGGCGTTTGCTTGGGGCACCAATCGATCGGGCAGGCCTTTGGAGGCAAGGTGGTGCGCGCGCCCTACTTGATGCACGGCAAGACCAGCAAGATTCACCACGACGGCAAGGCGATCTTCGAGGGCGTCGAGCAGGACTTCACCGCAACGCGCTACCACTCGCTGATCGTCGAGCGCGAGTCGCTGCCGGCCGAGCTCGAAATCTCGGCCGAAACCGCCGACGGCATTATCATGGGTCTGCGCCACCGCGACAAGAAGGTGGAAGGCTTGCAATTCCACCCGGAATCGATCTTGACCGAGACCGGCAAGAAGCTGCTGGCGAATTTCTTGGCGGCTTGATTGACGCCGGTCGAGACGACGAACATCCCATGTCGCAACGCATCTACGCCGAATACTGGATCGAAACGGCTTACCCGCTGGAGGCGGCCGTCGAAGCCATGGCGGGCGAACAGTCGTCGGGGACCTTCGTCAAACTGCCTGGCGAGACGCCTGAGCTGAAGGAGCGCTACGGCGCGCGTGTCGAGCGCATCGACGAGCTCGAGTCGGTGGGCGAACCGTCACTGCCGGGGGCCGGCGCTCAGAAAGACGGCGGTAAGCCGAGCTGGCGCCGGGCCAAGGCCGAGCTGTCGTGGCCGATCGACAACATGGGGCCTTCGCTGCCGAACCTGGTTGCGACTGTCGCGGGCAACCTGTTTGAGCTCAAACAGTTTTCGGGCTTGCGGCTGCTTGACTTGCGGCTGCCCGAGGCCTTTCGGGACGCCTATCAAGGCCCGCAGTTCGGCGTAGCCGGGACCCGGCGACTCGCTGGCGTCGAGAAGCTGCCGCTCGTCGGCACGATCATCAAGCCGAGCGTGGGCCTCGGCCCGGAAGCCACGGCCGAGCTGGTACGAACGTTGGCGGAGAGCGGTCTCGACTTCATCAAAGATGATGAGCTCCAGGCCGATGGGCCGCATTGCCCGTTCGAGGATCGCGTCCAGGCCGTGATGCGCGTCATCAACGAGCACGCTGATCGGACCGGGAAGAAGGTGATGTTCGCCTTCAATTTGACCGGCGAAATCGATGAGATGCGGCGGCGACATGACCAGGTGCGGGAAGCGGGCGGAACGTGTGTGATGGCGAGCATTCACTCCATCGGCTTGCCAGGCCTCGTTGCGCTGCGGCGGCACAGCGAGCTGCCGATTCACGCGCACCGCAATGGTTGGGGGCTCTACTCTCGATCGCCCTACATCGGGGTGAGCTTTATTGCATGGCAGAAGCTGTGGCGGCTTGCCGGCGCCGACCACATGCATGTGAACGGGCTGCGCAACAAGTTCTGCGAGCCCGACGAATCGGTTGTCGCGTCGGCGCGGGAGTGCCTGACGCCGATGTTTGACGGCGTGGGGCGAGGCTGCGAGGCGATGCCCGTGTTTTCGTCGGGGCAATGGGCCGAGCGCGCTTTCGACACCTACGCGGCGCTGGGCTCGGCGGATCTGATTCACGCCGCCGGCGGGGGGATCATGGCGCATCCGGCGGGAATCGCCGCTGGCGTGGCGGCGATGCGGCAGGCCTGGCAGGGCGCCTTGGCGGGGCGCACGGCCGATGAGGCAGCCGCCGAGCACGAAGAGTTTCGCGAAGCGCGCGAGAAGTTCGGGTCCTGATGCGTGATCTGCTGCTCACCTACTACGGCGACGACTTCACGGGCTCGACTGACGCGATGGAAGTGTTGACCTGGGCCGGGCTGCCGACGGTGCTTTTCGTCGAGCCTCCGGACGAGGCGAGGTTGGCGCGTTTCGAGGCAATAAAGGCTGTTGGAGTCGCGGGGGAGAGCCGCGGGCGCTCACCGCATTGGATGAGCGAGAACCTCCCCGGAATTTTCGGACGGTTGAAAGCGCTAGGTGCGCCGCTGTGCCACTACAAGGTCTGCTCCACGTTCGACAGCTCGCCCGAGGTCGGCTCGTTGGGGCGTGCGCTCGAGATCGGGCTGGACGTCTTCGGTGCGAAGTGGGCGCCGCTTGTCGTCGGCGCTCCGAAGCTCAATCGCTATCAGGCCTTTGGCAACCTATTCGCGACGGTAGGCGGCAAGACTCATCGCCTGGACCGGCATCCCACGATGAGCCGTCACCCGGTGACGCCGATGGACGAAGCCGATCTGCGGCGACACTTGGCGCGCCAGACAGCGCTCGAGATCGGGCTGGTCGACCTGTTAGCCCTCAAAGGGGGAGCTGGGCGACAGCGTCTGGACGAGGAAATCGAGCGGGGCGCACGAGCGATCTTTCTGGACGTGATCGACGAGGAGTCGCTCGAACTCGTCGGTGAATTGATTTGGGCGAATCGCAGCGCCGCACCGTTTACGGTTTCGTCATCGGGCCTCGAATACGCCCTGACGGCGCACTGGCGGGCCCAGGGCGCGATCGGCGGCGGCGACACGCCGTCCGAGGTCGGCGAAGTCGACCGCCTGGCGGTGGTCTCGGGGAGCTGTTCGCCGGAGACCGAGGCTTCGATCCGCTGGGCTCTCAACCACGGTTACGAGGGAATCAGAGTTGAGGTCGACCAAGACCCTGGGGGCGGCGCCGAGCCGGCGGTCGGGGCCGCGTTGCGGGCTGCGAGCCAGGGCCGCAGTTTCGTGATCTATTCGTCGCTGGGGCGCGACGACGCGGCGTTCGTGGCGGGCGACGCCGCCTTGCAGGTGCGGCTTGCGGAGCGGTTGGGCCGCATCGCGCGCGAAACGCTCGTGTGCTCGGGCGTTCGTCGGGCGATTATCTGCGGCGGAGACACTTCGTCGAGCGTGGGCCGTAGCTTGGGCGGGTATGCTTTGACGGCGATTCGGCCGATGACCGCCGGCTCTCCCCTGTGCCGCATGTGGTCGGACGACGAGTTGGACGGGCTCGAGATCGTGTTGAAGGGCGGCCAACGGGGCGGGCCGCGGTTCTTCGAGGAAGTGCGGACGGGTGTGGGCGCAGCCGAGGACTAAGCCGCGGATTGCGCTATAACGGACCAGTGCGATGGGCGGCGAAGCTTGCGGTCGCGGCGCTCGCCGCGGCGTTCGCCGTGGGCATCTTTGAAGTCGGGCTGCGAACCTTCGCGCATGTCGCCCCGCAGCTCGAGCTCGACATTTACCGCAAAGACAGCGACGGGCTACTGCTTTTGCGTCCTAGCGTGACGCGACGGCATGTGGCGCCCGCTTGGGACGTGACGATTCGGATCAACAGCGCCGGCTGGCGCGATGACGAAAGTGCGCCGAAAGCGGAGGACTACGTCATCCTCGGGCTCGGCGACTCGCAGGCTTTCGGCTGGGGCGTGGAGCTCGACCAGACGTTCTATTCGATCGTCGAAAAGAGATTGCGCAAGACGCGACCGACACGCCTGATCAAGGCCGACGTTCCCGCGACCGCAACCGTCGATCAAGTCAAAGTGCTCGAACGTTTGATGCCGATTTACCATCCCCACGAAGTGATGTTGGCTTTCTTCGTCGGCAATGATTTTGTCGACAATGCGGCGGGCGGTTCCGATCGTCTCGAAGTCAGGAATGGATTGCTGACGCTGCGGCCGCGTGGCGGTGAGAACCCCGGCGCCGTTGAGCGGGCGAAGCAGTGGGTCGCGATGCACAGCCACGTCGCGCAGTTGCTCAGGGCGGTGCAGTTCAACTTCCGGCGATCGCGGTCGCGGGCGCTGGGCGCAGCCGACTGGGACGACGTTTGGATGCGCGACTTTGCGCAGATTCATCTCAAGCACCCCAA
The DNA here is from genome assembly GCA_963817465.1 of uncultured Acidobacteriota bacterium. GTDB lineage: Bacteria > Acidobacteriota > Terriglobia > Bryobacterales > UBA6623 > CAMPKL01. The sequence continues at coordinate 95,479 of CAWFOP010000009.1, read as the reverse complement.
CGAGATGACGCGTCGCGGCATCGAGATCACGCTGCGCAGCCTCGACCGCGCGGTCGCCCTGTGCGAAGCGAACTCGGTCAAGCGTCTTGTCTTGATCGTGTTGCCCCGCAGCTTGCAGGTCTACCCGGCAGAAGCCGAAGAGATGCGAGCGGCGTTGGGAGTTCCGCCGGATGAGCTCGCTCTGGACGCGGCCGAAGACCTGTTCCGCAAGTGGCGAGCCGGAACGCATTCGAGCGTCGAGGTGAGTCTGGTCGACGCGCTGCCGCTATTTCGCGCGGAGGCGGAAACGGGAAGTTCGCTTTACTACACGCCGGACGCCCACATGTCGCCCGAGGGGCACGCCGCTGCGGCGAAGGCGGTGCTCGAATCCCTGGCAACGCCGTAAGGCAACGCGGCGGCGTGGTCTAATACCGAGCAGCCGGGCCCGGCCCTTTGTCGATGTCCCCCGATTCGCCTGACCAGCGCCTGATCGACCGCTTGCGCTCGGAGTTGGAGCGCAGCAAACGCCGCACCGAAGACCTGCTCAAGCACGCGCTCGAAACGCAACGTCGCCTGGACGCGCTGTTGTCCACCCGCACATGGCGAATCTCGCAGGCGGTCGGGCAAGCGAGCTCGTTGCAGGGCTTGGGCACGCTCCCCTCGCGCCTGACCGAAGCGCTGATGGCGCCGCCCGGCGGGGCCGCCGAGCCCGCGAATCCGGCGGCGGATTCTTGGAGGGTGAAAACCGGAAAGTCGGATCGCCTGCCAACGGCGCTGATCGTGACGGCGTTCGTCTCGGCCGGCGGCGCAGAGCGGGTGGCGCTCGATCTGATGGAGTCCCTGGCGGAACAAGTGAACTTCGCACTGGCGTTTACCGAACCGTCGGCGAACGATTGGGAGGCTCGCTTTCGACGGGTTTGCTCGGCGATCGAGCGGGTCCGCGATGTCAAGGAATTGGAAGCCTTCGCGGCCGAGACGGACTGCAAGATCGCCGTGATTTCGTCGACCGGTCTCGGCTACCAGGCGGCGCCGGCTCTTGAAGGCCGTGGGTTGCGGGTCTTCGACATCGTGCATAACAGCGCCGAAGCCGGGTGGGTGAGCGAGTCGATTCGGCAGGACCGCTTCATCGACGCGCACTTCGCCGTCGGAGCGGCGCAACGGAAGGCGCTTGCGGACGGCGGAGTCCCCGAGAGCAAGATCCTGTTGAGCCCGAACGGCGTCGATGTAGCGGCGCGCTTCAACCGCAGGTCGTATTTGACCCGCATGGAGGAGCTTCGCGTTCGCTTCGGGATTCGCGACGGTCAGGCTGTCGTCTGCTGGGTCGGGCGCCTTTCGCCGGAAAAAGATCCGCTTCTGTTTGTGGAGACGATTCGACGCCTCGCGGCCTCGAAACCGGACGCGGACCTGCGGGCGCTGATGCTGGGCGACGGACCCGAACGTCTCGCGGTCGAGGGCGCAATCCGGAAGGCGGGCTTGACCTCGACGATCGAGACCTTGGGGGTCCGGGACGATACGGCTGAGGCGCTGGCCGTGAGCGACATTTTCGTGCTGCCGTCGGCCGTCGAGGGCAGCCCGATCACTCTGCTCGAGGCCATGAGCATGGGCTGCGCGGCGGCGGCCGCCGACGTGGGCGCAGTGAGTGAAGTCCTGCAACACCGCAAGAACGGTCTTCTAGTGAGCGACCGCAGCGCGGCGGCGTTCGGCGCGGCCATCGCGGAATTGCTGGACAATCCGGACCTTCGTGATCGCCTGGGCGCGGCGGCGCGGGCCACGGTCGCGGAGAGATTCAACGCGGCGGACTCGCTGGCGATTTACAAAGGTATATTGTTGAAAGCTTTAGACGCTGAAGTATAATCCTCGCAGTGCCCGGCTCGTCGCATCGCTACTTGCCGACGCTTCGGCTTGCCCTAGCGGTTTCAGCCTGTTGCATCGTCGCGGGCGGTCTGTTGATCGCCACTGCGATGGAGCGCTTGTCGAAAGAAACCCAGTTCGCTCAGCGGGCTTGGCCCGCCTTGGCGGTGGTCGTGGCCTTTGACGCCGGTCCCGCCGGCGTCGACCCTATTCTCGAGTTTCGAACCGAGCAAGGAGACGCGGTGCGCCTGAAGCTCGAAATGCCCGAGCAGACATACGCGATCGGGGACTACGCACCCGTGTTGTACGACCCCGCGAACCCGCGGCGCGCGGTGCTCAACGACTTTCGGCGCCTGTGGGCCCTTTCGAGCTTGCTCGGGCTGAGCGGATTACTGCTGATTGCGATTCCGGCGTACGCGATTCTCGAGGACTTGGTGCGTCACTCGCGCCGCGCTTAGGCCTTGGGGTCGCCTTCCCCCTGATAGCCGATGACGAGCAAGGTGAGATCGTCGCCTTGTTCGGCGCCTTGGGTGAAGACCGCAACTTCTTCGAGCAGAGCGGCGTGGAGACGGCGCGGATCGAGATCCGGGTTGCTCGTCACGAATGCGGACAGCCGCTCCTCGCCGAAGCGGTCCCCCGCATAGTTCGCGGCCTCCGAAACGCCGTCGCTGTAAAGCACGAGCTTGTCGCCGGGTTTCAGGCTCAGCTCCTCTTGCGGGAACTCCGCATCGGGAAACAGCCCGATCGGAACGGAAGTCGGCTTGAGCCACTCGACATCGCCGCCCGCGCGGACGAGCAGCCCGGCGCAGTGGCCGGCGTTCACCCAGCGGCCCGAGCCGTCGGGGTCGACCACGAAACAAAAGGCCGTGGAGAATCTGGCGTTGCGTGAGCGCTCGGAGATATAGCGATTGATCCGCGCGACCAGGTCGGAAAGCGGTTGGCGGGACGAGGCCGACGCGAAGAAGGCGCCCTGGAGCAGCGACGTCATCAGCGCCGCCGAAACGCCTTTGCCCGAAACATCCGCCAGGACGACGCCCCACGAGCCGCCGTCCAACTTGATGACGTCGTAGTAGTCGCCGCCGACCTGGAAGCAAGCTTCGCTCGAACCGGCGGCGACGAACCAGCCTTCCGACGGAAGAGAGGCCGGAAGCAGGGCCTGCTGGATCTCGCGCGCGATCTGAAGCTCTTGCTCGAGATGGTGCTTTTTGCGCTCCTCGTCGAGCAAGCGCGCGTTCTCGAGGACCGTTGAAATTTCTATGGCGAGCGTCTGTAAGAGCTCTTTGTTTCCGGTCGCTAGGTCCACGCCTATCTGGCGGGAATCCATGTAGAGCAGTCCGAGCGTATCCCTTTTGGCGGAGAGCATGCTGGTCTCGCCTTCCTGATTGAGGCGCAGGCGCAGCAGCGGCACGCAGAGGACGCTGCGCAGGTCCAGGGCGACGGCCGTCTGACCGGCGTCGCGGGCCGCGCTTTCCACGTTGGGATCGAACGACATCGAGAATAGATCGTTGCGTTTTTGCAGCGATTCTTGGAGAACTTTGTGTGGGACGCGCAGCTCGTCCGGCGGCAGGCTGTGAGCGGTGTCGTCGCGCGCGACCCGGATCTCGAGGTCCCCTTCCTCGCTCTTGAGCAGCAGGAACCCACGCTCGGCGCCGGTCACGGAAAGGGCCGCGTCGACCGCCGCGGCCAGGACGTCTTCGATGGTGCCGGAGGATTCAAGAGCTCGCGCGACGTCGAGGACGGCGCTGAGGCGGTTGAGACTGCCGGTGCGCCCCGGGGCGGGCAGCTCGGCGACCTTGCGCAGCAGCGGAGCGAAGTCCCCGGCATGGTCGCCGACGAAGACAACGTAGGATTCTTGAACGCCGAAATCGATGCGATCACGCGACCGCAGCCGCGCGCGCTGCACCTTGCGGCCGTTGACGAACACTCCGTGCCGGCTCTCGCAATCTTCGATGAAGTATGAGTCGCCTTCCTTGAGGATTTGGGCGTGGCTGCGCGAGATGCGGCTGTCCTTGAGCGGCAATTCGCGGTCGGGAAGGCGGCCGATGCGAAACGGGCTGCGATCGACGCGCACCTGGCGCCGGTCGTGGCTGGGGCTGATGACGGTGAGAATCAGCGAAGCGGTCGACGTCGCGTGGCTCGGACTCGACATGACGGAGACTCGGGGGCGGCCTAAGCGCTAGCTTCCTGTTCCTCGGCGACGGCCGCTAGGTCATGACTCTGGCAATCGGCGCAGTAACCGCCGATCTCCGTGCGGGCGACCTCGATTTTGAAACCGAGGCTGGTCTCGATCTGCTCTTTGAGGTCCTTGAGCGGTTGACCGAAGAATTCCTGAACCGAACCGCATCGCAAGCATACGACGTGGGCGTGCTCACGCTTCAGACGGGTCTCGTAGTAGTGCTGGTCGCCCTCGACGTGGAGCAGGTCGAGCTCGTCGATCAAGCCCTCTTGTTTCAGTACTTTGAGAGTGCGATAGACGGTGACGCGGTTAATTTTGGGGTCCCGTTCTTGCGCCAGTTCGTAAAGCTGGTCGGCGTTCAGGTGGCGGTGCGAGTTGTGGATGATCTCAAAGAGCAACTCACGCTGCCGCGTCAAGCGGATGCCGTGGTTTCTAAGAGGAGTTCGAAGTGCCTTGCTGGTCGCCAAAACGGTCAGCCCCGATTCGGCCCTCATAGTACCATGCGAACGTCAAAAACCCTGTTTCCCTAAGGGTGTTCGGGGGCATAGCATGGTTCGAATGAGGCGAGAAGGACTGCGCAATGAGGCTTGGATCGGGGATGCCGTGCTGGAGCTTTTCTCGAGGCAGCGGATTCTCGCGGTCGACGACGAGGCGGACGGCGCGAAATGCGCGCGCATGACCTCGAATCAGTTCTTATCCGCGTTCGGAGAGCCGACCGAAGTGGAGGCGGAGGTCGGGCGGGTTTATCGGGAACGCGGCCTCGAAGAGGCGTTCCGCTGGATCGAGGAGCGGCTGCTGCCGCTGTTCGAACGCCAGGAGCGGAATCGCCGCCGGCGCTGATTGTGCGCTTCCGGCGGATGGTAGACTTATTTCCCGGAACCTATTGATATGATTCGGTCTCTTGGGGTCTTCCTTGTTGCCGCCGCTGGTTGTTGGGCGCAGTCGGGTCCGCAGATTCTACAGACCCGCTGCGTGCAGTGTCACGGCGAGACAACGGCGCTCTCCGACCTGCACCTCAATTCGCGAGAAGGCGCGCTCCAAGGGGGCACGCGCGGGCCTGCGATAAAGCCGGGCGACGCAGCCGACAGCCTGCTCTACCGCGCCGTTTCGCAGACAGGCGAGCCGCACATGCCGCCGACCGGCAAGTTGGCGGACGAGGAGATCGCGGCGTTACGCGATTGGATTCAGGCCGGCGCGGAGTGGGACGCCAAGGCCACGTCCGCAAAACCGGCGAGCGACTGGTGGGCGTTCAAGAAGCCGGTCAAGCCGGAGGTTCCCAACATTCCGGGCGTCGACAATCCTATCGACGCGTTCATCGCGGCGAAGTTGAAGCAAGAGGGGCTCGAAGCCGGGCCCAAGGCCGACCCGCGGACGCTGATTCGTCGCGCGACCTTCGACCTCCACGGCCTGCCGCCGACCTTTGAGGAGGAGCAGCAGTTTGCCTCCGGCCCCGACGCCCCCGCGGCTTGGAAGGCGTTGGTGGACAAGCTTCTAGCCTCCCAGCGCTACGGCGAGAAGTGGGGCCGTCACTGGCTCGACCTGGTGCGCTACGGCGATACGTCAGGATTCGAGCAGGACCCCTACAACCTGGAAGCCTGGCGCTTTCGCGACTACGTAATCAAGAGCTTCAACGACGACAAGCCCTACGACAAGTTCGTCAAAGAACAGCTCGCGGGCGACGAGATTTGGCCCGATGACGCGGAGGCGCGGACCGGAACCGGCTACTACCGCGTCAACGCCAACCGCGACATGCTGTTCAAAGTCGAGGACCTGAACCGCACCGAGAAGCTGGCGGACTACGTCGACACGACGTCGAAAGTATTTTTGGCGCTGACGGTCGGTTGCGCCCGCTGCCATGACCACAAGTTCGATCCGATCCCGCAGAAGGACTTCTACCGCATGCAGGCGATCTTCGCCCCGGCGGTGAGCGATCGCGTCTACTTGGAGTACAACAGCGCCCGATTCTACGACCTCGCCCACAACACTTGGGACTTCACGCTGCGCAACATCAGCAGCGAGTTGCGCGCCATGTTCGGCCCCTATACGAAGAGGATTCGCGACCGGAAGCTGCAAGCGGCGGAAGACCCCGCCGCGGCGATCGCGGCTTTCGATCTGGAGCGGGATTATCGAACCCCCGAGCAATTGGAGCTGACGGAGAAGTATGCGGAGCTTGCGAAGGTCTCCGACGACGAGATTCGCGCCGAGCTTTCGCCCAACGACCGCGACCGGCTGGATGTTTTGGAGCGCAAGCTGGTCGGGATCATGAAAGGCTGGCAGGCGCCGCCGATGGCCCCGGGCGTCGTCGACGTGGGCCGCGAGGCGCCGCGAACGTACGTCGCGGTGCGCGGCAATCCCGAGGTTCCCGGCGAAGAGGTCAAGGCGGGATATTTGAGCGTGCTCGGAGGCGGCGACACTCCCGATCCGCCGGAGCACGCGACAACGACCTACCGCCGCAAGCATTTGGCTGAGTGGATCGCCACCAAGGACAACCCGCTGACGGCGCGCGTGATGGTCAACCGCATTTGGCAGTTTCACTTCGGGCAGCCGCTGGTGGAAACGCCGAATGACTTCGGCACGCGGGCGACACGGGTTTCGCATCCCGAGTTGCTCGATTGGCTGGCGGTGGAGTTCATGGAGCGCGGCTGGTCGATCAAGGAAATGAATCGGCTGATCATGACCTCGGAGGCGTATCAGCGACGCTCGACGCCTTCGGATGCCGCGACCGAAAAGGACCCGCAGAACCGCTATCTGTCGCACTTCAACCGGCGACGGCTGCAGGCGGAGGAGATTCGCGACGCCGCCCTGCTCGCGACCGGCGAATTGAACCTCGAAATGGGCGGCGCGCCCGTCGTGGTTCCGCTCGATGAGGAAGAGCTCTACGGCATCACCGGGAAGCCCTCGGATCGCTGGGTGGTGACTTGGGATCCGCAGGCAATACACGCGGCGCAGCGTCTATCTGATCCAGCGGCGGGCCTTCCAGCATCCGATGTTCCAGGTCTTCGACGCGCCCGACGGGATGACGACTTGCGAGCGCCGCAACGAGAGCACGACGGCTCCGCAGGCGCTGACGCTGCTCAACAGCCGCTTCATGACCGAGCAGGCCCAGGCCTTGGCTGCGAAGGCGAAGACCGTCAAAGAAGCATGGCGGATGGCGTTCGGCCGGGATCCGAGCTCCGACGAGGCGAAGATGGCGCGGGCCTTCCTCGACCGGCAGCGCGAGTTGCTCGGCGACGAGTCTGAAGCGCGCGCCGAGTTGGCCAGGAGCCTGCTGAACTCGAACGAATTTCTGTACGTGGACTGAGGGCGAACGATATGACCCGACGCGACATGCTACTCAAGTCCGGGGCCGGGTTCGGCGGCCTCGCGTTGGCGGATCTGCTGGCGGCGGCGGACGACCCCTTGGCGCCGCGAGCGCCCCAGGAGCCGGCGCGCGCGAAGGCGGTGATCTTCCTGTTCATGCACGGCGGCGTGAGTCACGTCGACACCTTCGATTACAAGCCGGAATTGCAGAAGCGTTCGGGTCAAGCGCTTTCGGTCGAGTTGGCGAAGACGATCAAGACGAGCTTCATCCACGATCCGACCAAGGCCACCTTGCGCGGCAGTCCCTGGGAATTCCGCCCCGGCGGCGAGTCGGGCTTGCTGATCTCGGACCTGTATCGCAACCTGCGCGAGCAGGCGGACAAGCTGGCTCTGGTTCGCGGGTGTCATTCCAACGTCTTCGATCACGCGCCGGCCATTTACCTGTTGAACTCCGGCTCGCAGTTTCCCGGTCGGCCTTGCTTGGGATCGTGGGTGACCTACGGGCTCGGAAGCGAAAACCGCAACTTGCCGGCGTTTGTCGTCATGAGCGATGGTTCGACGAAATCCGGGCCCCAGGCCTACAGCGCGGGCTTCCTGCCGGCGGTCTATCAGGGAACCGTTTTTCGCGGCGGCGAGAATCCGATCCTGCACTTGCGGAACCCGCCGCACATTACCGACGAATCGCAAAAGGCGACTCTCGATTTCATCGGCAAGCTCGACGAGAGGCACCTGGCCAACCGCGGCGAGGACTCGACCCTCGAAGCTCGGATTGCGGCTTACGAGCTGGCTTTCCGTATGCAGGCGTCCGCGCCCGACGCGGTCGATGTCTCCAGCGAATCGCAAGCGACGAAGAAGCTGTACGGCATGGACGATCCCAAGACCGAGGACTTCGGCCGGAAATGCTTGCTTGCTAGACGCCTGGTCGAGCGCGGCGTGCGGTTCATCCAGATCTATTCCGGCACCAACGTCGGCGCCGATTGGGACGACGCCCACAACGACTTGATCGGTTCGCACGAGAGGATGGCGGGCAAGACCGACAAGCCGATCGCCGGGCTGCTGAGGGATCTCGATGCAACGGGCCTGCTCGACTCGACGCTCGTGGTGTGGGGCGGCGAGTTTGGCCGCACGCCGCTGGCGCAAGGGCCGCACGGGCGCGACCATCACCCCTACGGCTTCACGATGTGGATGGCGGGCGCCGGCGTCAAGGGCGGCCAAGCGTTCGGAGCGACGGACGATTTCGGCGTGCACGCGACTGAAAACAAGGTCGAGGTGCACGACGTGAATGCGACGATCCTGCGGCTGCTGGGCCTGGACCACGAGAAGCTGACGTTCCTGTACCAGGGACGCGAGCAGAGCCTGACCGATGTCCACGGCCAGGGCGAATTCACAAGCCGACTGGTCGGGTAGAGAAACGGGGCGCTGCCGGCGCCCGTCTATCCAAGGTCGTTCGACGATGCGATACCTCGGATGCATGCTGGTTCTGGCCTTCGGCGCGCAGCTTGCGGCGCAACCCACCGCCGGGCCCCTGAGACGGCGCTTGCCTCCCAAGCCCGCGGCACGGGCGTCCGAGCCTCTGCGGCACATCACCGGCTCGATGATTTCGATGTTGTCCGATTCGGTCGAGGTGGAAACCGAATCCGGCGAGCGCGTCGTCTGCCGCTTCACGATCGCGACGCAGTTTTCCGTCCAGCCGGACGAGTTCGCGCCCGGCGATCGCATCGGCGTCACAACCGCCTCGCCACCTAGCGAAGATTGCGTGGCGACCTGGGTCGGGAAGCCGGAAGACCGCTACCGCGACCCGGAGGTGGTGAGGCGCGGGCCCGCTGTCTATGACGGCCCGGCGCCGCCGGTCCTGCGCCGCAACCCGCTGATCGACAAAGACAAAGAAGAAATGCCGCTGGACACCGACCCCTTCATCGCGAAGGCGCGAGAGGCGAACCTCGACTTCAGCGTGGAGCTGCCGAACTATATTTGCCGCGAAACGATGCGCCGCTCCGAGAGCCGCAATCTCGGCAAGAAGTGGAAAGACGAAGACGTGGTGGAGGCGGAGGTAATCCTGGTGGAAGGGGACACCTTATACCGCAACATCACAGTGGACGGAAAGCCGACGGGCGCGGCGCGCCTGCGCGACGTTGGGGGCACGTGGTCGAGTGGGGAATACGGCGCGATCGTTTCAAATCTGTTCGCGCCGCAATCGAAGACCAAATTCAGTGACCCGTCCGAAGAGGACCTTCGCGGGCAGCGTACCGTGGTCTACCGCTACAGCATCGAACAGCCCGAGTCGCGTTGGAATCTCGTCATGGGCGGCAACAAGTATTCGCCCGCGCATCACGGGCGGGTATGGATGGACCCCGATACGGGCCGGGCGCTGCGGGTCGAGACCGAAGCGACGTACATCCCGGCGAATTACCCTCTGATCACTGCCGAAGTTTCGATCGAGTTGGGCAAGGTCGACATTGCCGGCGATACCTATTTGCTGCCCATCGAAGCGGCGAACTTGTCGTGCGTGCGCGGCTCGGCGCGTTGCGATCGGAACCAGATCGAGTTCACCGACCATCGTAAGTTCACGGCCGCTTCTTCGGTGTTCACGACTGAGTCGGACATCAATTTCGGGGGCGAGGCGCCGGAAAGCCAGCCTGCGGACGAGCCCGCGAACGAACCGCCGGCTGAACCCCCGACCCAGCCGCGGCCCTGAATTCTCTAGTCCGCGGCTGCGGCCGGCGGGGCCGCTTCCGTTGCCTGGACCAAGCCCCGCAGAATCCAAAACAAAGCAAGACCGGCCGCCGCGAGCACGACGTAAACGGCCCAGGGCGCGCGCTCGGTGAAGGGCAACTCCGGCGGCGTGTAGTCGGGATTATCCTGTCGGGACGCCAAGAAGAAGCGTTGCGGCTGCTGCTGCAACACCATCGGCAAGGCGGAGGCGAAGTCGTAGCGCGGTTCGCCGGCCATCGGATTGCCGTAATAGAGGCGCAAGGGGCCCTGGCCGGCCGAGCGGTCGAAGATGACCTGGCGTGCGGCGCTGATCGCGGAGGCCGCGAACAGTTGCAGCGCAGGGTTGCGATCGTCGGTGACAACCAGGCGCAATTGGCGCGCGAACACCTCCTCGAAGCGGAGTGTCACTTCGCTCGCGTTCTGCTCCTCAGACCGGGAGAGGATGCCGGAGGCGATGTAGACCGGCCCGGTTGCGTCGCCGTCGATGCGTTCCAGGCGGTACGGCCGCGAGAAGGCGCCTTCAGCGATCGAGAGTCGGATCGCCTGAAGGGGAATACGGCCCTGCAGGTCGATAGTGTAGGTCGAAGCGGGGCGGCCGTTCTCGCGTGTGGCTTCTCGGACCGGATAGCCCGCCGGGAACAGGGTCTCCTCGCCTTGCATCTTCACGTGGCGGCGGACGACGACAGACTCGATCTTGGGAGCATTGGCAGCGCCCAGGGGGTCTGCTGCGACGCGCACGCGCAAGTAACGATAGCGACTTGGCGGATAGTCGATGCTCCGCTCGTCGACCCCGCGTCCTCCCGAAGAGAATCGGAAGATCAACGCATCCTCTCGCAGGGAGAACCAAGAAGCGCCGTCCGGGCTGCCTAGGATGTCGACGCGGCGGCGGAAGTTTTGACCGGCGGTGTCGATGTCGACCTCATTGTGCTGCTCGGGCGAGGCGCCGAGGTCGAGGGTCACCTCGGCGGTGAGCCCCGACGTCGAGCGGTTGAAGGCGTTGGCCTCGAAGGCGTCGGAGCGATTGACGTCGCGCAGCACGCGCAGAGCGTAAGGGATCTCTTTGCCGGCGGAGTCATAGAGCCGCAGGTCGCGGCCGTCGTCGCGCGAGCCGTCGAGCGCTTGCTCATCGAGAACGACGTCGCCGAGGCCGGTGCCGGGCGCGATCTCAATCTGCTGATAGTACTGCCAGCGATTGAGAGGCTCGGAGACCTGCGCCTGCAAACCGAGGCTTACAAGCAGACAGGCCGTCGCCAAGCGGAGGATTCTCATACAGTCTCCTGTTGTCTCGACTGGCTGCGCGCCAGTTTTTGATAGCCCCAGGCGGCGGCGATCAGCAGCAGCCCGAGGGCGATCAACGCGACGAAGCGGTAGAAGCCTTCCAGGACCGGGATGTCGACAAAGAACGCCTTGAGCACCGTGAGCCCGAACAAGGCCAGGCCGGCCCAGCGCAACAGAGCGGAGGACCACCTGAGCCCCGACGCCACCAACGCCGTGGCATAAACCGACCACAGCAGCGAGATGCTCATGTTGCCGGCCCATTCGAGACTGCGTCGCGCGTCGTAGTCGCCGGGCGGCAGATCGCGGATCAGCATCTGGGTATAGCGGTAAGTCTCAAACGAAAGCGTCAGCCAAGTGAGAACGACGGCCGCAAAACCGTACCCCAGTGCAAATGTCCGCGCCGGCCCTTGCAACAGGAAAGCCGCGCCGACCAACAGCGCCGCGAGTCCCAAAGCGGTGAGGAACTCGGCGTTGAGCACAGGCGTGAAGTCGAGGCGGAGATTCCACGGGAAGTCCCACAACAGATTGTGGCCGAGCGCCATCAGGAACAAGATCAACGAGCCGTAGCGCAGGCGTTCGGAGTCGAGGCGCAGCGACAGCCAGCCGAGGACGGCGCCCTGAATGCCCCAGGCCAGGGTGATCCAGTTGGCTTCGAGTTGGATCGGAATCGCCAGCGTCAGGAACAGCAGGGAGACGCCGACGGCGGCGAGCGTGGGCGCCCGTCCCGCCCTTGACCACCCGAGCACGGTTCGCCCGATCGCCGCGTAGAGCACGGCCAGCAGCATGGCGAAGACGCCCATCCAGTGCGGGTGCTCCGGATCGAGAAGCGCATAGGACGAAGCGAAGAAGATGAGCGGGTTGGCGAACAGGCGAATCCAATTCTCGATCGAAAGCGGACGCCCGCGCTTCAGAGGGGCGAAATCGACGACGGCGAAGAGCACGAAAACCGACGCTTGGAACGCTACGGCCGGCCAAAGCTTCTCCGGGTGGTAGTTGCCGTCGTACCACGCCCAGAACATCGCGTGCGTGAGCACGAAAGAAACGGTCGAGGCCCAGCGCCAGCCGCGCATCAAGCAGACGCCCACGATGCACGCGTCCAACAGCACGACGTAGGGGAACAGGACCTCATAGCGATCGTGGCCGGTGGACAGCAGGATCGGGGTGAGGAAGCCGCCGATCTGCCCCCAGATCGCGATTCCCGGCGCACCGTAGGCCAAGGCCAGCAAGTGCGCCTGAGCCACGATGAGAACCAGAAAGCCGAAGGCGGCGGCCGGCGCGATCAGGTCGTAGAAGCCGTACGAAGCATACGCGGAGAGATAGAGCAGGGTCACGCCACCCGCGGTCAGCACCTGCGAGAAATAGGTCCAGCCGGCGCGGTGGCGCTGGCGGCCCAACCAGACGAAAAACAGACCGGCGGCGACGCCGATCATCACGCGGCCGAGCTCGCCGATCCAGCGGTTGTCGAAGGCGTACTTGAGGGCGAAGGCGGCGCCGAACAGCAGCACGGCGACTCCGACCCAGCCGAGCCAGCGCTCGCCGATGATCTCTTCCAGCTTGCGCTCGGGCTCCGCCTTGGGCCGCGGGAGAGTTTCATCCTGCCAGACCGGCCGTTCGGGCGGGGCTGCGGCAGGGGGTTCGGGTAGGACGTCCGGTTGCGACGGCGGTTCCGCAGCCGGCTCGGACGGCGCTTCGGTCGCCGTCGCGGGCTCGGCTTGCGGCCGCTCCGCTTGGCCCTCGCGCATCACGCGCAGCAAAGCCGCTTCGAGGCCTTCGACGCGGCGCTCGAGGCCGCGGATGCGAGCGGTGCGCACGAGGGCGACGATCGGCAAGACGCCGAGGACCACCAGCAGGAGCAACGCGATCGAGCCGATGATGAAAATCTCGTCCATGCCGCTATTGCGCGTAGTATCCAGGTCTTGCGCGGACCGTCACGTTGGGGCGATCGATGCGAACCTCGACTTTGCGCCACTCCCCGTCGAAGATCTGGTTCTTGGGGTAGTAGGCGACGCTATAGACGCTGCGCAGCTCGGCTTCCACGAGGGGAAAAACCGGCTCCATGTCTTCGATCGAGGCGGCCGGGAACAGGACGCCGCCGGAAGCGTCGGCCAAATCTTGCATGCGTTCGCGCGCCTTCTCGGACCAGCCGCGGCCGAAGCGCTCGCCCGAGCGCAGGAAGATCGGATAGATGATGGCGTTCATCTCTTGTGCGGCCTTGCGCAAGTGCTTGAACTTGATCGAGGAAGGAGCCTCTTGCTTACTGACCTGGTTATCGATGCCGTCGGAGATCACGATCAGGGCGTTACGCTCTCCCGGGCGCTCTTGCAACTCCTCGGCATAGGCCAGTGTGATCACGTCGTAAAGCGGCGACGGACCCGTAACGGGCGGCAGCCGCTCGATCCGATTTAGCAACTCAAAGTGGTTGGAAGTCAATCGGGAGACGACCTGAAACATGCCGCCCGACAAAGCGTAGAGGGCGATGCGGTCGTTGCGCTGAGCGATCTCGACGAAGCCTCGGGCGGCGGCCTTCATAGGGCCGGCGTCGGGTTTGGCGCTGCCGCTGAGGTCGAGCAAGATGGCAAGGTTGAAGGGGACGTTGTCGGAGCCCGCGGAGGCGACCGTTTGGCGCTCGCCGTCTTCGAAGACACTGAAGTCGCTCGCCTCGAGGTCGGTGACAGGGCGGCCTTGCCCGTCGTTAACGGCGAGGATGAAGTTCACCAGGCGGACGTCGGACCGGAACAGCGGCTGCTCGCCCTCGGCGACGGGCGGCTCGTCGGGCGCTTGGGGCGCGGGTCTTGGTTGCGGGCGAGCGCGCGGATCGAGCAGGCGATCCAGCACATCTTGGGCCTCCCACGGGAAGCGCAACGGCCAGTCATCCGGCGGCACAAATTTTTCGAGGACGACGCTCTCGGGCCGGGCGGTCTTGATGCGGTAGTCGCCGTAGACGATGGCGCGCTCGGGCAGCGCGTCCCGCAGCCGAAATAGGGTGCGGCCGCCGCCGATGTCGATGGTGCTCTTCAGGAATTTTTGATCTTCGGGAAGGACGAGCTTGGACGGCTCGACATCGGCGTCGAGGGTCATGCGCGTGCCAGGCCAGGGAACCTTGAGATGGATGTCGCCGGTTTCGGTTTCGAGGCGCGCCCGGTGAATCATCCCTTCGACCTCGATCGGACCATTGACCGTCCGCGCATCGAGACCGAAGCCGAGGGGGAGCTGAATCTTCAGATCGAGCGGGCCCCGGTCTTTGGGCTGGGCGCTCACAAACACCCGGTCGCCGGCGCGCGTGATGCGGGCGTCGGCCGCGGTCATGGGGCGGTCGCTGTTCGCGGCGTTGACTTCCAAACGCGTGCCGTCAACGACCGTGATGGACACGCCGCCGTACCTATTCTCGACCTCTAGGGAAATAGCCGGAGCGAGCGCGGCGCTGCCGCACAGAAGGGCGAGCAGCAGGGCGGGAATACGCGTCCGCGAGCGCGGCATGCCCCTATGCTACGGCACTGCTAGGGCACGGTGATCGAGAGGGCGTCGAGGGTCGGGGGATAATGAACGGCTTGCCGCGACACATCATCGTCGGAACAGCGGGGCACATCGACCATGGCAAGACGGCGCTGGTCGAAGCTCTGACGGGCATCAACGCCGACCGCTGGGAAGAGGAGCGCCGGCGGGGCATCACGATCGATATCGGCTTCGCGCATCTGGATTGCGGCCCGGATTTGCAGCTCGAATTCATCGATGTGCCGGGCCACGAGCGATTCGTACGCAACATGCTCGCCGGGGCGGGCGGCGTCGATTTGGCCCTAGTAGTCGTGGCGGGCGACGAGTCGATCATGCCGCAGACGCGCGAGCACTTCGATATTTGCCGGCTGCTGGGGATTCACTCCGGCGTGATCGCGATCACCAAGGCGGATTTGGTCGAGCCGGATTTGCGGGAGTTGGTCGAGCTCGAAGTGCG
Organism: uncultured Acidobacteriota bacterium; assembly: GCA_963817465.1. Taxonomy (GTDB): domain Bacteria; phylum Acidobacteriota; class Terriglobia; order Bryobacterales; family UBA6623; genus CAMPKL01. The sequence continues at coordinate 80,234 of CAWFOP010000009.1, read as the reverse complement.
CGAGTTCGTCGCGGGATCGTTCTTGGAGGATGTTCCCGTGATCGCGGTGAGCGCAAAGACCGGCGAGGGGCTCCCAGCGTTGCGCACGGCTTTGGAGGATGCGGCCCGTCGGGCTGTTCGCAAGAGCGCGGAGAGGAGGTTTCGGCTGCCGATCGACCGCGCCTTCACGATCAAGGGGTTCGGGACGGTGGTGACCGGGACGCTAGTCTCCGGCGAGGTCGCCGCGGGCGAAGACGTCCAGATCTACCCGATCGGCAAGGTCTGCCGCGTGCGCGGCGTGCAAGTTCACGGCAAGCCGGCGAAGAAGGCGACGGCGGGGCAGCGAACGGCCTTGAATCTGGCGGGCGTGGATACGGAAGAGTTGAGGCGCGGGCTGGTGGCGGGCGAGCCGAAGATGTTACGGCCGACGGCGCGGTTCGATTGCCGATTGGAGCTGTTGGAATCGGCTCCGCCGCTCAAGCATGGAGCGCCGGTTCACTTGCATGCGGGCGCGGCGGAGATCGAGGCGAAGGCGCTGTTGCTTGGCGGGAACGAGGCCGGGAAACGGCTGGTGCGATTGGGGCCGGGCGAATCGGCCTTCGCCCAGATTCGGCTCGAGGAGCCGACGCTGCTGCTGCCGGGGGACCGTTTTGTGATTCGGCGGTTTTCGCCGGTCGTGACGATCGGCGGCGGAACGGTGTTGGATATTGCGGCTCCCGCTCGCCAGCGTTGGGAACAGCGGCGAGCGCGGTTGACAGCCTTCGAATCGGAAGACGCCGGGGAAGTGCTCCGAGCGCTCGTTTCGGAGAGACGCTACGGGCTCGACGTGCGGAACTTGATTGAGCGTACGGGCTGGACGGACAAGCAGATCAGCGCCGCCTTGAAGAGCTGCGAAGAACTGGAACGGCTCGGGGGAACGCTGATCGCCGGCCGAGCCCGGGTGCGCGAGGTCGCCGATGCGGCGGAGGCCGAGCTTACGGAGTTTCATCGGGCGCAACCGCTCGAGCCCGGCGCGTCGGCGGAATGGCTTCGCAAGAGGGTTTGCAGCGCGGCGCCCGCGGCGTTTACCGAGGCGGTCGAGGCGGCGTTGATCGGGTCAGGAAAGGCCCTGAGGGAAGCCGACTTGCTGCGGTTGGCAGCGCACAATGTGACGCTTGGTCGCGATGAGCAGGAGGCGCGGGACCGGTTTGTCGAGGCGTTCCATGCCGCCGGACTGGCCGTGCCGGCGCTCAAAGAGTTTCTACGTACGGTCGGAGTGGATGGGGCGCGGGCGAAGACGCTGCTGGCGGCATTGCTCAGAGAAGGAGTGCTGATCCGCGTGACGCCGGAGCTGGTGTTTCATCGCGATGCGATGGACGAGCTGCTGCAGCGCCTCTCTGAGCGCAAGGCGGTCTCGAATAGCATCTCCGTCGGCGAGTTCAAGGATTTGGCAGGCGTGAGCCGGAAGTACGCAATCCCGCTGCTGGAGTATCTGGATCGTCGGCGAGTTACGCGGCGGCACGGCGAGACGCGCTTGCTTTTGTGAGCGGTCACTCTTCGTCGTTCTGACGGTCGCGGTAGTGACGATAGGCTTCGCGCCCCGCGGTAACGACGGACCAGGCGAAGGCGCCTGCAAGGGCGCCGGAGACGGCTCCGACAAAGGCTCCGAACAGCGCTCCGGCCGCTGCGCCGGCGCCGGCGGCTCGACTGCCTTGGCGCGCCAATTCGAGCGCTGAAGGGTTTTTGGGTTCGAGGGCTCGCATTGCGGGCTCATCATCGCATACGGTCGGCTGCGAAGCCGCTAGCGGGGCGGGCGGCACTCGAAGCTGGCGGCGTCGTTGACATCCCCCGCGCCGCGGTAGACCGCCCCCTCCGGATACAGGCACACCGGCCGCGTCAGCGTCGTCTTCCCGTCGCGGACGCGCGAGGCGGTCAACGTGCCGGGGGCCTGGTCGCGTTCGACCCAACTCTCGAGCGGGCTGAGCCAATCCACGCGGTCCGCTCCGGGTCCGCCCGCGCAATGCAGCACGCCCGGGAGCGTGTAGAAACGGAAGTAATCCCTGGTTTCCGGGTCGCGGGCCGACGCGCTCTCGTAGTAGTCGACCGACGCCAGTACGGTCAGCGCCGGGTCGGCCCAGCCATGCCACAGGATCAGCTTGCCCCCGGATGCTTTGAGGCCGCTCAGGTCCGTGTCGACTGCATTCGCGACCGCGCCAAGACTCTCGGTCTCGTTCGCGAAGTCGGCGAAGTCGTAGGACGAGTAGTCCCAATCCGGATCGTCGAAGACCAGATACTTGAAGCCTTGGGTTCCGAAGCCGAACTGCGCGCTCGGCTCGTTGTAGCTCGCGAGCAGATCGGAATTCGGTCCGGTGATCCAAGCGTCCCAGCCGCCCGGTACGGCCTCGCCTCCGAAGGGAAACCCCGGGAATATCCGTCCCTGTTGGTTGCGGGGCCCGTCGTAGACGGCCGCGATCGCTTCGCGCTGCGCCACGGTCAGGCAGTGCGGCGCGGGCTCGCCTCCAGGACATAGCGGAAGGTCTGAGAGCTTGAAATTACACGTGCGCGGGTCGCCGAGGATGCCGTCTTCGGCGCCGTCGTCCCGATCGCACTGTTCGAGGATGGAGGCCTGCAGTAACTTGCGGTTGTCCGGCGTGATCAGGGGATGTCGAACGTCTTCCGGATCGGGAAAGATGCGTTGCATGTTGTAGACGAACTCCGCCATGATGCCGGTGAAGTTGTAGGCGGGAGCGCCCGCGACGATGCCGTCGAAGTCGTCCGGGTAGCGCTGCGCCTCCATCATCGCCTGGCGCCCGCCGTTCGAGCAGCCGGTGAAATACGAGTACCGTGCGCCGTCGCCGTAGAACTCACGGATGATCGCCTTGGCGGTTTCGGCCGTGCGATGGACGGCCAAGTAGCCGTAGTTGACCAGCCGCTCAGCGTGGTTATGCGCCCAATCCGCTCGAATGCCGGGTGCGCGGTGGCCGGTGTCGGTCGTCGCCGCGGCGTAGCCTTTGCCGACGGCGGAGTCCAGGCTGCGAGGGTTGTACGCGCCGGCGAATCCGCCCACCCCGGCCATCAGAAATTTGCCGTTCCACTGCTCTTTCGCCGGCAACTCGACCACAAAGCCGATCTCATCTCCAATGACGCCCTCGGCCTCACAATGGGCGACGGGGGCCGAATCCTGCTGACCCGCGGCGTACGGCGTGATCTTGGTGAACTTCGTGTCAGGAAGACGAATTTCCTCCAACTTCGAGCAGTCCGGGGGTGCGGCGAACGCGAAGGCGGAAAGCAGCAAGGCGAGGCACAGCGGTTTCATGATTCTCTCCGGCCGATATTTAAGCAGGTTCCGCGCCGCCCGCTACGCTAGAGGATTCCGATGGCCGACAAAAAACTGCTGTCGATCCTCGCCGTCGGCGTCCAGAACTGGAATTGGTGGCGCGAGGAGCATCCGTACGAGGTGGCCGATTTCTCCGGCGCCGACTTGGCCGGGCGGGACCTGCGCGGCATTACGCTCACCAACGCCGATTTGAAACGGGCGGATCTGCGCGGTTGCGATTTGCGCTACGCGGATTTTGAAAACAGCGACCTGACAGGAGCCAAGCTCGACTTCGCCAAACTGACCGCCGCCGATCTGCGCGAGGCGATTGTGAAGCGAGCGTCGCTGCTGGGAGTCGACTTGCGCGGCGCGAAGCTCAATAAGGCGGTGATGGACGAGGCGAACCTGTCGGGCGTCGATTTGCGCTCGGCCAAGCTGCGGCGCACGAAGCTGCGCCGATCGAATCTGGCCGGAGTCCGCTTCGCCGGAGCGGACCTGTGCGAAGCCGACTTTGAAGGGGCGATCTTGGTGAACGCCGATTTCTCCGGGGCCGACATCCGAGTTGTTCTGCATCTCACCGACGAGCAACTCGGGCGCGCCGCGCCGATTCGGGAGACGAGGCGCTTTCTGGCGTGGCTCGGCATCGGCTGAGGGGTTGGGCCGGGCACGCTATGCTACTTAGCCATGATCGGGCGGCGTGAATTCCTGCTGACAGCCTCTGTCGGAGCGGCTGGATGCGGGCGCGAATCGAGAGCAATAACGGTCGGCGTCGTCCCGAAGGGCGCGAATCACATCTTCTGGCGGACAGTCCACGCGGGGTCGTTGAAGGCCGGCAGCGAGTTCGGCCTCGAGATTTTGTGGAACGCGCCGCAAATCGAGGTGGATTCGAGCCGCCAGATTGCGATCGTCGAAAACCTGATCTCGCGGCGAGTGGCCGGGATCGTGCTGGCGCCGGTGGACGAGGATGCGCTGGTCGCCCCGGTCGAGCGGGCGGCGGCGGAAGGCATTCCGGTCTCGATCTTCGATTCGGACATCAAGACCGAAAAAATCGTGAGCTTTGTCGCCACCGACAACTACGAGGCAGGCAAGATGGCCGGTCGGCGCATGGTCGAGATCCTGGGCGGGAAAGGCAAGGTGGGGGTGATCGGGTTCATGCCGGGCAGCGCCGCGACCGTGAAGCGCGAAAACGGCTTTCTCGACGTGATCAAAGAGGCGCCGGAAATCGAGATGATCGGCCTCCAATTCAACATGGCGGACCGCGCCAAGGCGATGGCCGAGGCCGAGAACCTGATGACCGCGCATCCGGACCTGGCGGGGCTATTCGCCGACAACGAGTCTTCGACCGACGGTACGCTGCGCGCGGTGAAGCAGCGCGGTCTGGCGGGCAAGCTCAAGATCGTCGGCTTCGACGCGTCGGACGAGCTCCTCGCGGAGATGCGGGCAGGGGCCATCGACTCGATCGTGGTGCAGGATCCCTTCAAAATGGGATACGAGTCGACCAAGGCGCTGGCGGATGCGCTGGCGGGGCGAGAGCCGACTCGCAAGGTGGATTCCGGCGCTTATCTGATCACGCCGGACAACGTCGATTCGCCGGAAATGCATCAGGTGCTGTTCCCCGACATCGAGAAATGGCTGAACCCCGCAGCATGAGCGAAACGAGACTCGAGCAAGCGCTTTCGCGGATCGACGCCTTCAACCGCGGCGACCCGGAAGGCAAGGAGCTGCTGTATTCGCAGCGCATGTCGGCTTGGCTGGGGAAGCTGGCGCCGGAAGCGTCTGAGGCCTTGCAGATCGCTGCGCGAGCGCAGCACATCGGCCGTTGGACGATCCCGCGAGACAGCTACCCCCGGGATCGAGCAGGCTACAAGCGCTGGCGGACGGATCTCGGAAGGTTTCATGCGGACAAGACCGCCGAGATTCTGGCGGAAGTCGGCTACGACGAGGAGCTGATCGCGCGGGTCGAGTCGTTGCTGCAGAAGAAGATGCTCAAGACGGACCCGGAGTGCCAGACCTTGGAGGACGTAATCTGCCTCGTCTTTCTCGAGTACTACTTCGCCGACTTCGCGCCGCAACACTCCGAGGATAAGGTCGTGAACATCCTACGGCGAACCTGGATCAAGATGTCGGATCGGGGGCGTCATGCGGCGCTGGATCTGGATATCGAGCCCGAATTGCGGCGACTGGTGGAAAAGGCGCTGGCGGCCTAGAAACGCGGAAACCTTGGGGGGTTTCGAGCGTCCAACAGGGTGTATCGCCCTACGCGAACCCCGGCAGATCGACTGATATACTATGTGCGCCGCCCGGGTCGAATCTCTAACCGGTAGATGAAATCGATGAAATCCAAGCGATCGTACTACTTCGCCGTCCCGCTGCTTGTGTTGACGTGCGCCTTGGCCGGAGGTTTTTTCGGCCCGAAAGTGGGCGCGGCATCCGCAGCCTCGGACGACCAGATCAAGGCGAGCTTCAAGCAGTTCAGCAAGGTGCTGTCGGCGGTCGAGCAGAACTACGCCGATAAGGTCAAGACCGAGGACGCGATCTATCAAGGCGCGATTCCGAGCATGCTGCAGAGTCTGGATCCGCACTCATCGTTCTTCGATCCGGATGCGTTCGAGCGGCTGCGCGACGACCAACGCGGACGCTACGCCGGCGTGGGCATGACGATTCAGCCGCGAAACGGGCAGACGGTCGTCGCGGCGCCGTTCCCGAAGACGCCCGCCTATCGTGCAGGTCTGCGGCCGGGCGACATCATCGTCGAAGTCAACGGCGAGCAGATGGACGGCCTGAATACGACCGAGGTGGCGAACAAACTGCGCGGTCCCGAGGGCACCGAGGTGACGATCGGCTACGAGCGTCCGGGACGGAAAGGGCTGACCCACGTCACGGTCGTGCGCGATACGATTCCCAGGCCCAGCGTGCCGGTGGCGTTCAACATTCGTGACCACGTCGGCTTCATCAAGATCGAAAGCTTTAACGAAAATACCGGCAAAGAGCTCGACGAGGCGCTCCAGAAGCTCGATTCCGACCACATGGACGGACTAATCCTGGACCTGCGCGGGAACCGCGGCGGGCTTCTGAGCCAGGGCGTCTACGTCTCGGACAAGTTTCTAGACAAGGGCCAGACGATCGTGTCGCATCACGGCCGGGCTTCGAGCGAACGCACCTACAAGGCTCAACGCGGCACCGAAGGCTTGAAATTCCCGATCGTGGTGATGGTCAACTGCCAGTCGGCGTCCGCGGCGGAGATCGTGTCAGGCGCGCTGCAGGATCACGACCGCGCTTTGATCGTGGGTACGCCGACCTTCGGCAAAGGCTTGGTGCAAACGGTCTTCCCGCTCGGCGGACGTGGAGGCGCGGCCGGCCTCGCGCTCACGACGGCGCGCTACTACACGCCCAGCGGCCGGTTGATCCAACGCCGTTACGACGGCGTGTCGATGGTCGAGTACTACAACGACCCGTGCAGCGAGCACTACAAACCGCATCACGACGAAGTGCGGATGACCGACAAGGGCCGGCAGGTCTTCGGCGGCGGGGGCATCGCTCCCGACATTCAGTTCACCGAGCAGCGGCTGAACGACTTTCAGATTCGCCTGCGCCGCAATTTCGCGTTCGAGAACTTTGCGCAGAACTTCACGCTCGACAAGACGGAGATGCCTGCGGGATGGGAGGTCACCGACCAAGTGGTCGAGGACTTCAGACAGTTTCTGCGTCGAGAGGACTTCAAGTTCGACGAAGCGGAGTTCATCGACAACAAGGACTTCATCAAGCGCTTCATTAAGCGTGAGGTCTACGTTTCGGCCTTCGACCTGGAAGAGGGCGAGAAGGTCTACTACAAGCTCGATCCGGACGTAGAGAAAGCGCTCGAGGCGTTGCCGCAGGCGAAAGCGCTGCTCGACAGCGACGATTTGAGCAAGCAACCGAAGAGGCTGGTCGCCGAGCAACACTGAGCGGCCCTCGAAGTCAAGCGGACAATCGAAAGGCGCGTCGTAGGGCGCGCCTTTCGCATTCAAAGACCGCGGGCTGGAAGCGCTGCGGGTCAGATGCCCGCTAAGCTTCCTGGGCCCAGATCGCTTCCATCACATGAACGGGGTTCATCGGGAGTCTGTTCATGCGGACGCCGATCGCTCCATGGATCGCATTGGCGAGGGCCGCGGGCGGAGGGACGATGTTCGCCTCGCCGACGCCGCGGACGCCGTAGGGGTGGCCGGGATTGGCGACCTCGATGATGCAGGTGTCGATCATGGGCAGGTCGAGTGCGGTGGGCATGCGGTAGTCGAGCAAGCTCGAGTTGCGCATGACTCCCGCGTCGTCCATGAAGTATTCCTCGCTCAGGGCCCAGCCGATGCCTTGGACGCTGCCGCCCTGCATCTGACCTTCGACGTAGCTTGGATGGACGGCCTTGCCGGCGTCTTGGAAGGCCGTGAAGCGGAGGACGTCGGTCTTACCGGTCTCGGGATCGACATGAACATCGACGATGTTGCCGGAGAACGAGCCGCCGATTCCTTTTGGGTTGACGGTCGCACGGCCGACGACAGGGCCGCCGGTGCGGCTGAGCTTCGTCGCCAAGTCTTTGAAACTGATCGATTTATCGCCGCTCGAGAATACGCCGTCGGTGAATTCGACCGCTGACGCCTCGACGCTCCACAGCAAGGCGGCGCGCTCTTTCATCTGGGCGACGATATCTTGCGCGGCGTTGTGGGCCGCCCAGCCGGTGGCGAAAGTCGTGCGGCTGCCGCCGGTTACCGCGGTATAGCCGACCGAGTCGGTGTCGACGACTGTGGGAGTAACGTCCTCGGCGCGAATGCCGAGCACCTCGGCGGCCTGCATTGCGACGGAGGTGCGGGTTCCGCCGATGTCGGTGGAGCCCTCGACGAGGTTGACCGTGCCGTCGGAGTTGACGCTGATGGCGCAGCTCGACTCGAGCCCGACGTTGAACCAGAAGCCGACGGCGACGCCGCGGCCGACATTTTCGCCTTCGAGGGGCGCCGAGTAGTGCGGGTGAGCCTTCATGGCCTCGAGCACCTCGACAAGGCCGACTCGCGGGTACTTGGGTCCGTCGGCTCGGCGCGTGCCTTCCTTGGCGGCGTTCTTCAGGCGCAACTCGATCGGGTCGATGCCGAGCTTTTCGGCGATCTCGTCGACGACGCTTTCGCTGGAGAAGGCGGCGTTGGTCGCGCCGGGGGCGCGATAGGCGGCGGTCGAGGGCTTGTTCACAACGACGTCATAGCCGTCGATTGTGATGTTTTCGATGTCGTAGCAGGCGAAGACGCACATCGCGCCGGGCACGGTAAACGCTCCCGGATAGGCGCCCGCTTCGTACGCCATCCAAGCTTGGGCGGCGACGAATTTGCCGTCCTTGGTCGCGCCCATCTTGACTTTGATGTGCGAGCCGGGCGTGGGGCCGGTCGCCTCGAAGACGTCTTGGCGGCTCATGACGAGCTTGACCGGGCCGACCGGTCTTCTTCGACAGCAAGGCGGCGACGGGCTCGAGGTAGACCGGAATTTTGCCGCCGAAGCCGCCGCCAATCTCCGTCGGCGTCGCTCTGACTTGCGAGACGGGGAGATCGAGGATGGTCGCGGTAGTGTCGCGAACTACGAACGATCCTTGCGTCGACGACCAAATCTGGAGCCGGCCGTCGTTGTTCCACAGCGCTGTGGCGTTTTGGGGCTCGATGTAGCCTTGGTGGACTGTGGCCGTGTCGAACTCGCGCTCGACGATCACGTCAGCTTTGGCGAAGCCGGCGGACAGGTCGCCCATTTCGTAGCGGAAGTGCTCGGCGACGTTGGAGTTCTTGTCGGTCTTTTCGCCGAGTTCGACAGTGTGAAGGTCTTCGTGAAGAATCGCCGCATCCGCGGCCATCGCCGCGGGGGCTGTCGTTGAAGCGGGCAGCGGTTCGTAGTCGACCTTGATCTTCTTGGCCGCCTCTGCGGCGACATGCGCATTGACCGCGGCGACGGCGGCGATGGCGTGACCCTTGTACAGGGCTTTGCCCTTGGCGAGGATGTTGCCCTGGATGTAGGACAGAGGCGTTGCGCCTTCGCCGAGGTCGACGATGCGGTCGCCTACTTCAGGCAGGTCGGCGGCCGTGACGACGGCGTACACGCCTTCCATCGCTTCGGCCTCGCTGGTGTCGATCGAACGAATCTTGGCGTGGGCGTGCGGACTGCGCAGGACGGCGCCATGGATCAGTCCGGCCAAGTCGATGTCTGCGCCGTAGAGGGCGCGGCCGGTCACCTTGTCGGCGCCGTCATGGCGGACTGGGCGGGTTCCGACGACGCGGTAGTTCTTGGTCGCCAGGACCATGTTGTGCTGGTGGCCGTTGAGGCCGGTGCCGTTGGAAGACTGCTTTCCAAGAAGTTCAGCTTTGGGATCGGCGGTCGTGCTCATCGTGCGGCAACCTCCTGAGCTTGATTGTCTCGAACTCTCCGCGCCGCGTCTTGGACAGCCCGGATGATCTTGTCGTAGCCGGTGCAACGGCACAGGTTGTTGGCGAGCCAGAGCCGGATCTCATGCTCGCTGGGATCGGGATTCTTATCGAGCAGGGCCTTGGCGGCCACGATGAACCCCGGCGTGCAGATGCCGCATTGGAGCGCCGCATCCTCGAGGAAGCACTGCTGGATGGGGTGCAGCTCATGGCCTGCCGCGATGCCCTCGATGGTCGTGATCGAGGCGCCCTCGGCCTCGGGCGCGAGCACCAAGCAGGACAGCACGAGGCGCCCGTCCATCAGGACGGTGCAGGCGCCGCAGTTGCCGTCGCCGCAACCTTCTTTTGTGCCGGTCAAGCCCAGGTCGTCGCGCAACGCCTCGAGCAGGCTTTGGCGCGGCTCGCACAGGAATTCGGCGGGATGATTGTTGACGGTGGTTTGAACGTAGCTCTTGCGTGGCATGGTCACTGATTGGCCTTGGCGCGTTCCACTGCGGCGGTGAGGGCGCGGCGCGTGAGGACTTCACAGATGTGGCGGCGGTACTCGGCGGTTCCGCGCATGTCGCTGATCGGCTTGGCCGCCGCCTTGGCCAGGTCGGCCGCCACCTGGATGCTGTCGTCGTTGACCGGCTGACCCGCGAGGGCGTCCCCTGCTTCGGTGACGAACAGGGGTGTCGGCGCAACGGAAGACAGCGCGACCCGCGCCGACTTGAACTTGTCGCCGTCGAGCTCGACCATCACGCCCGCGCCCGCGACGGCGATATCCATTTCGTTGCGCGGGATGAATCGTACGTAGCGAGCGCCGGAATGCGGCGGCGGGGGCGGCAGGTGCAGCGAGACGAGGATCTCGTTGGGCTGCAATACATTCTTGCCCGGCGCCGTGCAGAACTCCTCGACCGGCACATGCCGAACGCCTCGCGGACCAATGATGTGGCAGATGGCGCGGTAGGCGATCAGAATCGGGATCACGTCGGCGCTTGGAGCCGCATTGCAGAGGTTGCCGCCGACGGAGGCTCGGCCTTGAATCGGCGTGCCGCCGATCATCTCCGCTACGTCGATCAAGCCGGCGTAATGCTCGCGCACCTGCTGGTTGGCGTAGATGCGATAGCAAGGCACGGCGGCGCCAAGCGTCAGGCCCTTTACAGGGTCGAACTCGATCACATTGAGCGCCGGGATGCGCTTGACGTCGATCACGACGGAATTCATGCGCCGACCGCCGCGCATTTGCACCAGCAGGTCGGTTCCTCCGGCGAGCGGACGCGCGTTTTCACCGTGCTTGGCGAACAGCGCGACGGCTTGATCTAAGGTTTCAGGACGTTCGTATTCGATCGGATGCAAAGGCGATTCCTCGGTGGATCTGCGCGAAAGACGCAGCGAGGGCGAGTATATCAGACGTCCGGCGGGGAGGACCGTACGTGTTACGAAGCGCTGAGCGAGGCCCATGTTCGACCGGCTTGGTTACGGGGGAATCCCTTCCCTTACGATCAACCCGACCTTTCGCGGCTGTTGCCGCGGATGACTCACTACGACGAAGCTACAACGGGGTTGGAGAGGACGCCGATTCCCTCGATATCGACCTCGACAGTATCTCCCGGTTTCATGGGGCTCGTCTTGCCGGGGGTGCCGGTGTAGATCACGTCGCCCGGTCCGAGAGTCACGTAACGGCTGATGAAGCTAACGATGTCCTCCGGCTTGAAGATCAAATCGCTGAGCATCTGGGTCTGCTTGACGTCGCCGTTGAGCCGGCACTGGATGCGGCTGTTGGGGTAATCGAGGCCGACGACGATGACCGGACCGAGCGGCCCGAACGTATCGGAGCCCTTGGCGCGCCACCACTGGACGTCCTGCTTATCGCCTTGCGAGCCGTGCTGCCAATTGCGTTCGGAAACGTCGTTGCCGCAGGTGTAGCCGAAGATGTAGTCGGCGGCGGTTTCGGCGGACACATTGCGGGCGGTCTTGCCGATTACGACCACGAGCTCGGCTTCGAAGTGCAAGTCCTTTGAGCCTTCGGGGACGATGATCGGACCGCCGGGGTTCTGCAGCGCCGTCGGCGGCTTGTAGAAGATCTCGGGCTTAGTCGGGACGGGGCGTTCGCCCAGATGGCTCTTGTAGTTCAGCCCGACGCAGAGGATCTTGCGCGGCTCAACCGGGTAAAGCAGCTTGACGTCCGCCAGGGGCGCGTTCTTGCCGGTAGGGGTGTGATCGCCGAACAGATCGCCGCCGATCTCTCGAACCGTCTCACCCTCCAGAAGCCCGTAGCTGGTCTTTCCTTCGTGCTCGTATCGGACGTACTTTTCCATGGCTGAATCTCTCGGTCGCGAGTTCTGACCGGCGGCGATGCCTCCAGCCGCCAACGCCAGGAATACTCTGCGGGAGGCGCGCATCGGAAGGCGCTAGTGTAGCAACTCCGCTCTTATTGGATGGCGTCCCACAGGCGTCGCAGGAATTGAGTTCCGCGGACGGCGATGTCGTCGGTCGAGGGCGCCAGATCGCGCCAGATGGCGGTCGCCGCGGAGAGCTCAGGGGCGTTAGCGTTGAAGGACTCGATGGTGAGCCAGCCGTCATACCCCGCGTCTCGAATGGCGTAGAGCACTTCTTGCCACGGCACGTGACCGCTGCCGGGGATGCCGCGGTCGTTTTCGCAGGTGTGAACGTGTTTGAGATGCCGGCCGCAACGGCGATACGCGGCGGGCAGGCTCTTGTCCTCGATGTTGGAGTGGAAGGTGTCGAGCAGGATTCCTATGCGGCGGTGGTCGACTTCTTCGCAGAGGCGAACGGCGTCTTCCGCGGTGTTGAGGAAGAACGTTTCGAAGCGGTTGATCGGCTCAATAGCGAAGTCGATCTCCGCTTCCTCGGCAAGGTCTCCCAGCAGCAAGTGGAAGTCGACCGCGCGCTTCCACTCGTCGTCGGTGCGCCGCCGCCCGGGGAGATGCCCGACGGGGGAATAGCTGGGCCCGGCGAGCAGCTCGACGCCTGATTCGGCGGCGCGCTCGAAAACGCGCGTCCAATGCTCTTGCGCGCCCTTGCGTGACGCCTTGTTCTCGCTGATCGGATTCTTATCGGCGGGGCAGATCGAGCACATCGTCGCGGCGAGGTCCCAGTCCGAAAGGGCTTGTCTTAGCGCCTTTGGGTCGAAGCTGTCCGGGTCGAAGCAGGAAACCTCGATGCCGTCGACCTCCGCTTGCTTGAGCTTTTTGAACGGCACTAAGGCGGGGTCGAAGGCGATGGACCAAATGAGGGTGTTGACGCCGAATTTCATGTTCGAGCGCCCATTATAGAAGGCCGCGAGCTAGGGCATGTAGACGCCCATCACGTGCTGGTCGTAATCGACGATGGAGCCGTTCATCATTTCGGCGGCGTCGCTGAGCATGTAGACGACGAGGCCGGAGATGTCTGCGGGGCGGAGGATGCGGCCGTAGGGCATGCGCGCGTCGGCTTGCTCGAGCCAGTCGGCGGGCGAGCCGTCGCTTTTTTGGATGGCATGCTCGCCGGGCGTGTTCATCCAGCCGACGGTGATGCCGTTGACGCGGATGCGGTCCTCGCGCAGCGCATACGCTTGGTTCTTGGTCAGGGTCAGCAGAGCGCCCTTGGAGACGCTATAGGGGACTAGAAACGGCTGCCCGGCGTGCGCGGACATCGAGAGAACGTTGACAATCGAACCGGCCGTCTTCTCGCGGCGCATAATGCGGACCGCCTCTTGCATCAGGAAGAACGGCGCTCGGGCGTTGACGGCGATCAGGCGGTCCCAGAGCTCGGGTGAGGTGTCGTCGAGGCTCCCGCGGCTGGTGTCGGCGGCGGCGTTGACGAGCCCGTCGATGCGGCCGAAGGTCTCGTCGCAGACGCGCATCGCCCGCCGGCAGTCGTCCACGCTTTCCAGGTCGGCCTTGACGAAGACCGCCCTGCAGGTTCCGGCGGTCAGGTCTTTCGCGGCGGCTTCCCCGCGTTCGCCGTTGCGGCCGAGCAGGACGAGGCCGGCCGCGCCCAGATCGGAGGCCTGGCGAGCGATGGTCTCGCCGAGGCCTTGGGTTCCGCCGGTGATGAAAAGGATCTTGCCGTCGAGGCGGCGACGGTCGGTTGTCGACATGAGGTTTGGTTATACCAAGCGCTATTTCGCTGTCGACATCGAGACGCTGGCGATGGTGCGCGAGCCGGTGCGGAGTTGGTGCACGACGTTTCCGTCGGCGTCAAGCTCGATGAGGCGGCGGCCGCTGTAGTCCGACACCAGCACGCCGCCGTTCGGGAGCGGCTGCAGGCCGGAACACCAGCCCATGCGCAGGTCCATTTTTTCGCCGCCGAACGACTTCACGATTTCGCCCGCCGGATTGACCTGAACGATTTGACCGGGCGCGGCGAGGCCGATGAGAGTGTTCCCGTTGGGAAGCCGATGCGCCTGATACGGGAAGCGCTGATCGCCGCCGGTGGCATGGAAGGTCCAGATGATCTTGCCCGACTTGTCGACTTCGATGACCTTGTTGAGGCGTTCGACCGCGATCAGGGTCGTGCCGGCCGGCGTCCTGCGGGCGCTGCGCATTTGGTGATTACCGAGTTCGGGATCGTCGTACTCCCAAACGGTCTTGCCGGAGGGCGTCACCTCGATGACCTTGCCGAGAACCATGTCGCCGACGAGGGTGTTGCCGCCGGGCAGGCGCTGGGCCGCGATGGGATGCTTCAATCCGGCCTCCGGACCGAAAGTCCAAACTTCATTGCCCGCCGGATCGACCTCGATCACGCGGCCCCAGTCGCCGGTGGTGTAAAGCAGGTCGCCGTTCGGCAGGATTTGAACGTCATGGCCGTGGTTGTTCGGAATGTGACGGAGCTCCTTGCCTGACGGCCACTCCATGACGACGACTTCGCCGTTGGGGCCGTGGTCGGCGACGGCGAGCGTCATTTGTTGCGGCGGTTTGGCGAGGTGTTTGTCGAAGAAGGCGAAGAGGCGTTGGTTGGCGCGTTCGAGAGCGGCGCCTTTGAAGCCGTGGTCCGCGCCTTCGATGGTTTCAAGCTCGGCGTCGACGCCGGCGGCCTTGAGGCGATCGGTGATCCAGACGGCGTGCTCGTAGTTGACGTAGCGGTCTTTGGTCCCTTGGACGGTGAGGATGGGCGGAGCGTCCGGGGTCACCCAGTTCAACGGGCTCGCGCGGATGTTCTCGAGGCGATTGTGCTCGAGGTCGCCGCCGAGAAACATCGGCAGGACCTCGGCGGCGTCCACGCTCTTGCCGGGCTCGTACGACTTGGTGAAGTCGGTCGGACCGTAGAAGTTGACCACCGCTTGGACGGCGCTCGACTGATCGAGATTCGGGCCGGAGCCTTCGAATTCCTTTACTCCGGCGGTGAGGCCCAGCATCAGAACCAGATGTCCGCCGGCGGATCCGCCCGTTGCGCCGATGCGGTCGGCGTCGACGCGGAATCGCGCCGCGTTGGCTCGCAGGAAACGGACGGCGGCTTTGACGTCCTCGACCGGCGCGGGGAATTGCGCCATCGGGCTTAGACGGTAGGTGACGGTCGCGGCGACGTAGCCTCGTTCGGCAAGCTGGTAGGCCAGCGGAAGGTAGCTTTCGCGTGTTCCTGCGCGGAAACCTCCGCCGTGGACACAGACGACCGTGGGAAAGGGTCCAAGTCCTTCCTTCGGCATGACGACGTCCATGGCCATGCGGCCGCCGACGTGGGAGTACTCGACATCGGGAACGACGACGACATCGTCGGGAGCTTGTTGAGCGAAGGCGGCCGCGCTCAGCGCGACGGCGAGGAAGAGGAAGCGTCCAGGCATGGGCCGATTCTAGCTGAGCGGACCACGCCTCGGTGCATGCGCTATCCTGCGCGGAGCACTTGGAGCGTTCAAAGGTATGGCGAATGTCATCGAAAAGCGAATGGCCGCCCGGTTGGAGGGCGAGTTTGTAGTTTTCATGATCGGGATGCGGGTCAACAAGCCTTGGAAGATCCACAAGTGGCTGCCTGTCTTCTTGGCGATGCCGCGAATGATCAAGGAGCTCGAGGCAAATCCGGAATCAGGATTTCTCGGTCACAATGGCATCGGCGGCAAGGCCATGGTGCAGTATTGGCGATCGTTCGAGCACCTCGAAGCCTACGCTCGCGCCCAGGATAAGGAGCACTGGCCGGCTTGGTTGAATTTCAACAAACTCGTCGGCGCGAGTCGCGGCGATGTGGGGATCTGGCACGAAACCTACTGCATCAAACCAGGTCAATACGAAGCGATTTACAGCGGGATGCCGCCGTATGGACTGGGTCGAGTCGGCGAACTCGTGCCGGCGTCAGGCCGCAGAAATGAAGCTCGGGAAAGGCTGCGTTCCGGCGCGGAAAAAGCGACAGCCTAAGGCGACATCGCTGTGACGTTACGAGGCTTTTCGATTCTGTAACTGTTTTATTTTCAATGGGATAAATCCCGCCACCGGCGCTATTCCTTGGCCTTCTCTGATCCAATGGGATTAGGGAAGCGAGCGGGGCGAAACAGTCGTCCGCTCGCTTTTGCATTGGGGGAGGAAGGAATGGATTGCCGGAGGACTGCGCTACTATGCGCGTTGATGGCCGCCCACTGGGCGGCCGTTTTGCTTTTGGGCCAAGCGCCGACGCGGACCCCGATCCGCGACACTTTGTACAACGCGGACGGCAGTCCGGTGAACGGGGAACTGCTGATTGAGTGGCAGTCGTTCAGCGGGCCTGAAGGTCGCACGATCCCGCGCAACAGGGTAACGCTCGGGATCTTGGACGGCGTCGTCTCGGTCGACTTGACTCCGAATGAAAACTCGACGCCGACGGGAACCAGTTACCGCGTACGCTACACGCTCGAAACGGGCGAGCGCTACTCGGAGACTTGGGTCATCCCGGATTCCGCCACGCCCGTCACAGTCGCGCAGGTGCGAGTTTCGGTGACTCCGCCCACGACGCCCTCGATGGCCCAGACGCAGGTCGAAGGTCTTATCGGGGCCCTGGTGCAAAAAGCGGACCTGGGCCAGCCGAACACGTTTGTCGCGACGCAGCGGATTCGCGAAGATGCGCCTGGCGGAGCCAATCCGCTGCTCGGTCTGGAAAAGGACGACGGCTCGGCGGGGATTTACTTCAAGCTGCCGCCCCTCACCTCAAACTTGACGCTGACGCTGCCCAACGGACCCGGTCTGCCGAATCAATTTCTCACCACGGACGGGACGGGAAGCCTGTTTTGGTCGAGCGGGACGAGCGGCGAGGTGGGCGGATCGGCGTACGAGGTTCTTCAGCAGGCGGGCGCGAACGTCACACAAAGGACGATTGCGAATTTCGTGGAGGGCTTCGCCCTCGTCGACTCGCCGGGGACTCTGGCGACGGAGATCCGTCCGCAGTTCGGTTCAACGGCGGGGACGGTCACTGAAGGCAACGACTCGAGACTCTCCGACGCCCGGCAACCGTTGGCGCATGCGGCGAGTCACGCGACCGGCGGAACGGACCCCATCACCCCGCTGAGCATCGGCGCGCTGAGCAGAACGAATGACTACATGCTCAGCACGTCTCAGGTCACGCCGATTCTCAAACTCCAAGGGACTGCGGGGCAGTCGGCGGCGCTGCAAGAGTGGAGAGACGGGTCGGGCGGCCTGGCGGCCTTGGTCGGGCCCTCGGGCGACGCATTCTTCCGAGAAATCGGCATCGCGGCGAAGACCGGCGGCACAGTCGCCTCCGAGTTCTTTCAGCTCGGGGGTCTCACGCGGTTCGCGCTCTCATCAACCAGCAGTCAGCTTCGCGTCCTGCGCTACGACGACGGCGGGCTGTTCAAAGATGAAGCCTTCCGGGTGAACCGCACGGGGTCGATCGAATCACTGGTGCGGCTCGAGGTAAGCGACGCGGCTGTCGGCTCCGGAAAGGCCACCTTGACGGGCGACTATTTGGAAGTGGCGGCGGTCCCGGAACCGGCGACGCCCGCGACCGACAAGGCTCGCATCTATTTGGACTCCGCGACAAACGAATTGCGGATTCGCAAGGCATCGGGAGCGAGCATCTCACTCGAGCAGGGCGGCGGCGCCGGCGCCGGCGGATCCGGCGCCTTATCCCAAGGCGGCGCTTTCATCCAACTCAACACGGACACGGACGCTCTCGGAATCGGCTGCACCAGTGAGCTTGCGAAGTTTTGCGTCGACGGAAACCAGACGGATCAGCCGGTCGTGCGAATCAAAGGGCCGGCGTCACTTTCGGAAAGCTACATTGAGATCGTCGACGCGGCGGAGAACAACGTCTTCAGCATCGACCAGAACGGAACCCTCGGACTGGGTTCGGGCTCGACGCCGTTCAACCTCACCGGCTACACAGATGACGCGGCGCCGTCCGCCCCCGGTACGGCGAACCAGTTCACGGCGTACGTCGATCGCTCGAGCGGCTTCCTGTCGTGGATCATCAACGGCGGATCGGCTCAGACGGCGGCTACCACTGGCGGCACGCAGACGCTCACGGCTAAGACGCTGACGAGTCCGACCATCAACAATCCGACGTTTGCAACGAACACCTATCAGGACCTGACGGAGATGACCGCGCCTTCGTCGCCAGGAGCGAACATCGCCCGCCTGTATGCCAGGGACGACGGCGGTGGAACGACGCAGATTTGCTTCAAGGACTCGGTCGGTACGGAGACGTGCATCGGCACTGCGAGTGGTTCATGTAACATTGATTCAGGTTATCGCCCCTGGGCGGTTAGATATGGGTCTGGAGCCAATGCTTTTACAAGTTCAGCAAACATTGCTTCCGGTTCGACGGCGGCCGGTAATGCCAATACTGGTATTAACGCCATTTATGGCACTGGCGGAGGCCTTGGCGATGGCGATAACTTGTTTGTTCATATGATCCTTCCTCCGTGCTACACCACCGAGGGTGTGCATCTAACAGTGGAATTGATGCCCGTCACTGCAACCTTCACGACCGATTCTGAGCTTGATGTCGGCTATCAGTGCCTTTCGCAAGGAGATTCCACCGTTTCAGCAACATATACTGACACAGGTTCAAATATTACTGTTGATATGGCTGGACTTTCGACGTATACGGTTGCGACGGTTGGGCAGGATATTTCACTGTCAGGATGCGCCGCTGGTGACATCTTGAACATCAAACTTACAGCAGCGCTGGGAACTAATATATTCCCCCGTGCCATCGGCGGTCAAATTTCCAATCAGTAAGGATCACGTATGAGACTTCTACTCGCCTTACTCCTAGCGGCGGGCTCATTACTCGCCAACGCTTCGCTTGAGATTGACGCAGGCGAGACAGCGACCTACGACCCGCCGAACTCCTCGCCGTGGACGGACCTTGGCGCACGCGCAGTCGAGGGCTCGATCCGCGTGAACTCGTGCCCTGCAACCGGAACTCCCTGGATCTGGCCCATGGGCTCGCTAGGCGGGTTACGTTGCATTGACGCGACGCATGTTGGCTACAACTCGGGCTGCAACGTTGATATCTCGGGTTACTCGGGAGGCTGGATCTTGTTTCGGGTGCAGTTTGATCCGAGCTTGTACGCTTGAGCCGGTCGAAGGGCGGGCAAGAGTGCTCCATTCAAACTTGGAGTTACGATGGCAGCGGCACCATCATCGACACCGGCAACCAAGACTCAGCGGACAGTGAGGATGCCTCGGGTACGCAGACCCTCGGCGGCACGGGGATGGACGTTGACTATGGCTGGATTCGCCAGACGGCGACGCTGACCGAAGTCGGCGAGATGGCCGACCCGCCCGAAGCAGACCGACACGGGCGAGTTGGGCTCGTGGGACTTCGAGAATGCGCTGACCGACGACTCCGCGCAGGGGATGAATCTTACGTTCGCCGGTGCGACCTATCTAGCCGATCAGAACATCGACCCAATGGTGCAGGCTAAGATCACCGGCTACTCGCACTTCTGGATGAAGGACAGCACGATCTACGGCGTGCGCGCGGGCGAGAACGTCACACTGGACGGCACAGCCTCGGGCAGCTACGAGGACACAACGACGCTCACCTGCGTCTGGAGCGATCAAACAGGAGGTAGCAACGAAACAGCCATTCTGTTTACAGGCTCGACCTCTACATGCTCGACGACTGCGGCGTTCCCCACATTTGGGCAGTACACACTACGCCTAACAGTGACCGATGCAGGAAGCGATTCATCTAGCCGAGATTTCACAATCGGGGCGGTGGCGACTGACTCGAATGGCTCCGTGGTTGCGCCGGATGCGGATTTGGAGTTCTTGCTAGGCGACGCGATCCGCGGCGGGGGCTCGCGCTGGCCGTGGCTCGATTACATCGACCAGAGGATTTCAGACCTTTCCGGAGAATACCCGACATTCCCCACAACCGCCGACTGGAACACCGCCGAAGACGGGCACGATATCGTGGACGGCAGCTTCTCCAACGATAGTTACCGGATCTGGAACGGATTTCCAAAACCTGTTCTGCGGCGGTGGGACTGCGCCGGTCAGCCAAGGTGACGGCGAGGGGAGTTGGCACTTGGTCCTTTGGGACGACACTGGACCTGATACGGGCTATCGTTGGCTTGTTAACCTGGTATCTTGTGACTCGGCGACGCAATTAACAGTCAGCAGTACCATCTCGCCACATGATTTGGCTGGGCAGAGTTACTCGAAAGTCCTCAGCCTGGGCAATTGGTACGCGGGCGCAGGTGGAGCCAACTTCTACGATCTGGTCTACGCCTTCTACGCTCGCTACTATCGCACTGGCTTGACCAAGTACCGCACCTACGCCCGTGCCATGGCTGAGAACTGGTGGACTGCTCCCGGTTATTTGAATCGTGGTTATTGCAGTCAAACGGGGGCGCGTAGTTGCCCTCCAAACCGGCAAGCGGCGTTAGTAGGTCTCATGGTGTACGCCCACGAAACCGGGCAAGAGGCCGATTTTTGGGATGGCTGGGATTACAACTTCTATACCCTGCTGCATGGGACTGGCGGCGGTGGTCTTGGTTATCAATATCTGCTCGTGAACGGAATCCGCGGCCCCGGAACAGACGTGCGTGACGAGGGCTATACGTTGATCTGGGAAGAGTTGTGCGCCCGCCTAGACCCTGACTCGGGGCATCGCGCAGCATGTGCGGCTGTGGCCGATAGCGCGCTCACGGGAACCGACTCGCTTAACCCAGACTTGTTCTCGACACCGCTTAGGAAGTGGTCCTATATCGAGTCTCAACGGGAACTCCTCTGCCGGGACGGGAACGTTGACGTTTCAAGCCGGCAGCGCAACAGTCACTTGTAGTAGCTTATCCAACCACGCCTTGCTGGACGCACACGGCGGGCACTGGCACGGTGACGCTTGCGGCGGGGGGCATCGCGGGCACCGGAACGATATCGAACCCGAGCGGTGGAACGGTTACTGGCAGCGGGACGGCTTTCACGTCAGAATTAAACGTCGGCGACATGCTCTATATCCATGGAGAAGCTCGGCGCGTTACTGCGATTTCCAGCGATACGAGTCTAACCGTCTCGGGAAGCTACGACTATGGCCCCTCTGGGCAAGCGTTCACGATCTACCCGGCGGTCCTCGTAGGCATTGGCACTGCGTTCACCACTGAACTCAGCGTGGGCGATTACGTCAACATCGGAGCTGAGCGCCGACAGGTCTATTCCATAACCGACAACAATCACCTGATCCTCTCAGCAGGTTTGACCTCCGCCGCGTCTGGAGTTTCGTTTCTCATCAATGGCGTTGTTGGAACTATCGTCGTGCCCGTCATGTCCACCGCTCAAAGCACCGGTGTCTGGGCGAACGCGGGCTATGCCGATACCATCATCGCGCAGACAGCCACCACGTTCACGCTCGCGAACACCTGGGGCGGCTCGGACGAGACCGACAGCGCGTGGCGCTACGGCCAGTGGGGCGTGACGAACATCAACGCCATCGTAATCGACAAGGCGCCCTATGGTATGTGGCTCGATTACTTGAACGGAACCAGCGACCACCGCGACCATATCATCGACACGGCGATGTGGATTCGCGATCACGCTTGGGATGACTCGCTCGGCGGGATGCTGAATCTCTTCAGCGAGTGGTGCAACCAGTTCTACGACCTGGGCTACGGCGTCGGAGAGGGCATCATCGGCGAAGACCCCGATCAATTCTGGGCGAACGGCCAAGCAGGTACGTGGTGTCAGTTCTCCGAATGGGGTTACGCTCCACCGGCCGCGCGCTTCCGCTCAGGAGGCGATGGCGGGCACGCGATTGTGTTGGGCACAAGGGCCGCACAGTCAGCGGGCGACGCCAACCAAGCAACCTTGGAAGCCTTTCTCCAGCTCGCTATGGGCCGAGCGTTCGGCAAGTGGGGAGGGCCTGACTCGGACTACGATCCCGCTGATGGAAAGAACTTCCAGACCGGCAAATACATCGTCTTGCTAGATGACTACGCCGACACGAAAGAAGCTGCGATTGGCAATCCACTATCCACGCTTCAGTGGAAAGACTACACCGAGGTCTTCGGCCAATCGCGCATGTGGTCGGGAGATTCGGTGCTCTACGGCGGGTGGGCACGGAGGACCTGGTTCCTTCTCCGTGCCGCTCGACATCGCGGGGCACAGCCGGCGCGACCAAGGCCGACGTGACGCTGTATGAACCAAAGACCAACGTCACCCACACGGCCCTCGATCAAACCGGCTCGAGCGCTGGCGTGACCGGCGACCAGAGGCAGGGGTCGGCGTTGGCGGTGATCGTCTACCAGGACGGGGCGGATGCGACTATCGCGACCGAGACGACACTGATTGATCCTCCCGCTGGGGCGACCGGGGCGGCGACGACCGTTAGCGGAAGCATGTCGGTTCAGGGGACCGTGAAGCTTCATTAGTCCGTACGGATATCCGTCGAACTCGGCAAAGATCAGGCGTGCGCTCAAGGATCCCTTCCGCGCGAGCGCCCGCAGCTCGTATCCCTCTCCAATCGGCTCACCTTGATGTCGTCTTGTCAGCGACTTGAGGGCAAGAATGTGAGGGTCGCGTCCGCTATGGATCAAGCGCGTCAGCCCACGCGGCTACGATAGCCGCAAACTCGACGTACCCGCGGTAATTAAGGTGGTACCCGTCAGCGGCGGCGAACTTCCGGCTCAACATGCCTTGGGAGTCCACCAGGATCGAATGGACATCCAGGTACATGGCGCCGGTGTTCGCGCACAAGTCCTTCAGCCGTCCATTGGCTGCTAGGACCTCGGCGTTGATCTGATCGATGTCATCGCCGGACGCATAGCCGCCTAGCTCCAAATAGGGCAACAGAAACGGGTCGGTTTCGGGGGGAACCGACGCTATGGCGACCTGTGGGCCGGCGATTTTGATCATCGCCCGAAAATTTGCCTCGATCGCGGCCGTGGCGTCCGCGCCTCGGGCGACGGCCGCCCTGATGTCGTTCGTTCCGCCTTGCAAAACTACTGCGTCGAAGCTTTCGAGGTCGCTCGCCCTGAGCCTCGCCAAGATCTCGGCTGTCGTCTGGCCGCCTATGCCGGCGTTGACCGCCCGGATTGCTTGTGGAAGTTCTACCTTGAGCGGGAAGCCGGCTGTGATGGAGTCGCCAATCATCAAAATGTCGATCACATTCGATGTCGGCTGTTCCGCTGCCGCTGCTTCGGCGCGCAGGTGGTCCCGCTCGGCTCGCCAGAACAGCGCATGATCGGCGACATAGACTGAGGCGGAGGCCCAGATTGCCCCTGCCGTCAGACCTAAAACGATTCGAAGGCGTCTGCCAGGAGCCATTCCAGAGTTCTTCTCCTTTCTTCGGACACTCCCGCCATGCGTCCACGCCGCTGGCGCAGTTCCCCGCCAACAAGAGTGGCGAGCGGCTCGCCCCAGCGGCGGGTGAACTTGCCCTCAGGAAACCGTACAATCAAAGGCTAACCTAAACGTTCTCGCAGCTTCACCGTGCCGCTCAACATCGCGGGGCATGCCGGTGCTACCAAGGCCGACATAACGCTCCACGAGCCCAAGACCGGCGTCACCCACACGGCCCTCGATCAAACCGGCTCGACCGCTAGCGTGACGGGCGATCATAGCCTGGGGTCGGCGTTGGCGGTGATCGTCTACCAGGACGCGATGGATTCGACGATTGCGACCGAGACGGCGCTGATTGATCCGCCTACGGGGGTAGCGACAGAGATTAGCGGAAGCGCCACTATGGGCGGCAGTAATCGCCGTTCAGTGAGCCACGACCAGCAACGTCGAGCCGTCAGCCTTCCCGACCGCCCGCAGCGCCAGTAGGTGCGGCACACGCAACGCCAGGCCGCGAAGTCCATACAGGCTCTTGACCGTGGCCGTGGGGATTAGCCGCGTTTTGATCGAGTCAACCTTCAGCCCAGCCTCCGTCAGCGCTCTGGTAATTGATGCGCGGCCGAAGAAATTCATGTGTACCGGCGGGGTGACGATCGGCCAGGGCTGTTTAAGGCAATACGGATCGTCCACGTTCGGCACGGACAGGATCAACCGTCCTCCCGGCCTGAGCATCAGCCTCAAGCGCTTCAGGACCGCGACCGGATCGAGCAGGTGCTCGAGCACGTCGAACATCGTGATCGCTCCGAAGCGCTCTTCGGGGTTGTAGCGTTCGATCTCGCCGACATAGGTGGGGACGCCGAGACGTTGGGCGACGGCCGCGGCGGTCGCAGAGGTCTCGATCCCTTGGACAGCGAAGCCGGCCGCGGTCGCCGCGATGAGGAACGTACCGGAGCCGGAGCCGACCTCTAATAGGCTGCCGCCCTTGGCGAGACGCAGCGCTTCACGCTTGAACCAGGCGATTCGCACGTCGCCCGCGGCGGCCGCTTCGGCCGAGGCTTTCAGCGAGGCATAGTGGTCGCTGCCGTAAAGCTGCTCGTAGATCCCCGCGGGGATGCTGCGAGGCGCCGCGAACACGAACCTGCAGACGGCGCACCGGCGCATCTCGTAGTCGTTATAGCGCGGGAGTTCGGTAGCGTTTCTAGAGTTGCAGACGGGGCAGTTCATCGGTGTTGACTCGTGGATTCTACCAACTCCACCAGCCAAGGCCAGGGCTCGTCGGGATGGGCAGCGAGGTAGGCAGGACCATAGGTCCCAATTACCCTTGTTCGGGGTAGGTACACGGTCGATCGCGTCAACCGGTTCCCGGACCTTGACCACGCGCAGGCGTTAAAGAAAACCCGGTTTTAGAATATCCTCCGTGCGACAACCGGGGATGGATGATCGACAAAGCGCCTTACGGCATGTGGCTCGATTACTTGAACGTTACCAGCGACCGCCGCGAACCCCATCGTCGACACGGCAACGTGGATTCGCGACGGTTTTGTCCGGGGGGCGT
Source organism: uncultured Acidobacteriota bacterium (assembly GCA_963817465.1). Lineage (GTDB taxonomy): Bacteria > Acidobacteriota > Terriglobia > Bryobacterales > UBA6623 > CAMPKL01. Next base: position 55,295 of record CAWFOP010000009.1, on the reverse strand, counting down.
TGCGGCACTTTAAGCCTGAAACGCTGACTCTGACAGCTCGACGTCCCGTTTGAGCCGCCGCCGGTGAACTTCCCCTTCAGAAACAGTACAATCAAGACCGAACCCGAAAGTTGTCGCAACTGGCGAGAGAGCGTGGAATCGACCACGGGGAAGCGACGACCCGCGTAGTAGTGGCAGCAGCCGATCGCCTGGGCTCAACTCTGAGAATCGAGAGGAGACCGCGATGACGGAACGAACGACTATGGACGCCAACCGCGAGTTGCTGCGCCAAAACGATCCACAAATTTACGAAGCCTTGATCGGCGAGGAGGCTCGACAATCCGCCGGGATCGAGCTCATCCCGTCCGAAAATTACACCTACCCCGAGGTGCTCGCCGCCCTCGGCTCCGTGTTCACGAACAAGTATTCCGAAGGGTATCCCGGCCGTCGCTACTACGGCGGTCAGACGTACACCGACATCATCGAGGAGATCGCCCGCGAGCGCGCCAAGAAGATCTTTCGGGCCGAGCATGTGAATGTGCAGCCGCTGTCGGGGGCGCCGATGAATGCGGCGATCTACCTCGCGATGCTCGAGCCCGGCGACACGGTGCTTGGCATGGATCTCTCGCACGGCGGTCACCTGACGCACGGCGCGCCCGTGAGCCACATGGGCAAGCTGTTCAACTGGGTGCGCTACAAAACCAATCCTGAGGCCGGCGGCGCGATCGATTTCGACGCGCTGCGACAAACCGCGCTCGAAGCCAAGCCCAAGATGATCGTCTGCGGCTTTTCGTCCTATCCCAGAAACCTCGACTACGCAGCCTTCAAGAAGATCGCGGACGAGGTCGGCGCGATGACGATGGCCGACGTTTCGCACATCGGCGGCCTGATCGCGGGCGGCGTCCTCGACAACCCCTGCGATTTCGGCTTCGACTTCGTCACGACGACGACGCACAAGTCGATGCGGGGCCCGCGCGGCGGCATGATCCTCTGCAAGGCGGAGTTCGCCAAAGCGATCGACAAGTCGGTCTTTCCGGGGATGCAAGGCGGTCCGCACATGAATGCGGTTTGCGGCATCGCGATCGTTCTCGGCAAAGCCCTGACGCAGGATTTCAAAACCTATTGCAAGCAGGTGCTCAGGAACGCCAAGACCCTGGCGGTTGAACTGACCGACGGCGGCGCCTATCTGGTCACGGGCGGCACCGACAACCACATGATGGTCGTCGACTGCGTGAACAGCTTCGGCTTCAACGGCAAGGTCGCCGAGCAGGCGCTGGACGAAGTGTCGATCACCTGCAACAAGCAGGTCATCCCGGACGACCCGAACCCGCCGCTGCGCCCGAGCGGCATTCGACTCGGCACGCCGGCGGCGACCACGCGCGGTTTCGCCGAACCGGAAATGAAGAAACTCGCCGGCTGGATGCTCAGGACGCTGCGGGATCACGAGAATCCCGAGACGCTCGGCGCGGTCAAGGCCGAAGTCGAGGCGCTGTGTTCGGAGTTCCCGGTGCCCGGAATCGGCGAGGCGGTCTCCGGCTAGCTCTCGTTCGCGCGCAGCCTGGGCGCGCCGACGCAGCAGCAGCCGAGCTACCAGGACAATCAGTGTTGTGAACATAGGGAATGGTTCGGCGGGGGCTTCTGGGCCTCCGCCCGACGGGGGGTCATTTCTTACTCAAGCGACTGCCAGTTCCCTTTCCGGAATCAACTCGCCGATGGATTCGACGACATGGGTCGGCGCGAACGGGTATTGGGCCAGGTCTTCACGGCGAGTGGAGCCGGTCAAGGTCAGCACGCTGCGAAAGCCGAGATCCGTCGCGCCGCGAATGTCGGTTTCCATCGTGTCGCCGATCATCGTGACTTCATCGGTGCGCAGGCCGATCTTCTTGCGGGCCAGACGCATCATGAAGGGGTTCGGCTTGCCTACGTGGTAGGCGGTGCGGCCGGTGGCCGATTCGAGCAGCGCGACAATGGCGCCGCAGCCGGGCCGCGGACCCGAGTCGGTCGGGCACCACGTGTCGGCGTTGGTCGAAACCAAGCTGGCGCCGCCCGCGATCAGGCGGTGCGCCTTCTCCATCATCTCGAAGTTCATCGAGCGGCCCTCGCCCACGATGACGTAGTCGGCCGACTCGCTCGAAATGGCGTAGTTGACCGCGTTCAGGGCGTTGAGCAAGCCTCCTTCGCCAATGACGAAAGCGGTGCCGTCGGGGCGTTGTGAGGCGACGAACTCCGCCGTCGCCAGCGCCGAAGTGTAAACGTGCTCCATGGTCGTTTCGATGCCGAATTTGCGCAGCTTTACGACCACATCCAACTGCGTATAAGCCGAATTGTTGGTGAGGAACAGATATGGAATCGAATCTTCGTGCAAATGGGCGATAAACTCCGCTGCGCCCGGAATCGCTTCCGAACCGCGGTAGATCACACCGTCCATGTCGATCAGATAACCCTGGTTCATGAGTCCTCCCTTGCCGGGTGCGTCAGTCTGGAAAAACAGCTCTCCATCGACGCCCATCGGCGATGAATCTAGGCCAAACTATTGATCTGTAAGGTATTAGTGACTCGCGATCACTGGAGCGAGTCGATGTGCGCGGCCTGCGCCGCTTTGACTTGTTAGAGGGCGTTGGGGCATGGCTTATGCTCCGAGGGGATTGCCTACCGCCTTCACCCCAACTATAACACACGGTTGCACCACTGCCTAGTGCTGTTACATGCTTGAAGCCTTCATGTCGCGGTGCGGTCAGTATAATGATTCCTTAGGAATTCACTACCGCGACCCGCGGCTCCGATCCACCGAAAAGATGACTAAATTCCTCTCCTCCGCACTCGTGTTTCTCTTGACTCCGGCCCTGTTCGGGTCCGAGCTGCTTGATCGAGCGAAGAAGAACTTCGAACCGATTCCCTCGAGCGTACCGACGGTCGAAGGCAGGTCGATCACGCCGGAAAAGGTCGAGCTGGGCAAAATGCTGTTCTTCGACGCGCGCTTGTCGAGGAGCTGGCTGATCAGTTGCAATACGTGCCACAACCTCGCGACCGGCGGAGTGGATCTCATGGAGACAGCGATCGGCCACGGTTGGGCGCAGGGACCCCGGAACAGCCCGACCGTGCTGAACGCCGTCTTCAACATGGCGCAATTTTGGGACGGTCGCGCAAAGGATCTGCAAGAGCAGGCCAAAGGACCGGTTCAAGCCGCGGTCGAGATGAATTCGACGCCCTCGCGAACGGTTGAAACGCTCAAGAGCATCCCAGGTTATGTGGACGCCTTCGAGGCGGCCTTCCCCGGCGACAGTGACGCGGTGAATTACGACAACATGGCGGCGGCGATCGAGGCTTTCGAGAGCACGCTGCTGACGCCGTCCGCGCCGTTCGACCAGTACTTGCGCGGCGACGAGAGCGCATTGAACGCGCATGAGAAGCAGGGCCTGACGCTGTTCCTCGACAAGGGGTGCGTCGCATGCCACAACGGCGTCAATGTCGGAGGCGCCGGCTACTTCCCGTTCGGAGTCGTCGAAAAGCCGGGGGCGGAAATCCTGCCGCCTAATGACAAGGGCCGCTTTGAAGTGACCAAGACGGTGAGCGACGAGTACAAGTTCAAATCGCCGTCGCTGCGCAACATCGACTTGACCCCGCCGTACTTCCACTCGGGTCGTGTCTGGGATCTCAAGCTGGCTGTGGCCGTGATGGGTTCGTCCCAGCTTGGAGCGACGCTAAGCGACGACGATGTTGACGCGATCGTCGCCTTCTTGCGCACCCTGACCGGACGTCAGCCGCAGATCGAGTTGCCGATTCTTCCGCCGCAAACGAGCCGGACTCCTCTGCCCGAGCCTCAAGGCATGACCTCCGCGGGCCATTAGTCCGCGTCGCTTTTCGCCGCGCCGCCGGTCGATTCGAGGCCGCGCGAGCGCGTGCAATCGCCGTCGGGGCGCCGCACACCTCAAGCCCTAAATTCGGCAACACGTCGTAGTAGTCCTGTTTATGGGGCGGATAGAAATTATCTGCTTCCGCTGTCCAGACCGTGTAGATATAGTGGGTTTCGTTAGCGAGCGGGGGCTCAACGTCGAGTCTTGCCCGCTGGGGCCGCAACCTTCGCGATATTCGCCAAAGACGGTGCGCGAAGGGCCGGTAGTCTAGAACATTCGCGGTCCTCGCAGTCGGCCAAGTCGCCCGGTTTCACTCGAAAAAGATCTGTCGCTGATAAACCGGCGCGATAACGGCGCGACCGAGGCGAGGGGCAGTGTTTTCGAATTTTGATTACTTCGTAGGAGTGCGTGATGAGTAGATCGAGACTCACAGACGTCGTCCGAAGGGTGGCTAGGGGAAGCCGTCCTTACGCGGCGATTTTGTTTTTGGGCGCCGCGACGGCGGCAATCGCCCAAGACGACGAGGTGACGGCGGCGACCGTCCAAACCCACGCCGACATCGTGTGGACGCTGATTTCCGCGTTCTTGGTGTTCCTCATGCAGGCGGGTTTCGCTTTCGTCGAGGGGGGCATGACGCGGGCGAAAAACTGCGCCCATATCATGATGAAGAACCTGCTCGACCTGTGCATCGGCGCGCTCTCGTACTGGTTCGTCGGATTCGGCTTGATGTTTGGAGTTGGCACGGCCTTGTACGTAGGCGGCGACCATTTCATGATTTCGCCCGACAACGCCACGGCCGACGGCAATTGGATGTACACGTTCTGGCTGTTCCAAGTCGTCTTCGCCGCGACCGCCGCGACGATCGTGTCGGGCGCTATGGCGGAACGGACCAAGTTCAGCGCCTATCTCATCTATTCGATCGCCGTCTCGACTCTGATCTACCCGGTCTTCGGCCACTGGGCCTGGGGCAACCTGTTGGTTAGCGACAACACCACCGCCTGGCTCGCTAACATGGGCTTCATCGACTTCGCCGGCTCGACGGTCGTGCACTCGGTAGGAGGTTGGGCCGCGCTGGCCGGCGCCATATGCGTCGGGCCGCGCATCGGAAAGTTCGGCAAGGACGGCAAGCCGAAGGCGATCCCCGGACACAGCATGTCGATGGCCACGCTGGGTGTGTTCATCCTGTTCTTCGGATGGTTTGGATTTAACGCCGGATCGGAAACCGCCGCCGACGGCGCCATCGCACGCATCGCGATGAATACCTTCCTGGCGGGCTGCACGGGCGCGATCACCGCCATGTTGACCTCTTGGATCAAGTTCAAGAAGCCGGACGTGGGCATGACGCTCAACGGCGTGTTGGCCGGACTTGTCGCCATCACGGCGCCCTGCGCCACCACGACGCCGCTCGGCTCCATCTTGATCGGACTCACCGCGGGCATCATCGTCGTCTTCGCTGTACTGTTCTTCGATGGGCTCAAGATCGACGACCCGGTCGGAGCCATTTCGGTGCACGGCGTTTGCGGCGCCTGGGGCACCCTGTGCGCCGCGCTGTTCCACGAGAACCTGTTCACCGGCGCCGAGTACGACATGATGGGCCAAGTCTGGGTCCAACTCGTCGGCATCTTCACCGCCTTTGCGTGGACGTTCACGATCACCTTCGCGCTGTTCAAGATCCTCGACATGATCTCGGGAATCCGCGTCAGCGAAGAAGAAGAGATCATGGGTCTCGACCTGAGCGAGCACGGCAACGTCTGCTATCCGGACTACGTGATCAGCGGCGGCAGCCACAACGCGTAGCGGCTTGCGGGCGGCTGGTCGGGATTCCCCCCAAGCCGCCCTCGTCCTGCCGCCGTCCGCCCCACAATTGGCGGTGGGGCAAACGACCGAGGCCCGGGATCGCGTCTCGGGCCGGAAGAAGCTGTTTGAAGGCGCCGTCGCAATCCCTGCACGGCGCCTTTGTTTCATTCGACGCAGCGGCTCCGCTTGGCTGACCTCGAACGAGGGCTTTCGTTGGTCTTCGACGCGTCGTCGATCGAGCGGTAAAGTCCATGCTCGCGGATGTACGCTCCGACGCCCGCGGGCAACACCTGGCCCAACTCCTCGCCGTCCGCCAGGCGGCCCCGAATCTCAGTCGCCGACAGCGAGTTCCGCACGCCGCGGACCCAGTGCGCCCTGACGCCGGCGATTGGGGACGGAGTTTCCCCTTCGCCGGGTCGTGTGACGACAATGAACTCCACGAGCCGCACGACATCGTCGAGCCGATGCCAGATGTCCAGCTCGCGGAAAGCGTCTTCGCCCATCAAAAAGAAGAGTTGGTCGCTCGCCTCGAGCGTTTGGAGGACGCGCTCGATCGTATCGACCGAATACGTCTTGCCGGCGCCCAGCGCATCGGGGTCCTCCAGCCGAGACGCTTCAAAGCGCGGATCGGCCGCACAAGCGATCTCGACCATCCGCAGACGGTCTTGATAGGGGGCTTGCTTGCCGGCGTCCTTGTGCGGCGGGCGCCCCGACGGCACGAAAAGGATGCGGTCGAGACGGCAACGGTCGGCGGCGGCGCGAGCGATCTCCATGTGCCCGCTGTGCACGGGGTCGAATGTGCCGCCGAAGAGCGCGATCCTCATTCGCCGCTTGTCCCTATTCCCGGTCGTCCTCGCCCTTGGCCGCCTGTTTCCGAAGTTCCCTCACCTCATTCGCCAACGCTCGGCGCAGTTTGTCCACGCCCTCTCCCGTGGCCGCTGAGATGCGAAAAAACGGCAGGCCTTCCCGCGAGCAGAAGGCTTCAAGCGACTCGATGCGTTGCGGCTCCTGGCAGGCGTCGACCTTGTTGGCCGCGACGAACATCGGCTTGCGCGCCAACGCTTCGGAGTAGCCCCGCAGCTCGTCCAGAATCACACGGTGGTCCTCGATCGGGTCACGTCCGCTGAACTCGCTCACGTCGATCATGTTGAGCAGCAGCGACGTGCGCTCGATGTGCCGCAAGAACTGGATGCCCAGGCCATGACCCTCGTGCGCGCCCTCGATCAGACCTGGGATGTCCGCCATCACGAAAGTCTCGTACTCCCCGGCCTTGACGACTCCCAGGTGAGGCTCGAGCGTCGTGAAAGGATAACCCGCCACCTTGGGCCGGGCCGCCGAAAGGAGCGAAATCAGCGTCGACTTGCCCGCGTTCGGGAAGCCGACCAGTCCCACGTCGGCCAGCACCTTGAGCTCCAGGCGCAGGTACGCGTCTTCGCCCGGTTCTCCCGGTTCGTACTGCCGCGGGGCCTGGTTCGTCGAAGTGGCGAAGCGCGCATTGCCTCGCCCGCCTTTTCCCGCATGGGCGGCCGTCCACGTTATATCGGGCGCATCGAAATCGAAGAGCTTTTCGCCGCTGGCGGCGTCGTAGACCACCACGCCGGGCGGCACAGGCAACACGAGCGGGTCGGCGCTTTTTCCGGTGCGATTCGACCCCTCGCCGGGCTGTCCGTTGTCGGCCTTGTGCTCGGGCGAATAGCGGAAGTCGAGTAGCGTGCTGCGATTCGGGTCCGAGCGCAGCACGACATCGCCGCCGTGGCCGCCGTCGCCGCCGGCAGGGCCGCCGCGGGGGACGTACTTCTCCCGCCGAAACGCCACGCAGCCCGAGCCGCCGTCGCCTGCCTTGACTCGAATCGTTACTTCATCGATGAACATGGCTGGTAGATGCGTCCCGCAGCTTGAAAACGACAAAGGCGGAGCCGCGTCATCGCCGGCTCCGCCTTTGATTTTCCTTCAAGCCAGCGAGTCTTTAGGCGGTCTGTCCCTCGGCCTCGACCGGCAGTACGTGCACGAAGCGTCCCGCTTGACCTTTGCGCTGGAACTCGACGATGCCGTCGATCTTGGCGAACAGGGTGTCGTCCTTGCCGCGGCCGACGTTCTTGCCCGGCTTGATGGGCGTGCCGCGTTGCCGCACCAGAATCGTGCCGCCGTGGACTTCCTGACCGCCGAAGCGCTTGACGCCGAGTCGCTGCGCTTGCGAGTCGCGACCGTTTCGGGAGGTGCCTTGTCCTTTCTTGTGTGCCATATAGCGGCGCTCCTAGAGGGCGACTTCCTCGATCTTGACGTCGGTGAAGTTCTGCCGGTGACCGTTGCGGTTGCGATACATCTTGCGCCGCTTGAACTTGAACACGATCACCTTCTTGCCCCGGCCGTGTCTTTCGATCACGCCCTTGACCTTGGCGCCGCTCAACTCCGCACCGGCCGCGACGCTGCCGTCGTCGTTGGACACCGTGACGACGTTGTCGAATTCGACCGCGTCGCCGGGTTTGCCCTGCAGCGTCTCGACGCGAATCACCTCTCCAGGGGAAGCGACGTATTGCTTGCCCCCGGTCTGCACAATCGCATACATGACCGAGATTCTCCCTGCGCCTGACGGACGCAGACGCACAAATTCCAGAATAGGCGAGAGACCCACCCACGTCAAGGCGGGCGATGTGTCTCTCGTCTAGTGGACGCGCTTGAGCCGCTTCTGCAGGCCCTTTGACAGATCCTCGATGCTTGCCCGCCTTTTCGATCGAATCAAGGCTCAGCACGTACTCGGTCTGCGCGGTGAGCTCCTTCTCGAGATCCTGCGCGATCCGGATGATTTCGCGCACATCCTCGAGCGACTTCTTGTGGTCGGCCTTCAACAATGCCAAGGTTGCGAGATTTGCCGTTGGGCAAGCGATCCTCGCGCTGCTGTTGATCGCGGCGAGCCGGAGGCGGCGGCAGCTGGGCGGACGCCGTCAGCAACGATCCCAGAAGAGCGAACACCGCCGGCAGTCGAGTCATCACAGGCATCATCTTAGGACGCTCCAAGCGTTCGACGCGGGCTAGACCGCCCGGTTCCACATTGGTATAATCCACACCCTTACGGGCAAGGCGCTCGCGGCCGATCCCGGCTTGCTACCCTCAGCACATAGGAGGACCCCGCCAACCATGGCCTACATCATCGCGGAACCCTGCATCGGCACCAAAGACAGCGCCTGTGTCGACGCCTGTCCGGTTGACTGCATCCACCCCAAAACAGACGAAGACGACTTCGAAAACGCCGAGATGCTGTATATCGACCCGGACGAATGCATCGACTGCGGAGCCTGCGTGCCGGTGTGTCCCGTGTCCGCGATTTTCGCGGAAGAGGATCTGCCGGAGAAATGGACCGAGTTCACGGAAAAGAACGCCGCCTACTTCCGAGGCTAGGCGCACGAAGCCTCCAACTTGAACATAAAAAGGCCCGGCGAAGGGCGACTCCGCCGGGCCTTTGGCTTGCCTTTCGCGCTCTTAGTGCATCTTGCGGTGAGCCTGGTGGCAGGTGCGGCAGCCGCCGCCGATCTGCCCCATGCTCGCCTTCAGGGCTTCGGAGTCCTTGCCCATCGAAGCCTGCATGGCGGCTTCCCCGCCGGTCACGACCTGTTGGGCGCCGTCCGTCCAGACGTCGTCCTTGACGCGGCCGTCCATCTGCAACAACTCGCCCGACTCGGCGAGCACCGACGCCCAGGCGCGGGCGTGCTTCCAATCGGCGTCGTTTTGCGGGCCGCCGGCTTTGTTCATGGCGGCCAGGCCGTCCATGCTCGGCTTCACCACGCCCCACATCAAATCGTGGGTCGACGCCTTCTTCTGGTATTCAAAGTCGGCGGCAAAGCCCAGCGCGGTCAACGTCAACACGACCGCCAGCACGCCAAATAGCCTTTTCATCGAGCGAGTTCCTCCTGTCTGTCTATTGCGGATTGTATCCGGGAATCCAGCCATTATAGCGGCGGCGCGGAGCGGTCAGCGTCCGACGAAGCGAACCCGCAAGCTGCGCGGCGCGGCGGCGAACAAAATCGCCCCCACGGCGAGCGTCGCCGCGAAGCCCTCCAAAACATGCGGCCACGCGGCTTCGCCCCCGAGCAGAGACTTGAAGACTTTCAGCGCCTAACGGTTCGGCGAGAGCTTGCCGATCGCGGACGACGTCGTGGCCCGTCGACGGCGGTCAGATGGTCGAGCTGCTTGCGAAGCTCGAAGACTTCGATCAACCGTCCGAGTGCACGGGAAGTCAGGCGGCGCGATGTCGGCCTGATTGCGGGTGCGCGGTGTTACCCTCATAGGCAAATGGCCGCAACGGTCCATGTCTCCTTAGAGGAGTACCTGCACACCGCGTATCCCGACGGCCGGAGGTTTCGCTGCCTTGAACCCGGTCGTCTTTCGCTCCGTCTCCAAGAGCTACCCGATCTACAAGAAGCCGGCCCACCGGCTGACTGAGCTCGTCACCTTCAACCGGCTCAAGCGCCACGAAGACTACTGGGCTTTGCGCGACGCCAGCTTCGAGGTCGAGCCCGGGGCGGTCTTTTGCGTCATCGGCGAAAACGGCTCGGGCAAGAGCACCACGCTGCAACTCGCCGCCGGTATCTTTCCGCCCAGCCGCGGCGAAGTCGAGGTCAACGGACGCGTCTCGGCGCTGCTCGAGCTCGGCGCGGGCTTCAATCCCGAGTTCTCGGGCCGCGACAACGTCTTCCTCGCCGGCACGGTGCAAGGGCTTTCAACGAAGGAGATTCGCGATCGGTACGGCGAAATTCAGCGTTTCGCCGAGATCGGCGACTTCATCGACCAGCCCGTCAAGACCTACTCCTCGGGCATGCTCGTCCGCCTGGCCTTCGCCGTCGCCATCAACGTCGAGCCCGAGGTGCTGCTTGTCGACGAAGCTCTGTCGGTCGGCGACGTCTACTTCCGCCAGCGCTGCATGCGCAAGGTGCATGAGCTGCGCAAGCGCGGCGTGACGATCTTGTTCGTCTCGCATTCCGCCGCCGACATCAAGGCCATCGGCACCGACTGCCTGTGGCTCGAGAAAGGCCGCGTCGTCGAACGCGGCAAGCCCGACGCCGTCATCCGTCATTACCTGGCCAGGATGAACGAGAAGGACGCGGGCTACCGTGCGCGGGCGCAAGAGCCGACGTCCGAACTCCGTGAGCGGACCGTAGCGCCCGAAATCGTCGAGACCATCCCCAACATCGATCACCGTCACGGCAGCGGCGCGGCCGAAATCATCGGCGTCGCCGCGCTCGACGGCGAAGGCAAGCCCGCCGCGATGTTGGAACCGGCGCAGCAGCTTACCCTGCGGATCAGCTTCCGGGCGAAACAAGCTCTCGGGTCACCCAACGTCGGCTTCATGCTGCGCAACCACCTGGGCATCGATTTCGCCGGCACCAACACCGCCCGCGAAGGCATCGCGCTGCCGCCGATGCAGGCGGGCGACGTCGCCACGGTCGACTTTCGCCTTGACGTCCCCGAGCTCTATCCCGGACACTTCTCGTTTTCCCCCGCCGTCGCCGAGGGCGACCATCTGCATTACGAGATGTGCGATTGGATCGACAACGCCTTGGCGCTCGAGATGGCGCACCGCGGCAAACCGATCTACGGCTACGTCCACCTGCCTTGTGAGATCAGCGTGAACGGCCGCCTCAGCTCGCCGACCGGCGTGGAGCAATGAGAGCGTTCCTGGGGGCTCTGCTCGAGCTGGCTTTCCTGCTCGTCGTCGCCCCGCTGCTGCTCGCGGCGGAGTTGTGCGCGCTGTGGGCGACCGACCTCGTCGGACTGTTCGTCAAAGCGCGGCGGCCCCACGATTCAGCGCCGGACGCCAGGCAGGTCAGCGTCGTCATCCCGACCTGGAACGGCCGCCATCACCTCGAAGCGAATCTTGCCTCCGTCGTCGAGGCGCTGACGCCTTATCCAGGCAGCGAGATCATCGTCGTCGAGAACGCGTCCGACGACGGCAGCGCCGAATACTTGCGCCGGCGTTTCCCCGACGTCGTCTGCCTGTCCCAAAGCGAAAATCTCGGCTTCGGCCGCGGGTCGAACGCCGGTTTCCGCGCCGCCAAACACGACATCGTCGTCTTGCTCAACAACGACATGCGTGTCACGCCGGACTTTCTGGCGCCCCTGCTCGAGCCGTTCGACAACGACCAGAAGGTCTTCGCCGTCTCAGCGCAGATCTTTTTTTCCGATTCGAACAAGCGCCGCGAGGAGACCGGCCTCACCGCGGGCCGCTGGACGCAGGGCCGCCTCGCGCTCGGGCACGTCATCGACGACTCGGTCGACCGGCCGTTCCCCAGCTTCTACGCCGGCGGCGGCTCCACAGCCTACGACCGCCGCAAGTTCCTCGAGATCGGCGGCTTCGACGAGCTGCTGCGGCCCTTCTACATGGAGGACGCCGACGTCAGCTATCTTGCCTGGAAGCGCGGCTGGAAGATTCTCTATGCGCCCGCGAGCCATGTCGTTCACGAGCACCGCGGCACCATCGGCAAGCACTTCAGCGAAGACGACATCCAGCGCATCGTCCACAAGAACAACCTGCTGTTCATCTGGAAGAACATCCACGAGCCCGGCCGCCTGTTGGGCCATTTCGGCTGGACCTGGCTCGCCCTGCTGGCGCGCTTCATCGCGGGGCCGAGCCCGATGCGCCCCAGCATGCGGGCTTTCCTTCAAGCGCTGCGCCAAACCCCGGAGGCCTGCCGCGCCCGGCTGCGGGCCCACGCTCTGGCGCAGATCGACGACGCCGCCGCCCTACGACGGCCCCTTGGCGGCTATTACCGCGACGTCTTCGCCGACCTCGACCCGGCGCCGAAAGACTTTAACGTCTTATTTTTCTCCCCCTACTCGATGTCTCCGCCGATTCACGGCGGCGGCGTCTTCATGTCGCAGACGGTCGAGCGCCTCACCCAGATGTGCCGCCTGCACTTGCTCTGTCTGGTCGACGAAGAAGCGGAGGTCGCAAGCAACGCCGAGTTTGGAAAGCGGTGCGCCTCCGCGGAGATCATCGTGCGCTGGCGCGATCATTCCCACGCCAAGGGCGTGCTGCGGCCCTATGCCGCGCAGCATTTCTATCACCCCGAGCTGGAATGGAAGCTGCACCGCTCGATTTACCTCCGCGAGATCGACGCCGTGCAGTTTGAGTACACCCAACTCGCCGTCTATGCGCCGCGCTTCCGCAGAATCGGCTCGTTCCTGTTCGAGCATGACGTCTACTTTCAATCCGTCAGCCGCGGCTGGGACGGAGCGACCGGCGCCGCGGCCGACTTCAAACGCTTCTACGAATACTTGCGCGCCCTGCGCTTCGAGCGCCGCGCCGTCGGCCGGTTCGACGAAGTGCAAGTCTGCACGGCCGTCAACCGTACCTACCTCGAAAGCTACGCCTGGAACTCCGCCCCGCTCTACGAAGGACTGCGGGCGGGCATCGACGTCAAGCGCTACGCGTTCAAGATCGACGGCCGCGAGCGCGACACGATGCTGTTCGTCGGCAACTTCAAACACCCGCCCAACCGCGCCGCGCTCGAATGGTTCATCGAAAGCGTGTTGCCGCACGTCAAACGCAAGCGCCCCCGCGCTCGCCTGATCGCGGTCGGAGCGCAGGCGCCCGAAGCCTTCGTCGAGGCCTTGAAGCGGACGGACATCGAGTTTCTCGGCGCCGTCGACGAAATCCGCGAGCCATTGGCGCGCTACGCGGTGTTCCTGGCGCCGATCTTGAGCGGCTCCGGCGTGCGGGTGAAGCTGCTCGAAGCTTTCGCCGCCGGAATTCCTGTCGTCTCGACGGGCATCGGCGCCGAGGGCATTACGACCAAGTCGGGCGCGTTCCTCGAGCTAGCCGACGACGCCAAAGCCTTCGCTGACGCAGTGGCCACGCTGCTGACAAAACCCGACGAGGCGGAGCGGCTCGCTCGCGCGGCGCGCCGTGAAGTGGAAGCCAACTGGGACATGACCGTGATTACGCGCAGTCTGCTCGAGCACTACCGCGAGGTCGTGCGGTACAAACGCGAAAGACGCTGACGAAAATTCAGTGACTACTGCGCCGGCGAAGCCATGCTCTTGCGCATGCTCTCCACCACTCGCCGCGCTTCTTTGTGAAGCTTCTCCGAGCGCCGTTCGAAGTCCCCCAAATAGGTGGACCAAACGACCTGCCGGCTCTTCACATCGACCAAGAAGACCGTTCCCTTGGGCGACCCTTGCGGGCGGTTCGCCGGGCGCCGCAGTTCGAGACCGCCCTCGACGCTGCCGGCGGCGGGCTCATCCTTCTTGTCGCTCGCTTTTGCTTCCTTCTGTCGCCTTCTTTTGCTTCGTCCGTCTTCGGTTCGGGCGCGGGGGGCTTGTCTTCCTTGAAGATCTCCTGCATGCCCGCGAAGAATCGAGAGTCGACGTGATCGGTCATCACGCTCTTGGCGTCCGCCGGGTCGAGTGTGACCTTGAACAAGCCTTCGGCCGCGGCGCGTTCGGCGATGTACTGATCGAGAGCCGCCGACATGGGCCAGAAGTAGACCGGCCCGACGCTCGCGAGATCCGCGGCGCCAAGGGTCGAACAGGCGACGAAAAGGAGAAGCCAGCGCATTGGTCGTATTCTATCAGCGGGTGCGCCGCGGCTTTGTTAGCCTCAAGGGCGGGCGTGCTCGACACCGACAAGCAACTCCGCCGGTCCTCCGCGCCGATCGTCCCCATCGCTCTCGGCCTGCTGCTGGTGGCCGCCGCGGGCGGCGCCTGGGTGTTCTACAACCAAAAGAAGGTCGCGACGCAAGAAGATCCGGTCCTCACCCAGCAAGCGCGCGACTATCTATCCAATCTCGACCTGACCAACGTCGAGATGGCGGCCGCCGAGGACGCCCTCGGCCAGACGTTGCTCGAGATCACGGGCAAGATCACCAACAACGGCGACCGGCCCGTAACGGCGGTCGAGGTGAACTGCGTGTTCCGCGACGTCAACGGCGCCGAAGTCGACCGCCAACGAGCGCTGGTCGTTCGCGAACGTGACGGCCCGCTCGCTCCAGGCGCCTCGCGCGACTTCCGCTTGCCGTTCGACAAGATCAGCGACCGCTGGAATCAAGCCGTGCCCAACCTCTACGTCGCCCGGATTCAGTTCGCCGACTAGGTCGCCGCCGCCAGTCGGCTAGAATTCGGTTCGGATGTCCTTGCAGCGCCTTGCCGCCGTTTTCCTTCTTCTGCTGCCCTCCTCTTGTTCGCTTTTTCAGTCGACTCAGCCCCCGGCCGAAGGCTTCACCGTGGCCGACGGGCTCGAGTTGACGCTGTGGGCCGCTGAGCCCGATCTGGTCAACCCGACCAACATGGCGATCGACGAGCGCGGACGCATCTGGGTCACCGAGTCGATCAACTACCGTCGCAAGCTCAAGGACAAACCCGACCTGAACGACAAAGGCGACAGCATCGTCATTCTCGAAGATACCGACCTCGACGGCCGCGCCGACAAGCGCACGGTCTTCGACCAGAACCCCGACATCCGCGCGCCGCTCGGCATCGCTGTTCTCGGCAACAAGGTCTACATTTCGCAGTCGCCCAACCTCACCGTCTATACCAAGGACGAAGACGATCACATCGTCTCGAAAGAAACGCTGCTGACCGGCTGGGGCGGCTTCGACCACGACCACGGGCTCCACGCGGTCACGTTTGGCTTCGACGGACGGCTCTATTTCAACTCCGGCGATCAGGGCTTCGACGTCACCGGCAAATCCGGCAATCACTTGGTCAGCTCGCCCGACGGCCCCTACTACGCCGGCGCCGCGCTGCGCGCGAATCAAGACGGCTCCGACTTCACCGTGATCGCCCACAACTTCCGCAACCCCTACGAGTTAGCGCTCGACTCGTTCGGCTCCATCTGGCAGACCGACAACGACGACGACGGCAACCAGTGGACGCGCGTCAACTACGTGATGGAGGGCGGCAACTACGGCTACTGGGGACCGGGCGGCAGGCGCTGGCGCGACGACCACGGCACCCACTTCCACCACGAGCTGCCCGGCGTCGTGCCCGACATCGCGCGCACCGGGCCTGGCTCGCCCACCGGCCTGGTGGTCTACGAAGGGAAGCTGCTCCCGGAGAAGTATCGCGGGAATCTGATTCATGCCGAGCCCGGCAAGCGCCACATCTATGCCTTCTTGCTCGACTCCGACGGCGCGGGCTACAAGATGACCAGTGAAGAGCTGGTCTCATCCGACGACCCCAACTTCCGTCCCAGCGACGTGGCCGTGGGTCCCGACGGAGCCGTCTATATCTCCGATTGGTACGATCCCGTGGTCGGCGGCCACAACATGGAAGACGTCGACAAAGGGCGCATCTATCGGCTGACGCCCCCCGATTTCATCGCCGGCAAGCCGAACATGGTCCTCTCGTCGGTGCCGGGCCTCGAAGCCGCGCTCAGAGCGCCCGACCAGGCGACCCGCTACCGGGCGCAGCAAGAGGTCGTGTTGCAAGGCGCGAGCATCGTGCCGCTGCTCGAGCAGATGTGGGACGGCGACGACCCGCGCGCCCGCGCTCGCGCTCTGTGGTTGATCGCCAAGCTCGCCGGCCCCAAGCACCATGCCATCCGGCAAGCCCTCGAGTCCGACGACCCGAACTTCCGCATTCTCGGCATCCGCACGGCGCGCTTCGCCGGCGCCGAGATCCTGCCGCTTGCGAACAGATTCGTCGCAGACCCGGACCCGCAAGTGCGCCGTGAAGCCGCGCTGTTGCTGCAGCACGTCGACGGCGACGCGGCCGTCGAGCCGCTCGTGACCTTGGCAAAGGGCTACGACGGCCAAGATCGCTGGTATCTCGAGGCCTGGGCCATCGGCGCCCGCGGCAAAGAAAAAGCCCTCACGCCCGCACTCGAAAAGGCTTTCCCAGGGAACTTCGACCCGAAGCTGGCGGACTTCCTTTGGGAGCTCGAAGCCCCTGGCGCTCTGCCTTACTTGACCAAAGCCGTTCATGATTCCAGCCTCAGCGACGACGATCGGCTACGTGCGTTGCGGGCCATCGGCGACCGCGGCGACCGTCTATCCGCGCACGCCGTCGCGGACCTGGTCGGGAGCGCTGACACCGCCGTATCCAAGGCCGCCTTCGACAAGCTGAGCCGCCAACTCTTCAGCCGCTGGATCGAGCTGCGCGGCGACCCGACCATCGTCGGCGCGGTCCGCAAGGCGTTCTCCGACGCGGCCCTCCAGACCGCTGCTCTGACCTTGGCCGACGATCTCGCCGACCCGGTCTACGGCCGCCAAGTCCTCGCCGTCGCGCGCGACTCGTCCGTCCCCGAACAGGGCCGCGCCGCCGCGCTCAAAGCGCTCGGCTCGCTGTCGGATCCGCGCTACCTCGCTGAGCTGGACAAAATCGCGGCGTCGGACGCGCCCACGCCCTTGCGAGTGGCCGCCGTCCAGGGCATCGGCGCCGCCCGCCCCAAAGACCTCAACGAGCGCATGGAGAAGCTGCTGCTGGCCGATGGTCCAAACGAGGTTCGCGCCGAGGCCCTGCGCCTGCTCGCGCGCACCGACGCCGGCATGACGCGCGTGCTCGACCTCGAAGAAGCCGGCGACCTGCCGCCCGCGGTCAAGACGCTGGCGACCAGCCTCGCCAATCGCTCGCGTAACGAAGAGGTCCGCGCCCGGGCCGAGAAGGTCCTGCCGCCGGCCGTCGACAAGGCCCAGAAGAACGTCACCGCCAACGTTTACGAGTTGCTCAACGGCGAAGGCGACGCCGCGCGCGGCAAAGAAGTCTTCCTGAAGAAGGACGGGCCGAAGTGCGCCAACTGCCACTCGCTCGACGCGTCCCAGCAGAAGGCCGGCCCGACCTTGAGCGCCATCGGCTCGAAGTACGACCGGCGCGCGCTGCTCGACGCCATCTTGAACCCCTCAGCCGGGATTGCACCCGAATACTACGTCTACATCCTCGACACGCAGACGCAGGGCATGGTCATCGGCGTCATCGCTCATGAAACCCCGCAGGAGGTCGTCGTGCGCAATGAGTTCGGCGACGAGATCCGGCTCGATCCCAAGGAAATCGTTTCGCGTCGCAAGTCCGACCTGTCGATGATGCCCGACGATCTGGTCAACACGATGACCCAGCAGGAGTTGATCGACTTGCTGGAGTTCTTGACCACGCTCAAGGCGCCAGGCGAGAAAACAAGCTAGCCGACCCGCTGCGGTGTTTTTGCGTGGGATGATCCTGAAGCGCTAAAACCGCGACCCCCGAATCCAGGTATCCGAGCGCGCCCAGCTTGCCTCGAAGTCCTCGTCGACCGCTGCGTCCGTCTTGCCCTGCGCCTCGAGCGCCTCTTTCAGGCCGAACAACGACCAGCCGTTGTGCGGGTGATGGCGCAGCTCTCGGCGGTAGACCTGCTCGGCCTCCCCGTAGCGCTTGGCCTCCAGCAGGGCAGCGCCCAGCCAGTGCTCCGCCGCGAAGGGCAATGGCTCGGGCTCGTCGTATTCGAGGGAGTCGTAGTGCGCCGCCGCGACCTTCTCCGCCCGAATCGCGCCGTCGAGATCGCCCGCGTCGCGCCGGATCTCGCCCTCGAGAATCCACGCCAGCGTCCCGAGCAGCTCGCACGCGCTATGCCCGCGAAATTCCGCCGGCGAATCCGCCGCCTTCAACAAGCGGTTCAGGTGCGCCCGCGCGAAGTCCGGCTCGCCTTGCCGCAACTGAGCATAGCCCTGCGCGAAATCCCAGACGCCGCTTCCGATCTCATCCTCGGGACGCTCGGTCAGCTCGAGCACCTCGTCGAAGCGTCCGAAGCGGATCAGCGTCAGCAGGTGATACATGTTGCTCTTCGTGAGCTTCGAATAATCCTTGCCGGCCTGAATCGCGATCGCGCCCTGGCCGTCCATCGAAGCCGCGAACAGCAGCATGTGCAGGTTGTGCGAGGGGTAAATGGCGAACCCTTCGCCGATCGCCGCCTTCTGATCCGAATGCCACGCCATCAGGTTGGCCCGCACCGAATCGCCCCAACGGCCGATCTCGTTCCACGTGTGCGACGGCATGTGGTTGATGTGGCTCGCGCCGGGGATCGAGGTTCCAATGAACTCCGCGCAGGCCTCGGCCATGCCCGGATCGACGGTTGACTCGGTGGCATGGATGTAGAGGTGGCAGGCGCCCGGGTGGTGAATGTCCTTCGCCAGTATCCCTTCGAGCACGCCGTGCAGCCGCTTGACCGACGGCGCATTGATGTCGCGGTCGCCCTTCCGCGGCTCGAGCAGGAACAGCGCTTCGGCGTAGAGCGTCCCCGCGTCGAGGTCGTCCGGGTAGCGCTCGTAGACCTGGCGCATCGCCTCGGCGTAGGCCTTGTCCTGTTCCTTACGCTTGTCGGGATCGAAGTCCGCGACGTAGCGGACCTTCATCGCCTCGATGAACGCCCGCTCGCGTTCGTCGGCATGGTTGGGCGCGAGCTCGAGCGCCTTCCGGATCGCTTCGTAGGCATGCGGCGCGTCCTTCTTGGTCATGGGCCCGTTGAGATACGAGCCCCACGACCACGCCTCGCCCCAGTAGCAGATCGCGCAATCCGGGTCGCGCTTCTCGGCCTCGCGGAACGATCGCGTCGCGTCGCGCGTCGCGAAGGCGTACATCATCTGAAAGCCTTGGTTGAAGTAGGCTTGGGCTTCCTGGTTCGTCGAGGAAATCGGCCGCTTGAAACCGCCGAGCGCCTTCTCGAAAAGCGGCATCGGCTGGTCGAAGTTCTCCGGCAGGTCGGACTCGTGATCGTGCTGGGCGACGCCCATGCCGGCCGTCAAGCCCGCTGCAAGGACCAATCTCAGCAGTCTCATGCCGAATAGCTTAGCCCGCGAAGCCTCGACTCATCCCACGGCTGAAATTGTCGGCTAAGGAGAATCCGGGCTCCGCAGCGCCATCAAGCGCTCCACGTGTTTGGCGATCACGTCGGCTTCGAGGTTGACCCGCTCGCCGGAGCGGCGGTCGGCCAGGTTGGTCTCCTGGTAGGTGTGCGGGATGATCGCGACCTCGATGACGTCGCCGTCGAGCCGCGCGATGGTCAGGCTGATGCCGTCGATCGCGACGCTGCCCTTGTAGACCAGGTATTTCAGCAGCGCTTCGGGCGCCCGCACGCGCAGGTTCCAGTTGCCGTCGCCCAGCGGCTCGACGCCCAGAAACTCGCCCGTCCCGTCGACATGGCCTTGCACGAAATGGCCCGACAGCCGGCTCGTCGGCAGCAAGGGGCGTTCGAGGTTGACCTTGCGGCCCACGCCCAGCTCACCCAGGTTCGTCTTGTCCAACGTTTCGGGCGAGAGGTCCGCCGCGAACGAATCGGAGTCGATCTCGACGGCCGTCAAGCAGCAGCCGTTGACGGCGATCGACCCGCCGATCTCGAGATCGGAGAGGACCTCGTCAGCCGCGACAATCATGCGCGCTCCCGCCTCGCTGCGTTCGAACCCGCGCACGGCTCCGGTTTCCTCGACGATGCCCGTAAACACCCTTCCATCATCACCGAAGTCGATGCGCTCGTCGACGTCTTTCGCGCGCGCTGTATCATGGTCAAGCTATGGCCGAAAAAGTCGCTGCGTTGCGTAAAGCTCTCTCCGTAGGCGAAGGCGTTCTTCGCCTCGCTCCCTGCTGGGTTCCCCGCTCATTCCTGATGCCGGGCGGACGTCTGAAACTGCACCCCAGCGACCTCTATGCCTACGGCGCCCATCGCGGCGGCATTGACGAGCGCTGGTTCAGCTCGACGACCAAGGCGGCCAACGGCCCGCTCACCAATGACGACGAAGGTCTCAGCTACATCGTCATCGCCAACGGCGTCGGCGATCCCCGGAAGATCCTGCTCAAGGAAGCCGTCGAGGAGATCGGCGACGACCTGCTCGGCCAAGACGTGATGTCCGAGCACGGCGGCTGGAACATCCTCTGCAAATTCTTCGACAACCTCGGACCCATCCCGCACCACATGCACCAGATGGACGAGCACGCCGCCAAGGTCGGCCAAAAGGGCAAGCCCGAGGCCTACTACTTTCCACCGCAGTTCAACTACAAGGAAAACAACTTCGCCTACACCTTCATGGGCCTCGAGCCCGGCACGACCAAGGACGAGGTGCGCCGCTGCCTCGAGCGCTGGAACGAAGGCGACAACGGGATCCTGTATCACTCCAAGGCCTACAAGCTCAAACCCGGCTCCGGCTGGCATATCCCCGCCGGCGTGCTGCACGCGCCCGGTTCGGCCGTGACCTACGAGCCGCAGGTCAACTCCGACGTCTTCGGCATGTTCCAGTCGATGGTCGAAGGCCGCGCCGTCGGCTGGGAGCTGCTGGTCAAGGACGTTCCCGAAGAGCATCACCAAGACCTGGATTACATTCTCTCGATGCTCGATTGGGAGAAGAACGTCGACCCGCACTTCATGGAGCACCGCTACTTCGAGCCGGCGCCGGCGGGCGACATCGACGCGATGCGCGACAAGGGCTACGAGGAGAAGTGGGTCTCCTACTCGACCGATTACTTCTCGGCCAAGGAGCTGACCGTCCTGCCCGGCCGCAGCGTCACCGTCACCGACGCGCACGCCTACGGCCTCATCCTGACGCAAGGCCGCGGCAAGATCGGGGTCTATGACGTGCATACGCCGGCGATGATTCGCTTCGGCGAGCTGACCTCGGACGAATACTTCGTGACGCGCAGGGCCGCCAATGCGGGCGTCGAGATCACCAACACCAGCTCGACCGAGCGGCTCGTCATGCTCAAGCACTTCGGCCCGGGCAACCCCGACGCCAAGCCGCTCATTCGGAACGACTAGGCCTGCGGCCAGCTCCGCGGCGAGCAATCCTGCCGACGCAGCGACACCTGATATCCTTGGAGATTCGGGCCGAACCCGCCTCTCATGGACGTCTTCCAGCTCACCCGGGCGCTGATCGACATCGATTCCGTCAATCCCAATGAAACCGCCATTGGGGATTGGCTGTTCGAGCATCTGCGCCCTCTTGCCGACAAATACGGCGGCAAGATCGAGAAGCAGGAAGTTGAGCCGGGACGCAACAACGTCTGGGCCTGGTGGGGAACCCCGGAAGTGGTCTTTTCGACCCACATGGATACGGTGCCGCCGTTCATCCCCTCGTCCGAAGACGATGAATTCATCTGGGGCCGCGGCGCCTGCGACACCCACGGCCTCTGCGCCGCCATGATCAAGTCGCTCGAGAAGCTGCTCGCCGAGGGCGTGCGCGACCTGGGAATCCTGCTCGTCATCGGCGAAGAGGTGAACGGTCTAGGCGCCGAGTTCGCCAACCATCGGACGCCCGAGGGCGTGCGCTACCTGATCAACGGCGAGCCCACCGAAAACAAGCTCGCTTTGGGCTCCAAGGGCACCCTGCGGCTCGACCTGTCGGCGACCGGCAAGGCCGCTCACTCGGCCTACCCCGAGCTCGGCGATTCGGCCATCGACAAGATCCTCGACAACCTCGAGGCGCTGCGCCGCGTCAATTGGCCGTCCGATGCGACGCTAGGCGACACGACGGTCAACATCGGCACGATCTCCGGCGGCGAAGCGGCCAATATCATCGCCGATCGCGCCGCCGCCGCCGTCGTCATCCGAGTCGTCACCGATCTCGAAAAGCTGAAAGACCAGGCGCTGGCGGCGCTCGATGATCGCGTCGACGTCGAAATCGCGGCCTCGACGCCGGCGATTCATCTCAAGGCGGTGGACGGGTTTGAAACCGATATCGTCAAGTACACAACCGATATTCCGAAATTGACGAACTGGGGACGGCCGCTCCTGCTCGGCCCGGGCTCGATCCAAGTCGCCCACACGCTCGAGGAGCGCGTTCCCAAAAAAGAAGTGCTCGAGGCAGTCGACCTCTACACCAACCTCGTCAAACAACTCAAAACGGAGACGACGCACTAGACCCGAAGCCGGGCGATCTCGTTCGACATCGAGCGACGGGCGCCCGGCTCGTAGAGGAGACTTCCATGTCCAAGAAGATCGAAGTAGGCGTACTGGGAGCGACCGGGATGGTCGGCCAGCAGTTCATCAATCAGTTGCAGGGCCACCCCTGGTTCGATCTGACGTGGCTCGGCGCCAGCGAACGTTCCGCCGGCAAACCCTACGCCGAAGCCGCCCGCTGGGTGCAAGACCGCCCCATGCCCGACGCCCTCGCCGGCCAAGTCGTGAACGAGGCGACGCCCAACGGCGCGGCGCCCAAGCTGATGTTCTCCGCCATGGACGCGTCGGTCGCCGGCGAGATCGAGCAAGCCTTCGCCAAGGCCGGGCACTACATCGTGTCGAACTCGCGCAACCATCGCATGTTCCCCGACGTGCCGCTGCTGGTGCCCGAGATCAACGCCGGCCACCTCGAGCTGATCACGACGCAGCGGAAAAACCAGGGCTGGCCCGGCGCCATCGTCACCAACCCCAACTGCTCGACCATCACGATGGTCATGGCGCTGGGGCCGCTCAAGCGGTTCGGCTTGAAGAAGGTGCTGGCGGCGACGCTGCAGGCCATCTCCGGCGCCGGCTACCCCGGCCTGCCGGCCGTCGACATCGTCGCCAACGTCATCCCGCACATCGGCGGCGAGGAAGAAAAGATGGAGAGCGAGGGCCGCAAGATCCTCGGCGAATACGTCGACGGACGCATAGAAGGTCTCGCCGCGACCTTCAGCGCCCACTGCAACCGTGTCCAGGTCATCGACGGCCACACGGTCTGCTTGTCGGTCGAGCTCGACGAGAAGCCGAGCCTCGACGAGCTCAAGTCGGCGTTCGTCGATTTTCGCGGCGCGCCGCAGGAGAAGGACCTGCCCACGGCGCCCAAGCGGCCCGTCCATCTGCTGCCGGAGCAAGACCGCCCGCAACCGCGGCGCGACGCTCTGCGGGAGGGAGGCATGGCGGTGTCGGTCGGGCGCGTGAGGGAGTGCCCCATCCTCGATTACAAGTTCGTCGCTTTGGGTCACAACACGATCCGCGGGGCGGCGGGCGCAGCGGTGCTCAACGCCGAGCTGATGTATGTCGACGGCTGGCTCGACTGAGCCGAACCACCCCCGGAGCCAACCGCGAAGCTCGAGCCGCGCGCGTCGCCAGGACGCGGCCGTGCGGAGTCGGGGCGCCTCGCTAGGCTGCCATAATGCGGGCGATGCGACTGTCCGCTCTGCTCTTGTTTTTCGCGCTGCTTCCAGGTTGCAGGCAGGTGCAAACGCCGGCCTCGGAGCCGTTCGGCGGGCCGACATACGGCGACGCCTTCTGGAGCCATTGGGGCGACGGACAGGCTGAGATCGACTCTTACGATCTGACGATGCCGCGTTACGGCGCGCCGCGCGGCGGGACGGCGGTCGCGATCTACGTCACCGAAACGTTCGACCCGGAGCAACGCGTCAAAGCGAACTCGGGCGAAGGGCTGCCCGTGCTGAAGTTCAACCTGATCGAGGATTTTCAGACCGGCATCTACGACTACAACTGGATGACGAGCGCTTTCGCCGCGCTCGAGCGCTTCGAAGGCCGTCAAGCGGGCTCTCCCGCGAAGATCACGTTTTCGAGTCAGGAGTGGTGCGGCCAGGTATGGGCGGAGGTTCTATTCGATCCGCTTTCGGCCCGGCGCTCCTCACACAGCTATTTCGAGGGCGAGGCCGACATCGCCGACAAGATCGCGTACCCCATGGACGGCATCGCCGAAGACATGCTGTGGCTGTGGGCGCGCGGCCTTGCCGAGCCGAAGCTGGAGCCGGGAGAATCCGCCAAGGTGGCGCTGCTGCCTGCCTTTCAGCGGGGGGAGGTGCGCCATACCGAGGTCGAGTGGCGGCCTGCGACGCTCTCGCGCGGCTCTTCGAGCGAGCAGGTCGAAGTCCCCGCCGGCGCTTTTGAGGTCGAGCGCTGGACGCTGAGCGCGGACGACGGGTTCAGCCGCACCTTCTTGGTCGAAGCCGCCGCGCCGCACCGCATCGTGAGCTGGGAAACCAGCGAAGGCGAGAAGGCCCAGCTCATCAAGAGCGAGCGCATGAAGTATTGGGAGATGAACTCGCCGGAACACGACGGCGCGGTCGAGCGGCTGGGTTTGACAAAGCGCCCGGCTCGAACCATGTAGCCGGACTCAAACGTCCCGAACGCAGCGGAAGCCGAGATTCCCCGTCGCGCTGTCGGGCGTGTTCGACGTGCGCGCGCCGAGGCGATAGCGGTTGCAGTACGACTCGTGGCACAGGTACGAGCCGCCCTTCATCACGCGCCCCGATCCACGCGGCGGGCCGACCGGATTGTGGCGCGTGGCGGTGAGGTGATAGTCGGGGCTGAACCAGTCGGCGGTCCACTCCCAGACGTTGCCGATCGTCGATAGCAGCGTGTAGGGGTTGGCGGGAAAGGCGTCGACGGGGCACGTGCCGGCGTAGCCGTCGGCCGCCGTGTCGTTGCTGGGAAACTCGCCCTGGAACACGTTGCACATGTGCGTGCCGCCGGGCTCCAGCTCGTCGCCCCACCAAAACAGGAGCTGCTCGGTTCCGCCGCGCTGGGCGTACTCGAACTCGGCCTCGGTAGCCAGGCGCTTGCCCGCCCATGCGGCATAAGCGGCGGCGTCGTTCCAGGAGACATGCGTCACCGGGTGGCCTTCGCGTTCGTTGACGTCCGACCCCGGGCCTTCCGGGTGCGCCCAGTCGGCCTTGGGGACCTTGCACCACCACTCGTGGTTCAGGACGGTGTCCTCGACGGTGTCGCGGTATTGGCCCTCCGGCACTTGCGCGTGGAAGACGAACGACCAGCCGAAGCGCTCGGATTCCGTCTTGTAGCAGGTCGCCCTGACGAAATGGCGGAACTCGTCGACGGTCACCGGATGCACATCGACCCAGAGCGGGTCGATCGTGACCTCGCGCACCGGCCCTTCACCGTCCAGCGGGAAGCCGCCGGCGTACTCGGTTCCCATCAGAAACTTGCCGCCGTCGAGTCGAACCATGCCCGCGGTCGAGCCTTTGTTCGCCTTGCCCCGATGCTGGGCTAGGTGACGCGACTCAGCGAGGCGATGGGCGCGTTCGACGCTAGGCACGCAGCATGGGTTGGGCGCGCGCGGGTTGGCGATTTGGAACAGTTTGGAGGGGGAGCTCATGACTGGGTCGCCGCCGCCTCGGCCGGAGTCGTGTCTTCCACGACGGCGCGCTCCTTCAATTTATCGACGAAGTCTTCGAGCGCCTTGGTTTCCTTCTGTTGTTTCAGGATCTTTTCGATATCACCGCGCACCTCGTTGAGGGGCTTGAAGGTCGCCGGCTTCTTCTCGTAGAGCTTGACGATGTGGTAGCCGAAGACGGTCTTGAAGGCCGGGCTGACCTCGCCGGGCTCCATCCCGAAAACGACATCCTCGAACTTTTCGACCATCTTGCCGGGGCCGAACCAGCCGAGATCGCCGCCGTCACCGGGGCAATCCGAGTCGCGATCCGCTATTTCCTCGAAGGTCGCGCCCGCGGCGAGCTCTGCTTCGACGGCGTTGATCGCCTCGCGCGCCTGCTCTTTGGTGACGTCTTCGTTCACATGCTTGACGATGTGCGCCGCATGGACCTGCGCGCCGACCTGAAACTCCTCCTTGTGTTTGCGATAGTACTCGGCGAGCTCCTTGGTCTTGGCGTCTTTCACCTGGCTGGTGATGCGGCCGATGAGCCGATCGAGGCGCACCGCGGCCTCGGCCTCCGTGCGGATGTCGTCTTCGCTGAGTCCGGACTCCTGGAACTTTTCCTTGCCGCCGAAGCGCTTGTACATGTCTTCGACGGCCTTTTCGAGCACGTCGTCGGGAATCGGCTCAGCGTCCTCGAAGGCGGCTTGCCGCATCACAGTGCGTTCGATGACGTTTTCGCGCGCCCACTCGGCTGCGCGATGACGCATGGCCTCGGCGGTAAACCCGTATTGGCGGCGCTGCTCGTCGGAGAGTTGCTGAAAGCGCGAGAGCAGCGACTCGGCTTCAGCGGCGAGCGCGACTTCAGGGACGGCCTCACCGTTCACGATCAAACCCATAGGGGCTCATTGTAAAGGCCGCGGCGTTCCATTCTCAGCAATAGCGCGATCTCGACCCGCCAACGCCCGCCCGCTTAGCCTCAGCCGCGGCGATCAAAAGCGGTTTCGGCGCGCCCCTGATATCGCGCCCCTGATATATTGACCTCTCCCGGATGTTCGGCTTCGCCAAACCGCCGGAGCCGCCGCTCGGCTCCCGACACGGAACGCTCACAGTCGTTCCCGACGCCCCCAAGCCCCGCATCACGCTGCTCTCCTACAACCCGCAAGGCACGTCCGAGCGCCGCATCCCCGACCCCGAAGAGTTGGCTCGCCTGCCCGACGACAACGAAGTCAACTGGATCGACATCCAAGGGTTCGGCGACCCCGCCACTCTCAACAAAGTCGCCGAGATCTTCGATCTCAACATCCTCGCCCTCGAAGACCTCATCACGCCCCCCCAGCGCCCCAAGGCCGAGTGGCTCGCCGAGCGCGTGCTCATCGTCTTACGCGTGCCCTATGTCGATCCCTCGGGCGAGTTGGACGTCGAGCAGGTCGGTCTCGTGCTCGGCCCCAACTACGTCGTTTCGTTCCAGGAGCGCTACTCGACACGCTTTCAGCCCGTCTGGGACCGCGTCATGCAGGGGCTGGGCGTCATCCGCAGGCGCGGGGCCGATTACCTTTGCTGGGCGCTGCTCGACGCCGCCATCGACACGTTCTACCCCGCGCTCGAGGCCCTCGGAGACCGCCTCGAGGAGCTCGAAGCCGAGGCCATGGAAGACCCCACCGAGGCCACGCTCCTGCGCACCAACGACGTACGCAATTCGCTCGTCTCGATGCGCCGCGTCGTCTGGCCCCAGCGTGAGGCCATCCAAACCTTGGTTCGCAACGACGCGGAGATTTTCAAGGATGAAACCGTCGCCTACTTACGCGACGCCTACGAGCATTGCCTACAGGTCTCCGAGATCATCGAGTCCTATCGCGACCTCGTCGGCGCCGTAAACAACACGTATCTCTCGGCCGTCAGCAATCGCACGAACGAGGTCATGCGGGTGCTGACGATCATGGCGAGCCTGTTCATTCCGCTCACCTTCGTCGCCGGCATCTACGGCATGAACTTCGACTACATGCCTGAGCTCAAGATGCGCTACGGCTATGCGACGGTCTGGGTCGTCATGTTGTCGAGCGCCGCGGCGATGCTCGTCTACTTCGCGCGCCGCGGCTGGATCGGCGGCGGCTCCCGCAAGGGCTAACCGCCCGCTGGGTCGACGTCCAATCGAATGTCGCGCGCCAGCGTCAGCCGCACTTGCGCGGGGTGGTCCTCGCGCACCTCCACCACCTGAATCTTCACGCCCTGCAACTCCAACGTATCTCCCACTTTCGGCAAACGTCCCAGCCGGCTCGAAATCAGTCCGGCGAGCGTATCGACGTCGGCGGCGTACAAGTCGAGGTGCAGTTTCTCGTTGATGCGTCCGATCGGCACCGATCCCGCCACCAAGTAGCGGTCGCGCCCCTCAGTCGCGAACTCCGGCCCCTCCGTATCGAACTCGTCCTGCACCGAGCCCACGATCTGTTCCAGCACGTTCTCGAGCGTCACGATGCCCACCGCCGTGCCGTGCTCGTCGAGCACGATCGCCATGTGCTGCTTGGTGCGCTGCATCTGCCGCATCAGCCGGCTTACCTGCATCGTTTCCGGAACCGACCGAATCGGGCGCAACACTTCGTTCCAGTGCGGTCTGTCGGGGCCGCCGGTCACCAAATCCTTGATGTGCAGCAGGCCCACGACGTCTTCGAGGCTGTCTTCGCAGACCGGGTAGCGCGTATGGCCCGAGCGCTCGACCGTCCCGAGCACTTCTTCGAGCGATTGACCAACCTTGAGGAAGTCCACCTCGCGCCTGGGCACCAGGATCTGCCGCACGACCATCTCGTCGAACTTGAAGACGGCGCTGATCAGTTGCAGCTCGTTGCGCGTCAGCTCGCCCTCTTTACCGCCGCGGTGAATCGTCGCCTGAATCTCGTCCTCGGTCACCGACGGCGTCCCGGCCCCGCCCGTGAAGAGGTTTGAAAACTTTTGGGTTACATAGATCAGCGGCTGCAACAGGCGCTCCATCGCCGCCAGCGGGAAGACGATGTAGGGCCAGAGTCCGTGCCAGCGGGTCGCCCCGATGCTTTTGGGCAAGATCTCGGAGAGGAACAAGATGCCGAGCGTCAGGCCCACCGAGATCGCCGGCAAAAACTGGGCCCCAAGCTGTTCGGCGGCCACCATGCCCGCCAAGGTGGCGCCCGCCGTGTTGGCGATCGTGTTGAGGATCAAGATCGCCGAGGTCGGCGATGTGATATTGCCTTTCATCTGCAAGAAGCGCTTGGCCGGCCGCGCGTGCTTACCCGCCGCGACCGCCGCCTCCAACGCCCCGATGCGCGTCGAGTACAGCGTCGCTTCAAACAGCGAGCACGCCGCCGAAATCAGCAGCGTAGTGGTGACGATGATCAGCAGAGCAGTCATGTGAGGTGGGTCTTGCGGCGCGGGCGGGCTCGCCCGTCTCCGTTATAGCTCGTCAGGGGCGACCTCGTCGGGCTCGAGGGCATGCTCGAGCCGTTCGCGCGTCGCGCTGTCAGCCGCTTCGCGCATCCTCTCGAGGGCCGCGCGCTCGAGCCTGCCGGCAATCCGGCGCAAGGCTTCGTCGGGCGCCTCCGTCAGCAGCCGGCCGGCGTCACGAGGTTCCATGTACGTTAAGGTGGCCGCGGCTGTCGCGGTGGGAAGCTGGACCACAAAAGCTCCCGCCGCCGCGGAATCCGCCGCCGCGAGCTCCTCGGCGACCTCGCTCGGGAACTGCGCCGCGTACTCGCCCGCCAAGCGCACGATGGAACGCTCGGCGATCTTACGAGACATCGTCCACCGTCGCCGAGGCCGTCGCGACATCGCCGGTTCGAAGCTGCGTGGCGAACGCCGTGATCACGTCGAGAGTCGCCATATAGCCCGACCAAACCAACTCGGTCGCTTCAACCACCGGAGACGCCAGCGTCGCAGGTCTGTGCTCCTGTTTCGCCTTCGCGGCCCGCAGCCGCCGATGCGACAAGCTGCCGACAAGCAAGCCCGACTCATCCGTTACAGGCAATGTGTCGTACCGCTGCCAAACCGAGTCATTCAATAACATATCGGCCGATGCGCGCAGCGATATGCGCTCCGGGTTCGGGTGCAGCAGCCCGCCGAGCGACTGCAGCGCCGGCGCCTTATGGATCTCCGCCAAGGTCGTACGGCCCACCAGACGGCCGCCGCGATCGACGACAAAGACGTCGAACGCCAACTGCGCCGGCCGGCGTTGCAGCTCGACAACGGCGCCCGCCGCGGTGAGATCATCCGCTAGGGCCGGCGGCTGCCGCTCCATCAATGCCCCGACGCCGCTCCGCGAGAAGAAGAGCGCCCCGGACAGCGTCCCACGCCAGGGTTCGGGCACGGCGTGCAGCATGGCGTCCTGGGCGGCCCATGAGAGCCGCATCAGGCGCTGCGCGGCCGGCGCAGCGGGCAGCCGGCAGATCAAGGCCACCGCCGAGCGCAACTCCATCGCCTGCAGCGCTTCGGCGGCTGCCGCCGGGCAGAGCCGCAGCAGCACCTTCGCCGCCTGATCCGGCGGCTCATCCGCCAGCAGCGCGCCGCGCTCCTCGGCCGCAATCGTCTCCAGCGACCGCGCCGCCTCGAGGGGGTGCTCGCGCAAGAAGCGCCGCACCAAAGCGACTTCCAGGTCCCTCACGGCGAACCCTCGGGCCGAATCTCCGAGGTCTGGTCCATGAATCGTCGCGCGGGGACAAGCGTCTCGCCCTCGGCGTTCTTGAGCACCACGAACGTGGCCGTGATCTCTTCCACCGAGCCGGTCTTGCCGTCAATCGTCGCCCGCTGTCCTTTCGACAGACGCTTGGCGACATAGTGCGCGGCTACCACGTTGCCGACGATCGGCCCGCAGCCGATTGCGAACGCCAGCGCCGCCCCTCCCAACGTCACCGACAACGCAATTCCCAACGCCAGCATCAGGAACGTGCTCTCGATGCCGATCTGATCAGCCGCCACAACCAGCGCGATCGCCACCACGACGATTTGCAGGACGCGGCCCAACGCATGCGACTGCGCCACGCCCATCGGGGCCAGAGTGGCCGTGGCCCAATGCGAGGAGATGCTGCCGCACACCAGCCCCGCCACCACGATCAACAAACCCACCAACAAGCGCGGCAAATAGTAGGCGGCGTCGCTGAGCAAGTTCGAAACGGCCGGGATGCCGAGCTGCTCGACCGCGCCCGCGACGAAGAGCAGCATCACGCTCCAGAACACCGCAATGCCGACCGCCGTCGGGATCGCCGAGTGCATGCCGCCCTGCTCGAGCCCGCGCTGCAGAATGGCGCGCTCCGAGAGTCGGCGCACCGCGGCGACAGCGAGTCGCCTCACCAAGCTGCGCGCCACGCTCGCCAGCAACCAGCCGATCAGGACGATCAGCAAAGCCGCGGCGATGTTCGGTCCCAGCGCGATCAGCCGCGCGATCTGC
This sequence comes from uncultured Acidobacteriota bacterium, assembly GCA_963817465.1. GTDB lineage: Bacteria > Acidobacteriota > Terriglobia > Bryobacterales > UBA6623 > CAMPKL01. The sequence continues at coordinate 24,285 of CAWFOP010000009.1, read as the reverse complement.
GCTTCGACCGTGCGGCTCACGAAAGACGCCCATTCACTTGCGTTCACAACAATCTTTCCTACGATGCGGACTTGGACGGACGGTATCAGAACGGCCCAAGCGAAGCAACTTTGGGCGAACGGCTACTTTTTAGTATGCTGGCTCAGCCGTCCTTCGACGGCTCGAATCCAGAGGAAAGCCCGCAATGCCCAAATATTTATTTGAAGTTACCTATACCGACGAAGGCCTGAACGGCATCGCCGCCGACGGCGCCGCTAGACGTCAGCGCGATGTCAAGGCGGCCGTCAAAAGCCTCGGCGGCAAGGTCGAGGCCATGTATTTCGCCTTCGGCGACTACGACGTTGCTCTCATCGTCGACCTTCCCGACAACGTCACGGCGGCGACCGTTTCGCTGATGGCGGCGGTGACCGGTTTGACCGTTGTCAAAACCGTTTCGTTGCTCAGCATCGACGAATTCGACCAAGCCATCGCCAAGATGGCCGACGCTAAATACCGCCCGCCCGGCGGTGGCCTCGACTAGGGGGCGCGCGGGATCTTCTTCGCCCGCCGCGCAACCGGGTGCGCTCGATAGAATCAGAATTCGAGCCTAATGCGCGGCGAATCCTTCAGACCTTGTCTTCATGTGCTGGGTGCGCTTGTGGCCGGCGCTCTGCTTGCCGCGCCGCTGCACGCCCAATTTTCGACGACGCTCAAGCCGGAAACCGTCCGGGCCTTTGAGAAATACGAGCGAAGCGCCGAAGCCTCGCTCGCCAAGCGCAACGACGGCTCCCTGAGCTACCTCTGGCTCCAAGAGCACCCTAATCTTCGCGACCAAACCCTGAAAGGCGAAATCTCGATCGAGCGGTTGGAGGAAGATGACGTTCCCGACGGCCTCATCCACGACTGGGTCGCGGCCATGTACGTTCCCGGCGCAACGATCCGTCAATTCGTTGCCGTCTTCCAGGACTACGCCGACTACCCGAAAATCTACCCGCAAGTCATTCGCAGCAAAGTGGAGAGCCGGCAGCCGGCCGTGTTCAACGTCTACCAACGTCTGCTCAAGAAATCGACGTTGACGGTCGTCCTCGACACCTGGCATCGGGTTCGCTATGAGGAGCTCGACTCCAAGCGCTATCTCGTCAACTCCAAGACGTTGAAGATCCAGCAGGTCAAGAACGCGGGCGAACCCGACGAAACGCTCCTGCCGCCCGGCGAAGGCGGCGGCTTCCTGTGGCGCATGAACCTGTACTGGCGCCTCGAACAGGCCGCCGGGGGCGTGTTCGCCGAGTGTCGCTCGCTCTCACTGAGCCGCGACATTCCGACCGGTCTGGGCTGGATCATCAAGCCTGTCGTCGGCAAGCTGCCGCGCAAGTCTCTCGAAGAGTCTCTGCAATCGACCAGGCGGGCCGTGATGGAACTGGATTAACCCGAAGCGCCGACCCGGGCGACAATGAGAATCCGTCGCCATGGTTCCCCGCATCACGGATTCGCAGTTCCTTCTGATCGACGCCGACGACACGCTCTGGGAGAACAACGTCTACTTCGAGCGCGCCTTCGATGAGTTCGTCGATTTCCTGGACCATTCGCGCTTGACGCCCTCGGAAGTCCGTGAAGTCCTCGACTCGATCGAGCTCGAGAACACGCGCGCCCACGGCTACGGTTCCCGGAGTTTCGGCCGCAACCTTTGCCAGTGCTTCGAGCACCTTGCCGAGCGCCACTACACTCCGGGCGATCTGGAGCAGGTCAGCGCTATTGCGCACCGCATCATGGATCGCCCCATCGAGTTGCTAGCCGGCGTTCGCGAGACCCTCGCCTACCTCACCTCTCGACACCGCCTCATGCTCTTTACCAAGGGTCACAGCGAGGAGCAGCTCCTTAAGTTCGAGCGCTCGGCCCTAGGCGACTACTTCCACGGCGTTCAAGTCGTGCGCGAAAAGGACGCCGACGCCTACCGCGAAATCGTCCGCCGCCGGAGCCTGCCTCTCGACGAGACCTGGATGATCGGAAACAGCCCCAAATCCGACATCCGCCCCGCCCTCGAAGCCGGTCTGCGGGCTGTCCTGGTTCCTCACGAGAACACCTGGTCGCTCGAGATCGCCGACTTGCCCAAGCCTTCCCCGCGGTTTCACATCGTCGAGCGATTCACCGATCTGCAGCGCCTGTTTTAGGCGCGGCGCGCGCCGCCTATAATGATTGCCGATGACCCTTCGCCTCGTTTTGGCGTCGCTGGCGCTCGTGGCGTCGGCCTTCGCCGCCGATTTCGCCGCTGACGTCGAGCCCATCTTCCACGAGCGCTGCTATATGTGCCACGGCGGCTCGCAGCAGATGAGCGGGCTGCGGCTCGATGACAAGACCGCCGCGTTCAAGGGCGGCTATTCCGGCCCCGTCATCGTCCCCGGCCACGCTGCCGCCAGCGCGATCATCGAGCGTCTGACGAGCGACAAAGAAGGCTTCAAGATGCCGCCGGTCGGCGCCAAGCTCAGCGACGAGCAGGTCGGCAAGGTCGCGGCCTGGATCGACGCGGGGGCCGTCTGGCCAGAGCGTCCCGCCTCGGCCAAGCCCACCCAGGAGCAGAAGGTCGGTCACTGGTCGTTCCAACCGGTCTCCAATCCCGAGCCGCCGCAAGTCAAGAACGTCGACTGGGTGCACAACCCGATCGACCGCTTCGTCCTCGCCAAGCTCGAGTCGGAAGGCGTCCAGCCCGCGCCCGAGGCCGACAAGGTCACCCTCATCCGCCGAGTTTCGTTCGATCTGACTGGCCTGCCGCCGACTCCCGAACAGATCGACAAGTTCCTGGCCGACAAGAGTCCCGACGCCTACGAAAAGGTGGTCGACGAGCTGATGCGCTCGCCGCACTACGGCGAACGTCAAGCCATCCCGTGGCTCGACGCTGCGCGCTACGCCGACTCCGAGGGCTACGAACGCGATCCCCTGCGCGACCACGCTTGGCGCTGGCGCGACTGGGTGATCGATGCGCTCAACGCCGACATGCCGTTCGATGAGTTCACCATCGACCAAATCGCGGGCGACGAGCTGCCCGCACGCGACTCTCGAACAGCGCGTCGCCACGGGCTTCCTGCGGAACGGCATCAAGAACCGCGAAGCGGGCGTCAAGATCGAAGAGAAGCGCTTCGAAGAAACCATCGACCGTATCTCGACGATCGGGACCGTCTGGCTCGGGCTTACCGTCGGCTGCGCCCAATGCCACGACCATAAGTTCGACCCCATCTCGCAGCAGGAGTTCTATCAGTTCTTCGCGCTTTTCAATAACGCCGTCGAGAAAGACATCGACGCACCCGAACCCGCCGACCGGGCGGCCTTCGAGCGCAACTACGCCGAATACCGCCGCGCCCGCGAGCAGATCCTCGCCAGGTACGGCGTCCGGCCGCTGTATCAGCAATGGCGCGAGAAGATCGTCAGCGCGATGGACAAACCCGGCGTCAACACCGACTGGGATTTCAATCTCACCGAATGGCGCGCCGCCAATGACCGCGCCGACTGGCTCATGCGCACGCCCGACGAAGGCTTGAGCCAAATCGAGCTCGACCATCGCATCGACTGGTTCCTCTCGCGCATCGGCCCTGAGTTCGACAAGGAAGAGGCGACCGCGGCGCTTCTCAAGCAGGCGGATACCGAAGTGGAGGCCCTCAAGGACGAGTACCTCGCCGACCGCACCATGGCCTACACGATGGTTGAACGCGACAACCCGCAGACGGCGCACATCGCCCTGCGGGGCAACTGGCGCGCCCCCGGCCTCGAAGTGCAGCCCGCCACGCCCGCCGTCCTTCAGCCCTTCGAGCCCAAGGCTCAGCCCGTCCGCCTCGCTTTCGCCCGCTGGCTCGTCGCAAAGAACAACCCGCTCACCGCGCGGGTAACCGTCAACCGCATGTGGCAAGAGGTTTTCGGCCAGGGGATTGTCAAGTCCGCTAACGATTTCGGTACGCAAGGCGCCAAGCCGACGCATCCCGAGCTGCTCGACTGGCTGGCGTCGCAGTTCATGGAAAGCGGCTGGAGCCAGAAGGCGATAGTCCGTCTCATCGTCACATCGGCGACCTATCGCCAAGCGTCCGAAGTCCGGCCCTGAGCTCAGCGAACGCGACCCGACCAACACCTGGCTCGCGCGCCAGAACCGGCTCCGCCTGCCCGCCGAGCTGGTGCGCGACGACGCTCTCGCCGTCAGCGGCCTGCTTTACGACAAGGTCGGCGGCAAGAGCGTCCACCCGCCGCAGCCCGAAGGCATCGCCGCCCTCAGCTACTCCGCCAAGGTTTGGCCCGAAGACAAAGGCCCTGATCGCTACCGCCGCGGCATGTACATCTTCATTCGACGCACCTCGCCTTACCCGATGCTGATCAACTTCGACGCGCCCGACACGCTGACCGCGGTCGTCACGCGCGAGCGCACCGACACGCCGATCCAAGCGCTCAACCTGCTCAACGACCCGGTCTTCTTCGAGGCTGCGCAAGCCCTGGCCCTGCGCGTCGCGACCGAGCGGAAGACGTTCGACGAGCGCCTGGAAAGAATTTTCCGCCTGGCGCTGGGCCGCAAGCCGACCGGCGCCGAGCGTGATCGCCTCGCCACGTACTTCGAGCGCCAAAAAGGCATCTTCGAAGGCGACAAGGAAGCGGCGGCCAAAGCGGCTCCGCTGGCGCCGCCCGACCAAGATCAGCTCACCTTGGCGGCTTGGACCGGCGTGGCCCGCGGCCTGATGAACCTCGACGAATTCATCACCCGCGAGTAGCACCTTCTAACGGCCCATACCCTCGGGGCCTGTTCCTACGTGGAAGGTCCCCAGAACTCAGGATGCCGCGACCGTTTCGCTCGCGACTGTTCGCTGCGGGATGCGCTTGATCTCCCGGCCGATCCGGCGCCGGGCCACATCGAGTTCAAACGCCGTTTGCAGGTTCATCCAGAAGTCGGCCGAGGTTCCAAGGTAGCGACTCAGACGCAGCGCCGTGTCCGCCGTCAGATTTCGGTTGCCGGCCAGAATCTGGTAGAGCCGGTTCGGCGGCACGTTGATGGCGTCCGCCAGTTGCTTGGGGGACATGCCGATCTCCTTGAGCTCATCGCCAAGAACCTCGCCGGGGTGAATGGGTGTTCGCGCCATGACTTCGTTCTCCTTCCGGCTAGTGATAGTCGACTATCTCGACCTTCGACGGTCCGGGCGCGCCGCCGGGCCACTCGAAGCAAATCCTCCACTGATCGTTCACGCGTACTGAGTGCTCGCCCGAGCGGTTTCCCTTGAGGGCTTCCAGGCGGTTGGAGTTTAAAGCAGCGAGGTCTCCAAGACTGGTCGCTGCGTCCAAGATCCGCAGGCGCTTTTCAGCCTGTCTTCGAAAGCCTGTCCATTTCCGAACCGTCTCTCCTCTCGCGAGCCGTTCCGTGTCCTTGTCGCGGTAACTGAGAATCATCCACGACTCACTTCATTATAGACGTTAGACGTCACGCGTCCAAACGCGAGTAGCTCGGAGAGGCTCGTAAGCATGACCAGAGACGCCTAACTCAAATCTCCGGGCGCCACATCGGTTCCGCGGCCGGCACGAACTGGATTGGCACTTCGCTGACGAACCCCCGCAGCCATTCCGCGCAGTACTTCATCCCCGCCTGCTCGGATGCGACATGCCCGATCAGGATCAGACCCTTCTTTTCGCCCGCGGCGACGGCATCCTGAGCGAACTCGACAAGCTCCCACTCGCGCGCCTCGCCGCAAACCAGCGCGTCGACTTCCGGGTCGTCGAGGAACTTCACGCCCGGCGTCAGGCCGGCGTAACCCCAGTTCGCGCGCACGCGCTTGATCGCCAGCTTCGGGTCACCGACCACGCGCAACGTCTGTGCCCCGAGCTTGCTTTGGAGCTCGCTCGCCAGCTCGCCCAACGTCGTCTCGGGCAGCGAAAACACTCGCGGATTCTCCGACTCGGCGTACTCCTCCCAACCCAGCTCGCGCGCCATCCCCGTCGCGATTCCGTCCGGACGCCGCCGGTGCCAATGGTCGTGAAAGCGAAACACGACGATATCGTTGCGCTTGATGAAGTCGGCCTTGCGCTTGATAAACCTCGAGATCGCTCAAGCCGTCGAACTGATCGAGGTGCGTGTAGAACGTCGGCTCATGCGTCACGACGAAATTCTTCTCGGCGGCCGCCGCCCGTTGGATCACGTCAAAGGTTGACATCATGGTCGTCGCGATACCGCGAAGCGGCGTCGCGGCGGACCCGGCGATAATCTTGTCGACTGTCTCGTCGGCCCAGGGCACGCCGACATTAGCCTTGATGCGCTCGATCACTTCGCCCGCGGTGAGGCCGGCCCCGCGGGCTCGCGAAGCGCTGAGAGCGGCACCTCCCACTGCCAAGCAGCGCCGCGCGGCGAGAGAAGCGTCGGTTGATCATTCATGGGCCGCGATTCTATCACGCAAGGCCGCCCCGCCTAGTGTCTTCGAACTATTGTTCCCGTTGCTCCGGGTTCCTATACTGGCGAACTTGACTCGGCGAGACTCAACCCAAAGCTCCAGCTACGGCTGGCTGCTGACCGCCGTGGCTTCCCTCGCCGTCTCGGTCAGCTTTGGCCCCGTCATCGTCTTCACGTTCGGCGTCTTCCTCCTTCCTCTTACGGAGGAATTCGGCTGGTCGCGCGGAGAGATCTCGATCGCGTTCTCGGTCGCCGCGCTCACCGTCAGCCTGACATCCCCACTGATTGGACGGCTGACCGATCGTCTCGGCCCGCGCCCCGTCATCTTGACCTGCGCGACCGTCTATGCCGCCGCCTATGCGTCGCTGTCGAAGCTCACCGGCTCGCTGGCGCACCTCTACGGCGTCTATTTCGTCATTGGGCTCGTCGGCAACGGCGCGACGCAATTGCCGTATTCGCGCGCCGTCGCGGAATGGTTCGACCGCCGCCGCGGCATCGCCTTGTCGGTGATGATGACCGGCGTCGGCGCGGGCATCGTGGTGATGCCGCCGCTGGCGCAATACCTGATCGATCTCCGCGGCTGGCGCAACACCTACCTTGTTCTGGGAGCGATCATGTTCTGCGTGGCCGTACCGTTGCCGGCCGTGTTTCTGCGCCGCGGCCCCGCGGCGCAAGCTTCGTCGATCGAGGATTCTCCCGCCGACGGCATGACTGCCAAGCAGGCCCTCCGCACCGGGCCGTTCTGGATCATCGCCGCCTGCTTCTTCCTGCAATCGATCTCTCTCAACGGCTGCGTCGCGCATCTCGCGCCGCTGCTCTCGGACCGCGGACTCAGCGGACAGCAAGCGGCTGTCGCAGCGTCCGTTCTGGGCGGCTTTACGATGGCGGGACGCCTGGCGACCGGTTGGCTGCTCGATCGCTTTTTCGCGCCTCGCGTCACGGCGTCGTTCTTCGCCGCCGCGGTCGCGGGAACACTCGTCTTGCTCCTGCCGGTCACCGAGACTACGGCTCTTTCCTCAGCCGCTTTGATCGGTCTCTCCATGGGGGCCGAGGCCGACGCCATGCCCTACCTCATCAGCCGCTACTTCGGCTTGCGATCGTTCACCGAGCTGTTTGGGTACGTATTCGCGGTCTATGCGGTGGCGGGCGCCCTTGGTCCCGCACTGATGGGTCTGGGCTACGATCGTTTCGGCGACTATCGCCTTACCATCGCGGCGCTGGCCGTCGCCATCTCAACTTCGACCCTGTTGATGCTGCGCCTGCCTCAATTCCAAAAGCCCGCGACGGCTCTTCAGACCGCCGCCGCGGAACAAGCCATATAGGCGAGGCAAGCGACTCGCTACTCGGACCGCAAAGTGATCGCAGGCTGGATGCGCAGCGCTCGCAGCAGCGGCTGAAGCGATGCAATCGCCGCGGCGGCGGAGACCGTCAAGACGGGCAGGGCTAGCATGGCGAAATCCGTCGGCTTGACGGCATAGAGCAACGCTTCGATGGAGGGCCGGCAGAGCAGTCCCGCGCCCAGACCCGCCAGGGCGCCAAGCGGCAGCAGCGCGAAAACGTCGCTGATCACGCGCTTAGCCACGTTCATTCCCGACGCTCCCAGCGCCAAGCGGATGCCTATTTCGCGCTTGCGCTGGACGACCGAGTAGCTCAACACGCCGTAGAGGCCGATGACCGCCAGCAGCAGCGCCAGAGCCGCGAGAAAAGTCGAGAGCATCGCGAGCAGCCGTTCGCGAATCGTGTGCTGTTCGACCAGCTCGGTTTGGGTGCGAACCGTACTCACTCGAAATTCCGGCCGAAGGCGGGTGATCTCCCGCCGCAACGCCGTCGCCAGCAGCAGCGGATCCCCCTTGGTGCGGACGATGAACGCGCCCGATTGCCCGCCGGAGGGCCCGGCCCGTTCGTTGAAAGGCAGATAGACGGTCGGGCGCGCGGGTTCACGCAGGTCTTCGTACAGCGCGTCGCGAGCATAACCGACGATCCGCACCGGAGAGAGTTTGTCTTGGTCTTCAATCTCAAACGCCTTGCCCACGGGATTCTCGCCGTCGAAGTACCGCTTGGCGAACGCTTCGTTGACGATGGCCGCGTCGTTTTGCACTTCCTCGGGAGCGAAGTCCCGCCCGTCGAGCAGGGGAATCTTCATCGTGTCCAGCCAGCCGCGCGAGACCGCGAGGAAGTATGGGAAATCATCTCCTGGCGGCAACTCATGGTTGATCCAGACGCCTGAGACCCAGACGTTGCCGCCCATTAGAGGCCAACTGGCGAGCGCCGTCGATTCGACGCCGTTCATTCCGCTCAAGCGCTCCTTGACCTCCTCCCAAGCGGCATGCGGCTGTTTCGCTTTCGTCGATGTCGCCAAGGTCAAGACCCGCTCGGCGACAAAGCCGGTCGGTTCATGCTCGAGGCGCGAAAAGGTCGTGATGAAAAGCCCGGCGAGAAACTGCACCAAGAAGCAGAATGCGACTTGCACGGCGACCAGGGCGCTCATCAGGCGCTTGCGCGAATGCGGATCTTCGCCTCCCTTGAGCGCGCTCACCGGCTGCACGGTCGAAGCGCGCAACGCCGGCGCCAACCCGAACAGCAGGGTCACTCCCGCCGCCATCGCCGCCGCGAATCCCAATACGCGCCAGTCCGCCGGCAAGGTCAGTCGCGCCGGGTTGCTCGGGGGATTGATTAGGCTCACGACCAGCGGCGCCGACCACCACGCAAACACTGCTCCGAGCGCGGTGGCGGCGAGCGCGATCAGCGCGCTCTCGACCAAGACCAATCGCACCAAGCGCCCGCGGCCGGCGCCGATCGAGACGCGCAGCGCCATTTCGCGCGCCCGCGCCGCGGCTTGCGTCGTCAATAGATTCGCGACGTTGGCGCAAGCGATCAACAGCACCAGCAACACGACCGCCCCCAGCACCAGCAACGAGCGGCGATAGTCCTTTTGCAGACCGGAAACGCCGGCCGCGGCCGACTCGAGCATCAGCGGCGCCTCGACGAACTGCCGCTTCCGCTCCGCGGTTGCGCCGAGCCCCCAATCCTTCACGGCCTCGCTGCGGTAGGAACTGAACGAAGCCTGCAGCCTTTGCTGAACCTGCTCCGGACTCGTCCCGTCCTTCACCCGCACCCAGGTGCGGAACCAGGACCAGTGCGGATTGTTGATCGAGTCCGCGTTCATCATCGTTGGGATGAAGATGTCGGTGACCGTGCCGGTTTCGGTGCCCGTGAAGCCTTCTTCGGCGACGCCGACGATTTCGTACAAGTCGTCTCCCAGGCGGAATCTCTTGCCGACGGCGCCGGGGTCGCCGCCGAAGCGTTGCATCCAATAGTCGTAGGAGAGGACGGCGTAAGGATGGGCGCCGGGCTTGTCGTCATCGGCGGGGCCGAGCAGCCGGCCCGCCGCCGGCTCGAGGCCGAAAGACGGGAACACGCGGCCGGACACGTACTGGCGCCAAGCCTGCTCCAGCTCGAAGTCCGAGCCGTAAGTTAGATCCACGCGGCCGGCGGAAGAGATCGCAAGCAGCTCGGCGCGGTCCTCGACGGAGTCGCGGAGCGTGCGGAACAGCGGGTATTCGAAGCCGTCGCCTTGTTGCGGTTTGCCGTCTTGATCGAAATATTGGAAGGTGAGCGAGTACAAGCTCGCAGGGTCGGCGACGGGGAGCGGACGCAGCAAAAGCGCGTCGATCAGACGGAACGCCGCCGTGCAGGCGCCGATCGCCAAAGCGAGCGACACGATCGCCGCGACCGAAGTCAGGCGATTCTTAACGAGCTGCCGGAAGCCGAATACAGCGTCGGCGCGCAGTGAGTCGAGTCGGGCTGAGACTTTGAAGTCGCGGCTCGACTCGCGATATCGCAGCGCCGAGCCCAGTGCGCGGCGAGCTTCTTCCGGGTCGCGCCCCTCGGCGATCGCCTCCTCGATGTGGCTCGCGAGCTCTTCATCGAGTTCGCGGTTGACGCGCTCGCCGCGCAGAACATTCGTAAGTCGGGACCAGTGGGACATGATTTAGGCCATTTCGAGAACGCGGTTGACCGCCGCCGTGACGGCCTGCCAGCGCGACTCCTCCGCTTCGAGCTGCTTCTTGCCCGCGCGCGTGAGCTCATACGCGCGCGCCCGGCGGCCGCTGTCCTTCGTAACCCACTCGGCCTGAATCCAGCCGGTCTCTTCCATGCGATGCAAGGCGGGATAAAGGGAACCTTCCTCCACGCGTAACACTTCTTGGGAGATCGCCTTGATCGCCGTCATGATGGCGTAGCCGTGCAGGCGCGGCCGGCGCGAGAGGATCTTGAGGACGAGCAGATCCAGCGAACCTTGCAGCGAGTCGCTCTTTGGCATACTAAGACCGCTTAGTATATAGACGTCTTAGTATCTACGCAAGTGCGGCTATACGGCTAGGCTCTAAGACGTCTACCCCAAGGGAAGTAGGGTCCGATTTGTGTTGATCGATCAACAACGGGGCGAGCATAATCGTGACGCATATGCCGACGCGAGTAAGCAGGCTACCCCGGTCCGCTCCGCCGCCTAAGGTCCAGCCGATTCGCGTGGTCCCGGAGCCGCGGCCGTTCCCAGAGGTTCTACGAGTCGCCTCCTGCGGCGTGGTCGTGGCCGTGCTCTGCTTCATCCTCGTCGCCGACAACGAGACTCTCGAATTCCTGTTCAACGATGTCCTGCAGCAACGGGTCGAAACGATCGCGCAGCAGGCGACCGACACTCTCCGCCGATTGCCGCATGCTCTTGGCTCCCTTTAGGTTCTGCTAGGATCCGCGCCGACGCCCCAACGCTCTTCTAGCCCCAACGCTCTTCTAGCTGCGAACGATTTACATCGGAAGAAGCCCACATCGGCGACTTCGACACGGCCGACGAGCCCTTGCCCGGTTAATCCTCATCCGGTTGATCCTTGGCTGGTTGATCCTTGCCCGGTTGATCCAGCCGTTACAATCAACGCCCGTGAGCTCCCGTCTGGTCCGCCTGATTCGCGCTTCCGCCGCGCTGTGCGGCTTCGTCCTGCTCGGCGCCGCCCAGGCTCAACAGGTCCGCATCGCGGTCGACGCCTCCGAAACCCTCGGCCCGCTCAACCCCATCTGGAGCTACTTCGGCTACGACGAGCCCAACTACACCTACATGAAGGACGGCCGCAAGCTGCTCAGCGAGCTGTCCGAGCTGAGCCCGGTCCCGGTCTACGTCCGCGCGCACAACCTGCTTACCACCGGGAACGGCGAGGCGGCGCTCAAATGGGGCTCGACCAACGCCTATACCGAAGACGCCGCCGGCAATCCCGTCTACGACTGGACCATCGTCGACCGCATCTTCGACACCTACGTCGACCGCGGCATGCGGCCGCTCGTCGAGCTCGGATTCATGCCGCAAGCGCTCTCGGTCAAGCCCGAGCCCTACCGCCACACCTGGGGACCCGACAACGCCTACGGCTCGATCTTCACCGGCTGGGCCTACCCGCCGACCGACTACGGCAAGTGGGCCGAGCTGGTTCACCAGTTGGCGCTGCACTCGATCGACCGCTACGGCAAGCGCGAGGTCGCAAGCTGGCTCTGGGAAGTCTGGAACGAGCCCAACATCGGCTACTGGCAGGGCACGCCCGAGGAATACCAGAAGCTATACGACTACGCCGCCGACGCCGTGAAGAGGGCGTTGCCGGAGGCGACCGTGGGCGGCCCGCATTCGACTGGGCCCGGCAGCGAGAAGGCCGCCGCCTTCCTGCGCGCCTTCCTCGAGCATGTCGTCCGGGGTAAGAACTACGCCACGGGCGAGATCGGTTCGCCCCTCGACTACATCGGCTTCCACGCCAAAGGCCGGCCGAAGGTTGTGGACGGCCACGTCGAGATGGGCAGCCAATTCCAGTTGACCGATATCGACAGCGGCTTCGAGATCGTCGCCTCTTTCCCCGAGCTCAAAGACCTGCCGATCATCATCGGCGAGTCCGATCCGGAAGGCTGCGCGGCCTGCTCGGTCCGCTTTAATCCGCAGAACGACTACCGCAACGGCACGCTGTATTCGAGCTACACGGCCGCCGTCTTCGCGCGCAAGTACGACTTAGCGAAGCGCCGCGGCGTCAACCTGCGCGGCGCCGTGACGTGGGCTTTCGAGTTCGAAGGCCAGCGCTATTTCGACGGCTTCCGCGACCTCGCCACCAACGGCGTCGACAAGCCGGTGCTCAACGTCTTCCGCATGTTCGGCATGATGGGCGGCGAGCGCATCCGGTCCGCGAGCAGCGGAGCGGCGCCGCTCGAGACGATGCTCGAAACGGGCGTCAAGGGCGCGCCCGACGTCAACGCGCTGGCGAGCCGCGGCGATCATTCGATCACCGTCATGGTCTGGAACTACCACGACGACGACGTGCCGGCCCCCGCCGCCCAGATCCAGCTCACGGTCGACGGCGCGGAGGCGGGACGCGTCCTGCTCGAGCACTACCGCATCGACGGCGACCACTCGAACAGTTACGCCGCCTGGCGGCGGATGGGCTCGCCGCAATCGCCGACCGAGGAGCAGCGCCGCGAGCTCGAACGCAGCGGCCAATTGCAGACGCTCTCCGCGCCGCAGTGGGCGAGCGCGACCGACGGCCAGGTCCGCCTCAACTTCGACCTGCCGCGCCAGGGCGTCTCGCTCGTAACCCTGACCTGGTAGCCGTCGGGCTATAAATCCCGGTCCGGATTTTCGACTGGACGTCGGCTTCCACGGGCCTAATAGGTCTATGAAACACGCCTCCCCTCAGGTATCCTCAAACCATCTCAAGGAGGGCGGACGCATGACTTCACGCCGTCAGTTCATTGCCGCCGGGGCCGCCGGCCTCGCGATTGGAGCCGCTCGCGTGGCGCGCGCCGACGCCAAAGGCTATCCGTACGGTGAGTTTGAGCAGCGCATCGCTCGGAAAGACTTCCGCGACATGACCAAGGACGTGCTGCCCACCCCGTCCATGGTGGTCGACATCGACATCTTTGAAAAGAACCTGAAGAAAATGGCCGAAAGCGCCAAGGCGGCGCCCATCGAGCTGCGCCCGCACGTGAAGGTGCACAAGAGCGTCGATGTCGCCAAGCGGCAGATGGCGCTCGGGGCCATCGGGGTAACCACCGCGACGATCGCCGAATCCGAGCTCATGTCGAACGCCGGCATTCAGGGTGTCCTGTGGACGAAGCAGCCGGCCAGCATGAACAACCTGCTCCGCGCCGTGGCGCTCTCGAATCGCGATCCGACGTTTATGTTCGTCATTGACGATCCGATCGTCGCGGATCAGGTGGAAGAGGCGGCCGGCGCCGCGAACGCGAAATGCCGCGTGGCCGTAGCGGTGTATGCCGGTCTGACGCGGCAGGGCATCGCCAACGGCCGGCCGGCGGTCGACCTCGCACAAAAAATCCATTCGTCGAAGAACATCAAGCTCGAAGGCATCATGGGCTACTCCGGAGCCGCGTCGCACACACACGGCTTCGCGGCGCGTCGCAAGAAGTCGGCCGAAGACCTCTCCGGCGTGCAGGAAACCGTGGCGCTGGCAAAGAAAGCCGGCCTCCCCATCGGCATCGTCAGCGGCGGCTCGACCGGCACCTACAACATGGACCATGAGTTGGGCCTCACCGAGCTCGAATGCGGCTCCTACGTCTTCATGGATTCCGCCTACCGCCGGATTGGAGGCAAGTCCGACGACCATGTCTACACCGATTTCGACAATGCGCTTTCCGTGCTCGTCACCGTCGACAGCAAGCGCCATCCCGGCCAGGTGACCATCGACTACGGCAACAAAGCGATGATCCAGACGACCGACGAGGTAAAAGGCATGCCGTGGCTGCAACTGGAGCGGCAGGGCGCCGAGTACGGCATTCTGCGCTGGAAGGACGGCGGCGGCGAACTAAAGGTCGGCGACCGGCTGGAAATCTACTGCAGCAACCTCGACATGAGTACCAACTGCTACGACCGCTACTACATCGCCCAGGGCAACGAGATCGTCGACGTCTGGCCCATCATGGGCCGAAGCGGCGCCGCCCAACGCTAGCCGCTTGCCGGCTATACAGACAGATCGCCCCCTTGGGGCGCTAGCGGAATCAATGACTTACGGCCGCCACCGAGTCCCGACTGTAGCCGGCTTCCGAGTTAACCATTAGATCAGACCGCCTCGGGCTATAATCCCGGTTCCTGTCGCCTCCCCCTGATGCGGATCCACGTCATCTCCTTTCGCCCGTTCTCCCCCGCTCAGCTCGCCCGGCTCGAACGCTGCGGCGAGGTGCATAGCTTCAACTTGCCGATCGGCGACGACCGCGTCGTCGACTGCGTCTCCGGCGCCGACATCCTCGTGTGCAAGGCCCGCATTCACCGCGATATCACGCCGTATCTCGACAAATGTCGTTTCATCTCGTGGCAAGGCACCGGCACCGACGCCCTCAATCTCGACGCCTGCCGCGAAAAGGGCGTCGTCGTCGCGAATGTGCCCGATTTCTCGACCCAGGCCGTCGCCGAGCAAGCCTTCGCGTTGTTGCTGGCGGCGGCGAAACGTGTCGAGCACGGCCGCAAGGTGCTCACCGCAGGGACCTGGCGAGACGATCTGAGCTACTTCACCGCCGGACTGGCGGGCAAGACCCTTGGGCTGTTCGGCTGCGGCAAGATCGGGATGCGCATCGCCGAGATCGGCCGCGCCTTCGGCATGCGGCCGGTTGCGGCCGTCCGAGACCTTCAAACAAGAAACGTGACGATCGACGTCATCCCCTTCGATAAGTTGCTCGAAATCAGCGACTTCCTGGTCATTGCCGCGCCGGCGACCGACTCGACCGCCGGCATCTTCGACCGCGGCGCCTTCCGCCGCATGAAGTCTTCGGGTTTCCTGGTCAACGTCTCCCGCGGCGCCCTGATCAACGAAAAGGACCTGCTCGAAGCCGTCGAGAGCGGCGAGATCGCCGGCGCCGGGCTCGACGTCTTCCAACGCGAGCCGCCCGACCCGGCCGACGCGCTGCTGTCGCACCCGAAAATCGTCGTCAGCCCGCATGTCGCCTGGGGCGCCGAAGAAGCGGTCGAACGCCTGCTCGACCAAAGCATCGCCAATGTAGAAGCGTACCTGCGAGGAACTCCTACCCATGTCGTTACTTAGGCTTGCCCTGATCGCACTCGCCTTGCCCTGGGGCGCTTTCGCCCAGCTCGAAGGCGTCATCGACCTGCACGTTCACTGCGCGCCCGACAGCGGACCGCGCTCGATCGATGCCTTCGACATCGCCCGCCTGGCGCGCCGCAACGGCATGCGCGCGCTGCTGTTCAAGAACCACTACACCCAGACCGCTTCGATGGCCTACCTGGTCGCGCAACAAGTGCCGGGCATCGAGGTCTACGGCGGCATCGCGCTGAACCGCAGCGTGGGCGGCGTCAACCCGGTCGCTGTCGAGCGCATGGCCGTCTCCACCGGCGGTTACGGCCGCGTCGTCTGGATGCCGACCTTTGACTCCGAGCACTACCACCGCGTCTTCAAGCCGAATCCCCAGTTCGTGCCCATTTCCAAGGACGGCAAGCTCCTCCCGGAGGTGCTGCAGGTGTTTGACGTGATGGTCGAGCACAACCTGGCCCTGGCGACCGGACACGTCGCGCCGGCCGAGTCGCTGCTTCTGATCCAGGCCGCCAAGGCCAAGGGAATCAACCGCATCATCGTCACCCACCCGATGCCCAAGCCCGTCGCCATGTCGATCGCCGACCAAAAGAAGGCGGCGGCTATGGGAGCGTTCCTGGAATACCCTTTCAATCCGACCTTGCCTGCGGACCCGAACTGGCCCGGCGGCCAAGTTCCGATGGACGAGTACGCGAAAGCGATCCGCGAAGTCGGGCCCGAGAACGTGATCCTGAGCAGCGACCTAGGCCAGCCGATGAACCCGGTCCACACCGAAGGACTCAAGGCGTTCTTCGCGGCTCTGCTCGAGCGCGGCTTCACGCAGGCCGAGATCGACCGCATGTCCAAACGCAACCCGGCGACGTTCCTGGGCCTCGAATAGCGGCTTGGGCTAGACTGCGGGACGAGATGCTCCGCCGGTCAATTCTGTTGGGTTTGTTCGCCGGCCTAGCCGCGGCCAAGGACAAGAAGAAGAAAAAGTCGAAGCGGCGGGAAGAGGGCCCGCAGGGCGTCATCGCGGGTACGGTGTTTCAGCCGAACGGCCTCTCGCTGGAAGGCGCGAAGGTCACCGTCATCGACCCCGCGGACGAAAAACGCAAGTGGGAAGGCGTGACGGACGCGCGCGGCGAGTTCGCCGTCCGCGTGCCGGCCGCCGGAGACCCGAAGTATCGCGTCGTGGCGGAGTTCAAAGGGCTCGAGCCGATGGAGAAGGAGGCGTACGCCTACGAAGCCCAGCGCACGAACCTCAACTTCCTGATGAGCGCGGCCAAGTAGAGACCGCTCGACGACGCCTCAAACGCGCAAGAAACCGCCCTTGCAGGCCCGCCGTATATAAAATGGGGAGAGTTCCATGATGACGACGACTCGACGGATCGCGATTCTTGGCCTCGTCGGGGTCGCCGGCCTTGCGGTCGCCGACGTCGCGCGGGCTCAACTTTTCGGCAAGGACAAGAAAAAAGAAGACCCCACTCGGACGGTCAAGGGCATCGTGACGACAGAGGGCGAAGATCCGCTCAAGGCCGTCGTGCAGCTCAAGAACGAGCGCACGCTCGATGTGAAGTCGTACTACACCGACCCCCAGGGCCGCTTCTTCTTCGCCGGGCTCGATCCCAACGTCGACTACGAAGTCAAAGCCTTCACCGACGGCTATCAGCCGAAGATCCGCAAGGTCAGCAGCTTCGACGATCGCATGGAGCTGTTCTACGCCATGCGTCTCAAGAAGGAGTAACGGGTCATCCTCCGACGCAGATTCGGCGTCGTTCTTTTCCTGTCAAGTCTTATTGGCTGCATGGGCGACTCGCGCGAGCGCCGGCTCGACGAGGCCGGCTGGCGACAAACGCTCGGCGGCATCGCCCAAACCCCGACAGTCGTCTTCTTCTGGGCGCCCTGGTCGAGATCATCGGTCGAGCTGCTGCCGTCGGTTGTCGAGCTCGAGGGCGAATATCCGGCGGTCCCGTTCCTCTATGTGAACTTTGAGTCGGATGACGAAGGGTTGCTGCGCCGCCTCGACCCCATCGGACCGCGTTATCGGCTGGCGGTCGATTACGGCGCCGCGCTCGAGGAGCTCGGCGTCCCGGAGCCGCCCGCCGTCAGGATCTACGCCGCCGGGGGACGAGTGATGCGGACCTTGGCCGGCGACGACGTCACTCCTGACGACATCGCGGCGGCCATCGAGCAAGCCGCCGGACTCTGAGCTTTCCAAACAATCGCAGCGGGTCGGCCTACAGCGTTCCGGGCCCCG
Source organism: uncultured Acidobacteriota bacterium (assembly GCA_963817465.1). GTDB lineage: Bacteria > Acidobacteriota > Terriglobia > Bryobacterales > UBA6623 > CAMPKL01. The sequence continues at coordinate 6,593 of CAWFOP010000009.1, read as the reverse complement.
GCAGCGACCGCGTGTGATTGAACGTATATTCGCCCACCAGGCGCTCGCCGCCGTCTTCGTCGGGGGTAAGGAGACGGGCGATGAGCTTCATCGTCGGTGAGGCTTTGGCGAAGGTCATCGACTCCTGATAAACGATGCCGCCTGCGCCGAGCTGTACCGGGATGTCGGGCAGACGTAGCTGTTCGACGCCGCGCTCGTCGCAGAAACTAAGGTCGAGGCGGCGGACGCCCTCCAGGTTCGCCGCCAGGCGAGCAATCAAGATGTCGTCTTCGGCGGTCACAGTACATTGCACGGAGCCGCCGCGCGGCGGAGCGTATTGCCGGACGCGCAGTCCCCCTTCCGCTGCGCGGGCGGGGAACGACTCGCTGACGACCATGCGCAGACTTGCCGAGCGGGCCAGTTCGCGAACTCCGTCGGTCAGGGCGATGACTTCGCGCTTCCGCAACGTTGCATCCGCGCGGCGAAGTCGCGCAAGGCCTCCTCACGCCACCGGTTCACTGTGACCGCCCCGAGATGAGGGCCTTCAGCGAAAGCGCGGTTCGGGTCATCTGTCCACCAGTTAGGGTGTCGCCGGGACGGGCGATTCGCAGAGCTCGGCGGTGGATCTACGCTGACAAATGCGCCTTCCAGCCCGTTCAACTCCGCGGAGTCGCTTGCGATTCCGTAGGACCAGCGCTTGGTTTCCTTCGGCACAAATCGGAAGCGCCAGGCTGACGGCTCCTCCCGCGCCGCCGGGAACTCCTGCCTATCCACGATGAGTCGTGTTCTGCCGCCCGGCGATCCCGACAACACGATCTCCAGCAAGCCGAACGTCTCCAGTTCATCATCGACCGTCGTCAGCCGATCGAACACACGCTTGGGACGGTCCCACGCTCGTACGAAGCGACCTCCCCAGCCGGGTTGAGAGGGATCCTCGGGCGCGCCCATCATGTATGTCACCGACGGCGTGTCGCCCATCTTGATGACGGCGCCGAGATGTTCGGCGAAATAGTTTCCTAGGGCTCCGTGTCCTTGGATGTGAGTCTCGACAAAGGTCCGGTTGCCTAGGTCTCCCGACTGATTTCCCCCCACGAACCAGCCGCGATAGGTCGAGTTGTTCTCGATAATCCAGAGGTCGGGGTGATGCTGCTCGATGTAGTTGTAGGCCGCCGGGCTCCACTTCTTATTCGGACCGCCGATGAAGTAGACGCGCAGCTTTTCCTTGATGCTTGGATCGTCGTGCAGCGCCTGGGCGACGTCTTCGATCGTTCCCCAGACCAGCACGTACAGCGGCCGCGGGTCGTCGCGCCGGCCGCACTCGATGATCCAGTCCGAGCCCTCCGTTCGCCGGCCGTGGCCCGCCCCGACGGCGAGCTCGGTCTCGCCCTGCTTGGTGACGGCGCGCAGGGCGTCCGGGCTCGGATAGTCGGACGACCACGAGCGGAGGTTGGCGTAGTCCGCCTCGTATCGGTCGATGACTTCGAGGATGTGGCCGGCGCGCCCCGGCCCCCAGGGCGACGAGACGAGGCCCTCGACGTCGAACAGGTCGGCGTAGATCAGGAAGTGCACCATCGACTGGAAGTCGTCCGGGTCCGAGCCGCCGATGTCGGTCGAGACCAACACGCGGTGACCCCCGACAGCCGCTCGATCCGTCCGTTGCGAGCGGACGAGCTCGGGCAGCAACGGCAGCCCAAGCGCTCCGGCCAACCATCGTCGTCGGGTCGTGAAGGGCATGGCGTCCTCACCGGATGTTGCAGACGACGCGCTGGTAGCGAGTGAGGGCGGGCGCGCCGTTGTCGGTCACTTCCACGATGATGTGGACCTGCTTTCCGGGCTCGTCCGGCGCGACGAAGCTCACGTCGCGGGGTGAATCGCCATTGGCTATCGTGACGGTCGATTCGGCGGAATCGGCCTCGGCGTACTGCCACCACTGGAAAGCGAGCTCGTCGCCGTCGGGATCGGTCGCGGCGGCTCTCAGCTTCACCGTTTCACCGGGCCGGACGTCGCGCGTCAGAGCGCCCTGCACCTTGGCCACGGGTGGATGATTGGCCTCGCTGAACCCCCTCACGCACCAGTCCGCCCGCGCCGCGAAGTCGTTCTGCAGCGCGTCCGTCCAGCGCCACAGGGGCTTGAAGTACTCCCGCCGTTGCTCCTCGGTCGTCGTCGTCCCCTCCCGGAGGCTGTTTCGCCCCCACGCCGACGACCCGTACCATCGCCCCTCCGGATACTCGTACCCCTCGACCGGAACCGGATCGAGCCACGTGTTCTCGCGCACGCGGACGTAGCGCCCGCCCCATCCGCCCCAGTCCGGCGACTCCAGGTTGCGCAAACCGGTCACGATCGTATGCAGAAACGCCGGCGAATCGCCCTCGGAGCGAAAACCTCCGTTCTCCTTTGCGTGATAAAGAGCGCACAGCGGCCCGTGGTTCTCCAGGATGTTCTCTTTCATCCACGCCCCGGTGAAGTATTGCTGCTTGTCCTCGGGCTGAACGCGATCCCAGCGGTAGGCGATGGCCTCGAACTGATCGGAGATGATTGTGGGAATCTCGTACTTCCCCCAGTGCGGCCGGATGTAGTCCTGATAGGTCGAATCCTGCTCCCAGATGAAGAAGAACCGAATCTTCGCGGCGACCTCGGCCATTTTCTCGGGATGATCCTGTTCGATCGTCTTGAGCGCCCGCGCAATCGTGTTCGGCCCGCCCCACGCCTGCAACCACACCGGCCGATCATCGGTCTCGTCCAGCAGCACGCTGACAATATGCTGCGACCCCGCGGTGGCCTCCTGCATGTCTCCCTCCGCCTCGACGTTCCCGAGGTGCGTGCGATTCCGGAGGTATTGCGGCGTCGGATAGCGGGGGTCGTGTCTCACCAGATTGCGATAGACCTGCGCATACGCCTCGAGATAGGGCTCAAGCCAGTCATCGCCGGCCCAGTTGTGCCCGTGCGAATGGTACTGCGAGCTCGAGGTGACGATGCCCTCGATATCCCACTCATTCGCGTAGAGCAGGAACCGGACCATGGAGCATTCGTCATCGATCTCGCCGTCGCTGGTGACGATGACGCGCGGTTTCGGAACCGGGTCAGCGGCGGGGGCGGCCGAGGGCGCCGCGCAGGCGCCGTGGAGCGCGAGCAGCAGCGCTGCACATCCGAGGGATTTGGCGAGACGGTCGCCTGACGCGAGCCGCTTTATCTTCGCTCCGGGCATTCGATCCTCCCAAACGCCGATCGCTACTGCAGCGTGTTTCGGTTGTTCTCCGGCAGAGCATAGTTCACGAACCGCGTGGGGTCCGTGCCGTTCAGATACTCCTCGACGTCGGTATAGCCGTCGCGGTCGCTGTCGAGCGCGGGATCCGCGGCGGCGTCGGGATCGAGTTTGAACTCCTCTTCCCACGCGTCCGGCATGCCGTCGCCGTCCGTGTCGGGCGGGGCGGGCGAGGATGCCAGCTCGGGCCAGCCTCCGACGTCGTCGGGCGAGTCGATGATGCCGGATGGCTGGGAAGGATCCGCCACCTGCTGGTCTTTCTCATATCCGGCGCCTTCGTAGGTGGCGACGCCCCGGCGGGTCTCGTCGACAATGCGGCCGTCGACGGAATCGCGCTTGGGCAGGGTCGCGCCCGCGTCACGCAGGACCAGACGGTACGCCTCTTCCGCGGATTGCTCCTCGATCGGCTTGGCCGGCCAGGGCTCATCCAGTTTCAAGGCGGCCAAATATGCGTCGCCGTGCTGCGGCTGAACGCCCCCTCCCCAGTTGTCGGCTGTGACCGCGGGGTTCCCGTGCAGGACGTTGTCGCCGACAAACCACCGGCCGAAGTCCTCCGACTCGTCGCGCGACGACGGGCTAACGATTCGGTGGGCCGCGTCGCCGGGAACCGTCGCCGGGCCGGGCTTGTAGTAGTTGCCGATCATGTTGACCACGCAGTGGCTGAACTTCTGATTCCCTTGTTGCCGCTTCTCGCCTCCGTAGGCGCTGTTGTAGCCCCAGTTGAAGATCACGTTGTTGCGGTAGTCCGTGTAGCCGCAGCCCGAGGCGAAACGGGGATTGCGGCTGCTGTGGTGCGCCAGCAGGTTGTGGTGGTAGGTGCTGTAGTTCGACCCCCAGATGCCGCCGAAGCCGTGATTGCCTTTGACGTGGTTCGACTTGTACAGGCTTTCCGCGATCAGGCTCCACTGCACCGTCACGTTTTCGCCATGGTAGAGCGAGACGGTTTCGTCGACGCTCCAGCTCGCCGAAACGTGGTCGAGGATGATGTTCTTGTGGTAGCGGCTCGAGACGGCGTCGGCGTCCTCGCCGGACTCGTCGCCGAGCCGGATGCGGAGATAGCGGATGATGACCTCGTCCGCGTCGATCTGAAGCTGATGTTTGCGCAGGGCGATGCCGTCTCCCGGGGCGGTCTGGCCAGCGATGGTGAGGTAGGGGTTCGAGATCCGCAGCCGGCTCTCGAGGACGATCGTCCCTGAGACGCGGAAGACGACGCTGCGCGGGCCCTCGGCTTCGACGGCGGCGCGCAGGCTGCCCGGGCCGGAGTCGTTGAGGTTCGTCACGGCGATCACGCGTCCGCCCCGGCCGCCGCGGGTCATCGCCCCATGCCCTTCCGCGCCGGGAAAGGCGGGAACGGGCGGCTGCGCCAGCAAAGGCGGAACGAGGGTCGCCGCGAGCAGGCCGCCTAGCAGGACGAGCAGGATCGGTGCGGGCGGAAGAGAGAGCATCTTGGCCTCCAGGGCGGCGGCGATCGAGGACGTCTGCTCGCCGCCAATCCCCTTATCCTCGCCGCTACGATTTCGTGTTTCTTCCTCGATCCTGCTTGAAATCTACGGTATTCTAAGGCGGCTGTGAAGCGGTTCGACAGCGCGCGCCCCGAGTTTTTTCCTTACGGCTTCACTTGCGAGCTCTGGGCGCCGTCGCGCATGCCCCGGCCGGACCGGCACAACGAGATCGAGATCAACCTGCTCCGATCGGGCTCGCTGACCTATCTCCTCGGCGGACGACGTGTGACGCTCGCCGCGAGGACAGTTTCCGTCTTCTGGGCGGCCATCCCGCATCAAATCGTGGAGTTCGACGGCGCGGAGCCGTACTTCGTCGTGACGGTCCCGCTCAGCGCTTTCCTCGCTGCGGGGCTCGACCTGGGCGTGGTGAATCGGGTCCTGGAGGGCGAGCTCGTGATCGATTCCGCCGTCGATCCCTGCGACGACCTGAAGTTCGAGCAATGGGAGCGCGAGCTGCGGCGGCCGGATCCGGGCGTCGAGCGCGCCGCGCGGCTGGAAGTCCAGGCGCGGCTGCTGCGACTCTCGCGGGTCCTTTCAGCCCAGCCGGCGCTCCGGCATCCCGAACCGACCTTGTCGCGAGCCGACCAACTCGCCTGCTACATCGCGCGAAACTACCATCTGCCGCTCACCTCCGAGCGGATCGCGGCGGCGAGCGGCGTGCACGCCAACTACGCCATGAACCTGTTCCGCCGTGCGTTCGGCACGACGATGAGCACGTTCATAACGCAACACCGGATCTCGCACGCCCAACGTTTGCTCGTCACCACGGAGGACCCCATCGTTTCCATCGCGTTCGCGGCGGGCTTCCAAAGCTTAAGCCGGTTCAATGAGGCGTTCAAAGCGGCCTGCGGCTGCTCGCCGCGCCAATATCGAAAGCAACACTTCCGCACCGTGTGACGGAACGGCCGCAGCACCAACGGGACGAAGCAGTTCCGCGCCCTGACTCACCGAGAAGTCGACCGAGTAGGCTTGGCAGTTCGGGGACGGAGCCCGGCAGTTGGCAGTTCTGGGCAGTTCGGGGACGGAGCCCGAATTGGGGGAGCTCAACGGAAGGGGACCCAACGCAGGGGGACAGCCTCGACTGGTCCTAACCTCAGCATCATCAGTCGTTTACGAACTCCCCAGTCCGCCGGGCGCTGTTCACCGAAACCCTTGGAGCCTCCTGATATCCTATAAGTGGCGAACTTGAGTCGCCGCACGGCCGCGCTCTCGCGCGGCCGTTTCGCATTTCAAGAGGACGAAACGTGTCACTATCCAAGAGCTTCGTCGACGTGCCAGTCGACGAAGAGCCCGCGCTGTCCCAACAACAGCAACACGCGATCATCGCGCTGTTGACAGCCCGCAGCTACCGCGACGCTGCGCGCAAAGTCGGCTGCAACGAAAGAACCATCCGCCGCTGGCTCAAAGACGATGTCTTTCGCGAAAAATTGCTCGAGGCCCGCCGCGAAGTCAACGCCTGCGCCCTCTCCATCGCCCAAGAAGCCGCTCTCCACGGCGTCGAGGTTCTCCGCTCAATCATCCAAGACGACAATGCGCCGGCCTACGCTCGCATCCAGGCGCTGCGCCTGGCCTGGGAATGGGGCCGCCACGGCTATGAGATGCACGAGCTCGAAGATCGCCTCCAATCCCTCTACAAGACGAACCGCCGCGAAAACCTGTGACGAATGCGGCGCAGACGGATTTCGGGAACTAATCAACCTCCCCTCGCCTAAGAATCAACAGCTTACCCCCGCCCGCCCGCAAAACGCTTGGCCGCGCACCGTACCCTTAAATTAGGGTGAGATACGTCTATTACAAGCATCTGGACAAGCGCATCACAGCGCTCGAAAAGGCCTGGGCCTGGGCGACGC
>CAWFOP010000008.1:0-86795 GCA_963817465.1 uncultured Acidobacteriota bacterium | reverse complement strand
GGTAGCGGCAAGACGACCTGCTGCATGTACCCTTTCGCCGAGCAACTCCTGGCCTGCCGCCGCGATGACCGCGAACGCCGCATCGGCGGCCTCGTCCTCGAGGTCAAGGGCGACTTCTGCTATCGCGTCCGCGAAATCCTCCGCAAGCACGGCCGCGAGGACGACTACGTCGAGCTCAGCCTCGACTGCCCCTACCGCTACAACCCGCTCGACAACAACCTCGAAGCCTACACTCTCGCGTATGGCATCGCGTCGTTGCTGACCAACCTCTTCGGCCTCGGCAAGGAGCCCTTCTGGCAGCAGGCCTACACGAACGTCGTCAAGTTCACCTGCTCCACAAGTCGGTCTACGGCTCCGTCACGCTCTTCGACGTCTATGAGTGCGCCGTCAACCCGGACCTTCTCGCCCAATGCATCATCGAAGGCCAGGCCTGTTGGTCCGGCGAGAGCGCGAGAGAGACGGCGCGTTCGGTGGCCTACAAACGGCTAGTGCGACTCTTCAAGCTCGCCGGCATCGCAGACGGCCACCCGCACCGCTTCAGGGACACCTTCGCTTGCGAGCTTCTGCAGGAAGGGGTCCCGATCAAGGACGTATCGATGCTGCTGGGGCACAGCAGCGTCCAGGTCACCGAGCGCTTCTACGCCCCCTACGTCCGCGGCCGTCAGGAAGCCCTCGAGAGGCATGTCGAGCGCGCCCTCGCCCGCGATCCGCTCGCGCGCATCGGAGCGAGTTGGTACACGACAGGTACACCTCGCCGAGAGCGCCGCAAACGTGTTGATTCTAGGCGGGATAAAGTGGAGCCACGAGTCGGACTCGAACCGACGACCTGCGGTTTACGAAACCGCTGCTCTACCAACTGAGCTATCGTGGCCGGAATTTCGATCCTAACATGTTTCGCGCGGCCTTGCGAAACCCTCGGGAGCCCGCTCAACGGCCACTCGATTTGCGCAGCATCTCGACGCCGACCAGGATCACCGCGATCGGCCACAACTCATACAAGCTAAACGAGATCAGATCGAAATTCGACGCGAGAAAATAGACTCCGATCGACAGCAGAACGCCGCCGCCGACGAGGTTGTCGCGGCCTTTCCCGCGGATGAGCAAGCTGGTTCCGGCCGCGATCAGGACGGTCGGCCAAAAGCGGAATACCGTCTTCCACTCGATGTCGATCAAGTCAAGCGCCGACAACTGCAGCGCGACCCCTACCACCATCAGGCAAACGCCCGCAATGCGGCCGCCCTTGTCGACCGCAATCTGAGCGCCCAACGCGACCAGCAGCAGCGGCCAATACTTGGTCAGTCCGCCGATATCGACCAGATCGAGGTTGTTCAGCAGCAGAACGACGCCGAGGGCCGCGATCAGCAATCCCGGCAGCGCGCGCAGGCTAAAAAGGCCTCGAGCCGTCATCCGCCTTCCCTTCGACTTCCGTCACCACACGAAAACATGCCGCCGCCCTTGATGTTACTCAATACGCCATCCGCCCTTCGCAAGTTCCCTTTGGTTCGTCAATGAGCCTCTTGAGCGCGACGGGCGGCATCAGGAATCGCTCCCAAGGCTCACGAGCTGCGCGCTCTCTTTCCAGATGCGCCGCGACAGCTCTCGATCGTAGGACGCCGGCGAACTGTCGATCATCTTTCCATCGGAATCAAAATACTTGCCGCTGACCGTGGCGACCTCATCTGAAGACGCCAAATAAATAGGACATTTCGCCGCCGCGTCGGGGCTGTCAAACTTGTAGATCCGGCGAATGACAGCTCTCGCCAAGGCGATGATTCGCTCGGACAGATAGCCCGGCGGGAGGGGCAGCTTCTCGGAGAGGAATCGCTGCACCAATTGCGTGTCGACCATCCCCGGATGCAACGCGTTCACGGTTACGCCCGCATCGGCAAGCCGACTCGCCAGCTCATATGTGAACAGCAGGTTCGCCAGCTTGCTCCGGCTGTACGCTTCAAAGCCGCGTTTCCAGCGCTGAGCCGCCATATCCTCGAAATTTACGGTCTTCGCGGCGCGATGGCCTTCGGAGTTGATGTTGATGACTCTTGCAGGAGCGCTCGCCTCGAGCAGGGGAAGCAGAAGATGCGTCAGCAAAAACGGACAGAGATGATTGACCGCCAGAGTGCCTTCAATCCCGTCAACGGTTTCCCATCGTTTTCCGTATAGCCCTCCGACATTGTTGACCAGGACGTCCAGCCGGTCATAGCGCGCTTGAAATTCCTGCGCGATTCCAGCGACTTCGCGCTGCGAGGAGAGGTCGCCGAGCAACAGGTCGACCGACTCATTGCCGCTCTCTCGGACAATCTCCGCCACGGCCGCCCTGCCCCGGTCGTGGTCCCGCCCGGTAACCGCGACTGTCGCGCCTTGCTTGGCCAATCCGACGGCGATCCTGCGGCCTATGCCCCCCGTGCCGCCTGTGATCAGGACAACCTTGTCTTTCAACATATGAAAAACCGTCGGTCAGTCCTTTGTGCGCACCGCGCGAAAAGTAGCCAGAATCTTGGACTCAAAGGGAGCGAGAAAGGCCGGCCGCACGCGGTATATCCACCAGAGAAGACGCGAAGAAAACGGAAAAACAATCATACGCTTGTTGCGCGCAACCCCGGCTAAGATCAGGCGTGCGGCGACGCCCGGCTCCATTGCGCGTTTGCTGTACCCTTGGTTTTCCAGGTCTTCTCTTTTCGCTCCGAGTATCTTCGCGGCGGCGCCGAGCCCCGTGTCCATCATGCCCGGACAAACGACGGTGACCTTGACTCCCAAGCCGACGCCCTCCGCCCGAAGCGAGTTCGACAGGGCGACAACCGCGTGCTTTGTGGTCGCATAAGCGGTGTACGTAGGCAAGGTAATCAGTCCGCCGACGGAAGCGATGTTGACGACATGCCCGCCGCCCTGGCTAACCATGCGCGAATAAGCGGCCGTCGTACCGTGGATCACTCCCATCAGATTGACGTCGATGAGCTCGCGCCAGTGTTCCGGATCCATATCTCTGACTTCAGCGAGAGTAATGATTCCGGCGTTGTTGAACATGAAATCCAAACCGCCGTACCGACTCACCGCTTCGTCGATGGCTGCAGTCACCTCCTGCTGTTGCGTCACATCCAGCTTCAAGGCGCAGGATCGGCCGCCGTCCGCATTGATGGCTTCGGAAACCTCTCTTGCACCCTCGATATTGAGGTCGGTCACGACGCAAATCGAGCCTCTGGTTGCGAGCTCGCGGCAGAGCGCGCGGCCAAGTCCGGAGCCTCCGCCGGTTACGATCGCGACTTTGTCCTTGAAGGCGTCGGAATTCGACGTCATCGGCGTAGTCTCCCGACTACGGACTTCCGCATCGCTCGACAGGGACTTGCGTTGCGCCGACCGCGGCGTTCAGCCTTTCGCGAACAGGCGCTTGCGGTCACTCCCGCAACCCTGGATCGACTGTCCGGCGGGCTCAGCGGGAGCGGCTCGAGGCGGTTTGAGTTTGCGGAAGCCATCGTCGACGAGTCACCCTACCCCAACTAGAAGAGCGTAGCAACAAGAGAGCGGGTGCAACCCTGGATTTGGCCGGCCGTGCCAGCTACCGATTAAGCGCTAACAGGCGTCGAGTCGCCATCCGCATGCCTCTCGACTTCCTGCATCACCCGTAAGGTGTTTCCGCCCATGATCTTCGCGACGTCGTCCTCGCTCAGGCCGCGGCCGCGCAGCCCCTCCATCAAGGCCGGCATCTTCGAGATGTCCAGCATGCCTTCCGGCAACTCCTCCTCGACGCCGTCGAAGTCCGATCCGAGGCCGACGTGCTCGACGCCGCCGACCTTGACGGCGTGTTCGAAGTGGTCGAGCAGGCGGGCGAAGCTCACCCGGCCGACCGCGTCGATCTTCTCCATCGCGATCCGCCATTCGGCTTGCGCGAGCTCCTTCGGTTTGTCGGCAAGCTCTTTGCGGGCCGCGGCCAGTTTTTCGCTGAACTGCTTGGCGGCGTTGGCGCGAGCGCGGTAGTCCTCATCGAGAAAGCCGTTGTAGTAATTGATGTGCACCACGCCGCCGTTCTCCGCGACTTGGCGGATCATGTCGTCGGTCATGTTGCGGGGATGGTTCGAGATGGCGCGGCACGACGAGTGCGAGGCGATCACGGGCGCTTTGGTCGTTTCCATGACCGCCGCGAACGTCTTGTCGGAGATGTGTGAGACGTCCACCATCATCCCGAGGCGGTTCAACTCGCCGACGACCTCGCGGCCGAATTCGGTCAGGCCGGGGTCGTCGGCGGGCGTGTCTCCCGACGAGCCCGCCCAAGGAGTATGTTTGGCGTGGGTGAGCGTCAAATAGCGGCCGCCCAGCGCGTAGAGACGGCGCAGGTTATCGAGGCTCGAGTCGATCATATGACCGCCCTCGATGCCGAGCAGAATGGCGATTTTCCCATCGTCGCGGGCGGCCTCGATGCCCTCCGCCGATCCCGTCATCGTCAGATCCCGGGGGAATCGCCCGACCTGGTTTTGAATCAAGTCGATGATCTCGAGCGCCTCGGCGTACTTCTCCGGCGTCTTGCCGCGCGCTCCTTCGCAATAGACCGAGAAGAACACGGCCGAAACGCCGCCGTCGCGCATCCGCGGGATGTCGACTTGCCCATGGTCGTTCCGCAGGCCGATGTCGAAGCCTTCGGCCTTCATGCGCATGGGCGTGTCGCAATGCAGGTCGATGATGTAGGGCTTCGGCTGTTCCGCGGCTTGTCCGGCGGCATCGGCCGACTCGCTTTCCGGCCGGGCGCACGCCGCTAGGCTTGCCAGCGCCGCCAGCGACCAGCGACGTCGCGTCCAATCCGCTACCGCATTGCTCATGTGTCGATTCTACTGATCCTGCGTCGCGCCCCGATTGGGACGCGTCGCTCGGACGAGCGCCTTATTGCGTCCGCGTGATACAAAAGGGCGACGATATGGCTTAGATAAGCCCAATCCCGATAGACTATCGCGAGGCGGGGTGCGCGATAGCCCTCTCGCCGCTCCGGACGACAATCGATGGCCAAACGCACACGCGGCCCGCGCCGCATGACGACCATCCAAGACATCGCGACCGATCTAGGTCTGTCGGCGATGACGATCTCGCGCGCCCTCAACGGCCACCCGGACGTGAAAGAGGAGACGCGCAAGCGGATCGAGAAGCGCGCTCGCGAGCTGAACTACCGGCCCAACCGCTGGGCGCGCAGCCTCGTCACGCGCCGCTCCCAGATCATCGGAGTCGTCATCCCCGATTTTTCGCACACTTTCTTCGCCGAGATCGTCAGCGGGATTCAAGAAGCCGTCGAACGGCGCGGGTACACTCTCATCCTCTGCAACTCGGCCGCCGACTCCGTCCGGGAGGCGCGCGAGATCAACATGCTGATCGGGAGTCGCGCCGACGGGCTGATCGTTGCGTCGTCATTCGAAACCGGCAACTCGAGCTTCTTTCAAGGACTGCTCGAAGAAGGGGTGCCTTTCGTTTTGATCGATCGCAACTTCGACGACATGAGAAGACCGTTCGTCGGCGTGGACGACGAGGCTGCCGGCCGTCTCGCCGCGGAACATCTGCTGGAGCTCGGTCACCGCCGCCTCGCGTTGATCGCCGGTCCCCACCTGAGCACCGCCGAACGCCGGGCGCGCGGTTTCCTGAAGGCCGTCGAAGGCGCTGGAGTGATCGTCGGCGGCGACCTCATCGCCGGTGACTCGTTCAGCTTCGAAGGCGGCGAAGCCGCGATGAAGGGTCTGCTGCAGCACGACCCGCGCCCCACGGCGGTGTTCGCCGCCAACGATCCCGCCGCCATGGGCGCCATTCGCGCTTGCCGCGAGGCGGGTGTGAGAGTGCCCGACGACATCTCGATCATGGGCGCCGGCGGCGTCGAGTTCGATTATCTGCCCGAGCCGTTCCTGACCACGACCGACTGGTCGCGGCGCGAAATCGGACAGCGCGCCGGCGAGATGCTGCTGAGCGTCATCGAAGAACGAGACGCCTCGCCGGCCGCCATCGCACTGCCGCCGCGCCTTGTCGTGCGCCGCTCGACAGCTCCCCCTTCGGCGTCTTGCTGAGACAGCAAGCCCCGCGCGTCCATCGACATAACGCACGCGGATATGCTGGTTGCGCACGAGCGGCGAAGACCGCGTCCGCAGTTCAGTCGAAGCGAAGAAGGTCGGCCTTCCGAGGTCGGCCTTGCCGCTTGTCTAGCACTCTCCGCAGCGAATCCAGTTCCGCCCGTCTTTCTGCAGCAGTTCGTCGGCCTCCGCGGGCCCCCATGAACCGGCGGGGTAGTTGGGGAACTCACGCGGCGGCAAAGCGCCCCACAAGTCCAAAATCGGGGCGACGATCTTCCAGCTCGACTCGGTCATGTCCGCGCGCTGGAACAGCGTCTGGTCGCCTGACATGCAATCGTAGAGCAGGCGCTCGTAGCCGGTGCTCGGCGTGGCTCCAAAGTAGTCCTTGTACTTGAAGTCCATGTTGACTTGCCCGAGACGCACGACCGGTCCGGGGACTTTGGCGCCGAAGCTCAACGAGATGCCTTCGTCGGGCTGCAGCCTCAGCACTAGGCGACTCGGCGGCAGCCGCTCCACTTCCGTCTGGCGAAATAGCGTGAAAGGCGCGCGAGCGAATTGGATCGCGATCTCGGTCGCGCGCATCGGCAAGCGCTTGCCCGTGCGCAAGTAGATTGGAACGCCGGCCCAGCGCCAGTTATCGAGCGTCAGCTTCATCGCGACGAACGTTTCGGTGTTCGAGCCTTCCGGCACGTTGTGCTCGTCGCGATACGCAACGGCCTTCTCGCCGTCGACTTCGCCCTCGCCGTATTGGCCGCGAATCGCCAGGTGCAAAACCTCTTCCGATGTCATCGGCATCAACGACCGCAAGGCCTTCGCCTGCTCGTCGCGCACGGCGTCGGCGTCGAACGACACCGGCGGCTCCATGCATGTGAGCGAGATCAACTGAAAGATGTGGTTCGGGATCATGTCGCGCATGGCGCCGGACTTGTCGTAGTAGCCCCCGCGGTCCTCGACGCCGATGTTCTCGGCCACGGTGATCTGCACATGGTCGATGTAGCGATGGTTCCAGAGGGGCTCGAAGATGCCGTTTGCGAACCGGAAGACCAGAATGTTCTGGACCGTCTCTTTTCCCAAGTAGTGGTCGATGCGATAAATCTGCCCCTCGCTGAGCGAGCGCGCGATGTTGCGGTTCAGCGCCTTTGCTGAATCGAGGTCATGACCGAAGGGCTTTTCGTAGACGACCCTGCGCCAGGGTCCCTTGCCCTCGTCGGGTTCGTTCGACAATCCTGACTCGCCCAAACGCTCCGTGATCGGCTCGAAGAAGCGCGGCGCCGTCGCCAGGTAGAAGCAGCAATTGCCCCCCGTGCGGTGCTTTTCCTTCAACTCGTCGAGTCGCCCTTTGAGCCGGTCGTAGGTCTCGGCGGCGTCCGCGTCGCCGGGCAAGTAGTAGATGCGCTCGGCGAGCCAGTTCCACGTGTCCTGGTCGACATCGCTCGGCGCATACTCGTGCAGATCCTCGCGCAGCTTCTCGCGAAAGTCCTCGTCGCCCATCTCCGTCCGCGAAATGCCGATCACCGCGAACTCGTTGGGCAGCAGATTGTCCTTCTTCAGGTTGTAGATCGCGGGGATCAGCTTGCGTTTGGTCAGATCGCCGGACGCCCCGAAAATCACCGTCACGCAAGGATCGGCGGGATGGCCGTCTCGCTTTGCCATAGTCCTTGATTGTCTCCTCAGTCCCGCTCAGCGGACCGCCGCCTCGACGGCGCTCTCCAGCGCCCGCAGCCCGTCGTCGAGGTCGGCCAGGTGAATGCGCAAGGCGCGCCGTCCGCGCTCGGCCAACACCTGGAAATCGCCTCGCGCTTGCGCGGCCTTCACGATTCCAAAGGTGTACTCGCGGCCGGGCACGTCGACATCCAGGCGGTCTTCGCAGGTCACCTGGATCACGACGCCGTCGTTCGGCCCGCCCTTGTAGGCTTGCCCGGTCGAATGCAAGAAGCGCGGCCCGAAGCCCAAGCAGGTGGCGACCTTCTTCTCGTCGCGGATCTGGTGGCGGATGCGCTGCAGCGTCTCGCCGTTGCCTTCGTCCATCTCGATGTATGCCAGCAGCGCCAAATAATCGCCGGCCTCGAGCCGATCGATGTGCGCCTTGACGTACGCCTCCAGCGACTCCTCGCCGTCGATCGCCCGCGCCAATGAAACCGCGTAGGCGCCGTCGGCGAACAGCTTGACGCCGCCGCCTTCGAAGAACGGCCTCTCCGAAGGCAGCGACTTCGTCTCTTCGAACGCCGAGGTCAAGCGCCGCGTCGCGACCTTGCTCGACTCCACGTCCGGCTGATTGAACGGATTGATGCCCATCACGGCGCCGGCGACCGCCGTGGCGATCTCCCAGCGGAAGAATTCTTGCCCCAAATTCATCGTCTCGTGGCAGCGAATGCGCACGACCGGATGCCCTTCCTCTTCGAGCGCCGCCAGCTCCTTCGCATAGGGCATGTCGTCGCCCAACGCCAGCTCGACGAAAACGCGATCGTCGCCGTAGACGCTCGGCTCTTCGGGCGTCTCGAGATCGACGGGGATGATCGCCTTGCCGAGCTTGCCGGTCGATTCGGCGATGAGCTGCTCCAGCCAAGCGCCGAGCGACACCAGGCCGTCGGAGGCGACGAAGGTCACCTTGTTGCGACCTTTCTTGTACGCCAACCCGAGTAACAACCCGAGCGCGACGCCGGGATTGTCCGCCGCGTCGACCTCCGGTCCGCAAGCGTCCTTCATGGCCTGTGCGCGCTTGAGAAACTCCGTGACGTCCAAACCCATCGCGGCGCCCGGCGCCATGCCGAAATTCGAGAGCGCCGAGTAACGTCCGCCGATTTCCGGCAAGCCGTAGAAGATGTGTCGAAACCCGTCGCGCGCGGCTACTTCCTCGAGCTTCGAGCCCGGATCGGTCACGGCGATGAAGCGGTCGCCCGGACGGCGTCCCAAAACCTCGGATACGCGCTTGAAGAAGTAGCGCCGCATGATGTCCGGCTCGAGCGTCGAACCCGACTTGCTCGAGACGAAGAACAGCGTGTTGCCGAGGTCGATGCTGTCGGTGACCGCGATCACTTGCCCGGGATCGGTCGAGTCGAGAATCTGGAGCTGCGGAAATCCGTCTTGCCGGCCGAAGGTCCGGCTCAGCACTTCAGGACACAGGCTCGAGCCGCCCATGCCGAGCAGCACGATGTCACTGAAGGCCGCCGCCTTGACGTCTTCCGCCAATGCCTTCAGACTTGCCGTCTGGCCCAGCAGCGTGCCGACGATGTCGAGCCAGCCCGTCCAGTGCGCCTCGTCGTCGCCGGTCCATAGATGAGGATCACTCTCCCAAAGACGGCGCATGCCGTTCTTGCTCGTCCAGTCGTCGACAAGGGTGTGCCAACCGCCCAGAGTAGTGGGAAGAATCTGATCGTTGAGTGCGCCGGACATTGGAAATTCCTCCGGAGGTCGCAGTGTAGCACCGCCTCTATTTCCGTTCAGCAGGGCCGTTTCATGGCTGTTACGGGACACAGTCGCGTTTCGCGGGTAGCCCCTGGATTATCGCCCAAATAGGCTTTTTCGATTGGACGGCGCGAGCGCTCGAGGACTATTCTGAATTTGTCGATAGCGTTATCTGAACGTTATCCAAGTCCCCGGCGAACTCGGTTCAGGACGCCCCCGCGAGCGTCCGGCAGTTCGCCGCATCAGCCGGCTAGGCCCGGCTTTCCCTGACCGCTCCGCACAGTCGCGGTGCATCTTGGCGACGCTTTCCCTTCGGCCTAAGGCGCGGAGGACCCTTCACCTGCGGGTGAATGTGTCGAATCCGCCATCGGTCGAGGTTTATCCGGAACTGGCGTCCCCGTCCGGTTTGCACGTGGAGGTATCGACGAATGTCGATCCGCAAGACTGTATTTTTCATTCCGACCTTGCTAGCCGTCGTTCTGATGACGGCCGATCGAGGCGCCGCGCAATTTCAAAATTCGCTGCTCGCGGATTCGGCGAGCGTCTCGGGTTCCATCGAAAACACGGGGGCGGTTGCGGGGCCGCTCGTGGTTCAACTTTGTGACCGCAACGGAGGCCGCTGCTTCGCGGAGGCCGATGTGCGACTCGACGGTACGTTTGTCTTCGCAAATCGGCCGGCCGGGGACGGAGTGTACGAAGTCCGCGTCGTGCGCGGCGGAGCGGTGATCGACGTGGAAACGGCGTGGATCGGCGGTCGCAACGACACCTTGACGCTGCGTCTGCCGAATCCGAAGCCGGCGATCTCGACCGAGGCGACCGTGTCCCTCGCCCGGCTGCGGAACGCACCGCCTCCCAAGGCTCAGAAGCTGTTTGCGAAGGCCGCCGAGGCGGCCGCCAAGGGCGACGAGAAGGCGACCATGAAGTGGCTGCAAAAGGCGATCGATGTGCATCCGCAGTTCATCGAGGCGCGCAACAATCTGGCGGTGCGGTTGATCAAGGCCGCGCGCTATGAGGAAGCGATGAAGCAACTCGAGCAAGTCGTCGAGCTCGATCCGCACGAAGGACAGGGCTGGACGAATCTCGCGCTCGCGCTCGGCCGCCTCGGCGACGCCGCCGGCTCCGAGCGAGCGGCGAAGCGAGCCGTGGAAGAGCAGCCGCAATCGACTCAAGCTCACTACACCTTAGCCCTCGCGTTGCTCGCCCAGGACAAGGACCTCGACGAGGCCGCGGCGGGCTTCGATCGCGTTTCCTCCGTCTACCCCGTCGCTCAAGTTCTGCGCGCGCAAGCTTTGTTGGGGACCGGCGACATCGGCGGCGCGCGCGTGGCGCTGTACCGCTTCTTGACCGCGGCGAAGGCTCGCTAACATAACGGTCGCCTTGCGGCCGCAGGTTCAGCAACCGCCTCTGTTGGGTCCGGGCGTCATTCGCGGCGCCCGCGCCCGCACGATCCTGAGTCCGACGAGCGGCTTCATCGCCGCGGCCGGATTCACTCACTCGCTCACTCCGGCCCGCAATTGCACCTACGGCTGCCTGTACTGCTACGTGCCGACCATGCGGCTCTACGGCGGTCTGCAGCCCGAGGACTGGCGGCGCTGGGGGCAATTCACCACCTTCAAAGACAACGCCGCGGAGCTGCTCGCGAAGCAACTGCGAGCCGACCAGCGCATCTACTGCTCGCCGCTCACCGACCCTTACCAGCCCGCCGAGGCGACGCGAGCGCTAATGCCCGACGTTCTGCGCGCCGTCATCGAGCGTCCTCCGGCGGTCTTCGCAATCCAGACGCGCGGCGCGCTGATCGTGCGCGACATCGAGTTACTCCGGCGGCTCGCCCGGCGTACGACGCTGCGCATCAGCTTCTCGATCACCACCGATCGCGAAGCCGTCAGGCGGCTCTACGAGCCGCATTGCGAGTCTATCGCCGCACGACTGGATGCGATGCGGGCTCTGCGCGACGCCGGCCTGCGCGTGCACGCGACGCTGGCGCCGATTCTGCCTTGCGACCCCGAGCGGCTCGCGGCCCTTGCCTGTGACTGCACCGCGGAAGACGTGATCGCCGACCCGTTTCACGTGCGCTCCGCGAAGCCGCGGGGAGCGACTACGCGCGAAACCGCGCTCGCGCTCAGCCGCAAGCTCGGCGACGAGCGCTGGCACGATCCGGCCTTCCAAGCCGAAGTCTTGGCCGTGATCACAAAGAGCGTCGAGCGTCGCGGGAGGCGTTTGGGAGTCGGCCCGGCGGGATTCGCGCGGCTCGCCCAGTCCGCCTGACGATCATTTGAGGATGAATTTCACAAACGGCAGCCGCTCGCGATCGACGCGGACCACTTGTTCGGCTTCGCCCGCGCCCGCTTTGGCGACTCGGATTTGGTAAGCGCCCTCGGGCAGCTTGATCTTCGCGTTCGTCTTCTCGGGGATCTGCTTGCCGTCGACGAAGATATTCGCCCCCGGCGGCTCGCTCGTCAGAATCACCTCGATGCGCGCGTCGGTCAGCGTGAGCTCGACGATCTTCTGGGAGCTGTCGCCGGCCACAAACGTCCGCCGCAGGTTTTGATAGCCGGGCATCGAGGCGACCACGGTGCGCTGGCCGGCAGGCAGATTCTCTACGGTGCAAGGGGATTTGCAGCTCCAGTCCGTGCTGCCGTCGACTACGATTTGGGCTCCCGGCGGCGTTGTGCGGAAGTAAACCGACGTCGGCCCGGCGGCCGTCCGCACGGGCGTGGGCGCAGCCTTCTTTGGCGCCGCGGGAGCCTTCTTCGGCGTGGGTTCGGGCGCGGTTTGGGCGGTTGATTGCGCCGCCTCTTGCGAGGGCGGCTGACTGGACGGCGGGGCGGATTCGGTCGGCTCGGGCTTCGGCGGCGTCGCCTGAGGGGGCGTCTCCTCGGCTGCGGATTCAGGCGTGCTCGAAGCCGCCGTTTGCGCCGGCGCGGGCGCTTGCGGTTTCGGCGCCGGCTGCTCGGCTTGCTGCGCGGGAGTACTGTTCTGCTGGGCCGCCGGCTCTTCGCCGCCCGCGGGATTCCTCGGCGAAGGTTCCGCGTCGACGGCTGCGGCGTCGGTCCCCGCTGGAGGCGCCTGTTCCGGCAACTCTTCCGGAAGGACTTGCGGCCTCGTATCGGCCGGCCGGCCGCTGAGCAACGCACGAATCGAACCGCCGGGATCCTGGAAGAAGCCGGGCTGCGTCGCGGCGATCAATCCGAGGGCGATGACGACAATTGCAGCCACGGCCAGCAGCACCACCCACGTACGGCTGCGCTCCTCGACCTCGGGCGCCTCTTGCCGCGTGGCGCGTCGTTTCGACAGCGGCGGCAGCTTCGCCGAATCCTCCAGTCCGGCGCCGGCGGAATTGGCCGGCGTCGAAAGGGCCGCGGGAGCGGCGGGCGGCGGGGCCGCCGTGCTCAGAACCGTGGCCGAGTACGGATCGCCTTCGTCTTCGGCAGCCTTGGTCCCGGCCGCCGTCGCTTGAGTCGACGCGGTGGCGGCGGGGTCGAAACGCCAAGTTCCAACCTGTTTGACCTTGCCGGCGACCTTTTCGGCGGCCGCCGAAAAGGCGGTCGCGAACTCGCTGCAGTTCGCGAAACGCTGATCCCGATTCTTCGCCAGCGCCTTCGTCACGGCGCTGTCGAGGTCGTCCGAAATCCAGGTGCAGAGATCCTTGGTGCGCTCCGGCTCGGTTGAGACGATCTTGAAGATCACCGACGTCAGATTGTCCCCGGTGAACGGTTTCTTGCCGGTCAGCAGCTCGTAGGAGATCACGCCTAGCGAAAACTGATCCGACCGCCCGTCGAGGTCGTCGCCGCGCACCTGCTCAGGAGACATATAGCTCGGCGTACCCATCACCGTGCCCGTCTGCGTGAGTTGCGACGACGACACCCGGGCGATGCCGAAGTCCATGATCTTCAGCCCGCGGCCCGAGGTCAGCATCAGGTTGGCGGGCTTTACGTCGCGGTGAACGATGCCCTTCGTGTGAGCGTAATCGAGGGCGGCCGCAGCCTGCGTCAACACGTCTCCGATGAAGGGCAAATCGTCGGTCCCGCCGTCACGCAAGACGTTTTCGAGCGTCTTGCCCTCGACCAACTCCATCGCGATGTAAGCCAGCCCGTCTTCCTCATCGACGTCGTAGATCGTGACGATGCCGGGATGCGACAACTGACCGGCGGCCTGCGCTTCTCTCTTGAGGCGCTCGCGCAGCGCATCGACTTCCGAATCTTCAGCCTTATCAGCGATTTTCAGCGTTTTGATCGCGACTTCGCGACCGATCTTGGGGTCGCGGGCGCGGTACACAACGCCCATCGCGCCGCGCCCAAGCTCGCTCAATATCTCATAGCGGCCGATGCGGTCCATTGCGGGATAAACGCTGGTCTCCCAGCTTGGTTCACTCTATCACGACATCTCCGGTCTCCCGCTCGAATCGTCGCGGCGCCGCCGCCGACCCGCGGCTAACGGGTCGCTGCTAAACTCGAAGTGCGGAAAGGGCTCGACCGCGAACCCACCCTCATGCCTGTAACTCGCAGAGAATCAGTCGTTTCAAACGTCGGCGGCGTCCTGGTTGGGGGCGACAACCCGATCGTCGTGCAGTCGATGACCAACACCGACACGGCGGACTCGGCGGCGACCGTCAATCAGGTCCTCGACCTCGCCCGCGCCGGCTCCGAGCTGGTGCGCGTCACCGTCAACCACGATAAGGCGGCTCAGCAGGTCGCCCGCATCGTCGAAACCGTCCGCGACCTGCACGGCGACGTGCCGATCGTCGGCGACTTCCACTACAACGGTCACCTGCTGCTCAAGAAATACCCCGACTGCGCGCGAGCCCTGGCCAAGTACCGCATCAATCCCGGCAACGTCAACATCGGCAAGAAACACGACGACAACTTCCGCACGATGATCGAGTGCGCCGTCGAGTACGACAAGCCCGTCCGCATCGGCGTCAACTGGGGCTCGCTCGACCAGCAGCTTCTGACCCAGCTCATGGATGACAACGCCAAGCACCCGGAGCCCAAAACGGCCGTGGACGTGATGCGCGAGGCCATCGTGCTCTCGGCGCTCAACTCAGCCGAAGCCGCCGAGCGCTACGGTCTGGCGCGCGACAAGATCATCCTCTCGGCGAAGGTCTCGAACGTGCAAGACCTGGTCGCGGTCTATCAGGAGCTCGCCGCGCGCTGCGACTACCCGCTGCACCTGGGCCTTACCGAAGCCGGCATGGGCATGAAAGGCATCGTCGCCTCGACCGCCGGGCTGTCGATATTGCTGCAGCAAGGGATCGGAGACACGATCCGCGTCTCGCTCACGCCGCAGCCCGGCGGCGACCGCACGGAAGAGGTGCGGGCCTGTCAGCAGATCCTGCAATCGCTGGGCTTGCGCAGCTTCACGCCCCAAGTCACGGCGTGCCCCGGCTGCGGGCGCACGACCAGCACGTTCTTTCAGGAGATGGCCGAGCAAATTCAAAGCTACCTGCGCGACCAAATGCCGGTCTGGAAATCGCGGTACACCGGCGTCGAGGAGATGAAGGTGGCCGTGATGGGCTGCATCGTCAACGGACCGGGCGAATCGAAGCACGCCGACCTGGGCATTTCCCTGCCCGGCACGTTCGAGGAGCCCAAGGCGCCGGTCTACGTTGACGGCCGGCTGCTGCGTACCCTCAAGGGCGACGCCATCGTCGCCGAGTTCATCGCGATCCTCAACGATTACGTCGAGTCGAAGTACGCCGAACGCGAGCTTAGCTCGGTCGGCTAGCCCTCGCCGCCGGTCTCCTCCTTTGGAGACTGCGGGCGGCGCTTGTTCTCGAGTTCCTTGAGGACTTCTTCCGCTTCCTGCGCTTGGCCGAAGTACAGCGTGCGGTGCGGGAACGGAATCTCGATGCCCTCTTGATCGAAGCGATTCTTGATGCGTCGATTCAGCTCGCGCCCGACCGACCACTGTTGCAACGGCATCGTCTTGATGCGGCCCTTGATGATCAGCGCGGAGTCGCCGAACTTGTCGAGGCCGAACACTTCGATGTCGTTCAAGATCTTCGGGCTGAAATCCTTGTCCTTCCTGAGCTCGTCGCCCAACTCGAACAAGATGTTGATCACGCGGTCGACGTTCTCCTTGTAAGCCACGCCCAGCTCGAACACCCAATACGAGAAGTCGCGCGTCAAGTTGGAGATCGTCTCAATCTTGCCGTTCGGGAAGACGTGCACGATGCCCTGAAGATCGCGTAACACCGTGGTGCGCAAGTTGAGCTGTTCGACCAGGCCGCCCTTGCCGTTGACCTCCGCCACGTCTCCCACGCGGATCTGATTCTCGATCAGCATGAAGAACCCGCCCAGAAAGTCGCCGACTAGGTGCTGCGCGCCGAAGCCGATCGCAACGCCCGCGACGCCCGCGCCGGTCAGCAGCGGGCCCACGTTGAACCCCACCTCGCTCAACGCCATCACAATAGCGATCCCCCAGATCGTGATCGCCGCCGCCCTCGCCGCCACGCTGCTGAGAGTGTCGGTGCGCTTCCGCCTCTCGAGCATGGCCAACTGATCACCGTCCTTCGATTCGGCGACGACGCGCTTGATGACGCTTTGGAACACGCGCGCCACGATCCGCGAAACAACCGCCGCCAGCGCCACGATGAGCAGAATGCGCAGCGCCTTGGCGCCCGAATCGAGCAGCCAAGGCGTGACGGTGTTTTGAATTACTTCCGGGGAGAAAAGATTAGTGAGGCTGAAATCAGGCATAGCGCATCCAGGTCGCAGCAGCGGCCGCTAAGCTTTCGCCGACGAATCGTCTTACGATGCGGCCAGCTTGGCCAGGTTCTTCGTGAAAGGCGCTTTCGCGACGCCTTTTTCCGTGATGATCGCCGTCACGTAACGATTCGGGGTCACGTCGAATGCCGGATTCATCACCTGCGTACCCACGGGAGCGATCTGCTGCCCCCGGATCTGGGTCACTTCATCGGAATCGCGTTCCTCGATCGGGATCAGATCGCCGGATTCGAGCGACAAGTCCAAGGTCGAGATCGGCGCGGCGACATAGAACGGCACATTGTTCTCTTTGGCGAGCACCGCCACCGAATAGGTACCGATCTTGTTCGCCACATCGCCGTTGGCTGCGATGCGGTCGGCGCCGACGACCACGGCGCCCACTTTCCCTGAGCGTAGCGTGTGTCCGGCCATGTTGTCGGTCAGCAGAGTCACCGGGATCGAATCCTGTTGCAGCTCCCACACCGTCAGCCGCGCCCCTTGCATGAACGGCCGCGTCTCGTTCGCGAACACCGCCACGGGATTGCCGCTCTCGACGGCGGCGCGGATCACCCCCAGCGCGGTGCCATACCCTGCGGTCGCCAACGCACCGGCATTGCAATGCGTCATCACGTTCGCTCCAGGCGGCAGCAACTCCGCCCCGTTGCGTCCGATCGCACGGTTGATCTCGATGTCTTCGTCGTGCATCTTGACCGCTTCGTCGATCAAGCGCTTGCGCAAGACACCCAACTCAACGCTCTCGGCCCGCAGCTCGCGGTAGAGCTTCTTCATCCGCTCGATCGCCCAGAAAAGATTGACCGCCGTCGGGCGCGTCGTCGCCAGCGTCTCAGCGATCTTCTCCGCTTCCCCGTCCAGGTCGTCCGGCGAAGCCTTTTCGATGCCGATCGCGAATCCCATCGCAGCCGCGACGCCGATCGCCGGAGCCCCGCGAATCACCATCGTGCGAATCGCGTCGGCCACCTGGCGGTAGTCTTCGCAGGTGATGTAGGTTTCCTCGGCCGGCAGGATGCGCTGGTCGATCATCACCACGCCCTTGTCGGTCCATTCAATTGTCTTGACCATATCCGTTAAAGCTTGTCGATTCCCATCTGCTTGGCCGAGAACAGCGCCAAGAACAGCGTCCCGTTATACGCGGCATGCATGATCGTCGACGGGCCGACGCTCCCCGTCTTCAGCCGCAGCCATCCGAACACGCCGCCGATGAAGAACATCAGCAGCACGATCTGCCAAGCCCAGGCGTATTGCTGCGCGTGCAGCAGCGCGAAGCACGCGCTCGTCACGACCACAGCCGCCACTCCGCCGTGCTTCCTTTCGATCACCGGAAAAACGAAGCCCCGAAAGGTCATCTCCTCGGTCAGCGGCGCGACGATCACGCCGAAAGCTCCGAGCAGCCACAGCGAATGCGCGTTCTCGAGCAATTGCTCAAACGGCGTATCCTGCGGAACGTCGATCCACTTTCCGGTAACCGCCACCAGCGGCGCCAGCAAGAACCCCGCGAGCGCGAACCACACCGCCGGGATGGGCAACGGTTGAAATCCGATTCCCTCCCAAAACGGCAAGCCGTACTTGATCGAAACAACGGCGTACATGAATGTGAATAGAAACACCCACCACAAGAGCTGGACGCCCAGAACGATATAAACCGCATAGGGCGAGGATTCGGGATTGAGATCGACCCCGAATTGCATCCGGCCCACGGCCACGACCGCGCCCGCCACGAGCATGCTCAGGCCCAGCGATATCACGCCGAATCCGACCAAGTAGGCCAACTCGCGGTAGCCCCACGTTTCAGGCTGCGAGTCGTCGGGAACTCCGGACTCGGGCGTCTCCGGCACGGGGACAGCCGCCGCCGGCGCATACTGCGCTTCGGGATCCATGCGAGAAGGAAACTTCTATGGTATCAACGGTTACGGCAGAACCTTCCGCAGTTCGCGGCCCGTGTGGCTCCGCTCGCATGCCGCCACGTGCTCCGGAGTTCCGCTCGCCACGATTTCGCCGCCCTCGTCCCCGCCCTCGAGCCCGAGATCGATCAGCCAATCGGCGGACTTGATGACGTCCATGTTGTGCTCGATGATGACCACCGTATTGCCAAGGTCGGTCAGCCGTTGCAGCACTTCGAGCAGCTTCCGCACGTCGTCGAAGTGCAGCCCGGTCGTCGGCTCGTCGAGCAGATAAACCGTCTGCCCCGTCTGCCGTTTGCTCAGCTCGCGCGCCAGCTTGATGCGCTGCGCTTCGCCGCCCGACAACGTCGTCGACGACTGGCCGAGGTGGATATACCCTAAGCCCACGTCCGCCAAGGTTTGCAGCTTGTTGTGAATCTGCGGCAGGCTCTCGAACAGCGGCAGCGCCTCCTCGACGGTCGACTCGAGCACGTCGGCGATCGAGTGGTGCTTGTACTTCACCTGCATCGTCTCTTGGTTGTAGCGCCTGCCGCGGCAGACGTCGCAGCGCACGAACACGTCCGGCAGGAAGCTCATCTCGATGCGCCGGTTGCCGTCGCCCTGGCACGCCTCGCAGCGTCCGCCCTTCACGTTGAAGCTGAAGCGCCCCGGCTTGTACCCTCGGGCGCGCGACTCCGGCAGCATCGAGTAGAACTCTCGCAGCGGCGTGAAGAATCCCGTGTACGTCGCCGGATTCGAGCGCGGCGTGCGCCCGATCGGCGACTGGTCGATGCGCACGACCTTGTCGACCAGCTCGAGTCCTTCGATCTTGCGATGTTTGCCCGGCGTCGTCTGCGATTTGTACACGTGCTTCATCAACACCGGGTACAAGATCCCGTTGATGAGCGTCGACTTGCCGCTGCCCGAGACGCCCGACACCACCGTCAGGCATCCCAGCGGAAACTCGACGTCCACGTTCTTCAGGTTGTTCTGGGATGCGCCCCGCACGACAAGGCGCTTTTCGCCGGCCGGACGTCTGATCTCGGGCACCGGCACTTCCTTCCGCCCGCTCAGGTACTGCCCGGTCAGCGAGCCCTCGACGTGCGCGACTTCCTGCGGCGTCCCCTGCGCCACGAGCTCGCCGCCCAGCCGTCCCGCGCCCGGACCGAGATCGACGACATGATCCGCCCGCTCGATCGTCTCGTGATCGTGCTCGACCACGATGATCGTGTTGCCCAAATCGCGCAGGTTCGTCAGGCTGTCGAGCAATCGGTTGTTGTCGCGTGCGTGCAGCCCGATCGACGGCTCGTCGAGCACATACAGCACGCCCCGCAACTGCGTCCCGATCTGCGTCGCCAGCCGCACCCGCTGCGACTCGCCTCCCGACAGCGTCGCCGCCGAGCGATCGAGGCTCAGATAGTCCAGGCCGACCGACGTCAAGAACCGCAGTCGCTTGCGCACTTCGTCCAAAATGCGCCCGGCGACTTGCCTCTGACGGTCGTTGAGCTTCATGCTCTCCGCCACCACAGCCGCCCGGCCTACCGGTAGACCGGCGAACTCCGCGATCGACCGGCCTTCCACCTTCACCGCCAGACTCTCGGGCCGCAGCCGCGCGCCGTTGCACGCCGGACACGGCCGCGGCGACTGGTAGCGCATCAGCCACTCGCGCTCGTCGGGTGACAGCCCGTCCTCGTGCCACGCGCGCAACAGCGGAATCAAGCCCGGAAACTTCGAGTCTCCGCCCAGCAGGATAAAGTCCAGCTCGTCCTGCTCGAGCAGCGCGACTTTCGCCCTCATCGAAACCTTGCGCCGCTTGGCCGCCTTGCGCACCTCGCCCTCGATTTGCGGCGTGAGCAACGAAACGGGAATCGCCCCGGTCAGCAAAGGCTTCGCCGGGTCCGTAAGCAGTTTGTCGGGGTCGAAGTCCCACTGGCTGCCCAACCCGTTGCATTCCGGACAAGCGCCGTAGCGGCTGTTGAACGAGAACGACCGCGGCTCGAACACCGGAATGCTCGCCCCGCACTGCACGCATGCCAAGCGTTCGGAGTACAGCGTCTCATCGCCGCCCTCCTCGTCCACCAACACCAGCCCCTGCGAGAGCTTCAGCGCCGTGCGAATCGAGTTGAGCAGCCGCTGCTCGGCGCCTTCGCG
Source organism: uncultured Acidobacteriota bacterium (assembly GCA_963817465.1). GTDB lineage: Bacteria > Acidobacteriota > Terriglobia > Bryobacterales > UBA6623 > CAMPKL01. Next base: position 66,608 of record CAWFOP010000008.1, on the reverse strand, counting down.
CACCGTCACCCGATCGACGACCAACTCGATCGTGTGCATCTTGTTGCGGTCGAGCTTGATCTCGTCGTCCAGCAGCAGCGTCTCGCCGTCGACCCGCGCCCGCAAGAAGCCCCGCGAGGCGAATGTCTCGAACTCCTTGCGGTAGATGCCCTTGCGCCCGCGTACGACCGGCGCCATCACCGTCACCTTCTTGCCTTGCTGCACCTCCGCGACGCGCTCGGCGATTTGCTCCGCGGTCTGGCGCGTGATGGGGATGTTGCAGTTGGCGCAATTCGGCTCGCCGATCGACGAATACAGCAGCCGCAGGTAGTCGTAAATTTCCGTGATCGTGCCGACCGTCGACCGCGGGCTGCGGCTGGTCGTCTTCTGCTCGATCGACAGCGCCGGGCTTAGGCCCTCGATCGAATCGACGTCCGGCCGCTCCATCTGATCGAGAAACTGCCGCGCATACGGCGAAAGCGTCTCCACGTAGCGCCGCTGCCCCTCGGCGTAGATCGTGTCGAACGCCAGCGAGGACTTGCCCGACCCGCTCAGTCCCGTGACGACTGTGAGCGTGTTGCGCGGAATTTCCAGGTGCAAGTCGCGCAGATTGTGCTGCCGCGCGCCCCGGACGGTGATGCGATCGAGCATGGAAGGGAAACTCTCACGATAGCGGATCGCCGCATAGGGCTCGCCCGTCGAGTAAACTACCGGCGGCAAGCAGGAAAACCGCTATGGAAACGTTTGGCATTGTCGGCATGACGTTCGGCATCATCGGCATGGGGGCGGGGGCGGCCGGTCTCGTTTTCGCGCTGAACGCGCTCGCGAGAGTCTCGAAGTTGGAAGAACAACTGCGAGCGAGCGGGGCTCTGGGGAACCAGGATTGAAGATCAGAACTGCTGCTTGAAGCGCTCGAACGCCTCTTGCAGCGAATCCACCTTCCCTTCGAGATCGGCGATCCTTTGCTCCAGCTCCCCAATCCGCTCGTCCCCGCTCGAGGAGGATCGCGCTGCGTCCGAAGAAGCCGACCATTCTTCGACGTCCGGCGGCTCGCCGCTGAGCAGTTGCGCGTAGCGCGCGTCTTTCGTCCCGGGCGCGCGGGCCAGACGCGCGACCAACGCCCGCGGCTGCTTCCGGATCAACTCCTCGAGCGTTTCTTCCACTTCCGCGAGCGAAGCGAAGTCATACATACGGTTTGTGCGTTGGCGAATCTCGCCGACCGTCTGCGGTCCCCGCAGCATCAGCACGCACATCGCCGCCCCCTGCGGCTGATTCAGCCGCAGCGCGTCGTGAAAGACGTGCCGAAACCGCGGCACGCGCGAGTCGGCCCCGGTGATGCGATGCACCAGGCCCTTCTCCTTGAGGCGGTCCAGCGCCTCTTGCACTTCGCCTTCGGTGTAGCTGACCACGGGCCGCCGGCTCGACTTCTGGTTGCAGGCGGCCGTCAACGAGTTCAGCGTCATTGGGTAGTAGTCAGGCGTCGTCATCTGCTTTTCGAGCAGCGACCCGATGGCCCGCGCTTCCTGCTCGTCCAGCTCGATCTCGCCCGCCAACAGGGGGCTCTCTTCGCCTTGGTCGCCCTTGGGCGCCATCCGAATCGTGCGGTAGTCCATCGACCTCAGTTTATCCGCCGGGCGCATGTTAACCTACGCCATCGATGGCGACTCCGGCGGTGGTTGAAAACCTGATCGGCGGCAAGTGGACCGCCCCGACCGGCGTCGAATTCGCCGACGTCCGCAATCCCGCCGCCGGCGAAATCTTGGCTCGGACGCCGCTGAGCCCGCGCGCAACGGTCGACGAAGCGGCTTCCGTCGCGTCGCGAGCGCTCGAAGCTTGGCGGCGCACCCCGGCGGGCGAGCGCGTGCAGCCGCTCTTTCGCCTCAAAACGCTTCTCGAGCGCGACTTCGACGATATCGCGCGCACCATCACTCTCGAATGCGGCAAGACGCTCGGCGAGTCCAAGGGCGAGCTGCAGCGCGCCGTCGAGAACGTCGAAGTGGCCTGCGGCATTCCCATGCTCATGCAGGGCTACCTCTCCGAGGACATCGCGCGCGGCATCGACGAGCTGATGATCCGCCAGCCCGTCGGCGTCTGCGCCGTCATCGCGCCGTTCAACTTTCCGGCGATGATCCCGATGTGGTTCCTGCCCTACGCGGTCGCTTGCGGGAACACGCTCATCGTCAAGCCGTCTGAGAAAGTCCCCGGCGCGATGACGAAGATCGGCGAGCTCATCGTCGAAGCCGGCTTCCCGCCGGGCGTGGTGAACATCGTCAACGGCTCGCGTGAAACCGTCGACGCCATCCTCGAGCACCCGGCCGTGCGCGCCGTCAGCTTCGTCGGCTCGACGCCCGTCGCGCGTTACGTCTATTCCAAGGCCTCCGCCGAAGGCAAGCGCGTGCAATGCCAAGGCGGCGCCAAGAACCCCATCGTCGTGCTGCCCGACGCCGACTTCGAGATGACCGCCAAGATCGCCGCCGACAGCGCCTTCGGCTGCGCCGGCCAGCGCTGCCTCGCCTCGTCCGTCGCCATCCCGGTCGGCGAAGCCAAGCAGCCGTTCTCCGAGCTCATGGCCGACATCGCCGCGAGCCGCCGCGTCGGGTTCGGCCTCGATGACGGCGTCGAGATGGGCCCGGTCATCTCGCAGGAAAGCCGCGAGCGCATCGAAGGCCTCATCGCAAAAGGCCGGGCCGAGGGCGCCAAGGTGCGCGTCGACGGCCGCTCGCCCAAGGTTTCCGGCTACGAGGGCGGCGCGTTCGTTCGGCCGACTTTGCTCGAAGACGTCGCCGCCCAAGGCGAGATCGCCCAAACCGAAATCTTCGGCCCCGTGCTCAGCCTCATCTCGGCCGACACCCCCGAGCAGGCCATCGAGTGGATCAACCGCAACGCCTACGGCAACATGGCGTGCCTGTTCACCTCGAGCGGACGCGCCGGCCGCCAATTCCGCTACGAGGCCGAGGTCGGCAACGTCGGCATCAACGTCGGCGTCGCCGCGCCGATGGCCTTCTTCCCCTTCAGCGGCTGGAAGAACAGCTTCTTCGGCGACCTCCACGCTCAGGGCCGCGATGCGGTGCAGTTTTACACTCAAGAGAAAGTCGTCGTTGAGCGTTGGCCCAGCGAATGGTCCAGGAAGTTCTAAGTCCTCATGTCGAAACCGATCGTTCTTGTCAGCGGCGCAACAGGCGCCCAAGGCGGAGGCGTCGCGCGTCACTTGATGGCCGGCGGCGCCTATCAGGTGCGCTGCTTGACGCGCCATCCCGATTCCGACAAGGCCAAGGCTCTCGCCTCGGCGGGCGCGGAAGTCGTCGCCGGGGACCTGAGCGACCGCGCCAGCCTCGACAAGGCTCTCCAAGGCTGCGCCGCCGCGTTCGGGGTCACCAACTTCTGGGAGCACTTCGGCGCCGAAGCCGAGCAAGGCCGCAACCTCGTCGACGCCGTCGCCGCCTCCGACGTCGAGCACTTCGTCTTCAGCACTCTGCCGTCGACGAAGAAGATCAGCGGCGGCAAGCTCGAAGTGCCGCATTTCGACATCAAGGCCGATCTGCAGGACTACGCCGTCGAGAAGGGGCTGCCGGCGACCTTCCTCCACATGACGTTCTACTACGAGAACTTCATCGACTTTTTCGCGCCCAAGAAGAAAGACGACGGCTCCTACGCCTTCGGCTTCCCGCAAGGCGATACGCCTCTCGCCGCCGTCGCCGCAGAAGACGGCGGAGGCATTGTCGCCGCGATCCTCGCTGACAAAGACCGCTTCCTCGGCAAGACCGTCGTCGCCGTGGGCGAAGACCAGCCCGCCGACCGCTACGCCGCACAACTCAGCGAAGCCCTCGGCGAACGCGTCGTCTACAACTACATTCCGCGCGAAGTCTTCGCTTCGTTCGGTTTCCCCGGCGCCGAAGAGCTCGCCGACATGTTCGAGTTCTACCGCGTCCACGTCCCAAACCGACAAGCCGACCTCGAGCTGAGCCGCGAGCTCTACCCGCAAATTCAGAGCTTCGCCGACTGGCTCCCGACCCACAAAGATAAGATCCGCGCCGCTATGGACAGCGAGCGCTTAGGCACGTACGTCGTCCCATTTTGCCCGTCCCATGTTGAACGAATACGCAGTCGAATTCGCCGCCTCCAACGTCCGCTACGGTTTCGGCGTCACCCGCGAGCTGGGCCTCGACCTGGTCGAAGCCGGCCTCAAGCGCGTGATGGTCGTCACCGACCCTTACCTCGCCATGCTGCCGCCGGTCGAGCGCGTCTGCCAGTCGCTCTCCGACCGCGGCATCCAGTACGAGCTGTTCGACCAGGTGCGCGTCGAGCCGACCGACGAATCGTTCAAGACCGCCATCGCCTTCGCCGAGGAGCACATCTTCGACGGCTTCGTCGCGGTCGGCGGCGGTTCGACCATCGACACGGCCAAGGCTGCGAACCTCTATTCGACCTATCCCGCCGCCTTCCTCGACTACGTCAACCCGCCCATCGGCAAGGGAGCGCCGATTCCGGGGCCGCTCAAGCCGCTCTACGCCGTCCCGACCACGGCGGGAACGGGCAGCGAGACCACCGGCGTCGCCATCTTCGACATGTCGGCGATGCACGCCAAGACCGGCATCGCGCACCGCCGCCTCAAGCCGACGCTGGGCCTGCTCGACCCCGAGAACACCCACACCCAGCCGCCCGCCGTTGCCGCCTCCACCGGCCTCGACGTGCTCTCGCATGCGATCGAGTCCTACACCGCGATCCCGTACACCGCTCGCCCGCGCCCCGAGCGTCCCCTGGAACGCCCGGCCTATCAGGGCTCCAACCCCATCAGCGACGTCTGGGCCCTGCAAGCCCTGCGCATGGTCGCCAAGTATCTGCCGCGAGCCGTCGCCGACACCGACGACGATGAGGCGCGCGGCATGATGCTGCTGGCCGCGGCCTTCGCGGGCATCGGCTTCGGCAACGCCGGGGTGCATTTGCCGCACGGCATGTCGTACCCCGTCTCCGGCCACGTCCGAGGCTTCCACCAGGAAGGCTACCCCGGCGACCGCCCGCTGATTCCGCATGGCATGTCGGTCATCCTCAACGCTCCGGCCGTATTTCGCTTCACCGCGGGAGCGAGTCCGCAACGCCACCTCGAAGCCGCCGCGGCGCTCGGCGCCGACATCAGCGGCGTCACACACGACGATGCCGGCAAGCTCCTCGCCGACACCATCACCGGCTACATGCAGCGCCTCGGCGCCCCCAACGGTCTGAAGGCCCTGGGCTACACGTCATCGGACATTCCGGCGCTGGTCGAAGGCACGCTGCCGCAGCACCGCGTCACCAAGCTCTCGCCGCGCGCCGCGAACGAAGAAGACCTCGCGCGCCTATTCGAAGACGCCATGGTCGCCTGGTAGCAACCAACAGAGCCGCGACCGTGAGGTCGCGCCCGCGGCGCAAGAAGCCGCCCCGAAAAGCAACCGCGAAGCATAAGTCTGTGTGAAAACGCCGGCGCGACCTCGTCCGGAGGGCGCAACACGAGCATCTCGTTTTCACACAGACTCATAAGGGAGGGGATGTCCGCCTCTCACGCGCCACTCGTCACAGCGCGCTGAGCAACTTCCGCGCAAACAAAATCTCATCCTCGTTGATCGTGTGCGGCATGCGCGGATAGATGCGCTCGGTCACCGCCGCGCCCATCCGCTCGAATACCGCCGTACTCTCTTGCACGCGCTCCAGCGGGATATGCGGGTCCATATCGCTGCAGCCCAGGAACACCGGCGTGTTCTCGAAGCTCCCGGCGTAATCCCGCGGCGTGTCAGGCGGCCCGATCAAACCGCCGCTGAACGCCAGCACCGCGCCGTATCGCCGCGCATTCCGTGCCACGAACTCGAGCGACAGGCATGCACCCTGCGAGAAGCCGCCCACGACGATCTTCTCCGCGGCGAAGCCTTTCTCCTCCACCTGGCGCACGGTCTGGCCCAGTAGCTCCAGCGCCGAGCTCAGCCCAGGCTCGTTCCGCTCCAGCGGCGCCAGAAACGACATCGGATACCACGAGCCGCCCGCCGCCTGCGGCGCCAAGAACGCCAGATCCTTCACGCCGAATTCCGGGGCCAGGCTCAAAATGTCCTGCGCGCTCGCGCCGCGTCCGTGCACCAAGATCACCACGCCCCGCGCCTCTTCGAGCGGAGCTCCCGCGCTCATCAGGCGCGCCCCCGCGTGCGGCCCGCTCACTTGGCCTCCTTGTGCAAGCGAATCTCCGGCAACCGCCGCTCGATCTCCTCGCGCCGCGGCTCGAGCCACTCCGGCAGCTTCAGCGCCTCGCCCAGCTCTTCCACCGGCTCATCCTTCGGGAAGCCCGGCCCCTCCGTCGCAATCTCAAAGAGCACGCCGCCCGGCTCCCGGAAATAAATCGAAGTGAAGTACTGCCGATCCAGCACCGGCGTCACGTTGAAGCCTAGGCTCACAATCTCCTCCCGCCACTCGAGCTGCTCCTCGGCGTCTCGCGCGCGAAACGCCACGTGATGCACCACGCCCGAGCCCATGCGTCCGCGCATGATCTGATCCGGCTGGCAGCGCAAGTCGACGATCGCCGCCGTCGCCCCCGCGCTCGACCGGAACCGAAACCGCTCGCGCTCGCTGCCCGCGTCTTCGTAGCCGAACGTTTCGGTCAGCAGTTTCGCCGTGCGCTCATACCCGGCCACGCACAAGGTCACGCTGTGGAAGCTCCGCAGCGCGTGCTCGGACGCGATGGGCGAACCCTCCCAGGCCGTCGGTCCCCGCCTGCGCGGCTGACTCCGACGCGATGATCTCGACCGCCAGCCCGTCCGGATCGCGAAACGAGATCACTTGCTCGCCCAGTCTCTCGCCAGGGCCGTCGAAGTCGATCGCTCGCTCGCCCAGCCGCATCATCCAAAAATCGAGCGACTCCGGCGCGCAAGCGTACGCCGTCGCCGACGCCATGCCGGTCCCCTGCTTTCCGGGGAACGCTCCCAGCCACGGGAAGAACGTCAGAATCGTCCCCGGCGCACCGGTCTTGTCGCCAAAGTAGAAGTGATACGTCCCCGGATCGTCGAAGTTGACCGTCCGCTTCACGAAGCGCACGCCCAACACCCGCGTGTAGAAATCCAAGTTGCGCTGGGGATCGGATGCGATTGCTGTAACGTGGTGAATGCCGCGAATCGGGCTCTTCATTGCCTCAGACTAGCAACGGGAGCGGACCGCCGGATCAAGCATGACCGTCGAATTTCAGGCCTTCGAGTTCCACGCCGACCAGTCCCTGGTTCGGGCCGATTTCACGCTCGAAGGCGATGCGCAATCGGGCTGGCGTCTCACGCGCAACGGCGCGACGTCGCTCGAAGTCGGCCCCGGCTATCGGCTGCTGCGCAGCCAAAGCTGCGGCGTCTGCTCCACCGACCTCGCCCGCGCCTTCCTGCCCTTCCCCTTGCCGCAGATCACCGGCCACGAAGTGCTCGCCCTCGACGACAGCGGCGCCCGCTACGCCGTCGCCATCAATGCCTCGCACTGGGCGCGGGGCCTCGACGACGCCGGTTGCCCGTTCTGCGACAACGGCCTGCCCGAGCACTGCCCCGAGCGCCTCGTCCTCGGCATCCACGATCTCCCCGGAGGCTTCGGTCCCTACATCCTCGCGCCCGTCCGCGCCATGCACCGCCTGCCCGACGCCGTCCCCGACGACGCGGCCGTCCTCATCGAGCCGCTCGCCGCCGCGCTCAACGCCGCCAACCGCATCGACCTGCGCCCCGGCGATTCGGTCGCCGTCCTCGGCCCCCGCAAGCTCGGCCTCCTCGTGATCGCCGCGCTCGACGCCGTTCGCGGTCAAAAAGACCTGGATATCGAAATCGTGGCTCTGGCCCGCCGCCCGAAGCTGCTCGAGCTCGCCGCGGCCCTCGGGGCCGACCGCACCGTCGACGTCTCTTCCGGCGCTCCCGAAGCCGCCTTCGACATCGTCATCGACACCACCGGCGCGCCCGAAGGCCTCGAAACCGCCATCCGCGCCGCCCGCCGCGAAGTCCACCTCAAGTCCACCAACGGCCGCCCCGCCGCCGGCATGGAACACCTCACCGAGCTGGTCGTCGACGAGCTGTCGATCCTGCCGTACGCCGAAGACGCCATCGGCGAGGAGCAATTCACGGGCTGGATCGCCGCCGCCGCCCCCCCGCCAAACGTCGAGATCCGCGCGGAAAACGCCGCAGCCCTGCAGCGCGAGCTGACTCGAGCGAGACCTCAAATGCCCCGTGTCGACGCCGCCGTGGCCGACTCCCGTCAAGCGGTCATCGAGCTCATTCGCCCCAGCGCCGACTCCGAGCTTTCCCCCGTCCGCCCGCGCGGCGCCATCTATCTCAAAGGCCGTCACGAAGGCCCTCTGCTCGAAGCGGTCTCCACGCGCGGCCTGCGCCTCACCTCATCCCGCTGCGGCGACTTCAACCAAGCCATCGCCCTCATCGAAGCCGAGCCAAAGCTGCTCGGCCTCGGCGCCCGCATGATCACCCACCGCTTCGGCGGCGACCAAGTCCCGCAAGCCTTCGAGGCCGCCCGCTCCCGCGACTGCATCAAGGCCGTCGTCACTCACCCGCTCGAATGAGCGGCCCTACGGGCGCGCCATGGCATACCGACCATTCAAAGCCTTAGTACGGTCCACCCGTTCCGATTTCTCATAGGGCGAATTCCCTTCCCCCTTGCGGAAATCCGCTAGCGGCCCGTTCCCGCCCCCCGACGGTAGCCTCATATTTCACGGAGAGGGGGAGAGCTCAGCCGTGGGCTTTGGACGGCGGCCGCGCATTTGACACGGCCGCCGGCCAAACGCCTGATCCTTTCATTCCGGTTCAACTGGTGGGCTAGCATGGTGAGCTATGCCCGCACCCATCCTGCTGATCGGCGGCGGCATGATCGCCCACGATCAGATCCTGCCGGCTCTTTACCAGATGCAGCGCGAAGGTCGCGTGGGCGAGATCACCGTCTGCGCGCAGCACGGACGCACCGTCAAAGCGCTCGCCGAAGCGCCCGCGCTGCGCAACGCTTTCCCCGACCGCTCGTTTCGTCCATTGCCCGACTACGCCGCCGGCGACGCCGCCGCCCGTGACCCCGAGGGCTACAAGGCCGCCCTCGCCGAGCTGCCGCCGCGCACCGTCGTCATCGTCGCCACGCCCGACCAAACCCACCACGCGATCGTCATGGACGCCCTACGCGCCGACCAGCACGTCTGCTGCGTCAAGCCTCTCGTCCTCGATGTCGCCCACTCGCTCGAAATCGAGCAAGAAGCGCACAAGCGCGGCCTGCTCGTCGGCGTCGAGTATCACAAGCGCTTCGACCCGCGCAGCCAGATGGCGCGGCAACGCTATCGCCAAGGCCTGTTCGGCGAGCTCAAGCTCGGCACGGCCGTCCTGATGGAGAAGTGGCATTACCGCTCGTCGAACTTTCAGAACTGGTTCACCTGCGACCAGACCGACTCGTTCGTCTACATCGGCTGCCACTACGTCGATTTGGTCCACTTCATCACCGGACTCGAGCCCGCGGCGATCAGCGTCTACGGCATCAAAGACAAGTTCCCCAACGGCGCGGAAGGTTACCTGTGGACCGACGCGCGCATCATCTGGGAAAACGGCGCCTGCCTCAACGTCCAAAACTCGCTTAGCTTCCCCGACGCCGCGCCCGGCCCCAACACCCAAGGCATGACGCTCTACTTCACCGGCGACGGCGCCGGCGCCTGGCTCGAGCACTCCGACCAATACCGCGGCATCAAATACTCCCAAACCCGCAAGCCCGACTCGCCCGGCGGCACGCAGTTCGCCGAACCCAGCCCGGACTACTTCCTGTACAACGACTTCGGCGGCCCCGGCCTTGTCCCTTCGGGCTATGGCGTGCGCTCGGTCGACTTCATCGTCAGCGAAGCGCAGCGTATCGAGAGGGAAGCAAGCTCGCTCGAAGACCGCCGCCGCCTGATCGCCGAAATCGAGCAGCGCGGCATCATGGCCACGCCCGGCAACAGCCGCTACAACGAGCTGGTCTGCCAAGCCGGCCGCGAATCGATTCTCAACGACGGCAAGCTAGTAAAAATCGACGGTCGTGGCAGCAGCGCCCGTGACGTTGTCGCGCACTAAGACGCGATAAGTGAGGCCGGCGCTATTCGCCGTCCTTCTCGCACGTTTCGTGCAAAGGGGAAGGGTTTTGCAGAATTCCGGACTGTTGCGGGAGTGCGGCTCGCTCAGCTGGGTATCTGCAGCTTGTGCAGCATCGATTGCGGCCGTTCGTGCAGAATCCGGCAGCAGAGGTCGAAGGTGAATCCCGAGTCCGTCTTGCCGACGAACCAGCGCAGCGCCCCCTGACGCAGTTCGTCACGTTCGCTGTGGTAGTCGTCAAGCGCTTGCAGCAGCATCGCTTCGGCGAGCTTCTCCAAGCTGAGTTGGTCGATGGAATTGAGCGCGGCGTTCGACATGGCCTTCCTTCCTCCCTAAGTCAACTCTTCAGTCAGCCTTGTTCGTCTGATCGTGGCGCGTGCCGACGACGGTTGCCAATAGCCCGGCGGTATGCTTTTGCGGTCAGCGAATCACCCGACGCCGCGGGAGGACCGTAGTCCGATAGTCCTGCACGACCTCCCCTAATTTCGGCTCACAAATAGCCGCCGCGGGGGTCGGCGCTGAGTCAGACGAGAAAGTCACAATTGGAAGTTCATCTGGAAGTTCATCGTCCGGCGGCGGTCGGAGCGCTCGCTCCACGTCGTCGATCCGGGAGAATCATGCGCCACAGCATTCGCCTTGCCGTTCTATCGCTCGCTTTCGCCGCGCTGGCGGCCGCTCAGCCGACCATCCTCGGCCTGCAGAACAACTACAGCTATCTGTTGCCCGGTACGCCGAATTACGCCTTCGCGCAGGGCGGCATCCTCATCATCTACGGCCAGGGCATGGCGCCCGCGGCGGCCATCTCGAACGCGTTCCCCACTCTCGACCGCAATCTAGCCGGCGTCTCGATCAAGATCACCGTCAACGGCGTGACCACCGAAGCCGTGCCGTACTACGTCTCCGGCGGGCAGATCGCGGCGATCCTGCCCTCAGCGACCCCGGTCGGCAGCGGGACGATCACCGTCGCCTATAACGGCGCGACCAGCGCGCCCTTCCCGATTCAGGTGGTCCAAGGCGCCTTCGGCCTGCTGACGATGAGCGGAAACGGCCTCGGGCAAGCCGTCGTGCAAGACGCGGGCTACAACTACCACACGCCCGCCAACGCGGCGCAAGAAGGCGAGACGGTGATCTTCTGGGGCACCGGCCTCGGCCCGGACCCCAATGACGAGACGCAATTGATCAGCGTCCCGCAGAGTCTCAACAGTATTCCTTTCGAGCTCTACATCGGCAACAAGCCGGCCGAGGTGCTCTATCACGGGCGCTCGCAATATCCCGGGCTCGATCAAATCGTCGCGAAGATCCCCACGGGCATGACGGGCTGCTTCGTCTCCGCCTACGTCAAGACCGGCGACTACATCAGTAACTTCACAACCATTCCCGTGAAGGCCGCAGGATCCGCCGGCGCCTGTAGCGACACTTTCGCCGACCCGGACGAAATCCAGCGGTTCAGCTCGCAGCAGAGCGTCACCTCCGGCTGGCTGTATATCGGCAAGTTCAACACCTACAATCCCGGCGCCAGCGCGGGCGGCATCGTCGTCCAGCCGGGCACGACCATTACCGATTCGGCCACTGCTCAGTTCCTGCGCTACACGCCGTTCGATTACACCAACTACGGGGCGATCGGCCAGCCCTCGTTCGGCAACTGCGTGGTCAATAATTTCAACCTCACCGACCCCTTCACGCCGCCGATCTTGGAAGGGCTCGATGCGGGCGACATCAGTCTGACGCTGCCGACCGGCGCGGTGCAGCCCATGACGAAGAGCAACCTGACCTATTTCATAGGCGGGGGCGCCGGCGCGGGGCCGCTGTTCGTCCCCGACGCCGGCGGCACGTTCACCTTCACCGGCTCGGGCGGCACGCAAGTCGGACCCTTCACCGCCTCCACCAACGTGTCTCCCGCCTTCACATGGAACGAGGAAACGACGATCCGCGACGTCAGCCTCTCGCAGAGCTTGACGCTGACGTGGTCCGGCGCCGATCCCGACACCTACATCATCGTCACGGGCTTGGCGTCCGACTCGTCGAGCGTCTTTACGTCGTTTAGTTGCTCGGAGCGCGCCAGCGTCGGCCGCATTACGATTCCGCGCGACATTCTAGCCTCGATGATCCCGAGCTTCGTGAACCCGGCGTTCCCGCTGCCCACCGGCCAGATCCTGCTCTACAACTACGTGTTGCCGACGAAGTTCACGGCCTCCGGCATCGACAACGGCAACATCGCCTATTTCCACGGCGCCGCCACGTCGGTGAACTTCAAGTAGCTACGGGGCCGCAGGTTCTCGAAGGGCGGCCGCGCCGCGCTTCATCCGCGCGGCGACCTCGGCCAGCCGTCGTCCCAAATCGGCGGCGACCGTCTTCTCCGCGTCGTCGACGCCGGGGTCGGGGCGCTCCGTCGTGGCGGAAGCTCCCATGCTGCCGTACGGCGTCACCAGCACCATGCCGAACTGCAGCATGCTCTGCGAAAGGCTCCAGAGCGTGAATTCCTTGCCGTTCGACGGCAGCCCCCCGGTCGCGAAAACCGCCGCGACTTTGTCTTGCAGGCCGCGGCTCTGCCACAAGCCGAACTCGCCGCTCCAGCGCACGAAGGCTTGACGCACCGGCCAGGCCACATCGCCCATGTGAACCGGGGAGCCGAGGGCGATGCCGTCGGCCGCTTCCAGGTCCGCCTTGCTGACCTCGGCGATCGGCTTGAGCGACACCTCGACGCCCTCGGCCTCGCGCGCGCCGGCCGCCAACGCCTGGGCCATCTGTTCGGTATTGCCCGTCTCGGAGTGGTAGGCCACCAGAATCTTGACGTCCGCCGCATGCAGCGCGCAGGTCAGAAAAGCGAGGGCGGCGAAGGAGAAAAAGGTTCGCATGTCGGCTGCTATCTTCCCATAGCGCTTTTGTTCTTGACGCTCGCCTCCCCACGCAGCAGAATACCCTTAGACAATCTAGGCTTTTGGCCTCCTCGATGAAGCTGCTCCGATTCAGCTTGTTGTCGGCGGCGCTGCTTGTCGCTCCCCATGCGGCTCACGGCGCTGACGCGCTATTCGCTCAGCTCGCGGTCGAGTCGGACCACGTCTTCCGGTACGAGCCGTTCCAAGTCTTCATCACCGTCCGCGGCACGGTACGACCCCGCATTCCCGACACCTCGGCGGTCAAGGACTTCGATGTGGCGCTTCTGGGGCATCGCTCGCGCGATTCACAAGGCGAGACGATCTTCTATTACCGCTTCACCCCGCGACGGTTGGGCAAGCTGGGGATTCCGCCCATCCCCGTCCGCGGCGGGACGTCGTCCACCAAGACCGCACGCGCCGTGATCCGCGTCGAGGCGGCGCCGCCCGTTGCGGGGGCGGCGCTCGAAATGCGGCTCGATCCGCCCAGCGCGTATGTCGGCCAATCGGTTGAGGTATTGGTCCGTTTCATTTCTCCGGCGCCTGTTCGAGCGATGGAGCTGACGCTGCCTTTCGCCCGCGACAGCCGCGTCGACGCGACCCTCATCAACCGCGGAATCGCCGTGCCGCTGCCCGCCGGATTCCTGCGTCTGAGGGTGAACGATCGCCCCGCGATCGCCGAGGAAAGGCTACTGGAAAAGGGAAGCGAGCTGGAGTACCGCGCCGTCATTCGACCCCTGAAATGGGGCCGCATTCGTTTCGACCCCGCGACGCTGCGAACCTCCGGCGACACCGGCAGGCTGCTTGTCCGCTCCGAGCCGGTCGACCTCGAGGTTCAGCAGCTTCCGGCGGGGGCCCCGCCGAGCTACACCGGACTGATCGGCAGGCATGAGCTCCTGGCTGAGGTCCAACCGAGAAGAGCGACCCTCGGCGAACCGCTCGAGCTCGTTCTCACGCTTTCCGGCGGAGCCTACCTCGAGGACGCGGAATCGCCCGACCCGACTCCAGCGCTGGGCGGCGAATTTCGGGTCTACGGCCAGCGCGAGTCGGTCGACGCCGGCGCCAAGCAGGTGCGCTACAAGATTCGCCCCAACCGCAGCGGTGACGTCACCATCCCGGCTATCGATTACGCCTACTTCGACCCTGAAACGGGCCGCTACGTCACGCACAACACCCAGCCCATCAGGGTTCGAATCGATGAACCGGCGATCACGGCGAGCCTCAGCCCGCCTGCTCCGGCCCCTGTTGAGCCTGCCTTCGTTCCGGAGATCGCAATCGATGTACGCGGGCCGCCACAGGCCGCTGATCGCAGCCTCGCCGAGTGGGCGCCCGCAATCCTGGCGCTCGCGGCGTTGGCGCTGATGTTCGCCATCGTGCGAAAGCGCGCCGGGAAGAACCCGCAGGCCCCGGCGGCGCCGCGCGCCCCTGGAACAATTCCGCCGGAACCCTGACTTCGACGGCTTCCGCCGCTACCTGGCTCGCACGCTGAGCCTGCCGCCGAAGACCCTCACTTTTGCCGAGGCGGGCGCGGAACTGCGCCGCCGCGAGATCCCCGGAAGCTTGATTTCTGAGATTGAAGGCTGCGTTCGCGTCGGCGGAAGCGGCCCGCTTCGGCGGCGCCTCGACCGACTCCGACGATCAAGCCTCATTGCTCGACTTAGCCGAACGACTGGAGCGAAGCAGCGCTTACAGGCGCTCACGCCTGTGAGCCGCCGCGAAGCGGCGTAGCGACTAACGCGCCGTCACACGCTTCACGAACGCAGCGTGCGCCCCCGGCGCCTTCTCCTCGAGCCATTCCTCGAACTCGCCGGCGATCTTCTCGATGTTCCCCAGCCAGCTCGGATCGGCGTTGCGTTCCCGAATCGCCGGCAAGATCGCCTTGATCCGCTCCCAAACGAGCAGCAACTCGCGACCGCTCTCGAAGAATATCCGCTTATCGAGCACGCCGCCGGTCATGAACGAGGCGGCCATCTCCCAATAGGTCGTCACCATGCGAAACGACTCGTTTTGCTCCGAGCCGCGCGGGCAAAGCTGTTCGAACTCGTCGAGGTCCGCGGCATGGAAATGCTTCGAGAACCAGCGCCGCGCGTCGCGCATGCGCTCCTCCCGGCGAATCTCATACAGGTGCAAAACGATTCCGACGTCGTCGTAGGTAGCGCATCTCCGCATGCGACCAGGATAGCCGATCATGCGCCTGCCGACTCCGGCTCGCCGCCGAGGAAGGAACCCGCCGGAAGCGGGCCGCGACGACGAACCGAAGTCAAGCGAGCGGTGGACCGCTCGGCGGCGGAGACGCCCGTCAACCGGCGAGCGAAAAAGCGCCCGCTTCGATCCCCCAGCCCCGTCCGCGTCTGAAAATTGGCCAGAGGACGCGCCCCCCGGACCGGGAACTCCGTTCCGCCAGGGATGTCGAAAAAACGCCCTCCGCCGCCCCGCATGAAAATCCCTCGCGAACCCGAGGAGAACCAACCGCGGCGGAGAGCAAGTTGTTCGAACAGGTGTTGCGACTCACTTCGAACGGTCGCTCGAGGGGCAATCAGGGCGCCAGCCGCCGCCCGTCAATGTTTTCAACCGCTTACGTTCGGCCCTAGGAACATTGCAGTGTGTCGGTCGAGGCGGAGCCGTGTCGCGTCGACTCACGCCGGCCGGCGGGGCATGGGAATGCCGCGGTTGGCGCGGACCTGCGAGCCATGCAATCGATCACGGCGCATGCTCTGGATGACGGCGTCTCTCGACGGTATGTTCGGTGGTATGTTAGGTCCTGCTCCGCGCTCGACACGGCTTGCGATGTAACGGGGCGTCGGGTCGCGACACATCCGAGTACAAAAACGCGAAACGGCATGCGCCAGGCGGTCCGTCCGCGGGCGCGGCGAACGCAAACTGATCAAACGAGAAAGGAGTATCCAATGGTCGTTACAGAATCCAAGACTGTAGCTGATTTTCTGATCGCCGATTTCGAGAACGAAATGCAGACGACTCTGCGCGTGATCGAGGCGGTTCCCGAAGGCGGTCTCGACTACCAACCGGACCCCAAGTCGAAGACGGGCCTGGGACTTGTTCGGCACATCACTCTCGAAGACGAATGGCTGCTGAATTCCATCGCGGACGGCGCGTTCGTGCCTCCGCCCGATGACTCCGACGCCTGCGGCATCATGAACCCGGCGGACGCGGTCGCCCGTTACAAGGAAAAGGTTCCCGCGGCCCTCGAGCGTGTGCGCGCCCTCTCGGACGAGCAACTAAACGAGGTGATCGATCTGCTCGGCATGATGCAAGCCCCGGCCATCACTTTTCTTGCGATGGCGGTGAAGCATTCCGTGCATCATCGCGGCCAGCTCAGCACCTATTTGCGCCCGATGGGCGGCAAGGTTCCGGGCATCTACGGGCCTTCAGCCGACACGCAGTAAGCGGCCGGCGGGCGCTGCCGGCCGGCGATCAGGCTTCCGTTGGGCCGGCGGCGCGGACGGACTCGCTCACGCCGTCTTGATACTTCTTGAAGTTGTCCCTGAACAGGCCCGCGAGCTTCTTGGCCGTCGCGTCGTACGCGTCCCTGTCGGACCAGGTGTCGCGCGGGATCAGGATTTCAGATGGGACGTCGGGACACTCGGCGATTACGTCGAGGCCGAAAATCGGGTCCTTCGCGGTCCTGGCCTTGGCGAGATCGCCTGAATAGATGGCGTCGATCATCGCCCGCGTGTAGCGCAGCTTCACGCGGGCGCCCGTGCCGTAGGAGCCGCCGCTCCAGCCGGTGTTGACCAGCCAGACTTGCGCGTCGTGCTTGTGCAACCGTTCCGAAAGCAGTTGCGCGTACTTGCCCGGATGCCACACCAGGAACGGCCCGCCGAAACAGGGCGAAAAGGTCGCCTGCGGCTCGGTCACGCCCACTTCCGTGCCGGCCACCTTGGCCGTGTAGCCGGAGATGAAGTGGTATTCGGCTTGATCGGAGGTCAGCTTGCTGATAGGCGGGAGCACGCCGAAGGCGTCGCAAGTCAAAAAGATGACGTGCTTCGGGTGGTCGCCGACGCAAGGGATTTTGGCGTTCTCGATGAACTCGATCGGATAAGCGCCGCGCGTGTTCTCCGTGATGGTGGTATCGGCGAAATCGACGTGATGGTGCGATTGGTCGTAGACGACGTTCTCGAGCACGGACCCGAAGCGCAGCGCGTCGAAAATTTGAGGCTCGGCTTCCCGGGTCAAGAAGATCGCTTTGGCGTAACAGCCGCCCTCGATATTGAAGATGCCGTTGTCGCTCCAGCAGTGCTCGTCGTCGCCGATCAAGTAGCGCTTCTCGTCGGCGGAGAGCGTCGTCTTGCCAGTGCCCGACAGGCCGAACAGCACTGACGTCGAGCCGTCTTCCTTCGAGGCCGTCGCCGAGCAATGCATCGACAAGATGCCCTGCTTCGGCATCAGGTAGTTCATCAGCGTGAATACGCCCTTCTTCATCTCGCCGGCGTAGTCGGTGCCGAGGATGACCATCTCCTTGCGCTCGAGGCTCAGGTCGACGGTGGTGCGCGAGGTCATGCCGCTGGTGTAGCGGTTCGCCGGAAAGCCGCCGGCGTTGAAGATCACGCAGTCCGGCTCGCCGTAGCTCTCGAGCTCTTCGTCGGTCGGCCTGATCAGCATGTTGTGCATGAACAGCGCGTGATAGGGCCGCGAGCAGATGACGCGCGCCTTGAGGCGATGCTCGGGGTCCCAGCCCGCGTAGCCGTCGATGCAGTAAAGGACGTCCTGCGTATTGAGGTAGTCGGTCGCCCGCTCGCGATTGACCATGAAGACGCTCTCGGGCAGCGGGAAGTTGACCGGCCCCCACCAGACGTCCCGCTCCGAGCCGGCATGCTTGACAACGCGTTTGTCTTTGGGCGAGCGGCCGGTCTTTTCGCCGGAATAGGCGAGGAGGGCGCCCGTATCGGAAATGGCGGCGTTCTTCTCGCGCCGGATCGCTTCTTCATATAGATGCGAAGGAGCGGGATTGCGCAAGACATTCGTGACGAAAAGGCCGTGCTTGGAAAGATCGGGCGGTTCCATGAGTGAATCGTCGCGTGCCGCCGGGCGGCAAGGCTCTACAGGATACCCTGTGAGCGCCGAATCGTGAAGGCCTTGGCTTTCAAACGACCCGCTTTCGCTCGAGAATTCTGCGGACGCTGCTTCGTATCTCGCCTGGCCGGACGGCGCTTGTTGGCCCAAACCCTTAAAACGAGAAATAAGAAAGCTGAGGGGGGCCTGAGGTATGGTTCTGTAGGCGAGTCGCGCGGCAGGCCCCTGGTATTCTTGATAAATCGTGGAGCGCGGCGAGTCGTTTCGTCTGCTTGCGGTCTCGCTGGCTCTGCTGGCGACCGCTCTCGCCGCCTGGGGTCAGGTCGCGACGGGGCGCCTTGCCGGCGTCGTTCTGGACGAGTCCGGGCTGCCGATCCCAGGGGCCCCCGTCCTCATCCGCAGCGAGCGAACATCCGCTGAAACGCGTCTCGAAACCAATGCTTCAGGCGCCTTCTCGGCGATTGCGCTGGCCCCTGGCGCATACTCGGTCGAGGTCGCCGTCGACGGCTTCCAAAAACACGTCGTCACGGCGGTAAAAGTCGACGTCGCGACCGAAACCTCCGTGCCGCCCATCGTGCTCGAAGTCGGTCAGGTCAGCGAGGTCGTCGAGGTCGTCGGCGGCGTTCCGCAAGTGCAGACGACCAGCGCCGAGCTCACCGCCACCGTCACGAGCGATCAGATCGACGACCTGCCGCTGCTCAACCGCGACCCTTTCACGTTGATCTCTCTCCAGGCCGGGGTCTCGGCCTCCAGCGGGCAACCGACGGTCATCAATGGCCAACGCACCTCGTTTGCGAACGTGACGCTCGACGGCATCTCGATCCAAGACAACTTCATCCGCACGAACGCGCTCAACTTTCTGCCCAACCGCACCTCGCTCGACCAGGTCGAGGAGTTCACCGTCACGACGCAAAATGCGAGCGCGGCCGCCGGAGGCGGATCGTCGCAGGTCAGCTTCACCACGCGCGCCGGAGGCCCGGAGTTCCATGGCAACGCCTATTGGCACAACCGCAACGACAATCTCGGCGCCTCGGACTGGTTCGCCAACCGCCAGGGCCTGGCCAAGCCGTTTCTGAACCAAAACCAGCTCGGCGGCTCGCTCGGCGGGCCCATCGTTCAGGATCGGCTGTTCTTTTACGTGAACTACGAGGCCTTCCGCGAGCGGGCCGACGAGCTGGTAAACACACCGATCTTGACCGCGGAAGCGTCGCGGGGAATTTTCTCCTACGTCGACGACAACGGCGTCACCCGCAAGGTCGATGTGTTGCGCATGGTCGACCTGCCCGCCGATCCGAAGGCGCGGCAAATCTACTCACGCGTTCCTGGGCCGGAGCAAATCAACAATTTCGATGTCGGAGATTCCAGCGCGGGCCGCCTGCTGAATACCGCCGGCTACCGCTTCTTGACCGGGAACGACAAAAACCGCGACGCCCTCACCAGCCGTTTCGACTACAACCTCACCGACCGCGACGCTCTCACCCTCACTTATAAGATCGGCGGCGAGCACGGCCTGCGCCCTGATATCGAAGTGCCGTACTCGGGCGATACGCCGATCGAGGACCACGTCGACACGAATCTCCTCGCGCTTGCCTGGCGCACGAGCCCCGGCCCGCGCTGGACGAACGAGTTGCGCGGCGGATTCAACTTGACCTCGAGCGAGTTCACCAACTCGTACAACCGCGACAACGTGCTGCTGACAGGCTTTCTATACGGCAACCCGGACATCAATTTCGACCCGCAGGGCCGCGACACCGACACGTTCAACTTGATGAACGACACCGCCCACCAGCGCGGCAATCACAACCTGCGCTTCGGATTCTGGAGCCAGATGGTTCGTGTGAGCAGCTTCGCCTTCGGCGGAACGCTGCCGACTTTCGCCATCGGCATCGACCCCGGCAGCCAATACTCGCTCGGCTTCGGTCAGTTCCCTGGCGGCATCACCGGCGAAGCGCTCAACAACGCCGAGTCGCTGCTGGCGAGCCTAGCCGGCATCGTGGCTCAGGGGACGCAGACGTTCAACGTCAACGACCGTTCGCAGGGATTCGTGCCCGGCGAGGCCGAGCGGCGCAGCAACCGCTACGACAACTACGCGCTGTACTTGCAGGATCAATGGCGGCTCAAGCCGCGCCTGACGCTCAACCTGGGACTGCGCTGGGAGTACCAGACGCGCTTCGACGAGAAGAACAGCCTGATGCTGAGCCCGGTGGAGAACGCCGACGGCATGATCGCCACGCTGCGCTCCGACGCGACGCTCGATTTCGCGGGCTCCGCGGTCGGCAGGCCCCTCTGGGCGCCCGACCGCAACAACTTCGCGCCCAACGTCGGGGTCGCTTGGGACGTGTTCGGCGACGGCCGCACCGCGGTGCGCGCGGGCTATTCGATCAACTACGTCAACGACGACTTGATCAGCGCGACCCAAAACGCCGTGACGGGCAATCAAGGGCTGCAAGCGAACCCGATCAAGCGCAACCTCGACCTGTTGCTCAGCGGCCCGCTGCCTGAGTTTTCGACGCCCGAGCTCGAAGTTCCCCGCCTCGCAAGCGAAAACCTCGCCATCGACAACACCGCCGCTCTGTTCGCACCCGACCCCCGCCTGCGCGCGCCCTACGTGCAGCAGTGGAATTTCGGCATCCAGCACGACGTCGGATTCGACAGCGTGGTGGAGGTTCGCTACGTCGGCAACAAGGGCACCAAGCTTTTGCGGGGCTTCGATTACAACCAACTGCTCATTCGCGACAACGGCTTCCTCGACGACTTCCTGAGCGCTCGCGAGAACGGCTTCCTCGCGTTGGACGCGACCGGCGAGTTCGATCCTGCATTCAATCCAGGAATCATCGGCAGCCGACCTTTGACGTTCTTTCCGCAGTTGGATCAGCAGGGCCGGCTCGCGGACCCGACGATTCGCAGCTACATCAAGTCCGGCGAGCCCGGCGCGCTGGCCGACTTGTATTACCTGAACGACTTCACGCAGGGCACGGCCGTGGGCTTCCGCCGCAACCGCGCCGCCTACCCGGCCGACCTGCTGACGAACTTCTCGAACAGCTCGTATCATTCGCTGCAGGTCGAGTTTCGTCGACGTGTCGCCGAAGGGCTGCAGTACCAGGCGAACTACACGTTTTCGAAGGTGCTGACCGACTCGTCCGGCGATTCGCAGGTGCGCTTCGATCCTTTCCTCGACATCAATCGCCCGCAGGTCGAGCGCGCCCGCGCGGACTACGACCTGAGCCACGTCTTCAACGCGAACTTCGTCTATGAGCTGCCTTTCGGCAAGGGCAAGCGTTGGGCGGGGCCCGCCGGAGTCGACAAGCTCGTCGGAGGCTGGACCGTTTCGTCGGTCCTCAACTGGCAGAGCGGCCTGCCCTTCTCGGTGCTCTCGAGCCGCGGCACTGTAAACCGGCTGGCGCGCTCTGGGGAGAACACCGCCGATACGTCTCTGGCCAAGAGCGAGCTCGAAGACATCGTGCAGTTCCGGATGACCGGAGACGGGCCCTACCTGGTGGCCGCATCCGCGATCAATGCGCGCGACAACTCCGGCGTCGCCGACGACGGGGATCCGGCGTTCGACGGCCAGGTTTTCTTCCACCCCCAGCCGGGCGAAGTAGGCGCTCTTCAACGGCGCCTGTTCACTGGGCCGTCCGTGTTCTCCTTCGATTTGGGAGTCAACAAGCGAACCGCGCTCACCGAGCGCCAAGACCTGCTCCTCGGCGCCCGCTTCCAGAATGTGCTGAACACGCCGACCTTCCTCACTGGCAGCCTCAACATCAGCTCCGACCAATTCGGCCGCGTCACTCAAACGGCGACCAGCCCGCGCAAAGTCGAGCTGTATTTGCGCTACAGCTTTTAGAGGCGCACCCTCGTGTTGCGCCCGCCGGCCGGCAAACAGAGCCGCGCCCGTGAGGGCGCGTCCCAAGCCTCGCGGTTGGTGTTGTGGGATGCTCAAGGAACTTCAAGGCTGTTCTCGGTTTCGAGCCTCCGCGCCCCGAGATAGAACAACCACAAGCCGCCCATCTGAATCACGTGGTAGAGGTCGTTTTGGTTGAAGTGCCGGTGCAGCGACACTCCGCTCTGCTGGACCGCCGCTCCAGCGAAAGAGACCAGCACGCCGGCGGCTAGATACAACCCGCCATGGTTCCGGCGAGCCGCCGACAACCACACCCCCAGACCCAAGACGGCGAACATGGTCGGCGCGTAGTCCCAGATCACGTAGCGGAAATCATCGTGCCCGGTCATCCACGCCAAATACACAGCCAGCTTGACGCCCGCCAAAGCCACGACCCACCGCGCCGTCTTCGGGCTCAGCGCGGCGCGGGCCGTGCCGGCAAGCATGAAGTAGACCGACAAGCCGATGGAGTAGACGGTGAGCTTCCAGGTCAGCGCCTGGCCGAGCTCGCCGAGATCAGCGGCGAAGCCGTGAGCCGTTCCGCCGGCGAAGGATCCAATCGCCAGGGCGATAAACCCAAAACCCCAGTCGAGAATCGGGCGCGCGTCGCTTTGGGCGAGCAGCCGCCGACCGAATACGACAGCCAGCGCGGCCAAGACGTAATCGGTCGCCAGCGTCATCGGCTCCGTGATGGTTAGCGGCCCAAACTCCATCGCGCCTCGACGGTCCTCCACGCCCAGTGGTGTATCTTAGTTCGCGGCTGATGAGTCTCATGCGTTTTCTTTTTCTGCTCCTCATTTCCGCCGCGCTTGCGAGTGCGGCCCTCCAGGTGGATCGCTCGGCCGTCACCGGCGGCCCCGTGACCGTCGCCCAAACAGCCGACGGCCTCCAGGTGAGCTGGCGAGACGCTCAGGGTAAGGAGTGGCGGGCGGTCTTCAACTCCGACGAGAAGCAGCCTCCCGTGGGCTCGATCAGCGTGGACGGCGCCGCGGTCGTCGAGCAACTGCGGCCGTTCTACAGCGTCGAGGTCGGCACGCGCAGCAAAGGCTGGAACGCCTTCTTCGACTTTCCTCCGGCGCATCCCGACGGCACGCAGAGCTATGCGCTGACCTTCGAGCCCAAGCGCATGACCGCGCGGAGCGTCGGCGACCGCGTCGAAGTCGCATTCGACGGCTTGCGCTTGGGCGTTTTCTCGGGCGAGCTGGTGTACACGATCTACCCCGGGACCCGGTTGATGCAACAGACGGCCGTCGTCTCGACCGAGCGTCCGAACACCGCGTTCTATTACGACGCCGGCATCGACTTCTCCGGCGCCCACGCCGCGGCCCCGGGCGGCAATATGGCCGCCGAGTTCGCCTGGTACGACACTGCGGGCAAGCTGGTGCGTCAAATCGAGAACGGCTTACAGCCCGAGCGCATCCCCGAGAAAGTCCGCTACCGCACGATGGCCGCGGCGGGGCCGAGCGGCTCGGTCGCCGTGTTCCCCGCTCCGCATCAGTACTTTTTCCCGCGGGATTTCACATCGAACCTCGGCTACCTGTGGCGGCGCGGCAGGCGCGGACGCATCGGCTTGGGCGTCCGTCAGATCCGCGATACGAACTGGGTCTACTACCCCTGGTCGAACGCGCCGCCGGGGACCAAGCAGCGCCTCAGCCTCTTCGCTCTGCTGTCTCCGGACGGACCGAACGCCGCCGTCCAAGACGTGCTGCGCTACACCCATGCCGACCGTTTCCGCGAGCTCGAGGGCTACAAGACCGTCTCGAGCCATTGGCACTGGGCCTACACCGTCCAGGCCATGGCGAAAGGATTCGACTGGACGCCCCCGTTCCAGCCCGTGCTCGAAGACATGGGCGTCAACGCCTCGATCATCATGGACTTCCACGGAGACGGCCATCCTCGCGACCTCACCAACCTGCGTCTCGAGGAGCTCGACGCGTTCTTCAAGGCTTGCCGCGCGAGGTCCGGCGCGAACTTTCTGCTGATCCCGTCCGAAGAGGCGAACGTCTATCTCGGCGGACATTGGGCCGTCGTCTTCCCGCATCCCGTCTACTGGTTCATGAATCGCCCAGCCGGCGGGTCATTCGAGATGAGCCGTCCTCCTTACGGCAAGGTCTACAGCGTGTCGAACGCGGCCGAGATGCTCGAGCTTGTTCGCAAAGAGAACGGGCTGATGTACCAGACCCACGCCCGCACCAAGGGCTCGACTGGCTACCCCGACAAGATCCTCGACACCGAGCATTTTCGCGACGACCACTACTTCGGAGCCGGCTGGAAGGCCTTGCCTTCCGACCTATCGTCACCGCGCCTCGGCGACCGCGTCTTTACCTTGTTGGACGACCTGAGCCAAATGGGAATCCGGAAGAAAACCATGGGCGAAGTCGATGTTTTTCAGTTTGATGCGACCCATGAGCTCTACGCTCACATGAACATAAACTACGTGAAGACCGGCCGTCTTCCCGACTTCGATCACTACGGCGAGCTGCTCGATCCGATTCGCGCCGGAGACTTCTTTGTGACCACCGGGGAAGTGCTGCTGCCCGAAGTCGCGATCAAGTCGGACGGCGACGAGCTGCGCGTCAGCGCTCAGGTCGACTGGACGTTGCCGCTGGCATTCGCCGAGATCGTCTGGGGCGACGGCAAGCAAGTTCATCACGAGCGCATTTCCCTCGAGAAGACAGGCGAGCTAGGCGCGGAGAAGTTCGAATGGAAGGCGAACGCGCCGGGCTGGAAGTGGGCGCGGCTCGCCGTATGGGACATCGCCGCGGACGGGGCCTTCGTGAACCCGGTTTGGCGCTAAGGGCTGGCGGCCTTTCGGAGCCGCTTCGCGGTCCGGGCGGGTACACTGATGACCGCTATGTCTGACACAAGCCGCCGTCGCTTCATTCAAAGCGCCGCCATCGCCGCCGGCGCAGCCGCCGCTCAGGCCCGGGCGCAAACGTCCGCCAACGATCGGATCAACCTCGCCGTCGTCGGCATTCACGGCCGCGGCCAGACGCACATCGACACGTTCGGCAAGATTCCGGGCGTTCGGCTGGCCTATCTGGTCGACATCGACGAACGTCTCTTCCCGGAGAATGTGGCGCGCATCGAAAAGGAATACGGCTACAAGCCCCAAACGCATTTCGACCTACGCGAAGTGCTCAAGGACCCCGACCTCGACGCCATTTCGGTCGCGACGCCCGACCATTGGCACGCGTTGCACGCCATTTGGGGCTGTCAGGCAGGCAAGGACGTCTATGTCGAGAAGCCCTGCTCGTACACCATCGTCGAAGGCCGCCGTATCATCGAAGCCGCGCGCAAGTACAACCGCATCGTGCAGGTCGGCCTCAACCGCCGCGGCGACCCCAAGACGCGAGCCGTGATGGGCTTCGTCCGCTCAGGCAAGTTCGGCGACGTGTATCGCGCGAAGACCGCCATCTACAAGGGTCGCGCCTCGATCGGTCGCGAGCAGGAATCATCGATTCCCGCGGGCGTGCACTGGGACTTATTCCTCGGCCCCGCGCCCTATCGCGCCTTCAACATCGACCGCTTCCACTATGGCTGGCACTTCTTCTGGGACACCTCGACGACCGACATCGGCAACACCGGCGTTCACAGCCTCGACGTCCTGCGCTGGGGCTCCGGCAAACAGACGCATCCCATGAAGATTCATTCGTTCGGCGGAGTTTACGTGTGGGATTCCGATCAGCAGACGCCCAACGTGCAGAACGCCAGTTTCGAGTACGGCGACGGCTCGATCATGGAAGTCGAGTTGACGAATATCTACACGCCGCCGTTCGACGGCGAGCGCAGTTCGGTTGACGTGCTCTACACGGATCAGGGCTATGTCTCTTCGGCCCGTAACTGGAACCTGATGAAAGGCGACTTCGTGCCGCGCGACCGCACCAGCGACTCCGGGGTCAACGAAACCATGGCCAATGTCAGCTTCCCGGCCCGCAATTATGTCGATGGTCCTCAAATCGACGCGCCGCGCGGGGACGGCGGCGAGCACTTCCGCAACTTCATCGACGCCGTCCGGTCACGCAAGCGCGAAAACCTGTACTGCGACATCGAGGAGGGCCATATGTCGACGGCGCTCGCCCATATGGCGAACATCTCATACCGCCTGGGCCGCAAGCTGACATTCGACCCGAAGACCGAAACGTTCCCAGGCGACGCTGAAGCGAACAAGTACCTGACGCGGGAGTATCGCGAGCCTTACGTGCTGCCGGATAAAGTGTGACGGCTTCCGGCGGTCAAGCGCGCCGAGCGATCTCGCCCGCGTGCTCATGAACCTCGCGGAAAGCCTCGGCGATCTCCTCCACATCTCGCTTGCCTCCCAAGCCCACGCTACAATCGTGAGCTTGCCTATGAGCGCCTCCAAAACCTACTCGGAAGACGTCATCGCGCGCGCCGCCAAGATCAAGCTGCTGCTGATGGACTGCGACGGCGTGCTAACCGACGGCCGCATCTACTTCTTGCCCAATCCCGACGGTTCGGTCGGCGAAACCAAGTGCTTCGACACGCATGACGGCATCGCCCTGCAATGGGCCTACCGGCACGGCATCGAGACCGGCATCGTCTCCGGACGCGGCGGCCTGGCCGTCAAGGAGCGCGCCCGCTCGGCGCACATGCGCTACCTGTTCGAGGGCAACACCGAAAAGCTGCCGCTGTTCGAGAATGTCATCGCCGACTCGGGCTACGCGGCGGATCAGATCGCCTATGTCGGCGACGATATCACCGACCTGCCGATTCTCAAGCGCTGCGGTCTGGGCGCGGCGCCGACGAATTCCCGCCAAGAGGTGCTCGACATCGCGCACTACAAGATCCCGGCGGCCGGCGGCGCCGGCGCCGTGAGGGACGTGATCGAGTTGCTTTTGCGCGCGCAAGGCCATTGGGAAAAGGTTTGGGCCGGCTACGACGTCTGAGCGTCGCGGTTGACAACTCGCCGGCGCGGCGGCGAGTGTGAAACCTGTCCCCGGCGACGCCGTTCCGGATGAGCGTAAAGAGCAAGCGAAAATCGAAGCGCGATAACGTCGAGAGCGGTCCCGCGACGGCTGAGACGCCATCGGGCGCGAGGCCGGTCAAGCGCCCCGCTGCGCCC
The DNA here is from genome assembly GCA_963817465.1 of uncultured Acidobacteriota bacterium. Classification (GTDB taxonomy): domain Bacteria; phylum Acidobacteriota; class Terriglobia; order Bryobacterales; family UBA6623; genus CAMPKL01. The sequence continues at coordinate 39,680 of CAWFOP010000008.1, read as the reverse complement.
GAGTCCCGCTCCATCTTGACCCGTTGGTGGTTCTACGTCGCGCTGCTGTTCGTTCTGGGCTGCGTGGTTTACTGGCCGGCGACCTCCGGCACGTTCGTCCTGGATGACTTTGACCTGATGGAGTCGGCGAGCGCCGTGCGCAACGGCGGTTGGGGCCCGATCAAGCGCTCGGGACGCCCGCTCCTGATGCTGAGCTTCGTCGGCAACCTGCGGGCCGCGGGCGGCTTCGATCCGTTCTGGTTCCATCTGACCAACATCCTGCTGCACTGCTTGAACGCCGCGCTGCTGTTCGGCTTCTGCCGGTCGCTGTTCCGACACGAGAGCGTTTCGGCATTGGTGAATGAGAAGCTGCGGCCGCTGTTCGTCTACGGCTTGCCGCTGCTGTTCCTGCTCTCGCCGATTCAGACCGAGTCGGTCGCTTACGTCAGCAGCCGATCCGAGGTGCTCGCGGGCACGTTCTACATCCTTGGGCTGTGGGCCTTCGTCGCTCTGCGCGACCGTAATCGCTGGGCCGCCGCGGTCGCAGTGATGTTCTGCTTTGGGCTCACCGCGTTGACCAAGCAAGACAAGCTGACCTTGCCGTTCGCCGTCGTGATGCTCGACTTCCTACTGCTGTCGCGCGGGGACTGGCGCGGCCTCAAAAAGAGCTGGCCGCTGTACGGCTTGTTCGCCGTCGGAATCGTCGTCGGTTTTTTCGTAGTCGTCAGGCCGTTCCTGTTCACGATGTCGGCCGGCTTTACGCTCGACTGGCGGGAATATCTGTTCACGCAGTTCCGCATGTATTTCCGATACATGGCGCAACTGCTGTTTCCGTTCAATCTGAACCTCGACCCGGATATCAGCGCCCTCGGCGAGCCTGCTCGATAACTGGTCGTGGTTCGCGCTGCTCGCACTGCTCGGCCTTGTGGGCGCGGCCTTGCGCTTCTTCCGGCGCTATCCCATCCCCGTATTCGGCTTCCTGTTCTTCCTGCTGGTATTGGCGCCGACGACGAGCTTCTATCCCCTGGCGGACTTCGCGGCCGAGCGGCGGCTCTACCTGCCCGCGATCGGTTTTTATCTCACGGCGCTTTGGGCGCTGAGCCAAGCTCTGGAGCAGCGTATCGCGACGGCCTATGCAACTCTCGCGGGCGTCCTCGCCGTTTTCGGGGTCGCAACGGCCCAACGCGCCGCCGTTTGGTCGGACGACGTTCGCTTGTGGCGCGACACGGTAACGAAGTCCCCCGAGAAAGAGCGTCCGCGCACGTGGCTGGGCCGCGTCTACTATCAGCACGGCATGCGGCCTGAAGCTCTCGCGGCATGGACTGAGGCCGAAAAGTACGTCAAGCCGAAATCGCCGCAAGAAGCCTATCTCCTCACCAATCTTGGCCTCATTCACTCCAGCTTGAAGCAGTATGACGAGGCCGTGCGGCGCTACCGCGAGGCGCTCGCCCTCAGGCCCGGCGACGGGCGGATCTGGTCGCAGCTCGCGGTTGCGCTGATCCGCGCCGGGCGTAAGCAAGAGGGCTGGCAGGCTTTCGAAGAAGCTTTCAAGCGCCGCAAGACGCCCGAGATGTACAAGCTGCGCGGCCAAGAGTACTTTTTGGAAGGCGACTACGACAAGGCTGTTCGCGATTTCGAGAGCGCCCTCGAGTTGCTGCCCGACGACTCGGAGACTCAGCGCAACCTCGATGTCGCCCGCAAGGCCGCATCCAGGTAGGGCTGGCGACCGTTCGTGGACGGTCTCGGGTCGGCGCGCCCTCCTGCGGCACGGCGAAGCTCACTCGATTCACGGCGGTCAGCCCCGCCCTACTCGAACCCGCGTGAAACCCTCGCGATTCAGTGAACCTTCTGCGGCGGCCAACTGTTCCGCCAACCCGACTGTTCGTAGGCCGAGCGCATGCGCCACTGCAGGAGGGCGTCGAGCAACTCGCGCTTCTTGCGCTGATGTTCGGGCGCCGTCGACCGCCACAGATTGTCGACCTCTTCCGGGTCGTTGGCCAGGTCGAAAAGCTGGCCGTCGGGCGAATCGACGAAGTGCACCAGCTTCCAATCCTTGCCGCGCACCATCGTCTCGTAGTCGCTCGATGTAAAGTTCGTGTCACGCGACTGTTCGCTGAAGACGTACTTGCGCGGCTCCCACTGCTCGCCCTCGAGCGCCGGCAACAGCGACCGAGCCTCCATCTTCGCGGGGACTTCGACGCCCGCCATCTCGAGAATCGTCGGACCAATGTCCATCAACGAGCAAAGGCCGTCATCCTTACGGCCTCCTGGATAGCGCTGCGGCGACCAGACGATCAGCGGCATCCGCGTGATTGTGTCGTAGAACGTCCATTTTTGGCTGTGGCCGTGGTCGGTCAGCGCATCGCCGTGATCGGAGGTGAAGATCACGATCGAATTGTTCAAGTAGCCCGTCTCATCGAGCGTGTCGAGTATCTTCCCCACGCCGTCGTCGATCATCTCGACGTTGGCCATGTAGTAGGCGCGCTGGCGCTTGCGTTGCTCCTCCGTCGGGTTTTTCAAATGCACGACCGAGTCGTGATCGACTTCGCAGTTGTGGTCGATCATCGCCTTATAAGGCTCGGGCTGCGCGTCGAGCTCCTCTTGCGTGACCTCCATCAACGGCAGGTCGCGCTTCATATACTTCTCGGCTCGTTCGGCGGGAGGATCGTACGGCGGATGCGGGCCGGGGAAGCCGATCTGCAGGAACAGCGGCTCGGCCTGCGGATAGCTCTTGAGCCACCAGCATGCGGTGTCGGCGGTGAAGACATCGGCATGCAGCCGCTCGGGAAGTTGCCACTCGAACGCGCCCAGCCGATCCTTGTAGTCCGACAGATTGCGGTAACTCAGCCGGCCGGGCTTCGTGCAGCCGTTCGCCTTGATGGCTTTGTCCCACTCATCGAAGAAATAGCGTCCTTCCATGAAGCGGTCCTTATTCTCCACCGTATAGCGCTGATCGAAGCCTCCCATCGCCGTGTACGGCACTTGGTGCATCTTGCCGACGCTGACGCAGAAATAGCCCGCGTCGTTCAGCAGCTCGACCCAACTGCGATCCCAGGCGTCGCCGTTCTTGAGCACGCCGGTGTTGTGCGGATATTGCCCCATGAACAACGCCGCGCGGCAAGGCGCGCAAGAAGGCGCCGGAGTGTGACAGTTCGTGAACGTCACGCCTTCTTTGACCAGCCGATCGATATTGGGCGTATCGACGTAGTTGTAGCCGAGCGCACGAATCGTATCGAAGCGCTGCTGGTCGGTGATGATGAAAATGATATTCGGGCGAGCGGCGGCCATAGCTGCAAAAGGCGGAATCCGCTATCTTAGCGACTTTCGCTTGCTTACCGGAAACCGCAGGGAGTCAGCGCAGCTGCGTGAATCCGTGCACGGTCCGCAGCGCCCGATCGAAGGTGACCGTATCACGACAGCCGGCGGCTTGGCCGACTAGACCGATGACATGATCCGCAAAGTCTCCGGGGCCCTCGCCGTAGAGCGCGATCGCTTCTCGAACGAGGTCCGCCTGTTCGACGATGATCAGATCCGTGTCCAGCAAACCGTTCAGCACCTCGGCGACCTCTGAACGATCAAATCGATAGGTGCGGCGCAGAACCCATGCGACCTCGCACAGCACGACGAGGCTAACGAAGATCGGCTCGTTGACTTTCTGCCGTCGCCGCACGAAGCGAGTGACCGCCGCGCCGTGACGCTCATCGTCCATCAGGTGCAACCTGAGCAGCACATTCGTATCGACCGCGCGCATCAGGAGTCCTGCGAGCGAATGCGCTCCCAATCCTCCGCCACGGCGGCGGCGGCGCTCTCCGTCAGCTCATCCATCCCAGCCCGTATCGGGCTCCGACCTTTTCGCGATCCTAGAAGGTCCAGAAGCGAGCGCTTCTTGGGAAGCATCCGAACGTCGCCGGATGAATCCATCACGAAATCAACGCGGTCTCCAGGCCGAAGACCGAGTTTGCGTCGAATTTCAGCCGGCAGCGTGACCTGCCCCTTGCTTGTGATCGTCGCGGCGGGCATTCCTTACTTAGTGTAAGGCATGAGGATCTTCACGCGAGACGCCGCAAGATCTCGTTCCCAAACCGATCTTGCTCGCGACTCCATCCCGGTGACACAAACAAGCTCGAGAACGATTGCTCATCGGACGCCGCGGCAAGGTTGAACGCCTCGCTCTTGCCGACGCCGACAGCCTTCACTCGCGCGGTCACGATCTCCGTCTCCCGGCCTCGTCGCGCATAGCCGTACAGCCGCTCATGCGCCGCATCGAAATTGCTTCGCTCGTTCCACGGCAAGGTGATCTCGAAACTTTGCCCGCGATAACGCAAGTCAACCGATCGCTCCAGGAGCATATCCTCAAAACCTTCCCCGCGAAGCTCCTCCGTCGCGCGCCGCTCGAGTTGCCCAAACGTCGCTCCGACGTCCGGACCCGCCAGGCTCGCGGAGAAGTCGCGCGAGAAGTCCGCGGTCAACATCCCCAGCGCCGACAACACCCCGGCCTGCTTCGGCGCGATCACCGTGCGAATTTCGAGTCGCTCCGCGAGCGCACAGGCGTGCTGCCCTCCCGCGCCGCCGAAGCTGAGCAGGGCGAAATCCCGCGGGTCGTGGCCGCGCTCGACCGAAATCTTCCGAATCGCGCGCTCCATGTTCGAGTTCGCCACATCGACGATCCCCTGCGCCATCTCGGCCGCGCTGACTCCGGCCTTCGCGGCGAAGCGTTCGAGATAGCGCGTCGACCGATCGACGTCCAAGCGCATGCTTCCGCTCAAGAATTTGTCGGGATCGATGCGGCCCAAGAACAAATTTGCATCTGTAACGGCGATCTCTTCACCGCTCCCGTAGCAGACCGGTCCCGGCTCCGCGCCGGCGCTGCGCGGCCCGACGCGCAACGCGCCTCCGGCATCCAAATAAGCGATCGAGCCGCCCCCCGCGCCGACCGAATGAATGTCCAACATCGCGACGCGAATCGGGCAGCCGCCCAGCTCCGCTTCCGTCGTGTACGTGGGTCGCCGATCGTAGAGCGCCACGTCGGTCGACGTGCCGCCCATGTCGAAGCTGATGACGCGCTCGAAGCCCGCCGCCCTCGCGACCGCCGCCGCGCCTTGCACCCCTCCCGCCGGCCCCGACAGGACGGTGTGGACGGCGCTCGACCCCGCGGTCCGCGCCGACATCGAGCCGCCGTTCGACTGAAACACCCGCAGGCGCGCTTGGCCCACTTGGCGATCGAGCGCATCCAAATACCGCGCCATCAACGGCGATACGTAGGCGTTGACTGCCGTCGTCGATGCTCGCTCATATTCGCGATACTCCGGCAGCACCTCGTGCGACAACGAGACGAACAGCCCCGCCCCGCGCAGCGCCTCTCCCACGCGCCGTTCATGTTCGGCATTCGCGTACGAGTGCAGCAGGCAAACCGCGACCGACTCGACGCGCAGCTCGCGCAGCTTCACCGCCAGCGCGTCGACCTCTTCCACGCGTAGCGCCGTCTCGATCGAGCCATCGAACAGCGTGCGCTCCGAGAGTCCAAATCGCAACTCGGCCGGGGCCAGAGGCGGGGGCGGATCGCCGAACCAATCGTAGAGCGAGACGCGGTTCTGACGCCCGATCGCGAGGATGTCTTCAAAGCCCGCCGTCGTCACGAACGCCGTCCGCGCGCCGCGTCGCTCGAGCAACGCATTCGTCGCAACGGTCGAGCCGTGAACGATCTCGTCAGCCGCCTCGACGCCCGCCAGAATGGCCCGCGACGGGTCGTCCGGCGTCGAGCGTATCTTCTTGGTTCGGATGGACTTACCGTCCCACAGGACGAAGTCGGTAAAGGTGCCCCCGGTATCGACGCCGATGCGCATTTCGACCTATGGTACGAAGTCTTGAAAGTCTCAATTTGCGCTGGACACAGCAATGCGCAGCATGGTAGATAATAATCCTTACGCTATGCGGGGCAGCGCCTACACCTACCGTTGGGGTCGATTTACGGGCTGGAAATAGTCCGGAGTGGCGCGGGTTTCCCTTCAAACAGCTTTGGAAGTCGGACCGGCCCACTCTCCCGAGTGGGTCTTTTCTTTTAGGACAAAAACATGATCATCTCGATGAAGCGCGGCGCAACCAAGGAGCAGATTGACTACATCTGCAAGCGGATTGAAGACCTTGGCTATCAGGTGCACTCGATACAGGGTGATGAACGGGTGGTGATCGCCGCAGTCGGCATCGGCGATGTGACGCACGCCCTCGAATCTTTGAACGCTTCGCCGTATGTGGAGAACGCCGTGCGAATCTCAGCGCCTTACAAAATGGTCAGCAAAGAGGTGAAGGCCGAGCACACCATCGTGCCGGTCGGGCCGGACCGATCGTTCGGCGGCGACGAGTTCGCGATCATTGCCGGCCCGTGCTCGGTCGAGACCGAGGCGCAGATCATGACCACCGCGGAACATGTCGCCAAGTCGGGCGCCAAGTTTCTGCGCGGCGGCGCCTACAAGCCGCGCAGCTCGCCCTACAGCTTCCAGGGTTTGGAAGAAGAGGGCTTGAAGCTGCTGCGCAAGGCCGGCGACGCGACGGGCCTCGCTGTGGTCACCGAGGTGATGACGGTCACCAACATCGACGTGGTCTGCGAATATGCCGACGTGATTCAAATCGGCGCGCGCAACGTGCAGAACTTCCCGCTGCTCAAAGAAGCGGGACGCGTGCAGCGCCCGGTTTTGCTCAAGCGCGGTCTTGCCACCACGATCAAAGAGCTGTTGCTATCGGCCGAGTACATCGTCTCGCACGGCAACTCCAACGTGATCCTGTGCGAGCGCGGCATCCGCACCTTCGAGGACTCCACGCGCAACACCCTCGACATCCAGGCCGTGCCGGTGCTCAATGAGCTCACGCACTTGCCCGTGATCCTCGATCCGGCGCACTCGAGCGGCAGGCGCTCGCTGATCCCGACCCTGGCGCGGGCCGTGGTGGCCGTCGGCGCCGACGGCATGATGGTCGAGGTGCACCCCAACCCCGAAGCCGCCTGGAGCGACGGCGCGCAGTCGTTGAGCTTCGAGGAATACGACAAGATGATGAAGGACCTCGAGCCCTACATCGCCTTGTGGAAGCAATCGCGTCCCGTAGCCAGCCTAGTCGCGGTGTAGCGCATCAGATCCCCAGACGCACGAGCCAGTGTGAAAACGCCGGCGCGACCTCGTCCGGAGGACGAAGCAGTGGCTAGCCCCGGGTCGAGCGCAGCGGAACCTGGGGTCCTAAAACGCAATCCAAGATAATCGCGGACGCGCGCAAGAAGGGCCCGTACTATTGCCCCGATAACTCCGTTTTGTTAGCCTTAACGGGGATCTTGCTCCAACAACACCATCCTTGCCTCTTGCTGGCGTTGGCCGCCCTTCTGAGCAGCGTCGCGCCGTCCCTTCGCGCCGATTCGGTCGTCATTCAGCCGCCGGATATCTCGCTCTCCGGGCCCGGCGCAGCCCAACGTATCATCGTCACGAGAATAGCCGCGGGCGGCGCCGAGACCGATGCGACGCTCGACTGCTCGATCACGAGCGCCGACCCTGCGACGGCGGTGTTCGCTGACGGAAGACTGACGGCGAAAGGTCCCGGCGAGGCGACCATTCGCGCGAAATGCGGAGACGAGCAAACCGAGGCGACCGTCCGCGTCGGCGATCAACAAACCGGCGACATGGAAGTCGACTTCACGCGCGACCTGCTCTCGATCCTCACCACGAAAGGCTGCAACGGCTCGGCCTGCCATGGCTCGCCCGCGGGCAAAAACGGCTTCAAGCTCTCGCTCTACGCCGCCGACCCCGCCGCCGATCACAAGATGATCGTCGAAGCCGCCGGCGGCCGCCGCGTCAATCTCGACAACCCGACCGAGTCGCTCATCCTCAAAAAGCCCACGTTCCAAATCGCGCACGGCGGCGGACAGCTCATGACGCCCGAGTCCGACGAATACGGCGTCATCCTCAAGTGGCTCGAGCAGGGCGCGCCGTTCCGGTCGGAAGGCCCGGAGCTCGAGCGACTCGAAATGTATCCGCGCGAGCGCGTGCTGGTCGGCCAAGGCGCCGTGCAGCCGCTCGTCGTGATCGGCCGGCTCTCCAACGGCACGACGCGCGATATGACCGACAAGGTGCGCTTCACCGTCGCCGACCAAGCCGTCGTTTCGGGCGTGGAAGACGCCGCGGTCGCCGCGAAAGGACGCGGACGCACCAGCATACTCGCGCGCGCCATGGGCAAGACCGCGTCGGCGCAGTTTTTCGTCATCGACGAGCTCGCCGGGGCGGACTTCCCCCAAATCGCCCCGTCCAATTTCATCGACGAGCGCGTCTTCGCCAAGCTCGAACAGCTCAATGTGCGGCCGTTCCCGGTCAGCGGCGACCGCGCCTTCGTGCGGCGTGTCTTTCTCGACGCCATCGGCGTGCTGCCGACGCCCGAAGAAGTCGAATCCTTCGTGGCCGACCAGCGCCCCGACAAGCGCGCGCGGCTGATCGACGACCTGCTCGAACGCGAAGAATACAGCACGAACTGGCTCGTCAAGTTCGAGGACTGGTTCCGCAACTCGCAGTACTACTCGCAAGGCCGCACCAACGGCTCCTACAAGCGCTGGCTTCACGAGTTGATCCGGCAAGACAAGCCCTACGACAAAGCGGTCTACGAGATGCTGACCGCCGTCGGCGACACCACCGTGCGCCCGGCCGGCAATTTCTGGCATCCGGCGATCGACTTCATGCTCACGAAGTTCGAGATCAACAAGGCCGTGCCGACCATCACGCGCCTGTTCTTGGGCAAGCGCATCGAGTGCGCCCAGTGTCACAACCACCCGCTCGAAAATCTGACCCAAGACGACTTCTACGGCATGGCGGCCTTTCTGGCGCGTACGCACGTCAAGCACGGCTACGGACAGTACCGCCGCGTGTGGTACGACTCGCGCACCGGCGAGATCGAGCATCCGTTGACGCAGCAGCCCGTCCCGCCGAAGTTCCTCGCGGGCCCGGTCGCCCGCATCCCCCCGGGCGAGACGCGCCGCGAAGCCCTGGCCGACTGGGTCGTCAACGACCAGCGCATGCAACTGGCGCGCGCCACAGTCAACCGCGTGTGGTACGAGTACTTCGGCCGCGGCATCGTCGAGCCCTTCGATGACTTCCGTTCGACGAATCCGCCGACTCACCCGGAGCTGCTCGACGCCCTGGCGCGCTACTTCGTCGACAGCGGCTTCCGTTTCAAGGCGCTGCATCGTCTGATCTTGAATTCCAAGACGTATCAGTTGAGCGCCGATACGCCCGACCGCCCCGGCGGCGCCGACCCGCTCGAAGATTTGCTTTTCGCGCGCTACCAGCCGCGCAAGCTGCCGGCGGAAGTCCTACTGGACGCGATCGTCCAAGTCACCGGCGTCTATGAAGAGTTCAAGGGCTACCCCGCGGGAACGTCACCCAAGGAGCTCGTGGCAAGCATCGGCGCGACGCACTTTTTAACGACCTTCGGCGTCCCGCGGCGCGACATCATGGAACCGCGCTCGCAGTCGCCGTCGCTAGCCCAAGCTCTCCACTTGATGAACAGCGACACCGTCGAAGAGAAGGTCGCCGCGAAGCACGGCCGGCTCCACGAAATGATCGCCGGCGGAGTCGCCGACGACCGGATCATCCACGACCTCTACCTGCGCGCCTATTCGCGGCCGCCGCGGAGCGACGAAATCGAGCGCCTGACCGCCTTCCTCGCCTCCGAACAGTCGGCGGGCCGCGACCGAACGCGCGCCCTCGAAAACGCCCTCTGGGCCATCCTCAATTCCAAGGAGTTCCAACTCAACCGCTAGCCCACGGAATACGCCATGCGACTTCGAGACATGTCCGCTCCCTACTCCCGCCGCGATGTGCTGTCGCTCGGCGGCGCCGCCCTCGCCGGAGTGACGTTGCCGAAGCTGCTGAAGGCCTCGAGCGGCGGCGGCAAAGACGTTTCGTGCCTGATCTTCTTCCACACCGGCGGTATGTGCCAGCACGACTCGTTCGACCCCAAGCCCGAAGCGCCCCGTGAGATTCGCGGCGGCTTCAAGGCCATCCCCACGAAGGTTCCGGGCGTCCATTTCAGCGAGTTGCTGCCGCGCTGCGCCGAGTCTCTGGACCGCTTCTCCGTCATTCGGTCCATCTACTCGCGCGAAGCGATCCACGAAAAAGCGAAGCAGTACATCTTCTCGGGTCAGCGTCCCAACAACGCCTTCAAGCATCCGGTCTACGGCTCGGTCGCCGCCAAGGAGCTGGGCGCGAAGAACGGTCTGCCGCCGTTCATCGTCATCCCCAATCGCGACATCTGCGCCGACGCGGGGTTTCTCGGTCCGTCGTACGATCCGTTCATCACCGGCGATCCCAATAAGGAAAACTTCTCCGTCCAAGACCTGGCGCTGCCGACCGGCGTCGGCGTCGAAGAAGCGCAAGGACGCGCAAACCTGCTCGCCCAGTTGGACGCGCGCATCGAATCCGTCGAGCGCTCGAGCGTCGTCGAAGGGATGGATCACTTCTACCAGAAGGCCTTTGATCTGGTGACCTCACCCGCCGCCAAGAAGGCGTTTAACCTCGGCGCCGAGCCCGACGCCCTGCGCGACGCTTACGGCCGCACCACCGCCGGCCAGGGCGCCTTGCTCGCCCGTCGCCTCATCGAGGCCGGCGTGCGCCTCGTCACCGTCTTCCACGGCGGCTACGACACCCACAGCGACAACGACAAGATCAACGCCGAGCTCTACCCCGAATTCGACCAGGCCTTCGCGACCCTGCTCACCGACATGGACTCGCGCGGCTTGCTCGACTCGACGCTGGTCCTCGCGCTCGGCGAGTTCGGACGCACGCCCAAAATCAATCACTCGGCCGGGCGCGACCACTGGCCGGGCGTCTTCTCGATCGCCGCGGCGGGCGTCGGCATTCCCGGCGGCCAAGTGATCGGCGCCACCGACGCCAACGGCGCGCAACCGACCGACCGTCCCATCTCGATCGAAGATCTCGGCGCGACGATCTACAAGAAGCTCGGCATCGACGCCTCGCACGAGTACCACACCATCGGGCGCCCGGTGAAGATCAACGACGGCGGCCAACCGATCGCCGAACTGTTTGCATGACGCGCTCGCTCGCAGTCGCCGCCCTCGTCCTGGCGCCGCTGCTGACGGCTCAGGAGCCGCCGAACGCCCCTTGGGTCAATCGTCTCGAACCCTTCGGCGCGGCCCAGGGCGAAACAGTCGAAGTGCGCATCGTGGGCGAACGCCTCGACCAGGTCAAAGCCGTCGAGTTCGACTCGGACGCCATCACCTGGCTCGAAACCCTCTCGACCGACGCCGACTCGGTCCGCGGCAAGGTACGCATCGCGCCTGACGCCCCCCTCGGCGGGCACATCATCGGCCTGCGCGCCGGCAACGGGCGCTCCAACAGCCGCCTGTTCTACGTCGACGCCCTGCCTTCCTCGAAAGAGGCCGAACCGAACGACACGCCGCCCGCGGCCCAATCGATCGACCTCAAACCGCAGGTCATCCAAGGCGCCCTGCCCGACCTGCCCGACCGCGACTACTACCGCTTCGAGGCCAAGGCGGGCGAACGCTGGGTCTTCGATCTGCGCTCGATCGAGTACGGCGGTTTTCTCGAGTGCGACATCTCCTTGCTCGACGCCGAAGGGAAACCCGTCGACTTCAGCGACGACCGCGACGACTACGTCGAGACCCCGACGCTGCAGCACGTCTTTGACAGCGGCGGCGTCTACTACCTCGAGGTCGACCAATACCGCGGCCCGCAGCGCGTCGACTGCAACGAGAATTGCAGCTACATGCTGCGCATCTCGCAGGCGCCGATCCTGCGCGCGGCGGATCCGCTCGGCGCTCGCCGCGGCGTGACAACCCGCGTCAGCGTCCGCGGCGACGGCCTCGGCGACGCCAAGTCCGTCCGGCTCGTCCCGGCGCGCAACGCCGAATTCTACCGGCTGACCTTCCCCAACACGATGGATGTCCGCGCCGCCCCGGACCCCGATCCGGCGACGCGCATCGACGGCAAGATCACGGCGCGCTCCGAGCACGAGTTGCAAGCGGACTTCGACATCCCCGCCGACGCCGAGCCCGGCCTATGGCGCCTCTGGGTCGACTCCCCGGGCGGTCCGGCCGACGGTCTGATGTTCGAGATCGGCGATCTGCCCGAGCTCTCCGAGGGCGAAGCTTGCGACCGCAAAATCGGCGACGGCCCCCTGGCGGTCAACGGCTCGCTCGACGCGCCGGGCGAGCAAGACATCTATGTCATCCAAGCGCGCGCCGGCCGGCCGATTCATGCGTCGGTGTTGGCGGTCCAGATGGGCCTGCCCTACCTCGACCCGGTGCTCGAGCTGTTCGGCCCCGACGGCGAGCTGCTGGCCGAGCACGACGACTTGATGAGCGGCCAAGGCACCGTCATCGGCAATCTGGACAGCAGTCTCTACTACACCCCCGAGCAAGACGGCGAGCTGCGCCTCAACATCCGTGACCGCATCGGGCGCGGCGGCTCCAGCTTCACCTATCGCTTGAAGTTTGACTCTGAGCTCCCTGGATTTTCACTCATTACAGACGCCGAGAATCCGCAGATCGTGCGCGGCAAGGAGTCTCAAATCGGCGTCCTGCTGATCCGCGATCCCGGCTTCGAGCAAGCCGTGAAGGTCTGGGTCGAAGACCCTCCGCCCGGCCTCACCTTCGAGCGCGACGGGTTCCGCGCCGACCAATTCTTCGGCCGCTCAGCCGACGGCGACAACGTGATCATCCCTGACGCCTATCTCAAGGTGACCGCCGCGGCCGACGCTCCCCTCGGCGCCCAAAAGCTCCGCATCCTCGGCGAATCCGACGACGGCCGTCGAGTCGAAGCCTACTCGACGCTCTGGATCGGCCCCCCAAGAAAGCGCAATGACGTCCGCCGCCCGCTGCCGGCCGTCGTCCTCACCGTCCTCGACCGCTGATCAAACCGAGGGAATCCATTCCCAACCATTGCCTTCCGCTTGTGATACGCGGCCGGCCTGAAGGGGAGAGAAATGGGTCGCCCAGAGCAGAATCTCGTCAGCCGCCGCACGGTCGAGAAGCTGCTTGCGGGTCCTTTCCGATGTGGTTGCATCGATGTCGATAGGCCCTGCAAGCTCGGGGTATTTCAGATGCCAAGGATGGATGACGGCATCCACGAGATGCAGCAACTGCCGCCGACCGGATTGGATCAGCACGGACATATGACCAACGGTGTGTCCTGGAGACGGCACGACCCGCACGCCGGGAGCGATCTCGCATTCACCCTCGACCAACTGCAGTTGCCCGCGCAACGGGGGCAAACAGCGCCTGGCGCCTTCGATGAGCAGCGCACGAATCGCTTCGGGGACGGCGATTGCCCCAAGATCAATCGTGGCGCCTGTCCAATAGCTCCACTCCGTCGCGGACATCACGTATAGGGCGTTTGGGAATGCGGGTCGGCCGTCGCCGTCGACGGCGCCTCCAATGTGGTCAACGTGACCGTGAGTCAAGATCACGGTGTCGATTTCCTCTTGCTCGACGCCGACCCAACGAAGAGCGGCCGGCAGCTCGCCCGTAGTGGGAGCAAGGTTCCCCGCTCCGGTGTCGATCAGCACCTTACGGTCACCTGTTTCGATGAGCATCGAGGAGTACGGCAGGTCGATACCGCCCGATTCGGGAGCCTCGGGAGGCTTGTGGGAGAAGAGCCACTCCGTCTCGTACCGCAGCGCGCCGTCGCCGAGGATGGTGCACCGCACCTCGCCTATGTCGATCGTGTCGACCCCGACCGCTTCAGGCATGAGTCGCTCCTGCCTTTTCGAGTTGAAGCAACGTCTGCGAGACGTAGTCGCGCAGCGGGGTCAGTCCGCCTTTGAGCAGGTTTTGCGTCTCGGACATGTCGATTGCATCTCCGGCCGCATACATCAGCATCAGACCGGCGAAGGTCTTCTCAAGCGAGTCCGCGGCTTGGTCGAAAATTTGCAGCAGCGCGGCTTCGGGCACGTGCTCGACCGTGATTTCCGGCCCCCCGGCGGCTTCGAACGCTCGAATCACCTCGAGTGGGCTCAAGGCTTCAGGGCCGCCGATCTCCAGGACCTGATTCCTGAAGGCCGGCTCCGACACGGCCGCCGCGGCAAAACGGGCTACGTCCTGGCATGAGATCCAACTGAGCTTGTTTACGCCTTGACCGTAGACCCGCGCCTTACCGGCGGCGACATCAAACCCGACCGCCGGACTGAGCCAAATCTCCATAAAGCACGAGGCCTTGAGAATTGTGTAGGCCATCCCGCTCTTCTTCAAGCGCTCCTCTACATAGCGCTTGGCCGCTTTCAGCGGGTGATCAACGTTCGGTTCATAGCGGAATGAAACGAAGACGAAGTGATCGACGCCGGCCTCCTTGGCGGCGTCGATCAACGACGCCTGACCGTCTCGGTCCACGGATTCGATCGAGTCGCCCTCCAGGCGCGAGAAGGTCGATGAGGCGGTCGAGATGACGGCCTTGACGTCCTTGCACGCTCCCGCTAACGAGCCGGAATCTTTGAGGTCTCCGTAATAAAGGTCAGCGCCCGCCTTTTGCAGCGCGTTGACCTTTGCAGCGTCGGCTCCTCGCCGAACCAACGCCCGCACTTGCCTGCCCTCGCCCAGCAGGCGGCGGCAGATGTCACCTCCGACGAGTCCCGTTGCACCAGCAATCAAGATCATGACTAAGCCCTCCGCAAGCCCATACTGCGCCCTTCGAGCAGGCAAAGCCAGTAACGTAACGGTTACATCAGGGAAGCTGGTCCGCGACCGACAAACGGGAAACGAGCTTCTTAAACCGCTGTCGGCGATGCAAGGGCTTGAAGGCGGGCCAATGCTGCACAAAGACGAGGAACGACGACCTCTCTTCAAACGCTCGTTCCAGAAGATCGAGAGCGCCCTGCTCATCGCCCAGGCCAATCCGAATCTGAGCCGTTTCGAATTGGTCCGTATACGCTCCGGCGGATTGCAGCCCCGCGAAGATCGACTCGGCCTGATCCGTCTTGCCCCAGCGCGCCAAGGTGTACCCTTTCCAGCCCACGATTCGCGCTCGAAACGCTCGCCCGTCGCAGTATTCGAGCGCTCGCTCGAGAGATTCCATCGCCCCCTCGTGGTCCCCGCGGCGCTCCTTTTCCATTGCGAGATACCAGTGAGCGCGGTAGTAACGCGGTTCGAGGTCGAGCACACGCCGAAGCTGTCGTCCGGCCGCCTCATGATGGTCAACGAGGAGGAGTACCAACCCGAGATCCGAGTGGATCGGCAAAGCGATCGGATCGAGTCGAATCGCACGCTGCATTCCCGCCAAAGCGCGGCTCCTATCGCCCTTCGCTAAGAAGCGGAACATACTGTTCCAGTGGTGCGAGGTGGCATAGTTAGGATCGAGGTCAATCGACCGTTCGAATGCGGCGCCGGCCCCCTCAACATTCCAATGGTGGGTCGCCATCAGGACTCCGCGCGAACTGTGCGCTTCAGCGATGCCGGGGTCGATCTCCAGAGCCTCGCCGGCCGCGCGCCAGGCAAGAGGCATGGAATCGTACGGCGCTCTCGCCCCCGACATCCCGAGCATCCAATAACAGTCCGCCAGCCCGGAGCGAGCCCGCGCGTGTCGCGGATCAAGGCTCATCGCCTCTTGAAAGTGTTCGATCGCCGCGGAAAAGCCGGCTTCGGTTCGCCTGTTCCATTGGTAGCGCCCTTGCAGGTAATGGCTGAAGGCGGCGACGTTATTTGTGGTGCGATGCTGGGGCGCCTGGGGCGCCGTGCTCAGCTTGACGGCAAGGGCGTTCCGGATGGATCGGGCGATATCGTCCTGAATTTCGAAAACGTCATCGATCCGACGGTCGTATCGCTCCGACCAGACCTGACACCCGTCTTCGACGTTCACAAGCTGGACCGTAATACGCAGGCGATCGCCGCACCGTCGAACACTGCCCTCGAGCACCTTGCTCATGCCCAGTTGACGCCCAATCTCGCGAACGTCGCGGGCCTTCCCCTTGAACTGGAAAGCCGACGTGCGGGCGGCGACTTGAAGTGATCCCAGGCGCGCCAGCGAGTACGTCAGCTCCTCGGTCAATCCGTCGCTGAAGTATTCGTTTTCCGGATCGGAGCTCATGTTCACGAATGGCAATACGACCAGCGACGCTTCTCCTTTGTTCAGTTGGCGCTGGTCCTCGTTTCTTCGCCGAAAGGTGGGAACGTAGCCCCCGACCGGCAGATCGATGATGACCGGATCATCCGCCCCTTCTTGTTCGTAGTAGCTCGCGAGTTTGGCCCGCAGTCGCGAGGCCTGCACCCTGACAATGGGGTTCGTGCCAGGGTCATAGGTCGACGGCCGCCGGTCGAAGACTTCCAAGCCGATGGCGGACTCCTTGAGCGCATCAGCGTCGCCGTTGACCGTCCGGGTCGTGACGTAGGCAAGGAAGCGGCTCAAGCGAGGAGCGTTGACAAGCTGCCGGCTCGACAGCAAGCGGGCGAGTTGGTCCCGAACCTGGGAGCGGGCAACGTCAAACGAGTGTGGTTCGGGTGGGGGCAAATCCTTCCGCCCGCGGGCTGGACGTGTCGATTTTAGCCTCCTTGCGCGAAACCTGGCGGCTCGAAAATGCCGGCGGCGCGCTGGTAACGCTATCTATAACGTATGACAACGCGGCGCCTCGTTCGCTACAATGCCGCCGGAGTGTCCCCAATGCCACGTTTGCGCCACATCGTCGTCCTCGCCGTCCTCGCCGCGGCGCTCTTCTCGTGCGGAGGCGGCCCGCCCACGCCCGAAGCCAAGACGGAGCAAGACCCCACGGCCGCAGCCCTCGAGCGGTTCGACAACAACAAGTTCGGCATGTTCATCCACTGGGGCCTGTACGCCGTCCCCGCCGGCGAGTGGAAGGGCAAATACGTCCGCGGCATCGGCGAGTGGATCATGAACCGCGCCAAGATCCCCGTCGGCGAATACGAGCAGCTCGCCAAGCAGTTCAACCCCGTCAAGTTCGACGCCGACGCCTGGGCGCAGCTCGCCAAGGACGCCGGCATGCGCTACCTGGTCATCACCGCCAAGCACCACGACGGCTTCGCCATGTACGGCTCGAAGGTCTCGAAGTACAACATCGTCGACGCAACTCCTTTCGGCCGCGACCCGATGAAGGAGCTCTCAGCCGCCTGCGATGACAAAGGCATCGGCTTCGGCTTCTACTATTCGCAAGACCAGGACTGGCACGAGCCCAACGGACGCGGCAACGACTGGGACTTCCCCGTCGAGCGCGACCCCCAGATCTACCTCCAAAACAAGGTCTTGCCGCAAGTCAAAGAGCTGCTCACCGGCTACGGCAAGCTGGCCCTGATCTGGTTTGACACGCCCGGCCTGCTCTCCGAACAGCAGACCATCGAGCTGCGCAAAGAGGTCAAGGAGCTGCAGCCCTCGTGCCTGCTCAACAGCCGCATCGGCCACGGCCAGGGCGACTACACCCAAACCGGCGACAACGCCATCCCGATCCAGCCCTATACGGACGTCAAATGGGAAGTCCCTGCGACGCTCAACGACACCTGGGGCTTCAAGAAGAACGACGACAACTGGAAGGACCCCGCCGATCTGATCGCCAAGCTCGCCGACATCGTCAGCAAGGGCGGCAACTACTTGCTCAACGTCGGCCCCACCGCGGAAGGCGTGATCCCGCAAGCCAGCCAAGATATCTTGCGCACCATCGGCAAGTGGATCGACGTCAACGGCGAGGCGATCTACGGCACGTCGCCAAGCCCGTTCTATTTCCCCGACGTGACTTGGCGCGCCACCGTCAAGCCGGGCAAGGTCTATCTGCACATCATCAATTGGCCCGGCGCAAGCTTCACGTTCGACGGCCTCGAGAGCGACATCACCAAGGCCACGTTTCTCGCCAACGGCCAAGCGGTTCCATTCGAGCGCAACGGCACGGCTCGTGAGCTTCACTTTGCCGGCTGAGCCTGTCGACCCGTACGACAGCGTCATCGCGCTCGACATCGC
The DNA here is from genome assembly GCA_963817465.1 of uncultured Acidobacteriota bacterium. Lineage (GTDB taxonomy): Bacteria > Acidobacteriota > Terriglobia > Bryobacterales > UBA6623 > CAMPKL01. The sequence goes on along the minus strand of CAWFOP010000008.1, from coordinate 21,750 downwards.
CGACGAGCAGCCGCGCGTCGCTCCCGGCTTCGGACGCGACGAGCTGCCCGAGCGCCTCGACCTCTACTCTTGGACGGCCCGCCTGCGCGGCGAAGAGTTGCGCTACGACAAGCCGTCGAAGAGCGCCAGCGGCTTCAACCACGCCGATACTTTCCAGAACGAGCTGTGGTGGTACAACTACGGCGCGCTCGACGGCGACTACGGCGTCGAAGTCACTTACGCCTGCGACAACGCCATCGCCGGCAGCCCGTTCCAAATCGGCGTTTCGCAATCGAACGGCCCGCCTCCCACCGCGCTCAGAGGCGCCATCGAGGGTACTGGCGGCAAGTTCGTCACCAAGCCGGTCGAGGGCGTGATCCACGTCGGCCCGGATTCCCAGCACATCACGTTCGGACTGCCCGACGACGACAAATCGGCTGGCTTGAGACTCGAGAAGATCACGCTGATCAAGAAGTAGCGGTTTACGATAGGACGAAACACGATCCCGCCCTCGGGGATCGTACGTTCGAAATGAGACACATCGTCCGCCGGCAAAATAGCCTGCTCGTTCTCTTCGTCCTGTTTTCGGCCCTTTCGTGCGCGACGCGCCAGCCGGGCGACCCGCTGACGCCCGGCTACAATGTCTTCTCGAAGCAACAAGACGTCGAACTCGGCAAGGAGGCGGCCGCCGAAGTTCGTCAGCAGGTCGACGTGGTCGACAACCAGCGCCTGCAGAACTACGTCAAGGCGGTCGGCCAACGGCTGGCGAGCCAGCCGCAAGCCGAAGACTACCCTTACGAGTTCACGTTGATCAACGAGCCGTCGATCAATGCGTTCGCCTTGCCCGGCGGTCCCATCTTCGTTCATAGCGGGCTACTCGACGCGACCGACAACGAGGCGCAACTTGCCGGCGTTCTCGCGCACGAGATCTCGCACGTCGCGCTACGACACGCCACAAGCCAGGCTTCCAAGCAGCAAATGATCCAGTTGCCGGCGGCGATCGCGGGCGCGATGCTCGGCGACGGAGGCGTGCTGGCTCAGGCCGGGCAGATCGGTCTTGGGCTCGGCCTCAACGCCCTGATCATGAAGTACTCGCGCGGAGCCGAGAAGGAGGCCGACGCGCTTGGCGCGCACATCATGTCCGAAGCCGGCTACGACCCGCTGCAAGAGGCGCGGTTTTTCGAGAAGCTGGCGGCCGAAGGCGGCCCGCGCGAACCGGTGTTCCTCTCCTCCCACCCCGACCCGGGCAATCGCGTCGAGCTGGTGAAGGCGGAAATGCAGACCTTCCCCCCGGGGACCTACGGCTATAGCACCGGCCAATACGACCAAGCGCAACAACTCGTGGCGCAGTTGCCGCCTCCCAAGAAGATTCAGCAGCCGGAAATGGCCGTGGCCAGCAGCTCCCCGCCGAGCGCCCCCAGCGGAGCCTTCCGGCGACTCAACGGCGGCTCATTCTCGATCGAGGCGCCCCAAAGCTGGCAAGCTTACGGCGGCCAAGGCTCCAAAGCCGTCACGATCGCGCCCCAAAACGGCATCGTCTCTTCGAACGGAACAGCCTCGGTCGGCTACGGCGCCGTGCTGAGCAGCTTCGCGCCGCGCTATCGCACCGACCTGCTCAACGGCACCTGGGAGCTCATCCAGCAACTGCAAGAGTCGAACCGCAATTTGAAGGTGACCGGCGAACCGAGCAAGATTACGGTCGGCGGCTCGAACGGAATGATCGTCGGCCTCACCGGCCAATCGCCCTACGGCGGAGCCGAGAGAGACGCGCTGCTGACCGTGCAGCGGCCCGGCGGCCTGTTCTACATGATCTTCGTGGGACCGCAGCAAAATTTCGCGCAGCTCCAACCGACTTTCGAAAGAATGGCCAACTCGATTCGGTTTCAATAATCGCCGACTATTTGCCGCTGTTCGAGCTCGCCTTGGACGCGCGCCTGCGCTTCACCGGAATCGGCGGACGCGGATTGACCGGCACCAGCGACGTCGAGAAGCGATCGGCCGCTTCCTTGGGAATCGACCCCAGGTTCTCGTGTACGTAGGAGACGAACTCCTCCATCTGCACCTGCATCGCTTCCATCTTCAAGCGCATGTTCAAGATGATTTCGACGCCCGCCAAATTCACTCCCAGGTCGCGCGTCAGCGACAGAATCAGGTCCAATCGCTCGATGTCCGTGTCGGTGTACAGCCGCGTGTTGCCGTCCGTCCGCGAAGGCTTGAGCAGTCCCTCGCGCTCGTAGAGGCGCAGCGTCTGCGGATGGATGCCGAACTGTTCGGCGACCACCGATATCGTGTACGAACCTTTCGCTTTTTTACGACGCGCCATCTCTAAACTTGCTTGAAAAGCTCCTGACGGGGGTCTTCGGGGTTGAGCTTACCAAACTCCCGCATGACCTCCTTGGTGTTCTCGTCGGGGATGTCCGGCACCACGATCTGCACCTCGACGAACTGATCGCCGCGCTGTTTCGTGCGCGGATTCAGCACGCCTTTTTCCCGCAAACGGAAGACCTTGCCGGAGTTCGTGCCCGGCGGAATCTTCAACAACGCTTTGCCGTCGATCGTCGGAATCTCGATCTTCGCGCCCAAAATAGCCTCATCGGGGCGGACGGGAGCCTTGATGCGAATGTCGTTGCCTTCGCGCTTGAACAAAGGATGCTCTCCTACGCGGGTGATGATGTACAGATCGCCCGGCGCCGCGCCCATTGACCCGGCGTTACCCTTGCGCGGCACCCGCAGCCGCGAGCCGTTCTGCGCGCCCGGCGGGATGCGCACCTCGACGTTCTCGGTGTGCGTGATGCGGCCGTCTCCGCCGCACGTCGGGCAAACGTTGGCCAGCGTGCCGGAACCGCCGCAGCGCGGGCACGTCAGGTTGAATTTCATCGCACCGACGGTCTGATTGACCTGCCCGGCGCCGTGGCACTCGGGACAGGTTGTCTTGCCTTTCCCCGTCTGCCCAACGCCGCCGCAGGTCGCGCACACGTCGTAGCGATTGATGTTCAACCGCAAGCTCGTGCCGCGAATCGCATCCCAAAATCCGATATCGACGGCGTACTCGAGATCCTCGCCCGGCTTGGGCTGGCTGCGGGCGCGACCGCGGTCCGAAGAGCGAAAGAACTGCGAGAACAGGTCGCCGAATCCGCCGCCGGCCTGCCCGGCGCCGCCGGGATGCCCGCCGGCGAACTCGGAAAAATCAAAGCCGTCGAAGCCGAAATCGCCCGGCTTGCCGCCCGCCTGCCCCGCCCCCGGGAATCCGCCCGGAGCGTAGAAGCCCATCTGGTCGTACATCTCGCGCTTCTTCTTGTCGCTCAAGACGTCGTGGGCTTCCTGCAAGTCTTTGAAGCGGTCCTCGGCCGCCTTGTCGCCGGGGTTCACGTCCGGGTGATACTTGCGCGCGAGCTTGCGGTACGCCTTGCGGATGTCATCCGCCGAGGCGTCGCGCTTGACTCCCAGCGTCTTGTAGTAGTCTTTGCGTTCCGTCGTCGGCATTCGTCAATCGCTTCCGTTCGAGCTGTCGAACATCGCCAAAAAAACGGGAGAGCCGTGGTTCGACCCTCCCGCCAATTTGACTCCTATCACGGCGCGAGCGGGCTCAGCTTTTGCCCTTGTCGTCATCGACGTCCACGAACTCGGCGTCGACCACATCGTCCTCGCTCTTGCCGGCCGATGCGCCGTCCTGGCCGGCTCCGCCTGACGCGTCGCCGCCCGGAGCCCCGCCGCCCGGCTGCTCGGACGAGGCTTGGTACATCGCCTCAGCCAGCTTGTGGCTCGCCGTCTGAAGGTGATCGACCGTCTTGTTGATCTCGCCCACGTCGTCCCCTTCCATCGCCTTCTTGACGGCCGAGATGGCCTCCTCGATCTTCTTGGCGTCGTCGTCGGCGAGCTTCTCGCGATTCTCCGCCAAAGTCTTCTCGGTCGAGTAGACCATCGAGTCGGCGCGGTTGCGAGCTTCCACCTGCTCCTTGCGCTTGGTGTCGTCGGCGGCGTGCGACTCGGCGTCCGACGCCATCTTTTCGATCTCGTCGGGCGACAGGCCGCTGGAGCTGGTGATGGTGATCTTCTGCTCCTTGCTGGTCGCCTTGTCCTTCGCCGAGACGTTCAAGATGCCGTTCGCGTCGATGTCGAACGTCACTTCGACTTGCGGCATGCCGCGCGGAGCCGGCGGAATGCCGACCAGTTGGAACACGCCCAGCAAGCGGTTGTCCGCCGCCATCGCGCGCTCGCCCTGCTGCACCTTGATCTCGACCGATGTCTGATTGTCGGCCGCGGTCGAAAACGTCTCGCTCTTGCGCGTCGGGATCGTCGTGTTGCGCTCGATCAGCTTGGTGAACACGCCGCCCAGCGTCTCGATGCCGAGCGACAGAGGCGTCACGTCGAGCAGCAGCACGTCTTTGACGTCGCCGCCCAATACGCCGCCCTGCACGGCCGCGCCGATCGCCACGACTTCGTCCGGGTTCACGCCCTTGTGAGGCGGTTTGCCGAAGAACTCTTCCACGCTCTTGGTCACCAACGGAATGCGCGTGGAGCCGCCGACCAGGACGACCTCGTCGATGTCGCTGGGCTTCAACCCGGCGTCTTCGAGAGCCTTCTTGGTGGGCTCGAGCGAACGCTGCACCAGCGGCTTCATCATCTCTTCGAGCCGCGCCCGGGTCAGCTTCTTCTGCAAGTGCTTCGGGCCCTCGGCCGTGGCCGTGATGAAGGGCAGGTTGATCTCGTGCTCCATCAGCGACGAGAGGTCCATCTTGGCCTTCTCCGCCGCCTCCTTGAGCCGCTGCAGAGCCATCTTGTCCTTCGCAAGGTCAACGCCCTCTTCGGCCTTGAACTCCTTGATCAGCCACTCGATGATGACCTGGTCGATGTTGTCGCCGCCCAGGTGAGTGTCGCCGTTGGTGGCCTTTACCTCGACCACGCCCTCGCCCACCTCGAGGATCGAGATGTCGAAAGTGCCGCCGCCGAAGTCATAGACCGCGATCGTCTCGTTGTTCTTTTTGTCGAGCCCGTAGGCCAGCGCCGCCGCTGTCGGCTCGTTGATGATGCGCTGCACGTTCAAGCCCGCGATCTTGCCGGCGTCCTTGGTCGCCTGGCGCTGCGAGTCGTTGAAGTACGCCGGCACCGTGATGACCGCATCGGTCACCTTCTCGCCCAGGTACGCTTCGGCCGCTTCCTTGAGCTTGCCGAGCACCATGGCCGAGATCTCTTGCGGCGTGTAGGTCTTGCCGCCCGCTTCGACCGCTACGATGTCGTTCTTCTGGACCGCTTTGTAGGGGACGAGCCTGCTCTCTTCCTTGACCTCGTCGAAGCGACGACCCATGAAACGCTTGATCGAAAAGACCGTATTTTCAGGATTGGTGACCGCTTGGCGCTTCGCCGCTTGACCGACCAGCCGTTCGCCGCTCTTGGTGAAAGCCACGACCGACGGGGTCGTACGCGCGCCTTCTTGGTTGGGAATGACGGTCGGCTGCCCAGCCTGCATCACGGCGACGACCGAATTCGTCGTACCGAGGTCGATGCCGATAATCTTGCCCATTGGTTACAGTTTCCTCCTTGGGAACCCGCGAGATGCAGGGTTCGTTGCCGCACCTTAGCCTGTTATGATTATCAAACTTTAGTACGTTGTTGTCAACTATGGGATGCTCCAAGCGCCTCCTAGGTTGCACGGATGCGTCAAAAGCGCTCAAATTCTGTTGAGCGGCTTCTGAGATGCGCACATACGCCGTCACCGACCGAAAATCCCTTGCGGGCGACCTCCTGGAGGCGCTGGCAAGGACCCTGGCGACCGGGGTTGAGCTGCTCCAGATTCGCGAGAAGGACCTCAGCGGCAAGGCCCTTTTCGAGCTGGCGACAGCCGTTCGCGGTCTGCCGAACCCGCACGGAACGAAGATTCTCGTCAACAGCCGGGTCGACGTGGCCCTGGCCGCGGGTCTGGACGGGGTTCATCTGCCGGCCTCGGCGCCGCCCCTCGAGGCCGTCCGCCGCATTCTCCCGGGGCGCTTTCTGATCGGCGTCTCGGCGCATTCGCTCGAACAAGTCCTGGCGGCCGACCGCGCCGGCGCGGACCTGATCGTCTTCGGCCCGGTGTTCGATACGCCCTCGAAGCGCGCCTTCGGCCCGCCCCTCGGTTTGGAGCCGCTGGGCCAAGTCTGTCGCGCGGCGGCGACCCCGGTCTTCGCCATCGGCGGCGTCACGCGAGAAAACGCCTCCGAGTGCATCGCCGCCGGAGCCGCCGGCGTCGCTGGGATCTCGCTGTTCCGGGAGCAAGCCCTCTCCTGATCAGCACGGTCGTAGTCGGGAACCCCGCCCAGCGATCGGCGGCCGGCCCCGCTTAGATTCTCTGGAGCCAAAGACTGCCGCCGACCCCGTGACTATGGGGCACGGTGCACAGCGGCATCAACTCCTGAATCGTCTCGGCGTGAAAGCTCATCATGAAGTCGTTCCAGAATCGAATCCGGAATCGTGAGTTGTATTGAAGGAACGCCCGTAGAATATAGGGTTCGTTCCAAGAGAACCCTTGGCGAAACCACTCCAACGGGTACTCGAACGGATACGGCACGTCGTGAAAGTGGACCAGCACTCCGGGAGCAAGCCGGGGAAGCAACTCGAAAAGAATGTGGTTGACGTCACTGCCGGCCTTTGTGACATGCGATGAGTCAACGAACATGATGTCGTTGGAGCAAAGCTGATCGACGATGGCGGGGTCGACATCCTGGATCCGCTGTCTGACGATGGCTACTGACTTGCGATCCGTTTCATCCAGCAACTGCAGCAGGCGGTCGCTGTTGGGTTCGATGAAAGTGAGCTCCATGCTCCTGTCCATGAACCGCTCGTTGACATCCAGCATGACCGCCGAAGAAAAACCCGATCCAACCTCGACGATTCTACGGGGGCGGAAATGTCGGATGAACGAGTACAGGAATAGCGCATCTGATTGGCGGAACCAATTGTTGTCGAAAAAGTAGCGTTTGTCGTCCCGCGGCGTCTCGGAGAAAGGGTGCTCATCGTAAAACGCGGCGAACTGGGCGAGCAGCGCAAGTTGATCGGAGGCGTTCAGATCGATGCCTGGCAGAAGCCGGCGGTTCCGATCGAAAATCCGTGTTTCGTCGCGCTTCAGCTCCTTGAGCGACGGAATGGGAGAATAGTAGTGGCCGTTTCTTACGCGCAAGACGCGCCACGCCATGAGCTTGCGTATCACGGCCCAGTAAGCTTCCCGGATCATCCGCGTGCGCGGCCAATTCCGTTCCGAGTACAACGTCGTGCTAGGCATCAGTCACCACGGATAGCATAACGTTCTGCGAAGCGCACTCCGCGCCCCGAGCGGAGTCGACGCGAACTTTCGACTCCGGGGCTGAACTTCACTCGGATCCGGATCGCAACCCGCGCAAAACCATCCAATGTCTTGCGCGCCGCCTCGAAGCCTTCGGCTAGCACCGTCAGCCTGCCGCTCAGATCGAAGCCGGAAGCCGGATTTTCCGAGCGCCGTCAGGGTTCCGGCGGGTTCCCATGGCGCCGCAGTGAGCACGGAAACGGCGGAGAGCCGAACGGCCTAGCAGGCGCTGATCGCGCTAACAGCCGCGAAGCCGATATAATCTCAGAACCCTCCGCCGGCGGAAACTTTTGACAGATCCCATCCACCCCACTAATCGCCGGGGGAGTTGCAAGCACAACTCGGAGCTCGAATGAGGCGCCCTATGCCTCCTTGCGACACGGCTGGCGTCAGCCACACCGCCGATCGGCGGGCGGCCGATGCTAACGCCAAAGTGTCGAGAGTCGCCCTGAGGCGGAACGGCGGCGACAAAGGAGCCCAATGACCGACGACGCACAGGCGCTAGGCGCCCAATCGATGAAGCTCTTCCGCTTGCCGTCGGGGCTCGAGGTGTGGAGTTCTCCCGAATCCGGCGCCGCGGTGCGGTTTCTCTACCGCGAGCTGTTTCAGAATCATGGGTACGAAAGCAACGGCGTCGTCGTGAAGAGCGGCGATACGATCTTCGACGTCGGGGCGAATATCGGCATGTTCGCCCTTTCGCTCATGTCACGGTTCGAAAACTTGAATATCTACTGCTTTGAACCGGTCCCCGCCACTTTCGAGTCCCTGAAGCGAAACGCCGCCGAAAGCCCGCTGGCGACGAAGAACCGGGTCACAATCCTCGACTTCGGTTTGGGCGCGATCGAGGCCGACGCCATGATCGAGTACTTCGCCGGCTCACCCGTCAATTCGACGCTTTATCCGGAGGAGAAGCGCCGCAACTTTGAGCAGCTCCTGGGCAGCATCAAGCTTCCTGATCTTTGGAGGATGAACAAGCTGCGCGCATTTTGCCTTGCGCCTCTGTTTCCATTCCGCAAGCGGCTTCTCAGTTCGGCCTATGCTCGCCTCATGTCCGAAGGCCAGTCGGTGCGGTGCCAAATCAAGACAATCAGCGGGTTCATCGATAAATACTCGATCGAGCGCATCGACCTTCTAAAGGTCGATGTGGAAGGGGCCGAGATGGACGTTCTTGCTGGCCTGGAGGAGCGCCATTGGCCCCGTATTCAGCAAGTAGCGATGGAAATCGATCCGGCGAACAAGGAGCATGTAGATCGGCTCTGCGACGAATTGCGCTCACGCGGATTTGGGCGTGTGTCCCTCGAAAACATGTTCGGCGGCGAATACGATGCGACCGACGGAGTTGCCTGCGTCCTCTATGCCGCCGGAAAGAACTAGCGCGCTTGCTGGGTCGAGCCGCACCGCAGGGGAGTCCTCATGAATACGGACGCTCAGGCGGTAAGCGCCGACTCGATGAAGCTTTTTCGATTCCCGTCAGGACTCGAGGTGTGGGGCGCCACGGAATCCGGCGCCGCAGTCCGGTTTCTCCACCGGGAGTTGTTTGAGAATCATGGGTATGAAGGCCTAGGCGTCGTCGTGAAGAACGGCGATACGATCTTCGACGTGGGAGCGAATATCGGCATGTTTGCGCTTTCCCTCATGTCACGGTTCGACGATTTGAACATCTACTGCTTCGAACCGGTCCCGGCCACGTTCAACTGCCTGAAGCGAAACACAGCCGAGTACCCGCGAGCGGCGAAGAGCCGGGTCACGACGCTCGGCTTCGGTCTCGGAGCGAGCGAGAGCGATGCCATGATCGAGTACTTCGCCGGCTCGCCGGTCGACTCGACGCTTTATCCGAAGGAGAAGCGCAAAGCCCTTGAACTGCTCCTAGACGGTGTAAAGCTTCGCGATCTTTGGAGGATGAACAAGCTGCGCGCCGTCTACCTTGCGCCTCTGTTTCCCTTCCGCAAGCAAATTATCGGTCCGGCCTATGCTCGCCTGATGTCGGAAGGCAAGTCGGTGAGTTGTCAGATCAAGACAATCAGCTGGTTCATCGATGAATATGCGGTTGAGCGTATTGACCTGCTCAAGATCGATGTCGAAGGGGCCGAGATGGAGGTTCTCAAGGGGCTGGAAGAACGTCATTGGCCGCGAATTCAGCAAGTCGCGATGGAAATCCATCCGGAGAACAAGCACCATGTGGACCGGATCTGCGACGACCTGCGATCACGGGGATTTACGAGCTTGTCCCTCGAAAATATGTTCGGCAACGAATACGATCCGACCGACGGAATACCCTGCGTCCTCTACGCCGCCGGGAAGAGCTAGCGCACTCACCGAGGCGGGAACCCCGGAGTTGGGAAGGTGGCGGGAATGACGGCCCCGCCCGAAACGCTTGGACTCAGCCATCGCCCAAGCGTGGGCCATTCCGCTCGACGTGACGAGCCGGAGAAGGCCGTTGCCATACTGAGGGCGGGTTCGTCACATGCCAACAACCAGCGGGAAGGCCTTCGGATCTCCGGGCATCGCTCCGACCTGGTGCTCCAGCGCCAAGGATCTCGTAACGTCTTCACTTGGCCCCAGCCGGGTTTGGGCCACGATCGGACGCGGCATTCTCAACGAAGTCTATTGGCCGACCACGGGACGGCCGCAGATCCGCGATCTGGGCTTCTTGGTCGCCGATGAGACCGGCTGGACGGAGGTCAAGCGATTCGACGAGTACTCGCTCGAAACTCCCACGCCGTTTGCGCCGCTTCCCACGATTCGGCATACCGGTCCCAATTTCCAATTGACTCTCGAAGTCGCCTGCGACCCCTCCCGCGACTGCGTCCTGATTCGCTATCGACTGCAAAGCGACAGTTGCCGCGTCTATGCCTTGCTTGCTCCGCGCCTCGGCGCCCAAGGCGTTCGGAATACGGCATGGGTGGACGAGCATCTTTTCGCGGAGTATGAGGAGCATGCTCTTTGTCTGGCCGCCGACGGCCGATTTTCGCGGGCGAGCGCCGGCTTCGTAGGCGCCAGCGACGGCTGGCAGGATTTCGCGCGCAATGGGGGCATGACTTGGACCTTCGAGCGCGCCCCGGACGGCAACGTCGCTCTCATGGGGGAGCTCGCGCGAGACGACGGCGTGCTGGCTTTGGCGTTTAGCGAGACGTCGAGCGGCGCTCGAACGCTCGCCTTGAGCGCGCTGGCGGATGGCTTCGACAGCACTCGGCGGTCGGCCTTGGAAGGCTGGGAACAGTGGGGCAAAGACATTCCGTTCTCTGTGCCCGACGGCGAACTGCGCCATCAGGCGCGTCTCAGCGCGGCCGTGCTGAAGATGTGCGAAGACCGCACCTACCCGGGCGCGGTCGTGGCGAGCCTGAGCGTACCTTGGGGCAACTCGCGCGACGATCTGGGCGGCTACCACTTGGTGTGGGCGCGAGATTGCGTGGAGTCAGGTTTCGCCATGCTTGCGATCGGACAATTCGCCGAGGCGAGAAATATGCTCGCGTATCTGATCGCCACCCAAGCGCACGACGGCCACTGGACCCAGAATTTCTATCCCGGTGGGGAACCGTACTGGACGGGAGTTCAACTCGACGAGACGGCATTTCCGATTCTCTTGTCCGAAAAGCTACGAGAGATGGGCCTGCTCGACGGACTGAGCGGGCTTACGCCGATGATACAAGCGGCCGTTCGCTTCCTTGTTCGCAAGGGACCGGTGACGCCGCAAGATCGTTGGGAAGAGAGCGAAGGCATCAGCCCATTCACTCTCGCCGTCGAAATCGCCGCTCTGACCGCGGCGGCGAGCGTGCTCGAAGACGAGCAAGAGAGCGACTTCGCCGCCTCGTTCGCCGACTATCTCAACGAGAGAGTGGAGGACTGGGTTTACGTCAGCGGCTCGGGTTTGAGCCGGCGCTACGGGGTCGAGGGTCACTACATTCGCATCGCTCCGCCGTCTGTTCTTCACGGCGATCTTGGGACGCTTTCGATCGCGAACACCGGCGGACGGAGCTTCCCGGCGGAGGACATCGTGAGCCTGGAGTTCCTGTACTTGGTTCGGCTTGGCCTGCGCGAGGCAACGGACGCCAAGGTCAAGCAAACGATGCAGGTCGTCGAGGGCGAGTTGGGAATGGACACTCCGGCCGGCCGCGGCTACCGCCGTTACTCGCACGACGGCTACGGCGAGCACGAAGACGGCGCGCCCTTCGACGGCTCCGGCAAGGGTCGCCTGTGGCCGCTGCTGACCGGCGAGATCGGACACCTTGCTTTGCTGTCCGGCAACGACGTGACTCCTTTTCTTCAGACCATGGTCAAAATGGCCGGCCGCGGCGGCCTGCTGCCCGAGCAGGTTTGGGATGAGGACGCGCCATCAGGCAGCCTGGCGCAACCCGGCCGCCCGACCGGCAGCGCGATGCCGCTGCTGTGGGCTCACGCCGAGTACCTGAAGCTGATCGCGGCTCGCAAGCAAGGAGTGCCGATCGAATCGCTCGATTCGGTCAAGGCGAAGTACGGCGGCAAGCGCCCCGCGGCGAAGACCTGGCATTGGCGCGCCGACGCCCCGTTTGTCGCGGCTCCGCATGGACGCGACATTCGCATCGAGCTCCCCTTTTCGTTTCGACTGCACGTCGGATTCGACGGTTGGCAAAACATCTCCGACCGCGAGTCCGAGGAGGTGGGCTTCGACCTGTTCGGAGTCGTCCTATCCGCCGACGATACAAAGCACCATGGGAGGATCGACTTCACACTCTGGAACGAGGAAGAGTCCCGTTGGCTCAACGAGGACTTCTCGATTCAATTGACCGACTCGTAGATCCGCTATTCTCGCGTCAGATCCAGCGGCGAACGGAGGAGCGATACTCGCGCCACTCGTCACCGAACCTCTTCCCGAGATATCGCTCCTCGGCCAGGGTCAGGTTGTATACGACGAGCGCGAGAACCGCGACGACCGCAGCCCCCGTGGCCGTGTCGAGGAGAAAGACCAAACCGAGCAGGCCGATCGTGCCGCCGGTGTAGATGGGGTTGCGGCTGAACCGGTACGGTCCGCCGGTGACTAAGTGGGCGGTCGTTTTCTTCGGGTCCGGGCTCTCGCCTCGGCGTGCGGGCCTAGCGTCGGCTGCGGTCCGGCTGAATCGAGAAAGCGTAGAGGCTGTCGCCCGCGCTGACCAGCAAGAACTGGCGCCCGTCGATCATGTACGTGATCGGCCCGGCGCTGGGCGAGGCCATCAGCGTCGAGTGCCACAGGATTTCGCCGGTGGACGGTTCGAAGGCGATGATGTTCTGCTGATTGTGCGTGAACAGCAGATTCCCCGCGGTGCTGAGCGTGTGAGACAGTCCGCCGCCGCCGGGCCACTCATGGCGCCACGCGATTTTGCCCGTCTTGTAATCGATCGCAAGCAGCGCCGAGCCGTCCGAACCCACGCCTGAATCCACGCCCGCCCAGCCTTGCGGCCGAGGGTCGGTGTCGGTGAGGTAATACATGCTGTAGGAGCGGTTGGAGCTTACGTAGAGCAGGCCCGTATCCGGGTTGAAGCTGGGCGCTTGCCAGTTGGTGGCGCCGCCGGAGGCCGGCGAAACGAGCACGCCGTCGGGCGCCGGAAACTTGTCGGGGTCGCCGGTGGGTTGGCCCTTGGCGTCGAGATTCGGCAGGGCCCAATTCAGCGTGTCGATGAACGGCGTCGTCAGGATCTGCTTGCCGTTGGTGCGGTCGAGAACGAAGAAGTAGCCGTTGCGGCTGGCCTGCGCGACGAGCTTGCGCGGCTTGCCGTCGATGACGCCGTCGATGAGGATCGGCGTCTCGACGGCGTCCCAATCGTGGACGTCGTGCGGAGACGGCTGGAAGTACCACACCATCTTGCCGGTGTCGGGATTGAGCGCAACGATCGAACACGTGTAAAGGTTGTCGCCCTTGCGGCTCTTTTCAGCCATCACGGGATTCGGGTTGCCGGTGCCGACGATGTAGAGGTTCAGCTCGGGATCGTAAGTTCCGGGAATCCAGGCTTGGCCCGTACCGTGCGCGGCGGCGTATTCGTTGGGCCAGGTCTCCATGCCCGGCTCGCCTTCGCGCGGCGTGGTCCACCACTTCCATTGCAACTCGCCCGTCTCGGGGTCGTGCGATTCGACAAAACCCGGATTGTCCAAGTGGTCGCCGCCGATGCCGGCGATGACGTGATTGCCGATGATCACCGGCGCGACCGTCGACGTGTAATCCAGCTTGGGATCGGTCAGCCGGACCTTCCAGCGCTCTTTGCCCGTCGCGGCGTCGAGACTGATCAGGTTGCTGTCGGGTGATTCGAAGAACAGCCAGTTGCCGTACATGCCCACGCCGCGATTGCCGATCGTGCTGCCGGTGTTGGGCGGGTACTCGTAGTGCCAGAGCTCGCGCCCGGTGCGCGCATCGACGGACCAGACGTTATTGGGCGCTGTGAAATAGAGAATGCCGTTGACCATCAGCGGCGTCGCCTTGATCGTGATGCGGCGGCTGTTGGGGTCGCCCTCGAAGCGCGCGGCCCAGGCAAGCGACAGCGCGTGGACGTTTGACGAATTGATCTGCTTCAGGGGACTGAAACGCCGTCCGGAATAATCGCCGTTGTAAGTCGGCCAGGCGTCGGTGGGCTGTTCGAGCAGCTTCGACGGAGTGAGCTCCTGCGCGCACAGCACGCCGGGCAAAACGAGAAGGAGGAGGAAGCGGCGGAACGTCACTTTAAAGTCACCAAATAGGTCGTTACGTTGTGGATGTCGGCGTCCGTGTATTTGTGAAGCAGCTCGAGATGGGCCTGAAGCGGGTCCGTGATTTCGACCTGGGGAACGTCGCCGTCGCGCAAGAAGGATCGGTACTTGCCGGATTCGTCTTTCAGCGAGACGCTGAAATCGTTGAGCTGATCGAGCGTGCCGGATACGGTTTCGCCGGACGGCAATGTCACTTTGACCTTCATGTCGCCGCGGCTCGACGGTTCGTTGCCGCGGCTGCGCGGCCCGAGCCAGCGCTGCTGCAAGGCCATGGCGTCAAATCGCGAGGCGATGCCTTTGAGATCGCCGGTGGGCGAGTGGCACTTGTTGCAGCCGCCTGCTCCGTTGAAGTAGGCCTCGCCCAGCTTCGCGTCGCCGGTTACGACATCCTGGAACGTGTAGGTCCTGCGGTTGCCGGCCGTATAGGTTTGCACGTGCAGCCAGGCCACCACGTCGGCGATCTGCTGTTCGTTCAGATTGGGCTTGGGCATGCCCTGCTGCGGCCGGCCGTTCCGCAAGACCGGCGAGATCAAGATGCCTTTCTCGTCCGTGAGCACCACGATGGAGCGAATCAGATTGGGAGCGCCGACGTTGCCGCGCCCGGTGGCGCCGTGACAGCCGGCGCAATTGGCGGCGTAAACCTGCGCGCCCCGTGCGACCGCCGCGGGATCCTCTTTGGCCCCCGCGATGGCGGCGGCTTCGCCGCGAGGCCGGGATTCTCGTACAGCGCGGGTCGGGGGTTCTTGGCCTGGAAGACCGCCTGCGATCAGCAGAAAGCCGGCGATCGCTGCGACGAGTCGGTGTCGGTTGATAGCGGGAGATGCAAACATTTTCTTCGGGTGCGCTTCGGTTCGTTCCGATGACACAGCCCTAAATACTAGCGGAATTCGGACCGCCGGACGAAACAGAGGGTGAGATCGGCCACAGCAGTGACCGATCCGTTTCAATCGACGCTAGAGGCGCAGCGGTCACTCGCGAGGCGCCTGGGGCCAGTCCACACACGGGTCCGTTCCGACGAAAAAGCGTCGCGGCGAACAAGTCCTACACTGGCGAAGAGTTCACCCGCGTCTGGGGGAACATCTTTCAAATTACCGGCCGCTACTCGAAGGCGAGTTTGAAGACGTATGCGTATTTGCCTGCGCTTTCGCCGGGGCTCTGGATGACCAGCGCGTCCTGGTCTTGACGCCAATCGAGCGTCCCGCCGTAGCCAAGCAGCGTGACGCCCGAGATCTTGCGGCCGTCGAGTTGCTCTGAGCCGGAGCCGAGAGTGCGGATGCGCCATTCCTTTTCGGGCAGGCCGAGAGCCGTCGCGTACAGCGTGTCGCCCTGTGTCGTGTAGCGAATGTCTGCGGCGCCCATGCGCGGGTTTTGGCGCTCGCTCAAATGCCCTTCGACCGTCTTGGTCGGCCCTTCGCCGTAGATCTTCCATGGGCGCGAGCCATAGATGGCTTCTCCGTTGACCTTCAGCCAGGCGCCGATCTCGCGCAGCATGGCCGCCTCCTGATCCGGGATCGTGCCGTCGGCTTTGGGGCCGATGTTGAGCAACAGGCAGCCGTTCTTCGAAACGATGTCGACGAACTCGGTCAGGATCAGCCCGACGTCTTTGTATTTGTGGTTGCTGACATAGCCCCATGAGGTGAAGCTGACCGAGGTGTCGGTCTGCCAGAAGCGGTCGCGCATGCCGGAGAGCCGCGCGCGTTCCAGGTCGAGCACCGCCACGTCTTCCGGCATGGCGTGCAGCTTGTAATTGACGACGCCCGTTTTGCCCCAGTCCTTCGCGCGGTTGTAGTAGTAGGCCAAGAAGCGTTGCAGGTGCGGCGCCCAAGGGTTCTGAGCAGCGTCGGTCACCTTTTGCTGCGGACCGATCCCGAAGTCGAACCAGACCAGATCCGG
This sequence comes from uncultured Acidobacteriota bacterium, assembly GCA_963817465.1. GTDB lineage: Bacteria > Acidobacteriota > Terriglobia > Bryobacterales > UBA6623 > CAMPKL01. The sequence goes on along the minus strand of CAWFOP010000008.1, from coordinate 5,873 downwards.
CTGCGTCTTCTCGACCATTTCGGCCGTGCGGACGAGCCACTGGTCCTGGAACTCCTCGCTCTGCGGGAACCAGTCGAAGTTTTGTCCCGAGGTGAAGTAAAGGTCCGGACGCGGCTTGCCGTAGAGGCCGAAGTTGGCTTCGTCGACGGTGTCGTAGGAATCGTCGCGCGGGTAGTAGCCGTAGTTGAAAGCGCGATGGCTGCTGATGCCGAATTTCATGCCATGCGCGCGAACGGATTTCTCGAGAGCGGCGATGACGTCCCGCTTGGGGCCCATCTCGGAGGCGTCCCATTTGGTGTAGCTGCTGGCGAACATCGGGAAGCCGTCGTGATGCTCGCCGACCGGCACGATGTACTTGGCGCCGGCCTCTTCGAACAGCGCCGCCCAGGCGTCGGGGTCGAAGTTCTCGGCCTTGAACATGGGGATGAAGTCCTTGTATCCGAAGGTTTTCTGCGGCCCCCAGGTATCGAGGTGGTGCTGGAAGACGTTGACGCCGCCGCGGTCGGCTTCGTTCAGATACATGCGGCGCGGATACCACTCGTTTCCATAGGCCGGCACGGCATAGACGCCCCAGTGGATGAAGATGCCCAGCTTGGCGTCGCGATACCAATCCGGCACGCCGTTGTCGGCGAGGGAGCCATAGTCGGGCTTGAAGGGACCGGCCTCGGCGACCTGGTCGACCTTGGGCAAGTCTTGGGCGACGTCGCCGCTGAACTGAATCGTCTTGTCGCCGGACGGCCCTGCGCCGGAGGATTGCTCGGGTGCGGGGGACTGGCAGGCCGCGAGGCACGCGGCTAAGCACAAGGCGGCGGGTTGAAAGAATCGGTACTTCATGGTCACTCGCTATTGTCTGGTCGGTCGCTATTGTCCCTGATGCGTCCCGGTCCTGCTGTCAAGCGGACGCGGGCCGCCGTTCTCCCAAATCCAACCCAGGCCTTGGCGCATCGCGTCAAAGAACTCGGCGCGGGCGTCAGGGAAACTATGACCGCCCGCGCTGATCATGATAGTCCGCTTGGGCGCGCGAGCCGCGGCCGAGATCGCGAGGAACTCCTCTTCCGAGACCCAGCGGTCGTCGTCCGACTGCAGCACCAGCAGCGGCAGCGGCGGCAATTCCGCGAGGTACGGCGCGACCTGAAAATACGGTCCCTTGGCGCGCACTCCCGGCAGGAACTGCAAGTTATCCGACCAGCGCCATCCCAGGACGCCCTCCGCCGGCAGAGCCACAGCGGCGACTCCGGCCAGCGAGGACTGCATCCGCTCCCCCGCCCCAGCGAGCACGACCAAAGCGGCCCCGGCCGACCACCCCATGAGAATCATCGGGGCGTCGTCGTCGCCGCGAATTTCGGCGACCATGCCCAGGAAGTCTTGTTGGCACTGGTCAGCCGTGAGGGTCGTACCGCCGGTGAACCCGCTCAGGTAGCGTTGGGAGTCGAAGCGATAGACGTCATAGCCCCACCGAACCAGGTGATCGGCCATCACGCCGCCGAAAGGATGAAAACCGCCGTCGCCCGACGCCAGCAAGACCTTGCAGCCGAAGCCGGGAGCGACCGGCTCGGCGCGCGAGCGTCTCAAGACCTGCCGCTCGCCTCGGATTTCCATGAGGTATTCGTCGTGGCGCCCGAGCAACCGGGGAGCCGCTCCCGCGGCAGCGAAGATGACGCCCATCGCACGGCGCCTTGTCATATCCATTCGTGAGCAGGGGGAAGACGAATCAAGCAACAATGCGCCGCTGCGCGACGGCGGATACTTCGACAGTTGACGCCTTATCCGCATGGTAGCTCTCGGCGACCCCTGGGACGTCTAGCCCGGCGCCGCCGTTGCGTCCGACAAGCCCATTCGATCATCATCACACCCCTGTCCCGGGCTGCGGCGCAATCCGGCGCGTCTCCAAGGCGGCCCTGCGGAAGGCGACGAAACAACATGCGCGCTGTGGGTGTCAGGTAGACGTTAGGTAAAGCACTTTCATGACGACAGCGACCCAAGCAACCGCGGGGCCCCAAGAGCCGCCTACGAAAGCCCAACGCCATGAGATCGGCATGGTCGGCTTGGGAGTGATGGGACGCAACTTGTTGCTGAACATCGCCGACCACGGCTTTCCGGCGGCGGGTTACGACAAGGAACAAGCCCAGATCGACGCCTTGAACAAAGAGTCGGGCGAGCGGGATATCCGCGGCGCCGCGAACGTCCAAGAATTCTGCGGCCTGCTCCGCAAGCCGCGCGCCGTGATGATCCTTGTGCCGGCCGGCCCCGCCGTTGACTCGGTGATCCGGGACCTGACGCCGCACCTCGAAGAGGGCGACCTGATCATCGACGCCGGCAACTCCTACTTCAAAGACACGAACCTTCGCGCCCAGAGCCTGGCCGACAAGGGTATTCACTTTCTGGGCGTCGGCGTTTCCGGTGGAGAGGAGGGTGCGCGGCATGGCCCCAGCATGATGCCGGGAGGGCCGCGGGAAGCCTACGAGCGGGTGCGGCCCGTGCTTGAGGCTGTCGCCGCCAAAGTCGACGGCAATCCGTGCGTCGCGTACCTCGGCCCCGGCTCGGCCGGGCACTTCGTGAAGATGGTCCACAACGGCATCGAATACGCCTTGATGCAACTGCTTGCCGAGAGCTACGACCTGATGAAGCGCGGTCTGGGCATGACGAACGATGAGCTGAGCGACACCTACGCCCAGTGGAACGAGGGCGAGCTCAGCGGCTATCTCATCGACATCACCAGCCGCATTTTTGACAAGACCGACACCATGACCGGCAAACGACTGGTTGACGAAGTGCTCGATGTGGCCAAGCAGAAAGGCACAGGCATGTGGACCTCGCAGAGCGCGATGGAGCTGCACACGCCAACTCCGACGATCGACCTCGCCGTCTCGATGCGAGATATGTCCGTGCTCGAGGAGCAACGCGAAACCGCCGGACGGATCTTCGAGCGGACGGTCCCGGCGTTCAACGGCGACCGCACTTCATTTCTCGAACAACTCCGCGAAGCGCTCTATGCGGGGATGATCCTGTCTTACGCGCAGGGCATTTCGCTGCTGACCACGGCTTCGGATGCGTATGACTATGGCCTCGACCTCGAGACCGTGGCGCGCATCTGGCGTGGCGGCTGCATCATTCGCGCCGCCCTGCTCGAGGATATCCGCAAGGCCTATCGCAATCAGCCCGGACTCTCTAACCCGCTGCTGGCGCCGGAGCTGTCGGCGAAAGTCGCGGCGGCGCAGGACGCGCTGCGCGCCGTCGTCCGCACGGCCGTCGATCTCGAGCTGCCCGCTCCGGCGTTCATGGCTTCGCTGGGATACCTCGACGCCTACCGCAGCGCCTGGCTGCCGGCGAATTTGATTCAAGCGCAGCGTGATTGCTTCGGCTCCCACACCTACGAGCGGGTCGACAGGAAGGGGACGTTCCACAGCGACTGGACGTCCTAAGTCTCAAGATCAATGAAAACAAGCGCCGAGCTCGAGCCCAACATCTTCGTAATTTTCGGCGGCGCGGGGGACTTGACGTGGCGGAAGCTTATGCCCGCCCTGTTCGATCTCACGCAGAGCCGCAGCATTCCCGCTCACTTTTCGATCCTTGCCGTCGATCGCGTCGCGCTCAGCCAAGCCGCTCTCCAGAAGCGGTTGCACGAAGGCATCGCCGAGTTCGGTCACGAAGGGAAGGCCGGCAAGCAGTGGAAGGAGTTCTCGCGCAACATTCGCTACCTGCAGGGAGATTTCAAAGACAACGCGACTTACAAGAAGATCCGCGAACATTGCGAGAGCCTCGAACAGGAGTGGGACGCCAAGGCGCAGCGGATTTTCTATATGGCGACGCCGCCGTTCCTGTTCGGCGTCATTCCGAGCTATCTCGGCAAAGCCGGTCTGGCGGAGGATCGCGAACGGTCTCGACTCGTCGTCGAGAAGCCCATCGGCTACGACCTCGAATCGGCGCAGGAGCTGAACCGCACCATCTCCGCGGCCTTTGACGAATCCCAGATCTTTCGCATCGATCACTATCTCGGCAAAGAGACGGTGCAGAACATCTTGGCCTTCCGCTTCGCCAACCCTCTTTTCGAGCCCATCTGGAACCGCCGCTACGTCGATTACGTGACGATCACGGTCGCCGAGCAAGATGGCGTCGGTCATCGCGGAGGCTACTACGACGGCGCCGGCGCCTTGCGCGACATGGTGCAAAACCACCTGCTGCAATTACTCTGTCTGGTCGCCATGGAGCCGATGGTTTCCTTTGAGGCGGACGAGATTCGCAACAAGAAGATCGACGTTCTGCATGCGGTGCGGCCGATCGAGCACGACGCCGTGCATCACTGCGCGGTTCGCGGGCAGTACGGCGAGGGCTGGATCGGCGGCGAGAAAGTGCGCGCCTATCGCGATGAGGATGACGTGGCGCCTGACTCGCAGACAGAGACGTTCGCGGCTCTGCGGCTATTCGTCGACAACTGGCGATGGCAAGACGTGCCGTTCTATCTTCGCACCGGAAAACGTCTCTCCTCTCACGTTTCGGAAGTCGCCATCCAGTTCCGCGCCGTTCCCCACCAGGCGTTTCCGGCGGAAGCTACGCTCGATTGGCAACCGTCGCGTCTGGTCATGTCGATCCAGCCGCAAGAGGGCATCGTGCTGCGCTTTCAGGCCAAGCACCCGGGACCGAAGATGATCCTCCAGCCGGTCGACATGCGTTTCAACTACAGCGAAAGCTTCGCGACGCCGTCGCCGGACGCCTATGTGACTCTGCTCTCGGACTTGATGGAAAACGACGCGACTTTGTTCATGCGCGCGGACCAGGTGGAGGCGGCCTGGCGACTGCTGACGCCCGTGCTCGACGTTTGGAAGTCCAGCCCGCCGAACGACTTCCCCAACTACGCTTCGGGAACCTGGGGTCCGGACGCCACGCAAGGGCTGTTGGCCCATCAAGGCCACCGCTGGATGCTGCCGACAAACCTAGTCGAAAAGTAAGTGGTTACCGGCGCTTTCGCCGGTTAACACGCCGCGCAAGCGGCGTCTGAGCCAACAGGCGGCGCGCTACAATTCGCCCCACGAGTCCGCCGTCTCTCCGGAAGGCTCGAGTAAGGAGCAAACGGATGAGCGATGAGCAGGGCGCGGCGGTGTCTCGCAGGGGTTTCTTGGGCGGCGCGACGCTAGCGGCGGCGCTGGCGTCCGGGGCCGCGCCGGCGTCCGCTCAACAGAAACAATCGGACTGGTTCGACAAGCCGATGCGCTGGGCGCAAGTGGCCTTCGTCGAAAATGACCCCGGCCAGTACGACATGGGTTTCTGGCTGGATTACTTCGACCGGCTGCATGTCGACGCCGTCTGTCTCAGCGCCGGCGGTTGCGTCGCTTTCTATCCCACCCGGATCCCGCTGCACTACCGCAGCGCCTGGATGGGCGACACCGACCCGTTCGGCGAGCTAGCCGCCGCCTGCCGCGAGCGCGGCATGGTCGTTGTCGCGCGCACCGACCCGCATTCGATTCGCGAAGACGCCGCCCAAGCGCATCCGGAGTGGATCGCCGTCGACGCTGAAGGCAGCCGCCGCCGTCACTGGGCCATGCCCGAGCGCTGGGTGACCTGCGGGCTGGGGCCGTACAACTTCGACTTCATGACCGGCGTGCATCGCGAGGTCGTCTCGCGCTACAAGCCGGACGGCATTTTCATCAACCGCTGGTCCGGCTCGGGCATGTGCTACTGCGACAGTTGCCGCGCGGAGTTCAAGAGCTATTGCGGCTTGGAGTTGCCGCGGACCGACGACCCGCTCGATCCCAGCCGTCGCAACTACGTCCTTTGGCGCCAGCAACGTCTCTTCGACCTTTGGCAGCTCTGGGACGGGGAGATGCGCAAGATCAACGCCGGCTCGCACTGCATCCCGAACACCGGCGGCGGCGCGC
>CAWFOP010000007.1:0-538727 GCA_963817465.1 uncultured Acidobacteriota bacterium | reverse complement strand
ATCGAAGGAAACCGATGGTTCCCCATCCCACTCCCCGTCGCGCTTCAGCATGCCCGAGAAGAGCCCGAAGTAGATCCGCGCCGCCAAGCCCTCCAGGCCCAACAGCTCCTCGAGCGACTCCGCGCCTTCCGCGCGCTCGATGAGCCGCTTCAACTCGCGCAATTGGGGTTTGGGCGGCTCGACGTGGTTGCGGAGCAGCATCGTTCGCTGGTTGCGGATCTTGCCCGCTACAAGCTTCCTGGCTATGCGCCGGCAAAACCAAGTCTTCGTCCGCCAAGCGAAACTGCGAGCGCCGCAGCAAGACGTTCTTGGTATTCAGCCCGGTCGTGACTCCGTAGAACCAACCGCCTTGAGAGAAGTAGCAAATTGGCTTCTCGGCCTGGCAAAGCTCCTGCACGGCCTGCGTACTGATCTGGATATTGCCCATCAGGTTGATCTGGCAGACTTCGTTGATGCGCACGTCCTGAACGACCTTGTCACGCTCTTTGATGCGCAGCACGCCGCCGGTCTTGCCCACCCGCAGTCCTTGCGAATTCAGATACAAGCGGCCGGCGATCCACGCGCGGCGCCACGAGTAGGCGCGTGTCGCTGCGCGGCGGCTTCTTGGGCGGTAGGGGCTTGGGGTCGAACAAGCCAAGTTGCTCAACTGACTCGGGCGTCTCGGATTGCAGCTGCCATGTCTCATCCGGCATGCAGATGCCGACCAGCGAGCAGCCTGGACACTTCGGCGAGTCGACCAGCGGAGGGGGAATCTCGTCGCCGCCGCGGTTTCCCACGCCCCGGCGATTGCGCGCTCGGCCTCGGCGATCGTCTCTTCGTCAAAGACGATGCGCACGCGCTGCCGGGTCTTCTGGTAGAAGACGACGCCTTCCTCGCATCGGTAGCCGTTAGCCCGCAGCACCAGGGCTTGCACGGCGAGTTGGACGCGGTCTGTCGGCCAAGCCTCGACGCCGTCTTCGCCGGACATGGGGCGTCCGTGCTTGTAGTCGACGGGCGTCGCCAGTCCGTCGGAAAATTCCGCCAAGTCGAGCTTGGCGATCACCCGATGCTCCTCCGACGAAAGCGACATCGAGCGAACGACAACCGGCTCTTCGGACGCCTCATCCGGCTTCGGCGCCGAACCGCCTTCCTTGTCGACGCGCTTGTGCTGCGCCGCGCCTTCGGCCGTGTGCTCGTTGTGAACGAACACGCCCTCGACCTGCTCGAAGTAGAACAGCCGCGGGCAGTAGACGTACTCGTTGATCCTCCGCGCCGGAGATAATCGGGCAGCGTCGCGCTTCGCGGGTTCGGGAACAGGTTGGGCGCTCATCCCACTTCTTCCTTTCGGCTAGACCACAATCAACGGCGCGTCGACGTTGACATAGGGCTTGCCGAGCGCCGTGATGACGCGATCGCCGCGTCCCTCGGCGGGGCCGAGGTCGACGAACAGCACCTGATCTTCGCTGTGATGGATGATGTCGGCGAGTTCGGCGCGGAGCCGGACCAGGTCCATCGGAGTCAACTGGCACTCGAAAACGGACAGCTGCAAGTGATCACCCCAGGCGCGCATCGCCTTGAAGACCAGCCGCAACCGCTTTGGGTCGGCGATGTCGTAGGAGACGATGTAGGAGTTGCGCATGGGGATTACCTGCTCCCAAAAGCTGTGGCAAGTCTAGGGTGAAGATTTTCGGTCCTTGACACCTCGGAAGAGTCCCAAGCCGAAGCTACTTGACTGACCCAAGCGTATGGGCCCGGTGACTGACACCGGCGGACCATGACCCACGACAGGAGCGACTCGGGCGGAACGCACCAGTAGTTGTCTTGGACGAGGAGCGGCCGCATCAGCACGTCACCGATGACGGCCCGAAGTTGCCGAAGCCCTGGCTCGTTCGTCGGATCGCGGAACTACAGATCGCGAAGACGCCGCGCGCCGCGCGCTCCTTGGCACCCCCTGTCCAGTCAACCTGAAGCGCCGAGCGTGTCGTCGGCAGCGAAGCCGGGATGGACCAGAGCGGCCATGTGAACGTCATGTCATCGCCTCGACCGACGACGCCGGTCGTGATGATCCTCGATGCCGTGCGGAGAAGCTTGGCAGCAGCGGCAGGCCGCGGAACGCGAGCCACTCCAACGGGGCATCCACGCGGGTACCATCGCCGCTCGGGTTGTTCGCCATCAAGGCCCAGTTGCGCTCGGCGCCAGGGTCCCATCGAAGGTTGCTGCCCGGTCGCTCGCCGTGCGCCCTCGAACAGCGACGTCTCGACCCACTCTTGGGTCACCGAAGCGCGAATGCCCTCCACTGCGCCGAGGAAGGTCTGCTGCGCAGCAGTGAAGTGGAACGCTGTGGGCTTAGTGTTGCCCTTGCCATCGACCGCGATGTCAGTTGCCATAGGCCGCCGCGTAGTCTGCTGCCTCCATCGTTGCCCATCAACCAAGCCTCGATGCAGGTCGCGAGGAACTGCTTGAAGTCATCCGGCGGCGGCTTGAGGTCGGCGACCTCCTGCGGCCCCTGCTTCTTGGTCGCGGCTTTCATGTACGTGAAACGCCACGGTGCGCTCCCGGTCTCAGCGGAGCTTCGCGTCGGCCGCGACGAGCGCTCGCGAGGTCGGACTCGCTCTTGTCGAGCCCGTCGACAAAGGCTCGGAACGAACCGTCGTCGGAGAAGCCGAGCTTTGCGCCTGGGAACGACACGAAGCAGCCCCAACGCCGCGAGGAAACCGAGCGGATTGGAGCCGTCCACGCCCACGAGTTGGATGCGGCTCACGGTGACGCCTCCTTGTTCTGCTCCTCTTCGCTGGCGCGATGATCGGCGAGGCGAAGGATCGCCTCGAGCCAGCACAGCTCCTGCCAACCGTACTTTGCGACGAGTGCCCAGAAGCGGTCGGCGAGCGGGGAGTCGAGCCGATGCAGCTCCGGGTTCGATGGAACCTCTGAAAAATCGATCTTGCCGAACACGCTGCTGCAGTGTCCGGCAAGCGAGATATTGATGGGAGTGCTGTCAACCACGACGGGCGCGAAGGGGCGACATTCGCCGTGATGACTCGCAACAAGGTGAAGAACAAGATCGAGGTCGGGCTCCCTCGTGGCAGTCGCCTTTCTTCAGCCACTCAGCCAGCACCGCCTTCTGACCATCGAGCATCGCGACCGACTGCACCGCGTGGAAGTAGCCCCCGCTCGGATAGCCGCTGCGCTTCGCGGCGCCAGCTTGCGCGCTGCGCGCGCTCCTGGGCGGCATCGCCGACTTGGCCCACGGCGTTTCGTCCTTGAAGTACTCGATCTCGCTCCCGCCACGAAGCATGACCTGGAAGCGACGGTCGGCCTTGCCGATGTCGTGCAGCCACGCGGCGAGCGCGACGTGCTCGGCGAGCCACTCCCCAAGTCCACAGCGCGTCGCGTACTCTCGCGCGAACGTCTCGACGTCGCTGCTGTGCTCGGACAGCGAGACGGCTCGCCCCGCGCAAAACGAGTCGTCGCCATCCGTCGTCAACTCAACGCCATCTTCGAGCGTCTCTTCGGGTTGAACGACACGTCGAAGTTCGGCGAGCGGCACGCGCCTTGCCTCGATCACCGTCCAGGAAGGATCTCCAGACACGACGAACGAGCCGCGCCCCTTGGCGAGTTTCTCGGCCCACAGGCGCTTCCACGCCGGCCAGTCGTCATTCGAGGCGAGGCGGCCGAGCGCGGCGCGGGCCTCGCTCGGGCTCGTCGAGCGGCAGCGAGAGCTCCGAGCTCCTCGATGACGGCGGGATGCAGCCGCAGCACGGGCCGCGCGCGTGCGAAGAGATTGGCCTGCTCCGCGCGGTCCGCAACGGGATCGGTCGAAGTGGCGTCGAAGCAGCCGCTGCGGATGCCGCCGTAGGTCGCGGGCACGACGATGGTGTGGCCTGGCTTCAGAGTCGTCGCCGTCGACGATCTCACTCTCGTCGCCCCTCCAGCGGAGCGCGCGTCGCCCGCACGTCTCGGCTCATCGCCGTCGTCGGGCGTCGCGCCCTCCGTGTCGCCAAGGTCGCGCGGGGGCTGGCTCGCGAGCCACGCCCGCGCTGTCACGAAGGGCAGTGACATGGCTTCGAGGCTAGAAGGCCGAACCGCCGCGACGATGGCCGTCGCCGCCTCGACATCTCCACGCTGGAGCACCTCCTCGGAGAGATCGGCGCGCCAGACGACCTGCACATCTGCCGGGCCCGAGCTCGGTCCGTGCAGCCAGAGGCTCACATCGGGGAGCTGGCTTGGCGCGGGCGAGGTCTGCGCCCACAAGTCGAGGTACGCAGGAAGCAGCGTCGGCGCGTTGGGCTTTGGTGCGAGCAGCTTCGTCAGATCGTCGCCTGTCGGCACCTCGAGCGCGAGGACACCGAAATCGACCTGGGCCTTTCTGGCGATGTGCGCTTCGGCCTGCTGCTTCGCCTCGCCCTTGAGCTTCTTGGCTTCGTCCTTGAGCTTCTTCAGCTCGTCTTTCAGCTTCTTCGGACGCTCCTTCTCTTGTGCCTTGAACCACTTGACGGTTTCGGCGATGGCCTTGCCGTAGATTGGATCGTCGTCTGCCACGCGAGGCTTCGTCGTGGACGATCGACTGTCCCTCGGCCTTCTTGTACCTGCCGAGCCGATCCACGCGGCCGAAGCGTTGCCGCAGGCTGTCGAGGCTCGCGGCCTCGGTGACGAGTGCGTCGAAGTCGAAGTCCGCGCCCGCCTCGATGCACTGAGTGCCGACGATGACGCGCTTTGGACTGTCATCGCTTCGTTCGCGTCCTGTCTGGACGGCGGGCCGCAGCTCGCGGAGCACATCGTCGCGGTCGAGCGGGCGCATGCGGCCCGTGAGCAGCGTAACCGTCGCATCGCGTGCCCAGCATCTCCGTGAGCTGTCGCGCGATCACGCTGGCGCTCGCGACGCGGTTGACAACCACGGCGACCGTCCGATGCCGTTCGAGCAGGTCCTTCGCCTGATCGACGCACGCCTTCTCCAGCGCGGTCCGATCCTCCACCTCGACGAGGCGCACGGGCTTGCTCGCGTGCAGCCGGGGTCCGAGCGGCGAATCGGGCTTCTTCTCGTCCTCGAGCAGCGCGAAGGGTGGCTGCCGTCCCAGCACCCGGCGTCGCCGACAGGAACGCGTGTGAGAAGCGCGTCTTCACGCCGCTGCCCGAGAACCGCTTTCGTAGGCGCGCAAGCTGGTCGAGCGTCTGCCGGAACGGCTCGGAGAGGTGCACCTCGTCGAGGAGGAGCAACGTGTCATTGGCCAGCAGACCTGCATGCACCGGCTTCATGCCCTGGCTCACGCCGTAGCCCTGCATCAGCATTCGCGAGCCGACCTGATCGACGGTCGAGGCGATGACGAGCGGCTGATCGGGCGTGCGCGCCCAGCCGTCGTCCTTGGGCATGCCGCCGCGCAGCGTGAACACGCCGAGCGGCTCCTCGCCCGTGCGGGTCAGCGAGCGAAGCCGCTCTGCGACCTCGACGACGACAGCATCCGTGCTCGTCATCAAGGCGCGCAAGAGCGTGCGCCCGCGCTCTGCAACCTGATCGACGACAATGCGTCGGTCCACGACCATCGCGATGCGACGCGGGCACCAGCGCTCCTCCACTCGGCTTCTCGCGTCGAGAGCGAGCGCGAAGAGAGCAATGTCGATGCATGTCGTTTTCCCCGCGCCGGTCGGCAGGTCGAGCACGCGCGGCCATGCCTTGTCCCCGACGATCTGCTCAAGCAGGCGCTGCTGCCACGCGAAGGGCTGCTTGCCGCCGTGAACGGCCGCGTGGAAGGCGCCGAAGTCGGAGGTGGAGAGCGTCATCGGTCCTCCACGGGCAGGCAGAGGCCGAGGCCGAAGTAGCGCCCGGCGCCGAGCAAGAGCGGGCCTCGCACGGGCGCTCTTCGAAGCGGATGTCGGCATGGACGCGCACGCGCGGCGTGCGCCCTGGGCGCCCAGGCCACGGCAGAAAATCACGAACGTGCTGCGCGCCAGGGAGCAGCGGTGCGAGCGACACCTCGACCGAGGAGGGCCGAACCCCGACGACGCGCAGGCAAGCGTCGCTGATGCTCTGCTGCGCCTCCAGCGCGGCCTTGCGCGCGGTGCCGCCCTGGTTGCTGCGGAGGTTGCCGGGGTTCTTGTCGAGGGCGATCGGCGTCGCGGTGATGAAGCGCGTGGAGGCGCGGCACCACCGCATCGGGTCGAGGGCAGCCTTCGCCGACACGTCCACGCGCCGAACGATGAAGGGCAGGGAGCGTCCCACCCGCGAGCGTCAGGTTCCCTCGCTGGTCGGAGCGCTCCTTCTCCCACTTCGCGACGAGGCGAAGCAGCAGTCTCGCGATCGTGCTTGGCGAGCTCACGCGGCAGCACCAGCGCGCAACCCATGAGCGCGCCATCGGCGTGCTCGTGCCCGACGAAAGGCAGCGGGACGAACGCGACATGCGGCTGCTCCGTCGGACCGCTCTCCGCGTGACCCGAGAGCGTCGCCGGCAGGATCCTGGTTGCCGTGCGACTTCGATCAGCGCGCCGCGCAGCGCTCGCGCGAGATCGGTCGCGCGTGAAGCGACCGGCCGCGACCCGCCAACGCGCTCGAAGAGGACCCAGTCGGTCGAGAACACGCTCTCCGCGTATGTGGAGGAGCCGCACTGACCTTGGACGCCGAACGGTAGCGTTGAGGACGCGCCGGGAGCACCCGGCTCTTCGCAACCCTCGTGACGTGGCGCGAAGGCGCGGTCGAGGCGTTCAAGCTGGCCGGGACCGACCACGCGCAGGACGACGTCGCCTTCGTCGCTTGGAACGAGCGTGGGCGTGATGTCGCGGTCGACGACGGTACATCGCACGAGCGAAGAAGAGTGGCCCAAGCGGGTCACACGTGCGCAGAGTCGTTCGAGCGCGGCTCGATGCGGCGAAGGATCCGCGGTAGGCCAGAGAAACGCGAAGGTTGGCGTCTCGGGGAGCACGACGGGGAAGGTGCGCACCTGGCGCGTTCGGCCCTGCTGGCGCTTCATGCGACCCTTGTCATCCTTGCCGCCGTAGCCAACGAATGGCGCGGGCATCAGCGCTGTCGCCGTCTCGAGCGCCTTGTCGGATGGCCGGGCATCAATCGCGACGGCTTCTCTCTTGACCTTCTCGAGCGCAGCCTCCGCCTTCCGCTTTGTCGCGGGCGTCTTGGCCTCGGCCACCTTGGCTTCGGCCTCGCGGATAGCCGCGTCGCCGCCGAGCGTGACGTCGTTGACCGGCACGTAGACGTCCTGCACCTGCCGCCTCCCGACCCTCGACTCGGGATCGACCCACAGCGACGGCGCGCCCTGCTGCTCGAGCCATAGGAGCGCGGCTCGCTCGGCCTGGTCAACCTCCTCGTGGTCGTGGAGCGCGGCGACCAGCGCCGAGAAAAAGCGCGCGGGGTGTGGCGGCCACTCGGCGCGTCCGCGATCGTTGTGCGCGGTCGCCGCGTAGCGCCCTGTCAGGAGCTCGACCTCGATCGCGAGCATCACGCGTCTCCGACATCAGCCTCTGCCACCGCAAGCTCGCGGCTCTTCTTCACGAGGTCGGCGAGCTTCGGCGAGGGCTGCAGCTCCGCGAGTGCTTCGCCCGGCAGGCTTGTCGAACTTGATGCCATCAGGAAGCGCTGCCGACTGCCTCCTTGTAGAGCGCGATGGCCCCAGCGAGGTCGAGATCCACGGGAGTCGTGCTTCCATCTCGGGCGACCGCTTCGAGCTTCAGCGCGGAGCCCTTCTTCGGCACGAGCAGGCAGCGGGAGCGCAGATCGTGTCCGCGGCTCTCCGCGGCGAATACGGCGAGCAACCCGAGCGCAGCCAGCACTGTGCGGGCTTCCTCCGCTCCAGTCGGTGAACCCCAGACGTCGCAGCGACGCGAGCGAGAGCACCACGGTGTGCCTTGCCTCGTCGATCGTTACGCCGCCGCGCGACCGAATCGATGCTCGGGCGCGATGTTGCCGTGGTTGAACTGCGGAGGGCTTCCTGCCTTCTCTCTTCCCGAACTTGACCGGCTCGCCGTTCTCCTTCTTCTTCGCCTTCGAGGTATCGTCGTCCATCGCTCTCTTCTCGTCGGCTGCCTTGTAGATGTCTGCAGCCTTCTTGAGGATGTTCAGCGGATCGATCCGGCTCGCGGTCTTGCTCCCTGCGACGGCGTTGATGCCGACGATCTCGGAGACCAGCGCGCGCTGGAACTTGGCGCCGAGGCCGCCCTTCGGTCCCGTGCTGTCCCACAGGCCGAAGACGAGCCCCGTCGGGCAGACCTTGAACAGGGCGGTCGCGTTCCTGGCGCTCGCGTCGGTGAACGACTTGCCGATGTCTGAGAGCCGAAAGAGCTGACCGTCGAGCAGGCTGTCGCGCAGGAGTGCGTCGGCGATGCGGTGAGGCGCGGTGAGCGAGGTGACGCGTCCCACCTCGGGCGCGATCGGACGAGAAGTCGACGCTGACGACGGGAAGCACGATCTTCTTGTCGTGCCCACAGCGCCTGAAGCGCCTCCTCCATCCGGTTCGCCTGGCTCTGCACGGAGTCGATGAGCACGCATGTCGCGTCCTGCCCGTCGATGCGGCGCGTCTCGAACGCGTACTTGGCACCGGGCTTCTTGTTCTTGTCATCCACCGCGTGGGTCGGCGGGAAGACCTTGTCCCCCGGTCCGCCTGCGGGCTCCAGCGTCGCCGTGCCGCGGATGGCGACGGCGTCGCCGGCTACGAGTTTCTTGAGTTGATCAAGGTTCAGCGGCATCGGTTCTCTCCTGCTATTTAAGTTGGTGTTCATGGAGGGCGCGCGCATGCTCGGGCAATGTGGCGATGGAGAACTTAAACGGCTATTGGTCGTAGACGATCACAAGAGTGCCCGGCTCGGCTCGCAGGCCGAAGGCGTCGTCTCCCTCACCCGTCGTCGAGCGCAGTACTGTGCACGCGCCTTTTGGCCGATATCTCGCCAGCGTTCGCCATGGTGTAAACGGTCTTTTTCGCGAGCTTGAGCAGTGTGGTAACCTCCTCGATCGTCAAGATTCGCTGCTCCCCGACCTTGAAGTCAACGGAAGCTGCCGATGCCGGCACAGCGCGAAGCGAAGTAGCTCGCCGACTCGTCCGAATCGGACGCAATAACTAGCGATTCGTGAAGGAAAGTATCTCGCGACAGCGCTAATTCCGCAATGCGTACGCGAAACAGTTGCGAGTTTTTCCGTTGCGCGCTTGCCGACTCGACTCGTGACGTGATTCCGTTTGTGTTGGTCCAGGGAAGGGCGGGAGTGACCCGCGCCGCGTCATCAGCGGCGCTAGCAATTTGGGCGGCGAAGCGGCCCGAATTGCGGGGTCGCTCCCGCCCTTCCCTGGACCTGCGGTCCGCCCAAGGCGGGCCGCTTTCGCCTCAGAACCCATTGAAGAACAGTGATTTTCGTTGGCGGCGAGGGGAACACCTGACGGAGTTTGAAGCGATATGCCTGTGGATTTGGGTGCTACGCGGAAATAGCCGGCTCGCTCATCTAACGTCGCGTAACGGCTTCTATGCGGGGTAGAGCCAGCGGTAGTTGTAGCCGACGAGATGCACGTCCAGGTCGCCCTCCGGCCAAAGCTCATGCGGGTCAGGAGCGACCAGATCGTACACCGATTGGTCCGACGTCTGCGCCCAAACGCCGTACAAAGACTCGTAGCGAGCGGCCGTCAGTTGCTGTTTCAGCTCTCGAATGAGCCTCCCGTCATGCTCCTGGAGGCAGAGGATCTGGTGTGAACGCAGCCGCTTCTCGAGCCGAAACGCCTTCAGAATGCGCTCCCTGGTCGATGGCTGATTGCGAACCGAACGCGGCCACTGAGTCTCCACGAAGCGCTCGAAGGTCGCCTCAGCGGCTCGGCCGTTCCACCGCCGATCGGTCACGTAGGCCACTCGGAAGGCTCCCAAGCGTTCCCACAAGGGGGTGTGGCGCTCCAGAAATGAGCGGAACCGCTGCTCGGAATACACCTGCGGATCGACGTAGCAGAACCTCACGACGGGCTGTGTCGCGGCCGACTCGCGATCCAAATAGATCGGGAATCGGTCAATCCAACGTCCCTGGATGACGGGCAAGATGTATCGGGGCACAGAGCGTTCCTGGGCCAGATAGCGGGTCTTGTCTCTGTCCGACAGCAGGTGGCGGCGGTCTGAATCAGCCAGCACGAAATCCAGAGTCGAGCAGGCGCGTGTGGATCGCGGAGGGCTTCCGCTTGCGACGATTCCGACTCTCCGGCGAGCCGATCGCACGATAGAACCAGCGCCGCGACAGGTGGTAGAGCTCGATGCCGCCTGGGCCAAGATACAGTTTCGCGTGGCGCTTCTCCAGAATCTTCGCCGCGAGCGCCGCCTCCGGCCGACCTCGCTTCGTACCCAGGAACTGGCTGAAATGCCGGCGAAGGAAGTAGCCTCCTACATCCCCGACGAGGCAGAGGAACCGCGCCTCGCGCTCGGTATAGCCGTTGCGTTGAAGGATCGTAAGGCGGTCGGGATGGATCAAATCGAGAGAATCCCGGCCGTGATCTCGCGCTCGTCCCGAACCGGCGAGCCGCCGCCGGACGAGTCACCGCCAAGCGAGTACAGCCGGAATCCGGCCTGCGCCTTCGCCGAGATCTGGGCCCGCTTGTAGTGATCCGTCGTCAGCTCGAGGTTGACGCGCGAGGCAACGCCCTGGTCCGACTCGTACTCGACTCGGACATCTGGCACTTGAACATGGCCTCGGACAACCCGGAGACCGTGCCGAAAAGCGATCTGCCGTTGCGCCTGATCGAACTCGTGGGGGCCTTCTTCGGCAGCCTTGCTGAGGTCGCGGTTGAGCTCCCGCTTGATCTCGAAGTCGAGCTGGACGCGCCGGACCGAGCCTCCATTGGCGCGAATCTCCGCGGCTTCGGCCTGGAACATTCGATAGAGCGCCGCGTCGTGGTCGATCTCCTTCTCTTTGACGAAGCCCCTATAGAACTCCTGTCTCGAGCCCGCTTCACGGAACTGCTTAGCGGCTGCCAGCCCCTCTTCGGTCAACGTCAGGACGCTGATCTTCTGGTTCCTCTCCGATCTTATGCTGCGCTGCTCGACGAGTCCCTGCTCGCGCAGAGACCGAAGATCCTCCCGCTTCCGGACCGAATCTCCTCCGTAGGCGAACCGTTCCAAGTCGGCTTCGTCCACGACTCGGAACGTTCCGATGGTCTGCAGGGCGTCGATCTCGGACTGACGCAGTCGGTATGTCTCGTCTCGAACGCGAACCTCATCGCGCGGGTCTTGCTCCGGCGGTTGGCGTCCAGCGGGGATACGGTCGCGATCGAGCGACCGAATCTCTACCCGTGTTGAGCGCTCCCGGTCGCGCCCGACCGATTCCCTCCTGTGGTCCCGAAGGGACGTCGGGTCACGCGAATCGTCCCGCTCGATGTCGAGGCCCCGGCTCATGCCACAAGAGTGGAGTCGAGGAACGGGGGAATGCTCAGCCAGTCGGTGTGCAGCTTGAGTTTGGCTTGGATCAGGTCCTCAACCTTGGATGGGAGTTCGCTCCGGCACCATGAAAGCTCAGCTCGATCAAACCGACCTTGAGGCAATTCGCCTAGCCGTCCGCAGCGAGTTGGGCGCCTACGTTGAGCCCCGCCTGCTCTCGGTCGAACAAGCGGCGCGTTACGTAGGACGTCCAGTGCAGGGCTTTCGGAAGTTCGCCAAGACCTGGCGTATCCCGATTGCAAGTCCGGACCGGAGAATCCTCTTCGACCGTGCCGATCTCGACCAGATGATCGAGCGCTGGAAGAACCAAGCAGCCTAGAATGCTGTGCATGGCACGGCGACGATACGGAACCGGCAGCCTGGTGAGGCGTCGCAGAAAGTTCTACGCCCGCGTGTGGCTGAACGGCCAGAGGAAGGAGATCCCGACCGGGTGCGAGTCCAAGAAGGACGCTTTGCTATTCCTCGACGAGCTGACGCTCAAACTGAGGAAGGGTGAGCGGGCCGCTGTCGAAAGCCCGACGGTAGGAGATCTGTTGGATGACCTGCTCCGCGACTACGAGCGATCCGGGCGCAAGTCGCTACCACAACTCAAGAGCCGCCTCAAACACTTCGACGGGCTGCGAAGGCTCAAGGCTGCGAGCTTTCGGGCGGCGCACGCCGAAGAGTACAAAGCGGCTCGCATGCTCGTTGGGGCAAGCCCGGCCACGGTAAACCGGGAGCTTGAGACGCTACGCCGCGCGTTCCGGATCGGAATTGAGAACGAGCGCGTTCTCAGCGCGCCTAAATTCCGCTTGATCGATGCGGACAATGTCCGCGAGGGCTTCCTTGAGCACGGCGACTACGAGCGTTTGCGGGACGCCCTCGCCGAGCCGGTGCGGCTCATGATGGTCATCGCGTACCACACGGGCGCCAGAGCGGGAGCGATCCTTGGTCTGCGTTGGGATCGCGTCGACCTCAAAGGCGGAATCGTTCTTCCTCCCGGGGCCCAGCAGCGCAACAAGCGGGTCGGGGCGTGGCCGATCTACGCAGATCTAGAACGAGCATTGAGGGAGGCGCGGTTCGTCCGAGATCGAGACTGGCCGAACGTTGGCTTGGTCGTACACCGCGGCGGACGGAAGCTGGTGGATTACCGGGATGCCTGGGCCACAGGGTGCAAGGCCGCGGGTCTCGAAGGCCTGCGGTTCCACGACTTGCGTCGTTCCGCAGTTCGAAACCTGCTCGATGCCGGGCTGGACGAGAGTTCTGTGATGAAGATTGTCGGCCATCGGACGCGAGCCATGCTCGACCGCTACAACATCGTGAGCGTCAAGGACGTGAAGCGGGCCGCGAAGACCATGGACGAGTGGTTTGAGTCGAAGCGGAGCGATCCGCCCTCGAAGCCAGCCAAGCCGGTCCAGTGAACACTGCGCGTTCACCCAAATTGGGTGAACATTTGGGTGAACGCCCAACCTGGGCGGAGCAGCTAAGTGCACGAACCGCTGCACGGCTCGGAGCGATCTGGCGTAAGTTGTTGAAAGGATTGGTTGCGGGGGAAGGATTTGAACCTTCGACCTTTGGGTTATGAGCCCAACGAGCTACCAGACTGCTCCACCCCGCACTCCCAATATAGCGGGTCGGAATCAGCAGGGTCAATGTGACTCTATCGTCATGAATCCGGGCGTCGCAAAGGCCGTCAGGTACGTTTCTTCGGCGCGTCGCGGTTGGACTTGTGGACCTTGCGGAGATTGCGTTTCTCGTCCAGGGCCGCGCGCTCGTCGCGGCGTTCGCTCAGTTTCTTGCACTCTTGCTGCATCTTGCGGTAATTCGCGTACCTCTCCGAGGACAGCTCGCCCCCGTCTAGGGCCTGGCGCACCGCGCAGCCGGGCTCCGATCGGTGGGAACAATCGCGAAACCGGCATTGTTCGATCAGGGACTCGACATCGGCGAACGTGTCCTCGACGCGCTCCTCGCCCCACGCCTGCACTTCACGGATTCCCGGGACGTCCATGAGCAGCCAGCCTCCCGGGGCGATCATCAAGTCGCGCCCGACGGTAGTGTGCCGGCCCCGCCCGTCGCTTTCCCGCACCTCTCCGATCGCGCGTTGCTCGGTGCCGAGCAGCCGGTTCGTCAGGTGCGATTTGCCGACGCCCGATGATCCGATGAATGCCGCGGTCTCGCCCGGCCGCAGATAGTGTTCGAGCTGGTCGATCCCCTGTCCTTCGAGCGCGCTCGTCAACACCACCGGAGCGTCGTGGGCGATCTCGCGCGTCCTCTCGAGCAGGCTCTCGGCCTCCGCGGTCACATCCGCCTTGTTTAGTACGATCACCGGCTGCGCCCCGCTCTGATGCGCGATCACGAGGAAGCGTTCGATCCGGCGCAGGTTGAAGTCTCGATCGAGGCCTGACACCAGGAACAACGTGTCCACGTTCGCCCCGAGCACCTGTCGCACCGTCTCTTCGCCCGGCGCCTTCCTCACTACCGCCGTGCGGCGCGGCAGCAAGTTTTGAACCGCTGGAGGATTCATCTCCATCGCCACCCAATCACCCGTGACAGGTCGCGTCGAGACATCCCGGATCAGCTTGCCGCGCGCCGGCGCTTCAACCGCGCCTTGCTCGGTCCAAACGGTATAGAAGCCGCGATGAGCTGTGGCGACTCGACCGGGAATCAAGTTCTTGCCTGCGAACTCTTTTTCCCAATATTCGCTGAAAAAGGCCTTCCAGCCGATGTCCTCGAGCTTCATACGAGCTCAAGCCGGGCGGGGCGGATTCGCCCAGTGCCCGGAGCAATCTTCGCCTGCGACGACCACGCCCTTTTGGTTCCAGCCCAAGTGGGCTCGAACGTCCGCGGAGCAGTAGCGCAGGGTCAACCCGCAGCGGCGACGATCCGACTCGTTCGCCTCCGAGCCGTGCAACAGCAGGTCCGCGTGCAGCGAGATCTCGCCCGCCCTTAGCTCGTCGTCCACCGGTTCGCCGAAGCGGTCGATGTCGGCCACGGTCTGGTCCAACACGTTGCCTTCATCCGTGTCGCTGGTCTCGTACTCGATGTGCCCGGCCAAATGCGATCCGGGGACGAACCTCATACAGGCGTTGTCGACGTCCGCGTCGTCGATCGCCAGCCACACCGTGCAGGTTTTCGTCGGCGTCACCGGCCAATAGCTGGCATCTTGATGCCACGAGACTTTTTTGCCGTCATGCGGCATCTTGCAGAAGAAATGCGAGCCCCACCCGACCACGTTCGGCCCCAGCAAGTCGCGCACGTAGGCCACGATACGCGGATCGGTCAGGATGTCGTAGGCCTCGGGGTGCTTGAGATGCGCGGAGCTGATCGAGTAGCTGTCTTTGCCGTCGGCCAGATATCGCTCCAGCAAGCGGTCGAATTGCGCCCGAATCTCCGCCGCTTCGTCGTCCGAGAAGACACGAAATCCCTTGAGGTAACCCTGGCGGTTATAAGTATCAATCTGCTCGCGCGTCAACGTTTCCGGATGGTCGTTGACCACGGGAAAAAAGCGCAGCTCGCGCTCGATCTCGTCGAGCTCCGCCTGCGTAGGGACGATCGCGAATTCGGTTTGTTGCGCCATGGCCTGACTCGAAGCGCCTCTTCGAATCATACGACGCGACGCCCTACCAATGAGACGCGAAGCCCTACCAGTGATCCGTGCGAAACGGCGATGCCGGCAGTCCTTCCTTGTTGAACAGGGTCGCCGGCGGGTCGTTCTCCCAGTCGTAGCGCACCGCGACGGGCGCGCTCACCTCAGGATTCGAGACCAGCACCGTCTTTCCGTCGATGCGCGCCTGAGCGGGCATGAAGCGTCCGTCAGGGCCGGCGATGACAAAACCCTTCAGTTCGCCGCCGTGCGCCTCGAGTCCGCCGCCGACGAAATCGAACCACAGCCGCGCCTTCCCGTCTTCCGTGGTCATTTGGCGATACAGAGGTCCCGAGTACACCAGATCCCGCTCGCCGTAGGCGACGGCGCGCGCCGCAAGCGCCAACCTGCGTCCCACGTCTTGCTTGTTGCGCGGATGGATGTTGTCCGACAGCCCGATGTCGATCGTCACCGCCATGCCCGTATTCGCCAGGCCGAGCGCGGCCGTCTGCGACTCCCGCAGCTCCGGCCAATCGGCGTTTTCGCCGAGGCGGTCGTAGTTGGCGAGTTGGACGAAAAGGAAGGGGAAATCGCCGCTACCCCACTCGCGGCGCCAATCCTGGATCATCGCCTCGAACAAGCGCCGATATTCGAGCCCCAAGCCGCGCCCGCCGTTATTCTCGCCCTGATACCAAATCGCTCCCCGAATCGCATAGGGCGTCAGCGGGGCGATCATCGCGTTGTAGAGCCCCGCCGGCGTATGCGGGTGTCCTGGCGCCCCGCGCCCGGGCGGTCGCGGCTTGTCGTCCAGTTCCTTGCCGGCGGCCTTCGATTTCTTCTCCCACTCGGCCAGCGCCTCCTCGTAACGCGCGAGCGCCCGCGGATACTCCCGCTCTTCTTGCCTCCAGATCTTCAGATACAACTGCAGCTCTTCGTCGCCGAGCAGCGTGTCGTAGGTCGTCCAGGCCTCAGCGGGCGTACCGCCCCACGCCGTCTGGACCACCCCGAACGGCTCACCCGAGCGCTCGTGCAGATCTTTAACGAAGAAGTACGCTACGGCCGACAAACCCGGCGCATTCTCTGGCGTCATCACCACCCACTCGGCCTTGACGTCATCCTGCGGCTTGTCGGCGGTCACGTTGGGGACCTTGAAGAAGCGCATCTTCGGGAAATTGGCCGCCGCGATCTCGTGCTCGGCATTGTTCGAGTTGCGAATCGCAAAGGCCATGTTCGACTGACCCGACGCGACCCAAACTTCGCCGACCAGCACGTCATCGATCAGTGACGGCATTCTTTCCCTTCACGGTCAGCTTGTCCGGCCCGCCGGCGCCTTGCGGAGGCAGGTATAGGCTGAAGCGGCCTGAATCTGGAGTCACGACTGATGCGCGTGCGCCGCGGAACTCCGCCGTCACCTCCTCGCCGGGCCCCGCCCAGCCCCAGACGTGAACAGGTCGATCAGCCTGTATCACGGCGTGATCGGAGAGCAGCGCGGGAAGGCGAACATCCGCCCACGCGGCCGATGACAGAATCAATGAAAACAGCAGCAATTTCCTCATGGCGTCCGCCATTCTGGCACAAGTCGTCAGACTGCCGCCGTCTCGCGCTAGCATGGGCGGAACGCGCCGAGCGATGTCCGATTCGCCGCTCATCACTGCGGTCATTCCCGCTTTCAATCCGCAACGGTTCCTGCTTGAAGCGATCGCTTCGGTGGAGCGCCAGACGCATCCCAACTGGGAGATCGTGCTCGTGGACGACGGAACCGACGAGGATGCGGGACGTGACCTGATCGCCCAGGTCGAGCAACGCGCCGATCCGCGCATTCGAGCTCTCCATCAGCCGAACCGCGGTCTGGCCGCCGCCCGAAACGCCGGCTTTCGCGCCTCGCGCGGGGATTACGTGCTTCCGCTTGACGCCGACGACAAGATCGAGCCCGACATGATGGAGGCCGCGCTTAGGGAACTCCAGGGTCGCGACGAAGCGGCTTTCGTCTATACCGACTATCGCGTCTTCGGTGAGTCCTCCTATATGGAGCGGCCCGGCGAATACAATCTTTACCGCCTCACGCAGCGTAACTTTCTGTCGTATTGCATGCTCATTCGCAAGAGCGTCTGGGACGAGGTCGGAGGTTACCCGGAAGAGATGCGCTGGGGCTACGAAGACTGGACGTTCGCCATCAAGATGGGCGTTCACGGCCACTACGGGCGATATCTGCCGCGGACGCTATTTCACTACCGCCGCCAGGGCGAAAGCCTCTACTCGATCGCGCTTGCGCGGCACGACGAAAATCTCGCCCTGATGCGGCGCCTCGTGCCGCAGGCCCTCTCGCCCGAAGGGCTGCTTAAGCTGAAGCGTCGCTGGCAGCCCGCGATTTGCGTTGTCGCATCCGGCGGGCCCGCGCCTGATCTTTCCTCTCAAACTTTGCGCGATTACCAGATCGTCGCGGCCTTCCGACGAAGACACGGCGCTCGAGCAATCCCGTGCTCCGGCCTTCCTGTGGCTTGAAGGCGGCGGACGTTTGGAGCCCTTTGCGCTGGAGGAGTGCGTCTGGGGCCTTCAGGAATCCGACTGGGTCACCTGGCGCGACACGGGCGACGCGCCGCCGCCGACGCTGCGCAGCTTCGCCGGGCCGCTCGGCGTCTCGCGCGAGGCCATGAGTTGGCCCGAACCCAAGCGGAGCGGAGAAGTTCGGCGGCTGTCTTGGCGCTGCCTCGCCTCTTCGGCCGGCGTCGCCGCGGCCGCGGAAGGCGCGGTCGAGCCGCCTCCCCCTATCGAGCCCGCGGTGAGCGCGCGCCGCCTTCCCGCGGTCGTCTCCACCATCGTTCGGCATCTGTCGAACGCAGAGTTGCTCTCGCTCGAAGCTTGGACGCGCCACCCCGTCCGCTCGGCGCTGCGCTTAATTCCGCTGCGCGCCAAGGAGTGGGCCAACCGGCACGCCCGCCGCCAGGTGTTCGACCTCAGCTTCTATCTGCGCTTCCAGCCTCGCTCGGTTCTCGCGGCGGCCGGCGTGGTGGAGCCTCTCGATTACATCGTCGGTCCGCCGCCCGCAGGCAAATGCCGCGTCGCTCTCGTCACGCCGCACCTCGGCGTCGGCGGCGCCGAAGCCGTCCTGCTCGAGCTCGCCTCGCAGATCGACCGCTCGCGCTGCGAAGTCATCCTGCTTGCCGCCCACTCAGGCGACGCCCGCTGGCGGCGCCGCTGGCGGGCCCTCGCCGACCGGATCGTCGACGTCGACAAGCTCGTCAGCCCGAAGCAAACCGCGCGGCTGCTGTACTCATTCGTTCTCAATTGGCGAATCGACGCGCTCCTCATCCAGAACACCGCCGCGGCTTACGCAGTGCTGCCCGCGCTCAAGCAGAAGCTGCCTGCACTGCGCACCGCCGATCTGCTTCATGCCGTCGACGACGACTGGGATTTCTTTTCCGCCACACTTGACGTCGCCGAGAGCCTGGACCGCCGCATCGCCGTCTCCGAGCAGGGGCGCCGCCGCCTCGAGCAGATGAACATCCCGACCGAGCGCATCCGCCTCATCCACAACGGCGTTGACCTCGATCGCTTCAATCCCGATCGGGTTCGCGGAGGGGATTTTCGCAAGACTCTCCGGCTCGACTCGTCGACGCTGCTGATCGGATTTCTCGGGCGTCTCGACGCAGTCAAAGGCCCCCAACTTTTGCCGCGTGTGACGTCGGAGCTCAGGCGCTTGCGGCCCAATCTCGACTTCTGCGTGGCGCTTGCCGGTGACGGCCCGCTCGACGACGAGTTGCGCGCCAAGGCCGATCGCGCCGGCCTGGGCAAGCGCTTCCGCATGCTCGGTCACCTCGAACGTGCGGAGGACTTTCTGGCGGACCTTGACGTACTCGTGATTCCGTCGCAGGGCGAAGGCGTTCCGCTCGTCTTGCTCGAAGCTCTGGCCATGCAAACGCCGGTCCTCGCGCTACGCGCCGGAGCCATCGAAGAAGCCCTCCCGAGCGACTGCGGAGTCCTCATCGACGGCGGCTTCGACGCTGACATGCGCCTCGCCCAAACTCTGGCCCGCTTGGCCGACGAGCCTTACCAATTTCGCGACCTCGGACGCAACGGGCGAAAGTGGGTCCAGGCACGTTATGATGTCGTCCGAGCGCGAAAACAATATCGGGAGCTGCTGGAAGAGCTCCTCGCGCCTGTTCTGTCATGAAGCGTGATCAGAGTCTGGTTCCCCTGTCCCACCAGCATCAACACGGGCTGGCGTTGTGCGTGCTGATACGAAAGGGCTTGGAGGAGCAAGAGCCGACGTCAGCAAAAGTAGCCGAACTTCGCCGCATGGTCGATTCTCTCTGGAAAGTCGAGCTCGAGGGCCATTTCCAGATCGAAGAGAACACCTTGTTTCCCACGGTTCTGGCGGCCCTGGAAGACACTCTCGAAGTGGTCGACTTGCTCTCCGACCAGCACCGTGAGATTGAGGACATCATCAAGCGCGTCGCCGCCGCGCCGGGCGACGAAGCGGTCGACCTGCTACTCGAGCTTTCCGAGCTGCTCGAACGCCATATTCGCATCGAAGAGCGCGAGCTGTTCCAGATCGTGCAAGCACGCCTCGCCGCCGCGGAGCTCGACGACCTCGGCAAGCGCCTCGAGCGCCGCATCAACCGCGTCTGCCCCGTCACGGAAAAGCCTCCCTGGGAAGAGCAGGCGGCCTCCCAAGAGTCGGCCTGACGCCCGCTCCTATTGCGGACGATAGCCCGGCCCGCGGATCACTTTGCCGGGCAGCGCTCCGGTGTGCTCGCCGTTGTCGAGCACGACCACGCCGTTGACCACCACGTACGGAATCCCCAGCGGGTACTGATGCGGATTCTCGAACGTCGCCTTGTCGATCACCGTGTCCGGATCGAAGACCGTGATGTCCGCCCAAAAACCTTCCTGCAGCAGGCCGCGATCTTCGATGCCGATCTTGGCGGCGTTCATCGAGGTCATCTTCTTCACCGCTTCGGGCAACGTGATCGTCTTCTTTTCGCGCACGTAGCGGCCCAACACGCGCGGAAACGTGCCGTACCAGCGCGGGTGCGGGTTCAGGCTGGCGTACGGCCCGTCCTTGCTGATCGCCGTGCCGTCCGACCCGATCGACACGTAGGGCTGCTTCAGCGCGTACGTCATGTCTTCTTCGCTGTGGTGGAAGAACACGGTCGGCACGCTGCCGTCTTCCTCGAGCAGCACGTCGAACAATACGTCGACTCCGTCGCCCGCGCTCGATCCGTCCTTGAGCCGCGCTTCGATCAAGTCGCTCATGCGCTTGCCGACGAACGGCTTGTTCTCGGGCTGCGTCAGCTTCACGAGCAACATTCGGCTCCAGTCTCCGCCGACCGCCAAGTAGTGGTTGTACCAGCCGTCGATTCCTTCCAAGACGTCTTTCTTCATCCGCTTGCGCAACTCGGGGTCGCGCAGCCGCTGCAGCATCGCCTCGTTGCCGCCGTCATGCGCCCACGGCGGAATGATCGCCCGCAAGTTGTTTTGCCCGGCGGTGTAGGGATACACATTCGCGCGGATGTCGAAACCTTCGGCGCGCGCCTTGTCGATCATCGAGACCACCTCGTTCATCTGGCCCCAGAGCCTCTGGTCGGCGATTTTCATGTGGATGATGTCGACGCGAATGCCGGCCCCCTTGCCGACATTGATCGCCTCTTCGATCGCCCGGAACACGCCCATGCCCTCGTCGCGGATGTGAGTCGAATAAATCCCGCCGTACGCGGCCGCGGCGCTCGCCAACTCGACGAGCTGCGGCGTGGTGACCAAGCTCGACGGCGGCATCAACAGCGAGGATGAGAGCCCCATCGCGCCCTCGCGCATCGCTTGGTCGACCTGCTCGCGCATCGCCTCGACCTGCTCGTCGGTCGCCGGCTCCAGCGCCTCGCCCTTGACGTACTCCCAAATCTGCGTCTGGCCGACGTACGAGCAGATGTTCGCCGCCACGCCCTTGTTTTGGACGTAATCGAAATACCCGCCCAACGTCTTCCACGGCGATTTTGGGTCGTGCGTCGGACCGGCCGAACCGCCCTCGCCGAGCACCATCGTCGTGACGCCCTGCCGGATCATGCTCTCGTTCTTGGGCTCGACGAGCAATGTCTCGTCGGAATGGTTGTGCATGTCGATGAAGCCGGGGGCTACGACCAGCCCTTTCGCGTCGATGGTGCGGTCGGCTTGGAATCCCGCCAAATCGCCGATTTTGGCGATCTTGCCGTTACGAACGGCGACATCCTCCTTCACGCCGGGCGAACCGGAGCCGTCGAGGACGGTTCCGCCTCGGACCAGCAGATCAAAGCGCTCTTGAGCCGCGAGATTCGCGGCGGCCAAAACCAACGACAAGAAAAGCGAAATCAGGCGCATAGCGAGATTTGATTGTAGGTCGTTCGAACCGGCGCGGAGACGACCCGGCCCGTGACGATTCAATGACAGAACGCGTCCGGAAGTTGTAAAACGGACCATTCGCCCAGGATGACGGCCGCGGATTTAGCCCTGTTTGGAAAGCCTCTCGTCGCGGCGCTGCTGACCCTCGCCGTGTCCTGGTGTCTGGGCCGGACTCTGTTCCGATTCCTGCCGGACGCGCGCACCGGCCTACGCCCGCTGGAGCTCGGCCTGTTCTCGCTCGGCCTCGGCTTCGCCCTGCTCAGTCAGATCGTTTTCTTGCTTGGAATCTGCGGTCTCTACCATGACGCGGCCTTCATCCTGGTCGCGGTCGCAGCTGTTGCCGCGTGGGCGCTCCTGGGCCGCTCGGTCGTCGCCGGAGAATCGCAGCCCGCGGACGCCGGCGAGCGCCGTTGGCGATGGCTCGTCTTGGCGCTCTCGATCCCGTTCCTGCCTTACTGGCTGACCAACGCGTTGTCGCCCGAGATCGGCCCCGATGCTCTCGGATATCACCTCGGGCTCGTGGCCCGCTATTACCGCGAGCACGCGCTGATCGCCGCGACCAATAGCGTCTACAGCTTCCTTTCGCAAGGGGCGGAGATGGTTTACCTATTCGCCTATGCCTTCGGCCGCGAAGACGCTCCCAAAATAGTCCACTTCGCCCTTTTTCTGGCAACTTTGGCCTCCCTGGTCGCCTTTTCGCGGCGCTACTCGTCGGGAGCTGCGGGCTGGATCGCGTGCGGTCTTTACGCCTTCGCGTCCATCGTGCCCAAAGACGCGACGATGGCGTACAACGACTGCGCCCTCGCCTTCTTCGCGCTGCTGACCCTGTATGCGCTGCTGCTATGGGCCGAACGGCGCGACACCCACACTCTTTGCGTCACGGCGATCCTGGCCGGCTTCTGCTTCAGCCTCAAGTACACGGCCGCGCCGCTCGTCGCCGTCGCAGGCCTCGCGGTGCTCATTCGGGCCTGGCGCTCCCGCCAAGGCCTAGGCTCCGGCTTGAAGCCCGTCGCCGCCTTCTGCGGCGTCGCCTTCCTGTTCGTCGCCCCCTGGGTTGGCCGCAATCTGGTGATCGCCCACAGCCCGCTCGCCCCCTTCTTCAACAAGCAGTTCCCCAACCCCTACGTCACCCTCGACTGGGAGCGGCGCTACCGCGACTTTCTCACCGACTACCGCAACCCGGATGAGCGCCAGGGATGGCGCGACAAGATCGCCAAAGTCTTCGACGTCACCCTCGACGGACGCCGCACGGGCGGCATCGTCGGCCCCGTCTTCCTGATTGCGCCCTTTCTGCTGCTTCTCGCGTGGGGAACTCCTCGCGCGGGCCCGCTTGCGGTTGCAGCGGCGGTCACGACGCTGCCGTGGCTCTCGAACGCGGGAACACGTTTCCTGATCCCCGGCCTCGTCTTCGTCGCCTTGCTGATGGCGCAGGCGATTTTGCGACTCGGCCGCGCCGCCTGGCCCGTCGGCGTCGCATTGTTGGCCGTCCACGCCGCCGTCAACTGGACGCCGTTGATCCCGCTCTGGCGCGGCTCGCCGGTCACTTTCCTGCGCCTCGACGAAGTCCCCTGGCGCGCCGCCCTGCGGATCGTCAGCGAACGGGAGTACCGCAACCGCCGCGTCGACCGCTTCGTGCTGGCCGAGGCCCTCAAAAAGTCGGCTCCGCCCGGCAGCCGCGCGCTGTTCCTCGGCGCGGATTTTCCCGAGGCGATCTTCCCCGGAGTCATCTACTTCAGCGAAATCGGCGCCCTCGGCGAAGACCTCGGCCGCGATTTGCTGATGGCGATCGACCAAGACTTTCGCCCCGAAAAGCTCATCCGCGTCGGATGGCGTGAAAAGCGAACAATCGACGGATTCCGCATCCGCCAAACCCAGTCGGCCGACCAGAGTTGGTGGGAACTCGCCGAAATTCAGCCCGTATCGGACGGCGAGGCTTTCGAATGGCCTTCGGACTGGAGCATCGACACCAGCCAGCGCCCCTACCGCAATTCGCGGCTGATCGACGGCGACCCGGCCTCGATGTGGCGCTCGTGGCAACCGCTGCGGCCCGGCCTTATCGAACTGACCGGCCCCGATTCCGTCAAAGCGGATGGCGTCGAAGTCCTCTCGGGCTGGGGACAGCATTGGAGCGAATACGAATTCGAGATCCGCTCGGCGGGAGGGGCCTGGGAGCGCATCGAGCCGGCGCTGGGCTACGAAAAGCGCGAGCTCTCCCCGGACGCCCTTGCCGCCTACCTCCGCAGAGCCTTCGCCGAAGCCGGCATCACCTACGTCGCCGCCGACCTCGGACGCGGGGCCGACCGCTTTCTGGCGCAGCGGATCGACGAAGATCCCGCCGCCTTCAGCCTGGAAACCATGTGGTCGCACGGCGACGACCGCGTCTGGCGGGTCGTCCAGTAAAAGCGCGTCACCGCTTACCGAGCACGGCGTCGCGAATCTCCGGGTATTGCTTCTCGAACTCGGGGTCCCGCGACAGCGCCTCGCGCAAGCGGTTCACCGCTTCTTCGTCGCGGCCCAGGGCCAGCAGCGCCATGGCGAGATTGTGGTGGGCGCCGGTCAGCAGCGGATCGAGCTCCAACGCGCGCTTGTAGCAGTCCACAGCCGCCTCCAGCTCGTTCTTGCGCTGCAGCACGACGCCCAAGTTGAACTGCATCGGCGCCGTCTCCGGCCCGATCTCGAGCGCTCGCCGCAGCTTCCGCTCCGCCTCGTCGAGCTGTCCCAGCTCGCCCAGCGCATAGCCCCAGTTCACGAGCGCATCCGTGTACTCGGGATACAGTTCGAGCGCCTTTTCGAAATGCGGCAAGGCCTCCTCGAGGCGTCCCAGCTTCATCAGTTCGGCGCCCAGGTCGCTGTGCGCCTTGTGCGAACGCGGGTCGAGCCGCAGCGCCTCCGCAAAGCTCTCGATCGCGCCGGCCGAATCGCCGGTCCCCGACAACGCCAGACCCAGCATCAGGTGTGTGTCCGACGCAGACGGATCGAGCCGCAGGGCCTCGCGGCTCGCCGTGATCGCTTCGTCCACGCGGCCCAGCTCGAGCAGCGCCACGGCGATGTCCGTTTGCACTTCCGCCTGGCGAGGATCGAGTTCCAGCGAACGCCGAAAGTCTTGGATGGCCTCCTCGTGGCGACCCGCCGCGGCCGCCGCGCGGCCCATCGTGCGATACGAGTCCGCGTTGTCGCCCAACTCCGCGAGCGCCCGGCGCGCGATCCGGTCGGCTTCCTTTGTCTTGCCGGCCCAGCCTAGGACCAATGCCAAATTGCGTAACGAGATCGCCAGTTGCCGCTCGTCCAACCGGCTCTCGACGCGCTCGCGAATCTTGGCGATCGTTTGCTCGTTCCAGCTCGAAGCCTTCTCGAGCATTCCGGCCGCCGCCATGTCGTCGACCAGCAGCAGCGCCAGTTCGCGGTATCCGTCCATGTCGAGATGAACGTGATCGAGAAAATGCTCCGAGCCCGGCACGCCCTCCGATTCGTCGTCGATATAAGCCGCAAAATCCACCAGCCGCGCGCCGGTCTTCCGCGCGACCTGGCGCACGATGTCGAGCATCTCGGGCGTCGCGCGCAGCGGGCAAACGTCCTCTTCCTCCGCCCGCAAGAAGGCCTCGCGGGCCTCGCCGTTGCGCCCGAGATCCAGCAACGTCCGACCCTTGGTGAAGTAGAGGTCCGCACGCCGCGGGTCGATTTCGAGCGCTGAGTCCAGAGCCTCGAGCCGTTTTGCGGGCTCGTCCGGCAAATTCGCGAGCAGTTGATCGAAGCGAGCGGAATCCACGCTCGGCTCGGCCTTGAAGGGCGTGCAATCCTTCAAATTCGACGCTGGAGTTACGAAAACGACGCGTGCGCCGGCCTCTCGTGCGATTTCCGCCATACGGCGTAGATTGAACTCGTAGTGCTCGAGCACCTTCGCGCGAAAGGCGTCGTCGCGGTGATATTCGCTCGGCCCGGCCGAGTGCGCCAGGATTGTGTCGACCTCCTCGGCCAGGACGGGCTTGTCGGCTTGCCTCCCGGCTTCCGACGGAAACAGCGTCGCGCCCGCCGTGTAGATCCGGGTGTGGCTCAGCAGGCCGCCGAGCCAGGTTACCGCCTGAGGCGCCTCCATCAAGGCGCCGTAGCTGCGCCGTTCGAGAAACTCGTTGTGCCCCGAGTACACGATGAATAGGTCCGGCTCATACCGGGACAACTCCTCCATCACGGCCGCCACGCGGTAGCTCGCGTAGCTCACCCCGCCGGCGTTGATGACCTCCCACTGTCGCGTCGGGTCGGCCTCCGGAAGCATCTCGCGCAGCCATCCGCTGAACGAGAATGGGTCCGTGTAAGGCCGCCCGTAGGTCGTCGAGCCGCCGACGCTGAAGATGCGATAGACGCCGGCCGGCTTGTCCTTCAAGAAGCGCTGGCGGTTGAACCAGCGCACCTTGGAAGGTCCGGTCGTCATGTAGGTTTTGCCGTCCGCGCCACGCTCCTCGATATAGAGGGGAATGTTGCCCGCGAAGCCGACGTAGGGGTCGGCGGTCGCCGTCTGCGGGCGAACGCCGGCCAAGGCCAAGACGCCTTCGAGAATCAGAAAGAATCCGCCGACGGTCACCGTCGCGAACAGAGCCTTCTTCCAGGCGGGCAGCGTTGACCGTTTCGCTCGGCCGCCCGGCGCTGTCTTTCTCCGACTCACGCGCCCCGTCATTCTAGCCCTACTACGGTCGTACGAATTTTTTTGCCGGTCCGTGAGGGGATCGCCCTAGCGTCGTCGCTTGGGTAGGTGAACGCGAAGAAAAGCGCGAAACAAGGAGCCCTCCGATGACCGCCACGCCGTACCTCCCGATCTCGACCATCTGCTACGCCGCCTTGCTTGTGATCGTGTCGTGGGTTGTCACGTTCGCCGCCGCCACGGCCGAAACCCAGCCCGTCGAGAAGGTCCACGAGCACGCCGTCGTCGCGCAAAGCGCGCCCCAGGCGGCCGTCGACGCTCCTGAGTTGCTCGACGCCATGCGCCGCCTCGTCTTCTTCATCGGCCACTAAGGCCGTGCGCATAGTCCGCGCCCGCTTCGCTGCGCGAACACGACCGCTTCCACTCGCCGAGAGTCGCCTTCATCTTCGCTAGGATTTCGGGGCTCTCATCGGCGATGTTGTAGCGCTCGCCCGGATCGATTGCGATGTCGTAGAGCAGGTCTTCGTCATTGCGCGAGTCGTCCAAAAAACTGAGCAGCTTGTAGCGCTCGCCGATCAGCGCATGATTGGGCGAGCCGAGCCGCCTTGCGGTCGATTCGGCGTCGTCTCCCGGAGTTTGGAAGCCGATCGGCCGCGGCCGCTCCTTCATGCGGCCTTCGATCAGCGGCATCAGGTTCACACCGTCGATCGGCTCCGGCGCTCCTTCGAGCTCGAACCCCACCGCCGCCAGCGCCGTCGGAAAATAGTCAAGCGTAGAGCAGGGAACTCGAGTCGATTGCCCCGTCCTCACCCGATCCGGCCATTCCAAAATGCCCGGCGCCCGCACGCCGCCCTCGAACAGGCTCCGCTTGCGCCCTCGCAGCGGCCCCGCCGAGCCCCGCCGTCGCCCCTGAATGTGGGTCATCCCTTCGGGCCCGTTGTCGCTGCAGTACCACAGCATCGTGTTGCCGGCTACGTTCAGCCGCTGCAACTCGGCGCGCAGGCGCCCGACCTGTTCATCGAGCGCAGTGATGCAGCCGTAGAAATGCTGTTCGCTCTCGCTGAACTCGGCGTATTGCGCTAGATAGCGCGGACCCGCCATGACAGGCTCATGCGGGGCATGGAACCAGATCACCGCCAAGAACGGCTGATCGCGCTCGACCGCATCGCGGATGAAAGGAACCGCGCGATCCATGATCACCCGCGACGCGTCGCCCGCGAGGTTTTCGGTCGCGTACTCGCCTTCGCCGGTCCAGTATTTCGCCGGGAAGGCCTGGTTCTCCATTGGGTTCCAGTTCGGCATCTGCACTTCCGACGAAAAGCAAACGTCGAACCCGTTCTCCCACGGCGGCGAATAATGCGACAGGTTCTTTTCGCGACCGCCGCGCCGTCCGTCCTCGACGTCCTTAGTCAAGGTTCCCAGGTGCCATTTGCCGAAGTGTCCGGTCGCATAGCCTTGCGTCTTGAGCGCCTCGGCCAGCGTCATCTCTTCGCGCCGCATGTGCCCGGCGTTCGCCGTGGGGATGCCGTAGCGATACGGATGCCTGCCGGTGAGAGCGCTCCCGCGCGTCGGCGAGCACACCGGCGCGCCCGAGTAAAAGCGGTCGAAACGTAGACCCGCCTCCGACATCGCGTCGAGGTTAGGCGTCTTCAGATACGGATGTCCGTTATAGGCGACATCGCCCCAGCCCTGATCGTCCGCCATGCAGAGGATGATGTTCGGCTTTCGCGTCCGAGTCTGCGCTCGCGCCGCAACCGCCGCGACGCCGAGCCCCGCCAAAAATTCCCGCCGTTTCATCACGCCGCCTGCAACACTTTGATGCTCACGCCCTCCACGATGCCCTTCACCCGCTCGCGGTAAGCGTTCATGTGCGGCGCCTTCGAGTGTGCGTCCAAGGCGGCCAGGCTCTCCCAGCGCTCGACAATCGTCACAACGTTCTCATCCTTGGCCTGAGCGGCCGCGCCTGAGTCGACGTCGACGGTCGGATAGTAATGGATGCAGCCGTCTTCGGCCAGCACGTTCGGCACGTTCTCTTTGAAAAGTTGAATCAACTCGTCCCGGCGCCCCGGGACGACACGAATCGAAGCGATCACATCAATCGGCATGGCTCAAGAGCGTAGCAGAGCCGCCGCGGCCCCTGCGCCCTCAAGCTTGTTTCGTCGAAGCTTCGGGCGACCGCCAAATCAGCAGCTTGCGCCGTTCCGACGTGTCACTCGCCAATAAAGCCAGCGGTTGCAGCGCGGGTATGTAAGACATCGCCGTCACAACCGCCACCGTGAGGGGCATCGTCAAGAACGCTCCCGTCAAACCCCACATCCAGGTCCAAAACGCAAGTGCGACCAGCGTCACCGCCGGCGAGATCATCAACCGTTTGCCTTCCACGATCGATATCAGCAGGTTGCCCGTCAGTTGCTCGTTGATAAACAGCCCGAGTCCCACGATCAGCATATGCGAAGCCCCGCCGCTGATCAGGGCCATCACCAGCGGCGGCAACGCGGCGATAATCGCTCCGACGTTGGGAATGTAGTGCAGCACGTAGAAGAGAAACCCCCAAAGCGCCGCGAACGGCACACCCATAATCCACAACCACAGCCAAACGGTTACGCCGTTGGCGAGGCTGACGAGCGTGTGAACCCAGAGGTAGGTGACCAGCTTCTGCTGCACGGAGTCGATCGCATCGATCGCCTTAGCCGCTGTGCCGGGCTTCAGCGCTTCGTGCATTTTTTCACGCCAAGTTGCGGCCTCCAACAAGGCCAAGAACATCAGCAGCCCGGCCAACAGCACGATGCCGCCGACGCGCCAAATCTGCTGCGCCAGCGCACCCAGCATCGTGGCCAAATATTGAGAAACATCGCCGTTCCGGATCGCCGCGTCGAACGGTACGCCCTCCTTCCTCGCCCAGCCGGCCGCCGAGCGCCACATCGAGTTGAGCTGTTCGGAATACTGGGGCGCTTGATCGAGCGCCGGCTGCAGCGCAAACCAACAAAGCAAGCCCACAAACGCGAGCGTCCCCAGCACCAACCCCGTGGCGGCGACCGCTCCCAGCCATCTCATCGAGTGCGGCACTCGTTTCCGAACGCCCTGATCAACCGGCTCGGCCACCAGCGCGGTCAGCAATCCCAACGCAGTGGGGACGGCCACAACAGCCAGCTCCCGCAAAGTCCAAATCGACAACAGAAAGACAACGACGCCGATTAGAGCCGTTAGCGGACGCGCGCTCCACTCTTGGACAAGCCGGAATGACACATTGCTCCGTCGCCGCCGATGGCACGGCGTTTTGCAGACATTCCCCGAGTCCCCTGTGTTTCACCCGCCGCCCTTCGCCCGCGTGGCATAATACGCGCCGAACGGAGCCTGAAACCATGTCGCCATCCAACATCACTCGGCGCGATCTCGCCCGCTTCGCCGCCGCCGGCGCCTTGGCCGCGGGCGTGCCGGCCTCTCGAGCCAAGGAGCTCACGCCCTGGGGGCCGGGCATCAAGATCTCCCTGCAACTGCCCACCGACTACGACGACGACTATTTGACGTTCGCCAAGCAGATCGGCGTCGAATACGTCTCGATCGGCGGCC
This sequence comes from uncultured Acidobacteriota bacterium, assembly GCA_963817465.1. Taxonomy (GTDB): domain Bacteria; phylum Acidobacteriota; class Terriglobia; order Bryobacterales; family UBA6623; genus CAMPKL01. Next base: position 509,217 of record CAWFOP010000007.1, on the reverse strand, counting down.
GCGACACTTCCTACGAGTACTTCGCCGGCCACAAGAAGCGAGTGGAAGACGCCGGCCTCAAAGTCGCCAACATGGGCGACACGAGCGTCCACAACATGCCCGAAGTCACGCTCGGGCTGCCGGGCCGCGACGAGAAGATCGAGGAATACAAGCGCTACCTGCGCAACCTCGGCAAGGCCGGCCTTACGTACACGACGTACGCCCACATGGGCAACGGCATCTGGAGCTCCGAGCGCGAGACGACCCGCGGCGGGGCTCCGGCGCGCGCCTTCCACCTCAAAGACGCCAAGGGCTACTGGGCCGGCGCCGTCTTCGAGCAGCCGCTGAGCCACGGCCGCAAGTTCTCACAGCAAGAGCTCTGGGACAACTGGGAATACTTCATCAAGCAGGCCGCGCCCGTGGCCGAGGAAGCCGGCGTCCGTATCGGCGTCCACCCCGACGATCCGCCCGTGCCCGAGCTCGCCGGCGTGCCGCGCCACATGTTCGGCACATTCGACGGCTACGTGAAGGCGCTCGAAATCGCGAACAGCCCCAACGTCGGCGTCTGCCTCTGCTGCGGCACCTGGATGGAGGGTGGCGCCAGCACCGGCAAGAATGTCCTCGACGCGATCCAGGGATTCGCCAAGATGGACAAGCTCTGGAAGATTCACTTCCGCAATGTGAGTGCGCCGATCCCCGACTTCGTTGAGGCGTACGTCGACGACGGCTACACCGACATGAAGCAGGTGATGCGCAAACTCGTCGACGTCGATTTCCGCGGCATCTTGATCGCCGATCACGTGCCGCAAATGGTCGGCGACGGCAAGACCGGCTGGGCGTTCTCGCTGGGGTATATTCGCGCGCTCTACGACATGGCCAAAGAGGAGCGCGGGCGCGCGTAATATCCTGAGGGTTGCAAGCGGCATCGATCCAGAGCGGCGTCCTCGAAGCGACAAGGGAAGTCCTGACCGAGCTGGGCGCGGCCGATGTCGCCGCGCGCGCGGAGCTCGGGTCGTCGCTCGACCGCGACCTCGGCCTGGGCAGCCTCGAGCGCGTCGAGCTGCTCATGCGCGTCGAGAAGCGCTTCGGGCGCCGCCTGCCCGATGACGTCGCCCAACAAGCCGAGACTCCCGGCGATCTGGCCGCCGCCCTGATTGACTACGAAGGAGGCGGTCCCGCGCGCAAGGTCTATGCGATTCCTGCCTTCGCCGCCCTCGCCCGCGTGGCCCGAGCAGGCGACGAACTTCGTCGAAGTGCTGCGCCACTACGCCGAGACCGTCCCCGAGCGCACCCAAGTTCACCTGCTCGAAAACGACCTGCCGACGCCCATCAGCTACGGACGCCTCTATCAGCGCGCCTCCGAAGTCGCCGCCGGCCTGATCGCATCCGGCCTCGAGCCGGGCGAAACGGTGGCGATCATGCTGCCGACCTGCGCCGACTTCTTCTACTCGTTTTTCGGCGTCTCGTTGGCCGGCGGCATCGCCGTCCCGATCTACCCGCCGGCGAGGCCGAAGCAAATCGAGGAGTACGTCCAGCGCCAGTTGAAGATCCTCGCGAACGCCGAGGTGCGCTTCCTGGTCTCGTTCGCCCAAGCCCGGATCGTGGCCGACGTCATGCGCTTGGGCCTCGACAGCCTGCGCGAAGTCGTCACCGTCGAAGATCTCGCGGCTCGCGGCCGCGGCGGTCGTATCGCGCCGCCCGACCCGGCCGAAATCTTTTTCATCCAGTACACCTCGGGTAGCACCGGCAACCCCAAAGGCGTCACGTTGACGCACTCCAACGTCCTCGCCAACGTCAAGGGCATCGGCTGGGCCGTCAAGGCGCGTCCCACTGACGTGGTCGTCAGTTGGCTGCCGCTTTACCACGATATGGGTCTGATCGGCTCGTGGCTGTTCAGCGTCTATCACGGGTTTCCGATCACCGTGATGTCGCCGCTCGACTTCTTGTCGCGGCCCGAGCGCTGGCTGTGGGCGCTCAGCGATTCGAAGGGTACGCTCTGCCCCGCGCCGAATTTTTCCTACGACTTGTGCACAGCCAAAATCTCTGACGCGGCGCTGGAAGGCGTCGACTTGAGCCCCTGGCGAATCGCCATCAACGCCGGCGAGCCCGTGCTGGCCTCGACGCTCGAAGCCTTCACCCGGCGCTTCCGTCCCGTCGGCTTCGATCCCAAGGCTTACGTCCCGTGCTACGGCCTGGCCGAGTCGTCCGTGGCGCTGACGTTTCCGCCGATCGACCGCGAGCCGGTGATCGACGTCATTGACCGTAAGACCTTCGAACAAAGCGGCAAGGCCGAGCCCGCCGAGGGCGACGCTCTGACGCTGCGTTTCGTCGCGAACGGCGTCGCGCTGCCCGGCCACGAAACGAAGGTCGTCGACGATCAAGGCGTCGTGCTCCCCGAGCGCGTGCGCGGCCGGATCCTGTTTCGCGGCCCCTCTCGAACCGACGGCTACTACCGCAACCCCGAAGCCACCCGCGCGGTCATCGACGACGAAGGCTGGATGGATTCCGGCGACCTCGGCTACGTGGCCGGCGGCGAGGTCTACGTCACTGGCCGCCTCAAGGACGTCATCATCAAGTCCGGCCACAACATCATTCCGCAGGATGTCGAATTGGCCGCCGCTGAGGTCACGGGTGTGCGCAAGGGCTGCGTGGCCGCCTTCGGCACGCGCGACGACAAGACCGGCACCGAGCGCGTTGTCGTCGTCGCCGAGACCCGCCTGACCGAGCCGTCCGAGCGCAGGCGCATCGTCCGGGAGGTCACCGAGAACGTCGCCGCCAAAGTCGGCATCCCGCCCGACATCGTGGAGCTCGCGCCTCCCCACGCCGTTCCCAAGACTTCGAGCGGAAAGATCCGCCGCCACGAAACGCGTCTGCTCTACGAAGCGGGCGAGATCGCCGGCCGCAAGGCCGACGCGCCCTGGATGCAGATGGTTCGCCTTTGGACGGCGACCGCGGGCGGCTGGTCGCGCCGCGCCGGCGAACGGGGAACCGCGGGAGCGAAACGGGCGGCAACAGCGACCTGGAAGTGGGGCGCGGCGGCGGCATTCGGCCTCCCGGCGCGCCTTGCGCCCAGCGCCCGCTCCGCCACGCCGCTGCTTCGCGCCGGCCTGCGCGCCGTCACGGGCCTCAACGGCGCTCGGGGCGCCGCCTCCGGCGCCGCGCTCTACCTGATCAACCGCCACGGCGCGGACGACGCGGCCGCTTGGCTGACCGCCATCCCCGGCCCCGTCGCCCTCGTCGGCTCGGCCGCCCTCGCCGATCTGACCGGCGCCGCGGCCTTTCTCGCCGAGCCGCTGGCGCTAGCCGGCGCCGACCTCGAAGACGCCGTCGCCGGCGCCTTGCGCCAAGGCGTCTCCGTCATCGTCTCCGCGGACTCGCCCCCCGGCGAGCCGCCCGAGCGATGCCGTTTCCGACTGGAACCCTTACGCGCGGCGGCCCTCGCCAACCGCCCGATCAAGCCGGTCTGGCGCAGCGACGGCGGCCTTAGGACGGGCGAATCCATCGTCGCCCAAGACCCGAGCCTCGAAGCGCTGCGCGGCGTCCGCCGCCGGGCGAGGCTCTCGTTGGCGACCCTGGCGAAGTCGCGAGCTAGCATCGAGCAGGCTTAGCCCAACCGGACGACATAGATCTAGTGAACGTTCTCTTACTTTTTGGAATCGCCGTGCTCGCCGGCTTCGTCGTCGGCAAGCTCTTCGAAAAGCTCGGCGTCCCTCAAGTCGTCGCCTATATCGTCGTCGGCGCGCTGCTCGGCGACTCCGTTTCCGGCTTGCTGTCGCGACCGCTGCTCGCGCAATTCAGCCCGCTCAGCCAACTCGCTCTCGGCTTCACGGGGTTCATGGTCGGAGGCGAGCTGAAAGCCGAGGTTTTTCGCAAGTACGGACCAAAATTTCTTGTCATTCTGCTCTGCGAAGGTCTCCTCGCGGCGCTTCTGGCGGGCGCGGCCGTCACCTGGCTGACCGGTCAGCTCTACCTCGGGCTGCTTCTCGGCGCCTTGGCCTCTGCGACCGCGCCGGCCTCGACAGTCAATGTTCTTTGGGAGTACCGCTCCAAAGGCCCGCTGACGACCACCATCCTTGCGGTCGTCGCGCTGGACGACGGTTTGGGCCTGCTTCTCTACGCCCTGGCTCTCACTCTGGCCGAAGTCCTTCTGGGCGTCACGCCTTCGGTTTCATCCGGCGGCTCGGTTTGGCTGGAGCCGGTGCGCGAGATCGGCGGCTCGCTGCTGCTGGGAGGAGTCGCCGGCGCGCTGGTCAATCTGGCTATCCGCCGCGTCAAGGGCGATAGCGAGCAGATCCTGTCTCTGCTCGTCGGCGCAATCCTTCTCGTCAGCGGAATCGGCCTCGAGCTCGAGCTGTCTCAGATCCTCGCCAACTTGACGATGGGCACAGTCCTCGCCAACACTCTGCCCAGACGCAGGCAGGGAGCCTTCGAGATCATCAGGCAATTTACGCCGCCCATCTATATCCTGTTCTTCATCTTCATCGGCGCACAGCTCGATTTGAGCCTGCTCTCGACGGCCGGCACGATCGGCGTCGTCTATCTGATTGGCCGAACCGTCGGGAAAATGGCCGGCGCCACCTTCGGCGGTTGGGTGTCGAATGCGCCCGAAACCGTCACGAAATACCTCGGCTGGGCGTTATTCTCACAGGCGGGCGTAGCGATCGGGCTCGCGCTCGACATCTCTCATCGTTTCTCCGAACTCGGACCTGTCGCCGCAAAAGCTGGAGGAACCGTGCTCAACGTCATCGCTTCGACCACCGTCGTCGTGCAGCTCTTCGGTCCGGCGGCGGTGAAATACGCTATCCGCAAGGCGGGAGAAATTCCCGAGGAGAAGCCCCACGATGCGTGACATCCAAGATGAGCGTCTAGCCTCGCTGCGCAGCCGCTTCACCGCCATCCGCGTCAAGCCCGATGACAAGCTCGAGGAAGTCGTCAAGATCGTTCTCGAAGACCCGGAATGCTACGACGTCTGCGTCGTCGACGACGACGACCGTCTCGTAGGCGTCATCAGCATCAGCCGGCTCTTTCAAGCGATTTTTTTTCACTACGTGGACACGCATCTGATGACACGCCACCTCATCGAGCTCTCAAACTGCGAAAGCGCAAGCGAACTAATGCTGACCGACCCCGTGGTCGCAACAGAGTCGGAAAGCGTCGGCGGCGCGATCGGCAAGATGGTGCAGCACGAGCTCAGCGAGTTGCCGATCGTAGACGCGGAAGGCCGCCTCGTCGGCTCGATCTCGATGAGCGTCATTCTGCAAATCTGGCTCGATCGATGAGTCTTGAGCAAGATATCGCGGTCGAACCGAACTTGATCACATAGCGGTCGATCAGAGCATCAGCGGCCCGATACAGGACGGTTAACGCCGTTGCGGTAGGGTTGCAGGAGCCGGCCTGCGGCGACGACGACGCGACGACGACCCACGGATCGAGCGATTCACCCGGCGCTATGATGGGCGCTTATGCCTTCTCGCACCCTCCGCTCCCAAGACTGGTTCGGACGCAAAGACAAGCTCGGCTTCATTCACCGCTCCTGGATGAAAGCCGAAGGGTTTCCGCAGTCGGTTTTCGAGGGCAAGCCGGTCATCGGCATCTGCAACTCCTGGTCCGAGCTGACCAACTGCAACGCCCATCTGAGGCAGGTGGCCGAGGCCGTCAAGCGCGGCGTCTGGGCGGCGGGCGGCTTTCCGTTGGAGTTTCCGACCATCTCGCTCGGGGAGCCGTTGATGCGGCCGACGACCATGATGTTCCGCAACCTGATGGCGATGGACGTGGAAGAGTCGATCCGCGCGAACCCGCTCGACGGCGTCGTGCTGCTCTGCGGCTGCGATAAGACTACTCCCGCGCAAATGATGGGCGCCATCTCCGCCGACATCCCCGCCATCATGGTCACCGGCGGCCCGATGCTGCGCGGCATGTATAAGAACCAGCCGATCGGCTCGGGCTCCGATGTTTGGCGCTTCGACGGCGAGCGCCGCGCCGGCCGCATCACGCAAGGCGAATTTTGCGACATCGAATCGTGCATGTCGCGCTCGGCCGGTCACTGCATGACGATGGGCACCGCCTCGACCATGACCAGCCTCGCCGAAGCCATGGGCTTCACGCTCACCGGTTGCGCGTCAATTCCCGCGCCCGACTCGCGCCGGCAAGAGATCGCCCAGCGCTCCGGCGAACGCATCGTCGAAATGGTTTGGGAAGACTGGAAGCCCTCCAAGATGCTCGACGAGCGGTCGCTCGAGAACGCCATCCGCGTCGACATGGCGATCGGCGGCTCGACCAACGCCGTCATTCACCTCAAGGCCGTCGCAGGACGCATGGGCGTCGATCTGCCGCTGTCGAAATTCGACGAGATCTCCCGCACCACGCCGATGATCGCCGACATCAGCCCGTCCGGCCGATTCCTTATGGAAGACTTCTTCTACGCCGGCGGCCTGCCTGCGGCCATGAAGGAGATCGCAGATCTGCTGCGCCTCGACGCGATGACGGCGACCGGCAAGACGCTCGGCGAGAACTTGGCCGACGCCGAGTGCTACAACCGCGAGGTCATCCGCGCGCTCGATAATCCCGTACAGAAGACCGGCGGCACGGTCATCCTACACGGCAACCTGTGCCCCAACGGCGCCGTGCTCAAGACCAGCGCCGCCGATCCCAAGCTGCTGCAGCACGAGGGCCGCGCGGTCGTCTTCGAGAACCACACCGACCTGCTCGAACGCGTCGACTCCGACGACCTCGACATCGACGAGACCTGCGTGATGGTGCTCAAGAACGGCGGCCCGATCGGCGGCCCCGGCATGCCGGAGCTCGGCAATCTGCCGGTCCCGGCGAAGTTGCTCAAGCGCGGCGTCACCGACATCGTGCGCATCTCCGACGCTCGCATGAGCGGCACCAGCTACGGCGCCTGCATCTTGCACGTTTCTCCCGAGGCCGCGATCGGAGGCCCCCTGGCGGCGGTCCAAAACGGCGACCGGATCAAGCTCGACGTGGAGAACCGCCGGCTCGACCTGCTTATCGACGAGCACGAGATGAACCGCCGCTTGCGCCTCTGGAAGCAGCCCGACGAGGCCTACGACCGCGGCTATGGCAAGCTGTTTCTCGACAACGTCCTGCAAGCCGACGAAGGCTGCGACTTCAAGTTCCTCAAAGGCCGGGGCGCGAAGCACGAGCCGGCCCTGCCGTTCTAGGCGGATGTGGCGCTAGAGCGGGCTGAATTCGGTGCGGTCCCGACCGTCTGCGCCATCGGGCGCAAGGCCGCCTGAGCGCCAGTCCTGGCGCTGCTATTCTGTGGGCTTGCGCTTATGTACCTGAAAGTTCTGGCCCACCCCGTCTTCGTCGGGCTCAATTTTCACATGCCGATGATCGTGGATTTGTCGCATCCGCTGATCATGCTCGAAGGCGAGAACGGCTCCGGAAAATCGACGCTGCTGCAGGCGATCTATATGGCCATGCGGGACGAGCAGCCCGAGGGCTTTGCCTACAAGCTCGATCTGCAAGGCAAGCAGATCGGCAAGATTCTGCTGTTCGACGCCGAGCAGCATAACCCCCGCAACAACCCGGATCTATTCGATGACGACCCGCAGATGAAGCAGTTCATCACCACGGCCAGCCACGGGCAAGTCATGCTGTCACTGTTTCGGGAGACGTTTCCCGCGCTCCCCGACGGCTCGGTGCTGCTGCTCGACGAGCCCGAGATGGCGCTGTCGCAAAGCAATCAGCGCCGCATCTTGAAGATGCTAAAAGAGTTAGTCGATCAGAAGAACTTCCGCATCATCGCGGCGACCCACTCGCCCCACCTGCTGGCGGCGCCCGAGACCTACGTGATCAACCTCGACCGCCACGTCAACCGCAACATCACGACCGGCCCGATGGGCGTCGAAGGCGCCAGCACGATCCAGTAGTTACCGCTCTTCGAGCGCCGCCTCTAGCGTTTGAACCAAATCCGGCAAGTCATCCGTCAGGATTCGCCAGACCATGTCGAGATTGATGTCGTCGTATCCGTGAATCAGGCGATTGCGCAGCGCGACGACTTCGGGCCAAGGTACGCCGGGAATTGCGGCTCTGGTCTCCGCAGGCACTCTAGTCGCGGCTTCGCCGATCACTTCAAGCAGTCGCAGCAAGGCTAGGTTGAGCGTGCGGTCCCGTTTTAGACCTTCTCGGTCGGTCATTCCGGCGAGCTGGATCGCCTCGTGGGCGTGCTCCAACATCTGCGTCAGTGCGAGTCGCGGATCACGCCGCGACATAGTAGGGCTCGGACTCCTTCATCACTCGCTCGCGCAATGCCGGGCTCAAGTCTTCCAGGGTGTTGAGGTCGACTTGACGACCGAGAATTCTCGAGAGTTCTTCTTGCTGCGAAAAAAACGCAAGCCCCGGTACTCGTCCCGGTTCGTATTCCACGAGAACGTCGATATCGCTGTCGGCGGAGAAATCTTCCCGCAGAGCTGAGCCGAAAAGGGAAAGTCTCCGGATAGCATGCTTGCGGCAAAACTCTTCGATCGGTTTGGCTGGGATTGCGATTTGAGGCATGGCACGCTCTGCTGCTTACAGATTATCGTCGAAGAACTTGGCGATGCGCTCGAACAGCGGCTTCGTGCCGAACTCGCCGCCTTGGCCGTGCATCCCGCCTACCACCTTGTGCAGGCTCGACTTGACGCCCGCCATCCGCAGCGCCGCGAGCAGCAGCTCGCTCTGATTGAAGGGCACCAGCGGGTCCTTGTCCCCGTGGATGATCAAGAACGGCGGATCGTCGGGCGTCACGTAGGTGATCGGGTTCGCTCGCGCGACCTTGTCCTTGTTCTCCTGGATCGGCGCGCCGATCAGCAGAGATTCCGGCGAGCCCGGCGAGTCATGTACGATGCGTTCGCTGATCGAATGCGCGTCCATCTGGACAAAATCGGTCGGACCGAACAGATCTGCGACCGCTTGCACCCGGCTCGACTGATCCAGATTCCCGCCCACCGTTCCTTCCAAGTCTTTCACGCCGCCCGACGTCCCCAGCAGTGCGACCAAGTGTCCGCCCGCCGACGACCCCGCGACGCCGACGCGCCGCGGGTCGATGCCGTACTCGCCGGCATGAGCCCGCAGCCAGCGGATCGCCGCCTTGCAATCGTGGATCTGCGCCGGGAAGATCGCATCGCCGCTTAGGCGGTAGTTGATGCTGGCGACGACGTATCCCCGCTCAATCAGCCCGAGCACTTGGCGCGGGTTGTCCTTCGAGCCGTTGAGCCAGCCGCCGCCGTGGATCCACACGACCAGCGGAAGCTGGGCAGCTCGCGGCCGCTTCGAGCGATAGACGTCGAGGGTCAGCTTCCTCTCCGGCGTCGCGGCGTATTCGATGTCCTCGCTGACGATCGGACTCGGAGGAATCGCCGGTTGAGCGCGAAGCGCGCAGACGGCCAGCGCCGCCGCGAGGAGCAGGTTTCGCATTGCCGGGTAGTTTAGCCGAGCTTGACGCTATTGGGGGCGTCGCTTGGGGACGTAGTTGGGGTCTTGGACTGGGCCTTCGGACCGCTGCTTCGGAACGTAATTCGGGTCCTGCACAGGCCCGCTCGGCGCGCTCGTCTTTTCTCCCCGGCGAATGTTGAAGAAGTCCGTGCCCGCTGGCGAAGTGTCGAGCAACTCCGTCACCCGCCCGTTCAACGCAAGCAGGAACGACTTGAGCGCCTCGCGGTCTTCCGCGGTCAGATCGACGGGCTCGATCTCGGCCTTCAAGCCCTCGGGCGCACTGCCGCCCTGCGAGTAGTGATCGAAGACGTCTTCGATCTTCAGCATCTTGCCGTTGTGCATGTACGAGTAGCGGCGCATCACGTCGCGCAAGCTCTGCGTCTTGTACTTCGTGCCGGGCTTGTTGTCGCCGGCCATCTCCGGGACGCCGGTGTAGTGACGCTGGTGATCGGTGAGCAGCGGCCCATTGTGGCAGCGGATGCAGCCCGCCTTACCCGTGAACAGCTCCATCCCGCGTTTGGCTTCGGGACTCAGCGCCGACTCATCGCCTAGCAAGTAGCGGTCCAGGTCGCTGTCGTATGAAACCAACGTGCGCTCATACGACGCGATCGCCTTCGCGACCAGATCGAACGTAATCTCCTCGCCAGGAAAAGCCTTTGCGAACGCCCGTTGGTAATACGGGTCGTCAGCCAGGCGCTTGGCCGCCTCGGCCGGATCGAGGTCGAGCTCGTTCTGATTCTCCAGCGGTTTGGCGACCTGCTGTTCGAGAGTATCGACCCGCGCGTCGAAAAACATCGAACGCTGCCAGCCGACATTGAGCAGGTTGGGCGTCTTGCGCCGCAGCTCGCTCTCGTTCAATCCCCAGGCGCGCGAGAAGCCGTCGGTGAAATAGAGTTCCGGCTTGTGGCACGTCGAACAACTACGCCGGAAGCCGCCGGATAGCGCGGTGTCGAAGAAGATTTCCTTGCCAAGCGCGATCTTTTCCGGGGTCGGCGGATTATCGGCGGGATGCGGCGGATGCCCGCTCAGAGGCTCCAGCCGAGGCTCGCCGGGCGCTCCGACATCGGCCGCCGGCAGCAGCAGCGAGCACGCAAGCAAGAGCGGGAGCAGGCGCAGCAGGGGAATTCCTCGTTGGGATCAAGCTAGCACAGCTTCGCAACAGTGAGAAGGGGGCGAGCCTTTCGCCGGCTCTTGCGATCTAAGGCTGTTTGTACAGATCTGCCTGCTTTCATCACAGCCGCACGCGGCGAGCAGCCCCGCTTTGCTGACCCAAGGTTGTCGTGGACAGCACGAGAGCGGCGGCTAGCCCGCTGTTGAATGGGATCAGCGTAGTACACGCGGGACAAGAGAGCGGCGAACAGTGAACGGTCACTGGGCTGATGCTGAGCGCTGTAGAATTCCGTCGTAGAGGCATGGATTTTTCGGCGCTTACCTCGAATGAGCCGATTCCGGCTGTCAGCTTCGGCGATCTCCGAATCGTTTGGGAACTCATGCGGGATCAGCATCCTGGGGCGGGAATTAGCGTAAACGTATTCGCACAGGCTTGCAGCCCGCAAGCGGACGTGATCGCGCTGTGGGCCCGGAGCACGCTGATCGATCTGTTGGCGGACCAGGGCCTTCTGAGCTCCTGGCAGCGCGGCGCGCAGTTGGACGACATCGTCTTCGAGATCGCTGCCATTTACCCGATCGCCGGATGGGACCGGTTTGATGCGGATGACTTTTGTCGACGGCTCGGCCAGGCAAGTGAGCGGTGAACGCTAGGCTAGAAGATTCGGTCCATGAACGTTAGGGCTGCTGCGTCTACGGATTTGTCGGTTCTGGCTTGCTCGATGTACGCGCGAAAGGCTTTGTCGACCAGTAGGCGTGCGTCGGAGCCGTAGGGCTTGAGCTGCTTGTCGATCCACTCATTGACTTCTTCTTCCGAACTGCGCCCGAACAGCATGTCGCTCGGCTTTCTTTTGGAAGCGCGGCAGGAATTCCTCGGCGAAGCGGCGCTTGTTGTCGATCGACACCAGGTCGGAGATTTCGAGCGCATAGTCGGGCAATTCGATGCCGACCAACGACAGCATCATCTTCAAAAATGCATTCGAGAAGTCGAGCACCTGACCGTCGACCTCGCGCTTCTTGGCGGCGAACTCTTCGTCGGTCGCGGCGGCGCCCAGCGGCTCCGACGCCATCTCGATATAGATCTTGTTCTTTGGCTCGGTGCCCGAGGGACGGATCGTCGCCTTGATGCCGCCTTCCAGGTGGTAGGTGATCAGATTGCGGCTGCTGCGGTCGGTTTCGCTGACGAAAGGGCCGAACTCCTTCTCGTCCCAGTAGTCGGTGACGCCCTCGACGCGGTGAGTCGCCGATCGACGGTCGGCGGGTTGTCGCGAAGTGTTTGCTGAATCTTGCGAATGGCGGCCGCGCCCGCCGCGCCTTGCATGATGGTCGAGCGCAGGAAGTTGCGGTGGTAGCCGTAGCGCTTGTAGGTGTCGATCAGGTAGTCGTAAACGGTCTTGCCGTCTTCGATCAAGTCCGAGGCGAGCTCGGCTAGGACGACGGCGGCGCCGGCGGCGTCTTTATCGCGAATTTCGGGCGTGAGCAGCAGGCCGTGGCTCTCTTCAGTGCCGAGGATAAAGTCGTCGAGCGAGGCTTCGACGTCTTGGAAGCGGCCTTCCTTTTCGAGGCGATAGAGGATGTCGCCGATGTACTTGAAGCCGACGAGCAGGTCGCCGATCACGCGGCCCCCGTAGGCTTCGGTGATGCGAGTGATGAGCTCGGTGGTGACCTGCGTCTTGATGACCAGCGGCTTTTCCGGAAGTTTGCCGGCTGTTTTGAGCTCCGAAAGGCGGTAGCGCGTGAGGACGACGGCGAACTCGTTGCCGTTGAGGAAGATGTACTTCGAGCCGTGGCGCGAGGCGCCCCCGAGGCGGTCGGCGTCAGGGTCGGTGGCGAGCACGAGGTCGGCGCCGACTTCGGCCGCGCGCTTGATGGCCAGGTCGAGCGATTCGGGCACTTCCGGGTTGGGGCTGCGAAACTTGACGCTGGCGAAGTCGCCGCGAAATTCGCGCTGCTCAGGGACCTCGAAGTACTGTTTGCCCAGCTCGAATCCCATCTCTTGCAGGCAGCGGCCGACGGTGTTGACGCCGGTGCCGTGGAGCCCGGTGAAGACGATCTTGGCCTTGCCGGGCTCGGACTTCATGCGCAGGCTGAGGTTGAGATCGATGTAGTCTTGGCGATCGGCGGCGGTGATGTCGCGGATGAGGCCCGAGGCACGGGCGTCAGCATAGGGCATGGAGTCGACGTCGACGATGGTCTCGACGATCTCGACCATCTTCTCGTCATTGGGCGGGATCTCTTGGCCGCCCTCGGCGTTGTAGAATTTGCCGCCGTTGTCGTCGGGGTGGTTGTGCGACGCGGACATGTTGAGTCCGCCGTGCGCCCCGTAGCGCCGAATCAGGAACGACAGCTCGGGCGTCGAGATGTAGTCGGGCGGCTCGTCCGGCAGCATGTAGACCTGGACGCCGGCCTTGCAATAGACGGCGGCGGCGATTTGCGCCAGGTCCTTCGAGGTCAGGCCCATCAGCGGGTTGGGCGCGTCTTCGGGATAGACGCCGCGCAGATCTTCGAACTTGCGCACGTCGTAGGCGACGACAACCTTGAGCTGGTCGGCGTCCGGCAGCAGTTTGCGGAGGTATTCGACGTGGCCCTGAATGGAGGACCCGACGGTGTAGGGATTAATGCGATTGGGGCCGATGCCGACCGGGCCGCGGCGGCCGCCGGTGCCGAAGGGGATGACTTGGTAGAAGCTGTCGAGAAGGAATTCCCACTTCTCGCGGTCGATCAGCGCCGCGAGCAGCGGGCGGTAGTCGCCGTCATCGAGCAGGCCGGCGAACTTGTTGCTTTCCAGCCAGTCTTCAAGGCTCTCGAGCGCCCTGTGCTTGAGCGAATCGTCCAGGTCGATGGCGGCGAAGCCGGCGCGGGCTTTGTCTAGGAGCGTCTGCGTCGAGGCGGGCAAGTGTACCTCCGGGTCGAAACGAACATGGTATAGGGACAAGGGACAAGGGACAAGGTCGGGTGAACCAAGGGCCTCTGACTGTCGAGAGGGACTGTCCCATGAAGCCCGAACCTGGCACAACGCTAAACCGGCGTGTAGACCGTCCCCGCGTGCCGCCAATCCGCGGTCGGCAGTTGCTACTGCGGATCCACTTCCACCGGTTCTCCCTCGGTCACCGGCCGGGGGCCGAAGAAGTAGCCGGGACGGGCGCGAACCTCGGCGCGGTCGTAGGGGACCGTGACTTCGATGCGGTGGAAGATGCCGCTGGTGTTGAGGTTGTTGGGGCGATACGTGAGCAGGTACTGACTGTGCAGGTCTTCACCGATTTTGCCGATCGATTCCTGCAGTCCCTCGTCGGTGAGCGGCTTGTACTTCTCGCCTCCGGTGCCGGTCGCCAGAGCGGCCAGAGCGTCCTTGAAGACGAGGTTCTTCACGCCGACGACTAGGTCGATGATCAGCGGGATCATGTTCGGCGTCGCGTTGAAATGGCTCTGCTGGTATGTGGTTGGAGTATTGACCGAGCCCGGCGCGGCCGGCAGCGGGCTGATGCCCGGCGGAAACGGACGATCTGGGACGGGCGGGGGACTCTTGAGCCGGGATTTTATGGTCGACAGGTAAATCGGGTAGACCTGAATGTTATAGAGTTGCGCGGTGCGCAGTGTCTCGCCGAGGCCGATGCTGCTGCCGTTGTCCTGCCCTTCCGAAAGGATGACGATCACGCGCTTGTGGCTCTCGGGCCGGTGCGTCAGCATGCGAATGCCTTCGTAGACGGCGTCGCTGACGCGGATGCCCGACGCGCCTTGACGGATCGCGTCGAGGGCCTTGTCGATCTGCTTGGTGTCGTCGGTGAAGTCATGCATCACCTTGATGCGGCTGTCAAAGGAGATGACGGCCGCTTGCCCGAACTCGCCGAGAACCATCTGCGTGAACACGACACCGGTCTTGCGAACCTGGTCGAGCATGCCGGCGTCGAGGCGATCGCTCGACTGCACGCACAACACCATGTCGATCGGCTGGAAGCTGACGTCGAACTCGACGATGTCCTGCTTCTTCTCGTTGTCAAAAATAGTGAAATCCGTCTTCTCGAGGCCGTGGACGTATTCGCCCTTGGGTCCGCGAACGACGACGGGGACGGTGACGAGGGACGTATCGGTGCGGAAGGTGATCAGCTCCGGGTCGTCGATGGTGAGGACTTCATCGACGTCATCATTCTGCGCCCGAGCCAAAGGTGCGGAGAGCGGAGGCAGCAGCAAAAGCGCCCCGAAGATGATTGTTTTCCGCATGCAGGCTCCTGGTCCCTTACTTAGCTTCCCTTACCTTTGTACAGATGTCGGCGCCGGGAACATCGTTGCGGCGAAAGTCGCCGCTCTTGCCGCCGGTCTTCTCGAGCAGGCACAGGTCGGTGATCGTGATCGACTTGTCGAGCGCCTTGCACATGTCGTAAATCGTCAGCGCCGCCGTCGCCGCCGCGGTCAGCGCTTCCATCTCGACTCCGGTGGGGCCGGTGGTCGACGCGGAGGCGACGATGCGAGCGCCGTCGGCCGTGAGCTCGATCGACACGTCGGCGTGCGTCAGCGGCAGCGGATGGCAGAGCGGGATGAGCTCGGCGGTTCGCTTGGCCCCCTGGATGCCGGCGATGCGAGCGATTTCGAGCGGGTCGCCTTTGGGGTTCTCCGGCAGCCGACGAATGACCTCCTCAGAGAGCTTTACGAATGCCTGGGCTCGGGCGGTTCGCTTGGTCGCCGGCTTTTCACCGACATCCACCATGCGCACGGCGCCTTGGTCGTCGAAATGTGAAAGTTTGTCCAAGGTCAGTGCGGCAACACCGGGATGAGGTCGCCGGCTTTCCACGATTCACGGTCGGCCGCGGCGACCAGGTAGCAGTTGGCGCGCGCGATGGCGACTAAATCTCCCGACCCCTGCCATTTTACCGGATCGACGCGGGTTTCCCCGTAGTCGCCTTTGAGGCGCGCGGGCAGGAATCGGGTGAGTACGGGCTTGTGCGCGAAGTCTTCGCCGAGCCGGGCGTGGACGAAGGGCAGCGGCGAATTAGGGCGCCCGCCGAGCAGATCGAGCGCGACGCGGCCGAAGATCTCGAAGGTCACCATCGTCGAGATCGGGTTCCCCGGCAGCCCGAAGAACGGCGTGCCGCCGGCAAGGCCGAACACCAGCGGCTTGCCGGGCTGGATGAGGACCTTGGTGATGTAAATCCGGGCCCCGAGCCCAGCGAAGACGTCTTCGACCAGATCGTACTTACCCATCGAGACGCCGCCTGAGAGCAGCAACATGTCGGCCTTCAAACCCTCTTGAACGAGCGTGCGCGTCTCGTCGAGCCGGTCGGGCGCGATCGGCAGGATGCGCGGCTCGCCGCCCGCGCGGCGAACTTGCGCTGCGAGCGAGTGGGCGTTGGAGTTGCGGATCTGGAAGCTCTCGGGCGTACGGTCGATCGGGACGACTTCATCCCCGGTCGACAGGATCGCGACGGCCGGGCGACGGAACACGTCAACGGTCGACCGGCCGACGGCGGCGAGCAGTGCGATCTGCGGGTAGTCGAGCCGCGAACGCCGCGCGTCGAGGACCTGGCTCCCGGCGGCTGGCTTCACTGCCCTGGGCGACGAAATTCTTCCCAGCCTCGAGGCTCTGTTCGAGGACGACCTTATCGCCGTCGCGGCGGGAGTATTCGACCATCACGATGCAATCCGCGCCTTCCGGGCCCGGCGCGCCGGTCATGATTTCAACGGCTTGGCCCGCGCCGACGCTGAACCGCGAGGGCTCGCCGGCCCGGGTTTCGCCGATCACTGAGAGCGTCGCCGGCGGGGATGCGATGTCCGCCGACCGAACGGCGAAGCCGTCGCGGGCTGCGCGGGCGAACGGCGGGTAGTCACGGTCGGCCTGGATGTCTTCGCCGAGGATGCGTCCGGCGGCTTTTTTGAGAGACACGCTCTCGGTCGCGGGGGAGAGTCTCAGGTCGCGAATCTTGTCGAAAACGACTTCGCGGGCCTGCTCGAACGTCAACGCCGACATGGCTCTAGTGTAGGCTGAGGCGCGTATGGGCCTGTTTTTACAGATAGTTAACAACTTCATAACACTCGAGTTGTGTTTTCTTTCGTCAATAAGGGTGAAGGCAGAAAGGCAGACTGATTGAACAGGTAAACGCCCCCTTCAAGGAGAAAAGCGAATGAAGAAAGTGACGATGTTCCTTCTAGCGACGGCGTTGGGTGCAGCGACTTTGGTGGCCCAACGGCCGTTCGGCCCGCGAAACGCGGGTGAAGGGCCAGCACGCGGCGCGCACCCCGGATGCGTTGATTGCGTTCCTAAATCTCGATGACGCGCAAGTGACGGCGCTTCAAGAGAACAACAAGGCCTTCCGCGAAGCGGTACGGACCGCAATGGAAGGCAAGCGTGATCAGATGAAGCAGCTTCGTGACGAGTTGGCCAAAGACAGCCCAGACGCGAATCTGGTCGGCCAGCTGATCATCGAGGGTAAAAAGACGCGGGAGCAGGTCGGCGAGATTCGCGACCAATACAAGGCGACCGCGATGCAAACGCTCACCGATGAGCAAAAGGCGAAGCTGGCGAGCTTGGAGCAAGTGACCGAGCTCCAGCCGACGGCTCGAGAGGCCGCCGGATTCCATCTGCTCGACGGACCGGACAACGGCCCCGGCTTCGGGGTCGGCGGCGGCAGAGGCTTCGGCCACCGCGGGCCGGCCGCGTTCCGCGGCGGCTTCGGGCGATAGTCGCCGAGACGATTTGGACTAGATAGGAGACTCGTGCGCCCGCGGACGTTAGTTCGCGGGCGCCGTTGTGTCTGAAGTAGGCTTGTCTGAAGTACCCGGGCGCTCCGAGTCTTGCCGAAGGCGCAACTCCCGGATTCGGCCGAGGGCCGCTTCGATTCGGACGTAACAATCGCGGAAGGCCTGCTCGCCCCTCCCCCAAGGGTCGGCCAGCTCGACTTGGGCGTCGTCGCTGACGAGGCCCAGCAGGTGGAACTTCTCGGATTGACCGGGAAACGCCCGCCGAAGCGCTTCCAGGTTCTCGAGATCGAAGACGAAGACGGCGTCCGCTTGATCCAGTAAGTCCCGGTCGATGCGCCGCGAGCGGTGATCGACCAAGTCGACATTCCAGCGTTCGGCGGCACGAAGGGCCTCGGGCGGAGGGCGACGGCCCTCGGCGTCGAGGTGTCCGGCCGAGGCCGTGCGGTCAAACAGGCGCTCCTTCTGGGCGACGGCTGAGGCGAATGGGCTGCGGCAGACGTTTCCCTTGCAGACGAACAGGACCGAGGATGCGCGGACTGCGGCGCGACGAGCGCGGCGGACTGCGATTCGGCGGTGTGATGGCGGCTTCAACAAGTCTCGTCCGGGACGGCGGGACCGGGCCGAGAGAAGAAATCGGCGGGAGGCGGACGCGGTGTTAGCCGCGGCTTACACGACCTTCTCCGGCGGGGTAGAATTTGAGCGTCGGTGGTCGGCCAAGTCATTAGTCACTACCGCGTCCTCGAGAAGTTAGGCGAGGGCGGCATGGGCGTTGTCTACAAGGCTGAAGATATTCGCCTTGGACGCATCGTCGCGCTCAAATTCCTGCACGATCACTCGGTCCGCGGCGACGACAGCCGCCGGCGCTTTGAGCGTGAAGCCAAGGCCGCGGCCATACTGAATCACCCCAATATCTGCACGATCTACGAGATCGACGAGTTCGACCAGCACCTGTTCATCGCGATGGCGTGGGCGCCGGGCGAAAGCTTGGCGGCGCGAATCCAGAGCGGGCCGCTTCCTCTAAAAGACGCGATCTCGATCGCCCTGCAATGCGCCTCGGGCTTGCAGGAAGCGCACACCAACGGCATCGTCCACCGCGACCTGAAGCCCAGCAACATCTTCCTGACCGGCCGCGCGGACGCCGAGGAGCATGCCTTGGTGATGGACTTCGGAGTCGCGATGCTGTCGCGCGGCTCGAGCTTGACCCGCGAAGGCGCGGTTTTGGGGACGGTCGGCTATATGTCCCCGGAGCAGACCGTCGGCGGCAAAGTCGACCAGCGTACCGACATCTGGGCCCTTGGCGTCGTGCTCTACGAAATGCTCGTCGGCCGGGCGCCGTTTGAAGGCGAGTACAAGCAGGCCGTCGCCTACACGTTGATCAACGAAGATCATCGGCCGGTCACCTCGTTGCGGGCCGGTCTGCCGATCGAGATCGATCGCGTGCTCGACAAAGCGCTCGCGAAGGCGCCTGAAGACCGCTATCAAAGCATGGCGGACTTGGCGGTCGACTTGCGGTCGATCGCTCGAGCGGCCGCGACCACGGGCGTGCGCCATTCGACTTCGGCGCGCGCCGCGTACCCGCTCGCCCAGCCGCGGTCGCGGCGGCGTTTGGCGCTGTGGATGGTCGCCGCGGGCTGCGTTGGCGCCGCGCTGGCGTACCTGGGAGCGCGCGCAACCGCTCCGCCGGCTGTCGATCTGTTGGCCGCCATGCAGCTCGACCAGATCACACGAGATGCGGGACTGACGACGACGCCGACGTTGTCGCCCGACGGAAATCTTGTCGCATACGCGTCGGACCGCGATTCGCCGGGTACGCTCAACCTGTGGATTCAGCAAGTGGCGGGAGGCGGCGCCGTACAACTCACCTCCGACCCCGCCGCCGACTACGCTCCTGACTTTTCGCCCGACGGCAGCCGCATCGCGTTCCGCTCGGAGCGGGACGGCGGAGGCATCTATTTGATTCCGTCGCTCGGAGGCGAAGCCAGGTTGGCCGCCAACGTTGGACGCCGCCCGCGCTTTTCGCCGGACGGTTCGAAGCTGGCTTACTGGACGGCCCCGCCGAGCTCGATCCGCGGCTCGCGCGTCTTCATCTCCATGGCCGACGGCACGCAGCCGCGTCAACTGACGGACGACTTCGCGGTTGCCGCGATGCCGGTTTGGGTTCATGGCGGTCGTCAGATCGCCTTCTGGGGCGCCGAGCATTCTGACGACCCTGCGGATGTCTGGGTCGTCTCGGCGATTGAGGAGGGCGCAGCGCCGACGCCTACGGGCATGGCGCGCTTTTTGGAACGTCAAGGTCTGCAGCTCTCTTCGCTCGACGCGTGGGACGAGAGTTCCTCGAGCTTGGTGTTTTCGGGCGTTCGCGAAGACAGCGTGAACCTCTGGAGCTTCTCTCTAGCGGCCGACGGAACGCCGCGGCCTCCGGCTCGCCGGCTGACGTTCGGCCGCGGCGAGCGGGAAGGCGCCGCGCCCGTTCGCGGAAAGATCGCCTTCACGGCGGACGACCGGCGCATCAACGTTTGGAGCCTCCCGATTGACGCGAGCGGCGCCGCGCCGGCCGGCCCGCCGCGCCAAGTCACGCTGAGCGCGGCGTCCGACTACAGCTCCGTCATCTCCGAGCCGGGCGACCTGGTCGTCTTTCGTTCGACTCGTTCCGGTTTCGTCGACGTGTGGGCGAAGCGGCTCCCCGGCGGGGAGTTGGCGCAGTTGACTTCGAACTCCGCATACGAGAGCATCCCGCGGCTCTCCCCTGACGGCGCGCGCGTGGCCTTTTCCATTGCGGACGGCAGCCGCCGCACAGTCTATTCCGTCGACTCGAACGGCAAAGGAACGACGAAGAAGCTGTGTGACGACTGCGGAGCCCCCATCGCGTGGACGGCCGAGGGCGACCTGATCTACCAGACGTTCGTCGGCAAGATGTCGACTTTCATGCTGCTGCATGCGGCGGACGGAACATCGGAGCCGATGTTCAGATCCAACCCGCTCCCGCTATACGCTGGGTCGATGTCGCGCGACGGCAAATGGTTCGCGTTCAAGGGCGACGTCGACGACAACCGCACGCGCGTCTACGTGACTCCCTACGGTGAATTGCCGATCGATCCGTCGACCTGGATCGAAATCTCGGCCGGTGAGAACTGGGACGACTTGCCGCGGTTCTCGCCCGACA
This sequence comes from uncultured Acidobacteriota bacterium, assembly GCA_963817465.1. Lineage (GTDB taxonomy): Bacteria > Acidobacteriota > Terriglobia > Bryobacterales > UBA6623 > CAMPKL01. The sequence goes on along the minus strand of CAWFOP010000007.1, from coordinate 488,840 downwards.
ACCGGCTGGTGTACTTCACGTCCGATCGCGACGGCTTCCGCTGTATTTGGGCGCGCCGATTCGATCCAACCGCCAAGCGCCCCGTGGGTGAAGTGTTCCCGGTCACGCACTTCCACAGCATGGACTTGTCGCTCTCCGGGTTGAGCCTGAACGAGTTCGAGCTTTCGGTGGGGCCGGGTCAGCTTGTTTTCCCGCTGCTGAAGCAGTCGGGGAACGTTTGGATGCTGCAGCCGGCGCCGCTGCGGTGAGAGCTTTCGCCGCTGGAGCGCCTGTAGCCGCTGCTAAAGCAGCTCGGCGGCGGAGGCTTCGACCCAGGCGGTGCGGCCGTCGGGAAGCTCGACGTGCAGCCAGTCGCGGCGCGCTTCGAGCAGCTTGAACTCGAGGCCGGCATGCAGCGGTTGCTCGAAGGCGGGGGCGTAGCTTCGCGCGTCGCCCTTGCGGGCCACGGTCTCCAGCTCGGTTATGACGCCGGCGTTGTCGGTTGCGCCGAACGAGCTTGCGGCCACCGACGTTCCCAGCGCGACCGCGATGAACCCAACGACCGCCAGCACCGCCGAGGAAACGAAGCGAGGACGCTTGAGGCGCATCGCGGCCAGCCCCCACACGGCGATCCACGCGACGGCGAACAGAGTCCAGCGAGTCGACGGCGAGAGGTCGTAGTGCCAAAACAGCAGGGTGTGGAGCGCCTGGTCGGAGGAGGAGTCCTCGATACGGTCAAGCCGCTGGCTGCGCGCGTAGTCGAGGTTGCGGCGGATGTTCTCGTCGCCGGGCCGCAGCCGCAGAGCGCGGCGGTAGTTGAGAATCGCGCGGCCGATGTCGCCCATGCGGAAGTAGGCGTTGCCGAGGTTGTAGTAAAGCTTCCCGTTGGCGAGGCCGCCTTCGTCGATGAGCCGCTCGTAGCGCAGCGCGGCGCCGCGGTAGTGCTGATGAGCCGACGACGGATCCCCGGCCGCCGCTTCGTTGCCGGCCTGAAACGACTCGTTCGCTTCGGCGAATAGAGCTTTGGCTTCCGCCTGGGTCAGCGCGGCGGCTTGCGCGAGGCCGAGCGCAAGCAGAGAAGCGAGGATGAGCAGCCGTCTCATGACCTTAGAACAGCTCCTCGAGAGACCCGCATGCCTCCGAGGCTAGGCGGCCTGCCTCGGCGGCCGTCAGGTCCGCCCCGGCGCCGCCGGCATAGCGGCTCGCTTCAAAGCTGTTGAACACGCGCTCGAGCTTGGCGAGCGTCTCTTCCGACGCGCCGCGCCGCCGCAGCTCGGGCGCGACGTCGACGTAAGTCAGCGAGGCCGGATGCAGGCCGAGCCGGAAGCCGAGGTAGTTTCGCAGGGCGAGCTGCAGCTCGTCGGAGCCTTTCTCGCCCGCTACGCTCAAGCTCGCCAGCAGCTCGGCCGACCGCCTGTCATCCGGATGGTCCGACTTTTTGCCTTTGAATCGCCCGCCCAGCAAGAGCGCCAGGAAGCCCAGCGGCGGCGCGAGCAGCAGCGCCAGCCACAAAGGCGACCGCAGGCGACTCGCGAGCGACGAGCGATTGTGAATGCAACGCGCCGTCGTCTTCGTAGTTGTAGGCGATGCCGCTTTGGTTCTCCGTCGGCGCCTCTTGCAGCTCGCCGGCCTTGTCGAGCCCCTCGATGTCAGCCGCCGTGACGACGCGGGTTCCTTTCACCTCGAGCGGGATGGCTTTGGATTCGGTCTCTTCGTAGCGGCCGGTGGCCGGGTTGAAGAAGTTCAACGGGATCGGCGGTATCCCTTCGACCCCGGGCCGCCGCGCGCGCAGCGTCTGCGTGAAGACCTTCTTGCCTTTTCGAATCTCACCGGGGCCCATCTCGTCGGGGATCTTGAAGTCCGAGGCGAGCCGCGCCATCTTGTGCAGGTCGGGCAGGCGAACGTAGTCGAGGTAGTCGGGGCCGGAGACATCCAGGGTGAGGGTGATCGGATCGCCGACGCTGACCTTGGTCGGTTCGGCGGCGGCCGCAATCGAGAAGTCGCCGATCAAACCGCTGAAGTCGGCCGGCCTGCCGCTCTCGGGCAGCGGCAGCACCGCGAGCGTCGGCCGATTGGAGGGGATGACGAGGTTTTCGTAGACGCGGCGGCCGAACATCGACTCGCCGAAAAAGTCCTCGAACAGACTACGCGGCTGGCGCACGCCCTTCAGCGCGCGAAAGCTCACGGTCGAGGCCGGCAGCTCGTACTTGCCCGGCTTGGTCGGCACGATGATCTTCTTGAACGTGACCGTCACGTAGTCCCAGCCGTTGAGCGAATCGTTGGCTTTGCGCGCCGTGACGCGGCCGTCGCCGAGTCGCAGCTCGATGTAGTCGGGGCTCTTGTTGGGATCGACGTTGAGTTGCGGGTCGGCGGTCTCGAAATGCGGATCGTCGAGCAACGGCATCTGGAAGGCGAACTGGTCCACGTTGCGGCCGATATACCAGGTCGTCTCGAGCGTGATCGCTTCGCCGACGTAGGCGCGGTCCTTCGACAGCTTCATGCGCAGCTTGAAGTCGCTGACCTCGGTCGGCGGCTCGCTCGAGAGCGAAATCGGCCGCGTACGCGCGGTCTGACCGTCGGCGTGAATCTCGATGGACGGAATCCTGAGATGGCCGTCGTGCTTGGGAACGATGCGGTAATTGAAGGAGTAGCCGCGCTTGACGACCCGCTCGACTTTGCCGTTGATGATGGTGATCGATGTGCTGTTTTGCGCGCCCCCGCCCGCGGATTCGACTTGGAAGTCGTCGTCCAGGGCGGTCATGTCGGGCGCCTTGGGCGAGTCGCTGCCGTCGACCTGAATCTGCAGCAGGATGGACTGGCCGACGTAGGCCTGTTTGCTGTCGACGGCCGCCCGCACGCTCAAGCGTTGGTCTTGAGCGAGAGCGACGGCGGCGACGAGGCCTATAAGACTGCAGATAGCCAAACGACGCACTACCAGTCTTTCTCCACCGTAGGCCGCTGGCCGAGCATCTCGAGAGCGCGTCGGCGACGGCTGGCCTGTTCTTCGTTGAGTATGTCTTGCGGCGTGAGCTGCAGCGTTTGCAGCGGCGTCTGCTGGGCTTGCTGTTGTTGTTGCTGTTGCGAGGGCCGCTGCTGCTGCTGCGCGTTTTGCTGCTTTTCGTCGCCTTGCTTGCCTTCGCCGCGCAGAGCGTCGAGCGCTTTCTGTAGGTTCTGAGACGCCTGCTCTTGCGAATCCTGGGCCGGGTCGAGCTGGTTTTGCCGTAACTGCTCGGCGGCTTGCTTTTGCTTCTGGGACGCCTGGTCGAGATGCTGCTTGGCCTGCGCGGCTTGCGGCGTTTGCTGTTGCTGCGCCTCCTGCGACATCTGCTCGGACTGCTTCTGCAACTCGTCTTGTCGGTTGGCTAGCTGTTGACGCTGTTGTTGCTGCTGCGGTTGAGATTGGCTGTTTTGTTGCTGCTTGGCTTGCTCGCGATCTTGATTGAGCTGCTGCTGCTTTTGAATTTGGTCTTGCAGCTTCTTGGACAAATCCTTCGACTGGTCGCCGTTCTGCGAGTTCTGCTGGGGTTGCTTGCGCATACGTTCGAGAATCTCCCCCATCGTGCGGCGAGCCAGCTCGAGATTTTCTGCGGCGGCCGTCAGATTGGGGTCGAGCTCGAGGGCCTGCTTGTAAGCGCCCGAGCTCTTGCGCAATGCATCGAGAGCTTCCTGCGGATTGCTCTTCGCGTAGGCGCCGCTCTGCTGAAAGAAGGCGTTGCCGGCGTTGAAGCGGCTGCGCGCTTCGAGGTTTTCGTTCTCGGATTCACGAGCGAGCTGCGCCGCGTCGAGATAGGCGGTGACGGCTTCGTCGTAGTGTTCTTGACGATAAAGCGCCGCGCCTTCGTTGAAACGCGCCGTCGGCGTTTCGGGATCCTTTGTCGCGGCTTCGCGGTAGGCGTTGAGCGCATCGTCGTATTTGGCTGACTCGTAGGAGTGATTGCCCTCCGAGACCAACGAGCGCGCCGACGCCCCTTGAAGCGACTGCGCCGACGCGAGCGCAATCACTGCGAACAGGACCGCCGCGGCGCGTGCGGCGGTCTTCGCTTTTGGCTGCGCGGCGACGGCTTCCGAGACGGCTTCCGAGCGCGGCTTGAATTCTTTGATCAACAGCTCGCCCAACAGCAGCAGAAAGGCCAGGCCCGCGAAGATTTGAAATTTTTCCTCATACCGCTCGATCGTTCTGGTTTCGACGTCGCGGCGGTCGGCTGAGGCGACCAGCCGCGCGTAAATGTCTCCAAAGTCGATGGCGCCGGTGGCGACGTTGAGGTAACGCCCGCCCGGCGTCGCGGCGGCCATCCGGCGCAGGGTTTTGGCGTCGAGGCGCGACCACACCTCTTGCCCCTTGTACTGCAAGAATGTGCGGTCGCCGCGCTGGTTCGTATACGGAATGCGGCGCCCCACGTTTTCGTCGCCCAGGCCGATCGCGATGAGGCGAATGCCCTTCGCGCCGGCTTCCTTCGCGGCGTCCTCCGGAAAGCTGTCGTGATCCTCGCCGTCGGTGATGAGGATGATGTCGCGGTATTTGCTGGGCTTGTCGTCGAAGACCGCGTGGACGGCTTTGCGGATGGCATCGCCGATCATCGTTCCGCCGCGCGGTACGCTGTCGGGTTCGAGGTCCTCGAGAGCCATGCGGAAGAAGCCGTAGTCGATCGTGAGCGGAACCTTGACCGACGCCACGCCGGCGAAGGCGATCAGCGCGACGCGGTCGCCGCTGAGGCGCGACACGGCGTCTTGCACGGCCAGTTTGGCGCGCTCCAGGCGATTGGGGCGCAGGTCCTCGGCGAGCATGCTGCGCGATACGTCGAGAATAAAGACGACGTCGCGGCCGCGCTGCGTGACCTGTTGCGGGATGCGGTTCCAGGCCGGCCGTGCAATCGCGATGGCCAACAACGCCACGGCGGCGAGCGTCATCGCCGACTTCCAAAACCGCCGCCGACCGGCCGCCTCGCCCGCCGCGGCGGTGATCAACGGATGCGCGGCGAAACGGCGCAGCGCTTCTTTACGCTTGCGGAAGGCGCGCCAGGCGACGAACGCTAACAGCGGCGCCAGCCACAGCAAGTGCAGCATACGGACGTCGTAGAAGCGGAAGTCGCTCACGGCGTCCTCCTGAGCACGGTGCCGCTCAACAGCGACTCCGCGGCGATCAGCAGCAAACCGGTGAGGGCGAACGGCGCGAACAACTCCTGGTAGTCCAAATACCGGACGGCTTGGATCTCGCTCTTCTCGAGCTCGTCGATTTCCTTGTAGATCTCGATCAGCGAGGTGGCGTCGGTCGCCAAGCGATAAATGCCGCCGGTGCTCTTGGCGAGGTTGCGCAGCGATTCGTCGTCCACGCCCGGAGTTTTCGGAATCGTCACGACGCCGAAGGCGGTCGAGATATTGCGGTCTTGCCCGACGCCGATGGCGTAGACCTTGATGCCCCACTCGGCGGCGAGCTTGGCGGCCTGCTCGACGCTGCGTTGGCCGGCGTTGTTCTCGCCGTCGGTGAGCAGGATGATGATCTTGCTTTTGATCTCGTACTCTTGCTGCTCGCCGGTCCTGCGCTGCAGCGCTTCCTCAGCGGTGCGCAGACGGGCGGCCGCGAGCGTGACGGCGTCGCCGATGGCGGTGCCGTCTTCGCTGCGCTCCTGCACCAGGTTGACGTCGCCGATCAGGCCGGTGAGCGTCTCATGCGACAGCGTGAGCGGGCAAACGGTGTCGGGGTAACGTGCGAAGGTGATCATCCCGAGCAGGTCGTTGGGTCGGCCGGGCAAATCGCCCGAGCCGTCGACAAAATCCGCGAAGACCCGCTTGACGGCCTCGAGCCGGGTCACGTTGCGGCTGCGGTAGCGCATTTCCGCTCCCATGCTCGACGAGCGGTCGACCACCATCTCGATGGCGATGCCGCGGCTGAGGTCGCGGATGCGTTCGCTGCCCATCTGCGGGCGTGCGAGCACGATCACCAGTAGCGTCAGGGCCCCGCCGCGCAGCACCCATGGGACCGGAGCGAGCGCCGTGCGCCAGGAGCCGCCGGCCAGGCGCAGCGGTTTCGAGGCAGGGAAAGGCGCCGCCGCGCGGCGATTGCGCCGTACGGCCCAGTAAAGCGCCGCTGGAATCAGCGGCAGCAGAAGGAACATCCAAGGCGATGCAAAGCGCATCCGTAGGCCTAGTTTCTATTGTATGGACGCATGTTGGTCAGGCTTGGTGTCGGTTTGGATCGCCGGCGGCGCGGGAGCGGTCTCACGGACGAAGCGGCGGCAGATCGCGGCGGCCTCGTCGCCGCTCTCGCGCGTCGGCTGATACTCGGCGAATTTCACCAGATCGGCGTGCGTGAGAAAGTCTCGCAGCAGCGACTTCTGCTCCGCCGAAAAGCTCCGCGTGGGCCGCAATTCCTGGAGAAACTCCTCGGTCGTGCGTTCCGGCGCACGCAGCCCGAAGCGCGCTTCGATGTAGCGCCGCAGGATTTCGGAGAGCTTGAGGAAGTACAGCTTGTATTGACCGCCTTCGATCAGGTTTTCGGCGAGCAGGGCGTCGATTTCCGCCATGGCGATCTGGTTCGGCGGCGTGACGGGCTCGGGAATCGCCGGCTTGAGATTGCGGCGGCGCCACAGCCAGTAGGCCAGCCCGATGACGGCCAGCAGCGAGCCGGCGGCGACGACCCACCACCAGGTCGGAATCGGCATCGACTCCGGCTCGGCGATGTCGCGCAGCTCGGCCTTTTCGTCCTCGTTGAACAGGGACTGCACGGTGATCTTGACCGGCTCGGTTTCGATCTTGGCGGCGTCCTGCTCGGTTTGCCCGGGGCCCCAGTGACTAATCGCGAGGGCGGGGACGCTCAGCTCGCCCGTCTTGAGCGGATCGAGCTGGTAGGACGCGTCGATTTCGACGCGTCCCTCGCCGCCGAGGCGGGCCGGGCTCAGCTCGCTCGACGAGAGCAAGAAGTCGTCGAGCTGACCTTCGAGGGTCGGGAAGCGCAGTTGCCGGTTCTCAGGGGCCTCCGCCTCGAGGCGCACGTCGACGCTGTCGGCGGCCTTGATCGTGGTGTGCGGAATGACCAGCCGCACCACGACATCGCCGTCGCGATACTCCTTCGAGACGTCCGGCGCGGGGGCCTGCGGCTTCTGGGCCGCGCAACCCGCCAGCAGCAGCAGCGTTGCGAGCAGCGCTCTCATAGGCGGCTCTCACGCTTGCGGAAAAACAGCATCAGGTCGCGCACATAGTCTTGCCCGGCGGTGACGTGAATCTCGTCCACCGCCGTGGAACGGAACATCTCGGTGCGTTCGGCCGCGCGGCGGCGCGCCTGCGCCGCGAAGCGCGTACGCACGTCACGGCTGCTGGTATCGACGATCACGCGCTCGCCGGTCTCGTTGTCTTCCAGCTCGATCAGGCCGACGTCCGGCAGAGACTTTTCACGGGGGTCGTCGACCGACACGGCGACCAGATCATGGCGGTGGGCGAGGACCCGCAACGGGCGGTCGTAGTTTTCGTCCAGAAAGTCCGACACGAGGAAGACGATCGCTTTGCGCTGGGCGATGCGTCCCAGGTAGTCGAGCGCTTGCGCGATGTTCGTACCGCGGCCCGTCGGCTTGAACGACAGCAGCTCACGAATGAGCCGAAGCACGTGCGACTGGCCCTTCTTTGGCGGAATGAAGCGTTCGATGCGGTCGGTGAACACGACCAGGCCGACCTTGTCGTTGTTGCGAATGGCGGAGAAGGCCAGCAGCGCGCACAGCTCGGCGGCGACTTCGTTCTTAGTCTGGGTACGGCTCCCGAAAGCCCCCGAGGCCGAAAGATCGACCACGAACAGCACGGTCAATTCGCGCTCTTCCACGTATCGCTTCACGAAGGGGCGGCCCATGCGCGCGGTGACGTTCCAATCGATCGAGCGGATCTCGTCGCCGGGCGCATACTCGCGCACCTCGTCGAACTCCATGCCGCGCCCCTTGAAGACGCTGTGGTACTCGCCGGCCAGCAGATCGTTGACCGCGCGGCGCGTGTGGATCTGGATCAGGCGAATCTTGCGGGCGAGATCCTTGGGGATCATGGCACTTCGACGGCGTCGAGGATGGCTTTGATCAGGTGCTCGGGCGTCTTCTCTTCGGCCTCTGCCTCGTAGGTGACGATGATGCGGTGCCGCAGTACGTCCCAGGCGATGGTTTTGACGTCTTGGGGCGTCGCGTAGCCGCGGCCGGCGAGCAGCGCGTGCGCCTTGGCGGCCATGGCGAGAAAGATCGTCGCGCGGGGCGAAGCGCCGTACCGAATCAAGCCGCCCAGGTCGAGCTTGAAGGCGTCGGGCCGGCGGCTGGCTTCCACCAGATTGACGATGTATTCCTCGACCTTGGGATCGATGTAGATGTCGTCGGTGAGCTGCCGCAGGCGCACGACGTCCTGCGGCGAGATCAACGCTTCCACCCCGAGCGCGGGGCTCGACTTGGCCATGCGGCGCAGAATCTCGAGCTCTTGCTCGCGGGTCGGATATTGCACCTTGAGCTTGAGCATGAAGCGGTCGACCTGCGCTTCAGGCAGGGGATAGGTGCCCTCCTGCTCGATGGGGTTCTGGGTGGCCAGCACCATGAACGGGTCTGGCAGCGGAAATGTCGAGTCGCCGATGGTGACCTGGCGCTCTTGCATCGCTTCGAGCAGAGCGCTCTGAACCTTCGCTGGGGCGCGGTTGATCTCGTCGGCCAGCACGATGTTGGCGAAGATCGGCCCCTTCTTCGTCGTGAAATTGCCGTCCTTGGGGTTGTAGATCAGCGTGCCGATCAGGTCGGCCGGCAGCAGGTCCGGCGTGAACTGCAAGCGCTGAAACGTGGCCTGGATGCTCTTGGCCAGCGTCGTCACCGACAGCGTCTTGGCCAACCCCGGCACGCCCTCGATCAAGACGTGCTGGTTGCAGAGCAGGGCCAGAATCAGGCGGTCGATGAGTTCGTGCTGCCCAACGATGACTCGTCCTATTTCCTCCCGGATGCGGCCGAGCAAGGCCGTTTCCTGCTCGACTCGTTGATTGATGGCTTGTACGTCGACTGGCACGCGAACCTCAATTCTATCTCGGTCGTGGGACGGAACCTTCCCGTCGATGAGATCGGACGCCGATCTCGAAGGGATGGGACGCACGCAAGGTGCGGACGGTAAGTCTATTTTTTTCAATCGAATCGGGAAGAACTGCGGCCCGCGGCCGCGGCGGCCCTCGACGTGCGGGCCAGGCGATGCGGCGCCGGACGCGATCCCGCCGCCGCATCGAAAGGGGATTAGCTCGAAGGAGACGAGTGATGAACGGACTTCTGCAGGACTTTCGCTTCGGACTCAGGATGCTGGTCAAAAGTCCGGGATTTACCGCCGCGGCTGTGCTGTCGCTGGCGTTGGGCATCGGCGCGAACACGGCGATTTTCAGCCTAATGGACGCCGTGATGCTCCGTTCGCTGCCGGTCGAGAAGCCCGAGGAGTTGGTTGGTCTGGGACCTGGCGGAGCGCGCGGCATCAACGGCAGCGACCGGCCCGTGACCTACTTGTTCTCGTATCCGCGCTATCTCGAGCTCGCCGAGAAGAACGATGTGCTGACCGACTTGGCGGCGGTGGGCAGCCTGAACTGGACCGCTTATCTGCGCGAGGACGCGACCTCGCCGGAGGCGGTCGACACGGTGCTGGTGAGCGGCAACTACTTTCGCACGCTGGGCGTTAAGCCGCGGCTGGGACGGCTGCTCGAGCCGAGCGATATCGGCAACATAGGGACGAGTCCGCTGGCGGTTTTGAGCTACGGCTTTTGGCAAAAGCGCTTCGGCGGCCGCAGCGATGTCGTGGGCGACGGGATCTCGCTTAACGGGCTGACGTATACCGTTATTGGCGTCGCACCGGCGGCGTTTCACGGCGAGCGCATCGGCTCGGAGCCCGACATCTGGGTTCCGCTGACCATGCAGATGCAGATCACGCGCATGGACTCGCTGCTCGATGACCCGGGGACGAGCCACTTCCTGCTGTTCGGACGGATGAAGCCAGGCGTGACGATCGAGCAAGCCGAGGCATCACTGGCGGTTTTGTGGGAGCAGATCGTCCGCGCCGAACCGACCGAGCTGTCGCAAGAGGAATTCGACAGGGCCGTGGCCGAAGCGCGTTTGACGTTGCGGCCGGGCTCGCACGGCTTCACCGATCTCGATGAGCTGCATAGTCCGCTCACGCTGCTGCTGGCTGTCACCGGCTTGGTGTTGCTGATCGCCTGTGCGAATGTGGCGAACCTGTTGATTGCGCGCGCGTCGAGCCGCCGCCGCGAGATCGGCGTGCGCTTGGCCCTCGGCGCCGGACGGATGCGCTTGATTCGCCAACTGCTGACCGAAAGCCTTATGCTGTCGCTCGCCGGCGGCGTCGTCGGCCTGGCGGCGGCGAGTTGGGCGCGCGATGTCCTTGTGGCGTTGATGTCCGGCAACGACGGGTTTCCGCTCGATATCGCCATCCAAGGCCGGACTTTGGCGTTCACCTTCGGCGTTGCGACCCTCACCGGCGTGCTGTTCGGATTGGTCCCGGCGCTGCGGGCCGGCCGGGTGACGCTGACCTCGGCGCTGCAGGTCGGCGGCCGCGGCGCGGTCGAAGGCGCGCGCGGCGGGATTCAGCGTATTCTGGTCGGCGCGCAGGCGGCGCTCGCCGTCGTGCTGTTGGCCGGCGCCGGACTCTTCCTGCAAAGTCTCGATTCGCTGCGCCATGAGGACGTCGGCTTCGATGTCGACCGGCTGCTGGCTTACGAAGTCGACGTGCGCGGGGGCGGTTACGAGGAGAAGAACCTCGATGCGCTCTATCGCGGCTTGCTGGACCGCATCGACGCCGTTCCCGGCGTGGAACGATCGGCGATGGTGCTTTTCCCTCCGATCACGGGCGCGCGGCGTTCGAGCAGCTTCGAGATTGAGGGCCGCGAAACCCAGCCCGACGAAGACGCCAGCACAAACGTCATCCGAATCACTCCGGAGTATTTCGAGACTCTCGGGATGCGTTTGCTCCAAGGACGCCTGCTCGACGACAGCGACCGAGAGGGCTCCTTGCCGGCCATCGACGTGGATACGGTGTTCGCCAAACGCTTCTTTTCCGGCGGTTCGGCGATCGGGGGCCGCGTGAAGCTGGAGGATCAAACCTTCGAGATCGTCGGCGTGGTGGACAAGACGAAGTATTACGGCTTCCACCAACAGGAACAGCCGGTCTTGTATCAGTCGGTCTACCAAACTCCCGATTTCGTACGCGGCATCGTCGTACGCGCGAAAGGTTCCCCGGGCGCCCTGGCGGCCGGCGTCAAGGCGGCGATCGAGGAGGCGGCGCCCGAGTTGCCGATCCGCGAGACGCAAACGATGACCGACCGCGTCAACCGCGACGTCCGCATCGAGCGGCTGCTGTCGAACCTGACCATAGCCTTCGCCGTCCTGGCGACCCTGCTCGCGGGCATCGGCCTGTACGGCGTGACCAGCTATGCGGTCGGCCGCCGTACGAACGAGTTCGGCGTCCGCAAGGCGCTGGGCGCGCAATCGGGCCAGCTGCTCGGCTTGGTGCTGCGAGAGTCGTTGACCTTGATGGTGGTCGGCGGCGTGATCGGCTTGGTCGCCGCGGTCGCCTTGGGGCCGCTGGTGGCGAGCCTGCTGCACGGCGTCTCGCCGCGCGACGTCGCGAGCTTGTCGCTCGCGGCGCTGCTGATCGGGCTGGCCGGATTGGCGGCGGGCTTGCCGGCCGCGGTCCGCGCCGCGCGTCTCGAGCCGCAACAGGCTTTGCGCTATGAGTAGAGGCGGCCCTTCGTGGACCCAAAGCGCGTGGATTTTTTGTTGATTCAGCGCGTTCCTGTGATAGTCTTGGCTGCGGGGAGGATCAATAATCTTTTCCCTCGCGCCCGGATTTTTTGCAGGAGGACTAGCGAATGTCTACGCCTGTGTCGGTCCGGATCCTGTTTGTCGCAGTAGCGTCCACGGCGGCTGTCAGCGCCGCTCCGCTCTGTACTTCAGCGTCGCTTAGCGCCTATCTCGTCGCAGGATTTGAATGCGAGATCGACGGCGCCGTTTTCAGCGAGTTCGACCTGTTCACAACCGGTTCCATCACCACGACGCCGTTGGACGCGGGCGAGATCACCGTGTCGCCCCTATCCGCGGCAAACCAGGTGGGTCTGCGCTTTGCCGGAGACTTCGAGTCCACCGGGACGGTGAGCGGCCCGGGGCCGGCGCAAGGCAATTTGAATGTGAGCTACCGCTTTTTCTTTACCGTCGAACGTCCCTTTAGCGAATTCATCTCCACGACTACGGCTCTCAATAATCCATTTCGTTTTAGCCCGAATGCTCTCAAATTCGGAAGCATCCTTTCTGGTAAATCCATCACCAATGACGGGGCACTCGCCAGCGTTACGGACACGGATCCGGACCTGATGGATACCGGCTTCCTCTTCACGCCTCGACAGAAAATAACGATCGACGAGTTGCTGAGCTTGACCGGAGGGGCCAGCGCCGACGGCGCTCAAGCGCCGGTCGGATTTGTCACGCTCGACTCGGTGGACAACTTGTTCGACTATCGGACGACCGTTCCCGAGCCGGGGACGTTGCTTCTGTTTGGAGGAGGGATATTCGCCGTGGCTCTGCGGCGAAGGCGCCGCTTCCGGCGGTCGGCCGATTTCAGGCCATAGCAATCATTTCGCCGCCCGATTGTTAGAATTCGGGTAGCGATGGCTTTCGCCTCGATTGAAGAAGCTCTCGACGAGCTTCGCGCCGGTCGCACGATTGTCGTGGTCGACGACGAGGACCGCGAGAACGAAGGCGACCTGACTTTGGCGGCCGAGAAGGTCACCCCCGAGGCCATCAACTTCATGGCCAAGCATGGCCGTGGGCTGATCTGCTTGGCGATGACCGAGCAAAGGCTCGATCACCTGCGCATCCCGCTGGTGACGCGCAACAACACCGCCCTGCTCGGGACGGCGTTTTGCGAGCCGATCGACGCCGCCGTCGGGGTCACCACCGGCATCTCGGCGGCTGACCGCTCCCGCACCATCCAGGTCGCCATCGACCCCGCCTCGGGCCCGGCCGATCTGGCTCGGCCCGGCCACATTTCTCCCTTACGCGCGCAACACGGCGGCGTGCTCGTGAGGGCGGGGCAGACGGAGGCCTCCGTGGATCTGGCGCGCATGGCCGGGCTGATCCCGGCCGGCGTGATCTGCGAAATCATGAACGACGACGGCACGATGGCCCGTGTGCCGGAACTGCTCGAGTTCTGCAAGACGCATCGGCTCAAGATGGTCAGCGTCGCTGAGCTGATTCGCTACCGCATCGCGAATGAAAGGTTCGTCGAGCGCTATGCCGAGGGCGAGGTGGAGACGCGTTTCGGGCGTTTTCGCGCGGTCGCCTACCGCAACCTCATTGACTCAGGCGCCCATATCGCTCTCACCATGGGCGACCTCGCCGGAGAAGAGCCTGCGCTCGTCCGCATGCACTCGAAGAATCTTTTCGGAGACATCTTCTGCGCCGCGGAGCACCCTTCACGAGGGCTGATCGAGGGCGCTATGGCTCGTATCGCCGCCGCAGGCCGCGGGGCCGTCGTCTACCTGCATACGGACGAACGCGGATTCGGGCTGAGCGACGCCGCCGGCTCGCCGTTGCCCAAAATCGACGTCGACTTCGACGACACCGTCGGTCCCAAAACCGGCCGTACGGCAAGCCGGCTGCAGTACCGTTCGGGCATCGGGGCTCAAATCCTGCTGGATTTGGGCCTAAAGCGCATCCGGCTGCTGACGAACCGCCCCCGCAAGGTGGTCGGCCTCGAAGGTTTCGGCATCAAGATCGAAGAACAGACTCCCATCCCGACAGGTGTCTCCGCACACCTTCCGGGCTAACGCGCACCCTACTGTCTTCCCCATTTCGGAATTCGCCTTGATAATGGAGACATGGGGCGGAGCGCAGGGGAGTTTGCGTTCAGCGACTGGCAAGTCAATCGACCGACCGCCGGCCGCTCGTTCCTGCTGTCCCTGACGATTCACACGGCTGTCGTAGCCGCGGCGTTTTCCATCAATCCGCGGCCCTCCGCCCGAAAATTTCCCGAGCCGCGGGTGGCGCAGCTTCTCGAAAAGGACAGTCAGAGGCTACTGTGGTACCCGCCCAAGGCCGAGTTGCCCGCCGTAGCTCCGGCTGAAACGCCGCAGCCGAAGCCCAACAAGCCGGCTTCGAAACCGCGCTTCCGGCTTCCCCAGACGATCAACGCCGACGACCCGAACCCGCAAAGCCTGCGTCAGATGGTGCGCACCGACGCCCCCGAGGTCATCCAGCAAGATACCCCGCTACCCAACATCGTCTCCTGGAAAGCGCCCAAGGTCGAAATGCCGCGCTTCGAGCCGGTTCAGCCTCCGAGGCTCGCCGCCCCTTCCACGGCGGGCCTGCCGCCGCTCGAGGCGCCGCGGGTCGAGCCCGTCCAGACGGTGAAACTTGATCTCGCCGATCTGCAGAAGAACCCGGAACTGCGTTTTCAGCGCGAGCGGGAACAACGGCAGCGGCCCAGCCAACGCGCCCTCGATGCCGAAGCGGCGCCCGAGATTACCGCCCAACAGCAGGCCGCCCTTGACGCCGCCCGGTTCCAGGAACTGGCTCGGCTGCGCTACCAGGGCCGACAACGCGACACGCAGGCCCCCGAGAAGCCCAGCCTCACCGCCGAGCAGGCGCCGAAGTGTCGCCGCCGCCGCGGTTCCCGGCATTGACGCATCGAAATTCGAGCAGACCGCGCGCCTGAGGTATCAACCCGGAACCGGGCAGCCGACCGCCACGCCGCAGCGCGAAGCGATTGCCGACAGCAACGCTCCGGCGCTGTCCAACGCGGCCGGCGCGCCGGGAGTCGATGTCGGCGTCTCGAAATTGCAGCAGCTTTCGCGCCTGCGCTACCAAGCGGGGCAAGAAGGATCGCCCAAGCCGGCGCCTGGGCGCCGCGCACTGGGCGAAGTCGCAGCCGCAGCCGCTCCTGAAGTCGCCGATACGGCGGCGAGCCCGGGGCTGGACGCCGCGCAATACGAGCCCGTTTCCCGCCTGCGCTACCAAGGCGCCGAGAGCAAAGCCGGCGAAGGCCCCGCCCCGAGCCGGTCCTTGCGCGAAATCGCCGGCGGCGCCAGCCTCGAAGGCGTCATCGCCGCAACCCGCAAGGTCGCTGACGGCGCCGCCCTCGCCGGCGTGTTCGGCGACGAGGCCCCGCCCGCCCCGCCGCCGTCGCCGGGGACCTCCGCGGGCGAGCGGCCCGGCGGAACCGGCGGCGACGAAAACCTAGTCGCTGTCAGCGTCAATCCCGCCGAGCGGCTGCCCGAGGCGCTCCCGAACGGGCAGCGGCGCGGCAGCTTCTCCGCCGGTCCCGATGGCGGCCCCGGCGGCGGCAAGGTCGGCTCGACCGATCCTTCGTCCGCTGCGGTCCGCGTGCCCAACCTCTCCATCAGCGGCCCGCGTAATGCCCCTTCCACGACCGCGAGCGACGGCTCGGGCGAGCCCGGCATCCTCGAGCGCTTCACTCGTCACGCCGGCCTTGGCGACCTGACGAAGTTTCCGCCGCCGCCCATCGCCGTATCCACGGATCCCCGCGCCATCGACCTCGAAGATCCCTTCGTCGGCCGCCCTGTCTACACCGTTGCCGTCAACATGCCCAACGTGACCAGCTATAAGGGCGACTGGGTGATGCAGTTCGCCGTGCTCGGCGACAACCAAAAGGTCGGCCCCGGCGACAATGTGGAAGACCGACTCGCGTTCAAAGACGACGACCTCACGCCTCCTTATCCGAAGATCAAGGTCGATCCGAAATACATCCCGGACGCCGTGCGCGAAAAGGTCGAAGGCGTGGTCGTGTTTTACTGCGTGATCCGCGAGGACGGCACGATGACCAACTTGAACCTGGTGAAGAGCATCGACGACCGGCTGGACGCAGCCGCCCGCGAAGCCCTCGAAAAGTGGCGCTTCGAGCCGGCCCGCAAAGCGGGTAAGAAAGTCGCCGTGGAGACGCTCGTACGCATCCCGTTCGAGCTCAACCCCGCGATCAAGATGCGCTACTAGCCGAGGGTGCAACCTCAGGCTGCGGTCGCCTCTTCGGCGTTCTCCAAAGCTGCATGCCCAGCTCCCAGCCCAGCCGCCAGTTCTGGCCAAACGCCCTGAGCCACTGGAACCGGCTCACTTGCGGAAAGTAGATCCCGCGGAACGCGATACGCGCCAGCAGATGCGTAATCCTCTCGCCCACCGGCTTGCCCTTCAGCCAACTGATCGCCTCGCGATTGCGCTGCGGGCTGTACGACAGACGCCAAGCGCGATCCACTTCGGTGCGCGCCTCGGCGATGGACATCTTCAGCGGCGTGTGGCACATCACGAAAGGCGCGAAGTCCATCCAATGTTTCGGCCGGTCGAGCCTGCCGGCCGCCAACAGCCGGTCATAGAGCGGCGTCGCCGGAAACGGCGTCAACTGCCCGAACACGGGCAGCCCCGGGGGCCACGTCCCGATCTTCGACAGCGTGCGGTCCGCCACGCCCGTCGTGTCGTTGTCCATACCGAAGATGAATGACGTGATGGCGTAGATGTTCCGCTCCGCCAGACTCTCCAGCACGCCCTGATAGGTCTCGGGCTTGTTGAAGCTCTTGTTGACATCCTTCAGGTTGCCTTCGTCGATCGACTCCATCCCGATGAAGATCCACTTGCCGCCGGCCTGCTCGATCAGGTCCACCAGCTCTGTGTCTTGCAGCAGATTGGCGCTGATCTGGGCCACCCAAGGCAGTTGGGCGTCGGCGTCGATGATCGCGCGCAGCAGCGACTTCGTCCGTTTGCGATTGATGGCGAAATTGTCGTCGACAAAGAAGATCGCCACTTGCCCGCGATCACGCCGGGCGCGCCGCTTGAGCCGCAGCATCTCGCTCACCACGCTTTCATCCGAGCGAAACCGCAGCGAGTCGCCGAAGAATCCCGTCACGGTGCAGAATTCGCAGCCGTAGGGGCAGCCGCGCCCTGACTCGATCGGAATCACCCGGAACGAACCCCATCCGTCGCCAAGCCTGCTCAGCCGCGACCGCAGCATCTTCGGAACCATATTGAACTGGTCGAGGTCGAGATCCGTCCAGCCGATATCGGGATACTCCTCCAGACTCGGCTTTACTTCCTTGCCTTCCGCGTCAACCGGTTCGTAGAGCTCTTTGAGCCGGCCGTTGGCGGCGTCCTCGACGATCAGCGGCCAGGTGTTATCGGCCTCTCCGACGGCGATTGCGTCGGCGTAACGTTTCCCGCCGTCCCGGCCCAAAGGCTCGTCCGGCACCTCAGTCACATGCGGTCCGCCCATCACTACCGGTACGCCGATGGCGCGGACGGCCTCGGCCACCTTGTAAGCGCGCGCGATCATGCGGGTCATGGCGCCGATGCCGACCAGGCCGATGTCGTTTTCGCGAATATAGTCGCAAAGCTCGGCCTCGGTCATCGGCCGCGCATTGCCGTCGATCAAGAAAACCTTGTGGCCGGGCGGAGTCAACCTCTGGAGCAAAAACATCCAGAGGTGGGGCATGAAGTTTCGCGTGATTCCGTTGTCAGGGTTATAGAGGAGGATATTCATGTGTCAGCTTCGGACCGACGGTACGAGATCTAGGTCCAAAACCGGCTCCCCCAGGCTGCGAAGGAGCGAATCCGAATCCGGATCACCGCACCCGCGTACTGTACACCATTTCCCCTGTTTTCCGATAGGACTGGCGGGCTTACGTGGCTTGTCTCCGGCCGAGGCCGATCACGAATTCTCCGGGTATTTCGTACCCGCGCCCTGTCCGATAAGGTTCAATTGACCCCAGATACGCGGCGTGCGCCGCTTCCCGCGTCGCATCGTCGAATCGCGAGTACGCAAGCGCGACCGGCCCCCCCGCGAAGGCGGCGCCGCATGCCTCTTCCGCCGAGTCATACTGCAGCGTCGTCGTCAGCCGCTCGATCGCCACGTCGGCGAAGCCCGCCGCTTCAAACGCATACCGCAGCGACTCTCCGGTCCCCAGCCCAAAGAACAGCGGGCACACCTCCGTATTCACGCGCTCGTCGACGACGGGGAAGATCCCCGCCCACCCGCAACGGTTCCGAGCGCCCCACACCGACGCCGCAACTCGCCCCCCTGCTTTTAGCACGCGCCGCATCTCGGCGAGGGAGGCCCCCGGATCGGGGAAATACATCAGCCCCAGCGAGCACAGCGCCGCGTCGAACGATTCGTCGCGGAAATCCAACGTCTCCGCGTCCATGCGCCGAAATGCGACGTGAGACGAGTCTCGACCGGCCGCATCCCTCCTGGCGGCGTTCAGCATCTGCTCGGAAAGGTCGGTTCCCATCACGCTGCCGGCCGGACTGACGGCCCGCGCCGCTCGGGCGGTCACCAGGCCCGTGCCGCACGCAACGTCGAGCACTGTCTCGCCGGGTTGCAAGTCCGCCATCTCGAGCAGGCGCGTCTGCGCGGGCTCGATCTGCCGCCGCCAAAGCGTATCGTAGTAGGGCGACGCCTTGTCCCAGCCGTAGCGTTGAATTCGAGTTTGCAACCGTGCGTCCATCGTCTTCAGCTCCCGGGTTCGTTGATCCGGACGACCCGACGCACCGCCTGCGGCCGCCGGAACACCTCGAGGTACGGTGCGTGCGCCTCCGCCGCTTCCAGAACCCGCCGTACGTCGGCTTCCGGCGCGGGGCTCCGGACCCGCACGACGCAGCGCACCTCGCTGTAGTCCGGGCTCACACCTTCGAAGCCGTACTCCCCGCGGGCGTCGTAGTCGGCCTGCACTTCCACCTCGAGTGAATCGAACGTCACGCCCAACGCCGCCGCCCAGCGTACGTAGGTCATCGCCAGGCAGCTTCCCAAGGCGCCTCTGCCCAAAACGCCGGGACTCGGCCCCGCGCCGCCGCCGCCCCCCTTGGGACCCATGTCGACAGTGAGCTTCCAAGGGCCCTCCTCGACTTCGCAAGCCAGGCCGTCGATCACTCGCACTCGCGTGGCCGCCACGCCTTGCCCAATGGCCGGCCTCAAAGCCAAGGCCCGTTCGCCACGCTTGAACGCGGCTCGAATCCTCTCTTGGGCGGCGGTTTGCCGAACGGTCATGATCTCGAACTCCTTGGTCGCTGGGCGTCCTGAACGTCACGGCTTACCGAAAAGCAGTGGTCGGATCGATGATCCTTCTGGCTTCGGTCACCTTCGTCGCCGGAAAGCCGCTCATCTCGGCGTGCTTGTAGATCAAGTCCTCGCTGGCGGCGTAGTAGATGCAGAACAGCTTGTCCGCGGTGACGTAGGACTGAACCCACTGGATATCGGGACCCAACTCCTGCAGCACGGCGTTCGACTTCTTCGCGGCTGCACGAAGCTCCGCGCGTTCGAGGCTGCCCGCCCCGGGGATGTCGCGTTCGATGACGAATCGTTTCATGGTGTGTAGCCCTCACCGGTAAGAGGCGCAATCACTCAGAGAATCCCGACGTGGGGAGGCGACAAAAGAATTTGCGGGGAGGAACCTAAATGCGAGAAGGCCGCGCGCCGGCGTCCATTTGGGAATCTACCCGGGAGGAGCAGTAGCAACCCACGTCCGGGCAGGCGAAGGCGCTTTTCCGGGCCTGTTCCCCGTGGCGTTGGGAATTCTTGTCTGAATCGGCGTCTATCTACGCGAGCCGCGCTTGTGGGTTGTGCTGCCGAGACGACGCTAGCGAAAGCCTATTGCATGCGCTTTTCGATGTTGGCCCACGAGTCGCGCAAGCCCACGGTGCGGTTGAAAACCAGCCTTTCCGGCGTGGACTCGGTGTCGACGCAAAAATAGCCGATCCGCTCGAACTGATACTTGTCTCCGGGCGCCGCGCCGCTGACGCTTGGCTCGATCTTCGCCGTGCGCACCTCGAGCGAATTCGGGTTGAGCAACTCTGTAAACGGCTTCTCTTCGGCGTCTCCCTCATCTTCGAGCAGCAGGTTTTCATAAAGCCGCGCCTCGAAATCCAAGGCGTGCTCCGCCGAAACCCAGTGAATCGTCGACTTTACCTTGCGTCCATCCGGCGCGTTGCCGCCGCGGGTCTCGGGGTCGTAGGTGCAATGCACTTCGACTACCTCGCCCGCGTCGTTTTTCTTGAAGCCCGTGCAGGTGACGAAATAGCCGTACCGCAGTCGCACTTCGCGGCCCGGCGTGAGCCGGTAATACTTCTTGGGAGCTTCCTCGCGAAAATCGTCGCGCTCGATATATAACGTCTTCGAAAAGGGAACCTTGCGCGTTCCGGCCGATTCGTCTTCCGGATTGTTTACCGCGTCCATCTCTTCGACTTGACCCTCGGGATAGTTCTCGATCACGAGCTTGATCGGGTCGAGCACCGCCATCACGCGCAGGGCGCGCTTGTTCAGGTCCGTGCGCAGCATGTGTTCGAGCAGCGCCAACTCATTGACTACGTTCGTCTTCGAGACGCCGATCACGTCGCAAAAGGCCCGAATCGCTTCCGGCGTATACCCGCGCCGTCGCATGCCCGACAGCGTCGGCATGCGCGGGTCGTCCCAGCCGCTGACGAAGCCCTCATTCACCAGCATCAGCAGCTTGCGCTTGCTCAGAACGGTGCTGGTCAGATTGAGCCGGTCGAACTCGATCTGTTGCGGATGATGCACGCCCAGGTTGTCGAGGAACCAGTCGTACAGCGGCCGGTGATCCTCAAACTCCAGCGTGCAGATCGAATGCGTGATGCCCTCGATCGAATCGCTCTCGCCATGCGCGTAGTCGTACATCGGGTAGATGCACCACTCGTCTCCGGTGCGGTGATGATGCGCGTGCAGAATGCGGTACATCACCGGATCGCGCATGTTGAAGTTCGGCGACGCCATGTCGATTTTCGCGCGCAGCGTCCGCGATCCGTCCGGAAACTCGCCGGCGCGCATGCGCGCGAACAGGTCGAGGTTCTCTTCGACCGAGCGATTACGCCAGGGGCTTTCGGTGCCGGGCACGGTCGGCGTCCCGCGAAGCTGCCGCACCTGTTCCCCGCTCAAATCGCACACGAACGCCTTGCCCTGCTTGATCAGCTCGACCGCCCACTCATAGAGCTGCTCGAAGTAGTCCGACGCGTAAAAAAGCCGATCTTCCCAGTCGAAGCCCAGCCAGCGGACATCTTCGATGATTGACTCGGCGAACGCCGCTTCTTCCTTGACCGGATTCGTATCGTCGAAACGTAGGTTGCACTTGCCGCCGAACTCCTGGGCCAGCCCGAAATTCAGGCAAATCGACTTGGCGTGCCCGATGTGCAGATAGCCGTTCGGCTCGGGCGGAAACCGCGTATGCACGCGCCCGTCGTTCTTGCCCTTGCGGATATCTTCCACGATGATGTCGCGGATGAAATTCGTGCGCTTCGGCTCGGCGACCGCCGCCGAGCCTCCTTGCGGAGCTTCGAGAGACATTCGTTCCAGTATAGAAAGGCGTTCAGGCGGCTAGGGCCTTGCTTCTGCGCCGCCCAACGCGGGCTGCTTCTGGCACAATAGCCGTGGTTTGCGGGAAGTGTCCCGGCGCAATCGCGGGTTGCGGGTCGCCGAATGGTTTCTGGCGGCGTCATACGGGATCGGCGCACCCGTCGCCGCCGTTCTCGAGTACCGCGCGCACGCGCTGTCGCAGCGCTTCGACTACCCGCCGGAGCTGATCTACTTGACCTGCGCGGTTCAGCTCGCTTGCGCCGCCGCTGTGCTGGTTCGCCCGCTCACTCCCTGGGCGGCCGCCGCGCTCACTGTCACCACCGTC
The DNA here is from genome assembly GCA_963817465.1 of uncultured Acidobacteriota bacterium. Lineage (GTDB taxonomy): Bacteria > Acidobacteriota > Terriglobia > Bryobacterales > UBA6623 > CAMPKL01. The sequence goes on along the minus strand of CAWFOP010000007.1, from coordinate 467,194 downwards.
GGCGCGATCGCGTCGCATCTCAAGATCGGCTCGCCTCTCACCGCGGTTCCGGCGCTGCTGTTTACGATCCTGCAGGTCTGGGTCGGGTTTGCGAGCCGCGCTCGGGCCGGGTCGAGTGAGGCCGCAGAAGATCACGGCGAATAAGGCCGCCGAATTGCGCAGGGCAAGGCGCCGTCAAGGTCCGCGGGCGCTTTCCCGTAGAATCACACGAGCATGGTCGATCCGAAGAAGAAGCATCTGTCGATGCTGCGCTCGTACACCGTCGCGGACGCCTTCACGCTGGGGAACGCCGCGTGCGGGTCGGTCGCGATCTTCCTGTGCCTCAACTACAGCATCGAGGGTCGCTCCGAGCTTGTGTGGGGCGCGGTTGCGCTGCTGTTTGCAGCGCTGATTTGCGACGTCCTGGACGGCTATTGGGCGCGGCGCTCGGCGCGGTCGTCGGCTTTGGGGGCCGACCTGGACTCGCTGGCCGATACCGTGTCCTTCGGAGTCGCGCCGGCGGTGCTGGGTTTTACTTTGGGGTTGCGCGGCGCTTGGGACGCCGCGATTCTGGTCTTCTTCATCATGTGCGGCATCAGTCGTCTGGCGCGCTTCAATGTGACGGCGGCCGAGTTGTCCGACGAGCGCGGCAAGGTGAAATACTTCGAGGGCACGCCGATCCCCACGAGCATCGTGATCGTAGTCGTGCTGGGAGTCGCATTCGGGACCGGGGCCGTCGAAAGCGACTTGTGGCTGGGCTCGTTTCGGCTCGGCCCGGCCGCTTTCCATCCGCTGACTCTGTTGTACGCGCTCAGCGGCACGGGGATGATCAGCGCCACGCTGCATGTTCCGAAACCCTAGTGCGGGAAGGCAACGGAGCCGACTTGGCCGGTACACTACGGACTTATGGATACCGCGATCCGCGCCCTCCCCGACGCTCAGGGCCGCTACGGCGCCTTCGGCGGGCGCTACGTGCCGGAGATCCTCGTTGCGCCGCTCGAGCAACTCGAACAGACCTACCGCGAGGCGCTTGAAGACCCCGTCTTCCACGCCGAGCTCGAAGAGCTGAACAAGACCTTCTCCGGCCGTCCGACGCCCGTTTACCATGCCCGCCGCCTCAGCGAACAGCTCGGCGGAGCGGAGATCTGGCTCAAGCGCGAAGATCTGCTGCACACCGGCGCGCACAAGATCAACAACAGCCTCGGCCAGGCGCTGCTCGCGCGCCGCATGGGCAAGAAGCGCATCATCGCCGAGACCGGCGCCGGCCAGCACGGCGTCGCCACGGCGACCGTCTGCGCGCTGTTCGGCCTGGAATGCATCGTCTACATGGGCGAGGAAGACATGCGCCGCCAAGAGCTCAATGTCTTCCGCATGCGCATGATGGGCGCGAAGGTCGTCGGCGTCGACACGGGCAGCCGCACGCTCAAGGACGCCATCTCCGAGGCCATGCGCGACTGGGTCGCCAGCTACGAAACGACGCACTACCTGCTCGGCTCGGCGCTCGGGCCGCATCCGTTCCCGATGATCGTGCGCGACTTCCAGTCCGTGATCGGCAAAGAGGCGCGGGCGCAATTTCTCGAAACCAACGGCCGCCTGCCCGACCTGCTGATCGCTTGCGTCGGCGGCGGCTCGAACGCCATCGGACTTTTTCATCCGTTTCTCGAAGATGAAAATGTCGCGATGGTCGGCGTCGAAGCCGGCGGACGCGGCGGCGCGCTGGGCGACCATGCCGCGCGCTTCTCGGGCGGGCTGCCGGGCGTGCTGCAAGGCACCTACAGCTACGTCCTGCAAGACGAGGACGGCCAGATCGCGCTGACGCACTCGGTGTCGGCGGGTCTCGACTACGCCTCGGTCGGACCCGAGCACGCCTTCTTGCGCGACGAAGGCCGCGTCGAATATGTCGACTGCCGCGACGCCGACGCGCTCGAAGCGGTGCGCACGCTGTCGCGCACCGAGGGCATCATTCCGGCGCTCGAGTCGGCGCACGCGGTCGCCGAGGCGGTCCGCCGCGCGCCCGGCGCCAAGGGTCAAAAATTCCTGGTCAACCTATCAGGCCGCGGCGACAAGGACATCGGCATCTTCCGCGAGAACATGCCCGACCTCGAGGGCGAGGCCTAGCCGCGCTTCGGGAGGCGTTCGGGCGCGCTATCCTGAACGCCGCCATGCTCCATTCATTGTCGCGAACCGCATTCGCCGCATTGGCCTGCGCCTGCGCTCTGGCCGCCCAGGCGACCGATTCCCCCTACGCTCGCATGCAGGCGAGCCAGGAGCAGGTCATGCGCTACCTCGAGCGCGAGGCGCGGGCGTTGACCGACGCCGCGCGCGCCGAAGTCTCCGACCGCGCGACGTGGGAGAAAGTGCGCGACAGGCGGCGGCAAGAGATGCGCGAAATGCTGGGCCTCGATCCCGAGCCCGCGCGCACGCCGCTGAACGTTCAAATCACCGGCAAGATTCAGCGACCCGGATACGTGATCGAGAAGATCGCCTTCGAGAGCCTGCCGAAGGTCTACGTCACCGGCAATCTCTACGTCCCCGACGGTCCCGGCAAGAAGCCGACAGTGATTTACGTCTGCGGTCACGCTTACTCGCCCTACGGCGCGAAAACGTACTACCAGCGCCATGGCCACAGCCTCGCCAAGCAAGGCTACGTAGCTTTCATGCTCGACCCGATCCAGATCGCGGAGACCTTCGCGCTGCACCACGGCGTTTACAACCAGGAGATGTACGACTGGTACTCGCGCGGCTACTCGCCCGCGGGCCTGGAAGTGTGGAACGTGATTCGGGCGCTCGACTACCTCGAGACGCGGCCCGAGGTCGACTCGTCGCGGTTCGGCATTACCGGGCGCTCGGGCGGGGCCGCGATGAGCTGGTTCGCGGCGTCAGTGGATGAGCGGCTGCAAGTGGCGGCACCCGTCATGGGGATCAGCACCTACGCGGCCGATGTCGCCGAAGACACCGAGAAGCGGCACTGCGACTGCATGTTCCCGGTGAACTCCTTGCGTCACGACATGCTGCACCAAGGCGCCTTGATCGCCCCGCGGGCGCTGATGATGGCGCACGGCAAGAAGGACCTGCTGTTTCCAGTGCCCGGATACAAGGAATTCGAGAGCGTCATCGGCGGCTTGTTCAAAAGCTACGACCGGCCGGACCGCTTCACCAACGTCGAGGTCGACACGGGTCACGAGGACTCCGACTTCCTACGCGCGACGGCGATCGGCTGGTTCGACAAGCATCTGCGGCACATTCCCGAGCGCGAGATCGACCTGACCTACGAAGAGATTCCTCCCGCGGAGCTGGCCGTGTTCGGCGGCAAGCCTCCGGCCGACGCGCGCAACTATCGCGTCCACGAGTTCTTCGTGCCGGAGCACGGGTTGCGGGAACCTGCCTCGCTGGCTGAGTGGCTCACGAGGCGCGAGGAGTTGCTGGGCCTGCTGCGGGGAAAGGTCTTTGGGGCGTTCCCGCGCGGCCTATCTCCCGCCGAATTGCGCCCATCCGTCGGCCGCTGCGCCGGACGGATTCTCAGCCGTCGCGATCGAAAGCGAGCCGGGCGATCACCCTGCGCGGGCTGCTGCGGGAGCGCGCGGGCGAAACCGGGCCGAGCCTGGTCTACATCGCGTCGAACGGCGAGGATTGGGAGGCGACGCGATCCACGCTGCGGCAGGTGATCGCTTCGCGCGAGAACTCCATTCTCGTCGTCTATGCGCGAGGCGTCGGAGAAGTACCTTGGCCGAAAAGCGTTTGGAAGGCCGTCGAGCGCAACTCGATGCTCCTCGGCCGAACTGTGGACTCGATGCGCCTGTGGGACGTCATGCGCGCGGCCGACGCGATGCGCGGCAAGGTCGGAGGCGAGGTCGTCGTCGCTGGAATCGGAGTTTCCGGGGCTCTGGGGCTCTATGCGGCCGCGCTCGACGAGGGCGTCTCGCAGTCGATTGTGATCGACCCGCCGACAACTCATCGTGAAGCGCCGATCTTCCTGAACGTGCTGCGCTATACCGACCTGCCCGAGGCTGCTGCGCTGGTCGCCCCGCGGCGCGTAACCTTCTACGGCCGGCTTCCCGATGCTTACAAGTTCACGCAGCGCATCTACGAGCTGTACGGCAAAGGCGATCAAATGCGCCTCAGCATGACGCTCGAAGGCGCTCTAAACGGCCGCTTTGAACACGATTTCGCCGCCGGGCTCTAGCCGGCGGCGAGTCGAGATATGCCGGCTAAGGGACCGTAAAGATCCCAGATACCGGCAACCCGTTCCACGTGGCGCCGGACTGCACCATTTTCGTCACGGTGAATGTCAATTGTGAGCCCCTCGAAGCGCGGAAACGCACGGAATCGATCAGGGCCGTGCCGGTCGCATCGGTCAGGCCGACGACCGGGACGCCAAACGGCACGTCGTCGAGCATCCAAACGCCCTCGACTTGCACAGCGGCCGGAGCGGCCATGCCGGTCCCGCTGACGACGCGCACGGCGGCGTGTCCTGTCAGATTGGGACCGCGATTGGTCATCGTGATCATCACGTCGAAGGCCCCCACCGACGGTCCGGTCACCGGAGCCTGAACCGCCAGCGCAACGGAAGAGGATGTAGTCTCTCCCGCGCTGTCAGTGACGGATGCCGTGATGATGTGCGCCCCGCGGCTGAGAACCTTGGTGAACGATCCTCCCGTCCCGATCGGGCCATCGATCGTCGAAGTCCACACCAGCGAGGAGGTGAGCGATCCGTCCTCGTCATCGGCGGCCGTGCCGCTGAACGCGATGGCTTGACCTTCGGGATACAACGCCTCGTTTGAGGGCGAGGCGACCGCGACCCGCGGTTTGCTATTGCCTCTCGACCCCGCCAGCACGGTTAGAGCCTGCGGTAAAACGGCTGACGAACCGGCGGGGTTGCTCACGACGACATCCCAAAACCGGTTGCTGTTCGGACCGCCGCCCGGAGCGGTGATCGTCGCCACGAGCAACGAGCTATTGACGAATGCGACGGTCACGGCTTGGGGAGTCTTTCCGGACCCGTTTTGGAAGCTGACCTTGGCGCCGGACTGAAAGCCGGCGCCGCTGATTTTGACAATCGCGGTCGAACCGATCACGACCGAATTGGGCGAGATCGCGGTCACGTTGAACGGCGTCGCCGCGGCATTCACTTTCGAGCTCGTCGAGCGCACGTTGTTCGACGCATTGCCGTCGCTAAACGCAAGGCTTGCCGTCAAGGTATGGGTCGCCGCTGTCGCGGTCGCCGTGTTCCAACTGAATGTGACCACCTTGGTCGCACCCTTAGCCAGCCCGCTGATCGACTGCGGCGAATTGACCACCGCGCCGCCGCCGGCGCCGGGGCTAAGGCTGACCGGGATCGCACCGACATCTTGGGACCCCAGGTTTTGCACCGTCACCGCGACGGCCGCGATGTTGCCCTGCGTCACGCTTGCGGGCGCCGACACCGCCGTTATGGCGACGTCCGTGACCGCGGCCGCCTCGACCGTCACGCTGACCGTTTTGAAAGCGCTGAGGCCTCCGGCGTCTTTGACCGATGCGGTGATCACATGCGAGCCGACCGGCAAAGCCTTGCTTAGCGCAGCGCCCGTTCCAATCGCGCCGGAGAGGCTGGATTGCCATGAGATCTTCGCGGATAGGTTGCCGTCTTCCTGATCCGCCGCCGACCCGCTGAACGAAATGGCCGTACCCTCGGTCACCTTGGCTCCGTTAGCGGGCGAATTGATCGTCACGGTCGGGGCTGTGTTCTGGTTCGACTTGGGATCGACCGTAACGGTGATCGTTTTCAGCGCACTTTGGTTTCCGGAATCCACGACGGAAACCGTCAGCGTGTGCGAACCGGCCGTCAACGCTTTGCTGATTGCGCCGCCTGCTCCGATGAACCCGTCGAGGTTCGAAATCCACAAGATCTTGTTCGAAAGGTCGCCGTCCTCCTTATCCGTAGCCGTGCCGCTGAAGTTGACCGGCGTGCCTTCGGTCAACTTGGCGCCGTTCGCCGGAGAATTGATTGTCAAGGTCGGCGCCGTATCGGACGCCTGCTGCGGGTCGACGGTGACGCTGATCGACTTCGACGCGCTTAGGCCGCCCGCGTCCTTTACCGACGCGGTCACGGCGTGCGTTCCGACGGTGAGGGCCTTGCTGAGACTCGATCCGGTTCCCAACGCGCCGTCGAGGTTCGACGTCCAGGCGACCGTCGCCGACAAGTCGCCGTCCTCGGCGTCGCCGGCCGAGCCGCTGAAGCTGAAGCTCGTCCCCTCCGTCACTTTCGCGCCGTTCGCCGGCGCGGTGATCGTCACGGTCGGTGCGGTGTTGGGCGGCGGCACGATAACCAATCCGGCTTGAGCGGCGCCCTGGTTGCCGCCGCGCTGCGCCATGGCCTTGATCTGATAGTTCGTCGCTTGCGGCGGAGCCGTCATCGGCGCCGCGCTGAGGGTCACCGCACCCGAGGCGCCTGGAGCGAGCGTGACTTGACCTTGCGAGAGCTGAGTCGAGATGTCACCTGTCGTCTGGGATCCCAACAGAGCCGAAGAGCTGAGTGAGAATGAACCTGAGTTGCAACCGGCGCTGTCCTTGTTCGTGATCGCCACCTGATAGCTGGCGGCGGCGGGGTAGTCCGCGCTTTCGCTGGTTGGGCTGACGCTCACTTGCGGGCTCGCTGGCGTGCAAGTAGGCGTCGAGCCGTAGCTGACCTGAACGTCCAGACCGCTGTCGCTGGCGGAGATGACCGACAGCTTCAGATCAGTGTAGGGATCCTGCCAGCTCGAGCCGACATTGAGCGTCGCGTCGTAGAAGTCCGGCGCATAGTAGCTTCCGGAGCTCGACTGGCTTTGCGGTGTGAAATCGAGCAGCAGCGACTGCGTCGAGCCGTTGTCGAGGTGCATCAACGCGCCGTTGACGGGGCTACTGACGGCCGTCGAGAAGAATTGGCCCAAACGCCGTCTGAATTCCACCCAGATCGTCTTGCCGCCGCCGCTGCCGCGCTGCACTTTCAGGGCTTGCATCGCGCCGCCGCTCGAATTGGGAGCCAGCGAATACGGTTGCAGCCGGTAGGTTCCGCTCGAAGACACGACCTGCTGATTCTGCAGCCAACCCAATCTGGCTTTGTGCGGAGCGGCGTAATGGCCGCTGCTCCAAAAGCCCATCGTCGCGTAGCGGTCGCCGTATTCCAGCATCGAACCCGACGCGGAAGGATTTCCTAGCGCCTCGCCGCCGTAGTCCATCGAAGCCGAGTGATACAGCCCGAGTTGATGTCCGCCTTCGTGCGACGAGAGCTGCACCGACGACGAGCGCGAACCCATTGAGCTCAACACTTGCAGGGCATAGGAGATGGACGAGCCGCCGTCCGGATTCGCCACCCAGCACCCGACCGACGCGCGCCCGGCGAACGAGCATCCGGTCGAAGGCCGCGTGAAGACGATGATGACGCGGCTGTAGTTGCGAAAGTCGACGTCCTTGTTAGCGGCCGCCAGAGCCGCGTCGCGAAGCGCGGACGATTCGCTGCAGGAATACTCCCTGTTGAGCGTGTACCAGGCGTCGGCGCCGGCCGGGAAAACATCACCTTCAGCCCAGGCGGCGCCCGCCGAGTTCTCTTGCCAAAAACGGTTCAAGGTCTCTCCGGACGAGCCGAACATCCAATCGCTGAGATTGGCGTTTGACAGGCTCGGACCAGTGTTGGGGAATTTGACCTTGATTACTGCGACCCGTTGCGCTCCCGTCGTGCTGCACGAGGCGGCATTGGCTTGATTGATGTCGAGCTTGGCAAGCGGCGAGCTCACCGACTCAGCCACGACGCTTTCGCCAAGCATGAAGCCGCCGACCTCGATGAGTTGGCCGCTGTCGACGTCCGGCTCCGCCGTCGTCAAATGCAACTCGAGACGCCGGCCGCCAACGCGTAGCCCGCGAAAGACTTGTGAATCCCCTGGGGCGCCGTCTTCGACTTCCACCTCGAGCACGCCGGTCAGCGAGCCGTATTGTTCGATCTTGTCCGCTTCGCCGGGAAACGTTTTCGCCAGCCGCGCCGCGATGCCATCCGGCAAGGCGGCGGCCAACGCAGCCGAGGGGTCCGCTGCTACGAGTTTGAGAAGAGCCTGCTTGCGGCGCTCAAAAAGGTCGGTTTCGCCCGCGCCGGCCAGTCCGCGGGCCTCGGGGGAAGCGGCGGCGTTGCTGTAAAGGCGTAAGACCTCGTTGTTCAGATCGAACATGTGGGCCTGTTTCTCTTGCACTGTTTGAGAATCGTTCGCCGGCACTCTCGCTCGCGCTGAGCGCGGCGCTTGCGCAGGAGAAACGACGGGGATGAAAAGGCCGCCGATGGCGACCGCAAGTAGAGCGGGGAGACGCTTCATTTTTGGGGTGCTTCCTCATGGGACTGGCCGCGCGAAAACCGCGAGTCGGCCAGTCCGGTTTAGGTGCCTATGAGAGGAGCCTAGGGCGGCATAGCCAAACGATGGAACTAGTACGAAGGCACCTTTCTCAGGGGAAATTTCTGTACGACTCTTTCACCGAATCCCTATCACTAGGAGATGTCCGGGGGCGCCCCTACGCCGCCGGCTGATTCGCGCCGGGCCGCAGGCGAGAGCCGCTTCAAACCGGCTGAGCGACCGGGAATCAACACAAATCCCCTGCTGGCGGCGGCGCCCAGTTTGTCTTCGTAGGCGCTTTCCGCGAGGCGTCGAGCGTTCGAGACGTGAATCCTTTCTTTACGGGGTATCCTTTAGGTTTCCCTTTTCAGATGAATCGTCTGGAATCGATTCTTGTCGCTTTCGGCGACTACGCGTGGGGGCCTTGGCTCGTCGCCCTGCTTCTGGGCGGCGGTCTGTTTTTCCTGCTCTACTCGCGCCTGCTGCCCTTTCGCTACTTCGGCCACGCGATCAACATCCTGCGCGGCAAATACGACAGCGCCGAGGACGCCGGGGACATCACTCATTTCCGCGCGCTGTCGAGCGCCCTGGCGGGCACAATCGGACTCGGCAACATCGGCGGCGTCGCGGTCGCGATTCACACCGGCGGTCCGGGAGCGATCTTCTGGATGTGGGTCGGAGCTTTCGTCGGCATCGCAACGAAATTCTTCACCTGCACCCTGGCGGTGCTCTATCGCGGACCCGACAGCCGCGGCCACTTGCAGGGCGGACCGATGTATTTCATCGTCCACGGCTTAGGTGAAAATTGGAAGCCGCTGGCGATGTTCTTCTCGTTCTGTGCGCTTTTTGGGCCGCTGCCGATCTTCCAAACCAACCAACTGATCGTCGCCGTTCGCGAGATCGTCGCGATTCCCAACGGCTGGATCGCAAGCGACAATCGCTGGGAATTCAACTTTATCTGCGGCGCGGCGGTCTGCGTGCTGGTCGCCGCCGTCGTCATCGGAGGCATCCAGCGCATCGGAGCCGTCACATCCAAGATCGTTCCCAGCATGGTCGCCCTCTACGTGGCCACGGCGGTATGGATCCTCATCGCCAACTTCCACGAAATCCCGGCCATCTTCGCCCTGATCTTTCGCGACGCATTCACCGGAGATGCGGTTGCGGGCGGCGCGGCCGGCGCGGTGATCATGACCGGCGTCCGCCGCTCCGCTTTCTCCAACGAGGCGGGCATCGGCTCGGAAGCTCTGGCGCACGGCGCGGCGAAAACCAACGAGCCGGTCCGCGAGGGACTCGTCGCGATGCTGGGTCCGGCCATCGACACCTTGATCGTGTGCTCGGCGACCGCCATGATCATCCTCAGCTCGCAGAGTTGGCGTACCTCCGACGCCAACGGCGTCGCGCTCACGGCCCAGGCCTTTGAGGACACGTTGCCGGGCGTCGGGTCCTACATCCTCGTGCTGTGCGTCTTCTTCTTCGCCGTCAGCACGATGTTTTCGTTCTCCTACTACGGCGCCAAGTCGCTCGGGTTCTTGATCGGCGCCGAACGACAGCACTGGTACAACTACTTCTACGTGGGGTCGATCATGGTGGGAGCGCTGATTTCGTTGCGCGGCGTCATCGGCCTCGTCGATGGAGCTTACGCGCTCATGGCGATTCCGACGATGACGTCGTCGCTGCTGCTTGCGCCGCGCGTCATGGATGCCGCCCGCAACTATTTTTCGCGGGTCGATTCCGGCGAGTTCTGATTTGACGCCACAGTAACCCCGGATCGGTTGAAATCAAGGAGTATGAAGCTCGCAGGCAAGACAGCACTTATCACCGGCGCGGCGACCGGCATCGGACGCGCCGTCGCACTGCGTTTCGCCGCGGAAGGGGCGAACGTCGTCGTCAACTATTACCGCCAGAAGGAGGAAGGCGAACAAGTCGTCTCCCTCTGCCAGGCGGAGCAAAAACAAGCGGGCGCGACCGGCGCGACGACAATCTTGCTGCAGGCCGATGTCTCAAAGGAAGACGACGTGGAGCGGATGTTCCGGGACGCCTTGGACTATTTCGGGCGGCTCGACATCCTGATAAACAACGCCGGCATCCAAGAAGCCGCGCCCAGCGCTGAGGTCGAAATGGCTTCGTTCGACCGCGTGCTGGGCGTCAATCTCCGCGGGGCGTTCCTTTGCTCGCGCGCGGCGATCCGGCACTTCCTTGAGCGCGGCGAGGGAGGGGTGATCCTCAACGACTCGAGCGTTCACGAGATCATTCCCAAACCGCACTACATCAGCTACTCCATCTCCAAAGGCGGCATGCGCAACATGACCCGCACGCTAGCGCTCGAGTACGCCGACAAAGGCATTCGCGTCAACGCGGTCGCGCCGGGCGCGATCGTCACTCCGATCAACGACTCGTGGATTCACGATCCCACGGCGCGCGAGGCCGTCGAGAGCCACATTCCCATGGGACGCGCCGGCGAGCCTGACGAGATCGCCGCGGTTTTCGCCTTCTTGGCCTCGGACGAGGCAAGCTACATCACCGGGCAGACCATCTACGCCTGTGGCGGCCTTTCGCTCTATCCCGAGTTCCGAGACGCCTGGGCGTCGTGAGGATGGCCCTCCGCGCTTTGCCCTCCCGGGTCTTGTGAAGCCATCCCTGGGCGGCGCGATTGAAAATCGGTCGTGATCGTCGCCGGTCGACCTTGACATAGGGCGAACAATATTTTAGTATTTACTAAAATATAGCCGTGACGGAAATTCTGAACGCCATCGCCGAGCCCCGTCGTCAACAGATCCTGCAGTTGCTGTGGGAACGCGAGCTGAGCGCGGGAGAGATCCATCGTTCGGTCGGTGAGGTCACCTTCGGGGCTGTTTCGCAGCACTTGAAAGTGCTCGCGGACCGCGGAGTCGTGGCGGTTCGCCGCGAGGGCAGGCGGCGCTACTATCGTGTGCGCCGCGACGCGCTCGGACCCTTGGCGACGTGGCTCGATCAGATGTGGGCCGACGAGTTGTCCCGATTGAGGGAACTCGCGGAAACCGAAGAAGCCGCCAAGGCCGCGGCGGGAGGCTAGCGATGGACTTCGAGCATGTGTTGGAGCGCAGCCTAGTCATCCACGCCGCGCGCTCGACGGTCTTCCGGTTCTTCACGGACTCGGAGCTGTTCGCGCGCTGGTGGGGCGACGGCTCGACGATCGAAGCGAGCGTCTCCGGCGCTGTCCGCATCCGGCATCCGAACGGCGTCATCGTGCTGGGCGAAGTGACCGAGTTGATCGCCGGCGAGCGCATCGCCTTCACCTGGGGGTATGAGTCGGGCCAGCCGATCGGCCTCGGCGAGTCGCATGTCACGATCACGCTCGCGGATGTCCCCAATGGCACGCTGCTCCAGCTCGAGCATCGCTTCCGCGACCTCGCCGCGCGCGACGCGCATGTCGCCGGCTGGCGCTATCACCTGGCCGTGTTCGCGAAGGTCGTCGCCGACGAGCAGTTCGCCGCCGCCGAGAGCGTCATTGACGGCTGGTTCGCGGCGTGGAACGCGGAGTCGGAAGAAGACCGCCGCAGCGAGCTCGAGCGCGTCACCTCGCCGTCGATCGAGTTTCGCGATCCCTACGGCGTGACCTCCGGCGTCGAAGACCTGCTCGGTCACATCCGCCAAGCGCGCATGCATCTCAAAACGTGCCACCTCGGCCGCGACGGAGCAGTGCGGAGGTCTCACGGCGTGGCGGTCGCCGGTTTCGCCGCGCGCGACGGCGACGGCAAACAGGTGATGCGCGGCGAGAACGTCTACGAGCTCGCCCCCGACGGCCGGCTCGCCCGCGTGATCGGACTGCCCGTCTAATGGGACCGTATAAGAAGACCCGGACCCGAACGAATCCAGGGATGAATGCGGCGGATGATCTGACAGAAGGTTAGTTTGATGCCTTCTTACTTAAATCCAACACGACTCGGACAGCTATTCGACCAATAACGGCTTTTTTTGATCGAGCTGCGCCATCCGAGCCTCAATCATCGCCTGGTCCTCAGCTCCTCCATACATTGATTTCCCGAATTTCTGCGCGAACAACTTGAGCAGTTCAACTCGAGAGTCGATTGGGCGTAGATCATCCGATTCGATGTCGAACAGATCATCGTCCGCCACACCGTTTTCAACGGCGACAACCCTCCGCTCCGCGACGATGCGGCCCGCCTGCGTGTGTCGGTATTCGGTCAAATCGCAGGCCAAGGCGGCGTCGAAGGTTAACTGAGTCTCCGAAATTCCCTCTTTGCGGCTTCGCACAAGGTCCTGGCCGTCAACCGGCGTGCCAATCTGCGCCACCGCTCTCGCGCAATCCCTTGCGCGCATGTGGTAGGCGTGCTTGGCGATGGGATCGAGTTCCTCGACGACCTTTACGCCCAGCGCATAGTACGCCGTGGTGGCGCGCGAGGCGCTTACGTCGCGGATCTGGCGAACCCGATAAGGCTCCGCTGAATCGCCGGCAAACGTGACTGTCTCTCTAGCGGAGCTCCCGTCCTTGCGAACCGTCTGCCGGATTTGAGACATCGAGCGAGTTGAGCCATCGGTATTGTACACATATTCGACAAAAGACACTGTTGCCGGGCTCGCGATTGGATGAGTCAAGGTCTGAGCCACTAGCGTTACCGCTAGAGCTCCGAAGACAAATAGAAACGCTTTCCACCGCATATTGCCAGACCTCACCAGTGACAAAAAAGATTTTCCGCGCCTGCGCAATTAGGGATTGCGCAAACCTGACCGAAGAGGTGGTCGAGTCCATTTCAGCATATCGGTACCGCCTCTAGATCGTCCTTGAGTGATTGGACATCCTATATTTCAGTAGTGCTAGCTATATTTCGGTGACGCCAGTGAAAATATCATAAGGTGATCGGGCTGGCAAGAAGAAAATCCGACGGCAGCGCCGGTTGTCTGGATCGTCTGCAACTTCGATAAATGGAGAGCGCTGACTCCCTAGAACGACCAGCGGAAGCTCGAATAGCCCACGTGCGCGTGATAGCCCTGCTCGCCCGTGAAGCGCTCGCCGTAGCTGTAGTACTGCCAGCCGAAGTTCCACGAGAGCTTCTCGGAAACCGCTATCGACAGGCGGCCTTGCGGCGTTTGATAGGTCAGCGGAAAGCTCGCGAAAAAGTTTGCGCCGTCGAAGCTGAAGTTGGGATAGTTGACCTCGACGCCTTCCGGGACGCTGACTTGATCGCGCCCGTCTCCCGTGTCCTTTGCAAGCGAGTAGCCCAGGTAAATCGTCGCGCGCTTGTGAAGAGCGAGCCGCGCGCCAAAATTCACCGTGTGCAGATTGCTCGTGTAGTACGTCCGCGCGGCCTCGCCCGGCTCGAAGAGGTTGAAGATGCCGGCGGCGGTGTCGAGATGGATCCACGAATAGCCGCCGTCGAGAGTCCAGCGCGCATCAGAGTCGGTCCACGAAAGCTGAAAGCCGCTGCTGCGGCCGTCGGAGCTGTACTCGATCAAATCCCCGGGGTTGCTGTTGATTTCGTTTTTGAAGAAGACGCTCGCGGCGAACGCCTGCCTGCGCCATTGAGCGCGAAAGCGCTCGTTGTGAAAGTTCTTTTGTGAGACCGGGGTAAGCGGCTGATCGGCGCTGCCCGTTTCAGCGTCGAGTGAGATACGTACGCCTTTCGCCGGCATCCAACGAAAGCCGGCTGCGCCGGCGTGGACGTTGTTGTCGGTCTCGACGAGCTCGTTCTCAAATCGAGAGCCGGGAAACTCGAGCGCATCGCTGCTCGACACGCGTCTCGTCGAAAAGCGATATGCGCCGTATAGGCTGAACGTGCGAGCCGGCCGGTAGTTGGCCTCGGTCGCGTTCGTGACATGGCGGATGCCGAGCGACTCGAAGCGCAGCATCTGATTGGTAAACAGGCTGACTTCCAGAAAATCCGCGCCGCCGTTGATGCGCGTATTGTTGATCGCCGTCGTGTTGGTCAGGGTCCACTTGGGCGACGGCAGTAGCGTGACGGTGAAGTCTCCCGTGCCCTGTTTGCGGCTCGCCTGGCCGACCACGAAGGTCTGACGCAAAGTCGACCGGCCGGAACCTGGGTCGACCGCCGTAACGTCCGAGCTGAGCGTCGAGTTGCGCTCGCCCGAGGCGTAGACGTAGCGTCCGTGAAAGCCGATCCAGTGTTCGTTCTCGGTGCGCAGCATGACTTGCGTGACGGGCGTGGCGCCGTGGATCGGCTCATCGCGGCGCACCGCCGTCACCGGCTGCACGTTGTCGAGGACCAAGGGCAGGGAAGACGCGTCGCTGTAATGCGTATCTTCCTTGTAGTCGTCGTAGGCCTGAATCGCCGTCAGCGCCAAGCCGAACGCCCGCAGGTTGAAGCCGGCGCGGTATTGGTTGTTCACCTGGCGTAGGTCGGCCGCAAAGCGCAGAAAGTCACCGGAGTCGAACGCCCCGACCGAGTCCGGAACGCCGCTCGACGAAAAGCCCGGCCCGGTGCGCTTGTTGCGGTCGTAGCCGAGCAGCAGTTCGAAGCGCTTGCCGGGGAACAGCGTGAAGTCATGCGTCTGCCATGTGCGCTGGGTGTTCAAGCCGTGCTCGCCCGACCACAGCGACGGCAGGCGGTTGTAGTAGTCAGCGACGTGCAGTTGCATGTCGTAGCGGTAGACGCCGTGCTTGGCCGCGCGCACGATGCTGGACTGGTAGGGGTCGGTCGGCGCGCCGCGCGTGTTGAAGCTGAGTTCGTCGAATAGCTTGCCGCGGCCGTCTTCGGTGTCGACGCGCAGCTCGCCTTCGAACAAGCGTAGGCCGTTGCCGTAATTGACGTTCGCTCGGTAGACGTCCTCATTGCCCCCTACAGTCGCGAAGCGGTAGCCGGTCTCGAACGAGTTGCTGACCGTGTAGCCGTCGACCGATTCGAAATCGGACGGACGGTCCGGCGTCGGCGTGATGACCGGCTGCGCCCATCCGGCCGCAGCCGCCAGCAGACCCCAGATGGACAACCATATCCTCATCGCCGAAACAGCGGGTCCGTGTTGGAGCCGTGGATGCGCGAGTGGCACGTGACGCAGTTCTGGAAGCTCGGGTCAGCCAGGTTGTGGAACCCTTGCGTCGGGTTAGGGATGCCCTCGCGGCGGGTCCCGAAGCCCATGACGCTGTTGTGGCACTCGAGGCAAAGCGTGAAGGTCGCCGGCCGGCTCAACAGCCGCGGATTCGTGCTGCCGTGCGGGTCATGGCAAATCGTGCAGCCCTCCACTCGCACCGGCGGGTGCTCGTGAACGAACGGTCCGCGCTTGTCGGTATGGCAGCGGGTGCACGCGATGTCATTGCCAAAAGCTTGTTTCACCATCCGCGAGCTCGCGGACGACGCCCAGGTGGCGTTCGCAGCGCCGTGCGGGTTGTGGCAGTCCGAGCATTTCATCGCCCCTTCGTTGACGCGATGCTTGAAGGGCAGCTCGAAGCGCGCCCGCACCTCGAGGTGGCAGGCATAGCAGACCTCACGCTCTTGCTTGGCCAGCAGCGGGCCGATCTCAGGCGAGCTGTGGATCGAGTGACACGAGATGCAACTGACTTCCCCGGTCGAGTGGGGCGAGCGGCGGATTTCGACCTTGCCGATGTCGTCGGCGTGGCAGGCTAGGCAGCGCTCGATGACAGCGCTCGGCGCGAGGTCCTCGAAGACGACGATCTTGGTCTTGTCGCCGCCGCCGGCCACGTGCAGGCCGCCGGGGCCGTGACAGCCTTCGCAGCCGGTCTGTTCAGGTGGAGCGGACTCCAGCGCGATCGATTCGAAGTGCGGATTGCGGTTGAAACCGTGCCACACGTCGGGGTGGCAGGCCTGGCACGCCCGGCCGCCGATGAATTGCTGCTGTTGCGCCTGGACCCCTCCAAGCGACAGCAACGCCCCGATCCAGGTCAGAATCCGTCGCAAGCGTTCCTCAACCCGGCCCGCCCAGGGCCGCCCCGCTTTCTACATTACGCACGGACGATGCTTAACGTGACAACTTTTTTCATGTGTATCATTTTCGTTTCGTCTTCAAACCCGCCGCGGCCGCGAAAGTTCCGGCAACAAAACCGATGGCTCGGTCGTACGTCTCAATAGGAAAGCGATGAGGAGACTGGCTGCGGCACTGGTGATTCCGACTCTGGCGATTGCGCTCGCGACGGTGTTCTCGCCGCACGCGCCCGTCGCCGCCGAGGCGGCGTCGCAGTCCGGCGTCTCGGTCGACATGCAGCCCGCCGTTCAGCCTCCGGACGTCGGCGCCTTGGCGACGACGCTGCAGTGTCTGGTTTCGGGCGCGCGCGAAGTCGTCACGGATTGGGCCGCGCGCGATTCCTGCGTCTAGGAGAAGGTAGGGGTCAGTCGCCTTCGGCCGGCGCAGTCTGCGCGACCCCGTTGCCGCGCATTTTGGCGTAGGCCTCGAGAGCCAGCCAAATGCTCATCACGAATATCGACCCCGCCACGACCGTCAGCAGCATGTTCCCGCTTGCCCAGTAGCGCTGCAGGTCGATCACCATGGCGGTGAAGGTCACCACCATCATGAAGGCCATCGGCAAGAAGTAGGGCCAGAAGTTCGCCGACCGCTGCTTGAGGTAGACGGTCACAGTCAGCAGCGTCAGGCCGCCCAGGACTTGGTTCGTGCTGCCGAACAGGCTCCACAACGCCAAGCCGGCCGGCTGGCCGTCGATCTCGTAAAAAGCGAAAAAGCCGATCAAAGCAACCGCGATCAGCGACGCCGAGTAGCGCTCGATCCACTTGACGCCGACCGATGACGCGATCTCTTCGATGTTGTAGCGCAGCAGCCGCGTGCCCGAGTCGAGCGACGTCAGCGCGAACGACACGGCCACCAGCGCGACGAACGCCTGCGCCACTTCCATGGGGATCCCCATGGACGCGATGAAGGTCGCCGTCCCGTCGATGAAGGCGCGCATCTTGCCGGCCAGCGTGTCGGCCGACGTCCAGCTCGCGTAGTGCGCCGACCAACTCGCCGGCGACGAGAAGCCCGCCGTGCACGCGAGCACGGCCATCAGGCCCAGCAGCGACTCGCCCACCATGCCGCCGTAGCCGATCGGTACGGCGTCGGTCTCCTTATCGATTTGCTTCGACGTGGTGCCCGACGAGACCAAACCGTGAAAGCCCGAGACCGCGCCGCAAGCGATGACGATGAACACGAACGGGAAGATCGGCGGCGCATCGAGCGGGTGCGCTTGAACCGCCGGTGCGGCAAAATCCGGCGCCAGGAAGAAGAAGCCCACGTAGGCCATGCCGAGTCCCAAATAGAGCAGCAGCGAGTTCAAATAGTCGCGCGGCTGCAGCAACGCCCAGACCGGCAAGGTCGAGGCCGCGAAGGCATAGATCAGCAGCAGGTAGATCCAGGGATTCATGCCGAGGTTCGGCTTGGCGATGACCAGGCCCACCCAGATCGAGGCGATCATGATCACGAACCCGATTACGGTCAGTTTGCTGATGCTCCCGTTGCGCTTGTAAACCAGCCACCCGATCACCATCGCCACGAAGATCAAGAAGAATGTCGGGAAGACCGACTCGGGATAGTACTCGACCGTGAACAGCCCGGCGACCGTGCGGATGAACACGCCCATCACCAGGCAGATCAGGAACAGGATGATCAGCAGGAACAGGAATTTCGCCCTGTGGCCGATCAGGTCTTCGGCGACCTTGCCGATCGACATTCCGCGGTTGCGCATCGAGACGACCAGCGCTCCGAAGTCGTGCACCGCGCCGATAAATAGCGTCCCCAGCACGACCCAGAGCATCCCGGGAAGCCAACCCCAGATCACCGCGATGGCCGGCCCGAGCATCGGCGCCAGTCCGGCGATCGAGGCGTAGTGGTGCCCGAACAGCACCACCCGGTTCGACGGCACATAATCGACGCCGTCGTTGATGTCATGCGCCGGAGTGGACGCCGCCGGGTCGAGCTCGAAGATCTTACTGCCCAAATAACGGGCGTAAAACCGGTAGACGATCACGTAAGTGATAAGGCAGAGAATCGCTGCTAGAACTGGCGGCATTTGAGAGAGCTCCCCGGCTTGGATCGACAATAATCATACATGTTTGGGCACAGGATCCCGCAGCGCTTCTCCGTGTTAGTCTGGGATTTGGGTGTTGGCCGGTCGTCCAATGGCAGGACACATGGTTTTGGTCCATGGAATGGGGGTTCGAATCCTCCCCGGCCAACCACTCCGAATCTCAATCGAATCAGCGCTCGCCTTGCCCCGTGAGGGCGCATGAGAAAAGTCCCAAGGACGCCCCACAACGACAACCGCGAAGCTTGAGCCCTGACCCGCAAGGCGTGGGTCTTCGAGCAATCGAAGATGGTGATGGGAAACGCTTGCCGTGAGAGCGCATCTTCGTCGCTCGCTGTTCCGATAGCTCGTCACTCACCCGACGCTCGGTCGATCCTGTCCACCAACTCCTCGACGCCGTCGGCGAGTTGCCGCGGGCTCGCGAAGCGAATCCGCTTGCCGTCGAAGAATGAGACGGCCTTGCTCACGAGCCCCTTCCACGGCACGCGCGTCTGCGCCAGAAAGAAGACCGGCCCGCGCGGCCCGGGCGAGGCGGCCAGCGCCTGTTTGTCGATGTTGTCGCGCGTGTACACGTCAGGCCCGACGAAGACGTACGCGTCGACTTGCTCGTCGCCGGGAATCTCTTCGAGCAGCATCTTGGTGAAGAAGTCGAGCTCCTTGTCGCGGCCTAATTGCTCGATCGAGACGAACGCCGGCTCGAGCTTGTCGACGGCGGCTTCGAGCGCTGGAAACTCGAAGCGGTCCTCCAGATCGTGCCGAAACAGCACCGCCTGCTCTTCGACGCTGTAGACCACGAGCGAAAACTCAGCCAAGCGCGGGTGCCGCGACAGCGCCCGCAGCGCCGCGATGCGCGGCATCAGCTCCCACAGGCGAACCTGGGTGCGGCTGCGCCGCGGCGGCACGTCGAGCGAGAGGAAGACCTTCAGCCGCAGCGGCCGGCCCTGGTCGCCGACCACGGCCTTCTCGGGGCGGTAAACATAGACGCGCGAATCGTCGACTTCGCCCGGCTCGATTGTCATGCGGACGTCGCGCTCGCCCTTGCCGCGCTCGGCCTTGATTTCCCACCGCGCGGCGCAACTCGGGCCCTGGCTGTCAGCGAAATACCAGGTGACTTGATACCTGCCTTCCCCGGTGACGAAGGAGGACGAGAATTCGATGGACTCGCTTCGTCGCCCGACCACCGGGCCGGCGCGGAAGCGGCGGTCGAACACCACGGGTTCGGCGCCGGGCTTGTCCAGCGGCTGGACCACCGTCTTGACCAGGAACGGCCGCTTGGGCCCTTCGAGCCGGCGTGAAGGAATACTGACGCGATAGGCGGAGAAGAAGCGGAATTCGAAGTCGAGCCGCGGCTGGAAAAAGTCGATCGCGCAGGGCAACGGCTCGTCGGGCGCATCCGCGGCGAAAGCGGGGGTTGCCGGGGAGATCGCGGCGAGCAAGCCTAGGATTGCGGCGTTTCGAATGCGGGCGACCAGACCCATCGGGGTGAAGAGATGAGGGAACCGCGCGACGGTTCCAGCCTACGCTCAGCAGTCTAGCAACGACCTCAGGCGGCGGAGCCGCGCCTACTGATTGACGACTGCTACCGTTATCGATACGATCTAAAGTGCCTAAGTGGGCCCGTGAACGCCTTGAATCCGGCAATTTCGATGAATTTTTCTCGCCTCGTCGCTCGAACTCTTTCGCTCGCCTTGACTATGTGCCTCGGCGCCCCGATCTGGGCGGCCCCGGCGCCGGTCTACAAGCAGGCGGAACGAGAATATTGGGTGTTTCAACCGCGGGCCCACGTGCAGCCCCCGGCCTTCAGCGACGAGGCCGCCCGGCAGTGGGTGCGCACGCCGGTCGACGCGTTCGTGCTCGCCAAGCTGCGCGAAAGCGGCTTACAGCCCGCGCCGGCGGCCGACCGCGCCGCGCTGATTCGCCGCGCCTACTACGACATGCTGGGCCTGCCGCCGACGCCGGCCCAGGTCGCCGAGTTCGTCGGCGACCAATCGCCCGAGGCCTGGAAAAAAGTCGTCGAAGATCTGCTAGCGAGCCCGCACTACGGCGAGCGCTGGGGGCAGCATTGGCTCGATGTGGTGCGCTACGCCGAGACCGAGGGCTTCGAGTATGACCGCTATCTGCCCGGCCTGTGGCGCTACCGCGACTACGTGATCCAAGCGTTCAACGACGACAAGCCGTTCGACCGCTTCATGCGTGAACAGGTGGCCGGAGACGAGATGGTCGAGGGCGACTTGCGCGACAAGCGCAACCAGCCCCTGCTGATCGCCGCCGGCTTCCACCGCCTGGGCGCGGTCCGCCGCAACGCCGGCAACCAGGAAGTGGCTTCGAGCCGCAATGAGGTTCTCACCGAGCGCACCGACATTCTGGGCTCGGCTTTCCTCGGGATGACGGTCGGCTGCGCGCGCTGCCACAACCACATGTTCGACCCGATCAAGCAGAAGGACTACTACCAACTGCAGGCCTTCCTGGCGACGGCGGAAGAGAACGACGTGCCGCTCAAGGAAGGCGGACTGACTCCCGCGGAGTGGCGCGACGAGACCAAGAAGCTGCGCGGCAAGCTCAAGGGCATGCGCAGCAAGCTCCAACTCGCCGAGGGCGACGAGCTGCGCGAGCTCAAGCAGGAGTACGACAAGCTCGAAGCCGAGCTGCCGGCCCCGCCCGACAACATCACCACCGTCCGCGACGACTACGAGAACCGCCCGGAGATCCACTTGCTGCAGCGCGGCGACTACGACCAGAAAGGCGAGCAAGTCGGTATGCGGACGCTCGGCGTGCTGCTGCCCGAGGGCGCCGAGGCGCTTCCGCCCGAGACCGAGAATCCGCGCCTGATCCTGGCCAACTGGCTCGCCGATCCCAATCAGCCGCTGACGCCGCGCGTCGCCGTCAACCGTATGTGGACCTACCACTTCGGCAAGGGCATCGTGAACACGCCGAACGACTTCGGCTTCATGGGCGATCGGCCGAGCCACCCCAAGCTACTCGATTACTTGGCCGAGCAGTTCGTCGAGCAAGGCTGGCGGATGAAGCCCCTCCAGCGCATGATCCTGATGTCGAGCACGTACCAACAGGCGTCTGAAAACCCGACGATGGCGAAGCTCGGCGCCGAGAAGGACTCCGACAACCGGCTGCTGTGGCACATGCCGCTGCGGCGGCTGTCAGCCGAAGAGGTGCGCGACGGCATGCTGACGGTCGCCGGCGTGCTCAACGAGAAGATGGGCGGCGAGAGCGTGATCGTTCCCGTCGACAGCGCGTTGGTCGATTTGCTCTATGACCCCACGCAATGGGAAGTGACGCCCGACCACAACGAGCACTATCGCCGGTCGGTCTACCTGCTCCAGAAGCGCAACCTGAGGCTGCCGTTCATGGAGGTTTTCGATCAGCCGCCGGCCTTGACGACGTGCGCGCGGCGCCAGACCTCGACCCACGCGCCGCAGTCGCTCGAGTTGCTCAACGGCGACATCTCAAACGAGTTGGCCCAGCAGTTCGCCGATCGCCTCATCCGTGAAGTCGGCGACAATCATCAGCAATTGATCGAACGCGCCTACTTGCTGGCCGCCAACCGCATGCCGACTGACAAGGAAGAGGAACTCGGCCTGCAGTTCCTCGAACAGCAGCCGCTGCGCGAGTTCGCCCTGGCGATGTTCAACTTGAACGCGTTTCTTTACGTCAACTAGAGTGCGCCGCCGCTACAGTCCTAAAACGTCGCGGCCGTAGGCCAGTCCCTTGCGGATGTTCTGATCTTCCAGCTCGATTTGCTCCTCGCGGCCCAGGGCGCTGATCTTTGGGAAATCCTCTTGGGATTGGTTGTCGCGCACGGTGACGATCGTGTGGGCCAGGTCGCGGCCCGGCAAGTCCGGCAGCGCCGTCCAATAGGCGTCGGTGAGATAGGGGATCTCGAGGGCGTCGCGCGTCATCGTCTCCAGCGTGAAATGCAGATTGGGCTGGGCCTGGCGCAGGATCGCGATCATGCGCTTGAGGTCCATGACGCCCTCTCCCAGCGGCGCATCTTCGAGCAGAAAGCCTTGCGGGTATTCCTTGAGGCGATGGTCTTTGATGTGGCTCGCCAGGGCGTACTTGGCTAACTCCTCGACGATATCCAGCGGGTCTTCCATCAGAGCGTAGTTGTTGCCGAAGTCGACGCAGATTCCCACGTACTCGCTTTGGATGCGTTTCATCAGGTCGAGCATGTCGGGGATGCGCAGATTCTTGTGGTTCTCGATGGCGATCTTCATGCGCCGCTTGCGAAGCTGCGGCTCGGCGAGAAGGATGGACTTCCAGGCTTGGTTGGCGGCGTCCTTATAGGCGTCGTAGCTGCGGTAAACCTCGTAGCGGCGGCCTGAGAACAGGGTCGTTCGCACCACGGTTGCGCCGGCTTCTTGCGCGGCGCGCAGCATGTCGCGGAAGTCGCCGATCTCGGTCTCATCTTGCGGCAGCTTTCCCGAAGCTTCGAAGTACATGCCGCGAGGCTCGAGGATCTGGCGCACCTTCTTGGCGTAGCCGCGGTCCGGTTCGGTCAGCGCGGCCTGGATGCCGCCGGCGCCGAGGTCGGCGCAATACTGCGCGAACGTGACGGTTTCGGTGATGGGTGTCTTGCCGGCCTCGCGGTCATAGCGCGATCGCAAGTGGTAGGAGGCCGTTCCGACGCCCATCGATGTCATGGGAGCGGCGGCAGCGGAGGACATGGCCGCGGGAGCGGCGGCGGCGAGGGCGGCGAACTGTCGGCGTGTCATAACGGGGTTCAGGCGCAGATTAGCATGGCCCCGTTTGAGCGGGGCCGTGCGGCGGCCGGATCCGCGGCGACTCAGGCGCGAACGCCCAGGGCCGCGAGCTCTTTGTCCCAAGGCGAGCGATAGGGGCGCACAAGCATCTTCGACGCCTCTGCGTCGTTGACGATTTCCTCGGTGTCGGGATTCCACTCGAGGCGCCGCCCGAGGCGCAGCGAGAGGTTTGCGAGGTGGCAATGCGTCGCCACGGCGTGCCCGGCCTCGACGTTCGAGACAGGCTGATTGCGGCTGCGGACCGCGGCGAGGAAGTCGGCGACGTGCAGCTTGAATTGCTCGGCGGAGTCGCCGGTGTCGTCGTCGATGTCGTCGGTCCAGTACTGCTTTTGCTTGACCTCGACGTGCTGCGGACCGCCGACCGGGTGAGCGCCGGTGAACTCCGGAACCGTGTTTTCGGGCGGCACTTTTTCGTCGGGCTCGGTCTGGAAGCCGCCGCGGCCAATCGATAGGCTGCCCTTTTCCCCGTAGAAGACGAGGCCCGGGGCCGTATCGCCGTGCGAGCATTCGCGGTCCGTCCAAGTCATCACGAGCTTGTGGTCGGGAAACTCGAAGATCGCCTCTTGCGTGTCGGGGGTGTCGCCGAGATCATCGAGCAGCCAACGGCCGCCGAAGCTCGTAACGGCGCGCGGGCCCTTGAGGTGGAGGTACCAGTAGGCGATGTCGAACTGGTGCTGCCCGAGGTTGGTCATCTGGCCGCCGGAGTAGTCCCAGAACCAGCGGAAGTGATAGATGGCGCGTTTGGCGTTGTAGGGAACCTCCGGCGCCGGGCCGAGCAGCATATTCCAATCGAGATAGGGCGGCGGCTCGTCTCCCTCGGGCGTGCCGTAGCCGGGCATGATGTTGCGCGCCGCGCCGGCCTTGACGGAAAAGACACGACCCAAGTGCCCGTCCTCGATCAACTTTTTGGCGCGTTTGTAGTGTGGCCCCGACCGCTGCTGGGTGCCGACCTGGACGACGCGCTTATAGCGATCGCGGACGTCGATCATCCAGCGACCTTCGCGGATGAACAGCGTCATGGGCTTCTCGACGTAGACGTCTTTGCCGGCGGCGCAGGCCATCATCGTCATCAACGCGTGCCAGTGGTCGGGTACCGCGACGCAGACGGCGTCGACGTCTTTGTTCTCAAACAGCTTGCGGAAATCCCGGTAGCCTTTGACGCCGCCGCCGATGAAGCTCTGCGCCTCATCGAGCCGGCCGCCATGCGTCTCGGCGATCGCGACGGAGTTGACGTCGTCGCGCTCGTTGAAGTCGATGACGTGGCGCTTGCCGATCAGTCCGTAGCCGATGTAGCCCATGCCGATCCGTTCGTTCGCGCCAAGGACGCGATTGTACGAAGCGGCGGTCAGGGCTAGAGCGGTCGCCCCGGTCTTCACGAAGTCGCGACGGGGCAGGGTGGGCGAAAGTTGTTGGTTGCATAGCATGGCTCCAATCCGGGGTGATTCTAGCAGCCTGCGGCCGGGCGGGAAGGTCGTTCGTCGTTTCCGGTGCGCCTGCGCGGCGGTTGTGAGATAGGCGCAGTGAGATAGCTGTGAGATAGCTGAGAGTGGGGATTCAGCGAGAACCGGCGATTTGCGCGTTCCGCGGCGTATTCCAAGCCAGGTGGTACGATCCCTAGTTCGACGGAGCGCCCCCTGGAGGGAACCGTCGAGGGCGGAAAGGCGCCTTCCGTAGGCCGACCGCTGTGTTGAAGAACATGTTTCCGGAGCCAACTTGCAATGGGTGAGGATATGCCTAGAACCGTGGCCTTGATTCACACGAGCCCTGTGCTTGTGCCTTCGTTCGCCGAGCTCGCACGGCGAACCATCAGCGGGGCCCGTCTTTTTCACATGGTCGACGAGAGTCTCATCCAAGACACGATTCGTTCGGGGCGACTCGAAAAGAAGACGATACGCCGGCTCGTGAATCACATCGAATCCGCGTGTGAGGCGGACGCCGACGTTGTTCTCGTCACCTGCTCGTCCATCGGCCCGGCCGTGGACGTGGGCCGCCGCCTGTTTGACGTCCCGGTGCTGCGAATCGACGAGCGGATGGTCGAGCGTGCGGTCGGGACGGGGCGCCGGATCGGAGTTATCGCCACGCTGCGGACTACGCTGGAGCCGACAGTAGCGCTGCTGCGCGATACGGCGGAGCGTCTTGGGCGTCAGATCGAAATCGAACAGGCGCTGTGCGAGGGCGCCTTCGAGGCCGTGCTCAGAGGAGACAAGGAAACTCACGACCGCAGCGTGACCCAGCGTCTCGTTGAGCTCGCGGCTTCCGTCGACGTAATCGTGCTCGCCCAGGCTTCCATGGCGCGTGTGGCCGATCAGATCGAAGGCATCAACGTCCCGATTCTTTCCAGTCCGCCTCTGGCCATGGAACAGGTCAGTGAAGTGTTGGAGTCGCTCGACGCACCGGCAGCGGCTCTTGCCGCTACGCCGCTTGACGCGAATTAAGGCCGCGAGCCGAGCCAGTGAAGCAACGGCACATCCTGCTGGTCTTGTTGGCGTCGCTCGCCCTCATCACCTTCCTCGACCGCTTGTGTATCGCCGTCGCCGGGCCGCGCATGCAAGACGAGCTGGGGATCCCGCCTGATCTTTGGGGCTGGGTGCTGGGCGCGTTCATACTCTCGTACGCGCTGTTTGAGATCCCGACCGGCGCCCTGGGCGATCGCATTGGCCAGCGGCGTGTGCTGACGAGAATCGTCCTTTGGTGGTCGGCCTTTACCGGCCTCACCGGCGCAGCCAGCGGATTCTACCCTTTGGCGGCGGTGCGATTCCTATTCGGCATAGGGGAGGCCGGCGCATACCCGAATATTTCCGGAGTGATTTCTCGCTGGTTCCCGGTACTCGAACGAGCGCGCGCGCAAGGCTACGTCTGGAGCGCGAGCCGCATCGGCGGGGCGCTCGCGCCCGTCCTTGTCGTGCCGCTGATGGGGGCGTTCGGGTGGCGCGCCACTTTCTGGGTCTTCGGCGCGGTCGGCTGCCTGTGGTGCGTGTTCTGGCGGCTGTGGTTCCGCGACGACCCGGCCGAGCATCCTCGCATGACACAGGAAGAATTGCGAGAGATCGGCCGGCCCGACGTCCTCAGCCGCCAGACGCCGTGGAGAGCGATGTTTCGCAGCCGTCAGCTTCGGCTGGTCGTCATGATGTACGGCTCCTACGCCTGGGGGTCGTGGTTCTACTTCTCCTGGCTGCCGACATATCTGACCAAGGGCCGCGGCTTCAGCGAAGGCGAAATGGCGGTCTTCTCGATGTTGCCGTTTCTTCTTGGCGCAACAGGCAGCCTCGCCGGCGGCTATCTGAGCGACCTAGCGTGCGGCAAGCTCGGTTTGCGCCGTGGGCGAAGGTTGGTCGGAGCGGGCAGCCTGTCGACCGCCGCCTGCCTGGTCGCGGCGACAGGCCTCACTTCTAATAAGACGACGGCCGTCGTCCTTCTTTCTGTCGGGTTCGGAGTCATGGATCTGATGCTGCCGTCGGCTTGGGCGATCTGCCTGGATATCGGCGGCCGCCACGCCGGCGCAGTCACCGGAGCGATGAACACGGCGGGCAATCTAGGCGGTTTCCTGTGCACCGTGATTTTCGGCTATATCGTGGACCGCTTCCAAAGCTATGAGCTGCCGTTGTTCATGATCGCGGCCATGTTGTTGTTCTCCGCCGTGATATTCTCCCGCATCGACCCGTCGGAATCGATGCTGCCGGCCGAGGCTTCCTAAGGCGCTCAAACCCGAATCGAAGCGCGGTTCGGCCGTCGCTAATAGCTTTTTGCAGCGCCGATCGCCGCTTGGACCTTCACGGGTGGGGTGATTCCGGCGGCGGTCATCACTTCGCGGACGGCGGCTTCGGCTACGGGCTGGGGGCGGAAGCTGCTGCGCCCGCGATATCCCGCGGCGATGGCCAGCGGGGTGGAACCCTGCTTATTCGGCTGGTTCCAGATCTTGATGTCCGCGCCCTTGGCGGCCAGCAGCTTGATGGGCTCGGCGCGGTTCCGATAGGCGGCGGCATGCATGGCGGTTTCGCCGTTGTCGTCTATGGCGTTGATGTCAACGCCGAGATCGAGCGTCAGCTCCATCGCGCCTAAAACCTCGTCGTCGGTCCCCATTCGAGCGCCCGCCAGCATCAGGGCCGTCCGATTTTTGTCGTCCCGCAGCAACGGATCCGCGCCAAGCTCGACGAGCGCCTTCATGAACTCGATATCGGAATTCTGAACGGCCGCCAAGAAGGCCGTAGGGCCAGGCACCGCCGTGCCCAAGTTGATCAATCCGGGGCCGGTCATCCGAGCGTTCAGATCGGCTCCATGCCGGGCCAGCTCGCGGACGAAATCGAGGCTCGTCAAGCGCCCCGTGCGGTCCGGGGGCGGGTCGGAGTCGCCCGCAGGGACTCGTCGTGCGTTGGGGATCGCATGCAAAGCGGTGTAGCCGATCGGGTCGGCGGCGTTGGGATCCGCGCCCGCGTCGAGCAGATACGCCGCTAGCTCGAAATGGCCGTTTTCGACGGCCACGTGCAGCGCCGTCGCGCCGGGCCTCAAGCGTGAGCTGTAGCCGGTGTGCCGCCAGTCCTTGTCGGGATCGATGCGTTCGTCAACGTCGACGCCAGCCGCGATCAGAGTCTTCACGACGTCGATATGGCCGTTCCGGACGGCGAAGAGCAACGGCGTAAAGCCGGAAGCCAGTCGAGTCTTGAAGTCCGCGCCGGCTTTGATGAGCTCGGCGACGACCTCGGCGTGGCCTTCCGCGGCCGCCCACTGCAAGGCCGTTTGCTCCGGCTTGGTCTCGAAGTCGAAGATCGTGGGGTCGTACAGGCGGCGATTGAAAGCGTTGGCGCCCGCTCCTTCTCGCCTGCCCATGCCGCGGACTTTGCCGCCGACGTCGGCGCCGTGGGCCAGCAAAGCTCGCACCGGCTCGATTAGGCCGGTGCGGGAAGCGGTCATCAGGGCGGTTTCGCCGCCGGGGAGGGTCGCGTTCGGGTCCGCGCCCGCTTCAAGCAACAGCTCCACTAGCGCCCCGTCGCCGTTGGTGCATGCCAGGCTGAGCGGAGTCACTCCATAGCGGTTGGTCGCATTGACGTCGGCGCCGGCTCGAACGAGCGCCTTCGCAATCTCGGGGTCATCGTGACGCGAGGCCCAATGCAGCGCCGTCGTTCCGTCGACTTGGGCGCGTTGACGTCAGCGGACTCCGCCAGCAGAGCGTGTATGGCGTCCCGGTCCATAACTTCGACGGCGTCGGCGAGCCGCGCTTCGGGCCCCGCCGCCGCGCCGGCCTCCGCCAGCAGCAGCAAGGCCGCTGCGCAGACGCTGATCCCTCTCAATCGCATGGCGTTCTCAGCAGGCAATGCTCAAATCGACAGCAGCTCCTCGACCTTGCCCTTGCTGTCGGCGAAAGACTCCATCCGGACGCCCGCCTTCTCGAGCAGCGTCAGGTGCAAGTTCGCCAGAGGCGTTTGATCCTCATAGCGGATGTGGCGACCGCCGACAAGCTTGCCCGCGCCTCCGCCGGCGACCAGGATCGGAAGGTTGATGTGGTCGTGGAGGTTCGGATCGCCCATCCCGCTTCCGTACATGTACATCGAATGGTCGAGCAGCGAGCCGTCCCCGTCGGGCGTATCCCGAAGCTTTTGGATCAGGCTGGCGAACAGCGAGACGTGATACTCGTTGATCTTCGCCATCTTGGCCACCTTTTCCGGGTCGTTGCCGTGGTGCGTGAGCGGGTGATGCGGTTCGGACACTCCGATCTCGTTGTAGCTGCGCGTGCTCCCCTCGCGGGCGAGTTGGAAGGTGATGACGCGCGTGATATCCGCCCGAAACGCCAGCACCTGCAGATCGAACATCAAGTCGACATGGTCGGCGTAGTCGGCGGGGACGCCCATGGGGCGTTCCATGTCCGGTTGCGGCGCATCCGCCGCTCCCGCCTCGGCGATCTGAACGCGACGTTCGACCTCGCGCACGCTGTCGAGATACTGGTCGACCTTCGTGCGATCGTCCGGGCCGAGCTCGCGTTCGAGGCGTGAGATATCGCTCTTTAAGCGGTCCAGCAGGCTGGACTTTTTCTTCAGCGCCCGGCGCCGCTCTTCCGGGCTGCCTTCGCCGAACAAACGGTCAAAGACCTTGCGGGGATGGGCCTCGTAGGGAAGAGGAGTCGTGGGCGAAGACCAAGACAGGTTGTTCTGGTACACGCAGGCGAAGCCGTCGTCGCACTGGCCGACGGTCTCGAGCAGGTCCATGCCGAGCTCCAGCGAAGGCAATTGCGTTTCCTGACCGATCTCCTTGGCGGCGATCTGATCGACGGTCGTCCCCAGGTAGTAGTCGGAGCTCTCGGTCAACTTCGCTTTAGCGCAACTCAGGAAGGCGGAGTTCGAAGTCGCGTGCGTCCCCGGATAGGCGTTCTTGAGCTCCATGTTCGTGAGGACGCAAACACGATCCTTGTGCGGCTCGAGCGGGCGCAGAATAGGCGGGAGCTCGGCCAGCGAGTCCTTGCCGGGAGGGGTCCAGCGCTTGATGTCGGATCCCATCGGGATGAAGATGTATCCCAGCCGGCGCACCGGCCTCGCCGGCGTCGAGGCGGCGGCGGTCATCGCGGGAACCATCGCATCGAGCAACGGAAGGGCGACCGTCGCGCCTAGGCCCCGGAGCACGGTCCGTCTTGGGAGCGCCCTCTTGGTGATGATCATTGCGACCTCCTCATCTGAAACGGTTTGCTTTCCACGATCCCGAGAATAATCGAAGAAAAACGATAGTCCTCGGCGCTCGCGTCGCGCACGATCTTGCGAACCGACGGTGCGTCGTAGTATTCAACGACTCTGCCTAGAGAATAAGTCAGGAGCTTTTCGACCAGGGTCGAGACGAACAGCTCGGGCTTCTTGATCAAAGCCTTTTCCAGGCCCTCCGCGCCGTCGAACTCCCCGCCGCCGGGGAAGGCGCCCGCGGCGTCGATGGGCTGATCCGCTTCGAAGTTCCGCCAGCGCCCCACGGCGTCATAATTCTCAAGCGAAAAACCGACTGGATCCATCAAGCTGTGACAACCGGCGCAGGCGGGGTTGGCGCGATGTTCCATCAATCGCTCGCGCACCGAGAGGCTCCCGGAGATCGTCTTCTCCTCGAGCGCGGGAACGACGGCCGGCGGGGGAGGCGGCGGAACGCCGAGCAAATTTTCGAGCACCCAGTGACCGCGCACAACCGGAGACGTGCGCGTGTTGTACGAGGTCACGGTCAGAATGCTGCCCTGGCGAAGCAGGCCGCCGCGCTTGCTGTCGTGGTCCAGGCTCACCTTGCGGAACCAACTGCCGTAGACGTGCGGTATCCCGTAGTGTTTGGCCAACCGTTCGTTGAGAAAAGTGTAGTCGGCGGAGATCAATTCGAGGACGCTGCGATCCTCCTCGAGAAGGGTCTCGAGATGCAGCTCGGTTTCGCGACGCATCGCCTGGCGCAGGTTGTCGTCGAAGCTGGGGAACAACCGCATGTCGGGCTTCGCCGAGTCGAGGTTCCGCAAGTGCAGCCACTGCGCTCCGAAGTTCGTCACCAGAGCCTTGGCGCGCGGGTCGGCGAGCATGCGCCGGACTTGCCCCCGGAGGACCTCGGGCTCGCTCAACTTCCCCGCGATCGCGAGGTCGAGCAACGCGTCGTCCGGGATGCTGCTCCACAGGAAGAACGAAAGACGCGAGGCCAGCTCAACGTCGCTGATCCGATAAGGCGTCTTGGGCGCAATGCCGTCCGGGTCTCGCTCGATGCGGAACAGGAACTCCGGGCTCACCAGGATCGACGCGAGAGACATTTCGATTCCGGCTTCGAAACCGTCCTCGGCCCGCCCTTGGCGATAAAACTCGAGCGGGCTCTCGAAGTCGCTCGCGACGACCTCGCGCCGGTAGGCTCGCCGCATCAACGTTGACAGGATTCGCTTGACGCAGGCTGTCTCCGACGTAGCGCTGTCGGGCCGGCAGGCGAAGATCCTGCGGCGGCTGGGCGTGTCGCCCGGCCCCTTCGCGTCGTACGGCCCGGCGATCGAGACTTCATAGACCGCGGGTTGAATCCGGGGATGGCGGTAGACGTTGTAATGCGCCTGATAGGGTTCACGGTCGGTCTCGAGCGCAGCCCACGGCCGCTTGAGGAAGGTGACGCCGACCTCGTGAGGACCGGCGGAGACGGGGACGCGGGCGGTGAGATGCTTGTCGACGTCCGAATGATCCCCCACATGGTGCGGCGGCACGACTTCGAACTCTCGCAGCCGCTCTCGATCGAGAAGCAGCTCCACCTGATGCGGCTCACGCAAGCCTTCGACTTGCTCGTCGCGGTCGCGCATGAGCCGGATGGTGATCTGGTAGTCGGCGTCCACGGGGAAGTTGTGGGTGAATCGTGTTCCGCCGCGAGTACCCAGCGGAAGCCCCTCGACCGGCCACTCCTGGGTCAGGTCGGGCTTCTTCTTGACCGTCTCGACGACCAGCGAGTCGACCGGCCTCCCCACAGCCAGGCGGGAGATCTTGTCGGCGGCGGAGACGTAGCCTTCGAGCAGGGTCGGCGAAAGGTCCGCGACCGTGATGTTGTCGAAGCCTTGGCTCGACTCGTCCCGCGGCAGCAGCGAGGCCAGGTCAAGATCGAGCGAAAGAAGGTCGCGAACGGCGTTTTGGTATTCCGTTCGGGTCAGCCTTCGAAACGAGTCGGTGCGGCCCGGATTCACATCGCTGTCGGCCGCGCGGTCGAGCAAGCCTTCGAGCGCGGCCGTTGCGCCGTCGTAGGCCTCCTCGTCCGGCCGCGGCGCTCCCATCGGAGGCATCTGCCGGCCGTGAAGCTTCCGCACGACCTGCTCCCAGAGCTGCCGGTTCTCCGCCACCGGACGCACGTTCGCTGAGTCGAGCGCGATCAGCGCCTGCTGCCCGCCGTTGTGACACAAGACGCAGTATTGCTCGACGAAACGCTGATGGGGACTAGTTGGGTCGGCGGGCTGCTGCGCCAGGGCCGAGGATAGAAATCCGCCCGCTGCGAGCAAGCTCGCAAACAAGGGATGAACCCACGACCTGCGGTGCAACGTTGCCGTAACGAGCCTCTCGGCAACGACAGGTTAACTCAGCAAGCGGATCAGCGCAAAGGGATTGCGCTCGAGGATGGCGCCTACATTGTTCGAGTCACTGGACTTAGCCCCTACCCTGATCGATGGAAAGGCCTGCGTTCGGGGAGGGGTCGCCTGGCCCCAAACCGCAGCCGGCTGACGTCGCGTCGCAGCATCCTTGCAGCGTCTTGCGCCTGGTGAACGCACCGGGGACCCGAGGTCTCGGCAAGCCGTTTCATGATTCGTGACGAATCGTGCAGCCACTAAGGATCACCGTCGAAATAGATTTCTCGCGTTCTCTGTGAAGGCCGTTCTCCTAGCCCGATGCCGCCCACTGAGAATCCGGCGGAGAGGACCAGCGACCACACAAACGGGTCGAACCCGCCCAAGCTGCGGGTTCCCCAGACGGCGTATTGGACCAAAAACGATACAAATCCCGCCGACATGCCCGCGACAAAGCCCGCGTGGTTCATGCGCGGCCAATAGATCGCGAGCAGCGTCGGAAACAAGAACGTTGCTCCGAGGCCCGTGCCCGCGAAGATGACGATGTATTGCAGATAGTGGGGAGGCTGCAGCGCAAAGGCCAACGTCAACGCCGCGAGGCCGAACGTCGAGCTGCGAGTCAACAGCTCCGCGCGGCGCTCGCTCAGCACGCCGGCGCGGTTGCGGGCGTACAGGTCGCGCACCACGGCGCTGCTGGTCACCAACAAGTACGAGCTGACCGTTGACATGATGGCCGCGAACGGCGCCGCCAACAAGACGCCGGCCAATGCGGGAGGCGTCGCCGCGAGGATCGTTGCGGGCATGGCATAGTCAGGCGCTTCCAGCTCCGGCACGAGCGCGCGCCCCACCACTCCCAAGGTCATCACAGCAGGGTAGAGCAGCAGGATGTAGACGCCGATGATGAAGCAGGCGCGCCGAATCGTCGCGTTGTCGCGACAGGTAAGAAACCGCGTCAGCAGCGATGGCTGGCCCGGCGCGGACAAAGCGTAGATGGCAAAAAACGAAATAGCCGCGGACAGCGGCAAGAAGTTGCCCGGTCCCGGCCCGCTCAACAATGCTGGGTCCTGCGTCTCGAGAGAGTCGAACACCGCCTGCATCCCGCCCACTTTCTTGATCGCGAAAAACAGCGCCGCGAGGACGCCGAACAGCATGACCAACGCCTGAAATGCGTCCGTCCATGCCACCGCCCGGAACCCTCCGTACGAGGTGTACAAGCTCACCACGACGGCAAACGAGACGACGCCGACAAGGTAGGGCACGCCCAAGATCGCTTCCAACAGACGTGCGCCCGCCACAAACTGAGCAACCATGTAGGCGACGTACAAGATGATGATTGCAAGCGCTGAAAGCGCACCGATCGAAGGACTCTCAAACCGGTCGCGCATCAGGTCCGGGTACGTCAGCGCACCGGTGCGCCGACCGATCTCCGAGATGCGCTTGCCGACCAGCCCAACTCCGGTTGTCGCGAAAACCATATAGGCCGAGATCCACAACAACAACACCCAGCCGTAGGTATGAGCCAGCGCGGGCGCGCCGATGAAGGTGCCGCCGCTGGCCGCAGTGGCGACCCAGGTCAGAGCCAGCACCCATGGACCGATCTCTCGTCCGGCGACGAAAAAGTCTTCCATGAACGCCGTTCCGCTGCGACGATGTTGCGCCAGCCAGGCCAACAGAAGTGTGACGCCCAGATAAAAACCGAACGCAAGCCACGTCGATAAGGCGGGAGAAGTCACTCTTCGTCGTCATCCCGTAGAAAGACGAGCGAGTACCAGCAGTGGATCAAAAAGAAGACGCCCCAGGGCACGAAGACGCCCCACACGACCCAACTCGGAATCCCCCACAGCGACTTCGCCGGCTTGCCGTAACCCATCACGTACGATGTCCCGACGGTCCAAATGGCCGCTAGCGCCCACAGCAGAGCTGCGACGACGGCCTCGCGGCGCGACTTGCGGTAGCCGGTCACTGCGGCAACGCCTCACCGAAGAAGCGCAGCCAGTTGCCGTGGAAGATACCGTCAATCTGCGCGTCGGTATAGCCGCGCCTCGCCAATGTTTCGGCGAACTTGTGCAGGTCGGCGATGGTGCCGATTTCCGCGGGCGTTTGCTCATGTCCGAATCCGCCGTCCAAGTCGCTGCCGATCGCGCTATGGCGAGCGTTGCCGAGCAACTGGCAGATATGGTCTACGTGATCGGCGAGATCTTCCAGCGTGGCGGTCTTGTTTGATTCGCCGCCGACGCGGTATCCCGGCACGATCATCCAAGCGTCGCAAACCGCGCCGATCACCCCGCCGCGCGAGGCGATTTGTTTGATTTGCTCATCGCTGAGTTGCCGGTCTCCTGGGACCAATGCGCGGCAGTTGCCGTGGCTGCAAAATACGGGCCGGGCATAAAAATCAAGCGCCTGTGAAAAGGCGGTGTCGGCCGTGTGGACCAGGTCGAGAATGACGCCAAGTCGGTCAAATTCTCTGAGCAGCTCCATGCCGGCGGCGGTCAGCGGGCCGTCGCCGCCGGTGCCCATCGCATAAGCGCTCGGCCCGTAATGGGCTACGCAAGCCGTGCGTAGCCCGCGCTCAAACCAAACTTCCGCTTGATTGACGTCGACGATCGGGTCCGCGCCCTCCATGCTCAAGATGCAGCCGAGCGGCGCATCTTCGCCGTCCCGCCATTCGGCCCATAGGCCTTCGAGCTCTCCGCGGGTGCGGATCATCCTGATATGCCCTTGTTGTTCGAGCAACCGATAGTATTCAAGCTGCCCGACCCCCATCGCGGATGCCACAGTCTGATTGACGTAGTCCAAATCGTCCCGACGGATCTCGTCGCCGCGCGGGTGCGGCCAAGAGGTGGGCCCTGCGGATTCTCCTTCATAAACGGCGGGCGGCGTCGCGCGACACAACACGGTTCCTAGACAAACCGCTACGCCGGCCCGGCGCATCTCCGGCAAGCTGACCGTGCAATTGCCTCGGCTCTTGCCGCTCAAATATCTCTCCCGACGCCGCAGTTCTGCGATCGGCTGGAGTTGGTCTCGGTCGAATGACAGCGCGTTCCAAGCCAGATCGAGATGAGCGTCGAGGATGAGTCTCACCGAGCCATTGTAGTCAGTCGTTGAGCGGCGAGCGCCTGGCGGTCGAACAAAAGGCTGCACCCGTGGGGCGACTCGGCGCTCTCCAAGGTCACGCTTCTTGCCTGCCCGATCCTAAAGGCGGACATACGGACGGCGGAAGGCTTTCCACAACCTGCTGCAGGCTGCAAGACCAGTTCCGCCCAGCACCAGTTCCGCCCAAGACCAGTTCCGCCACGGCGAGCCGCCGTCTCACCCGTGACCTCTACGAAGTGTCGATTCCGCCGCCTTGCGGACCGCTTCTGTATACTGCTGAGCGCCGGTATGGCTCGCTGGCGCCGGCCGGTCGGAGAGCAAGCCGTGTACATGCGTCTGCTTCGGTTTAAGGTCCTCGAGGGTCAGTCCGACAAAGTTCGGCGGTTCTACGAGGAGCGTGTGCTCCCCGAGCTGAGTCAAACGTCGGGATGCTTGTTCGCAACATTGACCGAGAGCGTCGTGCGACAGAGCGAATGCGTCTCTCTCACGCTCTGGGACAGCCGGGACAGCATGAAGCAGTATGAAGAGCAGGGCCGGTTCCCACGTTTGATCCAGGAAATCGAGCCGCATCTGGCGGAATCCGAAGAGTGGCGTGTACAGCTTAGCGACGACTTGACCCTCGGCTACGGTCCGGCGAAGGCTCCTCCCAAGATTTCGGCTTATCGCTTGCATGCCGCAATGAACCGTAAGCGGCTGGGACGCCTGGAAGGGGCGGCGCGTTATCTGCGCGTCCTCCGTCTCAGCGTCGCACCCGATCGAATTCCGGCGGCGGAAGAGCACTACCGCGAACAAGCCCTCCCAACATTGAGAAAGGTGAAAGGCTGTCTGTACGCCTGTTTGCTCTCCAACCTCGATGCCCAAGGGCAGCTTGCCTCGCTTACGATTTGGGAGGATCGTAAGGATGCGGAGCGGTACGAGCGCAGCGAGACCTTTCAGGAACTCATGCGCGGCGCCCGCGACATCGTCGGATTGAGGAGTTGGGATCTCATGCTGGAGAGCGGCGGCTCTCTGGGAACAAGCATGGCGGGCCCGGTCCAAACCCATTCTTATGAGGTCGTGGCCGGGCGCGATCTGAGGCGGTGACGCGGCAGTGACGATCTCGATACATGGAAGGCCTGAAGGCGCTGTGATTGACGTATGCGGCCGCTTGGTTCACGGCGAGCCGGTGCGTGATCTTCACGAAGGCGTGAAGCGACTCGTCGCTCAAGGAGTCGCCGAGATTGTCGTCAACCTCCGTGAAGCCACGAACGTGGACAGCATCGGCCTGGAGACTCTCATAGCCTGCTATGCGACTTGCCAGAGAAGCGGGAAGCGCTTCAGGGTGGTCAACCCGAACGACAGAGCAATGCGGGCGCTGCACATCACGAAGTTGGACGCCCTGTTCGACGTTTCCGCTGCGAGCTAGGGTCCCGGCTCACCCGTCTGTTTCGCTGACAGCTTCGCGCTCCCGGTTTTACCGCCCGTCCGGGTACGACGTCTGCTCCGGTTCCACCCGCGAGTTCGTTAAGATTCGAGTCGGTCGGCGCGCTGCCGGCCGAGGAACAACGATGAAACTGATCGGGCTCGCTCTGGCTTTCGTTGCGGTGTCAGCCGGCCAGGAAGGGACGCGAGTTTTTATCGCCCACTGTCAGCAATGTCATGATCCGAACAGCGACGCTCACGCACCGCTGCCCGAAGCTCTGGCGCAGATGCCTTGGCGCAACATCGTGGCTTCGCTCGACAGCGGAGCGATGCAAGCCTTCGGCGATTCGCTGAGCCGGGAAGAGAAGACGGCCGTCGCGCGCTACCTGAGCAAGGAAGAGTCGGCGGAGCCGCCGCAAATGACGGGGTTCTGCAAAGCCGGGGTCCAGCCGGCCGCCATGAGCGCGGGGTGGAACGGGTGGGGCGTCGACCAACGGAACACGCGCTTTCAGCCCGAACGAGCCGGCGGCGTCACGGCGGAGGACCTGCCGCACATGGAGGTCGTCTGGGCGTTCGGGTTTCCCGACGCCGTCACGGCGTACGGCCAGCCGACCGTGGTCGGCGGCAAGGTCTACAGCGGCAGCAACGACGGCACCGTCTACGCCTTGGACGCCAAAAGCGGCTGTATCTACTGGAGGTACCGCGCGAAGGCGATGGTCCGCAGCGCCGTCGTCATCGGACCCGGGCCGCGCGCCTACTTCGGCGACCTCGAATCGAATTTCTACGCCGTCGACGCCGACAGCGGCAAGTTGATCTGGAAAAAGAAGCTTGATGATCAGCCGTTCACTCGCATCACCGGAACGCCCAAGCTGCACGACGGCCGGCTCTACGTGCCGATCACGTCCCAGGAAGAAAACGCGGGAGCCAACCCGTGGTACTCCTGCTGCAAGTTTCGCGGAAACATCCAGGCTCTTGACGCCAAGAGCGGAGCCTTGATCTGGAAGACCTATACGACGCCCGAGCCGGAACCCACCGTGAAGAGCGAGGAAGGCGTTCAATACTATGGGCCTTCGGGAGCGACGGTCTGGTCTTCGCCGACAATCGACGTCAAGCGCGGCCTGCTCTACGTGGGGACCGGCAACGGATTCTCGGATCCGAATCTCGAAACCGCCGACGCGATCCTTGCCTTGGAGATGGATACGGGCAAGATCCGCTGGAGCCGGCAGACCGTTCCGGACATGTTCAATTGGGGTTGCGCCGGCCGCAAGGGCGGAACGGCGAATTGCCCCGAGGACCACGGGCGCGACGTGGACTTCGGCGCCTCGCCGATCTTGATGG
Organism: uncultured Acidobacteriota bacterium; assembly: GCA_963817465.1. GTDB lineage: Bacteria > Acidobacteriota > Terriglobia > Bryobacterales > UBA6623 > CAMPKL01. The sequence continues at coordinate 429,274 of CAWFOP010000007.1, read as the reverse complement.
ATGTCGGCGACGGCCGCGAGTTGCTCATCGCGGCGCAGAAGACGGCGCAGGTTCACGCGTTCGATCCCGACCATGACGGCGCCGTCGTGTGGACGAAGAGGATCGGCCAGGGCGGGCCCGGCGGCGGCATTCAATGGGGCATCGCCGCGGGCGAAGGTTTGGTTTTCGTGCCTCTGGGAGAAGCCGAGCGCCAAGCTCCGGAAAAAGGCGGCGGCATGTTCGCTTTCGATCCGGCCACCGGTGAGATCGTCTGGCAAACCCCGGCGCCGCGTCCCGAGTGTCTCGGACGACGCGGCTGCTCGTCCGCGCAAAAGTCTCCCCCGACGGCGATCCCCGGCGCGGTCCTGTCGCCTTCGATGGACGGCCATATTCGCGCCTACGAAACCAAAACGGGCGGCATCATTTGGGACTTCGACGCGCTGCGCGAGTTCGATACGGTAAACGGAATTCCCGCTAAGGGCGGCTCGTTCAGCGCGACAGGCGTCACCGTCGCCGGCGGCATGATTTATGTCAACTCCGGCTACTCCAGCATGCCGGGGAATGTGCTGCTGGCGTTCGGCCCGAGGCCCTAGAAGCCGCCTGCCCGCGAGGGGCGGAATCTCTTCTTTCTGGGCTAAAATGGTCTGCGCTCGTCTTCGGGAGGGAGATAAGGCACCTGATCTAGTGGGGCGACTCCTAAAAGATTTGCGCGACGAGAACCGGCGATTAAGCGCTGAGCTGGATGCGCTTCGTCGCCAAAAAGTCTGGTACGCCCGCAAGCTCGAGGCCGGGTCGGCTCTCGCCGGCCGCCTGCGGCAAACTCGGGTCTATCGCCACTTGCGGCGGGTCGGCCTGTGGGGCTGGGCCGCCGATCTGATCGATGACATCGACCTGAATGGGCATCCGATGCGCGCCCGGGTTCGAACGCCAGGGACCCTGAAGCGCGTGGCGATCGACCTTGCCGGAATGCGCACGGACGGCCAAAGAGGCGGTTCCGCGGTGTTTGTCGTCTCTCTGCTGGAGCTTTTGCAACGCTCCTGGCCCGATGTCCATTTCGCCGTTGCAGCCGAGGATGCCGTCGCGGAAAAGGTTCCGCGTGGCGACAACATCTCGTTCGGGCCAAGCGTCGAGTCCACGGCTCGCAACGCGGATCTGCTCTTCTGCCCACTAGGATCGGTTCCGATGCAGGTGTCCCACAACCTGCCGATCGTCACGGTCGTATACGACTTGCAGCATCGCGTTTTCGCCGATTTCTTCTCACCCGAGGAACTCGATGCGCGGGAACGGGACCTTCGCCGCGCCTGCAGCGTGTCGGACAGAGTCGTTTGCATTTCGGACTTTGTCCGGTCAACTCTCCTCGATACCGGCTTGGCCGAGCCTGCCGCCGTCGCCTCAATTCCGGTTCGCTTCGAGCCGATACAGGACTTAATCCCAAGGGATGCGGCGTTGCCGCTCGGCTTGAAGCCGAATGAATATTTTCTCTATCCGGCGAATTTCTGGGAACACAAGAACCATGAGCTCCTGCTCACCGCGATCGGCGTCTTTTTCGGAAATCACCCGCAAAGCTCGGTTAAGTTCGTCTGCACAGGATACGCTTCGGATCGAATGGCGGAGCTCGAACGCGCCGTGCAAGGCATGGGTCTCGGAGAAAGGGTCCTGCTTCCCGGCTATCTCGACCGCGAAGCTTTTCTCGACGTTCTCGCGGGCTGCAGGGCGCTCGTCTTTCCCTCTCTGTATGAGGGCTTCGGCATGCCTGTCGCGGAGGCGATTCTAATGGGCAAGCCGGTGATCGCGAGCCGCATCCCGGCGATCCAAGAAATAGCCGCCGACGCCGCCCTCTACTTCGACCCCAAGAATCCCCACGAGATCAGCGCCCGCCTAGCTGAATTTGAAAGCAATCCGAACCTGTCGGCCGAGCTCCTCGAGCGTGCGCGGCCGCTGCGCGAGAGCCTAGAGGATGTCGACGGCGCCGCCATGAGCTATCGGAAGCTTTTTGAAGAAGCGGCCGGAGGAGCGGCTTTGGCGCAATGAAGACCGGCTCCGACCTCAGCCCGACGTTTGAGCTGAAAGGCTCGGGGAGATTCGCTCTGCACCCGGCAAGGAACGGCGATCATGTCAAAACGTAGGGCTCTGATTACGGGGATCACGGGCCAAGACGGAAGCTATCTGGCCGAACATTTGCTGGATCTGGGCTACGAAGTTCACGGAATCGTCAGACCGGTAGCGCTCGAAGATGCGGCGCATCGGCTGACGCGCATCCGCAGCATCGTAGATCAGATCGTCCTGCACGCCGCCAGTCTCGAAAGCTATCCCAGCTTGTTCAGCATTTTTGCTCACAACCGACTTCGACGAGTGCTATCACTTGGCGGCCCGGAGCTTCGTGGCGGAAAGCTTTCTCGACGGCTTCTCGACGATGAACGCGAACATCAATGGGACGCACTACGTTCTGGCCGCGATCCGAGAAACCCAGCCCAACTGCAAGGTCTACTTCGCCGGCTCGAGCGAGATGTTCGGCAACGTCGGCGAGGCGCCGCAAAACGAATCGACCCCGTTTCACCCGCGCAGTCCTTACGGAATCAGCAAGGTCACAGGCTTCGAGTTGACCCGCAACTACCGTGAAGCCTTTGGGATGTTTTGCGTAAGCGGAATCCTGTTCAATCACGAGAGCCCCCGTCGAGGATTCGAGTTCGTCACCCGCAAGATCACGAGCGCCGTCGCGGCGATCAAGATGGGAATGCAAGATCAACTGCGGCTCGGAAATCTCGACGCGCGGCGCGACTGGGGCCACGCAATCGACTATGTCCGCGCCATGCATTTGATGGTCCAGCAAAGCGAGCCGTCGGACTTCGTGGCGGCCACGGGCGAAACGCGCTCAGTTAGAGATTTTTGCGACGCCGCGTTCTCTCACGTCGGCCTTGATTACTCGCGTTATGTCGTCGTCGACAAGCAGTTCTATCGGCCCGCCGAAGTGGGCCTGCTGGTCGGCGATGCGTCAAAGGCGAGGCGAGTTTTGGGCTGGGAACCGACTCATACGTTCGATGAGATCGTCTCCGAAATGGTCGAGTTCGACCTCGCCGACTTGCGCGACTGCGAGAGCCGAGGCGCGCCTGCCGCAAAGCGGCGCGGTCTCGGCTATGTGCTGAATAACCCAGCCGCCCTCTTGCCCCGTTGAAACTGCCGGGGCCGAAAACCGCTCTGCAACTTAACAGGGAGGGTTTACCGGCCTCGGGCTTGGGCGCCCCCTGTTGGAGGATCACCATGACCTTACGGGAACTTACAACCGCTACGGCGTTGGGTGCGATGTTGTTTCTGTCGCCAAACGTTGTTCCGGGCGCGAACGTTGAAAATAGCTCCGCAAAAGCCAGTAAGCAGAGCACAAAGACTGCGTTGGTTCGTACAGCGCAAACCAAACTCAAATCGATGGGCTACTACGAGGGGGCCGTCGACGGAGTGAAAGGGCCGGAGACGGATCAAGCTGTTCGGAAGTACCAGCAAGCTCAACAGCTCAAGGTCAACGGCAAGTTGAACAAACGCACGCTGGCGAGCCTGGGAATCGACAAGGAGGCGATCGAAGACTCCTCCCGTGCCGAAGGCAAGGCCGAACGCGTCGGCGAGAAGGCCGGTCGGGCAACCGGCAAAGCCGTCGATAAGACCGCCGATGCGGTCGCGGATACGGGCGAGGCCGCCGGCAAGGGCGTCAAGAAGGGCGGCAAGGAAGTGAGCAAGGCCGGAGACCCGGTCGACAAGGGCTTCGACAAGGCGGGAGAAGCGTCAGGCGGCGCCCTGGAGACAGGGCTCAACAAGGCCGGCGACGGCGTCGAAGCCGCCATCGAAGGCACGGGCAAGGGATTGAAAAAGGCCGGCGGCGCGATCGCGGACGTGTTTGACGGAGACGACAAGCCGGAAGGCGGCGCAGCCGCCGAAGGCGACACGCATGAGGCAGCCGACATGACCCGGCACGCCCAACAGAAGCTTCGCGAGAAAGGCTTCTATTCGGGCGAAGTCGACGGGATCATGGGCCCCGAGACCCAAGACGCTCTGCGCAGCTATCAGAGCAAGCATGACCTTCCTGTAACGGGACGGCTTGACGCCGCCACCATCGATAAGCTTGACCTGGACTAAGCCCAGGCGGGCTTGTCGTCGAGGGGGATTCGCCGGAGGCGGATCCCCCTCTGCATTTCCGATGACTTTTTCAATGAGCGACGCGGGGCTGCAAAGGGGCGCCCGCGTCGTAAACCGCGATCCAGTGGTTGGTGAAGGCGAGGTTCGACTGCGGCCGCACCTTGGGCATGTGGCAAGACGCGCATGAAGCCTCCGCGGGCGGCGGACACGAGGCCGACGGCTGGTGACAAGCGATGCAGCGCCCGTTGTAGTACGAAGCGTCGTTCGCTCGCACCTTCTCGTGCGGGTCGTGGCAGGTCATGCAGGTCATCTTCCCGCTCTCGAGAAAACACGAGCTGCGGCTCAGGTAAACCGGCTGATGGCGTACGTTCCAGGGATCCTGGTAGTCGATCTGAGCCGGATCGGAACCGGGAGGCCGATGGCACGCCCCGCAGCGAACCAATAGGTCAGCGGGAGAAAGGCGGCCGGGGTTTTCGATCGTCTCCGCCGCTTGCTGAGCGCGCCCCGCCGCCATCGCTTCGACATGCGCGGAGCCGGGGCCGTGGCAACTCTCGCAGCGCACTCCCAATTCCGCGGGCTCGATCGCGAACCCTTCCGCCAACGCCAACGGTCCCGTCGAATGGCACCGAAAGCAGCGCAGGATCTCCGCCCCCGCGCTGAAAGTCTTGTAGCGCACGCCGAGCGCCTGGCCGAGGTCCTCCGGTTCGGATGACTGATGCCCAGGGGTCAGGGAAGGCCGACCCATTTTCGTGTAGTAGCTGAGATGATGCTCCAGATACCAATCGTCGTCGAGGCGGCTGACAAAGGTGACGGCTTGATCGCCGGCGCCGAAGGCCCAGTCGACGGCTAGGAGGCGCTGCTGCCGCCCGTCCGAGACGACGGCCTCGAGGGCGGCGCCGTCGTTGACGAAGCGATAGCGGAACTCGCCGTCCGTCAACACCGTTTCTCCGGTCGGAAACTTCTTGGCGAGTTGGTGATCCCGAGGGCGAGACAAGGCCTGGGCGTGCCCGGATTTCGCCTGAGTCGCCGCCTTGTCGGCATGACAGACCACGCAGGCTTGGGCGCCTACGAACCTTGGTTCCGCGCCGACGGCCGCTGCGCACGAAAACAACAGTGCGGCGATTGTTGTGCGGTGCGGCATCAAAGGCGAACCTTATAATACTGTCGCCGCCATGGAGTCTTCTCACCGGCTGTTTCGGCTGACCGTGATCGCGATTTCTTGCGCGATTGCGCTGGGGGCGACCGACCCGCCGCTGGGGTTGGACGCCTACATGCCTGTTCCTGCCCGGAACCCGCTGACGAAAGCGAAGATCAACTTGGGCCGCAAACTGTTCTTCGACCGGCGTCTGTCGCGCGACAACACCCTGTCCTGCGCGACCTGTCACGACCCAAAGCACGGCTTCGCGGACGAAAAGCCGCTCGCGGTGGGCGTCGGCGGCCAAACGGGAACGCGCCGCTCGCCGAGACTGATCAATCGCGGCTACGGGCGCTCGTTTTTCTGGGACGGCCGCGCGCCATCGATCGAAAATCAAGTCGTGCAGCCCATCGAGAATCCGATCGAGATGGATCTCGAGATCGACACGCTCGTAAACCGCCTGCGGGAAGACCCGGAGTACTCGCGGGACTTCCGCGACGCGTTTGAGAACGAGCCCGAGCGCGACAGCATCGCGATGGCGTTGGCCAGCTATGTGCGGTCGATCGTATCCGGCGATTCCCCCTATGATCGCTACGTCGCCGGCGACGCGGCGGCGCTTTCCAAGCAGCAATTGCGCGGGCTCGACGTCTTTCGCAACAAAGCTTCGTGCGGGATCTGCCACCTGGGGCCGAATCTAACCGACGAGCAATTCCACGACACCGGCGTCGGGCAGGACTCCGCGACGCCGGATCCCGGCCGCTTCAAGGTGACCGGCCGGGAGGAGGATCGAGGCGCGTTCAAGACGCCGACGCTGCGCGAGGTCGCCGGGAACGGACCCTTCATGCACGACGGAAGCCTCGCGACGTTGAAAGATGTCATCGACTTCTACGACAAAGGGGGACACGAGAACCCCAACCTTGACTTCGACATGCAGCCGCTGGATCTGAGCGATCAAGAGAAGGCGGACCTGCTGTCGTTTCTCGAGGCTTTGAGCGGCGTCGTGCGAGAAGGCATCTAGCCTCGGCTAGTAGGCCCGATGGGTGACGTAGGTGATATCGAGGGGATAGTCCAGGTCGCAGCGCACCCGCAGTACGACTTCGAAAGCCTTGGGCGCCTCGCCGTCGGCCCCGCGCAGCTTTTCGACCAAGCTCTTGATGAGCTCGGGCTGCGTCAAATATTCCGCCGCTCCCCAGGTGCCCGTGCCGTCGTTGCTGGCCAGGATGGTCACGACGCCGCCGTGCTTGTTCGGGAAGCGTGAAATCAAGGCATGCGCCATGCCCGGGCGTCCGGTAGGCTCTTCCCGTTTGCCGTAGAAATTCGGTTCGCCGTTGAGCGGCTCGAGGTTCTCGATCCCGCCTTCCACCACGCGGAAATTTCGCTCGAAGGCGCCTGTTCGAATGAGTGTGTTGTATTTCGGAGGGCCGACGAAGATCAGATTGCCGGACTGGGCTTCGTCCCAAGAGAAGGCGTTGCTGCGAACGATCGGGGCGTCGAGCCCGCCGGCCAGCAGGTTCCGCCCGACAAGGAAGGCTGCGATCGCCTCGCCCACGCCGCAGTAGTTGTAGATCGCCTGCGGGTCGGAGCCGTCGCCAAGCGCCGAGCTCAGCGCCGCCAGTCCCGGCGTCTCTTCGCGCGGAGGCCAAGAATTGATCTGCGATTGGCGCAAGTAGGTCACCGGCGTTCCCGGCACGCGGACGAACAGAGCGACGCCGAGCGCCACCGTCGGGGGCGTGTCGCTTTCCAAATAGGGCCGCCAAAATTCGCGCATTGGCGCGCTGAAGGGAACATTCGCGGCCAGGGTCGACGCATCTCCGCGGCCTGAATAGGCCTCCCCGAGAAAGAACGCCGCCAGCACCGCGACCGCGACTCCGATCCCGATACCGAGCCGGACGTTGAAGCCGCCGCCCGGCCGGCCGGGAGCGGGCGCCGCATCGCCGCTCTCCGCGATCTCGTCAAACACGAGCCGAAACTGGCGCTTGGGAAGGGAGATTCGGACGGGGTCCTGCGGGCTTTCTTCTTCGTAGTAGCGGGCGAGTTTTCGGCGTAGCCGGCTCACTTGAACCCGAACGGAGGGATCGACCTGGGGATCGTAGTTCTCCGGGCGCTCGAGAGCTTCGACGCCGATCGTGAACTCCTTGAGATCCTCGGCGGCGCCGGCCAAGGTCTTGTCGGTCAAGTACTCCAACAGCTTCCGCAGCGAGTTGGAACTCCGCAACGTATCGCTGGCGAGGACTCTCTCGACGGCCTCTCGGCAGTAACGCGGCAGTTGCGCCTCAGGGGCCACGGTCGGGATTATACACCGCTTTATCAGTGATTTGGGGAGAAGTTACATGCTGATACACCTAGTAACTTGCGAGTTGAGGCAAAGAGGACTAGAATTGGCGGCGCGTCTTGAAAATCAAGAACGTGGGTGTCCAGGGGTTGGACGCTTAGAGAAATGCGAGCTCGCCCAGCCGATTCGGCAGTAGGCGAATTCGCGAATGGATAACGAATCAGTCAGGACGTTAGGGGTAATGTCTCAAAAATCTGTTCGGATGCTGCTAGCGCTTGCGCTGGCAACGATGCTGTTCGCCGTCGTGGTCCCCGCGCAGGAATTGCGCGGCCGCGTACGGGGAGTCGTCAGTGATACCAGCGGCGCGGTCATTCCCGCCGCCAATGTCACTCTTCGCAATGTAAACACGAACGTTGAAGTTCGTCGACAAACCAACGAAGTCGGTCAATACCTGTTCGACTTCGTCCTTCCCGGAACCTACGAGCTCACAGTTGAGGTCGACGGCTTCCACACCTTTGTGCAGCGGAACATCCTGGTGCAGACGCGCGCCGACATCACGGTGAACGCCGCGATGGAACTGGGCGCCGTCGCCGAAGTCGTCACGGTCGAAGAAGCGCCGGTGGCGGTCAAATTCAACACGACGACCATGGAGACGACTCTCGACACGAAGATGTCGTCGGAGTTGCCGATCATTCACCGGAATCCGTTCCTGTTGGCCCAGCTCGACCCGGCGGTCAACTACCGCGGCGGGGCCGAGACCAGCCCGTATCACCACTGGGCGGCCAGCCAGATGGACGTCGGCGGCAACACCGACCGTAAGAACAACATCTTGCTCGACGGCGTTCCACAGCTCGTCGGCGCCAAGGGCACCTATGTGCCCGCGATGGACGCCGTCAGCGAGGTCAATGTGCAGCAAAACGCCGTGGACGCCGAGTTCGGCCACTCCGCCGGCGGCATTATCTCCGTTCAGATGAAGAGCGGCACCAACGACTTCCACGGCTCGGCTTACTACCTGGGCCGCAATCCGGCGCTCAACGCCCGGCCGAATCCCTTGACATCAAACGCTTCGGTTGTGCGGCGCAGCGTTTGGGGTGTGACGTCGGGAAACCCGATCGTCAAGAACAAGGTGTTCAACTTCTTCGCCTACGAAGGCCAGAACACCCGGCAGCCGATTTCGACGGCCTTGACGATGCCCACCAGCGCCGAGCGCAACGGCGACTTCTCAAACAGCTTCAACGGCAGCGGCGGTCTGCGCGAGATCTACGATCCCTTCACGACCGTGATTACCGGGTCGAACACGTCGACCCGCGAGCGCTTCGCGAACAACGTGATTCCGCAGACTCGCCTCGACACCACCGCCCGCGAAGTCGTCGGCAACCTGTGGGATCCCAACAACGCGGGCGACAACGCCAGCGGCCGTAACAACTTCCGCTACACCTATCCGCAGCAGTTCAAGTACTACAACTTCTCGAACCGCACCGACTACAACGTCTCCGACAACGTCAAGGTCTTCGGGCGCATCAGCCGCTTCAAGACCAGCCAGACCGATCCCGACTACACCGGCGGTTCGGTCTTGCAGCCGCGCGCCGGCTCGGCCCGCAACACCTGGCAGACCTCCGGCGACGTAGTCTGGACCATGAACCCGACGACCGTCTTCAACGTGCGCGGGTCGTGGTCGAAGATCAACGACTCGTTCGACGCGCCCGAAGTCGAAATCGGCTCGGAGGGTCTGGCCGAGTTGTGGCCCGGCAACGATTGGTACGCCTCGCACGTGCGGGACATCCCGAAGGTCTATCACCCGGAGATCGACGTCCGCGCCGATTCTCGCTCGCGCTTCGGCCGCTCGGGCTACTGGTACCAGGTTCCCTACACCTACAACTGGGACGTCAAACTCTCGAAGACCGCCGGGAAGCACTACCTCAAGTTCGGCCATCAATACCGCGCCCAGCGCGTGGACGCCTCGCGGCCGCGCGGCATGATCTTCCGGTTCGATCCGGACGAAACCGCCGATACGATCTACTCGCCGAACACGGCTTCGCTCGGCGACGCCTATGCATCGATGATGCTCGGCACGGTCAGCGACAGCACCAGCCGGGTGCAGACCGTACCGGTCAACCGTCCGCACGTCGATGTCTACGGCTTTTATGTGCAGGACGACTACAAAATCACGCAGCGCGTGACGTTGAACCTCGGCCTGCGCTGGGAGTATGAGACGGGCATGCGCGACCCGGAGAACCGTCTCTCACGCTACATGGACTTCGGCGTTCCCCTGCAGGGCGTGATCGACAACATGGGGGCGTTCCCCGAGGAAGCCCTGGCGCTGCGCAACGAGCCGCTCGCGATCAACGGCGCTTGGCGCTTCACTGACAGCGACAACCGCTACACCTGGAACCCGCAGAAGAATCTCTTCTTGCCCCGCGCGGGAATCGCCATTCGGCTCAACAACGTCACCGCCCTGCGGATCGGCTACGCGCGCTTCGCCGTGCCGGCGGTTCAGAACCGTGATGCGGTCGGGATTTTGGGCTCGACCCCGTACCCAGGCTTTACCGCCACAACCACTCCTTTGGGCTTGCTCGAGGGCATCCCCAGGTCTCAATTCTCTGATCCGTACCCTTCCGGCGGCGCCAACGCCAATCCGCTGATCGAGCCCTACGGCAAGAAGTATGGCGAGTATGCCATCGTCGGCAGCGGCGAGGGCGTCTTCTTCGATCAAAACCTCAAGACCGGCCAAAACGATCGCATCAACCTCACCTTGCAGCGCGAGTTGATCGGCCGCGTGGTGATGGACGCGACGTTCTTCATGAACTTCGGTTTCGACCACTCGCGTGACATCAACCTGAACCTCACAGACCCGCGCATCAGCTACGCCAACGGTTCGGCTCTCAACCAAAGCGTCGACAATCCGTTCTACGGGGTCCCGCAGGAGTTCTGCCCCGGATCGCTGTGCAACACCAAGAAGGTCTCGGTCGGCAGCCTGCTTAAGCCCTATCCGCAGTACGACGACATTCCCTTGCAGGGAACCGGTTTCCGTCACGAGCGGTATAAGGCCTTCCAGTTGAAGCTACAACGGCCCTTCGCCAACGGCTTCAACTTCCTGGTCGGGTACAACTACAGCGTCGGCCAGAACCAAGACTTCTACGACGATGTCGATCAGTACGACCGCAACCTGAGCTATCAGACCGATCAACAGAACGGCCAGAAGCTCAACATCGCCGGCATCTACGAACTGCCGTTCGGCAGGGGCCGGCAGTTCGGCGGGGGCATGCACAAGGCTCTCGACGCCGTTGTAGGCGGCTGGTCGATCAGCGGCATCTACACTTACCTGAGCGGAGAAATCCTGAACTTCGGCGGCGCCGTGGTGAACGGAGATCCGAAGCTCAGCAATCCGACGCGCGAGCGCTGGTTCAACACCGACGCCTTCGAGCGGCTGCCGGCGTTTACTCGCCGGTCGAACCCATGGACCTATGGCGGGCTGCGCGGACCTTCGTTCAGCAACATCGACATGACCTTCAACAAGAAGTTCAATATCACCGAAAAGGTGGCGATGGAGCTTCGCATGGAGGCCTACAACCTCACGAACAGCTTCATGGGCGCCAACCCCAACACCAGCGTGACGTCGGGCGATTTCGGCGCGATCACCAACCAACTCAACACGCACTCCGGGCGTGAATTGCAATACAGCGCTCGCTTCATCTGGTAAGCGACAGCTAGGTCAACTCGATTCCGCCGCCTCGCACCCGCGGGGCGGCGGTTTTATTGTTGAGCGTATCCGCATATAATCCAGTCACGGTTAATCCAGTCAAAGAGAGGTTCGGCGGCGCAGCCGTCTTGGTCGTCGCATTGGCGGTCGGGTTGACCGCCCCCTGCTTCGCCGCAAGCGACTACTGGGCGTTCCAGCCGATCGCGAGCCCCGCAGTTCCGCAGAGCGCCGCGCCTTGGGTGAAGACGTCGATTGACGCGTTCGTCTTGGCGGCGCTCGAAAAGAACGGACTCAGCCCTTCTCCCGCATTGGACAAGCGCTCGCTGGTCCGGCGGCTCTATCTCGACTTGCTCGGTCTGCCGCCGTCGCCCGAGGAAGCGGACGCATTCGTCGCCGACTCCGACCCACGCGCTTATGAGAACCTCGTCGACCGGCTCCTCGACTCGCCGCACTACGGCGAGCGCTGGGCGCTGAGGTGGCTCGATGTCGTGCGCTACGCCGACACGAACGGCTTTGAGCTCGATGCGTACCGCACCGACGCGTGGCGCTACCGCGACTATGTGGTGCGGTCGTTCAACGCGGACAAGCCGTTCAACCGCTTCGTCGAGGAGCAAGTCGCCGGCGACGAGCTGTTCCCAGGCGACGCCGATGCGCTCATCGCGACCGGCTTCAACGGCGCCGGGCCGCGCCACGTGGTCGGCGGCAACCAGGACAAGGAAGAGGCGCGACAGGAAGTGCTGACCGAGATGACCCTCGGGATCGGGCAAGTCTTCCTGGGCCTGACCGTGCAGTGCGCGCGTTGCCACGACCACAAATTCGACCCGATCAAGCAGGCCGACTACTACCGATTGCAGTCGTTCTTCGCGGCCACCGACATCGCCGAACGCAATCTCGCTCCCACCGACGAGATCGTGGCGTATGAGGCGGCTTTAAAGGCATACGAGAAGCGCCTCGAGCCGCTCGAGGCGCAGCTCGAACAGATCGAGAGGCCGTACCGCGAGCAGGCCGAGGCGATCAAACGCGAGAAGGTTGCGCCGGAGCTGCTCGCCGCGCTGGCGATCCCCAAGGCTCGCCGGTCAGAGGACCAGAAGCGACTGGCCGAAGACGCTGGAGATCAGCTCAAGGCGGCCTGGTATGAGGTCGTGGAGCTGATCCCGGACGACGTCAAAGCGCAACGCCAAGCCCTGCGCAACCGCATGCACGCGATCGAGTTGGAGAAGCCCGATCCCCCGCGCGCGGCCTATGCCGTCAAGAACATGGACGAGGCGCCGACGACCCGCATCCTAAAGGTCGGCGACTATCGCCATCCGCTCGACCCGGTCGAGCCCGAGTTCTTGTCAGCGTTGAGCGACTACGGCGTGGACCCGCCGGAAGGCCCGAAGATGCGCCGCGCGGCGTTGGCCCGCTGGCTGACCTCGGAGTCGAATCCCTTGACCGCGCGCGTGATGGCGAATCGCATCTGGCAGTTCCGCATGGGCCGCGGTCTCGCGCCGGACCCCAATAACTTCGGACTGCTGGGCGGCGGCGTGAGCCACCCCGAGCTGCTCGATCACCTGGCGTCCCGATTCGTCGAGATGGGCTGGAGCGTCAAGGCGCTCGATCGCATGATCGTGCTCTCGAGCGCCTATCGGCAGTCGGCCGAGATCGATCCGGCCAAGGCGGAAAAGGATCCCGACAACAAGCTCTACTGGCGGGCGGACCGCCGACGGCTCGAGGCCGAGGTCATTCGCGACAGCGCGCTCGCGGTTGCCGGACGCCTGAACCTCGAGATCGGCGGCAAGCCCGTCTTGATCCCGATCGACCGTTCGATTTACGACCTGATCTTCAGCGAGTCCGAACCCGACAACTTGTGGCCGGTCACTCCGGACGAGGCGCAGCACCGTCGCCGCAGCCTCTACTTGCTCAATCGGCGGACGGTCAGACTGCCGCTGCTGGCGAACTTCGACCAGCCCGACACCATGACATCGTGCGCCGCGCGGTCGACCTCGACGCATGCGCTGCAGGCATTGACGCTGCTCAACGGCGAATTCATGCAACAGCAGTCGACGGCGTTCGCCGATCGCGTAGCGGCGGTCTGCGGCTCCGACAAGAGCTGCCAGGCGAGGCAGGCCTACCTGTTCGCTCTGGCTCGTGAGCCGAACAACAAGGAAGCGCAACTCGCCGTTGCATTCCTCGCGGACGACGAGACGCGGCTGTCGGACTTCTGTCTGGCCCTGCTCAATCGCAATGAGTTTGTTTACCGACCCTAGGCCCACCGGCAGCGCCGGTCCAAGCCGCCGCGATGTGCTGCGCGGCGCCGCCAACGGTTTCGGCGCGCTCGCGTTGCAGCACCTGCTCGCGAAGGAAGGCCTCGCCAAGCCTGCTGCGAACCCGCTCGCCGCCAAACCGCCGCATTTCCCCGCCCGCGCCAAGTCGGTGATCTTCATCTTCAACGTGGGCGCCCCGAGTTCGATGGACAGCTTCGATCCGAAGCCCGAGCTTGCGCGCCTGGCCGGCCAGCCGATGCCCGCCGGCTTCGGCAAGGTCGGCGGTCAATTTACTGACGGCTCGCAGCCCATTTTGGCGACGCCGTGGAAGTTCAAGCGCTACGGGCAAAGCGGATTGCCGGTGTCGGAATTGTTTCCGAACGTCGCGCGTCACGTCGACGACATTTGCTTCGTCCGCTCGTTCACGACCCGCAGCCTGGTTCACGCGCCGGCGATGTACGAGGTCCACTGCGGCCGCATTTTCGCAACCCACCCGAGCATGGGCGCCTGGGTGACATACGGGCTCGGCTCGGAGAGCGAGAATCTGCCGGCCTACGTCGTGATGCCGCAGCCGGAAGGGACGCCCGAGGGCGGGCCGCCCTGCTGGAGCGCCGGGTTCTTGCCCGCCGTTTATCAAGGGACTCTGCTGCGGCCGGGGCCGAAGCCGATCCTCAACCTCGATCGTCCGAACTCGATGAGCGAGCAACGGCAGCGCAAAACGCTCGACCTGCTGGCCCGCATGAACGAGATGGACGCGGGAGAGTACGACTCGGAGATGGCCGCGCGCATCGCCTCGTACGAGCTGGCCTTTCGGATGCAATCTTACGCTCCGGAAGCGGTCGACCTCACCAAAGAAACACCTGTCACAAAGCGGCTCTACGGGCTGGACGAGGACCGCACGCGCGACTTTGGGACCCGCCTGCTGCTCGCCCGCCGCATGGTCGAACGCGGCGTGCGCTTCGTGCAGGTCTATTCCGGCGGCGGGCCCATCTCGATGCAATGGGACGCGCACAAGGACCTGGTCGAGAATCACGAGAAGATGGCGGGCCACAGCGACAAGCCGATCGGCGGGCTGCTGGACGACTTGAAAAGCCGCGGGCTGCTCGACGACACCTTGGTGATCTGGGGCGCCGAATTCGGCCGCCTGCCCACCTCACAATCCGGCAATGGGCGCGATCACAACCCGAACGGCTTCACGATGTGGATGGCCGGCGGAGGCGTCAGGGGCGGGCGGACGATCGGCGAGACCGACGAGCTGGGTCTGCGGGCGGTCGAAGATCCCTTCACGATGCGCGACTTCCATGCGACGGTGCTGCACCTGCTGGGCCTCGACCAGAACCAGCTCTGGTATCTTCACAACGGCCGTCACGAGAAGCTGACGGACTTCGGAGGCGCAGTGATCGAGAGGACCTTTAGCTAGTTTGGCGCCGTCGCTAAGGGCCTTCCGAGGATGATATTCGTACCAGCGCCTCTTGCCGGAATTTCGCGCAGGCCGGTAACATGGAAGCTGGCAGCATAGGTTCGTCAAAACTATCGTGCAGCGGTTCGACTCCGAGGTAACGGACCGAACAGGCGTCCCGTCCTACTGATAGTCCAGAGACTAATCCACAGGAGTGGGACGCACAGATGGCAGTGGACTCAATGGAACCCAGGACAGAAACGGCCCAGGTCGCGCAGGGAGAAAGCACACTCAACGGCGCGGTGCGGCTGGAGTCTGTCCCGGTGCCCCATTTCGGTTTGGTGGAATCCATTCACCGGCCCTGGTGGAGCACCTTCGGCGCGGAAATCGGGGAAATGTTCAACCCCCCGAAAATTCCACCTCCGCCCCAGTATCGCGAAGCCGCGCCCGGCGAGTTGACGCTCGGCCCGATGGTGGTGGAGTCGCTGCAGGATTCGTGGTTCGCCAGCCTGAGGCGCTACTTCAAGGTTTCCGAGGAAGAAAAGAAGCTCCCGCCGCTCGAGCTGACCTCGAAGCCGGTTGCGGTGAAAAGCATTTGGGGCGGCTATGACGAGCGCAAACGGGCTCGTTTGGCCTCGGCCGGCGTCCACTTGCTCGTCATCGCGGTGATATTCGGACTTCACAACCGCGGGCCGGAAGCGTCGTTGGGCACGGTGACGCTGATCGTCCCGGTGGACATCTCGCCGTATCTTGCCCAGCTTCGCGTCAAGCCCAAAGCGCCCGCCGGCGACTCCGGCGGCGGAGGAGGCGGCGGCGCGCGCATGCCGCTGCCCCCCAGCAAGGGCAAGCTGCCGCGATTCTCGATGGAGCAGTTAGCTCCGCCGACTCCAGTCCTGCGCAACGAGAACCCGAAGCTTTCGGTCGAGCCCACCGTGATCGTCCCTGACACGGTGAACCTGGCGCAGATCGACTCGTCGGTCTTCGGCGATCCGCTGGGGCAGATCGGTCCTCCTTCAGCCGGTCCCGGTTCGGGCGGCGGCATTGGGACGGGCCGCGGCGGCGGCGTCGGTTCCGGTCGCGGCGGCGGCGTTGGCCCGGGTTCGGGCGGCGGCATCGGCGGCGGCGTCTATCGCGTCGGCGGCGGCGTTTCGGCTCCCCGGTTGACCCGTAAGGTCGAGCCGGAGTAC
Organism: uncultured Acidobacteriota bacterium; assembly: GCA_963817465.1. Lineage (GTDB taxonomy): Bacteria > Acidobacteriota > Terriglobia > Bryobacterales > UBA6623 > CAMPKL01. The sequence goes on along the minus strand of CAWFOP010000007.1, from coordinate 413,234 downwards.
TCGGAAGAGGCCCGCAAGGCCAAGTACCAAGGCACGGTTGTGCTGGCGGTTGAAGTCTGGCCGGACGGCAAGGCTCATAACGTGCGGGTGATTCGCAGCCTCGGCCTCGGCCTCGACGAAAAGGCGATGCAGGCGGTACAGCAGTGGGAGTTCGTGCCCGGCAAGAAGGACGGCTCCGCAGTCAAGGTTTCCGCCCAGATCGAAGTGAACTTCCGCCTGCTCTAACGAGCCGTAAGAGGCGTGGCCTGCTCAGCGGCGGCCGGTTGTTCGAAAGGCGGGTTGGCCGATTTGGCTTCCAGTTGAAACTCCAGCAGGAACTGGCTCGCGAGTTGCTCGATCTGTTCGCTGAGCGCGCATCCCCGCTCGATCGGGCCGCCGTTCCAAGTAGCCTTGCGGACGGCGGCGTAGTCGTTGTCAAGCGCCCAATCGACCTCGAGTCCGACGACCTTGCGAATCTGCTCCGTTTCGAGCCCTCCCCACGAGCCCACGCGGTTGACCATCAGACGCATGCGCTCGCCGGGGGCGCCGAGCCGGCGAATTCGCTCGATCAGACGTTTTGCCAGATGCAGAGACGTGATTTCGGGCGTACAGACGACGTAGATGCGGTCGGCCGCGCTCAACGCTTGCGCCGAAGCCGTGAGCAGAGGAGCGGGCAGGTCTAAAAACACACAGGAGTAGCGCCTCTTCGCGCTCTCCAGCAAAGCCGTCGCCTTGGTCAGGTCTCCGCTCGCCACGTCGGCGGGATCCTGCGGCCCGACCAACACCGCCAAGTCCTGCCAATGCGCGGCGATCTCGTCCCAACGGATATCGGACGAACGTTCCTGTCGGAAGGCGTCGGCGATCGTCTTTTCGGGCGTGACCTGAAGTTGAAAGGCCGTCACTCCGCAATGAAAATCGTAGTCGATCAACAGCGCTTGGCCGGGTACGCGCTTGGAAGCCGCCGCGGCGGCGTTCAGCGCGATCGTGGAAGCGCCCGCACCGCCCTGGGCCGGTAGAAATGCGACGAGGCGTCCGACGGATTCTTCCGGCGAAGCAGGAAGATCGCCGCGCCCGGCAAGTCCGAGCCGCTCCGCCAAAGGATTGAGGTCATAGGGTTCGGTGAGATAGCCCCACGCGCCGGCTTGCTTCGCCCGCACGACCGCGCCGAGGCGTCTTTCCCCGTTTACGACGATCGTGACCGTGCCGGGGTTTGAGTCTCGCATGGCCGCCACCAAACGCAGCGCCTCATGCTCCTGCGACATGTCGAAAATCGCCGCCGAGTAAGCCTCGTTCGATTCCCGCAGCCGACGACGAAGATCGGTCAACGAAGGAAACTGGTCCCAGATGTCGGGTTCGCGACGAACGCCCGCGGCATCGAGACTGCGTCGAAGCTTCTCCACCACGCCGGGATGGGGAGAGACAACCAGCGTCTTGGGTTCTCGAATATCCATACCCAAACCGAAGACCGCGCGCGAGCCGACAACTATAAGCTCGGACGGCCGTGACGAAATCCTTAGTCTTCGCGCCCCTCCGGCGGACTCATCAAATGCAGAGCCCCCTGTAGATCGCCGACGAGGCGGCCGACCTGAGTAAGCGCTTCCTCCCGTCGCTTTTCGAGCCCTTCCAAACGGGCAATGACGGATTTGTGTTCCTCGATGTTCTTCTCGGTGTTCGACAGTCTCCCTGCGAAGCCCTCCAACTCCCCTCTCATCGCCGCAATCGACTCCGAGATGGCTTCTTTTTCTCGCCGCGCTTCCGAGCGCACCTCTTCCATTCTCGAGTTGGCCTGTTCGGCTTGTTCTCGGGCTGTATTTTCCTGGCGATCGACCGTATCCGATAGCCTTTGCGTCGCCTCTTCCAGACGCCGCAAGACCGCGAATACGGCATCCACGCGCTCGGCCTGCTCCCTTACCGATCGCCCCAGGTGCTCCCGCTCGGTGATCCTGCGGCGCTCCAAGTCTTCGATCGGTTTGGTCACGGCTTCGGAAATGTTGCGGGCGAGATTCGCCATGATCGGGCCCAACGAATCGTCGGACCCGGACGGCGCCGACGAGGCGGCGCGCCCGCCTTCGTCGCTGGCGAACGGCGGATTGGGGGGATTGCTTTCGGGAGAGTCGGCGGCGTCCTTCAACTGCTCGCGAATCCATTGGCCGGACATCTCGCTGCTCGGCGAACCGCCCGACGCCGCGTCAGCCGACTGCTCACTAATTGACTGGTCCAAAGACATAAAAGCTCCGTCGCTTAAGATTCTTGCTTCGCGGTCTCGTACCAAGCAATCGTGGGTCCGGTCTAGTTCCTGTCGGGCAAATACTTAAGCCGGAATGTAGCGGGGATCTCACGGGAGTTCACTTATCAGGGAGGCGCTTACGGCAGTCCTAGGGCGGGAGCCTTACGTTAATAGCCGGCGAGGGAGCGCAAACGCGATGCGCTAGACTGATTTTCGAGGTGGATTTTTCAGCTCGCACGCGGCGACGGCTGCTCTTTTTGGTTGTGGCGATCGCGCTTTTCAGCCTTGACCGTTGGTCGAAGGTCGTGGTCGCTTCCGAGCTGCCGTTGTATTCCGCCAATGCCGTCGCGCCCGGCTTCAACATCGTCCACACTCGCAACACCGGCATCGCATTCAGCCTCTTCGCCGACGCTTCGCCCTTCGTGCGGAACATCTTGTTGCCGGTGTTGTCGCTGCTTGCGGTGGCGGTGATCCTGTTTATGCTGTGGCGTGAGCAAGAGCACTCCTTTTTCGGGAACTTGGCCCTGACGCTGATTTTGGCGGGCGCGGCCGGCAACCTCTACGATCGCCTCGTGTACGGCTTTGTCGTTGATTTTCTTGATGTTTACGTCGGCGACTGGCATTGGCCGGCGTTCAACGTGGCTGATAGTTGCATCACCGTCGGCGCGATTGTTCTCCTGCTCGGTTCGTTTTCGAAGCATGCGGCCCCCGCGGCGGAACCGAAAGCGGAGTCCGCCTGAGGCCCCGCCATGTACCCTCGTCTGATCCAAATCGGCTCCTTCTCGCTCCCGACATACGGCCTGTTGGTCGCGCTGGGCTTCCTTTTGGGGCTTCACATCGCCGGTAAGCTCGCCGAACGCGACGGACTCGACCACAACAAGGTTGCGAACCTCGGCGTCTACATCGCACTGGCGGCGATCCTCGGGGCGAAAGTCTTCTACGTTTTCAGCGAATGGAACTACTACTCGAGCGATTGGGGTCGGCTGTTCTCGATTTCGGCGCTGCAAACCGGCGGGGTCTTCTACGGCGGCCTGCTCGCGGCGATCGCTGTCGCCTACTGGTTCACCAAGCGGTACGGCCTCCCCTGGCTGCGGACGGCTGACGCGTTGGCGCCGGGCGTGGCGGCCGGGCACGCGGTCGGACGTCTCGGGTGCTTCGCCGCCGGCTGCTGCTGGGGCAAGCCGACGAACCTCCCCTGGGGGGTGGAGTTTACCAGCAAGTTGGCGCATGACTTCGTCGGAGTCCCTTTAGGCATTCATCTGCATCCGACTCAGCTTTACGAGTCATTTGGTACGGCGCTGATCGCGGTGTTTCTCTACCGCCGGTTCCTGCGCCAACACGCGACCGGCACGATTCTGGGCTGGTATCTGTTGCTCTACTCGTCCTTCCGTTTCTTCGTGGAGTTCTTCCGAGCGGATCAGGCCCGGCCGTTGATGGGCGGGGTCATCAGCGCGACGCAATGGGTCGCCATCGCCCTCGCCGTGTTCGGCGCGTCCTTATTGATCCGCAATCGCGAGCGCGAGGCCGAGGCGACCGCCGCCTAACAGCGCCGCTGTTATCCTCTCTGCTTGAGCAACGGAGCATCTCGCCCGAACATCCTGTTGATCGTGGCGGACGACATGGGTCACGGCGACCTGGGCGTCTTCAACGACGGGTCCGCGTCGACGCCGAACCTCGACCGGCTCGCCGCCGAAGGCCTCAACTTTAGGCAGCACTATTCGGCGTCCCCGATCTGCGCTCCGGCCCGGGCGTCTTTGTTGACCGGGCGCTACCCTCATCGCACCGGCGCGATCACGCAGCATGAGATGCACGGCCTCGACCGCATCGCGCTGCGCGAGGTGACCGTCGCGGACGCCTTCCGTCAGGCGGGCTACGCGACAGGCCTGGTGGGCAAGTGGCACAACGGGGCGCTTGATCGCCGCTTTGAGCCGAACGCTCGCGGGTTCGAGGAGTTTGTCGGCTTCTGCGGAGGGTGGGTCGACTACTACCGCTACTACCTGCAACGGGACAGCGCCTACCACCCTTCCGACGGCCGCTACTTGACCGACGTGCTGACCGCGGAGGCGAAGGCTTTCATCAATCGCCACAAGAACGAGCCCTTCTTCCTGACCCTCGCCTATAACGCACCTCACTCGCCCTTCCAAGCCCCGCAGGACGTCGTCGACCGCTATCTTGCGCGGGGCTTCAACAGGATCGTCGCAACGACTTACGCCATGATCGAGATCATGGACGACGGTATCGGCCAAGTCCTCGAAAAGCTCGCCGATGAGGGCCTGGCGGAGAATACGATCGTCGTCTTCACGAGCGACAACGGGCCAGCGTTCTTCAATCCGCCGTACATGCTCGAGCCAGGCGAGCCGACGTTCAACGAGCGCTTCAACGAAGGCATGCGGGGCAGCAAGGGTTGGGTGTATGAGGGAGGCATCCGCGTCCCGCTATTGCTGCGCTGGACGGGCAAGGTCGACGGCGGCCGCGTCTCGGACGATCTCGTTCACTTCACCGATTGGATGCCGACCCTGCTCGGCTTGTCGGGCCTGCCCCCTCCCGCCGGCCCGCCCATGGACGGCCATGATCTGTCGCCTCTGATTCTCGGAGAGGCGCTGACGATCGAGCCGCGGCGCTATTGGCAATGGAATTTCTATTTGCCCGACATCTCGACCAACGCCGCCGTGCGCGACGGCGACTGGAAGCTCGTGCGGCCGATGATTCGCGGCTCCCGCTTCTTCAACAAGGACCTGTACGCCTCGCCCGAGGACGAAGCGCTGCAAAAGGCGTTCGTGGAGGCGGATCTCAAGCACAAGGAGAACCCGGCTCAAATCGAGCGCCTGGTCGCGGTTCCGCGGCTGCGTCCGCTGGCGCCCGAGCCGGTGGAACTGTATGACCTCTCGCAAGATCCCGGCGAGAGCGTCAACCTCGCCGCGGCGCATCCCGACCGCGCAAGGCGCATGCTTGGCGACCTGGAAACCTGGTTCGAGGCGGTCGAGCGGGACCGCCGCTCAATCGCGCCTCGTGATGTTTCTGGACCGGCTCCTTGCCACACGGGTCCGCAACGTAGAGAATGACGGGCATGGAAGTCGAAATGAAGATCCGCGGCCTCATGCTCGATCCGGTCACGAGTCTGCCGATCGTCATCCTTCGTGATCTCGAAGGCAAGAGCGTTCTGCCGATTTGGGTCGGCGCCTACGAAGCGAACGCCATCGCTCTCGAGATCGAAAAGGTCGCCACTCCCCGGCCCATGACGCATGACCTGATCAAGAACGTCATGCTGGGGGCCGACATGAGCCTTCGCAAGGTCGTCGTCAGCGAGCTGAAGGACGACACGTTTTACGCCGTGATCTGGGCCGAGAAATCGGGCCAGATCATCTCGATCGACTCCAGGCCGAGCGACGCCCTCGCGCTGGCGCTGCGGATGGACTGCCCGATTTTCGTCGACGAAGAAGTGCTGCGCACCTCGAAGGTCAGTCAGGCCGTGAGCGACAAGTCCACCAGCGAAGAGTTGAAGCGCTGGCTCGAGAATCTCAGCGACGAAGACCTCGGCCAGTACAAGATGTAGTCGACGCCGCCGCGCGCTCGTTGCGTCGATCCCTCAGTCCCCAAGCAAAAAGCAGTCCCCAAGCAAAAAGCCGCCGCCCGAAGGCCGCGGCTCTTTCGAAAACAATCGGCGCGGTGCGTTAGGCGGCTTTCGTCGCCTTGTTCAGCCGCACCGTCAAACGCGACTTCATGCGGTCGGCCTTGCCCTTCTTGATCACGCCCTTCTGCACGGACTTGTCGATCATGCTGACGGTGGGCGACAACATCCCGGAGGCCTTCTCGGTCTCACCGGCCTCGACGGCCTTGAGCAGAGACTTCACTTGCGAGCGCAACCGCGTGTTGTTGTTCTTGTTGACTTCGCTGCGCCGCTCGATTTGACGGATGCGTTTGATTGCTGATTTGTGATTCGCCATTGGGGTCGTTTACAGAAAACAAGGCCCGGCAGACCGGGCCGCGCACACTAATCCTGCGCTCTTCAAATTCTAGCTCCACCGACTAGGGGTGTCAAATGCTCCGCGCCTGGCGCCCGGCTGCTATTTTTCCAGTCGCTCGACCCGCTTCTTGAGCTTGCGGACGTCTTTGTCGAGCTCGGGAAGACGGTTGTAGACGGCCGTGCAGCGTAACCACTGGCGATTGTCGAGCTCCGGCGCTCCGGACACCTTAGCGCCGCTGGGAACATCGTGGCCGACACCGGTCTTGGCTGTCATCAGGACGCCGTCCCCGATCGTAAGGTGATTGATCACGCCCACTTGCCCCGCGAGGATGCAATTGTTTCCCAGCACGGTCGAGCCGGCGATGCCGACCTGCGAGCAGATGATGTTGTTTTCTCCGACTTCGACCGCGTGGCCGATCTGCACCAAGTTGTCGATTTTCGTGCCGCGCCGGATGCGCGTCTCGCCCACGGCGGCGCGATCGATGCAGGAGCCGGCCTGAATCTCGACGTCGTCCTCGATGACGACGATCCCCGACTGCGGAATCTTGAGGTGAGAGCCGTCTCCGCGCGGCGCGAACCCGTAGCCGTCCGAACCGACGACCACGCCGTTTTGGAGCACGACGCGATCGCCGAGTCGGCAAAACTCGCGTACGGCGGCGTGCGAATGCGCCAGGAAGTCGTCGCCGATCTCGACGCCCGCGTAGATCGACACATGCGAGTGGATGACGGCGCCCTTGCCGACGCGAACATCGTCTCCGATGACGACATAGGCGGCGATCGAGGCGCCCGGGCCGATGAAAGCCGAGGCCGCCACAACCGCCGTCGGGTGCACCCCCGGCGCCGGTTTAGGCGCCTCGTAGAACAATTCGAGGGCGCGCGCGAAGTCGAGGTACGCGTTGCTCGAAAGCAACTGCGGGCCGGAAAAGCCCTCGAGCCGTTGACCCGTGATAATCGCGCCCGCCTTGGTCTCGGCGACCTTCGATGAATATTTCGGATTCGACAGGAACGTGACTTGATCCGGGCCCGCGTCGTCCAGGCCCGCAACGCCGGCGATCTCGAGCGAGCCTTCGCCCTCGAGACGACATCCAAGCGCCGCGGCCAATTCGTCGAGTTTCATCCGCCCGCCGCCTCGCGTAGAGCGCTCCAATACGCACCGAGCAACGCATCTCCCCATAAAACGACGATGATCGCCGCCGCGCCGAGATAGCTGCCGTAGGGCAGCTCATGCGTCCATTTCTTGCCGCCCAGCAGCACGATCGCGGCCCCGATCACCGCCCCCAAAACCGACCCGATGATCAACATCATCATCGTATCGACCACGCCCCAAAAGGCGCCCATCATCGCGACCATCTTGACGTCGCCGAATCCCAATCCGTCAACGCCGCGTACTCGATAGTAGATTTCGCGCAAGGCCCATAGCATTCCCCCAAAAAAGACCGCCCCGAAGGCTGATTCGGCCAGAGACTGCTGCCAAGGAGCGGGCGAGACCCCGGTCAACAGCCAAATCAATTGCGTCCCGCCGGCCGGAATGAGGATGAACGGGCTCAACGCGAGGCCTATCGCCAAACCTCCCAGCGTGATCTCATCCGGCAGAATGTACTGTTCAAAGTCGGTCGCGACCAGGACGATCATCATCGCGGTGAACAGCGCGCATTTGTAGGTGAAAGGCTGAAGTCCGTACTTGTGAAACAGCCCCGCGAAGAGAGCGCCCGTCAGCAGTTCCACAATCGGATAGCGTTTGGAAATCGGCTCGCCGCAATGTCGGCAACGTCCGTGCAGCAAGATGTAGCTGAAGACGGGAATGTTGTCGCGCCAGGAAATCGGGCTCTTACACTGCGGGCACCGCGACCGCGGCGCCACAACCGATTCCTCCAGGGGCCAGCGATGAATGCAGACGTTGAGGAAGCTTCCCAGGATCAGCCCGGCAAGAAAGGCTAGCAGGGTCACGGTTTGGATTTGAGCAGCTCGCGGTAGGCCTCGAGCGTTCGCGAGACCATCATATCATCGGAGAATTGCGCTCTCGCTCGCTCGAATGCGGCGGCCCCGCACGCGCGCAGCAACGTTCGATTTTCCGCGAACCGTTTGATCGCGCCGGCGACGTCGTCAGTGCGGTTCTCGACCAATAGTCCGGTTTTTTCGTGAACGACAACCTCCGGAACTCCGCCGACGCGGCTGGCGATAGCCGGGCGTCCGTGCGCGGCCGCGGCGAGCAGCGCCGAGCCGAGGCCCTCCGATGCAGTGAGGTAGAGCAGGAAGTCTGAGTTGTCGAGCACGCGATCCAAACGGGCATCCACGAAGGCCTCGACGCCCGCTAGCCGACAGCTTTCGCAAGCCAGCTCGATGAGCTTGAGCGAGTCGTCGACATCGAGAACTCCCGCCCTTGGAGAACCCGATGCCGCGGGAAGCTCAGGTGGGCGGTCCGGCAATTCGACCCCGTCATAGACCACACGAATGCGGCGCGAGTCGATTCCCGCTTCTCGCAACTGCTGAGCGACATGTTCGGAAACCGCCAGGTAAAGGTCGACGCGGGCGTATTTCCACGCGGAAGCGACGCCTCGCCGGGGCGGAAAAGCGACCCGGCGCGAGACGGCCAGAGGAACTCCGGGGCAAACGATCGCGGCGAGCGTGTGGCTGCGCGCGTCATGGGCGTGAATCAGATCCGCCTCACGCGCGCGCCGGCGAACAGCGAGCGGCGTCAGGCGCGCGGCCGACTCGGCTGCGGCCAGAGGCCCCCGCGCCAGCAGCTCCTGGTCGATCCCGCGCTCGGCAAGTCCGCGGAGCAACATCCGCAGTTGGCGTTGGCCCCCGCGCATTTCGCGCCCGGCGTCGAGATGCAGCACCCTCATGGCGTCGCCGTGCGCGCCTTGGCGTATTTGAGGAACACGTACGCCGCCGCCATCGAGGCGATCAGAAGCCCGTGCACCCCGTCGCGAAAGCCCTGCTGCAACGCGAAGCTTTTGAAAAACGCCCAAGGCGGCGAAAGCAGCAAGCGAGCTAAGCCTGGGGAGGCTCCGCTCTGACGCAGCTCCGCGGCGGCCAAATCCGTATAGCGATTGATGCGGCCGACGTGGTCGGCCAGCGAATCGCAGGTAAAGTGCAGCAAATCGCCGTCGAGCTGGCCGACCGGGCCGTCGACCACAATCGATTCGTGAACGAATTCGCCGCGCCAAGTCGCTCGGCGACGGTCGTAGAGGCGGACCTTGCGGTCGGGATACCAGCCGCCGTGGCGAATCCAGCGGCCCAGATATTGCGCCAAGCGCGGGAATTGATAGCCGGCCCGGTTGGATTCTCGTTCTTGAAGCGCTTGAATAGACTCTCGCAGGCGCGGGCTGACCTCTTCATCGGCGTCGAGCGACAGAATCCAATCGTTCGAAGCGCTGGAGGCGGCGAAGTTTTTCTGAGCGGCGTAGCCGGGCCAGTCGTGATGGATGACGCGAGCGCCTCGGCGGCGAGCCAGATCGGCGGTGCCGTCGCTCGAACCGCTGTCGACCACGACGATTTCGTCGCAAAATTCGAGCGACGAAAGAGCCCGAGCAAGGTTTCTCTCCTCGTTGAGGGTTACGATGGTCGCGCTGATTCGCACTCCGGGGGTCGGGCGCCGGCGGGCTCCGACCCTCCATTATCCACTCCGGTTGCGAAAGGACTGTTGCCGACGACTCAGGCGCCTGCCGGATGGCGGCTCAAAGCTAACCCCGCCGGCAGTCCTCGCGAACAGCCGACCAGTTCGATGAGCTTGGCGCGCGGGATCGGGCGAAACAGCAGACAAGAGAATTGCGCCCGCATCCACAGCGCCCAATAAAGGCGATTGAACTTCAGCGAAAGGGCGGCCAACTGCGCTCCGTATTCGGGGGTTTCATGCTTGGCCGCCGCGCTTGCGTCGCGCATGATGGCGTGAAACTCCAGGCGAGTTTGACGGAGAAACAATCTCATTGCATGGCGGCGCTGCCTCCGGAAACGAGATCGCTGGTTCGCTCCGGTCAGCGCGACATAGCGCTGGTCGTCGGGTTCAAAGACCCGCGCAACCGCTCCGAGAGCCTGCGCGGCGGCGGACGTGTCGAAGTAGGAAGGCGTGCGCGATGCCCCGGTCCGGGGAACCCTGAAGCAGAGCCCAGCAAACGCGGCGCCGGCGAGAAACGAAAGCAGAATGAGGGCGATGTAAGTCATGATTCGAAAGGTCGCGACATCATTTCATTGAGCGCCTCGAGGCGTTCCAACGCTGAATTAGACGAGACAGGGACCACGGCCAGAGCCCGATCCTCCTGAGGCGAGAAGCGCCACCCGAGCCAGACGAAGGCGACCGCCAAGATGCCGGCTTGGACCACGCCGAGGGACTCAGGAGAAATCGTCGAGGCGATTCCGGCCGCCGTTTCCCAAACGACCATGGAGCCGAACAGAGCGCCGACTCCGATCAGGGCCGTTTTCAGATTCCGGGTTGCTTCGAGCCGGAAATGCCGGGTGAAGATCACCACCAGCCCGCACAACAGCAACAACGCCGTCGCGAGCAGCACGCCCCCGAAGTGACTGAACCCGCGCATGGTGCGAATGAGCGCTTCCGGGCCCGTGAGCACGCCGATCAGAACGCCGATCGAAACAACGATCAATCCGCCTTGGAGGGCTCGGTCCGCGACTTTTCGAAGCGCCGGATACGGATCAAGAAAGCGACTATTGAGCTCGAGGACGACAATCAACGCCAGCACCGCTTCCGCCAAGGTGAAGGCGAGCCACACGTAAAACTGCCGGCGCATCAGCGTGATGCGGGCTTCTTTGGAGGCCGCGTACTGGATGAGTATCCTCGCGACCAAGCTGTCGACCACGAGTGCCGCGGTGACGGCAGTGTAGGCCGACAAAAAGGGGAAGCGTTTGGCTAAGCCGAATAACGCCATGCGCCAAAGCATCCAGCCGGCGGCTCCGAGAACCGCCGCCTGAGCGAGAATCAGCATGACCGCTACGCCATCCACAACTTTTCAGGAAACCTCGGAAGATTTCAAGAAAATCATATCACGCGATCGTGAAAAGCACGAGGGATAATGAAAAATCTAGACGTGATCTTTGCGGCCTCGGCTGCGAGACGGTCAAGCGGCGCCTCGCAACCGAGCCGGACAGCGCAATCTAAGGCTAGTTGTCGCCGTCGTCGTCTTCGCAAGAGCCATCCCAGCAGCATTCGTCCGGGAAGCACAGCGGATAGGTGCCCTGTTTGATGGTCGGCTGCTTCTCCAGCCTTGGGCGCGGTGAAACCGACGAGCGATCCGAACAGCGCCAATTGGGCGGTGAAAAAGGCGGCGATCAAGGTGCGTTTCAACATTCTGACTAAACCTCCGAAAACAGACTTATCCCTCGTCGCAGCGAACTTCGATCCCGCCGCGCCCTTGGATGGGGAGCTTCAGTCGCGGGGCCGATTATTCGCTGTCGATTTTGCTGTCGACATTTCTGCTGTCGACGATGCTGATGCTAAGTAGAAAAAGGCGAAAAGGTTAATGCTTTTATCCGATTTTCCGGCTTCGGAACGAGCCCGTTCAGAGGGCCGCGAAGCCCCGCTGGGAGGAGCGCGGACAGGCCGCGGCGCTCCCTGGCGGACGCCTCGGAGTTCAGCGGAACATCCCGCTTATTTGTTGTTTTATTCGGGACCAATTAACGCGATTTTGCATCGAGCGCGGGCCGTCGCGAATCGGTCTCCCGGGGAGCCAAGGTTTCGGACTCGAACGGGACCGGCGGGGGCGTGCGTCGGCAGGTTGACGGATCGCGCCGAATGGGCTTAACGTCAAACTAAGGGCGGGCGTAGAAGTCGTGTCGAATCGGTTTGACGAAGCGATCGAAGACGTATGGTCGAAAACCCTTTCACAGGTTTCGACGACCTTCGGCCGACTGGCTTATCTCGCGTCTTTGCGAGACCCCAATAGCGGCCGTTACCGCCACTACGGCTTGTCTCAGATCTACGGAGAAGACGAGGCGCATCGCGCGCTGACGGCTAGTCACGAGCGCGTTTTCGCGGAGTGGCTCAACTTCGATTTACGATGTCAGCGCGAAGATCTCCAAGCGTATTTTCGGGAAGCCGAGGATCATCCGTCTGACATGATCCAGGCCTGGACCACACTCAAGCCTTACGTCGGGCTGACTCCCATCGGGGCCGGAGACGCCGAGCGGTTCCTCTACACGTCGGATCTGGAGCTCATTCTCGAACTGATGCTTGCCGAGGCCGCCGAGCCTTCGTCTTCGACTTGACTTGGCCATCCGGTTGCAGTTCGAGCTGCATGGCTATGCCTCGAACTTGGCCCACAACCGAAACCTCGTTCAGCTCCAACACTTCCGAAGGCTCGCCTGAGGCCGAATGGGCCTGCAGGACCACGTGCGATTCGGTCTGACTGCACCAGCAACACGCATAGCCCCCGCGGGTCTCGACGAAATAGATCGGACGATCAAATTCGTCCTTCCAGCCGCGCTCGACGATCTCATCGCGCGATGGGTCGATCTGGACCAACGCCCCCGGCCTGAGCAACGGGTACATCCGCCTGTCTTCCCAGCCGATAAATCCGTAGAGGCTTGAATCGAGGTCGAGAGTTTCGAGCAGGCTCAGAGGTATTTCCCCCCATTGTTGAATAATTCGGCTCAAAAATACCGTCTCGGAGAAATCGACGCCCGGGTCGAGCATCAGCGGCAGAGACACGGCGCCGCCGGCCGGCGGTCGGAAGTTCGCCAGATGAGTTCGCTCCGGTCGCAAGTGGGAAGCGTCACGCCAGATATCGTTCAGGTCGATGCCGTACCAGCCCAGCACTTCGTTGAAGTCCAGGCGATAGATCGCGCAAAGGGTATAGAGCCGATGGATGTTGGGTAGGACGCCCTTGTTCTCCATGTCAGCCAGACGGCTGAGCCCGATCGCAAAATCAGGATTTTTGTGACGCTGCGCAATCTGATTGCTGGCTGCTTCCACCTCGCGGTAGCGTAGCCCCAGCCTCTCTCGAATCGCCTTCAGCTTGAGTCCTGGCTCCATCAGACGATGTTTAGAGTACCTCAGATGTCGGCGGCCAGGATAATACTAGGCCAGGGGCAATAGAATACTCCCAACTGAGGGCGCCCCGGAACGCCGCGCCGAAGGGCAATTTTGTTCCACATTCGGAACACAGGCGCCAGGCCCGTTCGGGCGACGGAAGAGGGACCGGAGGTCGAGCCGATGAAACGTATCGTGGTCGGGATCAGCGGCGCCAGCGGCGCGGCCTATGGCGTGCGCCTGCTCGAGAAGCTCAAGCGGATGGACGACGTTGAAACCCACCTGGTCGTGAGTCGTCCGGCGGAAAAAACGGTTCACCACGAAACCGGCCTATTGCTCAATGATTTGAAGCAGTTAGCAACGGTGTTCCATCCTCTTGAGCAGGTCGGAGCGTCGATCGCCAGCGGTTCATTCCTCACCGAAGGCATGATCATCGCGCCTTGTTCGGTTCACACGCTCTCGTCGATCGCGCACGGGCTCGCCGGCAATCTGCTGACGCGCGCCGCGGACGTGACGCTCAAGGAGCGCCGCCGGCTCGTGCTGGTGGTGCGCGAATCGCCGCTGCACCTCGGACACCTGCGCGCCATGACGGCCGCGGCGGAGATCGGCGCGGTCATCGCCCCGCCGATGCCTGATTTCTACAATCGGCCCAGTACGGTCGAGGAGATCGTCGAGCAGGGCGTCTGCCGGCTGCTGGACCTGTTCGGCCTTCACGACGAGGGCGCGAAGCGCTGGCAGGGCGCCTGACCTGGTTTCCGCAACCTAGCCAGGGCTTGCGGCATCACATACAATGAGTTGTGGAATGGGGGCGTCCTGGATTCGACGGGATTGCAACCGACACAGAGAGGCATGCCGGGTTCCGAGCTCCCGTAAAACGATCGGACACTGATAACTGCCAATAACAACACGCAGTTCGCATACGCTGCTTAATTACTAGGTAGCGCGTCCCGGATGGCGGGCCCGTCAAGCCGTTCGGGGTGACATTTCAGCGGGCTGGACCGAGGGCTTCTGTTCGGAGCCGCAGGTCGAGATTAATCGGACTGGATCGCTTCCAGCTTGTCCGTTCCCTCGGAGGCGATCGAGACTTTTGAATGGAATAAGCATGTAGGCTCTTTGTGGGGGTCTCTCTCGGACGCGGGTTCAATTCCCGCCGCCTCCACCATTCCTCTCCCTTCACTCCAAAAACGAAGTCGTGACCGCTCGCGGGTCGTTTGAGTCCGGTTGCTGACCTATCAGAACAAGATTCAGGACGTTTTCCGGGTATCACTAATCGATGACGAGGTTTTTCCTCTAGCGGAAGGGCGCGGTCGGGTCTGTTTTTTCACGGCTTTTCCGCCGTCTCCGCGCTCCGCCGCCTGCTCGAGAACCAGGGATAAAAGGCTGGAACGACCAAAAGGGTCAGCGTCATCGCGCTGATCACTCCGCCGATCACCACCGTCGCCAGAGGTCGTTGCACCTCCGCGCCGGTTGAGGTGGCGGTCGCCATGGGAAGCAGCCCAAGAGCCGCTACCAACGAGATCATCACCACCGGCCGCACGCGCGTTCGAGCCGCCTCCAACAAGGCGGGCCTCATGGCCATGCCTTGCGCGAGCCGGCGGTTGATCGCCGACACCAAGACCAAGCCGTCGATCGTCGCGATGCCGAACACCGTAATAAACCCGATCGACGCCGACACGTTCAGATTCATCCCGCGCAGCCAAAGCGCGGCCACTCCTCCGACGGTCGCGAACGGCGCCAGCATCAACACCAGCAGCGAAAGTCTTATGGAGCGGAAAGTCAGGTAGTTGATCAAGAAGATCAGCAGCAGCGCAGTCGGCGTCACGATCGCCAGGCGACTCATGGCTCGCTCCTGGTTTTCGAACTGTCCGCCCCACTTCAGGAAATACCCGACCGGTAGATCGACGTTGGCGCGGATCACGCGCTGCGCCTCGGCCACGAAGCCGCCCACGTCACGGCCGCGCACATTGCACTGCACCACGAGACGTCGTTGTGAGTTCTCACGCTGAATGACTTCCGGAGTCGACTCCTCGCTGACGTCGGCGACGTCCGCGAGCCTCACCCATGCGCCGCCGGCGGTCTGGAGTTGCAGATTCCGCAGCTCCTCGATGTTGGAGCGGTAGCGCTTCGGGAGCCGGATGACCGTTTGGAAGCGGCGCCGCCCGTCGATGACCTCCGTCGCTTCCCGGCCGCTGATCGCCGCCCCCAGCAGCTCTTGCACGTCCGAGACATTGAGCCCGAAGCGAGCCAATTCGTCTCTTCGAATCCGCACCCTCCATTCGGCGGCGCCGGAGAAAACGCCGCGCTGCACGTCGGCGGCGCCGGGCACCTGACTCATCTGCGCGAGGATCTTGTCCGCCAAATCCTCGAGGACGCTCGCATCGTCGCCGAAGATCTTGAGCGCCACGTCGGCGCGGACGCCCGACACCGTTTCGTCCAGACGCATCGCCATCGGCTGCGTGAAGTTGTAGACGACGCCGGGAATTCGCTCGAGGCGCGCGGCCATCACGTCGATCAGGCCCTCTTTGGTCGCGGCCGATTTCCACTGATCGTGCGGCAACAGGTTGATGTAGGTGTCGGCCTCGTAGATGCCCATCGCCTCGGTCGCGAAGTCCGGCCGGCCGATCTTGCTGACGACGCTGGTCACCTCCGGCAAGGCCGACAGCTCCTGCTCGATCTCCTCTTGAACACGAACGGACTCGCTCAGCGAGATCGACGGCAGCTTGAGCGTCTGCACCAGAATCGAGCCTTCGTCGAGACGAGGCATGAATTCGGTGCCGATGAACGCCAACGATCCCACGGCGCTCGAGACGAGCAGCAGCGTCACCGCGACCGCAAGGTAGCGGTGATCGAGCACCTTTCCGAGAATTTTCTCGTAGACGGTTTCACCCTTCATCAGCAGCCGGGCGAGCGCCCCTTCCTTGTCGTCGCCTCGCAACACAAAACGAGATGCCGTCGGCAAGAAGAACAGCGCCAGCATCAGACTCGTCAACACCGCGGCGCAAACCGTCACGGCCATCGGGCGAAACATGCGTCCTTCGAGCCCCTGAAGGCTGAGAACGGGCATGTAGACGATGATCATGATCGACACGCCGGCAAGCACGGGCGGAGCGACTTCGTGCACCGATTGGCGAACGACTTCCATGCGATCGACCTTCTCGCCGGAGGCCTCAGCCTCGTGCAGCCGGCGCACGGAGTTCTCCACCACGACGATCGCGCCCTCGATCATCACTCCGAAGTCGACGGCTCCCAGGCTCATCAAATTGGCTGAGATGCCGGCAACCGTCATGCCGATAAAGCCCCCCAACATCGACAGCGGGATGACGGCGGCGACGATCGCCGCGGCGCGGAGCTGGCCGAGCGCAAAAAACAGCACGACGATCACCAGCGCTCCGCCCTCGAGGAGATTATTTCGGACCGTTCGAATCGTGCCGTCGATCACCTCGGCCTGGTCGTAGAAAGGCGCGAGCGTGACTCCCTCAGGCAACGACGGCGCCATGTCCGCGATGGCGTTCTTGATTCGCTCGATGATCGTCTTGCTGTTCTGTCCTTTCAGCATGATGACCATTCCCGACAGCGTCTCTCCCGCTCCGTCGCGCGTCACGGCGCCCTGGCGCGGCACATTGCCGACTCTCACCTCGGCCACGTCGGAGATACGCACCGGAGTTCCGCCTTGCGCGGTCAACACGATCGCGCCGAGCTCCTCGGGAGTCTGAGCGCGTCCGAGCCCGCGCACCGAGTACTGTTCGGAGGCGTGCTCGATGAACCCCGCTGAAAGATTGGCGTTGTTGTCTCTGAGGCGTTCAAAGACGTCGCGCAACGACAGACCGTAGGAACGCAGTCGCCTGGGATCGACGATGACCTCGAAGCGCTTCGTCAAACCGCCCCAGGTCACCACATCCGCAACGCCCGGAATCGCCCTGAGCTGGTACTTGATCTCCCAGTCATGAAGCGTCTTGAGATCCATCGCCGAAAGGCCGTTGCCCGGGTTCGTGTTTTGGACCGTGTACTGAAAGACCTCGCCGAAGGGCGTCGCGAACAAGCCCATCTGCGGATTGACGCCGTCCGGCAAGCTCGAACGGGCGTCCAACAGACGTTCGCTGACCAGTTGCCGGGCTTGCAGCGACGGCACGTCGTCATCGAAGACGACCGTAATCATCGACAAACCCAGCTTCGAGAGGGAACGAACCTCTTGGGTATTCGGGATTCCCATCAAGGCCGATTCGATCGGGAACGTCACCAGGTCTTCGACCTCGACGGCGGCCATGCCGGGGGCTTCGGCCACGATGCTTACCTGGTTGTTCGTTAGGTCCGGAAAAGCGTCGACCGGAATGTTGAGCATCGCCCACAATCCGATCGCGAGCAGGGCGCCCAGTCCCATGACGACCAGATAGGGCCGGTCGAGGAAGGCGTCGATCAATTTTGTCACCATCGTCGATTCGCCCCTACTCTTCCGCAAAGCGCGACTTCAGCATTTCGGACTTGAGGGAGAAGGCTCCGGAGACTGCGATCTCGTCGCCGGCGCTGAGTCCGGAGAGAATCTCCTCCATGCCGTCGATGCTGCGGCCCACCTCCACCGAACGCGAGCGATACGTGTGACCGCCCTCTGACACGAACACCACCGAGTCGTCGTCGATCCGCTGCACGGCCGCCTCGGGCACGACCAGCGCGGGCCGCGTCTGCTGCGAGCGCAGCACGGCCTCGCCGAACATGCCTTGCTTGAGCATTCGGCCCGGGTTGGCGATCACGCAGCGCACCTGCACGGTCTTGGTCTGCGGATCGAGCATGTCGCCGACGAGCTCGACTCGTCCCAGAAACGTTCGTTCGGGATAGGCTTTCACCGCGAGTTCCGCCTTCATGCCCGGACGCACGAGCCGCAAGTCCTGCTCGGGAACATGGGCGATCATCCAAAGGCTGCTCAGATCGCTGATTTCGTAAAGCGGGTCGGAAGGCGTGACCACGGTCCCGAGCGCGACCGATCGCTGGACGATCACACCGGAAATCGGGGCCTTGACGTGAACGACCAAATGCTCCGGGATATGCCCTTCCGCCAGTTCCTTGGCATCTATCCCGAGATACTCGAAATGCGCCATCGCGCCGGCCAAGCCCGCCTGGGCTGATTCGACCGATGTGCGCGCTTGGTCGAGAGCGGTTTGCGTCTCTTGCACTCGCTGCATGGAGCCCGCTTTTAGCTCGTGGAGCCGCTGGGCGCGCCGACGGTCTTGTTCGGCGTAGGTCAACTCAGAACGGCGGGCCTCGAGAGCGGCGCGGGCCTGGCGAAATTCCGCCAGCAACTCGTGCGTCTGGTGACTGTGCAACTCAGCCAACACGTCGCCCTTGCGAACGTAAGAGCCGATGCTCTTGCAGCAGTCCATCACCGTGCCTTCGACAAACGCGGCGGCGTGGACGGTCCGGTCCGCGTTCAGGGCGATCTCAGCCGGCGCTCGCACCTCATCCGGCAGCTCACGCGACTCCACTTGTCCCACCGTGATCCGGGACCGTTGCTCGGCCTCGAGCGAGAGTCGCACGGTTCCTGGGTCGGTCGGGAGTGCGGCTGCGGGCTCCGCAGCGGGCTGCTGAGTTTCCGCCGCGGCCGGCGGCTGAGCTTCGCCGCAACCCCATCCCGCCAAGCAGGCGCAAATCAAGAAAAAGCAGGTCTTCGTCATGGGGTCGCTCCTGGGACGACGCTCGCGGTCGCGGCGCGCAAGCGTTCGCGGGTCAACTGGTAATCAAACAGAGCTTGGGAGTACAGCAGCTCGACTTCATTGCGCGTCCTGAGCGCGTCGAGAACAAACAGCAGGTCCGTCGCATTCTCGCGATAGGCCGCTTGGGCGATATCGTGAGCCTGCTCCGCCTGTTGAACCACGCCGGCTTCGAGCGAATGCACGATCTCCGCCCGGCGCTCGAGCTCGGTCGCCGCCGCCTGCACTTCGGAGCGGACGCGAACTTCAGAGGCGCGCAACAGCGCCTCTTGACGGTTGACTTCGGCAAGCGCCTCGTCGATTCCTCCGTCGTTGCGGTCGCGCAGCGGCAGCGGGATATGGACCCCGCCGATGATAGTGTCGAACCCCGCGGTTCGCTTGTAGCCGAGATACGGAGTGACGTCCGGTTTGGAATGCGACTCCTGTACGCTCACCGCGGCCTTCGCCTGGCCGACGCGCGCCTCCTGCAGAGCGAGGTCCGGCCGCGCGGCCAAGGCCTCGCTTACCAACTCGCGGCTGGGTTCAACGGCCTCGAGCTGAGGGCGAGTCGAGAGATCGACGTCGTAGGCGCTGTCGACGCCCATCTCTAGAAACAGCGCCAAGGCCGCTTGCTCAGCTTGCGTCCCAGCAGTCGCCGCCTCGCTCTTTCTGCGCTCGTATTCGACGCGAACGCGGAGCAGGTCGACTTCCGCGGCGGCGCCCTCACGGACGCGGACTTCGTGGTAACGCACCAGATCTTCCGCGCTCCCGAGGGAAGCCTCGAGCAAGCGCGCTCGCTCCGCCGCGGCGGACGCCCGCCACCAAGCTTCGCGAACGGCGCTCGCGACCTGCCAAGTCAGCACGGCGCGCTCCGCTTGGGCGACGTCGCGGCCCGATTCGGCGGCCTCCGTCCGCAACCGGCGCTTGCCTCCGGTCTCGATTTGTTGCGTGGCGTAGACGAAGTAGTCCACGTCGCGCGAGGCCGAAAATTGATCGGAGAAACGCCAGTTCTCGGATTGCACCGACAAGATCGGGTTCGGCGCTCGAGACGCCTGCCGCGTCGCAGCCTCCCTCGCTTCGATCGAGTACGAAGCCGCTTCGAGCTCCGCGCGGTTTTTAAGGGCGACGCGCACCGCCTCGTCGATAGGCAGCGGGCGGCCCGGAGGTCGCGGCGCCGCGCTCAAGGGCCAAAGCAACCCGGGCAAGAGCAAGACAAATCCCAAACGCATTCCAACTCCTCAAAACGGGAACGCCGAACGTCGCCGCAGAAACAGGCGCCCGCAACGCAATCCGCACGTACAAATACCTGTCAACAGCCCAGGGCGCACGGACTCCCAGGCCGAAGCGAATCGGAAGATGAGGAGGGCTATACGGGGGGACCGCGAGGCGCAGGGCGGACGAGCGGCGGCGAATCGCCGATCAGGCTTTCGACCGGCACGCGTCGCGGGAGAAACGTGGTGTCAAAGTGAAACTCCGCGACTGTCGTCACAACCGCGACGGCATAGCGGAACGGCTTGATCTCGTTAGCACGAAACCACTGCAGCAGGTGAGAGCTGTCGTCCGCGGCCTGCCAAGACTGGTCGGCCGCGGCCCAGCCCGCGATGTGAAGATGGAGCGCTAAACCGCCGTGATGATACTTGGCGACATGCTCGACGGCCCGTCCCGGATCGTGGACGTGCTGGAACGGAGCGAAGAGGGAGGCGCTCGCAACACAGGCGATCGCGATAATGCTTGCGATGCCGCGCACGTCAAGAGTCTAACACTACGGTCACGGGCGCGGCTGAAGCCCAAGTCATCAGGCGGACTCGGAAGGTTGAACGACCAGCTTTTCCGGAGCCTTGCCTCGCTGCCACACATAAAGCGCGGCGAAAAGCACGACTAACGCCGCGGGCAGTATCGCCATTGTCAGCAGCGCGTCCGAGCCCGCCGCGCCCTGCACGAAAAGCCAGGTTTCGTGAATCGGATCGCCTGGAATCGCCGCGCGCAACTCCTCGAGCGACAAACCCGAGCTGTTGTTGGCCTCGAGCTGCATGTCGTACATCTTGCCGACCAGCGGCTGCGTAATCGCCGTTGAGGCGGCGCCGATGCCGCCCATGATCGCGAGGCCGAGAGCGCCCGAGCGCGGTACGTATTCCGCGACGAAGCCCAGCATCGTTGGCCAGAAGTAACAGATGCCGACCGCGAAGACGGCCGCCGCCGCCAGTGACATGTAGCCGCTTGACATGCTCAGCAGCACCAGCCCGAGTCCCGAAAAGACAGCGGAAAACAGGAGCATGCCGGCGGGTGCAATTCGATGCACCACGGGTCCCGCAAAGCTGCGCCCCACAGCCATCAAGCCGTTGATCCAGACCAAGATCAAGATGCCCGGAACGCCCACGTTCGAGAGCAACTCGGCGATCCACTGGTTGGTGCTCAGCTCCGTCGACGCCGTCAGCAACATGCAGAAGGCCATAAATAGAAACAGCGGGCGCAAGACCTCTTTGAACATTGCGCCCGACGACACTCCCGAGGCGACGCGCTCGGTCGGGGGGAACTTCATGCGCAAGAACATCACGCCGTAAATTGCGATCGGAACCAGCATCGACGCGATCTTGATCTGCCAACTCAGGCCCATTTGATCCAGCGCGTAAGCGACGAGTCCGCCGATCACGATGCCCCCGGGGAACCAAACGTGGAAAGCGTTCAGCCTGGAGGTCTTGTTTTCCGGATAGAGGGTCGCGATCAGCGGATTGCAGGCCGCCTCGACGAAGCCGTTCCCCACGCCCACCAGCAGCGTTGCGATGAACAGCGACCAGAAGCCGCCCGCGAAAATGGTCAGCAGCGCACCGCCGACGTGGCCGATGAACGCCAGCACGACCAGCCGCCCCATCCCGAGCACATCGCAGAGCGGACCGCCGATCACCATCGAGATCAGAAATCCCCAAAACGCCGCGCCCGTCACAGCGCCGACCTCGGCGTTGGTCAGCGTGAACGCTTGCGTCCACACTCCCATGATCTCGCCCCGTATCGCGAAACTCATCGCGGTCGCAATCAGCGCGATGCAACTCGCGAGGAAGAAGCGGGGCGCTTGCGGGTGGCGGCTCATGGCGACTGGGTAGCGTAGCACAATCGCACGCGGTATTCCGCTACCTTGAAAGTCTGTCTAGATAGCAGAAGACCGCTTGCTGACGCGCACGACTCCGTATGCGTTCCGCGAGCGCCGTAACGGAGCGCAACTGCGAGGTTGCGTTGAGTTGGTGTGCGAGGAAGATGATGCTCGAACGCTTCAAACTGCTCTATCGGTATGAATTTTGGGCTAACCGGCGGGCGCTGGCGTCGCTTCAGCAGGCTAGTGAGCATGGCGCGGGCATCCGGCTGTTCGCCCACATCCTCGCCGCTCAGGAGGCCTGGCTGACTCGACTCCGGGGACGGGACTCGAAGGCGATCCAGCTTTGGCCGCCTGAAACGCTCGAGCATTGCGCCCAGAGGCTCGAGTCGCTGGCTGGCGAGATCGACCGGTTTCTAGCCGGGATCGACGAGTCGTCGCTCGAAAAGGAAATCACCTACCGCGATCAGTCCGGGCTCGAATTCCGCAACACGCCGACCGATATCCTCACCCACTTAGGGCTGCACTCCCAGCACCACCGGGGACAGATCGCTTTGCAACTGAGGCAACTCGGCCAAACGCCGGCTGTGACCGACTTCATCGCCTTCCGCCGCGAAGGCCAGACGAGTTAGCGAGTCGAAAACCGGAAAACCGTCGTCGAGTCGTAGACTTCGCCCGGCCGCAGCACGGTCGAGGGGAACGCCTTCTGGTTCGGCGAGTCCGGATAGTGCTGCGTCTCGAGCGAGAGCGACGCACGCCGGTTGTACTTCACGCCGCCCTTACCGACGTTCGTGCCGTCGAGGAAGTTGCCGGTATAGAACTGCACGCCCGGCTCGGTCGTGAAGACCTCCATCACGCGCCCGCTGGTCGGCTCGTAGACGCGAGCCGCCAGCTCGAGGCCGTCCTTTTCGCGACGGCTGAGCACGAAGTTGTGGTCATAGCCGCCGCCGTTGCGAAGTTGCTCGTCGTCCTGGTTGATCCGCGCCCCGATCGCCGTCGGCTGCCGGAAATCGAACGGCGTACCTTCGACCGGCCGGGACTCCCCCAACGGAATCAGCGTCGGGTCGACCGGCGTAAAGTGGTCGGCCATGATCTGCAACACGTGGCCCAAGGCGTCGGTCTTGCCCGCGTCTTTCAGGTTGAAGTACGAGTGATTGGTCAGATTGACCACGGTGGGCGCATCGGTCGTCGCGTGGTAGTGGATGCGGAGCTCATTCGCGTTGGTCAACGTGTAGCGGACGGTCACCGCCAACGCGCCGGGATAGCCTTCTTCGCCGTCCGGGCTGTCGTATTGCAGCTCGAGCGCCGGCCCTTCGTCGGTCATCAAGAGCTTCGCGCTCCAGACCTTGCGGTTGAAACCCTCGATGCCGCCGTGCAGGGCGTTGGGGCCATTGTTGACCGCGAGCGTGTATTCGCGTCCGTCGAGCGTGAACTGTCCCTTCGCGATGCGGTTGCCGTAGCGGCCGATCAGCGATCCGAAATAGGGATGATCGCCGAGATAGCCCTCGAGCGAATCGAACCCCAGCACGACGTCGCCGAGCGCGCCGTTCTTGTCGGGAACCTTCAGCGAGACCAACACGCCGCCGTACGTGGCGAGGCGCGCCTCCATGCCCTTGGAGTTCGTCAGCGTGTAGAGCTGGACTTGCTCGCCTGTCGGCGTCTCGCCCCAATTCTCAACAGTGATACCAGGCTCGGCGGAAAGCGCCAAGGCGAAGGCGGCGACGAGGCCGACCAAAAGAATTGCGCGCATCAGAAGTTGTCCACTTCCCTGTAGGCGGCGATCACGGCTTGCTCGCCGGCCTTGCCCGGCTTGGAGTTGCCGTGCTCCATGCCGACCACGCCGTCGTAGCCCTTGTCGTGCAGCCATTTGAAAATGTATTTGTAGTTGACCTCGCCGGTCGTCGGCTCTTTACGCCCGGGATTGTCGCCCACCTGGATGTAGGGAACCTCGTCCCAAGCCATCTCGAGATTCGGAATCAAATTACCCACTTGAATCGCTTGGTGGTAGAGGTCATCGAGAATCTTGCAACTCGGCGAATCGACGGCCTTGCAGATCGCGTAGGCCTGCGGCACCGAACGCAGGAACAAGCCCGGGTGGTTGGTGTACCAATTCAGCGGTTCGAGCACCATCACCAAGCCCGAGGGCTCGCAAACTTCAGCCATGACCCTTAGATTCTCGATGCAATTCGCGGTCTGAAAGCCCTCGTGCAGCTTTTGATTCACCGCGCCCGGCACGACGGTTGTCCACTTGGCGCCGATGCGCTTGGCGACGTCAACGGCTTTGCGCATCTCGCCGCGCAGCATGTCGCGGTACTCCTTGTCCGAGCGCGTGACGAAGTCCGGATCTTCGAACTTCCCGATGCCGAAGGAGACGAAGACGCCCATCGTCATGCCGAGCTCACCGAGCGTCTTGCCCATCTTGTTCTGCTCGTCGACCGGACGCTCGTGCGCGCGATTGTCCTCCCAGCCGCGAAAGCCCTGGTCGGCTGCGAAACGCATCTGATCGAATACGTCCTCGCCCGCGCTCTCTTTGAACATGTCCGGATGAGGTCCGTATTTGAGGTGGAACTTGGCGGCGTTGGAAGCGGCTCGAGCCGAGCCCGCGGCGGCGCCGGCGGCCAGCCCGGCGAGGAAATTGCGGCGATGCGTCATCGTTGAGGAGACCCCTGCGGGAAAACAATCAGCCTTATTCTAGATCAACCGGTCCTGATTGATTCGCGATCAGGTTGACGGTATCCTCCGACGGCTTGCGGCACAAGACCATGTATTGAGCGCCGATCGGAAGTTTGACGATATGCCGCTCCAGAGGTCGCAAAGCTCCGAGAAAACGCGGGAAGACGAAGTGGAAATCGGCGCCCAGCACTTCAAAACCGCCTTGGGAAAGTAGCCTTCGCGCCTGTAAGACGGACACCTTGACGGCGTCGCGGTCGAACGGGATTCGGCTCATCACATACTGGGTGCCGGGGTTCCAGGGATTGTTCTCCCAGAATGCGAATATCCCGCCGGGGCGCAGGGCTCGAAACACATATCTGACAGCCGCGTCGCGTTCGTTCAAGGGAATGTGATGGAACACGCCGTTGCAATGCGCCAAGTCAAATTGATTCTCAGTCGCTGCTTCCTCCAGGCCGAAGTATTCGGCTGCCGGTGAACTGCAGTTCCGTCGCGCGATAGCGAGACTCTCCCTCGAAACGTCGACGCCCCGGAATCGTTTGACGCCGAGCAGTTCGAAGAAGAGCGGCGTCGCTGAACCGGGTCCGCATCCAAAATCCAGAGCGAAGTCCGGACGGACTCCGAGCCCCCGAAGCCGCTGAGCTAACCAGGAGAGCCGTCCGCGGGCGAAGAAAGACTTGTCTTCTCCCGAGACGGAGATTCCACGCTCCAACGCCTTGTCGTAGTCGGCTGCAAATGCGTCAAAGGTCGTCGCTCCAGGAGTCTCTTGTTTCAAAGCTCTACTCCCTGCCGCCGGTCCTCGACATTCCCAAAATGCCGATGAAGAAGCTCGCCAGAATCGTCTGAAACGAGAGGGCGGTAAGAGCCGCTCCTGGGATCACAAGCCTCATCGTCGAGGCGTAGTTCAACTCTCCGAAATCGGCCAGGCGCCACTGGTTGATCGCCAGAACCAGCAGAAACAGTCCGGCGACCAGCGCGACAGCCGCAACCGCTAAACCCCGTTCGAGGTTCGCAATGCGGAAGAAGCGACGCATTCCCCGAGTCTCGGGCATCAAGCCCTCGCTGATCGCGAAAGTCTTCGTGAAGACGTGAAAGACGGCGGACTGCCAGCCGCAGATCACCGCCAAAGTCGAGAAAAGCAGCGTGTGGGCGTCGAAGGTCATCCCATCAATGGTCAGGCCGGGCATCGCGACGCCGTATCCGCACAGGCCGAGACCGATCAACGCCAAGCCGGGATAAAGAAACAGCCAACGCGGGCAGTACATGAGGAAGAACCTCAGCGTCCGCCAACCGTCTCGAAAGGTCTTGAGGTGCGGCGCATGCGCTTTCCGGCCATCCGGGTGCAGCGTGATCGGCACTTCGGCGATGTTCGCTCCCCGGGCGCTCGACTTGATGATCATCTCCGTGGCGAATTCCATGCCCGTGCAGCGCTGCTGCAGATCCTCGTAGAACTCCCTTGTGAAGCCGCGCATGCCGCAGTAGACGTCGTGGATCGGAGCCTTGAACCAATGCCTAGCCAGCGCCGAGAACATCGGGTTTCCCCACCAGCGGTGCAGGAACGGCATGGCTCCGGGCAATACGACGCCCCCTCCCGACGGCAGCCGGCACCCTTGAACGAGATCGTGGCCCTCGCGCAGCTTTTCGACGAACTTCGGAATCTCCAGGAAGTCGTAGCTGTCGTCCGCATCGCCCATGAGCACATACTCGCCGCGCGCCGCCGCGATGCCGCCCATCAAGGCGCTCCCGTAACCCTTTTCTTTCACGCCGATGACGCGTGCGCCGAGACGTCGCGCAATCTCGATCGAGCCGTCGGTGCTGCCGTTGTCGGCGACGATGATTTCGCCCGAGACGCCATGGGCCGCCAGCGCGCGCTGCGCCTTGTCAATACAAGTCGCGAGCGTGTCCGCCTCGTTGAGGCATGGCATCACGACCGAGAGCTCTATCGTTTCTTGTGCGACCGCGGTTTCCCTTACGGTCATTTCCTGCTTCCCTCCCGCAAAGCTGATGTGAGCGAAGGCGGCCCGCAGTTCCCGATGTATGGCTCCGGACGCACGGGCGATTTGTCAGGTTCGACGAGCCATGCGTTTCGATCCGAAAAGTAGCTCACCAATTCGCAAGTCTCGGCCGCCTCCATCTCACGAGCCCAAACGATGTCGGCGGCGTCGATGTCCGCTGCGTTGTACACCCACTCCTGGCGCGGATCATGGCCGGCCGAATAGCGCACAATCGCCAGGTCGGGTCCGGGCTTGCTCTCGAGCTCCCGCGCCACTCGATCGCGATCCGTATCCCAGTGCATCTCGTACGGCGCGCCCGCGATGAAAAGTGCGTTGACGAGCTCGATCGCCATCAAGCCGTACGCGAACGCGGGAGCCGGAGGCCACTTGCTCGACGCCAGGTGCAGGACATCGCGAATCACACTGACCTTCAAGTAGGCAAGAACCGCCAACGCGGGCGCTAGGTAATGCAGGTGGTGATAGCGCTGCAGGCAGAATCCGGCGAAGAAGAACGCCGTCGAAACGAGAGCGAACCGTTGCTTCGGATTTCTCCAAATCATCGGCGCGACCAGCAGCAAAGCGACAGACGTCAAACTGGCGCCGAAGAACATCGACAGGACGAGCAGCCGAAGCGAAATGACACGCTCCCAATCGACGCTCCCATCCGGCTTCCGCACCGACTGATAAGTCTCGAGACTGGAGTAGAACAGCCGCATCACCTCGTGTCGATAGGGCACGGTACGGCTGGCCGTATCGCCCGCTAGGAACAGAGGTTCCGACTCGTATTGCGCCGAATATTCGGCATACGGCAGCCGCGCCCAGTCCCCCGTTACCGCTTGGTTGAGCACGGCCATCCCTCCCGCGGTCGCCGCCAGGACGAGAGCCGTCGAGGCCACGACAGTCGCCCGGAGCGGAGCGTCCGACGCCCGACTCGCAAACCAATGCCGCGCCATCAGCGCGGCGCCGGGCAATGCGATGAGCATCCCTTCCCACGGCCTGGTGTTGGCCAGCAGGGCCAGACCCGCTCCGAGGATGACGCCTTGGCCGGCGCCGGCCGCGCGGCCCGGCCTGGGATAGCAAATACGCCCTAGGGCCCCGAAGTAGAGCGCTCCCCCGAGTCCGGCCATCGCTCCGCCCCAGTAGCTCGTGATCCAGTAATGATTCACGCCGTAACACGCCGACACCAACAGGCACCCCAGCAGCGCCCAGCGCCTAGGCGCCCATCCAAGCAGCGCCCAATAACTCGCCGCGCTCATCGCCGCCACGCTCGCAAACACGCCGAACCACGGATGTCCCAGCAGCACGGCTCCGGCAGCCAGCGCCGCCCCGGAAGCGGGCGGATATTTCGAGGCGTAACTGGGGTGCTGCAGGATATGAAAGCTCTCGAAAAACTTCCACATGGGGTGTACGGGATTTGCGAGCCGCCCGTGCACGAACGTATCCGCCGCCAGCAGGTAACTGAACTCGTCGTGGACCGTGGCCGAAGGAACCCCCTTGATCGCGATCTGGCATGCCGTGAAAATAAACGGCGCGGTAACCGCCAAGACAGCGGCCACGACCGCCCCGCGCGACCGCGCCGGATTGAACAGATGCGTCCAGCGCGCCAGATGGAGGGCCCTATCGGGAAAGGCCCCCGACAGCAACAGCAGGGCGATCAGCAGAATTCCGCCAAACAGAGCCGTCAGGTCCATGCGGACCTCCGCCGCGGCGGATCGAATCGATCGCGCGGCGATGTTGTTGATTTGAACCCAGCCATGCCTGCCAGCGCGCGACGACGCAAGAACCCTCCGGCGGGCGGAGACGCCGATTACGCTTCAATCTTGGTGGAGGTCCCGAGACGCAGCCATCCTCCAAATGCCCGACGTGGGCTAGAGGCTAGACCTTAGGCATGTTCAGAGGCTTAGGGGGGCGAAATCGGCAGATTAGGCCGCGACCGCGTTGTTGCCGGACGATTTGACTGTCTCGGCGTACTGCTCGTAGAGCCGCTCAAATACGCGGTCCCAGGAGTTTTCGACAGCATGCCGCCGCGCCGCCGCCCTCATTCCGGCCAGCCGATCGTGATCCGTCATCAATGCGCTTACGGCGGCGATGAACCCGCCTTCGTCGCGCCCCATCACGCCGGTCTCGCCGTCTTTGATCAGGTACTTGGGTCCGCCGCCGCTCGTCACGATACAAGGAACCCCCGACGCCATCGCTTCGTTGATGACGTTGCCGTAAGTGTCGGTGAAGGAAGGGAACACGAACAGGTCGAAATTCGCGTACGCCCGCGCCAGCGGCTCGTCCGTCAGCAGGCCCGGGAACGAGCCGTGCCGCAAGTTCTTCTCGAGCCAAGCCTGCTCCGAACCGTGTCCGACCACGACGATGCGGAAGTTCGAGCGTCCCGCGGCGATCAGCCCGTCCTCGAGGGTCTTCAGAAACCGCACGTTCTTTTCGGCGCTGATGCGGCCGACGTAGCCCAGCTCGAAGACGTCGTCGGTGCGGTTTCTCATCTCGGGCCGGAAGCGCTCGATCTCGACCCCGCGGTGCATCAGGTGCACCGGCCTGCCCGTCTTTTCCCGCAGCATCTCGATCAGCTCAGGGTTGGGAGCGAAGCACGTCTTCGCCGCCTTGTAGAGTTTCGAAAACGCAGCCAGCGTAGCCCATTCCGCTTTCGCCGCGAGCCGCTTGCGCCAGCCGTCGGGCAGGACTCGCAGCGCCTTCTCGAGCCGCCATGCGGCGTACTCGTGAACGTTGGTATGCCACGACGCCGTCATCGGGATCTTCAGCTCGCGAGCCAGAAAAAAGCCTAGGAAGCCGATATCGTTGGGGCCGGTAATGTGGAGCAGGTCCGGCTGGAACTCCCGCAGCGCCCGGCCGACGCGACCTTTGTAGCGGAATATCGCCGGATCGACGTACAGATCCTCTTCGACCGAGATCTTCAACGGGCCGCGGCGGAGCTCGAACGTGCGCACCGGACCCTCCTCGAGCAGCTTCGTCTCCGGGCCGGCATGGCAACTGAAAAACGGCAGGCCGCGCCGACGTGCAAAGGCGTCGAGCTGGCGGGAGGTCAGCGCGACGCCGTTGACTTCATAAAAGCTGTCGGAAAAAAGGGCCACGCGGGGCAGCCCTGGGTTCATAGAGCCGCCTCGGAAGGGATCGCCATGCGCTGCCACGCGCGCCGCATGCGCGGACTCGTCGCCATGCGCGAGGCGTTGATCATTTGCCTCATCAGGAACGGCTCGCGCCCCTCGAAGAACTCGTCAAAGCTCTTCACCTCGCCGTCATAGCATAGCCGGAATACGCGTTCGGTCCAACGCACCTGACCCAGCGCGTGCTCGGGGTGCTCCTTGAGCACATCCCACATCGTCTGCAGCACCCGCAACAGCAGCGGGTCGTGAAAATGCGGCATGATCAGCACTTCCGAGGGCGCATCGCCGCGAATCTCTCGAGCGAAATCCCCGAACGTCGTCGCATTGGTCAGATTCAGAGTCGCATTGGGCTCGCGGCCGTGGCGATCACCGCCCGAAATCAGCTTGATTCCGGCCTGTTCGGCCAGACGCACGACCTTGCGATTTTCGGTCCAGGAACGCAGGCCGTTGATCTCGAGCGCATGCACCCACTCGCCGTATTCCGACAGGAACCGCTTGAGCAAACGCTCGTGCGTTTCCGAGCCCAGCCACGGCTGATCCCAGTAAGGGTGATTCAAGACGATCAGAACGTCCGGATGCGAGGCTAAGTCGGCGAACATCGACCGCAGCTTTTCGCCGCTCGGGTTCTCGGTGAGCTCCTCCATCGCCCGCATCATTTCGCGCGCCCAATGCGGGTGCAGGTTGTGCACGCCGACGTGGAAGTACGTTTGGTCGTACGGCGTCGTCCACTCGACTGAAATCGGCGCTTGAGAATTTTCGGCGATCATCTGCAACTGCAGCGGCGCCTCGATGTTGTCGTGATCGGTCAGCGAGACGATCGGCCGCATGCCCAGCTTCTCGATCTGACCCTTCTCCACTTGGAAGGCCTGCGAGCCCGACAGCGGCGAGGTCCACCACATGCGCTTCGCTTGCGCTTCCAGATTGACCAACTGCTTCTCCGCGTACCTCTCGGAGTATTTCTTGAGTTGGTGCTCGATAAAGATGTTGAACCACTTCGATTTCTTCGCGATGCGGGCCACAAACGCCGTGCTCTCACGCGAATGCATCGTGTGCCCGTGCAACGACACGCATGTCCGGAAGCCTGCGCATGTTCTGGGGTGTCGTATCAGATAGTGCAGCTTGGTGTTCTTCACGGCTTTAGCCTCGGTGCGACTTGGACGAGTGCGCCTCGAAAAGCCCGGTGATCCGGTTCCTCCGGCGCCTGCGGCGCGCGGCAATTGCAGATCGAATCGAACCAATGGCCAAGAGGTTTTGCTCCATGCCGAGCCTCCAATCGGGCTCGAATGAACTGACCTCACTGAATATCACGGCAGCGGTCTGCAATCCTATCCGCCAATGGCCCGGGAAGAATCTCGTTCGGGCTCACGAGCATCATCGCCCAGCCTTGTTCCAATCGGATTGCAGGAATCTTGTCTTTTGATTAAAACAGTAATCGAGAGTTATGTTCCCGCGAACTTTCGACCCAAGGAGTTAGTTTAGCCCTGCGGGCGAAGACTCAGCAAGCGCGACGGCTCAGGCGGCCTTCGCGCGGCACACGCCCAACAACTCGTCGCGCAGCTCGAAACAGGCGCGCTCATTGAGCTTTCCGGACGGCCCGGTGACGTAGAAGACGTCGATCGCTTTGCGTCCTTGCGTCTCGATCAAGACCACTTCGATGTCGCAGCCGGTGCGTGAGAAGGCGCTGGTCAGATCGAACAGCAACCCGGTCCGATCCTCGGCCGTAATGTGGAAGATCGTAGCCCGAGAAGAGGTTTCGTTGTCGAACGTCACTTCCGGATCCACCATCGCGCGCCGCCGGGCGCCGTAGACGCGGCCCCGCCGGTCGAGAATCTCGTTCGGATCCTCTTTGCCTTCGATGACCTTCTTGAGCGACCGCACGACTTGCCGCAGGTCATGGTCGTCGAGCTCGACTCCCCCGCGCCGCTCCGACACGGTGACGCTGAAGCTGTCCAGGACCAACCTCTGCTTGTTTGCGAAGGCCTCGGCGCGTTCGATGTTGAGCCCGAAGCCCGCCATCACCGCGCAGAGGGACGAAAACAAGAACGGTCGATCGTGGGCGATCACCTCGACGTCGTAGAGCGAGTCGCGGCGCGTGATCCGGACGGCGGCCTCCTTGCGGCTGAGCTCCTTGCTCAGCTCGTGATGCCCGAGCACCTCGGCGACGCTGTGCGTGCGGAGATAGCGTTCCGGGAAGCCCGCCAAGAAGCTCTTCAAGCTCTCGCGATCAGCGCGCGGCGCGGCGTCTAACACCGGTCCCGGCAAGCCTTCGTCGATGCGCCGGTCTTCGGCGTCCCCCGTCAGACGGTTGTGCGTCGCCATGTAGAGCTGCCAGAGCAACTGCTTGCGCCACGCCGTCATCGCATGGGGGTTCACTGCCGACGTGTCGGCGTAAGTCACCAGCGCCAGCGCTCGCAGATTCTCCGTCGTCCCCACGATGCGCGCGAACTCTTCAACCGTTTCCGGATCCGCGATGTCCCGCTTGGTGATGAAGTTCGACATCGTCAGATGGTGCTCGATCAGGAACGTGATCAGCAGGCGGTCGTTGTCGGGGATCTCGATCCGCTCCATCGCGACTCCGGCGCTCTCGACGCTGGCCTCGACGTGCGACTCGTCTGCGACGCCCTTGCCCACGTCGTGAAACAGCAGCGCGAAATAGAGCAACTCCGGCCGCCGCACCTCTTTGGCCAGCTCAGCGAACTGCTTGCTCAGCTTGTCCTGCTGGTCGTCCAGACGTTTCAGGATCCGAATCGCCACGAACGTGTGCTCGTCCACGGTGTAGCGGTGGTAGAAGTCCCGCACGACCAGGCAGTCGATCTGAGCGAGCTCGGGGAACAGCGTGTAAAGGGCGCCGGTCTCCCGCATCACCGCCAGAGCTTGGTAGGCGTGGGGTTGACGCAGGATGTCCGCCAACGCCGGCCACAGCGGCTTGCCGTCGCCGAAGCTGTGGCTCATCGCGTCCAGGTTCTGCGCCACGAGCCGCTCGGTTCGCGCGGCCAACGGCATCCCGTGTCGGGCGACGAAACGGAAAAGGTCGATCGCCACCTCCGGCTGCACTTCGAGCGCATGGCTGTAGCGCAAGAACACGCGGCCGTTGGCGACCGAAAAGTCGCGGTTCGAAAGCTTGGAGCGCCCTTGCCGGATCACCGCCAGCAGCGAGTTCTTCGGCGTGGCGTACTCCTCGATCATGCGCAGCGCCAGCCGATTGATCACCCGCACATGACGGTAGTAGTCGCGCATCCACTCCGCCGCGTCGGGCGCGGCGTCAAAGGCCTTGCCGGCGCCGTCGTGCGCGATCGTCGCTTGCAAGTCGAAGTCCAGACGATTGCTGTCGCGGCCGGCGAAGTAGTGCAAGTAGCACCGCAGCGCGAATAAAAAGCGCTTGCCCTCAGCCACCGCATCGGTGACGTCCGCCGGCAGCTTCGTCTCGCCCAGCGGCACCTGGTCAGGCTGCACGTGAGCGATTTGCGAAATCCAGCAAGCCAGTTGAAAGTCCCGCAAGCCGCCCGGCGCTTCCTTGACGTCCGGCTCGAGATGGTAGATCGTCCGCCCGAATTCCTTGTGGCGCTCTTCCGCCGCTTCCACCAACGCCCGCATCAGCGACTTCTGCTCGCGGATGAAAAACTTCGGCAGCACCCGCCCGGCGAACTCCAGATAGAGCGAGCGGTCTCCGGCCAAAAACCGCGCGTCGAGCAGGCTGATGTGCAGCTCGTGATTGTCGGACGCCAGACGGGAGCACTCCGCGGGCGTCCGGACCGATTGCGAAACCCGGAGCTGGGCATCCCACAACTTCGTGAGCAGGACCGCGAGGTCGTCGCCGCAGCGCTTCGCGTCGCCCTCACGGCCGAACAAGAACAGCAGATCGACGTCGGAGTGGGGGAACAGTTGCCGGCGCCCGTACCCGCCGACGGCCAGCACGCAAACCCCCTGCTGCTCCGCGCCGGGGAATGCTTGCATGAACATTCCCGACACGATCTCGTCGACCGCCGCCGAACGCTTTTCGACCGTAGCGATGCCGTCGCCCGTCTCATTGAACGACGAGTAGAGGCGATCCATCGCCTGCAAATGAAATGTCGACAGATCCGACATGGAAACGTTGACTCGAAAAAGCCCTTGCATACGATCAACGGCCTTTCTCATCGACTGTTGATCGCCGAACTCCATGGTATCCAACAGCCTGAACGGCGTCCCCATGACGGCAGCCAAGGCTACGAAATGCAGCGAGGCCCCGCCGCGGCGAAGCCTCGCCGACAACTCCAGAGAGCGGCGCCGCTAAAGGGCCGTTTCGCCGCTCTCGCCGTTGCGGATGCGGACGGCGTCTTCGACCGCCGTGATGAAGACCTTGCCGTCGCCGATCTTGCCGGTGCGAGCGGCCTCGACGATGGCTTTCACCGTCTCGTCGACGCGGTCGTCGTTCACCACCGCTTCGACCTTGACTTTAGGCAACAGGTCGACCTCGTATTCCTGCCCGCGGTAGACCTCTTTGTGGCCCTTTTGCCGGCCGTGGCCGCGGACGTCGTAGATCGTCATGCCGTCGACGCCTATGGCCTTGAGCGCCTCCCTGACGTCGTCGAGCTTGAACGGTTGAATCACTGCTTCAATGCGCTTCATTTCCTGCTCCTAGCTAACATTCGGGATCCGCGGATCCCCCTGATGTCGCCGACCCGCTCCAGCCGGGCGACGACGGAAGGCGCTCAAATGTCCGCCTCCACTAAATCTGATAGGCTTCCTCGCCGTGTTGCGTGATGTCGAGGCCCTGCTCCTCTTCCGATTCTTCAACTCGCAACCCCATGGTCGCGTCGATGATTTTCGCGATGATGTACGTCGCGACGCCGGCGAACACCCAGGTCAACGCCACTCCCAGAATGTTGTTGATGAACTGCTGCGTATTGCCCTGCAGCAATCCGCTGCCCGCCTCGTTCACGGCGCTGTTGGCGAAGACCCCGGTCAGGATCGCGCCCACCGTTCCGCCCACTCCGTGCACGCCGAACGCGTCTAGGGAGTCATCGTATCCGAATTTCTGTTTGACGATCGCCACCGACACGTAACACACGACGCCGCCGAGGAAACCGATGATCAACGAGGCCATCGGCGTCACAAAGCCCGATGCCGGCGTGATGGCGACCAAGCCCGCGACCGCGCCGGTGATAGCGCCCAGCATGCTTGGCTTGCCGTCGCGCAGCCATTCCATCAGCAGCCAGCCCATGACCGCCGCGGCCGCGCCGAAGTGCGTGTTGACGAACGCCGCCGCCGCAAGACCGTTCGCGGCCAACGCGCTGCCCGCGTTGAATCCGAACCAGCCGACCCAGAGCAGACAGGCGCCGATGAACGCAAATCCGAGATTGTGGGGTTTCATGGTCTCGTTCGGAAATCCGGAGCGCTTGCCCAGCATCAGCGCGAGTACGAGCGCCGAGACGCCCGACGAAGCATGCACGACAGTCCCGCCGGCGAAATCCAAACAGGGCAGGGCGCCGTCGAGCATCAGCCCGTGCGGCCCCCAGACCATGTGCGCCATCGGAAAGTACACGAGAGTCGCCCACACCGTCGTGAACACCAGCATCGCCGAGAATTTCATGCGTTCGGCGAACGCTCCCGAAATCAGGGCCGGCGTGATGATCGCGAACATGAGCTGAAACATCATGAACGTATAGTGCGAGATCGTTCCGTTCGCTTCCTGCCCGACGCCGTTCAGGAACAGGTAGTCGAACCCGCCGATAAACGCGTTCCCTTCGCTAAAGGCCAGGCTGTAGCCGTAGATCGCCCAGATCACCGTGATCAGCGACATCATGGCGAACGACTGCATCATCGTCGCCAACAAATTCTTCTTGCGGACCAAGCCTCCATAAAACAAGGCCAGTCCTGGGCCGGTCATCAGGAGCACCAGCGCCGAACAAACCAGCATCCAGGCGTTGTCG
Organism: uncultured Acidobacteriota bacterium; assembly: GCA_963817465.1. GTDB lineage: Bacteria > Acidobacteriota > Terriglobia > Bryobacterales > UBA6623 > CAMPKL01. Next base: position 377,615 of record CAWFOP010000007.1, on the reverse strand, counting down.
CCCGTATCGACTTCAGTCCCCTGCGCCCGCGCCGCGGCGGGAAACAAGAGTAGTGCAAAGACCGCAAAACGCGTCCCGGCGTTTCCTTTCATCGTCTAGTTCTCCTTGTGATTGACATCCGCGCCTCTGCGTAGGCCGCGGATAGACCCGTTCCAACGCCCCCTATAGTCGTATGCCAAGGGTCCGAAAAAGAAACAGATTGTTTCTATTCCCCGGATTAGATTCTTTTATGCCTCAAGCCTGTCTTCGCAGCACAGGACTCCCGGTCGTAAGAACTTGTTCGATGATGTCGGCCGCATTGGCTAATCCGCGCCGTTCAGCGATGAGGCGCTTGAAGCTTTGCGCCTTTCGGCGAAACGACGCGTCCGCCAATACCCTTTCTACGGCCGAGCGAAGCGCCGCGGCATCACACGCGCCCGTGGGGACTCGCACTCCCGTTCCGGTCCGCTCGATCCGCGCAGCGACGCCGGGTTGGTCATGCGATAGCTGAGAACCCGCCTCGACCGCGGCTTGCTGCAGCCGCCGCACCGGATTCTGAGGGCTCCGGGCTCGGCTTGCACCGCGACACGGTCCCGGAAATAGCCGAAGTTCACGGCGATTTTCGGGCCTAGCTCCAATCGCTGCACCGTGCGTTGATACTCCGCCGGAATCGTCTTTCTCATGTCCCGGCAGCAGCCCGAGACGCAGAGGAAACGCGTGCACGCGCCCCGCGCGATCCACCAATGGCGAGTCGTCCGAGAGCAACTGAACGTCCGGATGCCGCAGCAGCTCGGCCCCCAACGTGCTCTTGCCCCCGCCCATCGGCAGCAGGACCAGCATCGCCCGTCTGTCGACCGCCAGCGCTAATGCATGCACGCGGTGCATTCCCGCCGCGTCGAACGCCTCACCGCAGCGCGACAGCAGGTACTGATGACAGCCTCGTAGAGTAAATCCGGGTTGTCGCTGCGCACGCGGAAGCCATCGCGCTTGGGGTCGTGCTCCGCCACTCCCTGCCCGTGGTAGTCGAGGTAACGCACGCCTTCATGCATGTATGCGACGTTGCGGGGGCTGTGGAAGACCGCATCGCCCGCGGGCAAGCGGTCGTAGTCCGGCTTCTCGCCGATCATCTCGACGAGGGCGTCCTCCGGGCGCGGATCCGAGCAAAAACTCATAATCCTGCCGGATTCCGTCGAACGGGCCGCTGGTGTCGCTCACGAGGACGAAACGATAGCCGTATACATCGAACGCTGCGCGATGAATATCCTCACGACTCTCCATAAACAGCCCACGGCCCAGCGCGGGCTCGCGCGCCGGGCAGTTCCCAATGTTGCCGATCCCAAATGTTACTGAATCGAGCCGGAGGGAGAGCCGGAGAAAGTGATTGTGGAGGCGCGGGCCGGAATCGAACCGGCGAATAAAGGCTTTGCAGGCCTCTGCCTTACCGCTTGGCTACCGCGCCGTGAGGAAGCACTCATCCTAGCAGCGGCCTCTACAGCGCGGCCCCGCAGAACTTGCAGTGCACGGCGTCGAAGTCGTGACCTTCGGCGGCGCAGACAGGGCACGACTGCGTCGACACTTTGCTCGGCGATCGATCCGCGCGTGAGCTCCGCCGTCACGATCCCCGTCGGCACGGCAATGATGCCGTAGCCCATCAGCATCAAGATCGTCGCCAACATCTGTCCCGCCGGCGTCGCCGGGGCCAAGTCGCCGAATCCCACGGTCGTCATCGTGACAATCGCCCAGTAGACGGAGAGCGGGATGTTCGAGAAGCCGTGCTCCTCGCCCTCGATCAGGTACATCAATGTGCCCATGATCGCGGCGATGTTCACGACTGCTATGAGAAAGACGGTGATCTTCGGGCGGCTGGTCTCGAGCGCTCGCTTCAGCACGTCCGCCTCGCCCAAGTAGTGCGCCAGCTTCAGCACGCGGAAGATGCGCAGAAGGCGCAGGGCCCGGATCACCAGCAGCGACTGCGCCCCCTCCAAGAACAAGCTCAAGTAGGTCGGCATGACCGAGATCAGATCGACCAAGCCGAAAAAGCTCCGGGCGTAGGCGCCAGGACGCCGCACGCTGTAAAGCCGCAACACGTACTCGACCGTGAACAACGCTGTAAAGACCCACTCGAGCGGCCGCAGCAGCCAGCCGTACTCCAGTCGCACGCCCTGCACGCTCTCGATCATGACCGTGAACACGCTCGCCAAGATCGCCAGAATCAGCAAGACGTCGAACGCCTTCCCGGCCGGCGTGTCGGCCTCGAAGATGACATCGTGGAGCTTCTTACGCAGGCCGGTGTGGGCCTCGAGTGAGGGAGCTGTCATTGCTAGGGCAGTTTCGCGCATTCTCGCTCCGTCCGCCACTGCCGGAACGCGGTGTTAAACTACTGACCAAACGGGAGATGAGGACTATGCAACGACGCCGTTTTCTGCAGCAGGGTTTGATCGCGGGCGGGGCGCTCGCATTCGGAGGTTTGCCCGCCCAGGGCGCGCCTAAAGCGGCGTTCAACGAGCCGACGCGCAAATTCGCCAGCGACGTCATCGAGCTCGGCCCCGACAAGATCAAGCTCTCACGCCTGGCCATGGGCACCGGTTCCAGCGGCTTCGGCGGCTCCTCCAACCAGACTCGCATGCTCGGCGTCAAAGGCCTAACCGAGCTCTACCGGTACGGCTTTGACAACGGCCTCACATTCTGGGATACCGCCGACCAGTACGGCTCGCACCCGCACCTGGCCAACGTCCTCAAATACATCCCGCGCGAGAAGGTCGCCATCATGACCAAATCCCGCGCCAAGACGGCCGCCGAGATGCGCTCCGACATCGAGCGCTTCCGCAAAGAGCTCAACACCGATTACCTCGACCTGCTGATGCTCCATGCCGTCACCGACAAGGACTGGCCCGAGAACTACGCCGGCGCCATGGACGTCGTCAACGAGTACAAGCAAAAGGGCGTCGTGCGCGGCCGCGGCATCTCTTGCCATTCGCTGCCGGCCCTGCGGCGCGTCAAGGACCACGCGAATACATCGACGTCGATCTGGCTCGCGTCAACCCGGCCGGCGCGCGCATGGACTCCGACCCCGCCACGGTGGTCGAAGAGCTCCTGAAGATCAAAGCGGCCGGCAAGGGCGTCATCGGCATGAAGATCCTCGGCGGCGAGAACGGCGCGCTGAACAATCGCGTCGAATACGCTCTGCAGCATGCGACGTCGCTCAAGTGCGTCGACGCCTTCACCATCGGGTCCGAGAGCATCACGCAGCTCGCGGATTTGATCAAGCGCATCCCGAGCGCTTCGGCGCACGGCTGGCAAGCGTAGGGCCTGCTTTTACGCCGCGTTTACAAATGGCTTGAACCGTGGAAGGCGCCGGATACGTCTAGCAAGGCGTGAGCCTCCGTGCGCCGTACCTGGCCTTGCTGATCTGCCTACGCCCTCGTTTCTCTCCGCGGCGCCGATGAAGATCCCGTCTTTTCGACCGGCGTCGATGTCGTCAACGTTTTCGCCACGGTTCGCGACAACAACGGCGAAATCGTCCCGGATCTCGGCAAGGACGACTTCATCCTCGAGGAGAACGGCGAAAAACAGGAGATCCGCTACTTCTCGCGGCAATCCGACCTGCCCCTGACGATGGGCCTGCTCGTCGACACCAGCCGCAGCCAAACCGGCGTCCTCGAGCAGCAGCGCACGGCCGGCTACACGTTTCTCGATCGTCTGCTCGACGTGAGCAAGGACCAAGCCTTCGTCATCAGCTTTGACGCCGAAGTCGTTCTGCAGCAAGATCTGACCGCATCCAAGCAGAGCCTCGAACGGGCGTTGGGCAAGCTCGAAACGCCCGACGGCGGGGCCTACCCGTCTCGCCGGCGGATGGTGATGAACCAGTTCCCCGGCGGCGGCATCCCGATGCCCGGCGGCGGCCCCTTCCCGCGCAGACGCCGCGGCGGGGGCTATCCCGGGGGCGGCTATCCGGGCGGCGGCTACCCTGGCGGACGAGGCGGAGGGCCGTATCCTACACCGCCCATTTCGCGCGGAGTCGGCACGGCGCTCTACGACGCGGTCTATCTGGCCGCCGACGAGATGCTCAAGGATCAAACCGGACGCAAGGCCCTCGTGCTCATCTCCGACGGCGTCGACGTGGGCAGCAAGTACGGCCCCGAAAAAGCCATCGAAGCGGCGCAGCGAGCGGACGTCGTCATTTACAGCATCTACTTCGCCGACCACGGCGGATTTCTCGGCGGCTGGGGACGCCGGGGCGCCAACCTGCCCGACGGCAAGAAGACGCTGAAAAACCTGTCCAAGCAGACCGGCGGGAGCATGTTCGAGGTCTCCTCCAAGCTGACCCTCAGCGACATCTATCAGCAGATCGAGCAAGAACTTCGCAACCAGTACAGCATCGGCTACACGCCGACGGATCGTTCCGCGGCGGGCTTCCGCGCGATCAAGCTCACCGCCGCGCGACCGGACTTGGAAGTTCACGCCCGCAACGGCTACTACGCCGCCTCCCGGAAGTAAGAGCGAAGCAGCGATGCGCCGAGGCTATCGCTCCAGCTACTACACGCCGACCGCCGCACGGTCCGCTTGGGGGCGCAATTCACGCGCGATCTTCCCAAGCGCATGGAATCTCTCGTCCTACGGGATGGCGTCCGCAACTCCGGTTCCAGTTGTCACCTGTACACGACGATTGCACGCGACGTGATTTGGAGCGACGGCTCCGGCGGGACCGCCGCCATCTCCGCCAGCGGCACGGTCAAGCTGACCTATCAAATCGGGCTTTAGGCTGCCCAACAATCAGCCGATAAGAGTCCTTGAGCCCCTTCCTTGTCCCGATAACAGTCATGCCGGCCCCTGATCACACCATAACGGCGAAGCTCGCTAAGAGCCCATTCGCCTCGGACCTGAGCACGAGATCTTTCAGGATCCTGATCGTTGACGACAGTCCGACGGACAGGGCGCTGCTGCAACGTGCGTTCGCCTCGGCGGGCATTTCCCTCGAACTGCACACTGCCCGGGACGGTGAGGAGGGCTTGGCTTTCTTGCTGTCACAACGGGAGGGTCGGCGTGAACCGCCGGACCTGATTCTTCTCGATCTCAATATGCCGAAGAAGAACGGCTTCGAGTTCTTGGCGGAACTGCGAACGCAACCCGTCGTCGGCGCCATTCCAGTCGTGGTGCTTTCGTCGTCCTCTTACCGCGAAGACGTAGACCGCTGCTACGCCCTGCACGCCAACTCCTATATCGTAAAGCCGATGGACTACAGGAATCTGAAACGCGTCGTTGTGACCATCAGCGAGTACTGGTTCAGCACCACGATGCTGCCGTCCTAGCCTCAGGCGGAGACGGTCTCGGCGACCGGGATCGTGAAGCAGAACTTGGCGCCGGCGCCGGGCTCGGACTCCACCCAGATCCGCCCGCGGTGCTGCTCTACGATTCTGCGGCAGATCGCGAGACCGATGCCGGTACCGGGATATTGGTCCGCATGGTGGAGACGTTCGAAAATCTCGAAAATCTGACCAACGTGGCGCGAGTCAATGCCGATGCCGTTGTCCTGCACGGCAAAGATCCATTCGCCGACTTTATTCTCGGCCCACACCTCGATACGAGGCGCTTCTTCGCGGCGGTATTTCAACGCGTTCTCGATCAAGTTCTGAAATACTTGGCTCAGCCTGAGCGGGTCGGCCATCACCGTGGGAAGCGGTTTGGCGATGACGCAGGCGTGGTTCTGTTTGATTAGCCCTTTGAGGCCGTTCAACGATTCTCGAAACACAGCGCCGGCGTCGGTCGCCTGCAGAGCGATCTCCCGCCGCGCCACGTTGGAATAGCGCAGGGTGTCTGCGATAAGATCCCGCATGCGTGCCGCGGAACCGACGATCACGTCGATGTACCCGTCGCCCGCTTCATCCAGCTTGCCTTTATACTCGTCGGCCAGCAGTTGTGAGAAGACGGTGATGTTTCTCAGCGGCTCCTGCAAATCATGCGCGGCGACCGAGGCGAGTTCCCGCAGTTCCACGTTGTAGAGAGACAGTTCTCGGGCCTGCTCCGCCAACCGGTCCTCGTTGTGTTTCTGCATCGTGATGTCGGTCAGGCAAGTGATCGTGCCGATTGCTTCCCCGGCATCGTCGCGAAGCGCCGTACCGTTCACCAGCAATACCAAGCGGTTTCCATCCGGGCGTTCCACACGCAGCTCCTCGTTGACCAGAGGCTCTCCGGTCTTCAGGATCCTGGCGAGCGGTCCCGCGCTCGGCGGCAGCGGCTCTCCCGATGCGGCAATGGCCTTCCAGGGCGGATCGGCGAAGGTCCGCTGCGTTAGCTTGTCGGCCGGCAGTCCCAGAATGTTTTCGGCCGCCGGATTCACCATCGTAAAACGACCGTCCGCATCGGAAAGCAACAAACCGTCGGCCATCGTATCCAGGATGCGGGCGAGCCGCTCCCGGTTCTCATGCAGGGAAACCATCGTACGCCCCAGCTCGAGCGCTCGACCGATTTGGGCCGCGACCGCGGCGGCGAACTGGGTCTCATCCTCGCGCAGGCTGCGATCCTCGGAAGCCATGATGATGACTCCGAGCCGCTCCGAACCGAGAACAACGGGCGCGACCAGCAACGCTTTCGACCTCGCCGCGGCGAGCAGGCGCGCCTCCGTCTCATCCGGCTCCAGGCAACGGGGGATATGAACGATCTCTCCCTTCTCGACGATTTCTCGCAGCCGCTCGTCGTGTCCGAAGAAGCCGTCGCACCGTTCGGCGGCTTCGTCGGGATAACCAGGGCGGCATGCGAGAACCAACCGCCCGCCCGCCTGAACCGCATAGGCCAGGCCTTTCGAAACTCCCGCGCCGTCCAAGCAGCGATACAGGCACATCTCGAGAAGGTCTTCCATCGGGGGAATTTTTGGGGAGGGCTGCGCCACGCCGGCGAGAATCGCAAGTTCCGCTCGTTGCACGGCAACGCGATGAGACAGGGCGAAGTTCAGATTGGCTTGGCGTTCCACCTGTCGGATCAAGCGATGCGCATGCGCCTGGCCGATCTCCGCGGCGAACTCAGAAGCCAACGGGGCCGGCTTGCCGATGGCGGAGACCAATTCCGCGACGATCGTGCGGCGATCCGACGTCCAGGTCAGCAGCCCGTTCGCTCCTACGGCGCGGGCCAGTCGCAGATCGGCCTCCTCGGCATGCGCAGCCGATATCAGCACCACCGGGATTCCTTTCAGATTCGGATCCTGCCGCACGGCCAGGCAAAGTTGGAATCCGTCCAACTGCGGCATGAGGACGTCGCTGATGATCGCGCTGGGACGGGCTCGTCGAGTCTCGGTGAGAGCGGCCTGCCCATCCTCTAACGTCGTGACGTCAAATCCGGCATCCTCCATCAAGACCTTCAACAGCTCGCGCTGGATAGGATCGTCGTGCGCAATCAGCAGGCGGTTTCTCGAAGGAGGAGGCTGACCCCGACCCGCCTGGGGCCTGAGGTAGGCTTGGGCGACGGCGACGAGGCGCGACGGTTCCACGGGTTTGAAAAGGAAGTCCGTGAAACCCAACTGACTGCTTCGCGCCGCTTCCATTCTCGACGGCAAGCCGGAGCAGGCGATGATCGTCGCCCGCCGGCCGGCGGGCAGCTTACGGAGTCGCCGCAGCAACTCAAAGCCGTCCATATCCGGGAGAATCAGACCTTGGATGATGAGGCTGGGAGCATGCTCGGCCGTTAGTTCGAGTGCGGTTCGAGCGTCTCCCGCCTCCAACACCGAGAACCCCTCGGCGATGAGCGTCACCAGGAACAGCTTGCGCGTAACCGGATTGTCCTCAACGATGAGAATCTTGGGAATGTTCTCTGTCACATCGTCTCCTCGGGCTTCAGACATCCGGCGATCGGATCAGGCAAGGTTCGCGTGTCGATCGGTTTCGTGACGTAGCCGTCGCACCCCGCCGTCAGTGCGATTCCTATTTGTCCGAGGGAAGCGTCTTTTTTGCCGTCTTGCCTCGACACGCGGACGCGTCCCGACAAACGGATGCAGCCCAGCACCGGCTCGTTGCGAAGCGTTCGTTGAGCAGCCCGTCCTTCTCCATCCGTTCGAAGTCCACGCCCCAGCCGGCGGCGTTCCGGAATCGTTGGTCGCGGCTTTCCGCAAAGCCGAACAGCAGGCGGCGCTCTTCGTGGGACACGCCGCCTGCGATGAACTCAGTCGTCATCAGCACTTTCTCTGCATCGGACAAATCGCCGATGATGCGCCGCAGCCGCGGCGGCAGGTGCTTGATGAGGGTCGGCGTGGCGAGGATCTTCTCGTCTTCGGCCAACTCGGGCTGTTCCAAGACGTCAATAAGGACGAGTCGATCGCGGTCTCCGCCTTTTTCCTCGCAGATAGGACGAACGTTTCGAATGGCTCGCGCGCAGAGCGGCGCGCTTCCGGTGATATACGGCTTCAACTCGATTTGGCGGCCCATGATTTAAGACCGGTCCTTGGCGGCGCGTCGGAAATAGTGGCGGTAGTGGCTGGCCAGATGGCCCATCAGCTCGAGCACGGTGACGCGGCCCTCGTCCATATACACTTGCGCGGCTTTCGGCGGGCAGTCCGTCACCTTTTTATTGAGGGCGCTGCTGTGGATCTCGAGGACGTCCCGCGGGCCGGCGCGCAGGAAGCCCAGTTCATCGCTCAGCTGCGTGAGCTCTCCCGAAACGGTGTCTTTGGACTTGTGGATGTGCCTCTCCAAAGCCAAATCCAGGATTTTCTCGTACCGCGCCACGGCGGCGAAAAAGTCTTCCGGCGCACTCTGGCACAGCGGGCGGCCGTCGTAGATCTCGGCCGTGAACGAGGTCGCTGGCGCCTTCGATAGCTGTTGGATGGAGCGAAGCTCCCTCTCCCGTGACTCTTGGGCGCGCGCCTCGTCCAGTGCTTTCTGAAGCCGGCGGCGTTCGACGGCATAACGAATTACGCGGGGCAGCAAGGCCGCTTGCAACTCGGACTTGACGATATAGTCCTGAGCGCCGATCTGCATGGCCGCAATTCCGATTTCTTCACCGCCCGCGCCGGTCATCACCACCGTGGGAATATCCGCAGTTTTCTCGTGTAAGACCCGCAACGTCTGCAGACCAGAGGAATCAGGCAGGCCCAGGTCGACTATAACGACGTCAAACGACTCATTTTCCAGTCGCTCCAGTGCCGCTGCCAGCCGACCGACCGTATGCAGCTCAAATCCGGCCCCAGGCGCATCGGCCAGGGCTTCTTGCAGCAACAGCGCGTCGGTCGGGTTGTCCTCGACAAGAAGTACGGTTGTCTCCGCCATCGGCCCCATTGGTGTTATCGGCGCGAGCTGTCGTCAACTTCAGGCCGCCGAATGCGCTCGGTTCAGCGCGGTCAAAGGGTGCGACTGACGCCCCAAAGGACGAGCGTGGGAAAGCCTCCGGGTCGCGTCCCGGCCGCACTGCTCGGAGCGCTTCGCGCCCTATGCAACCGACCTGTTCAAGCCGATAACAACGGGCGTGGGGCGGCGCTGAGCGGCGCCGCCTGACGGGAGATCTTATAGACGTCCATGCACAATCCCGCGCCGGCCGCCAGGCACTGGTCTTCACGCGGATGGCCGGCGCGGCCGCCATGCTTGTCGGCGGTCTGGCTTTGTTGGGCTGGCTGCTGAACATCGCGTCGCTGACGGGCGTCTTGCCGGGTCTGGCCACGATGAAGCCCAATACGGCCATCGGTTTTGTCTTGGCCGGGCTTTCGATCCAGCTGCAAACGATCGCTTCCGGCCGCGGCCGAGCGGCCGCTCAAGGCTGCAGCGCCCTCGTAGCCCTAGTCGGGTTGGCGACTCTCAGCCAAGACGTCTTCGGCTGGAACGCCGGAATCGACGAGCTTGTCCTGCGCGATGTCCTGGCCGCGACCGGCGTCGACCACCCGGGCCGCATGTCGCCGGCCACCGCGTTGGGCTTTCTTATGCTCGGACTCTCGCTGGCGCTGGACCAGGCGCGCGCCTGGAAGCTGCGGCCTTCCCAGCCCCTGGCGGCGGCGACCATCTTGCTGGGGCTGACCGCGACGTTAGGCTACCTCTATGGCCTCGGCGACCTCTATCAAGTGCGGGCGTACTCTTCGATGGCGCTGCATACGGCCCTTCTGTTCGTGCTGTTGGGCGTCGCCGAGCTGCACGCTCATCCGCATGAAGGCTGGGTCGCCGCGTTCACGAACGACTACATCGGCGCCGTCATGGCGCGACGCGTTTTCCCCGCCGGCGCGGCGCTTATCTTCTTTCTAGGCTGGCTGCGAACGAGGGGCGAGCACGCCGGGTGGTACGGCGTTGACTTCGGCCGATCGATGCTTACGACCGGTTTCGTGAGTCTGTTCGCAATCATGATTTGGATCAACGCCCGTTTTCTGAATCGAACCGATGCCGCGCAGCGCCGGCGGACCCAGGAACTGCAAGCATCCGAGGCCCGGCTACGGAAGTCGCTCCGCGAAGTCGAGGATCTCAAAGCCGCCTTGGACGAGCACGCCATCGTGGCGACCACCGATCAAAAAGGAAAGATCACCTACGTCAACGACAAGTTCTGCGACATCTCGCAGTACTCCCGCGAGGAACTGCTGGGCCAGGATCATCGCCTGGTCAACTCCGGGTATCACCCCAAAGAGTTCATCCGCGAGCTGTGGACCACGATTGCCGCCGGCCGCGTCTGGAAAGGCGAAATCCGTAACCGCGCCAAGGACGGATCGATCTATTGGGTCGACACGACCATCGTGCCGTTCCTCGATGAAGACGGCAAGCCCCGCCAGTACGTGGCCATTCGCGCCGACGTTACCGCGCGCAAGCTAGCCGAAGAAGGCTTGATCCGCAGGACCAAGGAGCTCAGCCGCTCCAACGCCGCTCTGGAAGAGTTCGCCTACTTAGCCTCCCACGACCTGCAGGAGCCTTTACGAGGTGTAGCCGGCTGCGTCGAGCTCTTGCGGAAGCGCTACTCCGGACGCATCGACGCCCGCGCCGACGAGTTTATCGGCCACGCCGTCGACAACCTGGAGCGGATGCGCAACTTGATTCAGGACCTCCTGGAGTATTCGCGCCTCAACCGCCGGAATCGCTTGCAACTCCTCGACTGCGGTGAGCTGCTGACGGAGGTTTGCGCCGCGCTGCGGACGGCGATTCAAGAGAGCGGCGCCCGGGTTGTCTTCGAGGATCTGCCCCAGCTAGTCGGAGACCCGCTGCAACTGCGGCAACTGTTCCAGAATCTGGTGGCGAACGCAATCAAGTTCCGCGGTCCGGAGGCGCCTCGAGTTCTGGTGTCGGCCGAGCGGTTGGATCGGGCTGGCTCCGCGGAGGGCGGCGCCGGCTGGCGCTTCGCGGTGCGCGACAACGGCATCGGAATCGAGCCGAGTCACTTTGAGCGGGTTTTCCAGATCTTCAAACGTCTGAATCCGCGCGCGGAGTATTCCGGAACCGGCATCGGCCTTGCCGCGTGCAAAAAGATCGTCGAACGCCACGGAGGCAAGATTTGGGTCGATTCGGAACCTGATGAAGGATCAACATTTTTCTTCACGATCGCCGATAAGCAGGAATATGAGGCCGAATGGGACCCAGACTGAGATCCTTCTGGTCGAAGACAGCCAGACCGACGTCCTGATGACGCGCGAAGCGCTGTCGGAAACGAAAACGATGCATCATCTCCAAGTCGTCGGGACGGGCGAGGACGCCCTGAAACTGTTGCGCCGGCAGGAGCCGTTCCATGGCGCTGTCCTCCCGAACCTGATCCTGCTCGACCTCAACCTGCCGGGTATGAGCGGGCAGGATGTCTTGGAGCAGATCAAGCGGGACGACGCGACGAAAAGAATCCCCGTCGTGGTTCTTACGACCTCCCGCGCACAAGAGGACATCTATCGAGCGTACGGGCTCCACGCCAACTGCTACGTCGCCAAGCCGCTGGGCCTGGATCGTTTCACCGATGTCCTGCGTCGAGTGGAAGAATTCTGGCTTGGCCTCGCCCGCTTGCCGCCGCTCGCGGTCTGACGTGGGCGCTCGAGGGCGCCAAAGCTCTTCTTCCACTGACTGCGCGCGACGATCAGCCAGGCAAGCCGCCCACTCATCTTCACGTTCTCGTTTGCAACGCTGCGAACCCCTTGCCGACCACGGACGCAATCGTCGAGCGAATGAATACGGCAAGAGCGCCGGCCATTCTCGACGCCTGTCGGCCCGGCGCCGATGAGAACGAACGTGAGCAAATCGAGGCGATCCGCCGGGCGCTCTTCCGCCTCGGCGGTTTCGAAAGCGGCAATCAGCCGGTTGCGAACGGCTACTGCATCGGCCAGCGTTTTCAAGCCCGGCGCAAATGCAGAGAACTCCGGCGTATGCTTCCATCTCGAGCTCCGACCTAAAATTAAACTGGCGGAGAACCCCATGCCATACATCACGGCAAAAGACGGCGCACAGATTTACTACAAGGATTGGGGAAGCGGCCAACCGGTCGTATTCAGCCACGGCTGGCCCCTGACCGCCGACGCTTGGGAGGCGCAGATGCTGCATCTGTCGTTCCACGGCTTTCGGACGATCGCGCACGATCGCCGCGGCCATGGCCGTTCGACCCAAACGTGGGACGGCAACGAGATGGATACCTACGCTGATGATCTCGCCGGGTTGTTCGACGCGCTCGACTTGAAGGACGCCATCCTCATCGGGCACTCAACCGGCGGCGGCGAGGTCGCGCGTTACATCGGGCGGCATGGCGGCAAGCGCCTCGCCAAAGCCGCGCTTGTCTCCTCGGTTCCGCCCCTCATGCTCAAGACCGACGCGAACCCCGTGGGGTTGCCGATCGAAGTGTTCGATGAGCTGCGCACCGCTTCCCTCGCCGACCGTTCGCAATTCTACAAGGACCTAGCCAGCGGACCTTTCTTCGGCTACAACCGGCCGGGCTCCAAACCCTCGAGCGGCGTGATGGAGTCGTTCTGGCTTCAAAGCATCCTGTCCGGCCACAAGAGCGCCTATGACTGCATCAAGGCTTTCTCGGAAACGGACTTCACCGAGGATCTCAAGAAGTTCAACGTCCCGACCCTGATCGTGCATGGCGACGACGACCAGATCGTCCCAATCGACGCTGCGGGCCGGGCCTCGGCAAAGCTCGTCCCAAACGCCACTTTGAAGGTCTACGAAGGCGGCCCGCACGGTTTGGCGGCTACCCACAAGGAGCGCCTCAACGCCGATCTGCTGGCCTTCGCCCAAAGTTGAGCGTCGGCGCTACTTCTTGAACAGCAGTACGTATTGATACGGCAAGTGGTCGAACGTCCGCTCGAACGTGAAGCCGGCTTGCTCGACTTCCGCGCGGAACTCATCGCGGTCGGCGCGAATGTGATTCCGCGTCCACTCGGCCGAGCGGCCTTCCCGCGTGCGGAACCGATAAAAGTCGACCAAAGCCAGCCGCCCGCCCGGTTTCAGCGAGGCGCGAATCGCCTTCAGCGTCTCGACCGGCTTCTCGAAGTGGTGGTACGCGTCGAGAATGAACGCCAGATCGACCGACCCCGCCGGCAGCTTCGGGTCTGTCTGACCGCCCAGGACCGTCTCGACATTGGTCCAGCCTTCTTCCTTTTTCTTCGCGATGACCTTGTCGAGAAAGTCCTGCTGAATGTCTTCGGCCAGCACTTTCCCTTGAGGGCCGACTACTTCGAGAAAGAACGGAATCATGAAGCCGACGCCCGTGCCGATGTCCGCCACCGTGTCGCCCTTGCGGAGCCCGATTTCCTTCAGCAACGCGCGCGGCTTCTGCTCCTTCACCCGGTCCGGGTTGTCGAGGCCGCGCGCGACATTCTCGCGGCCCTGTTCGGTGCGATAGCCCTCATTCGCCTTCTCGGCGAGCTGCGCGGAGAGCAGCCCGACTACAGACACTGCGACGATCACGAGCAAGACGAAGCATCGGGATCAAACCTCCACGGAGCGCAGGTACGCGTAGCTTTGCCGCAAGCTGTCGAGCGGGTCGCCGGGCGTCTGATCCTGCTCGACGAAGTAGTGCGCGACGTTGTTCTGCTCCGCCGCTTGGAGCACGGCCTTGAAATCGATCACGCCGTTACCGACTTCCTTGAACCACTCCTTCGGCGCGCCTTCCTTGTACTGCGTCTCGGTCCCCGGCGCGAGGTCCTTGAGGTGAAGCAACGCCGCGCGGCCGTTGAGATCGCGAATGAGCTGCGCCGGATCGTGACCCGCCAGTTTCGCCCAGAACACGTCCAACTCGAGCTTCACCAGGTCCGCGTCGGTTTCAGACATCAAAATCTCGAACCGCGTCGTGTCTCCCAGCGGACCGAACTCGAAGGCGTGATTGTGATAGGCGAACTTCAAGCCCGCGGCCTTGGCGGCCTCGGCGGCGGCATTTAGCTTCGCCGTCAACTTTTTGAAATCGTCAGCCGTCGTCCCGCGCTGATCGTCCGGCACGTAGGGCATTACAAACCACTCGATGCCGAAGCCCGCCGCCCACTCCGCGGCCGATGCAGCCGTGTCGTGCGACATGCGTTTTTCCTTGCCGAAATCGCCCGTCACCACGCCTGGCCTGACGTGCATGCTCACGGGTTTGAGGCCCGCATCCTTGACCAGCGGCGCCATGTCGTCCCAGCCGTCCTGCAGCACCTCGACTTCGGTGTAGCCGATGGCCGCGAGGTTCTTGAGGATCTGCCCCGGGTTGTCGGGCAGAATGCTGCGCAGGGTATAGAGCTGTGCGCCGATGGGCTTCGAGAAGGTCGCCGCGGCTTCCGGCGGCGCCTCGGCCGCGGGCTGTTCCTCGCTCCCTGAACAAGCGGCCAGCGCTCCCGCTCCGGCCAAGGCGAAAAATCGACGGCGATCAACTCTCATCGGGAACAATCTAGCAGGTCCGCGACCGAGGCATCGCAGACGCCGACCGCGTTGGCACTAAACTAAGGGGCGGTATGGCCGCTCGCTTCCTTTTCGCCTTGGTTCTTCTTGCGGGGTTTCTCCCAGCCCAGGACATCCGCTTCAATCGGGACATCCGACCGATCCTGTCGGAGAACTGCTACCAATGCCACGGGCCCGACAAGGACTCGCGCTTGGCCGATTTGCGCCTCGACCAGCGCGAAATCGCCGTGGCCAAGGGCGCCATCGCGCCGGGCGCACCCGCCGACAGCAAGCTCGTCAAGCGCATCAACGCGACCGACGCGACGAAGATGCCGCCCGAGTTCGCCAACAAGACGCTCACCCAGCAGCAAAAGACGCTGCTCGAGCAGTGGATCAAGCAAGGGGCGAAATATGAGGGCCACTGGGCTTACATCGCGCCCGAACGCCCCAAGTCGCCCGCCGGCCCCGCCGGCATCGACTCTTTGCTCGGTAAGAGCATGAAGGCCAAGGGCCTCGAGCCCGTGGCAGAGGCCGATCGCCGCACGCTCGTCCGCCGCCTCAGCTTCGACCTGCGCGGCCTGCCGCCGACGCCCGACCAGGTCGACGCCTTCGTCAACGACCAGTCCCCCAACGCTTACGAAAAGCTCGTCGACCGCATGCTGGCCTCTCCGGAATACGGCGAGCGCATGGCCGTGAACTGGCTCGATCTGGTGCGCTATGCGGATTCGGTCGGCTACCACAGCGACGTCTCGATCAACGTCTACCCCTTCCGCGACTACGTCATCCGCGCGTTCAACGAAAACATGCCGTTCGACGAGTTTACGAAGGAGCAGATCGCGGGCGACCTGATCCCCCACGCCAGCGACCAGCAAGTGGTCGCCAGCGCCTTCAACCGCCTCGGCCGCATGACCAATGAAGGCGGCGCGCAAGAGAAGGAGTATCTGGTGCGCTACGCCGCCGACCGTGTTCGCACCATTGCGACCGCCTGGCTCGGCTCGACGCTCGGCTGCGCCGAGTGCCACGACCACAAGTTCGATCCCTTCGCCCAGAAGGACTTTTATGAGATGGCGGCGTTCTTCGCCGATGTCACCGAGGAAGGCGTCTACAACGGCCGCGCGAAGTGGGGCCCGACCGCTCGCGTGTTGACACGCGAGGCGAAGCGGCAAGTCGGCGCGATCGACGGGCGACTCGCCCAGCTTCGGAAGGGAGACGGCGAGCTCGCGGACAACACAAAGAACCGGAAGGCCCTCGACAAGTACCTGCATGCCAACGCCGGAGCTTGGCGAACGCTCGAGCCGACGAAGGCGTGGGACGACTGCGGCGACCCGGACTTCAACGACTGCGACCGCATCGACTTCGACGTCCAGGGCGAGATTGTTTCCGCCCGCGACCTCGACCCCGAGAAGAAAGCCAACAAGGCGATCGTGCGCGTCGACGCGCCGCAGCCTTTCAAGGCGGCGACGGCGCTGATGATCGAGGTGCTGCCCTACGAGGGCGAAGGCTACGAGAAGTTCGAGCTCAGCGAGGTCGGGCTTCGCGCCGCCGGACGCGAGGTCAACTTCGCGTCGTTCGTCCCCGACCGCGAAGACCCCGAAGCCGCGCTCTACATGACCGCCGACGCCAACACGCACACCGGCTGGCGCGGCGAGCCCGCGACCGAAGGCGTGCGCCGCGCGGTGTTCGTTTTCGACAAACCGGTCACGGCGCGCGATCTGGAGATCATGATCGCCTCCGAGGGCAGACCCAGCAAGCGCATCCCCGGCCGGCTGCGCTTCTCGGTGAGCGACGCCGCGTTCCCCGAATTGCCGATCGAGGGCGAGCCGTCGTTCGACAAGTGGACCGCGGCCAATCCGCATTGGCGCGAGATCCGCGGACTCGAGCGCCAGCGGAAGTCGCTTTACGATCACGCCGACGAGTGTCTGGTGACGGAGGCGCGCGACGAACCTCGCGTCATCCGCGTGCTGGGGCGCGGCAACTGGATGGACGAAAGCGGCGAAATCGTCGAGCCGCAGGCGCCGCATTTCCTCGACACGATTCCCGCCGACGGCAAGCGCCTTTCGCGCCTCGACTTGGCGGCTTGGCTCACCAGTAAGAAAAACCCGCTGACCGCGCGCGTTTTCGTCAATCGGATGTGGGCGATGTTCTTTGGTACGGGCCTTTCGAAGACCCTCAACGACCTCGGCTCGCAGGGCGAGACGCCGCTGCACCAAGACGTGTTGGACTGGCTGGCGGTCGAGTTCATGGAGAGCGGCTGGGATGTCAAGCACGTCGTCCGGACAATGCTGCTCACCGACGCCTACCGCCGCTCGAGCGAGCCTACTCCCGCGCTGCTCGAGGCCGACCCCTACAACCGCTACCATGCGCGGCAGTCGCCCAAGCGCATCGAGGCTGAGTTCGTGCGCGACGCCGCCCTCGAGGTCAGCGGCCTGCTCAACCCGACGATGGGCGGTCCCAGCGTCAAACCGTACCAGCCCAAGGACTACTACCAAGAGCTCAACTTCCCCAGGCGCCGCTACGAGCCCGACCACGACAAGAATCAGTGGCGCCGCGGCCTCTACACGCACTGGCAGCGTACGTACCTCCACCCGTCACTAATGGCATTCGACGCGCCCTCCCGCGAGGAGTGCACGGCCGATAGGTCGGTGTCGAACACGCCGCTGCAGTCGCTGACGCTGCTCAACGATCCGACTTACGTGGAAGCGGCGCGGGCGTTCGCCGTCCGCATCATTCAGGAAGGCGGGAGGGGGACGAACGAGAGGCTCGATTTCGCCTTCCGCGAAGCGTTCGACCGCAAAGGGACCGAGGAAGAAAAGGCCGTTCTGACTGAGTTGCTCGACTCGACGACGGCAGGCGAGGAGCTGTTGACGGTGGGCTTCTGGAAAGCTCCCGGGAATCTCGACAAGGACGAGCTGACGCGCTGGACGACTGTCGCCCGCGCCCTGCTCAACAAGCACGAGTTCATCACCCGCTACTGAGCTTTTAGGACGCCGTCGAAGGGCCGCCCGGCGGCGAGGCTCACTTCGAGACGCACGACGGCTTTGCGTGGATGAGAAAACAACGCCGAACGGCCCTCGCATACTGCCGAGGGCCGTTCGACGCTGCGCTTGAAGGCCAAATCCGCGGTCACGTCGCGGTTTGGGAGCAGCAAGTCAGGAACCGGTTCCTTTGCGAAACGGTCGCTTTCAGGGGATGAGCGACAACCCAGGGCGGATGGCTTGAACCTCGAGGTGTTCCGCCGCCGGCGCGCCCCGCCGGCAACGGACTCTTACGACTCCAGTTTGACAGGGGCGACCAAGCGAAGAAGTGCTTACCGTCGCTTAAGGTTTTTGGATTCAACGCAAAAGAATTCTTTTATCGCTGAACACTCGGAGCGCTGAGCGACTCGGGTCGAGCGAAACCTGCGAACCAATTCTTACGGCATCTGGAATTCGCGGCCGCGGTCCCCGTTCAATTCCTGGGTGAACTCCACGTCCACCTCGACCGGTGAAACGATGAACTCTTTGCCGGCCATGGTCTTGAAGCGGAACGTCTCGTTCTGCATCCAAAACCGCTCGGCCGCGTAGATCAGCCCGCCCTTGAGTGCGATCAGCCAGTAGTCGCCTTGCGCCTCAGCCGGCTTGTCCTGTTCGCGCACTTCGTAGACTTTCGATCGCCCTTCGATCCGAGTCCCCACCGGCGGCTCCGCTGCACCGTCGTCGACGGTGTAAGTCGTCTGAGAATCCGTCGCGACCTCCGGCTGCACTTCCACCACGCTCGGGCCGCCGTACTCATAGACGTAGCCGTATACCGGCCAGTAAGTCGGCACGTACCCAGCCTGGTTCGGCGACAGCCGGTCGCGATGCCGTCCGCGCCCGCGCACGCCGCCTCCGTCGCTCCGCAGCGAAGCCGGCGGCGGTTGCTGCACGCTCGGCGGGGGAGGCGT
Source organism: uncultured Acidobacteriota bacterium (assembly GCA_963817465.1). Classification (GTDB taxonomy): domain Bacteria; phylum Acidobacteriota; class Terriglobia; order Bryobacterales; family UBA6623; genus CAMPKL01. The sequence continues at coordinate 358,943 of CAWFOP010000007.1, read as the reverse complement.
GCCGGGGGTCAAGATGGAAGTCGGCCGGCTCGGCGGATTCGGCAGGCCCGGAGACGTGATCGACCCCGGCCGGCCGCCGTTGGGAGTTCCGGGATAAACGATGTTTCCGGTTCGCATCCCGGCGCCGCCCGCGCCCATGCGCGCGTCGGACCGCGTCCCGGTCACCGCCGGCGGCGCCGCCGTCGGTGTCGATGAAACGCCGGTCGAAGGAAGCGCGGCGCCGGTGCTTCGAATCGTCTGCCCCGACCGCACCGTAATCTGCGCGCAGAGCGTCGCGGCTGCGGCGAAGGCCAAGATCGCAATTCTCCCCATGCCGCTCATTCTACGCTCCCTTGCCCTGGGAGGTTTCCGTTACACTGGCCGCTTATGTCCGCGTTCGATGTTGTGGGCGTCGGCCTCAACGCCACCGACACCTTGATTGTTGTGCCGCGCTTTCCGTCTTACGCCGGCAAAGAGCCTTTTCAAGAAGAGATGATCAGCGTCGGCGGGCAAGTCGCCAGCGCCGTCGTCGCCTGTCAAAAGCTTGGCCTCAAGGCCAAGTACGTCGGGACTGTCGGGGACGACTTTCGCGGGCGCATTCAACTCGAAAGCCTCGAAGAAGCCGGCGTGGATACGACGCATGTCCAGGTCCGCGAAGGCTGCGCCAATCAATCCGCCTACATCGTGATCGACCGCTCCACCGGCGAGCGCACTGTCTTTTGGCGTCGCGACGAGTGCTTGCGCCTCGACCCCGAATCCATCACGCCCGAGCAGATCGTCGGTTCCCGACTGCTGCACATCGACGGACACGACACTCCGGCCGTCGAGCGCGCCGCTCGCATCGCTCGCGAGCACGGCATCCCGGTCACCGTCGACGTCGACACGATCTATCACGGCTTCGATCGCGTGCTGCCGTACGTCGATTATCTGATCGCCAGCACAAACTTCCCCGAGCAGTGGACCAACGAGCGCGATCCCTTCAAGGCGCTCGAGCTGATCCAGCGCGAATACGGCATGCGGGTCGCGGCGATGACCCTAGGCGCGCACGGCTGCCTCGCGCTCGAGGAAGGTCGCTTCCATTATTCGCCCGCTTTTGTCGTCAATACGATTGACACCACCGGCGCCGGAGACGTCTTTCACGGGGGCTTTTGCTTCGGCGTGCTGGCGGGCTGGCCAATCGGCCGCATCCTCGATTTCTCGAATGCGATGGCGGCGCTCAACTGCAAGGCGCTCGGCGCTCGCGGCGGCATTCGCACTCGCGACGAAGCCGAGGCGCTCGTCGCCGACGGGGAGCGGCGCGCGCACGCCGAGTTTTCCCGCAGAGTCGATCGACGTTAGGATGACCTGAGCAGCCCGCGCGGGGCTGCGATCGCGAGATGATTCCGCTCCGAGATCACAACCCGACCGCCGGGGCCCCCTACGTCACCTACGGCCTCATCGCCGTCAACACGGTCGTCTTTCTGTACCAATTCAGCCTGCTCTCGGCGGGACCGAACGACGCCGAGATGTTCGTGATGAGCTTCGGTTCCGTGCCGGCCAAGATTACCGCCGCCTTGGGAGGCGATTATCCCCTCGTGCCGGCATTTGTTCCCGTGTTCACGTCGATGTTCCTCCACGGGGGCTTCCTGCACTTGATCGGGAACATGTGGTTCCTGTGGATCTTCGGCGACAACGTGGAAGACGAGCTCGGGCACGGGGGTTACCTGGCGTTTTATCTGGTCTGCGGCCTGGCGGCTTCGTTCGGCCAATACCTCAGCGACCCCTCGTCGACGATCCCTTCGATCGGCGCCAGCGGCGCGATCTCCGGTGTGATGGGGGCCTACCTGATTCGCTTCCCCCACGCGCGCATCACGACGCTCATCTTCTTGTTCATCTTCATCACGACCGTTGAGCTGCCGGCGGCGGTGATCCTGATCTATTGGTTCGCCATCCAGTTCTTCTCGGGCGCCGCCTCGTTCGGCGGCGAGGCCGGCGGAGTTGCGTGGTGGGCCCACGTCGGGGGCTTCGTGGCGGGCGCTCTGATTTTTCTTTCCGTGCCGCGCAAGGCGCGCTATCGTCCCGTGCGCTACCCCTCCTGGTAGACGACCGCTTCCAACTCCCGGGCGACCTCGCTTTCGGCCCAAAGCTCCCGCCGGCTTAGCCCGCGGTCGTCGTGCGTGTTACCCTGCCCACCCCAGCGGACGAACCGATTCGCCGCCGGCTGCCCAGGAGGTAATCAGATGTTATTTCGCCGATTTGGCGCGCTGGTCTTAGTATTCGCCGCGCCCGCCTTGGCCGCGGACAGCGTCTTCGTCGACGGCGCGTTCAACGGGAGTTGGGGGGCGTCGTTCCCGGATTTCTTTGGGTCGACGATCATCGGTCCCATCAATTTCATGCAGGTTGATGAGGCCGAAGCGATTCCGAAGATGAACGAGTTCGGGGGCGAAGGCGCGGTCGAGAAGCTGTGCCCCGCGGCCGGAGAAAAGCGCGAGTTTTATGGGGGCGATTATGACTACCAGAAACGCGGCGAGGTCTACGCCTGCACCAACGGCGAAACCCTCATCGGGCTCTATCGCGATTACGACCTCTCCGACAAAGGGAGCATCCTGATCGACCAAACCTTTCCGGGCGACGAGCCGCCCCGCTGGGCCGGCGCCTACACAAACATCGACGACGACACAGGCGCTATGCGCGGGGTCCTGCAGAGCGGAGGCATTGCGACGCCGCTGGCGCGGGTTGGCGGGGCGACGATCACGCATCTGAACGGCGCGAGCTATTTCGCAAAGCATGGGCTGGCGCCGGAAGCGTTCGTCGCGGCATTCGGCTCGAACCTCGCCGCCGCCACCGAAGTGGGCTACGATCTTCCGACGACGCTTGGAGGCGTCACGGTGACGATCACCGACAGCGCGGGCGAGATGCACGCGGCGCGGATCTACGTCGTCAGTCCGAAGCAAATCAACTACTTGATCCCGGCGGGCGTCGCGTTTGGCGAAGCGGTTGTGACGGTGAAGCGCGACAACCAAATCGTGGCCGAAGACACGGTCGAAATAGCGGCCGTGTCTCCGGGCATTTTCTCGGCCGCGAGCAACGGCGAGGGCGTGGCCGCTGCCGTTTTCTTACGCGTGAATCCCGACGGCTCGCGCACCGACGGCGTGATCTTCGACGGCTCGCTGGCTCCGATTCCCCTCGACATGGGGCCGGAGGGCTCGCAGCTTTACATATTTCTGTACTGCACCGGCATGCGCAATCACATGGGAAACGTTTCGGTGAAGGTCAACGGAATCGAGGCGCCCTACAGCGGTCCCGTGGACCAGATGCAGTTCGCGGGCCTCGACCAGTTGAACGTGGGTCCGCTGCCGCGTTCGCTCATCGGCGGCGGCGAGGTCGACATCGAGGTCATGATCGACGGCAAGGACGCCAACGTCGTGACGGCGGCGTTCCAGTAGCGCGCTACGGCTGATTTACGCGGGAACAATCGAGCCGGCGACGCTTTTCTCGAGCGCCTTCCCGCCAGAAGCAATTCTCGTCGGGGACGAGCGGGCGCGCGGCTTTCGGCGGCTAGGACGTCGCCTTGGGCTCTTGGGCCTTGCGCTTGCGGGCGTCGACGAGCCAACCGGGCGGTCGGCCGCGCTTCTTGCCGCCTTTGTCGACAGCCAGACTCTCGAGAGCCGCGATGGAGTTGTCGATCGCTTCCAACTCCGCACGAAGCTCGTCGAGGATCCTATTGATGTCCATAGCTTATGATCGCCGATCCGCGCCGCCCGGCGACACAAGGAGACGAGAAAATCCGGTGGAAGCGGCTACCACGGGCGCAGGTTGCCGAGTTTTTCGCCATGCCGCCGCGTCACGATCGGGCGGACGTCTCGTCGTAGATTTCGTACCTAACGCCCGCTCATCAACAACGGCTCGGCGCCGCGCGCCGCCAGCGAAATCGCGGCCTCGAACACGCCGGCCGAGTTGTGGACCGTAGCCTCGAGCAGCTCAATGCCCAACCCTTTGCTGACGCGCCGGGCTTCGACCGTAAAGATCTCGAAGTTCGACTCGGCGGGGTTCCAGACAATACCGAGCGTCTTGAGCTGCGGGTTCAATTGGCGGGCTAGCCGGATGACCGGCGCCATCGGCGGCAGTGAGCCTTCAACCCTCGCCGGATCGGGACCGCTAGCGGCTCCGGCTCGTCCGTCCCGCCTTCAACGTCCTGGGCCGAGCCGGGGCTGGACGAGCGCGATCTTCGGCGGCGTCTCCTATTTGAAGCAGCGATCGGATTTCGTGCTCAGTCAGGTCACGCCAAGCGCCGGACGGAAGACGACGGTCCTTCAGACTCCCAATCGCCACTCTTCGGAGACGCATGACCGGATGACCGATGCGAAAAAACATCTCCCGGATTTGCCGCGTTCGCCCTTCCGTCAGAATGACGGACCACCAGGAATTGTTGAGAATCTTGCGAGGCCCTCGCGGCGCCTTCATTGCGGAGATCGAAACCGGCCTCGTCCGTTTTCCGAATAGGGTGATCCCCCGGGCCAGCTTCACGATCGCCGCCTCGGCGGGGACGCCTTTGACCTTGACCTCATAGGTTTTCTTGCAGCCGTACCTGGGATGCATCACGTGCTGGCTGAAGTCGCCATCGTCGCTCAGCAGCAGGAGACCTTCGGTGTGATAGTCGAGGCGACCCACGGGAACGACTTTTCTTCGCATGCGCGCCGGAATCAAATCCATGACCGTGGAGCGCTTCTCCGGGTCCGAGCGGGTCGTGACGTATCCCGCAGGCTTGTTGAGCAAAATATAGTGATAGTCCTTGATAGGGGCCGCGATACGGACGCCATCGATGCGGATGCTGTCGGAGTCGAGATTGACCTTCGCGCCGAGCGCAGCCGCTTCGCCGTTGATCGTCACTTGCTGCGCGCGAATCAGTTCCGCGGCGCGGCGCCGGGAGACGCCGCCGGCCTCGGACAAAATCTTCTCGATACGTTCGAGGCGACCGTGATCATGATCACCAGGCCGGGCTTGCCTGGAGTTAGGGGCATTGGAGGACATTGCTCAAAAACGGATTCGCCGGGACCCTTCAGTCTACCAGTCGAGCGGCCGCACGCTTCCCGCGCCCCGGATTGCCGGTTCCGCGGTTTGGCACGGCGCGTGCATTCCTTCTCCGGCGACACCGGCTGGAAAACCAGGCGTGTGAAAACATGAGCAAACCGACGCGCGTCAGCCACCCGATCTACAACCTTCTACCGACCGAAATCGACGGCTTCGATTCCCTGGCGGAACTTGCCCTCGACATGCGCTGGTCCTGGAATCATGCGACCGACGAGGTGTGGCGGAAGCTCGATCCCGAATTGTGGTCAATCACGCACAACCCTTGGGTCGTCCTGCAGACGGTCTCGCGGAACCGCATCGAGAGCGTGTTGGCCGACCCTGTCTTCCGCAAGAAGGTGGATGGGCTAATCGAAGCCAGCCGGCAAGCCGCCGCGGCGCCCGCTTGGTTTCAGAAGAGCCATCAGGGGACGGCCCTAACCTGCGCCGCTTACTTCAGCATGGAGTTCATGTTGAGTGAAGCGCTGCCCATCTACTCGGGCGGGCTTGGCAACGTCGCCGGCGATCAACTCAAGGCCGCGAGCGATCTGGGTGTGCCGGTGGTCGGCGTGGGACTGCTCTATCAACAGGGCTACTTCCGCCAGGTAATCGACAAGAAGGGCGCGCAGCAGGCGCTCTTCCCCTACAACGATCCCGGACAACTGCCGATCACGCCGCTGCGCCAGCCGAACGGAGAGTGGCTGCGGTTGGAGATCGAGTTGCCTGGATACTCGGTCTGGCTGCGCGCCTGGCAGGTCCGGGTCGGCCGGGTGAAGCTCTACCTGCTTGACAGCAATGACGCTGCGAACTTCCCCGCTCATCGGGGGATTACGAGCGAGCTCTATGGCGGCGGGCCGGAGCTGCGTCTCAAGCAAGAGCTGCTCCTTGGGATCGGCGGATGGCGGCTGCTCCGCGCCCTCGGCATAGAGCCGGAAATCTGTCACCTGAATGAAGGACATGCGGCGTTCGCCGTGTTGGAGCGAGCCCGCACTTTCATGGACGAGACAAAGCAGCCCTTCGAGGTCGCCATGGCGATCACGCGAGCGGGCAATCTCTTCACGACCCACACTGCGGTGGCCGCCGGTTTTGACCGCTTTGCGCCCGCTCTCATCGAGCAATATCTTGGGGGGTATGCCGAAGAGAAGCTCGGCATTGCCGTCCACGATTTGCTGGCCCTGGGCCGCCGGAACCCGACCGACTCTTCCGAGCCTTTCAACATGGCGCATCTGGCCATCCGTGGGAGCGGGGCGGTGAACGGGGTGAGCCGCTTGCACGGGCAGGTGAGCCGGCGCCTCTTTCTGCCTCTGTTTCCGCACTGGCCGGAGGACGAAATCCCGATCGGACACGTCACCAACGGAGTCCACATGCCCACCTGGGACTCGGCGCCGGCCGACGATCTTTGGACGCAAAGCAGTGGAAAGGATCGTTGGCTCGGGACGACGGAGACTCTGGGTCAGGACATTCGCCGGGTCTCCGACGGCAGGCTATGGCAGCTTCGCAGCGACGCCAGCGAGTCGCTTGTGGAGTACGCTCGCCAACGATTGTCGCTGGACCTGACCGCCGCCGGCGCGCCGCCCGAGGTGTCCGAAGCCGCTGAACGTCTGTTTGATCCCAACGCGCTGACGCTGGGCTTTGCACGCCGCTTCGCGAGCTATAAGAGACCGAACCTGCTGCTCCACGACCCTGAGCGACTGCTTCGACTGTTGAGCAATCCCCAGCGGCCGGTGCAGCTCATCATCGCGGGCAAGGCGCATCCGGCGGACGAGGCTGGACAGGCCCTGATTCAGGAATGGATGCATTTCATCCGGCGGCCCGAGACGCGCCCGCATGCGATCTTTCTCAGTGACTACGACATGCTGTTGACCGAGCACTTGGTGCAAGGGGTCGACGTCTGGATCAACACGCCGCGGCGGCCCTGGGAAGCCAGCGGGACGAGCGGGATGAAGGTGCTCGTCAACGGGGGCCTCAACCTGTCGGAGTTAGACGGCTGGTGGGCGGAGGCCTACACGCCCGAAGTCGGGTGGGCCTTTGGGGACGGCCAAGAGCACGGCGACGATCCTGAGTGGGACGCGGCCGAGGCCGACGCGCTCTACAACCTGCTCGAGCGGGAGGTGATCCCCGAGTTCTACACCCGCGACGAGCAGGGTATTCCCACGGCATGGATCCAGCGGATGCGCGAGAGCATGGCGCAATTGACGCCCCGCTTCTCCGCCGACCGCACGGTGCGCGAATACACCGAGCAGCACTACCTCCCGGCTGCGGAAACGTACCGCAAGCGCGCGGCCGGAGCAGCGGAGGGCGGACAAATGGTCGATTGGCGGCACGCCGTGGAAAAGGAGTGGCCTGCTGTGCGCTTTGGCGAGCTCACGGTCGAGACCAATGGCGAGCGGCACGTCTTCGAGGTTCAGGTCTATCTCGACGGTCTCGACCCGAATGCGGTGCGGGTGGAGCTCTATGCCGACGGCGTTAACGGCGGCGGTCCAGAGCGGCGGGAGATGCAGCGCGTCCATAAACTCGCGGGGGCGTACGGCGGCTACGCTTATCGCGCACAGGCGCCCGCGACTCGTCCGGCTTCCGACTACACAGCGCGCGTGATACCGCACTTTGACGGGGTTGCCGTCCCCCTGGAAACCGCGCGAATCGTGTGGCAGCGTTGATTGGGCTTCCAAGGGCCAAGGCCCGTTGGTCCGCCGCGGCGGCGGTCACCGCCACCGCTAGCAAGGAGAGACACTGCGACATGACAACACTTTTGACCCGACCGGATGTGAACCGGCTCCGAATAATAGGCGACCGCTCAGGTGGTCGGCATGATGAGCCGTGAGGACGTCATTGCTTGCCTGCGTCCGGTGCAGGAAGTGGCGGCCTAGCAATGCCGATCACAGCGTTGTTTCTGGATATAGGCGGCGTACTGCTCACCAACGGCTGGGACCATCACGCCCGTAAACGGGCGGCGACGAAGTTCAAGCTGGAGTGGGCCGAGATGGAAGATCGGCACCACTTGAACTTCGCCGTCTACGAGGAGGGAAAGCTCACCCTGGAAGAATATCTGGGCCGCGTGGTCTTCAACCAAAAGCGACCGTTTACCAGGGCTCAGTTCGAGCGGTTCCTGTTCGCGCAATCGAAACCTTACCCCGAGATGATCGAGATGTGCGCTCAGCTCAAGGTCCGGCACGGGCTCAAGATCGTCGTGGTCAGCAATGAAGCGCGCGAGCTGAATGCGTATCGGATTCGCAAGTTCAAGCTCGACAAGTTTGTGGATTGTTTTGTTTCCTCCTGCTTCGTCCGGATGCGCAAACCCGACACGGACATCTTTCGGCTTGCGCTGGACCTCGCTCAGACGCCGGCCCGGCAGGTGGTCTATATCGAAAACACCGCCCTGTTCGTCCAGGTCGCGCAAGGTTTGGGGATTCGCAGCATCCTTCACACGGATTACAAGGCAACCCGCTCAAAGCTGGCCTCGTTCGGATTGAAGGTTCGGGAATGATGGAAACATCATCGGCGAAACCAGGCAAACCATTGGTCCTGACGATCAACGGCGGCTCGTCGAGCATCAAGTTCGCGCTGTATGAGACGGAGGAGGCGCCCCAACGACATCTTCATGGGAAGGTTGACCGCATCGGCTTGCCCGGCACGAATCTGACATTCAGCGATGCGGCTGGGAACCGGCGGGACAGTTGCAGCCTGGAAGCCTCCGATCACAGCTCGGCGGCGGATTTCCTCATCGATTGGCTCGAACGCCGGATTGATTTTGCTTCGGTCAGGGCCGTGGGACACCGCGTGGTCCACGGCATGAGCTATACCCGGCCCGAGCGTGTGACGCAGGACCTGTTAGAGGAGCTGCGTCGCATCAGTCCCTATGACCCGGACCATCTGCCTCAGGAGATCCTGCTGATCGAGGCGTTCCGGCAGCGTCAGCCGAAGCTGCCTCAAGTCGCCTGCTTTGACACGGCGTTTCACAGCGGCATGCCGCGTGTGGCCCGGCTCTTGCCGATCCCCCGCCGGTTCGACGCGCAGGGCGTTCAACGATACGGTTTCCACGGCCTGTCCTATGCCTACCTCATGGACGAACTGGCTCGCGTGGCCGATGCGAAGACGGCTCAAGGCAGGGTGATCCTGGCTCACCTTGGCGGTGGAGCAAGCTTGGCGGCGGTCCAAGGCGGCAAGAGCATCGAAACCAGCATGGGATTCACTCCGGCAGCCGGATTACCGATGGGCACGCGACCCGGCGACTTGGATCCCGGCGTCGCCTGGTACATGATGCGCTCCGAGAATCTGTCGCCCGAGCAGTTCAACCATTTGATCAATCATGAGTCCGGCCTGCTGGGGGTTTCAGAAACCAGCTCCGACATGCGCGATTTGATCGAGCGGCAGAACAGCGATGTCCGCGCCGCCGAGGCGGTCGAGCTGTTCTGCTACCAAACCCGCAAATGGATCGGGGCGTTCGCGGCCGTCCTCGGCGGAGTGGAGACGCTGGTGTTCGCAGGCGGCATCGGCGAAAACTCCGTGGAAGTGCGAGCCCGCGTATGCAGCGGTTTGGGATTTCTCGGTATCGAGCTCGACGAAGCCAGGAACGCCGCGGGCTCAGCGCTGATTTCCACCGGCGCAAGCAGGGTTGCCGTCCGTGTGATCCGTACCGATGAAGAACTGATGATTGCCCGGGAAGTCTGTCGTTTCCTCGAGGCTGCCTCGCTCCAAGACAAGTGACCGTATTTGGTCATATGGCCAGTCTCGGTCAGGTGTCGGGCAATCAGGGTCGCTCCGGATCCCTGTGAATCCTGCGAATCCAGGGGACATGCAAGATGGTACGCGGCGTGCTTCCCACTGGTGAACTGACGGCGAGCGTCGGCCTTGCGCGGCAGGCTCTTGGGCGGCACGCCGGAAGGGCTGAGTTCAAAGAAGCCAACCGGGGCTATAGGACTCAGAAGAAAGAAGGAACGGACAATGCTCTTACTCATCGTCATTTTGGTGTTGCTGTTTGGCGTCGGCGGAGGGTACTACGGCCATAGCCGTTGGGGTCCCAGCGGCGGGGCCGGCACAGGAGTGGGCACAGTATTGGTGATCCTACTCATCGCCTATATGCTTGGCGTGTTCCACTGAAGCTAACGACCGGCGATGAATTCAGTTCGAGGCTCCGCCGTCGTCGCTCCTGACCGCTTGCAAAGCGGAGATTCGGCATGAAGGCCACCTTGGACTATCCCCCCGCCGTCGCTTCGGAGAAGCGGGCGGAGACACAGTTGAGTCAAGAGCCGCCGTTCGGTCTGCGGCGCCGCAAGACCACGGTCATCGCGGCGTTTTCGATCGTCGCCATCGCTTTTGCATCGTGGCGCTCCGCTTCGGCTTCCACAGCAGTCCGGGCGCTTACCGGATCCCCTTGCTGGCGACGCTCGCTCTCGGCGGTCCGCCGCTTCTGTATGACCTGCTTCGGAAGCTCCTGAAGCGGGAATTCGGTTCCGATCTGCTGGGCGGCATTTCCATCGTCACTTCCATCCTGCTGGGCGAATACCTGGCCGGCTCGATTATCGTCCTGATGCTCTCGGGAGGTGAAGCGCTGGAGAGTTACGCGTTGCGCAGCGCCTCTTCGGTGCTGGCCGCGCTAGCAAAGCGGATGCCTTCGATCGCCCATCGGAAACGGGAATCGGAAATCGTGGATGTGGCGCTGCACGAGGTCGCCGTGGGCGACACGCTCGTGATTTACCCGCATGACATCTGCCCGGTGGACGGCGTGGTGATCGAGGGACACGGCGTGATGGATGAATCCTACCTGACGGGCGAGCCGTTCGAGATTACCAAGACCTCCGGCTCGACGGTGATCTCGGGCGCGATCAACGGAGAATCGGCTCTGACCATCCGCACGACCAAGCGCGCCGCCGATTCGCGCTACGCAAAGATCATGGAAGTCATGCGCGAGTCCGAGGCGAAGCGACCGCAGTTGCGGCGTCTGGGAGATCGCTTGGGCGCGATCTATACTCCGGTGGCGCTGACGGTAGCCGCTGCTCGCCTGGGCCTTCAGCGGAGAATCCATTCGCTTCCTGGCTGTGCTGGTGATCGCCACGCCATGCCCGCTGCTGATCGCGATACCGATCGCCATCATCGGCTCGATTTCCCTTTGCGCCCGCCGGGCGATCATCGTCAAGAGCCCGGTGGCGCTCGAGCGGATCGCCGAGTGTCGCACCGCGATTTTCGACAAGACCGGAACGCTGACTTACGGCGCGCCGAAGCTGACCGAACAACTCGTCGCCCCGGGCTTCGCCCAAAAGGAAGTGCTGACCCTCGTGGCGGGTCTGGAGCGCTACTCGAAACATCCGCTGGCGCACGCCATTCTGGCGGCGGCGAAGGCGGACGGGATTCCGCTCCCGGAGGCCGCCGAGGTGAGCGAGCCGCCCGGCCAGGGTCTGCGCGGAACCGTTTCCGGCCGCCAGGTGCAAGTCACCAGCCGCGGCCGGCTTGGCGCTCAACAGGTCGCGGGTCTCGATCAGCTTCCGCCTGTCGCCGGCGGGCTCGAGTGCGTGGTGACGATCGATCAACGCTATGCGGCGGCCTTGCGCTTCCGTGACGCGCCGCGGGCGGAGAGCCGCTCCTTCGTCAGCCATCTGGGTCCAAAACACCAGTTCTCACGCGTGCTGATCGTGTCGGGGGATCGCGAGTCGGAGGTGCGCTACCTCGCCGAGCAGGTAGGCATCACCGACGTCTACGCTGAGAAGAGTCCCGAAGAGAAGCTCGCCATCGTGCGGGAGGAGACAGCCGCCGCCAAGACCCTTTACGTGGGGGACGGCATCAACGACGCTCCGGCAATGATGGCCGCCACCGTCGGTATGGCGATCGGACAGAACAGCGATGTCACCGCCGAAGCGGCGGGAGTCGTGGTGATGGACAACTCCCTCGAGAAGGTGGACGAGTTCATGCACATCAGCCGCCGGATGCGAGTCATCGCGTTGCAGAGCGCGGTGGGCGGCATGGCGCTGAGCGTCATCGGCATGGTCTTCGCAGCCGGCGGTCACTTAAGTCCGGTAAGCGGCGCCATCACTCAGGAAGTCATCGACGTTCTGGCCGTGCTGAACGCCTTGCGGGCCGCCTTCCCTCCTCAAGTGATCCACGATCTATGACGGCGCCGTCGGAACGCGAGTGATACGACAGCAAGCGATAAAGAGGCAATGGATTGCGAAACATGGAAACAGAAGCAAACACACTGAGCCCGGAATTGTTAAGCAAAATAGACGCCTATTGGCGCGCGGCGAACTATTTGTCGGTCGGACAGATCTATCTGTTCGCCAATCCGCTGCTGAAGAGGCCGCTGGCGCTCACGGATATCAAGCACATGCTGCTCGGCCACTGGGGCACCACCCCCGGGCAGAACTTCATCTACGTGCATTTGAACCGGGTCATCAAGAAATACGACCTCGACATGATCTACGTCTGCGGCCCCGGGCACGGCGGTCCGGCCGTCGTGGGCAACACTTACCTGGAGGGCACGTACAGCGAGATCTATCCCGACATCAGCCAGGATGAGGCCGGGCTTCAGAAGCTCTTTCTTCAGTTCTCGTTTCCCGGAGGAATTCCCAGCCACGCCTCGCCGGAGTGTCCCGGCTCGATCCACGAGGGCGGGGAACTAGGCTATTCGCTCAGCCATTCGTTCGGGGCCGTTTTCGACAACCCTGATCTGATCGTCGCCTGCGTCGTGGGCGACGGCGAAGCGGAGACGGGTCCGCTGGCTACGGCGTGGCATTCCAACAAGTTTCTGGACGCGGCGACCGACGGCGCCGTGCTGCCGATCTTGCACCTGAACGGATACAAGATTGCGAACCCGACCGTCTTCGCACGCATCGAGCCGGAGGAACTGGACCAGTGCTTGCGAGGTTGCGGCTGGATCCCTTACTACGTCGAGGGCGACGACCCCGAGCTGATGCACGAGGCGATGGCCGCGACCCTCGACCGTGTGGTGGAAGAGATCAAGCGGATCCAGCGCAGCGCTCGCACGGACGGCAACACGATGCGCCCTCGCTGGCCGATGATCGTCCTCAAATCGCCGAAGGGTTGGACGGGACCCAAATGGGTCGACGGCGTTCAAATCGAGGGGACTTTCCGCGCCCACCAAGTGCCGCTTTCCGATCCCGCCGCCCACCCGGAGCACCTCCGGATTTTGGAGGACTGGCTGCGAAGCTACCGCCCGGAGGAGCTCTTCGATGAGCAGGGCCGGTTGAAACCGGAGCTGGCGGAGCTCGCGCCGCAGGGTGATCGCCGCATGGGCGCCAATCCCCACGCCAACGGCGGGCTGCTGCTGCGTGACCTGGTCATGCCGGACTTTCGCGAATACGCGGTCGAGGTGCCGTCGCCCGGGTCCGTTAACGCGGCGGACACGCACGAGCTCGGCGTATTCCTGCGCGACGTGGTGAAGCTCAACCAGGAGCAGCGGAATTTCCGGATCTTCGGGCCCGACGAAACGCTATCGAATCGCCTGAACGCCGTGTTCGACGAGACCAGCCGGCAGTGGGACGCACGAACGCAGGACAACGATGAGTTCCTCGCTCTGCAAGGTCGCGTCATCGAGATGCTGAGCGAGCATCAATGCGAAGGCTGGCTGGAAGGCTACCTGCTCACTGGCCGGCACGGGCTCTTCAACTGCTACGAGGCGTTCATTCACATCATCGACTCGATGTTCAATCAGCACGCCAAATGGCTGAAGGTCACGGCGGAACTGCCCTGGCGGCGGAAGATCGCATCGCTGAACTACCTGCTGGCATCCCATGTTTGGCAGCAAATGCACAACGGCTTTACGCATCAGGACCCCGGCTTCATCGATCACGTCGTGAACAAGAAGGCCTCCGTCGTGCGCGTCTATCTTCCGCCGGACGCCAACTGTCTGCTCTCGGTCTGGGATCACTGCTTGCGCAGCCGCCACTACGTCAACGTCGTCATCGCGGGCAAGTACCAAGCGCCGCAGTGGTTGACGATGGACGCCGCCGTCAAGCACTGTACCGAGGGCATCGGCGTCTGGAAATGGGCCAGCAATGATCAAGGCTTGGAGCCGGATGTGGTGATGGCCTGTTGCGGCGACGTGCCCACTGTCGAGACGCTCGCCGCCGTATCCATCCTGCGCGAGCATCTGCCCGAGCTAAGAGTTCGCGTCGTCAACGTCGTCGACCTGATGAAGCTGCAGCCGCAAGCCGAGCACCCGCACGGATTGAGCGACGAGGCGTTCGACGCGCTTTTCACCAAGAACAAGCCGATCATCTTCGCCTTCCATGCTTACCCGTGGTTGATCCACCGGCTGACCTACCGCCGCACCAACCACGACCATATGCACGTCCGCGGCTACAAGGAGGAAGGGACCATCACCACTCCCTTCGATATGACCGTGCTGAATGACCTGGACCGCTTCCACCTGGCGATGGACGCCATCAACCGCTTGCCGCAGACAGGCCAAAAGGGCGCCGCGCTAAAGCAGAATCTCGAGGACAAGCTCATCGAACACAAGCGGTACATCGACAAGCATGGGCAGGACCTGCCGGAGATCCGAAATTGGAAGTGGGATCTGAACCGTGAATAAGCTCAGACACGTCTGGATCACTGTACGTGGATCACTGTACGGTCGAGGTTTTGGTTTCAACCTTCGCCGCGGGTGATCGAACGCCGGCAAGACGACGGGGACGAGGTTCCTCTACCCGCGCAAGAGAAAAGCGCATGAAGACAGCCATCGACATAGATAACTTTCGGGTGCACCCCGGAGAGAAGGTCAACCTCAGTGAGCGGCCGACCACGGTGAAGCGCATTTTCCAGTCAAAGAAGGAGTATCACAAGCTGCTGGCGGAGTCCGTGGAGGAGTTGAGCGACCTGCAACGGCTGCACTATGCCTCCGATCGTTACGCGCTGTTGTTGATTTTTCAGGGAATGGACGCGGCGGGCAAGGACGGCGCCATTCGGCATGTCATGTCCGGCGTCAATCCCCAGGGCTGCCAGGTGTTCAGCTTCAAACAGCCGAGCGCGGAAGAGCTGGACCACGACTTTCTGTGGAGAACGACGCGACATCTTCCAGAACGCGGCCGGATCGGCATCTTCAATCGCTCCTACTACGAGGAAGTGCTCATCGTTCGGGTGCATCCGGAGCTCCTGCTCAATCAGCATTTACCCGATCAGCAGCCTGACTTGGAGACCGTGTGGGGAGATCGTTATCGGTCTATTGTGGATCTGGAAGCGCATCTCCACCGCAATGGCACGCGGATCATCAAGTTCTTTCTCCACCTGTCCAAGGAAGAGCAAGCAAAGCGCTTCCGGGATCGTATCGATGAGCCGGAGAAGAACTGGAAGTTTAGCCTCGCGGACGTTCGAGAAAGGAAATGTTGGTCGCTCTACATGCAGGCCTACGAGGACTGTCTGAACGCAACCAGCACGGCCAGCGCTCCGTGGTACATCATTCCCGCCGACGACAAGAAGAATGCCCGGCTGATCGTATCCCAAGTCATTCTCGAGGCCTTCCATGCGATCAAGATGGCCTATCCCGAAGTCACCGCAAAGCGTCGCCGGGAATTGGAGTCCATCCGCAAGGAGCTCTGAGGACGAGAGGAGCCATGGAAGCGGAACTCTCACCAACACTACAGAACCAGCAGGCCGAGGCGGGCGTCTTGAATCAGGGCGCGGTCGTCTCAGTGCGCGGCAGCGTGGTGGATATCCGGTTCGAGGCGCGCCTGCCGCCCATTTACTCCTTGCTGCACGCGAAGAACGGCGAGATCGCCATGGAGGTCCTGGCTCAACTCGATGCGCACCAGGTGCGTGGAATTGCGTTGACCCCTACCCAAGGCCTCGCTCGAGGCATGGCGGTGGAGGATACCGGAGGGCCGCTGAAGGCGCCGGTGGGCAAGCAAGTTCTTTCCCGCATGTTCGACGTGTTCGGCAACACGATCGACCGCGAAGGGGCTCTGTCCGACGTCGAATGGCGTTCCGTGCACCGCTCCCCGCCGCCGTTGGCGCGGCGTTCCACCAAGTCTGAAGTATTTGAAACCGGGATCAAGGTCATCGACGTGCTCGCGCCGCTGGAGCGCGGGGGCAAGGCGGGTCTGTTTGGCGGCGCGGGTGTGGGCAAGACCGTGTTGCTCACCGAGATGATCCACAACATGGTCGGTCGCCAGCAGGGCGTGAGCATCTTTTGCGGAATCGGCGAGCGTTGCCGCGAAGGAGAGGAGCTCTACCGCGACATGAAGGAAGCCGGCGTGCTACCGGACATGGTGATGATCTTCGGCCAGATGAACGAGCCGCCGGGCAGTCGCTTCCGAGTGGGGCACGCCGCGCTGACCATGGCTGAGTATTTCCGAGACGACGAACACCGCGACGTGCTGCTGCTGATCGACAACATTTTCCGGTTCATTCAGGCGGGCTCCGAGGTCGCCGGCTTAATGGGACAGATGCCGTCCCGTTTGGGCTATCAGGCCACCATGGGAACCGAGCTTTCCGGGTTGGAAGAGCGCATCGCCAACACTGACACAGGCGCTATCACGTCAATCCAGGCGGTGTACGTGCCGGCCGACGATTTCACCGATCCTGCGGCCGTGCATGCTTTCTCGCACCTCTCCGCGTCCATCGTGCTCTCGCGCAAGCGGGCGAGCGAGGGCCTCTATCCGGCCATCGACCCGCTGCAATCCGGATCTAAGATGGCCACGCCGGGCATTGTTGGAGAACGGCACTACGACTTGGCGCGGGAGGTCCGCAATACGCTCGCGAAATACGCGGAGCTCAAGGACATCATTGCCATGCTCGGTCTCGAGCAGCTTTCGCCCGAAGACCGCGCGGTAGTCGCCCGCGCTCGCCGCCTGGAGCGCTTTCTCACCCAGCCTTTCTTCACAACCGAGCAATTTACCGGGCTCAAAGGGAAGCTCGTCAGCCTCGAGGATGCGCTGGGCGGCTGTGAGCGCATCCTACGCGACGAGTTCAAAGACTACCCGGAGAGCGCGCTCTACATGATTGGCACGGTGGAAGAGGCAAAAGGAAAGGAGAAGCCCGCCGCCGCCAAATCCGAGATCCAGGCGAAACCTCAACCGGAGGCTACAGATGCCGCCATCGATGAATCTTAAGGTCCTGCTGCCCTTCGAGGTCTTCGCCGAGAAGACCGGCGTGTCGCGCATCGTCGCGGAGACGAGCGAAGGCTCGTTTGGCCTCTTACCGCACCGGCTCGACTGCGTCGCGGCGCTCACGCCGGGAATCTTGATCTACGAAACCCAAGGCGAGGGCGAGGCCTACGTGGCGGTGGATGAAGGGGTGCTCGTCAAGACCGGTCCGAATGTGCTTGTCTCCGTGCGTCGAGGGCTGGGCGGGGCGGACCTCGCCCAATTGCGCGAGGCGGTGGAGCGGGAGTTTCTCGCACTGGACGAGCAAGAGCAAAGCGTACGGTCGGTCATGGCGAAATTGGAGTCTGGATTTCTCCACCGCTTCGCGAGCTTGGAACATGAATAGGCGGTCGCCCAGCAGACCCCCGCAAGGCGGACCTACCCTCGGCGAGCAGGTCGGCGCGAAGGCGGAGCGTAAGCTCAAGGCGCGGCGCAACCCGACGCAGGGAGTCTGGTTCGGCTTGGGAATGATGGGGCTTATCGGGTGGTCAGTGACGATTCCAACGCTGCTTGGCGCGGCGCTTGGCATCTGGCTTGATGGTCGCTACCCATCGCGCCATTCGTGGACGCTGGCCCTGCTGATCGTCGGCCTTGCGGTCGGTTGTTTCAACGCCTGGCATTGGGTGGCGAAGGAAGAAAAGGAAATGCGAGAGGAACAGGAGAACGGTAATGGCTGAGACTACGAGCCTCTTGCCGGCCTTGGCGACGGGCGTCTTGCTCGGCGTGATTTTCTTCGGCGGCCTGTGGTGGACGATTCGCAAGGGATTGCCGTCCGAACATGCGGCGCTGTGGTTTTTGGGCAGCCTGTTGCTGCGCACGAGCGTCGTGCTGGCGGGCTTCTACCTCGTGGCTAGCGACGGTTGGAGGACGCTGCTGGCATGCCTGCTGGGGTTTATCGCGGCGCGCTTGGTCGTGACATGGTTCACGCGGTCGCCGGTGCAGACGCGCCCCGCTCAGGTTTCGGAGGGCAGCCATGCGCCTTAGCCCTGACGAGATGATCTTTTGGCGCCTGGGGTTTCTCAAACTCAACGCCACTATCGCGTTCACCTGGGCGCTGATGCTCGTTTTGGTCATTGGGTCGTGGCTGATTACGCGCAAACTGGCCAAGGGTTTGGAACGCTCCCGCTGGCAGAACTTGTTGGAGATCGTCGTCACGGGCATCGTGAAACAAATTAAAGAAGTGGGATTGAGTGAGCCGCACAAGTATCTCGGCTTTTTAGGCACGCTCTTTCTGTTCGTCGCGGCGGCGAGCCTCGCTACGGTCATTCCGGGCTACGAGCCGCCGACAGGGTCGCTTTCGACGACGGTCGCGCTCGCGCTGAGCGTATTTGTCGCCGTGCCGTTGTTCGGGATCGAAGAGCGTGGATTGGGCGGCTATCTTGGATCCTATGTGCAGCCGACGTTAATCATGCTGCCGTTCAATATCATCAGCGAGCTGTCGCGCACCCTGGCTCTGGCCGTCCGCTTGTTCGGCAACATGATGAGCGGAGCGATGATTATCGCCATCCTGCTCACGATTACGCCGTTCGTATTCCCGATCGTCATGACCCTGCTCGGTCTGCTTACCGGCATGGTGCAGGCCTACATTTTCAGCATTCTAGCCGCGGTGTATATCGCCGCCGCCACGAGGGTGAGTAAACCCAAGGCTGAAGCCGCGGAAGGCGTTGCGGCGTAACCTCCGAGAAACTGAGAGGAAATTAAATATTGTGGATAGCTTAACTATGATCGCAGTGGCGTCGATTGTCATCGCCGGCCTTACCACCGGTTTCGGCACCATGGCGCCCGCCTTGGCGGAGGGCAAAGCGGTCGCGTCGGCTCTGAGTTCCCTCGCGCAGCAGCCGGACGCTTCCGCCACAATTACGCGAACCTTGTTCGTGGGCCTGGCGATGATTGAGTCCACCGCCATCTACTGCTTCGTGGTGTCGATGATTCTTATCTTCGCCAACCCATTCTGGAATCACGCCATCGCCCAAGCGGCGGGCAAGTGAGCCCATGTTAGTGGATTGGTTCACGGTCGCCGCGCAGGCGCTCAACTTCCTCATCTTGGTGTGGTTGATGAAGCGGTTTCTCTACAAGCCGATCCTGCAGGCCATCGACGAGCGAGAGAAACGAATTGCGGCGGAGCTCGCGGAAGCCGACGCGAAGAAGGCGGAAGCCAAGAAGGAACGGGACGCGTTCCGGAGCAAGAACGAAGAGTTCGACAAGCAGCGCGCCGCAATGCTGAGTCAAGCGACGGACGAGGCGCAGGCCGAACGCGGCCGTCTCCTCGATGAGGCGCGGAGCGCGGCGGATGCGCTCAGCTCCAAACGGCGGGAGAGATTGGAGAACGAGCAGCGGGATCTACACCAAGCCATTGCCCTCCGGGCGCAGCAAGAAGTGTTTGCCATCTCGCGCAAAGTCCTGGCCGATCTTGCCGCGACCGCTTTGGAAGAGCGCCTGTGCAGCGTATTTGTGGACCGCTTGCGGGAGCTGGACGACAAGGCCAAGCAAGGCCTCGGGGAGGCCCTGACGTCCGCTTCTGATCCAGCGATCGTGCGCAGCGTGTTGGAACTGCCCGCGGTGCAGCGCTCGGCGATACGGAATGCGCTCAACGAGATGTTCTCCGCCGAGATCCACGTTCAATTCGAGACAGCGCCCGGTTTGATCG
The DNA here is from genome assembly GCA_963817465.1 of uncultured Acidobacteriota bacterium. GTDB lineage: Bacteria > Acidobacteriota > Terriglobia > Bryobacterales > UBA6623 > CAMPKL01. The sequence continues at coordinate 339,179 of CAWFOP010000007.1, read as the reverse complement.
GCGGCATCGAGCTCACCGCCAACGGACAGAAGGTGGCCTGGAGCATTGAGGACTATCTGACGTCGATGGAGCGGGCCGTCAACGGGCTCATGCAAGAGCAGTCCGGACCAGAGCCTGAACCCTTGGCGGCGAGCCAATAAGCATGGAACCCGAGAGCCTCCAGAACGATCTCGACCGCGCGTTTAGCGGCTTACGCCAAGTACGCGAAGGGTTTGTTCCGCGGCTTGGGCTGCGCGAGGTCGGAACGATCACTTCGGTCTCGACCGGCATTGCAAAGGTCTCCGGCCTCCCCGGCGTGGGCTTTGAGGAGCTGATTCAGTTTCCCGGCGGCGTGTTCGGCATCGCCTTCAACGTCGATGAGGATGACGTCGACGTCGTCCTGCTCGGCGAGTATTCGCATCTGCATGCGGGCGATGAAGTCGAGCGCACGGGCAGGGTCATGGATGTGGCGGTGGGAGGCGGTCTGCTCGGACGCGTCATCGATCCGCTCAGCCGACCGCTCGATGACAACGGTCCTGTGGCCGCCGGCGGGCGCCTGCCGATCGAACGTCCTGCCGCGCCAATCATGGATCGTGCGCCCGTCACGGAGCCGCTTCAGACAGGTCTGAAAGTAATTGACGCGCTCATTCCCGTTGGGCGCGGCCAGCGCGAGTTGATTCTGGGCGACAGGCAAACGGGCAAAACCGCCATCGCGATCGACGCCATCCTGAACCAGAAGGGCCAGGACATCGTGTGTGTTTATTGCGCCATCGGGCAGCGCGCTTCCTCCGTGGCCAAGGCCGTGGCCAACTTGAAGGAGAAGGGCGCGATGGAGTACACCGTGGTTGTCGTGGCCGAAGGCGATGATCCGCCCGGCCTTGCCTATATCGCCCCGTACGCGGCGACCAGCATCGCCGAGCGGTTTATGGAAGAGGGCCGCGACGTGCTGATCGTTTACGACGACCTCACGCAGCACGCCCGCGCCTATCGCGAGCTCTCTTTGCTGCTGCGCCGCCCGCCCGGACGCGAAGCCTTCCCCGGTGACATTTTTTATATCCACTCGCGCCTTCTCGAACGCTCCACCCATTTGCGCGCGGAGCTTGGCGGCGGCTCGCTCACGGCGCTGCCCATCATCGAGACCGAAGCGCAGAACATCTCCGCCTACATCCCTACGAACTTAATCTCGATCACCGACGGACAGATCTATCTGTCGCCGTCGCTGTTCGAACTAGGCGTGCTGCCCGCGGTCGATGTCGGCCGATCGGTATCGCGCGTGGGGGGAAGGCGCAAAAGGCCGCCTACCGGGCGGTGGCCGGCGACCTCAAGCTTGCCTACGCGCAGTTTGAAGAGCTCGAAACCTTTACCCGGTTCGGCGCGCGCTTGGATCAGGACTCCCGCAAGACGATCGAACACGGGCGGCGAATCCGCGCCTGCCTCAAGCAGCCGGAGTTCGCTCCCGTCTCCGTGCCCGCGCAGATCGCCGTGCTGCTGGCGTTGACCGCGGAGCTCTTCGACCAGGTGCCGCTTGACCACATGAAAGCCGCCGAGAGCGCCCTCTCCGAGGCGGCGGCGGATATCCCCGCCGAGGTGCGCGAACGACTGAATACGGCGGAATCACTAAGCGATGCGGATCGGGCGGCCATCGTCGAAATTGCTCGCAAATCGCTTGCCCCCTTCCAGCCTCAACCCGCGCCCGAGGAGAAGGCATGAGCGACACCACGGCGACCCTTCGCCGCAAGATCCGCGCGGCGGGCGACCTCCAATCGGTCGTCCGCACGATGAAGGCCGTGGCCGCCTCGAGCATTGGTCAATACGAGAGATCGGTGCTCGCCTTGGACGACTACTACCGCACCGTCGAGTTGGGCTTAGGCGCATGTTTCCGGGCCAATCGATCGCCCTTGGCCGCGCAACAGGGTGGGCAAAGAGTCGGCGCTGCGATCGGCGCGGTAGTATTCGGTTCCGACCAGGGCCTGGTGGGGCAGTTCAACGACGTGGTGGCCGACTATGCGGTCAAGACGCTGGCGGCCCTGCCGGCCAGAGCCGAGGTATGGGCCGTCGGGGAGCGCGTGCAGGCGCGGCTGGCCGACACGGGCCTGCCGCTAATCGGGTTGTTCCCCGTCCCGAACTCGGTCCAGGCCATAACCCCGCTCGTCGGGCGGATTCTCGTCGAGAGCGAGGCGCGCCACAGCAAGGGCGAAGTCACCGAGCTCCACCTCTTCTACAACCGCCCCATGTCCGGGGCGGTCTATGCGCCCGTTAGTCAGAGACTGCTGCCGCTGGACGAAGACTGGCGGCGTAAGTTGGCCGAGCTTCCCTGGCCGACGAGAAACTTGCCCGAGGTCATGAGCGGCGGCACGACGACATGGCGGGCGCTCATCCGCGAATATCTTTTCGTATCCCTGTTCCGGGCGTGCGCCGGATCTCTGGCGAGCGAGAACGCGAGCCGTCTCGCGGCGATGCAACGCGCCGACAAGAACATCGATGAACTGCTGGAGAATCTCCACGCCGCGTTCCACGGTCTGCGTCAAAGCGGTATCGACGAGGAACTGTTCGATGTAGTCTCGGGCTTCGAGGCGCTAGGCGGACCGCGGAAGCCGGCAGGACGAGGATAAGCCAACGGGTTTAGCCTTACTCGGCCTCGACGCATCTCGCAATCGCCGGCCAAGGCCATCAAATCGGCGGTCGAGTGTGGTGCAAGCAGAGATCTACGAGGTCGGCGATATTGGCCTCGCCGGCGCACATGACCGTATCCGCGCCGCCCCAGTAGATCTTCACCGTTCCATCAGGCTCCGGGACCGCGCCACAGCTAAACACCACATTCGGAACGTATCCGGTAACCTCCCACGGGTCTTCCGGTTGTAGGATCCAGGAATCGCTCACCCCGAGAATCGTCCCCGGATCGTTGAGGTCGTGTAGCGCAACGCCCAGCCGGTAGACCGACCCCGCCATCGTCTTGAAGACGCCGTGATAGATGGACAGCCAGCCCTGGAGAGTCTTGATCGGCGGCGCGCCCGGACCGATCTTCATTTCATCCCAGTGATACGTCGCCGGTCTCATGACCAACTTCGATTCGCCCCAAAAACGGAGGTCCGGGGAGTATGAGACCCAGATTGACCAGGCCGCGATCTCGGAATGCGGGCGATCCAGTCGAGCGTAGAGTCCGTCGAACTTCTCAGGGAATATCACGGCGTTTCTGGAGTCCGCTTGCGTGATCAGCGCGAGGCGTTCGATGTGAACGAAGTCCGTCGTCTTCGCAAGCGCGATTCGTACGCCGCTTCGCGAATACGCGCTATAGGTGATGAGAAACTCGTCTCCTACGCGCGTGACGCGAGGGTCTTCGACGCCATACTCCTCATGCTCGGCAAAGCGCCCTTCGGATTCCGGAATGAGAAAGGGTTGCGGATCAGCCGCAAAGTGAAATCCGTCGAGACTGCGCGCCAACCCGATAATCGATCGTCCCGTACGAAGGTGAGAGCGAAAGAGCATAACGTACTTGCCGTCATGCTTTACCACCGCGGCGTTGTGCACCGTTTCAACCGCGTACGGAATATCGGCCTTTGTGAGAATCGGGTTCTGCGGGTATCGCTTGACGACGGGAGTATTCATGAGCGCTTCTCCTGTTCCAACTCGAAGATTTTGGCGTAGACGCGTTCGTATGAAGCGACCATCGTGTCGATGGAAAAGCGCCGGCGCACCCGCTCACGGCAGGCGGCGGGATCCACGTCGCCAACTCGCTTTACAGCCTCAGCCGCCTCGCTGACTCCGCTCACCAGAAATCCTGTTCGCCCGTCCTCGATTACCTCGCGGCATGAACCCAGATCCATCGCGATAACGGGCACGCCGGCGGCGTTTGCCTCCGCTAAGACGAGTCCGAACCGCTCGGGGATCGTGTTCAGGTGCAACAAAGCGCGCGCGCGAGCGAAGAGCCGGTTTTTGCCCGGCACATCCACCGGACCGATGAACTGAATCCGCTGACCATCGACATGAGGTTCCACCTGCTCGCGAAAGTAGGTCTCATCCTGGACGATGCCGGCGATTATGAGAGGAAGCGCGCAGCGCTGCGCCACCTCAATTGCCAGATGAACGCCCTTATCCGGGTGAATGCGCCCGAGGAAGATCAAGTCCCCGCCGGCGGCCGCGCGGAGAGGATACAGCGAGAGGTCGATGCCGTTGTACACGGTGTCCAGATAGTTCAAGCCGGAGTGTCGATCCGAATCGCTGATTGATACGAAGTAGGAATCACGATATTTCTCGTACGCCGGCAGGATTTTCGGGGACGAGAAGCCGTGTATCGTCGTGAGCACCGGTGTGGCGACCAAGCGCGTGTAGGTCAACGCCATGAAATCGTAGTGGCTGTGGATGAGGTCGAACTCCGCCGCGTGCTCAAAAACCTCGGAGATATGAAGGTACTCCGCAACCTTGGGATCAACGGCGGGGTCCTCTTCATATCCGCGCTCGACAACGGCGTGCAGTCGGCCGCGGGTGATCGAGTCCCCGCTCGCAAAAAGCGTCACATCCCACCCAAGGGCGACGAGTCCTTCGGTGATGTTGCCGGCCACCGTCTCCCACGCCCCGTAGCGACGGGGCGGTGTTCGCCAAGCGACCGGCGAAAGAACGGCCACCCTGTTTTTACGACCTGCCGTCATGGTTCCGCGCCCTCGCGGTTTCCCGCTGCGGCATTTCCGAGGCCTGCGAGCCGGCCGCTGCAGGCGATAGGCGTGGCCTTGATGGGCGGGCTCCGAGCGGCGCCGGGCGGGCCTTGCACAGCGCAAACGCGGGTCGAAACATTGCTGAAGGCGGCAAGAAAGCGTACTGGCGCATCTCGCCGGGATCTATGGGCGGAAATCCGCCCTGTTCGCGATACGCGCATTTTCCTGCTGCAACAGTTTTTCGTCTTGTTCCTTGCTCTTGCGATCGAGCTCCCTCTGTGGAGCCTCTTCCCGGTCCAGACGGCCCGCCTCGATGACGGCCTTTCCAGCGACCGGGCTCAGTCGCTTCGACAGCGCGACTAAAAAGAATGAGGCCCGGTACTTGGAACGAACGAGATTAAAGAACCAGCTTGGGTCCTCCCAGCGCGCGAGCACCTGTACGATCTCGCTGTCGTCGTAGATCGAGGACAAGGAGATCTCGGCGGAAGGATCGGTAGTCGCCGCCCCGTACTGCGCAGAGATCGCATCGATCATGTCCGCCGTGGTCAGGCCGTCCGTGTTGTCGAGGTCGTAGCTCACGACCATCCGGAACAGATCGCCGTTGTAGAATCCGAACACGATATCGCTGACCGAGTCGCCGGGTGCGGTGCGCCACGACAACTCCTGGATCAAAGCGGGACGCTGATGGATCACGATCGCCTCGGCGGGGTTGACGCCCGCCTCCTGTGCGACTCCGGACAGGTCAGCATTCAAGTGAAACTGCCGATAGACCGACAGATCCGCCGCATAGAGCGACGAGGATACGAAGAGGAAGCCGATGATAAGCGCGGTAAGGCTCTTGAAATTGTTCATGGTGTGATCCGTAGCTCCGCCAGGCGAATTGCGCTGCAATTCGCGGATTAGCCCTTTTTGATCTCTTCCGCGGCGCCCCGCGCCGCTTGACGATCATTTTTGGCGGTCAGTGTGACCTTCTTTTGCTTACCCTTCTTAACCTTGTCTTTCTTGCCTCTATCGCCCATGTCGCCCTCCTAGGGACGTTGTTCGCCGCCACGCGGCGCATTGTGTGTCAGCGCTATCGCTGAGACTCCGCGGAATGCGGCGCAAAGTCGGACCGCGGAGGCATGGCTTGCGTCTGCCCTCGCGCCGCGAGCGAGTCGACGGCGTCTCGTTCCACCAGGTCGTAATGCACGTCGCGCGACGTCATCGTGTGCCAACCGAAGATGCGCACGTTCGTAGTAAATTCAGATGCGGTTTGCAGCCACATTCCGTGGACGTCCGCATACACAAACACCAGGCTGACGTCTCGAAGCCACCACGAGGGACCTTTCGCGGGCTCGGCTTCCATTCGCCGCAGGAGGTACGTCGTCGCATCGACCCACATCGTTCCTCGAAGCAGCGTCTTGTCCTTGCGCTTAGGAATCAACTCGAGGCGGTAGCAGCGCGCGCCGTATTTCGCGTCTTCGCCGAGAAGACGAAAGTCGTAGTTGGCCTCTGATATGTCGGTTGCCGAGTAGTCCTTGACGATCTGCGTTTCGCCGTCCAACATTCGGCGGACGATCCTCTCCCCCAGTCCGATGCCCTCGGAGCGAACGATGTCGTAGCGTTTCAGGTTGGGAGGGGCGAACGAGACTTGCGCAGTGACTTCGGCCCGTTTCTGCTCAGCATTCTTACCAAGCAGGACATACTCGCGAGTGACGACATAGCCTCGGAGATGCGCTTGGTTCTGCTCCCGAGCCGCCGTCATGCGCGAGACGATCAGTTCCACAGGCGGTGTTGACGCATTTCCTTGGGCCGAGGCGGCGGTCGGCAAGGCCAACGAGAGGACGACGAGAGCTGCCGCCAATCCACCGCAGTGTCGTCGACCTGCGCTCTTCGTTGACATTGGACGCCCTCCTGCCAGCGCCGCCTGAGCGCTCACCGGTTTCCGATGGATGGCTAAGCTTGGAATCCGACCATCCGGCCTAGCTCGGATGGCGGAGAATGGGTAAAGGCCCATTCTTAACTATTATCGGTTATTTTAAGCGCCATGTCAATGTATGGATAGGGTCCAGGAAATCATATTATTCATTCATTGTGGTTAAGTCGCGAGGCTCGGCGGACGCCGCTGGGAGGAGATCTAAGGCGCAACCATGGCGGCAAGGACATTCTTTACCGGGACCGTCGCGAAACTGGTGGCGTGATCGGCGAGACCGTAGGGAATGATCAGCTGCGCCCCGTGAAGCAGGGCCCCGCAGGTATAGACGACGTTGGGCACATAGCCTTCGCGCTCAAAGCGGTTGGGTTGCAGCAGCGGCTCTTCGAGTCGACCGATAACCTTACTAGGGTCCTTACGATCCAACAGGAACGCGCCAATGCAGTACTGCCGCATCGGGCCCACGCCGTGACTCAGGACGAGCCAGCCGTCCTCGGTTTCGATCGGAGACCCGCAATTGCCAAGCTGGACAAGCTCCCACGCAAACCGCGGCTTGAGAAGAACCTTGTGCTCGTTCCAGAAATGGACGTTGTCGGAGAACATGATGTGGATGCTCTCGTTGTCCTGGCGGGAAAGCATCGCATAGCGCCCCTCGATCATACGCGGGAACAGCGCCATTCCTTTGTTTTGGGCCGCGGGTCCGTTCAAAGTGGTGAATCGAAACGTCAAGAAGTCCGCGGTCTGCACCAGCTCCGGCATGATGACCCTGCCGTCATACGCCGTAAACGTCGCGAAGTAAACGCGGCTTCCGTCGGGCTTGTGGAACTGGACGAACCGAGCATCCTCGATTCCGTTGCGCTGGGACGGCGTGGCCGGGAAGAGAATTCGCGAAGAGAGTTGCTCGTCAGCCTGGAAACGGACCTCGTAGTTCGACTGCGCGAGGAGCAAGACTGTTTTCGCCGCGCTCCGATTCTCGTCCGTCGGGTCGTCCGATGACGGTCGGTCCAACTCCGCGTCAAGGGCTTCTCGCAGGCCGCCTATCGAGAATGACTCTTCAAGTCTCGCCATGACGCGTTGGACGAACTCAGACTGCACGCCCAGTTCGCAGAGCTTTCGTGCAAACAGAGCAGTTTCGTATCTGGCGTTGGGGATCTGTTCCGGCTCGGTCAGCGTCCCTGCAGGGTGCTGCACGGTGATGCGGTTGTTCGAGTCGATCACGCCCGTCCGGAACGTGATGGAAGAGATATGTCCTTCCCCTGTCGCCCGGAGACTCAGGATGAATCGAAGCGATCCGGACGCCAACCGGCGTTGGTCCGGGTGCGGAACAATTGAAGGATTGAACAACGCGGCGGACTCGAGCGAGTACTCAGCAAGGAAATACGACCCAATCAACAGCTGGCGCTCCTGCGAGATCGCAGACGCGTGAACGTGATCTCCGCAAACCTGGTCGAAGCGCCGCTGGAGTCGTTTTCGCAATTCCGAGTGCCTTTGAGCGAATTCAGAGTCCACCTCCGCGAGGAGCAGGGCAACCTTCGCCTCGGGCAGTGACAGGACGCGAGTGATGACCCGCCCAACCCGGTCGGCGTCTCCCGCATTGAATGCTCTCAAGAGGACTCGCGATTGGTTGGGAGCAAGAAGCGTCTCCGTTCGCTGGAGGTTTAATGTCGGTTCGTGCATTGATAACTACTTGCCGTCGCGACTGGCCCCTTAAAGCTGGTAACCATGTTCTGGGCGAGCCGCATCTCGACAAGCGAAAGCAGGAAGGCCAGTGTGGACTCGGCCCCCTGGTTGCCGTTGACCCGGTCCATGTGCAACCCGTCCGCGCAGCCGCCGCTTTCCGGGACGTAAAGGTCGAGGCCCAGGTCGTTCGATCCGATGAACCAATCAAAGGCGCGTTGCGCGTGCTCATACCACCAAAAGTCGGACGTGGCGCGGTAGGCTTCAAGGCACGCCGAAACGGTCGCATACGCCTCGATGGGCTGTTGATCGAAAGCGGCTCGCTCGCCGCCCCGTTTATGGAAGCCGTTGCTGCCGATCGGTCGAAAATATCTTTTCTCAGACACCTGTACTTCGGTGAGCCAGCGCAGAGCGCGCAACCCCTGATCCAGAACCCGGGCTTGGCCGGTGGCGTGACCTGTGACGATCAGGGCGTGTGCGAGCTTCGCGTTGTCGTACGACAGTTCCTGTTCGAACCAACACCAGTCCGGGTCTGCTGCGTTGCGCACAAAGAGATCGGAGAGCCTGGCCGTAAGCGTCTCGCGAATTGCGGTCACGAGGCTGTCGCCGCTCAGGCGGCGCAAGTACTCGTGAATTCCGAGCAGTACGAACGCCCAAGCGCGCGGCGATGAGAACTCCGCCGACGGCGGCAACGCGAGTGCGAAGAGTTGGCCGGCGATCATCTGGAGGCCGCGAAAGGGCGAACGCCCGACGCCGACGCCAAGGGCCCACAACGCACGGCCGTGGGAGTCCTCGGAACCTGGGTCGTCCAGCCAGGCGCGGTCGAAGCTCATGTGGTTGTGGAAGCGCTTCGTCTTGGGGTCGAACGCATGGTGGAGGAACGCCGCCGATGTGACGCCCAGAGACCGCGCATGCCCCGATTCCTCGCCTGCTTCGCCAAGCCGCACGGCCAAGATGAACGCGCGTGCGTTGTCATCGGTGCAGTAGCCTTCGGAAAAGTTCGGAACGTCGAAGACGGCGTGCTGGAAAACGCCGGTCGAATCCGTCATTCGCAGCAGGTGGTCCAGCTTCAGCCTCGGCAACTCACCGGGTCTCTGGTCGAGAGTCTTGGTGACGAGCGACCGTTGAGCGTGCGCGGCGCAGTCCACCCGCGCGCGCTCGAATGAGCGCATATAGAGGTGCGCCACGTTGCTCCACACCATATCGCGACCGAGGCGGTAGGCCTTTTTTCGCATCGCGTCGCGCCTGGCATCGTCGGCGAGCAACGAAATCACCGCCCGTGCGATCGCTTCCGCATCGCGAAAGGGCACCAGCACGCCGCGATCGTCAGCCAAGAGCTCGGCTGCGTGCCAGTATGGCGTCGACACGACCGCCTTCCCGGCGCCAAAAGCGTAGGAGAGCGTCCCCGAGGTAACTTGCGTCTCGTTCAGGTAGGGCGTGATATACACATCGGATGCGCCAATAAACTCCTTCAGTGCATCCAACTCGACGAACGTGTTGTAGAAAATCACGTTCCGATCCACGTCGAGTTTCTTCGCCAACATCTCGAGGCTCACGCGGTAGGCCTCGCCCTGGCTACGGAGCTCGTTGGGGTGAGTGGCGCCCAGCACAATGTAAACCACTTGCGGGAACTGCGCGACGATGGCGGGCAGCGCGTTAATGACAAACTCGATGCCTTTATTCGGAGAAAGTAATCCAAACGTCAGCAAGACGGTCCTGCCTTGCACGCCGAACTGGCCCTTGAATTGCGCCGGATCGAAGAAGCCCATGTCCGGAATGCCATGTTCGATCATGTCGATCTTGGCGGGCGGTGTGCCATAGACGTCGTGCAGTATGCGGCGGCCGTGCTCGGTCATCACGACCAGCCGGCTCGACAACGCGGTCAATTCCTCCATCACGCGGCGTTGGTCCGTTCGAGGCTGATTCAACACGGTGTGCAGCGTCGTCACGACCGGCATGCGCAGTTCGCGCAGCAGCGCCAGGATGTGACCGCCGGCCGCTCCTCCGAAGATCCCGAACTCGTGCTGCAGGCAGACGATGTCGACGTTGCCGATGTTGAGAAAATCCGCCGCGCGCAGGTATGACGACAAGTCCTGCTCTTCGATCTCGAAGCGAACCACATCCGGGTAGTCATAGCCGGATGCTACGTCGGTGACCGAGACCGCGAAACATTGCGTGCGGGGATGGGCGTCGGCGACAGCGCTGAGTAAGTCCGCGGTAAAGGTGGCGATGCCGCATTTGCGCGGAAGGTGGTCCCCGATGAACGCGATCTCCTTGACTCTGGCGGCGTCATTCATGAGAATCTTCTTCTCGGTGGAGCGCCCAAACCATCGTCCGTTACATCGTCTCCTGCAGCCGTGCCTGCGGGCGTGAAGTGGAGCGGGTCCCTGAGGTTTTGCAATTCGCGGTAGTAGTACAGCGACGTGGGTCGGCTTCCCGTGAAGCGCAGCCGTTTCAGAAACTCGATCTCGTCTTCCGCTGCGTCCCCGCTCATTGCGTCATTGGCCAGGAAGTCGTGGAACCCCGGCTCGAGAACCGGCGAATCCTGCGCCGGTTGCTCGGCGAACTCGTAGCGCTTCGTGCCGTTTTTCGCCATTTGCCGGTTGAGGACGACCTCCATGCTGAACGTCGCTAGGTTGATGTCCCAGGAGTCGATCGTTGGTTCCAGGAAGGAGACGCAACTGTCGGCCGAGACGTGCAAGATGTCCGTATCCAGGAACTCCAAGATGGCCACCCGCAGGTCCTGGTAGCTGCGGCCGCCGACTTGCGCCATCGAGCGGACTTGCTCTTCCCGCTGGAGCTCCTCACGGGCGGCGCGCTGAGCCGCCTCCAGGACTTTTTGCGTAACCAAGCGCTCGAGCTCGCCAAAGGCCTCTTTCTCGAAGATCCGGCGCACCTCTTGCCGGTTCTCCGGCGCGCACTTACGCAGCAGCAACTCTCGAAAATCCTGAAACAGCGGACCGGGATGTTCGGCGACCCTTCTCTTCGCCTCGTGCAGCCGCTGCGCCTCGGCCAGCTTCTCGAGCTCTTTTCCCGGGAGCTTCAGGAACGAGCTGATCTTTTCGTAGATGTCCGTGCGGTCCGGCGCCGGCGGCGCCTTCCTGCGGGTCAAAAGCTGGGAGATGTACGACTCGGTGACTTGCGTCGCGGAGGCGAGGTCCTTCTGGTCGAGTCCCAGCTCATCCAGACGTTGTCGGATTCGCAATGAAACGTCCACGGTGCTCCTAGCGGGTTTCGATTAACCCAGTGCGGTTTAGCATCACTCATCAAATTAACGCACGAGCGATTGACGTGGCAAGATATGTAACCGATACTAGTTAATAAATGAGCGAGGTTCGCTCGCGCTCGGCCGCGCTTTCCAAATAGAACTCTGTCCAAATAGAACGGTTCGATCCCGCCTCTGCCCTCGATCTACTCGACAACCGGGAGGTTGCCAATGACCAAATCTCGCCAAACCTATACCGGGACGGACTACAACCTGACGGTTGCCTTGCTTGTAGTCGCTTTCGTCTTCAGTCCGGCGATGCTGGTGTTGTCTCGTCCGGTCGGCTTTGTGCCCGCAGGCATTGCGTTGGGCCTGAGTGCGCTTTGCGTGGTCTTGGCCCGGATATCCTGGCGTCGCTTCTCGACCCTGACGATCGCGTCGGTCGTGCGTTAGGAAAAGGTGAGACAAAAGACCGAGGAAGCGCCCTGTGACCTGCGATCTCGCAAAGTGGGAAGACGACGGCGGAGCGGCTCTTGGCGGCCTGGCGGCGACGCTGCATGGCACGCCAAGTCAGGTGGAGTGGGCTGAACGTATCAAGCGCGAAGTGAACGACGAATTCGACGGCGTCGCCGCTTCATTTCGAACCGTTGCCGTCAAACAGACCGCCGCCAAGCGCGCCGAGACCGAAGCCGTGATCGCAATCCTCGAAGACAAGAGATACGAGGTCATGGGCATTCAACGGGCCGGATACTTCATCAAGTTTTGGCAGGAGATCACCGACCAAGTGAGGCGGATGATCTTTCATGACGTGCGCTATCAGGCAATCAAGGCGGCGCGGGAGCCGCGGTGACAGCAGCAATCAAATGGAGCCTGCATGCGGGGAGTGAGTGCGTCGTTGCCTAGCGGGCCGGGAGCCTCTTCCGCCGGGGCGGCGGTAGTTGTCGCTCACCCGGACGACGAGGTTCTGTGGGCCGGCGGCGCCATCCTGCTGCGACCGCGCTGGCGGTGGCACGTCGCTTCGCTCACCCGCTCCGACGATCCCGACCGTGCGCCTAGGTTTCGGCGCGTGGCGGCGGAACTCGGCGCGGTGGGTTCAATGGGCGCGCTCGACGACGGTCCGGAGCAGTTCCCCTTGGATGACGCTCAGGTTCGGCAGGCCATTCTTTCACAGCTTCCCGCGGCCACGTACGGCGTGGTCCTGACGCACGGCCCACGAGGCGAGTACACGCGGCACCGCCGTCATGAGGAGACTTGTCGCGCGGTCGTCGGCTTGTGGGCGGATGGCTCGCTTTCGACCGAGTCTTTGTGGCTTTTCGGATTCGAGGATGGCGGCGGCGCATACTTGCCGCGCGCGCAGCCGGAGGCGCCGATCCGCGAAGAGCTGAGCGAGAGTATTTGGCTCCAAAAGTACCGCCTCATGACCGAAGGTTACGGCTTCAGCCCCGACAGTTGGGAGGCTCGGACGACTCCGCGCTGCGAGGCGTTCTGGGGCTTCAGCGATCCTGAGACCGCTCGCCGCTGGGTGGAGCGCGAGCGCATTCCGGAGCCACCCGGCAAATAGCGACGCCCAGACACAGGCCGAACATGAAAGTTCTCGTTCTCTATGACTATCCGGCCTCGCCCGGCGGGCTTGCCACCCAGGGCGCTCTGATCGCCCGCGGCCTGACGGAGATCGGCGTGGACGCCCGATCGGTTAATTTCGAATCGGCCCAGGAGAAGGAGTGGTACTACCGCTGGTTCAAACCCGATGTGGTGTTGGGCATCGGGTATTGGGGCCACACGCCTCAATTGGTGCTGCATCCGCAACGACACGGAGCGCAGCCTGTCCCGTGGCTGGTTGCGGACGGCTATATCGCGAACTACCACGAGGTGCTCAACGCCTTGCCGTTGATCCTGGTGACTTCTAATTGGGTCAAGGAGATGTACGTTCGCGACGGGATCGATGGAAGCAACATCGAGGTCTTGCCGGTCGGTTGCGATACCGACGCCTTCGTGCCGCGCGATTCGTTCGATCCCAAGGTCCAAGCCGTGCGCGAGGTGCTCGGCATGGCGCCGGGACAACTCTTGGTGCTGACCGTGGGAGGAGACGCAACATCCAAGGGCGCCCAAGAGGTCATGCAGGCCCTCGCGGTCAACGGGCAAAAAGCTCCCGACTGGAAGTATGTATGCAAGGTCTGGCCGCAGTCCCGCACCAATCTGCAAAACGAGATTGATTTGCGGCTCGCCTCCCACCTGGGGATCGACAAGAGCGTCACATTTACGACCAGTATCATTTCTCGCAACTTCATGCCGTATCTGCTCGCGGCCTGCGACATCTACGCAGGCCCGTCAAGGCTCGAAGGCTTTGGAATGGTTCAGGTGGAAGCGGGTGCGTGCGGCAAACCGGTCATCGGAATCAGGGCGATGGGTATGCTCGATACCCTTGTCCACGGCGAGACGGCGCTGCTTGCAGGCGTTGCGCAAGAGGTGCGCATCCAAGAAGCCACGCTGGGGGACGAGTCGGGTTTTGAAGAAGGGCACCGCGTCGTCTTCGCCGGCGGCCGGACGGCGGAGTACCGGGCGAGCGTACACGACATTGCGAACTACTTGATGGATCTAATGCAAGACGGCGAGCTGCGCCGGCGCATGGGCGAAGCGGGCAGGCGGCGGGCTGTCGAGCTGTTCGACTATCGCGTCGTGGCGAAACGCTTTGTGAGCTTGATGACAACACGGCTCGGTATCCGGTAGCGCCATGTCCGCCTTCTCTCAACCGCGGATCGACGAAATGAAGCAGGCGGCGCTGAACGTGCTGCGGCACAACGCTCACGGGCCGTTCGAGGACTTGCCTCGGACCGCTGGGTGGGGATATCCGGAACCTTACACGCGAGACCTCATGATCGCCGCTTTCGGGGTTCTTGTCAGCGAGGACGAGGATCTGACCGCATCGTTGCGGCGCGTGCTGGAAAAGCTTGCGGTGACACAGACTCGACTCGGACATATCCCGTCCTTGGTGCACGATCCCGACGACCGCGGCGCGAGTGACACGACGCCCCTGTTTTTGATCGGCGTTGCGCTGTATCGGCGCAAAACGGGAGAAGCTCGTTTTCTAGAGTCGGCAGTGAGTTTGGCGATGCAGTGGATGCGCTACCAGAGTCCGGACGACATGATCGTCGTTGCGCAACTGCCGACGAGCGATTGGCGGGACGAGCAATGGGTTCTAGGGTACGGGCTGTATGTGAACGCCTTGGTCTACATGTATCTCAGGCTGTACGGTTTGGACCAGGAGGCTGAGGGGGTAGCGGCGATCCTGGATTGTCTCGACATTCGCGGCGGGGAGGGGATGCGCCACGTGCATGAGGGGCTCACCGTGGCGAACAAGCCATACTATGCCCTTTGGGCTTATAAGGTCAGCAATAGTGAACGATTCGACCTTCTGGGCAACTCCCTGGCGATCCTCAGCGGCTTGGCGTCACCATCGCGAGCGCAGGCGATTGTGGCGTGGGTTGAAGCGGAGTGCAAGGCGCTGCGGGAGCGCGGCTTTCTGGCGCTCGATCTGCCGCCGTGCCTATTCCCCTATATCCAACGCGAAGATCCGGATTGGCGACCCCGGTACGAGCGTTTCAACCTGCCGGGCGAATACCACAACGGGGGAGTCTGGCCTTTCGTCTGCGGGTTCTATGTCGCCGCGCTAGTGGCCGCGGGCCGCCGGGAACTGGCGTGCGAAAAACTGGCGGCGCTGACCGAACTGGTCGGGCGGGGGCGCGACGCGTCGTTGCCTTACGGTTTCAACGAATGGTTTGGCGCTTCGGACGGCGTCGCGCGAGGGCAGGATTGGCAGAGTTGGTCAGCGGCAATGTACCTTTATGCGGCCGTCGCTGTGGAACGAGGCCAAACGCCATTCCTCGAAGCCATAGTGCGCCGGCCCTGAAATCTGATTGAGGAGGAGTCGTACGCGCCGGACGTGCGACTTCGGATTGGCGCCCTGGGCCAAGTCCTCGGATACGCCGAGAGACATCCCGCGTGACTGCATGAATCCCAGGGTCTTGGAGTAGCCCCGGTGGTAGGTCGCTGTGTATTGAGCTTGTATCATGAGCGGCGCCTCACGCGGACATAAATCTCGAGTTGCGCTTCATGGAGGCGAGCCAACGCGCTGGATTCAGCGTCGCTTCCGCCAACCGCCGGAACCCTTTCACCTGGGCGGGGGTGGCGCCGAGCCCGTCCGACACGCCTTTGACGGCGGCTTGCCCTAGCTGGACAGCGCCCTCTTGCCTATCGGCGTTTGACTGGCCCAACGCCAGGGCGCGTGTTTTTCTCGACACGGAATCGTTCCCGGCGAACCTTAGCGCACTCTGATGGCCAATCACGACGCCGGGCGTCGAGCGCGCGGAGCTCACACTGAAACCGCGCCGGTTACCGCCGCCGCAGTAGAGAGCGGGCTGGTTTGTAGAGCCGATCTGTGCCGAGGCGGAACTGACGCCCCATCGTCAAATGACCGTATATGGTTGAGTCAGGCAGCGGCGGCCTCGTAAGCGGTGACGGGGCGAGCGCCAAGAATGACGCGCTGAGCCTTGGGCACGCTTCGAACCTGAGACGCCTGATGGGGGAGGTGTGACATATATGATCAACGGACTGCTCCGGCAACATCGCACAGCATCGGACAGCGTTCAGAGACTAGGGCGCCCTTGCGACGGACAGAATCGTTACCATCCGGGCCGTCGCCCCGACCCGCGAACGCTGCCGCAAACAGGCGCCGCGTCTGCCAAGTTGGACGGTACTCCTTGTCAAATCGCCCGCAGCGGGCAGTACTCGGGTTTCCACATCGCCTCAAGCACTTGTTGAACGATGTCGCCCGGCCTGAAGTCGGCAACCCCTTCCGCCACCGCCGCCGCGGCTACCGCGAGGGCTACTGTCGATGAGACGCCGCGCAAGTTGTCCACATGGGGGAGCAAGGACGCTCCAGGCAAATGAACGGCGACGAGGCTGGATACGGCGTTCGCCGCCGCGGCCAACATGCCGTCCGTGATTCGCCTGGCCCGGGATACGATGACGCCGAGGCTCAGCCCCGGATAGAGTAGTGCGTTGCTGACGTTGCCGATGACGTAGGTCGTTCCCTTGTGGGTGACAGGAGGGAAGGAGCTGCCGGTGGCGACCAGGGCGCGGCCGTTGGTCCATGCGATCAGGTCGGCCGGCGTCGCCTCGGCCAGCGAGGCGGGGCTCGAAATCGGAAAAATGATCGGCCGCGGCGCGTGGGCGGCCATCTCTTGGACGATCGCCTTCGTGAAGGCGCCGGGAGAAGCCGACGCGCCGACCAGCATCGTCGGATGTATTTGGTGCACGACTTCGGCCAGGCCGATGTCGGCTCCATAGCGTTGCCAGGCGTGAGCGTCCGCCTTCGGGCGGGCGTACGGCGCCTGGTAGGGGTCGAGCTGAACTCCCGCCATGTCTTCGCGGAGAAGTCCGGCCCGGTCCACGCACCAGATGCGCGCGATCGCATCCTGCTTCGACAGGCCTTCCCGCACCATGGCGTCGCGGAGCTGGTCGGCGATTCCGATGCCGGCCACACCCGCGCCGAAGATCACGACGCGTTGGTTTCGCAGCGGCGCTCCGCAGACGCGCCCTGCAGAGATCGCGGCCGCGAGCGTTATGGCGCCGGTGCCCTGCAGTTCGTCGTTGAAGGTCGGAGACTCGCCGCGGTACTTCTCGAGAATGCGGCGGCCGCTGGCGCTTGTAAAGTCCGCCCAGTTCAGCACGGCCTTCGGAAAGAACTTCCGCACCGCTTGGACGTAAGCGTCGATAAATGCGTCATAGCGCTCCCCGCCCACCCGGCCGTGCCGGTTCCCGATATACATCGGATCGTTGAGCAGGCTTTCCCGATTGGTGCCGACGTCGAGCACGACCGGGATCCCCCGCAACGGGTCGATTCCTCCGGCGGCGGTAAAGATCGCCAGCTTGCCGATCGAAATCTCGATGGCGCCGACACCCCAGTCGCCGAGGCCCAGAACCTGCGCGCCATCGGTCGCGACGACGAGGTCGATGTCGTCCGGGCCGGCGTGGAGATTTCCAAGCGCCTCCTCGATCTCTTCAGGGTGGTCGATTGACAGATACACGCCTCCGGGCCGCCGGAACTCATGGTGATATCGCTCCACGGCCAGACCCACGGTCAGGTCGTTGACGATGGGGATCATCTCCCGCAGATGATCGGCGAGCAGCCGGTAGAACAGAACCTCGTTGCGGTCGTGCAACGCAGTCAAGTAGACGTTCTTGCTCAACGGATCGAGCAGCCGCTGGTATTGAATGTAGGCGCGCCGCGTTTGATCTTCCAGAGTGCTGATGGCCGGAGGGAGCAGGCCGGTGAGGCCCAGATCAATTCGCTCCTCCGTCGTGAAGGCCGTCCCCTTGTTGATCAGGGGCGTAGTGAGCACGGCCATTCCACGCGCTTTGGTTTCATGCCGGCCGGGCCTGATCGGACTCCGATTTCGTCTAGGGACAGGCGCGCCGACATGGGTATCTTTCATGGGTCTAACCTTGGTTCCTAGCTCCCGTCGTTTCCGAGGCGGCGATTGCGACAGATCATCATTCAACGCCCTCTCACCCTGGCTCTTGCGAGGGATCACGCCCCTGCTCCGGCGTGGTAAACAGGCGCCCCCGAAAGCACGCCCGACATGGCTGGGCGCCGTTCGCCGATGATGTCCCGCGCCGCCGCCGCCGCCGCGGCGTCGCAAGCCACCAGGCGGAACTCATCGATCCTCTCTATCGGAAGGTTGCGTTTGAGGACGCTGTGGTTCGGTGAGGCCATGCTGTATGCGCCTGCGCTGATCGCGCCCAGTCCTCCGATGCATAAGGCGGCGCCGAACCCGACCGTCAGCGGTTCAGCGATCATTCCCAACCCGAACCACGTCCTGGAGATCGTGGATAAAGCGATTCCCAACAGCAGTGCGAGAACGCCGCCCCAGAGAACGCCGTAAACTCGCCAGTCCCCTGTGAGGTCGCGCCTGCCGTAGAAGCCGACAATTCGCTGCTTGAAGCGGCCCTCGTTCAGGAAAATCGATATTTTGCGGATGTCGTAACCGGACTTCCGAAGCGTTTGAACGGCGCTTTCCACCCTCGCATTCGCGCTGAAGACCGCCACCACATTGTCGTCGTCAATCATCGATACGCTCATCTCACTCCCGTGCGCCGGCGCCACGCGCGCCTGCTGAACTTCGCCGTCGTTGAGCTCCGTTTGCGAGGCGCTTACGGCGACCCCCGCAAGAAAGGACCAGCGGCGCGCCGGGTGACGCGCCGGATGGCCCATTCCGTTACCGAGTACTTAGCCGATGCGACGCCGTACAAGCCGGAGCGCCGCGCCTCCGCCTAAAGCCAGCATTCCGAACAGCCCGAACAGCGGCAACAGGCCCGCCGTATTCGGGAGAGTCTGCGGAATGTTCTGCGCCGTTTGTACGGGTGTCCGGCGCCGAGCCGGTGCGGGCGCCTGCGCGACCTCCGCGGCTGGGGGAGGCGTCACCGCCTGGGCCAGTTCAACCTCTTCGCCGCTAGGATTGATTGCCTTCACAGGCGCCTGCTTCAGCTCTACCACTACAGGCTCCGCCGCCGACTCGATCGGCTCGGCGACTTCTTCTTCGATCTCAGCGGGCGTGAAGAGAACGACCTGGTTGGTCTCTTTCGCGAGCTCGATCGCTCTCTGCTTCGGATACACGAACTCCTCGCCCCAGTTCCTCCCCGGATAGAACCAGGCGCGGAGCGCCTCCGGCTCTCCGGCCGGCCTCTCGCTGAAGGTGATCACGGTCTTGTCGGTCGCCTTGAGGCGATAGTTGGGGATGGCGAGGATCGTGGCATAAACCTGCGTTTCTTCCTTGTTGAAGATCTGCAGGATGTGCCGATTGGACTGCGAGTCCAGGATCTTGAACACGTATGTGCCCGCCGGCAATACGCCCCAGCCCGTCAGGTGAACTCCCGGAATCTCCACGGGCCCACTGAATGTGACCACGGTCTTTCGATTCCATTCATCCGCCGAAGCGTTTGGCAATATCACGGCGCCAAGAAGCGCCAGGGACAAGCCGATCGTTGCAATTTTCAAGTAACTCATAACGTTCTCCGTTCTAACTCTTGTGCGATCATTCGTCGCACGACTTTTTGGCGATCGACGTCTCACGTTCGTGAGTGACGGCAATCCGTGCGCCACAACGACAGCAGGCCTCGGAAGGCCTGCTGTGGCCGGCTCCCAGTCGTTTGTTTTCAATATCCTGCCCGATCATTCGCAACTGGCCGCCCTGCACAGGCGAGGGGAGCGCGCCAAAAAAGTGACCGCTGACCGCCACTTGACGTCTTGCGGTCAGCCTCTTCTGAAAGGCGAGCCAGGGCTCGATAAAAACCGACGGCGCCTTCCGCTCTCTCTTCTCAGTGCCCTGCCGGACGCTCATTCACTCGATACCCGGCGCGCGGCGACGGCGTCAGCCACAAAGGGGGCCCTTGGCTTCACGGCTATCTGGAGCCGGCGACGAAGCCGCAGCAGGCGGACCCGCACTGCAACAGCCGAACAGCCCAAGCGGCGGCCGAGCTGCGCGCTGGTATAGCCCGCCACGTAGCATCCGTCGATCAACTCTCGTTCGGAAGGCGAGCACTGCGCGAGGAGCCGCTGACAGTCGATCGTAGCGGCGCTCGTTCCCGGCGAAGCCGGATGGTCGGCGGGGAGCAGCTCTACGGTCGGCGCCTGGCGGAACGAACCCCGGAAAAGATTGAATGCGATCGAATTCACCCACGAATCGACTTTCAAGGGATCGCGGATCTGCCCTCGATATTGCCAACCTTTTGCCCACGCCGCCTGCGCCATGTCTTCGGATATGTCGCGGGACGCTCCGCGCGAAAGCATGAATCCAATTGTCTTGGGGTAACCGTGGTTATAGGCGGCGGCGTACTGCTGTCGGGTCATGACCGGCATGTCGTTGGATTTGCACGGCGAAATTTGATGTGATGTCGTCATTGGTTTTCCCACTCTTCTAACCTTAAAAAAAGAACTAACCGACCGACCGACGGCGAGGCGCAGCCGTGGAAATGAGACGAATCTCGAGATACTTCTGGAGTCGCCGCTGGATCGGTTTGTAATGCCGGCGAAGGCTGCGGCGAACCGCATGGGAGCGATGCCGATCAGCTCCGGGCTTTCGCCTCGCGGGCGAGCTCATGCTGTGATTTCATATCTGTAACCGTACGACTAGACGATTGTCCTGCGGCCTTGCAGTAAGTTGATGATGAAGATGACGAGCGCCAGCACAAGCAGAATGTGTAGGAATCCGCCCATCGTGTAAGAAGTGACCAAGCCTAGAACCCACAAAACGAATAGGATTAATACGATTGTCCACAACATATGAAGTTACCTCTCTGTTAGAACGTTTCTTGCGATCGACGGACCGCCTCAGCGGCTCACTCGGGCGGAATAGAGCATGCGCTGGAACGCGCTTTCATAACCTTGGAACTCACGCTCCGGGGCGGTGAAAACGAAGAACAACACCCCGTCAAGCTGCGGCACGGTCACCAGCCAGTTGGTCTCGCGTGCGCCGGCGATAGGGGAATCGTTGGACAAGTAGGTGGATAGCCCGTTCTGCCCGCCCACGTCGATAGGCTCGTGGCTGCGAACCACGCGCAGGTTCTGATTGGACTGGCGCAGATCCTGGACCAACTGGTCCGTCGCATCTTCCAACGTTGGCCCGGAGCCCTGTCCGTAGCCGGGCCCCTGTAACTGGCGACCGTAGTTGCCCGAATGCGGCGCGTACACGTTCACCAGGACGCCGTAAGCCATGGCTTGATTGCCGTTACCGTCGCTCACCATTCCCCCCGGCGGCGATATGGTCACGGCGTCGCCCTGCCCATAGGTCTTCCAGTTGTCCGGGTAGCTCATTCGCAGTACTCTGTTTTCGAAGGTCACGAAGCGATCCGACGTTGCGTTCGGGCTGCTGGATGCGTTCGGTTGTTGCTGCGATTGGAGTTGGTTGGGCCGCGGCGCAGGCAGAGACTGAACGTAGCGCTTGATCTGATCGAACTCCTGGGAAGCGTTCCTCGAATTGTTCTGCGAAACGCCGAGGCCGGCCGCCTCCTCGTTGACGCGCTCGATACGGCTGTCCGGATTGGGATGGGAGTTGAAGAACGCGATGCCGTTTTCGCCCTGGAGCTTCCCGAAAAACTGTCCCATCGCTCGCGGATCGAGGCCGGAATCAAAAAGGATTTGCGTGCCCATGAGGTCGGCCTGGCTTTCCGCGTCGCGTGAGTACTTGAGCAGGATGGAGTTCACCGTGAAGCCGGCGCCAAGCTGCGCCAGAGCGGCTGCGGTGGAGTCGCCGCCCAGCAGGCCGCCCAGGATCGCCAACGGCATCTGCGCGACCGAAGCCTTGCTGGCTTGGTTGGTGCCATGGCGCAGCGCCACGTGCGAAATTTCGTGCGCCATCACGCTGGCAAGTTGCGCTTCGTTGTCGGCCGTTTCAATCACGCCGCGGTTGACGTAGACGAACCCGCCGGGAAGCGCAAAAGCGTTGATGCCCTTGTCGTTGACGGTCTTGAAGGTATAGGGGTACTTGGCGCCGGGAGCATTCGCCGCCAGGCGTTGGCCCAGGCTGTTGAGGTAGTTGTCCACCCGCGAGTCGTTGAGCAGCAGCACTTGTCCCGCAACTTCCGCGGACGCCTGCTGTCCCATTTCGACGTCCTGTTGAGGCGAGAACATGTTCCAGCCCGGCTTCAATTCCGTGCGGTTGCCGACCGCCGGGTTGGCGCGCTCGGCGGCCGGGTAGATCGTCACGACGTTGCCGGCGGCATTGCCATTCGAACCGCCGGGGCGGATTCCCGACACCAGCCGAAAGCTGAACCGCTGGTTCGAGTCGCCGTTGCCCTCATAGGTCTGAACGCGGGCTCCGTCCGACGTCGCCGCTCCCGCGATGTCCAGTGTCTTGCCCAGGCGGGAGACGATGAGCGCGTTGCCATCCTTGCCCGCGTCGAAGCGCCACTGCTGCGCGATTCCGCCGTCAAAGCGAGTGACCTGGACCGGCGTGCTGTTTTCGGTCCCCGCGGCTCCGAGAGCGTTGCCGTTCGTCACGTTCTGCAACGAATAGAAGCCTCCGCCCGCGGCGCGAATATCCCAGGCTTGGCTGTCGGTTCCCCGCGAAGAGAACTGAATCACGCCGATCTGATCCTTCCGGTCCAACTCGAGCACCTTGCCGGATTTCAAATTGGAGATCTCGTAGCGGCCCGGGCCGTTGAACCCGCCTTGCGCGCCGAGCTGAGGCGCAAGGCATAGCGCCAGGAGAATTGCGGCGGCCACCGCGGCGAACCGCCCGGCGCCGCTTGCTGAGCCACTTAACTGTCTGTCGCTAATCATGTCGATCTCCTAGCTGGATTTCACTCGCGCCGCGTTGTCCGCCGCCCCGTCCGTTGAGCCTGTTAAGGGCCGACCCGGTAGTCGGCCAGCCCGCCCCAGATTCCGGTCGCCTGCAAGACCCAAACGCAAACCGCGACCACGACGACCACGTTCAAAATTGTTTTGATGCTGGAGGCCATCGGGATGTACCGGTTGACCAAATACAGCAGGACGCCGACCACGATCAGGGCAATGACCAAATTGATCAAAGGCATACTCTTGTTCTCCTCGAGGCCTAAGGGAAGGCACGCAGCCGACCAATCCTCGCGGCCCGGGCCGGTCAGCATGCGCCGCGGCATGTAACGTATTGAGTTCGCGCGGTATCGTGACCGTAAGGGTTGGGTCTGTGAGCCTGAGAGACGGCGTCTCGAGCCGCGGCGAATGTGACCGCGCGAAGTCGATTGACGCCCCATGGTCAACCGAAGTGGTACGCTTAGCGCGGGACGGCCGCTCTAAAGTCCCCTTAACGATTCAGTAAAGCTTTCGTCGCGCGACGATATTCTGCGGCCGGGTAGCCCGCGTGCTCGACGACGCTGGGAGTGTACATGGTGAAGCCCGCCGCAACGCGGCAGGGAAGCAGCGATTGGTTGGCCGAAAAGGGTTCCGAACAGCTTGAGCTCTTGCTCCGGGCCGTACTCTACCACTCCTCCGTACCGGTCTTGATCGCAGGCGACTCCCGCGAATGCCTGGAAGCTAGCTTCGGCGCAGGCCAGCTGCTGGGATCCTCGAGAGATCAGCTTCTCAGACGCAAGATTGACGACTTTGTCGACCCGAGTTTCCTGCCGCGCGTGGATGGCCTCTGGCGGGATCTTTTGACGCAAGGGCGCCAAGAGGGCGCCCTTCCGCTGCTGTTTCCCGATGGCGCCGCACGAGAAGCTCTTTTCGCGGCCTGTTCCAGCGTTTTGCCCCAACGGCATTTGTTGGTCCTCCGGGACGGGACAGACCAAAAGATCTTGGGAAGGCTTGCACGAACGAACGGCGCGTCGAAAGGCGTACCGGTGTGGGCAAAGGACATCGCGCTGCTGCTGCTGGACCCGGATGGACGGGTGGCCGCGTGGTACTCGGGAGCCGAGCGGCTTTTCGGCCACCAGCGGCAAGAAGCCGTCGGGCGGTATTTGTCCCTGCTGTATTCGGCGAAGGACGCTCAATGTGGGGAACCTCAAGTCGAGTTGACCGAAGCCGCCGCCAGGGGCCGCTTCGGAGCGCAGGGCTGGCGCCGCAAAAAGGACGGCTCGCTCTTCTGGGCGAACGTGCTCACGGTCGCTCTCAAAGACGACCGCGAGCAACTGCAAGGTTATGCGAGCATCGTGCGCGACTTTACCGATCGCCACGAAGCGGATCAGAAGGCAAAGAACGGCGAAAGGGGCGAGGGCGGAGACCGGCCTAGGTACCCCAAGACCGGGGTCGTCGCAGGCGAATTTGACCGCATAACCAGCGCCAGCGACGGATTCCTGGAGATGGTGGGTTACAGCCAAGAAGAGTTGCTTACAGGCTCCCCTTATTGGCCGGATCTTACTCCGCCCGAGCACGCGCTGCTCGACGAACGGGCGCACGAGGAGGCCTTGATCCACGGCGCGTGCACGCCCTTCGAAAAGGAATACGTTTGCAAGGATGGCTCCCGCATCCGGGTGCTCGAAACCCGCGCCGTTCTTAGCCTTGCCCCATTCCGGTGGACCGCGTTTGTGCAGGACGTCAAGCCGCGCAAAGAGGAGAGCGTCCAAGACGATCTCCCTGTCAGCGCTCCGTTTGAAAGGATCGTGGGGCGCGGGGTCGCCTTGCAACGCGTTCTCCAGCAGGTGGAGATCGTTGCGCCGACTGAGGCGACGGTGCTGATTCTGGGTGAAACCGGGACGGGCAAGGAGCTGGTGGCGCGCGCGATTCACCACCTAGGCGGTCGCAGTGAGCATCCCTTCATCACATTGAACTGCGCTGCGATCCCGACCGGCCTGCTCGAAAGCGAGCTGTTCGGTTACGAACGCGGCGCCTTCACCGGCGCTTTGTCGCGCAAGATCGGCCGCTTTGAGCTGGCGCACCGCGGAACGCTGTTACTCGATGAGGTCGGGGATATTCCGCTCGACCTGCAGCCCAAGCTCCTGCGCGCCCTGCAGGAAAAGGAGTTCGAAAGACTCGGCGGCACGCGCACGATCCCGATCGACGTCAGGCTCCTGGCGGCGACGAACCGAAATTTGCAGCAGATGATGGGGGACAAACTCTTCCGAAGCGATCTCTATTACCGCTTGAAGGTGTTTCCGATCACGATGCCCTCTCTCCGGGACCGCGCCGAAGACATTCCCATCCTCTCCCGCCACTTCGTAGAGAAATACGCCGGGCAACTAAGGCGGAACGTTCGCACGATCTCGCCCGAGACCATGTCCGCTCTCGTGCAGTACTCTTGGCCCGGGAACGTCCGCGAACTGGAGAACTTCATCGAGCGGTCGGTCATCCTTTCAACGGGCGCCGAGCTTAGGGCTCCGTTAGCCGAGTTGCGCACGGAATCCTTCGAATCCGCTCACGATAGTACGCTGGAGCAGGTGGACCGGGACCACATTCTGCACGTGCTCAGGGAGACCGGCGGAGTCGTCAGCCGGGCGGCGAACCGGCTCGGATTGCCGCGGACGACCTTGAACGCCATGATGCGGAGGCTCCAGATCTCGCGTAAGGACTTCTGACCATACGCGGTCAGTTGACGGCCTGAGGTTACGTTCACGGCGTCGGTTTCAACGGCGTCGTGTCCTTGGAACGCCACGTAAATGGCCGCGCTGTTGCGACCATACGCCCCGGAACTTGACGGCCGATCGCCGGCGCAAGAACCGGTGTAAGTCCAATCACCCCCTCGTTCCTGGCTCTTCTTGCCGCATCCGCCGCCCGGCGCCGCGAGCCTGCAGCAACCAAGTCAGTAGGACCGCGGGGTTGTCGTCCCCCTGCGAATGGCGCAGTGCGTGCACCGCTACGAGCGTCACCGATGGCCTTAGCGGCGCACCGGAGCGACTCGACAGAGGTAAACGAATGAGACTGCTACTAATTGCGTTGTTGGCGCTTTCACCGTTGCTGGCGCAGGACAAGGAACCTGCGGAACGGTTGGGAGAAGCCGCCGCGGTGTTTTCCGAAATCATGGCGGCCACGGACACCAGCATCCCGCAAGATCTGCTCACCAAGGCGCATTGCATCGTGATCGTGCCGGGACTCAAGACCGCGGCCTTCGTTTTCGGAGGCAAGTACGGCAAAGGCTACCTGTCTTGCCGGAAAGCGAATGAAACCGGTTGGTCGGCGCCCGGGACTGTGCGGATCGAGGGCGGCAGCGTCGGCTTCCAGATCGGCGGATCGTCGACGGACTTGATCATGCTCGTGATGAGTGAGCGCGGAGCGGACAAGCTGCTTTCCAGCAAGTTCACGCTAGGCGCGGAAGGATCCGTCGCCGCGGGCCCGGTGGGACGCACGGCGACCGCTCAGACCGACGCGCAGATGAAGGCGGACATCCTGTCTTGGTCGCGGTCTCAAGGGCTCTTTGCCGGCGTTGCGCTCGCGGGCGCCACCTTGCGGCAGGACCTCGACGACAACGAGACGCTCTACGGCAAGCGACTCGAGAATCGCGAGATCGTCACGACGGACGTGCGGCCGCCGCAGGCGGCCGGCGAGCTGCTGGCTCTGCTCAACAAACACTCGGCGCGCGAAGGCCAAGGCATGATGTCGGCGGCCGACCGCCGGGACGCGAAGAAGGCCAGCCCGTCGCACGCGAAAGTGAGCCGGACCTCGATGCGCCCCGACGATGTCAGGCAAGTCCAGGACGCCCTGAACGAGAAAGGCTTCGACGTCGGACCGGCCGACGGCGTCATGGGCGCTCGCACACGAGCAGGCATTCGCTCTTACCAGAAGGCGGAAGGGCTGCCGGTCACCGGACGGCTGGATCGGGAGACCGCCGAGAAACTGGGCGTTGGAGCGGAAACGCTCGTTGGCAAACTTTAGGCCGCTGCCTCAGGGTCGGATGAAATCAGGAATAGAGACAAAAACATGAAAAAGACGATGATGATGGGTGTATTCTTAGCCGCCGTTGGGTTCTTGTCCGCTCAGACGCCGGCGGATGCCGATGCGGTTCTGCAGGCGGAGACGATGCCCATATTCCGGGCGACCGGAATCGCGCGAACCGCGAAGGCGATCAACTACCGGCACCGCAGCGGCGCGACGAAGATCGATTTCGCCGGCACTTCGCTGATGCCCAAGGCCCGCGGCGAGGCTAAAGTCGAAAGCAAGCAGGGCTACATCGAGATCGAGGTCGAGTTCGACGACCTCACCCCGGCGAACAAGAACGGCGCCGAATACCTCACCTACGTGCTCTGGGCCATCAGCCCCGAAGGCCGTACGGCCAACTTGGGCGAGATCCTGCTGAACGGAACCAAGAGCAAGCTGAACGTGACGACCGAAATGCAGGTTTTCGGCTTGGTGGTGACCGCGGAACCCTATTTCTCCGTGTCACGGCCGAGCGACCTCGTCGTGATGGAAAACGTGGTGCGCGAGGACACGAAGGGCAAGATCGAAGAGATCGACGCCAAGTACGAGCTGCTCAAGAGAGGCGAGTACCAGATGCTGGCGAACCCATTGGCGCTCAAGCTCGATCGCAAGGTCCCGCTCGAGCTCTACGAGGCGCGTAACGCGGTTCAGATCGCCAAGGGCATGGGCGCCGACCGCTACGCTTCCGATACCTTTGCGAAGGCTCAGAAAAGCTTGGAACAAGCCGAGGCGTATCAAGAGCGCAATGCCGGCAAGAAACCGGTGACGATGACCGCGCGCCAAGCCGTGCAAACGGCGGAGGACGCCCGCGCCATCGCCGTGCAGCGTCAGGAAGAGGAAAGCCTGGCGAATGAGCGCCAAGCTGCGGCGGATCGCGAAGCGCAGGCAAGGGAAGAACGCGCAGCCGCACAGTCCGAGACCGACCGCGTCACACGCGAGGCCGAAGCGGCCAGACTCGCCGCCCAAGAAAACGCCGACCGCATGCGCCGCGAAAGCGACGCCCAGGCGGCTGCGGCACAGGCCGAGGCGAACCGCTTGGCGCAGCAGAATGAGACTCAGGCGGCGGCGGCCAGAGCCGAAGCTGCCCGCTTGACGCAGCAGAACGAAGCCCAGGCGGCGGCGGCCAGAGCCGAAGCGGACCGCTTGACGCAACAGAACGAAGCCCAGCGCACCGCGGCCCAAGAAGAAGCCCGGCGTCTGAAGGAAGAGAACGAGGCGCTTGCCGCCGCAAATCGGGCCGAGGCCGCGCGCCTGCAGCAAGCGATGGATGAGCAGCGTGCCGCCGCACAAGCCGAGTTGGATCGTGCGGCCCAAGAGAAGGCGGCGGCGGAAGCCGAAAGGGCGGAACTGCGAGCGCAACTCCTGCAGCAGTTCAACTCGATTCTTGCGACCCGCGATTCCGCGCGCGGCTTGATCGTCAACATGTCGGACGTCCTCTTCGACACGGCCAAGTATGCCTTGCGGCCGGCGGCGCGGGAGAAGCTGGCGAAGGTGGCCGGAGTCATCTCGGGCCATCCGGGCCTGAAGCTGGAAGTCGAAGGCCATACCGATAACGTCGGCAGCGACGAGTACAACCAGACGCTCTCGGAGAAGCGGGGCGAAGCCGTTCGCGATTACCTGATGGCGCAAGGGATAGCGCCCGACTCCGTTACGACCCGAGGTTTTGGAGAAAGTCAGCCGACGGCCTCCAACGAAACTTCCGCGGGCCGGCAGGAGAATCGTCGCGTGGAGCTGGTGGTTTCAGGCGAGATCATCGGCGAACAGATCGGTACGCCTACAGCGGCAGTCCGCTAAGACTTTTCGATGTGGGGAGGCGCTTGCGCATTGCCGCCGCGGCTGTCGCTCGAAAGAGCGGGTGGGCGCTGGGGTGATGCGCAAGCGTTTTTTTGCGGCCGTGAAGCCTTCTCATCCCGCCAAGTTAGTTCGCTCGAGCTCGAGGACAGTCTGGCCGTGGTCGTAGACCGAAACAGTGCCGGAGGAACTCGAGACCACGACAGCGGTGGCGTCGGTGACGGTTGTTATAGCAAGCGCCGAGGCGTGACGGGAACCGAGACCGGGTCCCAGTCGTCCCGCTCCGACGGGCGCGTTCAGATACGTGCATGCTGAATCCACGACGCCGCGCCGGTTTACGACGAATCCGCCATCCATTGCGGCCAACTCGCGCAGCGTCTCGACGAACTCCGGATCGTGAATGCTGCGCTTGTCCCGCGAGTGCCCCTTCAGCGGGTTCAAAATCAGTTGGCGTAAGTAGGGCGCTAGCTGCTTGCCGGCGCCGAGCACGAAAATCGTCCCAATAGCTGAGCCCTCGCGGCCCTCTCGAGCGAAGCGCAGCGCGATCTCCAATAGCTTGGCGAGGTGCCGGGTGATGGCGACTTCGCTTTTGTGATGCTGCAGCCACGGATAGTCGCGCCCCGGCTTGGCGATGATCAAGGTGTCCAATCGTTTTGAGCCGGTGACTCCCGATAGCCCAAGGACCCGCTCTTCGAGCCCGAAGTGACGGTTTAGAGCAGCGAGGAACAAAGCGAGGTTGAGCTGGCTGAGCCGGTTCAATGCGGCGTCCGGCATGTCCAACACGATATCTTTGGAGGGATCAAAGTGCGGGATCTGCTTCCGGTCGCGGGCGAGCCAAATGACTCGCTCATCGGCGCGCAGCCCTTTGACCAAGCGCACGTCATTGATCTCACCAGCCTGAACCACGAGCGTCTTGATCCCGAGCGAGCGCGCCAGCGCGAATGCGCTCACCACCAACTCGTGGGTTTCCTTGTGCTTCCTCTGGGTCAAGACCGCCTGCTCCTTGTATGCTCAACCCCTGCCGGCTTCTCCGCCGGCTCGCCGGCGCGTTTTGCGCGTTTTGCGCGTTTTGCACGTTTTGATTGTATGCGGCTGAGACCGGATCTACGCTGCCGGGTCCGGCGACGATTCCGACAGGGCACGCCAAAGCGATAGTTGTCAGGAAGTCCCGATGAGCTCCCCGATTGGCCCCGCCATGTCGCCCAACCGGGCGCGGCTCTCGCTTCGCGAATCGCAATTCGCTCACGGCTGCGCGTCTCACCCTGTTGATGAAGCTATTCGGCGCGCTTGCCGCTCGCGCGCCGGGGCTTCGGCTTGCTCTTGCCCTCGAGATTGAGCGCCGCCGCCGCGCGGATGAGATCCTTCAAGGCCGCCTCATCGATTTCCTCGCCTTCGTGGATGTCGATCGCGCGCCTGACGTTCCCCTCGAGGCTGGAGTTGAATAGACCCGCCGGGTCCTGCAAGGCAGCTCCCTTGGCGAACGTCATCTTGACGACCTGCTTATACGTCTCTCCCGTGCAGACGATGCCGCCGTGGGACCAAACGGGCGTCCCTCTCCACTTCCACTCCTCGACGATCTCAGGGTCCGCCTGGTGGATGATTTCGCGAACTTTCGCGAGCGTCTTCCCGCGCCAGTCGCCGAGCTCTTTGATCCTCTCGTCGATGAGCGCGGAGGCGGATTCCGCCGGCACGGACCTTTTCATATACAGCCTCCTATTACCTACCGAAACAGCCGGCGCTTGCAGGCGGCGCCGGAACAAGTACGAGAGTCCCCAGAGCACGCCGGTGGCCGCCGCCCAGCCCCATGCCTCCGGGCCGTCGCCCACCGCGAGATGGGCGATGATCGCCGAGGCGAGGTCGATGGCGAAGCCGGCGTAAGCCCACTCCTTGAGCCGCGCCGGCACAGGCGTAAGCAGCAGCGCCACGCCGACGAGCTTGGCCCACGACAGCTCCACCCGGAAGTAGTCGGGGAAACCGAGGTGGGCGAACGCCTCCGCCACCTGCGGCAGGCGCAATTGCGCGTAGGCGGTGAAGCTCATCTGCAAGCAAAAGAGCGCGGTGACGACCCAATAGGCCCAATAGGCGATGGTCTTGTCCTTGGCGGCGACGAAGGCCGGCTTCCGCAGGGTCGATTCCATGGGGTTCTTCCTCCCGCTTCAACGTCTTCGGGGCGTTGGGCGGCCAACTCGGGGTTCAACGCCGAACTGCTTTGCGTACCCGGCGTTCAATCGCCGCCAGCCGCCGAACTTCATGGCGTCGGGGCCGACGATGCGGCCGATGGGAGCTCCGCTGAGAAGGTGATCCAGAACATCGAAACAAATGTGCCACCCGGCGGCGCCCATTGAGATGAAGCGGCGATCGATGTTGTGCCACAGCGTGAGGCGCGTGCCGCCGCCGAGCGGCTCGAGCTCCCACCGGAGATCCCCCCCGCCCCAGCTATATTCGAGCAGCCGCGGAGCGTCGGCCCGCTTCACGGCTGGTTTCGGAAACATGCGGCGTGGGCGCTCCCACCGTGGTGAGCTTCACCGTGGCCCCAACCGTACCCAGGCTCGCGTCGGCGTCGAAGGGCGCCCATTCGCGCAGATGCGCTGGGTCGGTAAGCGCCTGCCAGACTTTCTCGGGCGGGTGGCGCAGTTCTCTGACGAGGATGAGCGTCCACTTCTCTCCGTCCTTTTGTATCCGCGCGCCGTCGGCCGGACCCGGTTCGTACTGCTCGCGATCGTCCATCCGTTTTCTCCTGGTCAGCTCGCCGCCTTGCGTACGATGGCGGCGAGCTTTGCCTCGGTCGCGTCATCCAGCGCAGTGAAGAACCACGCGGACTCGAGGAGCTGGTGCGGCGCGCCCTCCTCGCGGGAAAAGTTCGCCTTCTCGGTGAGGCCGAACGTCATGTATTCGTCCGCGCGAAAGAAGCAGATGACCGGGCTGTCCTTCGTCTTCGCGTACCCCGGCATGCCGTACCACACCCGCGGCTGGAGCGCCGGCGCGCTGCGCAAGATGAGCGCGTGGAGGCGCTCGCCCATGGCGCGGTAGGGCGGCCGGCATCGCCGCGATCTTCGCGAGCACCGCGGCCTCGCCGTCGGCCTTTTTCGCGGGCGGTTTCGCGGTCTTCGGAGCCTTCTTTGTCATCCCCTTTTCCTTGTCTTCCTTTTCGGCGGCGTCGGTTGATCCATACGGTCGAGGTGGCGTTCGAGAGCGTCGACGTGCGCGGACCAGAAGCGGCGGAACGGAGCCAGCCAAGCATCCACCTCCCGAAGCGGTTCGGGTTTGAGCCGGTAGAGGCGGCGCTGCGCGTCCACCGTGGATTCCACGAAACCGGCATCGCGCAGCACTCGCAGATGCTTTGACACGGTCGGCTGCGGCATGCCAAGCCGACGCTCGATCTCGCCGACCGACTGTTGGGACGAGACCAGCAGGCTCAATATCGCGCGGCGGTTGGGCTCCGCAATGATCTCGAACACAGATTCCACTCTCATTGATATACCCCGCAGGAGTATATACTTGTCAAGGCATATGATGAGCGCTGCGCAATCCGGAATTCGAACGCTCGCCGCTTAGCGGACGCCGCTCAATCCGGCCGTCGCATCCCCGTGAGATACGTCGCACGCCCCGGCCCCTGCGGCGCTTTGGTGTGGCCCGCCTCCCAAAGATAACGTCGCGGCTCGACGGCGCGGGCCAGCGCAAGCAGCTCATCGGGCGTATAGGCCCGCAAATACGAAACAACGCCGTCCCACAAGATCGCCGGCGGCATCACCGGGATCAAGTAAGTCCAAAACAGCCGCGACCAACGGAAGGGACGGATGAACGGCGTCAGGACAAGCACGAAGACCGGCACGAGGATTAGCGGGGCGATCGCCGCCGCCGAGCGATCCGCAACCTCGAAAACGGCGATCGGCTGACCTGCTTGGACGGCATCGGCGAGCACCCTCTTCGCATCGTCCGGGCGGAAGTGATGAAAGCCGTTGAAGATCGTCCGCAAGCCCGTCAATTGTGGAGGAACGGCGCGGGCGTCCACGGGCTCGTGATAGTACCTCGGATCGGAGGCGGCGTGCGGATACAGATCCGTGAACACAGCTTCGATGCGCCGGCCTTGCGCCTCCCAATCCCGCAAGACGACCGCCAAGGGCCCGCCCGAACCGGAACAAAGGTCAACGACGCGGCTCGCTCCGGAACGCTCGAGCGCCGCCGTCAGAGGTTCGAGAAAGAGCGCATGCAGCTTGAACTTCTCCTCGACGTAGCGCAGATAGTCCGTCATGAAGTTGCGCCACAACGCGGGAAACCAAGGCTGGTCTCCGAATTCGAACAAATGCAAACGCGGCAGCGGCAGACCTTGATTGTCGAGAAGCGACAAGCACGACGCAAGACCGCTGAGGATTCAAACAATCTTTCTGTTCGCGTTCCGAACCGCACCGCTTGAGCGTGCGGCCCATCGGCCCGCGGGCTGAAGCTTCGCGGCTCGGATCGGCCGGATAGTTGTACGAAGGGAGGCGCTCGGCCGGCTCGCTGGGACCGGAACTCGGGCTGGTATCATGCTCTCGGCATGTCGGTGGCCCAACGTCGCGCGGCCGCGCTAGCGCTGGCCCTGGCGAATTGCCTGTTGTGGAGCGCCCTCCCGACGGCCGCGCAGGATCAGCCGCCGGTCTTTCGCACGCGAACCACGCTGATCGAATTCACCCTCGTTGCCCTCGATGAGGACGGAAACCCGGTCACCGACCTCAAAAAAGACGAGATCGTCGTCAAGGACAAAGGACAACCTCGCAACCTTGCCGTGTTCCGGTACGAGGGCGGCGAGCAGAGCCGAACCGCGCCGAAGCCGCCGCCGGGCATTTTCACCAATACTCCCGGTCTGACGCCCGGGCCGCCGCGCAACATCACCGCCATCGTGCTCGACACCCTCAACACGCAGCCCAAGGACTGGATCTGGGTGAAGGCGCAAACGATGCGCTACCTGAGCACGCTTCTTCCCAACACGCGCGTCGCCGTCTATCTGTTGGGACAAGACTTGACCGTGCTGCATGATTTCACCGACGACGCCGAATCTCTGCGGGCGTTCCTGGAGCGGGCGCGCGTCAAACAAGCCGGGCCGACGCTCGGACACATCGACGATATGGCCCGTGAGATGGAGACTTTGATCCAAAAGCTGACGGATGAGAATCCGGGACATCCCGAGATGGTCGCCCGGCTGCTCCAAGTCGAGAGGCGCGCCCACGAATCGGCCGACGAGCAGCGCACGCGCACAACCCTGGGTTTGCTCGAGGCTCTCGGCGATCACCTGGCCGGCATCCCGGGACGCAAGAGCATCGTGTGGTTCGGCAGCGGCATCTCGATGCTGTCGATCACCGGATCGCTGGAATTCGACACGCCGGCCAGCAACAAATCCTACGAGGATTTGGTGCGCAACACTTCGCGTCGCCTGGCGCAGCAGGGCGTCACGATGTACATGTTCGACGCGCGCGGCATGCAAGGGCAGGCCGACATGTCGGTCGAGAGGAGTCGCGCGGACCCGAGCAGCGTGGGCGGGATCTCTCGCTATGAGCGACTGAAGGCGAACGCGACGGTTAGCGCGGATACGACGCCGGCGATGGCCGAGTTCGCCGACATCACCGGCGGGCGGTTTTTCTGGAACACCAACGACGTGGGTCGCGCCGTGGACGAGATCGCCGCCGATTCCGAAGGCGCTTACTCGCTCGGCTTCTACGCCGACGGCGAGCCCGACGACAAGTGGCACGGCCTCAAGGTCAGCGTCACGCGCAAGGGCGTCAAACTCAAGTATCGCGACGGATATTTGTCGGAAGCGCCGCCGGATGCGCCGCTGGAGTGGACTGACGACCAGTGGCGCGCCGCCGTTTACAATCCGGTCGGATCGACGGCCGTACGCCTCGATGCGCGGTTCCAAATCAACGACGCCGCCGACTCCAAGACCGTCAGCATGGTGATGCAAATTGTGACGGATGATCTTCATTTCCGCCAAGTCGATGGACGATCGTCCGCCGCGGCGGACGTGGCTATCGTCGACAAGCTGCCGAACGCGCAGTTCCGGATGCAGCGCGATCAGACGGAGATTCCGTTTCCCGAGGGAGAAGCCGGCGACGTCGGCGTGGTGCAGGTTCGCCACAGTTGGGAGTTGGCGCCCGGCGCCTCCGCCGTGCGCCTGATCGTGCGCGACCGCCTCACCGGCCGCTACGGTACGCTCGATGCGCCCGTGAAAGACATCCCGCACGCCCCGCCGCAGCCCAAAGCGAGCGCCGCCGCGCGCTAGCCGCGACTCGGATCGGCGGGAAATTTGGAAGATCCCATAACCCCCGTCCTTTCAGCGTCGTAAGGGAGCTACAATTGCCGTCGTGATCGGCTCAGTCATCAGCCGCTACAAGATCCTCGAGAAGCTCGGCGAGGGTGGCATGGGCGTGGTCTACAAGGCTGAGGATACGAAGCTCGACCGGTCCGTCGCACTGAAGTTTCTCGCCGCACACCTGCTCAACGACGAGGAAGCGAAGCAGCGCTTCCTGCGCGAAGCCAAGGCCGCAGCCGCGTTGAGCCATCCCAACATCTGTCACGTCTACGAGATTGACGACATCGACGGCAAGACCTTCATCTCGATGGAGTTCGTCAAAGGCGAAACGCTCGAAGAGCGCATCGCCAAGGGCCCGCTGCCGCTCAAGGATGCGCTCGACATCGGCAGGCAGGTCTCCGAAGGCTTGCAGGCGGCGCACGCCGAGGGCATCGTCCACCGGGACGTCAAGCCGGCGAATATCCTGCTTTCGCCTGAAGGCCGCGCGACCATCATGGACTTCGGCCTCGCGCGGCTGACCGAGGCTTCGCGGCTGACCAAGGCCGAGCAGACGGTGGGGACGGTCGCCTATATGTCGCCGGAGCAGGCGCAAGGCGGCGAGGTCGACCACCGCTCGGATCTGTGGGCGCTCGGTTGCGTGGTCTATGAGATGGTGGCGGGCGCGCGGGCGTTCAAAGGCGCCTACGACCAAGCGCTGCTCTACGAGATCGTGCAACAGGAGCCCGAGCCGCTCACGTCCGTCCGCGCCGGCGTGCCGATGGAACTCGAGTTCATGGTCGGCAAGTGCCTGGCGAAAGACGCGGCCGACCGCTACCAGCACGCCGGCGAGATCGCCGTCGATCTGCGCACTCTCGCCGAAAAGCTCAAGTCCGGCCGCTCGACGATCCTGCGGACGGCGAACCTCACCGTCGGCGTCCCGGCGACGATGACAGCAGCTCACACGCTCCACCCGGCCGCGACCTTGCCGCCGGATGCAGTGCTAGTGGGTAGACGTAGGTTGCAGGCGGTGTACGCTCTGGCGGGCGTGCTCGCCGTTGCGTTGCTCGCGCTCTCATTCGCATACTTCGGGCAAGCGCCGACGCCCGCGCCGCTACGGCGCTTCTCCTTCGCTCCTGACGACCTCTCGACGAATTCTGCGGTCATCTCTCCGGACGGAAGGTTCATCCTCTACACCGTCGGCGTCCCTCCACAAAGCAGCATCCGGCTGCGTCCTCTCGGGGATGAGTCCGCGCGCGAAGTGTTGGGCACCGCCGGGGCGCGGGGGAGGGCCTTCTGGTCTCCGGACAGCCGGTCAATTGGATTTCGCGCGGGGATGGAATTGAAGAAAATCTCCATCGAGGGCGGCGATCCGACCACGCTCTGCGCGTTGACGGGCGGCGCCGGGAACGCATTCGTTGGCGGCGCCTGGAGCCCGGACGGCGAACGCATCGTGTTCTCTTCCGGTCTCAAGCTGTATGAGGTCCCTGCGCGCGGCGGTGAGCCCGAACTGCTCTTCGATCCCGCGGGCGAGCCTCGCGGAGCCGCCATCTTTCCCCAATTCTTGCCTGCCGGCGGAGGGTCCCAACGCGTGGTCTATGCCGCGGCGACGACCCCTCGAGATCGGGCGCTGGCGGTCATCGACCTCGAGACCCGCGAGCGCCGCGAGCTGACGCCGGGTTCAAACCCTGTCTACTCGCCTGACGGATTCTTGATTCACGGCCCCTTGGACGGCGGCCCCGGCCTCTGGGCCCTGCCCTTCTCATCCCGAGACTTAGAACCGACCGGCCAGGCGTTCCCCATCGACGAAACCGGCCAAGCCGCCGGCGTCTCGCTTGACGGCACGTTGGTCTTTACCGACGCACCGACGGCGTCCGACGCTCAAGGGATCGTGGTCCGCGATCGCGCGGGTCAGATCGTCCGGACCGTGGGCGAGCCGATCAACGGAGGCCAGAGTCCAGCCGTCTCCCCGAACGGCGGGACCGTCGGGCTCGAGATTGCCGGCGACATCTGGGTCTACGACCTGGAGCGGGGTGTACGCACGCGATTGACTTCCTCCCCGGACGTGAGAGAGCACACCGTATTCTGGCCTTCTTCGAGCGACGAGGTGTCGTACGCGTCCCTTGGAGCCAAAGGGGACCAAATCATGACGCAAGTCGCGGACGGCAGCGTCCCGCCGCGAACCGTGTTGGACTCGACCTTCACCGTCAGAGGGTTGGATTGGTCTCCAGACGCGCGGCGCATCATCCAGTTCGGCGGCCCCTTGGGCTCCTCGCCAGGCGCCCAGGGGGGCATCTTTTATTGGGAACGCGGTCCCGACGGTTCTTGGTCGGAGGAGACGCCGTACCTGCTGACCCCCAACGAGGAGCGACTGCCTCAGTTCTCTCCCGACGGACGGTTTGCCGCCTTTGAGTGGAACGTATCGGGCCGATTCGAAATCTATGTGAGGCCCTTCCCTCCCGCTCCCGGACAGTGGCAAGTTTCGATTGCCGGCGGAGTCGACCCTCGCTGGTCCGCTGATGGCCGCGAGCTGTTCTTCATCGAGCAGGGCAGCGGCGCTCCAACAATCCTCGCGGCACCCGTCTCGACCCAATCGGGATTTACCTCGGGACAGCCGACGAGGCTTTTTGCATGGCCGAATCTGAAA
This sequence comes from uncultured Acidobacteriota bacterium, assembly GCA_963817465.1. GTDB lineage: Bacteria > Acidobacteriota > Terriglobia > Bryobacterales > UBA6623 > CAMPKL01. The sequence continues at coordinate 301,675 of CAWFOP010000007.1, read as the reverse complement.
GTAGACGGATCGCTTCCCAACTACGACGTCTTCCCGGACGGGGAGAAATTTGTCGCCCTCGAGCCCGCTCAAGGGTCAGACCGGGAAGTCGAGCGTGCAACGATCCGCATCGTCGAAAACTGGTACGAAGAGTTCCGTGACCGCAACAGGGACTAGGTCCCTCGGACCGACCAGGCTCGTAACCGGCCCTTCGCAAATCCGAGCCGCGGCGCTTGAGCGTGCGGTCCGCGTACCCGCAAGCTGAAGCTTCGCGGCCCGGATCGCTTGCGTATGCGGTATCTTTTGAAACTGAGGAGCAACCGATGTCACATCCCATGGAACAAACCGCCCGGGCCTTTTTCGAGGCTTGCGAGTCCGGCAAGGGCTGGCAGGCCTGTGCGCCGTACTGCACGCCGGACGCGTCGTTTTCAGCGCAGGCCGAGCCGCTGGCCGGCGTCACGACCATTCAGGCGTACACCGACTGGATGATGGGGTTGGTCGGCTTCATGCCCGACGCGCGCTACGAAATCAAGTCTTGGGCCGCAGACGCGGAGCGCGACAACGTAATCGCCTACGCCGTTTTCTCCGCAACGCACACCGGCGAAGGCGGCCCTTGTCCGCCGACCGGCAAGAGCGTCGACTCGGATTACGTTTACGTCATGTTCTTCAACGGCGACAAGATCAGCCGCCTGACGAAGATCTGGAACGCAGGGTTCGCATTGAAGCAGGTGGGCTGGACGTAGGGGCGGCGTCCGGCATCGTTTTCACTCCGCCGCGGCGTTGCGTCACCCCATCTGCGCCATCGGTCAGATCGACGAAGTCGAAGGCAAGTCCCTAAGATGAGGCGGTACGACATCCGCCCTCAGCGAGCGGCACGCCGCCGCCTCGGCTCTTCACAAGAAACCATGCAATTTCCCATGCGCATTGTCGCCGTCCTGTTTGCTTTGGTCTGCCTTGCGCCGCTCCGGGCCGCCGACGAAGGAGTCGCCCGCGGCAGAGCGTTGTTCGCTGAAAAGTGCGCCGCTTGCCACGGCGAAAACGCCAAGGGCGGGCGCGGCTCCGACCTCACGTCCGGAAAGTGGAAGTGGGGCGGGTCGGATACGGAAATCTCGCTGAACATCCGGATGGGCATCCCTGGCACGCAGATGCCCGCGACTTCGATTTCCGAGGACGAAGCCGACGCCGTTGTGGCCTTTCTGCGCACGTTCTCGCAACACGACATGGAGCCCATCACCGGGGACGCCGCCGAGGGACGCAGCCTGTTCTTCGGCTCGGCGGGATGCGCCGCTTGCCACTTCTTCGGGGGACGCGGGGGGCGCCTCGGTCCGGACCTCAGCAAGATCCGCGATGAAAAGAGCGTCAGCGAGCTGCGGCAAGCCATCACGGAACCCAGCGAAAGTCAGCGCCCCAATTTCGAAACGGTCGAGGTCGAATTCCCTGACGGCCGCATCCTCGCAGGCAGCAAGCGCAATGAGGATACCTTCTCCATTCAATTCATGGACAAGGATGAGAGACTGCACTTCCTCGAAAAGCAAGCCCTGAAGCGAGTCTCACACCCGGGGCAGTCGCTCATGCCCGCGGCCGCCCTCAGCGCGGCGCAGGTCGAAGACGTCATCGCCTTCCTCATGAAAACGGCGCCCGACGAAGCCACCGACTGGAACACGGCGGATTGGAAGCCGAGCGCCGACCTCAACGTGACCTCGGAACGCCTCGAGAACGCGGCGCGCGAACCGCAAAACTGGCTCACCTATTGGGGAGATTTGCGGGGCCGCCACTACAGCGGGCTCGACGAGATCACGCCCGCTAACGTCAAGAACCTTGCGCTTGACTGGACCTACCAGTTCGGGGGCGGCAACGTCGAGACTTCGCCGATCGTCGCCGACGGCCTGATGTTCGTCACCGGTCCCAACAATGACGCCGCGGCGCTCGACGCACGCACGGGCCGCTCGATTTGGCGTTATCGCCGGCCCGTGCCCGACGACCTCCACAGCTACTGCACCGTCGTTACCAACCGCGGCTTCGCCATCCTCGGCGACCGCCTCTACATGGCTACGCTCGATACGCACCTGGTCGCCCTTGACGCCAAGACGGGCAATACGATCTGGGATGTCGCCGTAGATGATTACAAGAAAGGCTACTCGATCACGCTCGCGCCGCTGGCCGTCGACGGCAAGGTGTTTGTCGGCGTCACGTCGGGCGAATGCGGGCTGAGCGGCTTCCTCGATGCTTTTGACGCCAAGACGGGCAAAAAGCTGTGGCGTTTCTGGACGGTCCCCCAGGCAGGCGACCCAGCGCGCAAAACCTGGGCGGGCGACTCGGCCGATTTCGGGGGCTCTCCGACCTGGCTCACCGGCAACTACGACGCTGAGACGAAAACGCTCTACTGGACCGCGGGCAACCCCGCGCCCGACTACGACGGTTCGGTCCGCGAAGGCGACAACTTGTATTCCGACTCGCTGCTCGCGCTGGACCCCGAGACCGGCAAGCTCAAGTGGTATTTCCAGCACACGCCTCACGATACGCACGACTGGGATTCCAACCAGGACATGATCCTGATCGACGCCGAGTGGCGAGGCAAGCCGCGCAAGCTCATCATCCAGGCCAACCGCAACGGCTTTTACTATGTCCTTGACCGCGTCAGCGGCGAATTTCTGCTGGGCCGGGCCTACGTGCCGCAAACCTGGGCCGACGGACTCGACGCCGCGGGCCGGCCCATCGTGATTCCGGACACCGATCCCACCGAAGAAGGCAAACGCGTCTGCCCGGACGCCACGGGCGGGACCAATTGGTCGGCGCCCTCGTTCAGCCCGGATACGGGCCTGTTCTACTTCCTGATGCGCGAGGCCTGCGCGACCTATACGAGTAAAACGAAAACGCCGCTCGCGGGCCGCCCCTACACCGGCACCGGACAGCAGTTAGACCCCGGGGACACGCAGCGGTCGGGCGCCATCGCCGCCATGGATCCGCTCACCGGCGAAATCCGCTGGCGCTTCGACATGCATGAGGCGGTTCCGACCATCGGCGTGATGGCGACCAAAGGCGGCCTCATCTTCGGAGGCACCTACCGCGGCCACTTCGTCGCCCTCGATGCGAAAACCGGCAAGCTGCTGTGGCGAAAACAGTTGGGCTCCCCCTACCGCAGCTCCCCTATCTCTTACGCCCTCGACGGACGCCAATACATCAGCATCGCCGCCGAAAGCGTGTTGTATACGTTCCGCCTGCCCTAGACGCCGGCAGGGGCCGCGGACCGGACGCTCCGTTATAATGGCGGCGCTATGCCCCGATCCACTCGCCGCGAGGCGCTTGTCAGTTTGGCGGCGGGGGCCGCGGTCGCGCGCGCGGCCGACTTTCACCCCAACACTCTCACCGGACCCGCGATACCAGGCGCTGGCTGGCGCGGTGGAGGCGATCATTCCCGAAACCGATACGCCCGGAGCCGCGAGCGCCGGCGTCGCGCGGATGATCGACGAGGACGCTTCCGGCGGCCGCGTGGCGCATCGAGCTCGAGAAGGCGCTGGATCAACTGATCGCCGACGGCTTCAACGAGTCGAATGACGTCGGCCGCAACGCCATTCTCGCCGACTACATGAACGCGAGCGGCGAGCGGCAGGCGCACTTCAAGCTGCTCAAAGACATGACGGTCGACTACTACTATTCGACCGAGGCGGGGCTGGTCACGGAGTTGGGGTACAAGGGCAACACGTACCTGAGCGACTTTCCGGGCTGCACCCATCCCGAGCATATGAAGGAGAGCGAGTGATGGCGTACGAAGACGTCGACGTCGTCATCATCGGCAGCGGCGCCTCCGGCGGCATGGCGGCTTGGAACCTGGTCCGCAAAGGCGCCAAGGTGCTGATGCTCGAGGCGGGCGAGAAGTTCGACCGCGCCGACTTCTGGTCGCATGTAAAGCCTTGGGAGGCTCGCGCCAGATATAAGCGCGGCGAGCAGCCGCCGGACTTCGAAGGGCTCCCTCTCGAGGAAAGTCCCTTCGAGACGCCGCCGGGCCGACCGTTCCTGCTGCGGCGCGTGTGGGGCGTCGGCGGCAAAACGAACATCTGGGGCCGCGTCTCGCTGCGCTATTCGCAGCACAACTTGGACGAGCCGGCGAAGGACGGCTGGGAGATTCCTTGGCCGCTGAGCTACAGCGACATCGCGCCCTATTACGACAACGTCGAGAAGCTGATCGGAGTCTGCGGCGGCGACGACGATACGCCGTTCTTGCCCGGATCGAAGTTTCACCTGCCGCCGCCGAACTATCGCTGCGGCGAGGTGCTGGTGAAGAAGCGCCGCCGCCCGTGCGGGGTACAAGGCGGTCCACGGGCGGCGGGCGGTGCTGACCGAGGAGCACAACGGCCACGCGAAGTGCCATTACTGCGGCGCGTGCGGGCGCGGCTGCGACGTCGGCGCGTTCTTCAACTCGTACGACTATCTGCTCGCCGAGGCGCTCGAGACCGGGCGGCTGACGCTGGTCGAGAACGCGATCGTCTCGCGCATCCTGGTCAACGACGAGGGTCTCGCGAGCGGCGTGCAGTACTTCGACCGGCTGACCGGCGCGGAACGGCAAGTGCCGGCGAAGCGGGTGATCGTCGGCGCGTCGGCGGTCGACTCGACGCGCATCCTGCTGAACTCGAAGTCGCGGCAATACCCCAACGGCATCGGCAACGGGTCGGACGTGATCGGGCGGTATCTGACCGAGCAGGTGCGCTTCCACATGCGCGGCTTCGTGCCGGAGCTGCTGGGGCGGCCGACGACGAACGACGACGGCATCTCGGGCGGACACATCTATTTCCCGCGTTTCGAGATGCCAGGCTCGAACAGGGACTACATGCGCGGGTTCGGCATCCAGTGCTGGGGCATCGGCTGCAGCTCGGGCGCCGGTTATGCCAAAGAGCTGCCGGGGTTCGGCGTCGACTTCAAGGAAGCGACCAAGAGCCACTATCCCGCCATGGTGCAATTGCATCCTTACGGCGAGGTGCTGCCGTATCGCCGCAACCGCATCTCGGTCGATGGCACGCCGAACGATCGCTTTGGCGTTCCGCTGATGCGCATCGACTACGACATCGGCGAGAACGAGCGCAAGATGGTCGACCGCATGTATGACATGGTCGAGGAGATCTTCCACGAGATGAAGGTGCAGCCGCTGCCCTACAAGCGCGGCGACCTCGACGAGCTGGGCGCGGCGATCCACGAGCACGGCACCTGCCGCATGGGCGCGGACCCGAAGCTGTCGGCGCTCAACGACAAGATGCAGATGCACGAAGTGAAGAACGTGTTCGTCGTCGACGGCAGCGCGTTCCCGACGCCGACTGAGAAGAATCCGACGCTGACGATCTTGGCCCTGGCGTGGCGCGCGACCGATTACATGGCCGCGGAGATGAAGGCGGGGAACGTCTAGACCGGCGATGACGGCCGCCGGCAAAATCATCCGCCCGGAGACGACGGCGCTGGTCGTGATCGACCTGCAGGAGCGCCTGATGCCCCAGATCGACGGGGCCGAGGCGCTGCTTGCGAACGTCCACAAGCTGCTGGAGCTGTCGAAAGTCTTGGGGCTGAAGACTTATCTGACGACGCAGTACGCCAAGGGCCTGGGGCCGATCGTGCCCGAGATCGCCGCGGCCGCTCCGGTCGAGCCTATGGATAAGGTTTGTTTCGGCTGTTTCGGGGACGACCCCTTCCGCGCGGAGCTGGAAAGCGAGACCGCGAAAGGCTCGACGCTGCTGCTCGCGGGAGTGGAGGCGCATATTTGTGTGTGCCAAACCGCTCTCGGCGCCCTCCAGGAGGGCTATCATGTACATGTGGCGGCGGACGCCGTCGGCTCCCGCACCGCTGCGAACAAGTCCCTTGGCCTCGAGCGCATGAGCCAAGCCGGGGCAATAATCTCCTCGACTGAGATGGCAATCTATGAACTGCTCGGCAACGCTCGCCGAGATGAGTTCAAGCGCATGTTGCCGTATCTGAAATAGAGGCCGCGGACGCCGCGCCCGCGCCGGCCAACTATTTCTCCAAAACGCCTGGCAAGCGATAGTATGAGGGTTGCACGGGGTAAAGCCCGGAAGGGAAAAGAGCATGTATCTAACGGATGAATTTCGCCTCAAGGTCGGCCTGGCTGAGCAGCTCAAGGGCGGCGTCATCATGGACGTCACCGATGCGACGCAGGCCGTGATCGCCGAGAAAGCCGGCGCGACGTCGGTGATGGCGCTCGAACGCGTGCCGGCCGATATCCGCAAGGAAGGCGGCGTGGCGCGTATGGCGTCGATTACGAAGATCCGCGAGATCATGGAAGCGGTGTCGATCCCGGTGATGGCCAAAGTGCGCATCGGGCACTTCACCGAGGCGCGCGTGCTCGAGTGCCTGAAAGTCGATTACATCGACGAGAGCGAAGTGCTGACGCCGGCCGACGAGGAGCATCACGTCGACAAGCGCACGTTCAAGATCCCGTTCGTGTGCGGCGCGCGGAACTTGGGCGAGGCGCTGCGGCGCATCGCCGAGGGCGCGGCCATGATTCGGACCAAAGGCGAGGCGGGCTCGGGCAACATCGTCGAGGCCGTGCGCCACATTCGGACGATCGTGAAGCAGATGAAGCAGCTCACCGTGATGGGCCACGAGGAGCTGGTGCACGCGTCGAAGGAGCTGCAGGCGCCGCTCGAGCTGGTCGAATGGGTGGCCGAGAACGGCCGGCTGCCGGTGCCGAACTTCTCGGCGGGCGGCATCGCAACCCCCGCGGACGCGGCGTTGGTGATGCAGCTCGGCGCGGAAGCGGTGTTCGTCGGCTCGGGCATCTTCAAGTCCGAGGATCCGGACCGCCGGGCGCGCGCCATCGTCAAGGCGGCGACCTATTTCAACGATCCGGTCAAGCTGCTCGAGGCCCACGAGGACCTGGGCGAGCCGATGCGCGGCCTCGACGTGTCGCAGTTGCCCGAAGCCGAGCTGATGCAGACGCGCGGCTGGTAGCCGGATGGTCGTCGGAGTGCTCGCCCTGCAGGGCGACTTCGAAGCTCACCAAAGAGCGCTCAAGGATATCGGCGCGTGCTCGCGACAGGTGCGCACGGCGGAGGACCTCGCGCAAGCGGACGGCTTGATCATCCCGGGCGGCGAGAGCACGACGATGCTCAAGATGCTGCAGGAAGACGGGCTGGCCGGGCCGCTCCAGGAGTTCGCCGCCCGTAAGCCCATCTACGGCACCTGCGCCGGAGCCATCTTGATCGCGCACAAGGTGACCTCGCCGGCGCAGTTTTCGTTCGATTTCATGGACATCGAGGTCGAGCGGAACGCTTACGGGCGGCAGGTCGACAGCTCCATTCGGCGACTGGCGCCGGAGCCGTGCTTCACGAGCCGGACCGCGCCGGGCGAGCTTGAAGCGGTGTTCATCCGGGCGCCGATCATTCGCGGCGTCGGGCCGGGCGTCGAGGTGTTGATTCGCGACGGCGACGTGCCCGTGCTGGTCGAGCAGGGCCGTCACATGGCGGGCTCGTTTCATCCCGAGTTGACCACGGACCGCCGCGTTCACGGGCTATTCTTGAAGAAGGTCCGCGAAAACGCCGGATGAGTGAATCCAAGAAGACGAAAGTTCTGTTTGTTTGCATCGGCAATTCTTGCCGCAGTCCGATGGCCGAAGCGTTCGCGAACGCACGGCACGGCGATGTGATGGAGGCGTCGAGCGCCGGAATCGCGCCGGCCCCGATCGTCCAACCGCTCACCTACGCTTGCATGCGCGAGCGGGGAATCGAGATTTCCGAGGATCAAAAGCCGGTCGCGCTCAAGAAAATCGACTGGAAATCGCTGGATTTGATCGTCAACATGAGCGGCTACGGCGTGTTGGGGGAGATCCCCAAGTATCAAGGCGATCTGCTGATTTGGGATGTCAACGATCCCATGGGCCGCCCGATCGGCGCCTATCGCGAAGCTCGCGATCGCATCGCGGGGATGGTCGACCGCCTGGCCGCGATGCTGAAACAGCGCCGCGCCCTGAGCCGGAGCTGATCGGGTTAACCTAGTTCCCATGCGCATCGGAGTAGTGGGACTCGGCTTCATGGGCAGCACGCACTTGCAGGCTTGGAACAAGGTTCCGGGCTTCGAGTTGGCCGCTGTCTCGAGCCAAGACGAAAAGAAGCTTGCCGGCGATTTGAGCTCGATATCGGGGAACCTCGATCGCGACGGCAAGCAGCTCGACTTCGGCGACGCGGCCCGCTACCGCGACGCCGCGGAGCTGATCGCCGACCCGCGCGTCGAAGCGGTGGACCTGTGCACGCCGAGCTACCTGCACGCCGATCAGACGGTGCAGGCGCTCGAGGCCGGCAAGCACGTGTTGGTCGAGAAGCCGATGGCGCTTTCGGGCGCGGAGTGCGAGCGCATGCTCGCGGCGGCGCGGGCGAGCGGCAAGGTTCTGATGGTGGCGCAGGTGCTGCGGTTCTGGCCCGACTATGCGCGGGCGCGCGAGCTCGCGCGGTCGGGCGAGATCGGGCCGGTGAAGTCGGCCTTCTTTCGCCGCAAATGCGGCGCGCCGGGGTGGAACAAGTGGCTCGACGACAAGTCGCGCTCGGGGGGCGGCATGTTCGACCTGCTGATCCACGACTTCGACTTTTGCCGCTATTTGTTGGGCAAGCCCCACGCCGTCGAGGCGACCGGCGTCGAGATGCTGGCGAAAGGCGTCGACGTGATCGAGGCGCGCCTGGACTACGGCGACGGCGGCCCGCTCGCGCAGGTGTCGGGCGGTTGGCACCATCCCAAGAGCTACCCGTTCGGCATGGAGTTCACGATCGTCTGCGAGGGCGGCACGCTCGACTTCCGCTCGGGCGGCGAAGGGCTGAAGCTGCATGCGGCCGACGGCGAGGCCCACTTGGTGGAAAAGGCCGAGGCGGACGGCTTCGAAGCCGAGTTGGCAGCCTTCTTGCAAGGTTGTGAGAACGGCGCCGCCCCGGAAAATTGCCGTCCTGAAGAGTCGGCCGATTCGGTGCGAATCGCTCTGGCCGCCGACGCGTCGCGCGCGCAGGCCGGAGCGCCGGTCGGGCTCTAGCGTCGCGTTATAGTGGGGGACTCATGCCACATGCAATTGAACCCCTTGAAGTAGGCGTCATGTTTTGGACCGGCGGTGTGTTGGGCGTCAACGCACCTCCCCGGGAGATCGTCGGCGCGGTCAAGGATTTCGGCGTCGAGTGCGGGCAGTTGGGCGTGCACGGCGCCGCTGAGCTGACTCCCGAGTTCGTCGAATCCTGGAAAGAGGCGCTCGACGAAAGCGGTATCCGCGTGACGGCGGTGTTCATGTCGTTCGTCGGCGAGAGCTACGCTACGATCCCGGAATGCGCGCGGACCGTCGGCTACGTGCCGCTGGAGACGCGCGACGAGCGCGAGCGCCGCACGCTGGAAGTCTCCGAATTTGCCGAAGCCCTTGGGGTCTTGAGCCTGGGGGCGCACATCGGCGCGCTGCCGTCCGATCCCGACGACGCGACGCGCATCGGCGTGCGAGACCTGCTGCGGCGCATCTGCGACCATTGCGCGGCGCGCGGGCAGACGTTCGCGCTCGAGACAGGACAAGAGCCGGCCACGGAATTGCGTGACTTCATCCTGCATGTGGGTCGACCGAATCTGAAGGTGAATTTCGACCCGGCGAACATGATTCTCTACGGCTCGGGCAATCCGCTCGAAGCCCTCGAAACCGTGAAGGACTGGGTGGTGAGCGTGCATTGCAAGGACGCCAAGCGCTCCGACGCCGCCGGCAAATGGGGCGTGGAAACCCCGCTCGGCGAGGGCGACGTCAACATGGCCGCCTACGTCAAAACGCTCAAGAAGATCGGCTACCAGGGATCGCTGACGATCGAGCGCGAGATCCTTGGCGACGAGCAGCGCGAGGACATCAAGAAGGCGATCGCTCTGCTCAACAAGCTGCGCTCCGATGCGTAAGGAGATCTCGTCCGGCGCGGAGTGGGAGGCGCAAGTCGGCTACTCTCGCGCCGTCCGCATCGGTCCCTACGTGGCCGTCGCGGGCACCACGGGCGACAGTCCTTACGCGCGGCTCGGCTCGGCGGCGGAGGCCTACCGCCAGGCCAGGAGCGCGCTCGAAAAGATCGCCAAGGCTCTCGCGCAGGCCGGCTTGGGCCCCAAGGACGTGATCCGCACGCGCATCTTCGTACGCGACATCGAGCGCGACTGGCGCGCCGTCGGCACCGCCCATGCGGAGTTTTTCGGCGATGTGCGGCCGGCGGCGTCGATGCTCGAAGTGAACCGCATGATCGATCCGAAGATGCTGGTCGAGATCGAAGCCGACGCCGTGGCGAGCTGAGGGCCGGCGTCTTCTCTTGTACGCGCGGGCCGCCGCCTGCGCGCAAAACCGCTAGAATCGTGCCAAAAGCGGTCGTAGGTGAGAGCAATGAGCGATTCCAACGGACTTTCCAGGCGGGCGATGCTGGCGAGCGGCGCGGCGGTCTTTGCGGCGGCTTGCGCCGGGCGATCGGCTCAAGAGCCGCAGTACGATCTGCTGCTCAAGGGCGGCCACGTGATCGACGCCAAGAACGGCGTCAGCGGCGTGCGCGATGTGGCCATTCACGACGGCAAGGTCGCGGCGGTGGCGGAGTCGATCGACGCCGCCAAAGCATTCAAGACGGTCGATTGCACGGGCCTCTATGTGACGCCCGGCCTGCTCGACATCCATGTGCACGTGTTCGCGGGGACGAACGAGCGCGGCTCGTATGCGGGGGACAGCAGCTTGTATCCCGACGGGTACACGTTTCGCTCGGGCGTCACGACCGTGGTGGACGCCGGCTGCGCGGGCTGGCGGAATTTCGACGTCTTCAACGACACGGTGATCAGCCGCGCGAAGACGCGCGTTCTGGCGCTGGCGAACATCGTCGGCAACGGCATGCGCGGCGGCGACTACGAGCAGGACCTGAGCGACATGAAAGCCGCGCCCACGGCCGAGCTCGCCAAGAAGCACGCCGACATCATCGTCGGTATCAAGACCGCCCACTACGCCGGACCGGAGTGGACGCCGGTGGAAGAGGCGGTCAAGGCGGGCGAGGCGGCCGGGATCCCCGTGATGGTCGACTTCGGCGCCAGTCTGCCCGAGCGGCCGATCGAGACGCTGCTGACCGAGAAGCTGCGCCCGGGCGACATCTATACGCACTGTTATTCCGGCCTGCGGCGCGAGCTGCTGCCCGACGGTACGGTGAACCCCGGCATGCTTGGCGGGCGTAAGCGCGGCGTCTACTTCGACGTCGGCCACGGCGGCGGCAGCTTCAAGTGGAGCGTCGCGGCCAAGTGCATGGAAGCGGGCTTTCCGCCGGACTCGATCTCCACCGACCTGCACATCGGTTCCATGAACTCCGGCATGCAGAATCAGATCCTCACCATGAGCAAGCTGTTGGCGCTCGGCGAGTCGCTCGACGACGTGATCGCGCAGGCCACCTGGAACCCGGCCCGCGAGATCAAACGCGAGGAGTTTGGGCACTTGTCGGTGGGCGCGATCGCCGATGTTGCGGTGCTCAGCCTGGCCTCGGGCGAGTTCGGCTTGGTCGACAGTTTTGGGGCGCGACAAGACGCCGACAAAGAGCTAGTGTGCGAAATGACCTTCAAGGACGGGCAGCTCATGTTCGATCTGAACGGTCGCACTCGCCAGGACTGGCGCGAGCTGCCGCCGGACTACGGCAAGCAGGGAAGTCCGCGCTGGGACGGGATCTTGCATTACCAGCGGCGGGCGGGCTAGGTGACCGCTGGCAGGAGGCCCGGCTGCGCGCCGGCCGGGGTCGTATTCCCGGTCCCAGCGGGCCGGGCTCATGCCACGCCTCCATTCGGGCCCCTAGCGCTCTTGATCTTGCAGGCGTGGGCCTGCGGGGCGCCGCAAGTGACGGGCCGTCCGCCGGCTGAGCCCTTTCCGACGGCTTGGGTGTATGCGGCTTCGGTCGATCAGATCCAAAGCGCCGTGCGGCGGCTCTACAAGTTGCAGTTCGAGGAGCGGACGGAGGGCAAGTTCTACGTCATCGCGTCCGGAGATGCGGTGCTGACCGAGAGCGATGAGGCGCGGTTTCAGGCGCCGGGCGGGGAAGACGACCTCATTCTGAGCTACGGGCACATGCCGATGGGCCCATCTACGGTCTACGAAGTCGGCGGCCGGCCGGCGCCGTATCTCGCCGATTTTCTGCTCCGGATCGAAGTTGTCGACGAAGGACGAACACGCGTGGAGGTCGAGACGATCGATCCGCAAGTGATCGCGGGCAGGACGCTGCTGCCGGGACGGCACTTCACGCGTGCAAATATCTACGTCCCCGTTGCGGCGACGTCGGTCGAGGAGTATGAGCTGTTGCGGCGGCTAGGCGAATTGCTCGGCGAGCAGGGCATGCCGCCGGCGGAGCTCTGAACGGGGCGTGCTTCTTTCGGCCGTTCAACGCGAAGCTCTGACGACGGTCTCGGGGACGCCCAGCTTGCGCAGGAAGGTCATCATCGGGCACCAGTTAGTAAACGCCGACTGGAACAGATTCAGGCCCACGAAGGCCGTGAACAGAAACCAGTAGGGATTCACCCAATAGCCGAGCGCAAGGCTCAACACGACAAAGAAGCCTGCGACCAGGCGCAACCAACGATCTACGGTCATGGTTGTTTTCTCCTTTCAGCCAAAAAGTAAACGATCGGAACCGTCATACGGGATAGCAAGAGCGACGCCACTTCGCCTGCCATCAGAGCGATTGCGAGCCCTTGAAAGATCGGGTCGAACAGAATCACGGACGCGCCGACCACGACGGCCGCCGCGGTGAGCATCATCGGCCGGAAACGCACGGCGCCGGCGTCGATGACGGCTTCGTCGAGCGGCACGCCCTCCTTGCGGCGCAGCTCGACGAAGTCCACCAGGATGATCGAGTTGCGCACGACGATACCGGCGCCGGCGATGAAGCCGATCATCGAAGTGGCGGTGAAGAAGGCGCCGAGCAGCCCGTGCGCCGGCAGGATGCCGACGAGCGAGAAGGGAATCGCCGACATGATGACGAGCGGCGTCAAAAAGGACTGAAACCAGCCCACGACGAGCACGTAGATCAGCACCATCACGGCGGCGAACGCGAGGCCCAGATCGCGGAACACCTCATAAGTGATATGCCACTCTCCGTCCCACTTGAGGGCGTAATGCTCGTCGGTGAAGGGCTGGCTGGCGGTGTATTGCTCGATCTTGTAGCCGCCTCCGGTGTCGATGTCGTCGACTTGCGGCTGGATCTCGAGCATCGCGTAGACGGGACTCTCGATGGCGCCCGCCACGTCGGCGGTGACGTAGGTCACGGGCATCAGGTTCTTGTGGTAGATGCTGCGGTCGGCCGTCGTTTGCTTGATCCGCACCAGCTCCGAGAGCGGGACGAGCGAGCCGTCGCGGGCGCGCACGCGCATCTGGCTCAGCCGCTCGGGGCTGGAGCGAGCGGCGCGCGCGAGGCGGACGTCGATGGGCACGTCCTCCTTTTCGGCCGGGTCGTGCAGCAGGCCCGTGACTTGGCCGGCGGCGGCCAGCGTCACGGTCTTGGTGATTTCGTCCTCGGTAATGCCGTGAAGCGCCGCCTTCTCTTGGTCGATCAGGAAGCGGACCTTGGGCTGCTCGGCCTCGACGTACCAGTCGGCGTCGACGATGCCGTCGGTGCGGTCGAAGATGTCGAGCGCCTTGCCTGCGATGCGGCGGCGGCCGTCGGCGTCGGGGCCGTAGATCTCGGCGACTAGAGTTTGGAGCACAGGCGGGCCGGGGGGCACCTCGGCGACCTTGATGCGCGCGCCATGCTCGAGAGCAAGGGGAGTGATCGTATCCCGGATGCGCTTGGCGATGTCGTGACTTTGCAAGTCGCGCTCATCCTTCGCGAGCAGGTTGACCTGGATGTCACCCTCGTTGGCCCGGCTGCGCAGGTAGTAGTGCCGCACGAGGCCGTTGAAGTTGTAAGGCGAAGCGGTCCCGGCGTAGGTCTGCACGTTGACCACCAGCGGATCTTCGAGGATCTGGTCGGCCACGGCCCGCGTCACGGCGGCGGTCTGCTCGAGCGTAGTTCCCTCGGGCATATCGACGATGACCTGGAATTCGCTCTTGTTGTCGAACGGCAGCATCTTCACTTCGACGAAGCGGAAGTAGACCAGCGACATCGCCCCAAGCAGCAGCGCCACGACGCTGAGCAAAAAGCCCCAGCGCACCGGCGGCCGGTGCAGCAGCGGGCCCATGATGCGGCGGTACAGACGCGTGGTCCAGTTCTCTTCACCCTCGTCGTGGGCATGAGCGCCGAGACCGAGAATGCGGATGCCCGCCCACGGCGTGACGATGAACGCCACCAGCATGGAGAAGAACATGGCGGCGGCCGAGCCGACGGGGATAGGTCGCATGTACGGGCCCATCAAGCCGCTCACGAACGCCATCGGCAGAACGGCCGCGATCACGGTCAACGTGGCGAGAATCGACGGATTGCCGACCTCGTCGACGGCCTCGACGGCGACCTCGCTGAGCGATCGTCCCTTGTTCTTGCGCATGTGCACGTGGCGGGCGATGTTCTCCACCACGACGATCGCGTCGTCGACGAGGATGCCGATGGAGAAGATCAGCGCGAACAGCGTGATGCGGTTGAGCGTGTAGCCCAACAAGTAGAAGACAGCGAGCGTAGGAGCGAGCGTCGTGGGGATGGCAAGGAAGACGACCAGCGATTCGCGGAACCCCAGGGCGAGCCAGATGAGCACCGAGACCGAGACGATCGCGATGAACATGTGCAGCAGCAGCTCGTCGGACTTGTCCTTGGCGGTCTCGCCGTAGTTGCGCGTGATCGTCACGTCGACGCCGGACGCGATCACCTCGGCGTGCAGCGCGTCGACTTTGGCGAGAACGCGGTCGGCGACCTCGATGGCGTTGGCGCCTTTGCGCTTGGAGACGGCGATGGTGACGGCGGGCTCGAAGTTGCGATCTTGCCGTGAGGCGAAGCGCACGTATTCCGACGGCTCCTCGCCTTCGTCGAGCACGCGGGCGATGTCGCGCACGTAAATGGGGCGCCCGCCGGAGGTCCCGATTACGACGCCGCGCACATCGTCGGCGTTGCGCAGGAACTCGCCCGTTTCGACGAGGACGCGACGGTTCGAGGAGTCGACGCCGCCGGCGTCGAGCCGGCGGTTGGCCGCCGAGAGCATGCCGGCGACTTCGAGCGGCGCGATGCCGTACGCGGCGAGCCGCCCTTCGTCGAGCTCGACCATGACCTTGCGGCGCTGGCCGCCGATCAGCTCCACGGCCGAGACTTGGTCGACCTGGCTGACCGCGTCATGAAGCTGCGCGGCGATGCGGCGCAGCTCGAAGTCGCCGTAGCGTTGTGAGTGCAACGTGAGCGCCAGGATCGGCACGTCGTCGATCGAGCGCGGCTTGACGAGCGGCTGCGAGGCGCCGGGCGGGATCAGGTCGAAGTTGGCGAACAGCTTCTGATTGAGCCTCACGATCGCGTCGGTCTCGTCTTGCCCAACGTAGAAGCGCACGATTGCCAACGACATGCCGGGGCTCGAGGTCGAGTAAATGTACTCGACGCCGGGGATCTCCCAAAGGAGCTTCTCCATGGGATTCGTCACGCGTTGCTCAACTTCCTTCGCCGAGGCGCCGGGCATCGAGACGAAGACGTCGATCATCGGGACGATGATTTGCGGCTCCTCCTCTCGCGGCAACTGGAACAGCGCGAAAACGCCGACGCCGATGGCGAACAAGATCACCAGCGGCGTGAGCTTCGAGTTGATGAAGGCGCGCGCGATCGCGCCGGCCGGACCCAGGTGACGCGGCTCGTCGGCCATTACGGCGCCTCCCGCGGTTGGACGGGAGCGCCGTCTTCAACCTGGCTGGGGTCGACGATGACCTTGGCGCCGGGCTCGAGTCCGGAGAACACGGCGACGCGGTTGTCGACGCTGTCGCCGAGCGTCACCAAGCGGCGGCGGGCGATGTCGTCTTCGACGACGAAGACGGAGCGCAGTTGGCCGCGCTCGACCACGGCCGACGCCGGCACGGTGAGGATGTCATGCTCGTCGCCCGGCAGGAACGCGCGCCCGTAGAGGCCCGAACGAATGCCGGCGCCCGAGACGCCGATCTTGACGGTGGAGGTGCGCGAACCGGGGTTCGCGGTCGGTCTGATCTCGACGATACGGCCGCTGGAGGGACCGGACTTGCCGAGAGCCTCGATCTGGATAGGCAAGGTCTGCCCGACGCGCAGCGCGCCGACCTGCGACTCGGGAACGGCGACCTCGAGGCGATACGGGCCGAGCTCGATCTCGAGCAGCGGCGCGCCCGGCGCGGCCAGCGAGCCGGGGTCCGCCATGCGCTTGGTCACGACGCCGGAGGCGGGAGCGGCGATGGTCGCGTACGTGAGCATCGTGCGAGCCTGAGCGATTTGGGCTTCGGCTTGACTGCGGCGCGCTTGGGCCTGCGCCTTGCTCGCTTGCGCTTGCTCGACGCCGGCTTGGGCCAAGCGCAGGCGGGCTTGGGCCTCGTCGAACTCCTGCTTCGCAACGGAGTCCTTGGCCAGTAGATCTTGGTAGCGCTTGAAGGTGGCTTGGGCGAGGTCGAGCTGCGCTTGCGCGGAGGCGATCGCTTGATCGGCTGCCGCGATAGCGCCTTCGGCTTCGGCCTTCATGGCTTCGGCGCCGGCGGCGGCGGTCTTCAACTCGTCGTCGTCGAGCGTGACCAGCGTTTGGCCTGCGTCGACGGCGGAGCCTTCGTCGACCGTGATGCGCTTGATATAGGCCATGATCTTGCTGGCTACAGTGACCGTGCGCCGCGCCTCGACCGTGCCAACGACGGCGGTCGATGCGGCCGAGGACGCGCGCGCCAGGGTCTCAACACGGACGCTGACCGGCTCGCGCCGAGCGGCCTCGGGGGCCTCGTGCGGCGCCCCAGCGCACGACGAAAAAATGCACAAGGTGACTAGGACGCCGGCTAACAGGGCGCAAGAGTGTCTCATTGCAGGGACTCCGAGTCGACAGTCAGGATGCCGGCGGCATGATCGAGCGCGGCGCGGGCGACGCGCTGCTCGTAAAGCGAAGCCAGGTGACGGAAGCGGGCTTCGGTCAGGGCGTTTTCAGAACGTAGCAAGGCGGTCACCTCCTCCAGGCCGCTGTCGTAGCGGTTGCGGATGATGCGCAGGCTCTCTTCGGCCTGCTCGATTGCTTTGGCGGCGACCTTCTCGCGCTCGGTCGCCGATTGCAGATTCACATGGGCGCGGCGCAGCTCGAGCTCGGCGGCGGAGCGGGCGCCGCGACTGAGCGCCTCGGCTTGCACTTCGCCTTCTTTGGAGGCGGCAAGCTTGGCGCGATTCTCGCCGCCGCGCCACAAGTCCCATTGCATCGAGACGCCGGCGAGCCAGTTGCCGCCGCCGCGCGTGACGAAGCGCTGGCGGTCGGCTTCGAAGGCGCCCTGCGCGACGATTTGCGGCCAGAGCGCGCTCTTGGCCCCGGCGGTTTGCGCGGCGGCTAACTCGGTTCCCAACGCGGCTTGGCGCAGGTCGGAGCGCTGTTCGAACGCGACACGGACGAGGTCGTCGAGCGAGCGATCGCTGGCTGGCGCCGCCGCGAGGATCGTCGTCAGGGAGCGTTGCTCGTCGAGTGGCAGGCCGAGCGCGTCATCGAGCGCAGCCTGCGCGACCTGGACGTCGGCGGCGGCCTGGATGCGTTGCTGTTCGGCGGCGGCGAGCTGCACCTCGACCGACAGGACGTCGGCCTTGGTCCGCAGCCCGGAGGACAGCATGTTTCGCGCCCGCTCGAGATCGGCCTTCGTCGTCTCGACGGTTTGCTCGGCGACTTGGCGGCCTTGGTCCGCGAGCGCGACGCCGAAGTAGGTGCGCACGACGCCGAGCAGGATGTCCATCTCGCGGGCGCGGCGCTGCTCGGCGCTCAAGTCTTCGGCGAGGCGCGCGGCCGCGATGGCGTGCTTGGTGCGGCTGGCGTCGAAGACTGTTTGCTCGACCCGGAGCAGCGATTGAAAGTTTTGCACCGACGCCGGGTTGTTCAAGCTGTCGATGGCGAAGTTCGGCTCTGTGAAGTGCTTCTGATTGAGCAGCGCGCCGAAGGCGAAGACGGGATTGTTGCTCCTCATGTAAGACTCGGTCCAACTCAAGCGGGGCATGCGACCCGCCTCGGCGACGCGAGTCTCGAGGCTCGCCCGGCGCTCGGACGACTGCGCCGCTTCGACGGCCGGATTGCGTTCGAGCGCGAGGCGAGCGGCGTCGGACAACGAAAGCGTGTCTTGCCCCACAGCGTGGCCGCAAAGCCCCACAAAGGCAAGAGAGAGAAACGGTTTAGAAGAGAGCTTCATCCGAACAAGGCCCCTGGATTTAGGATTCCTATGCCAGCAATCAGGACGCAAGTATTCCACTCGGATTTCGGCCGCTGATTTGCAGAGGCGTCGGTGCACGCCTGTCGCCATCGTGGCGTAACGGACAAGGAAGAGGGAAAAATCCGCGGGGGCGTTGCGGTGATTTCTGACGCCTAAATCGGCGCAACTGCGGCGGCGATCCACTCGAGGTAGGCGTCGGAACCCGCGCCTATTTCGAGGACTACAAACTCGGGCAAGATGTAGGTATGCAGCTCGCGGACGGCTGCTTCGAGGCGAGTGACCGCGTCCGCGGTCGTCTTGATCACGAGCAGGTGTTCAGCGTCGTCGTGGACTTCCTCGTTCCAAACGTAGAAGCTCCTGACTCCGGGAATCACATTGACGCAGGCGGCGAGCTTGCGTTCCACCAGTGCGCGGGCTAGTTTGGCGGCGTCTTCGGCCGCGCCGCACGTCGTGAGGGCGATGCGATAGTCGGTCATCTCTGATCCATTCGCTTGTTTCGTCCGATTTCGATTATCATCGAGGTTCCGGCGACATTCATGTTGTCACCCTTGACGACAAAACGCTCGACGACGAAACAGGCGCGCATGGCGGCCCTGCTCATCGCCGGAGCCGTTTTCGCCATGTGGCTCAACGTTTCGGGCATCCGCATCTTTCAAGACATGCGCGCGGCCTGGAAGGAAGAAGCCCATCTCAAAACCGAGATCGAAGATCTGCGTCAGCAAAACGCCGAGATCGAGAAGGACATCGGCGATCTCGAAGTGAACGGCGCGCGCATCGAGCAGCTTGCGCGGCAAAAACTGGGCCTGGCCCGCAAGGGCGAGGTTGTCGTGCGGCTCCCTGAGAAAAAGTAGCTAGGCGATGACGCCTTCGAGCGGCGAGCTGGCCGAGGCGTACAGCTTGCGTTCCATGCGTCCCGCTTCGTAGGCGAGACGACCCGCCTCGACGCCGAGCTTCATCGCCAGCGCCATCTTTTCGGGCTCGTCGGCCAGCGCGATGGCGGTGTTCATCAACACGCCGTCGAAGCCGAGCTCCATTGCGATCGCCGCGTCGGACGCGGTGCCCACGCCGGCGTCGACGATCAGCGGCACTTGCGTGATCATCTCGCGCATGATGCGCAAGTTGTTGCGGTTCTGGATGCCTAGGCCCGAGCCGATCGGCGCGCCCAGCGGCATGACCGCGGCCGCGCCGGCGTCGATCAGTTTGCGCGCGTTGATCAGGTCGTCGGTGGTGTACGGCATCACGACGAAGCCTTCCTTGGCGAGCACGCGTGTGGCTTCGAGCAAGCCTTCGTTGTCGGGGAAAAGCGTCCGCTCGTCGCCGATGACTTCGAGCTTGATCCAGTGCGACAGACCGACTTCGCGGGCCAGGCGCGCGGTGCGGATCGCCTCGTCGGCGCTGTAGCAGGCCGCGGTGTTGGGCAGGATGAACATGCGCTCGCGGTCGATGTAATCGAGCAGCGATTCCTTGGAGCGGTCGGTGAGATTGACGCGGCGGACGGCGACGGTGACGCAGTCCGAACCCGTCAGTTCGTGGCAGCGCTTCATCTCGGGGAAGCTGCGGTATTTGCCGGTGCCGACGATCAAGCGAGACTGGAATTCGCGGTCGGCGATGCGGAGAGCCATAACTCCCGCATTGTATCGCTGCCGAATGGCTTCGCCCACCCGCGAGCTAAAGCATCGCGGCTCGGATCAGCAGCCCCGCGGTTGTTGTTGTGAGATGTCCGTAGGGGTGGGGGCTAAGCCTCGCGGCGCATGATCGGCCGGGTCGGCGAGCGGCGCGCCGCCTCGGTGAAGCCGGCTTGGGCGAACGCCGCAGCCAAACCGGTCCACGCGAAGGCGGCGGGCAGCGCTCCTTTGCGAGGTTCCTGCGGGTAGCCTTCGATGAGCGTCGCACCCTTCTTCGCGGCGTATTCGACGGCGGCGCGAATGAGTGCGACGCTGAGGCCGCGGCGCCGGTAGTCCTTGTCGATAAAGAAGCAGGAGATCGACCAGACCGGCTTGTCGTCGATTGGCTTGAGGATGCGCGAACGTTCCAAAGCCGAGTAGTCGCGGCGCGGCGCAAGGGCGATCCAGCCGACCGGACGACGGCCGTCATAGGCGAGCAGCCCCGGCGCGGGCCCCGCCGCGATCAGCTTCCGCAGCGAACGTTTGTTGCCGGCGCCCTTGTTCTTGTCGAACTCGGAGCGAAGGAGCCGCCAGAACATGCACCAGCATCCGCCGCACGCGCCGCGCTCGCCGAACAGCTCCTCCACGTCTTTCCAACGGGAAGCGGTGGCCGGTCGAAATTGGAATTCTTCCATGCTCTAGCGCAGCGTCTTGCGCAGCCAGTCGACCATCTTTTGCTTGTAGCCGTGCAACTCCGGGTGCGGCTCCCAGGTGTCCATGCCGTGGCCGGCGTCGACTTCGAACACTTCGCACGAGACGCCTTTGGCCGCGAGAGCCGCGCACATCTCGACGGACTGCGAGAACGGAACCCCGGCGTCGTTCTTGCCGTGGATCATCAAGAACGGCGGCGAGGACGCCTGTGCGTAGGCGATCGGCGAAGCCTTGACGAAGGCGTCGACGTCGAGCGCGGTAAGCAGCCGACTGCCGAGAAAGCGCTCAGTGACCGGCGAATCGCCCTGGTAATGCGCCGCGAAGGCGACGAAGTCGTGGATGCCGTAGAACGAAACGACCGCGTCGACGTGGGCGCTGCGCAAGTTGCGCGCTCCCACGTAGGAGACCAGATGGCCGCCGGCTGATTCGCCGATCAGGGCGATACGGTCGACGTCGACCTTGTACTCGGCCGCGTGCCGCCGGACCCAGCGGACGGCCTCTTCGACATCGTCTGTCGCGGCCGGGAAGCGGTATCGCGGAGACAGGCGATAGTCGATCGAGAACCAAACGAACCCCGCCTGCGACAAGGGCTCGAACACGTAGGTGATGTAGGTTTGCTTGTCGCCCGCCTCGAACCCGCCGCCGTGCACCAAGATCGCCGCCGGGAAAGGCCCCGGGCCGTCGGGGATGTGCGCGTCGAGCCGCAACGGCTCGCCGTCGGGGCGGGCGTATTCGATGTCGCGCAAGTCGGCGGCGGAAACAAGGGCGGCGACGGCCGCAAGCAAGAAGCACAGGCGCATCAATCGGCTCAGTTTATCGTGATCGTGTATCGCGGGCCTCGGCCGCGGACATATCCTGGGTTCATCCATGACGGCCTATCTCATCACAACCGGGATCGTCTTCGGCCTGATGACTCTGGTGCACCTCTGGCGTGTCTGGGCGGAAGGCCCGCTCTTGCTGCGGGAGCCTTTGTTCATCGCCTTCACGTTCGCCGCCGTGGGTCTTTGCGTCTGGGCTTGTGCGCTGCTATGGCGCCGGCGCCGTTCGTGAAGGGGTCCGCCTGTCCCTTCTCGCGAACGCAGTTAAATACGCCGAATCCTGTTTTTGGATTTTCACATTCACGCTAATCCGAGTACAATCATCACCACCAGCGGCGGAAACCGCTCTGCGTTTACGGGAGTGTCATGGCAAAAGTAACGGCCAAAAAGGAACACACGAACAACGCTGCCGCACCCGCCCCCGGCGCCAGCGTCGATCAGATCCGCGACATCATCTTCGGTCCGCAGATGCAGGAGTACGACGGGCGTTTCAAGACGCTCGAGAGCCGGCTCCTGTCTGAATCCGAAGCGCTGCGCAACGAATTGACGAGTCGCTTCGACGAGTTGTCGGACAAGATGGAGGCGGCCCTGAGAACCGAGCAAGGCGATCGCGGCGCCGCCGCCGACCGCCTCCAGAAAAACCTCGACGAGCTCGGCAAAACTCTCGAGGACAAGCTCGACGCACACGCCGAAAAAGCCGCCGAGGACCTGCGGGCGACCAAAGCGGCGATCCTCGAGAAGCTGGCCAGGCTCGACGACGCGAAGACCGGCCGCGACGCCCTGGCCGGTTTGCTGCATAAGCTTGCCGCCCAGCTCGAAAACGGCGGCAAGAAGGCAGCCGCTCATGGCGCCGCAAAATCCTGATCCGGTCCCGCCGCCGCTTGATGTGACTTCCGGCGACCAGGGGCGTGACGAAGAGTTCGAGCGGCTGCGCGAGTTGCTGCTGTTGCCCGAGCAGGCGCAGATTCGCGAGCTGCGCGAGCGACTCGACGATCCGGACAGCCGCGCCGCCGAGCTCGCCGGGCAACTGCCCGAGGCCGTTCGCCGCGCCCGCAAGCACGGACGACTCCCTCGCGCTCGCCTTCACGCCGTTGGTCGGGCAGAGCCTCGCCGAAGCCGTTCGCCGCAATCCGCAAATCGTCGTCGAGGTCATCTTCCCCGTTCTCGGACCCGCCATTCGTCGCGCC
The DNA here is from genome assembly GCA_963817465.1 of uncultured Acidobacteriota bacterium. GTDB lineage: Bacteria > Acidobacteriota > Terriglobia > Bryobacterales > UBA6623 > CAMPKL01. The sequence goes on along the minus strand of CAWFOP010000007.1, from coordinate 279,090 downwards.
GTGGCGCAAGCCGTTCGCGGCATGGTCGAGTCGCTGAACCGCATCCTCGAGCGCAGCTTCACGCCGCAGGGCATCAAGTGGCGCTATGAGGCCTGGCGCAGCGGCCGTCCCGTCGCGGAAATCGCGCTCAAGTACAGCCTGATTTATCGCGTCGAGCACGTTTTCTTGATTCACCGCGAAACCGGCTTGCCGCTGTATTCGGTCGGTTCGGAGGAAGGCGCGGCGACCGACAACGCGCTGATGTCGTCGATGCTCACGGCCATTCAGGATTTTGTACGCGATTCGTTTCGCGTCGACGAAACTCAAGGCCTCGACAGCTTCGAGGTCGGCGACTTCCAGGTCTGGATCGAGCGCGGCCGCCGTGCGTTGCTCGCCGTCGCCGTTCGCGGCGAACCGCCTCAATCCCTGCGCTCGACCATGAGCGACGCGCTCGACGAAATCCACGCTTCGATGGGTCCTCGCCTCGAACGCTTCGCCGGCGACACGGGGCCGTTCGAGCTGACCCGTCCCATCCTCGAAGCCTGTCTCGAGTCGGAATTCGCCGGCGGCAAGCGCGGCCTCTCGCCGCTCACCTACTTCGCGCTCGCCGCCGCCGCGCTCGCCGTCGTCGGGTGGTTCTACTTCTCGCTTCAGGAGCGACGGCAATGGAACGCATACCTCGAGCGGCTCGACGCCGAGCCCGGCGTCGTCGTGCTCGAGAGCGGTAAGCGTGACGGCCAACGCACTGTCTCCTTGCTGCGCGATGAAGCCGCGGCCGACCCTTCGGCGATAGCTTCCGAGCAGGGCATCGCGACCGCCCGTATCCGCATCGAGACCGAGCCCTATATCTCGCTCGATCCCGCGATGACGCTGCGGCGTGCGATGCGACGGTTCGAACCGCCGGCGGTCGTGACGCTCACCGCCGACTCCGGAGTGTTGCGCGCAACCGGCGCGGCGCCGCTCGATTGGGTACGCCGCTTCGTGGAGCAAGGGCCTTCCGTGCCAGGCGTTGCGCGAGTCGAAGCGGGCGACCTGCTGCGCGCCTCGTTGCGGCGGCTCAGCGATCACGAGATTTCCTTCGCGGTCGCGTCCTCGACCATCGAGCCCGCCGAGCGGCCTGAGGTCGAGCGGCTGGCTCAACAAGTGCGCGACGGCGCCGACGCGGCTCGCGCCCTCGGCGCCGAGACGCGCTTTGAGATCACCGGCTCCGCTGACGAAAGCGGCACGCCTCAAATCAATCGCCGCCTCAGCCAAGCTCGCGCCGACCGGCTGCTCGGCGCTCTCGTCGATCTCGGCGTCGAGCGCTCTTTGCTGTCGGCCGCAAACGCGGTCCGGAACGAGTCCCGCTCGCGCACCGCCCGCATCGAGGTTTCTCTTGACGGGGAGGCGCTGCGATGACCGTCAAGAAAGTCTGCCTGCTGGGCGCCACCGCCGTAGGAAAGACCAGTCTCGTGCGCCGCTTCGTCAAGGGCGTCTTCTCCGATCAATACCTGACGACCGTTGGAGTCAAAATCGACAAGAAGGACGTCGAAACCGCGATCGGACCGATGTCTTTGATTCTCTGGGATCTATCGGGCGACGACGAGTTCACGCAGCTCGAGACGCGCTACCTTCGCGGCGCCGCCGGTTACATCCTGGTCGCGGATCGTACTCGTCCCGAAACGCTGGATAAAGCGCTCGAACTCGATTTGCGCGCTTCGGCCGCCATCGGTCGGCGGCCGCGCGTGCTCGTATTGAACAAGGACGACCTGGCGGATGGCACGCCGCCGCAAAAACTCGATTCGGCCCGGGAACGCGGACTGAGCTTGCTCAGCGCCAGCGCCAAAACCGGCGACGGCGTCGAGGATATGTTCGCTACTCTGGCAGGAAAGCTCGCCGATGACGCGGGAGACGCTTGATTCCACGCGGGGCCTGTTCTTGGCCCTCGAGATCGCCGTGCTCGTCGAGCGCGACGACGGTCGCTTCGATTTGATCTCGCCCGCGCCCGCCTGGTTCTACGATTTTGTGCCATACCGCGACGCTCACGGCCCGATCGCCGTCGAAGACCGCTTTCTGTTTCTGGCTAGCTTCCTCCCCGAGGCGCGCAAGTTTTGGGAACGCCGCCCGGTCGAGCCGTTGTCATCCGGCCCATGGACCGAAGAGGACCGCTCCGGAACCGAGCGCCACTTGCAAGCGAGCGCGGTCTGCCTCAGCTACTCGCGATACCTGCTCATCACGCTGCTCGGCGCTGAGTTCGAACAGAGTCGGCAGGTATTGCAGCGCGCTCGCGACGCCGGTGCGACTTTGCGACGGCTCGGCCGCCTCGCCGCCTCTCTCGAAGTCTTTCAGGCGCACACCCGCGCCGCCCTCGAAGCCGTCCCTGACACCGTGATGCGCATCCTACGCAACGGCGACGTTTTCGACTACAGCCTCGGCGCCAACTGCATGGCGCCGGTCAACCTACATGCCCTGCTGCCCGAGCCCGCCGCGGAGCAACTGTTGCAGCTCACCGTCGCCGCCCTCGAGCACGGCTGTCTGCAGGAGGCCGAATATGTCGCCGATCTCGGCGACGGCCCGCGCTGGTGGGAAGCCCGCCTAGCCCCTTGCGGCCTCGACGAAGCGATCGCCATCGTTCGCGACGTCACCGTCCGCAAGACTCACGAAGACCAGCTTCGCGAGCGGCTCGACCGGCTGCGCGCCCACAACGACGCCCTCGCCGTCATCCTCGACGAGCTGGGCATCGGCGCCGTCGCCGTCGACCCCGCGGGCCGCTGCCTGTTCGCCAGTCACGTCGCCATGCGCATGTTGGGCGCGGCTCCGCGGCTGAACCACACCATTTGGCGTGAGCTGATCCCGGCCGGCGAAGAGACGCTTAAGCAAATCTCGCGCCAGCTCCGGGCGCCCGCTCAATCGCGCGAGACCGTGACGGCCGAGCTACCGTCCCGCAACGGCGGGAACACAATCCTCGATATCGACGTTCGCGATGATCCGACCGACCGCGATCACAAGGTTCTCATGTTCCGGGACGTCACCGAGTCGCGCCGCCTCCGCGAGCAGCTCGAGGACCGCTCCGGCTTCGGCGGCCTCGCCGGCCGCAGCGCCGCCATGCAGGTTGTCTACCGCTTCATCGACGACCTCGCCCCGGTCGATACCACCGTCCTCATCCGCGGCGAGACCGGCACCGGCAAAGAGCTCGTGGCCCGCGCGCTGCACAGCCGCAGCGGGAGATCGGACGGCCCCTTCGTGGCCGTCAACAGCGCCGGACTGACCGAATCCCTGGTCGAAAGTCGCCTCTTCGGCCACAGGCGCGGGGCATTCACCGGCGCCGTCAGCGATCAGCAAGGCCTGTTCGAGGCCGCTAACGACGGCGCGCTTTTTCTCGATGAGATCGGCGACGTCCCGTTGAGCGTCCAAACGTCGCTGCTGCGCGCCCTGCAGGAGCGCGAAATCACCCGGATCGGCGAGACTAAGCCGCGCAAAATCAACGTTCGCGTCATCGCCGCCACCTACCGCGACCTCGACCACGAAGTGCGCGAGGGCCGTTTCCGGGCCGACCTGCTCTACCGGATACGCGTCGCCGAGGTTCAACTGCCGCCGCTGCGCGACCGTTTCGAAGACATTCCGCTGCTCGCCAATCGCTTTCTGAACGAGTTTCGCGCGGCCTTTGGACGCCCCGTCGAAGGATTTTCCCAAGAAGCCGTGCGTCGACTCACGGACTACGACTGGCCGGGCAATGTGCGCGAGTTGCGCAGCGCCGCCGAGTATGCGGCCATCCGCTGCCGCGGCTCCTATATCCAGCCCAGCGATCTGCCTGCCGCCGTCGCCCGCGCCGGCGGCGACGCTCCACCCGAAGAGAACGACCGCGAGCGCTACCTCGCCGCCCTCCACCAGGCCGGCGGCAACCGCTCCAAGGCCGCCCGCCTGCTCGGCGTCAGCCGCGCCACCTTCTACCGCCGTCTCGCGAAGCTCGGCGTCGACCCCCGCGCTGTCTCAGGCTGAAACAACTGGGTCACCCAAGAGCTCTTGCGAGACAACCTCTTCTCTTGGCATGGCGGAGCTTAATCTCTCATACTAAAGCGCTTACCCGCCCTGTGCCGGTTTGGTCGGCCGATTGCGTCTAAGGGCTTCGACCCTGGAGGCGCCGGTGAGCGCAGAGAAAAAAATGAGCAGTCCCGACAAGATTTCCACAGAGATGATCTACGAAGCGATCAACCGGCTTCGCGCCGAGCTCGACCTGCTCGACGACGTGATCGAGCAAGTCGAAGCGCTCGCCGAAGACCCGCCGCGGCGTCTTCGGCGGCGACGTCGAAGCGTCGTCTAACTCACTCCCACGGTTTTGCGTGCGTAAACAGTAACTTGGCATGCACGTGCAAGGGCGCGCCCTCGACTTAGCCGAGGGCGCGCATTTTTTTGCCGCCAAGCCCGACCCGCCTGCTTTCGATAGGCTAGATCCATGGACGCCCCGACGCCCAGCGATCCGGCCTGTGATCTGGTTGTCTTCGCCGCCCACCCCGACGACGCCGAATTGTGCTGCGGCGGACTGCTGCTCGTCACCGCCCAAAAAGGCCGCCGCACCGCCGTCGTCGACCTGACTCGCGGCGAAACGGGCAGCCTCGGCACGCCCGAAATCCGCGAGCAAGAAGCCGCCGCCGCCGCCAAAGTCCTCCGCCTGACCCGCCGCATCAATCTGGGCTTGCCCGACGGCCGCCTGCGCGACACCGACGAATACCGCCAAAAGATCGTCCGCGTCATCCGCGAGCTGCGCCCGCGCGTCGTCGTGGCGCCGCAGCTCGATGATCACCACCCCGACCACATGGCCGTCCACGAGTTGGTCGAGCGCAGCTTCTACCTCTGCGGCATCCGCAAGTACTTGCCCGAGCTGCCCCCGCACCGCCCGCGAGCGCTGCTCTATCACCTCAGCTCCCGTCCCATACGGCCGCAAATGGTCGTCGACATCAGCGCCGTCATCGACCAGCGCATGCAGGCCGTGCGCTGTTACGAATCGCAATTCGGCGCCCGCCAAGACAAAGGCTTCCCCGTGCGCATCGCGGCCGAGAAGTTTGTCGACTCCATCCAGGCGAGCCTGATGTATTTCGGCTCGCTGATCGGCGTCACCTACGGCGAGCCCTACACCAGCGACGCGCCGCTGCCCGTCGCCGACCCGGTCGGTCTGTTTGAAGTCGAGCCCTGGAAGGATTGATGAACGGCAAGCCCCTCACCATTGCAATCATCTGCCACCCCACGATCGGGGGCAGCGGCGTGGTCGCCGCCGAGCTCGGCATGGCGCTGGCCGAGCGCGGCCACGACGTACACATCGTCAGCTACCTGCGTCCCGTGCGCGTGACCGAGGCCAAGCCGCGCGTGCATTTTCACGAAGTGCCCATCACGCGCTACCCGCTGTTTCAGTACCCGCCCTACACGTTGGCGTTGGCCACCAAGCTTGCCACGCTCTCGCGCGAGCACCCGATCGACGTGATGCACGCCCACTACGCGATCCCGCACGCCGTCAGCGCCTATCTCGCCAAACAGATGCTCGGCGACCGCTCGCCGAAGATCGTCACTACTCTGCACGGCACCGACATCACGCTGCTCGGCCTGGACGAAACCTTCTACGAGATCACGCGCTTCAGCCTGCTGCAAAGCGACGGCGTCAGCGCCGTTTCGGCCTACCTCGCCCGTGAGACGGAAGAACGCTTCTGCACCGAGTGCCCGGCCGAAGTGATCTATAACTTCGTCGACCCCGAGCGCTTCACGCCGGCCAAGTTCGACCCGCAACTGCGCGCCAAATACGCTTGCCCCGACGAGGCGCTGATCGGCCACCTATCGAACTTCCGCTGGGTCAAGCGCCCGCAAGACGTGGTGAAGACCTTCCACCGCATCGCGCAACACATCCCCGCGCAGCTCATGATGATCGGCGACGGCCCCGACCGCGAGCAGACCGAGCGCGTCGCCGACCAGCTCGGCTTGCGCGCCCGCGTGCACTTCCTAGGAAGCGATCAAGACGTCGAGGCCTTGCTGCCGCAGCTCGACTTATTCCTGCTGCCGAGCGAACAGGAATCGTTCGGGCTGGCGGCGCTCGAGGCGATGTCGTGCGGCGTGCCCGTGATCGCGACCAACGTCGGCGGCCTGCCGGAGCTGATCGAGCCCGGCGAGTCGGGCTACCTGTTTCCGCTGCGAGACGTGGAGGCGATGGCGCACCAGGCCATCAAGCTGCTTTCCGACCCCGCCCAGAAAGCGAAATTAAAGGCAGGCGCCCGCAAAAGAGCCGAACAATTTTCCGAACAAACCATCGTAGACGCCTACGAATCCCTCTACCGCCGAGTCCTGGCGGGTTAGCAGGCTCGCCGACCGGGACTGTGCCCTGTTCCGTCCTGCCTCGCAGCCCCAAGCAACTCCCTAGAACGGAGTGCGGAGCTCGGACGCGATGAGTCGAGCGGCGACGTTCTGAAATCCTTCCCGCGAGCCGAAAAACAGTTTCGTGAACGCGTGGAAGAAACATCCCGCCAACAAAGTGCGTGCGGCTGTTTCGCAATCCACTTCCGCAGCGACGCGTCCGAGCCCCTGCTCAGCCCTTAGGTAACGTTCCAATCGCGCGATACCCCCGGCCGGGCCTTTTCTACGACCCAGAAACTTCCGCCGGTAACCGGCGAGAAGCTCCGGCTCCGCGAACAGGGCCGCCATCAGCGGCAGCATTCTCTGCTGAAACTCGAACAGCGCCCGCAAGGCTCGACCAAGATTCCGCGCCGGGGTTGATCGGCCGACTTGGCGATCGAGTTCCCCCAACGTGCCGAGCATGCCGGGAAGACTCTCTTCCAGGACCGCGAGGAGCAATTCGGCGCGACCCGGGAAGTGGACGTAGATCGCTCCCTCCGAGCAACCCACCTTTGCGGCAATGGCGCGCGTGGTGACGTGACTCAGGCCCTTGGTCCTGGCCAGTTCTTCGGTCGCCGCGACAATGGCGGCCTTGCGGTTCGGTCTGCTCACGACACCCCTAGTGTGCCATGGAGTGCTACAGTATTTAAATGAGTGAGCGTTTACTCAGTAATAAACCTTTGGCTGCGCGCCGCCTGATCAGCGCCTTGCTCGCAGGCTCGACGTTCATGTCGTTCGCGCTCGATTGGAGCCCGAACCACCTGCTCAATCCCGAGTGGCACGCGCACGCTCGATTTCACGGTGGCGTCCTCTTGTTCTTCCTGGCCGGGACGTCGGCGTCTCTTCTCTGGCTGATCTGGAAAGGAGAGCGCGGGTCCGCCGCCGCTGTCCGCACCGCTGTGGGCGTGATGATTGCCTACTGGACCCCGCTCTTTTTCGTTCCGCTCCTGCTCCCGGGTTCGAGTTGGTGGGCGGGCCCTCCCGGCGCCGAACCGCGCTGGGCGGGGCAGATCGTGTATCCGAATCTGGTCGTCGCCGGCCTGATGATTCTGGCTTCGTTGGTCGCATGGCGACTGACCGATTCAGAGTCGCTGCATTAGTCCTCCCCCTCGAGCCGATGGTGAGAGCCAATGGCGACAGTCGGTGTGACCTGCACCCCCGTTTTCCCACGGGTTTCTCCACAGCAAAGCGCCAACGCACTCACGACCGTCACAACGCCGGCGTTCCCGGGAGATCGGTGCGGGAGATCGATGACAGGAAGGTGTGAAGAAATGTCGCGAGCGAAGGGGAGCGGCGCCTGAATAAGAACAACGCTTGGCCGATTTCTTCGAGAAATTCGCCTGGCTCGCGCCGTTTCTCATTCGGGAGTCTGCAGAGTCTATGATCATGCACGACACGAAGACCCCGAAGGCGCGGTTGATCTCGTCTCGATGAAACTGCTCGAGGGAGAGACGCTCGGCGAGTCTCTGCGCGCGAGTCGTCCGGTCGCTCAGGAGGCGCTCGCCATTGCGCGGGACTTGGGGCGGATTCGCTCGGCGCGGCGCATCGCGCGGGAGTGCTGCACCTCGACCTCAAGCCCTCGAACGTCATCATGGTCCAGTTTTCCGGGGCGGGTCAGTGTCCGCCGGGCCCCGGCTTCGACCCGACGTCGCCTCAATCGAGCGTTCTCGTCACCGTCAACCCTTGAGCCGAAAAGGACCGGTTATTCTCGACCGGCCCTTCTCAATGATCTTGAGCTGTTTCCTCTCGCTGGCGAGAGCGGCCTGATCCTTGAAAGGAAGATGGGCGGCGACTGGGGATCATCGTCACAAGCACGGCAACCGGAGAGATCCGAGCGACCGGCGGCCTAACTTCAGGCTGAGACGCTACCGCGCGGGGCCCAAGCGCGACGGCCCAGCAGCGCGATCGTCAATGCAAACCCGACCACGACGCCGATCAGGATGGAGAAGCGCATGATCGAGACCGCCGTCAGCAGCGCAATCCCACGTTCGATGCGGTCGTCGAGCATCGCGAACGAGACGTATGCGCAGGCGAATCCCGTCAGGATCAAGGTCAGCGAAAAGGCGATGTCGAGCGTCGGCCGCATCACCGCCAGGTACGGGCCGACGAAGTACAAGGCGGGAACGCCGTACAGCACATAGGCGGCGGCGCCGGAAAAGATCGACTGCATGCGCTCGCCGCCTTGGCGATAGCGCTCCGCCACGACGATCGTCGCTCCCGTCCACAGCGGCCCTTCGAGCGGAAAGAACGGCCCGCCGAACAAACCGACCAACGCGTTGCGCAGGCCCACGCTCAGGTGTGTGCGGCGCTCGTCGAAGGGAATCGTTTGCCGCGGCCGGCTTTGGGCGGCGTCTTCGAGAATGCCCGTGCCTGTGACGATGTCGCTGCAGCCGATGACGTAGGCTGCCAAGGCCAGCGGCGCCGCGCGCACGAAATCGGCCGTCGACGGCAAGCCGCGCCCCAGCACGCTATAGCCCGACAGCAGCCCCGCGAAGTCCGGCCAAACGACCAAGGGGCCGGCGCCAAGACCGATATTTTGAAACGAGATCTCGCCCGCCAGCCAAGCCGCCGCGACGCCGGCCGCAAAGCCCGGCGCCAGCCCCAAGGCCGCGACCCCGCGCAGCCATCCCGAGCGCCGCTTCCAGTCCTCGAGCGGACGCGAGAACATCAGCGTCAATGTGACCGCGACGGCCACCAGGATGCCGACCGTGTAGGCGTCGAGACGCGCCGGCCGGCCGCCTGACCGCGGGATCAGCTCGCCGTAGACCGCGCTGAGCCCCGCGCCGAAAATGATCGACGCCTTGACCACGCGCGGCGCCGCCAGCAGAAACCGGCGCCCCAAGCCGGTCGCGCCGAAGAATAGAAAGGTCGCCCCGACCGACAGCACCAGCGCATTCACGAAATCCACCCGCTCCGCCTGCGATTCGAGCGCCTGAGCCGCCGCCAACACCAGCGGCAGAGCGGGGGTCAGCCATCCCGGGCAAAACGGGTCGCCGAAGACCCAGACCGCCGACCCGATCAGCGCCGTCTGGATCGCCAGCAGCGCCACCGCCGTCTCGAACGGCATGCCGAACAATTCGGTGTAGATCGGGACGACGGCAAGACCGGTGGCGCCGGCGACGACCAATCCCTGAACCAGCTCGGGAAACTCGAGCTGCAGGTGAATCAGAGGCAGACGGAGAGTGAAGGGTCCCCAGCGAACGCCCGCAGGGACGCCGCCCTCGGCGCGTCGGGGCATAGGGTTGAATTCTACAGCGGCCGGCGCCGCGAGGTCTCGCTCGGGGAGTGGTATCGTCGAAAGGCTCGATGAAAGGCTCGTTGCGCCGCCTGCTGCTCTTCGCCCTCGTTGTCGGCGCCTCGGTTGGTCTCGCGCGCGCGGCGTCGCCGTTTGCTTGGCGGCCTCTGCCGACGCTGCCGGAGCCTTTGGGAGTGGCCGGCGCGTTCGCCGGCGTTGTGGACGGCGCACTGGTCGTCGCCGGGGGCGCGCACTTTCCCGTCTCCCCCTTTGAAGGCGGGACGAAGGTGTGGGTCGACCGCATCTGGGTTCTCGAACCCGGCGCCGACGAATGGACCGACGGCGGCCGCCTGCCGCAGCCGCTGGCCTACGGCGCGTCGATCACAATCGATCAGGGCGTCTTGCTTATCGGCGGTTCCGACTCAGAACGCCATCACCCCAACGTGATGCTGCTGCGCCGCCAGGGCGGCGTCATCAACATCTCGCAGTTGCCGCCCTTGCCTCTCCCGTTGGCGAACCACGGCGCGGCGCTGCTCGGCGACACCATCTATGTCGTCGGCGGCCAGACCGCCCCCGATGCACTCGAGGCTCTCAACACGGTTTGGGCCGCGAAGCTCGGCGACCTGCTCAATCCGGTGACGCTGCCGATCTGGCTGCCCGTCGATCCGCCGCCCGGACCGGGACGCATCTTGCCCGTCGTCGCCGCGCAAGAAGGCTCGTTGTACATCTTCAGCGGCGCCGAGCTCCTCGCGGACGAAAGCGGCGCGCCGACCCGGCGGTTCCTCTCCGACGGCTACCGCTTCACGCCCGGCCAGGGCTGGTCGGCGGTCAGCGGGCCCCCGAGCCCGATCGTCGCCGCTCCGGCCATCGCCTGGGGCCCGCAGCACATCGCGACGTTCGGCGGCGACGACGGCAGCTTGTTCTTCCGCCAGCAGGAGCTCGGCGCCAACCACCCCGGCTTCCCCAAGCGGACGCTGACCTATCACACCGTCACCGACCGCTGGGCCGATTTCGGCGAGCCGCCCTTCAGCCAACTCACGACGACCGCCGTCGCGTGGCAAGGCGGCGTCGTCATCCCGAGCGGCGAGGATCGCCCCGGCCATCGCACGCCGGCGGTATGGATGGGCGCGCCCGCGCCGCCCGCGGCCGCCTTCGGCCGGCTGGACTACCTTGTCCTCACCTTGTACTTGGCCTCGCTGGTCGCCATCGGGTTCTTCTTTTCGAAGCGCGAGCGCGGCACTGACGACTTCTTCCTGGCCGGGCGCCGCATCCCCTGGTGGGCCGCCGGGCTGAGCATTTACGGCACCCAGCTCAGCTCGATCAGCTTCATCGCCATGCCCGCCAAGGTCTACGCCACCGACTGGGTCTACTTCCTGCTCCAGATGACGATCATCATGGTCGCCTTCCCGGTCGTCTGGATCTATTTGCCGTTCTTCCGCCGCACGAATCTGACAACCGCATACGAATATCTGGAATCGCGCTTCAACGTCGGCGTGCGCCTGTTCGCCAGCGCCGCGTTCGTGCTGTTCCAGTTCGGGCGCATGGCGATCGTACTGTTTCTGCCTTCGATCGCCCTTGCGACCGTCACCGGGCTGAACGTCTATCTGTGCATCCTGCTGATGGGCGTGCTGGCGACGGCCTACACCGTCATGGGCGGCATCGAAGCCGTCATCTGGACCGACGTCGTCCAAGTCTTCGTGCTGCTCGGCGGCGCACTGTTGAGCCTCGGCGTGATCTTGACGCGGATCGACGGCGGCCTCGGCGGCCTGATCAGCCTCGGCGCGGCGAACGGCAAGTTCCACATGTTCAATTGGTCGTGGGACTTCACCACAACCGCCGTCTGGGTCGTGGTCGTCGGCAACTTCTTCAATAACCTGATTCCCTATACGTCGGACCAAGCCGTGGTGCAGCGCTATTTGACGACCCCGGACGAAAAATCCGCGGCGCGAAGCATCTGGACCAACGCAGTTTTGCTGCTGCCCTCGACGCTGATCCTGTTCACGCTCGGCACCGGACTGTGGGCCTTCTACCGCTCGCGGCCGGAGCTGCTCAACCCGAACCTGCCGGCCGACTCGGTGTTTCCGCTCTTCATCGCTCAGCAGCTCCCGGCAGGGGTCTCAGGGCTCGTGATCGCGGGAGTCTTCGCAGCGTCGATGTCGACGCTCGACAGCAGCCTCAACAGCGTCGCCACCGCGCTGACGACCGACTTCTACGGCCGCTTCACCAATGCGACCGACGCGCAAAAGCTGCGTCTTGCCCGCGTCTTGACCGCCTTGCTCGGCGCCGTCGCCACCGGGGCGTCGATCGTGCTGGCGACATTCAGCGTCGGCTCGCTGTGGGATACGTTCCAGGCGGCGATGGGACTGTTCGGCGGCTCGCTGGCGGGCCTGTTCGTGCTTGGCATCTTCACACGCCGCGCGAATTGGATGGGCGCGCTGACCGGCGCCGTGTCGAGCATCGTGATCTTGGCGTTCGTGCAGCAGCGCACGCCGGTCCATTTCTTTCTTTACGGCTTCGTGGGCGTGATGAGCTGCGTGATCGTGGGCTACTTGGCGAGCCTGCTGGCGCCGGTTGAGGAAAAGCCTCTAGAAGGTCTCACTCTCCATCCAACCGCAAGCGACAACCGCGAAGCCTGAGCCGCCTCAGAGCCCCAGCGCCGCTCGGCCCAAGACATAAACCATCACGGGCACGAGCAGCAGCGCGATCAGATCGAGAAGCGCCCCGACGCGGAACATCCTGCCCATGCTGATCCAGCCTGAGGAGAACACGATCGCATTGGGCGGCGTCGCCACCGGCAACATGAACGCGAACGACGCGATGATCGCCGACGGAATCAGCAGCAGGTAGGGCTCGACGCCGATTTCGGCAGCCGTCGCCGCGATGACGGGCGAGATCATCAGCACCGTCGCGACGTTCGAGGTCATCTCCGTCATCGTCACCGCCAGCAGGCAGCTCATCGGGACCAATACCCAAACGGGCAGCCCTTGCAACACCGCCATGCGCTCGCCGATCCAGGCGGCCAAGCCGCTGGCCGAGATGGCGTTCGCCAAGGCGAACCCGCCGCCGAACAGAAAAACGACGAACCAAGGCATGCCCTTCGAGACGGTCTCCCAGTCCATGAGCTTCTCGTCCTTCTTGCCGGACGGCAGGATGAACAACAGCGTCGCCATGGCCATCGCGATCGTAGAATCTTGCAGTAGCCCAGCGTTTGCCGTCAGTTGCGACCACCCCGGCAGCGTGAAGGAGCCGATTTCGATGGGCTTGCGCGTAATCCACAGCACCGCCGTGGTCTCGGCGACGGCCGTGACCAGCTTCTCGGCGCGCGTCATCGGGCCGAGCTTGCGAATTTCGCTCCGGATCACATCGGTTGAGCCGCGGAACGTGATCTCGTGCAGTGGAATGTCGCCGCCGTAGCGGCACAGGTAGAGCCATGCGATGGGAATGAACACGACGACGATCGGCACGGCCATGAGCATCCAGTCGACGAAGCCGATCTCGGGCATGTCGGGGAACGCTTCGGAGAGATAGCCCAGGAAAGCGACATTGGTAGGCGTGCCGATAATGGTGCCGACGCCGCCGACGCTCGCCGCGTAGGCGATGCCCAGCAGCAGCATCACGCCGAACGAGCGCTTGACCTTCTCCTGCGTCGCCTCGTCGCTCTTGCCCCCGTGCTCCGACAGGCCCGCAAGCTGCCCGACCACGGCGATGGCGATCGGCAGCATCATCATCGTGGTGGCCGTGTTCGAGATCCACATCGACAAGAAGGCCGTCGCGATCATGAACCCCAGCATGAGGCGAGACGGCCGCGTGCCCACGCGCTCGATGGTTCCCAGAGCGATCCGCTTGTGCAGGTTGCAGCGCTCCATCGCCAAGGCGATGATGAAGCCGCCGATGTAGAGAAAGACGATGTGGTTGGCGTAAGCCGTCGCCACGTCTTGCGCCGACAAGATCCCCAGAAACGGGAACAGCGCGATCGGCAGCAGCGAGGTGACCGCAATGTTCACCGCCTCGGTGAGCCACCACGTCGCCATCAGCGCTGCGACCGCGGCCGTCTTTTGCGTCGCCGGATTCATGCCGCCCGGCGACGGCACGACCAACAGCAGCACGAACAGCGCTAGGCCGAGCCCCAGACCGATGCGCTTTCTTGTGCTGTCGTCCATCCCTGCCACGGCGAACCCGCAATTGTAGCTGGGTCAAGCTGAAACGCGGGCCGGGCGTTTTTCGATTAATCTGGTCAGACAGCCGCAAACGATGAGGGCCGGGTTTGGATTTCGCATGTGGGGGCTTTGGGCGCCCGCGCTTTTGTCGGTGTTTTCGTCGTCGCTCGCCGCCGGCGGCCTCGAGAGCTGGAACTACGCCGAGCTCAAGGTCGTGCACTCGAACCGCGTCGACCTGGGGCTGGAAGGCGCGCTGTTCGTCCGCGACGGCTTCAGCGATTTATTCGACCGCCGGGTCTCGGTGCGCGCGGACGTGCATCTCAAAAAGCTCGACGTCATCGGGGGCTATCTGGTTCGGCGGCGCGACTACGAAGGCTTCGAGAGCTTGAAGTTCGACCAGCGCTTCGTCGGCGGCGTCTCGTATCCGCTTTTCGAGCACCGGCTCTCTCTGGAGGGCTACACCGCGTTCGAACGGGTGGTCGGGCGGCCCGACCGGCCCGACTACAACCGCTACCGGCAGATCTTCATCTGGCAGAAGCATCGCCGCGGCGTCTACCCGTTCGTGCAGTCGGGCTTTCTGTGGGAGCGCTCGGGCTTTGTGCGCTACCGCGTGCGCGCCGGCTTCGACTTGCCCGCCGGCGGCGGCTCGCGAATGCGTATCGGCTACCAGTTCGACTCCACCCGCGCCGGCGGCGCCTATTACCCGCGGCACGTGCTCTACGCAAAGTTCACGTTCGGCCGCGCGCTCATCAACCGGAACTGAAGGCGACCTCGCCGCGGCGGCTCAGCGGCTGAACTGCGTCTCGGCCGCCCTGAATTCGGTCCAGCTCTCGGCGCAAAACCGGCGGAACGAGAGCCCCGCTCGATCGAACACCAGCCGGTGTCCCGACCAGACCGCCGGCAGCGCGCCCAGCAGCAGAGCGCGTTGGGCGAACGCGCTGACGCGGTTGCGCCAGGCCGGCCGCATGCAGCGCATCAGAAAGAGCCGCTCGCAGTGGAACCGGACGTGCGCCCGCTCGTCGAGCAGAATGCGCTCGCAGACCGCCCGCAGGGCGGGGCAGTCCGTCGCCTCCCGCAGCGCTTCGTAGTAGACGTTGGCGATCATCTCAGCCGTCAGCAGCACGCAGATCGCCGTCTCGATCCCGCCTCTTCGTCGCAAGCGGCGAAAGATGCGGTCCCGCCAACTCCGGTTCAGGCGCGGTGCGCCGACCTCATCGAGATAGCGTCCCAACCAGGCGGCGTGAGCTTGCTCCTCGGCGATGAATAGGTCGATCGCAGCCGCGTACTCGGGGTCGCGCACGCGGCGGGCGTAGGCCCGCGCGGCGCGCTTCAAGTTGCGCCCCTCCGAGCTTTCGCCGAGCTGGAACTCTCGTAGGGAGCCGAGCGCCGCGCGGCGCTCGGGGGCCGTCAGCTTGGCCGCTTCCCAGGGAATGTCGGGCTGCTGATCGCGGTTCCGCTCGAAGCGCGCGACCCAGTCGTCGGTCGGCCGAATCGCGCCGAGGTAAAACCGCGATCTCGCTGTCACGAGATGACTCTACACTGCAAAGTACTCTACGTCAAGTGAAAATCGCTTCACGCAGCGCCGTCACGCAGCAGCTTCGCCGTCGTGATCGCCTGGCCCAAGTGCCGCTGCGTGTGCTCGGCGATGTGCACCAGCAGTCCCAGCACGGTCGAAGGGAGCCGCCGCCGGCCGATGTAGCGCGGGTCGTAAAGCGTCGCGGGGTCGATTCTCTTCAGCCGCTCCTCGCACTCGGTCAGCGAGTTATCGAGCGCCGACATCAGCTCCGCCATTCCGGAGCCCGGCGTCGCCTCTTGCTTCAAGAAGGCGATCTGCTCGGGCTGCAACTCTTCGTCGAGCAGGTAAGTCGAGAGCCGGTCGACGCTGCCGGCGATGTGCCGCAACTGAAATCCCAAAGGCGGCAACGGGCCCACGCGCCGCCAAACGTCGTCGTCGCCGACCCCCGCCGTGTGGAGAGCCAGGTCCTCGCGCACCTGCGTAAAGCTATAGAACAGGGGCGCGACCAGCGGCCCGACGCCCTCGATCGGCCCGCGCATCCAAGGTTCCGGCAATCGTGCGTCGCTCATTTCTCTCCCGTCGCCTTGTTGACGATCACCTGCAGCCGCGAATCCGGCGAGACGATGCGGCCCGCGAAAATGTCTTCCTCGCGAATCCGCGCCATCAGGATCTCTTTCGCGTCGCCGCGCTCGCGGTCGTAGATCACATAGATTTGCCCGTCGTCGCCTTCGGTCGCGTCCGGGTACGAGACTTGATCGCGCTCGTCGAGCAGCAGCCCGCCCTGCCAGCTCTTGCCGTCGTCGTCCGACACAAAGGCCGTCAGATGCGTGCGCAGCTTGACGTTCGTCGCGTCCGGCATGTTGCGGATCAGCAGCAGCCTGCCGCTGCGCTCGAGCCGCCGCAAGTGGAATCGCGTCACCGGATGCGGGATGCCCGACGGACCGCCTGCGCTCCATGTCCGGCCCTTGTCGGAGGACACGCTCTGGCCGATGCCGTAGGCCGTGCGCACGAGCATCCACAGATCGCCGTTCTCGCGCTCGACCACCATGTGCTCGTCGTGCTGCGGCTCGGGGACCAGCGCCTCGCCGCGAAACGCGAAGGTCTTGCCGTCGTCGTCCGACGCCCACACCATCGAGCCTCTATGCTCAGCGGGATCACTATGCTCGCCGGGCCCGTGCGCGAACGCCTTGGCGGCTTCGGCCGGCGCCGCGTATCCGATCGCCCTCAGCGCATCTTCAATCATCGGCGGCTTGAAGCGCCAACCGGAGATGGGCAGCAGCCATTCGCCGCTGTCGAGCACCGTCGGTTTGTTGAGCATCACGCCGTCGGCGATGCGCCGCGGCGCCGACCATTTCGGACTGGGGTTGTCGGGGTCGTCGGTCGTCATCGCCCAGACGCCGCCGCGTCCGTCCCACTGCGAGGCGGATTGCGCCCAGAACAGCCATAGGCGGTCGTTCGGGTCGCGCCACAGGCAGGGGTCGAAGGCGCGGACAGGGTCGACCGGGTCGACGATCAGCCGCAGCTTGCTCCAGGTTTGGCCGTCGTCCTCGCTGCTCGCCAGCACGACGTAATTCAGCGGCCCCTCGCCTGTTCCGCCCGAGTACCACGTCGCCCACAACCGGCCGTCTTCGGTCCGCTCGATTCCGGGGATGCCTTGCCACTTGCGGTTCGCGTCGGCGTATTCGCGACCCGGGCTCGTGACGAGGTTCGGCGGCTTCAACGCCAAGTCCGGGTCCGGCGCCGCCCCGGCGGCCGCCCCAAGGCAGCAGCCGAGAATCCAGATTCGCGCAACAAGCCTACTTGGCTTCATGGAACGATCGCTCTTCCGTGTCGTTCGGGTCGGTCGACAGCGGATGGTCGCGCCAGAGCCAGCGCATCATCTCCGGCAGCAGGTGTCCCCCGGCCTTCTGGCTGTGCTGCCCGATGCCGAACGTGTAATTCACGTCATACCCTTTGGCGGTGAGCGCTTTCATCAAGCGGACGTTCTGGTAGAACCAGTCGTAGTCCTGGTGATAGGAGCCGTCACGGCGCGTCCCGCGCTGGTCGTTGCGGCCGTCTTGCAAGAACACGCGCAGCGGCTTCTTCTCGCTCTCGCGCACCATGTCGGGATACCTGCTGCCGCCGCGGCCGCCGAGGTTCACGTAGGTGCCGATCATGCTCAGCACCTTGTGGAACTGGTCCGGCCGCTGCCAGGCCACCGTGAACGCCGCAATCGCGCCGGAGCTCGCGCCGCCGATGCCGTGACGGTCGGGGTCTTTCGAGATGTTGTACTTGTCGTAGAGCGCCGGCAACAGCTCGTCCACAATCACGCGCGCATAGCGGTCGTCGAGCGAGTTGTATTCCTCGGGACGGTTCGTCGCCCGGTCGCCCCAATCGTGGATCGACGGCTCGGGCTGCTCCGGCGTTCGGCCGGGGTTGATGAACACGCCGATCATCGTCGGCAGCTCGCGCCGGTAGATCAGGTTGTCCATCACGTTCTGGGCGCGCAAATCCGCATCCGCGTTCATGTACGCCTGCCCGTCGTTGAAGACCATCAGATCCGCGGGCTTGTCGGGGTCGTACTGCGCCGGCACGTAGACCCAGTAGGTGTGCTGGGTGCCGGGGTATGACTTGCAATCGGCCAGCGTGAACGGCCCTTCGATCTTGCCGTGCGGCACGCCCTCCTGCACCAGGGCATCGTTGGCGATTTGGTAGTGGATGTCCGGGTTGAAATCCTCCGGCTGCTGCGCAAGCGCCGACGTGAGCGCCAGAGCAATCAAAGCTGGAAGCCGCCATTTCATGCAAAAAGAGCTTAGCAGGTGATTACAGGCGCTCACGCCTGCAAGCGGCGCGACCGCGCCGCCTATTCGAAAGCCGGCAAACCGGTAATCGCCGCGCCCAGCGCCAGCGTATGAATATTCTCCGTCCCTTCGTAGGTCTTCACCGTCTCGAGATTGGCCATGTGGCGGAACGGCGAGTACTCGTCGGTGATCCCGTTCGCTCCCAACAGATCCCGCGCGCGCCGCGCCGTTTCGAGAGCGATCGACACGTTGTTGCGCTTGAGCATCGAGACATGCGCATGGCCTAGCTGCCCCGCGGCCTTGAGCTCGGAGCAATGCCAGGCGAGCAATTGCGCCTTTGCGATCTCGGTCGCCATCCAAGCCAGATCCTGCTGCACGAGCTGATGCGATGCGATGGGCTTGCCGCCGAATTGCTTGCGCTCGAGCGTGTAGTCGCGCGCCGTCTCGAAGCACTCCTCGGCCGCGCCCAACACGCCCCAGCCGATGCCGAAGCGCGCCTCGGTCAGGCACGACAGCGGCGCTTTGAGACCTTCCGCTCCTGGCAGGTGCGACTCCTCCGGCAGCCGCACATCCGCCATCGACAGAATCGACGTGATCGAAGCCCGCATTGACATCTTGCCGTGCAGATCGCTCGTCGTGAAGCCCTTCGCGCCGCGCTCCACCAAGAACCCGCCGACATGGTCCGTATCGTCGAGCTTGGCCCAGACGACGGCGACATCCGCGACGCCGCCGTTGGTGATCCAACTCTTCTCGCCCGCCAGCGTCCAGTCGCCCCCGCTCCGCCGAGCGCGCGTCAGCATGCCGCCGGGGTTCGAGCCGAAGCCGGGCTCGGTGAGCGCGAAGCAGCCGATCGCCTCGCCGCGTTGCATGGCCGGCAGCCAGCGTTGCTTTTGCTCGTCGGAGCCGTAGAGCCAAATCGCGTACATGGCCAGGCTCCCTTGCACCGACACGAAGCTGCGCAGGCCGCTGTCGCAGCGCTCGAGCTCTTGCATCACCATTCCGTATTCGAGCGGACTCAGCGCGGCGCAGCCGTACCCGCTCAGCGACGCTCCCAGGTACCCCAGACGCGCCATCTCGGCAATCAGCTCCGTGGGGAAGCGCCCGTCGCGCCAGCACGCGCGAATCAGCGGCCGCGCCCGCTGCTCGACGAACTCGCGCGCCGACGCTCGCACCAGCCGCGCCTCCTCCGTCAACAGCCGATCGAAGCGAATGAAGTCCAAACCCGCCACCCGGCCTAGCTTACAGCAGCGGCGCCTTTCTCACTTGACCATTGAAACAGCCCGGCGGACTCAGCGATCCACGCCCACGTCGGCCCAATCAAATCTCATTCATCCAAATCTCATTCGTCCAAAGAGTTTCTCCAAGTGAAAAAGAAAAAGTTCGTTGACCAAAACATCTCCGTCGCCAGGTCGGGCGAGGTCCATCAGACGGCGGGCGACGACACGCCTGTGCTCACCACGCAGCAAGGTACGCCGGTCTCAGACGATCAAAACTCGCTGAAGATCGGGAGTCGCGGCCCGACCGCCCTCGAAGATCTGCATTTCCGGGAAAAGATTTTCCACTTCGACCACGAGCGGATTCCGGAGCGCGTCGTCCACGCGCGGGGGTTCGGCGCTCACGGCTATTTTGTTTGCGACGATGCGATCACCGACATCACTTCGGCCGCCCCGTTTCGACGCAAAGGCGAAAAGACGCCCGCCTTTGTTCGCTTCTCGACGGTCGCGGGCAATAAGGGCTCGGCCGATCTCGCCCGCGACGTGCGCGGTTTCGCAGTGAAGCTATACACAAAACAAGGCAACTGGGACATTGTCGGCAACAACATCCCGGTCTTCTTCATACAGGACGCGATTAAGTTTCCGGACCTCATTCATGCCGCGAAGGTTGAGCCCGACCGCGGTTTTCCGCAGGCGCAAACGGCGCACGACAACTTTTGGGACTTCATCTCGCTGATGCCCGAGAGCATGCACATGGTCATGTGGATCATGTCCGACCGCGCAATTCCCCGGTCGTTCCGCTTCATGGAAGGTTTCGGCGTCCACACCTTTCGGCTCGTCAACGACAAGGGCAAGTCGACGTTCGTGAAATTTCATTGGAAACCGAAGCAGGGCCTTCAATCGGTCGTGTGGAACGAGGCCGTCAAGATCAATGGGGCGGATCCGGACTTTCACCGTCGTGACCTGTGGCACGCGATTCAGTCAGGCGACTTCCCGGAATGGGAGCTTGGACTGCAACTCTTCGACGAAAAATTCGCCGACCGCTTCGAGTTCGATGTGCTGGACGCAACCAAGATCATCCCGGAGGAGCTCGTACCGGTGCGCCCGGTCGGCCGGCTCGTTCTCGACCGCTGCGTCGATAATTTCTTCGCGGAAACCGAGCAGGTCGCCTTCTGCACCAACAACATTATTCCCGGCGTCGACTTCAGCAACGACCCATTGCTGCAAGGGCGGAATTTTTCGTACCTCGACACTCAGCTCAAACGTCTGGGCGGGCCCAATTTCACTCATATCCCTGTGAACGCCCCGAAGTGCCCGATGCACCACTTCCAGCAAGACGGACACATGGCGATGCACAATCCAAAGACTCGGGCGAATTACGAACCCAACTCGTGGGGCGGCGAAGGAGGCGGCCCCCGCGAATGCCGTCAGACCGGTTTTCGCTCCTTCCCCGCCGCCGAGTCGGGCAAGAAGGAACGCACTCGATCGGAGAGCTTCGCCGATCACTACAGCCAAGCGCGTCAGTTCTACATCAGCCAAACGGAAGTCGAGCAGCAACACATGGCGGAGGCGCTCATCTTCGAGCTCAGCAAAGTCAAGACGCCGGCGATTCGCGCTCGCGTTGTCGCTCATCTGATGAACATCGATTCGGGCCTCGCTGACGCGGTCCGCGCGGGGCTGGGGTTGAAGGAGAAGATCAAGCCGACGCCCGCTGCCGTCAATCCTCGCACCGACCTCGAGCGTTCGGACGCTCTGAGCATCGTCTTGAACGGTCCGAAGACGTTCAAAGGCCGAAAAGTAGGGGCGCTGGTGACGGACGGCGTCGACAAGCGCATCCTGGATGCGCTAAGAAAAGGGCTCGAGAAAGAAGGAGCAATGCTCGAGATCATCGCCCCAGCCGTCGGCGGCGTGAAAGCGAGCGACGGCTCCCACGTCGACGGCGACGAAAAGCTCGGCGGCGGGCCCTCGGTCCTCTACGACGCCGTTGCGATTCTACTCTCGGAAGACGGGGGCGAGATGCTTGCCGGCAAGCCTCCGGCTCGTGAGTTCGCGGCCGACGCGTTTGCACACTGCAAATTCATCGCGTACACTGACTCCGCGATGCCGCTGTTCGAAAAGGCGGGCATTGCTTCCAGCCTCGACGAAGGATGCGTGAAGCTGTCGGCGAACAATGCGTCGGCCTTCGTTCAGATGTGTCGCAAGCTGCGTTACTGGGACCGCAAGTAATCTCCGTCACCACTTCAGCGTCAGCGCGGAATAGAAATTCCGGCCCAACTCCGGCACGCGCTGACGCGTAAAGGGGTTGAAGGCGTTGAGATGTTCGAAGTAATGCTTGTCGCCGATATTCTCGACGCCGAAGTGCAACGCCAACGTCTCGCCCAACTCGACGCCGAAGCGCAGGTCGTGTGTCGTGAAGCCCGGTGACAGCGTCTCATAGAGCAGCGTTGCCGCGCGCTGCTGGTCGAAAACGTTGCGCATCACATACTCCGCCCAGAAGCGCCCCGACGGCTCGAGCAGCCGGACGGTCGTATTCAGCTCGAGCGGCGGAATCCCCGCCGCCGGCTCATTGAGCTCCTTGTCGTCGGCGATCGTCTTCGCGCCGCGAAAGCGCAGCGAGATCCAACTCGCGCCGCGATACTGCGCACTGAACTGATAGCCGCGGAATGACGCGTGGTCGCCGTTGATGTAGCGATAGACCGTCGGCGGGCTGAGCGGCAGCCGCTTCGGCAGGCTCGCATCCGGCATCACGGTGATGAAGTTGTCGATGCGCCGCACGAAGCCTCCCACGCTGAAGCGGAAAGCGTTCGCCACGACCTCGAGATTCAAGTCGCCTTGCGTGCTCGATTCGGGCTTGATCGTCGGCAGGCCCATAAACTCGGCCGCGATCTGAAAGTGCGTGCTGGGGAAGCGATCCGAGTAGCGCTCCAGTGCATTCGCAGTGCGCCTGACGTTGCCCACGCCCGCCGAAAGCAAGACGCTGTCCATGAGCCGCAGGCGTCCCAGAAAACTGCCGTTCAAGTTCGTCTCGGTCTGATTGAGGTCTGAGCCGGCGTGCTCGAGAAAGAAGTCCGACGGCCGACCCGCATCGGCCTCCACCAAATCGGCCCGGAACGCCCCCACGATCTCGCCGCGCGAGAACGTCTTGCTGGTCTCGACGAAGAAACCTTGATCGTTGATCGAAACGTCGGGCCAAACGGTGTCGTTGAACAGCAGCATGCCGGTGTCGAGTCGTGAGATGAAGCGCTGCGCGTCTTGGTTGAGGTCGTAGAAGTCGAAGCCCGTGATCAGCCGCCATCGCTCGGTCAGCGCAAACTCGATCCGGCCCGCGCCGCCGAAGGTGTCCGATTCGGTCGGCAGCGAGATGTCGAGCGCGAACGGCGGCACGCGGCCGGCCATCGGCATCGCCGTGGGCTTGCCGGCGTTCGTCATGCGATGGCCCTTCTTGTTGAGGTAGAGGTTCAGCTTGATGGTCGAAATGTGGCGCGTCGGATTCGCCACATAGTACGTGCCGTTCCATCCGCGCATCACGAATAACTTGGCATTGAGCAGACGCCCGGGAAAGTCGACGTTCGTCTGTTCGTCGTACAAGCCTTCCAACGCGACCTCTTGGTGGTCGGTCGGATTGAGTCGCACTTTGCCGCCGAACTGATAGTTCGAGTAATCGCCGGGAATCGTGATGTCCGTAATCGGACCTCGATCTCCGGCGCGATAGTCGTTGCCCTTGTTGCCCGCGCCGCGCAGGCTCACGCCGAAGCGGCTATTACCGCCGAACAAGCGCATTCGAGCGAAGCGGCCCGCTCCGTTGGTGCGATAGCCGAGGCTCGTAACGCCGCCCATCCGCCAGTCGCTGTAACGCGGCGTCTCGGGCGACTTGACCAAAATCGCCCCGAACGCGCCGGCGGCCTTGGTCAATGCGTACGGGCCCGTGATGATCTCGACGTCGGCCACTTGTCCCGGCTCGACGTGGCTCAGCTCGGAATCCATCCGCGCCGGGCCGGCTGCGAAGGTGCGCGTCCCGTCGACGACCATCGCCACTTGCGTTTCGCGCAACCCTTCGACGACGGGCTCGAAGTTCGTACCCCCTCGTCTCAGGATGTTGACGCCGGGCGTCTCGCGCAGATTTTCGACCAGGTCGGTCGACGGCGTTTCCGCGAGCTGTTCAGGGCTGACATCGACCGCCCCCACCGCCGGCATGGCCGGCGCGGCGACTTCGATCGATGTCGCGACGGTCGCCAGCGCCAGCTTGACCGTCAGGGAGCCGGAGCTGGGGACGACCGCTACTTTGGGCTCGAACCCCGCAGCGACCACTTCCACAGAAGACCCGCGGCCGCTCAGCGAGGCTTCGCCGGTCGCGGACGTCTCGGCCGAAGCGACCGTGCGCCCGACGCCGCTCTTGAGCGTCACTCGAGCCGCTGGGATGCGATTTCCGTCGGGATCTTCTACGGTTACGTCGACCGCCCACAGCCGCGCCGACAACAAAACAACGGACAAAACAAGACGTAGCGATGACATCGTCATCCGGACACACTCCTCCATGACCCTCGCCGCGCAGTGGCGCGACAACAACAATCCCTATGAACCGATCGAGGTGTCAGCCTCGCGGAGGAGGCGCGGGAGGCGTAGCCGTCTGCGTCAGGTGATCGGCAGCAAGCTCGGGCTCGCTTTCGTCAATGGGCGCCGGCGAGGGCAGGGGCACGGTTCCGCAGAGCAGGGACGCCCTGGTCGGCGCCAAACCGCGAAGGCCAGCGGTGTCCGCGCAACCCGACATCGTGCACGCCGGCTGTTCGCCTGAGCGCTTCCCATTGCGGTGGCAAGCCGGTTGCGCTCCCTCGTGGGAAGCGAGCCGCGTGCACATCTCCGGGCACTTGCATTCCCCGCCGTGGCGCGGGCAACTCTCGGACGACGCCGAGAAAGCGCCGAGCAGCGCCGGCGCAGGAGTCAGCGCAACGACGACGAGCAACGCGGCGAGTCGCACTCCCAGCAGCTTGAATCCGGAAAGCGGCATGAGCCGACCCTCGCAGCATACCAGCCGACTTCGACTCTGGCGCGTGCCTCCATGAGCGCGGGGATGTCAACGGAGTCCGGTCCGAAATGGTCGACATCTCCATGCCGATGAAACCTGCCGCTCCCCGGCCGGCCTCCAATCGAGAGGCGCGATAATACGAACTTCCGTCCGCCTCCCATGCCGACCTACATCTCCCTACTCCGTGCGATCAACGTCGGCGGCCGCAACCCCGTCAAAATGGCGGCCCTGCGCGACCTTCACGGATCCCTGGGCCTGGCGCCGGTGCAAACCCTGATCCAGAGCGGCAATGTTGTCTTCAAGGCCAAGGAGCGAAACAGCAAGCGGCTGAAGCAGACCCTGGAGGACGCCATCGAGAAGGCATTCGGCCACCGTCCCGAAGTGATCCTCCGCTCCACCGGCCAGCTACGCCAAATCATCCAACGCAACCCCTGGCCCGAGCTCGCAAAATCCGACCCCGGCCGCCTGATCGTCATGTTCCTCTCCGGCAGCCCCGACCAGGCCGCTCAGCAACGCCTCGACGAGAAGCACAAAGGCCCCGAAGTCATCGCCTACAGCGGCGAAGAGCTCTACCTGCACTACCCCGCAGGCATGGGCCGCTCCAAGCTCACCAACGTCCTGATCGAAAAGCAGCTTCGGACCTCCGGCACGGCCCGCAACTGGAACACCGTCACCAAACTGCTCGACATGGCCGAAGCCCTCTAAGGAATCTCAACCCCGAGAGCCGTCTTGGACCGAAAATCCTCGCTCTAGCCCTGGCGCCGCTTTCAGCAGCAGGTCAGATCGCGCGCCCCCTTGATCAGGCCAAATCGGACCAATTGTCGATCATGTAGTCGCAGGTACGAAGGGAGAGCGCATGGATTGTAAGAGTTGGATTCACCGCTCCGGTCGTCGGAAAGAGACTCGATCCGGCAACAAACAGATTCGCGATGTCATGCGTCTGACCATAGGAATTCGTCACAGACTCCTCGCGGCGCTTCCCCATGATGACCCCGCCCATGGTGTGCATGCGGACCCTTCCTCCCGTCCAAACCTCGTACGCACCGGCCGCGCTGAAGATTTCTCGCCCCTGCCTCATCCCGGCGTCAAAGCACCGAATGTCGTCTGCGGCGAATTCATGCGTCACCCTCGCCAAAGGTAATCCATACGCGTCTTTCTTATCGCTCAACACCAAGCGGTCATCCGCCTTGGGAAGCTTCTCGCCCACGAACGTCATCGTGCCCAGGTGCTTGCTCGCCGTTTCGAGAAACTTGTGCAAGGGGTCGCCAAATAAATCAGGACGCGCATTGGCGATTCCGAGCAGGTCATTCGGCTTCAAAGCGTTGGCGATCAACCATTGCGAGCTGCTCAGGTAACCCTTGCCCGGATCCTTGGCGTAGTTTTCCTGGCAAAGCAGTTGCCCGCCATTCACGCCGAGATAGTTCTGCGTGTCTTCGCGGAAAAGGCCAAAGACATTCGCCGCGCTGTGACCCATCATGTACTTGCCAACCATACCGCTGGCGTTCGCCAATCCCCGCGGGTGCTTGTCGGTCGCGGAATTAAGCAGGATGCGCGGGTTCTGAAAGGCAAACGCCGCCAGAATCACGACATCCGCCGGTTGAACCCGCCGCATCCCGGCGGCGTCAAAGTATTCCACGCCTTTCGCGCGCTCGCCTTTCGCGTCGGTCAACACTCGGCTGACAACGGACCGGTGCCGCACCTCGACGCCGTCCTCCCGCGCCTGTCTGAGATATACGGCGAGCGGATTCGCCAACGCGTGAATCGGACAACCCGCATCGCACCAGCCGTCGTAGACGCAGGCCGGACGCCCGTTGTATGCCGTCGAATTGATCGCCATCGGAATCGGCGACGTACGAAGGCCGAGCTGCGTGAAGCCCTGCTCGATGATCTTCCCTTGCGCGAATACCTGCAGCGGCGGCATGGGATACGGATCGCCGGGCGGCCTCCACGCTTCCTTGTCGGCGTCCCCGGAAATGCCGACTTCCTTCTGGATCCTGTCGTAGTAGGGGCGCAGCTCGTCATACGAGATCGGCCAGTCCAGTCCCCGGCCGAAGCGAGTTTTCATCTCGAAGTCTTCGGCGTGAAGCCGCAGCCACACCGCGAAGTGATGCAGCGCGGAGCCGCCCGATCCCCAACCGCTGCCGAAGTTCACCGAGAGCGGTTCCTTGCCCCCGGTCTCGGTGGGCGGCCCCGCCCACTTCAGCTTGCGCGCCCAGATCTGCGAGCTGTACAGATCCCCCATGGCCCGTTCGGGCCCGCCCTCCAGAATCAACGCCTTCTTGCCGGCTCGTGCCAGTTTGGCGGCGAGCAGACTGCCCGCGGCGCCTGAACCCACGATCACAGCGTCAACCTTCTCCATGTTCGGTCACCATTTGGCGGGCGCCAGAATGTGCTCCATGTAAGGAACGGCAAGCCTCTTAAAACCCTCTTGCGTGCCGTAAAAGACGTCGATCGCGTCGGCGCGCGCGGCGAAGTAAAACAGCGGCGCCGGCGGCCCGTCCCACTCCGCCGGGTCGCCCTTCGAGATTTCGCTCACGAGCGCGATCCGCTGTTCGGAAGAGATGTCGTCGAAGCTCTTTTTGTGCCGTGCGCCGCTCAGGTTTTCGATGGAACGCAAGCCCTGCCGGTAGACATCGACAAGAGGCGCCGGGAAGTCGAGATACCGCAGCAAGAGCAGAGGGTGCTCGCGGCCTAGTTGATCGTCCACGAAGTGCGCGATGCCGGCTTGCGCCGCTCCCGGCAGCAGCACGTCCCCCAGCGTGGCAAGGGTCAGCCCCTCGGCCTCACTGAGAGTGCGCAGCGGCGCGCCGCGCTCTTGCGCCTGAGCCGGACTCATCTCGCCCCAGATCGTGCTCACCGTTAGAGCGAGCAAACCCGCTCCCATTCGCCGCAGCAGGTCGCGCCGCGTAGCTTCGGCCTCCTCGAACTGCGCTTCCAAATTCATCGCCTCTTGACCCCGGTCGCCGGCGAGATTCCCGCAATGGCCTCATTCCGCGCTTTGTTGTCAAAGGACTCTTGAACAGGCTCGGCCCAATTATTTCTTGAGCTCGACAATGATCACCTCATCTCGTTTGTCACTCACGTTCTGCGGAAGGCGACTCCCGGCGGGCGACCAGAGAACTCCTCCGGCCTTCGTTGAACCCACTGTTGATTTCCCATCCGGCGTGGTCATGCGAGTCTTGTCGCCGGCGAGGCTGACGATGACTGAGTCGGGGTTGTAGTGCATGACCGACTTTTCTCCCGGCCCATAGGAGACGCGCAGCACCCGCACCTTGTCATTCTCGAATTCCACCTTGTAATGCTGCGGGTCCACCTTTACCGGATCGGCTTTACTCCCGGCGGCCTGCTGTCCGTGGGCCGCTACGGCATAGACCGCAAGCAGAGCTGCTGCAATCGTGAGGAGCTTCATTTGCGCCTCCTTTCAGTCCAAAGTTCCATTTCCGATCTCCTTCGTAGTTGACCGTCGACAAAAAGGGTTCTCTGTTACTGATCGGTATGGCGGTGGGCAATCTTGAGCGGACCGCTGCGAATTCTTCACTCGGCGAAGCCGACTATCACACAGGCTGGTCTGCGGATCCCACGGCCCGCAGGCCTCGGCGATGGATGCCCATGGTCCGATCACCCTACCCTTCGCAGCGTGCCAAGCGCCCCACGAGGAGCGCACAGGCACAGCGAAGGTGATCTCAGGCTGACGGCCTGTTACGCGCCCTCGTCGTCAAAAAATCGCCGCACGTCCTCGATATTGCTCGAGAACGCGTACTCGGGCAGGCTGTCGAAGAACACCTTCCCGTAGCGCTGCTTGAGGATTCTGTTGTCCAACAGCGCCAGCACGCCGCGGTCTTTCGCCGAGCGGATCAGCCGCCCGAACCCCTGCTTGAGCGCCAAGACCGCTTCGGGGATCTGAAACTCCTCGAACGGGTTGCCGCCCGCCTGCCGGATCGCCCGAATGCGCGCTTCGACGACCGGGTCCGACGGCACGGCGAACGGCAGCTTGTCGATGATCACGCAGCTCAACTGCTCGCCCGGCACATCCACGCCCTGCCAAAAGCTCGCTGTCGCGAACAGCACGCAATTCGGAGTCTGCTTGAACTTTTCGAGCAGCGCCGAGTTGGGCGCGGTCCCTTGCATCAGCGTCGGATACTCCAGCGCGAATGAAGCCAAGTCGTAAACCGTCCGCATCTGCGCGTAGCTGGTGAACAGCACGAACGCCCGCCCGCGCGAGTGCCGCAGCACGGCCAGCACTTCGTCCGCCGCCCGCTTCGCAAACTGCATCGAACGCGGGTCGGGCAAGTCCTTCGGGACGTAAAACAGCGCCTGCTTCGCATAATCGAAGTGCCCCGGCACGATCAGCTCGCGCGGCCCTTCGACCCCCAGCCGCCCGCGCACGTAATCGAACGAGCCGTCGACCGCCAAGGTCGCCGAAGTCAACACCACGCTCGGGACTTGCTCGAACAGCCGCTCCCGCAAGATCTCCGCGACATCGATCGGCGTCGCCTGCACGAACACTCCCCGCCCGCGCCGCTCGAGCCAATAGACGTAACGCTCGTCTTCGCCTTCGATCAACAGCCGCACCTGCTGGTCGATCTCGACCGTGCGGCGCTCGAGCGGCAACACCTCATCGGTCTGCCCGCGCACCAGCTTCAGCTCGTTCCCCGCGCGCTCCAGCGACCCCAGCAGCGCCAAATACTCGTCCTCATGCCGCTTGGCGAAGACCGGCCGCTCGCGAAACGATCGCCGCCCCTCCACCCCGTCGAACAGCGCGAAGAAGGCCGTCGCCTGGATCGAAAGTCGCTCTAGGGCGTGGTCCAGGCCCTTCGACCCGAATTCAAAGCGGTGCGCGAGTTGCCGCGCGTCGCGCACCAGCTCCTCGAAGCGGTAATTGCTGAGCTGCACGCCGAAGTGCTGCCCGGCGACCTCCTCCACCTCATGCGCTTCGTCGAACACCACCGCCTGATAGTCGGGGATGATCGACGCGAAGTCGTCCTCGCGCAGCGCCAGGTCAGCGAAGAAAAGGTGGTGGTTGACGATGATGATGTCCGCCTCGGCCGCGCGTTGGTGCATGAAGGTCACGAAGCAGCGATCGAACTGCTCGCACTTCGAACCCGAGCACATCTCGCGCCGCGCATCCACCTTGTGCCAGGCGGTCGACCTCTCGGGCAGCGTTGTCAGCTCGGCGCGGTCGCCGCTCTCGGTCTGCGCCTCCCAGGCCTTGATCAGCGAAAAATCCTCGATCTCTTCGAGCCCGGCGAGCACCGGCCGCTTCTCGGCCTCGTAAAGCTTCTGGCGGCACAGATAGTTGGCGCGGCCTTTCATGTACGCCACGCGCAGGTCGCGCCCCAGGTTCTTCTCGAGGAAGGGCGCGTCCTTGAAGAAGAGCTGCTCCTGCAGCGCCTTTGTGCCGGTCGAGACGATGACGCGCTTGCCGCTGGCGATCACAGGCACCAAGTACGCCAGCGTCTTGCCCGTGCCCGTCCCTGCTTCCACAATTAGGTGACGCCGCTCGTTGAGCGCCGCCTCCACCTCCTCCGCCATCGCCGACTGCCCGGGGCGATACTCGAATTGCGCGTGCCACCGCGACAACAGTCCGCCGCGGCGGAAAACGTCGCGCACGCGGAGCGGTTTGTCTGGGCTGACGGAAAGCGACGCCATCTCGAAGGAGGGACTTCTTAGGATACGTGCGTCGAGAGTAAAATACTGGTATGCCCATCTTCGAATACCAGTGCAAGGATTGCTCGACCAAGTTCGAGGAGCTGGTGCTCGGAACCAAGCGCCAGGACCCCGATTGTCCCGACTGTCACAGCTCTCATGTCGAGAAGGTCTACTCGACGTTCTCGGCGCAAGCCAACGGATCTTCATCGGAAAGTTTCAGCGAGTCCGCCCCGATGTGCGGCCGCTGCGGCGGACCCGGCCCCTGCGCGATGAATTGACGCCGCTCAGGGGGGACTTGGCCGGACAGGTGAATGCGGCCCGTAAGTCAGGTGAGCACCTGCTTGTCATAGACAGCCGCGTTTGCTTATGATCTCTGCATTCGGCGCTCCGGAAACGTAACCGGCCGTAAATGGCGTCTAAGAAGACGCCGGTTCCAAATGGCCGGACGCGGGAGGCCTGAGATGGAAGTGCTGGGCGATCGCAAGTACGTTCACATTCCCGGAGCGACGGTTCACGAGCTGCCGCCCCTGCTGTTGAAAGACTCTCAACGCAAGGAATCCCTGCGCGATGTCGTCGGCCGCGCCGAATCGATCATCGAAGGAGATGACTTGCTCCCCGGCGACCTGCCTCTCGACGAAAAGACCGCCAACGCGCTCGAGCGCCGTCGCGTCGGGCTCGCCGTCAACCTCGCCGAGCAATACGTGAGTTTTCTCACACACTGGCTGTGGGGCGAATCGATGTACGAATGGATTCGCCAGTGCGAGATCACTTTCGAGACTAAGGCCGCCCTCAAGCCATTGCTGACGCCCGATGTCTGGCCTCACGCGGGCCGCTCGAGCTTCATCCGCCTGCTCGAAGACAAGCGCGTGCCCCACGACGGCGTCGACCTGTCCAACGCTATGGGCTTCCGGCTGACCTTCCGCCAGCCGCCGCCGATCGACTTTTTCTCGGAAAAGTTCCTGTTCTTCTTGAACTCGTCGATCGCGGCAAACGCATACGAAACCTGGGCCAACGCCTCCGGCGACGTGGTCGCGTCTCTTCCTCCCGAGCGCTTCCGCTTCTTCGTCACCGGCACCGCGATCAAAGAGGTCTGACGCTGTCACAGCGCTAGCGCAAAAGAGCATGGCCGCGCCCGTCCGGAGGACGAAGCAATCGATAGCCCGCGAACCCGGGGTCCTAAACCGATCCCAGATAATCTTTCAAAAGAGGTCCGAATCCGCGCCTGTCACGCGCGCGCACCGATACAGAGCCGCGCCTTGAGGGCGCGTCCGGACCCTCGCCTGCACTCGAATCAATTCGTCCGGTCACGGAACTCTTCGTACCAATTCATCACGACGCGGATCGAGGTTTCCCCTTCCAGCTTCGGAAGCACAAACCGCTGGCCGTCCGGGGCGACGTCGTACTGCGCCACCGGGAATCCCGCGAGCCTGGGATTCTCAAACAAACGCTTCGCGCCGCCGATCGAGATCTTGGGATCTGTTGAAACCGGAACGGCGACCACGGCGCTTCTTTGAACGTAGAAGATCTCTTTCCCGTCCCTGCTCCACCGCGGCTGTATGCCGCCGGCGTCGGAGACGATTTGCCTGTACGCGCCGTCGGGAAAAGGCCGGATGTAGATTTCCGGTTGCCCGGAGTCGTCCGATACATAGACCACATGCCGCCCGTCCGGAGAGAACTTCGGCACGGTTTCGTGAGCCGGCGTCCGCAGGAACGGGTGCGGTTCCCAGCCGCCCTGTTCGTCTCGCTCGAGATACCAGATGTCATTCTTGTTGTCGGGACCGTCGGTGACATACAGCATGAACTTTCCGTCGCGCGACCAGTCGCTCGCCCAGTCGTCTTTCGCCGTGGTGACAAGCGCCTTCTCCTCTCCGGAGCCATCCGCTCTCCGCATGAAAATATCGAAGCTGCCCGAGCGGTACGAGCTAAACGCAAGCTCCTCGCCGCTGGGAGACCAAATTGGGATCACGTCGATTGCGGGGTCGGCGGTGAGGTGAGTTCTGACGCCGCGGTCGACATCCCAGATCCACAGATCGTGGCGCGGGCCTTCGGCGGATGCGCCCGCCAAGCGCCGCCCGTCGGGCGACAGCGAGAAACCCGGCGTCGTGACCGCCCCCTCGACAGCGCCGATCTCCTCGGTCTCCTCGCCCTGACGGTTGAGCCAAACCATTCGCTCGAGCTTTGCGTCGGACATGTCGACGTAGGTGAGCGTTCCATCGGAAGCGATGCTCGCGCTGCGGGCGTTCTGAGCGATCGGAAACGATTTGCCCGCGGCCTTCAGTGTGTCCAGGGAAAAGGGGAGCGCCCAAAGCTCGGACGTCCAAAATCCGGTGTTGTAGACGATGTGTCCGCTGGGAGAGTAGAAGGGCGCGATCCCGAGGCCGAGCTGCTCTCGTCGACCCGTTTCGAGGTCTTGCACGAACATCGTGTCGCGGAAGACGTACAGCAGAACGCGCGCTCCGGCTGCGGCCGGCAGGAAGTCATGCGTCCCCGACGTGGCGCTGCCGCGTGTGGGATTTGGATTCCCTGTTGCGGTTTCCGATTCGGCGATCTCGCTCGGCGAGATGAGCGGCTTGGGGTTCCCTCCTCGAGCGGGGATCTCGTAGATAGTACCGTCGCAGCCGAAGACGATCAGGTCTCCATCGAGACTCCACGCTCCGCCCTGGAACCGCGTGCAAGGGAGCCGGCAAAGTTGGATTTCGGAGCCGCCTACAGCCGCTACGCGCCTAAGAGCGCCTCCCGCGCTGTAAGCGATCAAGTCGCTGCCCGGCGACCAGAAGGGAAGCTCCGCGCCTGCGGTTCCCGCGATCGCCTTGGACTCCTGCAGATCCAAACGGTGAACCCACAGGCTGCCGCGGGCGACGCCTTCCGCGGCGCCGCGAGCGGTGAATGCGATGCGCTTTCCGTCCGGCGCTAAAGCGACTTGCGCATAGACGCCCAGATCGACGCCGGGCCGCACGGTGAACTTACGCAGCAGCGCTTCTCCGGATTTCGGAGGTTTTTCGCGGAAATGGGTGAATGCGAGAAATAGTGCCGCCGCGCAGGCCGCGGCCAGCGAGATTTGATAGAGCCTGAGCCGCCGGTCGGGGGCGGCCGCGGTCTCCGGCGACGATCCTTCGCGGACCGGGCTGATGAGGCGGTAGCCTCGCCGCGGAACGGTTTCGATGTAGCGCGGACTGCTCGCCGAGTCGTTCAGCGCGCTGCGCAGCCGATTTACCGCCATGTTCAGCGAGTGCTCGAAGACGACATAGGTGTCCGTCGACCAGAGTCGCTCGCGAATCTCATCCCGGGTTACGAGCTCGCCCGAACGTTCGGCGAGCAGCACAAGCAGTTGGAATGGTTGCTCCTGAAGGCGGACGGGTACGCCGTTTTTGCGCAACTGACCGATCTGGCGGTCAACCTCAAAAGGTCCAAACTGCAGCAGCTGCATTTCGGCGAAACCTCCACAGCGCAGTTGGGGAGATGGTCGGCCCCGAGTCTATCACCTCGAGAAAAAGAACGGTTACGGGCGCCGCAGTTGCACTCGCGGAATGATCGCCCTGCGACTTAATACCTTCTATACACGTTCTAACCACAAATCAATAAACTTATTATTTTCAATATCTTATCGAGTTAGATGCTCGTGACCTTCAAATGTCTGGATCTCGCGCGTCGAGAGTCCAATAATTCTCTGATTGGAGGTTTTCCTATGAGTTCACTCGATACAACTAGACGTAGGTTTCTTGCGAGCGGAGCGGCAGCCGCCGGTCTAACTCTGATAAGAATCGCCGGTCCGTCTCGGGCTTGGGCCTTCGACGGCGAAGTTATTCCGTGGATTGATCAGCCCGATCCCAATCCGGTCCCGAATATCGTGGGCAACATCCTGACTTGGGAGGATCTCGACTCCTGGCTGACCCCCGCCGACGACTTCTTCTTCGTCAGTCATTACGGAACTCCGGCCGGGCTTGATGAATCGTCGTGGCAAGTGGAGGTGGACGGACTCGTCTCTCGTCCGCAGTCTTTTTCCGTCGCTGACTTGAAGAGGCGACCGCGCCAGACAGCCGAATTCACGCTGGAATGCTCCGGCAACAACGGCCTTCCATTCTTCATCGGAGGCGTCGGCAATGCGCGCTGGACCGGGACTCGGCTAGCTCCTGTTTTGAAGCAGTGCGGGCTATTGGATGAGGCGAGCGAAATCATCTTCTGGGGAGCCGACAGCGGTCAAGTCACGATCCGCGACAACGGCGGTGTCCTAGAGGGAGGAAATACAGGGATGGTTGAGTCGGATGGCGCAGGAGGACTCGACCTGACGATTACCGAAGCATTCGCCCGCAGCATGTCGGTCGAGGACGCCATGGCTCAAGATAACCTGCTTTGCTACGAGATGAACAACGAACCGCTGCCGCCCGAGCACGGCTTTCCGGTGCGACTGATCGCTCCCGGCTGGTACGGCGTCGCAAACGTAAAGTGGCTGACGAGAATCCAGGTCACTGACCATCGCTACGCTGGCCGATTCATGGCCCGGGACTACGTCAGCATCCGAGAGGGGGAGCACAACGGTCAGACGATCTGGACGTTTGCGACGGTGGGCCCCACTAGGCTGAAGTCGGCCCCGGCGAAAGTCACCCGCCAGTACAATCGCTACTCGATCCTGGGAGTGGCATGGGGAGCGCCCATTGCGTCCGTCGAGGTCCAGATCGACGACGGCCCGTGGCTGCCGGCCACGCTCGACGGGGGCGGCGACGATTCCGGCTGGCTCGACAATGTGCCCAACGACAACCGAGGAGGGCGCCGGCAGTCGGGACACTCCTGGCGGTTTTGGAAGCTCGACTGGCTGAACGTCGTCTCCGGCGAACATACGATCCGTTCGCGCGCAACCGACACGGACGGCAATGTCCAACCGGCGCAAGACGACGCATTCCTCGCGAGCAAGGTCACCTACTGGGAGAGCAACGGACAGATCGCGCGCCGCGTGCTGATCGAGTGAGGCGAAACAAGTTCGCCGTTCTTCCTGGTCCCCATTCGCGCAGTTCCGAAAGCGCGACATCCGAGTCCCCGCGCCCGGACTCGGGCCCAGCTCTGGGCTCCGCCGCCGCTCTCGGCGCCGGCAAACTGCTGAGTTCGTTCGTATTTGGAGTCAGCCCCGCCGACAGCACGGTTTTCGCACTCAGCGCGCTCCTGATCCTCGCCGTGGCCCTGGCGGCGGGCCTGCTGCCCGGTTGCCGCGCCTCCAAAGTCGAACCCATCGCCGCGCTGCGCCACGACTAGCTCGCGGCTCGCCTCGATACCGGCCGCATGCCGCCGCGCAGGGCTCCCGCCTCCGTCGCTCCAAAGTGATCGGCGAACGAGGGATCGATCGGACGGCTGTTGGGCATCGAAAGCCAGATGCGCAGCAGGTGGCGCTTGAGCTCGGTCGCTTCCGCATCGACGAACTCGCTGCGGCGGTGGAACGTCGTCCAGTTGTTGAGCAGCAGCACGTCGCCCGGCGCCATGTTGAACGACGCGTGCATCGCCGGATCCTCGGCGACGCGCTCCAGCGTATCGAGCGCCGCGCGCTGCTCGTCGGTCAGGCTCGGCGCATCGCCGGAGCGGTCCGCGCGATCGATCAGCACGCGCAGAAAGTGCGCCGCGAAGCGACCGTCGCGTTCCGAGAAGACCGGCAGCTCGACGTACGGCCGCGCGTTGCCGAGGTCGACCGTGTGTCGCAGGTAGGGGAAGGGCCGGCTCAAAACTTCCAGCGCCGCCGGGTCGCGCCGCCGCAGCTCATCGCGCAGCGCCGCCGAGCTGACCACGAACGTCTCGCCGCCCTGCGCCGCCGGTTGAATGCAAAGAAACGCGATCACATCACAGCGATCGGTGTGGAAGCTGAGCCGCTTGTGCGACATCGGTCCGCGGAAGCGGGGATCGTGCGGAGCGTAGCCCGCGTCGCGAACATGAAACAGCCGCGCTCCCTCGGCGCTCTGCGAGACGGGCGTCCCCAGTTGCAGCGTGAGCGCCCAGAAGGCGCGTTCCATCGCCGCCTGGTCCCATTTCTCGAGCGGCAGGCGGCGCAGCAGCACTGCCCCCGTTCCGTTCTCGAGCTCATCCGACAACCGAGCCGCCAAGCCTGCGAGCGCCGGAAGAGCGGCATCACCGCGATCGATAGCCTCGGCCGTTTGACCCGCCGTCCGTTCGACGATCTCGCCGAGCGCACCCAACTCCTCGCCGGTCAGCTCCTGCATCCAGCCGTCGCGCTCGAACAGCTCGCGCCCTCGCCACGCCGCTTCCGTGGGCTTTGATGAGATCGCCACAGCCGGATTCTAACAATCCTCCGGCTTGGGGCCGGCTCTCATTCATCCCGCAGGACGACAGCGGGATCGAGTCTCGTCGCCCGCCGCACCGGAATCGACGCCGCCAATGCAGCCGTAGCCCCCAGCAGGACGCAACCGGCCCCCAGCGTTGTCGCATCGTTGGGCTCCAAGCCGAACAGCAACGACTCCGCATATCGCGACAGCGCCGCCGACACCGCCATGCCGAATCCGAGCCCAACCAACAACAGGCGCCCGGCTTCGCCGAATACCAGCCCGCGAATGTTGCTGCGCTCCGCGCCCAGCGCCATCCTGACGCCGATCTCATTGCGCCGCCGCGCCACCATATACGACATCACGCCGTACAAACCCAGCGCCGACAGCAGCGCCGCCAACAGTCCGAAGCCGCCCGACAAGTTCGCCATCAAGCGCTCGCGCAACACCGACTCGTTGATCTGCAAGTTCAGCACCTTGAACTCGACCAGGAACTGACCGTTGACCTCCGCCATCCTTTCCCTGACGCCGTTCATCACGTTGCCGAACGAGCCGCGCGCCCGAATCATGTAGCTCACATCGTCCGCGGCGTCTCCGCCCTGGGCGAGCGGCAAAAACGCGATCGCGCGCTGCTCTTCACGCAAGTTGTCGTACTTGGTGTTCTTGACCAGCCCCACGATCTGAAAGGCCGGATCCTGTTCGCCGGCGTCCGCTTCGAACCGAAAACTGCGGCCGATCGGGTCCTTGTCGCCGAACAGATCCTTCGCCAGCTTCTCGTTGACGATCGCCGTTTGCGGCGCCGCCAAGTCGTCGTGCGCGGTGAAGTCGCGCCCCGCGAACAACGGCGTTCCGAGCGTCTCGAAGTATCCCGGCCCGATGCGGTTGACCCAAATGGGCTTGCCTCCGGTCCCTTCGGGATCGTCGTCGGCGTGCGCGCTTTGGTTCCATCCGCTTCCGCTGAAGGGAGCGAAGAGCACCATCGCAACCGATGCGACGTCAGGCAGCGACTCCAGGCTCTCCTGCAATTGGTCGAAAGCGATGCGTCTGCCCGCCGATTCCAGATGAGGCAGTCTTGCGTTGACCGCCGCAACGAGCACGTCATTGCTGTCAATCCCCGTGTCGGCGGTCAGCAGATTCCGCAGGCTCTGTCCGAACAGCAGCGCGCCCACCAGCAACACGAACGACAGCGCGATCTGCGACACCACCAGCGCGCGGCGCAGCCCATGCCGCTCCGCCCCGGCCGCTGACCCGCGCCCGCCCCGCATCGCCTGATTCGGAGATGCCTTCGACGCGCGAATCGCCGGCGTCAACCCGAACAGCAAACACGTCAGCGCCGCAAGCGCCGCCGTGAAGCCGAACACGCGCCAATCGAGCCCCAACTGCATGTCGACCGTCATGCCGCCATTGCTGAGAAACAGCACCAACCCGCGGCTCAGCATGTACGCCAGCACCCCGCCCAGCACCGCGCCCGCCCCGGCGAGCAAGAAGCTCTCCGACATCAACTGCGCCATCAGCCGCTTGCGCGAAGCTCCCACCGCCTGGCGCAGCGCCAGCTCGCGCTCGCGTACGCTCGCCCTCGCCAGCAACAGGTTCGCCAGATTCGCGCAGGCGATCAGCAGCACGAGGCCGGTGCTCGCCAGCAAGATCCACAGCGGGTTTGCGTACTGCCTTCGCATCGAAGACACGCCCGCATTTCCCGCCGCGACCGTCAACTTGTTGTCCAGATATTTCTCCTGCGCGTCGGGGCGATACGATTCCGGCAAGGTCGCGCGAAAGATCTCCGGAGAAACGTTCCGCACGTAGTCCGACGCCCGCTCCAGCGACCATCCGGTCTCGAGCCGGCCCATCGGCGTCAGCCACCAAGCCGTCTTATTCGTCAGCCGTCCTTTGCCGTCCGGGTCGAACAAGGCGTCCGCGCAAAGCGGAAGAGCCGCGTCGTAGCGCCGCGCGGCTTCGACGCCGAAGAACGACCGCGGCGTAACCGCGAGAATCGGAAACTTGCGTCCGTTCAGACTGATGTCGCGGCCCGCCACGGATGGGTCGCCGCCGTATTCGCGCTGCCAGAACTCGTAATCGAGCAGCGCTCCCGCGCCCGAGCAATCGTAAAGGTCCGTGTCTGCCGGCAGCCAGTTCCCGACGATCGGCGCGACGCCCAGGACCGCCAAGAAGTTCGGCGTCACAAACAGTCCGTCCGCCTTACGCGCCTCCCCTCCCTCGCTTAGGTTGAACTGCTGCGTCGCAAAGGCCATGAGTCCGCTGAACGGCTCGGAGTGCAACGTCATCTGCTCGAATATCGGAAACGTGAACCTGCGGTTGCGGCCCTCGAACCAACCCGATGAGAAGAAATTCTCCGGCGCGTCGATCACCGCAAGCCGTCCCGGCTCGTTCACCGGCAGGCTCCGCAGCCGCAGCGCGTTGATCAACTGAAAGATCGCCGAGTTGGCGCCGATGCCAAGCGCCAGCGACAGCACCGCCACCGTCGCGAACCCCGGGTTCAGCCGCAGTTGCCGCGCGCCGTAGCGCAGGTCGCCCCACAACGACTCCAGCCACCGCGCGATGTCCATATCGCGCGCCTCTTCCCGCTTCGCGCCGTAGCCGCCGAACCGCCGCCGCGCTTCTCGCGCGGCCGCCTCTCGCGAAAGCCCGCCCGCGGCCAGCTCGTCGGTCAGCTCAGCGATGTGAAAGGCCAGCTCGTCGTCGATCTCGCGCGACAGCTCGGCGGGCCGAAAGACATTCGCAATGCGCCGGAACATGCTCACAATCGCCTCCTCAACAAGGGCCGAGAATCAGCTCGACGCCGCGCGTTAGCCGCTCCCAGCTTTGCTTCTCGGTCTCGAGCTGCTTGCGGCCTCGCGCCGTGATCTCGTAAAACTTCGCCCGCCGCCCCTTCTCGCTCACGCGCCAGCTCGACTTCAGCCAGCCCTGCTGATCCATGCGGTGCAGCGCCGGATACAGCGAGCCCTCTTCGACCCGCAGCAGGTCCGTCGACGTCCTCTGGATATGCCCGCATAGCCCGTACCCGTGGCAGGCGCCGCGAGCTTCGAGCGTGCGGAGAATCAGCAGCGTCAGCGTGCCCTGCAAAATGTCGTTCTTGCCGCGTCCCATGCCTAGATAGTTAGGCATAATGCGAGGCGGCTGTCAAACGCTCCCTTCCCGCGGGCCGGCGCGCCAACGACCTGGTAACTTGTTTCAAGGAGAGTTCGATCGATGCTTCCAGCTCGCCGTGTCGTCGTCGCGTCGCCCGAGAACAGCGAAACGCCTCTCAGCGACCTGCGGAGCTGGGTCACGCCCAGCCGCCTGTTCTTTGTACGAAACCACTTCGATACTCCGCCGATCGACGCCGCCGACTGGCCCGTGCGCCTCACCGGCCTGGTCGATCGCGAGCTGACATTCGATTGCGAGGGTCTCCAGCGCCTGCCGCAGCGCACCGTTTTCGCCACTTTAGAATGCGCCGGCAACGGCCGCTCGTTCCTCGAGGAGCCGACCCACGGCGTGCAATGGGGAGCCGGCGCGATCGGCCATGCCGAGTGGACGGGGACGCCCCTGCGTCTTCTGCTCGAGCGCGCCGGAGTCAATCCCGAGGCGACGGAAGTCGTGTTCACCGGGGCCGATCGCGGCAAGGAGCCCGATCATCCGCAAACGATGGCCTTCGCCCGCAGCCTGCCGCTCGAGAAGGCGCTGCACCCCGACACCATCCTCGCGGTCGGGATGAACGGCGAACCGCTGGAGCCCAACCACGGCTTTCCGGTGCGCTTGATCGTCCCCGGCTGGTACGGCGTGGCATCGGTCAAGTGGCTCGAGCGGATCCACGTCACCGACAAACATTTCAACGGCTACTATCAGTCGGTCAAATACACCGTCAACCGCCGCAGCGGTTCCGGGGTGGCGAGCGAAGTGGTCGGCGAGATGCAGCCGAAGTCCGAGATCCTCAGCCCGCGGGCGGGCGAGACGTTGGGCGTCGGTCTGCACCGCATCCTCGGCGTCGCTTGGGCCGGGCCCGACGCCGTCGAGGCCGTGGAGGTCAGCGTCGACGGCGGCCGCAACTGGTCCCGCGCGGACCTAGTCGGCCCCAGCGCCCCCTATTCCTGGACCATCTGGGAATACTCGTGGCGTCCCTCGCAGCCGGGCCCCTGCTCGCTGCTGGCGCGCGCCGTCTCCGACGCCGGCAAGGTGCAGCCGATGCGCCACGATCCGCTCTGCGGCGGCTACCTCATTCACTATTGCCGGCCGATTGAAGTGGAGATCTCCGCCTCCTGGCGAAGCGACGATCTGATCGACGATCCCAAGCTGGCCCTCAAAACCGTCCAGGACGTCGCCGAAGAACGGGCCGGCATGGAACTCGACCTGAAGATGCGCTTCACCAGCGGCTCCGGCATCTAAGGACGTCCCACAACGACAACCGCCCTGACCGCAAGAGTAGGTGTGAAAACGCCGGCGCGACCTCGTCCGGAGGACGAAGCAATTGATAGCCCCGGGCCGAGCGCAGCGTAACGGGCTCTTAAAGCGCGATCCAAGCGGCGGCCTGTCGGCCGCTACGCCCGCGTGAAGATCGAATCCGTCAACGTACCCGTGCTGTCGGAGAACGACTCTTCCTCGACGCCCAGCGTGCGCAGCACGCTCAAGTACATATTCGACATGCGCGAATCGTCCTTGCGCCAGTAGTTGTTGTGCTTGACGCCCATGTTGGCGCCGCCCACGATCAGCGTCGGCAGATTGCGCGGCATGTGCGTCGTGCTCGCGCCGCTGCCGTACATCACGATCGTGTTGTCGAGCACCGGGCCGTTGCGGTCCTTGTACTCGTTCAGCCGGCTGAAGAAGTGCGCCAGTTGCTGGCTCAAGAACAGATCGTACTTGGCGAAGTCCAACTGGCCGTCGCGGTCGGTGGCGTGCGAGAGCTTGTGATGCGTCATCGACAGCCCCAGCTTGAGCGGGAAGGTATCGCTGATGCCCATGCCGTCTTCGCGATTGAGCATGAACGCGATCGAGCGCGTGATGTCCGCATCGAACGCCAGCGCGATCAAGTCGAACATCGTTTCGTAGAACTCGTGAGGCTCGCCTTCCGACGTCGCGTCCAGGTTCAGATGCGAGTAGTCCTGCTGCTTGAGCGGCACGTCGATCCAGCGCTCCGACTCGATCAGCCGCGACTCCACCTCATCGAGCGAAGTCATGTACTGATCCATGCGCTCGCGATCGGATTTGCCGAGTTGCTTGTCGAGCGAGCGCGCGCTCGCGGCCACCGCGTCCACCAGCTTGATGCGCTTCTTCAGCTTGTCGCGCTGCGCTTCGAGCGAATCGCGGTCGCCGCGGAACAGGCGATTGAAGATGCGGCGAGGATTGTTCTCCGCCGGAATCGGCTTGCCTTCGAGGCTGTATGAGATCGTGCCGGTGCGCGAGAGGAAGCCCGTGCCCGCGTCGATCGAGAGCACCACCGAAGGCTGCCGGCAGAACTGCTTGGTATGCTGCGCCACGATCTGATCGAGTCCTACGGAGTTGTAGACCGGCCGTGTTGGGTTCTGCAGCGGGGCGCCGGTCAGCCACATGTCCGAGCACGTGTGCGGATCGGCCTTTGGGCCGTTCGGGTGGTGGAGCCCGCCCATGAAGCTGAGCTGCTCGCGGAAGGGCGCCAGCGGCTCGGTCGATTTGCCGAAGACGAACGCGCCGTCCTGCTCCTGCCGCGGGAACCAGCTCCACTCGTCGAGGTCGTTGTCCTTGCGCGGCAGCGCCATGCCGTTGGCGGTGTAGATAGCGCAGAAGCGGCGGGGCGGATTGTCGGTGACCTCGGCCCCCATCGCGTCGAGCGCGGGCAGCGCCAGCGCGGCGCCTCCAATGCCCCGGATGAACGCTCTTCTGTCGATCTTGATGCTTCTCATCACTCTTCCGCTCCCTATCTACTTCTTCAGGAACATGTCGCTGTGGACGACGAAGCGGACCATGTCCTGCATCCGATAGCCGTCAGGCTTCAGCGCTAATTCCTCTGTCTTCAGCGAATGCTGTTCATAGTACGTCAGGCTGCGGCCGGAGGCGTACGTCGCCAGATGCTCCAACACGCTGAACGCCACTTGGTCGATGCGCTCTTCGCCGAGATGTTTTTTCAAGTCGACGACGCCTGACACTTTCGCGCCGTCCGGCAATGTGGACTGCGCATCCGCCGGTTGCTGTTTCAATCGTCCGTCGGCGCCGAACTCCTCGAGCGCGACTCCCCACGGGTCGATCTTCGAGTGGCACTGCAAGCAGGCGGGCACGTTGCGATGTTGCTCGAGCCGCTGGCGCAGCGTCAGCCCCTTGGTGTCCGCCGACAGATTCGGCACGTTCGGCGGCGGCGGATCGGGCGGCTCGGCGATGATCTTGCGAGCCAGCCAGGCGCCCCGCTTCACGGGGTTCGATTCGCGGCCGTCCGACAGTCCCGCCATGATGGCCGCCTCGCCGAACACGCCGCCCAACTCGGGGTTGTCGAGCTTGATCGGCACGAACTTGAAGCCGCTCTCGGTCTTGTGCGCCAAACCGTAATAGCGGGCCGTCACTTCGTTGGCCATGATGAAGTCGGACTCGACCAGATTCCGCACCGGCATGTTGTTGCGGATCAAGTACTGCACGAACTCGATCGGCTCGCGGCGCAGTTGCGCGCGCGTGAAATGGGTCAGGTCGGGGAAGCGCTCGTGATCGGGCTCGAGTACATCGAACTTCTCCAGATTCAGCCACTGCGCCGCGA
The DNA here is from genome assembly GCA_963817465.1 of uncultured Acidobacteriota bacterium. Taxonomy (GTDB): domain Bacteria; phylum Acidobacteriota; class Terriglobia; order Bryobacterales; family UBA6623; genus CAMPKL01. The sequence goes on along the minus strand of CAWFOP010000007.1, from coordinate 236,220 downwards.
ACTGACTCACGAACTGCGAGAAACGCGGATCGGCGATCATGCGCGTGACTTCCGCGTCGAGCTTGTCGCGCAGCGTTCCCTCGGCGGCCAGCTTCAGCGTGGTCTGGTCGGGCGGCTCGTTCCACAGGAAGTACGACAGCTTCGAAGCCAGCTCCGAATCGCTGAGCGGCTCGGCCTGCGGCGTCGTGCTCGATTCGACCAAGAACAGGAACTGCGGCGACGTCAGCGCGACTTGCAGCGCGTCTTTCACGCTCGCTTGGAAGTCGCTGCCGGCGTCGAGCGATTGCCGGTAGACGCCCATCAGCGCGGTTTCCTCGAGGTCGGAGATCGGACGGCGGTAGGCGCGCGTCGCGAAGCTGCGAATGATCTGGTGCGCGTAAGCCTCTGCGTCGTCCTTGTGCTGCGACGCGATGAAGATGTTGCGGTGCGACGGCGGCGGCCACTCGTCGTAGAACGGCCCTTCGAACTCGACCGACTTGATCAGCAGCCGCGGCATGTCGCGGCCGTCGGTGTACTCGCTGCGCACGGCGATTTCGCGGACGCCCGCCAGGTAGTTGACGTTGTCCTTTTCGACGTCGGGGCTGGGGTAGTTGCTGATGACGCCCTCGAACTTATATTGCTGGAGCTTCTCGCTCGAGATCGTCTGCGAATCGCCGACAGGCGCGAACGTGCTGCCGCAATCGCGGCGCAGGCCGACGTGGACGCCCAGCCGCGGCGTGCGCTTGGCAAACGCCTCGAAGCGCTTCACGATCGGATCGTCGGCGTCCAGCCGCGTCAGAACGAGGCGGTCCAAGTCTCGTACGCCCGTGTGCGAGGCTGCGATGCGCAGCTCGCCCGGCTCGAGCCTGACCGCGGCGAGCGACGAGTGATCGAGCTCGCCCGAGAAGGGCCGGCCGCCGAGATCGAGCGTCACGCTCTGCGGCGTTTCCGGCGGCGCGCCCGCAAAAGCCCGGCCCGGCTCCACCAGGGCTTGCAGCTCGGCTTCGCCGAGTGCGCGCGTGTACAGGCGAACGTCGTCCAACTGACCGTTGAAGTAGCCCCCGTACGAAATGCGGCCGATGCGCAGCTCCGCCGCGGGATCGTTCAGGTTGACGCGGCCGATCTTGCCCTTCGCGATCGGGTAGCCGTTCAAGTAGAGGCGCGAATCCTCGCTGCCGCGATGGATGACGGCGGCGACGTGCTGCCACACGCGCGGTTCCAGAACGCCGCGCGGCGACGAGATCGAGCCGTTCGAGTCGTCGTCGAAGCCCTCGGTGTCGATTCGCAACATTCCGCGGGGACCGACCGCAAATCGCCAGCCGGGCTTTTGGTCCATGAGCTCCGAGCACCATGACGGCGCCCGCCTGCAGCTTCGTCGGTCGAATCCATGCCGCCACCGTGAAGTCGCCTTCGCCGACGTCCCATGCGGCGTCGTGCGGCAGGGTGAGCGAATCGTCTTCTCCGTCGAGCGCCAAGGCTTTGCCGAACGGCGACTCGACCGTATGGGCGTGCCCTTCGAGGCCCGCCGTCTCCGCATCGAACGACCATGCGCCCGCCAGTCCTGCGTCCAGACGCGAAGCGTCCGGGGCCGGCGGCGCTTTGCGCTTCGCTTCGTGCACATCGACCTGATAGACGCCGGCTTTGTCGATCGTCGCCGTCTGCGGCGCCCCGGCAGCCAGACTCACGACCGCCGCCGCGCCGGCGTCCGGCCGCGCCGCATCCTGCTCATCGAGCAGCAAACCGTCGTTGTACTTCGCCGCCGTCACGGTCACGCGAAAGCGCCCGTGATCGGGCAGCTCGCGCAGCGAGATCTTGAAGTTCGCCTTCGGTCCGTACGTTCCGTCGCCTTGGAAGATCTCATCGGAGGGGATGGCCGGACGCAGCAGCAGACCTTCGGGGATCGTGCTGTAGGGAAGCCCCTTGGGATAGCCGCTGCTGCCGCGCATATCGGCGAAGACGGCGTGATAGATGCTGTCGAAGTCGCGCCAGCCGCGCACCGTAGCGTTGCCCTTGTAGCCTTCGATGAAGCGGTAGTGCGTCCGCATGCGAAACGGCTCGAAGTCGAACGGCTTGTCGGGCGTGAGCTGATCGATCGTATAGTCGGCGTCGTCGAGCAGCATGCTGTTCGCGCCGAGGATCAGCTTCTCTTCGAGCGGCTTGGGATTGATTGATTTGCCGAGGTTGACGCGAAAATCCTGGATGGTCGGCTTGGAGTCCGGATTGACGATCGCGCGGTCGAGCGCCTCGCCGGCGATGTCGAAGTACTCTTCCATCAGCAGCGGCGACAGATCCAAAGTGGAAACGTTGTTCACGAACCCGTCTTTCGAGACGGCGTCGGGAGGAAGCGCGTCGGTCAGATCGTCGTCGAGGCCCAGCAGGTCGCGCAAAGTGTTGCGGTATTGCGCCACCGTCAAGCGCCGCACGACGCCGTTCTTCGGCTTGGGCCGCGTGCGCGCGATATCGAGGGCCTGCGTGATCCAGTCGACAACGCGCTGACGGTCTTCCTGGGTCGGCTGCGGGGCGCCTTGCGGCGGCATCTTCGACGTCTCGACGTTCGTGCGTACGACTTCCCACAGCTTCATTTGCCGATCGTCGAGCGAGGCGTCGAGATTGTCGACGCGGACGCCCGAAGTCATCAAATCGGCGTTGTGGCAGAGCTTGCAATTCTGCTCGAGGAAGGGCTTGACGTCGCGATCGAACGTCCCTTCCAGCGCCGTCGGAGCGCTGGCCGCCTCGAGTTCGGCCCCGCGCCAAGTCGTCCAGGCGAACCCGCCGGCCAGACAAAGGGCGACCGCCCAGATAGCTTGGGGTCGGAGCCTGCGATTCCTCGAATTCATGTCGTGATGGGCGCCTGAACATCGTGACCCGCCCTTTTTGGCGCGTTATACGGTGCAGGCACGTTTATGTTAACGCTAAAGGTCGCCTCACGCCAGCGCTTCCACCCAACCAGTTGGTTGGATTTGTCACAAACTGGGGTTAGCACGGTTCGCGCTCCACATCGTCGGGCCAGCAATACCAGTTGATCCGCTCCGGATCCTCCAGGCAGGCCTTCGCATACAGGTAGCCACCCATCGTCCAGCTCTGCATGCGGCGCGCCTTTTCGGCGACTTTGCGCTCCTTTTCGCCCTCGTAATACTCCGGCCAGCCGTCCTTCTCGATGCGCGCTTCCGCCGCCTGCACCGCGCGTTCCGCCAGATCGCGGCGGTCGTAGCGCAAGGCCACCGGCACGAAGCTCCACAGCAAGCAGGGCCAACTGCCGCTGTTGTGATACGACCACGGCGTGTTCTTCTCGTCCGCTCCCGTGACGATCCGCCAAGCGTCGCCCTCGTAAGCCGGGTAACAGATGCGCACCGGCGCGTCGCCCATCAGAGCGTCCCAACGTTCGTCGTAGAGAGCCAGCAAACGACGCGACTGGTCAGCGGTCATCAGGCCGCCCATCGCGGCCAGCAGATTCCCTTGCGCGAAGAAGCGGTAGTCCACGCGGCCCGGCCCCACGTTGCCCGCCAAGTAGCCGCTCTGGTCCGACAGCCAATCGCCGGTCCAGGTAGGCACCGATTCCGGCGAAATGTTGAGCACGTTCTTCACTTTTTCGCCGTACTGGTCGATCTTGTCGCCCGCCAGTTGGTTGAGCCGCCGCCGGTCGAGCCAGTAGTAGGTGCGCACGTGATAGGCCAGGTGCGGCAGCCGCTTCTGCAGCGCCTCGCGCCACTCGCCGTCGCCTTCGAGCATCTCGTTCGCCGCCCGCAGGGCCGCGAAAAACAAGCTCTGCACCTCGAGCGGATGCCCGTAAACTCCCATGCGCCGGTCGATCATGAACGCGCCGTCCGGCACGAGCAGGGTAGGGGACATCTCGAACCGCGCCTGCAGCGCCAGCTCCAAGATCAGTCGAATGCCTTCTTGAAAATCTCCCCGCTTGTGCAGCTCGTCATCACCAGTGACGCGGCCGTAGGCGCACAACGTCAACAGCCACCAGAACACCGAGTCCACCGGCGTCACACGCGCAATTGACTCCTCGCCGAAGTCCGGGTCGAGGATGGTGGTGCCGTCTTTCTCGATGGGACGGAAGCTGGCCGGCATCAAGCCTTTGCCCGGCTCGAAGCAGTCCAGGCGGCGGGTCGAGCTTTGCAGCTTCCGCGTCGTGAGCAGGAAGTTCCTTACGACTTCCGCTTCGCCACGCAACAGCAGCGCCGGCGCGCAAATCGCGAAGTCGCGAATGAAGCACTGGTCATAGTTGAGCTTCGGCGCGTCCTCATCGGTCGACGCCAGCAGCCCCACGCGTTGCCCGTCGTATTCAAATATCGCGTTGCACAGGTTCTCCCAGGCGCTTTCTTCCAAGCTCACTACTCCCTAGATGTTCGATCGCCGCGAATCGTTAGCTTCCGCACCTTTGCTAGCCTGAGCCGATGGGGATTCCTTACGCCCATGTCGACGCCTTTGCCGACGCCCCATTTCGCGGCAATCAAGCCGCCGTCTTCCTTCTTCCCGAACCGCGCGACGCGCAATGGATGCAGAACATCGCCGGCGAGCTCAACCTCGCCGAAAGCGCCTTCCTGGTGCGCCGCGACGACGGCTTCGACCTGCGCTTTTTCACGCCGGCGGTCGAAGTCGAGTTGGCCGGCCACCCGACGCTGGCCAGCGCGCATTGGCTTTGGGAAAGCGGCAACCTAGCCGCTTCCGAGGTCGCCCGCTTCCACAGTAAGAGAGGACTGCTCACGGCGCGCCGGCGCGACGACGGCTGGATCGAGCTGGACTTTCCCGCGACGCCGCCCGAGAAGATCGCCATGCCCGACGGCCTCGATGTGGTGCTCGGCGCGTCGGTGATCTACACCGGCCGCAGCCCCTTCGACCTGCTCGTCGAGGTCGAATCCGAAGCCGAGCTGCGGGCGCTCGAGCCCGACTTCGCGCGCCTCACGCAACTGCGCGTGCGCGGCGTCATCGTCACGGCCGAGTCCGACGGCGAGCCTTACGATTTCGTCTCGCGCTTCTTCGCGCCGCAGTCGGGCATCTTCGAAGATCCCGTCACCGGCTCGGCGCACTGCTGCCTCGGGCCTTTCTGGGCGAAGTCGCTCGGGCGCAACCCGCTGCTCGCCTATCAAGCCTCCAAGCGCGGCGGCGTCGTGCAGGTCGAGGTGTGCGGCGAGCGCGTGCGGCTCGCCGGCCAAGCCGTGACCGTCGCCCGCGGCGAGATTGTCTAGTCGCGCGAAAGTGCTTGAAAACACGCGAGATGGAACCCCGCTTTGAATCCGGGGGGCTGAATCCATATCATGTTGGCTGTGCTAAACCCCAAGTCGCGTACCCGCTTCGTCTGCTGCCTTCTCTCGCTGGCCCTGATTGCTCCGGCTTTCGCCGCGAGCGGCTACACCGAGAATCCCGGCAAGGAGGGCAACGGCGATTACACGATCGGCCCCGACTACACCATCCAGCCCGAGCTCACCGACCAGGGCAACCCCAAGGGCAAGGACTTCGAGTTCACGATGTCGCTGCCCAAGAGCAAGTACTTCAAAGGCGACGATAAGACGCTCGACCCGACGAAGGGCCTGCGCAAGGAGCGCAACATCTACGTTTACGTGCCGGCGGCCTATAAAGACGGCACGAAGGCCCCGATCCTGGTGATGCACGACGGCCCCGGGCAGATGCGCTTGGTGAGCAACGCGCTCGACAATCTGACGATCTCGAAGGACCCCGAGCGCAAGCTGCCGGCGTTTATCGCGATCGCGGTGCAGAACGGCGGCGACGACAGCAAGGGCAGCGAGCGCGGCCTCGAATACGACACCATGTCGGAGCGCGAGGCCCTGTTCATCAACAACGAGGTGCTGCCGGCGGTGCTGCACAACCCGGAGATCAAGGCGGCCTATCCGCATATCGCCTTCACCGACAATCCTTGGGGCAAGGCTGTGATGGGCGGCAGCTCGGGCGGCGCGGCGGCGCTGACGATGGGCTGGTTCCGGCCGGACCTGTTCCGCCGGCTGATCACCTATTCCGGCACGTTCGTCGATCAGCAGGACGACGACGCCGCCGAGGAGGCCAAGTACCCGCTGGGCGCTTGGGAATACCACTCGGGGATGAAGCTGATCGAGAACAGCGAGAAGAAACCGCTGCGCATTTTCATTCACGCCTCCGAGAACGACAACGGCGCGCAAGCATCGGAGGAGAGCCATCACAACTGGGTGATGGCGAACCGGCGCACGGCGGCGGCGCTCAAGGACAAGGGCTACGACTACCGCTTCCTGTACGCGCTCGACGCGGGGCACACCGACCGGCGGGTGTACGCGGCCACTCTGGCCGACACGCTTGTTTGGATGTGGCGCGGGTACCATGCGGACTGACGCGCCGGCTGGCCGAGCCGTATGAAGGTTCAGCGCCTGCATCACGCGCAGATTACGATCCCGCCGCATGAAGAGGAGGCGGCCCGTGAGTTTTATTGCGGCCTGCTCGGCCTGACCGAGGTCGAAAAGCCGGACTCGCTCAAGGCCAAGGGCGGCTTCTGGGTCGCGTGCGGCGACCTGCAGATTCACGTCAGCATCGAAGCTGGCTTCGACCGCCTCCAAACCAAGACCCACCTGGCCTATCAGGTGGACGAGGTGGCGGCGTGGCGCGCGAAATTGCGCGCGGCCGGGTACGACGTCAAGGGCAATACGCCGATCCCGGGCTTTGATCGGGTGGAGTTCCGCGACCCTTTTGGGAATCGCATTGAGTTGATCCAGGCGCTTTAGCCCGCGGTTTTGGCGGCCGGGTCGGGCCGTCGCTTTTAGAACATGCCGTTATTGTTCTGCGCGGCGTCGGGGATGACCTGCAGCACGTCCCAGTGCTCCACGATCTTGCCGCCGCCGTCGAACCGGAAGATGTCGATGCCGGCATAGTCGTGGTCGCCGGGCCAATGCTGGCGGCAGTGCAACACGACCAGGTCGTCTTCGGCGATGGCCCTTTTGAACTCAACTCGTTTGCCGGGATACTCCGCCGCCATCTTCTCGAAGTAGTCGATGAACGCTTGCTTTCCGTCGCCGACGCCGGGGTTGTGCTGGATGTAGGCGTCCCCGACGTAGCGGTCGATCGCCTCGGCGGGTCGGCACTGGTTGAACATCAGGTCGTAAAACGCCATCGCGTCCTGCTTCATGCGGTCTGTGCGGCTTCCCATGGCGACTCTCCTTTGGTCCCTACCGTAGTCGAGTAAAGTCTAATATCGCGGCGGCAGGGACTGCCGTTTTGAACGGCCGTAAGTCGTCGATTCCGTCGCGGGACCGCCGAAAAACCGCCATTCCCGCGGACGGCTGACCGCGCGCGGCTCGGCGGCGAGCGTCGGAGCCTAACGCGTCGGAGATCCGCCCCCGCGGCGCTCCGGACGCGGCGGCGGCACGTAATCCACCAACTCATCGACGGGCTTGTTGGCGGCCCACGCGATGCCGCGCAGCAGCGTGCGCTGAATCTGGTAGTTGTCGAAATTCGCGTAGGTATGACCCTGCATCCATACGAATGCGCGCGCCGGCCTGGCCGCCGGCGAGGGTGTGCTCGTAGGTCCACATTTGCGGCACAACCTCGCCCTTGTGGTCGCCCGCGCTGGGCGTCGGCGGAATCTTGTTGGTGGCCAGTACGTGGATTTTCGGGTCGTCCGCCCAGGTCATGTTGTAGAACGACTCGTCAAAGATCGTGAGGTCGCTCATGTCCTTCATGATCGGATTCGTTTTGTCCACGACCGTGTACGCGATCGGCGCGCCGAGGGTGTAGTTCACCTCGCCGTGCTTCTTCGCGCCGCCCACGAGCGACGCGAAATAGGCCGGGTCGGGACCGCACAAAGAGTCATGCAGACTCACCAGCCCGCCGCCGCGCTTGACGAACGCTTCGAGCGCGGCCTTCGCGCCGTCGGTCACGTAGTAGCCCGCGTCGCCCTTATAGATCACCACCACGTCAACGCCCTCGAGCTCGGCGCTGCTCGGCGGATGCAGCGCCCCGTCGACGACGGCGCCATGCTCGGTGAGAACCTTGCTCCAGTCGGCGAGAAACTGCGGGTAATCATGCTGCCCGACTAAGTGCGATTTCAGACCGGCCCAGATGAAGACGTGCATGCCGTTCGGGTTCTGTCCCGGGGGCCGAGGCGGCGCCTGCGCCCAGGCTTGCTGCGGCGCCGCCGCTGCAAGCAACAGAATCAGAACAGCGAGGGCAAAGCGCTGGCCCGCTCGCGAAGGAATCCCAAAGTCGTCGCTTATTGTTGTCATTGAGTCGTCACTGCCGTCGCTAAGCTCCTGCGAGGACCAAAGCGAAGCGAGCGAATTATATCGAACTCGAAACGACGACGCTTCCGGGATCAGTCGCGACGGCCGCCCAGGCGCCTCGCTGCCGTCCGGGAATGTCCGCAGATGTCCGTGATTCTGAAAAATGCGGGATTCGGACCCGTTGGGGATCGCGGCGGCAAGAGGCAGGCTCGTTGATTCGGCAGTGGTTGCGACGATGTCACGACTCGCGCCATGTCCGGATTTGGCCGCTTTTGTCCGCTGGATCTCGAAAGTGGGCGGACAAACCGGGACATTTGCGGACATCGGGGAGCTCGGCGCAGGAGAGCGGGTCGAGGCCGGGCAGCCAGGGCTGGACGGGAGTTGTTGTTTTGGTCGCGGCGGTGTCCGGCTCGAAGTCCAATTTGAGTTGCGGATCGAGGCGTGCCGGCGCGTTCGCGGAGGCGTCGAGCTTCTCCCCCCCGCGTCACCGCCTTGTTTTCGCTTACGATTTCGATGTTGCCTTTGGAGTCGACCCAGCCGAAGGTTCGCGGCATCGCCCAGGCCCAGGCCCGTTCGAGCGCTGTGATGCGCTTGTCCAGATGCTTGTAGTAGACGTATCTCACGCCTAATTTGAGGATACGGTGCGCGGCCAAGCGTTTTGCGGGAGGGCGCGGCTAAGTGGTTGATTACTAGGCGGGTAGAGCTCTAGTAGTGCTCGAAATGCGCCTTGCGGGTTGGCGGCTCTGGCGCCTTACGGCACGCGTCGGCGGCAGGTTGCCGCCGAAGCGGGGCAGGATCTCGTCTTGCACGTATTTGTCGTAGTCGCGCAGCGCCTGCACAACGCCTTTGACGTCCATGGCCTTGACGCCGGCGGCGATGATCTCCGCGCCCTGCTTGCCCATCTCCTCGCGCTGGGCGGCCGTGATCGAGCTCTTCAGGGGACGCCCGCCGTTGTCCCCGGCGCTCGGCCTGTAGGTACCCACGGCGCCGCTGGGGGGACCCAGGACGCTGAGTTTGCTCAGGCTGTCGGGAGGAGGCGGCACCTCGGTTCCCGACGGTTGGAAGTCCAGGCTGAGCGGAATCTCGTTCAGCCGGCCCAGCGTGTAGTAGGCGCCATAGCCCACCAGCCGGAACGCGTTGCCCAGATCCGCCGGCAGCAGCTTCTTGTCCTTGGCTAGCTGCGTCAGGCGGCCGGTGTCGACATACAGAATGGGGTCCTTGGTTTCCTCGAAGAAGTCGCGCACCAAGGCCGCCACGTATTGGTCGGAGGGCCCGTGCGAGGAGGTGTAGATCTGCCGCCGGAAACCCTGGCGCAACAGGGAGCGCGCCACCGCCTTGAGGTAGCGCAGGCAATCCTCTTCGCTCACGTAGACGCTGCCCCGGCCGGGCGCGGTGACGCCCGGAAAGAAATACATCAGACTCGGCAGCACCAGCCCGTCGGCCTCTTCGGCGATCTTGAGGGCATAGGCTTCGGCCATGGCGTACTCCTGGGCGGTGGGCATATCGCTGAAGCCCTCGACGGTGCCCACCGGAATCACGATGACGTCGTTGCGACGCAAATACTGTTCGATTTCCGTGTTGGTGAGCGTGGTGAAGTAGCGGCTCCGCATCTCGGGGAACCTGCTGGGCCCGAGCGGGCGCCGCGAACAGGGCCAGAAACAGAACGAGGACGATGGTCGCGGCCGGAACGGATCGATGCATGGGTGCTGCCTCCTGTGAACGCCTAGTTTAAACACGAATCCCGGTTTCGCCGTTCCGCCCGCGCGGGTTTTGGGCGGGCGGCCTTTTGGCGGGGCGTGAAAAGGCGCCCATTTCCACGAGGCATAAGCGACATACCGGCCGTTGGGAGAGAACTGCGGGGCCCCCGTTAGCCGAAGTCAGCAGGAAGGGCTTCACTTCGGAGAGGATGCCGTCCTTGAACCGCCGCCGATATGAGTGGCATTGAGAGGGCAGGAAAGCCGGCGGAACGGGGACCCGCCGGCTCCGAGTGTGCCACAAAGTTCGCAAATCCGGGCAGCCCTTACCAGTTGGGCGCGCCTTTGACCTTCAGTGTGATCCCGGTGACACTGTTCACCGGACCGGTTATGAACAAGAGCTTGTCATTCCGCCCGGCGAAGGTGTTGTTGGTCGCTCCGGAGCCGGTCGGAATTATCAGGATGTTGTTTCCATTGGGGTCAAAAGCCATCACCCCTTGCCCATTGCTGATGTAGAAATTTCCCAATTCATCCATAGACATGCCATCGCCTCCCCATTCCGTTATCTTCCGCATGTTGGAGAGCGTGCCGTCCGCATTGATGTCAAAGGCCCACGTTCCGCCCTTGTTGTCGCTCGCCCACTTGTTGACGTAGAGTGTCCGTCCGTCAGGAGTTCCAACAACACCGTTGGGCCATGCATCGGATTCCCATCCCATGGCCTCTGTGGTGACTCTCACCAAAGCGTTGCCGCCGGGCGGGAGATAATAGACGTACCCCCCCTTGCCTACGGGCGCCTGTTCGGAGTGTGTTGGAGGCCAACCTTGTATGCGCGGATCTCCAGCCTCCCAGTATGGTCTCGGGAACATTGGATCCGTGAAATACATTCCTCCGTTAACGGGATTGATCCATACATCGTTCGGCCCGTTGAGCAATTTGCCGTTATAGTTGTCGATCAACACGTCATGGCTTCCATCCGGATAGATCTTCCAAATCTCTCCATACAGGTCAGAACACGTAATGAGGTTGCCGTCTCTGTCGAAAGCCATCCCGTTTGCGCGGCCGGTGCCTTCCAGAAATAGAGTGATCTCGCCGCTTACGACGTCCCATCTATAGATCCTGTCATTGGGTTGGTCGGTGAAGAACACGTTTCCGCGCCGATCGACCGCAGGGCCTTCCGTGAAGCTAAAGCCCGTTCCAAGCGTGGTTAGCTCTCCTTTCTTACCCGGCGATATCAGGCCGGAGGGATCAAATATTCCGTCCGGCGGGGGCTGCTTCTTGGCCGATTGGGAATAAGCGTAGTTTGCGGAGAAGCATACTACGATTGCTATCGTTATCAGTTTTGTCTTCATGTTATTAACCCGATCGTCATGTTCCGAATCTCCGGCGAGTTACGCCGTCCGCGCTAACCCGAATCGGCAACGCGCAAGTCGCTAGTCGTTTCATCTCCGACTAGAAAATGTATTTCAGCGCGAACTGCAAGTTGCGCATATCGCCCCGCGTTGCCCGACGTTTCATCGATCGATTTGGCGTAGGTGTAGGACACCAGAGCGCTCAGGCCGTTCGAGTACTTCTTAGTCAGCTTCAGGTCAAGCGGATTGTAGTTGCCGCGACCGCCGTTGTCAACCAATCGGATACGGCCAAAGTTGGGATAGGGCGAGCGGATGATCACCGAGCTGGTCGCACCGGGGATGGCTTCGTTGACGGCGCGGCGCGATTCCAGCTTGCGGGAAATCGAGCCTAGTGCAGTGCGTCACACGCTTTGCACCTTATGAAGAGTCTTGCGGGCGCGTTTGACCTTTCGATCACAAGGCTGGCGCCCATTTCCGAGGCGGAAGACCCAATCGGCGTCGGTCGAGAAGACGGGTTGACGGAAATTGCCGCCTTGCGTGATGTGATGCGGTACGCCGACCGCCACCACCCGCGCGGCTGGCGAGGCATGGGGTTCGGACCAGGATGATAACGCGGATCGGAGTTAGTCAAACACAAGGCTGGCGCCCATTGTCTGGTCGAGCGCCGCGGCGCACCTGTCGGGACGCGACGAGAGCGGTCTCATGGACGATTGGACGTGGAGCGATTGGGGTCTGGCGGGCGACTGGAAAGAGCTGCTCGAAGGGTCGGCGCCGGTCAACGACAATGACGCGCTGCGCTATGCGACGTACAACGGCGTGCCGCTGGGGGACAAGGATTTCGTGGACCGGTTGGAGGCGGATTGCGGGCGCCGGCTGCGCCGCGCGCCGACCGGACCGAGCGCGAAGGGGCGCGCGGAAGCGGCCGGCGCGGCGCGGTGAGGAGAGTTGGCTGACTGTCACCATTCGCCCTTCGGATCTCCGTCAGGAGCCCGCCAACACGAGACGTCCGGGTCGGAAAGTGAGCCCGGCGAACGGTGACCGGCGAACGGTGACAGTCAGGGAACTCTGAAAGCCGGATCTTCGGATTTCCGTCAGGGGCCCGCCAACAAGAGACTTCCGCGTCGAAAAGTGAGCCAGCTTACGCTTTCCGGACGGGTTTCCTGACTGTCACCATTCGCCGTCACCATTCGCCGGAGGCGGATTGCAGGCGTCGGCGCGGCACGGTGAGGAGGGTTGCCTGACTTCACCATTCGCCCCGACAAAGCTGATGCCGCTGTGCGTCAATCAACCTTCTTCAACCCACGTTCGTCGATCCTGGGTGTCACTTGCAGCCGTAGTGGATACCGAGACGAAGTTCCGGCGGCAGCTCACCTGACCCTCCCGTCGGAGGCGGGCACGTCTCAAGTGCGCTAAGGGGCATCGTCGCCGACCACGTGCCCACCGGCGACCCGGTGAAGCCGTTTGTTGATGCGCCAGCGTCGACCAACACTGAATAACCTTTATCTACGAGGATCTTTCTGTCGTTCAGATTGTCGACTCTGGTGATGAGGTCAAGACTTGTGAATGTCGGGAAGCCCCCACTGCCGCTTGTTACGGTTGATTTATAGAAAGCTTGGCGACCTTGGCAGCCCGCCCATAGCAACGGCAGGTCGAATCGTCCAGATGGCGTGGCCACTTCGATGGTAAACGAGTGCTGGCCTTGCCTCCCCTGCACGGTACCTTCTAGATAATATGTCGTAGTGACCTGAGGCGACAGCGTGACAAAGTCGCTGGCCTCCGGTTGGGTGTCGTTCTTGAGTTGCTGATTCTGTCCGCCGCCCGTGAGTCTCACTTCGTAATAACCTTTTGAGCTCCACTGCACCCTGGTGTGATCAACGGGGCAAATAACCGGTTTATCCAGCGATGCGTCGAGAGAGAACTGTGAGCAACCCGGGAGCAGCATCAACGCCAGTGGCGCCAACAGGCGCGCGGATCTTTTGTAACGACTTCCCGTCAGCTGTAAAAAGCTTCTGATTGCGTCACGCTTCACATACACTTTAGGTGCAATACGAAATCGCCATGCCAAGCGTGATTTGGCGTTGTCGGACTCTTGCATTTTGCCGGTATCCCCAATTCCCACGTGCCTTTCGGATGGTGGCCTGCTATGGTTTCAGTTCGAAAGGGTTCTTTGATGACAAATCCATAGGATTCGCGTCGGACTTCCGGCATCAAGTATTGGTATGCCGGAATCGATGTTTGTAGATGTTTGTAACTGAATGGCCGCGGAAAATTGTAGCCCATAGTCGGTAGCGATGCAAGGACTTTTTCTCTCACTTCCGAACCAAAGGCGCCTCTAGCAGCGGTAGTCCCGGAACGAAGGCATGGGAGCTGCTCCATCTCTTGGCGAGCAGTTGTGAGCATGTTCTACACCTATGTGGTCTTCTTAATTTGCCTTCGCCCTCGCGGTGTTGATCTGCCTCGGACTGCTAGTGGCCATGAAGGCGACGCTGTCGCGAACCACGTAGTCGATGTCGGGATCCTAATCTAAGAGAGCATCTTCACGACCTTGGTCGGCAAGCTTAGGGCGACATTGGAGCGATCACGCATGGCCCGACGATCCGAAGCGCGGGCTATTTTTGATCTCGATTGAGATTGGGAGCCGCCGCCCCGGTGGACTCGGTTCCCCTCGCGTTCTATGCTCTGTGGCATGAGGGTCTTGCTGTGTCTGCTGGCGCTGGCGGCCGTTTTGCCGGGGCAGGTGACGGTTTGCGAGTCGGCGCCGGTTTATGAGCCTTGCGAGATTTCGGTGGTGATCTCGGACGCCGAGGCGGCGTCGCATCCCAAGCCGTACACCACGGTCGAGCTGCGGGCGGAGTTTCGGTCGCCCAAGGGCGGGCGGACCAAGGTGATGCCGGCGTTCTGGGACGGCGGCAAGAGCTTTCGGCTGCGGTTTTCGCCGGATTTCGAGGGGCATTGGGATCTGCGGCTGATCTCCAATCTGCCCAGCATCGACAAGCAGGTGTTCGCGTTCGAGGCCACGCCGCCGCGGACGCCCGGGTTCGTCCACGTCTTCAATACGCGCTACTTCCGCTACGACCAGCCCGAGACCGGCCACTACTGGATGGGCGACACGTGCTACCGGTTCGCGACGATTCCGTGGGAGACCTTCACGGCGCTGGTCGACAAGCGCGCCGAGCAGAAGTTCAACCACATGCGCGGGCTCGTGCTGGGCTGGGACGATAACGCCAAGAGGGTGCTGGCCGATCCCGACGCGCCGCTGGCGGAGCATTTTCGCGAGGTCGACCGGCGCGTCGCGTACATGAACTCGAAGGGCGATCACGTTCGATTTGATCTTGGGCGGCGACGAGAACGAGCTGGCCGATTTGCTGCCCGACCGCAAGCAGCGCGAGCGGTACGCGCGCTACCTGGTGGCGCGCTATGCGGCGTACAACATCACGTGGCAGGGCGTGCAGGAGTTCGAGGAGTACGACGAAGGCCGGCGGCTGCTGAAGGAAGTGATGGGCGAGGTGAAGGCGCTGGACCCGTACGATCACCCGCGCTCGACGCACACGCTCAAGACGTCGAGCCCGCTGGCCGAGGACGGCTGGATGACCTACATCGTGCAGCAGTCGTCGGACGCCAGCCTGGCGGCGATCGATTACGAGACGAATCTGATGCCGGTGGTGAACGCCGAGTTTGGGTATGAGAACTCGGGGGCGGGGGCGTCGCACGCGCATCATGTGTCGAGCGACGAGTTTCGCAAGCGGCTGTGGCGCATGGCGATTCGCGGGTCGTATCCGACGTTTGGGAATACGGGGACGTACGGCGGGCGCAAGTTCGACGTGGATTTGAAGTACGCGGACTCGCCGGGGGCGGAGGCGATGACGCACCTGTACGACTTCTTCACGCAGACGCGGTATTTCGACTTGCAGCCGTATTACCGGGTGGACGGCGGGGCCGCGCTGTCGATGCAAGTGATGCCGTACTGGGCGGATACGCCGGTGGGCATCGAATATATCGTCTACCTGGAGGAGCCGGGGAAGGTGGAGCTGCTGGTGCCGAAGGCGGGGTACGAGCTGAGCTGGTTCAACCCGATCGACGGGACGTGGGTGAACGAGAAGAAGAAGTTCAAGGGCGAGCGCTTCGAGGGTTCGCCGCCGGACATGGATCACGACTGGGTGCTGTATTTGCGGCGCGAAGGCAAGAAGGAGAGCTTCAACAAGGGCTACTTTCTCGAAGCGCGCGCGGTGAAGCCGAAGGAAGTGGAGACGGCGGATCTGCCGTACGAGATCCAGTTGCCGGACCAGCAGCATTTGACGGCCGGCTCGGCGCCGAATTTCAACGCGACGCTGACGAAGGACACGCGCACGGCGAAGCAGATGCTGTGGCTGTGGAAGGGCGAAGTGGCGGGGTCGGGGTACGCGCCGCGGGTGCTGGGGACGACGCAGTTCGGCAACTTCAAGATTCCGACGGACTTGACGGGCAGGTACCCGGCGACGCTGTCGGTGAGGCTGCTGGGGCTGGACGGGGCCGGGCGGCTGTACGAGGCCTTCAAAGCTTATAGTCTGGACAAGCCCGCGGAGTAGGCCTCGCCTTTGCTCGATTTTCGCAATCGACAGCGCCAACCGGCGCGGCGGGATCGCCGTCGCCCGAGACGGGGAGATTGTGGCGTCGCGGTCGCTCGAGCCCGAGGAAGGGTTCGCGTCGGCGCTGTTCCCGGAGATGAGTAAGTTACTCAAAGAGCTGGGGTTGCGCCCGGCGGACGTGGACTTGTGGGCCGTGGCGACGGGGCCCGGGTCGTTCACCGGGATTCGCGTGGGGCTGGCGGCGGCGAAGGCGCTGGCGGAGGCGAACGGCAAGCCGCTGGGCGCGGTGTCGTTGCTGGAGGCGCTGGCGTTCGCGGGGGAGGGGGAGCTCAGAGCGCCGGTGATGGACGCGCGGCGGGGGGAAGTTTACGCCGCGCTGTACGGGGCGGAGCTGGAAGTCTTGCTGGAGCCTAGGTTATTGACGCTGCAGGGACTTCATGGCGGAGCTGGGCGGACGAGCGGTGGAGTTTATCGGGACGGAGGCGGGGGCTGTGCCGGAGGGGGGGCGAGTCGTGCCGGTGGCGGCGGAGGCGGTGGCGCTGCTGGCGGGGCGGCGGCCGGGGCAGGCGCCGGAGACGGCGGAGCCGCTGTACATTCGGCCGCCGGATGTGCGCGAGCCTAAGTGAGATCTCTCACCAAAGAGTCAGACGAGGGATTTGCGCAAAAACAATTGATTCCACAGGGGGTTCGGGACGTTGCAAAAACCGTTACACTAGAGGTCGAGCGACGCGCCCGCTCGTGCGGCCCTACTGCCGCGATATCGATAACATACGCGACCCTTCCGGCTGCCCGTCCCCCCGCAGCGGTTCGGCCCGGTCAGCGCCCCCGGCACGTGTACGTCGGCCGGCGGCGCAGTGGCGGGAAGAGTCAGGAGTCGTGACGTCTTGAATATTCGTTCGTTGTACAGCCTGTTTTCTCGGGATCTGGCGATTGATCTTGGGACGGCGAACACGCTCGTCTTTGTGGCGGGCTCGGGCATTGTGGTGAACGAGCCTTCGATTGTCGCCATCAACAAGGTGACCGGCGATGTGGAAGCGGTGGGGAAAGAGGCCAAGGAAATGGTCGGCCGCACGCCGGGGAACATCGTCGCCATCCGGCCCATGAAAGACGGCGTGATCGCCGATTTCAAGGTGACCGAGAAGATGCTGACGTACTTCATCCAGAAGGCGCACAACCGCAAGATGCTGGTGCATCCGCGAATCGTGATCGGGGTGCCGAGCGAGATCACGCCGGTGGAGAAGCGCGCCGTGATGGACTCGGCGTACCGCGCGCACGCCAGCGAAGTTCACCTGGTGGAGCAGGCGATGGTGGCGGCGATCGGCGCGGGTCTGCCGATCACCGAGCCGTCGGGCAATTTGATCGTCGACATCGGCGGCGGCACGACGGACGTGGCGGTGATCTCGATGTCGGGCATCGTGTATTCGCGCTCGGTGCGGGTGGCCGGGAACGAGATGGACGAGGCGATCATCGGGTACTTGAAGAAGAAGTACAACCTGCTGGTCGGCGAGCGCACGGCCGAGCGCGTGAAGATGGAAGTGGGCTCCGCCTATAAGTTGGAGAAGCCCTTGACGATGGAGATCAAGGGGCGCAATCTGATCGAGGGCGTGCCGCGCACGGTCACCGTCGACGATTCGGAGATCCGGGAAGCGCTCTCGGATTGCGTGGGCACGATCATGAATGCGATCCGCGTCGCCCTGGAGCGGACGCCTCCCGAGTTGAGCGCAGATATTTCGGACCGCGGCATCGTTTTGTCGGGGGGCGGGGCGTTGTTGCGGAATCTGGACGTGCGGATTCGCGAGGAGACCGGGCTGCCGGTGTCGATCGCGGAGGATCCGCTGGCGTCGGTGGTATTGGGCACGGGCAAGATGCTGAGCGATTTCAATTTGCTGCGGCGCATCTCGCTCGAGTAAAGGGGCAATTCGAGAGTAAAGAGGCGTGGATCTGATCGCCCGTTATCGCAACGTCGCCTTGCTGATCACAGCGCTGGTCGCGCAGTTGGTCCTGCTGGGATACCACGTGCGCGGGGACGACGGCTCGCCCTTGCTGCAGACGTGGGCGATCGGGCTGGCGGCGCCGATCAACAACCTGCTGACGGAAGGCGCGGACGACGGCTCGTCGTTGTGGCGCAACTATGTTTGGCTGGTGGGCGCTCGCGAAGAAAACGAGCGGATGCGCCGCGAGATCGATCGGTTGCGGCTGGAGAAGCGCGAGATCGAGCGCAAGCTGGAGCGTCTCGACCGTTCGGCGAAATTGCTCGATTACAAGGAGACGAGCCCCTCGAAGACGGTCGCGTCGGAGGTGATCGGCGGGGGCGGCGGGAATCTGAGCGAAGCGTTGCTCAATCGCGGCCGAGAAGACGGCATTGAGCCGGGCATGGCGGTAATCACAGCGGACGGCATCGTGGGCGAGGTGAAGGCGGCGCACGACGCGGCGGCGCTGGTGGTGCTGATCAACGACCGCAATGCGGCGGTCGGGGCGATCCTGGGCGGCAGCCGCGTACACGGCATCATGGAAGGCCTGGGCGGCGCGGAGTGCGAGCTGCGCTATGTGGCGCACGAAGTGGACGTGAAGGTCGGCGAGACGGTGTATACGTCGGGGGAGGACCGCATCTTCCCCAAAGGGCTGCCGATTGGGAAAGTATCGCGGCTGGCCGACGGCAACGAGTTCCGCAAGATTTACGTGCGGCCGTTCGCCAAGCTCGACCGGCTCGACGAGGTTCTGGTGATCACGGAAGGGACGCATCTGAACCTGCCCGACACGCCGCAGCCGCCCGCGTCGCTGCTGCCGCCTCCGGGCGGCGAGTTGACGCAGGCGCCCGCCGAGACGCCGGCCGACCAGGTGAAAGACGCGGACCAGACCGACGCGGACCGGATCAAGAGGCGCTATCAGGAATTGGGAGAGGCCCAAGGGCACACGTTCGGCGAGGGCCTGCCGGGTTCGCGCCCGCCCAACTTCAACCTGGGGCTGACGGACCCGGAAGCGGAAGAGGACTCCGAGGCGGCGCCGCCGGACCACGGGCCGACGGCGAATCCGGATGCGGTCGAAGCGGCCGAGGCGCCGGAGGCGCACGCGCCGTGAGAGTGCAAGCCAAGCTGGGGAGCCAGGCGTTCGCGCCGCCGCGCCGCATTTCGGCGGTCAAGCTCAACCCGCTCACGGCGGTGCTGATCGGCGCGGGAGCGTTGGTCTTTCAGACCTTCTTGGGCTCGATGACGCCGCTGGCGTCGAGCCTGGATCTGCCGCTGATCGTCGTAGCGTATCTGGCGCTGATGCGGCGCTCGCCGCTGATCGGGATGGCGATCGGGATGCTGATGGGGCTCACGCAAGACGGGCTGACGCACGGGCCGCTGGGGCTTTACGGCATGGTGGACACGATGGTGGGCTACGCGGCCGGCTCGGTCGGGCACTACATCGAAGTGCAGTATCCGGGCGCGCGCGCCGTGCTGACGGCGCTGTTTTTTGCCATGCACCAGGGTCTGCTGTGGGCGTTGGACGGGGCCTTGTTAGGCGGCGGGCAGCCGCTGGACCCGGCGCTGACGTTGATCTTCGCGGCCGTGCACGCGGGTTTGGCGCTGATCTTCTACAGCGCCTTCGACGGATTGGTGATGCGCTCGTGAACGCCTATTCCAACGAGAAGCGGCGCTCGCGCGATTTAGAGACGGCGGCGTTTCAATACGCGACGGCGCTGGTTTTCCTGTGGCTGATGGCGGGGTTTTGGCAACTGCAAGTGCAGGACCCGGAGGTTTACGAGGCGCGGGCCGCGCGCAACAGCGTCAAGGCATTGCCGATCCTTGCGCCGCGAGGCAAGATTCTCGACCGCGAAGGGCGGGTGATGGTCGACAATGCGCCGTCGTTCCGCGTCATGCTGCCGCGCGACGGCATCAAGCAGGCCAACCTACCGCTGATCTCAGAGGGACTGAGCATACCCTACGAGCGGCTGCGCTCGCGGCTCTACGATCTGGCGGACTCGCGGGGCCCGGAGTACCAGAACGTCATCGTCAAGGAAGACTTGAGCTTGTCGGAGGTGGCGTTCGTCGAGGCGCACCGCGACGACCTGCCGCAGCTCGAGCTGGTGCGCTCGCACCGCCGGCTGTATCCGCGCGACGGCTTCGGGGCGCATGTGCTGGGGTACGTGGGCGAGATCAGCAGCGAGGAGCTCGACAAGGAGGAGTTCGTCCTCTACGACCAGGGAGCGGAGGTCGGCAAGGCGGGAGTCGAGCGGGAATACAACGACGCGCTGACGGGCGTCGACGGCAGCCGGCTGGTCATGGTCGACAGCCGCTCGCGGCGCGTGCGCGACCTGGACGTGGTCGAGGCGAAGCCCGGCCACACGCTGCAGCTCACGATCGACCTCGATCTGCAGGCGGTGGCGGAGCTGGCGATGGACAACCGCCGCGGTGCGGTGGTCGCGCTCGATCCGCGCAACGGCGAGATTCTGGCGATGGTGTCGCGCCCCGCCTACGACCTGAACCGCTTCGTGGGCGGCATCGATTCGCAGGACTGGCAGTCGATCATCAACGATCCGTTCAAGCCGATGCTCAACCGGGCGGTGCAGGCGCAATTGGCGCCGGGCTCGATCTTCAAGCCGTTCATGGCCTTGGCCGGCCTCGAGACGGGCGTGATCGATCCCGAATTCAAGGTGCATTGCAGCGGGGGCGCGACGTTCTACGGCCGCTACTTCCGATGTCACAAGGCGGCGGGCCACGGCTGGGTCAATCTGCAGGAGGCTATCAAGCAGTCTTGCGACGTCTACTTCTATACGGTGGGCAAGGAGCTGGGCATCGACCGCATCGCGAAATACGCCGAGATGGCGGGATTCGGCGGCTTGACCGGCATCGACTTGCCGGGCGAGGCGGAGGGCGTGGTGCCGTCGAGCCGCTGGAAGGTGCGCTTTTTCCGAGACAAGTGGTACGCGGGCGAGACGATTTCGGTCTCGATCGGGCAGGGCGCCCTGACGGTGACGCCGGTGCAAGCGGCTTACGCTATCGGCGGGTTGGCGATGGGCGGAGTGTGGCAACGGCCGCATTTGCTGTCGGACGCCGACCGCGCCAAGATCAGACCGCACGATCCGCTCCCCGCGTCGCGCCGGCTGGACATCTCGGAAAATTGGCATCGGGCGATCGTCGACGGCATGTGGGGCGTCGTCAATGACGGCGGAACCGGCGGCCGCGCGGCGATTCCCGATTACGACGTCTGCGGCAAGACCGGCTCGGCGCAGCGCGTTTCGCGCGCCTTCGCGCAAGGCAACCAAGACGAGCGCTACAAGGACGACGGTTGGTTCATTTCGTTCGCGCCGTGCAAAGCGCCGGAGATCGCAGTCGCGGTTCTTTACGAGAACGGCCAGCACGGCGCGTGGGCGGCGCCGATCGCGCGCGACGTGATGAAAGCCTACTTCGACAAGCAGAAGCGGCAGTTGTGGTCGCAGCGCCGCAAATCGATTCCGGCGACCGAGCCCGCGGCGCTGGCCGCCGCGCCGGCGGAGCCGAAACCGTGACGGAAGGACACTCCTGGCGCGATTTCGACTGGCCGCTGTTGATCGGCGCCGTTCTGATCGCCTCGCTGGGCGTAATCGAGGTCTACAGCGCCACGCGCAACACGCCGTGGAACGACTCGCACCTCAAGCAGATCTTGTGGATCATCATCGGCGTAGCGCTGATGTGGGTCATTTCGTCGTTCGACTACCACTGGCTGGTCAGTCAGGCGCCGGCGATTTACGCGGCGATGGTGGCGGGGTTGATCGCGGTGCTGCTGTTCGCCCCGGTCATCAACGGGGCGCGGCGCTGGCTGCCGATTCCGGGGCTGACCCACTTGCAGATTTCCGAGTTCGCCAAGGTGGGGCTGGTGTTGCTGGCGGCGAGGCTGTTCGGCGAGTTCAGCCGCGACCGGCTGACTGCGATGGACATCGTCAAGGCCGGCGCGATTTTCGCGGTTCCGGCGGTTCTCGTCCTCAAGGAACCGGACTTGAGCACCACGCTCAGCTATGCGCCGATTTTCGCGATGGGCGTCTTCTTGGCGGGGTTGCGGATGAAGCATGTCGTGATCGCGGTCGTGGCGGCCGGCCTGCTGGCGCCGATCGCCTGGATGGCGATGTCGGACTACCAGAAAGCGCGAGTCACGGGTTTCATGGACCCCGAGGGCGACCCCCGCGGAGGCGGCTATCAGGCCTTGCAGTCGAAGATCGCGGTTGGTTCGGGAGGCGTCTGGGGCAAGGGTTTCGCGCGAGGTTCGCAAACGCAACTGCGATTTTTGCCGGAATCCCACACGGATTTCGTTTTCGCTTCCTATGCGGAAGAAAGCGGATTCGTAGGCGTAGCCATCGTCCTAGCGTTATACTTTGCGTTGTTGATGAAGATCGTCAACAATGCCCAGACCGCTGCGGATGCTGCTGGAATGCAGATCTGCATGGGCGTGGCGGCGTTGTTGCTCTTCCAGATCGCAGTTAACGTCGGGATGGTCGTAAACAAAATGCCGGTGACCGGCATGCCGCTGCCGCTGATGAGTTATGGCGGCTCGAATACGTTGACGACGTTCCTGTTGCTGGGTTTGGTGAACAACGTCCGTCTGCGGAGGTTTACAAACTAGGTTTTCCGCGTTCCTTGGGGGGCGCGAATTGTTTCGGCATCGAGAACGGGCGTTCCGCTGAGCGGACGCACTGCGGTTTACGGATTCAAGTTCGCGGCGTCGAGCCCGGCTAGGTCGGGTTCCGCCGAAGGGCAGAGAGGAGGCCGGCGTTTCGGAGTTCATCTTATGGACTCGCGGACGGCGGTCGCGCGGCGCGTGACCTGATGAGATCGGGCGCGCCGTGATGTTGGATTTCCGCAGCGCCGCTCGCTGGGAACCTGTTCGAGGAGGTTTCCGGTGTCTAAAGAACTGGTCGTTTCGTCAACGGGCCATGAGACCCGCGTGGCGATTCTGGACGACGACAAACTCGTCGAAGTTTATATCGAGAGGGCGACTGAGCACGCCTTAGTCGGCAGCGTCTACAAGGGCCGCGTCAGCCGGGTTTTGCCCGGGATGCAATCCGCATTCGTGAAGGTGGGCCTCGAGCGCGACGCCTTCCTCTACGTCTCCGACATCATCGATCAAACCGAAGAGATCGAAAGCGGCACGATGGACGACGACGACGATTTGGCCGTCGCCAGCGCTCCCTCGCCCGCTTCCGCTCCAGCGGCGGAACCCAAGCCCGCACGCCGAGAAAAATCGGAAGAAGACGACGAGCAGGAGTCGGATTCCGCGGGCGGCCGGCGGCGGCGCGGAAGGCGCTCGCGTCGTGGACGCGGGGGACGCGCAAATGCAAGCGGAAGCTCGCGGTTCCCGGAGTCGAAGTTCGCTGACGTGGACGAAAGGGATCGCGCGAAGTCGGAGGATGCGCGGGAAGACGCTGACCAAGCGCCTGCGCGCAAGAGCCGTCGCGAGGAAGACGACGAGGACTTTGCGGTGCTGCCGGGCGAGTCGCTGGCGAAGTATCGCGGCGGCGAGTCGCGCTCGGACGAGGATGACCGGGATCAACAGCGGGATGGGCGCGCGAGCGAATCCTCCGACGACGACGAAGACGTGAGCGCCGAACCGCACGCGGCGTCGAGCGACTCGGCCGCTGAATCCTCGGACTCGAGCGAGTCGGGCGAATCGGAGCAAGGCGATTCTCGGCGGGGCGGGCGCCGCCGCCGGCGCCGCCGGGGCCGTCGCGGCGGACGCGGGCGCGGAGATTCCCAGGAAGCCGCGGAAAAGACGGAAGTAAAGCCGGACGCCGACGGCGAAAACGATTTGGACGCGCGCGAGGCGGCCGTGCTCGCCGCGGAGACGCGCGCCGACAAGGCCGCGGACGAGTTTCCGCCGGAGAACCATGTCGAGGCGGAGGAAGAAACCGACTCCGCGGCGGATGCCTCGGATGAGCCGGAAGATCCACGCGCCTCCGACCCGGACGATGCGGACGACGATCCCGACGACGAGGAAGTGTTCCGAGCGCGGTTTCCCGAGGACGACTCCGACGACGACGAGTCGGAAGATCTGGATTCGGAGCAAGAGGATTCTGACGACGAAGACTCCGACGACGAGGACTCCGACGACGAGACTCCGACGACGAGGACTCCGACGACGAAGACTCCGACGACGACGAGTCGGACGATGAGGACTCCGACGACGATGACTCCGACGAGGACGAGTCTGACGATGAGGATTCGGATGAAGATGAATTCGGACGAGGAAGACCGCCTAGGCTCGGATGAACAAGAGGACTCAGAAGATTCCGACGACGAGGAAGAAGCGCAGTCCGACGACAGCGACGAGCGCGGCAAGCAAGACAAGGACGACGACTCGGAGAAATCGCGGGCCGAGGCGACGGCGCGCGAGTCGCGCTACTCCAAGCGCGGTCGGCGCGGCCGCCGGCGTCGCGGACGCGGCGGGGACGACGGGGACGAGCGGAGCCGGAATCGTGAACTCGGCTCGGATCGTGAACGAAGCTCGGATCGTGAACGCGGGCCGGATCGTGAACGCAGTTCGGATCGTGAACGCGGACCGGATCGTGAACGCCGCCGTGACGCGGGCCCGAAGCCGGACACTTCGGCGGGTCCGCTGATCAGCGACCTGCTCAAGCCGGGCCAAGAAATCATCGTTCAGATCGCGAAGGAGCCGTTGGGCAAGAAGGGCGCGCGCATCACCTCGCACATCGCTCTGCCCGGACGGTATCTGGTCTACATGCCGACCGTGGCGCACGTGGGCGTCTCGCGGAAGATCAGCTCGGACGCCGAGCGCACAAGATTGCGCCGCGTCATTCGCGACAACAGCGTCGGCTCGCCGGGCGGCTTCATTGTCCGGACGGCGGGTCAGGGCAAGTCGGACGAAGAGCTGATCAACGACATCCAGTTCTTGACCGATTTGTGGAAGGGCGTCCAAGAGAAGGCCGAGAAGCGGCCGGCGCCGGCGCTGCTGCACACGGATCTCGACGTGGTCGAGCGCATCCTGCGGGATCAGCTCGGCCAGAGCTACAAGACCATCTGGGTGGATGCGGAGGAGGAGTACGAGCGCATCGTGCGCTTCGTCGAGCGCTTCCAGCCGGATCTGCTGGACCGCGTGAAGCTCTACACGCGTTCGACGCCGATTTTCGACGAGTTCAACATCACGCAGGAGATCGAGAAGGCGCTCAGGCCCAAGGTCTGGCTCAAGTCGGGCGGCTACATCGTGATCAACCAGACCGAGGCGCTGGTGGCGATCGACGTGAACACGGGCAAGTATGTGGGCAAGTCAGACCGGCTGGAAGACACGATCGTCAAGACGAACCTGGAGGCGGTGCAGGAGATCGTGCGGCAGATGCGGCTGCGCGACCTGGGCGGCATCATCGTGGTCGACTTCATCGACATGGACGACCGGTCGAACCGCAAGAAGGTGACGGCGGCTCTCGAGAAAGAGCTGCGGCTGGATCGTTCGCCGTCGAAGGCGCTGGCGTTCAACGATTTCGGACTGGTGGCGATTACGCGCAAGCGCGTGAAGCAGTCGCTGGAGCGGGCGTTGTGCGCGCCGTGCACGAATTGCCAGGGGTCGGGCTATGTGAAGAGTCCGGAGAGCGTGATCTACGAGATCTTGAACGACGCGCGGCGGCTGGCGCCGAAGCGCAAGACGAAGAATGACGTGACGATTCGGGTTCATCCGGAGGTGGCGCGCGTGCTCAAGTCGCGCGAAAACGCCTACCTGCAGGAGCTCGAAGACGTGCTCGGGTCGAACGTGGTGGTGCGCGGCGATCATTCGCTGTTCGCCGACAACTTCGACATCAATTAGGCGGGATCGGCCGCCGGCGCCGGCGCGACTTGCTCCCGGCGGCGCCGACGGCGACAATCGGAGCAGAACGCGGGTAACCTGTTGCGCCGCGCGGCGGTCGTATTGGTCTGCTCGCGCGCCGGTCTCAAATGAGAACTTCCTGGACCATCGCCGCAGGGGCGAATCTATTTCTGCTTTTTAGCGCAGCGGCCGCTCAGATCGTGGACGGCTCGATTCGCGGGCGCGTGGTCGATCCGTCGGGGCGCGTGGTGGTCGCGGCGACGGTGTTGGTCGAGGATCCGGCCACGGGCCTGACGCGCGAGACCAAGACGAACGGCGCGGGCGCCTACGTTGCGGCGGGGCTGTCGGCGGGCGAATACGATCTGCGGGTATCGGCGGCGGGGTTCAAGACAAGCGCGCGAGAGAAGGTGGCCCTGCGAGTGGGGCAACGGCTAGTCGAGGATTTCGAGATGGCTCTCGGCGAGCAGAACACGACGGTGACGGTTGAGGCCGAGGCGGAGTTGGTCGACGAAGTCTCGTCGGCGATCGGGACGGCGATTCCGAACAATTACGTCGTGGATCTGCCGCTGGACGGCCGCAACTTTTTGGAGCTTGCGCTGCTGGTGGCGGGCACGACGCCGGCCGCCGTGGGGTCGCCGGGCAGCGACCGCGGGCGCTTCGCGTTCCAAGCCGCGGGCATGCGCGAGGATATGAACTCGTTCGTCTACGACGGGGTTTACGCCATCGACCCGGTGCTGAACAGTTTCACCTTCACCCCGCCGGTGGACGCGGTGCGCGAGTTCCGCATCGAGACGTCGAACAGCGCGGCGGGGCTGGGGCGCAACTCGGGCGCGCAGGTGTCGGTGGAGCTCAAGCGCGGCCAGAACGACTTCCACGGCACGGTTTACGAGTTCTTCCGCAACGACAAGCTCGACGCGCGCAACTTCTTTGACCTGCCGGACCGGCCGCAGCCGAAGCTGCGGCGCAACCAATACGGGTTTTCGCTGGGCGGAGCGCTGAAGAAGAACTCGACGTTCTTCTTCGGCGACTACGAAGGGCTGCGCGAGCGGCGTGCCGTGACGCGCTCGACGAATGTGCCGACATTGGCCGAGCGGGAAGGCGACTTCTCGAGCTCCGTGTTGCCGGCGCCGTTCGACTTTCTATCGGGGCGGCCGTTCGCAAACGCTCGACTGCCGCTGCTGCATCCAGTGGGGCGAGCCGTGGTGGAGCTGTATCCGCTGCCGAACCGCGACTCGCCGGGACAAAACTACGTGGGCGCGCCGAACGGCTCGGACGACCACAACAAGTTCGACATTCGCATCGATCAGAAGATCGGGGGCGGGGGAACGCTGGGCGCGCGGTACAGCTTCGCGGATCGGGCGCGGTTGGAGCCTTACGCGGCGGCGTCGTTCGCCTCGGTGCCCGGCTACGGCAACGATGTCGACGAACGCGGCCAGAACGCGATGCTGTCTGAGACGCACAGCTTCGGCGGGCGCTGGGTGAACGAAGCGCGCCTCGGCTACAACCGGGTCGGCAACAGGACGTTCCCCCAGAACAGCGGCACGAGCATCAATCAGCAGGTCGGGCTGCCGGACTTCACGGATCGCGAGCGGTCGCTGGGGCTGAGCTTCATCCAAGTGACGGGGATCTCGTCGCTGGGCGGGGAGTTCAATAACCCGCAGGACTCGGCCACCGACTCGTATCAGATCTCCGACAACGTCAGCTTCGCGAGCGGCGACCACCTGGTGCAGCTCGGGTTCGAGCAGCGCTGGATCGCCGGCAACGCCTATCGCGATGTGATGGCGCGCGGCCAGATCACGTTCACCAACCTGGCGTACACGCAGAACGCGTTGGCCGATCTGCTGCTGGGGCTGCCGACTTACACGGCCGGGGCGAAGGCCGACAATGTCCAGAACCAGCGCACCTGGGCCACGAACTTCTTCGTGCAAGACGCTTGGCGCGCGCGGCGCGGGCTGACGCTCAATCTCGGGCTGCGCTACGAGTACAACGAGCCGGCGTACGACAAGTTCGACGCGGCGGCGATCTACGACCCGGCAGTGGGGTCGACCGTGCCGCTGGGCACGGGGGGCGTGCCGCGCGGGGGCTACCGCGGCGACAAGAACAACTTCGCGCCGCGCGTCGGCCTGGCTTGGACGCCGGGCGAATCGCGCAAGACGGTCGTCCGCGCGGCTTACGGGATTCACTACAACTTCCCGGCGCTGGCGCCCGGGCTGGGCATCTATTTCAATCCGCCGTTTTTCAATTTCCAGTTGTACTTCCCGAGCCAGACGCAGATCATCGAGATCCAAGATCCGTGGCCGCAGGGCGGGGCGGCGCCGTATCCGCCGAGCGCGACGACCTACGACCGGAACTTATCGAATACGTATGCGCAGCAGTGGAACTTCGGCATCGAGCACGAGCTGACGAGCGAGCTGGTGGCGAGCGTGACGTACAACGGCACACGCGGCGTGAACCTGCTGGGCGCGCGCGACATCAATCAGCCGGCGCCGAGCCCGGTGACGCCGAACCTGCGGCCGAATCCTTACTTCTCGGATATCGACCAGATCGAGTCGTCATTCGACTCGGTGTATCACAGTTTGCAATGGGAGCTGCTATGCCGCTTCCATGCCGGGCTGACGGGGCTGTTCAGCTACACGTGGTCGCGCTCGATCGACAATGCGTCGAACTTCTTTGCCTCGTCGGGCGACGCGAACTTCCCGCAGGACAGCCGCAATCCGGCGGCCGAGCGCGGGCGGTCGAGCTTCGACACGCCGCATCGCTTCGTCGGCAGCTTCGCCTACGATCTGCCGTTCGGGCGCGATCTGAACGGGCCGGCGGCCGTTTTTGGAAAGGGCTGGAAGGTTAACGGCGTCATCACGTTGCAATCCGGCCAGCCGTACTCGGTGGCGCTGCCGAGCGAGCTGGACAACTCGAATACGGGGCAATCGATCTTCGGCTTCGGCGCGGGCGACCGCCCCAATGTGGTGGGCGATCCGTATCCGGCCGATCGCGACCCATCGCTGTGGATCAATGCGGCCGCGTTCGAGATGCCGGCCTTCGGCACGTTCGGCAACGCGGGCCGCAACATCATACAAGGGCCGCCGCTGCACAATGTGAATTTCTCGGCGCTCAAGGAGACGGCGCTGGGCGAGACCGCAAAGCTGCAGTTCCGGGCGGAATTTTTTAATTTCTTTAATCACCCGAACTTCTTGAACCCGAATATCTTTTTCGGCACGCCGGGATTCGGCCGGATTCTTTCGGCGCGCGACGGGCGAGAGGTGCAGTTCGGACTCAAGCTTCTGTTCTAACAGTGAGCGTCAAGATCAAACGCATTTATGACGAGGCGTCGGCTGGAGACGGCATTCGGATCTTAGTGGATCGGCTCTGGCCTCGCGGCGTCTCGAAGGACCGCGCGAAGCTCGACGAGTGGGCGCGCGAGCTGGCGCCGTCGACGATGCTGCGCAAACGCTTCCACCAGACCAAGGACTTCGCCGAGTTCGAGCGGGCGTATCGGCGCGAGTTGCAAGCGAAGAAGGAGCAGCTCGCGGCGCTGGCGCAGAAGGCGCGCGAGACGACCGTGACGCTGCTCTACAGCGTGGCGAGCAAGTCGTCGAATCACGCGCTGATCCTGGCGAAGATGGTTGAGAGCTGCTAGCGGGTTCCGGATCCCCTTTGGGTTCCCGCTTCGCGGTTGTCGCGGCGGCGCGGAGTCAAGCCGCATGCGATCCGAACCGATCCGAGGGAGGGTCTCAATGTGAGCAAAGCGATGGAGATTCTGCAGGCCGCCCAGCAGAAAGGCATGGCCGTCCGGCCCAAGATTGGCGGCTTTCCGTACCTGGCCGAAGCGTTGCGCAGCGCCGGCGTCACGCGCAACGTGTGGGCCTTGCCGGCGTGTCAGGCCATCTTTTTGACCGAGCACGGCCCGGTAGTGATGCAGGGATCGCCGTTGATCTCGGGTCTCCACGACGTGCCGCCCTTCGACCGGCAAGCGCTCATCCAGGCGCTGCGAGCCGATCAAGCGGGCGAAAGCACGTTCCCCGAGTTTCTGGAAGCGACCTGGCGCGCCGGAGTGGTGCGGTACGACGTCAACTTCGAAGCGCGAACCGTCACATACTATGGCTGCAATGACGAGGCATATCTGGAGGAATACCCGAGAGTCACGGTGGATTAGCTGGGCAGATTTCGAAACTGTGAGGACGCATTGGACGCGTCCTCACGGACGCGGCTCTGTCGCGGCGCCTGCTAGTGCTAGGATCGCGGCGACTAGGGTGCGCTCTCAGGCCGGGGGCAAGATCAGTTGCCCGCGGGCGCGCAGCTCGCCCGGCAGCAGGGCGGCGTACATGATCGAGTGCGCCGGCGTGGGGGCCTGGGCTTCCTGGCCATAGCGCACGACGGTGCCGGTCTGGAACTCGAACTCCGACGGTCGGCCGGCGACCATGTCGCGTTGCATCGAGGCGGTGGCTTCGGCGGGCAGCTCGTCGACGCGCTGGATGGCCCGCTCCGGCAACTCGGGATCGAGGGCGACGCCGCGTTTGAGGGCGACGGCCACGACCTCTTCCATCGCCGTTCGCAGCAGACGCCGCGTCTCGGCGACGGCGCGGATGACGCCGGCCGGCTCGCGAGTGACGGCGCCGACTGCGCCGAGCGGCTCGACGTAGAGCAGCTTTTCCCACATGGCGGCGGTGATGTTGTCGGGGGTGACGGCCCGCATGCCTTGAGCCGATTCGAACGCCTCTCGGATGCGCCGGACGCGCTCGGTCGGCGGACAGCCGATTTCGCCGAATTCGACAGTGGGTTCCAAGCCGATATGCTCGATTTCGGCGGGGCCGGTCTTCATCGCGAAGATCTTGCAGAGCCCGCCGAGGACCCTCTTGGGCCCGAAGGTCGCGGCGAGTATGCTCGGCGCCTCGAGCCCGTTCTGCAGCGGAATGATGACCGTGTCCGGCCCCACGAGCGGGACCATCGTGGGAATGGCTTCGCGCAGTTGCGACGCCTTGACTGTCGGGAGGACGAGGTCGACCGCTTGGATCTCGAGCGGGTTATTGGTGACTTTGGGACGGTCGAGGGTGAAGTCGCCGGCGATGCTCTTGACGTGCAGGCTCCCGGTCTGGAGGGCTGCGAGCGTCTCGCCGCGAGCCAGAAAGATGACTTCGTGTCCGGCCTGCGCGAGCCTGCCGCCGAAGTAGCCTCCGACCGCGCCGACCCCAACCACCGCGATTCGCATTGGCGGATATTGTCGCGCATTTGCGACGGACGTCAAGCGCTTTCGGGTCGCCCGGGGTCGAACCGCCGGGCCGGAACGGTCGCGAACGGTCCCGGGGCGAAACACATTGCTCGCCGTTCAGCCGCTTTGGGCCGCGACGGTCGATCACGCGGACGCGAAGGGGCGGCGGCTAGCGGAAGGCCTTTGGATGTCGCGCGGGTCAGACCTTGTCGACCAGCGCCTGCAGGGCGCGGAGCGAGGCTTCGCTGCCTTTCATCTTGCTGCCGTCGATGGGGTGATGAGTTTCGAGGTTGAAGGTTCCGCGGTAGCCGTCCTTCAACATCGCGCGGATCTGTCCGACGTGGTCGAACTCGCCCTCCCCCACGGTGCACCACTTGGCGCCGCCGTCGGGGGTGCGCTGGTAGTCGCGCAGATGGACATGCCAGATGCGAGCGGGGTCGAGCATGGAGTAGCCGGCGGGGAACGGCTCGGGGTCGCCGGATTGCGCGGAGTTATTGGGATCCCATGTGAGGCCGAAGTTGTCGTGCCGGATCGCTTTGAGGGCGCGGGCCGAGTGGGCGGCGGTGGCGACGTAGCTGCCGCCGACGTTCTCGAGGGCGAGCCGTTTGTTGCGCGCCTTGGCCCGCTTCGCGGCCTCGGTCACCAATTCGAAGATGCGCGGGAAATGCTTGTCGTCCGGGGTCTCGCCCCTGCCGTAGGTAAAGGCGAAGACGCGGATCAAATCCGTGCCGAGAAGCTCGGCGCGTTCGAAGGCGCGATCGAGCAGCGCCCACTGTTCGTCGAGCTTGGCCGCGCCTTCCTTGCTTTCGTCGGGGAGGGGGACCTTGAAGAAGCCGGTGTCGAGGATGGCGAGCTTGACGCCGGCCTGATCTAACAGCCCGCGCGCCTCTTGAATCCGGGCGGTCGGCTGGGAGGTGTTGTACTTCCCCCACAAATTGCGGATTTCGACGCGCTCGAGGCCGAATCGCTTGACCCATGGCAGCGCGACCGCCAGGTCTTCGTCGACCTCGTCCGTCGTAATCGACAGAGGTACTGCTTTGTTCGCGGCGTAAGCGGCGAGGGAAGCCAGAGGAAGGCAGGAGAGTCGGCGCAGCAGGGCGCGACGATCGAGCGAAGACATCGCCGACGATTATAGACCTTTAGGCCTGTTGCAGTTGCGTGTCGGGAACAGGCGCAGCGGACGGGCCGGCGGGAGCGTCGCCCGACGCGGGCCGAGGTTCGCAGAGTTTGACCGCCAAATTGCGAATCTCGGCGGCCGCCGACTCGGCGATGGCTCGCGCACGGAAGGCGCCCACGGCCTCGATGCTCTTGCCGCTTCTGGTGCGCAGATAGAGGCTGTAGTGCTGCGTGGGATCGACGAGCCCCGAACGAACGCTGGAGGGCTTGACGTCGACGCCGTCCAAATCCGGCAATACCAGGGTCGTTTTGTTGCCGACAATGAAGCGCCGCCGGCGGACGTTGATCTCGTTCGGCGCGACTTCGCATTCCAGGCGCTCAAACAGCGGCGCGACCAGGGCCGCGATAAAGCCAAGGCCGGCGATGAAGGTGGCCAGTTGCTCCCAGCCGAGCGCTTGCGTCGTCGAAAGCCAAACCAGTTGCGCCCAGAAGGCGAAGAAGGAGGCCACGACCAATTCCGCGGCGCCGTTCCAAACGGCCGGAGCACGGAACAGAATCGCCTTGCCGTTGGGCTTGCCGATTGAGACCGCGGCGGGCGGCCTGCCGCCGACGGCGTCGGTGAGGGCGCGCTGGGTCGGCTGGCTCTCGGGCGGAGCGTCCTGCTCGACCGGCACTTCGAACACGCAGTTGAAATCGGTGTCGGGCAGTTGCGCCTGGGCCCTGAGAGTCCACGCGATGCGCGCCTCGTCAGCCGCGGCGGAGGCGAGCGCGGTTTCAGGCAAGACGAAATCGACCGGAACCGACGAATTGCTAAAACGGGCGCACGGCAGATCACCCCGAACCGTCTTGCGCAGGTGGCAGAGCACTTCGCCGGCAGGGGCTTTGCCTTTCTCGCGCGTCTGGCGCACGCAGCTCAACTCGAGGCGGTAGCCGCCGACGGGAGTTGTACGAGTCTGATTGCGGATGACGCCTGAAAGCCTGCCGCCGATGCGTCCGGGACCGACCGGCATCTCGAACTGGCTGACGGCGAAGACGCCCTCGGCGCGCGCCAAACGCAGGGCCCACAACAGCAACCCGAAATCGATCGCCAAGAAGCCCGCCTTTGCGATCGTTTCCGCCAAAGGCTCCGGCTGGGCGGGCTCGTAGAGCGCCAGAATGGTCGCGGTCAAGACAAAGGGGAATACGGTATGGAAGAAGATCAGCGCGCGCTTCGAAGTCGCGGCGAAGAACACCGTGATGCAAAGAAAAAGCCGCGGATACCAGTCGTGGAGAGAAACCGCGGGCGCGGCGTAGTACAGAAACGTAAGAGAGCTCAACAAGCCCAGCCAGCCGAAAAGGATTTCCCATACGGCGAGGGTCGTGTCCGTGGCGACGTCATTGATCCGGCTTGCGCTGGCGGCGAGGCGTTTGGTCCGGCTCCGGCGCACCAGCTCGAGGCCGTGCCCTGCCAGCAGCAGCAGGACCGCGACCAGGGCGATCAGGTAAAGGTAGCCGCTCTGCATTTGGGCGCCGCGGCGAAAGACGGCGAACACCGTGAATCCCGCAAACGCGTAGGCGATCACAAGAAGCAGAGTGGAAGAAATTTTAGAGCCGGCTTTCATGGGGGACGGCCGGACGCACTTCGCCGACCCTTACAGCGTTGTGTCTCAAGTCTAGAGGCCGCCAAAGGTGCGTCGCCTTCGGTCAAAGCACCCAGGCGGACCCCGGCATTCGGCCTATGCCGCGAGCACGGGAAGCAGCAAGTTGCGGCGAGATTGGCCCAATCGTGGTAAACCATTGACAACGCAGCCCGAGCGGCGTTTCGACGCCATTTGACAGACGGAAGAATCAAAGGTCGACTGGACTCGCGAGCGGAGTCCTCGCAGCAGTTGCTGTTCGTGCGTGGAGCGCGGCAGTTGCTCACTCTTCGCGGCACGGGTCCGCGAAAAGGCGGGGCCATGAGCGAGCTGGGCCTGATCGCGGACGGCTCGCTGCTGATCGACGGTCAGAAGATTGACAATATCGGCTCGACCCGCCGTATCGAGAACCTTTCCAAGGCGCGGCGGGCGCGCGTGATCGACGTCAGCGGCAAGGTCGTCGCTCCAGGCTTTGTCGACAGCCATACGCGGCTGCTGTCGCTGCCGAGCTCGCGAACGATTGCGCGCGAGCTCGACCCTTACGAGACGGAAGCGCGGCTGTCGGGAAGGCCCGCGCCGGCGCCGACGAATTCGTTGCGAAACCTGCGTGAGGCGGCCCGAGTGTGGACGTACCGGATGGCGGCCTGCGGCGTCACGACGATTGAGATTCGGCTTGGAGGCGAGTGGAACAGAGGCGATCCGGCGCGCGGGCTGCGGGCCGCGGCGGCCGTCAACCGCGACCCGATTCAGGCGGCGGCGGCTTACGGGTTGGATGCGGCAGCACTGCGCGCGGACCCCGTCGGCGCTGTCAACGAAGCGATCGGACTCGTGAAGAGAGGCCGCCGGCGACTGGCGTACGCGCTCGAGATCGAGGCAGGCGCCCCGCCTTGGCCGGACGGGGTTTGCCGGGCGATCGGCGATCTGTGCCGCGGGGCGGGAATCGCCGTCAAGACCGTGGATCGGTCGTCGGGGGGACGCATCGCACATGCGGCGATCTTGCTTGGATCGTGCAGCTTGGAAGGTTTCGAAAGCGACTGGGACGACCAGCGCGAAGCCGACCTGTTGGCGGAATCGGACGTTGTGGCGACTCTTATCCCGGAAGGCCCGACGTCGGGAAGCCGTCCGCATGCCGCGGTCGGACGCGGGTTGATCGGCCGCGGCGCCGCGGTTTGTTTAGCGACGGGGTTCGGCGGTCCGAATCGTCCGACGTTGAACATGGCTTGGGCGATGGGAACGGCGTGCCGACAGATGGGCTTCACGCCCGCCGAGGCCTTCACGGCGGCTACGCTCAACGGCGCGGCGGCAATGGGTTTGGCCGGCAGCATCGGTTCACTGGAACCGGGCAAGTACGCGGATTTGACGGTGTTTGACGTTTCCGACTACCGCGAGATCCCTTACTATCTCGGCGTCAACCTCTGTCTCGCTACGATCAAAGCGGGGCGCGTCATCTACCGCGCCGGCGCCCCGCCGCCGTTGAGCCCGCGTGCGTCGCCGAAGTGAAAGCGAACCTACTCGAGTCTGTTCCGAATTTCTCCGAGGGCCGTGACCCGACCTTTTTGGCGGGATTGCGCGCACGCTTCGCGGCGCGTCCGGGGATGCGGTTGCTCGATATGAGCGCCGATCCCGACCACAACCGCTCGGTCGCCACGATCGTCGGAGATCCTGAAGCGGTGCTGGAAGCGCTGCTCGACGCGGCCGCGTTCGCTGTCGAGCGAATCGACCTGCGCCGCCATCGAGGCGCGCATCCGCGCATCGGCGCGCTCGACGTGGCGCCGTTCATCCCTCTGGGCGATCCACCGGGCGAGGCGTCGTGGGAAGCAGCGATCGACGTCGCGAGACGGTTTGCGGAGCGGCTGTGGCGCGAGCTGGGAGTTCCGAGCTACTTCTACGGCCGGGCGGCGCTTCGCGCGGAACGCCGCAGGCTGGAGAGCTTTCGCGCCAAGGGGTTCGAGGGTCTGCTCGAGGCGGCGGGGGACGCCGCGATGAGGCCTGACGCGGGCGGGCCGGGACTTCACCCGAGCGCGGGCGCGACAGCGGTGGGAGTGCGCAAGCCGCTCATCGCTTACAACGTCAATTTGGCGACGACCGACCCCGGGCCCGCGCGGCGCATTGCGCGCGCCGTTCGCGAATCCTCCGGGGGGCTGCCGTGCGTCAAGGCGCTGGGGCTCGAATTGAAGGGGGCCGGCCTGACGCAGGTGTCGATGAATTTGACCGACTACGAGGTGACGCCGCCGCAGCAAGCGTTCAAGCGGATCGTCGAGTTGGCGCGGGAGGAAGGGGTGGCGGTGG
Source organism: uncultured Acidobacteriota bacterium (assembly GCA_963817465.1). Taxonomy (GTDB): domain Bacteria; phylum Acidobacteriota; class Terriglobia; order Bryobacterales; family UBA6623; genus CAMPKL01. The sequence continues at coordinate 200,434 of CAWFOP010000007.1, read as the reverse complement.
CGGGCTCGGAGCTAATCGGCCTGATCCCCGCCGCGGCGCTCCGAGGCGCTGGAGCGGAAGGGCTTGGGCTCGCGGAGCTCAACCCCGCGAGGGTGCTCGAAGCTGCGATCGAGCGAGCGTTCTCGGATCAGGAGCAGCCGTGATCCGGGATTCCCGAATCAGGCGGGAACGGCTTGCGTGCGGACCGGGTGCGGTCAGCCGATGCCGTCGTACAGGACGCTGGAGAGGTAGCGCTCTCCGGCGTCGGGCAGGATGACGACGATATTCTTGCCTTCGAACTCCGGTTCTCTCGCGAGACGACAGGCGACGGCCGTCGCGGCGCCGCAGGAGATGCCGCACAGCAGCCCCTCCTCGCGCGCCAGCCGGCGGGCGTAGTCGATGGCTTCGTCGTCCGAGACAGGCTCGACCCGGTCGACCATGCTCAAATCGAGCGTATCGGGAATGAAGCCTGCGCCGATGCCTTGGATCGCGTGGTAGCCGGGCTTGATCGACACGCCGTCCAAAGTTTGCTGAATGACCGGGCTCCGCTCGGGCTCGACGGCCACCGAGAGGATCTTCTTCTTCTTCGTTTTCTTGATGTATTGCGAGACGCCGCTGATGGTGCCGCCGGTGCCGACCCCGGCGACCAGCACGTCGACGGCGCCGTCGGTGTCGTCCCAGATCTCGGGACCGGTCGTCTCGACGTGAATGCGGGGATTGGCCGGATTCTTGAACTGTTGCAGCAGCAGGTACTTCTTGGGGTCGGCGGCCACGAGCTGTTCGGCGCGCTCGATCGAGGCGTACATGCCCTCTTCGCCCGGGGTCAGCTCGAGCTTGGCGCCGAGCATCTTGAGCACGCGCCGGCGCTCCATGCTCATGGTCACGGGCATGGTCAGGGTGATTGCGTACCCCCGTGCCGCGGCGACGAAGGCCAGGGCGATGCCCGTGTTTCCGCTGGTCGGCTCGATGAGCTCCATGCCGGGCTTGAGAACGCCGCGCTTTTCGGCGTCCCAGATCATCGAGGCGCCGATGCGGCACTTGACCGAGTAGGCCGGATTGCGGCCCTCGACCTTGGCGATGACCGTCGCTTTGGCGCCGTCGGTGATGCGATTGAGCTTGACCAGCGGGGTGCGTCCGATGGCGAAAGAGTTGTCTTGGTAAATGCGAGCCATGCGTACGGCCTCAAATCTCCCAGTTGACGACCTTGCGGGCGCGATTCTCTTTCCAACGGGTAACGAGATCGGCGAAGGTGGTGCGGTCGATGACGCTCGACAGTGCTCGTTCGACGCGCTCCCACAGCTCGGGAAAAGGAGAGTCTTTCACGCCGTCGCCCGGAGCGGAGCGGCGCGCTGGGGTGGTGGGCCCGTCGATGTGCCGCAGCACGTCGCCGACGGTGATGTCTTCCGGAGCGCGAGCCAAGAAGTAGCCGCCGTCAGCGCCGCGGCGGGACCCCAGAAATCCGCCTTGTTTGAGCTGCGAAAGGATCAGCTCGAGGAACTTTTGCGGAATCTGTTGCCGTTCGGCGATCTTGGCGATCTTGACCGGATCCGAAGATTCGCGGCAAGCCAGATCGAATACCGCCCGCAAGGCGTATTCGCCCTTTACCGAAACGTCCATAGCAATCTCTACTAATCTACTAGAGATTATGGAGAATGCGTCGGCGGCGCGTAAAGCGGGCGCCTATTTCACGTGAGTCGAAGCCGCCGGGCGGGCGCCATCAGGCCGCCGCGGCGGAACGACTGGTGGCGGGAAGGCCTGTCCGCCGATCATGCTGTCGCCTGGCCCCAGGGAGGGCTGTGCGAGCCGGATCGCACGAACGTGCAACGGACTCTCCCGACAAGCCGAATCGGACGGAGCGGCAATGAGCCGCCCGCTCGGGCATCAACGCACAAGCCTCGCAAGAACTCCAAGCCAACGTGCCGCGCCGACCACTGGCCGAGGGGACCAAGGGGGTGTGATCGACGACACAGCGCTGCTTCGCGAAGCTGCGGCCGCGGCTAGCTGCTGGCAGCCGCCGCGATGCTCCCGAGACGGGAGAAAATGACGGAGATGCTGTCGGAAGCCGGCGGGAACACGGCGCCACCGGCGACCGCGACGAAACCGGCTAGCAGAGCGTACTCCACCATGTCTTGGCCGCGCTCATCTTTCCAGATGTTGAGCGCGATCAGCTTTTTGAGAACAGTGTTTTTCATAGGAAGATCACCTCGGCAAACTACTAGCATGCTAGCCCTGGGCGTCCTGTACCTACAATTCAACGATGGCTATAGAACAGCTACCACTATGGGTCTATACCAGTGGCTTACGGCAATTCGCCTAATAGCGCTGTCAGGTGAAGTACTAGGAGAGGCTGGAAACGCCCCTAGGGCTTTTGGGGTCAAGCGCTTACGGGCGGCTTAGCCGGTCAGCAGGCCGGCGATGACCGGTACCGCGGTATGGTCCGCGGCGCGGAAGGGACGGGACGATCGTAAGGGGGGGCCATTGGCGTAAGGGGGCTATTTTGGCGCCGTCGGCTCGTTGAGGGATTGTCGGCGCTTCCGTGGGCGGATCGCGAGGGCCCCTGGTATGATTCCAGTAGCGGCGAACCTCGGTTCCGAGGGAGCATCGCCGCGTTCCGATCATGATTCAAACGCTATTCGGGCCGCCGCCCGAACCGACGATCTACGATCGCTTCAAAAAGGCTGTCGCCAAGACGCGCGACAACCTGGTCGAGCAGATCGACGATATCTTTCAGGGCAAGAAGGTTATCGACGAGGAACTGCTCGACGAGCTCGAAATGACCCTGATCGGCGCCGACGTCGGCGTCCGCACGACCGATGAGATCCTGAACGCGGTCCGCGACAAGCTGAATCGACAGCAGTTACGCGACCCGGCCGAGCTGAAGGCGCATTTGGCCAAGCACATGGCCGAGATTCTCGAGCGGGCGGGCGAAGGGGAAGCCAAAATCGCGGCCAAGCCCGAGGTCATCATGGTGGTGGGCGTCAACGGAACGGGCAAGACGACGACGATCGGCAAGCTGGCGTATCGCCTCAAGCAAGAGGGCAAGAGCGTACTGATGTGCGCGGCGGACACATTCCGCGCGGCGGCGATCGAGCAGCTCGAGGTTTGGGGCGAGCGCACCGACACCGAGGTGATCCGCCAAAAGCAGGGCTCGGACCCCAGCGCGGTGCTGTTCGACGCCCTGCAGGCCGCCAAAGCGCGCAACGTCGACGTCGTGATCGTCGACACCGCCGGACGGCTGCACAACAAGACCGGTCTGATGGCGGAGCTCGAGAAGATGAAGCGCACCGCGGGGCGCCTCGCCGACGGCGCGCCGCACGAAGTTTTGCTGGTGCTCGACGCCATCACGGGACAGAACGGGCTCGAGCAAGCGCGCCAGTTCACCGAAACCGCCGGCGTGACGGGATTGGTGCTGACGAAGTTGGACGGGACGGCGAAGGGAGGCATCGTCGTCGCGATCGCGGGCGAATTAAAACTGCCGATCCGGTATATTGGCGTGGGCGAAAAAATCGGCGATCTCGAACCGTTCAATTCGGAAACGTTCGTGCGAGCCCTCTTCGAGGTATGACGGATCAGGATCGAAAGTATCTGCGCGAGGCTCTGGAGCTGGCTCGCCGCGGGCAGGCTCTAGCCAGTCCGAACCCGCTGGTCGGCGCGATCGTAGTCGACGCCGCGGGCGCGAAGGTCGGCGAGGGCTTCCACACCTACGCCGGGGTCAAGCACGCCGAGATCGTCGCATTCGAGCAAGCAGGCGAACGCGCTCGCGGCGGCGCGCTCTATGTGACGCTCGAGCCTTGCAGCCACCACGGGCGCACCGGTCCTTGCTCGGACGCGGTCATCAAGTCGGGGGTCAAGCGGGTCGTCTGTCCGATCAAGGACGCCAACCCGGAAGTCGAAGGCGCCGGATTCGACCAACTGCGCGCCGCCGGCATCGAGGTCGTGATCGCCGAGGAGCTCCAAGCGGAAGCGGCGCTCATCAACGAAGACTTCCTGCACTACATGAAGACCGGGCGCCCGCTAGTGACGCTCAAGACGGCGGCGACGCTGGACGGCAAGATCGCGGCGCCGGACGACAACACCGGCTGGATCACCAGCGAGAAGGCCCGCCGGCACGTGCACAATGTGCGCCACAAACATGATGCGATCTTGACGGGCATCGGCACCGTGCTCGAGGACGACCCGATGCTGAACGACCGTTCCGGCTTGCCGCGGCGGCGGCCGATCATGCGTATCGTCGTCGACTCGCTGTGTCGCTTGCCGGTGGAGTCGCAGCTTGTCGAATCGTACAACGACGATTTGGTCGTGATGACCACGTCCGCCGCCGTTCCCAAGCGCAAGGAGCTGCTCGAAGAGCGCGGCGTGCCGGTGTTCGTGATGGATGCCCCGAGGGGCCGCGTCGATCTCAAAGGCGTGGTCGACTGGGTCGCCAACCAGCGCATGTTGTCGCTGATGATCGAGGCCGGCGCGAAGCTCAACTGGGCGGCGCTGGACGAAGGCGTTGTCGATAAGATCCTGATCTACTACGCGCCGAAGATTCTGGGCGGTCTCGAATCGCTGCCGATCGCGGGCGGCGTGGGCCGGCGCAGCCGCTCGGGCGCGATTCGCTTCCACGACCTGAAAACGTTCATGGTCGGGGAAGACGAGTTTGCGGTCGAAGCATATCTGTAAGAGGCCGACGCTTCCACGGCAACGACCGCGAAGCTGGAGCCGCGCGCGTCAGTAAGCGGTTTATTATCAACGCCTTCGGTTGATCGACGACCCCTCCCTGACGGTCGGGGCTCCCGCTTCGCGGTTGTCGCTGTGGATGGGTCGTCCGCTAAGGAGCCTGTGTGAAAAGGAGATGCTCGTGTTGCGCCCGCAAGGGCGGAGCAACGAACGGCCCCGGATCGAGCGGAGCGGAATCCGGGGATTGACTGGACGGAAAGTATTGGAAAGATTATCTTGGATCGCGTTTTACGGCCCCACAGACTCTTGCGGTCAGGGCTTCGCGGTTGTTGTTGCGGATCTTGAGAATTGGCGTGGAAACGCAACCTTGCGGTTGCGGCTCTGTGGCGGCGCTCGTGGAGCGGTTGCGCGCGCTGGGGGCCGGCGTCGGATGTCATAGTGAAGGCGGGCATGAGCGCGGATCTCATCGCGGTCGCTATGAGCGGCGGAGTCGACAGCTCCGTCGTCGCGGCGTGGCTGCACGAGCAGGGCCGGCCGGTGGTCGGCATGACGATGCAGCTTTGGAACCAGCAGCGCATCCCCGAGCTGATCCCGGAAGGCGGCGCGTCGGGGCGCTGCTGCTCTCTCGACGACGTCTATGACGCGCGTCACGTGGCCCAGACGATCGGCATCCCTTATTACGTCGTCAATTTCGAGGATCGCTTCGAGCGCGAGGTGGTCGGGCCGTTTGTCGACGACTATGTCTCGGGCCGGACGCCGATTCCCTGCACGCTCTGCAACAACTTCATCAAGTTCGAGCAGTTTCTCGACATGGCCGAGCAGGTCGGCGCGCAGACCATCGCGACGGGCCACTACGCGCGCATCGAGCAGGACGCGGCGAGCGGCCGTTGGCTGCTGCGTACGGGCGCCGACGAGAGCCGCGACCAGTCGTACTTCTTGTTCGGCCTGACGCAGGAGCAGTTGTCGCGGTCGAGCTTCCCGCTGGGCGGGATGCAAAAGAGCGAAGTCCGCGCGCTCGCCAGGAAGCTGACCGTGCCGGTGGCCGACAAGGGCGAGAGCCGCGAGATTTGCTTCGTCCCGAACGGCGACTACGCGCAGTTCGTCGAGAAGTATCTCGAGCAGCAGGGGGGCGGCGAGCGCCGCGGCGGCGTAGTGGTCGACCAGGCGGGGCGTGAGCTGGCCGCGCATACGGGCATCCACCGCTTCACGGTGGGGCAGCGCAAAGGTCTCGGAGTGGCGGTGGGCGAACCGATCTACGTAACCGAGATCCGCCCGGCGACGAATGAAGTCGTGGTGGGGCCGAAGCAGTCGCTCGAGCGCCGCACGTTCCGCATCGAGCGGACGAATTGGATCTCGATCCCCGAGCTCAGCGAGCCCCTCCGAGTCGAAGCCAAGATCCGCTACCAGTTCCGGCCGCGCAAGGCGACCGTGCGGCCGGTCGGCGATGCCGGGCGCGGCGGAAGTCGAGTTCGACGCGCCGCAACTGGCGGTAACGCCGGGACAGGCGGCGGTGTTCTACCAAGGCGACCTGGTGGTGGGCGGCGGCTGGATCGTTTGAAAGACAGGCGTGAGGCGAGAAATGAAAGCGACTGAAAAGACCGAAGCCGAGTGGCAGGCGGAACTGACTCCCGAGCAGTACCGCATCACGCGCGAGAAGGGCACCGAGCCCGCGTTCACGGGCGAGTACTGGAATACCAAGGACAAGGGCGTCTACCGCTGTGTCTGCTGCGGCGAGCCGCTGTTTAATTCCGAAGCGAAGTACGACTCGGGGTCGGGTTGGCCGAGCTTCTATGAACCGATCGACGGCGACAATGTGGCCGAGGAGCGTGACACTGCTTACGGGATGGTGCGCACCGAGGTGATGTGCGCGAAGTGCGACGCCCACCTGGGCCACGTGTTCGAGGACGGCCCGGCGCCGACGGGGTTGCGTTACTGCATCAACTCGGCCTCGCTCAAGCTCGACCCGGAAGAGTAGGGGATCACCAAAGCCCCGCGATCACCAGGATGGAGGCGATGAAACTCAGCGTCAGCTCGCGGAGGCCTACACGTCTGAGGGGCGTCGCCAAGAACTCTTCGTCCTTCAGGCGCAGCAAGTCCAAAACGTGAACCGCAACTCCCAAGGCTAACCCCGCCGCGAGCCATGGACTGAGCAACCAGGCCGACCCGGCCGCCGCGGCCTGCACGCATTGAAAGATCCAGGCCGAGAGGGTTTGGCGCCGAGTCAGTGTTTTTTTGCTTCTGCGCGCCTGGATGGCTTCGAGCCGCGCGTGAACCGTCGTCACGGCGCCGATGCTGTGAAGCCACTGGGCGAGCATGAGCCACCCGAGCGTGGCGTCCGGCCTGCGCCCGGCGGCGAGCCAGGCCAACGCAGCGGACGCGGTCAGGCCGATCGATCCCGCGCCTTGCAGCAGGGTCGAGCGCTGGAGGCCGCGCAACGAACCGTAGAGATAGGCGGCCAGCAGCGCGGCGCCGAGGCCCCCGAGGCCGGCGACCCAAGCGAGCGGCAAGCGAATCAGGAGGATGAGGCCGCTGACGGCTACAACCGGAGCGAACAGGAGCGTTGTCCGTCGCGCGGCTGCGGTCTCGGGCCGCCGATCACGCCAGACGTAGTGTTGCCGCAGCAGGACGATGAGCGGCTCACGCAGCAGAAAGACGCCCAGGGCGGCGAACGCCGCTGGTATCAGCGTCCAGTTCCAACTTCGGGCGAGGATCGCAGCCGAGAAGAACGGGAACCCCAGCATGCCCCAGGAGCCATGCTCACGCGGGAGTAGGATGGACCGCCGATTCAGGTCCAGCCCCCGGTCAGCTCACTTCTTCGAAGAACGAGCCGATCTTGCGGAATTTGTCGTAGCGCGCGGCGCGGAGGCCGGCCTCGTCGAGCGACCCAAGACTGATGAGGTTCTTCTCGAGCGCGTCGGCGAGCAGCGTTGCGGCGGCATCCCAGTCGGTCTGCGCGCCTTCGGGCGGCTCGGGGACGATCTCGTCGATCATCTCGAGCGCGAGCAGGTCTTGCGCGGTGAGCTTGAGCGCTTCGGCGGCGAGTTCGGCCTTGGTCGAGTCACGCCAGACGATCGCCGCGCAGCTCTCGGGCGAGATCACGCTGTAGACGCTGTTCTCGAGCATCAGCACGCGATTGGCGACGCCTAGAGCCAGCGCGCCTCCGCTGCCGCCTTCGCCGATGCAGCAGGCGATGACCGGGACGTTCAGCTCGGCCATGACGTAGAGGTTGCGCGCGATGGCCTCGGCCTGTCCGCGCTCTTCGGCGTCGATGCCGGGATAGGCGCCCGGCGTGTCGAGCAGAGTGAGGATCGGGCGGCGAAACTTGTCGGCCAACTGCATCGCGCGCATGGCCTTGCGGTAGCCCTCGGGCTTGGGCATGCCGAAGTTGCGGCGCATGCGCGACTTGGTGTCGCGGCCCTTCTCCTGGGCGAGAATCATCACCGGACGTCCGCGCAGCGTGCCGAAGCCCGCAATCAGAGCAGGGTCATCGGCGTACAGACGATCGCCGTGGATCTCTTGAAAGTCGTCGACGATGCGCTCCAGATAATCGACGGCGTGCGGGCGCTCGGCGTGACGCGCGAGTTGCACTCGCGCCCAGGCGCCGCCGCTTGGCTGCTCGGGAGCCGGCTGTTCGGGGTTGTCGGCCATCGCGAAAGGCGAAACAGCTATTATCACGCACGTCGCCGACCGGGCGTCGGCCGGCGCCGTATACTGGGGCGCTTGTTGGAGGCTCGGATGGTCGGATATCTGCTTGTCGTCGTTGTTCTTGCGTTTGGCTTGGGATGCCAGAGCGCGGCCCCGCCGCCGCCCGCCGCGCAAGCCAAACCGTTGATTGACCCGCGGGTCTCGGTTGCGGCCGCCGTCGCGTTCACCGAAGGGCCGACGGTCTACAAAGACGGCTCGGTGTTTTTCACCGAGATGCGCGCGGACCGCATTCTGCGCTACTACCCCGAGACAGGTCAGTGGGAGGTGTTTCGCGAGAAAGCGCGTGGGGCGAACGGTCTGATCTTCGACGATCAGCAGCGGCTGATCGCCTGCGAGTTCACCCCGCCCCAGGTGACGCGGACGAATCTGGAAACCGGCAAGACGGAAGTGCTCGCGGACCGCTTCGAGGGCAAGCGTCTGAACCACCCCAACGACGTCACGTTCGACTCGCAGGGGCGACTCTACTTCTCCGACCGGCCCGAGCCAAACCCCGCGCCCGACCAGGTTCCGGTCAACGCGGTCTACCGCATCGACACGGACGGATCGCTGCACCGGATCCTGAGCGAGCCTGACATCCAGAAGCCGAACGGCATGGCGATTTCGCCGGGCGACAAGACGTTCTACTTGATCGAGGCGCACCCGGACGAGGGCCATGCGCGCATGATTCGCGCCTACGATCTGGCCGCGGACGGCACGGTGTCGAACATGCGCGTCTTCCACGACTTCTACCCCGGCCGCTCGGGCGACGGCATGACGATCGACTCCGCGGGCAACCTCTACGTCTGCGCGGGCCTGAACCGGCTGCGGGGGAACAGCGAGACGCTCGACACCAAGGCGGGCGTGCACGTGTTTTCGCCGGCGGGCGAGGAGCTCGACTTCTTCCCGGTCGAGGAGGACACGATCACGAACGCGGCGTTCGGCGGCGACGACATGAAGACGCTCTACGTCACGGCGGGCAAGACGCTTTTTCAACTGCACACGGACGTCGCGGGCACGAGAAGGTAGGCGAACGCCGCGACGGGTGGGCGCTCGGGGCGCGCGCCACGACTTGAAGCGACTGGACTATACTGATGCGGCGCGGAGCGCTTCAAACCAAAGGAGATCCCCCATGACAACTCGCTGCCTTACGATCCTGCTGGCCGTCGCGTTCGCGGCGCCGTTCGTTGCGCAGGCGCAAGACCCTCTGAGCACGGAGGCGCGCCAGGCGTGGTCGCGCACGGCGAACAATGTCGTCCGTGCGGCGGAGAAGATGCCGGAAGGCGACTATTCGTTCAAGCCTTTTCCCGAGAGCATGAGCTTCGGAGCGATCGTCGCTCACGCGGCCAATTCGGCGATGGGCGCGTGTTCGGGCTTCAACGGCGAACGCAAGCAGGCCGGCGCGGAGGCCGACGGCTCGAAGGCCGACCTGGTGGCCGCCGCAAAGGCCGCGATGGCCGAGTGCGAAAAGGCCTATGGCTCGCTGACCGACGCCACGGCTTCGGACATGATCGCCGGCCGCCGCGGAGAGCGCTCGAAGCTGGGAACGCTCTACGGCAATACGATCCACATCGAGCACGAGTACGCTCAGATGGCCGTGCATCTGCGGTTGAAAGGGATCGTGCCGCCATCGAGCGAAGGACGCTAGCGGTTTAGCCGGTCGCTTCCAGGGGCGAAAGGGAGCGGCTTGCGACTCGATTGCGGCCGTTCTGCTTGGCCTCGTAGAGCGCCTCGTCGGCTTGGCGCACGAGATCATCCGCCGAGCCTCGGCCGACGCCGCTGCTCGCTGCGATCCCGACGCTGACGGTGAACGACAGTTCCGGCGCGGACGAGCCGCCGCGCAGCTCGGCGATCTTGCGGCGAATCCGCTCCAGCAGGCGACCCGCGCTCTGGCGGTCGGCCCCCGGCAACAAGAGGGCGAACTCGTCGCCGCCGAAGCGCGCCACGACGTCTTCCGGCCGCCGCGCCGCCGCCATCAGGGCGGCCGCCGCTCGGATCAAGCATTCGTCGCCCGCGGGGTGCCCGAAGCGGTCGTTGATCTCCTTGAAGCGATCGATGTCGACCAAAGCGACCACGAGCGAAGCGCCGCTGCGCTTAGCGCGCGCCCATTCCTCGAGCAGCGACTGGTCGAAGCTGCGGCGATTGCGGGCGCCTGTGAGGCTGTCGATCGTCGATTGCTCGAGCAACAGCTCATTCGCTTTCGAGAGCCGCTCCATGGAGCTCCTCAGCTCGTGAGTACGCGCATCGACGATGCCTTGGAGCGCTTCGATATCCGTCGCGACCAGGACCGACCGCTCGCGAACGAACAGATAGCCGGACAGCAGCAAGCCTAAGAATGCAACGACGCCGACAATCTGCTGCCCCGCCGGGGGCCCGGGCCGGGCGGCTAGGACGATGAACGCAAGCTGCATGACGTCGCGAAAAGCGAACGTTCCCACGACGGCGAATGTGAGGTTGCGAGTCGAGGCGGGCACATCGCGGCGCGTCAAGATGAATGCGGCGGCCATGGTCGCAAGGCCCGCCAAGCTGGTGAGCGCAGGCCAAGGGAAGCGTCCGGCTGGACCCATGAGAGCAATCAACGGCGCGGTCGCGGTGAGCAGGGCCGTGGACGCCGCCAGGTAGCGGCGAGCGGGCAGCTCTCTGTCAGTCAAATACCTCAGAAGTGCGGCGAACAACAGCGCCGACATCACATGCTCGGACCACAGGCCGAACGCCGGACCAAGAGCTTCGGGCGGGTGCGGTCGGCCGTGCGGCCCGGCGGCCGCCAGAAGGCGCCCGGCTACGGTCAAGACCTCGCGCACGATCGCGGCGGCGAACGCCCAAATCAGCCACTTCTCCCGCCAGGCGTTCTTGTCGCGGCTGCCGGTTCGCGCCAATACGATCAACAACGCCGCCATCAGCGAGATCAGCACGTGAGGCGATCCCAGCAGACCGAAGAGTGAAGCGGGCGGAGGCCCGCCGGGGTGCGGCATGCCTCCCGCGGCAACGTTCGAGAAATCCATCGCGGCAAAGAGAAACACCCTCAGGGTGCGACGGTTTTCGCGAGCCCGATATCAGGGCTCAACCCGAGTTTTCCGCCGATGGAAGGTTGAGACGCTTGCGGTGCGGCGGACCCTAAAGTAGTACGTAGCCGCAGCCTCGCGATGGCTGTCTGGGCGACAACCCCATGCCGGTATCGAAACCAAGCTTCTCCGTGAGTCCGGTCGGCTTCATTCGCTCGCCGCTCAAAGACCGGAAAGGGGCGCCCAAACAGGGATACGAAGGCGGGCCGGAGGCGTGGGTCGAGATCGATCCCGCTTTCGCGCCGGCGCTCGACGGCGTGGCGGTCGGCGCTGAGGTGATCCTGCTGACCTGGCTGGATCAAGGGCGTCGCGACGTGCTGCAGGTGCGCCCGCGCGGCGATCCTCAAAACCGCTTGCGAGGAGTCTTCGCCACGCGCTCCCCGGATCGTCCGAACCCGATCGGCTTGCATCCGGTGCGCGTGTTGGAGATCGAATCCTCGGTGCGGCTCCGCGTTGCGCCGCTCGAAGCGGTGGACGGCACGCCCGTGGTCGACATCAAGCCCGTGCTGCGAGGCGCCGCCGTCTAGCGCCTTGCGGCTTGGCCGGCGAACGACCTCACGGACGAGAACGGGACGTCGAGGCAAAGTCGGTGTGTAACGGAGGCGATCGAGCGCCTACAATACGGAGGTCATGCTGACCCGGGCGCTTACGCTCCTCATCTTTCTGCTGGCTGTGGCGGTTGCCCCGGCCGAGGCCTATATCGGCCCCGGCGCCGGGTTCGCCTTCGTCGGGTCGTTCTTCAGCTTGGCGGTCGCCTTCATCGTCGGCTTCGCCTCGCTGCTGATCTGGCCGTTTCGCATCGCCTGGCGGGCGCTGCGCGGCGCGCAAGGCTACAAGAAGGCCAAGGTCAACAAGGTCATCTTCTTGGGGCTCGACGGCCTCGAGCCGACGCTGACCGAGAAGTACATGGCCGAGGGCAAGATGCCGAACCTGGCCAAGCTCAAGGACCTGGGGCAGTACACGAAGTTGCGCACGACCTTTCCGCCGCTTTCGCCGGTCGCCTGGTCGACCTTCGCCACGGGCTCGAACCCGGGCAAGCACAACATGTTCGACTTCTTGAACCGCAGCTTCCGGACCTACATACCCGAGTTGGCGTCGACGCACATCGCGCCGCCGCTGCGGTCGTTGAAGCTGGGCAAGTGGGTGATCCCGATCAGCAAGCCGATCATCGAGCTGCGGCGCAAGTCGAAGACGTTTTGGAGCATCCTCGGCGAGCATCACGTGGCGTCGACGATCTTGCGCGTGCCGATCACGTTTCCGCCGGAGAAGTTCGAGGGCAAGCTGCTAAGCGCGATGTGCACGCCCGACCTGCTCGGCACGCAAGGCAGCTTCCAAGAGTTCACGACGAAGACCGGCGACGTCAAATTCGAGGCGGGCTACCGCTTTCCGCTGGCCAAGGCCGGCGCGGTCTACAAGGGCGAGATCACCGGTCCGGAGAACTCGATGCAGGAAGGCGCCGGAGCGATGAAGATTCCCTTCACGCTCTCGCCCAACGGACAGCCGGGCCACGCCGTGCTCGACTTGCCGGGCGAGAAGATCGACCTGCATCCGGGCAAGAACACGGAGTGGATCCGTCTGACGTTCAAAGCCGGCATGGGCGTGAATGTGCGCGGCATCGCGCAGTTCCGCATCGTCGAGACCGAGCCGGACGTGTCGCTGTACATGTCGCCGATCTCGATCGATCCGGAGTCGCCGGCGCTGCCGGTGTCGCACCCCAGCTACTACGCGACCTACCTGGCCAAGCTGCTGGGCGATTACTCGACGCTGGGGCTGGCCGAAGACACCTGGGCGCTCAACGAACGGGTGATCGACGAAGACGCCTTCCTCGAGCAGGCGTATTCGATTTGCGATGAGCGCGAGCGGATGTTCTTCAACACGCTCGACAAGACGAAGAAAGGCGTCGTGACATGCGTGTTCGATACGTCGGACCGCGTGCAGCACATGTTCTTCCGCTACCTCGAAGAGAATCACCCGGCGCACAAGGCCAACGGCAACGGCTTCGCGAAGTACGCCAACTCGATCGAGGACCTTTACAAGCGCATGGACGATATCGTCGGCAAGACGATGAAGTACGTCGACGACGACACGGTGCTGTTCGTGCTGTCCGACCACGGCTTCAAGACCTTCAGACGCGGCATCAATCTCAACACCTGGCTGGAGCAGAACGGCTACCTGACGGCGAAGGACGAGCCGGGCGCGAAGGAAGCCACGTACCTGCGCGGGATCGACTGGTCGAAGACGCGCGCCTACAGCTTCGGGCTAGCCGGGATTTATCTGAACGTGAAGGACCGCGAGGGGCAGGGCATCGTCGACCCGAAGGAAGCGCCGGCGCTGATGCAGGAGATCGCCGACAAGCTCACGGGCCTGTACGACGACGAGCGCGGCCAGACAGCGGTCACCAAGGCGTACCCCAAGAGCGCCTGCTACTCCGGGCCCTACACGCGCGTCGCCCCGGACGTCGTCGTCGGCTACAGCATCGGCTACCGCTCGGCGTGGGACGTGGCGATCGGCAAGGCGGGCGGGCCGCTGTTCGAGGACAACGTCAAGGCCTGGTCGGGCGATCACTGCATCGACCCGCCGCAGATCCCCGGCGTGCTGTTCGCGAACCGGCGCTTCGACGCCGACAACCCCGGCATCGAGGACATGGGGCCGACCTGCCTATCGCTGTTCGGCTTCAAGACCCCGCCCTACATGGACGGCAAGGACATCGGAGTGAAGGTCGGCGCTTCGGCCTGACGACGCATTCCGCTGCGTGCAAGACCGCTGACTCGCTGACTGCGATTTTTTGGCGAATACTCCTGTTTTCGCGAGGGTTCCCTTGCGCCTGCGCTTGCACGCGTTCGATAGTGAAAAGCGACGGACTGATGGTAGACGAACCCGGCAGTAGTCGCGAAACGCCGCGACAGATCAGCCCGGCGCTGGCACTGAGCGAGCGGCCGGGGGCAAGCGCGAGGACCCATGGCGAGCGTTGCGACAGCTCAGGAGCGCTTGGTCTATCTGACCGAGCTGACCGGCATGCGCCTCGAAGGTCCGAACGGCGTCCGCATCGGACGCGTTCGCGAGGCGGCCTTGGCTCCGCGGGAGCACAGCCGACGTGTGTCTCGGCTGCTGTTCGGCCACGGCAAGGAACGCTTTCAGATTCGTCACGATCAAATCGCCACGATCGAGCCTGACCGCATCGTCCTCTCCGACGACCAGTTCGTCCCCTACTACCACAACGACAATTACCTGCTGCTCGAGAAGGACTTGCTCGATCAGCAGATCGTCGACGTGAACGGCCGCAAGGTCGTCCGCGTGAACGACGTGGCGCTGCGCATCGAGAAGGTCAACGCGCACGAAGAGCTGTGGGTCCACGAGGTCGGCGTCGGCTTGCAGGCGGGGTTTCGGCGTCTGACCGAGGGCCTGCTGCCGCAGCGCGTGATCCGTAAGTTCCAGGCGAAGCTGGGGCACAACGCGATTCCGTGGGAGTACTGCAACATCGTCGAGCCCGACCCGCAGCGGCGGCTCAAGCTGCGCATCCAGCACGACCGCTTGGGCCAGTTGCACCCGGCCGACCTGGCCGACATCGTCGAAGAGCTCGGCCCGGCCGAGCGCGAGGCGCTGTTCGAGACCCTGGCGCCGCAGGTGGTGGCGGAGGCGCTCGAGGAAGTCGATCCGAAGATCCAGGTCAGCATCCTCAACTCGCTCGACGACGACCGCGCCGCGGAGATTCTCGATGAGATGGCGCCGGACTCGGCGGCCGACCTGCTGAACGCCCTCGACGAGCAGCGCTCGGAAGAGATTCTCGAAGAGATGGAAGACGAGCCGGCCGCCGACGTCGAGGAGCTGCTCGACTACGACGAAGACACCGCCGGCGGGATGATGACCAACTACTTCTTGGCGTTGACTCAGGATGCGACGGTAGGCGACGCGATCGCTCAGCTCAAGAAACACGACTATCTGGCCAAGAGCCTGACGCACATCTTCTTGACCGACGAGGAGGGGCGCTTGGTCGCGTCGGTTCCGGTGGGCCGGTTGTTCTTGGCGGCGGGCGAGCAGCCGCTCAAGCCGCTGGCGTTCCGCGAGACCGTGCGGGTCGACCTGAGCGTCGACCGCAATCGCGTGATCGAAATGTTTGACAAGTACAACTGCTACGCCCTGCCGGTCGTCAACGAGCTGGGCGTGTTGAGCGGGGTCATCACCGCCGACGACGTGATCGCCGTTCTCAAGCCCTCGCGCTAGCCCGCCGAAGGAACCTGCTCGACGATGGATCCGCTCAAAGCAGCTCGCCGTCAGATCGTCGTCTTCTTCGCCGTATTGGGTCCCGGCTTCATCACCGCCATGGTCGACAACGACGCCGGCGGCATCTTCACCTATTCCGAGGCCGGCGCGCGCTACGGCTACACGCCGCTGTGGACCTTGATCCCGATCACGCTGGCGCTGATCGTGAGCCAAGAGATGTGCTCGCGCATGGGCGCGGTGACGGGCAAGGGACTGTCGGACCTGATCCGGGAAGAGTTCGGGCTGCGCACGACGTTCTTGATCATGGCGGTGCTGCTGCTGGTGAATCTGGCGAACGTGACCGCGAACTTCGCCGGCGTGGCCGGGTCGCTGGAGCTGTTTTCGGTAAGCCGCTACATCAGCGTGCCGATCGGCGCCGCCCTGGTCTGGCTGCTGGTGGTCAAAGGCACCTACGACAGCGTCGAGAAGGTCTTTCTGGCCGCGTCGACGTTCTATGTCGCCTATATCGTGTCGGCTCTAATGGTGCATCCGGACTGGGAGCAGGCGCTCGAGTCGACCGTGACGCCGGTGATCATTCCGGAAGCGGGGTATGTGGCCATGCTGGTGGGGCTGGTCGGCACCTCGGTCGCCCCGTGGATGCAGTTCTACCTGCAGGCGGCCGTTGTGGAGAAGGGCATCGACGCCACGCAGTACCGCGAGTCACGCGTGGAGGTGCTGGTCGGCTGCGTGGTCATGTCGCTGATCGCGTTCTTCATCATCGTGTCGAGCGCGGGGGCGATCTGGGAGCAGCAGCCGCGGCTGATCGCCGACGCTTCCGAGGCGGCGCTGGCGCTCAAGCCGCTGGGCGAGTTCGCGTATCTGCTGTTTTCGGCCGGCCTGCTGTCGGCTTCGCTGTTTGCCGCGAGCATCTTGCCGCTGTCGACCGCCTACACGGTGTGCGAGGGGTTGGGGTTCGAGTCGGGCGTGAACCGGCGATTCGACGAGGCGCCGACCTTCTATTGGCTCTACACGTCGCTGATCGTCGTCGGCGCAGGATTGGTGCTGATTCCGGGCCTGCCGCTGGTACGGATGATTCTGTTTTCGCAGGTCTTGAACGGCATTCTGCTGCCCGTGATCTTGATCTTTACGCTGCTGCTGGTGAACCGCGAAGACCTGATGAATGAGTGGGTTAACTCGCGCTTCTACAACTTGGTGGCGTGGGGGACGGTGGTTGCGATGATCGGTCTGTCGCTCGCTCTGGCTTGGCTGTCCATCTGACATCGGCAGCGTACGATCGGTCTGTGAAATGACCGCGGTACTAGGACAGGGCTCAGGTTTCTTCCTAGATTTCGGTGGGGCGCAATACCTAGCAACCTTAGGCTTGGACCCCGGTTAGTCTAGGTCAGGAGCGGTAGCGTGATGTCTGATGTTGTTCGTTGCTTACGTTGCGGGAAAGACAATCGGATTCCCGATGTTGAGCCGAATCGTCGGGGAGTGTTTCGCTGCGGCGGGTGTCGCGAGGAGATCAAGTCGTACGCCCCTCGCGAAGACGACGATGAGGAGTACCGGTTCGGCCGCATCAAAGAGGAAGACGGGGAGATGTCGAGCGTGTTGGCGGGCCTCTGTTGGACGTCGAGCGCGCTGCTGCTCGTGATGATGGGGTCGTGGTCCGACCCTTATTACGACGCGGTGCGATTCGTGGTGTTCGCGGCGTCGGCCTTCGGCTTTTATCTGGCCAACCGGAATCGATCGGACCGCTGGCCGTGGCTCTTCATGCTGGGCAGCCTGACTTGCCTCTACATTCCGTTGGCCCGCTTGGCGCTCGACCGCGTGCCGTGGATGATGATCGATTCTGGAGCGACGATCGTGCTCGTGGCGGCGCCGTTCTACTGCAGGACGTACGGCGAGATGAAACGCCGGCTTCCGGAGATGACCGAAGACGAAGCCGTCCGTCACGCCGACCGCTCGGTGGCATAGGCCGAGGGTCGCGGCCGGCCTTAGCACGCGGACTCGTAAGCGCGCCCTCACGGCGAGCGGTTTTTCATCAACACCTTCGATTGCTCGAAGACCCCTCCCCGTACGGGTGTGTGTGTAAACGAGATGCTCGTTTTGAGCCCGCAGGGGGAAGCTGCGTCCTCCGGACGAGGTCGGGCCGCATGGGATGTGCTCACGGTTCTGGCACAATGGGCCGCATGCCTAGTTTTCGTATCGCTGTGCTGCCGGGCGACGGGATCGGCCGCGAAGTGATGCCTCCGGCGCTCGAGATGCTCGCCGCGGCGGGCGCCAGACACGGCCTCGAGTTCGAGCTCGAGCACTTCGCCTGGGGCACCAACTACTATTTCGAGCACGGCAGCATGATGCCGCAGGACGGCATCGAGCGACTGCGACCTTTCGACGCGATCCTGCTGGGCGCGATCGGGCACCCGAAGGTCCAGGACAACATCACGCTGAACGGCCTGCTGCTGCCGATTCGCCGGAGCTTTGACCAGTACGTTTGCGAGCGGCCGGCGAAGCTTTACGAGGGCGTCTCGTCGCCGCTGGCGGGCAAGCGGCCGGGCGACATCGACATGGTGGTGGTGCGCGAGAACACCGAGGGCGAGTATTCGCAGATCGGCGGCCGGCTGTATGCGGGGTTTTCCGACGAAGTGGCGATCCAGACGTCGGTTTTCACGCGCAAAGGCTGCGAGCGCATCATCCGGCATGCGTTCGAGCTGGCGCGCAAGCGTGACGGCAAGCGCCGCGTGGCGTCGATCACCAAGTCGAACGCGCAGGGCTTTTCGATGGTGCTGTGGGACAACGTGTTCCGCGAGGTCGCCAAGGAGTATGACGATATCGAGACCGAGTCGCTGCTGGTCGACGCGGCGGCGATGAATTTCGTCAGACGGCCGGAGTCGTTCGACGTCGTGGTCGGCTCGAACCTGTTCGGCGATATTCTCAGCGACCTGTCGGCGATGATCACGGGTTCGATGGGGCTGGCGCCGAGCTCGAACATCAACCCGTCGAAGGAAGTTCCGTCGATGTTCGAGCCGGTGCACGGCTCAGCCCCCGACATTCAGGGCAAGGGGCTGGCGAATCCGCTGGCGATGATCCTGAGCGCCGCAATGATGCTGGACTTCCTGGGCGCTCCCGAGGCGGCGGCCGAGGTCGAACGAGCGGTCGAGGCGGTGTTGGCTCAAGGCAAGAAACTGCCGCTCGACCTGGGCGGCACGGCGCCGACGAAAGAAGTCGCCAAAGCGGCGCTCGAGGCTTTCGACGCGCAAAGGCGAAGATTAAACTCCGCGGCCCGGCGGGCCGATAACAATTCACGGAGCAGGAGGCTCCCGAAGTTTCATTGTCCCCCGCCCCGCCCAGCGCAGAAGGCCCTCCAAACGAAGGCCCTCCAAACGAAGGCCGATCGAACGAGGGCCGATCGAACACTGTGCTCGTCGTCGACGACGAGCAGCCGATCCGCGATTACCTGTCGGCGGTGCTCGAGCTCGAGGGCTACAAGTGCCTAAGTTTCCAAAGCAGCAGCTCCGCGCTCGCCTATCTTGGCAGAAGCGACGCACAGGCCGATCTGATGCTGACCGACATCCGCATGCCCGGCGGGGACGGCATGGAGCTGTTGCGGTCGGTGAAAGGCGTGCGGCCCGAACTGCCTGTGATCTTCGTGTCGGGCCTGTACGAGTTGGCGCTCGCTCTGGACGCTCTGGAGTTCGGCGCGGCCGATTATTTGAAGAAGCCGGTCGAGCCGAGCGATGTGATCAACGTCGTCCGGAAGTATCTGCGCAGCGATTTGCAGCCGCAGGAAAGCGCGATCCAAGAGGCGCTCTCGGAATACCTGGCACACGGCGAGAGCCGGCCCGGCGACTCGGAGCATATCTCGACGGTGTTCCGGCAACTGGGCTTCAAGAGATACGAGACCTTTCAGCATTCCAAACGCGTTGCCACATACGCCCGGATCTTCGGAGCGCACTTAGGGTTCATGGGACGCGAGCTGGATCGTCTGGAGCTCGGAGCGCTGTTGCATGACATCGGCAAGATCGCCATCCCGCGCAACGTGCTGCTCAAGCCGGGCAAGCTGAACGAAGAAGAGTGGGAGGTGATGAAGACGCATCCCACGATCGGCTATCGCATTATGGCGCGCTTCCCGGAACTCGAAAGGGAGGCCGAGATCGTCTACGCTCACCACGAGCGTTTCGATGGGCGAGGCTACCCGCGAGGACTCGCCGGGAATGCGATTCCGCTGGGGGCGCGCTTGTTCTCGATCGTCGATACCTGGGACGCGATCACCTCCGAGCGCGCCTATCGCGCCACGCAAAGCGCGGAGGTGGCGCGCCGCGAAATCGAGAGAGTGGCGGGTACGCAGTTCGACCCGGACTTGGCGCCCGAGTTCTTGGAAATCCCGCAGAAAGCCCTGGACGCCGTGCGGCGGAAGCATCCGGACCCGCCTGTGGCCTAGTCGCGGCGGCTTCGACGGCTGGACTCGAGAGTTCAACCGGTACGGGCGCCGCAACGAACAGCTAGGCAAGCAAGCGTGGGGAATGGAGCCGCCCCGGCGACCGCCCAATGCTCCCGATTTCAACCGGCGCTTCGCCGACTGTCGCACAAGTTCGAGCGAGCAGGGCCCACAATGAGCGCATGCCAGCGCGTACTCTAACCGCGATCATCGAGCGCGAGGACGACGGTTATGTCGCGTTGTGTCCTGAACTCGACGTCGCTAGCCAAGGCGACACGATCGAGAGCGCTCGGGCTAGCCTTATCGAGGCGCTGACGCTTTTCTTCGAAGGTGCTGATCCGACCGAAGTGGAGCGCCGCCTGCACGCCGAAGTGTTCGTGACCCAAGTCGAGGTTCCGGTTGGGTAAGCTGCGCGTCCTGTCGGGTCCGGAAGTATGCGCAATCCTCGAGGCTCACGGATTTCAGGAGGTCCGACGCAGAGGAAGCCACTGCATTCTTCAGAAACAGAGCAGCGGTTCGACTGTGACTGTGCCATTCCCCTTCACAGCGTCGTACGTCGAGGCGCGTTGTTGAGCATCGTTCGCCAATCGGGATTGCCTCGGAAGCTATTCGAGGCCGCCAATTGAGTTTTGGAGCGCCTGTCGCTACGGCCGCGGGTGGGTGATGGCTCCTAGGGCCGCCGACGAGACGGCGGCGGCGTATTTGGCGAAGACGCCGGTCTTGTAGCGCGGCTCGGGGTGCTTGACCTGGGCCAGGCGGGCCTGCAGCTCTTCGTCGCTGAGCTCGATCTCGATCTTCCTGTTTGCGCAGTCAAGAACGATCATGTCGCCTTCTTGCACGGCGGCGATTGGGCCGCCCAGCGCCGCTTCGGGGGCGACGTGGCCGGCCATCAGGCCGCGGGTGGCGCCGGAGAAGCGGCCGTCGGTGAGCAGCGCGACCGTCTCGCCGAGGCCTTTGCCGACGACCGCAGCGGTGACGCCGAGCATCTCGCGCATGCCGGGGCCTCCCGAGGGGCCCTCGTAGCGAATGACCATCACGTCGCCGTCGTTGATCTTGCCGCCGGTCACGGCGTGCATTGCGGACTCTTCGTTTTCGAACACGCGAGCCGGACCGCGGTGGGTCAGGTGCTTGCCGCCGCCGGAGACCTTGACGACGGCGCCGTCGGGCGCCAGGTTGCCGCGCAGGATGACCAGTCCGCCGGTGGGCTTGAGCGGTTTGTCGAGCGGATGGATGACTTGCTGACCGGGAGCCTCTTGGGCGTCCTTGACTGACTCCGCCAGCGTCTTCCCGTTGACCGTCGCGGCCGTGCCGTCGACGTAGCCGCCTTCGATCAGGCGCTTGGTGATGAACTGCACGCCGCCCGCCTTCCAGACGTCGGCGGCGACGTAATTGCCGCTCGGCTTGAGGTCGACGAGCAGCGGGGTGCGCTCGCTGATGCGGTTGAAGTCTTCGAGCTCGAGCTCGACTCCGGCGTCGAAGGCGAGCGCCATCAAGTGCAGCACGGCGTTCGTCGAGCCGCCGGTGGCGGCGACGCTGGCGATGGCGTTCTCGAAGGCCTTGCGCGTGAAGATGTCGCTCGGCTTGATGCCTTTTTTGAGGCAGTCGACGACGAGCTTGCCGCACTCATAAGAAACAGCGAGCTTCTCCTGAGCGGTGGCCGGAACGCTGGCGGAGCCTTCGGGCGAGATGCCCATGATCTCCATGACGGTGGCCATGGTGTTGGCCGTGTATTGGCCGCCGCAGGCGCCGGCGCCGGGGCAGGCGACGTTTTCGAGGTCTTTGAGCTCTTGGTCGCTGATCTGTCCGGCGGCGTGCTTGCCGACGCCTTCGAACACGTCTTGGATCGTCACGTCCATGCCCTTGTACTTGCCGGGCATGATCGAGCCGCCGTAGAGCAGCACGGAGGGGACGTTGACGCGGGCCAGGGCCATGGCGCCGCCGGGGATGGTCTTGTCGCAGGCGACGATCGCGACCAGCGCGTCGAACATGTAGCCGCAAGCGGTGAGCTCGATGGAGTCGGCGATGAGGTCGCGGCTGATCAGCGACGCCTTCATGCCTTCGGTGCCCATGGTGATGCCGTCGGAGATGGCGATGGTGTTGAACTCCATCGGCGTGCCGCCGGCGTCGCGGACGCCTTGCTTGACGCGCTCGGACAGATCCCGCAAGTGGTAGTTGCAGGGCATCGCTTCGATCCAGGTGTTGGCGATGCCGACGATCGGCTTGGCGAGATCTTCGTCGCTGAAGCCGATTGCGTGATAGTAGGAACGAGCGGGTGCGCGGTCGCGTCCGTCGGTAATGGTGCTGCTGCGGTGCTTGAGCGGGTTCGACACGGAAGGGAGGCTCCTTGGTTCCGGAAAAACCTACAGTTTACCCTGAGAGATTCGTGAGGCTTGTGAAGAACCTTGCCGCGGCGGCGGTCCTGCTGGCTTTGGGCGGCTCGTGTTTGCCGCTTGGAGCCTACATTCGGGGCATCACGAGTCGGAGCGTGCCGTACACTCGCGAGGACTTCAGGAACATCGTCTACTACGTCAACACGGACGCTGTCGCCGGCCTCGTGAACCGCAACGGCGACACCGTGATCACGGCCGACAGCGCTCCGACGGCGGCGATTCGGGCCGCGCTGGAGAACTGGAACGAGGTCGCGGATTCGTCGGTACGGTTCGCGGCGCCGCGGCCGACCAGCCTGCGGGCGAGCGCTCAAGACAATATCAATCTGATCACGTTCGCCGACGATCCGGCCAACCGTTCGCTGGTGGGCGACGCGATCGCGGTGACGTGGTTGATCTCCGACGGCAACGGCAGGCTGAGCGACACCGACATCATTTTCAACCCGGATCTGCCGTTCTCGACGACTCTGGCCGAGGACACGTTCGACATCGAAGGCACGCTGACCCACGAGCTGGGTCATGCGCTGGGCCTGGATCACGCCGGATCGGCGGTGGCGACGATGTTCGCGACGACGACGCGGCAGGCGACCCGCTTGCGGACGCTGACCGCGGACGACATCGCTTTTCTGCGCGCCGTTTATCCCGCTGCGGCGGGGTCGGGCGGATCGTTGACCGCTGCAGTGACCCTGCGCGGGTTCGACGCGCGGGGCGCGTTGGCGGCCGCGCACGACCCGGATCAAAACCTCACCGTCGAGGGCATCGTGGACAGCGACGGCGTGGCTCGCTTGGGCGGGCTGCCGGCCGGGAACTACTTGTTTTATGTCGAGCCGCTCGACGAGCCGACGGAAAAGGGGCAGCTCAGCTTCAACCGCAGCATCGGCCTGCGAACGGACTTTCGCACGACCGTCGTGGGCGGGCCGGACGACCCGACGCGCGTGCGGGTCGAACCCTTGTCGGACATCTCCTTCAATGTGGAGGTGGACGGAACGGCGCCGACCTTGAACCTGCAGGGAGCGGGCGGCGCGCCCCTGGGGGAACCGATCGTCACCTTCGCGGGACTGGTGGCCGAGCGCGGCGGGACGTACCGCTATCAGATCTTCGGCGGCGGCTTGGACGATCCCGATCTGACGCTCGATTCGATGTCGTTTGTGGGAACCGGCGTGACGATCTCCGGGCCCTTGGAACAAGACGAAATTCAGTTCACTGACGGGACCTCCTTTCCAAGGCTGCGGTTCTTTGTGACCGTAGCGGACGACGCGCCGCTGGGGACGTTGACCGCGGCGGTGAGAAACGCCTCGGGCGAGCTGGCGGTGCTGACCGGCGCGATTGAGGTCATCGCGCCGCTGCCGCGGCCGTCTTTTCCCGCGGAGGGAGTGGTCAACGCGGCCAGCTTCGCCGGCGGGCCTTTGGCGCCGGGGATGATTTTCTCGATTTTCGGCGTGGATTTGGGACCCGCCTCGGGAACTCCGGGAGTGATCGATTCGATCAGCGGGCGATTAACCGAGGGCGAGAGCGAGGTGCAGGTCGTGGT
The DNA here is from genome assembly GCA_963817465.1 of uncultured Acidobacteriota bacterium. Classification (GTDB taxonomy): domain Bacteria; phylum Acidobacteriota; class Terriglobia; order Bryobacterales; family UBA6623; genus CAMPKL01. The sequence goes on along the minus strand of CAWFOP010000007.1, from coordinate 176,494 downwards.
CGGCGGGCGCGCGGCGCCTTTGTTCTATGTCAGCGAGGGTCAGATCAACGCACAGGCGCCGTTCGATCTCACGCCGGGACAGGACGTAGCGGTCGAGGTGATTGATCAAGGCGTGCGCAGCCCGGCGATCGTCGATGCCGGTCGCGGCGGCGATGCCCGCGCTGTTCGCCTCCGAAGGCCGCGCCATCGCCCTGAACCAGGACGGCTCGATCAACTCACCCTCGAACCCGGCGGCGCGCGGCGAAGTCGTCGTGCTGTATGCGACGGGCGGCGGCGCAGTCGATCCGCCTTTGGCGGCCGGCGAGCTCGCCGGCGCGGCTCCTCTGAGCCGGCTCAAGGCGCAGATAACGGCGACAGTCGGCGGAGCGCCGGCGGCGGTGACTTTCGCGGGAATGGCGCCCGGTTTCGCTGGCCTGGTCCAGGTCAACCTCGTCGTACCGGCGAACGCTCCGACCGGGCGGACGCCGGTCGTGCTGACGGCGGGCGGCGCTTCGAGCTTGCCCAATGTGACCGTTTCGATCCGCTGATCGCGGCTCTCGATCCGACTCGGTCTCGGGCGGGGCTGGCTTAGCGGCAATTGTTTGCGCGATCCTTTAGGTGCCCGTGAGCCGCCTCTACAGCCGTTTGAGCCGTTGGGAACGCCTGCTGCTGGCGCTGCTGGCGGGCTATTTGTTCCTTTGGCCCCTGGAGCCGCTGTCCGGGGCGGTGTACGGCATCCGCGTCGCCCTGCAGGTCGCTCTCTACGTCATCGGCGCGATCGTCCTGACGCGCGTGCTGTACCGGCTGGTGCGGGTGCTGACGCGGCGATTTCTCTGGCGGGTGCGGCATCGCATGGCCGCGGTCTTCATCTTTGTCGGCGTGATCCCGCTGCTGCTTGCGGTCCTGTCGGCCGCGGCCGGGTTGGCGCTGGTCTTCGGGCCGTTGGCGGCGTACATGACCTCCAACGAGATCGACAAGCGCGCCGAGGCGTTGTACGCCACGGCGGATTCGCTGGCCTGGGAGCTGCGCGCCGGCAGCTCGGCCCAAGCTCGCGAGGTCGGCGCCCGTTTTCTCGCTGACGCTCGCCAGCGCTACCCCGGCATTCTGGTGCGCTTCGAGACTCCGGACGGGCCGATCTCCTTTCCGGAAGGCTTCAAGATGGAAGACCCGCCGGCGAGCCTTGAAAGCTACCGCGGCGTGGTGCGGCTCAAGGGCGAGCTCTACCTGGCGGCTTACGCCGAGTATCAGCGCGGGTCGCCGTCGCTGCTGCTGATGATTCCTCTGACGCGCGACTATCTGCTCGACTTCATGCCGGGACTGGGCGTGGTCGAGCCCGAAGCCGGCTTCACGGGATTCACGCGCAACGTTCCGCCCAATGTTCCGCCTGCAGCCCCGGCTGGAACCTCTTCGTCGTCGCCCTCCTCGGCGGCGCCCGCGGCCGGCGGCGGCAATCCACTCGTCGCGCAGGCGGCCGATATGCCTGAAATCCGCCCGTCACGCGGCGAGCAGGATCGTCCGCTGCAGATGCGGCTGCCCTCGCCGGCGCATCCTTTCGACTGGCCGGTGGTTTGGAGGGCCTATACCACCGTCCTCGACTGGCAAACCGGCGAGATCCGCCAAGAGGCTGTCTTGCGATTGATCACGCGATCGTCGGCTGTGCTGCGCGAGGCGTTCAAGAATCAGTCGGACGAGATGGGACAAATCGCCCGCACGCTCGCCTACGTCTTGATCGGCGTCCTCAGCGTGACCTTGTTGATCTCGACGGTCGTGGCGGTTTCGTTGACCCGCACGATCACGGGCGCGATCAACGATCTGTACGTCGGCGCCCGCCATGTGGAGAAGGGCGACTTTGCTCATCGCGTGCCGGCGAAGGGGTACACGCAGCTCACCGAATTGGCGCGCACCTTCAACTCGATGACCGACTCGATCGGGAAGCTGATCGTCGATCAGCGCGAGCGGCAGCGTCTGGAGTCCGAGTTGGCGATCGCCAACGAAGTGCAAGCGCAACTGTTCCCACGCGAGGCGCCGCACCTGGACAACTTCGAAGTGTTGGGCGTGTGCCGGCCGGCGCGCTTGGTGTCCGGGGACTTCTACGACTATGTGCTGCTGTCGGACGGGCGGGTCGCGATCTGCTTCGGCGACGTGTCGGGCAAAGGCATCTCGGCGGCGCTGGTGATGGCGGCGGTGCATTCGACCGTGCGCACGCAGCTCGGCCGGCTGCTGAACGCCGATCCGCAAGAAGCGGTGGCGGCAATCGTCTCGGAGACCAACCGACAGCTTTTCGCCGGCACGGCCGCCAACAAGTTCGCGACGCTGTTCTTCGGGGTCTACGACCCGGCGACCGGCTCGCTGGCCTACGCCAACGCCGGACACCTGCCGCCGCTGGTGGTGCGTAGCGACGGAGGGGAGCAGCCGACGTTGACCGAGCTCGAAGTGACCGGCATGGTCGTGGGAGCGTTTTGCGTCGGCGCAGTACGAGGCGCGCGAGGTGCGGCTCGAGTGCGGCGACGTTCTGACGGCGTTCACCGACGGCGTGACCGAGCCCGAGAATCCGTATCAGCAGGAATTCGGCGAGCAGCGGCTGGCGGATCTGTTGTGCAAGGAATCGGACCGGCCGATCGACGAGATCATCTCCCGCGTGATGCAGGATGTCGATCACTGGACGGGCAGTCCGGAGCTGCAAGACGATATGACGATGCTGCTGGCGAGACGCTTGGCATGAGGGCGGGGCGGAAGCTGGCTTTGATCGCCGGGCTGCTCACCACGGTGCTGCTGATGGGCACGGTCGGGTATCGCTTCATCGAGAGCTGGACGTGGTTCGACAGCTTCTTCATGTCGCTGATCAGCTTGACCACGGTCGGGTACGGGGAGATTCATCCGTTGAGCACGGACGGGCGGTTGTTCACGTCGGTGCTGCTGATGGTGGGAGTGACGGTGGTGTTCGCGGCGATCGGCATCATGAGCGACATCGTGCTGCAGCTCGAGCTGGGAAACTATTTTGAGAAACGGAAGAACACGCGCATGCTTGACAAGGTATCGGACCACTACATCGTTTGCGGCTCCGGCCGGGTGGGCCGCGGCGTCATTCGAGAGTTGACGCGATCCGGAGCGAAGGTCGTGCTGATCGACAACAACGAGGAGCGCGGGCACTGGGCGGAAGAGCAGGGCATTCCCGTGCTGGTCGCGGACGCCTCGCACGACGACACGCTGCTGCAAGCCGGCATCAAGCGAGCCAAGGGCCTGGTGGCGGCGATCGGGTCGGACGCGGCGAACGTTTACGTCGTGCTGTCGGCGCGGGTGCTCAACCCGGATCTGCGCATCGCGGCGCGCGCTTCGGATGAGCAAGCGGAGGAGAAGCTGCGGCGGGCGGGCGCGGCGACGGTCTTCACGCCTTACGGCTTTATCGGGCACCGCTTGGCGCAGGCGCTGCTGCGACCCCATGTCCTGAGCTTTCTCGATGTGGCGTCGGCGTTTCGCGAAGGCTCGGCGCTCGATCTCGACATCGAGCAGGTGCGCGTCGCCGACAAGAGCACGGTGGCGGGCCGCACGCTGGAAGAAAGCCGGCTACGCCAGAAGTACGGCGTGATCGTGCTGGCGATCATGCGCCAGAGCGGCGCGATGGAGTTCAATCCGCCCGGCGGGGCGACGATCCACGCGGGCGACGTGCTGATCGCGATGGGCGAGCGCTCGAAGCTGCACAAGCTCGAGCATGAGGTCGAGGAGTAGTGCGGCGGATTTTGACAGCCGCCGAGATGCGCGAGGCCGATCGCCTGACGATCGAGGCCGGCGTCGCGGGCATCGTGCTGATGGAGAACGCCGCCTCGCGAACGGTCGAGGCGATGGCGGAGGCGTTCTCGCCGCTCGCCGAGCATCGGATTCTGGTCCTTTGCGGGAAAGGCAACAACGGCGGCGACGGATTGGCCGTGGCCCGGCAGCTTACGATTCGTGGGTTGGCTCCGGACCTGACAGTCGTCTTGTTCGCATCGAAGAAGGACCTGAAAGGCGACGCGGCGGCGAACTTGAAGATGTTGGAGGCGGTCGGCGTCAAGGTGCGGTCGGCGCGGACGTTCGAGGCCTGGAAGGGCCTGCTTGACCGGACGTTGCGGGCTACTCTGGTCGTCGACGCGCTGCTCGGCACAGGGCTCTCCGGCCCCGCGCGCGGCCTGCTCGCGGATGTGATTCGCGACCTTCGCGACAATTTCTCTCATGCGCGATTCATCGCGGTCGACATGCCCTCGGGCATGCCGTCGGACACGGGCGAGGCCGCCGAGCCGACTTGCCCCGCGGATCTGACGGTCACCTTTACGGCGCCGAAGATCTCGCAAGCGATCGCTCCTAATTGCTGGAGCGTGGGCGAGCTTCGCGTTGGCCGCATCGGCACGAGCGATGAGCTGCTGGCGGATCTGCCGGGCGAGCCTTTGTGGCTGATGGAGCGGCGCGATGTCGCGCCCCTGGTCAGGCCGCGCGATCGCTCGGCCAATAAGGGGACTTTCGGACACGTGGCCGTGGTCGCGGGGTCGCGCTCGAAGCCCGGCGCGGCGGTGATGGCGGGCACGGCGGCGGCACGCTCGGGCGCGGGTCTGACGACGGTGATCACGGCCCGTCACGCTGCCTCGCTGATCGTTGCGGCGACTCCGGAGCTGATGACGATTCCGGCGGAAGAGCTCGAAGACGGCTCGATGGGCGATTTGTCGGTCGATGACTCGTGGTTCGAGCGCGCCACGGTCGTGGCCCTCGGCCCGGGTCTGGGGACGGCGCCGGAGAATCAGGCGCTCGTGCGGCGGCTGGTCGCCGAGGTCGAGCAGCCGCTCGTCGTCGACGCGGACGGCCTTACGGCGCTCGCCGCAGTCGACAAAAAGCCGTGGCCGCGGCGCACCAAGACGCTCGTGCTGACGCCGCATCCGGGGGAAATGGCGCGGCTGAGCGGTCTGACGATCGACCAAGTCCAAGGGGATCGCATCGGCGTCGCGCGGGACATCGCAAAAGGCCAGCGAGCCTACGTCGTGCTCAAGGGCGACCGCACGCTGACCGCCTGCCCCGACGGGCGCGTCTTCGTCAACCCGACCGGCACGCCGGGCATGGCGTCGGGCGGCTCGGGGGACGTGCTGCTCGGCATGATCGCGGGATTTCTCGCGCAATTCCCGAAGCTGCCGGTCGAAACGGTCGTCGCCGGGGCCGTCTATCTGCATGGACTGGCGGGCGAGCGCGCCGCCGCGGATCTGAGTGAGCAGGCGATGCTCGCCATGGACATCCTCGGCTACTTGCCCGACGCGATTCGCGAGCTGTCGTCGTAGAGTGCGTGGAAAAGCTTTGGAAATCACCCGCTTGGCCCGCGGTGATGACCCAAAGTATGCGCCGCGCACGTCAGTCAGGAAGCGGTTTGTCGTCTTCGGTTGCTCGAAAGGCCACTCCCTCGCGAGTCTGTTGAAAACGAGATGCGCGTGTTGAGCCGCAAGGGCGGAGCAACGAACAGCCCCGGATCGGGCGGAGCGGAATCCGGGGATCGACTAGACGGAAAGTATTGGAAAGACTATCTTGGATCGCGCTTTAAGGCCCCGGGTTCCGCTCTGCTCGACCCTGGGCTATCGATTGCTTCGTCCTCCGGACGAGGTCGCGCCGGCGTTTTCACACAGACTTTGACGCTCAGGGCTCAAGCTTCGCGGTTGTCGCTGTGGATGTTCCATAGGACTGAAACCGCATGGTGAGCAGCAACGGCCAGCCGGCGTGCTTGTCTTGATCGAGAAACTCGTTCATCTCTTCGATCGCCAGCCCGGCGCGAACGGCCGCCATGACGAAATCGCTGATCTGATGACCGACGCTTCGCGGCCGGATGTCCTGGCCGGTCTTGGGGTCGTGAAAGTGCGCGCTGACGCCCTTGAGCAGCATCGCCGGGTGCATCTCGATGACGATGACGCGGCCGTCGGGACGGCAGATACGCGCCATTTCGCTGAAGGCGACGTCGAGATTGCGCACGTGTTCGAGCGCCAGCGAGCACAACACGCGGTCGAACGCCGCCGATTCGAGCGGCAGCGGGCTTTCGAGGTCGTGGACGATGAAACGGACCTTCCCCGCACCCGGCTTGCGGCGAGCTTGCGCCAGCATCCCTTCGGAGAAATCGACCGCCGTCACGTCGGCGCCGGCCGCGGCCATGGCGAGCGAGTTGCGTGCGGTCCCACAGCCGAGATCGGCGACACGCAAACCTTTGACGGCGCCCAGCAGCCTGCCGATCTCGCGCTCCTTGAGGGCGACCGCCGGGTTGCGCTTGGCGTCGTAGAGAGGCGCCCAGCGGTCGTATCCTTCGCGCGCCGAAAGGATCAATTTCGAATCGGACAAGGGCCCTCCGCTTCGACTTTAGCAACTGCTCTTATCGAGTGAGTTGCGAGGCGGCGGCTTCGTCGACGAACCAGACGACGTTGGCGCCGAGGCGGTCGACCATTTGCGCGGGATGAGCGAGAAAGTCTTCCGGACCTTCGCGCACCGCCTTCAGGGTGGCGGCCTTGTCTTCGCCGGTGACCAGGAAGACGGTGTTTCGCGCGTTGAGCAGCACGCCGGGCAACAGCGTCACGCGATAGGCTTTCTGCGAGGTCGAGTATACGGACGCCGCGATGCCGCGGCGATCGGCGATCAGCGGCTCGTTCGGGAACAGACTGGCGGTGTGGCCGTCGGCGCCCATGCCCAGGTGAATCACGTCGAAGCTCGGCATCTCGCCGTTCCGGGCGTGGAAGGAATGCTCGCAGCTCCTCGCGGTAGCGCTCGGCGGCGTCAGCCGGCGGCAGCTCGCCATGAATGCGGCGCACCTGCTTGTCCCGCAATCCGACTTTCCGCACCAGCGCCTGATCGGTCATGGTGAAGTTGCTTTGCTCGTTGCCCGGCGGCACCATGCGCTCGTCGACCCAGAAAAGGAGTGAGCTTGCGCCAGTCGAACTCCTGGACAGCCATGTGCTCGAACATGAGCTTCGGCGTCGAGCCGCCCGAAACCGCCAGCTTGGCCTGTTTCGATTCGCTTGACGCCTCCTGGAGCTTTTCGAGGATGTAGTCGCCCGCTTTCGAGGCCGCTTCTTGTTTGGTCGAATAGACTTCGACTACCGACATTTACCACTCGCTGTAAGGGGTCCCGCTAAGGGAGATGCGGTCGGAACCGCTCCGAACATCATAAACCCCGGGCTCGCCGGTGGGCCCCGAGTCGTTGATGACCTTCCAGGAGTTGCGCGATTCGGTGAACGGATCGTAGGGAATCTCGCGCAAGTAGCCCTCGCGGACAAGATCGTCGAGCGATTGCGGCGGCTCTTCGCGGTCGTAGGTGTACTGATCGATTACCGAGCGCATCGTGAACAAATTGCTCTGCAGCACGGATTCTTTCGCCCGCACCATCGATGTCGTGTAGAACGGCACGGCGACCGCAAGGATGGTCACGATGATCGCCATCACGACCATGATCTCGATGAGAGTGAATCCTTTGCGGTTCATCGACCTACCACTGACTGTAAGGAACTCCGTCGAGGGAGCTTTCCATGGTGAGCGAGAACACGTCGAAGACGTTGTCGCCGCCCCAGTTCATCGAATCCGGAGAATCGGTCACCGAACGCATGCCCCACTCGGCGCGGCCGGTCATGGGATCGACCGGAATCTTGCGCAGGAAACGCATTTTCTTTTGCTCGCCGTCTTTGTCGTTCGAATCGCCGCGCGAACCGACTCCGCTGGAGCCGGACTGGCCGAACCCGCTCGACCGGCCGGACTGGCCGAACCCGCTCGAACCTCCGGATCGGTTTGAGCCGAAGCTGGAGCCGCTTTGGCCGATCCCCCCGCGTTGCTGGCCGAACCCGCCCTGTCCGCCGAATCCTGACTGTTGTTGCCCGAAGCCGCCACGCTGCTGGCCCATGCCGGGAGAGCCCATGCGAGAGGCGGGAGTCATGCCCGACATGCCGCTCATGCCCTGCGCGCCCGTGCCTCCCATGCCCGCATTGGAGTTGACTTCGACGCCTTCGACCAGGATGTCGAGACTTTCCGGATAACCGTGATTGTCGGGGTCTTGCTGGCCAAGCAGGCCCTGGTCGGCGGCGTCCTTGTAGCGGTCGATGGCCGTGCGCATCTCGTAGAGGGCCTCGTGGAGGCGGCGCTCCTTCTCGCGCCGCACCTTCACCTTGGCCAGCGGCAACGACATCGTCGAGAGGATCAACAGGATCGTGAAAGCCACGATCAGCTCGATCAGGGTCAAGCCGGCGCGGCTGGATCTGCGCTGCGAACGTGCTGGCATCGTCTCGAGTAGCCTTACCTCACGGTGACTTGCATCTGCGCCGGTTGCATTTGCAGGGGCTGCCCGGTCGACACGCGAGCGCCGGCCGGCACGACGTTGACCGTCGTCTGCCCGGCGGCCACGCCCTTGAAACGCAATTGAATCAGCGTTCCGCGGCCGTTGGCGCCGCCGGTGCCGGGGAATCTAGAGATATTGACAGCCGCCTGGCCCACTTGGTTTCGAATGTTGCGCGAGAAGATCAAATCCGTGCGCTCCGGACCGGCCAAAAAGTCGCCGCGAGTGATCTCTTCGAGGTTCAAGATCTTGGGGTCGTAGGAGATGCGCAACGGGCTGCCGAACATGTCGGTGACGTTGTCCGCAAGAACGTCGAGGGTCACCTCGTTGTTGACCCCCACCTCGCCGGTCGTGCTCGCGAACGTCAGGCGGGCGTCCGAAGACGGCTCGGGCGGCGTGGGGGGCGCTTCGGTTGCGGCCGGAGCGGGCTGGCCGGGAGCGGGCTCGACGGCGGCGGCCGGCTCGGTCGGAGCCGGAGTCGGCTCGCCCGGGGCGGCGGGCGCCGGAGTCGTTTGCGCGGGGGGCGCCGGCGTTTGCGCCGCGGTCTGCTGCTCCTGCTGCGCCGCGGCTCCGATCGGCGGCAGCGCCGAGGCCTCGCTCTTCGGCTGTTTGTAGCGCACCTCGAAGACCTGGTCGGTGCCCGAAGCCACTTCCTTGAGGTTGGATTCGTCGATCATCGGCAGGCGTACGATGTGGGGGATCAGCACGACGAGGACTTCGTTATCGTTGTGCTCGACGCGCGTGATGCTGAACAGCTTGCCCAGCAGCGGGATCTCGCCCAAAAACGGCACGCCCGACTTGGTCTTGAACACTTGCGATTGGTTCAGGCCGCCGAGGATGCTGGCCTCGCCCTCTTCGAGACGAATGTCATGGGTGATCGTGCGCTGTCCGATGATCGGCTGGCTGATGCCGCCGATGTCCTGAAAGCCGCGCACGTTCGAAATTTCGATCTCCACATGCAGGGAGACCTCTCGATCGTTGTGAATTTTGGGCGTCAGGTCGACGTTGACGCCGACATCGGTGTAGTTGAACTGCGTATTGACCAGCGGGTTGACGCCGACGCCGCCGATGCCCGGCTGAAAGCTGCCCGTGGCGATCGGGATGCGGTCGCCGATGCGCAGGCTGGCCTGCTGATTGTCGGTGGCGCGAATGCGCGGCGATTGCAGCAGGTTGGTGTCGGAATTCGTGAACAGCGCCGTCAATTGCCCGCCGGGAAGAGTCGTCACCCAATCGGCCGAGCCGACGCTGCCTACGCGATTCAAAGGCAGGGACGACGAAGCGCTGTCGCCCGACGCAACGCCGCCGCCGGTGAACGTCAGGGGAATGCTGATGCCGTTGCCGTCGCCGGAAACCGGCGAAATGCCGAGCTCTCGCGTGCGCGATTTCGCCGACTCGATCACGAGCACGTCGATGATCACCTCGGGCCGCGCCTTGTCGATGTCGTGCACGACCTTCTCGGCGAGCGCCAGCTTGGCTTCGGTGCCGCGCAGCACGAGCGCATTCATCGACGTGACCGGGAACATGCGCCGGATATCGGTGAGGCCGCGAATGGCGGTCACGATCTCTTGCAGCTCTTGCGGGGTGGCGACGTTGTTGAGGTAGATCGTCTTGACGATTTCTTCCTCATAGTCGCGGCGTTTGTTGGTGGAGTCGTTGGTGACGAAGATGGCGTTGCGCGTGATCGGCTTCCAGTAGGTCTTGGCGATGAGACTGGCGTAGTCCAGGGCGTCGGGCAGGGTGGCGTTCTGGATCGAGATGTCGATCTTCTTGTCTTGGAACTCGGGATCGAACAACACGTTGATGCCGGCGAGCTTGCCGATGGTCTCGAAAACCACGGTGGCCTGCTGGCTCATGGTGACGTTGATCGGCTCGGTCGACATCGGTTTGAGATCCGGCGGCGGCTTGAGAGAATCGACCTTCTGTTCGCGTTCGAGCCGGTCGAGATCGACGACGCTGGCGGTGAGGTCTTTCGCCTCCTGGTTGCTCTGGGAGTCCTTGCCCGCGGCGCCCGCGCCTTGCTCTTCCCCGGCGTGGTCGCGACGCTCGACCAGCTCCAGCGTGCGGCGGTACTGCTGCGCGGCCACGGTCAGCGACGGGTCGATGGTCATGGCGCGCTGGAAGTGCGCCAGAGCTTCCTCGAATTGGCCCTGGTCGCGAAGGCGGCGGCCCTGATCGACGTGGGTCTGCGCGGCGATGAAGCGCGTGCGGCGCACCGCCAACTCATAGCGGTGGTCCTTGGGATCTTCCAGATCGGCCTGCTCGTAGAGCGCCAGCGCCTCGTCGTAGTTTTTCTGCACTTCGGCGGCGCGGCCCTGCTCGTACAGGTTCTTGGCTTTTCGCGTTCCGGCTAAAGCGAGAGACCCGAGCAGGGTGAGAGCCAGCAGCAGGGCGCAGGCCGGCCGCTGTAACGCAGCCGCAATTCGTGCCAATCTAAGGGGACGGTCCGTCATTTTGGGATGCTCGCGGCGTCCAGGCGGACCGCCGCTTCTAAGAAGCTTGACGGCGGAGCGCGGCGAGGCGTGCAGAAGGAATGGTAAAGCAGGAAGGAATCAAGATCCTGGCCGACAATCGCAGAGCCCGCCACAAGTACAAGTTCCTTGAAACATTTGAGGCCGGAATTGTTTTAAGCGGCCCTGAAGTCAAGTCCGCCCGCGCCGGCAAGGTGCAGCTTCTCGACGCCTACGCGGCGATCAAAGACAACGAGCTGTGGCTGTTCAACGCCCACATCAGCCCTTACATCGAGGCGAACCGCTGGAATCACGAACCGACGGCGGTGCGCAAGCTGCTGATGCACCGGCAGGAGATCAACCGCCTGATCGGCAAGACGCGCGAGAAGGGTCAGACGCTGATTCCCGCCAAGCTGTACTTGAAAAACGGCAAGATCAAGGTCGAGTTGGTTCTGGCTGAGGGCAAGCAGCTTCACGACAAGCGCGAAACCATCAAGCAACGCGAAACCGAGCGCGAGATGCGCCAAGCGCTGATGCGACGGCGATAAGGTCGCTGCGCGTTTCCCGATAGAATGGCGCTTGGCATGAAGATTCAAACCACCCCGGAGCCCGCCGCTAAGATTGCGGCCGATGCGCTCGTCGCCCTCGTTCCGCTTATTGACGACGATGATGGGCCGGACGGACGCATCGATGCCTGGACCGGCGGGCTGCTTTCCGAGCTTGCCGACACGGGCGAGTTTTCGGGCAAGAAGCTCGAAACGACACTGATCCACAGGCCCGAGGGCATCGCGGCGACGCGGCTGCTGTTGATCGGGGCGGGCAAGCCGGCCGAAGCGACCGAGCATTTGACGAGGCGTGCCGCGGCGGCCGCCGTTCGGCTGCTCAAACCGAAGGGAATCAGCAAGTTGGCCTTCGCCTGTCCCGATCCGGGCCACGTGCAGGCGATCGTCGAAGGAGTGCTGCTCGGCGGCTTTGAAACAGGCGTCCACAAGACCGAGGACATCGCCAAAGGCTCGATCGACGAGCTGGTCATCGCCGCCGACGGCGACCTTACCGATGCGATTGCGGCGGGGCGCGCCATCGCATCGGGGCAGAACTTCGCGCGCGGCTTGGCGAACGAGCCGGGCAACATCCTCACGCCCACGGTGTTGGCCGAGCGAGCGCGCTCGATGGCGGAAGAAGCGGGACTCGAGTTCGAGGTCCTCGACCGCGCTCACATGGCCGAGCTGGGCATGGGCGCCTTGTTGGGCGTAGCCCAAGGCAGCGCCGAAGAGCCGGTGATGATGATCGTGCGGTATCGGCCCGACAAACCGGCGGGCGAGGCGCACCTGGGTCTGGTGGGCAAAGCGGTGACCTTCGACACCGGCGGCATCTCGATCAAGCCGGCCGCCGAGATGGACCGCATGAAATACGACATGGCGGGCGGCGCGGCGATGCTCGGAGCGATGCAAGCCATCGCCGCGCTCAAGCCGCCGATTCCGGTGACCGCCGTGGTTCCCTCGGTCGAAAACATGCCGGGCGGCGCGGCGCAACGCCCCGGCGATGTCGTCCGGACGATGTCGGGCAAGACGGTCGAAGTGCTCAACACCGACGCCGAAGGCCGGCTGATCCTCGCCGATGCGTTGACCTACGCGCAGAAGCTGGGCTGCAACCGGCTGGTCGACGCCGCCACGCTGACCGGAGCGATCGTGGTGGCGCTGGGATACGAGCGAGCCGGGCTGTTCGGTAACGACGACGCTTGGCTCGACCAAGTGTTCAACGCCGCCGAGGCGACCGGCGAGAAGGTCTGGCCGATGCCGCTCGACGAGGAATACAAGGAGATGCTCAAGAGCGGCGTGGCCGACTTGCCGAACATTGGTCAGCGCTGGGGCGGGGCGGTCACCGCGGCCATGTTCTTGAAGCAATTCGCCGACCCAACGCCCTGGGCGCACCTCGACATCGCCGGTACGGCCTGGATCGAGGAGAACAAGCCCGAAATGCCCAAAGGCCCTACGGGAATGGGCGTGCGGACGTTCGTCGAATTGGCGCGGGCGCTGTAGATCGCGCTTCGTATCAGTACTTCGCTCAGACGTTCGCCCTAGCCGTTTGCGGGGTATTCCTTAGGCTTCATTAATACCGCCGTTGTATTGTGTCCGGTTGCGCGGGCGTCGCAACGTAGAGACTCAAAGGAAACACTTCGTGCACGCCATCGATCATTTGCTTCAGTTGTCGGCTCTAGAACTCACCACGGGGACTTGCGGACTTCTGCTGGCCTCGACGGCGGCGGCGATTCTCGTCTTCATGATCGGCTTCCGGCTTGCCGGCTTGCCGGCGGGTGCGGTTTGGGTGCTGCTGGGCCTGGTGAGCACGGCGGGCCCCGAGCACGATGCCTCGCTGAACGATATTCTCGAGCGGCGCCATCGCGAAGCCCTGCCCGCCCCGAGCGAAGCCAGGAGTCTGGCTTCGCTGGGCGAGAAGGTCGCCGCGGCGAGCGCGGGTCGATCGGTCGGCGACCGCCGATCTTCCATCAAGTCCTGACGGCTTAGCGCGAGAGCGTGTGATCTTCCGTCGGGAACTTCTCCGGCGCCGGCTGCGTGACCTTGCCGGTCGCCGCCCACTCGGTTCCCCTCTGAAACGTGACGATGAAGCCGACTCCTCGCATTGCGAGCGCGTTATGGCCGAGGGTCGTGTGGAAGACGCGTCCCTTGCCGTAGGGGATGGCCATCAAGATCGGCTCGTCCTCGCCGGTGCCGCGGGTGCTCGGGTCGGAGTAGGCCGAGGCGATGACGTCGACGTTCTTGGCGGGGCCGCGAAGCTGGTCGTAGAGCTCGTCCTCGACGTGCATCCAGGCCTTGGGCAGCCCCTTGACGATCGGATGGTCGGCGTCGCGAACCACGATCTTGAACTCGTGGCGCTCGCCGTGGTGTCCGCCGGGGCCGGGGGTCTTCGCGTCGCGAACCCACTTGCCGTCGCGCAGGCGCAGGTACGGGCCGGAGGCTTGATCGCGGAAGAGCTTGTTGGCGCCCATGTAGCCCCAACCGCCGACGCCGATCATTTGGTTGTACTCGGGCCAATCGGGGAAGGCGTTGTCGGCGGCGTGGATCGAGACGAAGCCGCCGCCCTTGGCGACGAACTGCTCGAAGGCGATGCGCGTCTTCTCGGGCCATGGGTCGCCGGCGTAGTTCGAGACGACGACGTCGTAGTCGGAGAATTTCGGAGCGAAGGTGCTCATGTCCTGCCCTTCGGGCGGCGTCGTGACGACGTCCACCGCGGAGAACAAACCGGTCTCCTCGAGGTAGGACTCGAGCAGCGGCGTCGTCTCGGGCCAATCCTTGTGATTGTTTTGACCGACGACGATCAGGGCGCGAATGTGGGGGCGGGGCGCGGCGGAAAGCGCCAGAGCGGCGACGAGGCCGGCGGTGAGGAGTCGATGAAGCATCGACGTTATTGTCGAGGTTCGGCCGCCGGGGGACAAGCGGCCGAACCTGCAACGCCGCGAATTGCGGCGGTCGGCTCAGCGAGCGGCCAAGCCGTTGGCGCCCGCGAGCCCGTTGACGTCGAGCGGGATTGGGGTTAGCGAACCGTCGGACTCGACGCGGAAACCGGAGAGAGTTCCGTCGCCGTTGTTGAACACGTACAGGAAGCGTGAGTTGTTGGTCACCGCCGAATCGAGCGGGCCTGGGCCGGTCGGTTGCGCGCCGAGCAATGTCAGCTCGCCGTCGAAGCCGATCTCGAAAATCGACAGGTTATTGCTGGCCGTGTTCGACGTGTAGGCGAAGCGGCCGTTCCCGGTAATCACGACCCAGCAGGCCGCGGAGCCGTTGGCCGAGGCGGCGGGAGTAATCGTGTCGAGGTCGCCGCCTTTCGAAAGCTCGTAGGACGAGGCGGTGGCGGCGCCCATCGCGCCTCCCGCGGCCTCGGAGACGACGAGCTGACCGCGCTTGCCGAAAGCGAATCCGTACGGCGTGACGCCGGCGGCGTCGTGGACCGTCGGCGCCCAGGCGACGCCGTCATGACCGACCTTGTAGGTCAAGATTTTGTTGGTGTCTTTCTCGGTCACGACGAGCACGCTTCCCGAGGGATCGAACTCGATCTGCGCGGGGGCCACGCCCGGCGCGGAAACCGGTTGAATCGAGCCCGGCAGCAGCGAAAGCTTGCCCTTATTGCTCAGTTGGAAGCCGGCGATGTCGCTCGATCCGGCGTTCAAGACGTAGACCAGATCCTTGTATGCGGTGACGCTGATCGGCATCACGCCGCCGGACGATTCCGTGTCGGTTAGCTGCAACCCGCCGTTCGTGACTTTGAATACCGATACGTCGCTGCTGCCGGCGTTTACGACCAACAGAAAGCGTTCGTCGGCCGTCAAGATGACGCCGCCCTGATTGCCGAGCCCCATGCCGGTGCCTTGTCCTCCGGTCGAGTAGGAGCCGGCCGGCTCCAGCGATCCGTCGGCGCCGCGGTCGAACGCCCAAACTTCGTTGGCGGCGATGCCGTTGCTCATCGTGTAAACGGCGCCGACGCCCGCACGCGCTGCGCTCGCGCTCAGCAATCCGACGCAGGCGGCCGCCGCCAGAACCAGTATCTTTGTCGATCTCATCAATGTTCCTCCGTTTCGTCTTAGATACAGGGTCCTGCGCGTCGCCGGTGTTGCGGCCGGCGCGTGACCCCATACATGGGAAGTTCAGGCGGGAGGCCGATTCGGTTCCGCGCCGCGCGAGAACGTTGCAGACGTAACGATTTGCGGTTGCTCGACGACCCCTCCCCGACGGCCAGGGATCTTGCTCCGCGGTTGTCGTTGTGGGCGCCCTTGGGGCTTTTCGTTCAGGGGCGCCGGCCGTTGAGCTTGGCCGGGTCGTAGTTGGGGTTGGGAGCCGGCATCACGGCGCCGGTCGCATCGAGCCAGAGACTGAGCTGCTTGTGGAGGTCGCGGGCGCGGTCGGGATACAGCTCGACCAGGTTGTACTTTTCGCCGATGTCGCGGTCGAGGTTGTAGAGCTCGAGCGTGCTGTCCTCATACATCTCGATGAGCTTCCAGGGGCCTTGGCGGACGGCGCCGGCGGGCGGGCCGCCCTGGTTGCCGTAGTGCGGATAGTGCCAGAAGAGGGGCTCGTGCGGCGCCGGTTCGCCGCGCAGCCAAGGGACCAGGCTGGTGCCGTCGACGTGCTGTTCGGGCCGCGGCGGCAGACCGGCGAGCGCCAGGATCGTGGGGTAGAAGTCGGTGCTGGTGACCGGCGTGTCGTTGACCGTGCCGGCCTTGGTGACTCCCGGCGCGCGGATCATCATCGGCTCGCGGATGCCGCCTTCGTAGATCCAGCCCTTGCCGCCGCGCAACGGGGCGTTGGACGTCGGCGAGCCTTCCGACGTGCTCAGGCCGCCGTTGTCGGACATGAAGATGACGACCGTGTTGTCGGCGACGCCGCCGCCCTCGATGGCGTCGAGCACCTCGCCGACGGCCGAATCCATGGCTTCGACCATGCCGGCGTAGACGGCGTGGTCCTGAATCTGGCGCGCCTCGCGAAATCCTTCGGGAATGAAGCGCGGCCCCTCGAAGAGCATCAGCTTAGCCTTGTCGCGGTACTTGCGCTCGAGGTCTTCGCGAGTCATCAGCGGCGTGTGGACCGAGTAAAACGCGAGATAGGCCAAGAACGGCTTGCCTTCGGCGGCGTTGCGGCGCACGAAGGAGGCGGTTTCGCGTCCCAGCCGCGCGGGCAGGTGTTCGCCCTTGGGCCCGTCTTCTAGGCGGGGATTGCCGTAGGGCGAGAAGTATTTGTCGCCGCCGTAAGGGCCGCCGCGCTCGATGCCGCCCTTGTTGATGTCGAACCCTTGATTCTCGGGCCAGAAGCCTTCCGGCCCCAAGTGCCATTTGCCGGCGAAGAACGTGGCATAGCCGGCCTGCTTGAGCGCTTCGGCGATGGTGACCTCGCTGAGCGCCATCCGGTCGGCGTAGTGCGGGGGCAGCAGCTTGGTGTTGCGCTTCCAATTCTCGGGCTGATTGCCGCCGCCCGGGTTGATGTAGGTCGTGATGCCGCTCCGCACCGGATACTTGCCGGTCATGATGCTGGCGCGGGTCGGCGAACAGACCGGGCAGGCGGCGTAGGCGTTGGTGAAACGCATGCCCGAGGCGGCCAGGCGGTCGGCGTTGGGCGTCTCGTAAAAGCTCGAGCCGAAGCAGCCGAGATCCTTCCAGCCGAGGTCGTCGACGAGGATGAAAACGAAGTTGGGCTTGGTTTGGGCGAAGGCCGGGACCGCCAAGGCGGCGAGCAAGAAGAGGAAGGACGCGGTGCGGATCACGTGCTAGTTTTCGCCGCCGGTTGGCGCGATGTCAAATCTCTCTCCGGCCGACTGTCGGGGATCTACCATGAGGCAAGGTTGTTCGTCTGGAGGCGCTTGTGAGAACCATGCGACTGACTGGAGGAGCCGGAGCCGCGCTCGGCGAGGCGCAGGCGCCGCAGCCGCAGCCCGGACCCGGCGAGCTGCTGGTTCGCGTGAAAGCCGCCGGCGTCACCCCGACCGAGTTGGTCTGGTATCCCACCACGCATCACAAGGACGGCGAAAAGCGTGTGGGGGCCGTGCCGTCACACGAGTTCTCGGGTGTGGTCGAGGCGCTGGGCGAGGATGTGAACGGCTTCGAGCCCGGGCGTGAAGTCTATGGAATGAACGACTGGTTCGCCGACGGGGCGCTGGCGGAGTATTGCCTCACGCAGCCCTCGTGGATCGCGCCGAAGCCCGCGCGGCTGACGCATGCGGAGGCGGCGTCGGTTCCGATCGGCGCGCTGACGGCCTGGCAGGGGCTGTTCGATCGCGCCAAGCTGCGGCAGGGAGAGCGGGTGCTGGTCCATGGGGGCGCGGGCGCGGTCGGAGTTTATGCCGTTCAGTTGGCTCGTAATGCCGGCGCTCACGTCTCCGCGACGGCTTCCGCGCGCAACGTGGATTTCTTGTCCGAGTTGGGCGCCGAGCAGGCGATCGACTATCACGCGACGCGCTTCGAGGATGCGGTTCGAGATATCGATGTGGTGTTCGATGCGGTCGGCGGCGAGACGTTGCAGCGCTCTTGGGGCGTGTTGGGGTCCAGCGGCCGGCTGGTGACGATCGCCGCCGGGGGCGAGGCGACCGACGATCAGCGCACCAAGGATGCGTTTTTCATTGTCGAGCCCAGCGGGGATCAATTGAGGCGGGTCGGGAAGCTGCTCGACCAGGGCGAGATCAAGCCGTTCGTGGACGCCGAGGTTCCGTTTGAGGAAGCGGAGGCGGCGTTTGCGGGTAAGGTCGAGGGGAGGCGCGGGCGCGGGAAGATCGTGGTCGCCGTGGCGGGTACATAGCCGGTTGCGGAGGCGGAGAAAGCAATCGCAAGCATGACGGCCTTCGCGCTCATGATTGCCGAGGTTAGGAACAGGACAGGCGCTCCGGCCTCTAGCGGTTCCGCCAGCATGAAGCGGTATCTTATACATTCAGAAGATTGTCGGACCGAGACAGCTATGAGCGGGATTCGCCAACTCACGATCGAGGGATTCAAGTCCATCCGGAAGCTGGAGGATTTCGAGCTTCGGCCCTTGAATGTGCTGATCGGCGCGAATGGAGCCGGGAAGAGCAATTTCGTCGGTTTTTTCCACCTGCTGCGACAACTGATTGATCAGAACCTTCAATTGGCTGTGGCTAGGGAGGGGGGAGCCGACACATGCCTGTTCCTGGGGCCAAAAGTCACTGAGCGTGTGACGGCCAAGCTCAGGTTTGGGTCCAACGGCTACGAGTTCGAGCTCGTACCAACGGCGGATAACCGGCTCGTCTTCGCAAGAGAAGTTGCCGTGTTCTGGGGAGATTACGGGACCGCCCTGACGCGAATGGGGTCGGGACACCCAGAGGCGAAACTCAAGGAACGCAAAGACGATCCGGGGGTTCGAGGCGCCGCCCTTGGCGTATCACACTACGTCTACGAGTCGGTTTCGAGCTGGGTTGTGTATCACTTTCACGATACGAGCTCTACAGCCGAAGTGCGGCGCCAGGGCGCAATTAATGACAATGAGGCGCTGCGGGCCAGTGCCGAGAATTTGGCATCGTTTCTGTATCGGATTCGCGAGACGAATCGCAGCGAGTATGAAAGGATTCGCGATGTCATCAGGTTGGCCGCTCCTTTCTTCGATGATTTCAAGCTCCGCCCAGTCCCGGACAAGCCGGACTTGATCCAACTGGAATGGCTGCAGCGAGGATCCGACTATCCCTTTCGCGCAAGCCAGCTCTCCGACGGAACTCTCCGGTTCATTTGCATGGCGGTCGCGCTGCTGCAGCCGGAGTTGCCCTCAACGATCCTATTTGATGAGCCGGAGCTCGGATTGCACCCCTATGCCCTAACGCTTTTGGCAAATCTCTTCCAGCAGGCGACGCAGAGATATAGTCAAGTCATCGTCTCGACGCAGTCCGCCCCGCTGTTGAGCGAGTTCGCGGCGGACGACGTGATCATTGTCGAGCGGACCGAAGGAGAGTCCACGTTTCAGCGCCTGGACCCAGACCACTTGTCCGCATGGCTCGAGGATTATTCGCTTGGCGAGTTGTGGCAGAAGAATGTCCTAGGGGGGAAGCCACAGCCGGAGGACACTCCGGCTCCCGCGCTGCGTCACGGTGATTCATGATTCGGGTCCGGGTTGTGGTCGAGGGCCCAACAGAAGAGTCCTTTGTCAAGGACGTGCTCGCGCCAACTCTTTGGTCCCGCCGAATTTTCCTTGTGCCGACTATTCTGGGAGTTCCTGGACAAAAAGGTGGGAGAGTCAACTACGCCCGGGTGAAGAAGGATGTGCTCGCTGTTCTGAAGCAGGATGTGTCGGAGTACTGCTCGACGATGTTGGATTTCTATGGCCTTGGTAGGGGCTTCCCTGGCACGCCCGTACCAGACAGCGTTTCAGGTCGAGATAAGGCGCTAAACATCGAGAGCGCTATGGCGGATGATATTGCTGCAGAGGTTCCGCACCTCAGCCCGGACGCTCGGTTCCTTCCCTATCTGCAACTTCACGAGTTTGAGGGGTTGCTTTTCAGTGATCCTGAAGCTTTCGCTGACGGCATTGAGAGACCGGACCTCGCCCAGGCGTTCCAGCAAATTCGTGAACAATTCCCAACACCGGAAGACATCAACGATGATCCAAACACCTCTCCGTCGAAGCGCGTCTCAAGTCTCTTCAGGCCCTACCGCAAGCCAATAGACGGGCGTCTTGCCGCCCGAGCCGTGACAGTCGAGCGGATGCGCAAGGAATGTCCTCATTTTCGCGAATGGGTAGTGCGGCTTGAGGCGCTCGGCGGTTAGGACCTGCGGCCTTCACCCCAGCGCCGGCGTCGGCGCCAGCTTCTTGGTTCGTTCGATGGCTTGGGCCAGGTCGGCGACGATGTCGTCGGCGTCTTCGATTCCGACTGACACGCGCACCAAGCCGTCGCCGATGCCCAGGCGTTCGCGGTGTTTGGGCGCCAGGTCGCGGTGGGAGCTCATCGGCGGGTAGAGCACCATCGTGTGCAGGTCGCCGACGCTGGTGGCTGGGACGGTCATCTCGAGGGCGTCCATGAAGGCCAGGACGCGTTCGCGGCCGCCGGCCAGGTCAAAGCTGACGACGGCGCCGAACAGGCCTTCGGGGAAGAAGCGACGGCAGGTTTCGTAATCCGGATGGTCGGGATTGCCCGGGTAGTAGACGCGCTCGACGTCCTCGCGCTCGGCCAGCGTGCGTCCGACGACGGCGGCGTTGCGGCACTGCTTTTCCATGCGCAGCGGCAGCGTCTTGACGCCGCGCTGCGCCAGGTAGGCCTCGAAAGGGCTCATGTTGGCGCCGAAGGTCTTTTGCAGGTAATGGACGATCGGCTTGATCTCGTCGCGGCCCAGCACCAGACCGCCCAACACGTCGCCGTGACCGCTTAGGTACTTGGTCGCCGAGTGGACGACGATATCGGCGCCGAGCTCGAGCGGGCGCAGCAGGACCGGCGTTGTGAAGGTCGAGTCGACGACAAGCGCCGCGCCGTGCTGTTTGGCGATGGCGGCGACCTTGTCGATCTCGGGCACGCGCAACAGCGGGTTCGAGATGGATTCGATGAAGATGCAGCCGGGCTGCGCTTTCTCGACGACGGCCGCGAATTTCTCCAGGTCGGTCGGGTCGGCGAAACGCGTCTCGATGCCGAGCGGCTCGAGCACCTTCATCAGCATCGAGGTCGTCTGGCCGTAGAGCACGTCGGCGGCGACGATCGACTTGCGGCCGTCGAGCAGCGCCGCCATCAGGCCGAGATGGACCGCGGCCATGCCCGAGGCGGTGGAGACGGCGAAGTCCGCGCCTTCGAGCGCCGAAACCTGCTCCTCGAGGGCGCAGCAGGTCGGGTTGCCGTAGCGCGAATAGACCTGCCCGGTCTTTTCTTGGTTGAAGACGCTCTCGAGGTCCTCGGCCTTCTCGTAGAAGAAGCTCGACGAGGCGTAGATGGGCGTCGTCGAGGGGATATACTCGCCGGGTTTCTTGCGATCGCCTGCGTGAACGGCCAAGCTCGCCGGTTTGTTAGTCTTGCGCTTCACGAAATCCGTCCGTTGAGGCGATTATAACGGCAGTTTCGCGAGCGGCGCGCCGCGGCCGGGCTGTTCGTGCGCGTCTCAGGCGACGGGCAACGTTTCACCGTCGTGCGGCGTCTATAACGCTAGGGCCGACTGGACCCCTACGCTACAATCAAAGCGGCCGTTCCGCGGCCTCCTCAATCATGTTCGAAACCGCTTTAGCCAAGGTTTTTGGCACAAAACATGACCGCGAAGTCAAGCGGTTGCTACCCATGGTGGACGAGATCAACGAGCTCGAGCCCGCCATGAAGGAGCTGACGGACGAGCAACTGAAGGCGAAGACCCCGGAATTCAAGGAAAGGCTCCAGAACGGCGAGACGCTCGACGACATCCTGGTCGAGGCGTTCGCGGTCTGCCGCGAGGCGGGCCGGCGCGTGCTGGGCATGCGCCACTACGACGTGCAGTTGATCGGCGGCCGCGTGCTGCACGACGGAAAGATCGCCGAGATGAAGACCGGCGAAGGTAAAACGCTGGTCGCGACCCTGCCGGTCTACTTGAACGCTTTGGGCGGCAAGGGCGTGCACGTGGTCACGGTCAACGACTACCTGGCCCACCGCGACGCCGAGTGGATGGGCAAGCTCTACACCTGGCTGGGCTTGTCGGTCGGTGTGATCGTGCACGATCTGTCGGATCAGGAGCGCAAGCAAGCCTACGGTTCGGACATCACCTACGGCACGAACAACGAGTTCGGGTTCGACTACCTGCGCGACAACATGAAGTTCGACCTGGGCGACTGCGTCCAGCGCGAGCACAGTTACGCGATCGTCGACGAGGTCGACTCGATCTTGATCGACGAGGCGCGCACGCCGTTGATCATTTCAGGACCGAGCGAAGAGTCGACCGACAAGTACTACAAAGTCAACCGCGTGATCCCGCGCCTGGAGCGCGGCGAGGTGATCGAGGGCGACGAGCCGCGCGACCGCACCTACACCGGCGACTTCATCATCGAAGAGAAGCACCGCACGGCGTTCTTGACCGAAGTGGGCGAGGTGAAGGTCGAGCAGGCGCTGGGCATCGACAACATCAACGAGCTGCAGAACTACGAGCTCAAGCACTGCGTCGAGCAAGCGCTGAAGGCGCACGTGCTGTTCCACCGCGACCAGCACTATGTGGTCAAGGACGGCCAGGTCATCATCGTCGACGAGTTTACGGGCCGTTTGATGCCGGGACGGCGCTGGTCGGACGGCCTGCACCAGGCGGTCGAGGCCAAAGAGCGCGTCAAGATCGAGAAAGAGAACCAGACGCTCGCGACGATCACTTTCCAGAACTACTTCCGGATGTATAAGAAGCTGGCCGGCATGACCGGTACGGCGGACACCGAGGCGGCGGAGTTCTCGAAGATCTACAACCTCGAAGTCGTCATCATTCCGACGAACAAGCCGCTCGCGCGCCTCGAGCATGCCGATCTGGTCTACCGCACCGAAGAAGAGAAGTGGCGCAACGTCGCCAAGGAGCTCAAGGAGTACCAGGAGCGCGGCCAGCCTGTGCTGGTGGGCACGATTTCGATCGAGAAGTCGGAGAGGCTGTCGAAGCTGCTCAAGAAGCTGGGCGTGAAGCACGAAGTGCTGAACGCCAAGCAGCACGAGAAAGAAGCGAAGATCGTCGCGCAGGCCGGCGCGAAGGGCGCGATCACGGTCTCGACCAACATGGCCGGCCGCGGTACGGACATCCTGCTGGGCGGCAACCCGGAATTCTTGGCCCGCGAATATTTCACCAAGCACGGCAAGAATCCCGACGATCTGCCGAAGGAAGAGTGGGAACCGGTCTTCAAGAAGTTCAAGGCCGAGACGGACCAGGATCACGACGATGTGATCGAGTCGGGCGGCTTGCATGTGCTCGGCACCGAGCGTCACGAGTCGCGGCGCATCGACAACCAGTTACGCGGTCGCGCCGGACGCCAAGGCGATCCCGGCTCGTCTCGCTTCTATCTTTCGTTGCAAGACGACTTGCTGCGCATCTTCGGAGGCGACAAGATCCAGAATCTGATGCTGCGGCTCGGCATGGAAGAGGATGTCCCGATCGAGTCGGGGCTGATCAGCAAGCGCATCCGCGCCGCGCAGGAGCAGGTCGAGGCGCAACACTTCGAGTCGCGCAAACACATCCTCGAATACGACGATGTGATGAACAAGCAGCGCGAGGCCGTCTACACGATGCGCCGCAAGCTGCTCGAAGGCCGCGATCAGAAGGAACACCTGATGAATCTGGCGGGCGACGTCGCCGGCGAGTTCGTCGACATTCGCTGCCCGCAGCGTTCGCACCCCGACACATGGGACATCGCCGGCTTGCAGACCGACGTGCTGAACCAGTTCGGCATCTCGATCGAGCACATGAAGTTCCGTGATCTCGACCAGCAAGGCATGGCCGACGAGATCACCGAGTACCTGGCGAAAGAATACGACGCCAAGGAAGCGCTGATCGGGCCGGAGCGGCTGCGCTACTCCGAGCGCATGATCATGCTGCAACTCATCGACCAGCAGTGGAAGGACCACCTGCTGTCGATGGACCACCTGAAGGAAGGCATCGGCCTGCGCGGCTACGGTCAGAAGGATCCGCTGATCGAGTACAAGAAGGAGTCCTTCACGCTGTTTCAGGACATGATGCGGCGTTTCGACGAGGAGACGCTGAAGTTCCTGTTCCACTTGCAGCCCGCCGGCGGGACGCCCGCGGCGGCGGTGCGCTCGACGCCGACCTTCGAGCCCACCGGAGACCACGACGAGGAGCTCGCGCACGCCGGCAACGGCGTACACGCCAAGGGTCCCGAAACGGACACATCGATCGAGGATTTCACGCGCGATATCCGGCGCAAGAAAGAGCGCGAGCTGGCGCAAGTATCAATGGCGGGCGGCGGCGACGGCTCGACGACGGCTGTCAAGCAAGTGATCAATACCAAGAAAGTCGGGCGCAACGACCCCTGTCCGTGCGGCAGCGGCAAGAAATACAAGAAATGCCACGGCGCCGTCGATGCTTCGTAAGCGATTGAGATGAAGAAGCTAGCCCTGATTCTCCTGTTGCTCCCCGCTTTGCTGGGCGCGGACCTGCTGCCCGAGGCCTTGGGCGACTTCACGCGCAAGTCGCTGGAGGCGCGCGAGTCGCCGGACCCGGCGCTGTATCGAGGAGTTCGGCTTCGAGGAATCGGCGGAAGCGATTTACGTGAACCCGGCCGGACTGCGGGCGGACATTACCGCGACGCGCTTTTACGACGACACCGGCGCTTTCTCGGCGTACCTGTGGCAGAAGCCCGCCGAAGGCCAGGCCGACACCTATGGCAAACGCGCCTGGAAGGGGCCTGACTATACCCTCATCCATTTCGGCAACTACGTCGTCGAGATGAAGGGCGATTTAGCGGCGACGGCGAACATCGAGCTGATGCTCGCGTATCTGCCGAAGGTTCGCGTGACGGCCGATCCGCCGGTGCTCGTTTACATGCCGACCGACGACATGCGGGCCGGGACGCAGAAGCACATTTTGGGGCCGGTGGAGCTGCAACGGCTTGCGCCGGAAGTGTCGCCGTCGGTGGCGGGCTTCAACTTCGGCGCCGAGGCCCAGTTCGCCGAATATGACGTAAACGGCGAGCATGAGCGGTTGCTGCTGTTCAACTACCCCACGCCGCAGATGGCCCGCGAGCAAGTGCAGAAATTCTACGAGCAACAAGGCGTCGTGGCCAAGCGCACGGGGCCGATGATCGCGGCGGTCGTCGGCGCCTCGGACGCGGACGCGGCGCAGCGGCTGCTGGCCAAGGTGCGCTACGAAGCCGAAGTGACGCTGAACTACCGGGAACCCGACCGGCACGATAACGTCGGCACGCTGGTGCTCGACGTGATGATCCTGAGCGGGATTCTGGCCGTGCTGTGCATCGTGGGCGGCATCCTGATGGCCGGCGCGCGGATCCTGGCGGGCCGGGTGGCGCCGAATTCCCTTTTCGCTGCGCCCGATGGCGACGGCATGACGCACCTCGGGCTCGACGAGAGCCTCGAGCACCTGCAACACCCCAAACGTTAGTCGCTCGGCATGGGCTGCACGCGGCCGCCTGCGGGCATGGCAAGCTGCGTCTCATCGAAGGGCTCGGTGAAGGAGATCTCGTCACACCAGGCCTCGCTGCGCTGGTCGCCTTTTTGCCCGTCGACGAATTGGTAGCCGCGGAAATGGCGCGGCACGGTGAGCCCGTCGACGGTCGTGTAGTCCTCGTAGTAGAACAGCGTCTCGCGCGGCGGGCCGGCCTTCTTCTCGGCTTGCGGCCGCGACTGGCTATAGAAGGTCACGGTGTAGCGGATGGCGTCGACGATCCCGCTGTCCTTGTTGAGATAGAGCGTGTAGGTGTCGCCCGGCGCGTCCCCGACCCCTGAGTTGAACGAGACCTTGACCATGTTGTGCGGCGCGCCGTCGAGATCCGCGTCGGGGAGCTGCTCGTAATTGAGGCCCGGGTCGGCGAAGACGAACGGGATCATCTCGAAGTAGTAGCCGGTCAGCGCCCAGAAGCGCGGGTTGACCTTAGGCGCGTCAGCCGGGTAGATCCAGGCTTGCTCGCCGTTCCAGGCGAAGCGGCCTTCGTAAGGCTCGGCGCCGTCGGGCTCGCCCAACGTCTCGAATACGTGGTAGGCGCGGCGCGTGGCGTTGTCGACGACCAGGGCGGTCTTGAACCGCAGATTGGCCTGCGTGTTGGAGTACTCCCAGGTGAACGAGCTGGTCGGCGCGCCGTACCAGGCTTCGAGACCGCCGTGGGCGTCGATGGCGCGGAGGACGAGCTTGCCGCCGTCGGAGGCTTCGAGGCGCTGAGTCGCCTCGGCGGCCTTGCGCTGAGCGTCGGTTTGTTGAGGCTCGGCGGGCTGCTCGGGAGCGCCGGCGCACGCGGCGAGCAAGGCGATCGCCAGGCTAGCGGGCAGGGCGTGATACAACCGTAACACGTTATTTTTCATAGGGTTGCGTACAGTGTAGCCGATACCGCTGGTTCAGGGGTTCGTTCGAGCAAGGTCGCGACGCCGCAACGGAGCGGCGTCTCAGAAGGCGCCCTTGCGCTCCTGAAAATGGGTCGGTTTGCCCAAGCCGCGGCCTCCGGCGCGGACCCACGCGGCGGTCCAATCGAGCATTTGCTCGAGCGTGACGGTCTCGGGATCGAACAGCTTTTCGCAGCGCGAGGCGTCGCTGAGCAGCGCCGTAGCGGCTTCCTTGCCGCCGAACAGCGGCTCGACGCCGAAACGTTCGCCGAAGGCTTCGGCGATGTCGTGAACGCGCAAGGTCTCCGACCCGGTCAAATTGAGCACGAACGGCGGCGAGGCGCAATGCGCGAACGACCGCAGGGCGACGGAGTTGGCGTCGCGCTGCCAGATCACGTTGACGTAGCCCATTGTGACGTCGATCGGCTCGCCGGCGTGGACCTTGTCGGCGATGTCGCGCAGCACGCCGTAGCGCAGATCGATGGCGTAGTTGAGCCGCAGGATCGCCGTCGGCGTCAGGTTGCGGTGGGAGAAGTAGCCGAACATGCGCTCGCGGGCCAAGGCGGATTGGGCGTACTCGCCGACCGGCCCCAGCGGGTCGTCTTCGGCCGGGCCGCCGGAGTCGACGGGCGTCAGCGGGTACACGTTGCCCGTCGAGAAAGCCACGATGCGCGCCTTGGGAAAACGCTCGCAGATCAAGGCCGGCGCGTAGGAGTTGATCGCCCAGGTGAGGTTCGCCGCGCCGCTGCTCGTGCCGAACTTCCGCCCCGCCATGAACAGGACATTCGGGCACTCGGGTAGCTCGGCCACGGACGCGCGATCGAGCAGGTCGCAACGCACCGTCTCGATGCCCGCCGCCTCGAGTGACTTCTGAGCGCGGGAGTCGGAAAACCGGGCCGCGCCGTAGATGCGGCGCTTGACGCCGGCTTCGTCGGACGCTCGGCGCGCCAGCGCGGCCAGCGTCGGCCCCATCTTGCCGCCGGCGCCGGCGATCAGCAGGTCTCCCTCGAGCGCCCGCATGGCCTCGACGTCGGCCTCGACGGGCCGCGATAACAGTTCTTCGAGCTCGGCTTCGGTCATTCTTCCAGGCGGACTCAGGTCGCGCTTCGGATGTTCCCACAACGCGGGGCCGTCTCGCGCGGGCGCGGGGGGTGAGTTACTTGACGTCGCCGAGGCGCGGGCGGTCTACTTGTAACCTATGCCCGCTTCCCGCGAAGAACAGCAGTCTCTTGTCGGCCGCCTGATGGATATGTGCGGCGGCGCGTACAGTCCCGACGAACGTAGAAAACATTTCATCTCCGGTCCGCAGTGGGCCGGGGCGTATGAGGGCCAAGCCCTCTTCCACGCGCCGACTCGCGAGCCCGTTCATTTCAAGGAAGTGATTCGCCACCTGGGCGAAATCGGCGTTCCCTATTGGACGACGCACGACTCGGATGTGATCGCGACCGACGACCTGCTGACCGACAAGCAGTGGGCGACGGTCAACGCCATCCAGAAGGCGCTCGACGACAACGGCGTGCGCTGCTCGATGGTGACCACCGAGACCTTCTTTCACCCGGTGTTCGCGGCCGGCCCGGCCGCCGAGGCGCCGGAGGTGCGCGAATACGCTTCGCGTAGGCTCCAGAACACGGTCGAGATCGGACACGAGCTCGGCGCGCAGTTCGCCGTCTATTGGCCGGGCACGCTCGGCTACATGGTGCAAGGCGCGATCGAGGAGACGCAGACGCTGAAGTGGTTCGCCGACGGGCTCAACGCCGCGTGCGAGCGCGACATCGAAGTGGCCGGCAAGAAGGGCCGCCCGACGCTGAAGCACTGCCTCGAGGCGAAGCCCTTCGAGCCGCAGGCGCAGATCATCCTGCCGTCGTCGGACGCCATGATGGCGTTTATCGGCTGCGGGCTGCTCGACCACCCCGAGATGGTCGGCCTGAACCCGGAGTACCTGCACGAGCTGATGTGGGGCGGCGCGACGCGTGCGGTCCTGGCGCGGGCCTTGCTCGCGGGCAAGCTGTGGCACTTCGACATCAACGACGGCTACCCGCTCAAGCACGACGTCGATCTGGGCGTCGGCCTGGTGAATCCGCTCGATTGGCTGAACATCCTCGTGATGCTGCGGGCGCACGGCTACGAAGGGCCGTTCAACTTGGACTTCAAGCCGCCCAGGACCACGTCGAACTTCGGCGTGTGGAAGGTGAGCTTCCCGTCGGCGGTCGACCGCTTCATCACGCTTTGGGAGATTGCGGGCGAGGTGGCGGAAGATCCCGTCTTGAAGGAAGCGACGGACGCGCTCAAGGCCGGCGGCGGCGCCTCGGCGGGCGACCTGCAAGCGATCGTCGATTCGAACAAGGAGCTGCTGACCCTGCACGAGTTGATCTCGCACCGGCTGTTCCAGATCCTGATCGGCCAGCACAAGGGCCGCACGTTCTCGAGCTAGCGCTCTCCCGCAGCGGCTGCGTTCTCGTTGTCGATAATGAGTACGCCGTGCTGAAGTATCACAAGGGCGACTCGATTCGACTGATCAAGCAGCCCGACCACGCGGCCTTATCGGGCTTGCTGGCCTCGCACTGGGGTAACGACGAGTTCACGAAGCCGGGATTCTATGCGCCCGCGCCGGACTCCAAGGCGCTGCGAGACGAGGTTGTCTTCGGGATCGCCGAGCACGACAACGGCTGGTGGGAGTGGGAGGCCGATCCGTCGATCGACCCGCAAGACGGCCTGCCGCGGCACTTTCTCGACGCGCATCACGACTTCGGTCACGAACGCTGGATTCGCGGCTTGCGGCGGTTCGCCGACGCGCGGCCTTACGCGTCGCTGCTGATCAGCTATCACGCATACCGGCTCAGCGACCCGTCGGCGCCTGAGGAGTTCAGCACGTTTTTTTCGTCGACCGAACGCCCGCAAAAGCCGGACGCCGAGACGGCGGAGTTCCTGGCTCAGTTGCGCGCTGAGCAGGCGGGTCTCGAGGAGCGCTTAAGCCGCGACGAGCAAGGCGCGGCGGCCTTGGCGCCGGAGTCGCTTCATCCGCATGTTCGGCTGCTGCAAACGCTCGATTTCATCTCGCTGTGGCTCTGCGCGAGCTCGAGCAAGCCGTTGTCGCTGCCGGACGTTCCGCGCGCGGGCTGGGACGATCGCGTGACGCTGGAGTTGGCGCAGCCGGCGCCGGGTTATGTGTCGGTGACGCCGTACCCGTTTGATCGCGATCGGCTTACCGTGGGATTCGTCTGCCGCCACGTGCCGGTCGAGGCGTCGAAGCGTCCCGAGCTGCGCGCGATTCATCCGGACGCCTATGTGGTGACCTTGTCGCGGTCGTAGCCAAGAGCCGGGTCCGCCGCGGCGAAGGTTCGCCGAAAAGCGGCGGCGGCCGGGTCGCAAGCTCACTCGTGACGCAGCGCCACGGCTGGGTCCACGCGCGCCGCCCGCCGCGCCGGAATCCACGCCGCCGCCAGAGCAGCTAGCGCCAGCAGCGCCGTCACCGCCGCATAAACCAAGGGGTCGCCGGGCTCGACCTCATACAGCGAATGCCGGATGAAGCGGCTCAGCATCCACGCCAGCAAGAGCCCCGCGCCGACGCCCGCGATGCACAAGCGCGCGGCGCTCGAAAGCACGAGATTGCGAATCGCCGCCCAGTCCGCGCCCACGGCCAGCCGCAGCGCCAGCTCGCGCCGCCGACGCTCGACCATGAACGACAGCACGCCGTAAAGACCAATCACCGCCAGCAAAGCCGCGATCGCAGCGAACCCGGTCAACAGCATGGATTGGAAGCGCGCCTGTTTCGCCGCGCCGGCGACCAACGCGCTCATCGGCCGGACATCAAACAACGGCAGCTCGGCATCATGCGCCGCCACTGCACGACGCAGCGCGGCGGTCGCCGCGGCCGGATCGCCTTCCGTGCGAACCGCGAACGACGCCGTCTCCCACGCCCAATAGCCGTAGTGCACGTAGATTCCCGGCCCGGCGACGGCTTCGAGTCGGCCCTGACGAACGTCGTCGGCCACACCCACGACGCGCAGCTCGCCGCCGTCGGAGCCGATGCGGATGCGCTTGCCGGCCGCGGGCTCATCGGGCCATAAGGCGTGCGCGGCCGCCCGGGTCAAGATCACCTGCGCGGCGGAATCCCGGTCGATCGCTTCACGGAAAGCCTCGCCTTCCACGATCGGAATCCGCATCGTCTCGAAGTAGCCGGGGCTCACCACGCGCCAGTAGGTTTGGATCGTCTCGCCTGGGTTGAGGGCGCTGGGCTCGGGCGAGCTGATGTTGATGCTCGTGTTGCCCTGGCTCAGGGGCAGCCCCGTCGACATGCCCGCCGAGACCACGCCCGGCGCTCGGCGTACACGTTCGAGCACGTCGCGCATCAGCGAGGTCCACGCCTGTTGATTTGGATATGCGGTCGCCGGCGGTGCGACCGTCGCTGTGAGCAGATGACCGGCGTCGAAACCAAGCGGCGCGCGCTCGAGTTGGCGAAAACTTTGAATCAGTAGGCCCGCGCCGACCAGCAAGGCTAATGAAACCGCGAGCTGCGCCGCGGCGAGCGCGCGCCGAAAACGTTGGGTCGACAATCCGGCCGAGGCGTTGCGCCCGCTTTCACGCAACGACGGCGCGATCTCAACGCGAGAAGCCCGCAACGCGGGAGCGATGCCGGTCACCAACGTCACGATCGCCGTTAGACCCGCTGCGAACGCCAAGGCGCGCGCATCAATGCGCGTCAGGTTCGCCAAGGGAATGATATCCGCGGCCCACATCGCGCCGAGCGAGGTGATCCACGAGGCCGCCAAGGCGCCAAGACACGCGCCGGCCAGCGCCAGCACAAACGTTTCGCTCAACGCTTGCGTCAGCAGCCGGCGTCGTCCCGCTCCGAGCGCCGCTTGCACGACGAACTCTCCTTGGCGCCGCCCGGCGCGCGCCAGCAACAGACCCGCGACGTTGAAGCAGGCGATCAGCAGCACCAGCAGGACCGCGCCGAAGACCAGCGTCAAGCCCGAACGCACCGCATCCGGCACGAGCCAACTTCTCAGACTGTCGGCGCGGGCGCTCCAACCCTTGTTCTTGTCCGGGTTGTCGCGCGCGATGACGGCCGTGAGCGTTTGTAGCTCGGCTTGAGCTAGCTCGATGGTCGAGCCCTCGCGCACCTTGCCGATCACCTCGAGCTCGCGATCATCGCGAGACGCGGGAAAGTAGTCGAGCTGCAGCGTGCGCCACAAGGTCGCCTCGCTGGGGAAGCGAAAGCCCGCCGCCGTGACCCCCACCACCTCGCGACCCACGCCGTCGATCTCGATGTCGCGTCCCAGCGCCGCCTCGGGCGAGCCGAAGCGGTCGCGCGCCAGCTCGTAGGAGAGCACCGCCGTTTGTGAGCCGCCGGGCTGGTCCTCCTCGGGGGTGAACCAGCGGCCCCAGGGCACGCGAAGCCCCAGCAGCGGCCCGAGGCCCTGCGTCACGGCCGCCGCTGTCACGCGCACTGGCGGACCGTCGCCGGTCAGGTTGGAGCTTTGCAGGCGAAATGCGGCGAGGTCCAACGTCCGCGCGCGTCCGGCTCCAGTCCAGGAAGTCCGTCCCCGAAGTAGCGAAGAACTGCACGTTTCGCTCCGGGTTCGTCGAAAAGACGCGCACCAGCCGGTCCGAGTCGGCGAAGGGCAGATCCCGCAGGGCGACGGCGTCCAGCAAGCTGAACACGGCCGTCGAAGAGCCGATGCCCAGCGCGAGGATGCCGACCACGATCGTCGAGAAGCGCCACTCCTTCAGCCAGCGGCGCAGCGCAAACCGCAGATCGTAGACGAAGGCGCCGTTCATCATGAGCTCAACCTGCTGCACGCGGATGGCCGCTCGCTGGAATCCACGCCAATCGCGCGTCTCCGAATCCTTCATCGCCCGCTGGCGGGACACGAGTTGTCGCTTTTGGGACGCCGTCAGGGGACAGCGCATCCAAACCTCCTAGAATCCGACTATGCGTCTCGGCCTCGGCCTTTACCGCCACATGCTCACGCCGGCGAACTTCCGTTTCGCCAAGCAAGCCGGCGCGACCGACATCGTCGCCCACCTGGTCGACTACTGGGCCGGCAGCGAGCGCATCCCCGAAACCGACGGCGCCCGCAACTGGGGCGTCACCCGCAACCAGGGCAAACTCTGGACGGTCGAAGAGCTGACCGACTTGCGCAAGGCCGTCGAGGCCGAAGGCCTGCGCCTGGCGGCGATCGAAAACCTGGACCCGGCGCACTGGCACGACATCCTTCTCGACGGCCCGCTCAAGCGACGGCAGCTCGAAGACGTCAAAGAAATCGTCCGGCGGCTCGGCAAGGCGGGCATTCCGTGCCTTGGGTACAACTTCTCGATCGCCGGCGTCTGGGGCCACGTCCAAGGCCCCTGGGCGCGAGGCGGAGCGCAGTCGGTCGCCTTTCTTGGCGAGAAAGGCCCGCAGCAGACGCCGCTGCGCAACGGCGAAGTTTGGAACATGACCTACGACCCCGACGCCCCGCAGGGGTCGGTCGGCGAGGTGACCTCCGAACAGCTCTGGCGGCGGCTCGAAGACTTTCTGCACGCCGTCGTGCCGGTCGCCGAGGAAGCGGGGGTCAAACTCGCCGCGCACCCCGACGATCCGCCGCTGCCGACGATTCGCCAGGCCGCGCGCCTCGTCTACCAACCCAGCCTCTACCAGCGGCTGCTCGACATCCATCCCAGTCCCAGCAATGCGCTCGAGTTCTGCCAAGGCACAATCGCCGAGATGAGCGAAGGCTCGGTTTACGAAGCGATCGAGCAATACGTCGACCGCATCGCTTATGTGCACTTCCGCAACGTGCGCGGCAAGGCGCCCGAGTATCACGAGGTCTTCCTCGACGAAGGCGACATCGACATGGCGCGCTGCATCGATCTTTACCTGGAGCACGGCTATGACGGCGCGATGATCCCCGACCATACGCCGCAAATGGAGTGCGACGCTGGCTGGCACGCCGGCATGGCGTTCGCCCTGGGGTATATGCGGGGGTTGCTGCGGCGCGCCGCGGCTACAGGCTCAGCGCTCGGGTCGTCGTGACGCGCGGCTGCGCTTCTTCGATTTGTTTGTGCACGCGCAGCACGTCCCACACCTGCCAGGCTTCGACGCAGCAGCCCAGCGACATGCGCGCGATCAGGATGCCGCCGGCGGAGACCGTCGTGCGCGTAGGGGGAAAGCCGAGCCAACTGCCGGTGTTGAGCGCCTCGAGCGTGAAGCGGTAGGCCACTTTGTCACCGTCGGCGATCAGCTCTTCGATGTGGACGGCGATGGGCGAAAAGAAGTTGGCCAGCATCTCCGCCCAGGCGCGCCACCCCGCCGGTCCGCGGCCGGGCGGCGAGTCGGCGTCGTAAAACTTGGAGTCCTTCAGCACCAGCCCATCGACCAGGTCGGCGCCGTTTGGATTCCATATCCCATCGATCAGACACCTCATCGCCGCTTTGTTGAGCTCGCGCTCGGAGGGCAGGATGTCGGCGTGCGTTTCCGGCGCGTCGGGCAGATCGCGTTCGATGTGCGGCAGGTCGCCGAAGTCGAGCCCGCCGATCTGTTGCAGCGCCCCGAAGGCGTCCCAGTGTTGCCATGCCTCGCGGAAGGCGCCGTTCTCGATCCGAAACTGGATCATGACCGGCAGCGTGACCGGCTTGCCGGTTGCGGCGACGCCAAGCAGCTCGCCTTGATGCGTCCCGGTCGCCGTCAGCCGCGCGATGACGTTGTCGCCTTCACAGACCAAGTCATCGACGCGCACCTGCAAGTCCGGAAAAGAACGCAGAAAGGCTTCCCGAAAGTCGTGGACGCCCTGCCGTCCCCAAACGCGGCCCGCATAGGGGTCGTAACCGCTGAAATCTTGGGCATAGAAGACGTCAACAGCCTGCTTTTTCTTCTGGTTCCAACCGAAATCGATCCAGTTGGTGACCAGTTCCTTGTTCGGGTTCGACACCTTCGGGCCATGATACACCGGCAGGCCGGTCGGACATATCCAGCGTATACCGTACGCCGCTCGGACTATTGCGGCGGCTGCAGGGGAGGCGGCGGTTGCAGGTCGAGAATGTCTTCGATCATCTTTTTCTCGTCCTTGTCGAACATCGCGTTGAACCGCGCGGAGCTCATCAGCCGCTCGCGCGTCTCGGGCTGGGCTCGACGCAAGCGCCGCACCGCCGCGGAGATGCGATTGCGCCGGTCGCGCCGCAGCTTGCTCCAATCGTCGTAGAGGCTCCGCGCCAAGCGCTGCTGCTCGGGCCGCAGGCGGCTGAAAAGCTGGAAGCGGGAGATCAGCAGCTCGCGCTTTTCAGCGGGCATCTTGTCGAACTGCTCGAGGCGCCGCTCGATGCGCTCCCGCTCGGCCTGCGGCAGGCGTTGAAAGCGCTGGTTGCTCTCGAGAAATTGACTGCGCCGGTCGGGCTCCATCTCCATCAAGCGCTCGATGAACTCGTTAGGATCGCGCGCTCCCGGAGGGCCGCCTTGCCGCGGAGCGATGCCCTGAGGAGGCGGTCGCCTTGGGCCTTCGCCCTGCACGAGGCGAATCGCTTGCGCCTCGAGCCGCGCCGGGGCCGTCCAGAGCGCGCCCGTCGCCAGCGCGATCGCTAGCGCCGTCAGCCGAGGCCATGTCAGCCGTGCCGGCATTTACGACCTGCCTGCCGGAGCGTTCTCGACGAGAAATGCGTCGAAATCGGTCAGCATCTCGAGGTCATCGAGAGCCCGGTCGAGATCCTCGATGTACTCGTCGTCATTGGTCTGCACACTCTTCACCGCATACTGCGGCGGCTCCGGCGTCGTCGGCTGCGGCTGCCACAGGAACGCTCCGATGAGCACCGCCGCCGCCGCCAAGCAAGCTGCTATCGCCGGTTTCCACGATGGAATCAGCCAGGCGCGCCAGCCCGTCCGCCGCGCCTCGTCGGCGTCGATCTTGCCCCAGACGCCGCGGTCGAATCCCATGGACGGCTCAGCGGCGCGCCACCCGTCCATCGCGCCGAACAGCGCTTGCTGTTGTTCGAACGCCTCCCGCAACTCGGCGTCGCACTCGAGCCAAGTGTCGAACTGACGGCGCTCGGCCGGATCGGTCGGCGGTCCGTGCGGGTCGATGATCCTCTCCAGAACCTGTTCGCGAGTCATGTGACAACACCTACGCTTGCCGGCTTTTATTGTTTGCGGAGACGTCGCTCAGCCGACTGCGCAGCGTCTCATAGGCTCGAAACAGCAACGATTTGACCGCTGATATCGAGCAGTCGAGGGCGTCGGCGATCTGCGCATAGTCGAGCTCTTCGTACTTGTGCATCAGCACGGCCGCGCGCTGTTTTTCAGGCAGGGCGGCGATGGCGCGCCGCACGGCGTCGAGTCGCGCCTCTTCGACGAGCTGCTGCTCGCGATTGGCGCGTTGGTCGGCCGGCTGCAACGGTGCGCCGACCGCCGGGTTTTCGTCGTCCAAGCTGCGCTGGAAACGTTCGTTCTTGTGGTCGCGAATCGAATTGAGCGCCAGGCGCGTGGCGATGCGATACAGCCAGGTGGTGAACTTGGCGGTCGGCTCGTAGCTTTCTCTCGCCCGGTAGACGCGCAGGAAGACCTCTTGCGCCAACTCTTCGGCGACGGCCTGACTCGCGACCATGCGCGTGAGGTAGCCCACGACCGGGGAGCGATGCTTGGCGAGCAGCAGCTCGAAGCTCGTCGCGTCCCCCGCGCGCACCTCGAGCATCAGTCGCGCATCCGGCTCCAAAACGATTTCGGCTCCCACAAACGTCTGTAACACGGTTGGGGCGGGGAAGTTGCGCCGGTCGCGCGGGTAATTCGCGCCTGGACTCGCCTTAGGGCCCGCAGGGGCGCGGGTCCTGTGAGAGGTCGCACTCATATCCCCTATACGAGCGATTGTAGCGAGGCCGGCAGGCTTGCCATGATCGGTAAACCTCGAGGGGGTGAACGATGGGGGCTTTCGGCCGCCGCGGCCTGATGGCCGCCCTTCTGATCTTGACGCCGTGGGTCTGCCGCGGCCAAGGGTTTGTGACCACCGTGGCGGGCAACGGCGCCCGCGCCTACTTCGGCGAAAACATCGAAGCGACGGCCGCCGGACTCGGCGGTCCGAACGGCCTTGGGGTCGACAGCGCCGGCAATATTTACATCGCGGACAACGGCAGCCGCATCCGCAAGGTGGACACGGACGGCATCATCCGAACGGTCGCCGGGAGCACTGTGCCCGCCCCGAATCTGGGATTCTCAGGCGACGGCGGGCCGGCGACGAGCGCGGCGATGTTGGGAACAGACGTTCACCAGGGGATTGCAGTCGACGCGGCGGGCAACATCTACATCGCCGACATCTTGAATCACCGCATCCGCAAGGTGGATACGAACGGCATCATCAACACCGTCGCGGGCAGCGGCCAAGTGGTCGGCGGGGGCGCGGGGCAAGCGACGGCCGTAGCCCTGTTCAATCCGCATGCGGTCGCCGTGGACGCCGCCGGCAGCTTCTACATCGCGGACACCAGCAACAGCCGCATTCGTAAGGTCGATCCCGCCGGCAATGCGACGGTCATCGCCGGCACGGGCGCGATCGGCTTCAGCGGGGACGGCGGCCTGGCGACCGCGGCGCAGCTCAATCAGCCGCGCAGCGTCACCGTTGACCGCGCGGGTAACGTCTACTTCTCCGACTTCGGGAACATCCGCATCCGCAAGGTCGACGCCGCTGGAGTCATTACGACGGTCGCCGGCACGGGCTCCGTCGGGTTCAGCGGAGACGGCGGGCCGGCGACGAGCGCCCCGCTGACGAGTCCGCTCGGCGTGGCGGTCGATGCGAGCGGGAACCTCTACATCGCCGACAGCGGCAATGACCGCATTCGCAAGGTCGATCCGGCGGGGATCATCACCACAATCGCCGGCAACGGCAATCCGGTCGGCGGGTTCACGGATGGCGGACCCGCCCTGAGTACGACGTTGTTCAGTCCGCGCGACGTAGCGGTGGCGGCGAACGGCGACATCTATTTCGCGGATTTCGGGAACAATCGCATCCGCAAGATCTCGGCGACGCCTCCGAGCGTCTCCGTGACCGGCAACGTCACGTCTTTGTCGTTCTCAGCGGCGTCCGCCGGAGCGGCGTCTCCAATGCAACGGGTCAACCTGGGCAGCTCGGCAGCGGCGTTGACGTTCGCGACTTCGGTCGCCACGTCGTCCGGCGGCGGCTGGCTGTCGGTCACGCCGGCGAACGGAACGACGCCGACCGCGATGAACGTTTCGGTGAGCTCGACGGGGCTGGCGCCGGGTGCCTATGACGGTACGGTCACCGTGACCCCGGACGGCGTGCAAAACGTCGCGCTCAAGGTGGCGGTGACGTTGACGGTCGCTGGAGCGCCGGGGGCTCCCGCGATCTCGGCCGGGGGGGTGGTGAACGGGGCCAGCTTCGCTGCATTCCCGACGCCCGTCACGGCCGGCGCCATCGTGGCGATCTTCGGCGTCGGACTGGCGCCCTCCACGGCCAACGCGACGGCGGTTCCGTTGCCGACCGACCTGGCGGGCACGCAAGTGTTGATGAACGGGTTGCCCGCTCCGTTGTTCTTCGTCTCGAGCGCGCAGATTAACGCGCAGGTTCCCTGGGAGCTGCGCGGCAATTCGACGATCAACGTGCGCGTCACAGCGAATGGCGCGCCGTCGAACACTGAAGTGGTTCAGTTCGCCGGCGGATCGCCCGGAGTCTTCACGCTGCCCGGAACGTCGGCCGGCATTCTGACGCACGGCGCCGACGGGACGCTGGTGACGGCCGCGTCTCCGGCGGCGCGCGGCGAGGTGCTGGTGTTGTATGCGACCGGGCTGGGCAAAGTGACGAACACCCCCGCGTCCGGCGCCGCGTCTCCATCAGGCCCGCTCGCCGTCAACACCGGACTCACGACGGTGACGTTTGGATTCCAGCCGGCGACGATCTACTTTGCCGGTCTCTCGCCGGGTTTTGTCGGGCTCTACCAGATCAATCTGCAAGTCCCTCAAGCCGCGCCCGTAGGAGATGAAGTGGCCGTGCAAGTTCTGGCCGGAGGCGGGCTGAGCAACAACGTCACCGTCGCCGTTCGCTAGGACGGCGAGAGCGAAGCGGCGAGCCCCCTCCGGGAAGGGGCTCGCCGTCACGGCTAGAAGACCAAGCGCAGACCCATCTGCACCTGGCGCGGGTTGCCGACGATGCTGGTGATCGTGCCGGCGTTGGCGTTGCCGATCGCGTCGTTCGGAAGCCCGAACTGCGGCGTGTTGAGCAGGTTGAAGAACTCAGCTCGATATTGCAGATTGACGCGCTCGCTGATCGCGATGTCCTTGAACAGCGAGAAGTCCACGTTCACCCGTCCCGGTCCGCGCAGAATGTTGCGGCCGGCGTTGCCGAATGTGAACTGGTCAGGAATTCCCCAAACAGCTCCCGAGGCGTTGAACGAAGTGTCGAACCAATGGTCGCGGGTGGGGTTATCCAAGCGCGGATCGCCCAAAATGTCGGGACGGCTGCCGCCGGCGTTCGACACCGACGATTGCAGGGTCGGCGTATGCGGCAGGCCGCCCTGCGCGGTGAAGATGCCGTTGAGCTTCCAGCCGCCGAGAATTCCGTTTGCGAACGCGTTGTTGAAGTCGACCTTTTGCCCCTTGCCGATCGGCAGCGTGTAGTTGGTCGAGTAGGTGAGCCGGTGTTGGATGTCGAAGCCCGACGTGCCGCGGTCGGCCGCCCGGTTGCGAATGTCCTGCGGGATCGGACCGTTGTCCGCGCCGCCGAACGCGTTCGCGGTGAGGTCGATCGAGTGCGACCACGTGTAGCTCAGCAGGAAGCCGACGTTCCTGGAAAACCGCCTTTCGAGCGTGGCTTGCAGCGCATTGTAGTTCGAGTTGGCGTCGGTGACGTTGTAGGTGATGCCGCCGATGTCGGGGTTGATGGCGTCGAACGGCCGGTTGCGGTTGCTGTTGCCGGGCCCGGGGACCGGCTGATTGGCGTTGAATGTCGTGTCGAGACGGCTGTTGACGTTGCCGACGTAGCCGACCTTGAGCACCATGTCCGAAGGCAGCTCTTGCTGAATCTGAAGATTGAACTGCTGCGCGTAGCCGGTGGCGAACTCGAACGCCACGCCCATCATTCCGCCTTCGGGGTGATCGGCGACCACGTTGAAGTCGAGGTTCGGAATCGGGTCGAGGCCCTGCGATACGAGCTGCGGGTTGGCGTCGTACTGGTTGATCAGCTCGGTGTTGATCGGCCCAAAGGGCAGTTGCCGGTGGCGACGCATGACCACGCCTTCGCTGCCGTTTTGGTTGTAGAAGATGCCGTAGCCGCCGCGCAGCACCGTGCCTTGGCGCACGCGATAGGCGAATCCGAAGCGCGGCGCGAAGTTGTTGCGGTCGGGCGTGACGCCGGTGCGTGAATCGGTGTTGAAGCCCGCGATGAGCAGCTTAGCCGTCGTCACGTCGAAGTTCGTCCACTGATCGTTGCGCTCTGTCGCCGGCGTGTCGTACTCGTAACGCAAGCCGATGTTGAAGGTCAGGCGATCGTTGACCTTCCAGTCGTCCTGGACGAAGTAGCTGTACTCGTCGAGGTCGATTTTCGGAAATACGAGCGTAAAGTCCTGCTCGATCGTCGAAGCGGCGCCCAGGAGGAAGCTCGCCATCGAATCGCCGGTCGACCCGGTGTTGTTGTGATCGCGGCTGAACGTGGTGGCGAAATTGAAGCGGCCGTTGCCGCGGTTGGTTTGAAACTGCCGCAACAGGCGGTTGTTCCACGAGAAGCCGTACTTGAGAGTATGGCTGCCGCGCGTGTTCGTCAGCGTCACTGTCGGGTTGTAAGTGTTCTCGGTGCGGATGATCGGCAGCGACCGCGTCTGGCCGATGCCCGCGTAGCCGCCCGGCGAGAAGATCGGAATGCCGTCCGACATGGGCCCTTGGTTCGAGTTGCGGACGCCGAGCTCCTCGCCCAGCTTGGCTCCTTCGACCGCTCCCTCTTGCGCGAAGTTCAAGTCGAAACGGTTGAAGCCCAACCGCGCTTCCATCACCCATGTGGGTGAGAAGGTGCGGATCCAACTGACGACCGAGTTATAGGCCTTCAGGTCCGAATCGCCGGCGAAGGTATTCTCGTTGCCCAGCGAAACGGCTTGCGACATGCCCTCGACCGTGACCGGCTTGAACGTCGACGGCTTGGTCGTGATCGTGTTCTGTTGCGAGAAGCGGCCGAAGATCAGGTTCTTCTCGCTGCCGGTGAAGTCGACGCGCACGTCGCCTTGGTTCCAGCGCTGCCGGTCTTTGGGCGTCACCGTGAAGTTGTTGGTAATGCCTCCGCGGCTCGGCGTCGGATACGCCTGCGCAAGCCGGCTTGTTACGTTATCGAAGCGCGAAACGGGAATGACGCGGTCCGGGAACGGGCTGTTCACGTATCCGCTGCGCGCGCCCGAGTCGGCGACGGTCGTCGTCGGATCGAAGATGTCGCGGACGCCGGAGAAATCGCCGGCGCGCATCGCCATAGTCGGGACCGTGACCACGTCCGCGTTCTCTTGGCTCTTCCGAAAGCCTTCGTAGTTGCCGAAGAAGAACAGCTTGTTCTTGATGATGCGGCCGCCGAAGCTGCCGCCGAACTGGTTTTGACGGAAGCTGGGCTTGGCGGCGTCGGGCTCGGCGAAGTACTGCCGCGCATCGAGCTTGTCGTTGCGCAGGAACTCATACAGGCTGCCGTGCCACTCGTTGGAGCCCGACTTGGAAATCACGTTCACCGTCGCGCCCGCGTTGCGGCCTTGCTCGGCGGAAAACAGATTCGTCTGGATCTTGAACTCGCGCACCGCCTCGACCGACGGCCGCAGCGTGATGGCGAGAGTCAAGCGCTCGTTGTTGTCGACCCCGTCATACAGGAAGTTGTTCGAGCCTTCGCGGTTGCCGTTCGAAAACAGCTCGCTGCCCGGACGCAGGTCGTCCGGCCGCGTTCCGCTCATGATCGTGCCGGAAGCGCCAAAACCGACGCCGGTGACGCCGGGGCCCAGGATCGCGAGCTGCACGAAGTTGCGGCCGTTGAGCGGCAGGTCGGAGATCGCCTTCTGTTCGATGACCT
Organism: uncultured Acidobacteriota bacterium; assembly: GCA_963817465.1. Taxonomy (GTDB): domain Bacteria; phylum Acidobacteriota; class Terriglobia; order Bryobacterales; family UBA6623; genus CAMPKL01. Next base: position 135,287 of record CAWFOP010000007.1, on the reverse strand, counting down.
GACCGATGCTCGACGACCCCGATTCGAGCGCCGGCAATGCGCCCGTCACTTCGACGGTTTCGCTGACGGATCCGACCTCCAGGCTGAAGTCCAAACGCGCGACTTGGTTGACTTCCAGGCGGACATTCTCGCGAAGCACGGAGCGGAAGCCGTCCTTATTTACAGCGACCGTGTACGGACCGGGGGCCAGAAATGTGATGGTGAAAGTTCCGGTTGTGTTCGTTTCGGCCGTACGCTCAGCGCCGGTTTCCAGATTCGACGCCGTCACTTCGGCGGCGGGCACGGCCGCGCCGGTGGAGTCCGTTACAGTACCCGTCAATTGCGAGAACGCTTGCGGGTATGCCAGCGGAACTAACCCGAGTAACGACAGTGTTACGCCTAACAGGCGAATTCGGGACATGCTTTACTAACCTCTCAGTTTCGTTGGTGGGCGCCACGGGGACCCCGAACTGACTTGCGCGCCCTCGCCGCACGATAAGACCCAAACACGTGTGCTCGGCCGCGCGCAAGTCGACCACTCAAGACCCCCAATACTGTCGAAAGTGTAGGGGCCCTCCCCGAAACGCCGCAAGGGAGCTAGCGGTTAGTTAACCTGTTAACGGCGGTTAGAATGTGTTAGCTTGTCGATTGCGCTGGGCTTTTTGACGGTGCAGCAATTCGCGTGGAGCAAACAGCCGGTTAATCGGGGCAACGAGAGTCAAGCCGTCGACCGTACAGTCCCGTCGCCCGACGAAAAAGCGGCGGCGCTGCGCCGAGTTCTCGATAGCGGCCACTTCGGGAAGGCGGCGCGCCTGCGGGACTTTCTCGAGTACGTCGGGCGTCACTCCCTCGACGGCGCCGCCGACTCCATCCACGAGGTCGACATTGGCCGGGAAGTCTACAAACGTCCCCTGGACTACACGCCCGCCGAGGACAGCATTGTTCGAGTCGAAGCTCGCAACCTGCGGCGGAAGCTCGAGGCGTTTTACACATCCGAGGGAAGCGCCGACCCGATTGAGATTACGATTCCCAAAGGCGCCTACGTGCCGCAGTTCGAGTTTCGGGAATCGGAAACGCCGGTTGCGGATCCCGCCCTCGGTTCGTCCCCCGCTCGCAAGCTGATCGTCGTCCTGTGTGGCGTCTTGGCGGCGAGCTTGGCCGCCAATTTCCAGCTCGCCTCGACACGTTGGTCCGACCGGGAGTCGCCCGGCGTCGTCGCCGAACTGTCTCCGGAAGCGCTGGCGCTGTGGTCGGCGCTGTTCCGCTCCGGTCAGGAGACGTACATCATCCTGCCCGATTCGCTGCACGCGATGGTTCAGGACGTCGCGCAGCGCTCGTTCTCTCTGCGCGACTATCAAGCCCCGGGCTTTTCGCCCTTGGATGCGCTCGCCGGCATGGTGCGGCCGTCCGACGAGTTCGTCTCGCAGGTTGCGTGGCGCCAATACACCGGCTTGGCGGACAGCAAAATCGCGGCGCGAATCTTCCAGCTCTCTTCGGGCACTCAGGCCGTCACTTCGATCCGTTTCGCGCGCAACATGCACACGCGGGATTTCAAGGGGCGCAACTTGGTGCTGCTGGGCAGTTCGCGATCGAACCCCTGGCGCGAGCTGTTCTCGTCGCAGCTCAATTTCACGTTCGAATATGACGCCGTCGCGCGGCGGCCTTTCATTCGCAACAGGCATCCGCAACAGGGCGAGCAGGAGCGCTACATCGCGGGCGTGGGAGGCGACAATCTCAACGACGTCTACGCCGCGATCAGCCTGGTCCGTAACCTCACCGACGACGGCTACGTGCTGATGGTCGCCGGGACGAGCATGGAAGGCACCGAAGCGGCCGGGGAATTCCTGCTCAGCTCGGACGCTTCCTCCGGCGTTCTGCGCGATTTGATCGTCGCGGACAAGGAGCGCTTGAGGCCGTTTGAAGTGTTGGTGCAGTCTTCAAGAATGGAGGGCGTTTCGCGCGGTGCGAAAATCGTCGCTCGCCGCGTGAAGGACCCTTTGTAAGAGCCCCGGACGTGATTACGCGACGAAATCGGGTTTGAACGGGCGGGAGCTTCCCGTCAAGCGCGCAGGGCGATTTGGCGGGCGTGGGGGGCTTTTGTGAATCGGCGCGCGAAAGCGTACCCCAGGCCGGCGCAGACCAAGCCCGCCGCAACATCCGCTCCGTGGTGGTAGCGAGTGTATAGGCAGGCCGCCGCCATGCCGGTCGCAAGGAACAAGCACAAGCGCCCGGCGCGCGGATGATTCGGCAGCAGACCGAAGCTCATGCCGAACGAGCCCGCGACGTGTCCGCTAGGAAAGCACGCGCCGGAGACGGCGGCGTGCGCGATGATCGTCTCGATCCACGGCGTGAACAGGATCCCCTGGAACGGCTGGAGCCCCTTGACCAGATCCGGATGTTCCCACGGTCCTCGCGCCGGCAGGTAGGGGTACCAAATGAAGGCGAACAGAAATGCGGCGGTGACCGAGGTGATCGCCGTATTGAAGCCCGCCGCCGGCGGCTTGTTGGTGAGCGGCCAGCCGAGGTACGCGAAGCTCCCGCCGCCGAGCAAGATCAGGTAGTACGAGAAATAGAAGAAGTGCATGATCTCGTCTTGAGGCATGCCGACATACGGGTTGACCAGCACGCCCGGGGACCCGCCGAACACCGCGCGGTCGATGGCGAACAGATGCGCCTCGAACCAATAGGGGTCGTGCGGCCAAAGCGCATTGACGAAGTAGCCGACTTCTTCGAAGAAGAAAATCGCCAAAGCGAGCGGATACATGTAGCGCAGGAAGCGCAGGGCTTGGCGGAGGACGGTCCAGATGAGGCTCTCAGCGGGAGTGCGGTTTTCCCAAGCCGCACCGCGCGCGGGCAGCGCAACCATCAGCCCGATGATGACGGCATGGGCGAGCAGCAGCTCAGCCGGCCGCCGCGCGGTCGAGAAGTTGACGGCGATGAACAGCCCGACCGCGGAGGCGTAACCGATCAGCAGGCGATCGAGCGCGTTGAGTCGTTCCAGTACGGTCACCAACTGCCTACATAAAAGATTTTGGCCGATTGAAACGGATTCGGCTATCCCCGTGCGTGAGCTGTAGTCGAACAGAAACCGAAATCTAGCCGCGGCCGACGAACGGCATTTGTGTCGCCATGACGGTTATGGTCAGCACGTTGGCGTCGAGCGGCAGGCTCGCCATGTAGAGCACGGCGCGAGCGATGTGGTCGGCGTCGATAGTGGGTTCGGGCTTTTTCGAGCCGTCGGGCTGCAGTACGCCGTCGGCCATGCGCTTGGTGAGCGGCGTGGCGGCGTTGCCGATGTCGATCTGTCCGCAGTTGATGTGGAACGGGCGCCCGTCTAACGCCGTCGACTTCGTCAGCCCCGTGACGGCGTGCTTGGTAGCCGTGTACGGCGCGGAGTGGGGACGCGGGGTGTGCGCCGAGATCGAGCCGTTGTTGATGATGCGTCCGCCTTGCGGGTCCTGCTCCTTCATCATCTTGACCGCGGCCTGCGTGCAGAGAAACACGCCCGTGAGATTGGTGCGCACGACTTCTTCCCACTTCTCGAAGGGCAGAGTCTCGATCGGGACGGCCGGCGCGCCCATGCCGGCGTTGTTGAACAGCACGTCGAGGCGGCCGAAGCGCTGTTTGACCTTGTCGAACAAGGCTTGGACCGAAGCGGGGTCGCCGACGTCCGCGGGCACGGCGAGTGCGCGCGACTTGGCGTCGCCTGAGTCCTTGACGACCTGCTCCAGCATTTCGGCGCGACGCCCGGTCAGCGCGACGGAATAACCCTCGGCGAGCATGGCGAGAGCGGTATGGCGGCCGACGCCGCTGCCTGCGCCCGTAATCAGGGCGACTTTCGATGGGTTGCTCATGAGTCTTTAGAGTTCGGGGATCGGTTCGTCGGCGCCGATGTCTTCGCCTTCCCAGTTGGCGACGCCGTTCTCATAAATCAGGATGCGCGAGGCGCTGCCCGGCACGGGCTTCTTGCTCGACTCCGGCAGCCAGCGGCGCATGTCTTCGATCACGTCAGCGTACTTGTCGTCTCCGGCGAGGTTCGTCCATTCGTTCGGGTCGGCCTGCATATCGTAAAGCTCTCGCGAGCCGTCGGCGTACTGGATGTAGCGCCAGCGTTCGCTGCGCACGCCGTAGTTGTCGTGATTGTGAATCGTGATCGCCGGCCGCTCGCGCGGCGCGTTCGCATCCTCGAGCTGCGGAACCAGGCTCATGCCTTCGAGCTCGGGCTTGGCGGGCAGCCCGGCCAGCTCGAGCAGGGTCGGGTACATGTCGATCAGCTCGGCCGTGCGATGCACCTGAGCGTTCTTCGAGATGCCCGGGCCGGCGAAAATCAGCGGCACGTGCGTCGAGCGGTCCCACAGCGTGTTCTTGCCGGTGATCAGCTTCTCGCCGAGATGCCAGCCGTGGTCGGACCACAACACGACGACCGTGTCGTCGGCGTGCCCGCTCGCTTCGAGGGCGTCGAGCACGCGGCCGACCTGACTGTCGACGAAGCTGATCGACGCCAAATACGAGCGCACCAGGTTCTCCCACTGGTTGTCTTCTTCGAGGAACTTCAGGCGCGGCTCGGGGAGTCGCCAGTGCAAGTACCACGAGAACCGCGGCGTGTCGTCGCGGTCGGTGCGCAGCATCGGCGGCAGCACGGTTTCGCCCTCGGGGTATAAATCGAACCACTTCTGCGTCGCATAGCAAGGCACGTGTGGCAAGAAGAAGCCGACGGTGAGGAAAAACGGCTGCTCCTGTTCGCCTTTCAGTTCGCCTTCGAGTTCGTCGACGGCCCAGCTTGCGACCTTCCAGTCGCCCTTGTCCTCGTCCTTGTGCGGGAAAACGCCCCAGTCCACCAGCGGGTTATCGCTCGGCGTGTGGACGAGCTTGTGCTCCGGCCGCGCGCCGACGCTGGCCGGGGGCCCTAGCTTGTCGAACTCGTGGTCGGTGTCCTTACGTCCGTAGCCGCCGTGATAGATCTTGCCGGTGGAGTAAGTCCGATAGCCGTTCTGCGAGAGGTACTGCGGCAGCGTGACGAGATCCTTGAGCTCGTCGACGTCGCGGAACCACGGCGCCAGCCCGTAGACGCCCGTCGTCGAAGGCCGCAGCCCCGTCATGATCGCCGTGCGCGACGGGTTGCACAGCGGCGCCTGCGTGTGTGCGTTGAGGAACGTCGTGCCGCGCGCCGCAAGCCGGTCCATGAAGGGCGTTTGGACTTGCGGATGGCCGTGCAGCGGGCCGACCCAGTCGTTCAAGTCATCGATGGCGATGAACAGAATGTTGGGCTTGGCGGCGGGCTGCTCCGGAGGAGCGGAGCCGCAGGAGGCCAGAGCAAGCAGGAACGGCGTCAGCAGAGAAACGGCGAGCAGAGAGCGGACTTTCATCGGAGACCGCCAATCTTACAACGTTTCAAGCGGATGCGGTCGGCGAACGGCCTGCGGCAGCGCGACGGGCTTGCCTTCGATTTGCGAACGGTAAATGCCGGTGATCATCTCGGCGGTCCAGCGTCCGGCGCGCTGGCTGCACGCCGGCTCACGGTCCTGGTCGACGGCCTGGAGCAGGTCTTCCGCCATGCGCGCGTTCGCGATCAGGTTGCCCTCGTTTGGGAAGCGCGTCTCGTGCTCGACATCGATCGGCTGCCACGGATGCTTGTCGTCGGGAACCCAAGCAGGACTGCGCAGGACGTAGGCTTGCGCGCCGCGCGGGTAGATGGCGTTGGGCAAGAAGATGACGCCTTTGCTGCCGTAGATGTGGGTTCCGAAGCGCAGGCCGTCGGTCTCGCCGCACGCCTTCGAGGCGAAGTAGCCGTGGACGCCGCCGCCGAACGAGAACATCGCCGCCATTTCGCGCCCGGCGATGGGGCCGATCGGCTCGGTCGCCTGGCGCACGTGAGCGCGAGTGAGTTCGGCGCCGCCGTCGGTCACGTGCGAGAAAACCCATTCCGGATCGCCCAGCATCGTGCGCATCACGTCGCAGATGTGCGAGCCGAGCACCATCAGGTCCTCGCCGCCGGCGCGTTTGTCCTCCTTGCCGCGGCCGCGGACTTCTTGGATGTCGCCGATCTCGCCTGACTCCAGCATCCGCTTGACGCGCAGCGTAAACGGCGAACGGCGCATCTGATGAGCAAGCTGCAGCTTCACCTTGTTGCGCTCGACGGCGGCGACCATCTCGTCGGCTTCTTCGAGCGTGCGCGCGAAGGCCTTCTCGCAGTAGATGTGGCAACCTGCGTCGGCGGCGGCGGTGACCATGGCGACGCGCTGATCCATCCAGCGCGGGCAGACGCTGACCAAGTCCGGCTTCTCGCGTTCGAGCATCTCGCGAAAGTCCGCGTACGCCTTGTCCGCGCCGAGGCGACGTTGCGCCTGCAAGCGCCCGGCCTCATCGGGGTCGGCGACAGCCACGATGTCGATGTGGTCGAAGGCGCGCCACACCGAGTCGATACCGTGGCCGTATTCGCCGCGCCCGGTGTGACCGATGACGGCGGCCCGCAGGCCGTGGCCCTGGGCCTGGGCGAGTCCGGCGGCGGCTGCCGCGGCGATGAAGCTTCGGCGCTGAATCATGAGTTTTGGCCCCCCGAGCCGCCCTAGGATAACCCCAGTGAGTCGTCGAACCTCGAAATTTCAGGCGGTTCGTTGCACTGAATAGCTGTACTTTGGCACTCGGAATTCGCCACGCTGAGGGAATCCTCTCATGCGCCCACTTCGAATTTTGCCCGCCGTGTCTCTGCTCCTTGCCGCTTGCGGCGGGGGGCCGGCCTCCGACTACACCACCGACTACGCCTCGTGGAGCGACTACGGCGGCAGCGCCGACGCGGCGCAGTATTCCTCTCTGAAGCGCATCGACCGCTCCAACGTCGATCGGCTGCAGGTGGCCTGGTCGTACTCGACCGGGGACCATGAGCGCTATTTCTTCGCGCCGATCGTTGCGCATGGCGCCGCGTTCGTGCTGGCGCACGACAGCTCGATCGCCGCGATCGACGCCGCCACCGGCGAGGAAGTGTGGACGCATCCCGCCGAGCCGGGCGCCACAGCGATCACCAATCGCGGCATCAACTATTGGGAGAGCGCTGACGGTTCCGACAGGCGGCTCTTCTATGCCGCGAACCACTTTCTGATTGCGCTCGACGCACGTACCGGCAAAACCATCCCCGACTTCGGCGCCGGCGGGCGCGTCAATCTCAAGGAAGGGTTAGGGCGCGACCCCGACAGCTTCACGATCGTGCAGTCGTACTCGCCCGGGCGCGTCTTCGAGAACCTGCTCATCCTCGGCTCGGCGACTAACGAAGGCTACGGCTCGGCGCCGGGCGACATTCGCGCCTACGATGCGCGCACCGGCGAGCTCGCCTGGAGCTTTCACACGATTCCGCACCCCGGCGAGCTCGGCTACGACACCTGGCCGCCCGACGCCTGGAAGACCGTCGGCGGCGCGAATGTCTGGACCGAGATGTCGCTCGACGCCAAGCGCGGCATCCTTTACGCGCCGGTCGCGAGCGCGAAGTACAACTTCTACGGCGCGGATCGCTCCGGCTCCAACCTGTTCAGCAACTCTCTGGTCGCGCTCAACGCGCGCACCGGCGAGCGGATCTGGCATTTCCAGCTCGTCCACCACGACATCTGGGACTACGACCCCGCGACCGCGCCGAAGCTGCTGACGATCCAGCACGACGGCAAGGCGGTCGACGTCGTCGCCCAGGCCACGAAGCAAGGCTTCGTGTTCGTCTTCAACCGCGAGACGGGCGAGCCGATTTGGCCGATCGAAGAGCGCCCCGTGCCGCAAGGAACCGAGATGCCGCGCGAGACGCTTTGGCCGACGCAGCCGTTCCCGACCAAGCCCGAGCCCTTCGCGCGCCAAAGGTTTACCGTTGAAGACCTCAATCCCTACCTCGACGAGCAAGATCGCGAGCGCTATCGCAAAGACATCCTTTCAGCGCGCAATGAAGGCCTGTTCACGCCGCCGGGTCGGGGCAAGACGATTCAGATGCCGGGCAACAACGGCGGGGCCAACTGGGGCGGGGGTGCGGTCGACCCGACAAAGGGCTGGTTGTACGTCGTCTCGAAGGATCATCCGGCGATGCTCGAGCTCGAACCGGACGCCGAGCAGCAGATTCCGCCGCCCGGCGAGCCCGCGCTGCGCAGCCGGTATCTCTATGACGTGCACTGCTCGCAGTGTCATTCGGTCGAGAAGGGCGAAGATGCGCGGGCGCGGCTGTCGCTGGCCGGCGTCGGCGAGACGCTGAGCGCGGACCGCATCGCGGGGATCATCCGCCAAGGCGAAGGGCCGATGCCGTCGTTCGGGTCGCTGCCGGCGGCGGACGTCAAGCTGCTCGTCAAGTTCCTCGAAGATCCGTCGAAGGCGCCGGTCATCGAGCGACCCGACCGCGGGCAACTCGCCGACAGCGCTCGCTTCACCAGCGGCTTCGGCCTGATGCGCGCGAGCAACGGCCTTTCTCCCATCGGTCCGCCCTGGTCGTCGCTCACCGCCTATGACTTGAATGCGGGCGTGATCAAGTGGAAGATTCCGCTGGGCGACGTTCCTTTCTTGGCCGCCAAGGGCATTCACGGCACGGGCTCGTCCTACCCCAAGGTCGGCCCGGTGGTGACGGCGGGCGGGCTGATTTTCACCGGCACGCGCGACAAGAAAGTGCGCGCGTTCGACGCCGCAACCGGCAAGATGCTGTGGGAGCATGAGCTCGACGCCGCGCTCGAAGGCATTCCGGCGGTGTACGAAGTCGACGGCCGCGAATTCGTGCTCTTCTGCGCGGGCGCCCAGGCGGGTTTGACGCGCGAGACCGAAGAGCCGATCCGCGGGGCCTATGTGGCGTTCGCGCTGCCGCAATAGGCTAGGGATAAGGGACAAGAGACGCCTATGGCGCCGTTTGCTGACAATCCTTTCGCGGTGCTGACCACCGTGGTCGCGCCGGCCGTGCTGACCAACGCTTGCTCGGTGCTTTGCCTCGGGACGAGCAATCGCATCGCCCGCGTGATCGATCGCGGCCGCGTCGTCGCCGGTGAGCTCGATATGCCGGAAATCGCCGGCGAAGACCGGCGCAACTTCGAGGATCAGCTCGAAGTGCTGCGTGCGCGAGCCGGGACGCTGTTCTGGTGCCTGCGATTCTTCTACGCGGCGCTCGGGTCGTTCGCACTGGCGGCGCTGGTGGCGCTGCTGGGGTCGGCGGCCGCGGCGATGCAGCACGCGGCGGCGTTTGAAGCCGCCGCCGTCGCCGGCATCGCCGCAGGCGTGGTCGGCGTCTCGAGCGTCTCGCTTGGCTGCGCCTTGATGCTCAAGGAAGTGCAACTTGCGCTCAAGCAGATCGGCAAGGAAGCCGAACCGCTGATGCGCATCATGCGGCGCGACCGCGAACAGGGCTGACCCCGATTCGCTCCCGTTACTCCGCGAGCGCAAACGCCCAGAAGCCCATGCCGGAGGCGATCGCGACGTATTGCTTGCCGCCGACCATGTACGTCATCGGCGAGGCTTTCCAGTCTTGGTTGGCTTGAAAGTGCCACAGCGGCTTGCCCGTCTCGGCATCGAGCGCTGCGAACGCTCCCGAGTCCTCGCCGAAGAAGACTAGGCCGCCCGCGGTTGACAGGACACCGGAATAGGTCTTGGCTTCGCCGGTCTGCTCGTACTCCCAGACGACCTTGCCTGTCTGAATGTCGAGCGCGCGGATGAATTTGCGGTTGAGCGAATCGTCGGTCAGCCGGAACGAGCCGCCGAGCCAGCCGCGGTCGATTTGCCAGGGGCGATCGTCCTTGGTGTAAACGTCGCAGGCTTCATGGACCAGAAGGTAGAACAGCTTCGTCCCCGGGTTGTAAGCGGATGCCATCCAGTTCGTTGCGCCGCGAATCGCCGGACACGCCGGAGCGCCGCGCTCGGTCGGCACGGAGCTATCGAGCACGATTGGACGGCCGTTTTTGTCGATCCCCTTCGCCCAGGTTTGCTTGGCGAACGGCTCGCCCAGCAGGAACTCGCCGTTGGTGCGGTCGAGGACGTAGAAGAATCCGTTGCGATTACCCTGCAGCAGGAGCTTGCGCTTCTCGCCGTGGAATTCCGCGTCGACCAGCACCAGCGGCTCTTGGGCGTCCCAGTCGTGCGTGTCGTGCGGCGTGAACTGGAAATACCACTCCATCTTGCCCGTCTTGGGGCGCAGCGCGACGACGGAGTTGGTGTAAAGGTTGTCGCCGGGACGCCGGTCGCCGTTGAGGTCGGGGCAGGGATTGCCGACCGACCAGTAGAGCAGGTCGAGATCGGCGTCATAGCTGCCGGTCAGCCACGTCGCGCCGCAGCCCTTCTCGAGGATCTGCGGTTCGCCCCAGGTCTCGGACCCGGGTTCGCCCGGCGCTGGAATCGTCCAAAAGCGCCAGACGCGTTCTCCAGTGACGGCGTTGTAGGCGTCGAGAAACCCGCGCAGGCCGGTGTCGCCGCCGGAGATGCCCGCGATCACCAGATCCCCGACGACCAGCGGAGCGGCGATGGCGCCGTAGTGTTGGCGGTAATCGGCCATCTCGCTGTCCCACAGAAGTTTCCCGGTGAAGCGGTCGAGCGCGAGCACGTGGGCGTGATCGGTGACCGTATAGAGCCGGTCGCCTTGGACCGCGACGCCGCGGTTGAGGCCGATCGCCGGATCGCCCATCAGCCCTTCGGTGCGCGGCTGCGAATAGCGCCAGATCTCGCGGCCCGTCTCGGCGTCGAGCGCGAACACCTGATTCGGCGCCGTGACATACATCACGCCTTCGACGACCGCCGGCGTTCCCTCGATCATGCGCATGCCGGGGATCGGGTAGAACCAGGCCGCGCGCAGCCCGGCGACGTTCTCGCGGTTGATGCGATTCAGCGAGTTATGACGGTTCGACTGGTAGTTGCCGTGGAACGACGTCCAGTCGGCGTGCGGCTCGAGGCTCGCTTCGCGGTAAGCGTCGCCTTGCCGGCGCAAGAGGTGGATCTTGCCGTCGCTCGATCGCACTTGGGCGCTGAAGCCGCTCTCGTTGAGAATCGCGCCCGAGAGGCTGCCGCCTCCCGCGAGTTGCAGCGTGCCCTGCCGCGCTTGCGGGCCGCCCTGTTGTTTGGCCGTCTCGTCGGCGCTGCCGGCCAGTGTCCGCAGATACGCCACCAGCGGCTGCAGCTCTTCCGGCGGCAGATCGAATGCGGGCATGCCGCGCTTGGGGACGCCGTGCAGGATCACGTCCGAGACACGCTCGGCGGAGTTCGCGCGAATGAAATCGACGATCCCCGGCGCCCGATCGGTTCCCTTGGCGTCGCCGGCGTGGCACAGCACGCAGCGGGTCTGAAACGACTCCAGGCCGGGACCGTCCTGCGCGGCTGCTTCGGCGCCGCAGATCAACACTGTCAGGATGAGAAAAACGTGGGGAAAGCGCGCCGACATGGGGACTCCGAATTCTAGCGCGCTCGCCGCAACTCGGCCTAGGTGCGCCGTCTTACGACGCATAGGGTCAATTCCCTTTTACTCACCGGCGAGACACCTCATTGGATCGCTGACCGGCCCCGCAGTATCATCGGGCACGCATGGAACCTTCAACATTAGCTCTCTCGTCGGCGCCGGCTGTTTACTTGCTGCCGAGTTTATGGAGAAAGGCGCTTCGCCTCTTGCGTCGCCGGCCGGCCGGTTTCGCGCATTAGCCCCTTCGTACCAGCTTTCGAGGCCCTGCCGGCTCTTTGGCCCGCGGGGGCTACGGCTTCCTGCGGATAGCGAAACGATACCCGGGGTCCATTGCGGCTTTTCTCCGCCGCGGGTGAACATCAGTTCACCATGCTGCTCCCTCGTCCCACTAGCATCGACGAAGATCTCGTGACCGGCCGGGAGGCTCTGTTGGGTCTGCTGTTGCTCGTGCTCAGCGCGGTGATCTTGTTCTCGCTGTACTCGGCGCACTTGCCGACGGCGGGCTAGTTCCGCTCGGGGCGCACTCGTGCGCCGTTCCGCCCCGTGTGCGCGCGCTTCAGCCGAAGCCCGCCCCATCTACGCCCGCCTCTATATCTCTGATAGACAACGAGTTCTACGCTGAAGGTAGACCTGCGGTTCCAGCCGGGTAACACCGAATTGGTACCCAGTGTCTATGTACAGCGCCCGGCTTTTAAGGTTTCAATGATCGAGACGAGCCGAAACATGAACGCCTCAGCCGATTCCAAAATCCGTGTCGCTATCGCCGACGATCACACCATTTTCAGGGAAGGCGTCCGCGCCTTGCTGTCGCTCGAGAGCGACATCGAGGTTGTCGAAGCGGCTTCGGACGGTTCGGAGGTGGAAGGCGTGTTGGCCCGCCATTCTCCCGATGTGTTGCTGCTCGACCTGCACATGCCCGGCATGAGCGGCATCGAGACGCTTGAACATCTCGAGAACGTCGAGCATTCTGCGCGGGTCATCGTGATGACCGCCTCGGAAGATCAGCAAGAATACATCCGCGCCATCAGCAGCGGCGCCGCGGCGGTGATTCTCAAGCAAGCCGCCGCCGAAAATCTCATCGACTGCATTCGGGCGGTGAATTCGGGCGAGATCTGGATCGACGCCGACGGCTTGCCCTTGCCGGAAGACGGCCCCAGACTCGTCCTCGCCTGACGCGGTCAGCTCCCAACGCAGCGGCTCAACAACCAAGCGAGCGCGGCCGCCGCGGCGGTTCCGGCCAAGCGGTTTCGGTGGGTCCTGCGGTCGGCGTCGTCGAGCGCGCAGCGTACGCGATCAGCGAGACCTTCCGGTCCGCAATCGCCGGAAACGGCGCTTCGCACGCGCCGGCGAATTTCCGGATCTTCCGGTCCATCGGCTTTTAAATGGTTCCGACGCTGGCCCATTGGCGCTCTCTGCTCAAGCTCTTGCCGGGCGGTGTCAGACGCTGGCGCAGGCGCGCCCGCGCTCGACTCAACCGCGACATGACGGTGCCTACAGGGACGTCGAGCGCCTCCGCCGTCTCGCGGTAGGTCAACTCTTGGACGTCCGCCAACAGCACGACGGCGCGCCATGCCGGCGGCAAGTCTTCGAGAGCTTCGATGACCTCGGGGTCGATAAAGCCCGCGCCGCAGCGGTCGGGCCGCCGCTCCAGGATACGCTCGGAGTGATCCGCCCGCGGTTCTCTGGCTCGCCGTTTGAACAGATCGTGAACGACGTTCGCCAGTATGCGCAAGAGCCACGCGCGGCAATTGGTGCCGGGCTCGTAGGTTGAAAACGAGCGCCAAGCCCGCAAATAGGTGTCTTGAACGACATCCTCAGCCGCCGCCGCGTCGCGCGTCAGATACAGCGCGGTGCGGTAGAGATCTTCAAGATGCGGCAGCGCGGCGTCTTCAAACTCGCCGCGCCGCCTTCGGCTGCTCGGAAAGGCCAACTGTTCCGCTGCTCCTCCATGCAGGACTTCGAGCGGCGGAGCGGTTTGGTTACTGTCCGGGGTTAATTCGTTCGATGACGATCTTCGCGACCGGATTGCGCCAGTCGTGCGCCCCCGGCGGCAGCATCGCATCGTTGCCGGTGAATCCGGACGAGATGTAGACGTAGCCTTCAGCGCCGTCGGTCACACGAAATCCCTTATTGCCGCATGGCGGCCCTGGGATATCCGCGCAGGATTCGGTATTCATCTCCGAGCCCGCGTCATAGGCCGGCGAGTAGTGCTCCGCGCTGCCGAGGTTCGGCCCGCGAACATTCTGGATCGCCATGAATGAGTCGTTCGTGGTGACGAGCATCGAGACGACCGAGACGTAACGATTGCTGAAACGCATATCGACGTCGACCGACGCGGATTCGCCGGGCATGATCGGCCCTGCCGCGCCCATCGCGACCTTGACGTCGAGCACGTCGGGCATCGCGCTGAGCATATCCATCATCGCGCCGTTTTCCGCGTCTTCGGCGACCATCCACAGCGCTTCGCTGGCCGGTTCGCCGAGCTTGAACAGGATTGAGTCGTGGTCGGCGTGCGTGGCGACGATCGCGGGCGACAGGATCTGCCCGCGCGTCAAGTTCGTGACGGTGACGCGGTATTGCGTCGAACCGAATTGCGCCTGCAACGAAGACGAAAACAGCAGGGAACACACGGCTAGTCCCGCCAACCTCAAGTAACGTTGTCGAATCATCGGATCTCCTTTCTCTTTTCTTTCATTCGCCGCGAGCAGCGGCATATCGGGGAAGAGAACCGTGAGAGCGGTCGAATTATTCCAAAGGCGCCGGTATTTTTTACTTGTGTAACGCCGGCAAGCCGGTGAATGGTCGCCGAACGGCAAGCGTCCCCAGCGGGAGTAGGGATTTACCACGTAGCGGTGGTGCCAAGGTATTGGATTCCACTTCGGCCCGTCTAACGACGTTGCGGCGCGGCACGATTTCCGTGAACGGGCGGCCCCGGCCTATTGAACCCTGAGGCGGGGTCTGCTATCGTCAAATTTACTGATTCGCCAAGGTTTGGCAGCCCACGAGACTCTCCCCGAATCGAACCGATCCGACTGTTTGCAAGGGGCTTCGGCGATGACGGATTCCGAACGGCGCGAGCCCGATCCCGACGACGCAGAACCGCAGGGTTTGGCGCGCATGGGAGGCAAAGCGGCGGACGCGGGGTGGACTCTCAGCGGCAGCGTAATCGGCTGTATTCTGATCGGCTACATGCTCGGAGAATACTTTGACGCCAACCCAGGCGCGACCGTCGGCGGCTTGCTCGTCGGAGTCGTGGCCGGGCTATACAATTTGGCGAGGGTGATGGGGTTGAGGAAGTGACGGTCGCGCTGGCAGCCGGCTTGACGGTCGGCGCGGCGGCGGCTCTGATTTCCGAGCTTGTGTTGCGTCATTGGCGTTCGAATCCGGGGTTGCCGGCGATGCGTGTGTTCCTGATAGGGCTGGCGCTGCGCACGGCTTGGATCTTGGCGGCGCTGATCGTTACTTTGGCCTTCGGTTGGTTCCAGGGCGCGGCCTTCCCGGCCACGTTGTTTGCGACCTACTTGGCCACGCAGATTTGGGAAGGCTTCCGCTACCAGCGGTTCATTCAGACGAAATGATCTATCGGTTACTGATCGGCTCGTTGTTGACGGGCGCGGCTTTCGCCGCCGAGCACGCCGAGGAGGCGGAGGGCGGCGCGCACGAAGAGTCGTTGTCGTCGGTGCTGATGCACCACATCACCAACCGCCCGCTCGACAACGCGTTCCTGCAGCAGTGGGGCGTCAGCATGGCGGTGCTGATGATGATTTGCGCGTCGCTGCTGTTGATGGTCGTGTTCGGCATCGCCATGACGGCCTCGCGCCGCGCCGGCGCTCCAAAGGGGATTACGAACGCCCTCGAAGCGCTGGTCGTGTTCATTCGCGACGAGATCGCCTACAGCTCGATGGGCGAGAAGTACGGCCGTTTCTTCACGCCGTTCTTGTGCACGCTGTTTTTCTTCGTCCTGACCTGCAACTTGATGGGCTTGGTGCCGGGCGGCTATACGCCCACCAGCAACTTGAACGTCACGGGGACGCTGGCGATTCTGACGCTCGTGCTGATCGTCGTGTCGGGCGTGACGGTGCAGGGGCCGGTCGGATACTTGAAGCACATGATTCCGGCGGGGACGCCGGTCGCGCTGATCCCGCTGCTGATCTTGATCGAGACCTTGAGCTTGTTCGTGAAGCCGGTCGCGCTGATGATTCGTCTCGGCGCAAACATGACGGCGGGTCACATCGTGATCATCGTCATGTTGAGCTTCATCTTTGTGTTCCAGAGCGTATTGGTGGCCCCGCTCGCGGTGCCGCTGGCCGTTGCGATCACGGTGCTCGAGCTGATCGTGGCCTTCATTCAGGCCTATGTGTTCACGCTGTTGTCAGCGCTGTTCATCGGAATGGTGGTCCATACCCACCACTGATCGAGTTTCTACGTTTGGAGGACGCTTCTAAAAATGCCTGCAACCATCGCTAACGCGGCCAAAGCGCTCATGTTCCTTTTGGCCACCATGCTCGCCGCCCCCATCGCGGCCCTCGCCCAAGAAGGCGGCAGCACCTTGCACTACGCCGGAGCCGGTCTGGGCGCCGGAATCGCGGTCATCGGCGCCGGCATCGGCATCGGCAAGCTGACGGCTTCCGCGGTCGAGAGCATCGCGCGCCAGCCGCAAGCCGCCAAGGACATCACAGCGGCGTTCCAGCTCCCGCTGTTCTTGCTCGAAGGCGTCGCCGTCATCGCGCTCGGCGTGGCGTTCGTCGTGATCTTCGTGCGATGACCGGCCCTTTTGCGCTGTTTCTGCAGGAGGGCAACCCCCTGCTGCAATTCGAGCCGGGTCTGATGCTGTGGACGATCGTCGTCTTCGCGTTGACCCTGTTCGTGTTGTCGAAAATCGCTTGGAAGCCGCTGCTCAAAACGCTCGATGACCGCGAGCGGCGGATCCACGCCGCGCTGACAAAGGCCGAGCAGGCCCAAGCCGACGCCGAGCAGGCGATCGCTCGGGCCAAGGCCGATTCGGACAAGGCGCTGCGCAAGGCCGACGATCTGGTCAAAGAGGCGCGGGTCGAGGCGGAACGCTTCCGGCGGAAAATGGTCGACGAGGCCAAGGCCGAGTCGCAGAAGGTGGTCGATCAAGGACTCAAACGGATCGAGACTGAGCAGCGCGCCGCGATGGAAGAGATTCGGCAATCCGCCGCCGAGCTGGCGATTCGCGCCGCATCAAAACTGATCCAGTCGTCGATGACCGAGCAGCAGCAACGCGAGATCGTCGACCGCTTTCTAGCCGAACTGCCCGAACGGCCTACCGTTCAATAGCAGCCTGGCGATTTCGGAGCGGGGCCGCCCCCCGCTCCGACCTGTTCCCTATCGCTGCGGTCGTACGCCCGGTCTGGGACTCCCGGGCGCCCTGGAGATCTCCTGGGAATCCGTTAAGGCATTGAATCTAAACGCCTTTTAGTCTAAGTATCTCCCCTTAGGACAGGCAGTACTACGTATAGTTACCCATTTGACTAGGGTGTGGCGCGTATCGCCCACGTATCCCTGCTGCCGCAGAATTCTTCTTGGGCCTGCGCTCCGCCCGAATAGGGCTTGCTCGGCCTTCTTGAATCAGCCTGCCGGCTATGTACTGTCTGCTCTGTCACGAGAAGATTCCGCGGCTCCGGGCTTGGACGACGAAGTCGGAGTTCTGCTCGGATGAACACGCCGCGCTTTACAAGCGGCAGACCCTCGAACGCCTGTTGACCAGCGAGCCCGAGGCGGTGTCGCCCGCGGCTCCCTTGCAGGCGGCGGCCGCCGGTTCCGCGCCGGCGAAGCCCGCCCAGGCGGAGCCGCCGCTGCAGCAGGAGGTTTCAAAGGAAGCGGTGCTCGTCAGCGGCGCGACCGATCGCGGCCGTCGCCGTCCCGCCGCTCCCCAGCCCAGCGGCGAAGAAGTGGATCAGCTCTGGAAACTTGCGGACGAGGTGGGGCAGCCGCAGGGCGAGAGCGGTTTGAACGGCAATCCGTCCGCGCCTGCGCCGCAAGTCCCGCGCCAGAGCGCCGAGGAAGCGTTGCAGGCTTTGCGCGCGCTCGCGGGCGACGGGCACGATGCGCCCCAAGACGGTTTGGAAGACTTTCTTTCTCTCCATGAGCTGGACGAGGACGAGACCGCGGCCCTCAAGCTGCCGCCGGACTTTGATTTCGAAAGCGGCGAATCGATCGGGGATGAGCCCGACGATCTCTCCGCGATCGACCCTCCCGAGCTTGTCGCCGCGGATCTTCTTGAGCGGGAGCTGCCTGCCGAAGACCTCGAGGCGCCCGGCACAGAGATCGACGGACTCCCCGTCAAAGCCGCGGACTCCGTCGATCTCGATGCGCCGGAGGCGCCGGAACCCGAGCAGCTCGTGCGGGCGGCCCAAGAGTCGGCCGACTTGGACGAAGACGGCAAGTCCTCCCGCGAGCTGCACGACCTGCGTCATGCGCTGGCTCAAGCGGCCGGACCGGATCTGGAAGCGCCCCCGCTGGAGCTCGAGCCGGAGATCGACCTGTCGCAGGCCGCGGATGACATGCCCGCCCCGGAGCTGGAATGGCTGGACGACGCCGACGGCGACGCTGCGAATGCGGTCGTCGAGGCGGCGGTCAGGGCGAAGGTCCTGCAGTTCCCCGACCATCCCGACGAAGAGGACGAAGCCGAGAACGGGTCGGGTCCGCCGGCCGACGCGAAGAAGGCTCCAAAATCCGGGGCCCCGGCCGGCCGCTCGCGCAAGGGCGGCCGTGCGGTGCGCTTCCGTCCGTCAGCCGCCCTGCTGGCTTTACAGCCGCAGCCCGTCGAGGCCGGGGCCGCGACCGAATCGACGGCCGCCTCCGACGGGATCGGCCAAGCGACGGCATTGCCTCCGGCGCCGCTGCGTCCTTTTGCCGCTGCGCTGTCCGAGGAGCGCCGCATCCGAACAGGCGGCCGTTTCGAGGCGCAATTCGAGACGCTGGTCGACGCAGCGTGGGTCGCGCCGCAGGGAGAGCTGCAGGCGCTCCCCGAAACGGATTCGGAAGTGCTGCCGCCCGCCGCGAAACCGCCTTCGATGAGCGCGATCGAGACAGCGTTCGAAGCCCCGCGGGCGCTGCGGCCCAGGATCAGCGACCCCAGCGGTTCGCTGCTGCAGGACCAGCCGCTCCGAGCGCGGGAACCGGAAGCGTTCTCGATCGAATATTTGCAGGCCGCTCCGGAAGAAATATTGGAGCCGCGGGACGCACTGATTCGCGCGCCGCGTTCCGACTCGGGCGGCTTCGGCGACGGAAGCGCGGACGACGAGGCGCAATTGAACGCGCCGGATCGGCTCGAAGCGGTTGACGGTTATTGAAGTGATGATGCGAGTTGATATCGAAGCTGCGGCCGCCGATCGGCAGCCTGCCAATGGGAGGGAAGCTGAGCGATGAAGATCCTAGGCGACCTGGACTTTCTCGACCGAAACAAAGGCGAGGCGATCGACCCGCCTGAGCTGGATTTCCAGAGCTCGGGGCAAGATTCCGAAGCGGATTGCTCGGCGGACCACTACGCCGCCGCCGTGGGGCACTATCTGCGCGGCGATTTCGACCTGGCGCTCGACGAATTGCGTCTGGCGAAGGACTCCGGCGAAGATCTGGCGGAGGTCTGCACCGCGATGGCGCAGATCTACCTCGAGCGCAAGGAGTACGACCGCGCCGTCGAGGCCTACCAGGAATTGCTCGACGTCGCCCCCGACAACCCGGCGGCTCAATTCAACTTCGGCCTCGCACTCGAGGCCGTCGACCGCTACGAGGACGCGCGCCGCGCTTTCGAAGTCGCGGTGCAGGGCGCTCCTGAGCTGACCGACGCCTTTTTGGGGCTCGGCGGCGCCTGCCTCAAGCTGGACGACCACGAGGGCGCGCTCGACGCCTACAAGAAGTATCAGAGGGCCGAGCCCGATTCCTTCACGGCCGCCTTCGGCATCGGCGTCGCCCATCAACTGGCCGAACGGCACGATGACGCCGTCGCGGCGTACAATCGCGCTCTCGAAATCGAGCCCGAATCCGGCGAGGCGCTCAGCAATCTGGCGACAGTGCTGACCAAGACAAGCGCTTTCGCGGAAGCCGAGAAGTGCTACCGCCGCCTGGTCGAGTCCGACGAAGACGGCCCGCGTACGCACGAGGGCCTGGCGTACGTCTGCTATCGGCAGAACAAGATCGACGAGGCTCGCAAGCATTACCGCAAGCTCACCGAGCTCGAAGGCGAGTCGTACGAAGGCTGGTATAACCTGGCTCTGATTTCTCAGAAGCAGGAGGACCGCGACGAGGCCGTCCGCGCGTACAAGCGCGCGCTCGAAGTGCGCGAAGACTCGGTCGAAGCGCACTTGAATCTCGCGGCCTGCTACCAGGAGCGCAATGAGGTCGAGGAGGCGCAGAAGCTCTACGAGCGCGTACTGAGCTTCGACCCCGACTCGCTGCCGGCGCTCTACAGCCTGGCCGTCATGTACGAGCGGACTCAAGACTGGGACAAGGCGGTCGGCTACTACGACAAGGTGGCCGAGGCCACCAGCTCGCCCGAACCGTTGTTCCGGCTCGGTGCGACGCTGCACAAGAACGGACAGTTCAAGCAAGCGTCTACGCTCTACGACCGCTGCCTCAAGCACCGCCAAGACTGGCCCGAGGCGTGGCTCAATCTGGGCATCGCGCAGCTACGGATGAATGAGAACGACCAGGCCGCGTCGTCGTTTCGCAAGGTGCTCGAGCTGAACGCCGAAGAGCCCGAGGCGCTGCTCGGGCTGGCGTCGGTGAGCGTGTCGCAGCAGAAGTTCGATCAGGCGCGCGAGCTGTACGTCAAGCTGACCTCGCTCAAGAGCGATTCGGCGGAAGTGTTCTTCAACGCCGCGCTGCTCGAGCAGAAGGCGGAGCACCACGACAAGGCCGCCGGCTACTATTGTGAGGCCATCAAGCTGCGCCCGACCCTGGCGGAGGCGTATCTCAATCTGGCCGTCGCCCAGCAGGCCCTCGGGCAGGACGACAAGGCCGTCGGCAACTTCGAGCAAGCGATCAAGATCAAGCCGCAACTAGCCAAGGGCTACTTCGCGCTGAAGCCGATGCGGCGGCCGGCCTCGGTCAGCTAGAGCCGCAACGAGAATCCGCGGGGACCGCTCGAATGAGCGGTCCGCCGCCCTTCTTCCCCCCGGACTCCACTCTCCCCCCGTGCTCCCCGCTTGATAGCCTGGATGAATTGAAGCTTAGTCCCCCGATCCTCACCCTTTGGCCCTTGTTGCTCTGCGCCCAAAACGCCGGCCCGAACTACTACAGCGTGCCGCCGGTCGACGCCCCGGAGCTGGCGCCTCGCGGCGCCTACGGCGTGGGCGTGAGAACGCTCGACCTGGTCGATCCGGGTCAGGTCGACATCCTGAATTTCGCCGACGCCGCTCATCCCGCGCTCTACGACCGCCCGCTGCCCGTGGAGGTTTGGTACCCCGCGACGATCCCGCCGGGAACCGAGGAGCGCACCGTCTACCAGGCGCCGTTGAGCGTGCCGTCGGGGGCGCCGCCGCGGACATTCGAGTTGCCGGGCAAGGCTCTACGCGACGCGCCGCCGGTCGCAGGCCAACGCTTTCCGCTGGTCGTTGTGTCGCACGGGTTCCCGGGCTATGGCACGTTCTTGAGCTATCTGACGGAGAATCTGGCTTCGAAGGGTTATGTAGTCGCCTCGATCGACCACACCGATTCTGTGGTCGGCGCGGTCAAGGGTTTTCAGAGCACATTGCTGAACCGGGCCAAGGACCAGCTCTTCGTCATGAATCGCCTGCGCGCTTTGTCGGCCGAGTCCGACGGCTTTCTCAGCGGCCTGCTCGACCCGGACAAGGTCGCGATCGTCGGCTACTCCATGGGCGGCTACGGCGCTCTTGCGACGGCGGGCGCCGGGTATAGCCGCGAAGGGTCGGCGTTCCGCATTGTGCCCGGCGAGCAGCTTGCTCCGCTGACGCACGGCGACCCGCGCTTTGAAGCGATCGACCGCGGCCCCATCAAGGCCGTCGTGGCGATTTCGCCCTGGGGCGAGCAGGCGCCGCACAGCAGCTGGAGCGACGAGGCGCTGGCTGAAATCACGAAGCCGACGTTGTTTATCGTGGGGGATCAGGACGACGTTTCAGGCTACGAAGACGGGGTTCGCAAGCTGTTCGAGAAAGAGACCGGCGCGGATCGCTACATGTTGGTCTACCAAAACGCAAGGCACAACATCGGCGGCAATCCTCCGCCGACGCAATCGCTGACCGGCTTTACCGAGCGCGAGTATTATGACGAGCCGGTGTGGCGCAAAGACCGCATTACGGCGATCAATCAGCACTTCATCACGGCGTTTCTCGACTTGAACCTGAAGGGAGACGAAGCCAAGCGCGACTACCTCAACGTGGCCACGACCAGTTCCAATGACGGCAAGTGGCCGCTCGCCCGCGGCGAGTCGGCCGGCGACTCTTTCAGCCCCGGATTGGGGAAGCAAGGCTTCAACTATTGGAAGGGTTTTCATCGGCGCTGGGCGGTCGGCCTCGAGTTGCATCACCTGACGCCCGGACCGTAATAGCTGCGTGGCATCGCCTCCTTTGGAGCGATGCCCCATAATGGGAGACGACATGAAGTTCACTCGCCGTGACTTCGGCCGTTCCATCGCGGCCGCCGGACTGGGCGCAAGCCTGGGGTGCGGAGCGAATCAAGTCGGAGATCCAAACGGCAAAAAGGTCATCGTGCTGGGCCTGGACGGCCTGGACCCGAAAATCATTCAATTCTTGATTGAGCAAGGCCGCGCTCCCAACTTCAAGAAGCTGAGCGAGATGGGCGCTTTCCACCCGCTCGGTACGTCGATGCCGGCGCTGAGCCCCGTGGCCTGGTCGAGCTTCATTACGGGCATGACGCCGGGCGGCCATGGCATCCCGGACTTTATCGCGCGCGACCCGCTCACCTATATGCCGTTCTTCGCGATCTGGGAGCCGCGTGCCGCCGACCGTTCGATCACCGTCGGCGACTACGAGATCCCGATCAGCGGCGGCGGGCCGGAGAACCTGCGTCACGGCCGCACGTTTTGGTCGTACTTGACCGAGGCCGGCATCCCCGCCACGATCATCAAGGTTCCGACGAACTTCCCGGTGGAAGAAACCGCCACGCGCGCCATCAGCGGCATGGGCACGCCCGACCTGGTCGACTCGTTCGGGCAGTTCTGTTACTTCACCAGCGATCCGGACGAGCGGTACGACAACATCAGCGGCGGCATCGTCACGCCGGTGCGCGTCATCTCGGGCCGCGTGGATGCGGAGATCAGCGGTCCGCCGCATCCGCTCAACCGCGCGCTGACCAAGAACATGACCGTGCCGTTCCAGGTCTACGTCGACCCGACCGAGCCGGTCGTGCGCATCGACATCCAGGGCAAGAGCATCGTTTTGCTCGAGGGCGAGTTCAGCGACTGGGTGCAACTGGACTTCGAGGTCCTGCCGCTGCTCGAAAGCTTGGTCGGCAACGCCCGATTCTACGCCAAGCAAGTGCACCCGCACTTGCAGCTCTACGTCACGCCAATCAACGTCGATCCGTCCGAGCAGGCCGCGCCGGTCACGTATCCGCCCGAGCTCGGCGGCGAAATCGCGAGCCACATCGGACCGTTCTGGACCAAGGGCCTGCCGTCGGATACGAAACCCTTCGACGCCGGCATCTTCACCGACGAAGACTACGTCAAGCAGGCGCAACTGATTCTCGAAGACCGGCTGCAATTGTTCGATTACGAGTGGTCGCAGTTCAAGAGCGGGCTGTTCTACTTCTACGTGTCGTCGACCGACCAAGACACGCACATGCTGTGGCGCAATATGGATGAGACCCATCCGATGCACCAGGCCAGCGATGTGCGCTATTCGGGCTACATCTATCACATGTACGAGCGGATGGATGAGGTCGTAGGCAAGATGCTGCCGGCGGCCGACGACGACACGCTGTTCATCGTCTGCTCGGACCACGGATTCGCGCAATTCGGACGCCAGTTCCACTTGAACACCTGGCTGCGCGACAACGGCTATCTCGTGCTCAAGGACGAGGCGAAGAAGAAAGAGCGGACCAACCCGCTCGACATCAATTGGGACGAGACGGTCGCCTATGGCGTCGGGTTCAATGGTCTCTACCTGAACCAGGTCGGCCGGGAAGAGCGAGGCATCGTCGGGCCCGACAAAGCGCCGGAACTGATCGCCAGGATTTCAAAAGAGCTCGAGGCGATTACGCACGCGGAAACCGGCAAGCGGCCGGTTTACAAGGTCTACAAGCGCGACGACCTGTATTCGGGCGAGATGACGCCCGAGATGCCCGAGATGCTGGTGGGCTACACGCCCGGGTTCCGTTGCGCGAACGATTCGATCCTGCTCGAGACGGGCAAAGAGATCATCGACGTAAACAAGCTGGCCTGGGCCGGCGACCATTCCATGGCGCTCGACCTGGTCCCCGGGTCGCTGTTCATCAGCCGTCCGATCAAGAAGGCGAACCCGAACATCGTCGATCTGCCGGTGACGATCCTCGATTGGTTTGGCTTGGAGAAGCCGCAGCAGATGGTGGGCGGCTCGTTGTTCCGCGTTTGAGCGGTCGTTCTCGCTATTTCAGCGCATCGAGGAGCTTGTTCCAAGGCGCCGCGGGTCCGTGGATCGGGGCGATCGTCGCGACTTCGAGACCCAGCGTTTTGACGTTTGAACGCAACGCGCGGAGCATCTCCGGGTTTGCGACAGCTCCGTCGTTGGTGTCGAACAGGTCCGCCTCGATCAGGATCCTCTCGTTGGGCAGATAAGCCATCAGCATGCCTTCCACGTGCGCCGCGAGCCCTTGCACGTAGTAGATTTCCAAGCTGCGCTTGCGGTCGGTGAGAACGTACTTTTCATCGACATCCTCCAGCGTGTAGCCCTCGGCGATCTCGGTCGGCGGATAGAGCGACACCATGTCGGGCTGCAGCGTGCGCGGCACGTAGTTGAGCAGCTCGGTCTCGTAGAACAGCCGATTGCGCTGCTGCGTAATCACCGTCGCGCCGATATGCAGGTACGTGCGCAGGCCGCCAAGATGGTCGTAATGGTTGTGGGTGTTGACGACGAAGCGAATCGGCTTGTTGGGAACGAGCTTCTCGACTTGGTCGATGACGGCGAGGGAGCGCTGTTCGTTGAGGGGCGCTTCGACAACCGCGACGAAGTCGGCGAACTCCACCGCAACGCTGTTGTGCGTGCCTCCGCCCAGCATCCAAACGCCATCCGCTAGCTTGTTGACCGCCGCCTCGTAGCTTGGCGGCCGCGCCGGGCGCACGCTCGCAGGAACCTCGAGGGCCGCGCCGCAGTCGTTCACTTTGATGTCGGGAAAGCTGCCGCCGAAGCCGTTGTGACCGCCGCTGATGAGCGGGACCTGGCGCTCATCGTCCCAGCCGTCATGATGATGCCAGCCGGCCGGGAATTTCACGCCGTCGACCTCGCGCCAGTCGGTGTACTCGTGCTCATAGTTCATGTCGCCGAGCACCGGGTGGGGAACCCAAGTTTGGATGCGTTGAATCAAGTGTTGACTGTTGATCGTGGCGTTGACGCGGTATTTGCCCAGCACGGTGGCTGAGACGAGGACGAGCTTCTCGATGGCTCCGGTGGAGGCGCCGTCACGCCCGCTCTCGCCGAGCTCCCAGCGCCAGACGGCTGTCGGGTTCGCGCCCGGCTTCATCGCGGCTTTGACGAAGCCGTGCGGGTTCATCCAGATGTCGAGTTGCCAGAGCTCGGCGTCGGCGGGGTCCGCGATGGGCTCGCCCCCTGCGCCGTCGATGTGCCAACCGGCGCTCCCTTTCACGGCAAAGGTTTGCCGCTCGTGTTGCTGCATCGGCGTTCCGCCCAGCCACCCCGTGCCGTATTTCCACGACCGCGGATTCATCCCGGGCTTACGGCGGAAGCTCTCGACCGACGAGCCGTTGCGGTAGTCGATTCTGCGGGTATAGTCGGCGAGCGGCTCGCCGAGCGGCCAGTCGGTATCTTGCGTGACGTTCTGGCCGACCTTGCCCGCGTATCCCTCGCCGGAGATGCTCACGCAGTCGAGCTTGTCGACGCCCATCGCGTTGGCCGCGGCTTCGAGCACGGGCAGCGGATCGACGTGGCCGGGCGGAAGGGATTGCGCCGCCGCCGGCAGCGCGATAAGAAGCGGCAGCAGGGCCGCTCGGGATAGGTGCTTCGCCATCGCACCAAGAGCATACACGGTCGCGGCCGTGAATCCAGCGAACAGCCCACAACGACAACCGCGAAGCCCTGACCGTGAGTCTGTGTGAAAAGGCCGGCGCAACCCGCGCGCCGTCTGGGCGCCGCTAGACCGTCGCCGCCAGGCGCTTGAATTCGAGCGAGTAGAACATCTCGAGATAGCGCCGCGTCTCCGCGCGCTCCAGATTGGTCACGTGCTTCCAGAAGCCGTAGATGCGCGACAGCGTCATCATGCGCTCGGCGTAGAGCTCCCAGGTATAGCGCGCCTTGACGCGAGCGATCGCGCCCTGCGAGATCGTGTCCCAATGCTCGGGATCGGTCTTGCAGCGCTTGAAGAAGTCGGCCATCAGCTTGGCTGACTCAGGCCCATGGTTGGGGTCGATCTGGAACCCTGATATGCCGTTCTGCACGATCTCGAGCGGCCCGCCGTAGCGCGTCGCGAACGTCGGCAGCCCCGTCGCCATGGCCTCGATGACCGTCAGGCCAAAAGCCTCGAACAGCGCCGGCTGCACGAACGCGCCGCGGCGGTCGGCGATGACCCGATAGAGCTCGCCGGCCGTCGGCTTCGCGAGGCGCGTCCCGATCCAGCGCACCTGGCCGTCGAGCCCATGATTCTCGAACAGCCAGTGCATGCGCTCGATCTGCTCTTGCTCTTCACGGTCGCCCGAGTCTTCGCTGCGCACCGAGCCGGCGATGACGACCAGGTTCGCCGACTCGCGCAGTTCCGGACTCGAGCCGTACCAGTCGACCAGGCCCGCGATGTTCTTGATGTGATCGAGCCGCGCCATCGTGAACAGCAGCGGCTTGTCATGATTTTCGAGCACGCCGCGCGCGTCGTCGCGGGGTCCGCCGAAGATCAGCTCTTCGATCTCAGGAATGCGATCTTTCAGGCGTCTCGACGACTCGGTGTAGGGGAAGTAGGTGTCGGAATCGGCTCCGGGCGAAACGATGTTGAACTTCGGGTCGAACA
Source organism: uncultured Acidobacteriota bacterium (assembly GCA_963817465.1). Taxonomy (GTDB): domain Bacteria; phylum Acidobacteriota; class Terriglobia; order Bryobacterales; family UBA6623; genus CAMPKL01. The sequence continues at coordinate 108,778 of CAWFOP010000007.1, read as the reverse complement.
CGTCGACGCCTTTGACCACGCGGTACAGGCCGGGCATCGGGAACGCCGAGTAGCTTTCGTACTGCCCGATCGAGTAGTTGGTGCCCGCGATCTCTTGGTAGGTGGACGTAATGATGAAGTCCGCCGCGTTCATCGCGATCAGATCGGCGGTGAACTGGCATGAGAAGTGGTAGCGCGACTCGTTCTCGCGCCAATACAGGTCTGAATACAGGTATTTGCTCTTTTCGAGCGCATGCGCGATATTGCACTGCGTGACGCCGAGCCGCTGCGACAGCAGCGTGGCGACGAGGTTGCCGTCCGAGTAATTGCCGACGATGAGGTCAGGCCGGCCGCCTAACTCCGCCAAGACTTCCTCTTCCACCGCGATCGCAAAACGCTCCAGGTGCGGCCAGATTTCGAAGCGAGAGATCCAATGCGGGATGACGTCGCCGTTTTCGTTGCGGAACGGCACGCGCAAGATCTGCGTGGACTGAGTTCCCTCGACAGGCTCGAGCCGCTGGTCGCAAGCGGTGCCTTCGGCGTCGGGAATCAGCCGCGTGACGATCAGGATGCGCGGCTCGATAGCCAGCCCTTGCTCGGCGATGCGGCGGCGCATCTCGCTCTCGAGCGCGCGCACTTGGTCGAGGATGTAGACGACCTGGCCGCCGGTGTCGGGTCGGCCAAGCACATCGTGCTGGCCGAAGTAACCGTGCGGCGACAGAACGACCATCGAGAAGATCATCGGCACGCGGCTCAGGAACCTCTCGAGCAGGCCGGGATCGGGGCCTTCGAGGAGGTCGGAAAGCAGCGTCAGTGTTGCGCGGATGCGCTCGACGCGATCGCCCCAACCGGGCTCGAAGCCCAGTTCTTCGAGCTCGTCCTTGACCAGGTCCCAGTGAGCGTCGGGCGGCTTGGATTCCAGCACCTCGTCGGCCGCGCGTAATGCTTGCCGCAGCGCCGTCACATCCTGGATACGGTCGTTGAGCATGAGCTGCTGGCCGGCGGCCGTGTGGGCGCGCATGAAGTCGAGCAGCTTGCGGTCGCCCTTGCCGATCTCGAAGAACAGTTGGCTCGAGAGCCGGCGGTTGAGATATTCGACGCCGCGTCCGATCGAGCGGGTCTCGTGCATCCGCGGAAATTCGCGGTTGAAAGGCTCGATGTCGAATTCGAGCGTGTAGTGGTTGCCTTGATGCGGGTTGACCAGACGCTCCTTGAATCCGAGGTATTCCGAGACGCTGATTTCGCGCGACTGCAACGTTTCGAGATCGATCTCGACGTGGCTCCAGCGCGCGATTTGATAGCGCACGGCCAAGTAGAAGGACTTGCCGTCGTGCGCCGCTTCTTGTGTGCTGAAGATCGCCCGCGACAGCTTGCTGTCGCGCAAACCGGCCCACTCCGGCTCCTCGCTCATGGCGCGAAACTCGTCCCACAACTCCGACCGCAGCAAGAACGGCCGACCTAGGCTCAAGTAGCGCTCGAGCAGACGAGAGGTCGCGTCATGCCGCTCTTTTATGGCGGCTTGGATCAACTGAATCATCGTTTTCGCGGAGCCTCGGCGCTAGACGGAGCGGCTCGGGAGGGCGCTATTCGTCGGCCTCCGGAACGCGGATTTCGCCGAAGAAGTCGTAGTGCTCGATGCCTTCGATAATACCCCAGGCATGCGGCTTGTCCGAAAAGTAGACGCGACTTCGCCCGCGCAGACCTTCGAGCTCCTCACTGTAATTCGAAACAACCAGGCCCAGGCTGGAACCGGTGAGCATCTCGGTGTCGTTGCCCGAGTCGCCCGCAACCAAAACGCGCTCCATCGGGATGCCCCAACGATGCGCGAGGTGGCGCACGGCCAAGCCCTTCGACGCGCGCACCGGCAGGATGTCGAGGTACTGTCCGTGCGAGAAGATGACGTTTCCGCGCAGCTCCATCCGGCTCACCAGACGCTCGATCTCGCGGACGCTCGGAGACTTCGTCGGATCGATGAAGAAGCTGACCTTGTAGCGTCGCTGGTCGACTTTGGGCTGCAGCTTGAGCCCCGGCGCGTCACGCAGAGCGTCCCGCACCTTTGCGGCGTCCCAGCGGTAGTCGATGTTGCTGCTCCAGTTGTCGTCGGGAATCAGCTCTTTGCCGTAGTGAATCTCGCTGCCGACCGAGGTGATGTAGAAGTCCGGCTGCGGAGCGCCGTGCTCGCGCAGCACTTCGATGGCGCTTTCGAGGCGACGCCCCGTGGCCACGCCGAACGCGGCCCGCTTGCCGTACTCATGCAGTCGCTCAAACAGCGCCCGCATCGCTTCGTCGTCTCCCAGCAGCGTGTTGTCGATGTCGGTAACGATCAGGCGATCGACGGCGGGCAGACGCGTCTTCATTGCCACAGCCTTTCTCCTCTTCGGACGGCCGATGATCTTGCGGACCTCGCGCAGATACTTCCTGGCGTGCCCCTCCCAGGAGTAGTAGCGGTGAGCGTTGCGCACGCCGGACGCCGACAATCGGCGCCAGGCTTTGCGGTCGCTGAGAACCCGCAGCAGCGCCTCGACGATGGCGTCCTTGTCGAGCGGGTCGACCAAGACGCCGTTCTTGCAGGCCGCGATGATGTCGCGCGGGCCGCCGTCGTCGGTCGCCACCAGCGGCAGGCCGCTCGCGGCTGCTTCGAGCAGCGTGAGGCCGAAGGGCTCGGTCAGCGCCGGGTTGATGAAGACGCCGTGGGTCCGCGCCGCCAGCCGATAGAGCTCCGGCACCTCGTCAGGGTTCGTGATGCTTGGGATAAGCGATCTTGCCGTAGAGATTGTGCTCATCGATGCGCAGCAGCAGCTCGGTGATGACGTCGCGCGGCCCCTCCTCCATATCCTCGAGGCGGTCGCGGTTGCCGGCCACGACGACGAGATTGGCGGCGTCCTTCAACTCGTCCGACGAAGCGTACGCGTCGATCAAAGTCTTGATGTTCTTGCGCGCGTCCGGCCGCGAGATCGCCAGCACCCAGGGACGATCGGGCCGCTCCAAAAAGCGCGCGACCCGGCCGTAGATCGGCGGCTTCGGCTCCATCCGCCGCGGCGGGCGAAACCGCTCGAGATCGACCCCCGGCGGAATCACGGCCATGCGCGTCTTGCGGTAGTTGTCGTACGCCGCGTACTGCTGCTGGACTTCCTGGTTTGTGCTTGCCACCACCAGCGCCGCGTTCATCAGCGCCTTTTCCTCGGCCTCGATCCGCCGTGACATTTTATAGCTCGACTCGACCTGCTCCTCATCCATCCCGTCGTCGAGCAGCCGGCGCTTCTTGTCATGTCCCAGCGAATGTCCGGTGAAGACGAGCGGAACGTTCAGCAGCGAAGCCAGGTCCGCCGTCACGAAGCCCGCGTCGGCGTAGTGTCCGTGAACGATGTCGGGCGTGCGGCCGACCTTGCTGAAGTGGGGCAGGGAATTGTCGAGAAAGAAGCTGATCCAGTCCCAAAGCAATTCCTTGCGCAGGTATTTCTTCGGGCCGAACGGGATTCTGACGATCCAGGCCTTGTCCGCAATCCGTTCCTCGGGCTGCGCATAGTCGTCGTCGACCGTCGGATCCTCGATCAAACGCGTCATCAGATCGACGCGCGAGACCTGATCGCTCTCGGCCAGGGCGCGGCTTAGCTCGACGACGTATTTGGTTTGGCCGCCGGTATCGGAATCGCGACCCAATTCGAGGTTTTCCCCTCGAATGAGCCCGTGCAGCGACACGATCGCTATATACAAACCGTCTGACCGGGTCGTGGTCATCTTCAAGTTGAAACGCGGGAAGGAAGACCGGTCGCGAGCCAAGACTGTTGCAGCCGGCCTCGAAACCCGAGACTGTTAGTGTAACAGGCTAATGCGCCAGCCAACCGGAGATCGTGTCGCGAATCGCCGGCGAGTCGAGTTGGCTCTTCATATCGAACGCGGCGGCGGCGTTCGCTGTTTCGTAGGTCTGCGCGACCGCGTCGAACTCCTCCCAGCCTTTGACGGGATGTAACGGCAGCCCGCGAGGATCGAGCGGGTTGATCGCCAACACGCGGCGCGGCGCAGTCGCCATGTAAAGGTCGCGCACGTCGTATTGGCCGACGACGCCCGGCAAGTAGGCGCTCACCGGATGCGTCGCCAACGGATCTCGCGCCAAGGCGCGGTACGAGGCGAGGCCGTTGATCGTGATGAGCCCTTCGACCCGCGCGTCGAGCGCCGCCGCATGCGCCGCCACCAAAGCGCCGCCGCCGACGCCGACCAGGCTCCAGGTGCGGCGCCCCGCATAGCGCGGCGCGAAGGCCAGCAAGTCCTTGAGGCGCTCGCCTAGCAACGGCTTGCCGATCTCCAGCGCTCGGTAGGCGAAGAAGCGCTCCCAATCGAAATCGTCGCTCATGCCGGCGTAGTACGGTTCGGTCTCGCCCCAGCCGCGCAAATCGAGCGTGGCCACGCTGTATTGCGCGGCGATGATCGGATCGATCACGTTGCGCCGCAGCCAGGGATCGTCCGAACCCTTGTCGAAGATCACCAGGCTGACTCCCCGCGCGTAATGCCCGGCGTCGTACACCCGGTCGGGAACGATGATGCCGCGCTCGGGCTTGAACGCGCCCACCCGGGTCACTTCCTTGACGCGGTACTGCACTTCTCCGCGAAGGCCCGCAAGGCGAGACTCGTCGAGCGGCACGGCGCGCGGCGCAGGGGCCTGTTCGACGAGTTCCCTGTTGAAGTCGGCGACGGTCTTGCCGCCGAGCGATGTCGCGACCTGACCGCTCTCGGTGCAGCGCAGCGTCTCCTCGGTCTCGACCGGCGAATCGTCCTCGACGACGGCGCGGCTGGTCTTGCTCAGCCAGCGCGAGAGCCAGTCGGCGGCGGCGTCGCGCAGCTCCTTGTTCAACCCGTGCGTATCGTCGGTCAGCGCATGAGTCGCGACGCCCGCCGCGTCATAGAGGCGGTATGCCCGCAGCGCCTCCGAGAACGTGCGTTTCGCGGCCTCGATGGGGACATAGTCGCGGATCGCCGAGCCGACGATCAGCGGCTTGGGCGCGAACGAGGCCAGCAACTCCGTGTGGTCGACCTCGTTGCGCAGCGTGCCATAGAGCACCTGCTCCGGGTCGGCCATCAGGACGGCGTTGGTTTTCGCCGGAAAGCTCGCGACCGCGCAGCCGATGAACGCCGCCTGAATCCGGTCGTCGAAACAGGCGTACTGCAGCGTCGTCATGCCGCCGCCCGAGTTGCCCGCCATCGCGATCTTGTCGGCGTCCACGTCAGGCCGCGACTGCAGGTAATCTATCGCGCGGCGGGCGTCCCAGACGCGGTACTGCATGAGATTGAGGCCCACCAGCAAGCTCTGATGGCCCAGCGCCCGGTGCTCGTCCGTGCCCGCGCCGACCGCTGACGCCTTCTTCTCGTCGTCCCAAAGCTGCAATCGCTCGCCCTGACCGATGGGGTCGTAGATGAGCGCGATCAGCCCGTCGCGCGCCAACAGCCGGCAGAAGCGTTGATAGGTGTCGCCCGCCTTCCCGGCGTCCACGTGTCCGCAGGAAACCAGCACCGCCGGAGCTTTGCCCGTCAGGTTCTTGGGGCGGTACAGGTTGGCGGTGACGTAGAGCTCGGGACGGCTCTCGAAGACGATTTTCTCGATCACATAGCCGTCACGGTCGAGCTCGCCGACCTTACGCGCGTTGAGCGCCGTCGCCTCGGAGGGGAAGGGCCCCCACATCTCGGCCAGCTTCTCGCGCACGTCCTGGCGGAGCCTCTGGACGTCTTCCCGCGATTGCACGGCGTCGAAGCGTTCCTGGCGGCGCTGATCGAGAATGCCGATGTATTCGGCGAAGTAATCCCACAGCATGCCGCCGAGGCCCGACGACCGCGCGGCTCGAGCCGGCGCGCCGAATGCGGCCACGCCCCATGCGCCCGCGAGTGCGCCGCCAAAAGCTCTGCGTGTGAGGGAAGAAGCCAACTCAACGAAGGGGAACGGGTCGGAGGCGTTCCGCCCTTATTCTAGCCGCTCACAAAGAGCGGTGCCAGGGCCGTTGGTATGATTAGCGGTCCCATGAGACGCCTATTGTTCCTCTTGCTCGCCCTGCCCGCCGCGGTTCCCGCGCAGTACGATCTGCTGCTCGACGGAGGTTTCGTGATTGATCCGCGGAACGGCGTCAATGCTGTGCGCGACGTCGCAATCTCAGACGGCCGAATCGTGGCGGTGGAGCCCGAGATCGACCCTTCCAAGGCCAAACAGGTTCTCGACGTCAGCGGCCTTTACATCACACCCGGCATCGTCGATATCCATGTCCACGCCTACTTCAACACGGGCATCGGCGGCGCGTGGGCGGGCGACAGTTCCGTGCAGCCCGACGCCCACTCGTTTCGCACCGGCGTTACCACGATGGTCGACGCCGGCAGCTCGGGCTGGCGCAACTTCGAAAACTTTCGCAACATGGTCATCGATAGGGCTCAGACGCGCATCCTGGCGCTGATCAACATCGCCGGCTTCGGCATGGTGAACGACCTGGTCGAGCAGGGGGACTTCGACGCCGCGGAGGTCGCGCGCCTGGCGAAGAAGCACTCCGACGTGGTCGTCGGCGTCAAATCGGCGCACTATCAAAAGCCGGATTGGGAGTCCGTGGAGCAAGCGGTGAAAGCCGGCAAGGCGGCCGGCATCCCGGTGATGGTGGATTTCGGGTACTTCCTGCCACAGCGCCCCTACTACCAGCTCGTGCTCGAGAAGCTGCGGCCCGGCGATATCACGACGCATTGCTTTCGCGGGCCCGTGCCGTGGATCGACGCGCACGGCAAGCTATTGGACTACCTGTATCAGGCGCGCAAGCGCGGCGTTATTTTTGACGTGGGTCACGGCGGCGGCAGCTTCGTCTTCCGCAATGCGGCGCCGGCCGTCGCGCAGGGCTTCTATCCCGATTCGATCTCGACCGACCTGCATTCCGGCTCGATGAACGGGGCCATGATGGACATGCAGACCTTGATGTCGAAGTTCCTGGCGATGGGGATGCCGCTCGAAGCCGTCATCCAGGCTTCGACGACCAATCCGGCCAAGGAGATCCAACACGAAGAGTTGGGTCACCTGGCGGTCGGCGCGATCGCCGACGTGGCGGCTTTTCGTCTGCTCGAGGGCAAGTATCGCTACCGCGACGCCGCCGGCGGGGCGGTTGACGGCGATCAGCGCTTGTTCTGCGAGCTGACTCTCAAAGACGGCAAGCCCGTGTGGGACTGGAACAGCCGGATCGGCGTCGACTACAAGACGCTCGGCGACACCTACGGCGTCAGAAAGGACGTGGATTCGATCGTGCCTCCGCCGCGCTAGCGGCCAAGGGGCGCCCTGCTAGGCCGACGACTGGGCCAACTCTTCCGGGAACAGCGCCACGCCGGAGGGCGGCGGCAGCAAGTCGCGAAGCAACTCGAGCCGGCGCCGCATGTGCTTGCTGGCGAGCTGCCGCGGCCCGCCCTCGACGTCGATGTCGCAGCACAGCCCGTGCAGGTAGAGCGTCAGCGTGTCGGCGAGCGCTTGTTCGCAGTAGCTCCGCATCAGCTTGGTCTTGCGCAGCGGGTCGGTCTGCTTGCTGAGCAGCTTCTCCTTGAGCCGCCAGCTCGGGTCGTCGATCTCGCCGTGGACCGCGGTTTTCAGCTCCTCGCGGACGAGGTCGCAGAACCGCTCCACGACTTCTTTCCGCGCGTTGTCGACGAGCAGAAAGGCGATCTCCTGGTAAAGCGTGTCGTGGTAGTCGGCGACATCTTCATCCTTGGCCGCCAAGAATATGAACGTCTCGTCTCCGATCTGAACCGAATCGGAAACGATCCGCCGAGCCTGCGGGGGCCGCCGAAACGTGACGCGCGTTTCCGCGTCGTCGCCCGGCCCCGTGCGCTCCAAGTAGGCCACGACAACGATTCGTAATTTGGGCAGAAACGCGGCGATGCGCGGAGGGATAGTGGATGCTGGGTCGTAAACCAAGCGCTGCAAATCCGTGTCGTCCAGCGGGATCACGGAAAAATAGCTGAGCGACTTGCTCAACGGAATCATCTGCCCATTGCACTGACGGGCGAACGACCCCACGGAAACCTTGGAGTCTGGTGGCATCGAACCGGTCATTCGTGCGGATTCTCGGAGTGTACCAGATCCCCTTTTGTCGCCCGGAAACCCGTCAGCCGGCTACGCTACCATGAGCAAAATCGGAGAAGCATCGTGATCCAACGCACCAGGACCGCCGTCGCAAGTCTCCTCGCCCTGCTGCTCTGCGCTCTGCTGCTCAGTTCGCAGGGTTGCGGGGCGGGGAAGCAAGCGGCGAGCGAGAACGGCAAGATCTTTCCCTACCCCTATCAGATCCACGACCTGCCGAACGGTCTGCGCACCGTCTTGGTCAACAGCGGCTACCCCAACGTCGTCGCCCTCTACGTGGTCATGCAGGTGGGGTCGCGAAACGAGGTCGAGCCGGGCCATACCGGCTTCGCGCATCTGTTCGAGCACATGATGTTCCGCGGCACCAAGAAATTCCCGCCGGAAAAGTGGGAACAGATCATGCAGGCGGCCGGGGCTGAAACCAACGCCTATACAACGGACGACCGTACGGTCTATCACGCCGTCTTCTCGAAAGAGGATCTCGAGAAGATTCTCGAGCTGGAAGCGGATCGCTTCCAGAACCTGAGCTACTCCGAGGAGATGTTTCGCACCGAGACCCGAGCCGTGTTGGGCGAATACAACAAGAACTTCGCCGACCCGTTCCAGAAGCTCGAGGAAGCGTCCCGGGACACCGCCTTCGTGACGCATCCGTACAAGCACACGACGATGGGCTACATCCAAGACGTCGAGAACATGCCCGGAATGTACGAGTACGGGCTGACCTTCTTCCACCGCTACTACCGGCCGGAATACGCCGTCCTCTCGGTCGTCGGCGACATCGACTTCGATTCGACCGAAGCGATGGTCGAAAAGTATTGGGGAGGCTGGGAAAAGGGCGACTACAGCGCGACCATACCGAGCGAGCCTCCCCAAAATGCGCCTAAGGAGGTGACGGTCGACTTCCATGCGCCGACGCTTCCAATCGTCGAAGTCGCCTTCCAGGCGCCGGCTTACAGCGACGAACAGGTCGATTCCGCCGCGCTCGACGTAATCTCGTTTTATGCCTTCGGCGACAGCTCCGAGCTCTATAAACAGCTCGTGATCAACGAGCAAAAAGTCGACCTGCTGTCCCCGGCGTACTACGACCACGTCGATCCGTATCCGTTTGCAGTGATCGCTCGAGTCAAAAACGCCGCTGACGTCGACTACGTGCAGCAGCGGATCTTGGATACTTTCGAGAAGCTCAAGACGGACCCGATACCCGCGAAAGAGCTGGGCGACGTCAAATCGCACCTGCGCTACCAATTCGCTCTCTCGATGGATTCGACCAGCGCGATTGCCGATACTCTCGCCCACTACCTCGGCCTGGCGCGCACGCCCGAGACCATCAACAAGCGCTATGCGCTCTATCGCGCGGTGACGCCTGAAGACATCCAGACCGTCGCCCAGAAGTACTTCAACGAGAAAGAGCGCACGATCGCGCACCTCGCTTACGCGCCGGGAGGCGCCGAGAAAGGAGAGGGAGAATGATGGCCGCCAGACTCACAGCGATCCTGGCTCTGTTGAGCTTGGTCTTGCCCGCGCTGGCGTCCGACACGGCGCTCGAGCGCAACGACTCGCCTCTGATCGCCTTTCGCATCTTGTTCCGCACCGGGTCGGCCTATGATCCGGCCGGCAAGGAGGGCGTTGCGTCGCTTACCGCCGCCATGTTGTCGAGCGGCGGCACAAAGAACCATCCCTACGACGAGATCGTCAAGACGCTATTCCCGATGGCCGCCTCGGTCAACGCGCAAGTCGACAAGGAGATGACCGTATTCACCGGCGTGACGCACGTCGAAAACCTCGACGCCTACTACAACGTCCTGCGCTCGATGCTGCTCGAGCCGGGCTGGCGCGAAGACGACTTCAAGCGCCTCAAGGACGAGGCGATCAACTACTTGCGAAACGGCCTGCGCAGCAACAACGAGGAAGAGCTCGGCAAGGAGTATCTCTACATCCGCATCTACGGCGCCGAGCACCCTTACGGCCACGAAAACTCCGGCGTTGTCTCCGCGATCGAGAAGCTGACGCTCGACGACGTCAAAGCCTTCTACGCCGCCAACTATCGCCAAGGCAACCTCACCATCGGTCTCTCGGGCGGTTACCCCGACGGCTTCGCCGAGAAGGTCGAAAAAGACTTCGCCGTTCTGCCGCAGGGAGCGCCGGAGCCGCCGGCCCTGCCCGAGCCGGCCAAGGCCAACAAGCTGCGCGTCCACATTATCGAAAAGGACACACGGTCGACGCTGATCTCGCTCGGCTTCCCGCTGGGCGTCACCCGCGCCGACCCGGACTGGCCGGCGCTAAAGGTGATGCAGTCGTATTTCGGGCAGCATCGCTCCGCCAAGAGCCACCTGTTCCAGCAGATCCGCGAGACCCGCGGGATGAACTACGGCGACTACGCCTACATCGAGTACTTCCCGGACGGCATGTTCCAGTTCCAGCCCAATCCGAATCTGGCGCGCCGCCAACAGATCTTTCAGATTTGGATCCGCCCGGTGCTGCCCGAAAACGGACAGTTCGCGCTCAAGATCGCGCTCTACGAGCTCGACAAGCTGGTGCGCGAGGGATTGACCCAGGAAGATTTCGACTCGACGAAGCTGTTTTTGTCGAAGTTCGTTAACTTGCTCACGCAAACCGAGAGCGAGGAGCTCGGCTACAAGCTCGACAGCGACTACTATGGCATCGGCGAGTTCAATTCTTGGTTCAAGGGAAAGCTTGACGGGCTGACCCTCGAGCAGGTCAACGCCGCCATCAAGAAGCGCCTGCGCGCGGGCGATCTCGACGTGGTCGTCATTACGAAGGACGCCGAGGGCTACCGCCGCGCTCTGCTGTCATCCGCTCCCGCGAAGGCGGCCTACGCCTCGCCGCCGGAGTCCGGCGTGCTCGCGGAAGATAAGCTGATCGGCCGCTACAAGCTGGACGTGGGCGACATCGACATCGTCAAAGCCGATACGATCTTCGAAAAGTAACAGACCCAGCTTACGAGGGCGCTTCCGCTCCTTCGTCACCGTCACCGCGATCAAAGAGGTCTGAGCCTGTCACAGCGCTAACGCAACCGATACAGAGCCGCGCCCGGGAGGGCGCGTCCGGAACAGGAGTCTGAGCGTAGCGGAAACAGGGGTCCTGGAACGCGATCCAAGATAATCTTTCCGATACTTTCGGTCCAGTCGATCCCCGGATCCGCTCCGCGCGCTTCAGAAGTCGATCGCGTCGAGCAAATCCGACGGTTTGGTTTCGAGCGCCTGACACATCATCAGGAAGCTCTCCATGCTGGGCATGTGGGCGCCGCGCTCGATCGAGCTCAACTGCGACACGCTAATTCCCGTGTGGCCCGCCAACTCCTTGAGCGACCAGGCGCGCTCGACCCGCAGCATCTTGATGCGGCGGCCCAGCCGGTCGCGCAAGCGATCCTGCGGCGGACGCCCCAACCCGTACGTCTCAATGGCGTTTGCCAGCGTCTGCCGCATCTGCGCCAGCGAAAAAGGCTTGGCCAGATAGTCGAACACCTTGCGCTTGAAGGTGGCGCGCATGTCTTCGAGCGACGGGTAGCCCGTGACGATGATGATGCAAACCTCGGGCCAGGCCGTTTGCAGCTTTTCGAGCACCACCGCGCCGTTGAACGGTCCCATCTTCATGTCGAGCAGGACGATTTCAGGCTTGGTTTCCTCACCGGCCTTGATCAAATCGTCCGGCTGGGTGAAGGTCCGCACGCGGTACGTTCCCTCGTCCTCGAGAAAGTCCTGCATGTAGCTGAGGAAGTCGGCGTCGTCGTCGAGTACGGCGATCTCGACGCGGCCGGCGGCGATTCCGCCGCTCTTCGCCTTTGCCTTTTGATTGACGCTCATGAACCTGCCCGCTCGATCCAGCCCACCCGATTCAGTCGACCCAGTGCAGCCCAATAGTAGCGCGGCCGCGGCCGGCGGCTGGACCCTCGCGATCAAGCTGCAGGCAATCGCACTTCCAAACGGGCGCCGCCGGAGCGGCGATTCGAGGCGCGAATTTGGCCCCCGTGTCGCTGCACGATGCTGTCCGCGACCGTCAGGCCCAATCCCGTGCCTTCCGAATCGAGCCGGTTGGAGACGAAGGCCTCGAAGATGTTCGGCAGCACTTCTTCCGGGATGCCGGGCCCGGTGTCGTCGATCGTAAGCGAGCACCACTCCCGCCCGTGAACCGTCTCGCACGAGGCGTCGGCCGTGATCACCCCGGCTCCCCCGATCGCTTTGACTCCGTTGCGGAGCAAGTTGACGAAGACCTGGATCAGGCGGTCGTAGTCGCCGAGGACGCGCGTTTCAGGCGGCGTCCGATTTTGGAATTCGACGCGCGCGGCGTCCTTGTCGAATGCGACCAGGCTCCAGGCTTCCTCGAGCACGGCTCTTACGTCCACGGCCGTGCGCTCTTCCTGTCGCCGCACGCGGGAGAAGTCGAGCAGGCCCTCGCTGATGCGCCGCAGCCGGTCGGTCATCCGTCCGACGCGCTCCAGGCGCAGCCGCGAGTGCCCATCCTCGACGACCTCCAGCAGCTTTTCGACCGTCCCGGCGATGACCGACAGCGGCGTGTTCAGCTCGTGCGCCACGCTCGAGCTGAGCAGGCCGATGGTCGCGAGGCGGTCTTGGGCCGCCATGCCGCGCTTCGCGTTCTCGAGCTCGTCGTTTTTGGCGCGCAGGTCCTCGGCCAACTCCTGCTCGCGAGCCAGCGCCTCCTCCAAGTGCGCCTCGTTCTCGCGCACGTTACGGACCGCGGCGTTCCTCGACCGCATGATGTCGCCGATCTCGTCGCCGGGAATGACGCTTTCGGCGATCATCTCGTGCTTGCGGTCGCCGTCCTGCACCGCCTGATCCGCCTCGAGATGCGCGCGGATCGGCTGATAGACGTAGCGCGGCATCACCACCAATTCGAGCGCCGCGACGCCCAGCAGGTAGATCGCGCCCAAAGCGACGAACAAGCTGACTCGGGCGCGCGTGACGATCACCTCGTATGACGTCGTATCGAGCCGCAATCGCCCGTATTGGCCCGTTTTTGGATCCAAGCTGTAGACGAAATGCGGCTCGGTCGGATCCAGGCGCAACTCGCCGGGATGCCCTTCGAGCCACAGCCGCGCCCGCGCCGGAATCTGCAGCTCGGCGGCGGCGCCGAAGTTGCGATCATTGGGGAGCACGTCGCCGGACGGCAACGGCTCTCGCCGCTGCAAGAACGCCTCGCCCAACAAGACCGCCTCGCGCTGGCGAGACGTGTTCACGTACTCCTCAACCAGCGGAATCACCGAATAATAGACGGCGCAGGCCAGAATGAAGAAGAACGCATTGTGCAGCACGATGAGCTTCGGCCGCACGCGCAGGTCTTTGAACCGCGGGGGCCGAGGAGTCGAGCTGGGAACGAGCTGCAGCACCGCCTTGCTCCTCCGCATGATACGCGACAACCGCGCCGTGTTCGGCTTGAAAACGCTGGCCTTCACGCTTGGACTTGCGGCTCTGAGCGCAGGTTGCGGGGCCCCCAAGCAAGCCGTCTTCACGGTGGAAGGCTGCTCGGAAGCCGCCTTCAACCCGACCTTTTCCGACGCTCAACTCTCGGGCCCCGTCGTGCGGCCCGGCGATGCAGGCGCCTGGGACGGCGTCGACGTCCTCAACCCCAGCGTCGTTCGGCGGGGCGATGAATACCTGAACCTCTACTCCGGCTTCGACGGCGCCGTCTGGCGCACCGGGCTGGCGCTCTCCGCCGACGGCGTCGCCTGGCGCAAGAGTCCGCGCAATCCGGTCATCGCACCCGATCCCGCATCGTGGGAAGCAAACTATATCGCCGCCAACGGCGCCGTGTTGGAACACGTCGGCGAGCTGCTCTATTGGTATCAAGCCGGCCCACGCGGCAACAGTTCGATCGGCCTCGCACGATCCTCGGACGCGGAAACGTTCACGAAGCTGCCCGATCCGGTGCTCCGGCCCGGGCCGCCCGGCTCGTGGGACGAGACGGCGGTCGGCGATCCGTATGTGTTGCTGTGCGGCGACTCGTTCTACCTGTTCTACCTGGGGCAGAACCGTTTCGGAGTGCAAAGGCTCGGGCTGGCGCGCTCGAGCGACGGCATTGTCTGGCAAAAGTCCCACGTGAACCCGTTGCTCGAGCCCGGCGGGACCGGGGAGTTCGACGAGCGCGGACTGGGCGAGCCGGCGGTCTTTCGCGGCCCGGACGGATACCGCATGCTTTACACCGGCCGCGATCGCGACGAGAAGCGCGCCCTGGGCTGGGCCGAGTCCGACGACGGCTTCGCATGGCGCAAGGCGCCCGAGCTCGGGATCGTGCGAGGTTCCCAACAGTGGGACGCCGCCGTACTGTGCGATCCGACCTTCTGGTTCGAACCTGCCAAAATAATGGTGTGGTTCGGCGGCGGGAATCTTCCCGCGCCCGACGAGCATCTAAACGGAAGGATTGGTTTCGCGTCGATTACGAGCCCGGCGGCGGATAGTCGGTAACCTTCGGAGCGTTTTGAACGAAGTTCTTATAGCCCCTAACGGCCTCGTATTTTTGAATGATGAAGACCTGCTGGATTCGAGCATTGGCTGGGATCGCTTGCTGCGCGGCGGCTTTCGCGCAGCAGGAACACCCCGTCACGTGGTCGTTTGAACCCGTGCGGGCCGAGGTCTCCGCGGGGGCGACCGCCGGTTTCAATCTTGAAGCCAAGATCGAGCCGGGGTGGCACCTTTACGCTTCCACCACGCCCCAGGGCGCGCCGAACGCTTTGGCGCTGGTGGTCGCCGGCGACGATGCGATCGACGCCTGGCGGGGGCTGCAGCCCAAGCCCGAGGTCAAATTCGATCCGAACTTCCAGAGCGACAGCTACTGGTATCTCGACGAGGCGCGCTTTCAGGTCGCCGTCGATGTCGCCCAGACCGCCCCGGCGGGCGACCTGCCGGTGAAGGCGATCTTGCGCTACGGCGTTTGCAACGACAAGATGTGCCTGCCGCCGAAGCTGATGATCTTGGAATCTTCCGTCCAGGTCGGCCTGAACGCCGCAACGAGCTTTGAGCCGAGCGACGGTCTCGAGACCATGGCCGCGGTTGAGATACCGGCCAAGCTGCTGGCGAAGGCCGGCGCGGCGCCCGCCGCAAGCGACGGCGAGCCCGCGCCTTCCGGCCAGGAGGCGACCGGCGAGGCGGCGGCGGTTGCAGTCGACCAGGGCCTGTTCCGCTTCGCGATCGTCGCGTTCGGGCTTGGTCTGCTGGCGATCTTCACGCCCTGCGTTTTCCCGATGATCCCGATCACGATGTCGTACTTCATCTCGACCCAATCGGGAGAGAAGAAGGCGTCGGTCATGCAGGCGAGCGTATTCGCTCTTGGGGTCGTGACCCTGTTCACGGGGTTGGGTGCGACGGTGTCGGCTGTCCTCGGGCCGTTCGGCATGCAGGCGCTTGGTTCCAGCGTCTGGGTCAACGGCTTTATCGCCCTGGTGTTCTTCGCCTTCGGCGCCAGCTTGCTCGGCGCCTTCGAGATCACCGTCCCGTCCGGCGCCATGACGTCGCTCAACAAGTACACGCAGGGCAGCGGCGTGTTGCCGACGCTGATGATGGGCCTGGTCTTCGCGCTCGCGTCATTCGCTTGCACCGGACCGTTCGTCGGCGCGCTTTTAGCCGGGTCGGTCTCAGGCGGCGGCATGGCTTGGCCGATATTCGGAATGTTGATGTTTTCGATCGGACTAGCCGCGCCATTCTTCGTCCTCGCGCTGTTTCCGTCGTACCTGGGCAAGCTGCCCAAGTCCGGCGGATGGCTCAGCCGCACGAAGATCACGATGGGCTTTCTGATCATCGCGGTCGGCGTGAAGTACCTCAGCAATGTCGATCAGGTCTACCAGTGGCACGTCCTGACGCGGGAGCGCTTCCTGGCGATCTGGATCGTGCTGTTCAGCCTGGCGGGTCTCTACCTGCTGGGCCTGCTGAAGATCGACGAAGGCGACTCCGGACCCGTCGGACTGGGCCGCCTCGCCGCCGGAGGCGCGCTGCTTGCGCTGGCCGTCAGTCTGATTCCGGGCATGTTCAACGCGCGCCTCGGCGAGCTCGACGCCTACGTGCCGTCCTCGGAGTACTCCGGAATGCGGTTGGCGGGAGGTTCAGCCGGCGCCGACAAGGAGCACTGGCTCAAAGACGACTACGCCGGAGCCCTGGCAAAGGCGAAGCAAGAGAATAAGAACGTCCTGCTGTTCTTCACCGGCTACTCGTGCACCAATTGCAAGTGGATGAAGACGAACATGTTCCCGCGGCCGGAGATCGCCAAGGCTGTCGAGGGCTTGGTGGTCGTTGAGCTCTATACCGACGGCGTCGACGATGCGACGGACGCCAACCAAGCCTTGCAGCTCGAGCGCTTCAAGACCGTGGCCATTCCCTATTACGCGATCGTTTCACCCGACGGCAAGACGCTGGGAGCGTTCCCGGGCCGCGCGACCGACGCCCAGCAGTTCCTAAATTTTCTCGAGAAGGGCGCTAAGCGCTTCTTAACCGAACTTTGATGCGATTCCCCAACCGGTGCATAGGAGTTCGCACGCTAGAATCGAAGCAAGGGGTCTCGCGAAACTTTTCTCTTCGTCGGAGCGTCCGTCTCTATGAGGGGATACGCGGCGAGAGTCCCGCTGAATCTTCCGAAGCTGGGATGCGATGAGTCGCGCTAAGAGCAACAGGATGGGCCGCATGGGGCGCGGGTTCCGTCTACATTTGTTGCGCGCGCTACGCGAAAACGCCTCTCCCGCCAGGACGGCTCTCGGCTTCGCACTCGGCGCGTTCATCGGCATCGTCCCCAGCTTCTTGGTCGGCGCGCCTCTGTCGTTCTTTCTCGCCGGCCGTTTGGGCCTTAATCGCGCCGCCGGCGTCGCCGGTGCGGTCGTGAGCATGAATCCGCTGACAGCCCCGTTCCTCTACAGCTTGAGCGCCTGGCTGGGCTTCGAGATCACGGGGCAAGCGATGGAACGCGAGGTCGCGGGAGTGTTGAACTACTTCCGCGAATATGCTGTGCCGTTTCTGCTCGGCAATGCGTTGCTGGCGTTGATTGTCGCCGTCATCCTCGGAGTGGCGATGTTCGTCTTCGTGTCACGCGTAGGCGGTTCGCGTGGCTTGCGCGCCTTGATGGTGCAGCCCAAACGCTATCGCCCTCGCCGCCCAGCGTCGGATCGACCAGCGGAAGGATCGGCCGAGATCCGGCCTTTGCCTTAGAGACGGCCGGCATCCCCCCGAAGTATTTTCTTCACTAGATCGGAAAAACTTTCGGCGTTTCGAAGTATTGAAACACTTCATGCGTCCTCGAAGTCTGCATGTAACTTACCTAGCATCAGGGGGTTAGCTGCGCCAACGAGTGTTTGGCGCCGCCTGTGCATCGTACGGAGCGGGAGGCGGAATTCGTTATGAGTAAAATCAGAAATGTTAGGAGCAGCCATTTCCAGGTGAGCGCGGCGGCGCTTGCGGCGGCCATTGTCTTCGTTGTCTTGGTCGGCTGCGGCGGTCAAGGCGCGAACAACGCTTCGGAGAGCGAGGAGCAGGCCGCGCAGGCCGAAGCCGCGCAGCCCGGCAAGGCGGCGAAGGACCCCGGCGTCTTCTCGAAGCTGCTGGGAGAGCCCGCGAAGAAGACCGTGACCCTAAGCGCCGGAGAGCGCATCGAGGTCCAGACGACCAACACGCTCTCGACCAAATCCACCCAAAGCGGCGAGACCTTCTACGGCCACCTCACCAAGGCTTTGACGGTGAACGGAGTGGAAGTGGCGCCGGCCGGGTCGCAAGTCACCGGGCAGGTCACCAGCGCTGACAAGGGCGGACGCGTCAAGGGCGTGGCGAGCCTGGCTCTGGTTTTGAATGAGATCAAGACTCCGAGCGGCATGACGATTCCCATCGAGACGCAAGCCTTCGTCGCGCAAGCCAAGAAGACTCCCACCAAGGACGCCCAGAAGATCGGCATCGGCGCCGGCGTCGGCGCGGCCATCGGCGCGATCGCCGGCGGCGGCAGTGGGGCGCTCAAGGGCGCGGGCGTGGGCGCGGGCGCGGGAACGGGCACGGTGCTGGCCACCCACGGCGACGCCGCCGTCATCCCCGCCGAGTCGGTCATCTGGTTCTCGCTCGCAAACCCTGTGAGCGTGACGCTGTAGTCCGCTATCCGGCGTCAGTACGAAGGCCGGCTCGGGCGAGCCGGCCTTTGTCATTCCAGCTCCCGCCGAAGGGTGAAAAGGCCCCGAGACTAGTGCATTTACCCGAAGACCCGGCGTAGTACGCGGGTGATACTCTCCGCTTGAGCGGAAGTGGAGTTCACATTCATTCTTGCGACCTCCGCGACCCGGCTGGCGGCGGCCTGGATCGCCTGGCGCCTGTTCCACCGCAGTCGCGAGTGGCGCTTCCTGATGGTCACATTCGTGTTGGCCGTCACTTCCGTATTTCCGCTGCTCAATGTCGCCGAGCCGCCCAGCGACTTCTTCAAGTCCTGGCTGCCGCAATTGGGCGGGGCGCTGGCCGTCTTGCTTACGGCGCTGATCCTGGTGCGCACGCTGACGGACCTGAGTCAAACCTATGAGAAGGTGCGCGTAGCCAAAGATGTTCTCGAGCAGCGCGTTACCGAACGGACCGCCGCGCTCAAGGATGCGAACGCCTCGCTGAAGGGCGAAGTCTCCGAGCGCAAGCGCGCGGAACAAGCGTTGCGGGCCAGCGAGCAGAAGCTGCGGCGCAATGAAGCCGAGCTGCGCCGGCTCGCCGGCAAGCTCATCACGGCCCAAGAAGAAGAGCGCCGCCGGCTGGCGCGCGAGATCCACGACGACCTGACGCAAACGCTCGCCGCCTTGGCGCTCGAGATCGCCAATCTGCGAATCAAGGTCGCGCCGAGCGACCCCAAGGTTTCCTCCGGTCTCGGTTCCGTCGAAAGCACGGTGCACCGGCTGGCCGACAGTATGCACGACATGTCGCGCCTGCTGCATCCCTCCATCCTCGACGACCTCGGGCTGGCGGCGGCGATCCGCGCCGAGTGCGAGCGCTTCGCCGCCCGCGAAGAGACCGACGTTCAGTTCGAAACCGCCGAGCTCCCCGACGGGTTGCCCCCCGACTGCACCCTGACGCTTTACCGCGTGACGCAGGAGGCGCTGCACAACATCGCCAAGCACGCGGCGGCGCCGAGCGTGTCGGTCCGCCTCAACGGCGACAGCGAAAACGTATCTCTTACGATCAAAGACACAGGAGGAGGCTTCGACGTCGAGGAAGCTCGCGGAAGAGCCGGCCTGGGTTTGATCAGCATGTCCGAACGAGTACGACTCATCGGCGGAGTTCTCGCCGTTGAGTCGAGGCCCGGCGGAGGCACAAGCATTACCGTACGAGCCCCTGTAAAGGAGAAGTTTCATGAGCAAGCCGCGAGTGTTGTTGGCTGACGACCATAAGATTTTGATCGAGGGCCTGCGCGGCCTCCTCGAGTCCGAGTTCGAATTGGTCGAGACTGTAGAAGACGGCCGCGAGCTGGTTTCAGCGGTCGAGAGGCTGCAGCCCGACGTCATCGTCGCCGACATTTCGATGCCGATGCTGAACGGGATCGAAGCGGCGCGCCACATCTTGCGCGACAACCCGCGCGCGAAGATCATCTTCCTGACGATGCACTCCGACGTGGCCTATGCGGCGGAGGCGTTTCGCCTTGGCGCGTGCGGCTATTTGCTGAAACGCTCGGCCGCGGGGGAGCTGGTCACGGCGATTCGCGAGGTCCTCAAGGGCGGCGTTTACGTGACCCCCCCGATCGCGAAAGCCATGATGAGCAAATCGTTGCTCGGCCAGCCGCTCGAGCCGAGCGACCCGGCCTCGAGCTTGACCGCACGGCAGCGCGAGGTGCTGCAGCTCGTCGCGGAAGGCCGCACGATCAAGGAGATCGCAAGCATCCTCAACGTTTCTCCGAAGACGGTCGAGTTCCACAAGTACAGACTGATGGAGCAGCTCGACTTGCGGACCACGGCCGAGCTTACGCAATACGCCGTCAAGCACGGCATCGTCTCGCCCGCCTAGGGTTGCGCCCGGCGCAACAGCGCCGCCCAGTCGCGGGCGGCGTCGCTCGGAGGCTCGCCGATTCCCGTTGGAG
The DNA here is from genome assembly GCA_963817465.1 of uncultured Acidobacteriota bacterium. Classification (GTDB taxonomy): domain Bacteria; phylum Acidobacteriota; class Terriglobia; order Bryobacterales; family UBA6623; genus CAMPKL01. The sequence continues at coordinate 88,677 of CAWFOP010000007.1, read as the reverse complement.
CGGCGTCGGTCGCCGTCACGGTCTCGACCGAACCCGTCCGCAACTCTCCTCCATGGCGCGGGTCGTACCAGCGCACCGCATAGCGGCCGGCCGGCAAGGTCAACTCCGCCGTCCCGCCGTCCGGCAAGTAAACGGCATAGACCTCGCCCGCCTTGGCCAATGCGTAAGCCTTGCCCGCCGGCGTCGCGAGTAATTCATTCGCCGGCTCCATCGCCCAAAACGGCAGATGCCGCTGGAAGAACTCGAGCGCGTAACGCGTCTGATCCCACATCTTGTCCCGCGAGCGCCAATCCTCGGTGTTGATGTCCATGTTCGGGAAGTCGCTGCCGAAGTACCACTCGACCCCCGAGCCGCCGCCCATCAAGTTGCCCCACAGCTCGCCTTTGCGAGGCTCATCGTGATCGGAGTCGACCGCATCCGGCTTGACGCCGATGGTCGCCGGCGTTTGTTCGTCGTGGAAGATCGCCCACGGCCGGCCCATCTTGGCCGACCAGTTGCGTAGGCGCACCGCCTCGCCGTTGGCGGCGGACATCTCGCCTTGGATCGAGGTCGCCTCGAACGTCGGTTCGCCGATGATGCAGCGGTAGCAGTTCGCCATACGGTTGTGGGTGTGGACCGTGATCGGATGGTCGTAAGGGTCGAGCCCGCGAATGAACGCCGAATTCTGACGCAAGTGAATCCCCGGCAGGTCGCTCTCTTCCCCTAGATTCCAGAGCAGCGCCAGGTGGTGGCCGAAACGCGCGATCAGCTCCCGGTCATAGAGTTGGCGAAGCGGGTTCATCGACGAGTCCCCGCCCAACACCTCGTCGTTCTCGGTCTCTTGCAAAACCACGTGCAGCATCACGCCCAGGTGTTCCATGTGGTTGAAGACAATGTCCCATTGCGCCAGTTTGCTCACGTCGAAGCGGTCGCGCACGTCCGGCGAAGTCCACACCCAGGTATCGCGTCCGTCGCCGCCGTCGATGTTGTAGGTGACGAAATAGACGCTGTTCATGCCTTTCGACGCGAGATAGTTCAGCGCTCCGATGATGTTCTTGCCCTTGCCGCCCTTCCACGTCGGATCGCCCGGCTTCCAGTCTCCGGCGTGCGGCTCGTAGTGATGGATGAATTCGCCGACGTGTCGATAGTTCGAGCTTCCGGCGTCGGCGTCGGAATCCCATGTGTCGTCGAAGTCCGCGTAGGCCAGGAAATTTTCCGGGCTGTCGGCGCCGCCCTTGAGAAAGCGCTCGCCGCTGGCGGCGAACCGCAGGTAGTGCTCGCCGACATAGTCGAGACGCCCTTTGGCGCGGAAGTCCCGGCCTTGCTTGTCCGATTCGCCGATCTCGATCACGCCGCCCGCGCCGTCGAAGGCGACGGGCGCTCCGGCGCCGGGATCGAGGCCTAGCGCAACATCCTGACCGATGCGGAAGCTCGCGCGGTAGCGCCACTCGCCCGGGCGGTCGGGCGAGAATCGCACGCGCCACTTGTCGCCCGCGCGGGCCGAGGTCTCCGCCGCGTCGCCGTCCGCCGCGAAGAATCCCGGAACCACGTAGCTCGCGCCGCTTTGCGAATGCGTGAACGTCACGTCGAGCCGATAGTCGCGGAAAGGATTCGGCGTCTGGTCCTCGGCGGCGTAGGGCCCCTCGAAGGTCACCGTGACCGAGTGCCAGACTTTGAGCTCGCCGCTGACGGCCGGACTTGCCGCCGAGACGGCGACTGAAAACCCGAACAACAAGCAGAGGTATCGAACTGCGCGGGCCGACATGGCGCCTATGATCGCATCAAATCCGCTCGAGCTTCGTGATCCGCCCGCCAATGATCCACTCGACGACGTAGATGTCGCCGTTGGGAGCCGCGGCGACGTCGTGCGGGCTGTTGAACGCTCCCGGCCGAAGCTTCTCGGTTCCGGCAAGATCCGGCCAACCCTCGAGCGTCGGCCAGCCCCAGCCTTCTTGCTCGGGCCAGCCCCCAGGGGGCCGCACGTCAGGATTCGCCCCGATCTGCTGAACCGCCTCGAGCCGCCGGTTTAAGACCTTCACCGATCCGAACAGTTCCGGCACGTAGATGAGCCCGTCGTGGAAGGCGAACGAGCACGGACTGTGCGTATCGCCGTCGCGGTGCCGTACGTAGCGGCCCTCGCCGTCGAACACGAGGACGCGCTTGTTGCGGCGATCGGTGACCAGCAGGTCGCCCCAGGGGGCGAACGCCAGCCCGTGCGGCCGCAAAAAACGCCCGGCCCCGCGCGTGCCGTCCAACGTTTCGATGTGCTCCCCGCCGGGCCCGTAGCGCCGCACCAACGCCGATCCGTACCCGTCCGCGACCCAGATTTCCCCGTTCGCGGGATTCCGCGCGACCCACGTGGGTTGGTAATCTCCGTCGGCCGCCGGCGGCTTCTCGATCGCCAGCAGAGTCCGACCGTCGAGTGTGGTCTTTACCACCTCGCCCGAGTACTGGTCGGTCAGCCACAGCCGTTCCTCGCCGTCTTCCTCGATCAGCGTAAGCCCGTGCGCGCCAAGAAACCGGTCGCCCCAAGCGCGCAGCAAGCGGCCTTCGGGGCTGAAGAACAGCACGGCGGGGTTCATCTGCGCGAAGACGATGATCTCCCCCGTCCGACTCACCTCTACTGCGTGGGTGCGTCCGTTTTCGCGGGAAGTTTCGTTATCGGGGATCCGCGCCCAGTGATCGATCCAGCGATACTCCATCGGCAAATGGACAGTTTACATATGCTTTACGGGGATTTAACCTGGACACGGGAAAGGAATTGAAACTTCCGCCGCTCCGCAGCAGTCAAACAAGACGGTGCGCTACCCAAACGTCATGAAACAACTGGCATTCTTGTTCACGCTGGCTGTCTCGGTCGGATTCGCCGCGGATCCTCCCAAGGCCCCCGCGGACGAGGTCAAGCAGGACCCGATCACGATCGAGCAGACGCGCGACCCGAAAAACGATAAGGAAGACGTCTCCAAGATCGGCGATCGCGACGTTGACGGCAAGGTCAACTTCTACGGCATCGACAAGGAAATTCGCCTCGGCAAGCAGATGTCCGACGAGGTCGAGCGCAACGCGAAGATCATCACCGACCCGGTTATTTCCGAATACGTCAATCGCGTGGGTCAGAACATCGTGCGCAACTCCGACGCGCAGGTGCCGTTCACCATCAAGGTGTTGGACGATCCGGAAGTGAACGCATTCGCGCTGCCGGGCGGCTTTTTCTACGTCAACAGCGGCCTCATCAAGCTCGCCGATACCGAATCGGAGCTCGCCGGCGTGATGGCGCACGAGATCGCCCACGTGACGGCGCGCCACGGTACGCGCCAAGCCACGCGCGGCCAGATCGCGAACTTGGCCAGCATTCCGCTCGCGATCTTTCTGCCCGGCGGCTGGCTGGGATACGGCATCTATCAAGGCGTCAATTTCGCCGTGCCGATGGCGTTCCTCAAGTTTTCGCGCGGGTTCGAGAAGGAAGCGGACTTCCTGGGCCTGCAATACATGTACAAGGCCGGCTACGACCCGACCTCGATGATCACGTTTTTCGAGCGGATTCAAGCGCAACAGAAGCGCAAGCAGAGCGCCGTGGGCAAGGCTTTCAGCTCACACCCGCCCACCGGCAAGCGCATCAAGCTGATTCAAGAGGACATGGGCGAGATCCTGCCGGCCCGGCCGCAGTACGTGGTGAACACGAGCGAATTCCAGAACGTAAAAGAACGGCTGATCGGGATAACCAGCCGCACGAAGGTCGAGGAATCCGACCCGAACAAGCCGACCCTGCGCCGCGCGCCCTCGACCGATACGATCGATCCGGGCGACGCCGATAGCAAGGATAAGACGGACGACGATCGTCCGACTCTCAAGCGCAAAGTTGTGGATCTGACAGAAGAGTAAAATCCGCGCATTCCGCACCGCGCCGCCACAGCGGCGCAACCGGAGGTTGCGCTCCCGGCAACAAACCGACGAATCCCGCCCGCTACAGCCGCCGGATGTGGAATCCGCCGTCGACGTCGAGCACCTGGCCGGTCGAATAGTCGAGCAGCCCATCGGCGATCGCGCGCACGGTCTTGGCGATGTCCTCGGGAAGGCCCAGCCGCCCTTGCGGCAACAGCCCCTCTTCGGCCAGCTTTTCGTATTTGCCGCGCACGTTCGCGATCATGTCGGTCTGAATGATGCCCGGCCGAATCTCGAACACGCCGACGCCGTGCGCGGCCAGCCGGTCGGCGTAGAGTTGCACCGTCATGCTGAGCCCGGCTTTCGACACGCAGTACTCGCCCCGATTGGTCGACGACGTATAAGACGAGATGGAAGTCACGAAGACGATGCGGCCCGCGCCCTGCTGCGCCATCCAGCTCCCGGCGGCTTGCGTCAGGAAGTAGGGCCCCTTGAGGTTGGTCCCGATGACTTCGTCGAAGCTCTCTTCGGTCGCTTCGAGCAAGTCTCGTCGCTCGCGCGGCGCGATGCCGGCGTTGTTCACCAGCAAGTCCAGCCGGCCGAAACGCTCGCGGCAATGCGCGATCAAGTTTTCGCGGTCGCCGCTGTCGGCGATGTCCGTTCGGATGATCTCCGCCCCGCACTCGTCTCGCAAGGCCTTGGCCGCATCCTCGCTGCCGCGGTAGGTAGCCAGGACGCTATGATCGCGGGCCAGCTCGAGCGCGACGGCGCGGCCGATGCCGCGGCTGGCGCCGGTGACGATTGCAACAGGACGAGGGTCAGCCATGAGTTGGAAGAACCATTAGACCGCAGCGGGCCCTGCTCTCGCCTCACCGCCAGGCCACCAGGAAGGCGCCCAACGCGACCAGCAGCGCGCCGGAAAGGGTCCTCACCGTGATGCGCTCGGCCAGGAACAAGGCGGCGAGCACCAAAGTGAAGATCACGCTCGTGCGATCCAGCGCGACGATCGCCACCGCCGGCCCGCCCTTGAGCGCCATGAAATAACACAACCATGAAAGCGCTCCGGCTAGGCCGGACGCCGCAATCCAGAGCAAATCTTGCGGGGCGATCGAAGCGGTCGTCGCCCAGCCGCCGCGCGCCGCCACTACAATCGCGAAGAACGCCGCCATGACGAACGAGCGCACCGCCGTCGCGGTCGTGGAGTCGATCCCGGGCAATCCTTGCTTCGCCAAGATCGGCACACACGCCGCGAACAGCGCTGAAAGAATCGCCGGAAAAATCCAAGCCTGCATACAACCGCTCCTTGCCCCAGGAAAAATCCTACAGCGTGATGACGTGTCGCCGAATGATGCTGTTGCGTCGAGAAGACGGCCGCGTCAGCCGAGCCAGTTCTGGATGGAGGCGTGCAGGTACGTGATCATTCGCTGCGGGAAGACGCCTAGCAGTACAATCGCGACGGCCGAAGCCGCCAGCGCCGCCGAAGCGGCCGCTGAACTGGCGGGCGCCGCCGCGCTGCTCTGACGGGCGCCTCCCGCCGTGTCGTACACCGCCACGACTACACGCAGGTAGTAATAGAGGGCGATGACGCTCGAAGCGGCCAAGATCAGCGCCATCGTCCACAGCGAACTGTCGAGGCCCGCCATGAGGACGTAGAACTTGCCGACGAAACCGGCCGTCAAGGGAATGCCTGCCAGCGAAAGCATCGACAAGGTCAATACCAGTCCGAGCGCCGGACGTCGCCGGAAGAGCCCCCTGTAAGCCTCCAGGTCCTCCGCATCCCCGTCGCCGTCGGACATCGCCGACATCACGCCGAACGCCGCCACCAGCGCGGCCGCGTAGGCGGCCATGTAAAACGCCGCCGCTTCGCGCCCGTCTCCCGGCGCCGCCAGCAGCGCCACCAGCACGTAGCCGAGATGCGAGATCGACGAGTAGGCCAGCAGGCGCTTCAGATTCGTCTGCAGCAAAGCCAACAGGTTTCCGATCAGCATCGAGACCGCGCTGACCAGAGCTACCGCTTGCAGAAACGTACTGTCGCCCAGTGCGGCGCCCGTCGCCAAGTAGCGAAACACGAGAGCGGTCATCGCGGCTTTCGAAATAGTCGCGATCACGGCGCCGACCGGGGCGGGGGCGCCTTGATAGACGTCAGGCGCCCAAAGGTGAAACGGCGCAACGCCGAGCTTGAACGCGGCGCCCGCGAACACCAGCGCGACGCCCGCGAGCAGGACAATGTCGGAGGAGGCGCCGGGTTCGCTGAGCGCCGCGGCCATCTTTGCCAAATCCATCGATCCGAGCCGCGCGTAGGCCAGCGCGCCGCCGAACAGCAGCAGCGCCGCGGAGGCCGAGCCGAGCACGAGATACTTGATCGCCCCCTCCACCGACGCCTCTTTGATCCGCGGATATGCGATCAACGCGTAAAGCGAGACGCTCAGCAACTCCAGCGAAAGGAACAGCGAGACGAAGTTGGCCGAGACGCACAGCACCCCGGCGCCCGCGACCGCCAGAAGCAGGAGGATGTAGACCTCCTCGCGCTGGGTGTGCTGCTTCTCGAAGTAACCGTAGGTCAGGCACGTCACCAGCAACCCGGTTACTAGGATCAGCGCGACGAAAAACAGCCCATAAGCGTCGACCGTGAACAGCAGCTCGTGATGCGGCGCGGCCTGGCTCGCGGCGGGCAGAGTCGCCAGCGCCGCCACGAAGCTCGCGGCCGTAAAGCCGGCGGTCAGCGCGTGATTGCGGTGGATCGCCACCAGCGCCATCAGCGCGACGGGGGCGCAGCCGATGACGATGAGCGGTAGAAGGGCGGTAAGGTCGACGGGTTGCATGGTGATTAGAAGGCCGCCGCGACGGTCGCGACTCGTTGCACGGTCGCCGCGGTCACATCGAAAATCGGCTGCGGGTGAACGCCTAGCCAAAGGATCGCGATCCCCAGCGTCGCGAGAATCGCCGTTTCCCGCATGCTCAGATCGTCGATCGACCATTCATGCGTATTAGGCCCATGCAGCGTCAGGCGAAGCAGGCGCAGCGAATACGCCGCCCCCAGAATCAGGCCCAAGGCCGCGACTGCGGCGATGACGGGAAACGTCTGGTACGCGCCGAGCAGCGTGAGAAATTCTCCGATGAAGTTCCCCAAACCGGGCAGACCCACCGAGGCCATAATGAAAAAGATCAACACGGCGCCGAACCGCGGCGCGGCCGTCCACAGCCCGCCCATCTTCGCCAGGTCGCGCGTGTGGATGCGCTCGTAGAGCAGCCCCACCATGATGAACAGCGCGCCGGTGGTGACGCCGTGGCAGACCATCTGCATCACCACGCCCTGGAAGGCGATCTGATTCCAGGCGTAGACGCCCAGCAGGACGAAGCCCATGTGGCTGACGCTCGAGTACGCCACCAGCTTTTTCAAGTCCGTCTGTCCGAAGGCGGAGATTGCGCCGTAGATGATGCCGACCACCCCGAGCCAGGCCGCCCAGGGCGCCATGACATGGCTCGCTTGGGGGAACAGCGGCAGCACGAAGCGCAGCAACCCGTAGCCGCCGGTTTTGAGCAGTAAGCCGGCCAAGATGACGCTGCCCGCCGTGGGCGCTTCGGTGTGCGCCGCCGGCAGCCAGGTATGGAACGGGACCATCGGCAGTTTCACCGCGAAGGCGACGAAAAAGCCCAGCATCAGCCACATCGCCGTCGACGGCGCCAGCGTCGTGCCGAGCAGGTCGTTGTAGTCGTAGGAGTAAAAGCCCGTCGCCTGTCCGTGCGCCAGATACAGCCCGATGATCGACAGCAGCATCAGCAGGCCCGAGGCTTGCGTAAAGATGAAGAACTTCACGCCCGCGTAAATGCGCCGCTCATGCCCCCAGATGATGATCAACAGATACATCGGGATGAGCATCATTTCCCAGAAGAAATAGAACAGGAACAGGTCGAGCGCGAGAAAGACGCCGATCACGCCGCCCAGCACCCACAAAAGATTGAAGTGGAAGAAGCCGACGCGCTCGCGGATCTCGTTCCATGAACACAGCACCGAGAGCACGCCCAGGAACACGCTCAGCGTCACCAGGATCAAGCTCAGGCCGTCCATCGCCAGATGGAACGAGACGCCGAAGCGCGGGATCCAGACGGCCTGCGTCTCGGCGAAGAATTGCGTGGTCTCGGGAGCGCTGCGATAGGCGCTCCACAACGAAGAGAGGGCGACGGCGTCCACAGCGAGAGCCGCCAAAGCGACCCAGCGCGAAGCGCCGGCGCGGACGCGCTCCGCCAGCCAAGCGACGAGGCCGCCGAGGACGAGCGCCAGGATGAGCAACGTTAAAGTCATGGCCTAGTCAGAAGAGCGATCAATAGGATGGCGCCGGCGCCGATGCTAGCGGCGTACCAGCGTAGGCGACCGGTTTGCGTGGCGCTGACGAGCTCGTGCAGCACGCGCGTAATCGTCGCAATGGCGTGGTAGATGAAGTCGATGATGTCGTTCTTGTTCGCTGCGGCGAGACCCTTCAGCGGCGCGACCAAGAGCGCGTCATAGAGGCGGTCAAATCCCCAACCGCTGAACCAGAAGGCCGCGACCGCGCCGCCCGCGTCTTCAGCCGGCCTGCGCTTGAGCGTGTACTGCCAGGCCCATCCGAGACCGACCAGGAACGCAATCACCGCCAATCCGAGCGTCAGCGGCTCCATCGACAGCATGCTTTCAGCCGCCTCGGCGACGGGCAGCGCCGACGCCATGAAGTGCGAAAACACTTGCACGTGGCCCAGCAGATGCGGCGTCTCGAGGAATCCGACGACGACCGAGAAAAACGCCAGCACGCCGAGGACGACGTTCATTCGCGCCCGAGGCGGCCGGTGCACGTGCGTGTGCTCTTCGCCGAAGAACACCAAAAAGATCATCCGGAACGTGTACATCGCCGTTAACAGCGCGCCCAACAAACCCGCGATCCACAGCACCTTCGCGCCGCTCATCTCCGATGAGAACGCACTCCAAAGGATCAAGTCCTTGCTGTAGAAGCCGGCCGTGACGAGCGGCAATCCCGCCAGCGCCGCGCCGCCGATCAAGAACGTCCAGTAGACCAGCGGCAGGCCTTTCTTGAGGCCGCCCATCTTGAACATGTTCTGCTCGTGATGCACGGCGAGGATGATCGCGCCCGCCCCAAGGAACAGCAAGGCCTTGAAGAACGCGTGCGTCATCAAGTGAAAGATCGCCGCGTCCCAAGCTCCGACGCCGAGCGCCACGAACATGTATCCGATCTGGCTGATCGTCGAATACGCCAGCACGCGCTTGATGTCGCTCTGCACCAGGGCGGCGAAGCCCGCCAGCAGCAACGTCACCGCGCCCACCGCCCCGACCAGGAAGTGCACGCTCGGCGCAAGCTCGAAGATCGTGTGCATGCGGGCGATCAAGTAGACGCCCGCCGTCACCATCGTCGCGGCATGGATCAGCGCGCTGACCGGCGTCGGGCCGGCCATCGCGTCCGGCAACCAGACTTGCAGCGGCGCTTGCGCGGACTTGCCGACCGCTCCGCCGAGCAGCAGCAGCGCCGCGAGCGCGGCCAGCGATGAACCGACCGCCCACTGCGTCGATGCCGCCTGGAGCAGCGGCTGAATCTGTAGTGTGCCGAGCGCCGCGAACAGCAGGAACAATCCCACCGCCATCGCCGCGTCGCCCACGCGCGTCACCTGGAAGGCTTTCACCGCCGCGCGCGCATTCGCTTCCTCGGAATACCAGAAGCCGATGAGCAGGTAGCTGCACAGGCCCACGCCTTCCCACCCCAGATACAGCAGCGGCAGGTTGTCGGCCAGAACCAGCATCAGCATCGCCGCGACAAACAAGTTCATTGCGGCGAAAAACCGCGAGTAGCTCGGGTCGCCTTCCATGTACTCCGACGCAAACAGGTGAATCCAGAAGCCGACGAAGGTGACGACGAAAATCATCGTCACCGACAGCGCATCGAGGTAGAGCCCGAAGCTCGCCGAGAACGTCCCAACGTTCATCCACTCGGCGACGGTGAGCGTGTAATGCCCGCCGTCGGGGGGGGCGGAGATGAACGAGTAGACGATCGACAGCGTCAGCGCCGCCGCCAGCCCCACCGAGCCGACGCCGATCGCCGCGGCAGCCTTCTCAGACATCCGCCGGCCGAAGAAGGCCAGTAGTACGAAACCGACGAAGGGCAGGGCGGGTACGGCCCAAAGCAAATCAAACATGTGTCAGCCTCGGAGTAAAGAAGCGGCGGCCGTGTCGAGCGTCTTGAAGCGGTGGTAGAGCAACAACAGCAGCGCCAGCCCGACCGCGACTTCCGCGGCGGCCGTCGTCAGCACGAACAAGAACATCACCTGGCCGTCCGGTTGTCCCCACCGCGCGCCGCCGGCGACGAACGCCAGCCCGGCCGCATTGAGCATCACCTCGATCGACATCAGCATGAAAAGTAAATTGCGCCGCAGCACCAGCCCGGCCAGGCCCAGCGAGAACAAAACGCCGGCCACCAGCAAGGCGTGCTCGACGGGAATCGGAATCATGACTGCGCCCCCTGGTCGCGGCGGCTCAAGTGGTACGCGCCCATCATGCCCGCCAGCAGCAGCAGCGCCGCCACTTCGACGCCCAACAAGTACGGCCCGAACAAGGCGATCGCCACCGGCTTTACGGCGCCGTCTCCCTGCAGGGCTCCGCTCGAAGGCAACTTGGTCAAAACGAACGCCAACTCAGCCAGCAACGCCGCGCCGATCACCGCCGGCAAGATCCACTGGCTCGGCTGCAATCCCATGCGCTCCTCTTTTTCCGAGGCTCTGCCGACATTGAGAATCATCACGACGAACACGAACAGCACCATGATGGCCCCGGCGTAGACCACCACTTCCAAAGCCGCCACAAACGGCGCGCCCAGCAGCAGAAACAGCGCCGAAACCGACAGCAGCGAAAGGATCAGATAGAGCAGCGCATGCACCGCGTGAGAGCGCGTCAGGGCCAGACCGGTTGACAAGATCGCAAGAAGCGAGGCGATGTAGAAGGCGATTTCCATTCTCGAAGAGCCTCCCCCTTTTACGGCATCAGGCTGCGGGCGTCGACGGGCGGAGCTTCGTTCTCCGCCTCGCCTTTGCCCTTGCCGCCGATCGCCAGTCCGGCCACGTTGTAAAAGTTGTATCCGGGATACTTGCCCGGGCCGTCGATGAGCAAGTCTTCCTTCTCGTAAACCAGATTCTTGCGGTGGTACTCGCCCATCTCGAAGTCCGGCGTCAGCTGGATGGCGTAAGTCGGGCAAGCCTCCTCGCACATCCCGCAAAAGATGCAGCGCGAGAAGTTGATGCGGAAGAATTCCGGATAGCGGCGGCCGTTTTCATCCTCGGTCGATTGCAACGCAATGCAGTCGACCGGGCAGACGGCCGAACACAAGTAGCAGCCGACGCAGCGCTCGCCTCCGTCAGGGTCGCGCGTCAGCACGATCCGGCCGCGCCAGCGCGGCGCCGGCATGCGTTTCTGCTCGGGGTACTGATACGTCTCCCGAGGGTGAATCATGTGCTTGAACACCAGCCACAGCGATCGAATCAAACTCCACATACGTCTTTCTTCCTTAGCCGGCGCGCAGCAGCACCACAGCCGCCGTCACCACCAGATTCAGCAGCGCCAGCGGCAGCATGATCTTCCACCCGAATCCCATTAGTTGGTCGTAACGCGGCCGCGGGATGCCCGATCGCAGCAGGATGAAGAAGCACAGAAACGCCAGCGTCTTGAGTCCGAACCAAATCAGCGGCGGCAGCCAAGGGCCCATCCAGCCGCCGAAGAACAGCGTTACCGATAAGGCGGAGATCAGCGTGATGCCGATGTATTCGCCCAAAAAGAACATCCCGAACTTCATGCTCGAATATTCCGAGTGGAAGCCGGCGATCAGCTCGCCCTCGGCCTCGGCCAAGTCGAACGGCAGCCTGCGCGTCTCGGCGATTCCAGCGATGAAGAACAGCACAAATCCGAAAAACTGCGGCACGATGAACCACATGTCGCGCTGCGCTTCGACGATCTCCCGCAGGTTGAACGAACCCGTCTGCACGACGACGCCCATCATCGCCAAGCCCATGAAGACTTCGTAGCTGATCATCTGCCCGGCGGCGCGCATGCCGCCCAGCAACGAATACTTGTTGTGCGACGCCCAGCCGCCGAGCACGACGCTATAAACGCCGATCGACGACAGACCGAGCACGAACAGCAAACCCACGTTCATGTCCGTCACATGAATGCCCGGGGCCACTGGGACGAAGGCGAACGAGATGAGCGCCGTGACGACGATGATCGCCGGGGCCATGATGAACACGCCCTTATCGGCGAACGGCGGAATCCAGTCTTCTTTTGTGATCAGCTTGATTGCATCGGCGACCGACTGCAGCAGGCCGAACGGTCCCACGCGATTCGGGCCGTAGCGGTCTTGCCACAGCGCCAACAGGCGCCGTTCCAGCCAGATCAGGCCGGGCGCGATGCTCAGCAGAACAATCAGCACGCCGCCAATCACGATGCCGCGCGCCAGCATCGGGTCCAGTGCGTCGAAATTCACGCCTTCACCGCCTCCGTCCGGGCGCCCGGCGCCAGGCTCGCCGTCTCCGGAAAGCCTGCCGGGTAGCCCAGCCCGCCGCGCGCAAGCGACGGCGCCAGACGTACCGGCAACGTGACGCCGCCGGCGGTCAACCGATCCCCCGCGGCGACGCCGATCTTCGCGGCGTCTTCAGGATTCAGGGAGAACTGAGCGGGAGGAACCAGCGCGGCGATGCCCGGTGCGCGACGGCTCAACTCTTCCGAACCGAAGATGTGATGCAGCGGTGTGAGCACTAGGCCCGACTCTCCGGCGCTCGCCGAAGGCGCTCCGTCGAGCCGCTGCCATTCGACGCCGCCGTTCGGCGTGAACAGCCGTACGCCGGGGTCGCCGCCGCGCAGCTCGCCGCCGATCTCTTGTTGAAACTTGAACGCCGACTGCTGCGAGTTCCAGCCCGGCGCCCACACGAACGGCTCCGTGGCGTTCGGCCCGCGCTGCGACGTGCCCTCCATCGAGAACGACATCGGCGAATCCGGATCGTCCGGCGGCTTCGGCTCGTGCACCGTGATGTTCGCCAGCACCGCCGTGCGGCCGCTGTAGCGATGCGGCTGCCGCGGAATGCGCTGCCCGACGATGCGGAACGTCTCGGGCGGCGCGGCTTCCATCACATGCGCGAACACCTCCGCACGAGCCAGCGCCTCGCGCACATCGTCCAGCGACTGCCAGGCGGCAAAAGAATCACGTTCGGCGGCGCGCGCGATCGCGCAAATCCAGCGCCACGATTCTTGAACTTCGTGTTGCGGAGAAAACGCCTGGTAGAACTCCTGCGCCCGGCCCTCCGCGTTCACCAGCGCGCCGTCGCCTTCGGCGAACGTCGCGGCCGGTAACACGGCGGTGGCGTCGGCGGTTGTCTTGGTTTCGACCGAATCGAGCGCCAACACTTCGCCGCAGCGGCCGAGCAGCGCGCCGGCCCGCGTCTCTCCCAGACGCTCGTAGAGATCGTTCTCGAGAACGATCAGCAGGTCGGCCGGCGACTCATCGAGCGCCGCATGCAACTCGTCCAGGTGCGGCGCGCCGAACAGCGCCAATCCGGCGCTGTTCGCTTCCGGGACCGCCAGCGCAATCGTCGCCGGCTTGCCCGCGCGAACCAAGGCCGCCGCGATATCCGACGCCGCGCGCAGCACGGCCTCGCTGCCCGCGCCCGTCCCGCTGACGACCAACGGCCGTTCGGCGTCGCGCAGGGCGGCGGCGACGTTCGACGCCCAATCTTGCGTCTCCGCATCCAAACCGGCCGGGGCGGGGGACTCGGCGTCCAGCGCATGCGCCACGGCGAATCCGACGCGGGCTGTCCCAGCGCCGCCGAGTCGCAGCGTCGCCGTCGCCAGATCGTCCAGCTTCGTCGCCGCGGACGACACCACGTAGAAGGGCCCCTTGTCGTCTTGGATCAGCTCGCGCACCGCGGCTTCGTTCCAGGCCGGAATTTTCGCCTTGTCGGCCTCGAGCCGCGGGCGGTTCAAAGCCGCCTGGCGCAGCGCCAGCGCCCAGCGCGGGATCGTGTTCGTCACGTCCTCGCCGAGAATCAGCACCGCGTCCGCGCCTTCCAGGTCGGTCAAGTCGGCGGCGGGCGTTGGCCCTTCACGCAGAATCTTGACGGCAGTCCCTATCAGGCCCGCTTCGGGACCTGACAGCCCGGCGTAGAAGCCTTCTCCGCCGACCAGCTCGCGCAGCGCGTAGTTCGACTCCAGCGACGCCCGCGGCGAGCCGACGCCGACCACGCGCTTGCCTTCGCGCAGCGCCGCGCCGGCCTTCAAGACGACATCGTCCGCCGCGCCTCCGCGCGCCTGCCGGATGCGGTCTTCGCCGTTGACGAACTCGTAGCCGAACCGGCCGCGGTCGCACAGGAAGAATCCGTTGACCTTCGAGTTGTAACGGTTCACCACGCGCCGCAGGGTGCCGTAGCGCTCGCCGACGGTGATGTTGCAGCCGGCCGCGCAATGCGTGCAGATCGAAGGCGCCATCTGCAAATCCCATTTGCGCGTGTAGTGCTGCTTGAGCGTCTTGTCGGTGAACACGCCCGTGGGGCAGATCTCCACCAAATTGCCCGCGAACTCGTTCTCGAGAGTGCCGTCTTCGAAGCGCCCGAAGTACAGCCGATCGCGTGAGGCGTAAACGTCCAAGTCGTGGCCGCCCGCATAGTCCTGGTAATACCGCACGCAGCGATAGCACTCGATGCAGCGGTTCATCTCATGGTTGATCAGCGGACCGAGCTGCTGATTGCGGAAGGTCTGCTTGTTGAAGCGGTACTCGCGATAGACATGGCCGCTCATCGTGGTCATGTCTTGCAGGTGGCATTCGCCGCCTTCGTCGCAGATCGGGCAATCGTGCGGGTGGCTCTCCATCAGCCACTCGATCACTTGCCCGCGGAACTCCTTCGCTTCCGGGTCCGCGATCGAGATGCGCGTTCCGTCGGCGGCCGGCGTCATGCACGACATCACGATGCGGCCCTTCTGGTCGTCTTCCTTCGCGTACTGCTTCACCGCGCACTGCCGGCAGGCGCCGACCGAACCCAGCGCCGGATGCCAGCAGAAGTACGGCAAGTCGTAGCCGAGATTCAGGCACACCTCGAGCAGGTTCTTCGAGTCGTCGACCTCGTGCGTCCGGCCGTCAACTGTAATCGTGGCCACCGCCATCTACCTCCAGGGACACCCGCGTTCGCTCAAATGCCGCTCGAAGTCTTCGCGAAAGTACTTCAACGCGCTGTTCAAGGGATCCATGGCGCCGGGCGCCAGCGCGCAGAACGTCAATCCGGGTCCCAAAAACTTCACATGCCGCCCTAGAATCTGCAGGTCGTGCTCTTGTCCCTCGCCGCGCTCGATCGCTTCGAGCGTCTTCTGGACGAACGGCAGGCCCTCGCGGCAAGGCGTGCACCAGCCGCACGACTCGCGGGCGAAAAACTTCTCCAGGTTGTGCATGAACCCGACCGGGCAGGTGCGATCGTCCATGACGATCATCGTGCCCGTGCCCAAGCGGCTGCCCGCCTTGGCCACCGAGCCGGTATCCATCGGCGTGTCCAGGTGCTCCTCGGTCATGAACGCCGTCGAGGCGCCGCCGGGCAGCGCCGCGCGGAACTTGAGGCCGTCCTGCATGCCGCCCGCGTGCTCTTCGAGCAGCTCGCGCATCGGAGTTCCCATCGGCAACTCCCACACGCCGGGGCTCTTCACGCGTCCGCTCACGCCATACAGCTTGGTGCCGCCTTCTTCCGACTTGCTCAATCCCTTGAACCAATCGGGGCCGTTGTTGACGATGGCGGGCAGGTTGCAAAGCGTCTCGACGTTTTGCACGATTGTCGGCTTGCCGAACAAGCCGGAAACCTGCGGAAACGGCGGTTTCGCGCGGGGATTGGCGCGTTTGCCTTCGAGCGCATTCAGCAGGCCCGTCTCTTCGCCGCACATGTAGCGCCCGCCGCTGCGGTGGACATGAACCTCGAAATCGAAGCCCGAGCCCAGGATATTGCGGCCGATCAAACCCGCCGCCTCGGCTTCCTTGATCGCCTTCGCGACCAGCTCCGCCGCCTCGCGATATTCGCCGCGAATGAACACGTAGCCGATCGAAGCTTGAATGGCGTACGCCGCCAGCAGCACCCCTTCGACCAGCAGATGCGGATCGCCTTCGAGCAGCAACCGGTCCTTAAAGGTCCCCGGCTCCATCTCGTCCGCGTTGACGACGAGATACTTCGGCGTCGCCGAACCCTCGCCCTGCGGCACGAAGCTCCATTTCAAACCCGTGCCGAAGCCCGCTCCGCCGCGCCCGCGCAAGCCGGATTGCTTGACCGTTTCGAGCACTTCCGGCGGCGCCATCGACGTCAGCGCCTTGCGCAACGCCTGATAGCCGCCGGCCGCTTGATAGCCGCTCGCGTCGAGCGGTCCGCGGCCGGGCCGGATGTTGCTCGTCAGCGGCCGCGTCGTCGCATCACTCATTGCCGCGTCACTCATAGCGCTTGAGAATCTCCTCGGCCGCGGCCTCGTCGACGCGCTCGTGCAAATCTCCGTCGACCAACACCGCCGGCGCCCGATCGCAGGCGCCCAGGCAGCAGATCGGCAGCAGCGTGAAGCGCCCGTCCGCGCTGGTCTCGCCCAGCTTGGCGCCCAGCTTGTTCTCGAGCATTTCGCGCGTCGATTCCGAGCCGCACACCCAGCAACTGATCGAGTCGCAGGTGAACACGATGTGGCGGCCGACCGGCTTGCGGAAGATGAGGTTATAGAAGGTGGCGACGCTGTCGAGCTCCGCCGTTGACATTCCCAGCAGATCGGCCACTTCCCGCAGCGCTTCGTCCGAGACCCAGCCGCGGCGGTCCTGCACGATCTTGAGTGCGTCGATCGAGGCGGCGGTCTTGTTCGGGTAATGCGAGGCTTCCGCTTGGATCTCGCGCCTTTCTTCTTCGCTCAGCACGCCCGGTCCCGGAGCGTCTCCAGCGGCGGGCGCAGCGGATTGTGTTTCGGTATCCATCCTCTTCTCGCTCAGCGGTCGATATCGGCCAGCACGAAGTCCATCGCGCCCAGAATGGCGAGCATGTCGGGCACGGTGAATCCTTTGCTGATCAGCGGCAGCATCTGCATGTGCGCGAACGAAGGCGTCCGGATGCGTACGCGATACGGCATCGTCGAGCCGTCGCTGATCAGGTAATAGCCGTTCGCTCCCTTGGCCGCCTCAATCCCCGCAAACGCCTCGCCCGCCGGTATCACCGGCCCCCAGCTCACGTTAAGAAAGTGCGTGATCAGCGTCTCGATGTCATGCATCGTGCGCTCCTTGAGCGGCGGCGTCGTCAGCCGATGATCGGCCTTGTACGCGCCCGACGGCATGTTGTTGACGCACTGCTCGATGATGCGCAGACTCTGCCGAATCTCCAGCACGTGCACCATCGCGCGATCGAAGCAATCGCCGTTCGACCCCGTCGGAATCTCGAACTCGAACTGGTCGTAGCCGGAGTAGGGAAACTCCTTGCGGAAGTCCCAAGCCAGCCCCGTCGCCCGCAAGTTCGGTCCGGTAACGCCCCACTCGATCGCTTCGGCCGTCGTGAAGTCCCCGATGCCCTTGGTGCGAGCCCGGATCAGCCCGTTCTTCAGCACCATCGTGTCGTAATCGTCGATCACGCTGCGCTGGTGGGCGACGTAGCTGCGGATCATCTCTTCCCAGCCGTCGGGCAAGTCTTGCGCGACGCCGCCGATGCGGAACCAGCTTGGGTGCATGCGGCCGCCGCAAACCGCTTCGATGATGTCGAAGATGCGCTCGCGGTCGTTGAACGTGAAAAACACCGGCGACATCTGGCCGATGTCTTGCGCGAACGTGCCGTACCAAACCAAGTGACTCGCGATGCGGAACAGCTCGCAAATCATGACCCGGATCACCTTCACGCGATCCGGCACTTCGATGCCCGCCAGCTTCTCCACGGCCATCACGTAGGGCAGGTTGTTCAGCACGCCGCCCAGATAGTCCACGCGATCGGTGTAGGGGATAAACGTATGCCACGACTGGCGCTCGCCCATCTTCTCCGCGCCGCGGTGGTGGAAGCCGATCTCCGGCACGCAGTCGGCGATCTCTTCGCCGTCGAGCTGCATGATCACGCGCAGCACGCCGTGCGTCCCGGGGTGTTGCGGCCCGAGGTTCAGAAACATGTAGTCGGAGTCTTCTTTCGAGCGCTGCAGCCCGAACTGCTCCGGGTCGAAGCGCAGCGCTTCCTGCTCGACCTCGACCTTGTCCTCCGGCATCTGGAACGGGCCCATCTCGGTCGCCCGCGCCGGGTGCTCCTTGCGCAGCGGATGCCCTACCCAGGTGCTCGGCATCAGGATCCGGCGCAGGTTGCGATGGTTGTCGAACCCGATGCCGAACATGTCGTAGACTTCGCGTTCGTACCACGCGGCCGACGCCCACAGGTCGGTGATGCTTTGCAGCGAAGGCGTCTCGCCGAGCAGCGGGACCTTGATGCGCAGGTAGCGCTTGCTCTCCATCGAGAGCAGCAAGTAGACGATCGTGAAGTCGGACTGCGGCTGGCCGTCGCGGTGCGTCCGCTCGCGCTCGTCGATCGCGCTCAGGTCATACAGAAACGAGTACGGCGCCGACGGTCGCGAGCGAAAGCGCTTCAGCGCGTCGTGCACCTGCTCCTTCGCGATCCAGAGCGTCGGAATGCCGTCGCGAGTCGCCTGATAGGCGAGCGGCTCCTCGCCGAGCAGGTCGGCAAGTTCGCGCGGAAGTTCAGGGGTGGCCGTGGCGGTCATCGCGGGCGATCGTTTTCCGTTCTCCGGGCTATTTCAACTGGCTGGGCGGCCGCAACTGCACAAGCTTTTGACGCTCCGGCCTGCGGATGTCCTTCACCGCCGGCATCACGGGTCGTCCGACTTCTTGCGATCCCGCCGTCCAACTCAGCGGCCGGCGCTCCTGGCCGACCTTCTCCCGCAGCAGCAGCAAGCCTTCCATGAAGGCTTCCGGCCGCGGCGGGCACCCGGGCACATACATGTCCACAGGCAAAAACTTGTCGACGCCCTGCACGACGCTGTAGATGTCGTACATGCCGCCTGAGTTGGCGCACGATCCCATCGAGATCACCCAGCGCGGCTCCATCATCTGTTCGTACAACCGCTGGATGACGGGCGCCATCTTGATGAACACCGTGCCGGCGATCACCATCAAGTCGGCTTCGCGCGGGGTTCCGCGGATGACCTCCGCGCCGAACCGGGCGA
Organism: uncultured Acidobacteriota bacterium; assembly: GCA_963817465.1. Lineage (GTDB taxonomy): Bacteria > Acidobacteriota > Terriglobia > Bryobacterales > UBA6623 > CAMPKL01. The sequence goes on along the minus strand of CAWFOP010000007.1, from coordinate 69,596 downwards.
CGTCGTAGCGGCTCGTGATGCTGGTCGCCATCTCGACGAAACAACACGACAGCCCGAAGTGAAACGGCCAAATCGAGTTCTTCCGGCCCCAGGCGATCAGGTCTTGCAGCGTCGTCAAAACGACGGAGCGCTGCACCGCCCCTTCCATGTCCTCCGCTTCGATCGTCGGAAACTTTTGGCCCACTTTAACGGGCTGCAACAACATTCTCTGGCTCCTCGGCGGCACGTTCCTCGCTTACCTGGGTCGTCTTGCCGCGGGCGCGGCGAGCGCGCGGGCGCGGGCCGAAATCAAACGTCCCTTGACGCCACTCATAAAACAATCCGACCAACAGGATCACGATAAAGACCATGGCGCCCGCGAAACCGGTCCAGCCGACCTCGCGCACCACCAGCGCCCACGCGAACAGGAACACCGCCTCCAGATCGAAGACGACGAACAACATCGCGACGACGTAGTACCCAACGTTGAATCGAAGTTCCGCGGAGCCGGTCGACGCTATGCCGGATTCGTAAGGCTTTCCCGTCGCATCCTGCCAGTGCCTCTGGCCCAGGACGTAAGAGATAACCAATATTGCTCCTGCAAGCAGCAGGGCGACGCTCGAGTAGATTGCGAGCGCCCACAAGTCTAAGGCTGACATCTATCGTCGGCGCTTAAGCCGACTATTGCCTTTACCTTGGCACAAGTCGAACCCAGCGAAGGCACAATTTTGTCACAGATGCGGCCCTTCGTGCGTTGCAATACAAAATCGTCGCCGATTTTCGCCTCAGCGGCCGCCGCCGCCCTCGCGCCGCCGCCCCGTCAGCCCAGCAGTCCGTTGCGCGCCGCGAACCGGACGATGTCCCCCGTGTTGTGGAGATTGAGCTTTTCCATGATCTTCCCGCGATGGGCCTCGACCGTATAAACGCTCAAATGGAGGATGTTGGCGACCTCCTTGTTCGTCTTGCCGTCGGCGATCATCGTCAGCACCTCCCGCTCCCGCGCCGTCAGCAAGTCAATCGGGTTGGTGACGTGCTTGCGGTAGTCGTTCAGGACCACGTCCGACACAGCCGGGCTCAAGTAGGCTTCCCCGCGATAGACGGCCCGGATGGCGCTGACCAGGGCGTCGTCTTCGGAATCCTTGGGCAAGTAGCCGCGAGCGCCGGCGCGCAGGGCCTCCCTGACGTAGACCCCGTCCTTGTGCATGCTCAGCGCCAGCACCTTGGTCCGGGGTAAGAGTTCGCCGATCTGACGCGTACTCTCGATGCCGTTCAGCTCCGGCATCGACACGTCCATCACGACCACGTCCGGCCGGGTTTCCATGGCCCTTTCGACCGCCTCGCGCCCGTCCTTGGCTTGCGCCACGACCTCGATATCGGGCTCGGAGTCCAACAGGATCCGAAGTCCCCGGCGGACGATGTTGTGATCGTCGGCCAGCATCACGCGAATCCGCCTTGCCGTCATTTTTCGATCTCCGCTAGCTCGCCTGTCTTGACTCTACGTCCGGTCGGGCCGGGCGAGTATCCCGTCAGGGGCGATAGCGCACAGCGCGGGCGGAGGCGCGGTCATGACGCTTGAGCCGCATCGCCGTCCTCTTCCGCCGCCGGCGGAGCGTGTCGCGGGGCCTCGGCGCGAATGCGCAGGCCCCCGGCGCTGCGGTTCTCCACCAGCAGCTTGCCGTCCAACTGCCTCATCCGAGCCCGCATTCCGACCATACCCAAGCTGCCGCCGGCCGGAAGTTCGCTCTCGAGCCCCCGGCCGACGTCTTCGATCGTCAGTCGGACCGTTCCGGAGTCGACATCCAAGAGCATCGACGCCGAAGTCGCATGCGAGTGCCGGGCGACGTTCGTCAGGGCCTCTTGGGCCACGCGGAAAAGGTGAGTCTCGAGCGGCCCGGCGAGACGCCCGCTGAAGTTCGACTCGTAGCTCAGATTGATTTGCGTGCGCTGCACGTAGCGCTCGCACAGCCAGCGCAGCGCCGCGTCCAGCCCATAGTCGTCAAGAATGACCGGCCGCAGGATCTGCGACAGCTCGCGCATATCCCGCATCACTTCGTTGATCACCTCGACCATTTCTTCGCGGTGCGGGTCGGGGCTGCGCTGCAGCATGCTTTTCAAGCCGGTCAGCGACTGCCCCATTTCATCGTGCATTTCGTGGGAGAAACGCCGCGCCATCTTTTCGTGACTGTCCACCAGATGCCACGACACCTTGCCCAGCTCCTCGGTCTGCTGTTCGAGTCGCCGAAACGAGCGGTCGGTCACCCACACGGCCACCGCCGCGCCGCTGGCCGCCAAGACCAGGCACGCGCCGAGCAGCCACGTCAGATCCGACAGCAGAGCCTCGGACTCTTGCTCGATGTTGGTTTCCAACTCCGCGCCGCGTTCGTCGATCAATCGCTCGCGAATCAAGGCGCGAGCCGACTCCCGAATCGAAAGGGATCCGCGGTAGCCGAAATAGGCGGCGCTCGCCACCAGCGCGATCATCAGCATGAAGCCCAACAGCATCGTGCGCAGCACGGTGCGGCGACCCGGCGACGCCGCGGCTTCGACGCGCGGCCGCTCCTGTTCGGGAGCGGGGGCATGAATGCTTTCCGTGGGGGCCATGTTCGTGATGCGGCAGTGCGGGGGCTCAATTCATATTCGCGCGCCTTGATCCGCGGCTGAGCGGAGCGGTTCGGGCTGGGGAACGGCTCGCGCGGATGCCTAGCAGCGCCAATCCGCAATATGCGTAGGTGCAGATCGAAACGGCGCGCAGGGAATCGAGGAACCAGGCGGCCTGCAAATTATGAGCGGTGAGTCCGGCGTCGCCCAACAACAGCACGGCCCGGATCGACCTCGCGGCCGCCCGCGGCCACACCAGATAGGGCCCCAGCTCTTGCGACTCGAACAGACGTAATCCGACAGCGACGTACCCGACCGCCGCCGACAGCGCCCCCGCCGCCCGCAACGCTCGCTTGGAGCCGCTCCACAGATGAATCGACGCCAGGACCATCGCGAATCCCGCCAGAATTTCCGCCGCGACGATGCTTCGCGTCTCGCGCGGCAGCAGCGCACTCCATGCCGGCGGACCGGCCGGCTGGTGCAGGGGAGCCGCGCTTTCGGCGAGCCGGATCAGCGTCCAGAAGCCGCACCCCGCAAGCAGAACGGCCACGATGTGAGGGACCGGGCGGCCGAGGCGAAAATAGGAAGCGGCCGCCCGATCGATCCTCCGGGAAAGAGGCTCGGAGGGCGGTTCGAAGCGGTAACTGCGCATCGCATCCTCCTCGAGCCTCCGGCGACGGTTCCTCCCGCGACCGGGAGGTCAAGGAGCTAATGCTTGGGTTGCGTAGCCGCCTTCTTCTCCTTGGCCATCTTCTTCGCTTCCTTCTTGGCTTTCTTGTCCTTCTTTTCCTTGCCGGTCGCGGAATGGGCGGCTGTCGTCTCGCCCTTGGCGTCCGTCGTCTTGCTCGCCTGAGGCGCGGCGCTCATCGTAACCGCCGCGGCCAACGCCAGAGCTGCGAATGATAACTTTCTCATTGTTTCTCCTTTGGGCAAGGCGTCTGAATCGCTTGCCTGCATGCTCAGAATGCCGCGTCGCCGCCGCCTCGGGCGATAGCCTCCGCAGGTCATAGCCGGCGGGCGCGAGATGGTATCCCACCGCGACGGAACAGCGCCGCCCTTTGCGGCGTCAAAGACAATGTAGGAAGGAGAACCGGCTGATGAGCGATCGCGTAGTCGACGAAGCGATCGAACAAGCTCCCGAGGAAGAGCCCTCATTCGAGAATGCGCCGCCGTCCCCGGAGGCGACGTACGATGCGCCGGTTCCTCACGCGCCGCGGCGCTCCAATCTCCTCGTCCTCTCCGCGCTGCTTTGCTTCGGCAGCGGAGTCGTCAATTTGCACTCCGTGCTGGGCGGTCCGGCCCTGCCTGAGCGCGCCGCCCAAATCGCCAAAGTCTTCCCTGTCGAATTCGTCCACGTCTCGCGCTTCGCGGCCATGTTGGCCGGTTTGGGACTGATCGTCCTCTCGTTGAACGTGTGGCGCCGCAAGCGGCGCGCCTACCACATCGGCCTAGTCTTAGCCCTGGGCTCGGCGGCCTTTCACCTCACGAAGGGTCTTGACTACGAAGAAGCGATCGTGTCGGTCGTTCTCGCTTCGGTGTTGTGGCTTTCGCGGCGGCAATTCACCGTTCGTAGCACCGCCCCCGACCTGGGCCGCGGCACGGCGCGTCTGGCTCTAGCGGTCGGTTCCGCCTTCGGCTATGGGATCGCGGGCTTCTGGCTGCTCGATCGCCGCCAGTTCGGCCTCGACTTCACCCTCGCCGAAGCCAGCGCCACGACCGTCCGCTACTTTACCTTCATCGGCGACGCTTCGCTGGTTCCGCGGACCCACTACGCCGCCTGGTTCCTCGACTCCCTCTACGTCATCTCGGCCGTCGCCATCGCCTATTCCGCGTTGGCCGTGTTCCGCCCGGTCGTCTATCGCTACCGGACCGCTCCCCACGAGCGCGAGCGCGCCAAGCGAATCGTCGCGGCCCACGGCAATTCCGTCCTCGATTTCTTCAAGTTCTGGCCCGATAAATCGCTCTATTTCTCGCCTTCCGGTCGCGGCTTTCTCGGCTATAGAGTCGCCGCCGGCTATGCGATCGTGCTTGGCGACCCCGTCGGCCCGCCCGATGAAATCGAGCCGCTGATCGTCGATTTCGAGGCGATGTGCCGCGAGAACGACTGGGGACTTGCGTTCTACCAGACGCCGTTCGAAACGCTGGCGCTTTATGAACGCCTTGGCTTTCGCAAGCTCAAGGTCGGCGAGGACGCCATTGTCGACCTGACCGCCTTCTCGCTGCAGGGCAAACGAAACAGCAAGCTCCGCTCAAAAATCAACCAGTTCAACAAGATGGGAATCTCTTTCGTCGGCCGCCAGCCGCCGCTCTCGCCCCAACTGCTCGCTGAGGCGCGGGAAGTCTCCGACAGTTGGCTCAGTTTGCCCGGCCGCCGCGAGCGAACATTTTCGCTTGGGTCTGTTCGACCCTGACTACGTCCGCGGCATTCCCATCTACACAGCCGTCGACGCCGCCGGCCGCATGGTCGGCTTCGTCAATGTCATCCCCTCCTTTTACCCCGGCGAAACCACCATTGACTTGATGCGCCATCGGGCGGACTCGCCGTCCGGCACGATGGATTTCTTGTTCGCCCAGGTCATGCTCGCCATGAAAGAGAAGGGCTTCACGCGCTTCAACATGGGCATGGCCCCCATGAGCGGCTTCCAACCCGATGAGACTCCCGGCCCCGAAGAAAAGGCCGTGCACTTTCTCATGCAGCGCCTGGCCTTCGTTTTCAGCTATCGCGGCTTGCGCGACTATAAGGCGAAGTTCGCGGACAGTTGGGAGCCGAGCTATCTGATCTACCGCGATCTCGCCCGCCTGCCGTTGATCGGCCGGGCGCTGGCGGACGTGATGGAATTGCACCCGAGCAGGTCGTCATGAAGCGCCTTTCTCCCGTTGTCCTCGCCGGCGTGTTCTTGTCGCTGGCCCTTTTGCCCGACGCACGAGCCGAGTGGTCCGGTCAAGAGGGAACAAGTCCAACTTCGCGGTAAGACGCAAAACGTTTACTTCATCCCCGGCGCGCGGCCCGCGGCCGCCGATCGCCCGGTCGTGTTGTTCCTGCCGGGGGATCGCGGCTGGGCCGGCAAGGCGCTCGAGATGGGCGAGACGATGGCATCGTGGGGCTTCGACGTGTACGGGGTCGACACCAACGTCTATCTGATGTCGTTCACCGATCGCAGCGGGACCTTGACCGAGCCGCAGGTCGTCGATGACATTCTCTCGCTGGCCGATCGTCTCGCCCCGCGGCGGCCGGTGTTGCTCGCCGGCTGGTCGGAAGGGGCCGGGCTGGCCGCTCTGGCCGCTTCCGGCCAAGCCGATCATTCCCGCTACGCGGGAGTCGTCGTCTTCGGCCTCGCTGACAGGAACGTCCTCGCCTGGCGCTGGAAGGACGAGCTTGCGATCCTTACCGAGACCGCGGCGAATGAGCCGGCCTTTTCCGCAAAGCAGCGCCTGGCCGCCATCTCCCCTGTTCCTTTGGCGATGCTGCGTTCCACGGGCGACCAGTTCGTCGGCGCGCAAGAGGCTCGGGAATTGTTCGACGCCGCACGCGAGCCGAAACGCTACATCGAAGTCGAAGCCAAAAACCACCGTTTCGACGGTAACGAAGCTGGATTCTTCGGCGCACTGAAAGGAGCCTTCGAGTGGGCGCTCGAGCAGAACCGGTAACCGCCGCGCCGCGGCCGAATCGCCACGCCTGGATCGGCTACGCGCTCGCCGCGGCGTCGCTGGTCTGGGTGTTCCACGACGTCTCGTTCCGCGACTTCTGGCCCCAAATCCGCGGCCTTAGTCCGGCTTGGATCGGCGCCGCGATTCTCATCGACGTCCTCGCCTATTTGACGCAAGGTTGGCGCTGGGGGCGCTTGCTTTCAGCGGTCGGCCGTGTCGGGGCGCTCGAAGCCTCCAAGGCCGTATACGCCGGACTCTACCTGAACGAAGTGCTGCCGCTGCGGCTCGGCGAAATCCTGCGCATCCACTTGATCGCGCGCCGCCTGGGAGGCCGCTACGCGGCCGTCGCCTCCTCGGTCTTCGTCGAACGCTTCATCGACGCCGTGTGGCTCTCCGCGGCGTTCGGCGTCGTCGTCCTCGTCACGCCGCTGCCGAGGTATTTGGTTGACGCGGAGGAATTGTTAGCGGCGCTCGCTTTCGTTGCGCTCGCCGTGATCGTCTCGTTCGCCGCGTACTCGCGCAACCAAGTCGAACGCGGCAGGCCGCCGTCGCGGCATTGGATCGTTCGAGTCTTTCGGCCTTTGGGAGAGAGTCTCGCCTTGATCGGCCGGTCGCGCGTTATTGTTCCGGCCTTCGCGCTGTCGGTCGGCGTGCTCGCCTTCCAGGCGCTCGCGTTCTATTTCGTCGCCGTCTCATACGGCCTTCCCTTGAAGTTTTGGCAAACCATCGCCGCCTTTCTCGTCCAGCACATCGGCAACGCCGTGCCGGGCGGTCCCGGCAATCTCGGCACCTACCAGCTCTTCACGGTTTTGGGGCTGACGCTGTTCGGCGTCGACAAAGCATCGGCGACGGGATTTTCCATCGTCGTCTTTCTAGTTTTGACCATCCCGCTCTGGGCGATCGGCTCGATTTGCTTCGCTCGGTCCGGCTTGGAGCTGGGTTCGATCCGCTCCGAGCTGGCCGCTTGGCGCGGGTGATGTTTTAGAGGAGAAAATCAATGTCCAGCAAGAAATACATCGTCGCGGTTCTGGCCATAGGCCTTACCGGGTGCTTCGGCGCCATCATTCGGAACGACTCCGAAAACGGCGTATCCAAAGTCGATCTCCGCTTCGAGAACTACCAGAAGGATTTGGGCCAGGCGCTCGACGGGGCCAAGACGGAAGGGGACGCTCTGCGCGCCGCCGTCGCCATCGATCCCAAGTCGCCGGACGTCCAGCGGCTCATCGTCGCCGTCGGCGCCAAGACGGCCGCGGCGCGGCAAGCCTTGAACGATCTCTGGAGCCATCTTGCAACCGACGACGCCGCGCGTTTGCACGACCAGCACGCCGCCCTTGAAGCTTCTCTCGACGGAGCCGATGCAAAGCTACGCTCCCTCGAGGAGTCCTCCAGCGCGGCGTCGCCCGAAGCGGCCTCTCAGTCCGCCGACCAACTGATCGCGGAGTACGCGCAGGCGCAGCAAATTCACCAGGGCTTCGACGACGTCTCTGTCGTCCCCGAGTTTCGGCCTTAGCCGTTGACCCGCTGTAAAGGGCGGCTACTCCGCCCGCGGATCGAGATGTTGAAAGTCGAAGCTGAAGTCCGTCCGCGGGTCGAACTTCTTCATGCGGAAGCCTTCCACGGCGCCTTTCTCGTTCAGATGGAAAGTCACGTAGGCGTCCGCCATCGCCGAGCGATCGTCCCACTCCGCCACGAACGTGTCGTACTGGAAGTGCCTCAACGCGCCCTTCAAGCTCGGCGAGCGATCCATGCTGATCCGCAGCCGCCCCTTCTCGACAGAGATCGTGATCGGGCCATACCAAGCGTCGCGGTAGACGCGCGCGTAATCTTCGAGGGGCAGCGACGGCCGGCTGTCCTTTGCGCGCCCGTCCCACGCCGCTTTCATCTCCGCGAGCGCCTTGTCGCGACCCTCTCCGGCCGCGCGAGACATCTCCGCGACCGGGTCGGGAATCTCGACGCCGAGATAGTTCGCCGCGATCCCTCGAGCGGCCGACCGCATCGCTCCGCCGTTCCCCGAATTCGACAGGACGAGCACGCCGAAGTCCTGTTCCGGGAACATCATGATGATCGTCGTCATGCCCGTCAGCCCGCCCGTGTGCGTGACGATTTGCCGATTGCCGAAGATCGGGCGAATGGCCCAGCCCATGGCGTACATCGAGACGTCGATGCGTCCGCTCTCGTCGACCGGCGCGCTCATGATCGTCAACGGAGTCCACATCTCGTCGCGCCGCTCGCGGCTGAACAATTGCTTGCCGCTCAGCCGTCTTCCCCCCGGCTAGCTGCAGCGAAACCCACTTGGCGAGCCCGTTGGCGCTGCAATTGACGCCGCCCGCGCTCTCGAACAGCAACCGGTCGGGGCGCGCCGGATCGTAGTCCGCATACGGCGCAGTCACGATCTTGCCGTCGTCCATCACGTGCGGGGTAGCCTGGTTTGCGCCGGGCGGCACGCGCATGTGGCTCGCCTTGCAGTCCATCCCGAGCGGCTCGAAGATGCGCTTCTCGACGAAATCCGCCCACGGCATGCCCGAGCGACGACTGACGATGTCGCCGGCGACCATATAGAAAAGGTTGTCGTACGCATATGCGCTGCGAAAGGCGGTCACCGGTTTGATTACGGCAAGCGCGCGGTAGAGGTCGCCCATCGCGCTTTGCTCGTCCGGCCAGAACAGCAGATCGCCGGCGCCGAGCGGCAGGCCGCTCCGATGGCTCAGCAGGTCCTTGATGGTGAACTCGCGCGTCACATACGGGTCGTAGAGACGAAACTCGGGGATGTGGTCGATGACCTTGTCGTCCCAGCTCAGCTTGCCTTCATCCATCAGGATCGCGAGCGCGCCCGCAGTCATCGCCTTGGAAAGCGACGCAAGCTGAAACAGCGTGTCGGCGTTGACCGCTTCACCTCCTCCCACGCGGCGCACTCCGTAGCCCTTGGCATAGAGCAACTCGTCGCCGTGCACCGCCGCTACAGCCATGCCCGGGGTATCGAAAGCGGCGAGAGCTCGAGCGACAAGGTCGTCGGTCGCGGCCGCGTCGACCGTCCCCGGTTGGCCCGCATAGAGAGTGAGCGCGCCTACGAGCAACAGCGCCGCGCCGAAGGCTTTTACGTGTAGATGGCAAGACATGGCTGGAACCAGGGCGACCGGCGACTTCCGCGCGCTCGACCTAGAAGTACAAATCTTCTCCCAGCGCCGGCCAAAAAGGAAGGCGAAATCGGAAGCGCCGCTTCGCCGTTGTCGCGGCCATAACGCCGGTGTCTCCGGATGAATTACTGTTAGCCGCGAAACAGGCCTCGGTCTATTACGTAAATGAAACATGTTTCCGATTTCGCTTTAACACGAGTCGAACGGCATGGTAACTTGTGCCGATTGCCCCGGGCCGTTACGCTTAACGTGGCTGTCTAGGGTGTTGGTTTACCGGCGATATAACTGCGGCTTGTGAAATCGCCCGCGTCGGGGCATGTGGCGGGCTTTGTCTTGCTGCCCAACTGACCGGCCTAGGCGGGTGGGAACGAGAGGAAGCGCGGCAAGCGTCCGCTGCACCAAGGGGGAAGAAATTTGATGGCGACCAGGTTTGCGAAGCGAATCGCCCGCTCTTTCGGGGGACATGTTGCGTTGCTGGCGGTGATGGTCTCATCGCCGTTGAGTGCGCAATTCTTCACTCGAGCCCCAATGTGGCAGCACGAGGTGCTCCCGGTTCTCGAAAAGAACTGCGTCAATTGCCATGGCGGCGAGCACACCATGGCCGGCCTCGATCTCACGAAGTTCGACAGCGTGCTGAAGGGCGGGCTCAGCGGTCCGCCGATCACTCCCGGGCATCCGGACATGAGTCTGATGTGGACGATGATCGATAGCGGCAAAATGCCCGTGGGCTCGACCTTGAGCGCGGCCGACAAGCAACTGATCAAGGCCTGGATCGAAAACGGCCGCTTCCCGACCAAGGAGAAGCTCGACGAGAGCCGTAAGGCCGCCAAGATCACGCCGGAAGCGCGTCAATTCTGGTCGTTCCAAAAACCGGTCAAGGCTCCGCTGCCGCAGGTCGAGAACGCCGACCAGGTGATCACGCCCATCGACGCGTTCGTTCTCGCGAAACTGGAAGAGAAAGGCTGGAAACTGCAGCCGGAGGCGGATCGCCGGACATTGATTCGGCGCGCGTATTTCGACTTGATCGGCCTGCCTCCCACGCCCGAAGAGGTCCAGGCCTTCGTCGCCGACGAGTCGCCGGACGCTTACAAAAAGGTCATCGACCGTCTGTTGGCCTCGCCGCAATACGGCGAGCGCTGGGGACGGCACTGGCTCGATGTCGGCGGCTATTCGGATTCCGTCGGCGACGCCGGCGACGCGTTCCGGCCCGTCTCCTACAAATACCGCAACTACGTCATCAAGGCGTTCAACAAGAACAAGCCTTTCGACCAGTTCGTGATCGAGCAACTTGCCGGCGACCAGTTGGTCAACTGGGACCCGACGACCAGGCCGCAGCCGGACCAACTCGAAGCGCTGACCGCGACCGGATTCACGCGCCTCACGGCGGACATCACCGACAACCAATCGATCTACCAGGTCGACAAGTGGTTCGACGCCTTGCAGAAGTCCACCGAGACGTCGATGAAAGCGATTCTCGGCCTCACCGTCGGCTGCGCCCGCTGTCACGATCACAAGTTCGATCCGATCCTGCAAGAGGACTACTACAAGCTCACCGCCTCCTTCCACGCCGCCTACGACACGTCAAACTGGCTGCCCACGAACCTGCGCAACGATCCCTGGCCGAGCCGCTACATCCTCGACATGCCTGAAAACGAAAAAGAGGCGTGGATTCAGCAGACGATGGACAAGAAGAAGCGCGGCGTATCCGGAAACCGGCGCTACTTCGATCGCACGCTCAACATGGTGCGCAAGCAAATCAAGGAAGGCGTCATGTTGAGCTCGGTCACCGATTACTACGGTGACGACTTGATCGCGAGCGACAAGTTCACGCATCGGCAAGTTCAGGATTTGTACGCGAAGAACGAAGGCCTGACGGACGATCAGCTCTTCGCGATCTTCCCTCAGCTCGCCAAGGAAGCGGCGGAGATGGCGCGCCAAAAGGACAAGGAGGTCGACCCCAACTTTGTCTGGGCGCTTTGGGATATGTCCAAAGAGGCGTCCCCCACCTACCTGCTGCTGCGCGGCAACTATTTGACGCCGGGGCCCGAGGTGGGGCCCGGGATCCTGACGGTTCTCGATGACCCCGACCATCCGTTCCAGTTTCCCGATCCGGCCGAGCATCCTGACTGGCACCATACCGGCCGGCGACTGGCGTTGGCGAAGTGGCTGACGCAGCCGGACCACCCCCTGACGAGCCGCGTCTTCGTCAATCGCCTGTGGCAATTCCATTTTGGGGAAGGCATCGTCTCGTCCGTCGACGACTTCGGCGCCATGGGCGCTCGGCCGACCCATCCGCAACTGCTCGACTGGCTCGCTGTGGACTTTGTCGAGAGCGGCTGGGACATCAAGCGGATGCACCGCGAGATCATGCTCTCGGCCGTCTATCGCCAGGCGTCCCTCGAGGAGCCGGAGAAAATGGCCGCTGATCCGTCGAACAAGCTGTTGTGGCGCAAGTCGCCTTTGCGGCTCGACGCCGAGGCGTTGCGCGATTCGATGCTTTCGGTGAGCGGCCTGTTGAACAAGACCATGTTCGGCGAATTCGATCCGATCAAAGAGGCCCCGGACGGACAATACCTTCCCGATGAAAAGGCCGGTCCCCGCAATCGTCGCAGCGTCTACCTGGCGCAATCGCGCACGCGGCCGGTGGGTTTCTTGCACGCCTTCGACATGCCGACAATGACGCAAGACAGCGTAGCCCAGCGATTTAGGTCGACTCGGCCGTCGCAGGCTCTGGTGCTTCTCAACAACCCGCTTGTTCGCACGGCAAGCACCGCGCTCGCGGATCGTGTGCTCGAAGAGAAGCATGGCGAGGTCGACGCCGCGCTGGACCGCGCCTTCGAGTTGGCGTATTCGCGCAAACCGCGTCCCCAAGAGTTGCAGGCGGCTCGCAGCCTGCTCTCTTCCACCGACGACCAAAAGAAAGCCTTGCGCCTGTTCGTCCAGGCGATGCTCGGGGCGAACGACTTCCTGTACAGCTACTGAGCGCCGGAAGCGACTTTAACGAACCGACTTTTTAAGAAACCGACCAAGTAACAAGAACCGCCAAGCGGAGAAGAGAAATGAAGAAAATGCTGACACGCAGGGAAGCGCTGAGACAGACGGCCGGGGGCTTTGGCGGACTGGCCGCCGCATGGATGCTGCAGAGCCAGGGCGCTTTTGCGTCAGAGGGCGGTCCGGGGACGATCTACGACCTGACGCCCAAACCCTCCCATTTCCCCGCCAAGGCGAAGAACGTCATCTTCATTTACATCAGCGGCGGCGCCAGTACGATCGACATGTTCGATCCGAAGCCGACCCTCGAGAAGTATGACGGCCAGCCGGCGCCGTTCGAGATCAAGGGCCGCCGGATCAACGGCTCGCAAGAAGTGATGGCGAGTCCGTGGTCGTTCAAGACTCATGGCCAGAGCGGCCGGCCCGTGTCGGAATTGCTTCCCTCGTTCGCCAAAGTGGTCGACGACGTGGCCTTCGTCAAGTCGATGACGACCGACCGCATCGACCATTCGACGGCGCAGTTCACCTTCGTCACCGGGCGCGGTTTCACCGGATTCCCGGCCCTTGGCTCATGGGTCTCCTACGGCCTGGGAACCGAAAACCAAAACTTGCCCGCGTTCATCGCTATGGAGACCGGGACCGCCACCATCGGCTCCCGCACCTATTCCTCCGCCTGGCTGCCGCCGGTCTACGGCGGAACGATGATGGAGACCGACCCCAGCGCGCCGATGTTCGACATTCGGCGGCCGGAAGATGTGAGTCTCGACGACCAGACCCGCGTCCTCGATGCGGTGCAGGCGCTGAATCAGGCCCAGATGCAGGCCAAGAACGTTCAATTCGATCACGAGTTCGAAGCCCGCATCAAGAACTACGAGTTGGCCGCGCGGATGCAGGTCGAGGCCATGAAGGTGGCCGACATCTCCAAAGAGACGGACGCGACCAAAAAGCTGTACGGGATGGAAGACCCGATCTCGAAGGAGTTCGGAAATCGCTGCCTGCTGGCCCGCCGACTCGTCGAGAGCGGCGTCCGCTTCGTCCAGATCATCAGCGGCACCGGCGGCGGCAGCGGCTGGGACACGCACCGCAACATCAAGGGATCTCTCCCGGGACTCTGCCATTCCATCGATCAGCCTATGTCTGGGCTGCTGACCGACTTGAAATCGCGGGGCATGCTCAAGGACACGCTTGTCATCTGGTCGTCCGAATTCGGACGCCTCCCCACGATCGAAGCCAGGAGCGGCGATCCCGGGCGCGATCACAATCCGTACGGCTTCAATATGTGGATGGCCGGCGCCGGCGTGGCTCCGGGCGTGGATTACGGCATGACCGACGAGCTGGGCTATGCGGCCGTACCCGAGTTCGCCGTCACGCACAGCCATATTCATGCCACGACCTTGCAGTTGCTGGGTCTCGACTATAAGAAGCTCACCTACAAGTACGAAGGCCGCGACGAATCTCTAGTCGGCGTCAACCCGGCGCGGGTCGTGAAAGAGATACTGGCCTAGCGGTCTCGTTGCGCAGGCCAAGGCGGCTGATTCCTCGATGCGGGGGCGAACCATGACAGATTCGCCCTCTAGCATCTCTTTCCGGTAAAGGCCTCTCCCGTGCGCCGCGCGCGGGGATGCCGGCTCGGTCATCGACCCCTTACACAGCGGCTCGCATCGAGTTCCTTCGCCTCCGCGGAATTCCAGCGGTTTTCGGTGCGCTCACACTCCCCCAAGGGCTCCTCGGAGAAGATCGGTTGAGCCCGTTAAGATTGGTTAGGATCTCCTCCCGCCGGAGCGCATTGAACCGGATGCCGTCCCCCACGCTCGATTCGATCAGAGAGACTTATGCGAGCTTGCCGGCGCCGGTGGTCGTGTTCAATAAATCGCATTCCGGCAGCCGGCTGTTGGCGAAGTTGATCGCAGCATCCGGGATCTTCATGGGAGATCGCACCAACGAGTCGTTCGATTCCCTAGACATTCTGGAATTTGTCGAGTACCTCGTCGAGCGCTACTATCCGGATTACAGCCGTCTCTGGGACGGCCGCGCTCAACCGGATGCGACGCTCGAGGCGTTGGCTGGGCGAGCGTTCGGCAATCATCTGAAAGGGGCCGGGCGCGGGCGCTGGGGGTGGAAGCTCTGCGAGACGACCTATGTCTTGCCGGTGATCGACTACTGCTTTCCGGAATCTCTGTACGTCCACTTGGTGCGTGACGGGCGCGACGTTGCATTCAGCGACCACCGCGCTCCGGACATCGACCTGTGGCGAAAGATCTACTTCGACACGGACCGCATGCGCACCTGGCGCGGGATGCGGACGACGCCGCAGGCCTATCGTCGCCGCAGTCATCTGTTCAACGCGCAGCACTGGGTGAACAGCGTCAAGACGGGGCGAGACTTTTCGGCGATGCTGCGGGAGCGCTGTTTGGAAGTGCGCTATGAGGATCTGTGCCTGCGATTCGACGAGACAGCGACGCGCGTGCTGGAGTTTCTGAACGCGCCGCAACCGGATGCGGCCATGCGCGCGATCCGCTCGGACGTGCACGGGGGATCGGTGGGCAAGCACCGCGGCAAGCCGATTCGCAAGCAGCAAGAGGTTGTCGCGGTCGCCAAGCCGCTGCTGTTGTCGTTGGGCTACCTGGAGGAGGATCCCGAACCGCCGCTCGCTTCCCTGTGGCACTCGCATCGGATGGACCAACTGATCGACCGTTTCGGCAAACGCTGGCGCAATCGCCGCGGTCGATAACCGCCTGCCGCAATCACCGCGGCCGGCTCGAAGGCCGCTTTGCCTGCATCGCGTTCGGGCTGCCCCGGACGATCGCTTGGACAAATTCGCGGAATTTAATGAAAATACCCTGTGACGACGCGCTAGGCGTCGCTAGCGAAACATCCTGCAGACCGCCGATCCAATCCGCCCGGCTGTAAGCGTCGTCATCTGTACCCGCAACCGAGGCGAGTCGGTGGTGGAGACGGTCAAAAGCGTTCTGGCTTCTTCCGAACCGGCTTTCGAGGTCATTGTCATCGACCAGAGCGACGGCAAGGTCACCCAAAGCGCTCTCGCACGCTACATCGAGCGAGGCGAGGTGCGTTATGTCCCATCCTCCACGCGCGGCGTGTCGGCCGGCCGCAATGTAGGCATTGGGGTAGCCCGGTCAGACTTGATCGGGCTGACCGATGACGATTGCAATGTCAGTGACAAGTGGATCGGGGGGCTGATCGCCGCCTTTGCGGCCGACGATCGAATCGGCGTCGCGTACGGCAACGTATTCGCGGTCGATCATGACAAAACGAAGGGTTTCATCCCGGCGTACCGGCGCAGCGAACCTTACCTGGCGACAGCGCTGGCGGACAAGCATCGCGCCGAAGGCATCGGCGCCTGTATGGGGCTGCGGAAGAAAACTTGGGAGACCCTATGCGGATTCGACGAAGTGCTGGGAACCGGCGCGCCCTTCTTTTCCGCTGAGGATCTCGATTTGGCGATGCGAGCTCTGGAGGCCGGCTTTCTGATTTACGAAACCCCCGAGATGGCCGTCTTGCATCGCGGTTTTCGCCCCTGGGAGGCGGGCCACGATCTGCTTCGGGCGCATCTGTACGGCATGGGCGGCGCCTTCGCCAAACACATCAAATGCGGGCGCTGGGCCGTCACACCGTACCTTTGGCGCTTGGGATTGCGGTGGCTTTTCGGCGCGCCGAAAGTCGACTTTGGAAGGAAGCCCCCGCGCGGGCTGCGCCTCGCAGCCTTCCTGCAGGGATTCCTGGTGGGCTTTCGGAGCCCAGTGGATCGAGCGCGGCTGCACTTCGCCGCGCCGACTTCGTGATCGATCCGATCGCACGACAGGTGATGCAGCTCGACCGGCTCCAATCCGAAATCCTCCACCGGCTGCAGACGCGGGCGCTGGCCATCCCCCCTTCGCCGGCGTCAGTCTGGGTCCACGGCAGCTCCCCTAAGCGGTTCGAGGAGGCCGAGGATGTCTTTACCGGGTTAGTGGCCGGCGAACCTCGGATCCGGCTGTTTCTGACTTCCGCGAATCGGAATACTGTCGATTTCCTGCGCAAACGATTTCCGGACGAGAAGGCCGCGCCGCTGCCGCACGCCCCGTTTCTCGGCCGCTTTGTGGGTAAAGTGCGGCCGGGCTTGTTGCTCCTGCTCGACGGCCGATGCGGCAACGAAATAAGTCATGCCGCGTCGCGCCTTGGCGTGCCGGTCGTTTCTCTCGATGCGCGGAAGGCGCTTTACGGCGCCAGCGCGGAGCGCGCGGAGCCAACGCTGCTCTCCCCGCCCAACCCGTCCGCCGCCGAGCTGCCGCGGGCGCTCCGCCCTTTCCTCCCCGAACCTCCCGATCAACCCCTCGAGCAAGCGTGGATCAACGGGAGCTTCCGCGACCGCATTGGTCAGAGCAAGCTGTGGAGCTGGGCCGGCTATTGGTGGACCACCCGGCGCATCGACGACTGGTGGGCTCTGCGAAAGCGCCTGGGCCATCCCCGAACGATTCTCTGCCTCGGAAACGGTCCGTCGTCGGAAGACCCGCGTTTGTTGCATGTCCGCCACGACTGTCTGTTCAGGGTGAACTGGCGTTGGCGCGACCGTGGATTTCTGACGGAGCCGCACCTGGTCTTCGTCGGTGATGCGGCGACCGTTCATAAGATCTCACCGCCTCTGTTCGGCTTGTGGAATCGCTCCATTGAATCGGCCGCGCTTCTTCGCCGCCTGGCGACACGCGGCCCAAGGCGCATGAGCTATATCACGTTGGAGCGCTTGTCGCCTTTGATCGGGGAGCGCAAGTGGCCGGCGCGGCCGACCAACGGCGCGCTCATGATCGTCACCGCCGCGGGGCTCGAGCCGGAGCGCTTGGTGATCGGCGGGATGGACCTTTTCCAGCATGAAGCCGGGCGGTATCCGGACGATAAACAGTCGCGAAACGACTACTCGAGATGTCACAGCCGAGACGTGGATCTGGAGTTGATCGACGCGGCGTTGCGAGACTATGGCGGCGAGTTGATCATCTTGAGCGAGAATTTGCGTCGGGCGTTGGCCCGCCGGAGGGAGGCGAACGGTGTCGACGCCGCGTGAGCCCGAGCGCATTCTCATCGCCAAGCTCAGCTCGTTCGGCGACATCATTCACGCGACGCCCTGCATCCGCGCGGTCCGCCGCAGGTTCCGGCGGGCGGAGATCGTATTGGCGGTCGAAAAGCGTTGGGCGCCGCTGCTGCGGACGAATCCAAACGTGGACCGCATCATCGAGGCGTCTTCCCTCACGAGACTAACTCCAGCGCTCCTGTGGGACATCCGAACTCGACTTTCGAGCGCCCGTCCTTTCGACTTCGCACTGGATCTGCAGGGCACGCGGCGCAGCGCGGCATGGGTCTATCTGAGCGGCGCCTCCAACAAAGCCGGACGCGGGCGGCCGCGGCCGGGGTGGCGGACGGCGGTGGTCCCCGATCTTCGAAAACATGCCGTGGTGGCGTGCGCGGAAGTATGCGGCGCCGCGGGTGTGGAGGTCGAGGATCTGGAGCCGGAAATTTTCCCCGATCCGCGCGCGGAAGAAGCGGTCGACAGTCTGCTCGCATCGCAGGGTCTGCCGCGGAGCGGCCTGATTTTGTTGAACCCCTTCAGCCGTTGGAAATCGAAGAGTTGGCCCGCCGCGGCGGAGTTTCTCGAAAGATTTGATCGTCCGCTGGTGATCACGGGCGGGCCCGAAGAGCGCGAAGCGGCGGAACGGTTGGCGGGCGAACGAGCGGTTTCCCTGGCGGGGCGGCTTACCCTGACCGAGTCGTTCAGCCTGCTCCGGCGAGCCCGTCTGATGATCTCTTGCGATTCGGGTCCGATGCATGCGGCCGCGGCGCTCGGCGCGCCGGTGGTCGCCCTTTTTGGACCGACGCATCCGGAACGGACCGGCCCCTGGGGCTCCCGGCATCGCGTCGTCCAGGCCTTGCGGCCCGCGCAACACTCGGCCTATCGCAACGACCGGCACGCACGGTACATGAGCGCGCTGACGGCGGACATGGCGCTGGAGGCCGTGGAGCAAGCGCTGCGGGCGGACGGATAGACGTGGCGATTTCGCGTATCGCCGTTTTCGTGCCGAACTGGGTGGGCGACGCCGTGATGGCCACGCCGACGTTGCGCGCGTTGCGCAAAAGATTCGGGCCTGAGGCGCGGATGATCGGCGTCATGAAGCCGCACATCGCCGAGGTGCTGCGCGGCTTGCCCTGGCTCGATGAGGTCTGGCCCTACGACCGACTGTCCCGTGATTGGCGGCTGCGGCCGCTGGCGCTGCTGGGAAGGCTGCTGCGCGCGCGTGTCGATCTCTCCATTCACTTGACCAATGACTTCCTGTCGGCTGCGCTGGCGCGGGCGGGCGGCGTGCGACAGAGGATCGGCTACGCCCGCTACCGCCGCGGCTGGCTCCTGAGCACGCCGCTCGAGCCTTTGCGAATCGGCGCGGAGCTCGAGCCGGTCTCCGCCCTCGACTACTATCTCGAGATCGCCTACGCGGCCGGGTGCGGTCCGGAATCGCCTGAAATGGAGCTCGCCGTAACACCCCAAGACGAGGCCGCCGCGGATCGAGCATGGTCGCGGCTCGGACTGTGCGGTCAGCCGGTGGTGGCGCTGAACTCGAGCGGAGCGTTTGGAGCGGCGAAACTCTGGCCGCGGGAATACTGCGCCGCCTTGGCCAAGCGCATCGCGACCGAGCTTGGCCGGGCGGTGTTGGTGCTCTGCGGCCCGGCCGAAAAGCGGCAGGCCGCCGAGATCGTGGAAGCGGCCGCGCATCCGCGGGTGATGAGCCTGGCGGATCAGCCCGTATCGATCGGGTTGAGCAAGGCTGTCGTGAGGCGTTCGAGCGCGTTGGTGAGCACCGATAGCGGTCCGCGGCATTTCGGCGCCGCTTTCGGCATCCCCGTCGTGGCGCTGTTCGGGCCCACGCACATCGCCTGGAGCGACACGCACTATCCCAACGAAACGCAGCTCCAACAGTCGGTCGATTGCGGGCCGTGCCAGCAGCGCACCTGTCCCGCGGGGCATCATCGCTGCATGCGCGAGCTAGCGGTGCAGCGCGTGTTCGAAAGCTTGCGGCGGGTGCTCGATTGAGGATCGCGTTGGTGTGCGACCGCTGGGACCGTTGCGGCGGCGGGTTGGAGCTGTGGGCCCAACAATTCGTTGAGGGCATGGCCGCTCGCGGACATGAAATCCGCGTGCTGACGTTCGGCGCTCGATCCAGCCGGCGGCCGAGCGCTTGTTCAAACGCTCGATTCGCGTCCCGGCAAGCTCCGCCGGGGCGAAGCCGTGGAGGCCGCGATTCGGCGACTCGACGTGGACATCGTGCACGACACCGGCGTCGGCTGGACCTATGACGTCTTGCATCCCCAAGCCGGTTCGAAGATCGCCAACAGCCGGCGCGACCTCGACAGCCGCACCGCATCGGAGCGCTGGCGCCGCCGCCTGCAACCGTCTCAATGGCTGCGGCGGCGCGAGCTGCGCGAGCTCGAGCGGAGGCAATTCGTGAAATCCCGCGGCGCCGTGGCTGCTCCGTCGAAGATGGTCGAAACGGATCTCCGGCGGCTTTATGACGTCGGCGCCGACCGTTGCCGAGTGATCCCGAACGCGGTGGATACGGAGCGGTTTTCGCCGCGCCGCTTGCTGCCCCTGCGCGACGCAGCACGGCGCAAGTTCGGCTTTGGCGCTCAGACCGTGTTCCTGTTCGCGGCAAGGAACCCAGTGCTCAAGGGGCTTCGGCCACTGCTCGAGGCGATGCGTCGGCTGCCCGCATGCCGGCTGCTCGTGATCGGCGCCGCCTCGCGCGACATTCCGACCGCATCGGACAATGTGACTTTCGCCGGGTACGTCGAAGATGCGCTGACGGCGTACGCGGCCGCCGATGCGGTGATTCAACCGAGCTACTACGACGCTTGCAGCTTGACCGTCCTGGAAGCGTGGGCGTGCGGCCTGCCGGCCGTCACGACGCGCTGGAACGGCGCGTCGGAGCTCATGGAGAATGGGAAAGAAGGGTTCGGCCTCGAGGATCCCGATGATGTTTCGGCGATGGCCGAGGCGATGCAGCGCCTGCGTGATCCCGACGTGCGGCGCGAGATCTCCGGCCACGCCCGCGCGCTCGCCGAGCGCCACACCTTCGAGCATCATCTGGACCGCCTCGAGGCGGTCTACAGGAGCGTCGCTTGAAACGTCTGATCGGCTACACCCATGGCCGCGACGATCCGGCTGGACGATTCCGCATCGCGCAATACGAGCAGGCGTTGCGGAACGCGGGCTGGGAGCTTTCCCTGCGTCCGCGCCATCCCTCGCGTCCGTGGACCAGCCCCTATCGAAACGCCCCCGTTCGCTGGGCGCACCAGCGCTGGGGCATGTGGCGGCGAAGGATTCGCCGCCTGCTGGACATCGAGGCGGCGGCGAGCTACGACGCGGCCTTCGTCAACCGAGATCTTCTCGAAGGTCGAAAGTTCTTTGAACAGCGGCTGCTTCAGAGAAATCCGCGCGTGATTTTCGACTTCGACGACGCCATCTTCCTAGAAGATCACGGCGGAATGGGGAGCAAGGCCGAGCACGTGGAGTGGATGTGCCGGCACGCCGCCTGGGTGACGCCGGGCAATGAAGCGCTCGCTGACTTCGCTCGGCGATTCACCGACCGGGTGACCGTATTGCCGACGACGGTCGACGTGAATAGGTATCGGCTGCGAGCGGGGCCGGCCTCCGACCGCCTGCGAATCGGGTGGCTCGGTTCCGACCAGTCGATTCGAGAGACATTGTTTCCCCATGCGCCCCTGTTGAGCGCGTTGCAGGCCGAGATCGGCTTCGAATTCGTGGTGGTCTCGAAGCCTCGGCCGGAGCTGCCTGAATCCGGCTTGCGATGGAGATATGAAGAATGGTCGCCGGAGGTCGAGACGCGCATCGCCGAATTGTTTGACATCGGAATCATGCCGTTGACGGATACGCCTTACCAGCGCGCGAAATGCGGCTGCAAGCTGCTGCAATACATGGCGGCGGGCATGCCCTGGATCGCCTCGCCCGTCGGTCTCAACTCGAGCCTATCGGGAGGCGGCCGGCGCGGGCTGTTGGCCGCGACCGACGGCGAGTGGCGCCAGGCCATCGAGGCGCTCGGTCACGATTGTTCGTTACGGCGGCGGCTCGGCGCCGCAGGGCGCAGCTACGTCGAACGCCACTACTCAATCGAACGGTGGCTTCCGGAACTGCTTGAGATCTTGCTCAAGGTTTCCGGCCAAAACCGATGATCCGAGGCGGCGTCATCACCGTACGCACCTCGGCGTCCCGGAGCCCGCCTAGGAACACCTCCCGCATCGCTTCGGTCGAGAAGCGGTAGTAGTCGCCCGGGTAGCGGTGCACCTTGAGAACGGGCGTCGAGGCAGCCAAGCCATCGAAAAGCCCGCCCACGATCGGCGCCCGATTGAGACGGGACAGCAAGCGTTCCAGCGGCGGCCGCGTAAAGCCGGGAACGCCGATCGCAAGCAGCGCTCCGGGCCGCGCCACCCGCCGCATCTCCTCGAGCGTTTTCCAAAAAAACGGATCATGCTCGAGCACCGAGTTCGAAAGCACCGTATCGAACGACGCATCGTCGAAGCAGCGCATGTCGTTCGCGTTGCATTGAAGAATCCGGAAGTCTCGAAATTCTAACGGCGCACCGAGGCTGATTCCCACCTTGCTGCGGGCAGCGGCTAGAGCTTTGAGGCAGAGCAGCGAATCCGGAGACGGCACGGCGCCGATCTCGAGCACATCGCCGCCGGCGCCGCATGCGGCGCATATCCGTTCGAACTCCTGATAGACGTTCTCGTGCACGCAACCTTAAATTCTCTCTCGTCGGTCAAAGGGGCAAAGGGGGGCAAAGGGGGGCAAAGGGGGCAAAGGGAGGCAAAGGGGGGCAAAGGGGACGGAGCCCAAAAAATCCAGGAATTCGGCAGCTAAGCGCCTGGGTTCCAACGACTTAGCCCCGGCCGTCGACCGCTGAGAGCGCCGTGCGTGACGTGGCGTGAAGCCGCGTCGGCGCTATTCTCGCGGATTTCGAGCTCCCTTTGGGCTCCGTCCCATTTGCCCATTCGGCGCACAGGCGAACCAGCCGTCTCATCCCATCTGTCCCCGGCCATCCGGTCGTGTTCGAGCTTTGGGTTGTGTTTCCCCTTTCGCCGTCCCTTTCGCCGCTCAGGTCGAATGTCTGATCTTGGCATATAGCGACAAGGGGTTTCGGAAGGGCGGGCGGGACCGTGGCTCTTCGATACGCAGTTCTTAGGCGACCACTATTTGCCCTTGATTCGTACTCCGCCAGTCGAGAATTCTCGTCACGCATCAGTCAACGTGTATCCCCCGTTGGGACGTATCACCAATTTCCGATCTCTTGCACCGAAAACCTTCTCGTCATCCTTGTTGTACACGTGCAGTATGAACTCGATCTTCTCGCCGGTTGCGGTCATGGACAGAAAGTTCTGAAACACCCCCTCGTGCCATAGCCGTCCGATGTCGCCGAAGATGCCTGACGACTCCAGCGGTGAAAGCGTTCCGCCCACGCTCAGAAGATTGGTCACGCTGTCTGAGAGCGAAATCCGGTTGGTGAGCGCCGAAGACGTGATTTGGAAAATCGGTTTGCTGAATCCTTCCGGTCGGGCGACGAATGCATTTGAAATGTGAATGTCGCCGGATATATTGATGATCTCGACATCCGGGCGTGCCAAATGAAGCTCGCGCAGTATGTCGACTAGTCGGCTGAGCTGGCGTTGATTGCCCGGGGAATGCCAGCTGTCACGGATATCGTCGCGAATGTTCTGGCCGACGTCCGTGGCGGTCAGTTCCATCTCGGCCGCCAGAGCCTCGATCAGGTCGTTGATGTAGATAAAGGGCACAGAGTTGCCGAGCACCAGGTATCTGACCGCAGGAAGGCCCCGAACATGGTTGCAATACCGCCGGAAATCCGCCAGCTGCTGATCGGAAATCACCTCTCCCGGATTGTGCCAGCGATAGAGCTCGATCACCTCTTTTTCGACGGCGACTGCGGCGGCGGTCCCTGTAGCGGCGCCAACCGCGCCGCCGGTAATTGCGCCAATCGGGCCGCCCGCCGCGCCCGCCGCGATGCCGCCAAACAGGCCCAGAAAGAACCCCGCCACCACCGATACTTCCGGCGGCACCGGAATGTCGTCGCCATAGCTGCGGTTGTTGCGGCCATCGAAGATGTATGCCGCCACAGTCCCATCGACATATGCCAGATGATTGTCGACGTGGATGTTCTTCCCGGATTCGCTGCGCAATGGTTCGTTCCAGGAGAATAGGTAGTCCTGGGCCGCCTGGCCGGCAATCTCTTTCATCACGCTGTTTTCATCGGTGAAATCGTTGGCATCGCTGCCATAGCCATCTCGGATCTCGTGATCATCCCACATGGCGATATGCGGGTAATTCCGCATCAGCGCCTGCATCGGTTCGAAGCTCCAGTGATACCGGTAGTTCAGGCGGTAGAGCGAGAGCAGGTCCTTTCGGAGATCCCAGTTGTTGTGCCAGCCGGTCTTGTCATAGACCTGCTTGACGAAATTGAGCTCACCTATGCCATCGGAATAGCAAGTGTCGCCCAAGGCCCAGATGCGGTGCGGGTCGAACTGATCGGCGAAAAGCCGGAGCCAATCCAGAACACCCTTACTGTTGGCGTGAAGAGCCGCCGCGCCGTCCTTCGACTCGTAGGGCTGGTGGCAGGACCAGGCGATGGCGCGCGCGACGTTGCGATCCATCTCTTCCGAAAACCGCACGCTGCCTTCCAGCGCCGGCCGGGTTTCGAACAGGAGGTGGCTGTAGGCGCCCTCGGCTTCGGCCTCGCCTGCCAGGAATGCCGCGCCCGGCGGGTCGAGGAACCCGTCGACGGTATGCTCCAATGCGTCCCGCAATTCGAAATCGGACTCCTCACTGTCCATGAACGTGGTCTTGACCAAACGCCAGTTCCACAGCTTGAAGGACCTCAGCTCAGGCGGGATGGTGAATTCGAGCACTTTCGGCCCAGTGTTGAATCCGGGAAAATGCACGGCTTCAGTCAGTACCCGATCCGGCGCGACATCCTCGCTCGGATAAAGCAGGAACAGGAACCGTCCGCCGTACTTGGGGCGCAGCATGAAAGCGCGCTTCCAATTGCCGGTACGTCCGACCACTCCGATGTCGTCGAGGCGGTTGGGGTATTTCACGGCCTCGAGATGGGTCGTGGCCGCGACGACCACACCGTCCTGCGGTGTCGGCGCCGCCGTTTTGCGGCCAGCCCCCGATATGCTGGTCGCGCCGCTCACGTTTCGAGGAAGGGCGTCCGGCTCAGAACCGCTTCGAGGTGACGGCCGAGCACGAGTTCGGAGTCGTATTCATCGAGCGTGAGGGCCTTCCTGTCGGCGTCGTTCATTCGCTCAGTCATCTCCTTCACCTTGGTCCTCTGGCTGCCAATATAGGTCTTCACCTTGGCGAAGAGCTGGCGCCAGCTGTTGTCGAGCGTATGGCCGACGGCCTCGAAGAACGCGCCTTCCGACGCCTCGTGGATCGGCAAGAAGAACCGCACGGCATCGACATTCAGGAAGTGGAACGGCGACAGCCCGTCGGCGACGAGGCTTTCCGGCGGGGCCGGTTCCGGCTGCACCTTCGCTCGATCCCAATCGATACAGGTCTTGATAATCCCATGGTAGTAGGACCACTTTCCGCCCGAGGTCCCGAACATCTGCCGCATCAATGAAATGAAGGTGTACTCGCGAAGTTCGGCCGGATCATTTGCGTAGCGCCGGATCAGTTCCTCGCGCTTCAGCCGCGCATATCTCTTTGCCTGAACCCCAACGGCTTGCCGGCGCGCCGGGTTCAGTTCCTCGACCGTCTTGCGGTATTCGCTCAGCTGCTGCAGGTAGGCCGCCGTATACTTGTACTTGGTCACCGACACCTTGAGCCACATCCAGTAGAAGTTCTTGCCCGCTGGTTCATCGTGGATTTTCAGGCGGGTCTTGATCTTGATGTACTCGGAAGGCACGAACTCCAGGACGATGGCAGGCTTGATCGTGTACTGGTCGGAATCCAGCGCGTTGGTCCAGCCCGTGTCGTCCTGTTCCAGAACACATGACACGTTGTCGTCTAGGAAGTAGTGCTGCTGGATTTCCTGGGTGGACAGGCGGATCGTCACGATCTTCTCGACGTAGGTGCCGTCATAGACATCGCTGCCGGCGGTCTTTTCGGTATTGACTGACTTGGTGTCGAACCCTTCGTAGGTTGGCAGCGGCTCAGCCGGATCGACCACATGGTTCTCGGTGATGTATTCGTTTCGGATCTGCTCTTCGAACGCATCGATCGCCTGCCGCAGCGGGGCATAGGGGTTCTTGATGCGTGGTGACCAGACCACGCCGATGCCCTGCAGGTAGTGCGTGACCTTGACCGGCGAATACGCCTCGAACGAGACTTCGCTCGTGGCAAAGTTAGTGTCCTTGCCGCGGGTGACGTATTCACGGGCGCTCGACGCCGCACTGCTCGAAATCGACACAGTCGTCGCTGCGTTGGCCTCGGACATCTCGCTTAGAGCCTGTTCGACGAGCGAACGCTTTTCGTCGCGGGTATTGTCTCGCTCGTAGCCCTGCTCGCTCATCGTCTCGCCCAGGTTTGAGCCATAGTCGTAGAGCGTGCCGAGTTTCTCCTTGATCTGCGTCGAGACCATGTAGTTGCTGGCGCTCGATCGGGCGCTTTGCGTGGCTCTGATATCGAGGGTCTGGGTGCTTGTCGTCAGGCTGTCGCTGATGGTCAGATCGCTGTTGGGCGCTACGGAACTGATCGAGAGAGGACCGCGGAACTTGGGCGGCAGCAGCAGCAACTCTACCCGTTCGCGGCGAAGGAAAGCCCATTCGCGGCTGTCGACGATCGCAGCGTCGTTCAGCGTGACGAGACCGGCAAGAATGCCGATATCGTCCAACGAAGCGGCGATGGAGGCGGCGACCTTGCCCTTCAGGGCGGCATCGGCCATCACCGCGTCGGACAGTTCGGAGAATGCCTTGCTGTCAACCTTCAGCGCGCTGTTCACCGCGCTTGCGGTGATGGTCTGCAACAATTCCGAAGGCGCCGCATTTGCCGCCGTCGTCGCTTCCGCCATCGTGCTCAGACGCTGGGCCGGGGTGCGGGCGATCAGGTCGTTCTTGAATGCGCCCTTCTTGTCTAACAACTCGCCTTTCTCGATAAGCGTCTCGATGACCGGATTGCGTTCGCTCAGAACGTTCAGGATGTCCTTGCTGCTTTCGGCTTCCCGGTCGGCGAGGACATCGGTTTCGTTCGATCCGATTGCCACTGCCCCGCTCAGTCGTCCGACGCTTTCGGGCGGCAGCCGTCGCACGGTATCCAGAAGCATGCGCGGCGCCGCTTCGACGCGCGCTGTCGCTACTGGCCGCCGACCGGACGAGAGCGGATCGGTCGCGGCGGCGGTGACCACGTGTCCGGTGGCCGCCGCGGCGTTCAGGTTCAGAACCGAGATGACGGGGAGAACGTTCCATTCGGCCTTGTGGACCTCCAGCTTGTCCACCAGTACGAGGGACACGTTGAAGTACCGTAGGCGGCGCCAGACCGCCTTATGGATGTAGGCATAGGCCAACGGTCCGAGCCTCGGGATCAGCGTGTAAGACTCGTACTCGGTTACGATCTTGTTCGGAACGGCGAGGTCCGTCGGCAGGTTTTCGTCGGGTATCGTGGTGTGAATAGCGGGCAAGGTGACCTCCCAAGCTTCGATTTTACAGCACTGCCTCGCAGTTGCTAGAAAATTACGTCATAACGGATCGCGTTGGCGAACTTGCTAATTGGTTTCTGAAGTTCGAATCGTACCGACGGCAACAGGACACGCTTCCTAGCGACGGAGCAGACAATGAGATCGTGATCTACCACGAAAAGACGAGTCATAGCACTGACGCCGTGCACCATTTAATCTGGCGTCATGAATTCTTGCTGCGGAAGTTCTTTCAAGCGGTTCCCGATGTTGAGCTATAGGAGACAAGCGGCTCTTTACGCATGAGCAGCGCCTGGCGACCAACCGCCGTGATAGCGGCATCTGTAAGGTCGCGATGAAGTGCCAGGGACAGATGTTCCAACTGCGTGGACAAGATCGACAGACCAGTGATCCATGTGGATCCAGTCGCCTCGCAAAGTGCGTCACGCCATATTCGTCAATTTTCCTCCGGCGATTGCTTTCAGTATTATTATTTCGGGACGAAAGAAGGGTTCGATCAGGTTCTCCAGGCTTCGCCCGGCAGCATCGCCCGGAACAGGACACGTTCGTCGGTGCTGCTGAAAGATGGTTCGGTTCCGCTGCCTTCCTTGGACGCGCAAATGTCGTTCGTCTTATACTGAAGTACGAACTCTTGCCGGATGCAAACAACCCGCGAGCGAGGAACATGCGTCTCCCTTGTGCACCGCACTTCATTGACAAGTCGCACAGTGGATTCGCCAAATGCCGGCTAAGGCGTGATCTCGTTCGTTTCACCAGCACCAACTCCGGGTTGCCGCCGGTCATCGATGCCAAGATGGAAGGCGGTGATTAGAATGCTTCGAATTGGAAGCCTCAGCAGGTCTGCGATCATGCAATTTACTCTCTCCGGATGGTTATCATGAGCCGGTCATCCTGGACACTCGTTCATGAGTTCTCAACACATACCGCAGCGCCGAGAGAGGCAGATCAGTCGCTTGCACGCGCTTCTGGTGAATACGCCCTATACGGTCCTTGAGATTCCCATTCCGAAAGGCACCGCAATAAAGGGACCGTCGGTCATGGGATGTTCTTTCGAAGACGGTGCGCCCTTTCAGGTGGAAAGTCTGTCCCCAGACTCTGCCACACCTTCTTTCTTTCGGCCTGTGGCGGGGGGCGATATGGCCTGGAAACGCGCGCCGAGCGCCGATCTCGAGGAAATTGCAGCCTCGCGGGTCGAGTAAGCGGCCTGTTTGGCCGATAGAGAGGGGTGACGCTTTTCTTCCAGGAGGAGAACCAGCGTAGCCTCGCCGAGATTCCGGCCAAGGAGCTGGAAACGGTCGAGGCCCTGGCCGCGCAGAGAGCCGCCGAGACGCGGGCGGCTCTGGCGGAGGAGCTCGAAAGGGCGAACCAAGAGCTGCGGGAGACGCAAGCGCATCTCATCCAGTCGGAGAAGATGGCGTCCCTGGGGCAATTGGTCGCCGGCATCGCCCATGAGGTCAACAATCCGCTGACGTTCGTCCTGAACAGCGTGTTCACCGTGGACCGACACGCGGAGAAGGTTCTGGAGGCGCTTGGGGACGGCGCGCCCGATGACATCCGGAGCCGTCTTCACAAGATGCGTTCGCGGCTCGCTGACATGCAGGAAGGCCTCGATCGGGTCAAGGATCTGATCGTCAATCTTCGGACGTTCTCCAGGCTCGACGAAGGGGAATTCAAGACGGTCGACGTGCACGAGAGCATCGACTCGGTTTTGATGTTCCTTCGCCACAAGACGGAGGGCGTCATCGAGATCGTGAAGCAGTATGGCGCAACCGATCCGCTCGACTGCAACGCCGGGCGATTGAACCAGGTCATGATGAACCTAATCTCCAATGCGGTCGACTCGATTGAAGGTCGCGGCGCGGTCACGATCGAGACGCGCCAGGAAGGCGGGCTGTTCGTTATATCGATTCGGGACACGGGCGTCGGCATCCCGGAGAGCGTGAGGCCGAAGATCTTTGACCCATTTTTCACGACCAAACCCGTGGGAAAGGGCACCGGCCTGGGTCTCGCCATCTCCTACGGCATCGTCAGAGACCACAAGGGAGTCATTGAAGTGAAGAGCCGGGAGGGTCAAGGCTCCGAATTCATAGTCAAGATTCCCTTGCACAGGAGCAGCGAATGACGACGAGCGACTCCGGCCCCAGCGTTCTGGCGGTGGACGACGAGCGCCAGATTCTCACGGCGATCGAGGACCTGCTGGAAGAGAACTACTCCGTCACAACAACCACGGATCCATTCGAAGGACTTAAATGCCTCGAACAGAACCGATACTCCTTGATTCTCTCGGACCAACGCATGCCCAGTCTCGCGGGAGACGAGTTCTTGGCGCGAGCGCGGCGCTTGTCCAATGCTTCGCGCATCTTGGTCACGGGCTACGCCGACATCAGCGCGGCGCAGCGCGCCGTCAACAACGGCAGGATCTTCGCATATGTTTCCAAGCCCTGGGACCCGATCGCGCTCCGCAAGGTCGTCGACGAAGGGATTCAGCATCACCGCTTGGTGTGCGACTTGGAATTGAGTCAAGAGAGAAAGATCTCCTTGGATGCTGCGCGAGCCGGCGTTTGGTCCTGGAACCGCGCTACGAATCAGTTGATCTGGGATGAGGCGATGCACCGTCTGTTCAGCCTCTCGGAGGAAGGTTTCTCCGGGCTCGTCTCGGATTGGACAAATTGGACAAAGCTCATTCACCCGGATGACTTGCCGGGCTTCGAAGCGGCGGCGGAGGGCGCGGTTCGAGGCGAAAGCGAGTTTGACGCCTACTTCAGGGCGCTGCGAAACGGGGAAGCTTGGCGCCACTTCCACGTCCAGGCGATCGCGGTTCGCGACGACGAACAGACCGTGCGACTGACGGGCCTCTGTGTCGACGTCACCGCAGAGAAGGAGACGGAAATCCGGCTCCGTCGATACGCGGAGAGTCTGCGGCACGCTCAACAAGCGCAGGCCGAGCAGTTCAAGGAGATCGACCGTCAGAAACGCGAGCTCGAAAAGCGGGCCGAGGAGCTGGCCGCGAGCAACCGAGAGCTGGAGAGCTTCGCAGCCGTCGCCGCACATGACTTGAAGGAGCCCTTGCGGAATATTGCATTCCACACGAGTCTGTTGGAAGAGGACCTTGGCGAACAGATCAATGAAGACATCCAGGCCCACACGCTGGCCATTCGCAAGTTATCGATGAGGCTCTCGCACCTGATCGACGCGATCCTGAATTACATGCGGCTTGGACACGAAGATCCGGTTCTGGTCCCGCGGGACCTCAACGAGATCGTGGCGGACGTGATCCACATCCTCCGGTCCGACGCTGACCGATCAAGAGATTCAGGTGCGAACGATCGGCGTCATGCCCACGGTGCTATGCGATCCCGATCTGATCGGCGAGGTGTTCCATAACCTTGTTTCCAACGCCGCAAAATATAACGACAAAGATGAAAAATGGATCGAAATAGCGGCGGAGAGCGGCGCCGGCGAAAATGACGAGTTCGCGGTGATTCGGGTCAGCGACAACGGGATCGGCATCGATCCGAGCTATCGCGACCGCGTCTTTCAAATATTTCGCAGACTGCACGGCCGCGACGAGTTCGGAGGCGGCACGGGAGTTGGCCTGACGACGGCGAAGAGAATCGTGGAACTGCACCAGGGTCGCATCTGGTGCGAATCCGAACCGGGGCAGGGCACAACATTCCGCTTTACTCTCAAGCTCGCCGACCGCGGAGAGTAGGCGGAAATGAAATCCGCCATGGAGCCCTTTGCGCTCTTTCAGCGGGTAGGCGGACGCCAACCAGGACCGTGGGCGAACGATCTCTCCAAATGATCTTTCCAATAGAGATCGCCTCGGAGGGTTGTGCGTCCCAAGCCGATAGGTGACCAAAATCCGTCAAAAACAGACTCTGAATACGCTCTGCGGCGGAAGAGGCCGAATCGTCAGTTATTGAAAGGATGGAGCGGGAGACGGGGATCGAACCCGCGAGATACAGGGCGCCGGACAACTTCTTGAATAGATCGCGGGGGGTTCCTGGGTCGAAACAAGCCTCACTCGTACTCCAAGGCCTTTACGAGCGATCCGCGGACAGCCGACTCGCCCGGTCCGATAGCCGCGGCAAGGGCCGCCAACAACAGGATCGGAACCAGTTCGATGGCCAATCCGACGGGATAAACGTAATCCACGTTCATGCCGCCGACGTCGCGGCGCAGGATCTCGAGTACGTAATGTACGTTGACTGCGCCCAGGCCGAACAGGCTCGAGATGGTCATCGAAATCGAATAGACGTTCAAGATCCCTTCGAAATGCTTGCCACGCGAGGAGGGGGCCTCGACGTTGAACCCGGGGCCCAGCTCCTGCTGAATGGCGGCGCGTTGTCGACCTGACGGGAAAGATAGACGATCGCCCGACTGACGAAATCGACCGGGGAGAAATCGATCATCCCCGCTCCGAAGTCCGGGGCGCAACCGAGTTCGACGCAGCCTTGGGTGAGGCGAGGGATGAGGTCGTCGAACTTGCAGTCGCCTGTTTCGCTGTGGCCGCTTACTAGGCTGGGGCGGTAAATCGTGGTTTCCAGGCCTCTGTCTCGCGCCGCCACGACGAGCTGCTCCGCCACCCACTTGGCCTGCGCGTATCCCATCGGCAGCCCGTCCCCATCGCCGGCGTCGATTTCCGGCAGTCGGTCGGCGTTCAGAAAGGCGGAGGACAGCAACGCCGCCATGGTGCCGACGAAGTGGACATGCTTTCGCCGCCGCTCGGCGGCCAGCCGTAAGATAGTCTCGGTTCCCCCCACAATAACCGGCTTGAGCGCCTGGTAGGGAAGCACGAAAATGACTTCGGCGGCATTGTGGTACACGGCATCCACGGTCGCCGCAATCTGCGTCCAATCCTGCTCGTCTAAGCCCAGGTGCGGCCGGGTCAGGTCGCCACGCCGCAGCCCTCGGACCGCACGTAGCCGTCGGCACGCTCGTCGAGCTTCTTGCAACGGCCGTCGGCCGCCAGCATGCCGGCCTGCGCGAACGAAACGGAAGTTTGGGGCGCAAGGATGACGTTGACTCCCCCCACCAACGCCACTTCGGCCGTCCCGGACGCTAAGTAGCGACACGCCAGGTCCGCCGCCACCAACGAGGACGAACACGCGGTGTCGACCACCAAGCTGGGCCCGTGCACGTTCAAGAAATACGACAGGCGATTCGCATTGATGCAGAGCGCCAGCCCGCTGGCGCCCCTGGTCGGGACCACGTTGGAAATCGTTGCGTAGTTCCAGCTCGAAACGCCCATGACCGCGGCGACGGACCGCCCGGCGATCGACTCTCGGGCGATGGCCGCATCCTCCAGCGCCTCCCAACTCACCTCCAGCAACAGTCGCTGCTGCGGGTCCATCATGCTGGCTTCGCCCCGTGAAATCCCGAAGAACGGAGCGTCGAACCGGTCGACGCCTTCCAAGAATCCGCCCCAGCGTGAGTTCATGACGTCCGGGGCGGCGCATTCCGTCCCTAACTCACCGGCCTCCCCCGGATACATGCCCAGAACATTGAGCATGTCTCGGGAAATTCAGGAAGGAGGCGTGGACTCGGATCTGGATCTCGTGCGGTCCGGGCGGGCGCGCTTCGTGGGAGACATAGACCAGTTGATCAAGAGTCTTCTCCGCCGGGCGGGCAAGCCGGTAGTCTCCGTCCGGCAGGGCGTTCGCAGCGGGATGCGCCTTCCAAGGCGCCAGCCGAGGGGTGTACCGCAGTCCGCCTCGCCACGCCATGTCGTCCTCGTCGGAGGCCGCGAGCAGCTCGACGAGTCGCGCGCCGCGAGCCTCGTCCTCGGCGATCGCATCCAGGTCTATCCGGCGGCAGCGCAGGTCGGGATGCTCGAGCGAGATCACTCGAGAGAGCCCCCCAGAGCGTGGTTTGCGACGGGCCCGCCGTGTCGCGGTCGCCTTCCAAAAGCGGCGCGCGCCGGGTCCGCGGCCATCCGCCCTTCGGCGTGCAACAGGGGCGGCTGTTGCGACTCTCGCGGATCCGCGCTTTCGATCCGAAAGCGTTGACGGCCGTGCAACGGATCCTCGAAGGCGAGTTGTAGCCGGCGCGGCGAGCCCTCGAGCAGGAGGGGACGATGGATTCTGAAGTCCTCCAAGGCCTTGGTTGGCGATCACTCGAGCGCGAGCTCCAGGAATCCGGCGGCTGGGAAGACGAGCGTCCCGTGGATGAGGTGGTCCGCCAGATAGGCGGGCTGGGCTGCGGACACTTCTCTCGCCGCCGTCGATTCAGGGACTGCGTTCGCTATGGCGTCACGTCCTGCCGGCGGCGCGACCCAGCAGCGCCGGCGCTGGAAGGGATAGGTCGGGAGCTCGACCGCTCGCCGCGAGTAGCCGCGCTCGAATCCGCGCCAGTCGATTGCGAAGCCCCGCCGACGGAGGGCGGCTACGCTCTCAGCCAACTGCTCCCATTCGGGCCGGTCCGGGTTCAGCGGCGCAACCTGGACGTTTGGCTTTCCGGACAAATCCGGTGGAGGGCCGCCCGGCAGGACGGGCCGCGGCCCCATCTCGATGTGGACGTGGCAAGGATCCTCTCGCAGCGCCTGAATCGGCCGCTCGAAACGCGCCGGCGAGGTCGTTTGTCGGATCGAGTACTCTCCGAGGACGCGGGGATCGAGGCCGGACCGGAAGCGGGAAAGCAAGCGGAACCTCGAGACGCGCAGCGTCTCTCTCCGCGAACAGGACCTCGGGCAGCGGGATTTCCAGCAGGCCTTCCAGCCCTTTCGCGCACTCATCGATCGCTTGTCGAAAGGCGGGTTGGGTGCGGTAGAGCGCGGCGCGGCGCGCCGTAAGGGACCGACCGCCAAGCACAGTCGGCGACGAAAGTGATTGCGCCCGACCGCGGCCGTCCAACAAACGTCCGCGACGCGAAGGTCTTTTCCCTCGCTTTCAAGCCTCTCGCGGTAGGCTCGGGCGAGGGCTTCGAGCGCGTCGGACCCCTTGGCCGACAGGCACAACAGGTGCACGGGTCGCTCCATTGCGTCCGCGGCGGGCGGAGGGGCGGGCGCTTCCTCGAGCACGACGTGGGCCAGGATGCGCTCAACCCGAAGGCGCTCACTCCGGCAACTCGGGCTGCTCCGCCGGATGGCCAACAAGGCGGTCGCGTGACGATCCGGGCGGGCAGGCGGTCCCGATCGAACAGCGGCGTGCGCTCTCGAAAATTGGGCTGAGGAGGGATCTCGCCATGCGGCAAGGCGAGCACCGTCTTGATCAGCCCGGCGATGCCCGCAGCCGATTCCTGGTGCGCGAAGTTGGCCTTCACCGAACCTAGGAAAGCGGCTGTTCGATGTCGCGACCGGCGGCGAAAACGCGGGCAAGCCCATCGAGCTCCACCGGATCCCCAAGACCCGTACCGGTCCCATGTGCCTCGACGTACCCGACGGCGGACGGCTGGAGGTCCGCTTGACGAAGCGCGGCGCGGATTAGGTCGGCTTGGGCCTCAGGATTCGGAGTTGTGAAGCCGCTGCTGCGCCCGTCCTGTTGCCCGGCCGAGCCGCGGATCACAGCAATTACGCGATCGCCGTCCGTATGGCCCGATCGAGACGCTTCAGGACCGCGACGTCGCAACCCTCGCCTCTGCCCATTCCGTCGGCCGAGACGTCGAACGGCTTGCACCGCCCGTCCGGAGACAATACGCGGGCCCGGGCCAGCATGACGCTTCCGATCGGCAGCAGAGGGCGCATCTGGTTCGGCCCGCTGCCGCTGGCTTGGCTCGACGCCCGCCAACTCAGCGATCCCGCAGCCAAGCGCGACAACCGCGGCCGGGCGCGTTGGCCGCTCCGGTTGTTGGACGGCGCTGGTCGCCTTACGGGCTCCCGCCGCCGTCCAGCAACCCCTAACGGGCCGGAGAACTCAACCTCCCCGGCTCACGGCATCAAACCTTAAACTGTTACCCATGTGCTTGGGTAATTCTGTTACCCATGTCCCCGGACGTTCAAAACGCGATCCAAGATAATCTTTCCAATACTTCCCGTTTGATCCCCGGATTCCGCTCCGCTGCATCCGGTACAGTTCGTTGCTCCGCCCTTGCGGGCCCAACACGAACATCTCGTTTTTACACAGGCTCTTAAATTAAGGGAGGGGTCTTCGAGCGGCGCGGCCCTGCGCGCGGACGGCCCGCTATCTGATCGCCTGCGACAACACCTCTCGGACACTCAATGGCTCCTTGGTGCTACGATCTCTCCGGACTGGAGGCCCTGACTCATGATCGTCGTTCGCAACACTTTCACCGCCAAGCCCGGCCAGGCGAGCAAACTCGCCGCTCAAATCAAAGAGACGGCGGCGGCGGGAGAGCTCCCCAACTTTCGCGTCCTTACTGACGTAACCGGCGAATTCAATCGCGTCGTCCTCGAATATGAGGTCGAATCGATAACGGGATTCGAGAAGACCTTCGAGCGTTATTTGAGCGACCCCAAGATTCGCGAAAAGGCAAAAGGCTACACCGACCTCTGGATCACCGGGAATCGCGAGTTGTTCCGGATCGTTTGAGGCTCGCCGGCTACAGCACCGGTAAAATCTCGATCACTTCCGCCAGCGTCGCCCCGTCGGGCGCGGTCAGCACATTGTGACGGCCGTAGTGCATCCCTTCGGGATCGCCAGGAAACGACCCCCGCAAGAATTCATTCGTGCGGGTCCGGAAGTAAGCCCGTGGACTGGAGACGTAGGGGATCTCGTGCGCCGTCAGGATCGCCCCCAGCGGCGTGCGGTTGCCGAGAATCTCGCGCCGAGCCTGTTCGGGAAAAGCGCCGAGCCGGATTCGAATCGCTCCCGCTTCCACCCGCCGGCCGGCGCCGTTGTCCCCCGCGACCAGCACGACCTCACGGTAGACGTCGTCTCCCTCGCGGCGCACCTGCAGCGGTTCGATGTGGATCCGGCCGCCCCAGAAATCCGCCAGCGTCCCTGTCATGTCCCGGCGGTGGACAAGCAGCGATTTCGACGGCTCGGGAATGTCGTCAGCCTCGACCGCCTCGAAGGTCCCCGAGGTTGCGCCCGATCCCGGCTCGAGCTCCAACGCGGCGACGATCTCATTCAAGAAGGCGACCATGGTTTTCCGTTCGACGACCCCGACGGCGGGACACCTTTGACCCGTTGTGGGTAAGACGACGGTTTGACCCGAACGGCTACAGCAAAAAGATCAGCGCCGGCGTTCCGCGTCACGAGCACGCCACAGAGCCGCGACCGTGAGGTCGCGTCTAAAACGCTCAACAGGACCCGCATCCGCTGGGCGAAGCGATACGACGGCGGCCTGTTCCGGAAGATTCGCCAGTCTTTCTTACGTCCCGCTGGTCTCCGCCCGGATCGCCTTCCCCGCCAACGAGCCCTCGACCCACTTGCCGTCGAGCAGCGTCGGCGAGCCGTTCACCAGCACATGCCGAAACCCGGTCGAATACCGCGCCGGGTCCTCATACGTCCCCTGATCCGCCACCGTCTCCGGGTCGAACGCCACGATATCCGCATCCGCGCCCACCGCGAGCCGGCCCTTCTTCGTCATCATCGCAACGCGCTTCTCGATGCGCTGCGCCGGCCGAATCGTCATCTTGGCCAGCGCATCCATCAACGACAAGGCCTTCTCCTCGCGCACGAAATGCCCCAGCACCCGCGAAAATGTGCCGAACGTTCGCGGATGCGCCTTCCCGTTGACGAGCCACATGCCGTCCGACGCGATGATCGTCAACGGATGCGCCACCAGCGTCCGCACCGTATCGAGACTGTAGGTCGGCGGTGAGATGATCGTCCCGCCGATCTGGTGATACTTGGCGAACGTCGCGCGCGTCAGCGCCTCGCCCGTCTCGACCCAGGTGAACTGGGCGATATAGTCGTCGCTGTAGTTCTTCCAATCGTCGAATTGGCTCGACTCGATCATCGTCGAGCCGCGGTTGTAGGGGTAGCACTCGGTCGTGACGTCGATGCCCCGATCCCGCGCCGCCTGGATGCGCTCCAGGTACTGCGGCGCGCGATCCCCGCCGCTCGAGTTGATGTGTACGATGTGCAGCGGCGCGCCCGACTTCTCCGACGCCTCGAGCACTTCGTCCAGGTTCGCGAAGCTTTCGCGGTCGGTGCGCATGTGCACGTGGCAGGTCGCCCCGTACGGGGCCGCGACGGCGAACGAGCGGTTCAGCTCTTCCTGCGTCATCCCCGGCGCATAGGCGATGCCGAAGCCCACCGCAACGGCCCCCTCGTCGAGCCCCTTCTTGATCCTGGCTTCGAGCGCGGTCATCTGCTCGGGGCGAATCGGCAAGTCGCTCGACTCATTGGCCGACAACCCGGTGCTGTGGCCGATCATCACCGCGCTGCGGTTGTACAAATGAGAGACCGCCGCGCCGTAGTTGATCGCCGCCTTGCCTTCGCGCTCGGCGTACCAATCGGCCACGTTTTCGACCCCGATCTCGAGCTCGAGCGCCGACGTCACGCCGTCATGCGCCAGCGCCTTGTAGTTCGCCGGATCCTGGCCGTGCTGGTGCAAATCGATGAAGCCCGGCGCCACGACCAGCCCCGCGGCGTCCAGCGTCCGCGCGCCGTGCAGCTCGTCTTCCGAGATCGCGGCGATGCGCCCGTCCTTGACGCCGATGTTGCGGACTGCGTCGAGGCCCGACGCCGGGTCCATCACACGCCCGCCCTGGATCACGAGGTCGTACACAGGAGCTTGTTGACACCCCAGCGCCGCGACCGCCAAACAAAACAGAACCGCACGAAGCATGCGCTCGATCATAGCTCACGGCGTGCGGCCGCGGTATTTTTGTGTCCATTCGAGAACAATTCGTTTAATCTTTCCCAAAAGGCCTCGACATGCCCGACTATCTCAACCCCCAACGCTGCTGCGACCTCGTGATGAAAGGCGGGATTACCAGCGGCATCGTCTACCCGCCGGCGATCTGCGCGATCGCGGAGAAATTCACCTTCGTCGGCATCGGCGGAACCTCGGCCGGCGCCATCGCCGCCGGCATGGCCGCCGCCGCCGAATATCGCCGCCGCACCTCCAACGACCCCGGCGGCTTCGATCGCGTCGCCGCGATCTCCGCAACCTTAGGCGGCGAGGGCGCGCTGCTGCAGCTCTTCCGCCCCGACCGCGCAACCCGCGACCTCTACAAGTTCTTCCTCGCCTATCAAGACAAAGACCGGCAGGGCTGGTTCAAGAGGCTGCGCCTCAAAGCCGGCGCCCTTCTCAAGCTCGCTCGCTCCGACAAGACGCTCGCGCCGGTCGTCGCCAACGGCTACGGCCTCTGCAGCGGCATGGCCAACGGCGCCCCGCCGCCGGCCGGCAGCCTACCCCCGCTGACGACCTGGCTGACCGACGAGCTCGACGCCGTGGCCGGTAAGTCCGGCTCCGACCCGCTGACCTTCGGCGACTTGGCGAACGCCCCCATCCCGCCGCGTTTTCAAGCGACCATGGCGGGGCTCGAGCGGCGCTCCATCAATCTGCGCTTCGTCACCACCAGCATCACTTTCGGCCGTCCCTACGAGCTGCCGTTCGACGAGAACTCCTTCGCCTTCGACCCGGCCGAGTTCCGCAAGCTCTTCCCGCCGCGCGTCTGCGACTACCTCGAGCGCGAAGCCGCCGCGATCCCCTCCGCCGACCTGCGTAAAGACGGTAAACTGCCGTTCCCCGCGCGCGACAAGATGCCCGTCGTCGTCGCCATGCGCATGAGCCTGAGCTTCCCGGGCCTGTTCTCGATGATTCCCCTCTACGCGGTGAACTATCACGTCGCCGGCCATCCCATCAAGAAGGTTTGGTTCAGCGACGGCGGCATCACCAGCAACTTCCCCATCCACCGCTTCGACGCCCTTTTCCCGCGCTGGCCGACCCTCGCTGTCACCCTCGAGCAGACCGACAAGAACGGCAAGCCCGGACGCGACTCGGTCGACGCGACCCTGGTGCACATGATCCGGCGTCCCGAGGACGGCGCGCTCGAGCTGCGCAACGAGTTCGATCAGGGCGACAAGCCGACCGCTAAGGCTCTTGGCTTCGCCTTGGGGATTTTCTCCAGCGCCCAAAATTGGCACGACAACAACTTCACGCGCCTGCCGGCTTACCGCGACCGCCTCGTCGAAATCTGGCAAAAGCCCGACGAAGGCGGATTGAACCTGCAAATGCCGCCGGAAGTCATTGCGGCTCTCACCGAACGCGGCCGTCTCGCGGGCCAACTGCTCGTCGAGCGCTTCGCCGATGCGCTCCCGACCGAGCCCCTCTCGTGGGAAGGCCATCGTTGGGCTCGCCTGCGCTCCGGCCTCGAAGGTCTGGCGCGCTATCTGCACGGCTTCAAACGATCCGTCGATCAGCCGATGCCCGGCGACAGCGACCCTCGCTCAACTCCTCGCCGCTCGCGACGCCCCGCCGCGCAACCGCTTCAACGAGGCGCAATTGCCCCAAGCGCGCACCGCCGTCGAAGACCTTCTCGCCTACTTGACCGAGCTCGAGAACATGCCCGTGTGCAACGCCGAAAACGAAAGCGCCGCCCGGCCGTTCTGCGATGGCCCCCGGCCCCCCGTCGAAATCGGCACACGCGCGCCCTTCTAGACCGCCGGCGCGCATCCATTGGTGCTCGCCGGCCGCTTCGGCCTGCCTGTTTGCCGGCCGGAATTCCATTCAAGACAAAGCGGTCGCACGGTATGTCCCGCCGGGCCGGGAACGCCGCGCCACAAATATCCGAAACACTCCGCCAACGAATCGACTCAGCTACGATAGCGGGAATCGGCCGTGCAATTTGACACGGAGAGGCGTCTTCCGAGGTCAAGCAGGGGAAATGAACCCAAACACCGCCTTCAGGCGGTTGCACAAGAAGGGGGCGACGCTAGCTCACCGAAGCGCGACCGCGACGAAGCTGTGGCTCGGTTTCGGCGTGTTCACTGCGCTCCTGCTGATATCGTTGCTGCTTCTCATCTCGCGTCTTTCCTCCATCAACGACCAGGTAAGTCAGAACGGCCTCGCGCGTTTGCGTTCCGCGTCGGTCGGCGATGCTCGGATTCATGTCGGTCTTTACGCCGTTAGCATTCGCGCGTCCTTTTTAGGCGATTCCGCGGAGAACGAAAATGAGGCCGCGAACGAAGCGGCGAAAGTCGACGCGGACCTGGCCCAGTACGAAAGCTCGGCGTCCACCGATCGACAACGCGAGCTCGCCGCTCGGTTCCACGAACAATGGGATCAGGTGCGGCGCTTGGGCCAAACCATGCTCCAGGATGACAGTCGGCGCGCGGATTCCGACTCCTTGAATGTGTTCAAAGAGTCGGTCGGCGCTCTGGGCGACCTGCTTGCGAACGAGCTCATGCCGAACGCTCAAAGCGCCTACGATCAGGGTAGGGGCCTGGCTCGCGATCGGCTCCGCGCCGTCGTCGGCTTCGCGCTCGCCGTTCTCGGCGTCGGGGCGTTCATCGCTGTCATAACCAGCGTCGTCGTCGGCCGCGGCATTCTGCGCGACGAGCGTCTCATTTCCGAACACGCCGAGCGCCTCCGCACCACTCTCGCAAGCATCGGTGACGCGGTCATCGCCACCGACACCCAGGCCCGCATTACCGGGATGAACCCAATGGCCGAATCGCTCACCGGCTGGAGCAGCGCAGAGGCCGCCGGCCTGGAGCTCCGCGAAATCTTCCGCATCGTGAGCGAATCGACCCGCGCGGAAATCGAAAGCCCCGCGACTCGGGCGCTGCGGGAAGGCGCGATCGTGGGGCCTACGAACCATTCCCTCCTGATCGCGAAGGACGGGACTGAGCGCCCCATCGAACACAACGCCGCTCCAATCCGCCGCCAACTCGGCGAAGTCGTCGGCTGCGTCCTGGTCTTTCGGGACGTCTCGCAACGACGCAGCGTCGAGATCGCGATGCGTCGAAACGAGCAAGAGCTTTCCGACTTCTTCGAGAACGCCACCGTAGGCCTCCACTGGATCTCTTCCGATGGGACCATCCTGCGCGTCAACCGCACCGAGCTCGCGATGCTCGGCTACGAACGCGACGAATTCGTCGGCCGCAACATCGTCGAGTTTCACGTCGACCAACTCGCGATTCAAGGCGCCATCGCCTGCTTGGCGCAACGGCGAGACGCTGCGCGATCACGCCATGCGGATGCGCCGCAAAGACGGCTCGATCTGCGATGTTCATGGTCGACTCGAACGCTCTTTTCGTCGACGGCGAGTTTGTCCACAGCCGCTGCATTATTCGCGACATCACGGAGCTCAAACAGGCGCAGCGCGCCCAGGCGTCGCTTGCCGCCATCGTCGAGTCGTCCGACGACGCCATCGTCGGCAAATCCCTTCAAGGCATCGTCCAAACCTGGAATGACGCCGCCGAGCGCATCTTCGGCTATACGGCTGACGAGGCTATCGGCCGCCATATCTCCTTTCTCATTCCTCCTGAGCGCATTAGCGAGGAGGACGAGATCATGCGCCGCTTGCGCGCGGGCCGGCGCATCGATCACTTCGAATCGATTCGCGTCCGCAGCGACGGAACCAGGATTCCCGTCTCGCTCACGATCTCGCCCATTAAGGACGAAGACGGCCGCATCATCGGCGCTTCCAAAACCGCCCGCGATATCACCGCTCGCAAACAATCCGAACAAGCCCTGCGAGACAGCGAGCAGCGCCTCCGCATCGCCCTCGAAGCCGGAAGCATGGGGACCTGGGAGTGGTCGCTCGAGACGAACAGCGTCGTCTGGTCGCCCGGCCTCGAGAAGATTCACGGCCGCGAGCCAGGTTCTTTCACCGGCGACTACCGCTCGTCTCTCGACGACGTTCATCCCGAAGACCGCGAAAGGCTCGAAGCCTCGATTTCGCGCTCCCTCGAAACCGGCGAGGATCACCAAATCGAGTACCGCATTCTCTGGCCCGACGGCAGCACGCACTGGCTCGAAGCAAGAGGCAAGGTCTTTTTCGACGAAGATGCCACACCTAAGCGGATGGCCGGCGTTTGCGTCGACATCACCGAGCGCCGCCGGACGGAACAGGCGCTCCGCGACGCCGACCGCCGCAAGGACGAGTTCCTCGCTACGCTCGCCCACGAGCTCCGCAACCCGCTAGCCCCCATCTGCTCCGGTCTCGAGCTCATCAAGATGTTGCGACACGAGCCCGACAAGCTCGAGGAAGTTCGCGGCGCCATGGAGCGCCAAGCGCAGCAGCTCGTCGTGCTCGTCGAGGATCTGCTCGACGTCTCGCGCATCACCCGCGGCAAGCTCCAGCTCAGAAAGTCGATCACAGCGCTCAATGACGTCTTGCTGAGCGCCGTCGAGACGTCACGGCCTCACATCGACAAGGCCAATCATCATTTGAGCCTAAACGTGCCCGACAAAGCGCTTCGCATTGAGGCCGACCCGCACCGGCTTGCGCAGGTCATCTCTAACTTGCTCAACAACGCCGCGCGCTTCACGCCCGCCGGCGGCCGGATATTTCTGGGCGCCGAGCAAGACGGTTGCGATGTCCTCATCTCCGTTCGCGACACGGGCATCGGCATACCAGCCGACATGCAGGCGGCGATTTTCGCCATGTTCGCTCAGGGGGACCAAACGACCAAAGACTCCCAGCCCGGGCTCGGCATCGGTTTGACTCTTGTCAAGTCGCTGGTTTTGATGCACGGCGGCGATATCGGGGTCCGCAGCGAAGGAGCGGGGAAGGGCAGCGAGTTCCGAGTGCGGCTGCCGATCGTGGTCGACTCGTCGCCCCACAGCGCCGACGAAAATTACCTCGCGGAAGAGCCTGAGCTCCCCGGATGCGCGCCGCGTGCTGGTCGTCGACGATAACCGGTCCGCCGCGGAAATACTGAGCATGATCCTGAAAATGCTCGGCCATGACGTGCGCACCGCGGGCGGCGGCGAAGAGGCCATCCGCATCGCCGCCGCCTTTCGTCCCAACGCGATTCTCATGGATCTCGGCATGCCCGGGATGGACGGCTACGAAGCGGCTCGACGCATCCGCCGCGAACCCTGGGGACGTGACCTCGTCCTGGTCGCGCTCACCGGC
Organism: uncultured Acidobacteriota bacterium; assembly: GCA_963817465.1. GTDB lineage: Bacteria > Acidobacteriota > Terriglobia > Bryobacterales > UBA6623 > CAMPKL01. The sequence goes on along the minus strand of CAWFOP010000007.1, from coordinate 26,601 downwards.
TGGGGACAAGATGACGACAAGCGGCGTACGCGCGATGCGGGATTCGATCATCACCTCGTCAAACCCGCCGAACGCGCCGAGCTCCGGCGAATTCTGGCCCAGTTGGAGCGCGGACCCTCGTTGAACGCCGCTGGCCGGCCGGCGCCGCCCGCTTGACTGTCCCCGCCAGGCGCAAATTACTGCTCCCTGCAGGCGCAAATGACAGTCCCTCCAGGTGCACGCGTCCGCACCGACGGTTGTTGCCTCGCGCGCGCTGTCTTGCAGTCCCGCGTACCGTGCGGGTCCTGAAACGATCGCTTTGCAGCAAGTGTCTCCTCCAATGGAAAGAAGAGGCTGCGGAGCCCTCGCCCGCGGCGTCGAACCTTTGGTCGAGCGTGCCGCGGCCCCGCGGTTTGAGCAATTCGCGTCCGCCGCCGCTAGCGAGACATATAAGGAGAAGAAACCATGAAGAAATCCTACTTGGTCCTCACCGCGGTCGGCTTCAGCCTGTTGCTGTTCGGCTGCGGCAAGACGTACGAAAAAGCCGAAATTCCCGACACCTTTGAGTTGGCTCCGGGCGTGCGAGTTTCCGTCGAGCCCGACGACGCCCTGGTCGTTGCGGACCTCAAACCCGGCCAAGAGTTCGCGGGAGTGCTCTCGAAGCCGCTCTACTACACTCGCCAGGACGTCGAGCTCGACGGCGACACCGTGGATCATGAGACGCTCGTCGCCCCGACCGGAGTTCCCGTCCAAGGCGTCGTCGTCGAGCAGCCCGCAACCAACGAGTCGCCCGCCAAGATCGGCCTGAAGCTGACGTCGATCACTTTCGGCGGAGGCAAATCGTTCAACGTCGAAACCGACCCCGTATACGACTTGGAAGCGTGGGCGAAAATGCCGGCTGAGCCCGAGAGCCGCCCGGCGTTGACCTTCATCCTCAGCAAGCCCGCTGACGTCGCGACCGTCATCGACTACCGCGACAGCTTGAAGACCGCGCGAAGCGAAGTGAGCAGCGCGGCGGCGGCCGGCTCGGCGCTAAGCCAGGCGTCGGTTAGCATCAAGGCGGATGCCTTCCTTCCGCAGCCGGCCGCTGGCGGTGACGGTTTTCGCCGCCTGCGCGACCTACGCCGTCGTCCTCGCCGCGTACGGCCAGCCGCCGGCCCTCGGCCGACCGTCGGGCTGGCTGTGGCTCGCCGCCGGCGCCGCCTACACCAACCTTTTCGAGTACGGCTGGCATCGTTGGGGCATGCACGGCTCACGCCGCGACCCGCGTCATCAGCGCCATCATCGGCTCTTCTACGGCGCCGCTTTCACGACGCGCGACCCCGCCAAGCTCGCCGAAATCACCACGTCGTGGTACGTCTTTCCGGTCCTGCTCGCCGCGCACGCCGCGCTGTTTCCGCTTGTGTTCCCGGCGAGATTCGCGCCGGCTTTCCTACTTGGCGCGCTCGCCCAGTACCTGCTCTACGAATCGACTCACTGGTGGACGCACGTCGACGGCAACCGCTTCGACCGCGCCGTCCGCCGCATCCCCGGCCTCGCTCGAGTTCGAGCGGCGCAAATCCGCCACCATCGCCTGCACCACGCCGAACCGCTGCTCAACTACAACTTCACGCCGCCCTACGCCGGCGACCTGGCCTTCCGCACCGCGGCCCCGTCTGAGGCCCAATCGCAACGCGCGAGCCGCGATCAAGGGCGGTAAGCCCTGCGAAACAGCCGCCGCGCTTGGTCGCGATACGTCCAATCATCGGTCAGCGACATGATGCGCCGGTAGCACGCTTGCGCCGAGCGCCGCTTGCCCAGCAGGTCGAAAGCCTTGCCCAGCTCGAGATAAGCCGTGACCCGCGCGTTCTGCGTTTCCGCCGCGCGGACCGCCTGCTCGAAGAGTTTCACCGCCGCCGCGTAGTCCTTGCTCGCCGCCGCCGCGCGGCCTTCGGCGATCAGCGCCGCCGCGCCTTCGAGCGTCGGGCCGCTCATGCCCTGCGGTGTTCCTTGGCGACCGCCTCGCAGTCGTAGGTGGTGATCTCGAGCGGATGCCCCCACGGGTCGTGGAAGTAGATCGAAAACGCCTTGCCATGGTCGACGACCACGCTGCAATCGGGCAGCCGCTCGCGTTCACGCACGAACTCGAGAAAGCTTTCGCCGTCGGTGCGAAAGGCGGTGCGGCGATAGCCGACCGACGGGCGCTCGCCCTGCGGCTCGCCTTCGAATAGAGCGATCTTGGTTCCCGCGCCGCGCGAAGCGATCATCAGCGGGCCGCCTTCGGTCGCCCAAAACTCGAAGTCGCGAACGATCTCCAATCCCAGCGTTCGCGCATACCACTCGGCCGCTTCGTAGCGGTCGGGCACGAAGATTTCGACATGATCGATTTGGTCGACGCGCGGCATCGGTTTCCGATGACTCGGATTCTATCGCGCCGAGTTTGGTCCGGCGCGTGCATATGCCAAGTCGTCCCGCCTTTCGCGTCTGCGGGCTTCGCGCCCGAACCCAAACCACAGTGCTAGCGAGCGCCGCCGCCCTGGCCGACCCCGTGCCTGGTCGAGGCCGGAGTGCGCTCGTAGGAGACCACCTAATGAGATCAGTCATGATGATTTTGCTTTTCGCCGCCGCCTTGAGCGCGGCCGACTACGGCGGATTGCCTCTCTATTTCGAGGCCAATACAGGACAAGCGGACCCGAATATCCTGTTCGTGTCACGCAGCGCCGGCGGCCGTGTCCTGCTGACACAAAAAGGCGCCGCAGTGAGCCTCTCGCGCCCCGGCGCCGCCGCCCTGTTGACCGTCGAGCCGCTCGGCGCCTCCGAGGCGACGATCGCGCCGGAAGGCGAGCGCCCCGCCAAGAGCCGCTACTACCTCGCGGGCCGCCCGCAAATCACCGCCCCGCAGTTCGACCGCGTGCGCTACGCCGGCGTCTATCCCGGCGTCGACCTGCTGTTCTACGGCGCCTCGCGCCATCTCGAATACGACTTCGTCGTCGCCCCCGGCGCCGACCCCTCCGCGATCCGCCTGCGAGTCAGCGGTGCGCGGCGCCTGCGTCTCGCCGACACGGGCGACCTCATCGCCCAGACGCCGGCCGGCGACCTGCGCATGCTCGCGCCGCTCGCCTTCCAGCGCATCGACGGCGAGCGCCGCGAAGTCTCCGCCGCGTTTCGGATCGACTCCGACAATATCGTCTCGTTCGACCTCGGCGACTACGACCCCTCGGCCCAGCTCGTCATCGACCCCATGCTCGTCTACGCCGGCTACCTCGGCGGACGCGGCGCCGACATCCCCGCCGACATCGTCGTCAACCGCGGCGGCGAGGCCTACGTCGTCGGCGTCACGCGCTCGCTCGACTTCCCGACCACGCCCGGCGCCGTGCAAGAAACCTACTCCGGCGGCTCCTGCACCGGAGGCATCGCCGCTCAGCCCTGCTTCGACGTCTTCGCCGCCAAGATCAACGCCGCCGGGTCCGACATCGAGTGGGCCACCTACTACGGCGGCCAAGGCAACGAGAACGTAGCCGCGGCCTCCCTAGCCGCTGACGGCACGCTCTGGATCGTCGGCCACACCGACTCCGACGACTTCCCCGTGTCCCCGGGCGCCGCGCAAGCGACCGGCCGCGGCCGCAACGACGCCTTCGCCCTGCGCCTCGGCCAAGACGGCAATCGCCGCGCAGCCACGCTCATCGGCGGCTCCAAAGCCGAAATCGCCGTCGACATCGCGGCCCTCGAAGACAACGGCGCCGTGGCCGTGGGACACACCCGCTCCACCGACCTACCCGCCTCCGGCTACCAAACCGACAAGCGCGGCGGCGACGACGACCGCAGCGACGTCTTCATCACCCGCATCAGCCCCGACGCCGGCGAGTTGCGCACGACCTACCTCGGCGGCTCGGGCGACGACCAAGCCGGCGGAGTCGCCGTCGGCGCTGGAGGCAAAATCTGGGTCGCCGGCGCGACAGGATCGGCCGACTTCCCCGTCACCCGCGACGCCATTCAGCCCAAGCCCGCTTCCCGCGAATCCGAAGCGTTCATCGCCGTCTTCAGCGACCTCTCCACGCTCGACTACGCGACCTACTTCGGCGGCACGGGCGCCGACGCCGTCAAGCGCGTCGAGGCCGACGCCGACGGCCGCGTCTACGTCCTCGGCTCGACCGACTCTCGCGACTTCCCCACCACGCGCGGCGCCGTGCTGCCGGTCTGGAAGCGCTCGCTTACCTTCCTCGCGCGCTTCTCGCGTCCCGCCCAGCAGCCCGACTATTCCACCTACCTGCTCGGCAGCGCGCAAGACCTCGCGGTCGACGTCGCGGCCAGGCCTGGGCGAGCGGCGTCACCGGCGCCGGCTCCCCTCTGTTCGGCGGCGGCGCCTTGCCGGCCTGCAACGGCGCCATCTTGCGCAAGATCAGCGCCGACGGCTCGCGGCTGCTTTTCTCCGGCTTGATCCCGGGCCTGGGCGAGATCGACGTCGACCCCCAAGGCCTGCTCTACAACGCGGGCGTCGACGCCACCGGCGCGCTGCGCACCACACCGGGTTCGTTCAACGAGCAGCGCGCCGGCCAGTCCGACGTCTGGCTGGCCAAAATGTCGATCGAGTCCGACGCCGCCCGCTCGATCACCTGCATCGAAAACGGCGCCAGCTTCTATCCCGGCGAGGTCGCCCCGGGCGAAATCGTCACACTGTTCGGCTCCGGCCTCGGACCCGAGACCCCGGCTTTGCTCGAGCTAGGCTCGAGCGGCCTGGTCTCGAGCAAGTTGGCCGGCGTGCGCGTGCTGTTCGACGGCGTGCCTGGGCCGCTCGTCTACGTCCAGTTCAACCAGATCAACGTCGTCGCGCCGTACTCCATCGCGGGCAAGTCGACGGTCGAAATCCAGCTCGAGCGCGACGGCGTCCTCTCCGATCCCTTCGACGGCCCCGGTCGTCGCCGCGCACCCCGGCCTGTTCACCAGGGATTCGACGGGAGCGGGCCCGGCGGCGATCCTCAACCAGGACGGCACGATCAACTCGCCCGACAACCCGGCCCCCGCCGGCAGCGTCGTCAGCTTCTACGGCACCGGCGAAGGCCAAACCGAGCCGGCCGGCGTCGACGGCCTCGTCACGCCTGAAGTCCTCGACGCCCTGCCGCGTCCCAAGTTGCCCGTGCGAGTCAGCATCGGCGCCGCCGCGGCCGAAGTCACCTACGCCGGCGCCGCGCCGGGCTACGTCTCGGGCGTGCTCCAGATCAACGCGAAGATACCCGCGGGCACGCCGTCAGGCCTAGCCCCGGTGCAAGTGACGGTCGGCGCCAACTTCAACCGCCAAACCGCCTTCGTAGCCGTGAAGTAAGCAAACAACGAGTAGGCGAACCGCGTCACCCAGCCGCGGCGGTCCGGTCACTTCTTGGCCTGCGCCGCCGCGGCATCCAGCTCGGCTTCGGTCGGGAACGTAAAAAACGTCCGCTCCACCCGCATCCCGCGCAGGTGCTTGTCGAAGAAGTCCAGCATCGCCGTCCAATCCTCGTCCGTGAAGGCGTGGCCGTGGTCGGCGTAGTTCACTCCCAGCCGATCGCCTGCGTCGTAAAGCTCGTACGCCGGCCGCGCGCCGAGCATCGACTGCCGCACCGCCTCCGGCAGCGAAATCTTGTCCGTCATCCCTTCCAGCGCGATGAACGGGCGCGGCGCGGCCAGCGCCAAGAAGAAATGCTCGTCGAACGGCAGCTTCTCCCGCTGCCCCCAAAACTCGTGCAGATGCGGCGAAAACCAGTTGGGGTATTTCTTCTGCATGATGTCGAGCGTCTCGCTGCCGCGCGGCCCCGCGTAGCGATACGCGCCCACGCCGCCGCCGCCCGTCACCACCGGCGCCCCCATCAGCCGCTCGTCGAACGCCGCCGCGATCATCGACGACTTCCCGTTGCGCGACGCCCCCGTGATGATCAGCTTCGAGGCGTCGATCGCCGCGTCCGTCTCCAGATAATCCGCCACGCGCGACGCGCCCCAAGCCCAGCCCATCAGCACGCCCCAGTCGTAGCCGGGATAGGCGGGGAAGAAGCGCGTATTGCGAAACGCCCAACTGCCGTCCTCGTTGCGCAGCGTCGTGTCTTCGGCGCAGTCGTTCGGGTTGAACATCACCAGCGCGTAGCCGCGCCCGAGCACATCCGCGAAGCGCGTCGCCGTGGCCTCAGCCGTCAGCGGCTCGCGGGACGACCGCGAGACGGCGGCCCGTCACCCGGCTTCGGTTTCGGCCCCACCAGCATCAGCACGTCCTCGCCGCGCCCCTGATTCGGCCCCCAGGGCATGCGCGGCAGCTCCGGCGCGCCCGGCGGCGTGCCGCTCTGCAAGATCACCGCCGGAAACGGCCCGCCTTCGGCCGGAGTAAACACGCCGATATGCAGGCTCAGCTTTCGCTCGGGCCCAAACGTCAGCCGCACCAGCCGATACTTCGCGCGCCCCTCGAGCACCGTCTCCTGTTCAAGCTGTTCGCCGCGGACGTTCCCCGGCGCGGGCGGCGCCTGCCCCACGGCGTAATACTCGAGGATCTTCTTGAGCTCTTCGCGGCGCTCGAGCCACTGTTCGCGAGTCTGCACGCGAGTCCCGTCGTTCATCGTCATCACGTCGGGCATCGCATCGCGAACAGGCAGCTCGTCCACCCCCGGCAGCCCGCGCACCGGCGTCTCAATCGCCGGAATCGGAATCTCCCGCGGATCCGGCCCCTCCTGAGCAAAAGCAGCGCCCAGGCAAAGCAAAGCGACAAACGCAACCCGAAATCTCATGCAGCGGTAAGGATACACCCCAAGACGTCCGCAAACCCGAAACAAAGCCGCGCCCTCGTCCGGAGGACGAAGCAATGGATAGCCCCGGGTCGAGCGTAGCGGCACCCGGGGTCTTAAAACGCGATCCAAGATAATCTTTCCAATACTTTCGGTCCAGTCGATCGCCGGATTTCCGCTCCGCTGCATCCGCGGCTGTTCGTTGCTCCGCCCTTGCGCGCTCAACACGGGCATCTCGTTATCCGCCGTGGGACGTGGGGCCGCTCGAGGGCGTGGATTTCGACTTGCTCTCCGCGATTTGCGAGGCCAACGGCCCGATGCAGTGCATGTTCGAGGCCTTGCCCTCCGAAGCCTGCGTCGACTCCGACCCCGTCGGCGACATGATCATCGGGACGGCGCTGGCGACCGGCGCCATCGACGGCTGCGTCGCCTGGTACGGCGCCGACGAGCGCAAGCGCCTCGGGGCCGAGTTCACCGACGGCTACAGCTTCGGCCCGCAGCCGCAGCTCATCGCGGCCGACGGCGACGCGCGCTACGACGGCCTCGGCGCCGCGGGCGCCCTCGCCGGCGCCCGCATCGGCTTCCTCGCCGGGTTCTTCAACGACGACGACTGCCTCGCCGGCCATTACAGCGACTTCTCGGCGTCCTTCTTCTCGAGCGAGCAGAGCAGTCGCGACGCGATGTTGGCCAAGCTGACCGGCGGCGACCTCGACCTGATCTTTTGGGACAGCGCGGCGACGCTGCCGCCGGGCGCCCATCTAGTCGGCGCGCCGGTGCTCGACTGCGGACCGCTGCTGTCGATGATGGTCTTTCCGCCGAGCACCAGCCGCCCGCACCACTCCGACGCCCTGCGCCACGACTTCAACTGCGGCCTGGCGCTCATCCGGCAAAACGGCGAAATGGCGGAAATTTGCGCCGGCTCGACGCACCCCGGCGGCGACCCGAATTGCGTCCTCGAAGGCCCCGCGCCCACCGTGCAGTGCGTCGCGGACAACCCTGCAATGACGCCCGAGCCCCGAAAGCGCCGCTGAGCGCCGCGATGCAGCCGGGCCAGCGATTGTTTCCCATTCCCCCACCTGCCCGCCGAGGGGGACTGTCCCATGCCGCCGAAACCCGGCACAGCGCCGAAACCCGCTTGTCGACTGTTTCGATGAATAGGTGAGCTCAGGTGAGGATCAGGTCGCGGCGGACATCGAGAGGAAAAGGACGGAAAAGGTGGTGTCAATGATAAGTAAAATCCAAGGATTAACGCGGACCAGAAGAGGCCAGAAAACGGGACAGCCCCTATATCGTGGTACGACGCTGAAGTCCCCGCCGACGAGACCTCTACTGCCGAGCGCCGCCCCGTTCCCGATCGTGCGAAAGAAGCCAAATCGTGTCGGAAGGCCTGCCGCCCAGAGGTTTGGACGCGTCCACGGGCCTTGCTCAATATTGAGGCTGTCCCATTGTTCTTGTCATTTCCCTTAGGAACTTTCGCGCGGGACACAAGGGAAGAACTGCTAAAGGCGCGGCGTGGCGGTCCGGAAGTCTTTCGGAAATATTTATACAAATTCAACAAAACAAACGCTATAGTTTATTGGTTTACGTTACGGCTTTTGTGAGGGTAATAGTGTCAGGGTCGCGTCGTATTGCTACCTACGATATTGTCAAGGCTGTCTTGAGCGACAGCCCGTTCCAAATCTCGGCGGTGTTGTCCGGCGGCGCCGGCGGAGTCGATCGACTCGCATGGCGCTGGGCGGACGAGAACAGCGTCCCAGTCGAGGAGTTTCCGCTTGACTGGAAGACGTACGGCAAGGCGGCCCCGCTCGTCCGCAACTGCGAGATGTCTAGTGCTGCCGATGCCTTTATCGCGGTCTGGGATGGACACTCGACCGGCACGTTAAAGATGATTGAGGCCGCTCTCGCCTACCGGCTCCCGGTATTCGTCCACATGGTCGAAGAGCCCTGGCGCTCTTGGGGCCGGCGAGAACAGCGGCATCAACAGCAGTGCGCCCCTTAGCAGGTCGACCTGATGACTGAACGCCCGAGGGAGAGTTTCCGTATCAAACAACAGAACCTCCATCTCGCAGCCATAGCGTGCGTCGTAGTACCTCGGCAGTTCCGCATTTCGCAGCCGGAGCGGCGTTCCGCCGAGACGTCTCAGGATCGTCGACGACCGATTTCGAACGGTTGCGGTCGCAATTCCGATCCCTCCGCCGAGCAGTTCGGCAAGAGCATACGCACCGGCCACACACCAGATTGACTCATTTGTAAATCTCAGGCTCCGATCGACCGCCCAACCGCTCACCTCAAAGAACAAAGCGTTTCGCCTGTGGGCGCGAGCGATTTCAGACTCTACCGCCTCGCGCAGGAGTCGGCCCCATGAGTCACTTGTCGCCAGCGGCGACCGGTAGACTGCCAAATTCCGAAACTGCACGGGGGGTTGACTTGGAAGACAGCGCAGGCAGCCTCGCGGCTCTCCCTCGGCATTGAGTGTTAGCAGGTGCCAACTCCGATAATCCTCCGACAGACGATGCCGCCCCTCCTGGTCCAGGGCGCCGGCGGGAAGCGCATTGTCCTCGACGTACACTCTACCGCGGAGGCGTTGTAGTCCGGTGACCAATGCAGTATGCGCCGAAGCGTCGCTCTTCAGCTTCGGGAAAATGGAGAGCTGCTCCCGAGTAGCACAGGCCGGTGCGAGAACGACGCGTCGGTCGAAGCCGAGCACTGTTGTCTTATTGCGGCCGTGACGTCCAGCAGCGATGAGGCGGCGGCGGATCGGAACGTCCGAATGATGCGCAAGCACGTTGCGACGATCATGCTCCGCCCGGGATCGGTTGAGATATCCCGCCAACCCCCTGATTTCGTCTTGTACATCCTCTAGGCCCCCCCAGGCGACGGGTGATAAAAGCGAGACTGCGCTCCAGAGGTTAGGACGGCCCGGAAACCGGGACAGCTTCTTGTCACTGTTGGGTCCGCCTGTCACGTTTAGGTCCAATGTTACTGGATCAGCACGCGGGGATAATCCGGCGCTCCCAGTGTCGTCTAGTAGCTTAAAAAACGACAATGCAGAAGAATGGAGGGCTTCTTATAATCGGGCGTCCTTGATAGGGTCTTTTCAAGCAGCTAATTGGTAGTGACATCTGGGTAGCCCAAGTGCCAGACCCAGTCAGGCCGACAAGTTCAACTGCAACTCGATAGACAAAAGGACTCACCTGACAATGAACCATGCTCTGAAAATGATCTTGCTTTTCACGCTGTCTTGGACGGCGTATGGCAGCGTGGATTTCGAGCTCACGTCTTGGGGCCCTCAAACGGTAGTTCAGGGGCATTTGGTCATGATAGGGGTGAAGGGAATTATCTTGTCGGGAGATGACGAGCAAGCTACTCTCCTTATTTCTGGCCTACCCTACGGCGCTTCAGCGCGTTATCCTCTGCTGGAAAAGTACTGTTGCGCCAACGGCACAAAAGTGTGGCGCATCCACGGTAATACGGTCGTAGAGATCTCGACCGGTCCTGACACCCCAACCGGGAGCTATGAAATAGAACTAACATACCTTTCGGATAGCGCCGTGTCACGAAGTTTGAAGTTGCCGCTGACGGTTTTGCCGCAGCCGCCAAAACCGAAAAAACCACATTATGGCCGCGACTTCCCGCTTAGTGGCTTCCAGGAGTGGAGGGAGCACATGCAAAGCTATGGGGCGAAATACTGTGCCTGGCCGCTGTCTACGTGGGAAGGCTCAGTTTGGTACTACGACGGTGCGCGAGTATACTCCCAAATGTTTCAGATGCTTCAGGATGAATATTGGGCACAATGTGCGGAAGAAGTAGCGGACTTTTACGGCGGGTACGTGCTCCAGAACAATGGGAACATACCTGGATACCGAGTTTTCGCAGAAGGCCTTAAGGCCGATTTTGTTAGTAATGACAATCTGAATTCGTATGAGGCGGTCCGACTGCTGGACGAGCGGCACTTCGGGTCGGCGAACGTTTCGTATTTGATACGGTGGCAGACGTCACGGGAGATCGCTTATTCCCTGGAAGCTCAGTTGACCGCGCGATCTCTCAATATAGGACAGCAGGATGATCTTGAAGCGACAGTGGAAGCCGTATTCGGACACTTTGATCAATGGTTTATCAGTAAAACAGCCACCTATGTCCAACCGTTCATGGTCGCGCTCTCAGCAGAGGCGCTTATTCAATACTATGACGTGAGCGGCGACGTCCGAGTTCCCTGGATCTTGGGGTTGGCTGCTGACGCGATGTGGGAGACCTCTTGGGACGAGTCCTCCAAATCTTTCTTCTACTACAGCGAATCCAGCGCGAATCCAGCTGTCGACCTCAATTTGCTTATCGCTCCACTTTATGGGTGGTTATTTCGGCAAACAGGCGAGGAAATCTACCGGCAGCGGGGAGATGAGATATTTGAGGCAGGAGTGAAAGGAGCCTGGCTGGGAGACGGCAAACACTTTAATCAGAACTATCGCTGGAGCGGGAAATATGTCGAATGGCGTACCGCGCCAGAGAAACCCAGCAAATCAAAGGGCGGCAACTCTGGACTGAGAAACGGTGCAGCCTCCAAGCGAGGGGTTGACGCGGTCGAGAGTGGTCGAGAGTGACAGCCTTCGAGAGATCGGTGAGAGATCGGCGCCTGGAAGAGGCCAATGGCGGCCAATGGGACCCCGAATAGGGCTGGCGACGTGGCGCGCGGCTGCCGGCGTGCCGCGAACCGATTCCTTGGTTCGCAGTTCCTCGCTAACCCGGACGACGCGGGGACGGAGCCCTAAACAGATGTGAACGGCGCCCGCTCGCTCACTAGCAAACCAGGGGTGCGAACGGGGGCAGACGTCAACGCCAATCCGACAGCGGGATCTCACTCCCCTGTCTGATCGCCCGCAACGTACCGATGGGCAACACGCGGCCGCGGTGCTGAGGAACGATGACCTGCGCCCCTGTGTCGGCGTTGCGCCGCTTCTGGTGGGAGCCTCTGGACGAAATGTGTCGGAATCCGTGACGGCGCAGGACCCTGGCGACTTGGGCGGCGGTTAGTCGCGGCAGTCCGCCTTCACCCAATCGCGACCTCGTGCACGCGCGCGTCCTTGTCCAGCGGGAGGTCGTGGGGTTCGAGATAGAGCTCGATCGCTTCCTTGATGTTCTCCACGGCTTCGTCCTCCGTGTCGCCGACGCTCGCGCATCCGGGCAGTTCCGGGCACACCGCCGAGTAGGCCTGAGCCTCGGGGTCGAGCTCCACCACGACGCGGAATTTCATGTGGCTCAGTATAAGGCAGGTAGTGAGCAGTGAACCGTGACCGGTGAATGCCGCCGCCGGGCGAACAACCGCCTCACCCTTGCCGAGCCCTCCGCCCGGAAAATTTGGAGGCCCGGGTTATCCTATTTCTAGAGGGGCAAACCCCTCTCCCCGGAAATGTCGAAGTCCAGCCAAGCCGCCGCGCGCGGACGCGCCCTCGTGCGCCCTAGTCGAGCCGCGCGCGGTCAGCCGCCAACCGGCAGCAAAATGGCAGGTTTCCGGCAAAAAGTGGCAGTTTTCTGGCAGCTTTTCGGCAGTGTTTCGGCAGTCCGGCGACGGAATCGATGACTTATGGCAGCTAAAACCGACAGATTCTTCCGCATGAAGCCTAGGCAAATCAAAGGCTTACGCGCCCTCGTCGAGTGCGGGACGTTCAAAAAAGCGGCCCAAGCCTCCGGCATCCCCGAGCGCACCCTCTACCGCTGGGTCCACGACAACCCCGACCTACGCGGCGAGCTGCGCTTCATGCTCCAGGAAGCCTTCAGCCACGGCCTGCTCGAGCTCGAAGCCTCCACAACCGCCGCCGTCCACGCCCTGCGCGGCGTCATGGAAAGCTACGACGCCGACCCCGGCGAAAAGGCCCAAGCCGCCCGCGCTCTCATCCAAGGCGCCGTCAAAATCGCCCAAATCCGCGTCGAGGAAGCCAAAGTCCAGCGCGGCCTCGACCGCTAGCGCGCCTTCATCTTGCGTCAGCGCTCGCCGGGCCTCTAAACTCAGCGCCCGAGGCCCAATATGACCCAACGCATCGCCGCCTTGGCCGCTCTCACCGTCTTGGGCCTCGCCGCCCAGTCCGAACCTCCTCCGCTGCCGCCGGGCGTCAAGCTCATCGCCGACATCGCCTACGACACCAAGAGCCCGGCTCAGGCGCTCGACCTCTACTTGCCCGAGCCGGCGGAAGCGGCCGGCCCGCGACCGGCGATCGTCTTCGTCCACGGCGGCGGCTGGCGCTCGGGCGACAAGGGCGACGGCCTGTGGCGCGAAGGCCCGGCGTCCTACGCCGCCGAGGGCTACGTGACCATCAGCGTCAACTACCGGCTCACCGGCGAGGCCCCCTTCCCGGCGCAGATCCACGACGTCAAGTGCGCCGTGCGCTGGCTTCGCGCCAACGCCGAAAAATATCAGGTCGACCCCGACCGCATCGGCGCCTTCGGCAACTCCGCCGGCGCGCATCTGGTCTCGCTGTTGGCCCTCGTCCGCCCCGAGGACGGCCTCGAAGGCGACGGCCCCTACGGCGACTACTCCAGCGCGGTGCAGGCGGTCGTCTCTTCAGCGACGCCGACCGACTTCGAGTATTGGCCGCTCGATTGGGACTCGGTCAGCGCGGTGAGCGGCCTGCTCGGCGAGCCGCTGGCCGAGGCCTCCGTGGAGCTCAAGCGCCGCGCATCGCCGACCGCCTATGTTCGGGCGGACGCGCCGCCGCTGCTGTTCGTCCACGGCACCGCCGACCGCACCGTCCCTCCGTCGCAGACCGACCGCCTGGTCTTGGGCCTGCGCAAAGCCGGCGACAAGCAGGTCCGCTCGATGATCTTCAACGGCGAAGGCCACGATGTGTTCAAGTCGAAGAAGTCGCTGACTTATAAGGCGATGCGGGAGTTTTTCAAGGACAAGCTCGGAGCGTCGAGCCCCACTGCAAGCCGTTGAATCTCCGCGCAAAGCGATGCACGGCGTTCAAGCAGCGCGCGCCGTCATGCCGCCATTTTCTTTTCGAGGCTGCCGATCAAGGAGTCGAAGGGCTTGATGAACTTGTCAACGCCTTCGTCCAAAAGCTGAGCGGTGACTTGGTCGATGTCGATGCCCACCTCCGCCAGGCCGGCTAGGGTCTTATCGGCCTCGTCCGGTTCTTTGCCCAACACGTTCTCGGCGACGCCGTGATCGACGAACGCTAGGAACGTGTCTTCCGGCAGAGTGTCGACGGTGTCGGGTCCCACGAGCGCGTTGGCGTACTTGACGTCGCTGTATTGCGGGTCTTTCGTGCTGGTGCTGGCCCACAGCAGCCGCTGCGGTTGCGCGCCGCGTTCACGCAGCTTCTCAAAACGATCGCCGTTGAAGATCCGCAGATAGTCTTGATAGGCCGACTTCGCCGATGCGACGGCGACTTCGCCGCGGAGCGACTGGGCCAGATCGCGCCTTTCTCCCTTGATGGCGTCGAGTTTCTTGTCCACCAGCACATCGATGCGGCTGAGGAAGAAGCTCGCCACGGAATGAATGCGCGAGACGTCTCGGCCGGCGGCGAGCGCGTCCTCGAGGCCGCGGATGTAGGCGGTCGCCGTTTCCCGATAGCGGGGCAGCGAAAACAGCAGGGTGACGTTCACGCTGACGCCCTCTCCGATGAGCGCCCGAATCGCCTCGAGGCCCGGTTCGGTCGCGGGGACTTTGATCAGAACGTTCGGTCGATCGACGGCGGCCCAAAGCCGCTTCCCCTCTTCGATCGTCTTGTTGGCGTCGAACGCCAGGTGCGGCGAGACCTCGAGGCTCACGAAGCCGTCGTGGGGCAGCCCGTCGTTGAACGACGGCCGCAGTTGGTCCGCGGCGTTTTGAATGTCCTCCACCGCCAGTCGCTCGTAGATCTCCATGGGAGTCTTGCCTTGGCCCGAAAAACGGCGGATGGGCGCGTCGTATTCGCGGCCTTCGCTGATGGCGGAATCGAAGATTTTCGGATTCGAGGTGATGCCGCGCAGGCCCAGATCGATGAAGCGCTTGAGTCTTCCGGAATCGAGCAGCTCGCGGCTCAAGAAGTCGAGCCAAATGCTTTGGCCGATCCGCGAGGCGCGGCCCACGGGGTTGTCACTTTGCATGGTTGTCACTCTGCATGGATTCGTTTCCTCTCTGAGGGGTAGACAGTCGCGGTCCGGCGTCTGTTTCCTGGATCGGCGGCCGGGCCGCGCGGCGGAAAGTCGGCCCCAGCGGTAACGCGACCCGCCCGCGGGGAGTCTTTCCTTCCTGCCGCGGGATCGGATTACACTGAAATACCCGCACCCTTCACATCCACATGGCAAGCACTGAATATCACGAACCGGTCGAACTGCTCTCCGCCGAAACCAAAGACATGCACCGCGCTCTCGTGTCGGCGATCGAGGAGCTGGAAGCGATCGACTGGTACCAGCAGCGCGCCGACGCTTGCGGAGACGAAGGTCTGCGCGAGATTCTGCTGCACAACAAAAACGAGGAGATCGAGCACTTCCTGATGGCGCTGGAGTGGATTCGGCGCAGGACGCCGCACATGTCCTCGCAGATGGAGAAATACCTGTTCAGCTCGGGCTCCATCACGGCGATCGAAGAGGAAGGCGGCGAGTCGGCTGAGGCGACATCCGCGTCCTCGTTGGGTATCGGCGGCCTGAAAGAGGAAAAGTAGATGACGCTATTGCGACGCGAGATCGCCCCCATTCAGCCGGAAGCCTGGGAGGCTATTGACGAAGAGGCGCGGCGCGTCCTGAAGGTGAAGCTCGCCGCGCGCAAGCTGGTCGACGTGGAAGGGCCGCACGGCTGGAAGCTGGGCGCGGTCAACACCGGCAAGCTCGAGCTTGTCAGTAATGAGCCGGCGAAGGACGTGGCCGCGGGCGTGCGCCTGATGCAACCGCTCGTCGAGTTGCGCACCCCCTTTCGTCTCGAGCTGATGGAGCTCGACTCGATCAGCCGCGGTCTCGAATCGCCGGATCTCGATCCCCTCGTCGCAGCGGCGGAGCGGATTGCGGAGGCCGAGGACCGCATCATCTTCAAAGGCTTTCCCGACGCCCGCATCACCGGCATCCTCGAAGCCGCCGAGCACGATCCCGTGCCGTTCGGCGCTACGACCGAAGAACGCTTCGGCGCGGTCGTGCAGGCCTGGCAAGTGTTGCAACACGCCGGCATTGACGGGCCGTATGCGCTGGCGGTCGGCAAAGACATGCACTCGGCGATCTTGCAGGCCGCCGAGGACGGCTATCCGGCGGTGCGGCGCATTCGCGACCTGATCAAGGGTCCCATCGTGAGAGCCGACGTGCTTGACGGCGGCGCCCTGGTGTCGATGCGAGGCGGAGACTTCCGGCTCACGCTGGGCCAAGACCTGTCAGTGGGATACGCCGTCTCCGACCGCGACGGAGCGGAACTCTACTTCACCTCGTCGTTCACCTTCCAGACGCTCGACGGCGCGGCCGTCGTCGAATTGACCGCCGGCTAGGGCTTACCGGCGCCTGCCCGTTTCGAGCGGATGACTCGGCAGCGTCGCGCCGGCCATCGGGCGAGTGCGGTCGGTCTCGAGCGCCGCGCGCACGCGTCGCTCGACCAAGTCTCCGCGGTAGGGTCGAACCAGCATGTCGGCGATAAACGTTCGTTTCGACTCGGCGAACAGACCCTTGTCGCCGACCGTGCCGGTGCAAATCAGGAAGGGAAGTCCGACGGAGTTGTCGTGGGCGAATTCCAGCAGCTCGCGGCAGCCGTCGTCGGGCAAGCCGTCGTCCAGGATCGCAGCGTCGTAATGATTCCGGAGCAGTCGCGAGCGCGCTTCGTCGACCGAAACTGTCCAGTCGATCGATGCGTCGATGGACTTGAGCTTCGGCTGCAGCCGGTTGCGCTCCGGCTCGCTCATGACCACAAGGAGTCGTCGATTTGATTCGAGAGAGTCTTTCACGCTCCGTTGACACGGGAACGCGGCGCGCCGTTGCAAGGGGCGGCTCCAACGCCGGCGGCGCTTTCGGTCCGCGCCTCGTGCAGCAGGACGCTTTCGAGGCCCGCGACGATCTTCTCGGTGAGGTCGTCCTGAGTCGCGAAGACGTCCCGGATCTCGCGATCGTAGGTGTCGGCCCAAATGTCGAGGCCGGACTCCACGCTGACGAGCTGGACCCTGACGCGAACTCGCGCGCCGACTTGTTGCACGCTGCCTTCAAGGACGGCGTCGGCGTGCGTCTTTTCTCCGATGGCGGGAATGTCATCGCAGCTTGCAAGGTGTTCGGAACTGGTGCGGCCCACTGCGTTCAGCTTGCGTCCGCGCGCGATGCTGTTGGCGATCTGGTCGGTCAGGGCGCGGCAGAAGAACCGCTGTCCGTCGTCCGGACTCATGTCGGTGAAGGGCAATACGGCCACCGACGGACCCGCCGCCAACCGCTCCTCCGCCGCGCCGGAGTCGCGAGAAGCGGCGATGGGGGCCGGGTTCTTGCTTGCGGGTCGGTGGACCGGATGCCTCGCCCGGATCTGGGGGCGATAGCCGCGCCGGCCGAGGCCGAGCCAGATCGGATCGTGCGCGCCGACGGTGTCGTAGTATTCGCGGACCTTGTGCCGCAGGCGGCCGGCCTCGACGCGGACGATCGGGTCCGAGCGAGGATCAAAATCCGATCCCTTGTCGAAGACGTCGAAGCCGATCACATACTCTTTCATTTGTTCTCCTCGGCCGGCGAGTTGCGCTTCGATCACGTGCCGCAGAAAGCGGCTCATGCGCGCGGAACGCCGAAAGATGCGGGCCGCGAGCATCCGTTCGAGTTGCGCCCGAATCAACTTCGGCTCGACGTCCGGATTCTCTTCGCCTCTGATTCGACGACTCGAGACGGTCGGGTTGGGGTCTTCGATCCCGCTAATAACTCGCGCTTCTATAACGGCCACGACTGTTAGGTTAACCCTCCGATTCGAAGCTGGATACTGTCATTACCAACAGGTGAGACGTGCGAATCGACGGTTTTGGCTCTAACGGCCGTGGTCTTGTTGTGAGCTAACGGACAACCCCGTCGGAGATGAGCTGTGAAATCGAAATCGCGCCGACCACATTACGGTTTTTGTCGCAGACGATCAAGCCGTTCGATTGCATCCGCAACATTCGGGCCAGCGCGCAGTCGAGGTCGTCGTCCGGAGAACAAGTCGGCACCCCCAGCGTCATCGCTCGCCGCACCGGTTCCGTGTTCGGATCGAGCCCGGCTGCGATGCACCTGACCGCCAGATCCCGCGCGCTCACCACACCCACCAGGTCGCCCACGGTTCCGACGGGTACGATCTCGACTTGCTGATGGTGCATCAAGCGAGCGGCCGCGCGAATGGGATCGTCGGGTTTGACGATCCGGGTGGCGGCGCTCATGCGTTCCTTTACTTGCACAACTTCCTCCCCGGGAGTCCCGGCTGGGCACTGGGGCGGAGGGCTCCCAACGTTGCCGATTAGAGGAATGGGCGGGACCTAGTGTTTCGTCGCCTGCTCGGAAAGTCGCTCCGCTTCGGCCGATCCTTCCAAGAACTCGCGGAGCTTGGCCTTCGCGCGGAAGACGCGGACTCGCACGGTGCTGGGCTTGAGATGCCAATGGCGGCCGATTTCCTTGCTGCTGTAGCCGCCGATGTAGAGCTCTTTGAGCAGCGCCTGGTCGCTGGCCGAGCAGTGTTCCAGACCGCGGTCGACGTCGACTCGGGACCCTAGCCGGTCCGCCGTAACGGCGATATCCCTGTCCGGCAGTTGCTCGAGGCGTTTGTCGCGGCGGTACTTGTTCCGGAAGATGTTCAGAGCGATACTGTTGATCCATCCGACCAAGCTGTCCGGCCTGCGCAGCATGTCGCGCTTTTCCCACCCGCGCGTCCAGGCGGCCTGAGCGGCGTCCTCGGCCTCTCCCTCCGGCAGCCCGCGCGCCATGAGGAAATGGATTGTTTTTTCGTGACCGGCGGCGTAGGCGTCACCGTATTGCGTTCTCGTGATTCTCATAATTCCGCTCCCGTCTCAATGGACGTCCGGGCGGAGCGAAAGGGGCGGTGTCTAGCGGTAACCGGCCTGAGTAACTTACGTAGCCGGTTCGGCCGCAGCCTGAAAAGTTGCAACTCGAGCGGAATCTGATATTGTCTACGTCCTACAGTATTTCGGAGTCCATGGAGGGCACGTGTGGATCGGAAGTTGACCGCAGTCCTAGCCCGCTTGCAGGAAGCCCGCCGCGAGGCCGCCGCCGGCCAGGTGAAGCCCGACGCGTCGCAAGGCGGCGGCGACCTGGCCGACGTCGCCGGCAGCCACCGCGAAGGCCTGATGACGGCGCAGATCAGCAACCACAGTTGGGAGCGGATTCGCGCCATCGACAAGGCGCTCGACAAGGTGCGCTCAGGCGATTACGGCATCTGCGACGAATGCGGCGCGACCATCGCCAAGACCAGACTACGCGCCGTGCCCTGGGCGGACACCTGTCGGGAATGCCAGGAGTCGCGGGAGCGTCAGGAGAGCTAAACCCGGATTTCCGATTTGACTCCAGGCTGCTAACCATCCGAGCGCTCTCGGCGCACTACAAATCGGGTTTGAGCGTATCGCATGGGCCGGGGAGGACGACACCGAGTGGGTGACAAGGATCGCGAGCCGTCTCAGCTCTCGTTCAACGAACATGGCCTTGCCGAGCCGTTCGCTGGTGCGGTTCTACAAGAAGCGCGGCGCTGCTGATGCCGGGAGGCTGAGTTGACGAGCCTTGGGCGCAGCAGCCGAAGTGGGGCGTTGCCGAGAGGCAAGGCCGGAGCGGTGTCGCAAAAATGGCCCCGGGCGAGCCCGCGGGCGACCTGCGCGCGGTGTTAGCCTCCGCGAAAGGGCCGAAAAAACGAAAAAAGAGCACGGATTTTCTGGGAAAAGACGAAAACCCTTGCTGCGGCAGCTCAACCTCGGCTACTCTATCCGCACCGGGAGAGCCAAAATGGAAATCTCGGCGGATAACATGCCGGTCAGCCTATTAAATAGGTTGGGTTAGCTGTACTGTGTGCTGCCTACCCTAGCTCCGACGACAAGTGTAATTTGATCATGACCATTTCCAAGCTTTTGACAATCACGGCGCTGATGTCCGCCGCTTCGCTCGTCGCCCAAACCTCGGACGTGACGCCGCCCAGCCTCATCGAATTTGACTTCAATCCCAAAGCGATTGACGTGACTGTCCGGGCCCAGAATGTCACGGCAACGCTGCAGGTCACGGACGACCTCTCCGGCGTCAACTACATGTACGTGTACTTTCAGTCTCCGAGCGGACAGTACCAGGACCAATACCTTTCGTCCTTCGATCGCATAGCCGGCACCCAGTTCGACGGCGCCTATCAGGCCGACGTGGAGATTCCTCAGTTCTCCGAAGCGGGGACCTGGCAGGCGTACGTCTATGTCTATGACGCGGTCGGCAACTATAGCTATATCAGCACGAGCGCCTTGGCCGACGGCGGATTCGCGACGGATCTAACGGTCACCTCAACGCCGGATACGACCGCGCCTACCGTAGCCGGTCTCACCATTACGCCTTCGTCGATCGATGTGTCGAGCGGAGATCAGGTCCTAACCATTGATCTGCATCTGACCGATGACCTATCGGGTGTGGATATTGATCAGGCCTATGTATACCTGCAAAGCGAAGCGAATCAGCAGCGGCAGCAGTCATCCGGCTACTACTTCACACTAATCGGCGGCGCCGACCTAGACGGCATGTGGCAGGCGTCGATGACGATACCGCAATACAGCGAGGATGGCGTCTGGAATCTGGATCTCTGGTTGGTAGACAAGGCCGCCAACCGGACGTACCTGGATTACACGACTCTGGCCGGTATGGGATTCACGCCCAGTTTCACAGTGACGGCGGCGCCGGAGGATACGACCGCGCCGCAACTCAGCAATCTCACATTCACGCCGAGCGTCATCGATACTTCAGCGGGAGCCCAGTACGTTGATGTGTCGCTGGACCTGACGGATGACCAGGCAGGGGTCGATTTCTGGGCGGACTACGGAGACAGCTACTACCATGGCGTTCAGTTCCGCAGTCCTTCCGCAGGCCAGAATCACGGCGCTTGCTGCACCGCCTGGAGCTTGACTTCCGGCACCGTCCTCAACGGGACATGGCAGGCCACCATCTACTTCCCGCAATACAGCGAAGCAGGAACCTGGAAGGCGCGATTGATTCAGGTCTCCGACCGCGTGCATAACTGGTTCAACATGGAAGCCGATCAAATCGAAGCGGCAGGATTTTCCGCCGACCTCGTGATTGTCCGCCCGTCTCTAGAGGGCGACGGCACCGTGGACACTGGCGGCGGCACGGTCGAAGACGAGACGTTCGGCAGCCAGGCGACGGTCACCTTCCCGCCCAACGCGGTGGATGGTGAAACCGACGTGGCTATCGACGTTTTCGAGTCGCCTATCGATGTCGATACGCCGCAGGGTTTCCAGGGTATCGGAACCAACTTCGTCAATATCAGCCTGACGCCGGAGCCCACCTATCCGTTCCCGTCGCCTGGCGTGACTCTCGTGCTGCCGTTGTCCGGGCCTGAACTGCTCCCGGTCGGCTTTGCGATTCCGCTTTACTACGTCGAGACGGTCAGCGGCACGCTGCAGCCGATGTTGGACACGGCGGGTTTCCCCGTGATCGGCTACGTGGACCCGGGCCAGCTAACGGCGACCTTTGCAGGAATCTCGCACTTTACGATCGTAGTCGGTCTTGTCCCCGACGTGATTTCCGTCTCCATCGACATCCATCCGAGCGAATCCAACGATGTGAACGCTGTGAATTCATCGTCGAAGGGCAAGATTCCTGTTGCTATTCTGTCGACAGAGTCGTTCTTGGCGACGACTGAGATCGATCAGACAACCATCACCTTCGGCAAGACAGGCGACGAAGCCAGCCTCAGCAAATGCAACGGCAACGGCGAAGACGTCAACTCCGACGGGATACTGGATCTCGTCTGTCACTTCTCAACTCGCCTGACCGGGTTTGCAGCAGGCGACACGGCGGCGTGCTCAAGGGCAAGACTTGGTCAGGCATGAACATCCAAGGTTCCGACTCTGTCAAAGTCGTTAAGTAGGCAGGCAATTGTCCGCGGCTGTGGAACTCGACTTACGTGGCCTTAGGTAGCCGCAATACGTCTCCGCCGACGGCCAAAGGCTCCTGACGAATAAGCCCGTCGAGGGCGCCGACGCTCGGCCCCCAAGATCCGCATCGTCCAGAACCGGTACGAAGAATTCCGGCTAACAGTGTCTGTCAATGCGGAAATTCCTCCCGCACGGTCCGGGCTCGAGCTTCGCGGTTACCGCCGTGCGCGAATCCGGAGGCCACGATTTCGCCCGGCCAGGTCCCGGTTCAGTCGGAGACCGCGCCCCGCGCAAGCGCCGAACGCACGGCGGTGCGGAATTCTTCAGCGGCCAGCGGTTTGGCGAGGACGGCGGCTTTGACTCCCGCGTATTCGGTAGCCTCAACCGCCGGGCGCAGTTCCGCCGCGCGGGCGGTGGTCAGGATCAACGGAATACCGGGCCGAATGCGTTGAATTTCGTCCGCGAACCGGAGCCCGGGCGAGCCTTCGAGCTCGAGGTCGGCGACGACGGCGTCATATAAATCGGGTTGCGACGCCAATTCGCCCAGAGCCTGCTTTGCATCTCGAAAGCAAGCGATCAAATAACCGTCCTGTTCGAGCAACATCTGCTGAAACAGCGTGTCTTCCGGGGAGGACTCGACAACCAATACTCGAGAGTTGCGTATCGCGCCGACCATAGGGGAACCTTCCTTTTGCACGAAACTCGGGTGGAGACTGCGAAACCAAACGCGGCGAAACGTTGGCCCCGGGGGCGCTCGAGGCCCTCAACGCATAATGTACCGCGTACCGCGTCCGCAGGGAAGCGCGCGAGAAAATTTGAGATCCGTCGTCCTGACCGCTCGGTGAAACGATCGGGCGTCCTCGCGGGTCTTCCTCAAGAAGGAGGGCTGCATGGCACTCGAGCTCAAGCATGACCCGGAGGACAGGGTCCTGACCGTCACCATCAGCGGAACGCTGCAGGCGGAGGACTACAAGAAATTCGGTCCCGTCGTTGAAGACCTCATCCGGAAGGAGGGCAAGGTCGACGTTTTGCTGCTGCTTTATGACTTCCACGGCTGGACCGCCGGCGCGCTGTGGGAAGACATCAAGTTCGACACCAAACACTTCCGCGACATCGGCAAGATCGCCATGGTCGGAGACCGCAAGTGGGAGCAAGGCATGGCGACTGTCTGCAAACCGTTCACGACCGCGCAGATCAAGTATTTCGACAAGAAGGACGTGACCGAAGCTCGCAAGTGGATCGGCGTCGGGCGACACGTCGCGGCCAACGCGCCGTAGAACGATCGTTTGACCCGCTAGACCGGCGCGGCGGCGACCTGCCAATACCGGGCAAGCCGTCGCGCGAGCGTCTTGTGTTTCTCCGCGTACAGTTTTGATCCCAGGCCAAACGCCTTCGCGGCGGCTTTCGCCCGTCGCCGTCCCAACCGCATCAGAAACTCGTCGACCGCATTGAAACCGCCGAACCGTGACGGGTCCGCGAGCAGTACCTTCTCCAATTGCGAGAAGTCATGATATTCGCCGAGCAAGTCCGTCAAATCGTGCGCTTCATCCTGTCGCGCGGCCAGCGGGCCCTTCCAAATCGGCTCCAGCAGGCGGCAGTGGTAGCGGTGATACTTGGCTCGTTTGCGCCATCCGTGCAGATTCTCGGGCGTGACTTCGTCCTGCGCCCTGTCCAGCGCCTTCCTGCCGCGACGATAGGTCTCCGTCAGCCCCTGCGGGAAATCATCCAGCCCCCGCGGGAAGTCATTGCTGTGCGACCCCCAGGACCAGTCGTCAATCGCGGTCACAGCGATTTCGAGGGCGGCGCTCGCCTCGGCGAGCGGATCGCCTCTTGCTAGGACTTTTTCTTCAACGGACCGCCGGCGCCGATCGAGACCGTCCGACACCGCGTCGAATGCTTGGCCGGCGTGTTTCTCGAGAGCCGCGGCGGCTTCGACCAGAGAAGTCGCGTCGCGAATCGGCGCGAGCAGCCGGCCGACGTCTCGGAACCGAACATTCTCCTGCTCGTATAGCGAACCCAACTCAGGACGAACCAAGCGCAGGAGTGCGCGAATCTTCTTGAGCCTCTTGCGAACGGCGTGCGCCGCCGCGCGCACATCCCGGCCCCCGAGCTCGTCAAGCGCCCTGGCGACTTGCTCTTGCGCCACGCGGCGAACCTCTCCAGAAAGCTCTTTTCGTGGGTCGAGACGATACGGCATCCAACGCTCGCAACTCTACGTTGGTTTTTCGCCCACACGCCCGATCAACAGCACGACCAGCGCTACTGCGGCGGTGACGCCGGCAATGCCGAAATAGCCGGCTCCGCAAGCGGCCCCGACGCCGCCGGTCGTCCAAATGCCGGCTGCTGTGGTCAGCCCGTGCGGGGACCTGCCCGCTTTAATGATCGAACCCGCGCCCAAAAAGCCGATGCCGCCGACGACTCCCTGGATCACCCGGGTCGGGTCCATGTTGGAAGTCGCCGTTCCCAACTGTTCGTGCAGCGTCAAACCCACCAGCATGAAGCAGGCGGCCCCGAGGCCGACCAACATGTGCGTCCGCAAACCAGCGGGCTTGTCCAGCGACTCGCGCTCCCAGCCGATCGCGCCGCCGAACAGGGCGGGCGTCAACAAACGAAGGAGCAACTCGCCGAGAGCGATTGACTCCGGCATACCTTCTGAGAAGGACACCGCGGCGGCGGACCTCGTTACACGGCGGGCTCTTTGGTAACGACTTTCAGGGGAAGGCGATCATGCAAAAGTGGCGGCGAAGACGAGATTCAACTCCGCAAACAAGCAGACGATCGCAATCCGATCTGCTGCGTTTTGACTAACGACGCCGGGGTCGCCAAGACGTTCGCCAATCTCGGGGTCAAGGCCAAGCAAGCGACCAGGGTTCGAGCGGAATCCATCGAACCGCGGATGATCGACATTGCCGATCCGCGCCGTGCCGCCTTGAGATGGCCAAGCCGCGCCGCCCCGGCGGCGCCTCGGGCGAGGCGCAGGTCCGCCGCACAACTTGTTAGCTGTGCGAAGCGGCCTGTCCACAGCAGGTCGATTTCATGACGCAGTGGATCGAACACACCATTAATGCGCTCGGCTACTTCGGCATCGCCTTCTTGACCTTTGCCGAGAATCTGTTTCCGCCGATTCCCTCCGAAGTCATCATGCCGCTCGCCGGCTTCACGGCTTCGCGCGGCGAGCTTTCCGTTATCGGCGCTGTGGTCGCCGGCTCGGTCGGCTCGCTCGCCGGCACGGCGCTGTACTACTTTCTAGGGCGGGCCGTCAGCGAACAGTCCTTGCGCCGCTGGGTGCGTGCGCATGGAAAGTGGGTGGCCGTGGGTGAGGACGACGTCGACAAGGCGATGCGTTGGTTCGGCAGGCACGGCCACTGGGCGTTGCTCGTCTGTCGTTTCATCCCCGGCGTGCGGACTTTCATCTCGCTTCCCGCCGGCCTCTGCGGAATGGCGTTCGGCGAGTTCTTGGCTTATTCTCTGGTCGGTGTTGTGGTCTGGACCGCGGCTCTCACTTATGCCGGCGTCGCTTTGGGCAAGAATTACGCGCGAGTCGCAATGTACATCGGACCAATCGCCTGGATCGTGGTCGGCGCGCTCGCGGCGGCGTTCGCCTTTCTAGTTCTGCGGCGCCGCAAGGGCGGTCTGCCGCCGCCGAAGGGACGCACAGCGGCTCCGCGAGCTTAAGGGAAGCGTGCGGCCTCCAATTGCCGTTCCGTCGGCTGTCCGTTCCCTGTCTCCGGCAGCACACAACGCGGCGAGCGCCGCGGCCGAGTCCGAAACAAGGGCCTGACCGCCGCTGTCAACCAAGCGACAGGAGGTAAAGACAATGACAACAGCAAACGTAGAGCGAACATCGCGTTCCGTCGTCGTCAGCGTCCTGTGTTGGCTGATTGGACTTCTTTTTGTGGTGACGGGCGGCGCGAAGCTGGCCGGCGCGGCGACGGTCGTTGCGATGTTCCAACACTGGGGCTACCCGATGTGGTTCATGCAGCTTGTCGGCGTCGTCGAAGTCGTCGCCGGCATTGCGTTGCTGGCCCCGTTCTCACGAATCGTCGGCGCCGCGGTGCTTGTGATCGAGATGATCGGCGCGGCGGGCACGCATGCTCTGTTCGGCCAATGGACGATGTTCTTCGTCCCCCTCGTATTGCTCGCCTTGCTGGTGTGGATCATCCAGCGGACGGCGTGGCGCTACCAGCGCGCCGAGATGTCGACGCAGGGCGGCGAGTTGCATCACCCCGCCGTTTGAACCTCGAGCAGCCAGCGGGGATAGGACAACGAAGAATCCAGCGTCAGCCTTTGCGCGACGTTGCGAGAAATCTTCTCCGCTAACAGGTGCTCGGCGGCTGCCCGCAGGGCGGCCTCGCCGGTCGCCTCGAAAGCCATCGACCAATAGGCCCGTCCGTTGTGTGTCACCCGCGCCAGCTCGGCCGCGCAGGCGTCGAGTGGGACAGTAAGACGGCGCTTCTCCACGGGAGTCCAATCTTCCGGCCTTCGTTCGATGTCCCCGACCGTCGAACTCCGCAGCTCGACTTTCTCCCAGACTTCCGCAATGGCCCTCGGCAGCGCCCCCCGCGAGCGTCCAGACGCCTAAGGTCTTGACGAGGATCTTGGCTTCAAGCCGCCCCTCGCGAATCTTGACGCCGCCGCTCGCCGACGCTCGAACGCGCAGGTAGAAGTCGGTTCGCGCTTCTTCCCGCACCTCAGGCAAGGCTTTGAAAGCGTGCCAAAGCTGTTGGGGCGGCTCGCCTGAAAAGAACCAACGCAGCTCGGCTGTGATGACGCTGGGCATGGCCTGTGTCGGATTCTACCGGTCCCCAGGGCCTCGCCGCTTCGCGGCGAGCTACAGGCGGGAGCGCCTTAGCCACTTAACGACTCAACGA
>CAWFOP010000006.1:0-192084 GCA_963817465.1 uncultured Acidobacteriota bacterium | reverse complement strand
CCTCCGCCGCGCTCCGATCTAAGCCCCGTTGTCCGAGCAAGTCCGAACGGTTCAATTCCCCAAATCTCCAGTTCTCCCCCGCGTGTAGAGGCCCAATTGGTGTGGGGCGGTCGCGAAATCCCCGGCGCAGCTCACGCATTCTCCTAGTCGTCATCGGTTCGCCCATGTTGGGTCCGGGGTCGCTCGTTCTCGTGCCCGCGTCCGCCTCACCATCCGCAGAGCCGACGCTGTGGCTTTGGGTTATGATCTACAGCTTCGCTCGGAATCTTCTTTTTCTCAGGCCGCCTGTCGCGGCGTGAACGGTTGCCCGGTGCGGTCCACGCGGAAAAGGGAAGGAAAAGGGCGGAAAAGCGGGGGAAAAGCCCATTTGCCTGCCCTGCTGAAGCAGGCCAAACACGGCCCCGACCCGGGACTCCCGCGGTCGCATCTCCTTTTTATTGACCGCGGATTTCCCGGATAACCGATCTCCATAAAAATGGGTGTCACGCAGGCGAACCCATCGTGGTCTCCCCGACGGTGAAGTCCGAAGTCGACGAACTGCCGACCGACCCGCATGAAGCCGCCCGGGCCGTTGGACTCCGTCACGTAAGCGGACGAGGCGCCGGCGTCACGAGGAGACGGCGAGGCTCGGGCTTTTCCTACTATTCCCCGAAAGGAGAGCTCATCACCGACCAGGCCGAACGCGAGAGAATCCAATCGCTCGTGATCCCACCGGCCTGGGAAAGCGTCTGGATATGCCCGTCTCCAAAAGGCCACCTGCAAGCCGCCGGAAACGACGAGCGCGGCCGCCGGCAATATCTCTACCACCCGCTCTATCGAGCCGTTCGCGACGCGGCGAAATTCCACCGTATGCCGGAGTTCGCCGCGGCGCTACCCCGTATTCGGCGCCGCGTGCGACGCGACCTGGCTCGAAAAGGACTGCCGCGCGAAAAGGTTCTCGCAGCCGTCGTACGATTGATCGACGCATCGTACTTGCGGGTCGGCAACGAACTCTATCGCAAGCAAAACAACTCCTACGGCCTCACCACCATGATGCGCAAGCACTTGACCATCAAGGGCAAAACTCTGCATTTGCACTTCATGGGCAAGAGCGGCAAAGAGGTGGACATCTCGGTTGAAGATCGCCGCCTGGCTCGAGCGCTCAAACGTTGCCGCGAGCTGCCCGGCAAGCGATTGCTGCAGTACAGCCATAACGGCGACCGCGGCTCGGTCGATTCGGGCGACGTGAATGAATATTTAAACGAAATCTCCGGGGGCCAATTCACCGCGAAAGACTTTCGAACCTGGGGCGGCACGTCCGTCGGGGCGAAAAGCCTCCGCGCACTCGGCCCCGCCGACACAAAGACGCAAATGAAACGCAACATCGTAGACGCGATCAAGGCCGCCGCCGCCGCTCTTAACAACACGCCGGCGACCTGCCGAAAGTATTACGTCCACCCCGCCGTCATCAAGTCCTACGAATCCGGAACACTCAACGACCTGATGGATAAAGCCTCGAGACGCAAGGGAAAACACCGTATCCGAGGCCTGCGAAAGATCGAGCAAGAGGTGTTGGCTGTGCTGCTCGAATCATCGGAAGAAGCGCTCGAGCAGTGGATCGCCGAAGCTGAAGCCGCCTGACGGGCGCTCTCGAGCGGCTGGGATCTGAACCCCGAAATTTCCTCGATCCGGACGCAACCGTTCCCGTGTATGCCTGGGCACACCATGTGGTGCTTGATGTCACAGATCGCGTGTCCGCTCGTCCTGTACTCCGCCATCGCGGCATTGGTAGAAGACCGCTCGAAGCAGACCGCCTGAAAGGCGGTGGGTTTAGACCCGGCGCGTTGAACTAAACCGCTTTTAAGTTCGGCGTTTGGCTTCGACGGCGGCGGCGATACGCTCGCCTCAACAATCGCCGCCGCGCCTCGAGCGGCCGCCCCCCCTTGCCCGAGAAGGGGAATTCCGGACGGCGGAAACCGGGCGGAAACCGGGGCGGAAACCGGGAAACCGGGACAGACTCAAAGGGAAACCGAGGGAAACCGGGACAGACTCAATATCGTGGAACGACGCTGAAATGCCCGCCAACGAGACATTTGCTGCTGAGCGCCGCCCCGTTCCCGATCATCCCAAACAAGCCAAATCGTACCGGAAGGCCTGTGCCCCAGTCGCTTAAGCGTGCGCTGGCCTTGCCCAATATTGAGCCTGTCCCATTATTCCCCAAGCTCTTCGTCATGGACGAGGCTTGGCGCTTCCTCCGCGATCCGGCCATCAAGCTATACATCACCGAGGCGCTCAAGACCTGGCGCAAGCGCAACGCCGCCATGGTCCTCGTCACGCAGTCGAGCGACGACATCGCCCGCGGCGACATGATGCACGTCGTCGCCGAGAGCTGCCCGACCAAGATATTCCTGTCCAACCCAGGAATGGACCGCGAGCTCTATCGCGAGCTGTTCCATCTCAACGAGACCGAGACCCGGCTCATCGAGGCGCTGCCGCCCAAGCGCCAGATCCTCGTCAAGCGCCCGGACGCCGCCAAGGTCCTCAACCTCGACGTCGACCCGGTCGGCTACTGGCTCTACACCAACGATCCCTTCGACAACCAACGCCGCCGCGAGGCCCTCCAACAGTTCGGCTTTGAGGAAGGTCTCCGGCGGCTGGCCCAGCAACACGCCACCAGGAGCACCCCATGAATCGACCGCTGCCCCGCTTCGCACTCTGCCTCTTTCTCTGTGGTTCCTTGGTCGCGCTTTCCGGCCAGGAGCCCGCCGAGCCCCCGGCCGCATTGGCGACCCCGCACTCCCGTGTCAAGTACGCCGAGCGCGACGTCGTACCCGTCAACGCTAAGATCCGCTACACCACGCTGATCATCCTGCCCGAGGACGAGCGCATTCTCGATTTCACCTGCGGCGACAAAGCATTCAAGCTCCTGCTGCGCGCGTGCGGGCGAAGACTCGGCCGAGTTACGGCACCGGAAGCTGTGAAGCTTTCCGGCGACGAGAGGCGCAGGCGGCCTTGGCGCCTCCGAACTCGCCCAGCGATCGGCTGCGGCAGGCTCGCCGGGGCGGCTAAAGGTCATTCCGCGAATGCGGTTCCCCGCCGCTTTCCGGCCTCTTTCTTCCGCTTTCCTACGCCGGTGCAAGCCTAAACATCCGCTGCAAGTTGAACGTCAGCGCCGCCCAAATCGCCTCCGATTGCACCCGCTCGAGCCCCCTCGTCGCGAACCTCCTCAGCTTCAATTTCGTCTTAATCCAGGCGTTGGGAAACTCCGCCAGCGGCGCCCTTTTCTTGTAAATTGCCAGCGCTTCCGGCTGCGCCATCTTCGCATCAAATGCTTCGATCGCCGGAGCGTAACTCGTGAACGACACCGAGCGCCCGCCGTTTGCCAAGTTCAGCTTCGGACAGCACAGCGCCCGCGCCGGACATGGCCCGCAATCCTCGGACGAAGCTTGGTAGACGTACGACTGCTTGCCCGTTTCGCGCCGCGTTTGACGGTAAGGCAGGCGTTTGCCCTCCGGGCAGATCAGTTCATTCGCCGTCTCGTCAAACTCGAAACATTCGCGCCGATAATCCTCATGCTGCTGCTTCGCGCGCCCTGTCACGCCCTCGTTGCGGCCCGTCCATGTCGAGTAATAATCGATCGAACGCTCGTGCATTTCCATCACCGACGCCAGGTTGGTATAAGCCCCATCGGCCAAGGTTTGCTGCGGATAATGGCCCTGACGTTCTTTCAAGCGGTCCATCGCCGGTGCGATCTGTTGGCCGTCTTGCGGGTCGTTGACGACCTCGATATCGGCTATCAATCCGTGCGTGGAATCGGCCGTAATCTGCACGTTATACCCCGGCGCAACGCCGCCGTCGTGCATCCACATGAAGGCCGCCGACGGGTCTGAAGACGAGGCTTGCGGGTCCTTCTTCTTGTCGTCTTTCTTGGCCGCGCGCAGACGCTCGATCTCCTCGAGCGCTTCTTCGAGCCGCTGCTCGCGCTCGCGCGCCGCGCGCCGTCGGGCGGCCTGTTGACGCTGCGTCGTGTGCTCGTCGCGCTCGGCCCGCTCGAGTTCGTCGAGATGCTCGCGGGCTATTTTCAAGTGCGTTTCGATCTTGGCGCGTTTGCCAAAACTCTTCTTACCGGCGTCAGCGCGGATCTTCGTGCCGTCGACAGCGACGCGTTCGAGCGTGATCAGCCCCTTCATCGTCAACATCGCCAGCACCTGCTCGAACAGCTCGCGCAACGCCTCGCCGTAGCCGACGCGGAAGTCCGACAGCGAGTGATGGTTGATGACGTTGAGGCCGGTGAGCCAGCGCAACCCGGGCTCATGCTGCATCTGGCGTTCGAGCTCGCGGGCCGAATGCAGGCCGCGGGAGAAGGCGTAGATCCAGACGGCGACGAGCAGTTGCGGGGAGTGCGACGGCCGTCCGGCGACGCCCTCGACGGCGCGCACCTGCGTTTCAAAACGGGACAGATCGAGCTGTTCGACGACGCGCCAGATCTTGCGCGCGGGGTGATTGTCGTCGATCAGGCGGTCGACATCGAGAGGTTCGAGGCGGAGTTGGTTGCGGTCAACGGGGATGTAGCGGGGAGCGGGGGCGGAAGGTGCGTCTGACACCTCCTATTTTACTACACTGTAAAGTACTTTGTCAGATTATTTCACGGCTTCCGGAGCCCGAACCCTTCGTTATTCCTGCTCAACCGTGTCGGCCATTCGTGCCCCTCTGTTGGGCTGGCCGTCACTTCAAGCCGCGAGAGCACGCAATTTGATGTAGCGTATCAACGTTCGATGTGCTAAGTTCACGCTGCGGTAGGAGGTGCATTTGGCTGCGAGTGTTCCTGCGGCTCTCCGGACACGTCAGCATCGGCTGTCGCGCGACGAGCGGGCGTTAGTCACGACTCAAGCAGACGCGCTCGCGTCTTGGTTTCGATTCGCTAAATAGCAGCAACGTCGTCCAGCGATAGCCTATTCGGAGCGACCGCGTATTGTTACTGAACAATGACAACGTTGCGAAGTTTGATTCCGCCGCGCCGCAGTTAACTGTTGGGGTTTGGCAGATGGCAATTTCTTGCTCGGTCGATTCTCTTTGTTGCCGCCACACCTTCTTGAGCCAGAGGATAAGTCATGCCGTACGCCTAACGGGCGTGATTCTATTCTCCGCGGTGCTCATTACGAGCGCCCCGGCCCAATCGATATCCTCGGTTAGTCCGACTAGCGTCAGCGCGGGGAGTTCGGACTTTACGATAATTGTCTCCGGATCCGGGTTTTCTAATTTGTCAATCGTCTATTGGCGGGACGCAACGAGTGGTGGAACCACAGTTTACGGAGGCGGAGTGCCTCTAGCGACTTCCTTTATAAATTCAGGTCAGCTACAAGCCACCGTCCCCGGTTCATTGGTCGGAGCCTATGCTCATGATGTCGGAATCCTTTCGGTCGACGCTTTTCCTCTTCCGCCATACATCGGTGTTCAGATAAACCTTCCTAGCATCACGTCGGCGACGCCTCAGCCGATTTACGAAGGGATTGACAATACGATCACGATCGATGGCAGTCACTTCGTGCTCGGCTCATCCGTATTCGTAGAATGGATCGGTGACGGGTCAATTACAATGCCATTCTCCACCGCTTACGTGAGCTCAAGCCGCATTAGCGCCGTTTTCCCTGCCACGTTTATTACAAACCCAGGCGGAAGATACACCTTGATCGTCGCGAATTGCGTTGACCAAATAACGTCCATCAACCCTGCACCCTTGTGTTCGAGCTCAGGAGTTGGCATATCTGTGGTGCCCGTCCCTATAATCGACACTTCAGGGACGACACCGACTGCTGGGCTTCCCGGATACCTATGGTTGCCGGATGCTCGGAGGGGAGTTTCCTATTCGTTCACTTTTTCAGGTTCTGGTGGTAAGCCGCCGTATACTTGGTCAACATCTCGACCCGAGTTCTACCCGCCCGGGTTGTCTCTTACTGAATCCCGCATAATATTCCGATACCTTTAGTAACCGTCGTACGTCCTTATGACATGGGAAACCCCAAAGGCGTTCGACGAGACTTTGATGCGCTGGAGAAGCGCCGCTTCGAAGCGATCCGGCTGGTCGAGCAAGGCTTGAATCAGTCCGAGACGGCGCGGCGGCTCAAGGTCGCCCGTCAAACCGTAAGCGAGTGGGTCCGCCAGTACCGCGAGCAAGGCCCCGAAGCGCTGCGCCAAGCCGGTCGCGCCGGGCGCAAGCCGCTGCTGAGCCGCGAGCAACTCGACGAGCTCGAACGCCTGCTACTCAAAGGCCCCGAAGCGCACGGCTTCCCCACGCCGCTGTGGACCTGCCCGCGCGTCGCCGCGTTGATCCTGAAGCGCTTCGGCGTGCGCTACCACGAAGGCCACGTCTGGAAGCTGTTGCGGGCGCTCAATTGGAGCCCCCAGCGGCCGGTCGGCAAGGCCCGCGAGCGCAACGAGGCCGCCATTCGCGAATGGAAGCGCAAGACCTGGCCCGCCGTTAAAAAAAAGCCCACAAAGAAGGCCGTACGATCGTCTTCATCGACGAGAGCGGACTGAGCCTGAAGCCCCATCGCTGCCGCACTTGGGCCCCGCGCGGCCAGACGCCCGTGCTCGAATTCAACTTCAATTGGACGCGGCTTTCGGCCGCCGCCGGCCTCACGTTTCGCAACTTCTATTTCCGGCTCTACGAAAAGTCGATCAAGGCGGCCGAGGTGATCGATTTCCTCAAAGCCCTGGTGCGCCACATCGACGGGCCGCTGCTTCGTCGTCTGGGACCGCCTGCCGGCGCACCGCAGCGGCTTGGTGCAGGAGTTCATCGGTCACTCGGACAGTCACATCGAGACGGTCTACCTACCGCCCTATGCGCCCGAGCTCAATCCAGTCGAATACATCTGGGCGTACTGGAAGCAGCACCAGCTGCCGAACGTCTGCCCCAAGGACTATTGGGACTTGGACGCCAGAGCGCGCCAAGCGCTCCGCCGCATGCGCTCGAAGTCGCGCTTGATCGCCGCCTTTTGGAAGCAGTCTTCCTTGTGTCTGGATTGACGGGATATTATGCGAGACTCAGTAGTTCCTCTGGCGTATTGGCTGGAATACCGCTCTTTGAAACCACGGAAATACCTCAAGTTACGTTGACTGATTCTAATGGACTGGCCGCTACAAACGGGTTTGGATTGGCAGTGGGGCCGATTCAGATCTCAGCCCCTTCCACGCTTGCTAACGCAGCAGGCGCGCCTTTGAACACACTTCTCGGGTCACGGGGTGGCCATCTTCCGCTCACATGGACTCTCTCCGGCGGCCAACTGCCTGCAGGAGTTACTTTGACTGCGCCCACGAGCACAGCGTTTATCGGATATCAGGAGGCTGTTCTCACTGGGACGCCGACGGCGGCGGGGGTCTATCCGTTGACGATTCGAGTGATGGACGCCAGCGGGGCATCGGCGATCAACGATGTGACGATCACGATCACGTCGCCGGTCTCGATCACGTCGTTGAGTCCGGCGTCGACGGCGTCGGGCGGGCCGGGGTTTACGTTGACGGTCAACGGCGCGGGTTTCGAGTCGGGAGCGGCGGTGAACTGGAACGGGGCGGCGTTGCCGACGACGTTGGTGAACGCCAATCGACTGACCGCGACCGTGGGAGCCAACCGGATCGCTTCTCCCGGCTCGGCGAGCGTCACGGTGACCAGCGGGGGAGCGACTTCGGCAGCGGCGACGTTCAATATCGTGAATCGACCGGCCATCACGTCGTTGAGCCCGGCCTCGGCGGCGGCCGGCGGACCGGCGTTCACGTTGACGGTACGAGGCACCGGCTTCGCTTCCGACGCCGAGGTGAACTGGGACGGGGCGGCATTGCCCACAACTTACGTCAGCTCCGATGAGCTCACGGCGACGGTTGCGGCCGAGTTGATTGCGAACCAGGGCACGGCGTTGATTACGGTCAGCAGCGGCGGAGCGACCTCGACGCTGGCGACATTTACGGTTGTGCCGGGCCCGGACATTACGTCCTTGAGCCCGCCGCGAACGACGGCCGGCGGTCCGGCATTTCAACTGACGGTTTTCGGCAGCGGCTTCGCTGCCGGCGCTGCGGTGAACTGGAATGACGCTGCGCTGCCTACTACCTTCGTGAGCGCCAACCGGCTCATCGCGACTGTTGCGGCCAACCTGATCGCGAACCGGGGCGTCGTCTCGGTGACGGTCTCGAGCGGCGGCGGCACGTCGCCGTCGGCTACGTTTAACGTCGTGGCGGGTCCGGCTGTGACGTCGCTCGATCCGCCGTCGGCCACTGCGGGCGGTCCGGCGTTTTCGTTGACGATCAACGGCACAAGCTTCGCGTCCGGCGCGACGGTGAGCTGGAACGAGACCGCTTTGCAGACGACGTTCGTGAGCGCCAATCGACTCAGCGCAACAGTGGGGGCCGAGCTGATCGCTTCTCCCGTTTCGGCGAACGTCACGGTGACCAGCGACGGCGTCACCGCGGCGCCGGTGACGTTCAATGTTGTGGCGGGTCCGGTTATTTCGTCATTGAATCCGGCGTCGGCCGTCGCCGGCGGACCGGCGTTTTCTTTGACGGTCGACGGCACGGGCTTCGCGTCCGGCGCGACAGTGCGCTGGAACGAGACGGCTCTGCCCACGACATTCGTCAGCGCCAATCAGCTCACCGCGATGGTCGCGGCCGGCTTGATCGCGAATCAAGGGACGGCGGCGATCGCCGTTACGAGCGGCGACGTCACTTCGGCTGCTGTGACGTTTAGCGTCGTGCCCGGTCTCGTCATCACGTCGTTGAATCCGTCCTCGACCGCCGCCGGCGGTCCGGCGTTTTCGTTGGCCGTCCGCGGCGCCGGCTTCGCCTCGGGCGCGACGTTGAACTGGAACGGCGCGGCTCTGCCGACGGTTTTCGTCAGCGCCGAGGAGCTCACGGCGACCGTCGCGGCAAGCCTGATCGCGAACCGGGGGACGGCAAGCGTCAGCGTCTCGAGCGAAGGAACGTCATCGCCGTCGGTCGCGTTCGAGATCACAGCCGAGATGGCCCCTACGGTCACATCGTTAAGCCCTGTCGGCGTCGCGGCGGGGCGAAGGGGCTTTTCGCTGACCGTCAACGGGACAGGCTTCGAGCCTTCCTCCGTCGTTCAGTGGAACGGCGCCGCGCTAGCAACAACCTATGGAAGTTCCAAACAGTTGTCCGCACCGGTGGAATCCGGTCTGATCGCCGGCGCCGGAACGGCTTCGATCACTGTGTTGGACTCTCGAGGCTCGTCCTCCAACGCTATAGGATTCCGAATCGTCTCGATCCCGGAGATCGTTCTGACGGGACTCCAGCCTACGGCTGCTCCGACGGAGCCGTTGAACGTCGGCATCGAGCTGGCTGCGCCGTCGGCGGTCGCGATCGACGGAACGCTTGCGCTCGGCTTCGAGCCGTTGCCTTCGGGGCTTCCGGCGGACTACCGCGATCCGACGACACAGTTTGCGGCGGGGGGAACTGTTTTGCCGTTCACAATACCGGCCGGAGCGACCACAATAGCTCTTGCTCAGAATGGCGTCATCCAACAGGGAACGGTGGCCGGTGCGCTCAGCGTCAGCGTCACTCGCTTGACGGGGGAAACGATCGATGTGCTGCCGGAAAATCCGCCGACACGGTCGGTCGCGATCGCCCCCATCCCGCCCGTGATCGTGGCGAACAGCGTCAAAATCACGAACCTCACCAACTCCGGATTTACGGTCGAACTTGTCGCTTACTCCACGTTGCGGGAAATCAGCCGCGGCACATTCTCATTCACCGCCGCTTCCGGAGCCCAACTCGACGGAACGACCGCCTTCACGTTCGACCTCGCCGACTTGTTGAACCAGTGGTACGCAAGCGCTGAGGGACTCTCCAATGGCAGCGCGTTCCGTCTCCAGGCCCCCTTTACCGTCAGCGGCGATCCCAGCGCCCTGCAAGCGGTATCCGTCACCCTGGCCAACTCCCTGGGAACCTCCACCCCCGTCATCGCAACAAAATGAACTTGTTTAAATGACGAGCTCGCATAGGTAAAGGTTCTTGGCCCGAAAGTGGGAATGTAGAAGCTATTGACGTAATGGAATGGACCCCGGCCCGGAGGGGAGCTGATAGGTTCGACGGGGAGGTTCATTCGGATGAGAGTCAGCACGATCGGATTGGACATAGCGGCGAACGTCTTTCAGCTCCACGGCGTCGACGGCGAGGGTCGGGCAGTGTTGCGCAAGAGGTTGCGGCGGGGGCAAGTTGCGGCGTTCTTCGCCAACCTGCCGCGCTGCTTGGTGGGACTCGAGGCTTGCGGCGGTGCGCACTATTGGGCGCGTGTTGTGAGCCGAGCAGGTCACGAGGTTCGACTGCTGGCGCCGCAGTTCGTCAAGCCGTACGTCAAGTCGAACAAGAACGACGCGGCGGACGCGGAAGCGATCTGCGAGGCCGTCGGCCGACCCAGCATGCGCTTTGTGCCGGCGAAGGCGGTGGAGCAGCAGGATCTACAGGCGCTGCACCGGATTCGAAGTCGATTGATCGGCAGCCGCACGCAACTGAGCAATCAGATCCGCGGGCTGTTGGCCGAGTACGGCATCGTGCTGCCGCAGCAGGTGAGCCGGTTGCGAAAGGAGTTGCCGATGCTGCTCGAGGACGGCGACAACGAGCTGACGCCGATGGGACGCGGTCTGTTCGCATCACTGTTCAAAGAGCTTTTGCAAGCTTGAAGAGCGCATTGAGGCGTTCGACGGACAACTCGCCGCGATCTACCGGCAGAGCCCGCAGTGCCGGCGGATCGCAGAAGTCGAGGGCATCGGCCCGGTCACGGTGACGGCGCTCGTGGCGTCGATCTGCGACGGCAAGAGCTTCACGAACGGGCGGCAGCTTGCGGCCTGGCTGGGGCTTGTTCCAAGACAGCGCTCCAGCGGAGACAAACAACGTCTGTTGGGGATCAGCAAGCGCGGAGATCCCTATCTGAGGACGTTGTTGATTCATGGCGCGCGAGGAGCCGTATCGAAAGGCCGCTTAGAGCGTTTCCCGCCCAAGGACTGGCCCGAGGGCTTCGATCCTCATCTACAAGAGGCCGGATATATGCCCGCAGTCTTCTCCAGCAACGCCTCGCCGAAAACTCTTGCGGCCGGGCCGGGGTCCATATATGCCCCCGGTTAAGTCGACCAAGTAGGATTGGAAGTTCTCCCGCACAGAAGGAGAACGAGGAGATGAAGCAGAGCCGATTTACGGAAGAGAAGATCATTGAAGTGCTGAAGCAGCTGGAGGCGGGCAGGAAGGTCGCCGAGCTGAGCCCGGAATACGGGGTGTCGACGGCGAGCATCTACGCCTGGAAGTCGAAGTACGCGGGGCTGGAGGTGAGCCAGCTGAAGCGGCTCAAGGAGCTCGAGGAAGAGAACCGCCGGCTGAAGACGCTGGTGGCGGACTTGAGCCTGGACAAGGAAGCGCTGAAGTCGGTGATCGAAAAAGACGGCTGGAGCCGGTAGCGCGACGCAGCGACGTGCGGCACGCGGTCGCGCACTGCGCGATGAGCGAGCGGCGCGCCTGCCGGCTGCTGGGGATGGACCGCAGCAGCTGCCGCTACCGGCCCATACCGAAAGGGGACGAAGAGTTGTGCGAGCGTCTGCGGGCGCTGGCGGCGCGGCATCCGCGCTACGGCTATCGCCGCCTGGGTGCGCTGTTGAGGCGGGAAGGAAGAGCGGTGAACCACAAGAAAGTGGAACGACTGTACCGCCGGGAAGGCCTGGCGGTGCGGCGCAGCAAGCGCAAGCGACTGGCTCGCGGCGCCGGCCCTGGGACGCCGCAACTCGAGCGAGCGAATCAACTCTGGGCGCTGGACTTCGTTTCCGACACGCCGGCGCAGGGACGCGTGCTGCGGCTGTTGACGGTCGTCGACGCCTACACGCGCGAGTGCCTGGCGATCGAGACCGACACGTCGTTGACGGGACGGCGCGTCACCGCCGTGCTCGAGCGGATTCTCGACGAGCGGCCGCGGCCGCTCAAGATTCGCACCGACAACGGACCGGAGTTTCGCTCGCGCTGGTTTCAAGCCTGGTGCGCCGAGCGCGGCATCCGGCTCGACTACATCGCGCCCGGCAAACCAATGCAGAACGGAGTCATCGAAAGTTTCAACGGTCGCCTGCGCGACGAATGCCTCAACGCGAACTGGTTTCATAACCTCGGCCACGCACGACTCGCCGTCGCGGCCTGGCGCACCGAATACAACCAACGACGTCCGCACAGCGCCCTCGGCTATCAGACGCCGAACGAGTTTGCCAACCGAGAATTTCCAGTCATCCCTGGTGGATAATCGGGGGGGGGCACGTCACTATTTTCCGAAATTATTAAAGCGTGGTGCAAAGTGCGGCCCGACCCGTGACACGTCGACGGATCAATCGTAACTCATTGTTTGACGTAATGCGACCTCCATTGGCGGTCGACCAGACGGCTGAAGTCGGCGCATAGTTGTGTGCGTCAACTTCTGCAAAAAAGACTAGTGGACTGTCGCAGACTAACTATTACTACAGAGAAGACGTCTTCTCTGTACGCCCGTTTGAAGGCGAATCCATCCAACTGAACGCGGCAGCGCGACGAGTTCAACGAGATCCCCGCGGCCGCAGTCGCTGCCCGCCGGCTTCGTGTTGGTTCGACAGTGAGAATCCCGTCCGAATACATCTAAAAGAGCGGCCACAAATACACGATCGGGGACTGCCAATATTCACTGCCATCAACTACATGCTCACCATCCCATAGTGAAATGTGACCATTTCCAGGATACCCTCGGATATGAACAAACCATATAATTCCGCGCCGCGAACGTATTAAGTCACGCGAATTTATCAGCGTTCTATGTCCCAGGTGCGCATCCAGCGTGGGCGCAATCTCGTTCGGACGAATTGGGAGGGAGCGGCTACGATTATTACGGTATCTCTCTGTCCATTTAGTCGAACGGTCCCCGGTAAAAAAGTGTGGGTCAACACGAGTTATCGCATCTGCCAAGCGAACAGCGCACGAGTTTATCGATTGAGCTTGTCTCCAAGCATGCATCATGTCCATTCTGAAGGCCGGCGGTGGAAAAGTCTTGTAATTTGCCCTAACTCTGGAATAAGATATTGGCATGGTGATTTTCCGCGTGCACCCGTAAGATTTGTCCCCAAGGGATTTTGTTCAGTTGTGCGTGGGTTAAAATACGGCTCTACTTTGTCATTATTAGATCTGGGGCACTCTTCGTATCTACAGTAAGACTGGCTGCATTATAAGGAAGAGCTGTCCTTCTCCTGCACTATGACCAGACCACTGCTTAATCCATCCCTTGCACCTGTATGAGCAGAAGACGTCAGATGCCGACTCATCAGACCACATATCTATCGAGATATCGACGATCTTGTCCCTAGTGACGTTCTTCGCTAGTTCGAACGTCTTCTTAACCCGGATTTCCGATTTGAAGATGGCCTGCTAACCATCCCGACACTCTCGGCGCCCCTGTAGATGCGGGTTTGAGCGCATCAGATGGGCTGTGGAGGGCGAAACCGAGTGGGTGACAAGGATCGCGAGCCGTTTCAGCTCTCGTTCAACCGGTTTCTGAAGGTTGATTTTCAGGGCTCACGAGTGACCTCCGACGGCGGCTTGCTGCTGGTCCGGGAGTTGGACGAACGGCTCGGTCTGGGCAAGCTGATTGAGGAGCATCTCACCGATACGCGACAGGGCGAGAACAAGAAGTTCCCACTGGCCGATCTCGTGCGGCAGTCGGTCTACTCGCGGTTAGCGGGCTACGAGGATCTCAACGACGCCGTGCGCGTCTCCGCCGATCCGACCTTTCGACTGATCGGCTCGAAGAAGAACTGGGATCGCGGCGGGGCGCTGACCTCCCGGCTGCAGAGCTTCGAGACCGGCATGCTGGCCGGCGACGAGAATCTGATCGGGCTGATGGCGATCAACCGTGAGATGGTCGCCCAAGCCGAGGCCGGCGACGAGTCCGAGCGCGTCGTGCTCGACATGGACTCGACCGAGAGCCCGGTGCACGGCCATCAGGAAGGCAGCGCCTACAACGGCCACTTCGAGTCGGTGTGCTATCACCCGCTGCTGCTGTTCAATCAGGATGGCGATTGCCTGGCCGCGAAGCTGCGGCCGGGAAACGTCTCCAGCGCCGAGGACTGGGACGAGCTGCTGTTGCCCGAGATCGAGCGCCAACAAGCCGAAGGGAAACGAGTAACCTTCCGTGCCGACGCCGCCTTCGCCAAGCCGGAGATCTACGAGGCGCTGGAGGAGCGCGGAGTCAGCTACGTGATTCGTATTCCGGCCAACAAGAACCTGGAGCTGGAGATCGAGGACATCCTGTTCCGTCCGCCGGGTAGGCCGAGCCTGAAGCCGCTGGTGCGATACAAGAGCTTTCGCTATCAGGCCGCGAGCTGGTCGAGACCTCGACGGATCGTCGCCAAGCTCGAGCATCACCCCGGCGAGCTGTTCCCGCGCGTCGGCTTTTTGGTCACGAACATGAGCTTGCCGAGCCGTTCGCTGGTGCGCTTCTACAACAAGCGCGGCACGGCGGAGCAGTGGATCAAGGAGGGCAAGCAGGCGACGAGCTGGACCAGGCTGTCGTGCCATCGCTTCCGGTCGAATGAAGTGCGGCTGCAACTCGCCGTGCTGGCCTACAATCTTGGCAACCTGTGGCGAAGGCTGGGGCTGCCGAGGCGGATCAAGAGCTGGTCGCTGACGAGCTTGCAGCATCGGCTGATGAAGACTGGCGGACGGTTGGTCAAGCACGCGCGGTACTACTGGCTACTGTTGGCCGAAGGGCATCTCAACCGCAGGCTCTTCGGAGAGATGCTGAACCGGCTGGCGGCGCTGCCCGCGCCGGGAGGGTAACGCGGTGAGCCTCCGACAAGCCAGAGCGCTAACTTCCGGGAGGCAGGGTTCGGAGAAGTGTCGCCGAATCGGGCCGACCCGAGCACAAACGACGATGAGATCACAGACCTCTTTTCCGTCGCCGCCCCGTTTGTTTCCCTGATCGCGGAATATACTTGGGTAGCTCCAGAGCGACAAGAACGTCCGCTCACATAGGCGTGCGAGATATCTCTCAGATGCCGTCGAACCTTCGTTTCGAACGACTGGAATCTGGGTTCCTGGGTCTACGGGCGTCATCGAGGCCAGGGTCGTCGCGCGAGTCGGTAGAACGCAAGTGTATCAACGGGTGGAGGGAACAGGACTTGGTGCACCTCGAACAGACGGCTGCGTCCTTGAGATCGGGCGCATCTTGACGCTCTGTTTGGCGAGCTGCCCCAGCGTCGGCCCATCGCGCACAGTCGAAGGCGAAGCAATGTGATCACAGCCGCATCGCTCAATAAGATGCGGCCTCATTGAACTGTGGCCGTTGAAACCTCCTGGCTCAAAAGCTCACCCTAGCCCCCAACTGAACCGCTCGTGGCCCACCCGACCCAAACACCTGCGTCACGCGACGATTGGGCTGCCCGAACGTAGACGGCTCCAGCATGTTGATCCCGTAGCCGTCCAGGTTTGCCACGTTGAGCAAGTTGAACACTTCCCCGAAGACGTTCAGCTCATAGCGGTCCGAGAACCGGAAGATCTTGGCGACCCGGAGGTCCTGAGAGAACACAGAGTCGCCGAATCTGAAGCTGGGGGGTAGCGTCACTGGTGGGATCGGCTGGCCGGCCGGCGTCAGTCCGCCCGCAACGCTTGAGTTGAATCGCTCGACGATCTCTCGCAGGCCGGCAGCGTCCACGCCGCGATTGAGCTCATTCCAGCCCGTCCCGGGCAGCAGGTCATTGATCGTCCCGTCGCCGTTCAGATCCAAGCCGAACAACTGCGCACGGAACGGCGGCCCGCTCAGCACCTTCGACACGCCCGAGACCCGCAACCCCCAAGGCAGATCGGCGATGCCGGAGAACGTGAAGACGTGGCGGCGGTCCATGTCCCGCGGGCCGTAACTCGCGAACCAGTCATCATTGTTGATCACGCCGTTGAAGCCCCGATTGCTCGACAGCGCATACGAGCCGAGCATCTGAGAGCGTCCGGCCCAGCGCCGCTCCAGCTTCACCAGCAAGCCCTTGTACGTCGCCAGCCCGCCGCTCATCTGGACGGTGATCGGCCCGCTCGAGCACCGCGCCGTCGGGTCCAACAACTCCGGTCCCCGGCACGCAGGGATCACCGGGCCTTGTGCAGCGAGCCAGCGGTTCAGATCGACGTCTCCCATGTTCCGGCGAACGGACCGCCGGTAGACGAAGTCCGCCGTGGCGACCAAGCGCGTAGCCAACTCGCACTGAACTCCGGCGCTGACGTGAATCGAGTACGGCGTCGCGAAGTCCCGCGCCATCAAGCCCGACCCTTGCTTGAAGATGTCGATGTTGCGAACGGTCAGATCCGTATTGCCCGGATCGCCGAGCTGTCGCTCCAGAAGCGCCTTGACGTTTGGCAGGATCTGAACCACTTGCGCGCCCCGGAAGTTCGTCGGGCCGTTCGGGAAGTTGAGCGGCGTGGACAGCGGCACGCCCGGAATGCCGGGAATCGGGTTGGGGATTATCGAGCCGTCGACAATGAACCGCCCAGCGCCCCGAGGCCCAATCGTCGAAAGCTCGCGCAGCCGCAGCGAGTCCAGCGGAAGATCCTAGTACACGCCCGAACCGGCCCGCACGACCGTCCGGTTGTCGCGCGAGACGTTCCAGGCAAAGCCGAGCATCGGCCCGAAGTTGTTGCGGTCCCGGCGCGTCGGCGCCAAGCCGTTCGCGCCGAGCAGCGGCTCCAGAAACGCCGGCTTGCTCAGCTCGTGGTTCGCCAGATCCGCGTGGTAGAAGTACGACAACCCGTAGCTCAGCGTGAAGCGCGACCGGACCCGCCATGAGTCCTGCCAGTAGGCCCGCCAGAGATGATCGTGTCGAGCACCGCCGAATCCGACCGAGAATCCCACCAAAGGCAGTTGCAGGATGTCGTCGAGCGTCTGGAAGGAATCCGGCAAGGGGATGCGCGCTTGCGGCGGGACGCGCGGATCGGCATTGAAGGCTCGCACCAGCTCGGGCGAGTAGAGCACCATCGAGGCAGGCTCGACGAACTCCAGAAAGCCTGCGCTGCGCTCGTACTGCCATTCGAAGCCGACGCGCATTGCGTGGCGGCCCTTCTGCCACGAGACGTTGTCGGTCAGATGGTAGCGGCGCGTGTCGCCGCCTTGGGGCGTCAGCACGAAGTTGCCGGCCACGAAATCGCTCCCGAGGATGCTGATCTCCGGCATCCCCAGCCCAACACACTCTCCCGGGCAATTCGACTGATCCGGCGGAAGATTCCGCGTCTGCCAGTACCAGTAGGAAAACCGCAGCTCGTTGATGAGGTTCGGCCGAAGAACGCTCGACAGCGAGCCGACGCTCTGGTCGACCCAGTTCGAGCTGGCGCTCCAGTTCGAGGGCAGATTGCCCTGACCGCTCGGCGGCAGGAATCTGTCGTTGCCGTCGTGGGGTGTAGCGGACGAACGCCATGTTGCGGTCGTTCAGGCGGAAGTCGAACCGAGCGCTCACGTGGTTGCTGTCGTACGGGCTCGGGAAAATCCTGCCGAAGCTCGCGAAGTCCGGCGACCGCGGCTGGACCGTCGACACACCATCCTGATTGTTCCGCTCGAAGTTCGTGAAGAAGAACAGCCGATCTTTGACGATTGGTCCGCCGACCTGGAATCTCCACTGGCGGCGCGCGAAGAACGGATTGGGATTGGCAGGCTCTC
Organism: uncultured Acidobacteriota bacterium; assembly: GCA_963817465.1. Taxonomy (GTDB): domain Bacteria; phylum Acidobacteriota; class Terriglobia; order Bryobacterales; family UBA6623; genus CAMPKL01. Next base: position 174,419 of record CAWFOP010000006.1, on the reverse strand, counting down.
GCCGCAAGGCAGGGTAAGCCGAGAGGTTGTGATCGCGAAAGAAGAAGAACCCGCTGCCATGAAGCTCGTTGCCGCCCGAGCGTGTGACGACGTTCACCGCGCCGGCCCCGGTTAGGCCGGTCGCCAGATCGAAGTTGACGGTCTGGACTTGGAACTCTTGAACGACCTCCTGTGAGGAGTTCTGCGGAGTCCCGCCGGTCAGCGGGTTGAAGACGGGGCTGCCATCCATCGTGTAGCGCGTGGCGTTTGCCGAAGCCCCCAGAATCGAGACGTCGAACTGTCGGGTGAAGAACCCGGCCCTCGGCGCAGCCGTGACGCCGGGCTGGAGGATCTCCAACTGGAAGAACTCTCGCCCATTGAGCGGTAGGTTCTCGATCTGGAACCGCGAGACGACACCGTCGACGCCGTGCCAGTCATAGCGCAGCTGGGGCAGCGAATCCAACGCCTCGACCACCTGTTCGAGCACGTCGACCGAGAGCTTGACATCCACGAACGTCGTCGCGCCGGTCTGAACCACGACTCGCTTGCGCGGGTCCTCGAAGCCCTCGGCCTCGACGCTCAGCTCGTAGACGCCTGGGGGCAACAGCGGCAGGGCGAAAGTTCCTTGCTCGTCGCCAGTCGCCGACCGTTCGAGTGCGATGGCCGTGTTTCTGGCGAGGACCCGGGCCCCACTCACGGCCGCACCCGACGGGTCGCGAATCTCCCCGGCGATTCCCCCGGCCGGCAGTTGAGCAGGCGACGGTCGCCCTCCCGTACCCAGCAGACAGCAGGCAAGGAGCAGAGCACGCAGACGACTCGCAGGCATGAAGGCCCTCCAGCAGCGTTCAGGATCGGGCGCAACCGGCCGAAAACCGACCTTGTCTCCATCTGAGTCCGCGAGAGGTGAAAACCTCAAGCCATCTCGCGATTTTCCGTGCGATAGCGCGTGCGGTCGGTCCCAGAGGCCACTCCCGCAAGCTCCCGATGACGCCAGTTCGGTTGAGACCTTCACGCTGTCTTGCCTCTGTGATGTGTGACCACAACACCGACTCCTTCCGACAATCTCCAGCAGGGGTCTCTGCTGACGCTTGCCGAGGCGTCCGCCTATCTGCGTTGCTCCAAGGCCCACGTCTCCAACCTGATTCGCGGCCTCGTGCCCAACTCGCAGCCGCTCCCCGCCGTGCGCCTCGGCCAGCGCGTTTACATCCGACGCGACTCGTTGGCCCGCTACTTGCGCTCCGCCGAGTCGCGATATCATGAGCACGGCCAAGGTTCGACGCCGTAGACGCATGCAATCGGAGGAAAGCATGCGACGAAAACGGCACCAACGCGGCAGCTTGCAGCGAGTCAAGCAGGGCAGCCGCTTTATGTGGGTCGTGAAGTACTACGACATGGACGGTCGCCGCCGCCAGACCACTCTGGGACAGGCCGCTCGAATGACCAAGGCGGAAGCTCAGGTCGAGCGCGAGCGGTTCATGGCGACGATCAACGAGGACGCAGCCGAGCGCTTGTCTCGGCGCGATCCGCCAATGCTCGGCGAGTTCATCGTCGGGACCTACCTTCCGTTCAAACGACGCCGGTGGAAGCTCTCGACCGCCGTCACCACGGAAGACCGAATCAGACGACACATCGTCAACGAGATCGGCGATCAGGCGATCGACAAGCTTGATCGTCAGTCCTTCACTAATGGAGTGTTTTGCCAAATAGCGAATTCACCCTAAGCTGTTGATTCTATGGAGCGGGAGACGGGGATCGAACCCGCGACATTCAGCTTGGGAAGGTGCGTTTCCAGGGCCGGCCGCATCACTGGCCTAGGTTGGCGTTCCTGGCTGATCAACGATGCCCAGAGCAAGGCTGCTGGGGGATAAACACATGGATCCCGGCCCCCGTGACGCCTACTTTGCGCCGTAAACCGCTGGACGACCCGCTGCACGGCTCGGAGCGATCTGGCGTAAGTTGTTGAAGAGATTGGTTTCGGGGGAAGGATTTGAACCTTCGACCTTTGGGTTATGAGAGCAATGCGACGGCTCGAACGTGCTGGAACTGGTTGAAATCAAACCACAGCAGCGTAGCCACTCCCTGCTATTCCAAACGAGATTGGGTGAATATTTAGGTGAACGCGCGCACAAGCAATTCACGTTGAAGATGCGGTAGGAGCCCTGTAGCTGCTTCGATCCGCGAACGAGCGACGGCGAGTTCGTGGTCCAAAACTCGAGTGCGCGCTAGAACCCTTCACGAATTCGTATGGTCTGGTTTGGCTCAACCCCGAGGGCTCGCTGGACCAGCCCTGATGGCCACCGGACCTCCACATCGACCAGGCCCCGCGTAAGCCCCAAACCGAAGTGAACCGGCCCGAGGCTCGAGGACGCGTAGCCCCCGTTGCCGGTCATCGTGTTCCACTGCCGATGCGAACCCGCATCGACGCGGATGATCGCGCCGATGCCGCTGCGGTTGCTCTTGATTCCTAACAAATCGACGTTCAACCAAGAGTCCGCTCCCGGGCTTTGGTTTAGCCAGATTTCGGCCTGGTCGGTGAGCGCAGTAACGACCAGGTCGAGCTTGCCGTCCCCGTTGAAGTCGCCTGCTGCGACGCCTCGATGGCGCTTGGGCGACGCTTTCGTCAGGCCGGCTTCTTCGGTCAGCAAGGCGAACCGGCCGTCGTGCAGGTTGCGGAACGCCGTGTTGTGCTGCGCGACGGGCAGCGATTCGTTCACGGCGTGGGACTGGACATCCCCTCTGGAAAAGAAGATGTCCTTCCAGCCGTCGTTGTCGAAGTCGGCGATCACTGCGCCGAAGCCGGCCATCCGGCGCGTCGCGGCCGCCAGTCCGCTACGGCGCGTCGCGTCTTCAAAGTACCGGTCGGCCGTATTGACGAGCAGCGGAAATGTCTCGTCCGGCAGCGCTGTGTAGGCGACGTCCGGCAAGCCGTCGTTGTCGATGTCGCGGGCGTCGAGGCCCATTCCGGAAACGTCGCGCCCGTGCTCGGGCAAAGCTGCGGCGGCCTCGAATGCTATTTCGCGAAAGCGGCCTCCGCCGAGGTTGCGGAACAGAAAATTCGGCAACTTGTCGTTGGTGACGAATATGTCGGGTCGTCCGTCGCCGTCAAAGTCCGCGACCGCCGCGCCCATTCCCTTTCCGATGTGACTGCGAATTCCGGACGCTGCGGAAACGTCTTCGAAGCGCCCGTGGCCGAGGTTGCGGTACAAGCTGTTTGGCGTTCCCTTGTAGTACTTCGGATGGCAATAGTCGCGGACTCCGGCGACGTCGCAGGCCGGATCAGAGCCGGGCCGCCACGCGAGATAGTTCACCACGAAGAGGTCGAGCAGGCCGTCGTTGTCGTAGTCGAGCCACGCGCCGGCGACGGCCCACAGCGGCCCGTATTCTTTGTCTTCGGCGCGAATGCCGGAGCGCGCCGTGACGTCGGCGAACGTGCCGTCGCCAAGGTTTTCGTACAGCTCGTTGCGGTGAAGACCGGCCACGAACAGGTCGTTGTCGCCATCGTTGTCATAGTCCGCTGCGGCGGCGCCGAAGTCGAAGCCCTTCCCGGCGAGGCCCGCCTTCTCGGTGACATCCTCGAAGTTGGCGCGGCCGTCGTTGCGGAACAGGCGGTTGTGGTCGGCCGCGGATTTCTTCACTGCATCCGGCAATGGCGCACCGTTGGCGAAAAAGATGTCCAGGTCGCCGTCGCCGTCGTAGTCGAACAGCGCGACGCCCCCGGCCATGGTTTCCGGCGCGTAGCGATTCTCGGATTCGGAATTCTCGAGGCGGAACGGGATCTTGCCCGCTGAGAAATAGATCGGCGCCTGCTGCGCGCCCGCCGCCGCGGCCAGAGCGAGTCCCCAGGCGACGATGCTCGGACCGACGCTCATTGCGGGTCGGGGGCGCGTTCGAGGACCGTGTAAAGCGCCTGCGTCGCGGTAGAATCGCCAGGCTCGAGGCGCAGAACCTCGCGCAACTCGACTTTCGCCTCTTCCCAGCGGCCGAGCCGGCTCAGCACGAGCCCTGCATTGCGGCGAAAGCGGACATCCGCGGGCGCCATGGCGATGGCTTCCCGGTATTTGTCGAGGGCTTCTTCGTAGCGCTGCTCTTTTTCGAACTCGACGCCTTCGTTGTTGAGCGCACCGGCCGCGGCGATCTCGGCGTCGGTCAGAGCCCTGTCCTCGTTCTTCGCGGCCAGCGCTGCCATTAGGCGGCGGGCTTCCTCGACTTGACCGGAGGCGCGCAAGGCGCGGCCAAGCGCGAGGGCGGCGGCGCGGTCGTTCGGATCGATCTCGATCGCCTCGCGGAGGGGCGCAATAGCGCTTTCAGCCCTTCGCGCACGCAGGTGGAACTGTCCCAGTAGACGGTGCGCCTCAGCGCTTTCAGGCAGCAGCTCCGCCGCTCTTACGAAGACGTGTTCAGCTCCTTCGGGCTCCTGGCGCTCCGCCAGGAGGCGGGCCAGTTCGAGGTACGCCTGGCCGAAAGCCGGCGCCAGTTCGGTCGCCTCCCGCAGACTTGCCGTCGCCTGTTCCGTTCGTCCGAGCTGGCTTTGCGCCTTGCCGAGCAGGTAGAGCAGTCGTGCGCGGTCGGCCGGGGCGCTGACAAGCTTCAGGGCCTGCGAGAACCCGGCGGCGGCGCTCTCCAAATCGCCGTCCATCGCGAGCAGGAGAGCCAGGCCTTCGTGCGCCGCCGCGAGTGATCCGTCGATCGCGAGCGCCTGGGCGTACTGCTCCCGCGCCTGTCCGTTCTCGCCAAACCGCGCGAGCGCTTGGGCGAACGAGAGGCGATTCCGAGGGTCGCCGGGCGCGAGCTCGACGGCGCGCCGGAGGGTTTCGAGCGCCAGGGTCCGCTGCGGCGAGAGTGCGTACGCGATGCCAAGCAGGCGGTGACCGTCCGCGCTTTGGGGGTTGGCGGCGACAAATGCGCGAAGCTGCTCGACGGCTTGCGTCGCGTTGCCGGCGGCCAGCAACCGGCTCGCGGAGCGCAAGGCATCGTCATCCGCCGCAGCCGCGCCTAGCGCAAGCAGCAGGACGCCAAAGCAAGCGCTCGAGCGCAGCCGGCCGCGGCGTCTGGAGGCGCGGTCCGCAGCGCCGTTACGATCGTCCGAGAGGCGCGTCATTTTGCAAAAAGATGTTCTCGTTAACATCGTACGCGCCCTCCGCGCGGCCAGCCGTCTTATTTTGCTCCAAACGAAGAAGTTGCAATTCCCCCGGTTCTCTTGACACCGAGCTGATATTTCAGTACCTTGCAAGGCGTCGCCGCGCCCCTGCACGATCGGACGCGCGACGGGGTCCATGGAACGACGCGAAGCCTCGCGGGTCATTACACGTTTGTTCGACGAGTGGTACGCGTCGCTCGTCCGCTACGGCAGGCATGGATGCGGCTCGAGCGCGCTGGCGGAGGAGTTCGCGCAAGAAGCCTACCTGGCGCTCTACAAGAACCTGCGCGAAGGGGTCGAGATCGCCTGTCCGCGGGCTTGGTTGGTTGCCACGGTCCGCAATCAGTTGCGTAATCATTGGCGTTCCCAACGCGGCGAGGTGCTGCTGCCCAATTCCGAATTCGAATTCTTGGCCTGCTTTGAAGAAAAGCCTGACGCCAACCTCGAAGCGGACGGGCTCGCTTTGGCGGACTACCTCTCCTTACTGTCCGAGCGCGAAGAGGAAGCGATCCTGCTGCGCGCCGAGGGCTACCGCTACCGCCAGATCGCCGAGCGGATGGGGCTAACGACCGGGTCGGTGGGAGTTCTGATCCTGCGCGCTTCGCGCAAGATGCGACGAGCCAAAGACGAGGAGACGCCAAGCATACGTCCAGTCGAGGTCAACGGACGGGCATGACGGCCATCAGCGGCTGCCCAGGCGAGACGGTGTTGCTCGCGTATGCGATCGGCGAGCTTCCGGCGAACGAGCGTGCGCTCGTCGAGCGGCACTTGTCGTCGTGCGGCGGCTGCCGCGCGTCGTACGAGGAGGCGTTGTTCGAGACGCGGGGTTTGCGCACGGCTTCGCAACAGGAGGACGCGCTGGGCCCCGAGAACGTCCGGCGAGCCCGCGCCCGAATCGAGCGCTCGATCCAGGAGTACGAGGATGCGCGCGAACGGGAGCGGCCGGTTCCCGCCGGCGGCGCCTGGAGGACGCCTTGGATCGCCGCCGCGGCGCTGGCGGCCGCCGCGGCGGTCGGCGCGCTGCTGTGGAGCCCGACGCCGAGAGAGGCCCCGACGAATGGAGAGGTCCTGGCGCAAGCCGCCCAGCAGGAGTCCGCCTTCCAGTCGGAGGCCGTTTGGCAAGCCTACCGAATCGAGCTGCGCGAGACGCCCGGGGCGGAGGCGGCCGAGAGCGGCGAGCTGCAAGTATGGACGGACCCGGGCGGGCGGCGATCGGCGAGCCGCTGGGCGGACGTGAAAGGCGGCGTCCGCCATGCGACGTGGCGCTCGGCCGAAGACGGCCATGTCGCGGCGACGGTCTACGATCGCTCGCGCGGTCCACGGCTGTTCGAGACGTCCTACGATGCGGCGGGTTCTCCCGGCCTCTTGACCTGGCCGCCGACTCGTCCGGCCCGGCCGATCTCTCCATGGCGTTCATCCGTTGGCTCGAGCGCCGGCCTTTGCGACCGCTTTCGCTTGCGGATGGCGCGCGCGGCTGGGCGGACGATGCGGGATTGACCGTTCGTGTGAAGGGGGCCGGCAACGGCGGCGGCGACGTTCTGCGGCTCCGCGCGACGCGACAGGTCGAGGACGGCGAAGCGACGATCACGCTGGACGTCGACGCGCGCACGCACGAACCGCTGACTCTGCATCTGCGGGTGGAGCGCAGCGGCCGGATGTCGGAGCTCACGATTCGCGCTGACGGCCGGCGCACCCTGGCGCCCGCGGAGGTGCGCGCCGCCATTTTCACTCCGGCTCTTCCCGAGGGCGTCCGTGCGGCGCCGGAGCTTTCGAACGCCCAACCGCATACAGCAGGGCCGCCCGCCGCTATCGAGGCGTCGGCGCCTCCGCCCAGCCGGAGGGAGCTCGACGCGGCGTGGGTGCATGCGCTAGCGGTTTTGCACGATCTTGGGATGTGCCTCGATCAAGGCGTCCAGGCGACCCGCGGCGAGGATTCGGTCGTCGTCAAAGGAGCCGCTGAATCGCAACAGGCGCGTGCGCGGCTGCTCGAGCGGTTGGCCGCCGCCGAAGGCGCTAGCCTGCTCGACATCCGAGTTGAGGCTCCTGGCGAAACGCGCGAGTCCGCAGCTCTTCCGCCGCCCGATGTCGGCGGACTCCATCGACCCACGGGCCCCGTGGCTCTGCCGCGCTTGCCTCTGCAGGGTGACCTGGAGCGCTATTTCGCGGAGCATGATCTGCCGGACGGGCGCGCCGCCGGGACGGAAGTCAGCGGCCGCATGATGACGTTCGCCGACGGCGCCATTACCCGCGCTCAGTCGGCGCTGGCGCAGGCTCTGGAGGCGCGGCGGCTGGCCGACGCGCTGGAGCAAGTGGCGGAACCGTCGCCGCGACGGGCGCTCGAGAGGTTGCTGCGCGATCACTGGACCGGAGTCCGCACGGCGGCCGTGGAGGCGAAGCGCTGGATCGCTCCGGCCCTCGACGCGATCCTCGCGGATCGCGGTCTCACCGTCCGGCGCAAAAGGTCGTCCGATGGAGCCGCGGACTGGAAGGGCTCGGCCGACGCCGCGGTTTCCCAGGCGAACGTACTCTACCAGGAGACCGCGCAACTTCTTGCGGTCAGGGCGGACTCTCGCGCTCTCGGCGACAAAGAATCGGATGAGGCCCTGATGCGGCTGGCCAGGGCGCTGGAGGCGCTGGAGCGAACCGCGGAGGCGCGATGACCCGGACCCGGCGGATCTCGTCCGGCGCACTCGGCATTGTCTGCCTGCTGAGCTTCATCGCGCAGGACGCTTCCGCCGCGGAAATCCTCGGGCTGATCTGGGACGCCACCGGCTCGGTGCTGCCCGAGGCGAGGATTACGATCGCCAACGTCGAGACCGGCGTGCTGCGCAGGACCGTCTCCAACGGGAGCGGCTACTATTCGATTCCCGCGTTGCAGCCGGGCGTTTACAGCCTGACCGCACAGCGCGATGGCTTTATGGTGACGACGAACGGCGCCGTGAAGCTCGAAGTGAATCAGCGCCTGCGCATGGACGTGACCCTGAGTGTCGCCCAGGTGGCGGAGCGCGTGGACGTCGAGGCGGCGGGCCTGCTGGACTCCGACTCGGCATCGCTTGGGGACGCCGTCTCGCAGAAGGCGGTGGAGGCCCTGCCGCTGAACGGACGCAACTATACCGCGCTGCTGACCCTCACGACCGGCGCCACGCCGGTGAGCACGGCGCAAGGGTCGGTGGCCGGCTCGAACGACGGCTCCGTAACGGCGATCCCGGACACGCCGGTGGTGCGTCCCTCGTTCAACGGCCAGCAGAACCGCTCGCAGATCGTCTACCTCGATGGGATCATCAACACCGACTTCCGCATCAGCACCTATGCGGTGCTGCCGAACCTCGATCTGTTGCAGGAATTCAGGGTCCAGTCGCACGACGACCGCGTGGAGATCGGAGGAGTGACGGGAGGCGTCATCAACCTCATTTCCAAGTCCGGGACGAACGAATTCCACGGGACCGCTTTCTGGGCGGTGCGCAATGACGCCTTGGACGCGCGCGACCCCTTCAAGGACGCCCAAAGAAGCTCGCCGGCGCCATTCCGCCAAAACCAGTTCGGCGCCTCTCTGTTGGGGCCGATCCTGCGCGACCGTGCGTTCTTCTCCGCGGGCTACGAAGGCTGGCGCTACCGCAAGCCGTCCCAAATCTTCGGCCGCGTGCCGGACGCCGCCGAGCTCGCGGGCGACTTCTCGAGCTCCATCGCCGGCCGGGACATCTACGATCCTTACACCACGCGGCGCGGCCCCGACGGCGCTTTGGTCCGCGACCCGATCGTCAACAACCGGATCCCGGAGGCGCGCATCTCGAGCCAAATGCGCGGGTTCCTCGAAACCTACGCCGATCCCCCGAACTACCTGGATCCCGTCCACAACTTCATCAACGCGTCCTCGGCGCGCGACGATTCGGAGAGCTTTCAGGTCAAGGTTGACGATCACACGACGCGTCGGGATGACGTCTTCTTCCGCTGGAGCCGCATGACCCGGGCGGCCGTCAACCCGGGCGGGCTCAAGTCCTCGACCGACTCCGTGATGACGGCGGACAACTACGGCGGCGGTTGGACGCACTTCTTCGCGCCCACGTTGAGCCTTGGCGTCCGCGCCGGGGTTGCGCGCCGGGATTTCGAGCGCCTGTTCCCGCATAGGGAAGGCCTCGAAGGCTTACGGCGGCTTGGTTTTGCCGACGTCGACCGCTTCGCCGGGGTTGGCGTCCGGCTGTCGTCGCCCTGGGGCGAAGTCAACCCGCGCGGCCCGGAGGTGCGCGAGAACCCGACCCGCAGCGTTTCCGCCGACCTGACCTGGGTGCGCGGCGACCATACCTTCAAGGCCGGCTACCAAAGGATCGGGGTCCGCCGGCTACAGACGAACCAGTTTCAGTCCTACGAGTTCGACGACCAGGCGACGAGCGATCCGCAGATGCTCGGTACGACCGGCGTCTCGCTCGCGTCCGCGCTGTTGGGGTTGCCGTCCCGGTTTACGGGCGAGCTTCCGGACGAGGGCACCATCGATTTCGGCTCAGCGAGCTGGTCGGGCTACTTTCAGGACGAGTGGCGGGTGCGGCCGTCGCTCACCATCAATGCGGGCCTGCGGTTCGATCACAATGACGCGCCGAGCTTGCGCGGCGGGCTGATGGCGGGGCCGGACCTCGATACCGGCCGTTACCTGATCGGCGCGGAGACCATGCCGCCGCCATGCGATCTGGTCCTGCAAGCGCCGTGCATCCCCGGCAGCGGGCTTGCCGCGATTCCGCATGGCGACCGCATCGTTCTCGCCGGTAGCCCGAGCTTCATCCCAAAGGAGATTTGGGACAACTGGGGGCCTCGCGTTGGCATCGCATGGCGAGCGTCGGAGAAAACCGTCGTGCGCGCGGGATACGGCCTCTATTGGGACGCGTTGATCGGAAATAGCCAGTACATCCAACACAATGTCGAAGCGCGCTGGCCCGCCTCACCGGGCTTTCTCGGGTCGGCGAACGGGTTGGACGAAGCGCCGCGGCGCATCGAAGACATCCAGGGGCGCTTCCCCCACGTCTTGCCGGAGCCCACGCCTTGGAACCTCACCGGCTGGACGAACGACCCCGACCGCAAGAATGCCTACTCGCACCAGTGGAACCTCGAGATCCAGCGACAGCTCGACCCCAATCTGATGGCTTCGGTCGCCTACGTCGGAAGCTCGAACGGGAGGTTGGACTATTCCGGCCTTGCCAATACTGCGCCGGCGCCCGGGCCGGGCTCGCCCGAGGAGGTCGACGCTCGCCGTCCCGTGCCGTACATGGGCGGAGGTTTCCTTTACAGCCGCAGCATCGGGCGCTCGCACTACAACGCCTTCCAGCTCAAGGTGCGGCGGCGATTCTCGGAAGGATTTCAGAGTCAGTTGTCCTATACGTGGTCGAAGTCCATCGACACGAGTAGCGGCTGGTTCGGCGTCGAGAATGGACCGGGAGGCAGCGCGGGCGTCCAGAACTATCACGACCCGGCGTCGAACCGCAGCGTGTCGTCCTACGACGTGCCGCACTACGTCTCTTGGTATACCGTTTGGGAGCCGTCGTTCGGCAAGGGCAAGGCCCGGTTTCGGCGTGGGTTGGGCCGCGCCTTGTTGGGCGATTGGCAGATGAGCTCGATTGTAAGTTGGCGCTCCGGACAGCCTTTCAATCTGGCGGTAAACGGGGATGTGGCCAACATTGGCGCCGAGCGGCGCAACTGGCGCTACGCGCGGCCGAATCTGGTCGGAGATCCGCGCCTGGGCGGTCGGACGGTCGACCGTTATTTCAATACGGACGCCTTTGCGATCCCGCGATTCGCGTTTGGGAATTTCGGGCGCAACGTGCTGCGAAGCGACGCGGTGTTCAACGCGGACCTGTCGCTGTTCCGGAACGTGCGACTGCAGGCCGACGGCGAGGCGAGGCTGCAGGTGCGGCTGGAGGCGTTCAATCTGTTCAACCACATCGACTGGGCGCCGCCGGGAACCAACATCGGGGAAGCCGGAGCTGGGCGCGTGACCGAGGCGGCGCACGCGCCGCGGGTGTTGCAGTTGGGTCTGCGGTTCTCGTTCTGAGTTGAGACGCTGTGCGGTCCGCGCCCTTGCGGACGCGGTTCTGTTGGGCTCGTAAGCGTTGGCGCCAGGGCAACGTCATTCGAGCTCAGGTTGGATCTCCACTGTCTGCCGGTCCCAGTCGACCGTCACCGTGGTTCCGTCCGCAAAGGTCGTTCGTTCTTTGCTTTGCTCCTTGTCGAGAAACTCGTGATTGGTCATCTCGAGTAGGCCGACGCGTGCGTGCAGCGCCGCCATTCTGCGGGCCTGCTCGAGCTCCGGGCCTTCGGAGTACATCGAGGGCGCGCTGGCGTGCAGGAACCCGCGCAGGTTCCCTGCCGAATAGCTCGTCACGACGGCGTCGTGATAGACGAGCTCGTAGAGCGGAACCTCGATGGCCGGCAGGCTCGATTCGTCGTTGCCGCTGCTGGGACTGCGGTTCAGCCGCGACGTCACGTAGTCGACGTAGGGGATCGTCCAATCCGCGCCGTCTTCGGTGCCGGCGATGCCGACGTTGTTGCGCACCCATTGCAGCACGGCCGCGCGCGCCTGCATCGACTCTGTGCGCGTCATGGGATGCTCGGGGTTGAAGTCCTCGTCCGGCGGAACGTAGCCGAAGACATCCTGGTAGCTCCCCGCCGGTTTCACGCCGTGCTTAGCCATCAGCGCGAAGTTCTTCTTGACGTGGCCGAGCATGAAGCCGGAATTCAGGTAGCCCTGCGCGCCGCCGTCCCAGTTGTTCATCAGCGGGATGTAGCCGTCTTTCCAGAAGTGGCCGAAGCGCGTGCCGGGGAAAGCTGCGGTGGGGCGGACCTGATCCTCCTCGTGGACGGCGAAGTCCGGGTTCCAGGAAGGCGCGTCGAGATAGTAGTCACGGTATTGATCGTGGACCCAGCAGGTATACTCGAGCTCCTTGCAGGCGTCGAAGAAGGCCTTCATGCCTTCCCAACCGCCGGCTTCCTCGCTGGGCGGCAGGGCGTCAGGCGTTCGCCGGTCGTAGCCCAACGTGAGCCAGCCGGAGAGGCTGACGTTGAGGTGTTCCAGGCCTTGGCTCTTCAGACGCCGCAGCCGCTCCACGTTCTCAGCGAAGGTTGTCAGACGGTAGTTGTTTTCCGGGTGTTCCTTATCGAAGCGCGTGCTTTCGGGGTTGAGGTTGCGGAGCACCCGCGCTCCGGTGAAGGGATGCCCGATGAGATTCTCGACCGTGGGATTCCGCGCGATCTTCTCTTTGAGCGAGACGAACAACCCGGTGTCCTGCACATAACGGCGATAGCGCTTCGCCAGGCCGACGTAGTTGGTCCCTTCGAGAAAATCCATCCGCAGCCTGCGGGAGTAGCCGAAGCGGCCGAGCTGCGCCCGCCAGGATGGACCGATGGAGGTGGGGCCGCCGGCGGGATGCGAGAAGGTGTACGCGGCGTCGTCGGGAGTTTCGACGATGACGATCATCGCGTCGCCGCCCTTCTGGAAGCCCCACCACGACATCGACCACGATTCGATCAAGTTGCTCTGGATGACGGACGTGTCGCCCTGGGCGCGATGGATGGGGTGGTAGGGCTTGGGCCAGTTGCGCGGCAGCAGGGCGCCGTCATCGTTGCTGAGCACGGTGGCGTCGACCTCGCGGCCGTCGACGGGGGTCGGCCAGTGCAGCTCGCGCACGGTCGCGTCGCCCTCGCGCGCCATGGCTTCGAAGACCAGCTCTTCGGCCTCGCCCTCGAGGCACATGGTGAGGTAGAGGGTCAGATCGACCGTCGTTCCCGGGGCGCGAATGCCGTTGTCGCGGAAGCCGCCGAGGGTGATCTTGACGCCGGTCTTGTAGCCGGTTTCGTAGGGCTCGACCGTTGCCGTCTCGGCGTCGGTGAGGCTGACGTTGAATTCGTCATCGCCGGTATTGAGGCGGAGGCCGTCGGCGGCTGCGGGAACCATCTTCCACTGGGTCTTGCCGGTCTGAATGAGGATGGACATGTCCTTTTGTTTCAGAACGACCTTGCGCTTCTGTCCTTGCAGGACCCAGTCGCCGCCCTGCTGGGAGACGACGACTGCGGGCGCTCCATAGATGTCGGCGTGCAGAGGCGCCGGCCCTGGAAGGGCGAGGGTTGCGGCTAGGACGAGCGGCCAGGCCGCGGCTGCCGCCGCGGTCCTCCCTGTGTGAAAGAGTGTTTGCTTGAACATGGGCATGGTTCCGGTTGTGCGCTAGGCGGGAATGGACTGCCTGAGCTTGGACGGGTTGGCGCCGCGCGGGACGACCAGGATCGTTTCGCCGCGATTGGTCGGGAATTCGAGCAACCCGCCGTCGAGCTCCTCGCCCCGGCGCCAGTCGCGGTACAGCGTCGCTGATTCCCCCGGCCAAGGATTGCGCAGGCGGCAGATCGAGCCCATGCGGGACTCGATCTCGACGAACGCGACCTTGCCGTCGCGCATGGACGATGCGACCAGGAAGCCCCCGCGGGCGAGCAGGCGAAACGCCGCGTTCCATTCGCGGGGACAGGCTGGAAAAACTCGCAACACGGGATCGCCGGCGGGGCTCGCAGAATTGCTTTGCACGAGCGCTAGATGCAGCGCCTCGGAGGTGCGGCCCAGGCGTTGCGCATCGAGCGCCTGATGGCCTTCGCGCAGGGTGAGGCGGTTGGCCAGCACGCCTCCGCCTTTGTAAGCCTGACCGCGCTCTTCGCGCAGGACGCGCATCTGGTTGGGGATGAGATAGCGGACCGCGTCGGCCTTGCCGAGGGTCGCGGCGGCGATAGCGAGCTTGGAGAGCACGCCGACCGGCGTGTCCTTGGCGATGCCGGAGCGAAAGTATGCCGCGAAGGTGTTCTCGGCGGTCTCGCGCGCTTCCGCGTCGTTCGATTCGAGGGTGCAGAGGTCGAAGAACCACTGCGGGAGGCTGTTGGGATCGGGCAGAAAGCCGCCCTTGACCGCAGGCTTCAAACCTCGCACCCACACGCGCGGTCCGTCGTAGCCTTCCCGCTTTAGCGCGTCGGGATGGTCGCTCGTCGGCAACGACGCGAGGTTGTCGAGAATCTCGCGCCAATGGATCTGGAGCTCGTGATCCTGGTCGAGGATCGCGGAGGCGCGCACGGCGGCGGCGAACAAGCCGCGCATAGCCGAAAGATCCTCGTCCGTGTCGCGCGCGCCCAGCACGGACTCATTGCTGTTGACGTTTTCGATGTGCCACTTGCCGTCCGCGCTTTTGGAAAACGCCGGGAAGTTACGGTAGAATTCCGCCGCTCCGCGCAGCATCGGATACGCCTTGTCGCGCAGCCAGTCGCGGTCGAGCGTGAACTCGTAGCGCCGCCAGAACAGATACGCGACCTTGGCCGTGGTTCCGAGGATGTGATTGACCTGGGCGAACGGCCCGAAGCCCTTCTCCTCGATCCGCCAGCGGCCGTTGATCCATTGGCCGCCGCCGATCCAGTTCCAGCGGCTGGAGTGGCCGAGCTTCGTGCGGGCGTATTCGAGAAAGCGCGGCGAGCGTTCCTCCCAGGGCTTGCGCAGCAAGTAGAGATCGCGCATCTCCGCAGCGATGTCGTCGGGGAGGCGCTCCAGGCCGTCGAAAAAGGTCGTTTCCGGGATGTAGATCCCTTGGCTGCCCCACTGCTGGCGGGCCGCCAGCGCGCAGGCATCGCGCATGTCAAAGTACATGCCGAACGCCGGGTCCATCAGCTCGAAGCGGTTGGTCTCCGGCAGCGGCTCGTAGTAGCAGCTCAAGTTGGCGAACCAGTGCTGCGAGCCCCAGGCGCGCACGTCGCCGCCGGTGCTCCAAAGCATGCCGTTGAACTTGAAGGGCAGCGAGCCGCGCGAGCAGCACGCCATCAGATAGGCGAAGTAGTGGTAGTTGGCCGTGACGTAGTTTGCTTCGCCGTCTTCGCTGTCGAGCGAGACGAAGGAGCGCGACCAGAAGCCGCTCCACCAGCGACGGTTCGAGTCAGCCAAACCCTCGAACCCAGCCTGCGAGGCCGCGTCCAGCTCCCCCAATGCCAATGCAGCGACATCGGCTTCCGGGTCGAACGTCGCCGCCGACGCGATCAAACAGGTGAAAGCGCCGCCGCCTGCCGCCAAGTCCAACCGAACCTCGGACTCGTTCGCGATCCGCGGCTCCGACTCGCGCCCCACGGTAACGATGGCGACCGCCGATTTGTTGCAGTAGTTTCCTTCGCGGAACTCCTGGAGCAGCAGAATGCGATCGCCGTCGATGACGAGCTGGGACGTCGCGGTGTGCGAGCCCGTCCGCACCCGCACGGAATGGCTTTCAACGAGGCTCTCGAAGTCGCCGCCCGCGTCCTGCGTGGCGTAGCGCAGCATGCGCAGGTTGATGCGGATCGGGGCGGGGTGTGGTCGCTGGTCGTCCACTTCGAACGCCAGGACGTCGCGCTCGTTCCAGGCGAGCGCACGCGTGGAAACGCCGCGGCCGTTCGTGGTCAGCAAGCCATCGTAGACCGCGAGATGCTGCTCGAAAGCGCCTGAGCCAAACACTTCGTCGCCGAAGTCGAGGCCGGCGAAACCGCAACCTCCGCAATAGTCGCTGTGGCGTTCGAAGAAACTGTTCGAGGCGCTGTTCGAGGCGTAGACGTCGACGCGATTGATCTGCAGTCGGATTTGATTCGGAGTGGTCCAGACGAGGCTTCCCATGCGGCCGTTGCCGATGGGGATGCCCTCCTCGCTGCGCGCGACGGGCGCGTCGTAGCGCAGGTCCGCGGCGGAGACCAGCTTGCGGGAGTCGACTTGGAGCAGCGAGTCCGCCACGTCTGCGGGAGCCGACTGCGCAGACGCCGCAAGCGGCGCCGCCAGACCGGCGAGCAGAAAGGATCGCCGCGAGCCGGCGAACCGTGGGCGGGCTTTGTTTCATGTCTCGCTCAGTCTCGCGCAACGGCGGCGCGGATAGCTTGCAGTTGCTTGACGACGGCGTCGCTCAGCCGCCCGTTCGGCTGGATCGGGACGTCCCAGGTGAAGGCGCCGCCCTCGTCGAGAACCTTCTTCGTGTAGCCGATCGCCTGCTGGTCGCTGAAGCGCAACGGCAAGCGGCCCCAGGTCCTGCCGAGGTAGCTCAAGATCTGCAACTGCGCGCCGTCAACATTGCCGTCGTAGACGCGCCGGATGTCCATTTTCTCGGGGTCGCTGATCTCGCCGGCAATGAAGTCATCCTGCGGCGTGATCGAGATCGTGCGGTTGACGACGCCGGGGTTGAACGCGAGCGCACGGTTCGGGTTCCCCGCGCGCGCCGCCGCCGCAAAACTATCGAAATTCGGCGTCTCATCCGTGCGGTACATCGTGTTCGGCCAATAGCAACCGTCGAACCACCAGCCGACGACCTTCTCGCCCCAACGCTCGCCCCATTCGCGGATAATCGCCTCCCACATCGTCTGGAATTCCTTGTTGCGGTGCGGACCGTTCGTCCATTGCAGCTCCCGTTTCGCGACGTCGTCGCTGTTGGGCGCGCCGGAGGGCAGATAGACGATCAGTTTGATCCCGCGGGCCGCGAGCTCCTCGTACACGTCCGCGACGAGGTCGCGCCGCGAGCAGTGGCTCGGGGAAATGCCGACGTATTTGTCGTAGGCCGCGTTCGGCGCGATGTAGAAGCCGGAGTTCTGCCCCATGGTCAGGACGTAGTAGGACGCCCCGACCGACTCGAGCTGCTCGGCGAGCCCCTTCGCGTCGAACGCGTCGACCAGCGCGTTCCACGTTTCGACGCTCTCGTGCGCTTCGGGGGCGATCCACTCGGCGAGGAAATGCGTCATCACGCCGAATTTGGCGTCACGCATCCAGGCGGCGCGGTCTTGCGCCGCCGCGGACCCCGGCGCCATCGAAATCGCGGCGCAGAACGCGAGAAGGAGAACGTGGCGGAATGGGGTTCGAATTGACATCAGAACAGAGAGTATCCTCGGAGGCGCTGTTGTTGACGGACCTCGCGGCGCTACGGAAAAGACTTGGAAAAGCGGCCCACAAAGCCGCCGCCCGACCGCATCCGAATGAAGATCGAATCGTCGCGTGACATCGTCTTGCGCTCGATGTCGGTCGCGGCTCGAAATCCGCTCCCGGCAATTCGGAAAAAAGTCGGCCGGCGGCTCTCGTACGTGACAAGCCGCCGGCCACGGTTACAGTTTGGGGGTTAGAACACGTATTTCACGCCGAACTGCATCTGCCTCGGATTGTGGGCCGCGCTGGTAATTCTGCCGGGATTGGGCTGGTCCACGCGGGTGCTCGGGGATCCAAGGTCGATGTGGTTGAAGATATTGAACGCCTCGAACCGCAAGGTCAGCACCTTGGTCTCGCCGAATGGAATCTTCTTGAACAGCGAGAAGTCGAAGTTGTATTCGTCGTCGGTCCGGAACAAACTTCGGCCGGCCGTGCCATAGCGGAACCTGGGTATGGCGAAGGCGTCGGCGTTGAACCACCGCTCGGCTGTCGGGTTGCTGAGATTGGGATCGCCGATCAGATCGGGCCGCATGTAGTTCCAGCCGCTGCGCCCGCCGACGTTCGCCAAGTCTCCGCCCACGTCCGGCGTCACGGGCTGGCCGGCGCGTGCGGTGACGAGCCAGTTCATCTGCCAGTTGCCCAGAACGTTCGCCAAGGGCCCGCCGCTGAGGTGAGGCTTGCCGCGGCCAATGGGAAGATCCCACAAGAAGCCGGCAGTCAAGATGTGCGGCACGTCGTAGCCGGACAGACCTTTGTTCGACTGGATGTCGTGGAAGTTCTGGACGCCGCGTCCGCCGATTTCGTTCTCCGTGCCGAACCAGCCGCTCGACGTATCGATCGACTTTGACCACGTATAAGAGAGCAACAAAGCCATGCCGTTGTCGTAACGCTTGTTCAGCTTGGCCTGCAGCGAGTGGTAGCTCGCAAAGCCTGTGGAGGTTTCCCACAGCGCCTCGGCCTTCATGTGCGGCCACGGGCGCCGCGCGTTGACCTCGTCCGGCGTACCGGGGCCGGGAGCGCCGACGTTGAACATGCCGGTGTACTCGAGTCCTCCCGTGTCGCTGCCGACATAAGCCAACGAGCCCATGACGCTGGTCGAGAGCTGGCGCTGAATCTCGATGTTCCACTGGTGCGAGTGGGAGTTGCCGCGTTCGGGGTCGTTGAACCAGCCTGAAGCGTTCCAAGGCTCGGGCTGTGGCTGCACGATCGGAAACGCGCCCTGCAGTTGATCGACGGTTTGAATGTCGTCGCTCAAGCGGTTCACGACGCCGGTGTCGAAGCCGCTGCTCTGCGGCCAGCCCCAGAACTCGAACTGGTGCTGGGAGTACTGCCCGCGCGATGCGAAGGCGTCCCACATGAGCGCATAGCCCCCGCGCACTACCGTCTTCGGGTCGACTTGCCAGGCAAACCCCAGGCGCGGGCCCCAGTTGTTGCGGATCGGGCTCAGCAGGTTATTGCGTGCGCCGGTGACCTTGATCCGCTCGTACGACGAGACTTCCTGAATGCTGTCGTGCGGAATGCAGGGCGACGAACGCACCTGTGCGCACGGGCCGGGAAGCTCCGGAAGCGCGATCAGCCAGTCGCCGGTCGCCATGTCCGGTCCGCTCTGCATCATCGCGTCCGTCTTGCCGATCGAGCGCGTGACGTAGTCGTAGCGCAGTCCCCAAGTCATCGTGAAGTTGGGCCGCACTTTCCATTCGTCCTGCAAGAACGCCGCCCAAGACTGGATGTAGAACTGCAGCGAGCCGAATTCCGGCCCCTGGCCTTGATACCTGGACGGCGTGCCCAGCAGGATCGAGGCGATGTCATCCCCCGCAGTGCCCGTAGCCAGCGGGTTGTCCGTCGTCACGTTGTCGAACTCAAACGTCTGCGCGTTGTTGACTTGTAGACGGTCGTTGCGGACGTACTGGAAGCCGGTCTTCATGTTGTGATTGCCGCGGATGAACGTCAGGTTGCTCGAGAAGCTGTAGTTGGGGTTGTCGCGGTCAGACGGACCGCCGACGCCGTATGTGACGCCGCTCCAGGGCGTACCTTCGGTCTGAACCTCGAGGCCGCCGAAGCGGTCGAGGTCAGCAAAGCCCAATTGCTGAATCGGCTCCAAGCCCGCCTCGTGCTGGTTGTTGATCGACGTGTTCGGCTGCGTCGCCGCGCCGCCGCGCAGCTCGAGGATCACCGTCGGCGAAAAGGAATGGATCCAGCCGCCGCCGTAGTTGCGGTTGATGCCGTCGCGCGTGGTGCCGGAGCGATCGCCGGTCGGGTCGAGAATGTTAAGCCGCTGCTCGTTCCAGCGGAAGAACACATTGTCCTTCGTGCTGAAGTGATGGTCCAGGCGGATTTGATAGCTATTCGCGTCGTGCTTCCTGGAGCGCTGCTGACGGAAGTTGTAACTCGGGTCGCCGCCGAGATTCGGACGCACCCGGTAAGTATCCAGAAGACCACTCATCTGTTGATTGATCATGCTCGACGGGATCGTATTGTTGGCAAACTGGTCGCGAACCAGCTCGCCTGCGCTGTTGACGCGCTGCGAGAAAGGATTGAAGATGTCCTTGCCATAGAAAGAATTCGAAAAGTCGCCGCTGACGATAGCGTCGGTCGGAACTTGCAGCTGTTGGTTGTCGACGTCGCGGTAGCGCCACCCGTCGTAACCTGCGTAGAAGAAGGTCTTGTTGCGGACGATCGGGCCGCCGCCGCTGACGGCGAATTGATTCTGCCGGAAGGGCGGCGGGTCCGTGCGCTGCGAGTCGGCGAAGGGATCGCGGGCGTCGAAGAAGTCGTTGCGCACGAGCCACACGCCGGAACCGTGAAACCGATTCGTTCCTGACTTCGACGTCATATTCACCACGCCGCCGGTCACGCCGCCGTACTCGGCTTTGTCATTGTGCGCCTGGACTTTGAATTCCTGGATCATGTCGATGTCCGGCACGACCGTGTAGCTCGTACCGCGGATGCTGGTGTTGATGATTCCGTCGTAGTAGTAAACCTTCGAGCGGTTCTGTTGTCCCTGAATCGAGGCGTTTGCAATCGTAGAGCCAGGCAGGCCGGTGTTTCCTTCCGTCCCAAAACCCATCTCCCGTTTGTCGCCTTGCGCAGTGGAGACCGGGCTGACGCCGGTGTTCAGCAGAATGAGCTGTGTGAAGTTGCGTCCGTTCAACGGCAGATCGTGAACGACTTCTTCCTCGATGACGTTGCCGAGCTCGGCCGACGAAGCCTGCAGCAGCTCCCCCTGCGTGGTCACCTCGACCGTCTCGGTCACAGCGCCGACTTCGAGCGCGACGTTTTGAACGACGGTCTGGTTCGTTCCAACCGGGAAAACCGGGACTTCCACGGCTTTGAACCCGGGGGACTCGATCTTGAGGGAGTATCGCCCCGGCCGCAGATTGACGAAGGTGAAAAACCCGCTGCCGTTCGTCGTGGTGTCGTTGTCGATCGCCGTGTCGGCGTTGGTCAGGACGACGTTCGCACCGGGCACTACGGCGCCCGAGCCGTCCGAGACGGTACCATTTACGCCGCCGAAAGAAGTTTGGCCCCACAGCATCGCCGAGGATGCGGACAAAATAGCGAGAACCGCTGCTAGATACAGCATTCTCCGTAACGTCATGAAACTCTCCTTATTCGCTCGCGGATAGACCTCTCCGTTGCGGATCACCCATTCGCGTTCGTGCGAATGCTGACCGAAACCCCGCGGGTCGCGTCCGTCTTTGCCAGGCGACCCGTTGTCGCTTGACTTGTTGCGGGCCGGACGCTGTTGTTGACAACAACTTCAAAAAAGTTTCCTCGACCGTGATTTCGAAGTGACCGCGTTGACGTTCGCGCGCCGGAGTGCAAGACTGAACCCCTCCGGCATGGGCCGCACGTCAAAACGGAACAAAACGAAAGGGGCCGGGGGACGAAAGAACGTCGACCGGATTGCAGCGCCGGCGCCTCAGCCGGTGTCTGCTGAGGCGCCTTCTGAGTTGTCCCCTGCAAAAAAACTTTTGTTCGCGATCTTGGCTTTCTCGGGTTTCTTCGCGATGCTCGAAGGCGCTCTGGCGCTCGCGGGCGTCCAGCCGATTCTCTACCGCGAAGATCCCTACGTCGGCTTCGCCGGCAATATCCCGCTCTTTGTCGAAGACTCCGGCTCCGGCCTGATGGTCACCGCGCCCAACAAGCTCGAATGGTTCAATCCACAAAGCTTTGCGAGGACCAAACCCTCCGGCGCCTTCCGGATATTCTCCGTAGGCGGCTCGACGACTTATGGCCGTCCCTATGATGACGATGTCTCTTTCAGCGGGTGGCTGCGGGAGTTATTGCCGCGAGCCGACCCTGGTCGAAGATGGGAAGTGATCAACGCCGGTGGAATCAGCTATGCGAGTTATCGGGTCGCCCTGTTGATGGAAGAGCTGGCCCGATATGACCCAGACGTGTTTGTCATCTACACCGGCCATAACGAGTTTCTCGAGAGAAGGACCTACAAGGAAGTGATCGCAACTCCGAAGGCGCTCACGGGCGTCGCCGCCCTGCTGAGCCGCACGCGAACGTATTCCGCCGGCGCACGGCTGCTCGACGCCCTGCGAGAAAAGCCGGCAGCGTCGCCGCGCGGCGACGCCGCCGACCTGCTGCCGGAGGAAGTGGACGCCATCCTGGATCACTCGATCGGCCCCTCGCAGTATCACCGTGACGACGAGCTGCGCAGGCAAGTGATTGTACATTTCCGGTTCAACCTCGAACGCATGATCGACATCGCGCGCTCGGTCGGGGCCGCTGTCGTCCTCGTAACGCCCGCCTCGAACCTGAAGGATTGCTCCCCCTTCAAGAGTGAACTCTCGCCGGACTTGTCCCAAACCGACGCCGAGCGTTTCCGCCGGCTCC
Organism: uncultured Acidobacteriota bacterium; assembly: GCA_963817465.1. Lineage (GTDB taxonomy): Bacteria > Acidobacteriota > Terriglobia > Bryobacterales > UBA6623 > CAMPKL01. The sequence continues at coordinate 152,535 of CAWFOP010000006.1, read as the reverse complement.
TGGATCAGGCGAGGGAAGCGCGCCGGAAGGGCCGAGTGGGCGAAGCCGCGGCGAGTCTCGCGAAGGCGGTCGAAATCGACCCTCTCTACGCCGAAGCCCAGTACCGGCTCGGATCGGCGTTGTTCGAAATGGGCCGCGGCGCCGAGGCGAAAGCAGCTTTTGCGCGAGCTCTCGCGAACGACGTTTGCCCTCTGCGCGCGCCGCCCGAGATCCAGGGGATCGTTTCCGAGGTGGCGCGGGAACGCGGCGCCACCCTGGTGAGTTTCGCATCGGACGTCGAACGGATGTTTCCGAGCGGACTCCCCGGAAACGATCTGTTCCTGGATCACGTTCACCTCACCGCGGACGGCTATGGCCTGCTCGCCCGCGAGATCCTCGAGGCGATGGCGCAACGGGGGCTCGTGAGCTATCGCGAGGGTTGGGGCGAGGAATCGTTCGCCGAAGTGGCCGAGATTGTCGAAGGGCGCGTCGACGAGCGCAGCGAGGGCGTCGCACTGCGGAATCTTTCGAAGGTGTTCCACTGGGCCGGCAAGTTCGACGACGCCGAGCGGCTCGCGAAGCAGGCGAATGCGCTACTCGGCGAGGACGCCGAATCGGATGCGATCCTGGCCCGCCGCGCCGAGCTCGAGGGCGACTTCGCCGAAGCCGTTGCGAAGTATCGCAAGGCCGTCGAGCTCGAGCCCGGGTTCGCCGAAGCGCACGTCAGTCTCGGCCTGGCGCTTCTCTCGCAGGGCGAGGCCGCCGAAGCTGTCGAGAGCCTGGAGCGCGCGTTGAGCCTGGAGCCGGACAACGCGCTCGCTCACGGCGGTCTTGCCGAAGCTCTCAGCGCGAAAGGCCGCTATCAGGAAGCCGTTCCGCACTACCGCAAGGCGCTCGCAGCCGGCTCGGAGCACGCCGAACCGCATGCCGGGCTGGGCGTGGCCCTGCTCCGGCTGGGCGATGTCGAGGGCGGACTGGCGCAGTTGCACAGGGCGGTCGAGCTCGAGCCGGATCTGGCGAGCGCGCAAGCGAAGCTTGGCATGGCGCTGGCTTCCGCCGGGCGCCCGGCGGAAGCCCTCGAGCCCTTTCGCCGTGTTGTCCGTCTGGAGCCCGATTCCGCCGAAGCCCAAAACAATCTGGCCAACGCCTTGGCTTCGGTGAACGAGCTTGACGTAGCGGTGGGGCGCTATCGCAGGGCGCTCGAGCTCGAACCGGGCTACGTCGAGGCTCATCGCAACCTCGGTCATGTTCTTGCGGCTCGAGGCGACCTCGAAGCGGCGAGAGCGCACCTCACGCAGGCCTTGCGCCTCGCTCCAAGCCAAGCCGAAACGCACCTCGCGCTGGCCCAGGTCGAGATCGCCGCCGGGAATGAGCACGAAGGAGTGCGGAGGCTGCGAGACGCCGTGCGGTTGAAACCCGACTGGCCTCTTCCATTAGAGCGGCTTGCATGGATTATGGCCACCTCCGCGGACTCCGCGATCCGGGATGGCGCTCAAGCCGTCCAGCTCGCCGAACGGGCCAAGCGACTCACGGGCGGCAGGGAGCCAAGTGTGCTGAACACGCTGGCCGCGTCCTACGCCGCAGTGGGCGATTTCGTCCGCGCGGCGGACGCAGTAGAAGCCGCGCTTCGGCTGACGCCGCCCGAGCCGCTGGCTTCCGATCTCCGGGCGGGGCTGGCCTCCTATCGAAACGTCGGCGCCGGAATCCCAGCCGCCCTTGAGCTCTGGCATGTCTTCAAAGCGCGGTGTCTTCAAAGCGCGGTTGACATCCAGGGCCCGGGCGCCCTACATTCGCACCGGGAGCGGTGATATATCAGGATGCCTCGCGTTTGGCGTGAGCCGTGAGTGCGGAATTTCTCGCCCGGCGCGTCAACAAAACCCCGTTCGAAAGTACAGTTCCTTTGAGGCGGCCGCGCAGCCGCTGCGAATCCGCCCATGACCGACCGACCGAGGACCACCAGACGTCAATTCCTCGCCCAGACCGCGGTTCTCGCCGCGCCTGGCGCCGCCGCGTCGGCCGCGGGCGACCGAATTCGGGTCGGCTGCATCGGCGTCGGCGCCCGCGGGACCGTCGACTTTCGCCAATTCCTCAAGCAGCCGAACGCCCAGCTCGTCGCCATGTGCGACGTCAACGAGGACAACCTCGCCCGCGCCGTCCACACGGCGAACGAGCATTACGGCAACGGCGCATGCCGCGGCTACAGCAACTTCCAGGAAGTTCTCGAGCAGCCGGGCATCGACGCCGTGTTGATCGCCGCGCCGCACCACTGGCACGTCCCGATGGGAGTCGCCGCCGCGAAGGCCGGCAAGGATATCTACCTCGAGAAGCCGATGGCGCTCGCCATGTCGTGGTGCTGGGACCTGGCCGACGCCGTCGATCGCTACGGCGTGCTGTTCCAGTTCGGCACGCAGCAGCGCTCGGACTCGCGCTTCGGTTACGCAGCGCAACTGGCGCGTAGCGGACGGCTCGGGACAATCGAAAAGGTCCTCGTGCTGATGCCCGGGTCCAACGGCGACAACCCCGTGCTCGCGGTCGAAAAGACGCCGAGCGGCCTCGATCTGGACGCCTGGCAAGGGCCCGCGCTGGCGGCGCCGTATATGGGCTCGCCCAATACCGGCTTCCGCTCCGACCGCAGCTTCGGCTCGATGAGCGAGTGGGGGCCGCACATGCTCGACATGGTCTCCTGGGCTGGAGTCCATAAGCCCGAAACCGGACTGCGGCTGGAAGGCGTGGCGCGCTGGTCCGGCGAAGGCGGCTTCATGGACTGTCCGACGCAGTATTCGATCGACTTCCGTTACGGCTCGGGCGTCGAGGTCGACGTGCGCAGCGGCGGGCTGATGCCCGGCTATTGGCGCACGCGCTACTTCCCTGACCCGGACGTCGACCGGCGCTTCGAGCACGCCAACGTGGTGATCGGGAGCAAGGGCTGGGTCTACGTCGATCGCGAGAGCATTAACGCCGACCCTGTCTCGCTGCTCGACGATCTCGAGGTGCGGACCGATGAGCAGTCGACGTTTTATCACGTGCGCAACTTTCTCGATTGTGTGAAGACGCGCGCCACGCCGGCGGCGCCCATGAAGTCCGCTCTGGAAGCCGAGTTGTTGACGCATTTGGCCTACATCGCGGTCGAAACCGGCGAGCAGCTCGAATGGGATCACGCCAGGAAACGGTTCGCGTCGAGCGACGCCGCCAATCGCATGTTGCATCGGGCCATGCGCAGCCCGTGGCGCAGTTGAACGCGAGAAAAACCAACGATGCAGGAAACTCTCACCGCCGTCCAAGCCTTCGATTGGGGGCAAGAGCGCGACGCCGTTGCTCGAGCTCGACGCCGAGATTCGCAAAATCCTCGGACACCCGGACCTGCTGGCCAAGCTCGAGGACAAACTGCTCGGCATCCTCGGCTCGGATGCGAGCCTGGCGGCCAAACGAGGCGTCTGCAAGAGCATCAGCCTGATTGCGACGGAGCGGTCGATCCCCGTGCTTGCTTTGATGCTCTTGGAGGCGCAGACGTCCGACATGGCGCGTTACGCGCTCGAAAGGATTCCCTCGCCCCGCGTCGAAGAGGCGTTGCGGCAGGCTCTGTCGAAGGTCACGGGGCTCGCGAGGATCGGAGTCATCGATTCTCTCGGCGACCGGCGCGCCGCCGCGGCCGCGCCGGCGTTGGGCGCGCTGCTCTCCGATCCTGACGTCGAGACCAGGCAGGCCGCGGCATGGGCCCTGGGCCGAATCGGCTCGGCGGAGGCGGCGCGGCTTCTATTGGCTGTCGTTCAGTCTCCGGAGGGTCCCGCGAGACGCGAAACGCTCGATGCTAGCCTGGTCTGCGCCGAGCGCCTGCTGGAGGCCGGCGATCGAGGCGAAGCTGCGAAGATCTATGCGGCGCTCCAGGCGGAAGCGACTCCGGAGCCCTTCCGCGCAGCCGCCGCGCGCATGCGGAGGCGCCGATGAAAGCCTCCGTTGATCGAGCGCCCGCATCTGAGGCGCGTGGGTCAGCATGCGCGTTCGGCGCTCTCCTGCTCGTTTTCATGCTCGGCTGCGCGGCGCCGGCGCGGGAGGGCGATCCCAAGCCGGCCGGCGTGCGTTTCTCCAAGAGGCTGCTCTTCATGGGCCCTTTCCAGGAAGCCGCCGTCGCCGATTTCAACAACGATGGGCGGCTCGACATCGTCTCCGGCGCGCACTGGTTCGCGGCGCCGGACTACGCGCCGCGCACCTTCCGCGCCAACGAGGCCGCCGCGGACTTCATCCGCTCCAACAGCGACCTGCCCTATGACGTCGACGGCGACGGCTGGACCGACATCGTCGTCGGCGCCTGGGGCGAAGAAGGCGTGATGTGGTATCGCAACCCGGGCGAGCGCGCATTGCAGCGGGGGTTCCCTTGGGAAGGGCGTCAATTGTGGCCGACCAAAGGCAAGATCGAGCGCACGGACTTCCACGACTACGACGGCGACGGCGTCCCCGAGATCCAGATCGTCTCCTATGTCAAGGAGGAGCCGGCGGAGCTGCTGCGGTTGACGAAGACCGCCGACGGAGCGCCTTCCGCCGAGCGTTTCGTGCTGGGCGCCCAAGGGGGCGGTCACGGCTACGCTTGGGGCGACGTCAACGGCGACGGCCGCGAGGACTTTCTCACCGAGATCGGCTGGTACGAGCGCCCGGAGGGGGACCCCTTCGCCGGTTCTTGGACGTTCCATCCTGAATCCGCCCTGCCCCACCCGAGCTGCCCGTTCGCGGTAGAAGACGTCAACGGCGACGGCCGGCTCGACATCCTCTTCGGCCGGGGGCACGACTACGGCCTCTATTGGCGGGAGCAGGGCGAGCCCGCGCCCGACGGCGCGACGACCTGGAAGGAGCATGTGATCGACGAGTCCTGGTCGCAAGGCCACGTCGCTGCCCTGGCGGATCTCGACGGCGACGGCGACGACGAGCTGATTACCGGGAAATGCGTCTATGCCCACGCCGGACGCGACCCTGGCGCCGAGGAGCCCGCAGTGCTCTTTTACTATGACTGGGACGCTTCGACGAACAGCTTCGAGCGGCGCGTCATCGGCGGGCCCGGTGAAGGGATCGGCCTGGGGCGGCAGATTGCCATCGCGGACCTCAACTCCGACGGCAGGCTCGATCTGGTCGCCCCGGGACAAACGGGACTTTGGTTGTTGACTAACGATGGCATCGAGTAACCGGCACGCTTATGCGCTCCTAGCGCTCGCGTTTACGCTCGCAGCGCCGGTTTTCGCGGCGGAGGGAGACCCGTTCCCTCCCGACGACATGGCGCAGGAAACCCTGGTCTACGTGGGGACCAAGGCTGGGGGAGAGGGCCGCGGCGTTTACGCCTTCTGGGTCCAGACCAAGAACCTGGAGGTCTCGCAGAACATTACGCTCGTGCCGATCGGACTCGCCGCCGAGACTCCCAACGCGGTCTTTCTCGAGGTCGACGCGAAGCGCCGCCTGGTCTTCGTCCTGAACGACGTGGAGGACTTCGACGGTGCGCCGGGCGGAGCGGTGAGCGCGTTCGCGGTGCAAGCGGAAACCGGCAAGCTGAGCCTTTTGAATCAGCGTTCGTCGATGGGCGCCCATCCGTGCCATTTGGCGCTCGATGAGGAGGCCGGCCGCCTGCTCGTCGCCAATTGCGGCGGCGGCAATGTGACGGTGTTGCCGATCGGGAGCGACGGAAAGTTGGGCGAGCCGGCGAGCGTGGTCGAGGCCGCGAGTCCCGCATGCGTCGTCCTCTCGCCGGACCGGCGCCACGTTTTCGTCTGCGGCGGCGAGACGAATACGATCCAGGGCTTTCGGTACGACGCGGCGCAGGGAACGCTCGCTTCCACCGGCCCGCCCGTTCATACCTCCGACGAGGCCGCCGTACGCCGCTTGGTCTTTCGCCCCGACGGCAAGTTCGCCTATGCGCTGAACGCCGCGAGCTCCACGATCACGGCCTTTTCCTACGATGCGGCCCCGGGCGCGCTCGCGGAGATCCAGACCAGCTCGACCGTGCCGCCCTACTACGACGGGCCGAACCGAGCGGCTGAGCTCGGCATTCGGCCGGACGGCAAGTTCCTCTACGTTTCCAATGACGGGCACAACAGCATCGTCTTGTTCACGGTGGCGGACTCCGGCGAGCTGAGCTATGTCGAGGAGCAGGGCGTCGGCGGGAAGAATCCGCTGCACTTTGGGATTCAGCCTTCGGCCGAACATCTCACGATCGCGAATCAGGATTCGGACTCCCTGCTGATTTGCCGGATCGACGCCGGAAACGGCCGCTTGAAGCCTTCGGGAGTCTTCGCGTCGTCGCCGTCTCCGACCGTGGCGAAGTTCCTGCCCCCAGCCGAGGAGCAATGAGCGGACTGACCTCTAAACCCTTGCGACCAGCGCTGACACGCTGTAACATATCAGCGATGTTGGGGGGAGCGTTGCTGACGATTCGAGGGTTGTCGCTCCTCATTCTGGTAACGTTCGCGGCAAGCGCCCAGACTCGCCCTTCAGATCTGGGGCCCCAGTTCGTTCAAACGGTCCGTCCCTTCCTCGAAAAGCACTGCGTCGCGTGTCACAGCGGACAGACTCCCGCCGCGCAATTCGACCTGAGCGTCTACAAGGAACTGGAGGAGGTCGTGCGCGACCATCAGCATTGGTCGCTGCTGGCCGAAAAGCTCCGCGCCAAGCAGATGCCGCCGGCCGCCGCGCCGCAACCCCCTGACGAAGCGCGCGCTCAAGTCGTCTCCTGGGTCGAGGCGATGCTCGACCACGAAGCCCGCCGCAACGCCGGGGATCCGGGAACCGTCTTGGCCCGCAGGCTCAGCAACGCCGAGTACAACTACACCATCCGCGACCTTACCGGCGTCGACATCCGCCCCACGCGCGAGTTCCCGGTCGACCCGGCAAACCCCGCCGGCTTCGACAACTCGGGCGAATCCCTCGCCATGTCCCCGGCATTGCTCGGCAAGTATCTGCAAGCCGCCCACGACGTTGCCAACCACATGGTTCTCACGCCCACGGGCGTCGAGTTCGCCCCCTATTCGATGCTCGTCGAGACCGACCAGGACAAGTACTGCGTCACGCGCATCGTCGATTTCTACCACGCCCAGAACACGAACTACGCGGACTACTTCTTGACCGCCTGGCGCTACAAGCACCGGAGCAAGCTTGGCGCCCCGGAAGCCACTCTGGCGTCGCTCGCCAAGCAGGACGGCGTAAGCGCGAAATACCTCGCGACGATCTGGAAGGCTCTCGAGGAGGAGCCGGAAGAGATTGGTCCGCTGGCGAAGCTGCACGCGTTGTGGGCCGCGCTACCTGCCCCAGCCTCCGGGCAGCGCGACCTCGCTCGCGAAGGCGCCGACGCGATGCGCGACTACGTCGTCGGCCTCCGCAAAAAGCTCGAACCGCGCTTCGAGCCGCTGAAGATTGACGGCATCAGCTCGACTTCGCAGCCCTTCCTCATCTGGAAGAACCGGCAGTACGCGATGCACCGCCGGACGTTCGACCGCATGGCGCTCGAAGTCGAGGGCGAGCCGACGCCGGACCTCCCCGATCCCTCCCAGCTCGACGGCGAGCAGCAAAAGATCGCCGAGCACTACCGCGACCGCCGCGGCGATCCCGAGCTTCAGGTTCCGGCCGGCCAGCGCGCCCCCTACGAAGCGGCCTTCGAGCGCTTCAGCTCGATCTTCCCGGACGCCTTCTACATTTCCGAACGCGGGCGCTACTATCTCGACCCAACGCGCGACAAGGGCCGGTTCTTGAGCGCCGGCTTCCACAACCTGATGGGCTACTTCCGCGACGACCAGCCGCTTTACGAGCTCGTGCTGGACGAAGAGGGCCAACGCAGGCTCGACGCCTTGTGGCGAGAGCTCGACTACGTGGCGCTGGCGACCAACCGCACCTTCGTCCAGTTCTACCTGAGCGAAAGCGGAGAAGCGCGCGGCGGCGGCCGGGAGTCGGAAGGCGAGCGTCCGGAGACCTCCGCAATCACCTCCGAGGAAGTCATTCGCAAGGTCGAGGCGGCCTACCTGGAGCGCGCCCGGCCCAGCGGGAACGAGACGGCTCTCGAGGCGATCCGCGACCGCTTCGAGAGCGTCAACGAGACGATCCGCTGGGTCGAGCAGGCGAAAGCCGCGGCCGAGCCGTTGCACCGCGACGCTCTGCTGGCGCTCGCCGAAAACGCCTACCGCCGCCCGCTCTCCGAGCGCGAGCGCAACGAGCTGCTCGAGTTCTACCGGACGTTGCGCGACCGTGACGGGCTGTCTCACGAGGACGCCATGCGCGACAGCCTGGTCCGGGTGCTCATGTCGCCCAGCTTCTGTTACCGCGTCGATCTGGTCGAGGCCGCCGGAGAGCCGGAAGCCGCCGAGGCGAAAACCATCTCGAGACTACCCATCTCGGACTATTCGCTGGCCAGCCGCCTGAGCTATTTTCTGTGGTCGAGCATGCCCGACGCGGAGCTGCTCAGCCACGCCGCAGCGGGAGACCTGCACAAGCCCGAGGTCATCGCGGCCCAAGCCCGCCGCATGCTGCGCGATCCACGCTCGCGGGGGCTGGCGACCGAGCTCGGCGGCAACTGGCTCGACTTCCGGCGCTTCGAGCAGCACAACGCCGTGGACCGCGAGCGCTTTCCCAGCTTCGACGATGACTTGCGGGAAGCGATGTTCCGCGAGCCCATCGAATTCCTCGCCGACCTGATCCGAAACGATCGCCCGCTTCTGGACCTGCTCTACGCCGACCGCACCTTCGTCAACTCCGTGCTGGCGAAGCACTACGGCATGACCGATGTGAAAGCCGGCCCGGAGGAGTGGGTGCGCGTCGACAACGCGGGCCGCTACGGCCGCGGCGGGCTGTTGCCGATGGCGGTGTTCTTGACGATGAACGCCCCGGGCCTGCGGACCAGCCCGGTGAAACGCGGCTACTGGGTCGTACGGCGCGTGCTGGGCGAGCAGATTCCGCCCCCGCCGGCTGTGGTGCCCGAGCTGCCGCGCGATGAGTCCAAGATGGACCTGCTGCTACGCGACGCCCTCGCCCGCCATCGCGAGGACCCGATGTGCGCCTCCTGCCATGCGCGGTTCGATTCCTTCGGCCTGGCGTTCGAGGGCTATGGCCCGATCGGCGAACGAAGGACCGAAGATCTGGCCGGCCGGCCGGTCGACGCGCGCGCGACTTTCCCGGGCGCCGAGCAGGAGTCCGAGGGCTTCGAGGGTGTGCGCGGCACATCCGCGACTATCGCCAGGACGATTTCCTCGACAACATCTGCCGCAAGATGCTGGTCTACGCCCTCGGGCGCATGCTGATGCTCTCCGACGAGCCGGCGATCGAGCGGATGCGCGAAGACTTGGCCGCGAGCGACTATCGGTTGAGCAGCTTGGTGGAGAGCATCGTGACCAGTCCGCAATTCTTGACCAAACGGGCGTCCGAGCCCGCCCAGACAGACGGTGAATGATATGCGCAAATCCAGCCTAGAACGCTTTTCCGGCCGCCCCAGCCGGCGGGCTCTGCTCCGCGGCGCCGGAGTGACCATGGCCCTTCCCTGGCTCGAGTCGATCGCCGCCGCTGCCGCCCCGGACGCCGCCCGCAGCGAGGCCGCCGGTGCGTTTCCGCAGCGGTTCGGCGTGCTGTTCATGGGCAACGGCGTCAACGGCAACCACTGGTGGGCCAAAGGCTCCGGCGAGGAGATGAAGCTCAGCAAGACGCTCGAGCCGCTGGAGCCGGTCAAGAAGAAGATTAACGTCATCAATGGGCTCTACAACGAGCCGGCCGTCGGCGAGGGCATCCATCCCGGGCAAACCGGCAACATCCTTTCCGGCGCCGATTTGCAGCGCGGCTCCATCGTCCGCGCCGGTGTGACGATCGACCAGATTCTCGCGAACGCCATCGGTCAGGACACCCCCCAAACGAGCATCACGCTAGCCTGCGAACAACCCATGACGGGCTTCCACGAGACCAACTTCTCGATGGCCTACAGCTCGCACATCTCGTGGCGCACGCCGGAGTCGCCCGTGCCCGTCGAGGTCTACCCGTCGCTCGCCTTCGACAGCCTGTTCGAAAACCGCGGCAGCCTGCGCAACAAGAGCATCCTCGACCGCGTGATGGGCGACGCCGAGAGCCTGCGCCTCGAGGTCAGCTCGACGGACAAGATCAAGGTGGACGAATACCTGAGCAGCGTCCGCGAAGTCGAAAAGCGCATCGAGCGCATGCGCGCCGCCAAGGACAAAGCCGAGGACCGCGCCGCCACGAAGAACAAGCCCCTGTTCACGATGGAGCGCCCTGAGAACGGCCTGCCCGAGGATTTGCGCGACCACGCCCGGCTGATGACGGACATCATCGCCATGGCCTTCCAGTCGGACCGCACGCGGGTCGCGACGCTGCTGTTGGCCCGCGACCTCTCGTCGCTTTACTACCCGTTCCTGGGCGTGAAGGAAGGCCACCACGGCGCTTCGCACGACGACCTCTCCGACGGCTACGAGCGCATCTCCCGGTTCCACTTGAGCCAGTTCGCGCATCTCGCCACGCGCCTCGACGCGATGCCGGAAGGCGAGGGCACGGTGCTCGACAACTCCTGCTTGATCTTCCTCTCGAACATGTGGTCGGGCTGGAAGCACGACAACATGAAGCTGCCGGTGGTGACCGCCGGCGGCCTCGGCGGCGCGCTCAAGACGGGACGTGCGCTGAACTATCTGTACGCCGGCGACGAGAATCGCAAACTGTGCAGCCTGTACCTCTCGTTGATGGACCGCACTGGCGTGGTTCTGGAGAGCTTCGGGGACGCTAAGGCTCGCTTGGCTGACCTGTAGAGACTTGTCCGGCGTATCAAGCCCTTTGCGCTTGCCGACGCCGCGCAACCGCACCGACTGGAATGCCACAGGGTTGCGACGACCCGTTGAAGGGTAGTACGCGAAAGATAGAGCGCCAATTCGCTGATCGCGACAACCACATCGGTGATCTACTCAGGCAACGGCGCCGGTGCAGGCATGGGTCCAGGGAAGGCCGGGAGTGACCTGCGCCGCGTCATCAGCGGCACTAGCAATTTGGTCAACGGGTCCTCCAGGGTCGCGAGTTCGCGGTCCATTCCCGGGTTGGACAGGAACATCTTGATCGGGCGGCTCTCAGCGACGTGCCCGATGTCGCCGCCGGCGTTGTGGTCGCTTGACTACATCGGCGATGCAGCGGCTCGCTTCCGTTCGGCCGCCTTGTGGAGTTTCTCCCTGAGGATCTGCTGCGAACGGGCCAGCGTTTCTCGCGGATCTGAGACCATGCGGTCCGGGCTTATCCGCGGCGATCCACTTTCCGTCAAGCGGTCAGAATGTTGTGCCACATCCGCCGGATCTCGCTTTGAGGATCGTTCACTTGCCTGGTGTTCGCATCGAACACCATCACTGCGCGCTGCGATGGGTTGTAAGGGACCCACGCCGGCATAGCGGGATTGTTTGGATTTCCCGTTTTGGCAAAGGCGGCGAAGGCAGAGCCAATCCGCTTGGCCATGGCTTTGCCGCCTGGAGTATCGCCCGTCATGGCGGTTGTGGGATTGGCGAAAGCCGGACTCAGATCCGTGCCGTGGCAGGCGCCCAATGCGCACCTTCCCCATGGGCGGGCCAATCCCAACGGTACATATAAACCGGTGCAGCGCCTTGCGCGAACTTGCGTTCGGCCTGTGTGACGGCATTACGGCGCACCCTTCCGTCCGTGGTGGCGATAGCGCGCAGGAGGAAGCCGTTCTTCTCCGGATAGGATTTGCGGTAGAGCGCGAGAGTTCGTCCGCTTGCGCCTCGCTCGTACCCTCGGGAACATGGCCGCGAAACCAAGCTTTGATCGATGCTTCGTCGTCGCTAGTCTCGGTGATGGTGAAGCCGAAATCTTCCAGGGTCGTGCCGATGATCATCGGTACATCAGCCGAGATGGCGGGTGCGTCCGGCTCGAAAGGATCGCGCGGTACAACCTTGCCGTCCAGCACGGGTCCAGTCATTGGTCTGGTTATCCACAATTTCCTTGAAAGGAATGGACTGTAGCTTGGAGAGATCGCCCTTGGTCACGCCCAGCTTGGTCCACAAGGCTTCAGCGCTTTGCTGCGCTTGCTCGTGGCGGCCCGTGCGGAGCGTCGAGCCCGACTGGATGGCGACCTTGTGAAACAGCCCCTTGGCCGAGGGCATGACCATCAGATGACAACACTTGCCGCCGCCGCCGGACTGCCCGGTGATGGTCACGTTGTTTGGATCGCCGCCGAAATTGGCGATGTTGTCGCGTACCCACTCGAGCGCCTGCACCAAGTCCATCAGTCCGACATTCGCCGAACTCTCCAGACCCTCGCCGCCGAACGCCGCGAGGTCCAAAAAGCCCAGGGCGCCCAGACGATGCGTGACGGTCACGACCACCATGTTCGCCATCTTCGCCAAGTGTTGGCCTTCCAGAGCTTCCAGGTTGCCCGAGCCGCTCCTGTAGCCGCCGCCATGGATGATGAAGAGCACGGCGCGATCGCCGCTATCGCCTACCGCGGGCGTCCAGACATTGACTTGGAGGCAATCCTCGCTCATGCCGCCGCGGTAGTTGTTCCAACCGACATATTTGGTATAGGCGCTCGGATTCGGATTGACCTTTTGCGGCGCGACATGGCCCCAATCGGTGCAGTCGCGAACGCCCGTCCAGGCGGCGACCTCGTGCGGCGGCATAAATCGATTCTTGCCGCTGGTGTCCGCCCCGTAGGGAATACCGCGGAACCACTTGATCGCATCGATGGTGAGGCCCCGCACGCGGCCATTGGCGGTCTCCGCCACGTCGGCGTCGCCTTTCGCCAATGCGATTCCGGGCGCAGCAACGACTCCGGCGGTAGCGAGAGACGTAGCCTTGAGAAAATCCCGGCGCGATCCGAAGGTCTTGTTGCCGATTGTCATGCGTTTCTCCTGTCGTTCGATTCCTGTGGGTAAGGTTTCGGCAAGGAAGGGTTTCGAGAGCCCGGCAAGCTACTTCATGTAGCCGCGTTCCTTGTAGTAGCGTTCGGCGCCGGGGTGGAGCGGGACTTCGAAGGCCTTCCAGACATTGTGGATGTTGTAGGAAAAGGCGAGATGCTTCCACTGGAGGAGATGCTGTTGCTCGTCGACGGCCTTGGCGACGGCGTAGGCGAAGTCGTCGGGCATGTCGTCGCGGCCATAGACGGCCGTGCCGGTGCGGACGACGGTGGGCAGCGGCCGGACGACTCCGGGGTAGAGACCGACGGGGACCGTGCCGAGTTGCTGGTCGCCTCCCTCGGCGAGTTTGGCGAGCAACTCGTTCGGGAGCCCGACGAAGACGAGGTCGTTGGCGAGGCTGATCTCGGTCCAAACGTCCCATTCCGGCGCGGTGGTCATCACCCCGGCGCCTCCGATGACGATGTCGAAGTCCTCGCGCAGCTCAGGCGTATTGCCGACGGCGCCTCCCGCGGCTTCGATCTCCGCAGGCGAGAGGCCGTAGTGGGCGAGGATGTTGAGCACATTAGCGCCGCCGATCCCAGCGGAGAAGACCCGCACGGGCCAGCGCTTCTCGCGGATCTGGGAGAGGTTGGTGATGCCGGTCTCCGCCTTCGCCGCGGCGAGGACGTAGCTGGGGTCTTGGATGTTGGCGATGAGGCGAAGGTTTTTGCGCGGGCCGTCGGCGGCGTACAGACCGGTCCCGTGGTAGGCGTTGCGTAGGAAGCTGACGGCGACGGCGCCGAAGTCGACGGCGCCGAGCCCGGGCGTATTGCGCGGCGCGAGGATTTCGGGGAGGTGGTCGCTGGGCCGGTAGGGCGGCGGCGTGCGGGCTTCGGCGACGATGCGCGGCGCGTCGGCGGCGTTGCAGTTGTAGCAGACCTGCACGTCGTAGCCGTAGGGCTTCATGGCGTCGCGCACGAACTCGGCCATCGCGCCCCAAGGACAGATTTTGCAGGCGCCGCCGAATACGGGCTTCTTAGCGGCGATTCCGGTGGCGGTCCCGGCGAAAGCTTCGCCGTCAGGCGTGCGCCGCCAGGCGAAGTATTCTTCGAGAGCCGCCAGACCGTCGGGAGTCGGCACGGGGCCGACGAATGGCCGGTGGTGGAAGTACATCACCTCCGGGTTCTCGTCGCTGAACTCGGGCCACTCGGGTAGACCTTCGCCGTTGGGGTCTCCGTGCTTGGCGAAGTTGGTCCAGTAGTCGGCCATCGCATCGGCGACGGTTTCGTCGGTGGGGTCTTCTTGGCGATTCGAGAACTCCAGTTGGTCGAAGACGAAGGCGACGTCCATGCCGTGGGGGGAGCCCTGGCCTTCGCGCTCGGAACCCGCCGGATAGTCCGGGTGCTGGTCGAAGTAGTAGTAGAAGACCTTGGAGTCGCTTTGTCGGGATTGCAGACGCGCCCAGGCCCACGTGTGCCAGCCGAACGCGGCGTCGCGGGCCAGATCGCGGGCGGTCTTGGGGATGGAGTCGTCGCCGACCGGATATTGCTCGAGAAGCTTGTCGGCGTAGGGCCCGAAGCGTTCGCGGACGCCCTGGACGTAGGCCTCGGGGGTATCGACGCGCGTGAAGCTGAGGCCCTCGTCGGAGTTGTAGCCGACGAGGATCGGCGTGTCGTTGTAGCGCCCGGCCTCGTAGAGCTTGTACTGGTCGTCCGGAATGACCCAGCCGTCGATGATCGGCCAACTAACGCCGCCGCCGGGACCTCGCGCCGCCGCGACGAGTTGTTCGGCGGAGAGACCACGCGCTTCTTCGATCGAGGAAGCGCCGAGGCTCTCCGAGAAGGCTGTTCCAGCCTTCTCGGCCGCGGGCAGGAGTACCATGTTTTCGCCGGGAAATCGGCCACGAGGGGGGCCGAAGGAGCCGCCGCTCTGGGAGATGGCGCCGTGAAAGAGTCCTTTCGCGACGGGCGAAGCGCACAACATGGAGACGGCGATGCCGCCGGCCGATTCGCCGAAGATGGTGACGCGTGCGGGGTCGCCGCCGAACTGGGCGATATTGTCTTGGATCCACTCGAGGCCGGCGATCTGATCGAGCAGACCGTAGTTCCCGGAGACGCCGTGTTCGGATTCTTCGCTCAACTCCGGATGGGCCAGGAACCCGAACGGGCCGACGCGATAGCCGACGCTCACGACGACGACACCGCGCTGGGCCAATTTGTCTCCGGCATGGTGAGGAAGCGAGGTCCTCCCGCCGGAGAAGCCGCCGCCGTAGATCCAGACGAGCACGGGCAGTCGTTCGTCGGCGGATTTGGCCGGGGTCCAGACGTTGAGGTAAAGGCAGTCCTCGCTCATCCCGACTGACGGAGCCGGTCCGCTCTGCATACAGGCTGGTCCGAACTCCACGGCGGGCTTGACGCCGTCCCACTCGGCGACCGGCTGGGGCGGCCGCCAGCGGAGATCGCCGACGGGCGGGGCCGCGAAGGGAATCCCGCGATAGACCCTGAGGCCGTCTTCGGAGAGGCCTTCGATTTGGCCGCCCTCGACGTTGATGGCGGCCGAGGCGGCGGCAGCGGCGAGCAGCGCCAGGGCGATCGGAGCCGCCCTCGCGATTCTGTTTGCGTAAGCGATCACGTCTTCTCCGTCCTGCTAGTTCGTTGCGCCGCGCCCGACGCCCGTGACCCGGTTTGCAGAGCCGATAGGAACTCCGTCACGGCGTCGACGGTGCGCTGCAGTTCGTCGTGGCGCAGATTGTGGCCGGCGCCGTCAATGTGGACGAGCTCTCCTTTCTGCATCACCCGGGCGGCTTCTTCGTTGGCCTGCCGGACTTCCGGTGTGGCGTCCGCTTTCAGAACGAGAGCGGGCACGGAAATTCGTGCCAAAGAATCGCCGGTCGCCATCGTACCCGACATCGCTTGCCAAGTTTCCGATGAATAGGCACCATGATACTGCTTCTTCGAGAGCGTCCAATACTGGCAGTCCACAACGTCCCGCTTGGGCGTCTTCTTGCGGCAGGTCGCCACGAGGTCGTCGAAGCTGTAGTTGTTTTGCGGCACCAGGGTCTCGGGTTCCGCGTTCATGCTTCGGCCACAACGCCTTTCGGCTCCGGTCGCTGATCTACATCATGCGCTGGAGTTGCGTCTTCCGCCTGCGGGGGATCGTCTGCCAGGCCGAGTCTTCGCAGCATGACCACAAGCCGAAACGGCGGTCGCGGGGAGAGAACCGAGCTTGGCCATACCGCAACTAACCATGCTACGCGAGAGCGCGGTGAGAGGATCCACGGCTGCGGGCCGGGTCTCCCCTGGGCCCAGGGCCGAACGGTTGGCCGGCAGATCGACAGCCGCATACGACGACGACTTCCCGCGCCGGTCGAGCTCGCCGCCGAGCCGGGTCGAATCCCGTCCGGCGAAAGACATCGGGCCAATCGTAGTGAATTCGCCCGCCGGTCGAGTTTCCCGTTCGGATCGGGCCGTCGACGACGAAGCCTCAGACTCGAAGACCGCGGCCGGCATTGCTGACATGCCGTTGACCGAGCGCGCCGCTCGGGTGCTTTAGGAGCGCTTGGCGGAGGTGCAGGGCGGAGTATGGCTGTTTCCGTCCACGCGCGCGGATGCGACGAAGCCGTACCTGGGCAGCGTGAAGAAGGCGTGGACGATCACGCTTGAGCGGGCGGGCGTGCGGTACTTCCCGCTCTATGAGCTGCGTCACACGTTCGCGACGCGGCTGAGCGCCGGGGGCGTGGCGGACCACTTCGTCACCCAGATGCTCCGGCAGGGGGATGCGGCGGTGTTCAAGCGCTACAGCCAAGCCAAGCTCGCCATGATGCGCGAGGCGTTGGTCAAGCTGGACCGGCAGGCGAAAGAGCACGGTCTGTTCGAGCAGGCCGTGGCGTGAGGAGGATCAAGTTTTGACACAGTTTTGGCACATTTTGACCGTTTTGGGCGAGCCAAGACCGTGTCGCGCTCCGCGTCCAAAAGGGCGTGAGAGACTGGTGCGAGAGGACTTACGTGGTAGCCTGAGCGTACGCGGGCGCGTAGCTCAGGCGGATAGAGCAACGGCCTTCTAAGCCGTGGGTCGCAGGTTCGAGTCCTGCCGCGCCTACCATCTTTTCAACGACTTAGGGATTTCAGATCCGTCTCTGAGCAACGGCCAAAGGGCAACTGCGAAAATGTCCCAAATCTGTCCCAAGTCGTTTTGGACTCGTCCGTGCTGTCGCTGCCAGCTCCCCGGATGAAAGCCGCGCTCCGGGAGATCCGCCTCGCTGCCCGAGTTTTAAGAACGGAAAATCGCTCTCGACCGGGGGTGCGGCGTGAAGGCCGCCATCAACGTCCGCGTCTCCACCCCGGACCAGAACCCCGACCTGCAAATAGCCGAACTCGCCGACTAGGCCTCGCGCATGGGCTGGGAACTGGTTGAGACGTACAACGATGTCGTCAGCGGTAAGAAGTCCCGCCGGCCGGGCCTTGACAAGCTCATGGCCGACGCGCCCCGCCGGCTCTTCGATTGCGTCCTGGTTGGCAAACCTTCACGGCGTTTGCCAAGGCCGTCGTGCCGGCGGCCGAGGACGCCGGTGTGAAGATCGTCCTGCACCCGGGACGATCCGCCGACGCTGGACGGCCTAGTGCGGATCTTCCGAAACTACGAAGGTTACAAAGAGGGCTCTCAAGATTACCTACGGCCCGAACTTCGGCTTTTGTTTCTGCATGGGGACCTGGGCCGAAGGAGGGGCCGGCGCCGGTAAGTCGGTCGTTGAGATGATTTGCGAGTTCGCCCCGCTTGGGAAAATCTTCAAGGTGCACTTCCGGAATGTCGAACAGCCACCTGCCGCGCTTCACCGAAACCTTCGTCGACGACGGCTACATTGACATGATCGAAGCGCTACGAGAGTTGCGCAAAGCCCCGCCAACGAGACATTTACTGCTGAGCGACGCCGCGTCCCGATCGTCCGAAAAAAGCAAAATCGTGACGCAAGGCCTGTGCCCAGACGCTTGGGCGTCCGCTAGCCTTGCTCAAGATTGAGGCTTTCCGTTTCTCTCGTTAGCTCAGGTGCGCTAGCAGGTCGCCGAGCGCCGGCGAGCTGTCCGCTTGCAAAGCGTAGCCGTATCGGTGGCGCTGGTCTTCGTCGCGCTTTAATTGGTAGCCGTTTTGACCGAAGATGTGGTCGAGCGCGGCCACTAGACCGGTCTTGAGCTCGTGCTCGGACTCGTCGTTGTTCGGAAAGTGCAGCCGGTCGTTGACGGTGATCAGCCACTTGCTGCTGTCAACTTTGATCTCCGACGGCCATTCCGCCTCGCCCGCCAGTCGCGCCGCCAGCCTCAGGTGACGCCGGAAGGCCTCCAGAAAGCGCTGCTCGACGGCTCCGTCGAGATCCTTGCGGGTTTGCAGGAGGATTCCCAAGCCGGGCTCGTTGGTGTCGACGGCGAAATTCTCACGCTTGCCGGCCATCATCACGCCGGGGCCTTGCGGCATGTGGGCGTAGTCGGCCAAGTCGACCCAGTCCGACGGCGCGTCTTCCTCTTTGCGCCAGCGGTCGAAGATAGTCAGGATCGGATCCAAAGGCGGCTTCGCGGGAGCGATCGCCAAAACCTTGAGATCGATTCGCTGCAGATCGTTTTCCATGAATCTCCCATTCGCGCATCAAGGCGAAGCGGCGGCTGCCAGGCGGACCCGCGCCCGGCGGTCCACGCTCGATTTCGGCGATCCCTACCCCTTGCTGTAAACGTCCTGCGCCGCTTCGATGAACAGCGTCGCCTCTTCGACCCGCTTGCGCGCCGTCTCGAGATCAAGGCCGTTGCTCTCGCCGGCGGCCCGGAAGTAGTTATCGGCGAAGGGCTTCCAGAACACGCCGGAGTCGTAGAAGTGCTTCTTGAACTCGCCCGTGCGGTCGTACTTGTCCGACAGCCACAGGCCCTTGGTGAACAGCAGCGCGTCGGCGGCCTTGTGCTGCGCCTCGAGCGATTTGGCCGAAGCCTCGCCGGCGGCGCCCTTCTCGAGCGCGATCGTCGCCTCGAAGTTCAGCCGATCCGCGTCGTTGAGCAGAAACTCAGCCTGGTCGACGACTTCGCCGGCGCACTCGCCGACGCCGACGCTCTTCTTGTACTCCCACGTCTGGCGATTGTCGGTGTAGAAGTCCGGGTTGTCGTCGAAGGTCGGCAGCTCGGCCAACTCGGAGAGCTCTTCCTTGAGTCGCGCGCGGCCGATGCGCTCGACGACCTCGGCGAAGCCCTCGCCGTTCTGCTTCTCGGCGTCGTAGAACTCGGTCAGCTTGCGCACGACGTCGGGCACGTTCTTCGCCGGCACCTTGCCGACGGCCAGGCCGTACGTCTTGGCGTTGGCTTCGGTCGTACCGCCCAGAACCACCTGGAAGACCGGCGCCGAGGCCTGGCCCTTGCGCTGCACCGACCCGAAGAAGCCGATGTCGGCGATATGATGCTGGCCGCAGGAGTTGAAGCAGCCGGAGATCTTGACCTTGAGATCGCCGCGGTCGCCCAGGTCGCTCATGCCGTTCGAGAACTTCTGATGCAGCACGGCGGCCAATCCGCGCGAGGACGAGATGCCGAGCTTGCAGGAGTCCGTGCCCGGGCAAGCCGTCACGTCCTTCATCTTCCCCGCCCCGATCTCCGCCAAGTCGAGCGACTTCAGGTCTTCATAAAGGGCGGGCAGGTCTTCGTTGGTGACCCAGCGCAGCAGCAAGTTCTGCGGCACCGTGGTCGCCACCGTGTCGCCGATGTATTTGCGGCACGTATCGGAGAGCCGGATCATCTGGTCGGAGCTGATGTCGCCCAGCGGCAGAAAGACTTCGACCATCGAGTAGCCTTCTTGCTTCTGCGGGCGGACGTTGACATCGAGCCAGCGCTTGTAATCGGCGCTCGCGTCGGCGGGAACGTTCATCGCCGAGGGCGGCTTGATCGGCTTGTCGTCGTACTGCTCGAGCGCGGTGCTGCAGTTGGCTGTTCCCAGGCCGGGTCGTGCGGCAGCCGGGCGCGCTCTTCTTCGACGCGCTTCTTGAACTCGTCGAAGCCGATCTTGCCGATCAGGAACTTCATGCGCGCTTTGGCGCGGTTGGCCTTCTCGCCATCGCGGGCGAAGACGCGCGCGATGGCCTGCGCCAGCGGCAACATCTCGTCAGCCGGCACGAAATCGCTGTAGAGAAAGGCCTGATGCGGCAGCGAGCCGAGGCCGCCGCCGACGTAGAACTCAAAACCCTCGACCTGCTTGCCGCCAATCTCTTTGAGAGCCGCGACCGCGCCGATGTCGTGCATCCGCGCCAGGCCGCAGGCCTCGCCGGCGCAACCCGAGAAGGCGATCTTGAACTTACGGCCGAAGTTCTGCGCGTCCGGATGACGCAGCAGGAAATAGGCCATGGCGTGGGAGTGCGGCGTTACGTCAAACAGCTCCGTGCCGCAGACGCCCGACTTTTCGCAGCAGGTGACGTTGCGGACCGTGTTGCCGCAGGCTTCCTTGGTCGTAATGCCGACTTCAGCCAGCCGCCGGAACATCGCCGGGCAGTCGTTGATGTCGATATAGTGGCACTGGAAATCTTGCCGCGTGGTCACGTGCAACACGCCGACGGCGTACTCTTCGGCGACCTCCGCCAGAACGCGCATCTGATCGAGCGTGAGCCGTCCCATCGGGATCTTGATGCGCTGCATCTGCACGCGTTCTTGGCGCTGGCCGTAGGTGCCGTGCCGCAGACGGAATTCAGTGAAGACTTTTTCGGCGACTTCGCCCGCTTGGAAGCGCCGCAGCTCGGTTTCGTAGACGTCGATCTCTTCGCGCATCGCTGCAGGCAAATGCGCCCAGCGTTGCGAGCTATCGACCAGGTTGAGGACGGTGGCCATGGCTATACGCTACCTCTCCGGGTAGGGCTTTCTGCAATCCCTACTATCTTGATCGACATTATAGCAATTGAGAAAACGCAGGGGCCAGGCGACGCGAACGGTTTGGCGTGGCGCTCTCGGAAATCCTGGCCGTGCGATGATGACGGCGCCATGAGCGTCAAAGACATCCTCGAGACTGTTCAGCAGCGCGTGTCGGCCGACGCGCATGTCGGCCGCGTCTACGGCTCGCCTGTGACGGTGGGCGATCGCACGATCATTCCTGTCGCCAGCGTCGGGTACGGCTTCGGCGGGGGCGGGGGCTCCCGGCGCGACGAGCTCGACAGCCCGGACGAAGGCGGCGGGGGCGGCGGAGGCATGAGCGCGTCGCCGGCGGGCGCACTGGAAATCACGTCCGAGGGCGTGCGCTTCGTCGAATTTCCTGGGACGCGAAAGCTGACGGCGGCGCTGCTGATCGGCGTCGGACTTGGGCTGATCGCAGGTCGGCTGACCCGCTAAGCTCTTCACTCGCCGCGCAGGTCGTAGCAGAGCAAGCGCGCCTCTTCGCCTTGCAAGGTCCGCGTGTTTTGCGAGACGTAGAGCAGGCCGCGACTCAGCACCGGCGGCGTCCAAGTTTCGCGAGCCAGGAAGAGCTTTGTGCGCGAGGTGATCTCGACCCCGTCGGGCGACAGGTCGAGCCACATCAGATGACCGTGCTCGCCGGTCGCTAAAAAGCGCCCGTCCACAGGCATGATCCAACCGCGGAAGGGGCTCTCGTAGATCTCGCGCGACTGGCCGTTCCACTCGACGGTCTCTTGCCACTCGAGAACCTTGCGCCAGACCGTCTCGCCGGTTTCGGCGTTGATACACACCAGGCCCGCGTCGGGCTCGTTGCGGCCTGCGAAAGCGTACAGATGACCTTCGTGAAAAATCGCGGAAGTCCAGTGCAAGTCGAGGTCATCCGACGTCCATAGCTTCTCGTAAGAGAAGTCGGGCTTGATCCGCAGCATCGCCGCGCCGGTCTTGTAGGTCGCCGCAATCAGAACGCGGTCCCCAAGAACGAGGGGAGTCGAGGCGTTCACCGACTCGTAGCTCTTGCTGCGCCAAGGGAACGTGAAATCGACCTTGCCGTTAGTCGGATCGATCGACAGGAGGCCGCCCGTCGGGGGGCGGCTTTCACCGCCGGCGAAGACGAACACGCGGCGTTTGCCGTGAACGGTCGCGGGGACCGGCGAGGCGTAGCTGGGTCCCCATTCGGCGCCGGCGCCCCACACCTGCTTGCCGGTCATCTTGTCGAGCCCGACGACCGTGGGCCCGCCGGGCGCGCCGACGTTGATGATCAGCAGATCTTTCTCGACGAGCGGCGTCGTGGCGGTCCCGAAGAAATCCTGCGGAACCTTGTAGTCCTTTGAAAGATTGCGCTTCCAGATCACCTTGCCGGTTTCGAGCGCGAGACAATGCAGCACGCCTTGCGCGCCGTAGGTGTAAACGCGGTCGCCGTCGATGACCGGACTCGCCCGCGGACCGTTGTTATAGCCGTAGCGGTCGCTGAAGTCGGTCGCGTAACTGATGGACCACAAACGCTTTCCCGTCTCGGCGTTCAAGCCGTCGACAACCTCTTCCGAGCCGATGCGGTGCAAGTAGACGAGCCGCTCGCCGCTGACCGCCGGCGCGGCGTATCCGGTTCCCTTCTCCATTTCCCAGATGAGCTTCGGCGGACCCGCCGAGAAGTCGCGCAGCAGCTTGGTCTCATCGGACGCCATGTTGCGGTGCGGACCGAGAAAGACTTCCCAATCCTGCGTCTCGGCGCCCTCCGGCAACGGCTTCGGTTTGGAATGAAAGATCGCCTGGGGATGCTCGGACGCCGCCCACAGTAAGACAACCGAAAAAATCGAGAACACGACCCAGCGCATGACGGCTGATTGTCGCACGCGCCGGAATCAGTCGCCAAAGGCAAACGCTGGGAGGCGCCCGCATCCCAGCGTTTGTTCCGATCGATTGTCGAAGAGGTGGTCTCGCGGAACCGACCGGATCCGTGAGTCAAATTTAAAAGACAGTCATGGTCGTTCGTGCACCGCCCCACTTCAGTCGGCGATCTCTTTGCGATCTAAACACGACCCATCAGCACCATGACCAACAAACCGACGAGGATAACTCCCAAGGATTCCGCTTGGCCCGTAACCCCAGCTTGCGCTGTAGGGCCATGCCGGGCAGACGCCCCGATTAGAAGTAAAACGAGAACGATGAGCAAAATGGTGTACATATTTCCCTCTCCGCCGCTGAATTGGTCTCAACGCGGGCGGCCCGCCGTTGCGGGTGCGCCCGCCGCTTGTCTGCGACCCAGCTCAGTTGTTCCAGTACGGCTTTTGGTTGTAATGCGAATGGATGCTCTCGCCCCACGTCCGATCGGCCATATCCGGCCAATGGTCCTTGTCGAAACCCGGCGCATTTTCCAGGGTTTCCTTCGTGGCGTCCAGGATGAAGCGATGATTGGCCGAATCTAGCTGCAAGGAACTCCAAGGGAGTGCGAACAGCTTGTCTCCCATCCCTAGGAATCCACCGAAAGACAGGACGGCGTAAGCGACTCGGCCCGAGCCGATGTCGACTACCAGTTCCTCTATTTTTCCAAGATCCTCATTGGACCGATTGACGACGCCGTCGCCGGTGATGGTGGATGCGGAAAGCACCGATGGTGTCATTGTGGTTATCCTCCGTGGCCTCCCGATGAGCTCGGTCGCGCCTTGAACATCTGATGGAGTCGGCGCCGGATGAAGGTGTTTCATGTCGAACTCGCAAGCGTTCGAGTAGAGCGGATCCGGGTCGAGCGTTGAGGAGCGGCTGTAACACTTCCCGCCCGAACCGGTATCCTTTGTACAGGATTGCCGCGGAAATGAATCAAAGGCTGGGCGAAGCCGTCTGGGAGGGAGTCGGCGTCGTCGGGGGAATCTTCTCGTTCGGTGTCGGCGCGTTGCGCGCGGCGTTTCGCAGGCCCTGGGAAGTCAAGGAGACGATCCGTCAACTGTATTCGCTTGGGCTGCAATCCACTCCGCTGATCCTGTTGTCGGGTCTCGCCGTCGGCGCGGTGATGTCGATGCACACGCGCTCGTCTCTGGAGCGCTTCGGGGCCGAGGCGCTCATTCCCAACGCCTTGACTCTCGCGATGATCAAGGAAACCGGCCCCTTGGTCACGGCGTTATTGGTTTCGGGGCGTGTCGGGGCCGGCATCGGCGCCGAGCTCGGCGGCATGCGCGTCACCGAGCAGATCGACGCTCTCGAGTCGCTCGCCGTCGATTCGATCCGTTATCTGGTGTCGACTCGAATCATCGCTTTGATGCTCGCGATGCCGATCCTCACGACCATGTTCAACTTCGCCGCGATCTCGGGCGGCTTCGTGTCGGAGACGTTCCTCAGCGGCATCTCCATGCAGATCTACTTCGAGCGGGGATTCTCGAGCGCGCAATTCACCGACTTCGTTCCCGCGACTCTGAAGACGATCATCTTCGGTTTCCTCATCGCGACGATCTCTTCCTTTCTCGGCTATCACGCCCGCGGAGGCGCTGAAGGCGTGGGGCGCGCGTCGACCGCCAGCGTCGTCTACTCATCAATCACCCTGATCGTCGTGAACGTCTTGCTCGTCAAGACGATCTTCTTTTTCTTCCCGGGAGCCGGCGGATGAAGGACTCCGAGGCCCCGGCGTTGCGCTTCAGCGGCGTCACAAAATCGTTCGGCGAGCGCAAAGTGCTCGACGAGCTGTCATTCGAGGTTCCGCGCGGCCAATCCGTCGCCCTGCTCGGGCGCAGCGGCACCGGCAAGAGCGTGACGCTCAAGCTGGCGATCGGGCTGATCAAGCCGGACGCCGGCCGCGTGGAAGTATTCGGCGAGGACGTCGCCGCGCTCGATCCCGAACAACTCGCCGAAGTGCGTTGCCGCATCGGCTTTCTATTCCAGAACTCCGCTTTGTTCGATTCGATCTCGGTCGGCGAGAACGTCGCGTTCCCCTTGCGGCGGCACACCGAGCTGCCTGATGCGGAGATCCGCGAAAAGGTCGCGACGCTGCTCGGCGAAGTGGGGCTGGACGGCGAATACGACAAGATGCCGTCCGATCTCTCGGGCGGCATGAAAAAGCGCGCCGGCCTGGCGCGAGCGCTCGCTATGGATCCCGAGATCCTGTTCGTCGACGAACCGAGCGCGGGCCTGGACCCGATCACGTCGGAGGAGATCGACAACTTGCTCGTCTCTCTGGGAGAAGGCGAAAAGGTCACGGTCGTGGTCGTGACGCACAACATTCCCAGCGCGCGGCGCATCGCCGACGAGTTGATCTTTCTCGACGAGGGGCGCGTGCTCGCGCAGGGCGCCGCCGACGCTCTCGACGGGAGCGAAAACGAGACGGTGCGCAAGTTCATGTCATCGGGAGCGGGAGGGTAGTCATGAAAAACGACAATCGCATCGCAGTAGGCGTGTTTTTGTTGCTTGGCTTTGTCCTGTTCGGCGCCGGCCTTTTTCTGATCGGCGATCGCCGCCAGCTCTTTTCGAGCACGATCGAGCTGGTCGCCGAATACGCCGATCTAGCGGGACTCCGGCCCGGTTCCACGGTGCGCGTCGCCGGCATGGACGCCGGCGAAGTCAAGCTGATTGAGGCGCCGCCGAGTCCGGACCAAAAGTTCAAGGTCCACTTCACGGTCATCGACAAGCTGCAGCCGATCGTCCGCCTCGATTCGGTCGCGACAATCCAGACCGACGGCATCGTCGGCAACCAATACCTGCAGGTCGACGCCGGCACCACCGCCTCGCCGGTCGCCGCCGACGGGGACGCTGTCCAAAGCGAGGAGCCGGTGCAGTTCAGCGACCTGATCGACAAGGCGAAGGAAACGGTCGAGCAGGCGCAAGAGATGGTCGACACCGTCGGGAAAGGCGCGGAGGACGTCGTGCAACGCGTCTCGAGCATCGCCGCCGAAACCGAGACGATGGTGAAACAGGTGCGCCCGCAGGTCCAAGTGTTCGCAACGAACGCTCGTGCGATTTCCGACAACGTGAACAGCATCGTCGCCGGCGTGCAGGCGGGCCAGGGGCTGGTCGGCAAGATCGTCAAGGATCAAGCGCTCGCCGAGGACGCCAAGAGCAGCGTGGCGTCCATCCGTAAAAGCGCCGAGCACATCGAGGCGACCAGCAAGGAGGCTCAAGAGCTCGTCGCCGGCGTGCGCAAGAGCGACATCGTGGGCAATGTCGACAAGACCATCGCCAACGTGCGCGAGTCAAGCGACAAGCTCAAGAAGGCCGTCTCCGACTTTCAACCCAGCGACGGAGAACCGGGCATGTTGGCTGAGGCTCGCGAAACCTTGAGCCTGGCGCGCGAGACGATGCAAGACTTCTCGGAAAACGCAGAAGCCCTCAAGCACAACTTCTTCTTGCGCGGATTCTTCAAGAAGCGAGGGTATTACGATCTGGACGAAGTCTCCGTCGAAGACTACAAAGCGGGCAAGGCGTCACCCGGTTGGGAAACGGGGCGGGCTTGGCTGGCCGCGCAAAACCTGTTCGAAACCGACGACAAGGGTAAAGAGCGTCTGAGCGACGCGGGCAAACAGCTCATCAACAAAGCCGTGGCGCCCTTTCTTCCCACAATCCGCGACAACCCCATCTTGGTCGAAGGCTACGCTGCTCAAGGCGACGCCGCCGAGCAGTATCGGCTCTCGCACGAACGCGCCTCGTTGGTGCGCGACTACCTGATCGGCGAGTTCACGCTGCGCTCCACCTACGTCGGCACGATGCCGATGGGGCGCGTCGAGAGCCGCGACAACCAAGGCGCGTGGCGGGGCGTCGCCCTGGTCCGTTTTTCGACCGACGTCGACAAGGATACGCGCAAGAAACTGAAGCAGAGATCGCCGCCGCTACCGGGGGACGAGCCCAATACCGTCTCGGCGGTATCCTCGGGGGATGCGGTCGAACGATAAGATCTTGCTGACCGGCGCCGCCGGGTTTCTCGGGGCCTGGGTGGCGCGGGAACTGATCAACCGCCACGTCCCGTTCGTTCTGTTCGATCGCGACGCCGACCTGCGCCGGCTCGATGCGCTCGTACCCGGACGGCCCGACGATATCCCGCTCGAGACGGGCGACATCGCCGACGCCAAGCTGCTCACGTCACTGGTCGAGCGCCACGGCGTCACCTCAGTCATCCACCTGGCCGCGCTGCAGATGCCCTTCTGCCGGCCCGATCCGCTGGAGGGCGCGCGCGTCAACGTGTTGGGAACCCTGGCCGTCTTCGAGGCGGCGCGGCGTACGGGCGGGATCTCTAAAGTCGTGTACGCCAGCTCGGCGGCCGTCATCGGCCCGGAGGAGTTCTACGGCGGCAAGACCGTGGCGAACGACGCGCCGCTGAAGCCTTCGACGCACTACGGCGTTTTCAAACAAGCCAACGAAGGGGCGGCCCACGTTTACCATTTGGATCACGGCATCTCGAGCGTCGGCCTGCGCCCGTGGACCGTCTTCGGGCTCGGCCGCGACCAAGGCCTGACGTCGGATGCCACGAAGGCGATCAAGGCCGCTGTTCTCGGACGCTCGTTCACGATTCGCTACGGCGGCCGCAACGCACTGCAATACGCCCGCGACGTCGCCGCCGCGTTCGTGCTCAGCGCGCTGAGCGACAAGCCGGGCGCCCACACGTTCAACTTGCGCGGCGAGGTCGTCGAGATGACCGGATACGTCGAGGAAATCGAGACCGTCATCCCGGCAGCGAGGGGCTTGATCACGACAGCAGGCGGCCCCATTCCGGTCGCCTGCGACCTGGACGACGCTCCCCTGCGGGCGTTCCTGCCTTCCCTGCCGCGCACGCCTTTGCGCCAGGGAATCGAGATGACGGCCGCGGATTTTCGGCGCCTGCAAGAAGTCGGCCGCTTGGATACCGCTGACTTGGTCTAGCGAGCGGCCGCGCTAGGACGCGCGCCGCGGTCCGCGATAGCTCTTGGCGTCGATGTCGTAGCGCTTCACCTTCTCGTGGAAGTTGCGCTCGCTGAGGCCGGAGTGCTCGGCGGCGCGGCTGATGATGCCGCCGCACTGCGACAAGGCGTTGGTAATGTATTCGCGTTCGAAGCGCTCGATGACGCGAGCCTTGGCGGACTGAAAATCGTCGGCGCGTTCGCTCACTTCCGCGTCATCGGCGGGCGCGGCTTGCTCGAACACTTCGGGCGGCAGATCGGAGGGACGAATCTCTTCGCCCGAACAAAGGATGGCCGCCCGGCGAATGAAGTTTTCCAGCTCGCGAATGTTGCCGGGATAGTCGTAAGCCGTCAGTCGCGCCATCGCTTCCGGGCCCACGCGCAGCCGCGGATTCCCGTATGCGAGGCCGAGAGTTTCAGCGAAATGGGCCGCTAGCGTCGGGATGTCACAGCGCCGTCGCCGCAGCGGAGGCAGCTCGAGGCGGATGATATTGAGCCGGTAGTAGAGGTCCTGCCGGAAGCGGCCTTCGCGCACGAGTTGCGCCAAATCCTGGTTTGCGGCGGCGATCACCCGCACGTCGCAATAGCGCGTCTCCGACGATCCGAGCGGCGAGTATTCGCCCGTCTGCAGCGTGCGCAACAACGCCGCCTGCAGCGACGGAGTCATTTGGCTGATCTCGTCGAGGAAGATCGTGCCGCCCTCGGCGCGCTCGAGCTTGCCGATCTTGCGTTCGACCGCTCCCGTGAATGCGCCTCTGACATGCCCGAAGAACTCGGACTCTTGCAGCGCCTCGGCGATGGCGCCGCAGTTCACCGCCACGAACGGCCGCGCCGAGCGCCCGCTGTTGCGCTGGATCAACTGCGCGATCAGTTCTTTTCCGGTGCCGCTTTCGCCGGTGATCAGCACGGTCGCCGCCGTGTCCGCCACACGCTCGGCGAGGTCCACGATCTCGAGCAGACCGGGATCGCGCCCTACGATCACGGGCGTGAAGGAGCGGGTGGCCTCCCGATTCGCGGCGGGAGCGAAGGCGCTCGTCATGGCTAGATCGTTGCGGATCACAGCTTCAACAGGGAAGGGCCACCAAGCCCGGGGTCGACAACCCGCATAAAAGGGAAAGCAAAGTGGGCTTGGCAGCTCCCCTCGACTCTGAGCCTCCATTGTGGGAGCGGATGCCGCCGCTCTCAATAGCCGGCCGGTTTCAATCGCCGCCTGGTACGAGCTGTCCAGGGCGAGACATATGACCAAACAGGTCAGCGACATAGGGCCCCGCTTATTCGGCCTAAGCGAGGCGCCTGAGCTTAGACGCCCAAAACCGCTCCAAACCCCCCGTTTCATGGAAGATTGACGCCTTCGCGGGTTCCGGAGCTCGGCGATCGCGACGGCGTGATAGGAATGCAGGACTGGAACGATAGTCCCACTCAAAAGTGGATCGGCGCTAGGATCAACGTCCTACTCGGCGTGGTGATTCACCGGACCCGAACCGCGTCCGAGACCCGGAGCGGTCGCGATCGCCTCGGAAATATAGCGTTTGGCTTCGAGGGCCGCGGCGTACAGCGGCAGACCCTTGGCGAGCCCCGCCGTCACCGCGGCCGAAAACGTACAGCCGGTTCCGTGGGTGTGCTTGGTGTCGTAGCGCTGTCCCGTCAACCCCTGGTCTTTGCCGCCCTCGCGCAAGACGTCCACGGCCATGTCCGACTGCGGCAGATGACCGCCTTTGATGAGCACGGCCTCGGGGCCCATTTTCTGGATCTTCTCGGCGGCCATGCGCATATGGGCGGGGCTGGTGATCTCCATTTTGGCGAGGACCGACGCTTCATGCAGGTTCGGCATCACGACCAGGGCGCGCGGAAGCAGCAGCTTGATGAGAGCCTCCCGGGCGTCCGGTTCGAGCAATGCCGCGCCGTGCTTGCTCACCATCACGGGGTCGACCACGAGCTTTCGCTGAGCCCGAAACGACCAGTCCGCGACGGCGGCGATGATGCCGGCGTTGCCCAGCGCGCCGGTCTTGATCGCATGCGGTCGGATGTCGCTGGCGACCGCCTCGAGCTGCCGCAAGACGTATTGCGGGTCCAGCGGATCGACCGAGCTGACTTCCACGGTGTTCTGCACGGTCAGCAGCGTGATCACGCTCATGCCGTAGACGCCGAACTGGTGAAACGTCTTCAAGTCGGCCTGGACGCCCGCGCCTCCGGAGGGGTCCGACCCGGCGATCGTCAGTGCGACCGGCTTGAACATCCGCTCAGACCTGCTCGGGCACGACGTAGGGCTCGCGATATTTGCGCGTAAGAATCGCCGCGGCCTCGGCGTCGCCGGCCGCCATGCCGCTCGATTGATCCACGGTCACCACGCGCCCTACGCGGTAGCTCGCGTTGGCGTAGTGGCACAAGGAAGCGGCTTGAGCGCCGACCGCCACGTCGGCGTGCAACAACTTGGGGTCGCGCTTGCGGACGGCGTCGAGAAAGTTCGTCATGTGAGGGACAGGGGTCCACACGCGCTCTTCTTGATTCTTCTCGTCGACCGTCTTCTCGTGGTCGTCGCCGATGAAGACTTGCACGCCCGTCGGGTACAGGATCATGAAGCCCTTCGAACCATAGATCAGATTGCCGACAACGCTCGTGTCGAGCGGGATCTGCGACTCGGTCCCCGTGTGCAGATTGCGTACGTCGAACAGGATCTCCTTGCCGGGGTAGCTGAACGACGCCTGTTGCATGTTAGGCGTCTCCTGGTCGTCTTCCCAGAGGAATTTACCGCCGGACGAGACCGCGGTTTTCGGCTTCTCATCAGGGTCGAGATCGAGAGCCCAGCGGCAGATGTCCATCTCGTGAACGCCTTGATTGCCGATGTCGCCGTTGCCGGTGTCCCAGAACCAGTGCCAGTTATAGTCGAAGCGATTCTTGGTGTACTCGTGCAGCGGCGCCGGTCCCAGAAAGAAATCCCAATCGACGCCCGCCGGCACGGGTTCGACCGGCGTGTGCCCGATCGACTTGCGGCGACGGTAACACAGGCCTCGCGCCATGTAGACGTCGCCGATCACGCCGTCGCGCAACATCTGAATCGCCATGCGCTTGTGGCCGATGGAGCGGCTTTGCGAGCCCACCTGCACGACGCGGTTGTACTTGCGCGCGGCGGCGACCATCTGCTGCCCTTCGAAAACGTTGTGGCAAGCGGGCTTCTCGACGTAGACGTCCTTGCCGGCCTGGCAGGCCCAGATCGTCGCGAGCGCATGCCAGTGGTTGGGCGTGGCGATCGAGACGGCGTCGACCTCTTTGTCGTCGTAGAGCTCACGCATGTCGCGGTAGGTCTTGGCCTTGTGACCCTGCAGCTTTTGGATCAAAGCCTCGGCGCGTTCGCGGGCGGCCTGGTTGACGTCGCAGGCGGCGGCCAGATTGCAGTTGGGGACTTCGTTGTAGAAGCCGAGATGCGCGCTGCCGCGTCCCCCGACGCCGACGACGGCGAGGTTGACGCGGTCGTTGGCGCCGAGAATCGGGTGGGCCTGAGTCGCGGCGGCGAATGCGGCGGCTGTGCGCAGGAACGTGCGGCGCTTCATCCCGTTGATGTTAGGTAAACCGGCGACGATTGTAAACGCGAAACGGCCTCGCCTAATCCGTGACGGCGGCGTTAGCCATCTGGATGAATGCGTTGATCTCCGGCGCGACGTCGCCTCACCGCCGGACGGCAGGCTGGTGATCAACGATATGAGCTCCGGCACGTTCAACGTTACCGGTCCGAACGCTCCAACCTCCGCGCCGCCCATGCCGGTCGCCATGTAAGCGCCCTGCCGCAGCGGGCTCGGTAGTTGCGCAATCAAGACCGGACCTCTCGCCGTTGTCTGCGGTTCCAAGGTCAGTGTGACCCCAGGACCCGAGATCAGCAGATTGCCGGCATCCAGCAACTCCACTGGACCCGAGAACAGATCCGCCAGCCCGCCCGGACCTAGGCTGTAGGTGATGCAGGCGTCCGGCGCGACCGGTGGGACGCCGATGTCGAACGTAGCTCCCTCGTCCAACCGCACGAATCTAGCGGTCACCACATCGGGCCCAGGATTGCCGAATGCGCCCCCAGGGCCGTTGCCGGGACCCATGCCGCCCTGCATCATTACGCCATCGCCTCCGGCAAACGGATGCATGCCGGGATAGATGCCGAAGGGTCCGATGCCTGTCTGACCGACTCCGCCTCGACCGCCGAGCACGCCTCCCCCTGGGCCGGCGTTAGGCCCTGGAGGGTTGGCGGGTCCATGGTTGCCGGGATAAGGACCGCCGTACCCGGCCTGCGGGCCTAGTTGCCCTGGCCCCAAGCGGCCCAGGCCGCCGCCGAGCACGATCGAACCGTGGCTGAGCCCCGACA
The DNA here is from genome assembly GCA_963817465.1 of uncultured Acidobacteriota bacterium. Taxonomy (GTDB): domain Bacteria; phylum Acidobacteriota; class Terriglobia; order Bryobacterales; family UBA6623; genus CAMPKL01. Next base: position 120,623 of record CAWFOP010000006.1, on the reverse strand, counting down.
GGATCGGCTCGAACGCATCGCGACAGCGGTCGCGATCTCGGTCGCGAACGATCGCCGCCGTCCCAATGTTGCTGGTGCGATCCTGCTGCTGGAGCCGTACCGGCACGGCGCAACCTTCGGGAGCTTCGGGGGGGATGACGATCTGCACTTGATCGAGTCCCGCGAATCCGGGGGCGCGACCTGCGTACTGCACCACGGCGCGAACACCGCCGACAAACACCTCAGGCGGAACGGTTGCCGGACGCTGCCCCATCGCCGGCTCTCCCGCGGGCGTCGGAGGGTCAGTAGGTCCGAGGCCGGTCCCCCAATAGACCATCACCTGGTTCGGTCGAGCCGGATTGTCCCCGGCGTTCAAGCGAAAGCGGTTCGCCGGCTCGGGAGAGTCGACGAAATTCTGAGCGATCGCCTGACCGCGCCCGTTCCCGGCCATGGTGAAGAAGCCGAAGGCGCTGAGTCCCAGCGGAATTTCGATTTCATCGCTCTGGCCGAGAGTCGTAACAATTCGCACTCGGATACGGTCGCCCGTCAGACCGTCAGGCAGTTGACAGTTGATCTGCTGTTCCCCGACGTAGAGCAGCCGGCAAAAGTCCTGATCGTTGATGCGGACTCGCGTCTGCAACGGGCCAAGCTCATCCGGCAGGGGAAACCCTCCGGCTTGCACGCCGCCTTGCGGTCCGAGTCCTTGACCGAAGATCGAGACGAGGCTGCCGGGAACCACTTGGCCTCCCGGGAAGTCCGGGGGACGAAAGCTGGCGCCGTTGACCACGCCGTTCGGCGAGATGACAGGCGGCCCCTGGGCCGATAAGACCGTGCTTGCCAGGAGTCCAAGGGCCAGGAGAAGAAGGATTCGAACAGACCAGGGAGTATGAATCGATGCGGACATGGCTTTGCGCCTCCTTGTTCGAGAGCGGCCTAGTCCTTGATTTTGGGTTCGGCCGTTCTGGTCGCTCACCTACCAAGCAATAGAGAAGCCAAATCAACCGTGCGGAGCGCGATGGTTGTGTGCGCCGGCGCCCTTAGCACAGCCTTTACAAATCGAGTTCCACAGGGCGCTTCGCAAACCGAATGGGGTCTTCCCTATGCGACGGCGGCGCCGCCTGGGAACCAAGAGCCGCGAAGAAGCTGTAAAAGGTTCGTTAACCGGGCTACGCCCCGCTCGCAAGCTTGTTCCTCGCCAAATCGACGGAGGGACCGCGCCAAAGCGCCAAGGGCTGGGTTAGATGATCGACGCGCCGCTCGGCGAGGGCGGATCAATCCACGACGGCGGCGTTGGCCATCTGGATGAACGCGTTGATTTCCGGTGCGACGTCGCCGCCGCCGCCCACTTTCTGGAAGAGGATGATGCCGATCAGCTCCTTTTTGGGGTCGATGAAGGCATAGGTCCGATAGGCGCCGCCGTGCCCAAACGTCCCGATCGAGTTGCCGCGAAACGTGCCGTCGTTGTTTCGCACGACGGTCCAGCCGTATCCAAAGCCCATGCCCGGAGCGAAGCCGGCCTCGATGTCGCCGGTGTGGTTCTGGGTCATCACCTCGACCGTGCTCGGCGACAGGATGCGTACGCCGTCCAGCTCGCCGCCGTTGAGGGTCATTTGATAGAAGCGATATAGGTCGGCGGCCGTCGAACACACTCCGCCTTCGGGGGCGGGATACTTGGCGCCGGCGTGAAAGATGTCGATGTCGGCCCGCGTCAGCTTGCCGTCTTCGCTTTCATAGATCGGGGCCATGCGGTCGTACCTGTCTTTCGGCAGGAAGTAGAACGAATCGCGCATGCCGAGCGGCTTGAAGATGCGCTCGGTCACGAACTGTTGATACGGCATTCCCGACACGGCTTCAACGATCCGGCCCAGAGTCGCTATGCCCATATTCGAGTACTGCCAGCGCGTGCCCGGAGCGAAATCGAGAGGCTGCTGAGAGTACGCCGCCACCGCCTCGGCCAACGTCTTGTCGCGACGCTGAAAGATCTCCCGCAGGCCGGAGGGGGCCCCTCCCGGCATGCCCGAGGTGTGCGTCAGCAGGTCTTTCAACGTGATCTTGCGGGTCGGCTCGCCGAGCGTCACCTTGTCGCCGTCGCGGCTGATCACCATGCGCTGGCCGCGATATTCGGGCAAGTAGGTCTCGACCAAGTCGACCGGCGACAGCTTGCCTTCCTCGGCCAGCATCATCACCGCGGTGGAGGTGATCGGCTTCGTCATGGAGGCGATCTCGAAGATCGCGTCCTCTTGCATGCGGGCGCCCGCCTCGACGTCGCGCAGGCCGGCGGCGTCCGACCAAACCACATGGCCGCGGCGCGCCACCAGGGTTACGTACCCGGCGGCGCTGCCCTCGTCGGCGAACTGTTGCATCCGGTCGTGGATGCGGGCGAGCTTGGCCGGGTCCATGCCGGCCTGCCGAACCGATTGCTCGTCGACGCGCGGAGCGGCGGCCAGGACAGCCGCAAACAAGAAGGAGAAAAGGAACGTTCGTTTCATCGATACCGCCGCTAGCGAGTGTAACGGATCAAGTCGGACGGCGGTTCCGAGCGAGGGTCGGTGATGGACTTTCAGGCCGTCCGTCGCTTGAACAGACAGAGAGGATCGCCATGAACGCAGCAGCCGCTTCCGTATCCGCCTTCGTTGTTTTCGCCTTTGCCGCGCTTCCCGTGACGGCGTCAGCCGGGCCGACTTCGACCTTCGGCCCGCTGACCGTCTGCAAGGGCGACGTCGCCTCGCTGGCGATCTACAACGCGGGCGCCAAGGCGTCTGCCGGGCGGGCCGAGCTCATCGATGCGAAGTCCGGCGCGACGATCGATCTGCAGCCTCTCGCCCTGGCGGGATTTCGCGGCGCCGAGATTGCGTTTACAACCGACCGCGCGTTCGTCGGCGGCGCGCCGCAGCCGGTAGAGTCCGATTGCCGATCTTCCAGGAGCGTTCTCCTCGCGTTGACCTTCGACGAACCCGCAGCCGCCACCGGGCCTATCGCCTCCGGGACCTGGCGTTGTGGAATCTACGACGGAATCAGTCCGGCGACCGAAGACCATCGTGGGAGGCTTCAAGAGCGTGAGCGGCATGGACTCGGAGACGGAAGTCGTCGAGGTTCACAACTCCCGGCCCTTCTTTCAAAATGGAGGCAAACGCCTGTATGTCGTCGCCAATCTAGGGGATAAGGGCGTGACGCTGACCGCGGAGGTCGTAAACGCCATCGACGGCTCCGTCTTGACGACCGAGACATTTGACGCTCCGGCTCGCGGCGAGGCCGTGATGGAGATCTACGGTTGGAGCCACGAGGTCGTCTCGCCACGCGACGCCCCTTCCTCGGCTCCTTACGTGTTGCGGCTGACGGCTCTGGGCGCCAAGACCGGCCCGATCGCTGTCGCGGTCGAGACCGCCGAGGGGATCGACTCTTACAGCTTTTGAGGCTCGCCGGCGGGCGAGGACTCCCGCTCGGCGCGCCGCAAGCAATCCTGGCACAGGCAACGCCGGTACTCCCGCTCGAGCCGCTCGAGAGTCGTTGTCGAGATTTTTTCTTTCGCGCACCAGCACAGCCCGCCCAGCAGCCGGCCGCACTCGAACGACGTACCGCACGCCTCGCACGCCTCCCGCTTGCCGACGAACGCCGCTTTGAGCTTGTCTCCAATCGCCATTGCGCAGGAACCAGTGTAGCGGCCCGCCGCCGCCTCTTAAATCAGAGTGTTCCCGTTGTGTCTCGGGAGACGGCCGTCTAACGGTATAATTCGCTCAGTGGAAGAAAAGCTGAAGTTCGCGGTCTTCGTGGACTATGACAACATCGAGATCGGCGTCAAGACGACGCTCAACCGAGAGCTCGACATCGAAATCATTTTAGAAGGCATCAAGCAGCGCGGCGAAATCATTTCGAAGGTGGCCTACGGCAACTGGAGCCACCATTCCGAAGCGACTCGCGCCTTCACCGACTACGGCGTGCAAATGGTGCAGCGCGACTCGACGCCGCGCGGCGACAAGAACGGGGCCGACATCAACCTCGCCCTCGACGCGCTGGAGATGGCCTTCACGCGCGATCACATCAACGCCTTCGCAATCATTTCGGGCGACAGCGACTTCATGGCGCTGGTCAACAAGCTCAAGCAGTACAACAAACGCGTCTACATCGTCGGCGGCAAGCAGTTCACGTCGAACATTCTGCAGCGCAACTGTCACGAATTCATCAGTTACGAATCGCTGCTCGACATTCTGCCTTCGCGCTCGCGCCGCGGAGGGCGCGGCCGCGCCGCCGCGCCGCGCACCGCGGCCCAGCCGATCTCGCAGGCCATTCCGTTGCTCGACCGCGCGCTGAACGCGCTCGACGTCCGCGGAGTGCAGCCTCAGCTCGGGCTGCTCAAGAGCACGATGCAGCAGCTCGATCCGGCGTTCAGCGAACGCGATTACGGCGTCTCGTCGTTCTCGTACTTCGTCAAGAAGCTGGTTGAGCACGGCTACGTCAACGTGCGCACGGTCGACAGCCACCAGGTCGTCGATCGCAAAGAGGAGGACGAGTCGGAGGCGGCGGACGACGGATCCGCGCCCGAGGAAGAGACTCCCATGCGCGAGGCGCAGGAACCTCAAGAGCGCGAAGCCGAAGGACGCCCCAGGCGCCGTCGGCGCGGACGTCGCGGCCGCGGCGGCGACCGCGATTCTAGAGAGGATCGCTCGCGGACTCAGACCGTATCGCAAGACTCGGAGCCGGACGAGTCGGCCGAGGACGAGCACGAACCGGACGAGGATCTCGCGCCGCCCGGGAACCGCAAGGCGCCCGAGCCGCTCGAGTTCCTTCTGGAGTTGCTCGGATCGCATCGGGATTTGCTGGCGATGGGCATTCCGCAAAAAGAAATCGCCGCTCTGATGCGCGCCGCCGAGCCGGATTTCGGACCCGTCGATCTGGGTTTTGAGGACTTCGCCGACCTGTTGGCTTTCGCGGAAGATAACGAGCTGCTCGAGTCACGACTCGACAGTCGGGATGCGCTGCGCTACTTCCCCAGCGACAAGCTGGACGAGTTCGCGGGAGATCAGGCGCCGGCCCCGAAGGAGGCGCGTGACGGACGGCGCTCGCGGCGGCGACGCAGGCGCAGGGGCGGCCGCGGCGCCTCCGAAGAGCGCGCCGAAGGCGGCGCAGAAGGCGCCGTCGGGGCGCCGCGCGAGAATGCTGAAGAGTCGCAAGCCGCCAAACCCGAGACGACCGGGGTAGAGGCGGCGGGCGGCGAAGAGCCCTCCGCTCCTGCTCCGAAGAAGGCGGCGAAAAAGAAGGCGGCGAAGAAAGCCGCGAAGAAAAAGTCCGCAAAAAAGGCGGCGAAAAAGAAGACGGTGAAGAAAGCGGCGAAGAAGCAGGCCGCCAAGAGCTCGGACGAAGCCGAGGCCTGATCAGTCTTCGTCGGAAGTGATCTTCAAAGCCTTGAGAAAGGCTTGATCCTGCTCCGAGAAAGCGACGTCCTCGAGCCCGGCGGCGGCAGCCTCCGCATCCATCTCGTCCGGGTCATCGGAATGGCGATTGAAGCCGATAGTCGCCTCGAGCACCAGGAAGACGTCGTATCCCTCGCGCTTGATCTCGCCGATCACCTCGGCGATGCTTTCGGACTCCGACAGCGACTCGTTGATCGCATGTCCGAGTTGCTGCATCAGCTGCTTGAGGTGCTCTTCCACGTCAGCTCCGGCGGCGGCTCGCTTCATTCAAGCAGATTGCGCGGCGCCCCCGCAAACCGGTAGATGCGCACCGCAGCGCGGGGGTTACAGATGCAGCATCACCATCAGCGCGATCACAGCCGCCAGCGCCATGACCGCCGTCAGCGACCCGATCAACAGCAGGTCGCGCGTATTCCACTCCGATTTCGTCTCCACCTTGCCTGCGGCCTCGTTCGAGCTTGGCCGCGCGACCGGCTTCACCTTATGCAACGGTATGGACGCCCGCGCGGAGTCCTCCGCCAAGGCTTCCGCCATCGCCGTAACTTGCGGGTCGATGCGCGCGAGGCTTTCGACCGCCAACCCGGCGCGCGAGGAAGCGGCGAAGTCCTCGCGGCTCGCCGTTCGATGAGCGCCGCGATCAAGTTCCTCTTCCAGATCGGCCATCGGCGGCCGTAACTTGATGGTCGAAGGCCGCGCGCGAAGCTCGTCGAGCCGCGCCCGCACTTCGTCGAGCTTGGCGCGGAACTCTCCGGCGGTTTGGTAGCGTTCGTCGGGAAACTTCTCGAGCGCCTTGAGCACCACGTCCGCCAGCGCAAGCGGCAAGTCCGCGCGCAGGTCCGTCGGAGGCGGCGGAGGTTGCATCACGTGGGCTTGGATAATGTCGAACTGGCTGCGCGAGTCGAACGGCTTCGATCCGGTCAGCGCCTCATACAAGATGACGCCCATCGAGTAAATGTCCGATCGGCCGTCGATTTCCAAAATGCCTTTGACCTGCTCGGGCGACATGTAGTGGACCGAGCCGAGCACGGTGCCGGGCTGCGTCAAGGCTGGGTCGGCGGACTGCTTGGCGAGACCGAAGTTGGCGATCTTCAATCCGCCGCCGGGGAGCAGAATCAAGTTCGCCGGCGTGATCTCGCGATGCACGATTCGCTGCTCGTGGGCATAGCCCAAGGCATCAAGCGCCGTCCTTGCGATATCGACGGCTTCGAGCATAGAGAGCGGCCCCTCGGCGAGACGCTGCTGGAGCGTCGTGCCGTCCACCGCCTCCATGGTCATCACAAGCTGCCCGTCGAGTTGGAGCCCGCTGTAGAACTCAGCGATGCAAGGGTGAGACAGGTGCGAGTGGATCTTGGCCTCGCGCAGAAACCGCTCTACGCGACGCCGGTCCTGTTCAAAGCCGCGCGGCAGCAGCTTGAGGATCTCGCGACGGCCCGCGACCTCGTTCTCGACTTCGTAGACCATCGCCGAGCCGCCCGCGTCCACGACGCGGAGAAACCGGTAGCCGCCAATCTTTTCTCCGACTTTAAAGCCCATCTGCCGAAGCTTGAACGCCTTCCCAAGCCGATATTAGCGCTGGCATAAACGGGCCCGTACCACGGCGAACGACTGAGACCAGGGGGGGGAACCTGCTGTAGGATGAGCCTATGAAAGACTCCATCTTTGAGGTCGCCTGTCCCTGCTGCGGCGCGAAGCTGGAGATCGACGCCGAATCCGGCGTCGTGCTCGATCACACGCCGCCCAAACGCAAGGAAATCCCGGCGGATCTGCGCCAAGCCGTGCGCGATCTCGAGAATGAGGCCGGCGCCCGCGAAGAGCAGTTTCAAAAGCGCTTCGAGGCCGAACGCCGCCACAGCGACGAGCTCGACAAGAAGTTCGCCGGTCTGCTCAAGAAGCAGAAGGGCCAAAAGCCCACCAAGCCGGAATGGCGGGACATCGATCTCGACTAGGGGCGGGATCTAGCGGAACAGGTCTTTGACCTTCTCGAAAACGCTCTTCTCGGTCGGCTCGTGATCGGCGGGCAGCAAGCCCAACAGCGCTTCGAAGTGCTCGCGCTGCTCGCTGGTCAGCTTGGCGGGCACGGCCACCTTGATGTGAACGACCAGGTCGCCGCGACGGTGGGAATTCACATGCGGCACGCCCTTGCCCTTGAGCCGAAAGCGGCTGCCGCTCTGCACGCCCGGCTTGAGGTCGAGCTTGTCGTCGCCCTCCAGCGTCGGAACCGTGATCTGCGCGCCGAGCGCGGCCTGCGCCACGTTCACGGGCACTTCGCAATGCAGGTCGTGATCTTCCCGATGGAAGACCGGATGATCGCGCACCCGCAGCAAGACGTAGAGGTCGCCGGCCGGGGCGCCGTGACCGCCCGCCTCGCCTTCGCCGGTCAAGCGCAGCCGCGTCCCTGTATCCACGCCGGGCGGCACGTTGATCTTCAGCTTGCGTTGCTGCCTCGAGGAGCCTGCACCGCGGCACTTCTCGCATGGGTTCTCGTTGATACGTCCGGCGCCTTGGCACGCCGAGCAGGTCCGCCCGACCGAGAAAAAGCCCTGCTGGTAATAAACCTGCCCGCGGCCGCCGCACGTCGGACAGGTCCGCGCCGACGTGCCGCGCTTGGCGCCCGAGCCGGCGCAGACGTCGCAGGTTTCAAGCCGCGGGAACTGAATCTCCGTTTGCAAGCCGAAGACCGCTTCTTCAAAGTCGATCTCCAGCTCGTATTGCAGGTCGGAGCCGCGCCGCGCGCGACGCCGCCCGCCGCCGCCGCCGCCGCCGAACAGGTCGCTGAAGCCGAAGAAGTCGCCGAAGATATCCGTGAAGTCGGAGAAGTCTTGCGGGTTGAAGCCGCCCTGGGCGGATCCGCCGACGCCGGCGTGCCCGAACTGGTCATAGCGCGAGCGCTTGTCTTGATCGCCCAGCACCGAATAGGCTTCGGCCGCTTCCTTGAACCTCTCTTCAGCCTGGCGGTCGCCCGGGTTGCGGTCCGGGTGATACTTCATCGCCAGCTTGCGATAAGCGGTCTTGACCGCCTCAGGGCCGGCTCCGCGCTCGACCCCGAGCACCTCGTAGTAGTCTTTCTTCGCCACGCTCATTTCCAATTTAACCTGGTCGATTTTCGAGGACGAGTCAGAGGCTATTCCTTCACTGCGACCTTTACCATGGCCGGGCGCAACAAACGCTCTTTGAAGCGATAGCCTTGGCGATACACGTCTAGGATCTTCTGGTCGTCCTCGTCGGTCTCCGCCACGCCGCGATCCACCGCTTGATGCAGATTGGGATCGAAGTAGCCCTCAGCCTCAATCGGCTCCAGGCCGGCTTTCTTGAATACGTCGACCACCCGGTCGCGGATCAGCTCGAGCCCTTTGCGCAAGTCCGGGTCGATGGTCGGAGTCGCCAGGGCGCGCTCGAAGTCGTCGACGATCGGCAGCAGCGAGTCGATGACGCCCATCGCGGCGTACTCGCGGATGTCGGCCTGCTCCTTGAGCAGACGTTTGCGGGTGTTTTCGAACTCGGCCTGCGCCCGCTGCAGCTTCTCTAAAAGCTCCTGCTGCCGCTCGAGAGCCTGATCGCGCGCGGCGATCGCCTGTTCGAGCTCCGACGGCTCGGGCGGGGCTTCCGCGGCGGACGCAGCGGAGGCGTTCCGGGACTCCTCGGCGGGAAGCGCCGGGGCGCTTTTTTCCTGATCGTGAGGCATGCTTATATGGACGAAGGCGCGGCAGCGCCTTCAATCTCATCCTAACAGAGAGGTAAAGCGCCTCCGCCCTCGATTGCGCCGGGGGCCGGCCTCAACGCTCGCTGTCGAGCATCCGCATCTGGTGCTCGCCGTAGCGCGATCCGCTCACAGCCGACGGCTGGATCGACGCCTCCAATACCTCGAGATCGTCGTGTGTAAGCGTCAGGGCCGCGGCGGCCAGCGATTCAGAGAGCTGCTTGCGCGTCCGCGCTCCCATCACCGGAACGATGTCCGGCCCCTTGGCGAGGACCCAGGCGATCGCGAGTTGCGACGAGCTGACGCCTTTTTCCGCGGCAAGCGCCGCCAGAGCTTCAACCAGACGGTCGTTCTTGGCCCGATTCTCGCCAGAGAAACGCGGCAGCATCGCCCGAAAATCCCCTTGCAAGGGCTTCGATCCGCTCAGCAGCCCGCGCGACAACACGCCATAGGCCGTCACGCCGATGCCAAGCTCCTCCAAAACCGGGAAGATCTCCCGCTCGGGTCCGCGGCTGATCAGTGAGTACTCGATCTGCAGGTCGCTGATCGGGTGTGTCGCATGAGCGCGCCGAATCGTGGCCGCGCCAACCTCGGAAAGTCCGATGTAGCGCACGTAACCGGCCCGCACGAGCTCGGCGATCGCGCCTATCGTGTCTTCGATCGGCACATTGGGATCGAGACGGGCGGGCCGGTAGACGTCGATGTGGTCGACGCGGAGCCTGTTGAGCGAATAGGCGACGAAATTCTTCACCGCCGCCGGCCGGGCGTCCACGCCGAGCCAGGAGCCGTCCGGCCCGCGCAGCGCGCCGAACTTGACCGACAGCAGCGGCTTCTCCCGCAGGCCCGACAGGGCGCGGCCGATGAGCAGCTCGTTGTGCCCCTGGCCGTAGAAGTCGCCCGTATCGAGCAGCGTCACGCCCTCGTCGAGCGCTGTGTGGATGGTGGCGACGCTCTCGGTGTCGTCGCTCGCCCCGTACATCCCGGACATGCTCATGCACCCGAGAACGATCGAGGAGACGTTGGGGCCCGACGTCCCGAGCCGGCGAGTTGCGAGGGAGGGGTGGGAGCTCATACGTCCACATTAACCGGCGTCACTCAAAAAGTGCCGACGAAATCCCGGCGGCGACTCGGGCGCGGCGCGCCGATGACGCGCGGCAATCATAAAAGTCGAAAATTCACCTCGACCTGCGCCCTGACTTTCACGGGCCGGCCGCCCAGTCGCCCCGGCTCGAACAGCCACTGCTCGACGGCGGCGACGGCGCGTTCGTCGAGCCCCATGCCGAGCGCCTGCCGAACGGTGATGTTGTGCGCGCGGCCGTCGGGCCACACCTCCACCGCCAACACCACGGTTCCTTGCCATTTCGCCTTGCGCGCCGCGCTCGAGTATTCCGGTTCGACGCGGCGCAGCAGGCGCGGGGCGGTGACTCCGTCGCCGATGCGATAGACCCCGCCGCAGCACCCGTCTCCGCCATGGCCCGGACCGCGCCCCGGTCCGACTCCGCCTGGTCCGCCGACACCGATGCCTCCCTGCAAGCCCGCTCCGCTCGACGGCGGACCCACTGCCGCCAGAGGATCGCCGAAGACCGCCGGCTGCAGCGGCGCGGCTGTCACCGCTTCACCCAGCAGAGTCGGCTCGACCTCGAGAATCGCCCGGTTGCGCGGCTCGGCGGTCGGCGATGCGAGGGGGAGCGGAACGAAGCGCGGCGGCCGGCCGCGACTGACCGGCAGCGGATTGCGAGCTCCCGAGCCGCCTCCGCCGACCTTGAACGCCGGCGCCCGCAGCCGCGTTTCCAGCGGCGACAGCAGAGCGACCGTGCCTCGCGCCCAACGGCGAACCGGCGGCGATGAGAACACGGAAAGCGACACAATCAACAGCCCGGCGTGAATCAAGGCTGAGGACAGAAACGAACTGCGGCGACGATCAAGCACGGCCAGTCCTCCCGGCAATGTTCGACCGCCCGAAACGTGCGCCCCCCGAGGCTGGCAGAGAACCTCAGGGTTGATACGCCCCAGACGCGCTCGGAGGTTCTGGGAAAGAGGAGGGTTCTGGGAAAGAGCCGGTTTGTTAGACTCGCGCTGATGCGTCGAGCGTTGGCTTTGATGGCCGTCTTGCTGACCGCGTGCGCGAGCGACGAGCCGCCGGCCGTAGGTCAGACCGAGCTGTCGGCCTGGTCCGGCGGCGATGAAGCGTTGCGCGAGGCGGCGTTCGCCGGCGATCTCGACAAGGTGCGGGCCGCATTGGCGCAAAGCGTCGACATCGATGCGGCGGACGAAGAAGGTCGCACGGCGCTCATGCTCGCCGCCTTCCAGGGAGACATCGGCGTCGTGACCGAGCTGCTGAAAATGGGCGCTCAGATCACGCCCCGTGACGTCAACAGCCGCGCCGCGCTCTTCTTCGCCGCCAGCAGCTCGAATCCGGCCGTAGTCGAAACCCTGCTCGACGCCGGGGCCGACCCGAACGCCGTCGACGTGGAGGGCTGGACGCCGCTGATGATGGCCGCCGCCGAGGGGCAGGGCGACAACGTCAAACTCCTGCTGGCGCGCGGCGCGAAGGTCAATCTCCACGACGGAGACGGCGACTCGGCGATCGTCTTCGCTCGCGACAAAGGCCACGTGCAGGTCGTCAAGCTGCTCGAGGACGCCGGCGCGGAATAGAGCCGCGGCAAAACAAAGGGCCCCGCGGTCAGGTCTGACCGCGGGGCTCGTCCCCGATTCTGAATCGGAGAATGTCTTAGAAGGTCCAGGTGATGCCGAACAGCGGCGCCCACTGATGTAGGATGCCGCCTTGCAGATCGGCGCCCGGCGCGGCGGCGATGACGTCCTTGGGAACTCCGGTCATGTAGTCGCGGAACTCCACGCGGAAAATCGCATGGCTGCCGATGCGGAATTTCACCCCCAGTCCCGCGTCGCCCATGAACATGGTCTGGCTGGTGGCGGTGAGCAGCGCCAGGTCGTTGCCGGGCTGGAAAGGATCCTCCGCGCCCGTTCCTTGATAATGTTTGATGCCGAAGCCCGCTGCGACATACGGCCGGATCTTCACGTCGGGATCGCTGAAGTAGTAAAGAACGTCGTAGTGCACGGCGTGCGACTGCGCGCCCAACTCGGCGGAATCGCTCCCCGTATCCAGTTTCAGATCGTTCTTGAAGTAGAGGTACCGGAATTCGCCGCCCCAACGGTTCGACATCGTCTGTCCCAAGACGAAGCCTCCTGAGAACCCGAAGCCCGGACCGACGCTGCCGCTGCGCGCCGTATTCGACACGTCCAGCGACATGTAGTCGGAAATCATGCCCAACGCGCCGATTTCGATCTCCGACTGCGCCGCCGCCGGAGCGGCGACTGCGAAGACCAAAGTCGCGACGGCGAGCGTTCTAACCAGGGTAGTTGCCATCTTCATCTCTTTCGAACACCTCGTTTGCGAGTAGCGGGCCGCGAGTTTCGCGGAGCGGCCCGCCGGGGGAGCGCCTCGTGGGCGGATGCTATTCCTTTACAATCCTGACGTTCACCGTCGTCGAATTCGACCCCGCCGAAATCGTCATGGGCACTTGCTCGCCCAACGGCACGAAGCTCGGCAGCTTCAAGTTCAACTGATAGAGTCCGACGAAGCCCGGCGTCAGACCGGAGAAGATGATGTCGGCGTTGACGCCGCCGAAACTCACCGTCACGGGCTCGATGGTCTCGGTCAAAATCGTCTTCGAGGCCGCTTCGCCCGTCACCGCCAGCGGAGCCACCTGGCCCAGGCCGGTCAAGTAAACCACGGCGATTTCATTCGGGCGCAAGGCGTTCGAGATCGTCGCGAGGGTGTTGTTCTCTCGGAAAATCGCCGCATAGCGCCTGCTGTCCGGACCGCGAATGCCGAAGATGGCGGGCGCGGCCGTGTCAATTTGCTGCACGAAGACGTCGCTCGTGCCCGATTGAGTGTGGACCTGAACGTCCGTCGGGCCGATCGAGCCGAAGTCCATTTGCGCGTTGATCTGATTCGGTGAGACGTAGAGCAGCGGCAGAATCGCGCCATTGGCCGACACGCATACGTCCCCAAGCTTGGTGGGCAGAGGTGCGTCGACGGCGCCGGTCGTCACCTCCGAGAGTCGCTCGCCGAATACGGAGATCAATCCGCCGGGCGCCGCCAGCGGTGAGAAGTCAGCCGCGTTGGTCACCGCCTCGATGCGCGGCAGGTCGCGGCCGGTGTCGAAGGCCGCCGGCAGTTCGATCACGCCTGCGCTCGTTGTCGACACGAGTCGTCCGTCGCGCAAGGTCGCCAATGTGTCGGAGAACGCCTGGTCGCCGGCTTGCGCCGACGGCGGATCGGACAACCGCGCGGAGCCGAATAAGATCGTCGGATCGCGAGGATCGAGCTTTTGCACGGCGCCGCTGTCGACGGCCCCGATCGGCCGAATCGAGCGAACGCCGGTCCCGTCGGACAAGACGGTGAAGCCCGATGTGGTTTGGCTGGCGGTTCCGTCGGCAAAGGTTCCAATCGGCACCAGCGACATGTTGAGCACATTGCTGCCGGCGACGAAGTAATTGGGCCCGCCGCCCAACGTTCCGCTCAGGCCGCTGAAGTCCTTGCGGGCGGCGATCAAGCGGTTCGAGGAAGCTTCCCACAAAGCCGTCGTGCCGCTGGAGTCGGCGGCGAGCACGAAGTTCCCGTCCGGGTGGCTGGCGACCGCCAGGCTCGGTCCGAACGAGTTTGCATAGATGCCCAAGGTCTCGCGGCTCGAGACCGAACGTGACGCCACGTTCAACGTATCCAAACGGGAGTCGCCGTTGCTGGTCTGGACCGCCACGATGATGCTGTTGTTGCCGGTCGCGAGCGAGATCGGGTAGTGTCCGGCTTGCAAGAGCTGCCAGGGCATGTAGACGGGGCCGGCCACGACCATTTGGTTGAGGTCGATATACGTCACGCTCTCGCTGCGGCCGTTGGCGACCACGAGGTAACGACCGTCGCGCGACATCGTCATCCAGCGCGGCGTGTTGCCGACGCGAAACTCGCCGATCTGACGGCGCTCGTTCGAGTCGAAGGCGACGACCCGGAAGTTTTCGTCGTCCAGGGCGTAGAAGCGATCGCGGTACGGATCGCCGACGATGTTGATCAGGTGTCCCGGCGTGGGAATCAAAGTGCCCTTTTGATCGACGTCCCGCACGTTGCTGATCACCAGCGAGGTTTGCGGAATGTTGACCGCGTCGGTCTCGATGTTGATCGGGATCGAGTTGGTTCCTTGAACCGGACCGAGCGAACCCGGATCGACGGTGACCTTTACGACGGCGGGCGTCACGCCCTGATGCGGCTCAAACAGGATCGCAGGGCGACCCGAGCTGCGGAAGGGCTCGACCGACAGGCTGAAACGGGCCGGCGCGCCGCCCGGAGGACTGTCGATGCGAATCGTCTTCGAGAGGGCCTCGCGGTTGCAAAAATCGAATTGGAAGAACAGCGAACGGTCTGCCGGGTTCACCTCGAGTTGCGGCAATTGGGGCAGATCTTCGAGAGGCAAGGAGAGCAGTCCGCCCTCGCTGACGGCGTACAGGTAACGCCCGTTGCCGCCGGGAACGATGGGGCCGACAATGCGTTCGGTCAGGCGCAGCCGCTGTTTGACGTGCAGGTTGTCCGCCTCCATCACTTGCAGCACTCCGCGCACCGGATGCAGCGCGCTGTCGACCAGGCCCGGCGCGTCGAACGCGGCGTAGACGGTATCGATTTCGCTGTCAACGCCCGTGCCGCCGATGAAGTCGGCGTTATTCTCGGGCGCTTCGGGCGAATCCGCGATCACCCGCAGATCGTTTGTCAGGAGCAATTGGCCGGCCATGAAATAGGAGCCGTCTTTGCCCGCGCTGACTTGGCTGAACGAAGGCGGGTTGACGAACGTGTCGATCGCCCGGATGGTGAGCAGCCCGACGGGCTGACGCACTTGGTACGAAAACACGAAGTCCGAGGTGACGCCGAAGATCCAACGGCCGTCGGCCGAAGCCGCGATATGCGCGGAAACGATCTGGCGCGGCAACGTCGGAGGAGTGACCGGCAGAACCACGTCGCCGCCCGACGGGCTCTCGAAGCGAAACAGCTCACGGAAGGAGCCGTCGGCCGGATTGAAGATTTGAAGGCTCTGCTTGGTGATGACGACGGCCAAGTTGTCGGCGCCGAACGTCACGCCGAGCGGCTCTTCCTGGAAGGCGTGCGTGCGGCGGTCGCTCGGGTCGTTCAGGTTCACCACCGTCACGCCCGAAAGCTGCGGAACGCCTACCGTGACCGGCAGATTCGTCGCCACCAGCCACTGGCCGTTCGGTGAAACCGCCATGCCTGACATGGCCGAGGGCTGCGGGCTCGTGGAAAACGACGAGATGCGGCTGCTTGTGTCCATCGACACGACTTCGACGCGGCCGGCGCTGAAATTGCCGGCGTAGACCAGACCGCGCGCCTCATCCACGGCGATGTCGTTGATCTGCCCGGGCAGTGTGATCGCAGTTCCGAACGAGGTCTGGCCGCTCTGGGCGAACGCCGCTACGGCGCAGGCCAGGGCGGCGACGACGGCCGCTGTTCGGATCAATCGCGTTCGGATCGATCGTTTTGGCATCGCTGCCAGGGTTTGCTTACTCATCCTTGTCCACTCCACATCCGATGACTCCACTGCCGGAACAGACTTGCGTCCGGCTTGCTTGCGTTCCTCATACTTGTGTGCGCCCTCTTCTGTCGTTTCTCCGAGGGCGATCGAAACTTGTTCTCAGGCCGAATCGCGGCGGGCGATCCAAAATCGGCCTCGCCCGCGCGTTCGGCGTTGTCCAAGCGTCGCGCGGCTCTGTTACTGCTGAGCGCGCGAGCGACGCCGCATCAGAATCAGCCCCAGCAGGGCGATCGCCAAGACTCCGCAAATAATTCGAACGGTGCTAGGATCCACGACTTGTTCTCCTCCTATCTGATCTACGACCGTCTCTGAGACGGCCGAACTTACATGCTGCCCATGATTTGCGGCAGGAAATCGCGCATAACGCGAACCAACATCGGACCCACGGTCACCACAAACAGCGCCGGAAGGATGAAGAAGAAGATGGGAAACACCAGCTTGACGCCGATCTTCGCGGCCTTCTCCTCCGCATCCTGGCGAGCTTGCACCCGCATGTAATCCGAGAAATTCCGCAGCGTCTGCGAGATGCTCGTGCCGAACTTGTCGGCTTGGATGAGCACGCTCGTCATCTTCTGCAATTCGTCGACGCCCGCCCTTTCGCCGAGGTTCTGAAGGGCTTCCTGACGCCGCTTGCCGGCGCGCATCTCCAAATTCAAAACGGCGAATTCGTCGGTGATCTCCGGGTGCGCGATGCGCAGCTCCTTGCTGACTTGCATCAGCGCCTGATCAAGGCCCAGACCCGATTCCACGCAGATCACCAGCATGTCGAGCGCGTTCGGCAAGCCTTTGCGAATCGCATGCTGACGTCGCGAGGCCATGCGCGCCAGGATGAAGTTCGGTCCCGCCCAGCCCAACGCGGCGGCGGCGATCACCTGAAACGGGGCCATTTCGTCCGCGCCTCGCGAAACGAGCATGACCTATGCTGAGGACCGTGAACACTGCGGCCAGCGACGCCTTGATGCCGTACATGAAGTGCAGCGCGCGCTGATTCCGAATGCCGGCGGCCAGCAGCCGTCTTTGCAAAATTCCCACATCGGCGGGGTTGGCGGGCACCAAGTCGCCGATCTTGGCGAGCATGTCGCGGAAGCTCAGCGAGGGGTCGTGCGATGTTTGCTGCGCGATCTCCACCTCGCCCAGCACGCGCTCGACCGCCGTCTGCGGCTGCACCCAGAACTTGAAGCCCACCACGCTCAACAGCGCGGTGATGATCAAGAACAACAAGATAGAAGCCAGAAGTGCACTCATTTCTTAAACCCTAAATCCCGATATCCGTCAACTTGCGGATCGAGATGAAGCCGAGCAACTGCAGGATGATGGTGACGGCCATCATCACCTTGCCGTCCGGATCGTCAAAGAAAAACAGCACGTAGTCCGGATTGGTCATGAACATCAACATCCCGACCGCCAGCGGAATCATCGACAGCACCAGTCCCGAGATGCGGCCGTGAGCGCTGATGGCGCGAATCTTGCCGCGCAGCTTGAAGCGCTCGCGAATCAAGTACGACAGGTTGTCAAGCAGCCCCGCCAAGTTGCCGCCCGTGCGCTTCTGCAGCAGCACGGCGGAGACGAAGAAGTGCACATCGAGCATCGGGACGCGCGTGCCGAGGCGTTCCAGCGCCACGTCGAGCGGCAGGCCCAAGTTCTGTTCGTCGAACGTTCTCTTGAACTCGGTCGCCAGAGGCGGCGGGAACTCCTTGTGCAGCATCTCGAGCGAAACCGAGAACGCGTGGCCTGTGCGCATGGCGCGCGCGACGAACTCGAGCGAGTCCGGAAACTGCTCTTCGAACGCCTTCATACGCACCGTGCGCTTGCGCCACAGGATGAAGAAAGGCAAGCCGATCCCGACGACGGCGCCGATGACGGCGATCGGCTGTCCACGCGGGATGAAGTACCAGAAGATGTTGAAGCCGATCACGCTGAGAATCAGCGCGCCGTAAACGGTACGCGCCGGATCCCAATCCAGGCCCGCTTGCTCGATGTAATCGCGCAGCCTCCGGTTCAGGTCCTTGCCGATGATGAACTGCGTGACCATCTCGCGCGGCGAAATTTGGTCGCTCTTGATCAGCGACGGCGACGAGCCGTCCTTCTTCTGCGCCTGCTTGCCCGAGACCAGATCCTTCATCTGGTCGACCTCGCGCTTGCGCATCGTGCTGTTGGCGATCAGGATGACCACGATCATGGTCACCACCAACAGCACGAAAAAGACGATATACAGTGTCATGGCGCTTTTGCTCCGCGGCGACTTTCCGGGCTAATCGCCCACCTCGATGACCTCTTCAAAAACCTCGGCCTCGATGCGCAGGCCGGCCGCCAGAATCTTTTCGTAAAAGCGCGGGCGAATGCCGGTCGCCGCGAAGCGGCCGATGATGCGCCCTTCGGCCGACAGGCCGCGCTTTTCGAAGACGAAAATGTCCTGCAGCATCACCTGATCGCCTTCCATCGTGGTGACCTCGGTCAGCGAGCGGCAACGGCGCGAGCCGTCGCCCATGCGCTCGACCTGCACAATCAAATCGACGGCCGAGGCGATCTGCTGGCGCACCGCGATCGCCGGCATGTTCGAGGCGCCCAGCGTCACCATGACTTCCATGCGGCTGATCACGTCGCGCGGGGTGTTGGCGTGCAACGTGGTCATCGAGCCGTCGTGACCGGTGTTCATCGCCTGCAGCATGTCGAGGGTTTCTTCGCCGCGGCACTCGCCGATCACGATGCGATCGGGGCGCATGCGCAGCGCGTTCACCAGCAGCTCGCGCTGCCGGATGGCGTTCTTGCCTTCGATGTTCGGCGGCCGCGTCTCGAGGCGCGCGACGTGCGGCTGCTTGAGCTGCAGCTCGGCCGCGTCCTCGATCGTGACCACGCGCTCATCGGGCGAAATCAACGAGCTCAGGGCGTTGAGCATCGTCGTCTTGCCCGAGCCGGTGCCGCCCGAAACGATGATGTTGAGACGCGCTCGAACGGCCGCCTTGAGCAGCTCCATCATGCCCGGCGTGATCGACTTCTTCGCGCACAGATCGTCGGGCATCAGCTTGTCGGTCGCGAAGCGGCGAATCGACAGCAGCGGCCCGTCGACCGCCAGCGGCGGGATGATCGCGTTGACGCGCGAGCCGTCGGTCAAGCGGGCGTCCACCATCGGCGAGGATTCGTCGACGCGCCGGCCCACTTGAGAAACGATCTTGTCGATGATGCGCAGCAGGTGCGTGTCGTCCTTGAAGGTGACGTTGGTCAGCTCCAGCTTGCCCTTGCGCTCGACGTAAACCTGCTTGTGCGTATTGACCAGAATGTCCGAGATCGTGGGGTCCTGCAGCAGGGGCTCGAGCGGTCCCAAACCGAAGACTTCGTCGAGAACCTCGTCGCAGATCTGCTGCCGCTCGAGCGAGCTGAGCAGCGTCGACTCCTCGTCCATCAGCGCCATCAAGGCGTTGCGAACCTCGACGCGGACCTTCTGATTGTCGATCGTCGCCAGCGCCTCGAGATTGATCTTGTCGAGGAGCTTGCGATGCAACTTGAACTTGAGCTCCTGATACTCGGGATTGAGCGTGAGCCGCGTGCGGCCGGTGCCGCGCCGCAGGCGCTCTTCCCAGGTCAGCTCGCCCGAACCGGCTTTCGTGAGATTTGTCGGCAAAGCCATGGCTGTTTAAAACTCTCCCCCTCGAAACTGCGCTAGCCGTTCGACAGCAGGGCCGAAAAACTCAACCCGCTCGCGGCCTTTTTCTTCGCCTTCCCGTCTTCGCCCAACAACGACTTTCCGAAGTCCGCCAACTGGCGACCCAGCTCCGCCGACTGCGCGATCGGTTTGCCGCCGGTCAGCGCCCGGTGCACGGCGGCGGTATCGTCGGGCAGCACGCGCCCGATCGGAAAGTTGAAGACTCTTTCCATGTCCTGCGGACCCAACTCGCCGCGGCGGCTCAGGCGGTTGACGATCAGCGAAAACTTGTCGCGCGGCAGCCCCGCTTGTTCGATGTAGTTGATCGCCTTGCGCGTCAGGTGCAGCGACGGTAATTCGGAATTACAGACGATGAACGTCTGGTCGCACTCGCCCAGCAGCGCCTTGGCCGCCGGGCCGTACACCTCCGGCAGATCGACCACGATGAACTCGTAGCGCGAGCGCGCGAACTCGAGCACGCGCTGGTAGCGCTCGATCTGCAAGGTCGGCATCTCGGGAGCGTCCGGCCCGAGCAGCAGCTCGACGCCGTTGCGCTTGGTCGTCAGCGCGCTCCACAACGCATCGTCGATCTTTTCCGCATTCGCGAGCGCGTCGATCACGCTGTAGGAATGCGTCACGCGCCAACTGAACGACAACGTGCCGGCCAAGGTGTCCAAGTCGAGCACGAGCACACGGCGTTTGCCCTCTTGCGACAGCGCCGCGGCGACGTTCGAAGCCACGGTGGTGACTCCTTGCCCCGCCTTGACGCCGACGAACGCGAACGCTTTGGCCTGGATGTCCGGCTCGCCCTTCTGCGAGCTCATCAGCCGCGACACGCGCTGCACGACCGCCTGAATCGAATCGTGATCGAACGGCGGCGCCAAGAACTCGGTGGCCCCCGCCCGCAACGCGCGAATGATGACGTCGGCGTCGCTCTTGCCGTTGAGACCGACGACGAACACGGGCGGCTCCAGCGCGCTGGCGACCTGGATCAGGTGCAGCGCGGCCTCGGCGTCTCCGGTCAGATCCACGAACGCCATGGCGGGCCGCAACTGGCGCAGCCTCGCCTCCAGTTGCGCTGGAGTCGGATAGTCGCCGGTCTCTTCGAGAAGCTCGACCTGCCCCTTGTCGACCACATCCCGCCGAAATTGCTCGGCGAGCGCCCGATTGGGACAGATCAAGACCGCTCCTAGCTCACTACGACCCGTCATGTTTCAAATACCGCTCTTGGTTCGCTTCGATTCGATCGGTCACTTTTTCCATTCAGCCGCGCTGCGAGGCAGGAACTCCTCGGGGAACTCGATGGACGGCGTCGTTTCTCCCGGTTCGAAGGCCTCGGGGAACTCCGGCGTCACCAACACCAGCAGCTCGGTGTTGTTCCTGGACTTCGAGCGACTCTTGAAAATCTGGCCCAATAGCGGGATCTTCGAAAGGCCCGGAATGCGGTTCACCGTCTCGGTGACGCGGTTGTCGATCAGGCCGCCGATCACAAAGCTCTGTCCCGGCATCAGCTCGACGTCGGTTTCGACCCGCCGCGTCGACAGCGCGGGGATCAGGAAGCCCTGCAGCGTCACGGCGTTCGCGAAGTCGAGTGCGGACACTTCAGGCTTGACGTGCATCTGAATCGAGCCGCGCTCGGTGAACACCGGCAGGAACGCGATGCGGATGCCGAACTCGCGGAACTGAATCGTCACCGCGCCCGACGTTGCGCCGCCTTGCAGAATCGGCACCGGGAATTCGCCGCCGACGAGCAAGTCCGCTTGCTTGCCGGAGGTCGTGATCAGGTTGGGCTCGGCCAACAACTGGCTCAAGCCGCGCGCTTGCAAGGCGCGGATCAACGCACCCAGATTCAAGTCCGGCCGGAAGGCGAAAATGTTCAGCGCGTCGGTAAACGACACCTGCGCGCTGGCGCCGGTGACCGGAGCGCCGATCGCGGAATTGAGATTGTTGAAGCGCGGCGCCGAGAATTGCTGCGTGCTGGCGGAGCCGAACGTGTTCAGCGCTCCCGTCGAGAACAAATTGACGCCGAAGTCGGACAGCGCCTGGCGCTGCATCTCGATGAAGCGCACCTTCAGAACGATTTGCCGATCGGCGGCCGGCACCGGCATTTCCAGATTGCTCACCACGGCTTTGGCGCCCAGCCCGGCCGCCATCGCCAGAATGCGCTGCTCGACTTCGGGGCTCGACACGGAACCGTTCACCGTGACGACGCCGTTCGACGAGATGAAGCGCACCTGCTCGCCCGGGAACGCCGCCCGGATGTGGTCCTGTATACGCTGCAAATTGGGACCGACATTGATGGTGAAAAAGTTTCGGTCGCCGGCCCGCGACCACAACACCAGCGTCGTCACGCCCTCTTGGTTGGCGTTGATCAGCACCTCGCGCGTCGAAATCGCGATCGCGTCGGCGACCGCATCGTTCGTGATCGCGACGCGCTGGATCTCGTCGGGGATGTCGAGGACGATCGATTTGCCCACGACCAACGGGATCTCGTTCCCCGTCGGGGAAGATTGCTGCTGCGCCAGCGCCGCCGATGCCGCGAGCGCCCAACAGACGCAAATGGTTGCGAGTTTCGTGTGACGTTTATTTCCGGGGGACAAAGCCATAGCTGCACCCTGCGTTGATTACTGGTCCAAAAAAGCCGTTAGTTCTGCGCGCGGTCGATCTGCTCGACGGACCGCTTCGCGCCGCGAATCATCTCGATCTCGAAGATCGGCGGCGGCGGAGCTTCCACCACCGGAGCCGGAGCGCGTCGCGCCGGTCGCGGCGCGGCCGAACGCTGCGGCTGGCGCGGCTGTAAATTCGCGAACAGGTCCGAGGCTCTGCGCACGTCGTGCGCTTCGGCCACTTCCTGGTCGTCCTTGGGATTGCGCAAGACGAGCTGGATGCGGCCCTCTTGAGTCGCCAAGGTGAGCAACTGCGCATCTTCGGGCTTGAGCAACATGTTGACAACCGGAACGTTCTGCGGCTGGCCGTTCGCGTCCGCTTCCTGACGATGGCCGGTCGACAGCACCGTAACGTTCTCGAGCACGGTCGTCGTGACGCGCTCGTCCGAACCCACCGGCGAGCCCGTCAAGATCACGTCCACCTTCGAGCCCGGCAGAATGAAGCCCGAAACGCCGCTGACCTGGTTGACCGCCACCGCGATCGCGCGATAGCCGTCGGGAATCAAAGGCGCCAAACCGAAGCCGGCTCCTTTTTCCGTAACGCGACCCAACGTCACCGGCTCGTTCGCCAGGATCTGGCTCGTCACCGAGCGGTCCACGGCGTCTTCGATGTTTTCGAGGCCGCCTTGGGGAAAGGCCGTCGTCGGGTAGTCCACGAGCCGAATATCGTCGGCCGTGATCACCGACCCCAGGCCGAGATCCTTCTTGGCTACGACCAGGGTCTTGTTGTTGGCCGCAGCCTGTGCGGGCTTGCGGCCCACCGTGATCTGGTAAAAGATCGCTGTGATGACCAGGGCGACAAGAATGGCCGCCAAAACCACCGTCAAGAGACGCTTATCCATAGCTCGTCCTCACTCAAAAAAGACAACAAAACCCCGAGGCTGATCGCCGGGGCATAAGGAATCGATTCCTTCCGAATCGGCCCTACCTCGTCCGCGCCGCCGCTGATCGCGCGGCGCACTTTGCGGTATCCCAGATAGAGCACTGCGATAAGGCCGCCGGCGAGCGCGGCCATAATGGCGGCAAGCAGAATCCTGCGGCGGCCCAGGATCGCGCCGAAGGCCGCCATCAACTTGACGTCTCCGCCGCCCATTCCTCCCGCCAGAAAGAAGACGAAGAAGACGGCGAACCCAATTGCGCCGCCTAACAACGAATCCACTCCGCCGCGCCAACCGTACAAGACGCTGTGGGCGATCAAACCGGCGGCGAACCCGGCGAGCGACAGCCAATTCGAAACCGTGCGACGCCACAGGTCTTCCACCGTGGCGGCGATTCCGACCGCCGTGCTCAATCCTAATAACCACCACATCGCGTTCGCTTGATCCTCAGTCCGTATCCGTCGAATCCGGTTCGCCGCCTCGCCGAATCATTGCCCTGCGGTCAAGGCCCGGCAAGTAACACTCACATTGAAAGCCATCGTCATCATAAGCCAACATTCACCGAATCCACCGGTTTTAGGCGTTTCCTTACTTAAGCCCGCCTAAGAGGATCGCCCTGCTCCTTTAGGCGTACTCTTAGAACGGCTAGAACGAGCCGGCGCGGGCGCTTGCAAGCGCGTTTCCTGCGATTTTCCGCCGTCCGCGCGTTCAAAATAAACCGCGAAGCCGTCGTCGTAAACCAGCCTCCAATCGGGATCGATCTTGAGGATGTTGGCCAGCGGCCAATCCATCGGCGCCAAGCACGCTGTCAAACTCGTAGCGGTCCGTCTTGTCTTGCCAGTCCCAAGTCGCCGACATCAGCGCAATGTAGTCTTCGCGGATCTGGGGAGCGTAGAAATCGCTGCGCCCGTCAAAGAAAGCTCGGTACTGGGGGTTTAAGCGGTATATAAGGTAATCACCCCATTGGTCGCTTGTTAACACCTTAGAATTAATTAGCCTCGGCTGCAGGGCGTCAACGGCCGCTGCGGGGAACCTGCCCTTCGGAAACTCCGAAATCCATTCTTTCGAGGGCGCGGTCTGCAACATGTACGCCGCCCCGATCAGACCCGCGACCGCCAGCCAGCCTAAGACCGGACCGCTCTCCGACGGCGTCTTGCCCGGCGCATAATCGTCGCCGATATCCCGCAGGATCGCGGCCACGCTCCAGCGCCGCGAGGCCCAGGCCAGCAAGCGCGTCGCCTCCAACGCCAGGTACGGCGCCGCGATGATCATGAACAGCGGCGCATGGCGCACCGAGGTCAACGTCGCATGCGCCCAGGCCGCCATCAACAGCGGCCGCGCAAAGCGGCCGCGGCGCAACATCACCGTAGAAACCAGCAACGCCGCAAACATCGTGATCTCGAGCGTGCGCATCGATTCGCCGCGAAAGCTCGGCGATTGAAACTCCTGCACGTGCTTGAGAATGAAGTCCGACTGCAGGTAATCGCCCACATGGCGATGCAGCTCGAAACCGTAAGGATTCAAGAGCGTCGCGGCCAAACAAAGCAGCGTCAATGCGCCGTAACGCACGGCCGCCGGCGGGATGAACAGCGAGCGGTCTCCCGCGCTCCAACGCTCCCAAATTTCCTCGGCCGCCGCGCCGACGCCGAAAATCCCCGCGGTCACGATCAGCGCCACCCACCCGCCGTGTACATTCGTCCAAATCGCGGCCAGCGGGACCAATAGCCACAACGCCCCGGTCTTTTTTCGCCGATCGGCTTCGAGCAGCCAAATCGACAGAACCAGAAAGAGCCAAGTGAAAAGGTGCGGTCGAGCCAGCCAGTGCACGGTCGAAACCGCGCAGGCGATCGTCGTCGCCCCGATCGCCAAGATCATGTTGACGCCCAGCCACGTCATCATCCGGAACAGCAGCGCGAACGTCGCCGCAATCAACGCCGCCGCCAACCACGAGACTCCGGCCAATCCGCCCACGTTGTGCGCGAAACCCAGCGCGACGTCGGCCAGCCATTCCCAGGCGAACCACACCTTGCCGGCCATGCTGAAAGAAAACGGATCGGTCGCCGGCAACGCTCCGTCGCGCAGCGCCATTTTGCCCAGCAGGATGTGCCAGCCCGCATCGCCGTCTCCCAACAGCGATTGGCTGCCGTGCTGGCCCATGAAGATCCAGCCCAGCACCGCAATGAACATCCAGTCGGCCAAACCCGGCGCGGCCCAACTCGCCAAGCGGCTCGGACGCCCGGCTTTCGCCGCGCTGCTGCGCCGCAGACCGGCCCGGTCCGGCAAGAATTGTTCGCCGCTCGACACGTATCCCTCGTCTCGTTGAGGACCGGTCAGACCGCGGCCTCGTGGCCCAGTATCGTCAATGCGGTCCAAACGAGGGTTAAATGGAAGACCTTAGGCCCGCCAAACAAACTACTGAGGTAAATGGTTTCGCATCCGCGCTTGGGAATTGAAAGAGAGCTGATGGATGCGCACCAAGCCGTCGGCGCTCTCAAACACGACCGGCTCGTCCGCCAGCTCCGCTCGCGTGGCGTCGCGCAACTCCCGCATCTGACTGGCCAAGCCGTAATCGTCGGCGGACACGATCCAAAAGGACGCGTCGAGAGTTCGCGCGGCGTCGCCGAGTTTGGCCAGATCGCGGTCAAAGATTTCTTGGCTCTGCTCGTAAAAGCTTTGCGGCGAGGGCTGCAAAGGCCGCAGTCCCTGCACGCCGGAATACAAGTACGCAAGAGCGTCTTCGTAGCTTATCGCCGGCTTCGCCCCGGCATGTTCCGCAAGCCAGGAATACGCCTGCCGCTTGTCGGCGAGCAGGAGCGATCGTTCCGTGAGCGCCGCGCGGCGATCGGCGCGCACCTCCCAAGCATAGCGATAGCCCGCGTAGGCTAGCAGTCCCACCGCCAAGGCGCCCATCGCGGCCGCGGCGACGCGCTGATCTCGCGGGCCGTCGGCGGTCTTGCGGATCGCCGCGGCCAAGTTTCGCAGTTCAAACGAGGCCCCCGCCAGCAGCAGCGGCAAGAAAGGCAGCCAAAATCGGTCCATCAGCGTGAAGTTCCACACAAGCACGATCGGAACAAAAGCGGCGGCCGACAGATGGAGAACGCTGCAACCATGGGATCGGCCGCGCAGCCAGACGCCGCGCAGGACCCCGAAGCCCAAAGCGACAGCGAAGATTGCCAGAAGCGGCGAGACAAAGCCCTCCGCCGGCAGCAAGAAGCAGGCCGCGGCGGGGTGCTTGAGCAGTTCCATCAAATTGAAGTTTGCTTGCGCCCGGAAGGCGTCGAGGTCAGGCGCCGAGAGCCGCCAAAAGCCCGCATAGCTGGTGTAGTAAAGCCACGTCTGCTCGAAACCGTCCATGGCCGCCGGCGCCTTCGCCGCGGCCGTGCTCGACGGGCCGGTCACCGCCTTCCACAGCGGACCGGCGGCGGCCGTCAGGGCGGCGGCGGCGGCAAAAGGCCGCTTGTGGATCAGCGCCGCGCCGGCCAGCCCGGCAGCCAGCGCAACCCCCGCCGAGCGCGTCCAAACCGCCGCCCAACACAGGGCGACCGCGACAGCCCATAGCCCGGATCGAAAGTCTTCGTCTCGCAGCGCGCGGTCCGCCAGCGGCGGCCGCCGCCAGCAGCATGGCGGCGAAAGGGATGTCGCTCAGGATCTGATCGCTCCAGTTGATCGTCGAGGGATGCAGGGCGAAGATCGCCGTCAACAGCAGCGTCTCCCCGCGACCGCAACCCAGACCGCGCAGCGCGGCGGCCGCGGCCGCGATCATTCCCACGCCGAAGGCCAAATTCAGCCCCCAAGCCCAAGCCACGTTCGTGGGGAATGACGGATTCAGTCTCCAGACGAGCGAAAGCAGCCAGACGTACAGCGGCGGATATTTGGTCTGGGGAGGCTCGCCGGGGACGCTCGGCAGTACGGCGCCGCGACCTTCGGCCACGGCCTGGGCCGCGCTGAAGTACAGGGTGTCGTCGTGCATCTGGCCGAATTGCGCGGGCGAATACGAAGCCCAGCAGACGCCTAGATATGCGGCGCAAATCGCCGCAACGGCCAGAACGAACGATTTCCCCGATGAAGAGGTCAGCAGAGACACGAGCCGCCTCGCAGCGTGAGTCGTTACTCGCCGTCGAGGTCGGTGTGATGGCCGACCGACAGGGCGAGATCTTCTTCCATATCGGCGCCGAAGCCGCGGATTTTGCGCCCGTACATCGCCAGCTCAAAACGGTCTTTCACGCCGGTCTTCTCGAAGATGTGCATCAGATGCACTTTGACCGTGCCGGTGGTGATGGTCAAATTGTCGGCGATCTGCTTGTTCTTCATGCCGCGCATCACCAGCGTGAGAATCTCTTCTTCCCGCGGCGTCAGCCGCGGCGTGGTGCGGCGATTGATGAAGCCGACGAACTGGTTCGAAATCGAGTTCTCGATCCAGATGTTGCCCTTCGCGACCGTGCGCAGACAGTCCAAGATGATCTGAACCGGCAGCGTCTTCTTGAGAATGCCGCGGGCCCCGACCTGCAGCGCGCGGAACGACTCGACCTCGGAAATCTCGGCCGCCCACAAGATCGGCTCGGTCTCCGGGGAACGGACCTTCAGATCCGAGATGATCTGAAACACCGATTTGGTTCCAAACGCCTTGTCGAGCAGGCACAGCTTCGGCGACGTCTCGCCGATCAAATCGAACAGTTCTTGCGGATTTGATACGGCGCCGACTAAACGCAAATCCTCGACCCCGTCGAGGCTGCGGCGAAGCCCTTCCACCACAATAGGCTGCGATTCACATGCGCAGACCTCGATCATGCTAGGGCCCCCCCGTCCGACTCGCTCAGCGCCTTGGCGCGATGCGGGCCTAGTAATCCTAGAACCTTCATCGAAACGTAGTATCCTACGGGCGGTGTATGCCCAGCCAATCATGGCTCGACCTTAGGCGTCCTAACTAAAACCCCTACTTCGTTCCGAAAATTTCGACTCCCCAGCCTGCAGAACGCGCCTTTTTGTGCATGGAGTCGGACAAATTCCCCGCCGACGAGGCTCCCATAAAAAGATTCGATGGTCGCGACAGGTAGGGCGCTTGAACCCACCCGGACGACACAATATAGACGTGCCTGCGCGGCAACAAAGTCGAACGCTCGTGTTCAGCGATCTGGACGGGACGCTGCTCGACCACGAAACCTATTCGTTCGAGCCGGCCCGCGGCGCCTTGGCCGAGCTCATCCGGCGCAAGATCCCGATCGTGCTGAGCTCGAGCAAGACGCTGGATGAAATGTGCGTCATCGCGCGCCAAATGGATCTGCAAGACCCGCTCATCTGCGAGAACGGCGCGGCGGTCGCGCTGCCTGCGGGTCTGTTCCCGGATCTGGAAGGTCTCGAGCCGCAGCAGGGCTACCTGCTCAAGCGCTTCGCGTTCGAGCGGCGCCGCATTCTGGAAGCGCTCGCCAAGCTGCGGCGCGAAGGAAGCCGCTTCGAGGGATTTTCCGATTGGGACGACGCGGAAATCGCCCGGCGCACGGGATTGCCGCTCGAGGCCGCCGGCCGCGCCGCCCGGCGAACGGCCTCCGAACCTTTCGTCTGGCTCGATGAGCGTGCGCCCTTCGAGGAGTTTCGTCGGCGCCTCGACGAAGAGGGCGTGAGCCTGGTTCGCGGCGGCCGCTTCTGGTGCGCCGTCGGCCGCTTCGACAAGGCCGACGCCATGCGCTGGCTGGCCGAGCAATACCGCCGCCGCCGGCCGGATGCGGAGCTGCTTACGATCGCTTTGGGCGACAGCCCCAACGATGAGAAAATGCTCGCGGCCGCCGACATCGCGGTCGTCATCCGCTCGAACCGCTCCGCGGATATCGAGCTCAACGGTCATCCTCGGCTCATCCGCACCGCCCAGAGCGGTCCCCGGGGCTGGAACGAAGCCATTGAGGCGCTGATGCCGGATCTCGAGCAGGCGCGCTGAACGACAACAGGGAGGACAGGGAAACGGGATGGGAGACTTTCACCAGAACGGCAACATCACCACGCTGCACAACCTGTCGAAGCGCCCTCTGGCCGACCTCGAAGCCGAGTTGTGCGACTACGCCCAGCAGCGGCCCATGTGCCTGGTCCTGCCGTCCCTGTACTCCGAGCTCGAGGGTCCCGCGCTGGGACCGATCCTCGACGAGCTGGCGCAAGCGCCGTACCTCGATGAGATCGTCATCGGTCTCGACCGCGCCGACGAAGAGCAGTTCCGCTACGCCCTCGAATATTTCGCGCGCCTGCCGCAGCGCCATCGCGTGATCTGGAACGACGGTCCGCGCATGCGAGAAGTCCAAAAGACGTTGCGCGCCGAGGGCCTTGCGCCCTCCGAGCTGGGCAAGGGCGCCAACGTCTGGTACTGCTTCGGCTACGTGCTGGCCTCGGGCCGAGCGCAGGCCGTCGGCCTGCATGATTGCGACATCCTCACCTACACGCGCGAGCTCCCGGCCCGGCTGCTCTATCCAATCGCCAACCCGACCTTCAACTACCAGTTCTGCAAGGGCTATTATTCGCGCGTTTCGTCCGGCAAGATCCATGGCCGCGTCACGCGCCTGCTCGTCACGCCCTTGATTCGCTCGCTGCGCGCGGTCGTCGGCGACAACGAATACCTGCAATACCTCGACAGCTTCCGCTACCCGCTGGCCGGCGAGTTTTCGCTGCGCGCCGAGGTGATCAATGACTTGCGCATCCCTTCGGATTGGGGTCTGGAGATCGGCGTCATCTCCGAGCTCAGCCGCAACTATTCGCTGAACCGCATTTGCCAAGTCGATATCGCCGATTCCTACGATCACAAACATCAGTCGTTGTCGCCGGAAGACGCTTCACGCGGCCTCTCGAAGATGAGCATCGATATCTCCAAGGCCGTCTTCCGCAAGCTGGCCGCGCAAGGCGTCGTCTTTTCCAACGGCATCTTGCGCACCCTCAAAGCGGCCTACTACCGCAAGGCGCTCGACATGATCGTCGCCTATCACAACGACGCCATGATGAACGGCCTGGAGTACCAGCGCCACGGCGAAGAAGCGGCCGTCGAGCTGTTCGCCGAAAATCTGATGCGCGCGGGCAAGAGCTTTCTCGAGAACCCCATGGAGACGCCGTTCATCCCCAGTTGGAATCGCGTCATCAGCGCGGCGCCCGATATCCTGGAAAGGTTGCACGCCGCGGTGGACGAGGACTATCGCGAATTCGCCTCCGCCGCTGCAGCGGAAAACGCTCACGCGCAATGATCGAAGAGGGGCACGAGTCATGACCGTCCGCACCGCAGCACACGCCCTTCGCAAGCGACTCATCGCCCACCTGCGCTTCATCTATCCCCAAGCCGACGCTCCCGAGCTCGCCGAAGACCTCATCCGGGCGCTCGACCTGGACCGCAAGATGGTCATGCCGCCGCAGCGCCACAACAACTGGACCGAAGCGAACGTTTTGGGGATCACCTACGGCGACAGCTTCACCGCGCCGGGCGAAAAGCCGCTCGCGACTCTGACGCGCTTTTTCGCCGAACGCCTCACGGGCGTGCTCAGCGGCGTGCATGTGCTGCCGTTCTATCCCTACAGCTCCGACGACGGCTTCGCGGTCATCGACTACGCCAACGTGAATCCGCAGCTCGGCGAGTGGTCCGACATCTTCAACCTCGCCGGACGTTTCCGGCTGATGGCCGACCTCGTCATCAACCACGCTTCGAGCAAGAGCGAGTGGTTCGAAAACTTCAAGAAAGGCGTCGATCCCGGCAAGGATTACTTCGTCACCGCCTCGCCCGACGACGACCTGTCCGAGGTGGTCCGGCCGCGCTCGACGCCGTTGCTGCAAGAGATCGAGACCGCCGACGGCGTCAAGCACGTCTGGTGCACGTTCAGCTTCGACCAGGTGGACCTCAACTTCAAAAACCCGCAGGTCTTGCTGGAGTTCGTCAAGATCATTCGCCGCTACATGGACAACGGCGTCAAGATCTTCCGGCTCGACGCCGTCGCCTTCCTGTGGAAGGAGCCGCGCACGAAATGTCTGCACCTGCAGCAGACGCACGAGATCATCAAGCTGCTGCGCGCCCTCATCGAGCACCGCGACCCGCGCGCGATGATCATCACCGAGACGAACGTCCCCAATCGCGAGAACCTGACCTACTTCGGCAACTCCAACGAAGCGCACGCGATCTACAACTTCTCGCTGCCGCCCCTGCTGGTTCACGCCTTGGTGACCGGCGAGGTGCGTCACCTCAAAACTTGGATGATGAGCATGCCCCCGGCGCAGCTCGGCACGGCGTTCCTCAACTTCATCGCCTCCCACGACGGCATCGGCCTGCGCCCCACCGAAGGTCTGCTCAGCGAGCAGGAGATCACGTCGTTCGTCGACACGATGGAGAGCTTCGGCGGTTTGATATCGACCCGCCGGACGCAAACCGCCGACGGCGATCAGGTCGACAAGCCTTACGAGATCAACATCTCTTTGTTCGACGCGCTCAAGGGCACCGTGCAGGGCGGCCCCGACACGTTCCAGGTGGAGCGCTTCCTGGCCGCGCATACCGTCATGCTCGCGCTCGAAGGCATCCCGGCCATCTACATTCACAGCTTTCTCGGAACCGAAAACGATGATGAGAAGGTCGAGCGGACCGGCCATAAGCGCGCGATCAACCGCCGCCAGTGGGACTATGACGAGATCAATCGCTTGCTCGACAAGCCGGCCTCGCATCACCACCAGATTTTCCAGTGCATGTGCCGCCGCGTGCGCATCCGCCGCCGCCAGCCCGCCTTTCACCCCAACGCCACGCAGTACACGCTGCACCTCGGCGACGGCATCTTCGCCTTCTGGCGTCAGAGCATCAACCGCGACCAGTCGATCTTCGCCATCAACAACATCACGACCGAGCCGCAGCAGGTTCGCCTCGAAGAAGTGAACTTGATCGGCACCGACCAGTGGGTCGACTTGATCAGCGGCGAGCGTATTGACGATCACAGCGGCAAGATCACGCTCGCGCCCTATCAGTCTCTCTGGCTCACCAACCGCTTCTAGCGCCGGCGAGCGAATACGGGCGGGCTGCTAGCATGCGGGCAGGCATCCCAATTTGAGCCGTCTGCCGCTGCTTCTGTTGCTCTTGGGCGTCTCGTTGACCCCCGCCGCCGGGCTCGAGTTCAAGATCGAGAACCTGGTGGGTGACGTGCGCATTCGCGTCGTCATCGACGAGAAGCCTTCGATCCAACAGAACAACCGCAATCGTCCGGCCAAGGCCGGGGACGTGCAGGTCGAGCGCGACGGCGATGTCGTCAAGATCATCTGCCGCCCCAACGACGGCTCCCCCATCGATCTCGACCTCGCGCTGCCTTTCAACTCCGCCATCGACGTGCAGACGCACGACGGCAAGGTCACTTTCGTCGGCATGCCGACGGTCGTCACGGTGCAAACCATGTTGGGCGACATCGATGTCACCGCTCCCTGGAACGCCACAAAATTCCTGATGGTCACCGTGGAAGAGCCCAAGCAAACGGTTTTCCCCAAAGGGTTCAAGTTCCGCGTCGAACGCACCAAAGAGCTCGAAGACACGCGCTGGATCGTGCAAGACAAGCTCAAGGATGACGTCGTCACCTACGGGCGCGTGAGAATCCGCTCGCAACGCACCAAGAACGTCACGCTACGCCAGATGCCGCTGCCGCCCGAGGCGCCGGTCAAGATGCACTGGCAGGCGGCGGACGCGCTGGAGAGCCTGTTGAGCTCCGCGCCTACGGGTCGCGACGCCGCGCTGCTCGAGCGGCGGCCGCAAGCGGTGAACGACGCCGGCGGCAAGGCTCTCGCTACGGGCGATGTGCTGTTCTCGTCAGACGTCAGGATGGTCGCGATCCCCGCCGCCGTCTACGACGCCTCCGGAACGCCGCTCACCGGCCTCACCAAAGACGATTTCGAGATCCTCGAGGGCGGCGCCGAGCAGAAAATCGAGGCCGCTGAGACCGAGCAAGCGCCCTTTAACCTCGCCATCCTGCTCGACCTGAGCGCCAGCACGCGCCGCGATCGCGGCGAGATGAAGGACGTCGCGCGTCATTTCATCGGCATCGCTCGACCGCAGGACAAAGTCGCGCTCTATGCGTTGTTCAATAGCTGGTTCGGGGTCCTCGCGTCGCTCACCGACGACCACGACGCCATCGCGCGCGGCGTCGAATCTCTGCCCCCCTTGGCGGGGGCTTCGCCGCTCTACGATTCCATGCTGCTCTCCTACACCGAAGAGCTTGACAAGCATCGCGGCGAGCGTAACGCCTTGATCGTCATCAGCGACGGCCTCGACAACCGCATCTACGGCATCGGCGTCCCTTCCAAAATCGACTACGGCGACCTGCTGAAGGCGGCGGAGCGCATGGACGCCATCCTCTACCCGGTGTTCCTGGGCCCGCCCGAAGACAAGATCGTCAACCGCAGTTACCCCGACAAGGCTCTCACGCGCTTCAAGGAGCTCGCCGCCGCCACCGGCGGACGCGTCTTCGCTGCGTCCTCGATCAAAGATCTTCAATCGGTCTATGAACAAGTGGCGGAAGAGCTCCGCAGCGTCTACAGCCTGACCTACTACCCGTCCAACCAAAACTTCGACGGCGGCGTCCGCGACGTCCAAGTCCGCGTCAAGCGACCCGGCGCCCAAGTCCGCGCCCGCTCGAGCTACGTCGCCCGCTAGGGGTCAAGTGCATCGCGTGCATGAGACCCCGTGCAGGCAGAGAATCCGCGATCTGCAACAATGAGCACGCGATGCGATTGATCCTTTTCGCGGCTTTCGTCGTCACCGTTCCCCTGTTTGTCGTCCCCCTCAGCGCGCAAGACCCCACGATCAGCGGCGGCACCCCCGGCGTGATGCGCCCTGGCCCGCAAGAAGGCTGCCCGCTGCGCACCGTCAAGGCGCGGATCATGAAGGTCAGCCCGCAAGGCGAGCTCGTGCTCGAGTCCAAGGGCAAGCTGGTGGTCGGCAAGATCACCGACCAGACGCGCTTTTCCATCCCCGGTTACGACCGCAGCGAGCTGCGTAAGGGCGCCAATGTCCAGCTCGAGCCGAACAGTCTGATCCGCGCCAGGATTTGCGAGCGGAACGGCGAGGTCTATCACCTCAAAGTGCTGTCGGGCGTGAAACAGAAAAAGGACGACAAAGACAAGAAGGATTAGTCCTTCGAGCCGTAACCGCCGCCGCCCGGCGATTCGATGGTCAAGCGGTCGCCGGGAGCGACGCGCTGCGTGCCTTTGGAGGGAATCGGCCTGCCGTTGAGGCTATTTCGGCCCGGACTTCCGCTCTCTCCGCCCGCCAGTCCGTAGGGACCGCGCTTGCGGCGTTCGCTCAGCAGAGTCACGTCCGTGTCGGTCAACAGCTCATACTCGCGGACGATTCCGTCGCCCCCTCGGAAGCGCCCCGCCCCGCCCGAGCCGCGGCGGATCGCATAGCGCCGCACGCGAAACGGATAGGCGCGCTCCAGCGCCTCGACCGGCGTGTTGAGGCTGTTGGTCATGTGGCTGTGCACCGCGCTGGGGCCGTCGGACGTCGGCCGCGCGCCCATCCCTCCGGCGATCGTCTCGTAATAGGCGAACGACTCGCCCGACGCCGGATCGATCCCGCCGAGAGTGACATTGTTCATCGTGCCGCTGCTGGCCGCGGGAACGTCGTCGGGCAGCGCTTGCGCCAGCGCCCCCATCAAGACGTCCGTGATGCGCTGGGACGTCTCAACGTTGCCCGCGGCGACGGCGGCGGGCAGGCGAGCGTCGACCACCGTGCCCGGCTTGGTCACCACGCCGATCGGCCGCAGCAGTCCGGCGTTGTAAGGGACGGCCTCGCGAATCAAGCAACGAAAGCAGTACATCGTGGCGGAGACGGTGACGGCGCGGTTGGCGTTGACGCCGCCGCGCGTCTGCGGGTCTGACTCGCTGTAGTCGACTTCCGCCGCAGTCGCCTCGGATCGTCAGCTTGCACGAGATTCGGATGGGCTGATCGCTGAAGCCGTCGTCGTCCAGAAAATCCTCGAACCGGTAGACGCCGTCCGGAACGCCCTCCAGGCGCGCACGCATCAGGCGCTCGGCGTAGTCTTGTAGGGCCGCGATGCGCTCGATGACCTTCGAGAGCCCATACTTGGCGACCGTCTCGAGCAGTCTGCGCTCGCCGACGCGATGGGCCGCGAGTTGCGCCTCGAGATCGCCGCGGCGCTCCTCGGGGGTGCGCACGTTCGCCAGAATCAGCGCCAGCAGGTCTTCGTCGAACTCGCCGCCGCGAATCAGCTTCACCGGCGGAATGCGCAGCCCTTCCTGAAAGATCTCCGTCGCCAGCGGCATCGAGCCGGGGGTGACGCCCCCGACATCGGCGTGGTGCGCGCGCGTCGCGACATAGAACTCGGGCTTGGCCCGGCCCTCAACGAACACCCCGGCGACCGAGGTGATGTCGGGCAGGTGCGTGCCGCCGCGAAATGGGTCGTTGAGGATGACGACATCGCCCGGCGCGAGCTCGTGCGCCGCCAGGGCCTCCTTGACCGACACCGGCATGGCGCCCAGGTGCACCGGCATGTGATCGCCCATGGCGATCGTCTCCCCGGCCGCGTCGTAGACGGCGCAAGAATAGTCGCGGCGCTCCTTGATGTTGGGCGAGTACGATGTCCGGCGCAGCACTACGCCCATCTCCTCGGCGATCGATACGAACAGGTTGCGAAAGATCTCGAGCTCGAGGTCCATGGCGAGTTCCATCAGTTTCGCAGACCAAAGCCGTGATAGCCTTGTCGCCGATGTCCGAACCGCGCAATTGGACGCTCGACGAGTTGCGCTCGGCGGTCGGCGAGGAGCTCGGCCGCAGCGATTGGCTCGAGGTGACGCAGCAGCGCATCGACGCCTTCGCCGAGACGACCGGCGATCCGCAGTGGATTCACACCGATCCCGCCCGCGCGGCCGCCGAATCGCCGTTCGGCGCAACCGTCGCCCATGGCTTCTTGACGCTTTCGCTGCTGTCGCCGCTGGCCCGCGAAGCCTACCGGATCGCCGGCGATTTCAGCATGCGCGTGAACTACGGGCTCAACCGCGTGCGCTTCCCGGCGCCGCTCGTCGCCGGCTCGCGCGTGCAAGCGACGTTCCGCCTCGCGGAGTTGCGCGAAGACGATTGGGGACTCCAGCTCACCATCGCAGCGACCGTCGCCGCCGAGGGCGCGGCGAAACCCTGCCTGGCCGCCGAGTGGATCGTGCGGGCGTATCGCTGACCCTCAGTCGTCGATGAAACCCGTGCGTTAGAATGAGCGTCGGAGAACTTCAAGGGTGATGCGCGGTTTCCTCATTTTGCTGCTCGTCGCCGGCCTCCCGCTGGCGGCGCAGGAATCGGATAGACCGATTCAGGTCGACGTCAACGTCGTCAACGTCCCCGTCACCGTCACCGACAGCGATGGCAAGTTCATCGTCGATCTCAACAAGGCCGATTTTCACGTCCTCGAAGACGGCCAAGAAGTCCCGATCAAGTACTTCACCAAGAGCACCGACGAGGCCAACAAGCCGCCCATTCGCGTCGGGTTCCTGATCGACCTCAGCAGCACGGCGCGGCTCTACTACAAGACTTATCAGGAATCGATCGGCGACTTGGCCTACCTGATGGTGCCCGAGGGAGGCGACAACGAAGGCTTCCTGATGGGCTACCACACCGAGGTCGACACCCTCGTCGACTACACCAAGGACCCGTACAAGATCGCCGAGCGGATGTCGAGGCTCAAGCACGGCGGCGGTTCGGCGCTGCTCGGCGCCGTCTACCAAGCCTGCGCCGAAAAGCTGCAATCCTCGCCCTACAAGGGCTCCGACGAGCCCCGCAAGTTCATCGTGGTGGTCGGCGACGGTCACGACAACGCCAGCAGCACGTCGCTCGACCAGGCGGTCCACGCCTGTCAGCAGCAGCAAGTCACCGTCTACGGAGTCAGCACCGAGGCCTGGGGCTTTCACGAGGCCGAGGAGCAGAACCTGCGCGAGTTGGCCCGCGAAACCGGCGGCGTCGTCGTGCAGCCGATGCAGAAGGTGCACAAAGACATCAACGGCTACCTCTCGAAGCCGCAGGACGCCGGCAACTATCAGTACCAGGTCGGCACCGGCCTGTACGCTCGCGCGCAGCTCGAGGCGCTTTACCGCGCCATCCTCGACGTCTCGGGGCAGGTGCAGAGCCAGTACATCATCGGCTACACGCCGCCCACGCCTTTCACCGACGGCAAATACCGCAAGGTCGAGATTCGGGTGTCGTTGCCCGCCGGCGGCATCGAAGTCCACCACCGTCTCGGCTACTTCCCGCCCACCGGAGTCAACTGAGCTCGCGACCGCTAGGATTCGAGCACGACCGGCAAAATCAGCGGCCGGCTCGAGCGCGACGTCTCCTTCGCCAAGAACCGTTTCAACTCGGTACGGATCTTCCCTTCCATCACGCCTAGATCGGCGGCTTCCTCGGGCGTCGAGTTCTCGATGGCGCGGACGA
The DNA here is from genome assembly GCA_963817465.1 of uncultured Acidobacteriota bacterium. Taxonomy (GTDB): domain Bacteria; phylum Acidobacteriota; class Terriglobia; order Bryobacterales; family UBA6623; genus CAMPKL01. The sequence goes on along the minus strand of CAWFOP010000006.1, from coordinate 83,328 downwards.
TCATGTCGCGCGCGTCCTCCAGCATCTCCTCGCCGCCCTCCGAGACCACGAACCCCCGCGAGATGATCTCAGGCCCGTGCGCGATCTCGCCGGTCTGTCGGTCGATCGAAACGATCGGAATGATGACGCCGAACTCGGAGAGGTTGCGGCGGTCGCGGATGACCATCTCTTCGATGATCTCGTCGCCCGTCCCGGTATCGATGAAGACCCGCCCGACCTCGACGACCTCGCCCCTGCGGGCGCCGTATTCGTCGATCAGCAAGGTCTCGCCGCTCTGCAGGATAAACGTCTCCTCCAGACCTGAGTCGTGCAGCGGAGCCGCCAGCCGGGCGTGTCCGGCGAGTTGGCGGTATTCGCCGTGGACCGGCACGAAGTAGCGCGGCCGCACCAGATTGAGCATCAGCTTGAGCTCTTCCTGAGCGGCGTGCCCCGAGACATGCAGCGGCGGACTGTGCTGGCCGTATAGGACGTTCGCGCCGCGCTTGCACAGGTGGTCGACCATGCGGTAAACCGCTTTCTCGTTGCCGGGGATCACGCGCGCGCTGAGCACGACCGTGTCGTCCTCTTCGATCACCGCATATTTGTGAGTGCCGACCGAGGCGCGCGCCATCGACGAAAGGGGCTCGCCCTGGCTGCCCGACACGATCACGGTGCGCTGATGCGGCTGCAGCTTGTGCAAATCTTGCGGCCGCACGAAGACGCCGTCGGGAATGCGCAGCAGGCCGAGCTCGTGCGCGAGCTCGCTGGCCGTCGAAAGGCTCCTCCCGATCAGCGCCACTTTGCGCCCGTGCTCCACCGACAAATCGATGATCTGCTGCACGCGCGGCGTCGCCGACGAGAAACAGGAGAAGAAGATGGAGTTCTCCGATTCAGCGAAAATATCCTCGAAAGCCGGCCGCACCGCCCGCTCCGACGGCGTGAATCCAGGGCGGTCGACGTTGGTCGAGTCCGACAGCAGCAGCAGCACGCCGCGTTTGCCGTACTCGGCGAAGGCGTGCAGGTCGAACAGCTTGCCGTCGATCGGCGTCTGGTCGATCTTGAAGTCGGCCGTGTGGATGACCACGCCTTGCGGCGTGTCGATCGCCAACGAGACGCAATCGACCGTCGAGTGCGTGACGTGAATCGGGTCGATCGTGAAAGGCCCAAGCGTGAACTTCTCGCGCGGCCGCATGCGCCGGATGTCGGGGGCTTTGGCCAGCTCGTGCTCCTCGAGCCTGCGGCGAATCAGCGCTTCGGTGAACGGAGTGGCGTAAAGCGGCGGATTCAGCTCGGAGAGCACATAGGGCACGGCGCCGATGTGATCCTCGTGGCCATGAGTGAGAATCAGCGCGCGGAGTTGAGAACGGTGCTTGCCCAGCCAGGTCAGGTCCGGGACGATTACATCGACCCCGAGCAAGTCATGCCCCGGAAACAGGATGCCGGAGTCGATGACGATCATGTCGTCGCCCGACCGCAGCGCCATCATGTTCATCCCGAACTCGCCGAGGCCGCCTAGCGGGATGATTTCGAGCTGTTGATCCGACAAAGCGTCAGATTAGCACTGCGGCGGCGGGGCGAACTCCCGCCGCCCGGGTAGAATGACCTTTCGCCTCGCCATGCCGTCCCCCTCCCCGCGACTGTTTCTCGTCGACGCCTTCGGGCTGATTTTTCGCGCGTTCTATGGCCGGGCCCGCGCCGCCGTGCCCGCGATGCGGACTTCCGGCGGCATGCCGACCGAGGCCGTCTTCGTTTTCACCAACATGATGCGCCGCATGCTCGAGGCCCACAAGCCGGAGCACATGGCGGTCGTGTGGGAAGGCGCGGGTCCGACCTTTCGCGACGCGCAGTTCGAACACTACAAGGCCAACCGCGAAGAGATGCCGACCGACCTGGCGCAGCAGATGCCTTACATCCAGCGCCTGCTCCAGGCGATGCGCATGCCGGTGCTCAAGCAAGACGGCTACGAGGCCGACGACGCCATCGGTTCGCTAGCCCGCCAAGCCGCCGAGCACGACGTCGACGTCTACGTCGTGTCCAGCGACAAGGACCTGATGCAACTGGTCGGCGGACGCGTCCGATTCCTGAATCCGATGAAGGACGACATGGTCTACGACTCGGCCGGCGTCAAGGAGTTCATGGGCGTCGAGCCGCGGCGGATCATTGACTTGCTGGCCCTGAAGGGCGACGCGGTCGACAACATCCCCGGCGCGCCGGGGATCGGCGACAAGGGCGCCAAGCAGTTGATTGAGGAATACGGCTCGGTCGAGGAGGCGATGGCGCACGCCGACGAGGTGAAGCGCAAGGCGTATCGCGAGAGCCTGCAGAACAATAAAGACCAGATCCTGCTCAGCAAGCAGCTCGCCACCATCGACGTCGCCGCCCCGGTCAAGCTCGATCTCGACGAGCTCAAGATCGCCGAACCGGACCTGAAAGAGCTGCGCGATCTCTACACCGAGCTGGAATTCCATTCGCTGCTGAGCCAGCTCGAGGTTCCCGACGAGACCAAGGACACCGCGTCGCTCGTGTTCGCGTCCGGCGGCGAGTTCGTGACCTGGCTTGGGAAGCAAGAGACCGAACCGATCACGGTCTGGGTCGACTTCGCGCCGAAGGAAGAGATTTACCCCGGGGGCGTTGCGTTCTGCGCCGCGGCCGGAGAAGCGGCGCAGCTCAAAACCGCGGACCTCGACGCCGCCAAGCCCTTCCTGGAAGACCCCGCCCGCCCCAAGCGCGTGCACGACGGCAAGACCGCGATCAAGCTGTTCCACACCAAGGGAGTCGAGCTGCGGGGCATCGTCGACGACCCCATGCTGGCCGCCTTCCTGGCGGATTCGACGCGCACCGATCATTCGCTGCCCGCCGCCGTCGCCCGCAGGATGGGCGTGCAGCTCGACGCCGACCCTTGCCGCGCCGCCGACTTGGCCCAGCAGCTCGGCGAGTCTCTGCAGAAAGACCTCGATCAGATGGACTTGCGCGGCGTCTACGAGACGATCGAGCTGCCGCTGTCGCCGATCTTGGCGGCGATGGAAGAGACCGGCGTCTTGGTCGATTGCGCGATGCTCGAGGACCTTTCGGCCGAGATCGGTAAAGACATCTTCGCCCTCGAAGGAGAGATCCGCCAGCTCGCCGGCTGCGAGTTCAACGTCGGCTCGCCCAAGCAGCTCGGCGAAGTGCTCTTCGACCAACTGGGCCTGCCGGCGCCGCCGCGACGCGGCAAGACCAAATCGCGCTCGACGGCGGCGGACGTCCTCGAAGGCCTGGCCGCCGAATATCCGATCGCGCGCAAGGTGCTCGATTACCGTGAGCTGACCAAGCTCCGCAGCACCTACATCGACGCGCTGCCCGCGCTGATCGACCCCGGCTCGGGCCGCATCCACACCACCTTCAATCCCACCGGCTCGGCCACGGGTCGGCTGTCGTCGTCCAACCCGAACCTGCAAAACATCCCCATCCGCACCGAGCTGGGCCGCAAGATTCGCGGCGCGTTCGTCGCCCCGCCCGGCAAGCGCCTACTGGCCGCCGACTACTCGCAGGTCGAGTTGCGCGTGCTGGCTCACATCTCGGGCGACAAGGCGCTGCAAGACGCCTTCCTCCACGGCGACGACATCCATACGCGCACGGCCGCGGAAGTATTCGGCATCCCGCCGCTGATGGTCGGCCACGAGGAGCGCCGCCGCGCCAAGGCGGTCAACTTCGGCATCGTCTACGGTCTGAGCCCCTTTGGCCTGTCCAACCAACTCGGCATCCCCCAGAAAGAGGCTCGCGAGTACATCGAGGCCTATTTCGATCTCTACAAGGGCGTCAAGAAATACATGGAAGGCACGATCAAGCAAGCGCGTAAAGACGGCTACGTGAAGACGCTGTTCGGTCGCCGCCGCCCGATCCCCGACCTCGACAGCCGCAATCCCGCCTCGCGCGGCTTCGCCGAGCGCACCGCCATCAATACGCCCATCCAAGGCACCGCCGCCGACCTGATCAAGCTGGCGATGATTCGGGTCGATAAGCGCATCCGCGACGAGAAGCTCGAAGCCTTGATGTTGCTGCAGGTGCACGACGAGCTGCTGTTCGAGGCGCCGGCGGCCGAAATCGACGCTCTGGGCAAGCTCGTGAAAGAGGAGATGGAGCGCGTGTACAAGATGGATGTGCCGCTGGTGGCCGACGTCCACTCGGGCGCCAATTGGATGGATCTGAAGTAGCTCTGAGTAGCCCGGCGCAAAAAAACCGCGGGCCTGAAGCCCGCGGCACGAAAGTGTGTAGGTGTCTGGGGAATCGGAAAACTGATTTAGCGCCGACGGCCGCCGGAGCGGGCTCCTCCGCCGCTCGATCTCGACGGCGCGGAGCGCGCGCCGCCGCCGGATCGCGAAGGCGCGGAACGGACGCTGCCGCCGCCGGACCGGGAGGGAGCGGAGCGCATCGTCCCGCCGGAGCGAGAAGGCGATGAGCGCATGCCACCGAAACTTCCGCCTCCGCTGCGCGTGCGCGGCGCGGAAACGGACGGCGCGCTGCGCATCGACGGACTGCGCGAGGGCGCTGACCGACGGCTGCTGTAGCTGCTGGGCGCTCTGCTTGGCGCCGACCGGACGCTGGGGGCCGATCGCCGCGAAGCAGAGCCGTAACCCGACGAGCTGCTGCGCGAGGGCGCCGATCTTACCCGCGGCGCCGCTCGGGACGACGGGGCGCGCTCCACGCGGGAGGGCGCCGACCTCACGCTCGGCGCCGTTCGGGATGACGGGGCGCGCTCGACACGCGAGGAGCTGCGCGTCGGCGCGCTCCTCGTCCGCGATTGCGCCGGAGAAGGCGAGCGGATCGTCGGACCGTTGTCGATCGGATTATTCCGCTGCCGGATCGTCGGGGCCGAACGCACCGAGCCGTTCGAGCGCGAGCCGCGGTCGACGCTAGCGGCCGGAGGCGCCGCTGTTGCTGCGGTCGACGCGGCTGCTCGAACGCGGCGTCGGGAACGTTTCGACGCGCGACGAATTCGAGCGGACCGACGGGGCCTGCTGCGTTTGCAGAGAACCCGAAGCACGGTCCCGGCCCACGTTCGGAGCCGATCGAACCGACCCGCTCGACCGCACCGTATCGCTCGAGCGAACGCCGGAGTCGACCGGCGAGGAATTCGAACGCACGCTCGAGTCGCCGAGCCGTCGCCAGCCGTTCGCATCATTGGCGCGCGTGGCGCTGCTGCTCGAGCGCACGGAATCTCCGGTCCGCGGCGCTGCGGCGACGCCGGACCTCACACTCGACGATCCACGCGCGTCCGCCGGTCCCGCGGCTCTTACGCCGCTGCGAACCGATGCTCCGCCGCCGGCGGCGCTCGAGCTTCTAACGCTGCTCGACGAGCGCGCCGCCGCGTTCGAGTCCGGGGCGCGACCGTTGGCGACGCGAACGCCGCTGCTGTACTCGCGAACCGAAGTCGCGACCTGTTCACGCTGCTGGTCGAACGAGGAGCGCTCGACCCGGCGCGCCGAGTCGGCCCGCACGCCCCGCGGCGTGAAGGTCGAGCGGTTCGCGACCGAGCGCACCGAATTGGCCGCTCGAATCGTGCCCTGCGCCTGCCGCGCCGGCACCACCGGTATCTGACCGCGCACCAGCGAGGCTCGCCGCAGCTCATCGCCGCGCAACGTGCCGCGGTTGGTGACCTGGCCGCGTGAGAAACCGTCGGCGTCCACCACCTGCACGCCGTTCGATACGCGCGCGTTACGGTAGGTGTTGTAGATGTTCACGCTGTTGTCGACGACCACCGTCGTGTTGCCGCCATAGCCGCCGCGCCCATAGCCGCCGCGGCCGTAACCGCTCCGGCCGTACCAGGGGTAGAACGGATCGCCCGGCGCCAGCGGCACCCAACCGACCCGGCCGAACCCGATGCCGACGTTCCAGTTGCGGCCGCCGAAGCCGAAGAACGCAACTTGCGCCGGCCGCCAGGTGTGATAGCCCCAGCGCTGGCCGGGATACCAACCCCAGCCGAAGCTCGCGTTATAAAACCAGCGGCCGTAGTGATACGGCGCCCAGCCCCAAGGCTCGTAGCCGATCCAGGTCCAGCCGTAGTAGTCGACCCAGCCCCAGCGTCCGTTGCTGTAGGGCGACCAGCCGGCGTTCACTGCGCGCGGGTACCAGCAATGGCCGTAACCCGAAACGTAGCGCCAATCTCCGTAGTAATCCAGATCATCGGCGCCGACCACCGACGGAGACACGTAGTTGTAGCTGATCGACTTCGTCAGGCGGTCGTCGCGGCTCTGATTCCACTCATCCCATTCGCCGCTCGGCTCGTCGCGCGTCTCGCGAATCTGGACGCCGTCGGGCCCTTGGCGCGCAATCAACATATGTCCGCCGTCCACGTTTTCGGTGCCGTTGTCGGAGTAGACTTCAGCCTTGCCGCGGCGAACTTGCACGATCGTCTCTGCGGGTCCGACTTCCAACTCGTAACGGCCGTTCTTCTGCGGGCGCAGCGCGATCAGCGGCGCCTCGATGTCGACGTCCGCTTCGCCCCCGCGAAGCTCGGAATAGGTCACGCGGCCGGTCAGCACGCGCAGTCGAAATTGCTTCTGGCCCAGCGCCGCTACTTCGACCTGCGTATTCGCGTCGAGCCGGAACAGGTTCGAATAGTCGAGCTGGATTTCGGTCCGCGAGCTCGGTCCGGTTTGGACCGTGTCGCCTTCGACGAGCGCCGAGTTCACCCCGGCGGCCACCCAGTCGCCCGAGTCGCCGCGGCGGGTCGAAACGTCGCCGTTGACCAAGCTGATACGGGCGACCCCCAAGGCCGGGCCGGCCTCATCGGATTGCGCCGGCGCGGATGGCTGGCCCACCCACAGCAATCCGGTTATAACCAGTGCTGTCAGGATCAGTCGTCGCTTCATGGCTTTAATCACCCTCCGCCGGCGAAGTGTCGCCGCATCATTTGGACGCAATCGGCGTTCCATTGGTTTAGACGCGTTAAGTCATTGTACGCGTTGCATTTAACTGAGTCCAAACGGGGGAGAAAAGCGGTGGATAACAACCGGCCGGTGGATAGCGGCCAGCCCGGCGCCGGCCTGGGCCGAGGCCGTCGCTGACGGTTCGCGGGGAGGAAGAGGCGGAAACACCAAAACGGGGCCGGAGCCCAAGCTCTTGCCCCGTCGAAAGGTCTTGAAATGAAAAGGCTTACTTGCTCTTTTTCTGTTTCTGCTGACCGACGCGCACCTTGTTGAGGCTCGATTTCTGATCGCCCCAAGCCTTCCAGTCAAAGCGGTTGGAAGCGTCCGCCAGGTAGGCGTCCAGGTCCGCGCCCTTCGGGAGCACGGCGACGACCGTCGCGTGATCGCCCGTCTCAGGGTGCGTAATCGTGTAGCGCTTGGCGTTCGGAATACCCATAACTTTTTCCAATCTACCATACGGATCGCCTCCGTAAAGGCCTCTGCTACTCTGGGTCCTGCTCGAGCGCGGGATGGACCGTCAAGACCAATTCGATGAGTTGGAACGCCGCCGCGCGGAGGCCGTGGCCGGCGGCGGGCCGGAGCGGGTCGCGCGGCAGCACGAAGCGGGAAAAATGTCGGCCCGCGAGCGGCTCGATCTGCTGCTCGACGAAGGCTCGTTTCATGAGCTGGACCGGCTCGTCACCCACACTTGCCGCAACTTCGGAATGGAGCGCAACGCCGTCGCCGGCGACGGCTTCGTGACCGGCTGGGGGCGCATCGACGGCCGCCAAGTCTTCGTCTTCTCCCACGACTTCACCGTCTTCGGCGGCTCGCTCTCCGAGGCCAATGCGCAAAAGGTCTGCAAAGTGATGGATCTGGCGGTCGAAAACGGCTGCCCGATCATCGGCCTCAACGATTCAGGAGGCGCGCGCATTCAAGAAGGAGTCGCATCGCTCGCCGGCTACGCCGATATCTTTCTGCGCAACACGCTCGCGAGCGGCGTCGTGCCGCAGCTCTCGGCCGTCATGGGCCCCTGCGCCGGCGGCGCGGTCTACTCGCCCGCCCTCACCGACTTCACCTTCATGGTCGACAAGACGAGCTACATGTTCGTCACCGGCCCCGAGGTCATCAAGACCGTCACGCACGAAGAGGTGACCAAAGACGAGCTCGGCGGCGCATCGACCCACAACGAGCGCTCCGGCGTCGCGCACTTTCTAGCGCGCGGCGACCAGGAATGCTTGCAGATGATTCGCGAGCTGCTCTCGTTCCTGCCGTCGAACAATCTCGACGACCCGCCCGTCAAGCCGACCGACGATCCGCCGGACCGCGCCGACGAACGGCTGGACTCTCTGGTGCCCGTCGAGCCCGACAAGCCTTACGACATCAAAGACATCCTGCACGCGGTCGCTGACGACGGCTACTTCTTCGAGGTGCAGGAGCGCTACGCCCGGAACATCGTCGTCGGCTTCGCGCGGCTCGACGGCAAGACCGTCGGCTTGGTCGCCAACCAGCCCGCCGTCCTCGCCGGCTGCCTCGACATCGACGCCTCGCTCAAGGCCGCCCGCTTCGTGCGCTTCTGCGACGCCTTCGCGATCCCCATCGTGACCTTCGAAGACGTGCCGGGCTTTCTGCCGGGCACGGCGCAGGAATACGGCGGCATCATCAAGCACGGCGCGAAGCTGCTCTACGCCTATGCCGAAGCGACCGTGCCCAAGGTGACCGTGATCACGCGCAAAGCCTACGGCGGCGCCTACTGCGTGATGGGTTCCAAGCACCTGCGCACCGACGTCAACCTGGCCTACCCCGGCGCCGAGATCGCCGTGATGGGCGCCGAGCAGGCGGTCAACATCGTGCACGCGCGCGAGTTAAAAGAAGCGGGAGACGCGGCGGAGGCGCTGCGGTCCAAGCGCATCGCCGAATTCAAAAGCCGCTTCGCGAACCCGTACGTCGCCGCCGAGCGCGGCTGGGTGGACGAGGTGATCCTGCCGCGCAACACGCGTTCACGGCTGATCGAATCGCTCAAAATGCTCGAGAACAAGGCCGCGACATCGCCGCGCAAAAAGCACGGCAACATCCCGCTCTAGAGGCGCGCGACGCGCCCGTCTAGCCTGCGACTTTCCGCCCGGCCAGGGCGAGGTTCATCTTGACCTGCTGCGAGTTGACCATGTTGGAGTTGCAGGCCGACAGACGCGGGTTTTGCAGCGCCCACAGGTAGCACTTCTGGGCCAGGTGCAGATCGCCGCCGGGCATCCACTTCTCGATCATGGCGACGCGGCGCGGGTCGTTCGGCACGCCGTTTTGGCGGCCGTGATGAACCGGCCGCGCGACCTTCATCGCGATCACGCCCAGGTCGGCCTTGTTGGCCTTGTCCAGAGCAGCGTCGACAAACTTGTGGTTGACGATGTTGTAGGCCACCATCGCGGCCGAATAATGGCCTGAATCCACGGCGCCTTCCAATACGCTCGCCGGGTCGCTGTGGGACGAGACGGCCAGATGCCGCACTTTGCCCGCCGCCTTGAGCTGCTCGAACGCTTCGAAAATCTCCGGAAACTTCGTGACCTCGTCGTAGGTGTTGGCGCCGTGCGGGCACATCACCAGGTCGAGGTGATCGGTCTCGAGGCGGCCGAGGCTGTTGTCGACGTTGTCGATCACGAGCTGCTTGTAGTTTTTCTTGCGATCGATCTTCGAACCGTATTTGCGCTCGAGAACGTTGCTGCGGACCGATTCGCGGAGGGCCTCTTCTTGGCCGCCGAAGTAGCGGCAGATGTAGTCCGGCGCGACAGCATTGCGCTTTTCGAGCTCCTGCGGTCACGCCATGATCGATCTTTTGCTTCTCGGCGTCGCTCAGCGAAGCGTAGATGTCCGCCAGCAGCGCGTTGCGGTTGGCGGACCAGGGGCTCATCTTCGTATTGAGAAAGATGTTATCGCGGCCGACCGCCTTGATCGCCTTGGCGTAGCCCAGCTCGCTCTTGCCGTTGCCGTAGGCGATCGCCGTGTCGAAGTAGTTCAAGCCCATCTCGAAGGCTTCGATGATGTGCTTGTAGTTGTCCGGTCGAATCTCGTTTCCGCCGATGATGATCTCGGAAATCATGAAGTTCGTCCGGCCTAGGCGCCGATAAGACATACCAGGACGCTTGTTGCGCCACTCACCCGGCGTTTGCTCGGACGCGGCGTCGGCCTTCACGGCCAATGCCGAGGTCAGCGCGGCGGAGGCGCTCAGCGCAAGGAATTCGCGGCGGTTGGAGTCGTGCATCACCCTCCAGTTTACTTCGCCATGCGCCGATCGACGCTAACAGAGCCGGTATGAGAGCATTCCTGCAATACACGGCGGCCGGCTGTACCGGGCTGTTGAGTTGGTGGCAGATGCACCTGCACGCCAACTTGGGGTCGCTGAGCGTAGGGCTCGCCGTGCTCGGCGCGCTGACGATCTATCTGATGTTGCGCGGGATGCGTTTCGGGTATTGGTTTGGGATGATTCTGGGCTTGGGCTATGCGGCCGAAGTGAGTCTGCGGCTGAGCGACGAGGCGCTGTTCGCCGCTTCCCCGCTGCTCGGCTGGTCGGCGGCGCTGGCGGTGTGCTCTTTCTCTCTTCTCTACAAGACGCGTGAGAAGACGCACAAACGCTCGCAATACGAGCGGCCCTGGTGAGCCCTTCCGCCAGGACCGGCGCGTAGTTAAGCCCCATATGCTCCGCACATCGGCGCTAGTCGCACTTGCGCTTCTCATTTTTCTCCTCCTACGCGCCCGCCGCCATCGAACCGATTCACGAGGTGCGCATCGAGGGAGCGGCCGTCGAGCTCGAACTCGAGACCCGGGCCGCCGCCCCGTACCGTCAGGAGACCGTTCGACGGGACGTCGAAAAGCTGTGGGAGCTCGGACGCTTCTCCGACGTGCAAGTTCGGCGAGAATCGACCCCAGTCGGGCCGGATATCGTCTTCCAGGTCAAGCCGCGGCCGCGCTACGCGCTTCGAGAAGTCGTGTTCGAGCCCGCTTCTGAAGAGCGCTCGCTCAACGGCGAACCGCCGGATTGGGTCGATGAAGCGACGGCGAGAGAGTTGGCGGGCGATCTCGCTCTCGCGCTTCGCAGCAAAGGTTTCTTGGACGCGAAGGTGCGAGGCAGCCTCGCTCCGGTCGATGCCGCCCGCGCCGACCTGGTGTTCTCTGTCGAGCCGGGCAAAAAGCTTCGCGTCAGCAAAGTCGAGATCGGCGGCGTCGACTCCGAGCAGGCCCGCACGCTGCGGCGAAGCGTGTCGGAGCTGAAGCGCTTGACGATCATTCCGGGGCTGTTCAGCTTGTCGAGAGCCTTCACGCCCCAGCGTCTCGGGCAAGACCTGCGCAGCTTGCGCTCCGAGCTCGCATCGCAGGGCCGCCTCGCGGCCGTGATCGAGACGCGCATGGAGCCGTCTGAAAAGGGCGATCGCGTCGCCGTCAAGCTCGTGGTTACGCCGGGGCCGCGGTTCCTCACCGATGGCGAGGAAAGCTTCCCCGCCGAACGGTTGTGCGGTGACCTGCGAGCGGCGCGACGCGAGTCGGAGAGCGCAGGGCGCCTCGGCTTCAAGGCGTCGGTCGAAGCCCTGCGGCAAGGCGCGGTTTCCGATTCGGGCGCGCAGCTTGTCAATCTGCGAGCGACGACCGAGGCCGGCCCGCCCGAGACGGTCCGCCGCATCGACTTCTTCGGCGAAGCGAGCCTAAGCTACACGACTCTACGCCGGGCGTTGAAGCTAGAAGAGGGCGACCTGCTCGATTCGAACGTGCTGCGGCGCGACCTGGCGCGGCTCAGCTCGTTCGAGGCGCTCGAGCCGGTCACGATGCAAGCGGTCGATTTCACGCAATCAGGCGACGGCCTCGTCGATTTGGCCATCCACGTCAAAGGCAAGAAGTCGCGGCGCTGGTCGATCTCGGGCCCGCTGGGTCCTGCGAGCCTGTTCGGGCCGTTCCAAGGGATGCTCGAAACCCGCCTGCCCGCGTGGGGCCGCGGATTGCTCGAAGCGTCGACTTACACGGCGGGCTTCTGGCTCGCGGGACTGCCGCAAGTCCTCGCGACGGCGGACGGCTGGTCGTGGAAGACCGTCTACACGCCGCTGTTCGTCGTGCGGCGCACCGCGCTCCCGGGCCAGGCCTGGACGTCCGGCTTTTTCTGGTCGCCGCAACTCGGCTCGACCGCCAACATCGCATCGAACGCCATGTATCGCGGGCGCGGCTTGCTGTCGCGCATCGTCACGCACGACGACCGCGAGCCGCCGCTCACCGTCCCGATCACGGGCGAAGGCGTGAACAGCGAGCTCGTCTGCCGCGACCGCCGGAGCTGGGCCGATGCGGCGCTGGGCATGGCGCGCTTCCTCACCGGAATCTGACCGGCGCTACTCTTCTTCGTCGCGCTCTTCGAAGTCTTCGATCGACAACGGATTGCGGGCGAAGATGTATTCCTCCACCGGCTCCCCGCCGATCACGTGCTCTTGCAAGATCCGCTCGAGCACCTCTTCGGTCGCCGAGTGATACCACGTGCCGTCGGGATAGACCACGGCGATCGGTCCCTGCTGGCAGACGCGCAGGCAGTTGACCTTCGAGCGGTACACGCTGCCGTCGCCGACAGCGAGACCCAGCTCGGCGATGCGCTTCTTCAGATACGCCCAGGCTTGATTGGTCGCCTCGCGCGGCGCGCATTTCGGCTCGGTTTGATCGGCGCAGAGCAGGATATGGCGGACATAGCGCCCATTCACGGGCAGACCGAGAGGTTTGTCAGGCATGCGAGCTTTCGAGTCTAGCGGAGAAGATCCGAGCCGCACAGCTTTAGCGTGCGGTTAGCCGGCCCGCGAGCTAAAGCCTCGCGGCTCAGATCTGGGCCGCATCGTGACGGCGAGGGCGACTGTCCCTCGTACCACAAACCAAAACCGCCCCCAGCCCGGAGGGCGGCATAGCATTAGCCCGGGGCGCAAGCCCCGGGTCGAAGAACCCCACCCCGCGCGTCCGAAGGTCCTTGCGAAGCGCAAATCGCTCCGCCCGCGCGTCGCAAGCCCGGGTTCGCAGGAAACGCGCAGCGGAGAAGATCCGAGCCGCACAGCTTTAGCGTGCGGACCGTCCGCTAAAGCTGGACGGCTCGGATGCAGCGGAGGATCGCTAATCGAGCGTGTAGAACTCGTAGTGGATCGCCCAGCGGTCGGCTTGCCCGGGCGCGATCTTCAAGTCGATATGCGGCTCGGGGCACAGCGTCGTGCGCGGCGACCAGAACTGCAGCCGCGAGAGCGGCTTGTCGGTCGACATGCGCACGCCGGCCTTGGCCTTGCGGTTTTCGATCGAGAAGGCGTTGTCTCGCGCGCTGTCGCCGTAGCCGGTCAGCAGCGTGATGATGCTTTCGCCGGCCGGCAGCTCCTTCTGATACGCGATCCGCTTGCCGTCCACGGCGGCGTAGCCCTTCAGGTCGCGGTCGGCCGTCAGCTCGAAGGGAAACGTCACGGTGAGATCGGGCCCGGTCGGCAGATTGTCGATGACGAAAAAGTTGTGGTTGTAGACGTTCGTCTCGATCGTCTTGCTGCCGGTGTTCTCGAGCGTGTGATCGATGACCAGCTCCGGCTTGCCGGGCGTCAGCGTGAGGCGCTTCGTCAGGCGATAGCCGTACCCGAGCGTCGGCTCGCCGACCTCCTGCGTGAACTCGATCCAGTTGGCGCCGCGCCGGATGGTCCATTTGCCGGGGTCGACGACCGGGTAGCTATGCGTCCACTGGTAGTCGCCGCCCTCGTCCTTTTTGACGACGCCCACGCCGATGCGCAAGAAGCGCGAGCCGCCGTCGTCGTAGCCGAGCCCCTTGCCGTTGGTGCGATATTCCTCGACCGGACCGGTGATGTGGTCGTGCAGGTAAGGATCGTCGGACTTCTGCCACTCGCCGAAGTATTCGTGCCCGGCGAACTTCAAGCTGTAGATCGCGCCGGACCAATCGAAGCGCGTACCGCGGTAATACCCGTTCTGCGGGTCGGGCACATGCACTTGAGCTTCGATCAGCTCGTTGGCGAACGGAGCGGAGGGGTAATCGGCGGCTGTCGCAAGCGGGGCGACGGCCAGGGCGGCGAGGAGAAGGGCGAAGGGACGCATCAGGCAGATCTTAGCGGATCGGCCGATTCGGGAAAGAAGATCGCCGGTTTTCGAGTGATCGCCGTTACAATCACACCGGATCACACCGGACGCCTTCGAGGCTAAAGGCCCTGGCAAAGACGCAAACGCGTCTTCATCGTTCACATTTATTGTCCGCATCGAGCGCCCGACTGTTCCGAAAGCCAAAGTAAATCCATCGTTATTGCAAGGAGGTCATTTCGTAATGCGCTATCGACGCAGCATCAACTGCCTGACATCCGATCAGCTTCATGACCTGAGGGAAGCTCTCGCCACGCTCTACACTTTGCCCTTCCCCGCTAAGAACGGGTTCGAGTACATCGCCGGCCTTCACGGCAATCCGCCGCCGACCTGGTGCATCCACGGTTCTCCGGGCTTCTTGACCTGGCATCGCGCCTATATGGCCGTCTACGAGGACGCCCTGCGCGACATACGCCCCGACGTCTCCCTGCCCTATTGGAACTGGTCATCAGGACCGACGACCGGCGTGCCCGCGGCGTGCGCTTCGCCGACCTACGTCAACCGGGTCGGCGACACCGTGCCGAACCCGCTCTTCGCCGGGCCGATCGCCGCGGCTGCGGGCGGAGGAACGACGGCGCGCCGTCCGGACATCGATACAACGACGTTCGGCGATCTGGCGACTTCGGCGCAGAGCGCGCTGGCCAACAACGACTTCAACATGTTTCAGAGCCAATTGAACGGCGTGCACGGGAGCGTTCACGTGCGCGTCGGCGGAAACATGAGCAGCGTCGCCGGCGCCGGTTTCGATCCGATCTTCTATTTGCACCACGCAAACGTCGACCGCCTCTGGGCGAACTGGCAGGCCTCGCACGCCGTCGCCCTGCCGCCGGCCGACGCCGACCTGTCACTGGATCCTTTCAAGAAGTGTTTCTCCGACCAGATGCTCAAGGGCTCGGATGTCTTCTCCACCGACGACCTCGGTTATCGTTATGCCAACTTCTGCCTGATCGTGCTGCCCTGGCTGCCGCTCAAGCTCGTCGCGATCGAGAGACTGCCGCCTTGGTGGGACATGTCCCGGATCGAGTTTGTGCGAATCAGAGTCGTGAGCGACATGATGCCGATGCGCCCGCTGGAGCTGCGTTTCTTCGCGGGAGAGCCGACCGACGGAGAGTTCAACGCGGCGACCCGGACCAACGGGAACGATGCCTTCCTGGGATCGCTCGGCCTATTCGGCATGGCGCGCAAGGGCGAGAAGACGCCGCAGGGCATGGGCCGCATGGGTGAAAAGTTCGACGTTCAGGTCGACGTCACCGCGCCTTTGCGCAAGTTCCTGAAGCGCAAGAAGCAATTGCAGCTCACGGTCGTTCCCGTGACGCCCGAGGGCGAGCTGATCAAGCGCCCGCAAGTGTCGCGCATGTTCAAGCCGGAGAGCCTCGAGCTGGTGGTCGGCGCAGGCTAAAGGGCCGTAAGAGGCGCGACGGATACGTTCAAACAGGTCCGAGGCTAAACAGGTCTGAGGCTGTCACGGCGCTCGCGCTCCGCCCTTGCGCACAGGCTCTTTAGCGGACGGCCCATCCACAGCGACAACCGCGAAGCGTGAGCCCTGACCGTCAGGGAGGGGTCGTCGATCAACCGACGACACTGATAACAAACCGCTTACCGCCGCGGGCGGCTCGAGCTTCGCGGTCGTTGCCGTGGGCGAAGAAATCTCACACGCGCGCCCCAGTTGATCCCGCCGGATTCGGGCGAGGCGTTATCCTTGTGGCGCCATGCCCGACTACGAACTTTTCTGGGGCGACCTGCATAACCACAACGCCGTCGGCTACGCGCGCGGCTCGCTCGAGCGCACCTACGAGATCGCGCAGGAGCACCTCGACTTTCTCGCCTTCACCCCGCACGCCCAGTGGCACGACATGCCCAAGATGCCCAACGACGCGCACATGAAGTGGGTCAACGGCTTCAAGGTGTTGCAGGACAACTGGACCAAAGTGCAGCGCATGGCCAAGGAGTCCAACCGCAAGGGCCGCTTCGCCTCGTTCCTGGCCTATGAGTGGCACTCGAGCTTCTTCGGCGACTACTGCCTGTACTACCCGAACGATTACCTGGAGCTGAAGTACTTCGACCATGTGGAAGGGCTGCAGGACTACGTGCGCGGAACGCGGGCGATGATCGTGCCGCATCACCTGGGCTACAAGCAGGGCTGGCGCGGCGCCAACTGGGATCACGTCGACACGCAAGTCAGCCCGGTAATGGAAATCTTCTCCGAACACGGCTTGAGCGAGCACGACCGCGCCACGCGGCCGTACGTGCGGCACTCGAACGGCCCGCGTTGGACGCGCAATACGATGCAGCGGGCGCTGGCGAGCGGCGTTCGCGCCGGCATCATCGCCAGCTCGGACGACCATCTCGGCTATCCCGGCGCGTACGGCGAAGGCCTGGCCGGCGTGTTCGCGGAAGAGCTTTCACGCGAGTCGATTCTCGACGCCGTCTGGAAGCGCCGCACGATCGCCGTCACCGGCGACCGCATTCGCCTCAAAGCCACGCTCAACGGCCAATGGATGGGCTCGGAGCTGCACTACGTTCGCGACCGCGAAATCGCGGTCGAAGCCGAAGGCCTCGACGAGATCGAGCGCGTCGACATCTTGAAAAACAACCGTGTGATCGCACGGCATTTCCCCGAAGACCACGTGCGCGAGCGAGCGCAGACCTCCGGCGAATGGCTCTGCCGTCTGGAGTTCGGCTGGGGCCCGTGGGCCGACCTCGATATGGCGCGGATCGCCGACTGGGACGTCACGGTGAAGATCAGCGGCGGCAAGATCCGCAAGGCGACGCCGTTCTTTCAAGCCGGCCCGTTCGACGAGAATCGCCGGGACCGCATCGTCGAGCGCGACGACGACTCCGTCCGAGTCCAGGTCTACACCTCGCGCCTGCAAGCCTTCGAGGACGCCGCGACAAAAGGCGTCGTGCTGCACCTGGAAGGCGGAGCCAACGCGAAGCTCGAAGTAAAACTCCAGAAGCCGACGGATCTGACGCTGACTCGCACGCTCGGCGAGCTTGCGGAGAACAACGAAATCGAGTTCACCGGGCCCTTCACCAGCGAGTCGTTCCTGGTGCATCGCTTGGTCACGCCTGACCTGTTCCGCTGCCGCTTCACGCACGCCGATCGCGGACGCGAGGGCTCCAACGATTGGTACTATGCTCGGGTCACGCAAGCCAACGGCCACCAAGCGTGGTCGAGCCCGATCTGGGTCGACGGCTGAACGATCGAGGAGCCTCCGAGATGAGCAGAGCGAACCGCCGCGATTTCGTCAAAACCCTGGCCGCGTCGAGCGCCGCTCTCGCCGCCGGCAACGCCCTGAGCAGCCTGGGGTACGCCCAGAGCGGCGGCCCGGCGACGATCACGGTCAATTCGCAGCGCGTGCGTTCGTCGCTCGATCGCAATTTGCTCGGCGCCTTCCTCGAGCATCTCGGCCGCGCGGTCTATGAAGGCGTCTACGAGCCCGGCTCGCCGCTGGCCGACAGCCAAGGTTTCCGCAAAGACGTCGCAAAGCAAGTGCGCGAGTTGGGCGTGCCGATCATGCGCTATCCCGGCGGCAACTTCGTCTCGGGCTATCACTGGCTCGACGGCGTCGGCCCCAAGAGCGAGCGGCCGACGGTGCTCGAGCGCGCCTGGAACTCGGTCGAGACCAACCAATTCGGCACCAACGAATTCATAGCCTGGTGCAAGCTCGTCGGGACGGAACCGCTGCTGGCGACCAACCTCGGCACGGGCACGCCCGAGATGGCGGCGGCCTACGTCGAATACTGCAACGGCGAAGGCGGCACGCGCTGGAGCGAGCTGCGCAAGTCGCACGGCTACGCCCAGCCCTACAACGTCAAGCACTGGTGCCTGGGCAACGAGATGGACGGCCCCTGGCAAATCGGCCACATGACGGCCCGCGAATACGGCCAAAAGGCGCGCGACGCGGCGCAGCAGATTCGCGTCGTCGACCCCGACGTCAAACTGATCGCCTGCGGCTCGAGCAACGCCGACATGCCCACCTACATGGTGTGGGACCGCGAGACGCTCGAGGAGTGCTACGACCAGGTCGACGCGATCTCGCTGCATTGCTACTACGGCAACACCGCGAGCCAGACCGGCGAGGATAGCCGCCGCTACCTGGCGCTCAATCTCGATATGGATCGCCAGATCCAACAGATCGCCGCCGTATGCGACTACGTGCAAGCCCTGCAGCGCTCGCGCAAGCGCCTGTGGCTCTCGTTCGACGAGTGGAACGTTTGGTACCGCGCGCGGGGCGGCGAATTCTCGAACGGCCGCAAGACCGCCGCGCCGCACCTGCTCGAAGAGGTCTACAACCTCGAGGACGCGCTGCTGGTCGGCGGCTTCCTCAACACCCTGCTGCGCCAGTCCGAGCGCGTGCGCGTCGGTTGCCTGGCGCAGATCGTCAATGTCATCGCACCTCTGTCGACCAACGCGAAGGGCGTCCTGCGGCAGAGCACGTTTTACCCTTATTCGTGGGCGCTCGCCTACGCCCGCGGCCAGGTGCTCGACCTGCTCGTCGCATCCGAGACGTATTCGGCCGACAGCCGCGTGGGCATGCGCGACGTGCCGTTCCTCGACGCGGTCGCGACTCTGGACAAGCAAGGCAAGCGCGCCGCCTTGTTTCTGCTCAATCGTGACCTCGACGGCGCACGCGAGGTAACCGTCGATTGGCGTGACGTGACGCCGCAGCGCGTGCTCGCCCTCGAAACGCTCACCGGCTCCGACTTGAAGGCCTTCAACACCTTCGATCAGCCGAATACCGTTTCGCCGCAAAAGCTCGACGCTCCGGCGGTCGGCTCCAAGATGACGTTCAAGCTGCCCCCGCGCTCGTACAGCGTGGCCCACATCGCGATTGCTTGACTTCGTCGTCGCCCGCGGCGGGCCTGAAGTAAGACCAGGCATGCATGATGCCGCCTGAGCGCTCGAGGCGGCGCATAACAGGGGGATCGCGGCGCGATAAGATAGGCGGCATGCAACGACGCAGCTTCTTGAGCGCCACCGCGGCGGCCGGTCTGGCGGCCGGTTCGGCCTCGGCGGCGGACAAACCCATGAACCAGTATTTCCACCTGCTCGAATTTCAGCTTCGCAACAGCCGGTCGAAGCAGCGCCAGCGTCTTGTCGACTTCTTCGAGCAGTCGCACTTGCCCGCGCTGAAGCGGGTCGGCGTCCCGGCGGGCTACTTCCAGATCTCGCTGGGCGAGAACACCCCGCGGCTCTACGTGCTAACGGTTTACGACTCGCTGGGAGACTATGAAAAGCAGTACGGCGCCCTCTGGTCGGACGAGAAGTTCATGGCCGCCGGCAAGGCCTTCGAGGCCGGCGAACCCGCCTACGACCGCATCTCGAGCTCGATGATGCGCGCGCTTGACGGCATGCCCAAAATCAACATTCCGAAGCCGAACGACGAGCCGCGGCACTTCGATCTGCGCCGCTACGAGGCCGAAACCTTCTTCGATCTTCGCGAGAAGATGAACATGTTCAACACCGAGGAGATCGCCATCTTCAAAAAGGTCGGCATCAACCCGCTGTTCCTCGGCCAGACCATCATCGGCCCGCGCCAGCCGAACCTCACCTACATGGCCTTCTACGACAACATGGCCGCCCGCGACAAGGCTTGGCAGGCGTTCGGGGCGAGCCCGGACTGGAATCGCATCAAGGACAAGCCGGGCTGGGGCAACGACGACATCGTCATGACGGTCAGCAATACGTTCTTGCGGCCGCTGCCCTTCTCGCCGATCCGCTAGAGCGTTCTTTCCAGATCCACGAACCAATTCTCGACGATGTGGATCACCGTCGAGCCCGATGCGGTCTGCTCCCCGACGATCTCCGCGAGGATGAAGCGTTTGCCGTCCGGCGCTACGTCGTAGGTGGTCCAGCGCGAAGAGGCGGCGCCGAGGTCGGAGTTGGTGAACAGCGTCTTACGCTCGCCGACCGTCAGGGCGTCGCCCAAGGTGACGCGGGTCGCGACGAGCCCGTTATGGTCGTCGACGTAGAACAACTCGCCCGAGTCCCGGCTCCAACGCGGTTGGCAGCCGCCCCCGCGAGAGACCTGCCAGCCCTTGCGTCCGTCGGGGAACGCACGCACATAGACTTCCGGCGAGCCCGTTTCGTCCGAACAGTAGGCCAGCAACCGGCCGTCCGGCGACAAGCGCGGCGAGAACTCGTTGAAGGGCGTCGTGAACAGCGGCCTCGGCTGCAGCTCAGGCGAGCCGGTCTCCATAATCCAGATGTCGCTGCCCGCCTCCAGGTCGCTGCGGCTGTAGACCATGCCGGCGTTGTTGGGCAGCCAGTCGCCCGGCCGCTCCGCCGCTGTCGTGGCGACGAGCACCTCGACGTCGCTCGAGCCGTCCGCGGCGCGGGAGACGATCTCGGCGTTGCCGTCGCGGTCGCTGCGCCAAGCCAGGCGCCGGCCGTCGGGCGACCAGGTCGGATCGAGGTCGAGCACCGGATCGAAGCTGACCCGGCTCTCGACGCCGGTCTCGAGATCGCGCACCCAGATATCGTTGTTGCCCTGCTCCATGCGGCGGTAGGCGACCCGCCTATTGTCGGGCGACACCGCGGGAGTTCGCACCGAGGCGTCGGAGGGCCCGATCCGGCCGAGCAATTTGCCGCTGCGATCGCGCCAGGTGAGCTGCCGCGGCAGCAGAGGGTCGATGTCTTGGTAGATGAGCGTGCCGTCGCTCGACACCGAAGGCCGGCCGCCGTTCTCGGCGACAGGCGTGGCGGGGCCGGTCGTTTCGATCAGCCTGGGGTCGAAGCCGACCGCCCAAATCCCTGCGTCGAACCCGCTTTGAAATAGGATGTGACCGCTCGGCGAGAAGGCGGCTGAGCGGCCCTGGCCGAGCCTCTTCTCCTCGCCGTTGTCGAGGTCTTGCACGAACAGTTCGGAGTGTCCGGGTCCGCCGGCCGTGAAGATCAGCAGCCGGCGACGCCCCACGCCGTAGACGAATGCGGGCTCGAAATTGCCCCCGCCCGCCTCGGTCACGACCTGATCGAAGGCTTGCTCGGGCTGACCGCCGCGTGCGGCCACCCGAAAGATGGCGGGAGGCGATCCGGCGGCGAAGTAGATTTCATCGCCTCCCGGCTCCCACGCCCCGCCGAAAAAACTGTCGTCGAGCAATTGGCAAAGCTCGGTAAGCGGGCCGCCATGAATCGACACCGACCTCAGCGCCGAGCCTTGCGCGAATCCCAAGAACTGGCTGTCGGGAGACCAGAAGACGCCGCGGGCGCCGACTGTTCGGTCGAGTCGTCGCGGCTCCTCGGCGTCAATGTCCCGAATCCAAATCGAACGGTCCTCGCCTCCGATGTAAGCGATATGCCGCCCGTCCGGCGAAATTGCGGCTGTCGCGGTGCGCCGCGATCCGGCGACCGCGGCCGAGAACGAGAATTTGCGGACCGTCCGCGACTCCACCCGCCCCTCTACTTGATCGGGGTCTCGCAGGAAGGCGAACACCGCCAGCAGCGCCATGGCCGCCGCGGCGAAGGCGAGCAGATTCCGCTGCCGCATCAGCCCGGGGTTCGCGGCCGCTTCGCTTGCTCCGGAGGCGTCCTGATCGGATCGCAATTCGCCGACGAAGCGATAGCCGCGGCGTGGCAGCGTCTCGATGTAGTGCGGCCGCAGCGCGGAGTCGCCAAGCGCTCGGCGCAACTTCTTCACGGCCGTCGTCAGCGCGTGGTCGAAGTCGACGTAGGTATCGTCAGGCCACAGTCGCTGGCGAAGATCTTCGCGCGTGACCAGCTCGCCCGGCTTGTCGAGCAACGCCAGCAACACGCGGAACGGTTGGTCCTGAAGCCGCAGGCGTACTCCCGCCTTCCAAAGCTCGCCAGTCTCCGCATCCAGTCGATATGGCCCGAATTGCACGTTGTGGAACGGCCGATCCTGCTGGCCACATTTATCTTAACTCTTTTCGCTGGAGCGGGTTAGCCGGCCACATCCATTCTGCCTGAAATTCGCCCCGCGGCTATTGGCCCCCTTCCCCTTCGCGTATAAATTGAGAGCGTTCAAGCTTGTTCAGCATCAAGCGGATTCGGCCGGCCTCTTGTTTCGCCCTTCTCTTCGGGCGGGGCCGGCTGAACAGACGAGGCGCAGCGGACAAGGCGAACGGGGGACGGCAGGATGACTGAGCTGGTCGAAATAGTCAAACAGGCGCAAGGCGGCGATCGCGAGGCTTTTGAAGAGTTGATGCGACTCAACCGGCGCAAGGTGTTCGGACGGCTCCACCGTCTGATCGGGGCCAAGGACGACATCGAGGATGTCGCGCAGGATGTCTTCGTGCGCCTGTACGACTCGCTCGACAAGCTCCGCGAACCGCAATGCTTTGAAGTCTGGCTCTACCGCCTGGTCGAGCATGCCGCCTACGACTATCTGCGGCGCGTGCGCAGACGGCGTGACTGCCGCATCAGCGACTTGTCGGAAGAGCAGGAGCAAACGATCGACGCGCAGCCGGGCATGGACGCTCATCTGACCCACCAAAGGCACGAGGCGGCGCGCGACCTGGTGACGCGACTGCTGGATCGGCTCGCGCCCGCGGACCGCACTCTGCTGGTGCTCAAGGAAATCGAAGGGCTGTCGCTCAAAGAGCTCGAACAGATTTACGAAGTCAATACCAATGCGCTGAAGGTCCGGCTGTTCCGCTCACGCAAGCGGGCGCTGCAAGCGCTGGCCCAGTTGCAAGGCACCGACGAGAGCACAGCCGTCAGGGAGTTGGCTCTGGCCTTCCAGTGCTAGGGTTCGGGATTCCGAAAACCGCGTTCCCAAGTCAAAGCGCCTCGCGCTCCCCTCGCGGCGGAGCCGAGCCCGCGACGCCGCCGGGGTGAGCTAGGCTCGCGCGCGGCTGCTGCGCCTGGGCGGCGGCCGGTCGATCCGGTGCCCCCACAAGGCGGCCCAGGGATTGTCGATGAACAGTTTTTGCGCGCGGCGCTCCCCCCAACGATAGGCCACAAAGGCGTAGGCGTCGTCGAGCACCGGAGCGCGTTGATGCAGCGACCGTCCGTCGGAGGCGATGAAGTGGACGAGATCCTCGTTGAGCAGCCCGACCGCGGCGTTCTCGACCTGTTCGCCGAAAGTCCCGAACAAGGAAGCGGCGGAGACGCTGAGACAGGCGCCGCGCTTGACCCAATTCTTGACACGCAGCCGGTCTCGGCGCATCGCCCGCGACTGTTCAACCTGCGCGATGATCGGCATGAAGTCCGCTTGAACCATGCGGTCGAGGAGCCGACCCACCCCACGCACCAAGGACCTGCGCGAGGGCTCGACAAGAATGTACCGCCGACTGTTGATCGAGTACCGCGTCAGATCGACGAACGCTTTGTCGAACGATTCCCACTCGAGCACCATCTGCGTGCCGCGATGTAAGTGAATCTCGCCCTCCAGTTTGGCTTGAAGGGATTCGATCCGGCGCGACACGGCTTCGACGTCGAAGTCGTATTGGGGATCGACCGTGGGCGTTGCTACAAGCTCATCGGTCCCGGCCGCCGCCGCCATGCGGCACATCTCCAACGCGGTCGGCTCGTCCGCTGCGCCGTCGTCGAGCCCGGGCAGCACGTGCGCGCTGAGGTCAACCAAATCGTCAGCCCACCGTCTCCCAAGCCCGCGAACCGGCGGCGCGTTCGGCGGCGTCGAGCACTCTTTGATTCTGGACGCCGTCCGCGAAGTCGGGCCTCACTCGGTCGCCGATCTCCCAGCCCATCAAGAAGTCGTAGACGCTGTGCGTGAACGTGTGCTCGTATCCGATGATGTGCCCGTCGGGCCACCAGTGCGTCATGTAGGGATGCTCGGTGTCGCAGCAGATGATGCGCCGGAACCCCTGCGCGTCCGCCTCGTCTTCGACTGAGAAGTAGTCGAGATTGTTCATATTCTCGAGGTCGAAGACCAGCGAACCCTTCGAGCCGTTGATCTCGAAGGTGTTGTGATTTTTCCTGCCGGTCGCGAAGCGCGTGGCTTCGAGCGTTCCGATGGCGCCGTTGTCGAAGCGCACGCACATGACCACGGCGTCGTCGACGGTTACAGGCCCCGAGCCCTTTCCATCCGTCCTGGGCCGCTCCTTGATGAACGTTTCCGTCGCGGCGGAGACGTCGGTGATCTCGCCGCACAGATGTCGACCCAGGTCGATGATGTGCGCGCCCAGATCTCCCAGCGCTCCCGAGCCCGCCAGGTCCTTGTCGAAGCGCCACAGCAGCGGCAGTCGGTCCGACATCGCCCAATCCTGCAGGTAGCTCGCGCGGAAGTGGAAGATGCGTCCGATGCGTCCGTCTTCGATCATGCGCTTGGCGAGCGCCACCGCCGGGCAGCGGCGGTAGTTGTGCATCAGGAAGTTCTTCAGCCCTTTCGCCTGGACCGCCTCGAGCATCCGCTCCGACTCGGCGAGGGTATTGGCCAGCGGCTTCTCGCAGATGATGTGCTTGCCGTTCTTGGCGGCTTCGAGCGCCATCTCGCAATGCAGGTTGCCGGGCGTCGCAATATCGACCAGGTCGATGTCGTCGCGCGTCATCACCGCTTTCCAGTCCGTGGCCGCCTCATTCCAACCGTAAGTCCTGCGGGCGTTCTCGGTCTCGTCCGGATTGCGGCCGACGATGACGCTCATCTCGATTTCCGGAGCGTCCGGGAAATACATCTGGACGTTGCGGTACGCCTGGCTATGGGCCTTGCCCATGAATTTGGTTCCAAACAGAGCGATTCGTATCGGCATGGTCGGCAGGGACGGATGAAGCGAAAGGTCCGGCTAGATGAACATCTCTTCGTCGAGCGTGGCCTTATCGACGGTCTGTCGGCGGGCGCCCGCGAGGTGGTCGATCACGGCGGTGACCGCGGCCGTGACGGCGCGCACTTGGCGGATCGGCTGGATGATGGTTTTTTGGACGGCCGCCGTGGTGTCGTTGACCCGGCCCATCGTCGTTTGCAGGGTATCGTCGATGCGCGCGAACTGCACACGCGCGTTGTCGGAAAGGTCGTTCAACAGGGAATCGATCTGATCCATCTGCGTTTGTCCGCGCGCGGTCAGCGTTTTGACGTTCGCCAGGATTTCAGTCGACTCCGAACGCGTTTCCTCGAGCGTGCGGCGCGCGGTCTCGGCAAGCGGTTCCAAGCGGTCCATCATGAGCATGGAACGCTTTGTTAATTTGTTCATCGAGAACCAGATGGCGACCATCGCCGCCATCATGATCAGCAGCGCCACCGCGGCCACCCCGGTGAAGACCGCCATTGTCTTAAGCAGAAGATCTTGGTCCATGCCTCAACCAAAAGGACGGCCCCAGGCGCGTCGTTCACTCGGCGGCAGGACCCTCCGAGGCGGGCTCTGATCCGGTCGCGTCACGGTAGGCGCGCCGACCCGCTTCGAGAGCCGCCGCAAGCTGATCGCGCTGAGAGCCGACGGCGCTCTTGCCGCGGTCGACATACTCGTTGGCCCGCTCGCGCAACTCCGTGCTGCGGCGACCGACGTACTCGCGACCTTCCTCAGTCCGGCGCCGCACGTAGTCCCGGCTTTCGTCCGCGCGTTTGCGAACATAGTCGCGACCCTCGTACGCGCGGCTGCGCAAATCTTCGCGCGTCTCCTCGCCCGATCGAGGTGCGTAGAGGACGCCCAACGCCGCGCCGACGCCTAATCCAAGCAAAAAATAGGGGACTTTCGATTCCGCCATTTCGTTGTAACTACCTCCAAGAAAGGGTCTTGGCCCAGCAGCGTACGCTGATGGTAGCACACCGCTCCCGGGCCGTCGGACGCGATAAGTAGGTGATCGCGCCGGCCCCGCAATTGTTTCGCGCGGGGGGCCGACGCTCCGTTATTCGTGAAGCGGCCGCCGGCCCTGTCAAGCCGCCGGACGCCGTGGCGGACGTCGCGCGGCAGGCCGTCCTGGGCTCCTCCCGGCCCAGCGATTCTGGGACGCGGCGGTTCCGCATCCGGGAGGCTAAAACGACGACACATACGATTTCAGCGAGGTCGGCGCAGGTTAGTACCGAGTTATTGCACGCCGACGCCGCCAAAGCAGCCCTCACCTTCTCGCGCGAGCGGTTGGCCGCATACGTGCATCCGCGCCTCGGCATGCTCGGCGTCATCCAAAATCTTTCGCTCGCCTTTCGCGCCCTGAGAAGGCGCCCGGGCTACGCCGGGCTGGTCATCGCCACGCTGGCCCTGGGCATCGCCTCGAGCGCCGCGGTGTTCAGCGTCTTCAGCTCGGTGCTCCTGGCGCCGCTGCCGTTCGACCGTCCTGATCGGCTGGCGGTGATCCTGTGGGGCGACAGTCTCTCGCCGGCCGCGCCGGTCGAGTATTTGGAATGGCGGCGGCAATCGCGCAGCTTCGACAAAATGGCGGCTGCCGAAGCTTGGGGTCCGAGCCTTACCGGCGAGGGCGACCCGGAGAAGCTCAGCGCGGTCCATGTCTCGCCGCAGATGTTCGAGATGCTAGGGCGTCCGCCGCGCCTGGGTCGCGGGTTTAGCGGGAACGAGTCGGAAGGCTCCGGGGGCGATGAGGTCGTGCTGAGCTACGGCCTCTGGCAGCGCCGCTTCGGAGGCGACCCGAGCGTCATCGGCAAACAGATCATGCTCGACGAGCGGCCTTACGAAGTCGTCGGCGTGGCGGACAAGTCGTTCCGCTTCCCGACGTTCTGGATTCCCCGCGCCGAGCTGTGGGGCGCCTTGCGCTTTACCCCCGAACGCGCCGCCGACCGCTTCGGCAGCAGCCTCCGCATCTTCGGACGCTTGGCGGACGGACCCTCACTGGACCAAGCGCAAGCCGAGATGACGTCGATCGCCCGAGGCATCGTCGCGGACAACCCGGACATGAAGCGCTCCGAGCACCTCGAGGTGAAGGGCCTCCATGAGGCATCGGTCGGAGCGGCTAGGCCGACTTTGGCGCTGGTGGCTCTTGCCGGCGCGGCCTTGCTCCTGATCGCCTGCGTGAACGTCGCCAATTTGATGCTCGTTCGCGCCTCGCAGCGCAGCGGAGAAATGGCCGTCCGCCAGGCCCTTGGCGCGGGACGAACCGCACTGGCCGCGCCTCTGGCGGCGGAAGGCTTTCTGCTCTGGCTCGCCGCCGCCTGCTTGGGCCTGCTGCTGGCGAACGCGGGCGTCAGCGCGTTGCTCGCCCTGCTTCCTCCAGGCGCGCAGCAGGCCTTGCCTCGCCACGATGAGATCGAGATCGGGTTCGGCGCGTTGTCCGCGGCGCTTGGCGTGTCGGGGCTTGCAGTCGCCGTGTTCAGCATGCTCCCCGGCTTGCGAGTCGGAGCCTACGAGGTGGCGAATAAGCTTCGCCAAACGGGGCGCGGGGGCCTGTCAGCCGCGCCGAGTCGAGCGCTCGTCGTTGCGCAAATCGCCTTGGCGACCGGTCTTCTCGTTGCGGGCACGCTGCTCGTGGAAAGCATGCGAAAACAAATGGAAATCGACCCCGGCTTTCAGGGCGATCGCACGCTCACCGCGCTGATTCCCACGGCGCGCTCGGAATACTCCAATCCCGCACGTCGCGTGGCCTTCTACCAAGCCCTGCTCGACAACTTGAACGCGCGGCCTCGAGTCGAAGCCGCATCCTTGGTCAATCACATTCCGCTGGCGGGCGACTTGTGGGGTCTTAGCTTTGTCGTCGAAGGGCAACCCGAGCCGGCGCCCTCGGAGTTTCCAACCGGGGTCTATCGCGTCAGCGCCCCCGGCTACTTCCGCGCGCTCGGCGCGAACCTGCGCCAAGGGCGCGATTTCAACGATCGCGACGATCAAGACGCGCCCCCGGTCGTCGTCATCAATCAAACCCTGGCGAGCAAATACTTCCCCGGCCGGAGCGCCGTGGGCAAGCGGATTCGCATCGGACGCGACGCCTCCGATCCGTTGCGCGAGATCGTCGGCGTCGTCGCGGATATCGCGGAGCATGACTGGACCGCGCCGGCCGCGAGCGAGGTCTACATCCCGTTCTTGCAGGATCGGATGTTCCGCGACTCCAACCGCTTTCCCATGACGCTCGTCGTCAGAACGTCGACGACCCCCTCCGCCATGGCGGCCGTCGTTCGCGAAGAGGTGCATCGGCTCGACCCGGACCTGCCCGTCGCCGCGCTTCAAACCATGCCCGAGATCGTCGCCGACACCTTGTGGCGGCCGCGCATGACGGCCGCCGCGGTTTCGAGCTTCGCGCTCGCCGCCTTGGCCCTCGCCGCCATCGGTGTTTTCGGCGTGCTGTCGTTCGCGGTCGCTTTGCGCACGAGCGAGTTAGGACTGCGGGCCGCGCTCGGCGCCGCTCCCGCGGAATTACGCCGGCTGGTGCTGCGTGACGCTTGGCGCATCGCGGCCGCCGGCTGCGCCATCGGCGTCGCGGGGGCCGCGGCCCTGGCCAGCACATGGTCGGCTTTGCTTTACGAGGTCGCGCCCTTGGACCCGCTGGCGGCCGCGGCGGCGGTGGCAGCGCTTGGCGCGACCGTCACCCTGGCGGCATGGCTGCCGGCCAGACGGGCGGCCGCGGTCGATCCGCTCGAAGCGTTGCGGGGCGACTAGAGCGCTTACATGCCCGGCCGCATCGACCAGACTTGAGCCGGGCGCTTGGCGGCGGCGCCCGCGGGCGCTTCGCCGACCAGCAGATTATTGCCGAAGAATGCCAACGCCGCGGGATTCTGGAGGCGAACTTGGCGCGCGGTTGAGCTCGACTTGGAGATGTCGCAATCGCCGCAGCCCGCGACGGTGTGCACCCGGCCTTCGGGGTCGATCATACGAATCCGATTGTTGCCGCTGTCGGCGACGTACAGGTAGCCGCTGTCATCGAGCACGATTCCGCGCGGCGCGTTGAACTTCGCCGCCGCCGCCGGTCCTTCGTCGCCGGCGAACCCCGCTTCACCGCCCCCCGCATAGAGCTTGGCGGCTCCTTCGGGAGGGATTCGAAAGATGGCGTTTTGCGAGGCGTCCGAGACGAAGAAGTTGCCCAGGCCGTCCACGGCGACGCCCGACGCGTCGGCGATCGCGGCTTCTCCCATGTCCACGGGCCGGATCGACCAATCGCGCCGCGAGACCTGCAGCTCGAGCCGTTGCTGCGTCTTGCGGGCCTGCTCCATGTAAACCCGAACGAACGGCGCGCTCGAGGTCAGGTCGTAGCGCACGGGCGTGAAGACCGGCAGCGCGAGCAGGCCGCACGCCACTCCAATCAGCGCCATTTGAAAGCGCGGATTCTGCAGCAGCTTGAGCAGCGAGCTCTGCTCCTGGCTTTCGCGGGTCAGCGCCGAAGCCTCGCCGCACTGCGAGCAGTACTTCTTCAGACCGCGCAGCGGCGAGCCGCAGCGTCCGCAATATTCCTTGAGCCTTTCGCGATCCAGATCGAGATTGAAAGTGGCTTGCCCGCACGACCCGCAGAATTTGTAGACGGAAAGAACCCCCTGCTTGCACGTGCGGCATTCGACCAGATCGTCGGGGATTTCGGTGGCGTGCATGGCGGCTCCCATGGCTCACGCCGATTGTACGGGCAAGCTCCGCCCCCCGCCCGTAGTGGAAAGCTCCTACTGGGATCGCGGACTAAGGCCTAGCCGGCGACGGCTCTAGTCGGCCGGCAGATCGCTGCGGCCCATTAGAAATTCATCCACGGCGCGGGCGGCTTTGCGGCCTTCCGCCAGCGCCCAGACCACCAGCGATTGGCCCCGGCGGGCGTCCCCCGCGGCGAAGACTTTGTCGACAGACGTGCGGAATTCGCCCATCTCGGCCTTGACGTTGCCGCGCCCGTCGTAGGCCACGCCGAGCTGGCTCAAGAACCCTTCTTGCACCGGGTGTACGAAGCCCATCGCGAGCAAAACCAGGTCGGCCGGCACTTCAAACTCCGAGCCGGGAATCTCCTCAAAGCCCGGGCTGCGTCCGGTTTCCGAATCGACTTCCTTCCATGCCAAACGCACGCCGCGCAGCGCCTTGACGTTGCCGTTCCCGTCGGAGATGAATTCCTTGGTATTCACGGCGTAGTCGCGCACGTCGCCTTCCTCGTGCGAGCTCTCGACCTTGAACGTGAACGGCCACAGCGGCCAGGGCTGACCGCCCGGCTCGTCGCGCGAGTCGGGAGGCTTAGGCAACAGCTCGAATTGCCGGATCGCCGTCGCGCCGTGACGGCGAGACGTTCCGAGGCAATCCGCGCCCGTATCGCCGCCGCCGATGATGACGACGTTCTTGTCCTTCGCGGTGAAATCGAATTCCGGGTCGACCGCGCGCTCTGCGTTGCGGCGGTTTTGTTGCGGCAAAAACTGCATCGCGAAATGGATGCCGTTCAGCTCGCGCCCCGGGATGGGCAGGTCGCGCGGCTTCTCCGAGCCCGTCGCGATCAGCACCGCGTCGAACTCATCCATCAACTGCTTGGCTTCCACATCGACGCCCACGTGCACGCCGCAGCGAAACTCCACGCCCTCGGCCGTCATCTGATCGACGCGACGCGCGATGTGATGCTTCTCCATCTTGAAATCCGGAATCCCGAGCGCCAGCAGGCCGCCGGGGATTTCGTTCTTCTCAAACAGCGTCACCGTGTGGCCCGCCCGGTTCAACTGCTGCGCCGCGGCCAGGCCGGCCGGGCCTGAGCCGACGACGGCGACCTTCTTGCCCGTGCGGCTCCGCGGCGGCTCGGGCACGATCCAACCTTCTTCCCAACCGCGGTCGGCGATCGACTTCTCGATCGTCTTGATGGCAACCGGGTCGTCGTTGATGCCCAGCACGCAGGCCGCCTCGCAAGGCGCGGGACAGATGCGCCCGGTGAACTCAGGAAAGTTATTCGTCGCGTGCAACTCGCGCAACGCCTCGCGCCACCGCCCGCGATAAACCAAATCGTTCCAGTCCGGGATGATGTTGTTGAGCGGACAGCCGGTGTGACAAAAGGGAATGCCGCAGTCCATGCAGCGGGCGCCCTGCCGCGTAAGCTGCTCCTCGCTCGCCGGCTGATAGACCTCGTCCCAATCCTTGATGCGTACAAGCACGTCGCGGCCCTTCAGGGCTTCGCGCGTGTACTCCATGAATCCGGTGTCTTTTCCCATATCGTCTTGGATGCCTGTCGAGGGCTCGCCTCACCTAAGAGACGCCGCGTCCGCCGCCCGGCTGATGCGGATTCCGCTCGGTTTTTGTGATTCCCTTCAGCGCCGGATGGCGCGGGAACCAAATCAGAATAACATGCGAAGGTGAGCGCTTCTAATTATTAGCTAACCTTATCTTCCAAGAGCAGCCTCGCAACAACCGCGAAGCTTGCGCCCTGACCGTAAAGAAGCGTCTTTCGATCAACCGAAGGCACTGACAACAAATGGCTTACTGCCGTGCGCGGCTCGAGCTTCGCGGTCGCTGCCGGGGGCGAACTCGGAAAATCTCCGAACCTTTTCACACACTCCAAAGCGTCGCGCTTCGCATCACGATCCCGAAACGGTTCCCCGCCCGCGGCTACACAGCGCTCGCCAGCTCGTTCGCCTGCTTGGCCAGCGCCTCCTTGAGCTCCTGCGGGAAGACCTTGATGAACTTGGGCTGCATCTGCTCCCAGTGCTCGAGGATCCACTGGCCCTTCGGGCTTTTCGTGTACTCGACGTGCCGCTCGATGTGCGCCTTGACGAACTCGATGTCTTCGGCTGCCTCGAATGGGTCGAGGTCGACCAACGCGTTGAACAGGCACCGATCGGCGAAGTCGCCGCGCTCATCGAGCACATACGCGATGCCGCCCGACATGCCGGCCGCGAAGTTGCGTCCGCACTCGCCGAGGATGATCGCGCGCCCGTTGGTCATGTACTCGCAGCCGTGATCGCCGACGCCTTCGACGACGACTGTCGCTCCGGAGTTGCGGATGCAGAAGCGCTCGCCGGCCATGCCGTTGACGTACGCCTCGCCGCCCGTCGCTCCGTAGAACGTCACGTTGCCGATGATGATGTTCTCTTCGAACACGAAGTTCGAGCCCTCGGGCGGAGCGATGATCAGCTTGCCGCCCGACAACCCCTTGCCGAAGTAGTCGTTGGCGTCGCCGCGCACCGACAGCGTCATGCCGGGCGAGGCCCAGGCGCCGAAGCTTTGCCCCGCCGGGCCTTCGAAGTCGATCCAGATCGTGTCTTCAAGCAGCCCGTCGGCGCCGTAGTTGCGCGCGATCTCAGCCGACAACATCGTCCCGACCGTGCGGTCGGTGTTGCGGATCTTGTAAGAGAACCGCACCCGCTCGCCCTTGTCGAGCGCCGGCTTGGCGAGCTTGATCAGCTCGTTGTCGATCTGCGCCTCGATGCCGTGATCCTGCTTGCCGGTGTGGCGGCGCGAGATCGACTTGTCGACCGGCGGATCGTAGAAGATGCGGCTGAAGTCGAGGCCGCGGGCCTTCCAGTGCTCTATGGCCGGCTTGGTGTCGAGCCGGCTGACCTGGCCGATCATCTCCTCGAAGGTGCGGAAGCCAAGCTTCGACATCCATTCGCGCACTTCTTCCGCTACGAAGAAGAAGAAGTTGATGACCGCCTCGGGGGTGCCCGTGAACTTCTTGCGCAGCGCCTTATCCTGCGTCGCGATGCCGACCGGGCAGGTGTTCAGATGGCACTTGCGCATCATGATGCAGCCCAATGCGATGAGCGGCATGGTGGCGAAGCCGAACTCGTCGGCCCCGAGCAGCGCGCCGATCACGACGTCGCGGCCGGTCTGCAGCTTGCCGTCGACCTGCACACGGATGCGCCCGCGCAGGTCGTTCATCACCAGCACTTGTTGCGTCTCCGACAGGCCCAGCTCCCACGGCGTGCCGGCGTACTGAATCGAGCTGACCGGCGAAGCTCCCGTGCCGCCGTCGTGGCCCGAGATCAGCACCAAGTCGGCGTGGCCTTTCGAGACGCCCGCCGCGACGGTGCCGATCCCAACCTCGCTGACCAGCTTGACCGAGACATTGCCGTGCACGTTCGCATTCTTCAAATCGAAGATCAGTTGCG
Organism: uncultured Acidobacteriota bacterium; assembly: GCA_963817465.1. Classification (GTDB taxonomy): domain Bacteria; phylum Acidobacteriota; class Terriglobia; order Bryobacterales; family UBA6623; genus CAMPKL01. The sequence continues at coordinate 50,498 of CAWFOP010000006.1, read as the reverse complement.
CCAGATCCTCGATCGAATAGATGTCGTGGTGCGGCGGCGGCGAGATCAACCCGACGCCCGGAGTCGAGTGCCGCAGCCAGGCGATGGTCTCGTCCACCTTGTGACCCGGCAATTGGCCGCCCTCGCCGGGCTTGGCGCCCTGCGAGATCTTGATCTGCAGCTCGTCGGAGTTGACCAGGTAGTACGACGTCACGCCGAAACGCCCTGAAGCGACCTGCTTGATCGCCGAGCGCCGGCTGTCGCCGTTCGCATCCGGCGTGAAGCGCGCCGGGTCTTCCCCGCCCTCGCCCGTGTTTGAACGGCCGCCGATGCGGTTCATCGCGATCGCCAGCGTCTCGTGCGCTTCCTTCGAGATCGACCCGAAGCTCATCGCGCCCGTGCAGAAGCGCTTGACGATCTCCGCCGCCGGCTCCACTTCATCCAGCGGAATCGGCTCGGCGGCGAGCTTGAAGTCGAACAAGCCGCGCAACGTGCACAGCGACTTGTTCATGTCGTCGATCGCTGCGGCGTATTCCTTGTACGTCGACCAGCGATTGTTCGCGACGGCGTGCTGCAGCTTCGAAACCGTCTGCGGATTGAGCAGATGCTTCTCGCCGCGCACGCGGAAGTGATACTTGCCGCCGACGTCGAGATCGATGTCAGCCTGCGTCACCGGCAGGTACGCGCGGCGATGGCGCTCGAGGCTCTCCTTCGCGATCACCTCCAGCCCGACGCCTTCGATCTGGGACGTGGTGCCGGTGAAGTACTTGTCGACCACCTGACGGTTGAGCCCGACCGCTTCGAAGATCTGCGCGCCGTGATAGGACTGCACCGTCGAGATGCCCATCTTCGACATCGTCTTGAGAATGCCCTTCTTGAGCGCCTTGCGGTAGTTGAGTTGCGCTTCGGCCGCATCGAAGTCGCCGGCGATCTCGCCGCGCCGGTGCATCCGCAGAACCGTCTCGTACGCCAGATACGGATTGATCGCGTTCGCGCCGTAGCCGAGCAGCAGGCAAAAGTGCATCACTTCGCGCGCTTCCCCGGTCTCGACGATCAGGCCGACCTTGCCGCGCGTGGCCGTGCTGATGAGGTGATGGTGGACGGCCGCGCAGGCCAGCAGGCACGGGATCGGAGCCATGCGCGGGTCCGTGCCGCGGTCCGACAGAATCAGCACGCTGTAGCCGGCCTTGGCCGACTGTTCGGCCTGCGCGCACAGACCTTCAAGCGCATTGGCCATCCCCGCTTCGCCTTCGGCGGCGGGAAAGAGCGTCTCGAGGGTTCGGCAACCGAAGCGCACCCGGGGTCCGGCGCCGTTACGTTGGTCCGGATCGCCGATGCCGCGCAGCTTCTCGACGCTGGCGTTGGTCAAGATCGGGTTGCGCACCTTCACAACGTGCGCGTGGTCCTCTTTCTCGTCGAACAGGTTCCCCTGCGGACCTACGTAGGTGTAGGTCGACATGACCAGCTCTTCGCGAATCGGGTCGATGGCCGGGTTGGTGACCTGCGCAAAAAGCTGCTTGAAGTAATTGAACAGCAGTTGCGGCCGGTCCGACAGACAGGCCAGCGGCACGTCGACGCCCATCGAGCCGATCGGCTCGACGCCGCTCTCGGCCATCGGGCCGATCAGCACGCGCTGGTCTTCGAGCGTGTACCCGAAGGCGCGCTGCCGCTCGACGATCGTGTCGTAGTCCGGTCCCGGCACGTCCTCGGGACGGGGCAGCTTCTCGAGGTCGATCAGTTGGTTGTCGAGCCACTGGCGATAGGGCTTGCGCTCCGCCAGTTTTTCCTTGATCTCCTCGTCGGCGATGATGCGGCCTTCCTGCGTATCGACCAGGAACATGCGGCCCGGCTGCAGGCGGCCTTTCACGCGCACCTGTTCGGGCTGGATCTCGGCGACCACGCCCGTTTCCGACGCCATCACGACCAAATCGTCATGCGTCACCCAAAAGCGCGAGGGCCGCAGACCGTTGCGATCCAGGTTGCCGCCGACGTAGCGGCCGTCGGTGAACACGATCGACGCCGGGCCGTCCCACGGCTCCATCATCGTGGCGTGATACTCGTAGAACGCCTTTTTGCCGTCAGGCATGTGCGCGTGCAAGTTCCACGCCTCGGGGATCAGCATCGCCAAAGCGTGCGACGGCTGGCGGCCGCCCTGAATCAGCACTTCCAGCGCGTTGTCGATCATCGTCGAGTCGGAACCCTCGACGTCGATGATCGGTTTGATCTTCTCGAGGTCGGCGCCGAACAGATCCGAGCTCAGCGTCGCCTCGCGCGCCCGCATCCAGTTGACGTTGCCCCGCACGGTGTTGATCTCGCCGTTGTGCGCCAGGTAGCGGAAGGGCTGCGCGCGCTCCCAGGTCGGGAACGTGTTGGTCGAAAACCGCTGGTGGACGAGCGCGATCGCCGACTTGAAGTCCGCCTCGTGCAGATCCGGGTAGTAGCGCGGAATCTGCGGGGCGATCAGCAGGCCTTTGTAGACAATGGTGCGAGCCGACATCGTCGCCGGGTAGTAGCGCGACAGTTGTAGTTGCGCCGCTTGCCGGCGCGTGCGCCGGCGAATGATGTAGAGCTTGCGCTCCCAGTCCTCGACCGAAAGATCCTGCGCGGACTCGCCCCGTCCGATGAACACTTGCTCGATCGACGGCTCGGACTCCCGCGCCAACCAACCGATCGCATTCGAGTTGACCGGCACTTCGCGCCAGCCGAGCACCTTCTGCCCCTCTTCGGCGACGACTCGTTCCACCATTTGGCGGGCCTTCAGGCGGTCGTCGCCGTCTTTCGAGAGGAACAACATGCCCACGCCGTATCGCCCGGCTTCCGGCAATTCAAAGCCGAGGTCGGCCGCGCGCTTGACAAAAAACTCGTGGGGAATTTGAAACAGGAGACCGGCGCCGTCGCCCGTGTTCGGGTCGCAGCCGCAAGCGCCGCGGTGCGTGAGGTTGACTAGAACTTCGATGCCCTGTTGGACGATCTTGTTCGACTTGCGGCCCTGGATGTCGGCGACGAAGCCGATACCACAGGCGTCGTGTTCAAATGCAGGGTCGTAAAGGCCCTGCCGCTCGGGCAGTCCGTAACGAGACATACGTTGTTCTCCACTTACCAGCGCCCAGGGGTAAAGCGATCCAGTCTCGATCGCTGTCTCCAACACCTGACCTCCGACGGGCGTCAGGGAACCGGGCGCACCGAGTCGGTACGACTACAGGCGATCATAATAGCAGAGAAAGACAGCCCCGCCACAATATAAGTTTATCTTATGAAATGAGTCCGGCGAGTCGGCGTGAATAGTCCCCGAGCACATCGCTAAGAGTCTGTGTGAAAGCGCCGGCGCGACCTCGTCCGGAGGACGAAGCAATTGCTAGCCCCGGGTAGAGCGTAGCGGAACCCGGGGTCCTAAAACGCGATCCAAGAGAATCTTTCCAATAACTTTCCGTCCAATAACTTTCCGTCCAGTCGATCCCCGGATCCCGCTCCGCTCGATCCGGGGAGGGGTCTTCGATCGGCCGAAGACATTGGCGCCGAACCGCTCACCGCCGCGGGCGGCTCGAGCTTCGCGGTTCCTGCCGTGGGCGCGTCGCAAGATCTCCGGAGCCTTTCAAACACACGTCCGATTGCGGCCTTTCAGCGATCCTCAGGGCCGTGTGACATAAACCAAACGCTCGAGTCGGTCGATCTCCCAGGTGAGGTCCTCTCGGGGACCTCGCCGACCGATGACGACCGACCGCCTGCATCAGATCATCAAGCTGTTGCGCTCTGAGCTCGCTCTGTTGGATCAGACGATCGCCCGGCTCGCCGCCATGCAGGCCGACGCCGAAGGCGATTCCGAGGCCGGCGCATCACAAGCCTCGCGCCAGCGCTCGCCGCGTTCCAACCTCGATCACTGATTTCTCGCGTCCCACTATCGAGACGCCCTTGTCGCAACGCTGCGAAGCTCCACGCAGTCTGAGTTCCTTCTCATCGATGTAACTGCTTGACATCAAAGGCCTTGTGCCGTTCCGTTGGAAGTGGCGCCGGACTTGCCTTCTAGTCGACTGCAGCAGGCGTTCCCGCCTGGCGGCAGCCGGTCGGCCGACGCGGCGGTTCGTCCATCGCGGATCCGTTGATGGCGGCACCTGAGGCGGAAGTCGAAAGGCGGCCGTCCCCGTCGGGCGACCGGCTCTTGAGTTGCGGCGCAGCAGCGCCGCGGAGCGAATTACGAAACGTGGATAAACCTCGCACCGGCTACGCACGCAAGCGCCGTATTCAGCGCATCTTGATGGGCGCCGCCTTGTTGTCCGTTGTGGCCGCCATTACCTGGGGCCTTTCACGCCTCGAACCCGCCGCCCCCGGAATCGACGGAGCAACCGTCTTCCGCGACAAGGTCAAACGCGGCTCGATGCTGCTGCAAGTGCGCGGCATCGGCATTCTCGCCCCTGAAGTGATCGTCTTTATCCCGGCCAACGACGAAGGCCGCGTCGAGCGCCGCCTCGTCGTGCAAGGTCAGCCTGTCCGGCCCGACACGATTCTGATGGAGCTGTCGAGCCCGCGTCTCGAGCAGGAGTCGCTCGACGCGCAGGCGCAGCTCGCGGCCGCCAAGGCCGACCTGGCTAACCTCAAGGCGCAGCTCGAGGGCCAGCGCCTCGACCAGGAATCGACCGCCGCGCAAATCGAGGGCGACTACAAGCAAGCCAAGGCGCAGTACGACGCCGACCTGGAGCAGCAGAAATTCGGCCTGATCTCCGACGTCGAGCTGACCAAGTCGCGCGTGACGATGGAGCAGCTCAAGATCCGCCTCGAGCTGGAGCGCGACCGTGTTCCGATTCGTGAACCCTCGGTCAAGGCCCAACTCGACGCCCAGCAAGCGCGTATCGACCAGCTCCAAACGTTGGTCGACCTGCGCCTCAGCAAGATCCAAAAGCTCAATGTGCGCGCCGGCGTCAGCGGCGTGCTGCAACTGCTCGAAGTCGAGGTCGGACAGCTCGTAACGCCCGGCCAGGTGCTGGCGCGCGTCTCGGACCCGACTAAGCTCAAGGCGCAGTTGCGTATCCCGGAAACGCAGGTGCGCGACGTGGCGATCGGCCAGACCGCCGAGATCGACACCCGCAACGGCATCATCCCCGGCCGCGTGGCGCGCATCGACCCCGCCGCCATCGAGGGAACCGTCACCGTCGACGTCGAATTGCTCGGCGAGCTGCCCCGCGGCGCCCGCCCCGATTTGAGCGTTGACGGAAGAATCGAACTTCAGCGGCTCGACGACGTATTGTATGTTTCGCGCCCGATTTACGGCCAAGCGGACAGCACGATCGGTCTTTTCAAGATGGAGCAAGACGGAATCCACGCCTCGCGCGTCCAAGTCGAAGTCGGACACACCTCCGTCAATACGATCGAGATTCGTTCCGGACTCAAAGAGGGCGACGAGGTGATCCTGTCGGATATGTCGGCCTGGGAAGCCTACGACCGCATCCGGCTGGAATAAGAACGGGGCGCAAGGGACAAAAAAGAGGAGAAGGACGATGGCGGATTCGTTAATTCAACTGGATGGAGTGAAGAAGGTTTTCTACACCGACGAGGTCGAGACGCACGCCTTGTCGGGCATCCATATGGCCATCGAGCGCGGCGAGTACGTCGCCATCTCCGGGCCTTCCGGCTGCGGCAAGTCGACGCTGCTGTCGATCTTGGGTCTGCTCGACACGCCCTCTGACGGAACGTATTCCCTCAAGGGGCAGAACGTCGAGAACCTGTCCGCCAGCGACCGCGCCCGGGTGCGCAACCGCGACATCGGCTTCATCTTCCAGGCCTTCAACCTGATCGGCGACCTCAACGTTTACGAGAACGTCGAGCTGCCCCTGACTTATCGCGGCATGGGCGCCAAGGAGCGCAAGGAGCGCGTGCAAGAAGCCCTCGAACGCGTCGCCATGGCCCACCGCATGAAGCACTATCCCTCGCAGCTCTCCGGCGGTCAGCAACAGCGCGTCGCCGTGGCGCGCGCTTTGGTCGGCGACCCGGCCATCCTGCTCGCCGACGAGCCCACCGGCAACTTGGACTCCAAGAACGGCGGCGCCGTGATGGATTTGCTCAAAGACCTGCACCAGAACGGCGCCACCATCTGCATGGTCACGCACGACACGCGCTACGAGTCGTATGCTGAGCGCACGATTCACCTGTTCGACGGGCGCATCATCGAGGAGAGCGAAGCAGCCAAGCAAGCCGAGAGCCTGGCGGGAGCCTAGAGGACGGGAGTCCGAACAGCGATGCCTTTGATTGATCTCAGGGACCTCGAAAAATTCTACGAGACGCGCGCCGGACGGACCTATGTCCTACGGCAGTTGAACCTTGCGATCGACGAAGGCGAGTTCGTGACGTTCATGGGTCCCTCGGGCGCGGGCAAATCGACGCTGCTCGGCATCTTGGGCATGCTCGACGGCGAGTTCGGCGGCGAGTTTAACTTCGTCGGACAGCCCGTGCACAAGCTCAAGCCCAAGCTGCGCGTGCAGCTCAATCGCGAGTACATCGGCTTCGTCTTCCAGGCCTACCACCTGCTCGACGACCTGACCGTCTACGAGAACCTCGACGTTCCGCTCAGCTACCGCAACATCCGCGGCAGCGAGCGCGCGGCCATGGTCGCCGACACGCTCGACCGCTTCAACATCGTCGCCAAGAAAGACCTCTACCCCAGCCAACTCTCCGGCGGCCAGCAGCAGCTCGTCGCCGTCGCCCGCGCCGTGATCGCCAACCCCAAGCTGATCCTGGCCGACGAGCCGACCGGCAACCTGCACTCCGAGCAAGGCCGCCAAATCATGGAGCTGTTCAAAAAGCTCAACAGCGAGGGCGTGACGATCATCCAGGTCACGCATTCGATCGAAAACGCCGCCTACGGCGACCGCATCGTCGAGCTCAAAGACGGCTGGCTGGTCAGCGACGCCGCGCCGGCCCACGCCCCCGCGGGCGCAAGGTCCTAAGACTCCTTCGACCGCACATCTTCGGCGATCACATCGACGATCCGGTCGGCCGGGTAGCTCGTCTCCTTGAGCGTATCGAGGTTCGCCGCCTTGATCACGGCGAAGTCCCCGTTGCGGTCGGCGTAAATCCAGTCCTCATCCGAGCAGTCGACAAGCAGCTCACGCAGCTTGCCCACCCGCATCGCCTTCCACAAGAAATCCGTACCAATGACCACCCCAACATTCTCGCCGATCCGGTGTACAACCATGACAACAACCGCGAAGCGGTCGCCCCGATCGTGAGAGTCTGTGTGAAAACGTCGGCGCGACCTCGTCCGGAGGACGAAGCAATTTGACAGCCCCGGGTGGAGCGCAGCGGAACCCGGGATCTTAAAACGCGATCCAAGATAATCTTTCCAATACTTTCCGTCTCCAGTCGATCCCCGGATTCCGCTCCGCTCGATCCGGGGCTGTTCGTTGCTCCGCCCTTGCGGGCTCAACACGAGCAACTCCTTTCACACAGGCTCGTGAGGGAGGGGTCTGACGCTCGAGTTACAGTCCTAAGCTCCCCAAAAACGCCTCCAGCTCCGGATCCTCAAACGCAAACCCCAACCGCTCCGCCGCCGCCGGCAGCACTTTCTTGCTCGACAGCAACTCCGCCGAAAATCCGCCCAACACGGCCTTGAGCACAAACGCCGGCGCCGGCAAAAACGCCGGCCTTCCCAACGCCCGCCCCAGCGCCTTCGCGAAATCCTTCTGCCGTACCGGCTTCGGCGCCGTCACGTTAACCGGTCCCGCAAATTGCGAGGTCAGCAGAAACTCCGTCAGCCGCAGCCAGTCGTTGCGCGAAATCCAGCTCCACCACTGCTCGCCCGATCCCAGAGGCCCGCCCAGCCCCAGCTTGGCCGGCGTCAGCATTTGCTCCAGCGCGCCGCCGTCCGGCGCCAGCACGATGCCCGTTCGCAGATTCACCACCCTGACGCCGACCTGCTCGGCCTCGCGCGCCGTCCGCTCCCAAGCGACGCTCGTCTCGGCCAAAAAATCATCCCCCGGCGCATCCGCTTCCGTCAGGTCCTGATCGCCCCGCTCGCCGTAGTACCCGATCGCGCTCGCGCAAATCAGCGTCTTGGGCCGATCTTCCCGCCGCGCTATCGCCGACACCAAATTCCGCGTGCTGTCCACCCGGCTCGCGACGATCGCCTGCTTCTTCGCCTGCGTCCAGATCCCGAACACCGGCTCGCCCGCCAGGTGGACGACCGCGTCGACGTTGTCGAGCGACTCCGGGGGCGGCTCCCCCTTCTCGGGGTCCCAGCCGAACGCCTCGACTCCCGGCAAACTTTTTCGCGCCCGCTCGGGACTACGTGAGAAAACGCCCACAACATGCCCCGACGCCTGTAGCCGCTCGCACAGAGGACGGCCGACGAATCCCGTAGCGCCCGAAATCAGCACCCGCATACGGCCCTCAGTCTATCCAGCGCAGGGCGAACCGGTCGCGCCCTTGCGCTGCCCGGCGCGAATCGCATATCCTTCCGCCGATGGCGAGCTTCGATGTTCCGCTAACCAGCCGCGGCTTCGGCCAGACCAAGCGGCGCGATGCTTGGTGGCTGCAGCCGTTGGCGACCTTCCTCGGCCTGTCGGCCTTTATCGTCTACTCCACCTGGGCGGCTTTTCAGGGCGTGCACTACTCGTTCGGCCCCTATTTATCGCCCTTTTATTCGCCTGAAATCTTCGGCGATTCCCCCCACGCTTGGTTCGGACCCAAGCCCGGCTGGTGGCCGATGTTTCTGCCCTTTACGCCCGCGTTGCTGATCCTGTGGGCGCCCGGCGGCTTCCGCTTCACCTGCTACTACTACCGCGGGGCCTACTACAAGGCCTTCTGGGCCGACCCGCTGTCGTGCACGGTCGGCGAGCCGCGCAACGCCTACCGCGGCGAGCACTCGTTCCCGCTGATTCTGCAGAACGTCCACCGCTACTTTCCTCTACCTCGCGCTCGTGTTCATTCTGATTCTGGCCCACGACGCCTGGACCGCCATGTGGTTCCCGACCGCCGGCGGCGGCATGCAGTTCGGCATCGGCGTCGGCACCATCGTCCTCACGCTCAACGTCGTCTTCCTCGGCGGCTACACCTTCGGCTGCCACTCGCTGCGCCACCTGATCGGCGGCGGCAAAGACATCCTGTCCGGCAGCCCCACCGCCCTGGCCCTGTGGAAGCGCGTCACCTGGTTCAACTGTCGTCACATGAAGTTCGCCTGGATCAGCCTGTTCTGGGTCGGCTTCTCCGACCTGTATGTCCGGCTCTGCTCGATGGGAATCTGGACCGATTGGAGGATTCTCTAGCCCGTCATGCCGGATCACGAGGTTTTTGAATACGACGTGCTCGTCGTCGGGGCCGGAGGCGCGGGCTTGCGCGCCGCCATCGAGGCGTCCAACGCCGGCGTCAAGGTCGGCGTCGTCTGCAAGTCGCTGCTCGGCAAGGCTCATACCGTCATGGCCGAAGGCGGCATGGCCGCCGCCATGGCCAACGTCGACGAGCGCGACAACTGGAAGGTGCATTTCGCCGACACCATGCGCGGCGGGCAATACCTGAACAACTGGCGCATGGCCGAAATCCACGCCAAGGAAGCCCCCGAGCGCGTCAAGGAGTTGGAGGCCTGGGGCGCCCTGTTCGACCGCACCAAAGACGGCCGCATCCTGCAACGCAACTTCGGCGGTCACCGCTATCCGCGCCTGGCCCACGTCGGCGACCGCACCGGCCTCGAGCTCATCCGCACGCTCCAAGACCACGGCATCCATCTCGGCATGCAAGTCCACATGGAGCACACCGTCGTCGACCTGTTCAAGGACGGCGGCCGCGTCGCCGGCGCCTTCGCCTACGACCGCGAGCTCGGCCGCTTCAAGGTCCTCAAAGCCAAGGCCGTCGTGCTCGCCACCGGCGGCATCGGCCGCTCCTTCCGCGTCACCTCCAACAGTTGGGAGTACACCGGCGACGGCCACTCCCTCGCCTACCGCGCCGGCGCCGTGCTCAAGGACATGGAGTTCGTCCAGTTCCACCCCACCGGCATGGTCTATCCGCACAGCGTCGCCGGCATCCTGGTGACCGAAGGCGTGCGCGGCGAGGGCGGCGTGCTGCGCAACTCCGAGGGCCGGCGCTTCATGTTCGACGACATCCCGGCGCTCTACAAGCACCAGACCGCCGACAACGAAGAGGAAGGCTGGCGCTACGTGCGCGGCGACCGCGACGCCCGCCGCCCGCCCGAGCTGCTCACCCGCGACCACGTCGCCCGCTGCATCGTTCGCGAAATCAAAGAAGGCCGCGGCAGCCCGCACGGCGGCGTCTACCTCGACATCTCCTGGATCAAGGAAAAGCTCTCCGACGGCGAAGCGCACATCAAGCGCAAGCTGCCCAGCATGTACCACCAGTTCAAGCAACTGGCCGGCATCGACATCACCAAGGAGCCGATGGAAGTCGGCCCCACGACGCACTACATGATGGGCGGCATCGAGGTTGACGCCGACTCGCAGATGAGCTCCGTGCCGGGCCTGTTCGCGGCCGGCGAATGCGGCTCGGGCCTACATGGCGCCAATCGCCTCGGCGGCAATTCCCTGTCCGACTTGCTGGTCTTCGGCAAACGCGCCGGCGAACACGCGGCGCAATTCGCCCGCGAGAACGGCGACGTGGCGATCGATTCCGATCAAATGGCCGCCGCCGAGCGCCTCGCTCTCGAGCCTTTCGACCGCGGCGGCTCCGGCGAGAACCCGTTCGCCATTCAGCACGAGCTGCAAAATCTGATGCAGAATAACGTCGGCATCGTGCGGCACAAAGGCGAGATGGAAGACGCTCTCGAGGAGATCGAGCTGCTCGGTGAACGCGCCGCCAAAGTTGCGCCTCCCGGCAACCGCGAGTACAACCCCGGCTGGCACACCGCGCTCGATCTGCGCAATCTGCTGACGGTCGCCGAAGCCATCGCCATGGCCGCCCACGAGCGGCGCGAGAGCCGCGGCGCCCATGCCCGCGCCGACTACCCGGACAAAGACCCCGAGTTCGGCAAGATCAACATCGCCATCCGCCAAGGCCACGACGGCGAAATGCGCATGGAGCGTCACTCGGTCAAGCCCATGCGCGAAGACCTGCAGGCGATCATCGACGACCAGCAGAAGAACTGACGAACTGTGAGCTAGGGAACGACGAATGCCATCAGCGAACTTTCAAATCTGGCGAGGCGACGCCAAGGCCGGCGGCTTCCAAGACTACTCGACCAGCTACGAAGACGGCATGGTCGTGCTCGATGTGATCCACAAGATTCAGGCCGAGCAGGCGCCCGACCTCGCCTGCCGCTGGAACTGCAAGGCCGGCAAGTGCGGCTCGTGCTCGGCCGAAGTCAACGGCAGCCCCAAGCTGATGTGCATGACGCGCATGTCGTCGCTCGACGTCAATGAACCGATCACCGTCGAGCCCATGCGGACGTTCCCGCTGCTGCGCGACCTGGTCACCGACGTCTCGTGGAACTACCGCGTCAAGACCGAAATCAAGAAGCTCAAGCCGCGCGCGCCCGACGCCCCCGACGGCACATGGCGCATGCAGCAGGCCGACGTCGAGCGCCCGCAAGAGTTTCGCAAGTGCATCGAGTGCTTCCTGTGCCAGGACGTCTGCCACATCCTGCGCGATCACCACTTACACGAAGAGTTCATCGGCCCGCGCTTTTTGATCTACACCGCGCAGCTCGAGATGAACCCCATCGACACCGACGACCGCCTGCCGCAGCTCAAGACCGACCACGGCATCGGCTACTGCAACATCACCAAGTGCTGCACGAAAGTCTGTCCGGAAGAGATCACCATCACCGACAATGCGATCATCCCGCTCAAAGAGCGGGTGGTCGACCGCTTCTACGACCCGCTCAAGAAGATCTTCGGCGGCGGCAAGGAATAGCGACCGAACAAGCGGCGGGCCCCGTCGGCCCGCGAGGGGGCAATTTGGCCATGGAGCTCAAGGCGCTGCACCACGAGGGCGTTCCGCATGCGCTCGACAAGGCCGAGCGTTACCGCCTGCTCAACGAGCCCGCCGAGGCGGAAAGCATCTGCCGCGACATCCTGATGGTCGAGCCCGAAAACCAGCGGGCCCTGATCTGCCTGCTGCTCGCGCTCACCGACCAGATCGGCCACGTGCGCCAGCGCGTCGCCCACAAAGCCCACGAAGTCCTGCGCCAGTTGGCGGGCGACTACGAACGCGAATACTACGCCGGCGTCATCGCCGAACGCACCGGCAAGGCGCGCCTGCGCAGCGGCGGCCCGCGCTGCGGCTTCGTCGCCTACGAATACCTGCATCGCGCCATGGAGCACTTCGAAGAGGCCGAAAGGCTGAGCCCGCCCGACAACGACGACGCCAAGCTGCGCTGGAACTCCTGCGCCCGCATCCTCGACGCCCACCCCGAGCTGCGCCCCGCCCCCGAAGAAGAAGGCATGCCCCTAACCCTCGAGTAAACCCGCGAGGGGGACTGTCCCCCTCGCCGGTGCGACCTCGTCCGGAGGACGAAGCAATGGATAGCCCCGGGTCGAGCGTAGCGGAACCCGGGGTCCTAAAACGCGTCGATCCCCGGATTCCGCTCCACTGCATCCGGGGTTGTTCGTTGCCCCGCCCTTGCCGGCGCAACACGAGCATCTCGTTTTCACACAGGCTCGTGAGGGAGGGGTCTTTCGAGCAACCGAAGACGTTGATAAGAAACCGCTGACTGACGTGCGCGGGGCTCAGCTGCCGGCGGGGCAAACCGCCGGGGCGAATGGTGACGGCGAATGGTGACAGGCGAATGGTGACAGATGGGATGAGACGGCTGGTTCAACTTGAGCAGCGGTAAGCTGCATAGCGCATTCAGAAAAGATGCAAAGGAGAACCAGCCATGAGGAAGCATAGCAACAAGAAAGCGACGCAGAAAGCGGCTCAGCCCGAGTGGAGCGTGGGATTGGATTTGGGAGATCGCAGCAGCCGCTACGCGATCGTCGACGGTGAGGGCGAGTTGATCGAAGAAGGCGAATGCGTCAACACGCCGGCAGGGTTGACGAAGGTCTTTGCGGATCTGCCTCGGGCGCGCATCGCGCTCGAGACCGGATCGCAATCGGGTTGGATCGCCCGCGAACTGACGAAGCTCGGGCACGAAGCGCTGGTCGCCAACGCGCGAGAGTTGCGCGGCATCTGGGGCAGCGTGCGCAAGAACGATCGGCGGGACGCCGAGAAGCTGGCGCGGTATGCCCGCCTCGATCCGGCGTTGTTGCACCCGACCCGCGTGCGCAGCCCGCAAGCGCAGTTGGCGTTGTCGGAGTTGCGCGTGCGCGAGGCGCTGGTGCGGGCGCGTACGCTGTTGGTCAACGCCGCGCGCGGCTTGGCGAAGACCCACGGCCAGCGTTTGGCGAAGACCTCGACCAAGAGCTTCGCCGTCCGCGCAGCGGCGGATCTGAAGCCGGAGTTGGCGAGCGTGCTGGAGCCGTTGTTCTCCCAGATCGCCGCGCTCAGCGAACGCATCGCCGCCGCCGGCCGGGCCGCGCAGCAAGCCGCCGAGCGAGACCCGGCGGCGGCGCGCTTGATGGAAGTCCCCGGCGTGGGGCCGTTGACGGCGTTGACCTTTGTGCATACGCTCGAAGATCCCAGCCGCTTCCGGCGCTCGCGCGAGGTCGGCGCCTATCTGGGGCTGACGCCGCGCCAGTCGCAGTCGGGCGACAGCGATCCGCAGTTGCCGATCAGCAAGGCCGGCGACGTGCGCTTGCGACGCTTGTTGGTGCAGTGCGCGCATCGCATTCTGGGGCCGTTTGGCTGCGACAGTGCGTTGCGGCGTTGGGCGCTGCAGTTGGCCTCACGCGGCGGCGCAGCGGGACGCAAACGCGCGGTGACCGCGTTGGCCAGAAAGTTGGCCGTCGTGCTGCATCGGCTCTGGGTCGCGTTCGAAGAAAGTTGGCGGCCGTTTCCCGCCGCAGCCTAGAGAGGAGGAAGAAGAGCAGAGTTTTCTGTTGAGGAGAAAAGTAAGCCGAGCTTGTCGGCGACTGCGGTCCCTGACTGGAGCGACCCTAACGGTCAGCTCGCGTGACAGATGGCAGCGCCGGCATCACCGCAGCAACCCACACTGCATCGAGCCAAGACAAAAGGCTCAATAAGAATGCGCATGGAAGCCGGGCGCGGTCCTCACCCTTACTTTCTGCTTGACTCCAACCAGCCGTCTCATGGAAGTCAGGAAACCCGCCCGGAAAGCGTAAGCTGGTTCACTTTTCGACGCGGACGTCTCGTGTTGGCGGGCCGCTGACGGAAATCCGAAGATCCAGCTTTCAGAGTTCCCTGACTGTCACCGTTCACGCGTTTAGCCCGTGTTCGCAGCCATCCGAGCCGCGAAGCTTCAGCTCGCGGGTGGTCAGAGCGCACGATAAGGCTGTCACCGTTCACGCGTTTAGCCCGTGTTCGCAGCCATCCGAGCCGCGAAGCTTCAGCTCGCGGGTGGTCAGAGCGCACGATAAGGCTGTACGGCTGTCTAGTCTTCATCCACATCATTCGCCTGTCACCATTCGCCCCCATTCGCCTCCAAAAACTCCTTGCGGATCGTCGTTGAAAGTTCTATCCTCTTGACCGAGGCGATGCTCGCATTTTTTGCCTCAACGCATGCGAACATCGCGCTAGCCAGCATTCCGTCGGCGTGGGAGCATTTCGATGAGATATTATGCAGCTCGCAAATTCGCACTGACAGCCACAATGTTTGTGGTGTGGCCGACCATGCAGTCATGTGGCCCCAGCAGCGTAGTGCCAACGGCTTTCGCCGGATTAACTGTAGGGCAGGCTATAGATAATCTTCAAGAGGCGGTAGAGTCTGTTGTCGCTCAGGCTGGAAATGAATCTCGAGCAACTGCTATCCAGATCGCCGGGCAGCTTCGATTACTGACGCAAGAGCTTAGGATTGCCTATAAGGACGTTCTTACCGACTCATTCGATAAGCTTGACATTCAGCAACAATCGTTGTTTCTTGATTTGGGAAACCTCATCGATAGGTTTTCCGAGAACATGGGTGATTCTCTGCAGGGCGTTGAAGCTTCAGTAAACGAACTGTCTGATACGATAGATCGGTCGGTGTTAGGTTCCGAAGACCCACGCGTCTTCGACTATACTCCGCATTATCGGATCGAGCAGCAGGGTAGTGATCAGATTCCCATTTCCGTCCGAGGTAAATTCCTCAACTACGGCGATGCCTATATGAGTTTTGGTGGACACCGATTTACTCCGTCCTTGAACACTGGCAAGGATTTATCTTTCCTCGTGCCTTCAGAAACCTTGAAGGCGAATGAAACGAAGCTATCGTTCAAAGAGTTATCCGTTTTTGTAGGCCAGGATCCTGGGTTCTGGTCTTTCTGGACTTCAGCCGAGATGCAAGAGTATCGTCTACTTGTCTATGTGCTGCCGAAGCAACTTGGCCACTATCAAGTTACCGCTATAAAGCAAGTTCCAGATATTCAGATGAAACGCGTAAAGCAGTTCTTTTCCGTCATTAGTAATAAGAGAAGCCCTAAAAAGGAGATCTTTAGTATCTCGTCACCTGCAGGTTGGAAGTTCGTTGATCAATTCTGGAACTCTACACGAATCGACCATGGGAGCAATTCGGCCCATTCCGTAGTCCGCGTCGACGACCACACTCTGTCCGTCAGCATAACCGCGGGGAATAACCCCAGGAACGGACGCGCAGGCAAAGTCGAGGGCGAAGTTGTTTACGTCCTGGAGCAAGAAGATGGCAGGATGAAAACTATCGCTATGCCAGATGTCGCCGGTGGGACGCTTAGCTGGCTGGATAAAAAGGCTCATACACTGCCTGAAGGAACGAGGTACTTTCGGGTTGACTTAGATCTGTTCAATGGGGCTAATCGGAGCTACGTAGAAGATACGAGGGACAGATTTGTAACTATTTCCTTCGACCCGAGGGACCGGTTCTTAAGGATTGCGCCGCGGTCGCCGGAGAAAGCTTCTGAGGGACCCATAGAACCGCTGGAGCAACGTGCTGCCATAAAGGAAAAGGACGGCTGCTGAACCGAACTCGGTTCCCTTCTTCAGCGAGGCCGTTTTCTCTGGTGATCGGTCGGACCTCTGAAGCTCCGTATCAGAATCGCGCTCAATTACCATTTGAAGGTGACGGTCTTATCCACCTGCTCGTTTGCAGAGAGGTAAATAACGGTTCTTTCCGGCTTGCACCTGCAACGCAGAGTTGATCCAAAGACTGGCGGGAGCCAGCCGCTCGGGATGTCAAGAACGGCTTCGTCTTCAATGATACCAAGCTGCCGGACGCTGCCCCAAGGCTTGAGTATCCACCACAACTCCGCGTTGTTTAGCCCGTTCTCGCTGCGGATAACAAGGTACAGTTTTCCAGTAATATTGATTTCATCATAGATCGTAATTGGTTGGCCTTTACCTTCGTGTTTAAAGACTTGTATAGACATCGTTCCCTGCCGAACCTGGTCCGATCTGCAATCGGTAACGCCGTGTTTACCGGTAATCTTACGCTACCACGTGGGGAAAACTGGGCGGAGGCTGTGAAGAAATCCCTTCTCGGGCCGACGCCAGGCGCCTCGCAAAGGGACGCGGACAATGGCAGAGTGGGGCAAAGGGAAGGAAACCGGGGGAGGGAAACCGGAGGGAAACCGGAACCGCGGAAACCGGGACATCTATGATAGGGAGGGAGGAAAAAGGGAGGAAAAAGGGACAGACTCAATATTGAGCAGGGCCAGGAGACGCCCGAGCACCTGACGCACAGGCCTTTCAGCTCGGTTCCGTGCCTTGCGGGCGACCTAGAGCGGTGTGGCCCTCAGCAGCAAACGTCTCGCTGGCGGGGACTCCAGCGTCGTACTCCGATATTGAGTCTGTCCCCTTTTCCCGCGCCTTTTTCACCCAGCGCGACAGGCGTTGATGGGTTTCACGTCGAGGTCGGGCTGGCCGATGCCGTAAAGCGCGGCGTCTTGCGGCGGAAGAAGTAGATCGCAGCGCCGGCGGCGAGCGTGATCGCGGCGATGATGAGATTCCCGGCCGTGGCGCTGGCCAGAAAGGCCAGGAGTTCCGGGAGTTCCGGGACGGAGCCCGAATAGGGCTGGCGATGTGGCGCGCGCCTGCCGGCGCGCCGCAGACGACGAGGGCAGTTCGGGGACGGAGCCCGAATTGGGGGAGCTCAACGGAAGGGGACCCAACGCAGGGGGACAGCCTCGACTGGTCCTAACCTCAGCATCATCAGTCGTTTACGAACTCCCCAGTCCGCCGGGCGCTGTTCACCGAAACCCTTGGAGCCTCCTGATATCCTATAGGTGGCGAACTTGAGTCGCCGCACGGCCGCGCTTTCGCGCGGCCGTTTCGCATTTCAAGAGGACGAAACGTGTCACTATCCAAGAGCTTCGTCGACGTGCCGGTCGACGAAGAGCCCGCGCTGTCCCAACAACAGCAACACGCGATCATCGCGCTGTTGACAGCCCGCAGCTACCGCGACGCTGCGCGCAAAGTCGGCTGCAACGAAAGAACCATCCGCCGCTGGCTCAAAGACGATGTCTTTCGCGAAAAATTGCTCGAGGCCCGCCGCGAAGTCAACGCCTGCGCCCTCTCCATCGCCCAAGAAGCCGCTCTCCACGGCGTCGAGGTTCTCCGCTCAATCATCCAAGACGACAATGCGCCGGCCTACGCTCGCATCCAGGCGCTGCGCCTGGCCTGGGAATGGGGCCGCCAAGGCTATGAGATGCACGAGCTCGAAGATCGCCTCCAATCCCTCTACAAGACGAACCGCCGCGAAAACCTGTGACGAATGCGGCGCGGGCGGATTTCGGGAACTAATCAACTTCCCCTCGCCTAAGAATCAACCACTTAGCCCCGCCCGCCCGCAAAATGCTTGGCCGCGCACCGTACCCTTAAATTAGGGTGAGATACGTCTACTACAAGCATCTGGACAAGCGCATCACAGCGCTCGAAGAGGCCTGGGCCTGGGCGACGCCGCGAACCTTCGGCTGGGTCGACTCCAAAGGCAACATCGAAATCGTAAGCGAAAACAAGGCGGCCCGACGCCTCCGCGAACGCGCCGAACGCCTCGATCCGCAGCTCAAATTGGACTTCGAGCCGAACACCGCCGCGACCAAAACAAAAACTCCCGTCCAGCCCTGGCTGCCCGGCCTCGACCCGCTCTCCTGCGCCGAGCTCCCCGAGTCCGCAAATGTCCCGGTTTGTCCGCCCACTTTCGAGGTCCAGCGGACAAAAGCGGCCAAATCCGGACATGCCGCGAATCGCGACATCGGCGCAACCGAAGCCGAATCAGCGACTTGCCGCTTGCCGCCGCGATCCCCAACGAGCCCAAATCCCGCATTTTCCGGAAACACGGACATCTGCGGACATTTCCGGACGGCGGATGCGGAGACAGACTCGCATTTGCCAATGACCCTGCCGTCGCTCCGGAATGCTCGAAACCGTTCCAGTGAGCGATCATGGGCCCTCGGTGCTGGAGAGAGTCTTCGACGTGATCGTGCTGGGCGGCGGCGCCGCCGGGCTGATGTGCGCCATCGAGGCGGGCAAGCGCGGCCGGCGGGTTGCCGTGCTCGAACGCAACGACCGTATCGGCCGCAAGATTCTGATCTCCGGCGGCGGACGTTGCAACTTTACCAACCTGTATTGCGGCCCTGAAAACTTCCTTTCCGCCAACCCCAACTTCGTGAAGTCGGCGCTGGCGCGATACGGACCGCAAGACTTCATCGCACTCGTCGAAGAGCACGGCATCGCGTACCACGAGAAGACGCTCGGCCAGCTCTTCTGCGACAATTCGGCCGCCGAAATCACCACCATGCTCGAACGCGAGTGCGAGCGGGCGCATGTCGAGATCCAAGTCGGCGTGAACATCCGCGAAGTCTCCAAGCCGGACCGCTTCCTGGTGACGACAGCGACGGAACAGCTCCGCGCTCAGGCGCTGGTCGTCGCGACCGGCGGGCTCTCCATTCCCAAGATGGGAGCGACGGCGTTCGGCTACGAGCTGGCGCGCCGCTTCGGATTGCGGGTGCGCGAGACGCGGCCGGCGCTCGTGCCCTTGAAGCTAAGCGAGCCGGATCGCCGACGCTATTGCGACTTATCCGGCGTCTCGGCCGAGGTGATCGCGTCGAGCGGCCGCGTAAGTTTCCGCGAGAAGATGCTGCTCACGCACCGCGGCCTGAGCGGGCCCGCCATTCTGCAGATCTCCTCGTACCTGGCGAAGCGCCGGCGGGTGTCGATCGACCTGGCGCCGGGCCGCCGCATCACGACGGCGTTGCGCGAGCCGGGCGCCTCGCGCAACTTGTCGGAGGCCCGTACGGCGCTGCGCGCGCTGCTGCCTCAGAGGCTGGCCGATCGCTGGCTCGAGCACAACGCCCCCGCCCGCTGGACGAACGAAGGGCTCGACGAGCTCGAGCGCCGCATCCACCGCTGGGAGCTCTCCCCGATCGGCGACGAGGGCTACGACAAGGCCGAGGTCACCGCCGGCGGCGTCGACACCGACGAGCTCTCGTCCCAGACCATGGAGAGCCGCACGACGCCGGGGCTCTTCTTCATCGGCGAAGTGGTCGACGTGACGGGCCAACTCGGCGGCTTCAACTTCCAGTGGGCCTGGGCCTCCGGCGCGGCGGCCGGTCGCAGCGCGTAGCCCCGGTAGAGGGCGAAATTGCGGCGAACTGCGCTTCTCTTTGGGCTCCGAGAAGGTACAATTCCTCCTGTCTTGTCTATCGGATCCACCATTGAGAGCAGCCGGGAACGAAACAATGCGAATTCCAATTACCGTCGGTTTATTGACGTGTCTGTCACTAGGCTTCCTGCAGGCTCAGGTTGCCGTGCCGATGTCGCAATACGAGCCGGGACGGACTAACACGAATCTCGCAGAGTTCACGCTCACGCCGGAGGCCTTAGCAAACGGGGCCTTTGGGAAGTTATTCAGTCGTACTGTTGATGACGGAGTTTATGCGCTCCCGTTGATCGTGCCGAATCTGGTGATGGGTGGGGGCGTCACCTCTGCGAACGGCAAGGGCCGAAAGAAGCCGGCGCCGGGGCCGACGCCGCGGGATGTGATGTTCGTGGCAACGATGGCGAATACGGTGTATGCATATGACGCTACGGATCCGTCTGCAACGAACCCGATATGGTCTAGGACCTTGGGTCCCGCCTTACCTACGACTGGAACTTGGTGGGGATCGAGCCACTTCGGGGTCATGGGCACGCCCGCGGCGGACTTAGAAACGAAGACTCTGTATATGGTCGCTAAGATCCAGAATTCCTCAGAAGATGTTGGCTTGTATCTCTTCGCCATCGACATGATTAGCGGAAACACAAAGTTTGGCGCACCCCGACGCTTGACTTTCGCAGACGACACAGGCGAGATCATACACGTCCCGGACGCGATTCAGAGAGCGGGAATTCTGCTGGATCGCGGCGTGGTTTACGTGGCGGTTGCGAACGTCTTTCCGCCGGACCTCAGCACGCTTTACCAAGAGGGTTATGTGCAGTCCTTCGACGCGCAAGACCTGACGCGTTTGGGGTCGTTGCAAGTGACGCCGAATACCGCTTACCACGGCAAAGGCGGAGTGTGGCAGGCGGGGCGCGGGCTGGCGGCGGACTCAGCCGGAAACGTGTATGTTGCGACGGCTGGCGGCCACTATGACGGCCTCAATGATTGGGGCGGCTCGATCCTCAAGCTCGCTCCGCAGGACTCTGTCGGTCGTGGACTCGTTTACGCCGAGCAATTGGGAGTACTTGTGGGACGAGAACCTGGATCCAAGCGCTAACGGCGTCACCTTGATACCTGGCTCGGATTTGATGTTTGCAGGCGGCAAAGAGGGCGTGGTCTATTTGCTGGATCAGGGGAATATGGGCGGGCTTGAGTCGGCTTCAAGCGAGCCGCTTCAGCGTTTTCAGGCGAGTCAAGGATGTGCCCTCAACGTGGCGGCGCCGGACTGCGCCCAAACACTCGGGACGGCATACTGGAGCGGAGACGCGGATTCGCGTCTATTCGTTTGGGACCGCGGAGACGTGCTACGTGGCTATCTGTTCGACTCTACTACTGAGCGATTCAGCACGTCTCCCTATTCCACGAGCGATCCTGCGGCAACGCCGGGTATGACGGGAGGGCCGACGGTCTCATCTTCGGGAGGCGATTTGGATTCCGCTATAGTCTGGGCGGTAACGACGGCTGGCGCCGTAACAGCAGATGCCAACCCGGGCGCCCTTCGTGCGTTCTCGGCGAAGGATCTAAGGGCCGAACTGTACAACAGCGACAACGACGCCGGCGATCAACTTGGGCTATTGAGCAGGATGGCGCCGCCGGTGGTGGCGAACGGGCGTGTCTACGTCCCGACGCAATCGGGACGCATCAGCGTGTACGGACTCTTATGCCAGCAGGATGCTACGCCAGACGTCGAGATCGTATCGTCCGGCCAACTCTCGGGCAAGGGGCGGAACAAGGCCGCCTATCAAGAGTTCCGCGTGACGAACACGAGCGACCGGCCGTTAGCAGGACCATTCGCACTCGCATTGGATGGACTGCCGCTAGGCGTGGCCGTTACGAACCAGACGGGCCTCACAGCTTGCTCTGAACCGGGAGACAGCCCCTATGTGGAGTTGGATGGAACGCCCCCATGGCTGCCGCCGACCGAGTCGCTGGTCTTCAGAGTCGACTATGGCGGCCAAGCAGCAGTTAATCCAGTTCCCCGCTTCTTGGTCGGATCGGGGGGGCGCTAATTGGTCCGGCTACTCCATCCCAGGCAGCTTCCGACAAACCCGAAACGGCCCCGCGTTACGTGGACCACAATCCGGTGCGCGCCGGCCTGGTCGGCGAAGCGACCGCGCCCCACGATTCTCTAGTCGACAGTCTACCAGAATACTAGTAGACTATCTCCTAGTATGCCTCCGGACAAACGCCTGCAACTCCTGCCCGGAACCCTGGAGATGCTTGTGCTCCAGACCCTGGTGTTCGGCCCTCGCCATGGCCATGGAATCGCCACGACCATCCAACGAACCTCCGACGAGGCGTTACTGATCGACCACGGGTCGCTCTATCCCGCCCTGCAGCGGCTCGAACGAGCCTCGCTGATCGCCTCCGATTGGGGCACGTCGGAGCACAACCGCCGCGCGCGTTTCTACAGGCTCACGCGAGCAGGCCGGAAGAAACTGGCGCAAGAGACCGGCAAGTGGGAGCAAATCGTGCGGGCGATCAAAGGCGTTCTCGAGGCGCGTCCCGAGGAGGAACAGGCATGAGCTGGCTTGGCAGGAGGGATCGCGACTACCGCGAGGAGTTGGAAACCCATATTCAAATGGAGGTGCGGGAGAACATCGAGCGCGGCATGACTCCCGACGAGGCGCGGCATGCGGCGAACCGCACGTTCGGCAACGCTCTAGCGGTGCGCGAAACACTAAGCACAGGGAGTCCGCTTTACTTCCGGCAAGCCGCGGCGCGCGACCTTCTTGGCGATCTGCGATACAGCTTCCGCCTCTTCCGCACCAACATCGGTTTCTCTCTGGTGGCGATCGGCTCGATCGCGCTTGGTATCGGAGCCACCTCGGCCATCTTCAGCTTGCTCTACGCCGTGCTGTTCGATCCCTATCCGTACCGCGACGCAGACCGCATCATCGCGGCCACGTTTTCCGATCTGCGCGGCGGCGACGGCGACAGCCTCGGCTATACCGTGGACGACTTTCTCGACATCCGTGAAAACACCAAGACGCTCGAAGACGCGTTCCTCGCCACTCGCCGCGAGTTCGTCGTCACTCGCGGGTTCACCGAGCCCGTCAAGGGGTCGGCCTACTCTGCGAATTTCTTCGACTTCATGGGAGTACCGGCGTTGCTGGGCCGCACCTTCGCTCCGGACGATGTCCCAGTCGCCGCTGCTCCGCCGCCCATCGCGGTGCTGAGTTACCTGTTCTGGCAGCGCCACTTTCAAGGCGACCCCGGCATCGTTGGCGGCACGATCGAGTTGAACCGCGAGCCGTACACGATTCTCGGCGTGATGCCGCCGCGGTTCACCTGGAACGACGCCGACATCTACGTGCCGCTGCCATTGGAGGCCGGCAACAAACGCACGATGGACTTGATCGCGCGCATCAAGCCGGGCATGGCGCTCACCGCCGCCTCCGAAGAACTCGAGGCCATGACCAAGCGCTTCGCCGAGCGCAGCCCCGACGTCTATCCCAAACCGTTCCACCGAGCCAAACGGCTGAACGACTTCCTGATGGGGCGATTTCGAGGGACGCTGCTGATTCTGCTGGCCGCGGTCGGATGCCTGCTGCTGATCGCCATCGGCAACGTCTCGATTCTGCTGCTGGCGCGGGCGAGCGTACGCCGCAAGGAAGTGGCCGTGCGACTGGCGTTGGGGGCGAGCCGGGGCCGTGTCATCCGGCAGCTTCTGACCGAATCGATTGCGCTGTCGGCGGCGGGCGGTCTGCTGGGGGTGCTTTTGGCTTATCGAGGCTTGCCGGCGATCGTGGCTCTCATGCCCCCGCACGCGATGCCCCACGAAGCGGTGATCCACGTCAATGGCGCGGTCGTTCTGTTCAGCTTCGTGCTCTCAGTCTTCGCCGGCACGCTGTTCGGCATGGCGCCGGCGCTGCAGCTTGCCAGGTCCGACCTCCGCGAGACCATGGCCGAAGGCGGCCGCGGCTCGTCGGACGGCGGCCGCATCGGGCGGATGCGGGGAATGCTCATCGTCTCCGAAGTCGCGCTGACGATGGTTCTGCTGGTCGGCGCCGGCGTCGCCGTTCGCGGACTCTCTGCGCTTCCTCAATGCCCCGCTTGGCTACGACCCGTCGAACGTCGCCTTTCTCATAGTCAGCATGCGTGATGGCGCCTACCCGACGTGGCAGGAGCGCCGCGCCTACTTCGACGGCATCCTCGAGAAACTGCGCGCAGACGCCGGGCGTCGAGAGTGCGACGGCGACTATGACCGCGACCCCGCCTTACATCGGTTTTGAGACGCCGTTCGAAACCAGAGGCCAGGCGCGGCCCGACCCCAATCAAACGACGCTGGTCGGCGTGGTCGGCGGCGACTACTTCTCGACGCTCCGTATTCCGCTGCTGCGAGGGCGCGACTTTTCGGAGCAAGACTTGGTTCGCGCGAAAGCACGTCGCGGTGCTCAACGAGGCCATGCTGCGCGAGTACTTCCCGAAGCGCGGATCCGGTCGGACAGCTCATTCGCATCCCTGCCCTGCGCGGCGACGGCAACCGGTCCATCGCTATCCCCGCCGCAGGCAGGCGAGTGGCTGGAAATCATTGGCGTGGTCGCGTCAGCGCGCAACCGCGGCTTGGCCGCAAGAGCCGCGCCCGGCGATCTACGTTCCGTATACGCTCGCGCTGCCGCCCGGCAGCGCGTTCATGGTCCGCACCGCGGGCGACCCGCAAAAGATGTTCAATGCTATCCGAAGCCAAGTGCTCGCGGTCGATGATCTTCAGCCGCCCGCGGTGATGACGACCCTCGACGAACTGCTGGCGAGCTCCCAGCTCGCCTACCCGCGGTTCAGCACGGTTCTGTTCACGATCTTCGCGGTCGTGGGATTGTTGCTGGCGGCGATCGGGCTGTACAGCGTCGTTTCCTATACGGTGACGCAGCGGACGCAGGAATTCGGCATTCGCATGGCCTTGGGCGCGCCCCGCGCCGACATCCTACGCCTGGTCGGCGGCATGACGGCCAAGCTCTTGCTGACCGGCATGGCGATCGGCTTGGCCGGCAGTCTGGCGATGAGCAGGGTGATCGCCCACTACGTCGAAGGATGGGACCCGAACGACCCCGTGGCGTTCGCTGCGGTCGCGCTGATCTTGATGACTGTCGCCTTAGCCGCTTGCTGGCGGCCCGCACGGCGCGCGACCGGAATTCAGCCGGTCAACGCGCTGCGGCATCAATGAGGCTGACGCGGACCGATGGCGCCGGACTGCCACCCGGCAGCGAAAATGGGTGTTGTCCCCTTCCTCCTTCCGCCGCGGTTAGGTGAATTGCGAGGCTTCCATGAGACGGCTGGTTGGAGTCAAGGACCAAACAAAGGGCGAGGACCGACCCGGCTTGCATGCGCATTCTTGATGAGCCGTTTTGTGGGGCTCGCTGCAGTGTGGCTTGCGGTTGGAGCCGGCGCTGCCATCTGTCCCGCGAGCCGGCCCAAGGGCCGCCCG
This sequence comes from uncultured Acidobacteriota bacterium, assembly GCA_963817465.1. Lineage (GTDB taxonomy): Bacteria > Acidobacteriota > Terriglobia > Bryobacterales > UBA6623 > CAMPKL01. The sequence goes on along the minus strand of CAWFOP010000006.1, from coordinate 25,458 downwards.
AGCCTCATAACGCAGTCGCCGACACACTCGGTCTTGGTTCGTCCTCAACAGAAAAGGCGTTCCTCCTTTGTCTTAGGCGGCGAGTTCAGGGAACGGTCGCCAGGATTCGCCGCTGACCCAGAGCCGATGCATCGCAATCGCCAGCCTGCGGGCCAAGGCCGTCACCGCGCGTTTGCGTCCGGCTGGACCGCCGCGAGCCGCTAGCGCCAACGCCCAACGGCACAGCGAACTGTCGCGTCCGAACGGTCCGAGAATGTGATGCTGCTGCGGTCTCCTAAATCCAAACCCACGCTCCACTGCGGCTTCGCCGCTTTCCTTGTCGCTTTGTTGCTGTTATGCTTCCTCATGGCTGGTTCTCCTTTGCATCTTTTCTGAATGCGCTATGCAGCTTACCGCTGCTCAAGGCGAACCAGCCGTCTCATCCCAGCTGTCCCGAAAAGCCCGAAAAGCCACGAAAAGCCCCTGAAAGCCCCGCAAGCTATTCAGACACGCTCAGGATTGGGTTGAACCCCAGAACGCGCCCTCAGGGCTCGTCGAATCACAATGCAGTAGATTACGAAGGAAACGACCGAGAGGAGGATTCTCGCAGGATGGCATTTCCACCGGTTCCAATCTCACCAGCGAAGCTCTTCGACGTAGCCGACCGACTCGGCGCAATCGAGGCCGTTAAGAGGAAGCTCATTGCGCAGCCTGATCCTGCAGCGGCTCAACTCGTAACAGTTCTTGAAGAGCTCTCGAAGATTTACGGGGCAATGGAAGACGAGCTGACAACTTACCTGTCGCTGTTTTTTGCGGAGTCGGAGCAGAAACAGCTCGCACACGAACGAGCTGCTCTTGCGCGCCTTGAGGCAGGCGCGATTCGCGCCCGAATGTCTGAGGCTCGTGGCCGTTGCGGCAAAATCTGGAACATTTACGTGCGCTATCTGACACCTTGGTTCCAGCGTGTGCTCAATCCACATGAGAGCGAACACGTAAGTGAGTTATTCCGGGAACTCTCAGAAGTGGACTCCCACATGGTTGATGCGATTGCGGAAATTGCGGACTGGCTCACAGAGGAGGCGAAGGCGACCCTTGATCTTGTTGAGCAGAATAATTACGAGGACGCGAATGCACGGGTTGTTGCAGCGAGGCGAGTGGTGCGCCCGATGCGTGAGCGCATTGCAGATTCGATGATACGCATCCGCAGAATCGAGAGCGATTTCATCGAGATTTCAGGGGCCGTATAAGCCCAACGTGGTATTCGCGCAAGGGTAGTCGATCTGTAATGCCGAACGGGCGGGACACCTGATCGTCCGAAAGAAGCCAATCGTGCCGGAAGGCCTTGCTCAATATTGAGGCTTGTACAATTTTCCCTACGGCAATTGCCTAGGCTAGGGCTTGCGTGGCTCGCGCGCCTCGCGGGCAAGGTCGATCGACGTGGCCAAGGCGATTTGGCGGTTTCCGTCCTCGTCGACCGCGCAATAGAAGTGGTAGACGACGCCGTCGTACTCGAGCAGCCAGGGCTTGTGGGCGAACTTGGCGTCCCACGGCTCCGACGACGAGATTAGATCCTCGCCTTCCCACTTGGTCCAGTGCATCAGATCACGCGAGGCCGCGAAGGTGTCGAAGGCGCCGGGCTTCCAGAACGCACCGAAGTAGAACATGACCCACAGGCCGTTCATACGGACGATTTGCGGGTCGCCGGAGATCACCGTCCCCGGTTGCCCGGGTGGCGGCTGGTTGCTCAGCACGTAGGTGTCGCCGTAGCGTCGCCAACTGCGCATATCGTCGGAGACCGCCGCGAAGATCCGTTCGCTGTCGCCCACCGAATGGGCGTTGTAGAACATCACAAACGGCGCGCCGAGGGTCCGGGTCTTATCGCGAAACACGAAGCTTTTGTAGAGGCGGGTGCGTTCGGTGGAACGAACGTCGGGATCGTCGACGCTCAGGGACGGCTTGGCGGCGCGGCGCCAAGGGCCGTGGATCGGGTCCGCGGCCGTGGCCAAGCCGATGGAAAGGGGCGGGGTTTCATAGCCCGGGTTCGGACCGCCGAGATACGAAATCCAGTATTTGCCGTCGTAGGTCTCGAGCTCGTTGCGGCCCCACTCGGTCTGATGCAGGGCGAATCCGCCCGCGGCCTGCGCGGAGTCCCAAGCTCCGGCCGGGCCGCGATCGAGAACGTTGCCGAGCGGACGCCAGTGGAGCAGGTCGTCGCTTTCGGCGAGCCTGGTGACGTAGCCCTCCGGGTCGTTCTCGAGCTCGACGTAGAGCATGTACCACTTGTCGCGATAGCGGAACACGTTCGGGCAATCGACCTTCTTGCCCTGCGGCGCCGGGACGACGACGCCGTACTTGTAAGGCGTTTGGACCTTGCGGTGGACGGCCTCCATCTCAGCCTGGCTCACTTGGGCCTGCAAGAGTCCGGCCGCGGCGAGCAGGAGCGGAATCACGGCGAGCTTCATCGTGCTGACATTGTCACGCACCCGGCGAACTTGGTTCAGACGAGTCGCTTGGCGCCCTTGAGGACGGCGCGCGGATCCTTGATGCCGACGCCCGGACCCTTGGGCACGACGAGGCGATTGTTGCGGATCTCGAGCTGCGGGTCGAACCAATCGGCGTAGCGCTCGATGTTGCGCTTGTATTCCTGGTACTTGCCGATGTCTTTGGTGCGCGCCGCGAAGTGCAGCATGTAGATGAAGCCGAAGCCGCCGGAAATGTGAACGGTGGTCGACATCCCGGCGACGTCCGCCATGTTCGCCACTCGCGCCGAGCGGATCAGCCCGCCGTAGTATTGGATGTCCGGCTGCACGATGTCGACCGTGCGGTTGGCGATCATGGAGCGGAAGCGCCGCTCGCTGAACTCCTGCTCGCCGGCGGCCACGGGGATGTTCAGCGTGTCGCGCACGACTTTCATCTCGTCCAAGTGGTCGAACGGGCAAGGCTCCTCGTAATAGACGGCCTTGACGTCCTCGAGCATGCGCCCGACGGGGATCGCGTGCTCGGCGTCGTATGAGCTGTTGGCGTCGCCGTGCAGGTCCATGTCGTCGCCGAAGTGCTCGCGCGCCATTCGAATCAGGTTTTCCGTGCGGCCGGGCAGCGCGTCGGCGTTGCGGCTCATGCGGCCTCCGAGCCGGAACTTGATCGCCTTGGCGTGGCTCTCGTCGACCAGGCTCTGCAGGTACTCGATCTCCTGCTCGGGCGTCGTGTCGCGGCGTCCGCTGGCGACGTAGAAGTCGATTTCGTCGCGCACGACCGGCCCCAGCAGCTCGGCGATCGACTTGTTCTTGATGCGGCCGAGCATGTCGAGAATCGCAAACTCGACCCACGCCTGCACGCTCCAGAAAATCAACCCTTGCAGCTTGTAGTTCGACCCTTCGCGATAGAGGTCCCACAGCAGGTCGGACTCGAGCTTGCGGGCGTCCTTGCCGACGAAGAACGGGACCATGCGGTCGGCGAACACGGGGTAGAAGTAGTCGCGCCCGTTGGTGACGGAGATGCCCTCGGCGCCGTCTTTGGAGCGGACGTAGACGAACTGCTCGCCGTCTTTCTCTAACATTTCGAGCGAGTCGATGATGACCGGCTTATCGATGCCGCTCACGTCGAGGACCGGTTTCGCCAGGGCCTTGTCGAGCGCGGCGACGGGCGGGCCGCTGAGCGGCTTTCCGGCGGCAGTCGTATCTGTGGCCGTATCGGCTTTTTCGGGGGCCGAAGATTGCGCCGCGCAGCCGGCCAGGGCGCCTCCCGCGGCGAGCGCAAAATGGCGGCGATTCAATTTGTTCATGGCGGTCTTGTCGGACATGGCGGTCTTGCTCTCGATTTCTTACTGCAGGTGCACCGGCTGCGCGAGCGCTCCGTTGCCGGCGGAATCGTAGGCGGCGAAGCGCACCCACTTCTTGCCGGCGGCGTCGACCGGGATGGTGAATTTCTTCTTGCCGAACGCGGAAAGATCGGTGGTCGAAATGATCTTGCGATCGACGTTCTTGCCGTCGCCCCAGACGACCTCGACGAAATCCAGCGGGAAGGTCCACTCGACCTCGGCTTCGATCGTCCGCTTATCGCCCGAGCCGGTCAGCGCGAACGACGGAATCAGCACCTCTCCCGACGTGACGAAGAAATCGCCCCGCCGCATCGCGTCGGTGATCGGACTCCAGTCCTCGTTGAACCGCGGCAAGCGGTCGAGGTGAATGTAGTTGACGAGCATCTGCGGAAAGACTTCCTGCTCGGGGTACTTATGGTAAGTGTCGCCCTCGGAGATCAGGTATTTCGGGCCGGCCCAGTTGTTCATGTCGTCCAATACGCCGAGGCAACGCTCCTCGCAGATGCGCTTCTCCGACAGGTCGACGGGCAACGATTGATAGGCGCCGCCGAGGAAGCGGTCGCTTTGGAAGTATTCCTCGTCTTTGACGGCGTCCGGGTAGTAGGTCGAGCCCTTGGTGCGCGGGTGAGATTGCCAAACCAAACCATTGACCTCTTTGAGCATCGCGAGAATGTCGTCGCGCGATCCGGTGTGATAGACCGTGCCGTACTTGGGGTCTTCTTCCTTAAAGGGCTGGCCCGGCTGGCGAACTTTCGTCCAATAGACCGGCTTGGGCAGCACCATCGTGTAGTGACCGCCGAGATGCACGTTGGGCTCCTCGCCGGGCATGAGCAGAAAGTCGTAGTCGGAATGTTTCCCGCACGCCTCGACATAGTTATGAATGTCTTCGAGGCGCAGCTTTCCGGGATCGTTGACGTGGCCGTCGCCGTGGAAGTCCGACATCATCGCGATGTTGATGCCGAGCGCGCGGAACGTAGGAATCCAGGGGGCTTGGAAGTCGAGCGTGCCGTAGTCGAGCGCCTGCTCGGCGAACGCGGTATGGAAGTGGCTGACGGCGACCTGATATCCGGCCAGCGGTTTGAACGTATCGCCGTGCGTGAAGGCCATCACATGCTCCTGGGTCTCCACGCCGCTCGACGGACTCAGATAGAAATAGGCGGCCATGCGCTGCAGCGTGCCGGGCGGCGCGTTATACAACGCGAAGTTGCCGGTTGAGAACGACCGCGCCTGGTTCGAGCGCTTCTTCCACAGCTCGTCGGAGAAGCCGAAGGCGCGATACATTTCTTCGTGGTCGCCGTGGCGCACGCCGATGGAGAAGTGCGCGTCGTCGTCCTTGCGGTACCAGACGTAGCCCAGATTGATGTCGATCTCGCGCGCGAAGAAAAACTTGTGCGACGGAGGGAAGACGGCCAATGATCCGCCGCCCGACTCGACGATCGCCAAGCGGTTGCGGGCGCGCAGCGCCACCGGATCCTCGTTCGTCGCTCCGCCGAAAGAGTAATGCTGCCAAGCGCGGGCGACGTCGCGCCAGATCACTTTGGAATCGCGCGCGATCGCGAGGCCGCTCAGCCCAGCGCGATAGTTGTAGGCGACCGAGGGCTCCTGGGTCGAGGCGACGGCCTCCTGCCGCAGCAAGTTCGTTCCGCGATATACGGTGTATCGCAGCTCGCCGGAGAACACGCCCAGCTCGAGGCCGGGGAAGGTCACTTCGATCCTGGCGCCGTCGCTTTTGACCGAGCATGAGCCGGTGTGGAACTTCGAGTCGGACGAGCGCACTTCGTCGGGCTTGCGCGGCGTGCCGAGATTGCGGCCGGGATCGCCGGGGACGATGAGCGGGCTGTCCCAGAAGGCTTTCCACTTCTCCTTCTCGATGACTTCGGGCGTGATCTCGACGCCGAGTTCCTCGAGCGGGCTGATCTGCTGATTGGAGATGCGCCGAACGCCGGTGTTGACGTGGTACTCGGGCGACAGGTTGGTTGCGAGGGTCTTCCACGGTCCGCCGTGGGCCCGCGCCGCCAGCTCCAGCACGATCGGGTGAGCATCCTGGATGCCGAAGCTCGCGCGCAACTCTTCGCCGCGCTCGCCGTTCCAGCGGACTTCGAGCGCCCCCGCTTTCGATTGCGCCTCGAGGCCCGGCGCCTTTTGGTAGCCGCTCATCCGGCAGCCCGGCTCCTGCGCACCCAGACAAGCGCAAACGAAAACAAAGCCAAGCGCGGCGTTCACGAGTAGTGGGATCCTCACGACCTCTCCTCCAGTCACGGTTGAATCTTGGTGCGAGTGCAGTGTACCGGGTCGCAGCGGTCAATCGCCCCTGCTCGTCCGAAGACTGCGCCTCGCTTGCTAAAAGATGAGCTTGAGGCCGAACTGAATTTGGCGGCCCACGCTCTGCGAACCGGCTAGCTTGCCGAACGACGAATGCCCTGGACGCAACTGGGCGCTTCTGGCGTTGGGAAGCGTGAAAGTCGGCGTGTTTGTCAAATTGAACGCCTCCGCGCGGAACTGAATCGTCGACCGTTCGCTGACGCGGAAGTTCTTGAACAGCGACAGGTCGACGTTCGCCGATCCGGGCCCCCGCAGAATGTTGCGGCCGGCGTTGCCGTACTGCCGGATCAAGACGCCGTCGTCGTCGGCGACGACTCCGGGGACGGCGAAGGCGTCCGGGTTGAAATACTGGTCGAACCCGGGATTGTCCACGAGCGCTTCCTGGCCCGCCACGACGTCCGGTCGATTGCGCAGGCCGAATGTCGGCGGCCGTTGGGCTACGTTCATGTCAGTCGGGAATCCGGTGCGCAGCGAGACGATGCCGTTGATCTGCCAGCCGCCGAGCAAAAAGCGGCCGGGCCGCCGCTGAGACGCGACTTGCCCGGCCCCCAGGGAAGCTCATAAAGCGCGCTCATGACGAATTTCTGCGAAACGTCGAGCTGTGAGAGGCCGCGCTCACGGCTCCAGTCGAAACTATCCATCGCGCGGGTGTTTCCCTGACCGCTGAAGGTCGAGCTGCCGGCGTTGCCCGACTCGGTGTTCTTAGAAATGGTGTGGTTGAGCAGGAAAGTCAGTCCGTTCGAGAACTGGCGCTCCACGCGCAGGTTGAACGAGTGGTACCAGTTGTTCACATTTGCGGTGTCAAAACCGACCGCACTATCGAGGAAGGGGTACGGCCGGTCGGACTGCGCGCGGCGCCCGGCGAGAGCTTGCGCGAAGCTGATCTGATTGACGTCGATGCGCTGCGCCCAGCCCAGGCCGCGCGCTCCGGCGTACGACGCTTCGACCATGAGGTTGCTCGCGAACTGATACTGCAAAGCAAAATTGAACTGCTGCAGCATCGGATTGCGTGAATTGTGAATATCCGCGCCGTTGTTCGAGCCGCTGTCGGCGCCGAGGGGGCTTGCGGCGCTGAATTCCGTGAACTCCGGGTCGATCGACGCCTCGACCGGCAGCGGATCGGTCAGCCGCAGCGGGGGCTCGACCGTGGTCTCCCGAATCACGGACGGAGTCGAGATGACGAGTTGGTTCATCAGCGTGTCGCCGATCACCGTGATCTCGTCGTTCTGCTCACGCTGCGCATAGAAGATCCCGTAGCCGCCGCGGACCACGAACTTCGGCGTCGCCTGATAAGCGAATCCGATGCGGGGCGCCCAATTGTTGTGGTCGCCGTCCACCACAGCTCGCGTGTTGCCGTCTTGCCCCGGCAAACGCACGATGCCCGGGCGGCCGGCCGCGGAGACGCTGTAGGGGTCGAAGACGCCGCCGCGATCTTTCGCGTCGATCGGCTGCGTGTAGAGGTCGTACCGCAGGCCCAAATTGAGAGTCAGCTTGGGCGAGACGCGCCAGTCGTCTTGCACGAAGCCGCCGAAATAGGCGTCGCGCTGCCTGGCGTAGTCGACCTGATACTGGCCGACGGCTCGCGTGGGCAGGCCCAGCAAGAACTCCGCGTAGGGAATGCCGGTTTCACTTTGCAGCGAGGGGTCGGCGGTGAAGATCGCGCCGAAGAAATAGTTGCCGCGGGGAGGAAAGCCGCGCAGGCGATCGAAGCGAAAACGTCTGCCTTCGGCGCCGAGCTTGAACGTGTGATTGCCGCGGACCACCGAGACGTTGTCCGCTAAATGGTAGTTGTACTCATAGATCAAGTCGGATTCGGCCGCCGAGAAGGTCGAGAACTGCGTCTCGCCGAACGTCTCGCCCGAGAAGTTGAAGTTGATCGCCGGAAAGCCGATGACCGGTCCGGATTGCAAGCCGTTGTTCTTCGCGAACGCCAGCGCCTCGTCTTGCTTCAGGGCGGAGTTGCTGCTGTCGGCGTAGGTGAAGCCCACCCGCAACTCGTTGACGACGGTTGGAGAAAAGATGTGCACGTCATTCACCGCGACCCCGTCGGTGTTGAACAATCGTTCGCTGGCGCTGTAAATGTACGTGCCTTGATTCGGAATCGAGCGTCGGGACCGCGACAGACGCACCATCAGGTTGTTGGACTGAGACAACACCTGATCCACTCGAATGTCGCCCTGGTTTACATCGGTTCCGCGAGGCGAGCTCACCAAGAAGTTGCGGTTGATCGCGTCAGGCGGGCCAACGTTGGGCAACGGGATCAGCGACTGAATCTCGAGAGCCGTCGGATCCATGCGGCTCAGCGGCAGCGAATTGTTGGGGAATAGCGTGGAAGTGACGACGCCCTGCGCGTTCAGGCGCCGCGCCATCGGATCGTAAAGGTCCCGAGCCGACGAAGAAAAGTCGCCGTTGTGATAGGACTGCGGCGCGATGTCCTGAAGCTCGGAGCCGGCGGCTTCTCGAATACGGGTCGCCTGAAAGTCTCCGAAGAAGAACGTCTTGTTGCGACCGTCGTAGCCCGGCAGCCGCACGGGTCCGCCAAACGTACCGCCGAACTGATTCTGGCGGAACTTCGACTTCGGTTGTCCGGCGAAGTTCGAAACGAAATTGTTGGCGTCGAGCGCGTCGTTGCGCAGAAACTCGAACAAAGTGCCGTGATACGCGTTCGTTCCGGACTTGATCGTCGCGTTCACGGTGAAGCCGGCCGAGCGCCCGTATTCCGCCGCGAAGTTGTTCGTTTTGACCTTGAACTCCTGCACGGCGTCGACGGTCGGAATGTAGGTGATGCCGTTGCGACCCGACGAGCCCTGATAGTTCCGCATGTTGTTGTCCACGCCGTCGAGCAGGATGTCGTTGCCGGATTGTCGGCCGCCGCCGGCCGCGAAGGGCATGTTCGTCGTCAAGCCCGAGAACGGCGTCACGCCGCCGGCCAGCAGGCCCAGCGCGAAGGGGTTGCGGCCGTTCAGCGGCAAGTCGATAATGCGGCGGTTCTCGATGACCTGCCCCAACGACGACTCTTGCGATTGCAACAGCGGGGTCGAGCTTTGCACCTCGATCGTCTCGGTAATCGCCCCCGGCTCCATGTCGATGTGCAGCACGGCGGTCTGGTCCACTTGCAGAGTGACGCCGCGTAAGGTCTTGGTCTGAAAGCCTTCGAATTCAGCCGTAATGTCATAATCGCCGAGCGGCAGGAGCGGGGCGTCAAAATCGCCGCGCTCGTTTGTGCTTACGGTCCGCTCTCGGCCTGTGTCGGTGTTGACGATCCGCACGGCGGCGTTCGGAATCGACGCTCCCGTGGCGTCGACCACCGTGCCGCGAATGCTCCCTGTCGAAGTCTGACCAAGGGTCGCTTGCGGAACAAGGGCCGCCAAGGCGAGCATCGCCGCTGACGCCCACAAACCGAGTGAGGTCCCCTTGGGCCGATCGCTTGCGGGCGCCGGTTGATCGTTTCGTCGTGTCATCGTGGACTCCTTCCCCGTTCGCGAAATCACCGTCGCCGAAGCCTCCTCACCGTTTTCCAAAGCTCCGCGCGGCGATTAACCTTGCGCGATCGCTGATCACTGTAAGCTCGCTGGAACGCTTTCGTATCGTGAAGAACGGTGGCCGAACGGTTACAAGAGCCTGAAAATACAAGAACCCATCGCGTTTGACGCGGCAAACGGAGGATGACTATACTCCTGAGCGCACCCGCGAGACGGGGTCGCAATTGCTATGCGAATGCCCCATATCGGGCGAGAAACGGCAGGGGATGTTTCTCGGGAAGAGGTTGCCGAACAACTGGAGCGGATCTTCGCCGGAGCGGGGTTTCGGCGGTCGGACCGTCTGCAATCGTTCCTGCGCTACATCTGCGATTTAACGGTTAAGGGCGAAAGCGAGCGGATCAACGAGTACCTGCTCGCGACCGAAGTTTTCCACCGGCGCAGCGATTTTGCTTCGAATTCCGATTCAACCGTACGGCGTCAAGCGCACCTGCTGAGAGAAAAACTCGATCAGTATTATCGCGACGAAGGTCGTTTTGATTCGATTTTCATCGAAGTGCCGGTCGGTCACTACGTTCCCGTCTTCCAACGCCGGTTGAGCCCGCTGGGCCTCTTGCAGCCGGACGTATTGCGACGGGCGGCTGCACAGCCGGCTCTGAGAATCGCCGCCGTCGTCGTAGCCGTAGGCGTCGCGACGTTTTTCGCCGGCCGCGTCACGGCGCCGGGACCCGACTCGCCTTCGCTTAACGGCGCCTTGGCGGACCCCGACGGCGCGATCGCCGAGTTTTGGGGGCCTTGGCTGCACGATCCGCAGGGCGCGGTGCTGTGTTTCAGCAGCCCGCTGACCGCGGTGATCAAGCACTATGCGGAGCCCCGCGGCGGCGATCTGGTCAATCCGAGTCTGCGCGTGAGCGAGGCCGAGGAGAAAACCATCCGGCAGGTGTTCGAGATGCCGTCGGGAGGCTATATCTATCTCACGCCCAACCGTTCGCAGATCAAAAAAGGAGAAGGCTTCGCCGGACTGCTGCTGGCCCAGCTATTCGGTTCGGCCGGAAGGCGTCTGCGGTTCGCCGAAAGCGATTCGCTCACGTGGGATGATTTTCGCGGCGCCGGCGCCATCTTGTTCGGAAACAGCGACACGAATGGTTGGGTCGGCCCGTTGCTCGAAAACCGTCCTTTCCGCCTGCGGAGCCATGAAGGCGAAACCCCGCGGTCGATCGTGATCTCGAATCCCCAATCGACCGAGCGGAGCGCCTACTTCTCTGAGTATCCAAGCTACTTGAACGAACGCCGGCTCGACTACGCCCTTATCTCGATGTTGCCCGGCTTGCATGGCGGCGGGCGATTGCTGCTGGTGAACGGGCTGAACCATTTCGCTACGCAAGCCGCCGTCGAATACCTGACCAATCCCGCCGATTTAACAACGATGCTGGGCTACCTGCGCGAGAAGTCCGAACACGCTCGCGGACCGTGGTTCTTCCAACTCGTGCTCGAGGTCGAGGTTCGCGAGGGCGTTCCCACGCGGTACCATCCCGCCGCGTTGCGCTTGCTCGAGCCGCTCGATAGCAACAACCTGCTCTTTTCCGCTCAGCAGCGCTTCGCTCCATCGCAACTCCAGTGACCCCAAACGGGCGCCGGAGCCTGCGTCGCGGGTTAAATCTTACGGTACTGGGGTTTACGCTTGCCCGAAGCTGACCGTATACTCGGCGTAGCGGCGGAGTCGAAGCCGGACGTTCTCAAGCCGCCGCACTTCGGCCCGGCCTGCGTTCGACCGGCGTGGGCATGATCGTCGCGAGATCGAGATCCCCCTTCCCCCCGTGAAAAAAAGCATTGGAATGTTAGGACGCTTCTTAACCGCTTTGGGCCTCGCCGGCTTGCTGATGACGGCGAACTGCCAAACGAACTACGATTTTGCGATCGGCTTGCGCGGACCGGTGACCGCCACGCGCGGCTATCCTCTGTTCCTGCAGATTGATTCTCGGATCGTCCAAGGGCAGCGCAGCAAGTACGCCTTGGCCACCGCGGCGCCCAAAGGCATCGTCGCGAGCTATCCCCAACTGGATCAATTCTGTTGCGGCGCGCCGATCGGCTGGACCCCGCAACAGGGCACGCTATTGCGACTCGACCTGGCGCCGACCGCTCCGCTGGGCGAACAGACCATCACCGTCACGATGACCAGCGGCGGCGTCTCGCACTCCGCGCAGTGGACCATTAACGTGGTCGCCGCCGGTCAAGGGGTCGGCGCCGTCCAAGCGGCGCCTGTCCGCTCGCGCCTCCCGCAGTCAGTGGGCGACCCGTCGCTAACGGCCGCTTTCCGGAAGTGGAAGGGCGACATGTTGAGCATCGGCCGCAGCTTCTGCGACGGCGATTACATCGTCAAAAGCGGCACGTGGGAGGGCAACGTTTGGTACTACGACGGTTTGCGCGTGATGTATCAAATCGCCGACTACACCGGCGACCCGGCCTGGCTGGACTGCGCCGAAAAGGTGCGCGGCGTCTATCTCGGCTATGTGATGCAGAGCGGCGACCCCAAGGACATCGGGCGCGTCACCGGCTGGCGCGTCTTTCCCGCCGGTCTGCGCCTGGACTACGAGCGCACCGGTCGCCAGGACAGCAAGCTGGGAATCATCGGATTGGCGGAGCACTCCGCGTATTCGAGTCTGCGAGGGAATGTCGACGTCAAGTTGTCGCGAGAGACCGCCTTCCTGCTGCAGGCTCAGACGGACGCCGCCGCATTAGAGCCGCGGAACTTTCAATTCCATGAGCGCGCCGTGGCCGAAGCCCTAGGCCATCTCGACCAATGGTTTGTCGGCGGCGTCGCCGACGAACCGGGAGCCGCGGAGATGCAGCCGTTCATGGTGGGCCTCACGGTGAGCGCCCTGATCCAGCATTTCGAGGCGACGGGCGATCCCCGCGTCCAGCCGGCCGTGGAAAATGCGCTGGCCAAGCTTTGGGATTGGGCCTGGATTCCCGATCAGCAAGCCTTTTGGTACTCCCGTCAGACGTCCGACTTCACCAAAGGCGCCCCGGATCTCAACCAGCTCATCGCTCCCGGCTACGCCTGGCTATACGCGCGGACCGGCGCGCAGGTCTGGCGGGACCGCGCTTTCGCCATTTTCACAGGCGGCGCGCTGGGGGCTTGCACCGGCTGCAACGGCAAGCACTTCTCGCAGCAATACCGCGACAGCTTCAACACCGTTCGCTGGCTCGGCCTGCGCTGAGGCGATCGCTCGCGCGTGAGAGCCTGTGTGAAAACGAGATGCTCGTGTTGCGCCCGCAAGGGCGGAGCAACGAACAGCCCCGGATCGAGCGGAGCGGAATCCGGGGATCGACTGGACGGAAAGTATTTTGGAAAGATTATCTTGGATCGCGTTTTAAGACCCCGGGTCCTCCGCTCACCCGGGGCTATCCATTGCTTCGTCCTCCGGACGAGGTCGCGCCGGCGTTTTCACACAGACTCGTGAGAGAGGGGATTTCGGAGCAACCCGAAGCTGCCCAGTGGTTACAGGGCGCCCGCCTGTAACACGCCGCGAAGCGGCGTAAGCACAAGCGAGACCGTATCAACAGGCCCGACCGCCGCCGGCGAAGCCCGCCAACCGTATGCCCTAACCCTCGTCCAGCAATGACCGCAGGTTCTCCAAGTTCCGATTGACGCCGGCCCAATAGCCCGGCGCCGCCTTCTTCGTGAAGACCTCCAGCGCGACCAAGTAAGCCGCCGCGGCCGCCCCGGCGGCCGTGAGGGAGGCGACGCACTTCGCCCAATCGAGCACGTGGCAATTTTAGACGATGCCTGCAAGTAACACCGGGGGCCTCCCGATTTGTCAAATCATTTGCCAAGCGACAGAGCATTCGCTACGATGAACTCATCAGTACGAAAAAATGACTGATGAGTTCAATGGCTGATCAAGCAGTTCGCACCAAGCAAGATGTCGTGACGCAGTTCCGCTGTTCGGAGATCGTCGCGGCGGCGCGCAAGGTGTTTTCAAAAAAGGACTTCCGCGACGCCACGGTCGACGAAATCGCCGAGGTCGCGGGTATCGCCAAGGGCACCGTCTACCAATATTTCCCCTCCAAGCAGGAGATCTTTCTGGCGGCCCTGCGGCAGGGCATCACCGAGCTGATCGAGCTCACCCGCGACCGCACCGAGCAGGCCCACGGCGCCCGCGCCAAGATCGAGGCCTTCGTGCGCACGCGCTTCGAATACCTCGAGGCGAACCGCGACTTCTTCAACGCCTATCACTCCTGGTTCGGCAGCATCACGCACCCGGCCTCGCTCAACGACGAGATCCGTGACCTGTACCGCTCGCAGCTCGACTACCTCAACGCGATGCTCAGCCAAGCCCAGGAGCGCGGCGAAATCGAGACGCCGTCCATCGAAGCCGCCACCAGCGTGCTCTACGAATCGACCCGCGGGCTGATGCTGGGCCGCTGCCTGGGTTGGACCACGACCACCGTCGAACAAGACATCGCGGCGTTGACGACGATCTTGTGCAAGGGGCTGGGAGTGCAATGAGAACCGCCGCGCTAGCTCTGCTCGCCGCCGCCGTCTGCTTCGGGCCGTCCGGGGCCTTCGCCCAGATCAGCGCCGACCTGTCGTCGAACAACCCGTTCCTCGGCGCGGCGCCCGAGGGCGAGGCTTCGGCCGAGTCGCTGGCGTTGTCGCTCGACGCGGCGATTCAGCTCGGCCTGCGGCGCAACCTGGGCGCGGTGCTGAGCAGCGGCGCCGAGCGCGCCGCGCGCGGGCGGAGGCTGGTCGCGCTCAGCGAGATGCTGCCCGAAATCCGCGCCTCGGTCGACGAGTCGTCGCACCAGAACAACCTGGCCGCCTTCGGCTTCGGGGGCTTTCCCGGCATCAACCCCATCGTCGGCCCGTTCGGCGTCTTCGACGCGCGCGGTTCGGTCTCGCAAAAGATTTTCGACTTCGAGTCGCTGAACCAGTCGCGGGCCGGCAAGGAAAACCACGAGGCGGCGAAGTTTTCTTACCAAGACGCCCGCGAAACGGTCGTGCTGGTGGTGACCTCGCTCTACATGCAAGCCGTGGCGGGCGCCAGCCGCATCGAGGCCTCTCAAGCGCAAGTCTCACTCGCCGAAGCCGCTCACAACCAGGCCGTCGACCGCAAGAACGCCGGGCTGCTGCCGGCCATCGACGTGCTGCGCGCCCAGGTCGAGCTGCAGTCGCAACGCCAGCGCCTGATCGCCTACCGGAACGAGTACGAGAAGCAAAAGCTGCAGCTCGCGCGCGCCATCGGCCTGCCTTCGGGCCAGCAAATCGACTTGGCCGACAAGCTGCCCTACTCGGCCGCCGAGCCCATCGCCTACGACGACGCGCTCGCCAAGGCGTATGAGACGCGCATGGATTACCGCAGCCTCGAAGCCCAGGTGCGGGCCGCCGAATATCGCGTGAAGGCGGCGCATTCGCAGCGCCTGCCGACGCTCTCGTTCAACGGTAACTACGGGGTGCAGGGGCCGAGCCCCGCCGACTCGCACGGCACCTATAGCGCCGCCGTGAATCTCGACATCCCGCTCTACACCGGCGGCAAGACGAAAGGCGAAACGCTGGAGGCCCAGGCCGCCCTCGATCAGCAACAGGCGCAGCTAGCCGACCTGCGCGCGCGCATCGGCTTCGAGATCCGCAGCTCGCTGCTCGACCTGCACTCCGCCGCCGAGCAGGTCGACGTCAACCGCAGCGCCGTCGACCTGGGCCAGCAGCAGGAACAGCAAGCGCGCGATCGCTTCGCCGCCGGAGTCACCGACAACCTGGAAGTCGTGCAAGCCCAAGAAGCGCTTGCAGCGGCGAACGAAAACTACATCAGCAGTCTCTATTCCTTCAATCTGGCGAAGGCTTCGCTGGCCCGCGCCGTCGGAGGCATCGAGGGAAACATCAGCCGCTGGCTGACGGGAGAAGCCCATGGCCAATAGCGTTCTCGCCCCTGAAGAAAAAGCAGCCGACGACGAGCAGCGCTCGAACGGCGCCGGGAAACAGACGCCGCCCGAACCGCCCGCCCCCAAGCGCACCCCGCGCAGCCGCTTCATTCTGGGCGCGGCGGTGCTGGTCGCGGTCGGCGCCGCGGGCTACTACTGGTACAGCACCAGGGGCCTCGAAAGCACCGACGACGCGCAGATCGACGGGCGCATTCACTCGATCGCCGCGAAGGTCGGCGGAACGGCGCTCGAGATCGACGTCGAGAACAATCAACACGTCGAGGCCGGCGCCGTTCTGGTCAAGATCGACCCTCGCGACTACCAAGTCGCGCTCGAGCAAGCGCAAGCCGAGTTAGCGCAAGCCAGAGCCGATCTGTCGGCGTCGCAGTCGCAGGTCCCGATCGTGTCGGAAACCTCTTCGAGCCAGCTCTCGGGCGCCGGAGCGTCCGTCGATCAGGCCCGCGCCGGCGTCACCGCCGCCGAGGACGAAGTCGGCGCGGCGCAAGCGCGGCTGGCTTCGGCCCAAGCGATGGTGCGCCAAGCGCAAGCGAACCGCGACACCGTCGCCAAGGACCTGGAACGCTACCGCAGCTTGATCGCCAAAGAGGAAATATCGCAGCAGCAGTTCGATACCGCGCAGTCCAAGACGGAAGTCCGCCGACGCGCAATTGGAAGCAGTGCAGGCCCAATTGCAAGAGGCGCGGCAGGGCGTCTCCGTCGCCCGCAGCCGGCTCGGGCAGCAACAGGCCAACCTCGCCAAGGCTCAGGCGGACGTGCAGGCCGCCGACACCGCGCCGCAGCAAGTCGCCGCCTCGCGGGCGCGCGTCCAATCGCTGCAGGCCAACGTGTTGCGCAAGCAGGCGGACCTCGACCAGGCGCAGCTCAACCTCGACTATACGGTCGTGAAGGCGCCCGTGAGCGGCACGGTCAGCAGGCGCAGCGTGGAGACGGGCGAGATCGTCCAAGCCGGGCAGCCGTTGATGGCTGTCGTCCCCTTGAACGAGGTGTGGGTGATCGCAAACTTCAAGGAGAGCCAACTCGAGAATATGCACCCCGGCCAGCCCGCCGAGATCGAGGTCGACGCCTACGGGGGCCGGAAATACAAAGGCCGCGTGCAGAGCATCTCCGCCGCCACCGGCGCGCGCTTCAGCCTGCTGCCGCCCGAGAACGCGACGGGCAACTACGTGAAGGTAGTGCAGCGCGTCCCCGTCAAGATCGTCTTCGACGAGGGGCAAGATCCCGATCACTTGCTGCGGCCGGGCATGTCGGTGGTCCCGACCGTCAACACGAACGAAGAATAATTCTCGCCGACGCGGCTATTTCGCATGAGCGCAGCATCCGCAGTCTTGCCCGCTGAACAGGCGCGGCCCGAGGTCAATCCGTGGCTCGTGGCGGTGGCGGTCATGTTCGGCACTTTCATGGAAGTGCTCGACACGACGGTCGTCAACGTCTCGCTGCCGCACATCGCGGGCAGCTTGTCGTCCACGGTCACCGAGGCGACCTGGGCGCTGACGTCTTACCTGGTTGCGAACGCGATCGTGCTGCCGATTACCGGCTGGCTCGCCAACTTCTTTGGACGCAAGCGCCTGCTGATGATGTCGATCACCGGCTTCACGGTGGCGTCGTTCGCCTGCGGGCTCGCGCCGACGTTGGCCGTCCTGGTGATCTTCCGCATCATTCAAGGCATGGCCGGCGGCGCGCTGCAACCGCTGTCGCAGGCGGTGCTGCTCGAGGCGTTCCCAACCGATCAGCGCGGCCGCGCGATGGGCTTTTGGGGGCTCGGCATCGTCGTGGCGCCCATCCTCGGGCCGGTGCTCGGCGGCTGGCTGACCGACAGCTATAGCTGGCGCTGGGTCTTCTACATCAACGTGCCGGTCGGCATCGTTTCAATCATGATGACGAATGCGTTCGTCTTCGACCCCTCGTATATCAAGCGCAGCGCGGCGCGCATCGACTACTGGGGCATCGGCATGCTGGCCGTCGGCATCGGCGCCTTGCAGATGGCGCTCGACAAAGGCCAGCAGGAAGACTGGTTCGCCAGCTCGTGGATCACCGCCCTGCTGATCGTCGCGATTGGGACCCTGATCTACTTCGTCTTTTATGAGCTGCGCATCGCGGCGCCGGTGGTGAATCTGCGGGTGTTCAAAGACCGCACGTTCGCGACCGGCACCATGTTGATGACCGTGCTCGGCTTCGTGCTCTACGGCAGCCTGGTGTTGCTGCCCATCTGGATGCAGACGCTGCTGGGCTACCCGGCGCTCGAGGCGGGCATCGCGATGGCGCCGCGCGGCATCGGCGCGTTCGTGGCGATGCCGATCGTCGGCAACATGCTGCAGAAGTACGACGCACGCAAGTTCCTGGCCTCCGGCCTGGTGCTCGCTGCGTTTACGCTGTGGCAGTTCTCGCAGCTCAGCCTGCAAGCCGGCTATTGGGACTTCTTCTGGCCCCAATTCGTTCAAGGACTTTCGCTCGGGCTGCTGTTCGTCCCGCTGACGACGGTCTCGATGAACGCGATTCCGAAAGAGCAGATGGGCAACGCCACAAGCGTCTTCAACCTGATGCGGAACATCGGCGGCAGCATGGGGATCGCGGCGGTGACGACCATGGTCGAACGCGTGCAACAAAGCCACATCACCAGCCTGGTCAGCCACATCACGCCCTACGACCCCCAAGCCCGCCAAGCGCTCCAGGGCATGCGCCAGTTGATGCACGCCCACGGCGCCCCGCTGTCGACGGCCGCGCAGCAAAGCTACGCGGCGATGTTCGGGGTCGTGCAGCGCCAAGCGGCGATCCTAGCGTACCTCGACGTGTTCCGCGGCCTAGCGGTGCTGTTCATCGCGATGGTCCCTCTGGTCCTGCTCATGAAAAAGCCCGAAGGCTCCTCGGGCCCAGCCGCCGCGCATTGAGTGATTACAGGCGCTCCCGCCTGTAATACGCCGCGAAGCGGCGTCACGCCCCGATTGGAAGCGAGGCTCGCACCTAGACCGCAAGTGCGTTCTCGCAATAATATGAGGCTGTGGCGGTCGGAGCTCCCATCGAATTCGGCACAAACGGCCTCAAACTTCCCGAGCCGGGCCTGGCCGCGTACTCGCTCAGCGAGGCCGCGCGGTACACGGGCCTCCACGCTTCACGCATCAGAGCCTGGTTCAAGGGCAAGGAGGGCCGAGATCGTCGCCAGCCTGTTTTTCGAGGCGACTACGAGTCTCGAGACGGCGACTACGCCATCAGCTTTCTAGACTTGATCGACGCCTACGTTGTGGGACAGTTCCGTTCCGCCGGCGTGACGATGCCCGTCATCCGGAAGGCCTACTCCGCCATCCAGTAAGACCTGGGGACGCCGCACCCCTTCTCTCACGCCAAGCTTCAAACCGACGGACACCGCATTATTGTGGAAGCGGCGGGCCGAGTCCAAGAGAAAGTCTTCTGGGACGCCATCAGCCGGCAGTTGATGTTCACTCAACTCAAGGGCGCTCTCAGCGGCATCGAATACGATCGCCTTACGGATCTGGCGCTGTTGTGGAGAATCGCGAAGGGCGTCGCGATCGACCCGCGCGTCGCAAAGGGCAAGCCGGTCGTCGGCGCAACGGGGATTCACACCTGGGTCATCGCGAAACAGCTCCAGGCGAACGGCGGAGACGCGGCGCTAATAGCCGATCTGTTCGGACTCAGTGAAGGGCAGGTACTCGACGCCGCTCGCTTTGAAGATCAACTCGAGCGGGCGGCGTGATATTCCTCGCGGACGAGAACTTCCAGATTCAGGCTGTCCGCCTGCTCAACGCATTTGATACCCGGAATGACGTCCGCCACCTGACCGAGGAATTCGGCCGCGGCACACCCGACGCCGAGTGGATCGCTGCATGCGCTCACCGCTTCGATAAGCCGGTAATCATCGGCGGTGACGGTCGGATTTTGAGAAACAAGGTGGAGCGAGCTGCTCTTCGTGAGTCCGACCTAAGCTACGTCTATCTGGCGCCCGGCTGGACCAATATCTCCTGGAACGATTTCGCGTGGAAGATCGTCAAGGCCTGGCCAGGGATCGTCGGCTCGCTTAAGGACCTGCTGCGCCCCGCTGTCTACGAAGTCAAAGTTGCAAGCCTCAAGGTGGAGCGGATCAGCGAGACTGCCGCATTGTGAGCGTCGAAGGACGAGCATCGTCAGAGGTGACTGGCGCCTTTCATGACATCCGCTCGACCGTCGCCTAGAATCAGCGTGGGACGCGACGCTTGAATCGTTCCTTGCAGAGCCTCGGCTGGATCGCTGCGTTGTCCGCAGGCGTCGCTCTGTGCCTCGCGCAGCAGCCCAATGAAGCGGAAGCCCTGATTTCGCAAGGCCATTACCGTGAAGCCCTGCAGCAGCTCCAGCAGAGCGGCGCCGACTCGGCCGGCGCACGCTACCTAGAGTCGCGGGCTTGGGACGGGTTGGGCGATCCGGTGCGGGCGGCCGAGGCCGCGCAAGCCGCCATCGACCTCAATCCTCAAAACACCGTGTACCGCCTGCATCTCGGGCAACTGCTGCTGACGCACGACAACGCGCGCGACGCTCTCCAGGTGTTCACGGATGCGCTCGAGATCGAGCCCGACAACACAGTGCTGCAATTGGGACGCGGACTCGCTCTGAATCAACTGCACCGCTATGACGAAGCGGCGCCGGTCTTTGAGAGCTGCCTCCAAAGCGACCCGTCAATGGGATTGGCGTTGGACGGCTTGATGGAAGCGCACTTGCAGCGGGGCCGCTTTCAAGACGCCGAAAACGCCGCGCGGGGCTACCTGGCCGACAATCCTGACAAGTTCAGGGGCTACTACTACGTGGCGCTCGCCAAGGACAAGCAAGGCGCCGCCGCTGAGGAGCTCGAACCGCTGCTGAGGAAGGCGCTGGAGCGAAACGGACGATTCGCGCCCGCGCACGCGCTGCTCGGGAAGGCGCTGCTCGACGCGGGACGCAATCAGGAAGCGATCCTGTCGCTCGAAGGCGCGGTACGGCTCGACCCCGACTATTCCCTATCGCGCATCAACCTGGCGCGCGCTTATCGAGCCGTGGGTCGCGATGAAGATGCGCGGGCGCAAGCCGAAGCGTTGAAGGCCTTGCAGCGCAAGCGCGACGCCGTCATGCCGGCGTTGCGCCGCGCCGACGATCCCGAGTGAAGGCGAAAGAAAAAGGCCGCCCCGTGAAGGACGGCCCTAATGTTCGAGCGCTTCTACGACGCTACCAGTAGAACTTGAGCGCGAGTTGGACTTCGCGCGAGCCGCCGACCGAAGTGATTCTGCCGGCGTTCGCGGACCCGATCGAAATGTTCGGATTGCTGTATTGCGGGGAGTTCGTGATGTTGTAGAGCTCACCGCGCACTTCGAAGGCGGCGCCTTCTTTGAGCGCAGTCACCTCAAATCGCTTGGCGATGTTGAGGTCGAGACCACGCAGAGCCGGGCCATAGAACAGGCCGCGCCCGGCGTCACCCACCGTATAGAGCTGCGGTTGCGCGAATGCTTCGACATTGAACCAACGGTCGAGGCTCTGTTGGGAACCGTCGAGAACGGGATCGCCGACGACGTTCGGACGCCCCG
The DNA here is from genome assembly GCA_963817465.1 of uncultured Acidobacteriota bacterium. GTDB lineage: Bacteria > Acidobacteriota > Terriglobia > Bryobacterales > UBA6623 > CAMPKL01. Next base: position 4,381 of record CAWFOP010000006.1, on the reverse strand, counting down.
TGGACCCGCAGACGCAACTGTCTTGCGCCAGCCCGGGATTCATCGGGAAGCCGCCTTGCATCGTCAGGATGCCGCTCAACTGCCAGCCGCCGATAAACCATGACGCGGGACCCGACTGCACCCAAGGACGTCCTTGGCCGAACGGCAGGTCATAGTTGAACCCGAGAGAGATCCGCTGCGGCACCGAGTTTTGCTCCACGCCGCGATCCACGTTGCGATTGTTGAGCGGGTCGCGATAACCTTCATCGCCGCGCGAGATCGTCTTCTGCCAGGTGTAGGCGAAAAGGAATCCCAAACCGCTGGAATAGCGGCGTTCCGCCTTTATCTGCAGCGCGTGATAGACCGAGTCTCCGATCCAGGTGTTGATGTTGACGCCTGACGGGTACTCCGGGAAGAGCACGTAAGGCGCAATGCGTTGCCCGCGCGCCTCGGCGGCTTGGTCGAGCGGAATCGCGTTGAGGTTATAGCCGCCGTAACCGAGGTGGGTCCCCTTCGACCCGGCGTAACCGACCTCGAACATCACTTTGCCCACCTGCCGCTGAACGTTGAGGTTCCACTGCTGCATGTAGGACATCGCGTTGTTGTCCGGATACACCGTGACCGAATTGGAGTTGCTGCCGGTCTTGTCGGCGGGCGCGTAAGGAATTTGGTCGAGCGTCGTGCGCGGATTGATCTGATCGATCGTGTTGTAGCGGCCGACATCCGCGTCGGCGAAGATCGGCTCGGGCTGCAGGAAGCCGAATGCGCCGCTGCTCATCGTGCCGATCGTGAACAGGCCATAGCCGGCGCGGATCACGGTCGACGGGGTGGCGCGGTAGGCCAGGCCGAAGCGCGGTCCGAAGTTGAGCCAGTCGTTCTTCCACGGCGTGCGGCGAAAGCCGTCTTGGCCGTATTGCTGAATCCGGCGTTGCTCGAGATCGAAGACGCCGCTGCGGTCTTTGACTTCGTGGTAATACGTCGGCGCATCCCAGCGCATGCCGATGTTGAGCGTCAGCTTGTCGTTGACGCGCCAATCGTCTTGCAGGAACAAGCCGTAGATGGAGGCGCGCGATCCGAAGAAGCCGGGGAAGATGCGGTAGCTCAACGACGTAGGCAGGCCGAGCAAAAAGCTGGCATAGTCGAAGCCGGAGCCGCTGAAGCCGCGTTGATCGGTGAAGGTGTTCTGAAATCCCCAGCGCGTGTTGCCGGGGTTGGGCTGCAGGTTGTCGGTACGGACCTTGCGCGCCTCGCCGCCAAACTTGATCGTATGGCTGTTGAAGACCATCGACGTGGTGTTGACCAACCCGTAGCTGTTTTGGAGCTCGAAGAACAGCGTGTCTCCCGAACTGCCTAGGTTCCGGAAGTTCTGGAAATCGACCGTCGGCGTGCCCTTGGGGTCAGCGCCGTCGGGAAGACCGAAGATGCCGAGGCTGTTCGTGCTGACCGAGCCGTAACCGGCGACGGTGCGCTTGGGGTAGACATTGAACCATGACACTTGAAACGAATTGACCGCCCGCGCGCTGAACGTGTGCACGTGGTTGGCGACGATCTGATAGCGTGCATTCGTCAGCGAAGGAGCGCATTCGCCTAAGGCGCCGCCGCCGCCCGGCTCCGGGAAGGCGCATGGCCGTTCGCTTTTGCCGCGGACGGCGCTCAGGCGCGTCATCACCTTATCGGAATTCGAGAAGTGGTGGTCGATCTTGAGGTTCCACTCGATGCTGTTATCGCCCGTCGAGCCGAATGCGTTGAAGTTCCGAAACGGATCGGCGGTCTGAGGCTGCGGAAACAGCCCCGTCATGGTGGCCGCGGCCGGGCTGATTCGCGAGACGGGAATCGTGTTATTGGCGAAGGAATCGCGGACCACGGTGTCGCCCGCGTCACGGGTCGTCGACGGATCGAAGATTTGGCGTCCGAAGACGGGGTTGCCTGAGGCGTCGGTTCCAATCTGGCTTCCCAACAACGAAGAGAAGTCTCCGTTGCGGAACGGATCGATCGGGACGGTCAGGTTCGTAAAGGCCGCCGAGCCCTTGATGCGTTGCAACGAGAGGGCTAAGAAGAAGAACGTTTTGTCTTTGACGATCGGACCGCCGATGGTTCCTCCAAACTCATTGCGCCGCAGAACGGGGCGTTGGTGGCTGAAGAAGTTTCCGGCGTTGAGCTTGTCGTTGCGCAGGAATTCCCAAAGCACGCCGTGGAATTGGTTCGTGCCCGACTTCGTCGTCGCCGACATGATCGCGCCGCTGGTCTCGCCGTATTCGGCCGAGAAGCTGTTGGTGATGGCCTTGAACTCCTGCAGCACGTCGGGATTGGGGTTAACCGGGTTGCCGCTCCAGACGTGGCTGCTGCTGTGCGCGCCGTCAAGGAAGTAGGGATCCTTGCGCACGACTCCGCCGCTGGTGATCGTGGAGCCGCCGCGCTGCACGACGCCGGGCGCAAGCCGCATCAACAGTTGCGGATTGCGGCCGAGCAGCGGCAGCGAAACCATCAGTTTGTTTTCGATGGTCGTCGACTGCTGTCCGGTCTCGGTTTCCAGCAGCGGCGGGGCCGCGGTCACTTCGACGACCTCGGTGACCTGGCCGGGCGACAACTGCAAGTCGACGCGCTGTTCGCGCGTCATTTCGAGGACGATATTTTCCCGCAGAACGCGGCTAAATCCCTCAGCCGCGCCTTGAACGCTATAGCGTCCAGGCTGCAGGAAGCGGACGACGTAGTTGCCCACCTCGTTCGTCGTGACCTCGTTCGCAATGCCGGTATCGACGTTGGTGATTGTCACTTGGCTGCCGGGTATGACCGCCCCGGTGGGGTCGGTCACGGTGCCGAGAATCGAGCCGGTGCTTCCCTGACCAAAAAGAAGAAAAGGAGCAAGCAGTAAACCTGCAATCGCAAGCTTAAACGAATTCATCAAAGACCCCCTATCTGCAAACATCGCAGCAGTCGCCACGGACTGAAAGGACGGCGCAGTCGACCCGTGGACGACTTGCACCGCATGAAACGGCGCTCCGTGGCATCCTCCGTCGGCGGAGTCACCTCCGGTGCGAAACGATTAGCGAAACACGCCAAGTCGGATCGCGTGACGGCGGACACACCTCCGTTTTCCGCTCGACAAGGCCCCCCATCGGCCTTATCGCCAAACCAGTTCGCCGGCTACAACGACGGAAATCCCTCTTGTCCCGGAAGAATTTTCGCCGTAAAGATATACCAGCGTCTGAAGGATATCCTATTCCAATGAAGCAATCAATGATTATTTGTGATCCCTCGCTATTTGCAGTTCCGTCTTAATATGGCGGGACGCCATGAAATGTCCGGACTCATTCAAGCTGAGAAAAGCGCTATAATTCGGCGCGTGCCGAGCAAGGTCGCGGCGCTGGGGTGGTTGTGTGCGCTGCCTCTGATTGCCGCAAATTCGTACGTGGGTTCAGCGGCTTGCGCCCCGTGCCACTCGGCTCAATACGAGCGCCAGGCGGCTAGCCGCCATGCGCTCGCGTTGCGGCCGATCCTCGACTCCGCCCTGCCCGACCGTCTACAAGAGCTCGCGCTGCGCGAGCGCGGCGGCGTCGCATACAGCTACCAACGAGCCGCGGACGGGCTGCTCGCCGTCGCGACCCGTCGCGAGAGCGACATCTCGAGGGTGGTCGAGGATGAGGCGACCCTATTGCTCGAGTGGACGTTCGGGGCGGGATCTCAGGGTTTGACGGCTGTCGGGCGGCGCGGCGGGCGGTATGTCGAGCACCGCGTCTCGTTCTATCCGCGCAAGGGCCGGCCGGGAATCACCGTGGGCCATCCGATGCCGCCGCCGCAGGCCGCGCGCGACCTTTTGGGGATCGATCAGCCGCCGGACACGGCCTTTCGCTGCTTCAACTGCCACGCCGCAAACGTCAAACGAGACGATTCAAAGCTCGACTTGTCAGCGATGGAGCCGGGCGTGCGGTGCGAACGCTGCCACGGCCCCGGCGCGGACCATATCGCCGCGGCGACTGCGGGCGACATCGCCGCGGCTCGGAGTTCCATCGAGACGGCTCCCGCGGCCGCGGCCGAAAGCGTCGCGTTCTGCGGGCAGTGTCATCGCAACCCCAAGCCCGGAAAGATGGATCCGCAACCCGAAAAGACGGACCCGGTCGCAGTGCGCTTCCAGCCGATGGGACTGCTCGCGAGCCGGTGTTTCCAGCAGAGCGACAATCTGACGTGCGTTACGTGCCACGATCCGCATGATGACGCCGCGGCGGATATGGCGTTCTATCGCGGGGTGTGCTTGAGCTGCCACAACGGGGAGGCCGGCGGCGTTTCGACCTGCCCCCGCGAGCCCAACGGCGAGTGCATCGGTTGCCACATGCAACGCTCAGAGCCGACGCCGAACATGACCTTCACCGACCACCGCATCCGCATCTACGCCGAGGGCTCGAAT
>CAWFOP010000005.1:0-513050 GCA_963817465.1 uncultured Acidobacteriota bacterium | reverse complement strand
GACGGCGCCCCGCCTCCCGGCTACGCGCTCGTCGGCGACGGTCTTGTCGTCGCGCCGAAACAACCGTAGGCGTCGACACAGGGGACAGCGGACGCCTGCCGGGTCGCGTCACCTGACTGGCCCTGGAGTCGTGCTGCCGGACGGCGGCTTTGACCGCTGTCCGGCAGCCGTTGGGCTAGTGCCTCCGGGAGGCGGAGCTAGATTCTTCGTCGCAAGGTAGGCCCTGTGGGGCCGCTCAGTGGACGCCGGCTGCGGTCTCTCGGCGCGCCATCAGGTGACGGAGTCGTCGCCGGGCGCGATGGAGCAGTACGCGGAGATAGTTCCGATCGACATCGAACTCCGCGCAGACCTCATCCTTGTCACGCTCCTCGAGAAACACCGCTTTGAGAATGTCCCGATCTCGCGGGTTGAGGGAGTTGATGAGAGCCCGCACCCGCAGCTTGGTTTCGTCCGCAAGCAGATCCCTCTCGAGGTCCACGCTGGGGTCGCGCCGCTCCGGCGCATCTTCGTCCAGGCTGGTGGTCCGGCTGCGCTGCCGCAGATTTTCGTACGCGACGTTGTTACAGACGGAGTTGACAAAGGCTCCCAGCCTCTCCGGATGCTGAATCGCGCCGCGGCGGAGGCTGCGAAGCACGCGGACGAAGACCTCCTGGATCAAGTCCTCGACTTCCTGGTAGGCGCCCAACCGAAAGCGCAGCTTCATCAGCAGAAGGCTGCGAAAGTATTCGACGAAGTGGGCTTCGACCGGAGGGTCTCCAGCCGCCAATTTCCGGACGTAGTCGCCATCAAACGAATAGAAGGTCAGCATCGGTTTCTTCTCTCCGCGGGCGACCTTCGCGGAAGCGAATCGGTTCGCCTTTGTCGTTGTGCGAGCGATTCCTCGACTACTCCCTAAAGCGACGATACCGCCTTAAAGATGCCCGGGCGGCGGATTCTTCTGCGATTCCCGCGTTCGGCGCACCGACCAGGTCTTCTCGCAGCCTGCCGACGGCCTGCTGGAGCTCGACCCAAGCCACGTTGGCGCCGTAGACGGCCTCAGCTTGTCTGTCTCGAGCGCCGGCCAATTGGTTCTGCGCCTGGATGACCGCCAGGTTGTCCTCTGCGCCGGCATAGTAGCGCCTCCGGGCGCTCTCGTACCACTGTTCGGAATACTCGAGCGCGGCATCGGCGGCGGCGACATCGCCAGACGCCCGCTGCGCCCGGTCCAGGGCTGTCCGCACCTCGAACTCGATGCGCAGCCGGAGATCCTCGGCCTCAGCGCGCTGCCGTCGGTACTCGGAAGCGGCCAGGCTACGGTGCGCCTTGCGGCGGGAACCGTCGAAGACCGGAATCCGAATCGAAACCCCGGCCGAGCGGGAACCGAGGGCGTCAAGCGGGCTCGAGCCCAATGCGCCGTAGTCGGCGAAGGCCTCCACGGTTGGGAGGCGCTCGGCCCGCGAGGAGCGGGAGGCCAGACCCGCCTGCCGCAGGACGGCCTCCTGGGCTTGCCACTCCGGCCGCAACCTCATGGCGTCCTCGATCGCCGCCTCGCTGCCTGGAAGCTCGTCTCGAGGAGGCTCCAACTCGTCCGTCAACGCGAAGTCGAGATCCATTCGCAGGCCCGCCAACCAACTCAGTTGCAGTCGGGCCCGCCGCCGTTCGGTCTCCGCGGCGACGAGCTTTTGTTGCGCCGCGGCCAGATTCACATTCGTCCGGATGACGTCCAGCCCGGAGCCAACGCCGGCGGTCTGTTGCGCCTTCGCGGACTCGAGCAGGGATTCGGCGAACTTCAAATTGGCGGTTTCCCGGGCTACGCGAGACTCCCCGCGCAGAGCCGCCAGATACGCACGCGCCACATCGCCGGCGACCTTCTCGGCAGCCGCTCCGACTTCGAATCGAGTCGCCTCGACGCTTGCCTTCGCAGCGCGGTAGCGATAGATCGAGCTCAGGTCAAACACCTTCTGGCCGAAATTCAAGCGGGCGTCAAAGACGCCAAACGGGCCCACTCGGTCCGGGATAGGGAAACCGAGAGTCTCCGGCGTCAAGCCAATGACGGCGAGGTTCGTCGTCACATTTTGCGCCGCCGCTGCAATCTCGAAATTGGGCAGGAGTGCGGACTTGGCCTCGGTGGCGCGACTTTCGGCCTGGACCGTAAGCTCCCGGGCGGCCTGCAACTTTGCGCTGCCCTCTTCCGACAGAGCCAATTCGATCGCGCGGCGCATGCTCAGCTCGAGGCGCGGAGCCGCCTCGAGTATCGGCGAGATGAGAAGGGCGAGCAAGAAGATCCAACGCATGGCGACGCTTCTCCTAGATCGAGCGCGTAAGAACCAACAAATCGAAGATGGCTCGCAGCGAAAGCGGACGGAAGGCTACATACTCCGGCTCGATGATCTGCGGCCCCCACTTCCGCTTGTAGTGAGACTGGGTTTGCGACGGGTAGACCGCTGCGCCGTGACGCTCGAGCATCCGGATGAACCAGGCCACCCCCGGACTGTCTTCCGGACCGTCGCCGCCGCACGAGACGAACGGCGTGAAGCCGAGGTGCAGGTACTTGACGCCTTCGGCCGCAAACCGCTCGATCGCCGTCAGGTTCATCAGCTCCATCACGCCGGTCGGCGCATCGGGCGCCTTGCGTGTGAGGTCGTGCAGGAAGCCCGGGCGGCTGCCGTAGGCGGCGACGTAGGTAATGAACGCGCAGGTGGCACCCGAGTTGTCGCGGGCGGCGAAGATACGGCGGTCGGCGTCTTCCGGACCGCCCAGCTCGCCGATCATGAAGTCCAGCTCTTTCTTGTGCTTTCCTTCGAGCCAAGCCTCGCTAACGGCTCTCAGATCCTCGAAGACGTCGGCGTTGCGCGGCAGGTCGCGGTCCACCTCGACGATCTCGACTCCGAGCTTGCGCGCCCGCTTGATCTTGTTGCGCAGCTTCATCTTGTGCGATCCGCCGAGCGAGAACGAGGGCAGATGCAAAGCGAACGTCGCGCCCATGCTGTTGACCACGAAGCCGCGGGAGCGAAACAGCTCGGTCTGATCGGCCGGAACCTGGACGAAGACCAATTTGCGGCGCCGTGATTCAGCCATCGCCAAGAGCTCGTCCAGCAAAGCGCTCCGCGACGATTCGGGCGCATGAACGCCTCCGAGGCAGATCAGGTGCTTGCCCTGATGCCGGTAGGCGACGAATCCGTCCGCCCGCGGGCTCGTGAATCGCTCGTTGCGGTCGGACAGACACAGGTAGCCGGATGGATGGTCGACGAACCGGCTGAGGGCCTCGTCGGCCCGCTCGAGGGCGAGGGGGACGGCCGACATGGCTAACGCTCGACTCCGCGCGCCACGGCGGAAACCGTGTTCTGCGCGAGCAAGTAGCGCGCGACCATGCCAGTCTTCGACGAAACGTCGAGCTTGCTGAAGATGCGGCGCAAGTGGGTGCCGACGGTCCACACGCTGATGGCGAGGCGGTCGGCGATGATTTTGTTCGGCAGACCCTCGGCCGCAAGCTCAACGATCTGCTCTTCTCTGGGGCTCAGTCTCACTTTCACGGTCGTACCTCCTTTGGGGTAGTGCGTCTCGGGGGGCATCCGTTTCAGTGAGACAGTTGAGATTGACAAGTTCCTGAAACCCGGCGGCGTCGAGCTGATCGAGGCGGTCGATTCGATCGGCCGCTCGGGCGGCCCGGACGGGACCGTTGGAGGCGGCGCAGCACGCGAGATACTTCGCCCTGGTCAACGCACGGCGACCGGCGGCGTCGAGCGAGCCGGCGAATCCGACGGGCAACGCCACCTCTTCCTCTTCGATACGTCCTCCTTCGAGTCGAACGGAGACGCGCGCGCCGAGCGGCTTGCGAAGCGCCGCAAAGTCGTCGGAAATCGGTTTTTGCGGCGCGCGCGCGACGGCGGCCGTGACGGCCAGCTTTTCGAGGGTCGAGATCGCGGAGCCCGCCGAACCGTGGCGGCCCCCTCCTCTCGCGAGAAATCCAAGGCGCTCCCAGCGGGAAGCGCTCTTGAGCGCCGCTCCGACCGGCATGTCGCCTAACAAGGCGGCAACAGTCAGCTTCGGGTCATGACGCAACACGACGCGGTTCATCAACGCCCAAACGCCCTCGTCGCCGCGCGCCCGCTCGATCGCCACGGCGTCGAAACGTCCGTGGCGCAGCGCGCAGGCGACCGCAAAGCGGGTGCAGAACGTGAGTGTGGCCAGGCTTGAATCCCGCCCTCGCAGGTAGGGCTCGGAGGTGCGATCCATCCCGAGTGTGAACAGGGATGCCGCGACCTCGACTCGCTCGATCGGGGCTGCGCCGGGGCCGAGGCGGCCCTTGATGCTCTCCGTGGCTTCGGCCGCGGCCTGCAGGTAGGCCGACCCGGGGCGGGCTTTGTAGCTGTTTGTCTGGGTGTGCCAGCGGCCCCCGAGGCCGCCCAGAAACTCCGGCTGGGGCGACGGCGAACGCGCTTCGAAGAGGGCGTCGAGCGCCCCGGGGTTAGGGTTGAGACCGGCGGCCGCGTCGAACGCCGCAAACCCCTGGCGGAGGGGCCAAGCCGCACATAGCGCCTTCGTGTCAGACCCGAGAAACGCCGGGTAGGATCCGCGTAGGGAGTAGCAGATCGACATCAGCAGTCGCTCGGCGAACGCCTGGGCCGGCAGTTCCTCCAGCTTCGCGCGCGCGGCCGCCGTCCCGAGCAGGTGCAGGTCCGCCGCCATCTGGCCCCGAGTCGGGCCCAAGGCGACGCACGTATTGATGCGCGCGGCGACCTCGTTCGCGACGACCTGCGCCAACAGGACTGAGCTGCCATCCAGGCCCTCTTCGGACGCGACGGCGAACGGCACGAGCACCGACGAGTGGCCCGTATGTCCGCCGAGCATGACGTCGTCGTAGTCCAGCGCCATCGACCAGGCCGACAGCAGCGCCGCCGCGTCGACCGCCCGAGTCCGCTGCCCGGACGGGAAGATCCTCGCCCTGCCGGCGCCGGTCGGACGGACGGCAAGCTGCAGCCTTCCCCCAATCCCGCTCGCGTATCCGCTGTGCACGGCGCCGAGCATCGAGAAGACTTGGTTCTTGGCCTCCTCGCGAACCGCCCGGGGGATGTCATGCAGCTTCAGATTGGCGGCCCAATCCGCAATCTCGAACAGGGCTCTTGCTGTCGCTGTCACTTCCCTTGTTGTGTCGCCGGCGGCCCCACCGTTTCATCCCTCGATGGCGTATCGCTCGCTCGAGCGTCACTCGAAGACGTCTCTTGTGAGGCCCCCGCGCCCCGCCTTAACCTGGCGGTCAGAGTTGTACCCGAGGTCCCCCATGGAACAAATCGCTGTTACCGCTGTCCTGATCGGTGGCGTCTACCACCTCCTGTTCGGCATCTTTCACTTCTTCTTCCCGTTCGCGCTGCGATGGAAAGACACCGTCGCTTCCCTCGACGGCACGAACCGGAATCTTCTACCGGTATTCAATTTCTGGATCGCCGCCGCGATCCTCGGCTGGTCGTACACCTCGCTCGCTCACGCCCGGGAGATCGCGAGTACGCCCCTCGGGCACGCCGTTTGTTGGACGATTGCAGCCGTGTGGACCCTTCGCCACATGATGCAGGTGTACTACATGGGCGTGTCCGGGACCTACCGCTTTCCCCGGCGGTTCCTGGGCCTGCAAGGAATTCACTGCCTCGTCTTCACCCCCATCTTCTCCCTGGGGACGGCGCTCTATCTGACGCCGATTCTGCGGGACGACCCGAACGCTTGGCTGGCCGCGACGGCCACGATCGCCGGCCTGCTGGTCGCCTCCGGTGCGGTGCGCCTGTGGCAGACTCCGGCGGTGGTGCGGCGCACGGATCGCTCCGCCCTGAGTCGCGGCTAGGGCCGGAATCGAATTTCGCTGGGAAACGGGCGCCCCTCGGGGCGTCCGTCGGTTTTTTTGGGGTCCAGCGAAACGCCGCGGACGGCCCACGCACGATACGGTATGCGCTTGGCGTGGAGAAACCTCACGCACGAACGGGGTCGATTCGCGGTGACCCTCTGCGGCATCGCGTTCTCCGTCTTCTTGATGGTCTTCCAAGGAAGCCTGCTCACCGGCTTCATCCGGGCGTCCTCGCGCGTCATCGACGCCGCCGAAGTCGATCTGTGGATCGCCGCCAAAGGCGTGCCCTGCTTCGAGTGCGCGACGCCGGTGCCGGCGCGCTTCCGCGAGATCGCTCTCGGCGCTCAGGGAGTGGTGGGCGTTCAGCGCTTCATCACCGGCGCGGCGGTCTGGAAGATGCCCTCGGGAAAGGGCCAGCTCGTCTACGTCCTCGGCGCCGAGGCGCCGTTGGGCGGCGTCTTTCCCCTGCCCTACCTCGACGGCCACAACGGCGCGGTGCGCCACGAAATGGTCTTGCTCGACCAGAGCAACGCCAAGCTGCTCGAAGTGAGCCACGTCGGCGTCAATGTCGAGATCAATCGGCAGCGCGCGTCCGTCGCCGGGATTGTGGATGAGTTCGGGTCGTTCTTTGGGCAGCCCTACATCTTCACGAACTACAAGGACGCGCTGAACTACTTGGGCTTCGGCACGCCGGAGGTTCACTTCCTCGGCGTGCAGGCGGCGCCGGGAGCGGACTTGCGAGCGCTGCAGGCCGAGCTCCAGCGCCGGATGCCGGAAGTCAACGTCTGGCTCAGCGACGAGTTCTCCCGCAAGGCGCAGATCTACTGGACGATGCTCACCGGGGCCGGCAGCGCCATCTTGACCGCGGCGCTGCTCGGGTTTCTCGTCGGCGCGGTCATCGTCTCGCAGACGATCTACTCGACGACGATGGAGAACCTCGAGGAGTTCGCCACGCTCAAGGCAATGGGGGCCTCGCGGTCCTACATTCAACTCGTGGTCCTGATCCAGGCCTGGGCCAGCGGCGCGATCGGCTGCGTCCTGGGAATCGCCATCACCATTCCCCTGGTGCACTGGATTCGCTACAGCATCTCCTGGGTGTACCTGACCTGGTGGCTCCCGGCGGGCATGATCTTCGTCAGCCTGGTGATGTGCAGCCTCGCGGCCATCGTCTCGGTCCGCCAAGCGGTCAGCGTCGAGCCGGCCAAGGTGTTCCGCGCATGACTCCCACCCTCGCCATCGAGAACGTGAACGTCGCCTACGGCGCCGGCCCGGCGGCCGTCCAGGCGATGCGCGACGTGACGTTGACCTTCCATCCCGGCCAAGTCGCCTTGGTGAGAGGGCCGTCAGGCAGCGGCAAGACCACCCTGCTGTCGGTGCTCGGCTGCCTGTTGAACCCTGACCGCGGCAGCGTCCGAATCATGGAAACCGCGGCCGAGGGCCTCGACCAGGACGTCGCCGGGCGGTTGCGCAGCCGCTACATCGGGTACGTCTTCCAGGCGTTCCGCCTCTTCAAATCCCTCACCGCCCTGGAAAACGTACTCATCGCGCTCGAGATTGGCGGACGGCGGAACCGCGACAACCGGCTGCGCGCGTTACAAACCCTCGAGAGCGTCGGTGTCGCCCACCGGGCCCATCTTCATCCCGACCAGCTCAGCGGCGGCGAGAAGCAGCGCGTCGCAATCGCGCGCGCCCTCGTGAACGACCCGCTCATTCTGCTGGCCGACGAGCCCACCGCCTCGCTCGACCACGCCTCGGGCGAACAAGTCTCCGACCTGCTTCGGCAGGTCTCGGCGATGCAAGGCCGCATCGCCGTCGTCGTCAGCCACGACGACCGCTGGCTCCGAAAATGCGACCGCGTCATCACGATGAGCGACGGACGCGTGATCGAGGATGCAGGAGTTTCACGATGAGAGCAAATCGCTTGATCTTTGCCGTTCTGGGCCCAGTCGCCGGCTTCCTTCTCGGCTGGCAGACCGGCACCCTTGCCGGACCGTTCGAGCGGGCCGGCGCTCACGCCGCGTCGACCTCGGAGGTGGAAGCTCCCATCGTTCTCGCCGCCCCCGGGCGGATCGAAGGCGTCTCCGACCGCGTCCACTTGGCCGCCGGCATCGACGGCGTGCTCTCCGCCGTGCTTTTCGACGAGGGAGACCGCGTGGAGGCCGGCGACGTCGTCGCGGTCGTGCAACGCGACGAGCTGCGCGCCGAGCTCGACCAAGCCCGCGCCGCCGCCGACGGAGCCCGCCAGGCGAAAGCTCGGCTCGTCCGCGGCAGCCGCGAAGAAGAGCGCCGTCAAGCCGCCGCCGAAGCCATGAGAGCGGAAGCCGCGTTGGCGACCGTCGAAACGCACCTGCGCCGGCAGGAACTGCTGCTCCGGACCGACGACACTCCCCGCGCCGTCGTCGAGCAGGCGCGGCACGACTTCGACTCGGCGGATGCGGCCCTGCGTGCCGCCCGCGCGACCGAGACGCTGGTCAACGCCGAGCCCTTGCCCGAAGAGCTCGCCAAGGCCGACGCCGAGATCGAGGCGGCCGAGCAACGCATCCGCACCATCGAGTCCCTCATCGCGAAGTGCCGCGTCCGGGCGCCGATCGGCGGCTCCGTCGTGCGGCGCTTCATGCGGCCCGGAGAGGTCGTCAGTACGGTCATGCCGCAGCCGATCCTGAGCATCGTCGACGATTCCAAGCTTCGCGTTCGCGCCGAAGTGGACGAGCGCGACCTCGGACGGGTCGTTGCGGGTCAGGCCGCGCTCCTTTCCGCCGACGCCTTCGGAGACCGCAAGCTGCACGGACGCGTGTCGAGTCTCGGGATCGTGATGGGGCGCAAGAACGTCCTCACCGGGGATCCGGCCGAGAAGAGCGACCGCGACATTCTCGAAGTGTTCGTCGAGCTCGAGGAAACCGACCCTCGCCTCGTCCTGGGGCTGCGCGTGACCGTGCAGTTTCTCGATGGGACGCCCAACCCGCCGGCCGAGACGCCGCAGACGCCCGACGTCTCGGGCCTCTTCTCGATTCTCCCGCGGCTGTAGCCGCACCGCCGACCGCGTCCGCCCGCTCCGGAACCGACCCTCCGGCCTAGACCGCCGGCCGGGACGGCTGCGCCTTGTCCGATGAGCTGCGTTCGCTCGTGTGCGTGTCACGCAATGCAGGGAATAAACCAGCGGTGTGCGTGAAACCGCATCGATTTTCTCGGGCTAAGCGAAACGCCTGAGCGCCCAGCAACACAATCCCACTGTGCAAACGACAGATGACAAGGGAACGAATGCCATGAACCTGAAGCGCCAAGAACGAAGCTTTATCGACGTCGCGATCCAGGCGGCGACGCAGGACCCTCATAAGCTCGCCTATTCGATGCTGTCGGACGACGGCGAGCCGGTCGGGTCCCTGTCGTTCGCCGATCTCGATCGCCGCGCCCGCGCTCTCGGCGCCTATCTGGCGCAACGCTACGCGCCCGGCCAGCGGGCCGTGCTGCTGTACCCGGCCGGGCTCGACTACGTAGTCGCCTTTTACGCCTGCCTGTACAGCGGCGTCATCGCCGTCCCGGCCTATCCGCCGCGCGTGAACCGCAATCTGTCGCGGCTCGTCTCCGTCGTCGACGACAGCCTGCCGGCGATCGTGCTGACGGAGACCGGCACGCTGGCGACGCGCGCCACCCTGCTCGAGCTGAGCGAGAGGCTGCGCGCCGTGGAATGGCTGCCCACCAACGAGCTCGAGCTCGACGAATCCGCCGACTGGTCGCCGGTCGCGGCTACGCCCGAGACGACGGCGTTCCTGCAGTACACGTCCGGCTCGACCGCGGCGCCCAAGGGCGTCATCGTCAGCCACGGCAACCTGCTGCGCAACGAGGAGCTGATTCGGCGGTCGTTCACCCTCAGCGACGAGACCGTCGTCGTGTCGTGGCTGCCCATGTATCACGACATGGGCCTGATCGGGAACATTCTCGCCGCCGTCTACAACCGCGCGAGCTGCCATCTCATGTCGCCGGCCGCCTTCCTGCGCCGGCCCCTGACGTGGCTTGAAGCCGTCTCGCGCGTCGGGGCGACGGCCAGCGGCGGGCCCAACTTCGCCTTCGACGTCTGCACTGCGAAAGTCCGTGACGAGGATCTCGGCGGCCTCGACTTGAGCGGCTGGCGAGTCGCGTTCAACGGTTCGGAGCCGATTCGGGCGGCCACGCTGCGGCGATTCGCCGAGAAGTTCGCGTCCTGCGGCTTTCGCTACGAGGCGTTCGCGCCCTGCTACGGCATGGCGGAGACGACGCTGTTCGTCAGCGGCGCCGCGCCGTCGGAGAAGCCCTGCACCGAGACCCTCGACAAGGAAGCTCTCAAGCATCGCCGGGCCGTGGCGCCGGAGCGGCCGGACGCCGGCGAGGAGTACGTCAGCTCGGGCCGCGTCCAGGTGGACGAGGTCGTCATCGTGGAGCCGCAAACGCGCCGCCTGTGCACGGCGAGCGAAGTCGGCGAGATCTGGGTCGCCGATGAGTCGGTCGCCGGCGGCTACTGGCGCAAACCCGCGGTCACCGCCGAATCCTTTGAAGCGCGCGTCGCCGGCTCGGCGAAGGGCCCCTACCTGCGCACCGGCGATCTCGGCGTCCTGCGCAACGGCGAGCTGTTCGTTCTGGGCCGCATCAAGGACCTGATCATCATTCGCGGCCGGAACCACTATCCGCAAGACATCGAAGCGAGCGCCGAGGCCGCCCACCCCGCTCTGCGCGACGGCTCGACGGTCGCCTTCTCGATCGAGCGCGACGGCGAGGAGCGCCTCGCTATCGTCGCGGAGGTGACGCGCGAGGCGCGGCGGCGTGTGGATATCGACGAAGTCGGCGAGGCCGTCTACAGCGCGGTGGCCAACGACCACGGCGTGGCCGCCCACGAAGTCGTTCTGATCCAGCCGGCCACCTCGCGCAAGACCTCGAGCGGCAAGCCGCAACGCAGCGCGACGCGCCGGGACTTCCTCGAAGGCGACCTCGACGTCGTCGCCGCCTGGCGCAACGTGATCCCGGACGAGGCCCTGATCGAAGCCAGCTTCGCCGAGGATCGGCCCCTGGACCGCGGCGAGCTCGAACGCTGGCTCGCGTCGGAAGTGGCCGCCCGCCTGAACGTCACGGCGGAACGACTCGACCCGCATCGGCCCATCGCCGAGTACGGGCTCGACTCCCTCGCCGCCGTCGAGCTCTTGGCGGCGGTCGAAGACAAGATCGGCTGCAGCTTTCCCTTCGAGAATCTCTTCGTCGGCGAGCCAAGTCTCCGCTCGCTCGCGGAAATGCTGTTCGACTTGCTGCCGGAGCCCGAGCCGGCCACGGCCGCGGCAGGTGCAGTTCGGTTCGAGGAAGTCGCCTTCGCCGGAGTGGAAGGCGTGAAGGTCAGTCGCTAATGCCCGTTCAAGAGATCCACGAAACGAACGGCCACACGCCGGCCGCAATGGAGCCGACGCATCCCTACGCGGAGTTCGTCAACCCTCGGCTCGCGCGGGCGCTCGGCCAGCTCCGCCTGGACAAGCGCTTCGTCCGCGGCCAGGGCTGCTACCTCTACGACGCAGAAGGCCGCCGCTACCTCGACTTCCTGGCGCAGTACGGCGCGCTCCCGTTCGGCTTCAATCACCCGGACATCTGGGCGGCGGTCAACGCGCTCCAGACGGCGATGGAGCCGAGCTTCGTCCAGCCTTCCCTGCTCGGTGCGGCCGGCGAGTTGGCTGAGCGCCTGACCGCGATCGCCCCCAAGGGGCTAGACCGGGTGACGTACGCGAACAGCGGCGCCGAAGCGGTCGAAGCCGCCATCAAGCTCTGCCGCGCCGCGACCGGCCGGATGAAGATTCTCGCCGCCAGCAACGGCTTCCACGGCAAGACGCTGGGAGCGCTTTCGGCGACCAACAAGCCGAAGTACCAGAAGGCGTTCGGCGCGCCCGTCGAAGGCTTCGAGTACGTCGAGTTCGGCGACGCCGAGGCGCTGCGGCAGGCGCTGGCTGGGCGCGACTTCGCCGCCTTCCTGGTCGAGCCGATCCAAGGCGAAGGCGGCATCGTCGAAGCGCCGACCGGCTACCTGCGGGAGGTCCAGACAGTCTGCCGGGAGACTGGAACGCTGTTCGTCGCCGACGAGATCCAAACCGGCCTGGGGCGAACCGGCGCCCTGTTCGCCTGCAGCGCCGAAGGCGTCGAGCCGGACGTGATGACGCTCGCCAAGGCTCTTGGCGGCGGGCTCGTCCCCATCGGGGCCGTGTTGGCGCGCTCTGAACTGGTCACCGACGAGTTCGCCCTGAACCACACGTCCACCTTCGCCGGAAACGCTCTCGCCTGCCGCGTCGGTCTGGCGACGCTGGACCTACTCGAGCGCGACAACCGGCAGTTGATCGATCAGGTCCGTCGCAACGGCGAGTTCATGTGGGAAGCGCTGGAAGCCATTCGCGCCCGCTATCCCGACCTGCTCTCGGACGTCCGCGGCCGCGGCTACATGCTCGGCGTACGCTTCGGCCTGCACCGCGGGAGCTGTCGCGACAGCTTGCTCGGCAGCCTCGGCGAGACCGACTTCTTCGCGCCGCTCGTCGCCAGTCACATCCTGGAACGCCACGGCGTTCGCCTCGGTTGCACGCTCAATCACGGGGGCGTGCTGCGCATCGAGCCTCCGCTCATCGCCACCTGGGCCGAGTGCGACCACTTCCTCGACGCCCTCGAGTCGACGCTGTACGAGCTGAGCCGGCACGACACCGCCCAGTTCACCTCCCACATCACCGGGTTCGAACCGACGCCCTACCAGCCGGCCAAGGCGGCCCCGCCTGCGTTGCGAATCGCTCACCCGAAACGCGACGCCGGACGGTTCGCTTTCCTGTTTCATCCGCTCACGATTCGGAACTACGCCGACGCCGACCTCAGCCTGCAGCAGCTCTCGACGCCGCAGCTCGAGCGCCTGGCCCGCTGCGTCTCCGAGAACTTCGATCCCTTCGTCGTCGGCGAGGCGCGGATCGAAAGCCCGACGGGCCAATCCGCGCACGGACAATTCATCGTTGTCCCGCGCACCGCGGACGACTTGACTCGCCTCGCGCACCGTGAAGCGATCACCGAGATCCGCATGGCGGCCGAGCTGGCGCGCGCCGGCGGCGCCGAGATCATCGGTCTGGGCGGATTCGTCTCCGTCGTCAGCCGTGGAGGGCTTTACCTCAAGAACACGGGGCTGCCGGCGCTCACCACCGGCAACTCCTACACCTCCCTGTCGAGCGAGCAAGCGATCGAAGCGGCGCTGGCGCAGCAGGGACGACGTCTGGAGGACGCCACCGTTACGATCGTCGGCGCCACGGGCTCGATCGGTCGCGCCATGGCCTTGCTGCTCTCGCCGAAAGCGCGCCGGCTGGCGCTGATCGGCAACCCCCAACACGCCGAGTTGAGTCGTCGACGCCTGGCTCAGATCGCCGCCGAAACGCGACATCCCGAGCGGACGGCGACCGACTGCGACGCCTCGCGGTGGCTGCCGCTTTCCGACGTCATCATCACCGCCACCAGCGCGGTCGGAGACGTCCTCGGCGCCGACGACCTGCCGTCCGGATCCATCGTCTGCGATATCTCGCGTCCGCCGAACGTCAGCCGCGACGTTCGCTTGGCGCGCCCCGATGTCACCTTCCTCGAGGGCGGCGTCGTGCAGTTGCCGAAGAGCTCGGAGCTCAGCTTCCGAATCGACCTGGATCCTGGCCAGGTCTACGCCTGCATGGCCGAAACCATGCTGCTCGCTCTCGAACGGCGTTACCAGGACACCGGTCTGGGCCTGGACCTCGACGTCGAGACGGCGTGCGAGTTCGCGGCCCTGGCGGACCGCCACGGCTTCCGGGTCCCCGCTGCGGAACCCGCCCTTGTCGAGTGCGCTGAAGCTTTCTAACTCCAGAGGAGACCACGAGATGAACTATCTAGCCGCCGAGCGTCAGACGCTCAACGCGTACCTACCCGGCCTCGACGCCAAGCTCACTGAGCTGGGCTTCGAGGAGCGCGAGAAGCCGGGCAATCCCACCATCGGGTGGTACCGCGAAGCCGGAGGTCCGGCTTTGCTTGTCCCTACCGCGTACGGCGGCGCCGGCGCGACGCCGGTCGAGGCCGTCCGCATCCAGCGCGCTATCGGCAGCCGATCGCCGTCGCTCAGCATCGCGGCTACCATGCACAGCTTCTCGCTCGCTACGCTCGTCGAGTACGGCGAGTACAGCCGCGACTTCCTTGTGACCATCTGCCAGGGCCAGCTCTTGGTGGCCTCCGGGTTCGCCGAGGGCCGGACGGGCACGAGCATCCTGGCGCCGTCGATGAAGGCCGTTCCCGTCGACGGCGGCTACCTCGTCAGCGGCGTCAAGAAGCCCTGCACCCTCTCGCATTCCATGCACTTACTTACCGCCAGCGTCGCGCTGCCCGGGACCGATGGACGTGAGTTCGAGCGCGCGGTCGCCATCATCCCGGCCGACAGCGCGGGTATCCGCCGCGAGCCTTTCTGGAAGACCAACGTGCTCGCTGGAGCCGAGAGCGACCAGTTGATCCTCGAGGACGTGTTCGTCCCGCAAGATCAGGTCTTCCTGCCGATGGTCCAGGAGCGGCTCGACCCGGTCGAAACCGCCGGCTTCCTGTGGTTCGAGCTGCTCGTCTCGGCCGCCTATCTCGGGATGGCAAGCTGCCTCGTCGAGCGAGTCGCCTCCAGCGACCGCGGCGGGGCCTGCGAGCAGACGAATCTCGCGATCGAGACCGAAACCGCCATGGCCGCCCTCGAAGGGCTCGCCGCCGCGCTCGGTCAAGGCGACCGGACCGACGCCAACCTCGCCCGCGCCCTCATGGTTCGCTACGGGATCCAGAACGCGCTCGACCGCGTGGTGACCCGCAGCGCCGAGCTGATGGGCGGGATGACGTTTATCAACGACCCGCAGGTCGCGTACCTGCTCGCCGCCACCCGCGCACTGGCGTTTCATCCGCCCTCCCGCCTCAGCAGCCGGGGCCCGCTGGCGGCCTATCTCAAGGGCGGTTCGTTCCAACTCAACTAGGTCTAGGAGGCAGAACCCGTGGACAAGCACAACCTGTTCTTCACTCGCGCAAACTACAACCTGGTCCGGGCCGAGCAGCTCGTCATGCTCCTGGGCGTGATCGGGTTGGTCGTCGCTCACTGGGACGAGGTAAGGTGGCTGCACTTCACCCTGGCGTTCCTGTGGAGCGACCTGATCGGTACGTTCCCCGGAATGTATTGGCACTACAAGCGCACGACGGCCGAGAACCGTAAGATCCCGGCCGCGTTCTACGCGCTTTATAACTTCTGCCACAGCTTCCTGTCCGTCGCCGCGGTTACGGCCGCTTGGTACGCGCTCACCGGCCGGTTCGAGTGGGCAATGCTGGCCATGCCGATCCACTTGCTGGGCGACCGCGCCATTTTCGGCAATATCTACAAAACTACCGGACTCGAATTCGAGCCGGCGCCCAACCCGATGTTCCGACGCTTCGTCGAGCAATTCCGCACGCAGGAGGGCCAAGCATGACCACGCGACCCGCCCCCGCCGCCTCCCCGGACTTCGTCGTGACCCCGGGGCTCGCCACCCTGCACGAGACGACCGAGTTCAAAGCCGCCACCCGGTGGTACGGCGTCGCCTCCGCCGACCGCCCCGACCGCCGCGCCGCACAGGACATCTGGGACCCCGAGCTAGGACCGATGACGCACCACTCCGCCACCGCCTCCGCCACCGCGCTTCCTTCAGAGGCCTCCTGGGACGAAGCCCCGGGCCTGCTCGAAGGCGCCACCCAGCTCGAGCTCACGCCCGAGACCTGCGACCTCGCCTACTGGATCAAGGCCGTTCCACAAGGAACCTGGCTCGGCTTGGTCAACGGGCACGCCCCCGACGCGTCGACGCCCGACTTCATGCGGCGGCCGGGACCGCTTCGCGCGGCCCTCGAGGACGAGTTCGCCTTTCGTTCCATCTCCGAGGAGATGGCGACTCGCGCGATCAGCGACCTCGTCAAGCTGGCACCGGACGTCCCGACCATGGAGTTCTACGCCACGCAACTCCTCGACGAGGCCCGTCACTCGCTCGCTTTTCGCACGCACTTGGTCGAGCTCGGCTCGCCGCGATCCGAACTGGCGGCGGCGATCGAGCGCATCGCGGGCTCCAAGCGCGACGCCGTCCTGCTTCCGCTCAAGGCCTTCAGCGAAGAGGCGATGCAGGGGCCGGACGCCTTCATCTGCGGCGTGGTCATCCTGACCATCCTCGTCGAGGGTGTGCTGGCGCCCGCCGCCGAGCTCAGCGAGCGCAAGTGGCGGCTCCTCGACCCCGCCGCGGCCAGCATCGAGCGCGGGGCCAACATCGACGAGATTCGGCACCTCACCGTCGGGAGCGCCGTGGTGCGCGGCCACCTCCAGGAGCGCCCGCAGGACAAGGCGCGCGTCCTCGACGTGATGATTCGCGGACGGCGGCTGTGGGAAGAGATGCCCGTCAACGAGATCATCTTCGAGCGCGAGACCCTCTTCCAACAGGGCATTGAGCAGCATGCCGGCCGGCTCGCCGGCTACGAGCTCGCCCCTGGCGTCAAGCTGCTCGAGACGACGCCCGAACAGCGTCTCGGGTTGGCCAACCAATGGTCCCGCGAGATGCAGGACAGCCGCTTGAAGTTCATGGGTCTCGAGGAGGCGATTTGATGTCCACATCCGCCCTGCCCTCAATGGAGCTCGCCGACGGATTGGACCTGGCGACGCTCGAGGAAATGGTGCGCCGGCACTTCCGCGCGTCACTCAGGGAAGCCGTTGTGATCCGCGAAGTCACCCGCCACAGCAACCTCAATTTCGTGTTCACCGCGACGGTCGGAGGACGGCGAATCTACCTCAAGGTCGTTCCCGAACGCCCTAAGAAGCTGCCTATGGCGCTGCCGCGAAGAAGGGTGTTCGCCGAAGCCGAATCGATGCAGATCTTCGCCAACGCAGCCGGCGGAGCGGTCGAAGTGCCGGAGACGCTGTTCGTCGACCGGCGGCACTACGTGCTCGGCCTCAGCGACGTCGGCCGGCGTCGCCGCGTGCTGCTCGACACGCTGCCCGCGGACTACTCGCTGCTGATCGCGGCCGCCGAGCCCTTGGGCGCGGCCTTGGGCCGGGTTCATTCCTCGACGCGCGGCCTCGAATCCTTCCGTCCGCCGGAAGAGGAAGCGCTGCTGCGGAAAATCATCTTCGGCGGTCTGATCGGCGCCGGCGCTCAGGCGGCGTTCCCCGACCTCGCCGGGCCGGTATTGCAGGAGATGGCCGGCAGGTGCGAGTGCCTCGTTCACGCGGACCTGTGGGGCAAGAACATCCTGGTGGGCGAGGGTGTGCGGCCGGCGATCGTCGACTTCGAGGGCGCCTTCGTGGGCGACCCCGCCTTCGACGTCGCCACGCTCCTGGCCGTCGGCCTGCTCCCGGCGCTCGAGGATCTCGACTACGGGGAGCAGAGCCGCGCTTTCGTTGCTCGGTTCCTGGCGAGCTACCGCAAGAACGCGCTGCGAAGCGGACAGCCGGACGCGGTCTTCGCCCGCGCCTTCCGCTTCTCCGGCTGCATGCTCGCGGCGCGGGCCTTTGGTCCTTTCGCCTATCCGCTGTCCGACGAATGCCGCCGGCGCGTCGGCGAGTGGGCCAAGGACCTGACCAAGGCTCCGCCGCAAACCATCGAAGACTTCCTCGTCCGAATACAGGATTTCATGGCCGTGGAGCAAAGCTGACATGACCCGCAAACTTTGGCTCGGAATCATCGTCTCCGCCGCGATCGTCGGCCTGCCGGCCGTGGGCAACCTCGAGGCCCTCGAACACCCCCAGTTGTGGATTCTCGGCGCCCTGGGGCTGGCGGCCCAACTGTTTCAACCGCTCTACAAGCCCATCGACCGCTCGGCGCCGGCCCAGGACCGCGGCACGGGCAATCACCTCGTCTGGGCGGTCTACGTCAGCCAGTTCGCCGGGCTCATCGAGGCCATCTACTTCCGCTACCCCCGGAGCTTCCAGTGGGACCTGACGAGCTCCGTCGCGCTGGCCGTCGCCTTGTTCGGTCTTGGACTTCGCAGCTGGTCGTTCTACGAGCTCGGACGCTTTTTCACTTGGCATATCATCGTGCAACCGGACCACAAGGTCGTGGAAACCGGACCCTACCGCATGATTCGGCACCCGGGATACGTAGGAGCGCTCGTTCTCTACGTGGCGACGATGATCTTCCTCCACGCGTGGTTCTCCGCCGTCCTGGCGCTGGTCTTGGTCTCCGGCGCGGTGTGGCGGCGCGTTCGGTACGAGGAGCAATGGCTGCTGCAGCACCTTGGCGCCGACTACGCCGCCTACTCGCGGCGCGTAAAGGCCCTGGTGCCGCTGCTGTGGTAACTGCCGGAGGCGGCCGCGGTGGCTGCCCAACTTGGCGACCTGCCCTTCCCGTTTACGGCTTTCCCGCGCACCCGAAGGCCGTAGACGGGAAGGATCGCAATCCAGACCGCGCCCGTCTCGGCACACCGGGCTCAGGGGCTGTGAACTACGCAGGGACTGAACTCGACCGAGCTGGGGCGGGAGTCCCCGGTCCGCAGCCTCAACTTGCTCGTTGTCAACCCGTTACCTCCAGACCAGAGACTCCCGTGCCTGGCTCGGTGAGGCCGAACTCGGCGTTTGGGGCTTGAACCAGCTTTCGCCAGCGACACGCCGCGCCCCTCCGACTCCCCGACCCGAGTTTCCCGTCCGGACGCCGCTTCACCGCACGTAGATCTGGAACGGACCCCAATACCAGGGCTTCGAGTAGTCGCCGTGAAGGAGCGACAGCTTCGCTTCGCGGAGCGCCTCGACAGGAGGTCGACCGGCCGCGATCTCGGAATACAGTCGGTCCATCAGCATGGACGTCGATCGGTCGCCGACCTCCCAGAGACCCGCGACCACGCTGCGGGCGCCCGCTTGCATAAAGGTCCACGTGAATCCCACCAGGCCTTCGCCGGCGTAGGTGCGAGCTCCCGAGCTGCGACAGGCCGAAATGGTGATGAGGTCTGCCGCGAGAGGAATGTCGACCAGATCGCGAGCGTAGAGCCTTGAGCCCGACTCGTCCGGCGCCAGGATGATGGCGGAATCGAGCGGACTGCGCCGATTGGCCTCGGCGTGCGCCGCCAGGTGCACCACGGAGAAACGGGCGGACGCCGCGGCGCGGTAGGCGGCCGGCGTCGCCTCGGCCCCCGTGTGGACGTTCTGTGGAAGCGCTGAAAACCGCTCCGAGACCATGGCGACTTCCGCGGCCGCGTGCGAAAGCCGCGGGTACGCGGGATCCTCCGAGAGCGGGTCGCCGATGATCAGGACTTTGTCGCCCGTAGCTGTGATTCGAGCGGGAAGGCTTTCGAACACACCGAACGAAGGCGCGACGGCCACGACTGCGTCCTCGATCCAGAAGTGCGCCCGGTCGCCATAGATCGGCAGCGTTTCGAGATTCAGTTGGTGCAGGGGGCCGTCCGGCGTGACGACGATGCGAGCATCCGCCGGTAGACGGTCTTGCACCGGCGCAAGGAGCGATTCGTAGAGCCGGCGGCCGGCCGCACTCTCCTGTTCGAGCGGATGGCGCAATGCCGTCTCGATGAAGCCCTGGTACTGCTCAACGAGCTGCGCCACGTCGGCGGCGGGAGGCAGCTCGAACCACTCGATGGAATCCGGGCCCACGACCCAAAGGAAGGAGCGCCGCGGAGCGATCCAATAGGAAAGCCACGTTGCCTGCGAGCGCCGTGCAATCGTCCGAAAGGCGGCGCCAGTGAGTCGTTGACTCGCCTCGTGCTTCGCGCCGAGGCGTTCGGAGAGGATACGCGCCCGGCTGGAATCGGCGACAGCCAGCGCTTGCTCGTACCGGCCCTGCTCCATCAGAGCGTCGACGTACTCCTGGTAGAACGAGATCAGGCGGGCAAGGAAAGTGATTTTGTGCTCGCTGTGGCTGAGGTCCGCCTGACTGCTTTCGACGACGTCGATGGCGGCTTCGAAATTCGCGTTTGCTTCCGCGACCTCACCGGCGTCGAGATGCAGCGTGGCCAGGGCGGCGCGCGTCTCCCACCGTACGGAAGGATCGTCGCCGGCGCTCGCGAGCACCCTGTCGAAGACCGCTTCGGCTTCCTCGAGCCGGCCGCGGGCCTTCGCGATCAGGCCGCCGTTGAGTTGCAGGAAGGCCCGCGAGCGCGGCTCGGACTCGAATGACAGCGCCTGATTGTTGGCCTCTTCAGCGGCGTCGAAGTCGCCCGTGGCTATCAACGCGGAGGCCAAGTTGTTCGACCAGCGGGCGGCGCCGGGCTGGTTCTGATACTCGATTGCCGCGGCCAGCGCTCGCCGGTAGTATGGGATCGCTTCGGCGGGCTCTTGCTGCAACATATAGAGGCTGCCGGTCTCGCCCAAGACATCGCCCAAGCCGGCGCTTTGCTGCACGCGCTCGAGGGCTTCTTGGCGATACTTGATGGCCTCTTCGAAGTTTCCAAGGCGGGAGTAGCAGATGCCCAAATTGTTGGCCGCCCGGAAGGCGTCGTGGTCGGCGCCGACCTCGTTCCACTGCCTGAACGCCCGCTCAAAGAACGGCAGCGCTTCCTCGTAGCGCGACCGAATCAGCAGGAGCATTCCTAGGCCGTTGGAGGCTTCGCCCGCAGTCAGGCCGTCTTTGGCGGTGTCGGCGAGTCGCCGCGCGCTTTCGAACTCCTGCTGAGAGGGGCCGAACCGCCCCTGCCTACCCAACAGCTGCCCCCGAAGCACGTGCAGGCGCGCCGCCTCGGCGATCCCGACGGACTCCGCCATGCCCTCGGCCTCCCGCAGCGTCCGTTGGGCGTTGTCGAAGGCCCCGCTCCGCAGGTAGGTCTCGCTTAGGGCGAAAAGCCGGTCCGTCTCGACGGCAGGCGACAAGTGGAACGACGGGAGCTCGGTTTCGAGCAGCGCCTTGGCTTCGTCCAGGCGGCCGAGCTGCACCAGGGCTCGCGCCTCGAGCAGCAGCGACTGGTGCAGCGCTGGGCTGTCTTCCGACGGCCTGGCGGGCTCGAGCGTCTGAATGCTTTCGGCGAACGCGCCTTGGCGGTATTCCAGAAGCGCCCTCTCGTAGGCTTGCGCCGGCCCCAGGGCCCAGGGCGACCAGTAGAGAACGAATGCAGAGGCCGCGGCGGCGGTCGCCGCCGCGGTGGCCGCCCGAAGCGGCCGCACTACCGCCCCCAGCTGCCGTTGGTATCGACGGCTCCCCCCATCCCGACGGCTCGCGCTTGCGAACCCATCTCGAGGCGAACGAGGGAAAGCCGACGCTCAAACGAGTTCATCAGCAACTCCCCAAAGTAGAGAGAGCCGAAACCTTCCAAGTAGACCGAATGCCCCGCAATCCGCTCGCCGCGGTACCGCGCGGAGGTGACGATCGAGGTGCTCACAAAGCCTCCGGAGCGCGGCAGGCGCTGGCCGAACTTGAGCTTGCGTCCTCCACTGAAGACTCGGGACTTCACCCGGTCGAAGAACCGCTCGTTCTCGAGAAATTCGCGGTCCAGCGAGGTCATGGAGCAGTGCTTCTGGAACGGCTCGTCGTCGATCTCGAGAGTCAGGGGCGCATCGTTCAGCGTCATTTCGCCAAACTGCACGTCGCGCATGAGGATGTCGGGCTGTCCGCGTCCGCGTTTGGGATGCGTGGCCACGAGCCCGACAGCGAGCTCCGAAGCCCGGAACTTGATCGGATCGTTGAAGGCGACGAGACCGCGGAGCGAAGCAAAGGCCGTCGCACGGCTCTGGCCGTATTCGATCGGCTCGGCCAGACACTCGGTCTTGCTGCTTTCCCAGCGAAAGATGTCGAGGAACTCTCCGCTTCCGGATTCGGATCGACACCAGCCGCCGACGACGGAAACCGAGCTGGAGTCCGGACTGGGGACAGGCTTCTCGACGGGGTCGCCGCCCCTAGAGTAAACCCTTCCGCCGAAAGAATTCGCGTTTGCGCGAAAGAGAAAGCGCGGTTGGCCAGGCCGCCCTGGTTTCATAGGTCGCATGGGGGGAGTAGCGTCCTCGCTTAGTCGCCCCGTATTGTAACGAAATGAGCGAGGGTGGTGGCGCTAGGTTTTGCGCTCTGATCGTCCCAGAGCCTGAGCTCGTACTCCCCGACCTGGACCTTCTCCCTTGGAATCAGAAACTTGAGCGTGGCGCCGGGTGGGGGAGCGGGCACTGTTCCGCGTCCAACAATGCTGTTGTCATTCCGATTCCGCATCTCCCAATCAACGACTTGAGCCCCGGCTGGCGCATCCGCTTCCAACAACAAGGGCCCTTGCCCGGCGCCTAGGTCGACGACCGTCTGCGCCCCACGGGCCTCCGGCTTGACGACGACGGCCGCCAACGCGATCGGCTCATTCCGGCTCATCGCGCGGCCACCGAGATAGGCCGCCGACGCGGTGACGAGCACGACAGCTGCAGCCGCCGCCAATCCGTAGACGGGACGAAGCCCGACCAAGGCGAAGGCCTGCCGCCAATTCCCGACGCCTCGCTCCTTGGGAAGCGGCGCGGCAGCGGTCTCGGCGAAAACCGCCCGAGCGCCGGATTGAAGAGCGACCAGGTCCCGAACGTCCTCGGCGCATTTTGAACAGCTAAAGAGGTGCTCCTCAAAGGCGTCCCGCTCATCGGCGGATAGTTCGCCAAGGACGTATCGCTCGGCGATCAGCTCTTGTTTGCTGCAGTCTTGCAAGATCCTGCCCTCACCCGAATAGTGCCCCGGCGGGGTGAGGCGTTACAAGATTTTTCCCATGTGTATCATTCTCGATACGCGGGCGCCCAGCGCCGACGGGCGTCAGACTCCCCTGGCGGGCGCCTTGCGCGAGCCACACAGGAGGTCGGGGGCGCCCCATGGTATGCCTGATGGCGCTGCTCGTAGACGTGTTTCGGCGCGATGAATCAGTATTCACAACCCTGAAAGTCTATTCATCGGGTCTCAGCCAGATACGCTTGCAGGATTCGCGCCGTCTCCGCAACATGCGGCTGCTGCAGGATCGCCATAACGGCCCCGGGCGTGACGCGCTGCTCCAGCCGAGCGCCTACCTGGGCAGCCCAGAACGGTCGCGCATCGCTGAAAGGCTCCTCGCCGCCCTGCAAGTGTAGAACGGACCCGCCGAACCGCCCGGCCGGTAGCGCGTCGCCGCCGCCAGGTCACCTCGCTGCCGCGCCGCGCGACGGGCCCCGCGGAGGAGCCGCCAAACGCCTGCCGCAGGCCGTAAGAAGCCTTCTCGCGTCCGCGGCACAGCCGGAACCAGCGGTATCGCGCCCGCGAGGCCGGGTAGCGGCCGTGGGCGTCCGGCCGCGTCTGTCGCAGGCGTTGCCAGTAATACCGCAGCCCGGCGCCGGTCGAGTGATATTCAGACGCGGGCGTTGGCTCACGGGGCAGCCGACCCCTCGACCGGCGCTTAGCTGGACGGCCACTCGGCGCCTAAACGCGGCGGAAGACGGTGTGCTCGGTCGCGTGCGGATCTCCTCGATGTCGTGGACGCGCCTCCTCGACCGCTGCCGGCGGCTCTGCCGAGAATCCGCGCGTATGGGCCCGCCGCGGGTGGTCCTGCCCACCTCGCGCCAGCTCGCCTAACCGGACGCTCCCATCTGGCTTGGACGCGGAAGAGCGTTCAAGCTACGGGCTAGTCCCACGAGCGGGTGCGCAGCGGGGCCCTCCGGCGGAGCGTAGAGTTGTCGCGCGAGCGCCGAAGAAAAGGAGTTCACTTCGTGCCACGGAGCCCCGCCGCCATCTTCGATGGGTTGGAACGCCAGCAACAAGTGCCCCGGCTCGGCGTCCGGGCTCGTCATCTCACAGAACGCGATCAAGCGCTTCTGCTCGCCCTCCCCGCGTACGACGACGGCGGCGCGGTGGATCTCGGGCCGCTCGCCGAGCATCTCCTCGATCTCGCCCAGCTCAATCCGGAAGCCCCGCAGCTTGATCTGATGATCCAGCCGCCCAAGGTGTTCGATCGAGCCGTCCTCGCGGAAGCGTCCCAGATCGCCGGGCCGGTAGGTTCTGGGTGACGGTGACCGGATACTGGGCGATCTGCGGGCGGCTCGCCCACCGTGAGGACGGCTTCGTCGGAATGCCGTGACCTCTGTTGCTTCGCCTTTGAGCGACAGCCCGACGTCAACTGTGTACCTGTGACGTGCCTGAGACGCATTGGAAGGGCGGGTTCAGCGGATCGCCAGCCAGCTCAATCGCCTTTATCTTCCATATTTTCAGTTAAATTCTCCCGTTCGAGTCCGACTCGTGGCTCCAGTTTCCCCTCTATTTTCAGTAGAAGGCCCATATGATTGCGATCAATCGTATGTCGAGGGAGCCCCCTCTCAAACGGCCTCAGGTCGCCTCAATCAATCAAAAATTGATCAGTACCGGGCCGGCCTGGCTGCTGGCCGACGGTTGCTGCCGAGATCCGGCGGTCTTGGGAGGAGGCTCTCTAGTCCGGGACCCACCGTTTTGGCGCCACATGAGATTCTACGCGCCTGCGGCTCGCTTCAGCAACCACCGGCCTGTATGTGAGTTGGTTCGACTACGCCCGCGCGATGGCTTTTTGCGACTGGAACCTGGGCGCGAGCGGCTCCGCAGGCGCCAACCCCGCGGACAGCTCCGCCGCTTCTTCGCCGTCAAGTCAAATGCCCCGGACCGTGATCGCTCACAACGCCAGCGCGTCCTTCCACAACACCATCCGCGTCACCACTTACGGCCCCCAAGAATACTTCGATCCGACCTGCTTGCGCTCCCCGCAGGGCGCGTTTATCTCCGCTGCGCTCGGCGATCGCGTCTTGATGGCCGTTTCGGGCGCCGACAACCCTTGGTATACTGCCACTGCTCGCTCTCCTTCCGTAAACAACATGGCCCGGCGTGAACCTGCATCTGCACTTAGAGTCGTAACTCCAATTCGACGAACGACCTTGACTGGAGCGACGTTCGAAAAACTGATTGCCCATATCGTAAAGGGGGACTGGAAAGCTGGAGATCGTATTCCGCCCGAGCGCGAGCTGTGCGAACAGTTGGGAATCGCGCGTCCTTCCCTGCGTGAAGCCCTGATGGCCATGGAACTGATCGGGATGCTCGACCGTCGCGCCGGAGAAGGAACGTTCGTCCGTCCGAAAAGCGAATTTCTTTCGAAACCCTTGCTTTGGGCGCTCACTGGGACGGATCACGAAGAATTGCAGGACATCATCGAGTCGCGCGTCTTGATCGAACAGGACCTGGCCGGTCTGGCTGCTGAGCGTGCTACGGATGAAGAGATTTCGGCGGTCGCCGGCTTCGTGCAACGGATGGAGTCTGATATCGAGCATGACAGGTCAATTCTTGACGCCGACCTTGGTTTTCATTTGGCGGTGGCCGACGCAGCCCACAACCTCGTCTTGAGAAATGCCGTGCAATTGCTGCGGAATATGACGCGGCATTGGATCTCGCTCAAGTTGGAGTTGCCCGGCGTGCCGGAGCGCGTATTAACGGAACACAAGACCATCCTCAGGGGCCTATTGGCTCGCGATCCGGAGGTTGCCCGCTCGGCCATGGCCAGCCATCTCTCCAGCAGCGGACGTCTCGTAATGCAAGTCGCGGAACAGCGCTAGGCTGTCTCATCTCCCTCCGATCCAGTGAATTGTCGCCGGCTCCGGCATCGCGCCGGAGCGACGCTGTCCGCGCAGCGAGCCTCAGGCGCCGAGGGCCCCTGATGACTTTGTGCGACGGCGGAACTCGGGGTCTCGCTAACCCCATCCGCTTGACATGGGCCTCGGGCCGATGATAGCGTTTGACAGTTCAGGTCAGACCAACTTACCGCGCTTAATCTCAGGCGTCGTAAGCCACTTTAGAGGATCGAAGAGGATCTAAACCATGAGGTTTCCGTCTCGTAACGAACGCGATCAGGTCCGGTTTTCACTTCTCGCGCGCATCGCCGCTGTAGGCCGCTGCGCCCTGTTGGCGATCGCCATCGCAATGTGTATGTCCACCGCCTCGAAGGCGCAGGTGGCAAGCGGAACAATAAGCGTCAGCGTGACCGACGCAAGCGGCGCGGTCATCCCCGGCGCCGCAGTAACGGTTACCAATAACAGCACCGCCCTGACCCGGAGCGGGACCACGGACGAGCGCGGACAAACGCGCTTCCCGTTCCTTCCCGTCGGTACGTATTCCGTCGGTGTTGAATACTCCGGGTTTAAAAAGTTCAACATCGCCTCGCTCGTGCTCCAAGTGGACCAGACGGCGTCGATTCCCGTGTCGCTCGAGCCCGGCGAAGTCATCGAGGTCGTCGAAGTGTCATCGGTGACGCCCCTGCTCGAGTCGCAGACCTCCGATCTGGGACAGGTCATTGAAAACAAGAAGATCGTCGATCTTCCGCTCAATGGCCGCAATCCCTTCGGCCTTGGCCTGCTTGCGGGCAACACGATGCCGGTCTACGGCATGGGCACGAACCAGACGTTCGTATCGGGCGGAGGGCGGTTCTCCGGCAACGACATCCTGCTCGACGGAGCCGACAACAACACGACCGTTACGGACACGTCGATCGGCCGCCATGGCGTGGCGATTACGCCGTCGGTGGACGCCGTTCAAGAGTTCAAGGTCAAAACCAATGCGTTTACCGCCGAGTTCGGACACGCCTCCGGCGCGGTCGTCAACGCCACGATCAAGTCCGGCAGCAACAACCTCCATGGGACCCTTTTTGAGTTCCTTCGCAACGACAAACTCGATGCCAACAATTTCATCTCGAACTTGGCCGGGGCGCCAAAAGGCAAGTTCCGCCAGAATCAATTCGGAGGATCGGTAGGCGGTCCCATCGTTCGCAATAAGACATTTTTCTTTTTCAGCTACCAGGGCACGCGGCAACGCACCGAGGCCGGTTCCAGCATTCAGTCCGTGCCGACCGCAGCCTTACGCGCAGGAGACTTGTCGGCTCTCGGCGAGGCTATCTTCGACCCGCTGGCGCGCCGCGAGGGGCCGGAAGGCGCTGTGGTCAGCACGCTGTTGCCAAACGCGCAGATCCCGTCGTCGCTCATCAACCCTTCATCGGCCGCGACGGCGGCGCTCGTGCCTCTGCCGAACTTCGGAGATTCCGGCGCTCTCTCACGCAACTATTTCGCGCAAATACCGAATCAGTCCGACACCGACCAGTACGACATTCGCATCGATCAGCAGCTCAGCACCAACAACACTTTGTTCGGTCGTTGGTCCGACCAAGACAACAACACGCCGAGCGCCGGCGAATTTCCCGGATTTATCGGAGGCGGCAGCACTCGCATCACACACGGCGCGCAAGGCGTGCTGTCTGACACGCACGTCTTCAGCCCGACGGTTGTCAACGAGGCCCGGTTCGCCTACACGCGGAACAATTCCAGCTCGGCCGTTGCGTTCCTGGAGGACGGCGTGAATTTCGCTCAGCAAAACGGCATCGCCCTTTTCCCGTTCCCGCAAGCGGTCTTTCCTGGGATCAATTTCCGCCATACGACATCGTCGGGCGGAAATATCGGGGCGGAACAATTCGGTGCATGGGGCGGCGGCTCGCCGAGTCTCAACATCGAAAACCGCTTCCAATGGGCCGACACGCTCAGCATCACGAAGGGCTCGCACACGATCAAGACCGGCGTTGACGCCAGGCGGATGCGGTACGACAACCTCCGCGGCGGCGGCGGGGACGTCACCTTCGGCGAAATTTTCAGCTCCAGCTCCGACTCGCCGGGATCGGGTTCGCCGTTCGCTGACTTTCTGTTCGGTTTTCCGGCTCAACGCGAAGGCACCCAGATGCTCGACTGGGGACGGCAACGCGAGACCTATATCGGCGGCTTCGTGCAAGACGACTGGAGAGCGAGCTCAAAGCTGACCCTGAATCTGGGGCTGCGCTATGAGCTCTTCACCCAGCCTCACGATGCGCGCGACCTGGGTTCCCTTTTCGACATCGACACTCTGAAGTTCGCTCTGCCGGGACAGGACGGATACAGCCGCTCCATCGTGGACGGCGACCACAATAACTTTGGCCCCAGGGTCGGCTTCGCCTATCAGTGGAAACCCAAATGGGTGATTCGCGGCGGCTACGGCCTCTTCTACGCCCAACGGATGGCGAATCAGCAGGTCACTCAATTCGCCGGCAACAACCCCAATACGCCCGCGGTCGTGTCCTCGAACATTACCGCTTCGGGCACGGTTGCGCCGCCCATCTCGATCGGGACGCCCGGTGGTCGTCACCGCCGATCCCGCCTCGCTTGATGCCTTTACGCCTGAGAGCCCGCTTGCCAGGACGCTTCGGACGCAGGCCTTGCATGACGCCAGAAATCCGATGGTTCAGCAAGCGAACTTCAGCATTCAATTTCAGCCCCTCGACACATGGTTGATCGCGGGTTCTTACAGCGGAACCTTTGGGCAGGATCTAGCCAGTAACTTCATCAACATCAACCAAGTTCCTTTCGAATATGCGTTGGATGGCCGCAATGCTCAGGAGTTCCGGCCCGTTCCCAATGTGAACGGCGTCGTAATTCCCGTCTATTCGACATCTACAAACGACTACAACGCGTTCAACTTGCGCGTCGAGAAGCGGTTTTCGCACGGGCTGAGCTTCTTGGCGAATTATTCGATTCAAAAGAATATGGAGAGCAACGGATCAGGCCCGAGCTCCTATACGCAAGCCGGAACCTCGATTGCGCTCGACACCTACAACCTATCTCGAGAGCGGTCCGTGGCTCCAATTGATGTGCCGCAGATCTTCGTCTTCAGTTTCGGATACGAGTTGCCGTCGCTCAGAGGCAGCGGGCTCATCCACAACATCCTGGGGAACTGGCAGATCAACGGAATCAGCTACATCCGAGGCGGTTTCCCGACTGACATCCGAACGAGCTTGCTTCCGCCCGTGTTCAATACTTTCAATCTGCCCGACCGCGTCAACGGCCAACCTGTGCAGGTTGAAGAAAATCGAGGGCCCGACAGCTTCTTCAACCCGGCGGCGTTTGTGAACCCTGGGACGGTTCTGAGCGATTCCGGCGCACCGATTCAAACCTTCGGCAACTCCGGTCGCCGGGTCGCGCGCGGCCCCGGGTCGACCAACCTTGACTTCTCCCTGTTCAAGGATGTCGTCTTGACTGAGAAGGTCCGGCTGCAGCTCAGAACGGAGTTCTTCAACCTGACGAACACTCCCACATTCCTTCTCCCTCGGCCCCAAGACGTCACCCTCACTTGCCGGGGCAAGCCGGGCTCGGCTTGCGACTCGAACAACCCTCAGTTCGGAAAGTTGTCCGGCTCGCAGTCGGTCGGACGGCAAATTCAATTCGGAATCAAGGTGATCTTCTAAGGAGCCGGGGCATTGTTTCGAATCAAACGAACGTACGCTTGCTTTTGTGGTCCTGGCATTTGCCGGGACCCTGACGGCCTTGGCTCAGTCGAGCTCACCCGTCTACCCGTACGGCGCGGTTTATTTCCGCAAGTCGAATCCGCCGGAGGAAGCCTGGGCGCGCGATCACAAGACCGCGGTGCGGCTCGGACACAACTCGTTTCAGCACCGCTTTATTTGGGCCGCCATCGAGGTGTCGCCGGGTAAATACGATTGGGCCGATTACGACCGCATGATGGACCTCGCGGCCGAAAACGGCATCAAGGTGATCATCCGCGAAATCTCCAACGCCGCGCCCGAATGGATGTATGACAAATATCCCGAGGCGCGAGAAGTAAACAGAGACGGGTCCGTCAAGTTCCCAGGCGTGGATAACAGCACGGCCACCGGTTCCGCTCCCATGTGCCTCGACAACTCCGTGATTCTCGAGGCGGCGGAACGCTTCCAGACAGCCCTGGTCGAAAGGTACAAGGATCACCCGGCCACGATGGGCTACAACCTGTGGAATGAGTACCACGTTCCGGAATGCTACTGCCCGGCCACCGAGGCGAAATTTCGGGAATGGCTGAAGGCGAAATACGGCTCCTTGGAAACGCTCGAGAAGGCTTGGCTCCGTTACAGCCTGGCGGAGTGGGATTTCGTCCATATTCCCCGCACCTCGCCGGGCTTTCCCGCGGCGGTTGATTGGATGGAGTTCCGTAAGGACGACATGCTCGACCTGCTTGGGCGGCGCGTCGACCTGTTCCGTCGGCTCGACAAGAATCATCCCGTGTCCGGCCACGGCGGGCGCGGCGGCATGGAGTTTACGACGGCCGACAGGGACGATTGGCGCGCCGCGAAGCTTCTCGACATTACCGGCTACACGTGGGTCGCGTCGCGCACCGGGAATGAGCCCTGGAAGCAGTTTGAGGTTGTGGACTACACGCGAGCGAGCGCACGCGGCAAACCTTTCTATCATGCCGAGGCGCAGTCCGGTCCGCTTTGGATGCAGCGGCAGGTCATCGGACGCCCACGCGATGACGGACGGATCTCCTATCCGAAAGACGTCCGGCTATGGAACTTGATTTCCATGGCGCTGGGCACGACGGGCATCTACGACACACGCTGGCGTCCGTTGCTGGACGGTCCGCTGTTCGGCTCGTTCGGCGGTCTAGGGATGGACGGCTCTGTTACGCCGCAAGCGGAGATGGGCGGAAAAGTCGCCAAGTGGGCGAACGCACATCCGGAAATCTGGAAATCTCGACCGGTCAAAGGGGAGCTTGGGATCGTTTTCGCGCCGGAGTCCCTCGAGTTCGATCAGGTCCTGCGCGGCGACTCGACCTACTACTCGGATGCGATTCGCGGCGCGTACCAGGCGTTTTACGATTCCAATATTCAAGCCGATTTCGTGCACATCGAAGACATCGACGAATATCCGGTGGTGTACTTGCCCTATCCGTTGATGTTGAAGAAGACGAGCGTTGACAAGTTGAAGTCGTATGTCGAGCAGGGCGGCAACCTCATCAGCGAGGGCGCTCCGGCCTACTGGGGCGACGGCGCTAGGGTCGGCGTAACGCAACCCAACCTCGGGCTCGATCAGTTGTTCGGGGCTCGCGAACAGTACATCGAATTCACGCCCGACCTTCTCGATCACCTCATGCTTACCGTGCGCGGCAGGGAGATCGGCGGACGTTTCTACATGCAGGAGTACGCTCCTTCCGGCGGAAGTGCGGTCGGTTACTACGCCAACGGTCATGTCGCGGCCGTTGAGAACAAAGTCGGCAAGGGCAAGACTCTGCTGATCGGAACTTTCCCCGGCGCGAGTTACTTCTTGAATCATTCCGCGGAGACGCGTGAGTTCTTTGTGGACTTGCTGTCATGGGGAGGCGTCCGGCAGCGCGTCCTAACCAGCGACCCCGAGGTCAAGGCTCGCCTGCACGAGGGCGAGGGCGGGACCTATGTATGGGTTGTCAATCCCACCAAACGGACACGCCAAGTCGACGTGACGCTGCCGTCCGAGTATCGCACCGCGACCGACCTTTGGCAGCAAGCCAGCGGCGCGCATATCGACGGGAAAAAGCTGTCGGTTTCAGTCGAGGATCAGAATGTCGCGGTCGTTCGCTTGAAATAGAATCCGTATCCGCGGGATCAGTCGCCGCGAGCCGGCCTGGATGTCCTCGATGGCGGCGCAAACCTCTCTACGTTTGAAAACGTGAGGAGGCTCTCGCTTGCGGGCGGCGCGCGCCTTCAATCCGGCGCCTCTCCTCAATGCCGCAAGGCGCGGAAACGGCCTTAGTTGCTGGGTGCGTCGACCGCGATCGTCACGTCGTCGCGGCTCGTCTTGCCGCCGATCTCGACGATAAGAGGCACGGTGGATCCAGGTTCGACCGCGGCCGGCACGGTAGCGTTGATCTGTACGACGCCGACGAACTCCGGCGATAAGCCGGAGAACACCACCGGAGCCTCCATCCCTCCGATCAGGACACGCGGCAATGCCGTGTCGCGGCGCACGAAGTTTCCGCCAGCATCGTAGCTGTTTGCGCCCGTCACGCCCGCCGGCGTCGTCTCGCCGAAGCCGGTCGCCAGGATGACGATGGGATCGCCGGCCACCGCCGGACGGCTCGCAATTCCCGGAACCGAGCCGGCCGGGTGCGCCACCGATCCGTCGGGATTGATCGCCACGGCGCGCCCCGGCCCGAAGTCGAACGTGAAAATTCCGGGCGAGCTCGGGGCCAGCGGCAACGCGACCGGATCGCTGTCGACTCCGTTCACGGAGACGATCGCCATGACCTGCTGGGCGGCGCCGGTCTCCCACGGGACCTGCAGGTTGATCTGCCCGCTCGACACAAACAGCAACGGCGCAGGCAACTGCGCTTGCGCGGCCTGTTGCTTGCGGCCGGGCGACGAGCCTTCGCGCAACCCCGCCGCCGCGGCGTCGACGACGAAACGCACCTGCACGGTCCGCCCAAGCGTGCGCGGCAGCGGAATGCTGGAAGCCGCGTCGAGCTCGGTGTCGAACGTCCCGAACAACGAAGCCAGTGCGCCGGGCGTCGGAGGCGCGCCGAAGGCCGCCGCGTCTCGGAAGCCGCCCGCGGTGAACGTCGGCTTGGGTCGAGCGTCCGGAATGTAGGCCACGCCCGCGATGCTGAAGGGCGTGGGCACGCCTCCTTCGAGGAACAGAGGCGTCGCTCCCGCTTGCTCGACCGGTAAGGAGCCATCGGCGGAGAGTGCCGAGCCGGCCGACTGGATCAAGAGCTCTCCCGCTTTGGGAGGCTTGCCCGTGATCGTCCCGGAAACCGGAATCGCCGTCGGATGGTGCAGACCCGTAACGTCTCCGATGTCGAGATTCAGGAACAAGTTCAGGTCCGCGGTGGCCTGACCCGAGCCCCACGGCGCGATCGCGAGCATGCCGTCGTCGGTGGCGTCGAAGATCTGGCCCGAACTCAACATGTTCGGAAACTCGCTGCCGGTGCGCAACCGCAGATTGATCGGTCCCGCGCTCGACTCGCCCTGACAGTAGAGGCTCGATACGACCACGGGAACGCCCCGGGCTTGGCCGGCGCCGGTGCGGCCGTCGAGCGTGCCGACGTTCCACCCGGACCGGCACGCTAGGCTGACCGGCTCGGTTTTGCCTCCATCGACCAAGATGAAGCGAAGCTCGGACTCGACGAACTCGTCGATCTCGCCGCCCATGCATTTCATCGCGTTCAAGTTGTCTCCCGGATCCAGCCCCAGGTTCCCGGCCGTGAAGTGGACGCTTGGGGACGCGACAGGCAAGATCAGAGCCAAGAAGGTGTCGGCCGCGCTGTGGCCGGCCAAGCTGGGCGACCCCGGCGCGAGCGAGTACAAAATGCTGCGGCTGGAGGAGGTGAGGCAAACTGCGTCGATGTCGTCCGTCGGCATCAAACCCAGCTCCGAGTGAGAGATGAAGACCGTCGGCGGACCGCCCGAGGAGACCAGAATGTCGGCCGGACTGAAGCTTCCGGCGGCGAGGGAGGGAGATCCCGCCGCCAGAGAAAAGTAAACGGGCCGGTCGGGCGTGCCGTTGCCATCGCCGTCCGCGAACTCGGGCGGCTGCTCCGTGAGTGCGTCCACGTCGTCGGAAATCAGCAACGGGAAGGGCGGGGCCGTATCGCCGCTTTCGTCGAGCACTTGCACGTTCGAGCCGCCCCCCGACTGCGGAAAAGGCGTGACACGAAACTCATCCCCGTGAGCCTCGTTGGGCGATTTGTCCGCCTCGCGACGCACAGCGCTCCCGAGGCGTCCGCGAGAATTCGCGTCGACCGAGAGCCGCACATCCATCAACGGCGGATAGAGGAAATCGAGCCCGTAAGAAAGGGCGTCCACGTCATCGCCGGAGCCTAATGAGAGGGAGCCGGCGCGAACGCGCGCGGCCGTCGGGCGGCCAAGCAGATCGGCCGGATCGAGACCGGAGGAGCCCGCGGGTGCGACGGAGAATGTCGGGTGCTGCCCCACCAGGTGGCCGATGTGGCTGAGCGCGCCGACGACCTGTCCCGATTCGTCCAACAGGTCTACGCCGGCGAAGGTCTCGTCCGGCATGTATTGCGAACCGAACGGCGGGATGGCGTCGATCATCGCCATTAGCGTGATCGGGGTAGCGGGGTCGCTGAACAGACGAATCGTTCCGAGCGTCGACGCGATTTGCACTTCGACGCGAATCTGGAAGCGGGAATCGGCGGGGAAATCCACGCCGGCCTGTTTCTGCTTGATCATGCCGGGGGACGGAGGGATGACCTTGACCAGCACGTTTCCGATGGCTGTTGTGCCGCCCAGCGCCATCTGCTCGATTTGCGTGTCGATCTGAAGGCGTCCGTCGCCCGGGTCGTAGGGATCGCCGCGCCTGATTTGCGTCGGGCCCGTCAGAGTGACCGGCGTGTCGGGAATTCCGAAGCGCGAGGAGGAGACGCGAAACTGGCCTACGGAGTCGAACGCATCGACGCCCGCGGGCGGGTAGGCCGCCCAAGCGAAACCGGCGACCGACAGCGCCAAGAGGGCGCTCCCGCCGAGGCGGCAGACCCCCCGGAAAAGCATAAGGGCGTTCAAACGAAAGGCCAATGAATTCACGTCATGACTCCGGCAGGGCGTAGTTTCGAAAAGACGGGCGAAGAAACGTTAGTTATAGTACAGGCAGCATCACTGTACCGAAACTCTTCGCTTGACGCAAAGAGTTTCTGCGTTCGTTCCCTTTGGGCCTTCGGCCGCAGCTTTCGCCTAGGCCGTCCCGCGAGAGTCCTGGTTCGTTGGTATCATATTGAAGTTCAGTGCTTGTCCTCCGGGCTTCCGGCGGACTACTTTAACCCCAGCAAGATCGAGGCGGATCTCCCCGGTTTCAACCGCCTAGCCAACAATTGGAGGGGCAAGCCATATGCTCCGAAACGCTGCCGAAATCCTCATTGGACTGTGCTTGTTCGCATTCCTTGTCCTGCGCGAGGCCGTTCGTTATCTGACACGGCTGATTCGTTCTCAAGCGCCGCAATCCGAACGCTCGTTGTAGCGGGCGAGCCGGTCCTGTCGAGCGCCGCTTGCCGCAACAGATCCTCGCACCTGGAAATACTTTCCAGGCGATCCCCTTCGCCGCAGCGGTCCGGATTTAGGACAATTGCCGTCTTATCAACCGCTTGTCGTATTCGGCCCGCCGTTTGCAACGTCTCATGGCGTCCTGAGACCTTCTCTTGAGAAGTCGCGCCTGTCTCGGTGAAAGGAGAATACTGTTGACCTTGAATCAGCAAACGCGCGGCGCAAGCGAAGTCGATGGCCTCTACCTCAGCGAGATCCGTCCGGGTGAGGCGCTGTTGGTCAGAACCCGCAACAGCCTCTACACCATCGTTTATTTGGGTTTCGGCGCGGCCGAAGTCTCCGGCCCTCGCGGAGTTTTTCGCGAGGGTGAGCCGGTGAATATTCTCGGGTCCACCTGGGGCGGCAGCGCCCTGTTGTCCGGCTTCATCGGAATCGGAATGTGCCTCGAGTTCCAAACGCCCGGCGAGCGCGCCGTCATGACTACGACGCCGGTGCAAGAAATCGTCAGGCTCGGTACCGGCGACCAACTCGACCGATCGGAGAGCGAACCGATCGCGCCCGCACCGGAAATCAAGCGGAAGTGCGCGCCAAGAGATGTGGGAGAGAACTAGGCCGGGTTCAAGACACCGTCGTCGCCCGCAGGTAGATGCTGCGGAAAAAAACTCCTCCCACAGGCGCTCGAACCCGGCTTGTCTGGATTGAGTCTGGAGCGGGGTGCGGCGTTACAGAGCAAAGAAAAATTTTTTGTGGGGGATCACAGCCCGCTGGAGCGCTGTTTGCGGCCGCGCTATCATCGGTCGCGATGAACAAATTGCAAGGGAAAACCGCGCTCGTCACCGGCGCCGGACGCGGCATCGGACGAGCGATCGCCGAGTCTTTCGCCCGCGAAGGCGCTAAGACGGCCGTCACCGCGCGGACGGCATCCGAGCTCGACGATCTTGTCGCGGCCGTTAATGAGGCCGGCGGAGAGGGCGCGGCCTTCCAAGCCGATCTGGCGGAGCGGTCCGCCGTCCCGACGCTGCTCGCGGCGGTTGTCGACCGCTTCGGCCCCGTCGACATTCTGGTGAACAACGCCGGACTGGGCAGCAGTTCGAACCCCAAGCCCGTGGTCGACTTCGACGACGAATTCTGGGACCTCAGCATCGCCGTCAACATGACCGCGCCGTACCTGCTCACAAAGGCGGTGCTGCCGCGGATGATCGAGCGCGGCTGGGGTCGGATCATCACCGTCGCCTCGATCAATTCCCGGCGCCCTTCGCTGCACGGCGCCGCGTATGCCGCCACAAAGCACGGAGTGCTGGGATTCATGCGCACCGTAGCTGCCGAAACGGCGCAACAGGGGATCACTGCGAACTGCATCTGCCCGGGGCCGGTCAAGACGTTGATGAATGACCGGCGCATCGCCTACGACGCCGCGCGCCTGGGCCGCGACTTGACCGAGCACGAACGGTCGCTGACCCCCATCGGCGGCCGTCTCGTTCCCGAAGACATCGCCCCGATGGCCGTCTACCTGGCGAGCGACGACGCGCGCATGATCACGGGTCAGGCCTACAACATTTGCGGCGGCCTCGTGATGTCCTAGACAAAAAGACCCGGACGATTTGCGCCGCCCGGGCCCTTGGTTCGTGAGTTTGCCGAGTCTCTAGAACTCGTAGCGCAGGCCGAACTGAATGACGCGTTCGCCCTGCGAGCTGGTGATTTCGCCGAACGTCGGGCTCGTGACCGTACGGTCCGCGCCTTGGAAGATCGGCGAGTTGGTCAGGTTGATGAACTCGGAGCGGAACTGCAGCCGTTGCGACTCCGTCACGTGGAAGCTCTTTTCGATTCCCACATCCAAAGTCGCATAGCCCGGGCCGCGGACGACGCCGTTGCCCGAATTGCCGAAGGTTCCCGTCGCAGGATCGGCGAAGGCGGTCGTATCGAACCACGCCGCGCCGGGGCCGACCTCCTGCGCGCCCGCGCCGTCGCCGACGCGATTCGCTCGGTAGCCGCGTGAGACGGTGCCGGACCGGTCCGGTCCGCGAATCGTCCACGGGAATCCCGTCTTGGCCGTCAGGATTCCGCTGAGCTGCCAGCCGCCGACGAAAGCGTCCAAAACCGGGCTCATGTCAGCCCCCAAATGCTGTCCTCTTCCGAACGGCAACTGATAGACATAGTTGGCCACGAAGGTGTGGGTTTGATCGAAAAAGGTCGGGCCCCACTCACTGCGCTTGTCGCGGAGGTTCTGCCAGTAGGCCGACTGCGATCCAACGAGACCGCCGGAACCGTAGTATCCGATGGCGTCGCTCATGCCCTTCGACCAGGTGTAGGCGACCTGATACATAAACCCCTTGGTCATGCGCTGTTTCAAGCTGACCTGCAGAGCGTTGTACTCCTGATCGCCGTTGGCTTCCGTGCCCGAGATCTGCGAGATGACGGCCAGATCGGGATTGCCGGATAGATACGGGCTGCAGCCGCAAGCCGCGGGCGTGCCGTCGATGTTGACCTTTTGGAAGTAAGGCATCGGAACGACCAGGTGCGTGCCCTTTTGGCCGACGTAGCCGGCCGACAGAACGGTGTTCG
Organism: uncultured Acidobacteriota bacterium; assembly: GCA_963817465.1. GTDB lineage: Bacteria > Acidobacteriota > Terriglobia > Bryobacterales > UBA6623 > CAMPKL01. Next base: position 475,918 of record CAWFOP010000005.1, on the reverse strand, counting down.
CCAGCAATTGCTGCTCGACGGTGAAGTTCCATTGCTGGACATTCGACGGACGGACGTTTGCATCCCAGAGCCGAATGTTGGCGCTCTTATAGGGGTTGGTTTGCACGACCGTCGAAAACCCGTCTTCGGTCAGCGAGACGGGACTCGCGGCTCCGTCATAGATCGCCTCGAACTCGACGTTGAACGGCGGGTTCAGAGGCAGCCTCAAATTGGTTCCGGTTCCCTCCATGAACGAGGAAATCGTGTAGGCGCCGCGGAGGACGGTCTTCCCGCCCAGCGACTTCGGCGTAAAGGCGAAGCCGATGCGAGGCTGGAAGTCCTTGTTAAAGGAGTTGTACAGCGCCCTGGAGTTTCCGTTCTGGCCCGCCAACAGCAACTCGCCCGTGTAGGGCTCGAAGTTGGATTGACGGTCTTTGACCTCATACAGCGGCTGGTGCCATTCCCAACGCAGACCCAGGTTCAGGGTCAAATCGTCGCGGACCCGCCAGTCGTCCTGGCCGTAGAAGCCCAAGATCCACTTGCGGTGACCCCACACGCTGCCGGCCGTGCCGCGGCCGATGCGCACGGGCGAGCCCAGCAGGAAGTCGGCTTCGGCGAATCCGCGCGAGGCCGAATCGAGTTGGTCACGAGTGAAGTTGCCGTCGTACTGCAGGAAACCGGTGCGACCGGTATTACCGGCATAGAACGTATTCATGTGCTGCCGCAGTCCTTGGCCGCCCAGCTTGATCTGATGGCGACCGCGGATCAGGGTTAGGTTGTCGACGTACTGATAGGTCGTATTGGCGAACATCGTTTGCGTTCCGATGTTGGCGCTCCCGATGTTGCTCGCCAGGTTGGAGCCCGTGAACTGAAAGTTCATCAGGCCCGGCCCGCGGTCATTGCCGTTACGAATGCCCAGGTTCTCGGCGACGTTGCCGAGGCCATTGTCCGAGCCGCCGTTGTGAACCATGATGTTGTTCACGCCGACGCGGACTTCGTTGACCATGTTGGGATTGAACGCACGCGTCCAGTTGACGACTCCCGCCTGGAAGGGAGAATTCGCAAAGCCGTTGAAGACCAGCGGGAATGTGTTGATCGTGGGATCGTCTTGCACGCCTTTGGCGTAGCGCGCCGACACCGTATCGTTGTCGCTCGGCTTCCAATCGAGCTTGACGTCGCCCTGGTCGTTCTGCAGCTTGCGGTTAACGGTGTTGAGCTGGTTAAACCGCAGACCGTCGTTGACAGGCAGGGGGTAAAGGCTTGTGTCGCTAAACAGGGCCTGCGCCACCGGGTCGATACGGCTCTGCGGAATGATGTTGTTGGGGAACGGCGACCGCCTTCCCGATGCATCCACGTTCTGGTAGTCGTACAACTGGATGCCCTGTTCGGTGAGCAGGCGCGAGAAGTCGCCGTTGCGGAACGCCGCCGGAATGACGTTGAAGTTGGCCGGCGATCCGGGCTCGGAACGCCGTGTACCCTGATAGTCGACGAAGAAGAACAGTTTGTTCTTCATGATCGGGCCGCCCAATGTGCCGCCGAAAATGTTCTGGCGAACCGGCGCGCGGCTCAAGCCCCGCCAGTTGTTCGCCCAGTTGTTGGCATTGAGCTTGTCGTTCTGCAGGAACTCGAACGCCGACCCATGCAGATTATTGGAACCGGCCTTCAAAGTGACGTTGATGATGCCGCCCTGGAAGTTGCCGAACTCCGCCGAAGCGTTGTTCGTGATGACGTTGAACTCGGCGATCGCGTCGATGTTCGGCTGGTACGCAGTCAAGTTATCGGAGACCTGATTGTTGTCGATGCCGTCGAGCAAGAAGTTGTTCGCCTGCTCGCGGTTGCCGTTGACATAAGGTCTGCCGCCCCCTCCCGAACGCCGCGCGTTGTTTAAGCTGGCCGGATTGGCCGTCGTAACGCCCGGAACCAGGAGCGTCATATTGATGAAGTTGCGCGTCGGCAGCGGCATGTCGACCGTCTGCTCGCCGCCGACGACGGCGCCAAGCTCGGTTTTCTCGGTCTGCAACAGCGGACCGGCCGCGCTGACTTCCACGGTTTCCGTCACGGCGCCCAATTCGAGCTGGACGTCGAGGCGGCCGCGTTGATTGACTTCGAGCGCAACCTCGGGCTGCACCCACGTGTGGAAACCTTCCGCTGAGATCCGAACTTCGTAGCGTCCGGGGGGAATGCGAGGCAACGCGTAGTTGCCGGATTCATTGGTTTGAGTCGTGTACGTGAGACCGCGATCCAGGTCTTTGGCTGTGATCTCGGCGCTCGCAATGGCGGCCCCGGACGGATCGGTGACGATCCCTGTAATTCCGGCGCTCACTTCCTGAGCTTGCGATGGGGTGACGCTGAAGAAAATCAGCGAGAGCGTCGCAAGCGCTACGACCAACTGAGAAATCGCGGTTCGTTGAACCGACATATTGACCTCCCTGAATGGACAAAGCACTCTATGCCGGCTGTATCGCCGGTACGAGACTATGAATTCACCGTAGCACTCGCGTTTAGTGCGAACAAAACTGCGTTTAGGGGAATGTGATGTACCAAACAACGGTAGTACTAGGTTCAAAAGATCGCCGAGTCGTCGGCGCCGGAATTGACCGCCGGCGCTCGGCCCGTTAAGATCCGGGCCTATGTCGAATAACCGTCTCGATCGGCGCGGCTTTCTGCTTGGCTCCGCGGCGTCGGCTGCCGCGCTTCCGCTCAACGCGCAGACCGGCCGCCCGTTTCGCAGCGTCATGTGCCTGATCGCCGACGATCAGAGCGCTGTCGCCGGCTGCTACGGCAATAAGCTCATCCGCACGCCCAACATGGACAAGCTGGCCGCCCGCGGCGTGACCTTCGCCCATGCCTATGCGACGACGCCGTCGTGCAGCGCGAGCCGTTCAGTCATCCTCACCGGCCGCCACAACCACAACAACGGGCAGTTCGGCCACGCTCACGAGCCGGCGAATTTCCACACGCATATCGAGATGCAGTCGATTCCTCGGCTGCTCCAAAAGCAAGGGTTTATGACCGGCGTGGTCGGCAAGCTTCACGTGAAGCCGCCCGAGGTGTACCCATGGGATTACGAGGAGCCGGGGAATTTCGGCAATCGCGACGTTTGGGACATCGGCCAAAAGGTGCGCGAATTTTTGCGGCGCGCTGACGGAAAGCCGTTCTACCTGCACGTCGGTTTCGGCGACCCGCACCGCGCCGGCGGGCCGGGCGGCTTCGCCAATTTTCGTGACTACAAGAACGTCGACGTCCGCGAGTATTCGCCCGATCAGGTGACCGTGCCCGACTTTCTGCCGGAGACGCCGGAAGCGCGCGCCGAGCTCGCTCAGTATTACCAGGCGATCGACCGCCTAGACCAGGGCTACGGCTTCTGCCTCGACGCGCTGGACGAAGCCGGCCGCGCGGAAGACACGCTGGTGCTCTGCTTCTCCGACCACGGCATGCCGTTCCCGGGAGCAAAAGCCTCGCCTTACGAGACCGGGCTGCGGATTCCCTTTATCGCCGCCGCCCCTGGCGCCGCCAAGCCCGGCATTACGAGCCAGGCGATGATCGGTTTGCCGGACGTGCTGCCGACCGTCATCGAATGGTGCGGCGCATCGATGGAGGGCTATGAGCCGCACGGGCGCTCATTCATGCCGATTCTCGACCAAGAGAACCCCTCCGGCTGGGACGAGCACTATTACAGCCACAGCTTTCATGAAATCGTGAACTTCTTCCCTTGGCGGGGCATCCGCACGCGCCAGTACAAGTACACCAAGTTCCTGTTTCCCGAGCTCGAGATGCCGCTGCCGTCCGACCTTTGGGGCTCGCCGACTTGGCAGGGGATTCGCTCGCGCAACAGTCCCACATCAGGCATGCGCAGCGTACAGAAGATCCTGCGGCACGCGCCCGAAGAGCTCTACGACATGGAAGCCGATCCGATGGAAACTCGCAACCTGGCCGGCTCGGCCGGCCACGCGGACGTGATGGCCGAGCTGCGGGCCAAGGTGGCGTCCTTCCGCGAGAAAACCGCCGACCCCTGGTACGGCTACTTCAAACGCATCGACTCGCCGCCGAAGCCGCTGCCGCTTTAGGCGTTCGGGCTCGAGGGTCTAAGCCAGGGCCGGCTTGCGCGCCAAGCGTTCGCCGGTCGCCAGCGCGGCGGAGGTCATGATGTCGAGGTTGCCGGCGTACGCGGGCAGGTAGTGCGCCGCGCCCTCGACTTCGAGGTACACCGAAGTCCGCAGGCCGCCGCCCGGAACCGGCGACGGCTGGCCGGCGGCGATGCGCTCGAACTGCACCGCTTGCTTGAGCCGGTAGCCCGGCACGTACTCTTGCACTTGTTTGACGATCGCCGCGACGGAATCCGCGACGGCCTGCTCGTCGGCGTCGTCGCTGAGGCAAAAGACCGTGTTGCGCATCAGGATCGGCGGCTCGGCCGGATTCAGGACGATGATCGCCTTGCCCTTCTGCGCGCCGCCCACCGCTTCGAGCCCTCGCGCGGTGGTGACGGTGAACTCGTCGATATTGGCGCGCGTTCCGGGCCCAGCGGATTTCGATGCGATCAACGCGACGATCTCCGCGTAGCGGACCCGCGCAACCCGATTGATCGCGTGAACGATCGGAATCGTCGCCTGGCCGCCGCAGCTCACCATGTTGATGTTGGGCGCGTCGAGATGGTCGCCCGCATTGACGACAGGCACGACGAAAGGCCCGACTGCGGCGGGCGTCAGATCCACGATCTGCTTGCCGTGACGGCGCAGGACTTCGTCATGCTTGCGGTGGGCCTTCGCGGACGTAGCGTCGAAGACGATTTCGATATCCGCGAACTCGGGCATGCGGACGAGCCCGTCGATGCCCTCGTGGGTCGTCGCGACGCCCATGCGGCGGGCGCGCGCCAGGCCGTCCGAATCCGGATCGATGCCGACCAGCGCGGCCGCTTCGAGCGCGTCGGACCTGCGCAGGATCTTGATCATCAAATCGGTCCCGATGTTGCCCGAACCGATGATGGCGGTCTTCGTCTTCATAGCCGTCTTCGAAAGATGATAACGCCCCTTCACAGCGCCCAGGCTTCTTTTTCGCTCCAGCGGGGAATAGCACCCGAGCGGCTCGCCACCAAGGCCCCCACGCGATTGGCGAAGTCGCCGGCCTTGCGGGGCGGCCAACCTTGACCGAGTCCGTGCAGCAACGCCGCGGAGAACGCGTCCCCCGCGCCGACGGCGTCGGTCACCTCGATCTTGACGCCGGGAATTTCGATCCATTCCCCGCCGAGCAGCAGCGCGCAGCCACGCGCGCCGCGCGTAATGCAGATACCTTCGACTCCTCCCGCCTCGATCAAAGAACGCGAAAGGCTTTCGAGGGTCAGCGCGTCGATGGCGTAGATCTCGCCCAACTCCCACGCCTCGGACTCGTTGATCTTGATCAGGGAAGCGCGCGAGATCAGGCGCTTGAGCAAGTCTTTGGTGTAGGAGTCGCGTCGCAGATTGACGTCGTAGAAGCGCTTGACGCCCGGAGCGGCGTCGATGATGCGTTTGGTGAGAGACTCGATTTCCGGGACGATCTGGTGGAGCGTCCCGTAATAGATCCAGTCGGGCCGGGGCGTCAGCAACCGCGCGATCTGATCCGGCCCCAAGCGCACGTAGTCGTACGCAGCGGGCCGATGGATCACGTAGGACGGGGCGTCGGCCTCGTCGATCGTGACGGTGACCGTCCCAGTAGGGGCTTCGTCGGTCTTCTGCAGAAACGAGAGATCGACGCCCGCTTGCCGCACTCGCTGAACGGCGCCCCGGCCGCGTTCGTCGCCCGCGACGGCGCTGACGAATACGACTTGATTGCCGAGCTTGGCGGCATGCGCCGAAAAGTTAAAAGTCGCTCCCCCCAGCCGTTCCTCTTCAGGAAAAAGGTCCCACAGAATTTCACCGATCGTTATGATTCTCATCAGACCCTTACATGCTAACGACTTACGGACTGCGGGGCGCGTTTCTCATGCTGGCGCTGTCATGCGCCTCGCCGGCGGCCCAATCCACGCAAGCGACGGCGGCGGCGAATCGCGTCTTGGTCGTCGTCAACGATCAGTCCGAGATCTCGGGTCAAATCGCCGAGTATTACATGCGCCGCCGCGCCATCCCCGCCGCGAACAGTTGCGTCATCTCCGCCTCGCCGGGTGAGAGGGTAGCCCGCCGCGTGTATGAAGACGAGATCGAGACGGCGATCGGCCATTGTCTCGGACGAGGCGACGCTCGCGACCGTATCGACTACATTGTGACGACCAAGGGCGTCCCGCTGGCGATATCCGGCGGGGGCGGCCGAGACGCCGACAAAGCCGCGGTCGACTCGGAGCTCACCCTGCTGTACGGCAAGTTGACCGGCGAATCGCATCGGCTTACAGGCCACTTGCCGAACCCGTTCTTTCGACATCACGCCGACCGATTCGACAAGGCGAAGTTTCCCATCTACCTGGTGACGCGACTCACCGGCTACACGCTGGATGACGTTCGCGCCATCATCGACCAGGTCGCTCGAAGCGCGCAACCGCGGCCGCTTCGTTCTCGATGAGTCGCCCGTGACAAACGAAATGGGAAACGCCTGGCTGCGATCGGCGTCGCGTATCTTGCCGCCCGATAGAGTCGTGTTCGAGCGCACCAACGACGTGGCCTACGGCCTGGACAACGTTATCGGTTACGCTTCGTGGGGGTCGAACGACCCGCAACGACTCGTCGACGGCAAGCGTTTCTTGGGCTTCAAATGGCTGCCGGGCGCCATCGCGACCGAGTTCGTATCGACCGACGGGAGAACTTTCGAAGAGCCTCCCGACGATTGGCGCCCAGCGCCGTGGACGGATAAGAAGCGCTGGTTCGGCGGAGCGCCCCAAACGCTGACGGGCGATTTCCTGCGCGAGGGCGCCACGGGCGCGTCGGGCCACGTCGATGAGCCCTATCTCGACGCCGTCCCCGAGCCGCAATATGTCTTTCCGGCTTACGCCGCCGGCCGCAATCTGGCCGAGAGCTTTTACCTTGGGATACCCTACCTGAGCTGGATGAATATCGTGGTCGGCGATCCTCTTTGCCGACTGCAATGACGCTGGCAAGCTGAAATCAGGATACGGACGCGGGGTGAGCTTCGATCTCGAGCGTGCCGACCGGAACGCGGACCGTGATGCGCGTTCCGACGCCTTTCTTCGAGACGATGCTGAGCCGGCCATCGACCGCGCGGGCGCGCTCGCGCATCCCGCCCAGTCCGATGCCGTAGCGACTGGTCTCGACATCGAAGCCGTCGCCGTCGTCCTCGATCATCAGGCGAACCGTGGTCTCGGTCGCTTTCAGAGCGACCCAAATGTGCTCGGCGTTGGCGTGCTTGGCGATGTTCTGGAGCGCCTCTTGCGCGATCCTGTAGAGCACCAGGTTCCTCCGCTTGCTCAAGTTGCTCGGCGTTTGGTGAATGTCGAGCGCCGCCTCAATCGGATAGTGGCGCGTAAATTCTCCGACGAGTCCCTCTAGCGCAGCGCTGAGGCCCACATTGTCGAGCAGGCCGGGGTGCAATTGATGTGTAATCTCGCGCACGCTGTCGGTTGCGGTCACCGCCGAGTCGTAAATCACCATGAGTTGCTTGGTAAGCTCAGGAGACTCTTGTTCATACTCGTTCGCGAGCATGCCGATGTCGATGGCGAGCAGCGAGATCTGTTGCTTGACGTCATCATGCAGGTCGCGCGCGATGGCGGCTCGCACATCTTCCTGCGCGGAGACCAACTGGGCGCTCAGCCGCTGCATCTCCCGGCGGCGCTTCTTAGTCGCACGCTCATGGCGCAGCCGGTTGCGAACCTCGCGTTCGAGCTTCTTGTTGAGCGTCTCGAGCTCCGCCGGGTTCTTTAGAGCGAGCGCGCGCGGCACGATCGGTATCAGCGCGATCGCGGTGACAACCGAAACTGCCGCGGTCACGGCTTTGACGAGGCCCTCGAGACCATAGGACGGCACCCACAACGTCCAGATCGCCAACACGTGCGTGGTTCCGCACGCCAGGATGAACGCCGCGAACAGCAGCACGATGCTCCTGAACGGCGGGTTCCGGCGCTTACGGACGAAGTAGATCAGCGTCAGCGGAATCGAGAAGTACGCAAGCGCGATCAGCGCGTCCGAGAGGCCGTGAAGCCACACCAATCCGGGGTCCCACTGCAGACAGTAGCCATGGGGCATGTAGCGGTCGTTCGTGACGAACTCGATCAACGACTGAAGCAAGGAGCGTTAGCCCTCCATGCAACTGAGTCTAGTCGGATTCGGCCTAAGTGATGTGGGCGCCCTGCGTCTCGACGTAAACGGCGTAAAGCGACTGACTGCCGCACATGAACAGCCGGTTGCGCTTTTCACCGCCAAAGCACACGTTCGCGCACATCTCGGGGAGCTTGATCTGCCCGATGCGATTGCCGTCCGGCGCGAAAATGTGCACGCCGTCGTACCCCGGGCCGACCCAGCCGGCCGACGACCAGATGTTGCCGTCAATGTCGCAGCGGATGCCGTCGGCCAGCCCGTCTTGGTCGAATCCCGGCAGCTTCATGTTCGTGAAGACCTTGCCGTTGCTCAGCTTCACGCCGTTCATGTCGTAGACCTTGATGACTTTCTTGGCTTCGGGATAGTGCGTCGCGCCCGTGTCGGCGATGTAGATCTTCTTGTAGTCGGGCGAAAAGCAGATGCCGTTCGGCTTGTAGAGGTCGTCGGCGACCATCTCGATCGCGCCGCTCTTGCCGTCGATGCGGTAGACCGCCTCCTTGAGCTCGAGCTTGCCTTTGTGGCCCTCGTAGTTCATCAGCGCCCCGTAGCCCGGGTCGGTGAACCAGATATCGCCGGTGTTCGGGTGGACCACGACATCGTTGGGCGCGTTGAGAGGCTTGCCGTTGTACTTGTCGGCGAGGACCGTGACCGTGCCGTCGTACTCGTAGCGCGTGACGCGGCGATTGCCGTGCTCGCATGAGACCTGCCGGCCTTCGTAGTCGAACGTATTGCCGTTGGAGTAGCCCGACGGCTTACGGAAGACGCTGACGTGACCTCCCTCATCCTCGGTGAAGCGCAACTGGCGGTTGTTCGGGATGTCGCTGAAAACCAGGTAGCGGCCGACGCCGTTCCAGGCCGGTCCTTCGGCCCACAGCGCGCCGGTCCAGAGGCGCTCGATGGGCGTATTGCCGATCTTGTATTTGTCGAAGCGCTTGTCGAGCGAAACGATGTCGGGGTCCGGGTAGCGGGTCGGGTTCTTCCCGGACCAGTCGCGCTCCTGGGCGCCGGCTGCGGTGGCCGCGAGAGCCGCGGCGGCGGTCGAGAGAAAGGTTCGGCGGGTGCTCATGATCGGGATTTAGAGTAGCAAGAGCCCGCCGCTGTCGTGCAACAGGGGATCCTGAGTCGCTTCGCCCCTGTCCTTGTCGGTTCTCGCATACAATTTCAGCGATGCGCCTGATCCCCCTCTTGCTCCTCGCCGCTTCCGCCTTCGCCGCCGACAAACCCAACATCGTGCTCATCGTCGCCGACGATTTGGGCTACGGCGAATTGAGCTGCCAAGGCGCTCGCGACTACTCGACTCCTCGTATGGACTCGATCGCGGCGAACGGCGTGCGCTTCACCTCCGGGTACGTCAGCGGTCCGGTCTGCTGCCCCTCCCGCGCCGGGTTCATGACCGGCCGCATGCAGACGCGTTTCGGCCATGAGCTCAATTCCATCGGCGTTCAGAACCTGGAGGAAGAGGTGGGCCTGCCGCTCTCGGAGAAGACCATCGCCGCGCGTCTCAAGGAAGCGGGTTACACGACCGGGCTGTTCGGCAAGTGGCACCTGGGCGCGCACTACTTGAAGCATCCTCTCGCGCGCGGCTTCGATGAGTTCTACGGCTTCCTCAACGAGGGCCATTACTACAAGCCCGAGCCCTACGAAGGCGTCACCACTTGGCTGCGGATCGCCGCGAGTCCGCCGGGCCTCGGCCCGCTGATCGTCCGCGGGCGTTTCGTCTTCTCGACCTTGATGGGATACGACGAGCCCACCTACGACCTCGAGAATCCGATCTACCGCGGCCGTCAACCGATCCACGAGGAGCGCTATCTCACCGACGCGCTGGCGGACGAAGCGATCGACTTCCTCGAGCGCCACAAGGGCGAGCCTTTCTTCCTCAACCTCTCGATGAACGCCCCGCACAGCCCGATGCAGGCCGCCGACGCCTACATGGATCGGCTTGGGGCCATCGAAGACATCCACCGCCGCATCTTCGCCGCCATGGTGCTCAACCTCGACGACGCCGTCGGCCGCGTGCTCGACAAGCTGCGCGATATCGGCGCCGAAGATAATACGCTGATTTTCCTTGTTCAGCGACAACGGCGGCCCGACCAACGAGCTCACCTCGACCAACTCGCCGTTGCGGGAGGGCAAGGGGCGGGTGTACGAGGGCGGCATTCGTGTTCCGTTTCTGGTCCAGTGGAAAGGGAAGATCCCGGCGGGCACGATCGACCGCCGCCCGGTTTCGTCGCTCGACTTCGCGGCGACGGCGCTCGCGGCCGCCGGACAAAACGTGCCACGGGAGCTCGACGGCGTCGACCTAGTCCCGTACCTGACCGGCGAAAGGCCCGAACCTCCGCACGAAACTCTGTTCTGGCGCTACGGAACGCGTATCGCCTTGCGGCACGATGACTGGAAAATGGTCGGCCTGTACGACGAGAATGGCGGCCCGCACGACCTTGAGCTCTATAACTTGGCGGCTGATCTCGGCGAGACGAGCGATGTGGCCGAGCAGGACAAAGACGTGGCTGAGACCCTCGAGAAGTTACTTCGGGAGTACGACGACGAGATGGTTCCGCCGCTGTGGCGCGGCGATCCCGCGCTCACGGCCTACGCGCGACAACGTTCCGTTCAAGCTCTGGGGCGGGGAAGAGTAGCTAGCTGACAGGCGGGGACGTTTCCTTATAGATCTCCACCGACTCAACCGCCAGTTTTCGCCCGTCGCGGACGCCGATAATCACGACCTTCACATTGCCGCCCAGGCCGGCTTTTGTGAGGGTCTCGCGCGCCATGGCGTCGCCTTTCGCGTCCAAATCGAGCAACACGCCGTTGTCGACCGAAACGCCCATATCCTCGGTTTTCGCATTCACCGGGCACAATTTATCCGATTGGACTTGCTTGCATTGCCAATCCACGAGTTTGCCGATCCAGGTGTTCTCGGTGACCTGATCCGGCTCTTCGGGAGCCTTCGGCGCAATCATCAACATGCCAAGGGCTGCGATCACGGCCACGCCGCCGAGGCTGAAATACGCACGTGTTCTCATCTCGCCCTCCTATTGATTGGATTCTCGGCGGGAGCCTTACGTTACGACCCACGGGCGGGTGGGAGAGAAGAGCCTACGTGCGGACGCGCAGGAACAAATAAGCGCCGCTCAGGCTGAAGATCACGCTCGGCGCCCACGCGGCCAGCAATGGACTGAGTTGGTGCGCCTGGCCGAGCTTCTCGAAAAACTCGCGCAGGGCGTAATAGACGATCGCCAGCGCCAAGCTGAACGCCACCGGCGCCAAGGCCCCGCGGTGCCCGGTGAGAATCGCGAAGGGCGCCGCCAGCAGCGCCATCGAGAAAGCGAAGAACGGGAACGACAGCTTGCGGTGCAGCAGCACTTGCAGTCGCATCGTATCGAAGCCGCTCTGCGTCAGGTCCAGAATGTAGGCATGCAACTCGCCCCAGTTCATTTGCTGGTGGTGCTTGTTCTCTTTGCGGAAGTATTCCGGCGTTTCCACGATATCGGGGAACGATCGCTCCTGGAAAGGCTCGAACTTCACGGGCCGGTTGCCTTCGATCTCGCGCACCCAGCCGTTCTCAAAAACCCACGTATCGGCGTCGGGATCCCAGTGCGCCCGCTCGGCCGAGATGTGACGAGTCAGGCGGAAGGGGTCGAGAGCGAGGTCGTAGATGTTGATGCCGATGAACTCGGCGTTCTCGGTGTCGAAGAACTGGTGATAAAAAATGCGATTTTGCAGACCGTGGGTCCACTGGCGATCCGGACGGAGAAACGTGCGCGCCGGGCGGCCCTTGATCTCGTCGCGAATGGCGTCTTGCTTGCGATTCGTGTTGGGCAGATAGTATTCGTCGAGCGCGAACAATCCGCCGCTGAACACGAGCGAAGCCAAAAGAATAGGCGCGGCCAAGCGATACAGGCTCACGCCGCAGGCGCGAAACGCCGTCAGCTCGTGGTGCTTCGCCAGCAGGCCGAACGACGCCAGAGTCGCCACCAACACGGCGAGAGGCGCGGTCTCGTAAACCAGGAATGGCGTGAGGTAGTAGATGTACGGAATGAACAGCGCCATCTTGCCGCGCGCCAGCATGTCCGACAGCAGCTCGAAGAAGCTGAACACAAACCAAATCGAGATGAACGTCGCCAGCATCACGCCGAAATACAGCAGGAATTTGCGCAAGACATAGCGGTCGACCAACGGCAGCAGGGCGTCAAACAGGGCGGTCACGTCAATCGAGCGGCCAGTGTCGACGGCATTTCCCGAGGCGTCCACTTGTGGCTTGCCCGAGATGCGCCGCCGGATACGTCGCATCACCGGGCGCAGGCGAGCGCCGATCCAGGCGGTGATGTCGCGCCGGCTCGGCGAATCGAGCTGCGACAGCAACCACAGTCCGCACGCGGCGAAGACGAAATTGCCGAGCCACATGCTGAGCCCTGGAGGCAAGTAATGCTGCTCGGCCAAGGCCGCGCCGGCGAACAGCAGCATCCAATAGACAAACGCCAGGACGACCGCGACCACAACGCCGACGGACTTGCCCGTGCGCTGCGTCGAGATCGACAGCGGAATGCCCGCCAGCGGCAAGACCAGGCAAGCGATCGGCAGAGCCAGCCGTTGATGCAGGACGATTCCCGCCTGGATACGGTTGTCGCCATCGCGGGCGGCCTTGCGCAGGTCAGAGGTTTCCATCTCCTCGAACGGCCGATCGCGGTTCTCCAGCGAGTCCGGCTGCGTCTCGATCACCTGATCGCTCAAGTGGTAGTCGCCGATTTGATATTGCTTGGGGTCCCACGACTGCTCGAAGGTGGTGGCGTGGGGCAAGTGCAACTGAATGCGATTCTGCTCGGGGCGGGGAACAGCCACCGCCGTTTCGGCCACCGTGATGCGCGGCCCCGCCACAGCGGCGTTGACGCCTTCCACCGAGCCGCGCTTCTCCGGCGGCCGCATGTCCGCGATGAAGACGCCTTTCCAGCTCACGATCGAGCCCGATTCCACCTCGCGCACGTAGAGCACGGTGTCGGGGAAGTCTTCCACGAAGACGCGCGGCTGCACCTCGGCGGTCGCCTGCGAAATCTTCATGGTTTGGGCGATGCGTTGCAGCTCTCGCGCCGACCAGGGGCTCAGCTCGAGCGTGACCCAGGCGCATGCCGCCGCTCCCATCAGGCAGAACGCCAAAACCGGCGCGATGATGCGACCGCTCGGCACGCCGCCCGCCCGCATCGCCGTAATCTCGGCGTCGGTCGAAAGCCGTCCCAGTCCGATCAGGACGCCCAGCAACACTCCCATCGGGATGGTGTAGGGCAGAGACTGCGGGATCGTCAGCAAGAAGAGGTAGCCGACTTGCTTGCTCGAAACCGTGGCCCGCACCAGCAGCTCCATTACCGGGCCGACCCGCTGCAGGAAGAGCACGAAGGTGAACAGGGTCGCCCCCAGCAGAGAGCTGGCTAGAACTTCCCGGAAGACGTAGCGGAATAGGATTCCCACAGCGACAGACGCGTCACTTGGATTCTAGCGAACCGGAGCCGCCGCAAGCCTGGGCGCCAACGCGGCGTTGCGAGCGTTCGGCGCGGTCTTGGTCGCCCCCGGCCGCCCCCGGGACCAGCGTGGTATCGTATTGGGAGAACTCGTTTTATAACCACCCGGCGGGCGCGGGGTCCCGTCGCCTGGGCGCGAGTTCGCTGAATCTTCGATTCTTTAAAGCTCGAGATCGTTCTCGCTTGTTTCGGGACGAGCGATTTAGCGGATACGTGTATATATTTCGAGTTGGGACAGTAAACGCCAATGAGCAAGGTTCTGATCATCGGTCATCGCGGCGCCGCCGGTCATACCGAGAATACGATTCCCGCATTCGAAAGCGCGTTGGAACAAGGCGCCAAGGCCATCGAGATGGATGTGCGACAAACCGGCGACGATTTGCTGGTCGTCGCGCACCCGTCGGTGATCAACGATTGTTCGGTCCAATCGAGCCGCTATGAGGAATTCAAGAATCTGGGCGACGGCTCCGAGGTTCCCCTGCTCGAGACCGTTCTTCACAAGTTCGGCAAGAAGACCTTCCTCAACATCGAGTTCAAGCAGGAAGGCTTTGAAGAGCAGGCGGTCGCGTTGATCGCAAAATACTGCAACCCCGAAAAGACGATGGTCTCCGCCTTCAGCACCAACACCTTGATCAAGGTGCACGAGCTGCTGCCCGGAATCCAACTCGGCTACATCTACAACCGCACTCAGGACGAAGCGGCGCGGCATAACTGCCCCGTCGACGTGGTGATTCCGCAGTTTCGCCTCGCCTCACGCGAGCTGATTGAGGAAGTCCACGACGAAGGCCTGCAGGTTTGGGCCTGGACGGTGAACGAAGACGAAGAGATCAAGCGCCTCGTGCGTCTCGGAGTCGACGGCCTCATCACCGACTTCCCCGGCAGGGTGAAAGCGATACTCGGCTAGCGCCGCACCTTCACCTGATTGTCGACGTCGCGCACGCCTTTCACCTTTTTCACGACTTTTTCGACGCGCTCCCGCAGGCGTTCTTCTTCGACGAATCCGGTGACGGTGACCTTGCCGTCTTGGACCGCTACTTTGAGCGGACGAACTCCCAATTCACGGTCGGTGACCAAGGCGCGGTTCACCCGGTCGTAGAGCAGGTCGTCGGAAACCTTCTCGTCAGCGCCGGCCAGGTTCACGAGCGCCGGGCCGAGAAAGGCGACCAGCGGCAGGCCTAGGCGAAAAAGCGACCTTCTCCCGCACACGGCCTCATGGTAACGGAAACTCCGGCTCGTCCTCATCCCCAGCGTCGAAGCCCGCCGTCAGCTCGCCGAAGCGGTAGCGGTCGAGCGAGCGCATGAACGCGGCTGTGTCGCGCCATTTCGGCTTGACCTTGACGAAAACCTCGAGGAAGACCTTGCGGCCGAAGCGCTCTTCGAGCGAGAGCCGCGCCGCCGTCGCCACCTTCTTCATCATCTCGCCCTTGTTGCCGAGCAAGATCGCCTTCTGGCCCGGCCGCTCGACGTAGACCGTCGACGCCAGGCGCAGCAGCTTGGGAAACTCCTCCCAGCGCTCGATCATCACCGTCGTCGAGTGCGGAACTTCTTGCTGCGTCTCGTGCAAGATGCGTTCGCGAATCAGTTCCGCGGCCAAGAAGCGTTCCGGCTGATCGGTGATCCACTCTTCGGGATAATACGCCGGAGCCTCCGGCAGCCTCTCGAAAATCAGCTTCACCAGCAAGTCGAGGCCGTTCCCCGTGAGCGCCGAGAGCGGCACGTACTCGACGAACTCGTGCTGCTCGCGGAAGCGCTCGATACGGGGCAGCAGCTCCCGCTTCGCCTTGAGCCGGTCGACCTTGTTCAGGCAAAGGATCGCCGGGACGCTCAGCCGCTTCACGCGGTCGACCGCCGCCTGATCGCCGCGTCCATAAGGCTCGGTCGCATCCGTCACCAGCAAGACCACGTGACAGCCGTCGGCGGCGCGGTCGATCTCGCGCACCATGCGCTTGCCCAACTCCTGTTTAGGCGCGTGAATCCCCGGAGAGTCGACGAAGACGATCTGCCCCTCCGCCGTGCTCACGATGCCTTGAATGGCGTCGCGGGTCGTCTGCGGCTTGGGGCTGACGATCGACACTTTCGCCCCGACCAGCGCATTGACGAGGGTCGACTTGCCGACATTCGGTCGGCCCAAGACAGCGACGAAACCTGATTTCACGATTTTCCCGATTAGGCGGCCGGCGATTAGGAGGCCTGACTGCGCGTTTCAGTGGAGGATTCGGCCGCCCCGGCTTCCGACGCAGCCCGAGCCGGTCGCCGGACCCGCACCGAACGAACCCTACGCTCGTCCGCGCTGAGCACTTCAATCAAGATGCCGTCGAGCTCGAGCTTGGCGCCCGGCGAGGGGACCTGACCCAGATGTTCGCACACCAGCCCCCCCACCGTCGTCGATTCGGTATCGTCATCGGGACGAAAGCCGATCAGCTCCTCGAGGCGGTCGAGGTCGAGATTGCCCGACGAGACGAAGGAATTGTCCGGGTATTCGACGACGTCGCGGTCCGGTTCCGACTCGTCGCGGATCTCGCCGACGATCTCTTCGATCATGTCTTCCATGGTGACGAGACCGGCGGTTTGGCCGTACTCGTCGATCACGACGGCCATCTGCGAATTCGTCTCCTGCAACTCGCGGACGAGCTCGTGAATCGGCTTCGTCTCGGGGACCAGCGCCAACGGCCGCAGCAGCTCGCGCGCCGTCATCGACGCCCGCCGCGACTCCTCGATCTCGAGGGTGTCGCGGCTGTGCACGAACCCGATGATGGAATCGATGTCGCCCTCGTAGATCGGAACGCGAGAGTACTCTTCTTCGATCACCAGGCGCCGCAACTCTTCCACGGTCGCGTCGGCGGAGATGGCGGCGATGTTGGGCCGTGCGGTCATCACTTCACGCACGGTCTTGTCGCCGAACTCCACGACGGATTGCATGAGCTTGCGATCTTCAGCGCCGATCAAACCCTCTTCTTGGCCCGCATCCAAGAACGCATCGATGTCGTCGGACCCGTTCGAAGCCGGCTCTTCGGGCGACTCGTCGCTGCTGATCTCCGCCACCGACGCCACAAAGCTGGTCAGCATCACGAATGGATGCACGGCCCAGCCCATTGCTCGCACGAACGGCACGACCGGCGTCGCCCAGCGGCCGGTCGTTTTGGTGACCAGCAGATTCGGCGCCATGTGCGCGAAAAGCAGCATCGCGCCGAACGCTATGACGAGCGCTTCGATCGCCGCGATCCAGCTTGGAAATTCCGCCGCCAGCAGCAGCGTCAAATCCGCCGTCAGAAGCACCAGCGCGGTCTGCCGCATCAGCGAATAGCGCCGGACACCTTCGTGCTCGGACAGGCTCAGCTTCGGCAGGATATGCTCGTCGGAATATTCGAAAGCCTTCGCCGCGTGATGAGGCCGCAGCCGCAGCGCCTCAATGAACAGCACATTGAAGTAGGCCGACAGCGTCAGCACGCCGCACAGCAGCAGCGCGATCAAAATACCGGCGATCAGCACATCTGGACCCGTTCGATCAGGCCGGCGGACAGGCGATAGCGCTTCCGCAGGCGTTCCTCTTCCGCGGCCATCTCGCCGTTGTCGGCTTCGTGGTCGTGTCCCAACAGATGCAGCAGCCCATGCAGGATGAGCGTCTGCACTTCTTCCTCGACCGAATGGCCGTAGTCCCCCGCTTGACGCTGCGCCCGCGCCGCCGAAATCAGCAAGTCCCCCAGGCGCTCGTCGTCGTCGTCCGGGAACGACAGCACGTCGGTCGCGCCGATCTTGCCGCGAAATTGCTTGTTCGCACGCCGCACCGCCTCGTCCGAACCCACCACGACCGCAAACTCGCGCTCCGGGGCGAGATCTCGGCTCAAGCGGGCGATAAAGGCGGAAATGACGGAGTCGTCGATCGAGACTTTCCTTTGGCGGTTCTCATACCACCAAGGGTCGTCTTTTGAATCTGGTCCCATCTGCTCTTATTGGCCGGAATTGTTTGGATCTTCGACTTCGTAGTCGGCGCTTCCCGGCGTAGGAAAGAGACTCTTCTGATTATATCTCTCGTAAGCCCGGATGATGCGCTGCACCAGGTCGTGGCGCACCACGTCCTTCTCGTTGAAATACACGAATGAAATGCCTTCCACGTTGGGCAAAACGTCCATCGCGTCGAGCAACCCGCTGCGCTTGCCGTGCGGCAAATCGATCTGCGTCACATCGCCGTTGATCACGGCCTTCGAGCCGAACCCCAGGCGTGTGATGAACATCTTCATCTGCTCGGCCGTGGTGTTCTGCGCTTCGTCCAAGATGATGAAGCTCTCGTTCAACGACCGCCCGCGCATGAAGGCCAGCGGCGCGATCTCGATGACGTTCTTTTCGAGCAGCTTCTCGACGCGCTCTTGGTCGAGCATGTCGTGCAGCGCGTCGTAGAGCGGCCGCAAGTACGGATCGACCTTCTCTTGCAGCGTGCCAGGCAGAAAGCCGAGGCGCTCGCCCGCTTCCACCGCCGGGCGCGTCAGGATGATCCGCCGCACCTGCTTGTTGAGCAGCATCGTCACCGCTTGCGCCACGCCCAGGTAGGTCTTGCCTGTGCCGGCCGGCCCGACGCCGAAGATCATGTCGCTGCGCTCGATCGCCTCGAAGTAACGCACCTGGTTCAGCGATCGCGGCGCAATCGACTTGCGGCCGACCATGCGCTGGCGGCTGCTGACCACCAGATTGCGGAAGCTGACGCCCTCGTCTTCCGCGACGACTTTCAAGAAGTGCTTGACGTCGCCGTTGGTGAAGCGATGGCCTTCGCGGACCAAGCTCTCGTAGTCGGACAGAATGTCTTGCGCACGACGCACCGACTGCGGCTGACCGCTGATTTGCAGCGCATCCTCCGTCAGGTGCGTGGTCACCCCAAGCGATTGCTCGAGGAACCTGATGTTTTCATCGTGAACGCCGAAGAGAGGCTCGACCCCGTGGGTGAGGATAACCTGGGCTGTCGTCAAGTCTGGCGGAAGCTCCTCGCGAGGGTTTTCGTAGCTGCTCCGACTATAGCCGAGCCCTCATATAACGTCAATCGGTGAAACCGTTCCGTTGCACGGGCTCCTTGAACAGCAACGCCGCCGCCGCGTAGACCGCTTCGAGGTAAGGAACCTCCACGTGGTAGCGACGCGCCAGCTCGATCACGGCTCCGGTCAGCGGCTCGAGCTCGGGTTGCTTGCCCGCTTCCAGGTCTTGCAGCATCGACGTCTTGTGAAAGCCCGCCGCGCGCGCGCCCACGATGCGCTGATCGGGTGAAAACGCGATTTGCACTCCCGCCGCCGCCGCCGTTTCGCGGACCTCCGTCATCGCCGCGCGAATCAGCTCGCAGGCGCGTTCGTCGTCGAGCATCTCGATCATCGTCTTGCGGGTCAGCGCGCTCAGAGGGTTGAAGATCGCGTTGCCCAGCAGCTTCGCCCACAGCTCATGCCGGATGTCCCCGCGAATCGGCGCTTTGACGCCGCCCCCGCGAAAGGCTTCGGACAGGGCTTTGATTCGTTCGGTCCTGTCGCCGTTCGGCTCGCCCATGGGCAAGCGCGCCCCGTGCGTGTGGCGCACGACGCCAGGAGCCGCGAGGCCGCATGAGATGTAAACGATCGAGCCGATGGCGCGCTCCGGCGGCAGGTGTTCGGCGATCACGCCGCCCGGATCGACGGCCTCGATGCG
Source organism: uncultured Acidobacteriota bacterium (assembly GCA_963817465.1). Classification (GTDB taxonomy): domain Bacteria; phylum Acidobacteriota; class Terriglobia; order Bryobacterales; family UBA6623; genus CAMPKL01. Next base: position 456,537 of record CAWFOP010000005.1, on the reverse strand, counting down.
CGAGTTGTCGCCTTCGACGCCGTAGAAGTACCACCAGGGCAGTCCGTTTTGCGACGACACGATCGCCGTCGAATCGCCGAGCAGAGGGCCGATCGACGGCGCGATCGCGGTCAACCCATGCGCCTTGACGCCGAGGATGACGTAGTCGACCGGGCCGATCGCGGCCGGGTCGTCCGAAGCCGCGAGCCGATACGTCTTCTCCCCGAAATCCTCGCTGTCGATCCGCAGCCCGTCGTGCTGGATCGCCTCGAGGTGGGCGCCGCGCGCGATCAGCGCTACATCGGCGCCGCCTTCGGAGAGGCGAGCCCCCAAGAAAGCGCCGATCGCTCCCGCTCCGTAAATCGCAATTTTCATCCGACTATGAGTAGACCTTTTGCGCGGCCTTCGCGGCGCCGTTCGCTTCGGAGTAGCCTTGCGCCGCCAGGCAGTCTTCGAGGGCCTCCAGCAGCAGAAGAATATTATTGCGGGTCGACGAAGCTCCCATCAGCCCCACACGCAAGATCTTGCCCGCCAGCGGCCCAAAGCCGCCCAGCACTTCGATGCCGTAGTCGTCGAGCAGCTTCTTGCGCAGCGCCGCGTCGTCGATGCCGTCCGGCAACACCGGCGTATTCAGCGTCCACAGACGGTGCTCGGGCTCGACGTGCATGCGCATGCCCAGCGCCTCGATGCCTGCCACGAACGCGCGGTGATTCAGCTCGTGCCTCGCGAAGCGCGCTTCCAGCGTCTCTTCGTGCGCCAGCCTGAGCGCTTCCCGCAGCGCGTAGAACATGTTGATGGGAGTCGTGTGATGGTAGCGGTGCGAGTTTCCCCAGTACTCGTCGATCAGCTTGAGATCGAGGTACCACGAGGCGGACTTCGTCTGGCGCTCGCGCAACGCTTCGAGCGCGCGGTGCGACAGCGTCAACGGCGCCAGCCCGGGAGGCGCGCTCAGGCACTTTTGCGACCCCGAGTAAGCGATGTCGATCCCGTTCGCGTCGACGTCCACCGGCATGCCGCCGAGCGACGTCACGCAGTCCGCGATCACCAGCGCGCCCACCTCGTGCGCCGCCTCGCAAATCGGCTTGGCCCGCTGCAGCGCCCCCGTCGAGGTCTCCGCGTGGACGAAGGCCACCACCTGAGGGCGCTCCTTCTCGATGAACTCCGACGCCTCTTCCGCGCTGTAGACCTCGCCCCACGGCTTGACGAGCTTGACGATCTCGGCGCCCTGCCGCTCGCACATGTCAATCAACCGATCGGAGAAGTAGCCGTTGTTGAACACGGCGATTTTTTTGCCGGCTTCGACGAAATTCACCACGGCCGCTTCCATGCCGGCCGTGCCGGTGCCGGAGATCGCCAACGTGAACTCGTTGCGCGTGCCGAAGACATACCGCAGCAGATCGCCGACGTCGGTCAACACACCGAAGAAAGCGGGGTCGGTGTGGCCGATCGTGGGAGCGGCCATGGCTTGATAAACGCGGCGGTCGACTTGGCTCGGGCCCGGTCCCATCAAAAGCCGGTGGGGCGGCTGAAAAAAGGAATAATTCGACATCGAACGGCCCAGCGTAGCACAGGGTTTCAGAGCCGCCTTTGCCCTGGGTGTGGAGAGAACGCCCGTCGCAAAAAACAGCGAAAATGGTCCGTATGCGCGACGAACCCGACGCCGTTCGCATCGTTGCCGCGCGAGCGGCCGAGCACTTCGTGACGGCCGCCGAGCTCTGCCGCGAGTACGCCGACTCGCTGGGAATCGACCTGTGTTTTCAAGGGTTTGAAGAGGAGCTGGCGGGCCTGCCGGGCAAATACGAGCCGCCCTCGGGGGAGCTGCTGCTGGCGGAGATCGGCGGCCGCTGGGCGGGCTGCGTCGCGCTGCGCGATCTGGGCGACGGCGTTTGCGAGATGAAGCGTCTCTACGTTCGACCAAGTTTTCAAGGACTCGGCCTCGGGCGCAGATTAGCGAGCGAGATCCTGGCCGCGGCTCGAGACCGAGGCTATCGCGCGATGCGTCTGGACACCCTGGCAACGATGAGAACCGCAGTCGGGCTATACGAATCGCTCGGCTTCGAGAAGATCGCGCCGTACTACCCCAACCCCTTGCCGGGCACGCTCTACTTCGAAGCTCGACTCTGAGTCTTCACCTTCACCTCAATAGCCCACGATTTCATGATACGAGCCCTTGGAGAAATCGACTCTAGCGGGCCCGCTGGCATAGAGCGTGTCGAAGAATCGGCAAACTCCGGTTCAAAATCTTTCGTGCGGTCATATTTGTTCCGTACGGCGATCCCAAGTAATCCACGCCTTGCATCATGCAAGCTTGGAACAGGTCCCTCTAAAAATTGCGTTGCTCAGCCACCGCACGCACCCGCCTCGACTTCCAGAACAAAGCCTCCCGGCTCGTTCAGATTTAAGCATCTGCGTGTCAAAGGTTTTCTCCGCACGCCCGTTCAATCCGAAAAGCGAACCGGTACGGTTACCTTGTGACTTCATGTTTTTTCCCTCTTCGACCCGAAACCCGATTTTCGAGGAGACCAGGCCGAAGCTTGGCCAAGACTTGGTTGCTGTTCAGTGAAAAGTGATCCGAGTCAATCTGAGTCGCAGCCGATTGAAAGACGCCGACAATAGCGCGGCACAACTCGGTCGGTCGTGCTGATTTCGGGTAGAACGCCCACTGCACGTGCCAACTCTACCAGTTCGTAATAGACCCGTCCGGCCGCTGGTAGATCGGGATCGGGGCCGACCGCTCGGTCACTTCCAGCACCTGCTCGGCCTGGCTCGGATCAAACGTCACGCCGAGCCCAGGCCTGTTCACCGGGTACAGCTTGCCGGCGCGGAAATCGTACATCTCCGGCAGATGCGGCGCGCGCAGCTCGCCCTTGCCGCGCATCTCCATCGTGCAGGGACCCGGCGACGACGCCAGGCAGTGCACCAGCGCCGCCTCGGCCAACGGCCCGGTGAAGTGCGGCACCAGACCGACGTAATGCGTCTCGCACAGCGCCGACAGCTTCTTGAACTCCGTGATGCCGCCGGCATTCGGCAGCGTCACTCGGGAGTAGTCCATCAGTTGGTTTTCGATGAGCATGTTGGCGTCCCAGCGGTCGCCGTATTGCTCGCCCACCGCCAGCGGAACCTTCACCATCGGCCGCAGCGTGCGGTAGACTTCCGGGTTCTCCGAGCGGATCGGGTCTTCGACGAAAAACGGATTCAAGGGCTCGAGCAAGCCGCACAGCCGCACCGCGTCCGGCAGGTCGTAGCGGGTATGGAAGTCGACCGCCCAGTCGCCTTTGTCGCCGACGCCCTTGCGAATCTGTTCGGCCATATGGAACGTCTCGTCGACCGCGTGGCGGCTGTTGTAGCCGTGCTCCTCCGCGGCGGCGCCGTCGAAGCGGTAGGCCTTGTAGCCGAACTCCATGCACGCGCGCGCGGATTCTTCGAGCGTCCCGGCGCGCGGGAAGCCCGTCGCATAGCATTCGACGTAATTGCGCGTAAGCCCGCCCAGTAGGTCGTAGACCGGCACGCCCAGCGCCTTGCCTTTGATGTCCCACAGCGCGAGGTCGATCGCGCCCAAGGCATGGACCTTCTCGCGTCCCGGCGGGTAGAAGTAGTGCCGGTACATGAGCTGCCAGAGGTGCTCGATGCGCGTCGGATCTTCGCCGATAATCAGCCCGCCGAGCTGCTCGATCGAGTCCTTGTGGCCGCCTTCGCCGATGCCGGTGATGCCTTGATCGGTCTCGATCGTGACGATCTCCGAGCTCTGGTTGATGATCGGGCGCGTGTCGCCGCCCACGTGGTAGTAGCGCACGCGGGTGATCTTCATCTTGGGCAAAGCTGCATGCGCGCGCGGGGCCGCGGCGAACCCGGCGGCGGCCAGGGGAATCGATTTCAGCAAATTGCGACGGTGCATCGCCGGGATTGTAGCAGGAGCACGATCGGCGAAATCGGGCTAAAATACACTCGCCATGCGCCGTAGGACGCTCCTGATCACACTCGCCGGCGCCGCCGTCGGCTGCGGCGAACGGGGGGCCGGGCCATCCCCGCAGGGTCTTTTGTTGAGCGCCCGCCGGCGCGACGCCGAGGGTTTGATCACCGAGCGGAGAGTCGTCTGGTCGCCGAACGAGACGGCGATCATCATCTGCGACATGTGGGACGACCATTGGTGCAAGTCGGCGGCCTACCGCGTCGGTAAGATCGCCCCCCGCATCGACTTAGTCGTGACCGCCGCGCGGAGCCTCGGCGTTCGCATCGTGCACGCGCCGAGCGACACGATCGACTTCTACGCCGACACGCCGCAGCGCCGGCGCATTCTCGAGGCCCCGCACGTCGAGCCGCCCCTGCCCATCACACGCTGGTGCGATCTCGAGCCCGACAAGGAAGGCGAATTGCCCATCGACGACTCGGACGGCGGCTGCGACGACGCCGTTCCCGACGAAGAGCATCGCGTCTGGTCGCGCGAGAATGCGGACATCACGATCGCCGACGAAGACGTGATCAGCGACGACGGGCAGGAGATTTACAACTACCTCTCACAGCAACGGATCCGGCACGTCGCGCTCATGGGCGTCCATTTGAACATGTGCGTCCTGGGCCGCTCGTTCGGGATTCGCCAGCTCACCAAGCTCGGCTTCGACGTCGCGCTGGTGCGCGATTTGACCGACGCCATGTACGACCCGCGTCAGCCGCCCTACCTCACGCACGCCGAAGGCACGCAGTTGGTCATTCAGCACATCGAACGGCATTGGGCCCCGTCGATCGTCGGCGACGATTTGACGCGCCTCGCCGACCCGCCCGTCTAGCCCGCGCTACCAGTTTGTTATCGAACCGTCCGGCCGCTGATAGATCGGGATCGGCGCCGCGTGTTCGGTCACATCCAGCACCTGTTGCGCTTGGCTTGGGTCGAACGCGACGCCCAGCCCCGGCCGGTCCACGGGATACAGCTTGCCCGCGCGGAAGTCGAAGTACTGCGGCAAATGCGGCAGGTCGTACGAACCGTCGCCGGTCATCTCCATGATCGCGGGCCCCGGCCGCGAAGCGATGCAATGCACCAGCGCGGCCTCGGCGACCGGGCCGGTGAAGTGCGGCACCAGACCGACGTAGTGCGTCTCGCAGATCGCCGCCAGCTTGACGAATTCGGTGATCCCCCCGCAGTTGGGAATTGACACGCGAGACCAGTCGATCAACTGGTTCTCGATGAGCATGTTGATGTCCCAGCGGTCGCCGAACTGCTCGCCCACCGCGATCGGAACTTTCACCATCGGCCGCAGCGTGCGATAGACCTCCGGATTCTCCGAGCGCACCAGGTCTTCGCAGAAGAACGGGCGCAGCGGCTCGATCAACGTGCTCAATCGCACGGCGTCGGGCAAGTCGAGGCGCGTGTGGTAATCGATCGCCCAATCGCCGTTGGGGCCGACGCCTTTGTAGATTTCCTTGCAGCGCTCAAAGGTCGAATCGACTTGTTGGCGGCTGTTGAAGACGTCGCTGTCCCCGCCCGAGCCCGCGCCCGTGCGGAACGCGCGAAAGCCGAACTCGATGCAGGCGCGCGCCGTCTCCTCGAGGCTGCCTTTCGACGGGAAGCCGGTCGAGTAGCACTCGACGAAGTCGCGCGTGCGCCCGCCGAGCAACTGGTAGACCGGCACGCCAAGCGCCTTGCCCTTGATGTCCCATAGCGCCAAGTCGATCGCGCCGAGCGCGTGCACTTTCTCGCGTCCCGGCGGGTAGAAGTAGTGCCGGTACATGAGCTGCCACAGATGCTCGATCCGCAGCGGGTCTTCGCCGATGATGAGCCCGCCGAGCTGCTCGATCGAATCGGGATGCCCGCCCTCGCCGATGCCGCTGATGCCCTGGTCGGTTTCGATAACGACGATATTGGACGACTGGTTGAAGATCGGCCGCGAGTTCGGCGCCTTGTAGTAGCGCACGCGGGTGATCTTCATCTTGGGCAGGGCGGCTTGGGCCCGCGGCGCCGCGACGGCGGCCGCGGCCGCCAGCGGAAGTCCTCGGAGCAGATCTCGACGATGCACGGTTGCGATTGTAGCAGCGCAAAGTCACGACGAGCTCCAAGCCGCCGCGTTCATTTCACGGCGCCCTACGAAAACAACCGCGAAGCTGGAAGCCCTGACCGTGAGGGTTGCGCGGGCGGCTGCGGCTGAGTGTCTGCAAAATCGGAAAGAGGCCGCAAACAATTGCCGCGAGAACCCTTCGGCCGACTCCATCCGGCTGCTCGCCACCGCTTCCATGTCGACATCGCCCTCTCGCCCCTCGTGAACACCCCCCCTTCACCAGCCCGTACCCTCTTCGCCCCTATCGGGAGATATGCGGGCTAGCGGGCGTCGCGGGCGGGGGCGGTGGAGCGAGCGGCGACGGCGGCGGCGAGCCGGTGGAGGGCTTCGACGCCGCGGGCGCCGGGCAGGCCGCCGAGTGAGGCGATGGCTTCGTCGAGGATGGAGGCGGAGAGGCGGCGGGCGGAGGCGAGGGCGTGGCGGCGTTCGAGCAGGTCGACGACCTGGCGGCGCGGCCAGCCTTGGTTGCGGAGGTCGGTGAGTTGGGCGCGGACTGAGTCGCCGCCGTCGCGCCAGAGAAGCAGCAGAGGGAGCAGGGGGCGCTCGTTCATCAAGGAGTTTCCGACCGGTTTGCCTAAATCTTCGGGGACGCCGACGAGGTCTTGGAGGTCGTCGGCGATTTGGAAGGCGACGCCGAGGCGGCTGGCGAAGAGCTGGAGGCGCGTGATCTGGTGGTCGGCGCCGCCGCCGAAGACGGCGCCGAGCATGGCGGCGGCTTCGAAGGGCGCGCCGGTTTTGCCGGCGACGATGGCGAGGTAGCATTCCTGGGAGATCCAGGGCGCGGCTTCGAGCTCGTCGAATTGGCCGCGGCAGCAATCGCGGACGAGGCGGGTCAACTCGGAGACCGCGCGGAGGACGCGGGCGGGCGGGTGGCGGACGTGCATTTCGGCGACGGCGCCGAGGGCGCGGAGGATGAGCTCGTCGCCGAGGATGAGGGCGGGGCCGACGCCGAGCCGGCGTTGAAGGGAGGGGAATCCGCGGCGGATGGGGGCTTCGTCGATGACGTCGTCGTGGAACAGGGAAGCGGCGTGGAGGAGTTCGATGGCTTCGGCGGCGGTCAAGGCGGCGTCGGGGAGTCCGCCGACGGCTTCGGTGGCAGCGAAGACGAGGTAGGCGCGGAGCATTTTGCCACGTTCGAAGTATTCGCGTAGGGCTGGGCCGCCGGGGGCGTCGGCGAGGCGGGCGCGGAGGGCGGCGCGGGTATCGGCGAGCCAGGAGGCGTAGGGGTAGGCTGTCCAGCAGGCGCCGGCCGGTGTTGTGGAGATGCTGTTCACGGCCATAGGCTTGCGCTGGTACGGAGTCCTCGAGGGTCAGGTCAAGGGGTAGGAGCAGGTTGAGCAGAGGGCGAGGCCGGCGGTGTCGCGTTGGATCAATTTTTCGCGGATGCGTTCGTAGGCGGGGCCGTGCCAGATTTCGCGAATGGATTGGCGGCGGAGGTTGCCGAGGACGACTTGGCGTCTCCAATCCATGCAGCAGAGGACGACGTCGCCGTTGTAGAGGACGTACATCTTGTAGAAGACGAGCTCGCAGACGCGGATGGGGCGATCGCTCACTGGGCGGTAGTTGAGCGCGGTGTAGCGTTCGACGTTGCCGGCGCGGTTGACGAGGGGCGACGCGCCGGCCTCGACGCCTTTGCGGACCCAGGCGGCGATGTTGCGGGCGATTTCCGGGGCCATGGGTTTGGTCTCGATCATGTTGACGCAGACCTTGAGGGTGGAGGGGCGGATGGAGAGCAGGTAGTCGATGTTTTCGACGACCTGGGCTTGGGGAATGCCCATGATTTGTTCGTAGGTTTCGGGCTCGACGCCGTTGAAGCTGAACCAGATGGCGTCGAGGCCGGAAGTGACGAGGCGATCGGCGACATCGGGAGTGAGCAGGGCGCCGTTGGTGGTGACGGTGAGATCGGCGTGGGGGGCGCGGCGTTTGGCGAGGGCGATCCAATCGACGATGCGGGTATCGGTGAAGGGCTCGTTCATGAGGAACGGCTCGATGCGGTGGAGGTTGGGGGCGTCGGCGCACTCGGCGAGGATGTGCTGGTAGAGGGATTCGTCCATGCGTCCCATGGAGACTTCCATTTTGACCTCGGGGTGGGGGCACATGATGCAGGTGGCGTTGCAGGCGGTGTTGGTTTGGATTTGGATTTCGGCGGGGAAGTCGGGCAGCAGATCGGGGGCGATTTGGCGGGGGCCGGGGCGCATGCCGAGGGCGCGGCGGAAGGTGCGGCCGAGCTCTTGTTGGACATCGGCGAATAGGGCGTGCCATTGTTCGACGACGAGGGGGGCCGCGTATTCGGCGTGGACTTTGGCGCGAAGGCGGGCGCCGAGGAGGCGGCGGCGTTCGGGGTCGGCGATGAGGGCGCGTAGGGCGGCGGAGAGCTGGTCGACGTTGCGGGTTTCGACGAGGACGCCGCAGGAGCCGTGCTCGAGTTGTTCGGGGGCGGCGCCGTCGATGGTGGCGACGACGGCGAGGGAGGCGGCGCCGGCTTCGTTGATGACGTGGGCCATGCCTTCGCCGGTAGAGGGCAGCACGAGGATGTGGGAGGCGACGAGGAGGCCGGGGACGTCGCCGCGGGGGCCGGTGAACAGGAGGCGTCCGTGCTGGACGAGGTCGGCGGCGAGGGAGCGCAAGCGTTTTTCGTAGGCAGGCTCGAAGCCGTCTTTGCCGCCGACGATCAGGAAGAAGGCGTTGGGGCAATCGGCTTCGAGGTTGCGTGCGGCCTCGATGAGGTCTTCGACTCGTTTTTTGGGATCGAGGCGGCCGACGAAGGTGATGACGCAGACGTCGGGCCCGAAGCCGTTCGGTTCGAGGGCGGTGGTGCGGAGCCAGTCGGCGGAGTAAGCCCGGGCGGGGGCCCAGTCGGGGGCTTCGAAGTGGCTGGGGTCGACCATGCTGGGGAGGAACACGGCGTGGTCGGGGGAGCGGAGCAGGGGGGCGGCGGCGGCGGCGATTTGGGGGGAGACGCCGACGTAGCGGGCGGTGCGGTCCTTGGGGGCGTTGTCAACGTCGCCGACGATACCGCCGTGCTCGATCAGGCGGCATTCTTCGGGGGAGAGGCGTTCGAAGACGCGGTAGGCGATGCGGGTGTCGTGGCAAGCGACGACGATCCCGATGCGGTCGCGGCGGATCTTGTCGACGATGTAGCGGGTTTTTTCGTGCTCGTGCTCGAGGGGCACGCAGGCGCGGTCAATGGGGATGCCCCAGGCGGTGAGTTCCTGGACGGCCATGGAGGCTTCGTCGGTTTCCCACAGGGTGAGCACGGACATGGGGAAGCGGCGTTTGTCGAGGTGGCGGGCGAGCAAGACGAGCTCGGTTTCTTCGCCGCCGGTGCGGAGCACGTTCATGAGGAAGAGAACGGGCAGGGATTCGGCTTGGGGGCCGAGGGGCGGGGCGAGGGAGGCGAGGGGGGCGGCGCGGAAGGCGGCGAGCTCGTCGGCGAGGCGGTCGGCGAGGCGGTCGAGATTGGCGTGGAGGTCGAAGCGGTCGCGGACGCGGGCCCAGCCGCGGGCGCCCATTTCGGTGCGTTCGGCGGGATCGTCGAGCAGGGTGCGGAGGGCTTTTTCGAGGCCGAGGACGTCGTTGGGGCGGACGAGCAAGCCGGTGGCGCGGTCTTCGAGGATTTCGGGGATGCCGCCGAGGCGGCTGGCGACGACGGGGGTTCCGACGGCGAGGGCTTCGACGATGGAGTTGGGAAGGCCGTCGTGGAGAGAGGGGTGGCAGAGGATGTCGGTGGCGGCGAGGAGGCCGGCGACGTCTTCGACGTGGCCGAGGAAGCGGACGGCGTGGTCGAGCCGGAGATCGGCGCAGAGCTCTTCGAGCAGTTCGCGGTCCTTGCCGTCGCCGGCGATGAGGAAGGTGGTGTTGGGGTGGGCGGCGAGCAGGGCGGGGGCGGCGCGGAGCAGGACGCTCTGGCCCTTCATGTCGGAGACGAGACGCGCGAGGCAGGTGATGACGACGTGGCCTTCGGGGAGGTCCCAGCGGGCGCGAGCTTGGGCGCGATCGACGCCTTGGAAGGCGGTTGCGTCGATGCCTTCGTACTGGACTTCGAGGAAGCCTTCGGCGAGGGCGGGCTGCCAGGCGACGAAGGCCTCGCGGAGGTTTTCGGCGACGACGTGGAGGCGGCGGACGGCGGGTCCGGCGCCGAGGCCGTAGTATTCGGCGGTGAGCTCGCCCATGGGCGGCAGGCCGGATTTGAGGATGAGGGCGAGTTTGTTGTCGGCGCGCTCGGCGTTGATGCGGTCGGCGATCTGCTCGAGGGCCAGGGCTTCGCAGAAGTTGCCCATAACGGTGCAGTAGAGCAGGTCGATTTGGAGCTCTTGGAGGAAGTGGCGGAGGCCGGAATGGAAGGGGCGGCCGAAGCGGTGCGGCTCGTCGACGGCGAAGACGTCGATGCCTTCGCGCTGACAGGCGAATTGCAGCTCGGAGCGGCGGGGGCAGACGACGCTGACCGAATGTCCGGCGGTCCGCAGATAGCGGCAGGCGCGGAGGACCCAGATTTCTCCACCGCCCAGAAACTGGATGTCGTTGAAGAAGCAGATCCTCATGGCAGCTCCGCGTTGCTGGTGAGCAGGGCCCGGACTTCCGCCGTGACGTCCTCGCATGATATCAGCCGGGGATCGTCGTACAGGACGCGGCAGCGGGAGGCCTCGCGGGGGAAGGCCCAGGCGTAGCGCACGTATTTGGAGAAGATGACGACCATGGGAGCGTCGACGGCGTGGGCGAGGTGGGAGAGGCCGCCCTCGACGGTGACGAGGCAGGCGGCGCCTTCAAGCAGGGCGGCAACGGTTTGGATGGGCAGGCCGTTGAGGGCGCGGAAGTGGCGGCTGGGGGTCTGGCGGTCGAGCTCGGAGCCGACGGTGACGACGTCGTAGCCCCAGGCGCGGAGGCGTTGGGCGAGCGTGATCCAGCGGTCGAAGACCCAATCCTTCCCGAGCATCTCGCCCTGGGGGTCGAGCGTCTGAGAGGTGGCGTGCATGCCGAAGACGACGTAGGGGCGGCGGACCAGCGCCCGGGCCAAGGCGCGATCGTGGGGGCGCAGCTCGACGACGGGGCGGACCGAATCGATGGGGATGCCGAGATAGCGTGCCAAGCCGCAGGCGATATGGTCTTCGAACACATGCGGGTCGCTGCGGCAGACCTCATGGATGTTGAAGCGGTAGAGCGTGGCGGGGTCGCCGTGGCAGAGCGGCAGGCGGCGCAGCCACTGGGGGCTAAGGACGACCTCGCCGTGCTCGTAGAGGTCGTCGCGATAGAGGGCGAGATCGATGTCGGGGTTGTTGTCGAGCAGGCGCGAGTAGCCTGCGTTGTGGGCGACGTAGACGATGTAGTCGTCGGGATGCGCCTTGCGGTAGGCGCGCACGACGGGGGTGGTGCACAGGAAATCGCCGAGCAGATTGAAGCCGACGAAGACGGCCTGGTGGCGTCCGGGGCGGTTGGAGGAGGCACGGGCGGGGCCGGCGCCCGGCTCGAGCCGGGCGATCGGTTCGAACGGCTCGCGCCACAGGAAGAGCTCGCCGGGATTCTTCCGCCTCATCGATCGCTGGGTCTAGCTTAATCGATCTCGGCGCGAACGCCGCGTCGTTTTTTGGTCGAATCGCCAATCGAATTTTGTTGACTCTCGCGGATAACTCGAAGATGTTCGGCGGAGATGCTGGCGGGAGGTTGGGTTAAGATTGGAGCTTGTCGGAAGTTCCCGCGGCACGGTCTTCCTCCCGCCGGCGGACGTTGGCCGGCTACGCCGACCGGCTCGACCTAATGCTGGGGGCGGCGGTCCGTCCGGCGCTTTTCTCCGATCCCCGCTACGCCTCGACGGTGTGCTCCGAGTTCAATCTGATCGAGCCGGAGAACTCGATGAAGTGGGAAGGGATCCGCAACGAAGGGGACGGATTCGATTTCACCGAAGGGGACCGGGCGGTGGCGTTCGCCGAGGCGCACGGGTTGAAGGTGCGCGGGCATGCGCTCGTGTGGCATCTCTACAATCCTCGTTGGCTGGTGGAAGGCGGATTTTCGATCGCGCAGATGGAGTACCTGCTGCGCACACACATCGAGACAGTGATGGGCCACTATGCGGGGAAGGTATGCGCCTGGGACGTGGTGAACGAGGCGCTCGACGACGAGGACGGGCGGCCGTGCGCGTCGATTTGGCACGACCGGCCGGGGATCGGGCTGGCGGGGCGCGGGGTGCGCTACATCGAGCAGGCGTTCCGGTGGGCGCGGGCCGCCGATCCGGCGGCGGGCTTGTACTACAACGACAACGGTTTTGGGATCGACCCGAAGTCGAACGCCATCTACGCCATGTTGCGGGAGTTCCGGATGCGCGGTGCGCCGGTTGACGGCGTGGGGATCCAGATGCATCTGAAGGTGGACACGCCGCTCGACTCGATCGCGGAGAACCTGGAGCGGCTGGCGGCGCTCGACCTCGACATACAGATCACGGAAATGGACGTGGCGGTTCCGCACGACGCGCGCGGGGAGGTGCGGGACCCGCAGGATTTGATCCGTCAAGGCGAGGTGTACGGGCGGGTGGCGGAGATGGCGCTGGGGTGCTCGCGTTGCTCGCTGATCCAGACCTGGGGGGTGACCGATGTGCATTCGTGGATCCCGATGTTTTCCGGCAATACGTTCGGTCATGCCCTTCTGTTTGATGCGCGGTATCGGAAAAAACCGGCCTACTACGGGCTGCTCCGTTCGCTATCGGAACGTTATTGCTTAACGGCGCGAGATACCTTAAGCTGGTGACCTCCACAAGAATCGCGGACCATTTCCGGGAGAGACGATGATACTCGTAACCGGCGGCGCAGGCTACGTTGGCAGTGTCTTGGTCGACGGGTTGCTGCGATTGGGCGAGCGTGTGCGGGTGGTCGACCTGCAATGGTTCGGCGATCCCTTCGCCGCGCAACCGCGTTTGGAGCTCGTTCGCGGGGACGTCAACAATTGGGAGGACGGCTGGCTCGACGATGTCGATGCGGTGTGCCATCTGGCGGGGCTGTCGAACGATCCGACGTCGGACTTCATGCCCGAGCTGGCGCTCGAGAGCAACGTGCAGGCCACGCGGACGCTGGCGAACGCGATGGCGAGGCGGGCGGCGCGGCTCGAGCGGGAGATGCGCCTGGTGTTCGCGTCGAGCTGTTCGGTCTACTACTCGGGCGCGGCGGACGCGAACTGGAACGTGGAGCGGATGACCGAGGAGACGCCGGTCGCCCCGAGCAGCACCTACAGCAAGACGAAGCGGCTGGCGGAGATCGAGTTGTTGCGGGTGGCGCAGGAGAATCCGCTGTTTTGTCCGGTCCTGTTGCGCAAGGGCACGATTTTCGGGCTGTCGCCGCGCATGCGCTTCGATCTGGTGGTGAACGCGTTCACGCTGCACGCCTGGACCCGGCGGACGTTGACGGTGAACGGCAGCGGCGAGGCTTGGCGGCCGCTGACGCACATCCAGGACGCCGCCGATGCCTATGTCTACATGCTGTCGGCGCCGTCGTCGTCGATTCGAGGGGAAATCTTCAACGTTCTGCACAAAAATTACCGGGTTCTGGAGCTGGCGCACTGGGTGGCCGAGGTGCTCGAGCAGCAGCGCGGCGTCGAGATACGGGTGCGGCGGGACCGTTCGTCGGGCGACGGCGGCCGCAGCTACTGGGTGGACGGCGAGAAGATCTTGCGTTCGCTCGGATTCCGCTCCGACCGTGGGGCGGCGACGGCGGTGCTCGGGCTTTGGGACGCACTCGAGGCGGGCCGCTTCGGGGAAGCGCCGCAGGAAGATTGCCAATACTTCAACATCCGCCGCCTACAGCGGGATCAGGCAGCACCTGGCCGCGGGCGTGGGGCGATGACGAAGGCGGAGATCAAGGATTTGGCTTTGCGGGGCGTTCGCGTGGTGCGGTTTCGCCGCCACGCGGACGCCCGGGGCTACTTCGTCGAGACCTTCCAGCGCACGGGCTTTGGCCGGGAGCCGCTCGAGGCGTTGTTCGAGGGTGCGGCGTTCGTGCAATGCAACGAGAGCTACTCGCGCGCGGGCACGGTGCGGGGCCTGCATTTCCAGTGGGACCCCCCGATGGGGAAGCTGGTGCGGACCGTGCACGGACGCATGGTGGACTTGGTCCTCGACATTCGGCTCGACTCGCCGACTTTCGGCGAGATCATCGCGTATGACATGCCGGAAGACCGCGAATATCTGGAGTGGATCTGGGTTCCGCCCGGATTCGCGCACGGCAACTTTTTTTCGGCCGACAGCCGGATCGAGTACATGTGCACGGGCGAATACAACGCCTCGGGCGAGGCGGGGATTTCGCCGCTGGCCCCGGACTTGAACTGGGGACGGTGCGACCCAGCGCTCAAGCGCGCGTTCGACGAAACGGCGGGCCGCACGGAGCTGATCACCGACAAAGATCGGAATGGAATGAGCCTCGAAGCCTGGCGCAACGATCCGCGCTCGGCGAACTTCGTCTGCTCCGGCGCCCGCGCCTGATCGCAATGCAGTCTCCGCGTCGAACGCACGGCAAAAACCTCGACGCGATCCGCATCCGGAGTCCGCGATTTCTACTGCTGTATTCGCCGCTGCAGTTTGCGCCTGGGGAGACGGCGAAGCCGGACGGCTCGCTGAGCCTGGCGTACCTGGCCGGCGCACTGCGGCGCGCCGGCTATGAAGCGCGCATTCTCGACTGCGCGGCGGGCGATGCGGAGACGCCGCTCGAGGAGAGCTTCTTTCGCACGGAGAAGCGGCCGAGCGGGATGACCCGGGTCGGGATGGCGGAGGAGGCCATCCTGGAGGCGGCGGCGGCGTACGACGTGATCGGCGTGTCGTCGATTTTCACGCCGCAGACCTCGTTGGTGCTGGATCTGATTCGCGGGCTGCGCGCGGCGCATCCCGACAAGCTGATCTTGACGGGGGGCGTGAACGCGCGTTCGCTGCGGCCGCGATTTTTCGACGCGGGCGTGGACGTGGTGGCGTTGTCGGAGGCCGAGGATACGATCGTGGCGATCGGGCGCGCGCTCGAGGGCAAGCGGGCGCTGACGGAGGTCGAGGGCATCGCGTACCTGGGCGAGGGCGGCGAAGAGCGGCGCAACGCGCCGGCGGGCCCGGCGAGCGATTTGGATACGTTGCCGATGCCGGCTTGGGATGCGTTGCCGCTCGAGCGCTACTGGGACATCTCGCGGCCGCACGGCGGGGACTTTCCCAAGGGCGAGCGCATCCGGTACGCCTCGCTGCAGACTTCGCGCGGCTGCCCTTTCCAGTGCAAATACTGCCACATTTCGCTCGAGATCGCGGGTAGCGACGCCGGGGATTTGGGGCGCTTTCGGGTGAAATCGATCGACCGGGTGTTGGCGGAGCTGGACGAGCTGCGCCGGCTAGGCGTGGAGTACGTCTTCCTCGAGGACGACAGCTTGTTTGCCAAGAAGAAGCGCGCCTTCGAGCTGTTCGGCCTGGTGCGCGGGATGGGGCTGAAGCTGCTGGACGTGAATGGGATCAACATCTGCCATTTGCAGAAGAACTTCCATGGCGAGTTGGGGCCGGACGAGGAATTTCTGCAAGTGCTGGCGGATTCGGGGTTGCGGTTCTTGTCGTTGCCGTTCGAGTCCGCGAATCAGCGGCTGCTCGACTTGTATGCGAGCGGGAAGTGGAACGTGGCGAAGACGGACGTTCCGAAGCTGGTGGCGGCGCTGACGCAGGCAGGGATCGAGGCGTCGGGGAACTACATGATCGGCTACCCGGACGAGACGCAGGAAGAGATGTACCGCACGATCGTGATGGCGAGGCGGCAGGTGGAAGCGGGTCTGCAGTATGCGCTGTTTTTCACGGTGGTGCCGTTTCCCGGTAGCGCGCTGTACGAGTCTGTGATCGCCAACGGACAGTTGGATCCGAATTTCGACACCGATGAACTGCGCTGGACGAAATCGATCTTGCGGAACGCGCCGGTGCCGGCCGAGGCGCTCGAGCACATACGGCAAGTGGCGTGGCTGACGGTGAACCGGCCGGAGTACGTGGAATACAAGCTGGGGATGCATGTCGATGCGCGTTCATAGGCCGGTTTTCGAGCCTATACTGATGTCGGTCCAGGGCGGCCCGAGCTGGACTTTGGGGCGCGGCCGAGCGCAGGTGAGCGATGCGCGATAGGGATTCCCTCGAGAGGATCGAGCGTGATGGGCGCGTGGAGTTTCGTCTCCACGGCGCGACGTTGCTTGAGGGTATTCAGGTTTTCGGACGCATCGAAGCGGGGTTCACGGCGGCGAGCGGCGTGGAGTCCCGGTTTCTGTTGACGGGAAGCGGCGACGCGGGGTCGTTTGCGTTGACGGGCCGGGGCCGGATGTCGGTACATGGGCTGGCGCTCGAGGATGCGACGGTCCAGGCGTCGGCGGAGGGCGTGTGGGTGGCGTCGCCGGTGGCGTGGCGGAGCGAGCGCAAGCCGATGCGGCTGGCGCGGGCGGCGAGCGGGGAGCCGTGGCGCGGGCTGGTGACGTTTGAGGAAGAGTTGCCGTGCTCGACGCCGCCGCGGCCGCGGCTGGCGGTGAGCGTGGAGGTGGAAGCCGGACCGGAGCGGACGGCGGTATGGGCCCGGGGCGCGGTGAGCGGGCTGGACGATGAGGCGGGGGTGGAGGCGCAGCCCGGCGACGGACTTGACGCGTGCGTGAAGGCGGCGCGGAAGCTGTTGTTCGCCGCGTTGCAGCGGCAGGCGCTCGAGGGGGCCGAAGCGCTCGAGGACACCTTGCAGGAGTGGGAAGCGGATTGGACGTTGCCGGCGGGCGAGGTCGCGGCGGCGGACGGGGAGAGAGAAACGGCGGCGGGGCCGGACGCGCGGGGGGCAGGCGGCGGTTACCTGGGGCGGGTTGCGCCGGGAGCGGGCAAGGGTTATTTGAGCCGGCCGGCGCGGGCGCAGGGCGGCGGCTATCTGGGCTCGTCGAGGCCGGCGGCGTCCAAGGCGGCGGGGGGCTATTTGGGCGCGACGCGGGCGGCCCGCGCGGGGCGCAAGGGCGCCAATGCGGCCGGGGCGCCGGCGGGAGTTCCGGCGGCAGGGTCCGGCGTGTCGTGGACGGTTGCCGGAGGGAGCGCGCTGCGCAAATCGACGGTGCTGGCGATCATACGGTGCAAGGACGTGCTGTACGCCCTCGAAGCCGCGGCGGGGGAGGAATAGGGAACGAGATGCGCGTCGCCTGGGTCATTCGCCGTGGATTCTCCGCACCGCGCTTGCGGGTTCCCGAGGGCGTGACCGAGAGGTTTGAGTATGGGCTGGGCGAGCCGTTCGCGGCGGTGTGGGAGCGCGCGGCGGGATGCGGCGCGGAGTACGTGCTGCTGGTGGACGACGCGGTGGCGGCGCGGGCGGCGGACGTGCGGCTGCTGGCGCAGATTCTCGAGCGCAGGGGGGAGTTGGACGGGTTGACGCTGGACAGCGCGGCCTTGTTGGCGGTGTATGGCATGGAGCCGGCGCGCCCGAGGCCAGGGACGTTTCCGTTTACGCTCAAGGCGGCGCCGGCGCTACCGGCGTGGTTCGCGCTGTTGCGCGCGGAGCGGTGGGGGATGATGCGCTGGGCGACGCCCGAGTATTTCCTGTTGAGCCAGCCGCAGCGGCGGGTGGCGCGGACGGGGGCGCCGACGCTCGAGCTGGACCCGGTGATGTGGGCGGGCGAGTTGATGCTGCGCAGCGCGGCGGCGTTGGCGAGCGACTATGCCGGGGTGGCGCATCTCGAGCCGGCGGTTCCGCGGCAGTTCCAGGTCCACGTGCCGGGCGCGGCCTGGAAGCCGGACGCTGCGGGACGGAGGGAGCGGCCGACGTTCACGATCATGACGCCGAGCATCCGGCCGGATTTTCTGCGGGAGGCGGTGCAATCGGTGGTCGAGCAGACGTATCCGCACTGGGAGCTTCGTCTGGCGATCGACGGGCCGGTGGAGCACAACCTGGTGAAGATCCGCGCGATTTTGCGGGAGTACGACGGCGATCCGCGGATCCATGTGGAGTACCAGGAGCATTTGGGGACGGGGCCGACGCGGAAGAAGCTGGCGGATGCGGCCGAGGGCGATTATCTGATCGGGATGGACGATGACGACCGTTTGGCGCCGCGGGCGCTCGAGCGGATCGCCGAGGAGATCGAGCGGGTGCCGGGCGCGCCGCTGTTGCGCGGCGGCACGAAGACGTTCGGATTGTTCGAGGCCTATCTGAGTCCGCGCACGCGGTATATGGTGGGCGGGGCGCCGAATGACATTTTCGAGGTGAACCAACCGTATGTGGTGCGCCGGGACGTGATGCACGCGCTTGGGGGCTTCGAGTGGGATGACCAACTCAAGAGCGCCGGCGAGGATTCGGATTTGTTCTTGAAGGCGGACCGGGCGGGTTTGCCGGTGCGGCTGATCGATGAACCGCTCTATGAGCGGCGGTTGTCGACGTTGAACCAGACGCTGGATTGCACGGCGGAGGAATGTTTGACGCACGTGCGGAACCTGTATGCGCGCCACAGCGGAGAGGGCTGGTCCCTCAAGCAGATCCATTTCCGAGACGAAGGTCCGATGTTGGCGATGGTGACGGTGCATGGTTCGGAGGACGAGGCGGCGCAGTTGGTGTGCGCGACTCGCTTCATGGATTTCCAGAAGGTGGGCGGGCGCGAGCGGATGGTGGTGGATTTGGAGATCACCTCGCTGTGCAACGCGGTGTGCACGTTTTGTCCGCGGGAGCAGATGGAGCGCGAGGCGCGGTTCATGAGCTTGGAGACGGTGGGGCGGATCGCGGATTCGATTCGGGACGAGGGCGCGGGTCCGCATGTGGTGTTGTGCGGGATCGCGGAATCGACCTTGCATCCCGAGCTCGAGGCGATTGTTGGGTTGTTGTCGGCGGCGGGGGCGAGCGTGGGGATGACGACGAACGGCTGGAGCCTGCGGCCGGAGCTGGTGGACCGGCTGACGGCGGCGGGGTTGAACCAGCTCAACGTGAGTCTGAACGCGTTCAGCGCGGAAACGCATGCGGCGCAGATGCGGCTGAAGGGCTATGAACGGATTGTGGAGGCCTGCGGGCGGGTGGCGGCGGAGCGGGCGCAGCGCTGGCCGGAGTTGCAGCTCAACGTGAGTTTCGTGGTGACGTCGGCGAACGGCGAGGAGGCGGTGCGGTTCGCCGAGCACTGGCGGGGGACGGGGGTGACGCAGGTCTGGCTGCACAACCTGACGAACCGGGCGGGCCTGATCCAGGAGCGGTGTTTGCCGGGGGACATGGCGTGGCTTGCGGCGCGGTTTGGCGGGGATCCGCGGGTGCGGGTGGACCTGTTTCCCGAGGAGGATGGGCCGCCGAATTTGTGCCGGGTGGCGCGCGGGATTGATTTTATTTCCGTGGACGGGGAGATGCTCTTGTGCGCGCAGGACTACGAGGCGCGGCACAAGTTCGGGCGGATCAGCCACGGGTCGCTGGCGCAGTTGCATCACGGCAAGATTTTGCGGCACTTGCGGGGAGAGACTTCCGATACTTGCGCCGAGTGCACGTTCTGTCCGCCGAGCTTTCGCGGGGGGCGGAGCGGGGTGGTATCGATTGTGCAGTCGGGGAGGTGTTGAGCGGTGAGGTGGGCGGAAGTTGCGAGCAGGCTGGAGCTGGGCGCGGCGCAACATGCGGCGTTGCGGGCGGTGTTGGGGCAAATGCAGAGGGACTTCGACGCGGAGTGCGGGCGGAACTGGGCGGGGCAGGCGGTGTCTCCGCTGGACATGCTGGCGCACGAGATCGTGCAGCGCCAGTTGGATGACGAGAAGGCGGGGAAGTATCTGCTGGCGTTGTTGCAGGAGCCGGACGAGGTGGGGGCGGTGCGGCTGGAGAGCGTGGGCGCGATCGAGCGGCGGGCGCGGCGGAAGGCGGAGGCGCTGCTCGACGAGCGGCAACTGAAGGTGTGGACGGCGCTGGCGCCGGCGAGTCTGCTGGACATCGACATCGGCGAGCATCCGTTGTCGGAAAGCATTCGGCGCAAGGTGGAGCGGTTGCAGCGTCCGGAGGGTTTCTTGTGCACGAGTCCGTTCGAGTATGCGCATTTGCAATCGAATGGGGATGTGTATCCGTGTTGTCCTTCGAAGTTCGGTAAGGTGATCGGGAATTTGCGGCGGGAATCGCTCGAGGAGATTTGGAGCTCGGCGGCGGCGGCGGAGGTGCGGGAGTCGATGGTGGACGGCTCGTACCGCTATTGCAATGCGCAGGCGTGCGAGTACTTGCGGGAGGCGCGGTCGTCGGGCAAGACGATGTCGCCGGCGGCGCTGGTGGAATGGGCGGGCGGGCAGGGATTGACGCTGCCGCGCAGCTCGCCGAGGGTGGTGAATTTCGCGTTCGACAAAAGCTGCAATTTGAGTTGCAGTTATTGCCGTGAGACGACGTTTCGGGCCTCGAGCGAGGAACTGACGGTCATCCACGACATAGACGCGAACGTGTTTTCGGCGGCGCTCGAGGGCACCGAGCGGATCATTTTGTTGGGCGAGGGCGATCCGTTTGCGAGTCCGTTCTACCGCGAGAAGTTGCAGAGATATGCGTGGGCGCGGCATCCGAAGCTGCGCATCAAGATCCAGACGAACGGGCTGCTGTTGACGCCCTCGATGTGGGCGTCGATGGGGGCGAGTCATGGGGCGGTCGATTGGATCAGCGTGTCGGTGGATGCGGCGACGCCGGAGACGTATCATTTGAACCGCAAGGGTGATTTCGGATTGCTGGTGGAGAATCTGGAATTCATTGCGGGGCTGTTCGCCGATGGGGAGATTCGGCATTTTCACATCAACTTTCTGGTGCAGGCGAACAACTTTCGGGAAATCCCGGGATTTGCGCGGCTGGGCAAGCGGCTGGGCTGCGACCTGATCGAGTTTCAGCGGCTGGAGAATTGGGGGACGTACACGGAGGCGGAGTATCGGGAGCGGGCGGTGCAGGAGAATTGGCATCCCGAGCACGAGGATTTGCTCGAGGTGTTGCGAAGCGAGGAGCTCGATCACCCGAAGGTATGGTTGTTGAAGCTGGGCGATTGCGTGGAAGAGAAGAAGGGCGTGAGTGTAATCTCGTACGACAACTGCTCATGAGGCCATCGATTCGGGATCGAGCGGGAGCGGCGGTCCGGCGTCCGCGGAGGATGCGGCTGGACCCGCAGGCGTATCCGCTGGCGTTGCCGCACGCGGCGGCGGCGGGGGACACGCTGTATTTCGGGCGGGTGGCGGTGGCGGTGCTGGATCCTTCGTCGCGGGCGATGTTGGAGGCCTGTGACGGGGTGACGACGTTTGGGGAGTTGTTGGCGCGGGTGGAGGACCCGGGGCGGGCGGCGGCGATGTTGGCGCCGTATCTGATTTGGTGGGACGAGCCGGTGGGCGAGAGCAAGGCGGCGGGCGGCCGGGTGGAGCGGCTGATCTTGTCGGCGGCGCCGGAGGATGCCTGGCTGGCGATGGGCGGGCGGATTCTGCTGGAGGCTGCCGAGCGGAGCACGCTGCTGGTGAACTGCTTCGGGATGGTGCACGGCGGATGCCGGCCGGAAGCGTTCAGCACGCCCGAGGAGCTGTCGCTGGCGGCGCGCGACGAGTTGGCGACGGCGGCGCGCATGGCGGGGGTGGCGGCCGAGACGTGGGCGGCGCCGGATGACGAGCTGCGGCGATCGCACATACGCGGGCTGGCCGACGACGCGCCGGCGTTGCGGGAGGTGTTGCGGGGATTGCTGCGGGCGTTGCTCCGGCGGACGCGTCCGCGGCAGGTTTGGACGTCGGCGTCGGCGGATGCGCGGTCGGGTGCGTCGGCGCTGCTTTGGGTGTTGCTCGAGATGTTGGCGGCGGGGGAGCTCGAGGCGGAGCTGCATCTGTATCCGGAGGCGCCGAGCGTGTTGGGCGAGCGCGGGGTGGACGAGTTTTTGGCGCGGTTCGAGCATTCGTATTTTTCGCTGCGGGAGTACAGCGTGGAGATCGCGGGGACGGCGCATCGTAAGGCGGCGTTGCACGAGGTGTTTCGCACGCGGGTGGATCGCCTGCGGCGTGATTATTGGGAGCAGTCGGCTGTGCGGAACGCGCGGCTGGCGGGCGGCGGGATGCGGGCGGCGGAACGGTTCTGGCAGGTGACGGTTTGAGATTGGAGAGCGAATCGCGATGAGCATGCTGCTGTTGCAGGGCTGCGAAAACGGGGTGGCGGGGCAGGCGGCGATGCATCGCGTGCGGGCGTTCTGCGACGGGTTGGTGCGCGGCGGCCAACTGGACGTATGTGTGGCGTTGCTGCCGTCGGCGGCGGAGCCGCGGGGGCAGGTGTTGGGCTTGCTGCAGGAGTTGCGGCGAGGTGGCGCGGTGCGCACGGCGGCGCTGCTGCGCGGCGAAGCGCTGGAGGCGGCGGATCTGACCGAGTGTCATGACGCGGGGCTGGACGAGGTGATGATCGTGCAAGGCGGCGAGGACGCGACGCCGGCGATCGAGCAGATGATGCGTCTGCGCGAGCTGCGCCCTGGAGGTTTGCCGTACCGGCTGTGGCTGGAGGGGGCGGCGGCGGGTGCGCTGAACGCGCGGGTGCGCGCCTGGGAGCATTTTTGTCCGCGGCCGGCGAGCGTGGAGATGGCGCCGTTTGCGTTCCCGACGCCGGAGGGCGAGGGCGGCGGCGAGGCGGCGGAGCACGCGCAGGAGTGGATCTGCGACTGGCAGCGGGCGGTGATTACGCTCGACGGATACGAGACTTTGCTGGCCTGCCCGGCGCAGCCGCGGGCGGCTGGGGTGGCGCTGGCGACGGCGCGGCGGCCGCAGCCGGGCGAGCGCTGGGGCCGTGTGGCCGGGGCGGCGGCGTCGCCGACGGTTTGCGGCGACTGCAAGCGGCTGGTGCGGTTTGCCGTGCCGGAATGGATGTGGTCGCAGGCGCAGGATGCGCCCGCGGCGGAGGCGGCGCCTTCGCCGCTCGGCGAGCCGATGCAGGATTGCGGCGATCTGGGAAGCTTGCCCGAGCCGCGGCGGGGCCGCCTGCTGGAGCAATGGCTCGAGCGGGTGGCGACGTCGGCGCGCGGCGGGGGGCGCGGATGATCGTCTCGGTGGAAGTGCCGGTGGTTCGCGGCGGCTGGCTGATCCAGTGCATCGACTCGGTGTTGCAGCAGAGCTCGCCGAACTGGCGGCTGTCGCTGCGCTGGGATGGCGGCGATGTGTTGTCGCGGGAGCTGCTCGAGATGCTGGCGGGGGCGGGGCATCCGCGCATCCAGGTGTTTTTTGGCGAGCGGACGGGGATTGCGCGCGCCCGGCGGTTTCTGACGGAGCATTCGACCGGGGAGCTGATTCTGCCGCTCGACGACGACGATTTACTCGAGCCGGCGGCGGTCGAGCGGTTCATCGCGACGGCGCTCGAGCGGCCTTGGGCTGCGATGATTCGCGGCCGGCGCGGTTTTGTGGATGACGTGGGCGAACCGGTCGAGATGGAGGATTGGTTCCCGTTCGAGCGCCGGCGGTATCTGTTGGGCGCGACGAACGACCTGTCGAACCATGCGCAACCTTATGTCTTTCGACGCGCGGCCTACGAGCAGACCGAAGGCTGGTGCGGTTTCGCCGATGTGGAGTATGCGGGCGAGGATTGCAGTTGCTTCGCCACGATCGAGGAAGTGGGCGAGGTGGAGCTGCTCGACGAGCTGCTGTACCAATACCGCCTGCACGATTTGAGGACGAGCCGCCGCATCGAGCTCGAGACAGCGAACGAGCTGTGGCGGCGCATAGCGGACCGGGCGGTGGAGCGGCGGTCGTCGCCGGTGCGGCGGGTCAACGACCGGCCGCCGTTCACCTACGTGGCGGTGAAGCCCGGGGCCTCGCCGCGGGTGGACAGCGTGGAGGCGGTGATTCCGTTCTGGGAGACCGATGAGCGGGAGATTCCCTACTGCGTGCAGCGGCCGCAGCGCGAGGCGGTCTCGTGCTGGTTTGCGCTCGACGCCGACACGCATTTCGTGCAGACGCTCGAGTTTCCGGCTGCGGACATGGTGCGCATTTCGCTGGCAATCTCCTCGACCGGCGCGGTCCACGGCGAGCTGAAGGTAGGCTTGTTCCGCGGGGCGCACGATGCGACGCCGGCGCTCGAGCTGCGGCGCACGCTCGAAAGCCGGGTGGGTTTCGAATTCGAGTTCGTGAGTCTGAGCGCGTCGCCCGACGCACCGTCGGTGGAGAGCTACGGGCGCCTGGAGGTGTTCTTCACGCCGGCGTTCGACAACACGGGGCGGGTGGTGCTGCACGCGCTGCGGGTCGGCGGCGGGCGGAGCATTGGGTTGATGCGGCTGTTCGCGCGCGAAGCGGGGCACTGCCGCCGCAATCTCGATTTGTGTCTGGCTTCGCTCGCCGCGGCGGGCGTGGCCGAGCGCGCCATGCATGTGATCGAGGCGCGCCGCAGCTCGTCGGCGAACCGCAACGAAGGATTTCGGCGCTGCTCCTCGCCCTGGATCTGCTTCATCGATGACGACGCGGAGCTGTGTGCGCCGGACACGTTGCAGACGATGTTGGAGGCGGCGACGGCGCGTGGAGCGTCGCTGGCGGGCCCGCGGCTGGTGACGCCTTCGAAGGCGATCTATTCCGGGCAACCCTACACGAACCCGCTGACGATGGAGACGTGCGTGAGCGGAATGGGAGAGCCGGACGTGGGCCAATGCACGACGACGGCGATCGTACCGTGGCTGCCCTCGACGGTGTTGTTGACGCATCGATCGGTGATGCTGTCAACCGGCGGGTTTGACGAGAACTACCAAGGCAGCCAACACGAGGACGCGGACTTCACGCTGCATGCGCGGAGCCGGGGTTTCGAGTGCTGCTACGTGGGCCAGGCGCAGGCGGTGCACCGCAACGAGCTGCGCAACGGCCATGTCTCGGCCAACAGCGGCTACTTCCGCAAACGTTGGAAGGGGCGGCCGGACTTGTTCGGGTCCGAAGACGTCGGAGCGCGGGCATGACGCGCATTCTGGCGGTGACCGACCGCGTCGGAGCCGGCTTGACGAACGGCTCGCAGGTGTTCGGCGACGCCTTGTTGCGAGGCCTGGCGCGGCGCGTCTCGATCTCAGTGGCGGCGAACCTGACGGATCGGTCGGGCGAAGCATTCGAGCGTTGCGTGGCGATCCCCGACGGGCGGGACGAGGATTTGGCGTACATGCTCGAGCGCGAGTTCGACCTGAGCTCGTTTTCGTCGTTCTACAACCTTGGCGGAACCTCCTACAGTTGCCGGGTGGCGCGGCTGCTGCGGCAGATGCGTCCCGCGACGCCGCTGGTCAATCACTTCCAGGTGAATCTGGCGACGTACGCGGCGGTGGAAGGGGCGCCGGCGGAGGAGTGCGCGTGCGAGGGCATCGTGCAGAGCGAAGCGGCGGCGTTGGCGGAGAGGAACCTGTTCCCCTCGTTCGCGGAATTGCAGGAGGCGCAGCGGCAGGGTTGGGATTGCGGGGCGGCGAGCGTGACGCCGAACGCTTACGTGCCGGCCGATCGTGGTGGGCATCCGGAGCTGAGCGAGCGCGCGAAGCGATTCACGTTTTTCGCCGCGGCGCGGTTTTCCGATTACGCCAAGGGCGCCGATCTGCTTTACCGGGCGTTTCGGGGGCTGGGGGCGCGGGAGGCGCGGCTGGAAGCGGCCGGCGACGAGCCGCGATTTCTCGAGCTGCTCGAGGGCGCGCCGGCGGAGGCATGGAAGTATCACGGGTGGCTCGAGCGCGGCGCGCTGCATGCGCGGATGCGGGCTTGCGACTGCGCGGTGGCGCCGTCGCGGTACGAACCGTTCGGGATGTCGGCGCTGGAGGCGATGGCGGCGGGCCTGCCGGTGATCGCGATGGCGGTGGGCGGGCCGGCGGAGATCGTGCATCACGGCGTGACGGGATGGTTGTGTCCGGCCGAGGAGGGTTCGCTCGGGATCCGGCTGGCGATGGAGCAGGCGCTCGAAGACCCGGAGCGCACGCGCAAGATGGGGCAGGCGGCGCGGCGGACGGCGCGGCAGGACTATAACCTGGGCCGCATCACGAGGATGGTGTGGACGCACCTGGAGAACGTGTCGGCGGTGCGCGGGCGGCGTTTGGTGGAGGAGTGGGCGGCGGCGGAGGCCTGAGGGAGAACATATGAAAGAGCCGCCGAATGACGTGTTCTGCGTGCTGCCCTGGAGCCATCTGCATGTGGCGATGGACGGCGGCGCCTACCCGTGCTGCTTCAGCGACATGGGCGCGCCGATCGGTTCGACGCGCCAGGAGTCGTTGGCGGAAATCTGGAACGGGGAGCGGATGAAGGAGATTCGGCGGGGCATGATGGAGGGCCGGCCGAACCCGATTTGCACGAAGTGCTACGAGCAGGAAGCGAGCGGCTTCCAGTCGTTGCGCAACACGGCGAACAAGAATTTCGCGGGCAGCATTCCATTCGCGGCCGAGACCCGCGAGGACGGCAGCGTGCCGCGCATGAACGTGGTCTATCTCGACATACGTTTCAGCAACGTGTGCAACTACCGCTGCCGCACGTGCGGTCCGGCGGCGAGCACGGCCTGGTATCGCGACTTCGGCCCGGATCCGCGATTCGTCAAGACGATCCAGCCGAAGGATTCGACCGAGGACTTGATCCGCGAGCTCGAGCCGTTGCTGCCGAATCTGGAGCAGATCTATTTCGCCGGCGGCGAACCGTCGGTGACGCGCGAGCACTATCTGGTGCTCGAGCGCTTGTTGGCGGCGGGCCGCAGCGACGTGCGGATCTCCTACTCGACGAATTTCTCGACCTTGCGGTATCTCCACTGGGATCTGCTCGAGATGTGGTCGCGCTTCGAGAACATCACCCTGGGCGCGAGCCTGGACGGCAGCGGCGCGCGGGGCGATTATCTACGGAAAGGGCAGGAGTGGGCGCGGGTGGTGGAGAACCGTAAGCTGCAGCTCGAGCGCTGTCCGCACATTTCGTTTCGGGTGTCGTCGACGTTGAGCAACATGAACTGCCTGCACTTGCCGGACTTTCACGAAGAGTGGGTGGAGATGGGTTTGATCGAGTGTTCCGAGGTACACGTGAACATCTTGCAGGACCCGCTCTACTACCGGTTGACGGCGTTGCCTGCGGGATTGAAAGACCGGGTGGCGGAGCGCTACACGCGGCATGTGGAGTTCATTCGCCGCAACGCGACGGGCTGCGAGTTCATCCGGAACGCGTGGGAGTCGGCGGTGCGGTTCATGTACAGCCAGGACGGCTCGGCGCTGGTCGAGCAGTTTCGGCGGCAGGTGGGGTCGCTCGACGAGCGGCGGGGCGAGTCGTTCGCCGCGACGTTCCCGGAACTGGCCGAACTGACGGCGGGCGAGTGAGGGATCAGGCGGGTTGCGCCGGCGCGATCGTGACGAGAGGACCGGCGGGCGGGTGCGAGCCGAGGTGAAGGTCGGGCGAGACGGAATCGAGGGTGAGCTCGGCGAGCGGCATGGGGAAGGGGCCGCGCTGGATGACGGCGCGTGATTGCGCGAGGGAATCGCGCAGGCGGCGTTCGGTGATTTCCTGTTGTCCGCCCTTGACGCCGATGAGGGAGCCGATGAGGCAATCGACGCCGAGGTCGCTGGCCAATTGAATGAACATGGGCATTTCGGCGGCGTTGTCTTTCATGAGCGTGAAGGCGAGGGTAACGGTGAAGCCGTTTTCGCGCCCGAGCTCGATCCATTTGTGGACGCCGGCCATGGTGAGGGCGAAGTCGCCTTTCTTGCGTATGCGGGCGTAGGTCTCGGGCGTGGCGGCGTCGAGGCTGATGGTCATCCAGGAGACGTTGAGGCCGCGGACGAGATCGATGGTCTTGGCGTCGTGGACGGTGCCGTTGGTGACGAACGAGAAGCGGGCGTCGGGGTAGAGGGTCTTGTCGAAGGAGGAGAGGAAGTCGCGCAGGCGGCGGATGGCGAAGGGTTCGCCGCCGAGGACCTGAATCTCCTGGGCTGCGTGATGGAGCATCTCCATCTGCTGGTAGAAGATTTCGGGAAGGCTCTGCAGATCGTCGCGATCCTGGTAGCACATGATGCAGTCGAGGTTGCAGAGGGTGGAATGGGTGACTTTCCAGAAGCGCGGCCAGGAGGAGAGGGTGAGTGCGCGGCGCTCGATTTCGGCGAGATTGCGTTGATAGTTTTGCGAAAATTGCTCGGTCTGAGCGACGGGTTGGCTGTCGGGTACGACGCCGTAGAGGCGCGGACATTCCGGGCGGCAAGTCTCCTGCCAGCGTCCCTCGGCGATGGCTTGACGGAATTCCCGGTAGGAGGGTCCGTTCCAGATGTCGTGGATGGAAGCTTCGAGGACGTTGCCGCAGCCCTTTTTGGCCATGCAGCAGGGACGCACGGTGCCGTCGTGCTCAACTTCGAACCCGACCCAGGGTTTGTTGCAAAACGGGGGAGGCCCAGGCGGCGGCATCGCCTTAATCCTGAAAGCTTGACGAGGGGATGTCAAGCGAGAAAAGTTTTCGGCATTGTTGGCCGCGAACGCAAGAAATTCCATGGGGCCATACATCTGTAGTTGGTGTATGATTTGCATGAAGCGCTGGCAAATCCTCTTGTGTGGAAGCGGCTGCCGGCGTGGTTTGGAAGGTTCCCCAGGAGGGTAGGGATGAGCGTAGCCAGCGTTGCGAAGAATCTGACCGCCCTATGCCGGCAAGGTAAATTTCTCGAGGCGATCGACAAGCACTACGGTGCGAACGCCGTGAGCATCGAACCCATAAAGTTCGGGGAGGCGAAGGCCCCGCGTACCAGAGGGATCAAGACGATTCGGAAGATGACCGAATCGTGGGCGGACAGTTGGACGGTGCAGAAGGTGGACGTGGCCGGACCGTTTGTGGGTGACGGGAAGTTCGCGTTGCACATGCAACTGGCGGTGACGCCGAAGGGGAGCCGCAAGCAGTTGAAGATGTCGGAAATGGCGCTGTACACGGTCGAGGACGACAAGATCGTGCAGGCGGAATTTTTCTACGCGCCGCCGGCATAGAAGGGCCGGGGGTTTCGCCGGCGAGCTTGCCACGATGGCGTGCGGGCGGCGAGGCCGCGCGCTCCGGCGTCCCAGGTTGCCAACGACGAGATGACGGCCGCCCCCCAGAGTCGGCAGGCGCGGTTGGAGCGTTGGGCGCGCGGCGGGCCCGCGCGTCAGATCCTGTTTTACAGCGTCAACAACTTGGGTGACATGCTGTGCACGACGCCGGTGGTGCGTGCGTTTCGGCGCGCGCATCCGGAGGCGTTTTTGGCTTACGTGGTGCACAACGCGGACTATTGCCGCGTGTTGGACGGCAATCCCGACCTGGATCTGGTTCTGTATCGCGAAGACCTGTCGGTGCACGGGGAGGCGATCGTGGACGAGGGCTGGCTGCGCAATCTGCCGTTGCCGCTCGAGGAGGGGCGTGAACTTCATCGGTTCGATGTGCAGGCGGTGGAGCGGGAGGACGCGCAGGCGTACGCCGATCACATTTCGTGGGCGTTTGCGCGGCGCCATGGGGTGACCCTCGATTCGGTGCGTCCGACGCTCGAGTTGTCGGCGCGGGAGCGGGCGCAGGCGGCGAAGTTGGCTCCGCGGCGGCCGTACATCGTGCTGGGGATGCACACGAACTCGGCGGTGCATGGGCCGAAGGGCGAATCGACGTTGAAGGATTGGCAGCTCGAGCGCTGGTTGCGGCTGGCGCAATCGATCGGCGAGTGGGATCGTTTTGACGTATTGGCGGTGGGGGCGGCGAGCGATCCGCAGATCGAGTCGCGGCATTTTCGCAACGTCTACGGGTTGCCGATCAAGGTGACGGCGGCGCTGCTGGAGGGGGCCGCGTGCGTGGTGACGCTCGAAGGCGGGTTGTCGCACATCTGCCATGCGGTGGATGCGCCGATGGTGTTGTTGTTCTCGAACAACGTGCCGTATGCCTGGGCGTATCCGCGGGAGGCGACGCGTTGCCGGGCGTTGTACGACGATCCGAGGCTGATTGCGTGGGAGGACGTGCTGGCGGAGGTGGAGGCGACGGTGGGCGGCGCGCGGGCGGCGACGGGGGCGGATGTGGGCGAGGCGGCGTCGAGGGTGGGGCGCTTCTATGACGAGAACGCGGAGGCGTTCGGGCGGGTGTATGGCGAAGTGATCCAGGCGTTCCGGACGAAGGACGTGCGGACGCTGTTGGATTATGAAGCGCGGGCGATGGGATTGCGGGAGGGCATGCGGCTGCTCGACGCCGGCTGTGGCGTGGCGGGGCCGGCGATCCACTTCGCGCAGAGCTACGGCGTGCAAGTGGATGCGGTCACGGCGTCGGAGGTGCAGGCCGGGCTGGCGCGCGCGAAGGTGGAGGCAGCGGGTCTTGGGGAGCGGGTGCGGGTGACGCGCGGCGACTATCATGCGCTCGACGAGCGATTCGAGGCGGGCGGCTACGACGTGGTTTGTTTCCTGGAGTCGTTCGGCCACTCGCAGGACAAGGCGCGGGCGATCGGCTCGGCATGGGAGGCGCTGCGTCCTGGGGGGCGTCTCTACATCAAGGATCTGTTTGCGAAGGAAGCGTTTTCGCCGGAGCATCGCCGCGCGATCGAAGCGAACATTCGCCGGATCGACGAGGCGTATCGCTATCAGGTGGGCGATCTCTACGAGACGTTGCGGCATTTGCGGCGGCGGGGATTTTTGATCCTGGCGGTGAAATCGATCGAGATTCCGCTCGAGGAGTTCGAGAATTTGACGATTTCGAACGAGTTCCAGGAGCTGACGGGAATTCACCGCATCGACGATTTGGAGGGGTATGCGTTTCCGGTGGACTTCTTCGAGCTGATTGCGATGAAGCCGGCGCACGGCATCGAGGCGGGGCGGAATCGGGACGCGTTGCAGAACGCCTATTTGATGGCGGTGGAAGGCCTGTCGCCGGAAGAGCTTTGAAGCGGGTGTAGAGCGGGGCGCGGCGCTATGATGGGGGCGCCGTTCGTGGCGCGCCGCCGGCGCCCGGAGGACGACATGGGAAAGCGGAGTCTCGACCAGAGCGCGACCCAGAGCAAGGTATTTTGCATGATGCCGTGGGTGTCGCTGCACGTGGCGATGAACGGCAACGCTTATCCGTGCTGTTTTGCTCCCGGGGACATGACGATCGGGTCGGTGCGCGAGCAGACGGTGGATGAGATCTGGAACTCCGAGCGGCTTCGGGCGTTGCGGGTGGCGATGCTCGAGGGGCGCGAGTCGGCGATCTGCGCGAAATGCTACGAGCAGGAGGAGAGCGGTTTTTCTTCGCTGCGCACGAGCGCGAACGCGAACTATCCGCACCATCGGGAAGTGGTGGGCGAAACGCTCGAGGACGGGCGGCTCGAGCGGCGCAACTGCGTGTATCTGGACTTCCGCTTCAGCAACGTGTGCAATTTCGCGTGCAGGACGTGCGGACCGATTGCGAGCACAGCGTGGGCGAAATATGCGGAGGTGGAGGGCAACCCGATTCTGCGTCCGCGGGAGTCGCTGGCGTCGCTGTTGGCGGAGCTCGAGCCGTTCGTCGAGCGGCTGGAGCAGGCGTACTTCGCCGGCGGCGAGCCGCTGCTGACCGAGGAGCACTACCGGATTCTCGAGATGCTGCTGGCGCACGGGCGCAGCGATGTGTTGTTGTCGTACTCGACGAACTATTCGGTGTTCGAGTTCCGGCAATGGAAGGCGCTCGAGTTGTGGCGGCGGTTTCCGAGGGTGGACGTGGCGGCGAGCCTGGACGGCAATTACGAGCGGGCGGAATACATACGCAGAGGGCAGAAGTGGGGGCGGTTGCTCGAGAATCGGCAACGGCAGTTGCGGGAGTGTCCGCACGTCGGCTTCAGTGTGGCGTCGACGTTGAGCGTGCTCAATGCTTTGCACTTGCCGGACTTTCACGAGGAGTGGATCGAGGCGGGGCTGGTGGAGCCGGGGCGGATCCACATCAATATTCTGCAAGAGCCGCAGCACTTTCGGATCACGACGTTCCCGGCGGCGTTGAAAGCGAAGGTGCGCCGGCGCTATGAGCGGCATCTGGAGTTTCTGGCGCGGTATCCGGGATCGGAGCCGGCGATGCGGGGGTATCGGGCGGCGATCCACTTCCTCTACGCGCAGGACACGACGAGCGAGCTGGCGCATTTGCGCAGCACGCTGACGGCGCAGGACGAGGCGCGGCGGGAGAGCTTCGAGGCGACGTTTCCGGAACTCGAGGAGTTGTTTGCCGGGAGCTGAGCGAGTCAGCGGAGATCACGGTAGGAGATGAGGCGGATGCCGCGGTCGCGGACGGTTTGGGCGACGACGGGGCTGGTCAACACGGCGGTGACGTCGCCACGATCGCGGCCGACGTCGTGATAGCCGGGCAGATGCACGCCTTCCATCTCGGGAAAGTCGTGGGCGGGATGTTCGATGAACAGCCAAGTTCCGGGGGTGAGCCTGGCAATCTTCGAAGCGAAGTCGAGCGCCTGGGCTTCGGGCGATCCGGATTTCTCGTAGCACTCCATGAGCTCGAGGGGTTCGTCGCGGGCCAAGCCGTAGTGTTGGGTGAGGCGGTTGAACAGGGCGGAGAATTCGAGGTGGGCGGTCTCCCAACCCATGTGACCCGACAGGTGCGTGACGTGGGGAATGCGGTCGAGGCAGAGCTCGATCTGGGCGCGCAGCTCGGCTTCGATTTCGTCGAGGTTCCAATCTGCGCTTTGGAGCGAACGGCGGCCGTGGAACTGCTGGTTGGACCAGACCAGGGGCGGGAGATATCCGGCGTCGTCGACGATGCTGGGACAAGGGCGCAGGGGGCGCCATTTGTACTCGTCCCACTCGCTGGTGAGGACAAGGTGAATTCCGACGTCGAGGTCCGGATTTTCGTGGGCGAGGCGGCAGGCTTGCTCGAACCAGGGGCAGGGGGCCATGATTTCGACCGACCGCAGGATGCCGTTGCGAAAGGCGTCGATGCAGGCGCGGTTGGCGGCGTGGGCGCTGCCGAAGTCGTCGCCGCGGACGAGCAGGCGGACGGTTTGGTTGCGACGTGGCATGTGGCTCTCAGCGGGCGTGGACGGCGGGCCGCGCGCGGTTGATGCGGACGGAGGTTTCGAGGTCGGCGGCGAGGACGTGGCGCCACCAATCCATCTCGAGGGAGCCGTCGTGATCGACGCCGCGCCAGTTGATCCTCCAGTGATTCTTGGTCTCGAGACGTCGTAGCGCGTGGCGCATGCGCTCGACGGCGACGGCGCGGCACATGTTTTCGAGAGCCCAGTTTCTCGGCTGGAAGGAGTCGAGCCTATCGAGGGCTCGCCAGATGCATTCGGCGACGGCTTTGGCGCGCGGCTCGAACACGGCGCCGTTCTTGTTGGCGGGGCTGAGGTAGGCCGCCGAGCCGCCGTAGACGTCGGCGGCGGCGAGGTAGGGCAGGCCGGCGAGCATGGCTTCGGACATGACTCGCGGGCCGCCTTCGGCCGAGGAGGTGAGCACGGCGATGCGGGCGGAGTTGAAGCGGCGGTTGTTTTCCCCCGCCTCCCAGTCGGTCGGGAGGAATTCGACGGGCAGGCCGGCGACTCTTTCGCGCACGCGGCGTTCGAGGGCGCCGTTGGTGGAAGCGCCGTTGGGCAAGCTCCAGTGGTAGCCGTACCACAGACAGGAGATGGGGCGGCCCTGGCGCGCGGCGTAGCGCAGGGCGTTGGCGAACAGCAGGGGGCGCTTCACGTCGGCCCAGCAGGCGTTGAAGACGACGTCGAACGGCTTGTGGAGGTCGAGCGGAAAGTAGCGGCGCTCGTCGACGAAGTCGCGGCAGATGGCGTGCACTTTGGGACGGCGGCCGATGGCGTAGTCGAAGAAGGGATCGCACTGATAGAGGCTGGCGCGGCGGTGCGGGATGGGCGGGGAAGCGGCGTGCTGGCCGTGGATGATGACCCAGTTGGGGGCGTGGATGCTTTCGGCGAGGCGGGCGGGCTCCTCGGTGCTGACCACGCCGCGATGCAGCACTCCCTTGCGGAAGAGTGGCGGCGCATAGAGTACCCCGAGGCCGGGAATCATCGGCGGTGTCGTTGCGACGCGTGGGGGGCGGAGGCGAACGCGCGAACGCGTTGGGCGCGCCCTCCCCAGGGTCGGCTCCCCTAATGTACCACCGCGATTTCGGCGGGCGGCGCTTGACTCGATGAGGCGCTCGCGAGTGCGCAGGAGCTCGAAGCGCAACGGATTCGAGACCGGTTCAAGGACGCGAAACTAGGATTCGGCGAGGCTCGCCAAGCGCTGGTCCGGAGCTTGCGCGTTGCGGCAGTCCAAGACGACGTGGCGGGTCGCGTGCTCGATCAATTGCAGTAGCTCTCTCTCTACCCCTAGCTCCGCCTTGCAGACGAGATCGTTGATCTGGTCGAAGCGCTGTGCCGATCGAGCCCATGGCTAGACGGCTTGGCCTGCCGGCGTTCTCGTGGCACGATCTTCGGCACGCGTACACGACGTGGGGCAGAAGAGCCGGAGTTGCGGCCGAGGTCATGCGGGATCAGGTCGGGCACACGTCGGTGTTGTTGACGCAGGACGTCTACAGTCACCTCGAGGACGACGGCTCCGTGGCGAAGCGCATCGGGACGTTTGTGTGGCCGGATTCCGAGCCCGAAGCGGCCTAAACGGAACCCTAAATGGAACCCCAAGCGAAGGCCCACATCGCTTAGTTGTTGGAAGATTGGTCGGGCCGCCGAGATTTGAACTCGGGACCTCTTCCACCCCAAGGAAGCGCGCTACCAGGCTGCGCTACGGCCCGACTCCCGTCTATTGTAACGTGATCGATAGGCATGAAGCGCGTGGGCGTCATCTCGGATACGCACGGTTTGCTGCGCCCTGAAGCGGTCGCCGCCCTTGCCGGCGTCGATCTCATCTTGCACGCCGGCGATGTCGGCGAGCCGGGGATTCTGCGGGAGCTCGAGCGGATCGCTCCGGTGCGGGCCGTGCGCGGGAACGTCGATCGCGGGCCTTGGGCCGAGCGCCTGCCGCGCGAGACCGAGGTGCGGCTCGGCGATCACACTCTGCTGATGATTCACGTGCGCCAGGCGCTCGATCTCGACCCGGCGGCGGCGGGGTATGCGGCTGTCGTGTTCGGGCACACGCACGAGCCGCTGATCGAGCGTCACGGCGGCGTGCTGTATTTCAATCCGGGCGCGGCGGGTCCGCGGCGCTTTCGCTTGCCGGTGACGGTCGGCGAGTTGCGCATCGAGGACGGCCGGCTCGAGGCGAGCTTCCGCGAGTTGGTCTTGGACGGCGCTTAGTCGTCGCTTGCGAACGGGCTGCGCTTCATCGCGTAGTCGATCGCTTCTTGCGGGACCGTGTACTCCGAGTAGGCGTTGTTGCCGCGGTAGTCGAGATCCTTGATGCCGATCGGGCTGGTGTAGTACGCGTCGACCGACATCTTGCGCACCCAGTCGAAGAACGTGACTCCCGCGCCGAGATCGGAGCGATCCCATGCCTGGTAGTCGCGGAACTGCGCGTACGGGCCATCGCCTTCGAGCATGGTGCGCTCTTTCGCCTCCTGCTCCTCGGCGACGAAATCATCGAACAAGCCGGTCTGTTGGGCTGCGGTGCATTCAACGAACGGCTTGTCGTAGCGGTGGCGCATCTCGGCGTCGAGCCAGCCCAGGCCGCCGTGGTAGATGTCGGCCAAAGTGTCGCTCCCCGAGCACAACAGGTCGATGAACTCGCACGCGCCCGCGTCGACCGCGCTGCCGTACTTGTCGTCGGCGGGAACGATCAGCTCAGCGAGGCGGCCGACCGTCTTCCATTCGTGCTCGGTGAGGGCCTGGCGCTTATAGCCCTCCAGGGCGCCCTTCATCTCGGCGGCCTGCTGGTGAACATGCTGCGCGGCGAGCGGATCGATGGCGGCGCCGGTTCCCGCCGCGGCCACGGCCATGGCGATCCGGCGCAGGACGTCGCGACGGGACAGGCGAGATGGGGATTCGATTTGGGTCAGATTAGACATTGCCTTTGCGCGCCTCCTCGGCCAGGTAGTCGCAGGCGCGCCACGAGAGCGCGTTGATGGTCAGCGTCGGATTCTTGTCGGGGCTGCTGACGAATGAGGCGCCGTCGACGACGAACAGGTTCTTGGCGTCCCAGGCCTGACAGAAACTATTGAGCACCGAAGACTTGGGGTTGTCGCCCATGCGCGCCGTCCCCACTTCGTGAATGATCGTGCCCGGAACGGAGATGCCGTCGGCCTCGCGTTCGGCGTTCTTGAGCCCGCGCACCGTGCCGCCCATGGCTTCGATGATCTCGGTGAAAGCGCGCTCCATGTGGCGCGCCTGCCGCCACTCGTGGTCGCTCCATTGGAAGTGGAACTTGAGGACCGGAATGCCCCACTTGTCGACCACGTCGGGATCGATCTCGCAGTAGCTGAGATCGTTGGGAATCATCTCGCCGCGCCCGGCGAAACCGACTCCCGCGCCGTACTGCTCGCGGATCTGTTGCTTCATCTTGGCGCCGTAGCCGTAGCGGCGCGCGGCGCCGTGATAGGATCCCGGGCCGGGCAGCCCGAAGCCGCCGCCGAACTCGATGTGGTAGCCGCGCGGGAAGCCGAGCTTGGCGTGGTCGTCCCAGGCCCACCAGGGCGCGTAGAGATGGGAGCCGCCGAAGCCCTCGGTGTCGTAGTGCGGCATGCCCTCGAGCGCCGGCACGTAGCCGGAGAGGCCGAAGCCCACCGTATCCATCAAGTTGCGGCCGACGTGGCCGGAGGAATTGGCGAGGCCGTTGGGGTGATATTTCGATTTCGAGTTGAGCAGGACGCGGGCCGACTCGCAGGAGCTAGCGGCCAGCAGCACGGCCTTGGCGTTGATCTTGTGCTCGGCGTGCGTGTTGCGGTCGATATAGATGACGCCGTCGGGTTTGCCGTTGACGTCGACGGTCACCTCGCGAACCATCGCCTCGGTGATCAACTTCACGTTGCCCGTTTTGAGGGCGGGGAAGACGTCGACCTGGCTGCCCGAATAGTTCGAAGCCGTCAGACATCCGCGACCGCACTGACCGCAGTAGTGGCAAGCGGGGCGGCCGTTCTTCGGCGAGGTGATGACGGCGCGGCGATTCGCGATGAACTTGACGCCTAGCTTCTTGCCGGCCTCGCGGGCGAGCAACTCGTGAACCTTGGGCGCGGGCGGCTTCTCGAAAATGCCGTCCGGCGCCGAGGGGATGCCCTGGATGTCGCCGGTGACGCCGATGAACGTCTCGGCCTTGTCGTAATACTTCGCCAGCTCGGCGTAGGAAAGCGGCCAATTTTCGCCCAGGCCGTCGCGGTCTTTCGCGCGCATGTCCAAGTCGGAGATGCGGAACGACATACGCCCGTAGTGGTTGGTGCGCCCGCCGACGGTGCGCGAGCGGAACCAGCGGAAGCTCGAGCCGCCGCCGACGGTGTACGGTTCGCCCGGCAACTCCCAGCCGCCGGAAGTGGTGGCCATGAAGCCGAACGGCTTGCCGTCGCCGAAGTAGTCCTTGCCGCCGGGTTCAGCGCCGCGATGACCGTAGTCGTAGAACCACTTGTGCTCCTTGAACTCCTTGGCGGGGTCGAGAGCGGGGCCGGCTTCGAGCAGGCAGACTTTGAAGCCGTGATCGGCGAGCACGCGCGTGGCGGTTCCGCCGCCCGCGCCGGCGCCGACGACGACGGCGTCGAACTGTTGTGGGGAAGAGTTGTTTTGTGGCATCGCGAGAGCGGCAATCATTTTACCGCAGGCTCGTCCGAACGGCTTGCTGCTGGTCTGAATCAGCTCGAGGGCGATCCTTTGCCGCCGCTTCGACCGAAGTGAAGCAGCAGCTCGGATTCGGCGAAGCTGTCGAAGCTCAGGCGCCAGGTGTGGTGAGGCCAGCGGTATTCGACCGTCCGTTCCACAGGGTCGTAGACGGAGGTGTAGAGGGTGCCGAAGCCCGCTTCCCAGCGGGTGTTGTAGAGGGGCTGTTCGAGGAAGCGGTCGGCGAATCGGGCGCGCTGCTCGACGGGCGAATCCAGGCGGTCATGAATGAAGCGTTCGCGCTCGAGGCTGCAGGTGGCCTCGGCGTGGCGGGTCCACTCGATTTCGCGCTGGTGATTCGTTGCGGCGGGGCTGTTAGCGAACAGCGTCTTGCGGTCAGGGGAAAGATGCGCATTGACGAAGCGGCCGGACGGCTCGATCGCCAGGACGTTATAGGCCATGTGGGACGGCACGCTCGCGAGCACCT
Source organism: uncultured Acidobacteriota bacterium (assembly GCA_963817465.1). Classification (GTDB taxonomy): domain Bacteria; phylum Acidobacteriota; class Terriglobia; order Bryobacterales; family UBA6623; genus CAMPKL01. The sequence goes on along the minus strand of CAWFOP010000005.1, from coordinate 418,527 downwards.
CGCGCGCTTCGTCGACATTGGTCGAGAACTCGAGAATGTAGCGCAGCACCAGCGGAATGCCGAAGCCCTCGCCCACGGCGCGGCGTCCGCCGAACGCCAGCGAGACGACCAACCCGTGCTCGTTCATGCCGTCGAGCACGCCCCACAAGCAATCGGACTGCACGATCGTCTTGACGCCGTTCCACGCGCTCAACAGAATCGTGCCCTCACAGTGGTGGGGGTGGTAGTCGTAGTTACGCACCAGCAGGGGACGGCGCTCGCGCGTCCAAACCGCCTGCGAGCAGCCGCTCATGTAGGGCGTCGGACGGTAGAGGCTCAGCATGCGTGCTTCGTGATCGCCGCCGCCGACGAGCTCGGAGAGTTTCTCCCAAGTCGGCGCGAGACGAGGCATGTGGCGTTCGAGCGCCTTGCGGCAGCTCATGAATCCGGGTCGCCGGCCTTCGCCTTCGCGGCAGAACCACTCCCGCAGCGCGGGCCATAGGCGATCAAAGCGGCGGTGCGTCTTCTCGCCCGGCCTGAGCTCTTGAGAACTGCGAAAACGGAGTTGCATGTCCGCTGACGAAACGACCGCTGACTGCTGACCGGCGCGCTGACGTGTGGATCAGCGCGCGGACGGTCGGCGGTCTACAGGAACTTGAAGCCGGCGACCTCCGCGACGCGCTCGGCGGCGGCCGTCTCGGTCGCTTGCAGGGGCCGCGCGCGGAACTGATTGCGAATGCCGTGGATCCAGCCCTTGGCCCTGTCGGTGAGCTGAAACTCCTCGGTCATCAAACGGCCCGGCGTGACGAGGATGCCCAGGTCGGCGCCGTCGTAGAAGTAGTCGCCGGCGCTGGAGATGCGCAGCCAGAACGCCTCGCTCTCGTCCTCCACCGTGCGGCGGTGGGTTTGCAGGCGGCGGAATTCGGTCGTGCCGTCGTCGTGGAGCTTCCAGATCCCCGTGCGCGGCGCTTCGCTGATGAACTCGACGGTGTCGCGCGTGTGCTTGACGACGAGCTGCGCCCAGGAATCGATGTTGTCCGGATCGGCCCAGCGCGAGTTGATCGACTCGACGTCGAGCTCGAACTCGACGCCGGAGAATTCGAGCAAGTGGAACAGAAACAGCGGGGCGTCGGCGTGCGCGAACGACGCGAGGTTGGTCATGGAGCTGGCGCCGGTGATGCGCGGATTGACCTCGCCCAGGTAGAGCTCGCCGGAGTCCTCGTCGAGTAGGTAGTCGACTTCGAAATAGCCGCGGTAGCCGCGCTTGCGCAGCGCCTCCCCGAATTGGAACGTATATTCGCGAGCCTTGCGGCGCAGGTCGGCCGAGAAGGCGCCGGCGAAGACCTCGTTGCCGCACCAACCGCCCTTGTATGGCGTCAATTCCTTGAAGCCCACCAACTCGGTCATCAACGGGCCGACGATGGTGCCGTGGCGCGTGACGCAGGCTTCCAGAGCCGAACCGCGAGGCTTGATCCATTTCATGATCTTGACCTCGGGCTCCTTCTCGATCTCTTCGGCGTGCTCTTCGTAGTCCTCTTTTGATGCGATGAAGAACGTCGTATGGCCTGAGTCGCCGAACGCGGATTGAATGACGACGCGGTCGCCGAGTCCGCCTTGTTCGGAGAGCTTGCGCATCGTCTCGTAGCTGTCGACCTTGCCGAGCCAATTGGGCACGCTGGGCACGCCCGCTTCATCGCCGATGCGCGTGGTCTCGATTTTGTTGTCGACCGCTTCGCGCAATGACGCGGGCGGGAAGCAAACGTCGAGGCCGAGATCGTGGCACAGCTCCTCGGTGCGCTCGTCGAACATCAGAAACACGGCCCGGCCGCCGTCGCCGCGCGACTTGATGTAGTCGACGATCTCCTTGTGCTCGAGCAGGTAGTTGTTGATCTCCTCGATCGAATTGAAGACCTGGTCGGTCTTCTGCGACGGCGTGATGACGTTGGGATGCGCGCCGTCGAAGCAGTCGATGTAGTTGACGAACTTAAAGTTGCGAACCCACTCGTCCATGCCCAGCAGGTTGAAATTGGTCGCTGAGACGAAATAAGTCGGCGTGGTATTGCGATAGAAGTAGCGTCGGATGTCGGATAGGCCGTTCAGTGCTTTCATGGATGATCTCTTCAGGGGTTTACAGTTTGTTCAGGACTGGGCGAGCGCGTCAAGCGCGGTCTGCGTAAACGCCCGTAGCCCGAACAGCGGGTTGTAGCCGTGGATTTCTTTGACGTCGAGAGCCTTGAGGTAGCTCAAGATGCCCTCGCTGATGACCTGGCCGGGAACGAGGATGGGGAACCCGGGCGGGTAAGGCGTGACGAACGACGCGGACACGATCTGGCGCCCCTCGCCCATCGCTCGGGCGATCGTGCCGTCCATCTTGAGGTACTCGCACTTGTCTTCGTCGTAGGCCTCGAAGAAGGCCGCGCGCAGGTCTCCCTCCGGCGTGTCGCCGGTCGGATCGGGACGGAAGGCGTCGTGGAAGCGGCTGAACAGGGGCAGCGGCGGAAGCTGCTTGGTCAGCTTGTCGATGCTTTGGTCGAAGAGGCGCTGCTCCATCGGGCTGCGCTCCTCGGCTTCTTCGTCCAACTCGGTTGCGAGCTTCAACAGCACTTCGAGCAGATAGGCGATCGCGCCGCGCGTGGTGCCGATGTTGAGCATGAACAGCACGGTGTTGCGCGAGGTCTTGTTGATCTGAATGTCGAAGCGATCCATCAGCAGCTTGCGGAAGGCGTCGCCTTCGATGCCCGCCCCGCCGACCTCGACGGTCACGCGTTGAGGGTCGAGGGCGAACTCGTCCTCGCGCCACGCCTCGTCCATTTGCATGAAGCCGGTTTCGGGGCTGTAGAACCGGTCCAGACCGGAAGGGCGGTAGTCGGACGGGATGATGTCGCGGACGCGCAGCAGCCGGAACCAGCGGTTGATCTCGGGGTTCTCCTCGATGCGCTCGCGCAGCGACATCGACAGCTCGACGGCCTTCTTGACGAACTCGTAGCCCTCGAGCTCGACCTGCCTGCGCCCGATGTCGAGCGAGGCCAAAATCTGGTAGTTCGGCGACGTCGAGGTGTGCGTCATATACGCTTCTTCGAAGGCGCCTTCCGACTTGCTGGCGAAATCCTGGTCATAGACATGGATGGCCGAACCTTGGCGGAACGAGGTGAGCGTCTTGTGAGTCGATTGCGTGGCGTAGACTCGCACGCGAGCGTGGCGCGGGTCGGGCAGCAGTTCGTTGTCGAGCCAAGTGGCGTCATCGTCGAGATCATGCTCGGAGAATTTCTTCTTCCAGGCGTCGTACTCGTTGCGATATTCGGGGCTCTTGAGCATGCGGCGCAGCCGCCCGGCGGCCCACATGCCGGTGCGTCTGCGGTAGGTGGGAGCAAAGCGCGCGAAGGCGAACCATGCTTCGTCCCACACGAAAATCATGTCGGGCTTGATCGCCAGCACCTCGCGCATGATGCGGAGCGGATTGTAGACGACGCCGTCGAAGGTGCAGTTGGTGAGCAGCAGCAGCCGCACGCGATCAAGCTTGCCGGCGCGCTTGAGCTTGAGCAGGTTCTCCTTGATCAGACGCAGCGGCACGCCCCCGTACATGGTGTATTTCTGCAGCGGATAGGGGTCGAGATAGACCGGCAGGGCGCCGCTGAGCAGGATGGCGTAGGGGTGCGACTTGTGGCAGTCGTGCGACACGAGCACGATGTCTCCGGGCCGGCACAGCGCCCTGCATGACGATCTTGTTCGCCGTCGAAGTGCCGTTGGTGACGAAATAGCTGTGTCGCGAGCCGTAGGCGCGGGCGACCTTCTCTTGCGCCGCCTTGAGCGGGCCGGTCGGTTGCAGCAGCGAATCCAAGCCGCCGGTGGTCGACGACGTCTCGGCCAAGAAGATGTTGAGGCCGTAGAAGTCGCCCATGTCCTTGATCCAGTGCGACTTGGTGATCGTCTTGCCGCGTGAGATCGGCAGCGCATGAAAAACGCCGGTCGGCTTGGCGCTATATTCCTTCAAGGCCGTGAAGAACGGCGTATCGTAGCGCGAATCGATGCCCTTGAGGATGCTCAAATGCAGCTCGAGGTAATCCTCGGTGCGATAGAACATACGATCGAACAGGCCTCCCGAGCGCGTGACGATGTTCTCGACCGGATCATCGGTGACCAGGAAGAGATTGATTTCCGGACGCATCTCCTTGAGGACCTTGGCTAACTGGAGGTACCCGTCGTCCTCGATCTCGGCGAGCAGTTCGGGGTCGGCTTGGTTGAGATAGGCGCGCAACTCCGGCGTCTTCACCTGCGAGTGCGCGTCGAAGCCGTAGCGCATCACACAGCACTGAATGTTGTGATTGAACAGAATCGCGATAATCGCGTCTTCGCAGCTCGGCGTGACGACGACGTCGTAGATGAACTCGTCGTCGTCCCGGCGCATGGCAAGCAGGCACGCGCGCAGCTCGTCTTCTTCGGCCCGCGAGAGGCGGTCCACCACGAGGATCTCGAAATAGGGCCGCTCTTCGCGGCTGTTCTCTTCCTCATTTTCTTGGGCGACGTCTTCGGGCGTTTCGTGGTCTTCGAGCTCCTTGAAGATGTCGCGGAGGTTGCGCCGTCGGTAGTCGTCGCTTTCGAGCAGGCGGGCGATGCGGTCCACTCCGAGCTTCAGCGCCTGGCTCCAGCCGCGTTCGATCGCAGTCCGCAGGTCCTTGACCGTATGACGCCCTGGGAACGCCCAATAGCGCTCCAGCTCCTCCAACACTTCAAGAGTGTTGGAGACGGTTTGCTTGAGATCGTCCGCCTCATCGGTTTCGGGCTTTTGTTTCGCCAGCTTGCCGACGGCCACTTTGAGCTCATTCCAGGCGTCGGTGCGGAATTGCGAGGCGTCGTAGTAGGCGCGAAATTCCTTCTCGCCCAGCAGTTTTCGCTTTTCTCGAACCGTCATACTTTCTCCGTCTTCTTGAGCCCGGCCGTGGAGCCGCGCTCGGGTTTCTGCAGGGGGCCGAGGGAGCTGAGGTACTCTCCGTTGTTTGGATTGTCGCCGTACACGGGAAACCGGACGTTTCGGTCGCGGAAACTCTTGAGCGGCTGACCAAGGCCGCGCAGGCCCACCTCCCGGCTGCGGCGCACGCGGTCGAGGTCGATCTCGATGGGGATCATCTCTTCCGAGTGACCCGCCTGATGTTGCACGTCGCCGTAGGGACCGACGATGATCGATTGGCCGTTGCCGCCGTCCCCGGAGCCGTTGATGTCAAACATGAAGCATTGCATCTGTGCGGCCGTGGCGCGCGCGATCGACAATTCGACGTCGCGGTCGATCGTGCCGGTCAGCGACGGATGCAGAATCACCTCCGCGCCCCTGGCGGCCAGGACGCGCGAGGTCTCGGGGAACCACATGTCGTAGCAGATGGAGACCCCGAAGCGGCCGACGTCGGGAATATCGAAGACCAGAAAATCCTCGCCGGCGGTGACGTCCATCTCGTACGGCCGGAACGGGAAGATCTTGCGGTAACGGCCCACGACCTCGCCGTTCGGGTCGATGACCGGCGCGGTGTTGTAGATGTTGTCGCCGTCGCGCTCGAACAGGCTCCCCGGGATCAGCCAAATGGCGTGACGCGAGGCCATTTCCCGGAATTCCTCTTCCGCCGGCCCGGGTAAGCGCTGGGCGCGCTTGATCGAAGGGCCGAACGCCGCCAATTCGCTGAAGACCACCATCTGCACCCAGGGGTAGATGTGCATCAGCAGGTCGAGCCGCGCGCGCATGTAGGAGACGTTGTCATGCACGGCCGACAGATTGAGTTGCATACCTGCAATGGCGAAGGGCGTCATGCCGCGGCTGCTCCCTTGGCGGCTTCGATGACGCACTCGTCGATGACGTCGAGCGCGCGGTCGAGGTCCGCGTCCGAGATAACGAGCGGCGACAGTGTGCGAATCGTGTTGCCGTGTGCGCCGGAGGGCAGCATGAGAACGCCATTTTCGCGGGCGAGCGCGAGGGCCTCCCTGACCACCGGTCCGGCCGGTTTTGCAGGATCTCCGTTGTAGCTGAACTCCATGCCGATCATGGCGCCGAGGCCGCGCACATCGCCGATCACGTCGACCTTCGACTTGAGCGCTTCGAAGCGGCTCCGTACCTTCTTCCCGATGGCGGTCGCGCGTGCGTTGAGGTTTTGCTCCTCCATCACGCGAATGGTGGCGAGCGAAGCCGCGCAGGCGACGGGGTTGCCGCCGTAGGTGCCCCCGATTGTACCCGGGCGGGCGGCGTCCATTACTTCCGAGCGGCCGATCACGGCGCCGATCGGCATGCCGCTGCCCATCGATTTGGCCCACGTCGACAAGTCCGGCGTGACGCCGTAGTGCTCGTAGGCGGCCCATTTGCCGGTACGGCAAAAGCCCGACTGCACCTCGTCGAGGATGAGCATGATGTTTTGCTCGGTGCAAATTTCGCGCAAGCCTTGCAGGTAGCGCTTGGGAACCGGCGTGAAGCCGCCTTCCCCTTGCACGACTTCGAGAATCACCGCGGCGACGTGCTCGGCCGGAGCGTACATGCTGAACGCTTCGTGGAACTTCGCCAACTCGCGGTCGGCGAATTTGTCCTCGGAGAGACCGTCGTTGAAGTGGTAATAGCTGGGGAATTGGAGCCGATAGACCTCGGGCGCGAAGGGCCCGCAGCCGAGCTTGTAGCCGGTCTTCGATGTGAGCGCCATGCCCATCATCGTGCGGCCGTGAAAGGCGCCGGTGTAGCAGAAGACGGCGCTCTTCCCAGTCGCCTGGCGCGCGATCTTCACGGCGTTTTCCACGGCCTCGGCGCCCGAGTTCACGAGCATCGTCTTCGTGCTGCCGCCGTGCGGGAGCAGCGTGTTGAGCTTTTCGCAGAGCTCCACGTACGGCTCGTAGGTCGCCACGTGGATGCATGTGTGGATTAGCTTTTCCGCTTGTTCCTGAATGGCTTTGACGACTTCCGGCGCGCAGTGCCCGGCGTTGACGACCCCGATGCCGCCGGCGAGATCGATGAACTTCCTGCCGTCCGCGTCCGTCAATCCAGCGTCTGAGGCCGACGCCGCGGAGGTTTCCCCGGCGAAAATGCCGACTCCTCGAGGAATCGCGTTCTTTCGGCGCTCGATCAGGCGAGCCGTGTTGTTCATGTCAGGTATGGTAGCCGGTGACGCCGAAATTGGCGCATTCCCCCCTAGTCCGGATGGTCGGCCGAAGATGTTACAAGAGGGCGGTCGCCCACGGCCTACAGCCCCCACGAGACGTATTTGATCTCGGTGTACTCGTCCATCACGTACTTGCCGCCCTCGCGGCCGATGCCGGATTGTTTCACGCCGCCGAAGGGCGCTTGGGCGGTCGACGGCATGCCGTCGTTCGCCCCGACGATGCCGTATTCCAGCTTCTCGGCGACTCTCATGAGCCTCGAAGCGTCACGCGTATAGAAATAGGACGCGAGGCCGTAAATCGAATCGTTGGCCAGCTCGAGCGCTTCGTCTTCATGCTTGAACTTGCGCAGCGGACTCACCGGGCCGAACGTCTCTTCACAGGCCATCTGCATATCCGGCGTGAAGTTCTCGACGATGGTCGGCGCATAGAAGCGGTTGGCCAGGCCGTTCGGCTTGACGCGCTTGCCGCCGGTGCGCACCTTGCCGCCCTTCTCGATCGCGTCGTTGACGTGGCGCTCGACCTTCGCGACGGCGTCGTCGTCGATCAGAGGGCCGACCTCGACGCCGTCCTCGAGCCCGGAGCCGATCTTCATCGCCTCGACGGCTTTGGTGAGTCCGGCGGTGAACTCGTCGTAGATGCCTTCTTGCACGTAGAAGCGATTCGGGCAGACGCAGGTCTGGCCCGTGTTGCGGTACTTGCTCGCCATGGCGCCCTTGACGGCCGCCTCGACGTCGGCGTCGTCAAAAACCAGGAACGGCGCGTGGCCGCCGAGCTCGAGCGAAAGGCGCGTGACGTTCTCCGCCGACTGCTTGATCAAGATCTTGCCGACTTCGGTCGAGCCGGTGAACGACACCTTCCGCACCGCGAAGTTCGAGAACAGCTCCTTGCTGATCGCGACCGGATCGCCGGTGACGACGTTCATCACGCCGGGGGGGAGTCCGGCCTCGAGCCCGATCTCGGCCAGCGCGATCGCCGACAGCGGAGTTTGCTCGGCCGGCTTGACGACCATCGTGCAGCCCGCGGCCAGCGCCGGGCCGAGCTTGCGCGTGATCATCGCCGACGGGAAGTTCCAGGGCGTGATGCAAGCGGTGACGCCGACCGGCTGCCGCAGCACGAGCAGGCGCTTGTTTTCCACCGAGGCGGGGATCATCTCGCCGTAGAGCCGCTTGCCTTCTTCAGCCGCCCAGTCGATAAACGAAGCGGCGTAGGCGATCTCGCCGCGCGCCTCCGCCAGCGGCTTGCCTTGCTCGCGCGTCATTAGCTTCGCCAGCGGCTCCCGGCGCTCGAGCATGATCTCGGCCATGCGCCGCAGGATCTTGCCGCGGTCGAGCGCGGTGCGGCCGCGCCAGCCGTCTAGCGCATCCGAGGCGGCCTTGATCGCGCGTCGAACTTCGTCGGCGCCGCCGTTGGGGACGGAAGCGATCTCGCTCATCCGTAGCCGGATTGATGACGACAATCTCGTCGCCGGGGGCGGACGTCCATTCCGAGCCGATTAAGTTGCGGTCTTGCATTTCGCCCTTAGCATCGCACGTCGTTCGTGCTCACCCGCTAGCGTCCGGAACCAAGCGGACAGTCGTCCGTCGAGAGTGTTACACCGTTCCGACGGCCGCATCGGATGGTTCGACGAGGGCGCCGACATACCGGCGCAGGCGGTGAATTCGGCATTGGGGCGGACGTGAAACTTGTCCGTTGAGCACGTCCATTAGGCGACGCAATGCCATATTCGTTAAACTCTGCCCAGACCGATGTCTGAAAAAGGTTCCCGACGTTCCTTCCTCGCGGGCTCAGCCCTCGCCGGTTGCGCCGCCGCGCGCCCGCTTGCCGCTTTCGCGCAAGCCGTGGACAGCGCTCCCAAATCCTCGATGCCTTCCGACTTGAAGATCACAGACGTTAAGTGCGGCTACATCCGGGGCGGAGCCGACCTTTTCGTCAAAATCGACACCAACCAGGGGATTTCCGGTTACGGCGAAGGCGCCGACGCCACGACCGGAACCTACCATCTCGTCAAGAGCTTCGGGCGGCGCATCCAAGGGCAGAGCCCTCTGAACCCGAATCGGCTCGCCGAGCAAATTCGCAGGTCGGGCGTCTTTGCAGGCGCGCAGGCCGGCATGTTCGTCGCCGTGCTGACCGCCGTCGAAACCGCTCTTTGGGATCTTGCCGGCAAGGCCCTCGGGTTGCCGGTCTATCAACTGATGGGCGGCAAGTTCCGCGACAAGATGCGCGTCTATATGGACACCGCGCTCTACCAGTTCCGTCTCCCCGCGCCGGAGAAATTCGCGGAGAGCGCCAAGGCCGCCGTGGACATGGGCTTCACCGCCGTTAAGTTCGACCTCGACCAAGCCAACGATCCCAACAAGTACGATCGCTTCAACTGGACGGCAAGCCCAGGCGAGATCCAGCGTATGGTCGACCAGATGACCGCGGCGCGCGAGGCTGTCGGGCCGAACATCGACATCTGCGCCGACATGCACGGCCGTTACGATCTGCCCACGGGAGAGAAAGTCGCCAAAGCCCTGGAACCGCTCAACTTGATGTGGCTCGAGGAACCCGTGCCGGCCGAGAACATCGACGCCTACAAACGCATCGCCGAGCAGACCAGCACGCCGATCTGCGCGGGCGAGAATGTCTATCTCGCGTATGGGTTCCGTCCCCTGCTCGACAGCGGCGGCGTGGATATTATCATGCCCGACTTGCAAAAAGCCGGCGGCCTGGGAGAAGGACAGCGCATCGCGAACCTGGCGAACCTCTACTACGTGCCGTTCGCCCCGCACATGGTCTCGTCTTACCTGGCGGCGATGGCCTCGGCGCACGTATGCGCTTCCGTGCCCAACTTCATGATTCTCGAGTGGCAGACGTACTTCCACACCGATCCCATGTTCCAAGAGATCGTGACGTTCGACGGCCCCATGATCGAAGACGGCTTCCTGCCGCTGTCGGACAAGCCAGGGATCGGAGTCGACATCAACGAAGAGGCGATGCGCAAGTACGCCGTGGAAGGCGTGCCGTTCTTCGAATAGGAAATCGAGTGTGGTGAGCGCGGAAGGACTCGAACCTTCAACCTAGTGATTAAGAGTCACTTGCTCTGCCAATTGAGCTACGCGCCCTAACCGAGTCGGTCAGTCTTGAAGAGGCGTCTCGGGATGCTGATCCGCGAGCGCGGGTTTCCAGCGAGCGACCTCGTCTGTCGATTGTAGCGCAGATTACCGCGTCCGTTCGATGCGGGCGGACCCAGTTGCGGGCTGGGAGTTCTCCTCGTTTTCGAGGATCAGCAGCACTCGCATCGTCGCCGTTAGCAGCGGCTGCGATTCGCGACGGACGCAGTAGGGCACCAACGCTTCGATCGAGCTCTCCTGGATCGATCCGCGAGAGGCGACCAGCGCCTTGCGGCAAAGGTCTTCCAACTCGAGCCAGTTCGGCGTGCGACGCTGAAGCCTTCCCACGACTTCTCGCAATGCGTTGCTGACCTTCGCTTTATCCATGCTTTACCTGGAAGCATAAGGTCGAGCGAGTTTCGACTCCATGACGGGATCGGCCTAATCGTCCCTAGGAGTTCACCTAGGGGGTCCGCCAGGGTCCCGCCAACGGTATTAAGCAGGGAAATACGCCGTCAGATCGAGATAAGGCGGCTTTTCGCCGGGCGCGCTCAGCCAGCGCAAGCGACCGGCGCTGGCGCGCAGCGCGAAATCGCCTCCGCGCAATTCGTCGCCGTTCGCGGCGACGATCTCTTCGACGACTCCGGCGGCGTCGGCGCGCCACCAGACGAAACGCGACCGGCCCGTCCATCCCGCCATGCTCCAGGGCGAACCGTCGCCGAACAGAAAAACCTCGAGTGAAGCTCCGCGGCGCCAGGCATAGACGCCGACGGCCCCGCCGGACGCGGCGTCGACTGGAATTCGAATGAAGGCTCCGCTGGTCGCGTCGCCCGGAAGCAGCAGCACCGCGCGTTCGGCCAAGGCGCCCGACTCCGAGCGGCAGAAGACATCGACAATTCGTCCGCCCGGCGACTGCGCCGATCGATCCACGGTCACCGCGACTTCGGTGGACCACGGCGTTGTGGACGCGGTGAGCATGGAGAACGACGGACCGGCGACCGTATCGAATGTAACCGCGGCTTGATTGAACCGAACTTTCTCGATTTCCCCCGCGGCGCGCCACGTTTGGCGGGGAGTTTCGTCGGGCCGGCGAAAGCGGTCTAGAACGAAGACGCGGCCCGCGGCGAAATGGACGACGAATCGTTCCGCGGTGCGATTGCGTCCGCCGAACGCGGTTAACGTCGCGTCGCTCGACCAGAACAGCGTATCGCCGGGCGCGTCGAATCCCTGCTCGGAGATCCATTCGACCTCGCCGCGCTGCCACAACAGGCCCATGCGTCCGGGTTCGCCGCTCGTTTCGATTGCGGCCAGCAGGCTGCCGCCTCCCGAGGGGTGTGCGGACACGTGCCAGCCCGAGGTGCGGCGGAACGAGCGCGGGGCCCGCGGCTCGACCTGCAGATCGTCGAAGCGATCGCCGGCGGCAGCGCCGGTCAGCCAAAAGCTCGCCTCGCTCGGCTCGGCTCCCGCCGGCAACAGGTCGCCTCGGCCAAGAACGACCGCGGCGGTCGCGAGCAGGTCGATTCCGCCGGGCTGATAGGGCGAGAACCGTTCCGCCGCGGGCGATCCGAGCAGGGCCGGGTGGCGCCAGCCGCACCGCAGCATACGCTCCAGGAACTCGGCGACGCAGCCGGCGGAGGTCTCGAAGTCCTTGTCGGGCGAGCTCTCGCGGCGGCGGAGCTCGCAGTATTCGAGCATCAATTCGAGAGCGCGATGATGCGCCGCCAGATCGAAGCCCTCCAACGAACCGTCGTCACGCAGCCGTTCGGAGACCAGCCGCTCGAGAGCGAGTCGACCCATGGCCTTCCACTTGTCCGATTCCTGAAACACAGGCAGCGCCGCGCCGGCAAGATACAAGGCTTGGGCGCGCTCGAGCGTCGCCAGCGGATCGACGTGCTCATCGAGGCGAGTTCTTGCGTAAATGAGCCGTGCGAGGCGGCCCGCATCCGCTCGGAACAGCTCAGTGACCGACGATTCGACTTCGCGCCCGTCAACCAAGCTCGCCAGCCAGATCGCCAATGAGAGTCGGGCGGTCAGCCCCGGCGAGTCCGCGGCGAAACCATGCCGGCGAGTCCGCGAAGCCTGCCAGCCGTCGGCGAGACGCCGCAAGTAGTGCGCTTCGCCCGAGTGGAGCCAGGCGCGAGCCAGGGCGCCCGTCGGCTGCGCTGTCGGCGGCTTCTCGAGCGCGGCGTCAGCCTCTCGAATCGCTTGCTCGACCGCTTGCGGCAGGCGTTTCGCGAGCGCTCCCGCCGTCTCCCGCGCTCGGTCGAAGGTCTGAAAGAACACTCCGGGGGACGCGGGCTGAGAATTCCGGCGCGCCTTGCCGGGGCCGAGCCCGACCTGCATGCGAATGCGGTCGCCGCCGAGCCGGAAGCGCTGGCGCCAGCGATCTCCGCGCTCGGAAACCGAGCCCGAGGGTCGAAGCGCCATTAAACGGCCTCCGAATCTAGCATCGACGCTGCCAATCGCTTTCCCCTGAACTCGCCTAAGATGTTCTAACGAAACAGTTTGGTGGTTTTTCCGACACGGCTGCAAAGAAAGCCCATGTTACACTCGAAGCCAGTGAGAACACTCTCTCGCGAGGCGTTTGTCCGCCAGCTTACAGCGTTCGTGGCCCTGGCTGTCGCGGCCCTCGCATCGCTAACTCTTGCCCTGGGCCAGGGCATCGACGGCGGAGACTTGGCGAATGTCCCCAATGCTCCTCTCGAAAACGGCGTACAGCAGAGCTTCCGCATCGGCGTGGGCGACGTGCTGGCGGTCAACGTGTGGCGCGAGCCGGATGTCTCGCTCGATTCCGTCATCGTAAGGCCCGACGGCAAGATTTCACTCCCCCTGATCAAGGAGATCTATGTGGCCGGGCTGACGCCTGTGGAAGCCGAGAAGGATATTGCGTCGAAATTTGAGCAATACATCAACAACCCAGTCGTCACCGTGATTCTGCGCGACGTGCGGAGTCAACTCATCTTCCTGGTCGGGGGCTTGCAGAAGACAGGTTCGATCCTTTACAAGCCCGGCATGACGGTGCTCGAAGCGATCGGAGAGGGAGGCGGATTGACCGATTACGCGAAGAAGAAAAAGATTTACGTCGTCCGTGAGCTCCAGGGTAAGAGATACAAGATGGACTACGACTACCCGTCCGTCATGGCGGGAGACACGGAAAAGGACGTTGTGCTCCGGGCCGGCGACACCGTGGTGGTCCCGGACTAGTTGTTCAAGGAGAGATGTCCGCGCGCGGACCTGTGCGGCTCGGCGACGCAGGGTCCGGCCCAAGTTGCGACTCTTGGTCAGCGGCGCCGGCTAGAAGTTAGGGGATTCATGAAGCATCATTGGGTAAGGATACTCGCGCTCGCGCTTGCGGCGTCAGGCCTGTCGGCGCAGGTGATCAGCAGCAGCGCCGTCCGCGTGCTCGGTCAGGACAACCTGCGGCGGAGCAGTTTCAATCGCGTCAACGCCTCTGATTTTTTCGGCCCCGGCGGCGTCGCCGTCGATCTCCGCGGCGGCGTCACGCACGTCTACGTGGCCGATACCAACAATAACCGGGTGCTGGGGTGGCGTGACGCAGCGGCCCTGCAGAACGGAGCTCCCGCGGACATCGTTCTGGGACAACCCTCCACGACGCAAGGCGGCCCGTTGGGCATCGGGGCGGCCGGTTTCAACCAACCCGGCGCCATCGCCGTCGATCGCAGTTCGGGGGACGTCTATGTCAGCGATTCGGGCGACCACCGCGTCCTGCGATTTCTGAGCCCGTTCGCCAACGAGACGCGGGTCGAGCCGGAGTCCGTCATCGGTCAGTCGGATTTCAACGGACGCAACGCGAACGCGGGCGGCCTCGGACCTCAGTCGCTCAACAATCCGACCGGCTTGCGGTTCGATCGCCAGGGCAATTTGTGGATTTGCGACTCGGGGAACAACCGCGTCTTGCGTTATCCGGCGGGCGCTCTGACGGTCGACTCGCCGCAGGCGGATTTGGTGATCGGGCAGCCTGATTTTTTCAGCCGCGGCGCAAACATGAGCATGCCGCTCGGGCCCGCGGGCCTCAGCGGTCCTTTGGGAATCGACTTCGGTCCGAATGGAGGCCTGTACGTCGCGGATACGAACAACCTGCGCATCCTCGTGTTTCAGCCGGCGTTTCAGAACGGCCAGCAGGCGACGCGCGTCATCGGTCAGCCGGACTTTGTCAGCCGCTTTGGGTCGCCGAGCCCGACAGCCTCAAACCTGCTGTTTCCCAATGCGCTCGCATTTTCCGCCGCCGGCCGACTCTATGTGACGCTGGCCGTCCAGAATCGAGTCGTGTACTTCAATCAGGCGTCGACCGCCTCGGGCGTAACCCCCGCCGACGGCGTGCTGGGCCAAAGCACTCTGGGGTTGGACCTGCCCAACGCGGGGACGTTCCCCGCCGCGAGCGCCTCCGGCCTATTGAACCCCAGCGACGTGGCCGTCTCATCGACGGGCGAGGTCTTTATCGCTGACTCGGGCAACCATCGCATCGTGGTTTATCCGCTGGACGCGGCGGCCGCGCGCGTGGAGCTTGGCCAGCAGAGCTTCTCTCAGAATGCGCCGAACGGGGCCGACGCCGACAGCCTCGGGCCGGTCTACGACATCGTGGTGGACTACACCGCCGAACCGTTTCCGCTGTATGTTTCCGACACGCTGAACAACCGCGTCCTTGCATGGCGCTCGTCGGTCCGGTTCGCCAACGGCGCGCCCGCGGACCTCGTTATCGGCCAACCGAATTTCAACTCGACGATCGCCAACTCCGATTCGGCGCGGGGACAAACGCCCCGTGATACGTCTCTTTCCAGCCCCCGGGGTTTGACGCTGACCGCCGCGGGCGACCTGTGGGTTGCGGACGCGGGCAACAATCGAGCGCTGCGTTTTCGCCGTCCCTTCGACCAGAGCGGACGCGTCACCGCGGATTTGGTGCTGGGTCAAAAGGACTTTCTTTCGAGCGTCTCAGCCGCTGTGTCGGCCGCATCGCTCAGTGCTCCGTCCGACATCTCTTTCGGACCGGACGGGCAGGTGTTCGTGTCGGACACCGGGAACAACCGCGTTTTGGAGTACGCGCCGAACCCCCCGACCGGAGCGGCGGCCGTGCGCGTCTACGGGCAAGCGAATTTTACGACGGGCGTTCCCGCGACGATCACCTCCGCGCAGAGCCTGAACGCGCCCGACGGCATCTTCATCGATGAGTCCGCGCTGCTGTACGTCGCGGACCGCGGCGCCAACCGCGTCCTGATCTTTCCGATCGACCCGGGCGGTCCGGTCAATAGTTTGACCGCTTCCAACGTGATCGGGCAGCCGGACTTCAAGACCGCCGAGGCGACGATCGGCTCCGCCGGCTTGGCGGGGCCGCGCAAGGTCGCCACGGGCCCGGACGGCAAGGTGTTCGTCGCCGATTCCGGTAACAACCGCGTGACAATCTACTCGTCCGCGTTCTTCTTGCCGCAGGCCGCGGCCGACGCGGAAGAAGCGATCGGGCAGCCTTCGTTGACGACGCGCAACCCCAACTACAATACGCCCGACGGGCAGGCCACGGCGGAGAGCCTGTTCGCTCCGATCGGCGTTTTCGTCGATCGCCGCGGCACGGTGTATATCGGCGATTCGGGCAACAATCGCGTGGTCAACTTCATGGGTCCCGCCGCCACGGTCAGCGCCGCGACGTTCCTGGGCGGAACCGGCGTCTCGCCGGGCTCGCTGGTGTCGGTTTTCGGCGTGGCTCTGAGCCAAGAAACCGCCCAAGCGACCAAGGTGCCCCTGCCGTTCAAGCTAGCGAACCGGTATGTCGAGGTCAACGGCTCCGACAAGGCGGCGCTGCTGTTCGTCTCGCCGGGCCAGATGAACCTGCAATTGCCCGTCGGAACGCCCGGCGGAGCACAACAGCTTCTGGTGCGTCTCGCCGACACGGATGAACCGATTGCCGGCGGCAACCTGATCGTCACGCCGACTCAGCCCGGCCTATTCACGGTCAGCCAGGACGGCGCGGGCCAAGCCTTGGCGTTGAACCAGGACGGCTCGATCAACAGCGCCGCCAACCCCGCCACGCGCGGGTCGGTGATTTCGCTGTTCGGCACCGGCCAGGGGCCGACGAATCCGACGGTCGGCGACGGCGAGGCCGCGCCCGCGAGCCCCTTGGCCGTCACGACGGCTCAGCCGACGGTGACGGCTGCCGACTGCATCCGTCCGAACTCGATGTGCGTTCAGATCGGCGCCAAATTCGGCGAGCCTCTTTTCAGCGGTTTAGCGCCCGGTTACGTCGGTCTTTGGCAGGTGAACGTCAAGATTCCCGAGGGCGCCG
Organism: uncultured Acidobacteriota bacterium; assembly: GCA_963817465.1. Classification (GTDB taxonomy): domain Bacteria; phylum Acidobacteriota; class Terriglobia; order Bryobacterales; family UBA6623; genus CAMPKL01. Next base: position 402,042 of record CAWFOP010000005.1, on the reverse strand, counting down.
ACACCTTGGTGGGCGATGCGGTTCCGGTTAACATACTAGTCAATCGATTTCGAGGCAACGTTGTGACGGTTGCGATTCGATAGGAGAGGATATGCGGATTAGAAGAGGGGACTGTTTCTACGCATTTACGCTAGCGCTGGCCGCGTTGCTCTTGCTCTCCGGGTGCATGAAGTCTCCGGAGGAGAAGTACGCCGAGTACATGAAGAGCGGCGCGAGCTACCTGGACCAGGGCGACAAGCCGGCGGCGATCATCCAATTTCGCAACGCCGCCCGGGTCAAGCCGAATGAAGCCGAGCCGCAATATCAGCTTGCGAAAGCGTTGTTTGAGCGGGGCGAGATGCAGGGGGCTTATCAGGCCGCCGATCAAGCCGTGAGGCTCAATCCCGATCACGTGGAAGCGAGCTTGCTGTTGGCCAGGATTCTTGTCAGCAGCGGCAGAGCGGACGATCTCAACGAAGCCGAGGATGTCGTCGATCACGTCCTGAGCTCGAAGCCCAAGGACAGTGAGGCGCTGTTTATCCTCGCCGCCACGCGCGCGCGGCTGGGCTCCTCGGAAGACGCGGAGAAGCTGCTGCTCGATGCGCTGGAAAGCTCACCCGACCATTTGAAAGCCGCGATCGGCCTCGCCCGTCTACGCCTGTCGAAGGGCGACAAGGAAGGGGCCGAAAAGGTTCTGATCGACGCCGTCGAAAACGCCACGGATAAGGCGCAGGCGAAACTGGCGCTGGCGCAATTCTACATCGGCCAGAATCGCATTGAAGATGCGACGAAACAGATCGACGAGATCCTGAAATCGGATGCCAACAACGGCGCCGCTCTGGTTGCCAAGGGCATCCTGCAATTGCGGGCCGGCGATGCGGATGCCGCCGAGGAGACCTACAAGAAGGTATCCTCGTTGGACAATCCCGCCTACAAGCCGCTTTACGGCCAAGTGCTCTTCCTGCGCGGCAAGAACGCCGAGGCGGTCAGTGAGTTCAAGAAGATCTACGACGAGAACCACGACGACCGCAACGCCCGCAGCCGGCTCATCGCAGCCTATGTCCGCAATGGCCAAATCGACGACGCCGAAGCGTTGCTGAGCAGTATCATCTCGGACGATCCGAACGACGCCGAAGCGCGCTTGCAGCGCGGCGAGTTGTACCTCAACTCGCGCAGGCCGACCCAGGCGGGAACCGATGTCCGCGCCGCTCTGGAGTTGAGATCAGCCTCAGCCCCGGCGCATTTCTTGATGTCGAAGGTCTACGCCGCCGAAAACAACACGGATCGCCAAAAGCAGGAGCTTGACGAGTCCATGAGGCTGGACCGGGACTTCCTTCCGGCGCGGCTCGAGATGGCCCAGGTGCTGCTAAAGAATCCCGACTCGCAGCGCGCCGCCCTGGACGTGCTCGACGAGGCCCCGGACGCGCTCAAGAAGGACCCGCGGCTGCTATCCGCGCGAACTTGGGCGCTGATCGCCCTCAAAGACTATCAGCGCGCGGGCGAGTCGCTCGCCGCCTCGCGCGCGGCGGTCGGCGAAACTCCGGAATTTCTGCTGCAGCAGGGAGTCATGTTGGCGGGCAGCGGCCGGATTGCCGACGCCAAGGCTCCGCTGGAGAAAGCTCTCGAAAGCCGTCCGGGCGACATTCGCGCACTCAACGCGCTCGCATCCACTTATGTAGCCGAAAAGCAGATTCCCGAGGCTCTTCGACTCGTCAAAGAGCAGGCTGACGAGCATGCGAGTTCCGCCGAATTGCAGTTGACGGCGGCGAAATGGCTGGCGCGCGGCGGCACGAATTACGTCGACGACGCACGGCGGTACTTCGAGCGCGCACAGGCCGCGGGCGACCCCAACAACGAAGCGTCGTTCGCTTTGGCCCAGATGGATATCGCCTCGGGCAACCGCGACAAAGCGTTGCAGCGCGTCGATGCGATCCTCGTCAAGGACAGCTCGAATGCAGGCGCTTTGCTGCTGAAGGCTACGGCGCTCGAAAGCGCGGAGCGCTTCACCGAGTCCGATGCCGCCTATCGCGCCCTGCTCGAAGTGCAGCCCCGCAACGCGGTCGCGCTCAACAATCTCGCGTATTCGCTCGCCACGCGCACCGGGAATCTCGACGAGGCGCTGCGCTACGCGCAGCAGGCGAAGGAGATCGCCGGCTCGAGCGAAACCGCCGCCGGAGCGATGGTCGACGACACGCTCGGCTGGGTGTACTATTTGCGCCAGCAATACCCGACTGCGCTGCTGCACCTCAAAACCGCGGCAGGCAAGAGCCCGAACAGCGCCGTCATCCACTATCACCTGGCGATGGCGCATGCGCGGAACTCCGAGCCGGAGGCCGCGCGCGAGGCCTACGACGCGGCGGTCAAGCTCGACGGTTCGTTGCCTGAGGCCAAAGAGGCCAAGAAGGTGTTGGGGCTCTAGCGGCCCCAATCCGACGCCGGCCGCCGCGTCAGCTCGCCGCTGACGCGGGAGCGGCTGGCGGAGCAACGCGTTTCTCGAGCCGCTCGAGCGCCATCGCCAAGCCGTATAAGATCGCGAATCCGACGAGGAAGATCACCCATCCTGAAAAGGAGTGGAACACGCCCTCCGCCAAGGCCGGGTCGTGTTTGGCCAAGATCGCCGTCAGGATGATGCGGATGACGTTGATGACGATGGCGACCGGGAAGGCCAGCAGAAACAGGAAGAGGCGGAATCCCACGGTCCTGCAAACGAGAAACCCCACGACCAGGGCCAGCACGGAAAGCGACGAAACGCTGCGCAACCCGCTGCAGGCCTCCGCGACCCCGAGAGAGATTTCCGGCAGGTGCATGACATTGCCGTCACGGTAGACAGGGATCGAAAGGGCCTCGAGCGCCGAACTGGCGACGGAGGAAGAAAACAATTGCAGCGGAGCCGCAAGCCGGTTGTAGAGCACCTGCGGCAGGGGCACCATCGTCGCCAACAAAATCAACGGGAAAGCGAGCTCGCGTAAACGTCTCGCGCCCCAGTAGGTGAGCGCCATTCCAGCGAGTATGATCACCAGGGAAATCCTGGTCAGGAAAAACTCGGACCCGAGCCGGCCCAGCAGGAAGATGAGGCCTCCCGCGGCCGTCAAGCCGTATCCCCAGCGGCTCGGAGCGATCGGCGCGGCCAGGATCTGATCGCGCGAAAGCCAGGCGATATAAAGCGCCAGCGGCGGGATGAGCATGCCGTGGGAATACGCGTCATCGGTCCACCAAACCATCGCCATTTCACGGACGACATCCCAATACAAGGCGACGAGCAAGGCTACGATCACCGCGATCGGCGCCCATGGCAGCGCTTTCCAGTCGATTGTGACCCTCGCGTCGCGCTCGGTTTGTTGTGCTTCCAAGGCTTTTTCCATTCTCAATATCCGGTTACCGCCCTCGACCCCATAACACGGTCTTGACGGTCTGCACTACGATTGCGAAATCGAACCAAAGGGACACGTTTTTCAAATAGAAGAAATCGTATTCCAGCTTGCGCAACGCTTCTTCTTCGTTAGCGCCGTAGGGGAAGCAGACTTGCGCCCAACCCGTGATTCCGGGTCTGACGGTGTGGCGCTCGCCGTACAGCGGCTCGACTTCTCGGAGGATCTCGACGAATTCCGGGCGCTCGGGCCGCGGACCGACGAAGCTCATGTCCCCTTTGAGCACGTTGAGAAACTGCGGCAGCTCGTCAAAGCGAAACTTCCGCAAAAACGCTCCGATAGGCGTCAGCCGAGGGTCGTTCTCGGAGGCCCAGCGGGGGACGCCGTCGGCTTCCGCATCGACCTTCATGGTGCGGAATTTGAGGAGCTCGAAACATTGGCCGTTGAACCCGACACGGCGCTGTCGATAAAGCGCCGGCCCCGGCGAAGTCGCCCTGACCGCGAGCCCGGTAAGCAGCATGATGGGAGCGGCGAGGACAGCTCCGACGAGGCTGCAAGCCAGGTCCGTCAATCGCTTGATCGCCATCTCGACCCGCGAGCGGCGGAAGCCTTCCGAGAAGATGAACCACGGCGAGTGCAGCGTGGCCAGGGGAATCCGGCCGGTGAGGGCGGCGATCATCGCTTGAGCGTCCTCGACGACGACTCCCCGCGTGCGAATTCTCAGCAGCGTGTTCAGCGGCAGCGGCGAGACGTCTTGGTAGACGACGATGACCCGGTCGACCAGTCCCTCGCGAGCCATTCGTTCCAACTCGTCGCCCCCGCCGATCACGCGTCCGACCGGATGTCCCGGCTCCGGGGAGTCAGAGAAATAGCCGACGACGTTCATGTTCAATTCGGGGCGGCTCTGCAACTCGCTGGCAATCATGTCGACGACCTCTCCGCCGCCTACCAACGCCACGCCTTGCGTCGGCGCCGTTCTTTGCCAGACTGCGCTCGCCGCCCATCTCAGCGCGGTGACCGACGCGAGAATCAGGACCAGCGCGAGGGCGAAGGGGCCGCGGCCGATGCGCAGGGCGGGCCATGCGAAATAGATCGTCGCCAGAACGAAACAACCGAACCCCAGCGCTTGCGACAGTCGAAAAAACTGATCGGAGATGTTCCAATTCGCCCGCGCGTCGTAAAGCTCGTTGTAATAGGCGCAGATCAAAAAGCAGCCGACGACGACTCCGACTTGGTAGCCGAAATCGGGGAATTCGGTATAGAAACGGAAGGATTCGGGATCGCCGCTGTACCGCCAGCGGTAGGCCAGCGGAATACATGCGATCATCAGGAAAGTGTCGGCGATCAGTAAGAAGAGCGTCCGTCGCGACACATACTGGCTGAAGATGCGCAGCATTCGCGAATCTTAGGCGATTCGGCGGCGCGACGGCGGGCGGCTCGCCGCGTCGCGGCCTCCTAGCGTCGCTCCGTCGGTCTCCACATCAGCGAGACTTGCAGACGCTGAATCTCGGCGTTCGAGAAAAGCCCTTGATAGGGGCTCACGTAACGGCCGTAGTAGTAGTCGGTTCGCATCAACGTCGAAGCGCTGAGCCGCCGACCAAAACCCGCCGAGTAGATGTCGCTGTTCAGAGCTCGGGTCAGCAGTTGCCCGCCGCCGCCCTGCGACAGCCGCATGATTCCGATCCCGGCGTTCGCCAACCAAGTCGAACGGCGGCTTGCCCACTGCCATTGGGCCTGCGCCTGGGTCGTTGTGCGCGCGCCCAAGCCGATCACGTCGCCCGCCGAGCGTGATGTGTCGAACGAAAAGACGTGCGCGCCGTACGTGTAGTCAAAACCGCCGTTCGCGATCCATGTGTATCGCAGGTTGCTCTGATTCGAGACGAGAACGGCCCGAGACCAGTCTACCGCTCCGACGCCCAGTCCGACGTGGTAGCGCAATGAACGGGTCAGGCGCTGCTGAATCGTGCCCATTGTGTTCGTCGAGACCGTGTCCGCGTAGTCGCTGCGTGCGACGCTGGTCGCGTTCGACACAGCGATCGAGGTCCGCGGTGAAAGGCGATAACTCAAGGACGCCCCGCCGTATTCTCGGCGGCTGTCGCGCAGGTAGAAAGCCCCGAGCGATCCCGGGCGCGCCTGCGGCTCGTTGGTCAGCGACGACGAGGAGATGCCGCCGGAGAAGTCAAACGTCCAGCGCGGGGAGTAGGCGTACGAGGCGCCGGCGGAGAGTCCGTAGGTCAACACCTTGCCCAGATCGAGCTGCCGGCCGCCCGGATCGTCGACGACTGGAGCGCCGGTGAGAACCGAAGCGAATTCTTCATCCGTGAGCTCGCCCGCCGCCGCCGCGTCGTAAAGCTCGTCGAGCGTCGCGGGCGGATTCGCCGGGTAGTGCAGAATCGCCGGTTCGAGCCAGTACTGCTCCAAGCCGTTATATCCGCCGTTGGCGCGCAGCCGCGTCGTCCACTTGGCTCCGAGCTCCTTCGACGCGGAAACGTTGAGGGTATGGTTGGTCGTGCTCCACTGGTCCAGGTTGACGCGCTGGAGACGCGAAGGCGTATAGTCCACCGAGAACATCGACCCGCGACCGCGGTTGGCGTAGGAAAAAGTCGCCTGCGCGCCGAAATCGTAGTCCGCCCCCAAGTCGCCGCCCAAGGCGCCGAGGGATGCGAGCCGTCCCGCCGGAATCGCGTTTGAGGAATAGCCGGCGAAAAGGCTGGCCGACGAGATCGAGAGTCCGGGGATGAGGCTGACCGCCTCGGCGGCTTGTTTCATGCCGTCGCCGAAGGGATCGGTCATCGAACCCGGGCTGCCCGGCCCAAACCGCTGCTGACTGGTCGAGCTCTGAAAACTGCTCGAATTGGTCCCTCTGAGCGCCAAGGCGCTATTCGCCGCGGCCCGTTGCATGGCGGACTGGAAGGCGGCGCGCCGACGGGGCTGCGCATCGATTTCGTCCTCGGTCTCGGGGTCATCGCGCAAAGCGTTGATTTCTCTGCCAAGCGTGGACGGGAGACTCGCGGCGCCCGCGGAATCCGCCGAAGCGGTCGCCGCAGCGACTTGCGGAGCAATTGACTGAAGTTGGGTGGCGGGCGCCGGCAGGAAAGGAATCAAAGCCGACGCCGCGGCCGCGGCGCTATGTTCCGAGCGCGCCTGCGCCAGAAGCAATCCGCGGACTTGCGGAGGACGACGCGCCGAGAACTGCGCAATCGACGGAGCGTCCGAGGCGTCCAAGCGCGCCGCGCGCACTCCGCTTATTTTTTGGCCCGGCAACGTCGTCAGCGATTGGTCCGTCACTGAACCGGGCGTCTCAGTCGTGCCGGGGCCGGCGAAGGCCGGGTCCGGCTGCACCGCGCCCAGCGCCAAAACGAGTAATACACCAAGCGCGCCTGCTCCTGCCCTCAACAGACGCTTACAATCTCGGACTTCCATGACAGCTCCCGCTCTCAAAAGTTGCTGAAATGCGCTCGCTCGCTTTGGGGGACAGACACGAAGCGACCACAAAACGTTTCGGAACCACTCCAAAACGTCGAGCTTCCTCCCGCTCGATGTCGAGAGTATACCATCGAAAACCGTAGGGCACACCCCTTATTTCCTTTATTTCCCGCCGCCGGCGAAGGCGTCGCCCACGATGCTCCCCGGCCGAGCGGCGGCGGGCGTCTATCTCGCTGGACCCGTAGCGTCTTGCCGCCTGGAAAAACCTATGTGATACTCGCTTTGAGGGGCTTGGCGAGCGTGACGGCCGGACGCTCGCGTAGAAAAGACCAAATGGACGCAGCAGATCGCACCTTTCCTCGCAGCGAGTTTATGCCGCTGTCGATCCTCCGCGCGGTGTGGAAGCGGCGCACCTGGATTTTGGCGTCCTGGCTGGTTATGAGCGCAATCGGGGGGCTGGTGGTCTACAACCTGCCGGCGGTCTATGAAGCTCGAGCCATCATCCTCATCGAACAGCAACGGATCCCGGAGCGGTTCGTTGAATCCACGGTCAACGAGAGCGTCGAGAACCGCCTCGACCGCATCGCCCAACAGATTCTTTCGTTTGACAACGTGTGGCGAATCATCGAGGAGTACGGCTTGTTTCAGGACAAGCGCAACAGTCTCGTGAAGGAGGAGTTGTACCGCTTGATGCTGGCTGACATCGACGTCAGCTTGGTGCAGGGCCTCACGCGAAAGGACTCGCCGGCGTTCCAAGTAAAGTTCTCGGGCAGCGATCCGGCCACGGTCGCGCAGGTGGCGAACCGGATCGCGCAGATGTTTATCGACGAGAACACCCGCAGTCGATCCAACCAGGCCTTGGGAACCTCTGAGTTCATTAACAGCCAGATTCGCCAGGCGGAACAGGCATTGCACGGCAATGAGGAGAAGCTGAAAGAGTATCGCCAACAGTACAGCGGCGAACTCCCGGAGCAGGAAAATGCGATCCTGACGCAGATTCGGAGTCTGCAGTCGGAATTCGACTCGGCCGAGGCCGCGACGGCTCGAGTCCATCAGGAAAAGCTGTTCCTCGACAACGCTCTCGACACGGCTCAGGCCAGCCTCGATATGCTCGAGCGCGTCGCGGCCCAGGAAAAAGCGAGTCCCTTGAAGTCGGCCTACGACGGATCCCGCAGCCTGCCCAGGGTTCCGGACGAGGTCGTGCAGCTCGAGGTCGCCAAGGCCAAACTGGTCGAGCTCAAAGCCCGGTACAGCCCGACCCACCCTGACGTGGCGCGCGCACAGGCGCGGGTGAACGAGCTGCAGCAGGCCGTGCAGGCGCTGGGTCCGCAAGCGGCGCCGTCGCCGGATGCGGCCGATGCGGTCGAAACCGCCGATGCGGCCCCCGGCGGAGCCCTCTCGATGCAGACCGAAAGCGCCGTTCTCGATGCCAAGGCGCGCGTCAGCGCGCTCAAGGTGCGGCTCAAAGCCGCCGACCAGGCCATCGCCGCGGCCAACCAACGCCGCGAGGAAGTGCGCGCCGACCTGGCGGCGGCCCAAGGTCGCGTGCGCCGCATTCCAGCACACCAGCAGCAATTAACCGGCGTCGTTCGCGATTACCAGATGTCAATGGAGCGCTACCAGGAGCTGCTCAAAAAGCAGTTTGACGCCGACTTGGCTACGGTGATGGAGCAACGGGAGAAGGCGGAACGCTTCACGGTGCTGGAAGGCGCGCGGCGTCCCGAAAAGCCGGTTCGCCCGCAGCGTGAGATGATCTTCGCGGGCGTTTGCGGCGGCGCGCTGCTGCTGGGCTGCCTCATCGGGTTCAGCCTCGAGCTGAGAAAGAACGTCCTGCTGGGCGAGTGGGAAATACCACCCACAATTCCCGTGATCGGCCGGGTTCCTTATATCAATCCAGGCCCTGACGGGGGAGACGGTGGTCCGCTCGACGATGCCGAGCCCGTCGAGACCGGGCGCACTCCGAGGCGCGCCATCATCGCGTCGTCCGTCGTGCTGTCGTTGGTCGTCACCATCGTGGGCACCTGCGTCTATCTCGGTTGGATTTCGCTTTAGCGCGACGGCGCGGGTCGGGGAGGAATGAAGAATTGATCGAGCAAAACGAGCCGTCCTGGACCGCTCCCGATCGGGCGTCGGCGATCAAATCGCCTACGGATACGACTTTTCCGGCCGAGTTCGCATTGCCGAGCCTCGGCTCGATCCGCAGCGTCGAAGTGCGCCCTCGCAAGAACATTCCGCTATTGCCCTTCGCCGGCGAGAGCGGCCAGGCCGCCGAGCAGTACCGCATCATCCGAACCAAGATTCTGCAGCATCCTCGCCGACCGCGCTCGATCGTCGTTTCCAGCGCGGAATCCGGGGACGGCAAGAGCGTCACGGCCGTCAACGTGGCGGGCGTCCTGGCGTTGAGTCCGGAATCGACCGTACTGCTCGTTGACGGGGATCTTCACCGTTCGAGTCTGGCTCGATACTTCGATCTTCCGCCCACGCCCGGGCTGGCGAACATTTTGGACGATCAGGCGTCCCTCGAGGAGTCGCTGGTTCGCATCGAACCATTTCCGAATCTCTTCTTTCTTCCGGGCGGCAAGAGCCGGCGCGGACCCGCCGACGAGCTGAATTCGCATCGCTGGAAGGAACTCTCCGCCGCGTTAAAGGCCCAATTCAGCTACTGCGTGGTCGACGCTCCGCCGGCCGGGGCGCTAGCCGACTTCGATTTGATCCAAGCGGCGGTCGACGGGGTGGTCCTGGTCGTGCGCCAAGATCACACGAACCGCATGCTGTGGATGCGCTCCCTCGACTCCGTGCCGGAAGACAAGCTGATCGGCGTGGTGATGAACTGCATCAAACCGTGGTTCCTTGGCCGCGGTCTCGGCTACTACCAGTACTACTACTATTCGAAATACTACGGGAACCGCTGACCCGGCGACGCTCCCGCGTTCCTAAACTAGGCGGAACCCAGACCCGCGCCCGCAAGCCCACGGCCGGCGCGTTGTTCCCGGCGGCGTTCGAGCTGGCCGCTTTCTCGCAAAGCCGCTAGCGGATCGCATGGAAGCCCCTTGGCGACCCGGCTCGCCGCCAGAAGCTCAGCCGCTCGGGGGGAGAAAAACGCGTCGCGGAGGACGCGGTCCGCCGCGACCGCGTCCGCCTTGCTTCTCGCCGCCTCGAGGCTTTCCCAGTCCACCAGCAGCGCCCGGGCGTACGCCGACTGAATCGCCTCCACGGACTCCAGGATCTCTTCGATCGGATTTTTGATGTTGTGGCTCTGGTCGATGACGAACGAGACTTGGCCGATCGGCTTGAGCCCGCGTCGATCCGCCTCCGTCAAGGTGACGAAGATTCGAAACAGTTGGGCGGGGTCGAGCGAGCCGGTAGCCAGATCGTCGTCGCCGTACTTGCGATCGTTGAAATGGAAGCCGCCGAACTTTCCGAGCAAGATCAGGTTCGCCACGATCTGCTCGATGTTCGTCGCTTGCGGATGATGGCCGAGGTCGACCAACACGAGGGCCTGTTCGCCGAGACGTTCGGCGAGCGAGTGCGCAACGCCCCAGTCAGGGATCGCGGTCGCGTAGAAGCCCGGCTCGAAGAATTTGTATTCGACTAACATGCGTTCGTCGGGACGCAGCTCCTCATAAACCGCGCCCAAGCCTTCGGTCAGCCACTGCGCCTGGTCGAACAGCGACTGCTGGCCGGGAGAATTCGTGCCGTCCGCCATCCAAACGCTGAGTTGCTTCGATCCGAACAAGCGCATGATCTCCAGACAATCGATCTGGTGCCCGACGGCCGCCTCGCGCACATCGGCGAAGGGATTGGTGACGCTGCCGAAGCGCATGCGCGCGTCCATCGGCGTGCCGTCTTGCATCGAGAAGGTATTGGAATTGATCGCACCAGGTCTCAAGCCGTGGCGCTTGATGCTGTCGAGCGTCGCCTCGGCCGCGGCGCGGCCGGCGCCGTCCCACGGGAAGTGAGTGGCGATGGCCGGGGTCGCGCCCGTCAAGCGGTTCACCAGAGCGCAGTCGGCGGCCTTCTCGTCGAACGTCACCGCTTCCTCGCCGGTCGGGTAGCTTCCGAAACGGGTTCCGCCGCGGCTCATGCCCCAACTCGGCAACTCGATCTCTAGCCGTGACAGCGCCTCAACCAAGCTCTCATCCAAGTGTCTTTCGCTCATGGCTCCACCGATCCTAGGGGTTTGCGAGCGGGCGCGGCAACTCGTATGGACTTACGTCGATGACCCGAAGGTAGTAGATCGGTTCGCGGATGGCCAAATCGCGCGCCGGAGGTTAGACTGATCGAGCAAAGAACTTATGCGTTGTGCAAAAGCGATGATTGTTTCGGCCGCGCTTGTCGCAGCGGGCCTCGCTCTTCCGTCGGACTCCTACGGTCAGGCGATGGTTTCCTACGGCCATGCGGTTGGCAAGGCGGGCGTGGCGGGATCGGCCGTCGGAGCCGGCGCGGCGGGCGTCTTCACCAAGATGGGCCGTCCGCTCGAGACCGCCAAGAGATCCGGCTCGGGAAGCGCGCGGCGAGCCCCTGTGCGATCCCCGCAGGAGAACGTTCACTGGGATCTTGGACAGCCGGGCGCCGGCGGTGCGAGCCTGCGGCTAGTCGGCGGCGTGCGAGCGGCTGGGGTCGCCGCGCCGAATTGGACTCCGGCGCTGGTGCAGCCGAACGAAAACGTGACGGTGCTTGGCGCTGAATGGTCCGGCGGAGCTCAAGAGCCGGCCCCGGCGGACGATCCGGAACCTGACTTGCGGCGGCGACATCCCTGGCGGCGGCGGGCTCGGATGTCCAGTCCGCGGCGCCGACGGTGATCGCTTCCAACAAGGTCGCGGCCGCGGCGGCCGAACAGAAGCAGGGAAGCGGCGGAGGGGTCGCCCGCGGTATCGCCGCCGCCGCCCGTCGAAGCGGGCATGTCGATCGAAGACGTGATTGCGAAGCTCGGAAAGCCGAAATTCACCTTCATCGGCGTGGCCGGCGGCGGCTACTCCGACCAATACATGTTCGATCTCAGCGACGGCCGGCGTGTCGTCGTCTATGTGCTGGACGGCGTGGTCTCACGCATCTTGACGGAAGGCTAAAGGCTCGTCGCGCCCCATGCTAGCCTAGGTCCAATGTCGAACCGCCCGGCGGCGGACGGACCGGACCCCTCTGTTCAGGCGGCCGAGCCGAGCTCTCAGGCGGTACACGCTGGAGTGGTGCGCTCGGCCGGCGTGGTCAGCGCCGCGGTCCTGCTCAGCAGAGTCACGGGCCTGGTTCGCGAGGTGGCCTTCGCTACCTTTTTCGGCGCGGGCTTTTCCTACGACGCCTACGTCGCCGCGTTCCGAGTTCCCAACCTGTTTCGCGACCTGCTCGGCGAGGGCGCCCTGTCGTCCGCCTTCGTCACGACCTTCTCGCAGCAACAATCCCGCAACGGCGCCGCGGCGGCTTTCCGCTTGTCGAACCTGCTCGCGACAGTGCTGACGCCTTTCGTCGGAGTGCTGTGCTTGATCGGCGCCGTCTTCGCTCCTCAGATCGTCGACTTGATGTTTCCCGGCTTCAGCGAGATCCCGGGCAAGCGCGAGCTCACCGTGCACCTTGCTCGCATCATGATCCCGTTCCTGCTGTTCATCTCTCTCGCCGCGAAGGCGATGGGAGCGTTGAACGCGCGCGGGCGCTTCGCCGTGCCTTCGTCAGCTTCCGCGGTTTTCAACTTGGTTTCCGTCGGGCTGGGGCTGGCGCTCGGCTTCTGGGCAGGCCCGCGACTGGGCTTCGAGCCGATTGTCGGCATGGCGATCGGCACATTGCTGGGAGGTTGCGCGCAATACGTGGTCCAGATTCCGAGCCTGCGTCGGGAGGGGCTGCGCTACGAATTCGTCTTCGATCTCTCCGATCCTGCGTTGCGCCAAGTCCTGCGCTTGATGGCGCCGGCCATTCTAGGCGCGGCGGCGGTGCAGGTCAATGTCGTGGTCAACTCCAACTTCGCCTCCCAGATCACGGGCCCGGGCGGGGAAGTCATCAACGGTCCGGTTGCGTGGCTGTCGTATTCGTTTCGCTTCATGCAACTGCCGCTGGGGCTGTTCGGAGTGGCGATCGCTTCCGCGACTCTGCCCGCGATTTCACGCAGCGCCGCGGCCGGGCGCATGGACGAATTTCGCGACATGCTGGCGCGCTCGTTGAGCTTGGTGTTCTTGTTGACCATCCCCGCCGCCGTGGGCTTGATCGTGCTCAGCGAGCCGCTGGTCGGGCTGATCTACCAACGCGGGCGTTTCAACGCTTTCGACACCCATCAGACGGCCATTGCGCTCTCCTTCTATTGCGTCGGGTTGGCCGGATACTCGGCGGTGAAGCTGTTGACTCCGGCCTTCTACGCGCTCGACGAAGTGCGGGCGCCGGTGGTCGCCTCATTGCTGTCGATAGGAGTGAATTTCGGGTTGAATTGGTTCTTCGTGCACGGGATGGGCTGGGGACATTGGGCGCTGGCGCTGGCCACTTCGACGGTCGCCGTGCTCAACTTTCTGGTGCTGTTTGAGGTGTTGCGAAGGCGCATCCGGGGCATCTACGGGAATCGGCTGTTGCTCACGATCGCCAAGTCGGCTCTCGCGTCGCTGGTGATGGGCGGCCTCTGCTGGGCGATCTCCGCCGGCTTGGCGAACTGGCTGGGCGCCGGCTTTCTGGCCCGCTTGGCGACGGTATCGGGCGCCGTCGCTGCGGGCGCCGGCGCCGTGTACGGGCTGTATGAATGGCTAGGCGTCGAGGAGCTCGATACGGTTCGAGCCGCCTTGACGGGGGGATTTTCCAAATCTTAGATAGGCCCTCCGCTGTGATAGAATCGGCGAAGCGTAGATGGCCTCTCACCTTGATCTGATTCGTGACATTCAACAGCTCGATAAACGGATCGACGAACTCGAAGCCGAAGTCGGTCGCCTCCCGAATCATGTAGCCGAGATCGAGCGCAAACTGGAAACTCACAAGACCGAGCTGGCGGCGCAAAAAAGCGCACTCGACATTAACGAGCGTGAGCGCCGCCGCCTCGAAGCCGAAACCGCCGTCAACCAGCAGAAAGAAAAACGGCTGCAAGAGCAGATCACCGAGGTCAAGACCAACGACCAGTATCGAGCGCTGCGAAACGAGATCGCGTTCATCCGCAAAGAGATCAAGAAGGCCGAAGACGCCACCCTCGACTTGATGGAAGGCGCCGAGACGCTTGGCCAGAGGCTCGCCGTAGCCGAGAAATCGCTCTCCGAGGAGAGCGCCGAGGTCGCCAAGGAAGTCGCCGAAGCGGAAAGCCTAGTCGAAGGCGACCGCGCCAAGCTCGAACAGGTCCGCGGCGAACGTAACAAGATCACTTCCGGCATGCCGCCGAAACTGGTCAAGGCCTATGACCGGGTCCGACGCAAGCTGGGCGAGCGGGCGGTGTCGGCGATGATCGCCGGCCGTTGCGGCTCGTGCAATATGGTCATCCGTCCGCAACTGCAGCAAGATCTCAGAAATAGACCGGACGACGTGATCACCTGCGAATTCTGCGGCTGCATTCTCTACATTCCCGAGCCCGTCGCGGTCGAAGATCCCGCCGGGGAAAGCGGGGTCGGCTAGCCCGGAGAGGCCGGCGAGCCCGTTACCCTGAAACGTGATGACCAAGCCGCTGTCGCCTTGGGCGGCGACCTTTCTCGTTCTATTTGCTTGTGGAGCGCCGGCGCCGTCCGGGCCCGCCGTGGACACTCCCGAGTGGTTCTGGCAAGGCGCGGTGAGCTCGTATCACGCCGGTGATTTCGACGACAGCCTCGAGTACCTCGACAAGCTTGTCGACAAGGACGACCCGCTCGCTCGCGACGCGGCCGTGCTGCGCTCGGTGCTGTTCGCCGGCCTGGCGAAAGGGCGCCTGGAGGTCGCCGGCGCGGCGCGCGAAGCCATCCGCAAAAGGCCCGGGTTGGCGGCGGACTGGCAGAGCGTGTTGGGCAGCGAGAGCGGACGCGGTCGCCAGGCTGCGCTCGATCTGGTGCAGTCGCTCGATCGACTCGATCAAGCGCTCGCTGACGGACCCGTCGGGCTCGACTTTCCCTTTCCTCCCGGGAGCCCGGCCGTTTCGCCGGTCGTGCATGCGCTCGAGGCCGGTGATCCGCCGTCGAAGGCCCAGTTCGAGGCAGGCGTCGAGCAGACGTTGCGTCGCCAAGTCGTGCTGACGGTTTCCGCGATGGTGGGGGCGGGCGACTCGGTCGCCGACGCGCAGAACGTGTTCGCCGACCATCCGGCATTGTCAGCGGCCCGCGCTCACGTGGAGCTCGCTCGGATTTTGGGCGAGTTGGCGGTCAAGCTTCGGGAGAACTTATTGAACGACCCCAAGCTCAGACCTGTTTTGCTCGACCACGCCGAGGAACTGGCGAAGAAGGCCGCCGCCGAGGGCGGTCCGGACATTGCGGGGCAAGCGCGAGAGTTGGGCGAGAAGATCCGAAACGAACGCCGCGTGCCCTAAAGACCGCGCTCGACGCTAGGGCTTTAGCTCTTGGATCCGTCCGTCTCGCAGCGCGACGGGTTGCCCGGTTGCAGGCGTTCGGCGAGACGGATCATGCTTTCCAGCCAGTCGACTGTGGTTTCAACTTCGTCCGGTTGCGGGTTAGTGCGCGCTCTCAAAAGGCCTCCCTGCGGGCCAAAAACCCGCTAGAGGACTTATCGGATCGAACTGAGCGGACTTTAGCTAGCCGACCGGCTCTTCCTGCATGTCGCCGGGTTCCGAGGCGGGCTCGTCTCCGCCTGAGGCCTTGCCGCGCAGGATTCCCGCGGTCTCATCGGCAAGGCTCTTGCCGCGCTCGTAAAGCTCGCGGCCCTTGCCGTACACGTCGCGACCAGAGCGAATGGCCTCGTCGGCCACCTCGCGCCCGCGACCGTACAGCTCGCGCCCTCGGTCGGCGGCCAGTCGACTTGCTTCCGAGAGGCGCTCGCGACCTTCCTCCGCCCGCCGGCGAAGCCGCTCGCGGGTCTCCCGGCCCGGCTGCGGGGCCATCAGGATCGCGCCGGCGGCGCCGAGAGCCGCTCCCGCCAAGAACCAAACCAACTTCGAACCGTCGTCTTGTTCCGCCATGTGGCAAGTATACCGCGCCGTCCGGATCTGACTCGCGGCTGCAAAATAATTATACAAAACATGTACATAATTTTGACGATCAGCGACTCGCTTGACACGCTGCAAAGGACCGCGAGCATTCGAGAAGCCTTCGTTCCTCGCCGTCCATGAAGCTTCAGAAGCAGGAGAAAACGATCAAGCATGCTTAAGAAAACCAATATTTTTCAATCGATTGGGTCAACGGTCCTAACGTTAGGCTTTATCATCGCCGTGGGCGTCTCAGCGGTGCCCGCCGCCGCTCAAGATGCGCCCGCCACTTTGCGCGTGCTTCACGGCATTCCGGGCCGAGACGTGAGTCCGGCGCTCGATCCCGAACTGCCTGTCGACGTCCTGGTCAATGATTCCGTCTGTTTGTTGTCCGGGTTCACGTTTCCCAATCTGGCGGGTCCCTTCACGATTCCCGCCGGCTCCTACAACATCAAGATCTCGCTGGCGAACACGCTCGCGCCGTGCGGCAATGACGCCGTGGTGGACGCGGACGTGCCGGTCGAAGCGGGCGAGAACGTGACCATCGCCGCGTATCTGACCGCGGACGGCATGCCGACCGCCGGGAAGTTCGTCAACGATTTCAGCGCCCCCGAAGCCGGCGACGCCCGCATCATCGCGCACCATCTGGCCGCGGCTCCCACGGTCGACATCCTGGCGCGACTCGGCTTTCCTCCGGGCACGGTGACCTTCGTTCCGGGCGCATCAAACGGCGCGCAGGCCATGGGCATGGCGCCGGAAGGCAGCCTGACGCTGCAGATCGCTCCGGCCGGGACCGGCAAGTCGATCTTCAACCGCACCGTGCGTCTGCGCGCGGGACTCACGTATTTGGTTTTCGCTGTCGGCTCGCTCGAAAACGGCACGTTTACCTTGTTGGTCGAGCCGATCGGCGGGCTTAAAGGCATCACGGTCCTGATTTGACGCTCATTTGACCGGGCAGGACCGCTGGTAAGAATGAAAGCGGGACGCTCAGGCGTCCCGCCTTTTCTAAGCGCGAATGTCGACGCCGATCGCGTCGTGATCCGACAGCGGCGGCCGACGTTGTTCGCGGAACTCGTGCAGCACGACCGGCGACTCACACTCCAGACCGCGCACGGCGAACCAGTCGATCTTCAGCGGGCATTTGCCGTCGTGGTTGCGCAGCGCCCAGCGGATGAAATCGAAGCACCAGGCGGGCACCCACTCGCGCAGATTCTTGTGGGTCTTGGCGTCTTCGACGTCGTATGAGGTCGTGCGCTCGCCGAGCGAATTGCACTTCTTGTAGTCGAAGCCGCTCTGTTCAAGGAGATGGAAAAGCTCTTTCTCGAACTTGTTGTACGGGTGCAGGTAATGGTTTCGGATCACGTTGTCCGGGCCCATGAAAACGCGCAGCCAAAAGCCCATGATCGCGGGCGCGGCGCTCGAAGAGTTGAATGTCGTCGTGTTCCAGTCTCCGCCGATCACGGCGCGGGGCTGGTCGGCGACCCCGCCTATCGCTTCCCGCATTTGGTTCGCCCGGTGGCGCTGGGTCGAGTTGGCGTCGAGGTGAACCGAGACGGCCGCAACCGACTCGCCCGGGAACTCGATTTCGGCGACGAGGGCGGTCTGCTGTCCGAGACGTTTCTCTCGGCCGCGCATCTTGTCCTTGCCGTTTTCGAGGAAGATCGGCCTGACCGACCTGAGCGGGTAGCGGCTCAGGACGGCGTTGCCGTGCAGTCCAAGATCATTTTCGCCCTTGACGTCGAACTCCACGCCCGCGCCCTTGGCCAGGTTGATGTAGCAGGGCGAGAAGGCGTAGTGCATGCCAAGCTCGCGCGCCAAATCGCGGGCCACGTCGCGATTGCCGGAGCGCGCCATGCCGACGTCGGTCTCGGTGAGCAGGAGCACGTCGGCGGTTGACAGGTAGGAGTGCCGCTGGAACGCCTCGAGCTGGGCCTGGTAGTGGATGCCGCGTTCGAGGTTCCACGCCGCCCAGCGATACTTTTCCTTGGCCGGCGCCGGCCCGGCGGTGAAATCGCCCTGATCCGGATTCGACAGGACGCGCTCGACAACAGGCAGGATGCGCCGGTAGGTGGGGTGCGCCCACAACTCCGGCGTGGAACCGCATTTCGACAGCTCGGCGAAATGCGGGCGCAGCTCTTCGCGGATCAAACGGTGCGTTTCCTCGACGCTCGCAACGAGCGATTTGTTCTCGACCGGCATTGCCAAGCCACCAGTCTAACGAGGGCGCGCCGGGTCCGGGTTTCTTCGCCGATTCGGTAGGAAGAACGGGCGAGGCGGCAACCAGATTCGCCGCGGTCCGCGAGCCGCTGATCGATTCAGCTGGTACATAATCTTGTTGGGATATAGCCTATATAAACGACATCGAAGCGCTTAGCGCCGCGCTATCTTCGGCTGCCGGAAGGCGTAGCCAACGTTGGCGCAGCCTCGGCGCAGGAGGTTATTCAGTGAGTACATCAAGGTTTGCGTGCGCGTCATGGCGACGCGCCGCGCTCACATTGGTTTGCGCCTTTGCATTCGCGGGCGCTTTGCACGCACAGGCGACCGGTCTCATCGTGGGGGTCGTCCAGGACGGTTCGGGCGCCGTAATTCCCGGCGCAAACGTACTGGCGGTCAATGAGCTGACCGGCATTGAGTTCAACGCCGCGAGCGACGCGGCGGGGCGCTTCAGTTTCCCGCGCCTGCCGGTGGGCGAATATCGCGTGGAAGTCTCGAGTGAAGGCTTTCGCCGTTTTTCGTCAGGGCGCTTCCGCTTGGACGCTGATCAGAACCGGCGCGTGACGGCGACGCTGGAGCTGGGCGAGGTGACCGAGACCGTCACGGTGGAAGGCGCGGTGACGCAAGTCGACACCGAGACGGCGACGCTCAAGGAGATCGTCGACGAGCGCCGCATCACCGAGCTGCCGCTCAACGGCCGCAACCCGATTCAACTGATCTTGCTGGTTCCGGGAGTCAATTCCGGCCCGGGCGGAGTGATCTCCCAGAACCAAGCGTTTTCGGTGAATGGAGCGCGGGCGATCTCGAACAACTACATGCTCGACGGCGGCGACAACAACGACGTGCAGGGCGGGTCGCCGGCGATTGTGCCGAACCCGGACGCGCTGGAGGAGTTCTCGATTCAGACGAACAATTTCTCGGCCGAGCACGGCAGCGCCATGGGCGGCGTCATCAATGCCGTCACCAAGTCCGGCACGAATCAGTTTCACGGCAGCGCGTATGACTTCTTGCGCAACGACGTGCTCGATGCGGCGAGCTTCGATGCGAACCGCAGCGGCTCGGCCGTGGACAAAGGCAAGCTGCGGCGCAACCAATACGGGGCGACCGTCGGCGGACCGGTGATCCGCAACAAGACGTTCTTCTTCTTTTCGTTCGAGGGCGTGCGTACCCGGCAGGCGGCGGCCGCCTTTCACAATGTGGCGACGGACCTGGAGCGCTCGGCGGACTTTTCGCTATCACGCAATCAACCCAACGACCCCGCGACGAGCGCGCTGTTTCCCAACGCGGTGATTCCCCAGACTCGCTGGGACCCGGTCGCGCCGAATTACCTCGACGCGCTGATTCCGCATGCGAATTTGATCACTCCGCGCAGCGACGGCACCGTGTTCGGCCGCATCGCCTTCAACAGCCCGAACAACCCGGATCGCGACCAGTACATGGGGCGCATGGATCATCAGATCACGCAGAATCAGCGGGCGACGTTCCGCATTTTCACGAATACGGACAACACGTCTTCGGCTTCAAACGTGCCGACCCTGACACAGAACGAAGGTTTCGACAACTGGAACATTCAGGGTTCGCATACCTGGACGATCAGCCCGAACCTGCTGGGCGTGGGTCGCATCACCTGGAACCAGACGAAGTCGGCGCGGGCCGGCGACCCGGTGATGTTCGACGGGCAGATCGCCGATTACAGCACGCTCGGCGTCAATACGGTGCGCGCGGCTCCGGTGACGCCGGAAGAGCAGGCGGTGACATGGCGCGGCAGCGTGACGGGTTTCTGGAACCTGAATCAGGTGAACGTGCTCAACACCGACCGCCAGACCTACCAAGCCGTCTACGACATGTCGTGGACACGCGGCGCACACATGCTGAAGTTCGGCGGCGAGTACCGCTGGTCGAAGAGCGATCGGCTAACCAACAACCGCGTCGATCCGCAGTTCCAATTCAACGGCAATCGCACGACGAACGGGCTCGGCGACTTTTTCCTGGGGTTGCCGTCGCGGTTTCAGATGGGCTCGCAGCGGCTGAACCGCATCCGCAACATCGGCACCAACTTCTATGTGCAGGACGACTGGAAGATCAAGCCGAACTTGACGATCAATCTCGGCTTGCGATTCGAGCCGTACCACTTGTTCTATTCGGCGGACGACGAGCTGTCGGTGTTCGTCCCTGGGCAGCAGTCGACGCAGTTTCCGAATGCTCCGACGGGCGCGTTGTATGTGGGCGACGCGGGGGTGCCGCGCAGCGGCGCTCCGACCGATTGGAACAATCTTGCGCCGCGCATCGGGATGGCTTGGCAGCCGTTCGGCAACGGCAAGACGGCGATTCGCGCGGCGTACGGCATCTTCTACGACATGCCGCCGTTCCACGAGATGAGCCAGTTCGTGAACAATCCCCCGTTCTCGATGCAGTTCGACCGTCCTCAGGTCGAGTTGAATGAGGCCGGGGCTACGCTGTCGGAGCCCTTCATTGGGGCGGTCAATCCGTTCCCGTTCACGCCGCCGCAGAGCGAGCAGGAAAAGCGCGACTTCGTTTTCGTCGAGCCGGTGCTGTTCGGTCAGTCGGTCGATCCGAATCTGGTCGCGGGCTACAACCAGCAGTGGAACATCAACGTGCAGCAAGAGCTGCCGGGCAACATTGTTTGGACGACCGCGTATATCGGCTCGAAGGCGCAGAAGCTGCCGCTGGTGACCGACCGCAACTTGCGTCCCGCCGAGAGCACGGGCTTGCCGAACGTACGGCCGTACGCGGCGTTCTCGTCGCTGCGGCAGTATCAATCAGTTGCGTTCGGGAGCTATCACGCCTTCCAAACGACGATCAACAAGCGCATGAGCAAGGGCTTCACCGTACTCGCGAACTACACGTTCTCGAAAACGATCGACATCTCGGCGCAAGAGGGCGAGCCCGCCACGCCGCAGAATGTCGACGCTATCGGGAATGACAAGGCGCTGGCGGACTTTCACCATGCGCAGCGTTTGGTTGCGTCGTTCCTTTGGGCCATCCCGACGCCGTTTACCAGCGGAGTCGGCAAGTGGGTGCTTGGCGGCTGGCAGGCCAACGGGATCTATTCGATCCAGTCGGGCAATCCGGTGAACACGATCACGGGCCAGGACATCGCACGGACCGGCCAGAGCGGCGGCCAGCGTCCCGACCTGGTCGGCGATCCGCTGAGCGGCGTCAGCCGCGACCGCCAAGCGATCATCAACGGCGACCCGTGGTACAACGTGGCCGCGTTCGCCAATCCGGCGCGGGGCTACTTCGGCGGCGCTGGGCGCAACATCATCATCGGGCCGAGCAACTGGAACATGGACTTCGGCCTGTTCAAGAACATCGCGGTCGGCGAGCGCATCAACGTGCAGTATCGCTGGGAGATGTTCAACGCGCTGAACCACGCCAATCTGAACGACCCGAACGGCAACATCAACGCGGGGACGGCGGCGGAGATCAATACGCTGAGCGGCCCGAGGATCATGCAAATGGGGCTGCGAGTGACGTTCTAGCCGCGCGCGGCAACGTGATCGCGACCGGCGCGGGCCTGGGGGCCCGCGCCTGCTACTTCGTGACCTGCGGCTCGACGCGAATCGTCCAGTCGAGCGTTTCGCCCGGCGCCAACTCGATCAGGCCCTGGCCGGAGTTGAGCGAGTTCTGCATGCCCATCCAGGGTTCGGGGCTGAAGTAGCCGCCATTGGGGTCTCCCCAGACATTGAACTGAATGTACGGCGGCGGGGGCGTCTTCGAGGCGTGCTGCTCGAGACGAATCGTGATGCCCTGCGGGTCGCGGAGCTCGACCCAGGGTTCACCTTCATAGCCCGTGAGCGAGATGGGGACTTTGGGCTCCCACTGATCGAGCGAAATTCCGTCGGCGTGCGAGCGCGGCTCGGTTTGGCCGTTGGGGAATCCGAAGTCGTCTTTGAGCAGTCTCGTTTTCGAGGGCGTGACGAAGGTCGTCTGAGCGACCGCCGAGCCGGTTACGAGCGGGATCTTGAACGTGATGTGATTGCCGATCGAAAACGGCATCGGCTGCTCGTTGTCCGGCGCGGCGTGGACTTGGTAGTCGATTGCCAGGGCGCCTTCGGCGAGCCGGTAGGTGACGCTGAGCGCAAAACCGAAGGGGTAGCGCTCGCGGGTGTCGGGGCGGTCGACGAACCGCAGTTTCAGATAGGCGCCGCTATCGTCAGCCCCTTGCGCCATGATTTGCCAGGGATAATCGCGGGCGAAGCCGTGGCCCGTCATGGGGTAGCGCCGGCCGTCGAAGATCCAGCCGCCGGGAGCGCCGCCGCCTAAGCCGCGCTCCTTGTCGGTCTGGTCGGCGGCGGGCAGACTGCGCCCGACGGCCGGCCAAAGCAGCGGGGCCTTGCCGCCGAAGTCGTCGCGCGGCGAGTAGTCGTCAGCCAGGTAGATCGTCTCGACCCATGCGCCTTTGACGCGCACGCGGAGCCCGCACAACTCGCCGCCCTTTGCCGGCGCAATGTCAGCTTGGACGCCGGCTTCGGCGTCTTCCAGCAGGATCAGCGGCACGTCGCCGGCGGTCTTCTCGGAAAGCGCATAGCGCGCCGGAGGAGGCGCTTGAGAGCAGGAAAACGAGATCAGAAGCAGGGCCGAAAGGGCGTTGCGCATCGGGCGTAAGCGTAGCATAATCAGAGTGTTAAGTCCCCGCAGCCCCACCCTCCGGTGGATAAAACAATGCGCCCTTGTTTTGTTCTCTTTTTCCCGGCTGGGCGCATGCTATACTTCCGTGAAGTAACAGAAGCGAAAGTAAGAAGCATTGGAAGGAGCGGCGAGCAGCTGAATGCCCTTAGCAGAACAGGCCAAGAAAGAGATCTTTTCCACCTACGGCGCGCATAGCGACGACGTGGGTTCGACGGAAGTGCAGGTTGCGCTGCTGACTCGTCGCATCGCCGACTTGACGGAACACCTCAAGCAGCATAAAAAGGACTTCTCCTCGCGTCGCGGCATGTTCAAGGCCGTGAGCCAGCGTCGTCGTCTGCTGCGGTATCTCCGGTCGCAGGATGCGGAGAGGTACTCGAATCTGGTCAAATCGCTTGGCCTGCGCGGTTGATCAGTCAGTAGCTACGATTCAGCCAACCTCGGCGGACGATCCGTCCGCTCCAGCAAACCACATTCTCCTATCCCTGCTTCGCGCTCGCTCCGCGTCGGCGCCCGTGGCGTATCCACGCGCGCCGCGTTTTAAGAGAACGAGGATGCAAAGCATTTATGGCACACAAGGTTGAGATTGAGTTAGGCGAGCGTACGATTACGCTCGAGACCGGTTATCTGGCCAAACAGGCCGGCGGAGCCGTCGTCGTCGGATGCGGCGACGCCCGCGTGATGGTGACGGCCACGGCCGCCGACGAGCCCCGCGAGGGCATCGATTTTTTCCCCCTGACAGTTGATTACAGGGAATATACCTACTCCGCCGGACGTTTTCCGGGCGGCTATATCAAACGCGAAGGACGCCCTTCAGAGAAGGAAGTCCTGACGAGCCGGCTGATCGATCGTCCGGTCCGTCCGCTGTTCCCGGCGGGCTTCCGTAACGAGACGCAGATCATTGCGATGGTGCTGTCGGCGGACCCGGAGTTCGACCCTTCGCCGCTGGCGCTGGTCGGCGCTTCGGCGGCTCTGGCGATTTCGCAGATTCCGGTCGTGCATACGATCGGAGCGGTGCGTGTCGGCCGCGCGGGCGGCGAGTGGATTCTCAATCCCGGCTACGACCAGATCGCGGAATCGGACCTGAATATCATGGTCGCCGCGGCGAAGGCCGGCATCGTGATGGTGGAGTCCGAGGCGCAAGAGGTCGATGAGTCCGCGGTGGTCGAGGCGATCAGCCGCGGTCACGAAGCCTGCAAGAAGATCATCGCCGGCATCGAGAAGCTGCAGAAGCTCGCCGGTAAGCCCAAGCTCGAGGTCACGCCGCCCAACTTCGACGACGCCTTGCTCGCCGAGGTGACCGAGAAGTGGGGCAAGGTGTTCGAGGACGCCCTCGACACCGCTAAGTACCCCAAGCTCGAGAGCTACGCCAAGGTCAAAGCGATCAAGAAAGAGATCAAGGCGGCTTATGCCGAGGACGAGAACAAGTCGGCGGCGTTGAAGCCGATTCTCGAATCGTTCCAGGAGCGCGTGTTCCGGCGCTGGGTGCTCAAAGAGAAACGCCGCCCGGACAAGCGTAAGTTCGACGAGATTCGCTCGATCGAGTGCCTGGTGCGGCAATTGCCGCGAGCGCACGGCTCGGCGGTCTTCACGCGCGGCGAGACGCAGGCGCTGGTCACTGCGACATTGGGCACGAAGATGGACTCGCAGCGCCAAGAGCGGCTGGAGGATCCGGACTACAACAAGACCTTCATGGTCCACTACAACTTCCCGCCGTTCAGCGTCGGCGAGACAGGGTTTATGCGCGGCGCCGGACGCCGTGAGATCGGCCACGGCATGTTGGCCGAACGCGCGTTGACGGCGGTAATCCCGGAGCACGTCGATTTCCCGTACACGATTCGCGTGGTGAGCGACATCCTCGAGTCGAACGGTTCGAGTTCGATGGCCACGGTTTGCGGCGGCTCGCTGGCATTGATGGACGCGGGCGTTCCGATGAAGGCGCCGGTAGCCGGCGTCGCGATGGGGCTGGTGGTCGAGGGCGACGACTATGCCGTGCTGACCGACATCGCCGGGGCGGAAGACCACTACGGCGACATGGACTTCAAGGTGGCCGGCACGGAAGAAGGCATCTGCGCCTTGCAGATGGACATCAAGGCGCCGAATATCACCGTCGAGATCATGGAGAAGGCGCTCGACCAGGCCAAGG
This sequence comes from uncultured Acidobacteriota bacterium, assembly GCA_963817465.1. GTDB lineage: Bacteria > Acidobacteriota > Terriglobia > Bryobacterales > UBA6623 > CAMPKL01. Next base: position 377,207 of record CAWFOP010000005.1, on the reverse strand, counting down.
CCGGACGGCTGTTCATCCTGGGCAAGATGGCCGAGGCGCTCGACGCTCCGCGCGAGGAGCTGTCGCAATACGCTCCGCGCATCACGACGATTCATATTCCGCCGTCGAAGATCCGCGACATCATCGGCCCCGGCGGCAAGACGATCAAGGGCATCGTGGAAGACACGGGCGCTCAGATCGACGTGCAAGACGACGGCACGGTGTCGATCGCGAGCACCAGCAACGAGTCGGCCAAGCGGGCGATCGAGATCATCCAAGAGCTGACGGCGTCGGCCGAGGTCGGCAAGACGTATCTCGGTACGGTGACCCGGATCGTCGACTTCGGCGCGTTCGTCGAGATCTTCGCGGGCACCGAAGGATTGCTGCACATCAGCGAAGTGGCCGAGCAACGCATCAAGGCGGTGAAGGACGAGCTGAAGGTGGGCGATCAGATTCTGGTCAAGTGCTTGGCGCTCGACGGCAACAAGATCAAGCTCAGCCGCAGGGCGGTGCTCAAGGAGCAGCGCGAGAAGCGCAAGCCGCGCGGCGAGACGGCGACGGCCGGCAAGAGCGCTCATCACGAAGAGGACGGGGACGAAGTAGACGAATAAGTCCTTGGCTAGGCTTGCTCACGCGGGGCGCGCCGAATGGCGCGCCCCGTTTGCTTTGGCCGCCGACCGAAACTCGCCGCGAAGTTTTCATGGCAGGCGAAAGCGGCCGCTGGACTTTTGGGACGCACCCTCACGGGCGCGTCTCTGTTTGCCGTCGCGGTCGTCGTTGCGGGAATGACTAGGAGGCGGTGTCGCGGACGATATCGACGTCGGCCGCATCAGCAGCCGGTAGGCGTCGTCGATTGCCAGCGCTTGTGCCATTTGCCTCGCTCATAAGGGAATACTCCGAGAGGGGCGCAAACGTTGAGACGAAATTTGGCGCTGCGCTCGCAACAGGGTAGGGCATTCGCCCATTGCGTGCGGTCCGGCGACGCCTGGAGAATGGGGAGGTCGTGCGCGGAAGCCTCTCAATATTCGCGTTGTTGTTGGCCGCTTGCGGTGGGGGAAACCCTGGCGCGACGCCGGTCGGCGAGATCGATACGAGCGCTCGGAACAGCGAGGGCAAGTACATCTCTTGGCGTGAGCATGCGATTGACGATGAGGCGTCTTCGGGGATCGAGTTGCGCGGCGCGGTTGCGCTGGCGGCGGGAGATCTCAACCAAGACGGCTTTGTCGATGTGGTCTCGGCCTTTCGCGACGCACGGTTTGTTCGAGTGGCGTACGGCGATGAGAATCCGGACGAGTGGTTTCGGTTGAGCCTGGCCGAACGGGAGGAGGCTCAGGGCGTCTCGGACGTTGCAATCGGCGATGTAAACGGCGACGGCTGGCCGGATATCGTCGCAGCGACCGAGGAGGGCCCGCTCTACCTCGAGAATCCGGCGGAGAAGAAACCGGGCTTTCGCTGGGGCCGCTTGATGGTTGACGCGGGCGTCGGTCCTTGGACCCGCGCGGCTCTGGTTGATTTGAACGGCGACGGCCGTCTGGATCTCCTTGCGGCCGGCGGCGGCTCAGTCGTTTGGCTCGAGGTCGTCGGCGACGCTTTGACCGTGGCGGGCTGGTCGGTCCACGCGATCGGAAAAGGTTCGGACGCTCGCGCGGTCGATTTCGACGGCGACGGCGATCTCGACATCTTCGCCGGGTCGACGTGGTTCGAGAATACGGGGGCCGCCGACGCCCCGTTTTCGCAGCACCCGGTTGAGATCGAGCAGCAACTCACGGGGCCGTTCGCCCTCGCGGATTTGAGCGGCGACGGCAAGCCTGACGTCGTCACGGCGCGGGACAGCGAATGCGTCTGGTTCGAGCAGCCGGCCGAAGGCGCATGGACTCGTCACGAGATCGGCTCGATCGCGCCGGATATCGCAGCGGGACTTGCGTTAGCGGACCTGGACGGCGACGGCGATCTCGACTTGCTGGCGGGCTCGGCAGGCGCCGGTCCCGCCGACGAAGACGGCGAGGACCTGACGGCGACGAGCGCACTGGGACGCATCGCCTGGTTTCAAAATCCAGGCGGAGCGGGCGGGGAATGGACTCGCCACGATATCGTGCGGAGAAAGCGTGGAGCCTTCAAAGCCTTCCTGCCTCGCGACATGGACGCTGACGGCGACGTGGATTTTCTAGGCGTACGCGACGGCAGCGGGAAGCTCGACGGCGTTTTCTGGCTGCAACAGCTTCATTCCGACGAGCCGGTTGTGCGCTTTCAGGCGGCGCGCGAGGACGACAGCGAGTCGATGCCCCTGCCCTAGCCAGCGGGAACAACTCGAAAAGAAGTCCAGGCGCGCTCTCGCTTCGCCGAATCGCTGCTCGCATTGCCCTGACCGCCCGTAAGTTGATAAAATCGCAGTCTTTCCGAGATTTCCCCCGCGCCTCGCGCGCGTCGGGGCATCCCGCTTCAATTGAGAGACGATATGGCGACTTATAACGGAGTTCCTGTGCCGACCGACGGCGCCCCGGTGCGCGTCGAAAAGGGAAAATTCATCGTTCCCGACAACCCGATCATCCCGTTCATCGAGGGCGACGGCACGGGCCGCGACATCTGGATGGCCTCGCGCAAGGTCTTTGACGCGGCTGTCGAGAAGGCCTCGGGCGGCTCGAAGAAGGTCGCTTGGTACGAGGTGTTTGCGGGCGAGAAGGCCTTCAACCAGTTCAACTCGTGGCTGCCCGATGACACGATCGCGGCGATCAAGGAATATCGCATCGCGATCAAGGGCCCGCTGACGACGCCGGTGGGCGGCGGCATCCGCAGCTTGAACGTCGCGCTGCGCCAAATCCTCACGCTGTTTAGCTGCATCCGCCCGGTGCGCTGGTACGAGGGCGTGCCGTCGCCGGTGAAGGAGCCGCAAAAGCTCGATGTCGTCATCTTATCGCGAGAACACCGAAGACGTCTACGCCGGTATCGAGTGGCAGGAAGGCACGCCGGACGCCAAGAAAGTCATCGACTTCTTGAACGGCGAGATGGGCCGCAACATATTGCCCGACTCGGGCATCGGCATCAAGCCGATTTCCGTCACCGGCTCGAAACGGCTGGTCCGCGCCGCCATCCAATACGCCATCGACAACGGCAGCAAGAGTGTGACGCTGGTCCACAAGGGCAACATTCAAAAGTTCACCGAGGGCGCCTTCCGCGACTGGGGCTATGAAGTGGCGACGCAGGAGTTCCGTGAATACTGCGTGACCGAAGAAGAGACGTGGAACGGCGCCTCGGCCGAGGGCAAGATCCTGGTCAAGGATCGCATCGCGGACGCGATGTTCCAGCAGGTGCTGTTGCGGCCCGACGAATACGACGTGATCGCGACGACGAATCTGAACGGCGATTACATCTCCGACGCTTGCGCCGCGCAGGTGGGCGGCTTGGGCCTGGCCCCGGGGGCGAATGTCAGCGACGAGTACGCCATCTTCGAGGCGACGCACGGCACCGCGCCGAAGTACGCCGACAAGAACATGATCAACCCGTCCAGCGTCATCCTGTCGGGCGTGATGATGTTCCGCTTCATGGGCTGGAAGCAGGTCGCCGACAGCATCGAGAAAGGTCTCGAGGGCGCGATCGCCGCCAAGACCGTCACCTATGACCTGCACCGCCAGATGGAAGGCGCGACGAAGGTCGGCACGAGCGAGTTCGCCGACGCCATCATCGCCCACATGTAGGCGCGCGAGCAGGAATCACAACACCGGAGAAAGTAAGCAATCATGCGCAAAAAAGTCACCGTGATCGGCGCCGGAAACGTGGGCGCCACGTGCGCGATGTTCCTCGCCAATAAGGAATTGGCCGACGTCGTCCTAGTCGACATCGTGGAAGGCGTGCCGCAAGGCAAGGGCCTCGACATGGCCGAGACCGCGCCGATCGAAGGCGTCGACGTGAAGATCGTCGGCACGAACAACTACGAAGAGACGGCCAATTCGGACATCATCATCCAGACCGCCGGCTTCCCGCGCAAACCGGGCATGAGCCGCGACGATCTGTTGATGAAGAACTACGAGATCGTCAAGGCCTGCATCTCGCAGGCCGCCAAGTATTCGCCGAACGCCATCATCGTCGTCGTAGCGAACCCGCTCGACGCCATGTGCCACGTGGCCTACAGCGTCTCGGGCTTCCCCAGGAACCGCGTCGTCGGCATGGCGGGCGTGCTGGATACGGCCCGCTTCCGCTGCTTCCTGGCCGAGGCTTGCGACGTTTCGGTCGAGAACGTCAACGCCTTTGTGCTGGGCGGCCACGGCGACACGATGGTTCCGCTGACGCGTTATACATCCGTCGCGGGCATCCCCATCACGGACTTGCTCGACGCCGAAACGCTCGAGAAGATCGTCGACCGCACCCGCAAGGGCGGCGCCGAGATCGTCGCGTATTTGAAGACCGGCAGCGCCTTCTACGCACCGGCGGCGGCGACCGTCGAGATGGTCGAGTCGATCCTCAAGGACAAGAAGAAAGTGTTGCCCTGCGCGGCGCTGCTCGAGGGCGAATACGGCGTCGACGGCCTCTACGTGGGCGTTCCGGTCAAGCTGGGCTCTCGCGGCATCGAAAAGATCTACGAGCTGACATTGACGGACGAGGAGTCGGAAGCGCTGAAGAAGAGTGCGGCCGCGGTGCAGGATCTAGTCGACGTGCTGAAGCCCCATCTGGCCTGACCGTAAGTTTTATAACCTAGCATTTGCTTAAGGGCCGGGCATTCTGTACTCTGGGTGCAGTGTCCGGACCCCGGCGAACTAGCTATTTGCCGGTTTTGGATAGGAGAGAATCGAAATGAAACGTTTCTTCGCGATTTCGAGCCTGCTGGTGATGACCGCAGGCCTTTCATTCGCCGGCTCGTGGACGGGCTGGGTCACCGACGCCAAGTGCGCCAAGGCCGGCAAGTCCGGTGAAGCCCACGCCGGTTGCGCCAAGGGCTGCATCGGCGGCGGCGCCGAAGCCGTGTTAGTGGTCGACGGCAAGATCATGCAGATCGCCGACCAGGACAAGGTCACCTCCCACGCCGGCGAGAAGGTCACCATTACGGGGACCGAAGCCGACGGCAAGATCAAGGTCGAGTCCGTTACGGCCGCCGACTAAGACTGCTATTGCTGTAAGGATTTTGCGCCCGGCGCCGCTCAGCGGCGGCCGGGCGTTTTGCTTTTTCAGTTGTTACGAGTAGCGCTCGATGACGTCGAGCACCATTCGCGCCCGGCGGACGCGCTCCCGTGACAGCGCGATGGCCGTCGCTTCGATGTGCGTTCCGCAAGGATAGATGTCGGGTGAATTCTTGAGACCCAGCTTGACGTAGAGCGGCGCGCCGACCCGGATGAACTCCGGCGTTTCGTAGTGCCGGATGAAGCCGCCGATGTTGTCGGGGGCTTCGACGTAGAGGTCGATCGGCGCGTCGATCGCCTGGCGGATCGCGGCCAACTGCGGCAGGGTGAGATCCGAGGGCACGTTGATGGTCGTGGCGCCGAGGTCTTCGAGAACCCGCGCCGAAGCCGGGTTGCACGGCGCCATCATGACCGATGTCTTCAGGATCAAATCCGCCGGCAGATCGCCGGCCTTTTTCATCTTGGCGATGACGGCGATCAACCCGATGTCGCTGACGAGCACGCTGTTGATCCCCAGCCTGACGGCGCGCTTGACGTCTTCGAGGGCGTAGACGAGTTGGTCGGCCCCGCGCAGGCTTAGGCCCAGGGTCTTGCCGGCGGGGGCGTAAGCCTGCGCTCCGATGTCGAAGGTAGCCCGCGGACCGACGAATAGATTGACCTCAATCTTCCGCTCGCGCCCGAGCCGCGCCATCTCGCGAATCTCGTCATCGGTCAGCAGCATGATGCCGCTGCCTTGGCTAACGCGCTTGACCGGGACCTTGTAGCGGTCGGCTTCCTCGAGCACGGCCTTGAACGCGTTCGGCCCTTCCGTGGAGGGAATCTCGAACTTGTAGGCCGCGCCGTCCGCGAAGCGCTTGGCGGACGAGGGAGCGTCGGCCGGATCGCTTCCTGGAAATCCAGCGGCTTCGAGCGATTTGCGCGTTTGTTGCATCAGGTCACTTTCAAGCCTTCCCGATCGATCTCCGGGAAGAGGGCGTCGGCTTGGCGGCCGGCCTTGATGAATTCTTGGCGCACGGTTTCGACGACTTCCTCGTGGCCCGTCTCGAACAGCACCAGAATGGCGGGTCCGGCGCCGCTCAGCGCGCAGCCGAGCAGGGCCGGGAGACGAAGGTCGAGAATCTCCTTCATGCCTGGTATCTGTGTCATGCGGTAGGGCTGATGCAAGCGGTCGAACAGCGCGTTGGGGAAGACGTCGCGCGTGCCGGTCGCGAGCGCGGCGACGAGCAGCGTGGCGCGCTGTAGGTTGAAGATCGTGTCTTCCTTTGAATAGCAGTCCGGCAGAACGCCCCGCATGCCGGTTGTCGCAAGCTCGAAGTCCGGGCAGACGACCGCGATCGAGAAGCTGGCCGGGATGTCGAGGCGCACCGCCCGCGTGACGCCGTCGTCGCCGATGGCGGCCGTCGTCATCGAGCCGAGCACGGCGGCGGCGACATTGTCGGGATGGCCTTCGATGCGGGCGGCCTCGTCGAGAATCTTGTGAGCGTCCCAACCCAGTCCGAGCGCGGATTCGGCGATTGCGACGCCGGCGACCAAGGCCGCCGCGCTGGACCCCAGGCCCTTGCCGATGGGAATGTCGTTATGAACCTCGAGCTCCAGCGGGCTTAGCTTGACGCCTTGGGCTTCGGCGACCTGCTCGGCCGTCCGCCAGATCAGGTTCGTCTCGTCGGTCGGGATGCCGTGCGTATCGCGGCCCGAGAGCCGGATGCAAAGGTTTTCGGCGGGCCTGAAGCGGCACTCCAGGTGAATGCCCAGCGCCAACCCCAGGGCGTCGAATCCCGGCCCCAGGTTTGCGCTAGACGCCGGAACGCGCACCGTCGTAAACGCGGACATAAACCGTCGATTATAGCGTCAGGCTTCAAAGTCCCCGAAGGAACCTCGAGGCTTTTCGCCGTCGCCGCCTCAGGAGCGCCGAGTCGCTTGGCGGGCGACCATGCGCCACTGGCCGTCTTCGTTCACGAAGACGTGCAGCACGTTGAGGTGCGCGGTTGAATCCTCGCCGTCCTTGCGATTCGTGTAATCGACGTCGGTCTTGACGAAGGCGGCGTCGCCGAACACGCGCGTGATTGCGTTGGAGAATTCGATGGCTTGCGCGCCGCCGGGGCGGTCGATCTTGCCGAGGATGTCGGCCTTCGTTTCCGCATGGGCGTTGGAGTGAGTGTAGGCCAGGCCGGGGTGGAGGATCTTGTCGAGCGCATCCCGATCCTTCTCGATCATGGCGCGCTTCCAGCCGTCGAGGGCTGCGAGGACTTCCGCTTCCGAAGACATATTCGGACCGAGTATAGCGCCGTCAGCCGGCGGTTTCGCCCACATCGCCGGCGCGGCTGATGGTCGGCAACTCGCCTTCGACTCCTTTCGAGGCCGAGTGAAGGCCCCGGGTGGCACGTTCCACCGAAGCTGCCATCTTCGTCTCCGAGGGGATCTCTTCTGCAGGCTGACGCGAGCGGCGGGCGTCTTCATAGCCGACGATGGTGTGGTAGATCGCCTTGTCGAAGAACTCGTCGATCGCCATGATCAGCTCCAGCTCCATGTCGCGTTCGTCGGCTGATCCCGAGATGCCCGAGCGGATGTATTCGAGCAACCGTCGTTTCGTATTTCCGAGCGAATAGATGAGCTGCTCGAGCGGGATGCCGCCCGCGAAGCGCTCGCGACCCTTCCGCTCGTACGCCACCTGCAGGCTGTGCCAGGTTCGGCTGCTCAGCCATTGACCAAGCTGTGAATAAAGGTCCTCAACGACGTAAACGTACAATTCGTCCGAGAGCTTGGCGAAATCGGCTAGGACGGGATCCTTGCGATTCGCCGCTACAACGTCTTGAGCGAGCTTGTGGGCGTTCGTCTCGATGGCCTCGATCAGTCGGCGAGAAAGCATGGCAGGTACAGGGTAGCGCAGTCGAACCGCGGCGGCGAGGGAGGGCCGCTTGTTTGATACGATACCGATGAGGATGTTAGGACATTCTCATCCCCGAATCTTGCCATGGGTTCCGCTGTCGCATTGCCGGAAGTCGAGGAACAGATTCTCGAAGGCGAAGAATCGTCCGAAGACCTCGAAAAGCTTTACCACGTTATTCTGCTGAACGATGAGGATCACACCTACGATTACGTGATCGAAATGCTGATGGAGGTCTTTGCTTTCGGCGAGGATAAAGCCTACCAGCATACGGTCGAAGTGGACACAAAGGGCCACAGCCGGCTCGTGACGCTCCCGCTCAAAGACGCCGAGAAGAAGCGGGATGCGGTGCACGCCTTCGGCCCCGACCCCCGCCTGCCGCGCTCGCAGGGGTCAATGGCCGCGCTGATCGAGGCGGCCGCCTGAGCGCTCAGGGACGGCGATACCGCAACGCGATCGGCGTCTCAGGGCTCGGCGCATCCCCGACCAAGAGTTGGACGAACGCCCGATACTCGCCTGCGATCTCCGCGGGGATGCGAACGTTCACCTGCCACACGCCCTGCACTAGGCCGGGCGCCGGTCCGGCGTAGAGAACCTCGGCCGGAAGTCCGTTGATGGTCGCTGCGACCGCGCCGCCCGTCGGCTCGGGTTCGAGCGTGTTGACAGCGCCGTCGGCTAGGGACGCGGGCGGCAATCCCAGGCCTGTCGCAAACAGGGCGATGACGGAGCCGGCGTCGGCCGGCCGCTGATCTCCGTGGAGACCGCCGTCCTCGTTGATCGCCGCCGCCAGCCCGCTTTGCGGGTCGACGAAAATTGCGGGCGACGCCGAGGTCGCGCCGCGTCGCGTTTCGGCCGTTCGCTCACCCGATCGCACGACCACGATCGAAACGGAGTCTTCGCCCGCCACAGTCTGGGGAACGATGGCGTTGATCTGGTTCTTGCTGACGAACAGCAGCGGCGCTTCCACGCCGTCGAACAGAACTCGCGTCCCCGCAAGCGACCGCGGAACACGGCCTTGCTCGTCCAACTCGAACACCGCGGGCTCAGCGGGCCCGAGGCCGTCGCCGAACAGGGACACGATCTCGGCGGGCGAAACCGGCGTCGTGCGAAAGCTGGCGCCGTTCGCCACGCAGTCGAGCTCAATCGAGGGAGTTGCGCTGCTCGAGTCCAGGTCGATCGCCGTGACGAACAGGTCGCGTCCCGATCGCTCTCCCAAATAACCGCGCGGCCCGGTGACGAAGTCGACGGACTCGGTCCTGCCGGTAACGACGAGGGTGGAGGGTGGACGCAACGCCATGGCGGCGACGTCGTCGTCCTTTTCCCCTCCGAAGACGATTGAGCGTTCGACTTGATCGCCGGATGAGCTGAGCCGCGCGACAAAGGCGTTGTACTGGGATCCGGCGGGATCGCTGACGCAGGGGATGAGCGGCCGATCGGTGACGGGAAAGTCGGAAGAACTCGTCCAGCCCGCGATGTAAGCGCGTCCCAAGTCATCAGCGGCGACGCCCTGGATCTGTTCGTAGCCGGAACCGCCGATGAAGGTGGAGTATTCCACGCGGCCGACATCGAAATCGAATCGCGCAACGAAACCGTCGTCGCCGCCAGCGGCGCCTTGAAGCTTGTCCTGGATCGGGTTCGTGACAGGGAAGTCCGTTGACGAGGTCCAGCCGCTCAGGTAGACGCGGTTTTGGGAATCGACGGCGACGCCGCGCGCGAACTCATCCAGCGTTCCGCCCCAATAGGTGCTGCGGACGATGGACTCGCCCGCCGCATCGAGTTGCAGGATGAAGGCGTCAGAATCAGCGCCCGCGCCGCCAAATCCCGGCTGGAGCGGCTCGACGACGGGAAAGTCGGCGGAACTGGTGCGTCCGGCGACCACGAGCTGATGATCGGAACGTACCGCCAAATCGAGCGGCACGTCGTCATTCGAACCGCCGAACACTACGGAGTAGAGAACGAGCGAGCCGTCGGCTGAAATCTTCGCGGCAAAGCCGTCGTCGTCGTTGCTGTCGTCGTTGACCGAACTCACACCGGCCCACACACGATTGGGTTCAAACGGATCGAATGCGACTTCTCCAAGAGCCAGAGCGCGGAGCTGCGGGCTCGCGGGACGCCAGGAGCGCCCGCCGTCTTCGCTCTTGTAGATCGTCCGCGAGGGATGCGCAAAAACCAGATCGGGGTCATGCGGGCTGACCGCGCAGGAATAGACTCCGCTTTCCGCGGACATCCCGGCGTCAGACCCTTGCCATGTCAGGCCGCCGTCATCGGACCGTTGCAGGACGGCGTCGTGACCGGAGGTTCCGGCAAGCAGGACGTCAGGGGAAGAGGGATCCAGACAAAGGGCCTGGACCGGCGTCACCGCTCCCTCGCCGATTGGCGTCCACGTATCGCCGCCGTCGGACGACTTCCACAGGCTCTTGCTTTCGCGGCTTGACGCGTACAGGATCCGAGCGTCGGCGGGATCGATCAACAGCCTATCGACATTGACAATGCCGTCCATCCTGCTCGGCGCGAGTCCGGTCGGCGCCCACGATTGGCCGCCGTCCAGGCTTCTGTACACGCCGTCTCTCGAACCGGCGAAGACTTTTCCAGGCGTCGTCGGGTCCGGCGCGGCCACGCTTGGAAGCCACTGTTGCGGAGGCAGCTCGAGCCAGGTCCGGCCTCCGTCCGTCGTCTTGAACAGGCTCACGCGCTTCAAGGCGTAGGCGGTTCCCGGTTCAAGGGGAGCGACCCAGACGTTATCCACGTCGGGGACCCCGACTCGACTCGTCAAGCAGAGCGTCCAATCGGCGCCCCCGTTGTAGCTGCAAAACAGACCGCGTCTACCCGCGACGTAAAGCAGGCCGGGAATATTCGGATCGGCCGCGATGTAGCCGACGCCGGCCGCCGCCAGACCATTGTCGGCTCGTCGCCAGGTTGCGCCGCGGTCGTTCGATTCGACCAAGATCGCGCCCCGCAGGTCGACGTAGCGCTTCTCGATAAACCGCGACGTGGCAGCGATGCCGGCAGACGAGGGTGTATAGCCTGCAACGTAGATATCTCCGACGTCGTCGACTTCGATTGCGGTGATCGCGACAGAGTCGAGGCTCTTCGTGAACTCCATTTCGGAGCCGTCGCGCGAGAGCTTCGCCACGAACGCCTCGCCGCTGCGCACAGCGCCGGCGACGATCGGCGAACCGTCGGGCGTGACCGCAAGGGCCGCGAGGGCGATGGTGGCGTCGAAGAACGTCGAAAAGATGACGTCCGATCCCGTAGGATCGAGTTTCGCCAAGTAACTGGGGCTCGAGCCGAGCGGGTTGGTGGCGGGTAACGCTCCCGGGGCCGCCCTGCCCAAGACAAAAACGTCCCCCGCGTCATCGTAGGCGATCTCCTCGGGGTTGACGCCCGCGCCCAGTATCGAGGAGAACTCGATGACCGGGTCGATGATGAGCTCCCGGCTTTTGATCATGGGGACCAAGCGCGAAATGCACTTGATCGCTCTCGATGACGTAGCGAACCTCCACCGGCCGCCGCATGCCGTGCACGCGTTGGTAGGCGACCGGCTTGCGCTGCAGGAAGGTCCCGTGCGCGCCCTCGAGGCGCAGATCGCCGGAGTTGGTGAGGCGCATCGACACGTCCCCGTGGACCGCCAGCCCGATCCTCGACGGGTCAGCGCCCGCCCGCGCGACGAAGTCGAACTCCAAGCCGCCGCGGCCCGCATAGAAGACTGCGTCGATGCCGGGATAGACGCTTTCGTAACGCAGCCTGCCGAAGTGCGGCACGTTGCGTCGCGGCTGTCCGCGACCGGTGATCGACAAATAGTGACTGCGCCCGATGAGGGGCTGCTCTGCGCGAGGGGGCGCAGCGGCGCCGGCGTTCGCGAAGCGCATCTCGACGGCGTCGGGAAGCACGATCGAGCCGCGATTGAACTCGACGGTTCCGGCTGACGTGCGGGCGACAAATGCCGGATCGCCCGAATCGCTGCGCGCGGGTTCGAAGTGCAGCCCGGGATTTGCGAGGGCGATGGTCGAGGCCGACAGAGCTAAAGAGATGATTTGAAAGAGTCGGCGGAACATCGGCGCTGGGACTAACGGTAGCAACGGCAGGGCCTTTTCCCGCGCGCTCTACTCCCCGCTGATTCGTTTCTCGAGGCGGCCGAGCAGAAAGTCGGCCGCCAAGGCCAGCAGCGCCGCGGGAACCGCGCCCAACAGAATGAGCCGAGTGTTGACGGTCTGCAATCCCATGAAGATGAAGTGGCCGAGTCCGCCGGCGCCGATCAAGGCGGCGATGGTCGCGACGCCCACGGCGGTGACGGTAGCCACGCGCAGTCCGGCGAGGATCGTCCGCGCGGCCAGCGGCAATTCGACCAAGCGCAGCAGTTGGCCGTCGGTCATGCCCATCGCGATAGCCGATTCGTGCACGGCGGGGTCGACTCCCTTGATGCCGGCGTAGGTGTTGCGCACGATCGGCAGCAGCGCATACAGCACGAGCGCGACGATGGCGGAACGAGCGCCGATGCCGCCGATCAGCGGGATCGGGATCAAGAATCCGAACAACGCCAGACTGGGGATGGTCTGCATCACGTTGGCCGCGCCGAGGACCCAGCGCTCGAGCCTCGGTCGCCGCGTGACGAGGATGCCCGCCGGGATGCCGATCGCCGCGGCGATGGCGATGGAGACGAGCACGAGGCCGAGATGTTCGCCTGTGCGCACCAGCAGATCGTGCCGGTACGAGCTCAGGAATTCGAGCCAGCCTGTCACGCCAGACCCTCGCGCAACGCCGCCAAGTGCGTGTCGTCGCTCGACCGAAACTCGTCGGGCGATCCGGTCCAAGTCAAGCGCCCTTGCTCCATCACTCCTACCGTGGAGCCGAGCAATAGCGCCTCGCGCACGTCGTGAGTGACGAATACGATCGTCTTGCCGAGCTCGCTCTGGAGGCGCAGAAACTCTTTCTGGATCTCGCCGCGCGTGATTGGGTCGAGGGCGCCGAACGGCTCGTCCATCAGCAAGATGGGAGGGTCGGCGGCGAGCGCCCGGGCGACGCCGACGCGCTGGCGTTGGCCGCCGGAAAGCTGCGAAGGCTTGCGGGCGCCGACCGCGGCGCTCAAGCCGACGAGCTCGAGCAATTCGGCTGTCTTTGTCCGAATTAGGTCCGGGGGCCGGCCTTCGAGGCGCGGCACGATTCCGATGTTTTCGTTGACGGTCAAATGCGGGAAGAGTCCAACGTCTTGGATGACGTAGCCGATGCCGCGCCGCAGGCGGATGGGATCCCACTCAGCAGTGGGACAGCCGTTGACTTCGACACGTCCTTCGCTGGGCTCCAGCAAGCGATTGATCAAGCGCAAGGCCGTGGTCTTGCCCGAGCCGCTGCGGCCCAGCAGCGCGAGGGTCGAGCCAAGGGAAACCTCGAACGAGAGCTGCCGCACGATCGTCGCCGACCCGATTCGATAAGAAACCTCGTCGAAGCGGATCGGCGCGCTCATCGTCGGGCTCCATCCTAGCAGGGCCGCATCTGGCACAATCGGACGACATGCGGCCCGACAGAGTGGACGAGTTGGCGCGCAATCGCAGCGGTTGGCGCGGACTCCTGCAGCCTCCGCTTCCGGTCCTGCATAATCCGCGCTCGCGGCGGGCCGTCATTCCGCTCGGCAGGCGCAATCTCTACATTGGCGGCGCAGGTAACGCGGTCGAGGGGTATGTCAACGTCGATTTGTTCAAACTGCCGGGCGTCGATGTGGTGTGCGACGCCGAGCGGCTTCCGTTTCGCGACGGCGTGTTCGACCGTGTCGATTGCGACGCCGTGATCGAGCACACGCCGGACCCGCAGCGGCTGGTGCGCGAGATCGAGCGCTGCTTGCGGCCGGGGGGCGGCTGCCATCTGGTAGCGCCGTTTTGCCACCCATTTCACGAGTATCCGCGCGACTACTGGCGGTTCAGCCTGGACGGCCTGGAACGGCTCGTTTCGCCCATGGAGACGGTGGAAACGGGGTGGCTCGCCGGTCCCACCGCCACCCTGCTGATCGTCGTGATCGAGTACGTCAAGATTTGGATGCCGTTCCGCTGGATGAAGCGCGGCGCTTGGGCGGTGTTGGGCTGGCTGTTGTTCCCCTTGCGCTATCTGGACGCGCTGCTGTGGCGCAATCCGGACGCGCGGCAACTGGGCAATCACGGCTACGTCTGGGCTCGCAAACGTGCCGAGTAGGCCGTGTTATATTGGGAAAGTTCGCCCCGCCAGTGGGCCTGTGGCGCAGTTGGGAGCGCGCTTCCATGGCATGGAAGAGGTCGGGGGTTCGAATCCCCCCAGGTCCACCAATTAACTCAATCAAAATCAATAACTTAGACGGATTCCAGCGAGGAGTCGAAAACCGTCTTGGGCACAAATTGGGTACAATTCGCCGCCCGATTTCGTTCCCGTTGCGTTCGTGGAGCGCCTCTTCCACGACAGGGAAGAGGCGACTGTCGGCGTGCGTCTCCGCAAGATCGGGCTCGCGGCGTCGTCAGGAAGGGCGCCGCGAGGATCGCCTGGACCGGGACCGTCGGTCTTGCCTAGCCGGCGCGCTTCGCCGGTTCGCCGCCGGTGATCGAGAAGTTTAAAAGGAAGGTTGATTGCCGCCTCGGCGATACGCCCGAGATTGGCCCCTTACATTGGTCCTTCGGGGCTTCGCCTTAGAGAAGGCCTGGACCCAATTCGGGAAAGGCCGAAAGTTCTCACTCGAGGACAAGGGCCGGAACCGCCGGCGCAAACGGCCCTCGTCAGTCTGAAAGCAAACTCCTCGAGGCGGCTCTGTTTTGCGGCCGACGGAACGCCAAGTAGGCCATATATCGCTGAGTTCACAGGGTATAAATTCAGATTCGCAGCGCGCGCATCTGTCTCCTAGGTCGACGCTGAATGGGGGCGCGGTTGGAAGGGCGTCCGCTCGCTCTGGGGCGGGAGAGCGGAGCCGAACATTTCCGACGACCCGGCGGACACAGGTCTGTTTCACCCTGAAATGTTAGGCGGCCACCTCGGCTTGAAGCTGGGCAGCCGTAGTTGACGCCCTGGAACTCAGCTTCCCAAGCTGAATGTCGCGGGTTCGATCCCCGTCTCCCGCTCCATGTTTTCAACAACTTACAGCCAGCCAGGAGATCCGTAGTCCGTTTGTAGTCCGTTAAGCCGCTTCGGCGGCCAGACAGGCGCTCTCCAACCGCTTCACCGCCTCCAAGCGGCGATTGAGGTTGGCTTGCGTGTAGACGTTCTGGTTCACGTCCACGGAATGACCGAGCTGGTCGGCCGTCACCTTCGGATCGACTTCGAGTTCCCACATGAGGCTCGAATGCGTCCGGCGCATCACCTGGAAGTTGACCCAGCCGAGTCCGCTCGACTTGAGCCGTGGTCCCAAGTTCCGCTGCCAGCAGTTCTCGCGCGAGAACGGTGTGGTCAGCTTCTCCGATGGGAATAACCAAACGTCCGGCTCGACGCTCCGGCAGAGGTCCTTCCACTCCGCGATGTCCCGCATGACGCTCTCGGGCAGCGCCACCGTTCGTCGCGAGCTGCGGGTTTTGGGTGTATCGATGTCTCCTTTGTATACGCGTCGTTTGACCTCGACATGCGCTTCCCCGACGTCCTGCCACTGGAGGGCGAAGATCTCGCCCGGTCGCATTCCGCCGAGTACCGCCAGCTCCGCGATCAAACGCTCGCGGAAATCGAGGCAGTCGAACAGCTTTCTCACCTCCTGTGGATTCATGATGGGCTTCGGGGCCGAGGATGCCTCGCGCGGGGTGTGCAGGAGAGTTGCAGGGTTGCGGTCGACGTAGCCTTCGGCTTGGGCCAGCTTGAAGAGCTGGTGGAGATCCCAGCGAAGGTGGGCGACCATGCTGAACGAGAGCCCTTCGGCGCACTTCTCGTCCAGAAAGGTTTGCAGTTGATCGCGCGTGAAGCTGCGCAAGGCTCGGTCGGCCAGGGCGGGCTCGAGATGCCGCCTCATCCGATCGATGTTGGTGATGGCCGTCGAGGCCTTCCATCGACGCCGATAGCAAGGCAGAAACACCGCCTCGACGAACTCGCGAAAGGTCATCTCGCGATTCTCTTGACCGTCCGCTCGCCTCATTGATCGGCGCCAGGATGGCCGCCAAGGCGACCTGGGCTTGCGCCTTCGTCATCTTGCCGACTGGTCCGAGCACGCGTGCCTTGCGGCTCCCGCCCTCGTACCATCGGCCCACCCAACGATTGCGTTGCTTCTGCACGCTGCCTCGTTGAAACCGTCTACGCATGAAAGTCCTCCTTTCGCGCGCACACGGAGTCCATTCCTGGTTCGCTTGGCAGCGTAGCACGAGGGGGCGTGGCTAGCTCGTTTGTTTCGATCCAAGCTTCGAGACTGCTGCGACGGACGAGTTTGCGTCGGCCCATGCGGATGGCCGGCAGGCGCGTGACGTTGCGCAAACGGCCGGCGATGGCGTTGAAGACGTGCGCCTTCGAGCAGCGCAGCTCAGAGGCTACTTCCTTGACGGTCAGAATCTGGTGCGACGAGCGATCGAGTCTGGTCATAGGCGGTTGTGGGTCCTCAATCGGGCCCCTTGGATTCGAGGGGCTTTCCGACTGAAAGCTCAGGTCAACCAGGACACTGAGGTCACGCCGACGCTTCGACTCTTCATCAGGAGAAGCTATGAGCCGGGGCCTCGACATCGGGCGGGACGATTCGCGCGACCCGACGTCCCTTCGGGACCACAGGAGGGAATCGGTCGGGCGCGACCGGGAGCGTTCAACACGTGTCGAGATTCGGTCGCTCGATCGCGACCGCATCCCGGCTGGACGCCAACCGCCGGAGCAAGACCCGCGGGATGCGGTTCGTGTTCGCGACGAAATATACCGCCTGCGCCAGTCCGAGATCGATGCACTGCAGACGATCGGAACGTTCCGAGTCGTGGAGGAAGCCGACCTGGAACGGTTCGCCTACGGAGAAGATTCGGTCCGCAAGCGTGAAGATCTTCGGTCCCTGCGCGAGCAAGGACTCGTCGAGCAGCGCGGCTTCGAATCGGAGAGGAGCCAGAGAATCAGCGTCCTGACGTTGACCGGAGC
Organism: uncultured Acidobacteriota bacterium; assembly: GCA_963817465.1. GTDB lineage: Bacteria > Acidobacteriota > Terriglobia > Bryobacterales > UBA6623 > CAMPKL01. Next base: position 360,203 of record CAWFOP010000005.1, on the reverse strand, counting down.
AAGGGCTGGCAACCGCAGAGCAGTTCCGTGAAGAGGGCTCGGAACAAGAGCTCTATCGGGGCTTCGTCAAAGCGAAGGAGATCGACCACGACGCGGCGCTGTATCGAATGTTCCAGGCCGAAGCCGCGGAGATTCGTGCGAATGGAGGCGCGATTCGGCGCGTCCAGCTCGACTTTGAGATCAAGCGGGACCTCAACCGCGACCTCAGCAAGGCCGCCGAAGAAGGCCCGGAAGCATTCGATCAGGCGCAGCGGCAGATCGCTTTTCGACACGGCCTCCGGGTTGTCCGAGGCCATGTCCAAGTGCCAGACGTCCGAATCGAGTACGAGTCGGACCAGGGCGTTGCCTCGCGCGTCAGCCTCGAGCTGACGACGGATCACTACAAGCGGGCTCAAATCTCGGCGAAGGCGCAGGCCGGATTCCGGCTGTACTCGCTCGGCGGCGACTCGTCCGGCGCCGGCTCTCCGGTTCGGGACGAGCGCGAGATCACGGCTGGGATTCTTCTCGATTTGATCGATTCCGACCGCCTTACGATCCTTCAACGCAACGGCTATACCGAGCGCGAGGCGCGGTTCCTCTGCCTCGTCGGGGACGTCGGAGGCTACTTCCTTCGCCGGCATTTCAGCCAGTTCCTGGATACGAAGCGAGGCCGGCCGGAGGCGGCGCTCGCCACGAAGCTTCTGGAGAAGCGCCACGCGAAACTGTATCTCGGCTCGGGCGGCATCGAGCTCTACCACCTGTCGCGACGCTGGTTCTATCGTGCCATCGGCTCGCCGGATTGCCGCAACCGTCGCAAGCGAACGGCGTCGGCGATCCACACACGCCTGCTCGCCCTGGACTTTGTGCTAGCCGATTCCGACCGCCGCCACCTGCTGTCGGACCGAGACAAGACCCGGTACCTGGTACAGGAGCACGCCGTGCCCGGATACATCTTGCCCGTCATCCAGCGACGTTGGATTGACCGATTCCCAATCTGTTTGGATCGCGAACGGGCCGCGACACAGCCCGTCGTGAGGTTCTGCTACGTCGATCCGCAGGTGTATTCCGAGCAGCGGTTCCGCTCATTCCTGGACCGTCACGCCTCCTTGTGGGAACGCTTGGGAGTCTTCCGAGTGACCTATGACCGACCGACGTTGGAACGGCCGAGCCGCAAAGGCGACCTTCGAGCGCTTCATGGACACACGGTGGCCGCGTTCGGTTCGTGATCAGCCATCGACCAGGGACCGTATCCTGGAGGCGTTTCGGCTTGAGAAGTGGCTGCGTTCACGCCAGATCCGTGACCCTCAGGGGCATGACGACCGCCTCATTCAGGAGCTGAAACAGCAGCTGACGGCCGCTCGCTACGAGTCCCTGTACGGCGTTTGGGCGCAGACGTCGGACCAAGCGGTGTACGATCTGGTCGCGCCGGACGCCCAAGAGCTTTGGCCACAGGGCGACCCGGACGTACATCTCGTCGGCTACAACTACCGCTGGCTCTACCCTGCATAGAAGCGGTTACGCGAGTTACATGAGCGATTTACCGGCTATTTCCGCGTAGCACCCGAATCCAGAGGCATATCGCTTGAAACTCCGTCAGGTGTTCCCCTGCCCGAAAACGCAAATCACTGTTCTCCCATGGGTTCTGAGGCGAAAGCGGCCCGCCATGGGCGGACCGCAGGTCCAGGGAAGGGCGGGAGCGACCCCGCAATTCGGACGGCTTCGCCGCCCAGATTGCTAGCGCCGCCGATGACGCGGCGCGGGTCACTCCCGCTCTCCCCTGGACAAGCTTTGGCTAGAGATAATCGACACTCGCCTGTTCGCGTGTCGAGCCACATGTCGAGGAGCGACGCGAGTCCTTCACGGCCTGCTCAATCCACGTCGCGACAGCTCGCAAGCCGCGTCACGGCGTGGACTCGATCAGCGTCCTCAGCGCTTCTTGTAGACGCACAGCAAGCACTCCATCGGTGCATCGGACCTCGTTGATCAGGAGGTCGATAGTAGCCTCGAATGCCCGGCGGAACTCGACAAGTTCTGAACTCCGGACGAGAGACACTTCTAATGCCATCAACAACTCGATTGGGAGGAGATCCACGCCACGACCATGAGCTGAGGTAAGGCCATGGCGAAGACAGGCAAGTACAACCAGGTTATCGCGGACGCCGCTTATCATGTGTTCCGCCTACCATCGCTTTCGTCTGGCAATCGAACTTCGCGCATGGAGCGCATACAGCCAAGCCATGCCTATCGTCGCATTTGGCTGCGGTGGCATGACGTGCAGCGCGTCGTTAGCTTTACCAAGCATCAGTCGGAACGTAGGCGCCAGGGCGCGAAATTCCGTCTCAGCGACAACGCGAGGTCGACTTGAAGCGTGTTGGGAAGAAGGAATGTTCGATACGTCCATGCACCGGCGACGGTGTCGACATGATGCAAGGCGCGATGTCGATCGTACAAGTGCGACGTCCAGTCGGAGAGGACGTTTGGAACGTTCGCTGCGGTACGAACTCCAAAGGCTAGATCGATGTCCGACCATTTATCCTCGCGGGAATCGGCAGCCGATCCAGTGACCGCAGCACCTGTGATACGGGCGTCATCAGCAGCGAACTTCACGAGATCACTGCGGAGTCGCTTTCGCTCTGCGGAAGTAACATGTGTGCTCAGCTCGAAAGCGGGTCTTAGTCTACTGCAAGCTCTCGATTGGCCTAGGCTCGGGTGTTGCACAGCTCTGGCCGGGTGTCCTCACTTCAAGGTACGAAGCTCCTCGAACCAATTCTGAACGACGTGGATTGACGGGCGGGAGGTTCGCCTGCCGGCAAGCTCGCCGAGCAGGCTCTCCACCTGTTGGCGTAGATCCGGGTCTCCCGCGCAGGCGGTGTCCACGTACTCGGGCACTTCCCCTTTCGGCAGGTCGAGCGCCGCATGGAAGACTTCGCGCACCCGCTCCCATTCAACCGCCATACGGGGAATCATAGCCGATCGAGCCACTGGGCTTCGTCGTCGAAATCGACTGTCTCAGGCCGAATAGATCGAGCGAGATTTGGCTCGCCGATCAAGGTTCGGTGCGCGCGAGCCAATTGAGCACCAGCCGGATTTCGCGGCCCGCGGCGGTGTTTTCCGCCTCGCCCACGACGAAGCTTTGTCCATCTGGCGCTGCAGCATACCTCCGCCGAGCGCCGACTCCGTCGAGGGTTGGCGGAATGCGAAACAGCCTTTCGGTCGAACGGACCCTGAGCTGATTCATCGACGTCCCAATGTCCGCCACATTCAGGTAGCTCTCCTCATCGACGAAAAACAATTCCTTCCCGTCAGCGCTCCATTGCGGATTCGTAGCGGATCCTGAACCGATGCGAACCCGACCTTTCAGTTCCGGGAATCTGGCCGCGTAAAGAATGGGGCGGCTGTTCTCCGGTGTGTATGTCACCCAAGCAAGCCACCGTTCGTCGGGAGACAACACAGATTGCTCGTCGCGCCACCCTCCGGTATCCAACGCAATCTTCTCCACCACTGCGAACGTGTTGTTGAGGCGCAATGCCCAGATCTGCTGCTTCTCCCCCGGCGGGCCCGTCCCGAACAGGACGTATTCGCCCGTCTTCGACCAGTCATAAAGCTCCCCATACTGGTCCTTGCTGCGAAAGACTTCCCGGGCTGGACCCGATCCGTCGGCTGCTCGCAATTGAAAAGAGAAGCCACGCGCGAGCAACGAGTCGGAAGTCTGGAACATGACGGAGTCACCGGCGGGGCTCCAGAGACCATGTCCCTGCCAACCCTCGCCAGTTGAGACCTGGATTCCCGCGCCCCGTTCGAACTCGTACGCCCAAACGGAACCCGACCTTTGGGCAAGTAGCCGATGTCCATCCGGCGAGACGGCTGGCTGCGCGCCACTCGGCAAGGATGCGGTGGGCGACTCGCTCTGGCGTCCCGCCCGGTCGTAGCGCGCGAGCCGGTTCATGCTCGCACGCTTACCGGCGGTCGTAAGGAAAGCCAGCGCGCCCGAATGCGAAACGGAGAACTGCCCCCAGGAAACCCCGCTGGAGAATCCAACGTTTTCGGCTACAATCGTGGGCTCTCCGGTGAGCGTACCGGTTCGTTTATCCATCGGCTGACTGAGGAGCTTGCCTTCGTCATGGCGCAACAGGCGGCCTTCAGCGAAAGCCGTGGAACCAGGACTCGGCTCCAACACCGTCTGCAGAGCGTCGGCGTCGAGAGAACCGAGGACCAATTTCGTCCCTTCCTCCATCGCGCCCGTGCGGCCCGCATGGAATAGATAATGGCGACCATCCGACAGAAACGTGGGCCAACGGTGAGTGCTCGGCGGGTCCAACAAGGCGTGCGCCGTCAGTGGCGTTGGTGCTCCTCCAGTTGCCGCGACGCGATAGATCGGCCCTTGCCAGGAGCCGTATAGGATCACGCCGTCTTGATTCCAGGCTCCGCCGCGCGCTTGGTCGATCTGACAGATCGTCGTGGGGACGCTACTGTTCACATCGATTCGCTTGAGCTCGAGGTTTGCGAAAAAGGCGATCGAGTTGCTGTCCGGCGACCAGAAGGGATACTCTACGCCGTTTGTGCCTGGCAAGAGCCGGACCGCCGCTTCATCGAGTGCGCGGAGCCAGAGCTGCGGGCCTTCAGTGGTGAAGGCGACGATCGCCAGCCATTGTCCGTTCGGGGAGATCGCGACGTCGAGAACTTCTCCTTGGATGGCCGGCGTCGATACTGTGGTCTCGATCGTCGGCGCGGACTTCGAGTGCGGCCCGAAGAGCACGGCTCCCCCCACGACCAGCAAGGCGACGGTGACCGCAGAGATCGCGGCGAAGCGGCCCCATCGCGGCGCGGGCCGAACCGCAACTCCAGTGTGGGGGCCAATGTCGGGCGGGCCTCCAGCCAGCGCCTCTCGAAGGCCCTCGAGATCGACAATTAGATCGTCCACAGATTGGTAGCGACGTGCAGTATCCTTTGCAAGGGTCTTTGCGACGATCCCGTCCAGCGACATAGGGACGTTGGTTCGCACAGCCGTGAGCGGCTCGTGGTCGCGATGGAGTACAGCGTAGGCCCGGGACTGGCCGTCCTCTCCTGAGAAGGCTTTCCTGCCCGCAACCATCTCGTAGAGCACGCAGCCCAGCGCCCAGATGTCAGCGCGCCGATCCGCCTCCTTGCCTTGCACCTGCTCGGGGGACATGTAGGACGGCGTGCCCAGCATCATTCCGCTTTGAGTCAGCTTTGTACGGTCGGCGATTGAGGCGAGGCCGAAGTCCAGCACCTTCACCCGGCCGGCGCTGGTGAGCAGGATGTTCTCCGGTTTGATATCCCGGTGCACGATTCCTCGTGCGTGAGCTTCGCGCAGAGCCTCGGCGATGCCGATGGCGATACGAAGTGCTTCCTTGAGCGGCAAAGGCCCTTCTGCAATTCGACCGGCCAACGAAGGACCGTCAACGTAAGCCATCACCATGAACAGACCGTTCTGATGCTGCTCGGCCGCGTACAGGGTGCAGATGTTCGGGTGATCGAGCGCTCCGACGGCCCGAATCTCGCGCAGGAACCGCGACCGCGCTTCCGGGTCACGCAATAGATGGGGCGCGAGGAACTTGAGCGCTACGGTTCGACCGAGGGTCAGGTCCTCGGCCTTGTAGATGTCGCCCATTCCGCCTTCGCCGAGCTTTTCGAGGACGCGGTAGTGGCCGATGGTTTGGCCTTCGAGGCTTGGCGGCGAGTCCGGGTCGCCGGCGAGCCGATCAATGAGCCCGCCAGTCCCCTCGTGTTCGTCGAGCAGGCTCTCCACTTGTTGGCGTAGATCCGCGTCGGCCACGCAGGCGGTGTCCAGGTACTCGGGGACCTCCTCTTTCGGTAGGTCGAGCGCCGCATGGAAGACTTCGCGCACCCGCTCCCATTCGACCGCCATACGGGGAATCATAGCCGATCTAGACCTGGGCTCGAATCGAGGTGGCCCGCTCTGCCGAGCGATCTCGTTGTTGTGGGTGAGCTGCTAGAAAGGCAGCGGATTAGACCAATAACCAGGAGGCCTCTATTCAAATGAGAATGAAGTTGCGTTTTGCCGGCTTAGCAGCCGGCGTCCTATTCGCTGCGAATCTCTCCTCAACGCTCTACGCCCAGGGAGGACCGCCGGCTGAGCACTACACAGAGTGGGGACCCGCTCAAAGCATCGATCCGGGCGGCGCACTGGGAGTGAACACCGACGCCCTCGAGGGCTGTCCCATCGAGTTGCCCTATGCGCATAGCATCTACTTCGCATCGGACCGGCCGGGCGGCAAGGGCGGCATCGACATCTGGGTTTCCTATCGGCAAAGCCCGAACCACCCTTGGGAAGAGCCGGTGAATCTGCCGGAGCCCGTAAACTCGCCAATGAACGATTTCTGCCCAACGCCGTTGAATGGAGGCCGCTTGCTCTTCGTCAGCAATCGCGGAAGCGAGTGCGGAAGCGGCGGAGACATCTATCAGACGTGCCTCCATCCGGTGGCCGGTTGGGCGGAACCGCAGTATCTCGGATGCGAAGTCAACAGCTCAGGCAACGAGTTCGCACCTTCCCTCGTGGAGCGTGGCGGCGAAACGATTCTGTTCTTCTCGAGCGACCGCTCCGGCAACCACGACATTTACTCGAGCACGCTTCAGAAGAGCGGCGTCTGGGGGAATGCTACGCCTCAGGCCGAGCTCAACTCGCCGTCTGACGACGCCCGGCCCAACATTCGCTGGGATGGCCTGGAGATCGTCTTCGACTCCGTACGAAGCGGCGGAGCGCCGGATATCTGGACTTCATCTCGCTCGAGCCTCTCTGCGCCGTGGGCCGACCCAGTTCGATTAGGAGCGTTCGTGAACTCAGACGCCGGTGAAAGCCGAGCTTCGCTTTCCCGCCACGGTCGAAGGCTCTATTTCGGGTCCAGCCGGGACGGCGGGCAGGGAAACTCCGACATCTACGTTTCGGAGCGAGGGGTTAGCCGCGGGAATCCTGTGATCGCCGCTCTGCCTGGTCAGGTTCAGAACCTCGCCGCGTCGAACACCTCGCTCGCCGGCGAACTGCGGACGTCAAAGAGACGCTGGTCCGCGTCGCACGGCGCCTGGGCGTCGTCCCGGTGGAATAGGGGTCAGCGATCGTTTTCTACTCCCCCACATCGTACGGCGGCCCCTGGGTCGCCCGCTTCTTCGTTGACCGTCGGAAGAAAAGGAGCTAGTGTAGTGCCTGTGCGCCGGGATAAACCGGCATGTAGTTGGGAATGCAAGAGTCCTACGGAAAGGAGTAGCGAACCATCCTGACCTCGAGTCTTGCGCGGGTCGCCGCGAGGCGGCTGGCGAAGCGTAGACAGAGGCATCGGCGGGCTGGGTATTGAGCTTCGTAAAACTAAATCGGGACGCCGACCCTGTAGGCACAAGGGGAAGGCCACACGGAGCGCCGCGTTAGCGCGAGTGGCGGTCCGGTCCCGCGTAGTCGTAGACCCCGCGCACGTTGAGAAACTGCATGCACGAGAACCGGGAGACCTCCGATCCGACTGGACGGCAGAGCTGGACCAGTCCGGGAGAAGGCAGGAGCCGAACGGCCCGCGCGAACGGATCGGAGGAGTCGGACCGCCCTGTAGTACCGCTGAACCTGTCGAACAAGGCCGGGCGACCGGCGGCGGAGATGGGGGAGGGAAGAGAGCGGACCAAGGAGAACATCATGGAGCCACACACGTGCTCGACACAGAGCGAGACAGGCGTGTCCCAGGGGCTGCAAGGTGTGCGCCGAGCGGCCAAGGAGAGGAAACAGGACAAGCTCACCGCCCTACTTCACCACTTGAGCGTCGATTTGCTCCGGGAAAGCTTTTACGCATTGAAGCGGCAAGCCTCGCCTGGAGTAGACGGCGTGAGGTGGAAGGAGTACGAGACCGGGCTGGAAGATCGGCTGACCGATCTGCATAGCCGGGTGCATCGGGGAGCGTACCGGGCGCAGCCCTCACGGAGGGTCTATATACCGAAGGCCGACGGCCGGCAGCGGCCGTTGGGCGTCGCCAGCCTGGAAGACAAAGTCGTCCAACAGGCGGCGGCGACCGTGCTCAATGCGATATACGAGGCGGACTTCAAGGGATTCTCTTATGGGTTTCGACCCGGGCGCAGCCCGCATGACGCGCCCGGAGCCAGGAACCAGAGCTTTTCTTTGGGAAGGTCGAGCGCCCCGTGGAAGACCTCCCGCACCCGCTCCCAATCCGCCGCCATGGGGGAATCATAGCCGATTAGCCGCGACTGAAATCGATTTGGCCCGCGTTTGTCAGAGTTCTCGTTGATCTTTGCTGAGCTGTCCAAAAGGATCAGCGATCCCGTGAATCAAGTAGACAAGGAGAAATCGAATCATGAAACGCACTTCACCGACATACGCCGTCGGCGTTTGCCTAATTGGAATGGCTGCCGGGCTCATGCCGACCCCGGCGGCGGCAGCCGGCAACGCCGCAGTGACCACCGCCACCGTTCACGCGTTCCCGGAAGGCGCCGTCAAAACCGGGGCATCGTCCACGCTGGTTCGCAACAGCAACGGCGCCACCGCGACGTTCCTCTCACCCAATCTCACGGTCGGCGACGTCTACACACTCTGGTGGGTGATATTCAACCATCCGGAGAATTGCTCCAACGGAGTATGCAATCTCGATGACGTCGTTCCTTTCCCCGGAAATGTAGCTGCCGGCGTCTCACTGATCTATGGTGCCGGGCACCTCATTCCGACGAGCGGGCGCGGAAATTTCGCGGCCCATCTCGGGGTCGGAGACACGAGGGGCGCCATGTTTGGCCCTGGCCTGACTGATCCTCTGAACGCTGAGATCCACGTCGTTCTGCGTACCCACGGTCCTGTCATTCCTGAAATGCTCGACCAGCAGCTCTCGACGTTCGCCGGCGGGTGCGAGGTCAACACCTGCGCCAACGAGATCAGCGCGGAGCACCGGCCTTCAACTGATTCCACTTCGACTTCCCTAGCGTCCATCAAATCGCTGCTCGACCGGGTGGCGCAGAGACAAGGGATTCGCCCGTAGCGCTCGACCGGCGAACGGGCGCTCGAGAGCGCCCGTTTGTCGGTCAGGGAGAGGGCCGCCATGAAGCTTTGGAGAAGACTCGTATTTGCTGTGATGCTGCCGGCCGCATCCATGGCCGTTTCAGCGCAGCCCTCCGCCCCAATCCGGTCGCGTTCACACGGGGCTGTCGCACGTTCGTTTCGTCCGATCGACGGCAGGGGTCGCGAAACGCCAATCCACTTGCCGGCGCCGCCGGAGCGCCCCTTGCCCGCTGGTCGCCGCCGTCCTATCCCGACGGCATCGGCGCCATGGGCGGAGAAGACCGGCCTAGTGCAAGAGTCGTCAGTCAGGTCGTCAATCGCGAGGAGCGGGAGATTGAAAACTCGCGGGCGCGAGCGCGTTTCTATGGCAGTGGGGCCGTTTCTGGATCACGATCTCGTCCTCACTGAAACCGGCGATGAGCTTCATCCAATCCCGGTTCCGCCCGAGGATCCTTATCTGGCCGTCTCCATCCCTTTCTTTCGATCCGTCTATAGACCCGGCACGGGACATCGGATCGAGCGCCCCCGCGAACAGATCAATGCGGTGACGGCCTATGTCGACGGCTCACAAATCTACGGCAGCGACTCCGTTCGCGCGCTAGCACTTCGCAGCTTGGATCAAAGTGGACGCTTGAAGGTCAGCGCGAACGACCTGCTCCCCTACAACCTGGACGGCCTTCCGAACGCGGGAGGAGACTCGGCGAGCTTGTTTCGGCAGGTGATGTTCGCGCCAACGAACAGGTCGGTCTGACGGCGATGCACGTCCTGTTCGTGCGTGAGCATAACCGTTGGGCCGGCATTCTTCGCGCACAAAATCCGAGTTGGTCGGGCGAGCGCGTTTACCAGCAGGCGCGTGCGTTGGTCGGAGCGGAGCTTCAGGCGATCACGTATCGCGAGTTCCTTCCACTGCTTGTCGGCGGCGGATCGATTCCTCCGTACGCTGGGTATCGCAGTGAGTCCGACCCGAGCATCGCGAACATCTTCTCTACGGTCGCGTACCCCTTTGGGCACAGCACCTGAATTCACGGCTTCTCCGGCTTGGGCCGGATCGTCAACCGACGCCGGAGGGGCCCCTCGACCTCGCGCAAGCATTTTTTCGCCCCTCGCTTTTGTCGCGGCCCGGAGCGTTCGAAGAGATTCTCCGCGGACTCGCTCACAACGAGCGCAAGCCGTCGACCCGTTCATTACCGACGCCGTACGTAACCTCCTGATGGGCGGTCCGGGCGCTAGAGGGCTGGACCTTGCGGCGCTCACATCCAACGTGGGCGGGATCACGGCATCCCGGACTACAACTCGTGCAGGGTAGCCCTCGGTTTGGCGGCGAAGACGAGCTTCGCCTCGATTAGCTCGGACCCCGAAATGCAAGTCGCCTGGAGCTTGCGTACGGAACGATTGACGACATCGATGCATGGGTCGGAGGACTGGCCGAAGATCCGGTCAGTGGAGGCCTCGTCGGCGAGCTGTTCTCGCTGGTGTTGCGAAGGCAGTTCCTCAATCTCCGCGACGGCGATCCTTTTTGGTATGAACGCATCTTCGATCAACCAACACGTCAATTGATTGAAGGTCTCAGGCTGAGCCGCGTCATCCAACTCAATTCGGACATCGAGGACGAGATTCCGACGGACGCGTTTCGCGTCCCCTGAAGACTCTTCAAAAAAACTCTGCAAACTAGTGGCCGCGCTCCTCGGAGCCTCGTTGTACAGGGCAGAGCGGTTCAACCGAACCAGTAGGAAGCAAACCAGAGGAGCCATTCCAGATGATCGGACAAGAATTGAATCTCGTGGTGACCGGGCGCGGGTCTGCGTTGCCGCCGGCTCGCAAATCCCGCCTTCCGATAGAGTGGACTCGGCAGTCCGCCGAGCCGCGCGTCCGAACCGAGCTTCTCGGTGGCTCGAGGACTCTTGTTCTTCGTGGCAAGTTTGTACTGGGGAACGGAGACGCGCTCTTGCGCAGAGTGATCTTCGATAGCCTCGGAAGCCCGTCCGCCTCGCTCGAACTCGATTTGGGCCAAGTCTCCTTCTCGACAGCGCGGCGCTGGGCGAGATCGCCGAAGGCACCATCCAGGCGACGCGCAAGGGCGGCGCCCTGACGCTGGTAAATGTTCCTCCCGCCCTGCGACAGATCGTTGCGATTGCGCGGCTGCATCATCTGTTGGAACTGGCGACCGACCGCGCCGCGGCGTGAGGCGATTCGGCCCATGCCCGTCCAAAGCAGTTGCGTCCGCCTGTTCCTAGGCCTGCTGGAGTCGCCGCGGCCGGTTTCATTCAATGGCGAGCGGCTGGATCCGGCCGCCGTGCTCGCCGTGGCACGGCACGGCGCCAAAGCAGGCCTCTCAACCGATCCAGCGATTCGGGAACGGATCCGGATTTGCCATGAGCGGGTCATAAAGGACGTGCGCGACGGCGTCCCTGTCTATGGTTGCAACACGGGCTACGGTCAGCGCGCGGACCGCCAGACGCTCGATGGGACGGTCGAAGCGCGCGAATGGGCTGCCCGCGAAATCTCGAACGCAATCAGTCTGGTCGATGTTTCCGTGGGCCCGCCTTTCGAGCATGATGTCACCCGAGCAGCGATCCTCATCCGCGCCAACATGCTCATGCGAGGCGTGAGCGGCATCAAAGCTGAGGATCTCGAGCTACTCTGCGCCTTGCTCAACCAGAGGATCACTCCCATCGTGAGCCAGTACGGCGGTCTCGGCGCGTCAGGAGATCTCGCGCACAATGCGCGCGTCGTCAGCGCGCTCCGGCATCACCCCGATGCACAAGTTTGGGACGCAAGCGGGCGCCGACGATCAGCCGGCGAGGCGTTGGCGGAGGCTGGAATCGGACCTCTCGAGCTTGATCCGAAAGCCGGACTCGCACTCTGCAACGGCGACAACTTTTCGACGGCGGTGGCGACGCTGTTGTTCGCCGACACTCTCGAAGCAGTGACGTGCAGCTTGGTCCTGGGTGCGATGGCGGTCGAGGCGTTGCAAGGAACCGATCGCTGTTTCCACCCGCTTCTGGATGCCGTTCGTCCGCATCCCGGGCAGCGAGAGGCGGCCGCAATCTATCGCTTCCTCCTGAAGGGCAGCCGGCTTGCTCGCCAAGAGCTTCAGGGACATCGATCCCGCGAAGACGGCGTATCCGTCCAGGATGGCTATTGCCTGCGGGCGATGAGCCAGTACCACGCTGTTCACCTCGAGCAACTCTCTGCGATCCACGATGCTCTGGCCACGAACATGAACTCGGCATCGGACAACCCTCTGTGGGCGCCGCCTGAGCTTGCCGCCGAAGGCGAAACGCCGTGGCAATGGGTGAGCGGCGCGAACTTCCTGGCCGCCCACATGGCCGAAGCCCTCGATGCCATGCGACGCATTCTTTCTCGAATCGTGAAGCTTTGCGACCGCCATTTGGCTCGCCTAGTCGCACCGCATATGAGCAACGGCCTTCCTTCAAACCTTTCGGGCCCGGCCGCCCTTTCGCAAGGGGTTTTCAAGGGGGTCCAGATCCAGGCCGGGATGTTCGATGTCTACTCGATGCTTCTTTCGATTCCCGTGGGAACCTTCTTCGGCGTCCATGAAGAAGGGAACCAAGACGTCACGACACATGCGCTGACTTCCGGAATTCTGGGATTGGAACTGCTCCGCGTGACGCGCTACGCGCTGGCCCAGAATCTGCTTGCACTCGCCCAGGCTGTTGACCTGCGGGGAGGCCCGGGCTTGCTCAGCCCCCGTACCCGGCCGCTCTATGAAGCGGCGAGGGTCCACGTCGAACACGTGGTGACGGAGAGACCGCTCCACGGGCAGATCGAATCGCTTTACTCCGTCATTTGCTCCGGGGAGGTCGCAAGTGTCCTGCGCGACCAAGTTTTCTTGGACTACGAAGGTTAGGGGAACACGATGGTCATGATTCCTACTTCTCTCGAGGGCTATCTCTCCGTCGATGTCGGAACGTTCGTGCGCCGCATCCAGAGTGTTTCGGCAGACGAGTGGAAGGAGAGCGGGGAGGCCTCAGCCTTGCGCACGTTCCACCACGCCGCCGCCGCCGTTCCGGCGTACAAAGCTTTCCTCGAAGGCCACCACGTGCACCCGTCGAAGATCACGTCGATCCAGGCTCTACAAACTTACGTCCCGCCCACGGACAAGGAGAACTACATCAGTCAGTACGCCTTCAAGGATTTGCTTTCCGGCGGAGCGGTAACCACTGCCAGCCTCCTAAACTCCAGCTCCGGAACAACCGGTCGCTCGTACTACTGGCCAACTTCCCAAGCAGAGGTCGCCGAATCCAGCATGTGGTACGAGAGCCTGTTTCATCAATTGTTCGAGGCCGGCGGCCGCTCGACGCTCCTGATCATTTGCTTTGGCATGGGCTCTTGGATCGCGGGTTCGTCCACGTACAACGCCACGCGGTTCCTCGACCGCAAGGGATACATGTTTTCCACGATCACACCGGGATTCGATCAGGCGCACGCGGCAGGGGTGCTCGACGCGTTGCGAGGCGGATTTGATCAGGTCGTCGTCGCGGGCATCCCGAGCTTCATACGCGACTTCGTGTCTTCGCTCGACCTAGAGCCGGGCCGAACACGCATCCTGTTGGCCGGCGAGGGATACACGGAGTCTTGGCGAGACTTCATCCTGGAACGAGTAGGATCGTCCCGCCCGACCGACGTATTGAGCCTCTACGGGTCGGCCGACGCGGGCTTGATGGGGTTCGAGACATCTGCGAGCGTCGAGACAAGGCGAGCGGCCCACCGCAATCCGGATCTCCGGCGTCGGATGTTTGGCTGCGAGCGCCTGCCAATGCTCTTCCAGTTCGTGCCGACTAGCCGCTACTACGAGACGTGCGGCGGAGAGCTTCTTTTAACCGCGAACCGTGCACTGCCGCTCGTGCGCTACAACCTGCACGACGGAGGGGTCGTTCTTCCGGCGGGTGAAATTCGGAGTCTGCTCCAGGAGGCGGAACCCGATGGTGATCTTGGCAGGCCGGCGAACAACATGCCCTTTGTCGCCGTGTATGGACGCGGCTCCTTTGGAGCGACGCTCTACGGCGCGAACATCCTGGCCGAACAGGTTCAGGATCTGTTCCATCGAGTCGAGCTGGGGTCCTCCTTCTCGGGACGGTTTCTCCTCGAGACGACGTACGACGAGAGCCAGAACCAACGGCTGGAGATTCACGCCGAGCTCGCAGGGGGTGCGGAGCCGAACCCACGTCGTGCACAAGAGCTCGTCGACGCGTTTGTAACGGCGATGACCCAGTCGAGCAACGAGTACCGCAAGATCCTCTCCGAGTATGGAGATCGAGCCTACCCCATCGTTCGGCTACATACGCAAGGCTCGGATCGCTTTCCGCGGGATCGACAGGTCAAAACCACATGACGGAAGGGCCTTCTCGGTTTGCGCGCTTACTCGACGAGCGCCTTGATGAGGGGAGCGACGTCTACCGACCCACGCACCTCCGCTTCCCGGCAGACTCTGAGGCATTGACTGCGCTTGCCGAGGACGAGAGTACGAGGATTCTCAACTCTATGGAAGCCCAGTTGCATGAGCTGGCGCGGATTCGCCATCCCAAAGGGAAATTGTCCGGTGAGGAGCTAAGATCGGCGGTTGAAGGAATTCTGGCAGGTCAATCTTCTATCGAGTTTGGCGTATGGGTGCACTTTCCCTGGAATCGGCAGCTCGTTCACCTGCTCCCCGGGCCCGAGTTTTTCGAAGTCAGGTCCAACCGCAATCGCTACAAGATCCTGCCGGACGAGCAGTCGAGGCTGGGCGCGGCGAAGATCGGGGTTGTTGGGCTTTCGGTTGGACAAACCTCGGCGATCGTACTGGCGATGGAGGGAGCCGGCGGGCATTTTCGGTTGGCGGATTTCGACCGGCTGGACTTGTCGAACATGAATCGCCTGGTCGCCAAAGTTGGAGATTTGGGCGTCAACAAAGCCGTACTGGCGGCGCGCCGCATGTTCGAGGTCAATCCGTACTTGGACGTCGAGGTCTTCGAGAACGGCGTCACCAGCGAGAACGTTGACGCCTTTCTTGGGAAGCGAGGTCGGCTGTCCCTACTGATCGAGGAATGCGACGAGCCCTATATCAAGCTCCTGCTTCGTGAAAGGGCCCGCGATCTAGGCATACCAGTATTGATGGAAACGAGCGACCGCGGCATGTTGGACATCGAGCGGTTCGACCGCGAGCCCCATCGAGCCTTATTGCACGGACTGGCGGGAGTTGAGACGGCCGCGGAGTTTCGAGGGCTGTCCGAGAAGGATCGGCTGCAGGCGATCCTGCGCATCGTGGACATCGAGCAAGCCTCCGTCGGCGCGCAAGCGTCGATGTTCGAAGTCTCGGAAACCATCTCGACCTGGCCACAGCTTGCCTCAAGCGTTTCTCTGGGGGCGGCGCTCGTGACTGACGCGGCGCGTCGCATCCTACTGGGACAGCTCGCCGCGTCGGGCCGGTTCTACGTCGACCTGGATCGCCTCGTCTGTGAAGGCAGCCAGACCGTGCCGAGCGCAACGTGCGACACATTAGGCTCTAGGCGACACGCGAAGGAGAGTCTGCAACCGTTGCCTTCCCCTGGAAGGACGACCGGCCCTTTGACTCGAGCCGAGATCGAATATCTCGTCTCGCATGCCGCGATGGCCCCTTCCGGCGGCAATGTGCAACCGTGGCTTTTCCACTGGGACGGGAGCTGTTTGACGGTGACTCGCGACCAATCGAGGTCGTCTACCTTGGACCACCAAGGATGCGCGTCCATCATGGCCGTAGGAGCGGCGGTTGAGAACTTGAAAATCGCGGCGAGCGCCGCCGGCTTGCGTGTTTCTGTCAGGGAAGCAGGGCTTCTTGCTACGAACGGGCCCTGCCGCCTCGCGTTCGAGAGGACAAAGCCGGAGATCTCGCCGCTATTCGATCAGATTCACCTCCGCTGTACGAACCGGCGGCACGGCGAGCCGACTCCGCTCAGTGCGCTCCAGGAGGTCGAGCTTCGCGCGGCGGCAGGGCGCGCCCCCGTGGAATTCGTCCGCGACTCCGCGCGGCTCCAGGCGCTTGGCGAAGCGGTCGGCAAGGGGGAGCTGTTTCGGTTCTTCCAAGAGCCGCTCTATCGGGAGCTGATGGCGGAGATCCGCTGGACGAAAGCGGAGGTCGAGGCGACGCGCGACGGGATCGATGCGGCGTCGCTGGAGTTGGACCCGGCGGCGATGATGGTCATGCGGCTCCTCGCGTCGCGTCCAGTGGTCGAACGCCTGCGCGACATCGGCGGCGGCGGGCGGCTCATCGCCGCCACGGCGGAGCTCGTCTCTACGTCTGCGGCCCTCGGCTTGATCGGCCTAGAAACGAACGGCCAGACTGACTATTTCGAGCTTGGCAGGGCCATGCAACGGCTTTGGCTTCAAGCTACCGCCTTAGGGCTGTCCGTTCAGCCCATGACCGCGCTCCCTTTTCTTTTCCGTCGGCTTCGATTGGATCCGGCGAGCTTTACGCCCGATGCCGCGCGAGAGCTAGAGGAGATCCGCGATCGCTTCCGCGGCGCGCTTGGAACGGACGCGTCGGACGAACGGTTCCTGTTTCGTTTGACAAGCGCAAAAGAGCCAACAGTACGAGCCCTTCGTCGCCCTCTGAACGAAATCCTTACTTTGGCACCGACGTGGCGGGCTAAAGGAGGTACGCTCCCACCGCGAACATCCCGTCACTGAACCTCGCTGGAAAGCTCGCGCGCCAACCAGGCTCGCCCCAGCGCCCACTCCCGTTTGATCGTTCGCGGAGAGACATCCAATGCTTCTGCCGCTTCCTCCACGGTCAATCCTCCGAATACGCGCAATTCCACTACTTGCGCCGCTCGGGCGTCCTGCGCCTCCAGTTTGTCCAATGCCGCGCTCACTTCGAGGATCTCTTGAGGCCGCCCCTGCTGGAACACCATTGCCTCATCGAGGTGGACGATCTCCAGACCCCCTCCTCTTTTCTCCGTCGTGCGCGCCCGCGCATAGTCGACCAAGATCTGACGCATTGCTCTGGCAGCCACGGCGAAAAAGTGGACACGGTCACGGAACCGGGCGTCCTCGCCGCCGAGAACCTTCAAATATGCTTCATGGACCAGAGCGGTAGGTTGTAACGTGTGGTTGGCTCGATTGGCCCTGAGCTGTCTTGCAGCCAATCTGCGCAGTTGCCCGTAGACCGCGTCCACAAGCTGCGCTTTTGCTTCCACGTCGCCCTCGCCCGCGCGGGCGAGCAGCAAGGAGATGTTTTCAGAAGCGCTCATTCAGCCAACGGACCGCATTCGCCGGACTTCACTTTCCGTACGCTAGTCTACGCGGTTCCGAGTCCGCAAGCGGATGACCGCCAGCGATCTTGGAGCCGAGGGCGCTACGCGCCCGGCCACGTTCGTCGTCTGGACGGTCGCCCCCAAAGTCCGTTTGTAGTCCGATAAGGATAGCGAAACCGGATTGGGCAGAAGGTATTGGGAAATTGAAGAACCAGGATGGACTCCGCTACGCTCCATGTTTTTTGTTTTCAATCGAGACTGGATTTTCCAAGCTGAATGTCGCGGGTTCGATCCCCGTCTTCCGCTCCATGTTGTCAACAACTTACAGCCAGCCAGGAAATCCGTAGTCCGTTTGTAGTCCGTTAAGCCGCTTCGGCGGCCAGACAAGCGCTCTCCAACCGCTTCACCGCCTCCAAGCGGAGATTGAGGTTGGCTTGCGTGTAGACGTTCTGATTGACGTCCACGGAATGGCCGAGTTGATCGGCCGTCACTTTGGGATCACGATTGAAGGCGGCGAGCTAAGCGCTTGGTGTCTCCGTGGTCAAGAGAGGAGCCTTGAACACCCGGTACACCGCCGTCGCTTGGGGCACTCCGCCAACGCGTTGACTATTTTCAAGTTGGTGGTCGCGGCGGATAGATCGCGCAGGTTGACGACAAAGAGAGTCGAGTCTCCGAGCTCGATTCGTTCGCGCTTGGTTTCCGATGATCTCCACGGTGAATACGCGAAACGCATTCATCACCGAGGACAAGCCCAACGCGACCAACACGAACAGCGTCAGGATCACTAACGGCTGGAGCAGGGACCCGAAGGCGATGAAGTTGACGACAGCCTGCACCGCCACCGGCACGACCAGAGTCAGCAAGCATATGCCGATCGAGTAAATAAATGTTTTAGAGAAGCTGGCGGCGGTCTCCTTTTGCTCCGCCGGCCGGCGGTTCTAATCCGCCGCTCTGTGGTATATTTTTGCTCCGCCGTCTCCACCGGATTTCACAGGTTGCGCCCGGGACCTGCCGAGGAAAAGAGCTAAACTTACACAGGGTAGCGCCCTTCGTGGCGAAGGTCTAAAGATGCCATTGCGAATCTTGACGGAAGACCCCGCGAAACCTACGCTCCCGCCGCTCGGGCAGAACTTGAAGGTCCTGTTGGTGTGGCCGCGCTTCCCTCCGTCATTCTGGGGATTTGAAGGTGTGTTGACGATGCTGCGCGAGGATTCGGTTGCGCCGCCGTTGGGCTTGATTACGGTCGCCGCGCTCTGCCCCTCGAGCTGGAAGTTGCGGTTGCTCGACCACGCCTTCGACGAGATTCGGGACGAGGATTACCGCTGGGCCGATCTCGTAATGGTTAGCGCGATGCACGCGCAGCGTACCGACACGAAGGAGATTCTGGCCCGGGCACGGGAACTGGGCGCCAGAACCTTCATCGGCGGGCCCTGGGCGAGCAGTGAACCGGACCTTCTTCGAACGTTCGCCGATCATGTGATGGTGGGCGAGGCGGAGGAGGCTTTCGCCGACATCGCCGTTGCACTGGAGCAAGGTGCCGCTCGAGATCTCTACAAAGTTG
Organism: uncultured Acidobacteriota bacterium; assembly: GCA_963817465.1. GTDB lineage: Bacteria > Acidobacteriota > Terriglobia > Bryobacterales > UBA6623 > CAMPKL01. The sequence continues at coordinate 341,413 of CAWFOP010000005.1, read as the reverse complement.
ACAACAAGCCCGACATGTCGAGGAGTCCCATCCCGCGGTTCGACCTTTTGCGGAAGGACAAATACACTTCCATGTCGGTGCAGTACTCTCGGGGCTGCCCGTTCCAGTGTGAGTTCTGCGACATCATCACCATCTACGGCCGCAAGCCACGGATGAAGAGTTCCGTCCAGGTGATCGCCGAATTGGAGAGGCTGCGCGAGTGGGGGTGGCGCAAGGGAGTGGTCATCGTCGACGACAACTTCATCGGGAACGCGGCCAGCGCCCTACAGCTGGCGCGCGACCTGGCGTCTTGGGGAGTAAAAAACGACCAGCCGTTCACGTTCTTTACCGAGGCATCCATCGACCTTGCGGACCGGCCCGAGTTGCTGCAGGCGATGGTGGAGGCGAATTTCATCTCCGTCTTCATCGGCATTGAAACGCCGTCGGAAGAGGCACTCAAGGCTACGAAGAAATTCCAGAACCTGCGTAGAGATAACCTGGAGCAGCTTCGCACAATCCAGCAAGGCGGACTGTGGGTGATCGCCGGATTCATCGTGGGTTTCGACTCGGACGACGAAACGATTTTCGCCCGGCAATTCGAGTTTATTGAAAGAACCGCGATCTCGTGGGCAATGGCCGGGATGCTGCAAGCGCCGCCGACTACGGCGCTATTCGACCGGATGAAGCAGGAGGGCCGCCTCGACGAGGACTCCGAGCCGATCTCGAACTTCAGTGTTCCGAACTTCCGGACCGTGATGCCGCTGCCGGTCTTGATGCGTGGATTCAGCCGACTGCTGGTGGATTTATACGAGCCGGAAGCCTACTTCCGCCGAGCGTTTCAGTCGCTGGAAGTATGGGAGACCAAGCCAACGCAGAAGCCGCCCGCCGTCGGCGCCTGTTGCGCGGCTTTCGGCCTGCTCAATTCCATATGGACCCAGGGCCTATTGTCCCATTACCGGGGAGCGTACTGGCGATTCCTATGGAAGCTGGTGCGAAACTTCGGCACGAATCCGACGAAGATGTTCATCGGCTTTCAGGCGCTGTTGGCAGCTCACCATTTCGTGCTGTACGGCCGTCATGTTGCCGATGAGCTGGAACGCGACTGCGCGAGGATCGAAGGGCAGGCAGCCGCGAGTTTTGGAATGTCCTCTCATGGGCTGACTCCGGCCAGGTAGCGCGCTATCGATCGGGATGCCGTTCGGTGGAGCCCTGTGCGCGGCCTACGACTGCGATCCTGAGTGCGTCGCGTTCGGATCCTGCCGGACCGCCTCCGTTAGGGTGCGTCCGAATCAGATAGACATAGCTGGCGGGACTCTCGGCGGTCATGAAATCCTGGCGGGTAACCTGATGGGAGGCAATTGGAAAACTTGCGAGATTATATAGCGTGAGATATACGTCGTGCGAACTGAGCAACTGCGGGCTCACCTGAATCGAGAGCCGCTCGCCGGCCTGTACCGCGCCGAAATGGAACGTCGTTTCCGGATTACCCAGCGGCACGAATTCCCGCTCCACGAATCCCGCCGGCAGGTAGCGCCGATACTTGAGAGAGACAAACACGTAGTAGTGCAGGCAGGTGTAGAAAAGGCCCCTTCTATCCGCAAACGTGCTATAGAAGTCGTTCACGCCGCGTGGAACGCTTACCGCAGGTATCGTCCGCGCTCCATCGACGAGCATCTCGGGCAGCTCGACGGCTTCCTTCCAGTGGTAGTACCGCAACGCAATCCAATATTTTCCCGGACTCAATGAGAGCCGCTCGCTGGAACCGCCAAATGGCGCGTTGAGGGAACCGACCGTGGTGACGGTGCGGTAACCGGGGAACGTACAGACGACCAATGTCCAGACCCGTGCCGAGCGCTCCGCGGCGGCAACATTCACGGTCAGGGAGTCCTGGACCACGACGGGTCCCGCCGTACCGACGATGGCATGTGTGTTCCACCGCGGCCCCGTTGTCATGATCATCGGCAAAGCGCCGGGTGTATCGAGGAGCTCGGCCGACGCGAACTGCCAGCGCAGGGCGCTCTTGCTTCGCAGCACGTAGTACAGCGAAAGGAGGCGCCGGACAAGGAATCTCGTGACCTTAAAAAAGAGGAAGGAAAGCGCCGCAAGAGGGAGTTCCCACAGGATTGAAGTCGCGAAGGAAACCCTGGTGAGCCAACTCATCGGAAACGACCCGTTCACGGCCTAGGGCTGGGTTGCGGCCAAAGCGATGATATCGGCAATGGCGCCGGGAGCCTCGAGATGCAGATTGTGGCCGCCCGGCAACAGCACGCGTTTCGCGCAGGCAAAGGCAGCTTCCATGGCTGCCATCCGATCCGGCTTGACAAAGTTGCTCGATGCCGCATAGACGAGTGTCACGGGCGCCTCGATGCGGCCGGCCATCTCCAGGTAGTCCTGTGGGTTCAAACCGTCAATCCCGTGGAACGTGATTCCGACGCGCGTCTGTATGCGAGCGTCCCAGCGCCACCGCACACCTCCCTCGCATGGCTCGGTGATCCTGCGCGCGAGCCGCAGAACCAGGTCGTCCGGAAGCGGTGCGGTGGCTTGGCGCAGCCGCTGTGCCGCCGCCGTCACATCGGACAGCACCGTGTGCCCGGCGCGGGCCGACAGGCAATCTAACTGCGTCGCCATGCGATCCGGCGCCTCTCCGGGCGTCCCGCCGGAGGGGAAAGGGCACTCGATCAAAACCAGACTGTCGATGGCTCGCGGGCGAGCGCCGGCAAACATCGCCGATAGTGCGGCGCCCATCGAGTGCCCGACCAGCGCGAGCGGCCGCTGGCGGAGCTCGCGGGTCAAGGCATCCAGATCCCCTAGGAAGTCGAGCACGTGATAGGAACTCCCGTCTCCGACGTGGCCCGACCGGCCATGCCCTCTTAGATCGGGTGCGATCACTCGCATCCCGCGTTGCGCAAGTTCGACCGCCACCGGCTCCCACGCCGCGCCTTGATCCAGGATTCCGTGGAGACAGAGAACCGGTGCTGCGTCCGGCGGGCCCCATTCGCAGAGGCAGAGATTCAATCCGCGGACTTCGACGTACCGTTCGCGCATCGCCGTGTCGCCGGCCGCGAAGTTTGCTACGGCCGGCGGGCGATGCGATTCTTCGGCCGGCAGGCTGTATTCCAACTCGGTCGCGATTTGCCGGGTGGAGCCGCCGAGTCTCCGCGGGAGTCGAATTGATTTCCACGCTTCCCCGAGCGCAGGCTCGATCATGCTGTGGTCGAGAAAGCCCGGATCCCCGATCGACAGGGATTGCGCATGGACGCCGTCGGTCATGCGCGGTCCTTCGTACGGCTTCAGCAGAGCGTCGTCGAACGGGATTTGCAGGAACTGGCACAGGCGAAGCAGTACCGGCTCCGGATCGGCGACCATCTCCTCATATCGAATTCTGTGCCGGCGGCCGGGATCCACGCCTTCGACGAAGCGAAGCGTGTTGCGGTTCGATGTCGTCCACACCTGCTCAGCCAAGTCGTGGGGATCGGCGTTCCCGGTCGGGATCAGGCGTTGGAGCCGGTTCCGGACAAAGGACTCGATCACCGCGTAGGGGTGGCGGATCAGGTGAATGTATTTCGGGCCGTCGAACAGCGCCTCGGCATGCGCCAGCGTCGCGGGGCTAATGGCATAGGATGGCGATTTGTCCACCAGCAGGCGGCCGGAGGCCTGCTCCTGAAGCATCGCGTAGACGCTTTGGATTGGTAGATCGCGCCGGGAAAGATCGTCCACGAAGGATTTGCCGTCTTCCGCGTTGAACCCGTTCAACTCCATGAAGGCCCGCTGGAGCCCCTCGCCGAGATAACCGGCGGCAAGCGTGTCCCGGCGTTCCGTCATCGTGTTGAACGGCAGCAGGTGAAGTTCCGGCGGGCAGAATAGCTTCGGATGGCCCGCCATCATGACCCGGAGCAATGTCGAACCGGCGCGTGGACTCGAGAGGAGAAAGACGATTCCCGGAATGCGCTTTTCCGGTGCGCGCAGACCCGGTACGGGCACAGCCGGCGTCGCGGCGGAGCCGGCACCGGAACTATTCGTCTCTACTTCAGCCGCGAGATACCTGGCAAGCGCGTCGATAGTTGGGCGTTCGTAGAATTCCCTCGGATAGACGGTGATTCCCAAGTCGCTCCTCAACGCCTTCAGGAGTTCCATGACCATGAGGGAATCAATGCCCGTGTCGATGAGGCTGCGATTGGAGGCGATCCCCTCGGCTTCGACGCCCAGAATGGACTGAAGCCGGCGGTGCAGATAAGCGGCTACCAGCCCGGGTCGATCGGCGGAAGCGGCGCGTTTCAGTTCTTCGGCAAGGTTCCGGCCCGCCTCGGCGCCTCCGGCAGGGTGGAGAACTTCACCCGCAACTTCGGAAACGAAAAGCGCAAGTCCGCGATCGGGGCGCCGCCCGACGAACCGGTCCCAATTCACCGGTAATACGGCAGCCCGAGCCACGTCCCGCTGCACGAGGCGTTCGAGGATTTCAGTGCCCAATGCCGGCGGAATCGAGCCGATACCGGCCAGGTCCCAGGAGCGGGTGCTGACGGCGCCGGCCGCCATGCCAGCCCCCGCCCATGGCCCCCAGTTGACGCTCGTGGCAGGAAACCCCTTCGCCCGGCGAAACTCGGCCAGTGCGTCGAGGAACGCATTGGCAGCCGCATAGTTGCCCTGTGCCGGTGCGCCAAACAGCGCCGAGGCGGAGGAAAAAAGGACGAAGAAATCCAGGTCGCAGCCGAGCGTCGCCGAGTGGAGGTTCCAGCCTCCGGCTATCTTCGGCGCCATGACCGACTCGAATCTTGGCCAGTCCTGCTGCAGCAGCACCCCGTCGGCGAGCACGCCGGCAGCATGGATCACGCCTCTGAGGGCTGGCATCGAGGTGCCGGCGTGCCTCAGAGCGGACGCAACCTCGTCGATGCGTGAGACGTTCGCGCGGACGGTCAACACGCTAACCCCCGTATGTTCCAGTTCCGTGATGACCTCGAGCGCGTGGCTCGATGGCCCGCTCCGTCCGATGAGAATCAAATGCCGGGCGCCCCGTTTCGCCATCCAGTGCGCCAGGTTGAGCCCGACGCCTCCGAGGCCGCCCGTGATCAGATACGTCGCATCGTCTCGAAGAACGAAGCCTGTCGTGGCCGGCGGCGCATCCGGAAGTCGCGTCAGCCGTGCGACGTAGCGGCGCCCTTCCCGAAAGGCGACCTGTGTCTCGCCGTCCGGGCTTTCGAGTTCCCGCAGAAGCCATGCGTCCTCTTCGGTCGCGCCGCCGGGTTCGAGATCGATCAACCCGCCCCACAAGCCGGGGTGTTCGAGTGCCAGTACTTTGCCGAGACCCCAGAGCGGGGACTGGCCGATCGCCGGGGGCCGAGGCGTTGGTCCGGCGGACTGCGCCCCTCGAGTCACGAACCAGAGGCGAGGCGAGGCGGGCCCTTCCCTGACTGCCGCTGCCTGCGCTACCTCCAGCGCGGTTGCGCAGCAAACCCGCTGAGCAGCCTCCAACGATGCGGCTGTCGCATTCTCGCCGGTTGCTTCATCGAGCGCAAGAAGGTGAACTATGCCGCGGCAGGGAGTATCCGGATTCGTGAGCACGTCCCGGAGTGTATTCTGAAACCGCTCGCGACCGGCCGGAGCATCCGGCTCCGCCATCAGCAGAAGGCTGATGTGCCCGTTTTCCTGAAGGCCCGCAGCCAGCTTCTCGCCGACTCCTTGCCGGTCCCCGAGAACCAGCCACCGGCCAGGCAGTGTGGATCCTGAGGAAGGCTCGATGATCGGTTTGTCGTGCCACGATACTTGATACAGCCAATCGGGCGATTGCGCCTGCGCCGGTTTCGGAGACTCCGCCCGGTCTCGCGTGGGCGAAGACCGCGAGCCGGCGGCGTCGAACCAGAAGCGTTTCCGTTGGAAGGGGTAAGTGGGCAGTGAGACACGGCGCCGGGGATATCCGCGGTCGAATCCCTGCCAGTCGAGCTGCATCCCGGCCAGGTAAAGCCGGGCCACGCTGTTCAGTATTTCCTCCCAGTCGTTTCGCCCTTCCCGCAGCGACCCCAGCCATACCGCCGCTTCGGTTCCCAGGCATTGCTGTCCCAATCCAAGCAGAGTCGGCTTGGGTCCTACCTCCACCATCACTCCGCAACCTTGTTCCCTCACCGTCTCCATCGCCTCGCGGAAGCGCACCGTCTCGCGCAACTGCCTCACCCAGTAACCGGCGTTCTCCATCTCGCCGGCCATCGCCGCCCGCCCCGTCAGGTTCGTCACCACCGTGAGCTGCGCCTTGCCGTAGCGAACCTTCTCCGCCGCCCGCTCGAACGCCGGCAGCATCGCCTCCATCAACGGCGAATGGAACCCCTGCGACACCCGCAATCGGCGGCTCGGTATCCCGCTGTCTTGCAGCCGCGACGTCAATTCCTCGATCCGCTCTTGCTCTCCCGAGATCACCGTGTTGTCCGGCCCGTTCACCGCCGCCACCGCGACTTCCTTTTCGTACCCTCTCAGCCTCCGGCGAACCTCCGTCTCGCTCGCAAACACCGCCGCCATCGCCCCAGGCGCCGGCAACTCCTGCATCAACCGTCCGCGCTCGGCCACCAGCCGAATCCCTTCCTCCAACGTAAAAATCCCCGCGACGCAGGCCGCCACATACTCGCCAACGCTGTGCCCCAACACCACCCGCGGCTCCACGCCCCAGGATCGCCACAACTCGGCGAGCGCGTATTCCAGCGCAAACAACGCCGGCTGCGTATAGGCCGTGTCGTCCAGCGGACTGAGGGCTCCCTCCGCCGGATACAACACCGCAAGCAGCGGCCGATCGAGATAGCCTTCCAGCATCCGCTCGCACCGCGTCAGAGTTTCGCGGAACAACGGCTGCGTCTCGTACAGCGTCCTCCCCATCCCGACATACTGCGAGCCCTGTCCGCTGAACAGAAATGCGAGCTTGGGTTCGGCGCCCGGCTCGACCTGGCCGGCGAAGCAACGCCGGCCCGGCTCGCGGCGGCCGATGGCAGCGAGCGCCGCCTGTGCCTGCCCGGCGCTTTCGGCCAGCACGGCGAGACGATGGCGGAAGTGCGCCCGCCCGGTGTTGGCGGTGTAGCACACGTCGGCGAACGATTCACCGCCATCGCCCAGCCGTTGCTCGTAGCGCTCAGCCAATTGCGATAGAGCCTGCTCCTCTTTCGCAGAGAGCGTCAGCAAATGCAGCGGCCGCTCCGGCCCGGCGGCCGCGGGCGCCACCTCCGGCGCTTCTTCGAGAATGAGATGAGAGATGATTCCGCTCAGGCCGAACGCGCTGACACCTGCGATGCGGCGCTGGGAGCCTCGAGGCCAGGGAGCAGGCTCGGTCGGGATCACTACCGGGATCCGGTCCCAAGCGACATGCGGCGTGAGGTTCTTGAGATGCAGGTGCGGGGGGATCTCTTCGTGCCGCAGCGCGAGCACCGTCTTAATGAGACCGGCGACACCGGCGGCGGCTTCGAGATGACCGATGTTGGTTTTGACTGAGCCGATGGCAAATGAGTTGCCGGGCTGACGTCCTTCGCTCAGCACCGCGGCAAGCGAACGCACCTCGATCGGATCACCCAGCGAGGTGCCTGTTCCGTGAGCCTCGACATAGCTCACCTCCCATGGTTTGACGCCGGCGTTCGCGAGCGCTTGGCGGATCAGAGCTTGTTGGGCCTGGCCGTTCGGAACGGTGAGGCCGCTGCTCGATCCATCCTGGCCGACGGCGGACCCGCGGATCACCGCGAGAATCCGGTCGCGGTCGCGGACGGCGTCCGAGAGGCGTTTGAGCACGATGATTCCGCAGCCTTCACCTCTCGACATTCCGTCGGCGCCTGCGTCGAACGTCTTACAGCGGCCGTCGGGCGCAAGGGCGCGCGTCTTGGACAGAAACACCGATCCCTGCGGCGACAGGACGATGTTCACTCCCCCCGCCAGCGCCGCATTGCACTCGCGAGCGCGCAAACTCTGGCATGCGAGGTGCACTGACACCAGTGAGGAAGCGCAGGCAGCGTCAACGGCCATGCACGGTCCCTGGAACCCGAAGAAGTAGGATAGGCGCCCCGCCGCGAAGTTCAGCGGATTCCCGGTCGCCGTATACGCATCGAATGATCCTGGATCGACTCGCCCGATCTGGAGATGGAGATAGTCGTTGGTCGTGATGCCGATAAACACGCCGGTTCGGCTCCCCTCCATCCCGTTCGCCGCAAGGCCGGCGCGCTCCAACGCTTCCCAACTGGTCTCAAGCAACAACCGCTGCTGCGGATCGATGCTCGCCGCCTCGCGCGGTGTGATGCGAAAGAAGCCGGCGTCGAACAGGTCGACATTCTCGAGGAATCCGCCGGCACGTGTGTAGGACTTGCCGGGAGTATCGGGATCCGGATCGAAGTAGTCGTCGACATTCCATCGGTCCGGCGGAACCTCACGAATTGCGTCGACGCCGTCGTGCAGCAGTCGCCAAAACTCGTCCGGACCGCCGGCGCCGCCGGGAAAGCGGCAACCCATGCCGAGGATGGCAATCGGCTCGGCGCCGGCGCGTTCCAGCGATTCAATCTTCGCGCGCATCTGCTTCATTTCCGCAAGCGCGCGCCGCAAAACGGTTAACTCGTCGGGGCGATCCTCCTTCAAGACTATTTCTGCTCCTCAATGGCCGCCAGTTCTTCCGCCATCAGCGAGAGCAGATGTTCTTTGGATAGCTGATCGAGGTTCTCCGCCGCGGCAGCCGGGACAGGCGCCTCCTTGACCGGTTCCACGGATGGAGCGGGACTGGCGCTGAAAAGCTCTGCCTCCAGGTAACCGGCCAGGGCGTCGATGGTCGGATACTCGAGCGCCAAAGTCGTCGGCAAGTTTACTCCCAGGCCGGTCTCCAGGCGACTTTTCAGATCGACGCTGGTCAACGAGTCCATGCCCATCTCAAAAAAGCCCTGCCGCCGGTGCGGCGCCGAACCTGTGTCGAACCCGAGGACCCTGGCGATCTCGCGCTGGAGGTAGGCCGCCAGCAGGTCACGGCGGCCGGTGGCCGACGCCTCTCGCAGGCGGCGCAGGAGGTCGCCCTCGGCAGCGGTACGGACGCCTTTTTGCGCGCGGATCTCGATGTGTTCGAGAAACGGCCGTTTTCGCCTTGCTTCGTAGAGCGGCTTCAGCGCACCCCAATCCATCGCGGCAACCGTCATCTGGCTTGCGGAATTGCCCAGCAGGTATCCGAGCGCCGCCAACGCATCCTCCGCCGGCATCGCGCCGAGGCCGATCTGCTGCAGCGAACGGCCGCGGAGCGCCGAATCGACTCGCGCCGGATCCCAAATCCCCCAATTAATCGCCAAGGCGGGTTGCCCGAGCGCTTTGCGGAAATGAGCGAACGAATCGAGGAACTGGTTGGCTGCGGCATAGTGGGCGAGATACCGCGAACCGAGCAGCGAAGTGGTGGACGAGAAGAGTACGAAAACATCCAACTTGTCCTGTTGGGTCAACTCATGGAGAACCCACGTGCCGGATACCTTGGCGCGCAGACCGTGCGCCAGGTCGGCTGGAGTCATGTCCCGCAAGGTCTGAGCGGCAATCCCGGCAGCCGCGTGAACGATTCCGCGCAACGGCGGCGCTTCACGGCGGATTCGCTCGAAGACGGCGTTCATTTGCGCGGGATCGGCGACATCGGCTTGCGCGATCTCTACGGTCGCGCCGGAGTTCTCGATCGTCCGGATGGCGGCGATCTTTCGCGCAACGTCCTCTGGAACTGTCGATTCTTGCCCGGCGGAGTGCTCCGGAAGCCCGGTCCGCCCGATCAGGGTAATGTGCTTCGCTCCGCTACGCGCCAGCCAGCCGGCGACCTTAAGTCCGAGATCGCCGAGGCCGCCGGTGACAACGTAGGAGCCATCCGGAGCGAAGCTCCAAGCTCCGCCCGCCTCGGGTTTCTCGACGCGCGCCAGCCTGGCCACGTAGCGCTGGACTCCGCGCATCGCGACTTGATCCTCTGCGTCGGGGTCCAGGATTTCATCCAGCAGGAAAGAGGCCTCGGCTTCTGCCGAAGCCTCCGCTCCCAGGTCGATCAGCCCGCCCCATACGTCCGGGTATTCCAGCGCTAAAACGCGGCCGAATCCCCAAACCGGCGCCTGCGCGACGCCGGACACCGCTTGCGTGCCGGCGGGCTGCGCGCCGCGAGTGACCAGCCAGAGCCGAGGCGCCTCAGCCGCCTCCAACCGGTCCAGCGCGTGCGTGAGATGCAGGATGCTTCCGCAACCGAGGGTCTGGGCAATTTCCATGGCATCCACGGTCAGGTCTTCGGCAGCCGGACAATCCAGGCTCCACAGGTGGATGACTCCGCGCCACCGCGTGCGGCTGCGCAAGAGACGAGCAAACGCTTCCGGGTCCGTCGGATCGATCCGGTTGCCGCCGTCGGACTCGTCATTGCTATCGCTGGGAAACACGAGGAGCGCGTCGTCTCCGCGCTCGCGGAGAGCGGCTGCAAGCTGCTTCGCCACCCCCTTCCGATCGGCGAAGATCAACCAGTCGTTTCGCGCCTCGGTCGCTCCGGCCGCCGGCGCTTGAGCCATGATGAGCACGGGTTCCGCCAGTCGAGGCCCGCCGTCGCCGGCATCCGGAAGGGCTGCAACGCCCGGGAATCCCGAACGCTCCAACAGCGTGAGCCATCCATCTTTGGAGAGGAGCGGGTGGTTCGCACGCAAATCGTCGCCGGAGAATTTCCACCAGCCCTCGGTCATGCCGAAGATCAGATCCAACCAGCGCTGCGGAGCGCTGCCTTCTACCAGCACGACCAGTCCGCCCGGTGCGAGAAGCTGCCGGACGTGACGCAGAACTTGGCGCAGGTCTGCGGTCGCGTGCAGCACGTTAACGGCGAGGATTACATCGAAACGATGGGACTGGAATCCCTGGGCCATCGGATCGCGCTCGACGTCCAGAGTCTGCGAGCGGACGAACGGGAAGGCCTGAAATGTGGCGGCAGCCTTGGCGGTAAACTGCGGCGAGACGTCGGTGAAGACGTACTCGGCAGTCAGCGCCGGGAGGGCTGGGAGGACGAACGAAGTGGTTCCGCCGGTACCGGCGCCCAGTTCCAGAATGCGAAGCGTCCGGCCTTCCGGCAATCGCCTCGCCGCCTCCGAGACTGCCTGCTGAACCAGAGTGTTGCAGGCCCGGGCGGCCGGCGAGTCCCGATAGACCGCCTCGAGCGTATCCATCGACCCGCCGGGAAACAGAACCTCGAGCGGGTTGACGCTCCCGCGCAGAACGCTGGCAAGCTGGCGGCCAGAGCGCTCGAGCAGCACTAGTTCGGCTCTCATGTCCGGATATCGCACCATGAGAGGCGATGCGCTTTCCGGCGCGGGCTGGTCGGTGGGGCTGCAAATGACTGCGTATTCGCCTTCGGTCTCCCGCAGAAACCCTTCCTCTTGGAGGATCCCGAACAGGCGTTCCAGGAAACGTTGGTGGGTCGCTGTGACGCCGAGGAGTTCGGCCGCCGACTCGGTACGGACGCGCACCCCGGCTCGCCACTGCCATCCAAGTTGACCCAGCGCCTCGGCGATGTAGAACGCGGCCAACCGGTCCAATTGGGGAATGAGCTCGGCGTAAGCTGCTAGGTTGTGACTGGAGCGCACCGCGGCTCTTCCCTGCTCGAGGACGGTAACGATCTCGGATGGAGTGGGGATGAAATCGGCTGGGAGCGGCGGATCGGGGCGCGCCTTGGGCTCCCAGCGGGTTTCATACAGCCAGTCCCTCCAGGGGTCGGACGTCCGCATCGGCGCAACTTCGGCCGGAGCGGTGGAATCGGCCAATCGCCCCGGCTGTTGAATGGCACGTGCGTCGAACCAGAAGCGTTTCCGTTGGAAGGGGTAAGTGGGCAGTGAGACACGGCGCCGGGGATATCCGCGGTCGAATCCCTGCCAGTCGAGCTGCATCCCGGCCAGGTAAAGCCGGGCCACGCTGTTCAGTATTTCCTCCCAGTCGTTTCGCCCTTCCCGCAGCGACCCCAGCCATACCGCCGCTTCGGTTCCCAGGCATTGCTGTCCCAATCCAAGCAGAGTCGGCTTGGGTCCTACCTCCACCATCACTCCGCAACCTTGTTCCCTCACCGTCTCCATCGCCTCGCGGAAGCGCACCGTCTCGCGCAACTGCCTCACCCAGTAACCGGCGTTCTCCATCTCGCCGGCCATCGCCGCCCGCCCCGTCAGGTTCGTCACCACCGTGAGCTGCGCCTTGCCGTAGCGAACCTTCTCCGCCGCCCGCTCGAACGCCGGCAGCATCGCCTCCATCAACGGCGAATGGAACCCCTGCGACACCCGCAATCGGCGGCTCGGTATCCCGCTGTCTTGCAGCCGCGACGTCAATTCCTCGATCCGCTCTTGCTCTCCCGAGATCACCGTGTTGTCCGGCCCGTTCACCGCCGCCACCGCGACTTCCTTTTCGTACCCTCTCAGCCTCCGGCGAACCTCCGTCTCGCTCGCAAACACCGCCGCCATCGCCCCAGGCGCCGGCAACTCCTGCATCAACCGTCCGCGCTCGGCCACCAGCCGAATCCCTTCCTCCAACGTAAAAATCCCCGCGACGCAGGCCGCCACATACTCGCCAACGCTGTGCCCCAACACCACCCGCGGCTCCACGCCCCAGGATCGCCACAACTCGGCGAGCGCGTATTCCAGCGCAAACAACGCCGGCTGCGTATAGGCCGTGTCGTCCAGCGGACTGAGGGCTCCCTCCGCCGGATACAACACCGCAAGCAGCGGCCGATCGAGATAGCCTTCCAGCATCCGCTCGCACCGCGTCAGAGTTTCGCGGAACAACGGCTGCGTCTCGTACAGCGTCCTCCCCATCCCGACATACTGCGAGCCCTGTCCGCTGAACAGAAATGCGAGCTTGGGTTCGGCGCCCGGCTCGACCTGGCCGGCGAAGCAACGCCGGCCCGGCTCGCGGCGGCCGATGGCAGCGAGCGCCGCCTGTGCCTGCCCGGCGCTTTCGGCCAGCACGGCGAGACGATGGCGGAAGTGCGCCCGCCCGGTGTTGGCGGTGTAGCACACGTCGGCGAACGATTCACCGCCATCGCCCAGCCGTTGCTCGTAGCGCTCGGCCAATTGCGATAGAGCCTGCTCCTCTTTCGCAGAGAGCGTCAGCAAATGCAGCGGCCGCTCCGGCCCGGCGGCCGCGGGCGCCACCTCCGGCGCTTCTTCGAGTACAACATGCGCATTGGTCCCGCCGAACCCGAACGCGCTCACGCCCGCAATGCGGCGCTGGGAGCCTTGAGGCCAGGGAGCAGGCTCGGTCGGGATCACTACCGGGATCCGGTCCCAAGCGACATGCGGCGTGAGGTTCTTGAGATGCAGGTGCGGGGGGATCTCTTCGTGCCGCAGCGCGAGCACCGTCTTAATGAGACCGGCGACACCGGCGGCGGCTTCGAGATGACCGATGTTGGTTTTGACCGAGCCGATGGCAAATGAGTTGCCGGGCTGACGTCCTTCGCCCAGCACCGACGCGATCGCCTGCACTTCAATCGGATCGCCCAGAGAGGTTCCGGTACCGTGCGCCTCCACGTATTGCACTTCTGATGGCGACACTCGTCCGTTCGCCAGCGCACGGCGGATCACCATCTCCTGTGCCGGTCCGTTGGGTGCGGTGAGGCCGCCGGTACGGCCGTCCTGATTCAACGCCGATCCGCGAATCAGAGCGAGTATTCGGTCGCCGTTGGCGACGGCTTCCGAGAGTCTCTTGAGTACGACGATGCCGCAACCTTCCGCCCGTACAAAACCGTCGGCCCCGGCATCGAAGGTCTTGCAGCGCCCATCGGGCGTCAGCATCCGCAACTCGGAGATACCGATGCTGGATGTGGGCGACAAAAGCAGGTTGACGCCTCCGGCGATCGCCATGTCGCACTCTTCGTTTCGTAGGCTCTGGAAGGCTAAATGAACTGCCGCGAGCGACGACGAGCATGCCGTATCAACAGCAAGGCTCGGCCCATGTAGCCCGAGGATGTAGGAGAGGCGGCCGGCCGCGATACTCAGTGCGTTTCCGGTCGGCGTGTAGAGATCGATTTTTCCCGGATCCTGGAGCAGGTGCGCATATTCGTTCGTGCTGATGCCGATGAATACGCCGCTATGGCTGCCGACGAGGCCGTCCGGAGCCTGGCCGGCATCTTCCAACGCCTCCCAGGCAACCTCCAGCACGAGACGCTGCTGCGGATCCATGCTCACGGCTTCCCGCGGGGAGATTCCGAAAAACTGCGCGTCGAACAGATCAACCTGTTTCAGGAACCCGCCCGTCCGTGTGTACATTTTGCCCGGCGCATTCGGGTTCGGGTCATAGTAACGGTCGACGTCCCAGCGCTCCGGCGGTATTTCGGTGATCGCGTCCTGCCCTTCGTGCAAGAGCCGCCAGAAACAATCCGGGTTCTCCGCGCCGCCGGGAAACCGGCAACCCATGCCAATGATTGCGATGGGTTCGCTACGCGCACGCTGCATCGAATCAAGTCTGGCTTGCAACTTTTCGAGCGACAGGTATGCGCGGCGGAGAAGCGCCGGATAGTCGTTTTGGCTCGGCGGAGGGCTCATGTCGCATCCGCCTCGAGATCGGCAAGCTTCGCCGCCAGCAGTGCCGCGACTTCTTCATCCGGAATCCCGTCGAGGCCGGCCGATGGGTCGATGGATTCACCGCCAGTCTCCGGAGCGCCAGGGTCGTGTTCTGAGCCGGGTTCGGTGCGGAGCAGATCGCGGCACAAATAGCCGGCCAGGGTTTCTAGCGTCGGATAGTCGAACAGCAGCGTAGCGGGAAGAGCGTGACCCACGGCGGCTGCCAAAGAGTTGCGTAATTCAATCGCCATCAGCGAGTCGAGCCCCAGCTCATTCAGCGGCTGCCTCGCATCGATGGTGACCGACGCCTGCAATCCCAACGCCTTGGAAGCAAGGTTTCGAAGATAGGTCAGAGCGACGGTGCGCCGATCGCCGGGAAGCGCTTCCCGAAGGCGGCGCAGCAGGTCCGGCGGCTGTACCGCGTGACCGTTGGCGCCAGCCCGTTGCCTGAAGTCGCGCACGATTCCGGACAACAACGGCGGTGTGTCCTGATCCGCGAAGCGCCGGGAAAACTCCTCCCAATCGACCGGCATTGCAACGATCTGGGTACACCGCTGCTGCAGCGCGTACTCGAGTATGCGAAGACCTTCCTTCGGCGGGATGGCGCCGATGCCGACCGGCGATCGGAGGTCGGAGGCCCGGCTTGCGGCGGCGCCGATGTCGGCCCACCTTCCCCAGTTGATGCTCAAAGCGGGCAACCCGAGCGAATGACGATAGTGCGCCAGAGAGTCCAGGAAGGCATTCGCGGCGGCGTGGTTGCTCTGCCCGGGAGGGCCGACGAGCGAGGCTATGGAGGAGAAGAGTACAAAAAAATCGAGCGGCATGTCCGCTGTGGCGCTGTGCAGATTCAACGCTCCCGTGGCCTTGGCGGCCATCACGTTCGAAAATCGCGTCCAGTTCTGCCGCAGCAGCACACCATCGTCGAGCACGCCCGCGCAGTGCAGGATTCCGCACAGCGGCGGCATTGTCGCACGAATGCCGGCCAGCGCCTTTGCAACGTCATCCTCGCGCGACACATCGGCCGCGACGACGGTGATACGGGCTCCGGCATCGGCCAGACCGCTTACCGTTTCGCGCGCCGCCGCCGAAGGGTCGCTCCGCCCGAGCAGCACCAGGTTGCGCGCTCCCCGCTCCACCAGCCAACCCGCAAGCAGCAGTCCCAGCCCGCCCAGTCCTCCCGTGATCAGGTACGTAGCGTCAGATCGTATCGGCATTGCGCCGGTGGCGGCGCCCGCACCGTTGCTCTGCGTGATGACGATCTTGCCGATGTGCCTTGCCTGGGCCATGTATCGAAACGCGTCCCGGGCATCCTCGATCGGGTAGATGCTGCGGGGAAGCGGGTGGAGCGAGCCTTGCTCGAATTGGTTCATCAACCCGCGAAACGTTTCGCCGATTGCGCCGGACCGGTTGTCGATCATCTGGTCGAGCGCGATCACAAAGTACGAAACGTCCTTCCTCACCTGCGCCACCTGCCGCCCATCCCAGATGCCGGTTTTCCCGATTTCGAGAAATCGTCCGTTCAGGCGCAACACCGCCAGACTCTTGGGAATGAAGTCTCCTGCAAGGGAGTTCAGCACCACGTCGACTCCCTCCCCGCCGGTGCTTTCCAGCACCTCGCCGGCGAATTTGATGGATCGGGAGTGGAATACGTGGGCAACGCCCAACGAACGGAGATAGTCGCGTTTCTCCGGACTGCCCGCTGTGGCGAAAATCTCCGCCCCGGCACGCTGGGCCAATTGCACGGCAGCCAGCCCGACGCCGCCGGCCGCTGCATGAATCAGCACGCGCTCGCCGCGGGAAAGTCCGGCAAGTTGGTGCAGCGCGTGATAAGCCGTCAGGAAAACGATCGGGATGGAAGCGGCTTCGTCGTGGGTCAGTCCGGCCGGTTTGGGTACGACCAGGACCGCGCTGGTCGTTACAAAGCTGCCAAAGCTGCCGGTCGCCAGCGCGACGACTTCCTGCCCGACCTGGAACCCATCAACACCCGGACCAACGGCCGCGATTGTCCCGGCACACTCGATCCCGATCTGTCCGGACCCACCGGGATACACTCCCAACGCGTGCATGACGTCGCGGAAGTTGAGGCCGGTTGCCCGGACCCGGATCTGGACCTCTCCGCTGTCCGGCGCACGAGCGGCGACGGGCCGCAACACAAGGTTATCCAGAACTCCGGCGGATCCAACCTGCAACTGGAACGGCTCGTCCCGCGGAAGCTGCAGCCGCCCGCCGGCAACGCCGGTCTCGCCAACCAGTCTCGGTACATAACGGACTCCTGAACGGAGAGCGACTTGATTCTCCTTGTGCGGGCCGAGAAGCTCGGCAACCAGCGCGTCGATTTCGTCCTCCCCGCCGGACGGGTCCAGATCCAGGCACAGGCATCGAAAGGCCGGGTGCTCCATCGCGATGACCCGCGCCAGTCCCCACACCTCCGCCTGCGTGATGGAAACGGGCGCCGCTCGCGCGCCCACGGGCTGGGCGCCTCTGGTCACCAGGGACACCCGCGGCGGCGCGCCTCGGTCGGCTCCGGCCAGGGCCTGGAATAGATGCAGCACACTGCCGCAACTCAATACCTGTGCGTCTTCCAGCGATGGAACCGTCAACCCTGCCGCGGGCGGAGCATCGAGACTCCAAAGATGAACCACTTCCTGCCAGGCTTGTTCCCCTAACTCGCGGAGGAGCCGCTGAAAGTCCTGCGGCTGTGCTGGATCCGCCGTCCAGTTCCCGTCGCTGGAACGCGCGAAATCGGTTCCCGCGAACACCAGCGTGCAGGCGCCGCGCCGCTCAGCGAGGGCTTTACCAAGTCTCTCGCCGACTCCGCCGCGGTCGGCGAAGATCAACGATCGGGAGGGCTGCTCTGCCGGCCCCGGCCCTCGTGCAAGGATTACTGCCGGCTGCGACACGTCTTCCCGCTCTTGGCTCGCCTCCGGCATCGCTACCGCCTCAGTGAACGCCGTCTCCTTGAGGAGTGCGGTCCACTTATCCTGCGGCAGCAAAGGATGAGCCGGCCGGAGATCCCGATCGGTGAACTTCCACCATCCATCGGTGAGTCCGAAAATCAGGTCCAACCATCGCTGGGGCCCGGTTCCCTCTACCAGGAGGAGCAGTCCCTCGGGCGCCAGAAGGCGCTTCACGTTACTCAGAGTGCGGCGTAGATCGCTAGTTGCGTGCAGCACGTTTGCCGCCAGGACAACATCGAATTCGTGAGGAGCGAAACCCTGCTCGCCGGGATCGCGCTCAATGTCGAGGACCTGATAACGAACAAACGGGAAATCGCGGAACCTGCGTTCGGCGTCCAAGGTAAAACGCGCGGACACGTCGGTGAATACATAGTCGGCCGCGTGCGCTTCAAGACAAGGAAGGACGTGCGAGGTGGTGCCTCCGGTTCCAGCGCCGATCTCGAGCAGGCGCAGCGTCCGCCCTTCCGGAACAAGTTGTTGGGCTTGCGAGACGGCCTCAAGGATTAGCCGGTTGCACACGCGGCTTACGGGCGAGTCTCGATACAACTTTTCTAGAGTCGTCGAGGAGCCGCCTGGAAGCAACACTTCCAACGGATTGCACTCGCCCCGCAATAGCTTCGGCATCAGCCGTCCGCAGTTTTCCAGGAGGACGAGTTCCGCTTCAAACGCCGGGTATCGGGAGTTCAGCTCCGCCCAGTGCGTGTGCGGATCGACTCTCCCGGGTACGGGGCCTACTTCCCACTCGCTCCCCACCTTCTTCAGGATCCCGGCATTCTCCAACAGATCCACCAGGCGGACAAAGAAACGGTTCTGTTGGTCCGGCACGCCCATTTGCCGGGCGGCCAGGGCGGGATCGAACCGGCCCGGCAGGAACTCGCAGCCCAGTTGATGAAATGCTTCCCGCGCATACTCGGCGCCCAGCGCGTCCATCTCCGGCATCAGTTGCTTGTAGCCCGCCAAGCCGTATTCCCGCTGCAGGGGTTCGAGCATCGGGTGCAGGGACTCGGCGATCCGAATGGGGGACGCCAGATGCTCAGACGATAGGCGATCCTGAGCGCCGGGCTGCGGCTGCCACTGGACGCGGTAGAGCAGGCTGGTAAGGCGATCGGTCTCTCGCGTCAACGCCTCACGAGGTGCTCGCCGGGCCAACAAGCCCTCAGCTTCCATCAACACGTTCCCGCTGTCGTCGAACAACGAGAGGTCGCTCACGATCGTAGTGGCAGTCGATTCGTTGCCTGCGCGCAGGACGGCGCGAACCCAGGTTCGTCCGTTCGGCCGCCCGTAGAAGCGAAGCTTCTTCAGTTCGACGGGGGTGTACACCGAATCCCGCGCCTCCTCCGGCATGGCCGCCGCCAGAAGCTGGAAGCAGCAGTCCATCAGGCCTGGATGGATGCGGTACACGCCCGACCGGTCCTGGGCGTTGGCGACCCGTGTGCGGGCGATCGCCTCGCCGTCGCGCCGCCAGATCTGTTCGATCCATTGGAAGCTCGGGCCCAGCTCCAGCCCCCGATCCGCCATGCTCTTGTAGAACCACTCGGATCTGGATTCGGTCTCGCTACACCGCTGCTGTGCTTGTTCCCGGTCGATGCGCGGTCGAATCGGTGCGTCGCCGTTGCTCTGCTCGTTCGACACACTTCCCGCACCATGTAAGATCCAGGCGTCACTTCCCGCCGCAAGGCTCGAGATCCGAAACGAGCCACGCTCCGGTCCGTCGGGCGACAGGACTAACTGGATAGGCCGCCCTGGTTCATTGAGCAGCAGCGGCTCGTGAATCACGAAGTCTTCGATGAGACACGACCCGTTCTCTCCAAACCTTTCGATGGCGGCGGCGTGCGCCATCTCAAGGTAGGCCGCGGCGGGAAACACCGGCACGCCGTAGATCCGGTGATCCTTCAGGACCGGCAGCGATTCCGCATCTGCATCGAGCTCGAACTGCGCTTCGCGCAAAGGAGAACGGAGGCGGCTGCCCAGCAACGGGTGACCGGTTGCCGCGGAATGCCGACCGGCGGAAAACTGCGGCGTGCTTCCGGCCGTCGGGGCTTCTACCCAATGCCGCTCCCGTTGGAACGGATAGGTGGGGACGGATACGAGGCGTCGGCTGTAACCGCGCTCGTATCCACGCCAGTCCGCTTTCGCGCCACGGACATGTAAAGCCGCCAGACTCTCCAGCATCCTCCGCCACTCGTCCCGGCCTTGCCGCAGCGAAGGCAGCCAGAGAGACGCTGATTCAGGCAGACAACCCTTTCCCATGCCGAGCAGAGTTGTCCCAGGACCGATCTCGATGAAGGCTTCACATCCCAGCGCATGCAGCGTCTGCATCCCGGCGAAGAATTGCACCGGCTCCCGGATGTGCCGAACCCAGTAGCCGGGTTCGCTCAACTCGGCGCTCCGCGCTAGCGCACCGGTAAGGCAGGAAACCAGGCCGATCTGTGGCGGCGAGTATGTAAGCTGCGCCGCCTTCCGCTCAAACGACGGGAGCATCGGGTTCATCAAAGGAGAATGGAAGGCGTGCGAAACCGTCAACTGCCGCACGCGAATCCCTTCGGCCTCGAACTGCGCGGCAATGCGAGCGACGTGCTCGCCGGCTCCGGAAATAACGATATTGTCCGGCCCGTTCACCGCGGCGATCGAGACCTGTGCGGCGTGCTCGGCTACGGCTTCGGCGACACGGCTGTATTCGGTCAGAATCGCGACCATCGCGCCGCCCTGCGCCAGCCGCTGCATCGATGCGGATCGGGCTGTCACCAATCGCAGTGCATCGTCGAGACTCATCACTCCCGAGATACACGCCGCTACATACTCCCCGACGCTGTGCCCCAGAACGAAGGAAGGCTGCACGCCCCAGGACTGCCAGACCTTTGCCAGCGCGTATTCCAACGCAAACAGCGCCGGCTGCGTGTACACCGTTTCATGCAGCGTGGAGCCGGAGCCGCTTTCGGGATAGAGCACCGACAACAGATTGTCATCCAGCTCGCCGCGCAGCAATCGATCGCACCGGTCAAGCTCCTTCCTGAAGACGGGCTGGGAGTCGTAGAGCTGCCGGCCCATTCCGTGGTACTGCGATGCCTGGCCGGAAAACAGGAACGCGACTTTTGGCGGGCGCTCGCCTTCAACACGGCCCTCAACCAAACCGGGCGGCTTGTCCCCTTCCAGGAAATGGCTCAACATCTCCCGCGCTTCGCCGTGAGATCCGGCGATTACCGCGGTACGGTGTGCGAAATGGGTCCGGCCGGTGTTGGCTGTGAAGCAACAGTCGGCAAAGGAATCGTGATCCGCGGCAAGGTGGTCTACATACTTGCCGGCCAACTGCCGCATCGCCTCAGCGGTCTTAGCCGAGAGAGTGAGGATGTGTAACGGCCTTTCGCCCGGAGGCGGATCCGTGGCCGCACGTGCCGGAGCCTCTTCCAGGACCACGTGAGCGTTGGTGCCTCCGATTCCGAACGAACTCACGCCGGCGCGGAGCGGCGCACCATTCGCCTTCCACTCAGTGAGCCGGGTATTGACGAAAAACGGGCTGTTCGGAAAATCGATTTCGGGATTCGGCTGCTCAAAATGCAAGCTGGGAGGCAGCAACCTGTGTTTCAGCGCCAGAACCGTTTTTATCAACCCGGCAACGCCGGCCGCGGCCTCGAGGTGGCCGAAATTCGTCTTGATTGAGCCGATGGCGCAGAAGCCCTTGGCGGCAGTGCTGTCGCGAAAGACTTGGGTCAGCGCGTCGATCTCGATCGGATCTCCCAGTGCGGTCGCGGTTCCGTGCGCTTCGATGTAGCTGATCGTTTCGGGAGGAGTCCCGGCGAGCGCCTGAGCCATCTTCACGACTCTCGCCTGTCCATCCACGCTCGGCGCCGTGTAGCCGATCTTGTTCGCCCCGTCGTTGTTGATCGCCGAGCCCTTAATGATCGCGTGAATTCGATTCCCATCCGCGAGGGCGTCTTCCAGGCGCTTGAGAACCACGATGCCGACGCCGTTGCCGAGCGTTGTTCCCTGGGCTTTCGCGTCAAAGGTCCGGCAGCGCCCGTCGGGGGAAAGGATTCCACCCGGTTCATGGAGATAGCCCGACTTCTGCGGAACGCGCACTGTGACTCCGCCCGCCAGCGCCATGTCGCACTGATAGCCGATCAGGCTTTGAGAGGCCAGGCATACGGAAACCAACGACGTCGAACAGGCCGTTTGCACGCTCACGCTGGGCCCGGTCAGGTTCAACTTGTACGAGGCGCGCGTGGCCAGGTAGTCCTTCGCGTTGCCGATCAGCGTCTGGAAGTCCTCAACGAAAGCGCTTCTGCCGCGCCGCGGATAAAGGTTGGAGAAAAGATAGTTGCTGATGTTGGCTCCGGCGTAGATGCCGATCTCGCCTTCATAAGCTTCCGGTGCGGTTCCGGCATCCTCCAGGGCTTCCCATGCGCACTCCAGAAACAAGCGTTGTTGCGGGTCGAGGGTTTGCGCTTCCTTCGGGCTGCAGCCGAAGAACGCCGCATCGAACATGTCGATACCTTCCAGAACGGCTGCGGCGCGCACGTAATTCTCCTGGCGTGCTATCGAAGAATCGACTCCGGAAGCGGCTAGCTCCTCTTCCGAGAACCAGGACACGGCCTCGACGCCGTCGCACAGGTTACGCCAAAATTCATCGAGAGTCGGGGCTCCCGGGAAACGGCCGCTCATTCCGACGATGGCAATGTCTCCGGCGGATTCCTCGGATCGACCGTTATCCATCTTTTCCTCGTCGCTTGCCCATCCGCTGCCGTTGACGCTCCGCGGCTTCCTTCTGCTTGGCCGCCCGGCGGTCGATCGGCTCGAACGAAGGCGCGGCGGAGTCCTCACTCAAGTAGCCGGCCAGCAAGCTGACGCTTGGGTACTTGAACATGTTCACGACGGACACTTCCCGGTTCAGAAGCTCCTTCAGCCGGTTGGTGAATCGCACCATGTGCATCGAGTTGGCGCCGAGGTCGAAAAAGTTGTCGTGGATTCCCACCGACTCCAGCGGCAGCATCTCCTGCAGAATGTTCGTCAGCGTCCGCTCCATTTCGGTCTGCGGAATATCCGAAGTGCGGGCACGGACGCGATGCGCTTCGTTCGGAGAGGGGAGTGCCGCGCGATTCACTTTGCCGGTGGCCGTCAAAGGAAGACTGTCGAGAAGCACGAACGACGCCGGGGTCATGAACTCGGGCACCTTGCGGCTCAAAAACCGCTTTAACTCGGCGATTAGCGCCGGTGCGGTCAACGGGGGCGCCGCTGCCCCCGACTGTCCCGCCGAAGGCTGCGCGGCGGAAAACGGCAAATCGGCGACGGGTCCCCCGGCGAGACAATGCAAGTAGATACTCCTGTCCTCTAACGACAAATCGTGACGGACAGCTGAGAAATCCAGCCCGCCGATTGGACAGACGCCAATTCCGAAGTGGGGCGCCGAGTCCATCAGCAATTGACTCATGTATCCGGCTTCGAGAACGCAAAAATCCCTCGCCTGGCTGCCGTACATCGGTTCAATCGCGCTCATATCGCCGATCAGAAACAGAGAGAACGCCGAGCTATCGAAGATCGCCCGATTCGGCGGCGCATGTACGCGCCGGTCCAAGCGGGCTTCGGGCGAGAGTAGATCCAGATGGTGATGATGGGGATTATAGGAATAGGTTCCAGCCTGCAGTCCATCTACGCGGTCCGGCGCCACATACAGGTAGGTTCGCACCGGGTACAGCCCGCCTGCGGATGGGTAGCGGTGTTTTCCCAACAAGGACGCCTCGAACGATACCTCGCGGAGGCAGGCCAGAAACTCGCTGAACTCTCGAAACGGAATGGTCGCGGGCAGGAACGCGCGATGGCTCCGGCGCCGAGCGTACTGCTTTTCCAAATCGGCGGTCCATTCCGGTTTGGCAAGGGGAATGGGCGAGGAGTCCGGCTCACTCTTGAATCGATCGCGTTGTTTGACCAGAAACTCCAAGCGTTCAATAGGATCGCGAATGACTCCTTCAATCGGTTGCTCGGAGAAGCTCTGCAGCCACTCCTCATTCGCCTCGCTGTCCGTTTTCTCCTTCACCGGCGCAGGCATCCGATGCGGAACGACATAGGCGACCAGCCGGCGCGCCTCAGGCCCTTTACCCACGGCCTGCACGACCGCGGTTCGGACCTCCGGGTGCTCGCCGAGAGCAGCCTCTATTTCTCCCAGCTCGATGCGGTTTCCGCGAATCTTGACCTGCAGGTCTTTCCGGCCGAGGATTTCAATCTCTCCGTTCGGAAGATATCGCCCCATGTCCCCGGAGCGGTAAAGCCGCTTTCCCGTTGTCGGACAAGTGATGAAGGAGGCGTTCGTTCTCTCGTCGTCTTTCCAGTAGCCTCGAGCCAGTCCGGCGCCCGCGATATAGAGTTCGCCGGCCACCCACACAGGGCATGGCTCCAGCGTATCCTTCAAGATGAAGTATTGTGCGTTGGCCATCGGACGGCCGTACGGGATGCTCTTCCATGCCGGATCCACTTCGCCGATGGGATAGCAGACATCCCAGACGGTGGTCTCGGTTGGTCCTCCGGCGCCCACCACCGCAACAGCCGGAACCAGTGCCCGGAGCCGGTCCGGAAGGTCCACCGGGATGAACTCTCCGGACAGGATCACCCAGCGGAGTGAACTTGCCATCGGCGCCTGGTCGCAGCGGTTTTCCAGGTGCTCCACCAGCATGTGCAGAAACGTGGGAACCGAGTTCCACACCGTGACCTTGTGGCCGCCGATCAATTCCGCCCAATGCCCGGGATCGCGAATTGCTTCCGCATCGGGAATGACGATGCTACCTCCCACAACGGCGAGCATTCCGAAGATGTCGAAGACGGACAGATCGTGATGCAGAGCGGTGAGGGCGATGGCGCGGTCTTCGGGCTTCAGTTCGAACCGATGCGCGACGTCGGTCATCCGATTGATCACGCTGCGGTGTTCGATCATCACACCCTTGGGCTTGCCGGTCGAACCGGAAGTGTACAGGACATACGCCAGGTCGTCCTGGCCCTGCGCGGGGTCGAGCGGGCTGTCGTCGATCGCCGACAGCGCGGCTTCGTCAAACGGGATCGCGCGCACGTGATCCGGCAGCTCGAGCCGTCCTTCTTCCCCGGGCTGGATGAACGCGACGCCAACCTCGCCGTTCTCGATCAGAAACCGAATGCGTTCGGCGGGGAAATCCGCCCCGATGGGCAGATACGCTCCTCCCGCCTTCAGGATCCCCAGTACCGCGACAATCTGCTCCCAACCCCTCTTCATGACTACGGCAACCAGCGTGTCCGGCACGACACCAAGTTCGCGGAGTCTGCGTCCCACCCGGTTGGAGAGCCGGTCCAGTTCCTGATAGGTGAGAGTCCTTCGCGAGGTAATGACCGCCGGTTCGTCGGGCCGGCGGCGCGCATTCTCCTCGAACAGCGTTTGGAGGACCTGATTGGGAATCGGCGCGTCGGTGGCGTTGCTCGCGTCGCGCTGCTCGATCTGCCCGGCGGGAATCAGTTGGAGATTCGTTTCCTGCCAGCGCCGGCCGTCGGCCAGGTCGCGTACGATCCGGCAGTAGGAATCGAACATCGTGTCGAGCAAGTTTGTGGGGAAGAGCGCCTCCACCGCATCCCAGTTGAACACGAGTGCTTCGTCCTGTTCATAGACCTGATGATCCAGCCAGACCTGGGGCGTCTGGGTGATCTCGAACACCACCTCTCCCAGGTCGCTCAAGGCAGTCAACGAAGATTGGAATCCGCGGGCGCCTGGGCTGAGGAGGCTCGTGAACACGATGGGCATGATGGCCCCGGTTGCCGTTTGCTGCACCCGCGCCAGCTCGCGAAGAGTCTCGACACCGCTCGACTGGCTGTATCCCAAGTCACTCCACAGCCGCTGCTGCATGAGCTTGACGCGGGAGCCGAAGGTCACCTCGGGTGCGTCGGCAACTTCCAGCAGAATCATAGATGTGAAGTCGCCCAGAATGTTGTCGACCTGGGGATGCACCGGCAGGCGATTGAAGAGTGTGACATTGACGGTGAATGCCGGCGTGCTCGCCCAGGTTCTTAGGACCTCGGCATAGGCGGTCAGAAGCACCGCCGAAGGAGTTAGACCCAACTCACCCGCCTGCGTTTTCAACCGAAGCCAAGTGGCCGGGTCGAGGCGGGCGGTGCGGCGCGCGAATCGGGGCTTTGTCAGCGATGCGGGATGCCTGGCGATCGGCAGTTCGGGGGGCGGAGGCAGGACCGCCACGCGCTTCCGCCAATACTCAATTGACCGGCGGTAAGCCTGAGAGTCGCGGAGAGTCCGCTCGGCGAGCACGTAGTCGCGGAAGGACAAATCCAAGGGTGTGAGCGGGATTTCCGGCTGCCGGTAATAGTGCAGCCAGTCGCGGAACAAGACCATGAGACTGCTTGCGTCGATGTGGACCAGATCGACACTGATGTGCAGACGGATGCAGTCGGAATCCAACAGGGAGGCCCTGATTTCGAATGCCGGCCACTGGTCGACCGGCAGGACCTGATGGGAAAGGCTCTCGCGGACGGCTTCGAGTTCCAACGCCGCGGCTTGCGGCTCGCGGTTCCGCAGGTCGAGGATCGAGATCTCGTACCGCGGCACTCGCTCCAGAATCTGCATTCGCCCATCCGGCAGAACGACGGCGCGCAGCATGTCGTGGCGCTCTACCACGCGATTCCAGGCGTCTTCGAGCCGCTCCAAGTCGAGACCGCTGCGCTCGAGCTCCCAATACATATGGATGGATACGCCACCCAGCTCAAAGGCCGCCGTTCGACCGACCCAGTAAGCCTGCTGGATGTCTGTCAGCGGGAACGGTGCGTATCGCTGATGCGGATCCGGCGCCGCCTGCGGCGCCGCTGGGCTCAACTCGGCCGTATCGCACCGGCTCAGCAGATTGAGAATCTCGGTTTTGTGCTCCACTAGTTGGGCGCGCAGCTCTGGTGTCAGTGCATCCTTCGGCGCCCGGATCGCCAACTGTTCGCCGTCCGGCCAAAGTCGCACACCCCGCTGCTCCAGGTCCGCCAATAGATTCGCAAGGATCATAGGGTCATGCTTTCCCAATCGCCATCCGCCGCCTGTGCATCGGTGCGCGCCCAGTCCGGACTGAATACAAAGGAGGCTGTCACCTGCTCCAGCAGCATGCCGGAAAGTTGAACCGTGGTGGGCCCCTGCAGCAGTTCCACGAGCGGCAAGGTAACTTCGAGGTCCGTCTCCACGCGGTTCCGCAGTTCGACGGCCATGAGAGAGTCGAACCCGAGCGTCGTGAGCGATCGCTGCGGGTCGAGCCTGGAGGCGGCGAGTCCCAACACCCGTGCCGTCTGTCGGTGCAAGTATGACTCCATCATTTCGCGCCGCTTGCCCGGTTCAGCGGCCAGAATCAATTGACGGATGGGTTCGGCCGGGCGGGCGTTCCTCTGCCCGGTGGAATTCGTCTCTTCGCGAATCAGCTCGGAGATGACCGGCGCCGTGCTGAACGCCGGATACAGCTTGCTCCACACACCCCAGTCGACACGCATCACCCCGGCTTGCGGCGAGTGCTGGGTCATCAGCCGCCCCAGGACCGCCAGTCCTTGTGCCGGGGAGAAGCTTTCCACGCCGCGGGCGAGCGCATGGCCGCCCTGGAGGTAGCGCGCGGCCATCCCGACGCCGCCCCACACGGCCCAGTTGGCGGCCAGGGCCGGCCGATTCTCGCTTCGCCTGTGAAACGCTAACGCGTCCAGGAAGGAGTTCGCGGCTGCGTAGGCCCCCAGTTGCGGCGAACCGAGGAGCGAGGCAAACGACGAAAACATGACAAAGAAGTCCAGATTGTCCTCTCGCAACAGATGATGCAAGAGCCATGCGCCGGCCACCTTCGGCCGCAGAATCGCCTCCAGCGCCGCCGAGTCGGTTTCCGTCAGCGGCTTCAGCTCGACGATGCCCGCTGCGTGAATCACTCCGCGGATCGGCGGCGAGCCGTCTTGACGGTATTGCGCGAGAAACGAGGAAAGCTGCCCGACGTCGGCGACGTCGACCGATGCCAGGCGTACCTCGGCTCCTGCCTCGATCTCTTGCAAGGCAAGCGTCTGCTGCGCAAGCCGGGACCCTGCTTCGGCGGAACCCCATTGCTCACGCGGAGGCAGCGCGGTCCGTGACAGGAGAATAAGATGACGAGCCCCCTGCTCGGTCATCCATCGCGCCACTGTCAGTCCGAGGTCTCCGAGCCCACCCGTGATCAGGTAGCTTGCCTCGGGACGGAACCGAAGATTCCGGCGCCTGGCGCTTCGATCCTTGCGTTGCAGGCGGAGAATGTAGCGCGTTCCATCGCGGAACGCTATTTGATCCTCTTTCTCTGCGCCATCGATCTCGGAATGGATTGCCGCCGCACTGTCCTCCGGAGTAGCCGCCGGATCGAGATCAATCAATCCACCCC
Source organism: uncultured Acidobacteriota bacterium (assembly GCA_963817465.1). Classification (GTDB taxonomy): domain Bacteria; phylum Acidobacteriota; class Terriglobia; order Bryobacterales; family UBA6623; genus CAMPKL01. The sequence continues at coordinate 313,585 of CAWFOP010000005.1, read as the reverse complement.
ACCGGGCGGGGTGCTCCTGTGCAATCGCGCGCCCGAGTCCCCAAAGCGGCGCTTGGGACAGGGAGAGCTGCACCGGTCCCTGGACAGGCTGGGCTCCGCGCGTCACGATCCATAGGGGCGCCGTCCGCGTTTGCATCTGGGCTGTTGCCCGGAGCAGGTTCAAAGCACTGTCACAGGTAGTCGTTGCGTGTTCGAGAACAGGTGTTTCCATTTGCGCGGCGAAGGGCAAGTCGATACCCCATAAGTAGAGAACGCCCCGGCACGTATTGGCAGAATCGCCGAATACCGAATCGATCACTTGCATCAGGTCTTCGGGGCTACCTGGCCTGACTCCGAAGCGCACGCCGCTGAACTGTTCGAAAGCGCCACTCGGCCGAACCAGGACAGGCGTGTTCCCTTGATCGATCAGTCGCTGTGCCAGTTGCTCTGCGACGCCGCCGGAATCCGCCAGGACCAGCCATGTCGCAAGCTTCGGGGAAACCGGCCGGGACCTCTTGAGCTCCGAACGCGTACTCGCCCGCCACTGCATCTCATACAGCCATGCGTCACTTTCCGTGTCCGGGCCAACCTCCGCGGAGAGGTCCAACGGGCGAAGGCGCAACCCGGACGTTTCGACAACCAGGCCGCCGGATTCATCCAGTAGGTCGATGTCTCCGGCGTATTCTTCGCTGCCTCCGCCGGTGCGCAGAAAGGCGTGGCTCCAAACCCGGCTGCCAGGGCGGCCCCACACGGTGAGGCGATCGATGTGAACCGGAACCGTAGCCCCGCGCTTGCTCTCGCCGGGCGGTGACGCGAGGAGCAGACCGCCCAATGCTTGCCAAGCTGCATCGAGCAGCGCCGGATGCGTCTCGTAAGTTTTCAGGTTGTGTTCCACGCCGCCCGGCGCGCGAACCTCGGCAAGGACTTCTCCTTCACCCCGCCACATGCGCTCGATCCCCTGATGGGCCGGGCCGTAGTGGTTTCCAAGGGATCGCGCCTGAGTGTAAAAATCCGCTCCGTCGATCGCCTCTCCCAGTCGCGCGCGGATCTCGTCCAGAGATCCCGCTTGCCGTGCCGGGCGCGGATCGTTGGTTGTGGCGAGCCTCCCCTCGGCATGCAGCACCCACGACCCGTCTCCCTGATCACCGTCGCAGGGCCGGCTGTAAACCCGAAACCGGCGCTCACCGGTGCCGAGAGTAGAGAGCACAGTCTGCACGCGCCGCGTGACGCCTTCGGGCAGGAAGAACGCCCGGTGAAACTGCACGTCGTCGAGGACGATGGGGCCGGATCCGATGCTTTCCCGTGCGGCAGCCAACGCCATTTCGACGTACCCCGCACCGGGAACCACCGCAACATTCTGCACCTTGTGGTCGAGCACGAACGCCGGGATCGTATCCTTCCCCATCGTGCATTCCCAACGGTGGTCTTGGGGTGCGTCGGCCAGGTTCAGTTTGCGCCCGAGCAGAGGATGCGCTCCCTCGTCCGGATCAGCGGAGCGGGCCATCGCGCTTCGACTCAAACCGGCGGAGGAGGAGGTTTCTAACCAATACCGCTCCTGCTGCCAGGGGTAAGAGGGCAGCCGAACATGCCGGCTTGGCTTCGGATAGACCTTGCGCCAATCGATGGGCCACGCCGCCGCGTACAGACTCCCGAGCGAGCCCAGGAGCATTGCCCGTTCATCAGCGTCTCGGCGAAGCGACCAGAGCGCCGCGCCCTCGGCTCCGTGAGCCCGCAATGAATCCAGAATGGCCGCCACCAGAATCGGGTGAGGGCTAACTTCGAGAAAAAGATGGTGTCCGGTTTCGATCAAACGGTCCACTGCCTCCGAGAAACGGACAGGGTCCCGCATGTTCCGCCACCAGTACTCCGCGTCGAGGTTGTCCTGGTTCCCGCTCCGCACCGTCGAGTAGAACGGGATTGACGGAGGTGAGGAGGATACTCCCCGCAACCCCTCCAGCACCTCGCCGCGGAGCGGCTCCAACTGCGGGCTGTGCGCGGCGACATCCACTTTTACCAGCCGGCAGAAAACTCCATCCGCTTGCAGGGCGGTCATTACCTGGTCCAGCGCCGCCGGGTCGCCGGACACCACCGTTGAGACCGGGCTGTTGCTGGCCGCCACCGACAGGCGGTCCTCAAAACCTTGCAAGGCTTGCTCGACACGGTCCAGCGAAAGCTCAATGACCGCCATCGCGCCGAATCCGCTGATGCGCTTCATCCGGTGGCTTCGCCACCACACCACTTGCAGCGCATCGCGTAGCGTTATCGCCCCGGCGAAGTTCGCCGCGGCCACTTCTCCCATGCTGTGGCCCACCGCCGCATCCGGCTGGATACCCCAGGACCGCCACATTTCACCGAGCGCAACCTGCATCGCGAACAGCACCGGTTGGATGATGTCGATCCCCTCGATCGAAGTCTCCGCGCGCAATACCTCCAGTACGGACCAGCCGGCCAACTCCCGCATGATCTCGTCGCATCGCTCGATGGTGGATCGGAAGACGGGTTGCTCTTCCAGCAGTTGACGCCCCATTCCGTGCCACTGCGACCCCTGTCCCGAGAACACGAAAACGAGCTTGCGCTTCGAGACTGCTTTCGAGTTGGTGAAGATGCCGGCGCAGGGTTCCTGGGCGAGAAAGGCGTCCAGGCGCTCGCAGGCTTCCTCCCTGGACTGGGCGACCAGAGCCAGCCGTTGATCATGATGGCTACGTCGCAGCGCGGAAGTGGCGCAGACGTCGCGCCAGCATTCCGGCGAGGGGGCGGCCAGCGAATCGCGGTAGCGCTGAGCGATCTCCCGGAGGGCCTGCGGAGCTCGCGCCGACAGCGGCAGCAGCTCAGCCTGGTCCGCCGGCTCCGCTTCGCTTTCGGAGGGAGGCGCCCCCTCCAGAACCACGTGAGCGTTGGTCCCGCCGAATCCGAACGAGCTCACCCCGGCCAGCGCCGTTTCTCCATAGGAAGGCCAAGGCTCCAGTTGGTTCGCTAGTCTGAGGGGGAGCGTTTCGAACGGGATGTGAGGGTTCGGCTGTAGAAAATGCAGGCTCGGGGGAATCTGCCGGCGCCGGAGAGACAGCACGACTTTGATCAGTCCGGCGATCCCGGCGGCAGCTTCCAGATGCCCGATATTGGTCTTCACAGCGCCAAGCAGGCAGCGCTGCTCCGCGGGGCGGCCGGCCGCAAGAACTACCCCAAGCGCTCCCGCCTCGATCGGATCGCCCAGCAGCGTGCCGGTTCCATGTGCCTCCACGTACTGGACCTCGCCCGGGGAAACTCGCGCGCGGCCGTAAGCTTCCCGCAGAACCGCCTCCTGAGAGTAGCGGTTCGGGGCCATCAGACCGTTGGTCCGGCCATCCTGATTCACCGCACTGCCGCGGATGACGGCGTGCACCGGATCTCCGTCGGTGAGGGCAGCCGAGAGAGGCTTCAGAACGACGATTCCGGCTCCCTCGCCCCGAACATAGCCGTTTGCTCTCGAATCGAAAGCCTTGCAGCGTCCGTCGGGCGCCATTGCCCCGGCCTTCGTGAAGTTGATCGCGATCCCCGGTGTCAGAATCAGGTTTACGCCGCCGGCAAGCGCCAGCGTGCTTTCGCCGCTCCAAAGGCTCTGGCAGGCAAGGTGGACCGCGACCAGCGACGACGAACACGCGGTATCCACCGCCATGCTCGGCCCTCGGAAATCGAAGAAGTAAGAGAGTCGATTGGCTGCGATACTCATCGCGCTGCCCGTGCCGGCGTGCCCATCGATCCGGGGGATGTCGGTTAACTGCATGGCGCCGTAATCGTTGGTTGCGATCCCTACGAACACGCCCGTGGCCGATCCGGCCAGCCGTTCCGCCACCTGCCCAGCGTCTTCCAACGCTTCCCAGGCCACCTGAAGCAGAAGCCGTTGCTGTGGATCCATCCGCGCCGCCTCGCGCGGGGAGATGCCAAAAAACTCCGGGTCGAAACCGTCGACACCACCGAGAAATCCGCCCCAGCGCGTGCTCATCTTGCCAGGCATCGCCGGATCCGGGTCGTAGAACGCATCGACGTTCCAGCGATCTTCGGGCACCTCACTGATCGCATCGCCGCCGTCTCGCAACAGTTGCCAGAAAGCGTCCGGATTCGGCGCCCCCGGAAAGCGGCAACCAAGGCCGATCACCGCGATCGGCGTCACCACGCCCCGCCTGGATTCCAAACGTTCATCAAGCAGGGCGCGCTTTGCCGGCGAGAGCTTCGCGATGCGAGTGCTGTGACTATTCATCGGGAAGCTCCTCGATCTCGCTCAGTATTTCCTCCAGTTCGCTCTCCGCCGCCGAGGCTCCCGCGGAATCCTCCCCGCCGCGCTTGCCGGCGGCTAGATGGCGCGCAAGTGACTCGATTGTGGGGAAGTCCCAGGCGAGCGTAGGCGCTAGCGGGCCGCAGCCCAGCCACCTCTCAATGTCTCCGGCCAGGATGACTCCTTCGGCCGAGCTAAGCCCGAAATAGGCGAACGGCCGGCGCACGTCGATGTGTGCCCGATCCAGGTGCATCATCTCGGACACACGACAGGCCAGCCACTCCTCGATTGCCGCGGCGTCGGGAACCTCGGAAAGCCCGTTCTCCAACTCACACCGACCTTCGGGTCCGTCCATCACCGAACTCCACGATAAGTGAGCGTCATCTCTCCAACATTCCTCGCGATCGAAACCTCGCCCCGGTTGCTCATGCGCCGTCGTCCGCGGCGGCGGCACTCACCATCGAGCGTCCCCGCCACAGCAGGACTCCCGGCAGACTGCCGGAAAGGAGCCCCTCTCTGCACGCCCACCGTTGCAGCTTGCCGCTCGAAGTTCGGGGGAACGCCGCCGGCTTCAGGAGAACGATTCCATGCACGGGAACCTCATGCTCCTCGGCAATCGCCTGCCGAATCGCGCCGACCGCGTCCTCGAGATCGGGGCAATGGCGCGAGTCGACCTCCGACACCACCAGCAGACCCTCCACCTCCGCCGTTTCGATCCCAAGAACTCCGACGCTTCCCGGCCGCACTCCAGGATGGCACGCCTCGACGGTTTGCTCGATATCCTGCGGATAGACGTTTCTGCCACGAATGATGATCAAGTCCCTCAGTCGGCCGGCAACGACTAGTTCGCCATCCTGAAAGAAGCCCAGGTCGCCGGTGCGCAGGAACGGCCCTTCATCCGAACCGGTAATGCGCGCACGAAAAGTGCGCTCCGTCAGTTCCGGTTGATTCCAGTAGCCCTGCGCCACGCTTGGGCCCGACACCCAAATCTCTCCCACCTCACCATCCGCTACCAGCGTGCAGGATGCGGGCTCGACAATGCGGACCGGCACCCGGTTCGGCCCGCAGGACATGAGCGATCTGCCGCCACGTTCGATCGGGCCGAGCTCGAGGTTGGCCCACCCGCCGGACACCAGCAGCGTCGCCTCCGCGAGGCCATAAACCGGGCAGAGGACGCTTTTCCTCAAGCCGTACGGCGCATACGCCTCCACGAATTGTTTCATCGTCGAATGGCGTACTGGCTCCGCGCCGTTGAAAGCGAGCCTCCAACTACTTAGGTCCAGGCCGCTTCGCTCCTCAATCGTGATCTTGCTGACGCACAAGTCATAGCCGAAGTTCGGGCTGCCGGAGGTGGTTCCCCGGTATTGGCTGATCGCCCGCAGCCAGGAGACGGGGCGCTGGAGGAATGCCAACGGTGACAGGACGACGCAGACTCCCCCGACATACAACGAATGCAGTGTCAGGCCAATCAGCCCCATGTCGTGAAACAGCGGGAGCCAGGTCACGAACACGCTGCTCTCGTTGTGCCCCGATCCCTGCTGGATCACCGATTCGTTGTGGAGCACATTCCCATGGGTTACCATGACGCCCCTGGGAGCCGCCGTCGACCCGGAAGTGTATTGCAGAAACGCGAGCGTATCCGCGCCGACCTGCGGATTACGCCAGGAGGCTGCGAGGTCTTCCTCTTCCGTATCGGTGACCGCCCACTGGACAGAGGCGAGCGCCGGCGACTCCGGAAAGCGCTTCTCAATGCCGCGTGCGATCGGCGTAGTGGTCAGGATCAGGGATGCTTTGGAATCGGAAAGCGTCGCGAGAAAGCGGGTCAACGGACGGTTCAGCCGCGGCGGATACGCCGGCACCGCTACCACGCCGGCATAAAGACAGCCAAAGAATGCAACGACGAAGTCGATCGCCGACGGGTAGAGGAGAATCGCTCTGTCACCGTCCACCGCAACACGCTGCAGCCTCGCGGCGAACGACCGGGCCCTCCTGTCCAACTCCGGATAGGTGAGTTGGGCCTCTTCCTTGCCGGCGCTGTCGAGGAAGATATAGGCGGCTTTTTCAGCTATTTGACCTGCGCGGAAACGCAGCAGGTCGACAAGAGAAGGGTATGGTCCGGCATTGGAAGTGGAAGAGCTCATAGCTCAATGGCCGCCCAGAATTGAGTAGACGTGACTTCAATTTCGTGTCACCGCTGTTTGGAACAAGCGTCATTATACCTTCAGTGGCAATCAGCCGAAACCCCAAGCTGCGCCAGGAATGGTTTACGTTCCAGTCCTTCCCGTCCGGCGTTGGTCTCTGGGTCTTGCCACGAAAGCTAAGCGCTAAGGCGCTTCGGGGGGTCAACGACGAACATCCGCCGCAGCCACATCGCCGGTTTCCCCCTAACCAGGCGTCGCTGTAAGTAGTGAACCACAGTGGAAATCGGCTTGCCTCGGGAAACGATCAGCCGGTAGAACAACTCCACCTCGATCTTTTCCCGGAGCGTCATCGGACCAAACACGCCGGCAAATGTACGCCGCATCCGGGCTAGGTCGCGCGGCGCACTGCTCGGCTTGAAGAGCTCGTCCGCCTCCCAGCGATCCGGATCGAGACTGATACGCCAGGCATTGACCCATGGTGGATGCTCGCGATTCTTGGGCGCGTGTTCCGGCAAGGCCTCTTCCACCGCCTGCCAGAACAGGATCTGGGCGATCTCTTCAAGGCGTTCCAGATTCAGTCTTGCCGTGATCAGGAACTGCTCCGCGGTACGCCGCGCCGTCAACTCCAGGTAGAGCAGTTGATGGAGTCGCATGCGCGCAATGTCGGCATGAGAAAAGGTGATCCGCTTCGGCACGCGTTCGGCCCAATCGATAAGCAGCCTCTGGACCCGCACGTGTAATTCGTTGTAGCGTTCCAGCAGAGCGAAAAGCTCCGGATTCGGGTTGCGGACAATTCCCTGAAAAAAGAACGGCCCGAGCATTGCCCAGTAAACGCCCGTGTCCCAGGCGAGCTTCGCTGCATAGATGTGCGCGTGCCCAAAGGTCCGGTAGGTGCCTTGAAAGTACGCCAGGCCCTGCGGGGCAAGGAAGTCTAGCACCAATCGGTTGAAGTCCTTTACAGCCGCTTGGGTCAATTCGCCGGCCACGTCGCGCCGGATCATCTCGGTGGTGATTGTATTCTCGATGGCGATGAAGTCGGAACCCAGACTATACAGCGGATCCAGGAAAAGACCGGCGTCACCTATGCAACTCCAGCGTCTCTCTGAGAAAATCTGCCGCGCGTGATAGCTGAAGTTCTTCAGACCGAAGAAGTCCAGCGGCTCATGCCCCTCAAGCAACCGCCGCAGAGTGGGCTCGTGTTCACTGAGCCATTCCAGCGATTGCGCATACGAGGTCCCATAGCTGCGAAACGGAAATATGGATTCGTCGGTCACAATGCCGATGCTGGTCGCTCCCGAGGAGAGCGGAATCAGCCAAACCCAATAACCGCGGCCCATGAGATGGTTCGTAGACAGGTAGCGATGCTCCACCCGCCGCTGCCATCGCCGGCCTTCTCCCATCTCTTGAACGTCGATGCGGCTTCCGATCCGCCACCAGGATGCGCTGGCGCAGTGGTCGTTCGACTGCATCAGCCCGAGCCGGGACTGCAGAAATCGCCGCCGCCCGAGCGCATCCACTACCCACCTGCCGGAAAGACTGCAGCTCTCGCCGTTGCTTCGACGGCGGCAACGCACGGTGTGCGGCAGCTCGCCGTCGGCCAACTCGACATCTTCGACCAGCAAATCTTCGATCACTTGAACGCCCATGTCCGCGACCATTCCCCGCAGATCGTTCTCGAGGCGCCCCCGATCCAGCTGATACGTATTGATAGGAGGTGAGACCCTGACACCAAGCTCCGGGCGCTGTTCGAATGGGCCGCGCGCGTCGCCAAAAAAGAAACGCAGGCTCCCTCGTTTGATCAGGTGCCTGGTGACAAGGTACTTCTCAAGACGCAAGACTTTTCCGAGATAGTAACCCGCCATCTCGTTGGTGGATTCGCCGACCTTATGTGCCGCTTCGGGGAGGGGACGGGATTGCCGGTCGATGACGGCGACGGAAAGCTCCGGTAACTCGAGCTTCAATTGGCGCGCGAGAGTCAGCCCAGCCAACCCGGCCCCGCAAATCAGTACGTCGTACGTTCGATCGGCGGAAAAGCCCTCACTGGACGCCATCTGCCAATTCTACTTCACTGTACTTCGCCAATACTACTGGACTGTCGCAGAGGAAGCGGTCTCATGGCGGATGCGGCGTGAGGGCTTGGAGTACTTCCAGCGAAAGGGTTTGGCGTCTTTGGAGTAGGCGTTGATGTAGCGTCGCAGCTTGCGGGCCAAGTCGGCCGTGGAAGTGAAGATGCCGCGGGCGATGACGTCGCGTTGCAGCTTCGAGAACCAAAGCTCGACTTGGTTGAGCCACGACGAATAGGTCGGGGTGAAGTGCAACGCAACGTTGGGTGCGCGTCGAGGAAGGCTGCGACCAGCTTGGTCTTGTGCGCCGAGAGGTTGTCGCAGATGATGTGAATCTCGCGTTGCGGCTCACACGACGAGACGAGTTTGCGGCAGGACCAATGGGTGGAACCGTCGGCGGGCTTGTGACGGGTGGCGCCGAGTATCCTGGCGCGCAGCCGAGAGCAGCAGCAGGATCTTGGAGCGCAGCACGAAGCCGGCGGGAAGCGATTGCGAGCGCGCAATCTCGTCGAGATCTCTGCGCTGCTGGAGGTTCAACTCAACGGTTTCGCCTTCAAACGGCATACAGAGAGGACGTCTTCTCTGTAGTAATAGTTACTCTGCGACAGTCCACTAGGACCTGCTAGCGCGTCCCGCTCTCAAAGTAAGTCCGAATTACTGTAGTCGATCAACCTGCTTAGCCCTGGATGCTTTCGGCCGAATCAATTAGGCTTTGTCCTGCTTTCAGAGAGAGCTTTCCCGCTCGAACCAGCCCACGGACCTGGTTGATGAACGCCCCAAGCCGGCCGCAGGCCGCCCCCACATTTGATCGATCTAGACTATCGATGAAGGCCTTTAGTTTTCTTGTCAGGGCGTCCGCTTGTGCTTGCGTGAGCGCAGACGTCTGCACCAGAGCCGTCACGTCGCTCATGAGTTCTTCGCCAGCCGCCTGAAGTGTCGGTGCGCTGCCGTTGATCTGAAAGGCACCGCGAATCGACCCCGGAAAATTCAACTCCCAGAGCCCCGCTGGACTGCCGTCTTGGGAGCCAGCGAAATTGACGCTGGTAGATTCCTCCCCAATCGAATTTTGTTGCCAGCCGGCCAGGACGCCTGATTCGCTGGCAACCACGGTCAACCAATATGAGTACCAGAGTGAAGCTCAGTGTGCAGAATTGACGTCGCGGTGAAGATGGACGGGACGCCGGTCAATCCAGTGATGTCGATTTGCTCGATAACAGAACCGGGGAGGGTGCCGGCCAAGGCGACCGCTCCAAAGGCGCGCCCCGCGCCGCGCCAGACGCCGGCCGGTCCGGCAAGAGAACCGGTTTGGCTCCTGATGCAGTCCAAGCTGACCGTGAACGCGCCGGGCGATGCGTACGAGCGCGAGGCCGACAGTGTGGCGTCCCGCATCATGCAGATGCCTGAGGGCGAGCGGACCCGCCGGCGACTGGACGCTGCTTCGGACACTGGCGCGGCACAGCGCATGGAGGGCGAGGAAGAAACCGCGCAGGCCGCGCCGCTCCAACGTGAGCAGGGCGTGGACGAAGAGGAAGAGATGCAGATGGCCGCGCTCCAGCGGGAGGCGGTGGAAGAAGAGGCGAACGCAGCGGGCCGAGGCGACAGCGCTGGCGAGGACCGGCCCGAGGTGCCCCGCCTGCCGGTCGACGAGGCACCGGGAACCGAGGAGGAAGAGACGCCTGCGCCGGCGGCCGGCGAGGTGCGGCGCGCGGCGTCGGGCCGCGCGCCCGATCGCACCGGCGGGAACGCCGAACGGGGGATCCGGGCGGCCATGGCCGGACCGGGCAGGACGCTTCCCGCGCCGCTCGCCGCAGAGCGCTCTTCCAGCGGCGGAAGCGGGAAATCCAAGGGTTGCTGCGCCGGCTGGGGAGGCGCTGGCGCAGGGGCGGCCGGGGATGGGGACGCGGCCGGATGAGCCCGCAGGCGGTGGTTAACGCGATCGACCGCGCTCTACGGCGACCCGCGCATGCAACCGATCCTGCGCAAGCGCTTGCCGAGGCACGCACGCAGGCCAACCAACTGAAGAGCCAGTACCAGCCCCGACTGGACCGAGGCACTATTCGCATCGTCGTGCGCGACAGCACTCCCCAGGACGTCAGCGAAGACGGAGACATCGATCGTGATGTGTCCGTGAACCCCAACAAACATCCCGCAAAACCGTTCAGATTGAAATACCTCAGAAAGCATGGCCAAGGCTTCGAGTTAAAACCTCGTTTTCTAGGTTCAACTCCGATTCGCGTCAAGTTTTACGGGTCTAACAGACAGTCGGCGGCGGCGCCAAGAGAGCGAGACCGAAAGGTCAGTCTGCTCCGCTGCGACCAGAACGGAAATCGTAATCCCAATGGAAGCTTCTGGAAGCCTACACCGAGACGCATTGTAACCCTAAGCAATCCGCATGACCCGGCAATTGAACATAATCCGCCTGTCGTTAGGCACTGGAACAACATCGGTCGGAAAAGCAATCAAGCAATGCGACCAGGAGCAAAAGCCGCCTGAGGTTTAACTCGGACTCGTTTGTCCGGGACGTTACTGGGATCGCCTTGTCCACCGCCCATGAACGACTGAAAGTCTTCTCGCTTCTATCGCTGGAGGGGGTTAGCTGGCCGATTGCCTCGGTACTGCTCCATGCTGGATGCAGCCAGCCATATCCGATCCTCGACTTTCGAGCGCTCTGGTCGCTGGGCTTGGAGAAGCAACCAAGCTACTACTCTTTCGATTTCTGGTGGGATTACGTCCAGACATGTCGGGAGATCAGCCGTGAGACGGACCTGAGCCTTAGGGTACTGGACAAGGCCCTTTGGCAGTACTCCAAAGACAACCAACCTGCATCGAAGAGTGCCAGTAAGGACGTTTGACTCGGCATCGCAGGATGAGGACATCGGGTCCCATCGGGCGAGCAGGGTTCGCAATGGATCGACCCGCCCCCCGGTCGGTTTTGTTGAGGCCGAGCTGCACCTAGAATAGGAACGGTGTGAAGGCTTTTGGCCGCCCTCCAGAGCGACCTTGGCGCTTTGGTGACCCTATCAACTCACCGACACTGTTCGACGAGTATGCCTACGCCTACTGGGAATCAGCCAAGGCTTTGCTAAAGATGCGTCCTCCAGACGACGGGGATCGCCGGAGGTTGCCGAACGTCGGTGATTTTCCGATTGCGGAGCTGTACCGTCACGCCCTTGAACTATCCATCAAGGCTCTGATTGCAGCCTGCGAGTGGAAGTCCGCCAAGGATCTCACAGCGCTTGGGCATGACTTCGAGAAGTTGTTCGAGGCCCTAAAGAAGACGCTCGATGAAAATCCTCACTTGGTCGAGGCGGTCCGGTTCGGCTATCACGATCTCGGGAACATGAAGGATCTCAAGGGGCTTAGGAGGCTACTTGGACAGTGGCGAGGGTTTGAGCAGGCGTTTCGGTACGGTTTCAACAAGAAGGGAGAGACGACGCTGCCCCATCGCGACTTCCAACTGGACATTGCGAAGCTTGGTCAATCCATGGATGAGGCGCTGGAGTTCGTGTGGGCGATCCATCAGGAGTTCGATCGGGCCGAGTATGAAGCCATTTGCAGGGAAGAGATGTCCGACTCGGAAGAGCAGTAAGCGTCGCCCGGCCCGAGGCGCGGTGGCCCCAGTCGTCGAGACATGAACCCCCCAGTTCCCCAGTCGCTCAACTGCCAAATGACCTCTTGACTGCCAGTTTTTGGGGCTGTTTTTGCACGAACCGTTCGTGATATAATCTCTGTAAGTCATTCAAAACGCTTGCGTTTTGAGGGCCTGTGGCGCAGTTGGGAGCGCGCTTCCATGGCATGGACATGGAAGAGGTCGGGGGTTCGAATCCGCCCAGGTCCACCACTTCACTTAGAATCCACTCGGCAGCGCCGCGCCGCCGCGCTGATTCGTAGCTAGCCCACAGATCCGGATGAGAGCGCATTCGCCCGCGCAGCGAACGAATGCGCTCTAGAGGCTACTGGCCGGGCGGCGCTTGAGCCAGGCGGCCGTAAACCTCGGCGAACGTGTTCGGATTCCCGTCGAAGCCGGCGACGCAAATCGGCGTGCCGGCGGCGATCACGATTCCATGCTGTAGGGAGATCCGCAATTCGCCCGTCCCTTCCGGAACGACTGCATCAATCCACGACTTCATACAACCGGAGCTTGGAACAGAACAGGGTGTGCCGAGCCGAACCGGAGTGATGCCGACAGGAAAGGAGGTGTACGGCGAAACCCGAAAGACGACTTCGGTGACTACGAAGACGGAGCCCTCTGGGACGGTGAAGGGTTGTGTCGAAGCGTCGGGCATGAGACGGTCGTCGATCAAGCGTGCGCCGGGAAACGTTTCGACAGGACAGGCGTCGCTGTCGGAAGAGCGAAGCGAGACGAGCTCGCTCACTTTGACTTGCTGCGCTTGGGCAACCAGCGAAGTGCCAATGAGAAGAAGCGAGACGATAAGCAGCGTAGGTTTCATGGGGTTTTCTCCTGATCACCGGCGCAAGAGCCTAATCATGGGCTCCGCTTTGGTATGAGCTGATGATGACGTCCGAGAAATGGATCAAACTCTCGCGATCTCGCGTCGTGATGACGTGGGGATCGAGCCGGCCGACCTCGTCGCCATACTTTTGGAGAAGCGCATCCCGATCGGCGAACGCCCCCTTGTCTTCGGAATCCTTGGCGCGTGTCAGAAGACGAACCAACGACGACGCGATTCGGTCGGAGTCGACGGCGGCGAGGGTGAGGGTCGACAAATTTTCGTAGCTGAAGACATCGGCTCCCGACCCGCTCCGGATAACGTCCGCAGGCAAATTCAGGCTCTCTCCCCGCACCCCAAGCACATCTCGTTCGCGATAGCGTTCCAGAGGGTCGCTAGAAGGGGGTGCTGAGACAACGAGCGGCCCATCGACTCGATGGTCAGGACGCCGTCCGGGCCTGCGAGCGGTGGGAGATCCCCCAACCCGGAGTAAACGATCGTGTCGACAGTGGCTGTCTGCTCGAAGTACGGCACGATCAGCGTCCACTGGGCGATCTCGGGGCCTGCCTGAGCCATGACGTCGGCGATTGCGCGCGCGCCCAGCCCCAACAAGTTGTCGAACATCCGGCGGTTCGCCTCTGCCGCGCCCGGCGTCGGGAAGTATTCGAGATTTCCGAACTCCCAGGCGCCTGCGTCAGTCCGCGAAGCTAGGAATCTAACGCTGCCGTCTCCCATGACGGGAGAATACGGCTCGCAGCCGCACTCGATCGTCGTGTCGTCGACCTGCCTGACCGTCATCACGACTCCATCGCGGACTCCGCTGGGTGGAAGGTCGCCCAGCTCCGCCAGCTCTGCGTACGTCGGCAGTCCGCTGCGCGTCTGGTGGTAGTTGTGCACCGCAAGCCCCATTTGCTTGAGGTTGTTCTGGCACTGCGCTCGTCGAGCAGACTCCCTCGCAGACTGTACGGCCGGCAGTAAGAGGGCGATCAGGACAGCAGAGGTCGCGACGACGACCAGTAACTCGACCAGGACGAAGCCGCCTCGGCTTCGGGAATCACTTCGCGGGGCGCATTGCCCCATTGGTTTTCTCATCTCAATACTCCTTCTGTGGGTCTCGATCATTGGATCGGCTCTCCGTGTTGGCCACTGGCCTCAGAGCGCCGTCTTGCGCCGGTTGTCCGGCACGAACCTGAGACTAAGGGCGGCTAGGAATTGCGTAAACGCTAAAAAGCGTTTACGATACCGTTGGAAAAGCGTGTTAGCTAACGCATCTAAATCGTTGATTCAAATGTTCTTGCGTCGACGACCGGAGCCTTGCTAAAAACCACGCTGCCTACTGAGCGGAGAGCGATTGACAGGTGATTCGCAGCCCATCGATCCGTCCGAGGTTCACGCCGCCGTCGATCGGATCTTCGCCAGTCGCGGATTTCGATCATCCCAACGGCTCCAACACTTCCTGACATTCGTGGTGGAGCGCAAACTCGCGGGGCGCGAGGAGGAGATCAAGGAATACATCATTGCGACGGAGGTCTATAAGAAGCCCTCCGATTACGACCCTCACGTCGACTCCTCGGTCCGGGTGGAGGCGACCCGCTTGCGCGCGCGCTTGCGGGAGTACTACGAGGGCGCGGGTCGCAACGAAAGACTGCGGATTCGGTTGCCCCGCGGCCGCTACGTCCCGGTCCTGGAGTTGCTGTCCGAGCCGACTCCGGCGGACGTCGGCGACCCCGGTCCGCCTCCTGCCCCGTTAGGGAGGAAGAGAGCAGTTGCGGGGGCGCCCTAGCCGCCATCGTCGGCGCAGCGGTCGTTTGGACGTGGATGGCGTCCCGATCCGCCCTCCCAACGCCGGTCGTCTTCCACCCGCGCCCGCTGACGTCCGACTCTGGCATCGAACGCGCGGCGGCTATCTCTCCCGACGGTCACAATGTCGCCTTCGCCTGGTCGCGAGAAGGAGCCGGAGACGCCGACATCTTTGTCCGTCAGATCGATTCGGACGCGATCCTGCAGCTGTCTTCCGATCCGGCGCTGGAGAGCAGTCCCGCTTGGTCGCCCGATGGGACGACGATCGCCTTTTTAAGACGGCTCGGCGACCGGCGCTCCGCGCTTGTGGTGATCTCGGCGCTGGGCGGCCGCGAACGCGTCCTGGCGGAGGTCGAGACGCCCGCCACGTCGGGAATCAGTTGGTCTCGGGACGGCGCTTCCATCGCGGTGATCGAACGATTGGGCGACGGCTTGCAGCGCCGCTCCCACTTCCGCCGAATCCCCGTCGAAGGCGGAGCCGAGCAGGAAGTTCGCTTTTCCCTCGCCTCGTTTCGCAATGCTAATTACCCGACCTTTTCGCCTGACGGGTCGTCGCTGGCGTTCCTTGCGGCCGGCGGCTCGTGGGAAGGGAGCGTACACGTCGCTGAACTGGCGGGCGATTCGGTGCGCCTGGCGGCGAACTTGGACGGGCAAGGCGCCGGAGTGGCTTGGACGCCGGACGGGAGCGAGTTGATCGTCGGTCGCTACACGCCGCTCCGAGTCCAGTCGCTGCTGCGGGTGCGACTGCGCGACGACGCCGTCTCCGAAGTCACGGTCGGAGGATATCCCACGCAGCCTTCGCTTTCCGCCGACGGATCGCGACTGGTCTACAGCGAACAGTCCTCGCGCTTCGATATCTCGCGCTTTCGCATAAAGGGAGAAGAAGGGGGCGTCGACCGCTTCATCGCATCAACTCGTTTCGACGGGAATCCCCAGTACTCGGCCGACGGCAAACGCGTCGCGTTCTCTTCCGCCCGCTCCGGGCAAATCGACATCTGGATTGCGGATGCCGACGGATCGAACCCGCTGCAGCTCACGACACTAGGCGACTGCGGCAGCCCCCGCTGGTCACCGGACGGAGACCGAATAGCGTTCGATTCCGCCTTCGGCGGCAACGCGGACATCTACATCGTCTCGGTGGACAGCGGACACCTCGAGCAGGTAACGCGATCGGAGGCCTATGACGCGGTGCCTGCTTGGTCGCCCGATGGGCGGTTGCTCTTTTTTGCGTCGGACCGAGGAGGGAAGCCTCAGATCTGGCGCATTTCAGCCTCGATGGGCGAGAGGGAGGAGGCCGAGCAGATCACGCAGGACGGCGGTTTCTACTCGAGCGTCTCCCCGGACGGCGAATATCTCTATTTCTCGAAGGAGAGGGCGGACCAGACGTCATTGTGGCGACTGCGATTGCCCAACGGCCAGGCGGAGCTGATCCTCGACGAACTGCACTCCGGTTGGGCCAACTGGCAAGCGACGGACTCCGGCGTCTTCTTCGTTGACTTGGAGCCGGGCGAGGCTCCAGGCTGGAGCCTTTATGCGCTGGACCCGAATTCCGGCGAGAAGGAGCGGGTTCGCTCGCTGTTTCGCTGGGAAGAGGGCGGCAAGCCAACGATCGGAGGACCTGGCTTATCCGTTTCACCCGACGGCGCGTCGGTCCTGGTCGGTCGCACGTGGCTCACCTCCGATCTGATGCTGATCGAAGATTTTCACTGACAATCGAGCGGCCGTTTTCCCGCGCAAAATTGGGTGCTTTATGGGTTCAATTCGGCGCCGCATAGCGTTCTTGGGTGCATTGGCCGATTGGCAGTCCTTTTGTTTTCAAGGCCTTAGCGTTCGGGTTCTTCCATGCTCACCATGGCATGGAAGAGGTCGCGGGTTCGAATCCCTCCAGGTCCACCGCTTCACTATTTCCTACCAAACAACTTGCGGCGCAAATTGGGCCTGTGTCGGAGGTGTGGTGAGTCAGTTCGGCTCGAGCGACCGCGAGATCCGGCCTTGCCTTGCTTGGTCCGCTTGGTGCAATGCTTGTGGACGATCGCCGGGCTGATGCCAAGGATATGGCCGCTGACCGCGCGGGCGTCGAGATAAGGTCCGAAAAGCGGTGGAAAGGCGGCCAGGAGATCCCCATTGTGTCGGTGGGCGTCTCGTCGCACTCCAAGATCCTGCTGGTCAGCCGATCTAAACTAGAGCGTTCGAGGCGTGGCTGAGCTGTCGAGATCCGCGAATCCCACCGTACGGCTGCTGGCCGGGCTGGCGGTCATCTCGGCGGCCGTGGCAATGTTTTCGCTCTACTCGTTGCGCCAGATCGAAGGTTTGAGAACACTGCAGCTCGAAGCGATCGACCGCAACCGCCGCGACTCGCTGCAACTGCTGCGCATCCAGAATAATCTGCAAAACGTCGCGCTTTCGATGCGTGACATGGCCGAAGGCTCGTCGCCCTATCCGATCACCGCTTGGCGCAGCGAGTTCGACCGCATCCGCACAGACCTCGAGGACGCCCTCGAGACGGAGCAGGACTTGGCGCCGTCGGTCCGCTCCGGGCAGCAGCAGCGCTTCTTGCGCGACTCTCTCGCCGATTTTTGGCAAACCGTCGCCGGGATGTTCGACGCCGCCGAGGCCGACGATCAAGCCGAAGCGCGCCGCTTGATCCGCGAGGTGCTGCAGCCGCGCCACGCCTCGATCGCCAACACCGTCGCGCGCTTCCTGGTCTCCAACAACGAAGCCGAGCAGGAGGCCGCCGCACAAATCGAGGCCATCTACGCTTCTGTCGAGCGCAACACTTACTACTTCATGGCGGCCGTCTTTGCCGCTATTCTTCTCACCGGCGCTTACATGGTGCTTCAGAATCGGCGAATCTTTCGCGACCTCGCCCAATTGTCGGAGGAGCGTCAAGTGCTCGCCGGAAGGCTGATTTCCTTGCAAGAAGACCTGTTCGAATCCGTGGCCCGCGAACTGCACGACGAATTCGGCCAGGCCCTCACCGCGGCGGGAGCGATGCTCACGCGCCTCGAGCGCAACGCGGACTCCGCGGGCCTGCGCGCCGGGCTGCAAGAGGCGAAAGGCGTGACGCAGGAGGCGCTCGAAGGCGTGCGCCGCCTCTCGCAGCGGCTGCACCCCAACGTTCTCGATGACTTCGGCCTCGAAGGCGCCGTCGAATGGTACGTCAAGCAGATCAGCGATCAGACGCATCTGAAGATCGACTACCGACCGCCGCAGGATCCTTTGCCCCCAATCGACCGCGAGGCGGCGATCCACATCTACCGCGTCTTGCAAGAAGCGCTGACCAATGTGGTGCGGCACTCGGGGGCGGAGGCGGCGCAGGTCCGCCTGTCCTTCCGCGACGGCGAGGTGCGCCTCTCAATCGAGGACCGCGGCAAGGGCTTCACGCCCGGCGCGGGAACCGCGATCGGCCTGGGTCTGGTGGGCATGCGCGAGAGAGCGCAGTTGATCGGCGGCAGCCTCGCGATTGAGCGGCCCGAAGACGGCGGAACTCTCGTCCGCCTGCAAGCGCCTATCATGGGCGCAAGGGCCTAGCCATGCCTTCCTCGCGCGCCAAGATCCGCGTCATTCTCGCCGACGACCACCGCCTGGTGCGCCTCGGCTTCCGGCGCCTGTTGGACGACGAGCCCGACATGGAGGTGGTCGCCGAAGCCGGCAACGGCGCCGAGGCGATCGACCTGGCGGACAAGTTCCACCCCGACGTCGTCGTGCTCGACATGGCCATGCCCGAGCTCGATGGATTGCAAGCGATTCACGAGATCGTGCGGCGCTCGCCCGACACGAAGATCCTGATCCTGAGCATGTACGACGAGCCGCGCTACGTCCGCAACGCCATGCAGGCGGGCGCTCACGGATATCTATTGAAGAACGCCGTGGACGTGGGCTTGTCCGAGGGCGTTCGCGCCGTCGCCGCCGGGAAGAAGTACCTCAGCGCTTCCCTCGATTCAGCCCAGCTCAAAGCGGAAGCCGCCGCCGAACCGCTGGAACGCTTGACCGCCCGCGAGCGTCAGATCCTGCAGCTCATCGCACAGGCGCGTTCGAACAAAGAGATCGCCCGGATTCTCGATATCAGCGTCAACACGGTCAACGTCCATCGCACGAATCTGATGAAGACTCTCAATCTGCATTCGACCGCCGAGATCGTCCTGTTCGGCGTCAAGCACGGTTTGGTCGCGCTGCCGGACTGATGGCGATTTCACGTCGAGATCTGCTGCTCGCGTTTCCGTCGTTGCTGGCGGCGGCGCCGTCCTCGCTCGGTTTTGCACTGCGCGACGTCACCGCCGCCGCCGGCATCGACTTCCGCCACAACTCCGGCGCCTTCGGCGAGAAGTACCTGCCTGAGACGATGGGCGCCGGCTGCGCCTTTCTCGACTTCGACCGCGACGGCTGGATGGACATCCTGCTGGTCAACGGCATGGACTGGCCCGGTCACAAGCGCGGCCGTTCGACCTTGAAGCTTTACCGCAACAACCGCGATGGAACCTTCACGGATGTCACCAGAAAGGCTGGGCTCGACATCGAGATGTACGGCATGGGCGTCGCCGTCGGCGATTACGACAATGACGGCTTCCCCGACGTCCTGATCACCTGCCTCGGCCAGAATCGCCTGTTCCGCAACCTTGGCGACGGCCGCTTTCAAGACGTCACCGCAAAGAGCGGGCTGGGCGGCCGGCAATCCTTCAGCACCTCGGCGCTGTGGTTCGACTCCGACGGCAACGGCCTGCTCGACCTGTTCGTGTGCAACTATGTGCGCTGGTCGCCCGAAATCGACGTGCGCTGCAGCGTCGACGGCAAGCGCAAGAGCTACTGCACGCCCGAAGCCTATCGCGGCGAAACCTGCTGGCTGTTTCGCAATCGCGGCGACGGAACCTTCGAGGACGTCACGGCTCGAGCGGGGCTGTTCGACACGACATCGAAATCGCTCGGGGCCGCCATTCTCGACCTCGACGGGGACGGCCGCATCGACCTGTTCGTCGCTAACGACACCCAACCCAACAAGCTCTATCGCAACCGCGGGGACGGCCGCTTCGAAGAAACCGCCCTCGCCGCCGGGGTCGCTTTCAGCGAAGACGGCAAAGCGCGCGCCGGAATGGGCGTCGACGTAGCCGACTTCAACCGCTCCGGGCGCGAGAGCATCGCCGTCACCAATTTCAACAACGAGATGCTGGCGCTGTTTCGCAACGATAAGAGCGGCGCGTTCACTGACATCGCGCCCGGCGGCGCGCTCGGCCGCATCACGCGCGGCAGCCTCGGGTTCGGCTGCGTCTTCGCCGACTTCGACCTCGACGGCTGGCAAGACCTGCTCGTCGTCAACGGCCACATCGACGACGTGGCCGCCGAGGCTTCCCCGGAGGCCGGCTACGCGCAAGCGCCGCACCTGCTTCGAAACATCTCGGGCAGGTTTGAAGACATCACGACCCAGGCGGGCGCCGCCTTCGCGCAGCCGCGTGTGGGCCGCGGCGCGGCGACGGCCGACTTCGACCTCGACGGCGATATCGACGTCCTCATCACGGAAAACAACGGTCCGGCGAAGCTCTATCGCAACGACCGCTCCTCCGCCAATAGAGCGATGCGCTTCGAGTTGCAAGGGGTCGCGTCAAACCGCGACGCGATTGGAGCTCGCGTGACCGTTGAAGCCGCCGGCGCGGCGCAGACGCAACGCGTGCACAGCGGCTCGAGCTACCTCTCGCAATCCGAGCTTCCGCTTACCTTCGGGCTTGGTCGCGAAGAATCCGCCGACCGCGTCGTCGTGCAGTGGCCGAGCGGCCGCACGGAAGAATTTACGAAGCTCCAGACAGGCCGGCGCTACCGTCTCGTCGAGGGCAAAGGGGTCGCCGAAGCCCTGCCATTCAAGGGCTAGAGCGATTTCATCGCCCTGTCGCGCTCAACCCGCTACACGAATCTCACTAGTTCATTTAGATTATTGTTTCGCCCATCCCGCCTCGCTACGATCCCACAAGTTAGTCGCTTCCCAGTTTGAAGTCTTGTGGGGTTGTATCGCCTGTGCGGATTTCTATCTCGCTCTTTGTTCTTTTCGCATCGTTCGCGTCCATTTGTCTCTGCCAAGATCCGACCGGGGTGATCGAAGGCCGCGTCCTCGACGAAACCGCAGCCGTCGTCCCCGGCGCCGCGGTGCAGGTCACGCGCCTCGACTCCGGTCTGAGCTTTGACCAACGCACAACCGAACAAGGCGCGTTCCGGTTTCCCTTGCTGCCCAGCGGCAAGTATGAGCTGACCGTCGACGCCGACGGTTTCGCCAAGCTCATCCAGCGCCCGATCGACGTCGCGGTCGGCGATACCTTGCGCCTCGATGTACGCGTGCGCGTCGCAGCGTCGAACGAGACCGTTGTCGTCGAGGCCCCCGCGCCGCTGGTCAGCACCGTCGACTCGAGTCTGGGCCGGGTCGTCACGGGGCGCGAAATGATCGAGCTGCCGCTCAACGGCCGTAACTTCGCACAGCTCGGCTTGCTGCAAGCCGGGGTTGCGCCGCCGACCTCCGGCGTAGTCAAGGCCGGGGGCACGCTGCGGGCCGGGCAGGCCTACGCCGTCAACGGCCAACGACCTGAGTCCAACAACTTTCTCGTCGACGGCGCCCGCACCGTCAACCGGGTCGACGGCGGCTTCGCGCTGCGCGTGCCCGTCGACGCCATTGCGGAGTTTCGAATCCTCACCCACACCGCGCCGCCCGAATACGGCGGGACCAGCGGTTCGACGACAAGCGTCATCACGCGTTCGGGCGGCAACGAATTTCACGGGGTCGCCTACGAGTTCCTGCGCAACGATAAGCTCGACGCCCGCAACTTCTTCTCGGCCGACGTCGAGCCGCTCAAGCAGAACCAGTTCGGCGCCACGCTCGGCGGCCCTATCCGCCGCGACCGCGCCTTCTTCTACGCCTACTACGAAGGCTTCCGCAATCGCCAAGGAGTCACGCGCGCCGCGGTTGTCCCCACCGCGGGCCAGCGCCAGGGCGATTTTTCCGACCTCATCGATCCCCAAACCGGTCAGCCGCGGCCCCTCATCAACTATCTGAGCGGCGAGCCGTTCCCCAACAACCGCATCCCCACGGAGATGCTCAATCCGATTTCGCTCAACGTGCAGAACTACTACCCGCTGGGCAATCTCGGACCTTCGCTTTTCTCGTCCACGCAAGTCGGGACGAGCGACTACGACCAGGGCGGCGCGAAAGTCGACTTGACGCTCACCGAGCGAGACACTCTTTCGCTGCGCTTCGCCCAATCGGTCTCAGCCAACATCAACCCTCTTTCGATCAAGGGCGCGGGCGTGCCGGGATTCCCTGTCGGCGACGATATCTCGACCACGCTCGCGACCGTCTCCGAGACGCATCAGCTCTCGCCTTACGCGGTGAACGCCTTTCGCGCGGCGTTTTTTCGCAACGACTTTTTCTTCGACAAGCGCTTCAACCGCACCCCGCCAAGCGACCTCGGATTCGACTATCAATCGACGCTCGACTTGGCGGAAGGTCCTCCGTTTCTTCAATATCAACGGCTACGCGCCCGTCGGCGATCCGATCACCGGCCCGCGCGACTCGGTGCAAGACAGCTTCGAAGTCTACGACTCGCTCTCCTGGTTCCGGGGCCGTCACAGCATCAAAGTCGGCGGTGAGCTCCGGCGCACGAGCATCGACGCGCGTTACGGCATCGCCTCCAACGGCTTCTTCGTGTTCGCGCCGTTCCCGGCCAGCGATCCGTACGCGAACTTCCTCACCGGCAGCCCGGTTGTGTTCTTTCAGGCGGGAGGCGACCTCGCGCGCACGATGCGCAACTACGACGTCGCCGCCTTCGCGCAAGACGAATGGCGCGTCCGCCCCAAGCTCACGCTCAATCTGGGTCTGCGCTGGGAAGTCATCACGCCTTTCGACGAGAAGGAAAACCGCCTGAACGCCTGGGCGCCCGGCGAGCGGTCGACCGTTCGCCCCGACGCTCCGGAGGGCCTGCTGTTTCCCGGCGACCCGGGCGTCGCAAAACGAATCGCGCCGGTCTATTCCCACGCCTTGAGCCCGCGCGTCGGCCTCGCCTGGGCGCCAGGGTCGAAGTTTTCCATACGCGCCGGCTACGGCATCTTCTGGGACGGCTTCACCAACGGCGCCAATGCGGTGCTGCAAGCGCCTGTCAGCGCGCTGCCGTGGACGCAGGCCTATCAGATTCCCGGCCCGTTCCTGAACTATGCCAATCCGTTCGGAGCGCAGCCGCCGTTCAATGAACAGTCGTATCCGAAGCCGACGACGGTGCTCACCATCGACAGCAACATGCGGCCGACCTACGCCCAAGATTGGAACCTGTCGATCCAACGTTCGTTCCTTGACGACTTCTTGTTCGAGGCGCAATACGTCGGCACAAAGGGCACCCGGCTCACCCGCTTCATCGAAGCCAACCCCGCCGTCTACGGCCCCGGCGCCACCAGCCAGAACGCCGATAGCCGCCGCCTTTACGCCGGATGCCCCACCGACGGAGGCCCGTGCGATTTTGCGTCAGTCGGCCTGCTGGTGAATGCCACCAACTCCACCTACCACGCGGGCCAGGTCAGCCTGTCTCGCCGTTTCAGCACTGGCGCGGGTTTCCAAGTCGCTTATTGGTACTCGAAAGCCCTCGATTACGTTTCGAGCCTCAACCTCGCGGGCTCGGCGCCGCAACTCATCGCGGGCGAAAACGACCTTCCCCAAAACCCGTTCGACTGGAACGCCGAGCATGGCCCGTCGCTGTTCGACTCGCGCCACCGCGTGACCGCCAGCTTCCTCTATGAAATTCCGGGCTTTGCAAGGTCCCGCGGCGCAACCAAATTTCTCCTCGACGGCTGGCAGCTCAACGGCATCCTGACGCTAGCGAGCGCCACGCCGTTCACCGTCTACGACACGACCAACGCTTCGCTCCAAGGGTCGCACCCCGAAATCACCGGCTTCTTCTCGAGCCGGCCTGACGCCGTCTCCGACCCGAACGCGGGCGAATCGACCGTCGAGCAATGGATCTCGCCGCAGGCTTTCCGTCGCCTAAACCCCGTGACCGAGGCGGGACAGTTCGGCAACGCGGGCCGCAACATCGCGCGTGGGCCCAGCGTGGGCGACTTGGACGTGGCGTTGCTCAAAAACTTCGCATTCAGCGAACGGACCCGCCTGCAGTTCCGCGCCGAATGCTTCAACCTGACCAACCACGCGAACTTCTCGCTGCCGGTCAATGATCTGGCTTCGCCCAGCTTCGGACGCATCCTCGAGTCGGGACCGTCGAGGCTGATCCAATTCGGACTCAAGCTGTTCTTCTAGGCCATTCGCATCTATCCGATTCCCATGTATCTACGAGACGTCGAAGAGAACGCCAAACCCGAAGGCGACTATGCTGGCCTGCTCGGGACGCTGCGCAGCGCCGGCGCCGCGATCCCCCAGATCATGCACTTGTTCGCCTTCAAACACGAAGCGACGCAGCATCTACGCAAGTTCACCCAGGCGGTCATGCGCGGACCGTCGCCCTTGACGCCGGCCCTTCGGGAGCTGATCGCGGCGTTCGTTTCCACTTTGAACCGCTGCAATTTCTGTTCAAAGTCCCACACTGCGGTCGCCGCGATGCTTTTCGGCGACGCTTCGTTGGTCGACGCCGTCGTACACGACTATCGAACCGCGCCGATCAGCGAAGCCGAGCGTAAACTGTTCGCGTACATCGAACGGCTGACCCTCGCGCCCGCCAGCGCAGCCGCGGAAGACGTCGCCGATCTCCGCGCAGCCGGCTGGAGCGACGAAGCTATTTACGACGCGATCACCGTTTGCGCGTTGTTTAACTTCTATAATCGGTGGGTCGAAGGCTCCGGCGTGGAAGATATGTCGCCTGAAGGATACGCTCGCTCCGCTGACCGGATCGCCGCAGCAGGCTATGCCGGCGCAAGTGCGTCGAACGGTAACAATCCATGACCGGCAGAGTAAAGAAGGGAATGATCATCACGGTGGCCGCTCTTGCGGTCCTTTACGGAGTCGTGTGCAGCGCCTTTTTCTGGGCGATGAGCCAACCCCCCGACGAGTTCGGCCAAATCATGAAGCACGTGCCGCTGCCGGCCATGATGATCTTGCCGTTTGAACCCATGTGGAACGTCGCGCGCGCCGGCGCTTTGGAAGTCGGCGACCTGGCGCCCGAGTTCGAGTTGCCGACGCATGACAAGAGCGCCGTCGTCCGCCTGGGCGAGTTTCGCGGCAAGTCTCCCGTCGTGCTCGTCTTCGGCAGCTATACTTGACCGCCTTTTCGCCGGGAGGTTCCCGAGCTGAATCGGCTTTATGAGGAATACGGCGACCGCGCCGCCTTCTTCGTCGTCTACATCCAAGAGGCGCATCCGAGCGATCTCTGGCAGATGCCGTCGAACGTCAAGGAAGACATCGTGTTTTCGAGTCCTCAAACGGACGGCGAGCGCATCGACCTGGCCAACGCCTGCGTCCTGAAGCTGGGAATCAAATTGCCTGCGCTGATCGACGGCATCGCGGATTCGACCGAGCAGGCCTACACCGGCTGGCCCGACCGTCTCTACGTCATCGACGAGCAGGGTCGCGTGGCCTTCAAGAGCCGCCCCGGGCCGTTCGGCTTCAAACCGTCTGAAATGGAACAGGCCCTGAAGCGAACTCTCGGCCCCGCCGTCTCCGACTAAGGTATCTTTTGCAGAGGCCTTTGAGAGACGGTCGCCTGCTGACAGCGCTCCTCCTGCTCGCGCCCGCAACCGTTCCGGGCCGCGCGAACGACCTGTTCCTCGATGCGGCGTCGAAGGCCGGCGTCGACTTTCACCATCGCGCCTTCGCACACCTCGCAGAAGTACCTGCCCGAGACGATGTCGGGCGGCGTCGCGCTGCTCGATTACGACGGCGACGGCTTCCTCGATATTTACTTCGTCAACGGCGCCAAGCTCCAAGACCCCATGCCGCCCGGGGCGGCGCCCGACAAGTCCGACCCCGCATTCTGGAATCGCCTCTATCGCAACAAAGGCGACGGCACGTTCGAGGACGTGACGGAAGCCGCCGGAGTCGCGGGCCGCGGCTACGGCCAAGGCGCGGCGGCGGGCGACTACGACAACGACGGCCGCCCCGACCTCTACGTCACCGCCTACGGCGCCAACACCCTCTACCGCAATCGCGGCGACGGAACGTTTGAGGACGTAACGGAGGCCGCCGGAGTCAAGGGCGGCGGCTGGTCCGCTTCCGCGGCCTTCCTCGATTACGACGCCGACGGCGACCTCGACCTATTCGTCTCGCGCTATCTCGACTGGACCTTCGAGACAAACCGCTGGTGCGGCGACGAAGCCCGCAAGGAGCGCGCCTACTGCCATCCGCGCTACTTCAAGCCCGTCCCGCACCTGCTCTACCGCAACGACGGCGCCGGCCGCTTCACCGACGTCTCAGTTGATCGCGGCATCGCCGCCGCTCCCGGCAAGGGCCTCGGCGTCGCCGTCGCCGACTTCGACGACGACGGCCGCATTGACGTCTTCGTTGCGAACGACAAAGTCCCCCAGCAGCTCTTCCTCAACGGCGAGTCCGGATTCGAGGAATCGGCTCTCGTGCTCGGCGCGGCCTACGACGCCGACGGCGAAACGTACTCCGGGATGGGCGTCGCCGCCGGCGACTTCAACAACGATGGGCTCCCCGACATCTTCGTCAACGCCCTGGCCTTGCAGCGCTATGCGCTCTACCGCAACGGGGACGGGCTGTTCGAATACGTCTCGCCCAAGTCAGGCGTCGGCGCGATCTCCGAGCGCCATTCGGGCTGGGGCGCCGGCTTTCTCGACTATGACAACGACGGCTTGCTCGACCTATTCGTCGCCCAAGGCCACGTCATGGACAACATCGAGACCACTCAACCCGGCGTGCTCTACCGCGAAAGGTTTCTGCTCCTGCGCAACACCGGCGCCAAGTTCGAAGACGTCTCGTCGCAAGCCGGAGCGGCCTTCACGCAGCAGCACGCCGCCCGCGGCGCCGCCTTCGGGGACCTCGACAACGACGGCGATATCGACATCGTCGTCAACAACAACAACGAGGCCGCCAGCGTGTTGCTCAACCAAACGCACGGCGCGAACTGGCTGACTGTCGCTCCCATCGGCGCTGAGAGCAACCGCGACGGCGTCGGCGCCCGCCTGACGGTCACCCTCGGCGACGGCCGCCGCCTCTTCGCCGCAGTCTCGCCCGCGGGCAGCTACATGTCGTCCAGCGACCCCCGCGTTCACTTCGGCCTCGGCGCCGCCGCCTCGATCAAGTCGCTCGAAATCGTCTGGCCCAGCGGACGCACGCAAACCCTCCACGACATCGAGCCCAACCGCATCCTCGAAGTCCGTGAACCGCATCCGTGAAGCGCAATGAGCGTATGGGAAAATGTCGGGCGGATGCGCTGGCTGAGCCTCGTACTGCTATTTGCCGTCTCCGCCGCGGCGCAAGTCGATCCGGAGTTCGCGGCGCACGTGCGCGCCGGTCTCGAGGCGCGTCAGGCGGGGCGCCTCGATGAAGCCGCCACGGAGCTCAGCGCCGCCGCCGCCATCTCCGACGAGCTGCCTGAAGTGTTCCTGACTCTCGGCGAAGTCGCAGCACCGCCGCAAGCGGTGGCCCGCCGCCGCCAAAGCCTTCGAGCGCGCCCTCGAGCTCAAACCCGACGTGCCCGGCGCCCGCCCGCTGCTGGGCCTCGACTACCTCATGATGGGCCGCTACGAAGACGCCATCAGCACGCTCGAAAAGGCGCGCCAAGAGCCCGAGGTCAATCCCGACACCGATTTCTGGCTCGGTCTAGCGATGCTCGAAACCGGCCGCAACGAGCAAGCCATCCCGCATCTGGAAGCCGCCCGCAAAGCCAAGCCCGAAGACCCCGATCGCCTGTTCTACCTGGGCCGCGCGTATCAGCGCGCCGCGGCGCAGGTGCAGAGCCAACTGCTCGCCGTCGCTCCCGATTCCGCCCGCGCCCATCTCGCCATGGCCGAGGACCATGCCTACAACGGCCGCCCCGACATGGCCATCGAGGAATATCAACGCACCGCTGTAATCGATCCCAGCATGCCGGGCGTCCACGGCGCGATCGCCGAGCTCCAAGCGGCGGACGGCAAATACGACGAAGCCGCGGCGAGCTACCGCAAAGAGCTCGAGATCAGTCCCTACAACCCGACCGTGCACTATCGCTACGCCGTGGTGTTGCAAAAGCTGGGCCGAGGCGAAGAAGCCGTCGAGCACCTCGAAGCCGCCGTCAAGGGCGACCCCCGCATCGTTGAGGCCTGGGCGGATCTCGGCAAGACTCTCCTCGAGCAAAAGAAAATGCCCGAAGCCGAAAAGGCGTTGCTTACCGCGCTGTCGATGGAATCGACGCCGGATGTCGCGCGCACCGCGCACTACCAGCTCGGCCTGCTCTACCGCCAAACCGGCGATCTGGAAAAGTCCAAGGAGCACCTGGCCGCCTTCCAAAAGCTCCGCGCCATCGAGAACCAATCGGTTCAGCCCGCGACACAGCCGCGCCCGTAAGAGTCTGTGTGAAAACGCCGGCGCGACCTCGTCCGGAGGACGAAGCAACAGATAGCCCCGGGGTCGAGCGTAGCGGAACCCGGGGTCTTAAAGCGCGATCCAAGAATTTATATTTCTCGTCGATCCCCGGATTCCGCTCCGCTCGATCCGGGGCTGTTCGTTGCTCAGCCCTTGCGGGCTCAAGACGAGCATCTCGTCTTCACACACACTCGTGAGGGAGGGGTTCTTGTACCCGGCGCGCATACTGAAAACGGAAGAGCCTGTCGTCGGCGGGATGTGCCGGCGGCGGGACGCCTCGAGGTTAAAACCATCCATCCTGGGTTGGCGCTTCTCCCTAAAGGCGCTCGTTTTAAAGGGAACCGGTTCCGCCTTTTTGTCCAGAGCGTGGCGTAACTGCGCGTTTGGTCGTGAAAGGAGCAGCGCCTGGCGGCTGATTGAGGTCGTCCGGCGCTGTTTATGGTCAACGTGAGGCCGTAGTGCGTTTGCAAGTGAACCCCGCGCGGCGAAACGTCCCGCGCGGCCACTATTCACGGTTCACTTGTTCACTTAGAGACCAACACAGCCCAATCCTCGCGGGGGTCCGCCGGCGGCGCGCCCAGCGCTCGCTTGCCGCCTCCTTCCACGCTTTCCACCGCGCCCTGCTGCAACGCTCCGCCCTTGCGCGGGTCGAACCATTGCACCTGAAACGACCCTGACGCGTCCGTTAGGTCCAGCGTGGCCGCCCCGCCTTCGGGCAAGAACACGACGTAAACCTCGCCAGGCTTCGCAAACGCATAGCGGCTGTTGTCGTTTGCCGCATTGCCGACCAACGCGTCCGCGTTCTTCATCTCCCAGAAAGGGATACTGTTGCCTTCGAAGAACGAGATGGCATAGCGGCAGTAGTCCCAGCTCTTGTCGCGGCTGCGGTAATCCTCGCCGGTGAGGTCGTTCTGCGGAAACTGATAGCCGAAGTAATATTCGACGCCCGCGCCGCCGGCCATCAGATTGCCCCACAACGTGTAGCGGCGCACGTCGTCGATCGTGTGCACCGGCTTGCCGTCCTTGTCGACGCCGGCGAAACCTTCATATCCCGGGTCGGGCGGCACGCCTTGGCTCGCCGGGTTCTGCTCGTCGTTGGCGACCACCCAGTCATGCCCGGCGGCCTCGGATTCGGTCACCCACTTCAGCGTCCGCTGATGCACCGCCTGCCAACTGTTTTGCAGCGACACGCCGGTCAACGCCTCCTTGCCGAGCAGCGCCGTGTACACCGTGTCCTGATCGTTGGGGAATGTGTGGACGACGATGTGGTGCTTGTAGGGGTCGACTTCGCGGATGTAGCCCGCCATGTCGAGCTGCTCTTCGGTGGTCTGCGTATTCTCCTCGCCGAGATTCCAGTTCAGCGCCAGCTCGTAGCCGAAGCGCGCGATCAGCTCGCGCAGGTAGAGCTTGCGCTCGGGACCGAGCTTGCCGCCGTCGAGCGCCGCGTCGATCTGGGCCGGCTCGCGGCGCTGACCTTCGCGGTTGTCGTCCAGCTCGTTCTCTTGCAGTTTGAAGTGCAGATAAAGCCCGCGGCTTTGCGCGTGGTCGAAGACGATCTGCCACTGGTCGAGCTTTGACACGTCGTAGTGCATCTTGTCGCCCCGCGCCGCATGAGGCCAAACGTTGTCGCCGTCGCCTTCGGTGTTGTACGTCAAGAACGAGAACGCATTGAGGCCCTTGTCTGCCAGGTAGTTCAAGGCGCCGATCATGCCCTTGCCCTTGCCGCCCTGCCAGGTCGGGTCGCCCTCGCGCCAGTCTTTGATGTGCGGCTCCCAGGTCTTGAGCGCGATCTTGTTGGTCGACGTGCCGTCGAAGTCCTCGTAGGCCAAAAACGTCTCGGGCGCATCCGGCCCGGCCTTGAGAAAGTGCGTGCCGTCGCCCGCGAACTTCAGGTAGTGCTCGCCGACGTAGTCGAGACGCCCGCGCGCGCGGAAGTCCGGCGCCTGCTTGTCGCTCGCGGCCACGGTGAACTGACCCTTAGCGCCGTCATAGGGCGACAGCGGCTCGCCGCCGCCGTTGACGGCCGACAGCGGCCCGCTGCGAAACGAGACGACATAGCTCCAAACGCCCGTTTTGTCGGGCGCGAGGTGCGCCCGCCACTTGTTCCCGCTGGTCGCGCTGGTTTCCGCCGCGTTCCCGTCGGCTGCGAAGTAGCCGGCGACTTCATACGACGGCGCGCCGGACTCGTGCGTGAACGTCACCGTCATCGCATAGTCGGTGAACGGGTTCGGGTCGCCCGTCTCGGACGCCTCGGGCCCGTCGAGCGTTAGCGTGACCTTGTGCCATTGCTCGAGCTCGCCCGAGACGTTGACCGTCGGCCCGGCGCAGCCCGTCCACAGCAGGCAGGCGGAAGCGAAAAGGAGGAGATGTGTAAGGCGTCGCATTTGCAGTCGCGCCATTATACCCGCTCGATCGACTCCGGCTCGCTTTTAGGGCCGCACTTTCTCCACGCGATGGGTAACCCAAGGCTAGAAACATCCGTTACCCTAACGAGTGGTGATTTTCGATGGCTGAAGAGGAAGAGGCGTCACCGCTAGGCATCGTCATCGACGGCGGCTTCGGCGAGGGAGTCGATGAGTACCTCGCCCTGACCGTGCTGCATGCCGCCGCACGGGTTTCCGAGTCGAAGGTCTCGCTCGCGGCGGTCAATGTGAGCTACCCGAGCTTGGCTTCGGCGCAGTTCGTCGATGCGCTTGGCACTGTGTATTCCGAGTACGCCGGACGCAAGTTGCCCGAGCGCTTCCGCCGCGGCTGGAGCCGGCTGCCGGTCGGTCTCTCCGACAACGGCTCCCCGGCCGCCCCTCCCGCCTGCGTCAAGGCCGCGCTCGACCGCAAGAACTCCGACGGCGAACCGCTCTTCAAAACCTCCATCAAGGACCTCAACGACACGGCGATCTCCGCGGCGCTGATTCGGAACGCGCTCACCGCTGAAGAAGACCAGAACGCCCTGATCGTGCTGACCGGACCGGCGACGGCTCTGGTGCAGACCGAGGCGCTCAATCACGCGACCGACATCATTGCGACGAAGGTCAAGACCCTCGTCGTGGGCGGCGATCTGTCGGGCGACGTCGCCGCGGCGAACAAGCTGTTCAGCAACTGGCCCTCGCCGATTGTCGCCATCGCCCCATCGACGGCCGAGGCGGTGCAATACCCGCTCGCCTCCCTCGCCGACGGCTTCACGTGGATGCCCGAGCACCCGCTGGTCGACGTCTACAAGGCGGCTGGCGGCGCCGTCGGCCCCGCGACGCCGGCGACTCTGGCGGCCTTCTACGCCGTGACTCCCGACGCCGCATATTGGAAGCTCTCCGAGCCTGGAACGCTGCAGTACTCGAGCGACGGCGCGGTGCGGCTCGAGCCCTCCGCCGACGGCAAGCAGCGCCTCGTCGAGATCGCCGACGGGCAACAGCAGGCCGCGCTCGACGCCTTGACTGCGCTGGTTCGCGCCGAGCCGGCCGAAGCTCCGGTCCCCGGCTTCCTCAAACGCCTCCTCGAGCGCGAAAAGCTGAAAAAGGAAGAAGAAGAGCAGAAACAGCAAGAGCAAAAGCAAGCCGCGCCGAAGCCCGAGTCGCGCTAATCGAAGAGTGGCTATGGGCGGGCGCTCTCGCCTGTAAGAAACGGCGAAAGCCGCCTACTGTCAAACGAAAACGGCCGGACCCGCCGGGCCCGGCCGAAAAGCTGTCTTGGCGACCGCGCCTAGGTGAGGTCGAGTCCTTCGAGACGCCCGGTCGAGTCGCCGAAGTTTTCGACCTGCGTCCCCATGCGATCCATCATCGACAGGAACAGATTGGTCATCGGCGTCTCGCGGCGGTACACCACGCGGCGGCCTGGAACGACGGCTCCGCTCGCCGCGGCCCAGCATGACCGTCGGCAGGTCCTCATGCGTGTGACGGTTGCCGTCCGACAAGCCCGCGCCGTAGACGATCATCGAGTTATCGAGCAGGGTGCCGTCGCCCTCTTCGATCGACTTCAGCTTCTTGATCCACGTGGCGAACTGCTCCATGTGGTAAGCGTTGATCTTCTTGACCTTCTCGATCTTCGTCTCGTCGCCGAAGTGGTGCGTCAGCGGGTGGTGGCCGTCGGCGATGCCGATCTCGCGGTAGGGCCGGGAAGTCCCCTCGCGCGTGACCAAGAAGGTGAACACGCGGCTCATGTCGGCTTGCAGCGCGACGGTGAGCATGTCGGTCATCAGCCGGAAGTGCTCGGCGAAGTCCGCCGGCACGCCGTAGGGCTTGGCGAAGCCGGGATCGATCCGGCTGTTGTCTTTCTCGGCGCGCTCGATCTGGCGCTCGATCTCGCGGATCGAACCGAGATACTCGTCGAGCTTGCGCTTGTCGGTCGGACCCAGGTTGCGTTGCAGCTTGCGCGTGTCTTCGGAGACGAAATCCAGAATGCTCTTGCGGAAGCGGTTGCGCTGCTCGCGCTCCTCGGGCGTCAGGTGTGCGTCCTTGCCGAACAGGCGCTCGAACAGCTCGCGCGGGTTCAAGACGGGCGGCAGCGGCTGCGACTCGCTGCGCCACGCCAGGTTGTTCGTGTAAGCGCAGGAGTAGCCCGAGTCGCAGTCACCCGCCTGGCGCGCGTCCTCGAGACCGAGCTCGAGCGACGGGAAACGCGTCTCGTGACCCACTTCATTCGCGACGAGCTGATCGCACGATACGCCGGCCTTGATGTCGACCGCGCTCTTGCGCACGTGGACGCCGCTGAGGTATGACCCGCAGCAGCGGCCGTGGTCGCCGGCGCCGTCGAGCAGCGCGCGCCCGTAGTTGTGCGTCAGGTTGCTCATCATGAGCATGTCCTGCTGCAGGCCGTCGAGCGGCTGGAGAGTCGGCGGCAAATCTTTTAGCGGCCCCTCGTAGTCCGGGTTCCAGTTCGGCATGATGACGCCGTTCGGAACGTAGACGAAGCCCATGCGCAGCGGCTTCTTGCCGGGAATGCTGCTGGAGGCGAACGCCGGGCTCATGGCATCGAGGAAGGGCAGGGCGATCGCGGCGCTGGCCCCCCTCAGAAATGTCCGTCTCGGTAACGCTTTGCGTCTCATTCCGCCTTCTCCTCGCGCGCCGCGGGCGCCTCTTTCGGCAACTCTCCCCTTCGTTCCTGGAAGGGCAAGCTCGCCACGGTCTCGTGAATCAACGTCTGGAAGCGGTAGTCGTCCGCCTTGACGTGGTCCACGATCCGGTTGATGGTTCTTCGATCATAAGGCTCCAAGCCTCTGCCCAGAGCGAAAATCAGCATTTTTTCGGTCATCGCGCGCGCGAATTCGGGCATGTCCTCGAGCAGGATCTTGCGCATCTCCGCCGGCGACTGGAAGCTCTCGCCGTTGGGCAGCACGCCGCTCGAATCGACCGGCCGCTTCGCCGTCCTTGGTGCGCCAGCGACCGATCGCGTCGTAGTTCTCCAGCCCGAAGCCCAGATTGTCCATGCGGTTGTGGCACGAGGCGCAAATCGGGCTGCTGCGGTGAGCGTCGAGTTTCTCGCGCATGGTCGCGTTCGGGCCGAGGCTCTGTTCGTCGAGCGGCGGCACGTTGGGCGGCGGGGGCGGCGGCGGCGTCCCGAGGATCTGCTCGAGGACGTATTTGCCGCGGATCACCGGCGAGGTCCGCGTCGGGTAGCTCGTCACGGTCAGTACGCCGGCCTGGCCGAGCACGCCTCCGCGCTCCGCCGTTTCGAGCTTCACGCGACGGAAGTCGGGGCCATTGACGCCCTCGATCCCGTAATGCTTCGCCAGCGGACCGTTCAAGAACGTGTAATCAGCGTCGATGAAGTCGCTCATCGGGCGGTTCTCGCGCAACACGGAATCGAAGAACATCAACGACTCGGTGCGCATCGCCTCGCGCAGCTCGGGGCCCCACTCCGGGAATTTTTCCGGGTCCGGGTTGACGCTGTCGAGGTTGCGAATCTCGAGCCACTGGCCCGCGAAATTCTTCGCCATCTCGCCCGAGCGGTCGTCGGCCAGCATGCGGTCGACCTGCGCTTGCAGCGTCGCCGGCTCGTGCAGCTTGTTCTGCTCGGCTAACGTGAGCAGCTTGTCGTCGGGCATCGAGTTCCACAGGAAGTAGCTTAGCCGCGAGGCCAGCTCGATATCCGATACACGGTGCACAGCGGTCGGGTCGAGCGGGTCGGGGTCCTTCTCGATGCGAAACAGGTAGTTCGGCGAAACCAACATGGCCTGGATCGAAAGCTGCACGCCTTGCTCGGGCGAGAGTCCTTCTTTCAATGCCATGTCGGAGAACCTGACGAGCGCCTCGACTTCGTCGTCTGTAACAGGGCGGCGGTAGGCGCGCCGCGTCAGGCGGCGCATGATCGACTCGACGCAAGGCCGGCCGCTCGCCGGGTCGCACGTCAGAATCATCTTGCGGCTCTCGGGGATGACGTCGGTCGGGAAGGGGCCGACGAAGGTGATCGACTCGAGAAACTTGTTCTTATCGCGATCAAAGGCGTCCTTCCGGCTCATCCCGTCCGTGAAATGGTCGTTGAGAAACGCCGCGCGGAAGGTGTGATCGCCGGCCGGCAAGAACAGGCGCATTTCCTCGACCGAAAAGGGGTTGAAGTAAACCAAACCCGAAGGCTTGGTCTCGACCATCATCTTGTGGAGCAGCTTGCCGTCCATGAAGAAGCCGAGCTCGACCGGAGCCGCGTCTTCCGGACGTTCGCCTGGCAGGCCGATGCGAATCGTGTATTCCGCGTCCCAATCGACGCGATGCCGCGCCTCGATAGCGCTCTCGTTGATGCGCTGGATCGTTCCGTCCTTGTGTTGGTACTCGGCTTCGATCGGCTTGGCCGGCAGCGGATCGGCGCCGATGGCGCGGCGCGAGATCGCCTCCGCCGCCGACATGTACTTTTCCATGAGCACGGGCGAGATCGTCAGCACGTCGCCGATGTTGTCGAAGCCGTAGCCCAAGTCATCGCTCGGGAAGTCGCCGGTGGCGTCGAAGCTCACGCCCAGCAGGTCGCGAATGGTATTCGAATACTCGCGGCGGTTGAGGCGGCGCGCCGTCACGCGGCCCGGGTCGACCGGCGTGTTGCTGTCGATGCGATCGGTCTCTTTGTCGATGACGTTGATGAAGGCCGCGACCTCTTCTTCGGGAGGCCGCGGAATGCCGTTGGGAGGCATCTCGCCGGTTCGCACTTTGTGAACGATGCGCTCCCACTCTTCGCGCTTGGCGCCGACCGAATCGATCTTCATGAAGCCGGCGAGGCTGAGATTGCCCGACTTCAGTCCGGCGTTGTGGCAGGCGACGCACGAGCCCTCAAACAAAGGCTTGACGCTTTGGTCGAACGCCGCCGCGTCCGGCGCTTCGTCCGCGGCCCGCAGACCGAGCGGGCAGAGGCAAGCGGCGAGGATCAGGAATCGAAAATAAGTAGGAGTCGAGCGCATAGACCACAACCGCGACGTCCGGCTGACAGAGCCGCACGCCCACCGTTGATTGTAAGACCAGGCGTCGATCGGGTCAAAAAGATTACGTGTTTTCTTCGCCTTAACGGCTAGGCGAGCAGGTCTTTGACGATTCGGGCTTCATCGGTGGGCCCGATGAGCCGTTGGTCGAGCCCCTGATAGGAGTAGCTGAGCTTGTAGGGGTCGAGGCCAAGCTGGTTGAGAATCGTCGCTTGCAAGTCGCGCGGCGTCAGCTTGTTCTCGACGGCGTAGTAGCCGATGTCGTCAGTGGCGCCGTAGTTGAGGCCGCCTTTGACGCCGCCGCCTGCCATCCACATCGTGTAGCCGTAGGGGTGGTGATCGCGGCCGACGTATTCGGTGTATTTGCCTTGGCGATTTTCGCGCATCGGCGTGCGGCCGAACTCGCCGCCCCACACGATGAGCGTCTGGTCGAGCAGACCGCGCTGCTTGAGGTCGGTGATCAACGCCGCCATCGACCGGTCGACGCTGGCGGCTTTCTTCGGCAGATCGTAGCGGATGTCTTCGCGGCGCGACGCGCCGTGGTGGTCCCAGCCCCAGTGGAAAAGCTGCACGAAGCGGCAACCGTTCTCAACCAGCCGCCGCGCCAGCAGGCAATTGTTGGCGAACGACGTCTTGCCCGGCTCTGTTCCGTAGGCTGTGTGCACCGCGTCCGGCTCCTTCGAGATGTCCATCACCTCGGGGACGGAGATTTGCATGCGGTAGGCCAGCTCGTATTGCGAGATGCGCGCCTCGGTTTCGGGGTCGCCGTCGTGCTCTTGCTGCAAGCGGTTGAGGTCGCCGATGGCGTCGAGCGTCTTGCGCCGCATCGAGCGGCTCACGCCCTCGGGGTCGCTGAGGTAGAGCACCGGGTCGCCTTGCGTGCGGCACTGCACGCCCTGGTGGACCGACGGCAGGAAGCCGCTGCCCCACAGGCTCTTGCCCGCGCTGGGAATGCTGTTGCCGCTAACCAGCACGACGAAGCCCGGCAGGTCTTGATTCTCGGTCCCCAGGCCGTAAGTCGCCCAGGCGCCCATCGAGGCGTAGCCCAGCCGCGGGTTGCCCGTGTGCAGATAGAGCTGTGCGGGCGCATGGTTGAACTGGTCGGTGGTCATCGAGTGGATGACCGCCACCTCGTCCACGACCTTCGAAAAGTGCGGCAGCAACTCGCTGACCCAAGTCCCCGACTGGCCGTACTGCGCGTATTTGAAAGGCGTGCCGAGCAACTTCGGGACACCCTTGATGAAGGCGAAGCGCTTGCCCTCGAGCAGCTCCTGCGGGCAGTCCTGGCCGTCGTACTTCTGAAGCTGCGGCTTGGGCTCGAACAGCTCGAGCTGCGTCGGGCTGCCCGCCATGTGGAGGTAGATCACCGACTTGGCGCGGGCGGGGAAGTGCGGCTTCTTGGGCGCGAGCGGGTTGTCGAGGTTCGCCGCCCCAGCGACATCGGCCAAGAACATGCCGGCCAGCCCCAGTTGGCAGCGTTCGAGGAAGTGCCTCCGAGTTTGCGAGTGCGCTTGTTTGAGACGGGTAAGCATGGCTATCTCTTGGTCAGGGTCTCATCGAGGTTGAGCACGACGTTCGCGGCGACGACCCACGCGGCGCGATCGGCTTCGTCGCGGCTCTTGGTCAGGTCGGCGGGACGCAACGCTTGCAGACCGATGTCCACGTGCTGGCCGGCCTCCGGCGGACGGCTGCGAAAGACCCGGACCGCGAGCACGTTCTTGCCCGGCCTGATGGTCTTCGCCGCCGCCGGATAGACGGAGTACCCCGTATGCGTCCCGGACTCTTGCACCGAGTCCGCCGCCGGCACGCCGTTGAGGAAGGCCTCGAAGTGAGCCGACGCTCGCGCATAGATCGTCAGATCAGTGAGCCCCTTCTCGTCGACGTCGAACTCTTTGCGCAGCCAAAGCTCGTCGCTGTGCCAGTCGGTCGCGATCTCGAGCTCCTTGGTCGGGTCCTCGTCGTCGCCTTCTTTCTTGAACATGCGTCCGAACGCGCCGGCGCCCTTGTCCCAGCGGGAGTCGTTGAACCCCGGCAGCGCCCAATCCTCCGAGGGCTTTTCGATGGTGTAGCGCCACTCCGCGCCGTCTGTACGGACATCGGAGACGAGCTCGACGGTGCGGTCCTCGGTGTAGAGCACCTTGTCGTAGTGCAGCAGCTCGCGGGCTCGCTCGCGATCCTTGGAGAGCTCCTTTTCCGCGTCGTCGTGGAGCTGGACGACGCGCTCGACTTCCGCCTCGGTTGGGGGGCGCACGAGCGCCAGGCGGAACAGGCGTTCGGCCGTGTCGGCGGGCTTTTTCTCCTCGGCGCGGGCGGCCAAGCGCTGCGCCGCTTCCATCAGCGTCGGATCGTTCAGCGTGACCAAGGCTTGCAGCGGCGTGTTCGTGCGAATGCGCCGCACCGTGCAAACCTCGCCCGACGGCGCGTCGAACGTCGTCATCGACGGGTAGGGCGAAGTGCGCCGCCACAGCGTGTAGAGCGAGCGTCGGTAGCGGTCGTCGCCTTCGCTGGTTCGCCAGGCCTCCGAGCTGTAGACCACCTGCCAGATGCCGTTGGGCTGCCACGGCATCACGGGCGGTCCGTAGAGCTTGCCGTTCAGCAGCCCGCTCGCCGCCAGCGCCTGGTCGCGCACCATCTCGGCCGAGAGACGGAAGCGCGGGCCGCGCGCGAGCAGCCGGTTCTTGGGGTCCTTCTTTTCGAGCTCCGGGGCGAGATCCGACGACTGCCGGTACGTCGCCGACAGGACCATCGTCTTGAGGATGCCTTTGACGTCCCAGTCGAGCCGCATGAACTCGGTCGCGAGCCAGTCGAGCAGCTCCGGATTCGAGGGCGGCATGCCTTGCGTGCCGAAGTCCTCTTCGGTCTCGACGATCCCGACGCCGAACAGCCGCGCCCACATGCGATTCACCGCCACGCGCGCCGTCAGGGGATTGTCTTTCGAGACGATCCACTTGGCGAGGCCGAGGCGATTCCTCGGCCAACTGTCCGGGAACGCGTTGAACGCCGCCGGCACGCCTGGCTCGACCTTCTCGCCCGGCGAAAGGAAGCTGCCGCGCTCCTCGACATGCGTCTCGCGGCGCTCGTCCGGCGGCAAGTCCCGCATGATCAGCGTCGAGACGGCGTCTTTCTCGATGTCGTCTACATCGAGGTGGTCGACCTCGAGCGTTGGCCGATCGTCGCCCTTGTCGGAGTCCGCGGTCTGGTTGAAGAACGCGTAGAGCTGATAGAACTCGGTGTGCGAGATGGGGTCGTACTTGTGCGAATGGCATTGCGCGCAGCCGACCGTGAGCCCCATCCAGACCTGGCCGGTCGTCGCGACGCGGTCCTTGACGGCGGCGTCGCGAAACTCCTCGTCGTCGGTGCCGCCCTCGGTGTTGGTCATCGTGTTGCGATGGAAGCCCGTCGCGATGAGCTGGTCTTGGGTCGGCACGGGCAGCAGGTCGCCCGCAAGCTGCAGAATCGTGAAGCGGTCGAAGGGCATGTTCGCGTTGAGCGCGCGAATCACCCAGTCGCGGTAGGGCCACATGGTGCGCAGGCGGTCCTTCTCGTAGCCTTGCGAGTCGGCGTAGCGGGCCAGGTCGAGCCAGACGCGCGCCCAACGCTCGCCGAAGTGCGGCGAGTTCAGCAGCGTGTCGACGACTCTTTCGTAGGCGTCGGGCGAATCGTCGGCGACGAACTTCTCGACCAGAGCGGGGTCGGGCGGAAGTCCGGTCAGGTCGAGCGCCAGGCGGCGGATCAGCGTGTAGCGATCGGCTTGTTCCGAGGGCTTCAGGCCTTCCTTCTCGAGCCGCGCAAGGACGAAGCCG
This sequence comes from uncultured Acidobacteriota bacterium, assembly GCA_963817465.1. Lineage (GTDB taxonomy): Bacteria > Acidobacteriota > Terriglobia > Bryobacterales > UBA6623 > CAMPKL01. Next base: position 274,223 of record CAWFOP010000005.1, on the reverse strand, counting down.
TCGATCTCGTTGCGCGTCCAGTCGCTCGTGAGCTTCGGGACATCAGGCCGCGCGGGCTTTTCAAACGACCAGTGGCGCTTATAGTTCGCGCCGGCGTCGATCCACTGCTCGAGCAGCCCCATCTCGCCTGCGGTCAGCCGATCTCCGGCGGGCGGCATGGGATGCTTCGGATCTTTGACGCGAACGATGACGCGGCTGGCGGCGCTGTCGCCCGGCGTAATGCCTGGGTAGCCGCCTGTGGCGCCGGTGGCGTTTTCAAAGGAGTCGAGACGGAAGTTGGCTTGGCGGCTGCCTTCGTCGCGGCCGTGGCAGGGCAGGCACTTTCTGAGGATCGGCTGGATCTCACGCTGGAAGTCGACGGCGGCCGGACCGCTCGCCGCGCCGCAGCAAGCCAGGAGCGAGATCCACAAAAGGCGCCTCATCGTCGTCAATGATACTCCTGACGGTGGGGCCGGCTCGCCATCCAACGACGTTCCGCGGCTTAATAGCAAGCGACAGAGCCGCGCCCGTGAGGGCGCGACCAGCACGTCCGCGCGACGAAAAAGGGCGCGGCTTGCGCCGCGCCCTGCTTTGGGTTTCGGTTGGGGCGAATCTCTACGGATCCACCCAGAACACCACCACCTGATCCATGCCCATCGCGCCCTTGTCGTCGGTGACCGACAACTGGAACTCGTAGCGTCCGTAGCCGCTCACGAACTCGACGGTCGGGTTAACGGCCTTGGGATTGGTGATATTCGCTTGCAGCGGGCCGATCGACGTCCACTGGTAGGTGATCGGGTCGCCGTCCGGGTCGTACGATTTCGACCCGTCAAGCGTGCCCTTGCCGGTCTGTGTGCCGGAGGGAACCAGAATCGCGCGCGGCGCTTCCGCGATCGCAATCGGGCTCTTATTCTCGTTTTCGACGTTCAGCTCGACGGTGGCTTCCACCTGCGAGCGGACGCCGTAGGCGATCAGCGTGTAGACCGTCTCGCCGACCGGATTGACGGTTTGCGATCCGGTGGTCTCGACGGGTCCGTAGTTGACCAGCTCGACGTGGGTCGCGTTCTCGACCACCCACGACAATGTCGCCGGGTCGCCGGGGTTTTGGACCGTGGTCTTGTCGGCCTTGAACGAGACGATGCGGACCGGCGTGCGGACGGTGACCGTCGCCGTCGCTGTGACCTCGCCCGTCGCATTCTTGGCGGTCAAGGTGTAAGTGGTGGTCGTCGCCGGCGACACGTCGCTCGTGCCCTTGGCGTCGACCGGACCGAGGTCGCTGATCGTGACCGTGTCGGCGTTCTCGACCTCCCAGATCAGCGTTGACGGCTCGCCCGCGCCGATCTCCGCCGGAGTTGCGGCGAAGCTGAGGATGCGCGGCGCGCCAGGCGACACAACCCGGACCGAAACGGTCTTGGTGACTTCGCCCGAGGCGTTACGTGCGGTCAGGATGTAGGTCGTCGTCTCGGTCGGCGAAACCGTGGCGGTGCCGCTGGTGCCCACCGAGCCGATGCCTTCGATCATCACCGAGTCGGCGCCTTCGGTCTGCCAGCTCAGCACCGTCGCGTCGCCGCGCTCGATCATGAGCGGATCAGCCGTGAAGCTGACCACGGTAGGCAGCGGGAAGGGCACGACCTCGACGGTCTGCGTCTCGCTCGCCTTGCGGTCGCCCGCAGTGGCGGTCAGCGTGAAGTTGGTGGTCTCGTTGACCGGAATGGTCGACGTGCCCGTATTGCCGACTTCGCCGAGGCCGGTGATCTCCACCTTCTCGGCGTTGCCGACATCCCAGGTGATGGTGACCGGCTGACCGGCGTTCACCTTGCCGGGCTCGACGCGGAAGCGGCGAATGACGATGTCCTTAGGCTCGGAAACCTGGACTGTTACGCGGTCGGTGCCCATGCCGCCCTGGTCGTCCTTGACGGTCAAGCGGAAGAAATAGCTCTTGCCCTCCTCGGCGGTGAAGCTGGCCTGCGCCGAGCTCGCGCCGTTGAGGGTGACCGGGTCGCCGCCCACCTGCGTCCACTCGAAGGTCATCGGGTCGTTGTCCGGATCGTACGAGCCCGAACCGTCTAGGGTGACGTCGCCCGGATCGATGCCGATCTGGTCGGGGCCGGCGTCGGCGACCGGCGAGTCGTTGCCGGTGCGGATCTCACGCTTGAGCACTTCGTAGCGCACGCGCGGCACGTCGACCGGGACCGGAGCGTCGCCCGCGTCGGCGTAATTCTTCGGCGACATCCACTTGCCGAACTGCAGACCGACGACGAAACGTCCGCTGTTGTCGTTGCTCAAATAGGTTTCGTTCAAGCCGCCTTCGAGCGTGAGGGCGATCGTTTGGCTGCTGTTGAGCGGATGAATGTAGCGGATGGTGCCGCCCGGCTTGTTGCTTCCGCCGTGGCGGAACAGCGCGCCGAAATTGCCCTCGAACCAGGCCGGGCCCCAGGCCGCGACCGCGGCCGATACGCCCGCCTGATCGGTGACGCGCAGGTAAGTCTCTTCGATGACGTTGCGCCGCAGCAGGGCGGTGTTGACCACCGCTCCGTCGAGAAACGCCTTCGTGCCGAAGAACCCGACGCGGCCGCGGTTGAACACGTAATCCAATGTGAAGGCGCCCTGGCCGAGCGCGCCGACCTTGTCCCACTCGTCGAATTTGACGTACTTGAAGCTCGAGAAGCCGCCGACTTGCACGTCGCCGTAGCGGCTGACGAGACCGAGGTCCATCTGGCCCTCGTCACGCCCGAAGTAGTGCATGTATTCGCCTTGGGTCTGGATGGCGTGGCGCTTGGCGAACGGAATGAAGACGCGGCCCTGACCGCTGACGCTCAGGTTGCCGCTGTCCGACGACGGCCCGGCGTTGATATTGAAGGTCGCGTATTTGTTCTGGGGCTTGTTCTGGTCGTAGTCCTCGACTTCTTTGCGGACCGCGCCGGCGACTTCGGCCGGGGAAGGCGGCTGCGGGTAGTTCGGGGGCTCGGCGGCCTTCTCCTTGAGTTGTGCGACGTCGGCCTTCAGCTTGTCGTTCTCGTCCTTGAGGTTCTTGAGCAGATCGAGAATATCGTCGAGTTTCGATAACTTATCGAGGATTTGGTTGCAGCAGTCGTCCGACATCCCGGATTTCTCGATGCCCTCGATCGCTTCCTTTACGCCGCCGTCCGAGATGCGCCGGCCTTCCGCGTCCTTCACGTTCATCGTCACGCGGCGGTTCATCCAGCGGCCCTCATCGGTCTCGTTCGGCACCTTAGGGCTCTGCTCGCCTTGGCTATTGATCGTGATTTGGTCCTGACGCGCGCCGTATTTGATCAGGAAGGATTGGACCGTCTCGGCGCGCCGCCGCCCCAGCCCAATGTTGTATTCGTCTGTGCCGCGGAAATCCGTGTTTCCAATCAGTTCGACCTTATAGTCGGGATTTTGGTTGAGCAGGTCGGCCAGCCGCAGCAGGCTGGGGTACCCGTCGGTCAGGACGGCGGAATCGAACTCAAAATTGATTTCCTCCCAGTCGTCCTTTTGCGCCGTCGTGTCGAGGCCTTGCCCGAACAGCGAGCTAACTCCGAGCACGAAGAGTGTGATGGGAAGCGTAGAGCGTAGAGACATGGATCAGTTCCTCGAACCGGACGGAACAGCGACAAAGACACAAAAGACCGTGCAGTCCTCTCGAACGCACGTAAAAGGCGGGCGCGAATTTTCAGGTTATCACGTCCACCGCAACTAACAGTATTCACCGAAAGTCGAACAGTTTCCTATTTTTATGTTGTACACCGGGACGGCCACGGCCTGCAACGCTCATTGATCGTCACGCCGGACCGAATGTTACAGGGCGCGGTCGAAAAAGCGTCAAGCCCGGACCGGGCTGCGCTCTTCGCGGCGAGCTGCGACGCTTTCGGCGACGGATTCGCGGAAGGCCTCGAGGGAATCGTCGAGCGCGTCATGGGTGAGCATCAGGGGCGGCGCGATCTTGACTGTTCCGCCGCCGAAGCCGACCGGCGAAAACATCAAGACGCCCTTTTCGACCGCGCGGCGCACAATCTCGAACGCCAGCCGTGCGTCGGGCTCGCCGGTCGAGGGATCGACGACCACGAAACCCGCCACCATGCCCTTGCCCAGGACCGCGGCGACTTCCGCGGCGTCGGCCGCGATCTGCTGCAGGCCGCTTTGAAGTCGAGCTCCGACCTCGCGGGCGTTGTCTACCATGCCGTCTTCGAGAATGGCGTTGATGCCGGCTAGGGCCGCTGCGCAGCAGACCGGATTGCCCGAGTGCGTGGAGGTCATCGAGCCCGCCGGATGCAGGTCCATGATGTCGGCGCGGCCCGCGACGGCGGCGAGGGGCAGGGAACTGGAGATCCCTTTTCCAAAGCAAGTCAGGTCCGGAATGATGTCGTAATGCTCGAATCCCCAAAGCGTGCCGGTGCGCCCGAATCCAGCCTGCACCTCGTCGCAGACCAGCAGGACCGCATGGCGGTCGCACCACTCGCGCAGCCGCTGCATGTACGCGGGCGGCGCGAAAGCCGCGTCGCCGCCCTGGTAGGTCTCGAGGATGACGCCCGCTACGCTCGCGGGCGCGATGCCGGCCTCGGCCAAGCTGCGCTCGAACAGGTCGAACGACGTGTCCTCGCAGCGGTAGCCGTCCGGAAAAGGGATCTGGAGGAATCCGGGATCGAGGTTGCCGATCCAGCTCTTGAGGCTGGGAATGCCGCCGGCCTGCTGCGAGCCGAGCGTTCGTCCGTGGAAAGCGTTGCGGTACGAGACGATCACGTTCTTTGCCGCCCCGCCGACCTTCACGCCGTGGGTGCGGCAGAGTTTGATGGCGCACTCGACCGTCTCCGAGCCGGTCGTCAGCAAGAAAACTTTCTCGAGAGGAGCCGGGAGAAGGTCCCGAATCCGCTCGACCAAGGCGAGTCGTTCCTCGTTGGGAAAGCAGTATGTGGTCAGCAGCTTACTGTCGATAACTTTGCGTATCGCTTCGATGATGCGACGGTCGCCGTGGCCGGCGTTGGTGATGAGCACTCCCGACGACCAGTCGATCCACTGGTTGCCCCACTTATCGCGGACGAGAAAGCCCTCGGCCGAATCCCACAAGATGGGCGGCTGGCCCTGCATGGCGATCGGCTCGGCGGCCTGTAGCCGCTGCAGCAAGGGGATTGACTCCGGGACCGGCAGCTTGGTGCGGATGCGGCGATAGCGGGACTCGACGGGGGCGACGTCGCGGGGCTCGAGCGAGTAAGTCGGCATGGATTCAGACCCCAGTCTATCGCAGGGCCGCCGCTCGCTCAGAACCGGAAAAGGCGCTTCGCCGTGAGCCCGCGGATCTGTGCGCGGTCGCTCTCCGGCGCATAGTCGAACAGGAAGTCCAGGGTCTTCGAAGCGGTCTCGAACTGCTCCATCGAATGGCCCATCCCGCCCCAGATCATCCGCTCGGGTCCAAAGGCCTCATAGGCTTGCTTCACGCGCGGCTTCGCGTCGGCGTACGGCGGGTCTTGCTGGGAGGTGTAGTTGATCCCGGAGTACTTCATGTGGACCTTGGGGTGCTTCGCCAGGCGCAGCACGTCTTGCCAGTCCTGCTCGGTTCCCATGCCGCTGCGGGCGAGGTGGTCGATGACGACCGACGTGCCGCCGAACTCGGCGACCAGCTTTTCGAGCGGTGGGGCGAAGAACGGCTTCATGTGCATCTGGATCGCCATGCCCAGGTCGGAAGCGGCCTTCCAGCAGCGCCTCATGCCGTCCGAGCCGAGGTCGCGGTTCTTGATCGCTCCGCCGGTCTCGTAGGGCGCGCCGCGTTCACCCATCTCGTGGACGCGCAAGGCGACGATCTTGCCGGGATGCCGCTTGGAGAGGTCAGCCATGCGCCGCGGGGTCTTGGGGTCAAGCGTATCGAACAGGCAAGTCCCTTTAAAGAAACCCTTTGAGGGCTCGTTCTCCAAGCAATACTCGAGGTAGCGATGATCGTCTTGGTACGGTTCGGGATGCACGACGACCGTGTGGTCGATCTTCGCCTCGGCAACGAACCGCTTGTACTCGGCGAGGTCGGCCGGGCCGGGCTGATACGGGGCGTTGGGATGGAACGGAAACCGCGTGGTGTCGCCCGAGAACAGGTGAATGTGCGTGTCGATCAGGAGCCCCGTGGGTCGGGCGGAAAGCAGTGCAGGAGCGGCGGCGGCCGCGGCGAGAAACGAACGGCGAGTCAGCATGCGCCGCTGAGGATAGCACGACGCTCGGCGCGGACCTGCGAACCAAGGAATCGGTTCGCGGCACAACTGGAGTTATGCGCCGCGGCGGGCCTCAGCGGCGGAGGGCCGTCCTCAGTCCATAGACGCGGTTGCGCGTTCGCGCTCGGTCATCGTGAGGCGATCGCTGCCCAGCGAGTTGATGTAGCTCGCCACGCCGTCGTAGAGGTTTTGGGCGATCTTTTGGCGGTAGTCGGCCTTCTTGAGCAGCTTCTCGTCCGACGCGTTCGAGATGAAGCCGATCTCGGCAAGGATGGCCGGCATTTTCGCGCTGATCAGGGCCAGCAGCGGGGCCTTGCGGACGCCGCGGTTGCGCAGCCCGTCGGTCGTCTTGGTGAGTCCGCCGTAGAGCGAGGACTGCACTTGATTGGCGAATTCCCGCGACTCCTCGATGCGCTCCTTCAGCGCGATCTTCGAGAGCAGGTCTTGCAACTCGTGAACCGTGCTGTCGGACCCGGCGTTTTCGCGCGAGGCCACCTTCATCGCCCAGGAATCGGTGGTGAAGTTCAGGTAGTAGGTCTCGACGCCCCGCACGCTGTGGATCGATGAGGCGTTGGCATGAACCGAGATGAACAGGTCGGCCTGCGCCTTGTTGGCGACCTTCGGCCGATCTTGCGGCCGCGAATATGTGTCGTCGCTGCGGGTGTAAATGACCTCGGCGCCGAGGTTGTCTTCGATCAACTTGCCGAGGCGCTTGGAAACGTCGAGCACGACGTCTTTCTCATGCAAACCCGAAGGACCGATCGAGCCGACGTCGTGGCCGCCGTGACCGGGGTCGATGACGACGCGGGCGACCTTCAAGCCCAACGCGCGAATCAGGTTGTGGGTGCCGCGCGAGGTGGCGTCCGCCGGCTCGGGAGAAGGCAGGGTGAGGTCGTCGTGGGGCGGCGCCACAGCGGCGGAGGGAGGCGGGGGAGCGAGCGCTGTTGGAGGGGGGGAGATTTTCCCCATCGTCGAGGCCGCCTCAGGTGACTCGACGGGGAAATCGGGCGCTCGCTCCCGAACTGTTGCGACTTCGGCTTCCTCGGCCTCCGCGTCCGACTCGTCGTCCGGCGGCGCCAGGGCTTCGCGCGCCGGACGCGGCGTGCGCAAGTCGTCGCTCTCGAATACATGCTCGAGGGTGGCGCCGCCAGGCGAAGTCAGCTCCGCGAGCGCTTCGTTGAACGTCTTTTTCGGCGCCGCCTCGGCCGTCTCCGTCGAGCCGCTCGGAGGGTTGATCGTTCGGGGCCTGCTCGCTCGGCGGCCGCGTTTCGGTGATGTCGATAATGCCGCTGTCGCGCCGCGGCGGCGGACCGCCTTGCGGGCGAACCTCGAGCACCATGCGGGGCGGGTTTGTCAGCCAGTCGACGTCGAACGCGGCCTTGTCTTTCAGGTCGAGGACCAGGCGTGTTTTGGTGCGACGGTTTTGGGCGAGCCGGATCGCGCTGACGATCGGGTCGTCGATTTCATGCGATACGCCGCGGAGCAAGTCTCCCGATAACTCCGAACCGTAGAGGTCGAAGTAGAGCCGCGGCGGATTGGCCAACGCGTCGTACTTGAATTTGGCGAAGTCGTCGAGCTCGATCACGACGCGGAGGTAGCCGGGATGCCGCCAAAAGCGCAAGTCCCGGACGGCGGCCGTCGAGTCGTTCGCGCTGGGCGGGGCGGGCCGGATCACGCCTTCGACCGCGGCGGTGAGCGACGACTCGGAGGACGGCTCGTAGCGGAAGGCGGCCTTTACGACCTGCGCGCCCGCGTCGGAGGCGTGCGCCACCGCAGGCTCGTCGGCGTCGCGCCCGGAGTCATCAGCCGGCGGCGTCGCTTCCGACACCGTCACCGGCTGCGGCTCCTGCTCTTCCGACGCCTTCGGGTCGGCGGCTGCCGGCGCGGCGCGCTCTCCGGCTTTCAACTTGCGGATCTGCTCGCGCGCCTCATCGAGATGCTTGCTGTAAGGGTATTCGTGGATCAGGAACTCATAGGCGTGAATGGCCTGATCGCGGTGTTCGGACCCGAAGCGCGCGACCATTTCCGCATAGACGCCCGCGGCCGCCAGCAGCGCGTCATCGCAATATCCGCTGGCAGGGCTGGCGCGCTGGACCGATTCGAAGGCGTCGGCGACCAACTCGTACTGCTTCACACCCAACTCGAGCTTGGGCACCGCGTGCAGGTCCTCGAGCAGGACCACTGCCTTGCGGTAGCGTTCCGCGGCCAACTCTCGATCGGTTTTGGCTGTCGTTGCGGGAACGGCCGCCAACGCCAGGAAGGCGAAGCCGACAATCCACGCTACGACTCTCCCGCTGAGTCGCTCCAAGAGGAATACCTCTCCGGTTCAAACTATTCCGCTGTGAAAAGCAACCCGCCGCCGGGTTCGACCATCGCAGTCACACTACGAAGCTCGGCTTGCTCGACAACATTGCTCTCGCCAGCGGTTTGGCCGGGATCGGGTCCGACAATGCGCTCGACGTAGTTCTGGGTCTCCCGGTAGGGAGGAACTCCGTCATAGCGACTCACCGCATCCTCACCGGCGTTGTATGCCGCCAAGGCTAAACGGCGATCACCGTCATAACGATCCAACAGCATGCGGAGGAGCTTGGTCCCCCCATGGACGTTTTCGGCGGGATCAAAAACGTCCTTTACCCCTAAGCGCCGCGCCGTCTCCGGCATCAATTGCATCAACCCCTTCGCGCCCTTTATTGAAACCGCGTAAGGGTCGTATGCACTCTCTTGCCGAATCACGGCCCGGACCAACTCCGGGTCCACTTCGAATCGCTGCGCCGTTTGCCGGATCAGGGCTTCGAGATCGAGTCTGCCGGCGTCCGATGAAGCCGGCTGACTCGACTCGCCTTGGACAACCTTGTCCTGAGCGGCGAGCGCTGACGATTCACTGCGGTTCCGATCGGATTTTCGAAGTTTGAACGCCTGGCGAACCAGACGCCCAGTCGAAGCGTCCTCTCGAATCCGATACTCACGGGCGACCGATTCCGACGAACCTGGTACTGCCAGCGGCTCGGCGAAGCAGGGAACAATGGCTAGCACCGCCCCTACAGCGAGCGCCCGTCTCACGCATAAAACAATATCACAGCCCATGTTTTGAGAGCAATAGGTCCGAAACTAACGCCTGAGGGAGTAAGACGCTTGGGGAGAGGAAAAAGTCGAGCCGCGCCGACGTTTTCTTGGTTCCCCGGATGAAGGCGAGACGCCCCGGAGGCGGCCGGACTTGCTTCGAGCCCTCCGCGCTCGCAAAATAATATCCGTATGCTGGTTGTCGACCGGCCTCAACGCCACGTTGCGCCGGGCCTCGAGCAGCTCAACACTCGATTCGCTTAAAGGAGGCATTTCGAATGACGAGCTCTTCGCGGACGACTTTTGCCGTCGCCGTTTTCGCTCTCTCGCTCTCGGTTCCCGCCGTGCGATCGGCGGAGCCGCTGTTCCCCGATCCCGCCCTCGAAGCCGCGGTTCGCAAGAACGTGTTCGCAAAGCGCGACACCCACGAGCCTCTGACGGCGGACGATGTCAAGGATCTTTCGCAGATCGTCGCCAAAGGGGCCGGCATCCAGGACCTTCGCGGCATCGAAAACTGTAAACGGCTGATGCTGCTTGACTTGGCCGACAACCAGGTCGCCGACCTGGCGGCGCTCGAGACGCTGACGCTGATCCAGAGCCTGACCCTGTCGAACAACAAGGTCAAAGACATTGCACCGCTCGCGAAGCTCGAGCGATTGCAGTACATCGAGCTGTCCGGCAACCAAGTCTCCGACATCTCGCCGTTGAGCGGTCTCGCGAATCTGCGCTCGCTCTATATGTCCGACAACGCCGTCGCCGACCTCACCCCTTTGAGCGGTCTCACGAAACTCGGTTCGCTTTACCTGGACGGCAATCGCATCTCGGATCTGACGCCGCTCTCCAAGATCGAGCGGCTGTCGAGTCTCAGCCTGGCGAAGAACCAAATTTCAGACGTGAGCCCGTTGGCGGCTCTCCATGAGCTGATGCGCTTGAACCTCGCAGACAATCAGATCAAGGACATCTCGCCGCTGGCTCACATGGTGGAGACCGACGTGAGCGGCGAGCAGCGCTTCGCGCGCTACTGGAGCGTCGATTTGAGCGGCAACCCGCTGTCCGCGGATTCCAATTCGGCCGCGCTGGGCGAGCTGAAGGAGTATTCGACGCGTATCAAGTCCGACTAGAATTTCGCGGCGGCGGATTTCGCTACGATAAGCGGCTTCGATGTCGCGTCGACTCATCGTCAACGCCGACGACTTTGGCTTCACGCGAGACGTGAATGCGGGAATCGTCGAGGCGTTTCAACACGGCATCCTGCGCGCGACGACGCTGATGGCGAACGGGTCGGCCTTCGACGACGCCGCGCGGCTGGCGGGCGAAAATCCGGGCCTTCAGGTCGGCGTCCACTTTGTCTTGGTCGGCGGAGAGCCGCTGACCAAGCCCGGAACCGTTTTCCCCGACTCCGTTCCCGGGCTGCTCGCGGCGCTCGGCAATTCATGGAAGCCGGCGGCGATTCGCGACGAGGCGCGCGCCCAGATCGAGAAGATCGCGGCGGCGGGCCTTGAGCCGCGGCACATCGACGCCCACAAGCACACGCACCTGATTCCGCAGGTGTTGGATGCGCTCCTCGATATCGCGCCCGAGTACGGGATTCGTTGGGTTCGACGACCTTTCGATTTGCCGCTCACCGCCGCGGCGGGCGCAGCGGACTGGAAGCGCCGCGTCGTGAGCCGCGCCCTAGCGACGGCGCGCAACGGATTCGAAACCAAGATCAGCGCGGTCGGGATGCGATCCACCGATCATTTCGCCGGGTTCCAGTTGACCGGGTCGCTGCGAGAAGCGGAGCTGGTGCGGCTGATCGAGACTCTGCCGGAGGGCGTGACCGAGTTGATGACTCACCCCGGGCGCTGCACGCAGGAGTTGCGCGGCGCGCCGACGCGGCTCAAGGAGAGTCGCGAGGCGGAGCTCGCGGCGCTGTGCTCGGACAAGGTCGAGGCCGCGGCGGAGGCGTCGGCGGTTGAAGTGAGCGGCTTCTCGGACCTCTGATCAGCGGCGCGCCGAAGCGGCGGCGCAGTCGGCGCGAGCGCTCGGGCCGGAGACCTCGATGCGCTCCCGCACCTTGTCATATTGCTTGTCGCTGAGGCGCGGCAGCGCGCGCAATTCCTCGACGCAGCGGAACGGGCCGTTGCGCTTCCGCATTTCGATGATCATGCGGGCTCGCTCGGGGCCGATGCCCGGCAATCGCTCCAATTCGGCGGCCGATGCGTTGTTGATGTCAAGACGCTCCAGCTTGGGCGTAGGCTTCGGCTTCTTCGTACTCGCGCTCGCCGCAAGCGCTGTTGTCGCGAGCAGCCCGCGCAGCCAGCTTCTTCGGGTCATAGCCATGAATCTCCATCGTCCATCGCAGCAACGAGCTCAAGACTCGGGCCGATTCGTCCGGGTCCAACGGAGGCTGTTGCTCGGCGGTGTGATACGCGTCAGCCTGAGCCGAAGCATCCCGTCTTACCTGGCGGCTCGAGCGAGCGTACGCCCGCATTGTCGAGTCAACGAGCTGGGATAGAGCGGCTACGGCTTTCTTGCGCGGGACTCCCGCCGCCGCCATGTTTCCCACGACCACGTTGAGAAGATCGAAAAGCGCATTTGGAAGGAGCGAGGCGGCGGCCACCGCTTGCGCACATGCCGCTTCGCTGGGGCGCAACGCCTCGCCGCCGACGGTGCTGATAAGCGCTCGAGCGGCACGCAGTGCGCGCAGGTCGCCGCCGATCAAAAACGGCACGCCCGCTAAGGAACGGCTCGGCCGTTGAAACAGGTTGATCGGGTACAGGCGTCCGACGGCGGCGCCTTGTTCGCGCAACAGCGCCGTCGCGCCGTCGAAGCCGGGGGCGGCCGTATGCAGCAAGATCTTGCGGTCCAGCTTCAAAGCCGATTTCAAAAGGTCTTCACAGACGGTTCCAAACGCGTCGCCGGGCGTGGCGATCAGAATCCAATCGCAATCCGCAAAATCCTCGAATCCCCGAGCGGCCCCGCCGCGTCGCAGCTCTCGCACCGCACGCTTGGAAGAAACCCAAGAGCTCGCGAGGACGGCGCCAAGGTTAAAACGGTCAGGCGGTAGCAGCGCCGCAAAGGTCCGCCCCACACGCCCGGGGCCGACCAATCCGATTGTCTTCACGAAGCCTTCGCCTCGGTGAGGCTCTTGATGTCACGCGTCTTCAAAGCTTTGATCCGGTCGCGAATCTCCGCGGCCTTTTCAAACTCAAACGCTTTGGCGGCTTCGCGCATCCTGATCTCCAGTTTTTCCACCAATTTCATCATTTCTTCCGCACTGGCGGGCAGCGCATCCGCGGCTTCCTCTTCGATCGGCGCCTGCAAATAATCCGCCTCCACGATGCGAGCCAGGCTCATGTCGATCGGCTTACGGATGGTTTCGGGCGTAATACCGTTTTCTTCGTTGTAGCGCTGTTGAATCACTCGACGCCTGTCGGTCTCGTCGAGCGCTTTGCGCATGCTGTCGGTCATATTGTCCGCATAGAGCATAGCGCGGCCTTCAACGTGCCGCGCCGCGCGTCCGATCGTCTGAATGAGCGCGCCCGCCGAGCGCAAAAAGCCTTCCTTGTCGGCGTCGAGTATCGCGACGAGGGAGACCTCGGGCAGGTCCAGTCCCTCGCGCAGCAGATTGACGCCGACCAAGACGTCGAACTCGCCTTTTCGCAGGTCGCGCAACGTCTTGACGCGTTCGAGGGTGTCGATCTCCGAGTGCAAGTAACGGCATTTGACGCCGGCCTCGGAATAGTACTCCGACAAATCCTCCGCCATGCGTTTGGTGAGAGTCGTGACCAGCACGCGTTCATTGCGTTCGACGCGCAGCCGGATTTGCTCCAGCAGGTCGTCGACCTGGCCGCGAACGGGGCGGATCTCGACGACCGGATCGAGCAGCCCGGTCGGCCGCACCACCTGCTCGGCCACGACGCCGCACGACTTGGTGAGCTCGTACGGCCCGGGCGTCGCGGAGACGTAGATGACCTGGTGCACGCGGTTTTCGAACTCCTCGAACGTCAACGGGCGGTTGTCGAGCGCGCTGGGCAGACGGAAGCCGAACTCGACCAGAGTTTCCTTACGGGAGCGGTCGCCGTGATACATGGCGTGCAGTTGGGGCACGGTCTGGTGGCTCTCGTCGATGAAGATCAGCGAATCGCTCGGCAGGTAGTCGAGCAGCGTCGGAGGCGGCTCGCCCGGCAGCCGTCCCGAGAAGTGCCGCGAGTAATTCTCGATGCCGTGACAGTAGCCGATCGAGCGCATCATCTCGATGTCGAACTGCGTGCGTTGGCTGAGCCGCTGCGCTTCGAGCAGCTTGCCGTTGTTGCGTTGCTCGCCGTTCCACCAATCCAATTCCTCGAGAATCGAGCCGATGGCGCGGTCGCGCTGCTCGTCCGACATGACGTAGTGCGACGCGGGGAAGATCGGCAGCCGCTGGTAGGTTTGCTTGGTTTGGCCGAGCAGGGGATCGATCTGCGACAAGCGGTCGATCTCGTCGCCCCACAGCTCGATGCGGTACGCATAGTCGTCGTAGGTTGGATACACCTCGATGACGTCGCCCACAACTCGGAAGGCGCCGCGCTGCAGCTCGCCGTCCTTGCGGTGGTAAAGGATCTTGACGAGTTGCCGGACCACGTCTTCGCGCTTGATGCGTTGCCCGTGCTCGAGCATCAGAAGCATGCCGTAGTAGGCTTCCGGCGAGCCGAGTCCGTAGATGCAACTGACGCTCGCGACGATGACGCAGTCGCGGCGCTCGAACAGCGAGCGCGTCGCCGACATGCGTAGCTTGTCGAGCTCGTCGTTGATCGTGGACTCTTTCTCGATGTAGGTGTCGCTCGTCGGGATGTAAGCTTCGGGCTGGTAGTAGTCGTAGTAGGAGACGAAGTATTCGACCGCGCTGTTGGGGAAGAAGGAACGGAACTCGTGATAGAGCTGGGCGGCCAAGGTCTTGTTGTGCGCCAGGATCAGCGCCGGGCGCCCGGTTTGCTCGATCACCTTCGCGACCGTGAAGGTCTTGCCCGAGCCGGTGACGCCGAGCAGGGTCTGATGCGCCTCGCCGTCCTCGACGCCGCGCGCCAACTGTTCGATCGCGGCGCCTTGGTCGCCGCGCGGCTCGTAGTCCGATGCGATACGGAATCCCATGCTCACTCCCGTGGGCAGCCTTGCAACATATCAGAAACGTGCGGCGCCCGCGCCGATCTCAGGTTCCTTCGATCACGGCGAGCAGGCGGCGGCCGGGGTCGACCTTCACGGCGTTCGCCCGCGCCGAGACGTTGACTTGCACGACGGTCTTTTCGCCTTCGGTCACGACGATCTTTTCTAACGTACTGCCGTCGGCGAGGCCGATCTCGATCGGCACGGAGTAGGTAAAGTTTTCCGGCACGCCGCGTTGGCGCAGGGTGATCTCGAGCTGGTTGCGCTGCTGCTTCCAACTGGCCGAGAAGCGCGGAATGCCGGTGTGGTAGACCCACTGATCGAAGAAATCACGCAGTTCCTTGTCGGGATACCCTTCCGGCAGAAATTCCTGAGCGGCCCGCCGCAGTTTGGCGTCCGTCAACGACTGAAAAGCGAAGCGCTCGGTGAGCGCCCGCAGGAAGCGCCCGAACGCGTCGTCGCCCATCGCGGAGCGCAGCATGTGGAAAACCCACGCACCCTTCTCATACACGATGATCTGGTATGCGGATTCGGCCTTGGCGTCGCGCAGCCGCTCGCCCATCGCGATCGGCCCGGCCTCGTCGACCGCCTCGCCGGAGTCGGATTCGCGGAGCAGGTCGTCGCGATACCAACCCAAGATCTTCTCCAGTTCCGCCCGTCCGAATTTGTCCTCGATGTAGAGCAGAGACGTGTAAGTCGCGAGCGCTTCCATCGTCCAGGCGTCCGCTAAGTTGTCGATCGACACCAGATTGCCCCACCACTGGTGCGACAGCTCGTGCGGCAGCAGCATGCGCCGGTAAAAGAACCGGTTGGCTTCCGACATCGCGCTGAGCGGCGGCTTGCGGTCGTCGAGATAGCTGAGAGTCGAGGCGTAAACCAGCCCCGGAAAGCCTTGTCCGAAGAAGCCGGGGATGGGCGTCACGGCGATCACCGAAGTCGGCGGCGGCCCGAGCTTGTCGATCAGAAAGCGAAGCGTATCGGCGGCCTCATCAGCGACTTCCTCGATGCGCTCGGACGGCCGGATCGGCGGCGGTTCGGGCTTGACGATCAGCGGCGCGCCCCGGCTGATCCGCGGCCTGCCCAGCGAGCCGGGATCGACCATGACGATCGGGGCCTTCGGAGCCTGCAGCCGTTCCTCAGCGAGGCGGTTTGCCCGCACCTCGAGGCGGCGGCCCTCGACCTCGCGCGTCGTGGAGACGAACGACCCCAGATTGAACCCCGCAAAGCGCAGCGGCTGCTCGGCCCGGAAGCGTGAAGTGCGGCGTCCGGCTTCCTCAGTCCGCTCGATCAGCTCGCCGGTGGCCACCACTTCGAGGTCGGCCGGGTGATGGAACGTCAATTCGTAGCGGCTGAACTCGAAGCGCCCGCGGGGATACCAGTTGCCGCGGCTGCCGACGAAATAGACGCCGTTGCCGGCCTTGGTGATCACCCGACCGCGGTAATCGAGCTCGACCTTCAGCTTTTCGCCGCGATCGAATTGTTGGGGCAGCTCGAGCAGCACGAGCGTATTCTGTCTGCGGTCGCCGTCGGATGCCGTCGGCGACAGTTGCAGGAATTCGGCCGAGGCGCCGTTCACCCGCGCCGCCGTCACCTCGAGCTGCTTGGAGATGTCGAACGGGAGACTGCGCCTCCCCTCCGAGTCGATGACCATGTCGAGGGCCGCGGTGACCTGCATCGACAGGTCGTCGAGCAAATTCGCCTCGATGCGATAGCGTTCGACGTTGGCCCCGAAGTCCACCGGCGCCCGCAGCCCCTCGCGGAATGTGCGCCCCTCGAACTCGCACCAGGTCTCATAGCGGCGGCGGCCGTCGCGGAACGTCACCTGACCGACCCAGACCTGCTCTTGCGCTCGCGGGTCGACGATGACGTCGAAGCGGCCCTTGGGCCCGCCGCCGATCGCCGCGGCGAAGAAGCCTTCTTTCTCTGGAATGTCCGAAGTGAGGTCGGCCAGCAGCCGCACGGCGACCCCTTCGATGATGTTCTTGAGCACCGGAGACCAGCTCTTCGCCAAGGCGTCGCCCTTGGTCGGGTCGAGCTTCGCCGACGAGCTTTCCGCGATCGCCTGATGCAGCACGCGCGCCGTGTCGTCGCTGGACAGCAACAGGGCGCTGCGAAACTTGTGGTTGAGCACCGCGTCGCCGATATGGCGGCTTAGCGATTCCCGTTCCTGCGGGTTCGGCGGGATGACGAGAATCTCGCCCTGATCGGTCGGCTTGTCGGCCAGGAAGAGCGCCGCCGCCTCGCGGCCCTCGAGCGCCTCCGCGAAGATCAAATAGCCGTCGGTGAAGTACAACTTGACGTCGTCGCGCTCGAGGAACAGGTCGCGCACTCGGTAGCAGGCGGCCGGGTCCAGCTTCAGCGCCAGCAGCCGGTCGAGCTGCTCGTGGACGTTCGACGCCGCCAACGTCAGACACGCCGACACGGTGAGCAGCAATAAGCGCAGGGGGATCATTCCCTGCGCTCATTGTATAGACGGGGTTAGATGGCCGCCGAGGAAATCGGGATCGGCGAGCGGTGGCCCTCGACCACGACGATTCCCGAGTCGGAGACGTGGAAACGGTCGCGGTCTTGCTCGACGTCGAACCCGATCTTCGCTCCGGCGGGCACGCGAGCGTTCTTGTCGATGATGGCGCGCT
Source organism: uncultured Acidobacteriota bacterium (assembly GCA_963817465.1). Taxonomy (GTDB): domain Bacteria; phylum Acidobacteriota; class Terriglobia; order Bryobacterales; family UBA6623; genus CAMPKL01. The sequence continues at coordinate 257,230 of CAWFOP010000005.1, read as the reverse complement.
TGATCTTTGCGCCGGCTCCGATGTGGCAGCCGTCCATGACGATCGAATCCTGGACGACCGCGCCATTGTCGATAAACACGCGCCGCCCGAGTACTGTGTTCACCACCTCACCGCCCGCCAGAATGCAGCCCTCCGAGACCACTGAATTCAAAGCGTGGCCGCGACGCCCCTCCTCGTCGAAGGTGAACTTGCTCGGACCTTGCGGGTACTCGGCCGTGCGCAGCGGCCACTGGTAGTTGTAAAGGTTGAGTGCAGGTTTCACCGACCGCAGGTCCATGTTGGCCTCGTAGTAGGCTTCGATGGATCCGACGTCGCGCCAGTAGCCGCGATTCTCGGGCAACTCGCCCGGCACCACATTCGAAAAGAAGTCGTAGGCGAAGATCGGGTGCTCGTGGATCATCTCGGGCAGGATGTTCTTGCCGAAGTCATGATCCGAATCCGGATTGGCGGCATCGCGCCTGAGCTCGGTGACCAGCACGTCCGTGTCGAAGATGTAGTTGCCCATCGAGGCCAGCGTCCAGCCGGCCCGCCCGGGAATTTCGGGAGGATCAGCGGTCTTCTCGTAGAATTCCAGGATGCGCCAGTCGTCATCGATCTTCATCGTGCCGAACTGGCTCGCCTCCTCCACGGGAATAGGAAGGGCGGCGATCGTCCCTTTCGACTCCTTATCGCGGTGGTAGCTGATCATTTGGGTCACGTCCATGCGGTAGACGTGGTCCGCGCCGAACACTGCGACGATTTCGGGTTTGGAGAGCTCGAGGAGGTGGATGTTTTGATAGATGGCGTCAGAGGTTCCCTTGTACCAATGCTCGCCTTTGCGCATCTGCGCCGGTACGGGGATGATGTACTGATTTTGCAGCAGCGGCGAAAACTGCCAGGCGTCGCGCAAGTGCTGCAGCAGCGACTGGCTCTTGAACTGCGTCAACACGTAGAGCGAATAGATGCCCGAGTTGATGAAATTACTGAGCACGAAATCGCAGATGCGGTACTTGCCCCCGAAAGGGACCGCCGGTTTGCTGCGTTCGCGGGTCAATGGATAAAGGCGAGTGCCTTTGCCGCCGGCCAAGATGATTCCCAATGTACGGATGTGCTGCATGAGAGTTATCTGTAGTCGAGCTTGCCGTCGATGAGTTCGGCTTGGCGCGGGAAGCGCCGCGCCAGATCCTCGCTGTGGGTCACCAAAACCAGGATCGATTCCGCTTCTTTTTGCAGTTCCAAGAGCAAGTCGGCCGCCTCATCGGCCCGCTTGCGGTCGAGGTTCCCCGTCGGCTCGTCAGCGAGCAGCAAAAGCGGATTGTGAAGCAGCGCCCGAGCGATGGCGACGCGTTGGCGCTCGCCGCCCGACAACTCGCTCGGCAGATGATCGAGACGCTGGGCCATGCCGACGCGCTCGAGCAGCGCCGTGGCTCGCTGCTTGGCGTCCGGCTCGCGGTCGGCGCCGGCCAGCGCGGGGATCAAGACGTTTTCGAGAGCCGTGCACTGCGGCAGCAGGTGGTGATCTTGAAAAACGAAACCGATACGCTTGTTGCGGAAGGCGGCCAGGGCGTCCCCGGCGAGCGCCAGCACATCGTCGCCGTCCAGCGTGATGCGTCCGGAGCTAGGCCGCTCGAGCGTTCCCAATATGTGAAGAAGCGTACTCTTGCCCGATCCCGACGGCCCCATCACGGCGAGCGAATCGCCGCGATCGAGGGCCAATTCCAGATTATCGAGCACGACAAGGGGTTCCGCGGGAGTCTCGTACCGCTTCGATAGTCCGCCTACGACGAGTCCTGCGCCGTTCGCCGTCATCCTAGGCTTCGGTCACCCCACGCACGAGAACGATATTGTTTCACACAACCGTCTCGGGTGGGTTTCGGCCCGCATCGGATGATCAGAGCTTGAAGAGCTCGCGCAGGCGTTTGGTCTGAGCCCGACTGACCGGGATTTCCGTCTGGGCCTTGTCGTTCATCCGCAACTGATAGGTCGACTTGAACCACGGCACGACCTCTTTGATGCGATTGATGTTGACCAGATACGAGCGGTGCGCGCGCCAAAACAGGCCCCCGTCGAGGTGCGTTTGCAGTTCCTCGATCGTGCGGTAGTTCGACAGGCCTTCGACGTAGGTGGAGACGACGGTGATGTCGCCGCTGTCGATCGTCGCGTAAATGACGTCGGCCTCGTCGACCAGGAACATCCGATTGCTGTTGCGGACCAGAAGTTTGGTCGGAGGCCGGCCGGGACCTTGCTGGAGGCGGCTCAGCAGCTTCTCCATCTGCGCCGAATCGTCGCCCGGCGACTCCATGAGTTTCTTGGTGCGCTCCAGGGATTTTTCAAGACGCGACTTCTCGATCGGCTTGAGAAGATAATCGGCCGCGGCCACCTCGAAAGCGTCGACGGCGTATTGGTCGAAGGCGGTGGCGAAGATGAAGTGCGGCACGCGGCCGCCCTTGGCGATTACCTCGCGCGCGACGGCCAAGCCGTCCAGACCGGGCATCTGCACGTCGATGAAGACGATGTCCGGCTCGTGCTCGTCGATCAGTTGCAGCGCCTCGGGCCCGTTGGAAGCCTCGCCGACCACCTCGACCTCGGGATGGTCCTGCAGCAGGAAGGTCAGTTCCTCGCGCGCCAGTTTTTCGTCGTCGACGATGAGAGCGGAGATCGCCATCGATTCAAGACGACCAGTCTAGCGGAGCGGGACGAGCGCGGAGGGCGACGCGGAGCGCAACCGCCGCGCCGCCGAGGGCCCGGCGCCCGCCTCTAGAAGTTCAGCTTCAGCGCGAACTGCATCAGACGCGGCTCGCTGACCGTGCGTGTAATCTGCCCGAAGTTCGAAAAGTTGATGTTGTTGACCGGCAGATCGAAGTTCGTATTGTTGAGCAGGTTGAACACTTCCCAGCGGAACTCGACGTTCGTGGCCTCTCGGATTGCGAAGCGCTTGACGAGATTGAAGTCGAGCAGGAAGCGCGAAGGGCCGTAGATCGGCGTCTGAGGCAGCGTGCCGAGTTGCCCCGATTGGGGAAGCTGGAACAGCCCCGGCGTCGCCCCGGCGCTGTCGCAATTCCCGTCGCCGGTGACGTCAGATAAGCAGGAATCGAACCAGTACACTCCTCCGGCATTGTCGATTTTGCCGGTCAGCCCCTGCAACTCGCCGTTTGAGAGCGGCTGCGCCAGATCCACCGTGTTTTCGCTCGAGATAGCGATGCGGTGAAACGTGCCGATGCCGGAATAGATCGACAGAGGCCGTCCAGTGCGGAAATTCAGCAAGCCGCCGACCTGCCAGCCTCCCAAGATCGACCGCGCCGCGCCGCCCGGATTCCAGGTCTTGCCCGGCCCGACCGGCAGCTCGTAAAACCAATTCAGCTTGAGTTGGTGCCGCGGCATGAACTGCTGCGTCGTGTAGTACTTGTTGTTGATCGAGCTCGGACGCGAGTCGTTGAGCAATGTGTTGTCGTCGCCGTCAAAATCGGACAACGCTTTGCCGAAGGTGTAGTTGCCGTCCAGGCTGAGACCGGAGGCGAAGCGGCGCCGCAAGTCGACCTGCAGCGAATGGTAAGTGGAGAACCCGTCGTTGAGCATTGCGCGCGAGCTGTTGACGAACGGATTCGCCATGAAGAAATTTGCGGGAAAGCGGCCGCCGAGAACGTTGCCCCAGAAGCTTCCGCCGCGGATGCGCGCGCCGCTGCCGTTGATTCGTGAAGTTTCCGTCTGCGAGAGGCGATACGCGAACTCGCCCGGCGAGTTGTAGAACAGCGCCGTAAGCAGCGAGCTCCGCGACTGCAGACGGGCGGGCTCGCCCGAGATCAAGGAGGACATTAGAGGATTTTGCGTGATGCAACCCCGACCCGTATCGTCCGCGAAGCTGCTGAAGTTATTGCAGAAGAAATTTTGCCGCGCGATGTTGAACGCGTCGAGGAACGTCTGCCCGGTTTCCGGCGTCGAAGGCGTTGACGTTGATTTCGTTGAAGTCCGCGACCCGGCGAAGCCCGACGCCGCGGTTGCCGACATAGCGCACCTCGAGAGCGGTGCTGTCCGCGATTTCACGCGAGATCCCGAACGTCCACTCGTTGTAGTGCGGCGTCGACAGATTCGGCTCGAAGGTCCGAAAGTCGATCGCCGTGCTGTCGAGAATCGACCGCGAGGCGGGCAGTCCGAAGGTCGGAATCTCCGGCAGGATTCGCCGAACCGGCCAACTCCCGCAGCAAGGGCAGGGAAGAATTCGGGTTGTCGGAGCACCCCCCGGAAGCGCCCTGACTTGGAACGCAGTTTTGCGCCACCGTCAGTCCTTCGTTGTCGTCCAGGTTGCCGTCGACGATCGAGAAGGCGTCCTGCATGAAGCTGACGCGAAACCCCGCTCGAATCGACGTCTTGCCGTCGCCGAACGGGTCCCAGGCGAGCGAGACGACCGGGGCGAAGTTGTTCTTGTCGGGGTTCCAGAGGGGAGGAGCGCCGTTGACGGGCGTCGCGGCGGTGTAGCGCGTAGCGCAGCCGGTGATCAACGCCCTTACGTTGGGCTCGGTCGGAGCCAACCCCTGGTCGAGCAGCGGGCAGGGCTCGCCCTCGAGCACGCCCGGGTTGAAAAATCCGGCGGCCCCGGAGATGCCGTAAACCGAGTCGAAGCCGTTCTCGGGCTCGAGCAGCAGGCCCAAACGGTCCACCGGCACCGACGCCCATTCGTAGCGCACACCCAGGTTGAGCATCAGGTTCGGGCGGAGCTGCCAGGCGTCGGTGAAGAAGCCGTCAAACTCCCAATTGCGATAGATGTGGCGTTCCGGAGCCCCTGGAACGAACCCGGAATCGATGCTCTTGACGTTGTACTGCTTCCAGACCGTGCCGACGGCGCCGACCAGCTCGTTCATCAGCGTGGTCGCCGTACTCGTGTCGCCGGGGTTGAGGGCGCCGCTTCCGAGAGTCCCAAGAACGCTCGCGTCGAATTCAGGCGAAAACGGGTTCGGAGTCAAGTCGAACTGGGTCTGCACGCCGGTGAAGGCGACCACGTCGACGGTCTTGCGGCGCCACTCGAAACCGCTCTTGAATTGGTGTTTGCCGCTGAACCACGACACGGTGTCGCGGACATGGAAGAACTCGTTGTCGCGCGAGGTTGTTCCGCCATCGTAGTCGTAGACGTCCGATACGCCGTTCAGATGGATTGTATAGGGCGTGTTGAACGGCTGGTTACGAGGGAAGGCGTTGTTGCCGCCGACGAACCCGAAGCGGAACTCGTTGATGACTGTCGGCGAGAACGTCGAAGCCAAGTTCGCGCTCACCGCCCGCGCATGAGTGACGCGATCCCCTCAGCGGCTCGAGCGACGGGAAAACCGGTTCGTTGCCGTTGATGTAGTCGCCCATGATGTCGCGGTCGGTGTAGTTGAAGGTTCCGTAGAAATGATGCTTCTCGGTGATGTTGTGATCGAGACGGAACGCGGGCAAGTGCTCCGCGGTCTTCGAGCTCGCGTTGAATCGGAAGCCGCCGGTGTTGAGGCCGTCGCCGATGTCGAAGTTGTTGGGGTCCGGCATGACGCCGAAAACAGTCCCGGTGACGAAGGGATCGGGAGTAGCAGGGTTGGCCGCGGAAAACCGGCCGTCCACGCACTGCTGGCCGACCGCCGCCTCGACGCCTCCCGAGCACTCGTACAAATTGACGCTGCGCACCAGGCCGGGGTTCGCCGCGACGTTGGCCGGCGTGTTGGCCAGCCCGTCGAGAAAGCGAAAAACCCCGTTCTTGGCGGCGGCCGTATAGACCAAGCGGTTCACTGAGATGCCGCGCGCCTCGCGCGTCTGCTGGTAGCCGAAGAAGAAGAACGTCTTGTTCTTGAAGATCGGTCCGCCGATGCGGCCGCCGAATTGATTCCGAATCAGCGGCGTGCGCTCGACGCCCGACGAATTATTGAAGAAGTCGTTCGCGTTCAAAACCGTGTTGCGGTGAAACTCGAACAGGGAGCCGTGAAACTCATTCGAGCCCGACCTGGTGACGGCGCTGATCTGCACGCCGCCTCGCGAGTATTCGGCCGAAGACAGAGCGGTCACGACTTTGAACTCCTGAACATTTTCCGCCGACATGGCGATGAGCGGCTGATCGATCACTGTCGCCGACGATCGATTCAGGTCGTCCTGCGTGTCGAGGCCGTCGAGCGTGAAGTTGATCGAGCGGTGGCGTTGACCGTTGACAAAAAGCTTGTTGCCTTGGCCGTCCGGGTCGCGCTCGAAGGCCACGCCCGCTTGCTGAATCGCCAGCTCGACAGCGTTTCTTCCGTTCAGCGGCAGATCGAGCACGCGGCGCGGGTCGACGACGTCGGAGATTTCAGCGTTGAGCGAATTAACGACTCCTTGCGCCGCCCTGGCGGTGACGGTGATTTCGATCGTGATGTCGCCGACTTCCATCGGGATGCTGACCTGCGATGTCGTTCCGACTTCGACCTCGACTCCTTCCACCACCGCGCGCTTGAAGCCCGGGGACTCGGCCGCGACGTCGTAGCGCCCCAGGCGAACATTCGGCAAAGAGAATCTGCCCGTCTCGTTGGCGGTCGCCTGGTAAACCGCATTCGTCTCGAGGTGGGTGGCGGTGATTTGAACACCGGGAATCAAGGCGCCGGTTTCATCCGCGGCGCGGCCCTCGATAGCGCCCGTCAGCGATTGGGCGGCGAGGGGAATTCCGCTCAGTCCGGCGAACAAGAACATTGCAGCCAGACCGAGCAGGCGGAAGGGGGGGAGCCGTCTCGGAAACGGCCTTACAACAAACTTCATCGTGGTCGACCGTGAAGGTAAATTCGACTGTTTTTCTCGGACCTTGAATCCGCGCGCGCCTTCGGGCCGCGAGCGATAAACCTCAGCCTCACCGAATACGGCAAGAATAGCACGCGCTATTTGGAGCGATCCAGGGGTGAATGCCCTACTTTGCTAGCTTCGATTCCATGATGTTCGAAAGTTTCGGGCGGCATAAGTCACCTCTTTTCATAAGCATGGTCGCGAGACGGCGGTAGGAGGTTGTTTCGCCTTCCTATACTCGAACTAGAGGGGCGGAACCAAATCGGCCCCGATTGCAGCCAAGCCCCTGTTGCGAATTCGGCATTACAGCGGGGTCCGATTCCAGCCGATACTTCCAGCCGTGGGACCGGGAGCATCCATCGGGCTTGGCGCTCAACCGACTGGGAGAACTCAGATGCGACAGCGAGCGCCGCGGCCGAAGCGCCTCGATCCGTCGCGCACGGGACGCCAGGCGCTCGACCTCGAGCGCGGGCTCCGGCGCCGGCTGATCGGGCAAGACGAAGCGATCGAGCAGATCGTCAGCGTCTACCAAACCCACCTTGCGGCGATGAACGCCCCTGGACGTCCGGTCGGGAATTTCCTATTCCTGGGGCCGACGGGAACGGGCAAGACGCGCGCGGTGGAAGCCGCCGCGGAAACGTTGGCCGGCGACGCGGCCGCCATGGTCAAGATCGACTGCGCCGAATTTCAGCATAGCCACGAGATCGCCAAGCTGATCGGCTCGCCTCCCGGTTACCTCGGGCACCGCGAAACGCATCCGCTGTTAAGCCAAGAAACGCTGGACCGTCACCTGACCGACGAGCGCCGTATCGCCTTCGTGTTGTTTGACGAGATCGAGAAAGCCAGCGACGCGCTGTGGAACCTGCTGCTCGGCATCCTCGACAAAGCCACGCTCACCCTGGGGGACAATCGCCGCGTCGACTTTTCTAACGCCATGGTCTTTCTCACCAGCAATTTGGGAGCGGCCGAGATGCAAACCATGCTCAGTCCGGGGTTCGGCTTCTCACGTTTTTCGGCGTCCTCTCCGGCGGGGGCGGAGAGACTCGAAACCCGCCTAAAAGCGACTGGAATTCAAGCCGCACGGCGCAAATTTACTCCGGAATTTATCAATCGGATCGATAAAATCGTCGTCTTTAACTCTCTCAATGACGAGCAGCTTCGCGCCATCCTCGACCTCGAGCTGCAGCGCGTCCAAGAGCGCGTCTTCGCCGCGACGCCGTTTCTGTTCGAGCTGTCGGACGAGTGCAAGACGAGCTTGCTCGATCAGGGGGTCGACGCCAGGTACGGCGCTCGCCGCCTCAAGCGTGAGATCGAACGCCGCGTCGTCTGCCCGCTCTCGAACTTGATCTCCACCGGCCAGGTCCGCGGCGGCGATTTCGTCCGCATCGCGGCCGAACCGGGGGCCGAGGCCCTCGTGTTCGAGCGAGTCGATGAGGGCCTGACGTTGTCGATGATGCACCGCGCCGCCGGACTGCCGCTCGTCGAGGAACCGGACCTGCAGTATTCCGGTCTCGGACCCGTGCCCGCCGGCAACGCGGCTCGCCGCTACCGCAACTAACCCGCCGTCTTGATTTCGGCCGCGCCGCTCTTGCGGTGGATGCCGTATGCGGAGTGCACGTCGTCCAAAGTCAGCGTACCCAACAGCAGATTCGCGTTCGCGCGGCTCGAGACCGGCAAGATCGGGTAGGTTGCGAGCAAGCGCATCGCCGAATCGAGAGCCAAGTCCGGATACAGCCGCACCACCGCCCTCACGCTCAATGCGCGGTAAAGAGTCAGCTCTCGCTTTCCCGCCGAGATGGCCTTCTCCAGATCGCGCTGATCCATCCAGAACCAGCCTTTGCCGTAGACCGAGACCAGCGCGACATCCAGACGTCGCTCGCGCATCGCCTCGAGCGCTTCGCCGACCGGCGTGCTCGACGGGAAGACGCGATCGGGGCCGACTTGCATCGAATCCTCGACGCTCAACGGCAGCGCTTCGCGCTGCTCTTCGACCGACGGCAGGTCCAAGCCGTCCTGCTGTCCCACGATCTGGAACAGCGACTCGTGTTGCAGCCGCCGCGACACCAGAAACGAGATCGTGTTCGCGACCATGACCGGCAGGATGATCACATAGTTCGCGCTGGTCTCGAAGACCATGAAGATCGAGGTCATCGGCGCGCGAAACAGGCCCGCGAAGAACGTCCCGATGCCCACCAGGACGTAGGCCCCCGCCGAACTCGTCGGGAACGGCCAATATTCGTGCGCGAGGCCGCCGATGCCGCCGCCGATCATGGCGCCGATGAACAACGCCGGCGCGAACATGCCGCCCGGCGTTCCGACGCTGAAGCACACGGCTGTCGTGATGACCTTCAACGCGGCCAGCAGCAGCAGGAAGTGCCAGACGAAGCGGTCGTGCATGGCGCTGTCGATCGCGCCGTAGCCCGCGCCCAAAATTTCGGGAATCTGAATTCCGAAGGCCCCCACGAGCAACCCCGCGGCCATCGGCAACAGATAGACCCAGCGGTTCGGCGCTCGTCGCAGCCGCGCCCGCGTGCTGACGACGAAGCGCGTGAACCACGCCGACAGGAAACCGCTGACCACGCCGATGAAGGCGTAGACGATCAGCTCCGTATAGCTGCTCAGAGCGAACTCGGGCACCGAGTAGAGCGGATCGTCGCCCAGGTACCAGCGGGTGACGACGACGGCCGAGACCGCGGCGAGCACGATCGAACCCAGCACCCCGGCGTTCCAGGCCGCGACGACCTCTTCCATGACGAACAGCACGGCGGTGATCGGCGTATTGAACGCCGCGCCGATTCCCGCCGCCGCTCCGACCGGGGCGATTAGCCGCATGTTGTCGCGCGTCAGCCGGAACATGCGTCCCAAGAAGCTGGCGATGCCGGCGCCCATCAGCAGCGCCGGGTCCTCGGGTCCCATCGGGTTGCCCGAGCCGATCGAGATCGTACTTGCCGTGAACTTGCCGAACACGCTTCGGAAAGGGACGTAGCCGTCCGAGACGTACAGCGCGGCCTTGGTCGCATTGACGCCGCTGCCCTTGGCCGTAGGAAAGTACAGCGACGCCAGTAGGTAGGAGAGGCCGCCGCCCAGCGCGGGCCACAGCATCACCGCCCACCAGGCCCGATGCCCCAGGCCCTCGACCGTGAACCAGTTGAAGAACTCGATCGAGATGTGAAAGCAAACGACGACGAGGCCGGCGAAGATTCCGATGATGATCGACAGCAGCAGGAAGCGCTGCGTCTCGCCCATCACCTGTATACGAGTGCTCGCGCGCCACAGCCTTCGAGCCCTCAGCGACCAGCTCCGGATTCGCTTTCGAGCTGTCATCGAGCGATCATCTGGAGCACCTGCGAGAGCGGCTCGTCCTCTTTCCAAATGTTCACGCAGACCTGCGGCTTGAAGTTCCACAACGCGGCGGCCAGCGACAGATTCGCCTCCATCGCCTCGTTATAGTCATCCGGTCGCTTTTTCGAATCGAGAGCTTCGCGCGATTGCTCCAATGCGTCCGAGATCTCGCGCGGCAGCGGCTTCTGGGGTCCGACGAGCCCGCCTCCCTGAGGGTCGATGCAATAGTCGATGTATTCCAACGTGCGCTCCAGAACTTGGCGGCTCCGCTGATAGCGTTCCCGGGTGGTCACTCGCGGCTCCGAGCGTGTCACCGGACGGTACGTGGGATCGAGCAGAACAATCCTGTCCGTCAGCTCGTAAAGCCTCTGCACGTCTTCGTTCGGCTGCAACTCGAGAGACTGCCGAAAGCGGACGCGGGCCTCGCCGAAGCGGTCCAGATCGTAGAGGGCGCGCCCGATCGCGGCCTGCACCGCGGCGTCTTTCTGATCTTCAGGAGACAGCCTGTCGAGCGCGCGCAGCGCTTCTCCCGGCGCCCCGGCCGCGAGAAACTCCATGCCCACGCGGCGGACGACCCGATCATTGGCCGGCTCCTCCCGCAGCAGGCTCAGCAACTCGCCGATCACCTGCAGGTTTTCGCCGTGGTCCTCAAGCATGTCGATGAGCTCGAAGCGCGTTTCGACGCGATTTTCCTCCGGGTTCTGCGTCCAGCGGCCGTAGATCGCCGTGCGGTAAGAGTTGATCGCCTCGGTCGTCTTGCCGGCTCGCAGCGCCAGCCGAGCCAGCAGGCGGTTCACGACCGCGTTGGTCGGGTCGGCCGACCGCAACTGCGAGAGTTGCAGCTCGGCTTCCTGGTAGCGGTCCGAGTAGTAGAGGGCGAGGGCAAGCCCCAAGCGGTACTCGAAGTCGTTGCGCCTGTTGACCAGGGCGTTCCGGTACTGCTCGATCGCCTCGTCGAAATAGCCGTAGTCGGCGAACGTGCGAGCCAATCGAAAGTGCTCGGTCGCGCGTTGTTCCCGCTCGCGGTTGAAGGCTCGGTTATAGTACCCGGTCGCCACAAAAAACACGATCATGACGGCGAACACCGTAGTCAGCAATTGCGGCGTCGCCCCGACGGCGGTCGAGGAGCGAGCCTTGCAATGAGGACATTCCGCGCCCGGCGCCGGGATGGGATTGCGGCAAATCAGACATACGAACCGCGTGGCCATCAAACGTCCACTTCAGGATACCCTCTCGGGTCCTTCATGGCGCCGATCGGCCCTCGGAACGGCCCTACATCGTGGCGATCGCCGGATTATCCACCGTCGAACCGTAGAATCTCCGGTACCGCACTTTGTTTTCGATGGACTCGATGACCGTCGCGGCGAAGTCTTCGCCCGTGAGCTTTTGCGCGCTGCCGAGGCCTCCGGGGCTGAACACGTTGATCTCCATCAGCTTGTTCTTGACCACGTCGAGGCCCACCAAGAACATCCCATCGGCGACCAGCTTCGGGCGCACCATTTCGACCAGCATCAAGGCGTCGTCGTCGACGACGGCGCTCTTGACCTTTCCGCCGGCGGACATATTGCTGCGGATGTCTCCGCCTTGGTTGACGCGGCGAAACGCGGCGATCTTCCCGTTCCTCTCGAGCGGCCGCCCGTTCATGACAAACAGCCGCATGTCGCCTTCTTTCGCCGCCGGCAGGTATTCCTGCACGATCGCGTACCCGTCCCGCGTGACGGCATCGATCATTTGGTTCAAGTTGCCCTTGTCGTTGGGCTTGGTCATGAAGACGCCCTGGCCTCCCGACCCTTGAAGGGGCTTCAGCACGGCTTTGCCTCCGTGGGCCTCGATGAACTGCTTGATGTCGGTGCGGTCGCGGCTGATGCAAGTCGCAGGGCGGACCTCTTCGGGAAAGTGCTGGAAGTAGGTCTTGGCGATCGCGTTCGCCAGATTCACAGGATCGTTGAGCACGATGACGCCATGCCGCGCGACGAGCTGGCCAAACAGGATCCCGGCCGACTGCGCCCAGGGACGCTCTCCCGCATCCGCGGCCGGGTCGTTCCGCAACATCAGCACGTCCAGTTCATTGACGGCGATCTTTTCGTTTCGTGAGGAGTCGCCTTTGAGATGGCTCATGAACGACTTCACCGTCTTGAAGTTCTTGCGGCTCTTCGCGGGTCCGCGCGCATGAGCGAAAATCGCGCCCGATTCGCCGTATGCGAAATCGCCCACGCCGAGCACCCAGACCTCGTGGCCCATGTTGTGAGCCGCCAACTCGAGACGCGTGGTCGTATACTCGGCGACTTCCGTCTCCAACTCGTTGATGACGAACCCGATTTTCATCCAATAATCTCCTGAAGCATCTCGGTAACTGACAGCTTTCCCGCCCTCTGAAATTTCCCCTCCGCTCCGGGCCGCGACAAATACCGCGGTTTGAAGAGCGGCGGATTGAGGACGCCGACGTCCAACAGCCGCTCCACCAGCGGTACGTGGGCAAGGGCGATCTTGCCGACGAACAAAGGCCGCCAGTCGCTCGATTTCGACAAGTGGCGGATCAAATCGTTCAATCCTCCGAGATAGACGGCGTCTTTGGGCAGCCCTCCGCCGCGGTGCACCCTGGCGGAGATTTGGAAGGCCGCCGACGCCGCGAAAGCCCAGCGCTCGGTCAGCAGGCGGTACGTTTCGGCGAATTCCGAGCCCCGGCACATGGCGTCGACCGCGACGACGCGCGCGGCTAACGTCCGCAGACGCCTCGGCTCGAGGCCTCCCGTTACCCACTCGGCGATCACCGCCAGGCCTTCCTGCAGCGGTTCGTACGCGGCGAGCCCGGCGTGAAAGATCTGCAACGGTTGCGCCTGGCCGTTGAAGAACGTCACCAGGTGCGTGCCGATCTCGTGCTGCAGGAGAGCGTCGACGCGGTCGACATGGAAGCAAGCTGTCTTTGACACCAGCAGCACGTTGTTGGAGACCATCACTCCGGCGAGCACCTCTTCGCTCACCTCGACGCGGGCGTCGAACGATGGGTGAACCTCTCGATAGCCCCGAATTTCCGCCCGTGCCCGCTCCGCCAGAATATCGGCGGTGACGTCGCGTTCTCGCGGACCGCCGAGGTCGCCGGTCAGCTGCAGAACCGCTTCCGCCAACACGACCAGATCTTCCGGCGGTCGGCCGTAGAGCTGAACCGCTCCTTCTTTGAACTTTTTCTGGCCCCGGTCCTGAAGCAGCGTGATCTGCCGCTCCAGCTCATCGCGCTTCTCGATGAAAACGCGCTTGAGCATGGGCTCGTCGACTTCCTCGATGGGTAAGTTGAAAAGCATGCGCTTGAGCAGCGACGGGTCGAACGGCAACGGCCGGTACTCGAACGCCGGCGAAGCGCTGGAATCGCTCTCCGTGAAGCGGCGCCACTGTTCGGCAACATTCGTGGGCGTGACATAGATCAAGAAGTCGAACGCCGCCCCGACCTCCTGCAGACCGTCGTCGACTTCGGCGGCCGCGCTCAGGGGCGTGGACTTCTTACGGGGGGCGCTCTCCTGCTCGCTCACAGCCGGCTCATCTGCGGTTCGTTCAACATCTCGCGAAGGCCGGGCAGAGTCGAGCCAAGAGCGGCCTTCAAGGCATCGAACACGGGTTGATCGATCACCCCGGTCCACTCGTCCATGAAGATCTTTTTGAATTCGATCGCGATCGCGCAGCCGGTGTGGGGAAAACGCTCGTGAATCCAGCGCGAGAAGTAGCCCCCTTGGAACTTGACGTTTTCCCGGACATCGAGCCTCCGCCCCAAGAAGTCAAAAGAGCGCAGATCGTTCATGAACTTGTCGACCAGGGGCCCCCAGCGATCACGGTCCATAGAGCCGGTGCCGATGTTGATTTCCGGGTTTTGCTCCGCCGGAGCCGGAGGTCCGCCCGGCCCTTCACGCCGGTGGTTGTAGCTGTGAATGTCGAGCACGACGAACGGGCCGTAGAGCTCGTAGATGACTTCGAGCGTGGACTCGACGGCCCGATAGAACTCGTCGTACTCCTGGAGCGAGCGGTTGACGGCGCCTTGCGGCAGCGGCTCTCTCCAAACCTTGAGGCCCCAGGCGTTGTCTTCGGTGAGGTAGATCGCCTGATCGCGAGGGCGGTTCAGGTCGATCTCGAAGCGTGTGCGCAGGCCGACGATGCGCGTCTCGGAAATGGACGCCAGCGCGGCCGTATACGGGTCTTTTTCGCGCATCAAGGTCGCCTCGTCGAGCGCGAATAGATCGGCGACCTCTCGCCTCACCGCATGGCCGTCGTGGATCGCCGCGGTGACGACGCAGCCGCTTCCGAGCGTGATGCTGAATAGCTGGGGGGTCATCGGAGGTGTCTTGCCTCTGGTGACCCTCGCGAGCGCGGTGTTGTGTCAGGAAAAAACCGCCGCACCAGGGCGGCGCTCTAGGAGAATTCGCCGCGCTTGCCGCGCTCGATGATCCGCTCGCACGCGCGCAGCGTCAGAGACATCATCGTCAAGGTCGGGTTCTGGCAACTCACCGACGTAAAGGCGGCGCCGTCGGTGACGAACAGATTCGGCACGTCGTGCGTCTGGTTCCACTTGTCGAGGACGCTCGAGTTCGGATCGGAGCCCATGCGCGCCGTGCCCATCTCGTGGATGCCGAAGCCCGGCGCCGAGTACTCGCCGTGCGTGTGGACGTTCTTGGCGCCGCCGGCCTCGAGCATTTCGGCGCCCTGTTCCTGCGCGTCGTTCCACAACGCCTTCTCGTTGTCGCTCCACTCCATCGAGATCCGCAGCACCGGGATGCCCCAGGCGTCCTTCACGTCCGGGTCGATCGAGACGTGGTTGTCGTACCGCGCCAGACACTCGGCGAAAGCGATGATGCTGATCGCCCACTGCGAATCCGCACGGACGCCGGCCTTGTATTTCTTGCCGAAGCCTGCGGTCTCGAACGCGAACGCCGGGAAGCTGCTGCCTTGGTAGCCGTAGCCGCGCAGGAAGCCGTTGGTCGAGCGCCGGTCCACGTTGCGGAAGCGCGGGATGTAGAGGCCGTTCGGGCGTCGCGGCGGCCCGTACCAGGCCTGCCCCTTGGGCAACTCCGGAAACTCGCCCGCGGCGTAGCCCTTGTAGATGTGGTCCATCAGATAGTGGCCGAGCGCGCCGGAGGAATTCGCCAGCCCGCCCGGGGCGGAATTCAGCAGCAGGCGCGTCGACTCGAGCGTTGAAGCGCACAGCACGACGACCTTGCCGCGCACCTCGCGCGGTTGGCGGGTTACGGCGTCCACGTATGCGACGCCGGTCGCCTTGCCGTTCTTGGTCGTGATGTGCGACGCAGGGGCGTCGGTGAGCAGCGTCAGCTTGCCTGTCGCCGCCGCGTCCTTGAGCGTCGTCCACGGGCTCGAATAGTAGGAGTGCGTGATGCAGCCCTGCTCGCACGGGCCGCAATAGTGGCAGGCCGGCCGCCCGTTGTGATTGGTGGTCACCACGGCGGTTCGTCCGATGGTGACCGTGCGTCCCATCTTCTTGCCGACGCGCTCGCGCAGCAGCTTCTCGCCGCAGGTGAACGGCATCGCCGGCTGGAAGACCGAGTCGGGCAACTGCGGCAGGTTCTCTTTGAGGCCGCTGATGCCGACATAGCGCTCCACGCGCTCGTAATAGGGCTCGATCTCGGCCAACGAGATCGGCCAGTCCATGCCGTAGCCGTCGTGGCTGGCGGCCTTGAAGTCCAAATCGCTAAGCCGGTAGCTCTGCCGACCCCATGACAGCGACCGACCGCCTAGCCGGCGTTGCCGAATCCAGTGGAAGGGCTTGCCCTCCGGCGTCGTGTAAGGGTTCTCGACATCGTTGACGAACCAGTTCTTGTTCGACTCCCGGCAGGCGTAAATGAGCCGTTGAACCGGCTGCATCGGCGACGGAGTCGGGTGTGTGAAGCGGTAGGGATACTCGTACGGCTCGGCGTGTTCGGTGAATTGCGCTTCGGTTGTGACGGGCCCGGCTTCGAGCAGGCAGACCTCGAGTCCGCCCTCGGTCAAAACCTTGGCGGCCCAGCCGCCCGTAGCTCCCGAGCCGACGACGATGGCGTCGAAAGTCTGATTCGTTGAAGCGGTTCCTTGCGGCACAGCGACGTAGTCTAGCGCGTCCCGTCGGCCAGGGGAGGGAGTCAGAAGTTCTTGTAGGGTCCCCGCGGCTCGGCTTGGTCCATCTCTCTTTCCCAAGCGCGGTAGCGCGCTTCAAGCCGCGCCTTTACATCGGGCAGATCCTTCGACAGGTCCCGCTTCTCGCCGATATCCTCCGACAGGTCGAACAACCCGCCGCCGTCGCGGCTCGACACCAATTTCCACTTGCCCACGCGTGCGCCGTAGTCGCCGCGGCGGTTGAAGAAAATCTCCTCGCGCGGCGACGGCTTGGCGCCTTGCAGCGTCGCGAGGGCGTCGTAGCCGTCGATTGCGACCCCCGCAGGCACATCGGCCCCCGCCGCATGCGCGGCCGTCGGAAAAATTTCGAGGGCGCTGAGGAACGCATCGCTCGTTTCGCCGGCCGGCAGCACGCCCGGCCAGCGGAAAATCGCCGGCACGCGCACGCCGCCCTCCCAGGTCTGGCTCTTATGGCCCCTCAGCGGCGTATTGTCCGCGCCGCTCGAGCCGCCGTTGTCCGATACGAAGATGACGAGCGTGTCGTCTCTCAGCCCGTGCTGGTCGACGCGCGCCAGCACGCGCGATATGGAGTCGTCCATGGCGGTCACGGCGGCCATATAGATCTTGCGCTTGCGGGCGGCCAAGCCGTCGCCGTCGGGGTACATGTCGAGGTATTTCCCCGGCGCCTGCGTAAATCCGCGAACGCCGCGCGTCAGGCTCGACGCCCC
This sequence comes from uncultured Acidobacteriota bacterium, assembly GCA_963817465.1. Taxonomy (GTDB): domain Bacteria; phylum Acidobacteriota; class Terriglobia; order Bryobacterales; family UBA6623; genus CAMPKL01. The sequence goes on along the minus strand of CAWFOP010000005.1, from coordinate 240,332 downwards.
GTGCGGCGCGTTGTAGGCGAGGTAGATGAAAAACGGCTGATCCTTGTCGCGCGCGACCGTCCGGTCGATGAACCGCAGCGCCTCGCGCTCGAACAGATACGTCGTGTACGTCCCCTTGTCCGCGGTCGTCGGCTTGTTGCGTCGGTACATCGACGGCACGCCGTAGCGCTCATGCGTCCAAAAGTCGATGCCTGTATTGACGAAGCCGTAGAAATCGTCGAAACCGCGCTGCAGCGGCAGAAAGCGACGCAGCGACCCCAGGTCCCATTTGCCGAAGACCGCCGTCGCATACCCCGCGCTTTTCAGCACTTGAGACAGCAGCACCTCGCGCGTATCCATCCCGAGCACGCGCTCGGGCGAGAGGGCGTACTCGTCATCGGGATAGCGATAGCCTTCGTCCACGCGATCGTTGCGGAAGTTGTCATAGGTCCCGTTGCGCTGCGGATAGCGTCCCGTCAGCATGGCGCCGCGTGAAGGCGTGCAGGCCGGCCAGCCGGCGTAGTAGCTCGTGAGTCGGACGCCCTCGGAGGCCAGCTTGTCGAGCGTGGGCGTCTTGATATCCGGGCTGCCGTATGCGCCGACGTCGTTGTAGCCCTGGTCGTCGGAAACGATCAGCAGAATATTCGGCGGCCGCTGCTGCGCGGCGAGGGGCACCAGGGCGAGGAACAGCAGGAGACAACGAATCACGGGAGCAAGATACCGCAAGCGGCTGGAGTTGCGCGATGGATCTAGGGTTGCGAGATGTCCTTCGCGTTGACTTCATAGCAGAGGCGGCCGACGACTGGGGCCTCGATTTTGGATGAGACTTCGATGAGTGAGATACTCGCGGCGATCTTCTTTCGCCCCTCTTCCGGGCCTGACAAGAAGCTGACTTGCTTGACCTTGTGATCGGCGTCGACAAGCAGGTCCATCTCGTATCGACCTCGGACGTCCGGCGATCGCACCGCCGCCATGAACTTCCCCATGCTCGAACGGTCGGTGTATGCGTGGAACTCCCGGGGCTCGAGACGGGCGACGCCGGGGGCGAATGAAGGGTCGTCGGCCGCCTGGCCGCAGACCTGCGCGACAGCGGGCGAGACGAGCCACAGCGCGGCCAAGCAAAGCGAAATCGAAGTCGTCTTGAGCATCATTTCCTAGTCTCCCGGGGGCTCTAAGCGAGCGCGAAACGGCCGGCGCCTTCAAGTGCTGATCCAGGAATTCGCGAACCTGGCGCCAGCCCTTGGCGCGGTTCTCCTTTTTGCGGAACCCGTGCCCTTCGTCGTCGAACACGACGTACTCGACCGGCACGTTGTTTTTGCGGACCGCGTCGACGATCTCATCGGACTCCGCTTTTAAGACGCGCGGATCGTTCTCGCCCTGCAACACCATCAGAGGCCGCCGGATTTGGTCGGCGTGGAACAGCGGCGAAATCTTTCGCAGATAGTCCTTCTGCGTATCCGGATCGCCCATCTCTTGGATCAGCGATTCCCGGAACGCTCCCCACCACGGCGGCATGTTTTCCAGCGTTCGCAGCCAGTTCGCGACGCCGAAGAGGTCGACGCCCGCGTCGAATTCCTCCGGGTAAAAGGCGAGCGCCGCCAGCGTCATGTAGCCGCCGTAGCTGCCTCCGAGGATGGCGATGTGGTCAGGGTCCACGTAGTCGAGCGACTGCAAGATACTTCTTGCCCCACACGCAATCCTGCAGATCGCCTTCGCCGTGCTTTTGGTCGTCCATCTTTTCGAAGGCCTTGCCGTAGCCGCCGCTGCCGCGGTTGTTGACGCGTAGCACGACGTAGCCGTGGTTGACCAGGTATTGATAGAGCTCGCCGTAGCCCAGGCGCGACTGGCCGCCCGGACCGCCGTGCACCTCGACGATCGCCGGCGCCTTCTCGCCCGCGGCGAGCTTAGGCTGCATCAGGATGGCGGGAATTTTCATGCCGTCGAACGAGTCGAACCGCACGACTTCCGGGTCGACCAAGTCGGCCGGATCGATTTCCGGGTTGAGCGTGTGCGTGAGCTGAGCGGACTTTGCGGCGTCCAGGTCATAGACGTAGAGGTTCTCGGGCGACCGGGAGGTGGCCAGGCGAAACAAGAATTTGCGCTCGCTGTCGGCAAATCTCACCGAACGACATCTCGCCCGCGGGCATGTTCGGCAGCTCGATCGGCTCGCCGGTCGCCAAGTCAGTGATGATTACCTCGGTCTGCGCATCGTTGTTCACTCGCGTAGTAGAGGTAGGAGCCGTCGTGCGAAAGGCCCGCCCACATTACGTCCCAATCGGGCTTGGCGATGACCTCCATCTCCCCTGAACTCAAATCGAAGCGCGTCAAATAGTAGAAATCATTGTCGGCGTTACTGATCACGTACAAGCCCGTCGCGTCAGGACTGAACTGCACGGCGAAATACTCGGCGTCGCCCTCGGACTCTGTCAGTTGTCTAACTTTTTTGGACTTGAGGTCATAGAGGAAGATATCGGACTTGTGATTGCCGATCTGCTTGTTCAAAGCGACCAATGATTTATCCGGCGAGACCGGACCCACGTCGTAGCCGTCGTTGTCGAAGATGCGCTTGGGCTCGAGCGTGGCCGCATCCATCTCGTAAAGGTCCATGAAGGCGGGGTTGCGCTCGTTCGAGGTGAAGAAGAAGCTCTTGCGGTCATGAGCCCAACCGTGGAACAGGGCGCGATTGCGCTCGCCCGGCGTCAGATCGCGCGTCTCGCCGTTCTCTGCACGCAGGTATAGATGAGAGATCTCATTGCCGCCGCCGTCCGCCGAGTAGAGCAGGCGGTCGTCGTTGGGAAAGTATGAAACCGGGTAGGCATTGTCGGTGACGGACTGCGTGAGCTGGGTCGCGTCGCCGCCGGAGACGGGAACGCTGAAAGCGTTGACGACGCCCGCCTTGTCGCTGCCGTAAAGCAGCCGCTGCTCATCGTGCGAGAACGAGCCGCCCGAGACGCTTTCGTTCCCGAGGAACTGCTCGATGGAATACTGCTTTACAGCCTGTTCCGGCGGCGCCGTGCCGCAACAGAGCGCGAACGCCGCAACGAAGCTGATCAAGCAAGAGCGGAACATAACAACCTCCTAGCGCTTTGGCGGCAGGCGGGTTAATTCTACTCTGAAAAGCCCTTTGAAGCTCCGAGAAAAATGGCGCTTTCTTGGCGCATCCGGCGTGAGGGTGCGGGTTGTTTGTGATTGCCGCGGGTTAGACGGCGGACCCACTCGCCGGCGGTCGCGGGTCACTCGTCGTGGTTGTCGGGCGTTCAGCGAACTTCGAAATCTTCTTCGGCGACGAAGGTCTTCTCGCCGACCTTGTCTCGGATGGTGAGAATCACCTTATACGTTCCCGGCGGAATGTTCGGCTCCAGATCGAGCCGGAATTTCGCCGGCAGCCACAGGCGCGGAAAGAACGGCGACCCTTTCTCCCCCTTCGCCGGGTAGTAGTACATGCGCTTGCCTTTCGAGTCGATCACTTCCATCTCGGAAGAGACGTCGTAGGTGTTGTCGTCGCGCGTCTGGTATCCGGTGATGTAAAAGGACGCATGGACTTGCTGCCCTGGACGGTAGATCGGCTGCGCTAGCTTCGTGCCGCCTTCGGCGATTGAGAATCCGAAGTTGCGTACGGTCAGACTGTCGCTCAGCTCGACGTTCTGGCCGTCGACCCGCACCGGCACGGTGTGCTTCACGGTCTGCTCCGCCTTGTGATCGATCACCTGCAGTCGCAGCTCATACACGCCTCCCGGGGCCTGCTCCGGGATCTGAGCGTGGTAGGTGACCAAGGGTTCCCAGCCTTCGTCCTGCGGCGACAGCTCGGAGTTGAACTCACCGCCTTCCGGCGTCGCGAAGGCGTTCCCATGGGGACCGACGGCTTCGACTCGCCAGGTCAAGCTGATGCGGTAATCCTCGTCGATGGCGTAATTGCGAATATTGAACGCCAGGTTAACCGTCTCGCCGGGGTAGAAGACGCTGTCCTCGGGCACCGCGTAGCCGCCGGGCCGGTCGAGCAGGTCGACCCGAGCCAGTTCGAGGCGGCCCCCGGGGTTCGGCTCGACGTCCTGGGCCGGCGCGGCGCAAGTCGTCACGATCAGCGCCAGCAATAACCTGCGGCATAAACGCATATAGGCTTGTATGGTCGATGCATACCGGAGGGTTCCGGTTGCGCCGCCTATGCCCTCATTCTAGAGACGCCGTCGGGTTCATGACCTTCGTCGGCTCCGGAGCGGGCCAGGGCGTTCGCCGTGTCCTGTCTCCCGAATGCGACCAGCTCCGCTGCGTGCTCCCGCCGCCATTCGAAGCAGCCCAGCAGGCTGCCGAGCGCGACCTCGTGCTCCACGCGAATCAGCTTGAAGGGCTCGAGCTCCGATTCGCGCGGCTCGGACCGTTGTTGATGAGCCAAATCACGAAGTCCGAGAATCGCCTTGCGCGCCGTCCGCGCCATCGGGATCGGATGATTCGCCAGCAGGTCGACGCTGACGATCTCATTTGCGCCGCAGTCGAGCGCCTCGCGCAGCGGCAGATTCCGCAGGATGCCGGCGTCGAACAGCCACGAGCCGTCCACCCGGACCGGCCGCATGACGCCCGGCAGCGCGCATGCCGCGGCCAAGTAGCCGGCTGTCACTTCAGACCCGCGCACCGACCGAAACCCGAGGTTCGGCGCCTCGAGCACCACGGCCCGCAACTCGCAGACTTGCGGCCGAGGGGCGAAGTGGCCGAAGACTTCCTTGACCCACTCCCGAAACAGCCCGACGTGCCTTCGCCACGGCAGCGGGCTCCAACTCGCCGCGGGCCGCAATTGGGCCGGCAGCTCGAGCCACAAGCGGTGCATCTCCGCCGAAGAAGCGCCTCGCGACACAGCAAACGCGTTGACCGCTCCGATCGACACGCCGATCGCCACATCCGGCCGCCACCCGGCGTCCGAGAGGGCCTCCCAGCATCCCGCCTGATACGCCCCGAGCGCGGCGCCGCCAGAAAGAACGAGGGCTTTCATCGATACGTTCAATTTACAGCAGCGAAAATGCCGTGAACTTCGTCTCGTCCGATCCGTAATCTCTAGGCATGATCGCCGCCCTCCGGCACGCCTTACGCCGCCTCGCCCGCAGCCCTTCCTTCATGGCGCTTACGGTGCTCACCATCGCCGTCGGCATCGGCGCGAATACAGCGATCTTCAGCGTGGTCAACGGCGTGCTGCTCAAGCCGTTGCCCTATCCGGACGCCGATCGGCTCATCCACATCTCGCACAAGGCTCCCGGCATCAATCTGCCGGAGCTCACGTCGGCCCCTTCGAACTACTTCGTCTACCGGGACGAGAGCCGCACCTTCTCGCAGTCCGGCCTTTGGCAGTTGAATCGCTCGACGGTGACGGGGCAGGGCGATCCGGAGCAAGTCGACTCGATCCGGATGACGCAGGGTACGCTCGACGCGCTCGCTGTCGCGCCGCGTCTCGGCCACTGGTTTACCCTGGAAGACGACTCGCCCGCGAGCCCGCGCACCGCGATTCTGACCTACAGCTATTGGCAGCAGCGCTTCGGCGGCCAGGAATCCGTCATCGGACGGAGCATCATCGTGGACGGCGAGCAGCGCGAAATCATCGGCGTCATGCCGCAAGGTTTCCGCGTTGCTGATCAGACCGCCGATATCCTCCTGCCGATTCGTTTCGAGCCCAACGACGTTCGGCTTGGCAACTTCAGCTACCGCCATATTGCTCGCCTTAAGGACGGCGTCACGCTGGAACAAGCGTCCGCGGACATCGGCCGAATGATCCCGATCCTTTGGGAACGCTACGCCGCACCGCCCGGCTTCAGCGTCGAGATGTTCAAGCAAGCGCAGATCCAGCCCAACATTCGTTCGTTGAAAGAAGAAGTGGTCGGGGACGTCGGCAAAATCCTCTGGGTGCTGATGGGGGCCGTCGGCCTGGTCTTGCTGATCGCGTGCGCCAATGTCGCGAATCTTCTGCTCGTCCGCGCGGAAGGCCGACAGCAAGAGCTGACCATTCGCGCCGCGCTCGGCGCGGGCTGGAAACGCATCGCCCGTGATCTACTCGCCGAAAGCTTCGTTATCTCGCTTCTCGGCGCCGCACTCGGCTTGCCGCTCGCCGACGGCATCCTGAGGCTGCTTGTTTGGCTGCGCCCTTCGGGCCTGCCGCGCCTGGAAGAGATCGGCGTTGACGCCACTGCGCTGACCTTCTCCGTCATTGCTGCGCTGGTTGCCGGCGTCCTGATCGGCTTGATTCCCGTCTTCAAGTACGGCCGCCCGCAGATCGCCGCTTCACTTCGCGGCGGCGGCCGTGCCCTCAGCCAGAGCCGCGAACGCCACCGCGCCCGCTCCGCCCTTGTCGTCGCCCAGGTCGCTCTTGCTCTCGTCCTCATGGTCAGCTCCGGCCTGATGATCCGCACCTTCCAGGCCTTGCGTCACGTGAATCCCGGCTTCACGCATCCGGAAACCATCCAGACCTTGAACGTGCCCATCCCCTCGACCGAAGCCGCCGATGTCGAGCACCTACTGCTCATGCAGCAGCAGATGGCCGACAAGCTGGCCGCTCTGCCCGGAGTAGAAAGCGTAGGCGTCTCGCGTTCCGTCACACTGGACAACTCCGAGAGCTGGGACCCCATCTTCCTCGAAGAACGCAGTTATAAGGAAGGCGAGGTTCCCCCGCTGGGCCGCTTCCGGTTCATTGGACCAGGCTACGACAAGACCATCGGACAAGCTTTGATTGCGGGGCGCAGCTTCACCTGGACCGACGTCTACGAGCGCCGCGATGTCGTGCTCGTTTCGGAAAACTTCGCTCGCGAGAACTGGAAAGATCCCGCGGCGGCGCTTGGCAAGCGCATCACGGACAACAAGGCCGATCCTTGGCGCGAAATCATTGGAGTTCTCGCTGACGAACGCGCCGCCGGCCTCGACAAACCGGCCCCCAAGATGATCTATTGGCCGATCGTCGTTCGGCACGCCGCCAACCGGGACGAGACTTACGGGCGCACGGCCCTATTTACCTTGCGCAGCCCACGCGCCGGTACAGAAGCCTTCTCCAACGAGATCCGCGCCGCTATTCGTTCGGTCAGCCAAAACGTCCCGATCGCCAACATCCGCACGCTCGACGAGATCTATCAGCGCTCGATGGCTCGCACCTCGTTCACGCTCATCATGCTGGCTATAGCCGGAGGAATGGCCTTGCTGCTCGGCTTGGTCGGCATCTACGGCGTCATCTCGTACACCGTTTCGCAAAGAGTTCGGGAGATCGGCATTCGCATGGCTCTAGGCGCGCAAGGTCAGCACGTCCAGCGCATGTTCGTAGGTCACGGCCTCGCCCTCGCCGGCATCGGCGTGGTCGTCGGCCTCGCTTCGGCGGCCGCGCTGAGCCGCTTGCTCTCGCGCATCTTGTTCGAAGTCAGCCCGGTCGACCCGCTCACCTACGGCGCCGTCGCATTGTGCCTCGCCGCCGCCGCGGTCGCCGCGTCCTACGTTCCAGCACGCCGCGCGACGGCGGTCGATCCCATCGACGCCCTAAGAACCGAGTAAGCCGGCGGCCGAATGCTAATCTGCGCGGTGACATGTCTCATCACCGCGCCGTGACCCTCGCCTCTCGCCCCAAGGGCGTCCCGACCGCAGTCGGATTTTCGCCTGATCGAGGAGCCCACCCGCTCGCCGGGAGAAGGAGAGTGCCTGGTCAAGGGCCTCTACCTCTCCGTCGATCCCTACATGCGCGGCCGCATGAGCGACCGTGAATCCTACGCCCCGCCTGTCGCGCTGGGGGACGTCATGGTCGGCAGCGTAGTCGGCCGCGTGGTCGAGTCGCGCGAGCCCTCTCTGCCGGCTGGCGCCTACGTCGTCTCCGATCTCGGTTGGCGCGAGTACGCCACCGCTCCCGCGTCGACCTTGCGCAAGTTCGACCCGCAGTGGGGGCCGATTTCGACCGCTCTCGGCGTGCTCGGCATGCCCGGCCTCACAGCCTACTTCGGCATGCACGACATCTGCGCTCCCCAACCGGGCGAAACGTGCCTGGTCTCGGGCGCGGCTGGGGCCGTCGGCTCGGCTGCGGGTCAGATCGCCAAGATCGCCGGCGCGCGCGTCATCGGCGTCGCGGGTTCGGACGAGAAAATCTCCTGGCTCACGGGCGAGCTCGGCTTCGACGCCGCCTTTAACTACAAAAAGGTCGACAATTACGGTGCCAAGCTCCGCGAGCTGTGCCCCGACGGCGTGCGACAGCTATTTCGACAACGTCGGCGGCGATCTCACCGACGCCGCGATGGCCCGCCTCGCTGTCGGCGCTCGCGTGGCCGTCTGCGGTCAGATCTCCGGGTACAACGCCGAGAAGCCCGAAATGGCCCCGCGTTGGCTGTTCCATCTGGTCATCAAGCGCGCGCTCGTGCGCGGCTTCCTCATCAGCGACTTCGCCGAGCGCTTCCCCGAAGGCTTTCACGCGCTAGCGGGCTGGGTGCGCAACAGCCGCCTCAAATATCGCGAGACCGTCGCCGAAGGCATCGAAAACGCCCCGCAGGCGTTCATCGGCATGCTGGGCGGCGGCAATATCGGCAAACAGCTCGTCAAGCTCGCCGAAGACTAAAAGCTCGTCCTCAAATCCGGCCCAAGCGGGTCGATAAGCCATCCAAGGCAGGAATGGACTCCAGCCATCTATCTCAACCAAGGAAGGACTATCATGGCCGGATTTTCAATCGTTACCAACGTCAACTCCCTGTTGGCGCAAGAGAATCTCGGGCGGACCAATGACGCCCAGCAGAGAACCATTCAGCGCTTGACCTCGGGTCTGCGCATCAATTCTTCAGCCGACGACGCGGCCGGTTTGGCCGTCGCCAACCGCTTCCGCTCCGACATCGCCGTCTTGCAGCAAGGCGTGCGCAACGCAGCGGACGGCCTGTCAACGCTGCAGACCATCGACGGCGGCCTCAACAACGTCTCGCTGTTGATCGACCGCGCCCGCACGCTTGCCACGCAATCGGCGTCGGGCACTTTCACCGGCGAACGCAGCGCGCTCAACAGCGAGTTCCAATCGGTGATCGAGGAAATCAACCGCCAGGCGCAGGCCATCGGCCTCGACCCCGGCGGACAGTTCAACGCGGCGCTGCAAGTCTTCATCGGCGGCGGCCGCGCCAACGGCTCCATCTCGGAAACCGCCAACGGCGCGGTGTCGATCGACCTGACGAACTCGGCCGTCAACGGTCAGCGCCTCGGCCTGCAAGGCGTGCAAGCGCTGGGCGGAACCGAAGGCACGACCGACATCGGCGCATCGTCGACCACCAGCGTCGAGTCGATTGTCGCCGACACCACGAACCTCGCCTCCCTCGACACCGCGGGCTTCACCAATTTCGTCTTCAACGGCCCCGGTTTTTCCGACGAGGGCAACGTCAGCCTGTCGGTCAACCTGGGCGGCGTGGTCGACAGCAACACGCTCGTCACCGCCATCAACAACGCCATCGACGGCTTCAGCTCGACCTCCGCCGCGGGCGAAGCCTTCAAGAACGCAGGCATCAAGGCGACCGTCAACACCGACTCCACCGGCAAGCAGCAGCTCGCGTTCTCATCCAGCGATACGGCTTTCCAGGTGAAGGCCGGCGACCTGCTCTCCAACGCCCTGCTTGGCAACTACGACTCCGGCGGCCCCGCGGGAGCGACGCTCGACATCACGCGTACCGGCGCGGTCAGCGCGGCGACCGCGGCCGCGGCCGACACGATTTCGGTCGTCTTCTACGGCGGCGGATTACAGTCCGCGAAAGAAGTCACGATCGCCGCGACCATCGGCGACGATCAAGCGGCCCTCGCGACCAAGCTGCAAACCGCGATCGACTCCGACGCCGACCTGACCGCGGCCGGCTTTTCCGTCGCTTCGTCGGGCGGCGCGCTCACCGTCACCAACGGCTCGGGCGACAGCTTCCAGGTCCGCGTCGCCGGGGACGCGAGCAACGTGCTGGGCTTCGGCGCGGCCGAGCTCGGCGCCGCTGGAGCTTCTCAATACAACACTATCTCGACCGACCTCACCGGTCCGTCCGGCGCGGCCTCGACGGTCGAGATCAAGGTGCTGGTCGCCGGCGCAGAATCGGCCGAAACGCTCAGTGTCACCGTGGCCGACGGTGCGACCGCGCAAGACATCACCGACGAGATCAACGCGGCCATCAACGCCAATGCGAATCTCTCCGGCGCGGGCTTGCTCGCCACCCTCGCCACCAGCACGCTCACCCTCGAGACCACGACCAAGGGCGGCGGCGGCAACTTCGTGGTCAGCGTCAACGACGACGACACCAATCCGCTGTTCGACAACTTCACCGACGCCGGCACGGGCGACGCGATCATCGCCGGAACCGTCGCCGAGGGCGCGGGCTTCGTCGAGTCCACCGTCAACGCGGGCGGCGCGCAAGCCACCAGCGGCATATCGTCCGATCCGGTCTCGTTCACTAGCCTGGTCAACGGCAACGACGTCCAGAATCTGGTCGTCACCGCCAAAGACAACGGCGGCGCCGTTCAGACGCTCAACATCAACCTCGACAACTCCAACGCCGTGACCGTCGATCAAGCGGTCAACGCCATCAACGACGCATTGCAGGCCTCCAACAACAGCACTTTGCAGAAAATCGTGGCCGTCAAGGAGCGCGACGGCGCCGGCGCCGAGGGCGTCCGCTTCCTCGCCAACTTGCCGCAAGGGTTCAGCGTCGGCGTCGGCGATCTGTCCAACAACCACGGCCTCGCCAACGACACCGGCTCCGGCGACAGCCTGCTGCTGACGTCCACGCAGCTCGACGGCGGTTCCATCGCCGACATCTCGAGCCGCGAGAACGCCGAAAACGCCGTGTCGCTGCTGGCCGAAGCGGTCACCAAGCTGGGCGTGATCCAAGCCGACGTCGGGCGAGGTCAAAACCGCCTGCAGTTCGCCATCGGCCTGGCGACCACGCAGATTACCAACATCGCGGCCGCCGAAAGCCGCATCCGCGACGCCGACCTGGCGGCCGAAGCGGCCAACCTCACCCGCACGAGCATCGCCCAGCAAGCGGGCGTCGCGGCCCTGGCGCAAGCCAACTCCGCGCCGCAAGCGGTCCTGGCCCTGCTCCGAGGCTAACTCCAGCTAATGCGCCCGGCCTCTCCTCGGGGCCGGGCGTTCTTCCCAAGCCCGGGGCCTATGCGGCTCCGGGCTCGTTCGTTTGCGTCACTTGGCTTCCACGCGCCGCCCCAGAATCGAGAAACCCGCTTCCTCGGCTGGAATCGTGACGTCCGGCGCCGCCGTCAACGGGTCGGGGCACGAAAACGTATCGGGGCAGAACCAGATTTCTTGCCGCACGACAGCGGTAAACTCGTCCGTGTTCTGGCCGAACTTAATCTCGAGTCGCGTCCTCAGGATGTTGTCGAGCTGTCCCTCCATCCCCGCATCTTTCTTGAAGCTGAAGATCATCCCGACGGCGATGAACTTGCGATCGCCGCTGTAGCGCCAAGAGCCGTGCTGCGCCGTCTGGTTGAACGGAAGGTCCGGCAATGCGCCAAAGTCGCCCCCATCCACCGCGGTGAACGTCCAATCCTGGTTGAACGTGAGCAACGCCGGCAGATTGAAGCCCGGCGGTGCGCCGTCGATCAAAAAAGTGGCGTACCAGGTTCCCACCGGGGCCAAGCGGAACCAAGGAAACTGAGCGGGGGCCGGCCTGCCGCTGTCCGCCGCTGCAGCCGGCGCCGCAAGCGGCGCAGTGCCGAGCAGCCCCGCTGCTAAGACGCACATCAACAGTGTGCGAGCCGTTGTCATGATCATTCCTCCTGTGCTGCGAACTCAGTGAAAGGCGAGCTCGATCGCAGAGTAGGCTCCGCCCGATCTCGGCTCAAGCGACGGGGCGCGACATGGGGAACATGACGTCGATTGACGCGCTTTGACGCTACAATGTCGCCGTCGGAGCGCCTTCGCATGACCCCGCGGAACGCAGCGGACACGAACAGCCCCTCGGCGCGCCGCCGGCTCGACTCCTGGAAAGAGATCGCCGCGCATCTCGGCGTCACGGTGCGAACCGCGCAGCGCTGGGAAGGCGCCGAAGACCTGCCGGTGAGGCGGCACCGCCATCGCAAGCTCAGCTCGACCTACGCCTACGCCGACGAGCTCGACAGGTGGTGGGACAGCCGGCCCGCCGCCGGCGGTCGCAAGTTCGGCGGCCGAGGCGCCGCGCCGCCGCACGGGGAATCCGGCCCTCCCGCCCCTTCGATCGTCGTTCTGCCCTTCGTCAATCTCGACCGCGACGAAGAGACGGAAATCCTCAGCGACGGCTTGACCGAAGACTTGATCACCGCGCTGAGTCAAACCCAGCCGTTGCGAGTCGTCGCGCGATCCTCCGCGTTCTACTTCAAAGGCAAGGCGCGCGACGTCCGCGAGATTGCGAAACGCCTCGGCGTCGAGGCCGTCTTGGAAGGCAGCGTCCGCCGGGCGGGGAAGAGCGTGCGCGTCACCGCCCAACTCGTGAGCGCCGCGGACGGCTGCCATCTCTGGGCGCAGCGCTTCGACCGCGAGATCGGTGATCCGTTCGCCTTGCAGGCGACGCTGGCGCAAGCCGTCGCCGAGGCTTTGAGCAAGCGATTGCTCGGCCGCTCCGCTGCGCTTCGAGCGACTCTCGACATCGACACTCACAGCGCCCTCCTGCGCGGACGGTACTTTTGGAACCAAAGAACCCCGGAAGCGCTACGGCGCGCGATCCGCTGCTACGAGGAGGCGATCGACCGCGATCCCGATTGCGCGCCGGCGTATGCCGGCATCGCCGAATGCCATGTTTTCCGTTGGGCTCATGCCAAGGAGCCGTGGCGCGACGCGATTCCAAGAGCGCAAGCCGCGCTCTCCAGAGCCCTCGAGATCGACCCGGGCCTGCCGGGGCTGCGGACGGCGGTCGGCGCGGTTTGCGTCGCGACCTTTGACCTCACCGGCGCCGAGGCCGCCTTTCGCCGTGAGCTCGAGGAGAATCCCGGCGACCACCGCGCGCGACATTGGCGCGCCATGACGCTCGCGTGCTTAGGGCGCCCCCAAGAGGCGCTTCCCGAGATCGAGCGGGCGTTCGAGCTCGACCCGCTCGGCGTCACGGTGAATCAGGACTTCGGGCGCATACTTTACCTGAATCGCCGCTATGACGAGGCCATCGTCCGTCTCACCTATACCCTCGAAATCGCTCCGGCCGCCTATTGGGCGCGAGTCTACTTGACCCTCGCGTATGCCGCGGCCGGCGCATACGACGAGGCGCTGAAGGCCGCGGCGGCGGAACCCGCGCTGGCCGCCTTCATACGCGGCCGAATGGGCGATAGCGGCGCGGTCAGGAGGGCGCTGAAAGCGCACGGCAAGGCGGCGCACAGCTTTACTTGGCGCGCCCTGCTGCACTGCGCGCTCCAACAAGAGAGCCGCTGCCTCGAAGCCCTCAAGAGAGCCGCCGAAGAGTATGAGCCGGAGTTGCTGGACTTCTGCCCCCGCGCCCTGCCGCTGTTTGAAGGTCTCCGCTCGAATCCCGATTTCAACGCCGTGGCGCCGCACTGACGAAAGTTTCAGCCTTCGAAACTCAGCACAATGACCGACCGCGGCGGGGCCTTGATCTTCACCATCGAGCCCGCAACCTCCGCGCCGGTGAACGTCTTGGGCGTCACACGATTCGGCTCGGCGAAGGTATTGCGCCCATCGAGCGCCGATGACGTCAGAATCCTGCCGTTCGGCCGCCCGAGCGAACCGCCGGACACCTTCAAGTCCACGTCGACCGCGGCGGCTGATCTCAGGTTCGCCAGGCTCAAGTGGGTCTTGCCGCCGCCGTCGCGGACGCCGACGCGCTTAGCGCGGGGTTGATCTTGTCGCCCGCCGTGTAGTACGGCGTATCGAGGTCGAGCGGAAGCGCCTGGGAGTCGTGATGCACGCTCATCATCTCGAGACGTGGTAAGTCGGCGTGAGCACCATCTTTTCGCCCTCGGTGAGAATCGGCGACTGCAGCACATTGACCAACTGCGCCAAGTTGCCCATCTTCACCCGCTCGGCGTTCTCGTGGAAGATGTGCAGCGTCGCGGCGGCCACGAGCGCGTCGCGAATCGTATTTTCCTGGTACAAGAACGCCGGATTGCGCCCGGCTCCGGTGGTACCAAGTCCCCCACTCGTCCACGAAGAGCTTGACGCGGTTGTCCGGGTCGTGATGGTCCATGATGCGGATGGTGTCGGCGAGGATTGTCTTGATGCGCAGCGCATTGTCGAGAATCGCGATCCAGCCGTCTTCGCCGAATCCGGTCGACGGCCCTTTGTCAGCCCAGCGCCGCGACCCGATCGTGTAGTAGTGCAGCGAGACCGCCTCCATGTTGGAGTGAATGCGCTCCATCAGAGTCTCGATCCACTCGAGATCGCCGCCCCCGGGGCCGCCCGCGACGCGCGTCAAATCATTGCCTGACAGCCCACGCGCATAAACCGCGAAGCGCCGGTACATGTCCGAGTAGTAGTCCGCGGTCATGTTGCCCCCGCAGCCCCAGTTCTCGTTGCCGACGCCCAGAAAGGGCACTTTCCACGGCGCCGGATGGCCGTTCTTCGCGCGCTCCTCCGCTAGCGTGCTCTCGCCGTCGAACGTCAGATATTCGATCCACTCGAACATCTCGCGAGGCGTGCCCGAGCCGACGTTGGCCGCGATATAGGGCTCGGCGCCGGTCTGATCGCAGAAGTCCATGAACTCGTGGGTGCCGAATGTGTTGGGGTCGATGACCCCGCCCCAATGCATGTTGACTGTCTTGGGACGCCCTTGCCGCGGCCCGATGCCGGCGCGCCAGTGGTAGGTGTCCGCGAAGCAGCCGCCCGGCCAGCGCAGATTCGGAATCTTCATCTTCCGCAGCGCCGCGACGACGTCGTTGCGGACGCCGCGCGTATTCGGGATCGGCGAGTCTTCGCCGACCCATAGCCCCTCGTAGATGCAGTGGCCCAGGTGCTCGGCGAAGTGGCCGTAGAGGTGGCGCGAGATCTTCGGGCCGGCGCCCTTGAGATCGAGAGTCAGTTTGCCCGCCTTGGCTTGCTGGGCCCGAGCGAGGCCGGACGATGCGCCGGCGAGGGCGACTTGTAGAAATCTTCGACGGTCCATATGGCCGTCTACATTAGCAGGCCGACGCCGGTCGCCACGCTGCGGCGAGGCGCCTGAGCGCCGCTCGCCTTGGGCCGTCGTTTGCCCTCCGTCGCCCTTCCATCAGAGGGAACTAGCTCCATCCTTCGAGGCCACCATCGGCAGCAGCCCCGCGCGCCGCGCCAACTCCAGTTGAATCCGGTTTTCCTCATCCCTTGAAAAGCGCACAGGTTCCGCTCCATCAGCGTGAGCGTACGCTTGTTCCACGGAAAGCTCATCACTCCTGTCTTTGAATGGCTCCCGGGCCCAAGAAGCAAATGCCCGACCTCATGCGCCAGCATGTGCCCGAGGATGAGCGCCTCGACATCTTCGTGGCTTCCGCTGATCGAACCGCGCCGGGCCAAATCCGTCACGCGCGAGACGAACAAACTGACCCAATCGCCGCCGGACCCGTAGGCCGTAGGCCGCGCGAATCCAAAGACGCTGCGTTTGAGCCCGTACTTTTTGCTCATCGACAGGGGCAGCAGGTTCAGGATGAAGTCAGCGGATCCGATCGGCGCGCCGCAGGCCGGATTCTCGGCGATCTGTCCGGCGAGGTCGGGCAGTGGAGCCACCGCGTCTCGAGCCCGACCTGTTCGAACAGCCGGTCCGCCCGCCTCTCGGCGCGAGCCAGAACTTCAGGAAGGATTCCTGCGTAGTTGTACGTCCGCAGCGTCAGGCGGCGGGCGCTCGGCTCTTCCGCGTGAGCTCCCTCCCAAGCCGGACCCAATAGAATCGATGCCGCCAACAGCGCCGTTTTGATTTCCCGCATCGGACTTGCCCTCCGCGGGATCAAAGCTGAGGGAAGTCACGAAATACGGGTAGTTACATCGCTGTAAAACGCGGATCACGAGATATCTCGTTGATTTCGATGGATTTCTGTGCGATATTACGAGCGGCACGGGGTGCTGCGTAAGTTCCTTCGCGATCGGCGGAGCGAGGATACATGTCGACGGACTCCAAAGGGCGAATCCGATTCGGCGTCTTCGAAGTCGATATGCTCGAGCGTCGGGTGTTCTCTTTCGGCCAAGCGGTCCAACGCAGGCGTCGACTTCCACGGCCTAAATCCGCACCCAGCGCTTGGCCTTGGCCTCGAACCGCGGCAAATCCCCGCACCCCACGCACTCCACCGCGAAGCGCAAGCCCAACGCCTGCTGAACCGCCGCCGCCACGCGCCCGGCCAACTCCGCGCCGTCGTGCCCAGCGGCGGGCTCGATCAACAGCTTCACTTCCGACAGCCCGCGCTCGGTGCGAATCTCCGCGCGAAACTCCGCCACGCCGCCCTCGCGCCGCAGCAGGTCCTCGATCGCGCTGGGGTAGACGTTCACTCCGCGCACGACCACCATGTCGTCGACGCGTCCCACGATGCCGCCTTCGAGCGCGAGATTCAGGCTCCCGCACTCGCACCGTTCGGGTGCGCCGCGGCGGACGATGTCGCGCGTGCGATAGCGGATCGCCGGCGAGCCGAACCGGCCGAGCGTCGTCAGGACCAGCTCGCCCAAATCACCGGGCTCGACCGGCGCCGCCGTCTCCGGGTCGATCACCTCGGCGACGAAGGCCTCCTCCATTACGTGCAGCACGCCCGTTCGCTTGGGGCACTCGTAGCTCGCCGGGCCGACCTCGGTCATGCCGTGGTGATCGACGATGCGCGCGCCGCCCCAGAGCTTCTCGATGAGCGCGCGCGTCGCCGGCACGGCCCCGCCGGGCTCCCCGGCGACGATCAGCGCGCGCACCTTCGACTGCGACAGATCGACGCCGATCTCCGCCGCCGTCTCGCCCATGCGAATCGCATAGGTCGGCGTCGCGCAAACCACCGTCGCCTCGTGGTCCATGAT
Organism: uncultured Acidobacteriota bacterium; assembly: GCA_963817465.1. Lineage (GTDB taxonomy): Bacteria > Acidobacteriota > Terriglobia > Bryobacterales > UBA6623 > CAMPKL01. Next base: position 223,456 of record CAWFOP010000005.1, on the reverse strand, counting down.
CAGCCGCAGCCGCGCATCGGTCCGTATGCCGCCGCCGGGAATCACCAAGCTCCCGCGGCGCGAGGCCGCCTCGAACGCCAGCCAAAACCCTATGAACGGGCCAAACCCAAACGGGAAGAAAACGCGATCGTGAACGGTCAACTCCGTCGCGTCGAAGATACGGTCCCAGTTGTCGAGCATCCACGACCAGCTCTCGGCCGTGTCGAGCCAGCGCAGCGGGGCCGATGTCGTGCCGCTCGTCTGATGCAGGCGCACATACGACCCGAGCGGATGGCTCAAGTTCGTCCCGTACGGAGGATGCCGCGCCTGATCCTCGACGAACTCGTGCTTCCAAGAGAAGGGAACCGAAGAAGTGAACTCTTCAAGACTAGCCGGCGCCTCGCGCAGCTTCGCCTGATAGAACGCGTTGCCGGCCAGCACCGTCTCAAACAGCGCTTGCAGCCGCCCCAACTGATGCGCTTCGAGCGCCCCCCGATCAACAAACCTCATTCACAAGAGACGACGCGCACCTGTTCAAACTCGCGCAACGGAGCCGCGCCCGTGCAGGGCTCGCTTGCGGTCGACGCCGGAAGTCTCCCTCACGCCTCAACCGGCTCCTCGAGCGCCCGCCCGTACGTCAGCGCTTCCGGCACGTCCGCAAACTCCGCCACCGCCTTGAACAACGGTTCGAAGTCCCGCCACAAATTTCCGATCAGGCAATCCGTGACGTCGCCGCTCATGTCGGGATACTTCCGCAGCAGCCGCCCAAAGCTGAAGTCCTGGTCGTAGAACGCATAGACCAGCCGGCGCATCGCCTCGATCCCGGAGCGCATCTTGTCGCCGTACTCAGCGAAGCGAGCGGCGGAATAGTCGCCGTCCGTCAGCGCCTCGATCCACGGCCTCGGCGGCCATCTCGCCGCCGCGCAGCGCCAAAAACATGCCCGACGAAAACACCGGATCCAAGAACGCGTAGGCGTCGCCCGCCAGCACCAGCCCGTCGGTCGCGCAATACCGCGAGCGATACGAAAACTCCGCCGTCGTGCGGAAAGGCTCGGTGCGCGTGCCCGGCGCCAGGTGCTCCTTGACCCAGCCGTTGTTTTCGACCTCGCGCATGAAGATCGTCTCGGGATCGCGCGACCCGTTGTAAAGGTAATCCTTCTCGGCTACCACGCCGACGCTCGAGATGCCGTTCGGCAGCGGAATCCACCAGAACCAGCCGCGCCCGGGAAGGGTCGCCACGGTGGTCGCGCCGGCTTCGAGACCGGGGTCGCGTACGGCGTTCTTGTAGTAGGTCCAGATCGCGATCTTGTTCAGCTTGGGATCGCGAATCCGCCAGCCGTTTTGCAGCATCGACAGCGAGTCGCGGCCGGTCGCGTCAATCGTCATCGGCGCGTGAAACTCGAGTTCCTCGCCCGACTTCGACGTCGCCTTGACGCCCGTCACGCCGCCCTCGCCTCGAATCGTAGACGTGACCTTCGTCTCCTCCCGCACTTCGGCGCCCTTCTCGCGCGCGTTGTCGAGCAGCATCTGGTCGAACTCGCTGCGCAGCACCTGCCACGTGCACGAGCCCTCATGCTGCATGTGCTTGAAGAAGTAGAAAGGCTGCGACAGCTTCCCGCTGCGGCTGACGAACTGCACGCTGTACTTGCTCGGGAAGTGAGACTTCTTCATCTTCTCGACCATCCCGATCCGCTCCAGCGTGAAGTACGAATAGGGAATCAGAGACTCGCCCACGTGGTAGCGCGGAAACTTCTCGCGCTCGAGCAGCAGCACGCGGCGACCCTTGCTCGCCAAGACCGAGGCTGCGGTGGAGCCGGCGGGTCCGCCGCCGATGACGATAGCGTCGTATTGATTCATGCAGGTTCGTTATGCGGCGACGGCCGGACGATGTTCCGGCAAGAAGAACTGATGCAGCAACTGATCCACCCGCAGCAGGCCGTCTCGCGTCAAGGTCAATGACGCCGGGCCGGCCTCGAGATAGCCGTGGCTTTCGAGCGACCGCAAGGGTTCGGCGAACTGCTCCTTCACATTCGCGCCGTATTTGTTCTCAAGGTAGCGTGTGTTCACCTTGCCTTTCTTCATCTGCAGAATGAATTCGCGAATCATGCGCTCTTGCTCGTTCGTCTGCAGCGCGCGATAGATCGGCAGCCGGCCCTCGTTCAGCTCTCCCTGGTAAATCTCGTTTCGCGTGGCGTTTTGGAAGTGAATCCCTTGCATGTGCGAGAACGACGCCACGCCCAGGCCGAGCATGTCCGCGCCCGACCACAGCAAGTCGCGATAGAGGAACGCCGACTTCGCCGGGTCCTTCACCGCCGTGTAGCCGCTGGTCAGCGTGTAGCCCGCCTTTTCGAGCTCCGCGAAGGCGTACTTCGCCCAGCGCCGCTTCGTGCCCCAATCGGCCACCGGCGCCGTCTTGTCGCCGTGCTCGCGCATCTCCTTTGAGATGACCGTATTCGCCGGCACTTCCATCTGATAGAGCGTCAGGCTGTCGGGCGAAAGCTCGATCGCCTTGCGCACGTTGTCGCGCCAATTCTCATCGGTCTCGCCGATCATTCCCGCGATCAGGTCGATATTGATCTGCGGAAAGCCCACGTCGACCGCCATGCCGTAGGCCCGGTCGATCTCGTCCGCTCCGTGCGCGCGGCCGTTGATTTCCAAGATTTCTTGCGTGAAATTCTCGACTCCCAGGCTCAAGCGAGTGATGCCGATCTCACGCAAGATCTCCAGCTTGCGGCGCGTAATCGTGCCCGGCTCGCACTCGAAGGCGATCTCCTCGGCCTCGTCCCAAGGCATCATCGGCCGAATGCTGTCGACCAGGTGCGAGAGCTGCTTGGTCGAAATGAACGACGGCGTGCCGCCGCCGAAATAGATGAATTTCGGCTTGCGACCGGCGACGGCGGCCTTCTTGCTGTAGAGCGTCAGCTCCTGGATCAAGCTCTCGAGATAGTTGTTGACGTAAGTCGAGTCCTTGTCGGTATAGACCTTGAAGTAACAGAAACGACAGCGCTTACGGCAAAACGGGATGTGCAGGTAGAGGCCCAGCGGAGTATCCGCCTTGGGCGGGCGATCGAGCGCCGCTTTCACGTCGTCGACCTGGTCGCCGCTCCAATACTCGTAAGGCGGATAGTTGGAAACGAAGTAGCTTCCTACCGTCGTCTTGTCGGTCGCGCGGATGGCATCTTCGTTCGTCTGCATGAGGTCGCCCCTGCCTGGATGGATCGAGATTGCCCCTTATTGTAGGGGGAGTCCCCGCCCCAGACGACCCACCCCAGACGAATAGGGACGTTCAGACCGAAATAGGGGTTATGGCGAATCTAGACGCCCAACTCGGCCTTGACCGCCGCGAACTGCTCGATCGCGAAGCGCAGATCCTCTTCGCTGTGCGCCGCCGAGACCTGCGTCCGGATGCGCGCCTTGCCCTGCGGCACCACGGGATAGCAGAACCCGATCACATACACGCCCTTTTCGAGCAGCGCGTCCGCGAACTTCAGCGCCAGCGCCGCGTCGCCCAGCATCACCGGCACGATCGGATGCTCGCCCGGCAAGATCTCGAGCCCGATCTCGGCCAGCCCCGCCCGGAACATCCGCGTATTCGAGCGCAGCTTCTCGCGTAGCTCATTCGACTCCGACAGCAAATCGAGCACGCGCAGCGAGGCCGCCACAATCACCGGCGCGACCGAATTCGAGAACAGATAGGGCCGCGAGCGCTGCCGCAGCATCCCGATCAGCTCGCGCCGTCCGCTCGTGTATCCGCCGCTCGCGCCGCCCAGCGCCTTGCCCAGCGTGCCGGTGATCAAATCGATGCGGCCCATCACGTCGTGGTGCTCGGGCGTCCCGCGGCCGTTTTCGCCGAGGAAGCCCACGGCATGGCAGTCGTCGATCATCACCAGGGCGTCGTGCTTCTCGGCCAGATCGCAAATCTCGGGAAGCTTCGCGACATAGCCGTCCATCGAAAACACGCCGTCGGTCGCGATCAGCCGCGCCCGGGCCGACTTCGCCTCCTCGAGCTTGTTCTCGAGATCGCCCATGTCGCTGTTGCGGTAGCGCAGCCGCTGCGCCTTCGAGAGCCGAATGCCGTCGATGATGCTGGCGTGGTTCAGCTCGTCCGAGATCACCGCGTCGTCGGCGCTCAACAGCGTCTCGAACAACCCGCCGTTGGCGTCGAAACACGAGGGATACAGGATCGTGTCTTCGGTCCCCAGGAACTCGCTGATGCGGCGCTCCAGCTCGACGTGCAGCTCTTGGGTGCCGCAGATGAAGCGCACCGACGACAGCCCGTAGCCCCAGCGCTCGAGCGCCTGCTCGGCCGCCTCGCGGATCGCCGGATGATTCGCCAGCCCGAGGTAATTGTTGGCGCAGAGGTTCAGCACCTCGCGTCCGCCCGCGATCCGAATGTGCGAGTCCTGCGGCGAGGTGATCAGCCGTTCCGTCTTGAACAGCCCGGCCTCCCGCATTTCGTCCAGGTCATGTTGGATGCGTTCTCGAACGCCGCTCGCAAACATCGCTCTCCCTCCGTCAGGCGGCCTCGCGCCAGTCGAGAATCACCTTGCCGCAATCGCCCGACCGCATCACCTCGAAAGCCTGTTCGAATTCGTCGTACTTGAAGCGATGCGTGATCACCGGCGAGACGTCCACGCCCGACTCGAGCATCGTGGTCATCTGGTACCAGGTCTCATACATCTCGCGCCCGTAGATGCCTTGAATCGTCAAACTCTTGAAGATCACATCGCTCCAGTCGACATTCGGCGGATGGTTTGGAATCCCCAGCACCGCGATCGCCCCGCCGTGGCTCATGTTTTCGATCATGTCCGGCAGCGCCGCGGGACTGCCCGACATCTCGAGGCCCACGTCAAATCCCTCGAGCATGCCCAGCTCGGCCTGCACCTGCTTGAGCTTTTTCTTGCGCGGATCGACGGCCACCGTCGCGCCCAGACGCTTCGCCAGATCGAGCCGCGTCGCGTTCAGATCCGTCACCGCCACATGCCGCGCGCCCGCATGCAACACCACCGGAATCGCCATCAGCCCGATCGGACCCGCGCCCGTGATCAGCACGTCTTCGCCGAACAGCGGAAACGTCAGAGCCGTATGGACCGCGTTACCCAGCGGATCGAAGATCGCCGCCACTTCCGGGTCGATCTGTTTGTGATGCAGCCAGACGTTCGACTTGGGCAGCACGACATACTCGGCGAACGCCCCGTCGCGGTTGACGCCCAGTCCTTGCGTGTGGGCGCACAGATGGCGACGTCCGGCCAGGCAGTTGCGGCAATGCCCGCAGACCACATGGCCCTCGCCGCTAACGAATTGGCCGACCTCGAAGCCGCGCACGTTCGAGCCGACCTGCGCGACTTCGCCGGCGAACTCATGGCCGATCACGGTCGAAACCGCAACGGCTTCCTGCGACCACTCATCCCAATTCCAGATATGCAGGTCCGTGCCGCAGATCCCGGTGCGGTGGACCCGGATCAAAACGTCGTCGATGCCGCACGCGGGCGTCGGCCGCTCTTCCAGCCACAGGCCTGGCTCGGGCTTCGATTTGACGAGACACTTCATTCCCGGCGACCCCCTCATCCTAAATGCCCGCGGCGGTTACCCGCACTCCGGTAACACGCCGCGCAAGCGCGTCACCGAACCCAGCGGCGACAACCGCGAAGCAAACGACAGCCCGCAAGCCAACCAGTGGCCCGGCCTTGCGGATTCTACGGCTTTGCTCCAGGAGTCGAGAGGGTATGACAGATAGGGTGTGACGGGCCGGCGTCACCGTCACCTAGCAGTCAAGCGGTGGATTTGGACCGCCGTGATCGGGACCACGATTAGCCGCTACAAGATCCTCGAGAAGCTGGGCGAGGGCGGCATGGGGCTCGGGAGCCGCCCGCCATCGCCTTCAGTCGGCGGCCGCGCGATCCGTCGCCACGCCCATCTTCTCCTGGGCGTCGATCACCGCCGTCGTCGCCATCGTCACGATGTCTCGAACGTCGGCGCCCTTTTGCAGCACGGCCACCGGCTTCTCCAGACCCATCAAGATCGGTCCGATCGTCTGCGCGCCGGCCAGCTTGTGCAGCATCTTGTAGGCGATGTTCGCCGCCTCCAGATTCGGGAAGATCAGCACGTTCGCTTCCGTTCTGAGCTTGGAGAAGGGAAAGAAGTCCGCGATCAGCGTCGCGTCCAGCGCCGTATCCGCTTGCATCTCGCCGTCGACCGTCAGGCTCGGGTCGGCCTCCTTGACCAGCTCGACGGCGCGGCGGACCTTCTCCGCCAGCGGGTGTCTCACCGAGCCGAAGTTCGAGAACGAGAGCATCGCCACGCGCGGCTCGATGTCGAGTCGCCTGGCTCGTCGCGCGGCCAGCAGAGCGATCTCGGCCAGATCCTCGGCGCTGGGTTCCAGATTGACCGTGGCGTCGGCCAAAAAGTAGATCTTGCGGTTCAGCACCTGCAAGTAGAGGCCGGAAACCCGGCGCACGCCTGCCCGCCGGTCGATCACCTGCAGCGCCGGGCGGATCGTCTCCGGATAGTGCCGCGTGATGCCGTCGACCATGCCGTCGGCGTCGTTCATGCGCACCATCATGGCGGCGAACGTCGTGCGGCTGTTGAGCATCCGATCGGCCTCGACGCGCGTGACGCCCTTGCGCTGTCGCAGCGCGTAGAGCGCCTCGACGTACTCGTTGCGCTTGGGGAACTCTTGCGGATCGACGATGTCCAAGCCTTCGACGGACACGTGATGTTCCGCGGCCACCGCCAGCACACGCTCCCGCGGACCCAGCAGAATCGGATGCGCGATGCGCTCCTCCGCCAGCATCTGCGCCGCCCGCAGAATCTTCGGCTCGTCGCCCTCGGGCAGCACGATCCGGCGCGGATCGGCCTGCGCCTTCTTGATCATGAACTGGACGACCTCCTGCGAGGAGTCGAGCCGCTGTTCCAAGGCGCGCCGATACTCGTCCAGGTCGATCTTGGCCTTGGCGACCCCGGACTCGATGGCGGCCCGGGCGACCGCATAGGCGACCGCCGGCAGCACCCGCGGATCGAACGGCTTGGGGATGATGTACCTCGGCCCGAAGGCAAGATCCTCGCCGCGGTAGATGCGCCGCACCGAGTCCGGCGCCTCTTCGCGGGCTAGCGCGGCCAGCGCCGTAACGGCCGCCATCTTCATCTCCTCGTTGATCGCCGTCGCCTCCACGTCGAGCGCTCCGCGGAAAATCGACGGAAAGCCGAGCACGTTGTTGACCTGGTTGGGATAGTCCGAGCGCCCCGTCGCCATGATCACGTCGTCGCGCGCGGCCGTCGCCTCCTCCCATGTGATTTCGGGGTCCGGGTTGGCCAGGGCGAACACGATCGGGTTGGCGGCCATCGCGCGCAGCATGTCTCGCGAGACGACGTTCGCCACCGACAGCCCCACGAAGACGTCGGCGCCGTCGAGCGCTTCTTCGAGCGTACGCCGCACGGTCTCGACCGCGAAGCGCTCCTTGTACGGATTCATGCCGGCCGTTCGGCCCTGGTAGATGACGCCTTTCGAGTCGAGCATTAGCAGGTTCGGCGCCGCCGCGCCCAGGCGTAGGTACAGATTCGCGCAGGCCACCGCCGCCGCTCCGGCCCCGTTGATCACGATGCGCACCTCGGCCGATCGCCTTGCCGGCCAGCTCCAGGGCGTTCAGCAAGGCCGCCGCGGAGATGATCGCCGTGCCGTGCTGGTCGTCGTGGAACACCGGGATGCCCATCGTCTCGCGCAGCCTCTCCTCGATGTAGAAGCACTCCGGCGCCTTGATGTCCTCCAGGTTGATCCCCCCGAAAGTCGGCTCGAGCAGTTGCACCACGCGAATGAGCTCGTCGGGATCCTTGGTGTCGACTTCGAGATCGAACACGTCGATGTCGGCGAACCGCTTGAACAGGACGCCCTTGCCTTCCATCACCGGCTTGCCCGCCTTGGGGCCGATGTCGCCGAGTCCCAACACGGCCGACCCGTTGCTGACCACGGCGACAAGATTGGCCCGCGCCGTGTAGCGGCTCACCAGCCGTGGGTCCGCCTCGATTTCGCGGCAAGCCCAGGCGACGCCCGGCGAGTAGGCCAGGCTCAGATCGAGTTGCGTGGCGCTCGGCTTCGTCGGCCGAACGGCGATCTTCCCCGGTTGCGGGAACTGGTGGTAGTCGAGCGCCTGTTGTTTACGGTCCGCCATGTCCCCAAGAGTTTCGCGCAATTAGGCGGCCCTGTCCGCAAACGCAAGCCCGCCCCACACTGTCCTCATCGGCGGACTCGCCCCGCAACATTGCTCCACACCGAGCCGAGGCGCCGTCGTTCAACTCCTTCAAGACATTTTGTTTTCGTGAAAGCAGTTGGAGTGGAGAGCCGATCTCCGTGAAGCCAAGGCGCGGCCGTCCTCGTTATCCAGGGCTACTGCAGGTGCTACAGTAGGCGCGCGCGGCGTAGCGGCTTCCAAGTTGAAGCCCCGCCGCAGCCCCCGGGAAAGATAAGGAGGAGGTTCCATGTCGACCTACATCAGTCTGTGCAATTGGACTCAGCAAGGGATTGAGAATGTCAAGGACAGCCCTTCGCGGTTGGACCAGGCGAGAGTCGCCGTCGAGGCGGCCGGCGGCAAACTGAAGCGCTTTTACATGACCATCGGGCAGCACGACATGGTCATTGTGGTTGAAGCCCCAAACGACGAGACCTACGCGAAGGTGATGCTGGCAATCGCGTCGAGAGGCGGCGTGCGCAGCCAAACGTTGAAAGCCTTTACTGAAGACCAATACCGCGCCATTGTCGGCGGTCTCTAGCGCTCCGCAGTGGCGCCAACGCCGAACTGAAGAGAGTAGGGGTCGACGGGGGCGATCCCATCACGCTGTGTGAGCTAAGACCGAGTCTTCAACCTGCCCTGGACGATTTCAATAGAGGTACGTGGAGCCCGGACGGGCAGCGCATCGTTTTCTCCAATGGCGGGCTAGTGGATCGCTTTCACCGACACACCGGGATGAAGCCCCCGGCGCCCGCCGGCTCATGCCAGGTCGATGCGCTTCACCTGGATCTTCTCATCGTCAAACACGCCGAGCCCCATATTGCCGGCGAGCTCGATGTGCTCGACCTGCCCGTTGAGGAACTGGCTGTGCTCGTCCGGCTTCATCAAGGCGATCGGCAGCCTGCCCACGGCGACGCGTTTTTCGTCGATCGCCTTCCAGCCGGTCTTGTCCATGGCGACCGGATCGGTGGAGAAGTACATCGTCTTGTGCTCCCACGAGTAGAGCTGAACCGATCCGCCCGGGCCGCCGTGATAAGCGGCTTTTACCCCGTCGAGGATGTTGAGCACGGCTTTTTCGCGCACCACCGGCAGGTCAACGATCGCCGGGATGAAGAGGCCGCAGGCGTTCGCTGTCGTCGAAACGTGGCTGCGGTTCACGTTGTTGACCATGCCGTGCGACAGATTCTTCAACGCCAGCGTCACGCCCGCCGACTGGTGATGCTTGAGCAGGCACAGGTTGACGACCTTGTTGACCTCGCGGGTGAGGAACTTCGCCACGTAGGAGCGGTGAATGTGCGGATCGTCGAGGCGGTACTCGGGCGCGTACTCGGGATTGACCAGGGGCAGTTCGCGGTACACGTCCTGGTCGTAGCCGTCCATGTCCATCTGGACGTTCAAATACTTCTCGCTGGCCGACATCCAACGCACGCCCGCGGGCAGCCAGGTGTCGTAGCCGGCGTTGAGGAACTGGTCGTGGTAGCGGTCGTAGGCGACGATGTCCTGGGCCTTCACGCCGGCGGACATGAGTCCGGCGATGACGGCGCGGACGGCTTCCGGAGACGATTTGACGGCGGGCTGGCCGACTGGGTTGAGCTTGATGCCTACTACGTCGCCGGGCTCGAAAAACTGTCGCCAAGCGTCCTGTGGGCTCTCAGCCTCGGTCAATTCGCGCATGCCGCGGTCGACCATCGAGTTGATCGGCTCGGCTTGAAACACGTCGTTGACGATCGACCCCGGGTGATGAACCGCGATAACGCGTCCGGGGTAGGGCCCCGGAATTCCTTTCCGAGCGGGGCGGGAGGCGTCCGCCGCATCCGGAGCGGCGGACGCGCTGCCTTTCGGCGTGGTCGGCTTGCAGGCTGCCACGGTGGCTGCCAGCGACGCCGCAAGAAGCTCTCGACGATCCATGCGCATATTCGCCCTCCTAGGCATCCGGCCCGGCCTCGGATCCGGCCCGGCCTCATTGTATCGCGGCTTTCAGATGCCCACTAGAAGCGCCCTCCACGCGAGAATTCTCGAGCGGCGTGCGTCGAATATGGACCGACGCTTCGGCGACGGAGTATCCTGAAAGAAATCGGCGGCGCGCCCGCGCTGAACGATACTCAAGCCTTCGAATGAACAACGCACTGCGGCTCCTGAACTGTTCCCGCGGCCGGCTCAGCCGCTGCGGAGCCTGTTCGTCGTCGTGCGCTTCCGCCTCGCGCTGCTAGAGCTCAACCCGGGCTTGCAGCGATTTTCTGAACAAGGATTCGTCCGCCATGTATGTACGCAAACTCCGTCTGTTGACCCCGGGCCCGACGCCCCTTTACCCGCCGGCCGTGCGCGCTATGTCGGCGCCCGACATGCACCACCGTACGAAGGACTTCATCGACGTCTATAAGAGCGTCATCAAGGACCTCAAGTACCTCTACGGCTGCGACAACGACGTCGCCCTGTTCAGCTCGTCGGGTTCGGGAGCGATGGAGGCGGCCGTCTCGAACCTGTTCAGCCCCGGCGAAAAGGTCATCGTCTGCCAGGCGGGCAAGTTCGGCGAGCGCTGGACCAAGCTGGCGAAGGCTTTCGGCCTGGAGGCGATCGTTCTCGAGGAGCCTTACGGCACTCCCGTGGAGCCGGAGCGCGTCGACAAGGCGCTGAAGGACAACCCGGACGTGACGGGCGTGTTCGTGCAAGCCAGCGAAACGTCGACCGGCGTCGCCCACGACGTCGAGGCGATGGGCAAAATCATCGCCAAGACCGACGCGATATTCGTGATCGACGCCATCACCGGCCTCGGCACGATGCCGCTCGAGATCGACGACTGGGGACTGGACGTGGTGATCGGCGGCTCGCAGAAGGCCGTGATGATCCCGCCGGGGCTGGCGTTCGCCGCGGTCAGCGCCAAGGCCTGGAAAAAGCAGGAAAAAGCGTCGAACCGCTACTTCTACTTCAATTTGAAGGCCCACGCCGAGGGGGGCGTGAACGGCGACTCCCCCTTCACGCCGGCGACCTCGTTGGTACTGGGTCTGGGCGCGTCGCTCGAGTACATTCGCGAGATCGGCCGCGAGAATCTTATCGCGAACGCCCAACTGCTGGCCAAGGCGACGCGCGAAGCGGCGACAGCCCTGGGGCTCGAGCTGTTCGCAAAGAAGAATCCCGCCGGCTCGGTGACCGCCATCCGCGCCCCCGAGGGGCTCGATTCGGGCGTCATCGTCAAGGGTTTCCGCGACGATTTCGGCGCCATCATCGCCAACGGCCAAGGCACGATGAAAGGCCAGATTTTCCGCATCGCCCACCTCGGTTACTTCGACTTTCCGGACCTGTTCGCCACGATCGCCGAGCTCGAGCTGATCCTGGCCGGCACGGGCAGGGAAGTGGATTTCGGCAAGGGCGTTGCGGCCGTACAGAAGGTTTACGCTGGGAAGTAAGTGAATAGTGAAAGGCGAGCGGTGAACTGTGTTGCCGCCCGTCGCAAAGACTGTTCAGCGTTCACTGCTCACGAACAAGATCATGATCAATATTCTTATCGCCGACGCCGTCTCTCCCGCCGCGGTCGACGTCCTCAAGGCCGTCCCTGAATTCAATGTGATCGTCTCGAACAAGGACGAGTTTCGTCAGCATCTGTCTGACGCCCAGGGCATCTTGGTGCGCAGCGCCGTGAAGGTGACCAAGGACGTCCTCGAAGCCGCGCCGAACCTGAAGGTCGTCGGCCGGGCCGGCGTCGGCGTCGACAACGTCGACATCGACGAAGCGACCGCCCGCGGCGTGGTCGTGATGAACACGCCCGGCGGCAACGCCATCGCCGTCGCCGAGCATACCCTCGGCATGATGCTCTCGCTGGCGCGCTCGATCCACACCGCGACAGCCTCGACCAAGTCCGGCAAGTGGGAGAAGAAGAAGTTTCTGGGCAACGAGCTGGGCGACAAAACGCTCGGCATCGTCGGTCTTGGGAACATCGGCCGGCAGACCGCTTCGCGGGCGAAGCCTTTCGGCATGAACGTGATCGCATACGATCCGTTCGTGTCGAGCGACATGGCGAAAGACCTGGGGATCGAGATGGTCGAGCTCGACGAGCTGTTCGCGCGCTCGGACTACATCAGCCTGCACGTCGCCCTCACCGACGAGACGCGCGGCCTGGTCAACGCCGACTCGATCAAGAAGATGAAGGACGGCGTCCGGATCATCAACTGCGCCCGCGGCGAGCTGGTCGACGCCGCCGCCCTGGACGCCGCGCTCGAGTCGGGAAAGGTCGCCGGCGCGGCGCTGGACGTGTTCGAAACCGAGCCTCCAGGGGAGTCGCCGCTGTTCCGCCACGAAAATCTGATCGCCACCCCGCACATCGGCGGCTCGACCGAAGAGGCGCAGGAGTCGGTCGGCATCAAGATCGCGCAGCAGGTGCGCGACTATTTGCGCGACGGCGTGGTGCTCAACGCCGTGAATACGCCCTCGGTTTCGGCCGAGCAGTATAAACAAGTCGGTCCGTACCTGGCGCTGGCGGAACGTCTGGGCTCGCTGACGGCGCAGATCGCCGACGGCCGCCTGGTGCGCATCAAGCTGACCTATTCGGGCGACTTCGGGGAAACCAATTCCGCGCTGATCCGCAACGCCGCTGTGGCGGGAATCCTCAATCGCTTCCTGGAAGAAAAGGCCAACGTCATCAACGCCGCGCAGGTCGCCAAGGAGCGCGGCATCGGCGTCGGCGAATCCCGCCGCGGCCGGACGCACTTCTCCGACTCGATCAGCGTATTGATCGAGACCGAGTCGGGGCGACGCGAGGCTGAAGGCGCGGTTTTCCCGGACGGCTCGCCGCGCCTGATCAGCGTCGACGGCATCTACGTGGAGTCGCCGCTCAAGGGCGACATGCTGTTCGTGATGAACGAAGACGTGCCGGGCGTGATCGGCAAGATCGGCGCGACCTTGGGCGACAGCGGCGTGAACATCGCCGATTTCTCCCTGGGCCGCACGGACAATTCGGGCGGCGGCACGGCGCAGGCCGTGGCGGTCGTGCGCGTCGACCAGCCGATCCCGGCGGCGGCGATCGAGGCCCTGGAGAAGATCCAGGCGATGCGCTTCGCCCGCACGATCAAGCTGCCCGCCTGAGCGCGCAAAGACATCCCGCAACGACAACCGCGAAGCTCGAGCCCCGACCGTGAGGGCATGTGTGAAAACGAGATACTCGTGTTGAGCCCGCAAGGGCGGAGCAACGAACAGCCCCGGATCGAGCGGAGCGGAATCCGGGGATCGACTGGGCGGAAAGTATTGGAAAGATTATCTTTGGATCGCGTTCTAAGACCCCGGGTTCCGCTACGCTCCACCCGGGGCTATCATTGCTTCGTCCTCCGGACGAGGTCGCTCTGGCATTTTCATACAGACTCATGAGGCAGGGGTCTTCGGGACAACCGAACACGCTGATAACAAACCGCTTACTCACGTGCGCGGCTCGAGCTTCGCGGTTGCTGCCGTGGGCGCATCGGGAAATCTTCAGAGCTTTTCACGCACACTCGTCAGCAAGCCGTCGTCCCGGCTTTGCGGAATCCCGCCGACCCCGCGGATTCCCTGCCGGATTGTAAAAACGCTGTAAAACCCGGCGCTCCCCGCTACTTTTTTCTCGCGCCGGCGTCCATCCGTTTGGATGGGAAGTTTTAGACGGGCTTGGCGCGCTTGCGTCCGCCCCCTCGAGCAAATAGGAGTGCAGCGAATGCGAATCCTTTCAACTATTGCGTGCGCCGCGGCCTTGACGGCCCTGGCGCTTCCGGCCATGGCCGCCGACGCGACCGGAAAGTGGGAAGCCGCGGTGCAAAGCCCGCGCGGCGAGGTGAAGTACACCTTTGACCTGACCGCCGCCGGCGACAAGCTCACCGGCAAAGTCATCAACGACTTCATGGGCGAGACCGAAATCCAGGACGGCAAGATCGACGGCGACCAGATCAGCTTCAAGCAAGTCATGCAGCGCGGAGACCGTTCGATCACCTTCGACTACAGCGGCAAGATCAACGGCGACGAGCTCGAGCTCACCCGCACCATTGAGGGCGGCATGGGTCCCGGCGGCAAAGGCGGCCCCGGCGGCGGTCAAGGCGGCCCGGGCGGGCGGAGAGGCATGCGCGAGATGACCATCACGGCCAAGCGCGTCCAATAGCCGAAAACGAGTCTTCGAAACCGAGGGGCGCGTCGCTAGGCGCGTCCCTTCGACATTTCTAAGGTCGCGATTCTCGGCGCTTGGGTGATTGCGCTTGACGGGATTCGGGCGATTGGGACAAACGGCCCGCCCCGGACCGCGGGATCATGATTGCTCGGGCCTGTTTTTTGAGTACCATGGCCCTTCGATCTCATGTCGGCAATCAAAAGGATCCTCGTGACCGGCGGCGCCGGATTTCTCGGCTCGCATCTGTGCGAACGGCTCGTTGCGCAGGGGCACGACGTCATCTGCCTCGATAATCTGTTCACCAGCCAAAAACAAAACATCGCGGCCCTGATCGACAAGCCCAACTTCGAGTTCATTCGGCACGATGTCATTCGTCCGGTGTGGCTGGAGGTCGACGAAATCTACAACCTGGCTTGCCCGGCCTCCCCGGTGCACTACCAATACAACCCGATCAAAACGATGAAGGTCTCCGTGATGGGGGCGATCAACCTGCTGGGGATGGCGAAGCGCTGCCGGGCGAAGATCTTCCACGCCTCCACCAGCGAGGTCTACGGCGACCCGACGCCCGAGCACCATCCCCAAACCGAGGATTACCGCGGCAACGTGAACCCGATCGGCGTCCGAGCTTGCTATGACGAGGGCAAGCGCGCCGCCGAAACGCTGTTCTTCGACTATTACCGCGCCAACGGCGTTAACATTCGCGTGGTCCGAATTTTTAACACGTACGGCCCTCGGATGCACCCCTACGACGGGCGTGTGGTGTCCAATTTCATCCTGCAGGCGCTTGCCGGCGAAGACATCACCATCTACGGCGAGGGTACGCAGACGCGCAGCTTTTGCTATGTCGACGACCTGATCGACGGCTTTCTGAAGATGATGGACGGCCCCGATGATTTCGTCGGGCCCGTGAATCTGGGCAACCCCGGGGAATTCACCATCAGACAGTTGGCTGAAATGGTCATCGATCTCACGCATTCGAAGAGCAAGCTGACTTTCCGGCCCCTGCCGAACGACGACCCTCTGCAACGCCGCCCCAACATCGGTTTGGCGAAGGCCAAACTCGCCTGGGAACCGAAAGTGGAGCTCCGCGAGGGCCTGGGCAAGACGATCGAATACTTCAGCCGGCTCGATTTGGCGCAGTATCGAAAGCCCACCACTCACACCGCCCACACTTCTTCTGAACGCTCGCGTTAGCGGTCGATTCGCGCAACCCAATCCGAGCCCTTCGGCGTCCTCGGATATTTCGGCGACGTTCCGATATCGGGGATCCCCCCATGCCCTTTATTTTGAAAAAGATGAGGGAATCGTAAACGTTTCTTGATTCCTCCGCACCGCCGTGATAATAGTTGGGTAAATAGCCACGGCGACCCCTCGTTAGGGCGTCCGATGCACTGGCGTTTTGCATTCGGATTTCCGTGGGTTTCTGCGGCGGCTCGCGAGCGCTTCGCTTAGGGCTCAAAGAGTTTAGCTGAACCGGGTAACGTGTTCCCGGAAGGCGGGTCAACGGCGTGCTGCAGGCTCTATGCCGGCCGTCCGAATTTGATTGCTATGCGATCGCCTCGTTGTCGATCCGCCATCATTGCGCCACAGGCTTTTTCAGGGATTTCCTGCAAGCGGCGCGCAGTGCTTCTTAGGAGGAAAATACTCGTGACTAATTCTCACCGATCGGGGGGTATGGGAGGACGCATCGCGTTGTTAACCGCTTTGCTCCTCGTCTTATCCGGGTTTGCCGTGGCCCAAGAAACCACGGGCTCCATTACTGGTACTGTGACCGACCCAGCCGGGGCGGTTGTCCCTGGCGCGGCGGTGACCATTACGAATCAGGGCACGCAAGTGGTCACCGAAACGCAAACCGGTTCAGCGGGAGCGTATGTAGTCCGTGAGCTCGAACCCGGCCGCTACACGGTGCGGTTCGAGGCCACCGGCTTCAAGGGCCAGGAAGTTCCTGACTCGATCTTGCTGACCGGCAAAATGCTCCGCGTCAACGCGACGATGGAGCTCGGCGACGTGACCGAGACGGTCGTCGTCACCGAAGGCGCGCAGCTCATCGACACCAACAGCACGATGGTTGCGCAGAACATCACGGCCGAAGAGATCAGCCTTGTGCCGAAAGGCCGGGACTTCATCGGAGCGGCTCTGTTCTCGCCGTCGGTCAACACCGGCGAGCTCGAAGGCGGCTATCAGGTCAACGGCGCCAGCGCCGCGGAAAACAACTACTACGTCGACGGCGTCTCGACGAACAGCATCATCAACGGCAGCGCACGGCAAGGCGCGCAGTTCGAGTACGTGCAAGAAGTTCAGGTGAAAACCAACGGACTGGAAGCGCAGTACGGCGGCGCGCTCGGCGGCGTCGTGACGGCCATCACCAAGTCCGGCGGCAACGACTTTCACGGCGAGCTGCACACCTACTACTACGGCAACGCCATCAGCGCCGGCCCAGTCGAGCGTCTCGAGCTCAATCCGAGCGATCAGGCCACGATGAAGTACATCCAGGACGACAAGCAGACAAAGAACAGCTGGGAGTTCGGCGGCTCGCTCGGCGGTCCGATCATCAAGAACAAGATGTTTTTCTTCACCTCGGCGTCGCCCCAATTCCAGCACCGCGAGAACGATTACTTGTTCGACAACGGAGTTACGCCGGGCACGATGAAGCGCGACTACCGCCAGATCAATTGGTTCAACAAGCTCACCTTCGATCCGACCGATCGGATTCGGACGAATTTCAGTTGGCTCTACACTCCGACGCATTTGGAGGGCTCGCTGTTCGCCTACACCGGCTTCGAGCCGAACGCGAGCGCAACTTCGCTCGCGACGGCGCAAGCCTCGGGGAATAACGGCTACAACCAGCCCGAGCAGAGCTATAGCGGCCAACTGGATTTCACTCTCACGCGTACTTCATTGCTCAGCGTCAGAGGCGGCCGCTACTACCTGAACTACAAGGAATTCGGCATCGAGGACTCGCACTCGTATTGGTTCATTACCCCGTCCATCGGAGTGGAGGGAGTTCCCGAGGGCCTGCAGCAGCCCGCCGGCTACACGTCCCCGACCGGCGCGCAGACGATATACGACATCACGACGCGCAGCTACATCCAGGCGGACTACAGCAACTTCTTCACCGCCTTCGGACAGCACAACCTCAAGGCCGGCGTCGGCACGATGAAGAACGTCAACAAAGTCAACGACTCCTGGTACGGAGTGGACGGCCGCGCCCGCATCTACTGGGATTCGGCGTTCCGCGGCGACACCGGTCAATACGGCTACTACCTAGTCGAGGACGGCGCGACCGAGGGGTCGACCGGCGCGAACATCACGCACCTTTACCTCCAAGACCAGTGGCGCATCTTCCCGCGCGTGACCTTGAGCTTGGGCATCCGTGCCGAGAAGGAGATCATCCCCTCGTTCGCCCGCAGCGTCCAGGACTACGCGTTCAAGTTCGGCTTCGGCGATAAAGTCGCTCCGCGGCTCGGCGCCAGCGTCGATGTTCTCGGCAACGGCAAGCTGAAGATCTCCGGCGCCTGGGGCCGGTTCTACGACTGGACCAAGTTCGATCTCGCGCGCGGCACCTTCGGCGCCGATCGGTGGCACATCTTCTACCGCTCGCTCGATTCGCTCGACCCATTCGTCGACCCGTCCAATCCGAGCACGTGGACAATTGATCTGAAGAACCTGCCCGGCCGCAACCTGTGGCCCGGCGAGTACCGCGATCTGCGCGCCGCCGACTTCAGCTTGCTCGATCCGAACGTGAAGCCCATGAGCGCCGACATCTTGAATCTCGGCGTCGAGTGGGAGGTCGCGCCTCGAACGATCTTTTCCGGGCGCTATACGCGCAATCACCTGAATCGCACGATTGAGGATCTGGGCGCCTTGGACGACCAGGGCAACGAGATCTACTCCTACGGCAACCCCGGCGAGAGCCGCTTCACGGTCTTCCCGGCCTCGGGCGCCACCTGCGTCGTGCAAGTCGGCGAAACCTGCGGCTTCCCGATGCCAAAGGCAACGCGCGATTACAACGCCATGGAACTGCAGCTCAGCCGGCGCTTCTCCGACGGTTGGTTCGGCACTGTCAGTTACGTCTACAGCAGGCTCTATGGCAACTACGCTGGCCTACAGTCGACCGACGAAATTCGCGCTCCGACCATCGGATCATCGTTCTCGGGTGATCAGCAGTTCGGCGGTCAGACGTATCGTCCCGGCGGTAACGCCAACCGCTACTTCGATCTCGACGAGATCCTGTACGATGCGCGCGGCAACGTGGGCAACGAAGGGGTTCTGCCGACCGACCGACCGCATGTGCTCAAATTCTACGGGGGCAAGTCGTTCAGCTTCGGCACTGAGATCGGCGGCTTCTTCCGGGCGATGAGCGGCACGCCCGTCACCACCCAGGTCTGGACGGTGAACAGCATTCCTGTTTACGTCGAAGGCCGCGGCGATGCCGGCCGTACGCCGTTCTTCACGCAGACCGACTTGATGATCGCCCACACTTTCGCAATGGGCGAGACCAAACGGCTGCGTTTCGAGTTCAACTTCGACAACCTGTTCAACCAGAAGACGTCCATGTTCCAGTTCCAGGACTTCAACAAGCAGGAGCGCGGCGATTCGTCCGAGATCGATCTGATCGATACGGACTTGTCGAAGGGCTTCGACTGGCAACAGATGGTTGCGAACACGAGCGACGGCACATTCGCTCAAGATCCGCGCTACTTGAAGGATGCGATCTTCAACCCGGGCTTCTCGGGCCGCTTCCTGATTAAGTTCACGTTCTAAAACGGACCTTCGGACAACCAAACTCAACCGCGGGCGGCCCCAACGGGCCGCCCGTTTTTGCATGACCCGTACTCCGGCCCTCGCTATCGTCCTGATCAAGCCTTGTCCGTTAGGACGCTAGGTGTTCGACTTCTTCGGTGTCCGATCCGAGCCAATCGGGATTTTGGGCGGTGGAGTCGAAGTGGCTGGATGTTTTGAATAGCTCGTATTTCCCGGGCTCGGCCTCGGATGCTTTCTCGAGCAGAGCTTGCCTCTCGGATTCGGTCAGGGGCTTGAAGTCGCGGCCGACTGCGAGGGCTTGTTCAAGCACCTTGTCGCTGTCGATGCCGGTGATGACGACTGACGTCGGTAGGCTCAAGGCGTAGCGGAGGCATTCCTCCGGCGCCGCGACGCCGGCCTTGAGAATGACCCCGCTTCCCATGCTCTTCATCCCGAGGATGCCGATGTTCATCGCCTGGGCTACCGGTACGACCAATTTCTGAAAGCTGCGAAAGTGGTGGTCCAGCACGTTCAGCGGCATCTGCACGGTATCGAACCGAAAGCCGTTCTTTTCCGCCGTCTCGAGCATGTAGAGATGGATATGCGGATCCTTGTGGCCGGTGAAACCGATGAAGCGGGTTTTGCCGGCCTCCTTGGCTGCCGTGAGCGCTTCCGCCGCGCCGCCGGCCGCAAAGAAGCGATCGATGTCGTCGAACCGGATGACTTCGTGGAATTGGAGCAAGTCGACGTGATCGACCTCGAGTCGCTTGAGTGACTGATCGATTTGTTTCGTCGCAGCCTTGCCTGTTCGGCCGTCGAATTTCGTCATTAAGAACGCCCTGTTGCGATAGCCGTCCCGCAGGGCCTTGCCCATCAACTTTTCACTGCGTCCGCCGTGGTAATCCCACGAATTGTCCAGAAAGTCGATGCCTGCGTCGATGGCGGCGCGGATGAGATGAACGGCTTGCTCCTCGGAGACCTTGGGGCTGCCGATATGCGAGCCTCCCATGCCGAGGCAAGAAACTTTCTCGCGAGTGGAGCCCAGCCATCGCCGCTCGATGGATTGCGTTGCCGCGTCCTTTGACATAGTCACCATGGGGACTTTCGCCGCACCGACCGTGTTTCAAGCGGAAGTCAAATCGAATTTACGTCACACGCAGGGCGTCCATGGGGCTGAGGCGGGAGGCACGTCGCGCCGGCAGATAGCCGGCGAGACCGGCGACAGCGCCGAGGACGACGACCACCGCGGCGAAGGTGACCGGGTCGGTTGGCGTCACATCGAACAGCAGGCTCTGGACCATGCGGCTCAGGACCCAGGCCGATGCGATTCCCAACGCCATACCCATCGCGGCTAGGCGCAACGTTTGTAGCAAAATGCGTTTGCGAACTTCCGCCGCCGACGCGCCCAGAGCCATGCGGACGCCGATCTCTTGCTTCTTCTGACTCACCGAGTAAGAGATGACCCCGTAAATGCCGAGGGCCGCGAGCGCGACCGCGAAGGCGGCGAAAGCGGTGAGCAGCAAGACCACGAAACGCCGCGGCGAGACGGAACGATCGACCAGCTCTTGCAGAGTGCGAGCACCGTTGGCCGGCAGGGTGGGGTCGAGCGGACGCAACGAGGCGCGAACCTCCGCCGCCAGGTCTTCCGCCGAACGGGGACCGCGTACGACGACGTCCACCGAGCCAAAGTCGTTCGTCTGGCGCAGCGGGAGGTACATCTCGTTGCCTGATTCCTTTTCGAGCGCCAGGTGCCGGACGTTTTGCACGACGCCGATGACCTGGCGTTCGGGGCGGTCGGTCCGCATGATCTTGCCGAGCGGGTCCTCGCCCGGCCACAGGCGGTCTGCGAGCGATTCGTTGACGATGATCACCGGTTGGCTCGAGGCGCTGTCGTGCTCGGAGAAGTCGCGGCCCGCGACGAGCGGGATGCCCATGGCGCCAACGTAGCCGTCGGTGACGATCCGAACGAACGCCAATGGATAGTTGCTGCGCTCGTAGACCTGGCCCTTTGCGGCGGCCCCCCAAGTGCGATTCTTGCCGAGGGGCAGGGTATCGGTGAGCCCGACCGCTTGCACGCCGGGGGCGGAACGGACGCGGCGAAGCAGCTCGGTGTAGTAGGCGTCTTTACGTTCGGGCGTGTCGAAACGCTGTGCTGGGATCGACGCGCATCGCGATCGCGCTTTCCGGCTGAAAGCCGAGGTCGACGTCGAGCAAGTGTACGAAGCTGCGCAGCAGCAAACCCGCTCCCACCAGCAGGACGCAGGCCATCGCGGTTTCGCAAACGACCAGGACGCCGCGGAGCCAGCCCTGCCCCTTGCCTTCGGTCGAGCCGCGTGAGCTGTCGGATAGCGAACCCCGCAAGGCGCTGCCCGAGACGCGCAGGGCCGGCGCGAGGCCGAAGATCACCCCGGTACCGACCGCCAACAGAAGAGTGAATGCGAGGACGCCCGCGTCGACTTGCACTTCGCCGAGCAAGGGAATCCCCATGGCGTCGAGGCGGGAGAGAACGCGGATTCCGCCGACGGCGAGGGCGAGACCGAGGATGGCGCCCCCGAACGACAGTGTCACGCTTTCGGTGAGCATCTGGCGGACCAAGCGCCAACGTCCGGCGCCAAGAGCCGAGCGAATTCCGATCTCCTTCTCACGCGTCGCCGCCCGGGCCAGCAGCAGGTTCGAGAGGTTCGCGGAAACAATGAGCATGACCAGGCAGACCGCGCAGGCCAGAAGAATCATTGCGGAGCGGAAGTTTCCGCTGACATGCTCGCGCAGCCGGCCGGCAATCGGATCGAACGTATTCCAATTGGGATGGGCTTCGTTGATCCCTTGCGCCAGCACCGCCAGCTCGGCCCGCGCGCTCTCGAGCGTGGCGCCCGGTTTGAGCCTGCCGACGATCGCCATGGTGTTGCCCCAGCGGTTGGAAACCTCGTCGAGCGCGAACGGCGAGAACAGGTCGACCTGATTCCCCGGCGTAAAGACTGCGCCGAAGTCAAACGACGCGGGCAGCACGCCGATCACGGTGACTCCGGTGTCGTTCAAGTCGATGGTCTTGCCGACGATGCCGGGGTCGGAGGCGAAGCGGCTTGTCCATAGCGTGTGACTCAGCAGCACGGCGGGCGGACCGTCGCGTTTGCATTCTTCCGGCGTGAAAAGGCGTCCTATCTGCGGCTTCACGCCGAGCAAGGGAAAGAAGCGCTCCGTCACGGGGACGTTGGTCAGGCGGACCGGCTCCCCGTCCCCAGTGAGCTTGCTGTCTCCGTCGCCGTAGAACGCGAAGTAGCCGGCGACATCGGCGAAGGATTTATTTTGCTCCTGCAAGTAGAGCAAGTGGCCGACTTGCGCGGTCTGTCCGGACATTCCGGCGCCGTCGCCGCTCTGGATCCATACCAGACTCTCGGGCTCCTCGAACGGGAGGGGCCGCAACAACAGCGCGTTGACGACGCTGAAAACGGTCGAACTGGCGCCTACGCCGAGGCCGATGATGAGCACAGCGAAGGTTGTCAGCGCCGCGTCGCGGCGCAGCGTGCGGAAGCTGTAGCGGACATCTTGCACGAGCGTGTCGAGCAGCGGCAAACCGCGGCTTTCACGATGCAATTCCTTGGCTTGATCGACCCCGCCGATGCGAATGAGAGCCTGGCGGCGCGCTTCGCCGGGCGACAGGCCGCGCTCCAAGTTCTCGTCAATGGCCATCTGAAGGTGGGTCGCCAGCTCGGCGTCGAAGTCGTCGTCTCTCTCCGCCTTCCGGAAGAAGGATCTCAGGCGGCCCAAGAGCTCGCGAGCGAAGTCGGTTGCTGCGTTTTTCACTTCGCGTCCTCCTCGGCAATGGCGAAAACGCGGCCCATGACGTCGGTCAGACGACGCCAATAATCGACGTCAGCGGCGAGCTGCTTCCGCCCGCGCTGCGTGATCGAGTAGTACTTGGCCTTGCGGTTGTTTTCCGATGTTCCCCACTCGGCCGAGATCCAACCGCGCTGCTGCAAGCGCACCAGGCAAGCATAGATCGTGCCCTGATTCAGCAGCACTTGATTGCCGCTGACCTGTTCGATGCGGCGCGCGATCCCGTAGCCGTGCAGCGGCCCCAGCGTATCGAGGGTTTGCAGAACCATCACGTCCAGGGTGCCCTGGAGGAGGTCGAGTTTGTTGTCAGGCGAGCGAGTCTCCTGTGTCATTACCACAGAAGTCTAGCGCTCTTCGTGTGGCATTACAACAGGAAGCGGCGGGAGGATCTTCCATCCCGAGCCGAGCATACGGGTTGCGACAGCTTATATTGAGCGGTCCGCGCCGGCGCCGACCTTAGGTGACGAACCCCAACCGATCGAGGAATCAGCGCCTCTCGTGAGGGTTCGATCCGGCCGGCGAGCCCGCCGCGAAAGTCCGTAAGTTCTTGTGTCTAAAGGTGAATCACCTCTTTCTCCCGCACCATTCACTGTCGTGAATTCGCAGTACAACCCCGATTTTCCGCGTTTCGGTGAGTCCTTGTGGCAATACCGCCGGTGCGCTTCTAGTCTGAAGGCGTTATAAGAGGTTCGCGCGGGCGTGTACTCGCCGCCGCGCTGATGACCCAAAGGACAGGAGACTCACCAGTGCCGAGACCGATCAAGTACGTCGAAAAAGGCTTTACGCAGGCCGCTACGGGGATGTGGAAGTTCGCCCGCTACCTCGACGCGCGCAAGGCCCCCGAGGCTTCTTTTACGCCCAACTGGACGGAGAAGCCCATGCTCAAGTCATGGGAAAAGTCGAAGCCGCCGTTGGGCTGGCCGCGCCAGACGGACTCGCTGTGTCCCAAGTGCGTCAAGGAAGCGCGCGAGGAGATCATCTCCGGCGAAGTCGACTACAACGTGCTGAAGTCGCAGAAGGTCGGCGAGATCGACGCCACCATCGTCGAGCGCGACGGCCAGATCTGGATGCTCAAGGAGTGTCCGACGCACGGCAAGATCGAAGACTTGATGGCGATCGATGCGAAGTTTCTCGAGCACATCGAGTCGCAGTTCCCGGGCCGCGACATCCAGGCGCACGCCGACGATCACATTCACAACCATGGCTCTTCGACCGTAAAGTACGGCCGCGGCGCGGTGTTGACGGTGGATCTGACGAACCGCTGCAACATGATGTGCGACCCGTGCTTCATGGACGCCAACCAAGTCGGCTTCGTCCACGAGCTCGAGTGGGAAGAGATCAAGACGATTCTCGACAACGCCATCCAGGCTAAGCCGCGGCGTCAGATGTCGGTGCAGTTCTCGGGCGGCGAGCCGACGATGTCGCCGTACTTTTTGAAGGCGGTCCGCTACTGCCGCGAGATCGGCTACAACTCCGTGCAGGCCGCCACCAACGGCATCGAATTCGCCAAGAGCCGCGAGTTCGCCGAGTCGGCCGCGGACGCCGGCATGCGCTACGCCTACCTGCAGTTCGACGGCATCGGCAACGCGCGCAACAGCCACCGCAAGATCGGCAACCTGTTCGACGTGAAGATGAAGGCGATCGACAACATGCACGACGCCGGCATCGAGATCGTGCTCGTCACGACGATCGTCAACAACATCAACAACGAAGAGGTCGGCCCGATCATCGAGTTCGCCCGCGAAAACCCGGGCAAGATCGCCTTCGTCAGCTTCCAGCCGGTCAGCTTCACGGGCCGCGACGAAGACATCACCGACGAGCGCCGCCAGAAGCAGCGCTACACGCTGAGCCACCTGGCGCACGACGTGAAGAATCAGCTCAACATGACCGAGCCGACGCGCGACTGGTTCCCGATCTCGGTGATGGGCTCGTTCGTCGACGCGGCCGATCTCGCCCATGGTCCGGCGGCGGAATGGGGTCAGGTCTCCTGCGGCTGCCACCCGAACTGCGGCGTGGGTACGGCCCTGATGATCAACAAGAAGACGAAGGAGATGGGGGCTGTTCCGGAGTTCATCAACGTTCCCCAACTAACGCAAGATATCCGCCGCATCAACGACTCGGGCCGTTCGAAGTGGAAGACCAACGCGCAGCTCGCCTTGGCGTTGCTGAAGAACTACAACCCGATGAAGGCGCCGGCGTCGTTCTCGATGTTCGACTTGCTCAAGAAGTTCGATAAGTCGTTCGCGCTGTCGGGCAAAAACTACGGCAAGGGCGTGGCGCGCCGCAACGATCCGTGGAACTTCCTGTTCGTCGCGGGCATGTGGTTCCAAGACCTGTTCAACTACGACTTCCGCCGCACGGAGATGTGCGTCATCCCCTACGGCACGCAGGAAGGCGAGATCTCGTTCTGCGCCTACAACACCGGCATCGGCTGGCGGAACATCATCGAAAAGATGCACATGACGGCCACGCTGACGCAGTGGTACGACGAGCACGGCCGCCACAAGATCTACGCCGGCGGCAAGTCCGTCGATATGAATGACTTTTCGCACAACCTGAAGCTCGATGCGGAAATGGTCGCGCGCGGCGAGCAGGACTTCGAGGGCCCCAAGAACGCCCGCGAAGAGAAGATCGCCGCCCGCAACCGCAAGCTCGCCGAAGCGCAGGCCAAAGGCGAGGTTCCGGTAGCCAACGGCGGCAAGTCGAGCAAAAAGATCCTCTCGAAAGAAGAGGAAGCGCGCCTGATGCAGATGTATCGCGAGCAGGTGCTCAAAGAGCCGCCCGCTCCGAAATTGGTTCAGATCGCCGGCCCGAACGGCGGCATCGCCCCGGCGCCGAAGAAGGAAGAAGCCGGCGTCGCCGGCGACTAGTCTCGCATCGATTTACAAAGAGGGGCGGCCGATACGAGCCGCCCCCGGGTTCGCCTGATCGCATTGGAGGAGATACAGGCCCGGCGCTGGTCGCCGGGCCTGTTCGTCTTCCTACTCGAGGACCGGATGGCGCACGGGTGAGCTCGTTCGCTAGCATGCGTGAAAAGGTCGCCGTCGCGGACGACCGTCCTTGAAGCTCGATCCCTGTTGTGGAGTCTACTTGAGGCTAGTCCGGTCTTCAGTGCGAGTCTTAGCCTTGCTGCTCTCCTTCACCGGGATTGTGGCGGCGCAGGTCGAAGGCGACGATCCGCCCTCCACGCGCATCGAAGCCATGGAGCGGGCGCGCGCCGAAAAGGCCGCGCACCTCACGCCGGCTGAGCTCGATCCCATCGAGGCGAAGCTCGAGCGCGTGATGGAGATGATCCAGCCGAACGGCGGCGGCTGGTCCGTGATGTTCGGCGGTCTGCGCCCGGGCTCGGGATTCGCGCTGGGCCCGCGCTACCGCAAGGACGGCCTCCTCGACGACAACCTCAAGGTCGATTTCGCCGCGGTCGGCAGCTACCGGCTCTACTACGGCGTCGCCTTGGGCCTGAACTTCGATCGTCTGCTCGACGACCGCATGACCGTCGACTACGCCGTACGCCGCTTGGATTCGCCGAGCCTCGAATACTACGGGCCCGGCAACGATTCCGACGACGACCGCAAGACCAACTACCGCATGGAGGAGTTCGGACAAAGGGTTATCGTGGGCTTCAAACCCGTTCGTCGCCACTTTGCAATCGGCGCCGTCGGCGAGCACCGCCGCATCAACGTCGGGCCGGGCAAGTCCGGCGCGTCGCCTTCCGCCGACACGCTCTACACGCCGCTGCAAGCGCCGGGAATCGACCGGCAGACGACGTTCTGGATGGGCGGCCCCTATGCGGAATTGAACACCCTCGACTCCGACGGCGATCCCCACGCCGGCACGTACGTTTTTGCGCGCTACGGCTGGGCGGACGATCGCAACGAGGGACCCTACTCGTTTCGCTACGCCGAGACCACCGTCGAGCAGTACGCGCCTTTCCTGAATAAGAAGCGCTATTTCGCGTTTCGCGCGCGCGGCCGCTGGAGCTTCGTCGATCCGGGGAACACTCTGCCTTTCTACCTGCAGCCGACGCTCGGCGGTCCCAACGATTTGCGCTCCTATCCGCGCTTTCGCTTCTACGACAATAATTCGCTGCTGTTCAACGGCGAGTACCGCTGGGAGGTCGCGCCCGCGTTGGATATGGCGGTCTTCACCGATTGGGGCAAAGTCTTCTCGACGCCCGGCGACATGGCCTTGAGGGATCTCCACGGCGGCGGCGGCTTCGGTCTCCGCTTCAAGTCGCGCGACAGCGTCATCATGCGCATCGACCTGGCGGTCGGGCAGGAGGGTTTCGGTTTCGCATGGTCATTCGGCAACATTTTCCAGCGTTATTCCTCGCAGCTCTTGCAATAAGCTGCTGCCTGGCCCTTGCTGCGGCTGACAAGCCGGCGCCGCGCTTCTTCCCGGACGATCCGATCCCCGCCGAAGCGCCGCCGCGGCGGGTCGGCGAGTTGCACTACCGCGGCATCGAGGCGATCTACGACTTCGTCAAGAATTCGTTCGCGCCCGATCCGGTGAATCCCCCGCCGGCGGCCAACGCGAATACGCTCGGCGAAGTTCCCGACGGGCCGTTCTGGACCGAGCGGCAGTCCCCGCGCCGCATGACTCTCGATGAGTTGCGCCGCGGCCCCGGCGGAGACCGTCCGCCGCACCCGCCTTTCACGGTCACCTCCGGCAAGCTCGACGGCATCACGCCGGGCTTCCAGATGAGGGACGCCGACAAGCGCCTCTACTTCGTCAAGGCCGACCCGTATACCAATCCCGAGATGTCGAGCGGCGCCGACATCATCGGCTCGCGGTTCTTCTACGCCCTGGGCTACAACACGCCCGAGAACTACCTGGTCTACGTTCGCTCCGAGGATCTCGAGCTGAGTCCCGACGCCACCATCAAGTTCTCCGCCGCGCGGCCGACGAAGATGTCGCGCGGCGACCTCGAGAAGACGCTCCGCAAGGCGCCGCGGCGGCGCGACGGCTCCTATCGGCTGCTGGCCAGCCTGGCGGTCCGCGGCGATGTGATCGGGCCCTTCCGCTACGAGGGCGCGCGCAGCGACGATCCCAACGACATCTATCCCCACGAGGACCGCCGCGAGCTGCGCGGCCTCGCCGTCTTTTGCGCCTGGCTCAACCATACCGACGCCAAATCGCAAAATTCCTTGGACGCCGTGGTCGAAGAAGGCGACCTGCGCTACGTCAAGCATTTCCTCATCGACTTCGGCGCCATCCTCGGCAGCGACAGCGACATGCCGAAGAACGCCCGCTACGGCCACGAATCCATCATTCCTCGCGACGGAACAGCGCTTCTTGGAGACATGTTCGACCTCGGCCTGAACGCCAAACCTTGGGAGAAGATCGACTACCCGAAGATCAAATCCGTCGGACGCTTCAGCTCGGAAGACTTCACTCCCGACGACTGGGTTCCGAACTACCCGAACCTGGCCTTCCTGCGCCGCCTTCCCGAGGACGAATTCTGGGCGGCCAAGCGCGTCATGGCGTTTTCAGCGGACGAGATCCGCGCCCTGGTCGAAACGGGTGACTACAGCGACCCTCGCGCGACCGAGCATCTCGTCACCACGCTGCTCGCCAGGCAAAAGATCATCGGACGCACGATTTTCGCCAAGTTGTTGCCGCTGACGGATTTTCGGATCACAGAGAATCGCATCGAGTTCGACGATCTCGCCGTGCGCTACGGGTTCGACGCGCGCCGCTCCTATCGCTACCGCTGGGCGGCGTTCGACAACCTCTCGCGCAACGAGAGCCCGCTCGAGGGCGACGGTCCCGAGCTCCCCCGGCAGGGCGAAAACGCGACCGGCGAGTCCTACTTCGTCGTCACGATCGAGAGCGACAGCCGGCCCGGTCAGGCGGTGCGGGCCTTTGTCCGCAGCAGCGGCGGCGCCGCGAAGATCGTGGGCGTCGAGCGCTCTCCGGCGCTCCATGCGTCCGCTTTATCAGGCGCATAGAGATTCTTGATTTCCAATCGCCCCTCGCGGATCGCTACCGTGGAGGAATATTTCTGCGTCGATCTGCGCCCAGCGGGAACCCTAAACGGGCAATCCGAGGCGCTCAGACCAATCTCAACGAGGTAAAGATTCCAAGGTGGCAAACGTGAATTCCAACGGTTCCGCACGCAACGCTGCGATCGCGGCAGTGACTAATTACAAGCCGTCGGGCCCCCCGATGAATTTCATCGATACTCCGACGCAAGACCTGTTCAAGGCGAACATTTTCGGAAAGGCCGCAATGAAGGTGCGCTTGCCGAAAGAGATCTACAAGAAGGTGGTCAAGACGATCGAGGCGGGCGAGAAGCTTGACTCGTCGGTCGCCGATGTCGTCGCGGCCGCCATGCGCGACTGGGCTATCGAAAAGGGCGCCACGCACTACGCGCACGTCTTCTACCCGCTCACGGGTTTCACGGCCGAGAAGCACGACAGCTTCCTGTCGCCCGACGGCGACGACGGCGCGATCGCCGAGTTCAGCGGAGCGCAGTTGATCCAAGGCGAGCCCGACGGCTCGAGCTTCCCGACCGGCGGCATCCGCGCCACCTTCGAAGCCCGCGGCTACACGATCTGGGACGTCACCAGCCCGGCCTACATCCTGGAAAACCCCAACGGCACCACGCTCTGCATCCCCACCGCGTTCGTCTCGTGGACGGGCGAGGCGCTCGATAAGAAGACGCCGGTGTTGCGCTCGATGCAGGCGCTGAACAAGCAGGCGCAGCGCGTGCTCAAGCTGTTCGGCCACAAGGACGGCGCCCTGGTGTCGTCGACGGCCGGCCCCGAGCAGGAATACTTCCTGATCGACCGCAACTTCTTCTTCGCGCGGCCCGACCTGATCAACGCCGGCCGCACGCTGTTCGGCGCGCCGCCGCCCAAGGGCCAGGAATTCGACGACCACTATTTCGGCGCGATCCCCGAGCGCGTGCTGGCGTTCATGCTCGAGAGCGAGCGCGACCTCTATAAGCTCGGCGTGCCGGTGAAGACGCGCCACAACGAGGTCGCCCCCGGGCAGTATGAAATCGCCCCGATCTTCGAGTCCGCCAACGTGGCGACCGACCACCAGCAGTTGATCATGATCACGCTGAAGCGGGTCGCCGAAAAGTACGGCATGGTTTGCTTGATGCACGAGAAGCCGTTCGCCGGCATCAACGGCTCAGGCAAGCACGTGAACTGGTCGCTGGGCAGCCGCTCGCAGGGCAACTTGCTCGATCCGGGCGACACGCCGCATGAGAATGCGCAATTCCTGCTGTTCTGCGGGGCCGTCATTCGTGCGGTGTCGAAGTATCAAGGCTTGCTGCGCGCGGTCGTGGCGTCGGCGTCGAACGACCATCGTCTGGGCGCCAACGAAGCTCCGCCCGCGATTATGTCGATCTTCCTCGGCGACCAGCTCACCGACGTCTTCGAACAGATCAAGGGAGGCGGGGCGAGATCCTCGCTGCCCAAGGGCACGCTCACAGTCGGCGTCGACGTGTTGCCGCCGCTGCCGAAAGACGCCGGCGATCGCAACCGCACCAGCCCGTTCGCCTTCACCGGCAACCGCTTCGAATTTCGCGCCGTGGGGGCCAACCAGTCGATCGCCGGTCCTCTGGTCGCGATGAACACCATCGTCGCGGAGTCGCTCGACTACTGCGCGACCAAGCTCGAGGAAGCGACCGACGGCAAGAAATCCAAGCTCAACGAGGCGCTCCAGGACCTGCTCAAGGAGATCATCACCGAACACGGCTCCATCGTGTTCAACGGCGACGGCTACTCCGAGGAGTGGCACGCCGAGGCGGCCAAGCGCGGCCTGCTCAACCTGAAAACGTCGGTCGAAGCGCTGCCGGTTCTACAAGAGCCGGCCATCGTTGAACTGTTCGAGAAGTACGGCGTCCTCTCGCCCCGCGAGCTCGAAAGCCGTTACGAGACGTACCTCGAGCAGTACTGCAAGTCCGTGATTGTGGAAGCCAAGCTGACGAAGGAAATCGCCAAGACGCTGATTTTCCCCGCGGCGGTCCGGTATCAGGGTGAGTTGGCGTCGACGTGCGCCAGCCTCAAGGCGATCGGGTACGAGTTCGACACCGACACCCTCGACAAGATCACCGCGCTGGTCAAGTCGCTGCAGGACTCGATCGCCGAGCTCGAGAAGTCCATGGACGCACCCGAGGACGGCGACTATCTCGACCACTCCAAGCACTTCCTCAGCGAAGTGCTGCCGGCGATGGTCGAAGTCCGCAAGTACGCCGATGGGCTCGAGGGGATGGTCGCGGACGACCTTTGGCCGCTGCCGACTTACCAAGAGATGCTTTTCATCAAGTAGCTCGCGGTCGAACAAGCTCAGGCAAGGGGCCGGCGCTCGCAGCGCCGGCCCTTCTTGCGTCAGGCCACGATTTCGTCGACCACGCGCCCCGCCGTGTCAGTCAGCCGGTAGCGCCGTCCCTGGAAGCTATACGTCAGCTTCTCGTGGTCAATGCCGAGCTGTTGCAAGATCGTCGCCTGAATGTCGTGGATATGCACGCCGCCCTCGACGACATTGAACCCATAGTCGTCGGAAAGCCCATGCACGTGGCCGGGTTTGATTCCCGCGCCGGCCATCCACAGCGAGAAGGTCTTGCCGTGGTGGTCGCGGCCGTAGTCGTCCGGCTTGGGGTTCCCCTGGGCGTAGGGCGTGCGGCCGAACTCACCCGCCCAGATCACCAGCGTGTCCGCCAGCAAGCCTCGTTGATCGAGGTCCTGCACTAGCGCCGCGGCGCCCTGATCGGTGTCGCCGGTGAGCACGGGCAGGCGCTTGGGCAGGTCGCCGTGGTGATCCCAGCCGCGATGGTAGAGCTGAATGAAGCGCACATCTCGTTCGGCTAAACGGCGTGCTAACAGACAATTCGCGGCAAATGTTCCAGGCTTGCGTGAATCGGGGCCGTACAGCTCGTATGTGGTCTCCGGTTCGCCTGAAGTGTCCATCAGCTCCGGCACGCTGGTCTGCATCCGGTACGCCATCTCGTATTGCTCGATGCGCGTCTCGATCTCGGGATCGCCGACGCGCTCGTGCAGCTTGCGGTTGAGAGCGGCGATGCCGTCGAGCATCGTACGGCGGCGCTCGCGCGTCACGCCCTGCGGGTCCGAGAGGAACAGCACCGGGTCGCCCGCGCTGCGAAACTGGACGCCCTGATGGCGGCTGGGCAAAAAGCCCGCGCCCCACAGGCGAGCCAATAAGCCCTGGCCGGCCGCGCCTTCGCTCGGCACCGAGTTGAGCACGACGAACGTCGGCAGATCGGCGTTCATGCTGCCCAGCCCGTAGTCCGCCCACGCCCCGAAGCTGGGCCGCCCGGGCAACTGGCTGCCGGTCTGGAAGAAGGTGATCGCCGGGTCGTGATTGATCGCCTCGGTGAACGCCGAGTTGACGACGCAAATCTTGTCGACGATCTTCGCCGTGTGCGGCAGCAGCTCGCTGACCCAGCGGCCCGACTCGCCGTGCTGCGCGAACTTGTACATCGTCGGCACGACCGGGAAGCGCGCCTGGTTCGCCACCATCCCGGTCACGCGCTGGCCGCCGAAGATCGACGGCGGAATGTCTTCGTCAAAGCGGCCCTGCATGGCCGGCTTGTAGTCGAACAGGTCGAGGTGCGACGGCCCTCCCGACTGGAACAGGAAGATCACCCGCTTCGCCTTGGGCTCGAAGTTGGGGAACGTCATCGCGGCATCGGCCCTCGAGCTGAGGCAATGCAGGGCGGCGGCGCCGAGCCCATAGGCGGTGCGCGACAGGAAGTCTCGGCGGGATGTGACCTTTGCGAAGTTGTTGCAGTCCATTCGAGTTCTCAGCCTTTCGTGATCACCTCGTCGAGATTGAGCACCATGCTCGCGACGGCCGTATAGGCCGCCAGTTGCTTCGGGGACGCACCGGCGTCCACGGCCGAAGCGCCGACCTCGAGCGCCGCCTCCGCTCCCCGCTCGTCGCCGGCGTAGGAAGCCGACAGCTCATCGAGCGACTGCCGCAGCAGCCTGATCTCGTCCGGTTGCGCACGGCGTCCCGTCGCCAGCTCGAACAGGTACGCCAGGCGCGCGTCGTCGTCGGCGCCGCCTTCAGAGAGCACGCGTTCGGCAAGCTTGCGCGCGGCTTCGACGAAGATCGGGTCGTTGAGCAGCGTCAGCGCCTGCAGCGGCGTGTTGGTGGTCGAGCGGCGCACCACGCAAAATTCGCGGTCGGGAGCGTCGAAGACCGTCATGGTCGGGTGCGGCAGCGTGCGCTTCCAGAACGTGTAGAGGCTGCGGCGGTACAGGTCCGCGCCCTCGCTCTCGATCCACTTCGTGCCCGGATAGTCCGCGCCGACGACCACACCGTCATAGAGGCCCTTGGGTTGATACGGGTGCACGCTCGGGCCGCCGGTGCGATTCTGCAGCAGCCCGGCCAAAGCCAGGGCCTGGTCGCGAATCACCTCCGCCGGCAGGCGGAAGCGCGGGCCGCGCGCCAGCAGCCGGTTCTCCGGGTCGCGCTCTTCGAGCTCCGGCGTCACGCCCGAATCTTGGCGATACGCCGCCGACAGCACGATGCCGCGCAGCAGCGCCTTGACGTCCCACCCGGAAGCGACGAACTCGCGCGCCAGCCAGTCGAGCAGCTCCGGATGGCTCGGCGAGTCGCCTTGCAGGCCAAAGTTCTCGCTGGTCTTGACCAGACCGACGCCGAAGAGCTGCTGCCAGAAGCGATTGACGACCACACGCGCCGTCAGTGGATTTTTGGCGCTCGTCAGCCACCGCGCCAGGCCTAGACGGTTGTGCGGCGCGCCCTCGGGCCAGGGACCGAGCAGGTCTTCGGGCACGCCAGGCTCGACTGTCTCGCCGGGCATGTTATACGTGCCGCGCTGCAACAGGTGCGTCTCGCGCGGCTCGTCCATCTCCTGCATCACCATCACGGTCGGCTCGTTGCGCTCGAGCTCGTAGAGCTCGGCGCGCAGGCTCTCGAGCTCTTCGTGGCGCGGGTCAGGATTGAGAGCCCGCACCCAGGCGATCTCGTCCTCCGAAGCATCGCCTGCCTTGATCCGCGCGGCCGCGTACGGAATCGCCTGACTGCGGAACTGCGCCGCGACCTGGTCGCCCGTCAGCGGCTCGAGCCACAAAGTCGCCTCGTCGAGCAGGCCTTCAAAGCGCGGCTTGGAGCGTTCGTTGTTCCAGCCCAGCCGAAACGGCTGTTCAAACTCGGGCAGCGGGAATTGCAGGTCGTCATAGAGCGTCCGCGTCTCGACTTCCTTGCCGTCGACGTACAGCCGCACCCAGGCCGCCTTCGCCCGCATAGCCGGGTCGCCCCGCGGCCCCTCGTAGACCGCGGCGACGTGAGCCCAGCGTCCCGGCTCGATCGCGGCGCCGCGCGAGCGTACCGTGATCGAGTACGCCGGCGAGCGCTTGTTCATGCGCAGCTCGATTTCAGGGCCCGCTAAGCGCAGCTCGACGCCTTGCCCGTGAATCGAAGCGGCTGGGTCGGGGGAGTAATCGACAGCGGAAAAGAGCGGCTGATCTCCTTGTATACGTGTTGGTTCGAGCCAAAGGCTTAAAGTAAATCCTGCATCTTTGGCGAGCTTGATCTTCTCCGCTGTGATCTCCGGCAGCGGCGCCGCGGCCGACGCCGAGCAGGCCATTCCGGCTACGCCCGCGGCCGCGCCGTCGTCGCAAGAAAGCGCCCATTGGGGCTTCATCGCCGGGGCGGCCTTGCGCGCGCGCTTGGCGGCCTTCCGCAGCTTCGCTCCGCTCGGGAGCGGTACGGCCTCACTTGTCGCCAGAGCTTGCTCGAGAGCCCGAATCCGCCCCGCCAGATCGGCCGCGCGCGCCTGCTGCTCGCGCGTCGGCGCGGGAATCATCGGCGTGGCGTTGGCGACGCGTCCCGCCTCGCCGGCCTCGGGCACGCTGTTGAAGAAGGCGAACAGCCGGTAGTAGTCGCGCTGCGTGATCGGGTCGAACTTGTGGTCGTGGCAGCGCGCGCACTCGAACGACAGCCCCATCCACGCCATGCTCACCGTGCGGACGCGGTCGGCGACGTATTCGACGCGGTACTCCTCTTCGATGATGCCGCCCTCGGAATTGATCACGTGGTTGCGGTTGAATCCGGTCGCGATGCGCTGGTCGAGCGTCGGCGACGGCAGCAGATCCCCGGCGAGCTGCTCGGTGATGAAGCGGTCATAGGGCATGTCGCCGTTGAAGGCGTCGATCACCCAGTCGCGCCAGCGCCACATCGAGCGGGAGGAATCGTTGTTGAAGCCGTGGGTGTCGGCGTAGCGCGCGACGTCGAGCCAATCCATGGCCATGCGCTCGCCGTAGCGCGGCGAAGCCAGCAGGCGATCGACGGCCGCTTCGTACGCCGGCTCGCCCTGGGCGGCCGCGGCCTCGAACGTCGCGCAGCTCGTCGAGCGTGGGCGGCAGTCCGGTGAGATCGAGCGAAACGCGCCGCAGCCAGGCGCGCGGCGAGGCTTCGAGGCGAAGGCCGCAGCTTCTCCGCGTCCAGGCGCGCCAGCACGAAGGCGTCGATCGGCTGCTTGACCCAGGCGGGGTCTGAAACCTTGGGAAGCTCGGGATGCCGCGGCAGCTGCGAACGCCCAGTGCACGGCGTACTGACCGCCCTGCGCGACCCAGCGCTCGAGCAGCTTGATCTGCTCCGCCGTCAGCTCGCGATTCGAGTAGACCGGCGGCATGCGCCTCGCCGAGTCGTCCGCCGTAATGCGCGCGACCAGCTCGCTCGCCTGCGGATCGCCGGGAACCAGCGCCGCATGCCCGCCGCGGTCTTTGGTCGCCTCGGCGAACGAGTCGAGCCGCAGCCCGGCCATGCGCTTGGCCGCATCCTGCCCATGGCAGAGGAAGCAATTTTCGGAAAGTATCGGGCGAATCTGGCGGTCGAAGTCGATCGGCTCGGCCGCCGAGCAGATGGCGACCGTCACACACAGCGTTGCGGCAAACCTGAACATGCGCTAACGCATTTTACCTAGCCCGGTTCGGCGGCTAGGCGCCTTGCGCCTTTTGGAGCCTCTTCAGGCCTTCATCCACGGGTATGTTGATGAACAGCACCCCCAGCATCTCGTCGCTCGTATTGCGGATCTCGTGCTCTTGATTGGGCGCCACGTAGATCACGTCTTCGGCGGCGATTGGATTAGCTTCTCCGCCGAGGATCGCCGTCCCCGCGCCGCGCGTGATG
This sequence comes from uncultured Acidobacteriota bacterium, assembly GCA_963817465.1. Classification (GTDB taxonomy): domain Bacteria; phylum Acidobacteriota; class Terriglobia; order Bryobacterales; family UBA6623; genus CAMPKL01. The sequence goes on along the minus strand of CAWFOP010000005.1, from coordinate 187,429 downwards.
ACGATCAGCTCCTCGGCGTCCGGGTGAATGTGCAACTCCTGCACGTGGCGACCCCCCGGCGGAATCAGCATGTGATGGACGAACTGCACCGTCCGCAGGCAGGTCCGCTCCGGCGGCGCCTCGGTCTCATAAAGGCGTCGCACCGGGGCGGGGACGTCGGCGCGGTCGCGCACGCGGCCCTCCGCGTCAACCACGCGGTACTCGACGATGCGGTTCGGGTTGTTGAACAGCAGGCTCTGAATGACGTTGTAGGGCTGGGTCTTCCAGTTCGCGATGGACATCAGCTCCCAAGGATACCGGGAACTATTGCGGGGCGGGCAGCGCCCTCAGGTGCCTCTCCCAAACGCCGCGGCTGCGCGGCGTCGAGACCGAGGACACAGGCGGGGGCGGCGGCGGCGGCGCCACGCTCGAAGGCGCTTGGACCGCCGGACCGCCGGCGGTGATCACAACGGCCGGGAGCTCGGTGGGCGTCCCAATGCCGAGGTAGGGGTTGTAGGTGTAATCGAGCGAGAACGGCTGCGGCATCCGCAGATTCCGCGAGACCCCGTAGGCCGGGTCCAGCCCCCACTGGCCGGTCGCGAGCGCGCCCTTTTTGCGCGTGCGGTTGTCGTGCCAGCCCCAGAACGGCTTGGCCTTGTTCTCGCTCTCGGTGCGTCCAAAGAACGAGCCCGCAATCTCTTGATACGTCGTGCGCGGACGGTTTCCGTCGGGCACATACACGTAATACGCGTCGAACGTGCGGTCCTCGCGTCCCCGGCCATCGTTGGCGCGCAGCCACCACTGGTCGTAGATCGATAGCAGTTGGTAGCCGACGTTGCGGTCGTCGGGCTGTCGCGGACGCTCGGCGACGCCCTTGTAAACATAGGTCACGCCGGTGCCCGCCGTGAACTTGTCGCCGGCCACGTCATAGCGCGCGTGCGCGTCGATGCCGAAGTTGCCGTGACCGCCGGACTCGACGAAGACGATCGGGTGATGCTCGTCCTTGAGCTGGATGTCGCCGTCGACATTGTGCAAGTTGCCGCGGATGCCGCGGTCGGCCGTGTAGGAGTAGATGTTGTTGTGCGCCAGCGTCTCCATCGTCAGCAGGCGCCCGTACTCCGAGCCGTCCTTCGCGATCGTGAGGATGAAGCCTTCGTTGTCGTTCTCGTGGCAACTGCCGGCGATGCACTTGTCGGAGTAATCGCGCGGGTGATAGATGTTGTACTCCAGGAACCAATGCGTCGCGGTCTCCATCGAGGCGAAGTAGACGTACGCCTGCGACGTGCCCGTCAGGGCGTCTTCCCAGTTGTTGTCGCCGTGCCAGTCGCCGTCCAGATCGACCCGCGCGATGTAGTCGGCCTTCGGGGTGAACCAAGTCTCTTGCGCGATGAACGGCGACCAGTATTCGGCGAGCTTGCGGTTGCGCTCGTGTGACTCCGGCTCGGCCGGGAAGGTGATCGTCTCTTCGGGTTTGAACGAAGGCGCTTCAGAGTCGACCTTGATCTTGATCGAAGCGGTCTTGCCGTCGAGCGTAGCCTGCACCTCGTACTCGCCGGGCTGCTCGGGCGCGGTGTAAAGCACGGCGTCTTGCAGCACGAAGCGGCTCTGCGCCTGGCGAAAGATGATCGCTCGCAGACCGGAGTTGGGAGGCTCGTAGAATTTCTCGGTCTCCTCGCCTTGGAAGCGGAACGGTTTGCTCACCCAGCCGGCGTTCTCGCCGACCACGCTGAACTCGGCGTCGTTGAGCTCGAGGCGCGCCTTCTCGCCGTCGACGTCACCGTAAAAGAGCGCCTGAACCGGGATCGACTCGAGCGGCCGCACGTGGGCCTCGGCCGGATCCGTGTGCAACTCAATCTCGCTGAGGAGCGGCAGTTGGGCGTATGCAACACCCGAGACACAGGCCGCCAAAATGAGCGCTCGCAAACCCATCAGATGCATTGTAGCCCTCGTATAGGCTCGAGGCTCAGGGCTACTCGTAACGCAGGACTTCGACCGGCGCGATGCGTGCGGCCGATCCTGAAGGATAGATCGTGATGAGGTAGCTGATGAGCAAGGCCGCCGCGGCGACGGCGATGCCGTCGGTCAGCTCGGGCGCGAAGGGAACATAGTCGAGGCCGTAGACTTCCGCCGAGAGCGGCAGCAGGCGGTAGGTGTCGCAGACCCAGCAGACCGCATGGCCGAGCACGAGGCCGGCGCATGTTCCCACAACGCCGATCAGCAGCCCTTGCCACATGAACACGCGGCGGATTTGACGGCGCGACGCGCCCATGGCTTTCAGGATCGCAATATCCTTGTTCTTCTCCATCACCATCATGACCAGCGAGATCAGGATGTTGAGCGCCGCGACGAGCATGATAAGCCCGATGGCGATGGCGGTGACGAGCTTTTCCATGCGCATCGCATTGAAGACGGTGCGGTTACGATCCATCCAGGTCGTCGCTTCGTAATCGGGGCCGGCGACGTCGGAGATCCTCTTGGCCACGGCGTCGGCGTGATCGAGATCGTCGATGCGAAACTCCACGGCGTTGATCACGTCGGGAATCGACAACGACCGCTGGGTCTCCTTGAGGGTGGCGAAGGCCCAGGCGTTGTCGAACTCGTAGAAGCCGGAGTTGAAGATGCCGACGACGCGGAAAGCCTTGGTCACGGCGAGACGCCCGAACATCGGATTCAGCTCGCCCTGCGGGTTGAGGACGGTCACCAGCGTATCCATCCGCGCGCCGATCTGGTCGGCCAGCCGGCGCCCCAGGATGATGCCCGGCAGGTCGCCGCGGCCGTCGATCAAGTCGTCCACCGAACCCTCTTCCAGGGTCGTGAGCAGGTCGGCTACTTTGAGCTCGGCCGCGGGGTCGACGCCCTTGAGAAAGCAGCCGCGCGCTCGGGCGGGAGTGGAAACCATCACCTCGCCGTAGAGCGCGGGCGCGGCCGCCACGACGCCTTCGACGCGGCGAAACTTCTCGATGAAGGGCCGCCAGTTTTCGATGCCCGTAATGGTTTCCTTCTTGAGCAGAGTGATGTGGGCGTTGGCGCTGAGCAAGTGGTCGCGGATCTCGAGTTGGACGCCGTTGTTGATGGCTAGCGCGACGATGAGCGCGGCGACGCCGACCGTGACGCCGGTCACCGATAGCAGCGTGACAATCGAGAGGAAACGCTCCTTGCGCTTGGCGCGCAAGTACCGCGCGGCCACGAAAAGCTCGAACGACATCGTCTAGTCAGAGGATAGCTTCTTTACGGCGAAGCGAATCTTTGCCACTGTGCGTTCAGAGGAGACATGACGTACTTCGAGGCGTTAGAACAAGCGCACGGTGATTCGGTCGAAAAAGGAACGGCCATCGAGAGGGCCGCGATCGCTCGCTTCCAGGATTTCTTCTCCATATTCGAGGAAACCCGCATTCGCTCCAATGCCCGCGGAGTTTACGCCCCGGACGCTTTCTTCAACGACACGTTGAAGACCGTGATCGGGGCGGCGGCCATCGAAGACTATCTCGCGGCCAGCGCCAACTCGGTCGAGAGCTGCGCCGTCGAGGTCGTGGACGTGGCCGAGTCCGGCGGCGATTACTACTTCCGCTGGGTCATGGAGATCACCTTCAAGAAGTTCAACAAGGGCGAGACGACGCGGTCGATCGGCATGTCGCACATCCGCTTCAACTCGGAAGGCCTGGTCAGCGTTCACCAGGACTACTGGGACGCCGCGGGCGGGCTCTTCGAGCACCTGCCGGGCATTGGCGCGATGCTTGGATGGATCAAGCGTCGGCTTTAACTCGCACAGCCTGTAGGATTTGATCGACTACGGGCGCGAAGGAGCGTTGACCGTCAGCGACGACGCCCGCATGCAGGCGGGTGGGTTCGACGAACTGCTCGTGCATCGGCCGGACAGTGCGCTCGAACTGCTCGAAGACGGATTCGGCCGTACGGCCGCGCTCGCCGACGTCGCGGGCGAGCCGGCGGTGGAAGCGGACTTCTTCCGGGGCGTCCACGTAGATGCTCAAGCGATAGACCCGGCGGAGGGCGGCGTCGTGAAGGGCCAGGATGCCCTCGATGATGACGGCTTGGCCCGGCGCGATCGCTTGGGTTTCGGCGAGTCGCGTATGAGCGGCGAAATCGTAGACGGGGGCCTCGACGCCGCGGCCCGCGGCGAGGGCCGTCGCGTGTTCGACTAACAGCGGCCATTCGAGCGAGTCGGGATGATCGAAGTTGCGCGCGGCGCGCTCGGCGGGGTCGAGAGCGGTCAGGTCGCGGTAATAGTGATCGAGCGACAGAATCGAGGCGTCGAGCGCGACGGCGAGCTCGCGGGCGAGACACGTTTTGCCGGCGCCGGAGCCTCCGGCGACTCCGATCAGGACGGAAGACTGCGGCATCACTGAGTTGCGAAGATGATACCGTGACGCGATTCGTTCTTGCGCTTTGTCTGAGCCTAGCCGGCTGCGCGATTTCCGGTGCGGTGTGCAGTACGGGGCGCGACTGCTTGTTCGAAGGGGCGGCCTTCGAACAACACGGCGAGTTCGACACGGCGATCGACCGCTACACGCGAGCCATCGGCTACGGCCTCGAGACCGCCGACATGTACAACCGGCGCGGCGGCGCGTACTTCAAGGCGGGGCGAATTCCGCAGTCGATCGACGACTTCGACCGCGCCATCGAGATCGACCCGCGCATCGAACCGGAGCATTGGCAGCGCGGCATCTCGTACTACTATGCCGGGCGATTCGAGGACGGCATGAAGCAGTTCGAGCTGCACCAGACCGTCAACCCCAATGATGTGGAGAACGGCGTGTGGCATTTCTTGTGCGCCGCGAAAGTGCTGGGCGTGGAGGAAGCGCGCAAGCGGATGCTGCCGATCAGCGGCGACCCGCGCGTGCCGATGACGGACGTGTACGAGCTTTTCCGCCGCCATGTCGAGCCGCAGGCGGTGCTGGCGGCGGCCCAGGCGGGCGAGCCTTCCTCGGAACAGTTGAAGCAGCAGCTTTTCTACGCGCACCTTTACCTAGGGTTGTATTTCGAGGCGATGGGCGACGAGGCCAATGCGGCGCAGCATATCCGGTCGGCGGCGGATGATTATCCGGTCGGCGGCTATATGTGGGAGGTCGCGCGCGTGCACAAGCGCTTGCGGGGCTGGTGAATTGAAGTGGGGCGGACGTCTGAGGACGAACGTCCACGTCCGGATTAGGCCGGCCAATTCAGCACTGATGCAGCCACGGGCTTGATCGGCGCGTTCTTCCAAGCGGTTTCAAATGAGTCGAGGTATCGGGGCGAAGGTTGTTGCGGCAGCGTCACGACCACAATTGCCAGGTCTTCGTGGGAGCGAAGGGCTTGGGCAGCCGCTTCGCTGAAGCGACGATCCCGCGTCAGCAAGCAAGAATACCCGGCGTCAACGGCGGCGGAAGTCAGCTCGCCATTTGTCAGATCCGACCAGCCCAGCATGACAGCCGCCTCGCAATCGACGCCGTTGGCCCGCAGAAATGGAATCAGAGCCAAATCGAGATTCGCGTCAAGCAGCCACATGGGTAGCTGCGAGCAATTCGGCGGCGATCTTAAAGATTTCGGGGACCGCCTCGCGAGGGAATCGAATTCCGAACGCGCGGTCGATGTCTTCGACGCTCATGCCGCTGGAAAAGCATTCCAGCACTTGGCCCGCCGACAGACGAGTGCCGCGCACAACCAGCGCTCCGCCCAGCAGGCGCGCGTCGGCGACGATCCACCGGTAGTCGCGATATGACCTGAGCGTTTCTTGCGACATCAGTAGCTGCCAGCATTCTACACCCCAGAAACGGGGTCCTCGCGGCCGTTAGAGTGGCTTTGCCGATAAAGCGAAAAGCCGCAGCCCGAAGGCCTCGATCAGGACGCCGAGCAGGGTGGAGACGGGGAAGGCCGGCAGGGCGAAGGCGATCGCCAAGTTCATCAGGTTCGTCTCGGATCGTCCCGGCCATGCGCGGTTAGAGCAGGGAAGAGCCGTCAACCATTGATAGAATAGCGGGCTTATGTCGGTGCGCATCGGAATCGTCGGGGGCAGCGGCCTCTACAATATGGAAGCCCTCGAAGACCGCCGCGAAGTGGAGGTTTCGACCCCGTGGGGCGCGCCCTCCGACCGCTTCGTAGTGGGCAAATTGGGCGGGCGGGAGGTGGCGTTCTTGGCGCGCCACGGCCGCGGCCATGCGATTAGTCCCTCGAATCTGCCGTTCCGGGCGAACATCTTCGGATTCAAGAAGTTGGGCGTCGAGTGGCTGCTGTCTTTCAGCGCGGTCGGCTCCCTGAAGGAAGAGCTGGCGCCGCTCGATTTCGTCATCCCGGGTCAGTTCTTCGACCGCACCAAAGGGCGGCCCTCGACGTTCTTCGATGAGGACGTGGTCGTGCACGTGGGCTTCGCGCATCCCGTGTGCGCCGTGCTGGGCGACGTCGCCGAAGCGGCGTGCCGCAAGGTTGGCGTGAAAGTGCATCGCGGCGGCACGTACTGCTGCATGGAGGGCCCGCAGTTCTCCACGCTGGCCGAGTCGAACTTCCATCGCGCGTGCGGCTTCGACGTGATCGGCATGACCAACTTGCAAGAAGCCAAGCTGGCGCGCGAGGCCGAGATGTCGTACGCGACCGTCGCCATGGTCACCGATTACGACTGCTGGCACGAAGAGCACGACGCCGTGACGGTCGAGACGGTGATCGCTTATCTGATGAAGAACGCCGCGCACGCGCAAGCGGTGGCCGCCGAAGCCGTGGCCAACGTTCCCGAGGGGCCGAGCCCGTTTGCGTCGTCGTTGGCGAACGCGATCATCACGGACCGGGCGAAGATTTCGCTCGAGTCGAAAAGCAAATACGATCTTCTGATCGGAAAATACCTTTAATCCTTATGTCTCTATTGGTTGTCGGGTCCGTCGCTTACGACGGTATCGAAACTCCGCACGGCAAGTGCGACCGAATCTTGGGCGGCGCGGGCACCTATGTCGGCCTGTCGGCAAGCTTCTTCACCAAGGTGAACCTGGTTGGCATCGTCGGCGACGACTTCGCCGACGAAGACGAGGCGGTGCTGCGCGAGCATGACATCGACGTCGCAGGCGTCGAGAAGGTCGCCGGCAAGACCTTCTATTGGTCGGGCGTTTATTCGAAAGACATGAACGAGCGGACGACCAAAACGACCGAGCTCAACGTCTTCGCCGACTTCGATCCGAAGCTGCCCGACGCGTACCGCTCGACGCCCTACGTATTCCTGGCGAACATCCACCCGACGCTGCAGCGGAGCGTCTACAGGCAGGCGAAGAAGCCCAAGTTCGTCGGCGGCGACACGATGAACTTTTGGATCGAGGGCACGCCCAAAGAGTTGGCGGCGACGATCAAGGACTGGGACTTCATCCTGATCAACGACAGCGAGGCGCGGCAGCTTTCCGGCGAACACAACCTGCGGCGCGCCGCGGAGAAGATTCGCGCGATGGGCCCCGAGACGGTGGTCATCAAGCGCGGCGAGTACGGGGCGATCCTGTTTCGCCCGGAAGGCTACTTCATCGCACCGGGACTGTTGCTCGAGACCGTGTTCGACCCGACCGGAGCGGGGGACTGCTTCGCCGGCGGCTTCATGGGCTTCCTGGCCGAGCAAGGCGTCACCAACATGGACAAGGCGACGCATCGTCAACTGCGCAAGGCGATGATCTACGGGTCGGTCATGGGCAGCTTTTGCTGCGAGCAGTTCGGCGTGGGACGCTTGCGGACCCTGACGCGCGAAGACATCGACGAGCGCTTCGCCGAGTTCCGGCGCTTCACCGAGTTCTAGACGAGTCCGAAATGGCATTGCCGTTCGCAAAAGCGCAGGCCGTCGGCAACGACTTCTTGATCGTCGAGTGGTCGGCGGTTGAAGCTGCGGGCCTCGGTGAGGACGACATCGGACCGTTGGCCGAGCGGCTTTGCGACCGCCACCGCGGCGTCGGCGCCGACGGGGTTGAATACGTCTACGACTCCGAAACCGCGACGGCGCGCATTCGCCTGTTCAACAGCGACGCCAGCGAAGCGGAGCTCTCCGGCAACGGGACGCGCTGCGTGGCGGCCTGGCTCGTCACCCAGCACGGCGCCGGGGGCCATCTCGAAATCGATACCGCCGCCGGAGTCAAGACGCTCGAGTTGCTGTCGCGCGACGGTCCCGACTGTCTGTTCGACATGGCGATGGGCGTGCCGGAGTACTCCGCACAGGATTTGCAGGCCGAGCTCGAGCTGTCCAAGGGCAAGCAGCGCGCGGTGGTCTTGAACGTCGGCAATCCGCAGTGCGCGGTATTCGTGCCGCACTTCGGTCTCGATTGGCGCGCGCTGGGGCGTGAGATTGAGCGACACCCACGGTTCCCCAAGCGCACGAACGTCTCGTTCATTCGCACGCTTGACGAGCATCGCATCGAGGTGCGGTTTTGGGAGCGCGGGGCGGGCGAGACCATGAGCTCAGGGACCGGCTCGACCGGCGCGGCGGCGGCGGCGATTCTCACCGGGCGGGCGCAGAGTCCCGTCACCGTGGTGACGCAGGCCGGCGAGATGCAGTTGCGCTGGGACGACCAGATCTACCTGCGCGGGCCGGCGACGGTCGTGGCGCGGGGCGAGTATTTAGGCGTGGTGTGATGCCCTGGGAAACGGAGCCGCTTCGGCGACGGCGCGTCCCTCGCGCGCCAGGGTTTTGGCTTGTGACGAGATCGTGGCGCACGATGTCCGTGCCTAATTCTTTTGATCTCAATTAGATAACGATTGGTCCTTCGATTGCCGCTCGACGAGAGCAATCGGAGGCCGCTCTCATGACCAATCCCCTTAGCCCGTTGAACTCCGTGTTCGCGGCGGAGCTCGCTCGATCCAGCCGCGGCGGGGACGTCGCTTCGAAAAGACGGGACTTCGCGGCGCTGCTCGAGGCCCGCACCCAACTCGAATCGCCTCAGGCCCGCTCGGCGTCGGTCGGCGTCGAGCGCCAGGCCAAGGTCGATCCTCACAGCGGCGGCGCCGCCCCGGACACCATTCGCGGCCGGACGTCGCCCACGGCTGATCCTGCGCCCGCTGCTGATCCGGCGCCCGCGCCTGACCCCGCGCCTCCTCTCGCGCAGTCGGGCCCGCCGCGTTTCGATGACGTCCCGGATTCAGTCAAGTGGCCCGCCGGCCCGTATCGCCAGGCGCCCGAAGAGTACGGCGGTCAGTGGTGGCTCGTGAACCCCTTCACCGGGCCGGAGCCGTGGGTCCGTCCGGCCGATTCCGCGGCGTTGTTTGTCGAGGATCCCGTGAGCCCCGCGGGCTTCCAAGACGTGTTCGGCGCCAAGCCGAGCACGAGCGAGAGCGGCGGGGCGGCGCTGGCCGACTGGGAGCGCAATCTCGAACAGTTCAAGGGCGTAGGCGTACCGGAAGGATTCACCGAGGGCGACGCCGCGCTGGCGGGCTCCGTGTTTGAGGCGTGGGGAATGAGCCGGCCGATCTTCTACAACGGCCGCTACGGTTGGCGCGCCTCGTTGGTCGACGCCAACGGCGAGAAGTTCGATGTCAGCGCCTTCACCGCTCTGGCGGCGCCGCATCTGATCATCGCCCGGCGGCAGGTGAACCAGATCAGCAACGGATCGATGCCCAACATGCTCCATCCGTTCGTGCCCCCGATGCCGGGAGCTGCGACTGACGCGTCATCCGAAGCCTGATCTTGCTCCGATTGAGGCCTTTCACCTCGCTTGCCTCGGGCCGCCGCCTGAGGCCGGCGAGGGTATTACTCAACTATTACACTGCAATGCGGACTGCCGACGCTGACTCGCTGTTAGCCTCAAGTTCGAAAGGCGACTCCCGCCGAATTGAAACTCGAGGCTATATTTTGAGCTCGATCGCACTTGCCGCTCCGGACCGCTCCAAGATTAACTGGGTCACCATGATCGCCGTCGTGATCTTCCACATCCTGTCGGTCGTCGCTTTGTTCTACGCGACCTGGGGCGCGGTGCTGCTGGCCGTCGTCCTGCACTGGATGTGCATCGGCTGGGGCATCGGCATGGGGTATCACCGGCTGCACACGCACCGCTCGTACAAAGTGCCGAAGGCGATCGAGTACTTCTTCGCGATTCTCGGCACGATGACGCTCGAGGGCGGGCCCATCTTCTGGGTCGCCGTGCACCGCGTTCATCATCAGCGTTCCGACCAATTCGGCGATCCGCACACGCCGCGCGACGGGCGCTGGTGGTCGCACATGCTGTGGACTATCTTCGGCGAGTCGCTGAACGCCAACACCGACGTGACGGCGAAGTACGCTCCCGACCTGGCCAAGCAGCCCTTCTATCGCTGGCTGTCGAAGTGGCATTGGGTTCCGTTGACCGTCGCCGGGCTCATCATGCTGGCGATCGGCGGATGGCCGTGGGTGCTGTGGGGCGTGTTTTTCCGCGTGACCTTCGGCCTGCATGCGACGTGGCTGGTCAACTCGGCGACGCACTTGTGGGGCACGCGCCGCTTTAAGACGACCGACGACTCGAAGAATTCTTGGTGGGTCGCTCTGCTGACCTTCGGCGAAGGCTGGCACAACAACCACCACGCACATCCGGCTTCGGCCCGTCACGGCCTGGCCTGGTATGAGCTCGACATGACCTGGATGCAGATCCGGTTGCTCGAGAAGCTCGGTATCGTCACCGATGTGCGCCTGCCCAAGGCCGAGCACATCGAGATGAAGACGCTCGAGCCCGAGCAGCAAGCCGCTTAATTCTCCCGCTGGCATTCTCGCGTAGCATTGGCCCGAGGGCGCGTCAGGCGCCCGTTTGCCTCCATGTACCCTTCGAGCCTCGTTTTCGATCGCCGCAGTATGCTAATGGCGATGGTCCTCGGCGGGAATCGCAAGCGCTCGATCGTCCTGGTCAGCATCCTCGGCGGCATCCTGATGGCGGTCGCCATCGCGCTGAATGTCAGTTGGATCGTCGTGAATTGGCGAACCGGCTTGCTGCTGGTTTTCGGCGTGTTGAGCTTCCTCGTTCTCATCGCCGGGCTCGCTCTGAACACGATCTTCTTGATCCGTGAAATCCGGCGCAACGAGCAGCACGACGCCTTCATCAACGCCGTCACGCACGAGCTGAAAACTCCCGTGGCGTCGATCAAGCTCTACTTGCAGACATTGCAGCAGCGCGACGTGGAGCGCGACAAGCAGCAAGAGTTCATCGAGATCATGCTGGACGACTCCGAGCGGCTGCAGTCGACGATCGACCAAGTGCTGCTGGCCGGCAAGACGGGCGCGAGCGGCAAGTCGAACGCCATCGGCGAAGTGGATCTGGGCGAAGTGGTGGAGGAGTGCCTGAAGCTGGCCGGCAAGCGGCATCACTTGACCAACGGCGAGCTGTCGTTCGTCGACCGCATCCCGCAAGGCGAGACGGCCCTGATCGACGGCGACCTCGACGAGCTCAAGGCCGCGGTCGGCAACCTGATCGACAACGCCATCAAATACTCGGGCGACAAGGTGCAGGTAGCGGTGGAGCTGGTCAAGGTGGGCGCGCGACGGGTAGCTGTGCAGGTGACGGACCAGGGCATCGGCATCACCAGCGCCGAGCTCAAGCGGGTCTTCAAGCGCTTCTATCGCATCCCCACGGTGCTGGCTTCTCGCGTGAAGGGAACCGGGCTCGGGCTGTCGATCGTGCGGGCCGTGGCCCGACGCCACGGCGGCAAGGCGTATGTTGAGAGTGAAGGCGCCGGCCGCGGCAGCACCTTCATCTTGGAGTTGCCCCTCAAGTCCTCATGACCGAAGTGCTCATCGTCGAAGACGAAGATCACCTGGCGAACGGCCTCAAGTTCAATCTCGAAGCGGAAGGCTATGGGGCCGCGGTGGCGTCCAACGGAGAAACCGCGCTCGAGAAGCTGAATACGCCCGGCCAGTTCGACCTGGTGCTGCTCGACGTGATGCTGCCCGGCATCGACGGCTTTGAGGTCGTGCGGCGGCTGCGCGAAGCGGGCAACTACGTGCCGGTGATGATGCTGACGGCGCGCGGCCGCACAGAAGACGTGCTGAAGGGCTTTGAAGCCGGCGCCGACGATTATCTGCCCAAGCCGTTCGACCTGGCGATCCTGGTGGCGCGCGCGCAAGGCTTGCTGCGCCGCAAGCAGTGGGCGCGCGGGCCGGAGGCGCAAGAGCCGCTGTTCCCTGATACGTTCTCGTTCGCCGACGTGACCATCGACTTCGAGCGCCAGTGTCTGGTGCGCGGCGAGCAAGAGCAGCCGTTGACGCTGATGGAAGCGAACCTGCTGCGATACCTGATCCGCAACGCCGGACGCTCAGTGCCGCGCAAGGCGCTGCTCGAAGAGGTGTGGGGCGTGCGAGAAGACACCGACACCCGCGCAGTGGATAACTTCATCGTGCGCCTGCGCCGTTACATCGAAACCGAACCCTCGAAGCCGAAGCACTTGCTGACAGTGCGCGGAGTCGGCTATCGCTTTGTCCCCGAACCATAACTTCACCCCGATCTCCCACAACAACAACCTGAAGCTCGAGCCCCGACCGTGAGGGAGGGGTCTTTTCAAAACGCGGTCTTTTCAAAACGCGGTTGACAATGCCGAGACATTCCGTTACGCTCTGTAGCGTTACATGATGTCACGGACAAAGCCGATACGCGAACCATTGAGCGCCCTCGAGCAGATCTTCATGGACTTCGTCTGGACTCACGGCGCCTCGACGGCCGAGGAAGTGCGTGTGGGCGTGCACGAGAGGCGGTCCCTCAAGGACTCGACGGTCCGCACGGTCTTGCGCCGCATGGAAGCCAAAGGCTACCTGCGGCACGAGATGGACGGGCGCAGCTACCGCTTTCGGCCGACGGTCGGCCGCAGCAGCGCGGCGACGGCGGCGGTCGGGCGGTTGGTCGATCGGTTTTTCGGCGGATCGGTGGAACAGATGCTCATGGGCCTTGTCGAGAACGAGGTGGTGGACGAGAAAGAGTTGACGCGGCTGGCCCGCAAGGTGGCCGAGGCGAAGAAGCGGGACAACAGGAGAAAGCCATGAACGCGGTGATGGATGTTTGGAGCGCGCTTCCCGGTTGGGAGGCTTGGTTATTGGAAGGGGCGTTGCGCGGGGCGCTTGTCGCGTGTTCGACGGCAGCGCTGCTTGTATTGGCGGGGAAGGCTTCCGCGACGCTGCGTCACGCCGCTTGGTCGCTCGCGGCCGTCGCGATGCTGGCGATGCCGGCGCTGACGCCCTGGACGCCCGCCACGCACGCGCCGATCGCAATCTCATACGGCGGAGCCGCGGCGGCCGGTTCAAGCCGATGCCCTCACCGTGACCGGGAGCTCCTGGGGTGCGCTGGCTTGGGTCTACGGCGCGGTGTTGGCGTTCTTGGCGGTTGCGACTGCTGGTCGGCTGGGCGGCGTCGCGCCGGATCGTTGCGCGCGGGACCGAGGTCGACGCGGCTCGCGTGTGCGACCGGTTCGCGGCGACAAAGCGGCGCCTGGGCGTCACGAGCGCTGTGCGGCTGATCGAGTCCGGAGGAGTTGGCGATGCCGGTCGCCGCCGGCTTGCTGCGGCCGGTCGTGGCGTTGCCCGCGGCGTGGCGGCAATGGTCGGCGCCAAAGCTCGAGGCCGTGTTGGCCCACGAATTGGCGCACATCGCACGGCGCGACTTCCTGCCCGCGATCGCCGCCGCGCTCGGCCGCTGCGTCTTCTGGTTCAACCCGCTGGCCTGGTATGCCGAAAATCGCGTACGGGCGCTGGCCGAACAGGCTTGCGACGAGGCGGCGGTCGGCAGCGGCTGTGCGCCGGCGGACTACGCCCAGGCGCTGGTCGAGATCGCCGGCGCGGCGTCGCGCTCCCAGCGACGGATCGGTTGGGCGGCCTTCGCCATGGCGCGCAAGCCGGCGGTCAGCGGGCGCATCGACCGCATTCTGACGCTCGATCCGCGCCGCGGCGGGCTCGATTCCCGGCGTTGGCTCAAGGCGGCGGCTGTCATGGTTCCGCTCGCCTTGCTGGCCGCCTCGTTGGCGCCGGCGCAAGGCGGCGCCGGCGTCGCGGGAGTCGTTCTCGATCCCAGCGGCGCGCGCGTGCCGCGGGCTCGGGTCATGCTGTTCGAGAATTCACGAGTCGTCGCAAACGTCCTGACGACCCGCAGCGGAGAGTTCCACGTCGCGGCCGACCCCGGTTCGTACGGCCTTGCCGTATCCGCGCCCGGCTTTTCGCTGTACTCACAAGAGCAGGTCGTCGTGACTCCGGCGGGCGGCGACAATCTCGAGATCAAGCTCCGTGTCGAAAGCGTGGAAGAGCAGGTCGAAATCGGCCCGGTCGACCTGGCTAGCACGCCTAAACGGATTCGGGTCGGCGGCGCCGTGCAACGAACCCGGCTCATCCGCCAAGTCGCTCCCGAGTACCCGGATCAGGCCAAGGCGGAAGGGGTTCAAGGCACGGTCATTCTCGACGCCGTGATCGGCGCGGAGGGTCATTTGTCGAGTCTGCGGGTCAGGGAGACCGGAACGGATCAGCGCCTGGTCGCCGCCGCGATCGAATCCGTCAAGCAATGGCAGTATCGGCCCACCCTTCTCAATGGCAACCCGGTGGAGGTGGAGACGGTGATCCAAGTGAGCTTCACTTTGTCTCAATAGGCGCCGCTTCAGCCGCCGGCGACGCCGGGCCCACCTCGCGGAGAGGTCTGCCCTGGCTGACGAACGAAATGCCGGCGCTGCCGATTTGGCCGAGCATCACCGACTCCATGACGGGCTCGTAAACGCGCCCGACCGCGCCCCACTCGACCAGAAAGTTGGCGCCGGCGCCGCCGGAGGCGTCGATGCGTTCGATGACGTAATCGATCGTGCCCAGCGGCGCCAGGCTCGACGGCTCCTTGAGGTATTGCCGCACCAGATGCCCTCGCGAGTCGTAGTAGTCGATCGCCAGCAGCAGGATCGGGCGCTCGGGGTCGACGTTGCGAATGCTCAGGGTCGCCGATAGGTCGGTGACGGTCTCGCCTGAACCCCAGTAAATGCTCGAGTAGACCGGAACGTACACGCGATCGGTGAAGGCGGGCGCCACGCCGGGCGCCGCTGTTAGGCCGACCGCGCCGCGCGGATGGAAGTGGGCTTCGCTAGGCTCGCGTTCCTGGCAGCCGAACGCCAGCGTCGCGAGCGCGGCGATGAGCAAAGCTTGGGCCTTCACGAACCCCCATCATACTTCGGCGCGGCCGCCCGGGAGCTATACTTGAGCGCCATGGCGACACTTGCTCGTCCGACTCCTAAGCCAGCGTCGACCGCGGCGCCCGAGAAGCGGCCCGGATCGCGTCGGCTGGGCTCTCTCGACATCTTTCGCGGGCTGACCATTGCGTCGATGGTGATGGTCAACAACCAGCACGGGCCGGAAGCCTACGCGCAGTTGCGGCACTCGGCTTGGCACGGCCTCACGTTCACCGATCTGGTGTTTCCGTTCTTCTTGTGGATCGCCGGCGTCGCCACGACGCTGTCGACGGCGAAGCGGATGGAGCGCGGGGAGCATCGCCGCAGACCTGTTCGCCCATGCCTTCCGGCGCGCTTGCTGGATCTTTGGAATCGGGCTGGCGCTGAATTTTCTGTCGGATCCCGTGTTGGCCAATTGGCGGATTCCCGGAGTCTTGCAGCGCATCGCCGTCTGCTACTTGATCGGCACGCTGATCTACCTGACGACGAGCGTACGCGGGCGGCTGCTGTGGGTCGCGGGTCTATTCATCGCCTATACGGCGATGATGCAGCCCGGCGGCTACGAGCTCGGCGACAACTTCGCGGGCCGCGTCGACTGGCTCCTTCTGCCCGGGCATTTGTATCGCAATGCGCAGTGGGACCCGGAGGGCTTTGTGAGCACGCTGCCGGCGATCGGCACGTTCTTGTTGGGCATCCTGCTGGGCGACTTGCTTCGCCGGTCGTGGACCGGGTCTCGAAAGGCGGCCTGGACGTTGGCCGTCGGCGCGGCGTTGACGGCGGCGGGCGCGGCGCTCGCTCCGCTGCAGCCCATCAACAAGGCGCTCTGGACCGTGCCTTACACGCTGATCACCGCCGGCCTGGCATATCTGGTGTTCGGCCTCTGCTTCTGGTTCGCGGACGTCAAAGACATGGACGGCGACTGGAGCGTTCCGCTCAAGATATTCGGAATGAACGCGCTGGCGGTCTACGTGTTTCACGAGGTGCTCTCCGTCGTCGTCTCCTGGGGCGGGGATGGGTCGGTTCAGCACTTGCTGCACAGCGTGTTCGATCCGCTGCTGAGCCCCAAGAACGCGACGCTGGCTTATTCGCTGGTCCACGTCGCGGCGAGCTTCCTGTTCGCCTGGGCGCTGTGGAGGCGCAGGATTTTCTGGAAGATTTGAGGCCGCGCAGTGTACGAAAAAAAGCGCGACCGAAGCTGCGCCTGGTCGAGGGCGAATCTTAGCGCTTGCTCTCCTCGGCTTTCTCGCGCGCCGCTTTCAGCCACTTGGGCGGCCGGCCGCGCTTGTTGGGGGCGTGCTTTGCTGCGAGCCGCTCGAGCGCCACGATTGCCTCGTCGATAGCGGCGCGCCGGGCGTAAAGATCTCTGAGGATTTTCTCGACTTCCACGGCGGCTCCAGTGTACGCGAAAAAGGCGCGACCGAAGCCGCGACCGTCGGGCCGGCTAGCGCGGCCCCATCGCCCGCCCGTTCAAGCAAGACAGCTTCTTCCGCCCGGAGGTGTCGACCAATGACCGAGCCGAATCAGCTATTGGTCTTTGGACTGAGCAACTTTGGGCACAGAATGGACATTGGGTTCCGATTTCTTTTTCCACGGCCCGCCATTGTAAACGAAAAAGGGCGCGGAACCCATCGGCCCGCGAACAAGACGGCGAGAATTCGAGCGAGATTACCAACGGCTGTGAACAACGAGAAAATCGCCGCAGACCCGAATAGGGCCGACATCCCGCTCGTAAAGGTGGCCCAGAATTCAAACCATTGCTGCCTTCGTTCGTGGTATCGAATGGACCTACGAACACCGAAGTGTAGCTTCTCGTATTCCTGGAATGGATCTGTCTCGGACACTTCGAGATTGTACATCTGCACCGCGCGGTCGCGGCCGCCCGGCCACATGCGGGCGTACATTTTCTTCAGGTTGTCGTAAAGAATCGTCGACGCGGCTTGGCCTGTTTCCTTCGAGACCGTGACCAGCGCCGGCGAGTCGAGGATGCCTTCGGGCTGACCGCCGTCGCTGCCAAGCGGCACTCGGGGGTGCCAGGACGGATGCGGGTTCCGACGTTCGACGGGGCGGCTGCTACTGGCAATCCATGAAGTGATAGTCAGCAGTGACTCCACGAGCCTTGAATTGTCATATTAGGCTTTGTCATTCATTGACTGACTTTCGTGTAGTTAGTCGCTATTGCTTTTCGCTGTGTACAGGCCAACGTACGGAAAGCCGGCGGAGCCGGAGGGGACCATCGACATCGGGTACGTCGACTTGCAGAAACCGGGCAAGCCGGAGCCGATTGTCTTTCTCAGCACGCCTTTCAGCGACAACAACCCGAAGGACGCGCGTTTTGTCGCTTACGTCTCGAACGAATCGGGCGGCAATGAGGTCTACCTGCAGCCGTTTCCGAGCGGCGCCGGCCGCTGGCAAGCGTCGGTGAATGGAGGCAGCCAGCCCCGCTGGCGAGCCGACGGTAAAGAATTGTATTTCGATGCTGACGATACGCTGATGGCGGTCTCCGTCGCGGAAGGGCAAGGCGGTCTTGTTCTCGGCCGGCCCCAGCGGCTGTTTTAGTCCGAAGATCTGGTCTCGCAGTACGGCTGGCCGGAGTACGACGTCTCGCCCGACGGACAAAGCTTCTTGACCTCCGCGCCCGCGGAAGAGAAGAACCAAACGCCTCCGACGATTCGCCTCGTCGAAAACTGGTACGCGGAGTACTAGGATCGGCCGCGAAACTGAAGCCGCCGCCGCGGATCGATCCCGGCAGGGCGAGGCAACAAGCGGACGCGGGCTCGGGGCGCGCGCTTCGCGATGCGGGAGCCCAAGCGCAGCCCGGCCCACGGGTTTGAACCCTAACGGAAACTTCCGCGATGGCCTCCACGGCCCGCTGCTGCACATGGATGTCCGGTCACGCTTGGCCGTTGCCTCCCAAAACGGAAATCCTGGTTTGGCGGCGCCGCCCGGCGCCCTGCGGGTGGCGAGAATATACTCTAGAAGGTCGGCGTGGTCTCACCACGCGGCGGGCCAATAACTTTGGGTCCGTTGCCCGTGTGATCGGTCGGGGAGCTACGAGAAATGACAAAACCGTCCAGCCTCAATCGACCTACCCGTCATAGAATAATGATCCGCTTTGGGCTGATTTGCTTGTCGCTTCTTCCCGTCCTTCTCGGATATAAGAGCATCCGCGCACAGACCGAGATCACGCCATACGTTTCCGCAGTTCCAAAGTTCACATTCGCCGACACGCTCGAGGGACAAGAGGAGCAGTTGAAGAGCAATCCTCTGATGCTGCGTTTTGCGGAGTCACGCAACAAGCTGAAAGCTAACCGCAGCCGACCCATTTATCACATGTCTAGTCCCGAGGGGCGACTTGGCGATCCAAACGGTCTCGCTTTCTGGCATGGAAACTGGCACCTTTTCTACCAAGGGTACCCGCCGGATGACAACCGTCAGCACTGGGGACATGCCGTCAGCCCGGATCTGATTCATTGGCGTGACCTTCCCTATGCCATTTATCCAGGGCCCGAGCAGGCTGTATATTCTGGGTCCACGTATGTGGAAGATGATCGCGTGATCGCCATGTACCATGGGCCGATGGCCGGGAACATGATTGCGGTGTCAGATGACCCTCTGCTGCTGAATTGGCGCAAAATCTTGAATCATGGTTCTGCGGTCATCCCGATGGCGAGTCCCACGGGATTCCCTCTTCCATACAGCGTGTTCGATCCTTCGATATGGAAGGAAGATGGCATCTATTATTCGCTCTCTGCGGGAAAGGGACCGGACGGGCCGGCGGGAAGGGATGTGCCGATCGGCTATCTTTTTCGGTCAAAGAACCTGAAGGACTGGGAGTACGCACACAAGTTCGTGGAGGGCGACCGCTTTACAATGATCGGCGATGACTACGCGTGCCCGTATTTCTGGCCAATAGGCGATCGCCATATCATGTACTTTTTTAGTCACAAGAGCGGCGGGCAATATCTGATCGGCGATTACGATAAAGTTAACCATAAATTCATCCCGACCTCCGCCTCCGGCCCATTAGACCTGGGACCGCCCTCGTCTACCACGGATGGTAAGGGAGGAACGATTGTCGTGTATCGCGTGGGAGGGGTTGTCTCGATACCCAGGCGCATGACGCTGATCGGCGCGGATGAAGTTCGAATCGAGCCGGCCGGAAATCTCGAATCCTTGCGCGGCGAACAACAGTCAGTGAATGCGATGACTCTCGCCGCCAATAAAGAAATTGTTCTGGATGGCGTCAGTGGGGACACGCTCGAGCTGAATATGGAAATCGACTTAAAGGGGGCGTCGGCGATAGAATTGGAAGTTTTGCGTTCTCCGGAAAGAGAGGAATTTACTCGTATCACATTTTTCAAAGAGGGAGGTGTAAGTAGAGGCGGGCGCAATTATGGATTAGGGTTATCGCCGGTAACTAAGGGCGAACCCATTCCGCCTGAATATTACACCGCCTTTAACGGATCCCTGCTGCGCTTCTTGACAAATGACGCGCCCCTTCCCGCTCCGGCGCCTGGCGGCCGTGGAGGCGTGCCAAGAAGAACCGCTCTGATCAGTGCGGACACGACATATTCATCGCTAAACGGGCCCTCGCGGGGCCCTCTGAGCGCATCGGTTTTGTTGGACGCCAATGAGACGCTTAAGCTAAGGGTGTTCATCGATAAGGGCGTGGTTGAAGTGTTCGCAAACAGCAAACAGGCTCTTTCGTTCAGCGTGGACCCAACCCGGGAGGACAGCGTCGGCGTTTCACTACGGTCCAGTGGGGAAGACAGCGAACTGAAATCATTCGAGGCTTGGCGGATGAAGGGTATTTATTGAGATCGGCGCTTTAGCCCACCCAGGAACGTAAAAGCCTGAGACCGGCTGGCCGCGCGCCTGGCGCGGGCTTCTTGGATGAGAAAAGAGCTTGTCCCCTTGACAGCCCGAAAGGCTGGCACTACGCCCCGTCCCAGCGTCAAGCCCTAGCCGAACAGCCGCTGCATCTCCACCGTCGCCAGGATCATGTGCGGCATGCGGCCCCAGCCTTGCTGTCGGGCCAGATAGTAGACTTCATCGACGCCCGTCGCGGTGCCGCGGCAGTTCGCCGCCATGCCTTGGCGCCAGTAAAAGCGCCTCAGCCCCTCCCACGAGCGCCGCAACATCGGCTCGAATTCGCCGCGCTCGAGCCAGCCTTCCCGAATGCACCGCGCGTAGACGTAAGTGATGCCGATCGAGCTGGAGCTTTCCAGCCGCGCCGAAGGATTGTCGATCACGTTGCGCCACAAGCCGGTTTCGTTGTCCTGGCAGCGCCGCAGGCCTTGGCCGACGCGTCGGATACAGTCGAGAACTCTTGCGAACGCCGGCTCGTCCGGTTGCATCTCTTCGAGCATGTAAAGCAAGCCGTAGAGCGCGTGCGTCTGACCTCTGGCCCAGGCGCCGGCCACGGGCTTGCCGTCGCGGGTGCAGTGGGCGAGCAGATTGTCCGGTCGCAGGTGATAGCGGGCGATGTGGTCGGCGAGCTTGATCGCCTCGTCCAGGTACTTGCGGTCGCGGGTGACGCGAGTCATGGAAGCGAAGGCCGGGCCGTGGAAGTGCATGATTTCGGTCCAGACGACGTCGCGGCGCACCGTCGTGCGCTCCTGCGTCGTCCAGCCCTGGCTGAGTCCCAGCGGATCGCTTACAAAACCGCCGTAGGTCAACACTCCCATCGTGCGCGGCCGGTCGGCGATGATGCGATCGAGAAACGCGCGCGCCTTCGACAGCGGCTCTTTGTCTCCGGTTTGATCGAAGAGCCATGCCGTAGCGAAGTAGCCGGCGACGTCGTCGGCCCACGAGGCCGTCGTCATGTGGCCGGCGGCCCGCCGAATCGACGCGATGAGCGCGTCGCGCATCTCCGGATGACGGCCGGTCTCGAGCAGCGCCTGGGCCGCCTTCCAGTAGTGCAGCGTGTATTCGCCCCACGATTCCATCGTCTCGAGCCGCGGCATCATCTCGGCCTGCAACTCGCTGAGCATGCGATCGACCGGGCGCGCCAGCAACAGCCGTTTCATCTCCGGGTGAAAGCGCGTGAGGGAGGCGTGCGTGATCATGTCGTACGCGCGTTGAGAGGTGACCAAGTCCACCAGCCAGTTGGCATTCACCCCGGGCCTCGTCCGCCCTTCGATCGGCTCTGCGATCTCGAAGACGAAGCCCCCCTTCTTGGCGTATTCATCCAGTCGTCGGCGCTGGTCAGGATCGCGGAGTGCCGCTTCGAGCGCTGGCTCATCGAACACCAAGGCCTTGTAGCCTTCGCGCGGCGGCATGGAGCCGAACAGAGCTTGGTCCGGGCCGACGTCGAAATAGACGCCGTTTTCGAGCAGTTGAGAGATCAGCGATTTCAGCAGCGGGTGATCGGGGCCAAGCGCGGTGATCACCGCGACCTCGGGCTGCAACGCTGGAGCGTCTTGCGCCGCCGCGCGCCGCCTGCTCACAGCGGCGGCAGCGGCGGCCGCGCCGGAAAAGCGCAGGAGCTCTCGTCGAGAAAATGTCCGCGTCATCCTGTCCTCTTGCTGGGAGACTTTTCACCGCCTACGACGGTGCGCACATCGTAAGCGGGTCAGGCCCCGCATGCAAGTGCATCGTCCGCTGACGGAACCGGGACAGGGGCCCATGGACAGGCTCGAGGAGCCTGTCCATGTTTTCGTTTCACCTAAAGATCAAGCGATGGCGAAGCGATCGAGATTCATCACCTTGTCCCACGCCGCCACGAAATCGCGGACAAACTTCTCCTCCGCGTCCTGACATCCGTAGACTTCCGCGACGGCTCGAAGCTGGGAGTTCGAACCGAAGACCAAATCGACGCGCGTCCCAGTCCATTTGAGCTCGTTCGTCACGCGATCACGGCCTTCATAGTCGCCTTCCGTCGTGGGCGAGGCCTGCCATTTCGTTCCCATGTCGAGCAGGTTGACGAAGAAGTCAGTCGTCAAGGTCCCGGGCCGCTTGGTGAAGACGCCGTTCTGCGATCCACCGACGTTTGCGCCCAAAACACGCAAGCCGCCGACGAGAACCGTCATCTCGGGAGCGGTCAGCGTCAGCAGCGCCGCCCGATCCAACAGCAACTCTTCCGCCGACCGGTCGTGCCCCTCGCTCAAGTAGTTGCGGAATCCGTCCGCGGTCTGCTCGAGCACCGCGAACGACTCGACGTCCGTCTGCTCCTGCGACGCATCCGTACGCCCCGGCGCGAAAGGAACCGTCACATCATGCCCGCCCTTCTTTGCGGCTGCCTCGACCGCCGCACAGCCGCCCAGAACGATCAGATCGGCAAGCGAGACCTTCTTCCCGCCGGACTGCGAACTGTTGAATTCCTTTTGGATCGCCTCCAGCTTCGGGAGAACCTTTTGCAGCTCCTCCGGCTGATTGACCTTCCAATCCTTCTGCGGCGCGAGACGAAGCCGGCCGCCGTTCGCACCGCCGCGCTTGTCGGTGCCGCGGAACGAAGCCGCCGCCGCCCAAGCGGTCCTGATCAACTCGGGAGCCGACAGTCCCGATGCAAGCAGCTTGGCTTTCAGCGCGGCGATGTCATCCGCGCCAATCAACTCGTGATCGACTTCGGGCTCGGGATCTTGCCACAGCAGTTCCTCTTTGGGGACAAGCGCGCCGAGGAGCCGCTCGCGGGGTCCCATGTCGCGATGCGTCAGCTTGTACCAGGCCTTGGCGAAAGCGTCCGCAAACTCGTCCGGGTGCTCGTGAAAATGCTTCGAGATCGGCGCGTAGATCGGGTCCAACTTGAGCGCCAAGTCCGTCGTGAACATCATCGGGGGGTGCTTCTTCGACGGATCGTGAGCATCCGGCACGGTGGCCACCGCGGTTGCATTCGCGGGCTCCCATTGCGTGGCGCCCGCTGGACTCTTGGTCTGCTTCCACTCGTAACCGAACAGGTTGTCAAAGAAGTTGTTGTCCCACTTTATTGGATTGGTGGTCCAGGCGCCTTCCAAACCGCTGGTGAAGGCGTCGCCGCCCGCGCCGCTGCCGAAGGTGTTCGCCCAGCCGAGGCCCTGCTCCTCGATGCTTGCGCCTTCCGGCTCCTTGCCCACGTATTCGGCCTGAGGGCACGCTCCGTGAGCTTTGCCGAAGGTATGTCCGCCGGCAATCAACGCAACCGTCTCCTCGTCATTCATCGCCATACGGCCGAAGGTTTCGCGAATGTCCCTTGCCGCCGCGAGCGGATCCGGCTTGGCGTTCGGCCCCTCCGGATTCACGTAGATCAGGCCCATCTGCACCGCGCCGAAAGGATTGGCGAGTTCCCGATCGCCGTGATAGCGCTCGTCTGCAAGCCAGGTGGTCTCCGGCCCCCAGTTTGTGGCGGTTTCGGGCTCCCAAACGTCCTCGCGCCCGCCGCCGAAACCGAACGTCTTGAATCCCATCGACTCCAATGCGCAATTGCCCGCAAAAACGATCAGATCCGCCCACGATACTTTCCGTCCGTATTTCTGCTTCACCGGCCAAAGCAGCCTGCGCGACTTGTCGAGGCTCACGTTATCGGGCCAACTGTTGAGGGGCGCGAAGCGAAGCTGGCCGGAGCCCGCGCCGCCGCGACCGTCGCTGATGCGGTAGGTGCCCGCGCTGTGCCACGCCATCCGAATGAACAGCGGTCCATAGTGACCAAAGTCCGCCGGCCACCAGGCCTGCGAAGTCGTCATGACTTTCTCGATGTCCTTCTTCAGCTCATCCAGATCCACCGTCTTGAACTCTTCGGCGTAGTTGAAATCTTCGTCCATCGGATTGGACTGGGGCGGATTCGGGTGGAGCATCTGCAGGTTCATTTGATCCGGCCACCAGTTCGCGTTCGACAAGCCTCCCATCGCCGTGTGCCTGTGGGAGGCGCCCAATACCGGGCATTTGCTTTCGTTTCCGTTCACGCCGGCGTTCTCAGCCATTTCTTCTCGCTCTCCTTGATCTCGCGTTGGACTATGATTTGCACGCGGGGCAAAGGCCACGCGCTTCAACTCGGTACTCGGTCACCTGAAAGCCGTCCGGCTCCGTTTTGCTCGCTCGGATGGAGTCCAGTTGATCGTCTTGAAAGTCCACCACTTTTCTGCACCGCGTGCAGATCAAGTGATGGTGGCGCTCGAGGTTTGCATCGAGCCGATTGGTTTGATGCAGTTCGCTCACTTCCCGCAGCATGCCGGCTTCGATGAACGTGTGGATGTTCTTGTAGACGGTCGCCCGTGAGATCTCCGGGATCTCCCGGGCGACGCGTTCGTAAACAAGCTCGGGGCTCGGGTGGTCGCGGCTCTCGACCAGCACTCGATAGATCACGGTTCGCTGGTGAGTGGTCGCCAAGCCGGACTGTTTGCATCGCCGGGCGAATTCGCTCATCCGGGCTTTGACGTCTTGGCCTAAAGCGCCCATTGGCGACCTCATCCTAAACGAGAACCGTTATTCCTGCAAGCGATACAACGCTTCCGGCCAGGATTGGTTGCGGCAACCCTCGATTGATTCGACCCGAGTTTTTAGACAGGCGATGAGCGGAGAGCGGGCTCGACAGGCACGCCCGATCACGGCTCGTAACGGCACAGTTCGTAACGGCACAGTTCGTAACGGCGACGCTTGTAACGGCAACCGCACCCGACCGGCGTTGCGCCGCAGGAACACAGCCCCGACGCTCAGGCCGGCGTGACGCGCGCGGGGGCTCGGGGCCCGATCGCCTGTTGGGCGCGCTCCAGAGCGGCTCGCAGGGCGTCGAGTTCGATTGGCTTGGAGACGTAGTCATCCATGCCGGCGGCCTCGCAGCGCTCGCGGTCCTGTTTCATGGCGTGCGCCGTGAGGGCGACGATGCGGATGTGAGCGCCTGACCGCTCCTCGCGGCGACGAATCTCGGCCGTGGCCTCCAGCCCGTCCATCTCGGGCATTTGCACGTCCATCAGAACCGCGTCGAAGCGTTCTTGCTCGAGCCTGCTCAAGGCCTCGAGGCCGGTTGAGACGATCGCCGTCGAATGGCCCAGCTTGGTCAGCAGATGCTCCGCGACCCTCTGGTTGACGATGTTGTCCTCGGCCAGCAGGATGCGCAGGTTGGGACCTTGTGCGTCGACAGCGGGCGCCGCCGGAGCAGTCGCGCGCGCGTCGGAGTCGCCCTGCGGCTCTAGCCGCAAGGCCTTCGCGATCGCCGCCTCCAGCTCAGCCATCCGGTGCGGCTTCGACAGCTTCGCCGTCAAGCCGAGTTTGCGGGCTCGCTCAGCGTCTCCCGGAGCGCCGCCCGAGGAGAGCATGATCGCGGGCGGCAGCGTCAGCTCGGGGTCGGCGATGATCCGCTCGAGCATCATGAAGCCGTCGACCTCGGGCATGTGGTCGTCGGTCAACAGTAAGTCGAAGCCGCGGGCGGCGGCGGACGCCTGCCGCAGCCGCAACAGCGCCTCCGCGGCTGACGAGGCCGCCTCGGGACGCATGCCCCAGCGCGCGGTCACGGCCTGCAGAATACGCCGATTGGTGTCGTTGTCGTCGACGATCAGTACGCTTCGGCCGCGGACCGCGTCCGGATCGAACGCCGGCGTTGGCGCGGGCGCGTTCTCGCCGATGGGAAAGCGCGCAGTGACGTGGAAGCCGCTGCCCTCCCCGAGCTTGCTCTCGACCCAGATCTTGCCCTGCATCAGCTCCACTAGGCGAGCGCAGATCGTCAGTCCCAGGCCGGTGCCCCCGAAACGCCGCGTCGTCGAGGAGTCGGCCTGGCCGAACGGCTCGAAGATCCTTTTCGCTTGCTCTTGATTGATGCCGATGCCGGTATCGCGCACCTCCAGATGCAGCGTCGCCTCCTTCTCGTCTCGATCGTCCGCCGTGACGATCAAGGCGACTTCGCCCTCGGAGGTGAACTTGATAGCGTTGCCGACCAGGTTGATGACGATTTGCCGCAGACGAAGCGAGGGGCCCACGAGTCGCTGCGGCGTCTCGGGGTGAATGTCGCAAATCAGCTCGATCGGTTTGACGAAGGCCCGCGGCGCCAACCCGCGCAGGGCGTCGTCGAAGCATTCCCGAACGTCGAACTCAACCGTCTCGAGAGTCAGCTTGCCGGCCTCGATCTTCGAGAAATCGAGAATCTCATTGATGATGTCGAGCAGCGAGTCGGCGCATGACTTGATCGTCGTCAGGCGCTCGCGCTGGTCGCCGTCGATGTCGCCGTCGAGCGCCAGTTCCGCCATGCCGATGATGCCGTTCATTGGCGTGCGAATCTCGTGACTCATATTGGCCAGGAACTCGCTCTTGGCTTGGCTCGCCGCCGCGAGTTGGCGCGTACGCTCCTCAACGCGAGCTTCGAGCGTGGCGTTCGATGTCTCGAGCAGTTTGACGTAGCGCGTCGCCAGCGCGGCCTTGCGCGCGCCGAATCCGAGCAGAATCACCGTCAGCCCGAACAACGCCGCGCTGTAGTATGAGCTGGTTCGCACCGTTTTCCCGAAGTCGTCGCGCAAGACGCGCTGCAACTCGAGTACCCGCGCATCGAGCGGGACCGCGAAATACTCGCGCAACAGCAGGGCCACGGCCGGCTGTTCCTGAATGAGGACCGTGGAGTGCCCCTCGAGGAGCGACCAATCCGAGTTCCCCGAGGATGCGGCGGGGCCGCCAAGCTGCGACGCCAGTCGCGCCAATTCCTTCTTGGCCCCGAAGTCGTGGCGAAACGAGACCCGCCAAGCGGCGTTCTGCAGTCGCAGCAGTCGCGTTCTGGTGGGGGATGTCGGGCCGAGCCGCGCGATCGATCGGCGCGTCAACCAATCGATCGCGGCGACCGCGTTGCGCAAGATGGAGAGCTCGGACTTGAAGTCCTCACTCAATTCGAGCCGCCGCACGATCTCGCGCTCCGGGATCGCGCGCCGCACGGAGACGTCGTGACGCACGCGTTCGAGGGTCGCGCGTGTCGCCGCTTGCAGCCGCGTCAGCTCGTCGTAGCTGGTCTCCAGGCCGTAGGCCAGACGCAGCATCTCGGCGTCAAGACGAGCGTTGGTCGCGGTCAGCTCGTCGAGCGTGACCAGCGCGCTTTCGTAGGCCTCGCTGTCGGCGACGCGAGCGCCCCGCAATAGCAGCAGCCCCAATGCGAGGATCGCCGCGGCCAGCACGAGGCTCACAGCCTGCCGTCGCAGCGTCACCGCAGATCTTCCCGGACTTCGCCCGTCAGGCTCTCGAGGAACGCGACCAGCCGGGCCACCTGTTCGTCGGTGACGGGCCGGCCGACCTGGAAGCGCACCATCAGGCGCACCGCCTGCTCCAGGGTCTTCGCCGAGCCGTCGTGAAAGTACGGCGCCGTCAAGGCCACGTTGCGCAGCCCAGGGACCTTGAACTTGTATTTGTCCTGTTCGCGGCCGGTGACGTTGTAGCGGCCCAGATCGCTCTTCTCAACCGGCGTGCCGCGCATTTTGAAGTAGTCGTCCATGACGCCGAAGCGCTCGTACATGTTGCCGCCGAAGGCGCGGCCCTGATGGCACGACAGACAGCCCAGACGTTGGAACAGCCTATAACCCTCCGCGGCCTCGGCGGAGATGGCCGTCTTTTTGCCTTTTTGGTAGCTGTCAAAAGGCGAATTGAGCGTCAGCAACTCGCGCTCGTAGGCCGCTATGGCGTCGGCGATGTTGGCGTCGGTCACGCCGTCGTGATAGACGGCCTTGAAGCGCGAGACGGTCGCATCGTCCGCGCTCAACCGAGCAAGCGCCGGACCCCAGCCGCCGCCCATCTCGATCGGGTTGTTGATCGAACCGTGAACCTGGTCCTCCAAGGTCGGCGCGCGTCCGTCCCAGAACTGCGTGAAGCTCAGACCGCTGTTGAATACGGTCGGGGTGTTGATGGGGCCGACGGCGCCTCCGATGCCGATCGCCGTCGCCAGCCCGTCGTCGCCCCCCGCGGCCACGTCGTGACAACTGGCGCACGAGATCGTCCCGTCGGCCGAGAGCCGGGTGTCTGAGAACAGCGACCGGCCGAGCTCTACCCGCAGCCGTTCGTCCGCCGGCGAGCGGCCTTCGACGGAAGGCGCTCGATCGGCGCAGGCGGCGCTGAAAAACGCGAGAAGCAGACAGGCAAGAGTTGTTCGCAATTTGAGGCGGCGCTGTGGGACGGTGGCCATTCAGGGTCGGGTTCTCGCGCAAACCACGACTTCATCTATATCGGCCGTGTTATGACCGGCTTTAGCCGCCCCGGGACCCCTCTCAGCCGATGTATACTCTCCCTCACGATTCGTCAGGTTAAGAAATAGTATTTCGTGAACTCAAAACAGCGGCTTGTGTCCGCCTCGGTCTTGGAGGAGAAAGTTTTTATGGCGCCGATGCGATCCTTTATGGCGTTGCTGCCATGCCTGACCATTTGTCTATGCAGCGGACTCGCGCAGGCCGCTCCGGTTGTCAATGCGGTGATGAATGCCGCGAGTTTCGCCGTCACTGAAGGAGCAGCGCCGATGGTGGCGCGCGGCGGAATCTTCAGCATATTCGGCTTCGGGACGGCCGGCGGGTCCCCTGCGGTGTCGACTTCGTTTCCGCTCCCGACCGAGTTGAACGGAGCGACCGTCCAGGTGACGGTGAACGGGATAACGCGAAGCGCAATCCTCACCTACGCTTCGAATAGCCAAATCAACGCCATTTTGCCTTCTGATTTGCCGAGCGGCCTCGGCGCGCTCACGGTCACTTACAACGGCGATTCCAGCGCGCCGTTTAAGATTGAAGTCGTCGACCATTTCTTCGGCGTGTTCACAATCGGCAGCGTCGGCGTCGGAAACGCCGTCGTCACCGATCCGCTGGACGCGAACCCGAACACATGGCTCAACCTGGCGACGCGGCCGGCCCAACCCGGCGACATCTGGGACATCTGGGGCACCGGCCTCGGCCCGATCGCTGGCAGCGACGCCCAGCCTCCGCCGCTCTTCGACCAAACCGACGTCGATGTGCAGGTCAAGGTGGGCGGCGTGCCCGCCCGGATTCTGTTTCGCGGGCGCTCTCCATGCTGCTCCGGCCTGGACCAGATCCGCTTCGTAATTCCGGCGGGCGTGGAGGGTTGCTGCGTCACCCTGGAGATCGCCGTCGACGGCATCCCCGCGAACGCGGTCGGAATGTCGGTCAGCCAAGACCCGCGCATTTGCTCGCGGAGCATGTTTTCCGAGGTCTTTGGAGACGCCGACATCGAAACGCTGCTGCAACGCGGTAAGTTCTGCGTACGCCGGTTTGAACCTTGGGAAAGGCGTGGGTTTCACCGGCCCTGACGCCGGCGTAGTTTCGGAATCAGCGGGGGCGTTCTTCCTTCAGACCAATCCCGTTTATGCCGGGTGCGGCGTTGCTACGGACCAGAGCACCGCTCCGCCCAACCTGCCGTCCGGCGATTGCACGACCTCGCGGTTGGACTCTGAATTCGCGCTGAATGACGACTTCACGTTTTCAGCGACTCTTACCTGGGTATGGGCGGCCTTCGAAAAGGACGGACGCCTCATCGACGAAGTGCAGTATCAGTACGACTATTCTTCCGTCACCACGCCGCAGCCGGCCGCCAAGCCGCGGCTCGTCGAGGGTCTGTTCGCAATAAGCACGCCGCGCTACCTCGACGCGGGACCGTCGATGCATCTCACTGGCCCGGGCCTGGACGAGGTTCTCGCCAAGGCCTATGTCGCGCCTCTCACCATCTATGGTTTGAACCGGCAACAGGTCTTCAGCGGAGTGGTTCCTCCCGCGGTTCTACAGCCGGGCCGGTATACGGTATCGGCGCCGGGGAGCGCCGACATCGCGGCCTTTTCGGTGGACTTCGACGGACTTGCGCCGGTCCAATTAACGAACGCCGCAGACCTGGCTCGTCCGATCCCGTTGGATCAGCCGTTGCGCTTGTCCTGGGAAGGCGGTTCGTCGGCGGTCAGCAAGATCAACGTCACAGCGGCCGTCACCCGCTCGAATCCGCAAGACACGCTGGGGTCGGTCTCGACATCGACGAGCTTCAGTTGCTCGGTCGACTTCGCGCCGATGTCGTACAACGTACCGCTATCGGTTCTCCAGAGAATGGTCCCCTCGGACATCATCCCCGGAACCCTGAATATCGGAACCGTCGCCGTCAAGGAAGTCGCCATTCCAGGCTTTGACTACAGCACCGCTTCTTGGACGGATGGCTATAGCTATTCAGCCACGTTCACCGGCAACTCGGCCGCTATCCGAAAGGCGAGCGAATAAAGGGGCGGAGTCCGATGGCGCCGCGGCGCTAGAGCAGCTTGAGCCGGTTCGGGAAGGCGTCCGCTGATTCTTCGAAGACCAGCTCTCGCTCGCGGTTCGAGTCGCTCTCCAGCGCCGTCCGCAGCACGACCAGCCCCGCTGTGATGGACGCCGCCGGCAGCAACAGCCAAGGGTTTTCGAGAACGTCGCGCTCGAACCCGCCCAGCAGCGACGCCGCCAGCAGAATTCCCACGGCGCTGAGCGTCCACACGATAACGGCGTGCGCTCGCGCGGCGGCGTAGCTGCACGTGAAAGGAATCTTCCGCGCGCCCAGCCGCGCCGCCTCGACCGACGCCACGCCCGCCAAGGCGAATAGGACGAAGTGCGTCCAGGCCGCGCCGCAGCCCCACAGTCCACACACGAGCGCGGTCGACAGCGCCAGCAGCGGCAGCACCGCGGCGGCGAAGGTCGCTCGCCGCGATCCCTCGTGATACAGCGACGGGTCGCGCGTGGCGTATAGCCGGAAGGCCCAATGCGCGGGCAGCTCGGCGGGCAGATCGTAGGCGCGGCGCAGACCCGCGAGGCCCACCAGCAGCAGCAGGAACGGCTGCGCCAGAATCGAGCGATCCTGCGCGGCGAACGTCTCCGCCGTCATGCTCCAACCTTGCGCGACGACCAGCGCCAGGCCGATCGCCAGCCACGCGCCGAACTCCATGCGCTGTCGCGGGCTCCGCGCCAACGTCTTGAGCGAGAAGGCCGCCGCGGCCCGGGCTGCGCCGCTGCGCCCCAGCAGTCGCGCCGCCAGGTTCGACCGGCTGCGGGGCGCGCCGCGCCGCTTCACATCGGGGGATTCGAGCGATCGCCCCAGAAAACGACGATAGCCCACCCAATATCCGGCCGCTGCGAACAGAACCGTCGCGGCGGTGATCCAGGCCGCCCGCAACGCAACACCGCCGAGCGGGCTCCCCGCCGGCGCGGCGAGCCAGTGGCCGAGTGCGGCGAACCACATCGGCGGCAGCCACGCCGCGGGGCCGGAGGCGAGATCGGCGACGCTGCGCGCCCCTGAAAATACGGCGGCCCGCAGCGCCGGCAACAGCACGATCAGCCCGCAGAAGCTCAAGGCCGCCGCTAGTTGCACGATCCCGGAAATTCGCCGAAAAACTCGCGCCGGCAGCGCCGCCAACAGCAAGCCCTGCAAACCGGCGACAGCGCTGACGACGAACAAACTCGACAGCGCCAAGCTGAGCCAATGCGCCAGCGCAAACTGCAGCCCCTCGAGCAAGCCGGCCGCGAACGGAGTCACGCCGATCGGGAAGAACAGCGCGGAACCGATGTGGATGACCACAGCAAAAAGCCCCAAAAAGCGCGCGAGCGCGATCGCTTGCGCTTCAAACAACGCCCGCGTCGGGGTGGGCTGCGGGCCGATTACGAAGTAGTCGCGCTCGTCGGGAAAGAGCCGCTCCCATTGCAGGGCGGTCAGCAGTCCCATCACGCTCATCGAGTAGGCGAACCACACATAGCGGTCGCCCAACACTTCGAGCTCCCGTACGCTCTCGGGCGCAAGTCGCAGCGTCACATAGTACTTGGGAATGAGGTACAGGCAGAGAATGCCGGGGAAGACCAGCATGGCCATCAAGTTGGCCGACGAGAGTTGCGGGTCGTCCTCCGAGCCGAACAGGTCGTTGTAGAAGAAGCGCTCGTAGAAGCTCTCGGCCAAGATTCGCCGCGCGCGAGCCGGGGGCGTCATCAGCTTCTCGCGCCCACGGCTGCGACGATGCGTCCCGCGATCGTCGCCGTGTCCTCTTGCACGACGAGCTGCGTGAAGACGTCTTCGAGCGACTCGAGCTTCATCAGCGTGCGCAAGGCGCCGACGGAGTCCTGCGCCGCGACGCTGCCCTTGCGCAGGATGATCACGCGGTGGCAAATCTTCTCGACGGTCTCCAGCGCGTGCGAGCTGTACACGATCGTCTTGCCCGCCTGGGCGAGCAGCCGCACCAGGTCGCGGAAAACAAGGGACGAGGTGACGTCGAGCCCCGACAGCGGTTCGTCGAAAATCAGCAGCTCGGGATCGTCGAGCAGGGCCGCCGCGATCAAGATTTTCTGTCGCATGCCCTTCGAGTAAGCCGACATGCGCGCGCCGCCGTCCGAGCCCAGACCCAGCAGCTCGAGCAGCGCCCGTATCCGCCCGTTGAGCGTCAGCGTCGGGATCTCGCGCAAGTCGCCGATCAGCTCCAAGTACTCGCGGCCGCTCAGGTACGTATACAGATGCGGCGCCTCAGGGACGTATCCGAGGCGCCTTTTGTAGGCGGTGACGTCTTCGCGAATCGGGCGGCCCCGCCACAAGATCGCGCCGTCGCTGGGCTCGAGCAGACCCACCAGCATGTTGACCGTCGTCGACTTGCCGGAGCCGTTGGGTCCGAGCAGCCCGACGATCTCGCCCGGACGCGCCGTCAGGCCCAGGTCGCGGACCGCGTAGAGCCGTCCGTACATTTTTGTCAGAGCGCGGGTTTCGAGCATCGCTCAGCCTCGCATCGCCGAGCCCCACAGCTCCAGGCACCAGCCCTCGGGCTCGCGCCACAGCGGCGGTTGCAATTGCTCGAGCGCCGGATGCGGAACGCGCAGAGTCCCATGGCCATGCGCGCAGATATACTCCGTCGCCGCCGCGTCGAACAGCACGCTGCCGATCACTCCGGTCGGCAGCGGCATGGCCAGCTTGCGCAGGCACACATGGCAGCGCAGCCGCTGGTCGACCAAGCTTTGCCACACCACGGCCACGCTCGACAGCGCGAACAAGAACGTCGTCAAGAAGGCCCATATGTCGCCGAAGTAGCCCGACAGCGCGACGCCTGAATCCCACGCGCCCAGCCACAGAATCGCGAGCGAGACCGTCACCGGCGCGGCTTTCGCGAACAGGAACAGGTAGTAGCGGATCAGAATGCCGACGCGCGGGGGCCGCCTGCACTGCGAGCGCACCAGCGACCAGACTTGCACGGCGCCGAGCAGGGCGAGCAGCAACAACCCCGCCTTGACGATCGCCGCCGCCGCCGTGAGCCGCATCCTCGCCGTTTGCTCCAAGCCGACGAGCCCATTGGTATGCAGCGGGAACATGCTGCGAGAGGCGACCCGCTCTTCGGCGTCCGCAAGCGACTCGCTGGGGAGACGCCGCGCCAGCAGCGTGCCGGCTGTCATTTCCTTGAAGCCTCGCGGAGCATGGATCCAAAAGCTGTGCCCCGGAGTGAGGAACCAGTAGTGCGGCGGCATGACCGCAACGATCTCGATGGGCTCGCCGTCGACCATCGCCGAGCGACCTACAACCCCGCGATCGGCGCCGAACTCAGACCGCCAAAGCCGGTCGCTGAGCACGATCTCACGCTTCGCCGCGCCGCTGAAGCCGTGACCGAGCTGCGGCTCGACGCCTTGCATCTCGAAGAAATTCGATGACACGCTCAGGCCGGCGCGGATCAGTCCTTCGTCTCCGGAGCGAGAAACGACCGCGGCCGCGCGCTGGAACGCCGCGCTCTGGCGGTCGTCTTGCTCGGATGAATAGAACGCGGCGACCGCGCGTTGCTTGGAGATCAGCAATTGGTCGGGCGCGCGCCCGGGAAGCGGTCGCAAGTGATGCGGAATGAGCAGCCACGCCAAGACCAGGGGCGTCGCCAACGCGGCCGCCGCGATTGCGCCGCGTGATGCGCCGGCCGTGAACCCGCCCCAAGCCGGCGGCTGCTCCTCGAGCGCCGAGACGCACTCGCGAGCGATGCGGCGGCGGTCGCCGAAGCGGCGCAGCGCGTCGTCGACGGCCCAACTCCGCCGCCAGCCCTGCGCTTGCCGTTCGCGCGAGGCTTGCTCGACGTGAAAGGCGATCTCGTCCGCGATCCGTCTGCGCAGCCGCCGCCGCATGCGCCAGGCGCGAATCCACTCGCCGATCATCGCCGCCCTCCGACGATGCGCTTCATCGCGCCGCTGAAGGCCTGCCAGTTCTCTCGCTCCGCCGCGAGGCGCGCGCGGCCCGCGGCGGTCAGAGAATAGAACCGCGCCCGGCGGCCCGTGTCCGTCTTGTCCCACTCCGATGCGATCCAGCCCTTCTTCTCCATGCGGTAGAGGGCGGGGTAGAGCGAGCCTTCTTCGACTTGTAGAAGCTGTTTGGAAAGCTCTTGAATCCGCTGCGAAACGCCGTAGCCGTGCAGCGCTTGCTCAGCCAACACTTCGAGTACGATCAGGTCGAGCGTCCCTTGGATGAGATTGAGACGAGTCATGCGACGCTCTAAACATTAGACCGTCTAGGTATCCTTGTCAACGAAAATAGTGGCGGCAGGCGCGTTTCACAGAAATCGAGCCCTGTAAGTCTCGCCGTCCCAACAAGTTGGCGCCGCAGCCGGGCGCCGCCGCTTGGGCGCCCGCGCTACCCTGAAAAAGGAGGCGAGCCGCGAGCCGCATGCAACAGATTCAGAAGGGCTTGCGCAACCGCTCGACGACTGGCGCGGTACACCATGGAAGAGCGCGGCACGATGGCGGCACAACACGGCGAACGGCGGAGCAAGCTGGCAGTTTTTGACACGAAATGGCACAGAATGGCACAGAATGGAACAACTTTGGCCCCTCGCCGGGCGGCGATAACCAACTAAGTCGCTATTGTGCAATTACTTACTGATTCGCACAGTCTCGCATCAGCGAGTTTCGGAACTTTTAAATGAGCAATCTCATTTTGGAATGAGGCGCCGGCCTCGGAGCGGTCGTGCGCCCGGGCGCACTTGAGCGAGCACGACGTTAGCTTGATCGCGGTCGGCGCCCGGGCGGAGTAGAGGCGCGCCTACTGACTGAAATCGAGCAGGTCGCCGTACTGCGGCAGGACGAACTCCTGCGTGTACTTGTCGTGATCTCGCATGGCCTGCACGATGCCGCGGGGGTCGGCGGCCTTGATCGCTCTGTTGATCAGATCTTCGCCTTCCTTCGCATAAGCCGCACGCTGCTCCGCCGTCATCGGCTTGGCGAGACCGCCGTGTTCGCCGGGGTCGCCGAAATAGCCGCCGATGTGGGGCCCCAGCTCGTGCAGCTTGGCCAAGGCGGGGTCTTGCGGGTGCTCGGGCATGACCTGCGTCACGTTGAGAGGAATGTCGTCGAGCCGCCCCACGATGGAGTAGGCGCCGAACAAGTACTTGCTGTAGTCGCCGTCGACCCGCCGCAACAGCGAGCCCGCCGTGATGTAGAGGATCGGGTCTTTGGTCTCATCGAAGAATTCGCGGACCAGAGGGGCCAACGTGAGAGGCGAAGGCCCGTGCGCGCTCAAGTAGATCTGCCGCCGGAACCCTTGCCGCAGCAGCGAATGCGCGATCTCCTTCAGATACGCCAGACCTTGCGTCGGCGTGACGTAGACCGTACCTTTGCCGACAACGGTGCCCCCTGGAAAGAAGTACGACAAATAAGGCAGGACCAGCCCATCGGTCTCTTCGGCCATCTTTTGGGCGATCGCCAGCGGGCCGACATACTCGCAATCGGTGGGAAATCCGCCATGGACCTCGACGTTGCCGATAGGAATATAGATGATGTCGTTGCGTTGGAGGTATTCCTCGATTTCGGTATTCGTCAAAGTGGTCAAATTGCGCGAACGCATCTGGGGAACGGATTGCGCCCAAGACACCGATACAAAGGCCGTCAACAACGCCAACTGCGTGACGTATCGACTGGAGTGGAACGGGGAAAACGCGGACATAGTCTTCTAAACTCCTTTTAAAGAACTGCTCTCATGCCGGCGACTGAGCTGTTGCCGGACGACTTCTCGAAACCAAGTCGGCAAAGCGAGCATTGCCACCGAGCCGCAAGCGGGCGCAGCGTACCACCTTCTTTGACGTTCACCCCTTTGACCCAGCGAAGATGCTGTAGCCCGCCTTACCCGTAGCGCCTAGGCGCTGGCAACCGGCCCGGGGTTACGCAGAAGCGGAGCGATGCAACGCGCGTGCACCCCGCCGCCGCTACGGACAAGGCCCCCTCCCGCGGTTGCGGCGAGATTCGGCTCGCGACTTGACTCTGCAAGTCAGTTGCATCTACACTCCAGGAATTCGGCGGCGGTTTGCGCCGTTCAAGGAAACTAAAAAGGCCTCCGCGCACTCCCGGTCAAAGAAGCAGCGCGAAGGCCCCGCATCGCAGCCTTGTGGGCCGGCGATCCCGTTATTCTACACGGGCGTCTCCTTCAAGGCGGAAAGGGCGAACGGCGGCGTGTGAGTCTCAGCGCCGTTTGTTTCGCCATCGACAACAGGCGAAGGAGACACCTATGACGTTCGATGATTCGCGGCGCCCGCCGCTTTCCTGTCAAGCTAATTTTTCGATATTGAAAAAATCCAGGCGCGCGCGCCGGTCCTGGCCCGAGGTTCACAAGTGGCTTGCGACCGGCGCGGTGGTCGCCTACACGGCCGTCGGGGCGCGGACCGTGGCGTTCGCTCGAGCGCAACCCAATCCGCAACCGAATGCACAATCGAGCAGCGCCGCGGCGCCCGCTGGGAGCGCGGGCCGGAGCGCTGCGATCCGCCGGTTCGACATTCCGGCCGGTCCGCTTAGCGCCGTGATCGCCGCCTTCCAACAAGCAAACGGGCTGCAAGTAGTTGTCGCCGACCCGAACATTCGCACGCTGCAATCGCCCGGCGTCGTCGGCGCTTGCGCCGATCGTGAGGCGTTGCGCCGGATGCTGCGCGACACCGGCGTCAGCTTCCGATTCAACGACGGGGGCGAGGTCGTATTGGAGCTCGCGGCGGTATCGACATCGATCGACGTCATCGCGCAGCCCGAGCCGACATCGCCGAAATACACCGAGCCGCTGCGGCGCATTCCGCAGACGATTTCGATCATCTCCCGCGAAGTAATCGAACAGCAGGGCGCGACATCGTTGACCGACGTGCTGCGCAACGTTCCCGGCTTGACGGTCGTCGCCGGCGAGGGCGGAACCCCGGCGGGCGACAACCTGGTGCTGCGGGGCTTCAGTGCGCGCAACGACATCTTCGTCGACGGCGTTCGCGACCTCGGTCCGCAGTCGCGCGATCCGTTCAACCTCGAGCAGGTCGAAGTCGTCAAGGGGCCGCAATCGGCCTTCACGGGACGCGGGTCGACCGGCGGCTCGATCAACATGGTCAGCAAGACGCCCGGGGTCAACCGCTTCTTCAACGGCTCGGTCAGTCTGGGCGCGGCGAGCCTGCGGCGCGGGACGGCGGACATCAATCTGCCGCTCGGAGACCGCACGGCGTTCCGGCTCAACGGCATGGCGCATGAAGCGGGAGTGCCCGGCCGCGACGTCGTCGAAAACGAGCGCTGGGGCGTCGCGCCGAGCCTGGCGTTCGGTCTCGGCACGCCCACGCGCGTCACGCTGGGCTACTACAAGCTCAAGCAAGACAACATTTCGGACTACGGCATCCCGTGGGTCCCTGCGAGCAACAACGCCCTCGCGGAATTTCGTGACAAGCCCGCCCCCGTGCCGCGGAATACCTTCTATGGCTACCGTGACCGCGACAAGGAACAGATGGGCGCCGACATGGCGACCGCGCGGGTCGAGCACAACTTCAGCGACAACTTCGTGCTGCGCGACCAATTTCGCTACGGGCGGACGACGCGCGACTCCATCGCCACGCCGCCGCGCTTCGCCGACCCTGACTCGACAGCCATCAATCGCGAGATGCGCTCGTGGATCACCGAGGACGGCGTCTATCGACAACCAAACCGATCTGACGCTCGATTTCAACACCGGCGGCGTGCGCCACGCGGTCGTCACCGGCGCGGCTTTCACGAAAGAAAACAATCAACGGCAGCTTCGCTCCGCGCCGAATGCGACAACGACCCTGCTGAACCCGAATCCCGACGACGTCTATACGGGCGAGCTCACGATCGATCCCAATATCAGCGACGTCGACGCCGATACGCAGGCTTTCTGGGCGTTCGACACCGTTCACTTCAATCGGCATTGGCAGGCGACCGGCGGCGCCCGCGCGGAACGCTACGCCGTCGACGGGGTCAACTTGAACCTCGAGCCCATCAGCAACGTGACGAACATGGTCAGCCTGCGCGCCGGGCTGACGTACAACGTGACCAACAACGGCTCGGTGTACGCTTCGTACGGCTCGTCGCTCAATCCCTCACTCGAAGGTTTGTCGTACGTCAGCCGCAGAGACGATCCGACGCTCGAGCCCGAGAAGACGTACACGACCGAGCTCGGAACGAAGTGGGACTTCTTCGGCGACCGGCTGATGCTGACGAGCGCCGTTTTCGACGTCACCAAGTACAACGCCCGGACGCCGGGCGTCTTGCCCAGCGACCCGCCGCAGGTGCTCGACGGCAAACAGCGCGTGCGCGGCGTCGAGCTCAGCGCCACCGGCCACGTCACGCGTGACTGGATGATCTTCGGCGGCTACTCGTACCTGCAGAGCCGCATCGTGGAGTCGAACGACCCCGACGAGATCGGCAACGTCTTTCCGCAAACGCCGGATCATTCGTTCAATCTTTGGACGACCTACACGTTCCCCTGGAAGGTGACGCTCGGCGGCGGCGCGCACTATGTGGGGCGGCGCTACAGCAACACCTCCAACGAGCGCTATGTGGACGGTTACGCCACGGTCGACGCCATGCTCTCGTTCCCGCTGAACGATCACCTCGACGTGAGGCTCAACGCCTACAACCTCACGAACGAGTATTACTTCGAGCGCCTAGGCGGCGGGCATCTGATCCCCGGCGCGGCGCGCTCGGTCATGGTAAGCACGAACTTCCGCTTCTAAACCGACAGGCGAATCAACGACTCTTATGCTCATCCAAATTCCCGACGTGCTCACCGCCGAACAGGTGAGCCATTGCCGCAAGACGCTTGACGACGCCGAATGGGTCGACGGCAAGGTCACCGCCGGTTCGCAGTCGATGCGAACGAAGAACAACATGCAAGTGCGCGAAGGGTCGCCCGCGGCGCGGCAACTCGGCGACCTGATCCTCGATGCGCTGCGGAAGAACCCGCTGTTCGTGACTGCCGCGCTGCCGCAGCGGGTTTTTCCGCCGCTGTTCAACCGCTACGAAGGGGGGCAATCGTTCGGCACTCATGTCGACAACGCCATCCGTCAGGTCACGGGAACCGTGCACCGCATCCGCACCGACCTGTCGGCGACGCTGTTCTTCAGCGAGCCCGACGAGTACGACGGCGGCGAGTTGCTGGTTGAAGACACCTACGGAGCGCAGTCGGTGAAGCTGCCGGCCGGGCATATGATCCTGTATCCCTCGACCAGCCTGCATCACGTGCGCCCCGTGACGCGTGGGGCGCGCATCAGCTCGTTCTTTTGGATCCAAAGCATGGTGCGCGATGACGGGCAACGGTCTCTGCTGTTCGACCTCGACATGGCGATCCAGGGCATTCGCGGCGACCACGCCGACCATCCCTCGGGAGTGCAACTGACTGGCATCTATCACAACCTGCTGCGCCGCTGGGCGGACGTCTAGAGGGGGCGGTTGGGAGTTTCACACAGCCGCTCAAGGTTGCGCCTCTGCGGGACAGCAACAGAGCCGCGCACGTCAGTAAGCGGTCGTCTTCGGCTGATCGAAGACCCCTTCCTCACGGTCGGGGCTCAAGCTTCGCGGTTGTCGCTGTGGACGTCCGTAGGACTTTTCACACAGCCGCTCACCGTTGCGGCCCTGCGGGACAGCAGCAGAGCCGCGCACGTTGTGGGACGCACCCTTTACGGGCGCGGCTCTGTTTGCCGGCCGGCGGGCGTTGTTGAGAACTTTTGGGACGCACCCTCACGTCTGTGTGAAAACGCCGGCGCGACCTCGTCCGGAGGACGAAGCAATCGATAGCTCCGGGTTTGCCCGGGGTCCTAAAACGCGATCCGAGATTGCTCCGCCTTGCGGGCGCAAGCTGCGCGGTTGTTTTCGTGTGTTGCTCGTGACAACGAAAAGGCGCGAGACCGCATTAAA
Organism: uncultured Acidobacteriota bacterium; assembly: GCA_963817465.1. Taxonomy (GTDB): domain Bacteria; phylum Acidobacteriota; class Terriglobia; order Bryobacterales; family UBA6623; genus CAMPKL01. The sequence goes on along the minus strand of CAWFOP010000005.1, from coordinate 147,329 downwards.
GAATCTCGCGCCCCTGCGCTACCGAACGGCGACTTTGATCCCGGTCGGACTCTCAACACCGTTCACAACGACGACGATGTCTTGCGGGCCTTTGGGCGTAGCCGCCGACATACGTGCATTGATTTGCGTCACGGCCGAGACCATACCCGGGGCCGACCCGGCGTAGGTGACCATGGCTTCGACGCCGCCGACGAACACCTGCACATCGGCCGCCAGCGGCAGCGCCTCTTGCGCGACTTCGCCCTCGGCCAACGGCGGCTCGGTATTGCCCATGCCCGTGCCGAAGAACACAATCGTCGTCCCAAAGCGGGCTGCGTTGCTGTTGCCGTTGATGGAGCCGTCGCTGTTGATCACGGCTGCCTGACCGCGGCCTGTGCCGGTCAGCGTGAACAGGCTCGGCGCGACCGGGGTCAGAGCCAGCGGGAACAGCGTCGAGCGGCCCTTGCCGTTGATCACCAGCAGGTCGGTCGAGCCGCCCTTCACCGCCGTTGGAACAATGACGTTCACCTGGTTGGAATTGGCGCTCAGCACGCGCCCTGGATAGCCGTCGAAGAAGACCATGACGTCGCCGAGAGACTCGTCGACCTCGCCTTCGTCGTTCAACTGGAAGACTTCGAGCTGCTCGGGGCCGAGGTCTTCGCCGAAGATCGAGACGATCTCGCCCGGCGCCACCGGACGTCTCTTCGAAGCTGGCGCCGCTGACGATCGCGACTGGGTTCACGCCGGCGCTTTCGCCGTCTTCGCCGTCCGCTGCGTCGTCGTCGCCCACGCTCAACACGGTGGGATAGGTGCGCGGCGGAGAGCCCGCCCCGCGCAGGTGAACCGTACCGTCGCAGAGCTCCGCGTCTTCTTGCAAGGTGAACTTCACGACGATGCAGGAACCGGCCGGGAGATCGACGCGGCCGTCGCCGTACCAAACGATCGGCTGCACTTCAGGATCGGCTTCCTCGCTGCCGTCTCCACAAGCGGCAGGGACGAACTCACCCGCCATGTCTTCGCTCTCGACGGTCAGAAACTCGACGTCAAGGCACTTGCCGAGCGACGGCGTTTCCCATAGCTTGACGTTTTCGAGATCGCGGTTAGCCGTCAGCTCGAGGGTGGCCATCCCCATGTCGTCGAACAAATCGAATGTAAGCGAATCGTCGCTCCACGAAATCGGAAGGTCGCCCGAGTCATCGACAAGCGGGTTGCAGTCCTGTTCACATTCGACCTCGCCGCCGGACTCTTCATCGTCCGAAGTCCTTTTGAGGCTGAACGGCAGAGGTTTCGCGACGGACTTGCCGTCCGCGATCATCTTCACCGTACCGCCGATGGTTTTGCCCGCCTCATCCGGCGTTTGACTCAGCTCGAAGCAGACTTCGCCTTCGGTGACGCCTTCCTCGGGTATTTCTGCGGCGCCCTCGCACTCCACCACTGTCAGGTAGTTGCGCAGCGAGCCGCTCAGGCGGAACGAATAGGCCAGAATCGGCTTGTCGGACTTGAACGATGCGGAGATGAGGCCCGGATCGCCCTCCGCCGCGCCGGCTTCAACCATGCCCTCGGTGATGCGCGAAGGCGCCCAGGAGATCTTGGCGGGCTTGTTCGCATTGCCTGTCTTGTCGGGCTTATCCGGCTTGTCGGGCTTGCCCGTATTGGCCGCTGGCCCGGTCGCGCCGAGCAACGTGGCGGGCGCACCGGCTAGAAGGACAGCAGCCGACAGCGCCGCCGCATAGAGTCTAAATTGCTTCATCTGTTTCCCCTCGAACTTGGACTGCAAATCCGGGCGCGCGGGCGGATTCGGGCCAATCTCGATTTCGACGTTAGCATGCGAGCCATGAGGCCGCATATACGACCTTTCTCCTGTCGGACTCGCGTCGAACGACGATCGTTTCGTTCCTAACCGCCTGAAAATGCGCGACATATGCGGCGTCGACAAAGGCCGGATAGGTCTAGCGTCATACGACATCAAGGGACCTTCCCAGGGCCCGACCTAGGGGCGTTGGATGCGCCATTTGGGGCGTGCTAGAGTCATTCACCATGCACCGCAGACAGTTCCTGGCCTCGACCGCCGCCGCCGCGACTTCCGCCGCTTTAGCCGCCGCCGCTGACGATCCCGTCCGCATCGCGATCATCGGCGTCGGCGAACGCGGCACGCAGTTGATGCACGAGTTCGCCAAGATCCCCTTTGTCGAGATCGGCGCCTTGGTCGACGTCGACGGCAACCGCGCCGAGGAAGCCGCCGGCTGGGTGCGCCAGAACAAGGGCAACCGGCCGCTAACGACGGCCGACATGCGCACCGTTTTCGACGATCAGAACATCGACGCCGTCCTTGTGGCGACGCCCAACCACTGGCACACGTTGACGGCCGTGTGGGCCATGCAGGCCGGCAAAGACGTCTACTGCGAAAAGCCTGTCTCGCACGACATTTTCGAGGGCCAACAGCTCATCGCCGCGGCCCGCAAGTACGACCGCATCGTACAGGGCGGCACGCAGCGGCGCTCGGACGGCAAGTTCCGCAAGGCGATCGAGCTCATCCATGACGGCAAGATCGGCGACATCTACTTGGCGAAGTGGATCTTTCCGCGCGAACGCGACTCGATCGGCTTCAAGCCGGCGGAGCCGCCGCCGAATTGGCTCAACTGGGACCTGTGGCTGGGACCGTCGCCCGAGCAGCCGTATCACGCCAATCTCGTCCACTACAACTGGCACTGGTTCTGGGATTTCGGCAACGGTGAGCTGGGGAACAACGGCATCCACCTGGTCGACGTCTCGCGCTGGGGGATCGGCAAGAGGCTGCCGGTGAAGGTGACCTCGTGGGGCGGCCGCTGGGGCTATAAGGATCAGGCGCAGACGCCCAATACGCAGATCATCAATTGGGAATACGACGACGGCTCGGCGATCGTGGGAGAGATCCGCAACCTGTACACGACCGAGGCGATGTTCTGGGACTTCTTCGGGACCAAGGGCCATCTGCACATCAAGGCCAACGGCGATTTCGAGATTCGCATGGGCCGAAACAAGGAGCTGGAGCCGCCCGAGGAACCGCTGCCGGCAATCAGCCACTATCAAAACTTCGCCGAGGCCGTTCGCAGCCGCGACCGCTCCACGCTCAACGCCGAGATCGAAGAGGCGGCGCTGTCGACGGCGCTGTGCCACTTGGGCAACATCGCTTATCGCGTCGGCGGGCAACTCACCTTCGACCCCGAGGCGCAGCGCTTTCCCGGCAGCGAGGCGGCCAACAAGCTGCTGCGCCGGGAATACCGCAAGCCCTACGTCGTTCCAGACGAAGTTTGAAGCTAGCGGCAGACGGCGTTCAGCTCATCGAACGGTTTGTCGCGATGCGGCGGCGTGTCGAGCTTGCGCGCAAGCATCATCTGTTCGAGCAGCGTGATGCCGGCGGTCATCGGGATGTTCGGATCACTCTGGTATGCCGGGTCGCTCTGCGCTTCTTCGAGCGAGATCAGCTTGAAGCCCTTGCGCTCGAGCAAGTCGAGCAAGTCGGGCAGGATCTCGGCCCCAAAGGCGCCGGCGTGCAAGAGCATCACGTGCTTGATGTCGCGGCCGTAGATCATCCGAGCCATTTGCTGTCCGAGGTCAATGTAGTCGGACGCGGTCTCGAGATAGCTCGAGCGGAGCCAGGCGAGCGCCTCCGCGTCGTTGCTCGCTGAGCAGCGGGCGTAGGGCGCGTTCCAGGCGTAGTCTTCGTAGTCGAGCGTGACCTGCGCGACACGATAGCCATGTTCTTTGAGGTAGGCGATGACGGACCGCCGCTTCTCGAGCGTGTCGCCCTCGCGCAGGAAGGGATAGCGGAACCAATGCCAATCTTCGACCCGCCATGAGCTTCTCGAGCGTGGGCTCATTCTTGGCGATATCGTCGGTGAAGGCCTGCACGCTGTTGGCGTGGAAATTCATGTGCGAATAGGCGTGGTTGCCGAGCGGGAAGCCCGCCGCGCGCCAGATCTTCAGCACGTCGATCAACAAGGGATCAGTTTCCACCTTCGCCGCATTGATAAAGCCCCAGGGCGGAGGAACGTCCCGCTTTTGCAATGTATCCACGAATGACCGGATGACGCCTACGCGCGTGGCGCCCGGTGGCAGGGCGCCGTGGCTGGGCAGGTCGTCGAAGGTCAGCGCGACTTCTTGCGCGCTCAACCCGCCAGGGATCAACAGCAAGACGAAAAGCGGCAGACGACGGCAAAACGTCATAGACGCCCAGTCTAACGAGGCGCGCCGCTCGCGGACCGCCGTCAGAGATTGTCCGCCACGGAAGCCGCCATCTCGCCGAAGCTCGCTTTCTTCCGGAACAGAAGCGCCGCGACGCCGAGCAGGATCGACCCTAGCATGCCGAGCAAAGCGCTCGTCCACGGGAAACGAATTTCCAGAACGCTGCCGCCGGGATCGTTTGGGTCGTAGAGTACGGTCGCCGCGCCCGGCGGATACGCCGCGACGATCGCGCGGGCATGACTCTCGATGCCGGAGTACTCGCCGATGAAGACCCGCGTTGCGGTATGCTCCTCGCCGTCGACGCGGTAGCGGTAGACGATGTCGGCACGCCCTCCTGCGACCTTCGACGACACGACTTCGCCTTCGACGGTCGGCCAGCTTCGCGCGCCCCAAGCGTCCGACATTTGCGACACCGCGTGGTAGCAAGCGAGCAGGCCCGCTGCCAGGAATACGCTGCCGAACGCGCGCAAGACCATGCGCCCGAGAAATTGATCGATGGAAGACAGCAGACCCATCGCCTATTCCGGTGAATACACGCCCGAACGGGGGCGCTTCGATGCGGCGCCCGGCCCAAACGCTCGAGAAAAAGCCCCTAGAGTCTATTCGGCCGGTTCGAGCCGTTCAAACTTCCGGCGCTCGCCGCCCTGGCCGTGGCAGACCACGCACGATTCCGCGCCGACCGCATCGATGTTCGAGACGATCACGTAGCTGAGGCCCTTGTCGACCCAGCCGATCAGCTTGAGCCCGTCGACCGAATAGAAGTGGAAGTCCAGCTCGCCCGAGCGATAGACTTGTCCGCCGGTCGGCTCGCGTCCCGCGGCCGAAGCCACCAGCAGCGAGACGGGTTGATTCCTCATCTTGTAAGAGAGAAACGCGACGTCTTCGTCCTGATGGCGCAGCAGTCGCGCGCCCACCAGCTCATAGGCGTTGTCGCCGGGCAGGGCGCTGGGGTAGGCCGGCACTTCGAGGTGAAACGGCAGATTCTGCTCGAGCCAGCTCGACAGGACGACCGGGTCGCCGGACTTGGCGTCGAGGCTTAGGCGTCCTCGCGCGTAGCGCATGTGCGATTCGGCGGCATACACGCGGAACGAGTCGCCCTGCCGGCCGAACCAGCCCGTCAGCGAAGCAGCCGCTCCGCCGCTGAAGACGATCAACACCGCCGCGGCCCGCGCCAGCCATAGGCGCCGCTGCGCGCGCTCCGCCTTTTCAAGCAAAGCCCGCACTCGCTCGGATGACGACGCCGGAGCACGGTAGGCCTGCTGCGCGCCGCGCACGGCGTCGGTCACTTCCTGCCAGCGGCGGTGCTCTTCTCGGCAGTCGGCGCAGTCGAGCAGATGCGACTCGAGCTCTGTCACGTCCCGCTCGGGCAGCTCCGAGTCGAGATAGCGATGCAGCGCGTCGCGGACTTCGGCGCAGGTCGTCATTGGTGCGCCTCCCGCGGGGTTTGCGGTCCCACGACTTCGGCGAGCACCGCGCGCAACTGCGTCCGAGCGCGCGACAGCCGGCTCATCACCGTCCCGACGGGGCAGCCGAGCAGCCGGGCGATCTGGACATAGGCCAAGCCTTCCATGTCTCGCAAAACGATGATCTCGCGGTGAGCTTCGCTCAGTGAATCGAGGGCCGTCCGAATCTCGAACTGCAGCGCGCGGCGCAACAGGACGGTTTCCGGCGAATGCTCCCTTGGAGCCGCGACGTCGCCCGCGGCTTCCAAGGCGTCTTCGCGCCCGCGGGCTCTCATTTCATTTTTCCAGATATTCCTCAAGATGACGAACATCCATCGGCGCATTTCGCCCGCATCCCCAGGCGAGGGCTTGCGGGAAGCGCCGAGCGCGCGCCGGTAGCACTCTTGGATCAACTCTTCGGCGTCCGCCGGGTCGCGACTCAACGCCCGGGCATAACGGAACAGCGAGTCATGACAGGCGAGCATGGCCCGGTGCATTTCTCCCAGCGAAGCGCCCACCTTCTGAAATGACAACAACCCCATCGCAAAAAAATTCCGTCCGGTGCGGAATAATTTAGCGACCGAAGTGTTGACAGCACAAGTTCACGCACCCTTCAGGAGCGCTGGATCGGAACCGTGGAGCTCGCTCGGGGTTGGCACTCTATTTGCAACCGCCGTCGTTGGAGCCGGGTTGTCGGCGCCGCGCTAGCTCCACGGATTTCGTTCGATCAAGGAGAAAGCAATGAAGAAGATCCCCATGACGCTGCTCGCCGCGTTGGCGGTAGCTGCGCTCACGTTGGCGCTGCCGGATATCGCCGGCGCCCAGGAGGCGAAGCCAAACCAGTTCTGGTGGCCCGACCAAATCGACCTCACCCCGCTTAGGCAACACGCCGCCGAGTCCAACCCAATGGGCAAGGATTTCGACTACGCCAAGGAGTTTTCCAGCCTCGACCTCGATGCCGTCAAACAGGACATCAAGAAGGTTCTGACGACGTCACAGGACTGGTGGCCGGCCGACTACGGAAACTACGGACCGTTCTTCATCCGCATGGCCTGGCACAGCTCCGGCACCTACCGTGTGAACGATGGCCGCGGCGGCGCCGGCGGCGGTCAACAGCGATTCGACCCGCTGAACAGTTGGCCGGACAACGCCAACCTCGACAAGGCGCGGCGGCTGCTGTGGCCGGTCAAGCAGAAATACGGCAAGAAGCTCTCCTGGGCTGACCTAATCGTCCTGACGGGCAATGTCTCGCTGGAGTCGATGGGCTTCAAGACTTACGGCTACGCCGGCGGGCGCGCGGACGACTGGGAGCCTGACCTGGTCTACTGGGGACCCGAGAAGATGTGGCTCGACGATAAGCGCTACACCGGCGATCGACAACTCGAGAAGCCGCTCGCGGCTGTCCAGATGGGCTTGATCTACGTGAATCCCGAAGGCCCGAACGGCAACCCGGATCCGCTGGCGGCCGCAAAGGATATCCGCGAAACCTTCGGTCGCATGGCGATGAACGACGAGGAGACGGTCGCGCTCATCGCCGGCGGTCACACCTTCGGCAAGTCGCATGGCGCGCACAAGCCGGCCGACTGCGTGGGCCCCGAGCCCGGCGGCGCGGCGCTCGAAGATCAGGGCCTCGGTTGGAAGAACAAGTGCGGCAGCGGCAAGGGTGGCGACACCGTTACCAGCGGTTTGGAAGGCGCCTGGTCCGCCACTCCGACCAAGTGGGGCGAGGGATACCTCGACAACCTGTTCAACTATGACTGGGTCAAAACCAAGAGTCCCGCCGGCGCCACCCAGTGGGCTCCCAAGGACGGTCAGGCGTCGAACCTCGTGCCGGACGCGCACGACCCGTCCAAGCGGCATGCGCCGATGATGTTCACGACCGACATGGCGCTGAAGGAAGACCCCGCCTATAAGAAGATCGCAATGCGCTTCCACGAGCACCCGGAGGAGTTCCAGCTTGCGTTCGCCAAAGCGTGGTTCAAGCTGACCCACCGCGACATGGGCCCGCGTTCGCGCTATCTCGGAAAAGAGGCGCCGAGCGAGGATCTGATTTGGGAGGACCCGCTTCCCAAAGTCGATCATCCGCTGGTCGACGCGAAGGACGTTGCGAAGCTGAAATCCGAGATCCTCAAATCGGGCCTGACAGTCCCCGAGCTGGTTCGGACGGCCTGGGCGTCGGCCGCCTCGTTCCGCGGCACCGACATGCGCGGCGGCGCTAACGGAGCGCGCATCCGCCTCGCGCCGGAGAAGGATTGGGCGGTCAACGAGCCAAGTGAGCTAGCCAAGGTCTTGCAGACTCTGGAGAAGGTGCAGACGGACTTCAACAAGACGCAGTCCAAGGGCAAGAAGGTGTCACTCGCTGACGTAATTGTGCTGGGCGGCGCCGCCGCGATCGAGAAGGCTGCGAAGGATGCGGGTCAAAATGTCACCGTCCCCTTCAAGCCGGGCCGCACGGACGCCTCACAAGCGCAGACCGACACGCAGTCGTTCGCCTTCCTGGAACCGACCGCGGACGGTTTCCGCAACTACTACCGCGAAGGGCAGCGCTTGTCGCCGGTAACGGCTATGGTCGAACGGGCCAACCTGCTGACCCTGAGCGTTCCTGAAATGACCGTTCTCGTGGGCGGCATGCGGGCCCTGAACGCCAATGTCGGGGGATCGGAGTACGGCGTGTTCACCGACCGGCCCGGGACTCTGACCAATGACTTCTTCGTGAACTTGTTCGACATGTCCACCGAGTGGAGCAAGTCGTCCAAGTCCGACGGCATTTACGAGGGCCATGATCGCGCGACCGGCAAGCTCAAGTGGACGGCGACGCCAGTGGATCTGGCGTTCGGGTCCAGCGCCGAGCTGCGCTCGGTCGGAGAGGTGTACGCCGCGTCCGACGGACAACAGAAGTTCGTGAACGACTTCGTGAAGGCGTGGGCCAAGGTGATGACCCTCGACCGCTTCGACCTGGACTGAGAAGAGTCGAGCTTCGCGGATGTCTTGGGTGACGCGGAACGGAGCCGCGACCGTGAGGTCGCGTCCGTTCCGTCTCCCTCGTCTGTTGCGGGGGTGTTGCCTTTACGGGGCGGCTGCAGGGCGTTTGCGCTTCTCGCGGAAGGCCAGCGCGAACAGCAGCATGATCGCGCCCGCGAGCGCCGCGGGAATGCCCCACAGGACTCGCCAATCAATCAGCCGCAGCGCTTCGAGAGCCTTCTGCGACTGGTCGGCGGTCAGCTCGGAGATCCGCGCCGCCGCTTGCGCGCCCCCCTGCGATTCGAGCTGGGCGATCTGCGCGCCGATCTCTTGCACCTGGCGGTTCAGCTCGACCGCCGCCTGGGGCGTATTCTGCTCTTCGATCACCCCGGCCGCCTGCGCGCCGATCAGCATGCCTAGCCCGAGCGTCAGCATCGCCAGCAAGCCCTGCGCCTGCGCGCGCACGCCTTTGGGCGCGACCTGGTCGGTGTAGATCTGGCCCGTCACGAAGAAGAAGTCGTAGCAGATGCCGTGCAGCATCACGCCGGCGATCATCATCCAGCGGATGCTTTCCGGGGCGCCGACAGCGAACAGCGCATAGCGCACCACCCAGGCGAGCATCCCGACCAGCAGCATGTATTTGACGCCCAGCCGCTTGAAGAACAGCGGCATCGCCAACATGAAGACGATCTCCGAGCCCTGGCCGAGCGACATCGTCGCGGCCACGTTCTGAATGCCGGTCTGCTGCACCGCCTTCGCCGCGATCTGGTAGTAGAAAGCGAGCGGGATGCAGATCAAGAACGACGCGAGGATGAAGATTGTGAACGAGCGGTTCTTGAACAGCACCAAGGCGTCGGCGCCGAACAACTCCCCGATCGTCGGCTTCTGCCCCTTGGCCGGCGGCGGCGTATGCGGCAGCGTGAAGCAATAAAAGCCCTGCATGACGCCCGCGACGCCCGCCAGCGTGAACATCGAGACCCTGGTGTCCCAGCCGACCCAGCTCAACACCAGGTTCGCGACGATCCAGCCGATGGTGCCGAACACGCGGATGATCGGGAACTCCTTCTCCGAGTCCTGAATGTGTTGCATGGCGAGCGAATTCGTCAGCGCCAGGGTCGGGAAGTAGCACAACGTATGACCGAAGAAGATCATGTTGATCGCGAAGGGCGTGCCGGGGTCGTTCGGATTCATCAGCAGCGTCGACGAGGCCATCAAAATCCCGCCGAGGATATGCAACGCGCCGAGAACTTTTTCAGTTGGAAAGAAGCGGTCCGCGACCATCCCGACGAACAGCGGCGAGATGATGGCCGCGATCGGTCCCACCGAATAGGTGAGACCTAGGTCGGTGCCGGAAAAACCGATCTTGCCGAGGTAGAGCGGCGCCGTGACGTACCAAGCCCCCCAGACGAAAAACTGGAGGAACATCATGATCGCGAGACGAACGCCGACGACTGACATAGTCTCGTAGTATCCCTCAGCCGGCCGACGCTAGGTGAAAAGGCGAACGCCGAACCAAACCAAGCCGACCGCGAGCAGCATTCCCGCCACGCCGTTGCGCAGGATACGGTCGCCGAAGTCGCGCGACAGCCTCCAAATGACGAGGCCGAGCAGCGCGAGCAGGCCGATCTCGGTCAGTCCGACTCCGCTGAGCACCCAGGCGGGGCTCATGCGCGCCTGCTGCAGGAAGACACCGAAATAGAGTCCGTGGAACAGGCCCATGCAGGCGGCCACGAACCAGCGCCCGCCGGCCTCGGGCAGCGCCAGGATCTCGACGCCGACGTAGGCGATCGTCAGCGCTCCGGCCGCCTCGATGAAGCGCGCGGGCGGCGTCCAGCCTTGATCGGCGACCAGGACGGCGGCGACGGCTTCGGCCACGACGAAGGCCGCGGCGATCGACAGCAGCTCCTTGCGCGAACGGGCCGCGATCGACAATGCGAGCAGGAACAGCAACTGCACCGGGCCGAACAGCACGCGCAGCGCCCCGGCGCCGGCTTGCGAGGCGATGCGCTCGAACAACGACGGCGGCCGGAAGCGAATTTCATGCTTGCGAAACGAGTAGTCGAAGACCTTTTGATCCGCAACTCCTTCACCGATCGCCCGCAGCACGTGCACGTGGTTGGGCACGGTGACGTCCGGCAGATCGCATTCGACCTCGACTTGCTCCGTCTCGGAAGGCAGCTCGTAGGTCGCCTCGCACAAGTACGAGCCTCTTTCCGGATGGTCCTGGCAGGAGCCCGACGTTCTCTCCAGCGGCCGCCCCGCCACGCTGAGCTTGAAAGCGCCCAGCACGGCGGCTTGGGGGTCCTGCTGCTGTTCGACCTCGTAGTCGGGGATGTCGAGCTTCAAATGCGCTTCGAGCCCCTCGAGACGCAGCTCGCCGTTGCTCATGCTCATCACATGGGCGAGGACGGGGAAGGCGGCGCCCAGCAGGATTGCGACGGCAAGCAGGCGCGTCGCGATCATCGTTCCCCGAACGCGTAGAGATGGCGGCTGGTGCGAATGTAGATGCGCCCGTCGGCGATGGCCGGCGTCGCGATGCAACGGTCTTCGAGCCGGTTCACGGCGAGCACTTCCCACTCGGCGCCGGGTTTGACGACCGTCACCGCGCAGGCTTCGTTCACCAGGTAGATCTTGCCGTCTCCCATCACGGGAGAAGCCCAATACTTGTCGATCGCCTCGGCCGGCAACCGCGCGAGCTTCAGGGGCTCGCCGGTCTTGGTATCGACGGTCTGGAAGATGCCGCCGTCTTTGACCAGGTAGAGCGCGTCGTCGTAGAGCAACGGCGAGGGCGTGTTCGGCAGGCTGCGCGAGTAGCGCCACAGCACGGCGCTGTCGGTGATGTCGCCCGTGCGACTCTTCGGCTGGATCGCGACCAGGTTGTTGATCGGCGAGCGGCGCATGGCGTAGAAGTCCCAGTCGCGCTGGTTGAGAAAGTTGTCGGCGTCGAGGTCGTGCTCGATCCAGCCGCGCTCGGACTTGAGCATCTTGTCGGGGACTTCGGCCTGCGACAGCAAACCGTCGCCGTCGGCGTCGAAGTCCGCGAGCGTTGCGGCGAAGCTCGGAGTCTGCTTCCGCTGCCCAGGGTCGCCGCCCGATTCCCAGGCGTTGATGTAGATGGTGTCGCCGTCGAACAACGGGACGCACTTGAGCTGCCAGGCCATGCCGTCGACCCACCACAGCTTTTCGCCGGTCTTCAAGTCATATGAGATGACGCGATACGCTCCGGGCACCACCAACTGATCCGGCGCGTCGCCCGGCCGGAAGACGCCGGGCGTGCCGTAGCCGCGCGTCACCTCCGAGCGGTCGGCCTTCCAGATCTGCTCGCCGCTAGCAGGGTCGAGCGCCGTCAAGAACGAACCGGAGTTCTGGTCGACCAGCAGGATCAGCATGCCGTCGGCGATGATCGGCGAGGAGCCATGGCCGTTGATGTTGCCGAACGGTCCCATCGGCTTGCGCCAAAGCTCTTCGCCGTCGCGGTCGAAGGCGATCAGCCCGAAGTCGCCGAAGAAGGCGTAGACGTTCCGGCCGTCGGTGACGGGAGTGGGCGACGCCGGCCCATGCGTCGCGTTGAAAATCTCGTGGCGGGGGCGGGGAACTTCCCGGCGCCACAGCTCGCGGCCGTCTTCGCGGCTTACCGCGAACACGTACAGCCGTTCGTCGGCGAACCCGGTCAGGTAGACGCAATCGTCGGCAAGCACGGGCGAGGAGTGGCCCTCGGGGATCTCCGCGCGCCAGACGACCTTGTCGCCCGGCCCGAAGCGTGTCGGCAAGGCGGATGTGTCCGCGATGCCCGTGCCTTGGGGGCCGCGATACTGCGTCCATTCGGCGCCGTAGACCGAGCAACAGGCAAGGATGAAAATGGCGATTCGCATTTGGACGTCGGGTTCATTTTCGCCGATCCGACGCGGCGGCGGCATGCGCCCCCGATTTTGCGTCGCCGCCGCCGCCTCGCGATCAGGCTGCCGAGCACGCCCTGAAAGGGCCCGCGCAGTGCGGTCGTCGCCGCGAAACTTCGAGCATTGAGGGCGCGGTGCTAAAATTCGAGCCGCTCGTTATGAGGTTCTTCATCGCTCTCGTTGTGTTGTCGGTCGCGTTCGCGCAAGACGCCTTGCCGCCGCCGATGAACGTTCCCGCGCCCGGCCCGGAGACCGACGCTGCTTATGCGCCGCAGCCGATCGTGCAAGGCGGCGTAGTCGTTCCGCTTTATCCGCCCGGCTCGCCGTTTCTCAATCAGGACCGCGTGCGCGAGGCGGAGAAATACAACATGACGAACGGCGTCCCCGGGCGGATCGCGAGCATCGTCAACATTCACAACCCGTCGATCGAGGTGCACACCGTTCCCGAGGGGCTCAACACCGGGACGGCCGTGATCGTCATCGCGGGCGGCGGCCACCGCACGTTGAACGTGGGCAGCGAGGGCGCCGACTTCGTGCCGTTCTTCTACAACTACGGCGTCAACACGATCATCTTGCGGAATCGCCTGCGCAGCGACGGCTACGTCGCCGAGGTCGACGCGGTGAACGACGCCCTGCAGTCGATTCGCCTGGTGCGCGCCCATGCCAAGGACTGGAACCTCGACCCGCAGCGCATCGGCGTGATGGGATTCTCGGCGGGCGCGGAACTCGCCTCGGCGGCGGCGGTCGAGTACAACGGATTCGACCGCAAGAACAACGGCGCGGCCGATCCGCTGAGCGGGGTTTCGTCGCGCCCCGACTTCGCGGGGATCATCTATCCAGGGCCCACGCCGTTCGCGCGCAACCGCACGCCGCCGGAGATTCCGAAAGATACGCCGCCCGCCTTCATTGCGACGGCAGGATCGGGCGATCGCGTCCACGCGATATGGGCGATGGAGTACTTCAACGCGATGCTGACGCTCGGCGTGCCCAACATCGAAATGCACATTTACGGCAACGGCGCGCATCCGGGCGGGGAGCTGTCGGACGGCAGCCGTATGAGCGGCGGATTGACCGACCGCAAGGGCGTTCCGTTCGGCACGTGGCAGTACCGCTTCATCGACTGGTTCCGCGATCTGGGATTTCTCGACAAGGCAGGCGTCGAAACCAAGGCCGCCAAGGACGTCGCCGAGTTCGTCAAGAACCCGCCGCGGCCGTTCGGCCAAGGGCGCGGGCCGGGACCGAAGAAGCCTTAGGGCCGCATCTAGACTTTCTTGGGGTCCGGGTGGACGTACGGCTTGCGATACGGCCGGGCTAGAAGGTCGTTGGCTTCCTTGTCGTTGACGACGCGGCCCGCGACCGGGTCCCACTCGAGCGTACGGCCCAGCTTGAGCGCCACATTCGCCAAGATGCAGCTCGACGTCGAGATATAGCCCTGCTCGATGTCGGCGACAGGCTTGGTGCGCGCGTCGACGGCCTTGAGCCAATCCTTCATGTGGCGGCGAACGGCAGGCACGACGTGCTTTTCGATCTGCGGCTCGGTCTTGTCTTCGGGATACTGCTCGAGCTCGTAGACCACGTCGGCGTGGAGCGGCTTGCCGCTCTTGTCGGCGGGGATGAAGTCGTAGCCCATCACGCTCGCCTTGAGAGTGCCCTTGCTGCCGTACAGGAAGGCCGCCCATGGGTAATCTGGGTCCGGCGCCGTGCCCCAACTGCGGTGCGTCCACACGATCGGGTAGTCGGGGTATTCGAAGGTGGCGATCTGGGTGTCGGGCGTGTTGGCGATGGAGTCGGTCTGCACGAGGATGCCGCCCGACGACGAGACGCGCTGAGGCCAACCGATGCCGAGCATCCAACGCACCATGTCGAGCATATGGACGCACATGTCGCCCATGATTCCGTTGGAATATTCCATGAACGCGCGCCACGAGCGGGGATGCACCAGCTTGGTATAGGGCCGCATGGGGGCCGGGCCGGTCCAGGTTTCGTAGTCGAAGTACGGCGGCGGCTGGGTGACGGGCGGACGCTCGTCGGCGCGCATGTGGTAGTAGCAGCACAGCTCGATGTGGCCGATGTCGCCCAGCATGCCGCTCTCGACGATGCGCTCCTTGGCTTCGATCAAGTGCGGGGTCGAGCGCCGCTGCGTGCCGATTTGGACGACGCGGTCGTATTTGCGGGCGGCGGCGAGCATCGCCTGGCCTTCTTTCACGTCGACGCTGATCGGCTTCTGGCACCAGATGTCGAGGCCGGCCCGGGCGCAATCGATCATGGGGAGCGCGTGCCAATGATCGGGCGTGTCGATGAGGATGACGTCGAGCTCCTCCTGCTTGATCAGCTCCTTGTAGTCGTGGTACTTGCGCGGCTCCTTGCCGGACTTCTGCCGCGTGGCGGTCGTCTTGGCGGCGTCGTCGAGCATGTGGCTGTCGACGTCGCACAGGGCGACGACGTCCACGTCCTCCACTTGGATCATGCGGAACAGGTCGAGCTTGCCGTACCAGCCGGTCCCGATAAGCGCGACCTTGCGGGGGCCGGCGGCGGCGCGGGCGCCGGGGAGGAAGGGGCCGGCGGCGAGCGCGGCGGCGGAAGAGGTGAGGAATTGGCGGCGATTCATGGGGGTGGCTCCAAACTGGCGCCACTATCATAACGGCTCCCCGCGTGGGGCGCTGGAAGTCCGGAATTTCACTTTTGCTCGCACGTTCGATCGGGCATAATTGCAGTGCGAAATCTACAAACCGGATTCAAACGGGAGGGGTGTCGTGCGTTTCTTGCTGTTATTTATGTGCGCTTCGCTTGTAATTCTCAGCGCTCAAGAAAAGGCTGTTGTTTCAGGCAAAGTTGTGAGCGCTTCCACCGAAGAGCCGCTTGGAAAGGCGATTGTCGCCCTACAGAACGTCGAGGAGAGGCGGCGACCCTCCGGCGGCGTGCGTACTGACGACGAGGGTCGCTTTGAAATCGAAACGGAACCCGGCCGTTATCGCCTGACCGCCCGCCGCAACGGCTTTGTGGACGGCGCCTGGGGACAGCGCGGACCGGGTCAGCCGGGAGGGGTTCTCGACCTCTCGCCCGGACGAGACATGGATGACATCGTCCTATCACTCCAAGGCGCCGGCGTCATCACGGGCCGCATCGTGGATGAGGACGGCGAACCGCTGCGCGCCATGCGCGTGGAGGCTCTGAAATTCCGCTACCTCGAAGGCAAGCGTGAGCTTTTCGGAGGAAGCAGCGGCATGACGGACGACCGCGGCGTCTACCGCATCTATGGATTGCAACCGGACCAATATTACGTTCGCGTGCAGAACGCCGAGCGTTACGAGTGGGGAATGGAAGATATGGATGCAAAGCAAAGTTATTTGCCGACCTTCTTTCCCTCCGCTCCAGACACGAGCCAAGCGTCCCGGGTAGAGGCGACCGCGGGCGCCGAAACCCTCGGAATCGACATCCAAATGTTTCCCTCGCCGACCTTGAGCGTCAGCGGTCAAGTGATCGATTCCACAACGGGCAGGCCCGCTCAGGCGATGATCATCGTGTTCGATCTCGAAAAAAGCCGCTTCCAAAGCCAGGTCGCGCGAGATTTCGTGCAAGACCCGGACGGCAAATTCGAACTCGCCGGCTTGCGTCCCGGTTCTTACCGTGTCGCGGCGATGGTCGCACGACCGGGTTCGCAAGGAGGGACCGGCTACGTCGATCTCGAGTTGGGGGACAAAGATGTCGAGGGGATCTTGGTCGCGGCCAAGCCGACGATGGAAATTCACGGCCGCGTCATCTTCGAAGGCGATCCTCCGAAGACGCCGGAAATGATCAGCGTTTACCTTCGACCGAAAGGCCCGTATTTATTCGGAGGCGGAGGCGGCATGCTAACCCCCGACGGAAGGATCACATTGAACGGAGTGGGCCAGGGCGAATATGAAGTGAGCGTCATCGATCGGACGAACTCCTACTATCTGAAGTCCGCTCGCTTCGGCTCACGCGAAACGTTGGATAGCGGGCTCACTGTCACCCCGACCGACGATCCTCCCGAGTTGGAAGTGACCTTGAGCTCCAACGGCGCGCGAGTCGCGGGTCTGGTGACCGACGCCGACGGCAAGCCTGTAACCGGCGTGCAAGTGGTGCTCGTGCCCGACGATCGCGAGCTGATGAGACGATACGGAATCTCTCAAACCGACCAAACCGGCGTCTACAGCTTGAAGGGCGTCTCGCCCGGGCGTTACAAGCTGTTCGCCTGGGAACAGATCGAGAACGGCTCGTGGCAAGACCCCAACGTGCTCAAGCAATACGAGGCCAAGGGGGAGAGCGTCGATCTGGCTGAGGGCGACGCCGAGCAGCTCGACCTCAAGCTGATTCCGGCCGAGAAATAGAATCGCCCGAAGCAAAATAGACGAGGGGCGCGCCCCGGGCGCGGCTCTGTTGCGTGGGGGCGGATAGGCGCTTAGGGAACGACTGTCTTCCAGGCTGCGCGGACTAATCCCGCTCCGAAGCGACGGCGGTCGTCGATTTTCGGGAAACCGCCGAGCCGCGTGTTGAAGGCGATCATCTGCTCCATCAGCATCGACGGGATGCCGAACTCGGCGAACAGACCCTGATTGACCGTCATGCGCCCTTTGAGTCCGGGCGTTGACGACACCGGCGCGTCGCGCGGCTCGGCCCGCGTTGGGTGAAACGTCGTCATCGCGACCAGGTTGCGGCGGAAGCGGTCGGTGAGGTCGTGAAACTTCGGCGGACCTTCGAGGTACTCCGATGTTTCTGTGTTGTGCAGCGACAGGAACAGGTCGACCGTGTGACCGGCGGCGAGCCAGTCCGCGATGGCCTTGCGCTGCGCTGTGATCTCGGGCATCAGCTTGGGACTCTTGACGTCCCAGTTGCGGTTGATGTCGTAACCGTTCTTGTTGAAGCGGACGCCGCCGCGCTCGACGCCGTCCGGGTCGGCCATCGGAAAAATCTTCCAGACCACCTCGCGCCGCATGCGCGCGGCCGTCGGGTCGTCGGACAACAGGAAGCGCAGCGCGCCGTCAGCCGCCCATGAGCTGCCCGCTTCCCACGAGTGCTGGCGGAACATCAGCCAGACGGTCTTCTTGGCGGAGACGGCGACGTCCGGGTCGGTGATCGTCCATAGCGGCATGTCGCGGCCTTCCACGGTCTTGCCGACCGCGACGCGCTCGAGGTACGGATTGCCGTCCGCTTCGGCCGCCAGCCGCTCGAGATGCTCGATCGTATACGGCGGCACGTGCGCGATCCAAACGGTATCGCGCTGCGGCTCGAGGAGCAGGCGCATCTCGATCTTGTCGTCGTCCCATTCGACGGCGGGAAACTGCCGCCAATGGCGGTTGTCGTAGCTGTAGACCGGGTAGGTCACGCGTTGCACGGCGTGCGTGCCGGCGTTGTAGTTGTACTCGCCGACCAGGTCAGTCAGGTCGATCGTGAGCTTCCGGCCGGCGACGCCGTCGAGCCGAAAGTAATACCAGTTGGCCTGGCGGTTGCGGCCGTCTTGGTCGGCTTCGCCTTCGACGTGCATCCGCAAGTGCGCGGGCTCGGGCCACTCGGCGCGGCCCGAGCCGCCGGCGAAGTTCGAAGAGAACGCGATTGCCGCGAACAGCAGGAGCGAATGCATCAGGCGCCGTGCGGGTGCTGCTGGTAATGCAGGCGCAGCAGGTCTTTGCCGTAGTCGTTGCCGTTGGGCGTGCGGACGACCGCGTGAATGTGCTGCCGGAACGGCTTTGGCGGATAGATGTTCCGCAGGCCCGCCGGGCGCTGGTGGTCGAACTCGATCAGCAGCACGGGACTGTGGATGCGGTAGTAGTAAACGCTTTCGGAGTCGGTTCCGCCGATCCAGGCGAAATACGTCTCATCGAGCCGGTCGGCGACCTCGTCCAGGCGCACTTTGGCGTGACCGTCGTCCATGTTGGAGACGTAGAGGTCGATCAGCGCGAGCAGTTGTTTCTTCTGGGCCTCGGTGAAGGCGCTGACGGGCGCGCCGGCGTAGTCGAGCTTGACGTTGTCGTGGAACGCCTCGGTCAGATTGTTGTTGCCGTCTTTGGAGAATTCGAGAATCGCCTTGTCGCGCTGCGCTGCGTCGAGCGCCTCGAGCATCGCCAGGCCGTCGTTCTGCTCTTGCTGCAGGATGATCGTGCCTTTGTACTTGCCGCTCTCGGCCACAACGGGCTCTGAGCCGACGAACAGCGGCGTCATCACGACCTGGTCGCCCAGCACGAAGTAGTTGATGATGGCGTGGTGGCCGTCGAGCTGCCAGCCCCAGGGCTCGGTCGCCGAAGGCTCGCCCATCAGAGTGATGTTGTACTTCCACTCGCCGTACTCGACGAAGTTGTCGTTGTTCAACTCGCCGAGCGTCTGGTTGAGCTTCATGATGTCGCGCGTGAGCTTGAAGCCCTTGGCGCTGAGCGAGGCTTTGAGCAGGCCGAAGGCCGCCTGGCGCTGCGCTTCGTCCATCTCTTCGAAGCTCACCCCCTGACGCACGTAGAAGTGTTGGTTCATCCACTTGCGCCATTCCGGATCGTCGACCGGAAACATCGTCTTCTTGCGCTGCTCGGGCGAGAGCTTGGCGAGGAAGGCCGCGGCCGCCTCGCGCACCGGCTCGGTCGACACGCCGGTCGACTCGATTTTGAATAGACCGCGCCGCGGCGCGCCGTCGACGGTGACGCCGACGAACGGGTCTGACGCCAGCGAGGCGTCGCGCTCGGCTGACATTTCCTTGAACCGCGCCATGCGGTCTTGCGCGAATCCGAGCAGCAGGCCAAAACAGACGAGCAGGGCGAGACGGAGCTTCATGGCCGCGTTATCTTAGCAGCGTCCGGGGTCCGCAGGTTGCCGCCGCCGCCGCTTTGCGCGAAACTCCCCTGGTGCGCAAAATCCGCATCGCGACCGCCCAGTTCGAAGCCCGTGACGGCGACAAAATCTACAATTTAGGCCGCATCGAAGCGCTGACCGCTGATGCTGTGGCGCAGCGCGCCGAGCTGGTCTGCTTCCACGAGTGCTCGATCCCCGGATACACGTTCCTCGAGAACCTCGCTCGCCCGGAGATCGAAGCGCTTGCGGAGTCCGTGCCCGATGGGCCGTCGACCGAGAACCTAATCGCGATCGCCCGCAACTGCGGCATCGCCGTTGCGGCGGGCCTCATCGAATCCGACGGCGATCGTCTCTACAACACCTACCTGGTCGTCTCGCCGCAGGGCTTCATCGCCAAGCACCGCAAGATCCACGCCTTCATCAGCGACCACGTCGCGTGCGGCGATTCGTTCACGACGTTCGACTTCTTGGGCTGCCGTTTCGGCATTCTGATTTGCTACGACTGCAACCTGGTCGAGAACGTGCGGCTCACCGCGATGCGCGGGGCCCAGATCATCCTCGCGCCGCATGTGACCGGTTGCTTGCCGTCGCCGATGCCGGGGCGGGGAACCGTGGAGACGGAGGTCTGGCGCAATCGCGAGCTCGACCCCGTCTCGGTGCCGCCAGGAGTTCGACGGGCCGAAGGGGCGCGGCTGGCTGCTGCGCTGGCTGCCGGCGCGGGCCTACGAGAACGGCGTCTACCTGGTCTACTCGAATGTGATCGGGGAGGACGGCGGCACGATCAAGCCGGGCGGCTCACTCATCCTCGACCCATTCGGCGAGATCGTCGCCGAGTGCCGCCGCCTGGGCGACGAGGCCGTATCCGCGACGCTCGACCCGGGCAAGATCGACGCGGCGTCGGGCCAGTCGTACATTCGCGCGCGGCGAACGGATCTGTACGGCGATCTGATCGAACCGAACACCGCGCTCGGGCCCGACGGCAAACCCGAGGTGTGGTGGAAGAAGCGGGGCCGCAGGGGCGCGCCCTGACGGGCCTGTGTGAAAACGCCGGGCGCGACCTCGTCCGGAGGACGAAGCAATTTGATAGCCCCGGGTGGAGCGTAGCGGAACCCGGGGTCCTAAAACGCGATCCAAGATAATCTTTCCAATACTCTCCGTCCAGTCGATCCCCGGATTCCGCTCCGCTCGATCCGGGGCTGTTCGTTGCTCCGCCCTTGCGGGCTCAACACGACCATCTCGTTTTCACACAGACTCTGACGGGCGCGGCTCTGTAGCTGTTTCGCGGGCGGCGCAACAGAGGCGCAACCGTCAGGTTACGCTGCGCTTACGGTGCGTCCGGGCGGGTGTCAGGGACGAAGCCGTCTTTGTTGGGCATCTCGATCTTGGGCAGCGTCAAGGCGTTGATCTTGTCTTCTTGGCCGACGATTCCGTTCAGGCTCAGGATGTAGGCCGTCACGGCGTAAACCTGGGCGTGGGTCAGCTCGCCGGGCCGGTCGAAGGGCATCGCTCGGTTGATGTAGTCCCACAACGTCGTGGCGTAGGGCCAGTAGCTGCCGACCGTCTTCTTGGGGCTGTCGCCGAGCAGGTCGGAGGGCTTGCCGATGAAGCCGGCCTGGTCGCCGCCTTTGCCTTCCGGGCCGTGGCACTCTTTGCAGCGCGTCACATAGATGTCCGCTCCCTGGGCGGCAGTGCCCTCTCCAGGGGGCAAGCCGGTTCCGTCAGGAGCGACGGAGATGTCGAGCTTGGCGATCTCGTCCAGCGGGACGGCGCGGCCGACGCCGTACTCGGGGGATTGGGCCGCGGCGGGCAGCGCTAAGATCGCGAGAAGCGCCAAGGCCGGCACCGTGCGCTTCATGGGATAGTCCCCTTGGTTCACCTCAGACATTGGTCACCTTCCCGTCGGCCCCGACTTGCCACAGCTTTTGGCCGTTGTTGTGATAGTCCGAGTGCGCGCCGCGCGCTTCGATGAGCTGCTCGACCGTCGGTTGCACGTAGCCGGTTTCGTCAGTCGCGCGCGAGACGAGCGTAGCGGGCCCTCCGTCCCATTCCCAGTGACGGCGGAAGCGGGTGAAGGCCTTGCTGTGGCGCGGCTCTTGCAACTCCGCCGTTTCCCAGGTTTCGCCGCCGTCGGTCGAGACTTCGACTTTCGTGATGGCGCCGCGGCCCGACCAGGCGAGTCCGGTCACTTCATAGAATCCCGGGCCCGGCAGCTCCGCTCCGCCCGAGGGAGTAGTGATCACCGACTTGGCTTCCATGATGAAGGTGAATTGCCGGGCCTTGCCGTCCGGCAGCAAGTCGGTGTATTTCGACGTCTCGTCGCGCGTCATGTAGGGCTCGGCCGTCGCTTTGAGCATGTGCAGCCATTTGACGTTGGAGTTGCCTTCCCAGCCGGGCAGGAACAACCGCAACGGGTAGCCTTGCTCGGGGCGCAACGCCTCGCCGTTTTGCGCGTAAGCCAGCAGCGCGTCGTCGAGCGCCTTCTCCACGGGGATGCTGCGCTGCATGCGGCAGGCGTCGGCGCCCTCGGCGATCAGCCACTTGGCTTCCTTCTGCAAGCCCACCTCTTCCAAGACGATCCGCAGCGGCACGCCGGTCCACTCGCTGCAACTGGCCATGCCGTGGCTCAACTGCGCCGTGGCGGCTTTCTTGGGGCTCCATTCGGCGCGGCTGTTGCCGGAGCATTCGAGAAAGTAGATACGCGAGACGGACGGCATCCGCTGGAGGTCGGCCATCTTGAACGCCGTCGGACGATCGACCAGACCATGGATGATCACTTCGTGCTCGTACGGGTTCAGCCGCGGCACGCCCGAGTGGTGCCGCTCGAAGTGCAGCGCCGAGGGCGTGATGATGCCGCGCGAATCTTGCAGCGGCGTCAGGCTCGAGGCTTCTTCCGGCGTCTTCGTCGGCGGCATGAAGCGGTGCGACGTGATCGTGTCCGAGCGTTCGCCGTAGTCGCTGACGGGGGCGCCGAGCTTGCTGGGCGGCTTCTGGATAGCGGCGGTCTCGTCGGACGATTGGCAGCCCGCGAGCACGCCCCCGACCGCGGCCGTCAACGACAAAAATCGCCTGCGGCTGGCTCTCTCGAGCGGATTTTCTTGGTCCATAGCGCGTTTCATCTTAGCGCAGGGCGCCTCCTCAAAATGCCTTGACACCTCACGCAACGTAAGGGTTTAGCATCGACTTGGACATGGCGGAAGCAGTGTGGAAAGTCGGGCGTTTGGCGGAGCTGACGGGCGTATCGGTGCGCGCGCTGCATCACTACGAATCGATCGGTCTCCTGCGTCCGGCCGGCCGCAACCGCGCGGGTCATCGCGTCTACAGCGAGCGGGACCTCAGGCGGCTGCAGCAGGTGGTCTCGCTCAAGTCGCTCGGGCTTCCCCTCGAGCGCATTCGCCAAATGCTCGACGACCCGCGGACTTCTCCCGTGGACGTGATGCGCCGGCACGCGGCGTGCCTGCGCGAGCGAATTCGGTTGGAGCGCACGCTGTGCGCCAAGCTCGAGCGGCTCGCCGGCGCCCTCGAACACTCCGGCGACGTGACGATCGACGACCTCATGCAGGCCGTCAAGGAGACGCAACTCGTGGAAGATTTCAACCGTTACTACACTGCCGAACAGCTCGAGCAACTCCACAAACGCCGCGAGGCACTCGGCCCCGAAGGCATGCAAAACGCCCAACAGAGCTGGCAGGAGCTGCTCGCCGACGCCCAGCGCGCGGTCGAAGATGGCATGGACCCGGCCTCGCCGGAGGCCCAGGACATCGCCCGCCGCTGGGATGCGCTGATCGAGGCGTTCACGGGCGGCGACGAGGGGATTCGCCAGTCGCTCGCGCGGATGTACGCCGAGAAACCCGATGTGGCCGCGGATTATGGTTACCGCCCTGACCCGCGGGTCAACGAATTCGTGGCCAAGGCGCGCGACAGCTCAGGTTTGGAAGAATGAGGGCTGATGGCCCACGCTCACCGCAAGCCGATCGTCGTGCTGAGCTGCTCACTGAACCGGGAAAGCCGTTCCCACTTGCTGGCTCTCGCGGCCCAGGCGGTGCTCGAACAGCGCAAGATTCCCAACAAGCTGGTCGACCTGCGCGACTACGATCTGCCGTTCTGCGACGGCGACGAGAGCTACAACCAGCCGGACGTGCAGGAGCTGGCGAAGCTGATTCGCGAGTCCGCCGGCGTGATCATCGCCGCGCCGGTCTACAACTACGATCTCAACTCGGCCGCGAAGAACCTCGTCGAGCTTACCGGCTCCGCGTGGAAGGAGAAGCCGGTGGGTTTCGTGTGCTCGGCGGGCGGGCGTTCGAGCTACATGGCGCCCGTCAGCATGGCCAATAGTTTGATGTTCGACTTTCGGTCGTTTATCGTGCCGCGCTTCGTCTACGCCATCGGTGAGGACTTCGAGGGCGACGGCACGCTTTCGGACCAGATCGCCGAGCGAATCGAGAGCCTCATCGACGGGCTTGCCAAGCTGGCCGCGGCGCTCTCGGACGAGTCCGCTTGAGAGGGTTTGGAAAATCCTTGAACCGCCCACGGCGACAACCGCGAAGCTCGAGTCCATACCGTAGGTAAGCGGACCAGCCCGTCACCTGCAGCCGCAAGCGGATCGACGTCAACTGGGTTGATCCCACTGGGCCTCCGCGCCGTGCGCGCACTTGCCCCTCGCCCTGCACCCCATCGAACCGGCCCGTGCCGGCGATCACGTCGAGCCGGCCGAGGATGCGCGTCGAGTCGACCGACAGTTGGGTCGTGTGGCCCTCGTAGCGGCAGTACAGGACGTCTTCGCCGCCGTAGTCGAGCACGAGGAAGCCATCGAACGGCCCGCTGCCCATCCGGTAGCCGAGTGTCCCGAGCGCGCTGACTTGCACGGGTAAAGGCCCGGTCGCGTCGATGCCGTCGATCCGGAAGATCCCGTAGCGGACCGAGTCTTCGAACCCGACGTTTCGCAGACGCTGGTCTTCGGGGGCGCCGGTCAGGACGACGTCGACTGCGAGATCGCCCCGGGCGCCAAACGCGATGCCGGACGAACCGCCGTCGGCGCTCTCTGGGCTGCCGCCGCCCTGCTTGCCGGCATGTCGATGGATGGTGAGGTCGACGGCGTACTCCACGGAGCTGCCGAGCGTCGCGCTCCGGAAACCGGACACCGTGCCCCTACCAGTCGCGCCGGTCAGCGAGCCGCTGCCGTCGATCACGTGCAGGATCGAATTCCATCGCGAGTCGCCGGCGTCGTCGCGCACCACTACGCTCTCGTAGCGGCAGACCACGGCATCGCCGTTCGGCCAGAACAGCGAGACGAACCCAGTAAATGGTCCGCTGCCGTCGATGTACTCGAGGCTCACGAGCACCTCGAACGTCACTTGCTCGCCGTCGATGTCGACGAGCGAGGCGAGCCGCCCCACGCCGAACTGCTCCTGCCCGACGGTGTAGAAAGTCGTGTCGCCCGGCTCGGCGGCGCCCGTGTTCGTCACGAAGCTCACGTGCAGGCGCTGTGCATCGGCGGCCGACGGGGGCGCGGCAAGGACGCGAGAGGCGAGACAGGCGGCCAGCAGCAGTGCGATGAATAAATGGCGCGGCATCATCGTTATACGTACCGGACAGTCTACCAGGGGGCCAAAGGAGAAACCGATAGAGATCGGTGACGAGAGATCGGCACACTCAAAAGGCGGAATCCTAGGAACAGCCAAACGCCCAGCTATTTCGGATACGGATGTCCGCGCAAAATCGTAAACGCGCGATAGAGCTGCTCGACCAGCACGAGCCGAGCCAGCTCGTGCGGCAGCGTCATCTTCGACAGCGACAGCAGGCGGTCGGCTTGGCCGCGAAACTCGTCCGAGAACCCCTCGGCCCCGCCGACGAAGAAGGCCACGTCGCGGCCGGCCGTCTCGAGCAGCTTCGCCAGCGCCTCCGACGTCATCTGCTTGCCGAGCGGGTCGAGCGCGATCCGCAACGGCTTTTGCACCGCCGCCGCGTCGGCCTCGGCCTTCATCTCGACCATCTCGAAGCGGCAGTAGCGGCCCAGGCGCTTGGCGTATTCGTCGGCGGCGTCGTTGAGCGCGCGGTTGCGCGGCTTGCCGATGTAGAAGACTTGAACCCGCAAGGCGAATCAAGCCGCCGCGGGGACCGGAATGCGCGGCGCGGTCTTCCACAGCCGCTCCAGGTCGTAGAACATCCGCTTCTCGGGCGAGAAGACGTGGATGATCATGTCGCCGTAGTCGAGCAAGATCCACTCGCCGTTTTGATGGCCTTCGACCCCCAGGGGACGCAGGCCGCGCTCGCGCAACGCGTCTTGGACGGCATCGGAGATCGCTTGAGTCTGGCGCGAGTTCGTGCCGTTCGCGATTACGAAGTAATCCGCCAGAGAGCTAACTTTCCCGATGTCGAGGACGGAGAGGTCTTCCGCCTTCTTGGAGATTGCCGCTTGAACTGCGACTTCCCAGTCTTGCATCAGCAGGGTTGGTTGCGGGTCAGGATGAGAAACCTTAGCGCCGCTGCCATCATCTTACAATGACAGGAGCGGAATTAGTATGCCTTTGCGCCACATCGTCGCGATTGCCGCACTGGCGATCGCAGTGGGCCTGCCCGCGATGGGCTGGGCGCAGGACGCCGCCTCCGGCGAGAAGGATCTCGAAGTGCAACGCACCGAGGCCCTCATCAAAGAGGGCGCGCTGCCCGCGCATGCTCTGGCGCAAATCGAGAGCGACATCGAGGCCAAGCGCCTGAAGGACCGGCTGAGCGAGTTGCTGCGGCGTAAAGAGTTGACGCCGCAAGAGTTGCCCGAGCTGCTGGCGACGGCGGCTCGCGTCCGCGACCAAGCCCAGGCCGCCCTGCGCCGGCAGCAGTCCTTAGTAGACGCCGGGGCCGCGCCGGTCAACAGCCTGTCCGAGGTCAAGAGCGAAGCCGATTTCGCCGCGAAGCAGTACGAGTTGGCCGATTCGCGCTCTCGCCTGGTCCGCGAGCTGGCGACGATGGCGCGCGCCGAGAATTACGTCGACGAACTCGAGGATGAAGACTTGGCCTTTGCCTCCGAAGGCGACGCCAGCCAGTGGGACTCGGATATCGCCGAGATTGACGCCATCTATTTCAACGAGTTCGGCCAACATTTGCCGATCAGCGCGGCCGGCGACACGGACCTACACCGCTCGATGGGTTTCGATCACACCGGCCGCTACGACGTCGCCTTGAATCCCGACGACCTGGAAGGCTTCTTCCTGACCACGCTGCTCGATAGCTGGGGCATCCCCTACATCGCCTTTCGTAGCGCCGTGCCGGGCCAGGCGACCGGCCCGCATGTCCACATCGGCAGACCGAGCCTGCACATCGAGCCCGAACCGCGTCGGTGATCCGCAAGCGCTGGGCCGTTAGCCGATTCGAAGCCGACTCCCGCTAAGCTGGGATCTGATGCGCGTCTCCGGCGTGATATTCGACCTCGACGGCACGCTCGGCGACACCCTGCCGGTGTGTTACGCCGCATTCCGCGAGGTCTTTCGCACGCACCTGGGCCGTGAATTCACCGACGAGGAGATTCACAGCCGCTTCGGTCCGAGCGAAGAGGGGCTCATCAGCGCGCTCGTCACCGACGGAGCGACCAAACAGGCGATCGCCGACTTTTTCACGCATTACGAAGCCGAGCACCGCGCTTGCCCGCGGCCGTTCGACGGGGCCGTTGAGACGCTCGCCGCCCTGCGCGAGGCTGGGGTGCGCCTGGCGGTGGTGACGGGCAAAGGGCCGCGCAGCGCCGAGATTTCGTTGAGATTGCTTGGCCTCGCGCCCTACTTCGATTTCGTCGAAGCGGGCGACCCTTCGGGCGGGGTCAAGCCGGCGGCGATGCGGCGCGCGCTGGCGCGTTGGGACCTCGAGGGGCCTCAGATCGCAGCGGTGGGAGACGCACCGTCCGACATTCGCGCGGCGCATGAAGTCGGCGCGGCGGCCATTGGCGCGGCGTGGGCTTCGACGGCTTCCGCCGACGCCCTGCTGGCCGAGCGTCCGACGGCGGTCTTCGACTCTTTCGCGAAGCTGCTGGCATGGCTTCGCGTGGGCGAATGAGCTAGACTCGCCTGAGCCGGAGCTCAGACGCATGTCCGCTCGCCTCGCCATTACAATCCTGCTCTCCGCCGCCCTGTCGAGCGCCGGCCAACTGCCCGAAAAAGACCGTCGCAACGTCGACATTCGCCACACGGATTACGTCTTCAGCGGGCCTGAGAACGTACGCAAGGGGCCGTGGCTCGAGCGCGCCGAGTTCCTCCGCAAGCAGATCCTGTTCAGCGCGGGACTGCTGCCGCAGCCCAAGAAGAACCCGCTCAACGCTCAGGTCTTCGGCCGCATCGAGCACGAGGACTACACCGTCGAGAAGGTGCTGCTCGAGACCTGGCCGGGCTTCTATCTCGGCGCGAATCTCTATCGGCCCAAGGGCAAGCAAGGCCCGTTCCCGGCGATCGTCTCACCGCACGGCCATTGGAGCTACGGGCGCCTCGAGCATCAGGAGCTGGCGTCGGTGCCGGCGCGCGGCGTCAACTTCGCCAAGCAAGGCTACGTCGCGATCACCTACGACATGGTCGGCTACGACGATACGCGCCAACTGCCGCACGACTTTCTGGGCGGCAAGCGCGAGCAGATGTGGGGCGTCGGCTTGCTCGGCGTACAGCTTTGGGACAGCATCCGCGTCGTCGATTTCCTGCAATCGCTGCCCGACGTCGACGCCGAGCGTATCGCCGCCACCGGCGCCTCGGGCGGGGCGACGCAGGTGCTGATGCTGCAAGCCGTCGACCAGCGCATCAAGTGGTCCGCGCCGGTCAACATGATTTCGTACATCATGCAGGGCGGCTCGGAGTGCGAAAACGCGCCGAACCTGCGCATCGACACGAACAACGTCGAGATCGCCGCGCTGATGGCGCCGCGCCCGATGCTCGTCGTCTCCGCCACGGGCGATTGGACCAGGAACGTACCGCGCGACGAGTTCCAGACGATCAAGAAGATTTACGAGCTCTACGACGCCGCCGCGCAGACGGAAGTCGTGCAGTTCGACTCGCCGCACAACTATCACCAAGGCAGTCGCGAGGCGGTCTACCGCTTCTTCGGCAAGCGTATTCTCGCCGACAGCGACGAGACGCACTTCGCCGAAAAGCGCTTTCCGGTCGAGCAGTTGGGCGACATGCTTGCCCTATGGGGCCGCAAGCCGCCTGACAACGCCGTCAACCAGCAGCAATTCATCGAGCAGCGTGTCGCCGAGGCCAAGGCGGCCGTGGACGAGCTGCGGCCGACCGACGCGGCCTCGCTCGCCAAGGCGCAACAGGCGTTTCGCGAGCGGCTGGCGCTGTCTTTGATGGCCAAGCAGCCCGAGCCGAACGAGCTGGCGTCGGACTTGCTCGAAGCGCTGCCCAACGGCGAAAAACTCGTCATCGGACGCCGCGAAACCGGCGACCGCATCCCCGCCGTGATCCTGAACCCGCCGCCGCTGCGCCGCCCACCTCCGCCCGCGCGGCCGACGCTGATCGTGCACCCGGAGGGCTCGGCCTGGACGCTCAGCTCGTCGGAAAGCCGCGGCGGCCTGGTCGCCGACCTGCTGGCGCGCAACGGCGCGGTGATGGCGATCGACGCCTTTCAGACGGGCCACGCCGTCGCCGCGCGCGACATCGCCGCGGCGGGCCGCAGCGCCGAGAAATACTTCACCACCTTCAACCGCACCGACACCGCCAACCGCGTGCAAGACATTCTGACGGCGATCACCTACGCGCGCACCCGGCTCGGCTCGCAACCGCTCAACCTGGTCTGCTTCGGCGAGGCCGGCCTGTGGTGCGGTCTGGCGCGATCGCTGGCGGACGGCGAAATTCACATGGCGATCGACTGGTACGGCTTCGACGCGGAGTCGGACGCGGCGTTCGTCGACCGCCTCTTTACGCCGGGCCTGCGCCGCGCCGGCGATCTCCGCGCCGCCTCGACGCTGTGGACCGATGGCTCGCTGTTCGTCTGGAACGCCGGCAGCGCATTCCCCAAGGATTGGACGGATGCAGTCTTCAACGCCGCGTCGGTTCCTTACGAAGTCCGCGAGGGCGTCGCCGAATACAGCGACATCGCTGAGCACCTGAAGTAGCCAAAGTGAGAGAGCTTCCCGGCGACCGATCCGTGTGCGAACGGCGTCTGTCGGACGGTCCCACTAGAATGGAGGGCTCTCTGTCGTTTTCATGTCAGTTGAGTTCACCATCGGCGCCGGCGAGGCGCGGCTGTTTCCCGTAGACGGGCTGCCGGAGATCGCTTTCGTCGGGCGCAGCAACGTCGGCAAGTCGACCTTGATGAACACGCTGCTGACGCGCGGCAAGAAGCGCGACGCCGCGCCGGTCAGCAAGAATCAGCTCGCCCATACCAGCGCCACGCCCGGCCGCACGCAGACCATCAACTTCTATCGCGTCAACGGCGAGATGTACTTCGTCGACCTGCCGGGCTACGGCTTCGCCAAGGCTCCCAAGCCCGTCGTCAACGCTTGGCGACGCCTCGCCGAGAATTATCTGACCGGTCGCGAGCCGCTTCGCCTGGTCGTGCTGATCATCGATATTCGTCACGGCCCGACCGAGCTCGATCGTCAAATGAAGGAATGGTTGCTGGCGAATGAAACTCCGTTTGCCGTCGTGGCCTCAAAGGCTGATAAACTAAGTAAGTCGCAATTCGCACGCGCGGTGCGCTCGATCGAACAGGACTTCTTCCCGCCGCTGGCGTTTTCATCCATCTCGGGAGTGGGAGTCTCGGCCCTCTGGGACGTGATCCGCTCTGCGCTCGAAGCGTGAGCCGTCTCGCTCATTCCTCAAAAACTCAAACCGCGCGTTTGACAAGGATTTATGTCGTCTACCGACCAGGAAAACCTCAACGAGGCCGCTGAGGCCCCGACCCCGGAAGTGCAAGCTGAAGAGCCTTCGGACGCCAAGTCCGAACCTGCAGCCGAAGCAAAGCCGCGGCGCCGCGCGCGCAAGTCGCGGGCGAAGACGGCGGATAGCGACGCGCCCGCCAAGGCGGCTAAAGCGCCGAACGGCGCGCCCGCGGCCGACGGCGATGAAAAGGACGTAAAGAGCGCGGCCGACAGCGGCGCGCCGGCCGAGCCCGCTGAGTCGAAAAAGGCCGACAAGACTGAGTCGGCCGAACCCGCTGAGTCGAAGAAAGCCGACAAGGCTCAGGCGCCGGAGCAGTCCGACAAGCCGGAGGAGGCCGAGCCTCAGGCCGCCGAGTCGAGCGAGCCGCGCGGCGAAGCCCCGAGAAGCGAATCCGCGGAAGGTTCGGAAAAGTCCGGCGAGCGGCGCGAGGCGCGCGCCGACGACCGCGCCGGCGATAACCGCAACCGCGACGATCGCCCGCGGGACGACCGCGACGACCGCAGGGGCCGCGACCGTCGACGCTCGCGCGGCCGCAACAAGGGTCGCGGCGGCGGCGGCGGCGGCCTGCCCCGCGAGCGCTACGAGGACGAGGAGCAGCAGTACGAAGCGGCCGGTGAAGGCGATGCCCAGGAAGCCGGCGGAGAAAGGCGCGCCACGGTCGACCTAGCCGCGCTCAAGGAGATGAGCATCACCCAGTTGAGCGAGCTGGGCGTGGAGCTCAACGTCGAGGGCATTTCCGGCCTCCGCAAACAAGAGCTGATCTTCAAGATCCTGCAAGCGCAGGCGGAAAAGAGCGGCAACATCTTCTCGCAGGGCGTGCTCGAGACGCTGCCGGAGGGCTTCGGTTTTCTGCGCGCGCCCGAGTACAACTACCTGCCGGGTCCCGACGACATCTACGTTTCGCCTTCGCAGATTCGGCGTTTCGATCTGCGCACCGGCGACACGGTTTCCGGCCAGGTGAGGCCGCCCAAGGACGGCGAGCGCTACTTCGCGCTCATCAAGGTCGAGGCGATCAATTTCGAACCGCCGGAAGTCGCCAAGACGAAGATTCTGTTCGACAACCTCACGCCGCTCTATCCCGAGGGCCGCATTGCGCTCGAGACGGCCAAGGAGAACTACTCCGGCCGCGTCATGGATCTGATGACGCCGATCGGCAAGGGCCAGCGCGGACTCATCGTCGCGCCGCCGCGCACCGGCAAGACGATGTTGCTGCAGTCGATCGCCAATTCGGTGACGACGAACCACCCGGAAGTCGTGCTGATCGTGCTGCTGATCGACGAGCGGCCCGAAGAAGTGACGGACATGCAGCGCTCCGTACGCGGCGAGGTCATCAGCTCGACGTTTGACGAGCCCGCGACGCGCCACGTGCAAGTCGCTGAAATGGTCATCGAAAAAGCCAAGCGTCTGGTCGAACACAAGCGCGACGTGGTGATCTTGCTCGACTCGATCACGCGACTGGCGCGCGCCTACAACACGATTGTGCCCGCCTCGGGCAAGATCCTGTCGGGCGGCGTCGACTCGAACGCTCTGCAACGGCCCAAACGCTTCTTCGGCGCGGCGCGCAACATCGAAGAGGGCGGCAGCTTGACGATCATCGCCACGGCCCTGGTCGACACCGGCAGCCGCATGGACGAGGTGATCTTCGAAGAGTTCAAGGGCACCGGCAATATGGAGATCTTGCTCGACCGCAAGATGGTCGACAAACGCGTGTTTCCGGCCATTGACATCAACAAGTCCGGCACGCGCAAGGAAGAGCTGCTGCTCACCGCCGAAGAGGTCAGCCGCGTCTGGGTGCTGCGCAAGGTGCTCAGCCAGATGTCCCCGGTCGAGGCGCTCGAGCTGTTGCTGGGCAAGATGAACAAGACCAGGAGCAACAAGGAGTTTCTGGCTTCGATGACGGGCTGATCACGGGCTTCAGCGCAGGGCGGCGTCGTAGGCGCCCGCGGCGAGGCGCCTCACGAACTCGGCGTCGCCTTCGAGAAAGTCGAGGGCGGGCAGCTCGGCGAGCGCCGCCCACCTGATTTCGTCAAAGAAGCCTCCGTCGAGCGCGCCCGAATACTCGCGAACGGCGTAGAACGCCAGCTCGATGGGCGCTTTGCTCGGGTAGGCGAATTCATACCTGTCGATCAGGGCGCCGATCATGGCGTCGATGCGCAGCTCTTCGTCGAGCTCGCGGCGCAGGGCGGCGGCTTCTAATTCTCCGGGCTCTACTTTTCCGCCCGGAAATTCCCACTTGCCGGCGTGATCTTGGTCGTGCCGCCGGCGGCACGCGAGAAGCAGCCCTTCCCGAACGATTAACGCGGCGACGACGACCTTTTTCACGAGCGCTCACGAGGATAGCAGCCGCGCTGGGCCGCGCTCGCGAGACGCCGGGGCAGGAGCGTCAGCGGTTGAGCAAGATCGACGTAACGACCATGCCGACCAGCAGGAAGATCGCGAAATACAGCTTGTACACGTGACCCTGGAGAACTTTGACCTCCGAGGAGGCGAACCCGCTGGCGATCTTCTCGCTGAGGGCTTGCAGCAGTTGCTGGTTGGCGCCGCCGCTTTCCGATGAGATTCCTTGCTCCTGCAGCATCTCGACCTGCTGGCGCAGCTCGCCGACTTCTTCCAGGGCGCCGCGGGCCCACTGGCTCCAGCGCTCGCTTTCTTTCTGCAGCGCTTCCATCGCGTTGCCGCCCGAGCCGGCTTCGATCTCTTCGATGCGACGATGAATCACCTCGAAGCGCGAAGACATTTCGGCCCCGAAGGAATCCCTCATGTCGCCGCCGGAAGTCGAGCCGCCTACGGCGACGCTGTTTTCCAGCGCGTCCAGACGCTGAATCAGACGCTCGACCACCTGTTGCGGAGCGCCGTCGCCGCGTTCGTCGAGGAGGCTCTCGACGCGGTCGAGCCTGCGCCCGACCTCGGACCCGACGGCGGAATCGCCGGACGTCTCCCCGTTTCTTGCAGCCTGCCGCTCGAGCTCTTCGATACGGACGGCCATTTCCCGCCAAATCCCGTCAAGGGAGGAATCGGAGGCGCCGGACCCGAACGTTTCGATCTTGGCTCGAATATCTGCGATTTCGGCGGTGAGGTCCGGCGTTTCGGGCGCGGCCTGGCGAAGCTGTTCGATCTGCTCGGCGAGGGCGTCGATGCGGCTCGTGTCGGGAGTCTGGTCGGCGGCTGAGCGGATGCTGCCCAACTCGGCGCGCAGCGACACCAACTGCTTCTCGAATGCGTCGATCCGGGGATCTTCCGCTGGGTATGAGCTCGTTTGCTCCTCGAGTGCGGCGAGCCGTTCTTCCACGGCCTCGATTCCGGGACCTTCTGAAGTCGGCGTGGGCGCGGCCTCGATGGCGTCGATGCGGCGGCTGGCCTGCTCGGCCAGCGCGAACGCCTCCTGTTGCTGCTTGTGCGCCTGCGCCTCGAGCTCGGCCAGGCGGCTAACAGCGGCTTCGAGCTTTTCTTCGAGGCGGCTGTCGGCGCCGGTCTGCTTCTGGTCGGCGGCCAGGTTGGCGACGCGTTCGCGCAGTTCGCTGAGCTGCCGCGCGGCGTCGCCCGAGCTTCCGGTCAGCTCGAGCTG
This sequence comes from uncultured Acidobacteriota bacterium, assembly GCA_963817465.1. GTDB lineage: Bacteria > Acidobacteriota > Terriglobia > Bryobacterales > UBA6623 > CAMPKL01. The sequence continues at coordinate 113,617 of CAWFOP010000005.1, read as the reverse complement.
ATCGAGCCGATCAGCTAGGCGGCTGACTTGCTCGTCGCTTGCGCCGCCGCTGTCGCTCTTCAACTCGACGGCGCGGAGGCGGCCGTTCAGTTCCGTGAGGCGCGACTCGAAAATCTGCGTGCCGTGGCTCTCGAGAGTGCTGATGCGCTCGATGACCGCAGGCAACTCGGGGCTCGTCGCAGGAGACTCCAGGCGCGCCTCGATGTCGTCGAGCCGAACCTGAATCCGCTGTTGCTGATCCGCTTCGGGAATGCGATTCTCAAGCGTACGGACCTTATTCAGAAGGTCTTCGACGGCGGCGGCTTCGACGCCCGCCATGCCGGCGGTCTTCTCCTCGACCGTCGAGATGCGAGAGGCGAGCTCGTCGACCCGCAAGTCCTGTGCAGGCTGTTGGAGACGAATCTCCACGTCAGACAGGCGTTCCTCGAGATGCTCGGTGCGCTCGGAATCGCCCGCGCGAGTCTCGAGATCGTGCAACTTCTCTTGTAGGCTGCTCAGGTCCGCATCGAGGACGGCGGACTCCGCGAGCTCGGCCAGGCGGAGCTCGAGGACTTCGAACTTTTCGGCCGCGGCTGCGGGCAATTCAGCGCTGGGCGGCCGCTGGACGATCTGCTCGATTTCGGAGAGCCGGGCCGACAGGGTGTCGAGCGAGCCGGTGTCGATCGACTCGGAAACGCGCTGCTCGATCGCGGCGATGCGTTCGGCGACCGATTGTGAAGCCTCGTCGTTCGCTTGCGACAGATCCTGTTTTAGCTCGTCTTTCAGTTCGTCGAGGCGCTGCGTGAAGCGCTGTTCGACACTCGCGGCGCCCTCGGCGACCTTCAGCTCCAGATCTTCGAGGCGGTCGGCGGAGATCTCTTGCTGAGCGCGCTTGAGCGAGCCCTCGACGGCGGCGATGCGCAACACGACGTCGTCGGTGCGCGGGTCAGCCGGGGCCGGATCGCTGAGTTGCTTGCGAAGCTTGTCGACCTGGGCGCCGAGGCTGTCGACGCGCGGGTCATGGCCGCTTCGGCCGCCGCCCGCGCTCTCGAGCGACGCCAGCCGGTGAACGATCTCGTTGAGCAGCGGATCCGGCGCGCCTTCGCCCATTTTGCGTTCGAGCTCGGCGAGCCGCATGAGAACGGCGTCCATGTTGACGGGACGGGCCGAACCGGAGGTGTCGGCTAGATCGCTGAGCTTTTGCTTGTAGGAGCGCAGCTCTTCGCGCATTTGGCGAATGGTTTCTTCGTGGAGCAGTTGCGCTTCGTGGATGGCTTTGTACTGCGCCGGGACATCCGACCCGTTGCTGACCCCGCTCTCGCCGGGTCGGGCGGGGAATACCGGCATCCGCGGATGCTGCTCCTCCGATACGGTGTTCGCCGCCGTGGTGTCGGTCTCGTTCGCCAAGATTTGTCCCTCCGATAGCCCCGAGGCGAGTCGTACGTCGACTGCGCCATGCGCGATCGAGCGGCCGCGGAGGACTGCCGCGGGGGGCGCCGAGGCCGCATCAACCTACTTCAAAATTCTCGGGGTACAAGCTGAGAGCCACCAATAGGAGCCTTCTCCTAATTCGTTGATGGGAGAAAGCTTACGATCCCTCGACCCGGAAACTCGCCCGACCGACAGCGCGCGCTTCCGGGCCGTGAGCCGCGCGGCCGAAGTCTTCGCGCGAACCGCCGTCCGAGCCTTGGCCGCAACATGCGGCCGCCGCGCCGCGTCCCCTATATTTGGGGAAGCGGGCTGACAAGGGGCCGTCGATGAAACCGATTGACGCCCGCCCCAGTCTTTATTCAATAGATCCTTAACTGATTGATAAACTAAGGTGTTCGCGCCTTCCGACAACCGCATCACATGAGCGAAAGCAACCGCTATCAACCTTCGCCCGCCGCGCGCTACGGCACAAGGCGGCGACGGCTCCGGATTCGACTTCGTCGAGCGGACCAAGCCGCGCACCTTCTCGACGATCATTAAGCAGCCGTTGACGATCGCGGCGACGCTGCTGATGCTCGGCGTGATCGGGCTGATCCTATACCTACAAGGTGGAGCGGTCTACGTGGAGCTGCCGCCGCCCGAGGTCACCTACGAGCTGTTGCCCAACAAGGGCCTGACCGAAGGCGTGCCGATTGCGATCAAGATGAACAATGTGGCGATCTTCAAGATCTCCGACCCGGTGGCGGGCGGCGGCGGCGCGGCGCGCGCCAAAGAAGTCGTCACCAGCGTCGAAGGCGCGATTCAGGACTTGTTGGATAAGCCCGGGCGCAACATCACGCTCGACGAATCGGGACCGATGCCGGCGATCATTCAATCTCTGCCCGACGGCACGGGCAAGCGGCTGATCGTTCAGCTCACCGAAGACGACGTCAAGGTCTCCGAGCAGAACGACGCCAAGTGGCTGGCGCGAACCTGGGCCGAGCGGCTGACGGATTCGCTCAAGGTATTCGTCTTCGCCGAAGCGCCGCAGTTCACCGAGGGCTCGGACTTCGGCAACGCGCTGACGACCCTCTACATGGATTCCAAAGGCAAGCGCGGCGCAATTTCGGGCGCCTCGATGGCCGAAGCCTACGACAACCTCAGCGACGACCAACGCGACGCCCTGACGGATTTCCCGATCCCGGTGCGCGAGGAAGAGCAGCCGGTGAAGGCGGCGATTCAGTAAGGCGGGAAGGGAAACAACGGCGAAGCTCGTCGCTACAGAGCCGCAGCCGTGAGGCTGCGTCTTGCAATCGCCCTTCGCACGTGTTCCGGACGCGCCCATGCGGACGCGGCTCTGTTGCGCCCGACTGAACTTCGGACCCAAGACCCCAGGCGCCCCCCTCTGATAGGCTGAGATTTCCCGCGATGCTCGTCCCTCGACCCTACCTGCGCTTCGCCGCGCGCTACGTCTCCCGCCAACTCGCCAAGAAGGCTCTGGAGGTCAAGGACCCCAAGGCGCTCGAGGCGGCCCTGGACAAAATTCTCGTCGACGACCTGAGCATCGAAGACGAGATCAATGACGAGGTCCGCGAGCTGCTGCACCAGTACGACGAGTACATGCGGCAGAACGAGATCCCCTTCCACGAGATGTTCAACCGCGTGAAGCGGAATCTGCTCGACGAGCGCAAGTACATCTCAGCCGCCGCGCGCGAGCCCGCCGGCGAGCGCAAGATGAAGCTCTCGCGCGACAAGATCAACGACCTGTCCCACAAGCTCGCCGCGCAACTGCCGCGCATTCCCGGCGTACGCGTGATGACGGGCTGGAACGACGTGCGCCTCGAGATCGGCCAGGAGCTCGGCAAAGTCTTGACGCTCGAAGAGCAGGTCGACAACAAGGCCCGCCACATGATCGCCAAGCAGCAGCGCAAGATCCTCGAGGGCAGCGAAGAGTGGAACGTGCTGCACCGCCGCTACTACGAGCAGGAAATGGGCAAGATGGGCGTCGACTTATCGATGCCCGAAACGCCGCACGCCTAGGCTCCGGCTCCCCGGATCGACCGGCTACAATTCAGCAATGTTCAGGTTCGGCCTCCGGCTGCTGGTTCCCGCCGTTTTGGCGGCGCTTTGCTTCGGCGACGCCATCGACGACGCGCATTTCAAGCCGCTCGACGTCTTCGATCTCGAGTTCGCCTCCGATCCGCAAATCGCCCCCGACGGCGAGCGCATCGTCTATCAGCGCAACTTCTTCGACATCATGACCGACCGGGCCAAGTCGAACCTGTGGATCGTCTCGGCCGACGGGTCGGACGATCGCCCGCTGACGACCGGCAACCGGAACCAATCCTCGCCGCGCTGGTCGCCCGACGGCTCGAAGCTGCTCTACGTCTCGGGCGAAGACGGCTCGGCGCAGCTCTATCTGCGCTGGATGGACACCGGCCAGACGGCCAAGCTCACCAACTTGACCAGCTCTCCGGGCGGCGTCTCGTGGTCTCCCGACGGCAAGCACATCGTCTTCTCGATGCTCGTCAAGGAGCAGGCCGAACCCTTCGCCAAGATGCCTCCTAAGCCCGAGGGCGCGGAGTGGGCGGCGCCGGCCAAGGTGATCACCAAGCTGCGCTACCGCTTTGACGGCCAAGGTTATCTGCCGGACGGACACTACCAGCTCTTCGAGATCTCCGCCGCAGGCGGCTCGCCGCGGCAACTCACCAGCGGCGACTACGACCACCGCGACGCCGTCTCGTGGAGCCCCGACTCCCAATCGTTCGTCTTCTCCGCTAACCGGCACGAAGACGCGGAATATCAGCCGCTCAACTCCGAGATTTACGAGCTGACGCTGGCCGATCGCGCGATCCGGGCCCTCACCGACCGCAACGGGCCCGACAATCAGCCGGCGGTCTCGCCCGACGGCAAGCAAATCGCCTACACGGGCTTCGACGACCGCTTGCAGGGCTATCAGGTCGAGGCGCTGTATGTGATGGACCGCGACGGCCGCAACAGCAAACTGGTGACCACAGGCTTCGACCGCGACATCGTCAACCCCACCTGGTCCGAAGACGGCCGCATCTATTTGCAGTACGACGACCAAGGCGTCACCAAGGTCGGCTACACCACGGCCGACGGTTCGGTCGAGCCGCTGGCGCTCAATATCGGCGGCGCGACGCTGGGGCGGCCCTACTCGAGCGGATCGTTCTCGCTCTCCAAAGGCGGCCGCGTCGCCTACACGGTCGGCAACCCCGATCGCCCGGCCGACATCGCCTGGAAGGCGCGGCAGTACAGCGAGAAACACCTGACCGACCTCAACGAAGACCTGCTGGGCTACAAGACGCTCGGCCGGACAGAAGAGCTGTGGTGGAAGTCTTCAGCCGACGGCCGCAACATTCAGGGCTGGACGCTCAAGCCTCCCGGCTTCGACCCCGCGAAGAAATACCCCTTCATCCTCGAGATCCACGGCGGCCCGTTCGCCAACTACGGGTCGCGCTTCTCGGCCGAAGGCCAGCTCTACGCCGCCGCCGGCTACGTGGTTCTCTTCGCCAACCCGCGCGGTTCGACCAGCTACGGCGAGGAGTTCGGCAATCTCATTCACCATGCCTATCCGGGGCAGGACTACGACGACCTCATGTCCGGCGTGGACGCGGTCATTGAAAAGGGCTGGGTCGACCCGCAGCGCCTGTTCGTCACTGGCGGCTCGGGCGGCGGCGTGCTTTCGTCATGGATTGTGGGCAAGACCGATCGTTTCCAAGCGGCGGTCGTCGTCAAGCCGGTCATCAACTGGTACGCCTGGATGCTGACGGCGGATATCGCCTCGTTTACCGTCAACCGCTGGTTCCCCGGACCGCCCTGGGAGCACATGGAAGAGTATATGCGCCGATCGCCGATCTCGCAGGTCGGCAACGTCTCTACGCCGACGATGCTGATGACCGGCGAGGCGGACTATCGCACGCCCAGCCCCGAGGCCGAAGAGTTCTATCAGGCCCTCAAGCTGCGCAAGATCGACACGGCCTGGTCAGAATCCCCGGCGCGTCGCACAACATCGTCGCCCGCCCGAGCAACCTCATCTCCAAGGTCGCCCACGTGCTCGAATGGTTCGAGCGTCACGACCCGGCTTACAGGTGACCGGCGCTTGGCCGCGGTCGGCCCCGATTTAGTTTTCATCGCGGAGGACGGTCATCGGCTCGACGCGAGCGGCGCGGCGGGCGGGGATGAACCCGGCCAGCAGGCCGACCAGGACGGTCGCAGCGCAAGCCGTGAGAATCGCGAGAGGGTCGAGCGCCGAGACGTCGAATAACAGGCTCTCGATCAAGCGCGTCAGCGCCATCGCGCCGACAAGGCCGATAGCGACGCCGACGGCGACGAGCGCCATCGCGCTGCGCAAGATCTGCGACAGCACGTTGCCCGATTGGGCGCCAAGCGCCATGCGGATCCCAATCTCTTTGCGCTGCTGCGTGACGGCATGCGAGAGGACGCCATACAACCCAAGCGCCGCCAAGAAGGCCGCCACCGCCGCGAACATGCCGATCACCAAAGTCGGCTGTTTGGTCCCGCGCAGGCTGTTGTCGCGAATCTCTTCCATCGTGCGAACGTTCCCGAGCGGCAGGTTGGGATCGACCTGAGCCACGGCTTCCCGAATGCCCGGCATGATTGCCGACGGCAGCGCCTGGACCGCAATGACGACCTTCAGGTCCGTCTCCGGCGCTTGAGCAAGCGGTACATAGGCGACCGGCATCGGCTTCCAACTCAACGGCTGGGCCCGTTCACTCACGACCCCTACAATTTGCGCCTTCTTGCCTTCTCCGTTGGAGTTTTCGTAGTTGGGAGTCGAGATCTCGGTGATTTGGCCGATAGGATCGGCAATCCCGTATTTTTCCAAAATGATCGCCGCCAGTTGCTCGTTGATCACCGTGACGTAAGGCGCGCCGGCATCGTCACGCTCATCGAAATCGCGCCCAGCTAACAACGGTATGCCAAGCGTCTCGAAGTACCGATGGTCGACCCGCTTGAATCGAACCGTGCCGCCCCCTTCGCGTCCGACGATGCTGAAACCTTGGCCTTGATGGACCTCCTCGAGAGGCAGATCGGACGCAAGACCCGAGTCGGTCACTCCCGGCGTCGCCCTCAGGCTTTCCGACAAGGCGCGATAGAAGCTCGCCGCGCTCTGCGCCGTCGGATACACGCTATTGGGCAGGTCAATCGACATCGTGATCACATCTCCGACGCGGACTCCCGCATCGACCTCCTGCAACTTCGCCAGGCTCTTGAGCAACAGCAGCGCGCCGCAGATCAACACCAGTGACACGGCGACCTCCCCCGTCACGATGGCCCTGCGTAAGGCCTCGCGCGAGTCCGATGAACCGCGTGACTGCTGATTCATCGAAGACGCCAGCCGCGTGAACGACGTACGGAACGAAGGCAGCACTCCGACGAGCAACGAAACGCCCAGCGCCGCCGCCGCCGAGAAGCCCAGCACCCGCGCGTCAAGTCCGACCTCGGCGGTGTAAGGCAGCGAGTCTGCGATCAGCGGCGTTGCGCCTTGGATCAAAAGCTGCGCTAAGGCGATCCCGGAAGCTCCGCCCAACAGGCACAGCGCGAGACTCTCCGCGAAGAGTTGGACCGTCAGCCGGCCTCGGCTCGCTCCCAAGGCCGCGCGCACCGCCATCTCCTTCCTACGCGCCACGCCCTTGGCCAGCAACAGGTTGGCCACGTTGGCGCACGCAATCAGCAGCACCAGAGCCACCGCGCCGAACGCCACCTCGATCGAGCGGCGCAGGTTGTCGTCGATCAGCCGTGTATCGTACAGTATTGAGCCGCCTCCAGTCGAGAAAGTCCATCGTGTTGGTCCCGTTGATCCGCCCCGGTTGCGGCGTCTCCCAGACACGCACGATGCGCTCCGGCTCGGGGAAGGAAGCGGCCGGAGCAAGGTCGCGTCGACCAGGCTGAACATCGCGGTATTCGCGCCGATGCCGAGCGCGAGGGCGCCCACGGCGACCGCCGCGAAGCCGGGGTCGCGAGCGAGCCCGCCAAGACCGTGCCGCAGGTCGCGCCAGAACGTCTCGATCCAGCGCACCGCGCGGCTGTCGCGGTGCTCTTCCTTGACGCGCTCGACGCCGCCGAAGCGCACTTTCGCGTCGCGGCGAGCTTGTTCGGGCGTGAGCCCCTTCTCGAGAGCCTCTCGCTCGGCGAGTTCCAGGTGGGCCGCGATCTCATCGTCCAGCTCGCGATCGAGCCGACGCTTGCGTCCCTGGGCTAGCAGGCCTCGCAGCGCTCGTCGGATGCTCATGCCCCAGCCTCCAAGAAACGCGCGACAAACGCCGTCGCCTTGCGCCACTTCTCGACCTCGACGTCGAGCTGCTTCTTGCCGGCGGCGGTGAGCGAGTAGAACTTGACCTTGCGGTTCGTCTCCGACACGCCCCAATTGGTGCGAATCCAGCCCTCTTGCTCCAGGCGTATCAACGCCGGATACACCGAGCCCTGGCTCAACTGCAAAGCGTCTTCGGAGACCTGTTCGATGCGCCGGGCGATGCGGTACCCGTGGGCGGGTCCGAGCGTGTCCAGCGTCTTGAGGATCAGCAGATCGAGGGTTCCGTAGGGGACTTCGGCTTTTGGTTTCGACATGTCGTCTCTCGACAGCTCATTACTGTCGGCTATCGACATGTCGACTGTCAAGTCATGGCTGTCGAGTCGAGGCGGGGCGGTCGCGTTGCAATTAGCGCTGATTTGAGCGCCACGACCCGGCCTACAGATAGCGGCGTCGTACCGTGATGACAGGTTCCCTGGGGCTACTGGTAGCGCAGTGCCGTGCCGGGCGCGATCGCTCCGATGGCCGCCAGTGTGAAGCCGGGCTTGCTTCGAGACAGCCGAAACGCAAACATCAGGTCGCGCCAGAACGTCTCGATCCAACGAATGGCGGGCCGGTCGCGGTGCTCTCGACGCCGCCGGCGCAGCCGCGTTGCAACTAGCCCTAGACCAGAACGACCCGGTCGGCGTCATCCCCCGCCACCGCCAACAGTCCCCGGTCGAGCGTCGCAATGACGCCGTCGTGTTCCGCCGCCAGCGCTAGCAGATACGCATCCGTCACCTGGCGGTGACCGACGATCCCGTGCCTCCCCTCCAACGCCCGCGCAGCGTCGATCGTGTCGGGCCAGAACCCGTGGTCAGGCAGCGCGACAATCTCCCGAAGCAGAGCCAATGCCGCCCCGGGCGCGACGGCGGCGCGCGAGAAAGCCGGGTTGGACGAGATCCGTACGAACGCCAACTGCGTCAGCGGGCAGGTTCGAAATCCAGGCGTGCGGTTTTGCCGAAACCATTCCTGCGCTTGAACGTGGTGAACGTGCACCGGCCAGGCCAGCGCGAGCAATACGTTCACGTCCAAAAGGTGCGGCCTCACAATTCGTCCTCGATCTCGAGCGTCCGTTCCAGTGGGATCGCTTCGACATCCTCGGGGATGTCGAAGCACGGGAATGCACCCTCGCGACGGATCCCCGCCCCCGGCCTCAACCCGCGACGCACGAGTTCCGCCAAGGCGTCGCCTAACGACACGTTGCGCATCGACGCCAGAGAACGAGCCGCCGAGTAAACATCTTCCGGCAGATTGAGGGTGGTACGCATCATAATGATGATAGCATCATGATGCGTGTACGACTCATGGATTTCTCCCGGTATACTCTCCGGCGATGCGCCGCCTCATTCTTCTGCTGCTGTTTGCCCTTCCGTGCTGGGCCCAGACCAAGCCGAACGTCGTATTTCTGCTGGTCGACGACCTCGGCTGGCACGACCTGGGCGTCTACGGCGCCGATCTCCACGAGACGCCCAACATCGACCGCTTCGCCCAAACGGCGGTGCGCTTCACGCAGGCCTATGCGGCGTCGCCGGTCTGCTCGCCGACGCGCGCTTCGATCCTGACCGGCAAGCACCCGGCGCGCCTGCACCTGACCATCTGGCGCGAGGCGGCGCACCACCCGCCGCTCGACCGCAAGCTCGTCCCGCCCACGACGATGGACCACCTGCCGCTCGAAGAGACGACGCTCGCCGAAGTCTTCAAGAAGAACGGCTACGTCACCGCGCATGTCGGCAAATGGCACCTCGGCACGGCCGAATACTATCCGCAGACGCAAGGCTTCGACTACAACATCGGCGGGACGCTGTGGGGCGCGCCGCAGACGTTCTTCTTCCCGTATTCCGGCGACCGCTACTTCAGCGAGCCGCGCTATGTGCCGCACCTGGAAGACGGCAAGCCCGGCGAAAACCTGACCGACCGGCTGGCCGACGAAGCCATCAAGATCCTCGAGCGCCACCGCGTGGACCCGCTCTACTTGCAGCTCTGGTTTCACGCCGTGCACACCCCGATCGAAGGCAAGCCCGAAATCGCCAAGCGCTACCAGGCCAAGATCACCCCGGGCATGCGTCACCGCAACGCGCAATACGCCGCCATGGTCGAGACCCTCGACCAAAACGTCGGGCGCGTGCTCGCCAAGCTCGATGAGCTAGGCCTGGCCGACAACACGATCGTCTTTCTCACGTCCGACAACGGCGGCTTCATCAACCCCTTCCAAGGCGAGGCGGTTACGAACAACTCGCCGCTGCGTTCGGGGAAGGGCTCGGCCTACGAAGGCGGCGTGCGAGTGCCGCTGATGGTGCGCGCTCCCGGCGTCACAAAGGCGGGCGGCGTCTCCGATGAGCCGGTGATGTCGACGGATTACTACCCGACGATTCTCAGCCTCGCCGGACTATCCGACGAAGAAGGGCATCGCCCGGACGGGGTCAACATCTCGTCGCTGCTGCGCGATCCGCAGGCCAAGCTCGGCCGCGAGGCGTTGTTCTTCCATTACCCGCACTACTACCCGACCACGTCGCCTGTCAGCGCCGTCCGCGTCGGCTATTGGAAGCTGCTGCATTACTACGAGGACGGCCACAACGAGCTATACAACCTGGACGACGACCTCGGCGAATCGAAGGACCTCGCCAAGGCCGAGACCGGCCGCGTCCGTGACATGGCCGCTCGGCTGATGCAATGGCTCGAGTCGGTTGACGCGCAAACGCCCTCGGCGCACTGAGCCCGAGCCGCGGCTGCCGTTAGCTACGGGCGAAGACCAGGTAGAGGATGAAAAAGACGAATACGGTCGCGAACAGGAATGCGAACCAGGGCGGCGCCCAGCCTTTCTTTTCGCGCGGCACTGCGCGTTAGAGCGCCTTTTCGATCGCGGCGGTCAACTGCGGCGACAGCGGTTCGACGTCCGGCGCGAAGGCGCCGATCACCTTGCCGTCCTTGTCGATGAGGAACTTGGTGAAGTTCCACGGGATCTCTTGGCCGGTCGTGCCGGTCAAGTATTGATAGAGCGGAGCCTTGTCGTCGCCCTTGACCGAGATCTTCGAGAACATCGGGAAAGTGACGCCGTATTCGCGGTTGCAGAAGGTCTTGATCTCGGCGTTGCTGCCGGGTTCCTGCGCGCCGAAGTTGTTGGCCGGGAAGCCCATCACGACGAGGCCTTTCGACTCATATTTCTCATAGAGGGCTTCGAGGCCTTCGTATTGCGGCGTGAAGCCGCAGCGGCTGGCGACGTTGACGATCAGCAACGTCTTGCCCTGGTAGTCGGCGAGCGAGACGTCTTTGCCGTCGATCGATTTCATCTGGAAGTCGTGGACGCTCGAGGCGGCGAATAAAGTCATGGCGAATACGAGGGAAGTGAAGAATGCGCGGCGCATGAGCAAGAGTATAGCGGGCTCGCGAGCCGTTCTACACGAGCGGAACGAGGATGCTTGCCAGCCATGTGGCGGCGAGGCCCGCGACGCCGAGGACGACCAGCGACGCGGATTTGGTCTGCAGGGCCTCGATTTCAGTCAGACCGGTCATGGTGCGGTAGACCCAGAAGCCGCTGTCGTTCATCCAGCCGCCGACGATCGAGCCGGCGCCGATGGCCATGATGATGTAAACCGGGTGATAGGGCGGCGGCGATTGCACGACGAGCGGCGCCAGGATGGAGGAGACGGTGATCATCGCGACGGTCGCCGAGCCTTGCGCGATGCGCAGCAGCATCGCGACGCCCCAGCCGAGCGCGAGGTAAGAGATCCCGGAGCTTTTGGCCAGCACGCCGAGCGTATCGCCGAGGCCGGCCTTGACGAGCATGCCTCCGAAGGCGCCGCCGCCGGCTGTGATCAAGATGATCAGCCCGGCGTCTTTGATGGCCTTTTCCGCCGGGCCGGAGAGGTCTTTGAGCCCCATTCCCTTTTGCCGCGCAAGAACCCAGAGGGCCGCCGCGGCGGAGATGATGAGCGCCAAGCTCGGGTTGCCGAGGAAGGCGACCAGCGACGCGAACGGCGCATCCTTGAAAAACGTGTTGGTGATCGTGTTGGACGTGATCAGCACGACAGGCAGAATGATGGGCAGCAGCGACGTCCAAAAGCCGGGCAGCTCGTCTTCGGAGCGATGGGCGACCTTTTCGAGATCGGCGAGCGAAAGGCCCGGAGCTTCGCGGATCGGGATGTCGAGCTTGCGGTCGATCCACACGGAATAGCCCCAGGCGGCCAATGACGAGGGGATGCCGATAACGAGTCCGACGATGATCGTCAGGCCGAGGTCGACATTCATCGTGACGGCCATCGCCAGCGGGCCCGGCGTGGGCGGCACGAAGACATGCGTTGCGACGCCGCCGGCGCCGATGGCCAGAATGTTCAGGACGTAGTTGCGGCCGCCGCCGCGGACAGTCATCGAACGGGCCAGCGGAATGAGCAGGTAGAAGACCGTGTCGTGGAAGACCGGGATGCTGAGGATGTAGCCGCTGGTCAGCATCGACAGCGAGGAGTACTTCTCGCCGAACCAGCGGATGAAGCGGCGCGTGATCTTGTCGGCCGCGCCGCTCTCCATCAGGCATTGGCCCACCAGGGCGGCCATCGCGATGGCGACCCCGATGCGGCCCACGACGCCGCCAAAGCGTGTCGTCACCTCGCCCATGACCTCGGAGAGCGGGACGTTGGGCGTGAGCACGCCGATCAGAATGGCCGAGAGGATCAGCGCGACGAAGGCGTTGATCTTGAAGCGGATGATGAGCAGGAAGACCGCAACGACGGCGATCAGCAGGATCAGCAGCGGGTGCATGGGACGGGCGGCGAGCTTGGCTTCGCGAAGCGCAGGCGACCCATCATACACGACCTGGCGGATGCGAAAGAGGGGCCGCGGCGGTGCTAGCCTGTTACGGCTATGAACGCTTCACCGGTAAGAGTCGAAGACGCGGGCTCGACGGCGATCGTGACGCTGGCGAATCCGGATCGACGCAATGCGCTCTCGCTGGCGATGATGCGGGCGTTGACGGACGTGCTGCAGGCGATCGGAGTCGAGCGCGAGCGTCGCGTCGTCATCCTCGCGGCCGAAGGGCCGGCCTTTAGCGCCGGGCACGACTTGCGCGAGATGACTTGCGGCGGCGGCGATGACGAGCAGTACCGCGAGATCTTCGAAGCTTGCACAGAGCTGATGGACGCCGTGCAGCGCATTCCGCAACCGGTGATCGCCGAGGTGGACGGCGTCGCGACGGCGGCCGGCTGCCAGTTGGTGGCCGCCTGCGATTTGGCGCTGGCGTCGGAGCAGGCGACGTTCGCGACGCCGGGCGTGAAGATCGGACTGTTCTGCTCGACTCCGATGGTGGCGTTGACGCGGTCGATCGGTCGCAAGCGCGCGATGGAGATGTTGCTGACCGGGCGGGCGATCGACGCCGCGACAGCCGCCGAGTGGGGTCTGGTGAATCGTGTCGTGCCGCGCGAGGAGCTGCGGGCGCGGACGCTGGAGTTGGCCGAAGAAATCGCGGCGGCGAGTCCGCTGACGGTTGCGATCGGCAAGGAAGCCTTCTATGTGCAGATCGATCTGCCGCAATACGACGCGTACGAGCTCGCCCAGGGCGTGATGAGCGCGAACGCGGCGATCGACGACGCGCAAGAGGGGATGTCGGCGTTCCTCGAAAAGCGCCGGCCGGAGTGGAAGAGCCGCTAGGCTGCTGCGCGCCCGCGCCGCGCTGCTATCCTGTCGGCGTTATGCGCCGGCTTGTCGTTTTGGCCCTGCTTGGGGCTTGTGTCGCTCTTTCTCAACCGTTCCCGCCGCACCGCCGCGTGCCGGCCGAGCCGGCGGACTTGCTGTACTTCAACGGCAAGATCGTCACGATGAACCCCGCGGCGCCGCTCGCCGAGGCCGTCTCGATGACGGGCGACCGTATTCGGGCGGTCGGATCGACGGCGGAGGTCGAGAAGACCCTGGCCCCCAATGCGCAGCGCGTCGATCTGAAGGGCCGCACGGTATTGCCGGGGCTGATGGACTCGCACGTGCATCCGATCGGCGCGGCTCTGGCGGAGATCGACGGCGAGATCCCGGTGATTCACAGCTTCGCGGACCTCGAAGCCTATGTGAAGTCTCAGATCAAAGCGACGAAAGGTCTGATCTTCGTGCCGAAGGTCTACTCGACGCGACTGGCCGAGCAGCGCTACCCGACGCGGCAGGAGATCGACGCCTGGTCGGGCGGGCGAGCTGTGATGCTCGATAACGGCTACGCCGCGGCGCTCAACTCGGCCGCGCTCGCCCAGGCGGGCATCTCGAAACAGACTCCGAATCCGGCCGACGGCAAGATCATTCGCGACAAGTCGGGCGAGCCGACAGGACTGGTGCTGGGGGCGCGGCGGTTGCTCGCGCCGTTGGTCAAGTCGCGCACGTATTCGGAAGCGGACGTGTTGTGGGCCATCGAGAAGATGCAGGCCGCCTACAACAAGGTCGGCCTGACGAGCGTGATCGATCGCGCGCTTTCGGCCGACCGCATTCGCGCGTATCAGCGCTACTGGGCCGCCGGCAAGATGCACGTGCGGACCTACCTGACCAGAGTCGTGGACGCCGAGCGGCCGCTGGAGGAGATCGACAAAGAAATCCGGGCGCTGGGGCCGGTCACCGGGTTCGGCGACGACATGATGCGCGTCGGAAGCCTCAAGATTTTTCTCGACGGCGGCATCTTGATCGGCACGGCCTACCTGCGCACGCCCTACGGCACGCATACGGAAGTTTACGGCTTCAACGATCCGGACTATCGCGGCGTGCTGCGCGTGCCGCCCAAGACAATCGCGGGCATCGCGCTTTTGGCCAACGATTTCGGTTGGCAGATGACGGCGCATACGACGGGCGGGGCGTCGACGGACGCGCTGCTCGACGCCTACGAGAAGGCGGATGCGATCTCGTCGATCAAGGACAAGCGCTTCACTCTGACCCATGCGAACTTTCCCACCGACGAGACGATTGCGCGCGCCAAGAAGCTCGGCGTCGTGATGGACATGCAGCCGGCCTGGTATCACCTGGACGGCGATGCGCTGTCAAAGGTGCTGGGGCCGGAGCGGATGAAGTATTTCCAGCCCTACAAGTCGGTGTTCGACGCGGGCGTGATCGTGGCGGGCGGCTCGGACCACATGATCAAGTTCGATTCTCGCAACGCGATCAATCCCTATAACCCGTTTTTCGGCATGTGGATGGTCGTATCGCGCAAGACCGCCGCCGGCCAAGTGTTCAATCCGGAGCAGAAGCTGACGCGCGAGCAAGCTCTGAAGATGTGGACCTGGAACGCGGCCTATCTCTCGTTCGAGGAGGACATCAAGGGTTCGCTCGAGCCGGGGAAGCTGGCGGACCTGGCGGTGATCGACCGCGACATTCTGACTTGCCCGGAAGATGAAATTCGCGACATCGAGGTGTTGCGGACGGTCTTGGGCGGCAAGACGGTTTATGACTCCGGAGTCGCGTTTTGATCGGTGGGACGGGGAGCCTTTGTCCCGAGACTGGGCGTTAGGCGGGAACCACTTGCCGCAGCTCAATCGCGCTCCAGCATGCCGCGGATGTAGCGATGCTTGCCGCCGGGCGGCAGCGGCATCGAGTCGACTGTTTCCACGCGGATGAAGACCTCGCCCGGCACGATACCGCGCAACGCCGCGGACACCGCATACGAGGCATCGGCCGCGGGCGCCTGCTCGAGACGCACCAGCAACGCGTCCGGCGCGGGCTGCTCGATTTGGAAACGCTTTACGCCCGGGACGTCTTGAATCGCGCGCTGCAGGGCGAAGGGGCTCAAGACGCCGCCGTCGGGCATGGTCAGAAAGTCCAGGCGGCGGCCCTCGACTTTTTGGATGGCGTCAAAGCGAATGGAGCATTGCGGTTGGATGGCCGGCCGGGACGCGATGTCGTCAAGATCGAAGCGGATGAACGGCATGACGTAGGAATGCAAGGCCGTTCCGACCACGCGACCCCTCTCGCCAGGCGCCGCCCGGCGGCCCTCGTGCAGCGTCTCGACCAGCACCGCATCGTCGCATGTGTGCTGCAGGCCGCATTCAGGACATTCGAATGAGACGAGCACGAACTCGTTGGTCCCATACTCCTCGAAGACGCGGCACCGCCAGGTTTGCTCGAACAGCCGGCGGTCCGCGGGAGTGGCGATTTCGCCGCCTGTGAACAGCAGCCGGCACGGCGGGTTGTCGCCCGGGAGCCCAGCGGCGGCGCGTGCGACCATGCCGAGCACGGTCGGCCGGGACATGACGACGTCGGGCCGCAAACGGCGCAGCGCGCGCACGACGTCCGCCGGGTCGACCGCGTTGAGGACCTCCAGGCGATACAGGCCGAAGCGGGGCGTCCGCCCGAGGCCGCCGGCGCGGTTGTGAACGGCGGCGCGCAGGTCGGCGGGCCGGACGCCGCAGAGCGCTTGCGAGCGGAGACGGTACGCCTGCAAGGCGAGTTGCTCGCCCCTCGAGCGCACCACCACGGTGGGACGCCCGGTGGAGCCCGACGTGGCGAGCCGCACGCAGCGGCTCAGGTCGCAGCCCTCGGCGAGGAACTCCTCGAGGGGACGCTCTTGCAGCTCCTGCTTGGTCGTGACTGGAATCCGCTGCAAGTCCTCGACGGTGCGAATGTCGTCGGCACGCAGGCGATTCCGGCGAAACAGCTCGCGATAGTACGGTACGTGCGCCGCTGCGTGACGAACGACTTGGCGCAGCGCGCGGATTTGGAAGCGGCGGATCGCCTCGCGCGAGGAGCGCGGGCGGTTC
This sequence comes from uncultured Acidobacteriota bacterium, assembly GCA_963817465.1. Lineage (GTDB taxonomy): Bacteria > Acidobacteriota > Terriglobia > Bryobacterales > UBA6623 > CAMPKL01. Next base: position 97,186 of record CAWFOP010000005.1, on the reverse strand, counting down.
ATAAAGCCCAGCCAATCGCTCCAGGGCATACTCTCTATTGTCGTAGCGCGGGACGTATAGAATAGCTCAGATGCAACGCCGAAGTTTTCTCGCCGCCGCGGCTTTCGCCGCCGGCTGCTCCGCCGCGCCGGAGCCCGACCGTAACGCACGCAATATCAAAATCACCGGTGTCGAGACGCACCGGCTCAAGGTGAACAAGCGCGGGCACTGGCTCATCGTCGAGCTGCAAACCGACGCCGGCATCACCGGCCTCGGCGACGCCTCGCACTCGAAAGGCGGTCTCGAAGACCCGGCGCTCGACAAGGTCGCCGAGTACGTCGAGTTGCTCAAAGGCCGTTCGATTTATGACATCGAGTGGCTGCGCCAAAAGGCGCATCCCGAGTATGCGCAATTCCGCCGTGCGACAGCGTGCGCTTTGAGCGGCATCGAGCAGGCCATGTGGGACCTACAGGGTCAGGCGGCCGGCGTGCCGATGTACGACCTGTTCGGGGGCAAGCTGTTCGACGAAGTCCGCAACTACGCGAACATCAATCGTTCGACCGACACACGCACGCCGGAGGGTTTCGCGGCGATGGCGAAGAGCGCGATCGACGCCGGCTTCACCGCCGTCAAGATGGCGCCTTACGACGGCATGCCGCGCAAGGGAAGCGCCGCCGAGATCGCCGCCTACACCACGCAGGGGACCGACTGCCTCAAGGCGGTGCGCGAAGTGCTGGGGTCCGACCGCGATCTGCTGGTCGATGCACACAGCAATTTCGACCTGGAGCGCAGCTACGCGCTGATCAAGACGCTCGAACCGCTGAACATGTTCTGGGTCGAAGAGCCGACGCGGCCGTTCGAGGACCTGGCGAAAATTCGCGACATGGCGCCGATGCCGCTGGCGGGCGGGGAATCGCTGTTCGGCGTCGGCGAATACCTGCCTTACATCAAGGCCGAAACGGTGGACATCACGATGCCCGACATCAAATATGTCGGCGGCGCGTTTGAGCTCAAAAAGGTCGCGGCGATGGCGGAGGCGGCCGGCATGAAGGTCGCGCCGCACGGGCCGGCGAGCCCCATCGGCAACATGGCCGCGGCGCAGGTGTGCGTGACGCTGCCGAACTTCTCGATCCTCGAGTATTCGCACGGCGACGCGCTGTGGCGGGCCGAATTGACCGAGCCGCCCGAACCGCTGGGCCCCGGCGGCATGCTGAAGGTCTCCGATCGACCGGGATTGGGCTACAAACTCAACCGCAAAACGGTCGAAAAGCAGCGCGTCACGTAGCTGCAAAACGACCGCCAAACTGGACAAACCCCCGACTCGCACGGGAGAATCGCAAACATGCGGGCGAATGCAGCCAAGACCGCGCGGGGCTTTGTGGCCTTCGCCCTGGCTGTGCTGCTTGGCGCGGGGCCGCTCGCGCCTGTGCTCGCTGCATGGTCGGACAATGACCTCCCGAGTTGCGCTCTCCACGGCCGCAAGTGCACGTGCCCCGAAATGTGCATGCGCGGAGAGCACGGCCATGGGCACGCCTCCGCAGCCGAGTCCGCCGTCCCGGCCTGCCATCGCTCGAAGTCGGCGGCCGGCAAGTCTTCGACGCAGCCCAAGTGCGAGATCCGCGGTTGCGGCGACGGTGACTCCGGCATAGCGGCCCAGGCGGCTCCGCGCGCGCTTCCCGGGCCGGAATCCGCGGTGCAGGCCGCGCCGGCCCCCGCCTCGGTTCGCATTGTTCTCGCTGACGCCGCCGACGTTACCGACTTCGGCGGCAAGCCTCCCATACCCCCTCCTCGTTCCTTCTGTTAGCTCTTGCTGCAACCGCGGCGCGGCCCTTGACGCGTCCGCGTGCGCGCGCTTGCTGTGGCGCGACTTGACGTTCGGCGCGTCGCCGAACTCGCAAATTCGAACAAAAGGAACCTCGATAGGAGGGGGAATGATTCGCTTTGAAAGGGGCGGCCTCTGCGGCGCGTTGCTCGCGGCTTGGGTCGCGATTCACGGTGCGCCGCTGCAGGCGCAAAACATCAAGGCGTCCGTGTCGGGCGTCGTCATGGACGCGCAGGGCGGCGCGATCTCCGGCGCTCGGATCGTCATTCGCGACAAGAATCGCGACTTGGAGTGGGAAACCGCGTCCGGCGATTCCGGACGCTTTCATCAGCCGGCGCTCGATCCCGGCTCGTACACGTTGGAGGCCACAGCCGAGGGCTTCCGCACCTACCGCACCCATCCATTCGAGTTGCGCGTGGGCGAGGCGCCGGAGCTGACGATTCGGCTCGAAGTCGGCGAGATCTCGACGGCCATCGAGGTCACGGCGGCGCTGCCGGCGTTGCAGACCGACGACGTCAAGCGCGGGCGCACCTTCGATCAGCCGGAGATGAACGACCTGCCGAACCCGGGCAACGGCTTCTCGGGACGCAATTTCTACGTCCAGGCGTTGACCACTCCCGGAGTGACGTATTCGGAGCTGGCGCACCGGCCCTTCGCGGTCAACGGCCAGCGGCCGCGCAACAACAACTACATGATCGACTCGGTGCAGGTGAACGACCCGAACTCGGGCTTCATCGCCGGGCGCGGACGCACCGAGCAGGTCGTCAGCCAGGAAGCGGTCGGGGGGATGGAGATCCTGACGCACAACTTCAAGGCCGAGTACGGGCGCAACTCGGGCTCGGTGGTGAGCCTCGTCAGCCGCGCGGGGTCGAACGACGTACACGGCAGCGCGTATTGGTATCACATCAACAGCGCGCTGGGCGCCCGCAACTTCTTCTCCACCGACAAGGTCAAGAGCCGCAATAACCTGGCGGGCTTCACCGTCGGCGGGCCGATCAAAAAGAACCGGGTGTTCTTCTTCGGCAACTTCGAGACCAACAAAGAGCGCGGCGACGACGTCTCGACCTTTCAAACGCTGACTCCCGAGGAACGCGCTCGCGCCAACCCGGCGGTGAAGCCTCTGGTCGACCTTTATCCGGTGTCGCCGACCGGTTCGCGCATCTTCGCGGAAGGGCGTCCCCGCGCCGTCGGATCAATACACCTACATGTTTCGCGTGGACTACGCGCTCACCGACAAGCAGACGCTGATGTTCCGCAACAACTTCACCGACAACAAGAGCAGCCTCGAGAACCTGGCGGGCTTTGTCGGGCACCACGTCGAGACCAAGCGGCGCACGCAAAGTTTTACGCTGCATCACACCTACGCCGCGACGCCGACCGTCGTCAACGAGCTCCGCGCGGGGTACATGCGCTTTGGGCAGTTCGACGACTTCATTGAGCCGCTCGCCATCGGCGATCCGGCGATCAACGGCGAGATCGGCTTCATGATCGTGCCCGGCCTGAGCATCGCGGGAACGATTCCGTTCATGGGCGCGCAACTGGCGGTGAACGTCTACTCGTTGAGCGATGACATCACGCTGACGCGTGGGCGTCACACGCTGAAGTTCGGCACGTCGTTGGAGCAACCGCGCTCGGACGGCGGCCGGGTCAACAACGCGTTCGCCGGCAAGATTTTCTTCCCTTCGATCGGCGCCTTCCTGGCGGCGCAGCCGTTGAGCTACACCAAGCTGGTCGGGAACCCGCTGATCGGCTTGCGGCGTTGGGAGTGGGCTGGGTACGCGCAGGACGACTGGCGCGTAACGCCCAATTTCACGGTCAATCTGGGCCTGCGCTATGAGCTCTATACCTCGCCCAGCGAGATGCATGGCCGCATCCCCGAGGACGTGCGCTTCCCGACCGACAAGAACAACTTCGCGCCGCGTATCGGCTTGGCTTGGAGCGCGGACGACAAGACCGTCGTGCGCGCGGGCTACGGCATCTTCTACAACGCGCCGGAGATGGACTTCATCGGGCTGACGGTGTTCAATCCGCCGAACATTCGCACTTTGTCGGCCTTCCGCCCGCAGATGCCCGACTTGCTGGGCCGCGCCAGCGAGGCGATCCCGAGCGGTCTGGTGATCCCCGAGCCCAACTCGCGCACGTCTTACGCGCAGCACTTCAACTTCACCGTTGAGCGCCAGTTGGGCAATCCCGGGTCGACGCTGTCGCTGGGCTACGTCGGCACCGTCGGCACGAAGCTCTCGCGCACGCGGCTGCCGAACGGCGGCGACGACTTGGCGCAGAACCAGCGGCCGGACCCGTCGGTCGGCCTGGTGAGCCGTCTCGAAACCTCGGGCGTGTCGAACTATCACGCCCTCCAGGTGGGGCTGACGCAGCGCTTCCGCGACCTGACGCTGCGCGCGTCGTACACGTACTCGAAGTACATCGACGACGTCTCCGAGCTGGCTACCGGCAACACCCAGCCGGATCGCGGCATCATCCCCGTCAACGAGGGCAATCTCAATCTCGACCGCGCCGTGTCGGACTTCGATACGCCGCACATCTTCGCGGTCAGCTACCTGTGGCAATTGCCTTGGATGCACGACAACGTCTTGCTCGGCGGCTGGACGTTCTCCGGCATCACGACGATGCAATCCGGTTCGCCATACACGCTCTACAGCGGAACCGATAATGGCTTCGGATCCGACAACAACCGCATCAATGCGATCGACGGAACGCTCATGCGGATGCCCGCTGACGCGGCGGCCGTCTCGGTCCAGGGCGGCCTCGGCGCCGCCGTGCTGCTCGAGCCCGCGGCGGGAACCCTCGGGACGCTCGGCCGCAACACCGAGCGCGGCGACCGGTTGTTCAACTTCAACGTCGGGGTCCACAAGGACTTCAGCGTGACCGAACGCCTGCGGGCGCAATTGCGCTTCGAGGTCTTCAATCTTTTCAACACGACCAACTTCAACGCCGCCGCCATCGACAACGTGCTCAGCGTCGAGCACGACTCCGCCAGCGGCGCGGCGACCGGCTACAACCCGAACTTCGGACGTTACGCCGAAACCTTCAGCCCGCGCAGCGCACAGGTGGCGTTGCGGTTCGTCTTTTAGAGGAGCGATTCCTATGAATCATAGAATCCAACGCAGAAGCTTCCTGTTCGCCGCCGCGACGCCCCTGGCGGCCCGTGCGGCGTCGGCGGCTTCGAAGATCGAGAAAGAGGCCGTCACGTACCACTTCGAGGCTGAGCCGTCGGCCCCGCTCGCGCCGTTCGGCCAGCCCACGCGCGACGGCAAGCTCGCGCTGCGCGCCTCGGGCGCCGTTTATGTGCTGGCTGTCTCAGGCGGGCACGCCGGCTCTTCATTGGGGATGGCGACCTCGAGTGACGGCGGCGACTCGTTCGCGCCGCCGGTCGCCATAACGCCCGAAGGCATGGCGGTCAGCTCGCACGGCGAGAACAGCCCGACGTTTTCGTTCAGCCCCGGAATCGAGGCCTACGCGCTGTGGGAGCGCGCCACCGACCGCGGCATCGGCACGGACCTGATGCTGTCGCGCTCGCCGGCCTTCGGGCAGACTTGGGAGGCGCCGGTCCTCGTGACCGACAAGACCGAGCCCTCGACCAACGCCTTCTCGTCGCTCGGCGTCTCGCCGCGCGGCGAAGTGTACGCGGTCTGGCTCGATGGCCGCGATCCGGACAAGGGCAAGCCCGGCACATCGTCGGTCTACCTGGGCAAGTCAAGCGACCGCGGACGCTCGTTCCAGCCGAATACGCCCGTGGCGCATGGCGTTTGCCCCTGTTGCCGGCCGGCGATCGCGTTCGGGGCGGGCGGCAAGGTTCACGTGTCGTGGCGGCAGGTGTTCGCGGGCAGTATCCGAGACATCGCGATCGCGACGTCGGTTGACGGCGGCAAGACGTTTTCCGAGCCGCGGCGCGTGGCGGTCGACAACTGGAAGATCGACGGCTGCCCGCACTCCGGCGCCTCCCTGGCCGTCAAGGACGACCGTTTGTGGATCGCCTGGTACTCCGACGGCGACGGCTCGAACGCCGGCGTCCGCCTGGCTTACTCGGACGACGGGGCCCAGACGTTCTCAAAGGCCGTGCTGGTGTCTTCGGGAATTCTCGACGTCAATCACCCCAATCTGTCGGTCGCCGACGACGGACGCGTGCTGCTGGTCTTCAAAGGCCGGCCCGCCGGGCAGCAGGACGATTGGGCGCCCTCGGGCGTGTGGTTCGCCGAGGTTTTGCCCGACGGGACCACCGCCGACCCGCAGCTCGTGCCGGGCCACAAATCGTCGGTCAGCTACCCGCAGGTCGCCGGCGGAACGCTTGGTCGGGTCTTCATTTCGTGGACGGAGAAAGGAGAGAAAGGCCAGTCCCAGATCATGCTCAGCCGCGGACGCCGCTCCGGCGGGGCGACGTCGGACTAGCGGAATGAAAAGAGCCGCGGCCAAAAAGGGCGGCCGCGGCTTCAGAGTCACTCGTACCAAGGAAGACGGACTACTGCTGCAGACTCGTGGAGACGCGCCGTTGGCGGATCTCGCTGAAAAAGCTCTCGACGCCCATGGCCTTCGGGGCCGCGCCGTCGCTTGCGCTGGCGGCCGCGAAGCCGCTCTTTTGGTCGGTTGACCGGTTGAGGCCCGTGACGAGCCTCTGATTCTGAATTCCCATGACCGGGCGCTTCTGGTAATCGACAACCATGCGGTCGCCGGTCTGCGGGTCCTTTTCGACGAAGAAGACGCCCTGCCACACCCCGACGGTCGGTCCCAGGACGCTCGATTCGTTCGCGTTGAGGAACAGCACGACCTCCTGGCCGACGGTGAACTGCGGCATGCCTTCGATGAACATGCGCTTGCCGTCCATCACGCCGCCGATCATCTTGAACGTATACTCCGCGCCCGCGAGCTGCTGCGGAACAGCGCGGTCCACTCGGATCGAGACGTTCGAGTAAATGTAGCCGTTGGTCCCGCGCTCGGGGTTGATGCTCACGACTTGCCCGCTGATCACGTGTCGCGCGATCTGCGACAGGCGATCGAAATTCACGTTGAGCACGCTCGTGGCCGACAGCGGCGCGACCGCCGCCGTCAGAGCGACCAGCAGCGCCGGGAGGGTCAGTTTGGATTGAATTGCTCGCATCGGCTGTCGACTCCTAGCGGACCGAAATGAAGGCTAGATTGCTTTCGTAGCCCGCGATCGTGATGCCCACGGGGAGCTCGCCCGTCAGGCCTTGCGGCACGATGATGTTCGCCTGCGCCAAACCGGCGTAGCCGGGAGCGAGGCCGAGGTAAGTGGTGTCGGCCTGCTGCCCGCCTATCGACACCGAGGCGTTCGACGACACGAGCGAGAAGGGACCGTACGGAGCGCGTTGGCCGTTCGCCACCGGCGGGCTCGTCGCTCCCTGTCCGGTGAAATAGACGGAAAGGATGCTGCCCTGCGCCGCGGGATTCTCGGCGGTATTCAAGCTGCCGTCTTGATTCACCGCGATAGCGTGGCGCTCGTCGAGCATGAAGATTTCAGGCGCCGCGGTCGTGACCTCGAAGGGCGTCCAACGGTTCTGCCCGAAGCCGGTGCGCACGATCAAGCCGCCCCGTCCGGCCAGCGATCCGACCGGCACGATGGCGTTGATTTGGTTCGGCGACACGAAGAGCAGCGGAGCCAGCTCGCCGTTGATCGCGACCTCGGTTCCCCCTAACGTTGTCGGAATGGGGAACGACGTCGCCTGCTCGGTTTGCGTCGAAAGCTGCGAGCCGAAGATGGTGATGATCGACCCCGGCGCCAAGCGCTGCGAGAGCAGGTTGGCGCCGTTGACGATGCCGGCGCTCGACACCTGCGGGTAGTCCGCCTCGGCGTTGGCCGGCGAGACTTCGAGCGTCACCGCAATGGTCGCGGGCGGCCCCGGCGAGTCGACTTCGTTCACCGACACCGTACCTTCATACGTCCCCGCGGCCATGCCTGAGCTGTCGACGTAAATGTCGACCATCTCCTGCGAATCCATGATTCCCGCCGGCAGATCGGCCGACAGCCACGAGGCTGACGACGTCGCTTTCCAGTTGCGGCCGTTCAGCCCGTAAATGTTCACGGTTTGCGCGAAAGGCGGATAGCCGCCGACGCGCGCGTCGAAGTGCAGTTTCTTGTCGGCGTCAAACAGACGGATGCGCTGCTGATCGTCAGCGGGATAGAGGAACTTGACGCCCTCGGTTTCGGCCGACGAAAGATCACGCCGGCGCTCGGCTAGGTCGACGATCGATTCCATCACGGTGTGTCCGGTCACACAGTTGTCGTTGTGACTGAGGCCCAGCACGTGGCCCAGCTCATGCACCAGCACGCTCTCGAAATCCACCTGACCGCCGTTGGGATCCGCCTCGAACGGAATCAAGGGGTTGAAGAAGATGTCGGAGTCTTTGATGCCCTTCTGCAGCGACTCGTCTTGGACGATCAGCGTGACCGCGAGGGTCGTCTGCGGGGCGGCGAAAAAGTCGATCACGTCGCCGCCGGGTCCGGTCGGAGTCGTAGGCGGCGGACCGCTGGGGCAACCGAACGTGTAACCGCAGCCGGCGATGGTCGTGCGGCCGTCGAACGGATCGGGGGCTGCGCTCGTCAATCCGGCGATGCGGTACTGCCACTTCGATCCCGCGATGTCGTTCCATTTCAGGACCGCGTCACGGATCTCGTTCACCCAATTCTTTTGTCCGGTGATGAACAGACCGTTCTGGAAGCGCTGGTCGATCAGCACATCAAACGTGGGCGTGGTTTTGGGCCCAAATTCGTCCGGGTAGCCGATTACGGTGAATCCGCCCGGCTTGCAGGCCTCAAAGGGCGGCTCTCCTCCGATTTGAGCGCTCAGGGGCGCCGCGGCGAGCGCGGCCAGCGTCAACAGGAGTCGAACAGTTCGTGGCGTCAGAATCCGTTTGGTCATAACAACGCTCCGGAGAGCCTTCCGACTTGAAGACCCGCCGAGAGGGGGCAGCGCTCTTTCGCTCGGATCGCCCCCATTTGAGACGATTCCTCTCATATTCAACGATGCGCCCGAGACGTATGACCCTCCGCTGTTCCTTGGATTCTCCTCCAGAATTCGCCTTAGCCTTCCAGGAGTCCTACTGGGACTGGCGCGTCGCGCTGAACCCTCAAAGTGTAACCGCGTTGGCCCCGCGCCCGCCTGTAAAAACCCAGAGAGTGTGCGATGCTGAGGTCCGTCGCGGCGGTCTTCGGGGCTCTGGTTCGGCGGGAGGTTCAATGCGCAGCTTACGCAATCAACTGGTTTGCACCCTGCTGGCGGCGGTCTTGGCGCTGCCCTCGGCCGGATGGGCCCAAACCGGTCTAAGTATTGCAGTCGTCGCGGGCGAGGGCGGAGTCAACGACATCGACCAGCGCACGGTCATCGACCCGGTCGTTGAAGTTCGTGACGCGCAAGGGCAGCCCGTCCCGGGAGCGATCGTGACGTTCCAATCGCCCTCCGCGGGCCCTAGCGTCCTGTTCTACGGCGCCTCACGCAAGGTCGACGTGACGACCGATTCCGCCGGCCGCGCCGCGATCGCGAACATGATCTCGAACACTGACGCGGGGTCGTTTCCGATCTACATCACCGCCGTGCACGGAGGTCAAACGGCCGAAACGGTCATTCACCAGAGCAACGCCGTGACCGCGCAAGCCCCGGTGAAGAAGAAGAAATGGGGCTGGAAGGTCCTGACCTTAGTGGGCGCCGGCGTGGCCGCGGGAATCATCGCGCCCCTCGCGATCAGCAACGACTCCAACCGACTCCCGACGACTACTGCGCTCGGCGCGGGCCGTACGCAGCGCTAGATCGACAGCTCGGTTTCGAGGAACGCCCGAACATCCGAGAATTCGTTCGCCGTCTCGCATGCGGGCGGGGCCCAGCCCCACGCGATCAGCGGTTTCCGGTAGCGCTGGGCGAGCCGGACTTCGCTCAACGTCCCCGCGCCGCCCGGCAGCGCGACAATCATGTCGGCCGAAAGAATGTTGATGTGATTACGCGACAGCGGGTCCTCGCCCTGCGCGCCGCTCAGCGGCAGGTGCGTCGCGATCGCGATTTCCACCCACTCGTTCGGGTAGCCGCTCGCGCCCCGCCGGCAGGACGCCGATCGCCGAACCCTCTCGAGGCGTCGTCTCGACGAAGGACTTCGTCACAGCCGCCATCACCCCGCCGCCTCCGCCCGTCAGCAGATGGACGCCCAGCGCGGCCAGCAGCCGCCCCACAGGCTCGGCGAGCTCGACGTGCGCCTCCGAACCCGATCCCATGACGCCGACGATGGGTAGTTTGCGCGCGGTCATATGCCTTAGAAAGTGTAAGTTAGAGAGATGTCTCCGGAGGAGATTACAGCGGCGGTGGAAGAGGTGCGGCGCCGCGTGCGCGAGCGCTACGCCAAGACCGTTCCCGAAATTTCGGACTTCGAGCTGCCCGAGGTCGAGACGCTCGGGCACGCCCGCGACCTCGCTGACGGCAAGGCCGCGGCGATCGGAACCGTTAATCCGCGCCGCGGCGGGCCGCTTAACGGCGTCATCCAGTCCGTCAAGAAAGCCATCGCCCGCGGACTCAATTGGTTCGTGCGCGACCAGGTCGACTTCAACCGCGCCGCCGTCGCGTTCATGGATCGCAACGTCGAGCTCATGGCTGAGCAGAACCGCGGTCTGGTGCGGTTGGCGAAGGAATTCGTCGAGGACCGGCGCTCGACGGCCACCGAACAAGCCGACATGCTGCGGCACTGGAGCGCGTGGCGCCCGGAGTTTGAGATGCGCCTCGAGCGCGCCGAGGTCCGCGCGCTGCAGTTGATCCGCGATGCCGAGGCCGCCGGCCGCGAGCGCGAGCAAAGCTACGCCGAACAGTCGCAGCAGATGCGCCGAGACTACCAAGCGGCCCTGGAGCGAACCGCCCTCGAGCTCGAAGCCAAGCTGAATGCGACGGCGACCGCGACGCAGCAGCGGCTCTGGGCCGACTTGGCCAAGCTCAAGCTCGATCAAGAACGAACCATCGAAAGCGAGCTGCGCGTGCTCCGCCGCCGCTCTCCCGCCGCATCAGAGACACCCGAGCCGCCCGGACCTGCCGCCGCCGCACCGCCGCCGCAACCCGAATTCGATTACGCGCGATTCGAGGAGCGCTTTCGCGGCGATGAGGCGTTTGTCGAGGAGAATCAACGGTTTTACCTCCCATACTTCGAGTCTTGCAATAGTGTTGTGGACCTTGGCTGCGGACGGGGTGAGCTCCTGGCGTTGCTCGCCGCGCAAGGCAAAACCGTCAAAGGCATCGACCTCGACGAGGATGCGCTCGCCGCTTGCCGCGAAAAAGGGCTCGACGTCGAGCGAGCCGACCTGTTCGAGTTTCTTGGGTCGCAGCCCGAAGGCTCTTGGGAGGGTGTGTTCTGCGCTCATGTGATCGAGCACCTGCCCGCCCGGCGCATTCCTGAGCTAGTCGAGCTGTGCCGGCGCGTGTTGCGGCCCGGCGGCGTCATTGCGTTCGAGACGCCCAACCCGGGCTGCCTGGCCATCTTCGCCGGCGATTTCTATCTCGACCCGACTCACGAGCGGCCGGTGCCCCATCCGCGCATGCACTTCCACTTGCAAGAGGCCGGTTTCGGCGGAATCGAGGTGCTCGAGCGGCATCCGGCGGTCGAAGTCTACCCGGAACTGCAGGCGCTCGACCGCGTCGATGGGCTCGCCGACTTCCGCCGCAAATTTTTCGGCGGCCTCGACTATGCGATCATCGCCCGCAGGCTTTAAAACATCGATGGAGTTTACGGGCGAACGCGTCATACCAGGTCAAACCGACCCGGATCTGTACAACGAACACGTCGCGCGCTACCGTTTTGCCGAGGGCTTGGTCAGCGGACAGCGCGTTCTCGATGCCGGCTGCGGCATGGGCTACGGCGCGGCGGCGATGGCGAGTCGCGCGGAGGCGGTATACGCCTTGGACCTGGCTCATGACGCGCTGGGCTGGGGGCTCGAGCACTACGCGATCAAGCAAGTTCGCTTCGTGCAGGGCAGTTGCGAGGCGCTGCCGTTCCGCGACGGCGCGCTGGACGTGGTGACCGCTTTCGAGGTCATCGAGCACCTCGCAGGCTGGCGGGAGCTGCTCCATGAGTCGCGGCGGGTTTTGCGCGACGACGGGCAGTTGCTCGTCTCGACGCCCAATCGCGTCTACTCCGAGCAGTCGCGCTCGGAACCGAATCCGTTTCATGTTCACGAGTTCGATTACGAGGAGTTCCAGCGCGAGCTCGAAGCGGTCTTTCCGAGCGTCACCATCTTCTTCGAGAACCATACGCAAGCGATCTCGTTCCAGACCTCGACCGTGCACGGCGTGAGGACGGCGCTCGGCGACGCGCATCCCGATCCCCAGAGCGCCCATTTCTTCTTGGCTGTGTGTTCCGGCAAGCGGCAGTTCGGGACGCCCGCTTTCCTCTATGTGCCGCAGTCGGGAAACGTCCTCGCCGCGCGCGAGAAACACATCAAGCTGCTCGAAGACGAACTGCAAAAGAAAGGCGAGTGGCTCGAAAAGGCGACTCGGGAGCTCGACGACCTCGCGCACAAAAATCAGGAAGAGCAACGCCGTGCGCAGGAGGCGATCGACAAGCTCGACGGCGAGCTCGAGAAGCGCCGCCAATGGGCGGAAGAGCAGAATCGGGAGATTGCGAAGGTGCGCGCGGATTTCGCTCGGCTCGAGACTGAGTTCGCCGAACGCACGAAATGGGCGCAAAGCCTCGAGGCCGACTATCGCGACGCGCTCGACAAGTACAAGGCGCTCGACGAACGCACCGGCCGCGAGATCGGCGAGCTGGAACAGCGCGTGAAGGAAAGATCGGAGTGGGCGTTGTCGCTCGACCGCGAGATCGAGAGCCTACGCAAGCAGCTTCACGCCCTTTATTCCTCTCCCGCTTACCGCTTCGGGCGCCGCCTCGGCCTGGCGCCGGATCCCCCCAAGGGCGACTGAATCGAACATGGAAGCGCAACTGGCGGCATTTGGGTCGAGCGGCCTGCGCGTCTCCCGCATCGGCCTCGGCATGGCGGCGCTGGGCCGGCCCGGATACATCAACATCGGGCACGCCGAAGACCTCGGGCACGACTACGACGTCGCGGCGATGGAAGCGCGGGCGCAGCGTGCGCTCGACTTCGCCTGGCGTTCCGGCGTGCGCTATTTCGACGCGGCCCGCTCCTACGGCCGCGGGGAAGACTTTCTGGGTCGCTGGCTGTGCGATCGGCAAATCGAACCGCGCCAAGTCGTCGTGGGCTCGAAATGGGGCTACACCTACACGGCGGGGTGGAAGACGCAGGCCGACAAGCACGAAGTCAAGCAGCACACGCTGCCGGTGCTCAAACGGCAGTACGCCGAGAGCCGCGAGCGCCTGGACAGCTATCTCGACCTGTATCAGATCCACTCCGCGACGCTCGACAGCGGCGTGTTGAGCCGCGACGACGTGCTCGACGAGTTGGCGCGCTTGCGCGACGGAGGTCTGTTGATCGGCTTGTCGTTGAGCGGGGAAGGGCAGGCTGCGACGCTCGCCAAGGCCCTCACGATTGAGCGCGGCGGCGGGCGCTTGTTCGGCTGCGTGCAGGCCACCTGGAACCTGCTGGAGCCCTCCGCCGGCGAGGCGCTCGCCGAGGCGCACGAGGCGGGGCTGGGCGTGATCGTCAAGGAAGCCCTCGCGAACGGACGGCTCACTTCCCGCAACACCGCCCCGGACTTCGCCCCAAAGCTGGACCGTCTGCGAGAGGCCGCTGACGGGCGGGGCGTCGGCGTCGACGCAATCGCGCTAGCGGCCGTGCTGCAGCAGCCCTGGGTCGACGTCGTGCTCAGCGGCGCTTCCACGGCCGATCATCTCGCCTCCAATCTCAAGGCCGCCGACATCGACTTGGCAGGCTGCGACTTCAACGACCTGGCTGAAACGTCCGCCGAATATTGGAGGCGCCGCTCCAGCCTAGAATGGAACTAGCCGCCTCCGCTCCCGCCTGTGAACCGCTACACCAACCTCAAGGACGCTGTTCTCGACCTCGACCCGCTTTTGATCCGCACGCTGGGCGCACTGTCGATCGAGCAGCGCTCCGAGGGCTACCTGGTGCTGTTCCGCTTCATGCTTTACGGACAGCACCTCGAGCGCGCCACCGACATCGAGCAATGCCCGGACGTTGAGGTGCTGCTCGACTCGCGCGTCGACCCCGACACCGAGATTCGCGATCTGGAAGAGTGTGAGATCGTCGGCGGCTTGAATTCGCTCAAGATCGCGCCCGGCTGGCCCGGCAACGACACGAACGGGCCGAAGTGGCTCGTAAAAACGCACGCGGGCTCGCAAGGCGAGCGCATCGAGTGGCGTAATTCCATCGGCTAACGAGACGGGCCGAGCGGCTGACGCGAGAAGCTTATTCGTCCGGAGCGCCTTGCAGGGCGCGCGCGGCCGCCACGTAATCGCTGACCTTTTGGGCGTCCTTCTCCCCCGGCCGCGATTCGAGCCGCGAGCTGGCGTCGACGCCCCAGGGGTCGACCTGCCGAATCGCCTCGGCGACGTTGTCGGCGGCCAGTCCGCCCGCCAGGATGACCTCGCGGTAACGCTTCACCTCGAGCGCCTTTTGCCAGGGAAACGTGCGTCCCGCGCCCCCGTAACCGTTCCCGGCGGAATCAAGCAAAACGGCTTCCACCGGGAATTCGTCAACCACCGACGCCTCGAAATCGTCGCCCACTCGAAACGCCTGCCAAACGCGGAAGCCCGCCAGCGCGGCCGCGGTTTCGGGCCCCTCGTCGCCGTGCAGCTGCACCACGTCGAGCCGCGCCGCGTCGGCGACCGTCAGCATACGGTGCAGAGATTCATTGACGAATATGCCGACCTTGAGCACCGTAGGGGGAACCACCGAGCCGATCATCGCCGCCTGTGCGATGCGCACCGCCCGGGGGCTCTCCGCATAAAAGATAAACCCGATGGCCGTCGCACCGGCCTCGACGGCCGCAAGCGCGTCGGCGGGTTGGGTAATGCCGCAGACTTTGATGATTTCGAGCATCAGGCCGAATCGCCCAGCAGCCTGGTCAGGCCGCCTCCCGGATCTTCTTGCTTCATGAGGCTTTCGCCGACCAGGAACGCCGCATATCCGGCGTCCATCAGCCGCTTGATGTCTTCCGCCGTTCGGATGCCGCTCTCGCTGACCTTCAAGACGCCGGCGGGGATTCGCTCGGCCAACCGGAACGAGGTTTCGAGCGACACTTCGAGAGTCTTCAAATTGCGGTTGTTGACGCCGATCATCTCGGCCTCGACGCGCAGCGCCCGCTCCAGCTCCGCTTCGTCATGCACCTCGACCAGGACGTCGAGCTCCAGCTCCTTGGCTTGCTCGAGCAATTCGCTGAGCTCGGCGTCGCTCAGCGCGGCGACAATCAGCAGCACGCAATCCGCTCCGGCGGCCGAAGATTGCAGCAGGTGGTAGCGGTCCAGCGTGAAATCCTTGCGCAGCACCGGCAGCCCGCACGATGAGCGCGCCTCGATCAGGTCGTCCAGAGACCCCTGAAAGAATTGCTTGTCGGTGAGCACCGACAAGCATGCCGCCCCGGCTTCCTCGTACTTGCGGGCGATCTCGCCCGGCTTGAAATTCGCCTGAATCAACCCGGCCGACGGGGACGCCTTTTTGATCTCGGCGATGATCGCCGGGCGCTTTTTCTCGAGAGCCTTGCGAAAGCCCCGACGCGCGACCTTGCGCCTGCGTTTGAGGTCTTCTTCTTTCACGAGCGTCCGATCGGCGACGAGCTCGGCGCGCTTGCGCACGACGATCTGCTCGAGCACGGTCAGGTTCTTGGCTTCCACGGGCGGGTTCTTGGTTTCCAGTGGTTCGGTCATGTCAATGCGAGGTTCATCACCATTCTTGCAGTTTGTGCGGGCATCGCCGGGACTTGGCTTGAAACGCATCGGCGTGCAGAGAGATCTACCAACCGTCCGACAAGGGTCGAGTAAATTCGACACAGTCGCGCAAATCCGGTAAAGGCGAGTTCAGGGAATCTATTGCAAAAAAAGGATAGAACCAACGGCCACAGACTTGCTAGTACTAGAGCAAGAGTAGTGGCTAGCTGATCTGTGATACGCCCTAAGCAGACCCCCATGATCAGTGAATTTTTGGCTATGTTGCTACGAGTGGTGCTGCCGGCCAGCCAGCGGGGCTTCGTCCGTCAGGGGGACGTCAAGGACGAACGCTACAATCGCCGCCGTCGACGCCCTTCCCACCGTTCCCTACGTGATCGATTCTTCAGATTTAGCCGCTCCTAGCGTTCCGCGGCCTACGCTGGGCGTATCCTGGGAACGCCATGCCCGAATTTTCGCTTGTAGTTTCCGTCGTGGTCTGGGAAGAAGGCCGCCTACTGCTCGTACGCCAACAGGATCCGGAGGACGGGGAATCGTTTTGGGCCCCGCCGACCGGTTCAATCATTCCCGGCGAGTCTCTGCTCGAGGCGGCTCAGCGCCAGGTGCAAGACGAGACAGGTCTCGCGCTTACCGCGGTTCGACGTCAGCTTTGGACTTCCGAGGCTGTCGCGCGCAGCCGCGAGAATCACCTGATTTGCTTCGGCGTCGAAGCGGAAAGCTATGCCGGCGCGATTGAGATCGACGAAGAGGACGACGTGATCCTCGAAGCGGACTTTTTCACACCCGATGAAGCGATCCGATTGCTCGCCGAGGGCGGTTCGGCGTTCGTCTCCGATCCGCTTATCGCGTGGCTGCAGGAACCGGAAGCCGCGCAGCGCTACTGGCTCTTCAAGTTCCACGAAGACGGACCGGAGGAGCTCGAGATGGTGCTTCCTCCGATCGATTGAGTCCTCGCCTCAGTACTTGGGTACGGTCGGATCGACTTCATCCGACCAGCGCAGGATCCCGCCTGTCAGGTTTGTCACGCGCGAGAAACCCATCTCCTTGAGGATCTTCTGGGCCTTGGCGCTGCGCATCCCCGACTTGCAGTGGATCACGATGTCGGCGGTCGAATCGAGCTCGTCCACGCGCTGCGGGAGCTGTCCCAGCGGGATGAGCGTGGTTCCCGGAATGCGCGCGATGTCATACTCGTGCGGCTCGCGAACGTCGAGCACGAAGATGTCTTCGCCGGCGTCCAGCTTCGCCTTGAGTTGCGCCGGAGTCATTTCGGGCAGTGTTCCCATCGCCGCCTCCTCGGCCGCCGCTTGTTGCGGGATGCCGCAGAACTGTTGGTAATCGATCAGCTCGGTGACCGTCGGATGATCGCCGCAGACCGGGCACTCCGGATTGCGCCTGAGCTTGAGCTCGCGGAACTTCATGTTCAGCGCGTCGTAAAGCAGGAGCCGCCCGCTCAGCGTCTCGCCCTTGCCCAGGATCAGCTTGACGGTCTCGGTCGCTTGGATCGAACCGATCACGGCCGGCAGGATGCCCAGCACGCCGCCCTCGGCGCAGCTCGGAACCAGCCCCGGCGGCGGCGGCTCGGGGTACAAGCAGCGGTAGCACGGCCCGCCGTCGTAGTGAAACACCGTCGCCTGACCCTCGAAGCGGAAGATCGACCCGTAGGCGTTCGGCTTGTTTAGCAGCACGCAGGCGTCGTTGACCAGGTAGCGAGTGGGAAAATTGTCCGTCCCGTCGACGACGACGTCGTAATCCTTCAAGATGTCCAGAGCGTTCGCGCTCGACAGCGCGGTTTCGTACTTGACGATCTCCAGATACGGATTGATGTCCGCCATGCGGTCGGCGGCGGAATCGATCTTCGGCCGCCCGACGTCCTTGGTGCCGTGGATGACTTGGCGCTGCAGATTCGTCACATCGACGACGTCAAAGTCGACGATGCCGATCTTGCCGATGCCGGCGGCCGCCAAGTAAAGTCCCAGCGGGGCGCCGAGGCCTCCCGTACCGACCATCAGCACCTTTGCGCCCTTCAGCTTGCGCTGCCCCTGCATGCCCACTTCGGGCAAGATCAGGTGCCGGCTGTAGCGCATGATCTCGTCATTGGTCAGCTCGGGCAGGGAAGTCGCGTTTTCGAGCGTGGTCGTTTCGGTCGCCATCGCTGTTACCTTCCTCCCGCGATCGACGGCACGATCGAAACCGTGTCTCCGTCTTGGATCGCCGTATCGTTGCGGTCTAGATAGCGGATGTCGTCGTCGTTGACGTAGACGTTCACGAAGCTCCGTAGCTTGCCCTCGTCGTTGAAGATCTGTTTCTTGAGATCCGGATGCTGCTCGGTGAGCTTCGAGAGCAGCTCGCCCGCGGTCGCCGCGGAAACGTCGACTGAGTCGGCGCCGCCGGCGTACTGCCGCAACGGCGTGGGAATCAAAACCTTTGCCATCTGTCTGTCATTCTCCGTATTCGAGTTTTTCGGGGTCCGCCTTACTCTGTTCGGCGTCGGGCAGCCAGGAGTTCGCGTGGTCGAATTTGCCCTGCTTGATCGACAACACCACGAAGGAATACCACGGACACGAGTTCTTCAGATCCGTCTTAGAAAAGTAGGCGTCGGCGTCCGGGTGCGAGTGATAGATGCCGATCAGATCCTTGCCCTGATCCCGCGCCGCGCGGTCGGCCTGCATCAAATGCTCGGGCTTGAGCTCGTAGTAGGCGCGCTGCGAACCTTCGGCCGAGTTCTCGAGCCGCAGCGACGTCTCGACGACCTTCTTGCCGTCGACGGTCGAGCCGATCATGGCGCCGACGCATTCGTTCGGGTACGTGCTTTCGGCGTGGGCCGTCATGTCACGGAAGGGCGCTGGTTCGATTCGAATCATGGTCTTTGCGGGCCAAACCCGGTCAGTCGGTCCAGAACTCCTCGCTCAGATATTTGTCCGCCGCATCGCAGAACACGGTTACGTAGACGCCGGGACCGTTCCGCCGCGCCACCCGCAGGGCGGCGACGACGTTGGCCGCGGCGGAGACGCCCACCAGCAATCCTTCGACGCGGGCCAGCTTCTTCGCCATCGCGTAGGCGTCTTCGGTCTCGACTCCGATATTGTCATCCGCCAAAGACGGGTCGTAGATGCTCGGCGCCATGGCCGTCTCCATATGCTTCAGGCCTTCGAGTCCGTGAAAACCGGTCGAGGGCTGCATCGACGTCAGCTTGACGTGCGGCGCGGTCTCCCGCAAGTAGCGGCCGACGCCCATAAAAGTCCCGGTTGTGCCCAGGCCCGTGACAAAGTGCGTCAGACGGCCTTCGGTCTGCCGCCAAATTTCCGGACCGGTCGTGCGGTAGTGCGCCAGCCAGTTGGCCGGATTGCTGTATTGGTCGGGGTAGTAGTAGCGCTCCGGGTCTTCGGCATAGGCCGCGCGGCAAGCCTGAATCGCGCCGTCGGTTTGCAGCCCGGGGTCGGTGAGCTGCAACTCGACCCCGTAGGCGGCGAGTATCTTCTTGCGCTCCAACGAGGCGTTCGCCGGCAAGAACAGCTTGATGCGATAGCCCTTCGCCGCGCCGATCATGGCGTAGGCGATGCCCGTGTTCCCGCTGGTCGCGTCAATGATGATCTTGTCGGGCGTTAACTTGCCGGTGCGCTCGCCGTCCTCGATCATGCTGAGCGCGGGGCGATCCTTGACCGAGCCTCCGGGGTTGAAATACTCCGCCTTCCCGTAGACCTCGACGCCGGGCGAATCAGCCGTGATTCGGTTGAGTTTGATCAGCGGCGTATTTCCGATCTGATCGAGGATAAAGCTAGACGTTAGTTGCACTTGCGCGGTGCTCGCCATGTCAGTCGGACCCCTCTTCCAACGCTCGGGCGGATAGCGCGACGGACAAACCTCAAAGTTTACCAGGAATGAATCTCCGCTTTTCCGCTCGACAATGAGGAGAAGCACCCATGTAGATGCACAGCCGGGGCTCCAGGATTCAACGCAAGTTTAGGGGGTTCACCTTAATCGTCGCCGTCATGCCATACTGAGCCGAAGCTACGGAAGGCCTGGGGAGGACTCTCATGTATCGCTTATCGCTCGCGGTGCTGCTGCTAGCGGCCGCACTGCCTCTGGGAGCGGCTCCGCTGATTATCAACATCACCGGACTCGACATCGTATACGACGGGACTGATCTGTACGACGCCGGCGGCGCCGTCGGCGGATTAGGCTTGCCCGCTGACGCCGATCCGGTGGACACCGTTGAATTCCTGGTCAACGGCGGGACCGTCGGCGCCCTGAGCACCGATGTCTTCGTCGATTTCTTCATTTCCGGCGTCAGCAACATTCCTGTGGGCGGCGGGGCGGTGATGTCGGCCGGCAACGGAAACGCGTTCGGCTTCGATTTGCTCACCTCGCTGCTCGGCTGGGGATTGGCGCTCGACATCGATCAAGTGGCGATCACCTACGCCGGGCCCGGCGTTCTGCAAGTGTCCTTCGACGGCATTGTGGCGGGTGTCGCGTATCAAGACCTGCCGTTTGGGCTCCTGATCGATGAGGGGCAGGCGGTGAACTTCTCGTTTGTCGGCGCTGTCTCGGCAAGCGGGGACGACGGTAGCTACCTGACGGACTTCGACGCTGACGGAACCGCCGAGATTGGCGGTCCGAGCCCCGGCGAAGTGCCCGAGCCCGGCTCGCTGACGCTGTTCGGCCTCGGCCTCGCCCTGGTGGGTTTTGGCGCGCGGTCTCGCCGCTGGGGCCAAGCCTAGTTTCACGGGCTCGCACGGAATCCGGTTGGGGCGAGGCGCAAGGCATGCGTCTCGCCCCAGCGCTTTTGCGGCTGAGCGGCGCTAGAACTCCATCGTCTCGATCAGCGAGTTGAGCTCGCGCTGGCGGTCGTCGATCGCTTGCCGCAGGGTTGTTTGCTGGTCGCGCAGGCTGACCAGCTCCACCTCTTGCGCAGCCAGCGTCTCCGAGTACTGCATCACCTTCTGGTCTTGGCCCGGTACTGAGCGCAGAGTCGAGATGTTGCTGCGCAGACGGCCCTGATCCTGGTTCAAATCGTTGATGCGCTGCTCGACCCGCTGGAGTTGCTCCTGCGAATCGGCGATCGTGCGCTTGAGGTCGGCGATCTGCTCGAGCTTCGTGCGGCCGGCTTGGCTCAGCTCCTTGTTCATCACCCAACTCATCAGTTGGTCGTAAGTCAGGTTCGTTACGGAAATCGTCTGCACCAACATCCTCTCCTCGAGGATCGGGAATTTGACCGTGGCGTCAGGACCGGCCGCGACCTCGAAGCGGTACGCGCTCGCGGTCTTCTCCGTGGGCTTCATGTCGATCAACTCGTAGCCCGGGCGGACCTGCTGCTCGATGATGATCGTCTTCGCCTCGTTGTCGACGTTATGAATCGTGAAGGTCTTCGTCTCGCGAATGGCCGTCTTCGTGGTCAACACGCCGCGTTGGAAGTGGAACTCGCTCTGCAGCTTTGAGCTCGAGTCGAACGCCGTGGTGATGCGCGTCCCCAGGTCGACGGCGTAGCTGATGAGGCGCTTGTCGCCTGTCTTGATGGTCTCGACCAGCGCCTCGCCGGCATAGGCCCCGGCGTCATAGACGGTGATCGCTCCGCCGTCGAGCGTCGCCCCGGAACCGTTGGTGATCTCGGCGGCGCGCAGCGGATGTTGCGAGCCGTTCGACTCGTCGTAGATGTACAGGCGGCGGGCGTCAACGCGTTCGCGGAAGAACGGCAGCATCGCCGACTCGCTCTTGTGAATCGTCACCGGATGATCGATCGCGTACTCGAACAAGTCGCCCAACTCGGCCTTCACGGCTGTGGCGGCGACGGTGGAGGCCATCTCGTCCCGGCTGCGGCCGGCGTCGGCGAAGCCGCCGACTGCGCCCCCGAGTTGACCAGCCGCGACGGTCTGGCGGAAGGCGCGCTGCTCCGCCATCGCCTTGGCCATCGCCGGCGGGGCGGCGGGCTCTGGGGCGCGCAAGTCGGCCGCCTGGGCTTCCAGCTCGTTGAACTCTTCCACAGCGCCGCCGTGCACGGTCGGTCGCCAGGCGCGGTCCTGCGCGAGCTGAATTACGGGCCTTTGCAGGTAGCGCGGCTCGTAGAGTCGGCTGATGAACGACACCGGCAGACCCGATACGAGCGAGAGCTGTACGTTCTCCCAGTCCTCGCCGGACGTGTTGTCGACGATGGCCCAGCCTTCGAGCAGCGGCTGGGGACCGGAGCCGAACACGAGCCGGTAGCTGCTCTTCCAAATCGGCGTCGGCGCGATGTAGCTGGCCGCCACGCGCGTGGCGGCGCCGCGCGACTCCACCGTCACCGTGCGCCGGTCGGTGTTGCGCGAGCGCGACAGCACGCTCAGGTAGTCCGTGAACTGGCTCTGAATCTTGGGGTCGAGGAAGCGAATCTCGCGCGCCGCGTCGGGATCGACGTTCCGCAAGCCGCCGTCGACCAGCAGCACCAATTGCTGTTGCGGCGGGCGGTTTTCGGTCGCCGGCATCTCGCGAGCGCTGATGATCGAGCCGCGCAGCGCGCCGCCGCTCATCGCCAGCTCGATCTCGGCGCCCTTGAATTGATCGAGCAGCCGCGCCAGCGAAATTTGCTCGCCGATACGAAAAGGAAAGACCTCCAGCCTCTTGGCGAGCGGGTCGGAGGAGTCGTAGCGGACGGCCGAAACGCCCTCTCCGCCTTGCTGCTCGATGGTCAGCGATTTGAGGATATCGTCCATTTCGGACGCCTCGAACTGCAACACGGCGGCCTCTCCGGCGGGAATATCGCCGGCCCGCTCAAAGAAGCCGACGCCATGCTTGTAGAGCACCACGCGAGTCACGGACAGGTCCGCGGCGTTCGCCGATAACGCGGTTACGATTAGAGCCAGCAGGATGCGCATAGTGGAATAGTCTCCCCGGCGCTCACTCCGGCGCCCATAAGGGAGACGTTTCAGACATGCATTTCGTCCAACCGAATCGGAAAAGAAGCGACGAAGCATGCGCTGCCGTGGACGCTGGGTCGCAGGCGGGACTCAGGTCAGCGCTTCGTCAATCGCCGCCGCCACGTCGGCGACTCGAAATCTTTCGACAAAGCGGCGCTCGCCCACAAAGACCGTCGGCGTGCTCTCGACGCCGCGCTCGACGCCTTCCTCGATGTCGATTTCGATGGCTCGACGGATGTCATGGCTTTCGAGCGCCAAGATGAGCCCCTCCGGATCCATGCCGCGGGCGTCCGCGAATTCGACCAACCTTTCGGGCAGGTTTTCGAGGCTGATGTCCTGGATGCGGTCATAGCAGTAGCGCCGCAGGTCGAGAGCGCCCTCCATGCTGATTGTGGCGACATGGCGGCACGCCATCGCCGCCAATTCCGCCCAGTTGTGCTTGAGCAGCGGGAAGTCCTTCGAGACGAAGGCGGCGCGGTCGCTGAAGCGCGGCAACAGGGCGGCGTCAAGCATCCTGCGCCAGGCCGCTGAATCGGGACACTGCAGATCCTCGAACGCCGCGACGCGCATTCGCGAAGCCGGATTTCCTTCAATGGGAAGTTGATGAATGGCCGGGTCGCGCATGCCGGCGGGCCCGCCTTCGCCCGCGATCGAACCATCTTACAGCGCTACAATCGCGGGCGGGACATGTCGACCACCCGCCGCCGGGCCGTGCAAGCTCTTACGGCCGCATCCGCCGGACCCTTTTTCGCCTTCGCTAAAAACAGTCAGGCCAACCTGTTGTTCCTTTGCTCGGACCAGCACCGGACCGCCGCGGCGGGTTGCTACGGGTCGACGCAAGTCCATACGCCGCACATCGATGAGATCGCCGCCGACGGGGTGCGCTTCAACCACGCCTACTGCCAAGCGCCGGTGTGCGTGCCGTCGCGCGGCTCGATCATCACGGGACTCTATCCGCACCGGCACGGCGCCAAGATCCTGCAAGACGCGCTGGCCCCCGACATCCCCACCGTCGGGCATTTCTTCAAGGAACGCGGCTACACGACGGGCGCGATCGGCAAGATGCACTTCGTCGACGAGAGCCGCAAGCACGGCTTCGATCATCGCCTGCACAACGTCGATCATCTGGCGCGCCTCACCGCGCAAGAGCGCCAAGCTTTGAAGCGCGATCAGGGCGGGGCGGGGGACGTCGACGGACGACCGTCCGGCTTGACGGAGCGCTACTTCAGCGACACGTTTTTCGCCGAGGAGAGCGTCGCCTTCCTGCGCGCCAACAAGGACCGCCGGTTCTGCCTATGGTCCTCGTTCTACATGCCCCACACGCCGCTTGTGCCGCAGAAGCGCTTCTGGGATTTGTACGAGTCGGCCGATCTGACCCTTCCCGAGCGGCGCGCGCATGAGCTGGAGGACGACTTCGAGGGCCACCTGATCCGCGCCAAGGAGCGCGGCTGGTATCAGCAGACCGACGAGGAGTTGCGGCGCGGCTTGAACGGCTACTACGGCAACGTCTCGCAGATGGACTCAAACCTCGGCCGCGTCTTCGACACCCTGCGCGAGTTGGGTCTCGACAAGAACACCGTCGTCGTTTACACCTCCGACCATGGCGAGATGGCCGGCGCTCATCGCATGTGGACGAAGCACAACATGTTCGAGCAGAGCGTCAACGTGCCGCTGATCGTGCGCATGCCGGATCGCATGGAGGGCGGCAAGGCGCGCGAACAGTTGATCGAGCAGGTCGACCTGTTTCCGACATTGGCCGAGCTGTGCGGCTTCGAGCCGCCGGGCAAGATCGACGGCCGCAGCTTCGCGCCGCTCGTGCAAGGCCGGGACTTCCAATCCCGCGATTTCGCCTACTCGGAGTACTACTTCTGCCGCAACGTCTTCACCAAGGACGACCGCTACGTCGGCCGCGAGCCGATCCTGATGGCCCGTACGCCGGACTGGAAACTCAACTACCTGAGCTGGGATCGCTGCGAGCTGTTCGACCTGCGCAAGGACCCGGGCGAATTCCACAACGTTATCGACGACGCCGCCAACGCCGCGATCGTGCGAGAGCTCACCGCAGCGGTAAGGAACAGATACGAGTCTTGAGGATCGCTGCTCCGCTACTCGCCCGGGAGCGAGTTACGGTGAAAGAACTGGACGCCCACGTCGAAGCCGTCGTCTCGCTTGAAGCAGTAGCGCGCCACGCCGAAGTATTGATCTTCCTCGCCGTGGATGCGCAGGGACACGCCGGCCTTGACCGGCTCGGGGGTGTGCAACCGCATGCCGCCCGATGAGACGTCGGTGACCTCGGCCTGATGATAGGCTGCGCGCTTGGCCGCGCCCTCTCCGCTGATTTCGATCTGAGCCGGCCCGCAGACAGGCGTGCGAGGCTCGCGTCGACGTCCGGCGCCGATGAAAGCCAGCTCGAGCTCCCAACCGTCCCGCATTTCGCGGCGGCCGATCACCTGCGTGCGATAAGAAGAGCCGTCGTCCTCGACCGTGACCATCGCCTTGACCGGCAGCTCTTGCTCGGCGAGCACGAACAGGCCCCAGGCTTCGTGCTCGTCCAACTCGGCGCTTACCGTGACAGGACCTGCGGAGTCATCGGGAGTCCACTGCAGGCGTACCGTGCGGGCGGCCTTCTTCGCGGCAGCTCCGCCGCCGGCCACGCTTTTCACCAATGCTGTCAGGGACATCCGAGACACGTCGCGCCTCCACGGGGCCTATGCCGCCGCCTTTCGCAGTATTGCCGCGTTCGACTTAGCCGCCCAACCCAGCAACGACCTTAGTCTCGAGAGGAAATCGACCTGATCGGCCCGGCTAATCGCAGAACTGAAGCCCGATGCGGTAACCGTTGTGAATCTGCAGGCAGTAGCATACTCGGCAAAGACGCTCGGGTCCCACGCCGACGATGCGAGCCGTTTCGCCGGCCGCGAGTCCGCTCTTCGCAAACAGTTGCAGGCCTCCCGCCGACACGTTCAGAACGTCGGCGCGGAGAGTCTCGTCGTCGGCCGCCGCGGTCGTTTCGACGCTCGCATCGCCGCCCACGTCGACGCGCGTCGCGCGGCGCTTGCCGGAACCCAGGAACTCCAACCCGAGCTCGAAGCCGGAAAGGACGGCTCGAGACGATACCACTCGCGCCTCATACGACGACTCGTCTTCTAGCACGCGCACCAGCTTATCGATGGGAACCCGTTCGGGCGCGATGACGACGATGCCCCAACTCTCGCGGGAGTCGATTTGAACTCTTCGCGAAAAGGGCTTGCCGGCGGCGCCCTGCCACTCGAGCCGTGCGGCTTCCCCTTCGCTCGAAGCGTCGAAGTTTATGGCCAGGGTGGATACGGATTTGAAAAACGAACTCAGCGACATTCGGCGGCTCCGCTTGAATCAAAGAACGATAAATGGCGAATAAATGAGCGCCGCCGAACGGTCTTTATCGTTCATATTCAATTAATTCTCGCCTCGTGACGGCTTCCGCGCAATAGAGCGATTGGGCCTAAACCCACTCAGTATGTTTGCTCAGGCAGCCCCCAGCGGAAGTTGGGACCGCCTGGGTTTCCAATGAAATCCCCCAGGGTAAAGCCAGCGCGCCACTGGGATATGACCTAGCGCGGCAACTCGCGATCGGCCGGGATCGTCCGTTGTCCCGGCCTATGATCGCAGTGATATCGAATTGCGGCGCCGTTCAAGCTTCGAGCTTCCAGGGCTTGCGGTACTCGCGCTTGTACATGATCTTCTCGGCTTCGGGATCGTCGATGACCATTTCCTTGTCGACATCCCAATAAACCCGACGTCCGGTGCGGACGGCGGCGTTGCCGAGATGGCAAGCGATCATCGAGTTGTGGCCGATCTCCACGTCGGAGTGCGGCTTCTCGCGGCTGCGCATGCACTCGAGAAAGTTTTCGACGTGCGCGAGGTGCATATCGTCGCCGCTGCTGATCTGCTCGCGCGGCCTGCCGGCCATCTTGAATTTACGCGGACGCTCGATGCGGTCGGTCTCCGGATAGACTTCCCAGCCGCCGCGGTCAATGACGAGGATGCCGTTCTCGCCGTGCAGCGCCACGCCGTGCTCGCGGTCGTAGGGGCCGCGGCCGACGCCCAAGGCGTGCTCCCATACCATCGAGAACTCCGGGAACTCCCACAGCACTTGCTGCGTGTCGGGCGTCACCATGGCGTCGTGCGGGTAGGCGAACTTGCCGCCGACCGACATCGCCGAGCTGGGCGCCTTGATGCCCATGTACCAGTTGGCGATGTCGATCATGTGGGCGCCCCAGTCGGTCATCAGGCCGCCCGCGTACTCCCAATACCAGCGGAAGGTGAAGTGGAAGCGGTTGGGGTTGAAGGGTCGCTTCGGCGTCGGTCCGAGCCACATGTCGTAGTCGACGCCTGCGGGCGCGGGACCGTCGGGCTTGACCGGCGTCTCGCCTTTCCAGTCGAGATAGGCCCAGCAGCGCACCAGTCGCACCTTGCCGAGCTGTCCGCTGTCGACGTATTCCTTGGCGTCGCGGTACCAGCGGCCCGAGCGCTGCTGCGTGCCCATTTGGACGACGCGGTCGTACTTGCGAGCGGCTGTGACCATCTGGCGGCCTTCCCAGACCGCGACCGACAGCGGCTTTTCGACGTAGACGTCTTTGCCGGCCTTGCAGGACTCGACCATCGCCAGGGCGTGCCAGTGGTCGGGAGTGCCGACGATGACGGCGTCGATGTCTTTGCGGTCGAGAAGGCGGCGGAAGTCCTGGGTCGTCAGCTCGGGCTTGCCGCCCGCGGGCTCGACGACATTTTTTTGCGCGTTGTCGATCTGCGACTTGTCGACGTCGCACAGCGCCACGCATTGGGTTTGGTCGGTCTTGAGAAAGTCGCTCAGGTCGGCGCGGCCCTGGCCGCCGCAGCCGATTAGGCCGACTCGAATACGATCGTTGGCTCCGATAACGCGAGCGGCCGAGGCGGCGCTCGAGGAGGCGGCGCTGCCGGCGGCAAGCGCGGCGCCCGTCAAGAAGGTTCTACGGCTTTGGCTCATCGTGGCGGCTCCTGTAAATAAAGGCGCTATTAGATTAACCGATGTGCGTGCCAGACAATGGGTTTCGTGTCGGCTACAATCCGACGAATGCCTCGCAATCGCCTCGTCATCCTCTGCGGATTTCTCATTCTCGTCGGGCGCGCTCCGGCCCAAAACCCGCCGGAATGGTCGCGCCCGTTCGAGCCGCTTCACATCGTCGGAAACCTCTACTACGTAGGAACTTACGATCTGGCGGTCTACCTGATCACGACGCCGGAGGGTCATTTCCTGATCAACACCGGCCTCGACGACACGGTCGAGCCGATCCGCCGCAATGTCGAGAACGTCGGCTTCAAGCTCGACGACGTGAAGTTCCGGCTCGAGATGCAGGCCCATTGCCCAGCGGGCACTGGCGGATAAAGAAGGCTAGGCGCCGAGGTCTTCGCGACTGCGGGCGACAAGCCTTTGCTCGAGCGCGGCGGCTCGCACTTCAAGCCGATCAAGGTCGACAAGGTGATCCGCAACGGCGAAGTCCTCGAGTTGGGCGGCGCGGCGCTGACGGTCGTCGAGACGCCTGGGCACACGCGCGGCAGCGTGTCGTTTCGTCTTGACGTCGCCGAGGGCGGCAAGACCTACAGGGTGATGATCGCCAACATGGGCACGGTGATCCCCGGGATGAACTTGATCGACGACGCGGCCTATCCCGCGATCGCGGACGATTTTCGGCTGACTTTCAAGCGCCAGCGCGCGCAAGATATCGACATCTGGGTCGCGGCGCACGCCTCGCAGTTCCGGCTTCACGCGAAGTACAAGCCCGGCGACGCGTACGATCCCGAGCGATTCGTCGACCCGGCGGGGTATCGCAAAGCGCTTGATCGCCACGAAAAAATGTTCGAGCAGAAGCTCGCCGAGCAGCGCGCCGCAAAGTAGGCTTTGCCCGCCCCGCAAGTGCTCACAAAGATCGCTTGAATTGTTGCGAACGAAGCGCATCCGAGCGAAGATGCACCGCATCGACGGCCCTCCGCTGTGGATATTTCGGAAGGCGGAGGACTGCGCTTGGCGACATTCGTATTTTTTTCGCGAGGTCGCGAGCTCAGTCTCGGAGTAGTCGAAAAAGCCCGACGATCTATGGCTGCTTGTCTTTGGCCGGGTCGTAGTTCGGGTTCGGCCGGGGGTCCTGGGCGCCGACCTCCGTACGCCAGGCGTCGAGCTTGGCTTCGAGCTCCTTGACCTTGTCGGGCATTTCGGCCGCCAGGTCGTGCTCCTCGCTCATGTCGTCGGCCAGGTTGAACAGCTCGGCGTGACCGTCTTCGTAGAACTGCACCAGCCGCCAATCGCCGTCACGAATCGCCGAGTGCGGCGTGGCGCCCATGTTGTGATAGTGCGGATAGTGCCAATAGAGCGCCTCGCGGCCAAGTTTCGCGGCGGGGTCGCGCAACAGCGGCACGAGGCTCTTGCCGTCGACCAAAGCGTTGTGCTCGGGATTGCCCTTGACTCCAGTCGCGTCGAGGATTGTCGGGTAGTAGTCGACCGTAATCATCGGTTCGTTGCTCAGCGAGCCCGGTTGCGTGACGCCGGGCCAGTAGACGATGGCCGGTACGCGTACGCCGCCCTCGTAGGCTGAGCCCTTGCCGTCGCGCAGCGGCTTGTTCTCGGTGGGATGCCCGCTGTCGTGGCGGTCGAGGCCTCCGTTGTCGCCGGTCAGGATGATCAGCGTGCGGTCGGCGACGCCCATCTCTTCGAGCTTGGCCCGCACGCGCCCCACGCTGCGGTCGAGCGCGGCGACCATGCCGGCGTACTCGGCGTCGGTATGCCGCATGCCTTCCTTGACGCGCTCCTTGAACGGCGCCGCGTCGTCTTCCTTGGCCTCGGTCGGCGCGTGCACGGTGTAGTAGGGAAAGTAGAGGAAGAACGGCTGATCGCCCCAGCCGTCGAGGATTTTGAGCGCCTCGTCGGTCAGGCGGTCGGTCAAGTACTCGCCTTCATGGCCGTCGTCTGGAGGCATCGGGCCGAGATGATGCTCCGAGCCTTCGCGCGTGTAGGGATAGTAGTAGGTCGCCGGCGCGCCCCATTCGTTGCCGGCGACGTTGATCTCGAAGCCGTGCTTCTCCGGTGTGTAGTCGTCCATGTCGGGCTCGCCCGTAGGTTCGAGGTGCCACTTGCCGACGATGGCGGTGTGATAGCCGCCCGCTTTCATCGCCTCGGCGATGGTCGTGTGACGCTGCTCGATCTTCATCGTCCAATCGGGCGGCAGGAGCTTGGCGTAGGGGCGTTGATGCCCGCGAATCCAGTCAGTCACGTGCGTGCGGCCGGGATATTCGCCGGTCATCATGGCGGCGCGGGTCGGCGAGCAGACGGTGCAGGCGGCGTAGCTGGTCTGGAAGCGCATGCCGTCGGCGGCCAGCTTGTCGATGTTGGGCGTGACGTAGAGGTCGCTGCCCATGCAGCCGGCGTCGCTCCATCCCCAATCGTCGACGAGCAGAATGACGACGTTGGTCTTGGCGGCGGCCTCTTCCACGGCGGGCGGCTTGGCGCAACTCAGAAATAGCAGTAGCGCCGCGGCCAGAGCGAGTCGAGCAAGCATGACTCGGTATTGTAGCCTCGGCCTCGCCCGATGCGGGCGTGAGCACTGAGAACATTGGCTTGATCAATGTGAGCGACCCCCGCCGTTGCTCCAACAGCGACGAGGGTCTGACCAGCGCGTGAAACCGGTTCCTCAGTGAGTGAGTCGAACGAAGCCTCGGACTTTGTCCCCCATACTTCCGTCCTCGAAACTTCCAGCCACCTCGCCGCGTGCATTGATGCTCTGAGGTGAAGTCGACGTCGCGGCAGGATCGGCATCGAATATGACGGTGGCGCCCTTGCGACTGCGAATGAAGCCCCGTTGGACGCCGGTTCCGTCGATGAATCGACCTGTGACGTCGCCGCGCGAGTTGATGCTTAAAGGAATCGTCGACATAGCGGACGGGGCGGCGTCAAAGGTCACAATATCTCCGGAGCGGGTTCGCACATAGCCTCGTACGCGACTCAAAGTAAAGTCACGATAGGAACCGGCAACGTCGCCGGCGCCGTTGATCGCGGCCGCATCCGTCTCGAAGGGAGCTCCCGCGTCGACATCAAACAAGACGACATTGCCGCTCGAATCGCGTATGAATGCTCGCTTGATTACTACTACCGGACTTGGCTGTATGAACACGCTCCCGACCACATCGCCGGCTGCGTTGAGGCTGAACGGCAGAGTTTGCAAGGCCGCAGGGTCGGCCTGAAACACGACCATATTCCCGTCTGGGTCGCGGACAAAACCTTGACCGAGACTCGACGGGCTCCAGGCGCCCGCAACGTAGCCGTTGGGATTGATGGATACTCCAACCGTTTGGGCTGCGCTAGGATCAGCGTCGAAGAGAACGAAGTTGCCGTCAACGTCGCGGACGAACCCTCGCGGCTTGTCTGCCAGATTCCCGTCCTGCATCCTTCCAGTGATCTCTCCCGTTGAATTGATCCCTAAAGCCTCTGTGGACGCAGCGGCGGGATCAGCATCGAAAGGTATGATCACGCCGTCGCTGCGCACGAACCCGCGCCTCTTGCCGGCAGCGTCGATAAACCAGCCCGTGGCGTCGCCGCCGGCGTTGATGCTCCATGCGACCGTCTCCGTAGCGTCGGGCGCGGCGTCAAACACTACAGTGGTTTGACCCGTTAACACAACGCAGAAGGCCAACAACGGGGTCAACAATCGGATTGAGATCCAGGGATTGGCGCTAAGGGCCTTACCGCAAAGTGACAGTGCAGTTTTCATCATGAATTCGGGTTCTCCTTTTCGCGTGAATAAAAATAGGAAGAGAGTCGCCGCAACAAGTCTATAGCTCGACGGAGAGCAGATCCAGGACCATTTTGGAATTGGTACTAATCGGAGGTCGTGATGGTCTTTGTCGGAAGGTGCGGCGCTTTCCGTTAATGCTGTGTGCACTCAGCGGGAAAGATCATATCTCGGCGCCGAAGGGCGCTTGGCCCGGCGAGGCCGCGACGAACTTCGCCGACTCCGAGATCGACTCGAGGATCTAGGCCCTTAGTCGTCGCCGTCGATCGGAGTGAAAGCCGGTTTTGCACGCCGGCCCCCATTCAGTCGCGAAGCGCCTTATTCGATCGCGAAAAGCGTGCTGCGCCCCCGCAGGTAGATCTTGCCGTCGGCGAAGGCGGGCGTCGCGATGAAGAACTGGTCGGGCATCTTGTTAACCGCCAGCACCTCGTACTCCGGCCCCATCTTCACCACGACCACGTCGCCCTGCTCGGTCGACACGTAAAGCTTGCCGTCCGCGCCCGACCGGCGAGGACTTGAGCGAATAGGGGTTCGGCAGGCGCTGCTGGTGGTAGTAAGGCTCGCCCGTCGCGGCGTTGAAGGCGCTTATCATGCCGCGGTCGGTGACGAAATAAAGGATGCCCTCGTAGAGCACTGGCGAGGCGCTGTAGGAGTTGCCGCGCTGGTTGGTCCAGACGATGCTTTCAGAGCCCGTGATGTCGCCCGCGGCGGGCAGCTTGATCGCGAGCAGGTTGGGGTCGCGGAAGCCGCTCATCACATAGACGCGTTCGCCGTCGTAAACCGGCGTCGGGATGGTGTTCGCTCCCAGGCCCGCGCATTCCCAGATCAGCTTGCCGGTTGCGACGTCGTAGCTACGCACTTTGTTCGGCGCTGCGATCAGGGCTTGCGTGACGCCCTCATGGGTGAAGACCAGCGGCGGCGCCCAGTTGCTGATCTCGTCGCGGGCGGTGCGCCAAAGCTCGGAGCCGTCGCGCTTGTCGAGCGCCAGCAGAAACGAGTCGCCCTCGTGGTCGAAGGTCAGCAGCAGCGTGTTCTCGTGGAGCACGGGCGCGATGCCTTCGCCGAATCCGAGCCGCATGCGCATTTGCGGAAAGTCGGTCCGCTTCCACAGCAGCTTGCCTTCGAGATCGTAGACGTAGACGCCCCGTGAGCCGAAGAATGCGACCAGGCGTTCGCCGTCGGTGACGGGCGAGTTGGAGGCGAAGCTGCCGTAGTCGTGGTGATAGCCTTCGTGCGGCTTCGCGACGGCGGCCGTCTGTTCCCAAAGCTTTTTTCCCGTCTCGCGGTCGTAGCAGAGCACCAGCAGCTTTTGCTCCGTCCCTGCGCCTTCGCCGCCGCCCAAGCCTCCTGCGGCGGCCGCGGGACCGGAGGCTTCGCCGATCGTGACGGCGCTGGTGACGAAGAGTTTGTTCTCCCAGATGACGGGCGAGGAATGGCCGCGTCCGGGGACTTCGACTTTCCATTTGACGTTTTCGGTGTCGCTCCAATTCACCGGAGCCGAGCCGCGGGCCATGCCGTTGTCTAACGGGCCGCGCCAGCGAGGCCATTCGCCCACCACGGGCTCGGCCAGCAGCGCGGACGACGAAACAAGAACGACGGAAAGTAGGAGTGCAAATCTCATAACAGCGGGTCCTTGGGATATCGGAGGCGTTCGCCGCATGATAGCGTCCGTCCCGCCGTCAAGGTATGCTGGCGTGAGCTTTCCCGAGGGATTCGATGCAGAAGTTTTTGTGCATGGCGTTGTTGAGCGGGGCGACTCTAGCCGCCCAGCCGGCGGCCGATTTGTCCGCCGGCCGCGCGCAGTTCGAGGCGCGCTGCAGCGCGTGCCACGGCGGCGACGGCAAGGGCGGGCCGCGCGCCCCCGACATCGTCACGCCGGGCATGGTTCAAGAGCGTGACGCGGACGAAGTGCGCAAGCTCGTCAAGGAAGGCTTGCCGGGCCGCGGGATGCCGGGCTTCGCAGTGCCCGAGCCGGACCTGACGCACCTGGTCGCGTTCTATTTGTCGCTGACCGCGCCGGCGATCAAGAGCCCTGTTTCGGGAGACTCCGCGGCCGGACGCAAGCTGTTCCTCGACAAGGGCTGCGCGAACTGTCATACGCGCAGCGAGCAAGCGCGCGTCATCGGCCCCGACCTATCGTCGCTCGGAACCGAGCGCACGCTGGGCGAGATCGAAGACGAGATCCGCAATCCGAGCGGATGGATCATTCCCGGCTATCGGACGGTCGAGGCGAAGCTGCAGGACGGCTCGATCGTCAAGGGATTCGCGCGCAATCAGAGCCAGTTCGACCTGCAACTGCAGACCTTCGACGGGCGCTTCGAGTTCTTCGACCGCTCCGAGATCGCCTCGCTGTCCGAACCGGACGTTTCGCTCATGCCGAAGACCGCGCTGAGCGACCAGGAAGTCGAAGACCTGGTCGCCTACTTGAGCCGCCTCGACGGCAAGCAGGGGCCAATCGTCGGCGAGCGCGAGTTGCCCGGCGCGGTCACTTGGCGGAACCTGCTCCATCCCAACAAGGGCGACTGGCCCACCTACAACGGCCGCCTCGACGGCAATCGCCACTCCTCGCTCGACCAGATCAGCCCGGCCAACGTGGCCGAGCTCAGGCCGGCGTGGAGCTTCCCGATCGAGGCGCCGCGCGATCTCGAGATGACGCCGGTCGTCGTCGATGGCGTGATGTACGTAACCACCGTCAACAAGATTCACGCGCTCGACGCGGAGCGCGGACGCGAGCTGTGGACGTTTGAGCGGCCGCAGACGCCGGGTGTGATGGGCGACGCGGGGACGGGCGCGAATCGCGGCGTCGCCGTGATGGGCGACAAGGTTTTCTTCGAGACCGACAATGCTCACCTGATCGCCGTCGACCGCCTCACCGGGCGGCTTGTGTGGGAGACCGTGATGGCCGACTTTCATCAGCACTACGGCGGCACGGTCGCCCCGCTGGTCGTGAAAGACACGGTGATCGGGGGCGTTGCGGGCGGCGATGAGGGGATCCGCGGGTTCGTCGCCGGATACGACGTCAACACGGGCGAAGAGAAATGGCGGTTCTGGACGGTGCCGCTGCCGGGTGAGCCGCTGTCGGAAAGCTGGAAGGGGACTGTCTTGCCGCACGGCTGCGCGGGCACCTGGCTCACCGGGACCTACGACCCCGAGCTCGACACGCTCTACTGGCCGGCGGGCAACCCTTGCCCTGATATGAACGGCGACCAGCGCGAAGGCGACAACCTCTACTCCGACTCGATGCTCGCTTTCGACCCCGCCACGGGCAAGCTCAAGTGGCATTACCAATACACGCCGCACGACGAGTTCGACTGGGACGCCAACCAGACGCCGATCCTCGCCGACATCGAATGGCAAGGACGCCCGCGCAAGGTGCTGCTGCACGCCAACCGCAACGGCTTCTTCTACGTGCTCGACCGCGTCACGGGCGAGGTGCTGCTGGGCAAGCCGTTCGTCGACAAGCTCACCTGGGCGAGCGGCATCGGCGCCGACGGCCGGCCGATTCTCGTTCCCGGCAAGCGCCCGACTTACGCGGGCAACGTGGTCTGCCCGGGCATCGCGGGAGCGACGAACTGGCCGTCGAAGGCCTACAGCCCCGAGACGGGCCTCTACTACGTGCAGGCGACCGAGTACTGCAACACGTTCACCAAGAACGACGAAGAGTGGGAGCAGGGCAAGGGCTTCGGCGGCGGCGCGGCCAAACGCGCGCCCGGGGACCGCAGCGAACGCTACTTGCGCGCGCTCGACCCGACGACGGGCGAAGTGAAGTGGGAGATCCTCGAAGGCGACGGCGGCTGGCGGAATTGGGCGGGCGTGATGGCGACGGCGAACGGCCTCGTCTTCTACGGGGACGACAGCGGCGCCTTCGCGGCGGTTTCAGCCGTCGACGGCAAGCCGCTGTGGCGTTTTCAGGCGAATGTCCGCTGGCGCGCCTCGCCGATGACGTACCTGGCGGGGGGCAAGCAGTTCATCGCGATCGGCGCCGGAAGAAACGTCACGGCCTTCGCTCTGCCGGATTGAGCTGGGCGCCGCCCGGGGTCAACTCCAGCGCCCTACCAGCAAGGGGTAGCCCGGCTCCTCGGCTCGCCCGGTCAGACGCGCCAGCAACCCCGGGCCGCCGCCGCTGCGCTCCCAGCGGACGTTCAAATCCTCCGCCAGTTCGGCGAGCATCTGCTCGTCCAGGTATTCCATGCTCAGCAGCGTATCGCCGCGGAAGCCGTAGCGCTCTTCCCAATCGCTCTGGCGCGCTTCGCGAGCCCGCTCGCCTAGCCTCCAGCTTTGATAGACGGGCGTGTCGAAGACGGCGATCTGCCCGCCCCATCCCAAGACCCGGCGCACTTCGCGCAGCGTCCGCCGGTAATCCGGAGCATAGTGAAACGAGGCGGAAAACACCGCCATGTCGAACTGCTCGTCCGCGAACGGCAGCTCGTCAAAATCCGCTTGAACGGCCGTGAGTTCCCCGGCGGCGTAGCGCTCGACCGCGCCCAGGCCAACGGTCCGGTCGCCTACCGCGTCGACCGCGGTCGGCCGATGCCCAAGCTTCGCCAAGCGGTGCGACAGCCAGCCCATCCCGGCGCCGAGGTCGAGAATTTCGAGCGGGCGCTTGGCGGCTTGCGCGAACGGCTTGAGCGCCACTTGAACGAACCGCTGAAAGCCCGACGTCCGCGCCTTCCAGGCTTCGCCTCCCCCTTCCGGCAGAACGCGATAATACTCGGCGTCTCCGCCCCAGCCGAGCGCATGGCGAACCTTCACTTGCTCGCGCTCGAACGCCTCGAAGCGTTCTCGCCGTTCCGCGCGCAGCGCCCGCAGCAGCCCGTCCCGCACCTCGAGCTGCGCCCCGCAGTCGGGGCATCGCCGGCTTTGCGAAACTTCCTCCAGCGACGCGTCGCCCTGGCCGCACTCTACGCACCGGAATCTCGCCACAAGGGGCCATTGTCGCCGATCCGGCGGCGCAAGCCGCGAGCGGCCCCGCGCCGGTTCCGTTGCTACCATGAAGGTTTCCCCGAAAGGTTCGCCTTTGCCGCAGGACTATCTCGAAATTCATGGCGCCCGGGTTCACAACCTCAAGAACGTCGACCTGCGCCTGCCACACAATCAGCTCATCGTCGTAACCGGCGTTTCCGGCTCCGGCAAGAGCTCGCTCGTCTTCGATACGGTTTACGCCGAAGGCCAGCGGCGCTATGTCGAATCGCTCTCGGCCTACGCGCGGCAGTTCCTCGA
Source organism: uncultured Acidobacteriota bacterium (assembly GCA_963817465.1). Lineage (GTDB taxonomy): Bacteria > Acidobacteriota > Terriglobia > Bryobacterales > UBA6623 > CAMPKL01. The sequence continues at coordinate 60,668 of CAWFOP010000005.1, read as the reverse complement.
GCGCATGGAGAAGCCGGACGTCGACGAGATCAGCGGCATCGCGCCGGCCGTCGCCATCCGTCAGAAAAACTCGACGCGCAACCCGCGTTCGACGGTGGCCACGTCGACCGAGATCTACGACTTCCTGCGACTGCTGTTCGCGCGCGTCGGGCGCACCTACTGCTACAACTGCGGCCGGCAAGTCGGCAAAGACACCGTCGATCGAGCCGCCGACAGCATACTCGAGTTGCCCGAGCGGTCTCGCTGGTATGCGTTGTTTCCCGTCGTGGGAGCGGGCGAGAAGGGCCTCGACGCGGAGCTCAAGGCGCGCCTGAACGCCCTGCGCGCCAAGGGCTTCAATCGGCTGTATCAAGACGGCAAGGTATTTGAGTTCTCCGAGCCCGAGTCGCTCATCGACATCGAGTTCACAAAGCCCCTATACGTTCTGATCGACCGCCTCGCGATCGGCCCCGACATGCGCGAGCGCGTCGTCGACGCCATCGAGATCGCCTACCGCGAGACGCGCGAAGTGGTCTTTCAAGAGGTCGAAGGCGACGCGCCGCGGCGGCTCTGGTTCAGCGAACGCTTCGAGTGCCGCAACTGCGGCATCGAATACATCGAGCCCGAGCCGCGCCTGTTCAGCTTCAACAACCCGTTCGGCGCCTGCCCGCGCTGCCAGGGTTTCGGCGACACGGTCGACTACGACATCGACCTCATCATTCCCGACCGACACAAGGCTCTGCGAGATGGCGCGGTCGACCCGTGGACCAAGCCCAAGTACGAAGAGTGGCAGGGCGACTTTCTGGCCGCCGCCCGCGCCGCTAAAGTGCGTACCGACATCCCCTACCACGAGCTCCGCGACGACGAGCGCGAGTTCGTATTGCACGGCGGCGGCGGGTTCCCCGGCGTCGAAGGCTTCTTCAAATACCTCGAGACGAAGAAGTACAAGATGGGCGTGCGCATCCTGCTGGCGCGCTATCGCGGCTATACGCGCTGCCCGGAGTGCGGCGGCGCCCGCCTGCGCAAGGACGCGCTCTACGTCACGGTCGGCGGCAAGACCATTCGCGACGTCGTCCGTATGACGCTCGAGCAGGCCCACACGTTCTTCGACGAGCTCAAGCTCGCCGGCGAAGACGCCGTCATCGGCGAGCAGCTCGGCGCCGACATCCTGCACCGCCTGCAATACCTCAACGAGGTCGGCCTTGAATACCTGACGCTCGACCGCCTGTCGTCGACGCTCTCGGGCGGCGAGGCGCAGCGCATCCAGCTCGCTTCTTCGCTCGGCTCGCGGTTGGTCGGCGCGTGCTATGTGCTCGACGAGCCTTCGATCGGCTTGCACAGCCGCGACACGGGCCGCCTGGTAAAGATCCTCGAGCGCCTGCGCGACCTGGGCAACACGATCCTGGTCGTCGAGCACGACGCCGAGATCATGCGCTCGGCTGACCACATCGTCGACCTCGGCCCCGGCGCGGGAGAGCGCGGCGGCCAAGTGATCTTCTCCGGTCCCTTCGGCGAATTGACGAAGAACGGCACGCCGTCGCTGACCGGCAAATACCTCAGCGGCAAGGCGCGCATCCCTGTTCCGAAGACGCGGCGCAAGGCCGCCCCACGCAAGCAGGTCAAGTTCTTCGGCGCCCTCAAGCACAACCTCAAAGACATCGACGTCGCGATCTCCGCGGGCCTGCTCACCGTCATCACGGGCGTCTCCGGGTCGGGCAAGTCGACGCTCGTCCACGACGTGATCTACGAGGGCTTGCAAGCCTTGCAGCAGCGCAACCTCAAGGAAGGCCGCGACAGCGACTCGCTGCGCCTTGCGGCCAAGAAGATCACCGGCGCGAAGACCTTCGCCGAGGTCATCCTCGTCGATCAGTCGCCCATCGGACGCTCGCCGCGCTCGAACCCGGTCACCTACGTCAAGGCGTTCGACGAAGTACGCAAGCTGTTCGCCGCCGTCCCCGAGGCTCGCAAGCGCGGCTTCACGCCCGGCTCGTTCTCTTTCAACGTTCCGGGCGGGCGCTGCGAGACCTGCCAAGGCGACGGCACGGTGACGGTCGAGATGCAGTTTCTGGCGGACGTCGAGTTGGTTTGCGAAGACTGCAACGGCAAGCGCTACAGCCCTGAAGTGCTGGCGATTCGCTACGACGGCAAGAACATCGACGACGTGCTGCGCATGACGGTCGACGAAGCTCTGCGCTTCTTCGCGCGCACGCCCAAGATCACCAACAAGCTCGCCAGCCTGGCCGAAGTCGGCCTCGGCTATCTGCGGCTGGGGCAGTCGGCAACCACGCTTTCAGGCGGCGAGGCGCAGCGCGTCAAGCTGGCCGCGTTCATCGGCCAGTCGCGCTGCGACGACACGCTCTACATCTTCGACGAGCCGACCACGGGCCTGCATTTCGAAGACATCGCGAAGCTGCTCGAAGCGTTCGACAAGCTCATCGAAAACGGCGGCACGGTGCTGACGATCGAACACAACCTCGACGTGGTCAAATGCGCCGACTGGGTCATCGACCTGGGCCCCGAAGGGGGCGCGCGCGGCGGCGAGATCGTGGTCGAGGGCACGCCCGAGCAAGTCGCCAAGTGCGAGCGCTCGTATACCGGGCGCTTCCTGAAGCCGGTCCTGAAGTAGCGAGCGCCGCGGCGGACAGGCTAAGCTTCCCTCCATCCATGCGAAACGCCTGCCTCATCGCCGCGCTGCTGCTCGCCGGTTGCGCGAGCCCGTCTCCCGAACAGTCGGCGCCTGACTTCGCCGGCCGCTGGGACATCGAACCGACCGACTCGATCGGCGGCCGCATCATGTGGCTCGAGATCGACCGCGCCCCCGACGGCTCGCTCAGCGGGACCGGCGTGAGCTTCGCGCCCGGCGGTCAGGTCGATGAGCTTCGCAACGTGCGCGTCGAAGCGGGCGAGCTTCTGTTTGAGACGAAGGGCACGCGCCGCGTCAACGGCCAAGTGCAGGAGATGGTCAATGCATCGCACGCCGGTCTTGCCGACGGCGCGCTGGAAGGCGTCACCGTTCGCGACGGCGTCGAGCAGCGCTGGCGCGGCGTGCGCGCGCCCGAGATCGCCGATCATGACGATGGCTCTTGGAAGCCCGGTGAGCCGCAGCCCCTGTTCGACGGCGACCCCGCGGACCTTGACGCTAACTGGACGCTGGCCAAACCCGACGACTGGATCGTGAAGGACGGCATCCTGATGAACAGCGACGGCGCGGGCCTGCTCACGTCCAAGGAAAAGTTCTGGAACTTCGCGCTGCACCTCGAGTACCGCGCCAAGCAAGGCCAGAACGGCGGCATCGGCCTACGCTCACGCTACGAAGTGCAGATTCTCGGCGATCACGGCGAGCCCGTCAGCGAACACTCCAACGGCGCGCTCTATTCGCGCATCGCGCCCGCGGTCAACGCGACGCTGCCGCCCGACCAGTGGCAGACCTATGACATCCGGCTAGTCGGCCGCGACCTGACCGTCGACCTCAACGGCCAAACCGCCCTGGACAGGGTTCCCGTCGACGGCCCCACGGCCATGGCCACCGACTGGCATGAAGGCGACCCGGGCGCGCTGACGCTGCAAGGCGACCACGGCGCCATCGAGTTCCGCAAGATCGTCGTGACGCCGCTCGTCGAGCCTTAGGCGCCGGGCCGGCGGATCGAATACATCTTCGTGGCGGTGCGGATCAGCAAGCGGTCGCCGACGATCGCCGGAGTGGCGAGCGCCATCTCGCCCAGCGGGTTGACGTGCAGCAGCTCGAACTCGCCGCCCGCGCCCAGCACGTACGTATTTCCCGTCTCGCTCAGGCAGAAGACCTTGCCGCCGTAAGCCCACGGCGACGATGTGAAGGCGTTGTCGTCGACGTCGACGCGCGCCTTGTAGCTCTGCTCGCCCGTGGCGGCGTCGATGCGGGCGATGATGCCCTTGTCGAACAGCACGTAGACGAAACCGTCGTAGGCGACCGGCGTGGTGATGTAGGTTCCCGAGCGCGGCGAGGTCCACGCCAACGCCTCGCCCGGCTGATCCGGGTCCGCGGGAGTAATGTCGCCCGAAGCTCCGGGACGCACGGCGAACAGCGGCCGCGACACGCCGCCGTCGAGATAAAGCAGGCCGTTGTACACGAACGGCGAAGGCGCGGGGTTGATCGTGATACCGGCCAGACGCCACAGCTCGCGGCCTTCGAGGTCGTAGCTGACGGCGACGCCGGGGCCGATGGTGACAATTTCGGTGCGCTCGGAATTTTCCCAAATGAAGGGCGTCGACCAGCCCGACTGGCGGGGCTCCTCGCCGTGGATGTCGCGCTTCGTGCGCCACAGCTCCTTGCCGCTCGCCTTGTCGAACGACGCCAGGAACTGCTGCTCCTCGTTATCACTCAACACGATGAGCTGATTCTGGTAGAGCGCCGGCGAAGCCCCGGTGCCGAAGTCGAGATAGATCTTGTGCGCCTCGAGCGGCGTCGACCAGCGCTGCTTGCCTTCCAGGTCGAAAGCGAACAGGCCGAGGTTCCCCACGTAGACGTAGACCGACTCGCCGTCGCTGACCGGCGTCTCCGACGTGAAGCTGTTCTTGCGATGTCGTCCGCTCGGCGGATGGCCGTTGTGAAACTCCGTCCGCCAGCGCACCTTGCCGCTCTCGAGATCGAGCGCGTAGAGGTAATAGCGCAAGGTGACCTCGTCGGGCATCTCGATGTCGCGCTGGTAGACCTTCTTGATCACCTCGTCTTCGCTCAAACCTTGCTTCATCAACTCGGCCACGTAATCGTTGCTGAAGTCCGTGCCGGTCTGCGGCGATTTCGAGGCGCCGTCGGTAACGGCCGTCGTCAGCAGCACCTGGTCGCCGACAACGATCGGCGACGACCAGCCGCGGCCCGGCACCTCCGCCGACCACTCGACGTTTTCGGTCGTGGACCAGCGGTCCGGAAGGCGCGGATTCGAGGCGACCGGGTTCGATTGCGGCCCGCGGAACTGCGGCCAAGGCGCCTGGTCGGCCGCGGCGACGGAAGCGGCGAACAAGGCGACCGAGAGCATCCCGAGAATTTTTGTGAGCGGCATGGGTTTACTTACGGACATCAGACGCCGCAGGTTCCGGAACGGTAGCAGCGGCGCGCTATCATATGCGGCTGATGAGAGTCCTGCTCGCGACCCTGTTGCTTGCGCTGCCCCTGGCTGCGGAAATGCCCGCCGGCTTCGAGTCGATTTTCAACCACCAGAATATCGCGGGCTGGCACGTTTCGCAGACGAATCATCACGGCGACACGTGGGAATGGCGCGTGTTCGACGGCGTCCTGACGGCGCGGCAAGACAAGCCCGGCAATGGCGGCATCCTGCTCACCGACAAGACCTACGGCGACTTCGAGGTCTACCTCGAAATCAAGCCCGATTGGGGCTGCGACGGCGGCTTGTTCCTGCGCTCGGGCGAGGCGGGCCAGGGCTACCAGGTGATGATCGACTACCTCGAGGGCGGCAACGTCGGCGGCGTTTACGGCGAGCGCCTCGAAGGCGTCGAGACTACACCTTCGACCGACTACGAAAAACACTGGAAGAAGGACGACTGGAACTCGCTGCGCGCCCGCATTGAAGGCGACGTCCCGCACATCCAGGTTTGGCTGAACGGCGCGAAGATCACCGACTTCCAAGACACCGGCAACCATGCGCTCGACGGCCGCACTGACGGCCATATCGCCGTGCAGGTCCACGGCGGCGACCGCTGCAAGGCTCCGGAGGGCAAGCAGCTCTTCCAGCGCTTTCGCGAGATCGGCGTCAAAGAGCTGAAGTAGGCGAGACGATTTTACTCGGCTGTCGCCGGCGATTCTTCGCGCGGCGCGCTCCGAGCAAGGCAACCGCGGCGACAACGGCGACTTTCGAGGCCTGCGAAAAACAACGCACGCCGCCAAGTCGCTAAAATCGCGGGCGATGCAACGTCGCACGTTCCTCTCGACCCTCGCCGCCCCCGCAATCGCGCTCGCCCAAGACCCTTCGCTGAAGATCGCCGACCTCCAAATTTGGCAGCTCAAAGGCTCTTACGAAGGAACCATCGGCGCCAATCGCCAATACCAGGTCAAGCCGCTGTACGTTTACGATTCCGAGCGCCCCGAGCCGTATGTCGAGCAGGGCGGCCGTCCCGGAACGATCAACAAAACCGCGCTCTACCTCGCGATCAAGACCGACCAGGGCCTCGAAGGCCTCTACGGTCCCATCGACAGCGAAGCCGCCGTCGTCGTCGATCGCCAACTGCGCCCCTTCCTGCTGGGCCGTCCGGCGCTGGCCGTCGAGACCTTGTGGGACCAGATGTTCCGTCTCAACCGCCACTCCCGCGCCAGTCACTACATGATGGCGATCAGCGCGGTCGACAACGCTCTCTGGGACCTGCGCGGGCGCTATTACGAGACGCCGGTCTATCGTCTGCTCGGCGGGCCCACCCGCGAAAAGGCGACGATCTACGGCAGCACGCTCGGCTACTCCGTCGAGCCTGACGCCGCCGCACGCAAGGCCGCCGAGCTCAAGCAGGCCGGCCTCAGTCACCAAAAGTGGTTTCTCGCCTACGGACCCGGCGACGGCGGCGCCGGCCTCGAAAAGAACATCGCCCTCGTGCGTTCCCTCCGCGAGGCCGTCGGTCCCGAGGTCGACCTCATGTTCGACGCCTTTCAAGGCTGGGACTATAACTATGCCGTCAACTGGTGTCGCGCCGTCGAGCAGTACCGCCCCCGTTGGATCGAAGAAGCCTTCGCCGTCGACAAGATGGAGAGCTTCGTCCAACTCGCCCGCGAGACCACGATCCCCGTCGCCACCGGCGAGCATTTCTATGGCCGCTGGGAGGTCAAGCGCTTCCTCGAATCCGAGGCGATCAGCGTCGTCCAGGCCGACCCCGAGTGGTGCGGCGGCGTCAGCGAGCTCGTCAAGATCTGCGCCCTGGGCTCGGCCTACGACGCCCACGTCATCCCGCACGGCCACAACATCCATGCCTCCCTGCACGTGGTCGCCTCGCAGTCGCCGATGACCTGCCCGCTGGTCGAATTTCTCATCCTCAAAATGGAAGACTATTACTACTTCGACAAGAATCCGCCGCGGCCCGTGGACGGCAAGCTGGACTTGCCCGAACGACCGGGCTTCGGCATGCAGCTCGACGACGCCAAAATCGAATCTCGACAACAGATGCACTGGAGCTAGGATCAAGACGATGGAACCCACACTCGCCCCAGCCGCCGGCCAATACGGCGTTAGCGCCTATTTCGTGACCGCTTCTCTCGACGGCCTGAACGAACAAGACCTCTACCGCGCCCCGGAAAATCTCAATCCGATGATCTGGCTGTTCGGACATCTGACCAACACGCGCTGCGGTCTGCTCAACATGCTCGGCCGCGAAACCGCCCAGCCCTGGAAGGATCTGTTCGGCCGCGGCGTCACGCTGGCCGAGCCGTCCGCGTACCCGCCTCTCGCGGACATTCGCCAATCGTGGGACGCTGCGACCGCCGCGCTCAACGAATGCTTTGAAAGCATCTCGGCCGCCGAGCTGGCCCAGCCGTCTCCTCGCGAATTTCCCGGCCCGGACAAGTCGCTGCTGGGAGCCGTCAACTTCCTCGCGCTTCACGAGGGATATCATGGCGGCCAAATGGGCAGTCTTCGTAAGTGGCTTGGATACGGCCAGTTAGTGGGCTAGTTTTCGTGTAGTGCTTTACTTCGCCTACGGGTCGAATCTGCTGCGCCGTCGGCTCGAAGGGCGCATCGGTCCCATGGACGCACTGCCGCAAATCGCTGTCGCGCGAGGATTCGAGCTGCGCTTTCACAAGCGCGGCCGCGACGGCTCAGGGAAAGCCGACGCACATGCGTTCGAGGGCGGAGAAGTCGTCGGCGCTCTCTATCGTTTGAGCGAAAAACAAATCGCCATTCTCGACGGCTTCGAAACCGGTTACCGGCGTCGGTCGCTGACGGTTTCGAGCGACGGGGGAGATTTCACAGCCTGGAGCTACTTCGCCGAAGCCGCCTTCGTCGACCCCGCGTTGCGCCCTTTCGACTGGTATGTGGAATTCATCTTGGCCGGCGCCCGCTCGGTGGGATTTCCCGACTCGTATCTCGACGCGTTGCGGGCTCACCCCTGCGACGCCGATCGCGACGTAAAACGAATCAAGCTGGCCCGCGACCTATTAGCGAGTCGCTAAATCAAGCGCGAGAGCGGCGGCGCCCTGGCACACGGCGTCGGTTCCCAACGCGCTGAGCCGCATGTCCCAGTGATCCGCGAAATAGGGCACGACCAGCGGCCGCATCAAGTGCTCGACGCGCTGCAAGTAATCGGGATTGCCGGTCGCGACGCCGCCTCCGAGCACGATACGCTGCGGCGCCAGCAGATTCACCGCCGCAGCCAACCCGACAGCCAACCCGCGCGCGGCGATCTCTACCACGGCAGCGGCGAACGGCTCTCCCACGCGCCAGTCCGCAAACAGCGTCTCGGGACGAAAAGGCCGCTGCGCCTCCCGCGCCGCCGCCGGGTCGCGCTTTTCGAGCCACGCCGCCAACCCCGCGACGCCCGGTCCGGAAGTCAACGCCTCCACGCACCCGAAGTTTCCGCATGGCGCATGCGGGTCCGTCGGGCAGCACGTGAACATGCCCAATCTCGACTTCCCCGCGCGGACTCAGCTCGACGATGCGCCCGTTCCGTACCAGCCCGCCTCCGACTCCGGTTCCCAGCGTCACATACAGCACGCTCGAGGCTCCGACTCCGGCGCCGAATAGAGCCTCACCCAGCGCCGCCGCCTTGCAATCGTTCTCGAGGGCGACTGGCAGATCGAACGCCGAGCCGAGCGCGCCGGCGACGTCCAGCGCCTCCCAGCCGTCCTCATGCAAGCAGGGCAGGGGCCTGTTCGACGCGCGATCCACGCCGCCGCCGAACCCCATCCCGATCGCCGTGAATGATGCGCCTGCCTGCTCGTGGTCGGTCTTCAACGCCCGGCCCAACTCGACGAGTCGCGCCAGACTCTGCGGGGCGCGAGCCTCAGGATCTCGCATCGCCGTTCGCCGATCCAGCAGTCGTCCGTCCGGCCCGGCCACGCCCGCGACCAGCTTCGTCCCGCCCGTCTCGAATACGAGGAATCGGCGACTACTCAACGCGCTTCTCGATCTTTTTGAGGCTCTCGTCGACGACGTGCAGGATCACGCCCAGACTTTCGGCGCTGACCTTGTCCGCCGTGTCGTCCTCGGAATGCCAGTAGCGGTTCAGCAGCCCGTAGTGGAAATCGATCAGGTCGACCGCCGCGTAGCCGGCCTTCAAGAACGGCACGTGGTCGTCGTCGACATACTGCTCGGCGCCGCGGCGGAAGTGGTCCATGTATCCCAACTGGTCGGCGGTCTCGACGATCAAATCCCGCAGCCAGGGCGTCGAGAACGCCTCGTATTCGACCGTCAGATCCGCGTCGCCGATCATGTCGACGTTGATCAGCGCTTGAATGCGCTTTTGCGCGCCGCTTCTTTGCCACTCGGCCGCCTGCCGCCGGCTGCCGTAGGTATTGTCCTTGCCGCGCCACTCGACCACCGACTCCTCGCCGTCGAAGAAGACGAGCCAAACCGAGTCCTTCAACGTCTCCTTATTCAACAGCGAACCCAACGCCAACAAGACCGCCGTCGACGAGCCGCCGTCGTTCGCGCCCACGAAATTGATTCCCGGCCGCTGGTAGGTGTCGTAATGGCCTGAGACCACCGTCACGCGCTCGCCCTTGCCGAACTTCGCGACGATGTTCTTCATCTGACGCGTGCCGAGCGGCGTCAACGCCTGGAAGTCCACTTCCTCCACTTCGCAATTCAGCTTGTGCAGTTCCGAGAGTATCCACGCCTGCTGCTTGCGTTGCGCCTCCGATCCGGTCGGCCGCGGGCCGAACGACACGGCCTTTTTTACATAGCCGAGGGCCTGCTCGCCGGCCGCGGCGTACTGCAGCCGGCTGGTCGGCGGCGGCCGACGTGGCGCACAAGGTCAAAGCGAGCGCGATCAAGGTTTTCGAACGAGGCATCGGTAGGCTGGTGTCGTCTCCTTTTTCGAGTCTAGGCGATCGAACATCGGCAGCAGCAGCGCCGCCGGCCCGACCACGAGAGCCGCCAACGGGAAGGCCGCCCAACGCATCCCGCCCTGGAAGTAGTTCAGCGATCCCACCAGACGCCGCGACAGCAGCGAGAAGTGTCCGCCGAGCGGCTCGATCGATTCCGCCGTCAGCCCGGCCTCGCTCAGTAAGTGCTCGATCCCGTAGCGCGTAAAGCGGAAGAAGTCATGCGGCGACTGGTGCACTTCCCACTGCTGCGGCACGACCAAAAACAGACGTCCCCCCGGCCGCAACACCCGCGCAATCTCGTTCAAGACCGCCTGCGGACGCCGCGTGTGCTCGAGCACCACGATGTTCAACACGCAATCAAACGCGGCGCCGCCGAAGGGCAGCGCCTCGAGGTCGGCCAGACAATCGATTTTCGAATAATCCCAAGCCGCGTCACCTACGGCAAGGTCCACGCCGATGAACTTCTGCGATCGGAACAGCTCGCGGTGCCGCCCTTCGCCCGCACCCGCGTCGAGCACGTGAGCGCCGGGCGCAGCGTCCGCCGCAAACGCGCGAACGCCCTCCTCGATCGCCGTCTCGACGCCCATCAAGCGGCGCAGCACAAAGGCTGGAACGTAGCGTCCGAAACGCCGCTCGAGCAAGACTCAAGCCTCCCCTTGCCGGCTCGCCTCGAACATGATCGTCGATCCGGCGGCGGCCAGCGCCTCGAGAGCCGAAACCGGCGTCGCCGCTGTAACGAGCGAAAGATACAGCAAGTTTTTCAACAACCCCGCCCAGCGTCCTTCCTTGATGCCCCTGACGCGCCGCGCCACCGGTTCCAGCGACGGCCACAGGCTCGTGACCAATCCGGCCGGATTATCGCGCAGCGAAAAATACTTCCGCCGCAACACCTTGAAGCCGCAATAGTCGAGCAACGCCTCCAGATCGCGGTCACGAAAATTGATCAAGTGCCGCGGCACGTCGATGCCGCTCCAGCGCTCGCCCAGAAGCAACATTTGCCAACTCGCCGCATTCGGCGTTTGCACCACTAGGCGGCCGCCGGGGCGCAGCAACTGCCAGGCTTGCAGCACCGCCGCCGCGGGGTCGTGCAGGTGCTCGAGCACGTGGTACATCGTCACCAGGCCAAAGCTGCCGGAACGAAACGGCAGGTTCGGCAGCGCGCCCACGGCGGCTGGAATATCGAACCGCTCCCAGCAGATTCGCGCGGCGTCGCGAGAGATGTCCACGCCGTACGTCTCGAACCCGCGCTTGCTCAAGTCGTGCAGGAACAATCCGCCGCCGCAGCCCACGTCGAGCACCGGCCCGGGAGGTTCGATCGCGCGCGCGGCGAATCGCACATGATCGGAGAGCACGAAGCGGCGATACATCTCCGCGAGGCGTCCGTTCAGCCCGTCGTCGGCCTCCCACCAATAGTCGCCCGGGTAAAACTGTTTGAGCTCCTCGGCGCTCGGGGTCGGATCGAGCCTGATCAAGCCGCAGCCGGAGCATTCCACAATGCGGAAACGGCGATCGGTTGTGCGGTAGAGGCGGTCTGCGCCCTCGAACAGCAGCGTTCGTCGCTCTTCTCCGCAGGCGGGGCAGCGCGATCGCGTCGCGTCCAGGGCCGAGGTGCTGCTCATGCTCACAGGCTAGGTTTCAGGCGCCGCGGGAGACCAGATCAGCCAGGGGGATGCGGTAGCGTCGCAACAGGGCCGCCGCGGCCGCACCGTTCAGGCGCCTAACGCGCTTCAACGCGCGGCGCTTGGCAAGCATCCTCGGCAAGCCCGCTAGGGCTGCGATGTTTGCGCTGACGAGGCATTGTAACAGTCCCAACGTCCCGATTTCGCCTCGTGCCGCCCCCGCTTCGCCCACCCCCTTGCGCGCCGACAGCGCCGTCGCCGCCGCGCGTAGCGCAAAGAACACCGGCGCGGCCGGCCAAAGCCGCAGCGGAAAGAGTTTTGCCACCAGCCAGAGCCGATTTCTTTCAATGAGAAACAAGCGACGCTTCGAGTATCGCCCGAGGCTCGAGCCGACGCGGTGGTACGCGATGGCGCGCGGCGCGTACACCGCTCCCCAACCCGCCAAGCGCCCGCGCAGCCCTAGCTCGGCGTCGTCCGCGTAGGCGAAGAAATCCTCGTCGAATCCTCCGATCTCGTCCAGCATCTGTTTGCGATAAAGAGCCGCGCAGCCGTCCGGCCAGGCCGTGTCTTGGAGCTGGTCGTATTGGCCGCGGTCGACCTCCCCGGCGCCGCGTCCGCGGTTCTGCCCGTCCGGGTAGATCAAGTGACCGACCTTGTCGATCCGCGACCGGTCGTCGTACCGCAAAATCTTCGACGCCGCCATGCCCAGAGTCGGCTCCGCGTCGATGGCCTTGACCAGTTCCGCCAACCAGTCCGGATGCGCCTCGGCGTCGTTGTTCAATAGCGCGACCAGACGGCCCCGCGCTGTCTCAATTCCTTGGTTGTTCGCAGCGCAAAATCCGCGATTCTTTTCGTTGCGGATCAGCCTTAATTCTCCCGCCGCGGCCGCCTGTTCCAGGGCTTTCTCGGAGCCGTCGCTGGACCCGTTATCAATAACGACAACCTCGAGATCCCGCAGCGTCTGAGAACGGATCGAAGCCAAGCAGCCAGGTAGCCACTCGCGGCCGTTCCAGTTGACAATTACGACGGAAACCAGCGGATCGCCGGGCATTTTTTGAGGGAGAACGCGCAGCAAGAGCGCGGTAAGAACCCGAGTTGTATTAAACGAGAGATTTAGTATACCCTGAAGGCCCTGAGTGGAATTGCATGCAATCCGTAGGTGAGTTCCTGCGCCAAGGCCGGCAGGAGAGAGGCTTGACGCTAGACGAGATTTCGGAGCAGACGCGCATTAGTGTGCCTCAATTGGAGGCGCTCGAAGGCGAGGATTTTGAACGGCTTCCGGGCGGAGTCTTCAACATCAGCTTCGCTCGCCAGTACGCCGTCCTCGCGGGCCTGGACGCCGACGAGGCCTCGCGCTTGGTCAAGGCCGCCATGGCCGCCTCTCCCAAAATTGATCACACGGACGAATTTCTGTCCGAGACCGATCCCTTTTTAGTGGAACGCCCTGGGTCGAAAGTGGCGCAGTGGACGTCTGAATTCTTACGTTCGTACGGGAATTCCCTGGGCAGTTTGGTCCTCGGCGTCGGTCTCGTTTTTGGCGGGCTCTACGCCTATCAGATGTGGCACGCCGACCAGCCGGCCGCGCAAGAGACCGCCGCCGTCGAGGCGCCCGCGCCCGACCGCGAGCAGCTTCAGCCCCAGGTGACTCCGGCGGTGGCGCAGGCTTCCAAGCCCGCCATGCCGATCGAGCTGCAGCTCGAGGTCATCGAGACCGTCTGGATTCGCGCCGAGGCCGATGGTGAACGCGTGATCGACGGCATCCTGCAGGCCGGCGACATGCGCAAAGTCGACGCCCGCGACGAGGTGACGCTCAAGCTCGGCAACGCCGGCGGCGTGCTTTTCCAGCTCAACGGCCGCGAGCTTCCGCGCGCCGGCCCACGCGGCCACGTCCGCAGCGTAGTCGTCACGCCGGAAGGCATGGAAGTCATCGGCCCTCCCCAGCAGCGGGACTCCGGCCCGCTCTATTCCGAGCGCGTGCCGAGCACCACCGCCGCCGTGCGCTGGGCCGAGCTTGCCTGGTTCCGGACAAGCCGCTAAGCTTCCCTTCGAGATGCATTCCAACCGTCGGGCCTTCGCCCGTTCCATCGCAGGCGCGGGTCTTAGCCTCGGCGCCGCAGCGGCGCTTCCGGCCGCCGGCGTCGATCAGCGCAATTGGCGTATTCGCAAAATCGAGGTCCTGCCCACCGGCATCGAATTTCGTTCCGCGTTCAATATCGGCGTCGGCCAAGTCGGCGGCAAAGGCGCTCCCGGCAAATACGTCTTCGTGCGCGCCGAAACCGAGGACGGCCACGTCGGTTGGGGCCTGACGAATACCGTCCCGAACTGGTCCTACGAGACGGTGGAGTCGGTAGTCGGCACGATCCGCGGTTATCTCGCGCCGCTCGCTATCGGCAAGACGCCTTTCGAGCTCAACAAGCTCAAGAAGCAAATGGACGAGACGATCCGTCCCGCCGTATCGAACGGCGCGCCCTTCGCCAAGAGCGCCCTCGAAATCGCCATGCTCGACTTGCAGGGCAAGGTCGCCGGCCTCCCGCTGCACGCCATACTGGGCGGCAAGGTTCGCGACACCGTCGAGCTCTGCTTCGCCGTTTCGATCGATACGCCCGAGGCGATGGCCGCCGAGGTTCGCAAGTTTCCCGCCTGCAAGTGTTTCAAGGTGAAGGTGTCGGGCGACGCCGACCTCGACGTCAAACGTCTCGAAGCCATCAGCGCCGCGCGCCCCGACATCCAGATCTGGCTCGACGCCAACCAGTCCTACCACCCCATCGCCCTCGAGCGCTTTCTCACGGCGATCCGCGATTTCAAGCAAATTCGCTGCTTCGAGCAGCCGGTGCGCAGCGAGGATTGGCTCGGACTGCGCCGCATGCGCGAGAAGAGCCCCTATCCGGTTGCAATCGACGAGGGCTCGTTCTCATCGTTCGACGTCGCGCGCGCCGCCGTGCTCGAAGCGGCCGACCTGGTCGTGTTGAAAGTTCCCAAGAGCGGCGGCGTCACCAACTGCTACAAGTCTTCCGTCGTGGCCGAGGCTCACGGCTTGGGCCTGCTCGGCAGCGGCCTCACCGACGCCGGCGTCAGCTTGATAGCCGCCGTCCACCTCTACTCCACCCTCGACTTGCTGCTGCCCGCCGAGCTCAACGGACCCCAGTTCTTGGCGGACTTGATGGTTGACGGCATGCAAATGGACGGCGTCACCGTGACGGTGCCCGACAAGCCCGGACTCGGCATCGAAGTGCCCGAGGACAAGGTGCGCGCCAACGCGTTGAAGCTCGGCTGACGAAAAAAAGCCCCGCGAAGAAGACTCCGCGGGGCCAAGTGCGTGATTTTGGGACAGACTAGTGCAAGTGACGATTACTGAATCGTGACGGTAACGGTGTTCGACATCTTCCCGTCAGCCGTGATCACGATCGGAACCTCCCCCATCCCGGCCAATGCCTGCGGAATGCGGATGTTCATCTGATCCAAGCCGACGAAGTCCGCGTTCGGCCCTGTGAACAGCACCTCAACCTCTTGGCCCGCCACAGTTGCGGTGACGTTCTGCGCGCCGCTGAGACCCGTAGCGTAAAGCTCGACCACGGTGTCACCGGCGGAAAGGTCGATCGGATTGCCTTCCACCATTCCGGGCGCCGTTTCGGTGTAGGTAAGTGAACGCATTTGTTCGCCGTTCACATCTTGGACGACGTAGGCTGCTGCGACGCCCGAGCCCGAGAAGTCGGCGGTGAAGATGCCCGGCTGGGTTCCCAGGGCTAATACAGAGCCCGTGGCGACGACCGAGCCGCTCTTCAATACCTCGATCTTGATCGCCCCATTTGCTGAAATCGCCGACATGACGAAGTTGATCTGCTCCGGCGAGACGAAGAAAAGCTCCGCCATCGACGGGCTTCCGCTCAGCGGCGTCACCCGTACCTGCACGTTGGCGAGCTCGGTCGGCAGGGGCAGGCTGGTCGCGCTTTCGGTCGAATCGGCCAGGTTCCGGCCGAACGCCGAGACGATCGAGCCGCCCGCCACCGGACCGACGGCGAAGGTCGCCGCGGAAACCGTCGCCAACGGGGCCTCGTTCGGTAATGCCGAAACCTTCATCACAAAGGCTTCTGAAGGGATCTCCAAGCCGCCGATGTCGAAGTCGTTAAACCCGGTCTGGAAAGCGTTCTGCAGCGGAAAGTTGTTCGATCTCGTGAACCCTGTGACGTAGACGTCGCCGTTGTCGCTCACAGACAAGCCGGACGCTTCGTCATTCTCCTCTCCGCCGAAATACGTTGACAACAGAATGCCCCCTCCGGAGCGTTCATACTCGGCGACGAATGCGTCGCGATTCCCTCGCGCGTCCGGCAGCAACGCGTTCGAGGTGACGGGGAAGTTATCCGAGTCGGTGGCGCCCACGACGTAGATGCGCCCGTTCGAGTCGATCGCCACATCGGTTGCGAAATCGCGGTCGCCGCCCCCCAGGAAGGTCGAGAACATCGTCGTGCGGCCCATGTCCGTCAGCAGCGCGAGAAATGCATCCTCGTCTCCCGCGCTGCCCAGGATGCCCTGCGTGCCTCCCGCGATCGGGAAGTCGCTCGAAATCGTTTCGCCCGCGACCGCGATCGTCCCGTCTTCTCCAACGGCGACGGCGGTGGCGAAGTCGTCTTCCGATCCGCCGAGGTAGCTCGAATACATCATGTCGGCGCCGTCCGCCGACACGACCGCGAGGAAGGCGTCGCGGCCGCGGTTGAGATTGCTCTGCGCATCGTCCGCGATCGGGAAGT
Organism: uncultured Acidobacteriota bacterium; assembly: GCA_963817465.1. Lineage (GTDB taxonomy): Bacteria > Acidobacteriota > Terriglobia > Bryobacterales > UBA6623 > CAMPKL01. Next base: position 44,310 of record CAWFOP010000005.1, on the reverse strand, counting down.
CGCTCGAGGCGGTGTCGCCGACGATGTAATGCACGCCGTTCGCACCCACGGCGATGTCGTAGGCCGTATCGTCGCCGCTGCCGCCCAAGAAGCTCGAGTACAGCAAGCTGGCCCCGTCGGCGCTCAATTTCGCGACGAACGCATCGCGGCCGCCCATGTTGACGCTCTGCACCGCGCCGTCCGTGGTGGGGAAGTCGAGGGACGCCGTGTAGCCGACCACATAGACCTCGCCCGCGTCATTGACCGCGATCGCGTTGCAGACGTCTTCGTCGCCGTCGCCCAGGTACGTGCCATATTCGAGTTGCTTGCCGTCGCTCGAAAACTTCGCTACGAAGCAGTCGATCTCGCCCGAGAAGCCTTCGTCGTAGCCTTGTACGGGCAGCGACGCGGACGCGGTCTGACCGGCGATGTAAATCGAGCCGTCCGAGCCGAGCGCGATATCGTTCGCGAAGTCGGTCTTCTCGCCGCCGTAAAAAGTCGAGAACGCCAGCGACCCGTCCGCATTGAATTTCGTCACGAAGGCGTCCGATTGGTCGCCGCCGAATTGATTCTGAAACACGCCCGAGCTGACCGGGAAGTCCGACGAATCCGTCCGGCCGGTGACGTACACGGACCCGTCGTCAGCGGCCGCCGCGGCGTTGCCGAAGTCGCCGTCGCCGGCGCCCAGATACGTCGAATAGTCGAGCACAGGGTCAATCACGAGCGCTTGCCGGCGGTCGTATTCGCCCAGCGCGAACGTCACGGTCCCGTCCTCTGACAGCGCATAGGCGGCCACGACGTCGCGGCGTCCCTCCGGCGTCTGCTGATACGCCACCGGCGCCAACTGGTAAAAGCTCCCTTTCGGCGTGTCGAGCACGAGTCGGCCCTGGTCGTCGATGCGGATCGCGTCCGGACCTTCGATGCGGAGCGCAATACGGGCGGGATCAGCCCCAGGCGCGACCGTGAAGTCGTACTCCAGCGTCTTTCCCGTGGCGTGGTACACGACATCGACGCCCGGATAGACGCCGTTCTGCCGCACTCGCCGGTAGACGTTCGTCGCCAACCCGGCTTCGCCCGGCCGCAAATAATAATGCGTTCCCGGCTGCGTCTCGATACCCGTGAAGCGCGCGGAGCCCGGGCTGGCCGCGAAACGGACGCGATACGCAAAGGCTTCATCGCTCGAGCGAGAGTGAAACGCAAGAACGGGACCTTCGCTCGTCAGGAAGGCCGAGTACGCGAGCCCGCGAGCGCGGTAGGCCGCGGCTTCGTTCATCTGCCCGCGATTGGGTTCAAAGCCGATGGGATTGCTGCGAACCGAGGGAGCCGCCGCGACGGCGACACCGGCAAGTAAAATAAGCGCGAAACAGGAAAGGCCTCGCCTGAGCGAGAGCGTCGAATATGAAAGGAAGGACACGATCTGCTGCTCCTAGTCGATTGAAAACATTAAACATCGCCGTCGGACGGACGTTTCCCGCGGCGTTCGATACTGCCTGTGGATGATTCGACCCCGAAGAGCGTTACAGCATCGTGACGCCGCTGTCCGAGTCGGCTGATTCGCCCCTCTGAAACGCCGGCGCGCCGCCGGGTTTCACCTCAACTGAAAATGCGTGTACTCATCATCGGCGGCGGCGTCGCGGGGCTCACTCTGGCGGCCAAGCTCCAACGCCAAGGCCGCCGTCCCGTCGTCATCGAAAAAGCCGCCCGCTACGCCGACATCGGCTATGGCATCGGCCTCTATCCGCTAGGAAGCTGCGTACTGCACGGCCTCGGCGCGTACGACGAATTCATCTCGCGCGGCGTCGAGGCGCGTCGCTACGAGATCGCCGACGGTGCGGGCGAAATCCTCCAGCAGGTCGACATGTCGCAGCTCACCGACAACATCGGCCCCATGATCACGCTGCCGCGCAGCGACCTCATCGACATCCTGCGCCGGACTTGCGAGGGCGTCGACTTGCGCATGGGCGTCACCTACGAAGCGCTCGATCAGGTTGGCGACGAGGTCCGCGTCCGCTTCAGCGAGGGCGGGGAAGAGGCCTTCGACCTGGTCGTGGGCTGCGACGGCATTCACTCCCAAGTCCGCGCGCAAGCTTTCCCCGAACCCGAGGTCTTCGATGCCGGCTGGACCGTGTGGACGTGGTGGGGACCCGGCGGCCTCTATCCCGACGATCTCGTGCGCGAGTACTGGGGCCGCGGCTTCTTTTTCGGCGCCTATCCCGTCCCCGAACGCTGCATGTTCGTCGGCGGGCTGCCCAGCGACGTCGCCGACAAGAACACGTCGACGGCGCAAGTGCGCGCGCAACTCGCCGACGCCTTACGCGACCTGTGCAAGCGTGACGAGTCGGTCCGGACGGCGTTCGAGCAAGCCGACAAGCTCTTCGCGTGGCCGATGACTGACATTCGCGCGCACGATTGGTTCAACGGCCGCATCGTCCTGTGCGGCGACGCCAACACGGCGTTTCTGCCGACGGCCGGCGTGGGCGCATCCAACGCCCTACGATCCGCCGCCGCACTGGCCGATGAGCTCTCCAAGGCCGCCGCCGCCGGAGTGCCGGGCGCGCTCGACTTATACGTCAAGCGCTGTCAAAAGCTAATCCGCGGCAACCAGGACGACTCCCGCTCCGCCGCGCGCTACATGTTCGTCGAATCGAAGGCGTTAGGCTGGGGCCGCGATCACCTGATCAAGCACTACCCGGCCGAGCGGGTCCTCAATCAAATCATCAGCAGCATGAGGCAGCCGTTCTAGCGCTCAAGCCACAGCGCTTTCGTTGTAGCCGAAGAACTGCCGGCGCTTGATCGTCTCGGCGATCGTCGGCGGCACCATCTCTTCCCAGCTCTCATCCCCGGCGCCGATGCGCCGCAGCACGTCGCGCGAGAAGATGTGCAGCACGTCGCGGTCGTAGTGCTCGAGCTGCCGGATCATGCCGCGCTTCACCAAGTGCGCGTAAAGGTCCCTGAGCGAGGCCGGTATCGCCGCGTCCTCGACCGTGTGAATCTCGCCGGTCTTCTGGTCGAGCAGGGGATAGACGTAGATGCGGAAGTCCTTCGTAAACAGCTTGCCGAACGCCTCGAGGATGCCGCCTTCGAGCCCCGCGTAGTACTGCTCGTCGAACAGCTCCAGCAGGCTCGAGACGCCAAGCGTCACGGCGATCGGCTTGTTCGTGTGGCTCGCCAGGTAGGTCGCCAGCCGGTAGTACTCGAAGTAGTCGGAAATCAGCACGGTCTTGCCGGCCGCGGCCAGCACGTCCGCCCGCGCCAAGAAGTCGCGCAGGTCGATCTCGCCGGTCGCAAGCAAGTTGCGCATCGTGATTTCCATCAGCTCGACGATCTCTTGCCCCGCCACGTCCGGGTCCTGGATGAATTGCTTGTTCGCTGAGTCGACCATGTCGATGTTGACTTTGGTCACGGGCCTGAAGCTGCCGCGCTCGACCAAGATCGGCTTCTTGTGCAGCACCTCGGTCGGTTGCAGCACCTCGCCGCTCGGCCCGAACATCGCCGCTCCGGTCAAATCGAGCTGCACCAGCCGCAGGCTCATCACGCGGTTGTCCACATGCCGGAATTCGATGCCGGAAAACTCGATCATGTCGATTTCGATGCGCTCGGTCGTCAGGTTGTCGAGCAGCGACTCGATGATCGATTCGGGCTTGTGGTGCAGAAAGAACGCCGCGTACAGCAGATTCACGCCCACGATGCCGAGCGCTTCCTGCTGCAGCCCGTTCTCGTGGTCCAGCATCCGCACGTGGATGGTGATCTGGCTGTCTTCGTCGCGCGGATGGGCCTGAAACTTGACCCCCATCCAGCCGTGACACTCGTTGGTTCCCTTGTAGTTGCGCGCCGCGACAGTGTCGGCGAAGGCGAAGAAAGCCGTGTTGTCCCCGCGCTGCGTCCGCAACCGCTCGAGGTTGAGACTGTGCTCGTAATCGAGCATGCTCTGCAGCCTCTGGCGGGAAACGTAGCGGTCGCAGCGCCCGTAAATCGCGTCGGACACCTTCATGTCGTACGCCGATATGGTTTTCGAGATCGTCCCCGCCGCCGCGCCGACCTTGAAGAACCAGCGCGCGACCTCTTGACCGGCTCCGATCTCGGCGAAGGCGCCGTAGCGCATCTGGTCGAGGTTGATGCGTAGCGCCTTCTGGTGAGTGTTGAGTTGGGGCCGCTGCTCTGGGTCTAACATCGTTTCTCTTATCCAAATCGGCTGTTCGGTGCTCAAGCTTTCATGTTAAGGAAAGCCTTGGCCGGACTCAGACACGGAGGGCGACCCTTCACACGCGAGCCTACAACCATCGGCGCCCGCGAGTCCACTTGATTGCAAGGCGCGCGGGTTCGGGGTAGCATCAAAGCGCGTGAATTTCCGGTTCCGGTCGCCCTGCCGGCTCTTGGCAGCCCTAATCTTACCCGCCGCGGTTGCGTCCGCCGCCGCGACTCCGAATTTCCCGGAAAATGTCCGGCTGGTCCTCGAGGGATCCTGCGCCAAGTGTCACGGCGAAGCGACTCCAGCGAGCGGCTTATCGGTCGCGAGCTTGGACGCCCTCGTCCGCGGCGGGGCGCGTCTCGGCCAGGCGGTATTCCCAGGCCATCCTGAAAAGAGCCCGCTCATTCTCGTAGTTAAAGGTGAGCTAACGCCTAAAATGCCGCTCGGCGGCGAGTTGCCCGCGGCCGACGTCGAGTTGCTATCAAGCTGGATCGAAACTCTCGACCCGGCGGTGATCAAGCTCACGAGGCAAGACAAGGGCTGGCCGTTCACTCCGCCCGTCAGGCCTGACCTTCCCGAGGTCAACGGCGGCGGCTGGGCGCTGAACCCGATCGACGCTTTTGTTCTCGCCAAGATCGAGCAGGCCGGCTTGCAGCCCGCGCCGCCGGCGTCCCGCCGCACGCTGGCCCGTCGCGTCTACTTCGACCTCATCGGCTTGCCGCCCAGCCCGGAAGAGCTCGAACGGTTCCTCTCCGACGATGCGCCCGACGCTTATGAGCGGCTCGTCGATCGTCTGCTCGACGACAAGCGCTACGGCGAACGCTGGGGCCGCCATTGGCTCGACCTGGTGCGCTACGGCGAGACCAGCGGCCTCGAGGGCGACGGGGCTATCGGCAATGCCTGGCGCTATCGCGATTGGGTCATCCAGGCGCTGAACGACGACATGCCCTACGACCAATTCGTCGTGCAGCAAATCGCCGGCGCCGACGAACACAGCAAGACCCGCAACAACTACATCCCCGATCCCCAGGGCTACATCCCGACAGGCTTTCTCCGTCTGGCGCCCTGGGACCGCTCCAATCTCGTCGCCGCCGAAGTCCGCCAGAATCTGCTCAACGAGGTTACTACCGCGACTTCCTCGATTTTTCTCGGGCTCACGATGGGCTGCGCGCGCTGCCACGACCACAAGTACGACCCCATCCCCAGCAAGGACTATTACCGCCTCCAGGCTTTCTTTCGCGCCGTGCAGGCGGAAGACCGCCAGGGCGGCGTGGCCCTTCCTGAAGTGCCCTACGCCGACCCTGAGTTTGCGAAAAAGGCCAACGAAGAGATCGAATACTACGAGCAACGCTTGAAGGACGGACCCGAAAAGCGTGAGCTCGATGAGCTCGAAGCCCATCTACGCCAAAAACTCATCGACGTCCGCCGCCAAGCGGCCCAGGGCGAAGAGTTGACCGAAAAGGACCTGCGTCTCGAGATGCGCCGCGACGACAGCCAAATCTTCGACGAATCCCAACGCCGCCTTCACGCCAAACTCCTCGCGGACGCCGAGCGCACCGGCGACCCCGAGGAGCGACAAGCCCTCGATGCCTACGAGGCGCATTTGATGACCGCGCTGAAGCAGGCCTACGCCGCAGGGAAAGGAGATCCAGGGGGCCGCTTCGACAGCCTTCAAGTCGAAGACGTTCGCGAGGCCGTCAACGACAAGTACGCAGCCGATAATCCGTTCACCGAAGAAGAGATCGCGCGCTACGCCGAGCTCTCCGGGCAGTTGGACGTCTATCGCCGGCGTCTAGGGCGCTGGGAGCCCGTCGTCCTCACCGTCCGCAATGCCCCAGGGCCGCCCAGCGGCCCGCCGCTCCCGCAAGTGCACGTGCTGACCCGGGGCGACTACCGCCAGCCCGCGGAAGCCGTCGAGCCGGGGTACCCCAGCGCGATCACCGGAGACTCAGAGCCCGCTGAGCTGGTCACCGACCGCTACCGTCAATTCCCCACGCGCGGCTTGCGGTTCACGCTGGCGCAGTGGATCGCGAGCCCCGACAACCCGCTCACCGCGCGCGTCATGGTCAACCGCATCTGGCAACACCATTTCGGCCGCGGCATCGTTGAAACGGCGAGCAACTTCGGCAAAAACGGTTCCGGCGCCACGCATCCGGAATTGCTCGATTGGCTCGCCGTCACCTTCGTCGAGAACGGCTGGAGCATCAAAAAGATGCACCGCCTGATGTTGCTGTCGAACGCCTATCGTCAATCCGCCGAGAACCCGGCCGCCGCCGGCAACGACAAAGATCCCGACAACCATCTTCTGTGGCGATTCGAGCGTCGCCGCCTGGAAGCGGAAGCGATCCGTGACGGCATCCTCTACCTCAGCGGCGGCCTGAACCCTGAAATGCGCGGCCCGAGCGTCTTTCCGCCGCTGCCCGGCGACCTCGCCGACTTGGCGCGCTACGGCCGCACCGGCGGCTTGATGTGGGAGCCCAACGAAAAAGAGGAAGACGCCCGCCGCCGCTCCATTTACATCTTCCAGCGTCGCTCGCTGCCGCTGCCCATGATGGCTGCGTTCGACGCGACCGTCTTCAGCGAGTCCTGCGAGCGCCGCTCTTCCACCACGACCCCGCTGCAGGCGTTGTCAATGATGAACGGCTATCTCGTGCACGACGAATCGGCGCGCTTGGCCGACAACATTCGAACCGCGGTCGGCGACGACCCGAAACGCCAAATCGAGCAAGCCTTCGAGATCATCCTCGATCGCCCTCCCGACAAAGACGAGCTGAAACGCTTCAAACGCTTTGAAGGATCGCTCGATTCGTTGTGCCGCGTGCTGTTCAACTCCAACGAATTTCTTTATGTCGAGTGAAGGGAGACCGCCGATGCTAGAAGCCGCCAGACGACCGATTTCGCGCAGGCGCCTGCTCGCCGACTCTTACCTTGGGCTCGGCTCGCTGGCCTTTATCGACCTGCTGGCCGCCGAAGAGACGCGCGACAACCCGCTGGCCGTCCGTCCGCAGCAAGTGCCCGCCAAGGCCAAGAGCTGCATCTTCCTCTTCATGGAAGGCGGCGTCAGCCAGATGGACACCTTCGAGTACAAGCCCGCGCTCGAAAAATACGCCGGCCAACAGATGCCGCAGGCCAAGGGAACCGTCGGCGAGCTCGCCACGTTCTCCGCCGCGCCCAACCGCATCATTCCGCCTTACTGGAAGTTCGCCCAGCACGGCGAATCGGGCCGTTGGATGTCCGATTTGCTTCCGAACCTGGCCGGCCAAGTCGATGACCTCGCCTTTATCCACGGCGTCAAGGTCGATAACAACAATCACGGCCCCGCCGTCTATCACACGCTCACGGGCAACCAACTGCCCGGCGGCGCTTCGATCGGAGCCTGGCTGACCTACGGCCTCGGAACCGAAAACCAAGACTTGCCAGGCTATATCGTTCTAGGCGATCACCGCGGGGCCACAATCGGCGGCGCGGGCGTGTGGGGAGCGGGCTACTTGCCGGCCTCTTACCAAGGCACGCTGTTTCGTTCCGGCGATACGCCCATCGTCGACCTCAAGCGTCGCGCCGACCTGACCGCCGGCCAACAAGAGGCCGAGCTCGACATGCTGCGCTGGTTCAACAAGCGTCACGTTGAGCAGCGCACCAACACCGGCGAGCTCGAAGCGCGCATCGCTTCTTACGAGCTCGCCTTCCGCATGCAAGCCAAGGCGCCGGAGCTCGTCGACCTGCGCGGCGAAAGCGACGCCACTCGCAAGCTCTACGGACTCGACGATCCCGTCTCCGAGCCCTTCGGCCGGCAGTGCCTGCTGGCGCGGCGGATGGTCGAGCGCGGCGTGCGCTACGTCAACGTGCTCCATGGCGCGGGCGGAGATCGCTGGGACGATCACGGCAACATCGAAGGCCGCTTGCCCAAGCATTGCCATGAAGTCGACAAGCCCGTCGCCGGCCTCCTCGCCGATCTGAAGGCCCGCGGCCTGCTGGACGAAACCCTTGTCGTCTGGGCCTCCGAGATGGGCCGCACGCCTTTCGATAACAACCTCGTCACTCCGACGCCCGGCCGCGACCACAATCAATACGGCCTGGTCGTCTGGATGGCCGGAGGCGACGTCAAGCCCGGGTCCACGTTCGGCGAGACCGACGAATTCTCAGTCCGATCCGCGGGCGCCGAAGTCCCCATGCGCGACGTCCACGCGACGCTATTGCGCCTGATGGGCCTCGACCAAGACCGCCTCACCTATCTCCACGAAGGCCGTTACAAGCGGCTCACCGACATCGGCGGCCGCATCATCGACGAGATCATCGCCTAGCCGAACCGGTCCAGTGCAAAGACCGCTGGGCCATCGTCGGCGCGGTCATGAAAGACCGCAGCAATCCTTGGGAGGGAGACTCGCCGATGAGGTTGATGGTCAGCGTGACGATCGCCGATGGCAAGCTCGATCAGTTCGACGCAGTCGTCAAGAACGAATGGATGCCTCTGCGCAAGAAACTGGGGTTGCCGGGACCGATCGTCTATCAACCGCTGTACGGCGAACGCAGGCGCCGCCTTCGCGTCATGGCCTCACCGCTGGACGATTGGGCGAGTCTCGATGAGCCGAATCCATTCATTGCGAAGGGCGGCGACGCAGCCCGGGCGGCGCGGGCGAAACTGCTGGAGAACGTGGTCGATTCGAAGTGGATCGTCACGCAATTCCGTAGCGACTTGAGCTACGTGCCCTAGCCATTCGATGAAGGCAACCGCCAGCGCGGACTCGTCCGGAGGACGAAGCAATTGATAGCCCCGGGTCGAGCATAGCGGAACCCGGGGTCCTAAACCGCGAGCCTAGATAATTCTTTCCAATCCTTTCGGTCCAGTCGATTCCGGATTCCGCTCCGCTGGATCCGGGGCTGTTCGTTGCTCCGCCCTTGCGGGCTCAACACGAGCGCTCGTTTCACACAGGCTCGCAGGGAGGGTCATCCGAGCCAACCGAAAGTGTTCGAGACAAACCGCGTACCGACGTGGGCCGGGTTGCGATAATGGGCCCAGCAGGGCCAGGGACCCGTAGCTCAGATGGATAGAGCAACCGCCTCCTAAGCGGTAGGTCGCGCGTTCGAATCGCGCCGGGTCCGCCACCCGCCCCTTCCGCTAGCGTCCCGCCAGATCCAACGCCACGTCGACGATCATGTCCTCCTGGCCGCCTACCAGCCTGCGCCGGCCGCATTCCACCAAGATCTCGCGCGTATCGACGCCATACCGCTCCGATGCGTTCTCGGCATGCCGCAGAAAGCTCGAATACACGCCCGCGTACCCCAGCGAAAGCGTCTCGCGGTCGACCCGTACGGGCCGATCCTGCAGCGGGCGGATCAGGTCCTCGGCGGCGTCCATCAGCTTGATCAGATCGCAGCCGTGCTCGACCCCCATATGATTCAGCACGGCGATCAACGCCTCGAGCGGCGCGTTGCCCGCTCCCGCGCCCATTCCGGCGAGCGAGCCGTCCACGCGGGTCGCGCCGTGCTTGACCGCGACCACCGTATTGGCGACGCCCAGCGTCAGATTGTGGTGCGCGTGCATGCCGCGCCCGGTCTCCGGCAGCAGCACGTCGTTGAACGCCTTGAAGCGCTCCGCCACGCCGTCCATCAACAGCGCCCCGGCCGAGTCGGTCACATAGACGCAATGCGCACCGTACGACTCCATCAGCTTGGCCTGCCGCGCCAGCTCGGCGGGTGGACTCATGTGCGCCATCATCAGAAAGCCCGCCACGTCCATCCCCAACTTGCGCGCGGCCTCGATGTGCTGCTGCGCGATGTCCGCCTCGGTGCAATGCGTCGCGACGCGCACCGAGCGCGCCCCGGCGTTGTACGCCTCCTCCAAATGCTCGACCGTGCCGATGCCCGGCAACAGCAGCACCGTCAGCTTGGCGTTCCGAATGGCTCCCGCGACCGCCTCGATCCATTCCAGATCCGTGTGACGGCCGATGCCGTAGTTAAAGCTCGACCCGGCGAGCCCGTCGCCGTGCGTGATCTCGATCGCATCCACTCCGGCGTCATCCAGCGCCTTCGCGATGGAGACGCACTGCTCGACCGTGTATTGGTGCCGGATGGCGTGCATCCCGTCGCGGAGGGTGACGTCTTGAACGTAGAGTCGAGTCGACATTTCAGCGGTCAGAATAGCGCGCTTGGCCGTGAGCGTCGACCGTTGTGGGCGTCAGCCGGGCTTCGGCCTGCTACCCGCGCTCGTGGGCTCTTCGAGCAGAAGCTTGGCCGCCCCCTCGCCGCCACCCGATTTATGGCAGGTCTTCCCAGAAAACCACTATAATTGCGTCCGAATTAGCACTACTGCAAAGGGAAATATACGTTCAAACTCGCCGCTCCTTGACTTCGATAAAATCGGCTGTTACGATCCGGCCCGGGGTTTTGCGTCTCGCGTCGACAGAACATTACGCGCCTATTGCTGCGACTGTTAGTCACCTTTCAGACCTTCAGTCTGCAAAATTGAGGAGTTGTCATGAAAAAGTGGGGTTTCGTCTGTGTCGTCTTTTCCTTCCTATTTGGCGTCAACGCGTTCCCTCAGGGGTCAGCGACGCTGAATGGCGTAGTCGTCGACCCTTCCGGCGCGGTTCTGCCGGGTGCTCGCATTGAAATAGCCGAAACGGGCACCGGACTCGCTCGCGAAGTAACCGCCGGCGAGGATGGTCGTTTCGTCGCCGCGGCCCTTCGGCCATCGGAGTACACCGTCACCACCGAAGCCCCGAGCTTCCGCACCGACGTGAGCCGCGTCACGCTGCTCGCCGACCAAAATCGAACCATTCGCATCGAGCTCGCTATCGGCACGACGCAAGAGACCGTGACGGTCATGGCCGAGACCGTCAGTCCCGACTTTTCGACGCCGACTCTAAGTCAGGTGATCGAAGAAAAGCGCATCGTCGAGCTGCCCTTGGACGGACGCAACGCCGCGCAGTTGATGTTGCTGGTCGGCGGCGCTGTCAACGCGCCCAGCAACGGCATCGATCAGGGGAATACCAAGACGTTCCCCGGCGCGCAGACCAACTCCATCCACGGGGCGCGCGCCAACATGGTGAGCTACAACCTCGACGGCGCCAACAACAACGACATCTATACCGACGTCAACGCGCCCTTCCCGTTCCCGGATGCGCTGCAGGAGTTCAGCGTCCAAACCAGCAACTACAAAGCCGAGTTCGGACAGAACGCCGGCGCCGTCGTCAATGCGCACACCAAGTCCGGCGAGAACGAAGTGCACGGCACGCTGTTCACCTTCCATCGCAATGGAGCCTTGAACGCGCGGAACTTCTTCGCCGACGAGACCGACCCGCTCAAGCGCACGCAGTTCGGCGCCACGGTCGGCGGACCCATCGTCAAGAACAAGTCCTTTTTCTTCGCCGGCTGGCAAAGTACGCGTATCCGCAGCGTCCAAAACGGACTGAGCAGTTTTGTGCCGACGAATGCGAATCGCCAAGGCGACTTCTCGGCGTTGCTCGACGCGAACAACCCCAATAATCCGGTGGGCTCGGCCGTCACCGTCATCGATCCCACGACGCGAACGCCGTTCCCAAACAACATCATTCCGCAGGATCGGCTCGATCCTTCCATCCAAAACTTCCTCGAGAACGTGCCGAATGTCGGCGGCAACGGCCGCGTGATCTACAACCGCAGGATCGCCCAGGACTACGACGAATTCGTTACGCGATTCGATCACGAGTTCAGCGAGAAGGATCGCTTGACCGCACGCTACTTCTTCGACCGTTTCAAGAACGACTCCGCCTATGACGGTTCGAATCTTCTTACCCTCACCGGTTTCTCCGACATTCGCTACGACAACCTCGGGATCACGCACACGCACATCCAGAACCCGTCGCTCATCAACGAGCTCTACCTAACGCTCTCGCGGGATCGCAACATGCGCGGCCAGCCCGACGGCGTTCCCAACGTCACCGACTTCGGCGTTCAAATCTCGCAGCCCGGCGGCGCGCCCTCCGCCATCGAGTCGATAAACGCATCGGGCTTCTTTAGCGTCGGCGCCACCACGCAGGCCGCCTTCCCGCGAGTGGCTACGGAGGTGCGCGACAACCTCCGTTGGACGCACGGATCGCACAGCATCTCGTTCGGCGGCCAGTTCCAGACCGCGCACATCGTGATCCGGAATTTCTTCCAGGCCTACGGGCAGTTCAGCTTCACGAACGACATCACCAACAACGCGCTCGCCAGCATGATGCTCGGCAAACTGCGCACCTTCAAGCAAGGCGACCGCGACTATAAGGACGCCTTCAACGTCTTCCCCTCTCTCTACGTGCAGGACACCTGGAAGGTAAACGCCAAGCTGAGTTTGGATATGGGAATCCGCTGGGACCCGCTGCTGCCGTGGGACGAGACCAAGGGGCGAGCGGCGCAATTCCGTCCAGACGCCTATTACGCCGGCGAGACTTCTCAGGTCTACCTCAACGCGCCTCCGGGGCTGTTCTACCCCGGCGACCCCGGCTTCCCGAACGACGGCGCCGGAACCAGCGCCGACTACAACAACTTCGGGCCGCGCCTCGGCTTCGCTTATGCTTTGGGCGACTCGGGCAAGACGGTCATCCGCGGCGGCGCCGGTGTGTTTTACCAAGCGCGCATCTCGGCCATCAGCAACAATCGCTTCGAGATCCTAACTCCGTTCAGCACGCAGATAACGCAGACCGATCCGCAGGGCGGATTTACCAATCCATGGCAGGGAACCGGCATTTCGCCCGACTTCTTCCCGCAGCCGTTCCCGGCGCCCGCCGACGCGACGTTCCCGCGGCCGGTCCTCGTTGTGACGTTCGACCCTTCCAAGAAGTTCGTCACGCCCACGATTTATCAATGGAACCTGACCCTCGAGCGACAGGTTTCGTCCGACACGCTGCTCCGCATGGCCTACGTCGGCTCCCATTCGAGCTTCTTGTCGAACAACATTGAGCTCAACAACGCGTTCTACATCCCTGACAGCACCGCCGGAACTGACGCCCGCCGGCGATTCCAGCAGTTCTCGAGCATCCAGATGATGAGCAACAGCGCCAACGCGGCGTTCAACGCGCTCGAAGTCGGCGTCGAGAAGCGCGCCGGATCAGCCGGCGGACCCGCTTTGCTGCGGCGGATCACCTTGTTGGCGAACTACACATTCTCGAAGAGCCTCGACAACATGGGCCTCGGGCAGGATTCGAACACGGCCGGCGTCTCGTCGCGCGGCCCGGTTCCGTTCGACGATCCGCGCTTCGGTCCGTTCAACTCCGGGCCATCGGACTTCGACCACTCACACCGGCTGGTTTTGTCCTATGTGTGGGATCTTCCGGACCTCGCGGCCGCTCCGGGGCTCATGCGCAACGTGTTTGGCGGCTGGCAGGTCACGGGAGTGTTTCAGACCCAGACCGGCGGCCCGCTAACGATTGAAGCCGGGCGCGATCAATCTCGGACGGGACTCGGAGGAGACCGGGCCGTCTATCTTGGAACTCCGGATGAGATGGGCACAGGCTCGCGCGGGCCCGGCGGTTGCCGTCCCGGCGAAGCGCCCTGCCAGGAGTTCCTCGATCCGACGCAATTCACGATTCCGGCGGTCGGAGACTTCGGAACGGTGGGCAAGGGCGCCTTCCGCGGACCTTCGCTGACGAACTGGAATATGGGGTTCTTCAAGAACTTCGCCATTACCGAGGGAGTTCGCCTGCAATTCCGCGGCGAGTTCTTCAACATCTTCAACCAGACGAACTTCAACGATCCGACGACGTCGGTAACCTCGGGCGGTTTTGGAGGAATCCGGGCGGCGGGCGACCCGCGCATCACCCAGCTCGCACTGAAGCTCTCGTTTTAGCGAGTCAATCGCCTCGTGTGCGCGTAGCTGTTCGGCTGCGCGCACACGCGCAATTGAGGGCTCACGAGTGAGTTCCGCCGTCCAAGGTCCCCGAATGAGACAACGCTCATGTCGGCTGCGTGTCGGCCGAATTACGGCCATAGGTTCGCGCTTGCGTTATCTCCTGATGCGTTAGGCTGAGACGGCTCGGTGTGAGATCCTCTCGTCGCCATCTCGTGCTCTTGGCCCTGTCCGCCGGGCCCCTTGCCGCGCAACATGTCGTGGGCGCCCGGCCCGGCTTGTGCTCGTTCTATCGCGGCGAGATCGTCATCAACGGCGAGCGCTTCGACGGCGAAGGTTTTCCGAATCGCTTCCTGGATCCGGGCCAGACGCTGCGGACCTACGCCGGCGTCGCCGAAGTCGAGCTCGGTTCGCTCAGCGTCGCGCGCGCAGGAGCCAACTCCGAGCTCTATGTGGTCTCGAGCGATAACGCCGCCGTCGTGCTCGAGCTGCGACAAGGTTCCGCCGTCATCGATCTGCGCGATCCCTTCAATCGTCAAATCGTCACGGTCGTGATGGACGGCTTGCGCGTCGAAACCGACCAAGTCGGCGTCTACCGCCTCGATGTTCGCCTCGGCCGCGGCCCGCGCCTCAAGGTCTTCGACGGCAAGGCGACGGCTCATGTAGACCGCCGCTCGGTTGGCGTCGACGAAGGGAAGCTGCTGCGCGCCGCTGACCCGCAACACGTGAAGTCGTTCAACAAGAAGCGCGGCGACACCCTCGACGGCTGGGCGACCGAGCGCCGCAAGCTCTTCGCGCGCCAGGCTCCGGGCAAGAAGCGCAACAAGCGTCCTGGCTCCTTGCTCTAGCCCTAGGCTCACGCCGCGGCGGCGCCGCTCCTGGTAATCTTTTTTGCATGAAGCGATTCCTGCTCCCGGTCGCCGGCCTGCTCGCGCTCGTCGCTTGCGGCGGAGGGCCCTCCAAGCCCACGGTCCAAGAGGCGACGGACTTCGTCAACAACGCCGAGAACGAGCTTCACGAGTTGGGCGTCACGGCGAGTCACGCCGCCTGGCTGCAATCGACTTACATCAACTTCGACAGCCAGACCCTCGCGGCCCAAACGCAGGAGGCCTACAACTCGCGCCAAACCGAGCTCGCCAAGGAGACCGTACGCTTCGACGGCCTCGACCTGCCCGACGGACGTAGCGCGGCGCATAAAGATTCTCAAGCTCTCCATCACCATGCCCGCGCCTTCCGACCCCGCGGAAAGCAAGGAAGTCACCGACATCGTCACCAAGATGGAAGGCGACTACGGCAAGTACAAATACTGTCCCGACTCGGGCAAGCACGCCGGCGAATGCCTGGCCGAACCCGAGATGACCGACATCATGGCGAACAGCCGCGACGCGAAGGAACTGCTTCAAATCTGGGAAGGTTGGCGCCAACTCTCGCCGCCCATGAAGGAAGAGTACGAACGCTTCGTCGATCTCTCCAACAAGGGCGCCAAAGAGCTGGGCTTCGCCGACACCGGCGCGCTCTGGCGCTCCGGCTACGACATGCCGCCCGACGAGTTCGCCGCCGAGGTGGATCGCCTCTGGGAGCAGGTCAAGCCGCTCTACGTCTCGCTGCACGCCTACGTGCGCTCGAAGCTGCGCGAGCGCTACGGCGACATCGTGCCCGCCGACGGCCCCATTCCCGCGCACCTGCTCGGCAACATGTGGTCGCAATCGTGGGAGAACATCTACCCGCTCGTCGAACCCAAGAACGCCGACCGCGGCTACGACCTCACCAAGATTCTCCAGGCTCGTCACGTCGACCCCATCGGCATGGTCAAGTACGGCGAGGGCTTCTTCACCTCGCTCGGCTTCGCGCCGCTGCCCGACACGTTCTGGGAGCGCTCGATGTTCACCAAGCCGCGTGACCGCGACGTGGTGTGCCACGCCAGCGCCTGGGACCTCGATGAAAAAGACGACCTGCGCATCAAGATGTGCATCGAGATCAACGCCGAAGACTTCTCGACCATCCACCACGAGCTCGGCCACAACTTTTACCAGCGCGCCTACAACAACCTGCCTTACCTGTTCCGCGGCAGCGCCAACGACGGCTTTCACGAAGCGGTCGGCGACACCATTGCGCTCTCGATCACGCCCGAATATCTCGTCAAGCTGGGCTTCCTGTCGAAGCCGACCGATCCATCCAAAGACATCGGCCTGCTGATGTACCGCGCTCTCGAGGGCGTCTCGTTCCTGCCGTTCGGCCTGCTGATCGACCAATGGCGTTGGAAGGTCTTTTCCGGCGAAATCACCCCCGCCGAATACAACAAGGCTTGGTGGGACCTGCGGCTGAAGTATCAAGGCATTGCGCCGCCGGTCGAGCGCAATGAACAAGAATTCGACCCCGGCGCGAAATATCACGTCGCGGCGAACGTGCCCTATACGCGCTATTTCCTCGCGCGCATTTTGCAGTTCCAGTTCCACCGCGGGCTATCGGAAGCCGCCGGCTGCACCGAGCCGCTGCACCGCTGCTCGATCTACGAAAACAAGGCCGCCGGCGAAAAGCTGGCCAAGATGCTCGAGATGGGCGCCAGCCGCCCCTGGCCCGAAGCGTTGGAAGTGATCGACGGCCGCCGCGAAATGGACGCCACCGCCATCCTCGACTACTTCGCCCCGCTCAAGGCCTGGCTCGACGAGCAGAACAAAGACCAGCCCGTAGGCTGGTAAGGGGCCTGAGGCTGTCACAGCGCTCGCGCAAAAGATGCAGAGCCGCGCTTGTGAGGCGCGTCCGGAACAGGAATCTGGTTGAAGTTCGGATTTTCGGCGGCCACGCCAATCGCAGCCGCCGCGCTCACTGCGAAAGCAACCGAATCCAAGCGCGCGTCCCAAACGCACGGCACGAGACCGTAGCGATCCGCGCGGCGTATTCGAGTCCCGCGGCGAATCCTTCCGTCGTTAAATCCCAGCCGGCGACGAACGCCCCGTGAAACACGTCGCCCGCACCCAAGGTATCGACGGCTTTGATCGGCTCGACCGCGATCTCTCCCGACCCGCCGGGTGAAGAGTAGAGCACCGGGCGCTCGCCTTGCGTCACTGCCGCGAACGTCGCGCCGAGCTCGCGCACCATTTCGAGCGTGCGCTGTGACGAGTCGCTGCCCGGCGGCCGAAAATCCTCCGAGCAGATCGCCGCGTCCACAAGCGGCAGCAGCATCTCGAAGCCCGCCTTCCAACTGCCCGCATCGAGCACTATCGGGATGCCCACGCGCCGCGCCTCGCGAGCCGCCGCGCAGCACAGCGAGATCAAGTGCCCGTCGACCAGCACCACGTCAGGCCGAAGATCCGCAACCGTGCCGGCGTCGCTGTCCGGCTGCGGCAGATGCAGTCCGCCCGACGACACCGCCAGCCGCTCGCCGCTGTTCGATGAGACCAGCACCGAGGCGAAGGCCGGCGGCTCGGTCCGCTCGGGCGTCATATCGCGAATCGCGACGCCGTGCGCCTCGAGATCTTCGCGAATGGGGTGTGTCAGCGGATGCCGCCCGAGCACCGTCAGCAGGGTCGCCTCTCCGCCCAGCGCCCGGCAGGCGACCGCGGCGTTGGCGGCGGGCCCGCCCGCCAGCAGCAACCATTCGCGCACGACGTTCTTCGAGTTCGCGCGCGGCATGCCCTCGACGCCAAAGACTACATCGAGCGTCGTCAGACCGACAAAGAGCGCCTTTCGCAACCAGACAGAGTAGCAGCCGTCGCGGCCGGATCAGACACGGGTTGTCGGCGGATTAGCCGAGAAGGTCGAGCAGCCGCGGGCGCTGGCGAGCCGCCACCTGAATGGTCAACTGCTCGGCGGTCGAGGCGTTCTGCAACGCCGTGATCGCCTCGAGCACATCCACGTCCTGGCGCTGCGATAGCCGCTCGACGTTCACTGTCTTCTGGTCCGCCAGAGTCTCGAGCGTCGTCTCGGCCTGGTTGAGAGTCGAGCCGTAGAACGATTGCCAGCGGCCGACCTGCTCGATGGCCTGCTGGACCTTCGACACGGCCTCGGAGACTTTGGCGGTGTCGTCGGCCTCGAGCCCCGAGATCAGCTCCCGCAGCGCGCCGAAGACGTTGGCGCTGTTGTCGCCGCCCACGTTGTGAGACCCCGCTAAGCCGGAGCGGAAGCTCGTGCCGCGGTCGAAGTCGACGGCGTTGAAGGTGAAGTCGACCTTCGCGTCCGCACGCACCTCGCCGTCGACGGCGTCGAAGCGAATGCCCGCGCCCGACAGCGCCGCGTCCTGCGCGACGGCGGCGTTGAGCGACGCCGCGATCTCTTCCGCCGAAAACCCTCCGGCGGCGCCGCCTGACTCGAGTCCCGTCGTCACACTCCCGCTCGCGATCGAGGTGAAGTTGAAGCCCGTGCCCGCCGTATCGCTCACCGCAAGCTTCAGCGCGCCGCCGTCGTCGCTGAACGAAACCGCCCCGGCGAGCGCGGGGTTCGCCGCGATCTCGGCGTTGAGCGCCGCGGCGATCGCCGTTGCGCCTTCGCCGCCGGCAAGCGGAGCGGTCGTGATCGACTGGACGATCGAACCGTCGTCGCTGGTGAGATTCACCGTCACCGTGTCGCCGGCCGTCGCGCCTGAGGGCGCAGCGGAGGCCAAGAACGGTCCGCGCAGGTCCACGTTCACGACGCCTTCGACGTCGCCTGAGAACGACACGCCCAAGCCGACCGGCAAGCTCGCCGGCGCGACGGCGGTCGTTGCGGTTCTGCCATTACCGACATAGGCATCCGGCGTTAAAAAGATCGCGTCGCCGGGGACCGACACCGCCGCCGGCCGCCGGTCCGGAAACGTCAGCTCGCGGGCGGCGCCGTCGCCCACATACCGCACGCCGAACGCGACCGCCTCGTCGACGACGAACGGCGCCTGCTCGTCGCGCGATCCCGCGAAGACATATCGCCCGCCATAGACCGTGTTCGCCAGCGAGGCGAGATGGCGGAAGATGCCTTCGGCCTCGCCGGCCAGCGCTTGGCGGGAGCGTGCATCAGTCGTGTCGCTGGCGCCTTGCGCCGCAATTTGAGCGGCGCGCTGCAAGGCTAAAACGGCGTCGTTCAATGCGCCGTCCACAGCCTTGAGCTCCGAGCTGATGTCGTTGAGATTGCCGCGAAAGCGATCGATCGAGGCCAGCTCCGACCGCGTGCGCACAATCGCCGCGGCGTCCGCGGGGCCGTCCGACGGCCGTTCCACGCGCAGACCCGACGACAGTTGCTGGTTCGCCCGCCCCACGCGCGCCGCCGATCCGCGCAGGTTCAGCAGCGTCGAGCGAGTCAGGCCGAGAAGGGTGGTGCGCATCGTGTTGGCCTATCGAATAAGCCCCAATACCTCATCGGTCAAGCCGTTGATAACTTGAATCACGCGCAGCATCGCCGAGTAGCCTTCCTCGAACTTGGTCAGCTCGACCGCCTCTTCGTTCAGGTCCACCGCCGACAAGCTATCGCGCAGCCCTTCGGCGGCGGCGGTCACTTGTTCCTGCGTATCGGCCTGCGCGAGTGTTTGAGCGCCCGCCTCGCCCAGATCGGTGACGGTGTGCGAATAGAACTCGTTGAAGGTCGACCCGTCGAGCAGCCCCGCGTCCGCGAGCGCCAGCAACGCATTGGCGTTCTGGTTGCCGCCGGGCGCGGTCGCCGCGGCGGCCGCGAGCTGCGCCGCGCGGATGCCGGTGATCTCCAGGGTCCCGGCCGCTCCGCCGCCTCCGGCCGACCCCGCCGCGCCGTCAAGCCCGGAGGCGAAGCCCGTGCCGTCGGGATCGCTGTCGGCCGCCGTGTAGTCGAACTTGACATCGCCGTCGAGCCGGATCTCGCCCCCGACGGCCGCGAAGCGAATGCCGGCGTCGGTCAAATCCTGCTGCAAGGCCACCTGCGCGTTGAGCGCCGCGGCGATTTCCTCGGCCGACTGGCCGCCCAGCGCGCCGCCCGCTTCCAGGCCCGTGGTGAAACCGGGATTGCTGGTTGAAGCCTCGAGCGTGAAGCCCTGACCGGCCTGTTCGTCGAGCGTCACCTTCAGCGCGCCGCCCGCGACCGAAACCGTCACCAGTCCAGCCAATTGCGGGTCGAGCGCGAGCCCGTCGTTCAACCGCGCCGCCAGGTCGGCGGCCGTCTCCGAGCCCGTCAACGGCGCCGTCGTGATCGTGCGGTCGATCGCGCCGTCGGCCGACGTCAAATGCAGCGTCACCGTGTCGCCGGCGCTGGACGCGGTCGGCGGCGCCGCTCCCGCCACAAACGTATCGAGCGAGGCGGTGACAACGCCGTTCACGTCGCCCGCAAACGTCACCGTCACCGACGGCGCGGTCCCCGGCGTCGCCGTTCCGGTCAAACCGGCCGTGCGCCCGCTTCCGGTCACCGCCGTTTGACGATAGTCGAACAGCGCGGCGCCCGCCGTCCCGGTCAAATCGACGCCGCGGCCGAGCTGCTGATTGACATTGTCGGCGAAGCTCTTCGCCAGGCGGTCCAAGTCGGCGTGCAGCCCGGGCAGCAGCGTATTGCGCGCTTCGAGCGCTCCGGCCAAGCGGCCTCCGGTGCGCAGCAGCCCGGCGGTGATGTCGTGTCCGCCTGCGTCGAGCACGCGCAGCCCTTCCGACGTCGTCGTCAAGCTCAGCGGACGCGTCACCACGCCCGTCAACAGCGCCGCCGAGCCCGCCACCAGCGACAGCGTCCCGTCGTGCTGCCGCAGCAAGTCGACGCCGACCAAATCCGACAGTTGCTCGAGCGCCTGCTGCTCGCGCGTCTCGACCCCCGCGTTCGGAGTCTTCGGATCCCCGACGTTCCTCTGGCGCTCGAGGCTCGCCAAATCCCCCAGCAGACCGTTTACCCGCCCGACGATATCTCGGATGCTCGTGTCGAGGTTCACCGCCTGTCGCGCCAAATCGTCGTCAGCCCGCCGGAACGCTCCAGCCGTCTGATCCGCACTGGAGATGAGCTGGCTGCGCAGGTTCAGATCGTTCGGATTCGTCGCAAGCCCCGCCGCCGCCGTGAAGAACGCGTCGAGCGCCTGGTCGACGCCGCCGCGGCCGTCGAGCCGGAACGTCGGCTCGACCGTCGCAAAGAAATCCGACAGCGCCGCCAGCCGCCCTTGCGCTTGCTTGGCCGCCAGCACTTGGCGGTCGAACAGCTCGCTGCGCAGCGACTCGATGTCGGCGATTTCGACGCCGGTCTGCGTCGCCCCGTTAGGCGTGATGATCGGCGCCAACGACGCGCGCTGCCGCGCATAGCCCGGCGTCGCCGCATTCGAGATGTTCGTCTGCACCAGCGCCAGCGCTTCGCCGAAGCTCGCCAGACTGCGTTGCGCCGAACTCAGCGCGCCTCCCAACCCCGACATCGCCCTACGCCTCCCGCCTCAGCCGCGGCCGGGGCGCAGTCGACGGGGCGCCGTCGGCGCGATAGCCGCCGTCGCCTCCGCCGCGCAACGCCAGCAGCCTGTCGCGCACCGCCGACACGTGCGCCATCATCGTCAGCAGCGCCGCCGATTCCCGGCGGATTGCAGGACCCGGAACTCCGGACCACGACGGCGTCGCCGCCTCGAGCCGCAGCGCCCGTTCCGCGAACTCTCGGTATCGTCCCGCGACCAAGGCCGCGCGCGCGCCCTTGAGCTCGTCGGCCATCTCCGCGGCGCTCGCCACATCAGCCCCGGGCGCTCAAGCGCGCTTCCACGGTGGAACCCGTGAGCGCGTCGCTGATCAGCGAATCGGCGATCTCGCTCGAGGTGACGTTGAGATGCCCGCTCTGCAGCGCTTCCTGGGTTTGCTCGACGCGGCGCACCTGCGCCGGCGAGTTTTCGTCGAGAGCTTGCGCTAACTGCTGCGCCAGCGGCGAGATGCTCGCCGAATCGCCGCCGCCGCGCCCGGAGACTTCACGGCCCGACTGCTCGCTCTGGGTGTGGGAAGTGCGGTCGACTTCGCGGCTGTGGACGTCCGCCGATGTTGAAAAGCTGTCGATCCTCACGCGATAAGCCCCCTTGCCGCGGATGCCGCGGTCTGTCGGAAGTCATATCGGCGGAAATGCGCCTTGTCTTGAATGTCGTGTCGAAGGCTCTACCACTGGCTGCCAGTCGCTACCATTCGACCGTCTCGCCCGGCGCGGGCGACAACACTTCGACGCCGCTGCCGGCGCCCAAAAACTCGCGCAGCTTCGCGGGCGTGCCCGTCAACGCCGGGAATGTCCCGTAGTGCATCGGCAGCGCTTTGCTGACGCCCAGAAACTCACAAGCGATCGCCGCCTGCTCGGGGTCCATCGTGTAAAGATCGCCGATCGGCAGCATCGCCAACTCGGGCTTGTAAAGCCGCTTGATCAACTGCATGTCGGAGAACAGGTTGGTATCGCCGGCGTGATAGAACGTGCGCCCGTCGGGAACCTTCACCGCGAAGCCCGCGGGCTCGCCGGCATAGACGATCTTGTCGCCGTCTTGAATCATGCTCGAGTGCTGCGCGTGCGTCAACGACACGCGGCAGCCGGCCAGCTCGACGCTGCCGCCCTTGTTCATGCCCGTCGCGTTCTCCACGCCCTGCGAGCCGAGCCATGTCGCGACCTCGAAAATCGCCGCCGTCTGCGGCTTGAACTTCTGCGCGACTTCGACCGCGTTGCCGACGTGGTCGAAATGGCCGTGCGTGATCAGCAGCAGATCGACGCGATCGATCTGATGCCCTTGCGGATACTTGGGATTGTCGAGCCAGGGATCGATCAGGATGACCTCGCCGCCTGCGAGCCGCACCTGGAACGTCGAATGTCCAAGCCAAGTGATCTCAATCGCCATGTCGTCCTCGCTACGCCGTCCGACGCTTGCTCGACGATTGCGCTTTCTCCGACGCGGCGGGCCGCTTCGTGAGGCGCGCAAGCGCTCGCGTGAGCTGTTCGAGCTCGGCGGGACCCTTCGGCAACACGGCGTCCGCTTGCAGCAGCTCGTCAGCCAGCCCGAGCTTGGTCACGTAGCCGGACAAGATGACGACCGGCGTCCGCGGCCGTTCGCCGCACCGAATGCTTTCGAGCACCTGACGGCCGCCGAGGCCGCCCGGCATGCGGTAGTCGGTGACCACGGCGTCGAACTCGCTGCTCTCGAAGATGGCGAGCCCCTCGACGCCGTTCGTCGCGGTTTCCACCGCGAAGCCGCTCTCTTCGAGAACGTGGCGGCGAGCCAACATGCCGTGCTTGTTGTCGTCGATCAAAAGAATGCGTGGGCGGGATTGCTTCATTTGTTGACTTTCGGAAAGGGCGTCTTGACGTGCGGGATGAAGACTATCAACGCCGTGCTCGTACTGTCAACGCGTCTCGAAACCCCTGATAAACCGGCGCTTCGAGCGCTTGACAATCGCTGTCTAACTTGCTTGCGGCGTTGCTCGTTCGCGCTCCAAAACAAAGCGCGGACAAGATGTCCGCGCTTTCCGCCCT
Source organism: uncultured Acidobacteriota bacterium (assembly GCA_963817465.1). Classification (GTDB taxonomy): domain Bacteria; phylum Acidobacteriota; class Terriglobia; order Bryobacterales; family UBA6623; genus CAMPKL01. The sequence continues at coordinate 20,962 of CAWFOP010000005.1, read as the reverse complement.
GCGCTGCGAGTCGTCGCTATTCGACTTCGTGCGGCGCGTAGTAGCCGTCCTTGGCGATGATCTGATACTTGATGCGCTTGCCCTTTTGATTCGTGATGCGCAGGTCTTTGCCGTCCGGCGCGATCAAGTTCACCTCGATCTTGCGGTACTCGCCGTCGCGCTTGGTGTTGCTCGGCTGGTAGACCGCCGTGTACTGATTGCGCATCACGTAATTCAACGCCTGAAAGATGCTCGGGAACTCGCCGTAGAAGCGCGGGAAGAACGACAGCCCGCCGGTCTCCTTGGCGAACGTGCGCATCTGATTGTCGGCCTGCAAAAAGTCCATGCGCTGGATCGAGCCCATCGCGCCCCGCGCGTCGTAGTATTCGCGCAGCGCCTGCATCAGCCCGACCGTATGCACCGTCACGCCCGACTCCTGCACGATCTGGCGCGCCTGCTTGAAGGTGATCTTTGAGAACGTATCCATGCCGGATGAGATCACGACGATCGACTTGCGGCCCTCGATGTCTTTCATGCGCGTGGCCATCTCGGCCAAGGCGTCGAACAGATTCGACTCGGAATATCCCGCGATGCGCATGCGTTGCAGCGCTTCTTGGGTCTTGCTGCGATCCTGCGTGAAATCGCTCAAGATCTCCGGCTTGAGGTCGTAGGCCACCACCGCGATCCAGTCCTCGGGCCGCAGGGTTTGCACGAACCCGTAGGTGGCCGTGAGCGTCTGGTACCAGCTCTCGGTCCAATACTGCTGAAACAGGTTCGAGAACTCGACCAGCAGGCACACCGTGCTGGGCGCCTCGCTCTGGCCGAAGTTGACGACCTTTTGCGGGACGCCGTCTTCGAGAATCTGGAAGTTGCCGGCCGGAATGCCGGGAATGAAGACGCCCTTGTCGTCGAGCACCGCGATGTCCACCGTGACGTAGTTGGTGTCGGAGGTGAACAGCGGCACTTCGCCGGGGTTCGCTTCTCGCCGGGGGGCCTTGGTCTGGATCGGCGGCAACTCGGTCGGCGCGTCTGGAACCGGGCCGCCGGGCTCGATCGGGCCGCCCGGCGCGCGCGTCGGGCCGCTTTCAATCGGCGGCCGCGGTCGCTTCGGGCCGCCTATCGGGCCGCTGGTCTGCGCCCGCACCAGGCCGCTGTCCAGCGCTACCGTCGCGGCCAGCAACACGGCCAAAATCCCCAGCAGTACTCGTAGTCCCTTCATATCGTTATTTCCCAACCGCCGGGCGCGATTTTTAGGGATTTCGCCCAGGCTCTTCTTCGTTGGACTCGCCCGTTCCGAGCCAGGTTACCTAACCTAACCCTAACGGTCTCAAACGTCAGGGCTTGCCCCGCGGTCAGGCGACCGCGCTTTACAATAGCAAGCCTCTCGACGTGACGCCGCCCTCGCGGCGGGCACTATCATGGTCGGCGATGTCTAACGCTCGCCCGGCCGGCCTGCTTGCCGTTCTCCTGCTCAGCCTCACGCTCTTCCTCGCGCCGCCGCCCGCCGCGGCGCAAGACCTCGATTTCACCGCGGTCCGCGCCGAAGTCGACTTCTCTGACATCCTGCGCCCCTGGGACGGCTTCGGGTTCAACTACGTCGAGACCGCCCATACCTATGACTACGACAAGTTCCGCCAGGAGTACGGCGGCTTTAGCCTGCTGTCCGAGGCCGACCGCCAACGGATCGTCGACATGGTTTTCGGTCCCGACGGCTTGAAGGTCGGCCTGGTCAAGATGTTTCTGGGCGCCAATCACCAACTCGCGCCCGGCGGAGCCTTCGATCACGAGCGCACGACGCAGTGGATGCGCTACTTCGTCCGCGAAGGACTGAAGAAAACACGCGCCGACGGCCGCGATCTCACGATCCTCACGACGCTCTACGGACCGCCGGGTTTCATGACGCAGCAGAAAGCGAACCGCGGCCGCGACCTCGACCCCGCTTTCGCCGACGATCTGGTCCGCTACATGGTCGACTGGGTCAAGTTCCTCCGCGACAAAGAGAAGTTCCCGGTGAAGTACCTGTCGCTGCACAACGAAGGAGAGGACTGGCGGCGCTGGACCCAAGCCGGACTCACCGACAACCCCGGCCACGACTTCAACCTCTTCTGGCCTCCCGAGCAGGTCACGAGTTTCCTCGAGCGTCTGCCCCCGGCCTTGACCGCCGCCGGCTTGGCGGACGTCGGCGTGACGCCCGGCGAAACAAGCAACTGGTATCGCTTCGGATGGTGGGGCTACGCCAGGGCGATCGCCGCCGATCCGCGAGCCCTCCAAGCGATGGCCTTGATCACCTCTCACGGCTTTTACAACGGCAACTACGGCCGGGGATTCGGCGAGCACCAAAGCATGGGAACCGACCTGCTGCGCGCCAAGCGCCCGGATCTCCACGCCTGGGTCACCTCCACCAGTTGGTCCAAGATGGACGCCCGCAACATCAAGGAGATGCACGGCAACATCTACACGGCGAAGGTGAACGGGATCATCCCTTGGGCCGGCATTCAGCGTCCGCCGCACTGGGTGAACGGCGACCCGAATCCCGGCTCCGCCTTCCAGGTAGCGGAAGACGGCGCATGGCAAGTGCGCCGCGGCTACTACTTTTATAAGCAGATCACGCGCGCGGGCCAGCCCGGAATGGGCGTGGCGTCGACTTCCGCCATGGACTCCGAAGTCGCCGTCATCGGTTTCGCCTCGAACGGCTCCGCGAACCCCGACGCCGTGATCGTCGCCAATATCGCAAACGAGCCGCGAAAAATTCGTCTGGCTGTGCGCGGCGCGAAAGCCGCACAATTCCACGCATTTCGCACGACCGAAGACGAAAGCGACTTGTACCGCGACATCGGCGTCGTCCCGTTGACAGACGGCGCGCTGCTGTTGGAAGCTCCGGCCGGCTCAGTCACGACTTTCTTCGCTCAGTGAAATAATGATTGAAAAGCGTTTGACGGTCCACCATTGTGGGTCATATGACCAGTCCCGCACTACGAGACCCCCGAGTTTGTTGTCGTCGTGCAGTACATCTGTCGAATTGATGGTGATATTTGTTGCATTTGTGGGGCATTTTGCTCAATAATTTTCGCCATGAGCCTAGACGAAGCCACGGTTTTGGGGTGAAATGGGCTCTGTCGGCGCCGTCGTTGGGTCAATCGGAAGGTTTCTGAACGCGGGCGACCTGCCAAGACACAGCAACGAGAGCATCAAAACGAGAAGGGACGATGAATTACACAGCAATCGACGCGGCGCTCCAAACTCTCCGCCGCGAGCTTAGGAAGTTGAACCGACAAATCCGGATTTTGGAAGGGAATCTCACCGCGGCCGAAGGCCTGAATGCGAATGCCGAAGGGCCCAAGCCGCTAACGCGACCGGCCGCAAGGGCAGCGGGGTCCGTGAAGCATCACCGCCTTCGCCGACTTTGATCCCGGACGGCAGCGGCGACCCTTCGTCGCGTGGTATATTCCTCGGGGCTCCTACAAGATGACACGCCGTTCCTTCCTCGGCGCCGGACTCGGCGCGATTGCAGCCGCACTGAACGCTCAGACGCGGCTGTTTCCATTGGGATACAACACATACTGCCTGCGATCGTTCGGTTGGCACGACGATCGGCTGCTGCAATTCTCGGTCGATCATCAGTTGGATGCGATCTTCCTGCAAGACTCGCTGGATCCGCGAGCGATGGATCCCAGCCACTGGGCTGCGCTCAGGGAGCGCACCAGAGATCTCGGTCTGCACATCGAGACCGGCACGGGCGCGGTTCTGCCGCACTCGCCCGAAGAGTTCGCCGACAAGCAAGAAGACCTGCGTTTGAACATCAAACGCGCCAAGGCCATCGGCTCGCCGCTGGTGCGCTGCATCATCGCCGGCATGCGCTCGCAACTGCCGCCCGGGCCGATCGAACAGCACATCGAGACCATGTCGAAGCTGCTCAAGAGCGTGCGCTCGGAAGCGGTCGACGCCGGCGTGAAGTTCGCCATCGAAGTCCACAAAGACCTGCAGTCCTGGGAGTTCAAGATGTTCCTCGACGAAGTCGGAACGGAGTTCGTCGGCATCTACCTCGACACCGGCAACCCGGTGTTCGTGCATGAGCATCCGCTCACGACGGTCGAGACCCTCGGCCCGTACGCTCTGACATTTCACTTGCGCGACTCGATCGTCTACGAGCATCCGCGCGGCGCGGCGGTGCACTGGGTGCCGCTTGGTGAAGGTACGGTTGACTTCAAGCGCATCATGGCGACGGCGAGCAAGCTGCTCAAGCCCGACGTCTACGTCTACGTCAAGCCGATCACCGGACGCCCCGCGCAAATATTGCCGTTCCTCGAGCAGGACTACTGGAAGGCGTACCCGCACGGGCGCGCCGAAGACCTGGCGCGCTTCCTGACTCTCGTCAGAAAGGGCGTGCCCTATGACAAGCCTGTGGTCAACGAGGATCTGCTCGGACGCAAGCTGCCGGACTACCTGATCCCGGCGATCCAGCACCAACAGCTCGACCACATGGAGCGCAGCATCAAATACGCCAAAGAGCAGTTGGACCTGGGCCTGCGCTGGCGCAAGTCCTAAAAGATCAGCCAGGCCAGGCCGCAGCCGACCGCGAGCGCGCCCATCAACAGGCCGCACAGCACCAGCCCGACGACCGCCCACGCCACGCCCCAGGCGACCTTGAAGACGGTCCACGCCGCCCACAACGCACATCCGATGACGCCCGCGATCAGCAGGAACGGCACGGCCGCCACCGCCAAGAACGCCGTGATCAGAAACTCGAACATCCCTCTCCGCCTCCTCGATTTTCTTTACGAAGTTGTTGCGCTGAATGTTCCCCAACGGCGCCTCCGAGACCGGACTGCTATGCTGCCTGCATAGATGCCGGCGACGGCGACAAACGGACTCGCGGAACTGATTCGCAACCCCATCGCGAATCGCCAGCTTGGGCGCGCGGCCGGCATGCTCGCGCGCATCGAATACCCCGACCTTGACATCTCTCCGGTGCTCGACGAGTTGCAGCGTTACGCCGACTCGGTCGAGCGCCGCCTCAAGGGCCGCGGCGACGGCGCCGCCGTCGTTTCAGCCATCAACAAGGTGCTGTTCGAAGACCACGGCTTTCAGGGCAACCGCCACGACTACTACGATCCGCGCAACAGCTTTTTGAACGATGTGCTCGAGCGCCGCACGGGCATCCCGATCAGCCTGTCGGTGGTCTACCTCGAGATCGCACGCAAGCTCGAATTGCCGATCTACGGCGTCGCGCTGCCCAGCCACTTCCTGGTGAAGTTCGAGGAGCCCTCCAAGCGCTTCTTCATCGACCCCTACCACGAGGGGCGCCTGCTCAACCGGCAAGGCTGCGTCGACCTGGTAAGGACGCTGCAAGGGCGGCCGGTGGACTTGCACGACCTGCACTTTGTGGCCGTCAACGATGAGCACATCATTCTGCGCATGTGCAACAACCTGCGCGTTATCTACTTGACGAGCCGCCAATACCGCAAGGCGCTCGAGGTGATCGACGTGATCCTGGCGATCGAGCCGAACTCGCCCGACGAGATCAAGCAGCGCGCCTGGCTCAATCAAGAGCTCGGCCGCCGCAAACAGGCGCTCAACGACCTCGAAATCTACGCCGCCTTGCGCCCCGAGGGCGACGACGCCAAAGACGTTCAAACTTGGATGGGCAACATCAAGCGCACACTCGCGCAGCTCAACTGACAGCCGCTCCATCGGGCGTTTTTCCGCCGAGTCGGGCTATCATGGCGGATTCGGCGTCCGCGCGGGCGCCGCTTTTGCAGCACAAGGCGGTAGTCAATGAGCAATTTGGAACTGATCAAGGGTCTTTACGAAGCGTTCGGAGCGGGCGACGTTCCCACCGTCCTCGCCGGTATGAGCCCGGACATCGAGTGGCGCGAGGCCGAAGGCAATCCCTACAAGATGGACGGCGAGCCCTGGGTCGGGCCCGACGCCATCGTCCAAAATCTCTTCCTGAAGCTGATGGAGGAATGGGACGGATTCACGGTCGTTCCGCACCACTTCCACGACGCCGGGCGGACCGTCGTCGTCGAGACGCGATACACCGGCAAGTACAAGGCGACGGGCCGCGACGTCGAAGCTCAGGCCTGCCACGTCTGGAAATTCGAAGACGGCAAAGTGACGAGCTTCCAGCAGTACGCGGATACGGCTCAGCTCCAACACGTGATGGGTCGGTCGTAGCCCGAATCAGACCGACAGCCGTCCGCGCCGAACGCGCTAAATTGAAGTCAGTCCTCTCATGCAAATCGTCAATCGCAATCGGACCGATTTCGACGCCGTCATCGTCGGCTCAGGCGCCACCGGCGGATGGGCCGCCAAGCAGCTAACCGAGGCCGGCATGCGCGTCGCAGTCCTCGAAGCGGGCTCGAAGGTCACCCCGCAAGACTTCAGCGAGCACGTCCAGAGCTTTCAGACGAAGTATCGCTTCACGTCGAAGGAGTTCATGTGGAATCAGCCGCTGCAGCGGCTGAACTACGCCTGTGAGGAAACGAACCACAAGTGGTGGGTCGACGACTTCAAGAATCCTTACTCGTATCCCAAGGACAAGGAGTTTCGCTGGATCCGCTTGCGGGCGTTGGGCGGGCGGTCGCTGGCGTGGGGCAGGGGAGCGTTTCGGCACTCCGACCTGGACTTCAAGGCGGCGAGCCGCGACGGCTGGGGCGTTGATTGGCCGATCAACTACGCCGAGCTCGAGCCGCACTATTTGACCGTGGAGCGCTTCATCGGCGTCAGCGGCACGGCGGAGAACCTGCCGCAGGTGCCCGACAGCGAATTTCAGCCGGCGCTCGCGATGCGCTGCGGCGAAAAGCGCCTCAAGGAAGCGGTCTGGAACAAGTTCCGCCGCGTGGTGACCGAAGGGCGTTCGGCCGTGCTGACGCGTCCGCTCAACGGCCGCCAGCCTTGCCACACCTGCGGGCCTTGCCACCGCGGCTGCATCACGACGTCTTACTTCTCGAGCCCGTTCGTGACCTTGGCCGCGGCGGAGGCGACCGGGCGGCTGACGGTGCTGACCGACTCGGTGGTCAGCCACGTGATGACCGACAAGTCCGGGCGCGCGACGGGCGTGGCCTACTTCGACCGCGAGACTCGCGAGCCGCGCGAGGTGAAAGCGAAAATCATCGTGCTGGGCGCCTCGACGCTGGAATCGACGCGCATCCTGATGAACTCGGCGCCCGGCGGGCTGGCGAACTCGAGCGGCATGCTCGGGCACAACCTGATGGACCACCTCATGGGCAGCGTCCAGGGTCACATGCCGATGCTCAAAAGCGAGCCGCGCTGGTCCGGACCGCCGACGAGCCCGAACCACATCCTGGTCCCCCGCTTCCGCAACGTCGACACGGTCAACGCGGGCGGCTTCATCCGCGGCTATCACATCACCGGCGGCGCGCGGCACGTGTTCAATACGGGTTCGGCTGGCTTCGGCAAGGACTTCAAGCGGCGCGTGCGCGACGACGCCTATTGGGTGATCGGCTTGGGCGCGTTCTGCGAGCACTTGCCGAAATACGAGAACTACGTCGAGCTGGACCCCAACCTGGTCGACGCCTGGGGCATTCCGGCGCTGCGGATTCACTGCTCGTACGGCGAAAACGAGAAGGCGATGTGGAAGGACGCCCAAGAGGAGCTGGCGAAGATGATCGAGTCGGCCGGCTGCAAGGACGTGGCGCAGAGCGGCTGGCAGCATTCGCCTCCGGGGTTCGCCATTCACGAGGTCGGCACGGCCCGTATGGGCGACAACCCCAAGACCAGCGTGCTCAACAAGCATTGCCAGGCTTGGGAGGTCAAAAACCTGTTCGTCGTCGACGGCGCGAGCTGGCCGACGGTGGCCTGCCAAAACCCGACGCTGACGATGATGGCGAACGCCGTGCGCGTCAGCGACTACATCGTTCAGCAGGCGAAAGCCAACGCGCTGTAAAGAAAGCGGCTTAGATGTTCTGGCGGGGCGCTGACTCCGCCGCAATCTGCCGCTCGAACAACGCGATTGCAGGCGCGCCTCGGGATCGTCCAGACCACCCGAAGGCGCACGCGGCGTTTTACCTGCGGGAGATGTGTCGTTCATCGACGGACAAGATGGCGACGGTTGCGCGCGAGCAGGTCCGGGCGGCGTTAGAGTGCAGCAGCGGCGCTGGGCGTTAGTTAGACGCGGCGTCATGGCCGCGGCTCCGTTGCCGAGCGGCCCATTTTAGCAGGGCTAGGCCGAGCACCCCCGCGGCTAGGGAGGCGGCTAGGATGCCGATTTTCGCTTGGCCGGCTTGCTGCCCTTGCGTAAATGCCAGCTCGGTGATGAAGAGCGATACGGTGAAACCGATTCCAGCTACGGCGGCCAGGCCGGTGAGCTGCTTCCAATCAAGGTTCTCGGGCAATTCGGCCACGCCGGTCTTGACAGCCACGAACGAGAAGCCGACGATCCCGGCCAGCTTGCCCGCGACCAGGCCCACGAAGACGCCGATGCTGACCATACTCTTGACCGCTTCGGCGGCGGCTTCGGCGGTGATCTCGACTCCGGCGTTGGCGAGGGCGAACAGCGGGAGGATCAGGAAGCTCGACCACGCGTGTGTGCGGCGTATGCGGCGGTCGAGCGGCGCCTCGCTGTCGACGATGAGCGCTTCGAGGCGGCCTATGTTGAACTCCGCTGCCTCGGTGCGGTCTTCGTCTTTGGCCTTGTGGACGCGCGGGACGATCTTGTCGAGTGCGTCGGTGAAGGTGTTGAGGTCGAAGAAAGGTTTGCTTGGCGTCAGCAGACCCAGGGCGACGCCCGCAATCGTCGCGTGGATTCCGGATTCGAACACGGCAAGCCAGACAGCTACCGCGGCGAAAAGGTAGAACTGGAGGTCGCGGAGGCCGACCTTCCGCAACCCGTAGACGCCGCCGAGCAGAGCCGCTGCGATGAACAGCGCTTTGAACGAGATGTCGGACGAGTAGAAGATCGCGATGACGAGAATGGCGCCGATGTCGTCGACGGCGGCGAGTGCGAGCAGGAATATGCGCGCTTGGAAGGGCAGGTCCTTGCCGGCCAGTGCGAGCACGCCAAGCGCGAAGGCGATGTCGGTGGCCATCGGGACGCCCCAGCCGTCGGCCCCGTCGCCGCCGTAGTTAAACGCGAAGTAAATAGCTGCGGGGACGATCATGCCGCCGAGGGCGGCGATGAGGGGCAGCGCGGCGCGTCTGAGAGTGGAGAGTTCGCCGTCGGCCAGCTCACGTTTGACCTCGAGCCCAACGACGAAGAAAAAGATCGTCATCAGGCCGTCGTTCACCCAGTGGCGCAGGCTTTCGTCGATGGCCAGGAAGCCAAGGTCGAAGCTGAGGTGCGTGTCTTCCCAGAGGCGAGCGTAAGAGTCGCTCCAGGGCGAGTTGGCCCAAGCGAGAGCGATCGCGGCGGCGAGGAGCAGGACTGCCGCGCCGATGGTTTCGGTGTGGATGAAGCGCTGGGCGGGCAGGACGATGTTGCGTTCAACCAGGGACTGTTCGGCGCGTTGTTTGCTCTCGCCTACGCTGCGTGCCGGGGCGTCCATGGGAAGTGGACTCGGGGGCGGCGGTAGGCGCTACACCTCGTTCGGTCGGGACGCGGTTCAGGCGGGTTGGGGGACAATTTCTCGGGTGGATTTCCAGAAGAAGAAACCGACGATGATGAATGTCGCCAGGGGCGATACCCACTCGGGGACGTGGAATAGGAAGGCGTCGGCGAGCATTACGATGCCGAGCACGAAGATCGAATACATCGCGCCGTTCTTGAGGTATTTGTAGCGCCGTACCGTGTCGACGCCGCGCACGGTTAGATAGCGGACGGCGATGGCCCCGATGCCGTTGCCGATTAGGATGATTGGGACGGATAGGGTGAAGGCGAAGGCGCCGAGTACGCCGTCGATCGAGAAGCTGCCGTCGAGGACTTCGAGGTAGAAGATTTTGCTCCAGTCGCTCATGGAGGCTGATTTCCCGGCGTCGAGCATCTCTTCCTCTTTCTTGGCGGCGTTCTCGCGGAAGCCGTGAACGATGAAGAAGACGGTGGAGCCGGCAACGACGCCGAAGGCCACCATGTCGTCGTTCTGTATGGCGAACCAGGTGAGCACGCTCACGAGCAGCGAGACGACGGCGAAGAACCAAACGCCGTGGCGCTCGATTTGGCGCTCGCCGGCGATGCCGTAATTCTTGGGCTCGAGGAAGAGCCAGTGCAGCGTCAAGATGATGAGGAAGACGCCGCCGAGGGCGAACAAGGGCGGCGAAGACTTTTCTATGACGGCGGCGATCTGAGGGTCGCTGCTGAATGCGGCGGCCCAGGCGCCGTGCGGGCCGAGCTCGGGCGCCGACGCCCAGATGATGAGCCAAGGCAGCAGGCCGCGGATCAGGAAGACTGCGAACAGAATGCCCCAAGTGAGGAACCATCGGCGCGCCTTCTCCGACATGGTCGCAAGGACTTCGGCGTTGATAACGGCGTTGTCGATGCTGGTGATGACCTCGAAGACGACGAGGCCCAGGACGGTGAAGATGAGCGGGAGAAGCGCTGCGGATGTCATGGGTGAGGCGTCAGGCGGACGCTAGCGGTTTGCAAATGCGGACCTTGGGGATGACTATCCCTTGATCTTAGCGGCGGCGTGCGCGTTACGCGGTTGACGGCGGAGGCAGCGTCGGTGCAATTCACATGCGTTGTCTATCAGGAGCCGGGCGCTATCATGACGGGCGGTTGCGCTCGTAGGAGATTCTCATGGCTGAGAAAGTCCAATTTAGATTGAACGGCAAGGAACGGACGGTCACTGTGGACCCCGAACGGCGGCTGCTCGACGTGATCCGCGAAGACGTGGGGCTGACGGGGACCAAGTACGGCTGCGGGGAGGGGCAGTGTCGCGCCTGCACGGTGCTGATCGACGGCGAGGCTCGGCCTTCGTGCTTGACGCCGGCGCGGATCGGTTGCGGGGCGGAGCGTTGTGACGATCGAAGGATTGGCGGACGGCGCGCAGCTGCATCCGGTGCAGCAGGCGTTCGTCGAGGCGGACGCGATGCAGTGCGGCTATTGCACGCCGGGGATGATTCTAACGGCGTCGGCGCTGCTCGAGAAGAATCCGAAGCCGACGGATGCGGAGATTGTCGAGGGAATGAACGGCAACCTTTGCCGTTGCTGTGGGTACGTGAATATTCTGTCGGCGGTGAGGATGGCTGCCGACGCTCAGACAGAAAGGGGGACAAGAAACCGATGCGGCTTGAAAACTGACCGTGAATCGGACCTCTGGAACCCGAGCGTTACGAGCTGGACGAAGGCTCCGGCTTATCGCTTCGAGCTGGACCGGCGGGAATTTTTCGTCGGACTTGGCGCCGGGCTGCTGATTACCGCTTCGGGCGGGATTTTCGCGGCAGAGGCGGGCGCGGCCGAAGCGGGCGGCGATTCCGCCGTCGGCGCGCCTACACATCGGTGAAGACGGCGTGGTGACGGTGCTGACCGGCAAGGTCGACGTGGGCCAGGGGTCGCGGACCGAGGTGCTGATGGCGGCGGCGGAAGAGTTGCGGCTTCCTCCGGAGGGCATGCGCGCGCTGCTGGCGGATACGGCCGTGACGCCGAACGACGGCGCGACGGCGGGCAGCCGCACGACGCCTTCGACGATTCCGGTGGTGCGGCGCGCGGCGGCTGCGGTGCGCGAGATGCTGCTGCAGACGGCCGCCGAGCAATGGGGCCTGGATCGATCGACTCTCACTCTTGAAGACGGCGTCGTGCGGAGCTCAGAGCGGCGCATGAGCTACGGCGACCTGGCCCGTTCGAAGCGGCTGACGTCGACCAACGATGCAAGCGTGCCGCGGCAAGTCCCGCTGACGCCGGTGGACGAATGGCGCGTGCTGGGCAAGCCGCTCGGCCGCGTCCAGGCGCATGACGTGGTGACGGGCCGGCATGCCTACCCGTCCGACATTCGGCGTCCGGGAATGCTCTACGGGGCGGTGCTGCGGGCGCCGTCCTACGGGGCGACGCTGCTCGAGGCGGATTTGAGCGGCGCCGCGAAGCTGGGCGCGACGGCGCTGCGCGACGGCGAGTTCGTGGGATGCGCGGCGCCGACGTCTCATGCGGCCCGCAAGGCCGTTGCGGCGATCGCCGAGACGGCGCGCTGGAAGACTTCGCCGCAGCCGTCGAGCGACGAGATCGAGGAGCGCTTCCGCAAGACCGCGGTCAAGCAAGGCGAGGGCCGGCGCGGGCCGCGGCGCGACGAGCGCGGGGACCCGGACGCAGCGCTCGATAGCGCCGAAAAGACGCTGTCGGCGACCTATACGATTCCGTATATTCAGCACGCGCCGATGGAGCCTCGCGCGGCGGCGGCCGAATGGGAAGGGCGCAAGCTGACGGTTTGGACCGGCACGCAGCGGCCGTTCGGCGTGCAGCAGCAGTTGATGGAGGCGTTCCGCCTGCCCGCCGATCAGGTGCGGGTGATCGTTCCCGACACCGGCGGCGGGTTCGGCGGCAAGCACACGGGCGAGGTCGCGATCGAGGCCGCGCGGCTTGCGCAGGAAGTCGGCAAGCCGGTATCGCTGCGCTGGACGCGCGAGGAGGAGTTCGCCTGGGCCTACTTTCGGCCGGCGGGAGTGTTCGATATTCGCGGCGGCGTGACAGGCGGCAAGGTGGTCGCCTGGGAGTTCACGAACTACAACACCGGCACGGCGGGGATCGACTTTCCCTACGCAACAAAAGATTTTCGAACCCAATACTACCCCTGCGATTCGCCGCTGCGCGGGGGCTCCTATCGCGGCATCGCCGCGACAGGGAATAACTTCGCGCGCGAGGCGTTTGTCGATGAGTTGGCCGACGCGGCGGAGGCGGACCCGCTGGAGTTTCGCCTAGAGAATCTGGACGACGAGCGCTTGAAGAACGTGCTAAAAGCGCGGCGGAGCGGTTTGGGTGGAAGGGCCGGCGCGGCGTCGAGGGCTCCGGCTGCGGCGTGGCCTGCGGGACCGAGAAAGGCTCCTACGTGGCAACTTTCGCCGAGGTGCGCGCGCGCGACGGGCGGCCGGAGATCGTGCGCATGACCACCGCGTTCGAGTGCGGCGCGATTCAGAATCCGCTGAACCTGAAGGCGCAAGTCGACGGGGCGATCATTCAAGGGTTGGGCGGAGCGCTGACCGAGGCGATCCGGTTTGAGAACGGCAAGCTTCAGAACGGGCTGTTCTCGCTCTATCCCGTGCCGCGCTTCAACGACGTACCGCCGCTGCAGACGGTGCTGCTCGACCGTAAGGATCTTCCGGCCGCCGGGGCGGGGGAGACGCCGATTATCGGGGTAGCGCCGGCGCTGGCGAATGCGTTATTCGCGACGACGGGGAAGCGGGCGCGGACGTTGCCGCTGCGGGTTTAGCTCTTGCGGCAGGCGCTAGCTCGCGACGAGCGCCTCCGCCGGCTCTTCCCGGCGTTGGTTAGCCGCCGCGCGAACCTTGTCGAGCATACGGATCAACTCATCCATTTCCGCCTGCGACAACACGCCCACGGCCGTGTAATCGACCTTCGACATCGGATCGTCGAGCCGCTTCAGCAGTTCCGCGCCCGAAGCGGAGATGCGGCAGAGCACCTGGCGGCGGTCCTGCTTGCAGCGGCGACGAAGCACCCAGCCCCGCGCCTCCAAGCGATCGAGCAAGCGCGTGATGCCCGGCGTCTGCTCGATCATGCGGTCGCGAATGACCAACGTCGGCAACGCCTCATCCCCGGCGCCGCGCAAGATCCGCAGCACGTTGTACTGTTGCATCGTCACGCCGTAGGGCTCCAGCACCGCGGTCACGGTGCGCCGCATCAGATCGGCCGTCTTCAGCAGCCCCAACATCGCTTCCTGACTTTTGGAGTGGAACGGGATGTTCTGTTTGATCTCGTCCTGCAGGGCGCTCGAACTATTTGACACAATCAATTAATACCAAATCAATTATTCACAACGCAAGTGTTTATTGACGTGTCGTTTTGACTCGACTGGTCGACCGAACTTGAACCCCGGTTACCGCCATCAGCCGTAACTTTATGAAAAGCGGTCGCCCCAGGGTGGAATCTTACGTGCGACCACGCACGATGACCTGGATAATGGATTCGAGGGAAGCGGGCCGTTGCGAGCGCCCAGCACAAGGCCGAGCTTAGCGCCGGTGATGTGGATTGTCGCGCTGTACCTGGCGGGTATGGCGACGACCCTTTGCGCCCAGACCGCCGCCGCGACGGTCGTCGAAGCCCAGGGCTCGGTCTCGGTCTTGCGCGACACCCAAGAGTGGGCGTTGTTTCCGGGCGACGCGGTCGATGTCGGCCAGACGATCGTCAGCGGCCCCGACGGCTGGGCGACCCTGACGGTCTCCGACGGCAGCTCGTTTTTGGTCTACCCGAATTCACGAGTCGTCTTCCGCAAGAATCCCGGGAACCTCAGGGACCTGATCGACATTTTCCTGGGCCGCGTCAAGATCCACATCGAGCGGCTCGGCGGCCAGCCGAACCCGACCCGCATCTTTACGCCGACGGCTGTCATCTCGGTGCGCGGCACGACCTTTGACGTCGCGGTCGGCGAGGACGAAGTGACGACCGTCTCGGTGGAAGAGGGGCTCGTCGGCGTGCGCCACAAGCTGCTTCCGAGCAACGACGAAACGCTCGTGCCCGAGGGCCACAGTCTCGTTATCGACCCCTACACGCCGCTGGCGAAATCCAGCATGGACGGCGTGCAAGCCGCCAAGATGGGCGAAGACGCCCTGCGCATCTTCGCTTCGATCTGGCAGCGCGTGAGCAATCAGGGGAGGAGGAGGCGGCGGCGGCGCGTCGTCGGGCGGCGGAGGCGGAACCACGCTTCCCACCGATGAAGAGTCTCCGGCGCCGCCGCCGGCCCCGCCTCCGCCGCCGCAGTAGGCCGCGACACCGGAATTCGCGACTTGACGCTCGCCGAGACGACTGTCCCATGCCGCTCGAAGCCGGCACAACGTCGGATGCACCGCGGATCGTTGACAGCAGATCGGTGACAGTGTCACCGATCTCACACCGCTCTCCCCGATCTCCAGGCATGACTGGAGGATAATCGGTGGGCATGTCATCGCAAGGATCGAGCGCAGGACCATCCGGCTCGGCTGTCAACACGGCCCAAACCCACACTAAGTGGAGCCTTCCTACTGCGCGACGTGCTATTTCAATCGCGAGGATTACGTCCTCGGTTCAATTCGCCGCAACGCTTTTCGCCGTGGCCGTCGCCTTCACCGCAGCGTCCCTATCCGCGCAACCAACCGCCGAGGTGAAACTAAAGCTGGATACCGGACGAGAGATCTACGAAGCCGGATGTATAGCCTGCCACGGTTCGGACGGCAAAGGCCAGCCGGAGACGACGTTGGGATTTGAGAAGCCCGATACGTTCCCCGACTTCACTCGATGTGATCAGACGACGCCCGAAAACAACGGCGTCTGGCAAGCGATGATCCGTGACGGCGGCCCTTCTCGAGGCTTCTCTCAGATCATGCCCTCCTTCAAGGAAATGCTCTCGCCCGAGCAGATCGACAAAGTGATTCGGTACCTGAGAGGATTCTGCACCGAAAAGAGGTGGCCTCGCGGCGAGCTGAACCTGCCCCTCGCCCTGGGAACCGAGAAGGCATTTCCGGAAAACGAAGACGTGATCTTCAGCAGCGTAGACGTCCGAGGCGCGCCGGGGGTATCGACTGAAATTGTGCACGAGCAACGCTTTGGCGAAAGGAATCAGATCGAGATCGCCGCTCCCCTCGATTTTGTTCGTCAACAGCCGGGCGCTTGGTACGGCGGATTGGGGGACGTCGGACTTGGGGCCAAGCGGGTATTGTTTTCGAGCCTCGACACCGGCTCGATTTTCAGTCTTTTTGGCGGTGTGAACCTTCCTCTCGGGAGTACAACGCATGGCCTCGGGTCGGGAATCACAACGTTCGAAACGTATGCCGCCTATGGACAGATCCTGCCGTGGAAGACGTTTGTGCAGGCCCAGGGCGGAGCTTATCTTCCCAAAGACACGAGCAGGGCGCCGCAGTCCGTGTACTTTCGAACGGCGCTCGGCAAGAGCTTCAATCAGGACCACGGCCTGGGCCGGATGTGGTCGCCGATGGTCGAATTTCTGGCGGACCGCGACCTTCTAGACCAGGCCCGGACAGACTGGGACGTGATGCCGGAGTGCCAGGTCACGCTCAGCCGCCGACAGCATATTCGAGCGGCTCTGGGCGTGCGAGTCCCCATGACGAACACTCCTGGCCGCCCGGTCGAACTCACCTTCTACATGCTTTGGGATTGGCAGGACGGCAAGATTCTGCAGGGGTGGTAATGATGAAAGTCGCGCTGTCCATCGTTCTTCTTACGGCCACGTCCGCTTTCGCAACCGACGCCGGCCGAAACAAACCGCAGATACGCTTCCAGACTTCGGATCGCTGCATCGCCTGTCACAACCAACTGACGACGCCGCAAGGAGAAGACGTCTCGATCGGCTTCGAATGGCGGGCCAGCATGATGGCGAACTCCGCGCGCGATCCCTACTGGCAGGCCAGCGTGCGCCGCGAAACCATCGACCATCCGGAATCGCAGGCGCTGATTCAGGACGGCTGCGCCGACTGCCACATGCCGGTCGCGCGCTACGAGGCCAAGTTGGACGGCCGGTTAGGCGAAGTCTTCGCTCATCTGCCCTTCAAAGACGATAAGAAGCATGGCCGTGAAGCGGCCGATGGCGTGGATTGCTCGGTTTGCCACCAAATCAGCAAGGAAAAACTCGGCACGCGCGAGAGCTTCAACGGCGGGTTTGTGCTTGACCCGCCGGACTCGTCGAACTCGCGGCCCGAGTATGGGCCGTTCAAGATCGAGGCGGGCCAGCAGCGGATCATGAATACCTCCACTGGCGGATTCCAGCCCACTTTGAATGAGGACCACATCCGCAAATCCGAGTTGTGCGCCACCTGTCACACCTTGTACACCTCGGCCCTCGGACCGGGAGGCAAAGTGATCGGGGAGTTTCCCGAGCAAATGCCTTATCCGGAATGGCTGCATAGCGAATACAAGGAGACGCAGACTTGCCAATCGTGCCACATGCCGAAGGTGGAAGAGCCGACGCCGATCACGCGCGTCTTCGGCGTGCCTCGCGAAGGGCTGTCGCGGCACGCGTTCGTCGCGGCGAACTTCTTCGTGCTCCGGATGCTCAATGCATATCGTGGGGATCTGGAAGTCGCCGCCTTGCCGCAGGAGCTCTCCGCCGGCGCCGACCGGACAATCGCCTTTCTGCAGCAGAAATCCGCGCGCGTCGCGATCACGGATGTCCGCGTGGCGGCCGGCGGGCTGCAGGCGGACGTCGCCGTGGAAAATCTCGGCGGCCACAAGCTGCCGACGGCGTATCCGTCACGGCGCGCCTGGCTGCATGTGACCGTGCGCGACCGGAACGATCGCGTGCTGTTCGAATCCGGCGCATTACGAGCCGACGGATCGATCGTAGGGAATGACAACGACGCGGACCCGCACCGCTTCGAGCCGCACTATACGCAAATCGACAGCAGCGAGCAAGTGCAAATCTACGAAGACATCATCGGCGATTCGGACGGCGGCGCAACTACCGCTTTGTTGGACGGAGTGCGGTATCTGAAGGACAACCGGCTACTGCCGCACGGCTTCGACAAGGAATCCGCTGATCCGGATATCGCCGTGGTTGGAGGCGCAAATGAGGACCCTAACTTCACCGGCACAGGGCATCGCATCCGCTATTCGGTATCGCTCGCCGATGGAGCTCAAGGACCGTATCGCGTCGAGGCCGAGCTCTGGTATCAGCCGATCGGATATCGGTGGGCCGGCAATCTCAAGCCGTACGAAAGCGCATCCCCGGAGGCCCGGCGTTTTGGCGGTTACTTCGATTCGATGTCTTCTTCTTCGGGAATTCTGATGGCTCGCGCGACGCTTCTCAAGTAGCTCCTCGCAGGCGACTGCAACTGAATGGTTCGGCCGCCGCATAGTATTCTAAGGCCCAGATGAACACTAGTCCGGACACTCCACCGCCATTCAACTGGCGGGTCGCCGCCGGCTTGGGAGGAGTGGCCGGCGCGGTTCACGCGACCTCGGAGCAAGCTCTCTTGCGGTTCCTCGGCGTCGACGTCAGTGGGGCCGACTATTTCGTGCAATTGGTGCTGCTGCTTTGTGTCGGGTTGGCCGGCGGGGCCTTCATCGGATTTTTCGCTGGACGTCGTTCGGGCGCCTTCAGCATTTCCATTACCGGCATGGAGCGGCTGATCTACGCGGCTTACTTCGGAACGTTTGCCTGGATCGTTTGGACTCGCGGCGGCGGGATGCACATCGCCTTCGCCCTAGCGCTCGGCCTGGCGGCGGCCCTCTACCTGGCGTTCGCCCCGAGCCGCCGATCTTCGAGTTCTTCGGCGGTCATCGCTCGCCTCGCTGCACTCAGCTTCGCTCTGTGTTCGATCCAATTGGCGGTGGCCTCCGCGGCTGACCTTAGCGCCAACCGAATCATGCCGTTCTGGGGTTCGCTCGCAATCCTATCGATTCTCGCCATCGCTGCCGCCACATTGCCTTTCGCGGTTACTAGGCTCCGCTGGGCCCCGGTCGTGGGCCTCTGGCTGCTTGTGGGTGTCGCCTTTCCTGCTCTGGTTGGGCAAGCCTTTTGGCTGGTCCGGAGCTCGCGCGCTCCGCCGCTGCTCCAGGGCGATAACGCGGGCAAGCCCAATTTCCTGCTCATCGTGCTCGATGCGGTGCGCGCCGATCACCTGGACCTGTTCGGATACGAACGCGAGACCATGCCGCACCTGACGGCTTTTGCGCGGACCGAGGCCCAGCTAGCTTTTCGCTCCACGGCCGTTGCGCCTTCCTCCTTGCCGTCGCATGGCTCGATGCTGACCGGTCTTTATCCGCATGCGCACGGCGGGCACCTGCCGCTCATGAAAGACAAGCATCCTCCCAGTTATGCCTATCCGGTCCGGGACGACGTTCCCAATCTGCCCTCATTTTTGAGCGACCTGGGCTACCAGACCGCGGAGATTGTCGGGAACTACGGCGTCTTGAGTTCCTACGGCCTGACGCGCGGATTCGAATACGTCGATGCGCGGCCCGGCCCCAGATTTCTTTTTCAGACTTACTCCTGGCTGTATGGCTTCGTCATCGCCCAACGGCGCGCCGGTAATCTCGTCGAAAAGATCACCCCTGGTTTCGTGCTGCGCAGAACCCGCTGCCTCAATCCTCATGAGCCGCCGTATCGCCGCGCCGGCGCCATACAAACATCGGTCAGCCAATGGTTGGATTCCCGGGACGCCGTCACCCCGTTCTTTCTGATGATCAATTTGTTTGACGCCCACGACCCGTATCTGCCTCCGCCGGAGTTCGATCAGAAATTTGAGACTGCGCCGAACGTCGACTGGGTGGGATTTCCCAATCGGAGCCCACAAGACGCCATAGACGGGCGACTCGTGCCTGCTAACGAGGTCACCTTCCTGATGGGCCAATACGACGCCGAACTTCTCGGCATAGACATTGCCTTGAATGAGCTTATCCAAGATCTCAAGAATCGCGGATTGTTTTCCAATACGTTCATCGTGATTACAGGGGATCACGGCGAGGCGTTCCAAGAGCACGGAACGATGCAGCATTCCTACAGCCTGGAGCAAGAAAAGATTTCGGTTCCCCTCATTGTTAAGGCCAGCGAAAACGTCACGCCGCCGAACAGCGCGCCCACCATGCAATTCGTTGATTTTTTCCCCACGTTCGCGGAAGCCTTGGGACAGAATCCGCCGGACGGCTTGCAGGGGACCCCCTGGGGACGCGGACGAGAGTACTCCTTCGCGGAAGTCTTCTGCGGCTACTGCAGGACCATCTACTCCGCGGCCTATGACAAACTCAAAAAGGAAGAAGCGGCGATCTATCTCGGACAGGACAAGTTAGTGCTATCGACGACCGGCGATCAATACTTTGATCTCGCGCTGGACCCAGGTGAGCGGCGAGGCGGATCCTTACCCGAAACAAAGACCCAGTTGCGGGATCTCGCTTCAAGGCTAATGAAGCAGCGCGAGAAGGATATGCATCTCCCCAGCGACGTGGGAGTCGAGGACTCCGACCTGCTCCAGAAGCTCCGCAGCCTCGGCTACGTCCAGTGAACCTCCAATGACTTCGGCGTCAGCGCGAGCTCAAAGCATCGCGGTTCAGATCTGAGAGGGAAACCGGGACAGCCGGCCGGCGCGCATTTCCCGTCCGGAAATGTCCGCGAATGTCCGGATTCCTGAAAAATGCGGGATTTGGACCGCTGTGGGCTCGCGCCGATCGGGCATAAGCCGTTGATTTTCGGCGGCTTGCGCCGGAATCGGGATCCTCGGCGATGTCCGGATTTGGCCGCTTTTGTCCGCGAGGCTCGAAAATCGGCGGACAAACCCGGGCATTTGCGGACGCGGCGAACTCCGCGGCAAACTCCGCGCCGAGCTCCGCGCACGACACCGGGTCGAGGCCGGGCAGCCAGGGCTGGACGGCTGGCGCGGGCGTTGCTTCGCTCGACGCCGGCTGGGGGTCGAAGTCCAATTTGAGCTGCGGATCGAGGCGTTCGGCGCGTTCGCGCAGGCTTCGTGCAGCCCTGTTTTCGCTTACGATTTCGATGTTGCCTTTGGAGTCGACCCAGCCGAAGGTTCGCGGCGTCGCCCACGCCCAGGCTTGTTCGAGCGCTGTGATGCGCTTGTCCAGGTGCTTGTAGTAGATGTATCTCAGCGTCCCTCTCCCCCTACTTTGAGGGTACGACGCAGCCTCCAAGGATTTCGCGGCCGGGCGGGGCTAAGTCGCTGATTGTGAAGGGGCTGCTTCCGCGGATGGGCGCGAACAGTGCAGTTCGAGAGGCGCGGTCGGAGCGTCGCTCCGTCCCCGGTTGCCCAACTTGGCCGGCAGTCCGCCGCTGGGCGAGGGCTCGGGTTGGCGAGGACCTGCGAACCGAAGAATCGGCCCGCGGCACGCCGGGAGGCGCGCGCCATCCCACGCCCAGGCGTCCAGCAGCGGGTCCGCGGCCTCGGCGTGGCCGCTCGCGCTACATCGCTCGCCGATTTCGGGCTC
>CAWFOP010000004.1:0-44345 GCA_963817465.1 uncultured Acidobacteriota bacterium | reverse complement strand
ATGATCAGCGGTGTCCGCGAAAACGCACTTGCACTCGCCTGTATTCGCAACGGTCTTCCTGCTGTTCATGGTCGTGGCGTCGATCTTCTCCCGAACGAGTTGGCGACGGCATTCGAAGAGTCTCTCGTCCGGAGCTTAGACTTAGTCGAGATCCGCCGAGCTTTTCAGGTTGTTACCCACCTGCTGGTCGACGAAATCCGAAGGACCGATGAAGCGCTTGCCGGACGGCTGCAAGAAGTGCTTACGATGATGAGCGAGATTTCGCCTTGAGACAGCTCTCGATCTGTCGCGGTGTGAATTCTTGTTGTACATGAAGCAGCCTGCACGACTTTCGTGTTTTGATGCTGCTTACGACCCAGCGACTCTCAACCGAAAAGTTTTTGATTTGTCATTTTGACGCCGACATATCGACATAACAGATTTACAGAGCTGCGGGCGATGTTTTAAAACTTACCCTTTATGAAACGTACAAGCCTATGGAGCGCAGCTAACTCCGATCCTATTGTGTTAGGACCTTTCTATGGGATTCCCATGACGTGCATGTGTCCAATGCGTGACCGCGACCACATGAAGTACGCCCCCGCGTCGCTATAGGTCTCAGGTATCCCCGTAGTTTTGGAATCGAACCGCATCATGATCATCCACCGCGGGCCAATCTTGATCGTTGCGCCGGACTCGCCTGCGACGCCGCAGCCCCCGGCCCGGCGCGGACCGGGCCTGAGCACCGCGGCGAAGGCGCGGCCGGCCCGCCTTGACTTGCCGACGCGGCGGCGGCTAGAGTCGGAATGTCCTCTTAGGCGCCCGTTGGGGCCTAACAGGGAAGTCCGGTGAAAGTCCGGCGCGGTCCCGCCACTGTAAGCGGCGAGCCGCTTTCGACAGAGCCACTGGGGCGGAAGCCTTGGGAAGGCCGAAAGCGGCGCAGACGAAATCGATTCGTCGAGAGCTGTAAGCCAGGAGACCTGCCTGAGGGGCGCCGGCGCCCTATCCGCGAGGAGACGGATGAGCTTTCTGGATAAACAGCCCAACAGGTCCTGCCAGTAAAGACTCGCCTTCGAATCAACAATAGAGCGCTGCATTCTTTCGCCCGCGACGGACGGGCCTGGAGGCAGTGTGAGCAGACAAGCAAGACGTGGCGGCCGTCACGCATCGAAACGTTTTCTGATTCCTTTTTGGGCGGCGATGCTGCTCGGCGCGTGGTCGCCGGGTCGGCTTGATGCGGAGAGCCTGCGCGGCCGCGTTCTCGACCCGCAAGGTGCGGCGGTCGCGGATGCGAAGCTGCGCCTGTTCGATCGCAACAACGGCGAAAGGCGCGAAACGCAAAGCCTGAGCGACGGGGCGTATTCGTTCGTCAAGATTCCCGACGGAGACTATCTTCTCGAGGGGGAAGCCGCCGACGCGGCGCTGAAGGCGTCGGAGCCGGTGACGGTGCGCGGCGATTCGGCTCAGGACCTGACCCTGGCGGTCACGGGCGGCGCCGTCGAGGTCGTGGTCACGGCGTCGAGCACGCCGCTCGAGTTGCGAGAAGTCTCGAAGGCTCTCGACGTTATCGACTCGGAGCAGATCGCGCTCCGCGATGAGTTCGCCCTATCGGAGGCGATCCGCAATGTGCCGGGCGTCCGCGTTCGTCAGCTTCGCGGGCCGGGCAGCACGACGACCGTGCAAACCCGCGGCATGCGCAGCCACGACACCGCCTTGCTGATCGACGGACTGCGCTTTCGCGACGCAGCCGGGCCGCAAGGCGACGCGTCGGGCTCTTTGCAAGACATGACGATCGTCGACCCGGATCGCATCGAGTACCTACGCGGCTCGGGGTCGTCGCTCTACGGCTCTCATGCGATGGCTGGAGTGATCAACATCAGCTCGAGCCAAGGCGGCGGCCGGCCGCACGGCGAGATCCGCGCCGAGGGCGGCGGCCTGGGCATGCTGCGCGGCGTCGGCCGCGTCGGCGGCGGACTCGGCGATGACCGCTTCGTCTACAGCGGCGGTCTTTCGCACTTGAACGTCACCAGCGGCTACCGCGACGCGAATCCTTACCGCAACACCAGCGCGCAGGGGTTCGCCAAGTACTCGTTTACCCCAAAGATCTCCTTGAGCGCTCGCGTTTGGGGCGCCGACGCCTTCGTGACGCTCAACGAAGAGCCGGCCTTCACCGCCGACGTGTTGGCGAACTTTCCCGCGTCGGGCCCGGTGTCCGCGCAGGCGCTTCCGAACTCGCAGCTCGCGCTGTTTGAGCAAGGCTCGCCTTTCGACGCCGGCGCGGCCACGTTCATTCCTTCGCAGATCGATCCCGACAGCCGTCGCGTCTCTTCGTTTCTGGCGGCGGCGTTGTTCTTTCAGCATCAGTTGACGCCGAACAGCTCATACCGCCTCGCGTATCAGCTCGTCGACACTCACCGTTCGTTCCAAGACGGACCGGCCGGTCCGGGAGCCTTCGATCCGGTCTTCAGCAACGACAGCCGCTTCGACGGGCGCACCGACCTACTCCAAGCGCGAACCGACAATCGGATCGGTCAGCACAACCTGGTGACGGTCGGCTACGAGTACGAGGCCGAGCGATACAGCGACTTCAACACCGACGAAAGCCCCGCGCCGGTCGAGAGCAGCATCGACATCGATCAAGCGAGCCATGCCGTGTACGCGCAAGATCAAATTCGCCTTCTCGAGGGAAGCTTGCAGGTCTCGCTGTCGGGACGCGCGCAGTCCTTCGACCTCGGGTCGCCGGCCTTTTCGGGAGCGCGGACTCCCTACGAGACGACGCGGATCGAGTCGCCTCGCAGCGCCTACACGGCCGACGCCGCCGCGGCCTATTTTCTGCGCGGCAGCCAGACCAAGCTGCGCGCGCACGTGGGCAACAGCTTTCGCGCACCCGCGCTTTACGAGAGGTTCGGCGGTTCGTACTCCTCCTTCAACGGAGGCTTTGACTATTGGGGAGACCCGCGACTCGATCCGGAACGCTCGGTCGCTGTGGACGCCGGATTCGACCAATGGGCCTACGGCTCCAAGCTGCGCTTGAGCGGCACCGTCTTCTACACCAACTTGCAAGAGACTGTGATCTTTGACTTCGCGAACTTTCCGCTCGGCGACATCTTCGGGCGATTTGGCGGTTACCGCAACTCCGGCGGCGGCATCGCCCGCGGCGTGGAGATCAGCGCCAAACTGGCGCCCTCGGCGACGACAAGCATCCAGACCGCCTACACCTACACCAACTCCGATTCGCGCACGCCCACGATCGGAGCGGACTTCTTCAAGTCGCCGGGGCTATCGGATCACATGTTCACTCTGACCGCAACGCAGTGGTTCGCCAAGCGCTTCAATGTGACGTTCGATTTCTTCGCCGTAAGCGACTACACGCTCTCCCCTTTCGGCGCCAACAGCCGTCAAATGATCTTCGACGGACCGGTCAAAGCTGACGTAGTGTTCCGCTATGACCTGCCGCTGCAGGACGCCAAAACGATCGAGCTCTACGGCAAGGTCGAGAACTTCATGAACAACCACTACTACGAAGCCGGTTTCGGGTCACCCGGAGCGTGGGCGATCGCGGGCGTCCGGTACAGCTTCTAGAGCGGTTCTAGTCGTCGCCGGCGGGCGTGATCTCGATCGCGTTCACCTCGGCGTTCTGGACTTGGGAGATGAAGTCGAGGACGATCTGACCTCGGTCGGGCGGCAGCGTGATCCGCCGCTCGACCATGACGGCTCGATTGGCGCCGCCGGCTTGTTCGTAGATGTCGAAGCGATCGAGCCAGACTTCGCCGTTGAGCAGCACTCGAAACAAGCGGTCCAGCTCTCCCCCGCCCCCGGGGTTGCCCGAGCCGAACCAGGTCTCGGCGAAGTAGAGTCGGACGACGTAGTCTCCGGGCGGCGCCGGTATCGAATAGCGAAAATCGCCGTAGCGCTCGCCGGCGAACAGGATCGGTTCGGCAGTGCCGGACGATGAGGAGTCCGCGGAAAACACCGCCCGGTCTCGGCCGGTCGCGCTGCCGCCGGCGTAGTAGGAATCGGCCGACCAGAGGCGTCCTTGGGAGTCGCTGGCCGGGGTGTCGCTGCCCGACAACAGCCGTACGGCCCAGGGGCCGGGAGCCGGCGTGGGAGCCGGCGACCGGGAAGGCGTGACCAAAGCACGAAAAGTCTCGATGCCCGAAGTCGCCAGGAAGGCCGCGAAGATCGCCGCCGGAACGACGATAGCGACAATCCGCGCGATATGAATCGCGATCGCCCACTCCGATTGGGGCCGAGAGGATGGGGCCGGAGTCGAAATCCCCGGGGGAGCCGCTCGGTCCACGGTCGGCGGTGGGGGCGGAGTCGATTGATCGACTAATTCGTCCGTTTGCAGCGGAGCGATGAAGCGGTAGCCGAGCTTGGGGATCGTTTCGATGAAGCGCGGATTCGAGGCGGCGTCTCCCAGCGCTTGACGAATGCGGTTCACGGCCGAGTTGAGGCCGTGATTGAAATCGACGAACGTATCCTCGGGCCAGAGCTGCTGCTGCAGCTCCTCGCGGGTCACGATCTCACCGGCGCGCTCGAGCAGCGCGTCGAGAACCCGAAACGGCTGATCTTGCAGCCGCAGGCGCAGGCCCCGCTTGCGCAGCTCGCGCGCCGCGGGGTCCAGTTCGAATACCCCAAACCGAAAAATCTTCATCTCCCGTCCGACAGCTCGTCCCGCCTCGCTTGTTGTTACGGATTAACGCTCGTGATGTTTGGTGAGAATCGCACCCTGGCCGCAGCGGAAACCGCTGGGGGGCCCATGAGGATTCTCATTAACGTACAACTTTTCAGTAGTTTACCTCGTGAGGTTCCGTCAGGAAAGCTTGAGGTTTTGGCGAGGCTCGCGGCATTGAGCCAATCCCGGAACAGGGCCAGTGTGGAGGCATGTTTCGCATCCTTGTCGCCCTCTCGATTGCTCCCCTGCTGGCCGCTGCCGCCCCCAATCCGACGCTCTCCGAGCCCGTGCATTCGGGTCTGTTGGACGGCGACAGCGCCTGGATCGTGAGGGTTTATGACGCCGCTTCGCTCAACGAGCGGGTGCTCACCGAAGCGAAACAGGTCGCGGCCGGGTTGTTGTCCGACGCAGGCGCCTCGGTCGCTTGGGTGAACTGCACGGCCACGAGCGGCCGATGCAGCGGCGGCTTGCGCGAGAATGAACTGGTCCTGCGGCTCGTGCCGGAGGCGGCGAACAAAGGCGCCTTGGGCTACGCGCTTGTTCCTCCAGGGAACCGCCTGGGCCGCTACGCGACCATCTACGCCGAGGGCGTCGCCGACCTGGCTCGCGGCTTCAAGACCCGTGACGCGGATCTGCTCGGGTACACGATCGCCCACGAACTGGGACACCTCTTGTTGGGACGCAACAGTCATTCGAAGCGCGGGATCATGCGCGCCGACTGGAATGTGTGGGACGCACGGCGCATGGAGAGCCGCGAGTTAACCTTTACGGCGGAGCAGCGCGATCGCCTCGAGCAGGCCGGCCGGATGCGAGTCGGCGCATCACTCTTGGGTGACTTCAATGGCGTTGACGGCGGCGTAGTTCTCGATGCGAACGAATGAGAGATCAATCATGCCCTGAGGGTTGGGCTTGATGTGGTGAAACACCTTCTCGACCGCTCGATCGGGCCCGCCCGCTTCGTCGTAGATATCGAAGGCGCCGAGAATCTTCACGCCATTGAGCAGGACGTCGAACAGTCGACTGCCCGGGCCGCCCTGCTGGTGGTCGCCCCACCACATCTCGGCGAATAGGAGCCGTAGCGAGTAGGTTCCCTGCGGATCGACCGGGATGCGGTATTGGAAGTTTCCGTAACGCTCTCCGGCGAACAGGTTCGGGGAATCCGTGCCTACAATGGCATTCTGGCGCGGCACGGGCCGTCCGCCGCTGACGTAACGATCCGGCCCCCATTCCCGGCCGCTCGTGTCGACCAGAGGCGCTTCCCGCCCGGCCAGGATCCGCACCGGACGCATCTTGGAGTCGGCAGTGCGGAAGATCTCGAGGCCGTTCAAGATCGGCAGATTCGCCAAGGGGATGAAGTCGAGCTTCAACACGCCGTCGGACCCTGGAGAGATGCCTGCGAAGACCTTTTCGAGGGGCCGGTTGGCGCCGCCCGCGTCGACGAGCACGTCGAAGTTGTTCAGGATGCGCTCTCCGTTGGCGTCGACGTGGAAGATGCGCGAGCTCTCGCCGTGCCGCTTCTCGCCGGCCCCGGGATTGCCTGGCCCGAAGACGGTCTCGGCAAAATGCAAACGCACCTCGTAAAGGCCGGGATCCAGAGGGATCGAATAGCTGAAGGCGCCCTCGCGACGGGTGCGGTAAACGAACGGACTTGGAGTGTCCTCGAGGGGCGCCTCGTCGTCCGTGACGGTTTCGCCGCCTTCGAAGAATTGCTCGTCACCGGTCCACGTCACGCCCAGGTCATCCACATAGGGGGCCTGGGTCGTTCCGACGGTGATGCGGTGGACGAGTTCCGCCGGAGCCCCCTCGGGCACAGCAGGACGCTCGCTGTCGGAACGCGAGAACGCGAAAAACAGACTCACCGCCACGGCGGCGCCGAGCGCGACGAACCACGCAATCGTTTTCGCGCGCGACTTGCTCGAGGCTTCGGCCGCCGAGGGCCTCACGCGAACCGGAGCTTCATCGGACGCCGCTTCGTGTTCCGCCTGGCGCTCGGCGGCGTGACGCACGACCGCCTCGGGAGTCGCAAACCGCGGCGCGTATTGACCGGGCGGAATTTCGACGGCGACTTCGTCGCGGCGCCCTTCGGTGCGGTAAAACTTGTCGAGCCGTTTGCGGAGCTTGTGAAACTCGACTCGGACAATCGAATCCTTGCGGTGATCGAAGCTGCTCGGCCGCCCAAGAGCCTCCACCGCGATGTTGTATTCCTTCAGCTCATCTTCGCGGCCGTCGAAGTAGGCCTCGCAAACGTAGGAAAGGATGAGCCGGTGCGACTTGCTGCGCCGAAACAGGTCCGACGTCAGAATTCGCTCGAGCTCTTCCCGTTCCCGCGCGAAGGCTCGATCATGGACATCCGCCGCGCTCAATTTGAACCCCGCCAAGACGCTACCACATGTATTTCTATGCCGTCAAACGCCCCGAAACGGATGTTAATTGCCGACCGTTAACTCCCCCTAGTGCTCGTATCAGGTCGCATTTGCAGGTCGATCTGCGGACTTTCAAAAGACCGTTAACTGTTAACCCTAAAGCCGGGCTCCAGCGGCTCTCCCGGGCCAAAAGTTAACTCCGACACTAACCCCAACTAACCCCTATTAGCCTTGCGGGGAATAAAACGCCGGGAGAAGATGTTTGGCGGTTATGGGTCGTGGTGTATCTCGACCGATGAGGGGCCGTCTCAACTGCGAGGAGGCTCTCTTTTGGTTTCGGATCCGCGGCGGATATTCGCCGGGATTCGCTTGAAACTCTGAGTTTGTATGGGGAATCGCGAATGACCTTTGGGGAAACCTGCTTGGTGGTAGGTCGGCGCGGGCTCGTTCTCGCGACGATTCTGCTGATTGCAACGGCCGCGGCGCCGGCGCAGCAGCTAACGGGAACCGTCTCCGGCACAGTGACTGACTCGACAGGCGCTGTGATACCGGCGGCAAACATCAACTTGACAAAAGACGACTCCGGCGAGGTGCGCCGGACGGTCACCAATGCGGAAGGCTATTTCACGATCGCCTCGCTGTTCGCGGGGACGTACACGCTGTCGGTCGAGGCGGAAGGCTTTCAAAAGTACGACTTGACCAACATCACTTTGGGCGTCGGCGACAACCGCAACCTGTCGGGCATCAAGCTGTCGGTCGGCTCGACGACCGAGAGCGTGACGGTGGTCGCGCAGATCGACACCATGGTGCCGCTCGATTCGGGCGAGATCTCGAACACGATCACCGAGAAGCAGTTGCAGAACCTGACGGTCGTCGGCCGCAGCGCCGCCGAACTGATCAAGATTCTGCCGGGGATGGCGGCGACCGGCGGCGGCGTCGAGAATCGTCCGGGCTTCTCGGGCGAGGCCATCGGCATCAACGGCAACGGCGACGGCGGACAGCAGTCGGCGCTCGGCTACTTCTCGGCCAACGGCACGCGGCCTGAGTCGATGGACATCGTTTCGGACGGCGCGCACGTGTCGGATCCGGGTTGCAACTGCGCCACGCCGGTCAACCCGAACGTGGACATGCTGCAAGAGTTCAAGGTATTGCGCGGCACCTACGGCGCCGAGCACGCCAAGGGACCGGTCGTGATGAGCGCCGTCTCCAAACAAGGCGGCTCCGAATTCCACGGCACGGGCTACTACTACATGCGCGACTTCCGTTGGAACGCCAACGAGTTCCTGCTGAACCGCTCGGGCCAAGAGCGGCCGAAGAACAAATACAAGTTCCCCGGCTTCAACATCGGCGGACCGCTGACCAAGGGCGGCAACAAGGCGTTCTTCTTCTTCGGCATCGAGCGCTTCCTGCAGACGATCGACACGGGCGTGCTGCAATCGAACGTGCCCGACGCAGCGATGCGCAACGGCGATTTTTCGAACATCGACTACCTGTCGCGGCTCAACAGCGGCCAGGTGAACACGACGCTCAACGCCGAGCAGTTCCCCAACGGGATGATTCCGCAAAGCCAGATCAACCCGAACGGAAAAATCCTGAATGACTTGATCATTCAGCCGAACGTCGATCCCGGCCCGTCCAGCGGCGGCTTCAATTACGTCAACGCCCTCACGCTCGACCAGAACATGTGGCAAATCCTGGGGCGCGTGGACTACAACTTCACCGACATGACGAAGCTGTTCATCCGCTACAACCGGCAGAACGAGACCCAAAACTTCCCGGTCGGCCTGTGGTGGCGCAATCCGAACCAAGTGCCGTATCCGACGCCGGTCCTCGGCGCCAACGTCTCGGATTCGTTCACCGCCAACTTCAGCCACGTGCTCGACCCCTCGTCGACCAACGAGTTCATCTTCGGTTTGACGTACATCAACTTCCCGAACTCGTTCGAGGACCCCTCGAAGGTGAAGAAGGATTCGTTGGGAATGACCTACGGCGGCATCTTCGACAATGCCGATCAGCACATTCCGGCCCTGACGAGTTGGGGCGGCGCTCCGACGATGCTCAACCCGGGCGGATTCGACCCCGTGCTGTTCGCCAAGAAGTACCTGCTCACCATGGGCGACAACTTCTCGAAGGTCGTCGGCACGCACACGATGAAGTTCGGCGCGTTCTACGAACACATCATCAACAACCAGCCGGCGAACCCGTATTCGAACGGCCTCTGGGTCACCGCCAACTGGGGCGGCAATACGACAGGCAACGCTCTCGCCGACCTGTTGGCCGGACGAATCGCCAACTATGAGGAGTCGACGCTTGCGGTGCCGCACAACATGGCGTTCGACACGTTCGAGTGGTACGCGCAAGACTCCTGGAAGGTCAATTCCCGGTTTACGCTGGACTACGGTCTGCGCTTCGCCCACTTGGGCGCATGGAGGGACCGCGAGGGCGTGGGCCTAGCGATCTTCAACCCCGCCTCTTACGATCCCAACGCCGGCATCCTGGACTATTCCGGTCTGGAATGGAACGCTCGAAATTCGAACGTCCCGCTGTCGGGCGGCAAGACCGCGCCGCTGTTCGTTTCACCGCGCATCGGCTTCGCGTTGGATACGACCGGAAGCGGCCGGACGGTCATCCGCGGCGGATTCGGCATGTTCCGCTACCACGACCCGCAGGGTCCGTTCCCGGGAGCGGTCGACATTCCGCTCGGCCAGCGTCGCGTCGTACTCGGCAACGCCTATACGATCGACGAGCTCGAGAACCTGTCGGCCGAGGCGCAGCGGGTTTCGCCGACCGCCATCGATCCGAGCGACAATACGCAGCCGGTCAGCTACAACTGGAGCCTGATGATCGCCCATCGACTGCCCAGCAACATCACCTGGGAGATCGGTTATGTGGGCAACGCGAGTCGCGACCTGCTCAACGCCGGTTTCGGAAACGTCAACCTGGTTCCTCTTGGGGCGATGTTGGGCCTCGAGGACCCCGGCGACGGCAACCCGGACGATTTCCGGCCGTATCAAACATACGGTGACCTGACCACGATTCGGCACTCGCTGTATCAGGACTATCACTCGCTGCAAACGACCTTCAGCCGCCAAGTCGGCCGCGCCAACATCACGGCCAATTACACCTTCGGCAAGGTCACCGGCATTCGCGGCGGCGCACAAGGACAAGTGGCCGACCAATTGAATCCGGAGAACAACCACGGCGTGCTGGCCTACGACCGCAAGCACATCTTCAACCTGGCGTACGTCTACCAGTTCCCTGAATTCGCCCGGAACGCGGGCTGGGGCGGCGCCGCTCAAGCCTTCTTGGACGGCTGGCAGATCTCCGGCATCACGCAGTTCTCGACGGGCGTCGACCTGCAGGCGGCGGGATCGAACGCCAACTTCGGCCTCAACGTCCCCGGTCTGAACAACCAAGACGTGCTCGGCACCAACGCAATCGGTCTGCAGCCGTATATCACCTGTGATCCGACGCAGGGGCTCGGGGCCGACCAATACATCAACGGAGCGTGCTTCGCGGCTCCGGCGGCCGGGTCGGGCGTGAACGGTACGGTCGTCTTTCCGACGATTCGCGGCCCGAACTTCCAAAACCACGACCTTTCGGTCTTCAAGGATTGGAAGTTCGGCGAGGAGAGGAAGCTGCAATTCCGCTTCTCGGCGTACAACTTCCTCAACCACCCGAACCGCTCGTTCACCAACGGCGACGGCAACCTGAATCTCAACTTCGATGAGAGCGGCAACATGACGAACTCGCGCTTCGGCTTCGCCGACGCGGCATTCGGCCGGCGCATCATCCAGATGGCCATCAAGTTCTATTTTTAGAACCGGGCCAAAGCATAGTAACCTCTCTCGGGGCGGCCTCTGCGCCGCCCCTTCTTTTCGCTATAGTCACACTGGCGAAATGCGACTTTTATTGGCAGCGCTGTTGACGGCGGGGGCGATTCCGGGGTTTGCCCAGGACCTGCAGGGCCTGCTGAAACAAGCGGTGGAAGCGCACCAGGCCGGGCGGTTCGATGAGGCGGCTCAGAAGTACCAGGCGATTTTGGAAGCGAGCCCAAACATCCCGGAAATCCGGTCGAACCTGGGCGCCGTTTACTCCGCGCAAGGCCGCTACGGCGACGCGATCGAGCAATACGAGAAGGCTCTCGATCTGCGTCCTGGCATGCCGCAGGTGCAGCTAAATCTTGGGCTCGCCTATTTCAAGTCAAACCGTCTCGATGACGCGGCGCGCGTCTTTCGCGGCTTGGTCGACGCGGATCCGTCGAACAGCCAAGCGCTGCGCTTGCTCGGGAACAGCCTCTTGGCATTGGGGCGCTACGACGAAACGATCGCGCTGCTCGAGCCGCGCCTCGATGAAGTGCGCCAAAACAAGCTGCTGACCTACACGCTGGGAACGGCCTACCTGCGCACAGATCAGCTCGATAAGGGACAGCCGTTGATCGACCATTTGTTCCGCGACGGGGAGTCCGCGGAAGGGCTGTTGTTGCTGGGGACGTCGCAGATGGCGGCGTTCGACTACGCCGGCGCCCGCGACAACCTCGCCAAGGCCGTCAAGTTGAACCCGGAGCTGCCGACCGTACACACCGCGTACGCCTCGGCGTTGATGGCTACGGGCGATCAGGAAGGCGCGCGCAAGCAGTACATGGAGGAGCTCGAGCGCAATCCCAACGATTTCGAAGCGAATCTACAAGCGGCGGCGATTCTCAAGCAAGACCGCGATCTCGACGGGGCGGAAGAGCGTCTGCGGAAGGCGTTGGAGATTCGTCCGCAATCGCTGGCGGCGCAATATCAGTTGGCCACTGTTCATCTGGCGAAGCGCGAGAGCGAAAAGGCGCGGACGCTGCTCGAAAGCGTGGTCGCCGACGCACCGCAGTTCATCGAGGCGCATGTATCGCTCGCCACGGTCTACTACCGCTTGAAGATGAAAGACGCAGGCGACCGCGAGCGCGAAATCGTCCGCAAACTCAACGCCGAGAAGCAGGCCAAGCAACCGGGGGCCCAAGAGCCGCCGGGCCAAGGTTACAAGGGCGAACCCGTCACCAACGCTCAGGAGTCAAGCAGCGCGCCATGAGAGCGGCCGTAACGGTTTTGATTTGCCTGCTCACGGCCTCGTCGGCCTCGGCCGTGACGTTCGACGAGCTCGCCGCTCAAGCCCGCGCCGCGCGCGAGGCCGACCGTAACACGGAGGCGGCTGACAAGTATCGCGCCGGGCTCGAGATGAAGCCCGATTGGCTGGAAGGCAAGTGGTACCTGGGCGTGTCGCTGTATCAAGCCGAGCAGTACGAACAGGCGGCAACGGCGTTCAAGGCGTTTCTCGCCGACAAGGCGGACGCCGGGGCGGGCTGGATCTTGCTGGGCATATCGGAGTTTCGTCTCGGGAACTACGATGCGGCGTTCGACGATCTGCGCAAGGGGCGCGCTTTGGGCGCGAACAGCGACTTCCTGTCGACTGACGGCTATTACCTGGCGCTGTTGATGAACCGGTTCGGCGAATTCGAGGCCGCATCGCAGTTGCTGCTGCCGTTCGCGGAGGAGAACAACCAAGCCCCTACGGTGATCGAGGCTCTGGGGTTGGCGGTGCTGCGCAAGACCTGGCTGCCGGCGGAGATTCCGACCGAGCAGCGCGCGGCCGTCGAGCAAGCCGGACGAGCTGCGTTCTACATGGGCGCCAGGCGCGCCGACGAGGGTCGCGCCGAGATGGAAGAGTTGCTCGCGAGCCGGCCGGACGACCCTGACGTGCGCTACGCCTACGGCACGATGCTCATCCAAAGCGACCCGGAGGCGGCGCAGGCGGAGCTGCGAAAAGTCCTCGCGGCGCGGCCCAGCGACTACCACGCCAACCTGATGCTGGGGACGCTGCTGAGCAAGGATCGCCGGTTCGACGAGGCGCTCGCGCTGCTCGAGAAGGCTCGCGACGCGCGGCCCGAGGCGATCTTGGCGCGCTATCAGATCGCCACGCTCTACTTAGCGACCGATCGCGCCGAAGACGCTCGCAAATTGCTCGAAGCGATCACCGCCGAGGCGCAACGAGTTCACCGGCGCGCACGTTTCGCTGGCGACCGCCTATTACCGCCTGGGACGCAAGGAAGACGCGGAAAAGCAGCGTGAGATCGTCCGCGAGTTGAACGCAAAGCGTCAGGCGGCCGAACCCGGAGTCGCAACGGCGGAGTCGGAGGCGGGGCCATGACGCGGGCCGCTCTGGCGGCGCTGCTCGCGGTGGCGAGTTTGTGGGCGGGCGCGAGCTTCGAAGAATCGCAGGCGCGCGGGCGGCTCGCGCAGCAACAAGGGCGCATCCCCGAAGCTGCGGCCGCGTACCGCGAGGCGCTCGCGCAGAAACCGGACTGGGCGGAGGGCTGGTGGCTGCTGGGCGGCATCGAATATTCCCAGGACCGCTTCGCCGCGTGCCGCGACGCCTTCCGAAAGCTCACGGCCCTCGATCCCAAGCCGGGCGTCGGCTGGGCCCTTCAGGGGCTCTGCGAATACGGCGCGCGCGAGTACGACGCGGCGCGCGTGAGTCTCGAGCGCGCCCGCCTGCAAGGCGTGCCCGCCGAGTCGCCCATCTTGCCGGTGACGCAGTACCACTTGGCGGTGTTGCGCAACGCGGCGGGCGATTTCGAAGCCGCGATGGACGTGCTCTATGCCATGACCGCCGGGGCCAACGACCCGACCGACGCCCTGCTCCAGGCGATGGGGCAGAGCTTCTTGCGAATCCCAGCCTTGCCCGATGCGCTTCCCCCGAAGGACCGCGCCCTGGTGATGCTGGCCGGGCGCGGCGCATACCAAGTCGGGGCGGGCGGCAGCGCGGAAGCCCGTAAGATCTTCGATGAGCTGGTCAGCAAGTATCCGAACACGCCGAACGTGCACTACGGGTATGGAGTCTTCATTCTGGCAGCGGATGCGGACGTGGCCTTGCAGTACTTCAAGCGCGAGATCGAGATCTCGCCGAAGCACGTGCCGGCGAGGCTGCAAATCGCGTTCGAGGGGCTCAAGCGGGGAGACATCGAAACGGGGCTGAAGGCGGCCGAGCAGGCGGCCGAGTTGGAGCCGGAGAACTTCGCGGCTCGCCACGCCTACGGGCGCTTGTTGCTCGAAGCGGGGCGGAACGCGGAAGCGATTGCCGAATTGGAAACGGCGGTGCGGCTGGCGCCGAACAGTGCGCGAACGCGGCTCGCGCTTTCGCGGGCATACGGCAGAGCCGGCCGCCGCGAGGATGCGGAACGCGAGCAGGCGGAGTTCAAGCGCCTGAACGAAATCGCGGAGAACACTGAGCATGGAATACGGGGCGGTCAATGACCGCCGCAGTGAGGACGAGGTGATGAGAACGAATCGTATTTTGTGGCTGTCGGCGATCGCGGCGTGCGCGCCGGCTTGGGCCCAGCAGCCCGCCCCGGAAGCGACCCAAACTAGCTTGGTCATCCGGACGGACGTGCAAGAGGTCGTGGTCGATCTGCTGGCCTCCGACAAGAAAGGCAATCCGATCACGGACCTGAAGCCGAGCGAAGTGCGCCTGTTCGAGCAAGACAAGCCGCAGGAAATCGTCTCGTTCCGACGCGTCGACCGCGGCGATGTCGAGAAGCTGGCCGGCGAGGAGGGCGTCGGAGGCCGGGTCGTCGGCGGGCGGAACGCGGCCGGCACGCAGTTGCGAGTCGCTCAACTGGTAACGTTCGTGTTCGAGAGGCTCGGAAACAACGCCAGGCAACTCGCCTACAAGGCCGCGCGTGATTTCTTGGAGTCCGATCTGAACGACAACGTCTATGTCGCGGTCTATGTGCTCGACCGCAAGCTCTACCCGTTGCAGGAATACACCAACGACCACGCCAAGTTGCAGGAAGCGATCGAGACGGCGACGAATCGCAACAAAACGAACTTCATCTCCGAGTCGGAAAACGTGGAGGCGCGGCTCCAGGAATTCTTGCGAAAGACCAACGCGCCGACCCTGGCGCAGGCGCTCGACGCCGTACCCAATTCGCAGGGCCCGCCGGACATCGACGCGCTGTTGGCGCGCAAGTCGCTCGAGATCGCGCAGTACGCCGAGCAACTCTCCCGCGATGCCGAGGCGGGCGGCAGCATTTTCGGTTTGATGGGCCTGGTGCGACAGCAGGGAGAGTTGGCTGGACGCAAGACCGTGGTGCTGTTCTCGGAAGGCTTCTCGGTGGGGTCGAACTACACCTCGTTCTTGGACGGACTGTTGAGTGAGGCGAATCGCGCCCAGGTAAGCTTCTACGGCGTGGACGCGCGCGGCCTGCGCTCGGGCAGCGATCTGGACGCCGCCCGGCGCCAGCTCGACGAGGCGACTTCCGCCAGCCGGGCGCAGCAGAGCTCGGCCCTCTCGAGCTCGCAGGGAGGGATTACGCGCGACCAAGCGATGGCGTTTGATACGGCGCAGTCGAGCATTCGCTCGAACTCCCAGGGCGTGCTGCAAGAAATGGCGACCAAGACCGGCGGCCGCTTCGTGGGCAATACCAACAACTTGTCGAAGCCGCTGCTGAAGCTGAGCGACGACCTGGGGCTCTACTACGAGGTGAGCTACCGGCCTCCGTCGGGCTTCGACGGCAGCTTTCGCGAGTTGCGCGTGACGGTCGATCGCCCGGATGTAGCCGTGACGACGCGCAACGGCTACTACGCGGTCCCGCCGACCGACAGCGACGTGGTGGTGTTCCCGTTCGAGATGCCGCTGATCTCGCAGTTCAGCAACGATCCGCTGCCGTCGGCTCTGGACTTCCACGTCAACGCGTACCAGTTCCGCAAACCGTCCGGCGAGCCGATGGTCAGCGTCGTGGCGGAGACGCCGCTGTCGGATTTTACGTTCAACACGGCGACGGTGGGCGAAGGCAAGCACGCACAACAGACGTACAACGCGCGCCTGACCATGCTTTCGCAATTGCGGACGCCCGACGGGCGTATCACCAGCAAAGGCAGCCAAGACCTGCCGCTGAGCGGCGAGATCGAAAGACTCGACGGAGTGAAGAAGGCGAACTTCGTCTTCTTGCGCCACTGGGAGACGCCGCCGGGCCGCTACACGCTCGAGACGGCCGTGGAAGACCGCCTGGCCGAGTCGTTCGGCGCCAAGAAAGTAGGCGTGGTCGTGGCCGCGCCCGAGCCGGGAGTCGCGGTGAGCAGCTTGGCGCTCATCAAGCGCGTCGACCCGAAACCGGAACCGCCGAAAGCCGACGAGAAGAAGGGCGAGGAGGCCGAGCCGGCGCCGGAGGAGGAGTTCAACCCCTTCGTGTTTTCACAAGGCAAGATCGTCCCCGCGACCGCGACCGCGGTGTCGCGCACGGGCGGCGGCTCGGTGTCGTTCTACTTCGTGATTTATCCGGACGCGAAGCTGGGCGAGCCGCCGACGCTGACGATGCAGTACTTCCTGAACGGTCAGCTCGTCGGCGAGGGCGCCCCCGCCCTGCCCGCGCCGGAGGAGAACGGCACGATTCCGTATATTGCGACGACGCCCGCGAGCGCCTTTCCGGTCGGGGAGTACATGATGTCGGTGACGATCGCGCAGGGCGGCGGCAAGGCGGAGCGCAAGGCGTTCTTTTCGATCGTCGAGTGAGGTGAGGACGATGCTGGTGTTTCGTTCGTTAGCCAAGATGACATGGATCGCGGCGGTCGCTTTGTTGGCGGCGCTCCCGGCGCAGCAGCAAAAGTCGGACGTGCGCCAGGGCGATTACGTGATCCGGTCGGGAGCGAACGAAGTACTGCTCGACGTGATCGTGCGTGATCAGCGCGGCAAGCCCGTGCGGGACTTGAAGCCTGACGAGATCAAGGTGTTCGAGGACGGCGTCGAGCAGCAAATCGCGTCGTTCCGCATGATCGACGGCTCGACCGGGCGGGTTGTCTCGTCGAACGATCAGGTCGAGTCAGGCAAGGCCGTCGACGGAGAACGCTCGAGCAGCCGCGCGGACAAGATCCGCTGCGCGTGAATCACTTGGTCAGCATCGTTTTTCACGGTTTGCAACAGGATTCCCGCAAGTTCGTCTTCGACGCCGCGCTGGACTTTCTGGATAGGAACCTGCGGGACAACGTCTTCGTCGGCGTATTCGCAATCGACAACACTGTTATCCCGCTGCAGCCCTACACGAATGATCATGCGCGCCTTCGCGCAGCGCTCGAGTTGGCGGTGGATCGGCCGTTCTTGAATTTTTCGAGCTGGCTCGAGAACGTCCAGGAGGCTGGGCTCAACAACATCAGCTTCGAGACCCCAGTCGGCCCCGGCGAGACCCAAGAGGCCTCGATCGACCCGACGCCGATTCCCGGCCAAGAAGGTTCGGCGAATATCTACGGCGAGATCATGCGCCGCGTCCAACAGAACACGACGGTCGGCATGGGCCTCTATGACCAGGTCGACGTTGCGAACCGCCTGCTCATCGCTTTGACCAAGCTCGTCGAGGCGCAAGGCCTGCTCTCGGGACGCAAGACGATCCTCTTCTTTTCGCCGGGCTTTACGCCGCCCGTGGACAGCCAGTGGAGATTCGACCGCCTGATCAGCGAGGCGAACAAGGCCAACGTCAGCTTTTATTCCCTTGACTCGGCGGGGCTGCGGACGGTCAGCCCTACCAGCTACCAGACCGCTCAGTTGCGCGGACGTCTGCCCGGCGGACTGGAGAATCGGGTCGGCAGCATGAGCGGGCTTCTGCGGCCGGAGGACATCACGCAGTACGAAAGCCAGGTCGGGGCCATTCGCGCCAACGCAATGGAGACGCTCAACGAGCTCGCGGTCGAGACAGGCGGACGCCTGATCGCCAACACCAACAAGTTCACCAAACCGCTCGACCGCATCGTGGAAGACCTGTTGACCTACTACGAGGTCTCTTACCGGCCGCCGGCTCCGAAGCTCGACGGCTCGTTCCGCGAGCTGCGCGTCGAGGTTTCACGCCCGAAGACGGACGTGCAGAGTCGCAGCGGCTACTTCGACATTCCCGCCGACGCCTCATACGACTTGGCGCCCTATGAGCTGCCCTTGCTGGCTGCGTTGAATGCCGACCCGGCCCCTCACGAGCTGGAGATCCGCGGACAGTACCTGCGGTTTCCCGGGGCGTCGGGCGTCGTAGCGGCGGAGTTTCCCTTGGCGGCGGTGACTCTCAAAGAGGCCTTGGGTCGGCGGCGGGGGCGATTCTCCGCCCTGGCGCAGCTCAAGGACTCAACGGGAAAGATCGTCGAAAAGGTGAGCCAGAGCGTGCCGCTCGACATCGCCTCCGAGGACGTGGAGAAGATTCGCCGCGGGAGCTTCCTGCTCGAGCATGCGTGGGATGTTCCGCCGGGCCGCTACACGCTCGAGACGGCCGTGCACGACTTCGAGAGCGGCAAGACGGGCGTGCGGCGCGCGGCGGTGATCGTGCCTGTCTGGGGCGCTGGGCCGGCGGTCAGCAGCATCTCGATGATCCGCAAGATCGACCCGCTCCGCCGGCGCGCCGTGCGGCGACGGACCCGCTGGCGTCGCAAGTCGGAGTCGTACGCCCGACGTTGAACGACCGCATCGATCCGGCGGCGGCGGATAATATCTCACATTACTTCGTCATTCGACCCGACCCGGAGTCGGACGCGCCGC
This sequence comes from uncultured Acidobacteriota bacterium, assembly GCA_963817465.1. Lineage (GTDB taxonomy): Bacteria > Acidobacteriota > Terriglobia > Bryobacterales > UBA6623 > CAMPKL01. The sequence continues at coordinate 25,781 of CAWFOP010000004.1, read as the reverse complement.
CGGAACTGTTCCTAAAATATTCCAGGGACGGAGTGTTGGCGGCCCAAGCAAATCCCGAGCTGCCGCCCGCGAAAGCGGACGGGACGATCCCGTTCATCGCCACGGCGCCGGCTTCGGAATTTCCGCCCGGGCACTATCTGGTGGAGGTAGCGGTCCGGCACAATGGCCGCATCGCCCGCCAGAGCGCGGCGTTCGAGGTGGCCGCGCACTGACGTCAGTTCGCTCATGAGACGTATTCATCGCAGAGACTTGTTCCGCATGGCCGGCGGCCTCGGAGCCGCGGCGTTGTCGCGCAGGCTCTCGGCCGCGGAGCCGCTGTTCGTCGAAGTTCCCGCCTCCAAGAGCGGCATCACATGGGTTCACGACAACGCGATGTCGCCCGAGCACTACCTGCCCGAGACCGTCGGCGCCGGCTGCGCCTTCCTCGACTACGACAACGACGGCTGGATGGACATTTACCTGGTCAATTCGGGTCCGTGCGACTTCTATCAGCCGACGAAGCCGATCCGCAACGCGCTGTACAAGAACAACCGCGACGGCACGTTCACCGACGTCACCGAGAAAGCCGGAGTTCCGGGCGGCACGTTCGGGATGGGCTGCGCGGTCGGCGACTTCGACAACGACGGCTACCCGGACCTGCTCGTGACCTCGTACGGCAAGTCAGTGCTCTACCGCAACAACGGCGACGGCACGTTCACCGACGTCACCGAGAAAGCCGGCGTCGCCGCGCCGGGCTGGCATACGTCGGCCGTGTGGTTCGACTACGACAATGACGGCAAGCTCGACCTGTTTCTATGCAGTTTCGTCGAGTTCGGCAAGGCGCTGCAGATCGACTGCGGCGAAAACAAGTCGGGCAAACGCTACTACTGCATTCCGCGTGTGTTTCGGCCGACGCCTTCGAAGCTGTTCCACAACAACGGCGACGGCACGTTCAAGCTCGTGAGCGGCGGAACCGACATCGAGAAGGCGCTGGGCAAAGCCTTGGGCGTCGTCGCGACCGACTTCAACAACGACGGCCTAATGGATCTGTTCGTCGCCAACGACACCGTGCAAAACTTCCTGTTCGCCAACCGCGGCGGCGGCAAGTGGGAAGAGATCGGCCTCTTCGCCGAAGTCGCGTTCTCCGCCGACGGCCAGCCGCGCTCGGGTATGGGCGTCGACGCAGCCGACCTCAACGGCGACGGACTTCAGGATCTTTTTGTCGCCAATGTCGACCAGGAGATGTTTTCGCTCTACCGCAACAACGGCGACGAGACCTTCCGCGACGACGCGCACACGCACGGCATCTCGCAAGCGACGCGGCTGCTGTCGGGCTGGGGCCTGAAGTTCTTCGACTACGACAACGACGGCTACGTCGATCTTTTCCTCGCAAACGGCCACCCCGACGACATGATCGGCGAATACTCGCTGCAGGTGAAGTACGCCGAGCCGCTGCTGCTGTTCCACCAGCAGGACGGCAAGCTGCACGATGTGAGCGAGGCCGCGGGGCCGGCCTTCCAGAAGAATTTCCCGGCGCGCGGCATGGCGGTGGGCGACTTCAACAACGACGGCGCGCTCGACGTGCTGATCTCGAACAACGGCAAGGCGCCGGCGCTGCTCGAAAACAAGGCCGCGGCCGGCAATCATTGGATCGGGCTCAAGCTCGAAGGCGTCGATTGCAACCGCGACGCGGTCGGGGCGAAGATTCGTTGGTCGGTGGGCGGCAAGCAGCTCCAACGCCTGAAGGGCGCGGGCGGCAGCTATCTCGCCTCTCATGATCCGCGCGAGGTGTTGGGGCTTGGCGCAGCCGCGAAGGCGGACTGGGTCGAGATCGAGTGGCCCCAGCCGAGCGGCCGCAAGGAGAAGCTGACCGACGTCCCGGTCGACCGCTACGTGACGGTCGTCGAGGGCAAGGGCGTCAAGACATAACGCCGAGGCCTGCGTGAAGACAGTCGGTCTATCCCGAGTGTTGCGCCTGCTGACCGCGGGCTGCGCCGTGTCCGCCAGCCTGGCGGCGCAGGGCATGTCAGGCGCCTCGGCGATGCCCGACTGGCTGCCCACCGAGCTTCCCGCCGGGCTCGAATACGCCGGCTCGCAAACCTGCATTCAAATGCCACGCCGAACAGGCGTCCGCGCTCGAGACGGCTATGGGCGGAGCGTTGCAGACGGCCGAGCAGTCGCGATTCCTCCACGAACGGCGCACGTTCGAGAACGGCGCGTATCGCTACGAGATCGCCCCGTCCGACAACGGCGCCGTTTATGCGGTGACCGACGGCGCCGAGACGATCTCCACACCGGTGTTGTGGTCGTTCGGCCATGGCAAGGCCGGGCAAACCTACGTGCTCGAGCATGAAGGCCGCATGTACGAGAGCCGCGTGAGCTACTACCTGGCGATCGACGGGCTGGACCAAACGATGGGCGCGCCGCTCGGCTCGACGCCCAAGAACATGGACGAAGCGCTGGGGCGGCGCATGACGCCGGACGATGTGCGCGGCTGCTTCGGCTGCCACGCAACCGGCGTCGTCCGTGACGGCAAGGTCGATCTGAGCGGCTTGATTCAGGGCATTCAGTGCGAAGGCTGCCACGGGCCAGGCCAGGCGCATGTCGCGGCGGTGCAGGCGGCTAAGTTCGACGACCTGGCCATCAATAGCCTGCATGCCAAGGGCGCCGAGGAGGAATCACAATTTTGCGGCGCCTGCCACCGGACGTGGGAAGACGTGATGCTGATGGACTTGCAGGGGCCGGCGAACGTGCGCTTTCAGCCGTACCGGCTCGCCAACAGCCCGTGCTACGACACCGAGGAAGCGCGGATTCGCTGCTCGGCGTGCCACGACCCGCACCGCCCGCCGGTGCACGAGGCGAAGGCCTACGACGACAAATGCTTGGCCTGCCACGCCGGCCCTGGCCCCGCAGCCGCCGGCCGCGCCGCACCGGCCTGTCCGACCGCGACCGAGGCCTGTTCGAGCTGCCACATGCCGAAGGTCGAGATTCCCGGCTCGCACTTCGCCTTCACCGACCATCACATCCGTGTCGTCCGCGCCGGCGAGCCGTACCCGAACTAGCAGCGTGGGCGAGGCCGCTGCTGAGCTACTATTTGAGCGGCCGCAATGAATGACTACGACGAGCTGTCGCGCTGCGAAGCGAACTTTCAGCCGCTGACGCCGCTGAGCTTTCTCGATCGCGCGGCGCGGGTGTTTCCGGGCCATACGGCGATCATTCATGGGGAGCAACGGTTTACGTACGCCGAGTTCTTCCAGCGCTCGCTGCGGCTCGCGTCCGCTCTTGCGAAACGCGGTATCGGGCGCGGCGATACTGTCTCCGCATTGCTGTTGAATACGCCGCCGATGCTCGAGCTGCACCAGGCCGTCCCCATGATCGGCGCCGTGCTGCATTCCATCAACACTCGCGTCGAAGCGGCGACGGTCGCCTTTCAGCTCGAGCACTCCGAGTCGAAGCTGCTGTTTGTCGATCGCGCGCTCGCCGAGACGGCCGAAGAGGTGCTGCGCTTGGTGCGGAAGCCGCCGGCGGTCGTGCTCTACGACGACCCGGAGTTCCCGCAAGAGGGAGAGCTGCGCGGGGCGATCGACTATGAGGGCTTGCTCGCCGACGGCGACCCCGGCTTCGCATGGACGACGCCGCCCGACGAGTGGGACGCCATCTCTCTCAACTACACGTCCGGGACGACGGGCGACCCCAAGGGCGTCGTTTATCACCATCGCGGCGCTCATCTGATGGGCTACGCCAACGTCCTTGCGGCGCAGATGCAGCGGCATCCCGTCTATCTGTGGACGCTGCCGATGTTTCATTGCAACGGCTGGTGCTTCCCGTGGTCTTTGTCGGTGGTCGCGGGCACGCACGTATGCCTGCGCCAGGTGCGGGCCGAGCCGATCTACAAAGCGATCGCCGAACACCGCGTAACGCACTTGTGCGGCGCGCCGATCGTCATGTCGACCCTGCTCAACGCATCTCCCCAGCAGCGCCGCGACATCCCGCATCAAGTCCGCTTCGTGACCGCCGCCGCGCCGCCGCCCGAGTCGGTGCTGGCGGGCATGGCCGAGGCCGGCTTCGAGGTGACGCACGTCTACGGGCTCACCGAAACCTACGGGCCGGCGACCGTCAACGAATGGCACGCCGCTTGGGATGTGCTCGACGCGGCGCACCAAGCCGCGCGGAAGGCTTGCCAAGGGGTGCGCTATCCCGCCCTCGAAGGGCTCGAGGTGATGGACCCTGAAACCCTGGAGCCCGTGCCGGCCGACGGCGCGGCGATGGGCGAGGTGATGTTCCGCGGCAACATCGTGATGAAGGGCTACCTCAAGAACCCCGAGGCCACCGCGCAGGCGTTTCAAGGCGGTTGGTTTCACTCCGGCGACCTCGGCGTGCGCAGTCCCAACGGCTATATCCAACTCAAAGACCGCTCGAAGGACATCATCATTTCCGGCGGCGAAAACATCTCGTCGATCGAAGTCGAGAACGTGCTCTACAAGCATCCCGGCGTGCTCGCGGCCGCGGTCGTGGCCCGGCCGGACGCGAAGTGGGGCGAGACGCCGTGCGCCTATGTCGAGCTGCGCCCCGGCGCCCTGGCCGTCGAGCAGGACCTGATCGAGTTTTGCCGCGATCGCTTGGCGCATTTCAAGTGCCCCACTCACATCGTGTTCGGCGATTTGCCGAAAACATCCACCGGCAAGGTGCAAAAGTTCAAGCTGCGCGAGGCTGCTCGGGCGGCCCGAAAAGCGGGATGAGCGGCGCGGCGGGTTGCTAGAATCGTTGACGATTCGAAAACTTGCCGGAGCCTCATTCGCCATGAACAAGATTCGATTGCTCGCTATCCCCGTGCTTCTAGCCGCCCTCGTCGCCGGCTGGCTTTTGCTGCCGCCGGAATCCGCGGCGAACACCGGCGATCCCCTGCTGGACGCGTTCCAACTGGTCGAGGTCGCTTCGGTGGCCGACGCCGTCGAGCAAGTGCTGCACAAGCGCGCCCATATGACGAGCGGCATTCAGCCGAACTTCCCGACCAAGTTCGCCGGCCGCGCCGTGACGGTGCAGCTCAAGAAGGAAGAGCACAACGAAGGAGGCGCGGCGTTCCAGGGCGCCTTGGACGCCATTGACGCGCATGGCGCGAACTCGGTTTACGTGATCGACGTCGGCGAAGGCGGCGCAGACATCGCCGGCATCGGCGGCCTGATGGGCACGGCGATGAAGGTTCGCGGCTTCGCCGGGGCGGTCATCGACGGCGGCGTCCGCGATACGCCGCAACTGCGTAAGATCCAGTTCCCGGTGTACAGCCGCGGAGCGGTGCCCTCGACCTCGGTCGGCCACTACCGCTGGGTGGGTTCGGACATCAAGATCATGTGCGGCGGCGTCGCGGTGAATCCGGGCGACATCATCGTCGCCGACGAAGACGGCATCGCCGTGGTGCCCAAGGACGATGCTCAGAAAGTGCTGGAAAAGGCCCAAGAGCTCGACCGCACCGAGCACGAGATGTACCCGTTCATCGAGAAGCTCAAGTCGATCAAGAAGGCCGTGGCGGAGTTTGGGCGGATCTGATCCGCGCCATCACCAGCTCAAGCCGGGCCGGCGTTTGCTGCGTTTGACCTCGATGCGCTCTTCAATGTTTTCGACGAGGCGCCGAGCGCGATCGAGCAGGTGCTCGGCGGAAGGGTGCTCGAGCTCTTTGATCTCATCGAAGACGGCCGTGGCGTACTTGCGCGCTTCTCCCAGGCGGCCGACGTCGCGCAACGCAATCGCAAGACTGAACCGCGTCCGCGCGGCGCCGATCACGTTGCCCAAGGTGTCGTCGTGACGAATGGATTCGCGGTAGTGCGGCAGCGAGCGATCGATGTCTCCCAGCGAGTAGGAAACGTGACCGTAGAGCTGGTTGTATTGGGCCAGAGCGGTGTGGTTGTAGGCCGGAGCGTTCTCGATGGCGCGTTCGAAGTACTGGCGAGCGTCGGTCAGATGCCGGATCAGCTCGGCTTCCGGACGCTCCTGGCTGCGGGCGGCGCGAAAGCGCTCCCAAGCGACTTGCCCCAAGGCCGCCAAGAATCGCGACGCGCCTTCCTTTTGGTCGGCCAGCAACTCGAGGCCGCGGCGTAACCAGCGATCGGCCTTGCCCAGGTCTTGAATGGCGCGCTTGTTGGTGTAGTCCGAACCGAGCTCAAAAGCCCAAGCCGCGGCGCGCTCGTGCTCGCCGAGGGCTTCGCAGACCTCGAAGGCTTCAATTTCCGCGGCGTCGATCGGGGCGTTGTCCGCGCGGGCGATCGAGCCCAGGCGATTCAACGACCGCGCCAGATCGAGCAGGCCCTGGCGCTGCTCCTCGCTCAGCTCGCGAACGTCGGAGTTGAGCGCGTTTCCACAGCGCCGGCGGTCGAACTCGACGGCATGCCGTTGCATCTCGATGGCCCAACCGCTCGAGCCGCGGCGAGTGGCGAGGCGCACCTGCTGTTCGGCGAGCGGGCGCCACAACAGCTCGCGGCCCTCGAGCGGCTTCTGGCTGCCCGGATCGCTGCAGTCGGGCTGCAGCGACTCGATCAGCTCATCCCAAATAGCCACGCAGCCGGTGCGGTCGTAGAGCTCGCCGAGCGCTTCCAGAGCGCCCGCTGGACGGCCCCACCACTTCCTCTCCCGTGCGATCTCGATGGCGCGCCGGAAGGTCGGCTCGTTCGCGACCAGACTGTTCAGAGAATGCGCTTGGTCCAGCTCGGCCGCGGCGGCGAGTTGCCGTCCAAAAGCCGAGCAAGCCTCGACGAAGGCTTGCGTGACACGGTCGCCGGCCGTGCGGTCGACTTCCAGGGTGGCGGCGACAGGGGCGGCGACCGGCGCAGCGGCGGATTGGGCGGCTGGCGATTCGGGCGCGGCGGCCCCAGGCGGCGGTCCGGCGCCAAAGCCGGTCCGCGCCGCGAGAGCGGCCATGCTGCCGGAAAACCGGCCCGGGCGCTTGGTGACCCCGAGATCTTGCGCCTGAGCGCTTCCTGGGAAGCAACTTCCGAATAGCCGCGCCGAGTGTCCGGCAAGCGCGGGCTCCACAACATAGCGCCGAGGCCCGTAAGCGCGCAGCAGCCCGAAGTCCGTAGCACGATCAAATCCCGAGCTGGGGCGCGCTTCGAGAATCGCCTCGGCGGATCGGCCCTGCAGCTCGCGCAGAGCGTGCTCCTTGTCGCGTTTGGCCATCAAGGCCAGGATGTCGAGGTCGATGACTTGGCCGAACAGGTACGCCAGCGACAGGATCTCTTTCTCGTTCTCGCCGAATCCGCGTTCATAGACGTAGCGGAGCGCCGGGGCCAACAGGTCGTCGTTTTCGCGGTTGGAACCGCCAGGACCGGCCAGCGCGCCAAGCGCGCGGTCGAGGAAAGCGCTCAAGTCGCCGGTCCCGCCCAGGCCTTCATGCAGGGCTTGGCGAACCAGCAACCGCAGCAACATCGGATTACCGCGCGACGCCTCCACCACGGGCATCCAGCGTTCGAACTCTCGCGTCGGGAAGTGCAACGACTGCAACAGGGATCTCGCCACTAACAGACGTTCGCGCAGCGGCAACGGCGTGAGGCGCCGCCGGCGCACCGGCGTCTTCAGCCACTTTTCGCCGTCGCGCGAAACGATCAGCAAACGCACTTGAGTGTCGATCAGCTTGTGCAGCGCGTCGTGCAGCTTTTCGACTTCCTCTTCGGGCCAAGGCTCTTGTCGGGCGTCTCCGCGGATGATTTCGAAGTTGTCCCAAATCCAGAGAGTCGGGATCTGATTGAGGACAAACAGCGTGGTCTCGAGCCGCTCGGCCTCTTCCATTTGCTCAAATGCATAGCCGCTGCCGGCGAGGGGCTCGGCGAAGGTCGATGACAGCCGGTCAACAAGGCTCGCAACCGAGCGGACGCCTTCGAGCGACGTGTAGACGACAGGACCGTCAAGACCGTCGCTGGCGCGCACCCAGCGACAGTACTCCGCCGCGGCGATCGTCTTGCCCGACCCCGGGTCTCCGCAAAGCAGCACGCACGACGAACCGTGGAACAGCCTGTCGATATCGACCAACAGCCCGTCGAGGCCGAAACAGCCGCCGCGAGGACGCTGGGGCAAGCGGGGATCGGCGCGTTTGACCCCGGGCTCGGAGACATCGGTCTCGCTTTGACCCGAATCGGTAAGGAATGCGCTGCGCGGACGATCGATGATCGGCGTCGGGTGCGCCTCATGCAAGCGCAGTACGGGGGCGTCGTGCCGCTCGGTGCGCTCGAAAACGGAAGTACGCGTGGGATTGTCGGCCGCTTCGGCGCGGACGGCGGCAACGGCCTCCCCCGGCGAAAATCCTTCGGCAAGCGCTCCGTACGCTTTGGCGTAGAACTTCGCCACCGTATCGGGGTCGAGCCGGTAGGGAATCTGGATCACGCTGACCGAGCTGACGGCCGACAACTCGACGGCGATCGCCTGAAAGGCGCGCGGCGCGTCCAACGGCAGCGCCACGAGCGCGTCGCCCGTGGGCCGTTCGCAACTATTCGTCAGCGCCAGCAGGGGCGTGCGCGCTTCACCGAGCAACTCCGCCAGGTCGAGCGCGCTGACCAAGCGCAGCCGTGAGCTGTCTTGCGCATGGTCGAACAGCAAGTATCCGGTCAGCCCAATGTTGCGATTGTCCGCGGCCGGGAACGAAGCTTCCTCGAGACCCGCCGGCAACTCCTGCGTCGACGCAGGGTCCAGAAACACGCCGCTGCCTTCGAAATGGACGACGTGATACGGACGCTCCATCGCCTCGGCTTCGAGCAGCGCGCCGCTGAGCCGGGCCAGCGTCGGAGGCCGCAATACGTCCCACACGACTGCGGCCCCCTCCTCGGCGGCCGTGTCGGCGATGCGGCGGTATGCGGAACGAAAAGCTGACCGGCCGGTGCGGTCGGGCGGCGACAGCACGGTCAGAACCCGCAACGGCCCCTGATCCGGAGTCGCGGCGTCAGACGTGCTCGTGTACGGGCGGCGCACGAACGAACCGCAGGCCGCCGCCAGCCACACGCCGCGTTGCGCTTCGTAGAGCAGTTCCCAGGGCGGTTCACGCGGATCCGAGATCGTGTCTCGAATCTCGAAACGCAGGCGCGAGAGGTCTTGTGATGCGGTCGTCCAAAGCTTCCGCGCATCCGCCGCGGAAAACAGCGTCTCGAAAAGATGCGCGCCCACTTCCCGCAGGCGATCTTCGACGCCCCGGGCGGTGCGCCGCGACGCCTCGCCAGGCCGATCGAGATAATCTTCCCAGTACCAGCGAATCTGCTCCAGCTCTTGCGGCGTCAGCGACCCCAGGCTGCAGCCGAGCTGAGCGGACGCAAGGATAGCTTCGCCGCTACGCAAGGTCAATTGCGCGCGGTCAACGGCGGACCGCTCGAGTGTCAGGACGTACGACGACACTTTTGTAGCCAGCATAGGCGTGCCCGCCTAGGGACGCACTGCGAGGTTCCCAGTAGGGCCTGCGGGGAATGGCCCCTAACTCGGTCCTACGAACCGGGAGAAAGCTCGCGCGATGTCCGCGGCCAAGGCCCGGGCCTTCGAGTCCGCGGTCTTCGCCCCAACCAGGCCGTGCGATGCGCCGTCTATCAGAAGAAGCTCGGACCGCACCGCCAACAGGGGGCGAGCCGACCCCATTTCATGGGCCGAACCGAAGGCGTCCTTGGACCCGTGAACAAACAAGACCGGGACGGCGATCCGCGGCCAATGCTCGGTTCTGAGGCGTTCGGGCTTTCCGGGAGGATGCAACGGGTACGACAGCAGGAGGAGGCCCGCGGCCGTGTCGGGCTGTTCGGCGGCGAGCATCGACGCCTGGCGCCCGCCGTATGACGAGCCGGCCAGAAAGATCCGCCCCGTATACGACTCGCGAAGAGATTCGGCCGCCCGTTTGATCCCTTCGCGGTCGGCCGCGGCGCCGCTGGGGTGCGGCGGGCCGCCGGGACGCTTTTGGCGATAGGGCAGATCGATGCGCAACGCCGCGAAGCCCTCCTCGGCCAGGGCGTCGGCGATAGTGACGAGAAGTTTTCCGCGCCGGTCGCCGCCGGCGCCATGCGCCAAGACGACGGCGTCCTTCGCCCCTTCGGCCGCATGCAAACTCCCGCGAACCGAAGGGCCTTCGCCGAAGCTGCGGTCCCAAGCGATTGGCTCCATCACCCTCTCCTCATTTGCGCCGCAAGGTCAGAAAAGCGAAGTCGATCGCCTGCGCGCCGGCGATCTTCGGGGCGGTCAGCGTCAGCTTGGCACGCTGCTTTTCCAGATGAATCGTCCCCAGGCTCACGGCCCGGAAGTCTTTGAAGTACGACTCCTGGCGCGGGACGCGATCGTGCTCGGCCCCCAGAAGCGGCGGGTCGTACGCTTCGCTGACGACTCCTTCCACACTGCCGTCGCCAAGGGACAAGCGCAACCTCGTGCCGACGCTGTCGGCGGGCGCCGTGCAGTAGAGCGTCGCCTCGTAGTCGCCGGCTTGGCCGACCTCGGCGTCCCAGGCGATTGCGCCGTCCGTGCTCGTCCAGTTCGTGAAGAACGAGCTGTTGGGGAAGCGGTTGCTGCGCTCGATTCCGCCGGAGGCTACCGCGTCGCGGGCGGGCATCCAGGTCAGCTCCCCATAGCCGATGGGGAAGGGACGGTCGTCATGGCCGAGTTCCGCCAGCACCGCTCCCCCCTGTTCCTGGGCGATCTTCGAGAGCCTCGCGGCGACCTCGGGTTCGCGGGCGGCGATGTCCGCCGTCTGCCCGGGATCCTCCACGATGTCGAACAGCCGGCCTTGTGCATCGAGGCGGTAACGTTGGTCGCGAACGCTGACCTCGGCCCCGCGCCGAAAGCCCAGCAGCGTGCGGTCGGGCCACTCCCGCGCCTTGTCGAGCAGCAGCGGCGTCAAGCTCATGCCGTCGAGAGGCTTGTCGCCGACGATGTCGGCTTGCGCGAGATCGGCGAGCGTCGGCAGCATGTCGACGGCGTGAGCGATGCGGTCGATGACCAGGCCGGCGGGGATCTTGCCGGGCCACCGGAAGAGCGCCGGCACGCGCAAGCCGCCCTCGTCGAGCGAGCCCTTGCGCCCCTTCATGCCGCCGTTCCAGCGCCAGCCGTTGGGCCCGTTGTCGGACATATAGATGACCAGCGTGTTGTCGGCGAGTTGCAATTCGTCGAGGCGCTCGAGGATGCGGCCGACGTTCCAATCGATGTTCTCGACCATCGCCAGCGCGGCGCGGGTATGGTTGACGTCTTCGATCTCGGGATCGCGGTTGCGCATCTCGAGCTTGGCCCCGTCGAACTTGGCGTAGAACCGGTCGGGGACCTGCATCGGCGAGTGCGGCGTGTTGTAGGGCAAATAGCAGAAGAAGCGCCCTTGGCGATGGTCTTCGATGAATTGCAGCGCGTGGTTGGTGAGGTCGTCGATGAGGAAGCCGTCGCCCTTGACGATCTCGCCGTTGTGATCGAGCAGCGGCGAGAAATAGTTCGCCCAGTGTCCGGAGGTGAAGCCGTAGAACTCATCGAACCCCCGATCGTTGGGGTGATAAGGGTGCTGGCTGCCGTTGTGCCACTTGCCGAAGGCGCCCGTCGCGTAGCCCGCGGCTTTCAGCGTCTCGGCGACTGTATGCTCGTCCAGATCGAGACGTTCGGCGCCGGCGCTCGTTCCGTAGACGCCTCCGCGCGGGTGGTATCGGCCCGTCAGCAGCTCGGCCCGTGTCGGCGAGCAGACGGGGCTCACGTAGAAGCGCTCAAACAGCGCGCCGTCATGCGCCAGCGAATCGATGCGGGGCGTCGAAAGATTCTTGTTCCCGTGAACGCTGAGGTCGCCCCAACCCTGATCGTCGGCCAGGATGAAGACGATGTTCGGCGCCGCTTGGGGAGACCGGGACGGCGAGCAAGCGGCGAGGAAAAGGGCGAGAGCGGCGAACAACCAGCGCATGAGCGAAAGGGAACTATAGCAAGCCGGGTCCTACCCTCTCAGGAGCGCTCCAGCGCCGCCGCCGAACGGCCGCGCCAATCGGTTCCACGGCTGGAACGATAGATCATTTCGACGACCGCGGGAAAGCGCGACGCCACCATAAGAGCCGCGTCACAGGCGCGACCGCTCGACAGCAAGGCCGAAACGGCGAAGCTCCAGCGCTGGCTGGCGCCGATCGTGCGGCGCCACCATTCCTCGTAACGAGCAAGCGCCTCGACCGCCGAGTACGATCCTTGCAAGGACGCTGCGGCGGTCTCGGCGGCGAAAACGCCGGAGCGCAACGCGTTGGCCACGCCCAATCCCAGAAAAGGCGCGGTGATCCCCGCGGCATCGCCCGCCAGGAAGATTCCGCCGGAGACCGGTTCCTTGAGCCGCAGCGGCACCTGAGCGATCGTAAGCAGGCTGCCGGGAACCGCCGCGGCGCCGCTCAGGCGCTCCGCGAGAGCCGCATTCGAGCGCTTCGCGAACCGGACCAGATCGAGCGGCCGGCCGCCGGCGCGGCGCAACGCCGAGGCCCGCGCCAGCAGGGCGAATGTGCTCCGCCCCGCCTCGACATTCACGAACCCGCAGTGACCGCCTGGGAATAGATAGAGAGCGACCGCGTCGTTCACGGCCGCGCCGTCGAAGTGCAGCTTGACTCCCACCCAAGGCGAGGCCCGCCGCAGGAAGCCCCGGCGCAGCTCGCGATCGAGCGGCGAGCGCTTTCCCCAAGCGCCGATCACGGCGCGGGCGCGGATCTCGATGTCCTCTTCGCCTGCTTTCGCGACAATCCGATGACCCGCGCCGCCGTCGAGGGGTTCGACCGCCCGGACCGCACAGCCCGTCATCACCTCGACTCCCGAGGCTGTGGCCCGCTCGAGCAAGGCTGCATCGAGCGCGGCGCGCGTGAGTCCCAAGCCCGGGCGCGCGAGGGTCATCTGAAAACTCCGCCGCGCGCTGAAGATCTCGCTGCGCCGAATCGTAGAAGGAGATACGGCGCTCACGAGGTCGAGCGCGCCCAGCGTCTCGAGCGTCACTTGCGCTTCGCCGGCAAGAAACTCCCCGCAAAAGCGGCGCGGCGGTCCCGAGCCCTGCTCCAGCAGGATAGTTTCGCGGCGATCCGCCGCTAGACGCAAGGCCGCGCAGCAGCCGGCCGCGCCCGCTCCGATCACCGCCGCCTCCAGGTCAAATCGCTTCATCGCCCGCCGCCGCTGCATACCAACGTCATTCGAAAATAGAGTGGGTGCCGCAGCACGCGCGCGTCACGGCAGCCCGCGTCGGCGGCGAGCCGCCGGAGCTCCTTCGTCGTATAAGCCCGTCTGATAGATGCGATGCCGTCGTCTCGTGTGACGCTGTTCCTTGCGAATAACGGCGAGACGGCCCGGAAGGCGAGCAAAGCCGCCGGGCTGCGCACGATGTCGTTGAGCACGACCGCCTGCGTCGTAACGCGTCGCAATTCCCGCAAGGCGCGGACCAGCTCATCCGGCGAGAGGTGGTGCAGCGTCAGCGTCGAAAACGCGAAATCGAATGCGCCGCTGCGGAACGGAAGCTGCGCGAGGTCGCCCGCCGCAACAGGTCGCGAGTCGGCCGCTGCGATGCGCAGATGCCGCACCGCGCTGTCGACTCCCACAATTCGCCAAGCGCCGCGCGCGGGAGCTCGCTCCTCCACCCAGCGGCTCGTGCCGCCGCCGCCGCATCCGGCGTCGAGCAGCCGCGCCGTTTGGCCGTTGAACTGTCTCAGCCGCGGCAACAAGACAGCTCGCAGGGCGGCCGAGCCGCCCAGCCAACGGTTCATGCGCGCGATATCGTCGAGGCTCACGCGAATGTCTTGTTCGGAGACCCCGGGATCGTCGAGCAGTTCGCGCTCGTGACTACGCGCGGATAACAAGGCGGGATGCGGAGCCGAAGCCGCAATTTAGGAGAGATCGCCCAGGTTCGATTGGGAGGCCTCGGCCGCCTCCCTAAGGCGAAGCGAAGTATAGCAATTAGGGCGCGCGTACCGCTGCGAGTTTCGAGGATCGACCCTATACTCGGCCCTACGGGAGCAGTGTGAGCACTCCAGTCATCCAAAGCGATCGCTATGAGCTGATCGCACAGGTCGGGGGCGGCGGGGCGGGAGCCGTCTATCGCGGACGCGACACGCTGCTCAACAGGTCGATCGCCGTCAAGCTGATCGACTCGGTTCGCGATTCCGGTTTATTGGCGTTCCTCTACCGCCAGTGGGCGATTCAGGCCGCGCTTTCTCATCCCAACATCGGCGAAGTCCGCGACATCGCGGAGTCGATCGGAGAGAACGGCCGGATCCCGATGCTGGTCACCCCCTGGCTCGAAGGTCAGACGCTGGCGGGTTTGACGGCGGGATCCTCGACAGGATTGGACGTCGACCTCGCCGCTGATCTGGTGAGCCAAATCGCGGCGGGCTTGGCGCACGCCCACGAACGCGGCCTGGCGCATGGCAACCTCAAGCCGACCAACGTCTTCGTCTGTCGTGACGGCGTCGTGAAGCTGATCGATTTCGGGCCGCTCGATCTCTCCCGCGGCCTCGAGCCCAAAGCTATCCAGCGCAACGACACTGCTCGGGTCGGCAAGCTGCTCGACGCCATCCTAGACGTTGTAGCGCCGTCCCCCGCCCTCCCTGCTCTAAGAGCGGTCGCGCGAAGCGTTCGCGACGGCGGCGTCGAGTCGGCTTCCGAACTGCCGCAACTGCTCAAAGACGCGCTTGGCGGCGTGCTTGTCCACACAGACACGGCTGCGCCCACGGACACGGCTGCGCCCACGGACACGGCTGCGCCCACGGATACGGTTGCGCGGAAAGACGACGAGGCGGGGGGTCGCGCCGTCCCGGCTGAAGCCGCTGCGGACATCCCCTCGACTCACATCGAACCCCAGGCCGCGCTGCAACGACTCGGCAGCGGCATGGCCGAGCACCTCGAGGCGGAAAAGCCGGCGTTGGAGATCGCCTTGGACGAGCCCGACCTCGAGCGGAGGATCGAGCTGCTGGGCGAGTTGGTTCGCTGCGAGCCCGACGACCGTCGCATCGCGGCCGCGCTGCTGCAAACAACCGGCAAGCGGAAACAAGTCGAGTCGATGAGAAAGCGCGCGCGCCAACTCGAGCAATCCGGCGACCTGGCGGCCGTGCGAGAGCAGCTGCTGATCTTGGCGGCGATGGACCGCGGCTCCTGGGTCGAGGAAGAGCTGAATCGGGTCGAGAGGGGGATGAAGGACGGCGCCGCCGCCGCGCCGCCGGCGGAAGGCGACAAGGCCGAGCCCCCAAGCGACCGTGAAGCGGTGGGAGGGCGGCGCTTCGTTTCCACCGATTCCCTGAGGCTCAGCGCCGAGCAATCCGAAATTTTGGTCAAGGCGAAGGCGAACAACGGATCGAAGCGCGAGCCGGATGCCGGCGGCGTCGAGCGCTTCGCGTCGACCGACACGCTGCGACTGACCGCCGAGCAGGCGGAATCCCTCGCTCAGCCGGCGGAAAGTCCCGCCGCGGCCGAAGATACCGCCGTCAGCGAATATGTCGCCGCTGACGAATCCGACACCAATTCCGACGAGGAATTGACGCCGCAAGATCTCGACGGCAGCCGCGATCGCCTCGCAGAAACCGCCGACGAAGACGCTGCGATCTCCTCGGACTACGACACCCAACAAGACTTCGAAGAGGCCGCGGCGCCGGACGACGACGACGTCAGGCTCGACGATTACCTGCGCGCCGAGGCCGCGATCGACGACGACTCATTCGACGAACGAGAGCAGCTCGGAGGGATTTCCCAGGAAGATATCGCGGCGGAGTGGGGTAACGCGGCAACGGTCCCCCTGGAGGCGGTCGAGCAGCCGGATCCGGAACAGGAAGAGGAGCTGCCGCAGGCGGTTCCGCTCTCCGGCCTCGGACTGACCCCCAGGACGCTGCTCGTGGTCGGCGGGTCGTCTTTGATCATCGTCGTCTTGTTGGTGCTCGCGCTGGTTTCGCGTAAACCGGTCGCGCCCATATCGGAAACTCAGACAGCGAGTATTAGCGCTTCTCCAGCAGCCGCTGAGATCCTGATCGACGGGGCGCCGTGCGGCTTCGGCTCCTGCTCCGCGGAGCTGGAACCGGGCTCTCACCGCGCGACCGCGCGAATGGCCGGCTATGCCGTGGCCTTCGAAATGATCGAGGTCGGCGAGAAAGGCTCACCGGAATCATCGGCCGCGCCTCGCGAGATTGCGCTCACGCTGGCGCCGCTGCTGCCGAGTCTCTCGATCGAGGCTGACCTAGAGCGCGCGACGATCTATTTGGACGGTAAAGAGTCGGGCCGCCTCGAGGACGGCCAGTTCTCGCTCGCGATGCTGCCCGAAGGCGAGCATGAGTTGCGTGTCGCCGGGGCCGGAGTGGAGGCGCGTGCGCGGATCAGCGTGGAGCTGGCGCGCGCTCCGTCGGTGCAGTCCTTGACGGCCCGAGAGGCTAAGACGCTCGTTCTCGCGGGAGTCGGCGGAGACGCCGTCGTCTATGCCAGCGAGCCCGACCGCCCCGTTTCGCTCGATGGAACGGCCGTCGGAAAATCCTCGCCCGGCGGCGTTCCGCTCTCGTCTCTCGCGCCGGATTCGCATGAGGTCGTGATCGGCGACGATCGCGGCCGTCTCACGCTCGGATTCGAGGCCGGCGACACCCCGCAGCTCGCGATGGTGCTGCAAACGGACCGCAACGTCGGCTCGTTGCGGATCACCGCGAACGAGGACGACGTCAGCGTCTACCTCAACGGCGAGCGCTATAGCCGCAAGACCAAAAACGGGCGGGTGACGATCTATCTGGTCCCGCGGGAGTACGCCGTACGTGTCGACAAAGAAGGATTTCAACTGGTCGCCGAGCGCACGGCAAGCATCCAAAAAGGCGAGCAAACGCGGCTTGAATTCGAGCTCACGCCCGCGCCGCGCGTGTCCCGGCTACGCATCTCCGGGGGCGTGCCGGGCGCGGCTGTCTTCGTTGACAACCAGCCGGCGGGAAGCGTCGACCCGCGGGGCGCCTACGCGCGCGCCGGCCTCGCTCCCGGCTCGCACCTGGTCGAGATCTCGGCGGAGGGCTACGAGCCTCTGAGCGTCCGCCGCGATTTCGAAGCCGGCGCCGAAGTCGAGATTCGCGGCGATCTGCGCCGCCGGATGGGCCGCTTGAAGGTCGAAGTTCAGCCCGCCGCGGAAGGCCTCAAGCTCTCCTTCCGACGTCAAGGGGAATCCAGCGACACCCCGATCAGCGAGGACAATCCCGACGTGGCGCCGGGGGTCTACACCGTTCGCGCCGAGGCCCCCGGACGCCAGCCGGCCTCGACGAGCGTTACGATCGGGCCCGGAGAAACCCAGGTCGCCATCCTGCGCCTCGACCCGGTCGCTCCAAAGCGGCCCGCCGCGCCGACGGACCTGCTGCCCGCGCTGCTGGCATCGGGCGACGGCTGGACGCGCGCCGCGGACGGCGTCGAGCGCCGCGGCGGCGAAGTCGCGCTGCTGCCGAGCGATCTAGGGGCGGGAGCTCTCGAGGTTCGCGCGAAGCTCGAGAAAGGACGTCGCCTCAACTGGATGGCGAATTACTTCGACGAGAACAACTACGCCTGGTTCCAGCTTGGGCGCAATCGCTTCTACCGCACCGCTGTTCGCGGCGGCGACAAGTTCAAACCCGTTGAGACCGAGCACTCGATCGACGACTACCGCGAAGTCCGGTTTCGAATCGAGGTTTCCTCCGACACCATCGTCAACAGCCTGTTCGTCGGCGGCGGTTGGGTCGAGGTCGACCGCTGGAAGTTCACCGGCGCTGACTTCGACAAGGGACGCTTTGGATTCCGGTTGCCTGGCAAGGACACGTTGGCGCTGACCGGCCTGACGTTTCAGCCCAAATGAAAAACCCCGGCGCTGGTGGGCGCCGGGGCGATTCGGAAGAGCGTTGCTCAGAAAGCGAGTTAACTCTTCTTGATCTTACGGATGAAACCGAGGCCCAGCAAAGCCGAGCTGAACAGCAGCATGGTAGTCGGCTCCGGAACCTGCGGAAGGTCACCGGTTTGAACAAAACCTTGCTTCACCAGCGTGGCGCCCACTTCTCCGCCTGCGTCGCTGGCTGTGAAGTGGAGATCCTTGGTCACATAGACCTTCGTCAGATCGGGAACCGTCAGATCATCGCCCTGGACGAGGACCTCGGCTTCGGGATCTTCGACGTCAGTAATGGACCCGTTGACAGCCAACGTGGAACTGGCGACGAGACCGCTGAAATAATCGTTCTGCCAAACGCTCTCGCCGATCGATACGTCACCGCCGCCGCTCAGAGTGAACGCCTGCGTAATGCCGGAAATTACGAATCCGGGACCGGCCATCACACTGTAAAATAAGCCGTAGTCGCTCGTACTACCGCCGGCGACATCGACGAAACTGCCTTGGAAGATGATCTCGACCGTGCCGTCGGCAGCGACCGAGCCCAGCACGTTCACATCACTCGTGGCGATTCCCGAAGTGGCGAAATCGCTGAAGGTCTTGTCGCCGATCGTGATATTGCCGGTACCGGCAATGATGTCCCCGATCGACCCATATGAAATCGGAGCAGCTAAGCCCGCAACTGACAGGGCTAGCGTGGCAGCCACAAGGGCGCCCAAGCGAACTAGTCTCATGTATCTTATCCTCCCTCTCGAAACACGACTCCTGCGAGTCTTGCCTAGAAGTTTAACCTTAGCGCTGCAGATATCACCAGGTTCAATTCTAGGTAGTACCCCGGGGACGGATTCAATGGTAACATTTAGTACGTTGACTTGGGCGCTTATAGTACCTTAGTACTAACTTCTGCTCAGTCCCGGCATTTCCACGCATCCACGCCCTGCCGCAACGCGACCCCAGGCCGTTTCCAGCCCAACTTCGGAACACCGCGCCTCGCGAGCGCGTATTGTTAGGTCAGGGTGGAAACCGCAATCGAAGCCGAGGGTCTGACCAAGCGCTTCCGGCGCTTGCTGTCAGGCCGCGAAGTCTTAGCGGTCGACGACGTCTCGCTCGCGGTGCGGCCGGGCGTCGCCTTTGGCCTGCTCGGCCCGAACGGCGCGGGCAAAACGACGATCGTCAAGATGTTGCTGAGCGCGATCCGTCCGACGGCCGGAACCGCTCGACTATTCGGCGTCGACTGCCGCCGGCCGCGAGCGCGGGCGAGCATCGGCTATCTGCCCGAAAATCATCGTTTCCCAACCTACAACACGGGCCGGCAGATGCTCGATTTTTACGCGGCGCTGTCGGGCATGCCCGCGGTGGAGCGCCGCTCGCGCGCCGGCGAGCTGCTCGAGCTGGTCGGCCTCGCCGACCGCGCCGACGACCGCATCGGGAAATACTCCAAGGGCATGTTGCAGCGGCTCGGGCTAGCCCAGGCGCTCATGCATCGTCCAACCGTCCTCTTCCTCGATGAACCCGGCGACGGCGTCGACCCAGTGGGACGGCGCCTCATTCGGAACATCCTGCGTCAACAGCAGGCCGAGGGCGTCACGATCTTTTTGAACTCGCATCTTTTGGCCGAGGTCGAAATGTTCTGCGACGAGACCGCGATCATCCGCCAGGGGCGGCTCGCGCTGGCGGGCCGCATCGCCGAGCTGACCGCCGGCAGCGGCTACCACGTCGCGGCGGTCGAGCCGCCCGAGGCCGTCCGCATCGCGCTGGCGGCTCGCGCGGCCGATACGGCGGCGCACAACGGATTTGTCGAGTTTCGATTCGACAGCCGCGGCGCGGCCAACTCCGCGATCGACCTGTTGCGGCAGGAACAGGTCGAGGTCGAATCGGTGGAGCGGCGCCGTTCCACGCTCGAAGATGTGTTCCTCAACGCAGTGGAAGGCGCGGCCGGATCACCCCGGGAGGCCGCTCGATGACAGCGGCCGTCCGACTCGGCGCGCTGGTCGCCGACACTTTCCGCGAATCGCTGGCTCGCAAGATCTTCTGGGGCTTCTGGGCCTGCTCGACCGCGGTGCTGCTGCTGTTGCTCACTGTTCTCAACATCGACATCGTCGAAGGCTCTCTCGCCGCGGTCCACGTGTTCGGGGCCGAAGTCGGCGGCAACGCGGTTCAGGGCTTACCGGTGGAAGACATCGTAAAGTTGGTGCTCGGAGGCCTGGCCGCTTTCCTGTTTTCGGTCGGCCTGTTCTTGGCGATTTTCGCTTCGGCCGGCCTTATTCCGACCATCTTCGAGCCGGGGCGCATCGATCTGCTTCTTTCGAAGCCGCTGTCGCGCGCCGAGCTGCTGCTCGGCAAATACGTCGGCACGCTGGCGGTCATCAGCGCCAACATTGCGTATTTGGTCGTCGGCGCGTGGCTCATTCTGGGATGGAAGACATCGATTTGGCAGATCGAGTTCCTCGCCTCGGGCGCGTTGGCGATATTCGCCTTCGCTGTGATGCTCACGGTCGTGACGCTCGTAGCCACCGCGTCCAACAGCGCGGTCCTGTCGACCATGGTCGCCTACGTCGTGCTGCTGGTCAGCTCCATCGTGTCGCAGCACGAGCGCATCGCGCCGCTGTTCAGCTCGCAGTGGCCGCGCGACCTGGTCAAAGCCGCATACGTGACTTTGCCGAAAATTTTTGAAATCGGCGATCTCTCGCGACGTCTCATGAGTGGACGGACAATCGAGAGTTGGGCGCCGTTCTGGAGCTCGGGCCTGTTCGCCGTGGCCGCGCTTGGCCTCAGCGTCTGGCTGTTCGAGCGCAAGGATTACTGATCGCTGTTCTTTTTTGGGAGGGTTTGATGAAACAGCTTCACATCGTATCGTTAGCAGCCGCCGCCGTGGTCGCGTTCGCCTGCATCTGTGTGACGGCGCCGGAATCGGTCGCCGCGCAATCCTCCGCATGGAGCAGCAAGGCCGAAGCCCTGCTGCCGCCTGACGCAGCGGGCGTAGTCGGCCTCGACCTGGAGGCCGCGCGCCCTTCCCCGCTCTATAAGCGCCTCGAAACGAATATGAGCGAAAGCCAGCGGGAGAAGCTCGACGAGTTCGCCGCGGTCACCAGCTTCGACCCGCGCCGCGACTTGAACCAAATCGTCGCGGCGACGTGGGGCGCTCCCGGCGGAGACAAGCGGCTGTTCTTGGCGGTCCTGCGCGGAAGCTTCAATCTCACCGACAAGGGCCTCGCCGTGCTCGAAAGCGTTGCGCCTACAACGGAAGAGCATCGCGGCGTCGCGATCCACGGACTCAAGAGCAAGGATGCTTCGGATGAGAGCGAAAGGCGATATCTGGCGATCCTCGACGACGAAACGGCGCTGTTCGGCCTGCACGACGCCGTCGTCGCGGGCATCGAGCGCTCGGTGAACGGCGGCCCCAGCTTGAAAGACAACGCCGAGTTGATCGCGAGCGCCGGACAAGCCGCCGCCGGCGGTCAATTCTGGTTCGTCTCCGATCAGCCCCAGCAACTCATGAAAGCCGCCCCGGAAGATCTTGACCCGCGCCAAGCGCAGCTGTTTACTGTTCTGCGGTCGATTCAGCAAACCACGTTCGCGGCGAACTTGGTCGACGGCCTCGCCCTGGATTGGAAGGCTCTATTGGGCTCCCCCGAGGACGCCAGGACCTTGGCTGACGCTGCGCGCGGACTGCTTGCCTTGGTCCGGATCAAACTACCGGCCGAGCGCAGCGATCTGCTCAGTCTGCTCGACCGCTTCAAGGTCGAATCGGAGGCGGATCGCATCGACCTGGGAATCTCCTTGACGAACGCGGAATTCGAGCAATTGCTCCAGGCGGTTGAAGCGCAAAAAGGTGGAAAACCCGAGGCGCTCTAGACGGCCGCCAGCGGCTCGCGCGCAATATTGACGCGGACCGCGTCCGGATGTTGAGATGAGAGTCAGCGCCGGCGTAGCTCAGTTGGTTAGAGCGCTTGATTGTGGATCAAGAGGTCGATGGTTCAAATCCATCCGCCGGTACCAACCTTCTCAGTCACTTAGCCCTTCTCGCCGGGCCCCATTTCGGGGCGTGTCCACACGGATGTCCACATAGACGCTTTCGGGGGCGATTTCCTCTCCCTCCCGAGGCCGGGGGCATCCGTGCGTCAACCACCAGCAGCCGTTGCGCGCAGCGCGTACGAATCGAGGAGGCAAGAAATGACTGCGATTGAGACGTTCTGTGCAACACGGAATCGTATTCGCCATGGAGGCGCCGGAAGAGGCGTCCCTGGCGCTCACTGCTGCGCCCGACGTGGCGGGACCGATCCGGATAGGCCGCCGCCCGCTGCCGTGGCTGGAGACGGACGAGGACATCCTTGAGCCCGCCGGCGATGGCGTGAAGTGCGTCGTCCGCCTGGGCTCACCTCGGCTATTGGGATCTGATCGCAGAGGACCGTTCCTGGGCAGCCGCCGGGCAGCGCATCTTCACTAGGCCCGATATCGTCTTCCAGAGCGATCCGATCGTGCTAGACGAGGATGGGGCCTCGATGCCGGACAGCACCAACATCAGCGGCGATCCTGATCAACGAGTTCAAGTTAGTTGCTGGCTGCGCGTCGGCTAGGTAATAGGCGGGCGCGGGCAGCCGATGTCGGATGGGGATTCCGGCTTGCGGAGGAAGGCTTTGAGGGTTACTATCGCTGCGACAGCGCTCGTGCGAAACAAATATCTGAAGAAATCTGCATAAAGTGAGGTTGAATTATGAGCATACCGCCGGTCATAACGGATCCGACCGCTACGGAAGATTTCCGCTTGGAGCCCGGCCAAGACCTGGTGCTGATCGATTCGACCGGGCGAGAAGTGTTGCGGCTGGATTCGGGCGGCATCATCACGCTGCGAGCTATGGACGGCGATCCGGTTCTCCGCTTGGCGGGGCGGCAGGGGAATCTGGCGCTCGGCGGCAATGGCGTTGACGGCGATCTCCTGTTGTTCTCCAACTCGGGCGACGTGACGGGGTCAGCGATTTCGGCGAACATCCGACTCAACGGGCAACTCGCCCAAATCGCCGTCGGGGCTGGGTCGACAGCTGGCTCGATGGAAGTCAGCGGACTGCAGCATCGAGTCCGGCTGGACGGGTCCGCTGGGCGCGTGGAAGCCTCCGGCTCGTTGGAGATACGCGACGACGACGGGGGCCGGCGCGTGCGGATCCTCTCGAACGGCTCAATGCTGGCCGGGGGCGACGGCCAATCCGGCTCGCTGCGCCTCCGGAGCGGGCAAGGCGCCGACCGCATCGTCTTCAACGGCCAGTCGGCCAACGGCGTGATAGGCGGCGAAGGCGAGGCGGGCGTTTTGCGCATCCTCAACGCCGCCGGCGAAACGACGCTGCTGCTCAACGGAGACACCGGGAACCTCGCGGTGGCGGCGCCAACGAGCACGGCGCGATCTTCGTCAAGGCCGGCACGGGTTCGGACGCCGACAACGTATTCGTGCTGAACGGAGAACGCGGCGACGTCATCTTAGGGCGGGACGGGCGAGGGTCCGACGTCTCGATTCGTGACGATGACGGTGAGGAGACGCTGTTGTTGCGCGGCAAGACCGGAAACATCGCCGCCGGCCGCGGAGGGAAGCCCGGCAATCTTTTCATCAAGAACAACGCAGGCCAGAACGCGATCCACTTGAGCGGCGAGACGGGCAACGCCAACATCACGGGCAACGCCAACATCACGGGTAACGTAAACGTCGACGGGGATATTCGGCTGAACAACGCCGATTGCGCCGAAGAATTCGGTGTCGCCGTGCGAGCGGAAGCGGAGCCCGGATCGGTGATGGTTCTGGAGGACGACGGCTCGGTCAGCCCGTGCCGGCGAGTACGCGCGCGAGTAGCCGGCGTCGTATCGGGGGCCGGCGCTTACAAGCCGGCGATTATCTTGGATTTGGCGGCCAATTCCGCGCCGCGCGCCGCTCTTGCCCTGAGCGGCAAAGTCTACTGCCGGGCGGAAGCCGAATCGGCCCCGATCGCCGTCGGCGATTTGCTGACGACTTCCGCGGTGAACGGTCACGCGAGGAGGGCAAGCGATGCCGCACGCGCGTTTGGAGCCGTGATCGGTAAAGCGATGGAGCCGTTGGCCGACGGGCGCGGATTGATCCGCGTTCTGGTCTGCCTGGCTTGAGGAGGAGACCGGTCAATGACGTCACTTCGCGCGTTTGCACACTCCTGCCTGGGACTAACGGGGGGCTTCTCCATCACCCGCGACTTCTTCGGCTACCGCGAGCGGGCGCCGGGAGATCTTTCCGTACGGCTCCAGCTCTCCTTGCTGCGTAATCCTCACATTCATCTCGATGTTATTCTGGTGGGCGCCGACAATTTCACTGATCTTCAGCGCCGTAAAGTGGACAGGGCGGTGTTCGACGCCCGAGAGATCTTTGAGCAGATACCTCTTGGCATCGGTCGCGTGTCGCATCACCACCTCAACACGGCCACGCGGACGGTCTCGACATCATTACGAAGAAGAGCGATGGGAAGAGCCTGACGCGTCGCTTCCGAGGCTCGCACGATGATGCGATCGACGTCTTCTTCGTGCGCAACTATGACGCAGACGGAAAGGTCGGGTACGGCAATGTTCCCGGGTGCAACAAGGATCTCCGTGTGGTGAACGGCTGTGTGATCAGCACCGGCGCAAACCGCGGGCTCAGCCAGATCGGCCGGACGACCGCGCACGAGCTCGGACACGCGCTGCGCCTGACTCACCGTGACGACGACGATAACCTCATGCTGTCGGGCGGCTCCGGCACGAACCTCACCGGCCAGCAAGGGCGGCGGATGCTGCGCGACTGCTTTGTGCAGCGCGGCTGTTAGGGGGCGGCTATGAGCGTCGTCGTCGCTGATTTGAGTCGTCGCACCACTACCGAGCTGAGGCGCGCCGTCGAGGAAGGAGGACAGGATGCGGTTCCCCGGGGCGCGGCAATCGAAGAGCTGGCACGCCGCGCCTACCCGTTTAAGGTCCGCTCGATCCGCAAGGTCCTCGTGGACGAACAAGCGGACCTCGCCGCGCGTCTGCTTGCGACGGACGCGATCGCCGGGACGGGCGGCCCCGAGGCCCGCGCGGTTTTGCTCGAAGCTGCGCAAAGCGAAAATCCGCGAGTCCGCCGGGAAGCGATCTTCGCTCTCGGTCGCATAGGCGAGCCGGAAGATGCAAATCGCCTCACCGAATATGCGAACGAAGAGCGATCAGCCGCATCATTCGCGAACCTTCTGATCAGCTTTCGAAAACGCGGCGAAGCGCGTCTCCCCGAAGACTTTGAAGACTCCCTATCTGCTGCTCAGCGACTGCTGCGCCCTGCCGGTGACCGTGAGACCCTCGTCCGCCGAACAAGTGGAAGCCGGAGTTTGGGCCCTTGGCGAAGAGGCTTTTGAGTTGATCCATCGGCCCAAAGCGGCTTTTTCATCGACCTGAAGATGAAGCGGGCGGCCCCCCGGATTCCGAGACCGCCAAGGTCAGCGCGACGCCCGGCTGAAAAAGCGAAAGCCGCACGCCGTCCTGCCTGCGGGTGCGCATCGCTGAGGGAAGACTCCAATGAACCGGGCGACTATTTCTTATTCTGCGTGCTGCTCGCCGAGCGGAACTATAAGGGAGGCCGCGTCGCGGGTTTCGACTTCCGCGGCCGTCTCCGACTGCTCGGAACGCTGGAAGGTGGCGATGACGCGGCGACCGTGCGACTTCGCGCGGTCGCCGTTCCCGAGGCTGCTTGCCTATTGAAAACGACCTGGAGTTGAGGTTGGACAGTTCAGTCCAAATTAGACGAGCCGAGATTGCGCCCGGCTTGACCCGCAAGGTGCGGATCGCCGCCACGGAGGGATAGCAGGAGTTGGGAGACGGGAAGCCGCGAAGAAATCGACTGCGGAGAGTCAAGCTGTCGTAGCAGGCGATCATGGCGACGCCGAAACGCAATGGTGACAGAGGGAAAAATGGGACAGGCTCAATATTGAGCAAGGCCAGCCACGCCCAAGCGTCTGGGGCACAGCCCTTCCGGCACGATTTGGCTTGTTTCGGATGATCGGGAACGAGGCGGCGC
>CAWFOP010000003.1:0-240371 GCA_963817465.1 uncultured Acidobacteriota bacterium | reverse complement strand
CCAGACGCCCTTTTCCGATTACCTCGTCCCCAGGTTGGTCCTGTTGGGATCGTCCTCGGCGCGCTTCCGCTGATCGTCGCCTGGGCGCTGTGACGACGCCGCCCCTGGGCCCGGCGCGGCGCGCTCGCTACCTGTTCGCTGCTTCGGGCGGGCTATGCGCGTCGCAACTTCGTGGTTCGGAGCCCGCACTCTCTGAGCTGGGAGGCGTTCAACGAGCATCTGGAGAAGAAGTGTTTGGAGCGTCGCGGACGCCGCTTGCGCGGGCATGCCGATACGATCGACAAGCGCTTCGAGCGCGACCGGAGAGCGTTTCTGCCGCTGCTGGCGGCACCGTACGAGGCTTGCGACAAGCACCCGACGCGGGCGACGTCGCTGTCGCTGGTGCGCTATCAGACGCGACTGAGCGAGCTGGCGCTGCTCGACCGCGAACGCCGAGCGACCGAGTGGCGCATCAAGGCCGCCAAGTTCCCGGTCACGAACATCTGAGTCTTTTCCTTCCAGGCCACGCCGCCGCGGACGCCCGGGTTCGCATGCGCTTCAATACGCGGCACTTCCGCTGCGACCACCCCTGAGACCGGTCACTACTGGATGGGTGACACGTGCTACAAGTTCGCGACGATTTCGTGGGAGACCTTCACGGCCCTGGTTGACACGCGGACCGAGCAGAAGTTCAACCGCATGCGGAGGCTCGTGCTGGTCTGGAACGACGACGCCAAGATTGTGCTGGTTGATGTCCGCTTGATTGAGAAAAGACCTAGCGTTTCAATCGAGCGACGAGAGCGCGGAACGCATCGCAACCAAGCCTGCTGAGCGAGAGCCCGTGATGTCGCTGACAAGGTTGGGTCTGTTCTCGACTAGCGTTCGCAGGATTGTCTCGCGGTCGCGGTTCGACAAGTGCGCGAATCGGCCGCTTTGATCCTTTCCGCTCAGAATCTCCTGTAATCGGGCCTGCAAATACTCGAGAGTCTCCTTCGGAAGCGCGTCGAAGGACTCCGAGAGAACCAGGTAGCTTATGGGGACCTTGAGGAGACGCTCTTGGAGGTCAAGCTCGTAGAGGGGGCCGCGCTGCGAAAACTCTTTTGCCAGCGGCGTGCGCGCATCCAACGGAACCGGGAGCGCCGCTTCGCCGGAGAACAGGAGGTGCTCGAGGAGCTCTTCGGCCGGCTTCTCGATGCGACGCTTCACCGACGCGGCGGTTTCCGGGCTGACCTCCCCAAACAGACGCCCCATGTCCGCTCTATAAGCAATCGCTTCTCGAGCTTTCAATGCGGCCCGGGTGATGCGATTGTGCGTTTGGGTCTGGTGGACGAGCAACAGATGAGCGAGAACATCGCTGTCGTCCCTCAGATAGTCGTGCAGGTCCGCCACGCCGGCCAGACTGATGGTCTCGGTCGAGTCTTCCCTACGCGCCAGCACTCGATTCCCACGATGCTCGAAGTTCGCACCCGTGACAAACCAGCCGCCGAAGCGTTCCGCGAGGGACGTTTGCTGATCGACATCGATGCTGCCAAGCTGCAATGCCGGTTGTCCGTCCGGGTTCGTGTAAAGAGAGCGCGTGAGAAATCCGGGGACGCCGTCCGTCCGGCCCGACTCGTGACATTGCAGGCACTGCCCTTGATCCCTCAGGATGGTTGGCTTCTCGTTCGGCTCCTGCGGCAACACATAGAAGACGGCGCCGGCCTCTTCATCAGCCGCGGCGATTTCGATAATCGGACCGCCGCGAACCCACCCGACGTAAACGTCGTCGTTGAAGTAGATGGCGCGGGGCGAGCGAGGGGAGATCAGGCGAAACTGCGCACTGGTTTTCGAAAAGACCAAGGTCTGCGTCAGGGGGCTGATGTGAAGCGCCTCGAGCAGGGAGTCCAAATATCCGCGGGGATTTTGGTATTCCAGCCGGACAGCTCCGGAGTCCATCTGTTTGCGGAGCTCCTCGACGGGATTTGCGCCGTGCACCGAGGCGGCAAAGCACAACAACGAGACAAGCCGTACATGCGAGAGCTTCATGGGAGTAGATCGTCGACCCGGTCGAACCCTAAGCGGGACGACATCGCGAAGCCCATCCGTCTCGCGGCAGCCTCCCATGCAACGGCGTCCTCCCGAGAGCATTGCTTGGCGAGCGTTTGCGAAAAGATCTCAAGCCACTTTCTGAAATGGTCGGCGCTCAGCTCTGATACCGCCAAGTGCTTCTGGAAGGGATTGCCGAAGTAGCCGCCTTCCCCGAGCAGGACCGAAGCCCAGAACCTCGTCATGATTTCCAGGTGACCATCCCAGTCTTCGACGTGTGCGGCAAATACCGGCCCGAGATCGCCGTCTTGCCGCGCCGATCGATAGAAGTTTTCCACTACGGCTCGGATCACCTGATGGTTCACTCGGTCGGACACGCCTCCGGGGCGGCGTGAGCTGACACGAGGCGAATCCGGGCTTAAAGATGTATTCACAATACTACTTTAATCTCAGCCGTCAGCCGGGTCAATGCAGCGGTCTAGACCGCAATGAGCTTCATCGCAAGGGGCGACCGATGGACGACGCTCTAGCGGAGGCGGAATTCTCAAAGCACGTAGTTCAAGAAAAGGTAGTTGAAGATGTGTCGATGTCCTAGCGTCGTTTCCTTCAGGAAGTCACCCGTGAAGAAGTAGCCCAGCCCGCCGCCGATTGTGGCGTGTGCGGCCGGCTTCCAGGTCAAGATGGCGTCCATCTCTTGGCCGACGTGGCTGCTGCGGGCGCCCCCTTCGGGAGCGCGCACGGCGATCGTGCCATTGACGGCGTAGAGATGGTCGTGCTTGTCCGCCAGCCAGAAGGTGAAGTAGTCGAGGTTTAGCCCGAGCTTGGCGTGCGGCTTGAGCGCGACGCCGACCCTTACGTCCTTTACGTTCTGCCAGCCGATGCGATCGGCCGCACCCTGGTAGAGGTGTCCCGTCGGGTAGAGCTGGTCGAACGTCTCGCGCGAGCCGTCCGCCGGGTCGCCGTCGCCCGAGCCGTATTGGTATTCAGTCGAAAAGCGCGGGCTCCAAATCGACCGCGGAGGGGTGTAGCTGAGCACGCCGTAGGCGCCCCAGGCCGAGACGTCCTCGACGGCGAAGCGGCCATACTGACGCGCCCATTCGGTCTCTAGCGCGAAGCCGGCTCCGAGCGGACGCTCGAAGCGGAAGCCGATCGTATAGAGGTCCTGATCGCCCGGCCGGCCAAGGGCGTCGAAGACGCGGGGATTCGTCTTCCAGAGCGTGTAGACCTCGAGCGCCCCCTTGTCGAGCAAGCCGTTGAGGATTGCGTAGGCGCCGTGTAGGTTGTTGCCATCGCGGTGCTTGTTGAAGCCGTTCGGGTCTATAACCACCACCGAGGCCGCGAACAGATCGACGTGCAGATCTTTCTTGCCGACCGTAAGCTTGGCGGCGTCGAACTGTCGCGCAGTGTTGGTCCAATCAAGCGGCCCGACGAGCCGCTGTTTGCCGTAGAGCAGTTCTTGGCGGCCCACTCGAGCGTGGAGCAGTCCTCTCTCGGCGTCACCGATCTGGACCCAGGCCTGCCGCACGTCGAACGGGTCGCGGAACAATCCGGTAGCGTTGTCCTTGCCCGGCGCTCGCGCGTCTTGGCCTTGAAAGCGAAAGTTGAGCCAGGGCTTGGGCTTCAAGCCGACATCGACCAGAACGCGATTGAGCCCGTAGCTTGCACCGTTGTCAGGCTGAAAGCCGTTGCCTTCGCGGTTTTCGAAACGGAATCGATAGGCGGCGCCTAGCTCGAACCATTTCGGAGTTTCCTGGTTGAGTCGCGCGATGGGTCGGACTCGGTCGATCGGATCAGTCGGAGTCGGCTGACCGACAACGGGGCCGATAGCCAGTGAGATCAACGCAATGAACCTTACAAGCATGGCTAGCCGCCTCCGGCGGCCGTAGGAGATCCTGGAGTGAGGTGTTGATCGTTATGTGCACGGCGCTATCCTTCTTTCTCGGAGGTTTGGCGCCTTACGGCGGATGAAACGCCTTGGGGCGACGCCGGACAATGTCTGCTTCACCGCTCACGATTGAGACGCTCCGTCGCATCCGGATTTTTTCGGCGCTGTCGGACGAGGAACTCCGAGAGGTCGTCGCAAATGCGCGGCCAAGATCCTACGCACCCGGCCAGGTGATCTTTCTCGAAGGCGAAAGGTGCGAAGGCATGTTTCTGATTGCGCAGGGCGCGGTGCGCATCT
Source organism: uncultured Acidobacteriota bacterium (assembly GCA_963817465.1). Classification (GTDB taxonomy): domain Bacteria; phylum Acidobacteriota; class Terriglobia; order Bryobacterales; family UBA6623; genus CAMPKL01. The sequence continues at coordinate 236,185 of CAWFOP010000003.1, read as the reverse complement.
TCAAAACTTCCCCATCCGGACGGGAGATGCTGCTGACGATGGAAAAGGCGCCGGCGAGCGTCGCCGAAATTCCGGTGTTCGACGGAGGACCCTATCCCGCGTCGGCGGCGGCGGTAACCGCCGCCACCGCGTACCTGATTCCTCGGCAAGAGTTCGAGTCGTTGTGCCTCCGCCAGCCGGAGGTCGGCCTCAAAGTGTTGGCGGTCGTAGGCAAGCGCCTGCGGACCTTGGTGGCGACGCTGCACCAGATTACGTTCGGCAGCGTTCGCCAGCGGCTGGCGCAGTCCTTGCTGGACTTGGCAGAACAACATGGCGGCTCTCCTTTCCCGCTCGTCGAGACTCGCGAGCAATTAGCCGTTCGGCTGGGCACGGTGCGCGAAGTGTTGTCCCGCAATCTGAGCCGATTCCAATCGCAGGGATTCATACGCGTCGAACGCCATCAGGTTTGGATCGACGACCCGGAAGGCCTGCGTGAGGAAGCGAGCCTGGAGATGCATTGATTTCAGACCCCTAGCCGCTCTTCAAGCTCAGTCGCCCTCGGGAACAAGATGTTGTTCTCGAGGTGGATGTGAGTGTGTAGGTCCTGCTCGAGTTCCTCGAGTTGCGCATAGAGCGCCCGAAAGGTGTTGCAGGCGTCTTGCGGCGGGCGGTAGTCGGACGTCAATTCACGCAGGCGGCCGAGCGCACGTCCGGCATCGTCATGTTCGTGCTCCATCATGCGGATCGGGTTCCGGACCGTGCCGCCGGGCGCGGGAGGCGCTGGTGCGTTGTTCCGCTGCGACGCCTCCATCGCAGCGACGTGCGGAAACAAGACCATCTCCTCCTTGCCCATGTGCGATGTGAGCTCCTTCGAAAGCCAGTCGAAAACCTGCTGCAACTCCGCGAGAAACTCGTGCTTCGCGCCGTGCGCAGTGACGACTTTCTGCAGCTTGAAGCCGATCGAAGGTAGCGTCTCGCGCAGGTAGCCGATGATGACGCCGCACGATGTGCGCGGCCAGATCGGCCAGTGGCTCGCGCTGGCCAGTCAACGACGCCCTCCTCGCCGCGGCTGAGTTTCCAACTCCGCCAGTAGCTCTTCGATGGGGATGTTCTGTTCAGCGCAAACTTCCTCGAGGGTGCGTCGACCATTACAGCAGTAGTCGATCTTCCGTTTCTCGAATACGTTCGCTCGCAACGGAGCGTCGGCGACGAGTTCGCCAATCGTCTTGTCCTCGTACACGATCATCGTAGATCCTCCGGTTTCCGTTGGCCTCCGCTACAAGCAGCGGTCGTTTTCAGAGTAGGCCCGAGAAATCCTCGAGTCCGTGACAGGTGTCACAGTCTTGACTTCTTCATGGTTTTATCCTCAAGCCGTGATGCGATTCGACAGCGCGCCTTTCTTGGTCATCTGGGAAGTGACCCGCGCCCGTGACGTCTGCCTGCCTTCGACCCGCCGATCCGTCGAGAAGGGGGCGGTCGCATGATCGTCGTCGTCGGAGCCCACAGCCGCAACGTCGGGAAAACATCAATCGTCTGCTCACTGCTGCGGGCGATTCCAGAAGTCGAGTGGACAGCCGTCAAGATCTCATCGAACCGTCGCGGCACGCTTGGCAGCGTGGCGATCGAAGAGGGCGGCGGGGCCCTTCCCAGTTGCGACACGAGTCGATTTCTGGATGCCGGGGCGAGTCGCGCTGTCTGGATTCGCGCCTCGGACGCGGATATGGCGGGAGCTGCAATGGCCGTGAGCGAGATCGCGGCCGGGCGAAGCCACCTGATCGTGGAATCCAACCGCGTCGTGGAGCATCTCGATCCAGACTTCTATGTGCTCGCGCTGGACTTCCGAATCGACGACTTCAAAGCCTCGGCCCGGCGACTGTTTCATCGCGCCGACGCCTTTGTGTTGCCGCGGTCAACATCCCGGACGCCGGACTGGCCGGAACTGCCCCTGGACGACCTCACCCGCAAACCCACCTACCGGATCGAGCCGCCTGACTACGCGCCCGCAGGTCTGGCCGAGGAGCTGCGTCGGCGGTTGAGCCGCGCGGAGCGGGACGTCGCCGCGTAGGGAGGGGAGCCATGATGTCGACCACGGCACAGTATGCATTGCGCGCCCTTTCGCAGTTGTCGCGGCAGACCGACGGCCAGCCGGTGCTGGGGCGAGACTTGGCCCAAGGCAGTGACATTCCGGCCAACTATCTTTCCAAGTTGCTGTGGCATCTGAGAAATGCCGGGATCGTCTCCGCTGCTCGCGGAACGAAGGGCGGCTACAAACTCGAGAAACCGCCGGACCGCATCCATCTGATCGATATCGTCGAGGTTTTCGACCCTCTCCGCACACGGCCTCTCTGTTTGATGGGCCAAGGCGAGTGTAGTGAGCAGCACTGCTGCCCGGCGCACCACGCCTGGAAGAAGGTCCGGGACGCCTACCTCGATTTTCTGGAGGCGACCACTCTGGCTGATATCTCCGGGATCAGCGTGCAGAGGCTGAAATCGCTTAAGGGGGGAATGTCGTGAGAGGAGGCGTAGCAATGAGCCACGCAAGTCTCCGTTTCGTTCTAGCCGGCTTGGCCGCAATGCCTGTCGCGCTGCTCGGGCAGAGCCCTGCGGAGGACTTCGCGCAGAGCTGTGCGATGTGCCACACCATCGGGGGCGGGCCGCTGGCCGGACCAGACTTGGCCGGCATGAGCGAGCGGCGTGAACGCTCCTGGCTGATCCGCTTCATCGTCGACCCTCAGGCTGTGATCGACAGCGGCGACCCGGCCGCGCAGGAGATGGTTGTGCAGTATCAGGGCATGGTCATGCCGGCGCTGCCGGGGATGACGCCGGAGCGGGCGGCGGCGCTGATCGACTACTCGGCCGGACATGCCGCCGAGGCCCCGCGAGCCGAAGACGGAAGAGGCCTTCACCGCGGCCGAGATCGAAGCTGGCCGCGAGCTGTTTCGGGGCGACCGAGATCTCTCAGCCGGAGGGACGTCTTGCTTGGCATGTCATGACGTCGAGGGACTCACTTGGCTCGGCGGCGGCTCGCTCGGTCCGAAGCTTACGGATGTCTACTCACGCCTTGGGGGTCGCCAAGGCCTTACGGCCTGGCTGTCCGCCCCGCCGACGCCAACTATGAGCTCGCTCTACCGCACCCGCCCCCTGAGCGAGGACGAAGTCCGCGCTCTGACGGCGTTGTTCGCTGACCGCGCCGGCCAGGATGAAACGTTGGCGTCTGGCGGCCGGCTGCCGTTCCTGCTGCTCGGTCTCGCGGGGACCGGGCTTCTGTTGTTCCTCTTTGACCGCCTGTGGCGCAATCGCTTTCGCGGCGTCCGCCGCCGGTTGGTCCACAGCTCTCGCATGCGAGGCGTCCGATGACCCAGAAAACCTCACTCACCTGGATACAAGACCAATTCGATCCCAAGCTGCGGGAGTGGGAAGAGTTCTACCGCAACCGCTGGCAGCACGACAAGGTTGTGCGCTCGACGCACGGCGTCAATTGCACGGGCGGCTGCACCTGGAACATCTACGTCAAGAACGGCATCGTGACGTGGGAGATGCAGGGGCTCGACTATCCCTTGCTCGAATCCGGCATTCCGCCGTACGAGCCGCGCGGCTGTCAGAGGGGCATCTCGTTTTCCTGGTACCTCTACAGCCCGCTACGGGTGAAGTATCCTTACGCGCGCGGGGCTCTGCTCGATCTGTGGGCCAAGGCCCGCGCGGAACATGACGACCCGGTGGACGCCTGGAAGTCGCTCGTCGAGAACCCCGAGGCGCGCAAGCGCTGGCAGCAGGCGCGCGGCAAGGGCGGCTTCCGGCGGGTGGACTGGGACAGCGCTGTCGAGCTCATTGCGGCCGCGAACATCTACACCATTCAGAAGCACGGTCCGGACCGCATCGCCGGCTTTTCTCCGATCCCGGCGATGTCGATGATCTCCTACGCCTCCGGCGCGCGCATGCTGCAACTGATGGGCGGCGTCTCGATGTCGTTCTACGACTGGTATTGCGACCTGCCGCCGGCGTCGCCTGAAACCTGGGGCGAGCAGACCGACGTCCACGAGTCCGCCGACTGGTACAACGCCAAAATGCTGGCGATCTGCGGCTCCAACGTTGCGATGACGCGCACGCCGGACGCGCACTTCGCGGCCGAGGCGCGCCACAACGGCTCGAAACAGTGGGTCTTCTCCCCGGACTTCTCGCAGCAGTCGAAATTCGCCGACGAATGGGTCGCCATCAACGCCGGCCAGGACGGGGCCTGGTGGATGGCGGTCAACCATGTCCTGCTCAAGGAGTTCCACCACGAGAAGCAGACGCCATACTTCCTCGACTACGCCAAGACGCTTCACGGACTCGCCCTATCTGGTGACCCTCGACAAGCGGGCCGACGGCCGCTACATGCCGGGGCCGATGCTGCGAGCGAACCGGCTCGCGCCGTACCGGGAGGCCGAGAACGGCGACTGGAAGTTCCTGATGTGGGATGAGCGGGACAAGCGTCCGAAGATGCCGCTGGGGAGCACCGGATTCCGTTGGCAAACGGAGAAGGGCAAGTGGAATCTGAAGCTCGAAGACGGGCTCGACGGCAGCCCCATCGCGCCGGCTCTGACATTCGCAAGAGAGTCCGCTCCAGCGGTACAAGTCATCCTCGATGATTTCGCCTCGGGTGCGACGATCGCCCGCGGGGTTCCGGTGAAGAGCCTCCAGACCGCCGACGGCGGCGAAGTCACGGTCACCACCGTCTACGACCTGCTGATGGCGCAGTACGGCGTTTCGCGCGGGCTCGAAGGCGACTATCCGCAAAGCTACGACGACGATCTGCCCTACACGCCGGCATGGTCGGAGAAGTACACCGGGATCGGTCGCGACGTGCTCATCCGCTTCGCGCGCGAATGGGGCAACACCGCCGAGCGCACCGGCGGCAAGTGCATGGTGATCATCGGCGCCGGGGTCAATCACTGGTATCACGACAACCTGATGTACCGAGCGCCGATCCATGCCCTGATGTTCGCCGGATGCGTGGGCGTAAACGGCGGCGGCCTGGCGCACTACGTGGGCCAGGAGAAGCTGGCGCCGATGGAGTCCTGGTCGGCGATCGCGTTCGCCAAGGACTGGCACGCGCCGTCGCGCTTGCAGAACTCGCCGAGTTGGCACTACGTGCATAGCGACCAATGGCGCTACGAACGCGAGTTCACCGAGTATCACGCGGCGCCGAAGCACGAGCGCAACGGCGGCGGCAAGTCCATGGCGGACGGCCACACGATGGACTTGCAGGTTCGAGCCGTCAAGAACGGCTGGCTGCCGTTCTACCCGCAGTTCAACCGCAGTCCGCTGGAGGTGATGAAGGAGGCGCGCGCCGCCGGAGCGGAGAGCGAGAAGGACGTCGGCGCCCACATCGTCGGCCAGTTGCGCGAAGGCAAGCTCAAGTTCTCCGTCGAAGATCCGGACGCCGAAGAGAACTGGCCGCGGGTCTGGTTCATCTGGCGCGGCAACGCCATCCTCGCTTCCGCCAAAGGGCACGAGTATTTCCTGAATCACTACCTGGGCACGCACCACAACGACATCGCCGAGGAGCGGGCCAAGGGCTCGGTCCAAGATGTCAACTGGCTGGAACAAGGCCCCGCAAGGAAAGATGGACCTCATCGTCGATCTGAACTTCCGCATGGACACCTCGGCGCTGTACTCCGACATCGTGCTGCCGGCCGCGACCTGGTACGAGAAGGCCGACCTCAACTCGACCGACCTGCACAGCTTCATCCATCCGCTTGCAGGCCGCCGTGCCGCCGTGCTGGGAGTCGAAGAGCGACTGGAAGATCTTCCAAGAGATCGCGAAGAAGTTCTCCGAGCTCGCGGCGAAGCATCTTCCCGACCCGGTGGAGGACGTGGTGGCGACGCCGCTCGCGCACGACACGCCCGCCGAGATGGCGCAGCCGACGCCGTCGGACTGGGCGCACGGAGAGGGCGAGCCGGTCCCGGGCAAGACCATGCCGGGGTTCAAGGTCGTCAAGCGCGACTACAAGAACCTCTACAACCAGCTTCATCTCGCTCGGGCGCAACGTCCGCGAGAACGGCCTCGGGGCGCACGGAACGCACTATGACTGCGCCGATTTCTATGACGAGGCGGCGGCCTCGCCGAACGTCGAGCGCTGGGGCGGCGAAGTCTATCCGTCGCTAGCCGAGGACGAAGACGCCTGCGACCTGATCCTGCAGCTGGCGACGGTGACCAACGGCGAGCTCGCCTGGCGCTCCTACAAGGATATGGAGGCGAAGACCGGCCTCCCGCTCGCGCAGTTGGCGGAAAAGAACCGAGGTCACCGCGTCTCGTTCTACAGATATCGTCGCCAAGCCGACCGGGCTTGATCAACAGCCCGATGTGGTCCGGGCTGACCGAGAATGGCCGGCCCTACTCGCCCTTCACCTACAACGTGGAGCACGGGTGCCTTGGCGCACGCTGACCGGGCGGCAGCACTTCTATCTGGATCACCCGGTATACATCGACTTCGGCGAGCATCTGCCGACCTACAAGCCGAAGCCGCCTGCCAAGGAGTACGGCGATCTGCAGCATCAGTCAGGCTGACTCGAAGACGATCATGCTCAACTACCTGACACCGCACGGCAAGTGGCACATCCACTCGACCTACGGCGACAACCAGCGCATGACGACGCTGTCGCGCGGCTGCGAGCCGCTCTGGATGAACGACCAGCGACGCCGCCGAGATCGGAGTCGAGGACAACGATTGGGTGGAAGTGCACAACGACCACGGGGTGGTGGTCACGCGCGCCGCGGTGAGCGCCCGCATCCCACGCGGCATCTGCATGCAGTACCACGCCCCGGAGCGCACCTACTCGGTGCCAAAGTCGCCGCTGCGGGGCAACCGCCGCGCCGGCGGCCACAACAGCCTGACCCGCATTCGCCTGAAGCCCAACCTGATGATCGGCGGCTACGGGCAGTTCACCTATCACTTCAACTACTGGGGTCCGACGGGAACCAACCGGGACACGCACATCTTCGTGCGAAAGCTCGACAAGGTCGACTGGTAGGCGGCGAGGCGAAGGGAGACGCAGTCATGGATGTCCGATCGCAGGTTTCGATGGTCTTCCATCTGGATAAGTGCATCGGCTGCCACACGTGCTCGGTCGCCTGCAAGAACGTTTGGACCGACCGCAAAGGCGCCGAGTACATGTGGTGGAACAACGTGGAGACCAAGCCCGGCACGGGCTATCCCACGCGTGTGGGAGGACCAGGAAGACTACCAAGGCGGCTGGGAGGTCGCTCGACGGCAAGCTGCAGTTGAAGTCGACGAGCAAGCAGAAGCTCGTCTTCAACATCTTCCACAATCCGCACATGCCCTCCATGGACGACTACTACGAGCCGTGGACCTACGACTACCAGAACGCTGTTCAACGCGCCCGAGGGGGACGACCAGCCGACCGCCAGGCCCATCTCACATATCACCGGCGAGCTGGTGCAACATCCAATCCGGCCCCAACTGGGACGACGACCTCGGCGGCTCGCCCATCTACGCCGAGAACGACCCCAATCTCGAAGGCCTCAGCGACGATCAACGCGCAGCAGCTTTCGTCGGTCGAGCGGCTGGTGATGTTCTACCTGCCGCGCATCTGCAACCACTGCCTGAACCCCTCCTGCGTGGCCTCGTGCCCGTCGGGTGCGATGTACAAGCGCGGCGAGGACGGCATCGTGCTCGTCGATCAGAACCGCTGCCGCGCCTGGCGCTCTTGCGTCGTCGGCTTGCCCTTACAAGAAGGTCTACTTACAACTGGTTCGCCGGCAAAGCGGAGAAGTGCATCCTGTGCTACCCGCGCCTCGAGACCGGTCAGGCCCCGGCCTGCTTCCACTCCTGCGTGGGGCGCATCCGCTACCTCGGCGTGTTGCTCTACGACGCCGACCGCATCGAGGAGGTCGCCCTGAAGCCGGATGACGAGCTGGTCGAGGCGCACCGCTCGCTGATCCTCGACCCCAACGACCCGGAAGTGATCGCAGCGGCGCGCGCGTGCGGCATCCACGACGCGGTTGTCGAATCTGCGCGGAAGTCGCCCGTCTACAAGTTCGTCAAGGAGTGGGGAATCGCGCTGCCGCCGCACATCGAATACCGCACGATGCCGATGCTGTTCTACGTGCCGCCGCTCTCGCCCGTCATTTCGTTGCGCGGCGAAGGCGACGCGATCCGCCACGAATACACGGCGCTATTCCACGACATTGACGAGTCGCGCATACCCGTGCGCTATCTCGCCAACCTGTTTGGTGCGGGCGAAGAGAGCCAAGTGCGCTACGCCCTGCGAAAACAGAAGGCCGTGCGTTGGTGGCGACGGGCGCAGACTGTCGGCGACGTCGACCAGGAGACCGCGCTGCGCATGCTGGCTGAAGCAGACTGCACGCCCGAGCAGGCGGAAGCGATCTACCGTCTCACCGCGCTGTGCACTTTCGAGGATCGTTTCGTGATCCCGCCGATGCACCGCGAACAGGCCATCGAAATGATGGAAGATCCGCGGGAGGCCCAGTCTTCGACGGGTTTCGGCTTCAGCGCCGGGACTGGGAGGTCGATGTGAATCAGCTGCTGGAGGTGTTGGGAGAGCTGCTGCGTTATCCAGACGATCAATTCGAACGGTGGCTGGACGAGGCCGTCGCCCTGTCTGAAGGAGATCACCGAAGTTCGCTAGAGCGGTTTCGGATGGAGATGTCCGGTGTGTCCCTGGCCGAGGCGCAGGAGATCTACACGCGCACCTTCGACCTGAGCCCAATGTGCTCCCTCGAGGTCGGCTGGCAGCTCTACGGCGAAGACTACGCGCGCGGCAGCTTCCTGGTCTATGCGCGGACTCAACTCATCGAGCACGGCCTGCCGGAGCGCGGCGAGCTGCCCGACCACCTCGCCCATCTGCTGCCGCTGATGCCACGGATGGCTGCCGCGAAGGCCGACGAACTGCGCGAAGCCGCCGCACTGCCGGCGATCAGGAAAATGCTGCGGGCGTTTGACGGGAGCCCAAATCCTTACGGCGGCTTGTTGAACGCCATCGCCGGCCTGCTCCAGGTCCCGTTCGAGCAGCCGGCCGAGGAGCCGAGCCATGTTTGATACGCTGCTGTTCGCGGTTTTACCTTACGTGGCCCTGTTCACATTCTTTCTGGTCACGATTCAGCGCTATCGCCAGAAGAGCTTCTCGTACTCGAGTCTCTCGTCGCAGTTCCTGGAAAACAGAAGACACTTCTGGAGCCTCGTCCCTTTCCACTACGGAATTCTCGTTGTCCTCGCTGGCCACATAGTTGCGTTCCTGTTTCCGCGAGAGTTGCTGGCGTTCAACAGCAAGCCGTTGAGGCTCTACATACTCGAGATCGCCGCTCTGACTGGCGGTCTGATGACTGTCCTCGGCCTCGGAGCAGCAATGGTCCGGCGCTGGGCCATGCCGAAGATCCGCGCAGTCACTACGCTCTCGGACTGGGCCGTCTACGCATTGCTGCTGCTGCAGGTTGTCAATGGGGTCTACGTTGCGCTCGCTCACCCTTGGGGTTCGAGTTGGTTCGCCGCCTCGATCTCTCCCTACCTGTGGTCGCTCGTTTGGCTCAATCCCCATATCTCGGCGATCGTACCGCTGCCGTGGGCAGTCAAGCTGCACATCGTCAACGCCTACCTGTTGATCGGCGTCTTCCCGTTCACCAGGCTCGTCCACGTCCTCGTAATTCCCAACCCATACCTGTGGCGAAAACCACAGCTTGTTCGCTGGGCCGGCCCACGGAAGCCCTACCAAGCTTGAGGAAGCCGCCGATTATGCAGAGTGTAAGCATCAAAGGATCTCCCCGAGACGGGCTTGTCGCGGCCACGCTTGGATTCTTCATCGGATTCGCGGCAGTCGCCCTCTTCGGACCCACCGCCAAGCGCTTCCAGGAGGTGATGGAGCTGAGCCCGATGATGGTCGGCTTTCTCGTCGCCGCCCCAGCGCTTTCGGGGTCGCTGTTGCGGATCCCGTTCTCGGCCTGGGTAGATACCACAGGCGGCCGCAAGCCGTTTCTAACGCTGTTGGTTCTGTCCGTCGTGGGGATGGCGGGCTTGACTGCCGTTGTCGTGGGTCTTTACCCCGACAATCTCTCGGCGTCGCTCTATCCTGTCTTGCTGGTCCTGGCTCTGCTTTGCGGTTGCGGCATCGCCACCTTCTCGGTCGGCATCAGCCAGGTCTCGTATTGGTATCCCCGCAATGGGCAGGGCAGGGCCTTGGCGATCTTCGCCGGTTGCGGCAATGTCGGCCCGGGTTTGTTCTCCCTGTTGATTCCATTGGCTCTGGCGTCTATTGGTTTGGCCGGCTCCTATATGATCTGGCTCGCGCTGCTGGTGACCGGGACCGCGCTTTACTTCGTGATGGGCCGCAACGCTTGGTACTTCCAGCTTGTGCAGTCGGGACAAGCCCCGGAGAAGGCTCGCTCCGAGGCGCGCCGGATGGGACAGGAGATGTTCCCCGCCGGATCGCTCAAGGAGAGTCTGCGCGCATCTGTAACGATCTGGAAAACCTGGGCGCTGGTCTGGATCTACTTCACCACCTTCGGCGGGTTCATCGCGCTCACCGCGTGGCTGCCCACCTACTGGACCGAGCTCTACGGCGTGACCCCGGTCGTGGCCGGGCTGCTGACGGCCGTCTACTCCATCTTGTCCTCACTGATTCGAGTCAGCGGCGGCGTGATGGCGGACAAGCTACGGGAGGGCGGAGAGAACACCGCCATACTCTCGCTGATGATCACCCTCATCGGAGCGCTCGTGATGACGATGACGGACCAGTTTGAGCTGGCCTTGCCCGGCATCATCTTGATGGCGATCGGAATGGGCGTCACGAACGCGGCAGTGTTCAAGATTGTGCCGCAAGCGGTTCCGCAAGCGGTCGGCGGCGCGGCGGGTTGGGTCGGCGGCCTGGGAGCGTTCGGCGGCTTTGTAATTCCGCCCATGATGGCCTTTGCCGTCGGCGACCTCGGAACCCGCGGCTACTCGATCGGCTTCGTGGTCTTTGTTTATCTGTCGATCTCCGCGCTGCTGATGGCGTGGATCCTCAAATACGCCATGGCGTCGCAGCCGTCCGAGGTCAACCAGTAGTGGGGCGCGATTGGGTTCCGGCCTTGGGTCGCTGGAGGTCGGTCGAGGCTTACCAGCGCTTGGTGCGGCGCTTCTCGCTCGACGATCTTCCTCGGCAGGTGGCTCGTGATCTGGAGTGTGAGTCCGGGATGTCGGTTTTGGAGTTGGGTTGCGGGCCGGGGACTCTCGCGAGCGCCCTGTTCGAGCAAACCGCTGACGTACGGTTCGTGGGCTTGGATCCGGATGACCAGATGCTCGCGCACGCCCGCTCACACGTCGAGAACCCGGCCAGCTGGGTCCTCGGGGTTGCCCAGCGATTGCCGTTTCCAGATGCGACCTTCGATCGCATCTCGACGACTCTTGTGCTGCACCACCTCACACGCACACAGAAGGCGCAGGCTCTCGCGGAAGCCTTTCGCACGCTGCGGCCTGGAGGAAGCTTGTTCGTCACCGATTGGACGAGACCACGCGGGACCGCCGCGGCGGGGTTCCTGCTCGTTCGGGCCGTCGATGGCTTTGCCCAAACCGCCGACCACGCTGCGGGCCGCCTGCCCGAGATCATCGAGGCAGCCGGGTTCCGCGACATCACCGTCCTGCGGCGGCGGGATCTTTGCCTCGGCACGATCACTCATCTTCGTGCGCTCAGGGGGAACCTCGTCAGCGCTTCACCATCGCCTCAAGCCGAAACCCTGCAACAATACGCGCGAGAAGGCCGATGAAGTTGCGTCGCGAGGTCATCGTTGCCGGTACCGCCGGGCTAGCCGTTTCGTTGTTGCTGGCCGCGCTGATCCTGATCGGCTCCCGCAACCTCGACCACTTTGATGCGGCCCTGGTCGCCTACACCTTCGGGACGCTGTTCGCCGCGTTCGGCATCGCCTACCGCTACGCCATGTGGCTGCAACGGCCGCCCACGTGGATATACTTCAAACGCGGCTGGCGTGTGTTCCTCAATCCGCGAAGGCTGCTGGGCAACGTCGCGCTCTGGCTCCAGCGGCTGGTCTCGCAGTTCGCGCTCAACCGCTTCATCGTGCGCCGAAGTATTGGGCGCGGCTTGGCCCACCTGCTGATCATGTGGGGCTGCCTGCTAGCGGCGGCGGTAACCTTTCCGCTCGTATTCGGCTGGATCCACTTCGAGACGCCTCCGAACGATTTCGAGCACTATCAGATCCTCATCTTCGGCTTTCCAGCCGGCTTGATCGCTGTGGAGGGCCGGTTAGCCGAGGCGATCTTCCACGCTCTGGTGTGGGCCTCGTTCCTCGTGCTGCCCGGCGTGATGCTCGCCATGCGCCGGCGGATGCGCGACCACGGTGCGATGGCGGTCCAGCGTTTCAGTGAAGACCTGCTGCCGCTGCTGTTGCTGTTCGCCATCACTATCACGGGCTTGGCGCTGTGGGTGAGCTACACGTGGATGCACGGCTATGCCTACGAGTTCCTGGCCATCATCCACGCGGCTACGGTGATCTTCACTCTGCTGTGGTTGCCGTTTGGAAAGTTCTTTCACATCTTCCAGCGGCCGGCGCAACTCGGCGTATCGTTCTACAAGGACGCCGGGGAACGTGGTGAGCAAGCAGCTTGCAAACGTTGTGGAGAGGTCTACGCCTCGCGGATGCAAGTCGAAGACCTGATCGCCGTCGAAAGAGGGCTGGGCTACAGCTATGACCTTGACGGCGGGGATGACCACTACCAGCGGTACTGTCCACAGTGTCGCCGCGCAATGACCGCGCTGGCGCAAGGGCGGGCCTTTGAGCGGTCACCCAGTTGGAGCGGCGAACGTCCGGAGATTAGATAGATATGGCGCAGCTTCCAGTCAATGAGGAAAAAGTCCTCGAGAAGTTCGGCCCGCACCGCGCGTATGCGCAAGGAGCGCGGCTCGATACGGCGATTGAAGCCGACAAGCTCGTCAAGACCCATTGTTGCTTCTGCGGTCAGCAGTGTGGCATTCAGCTTCGCGTCAAGGACGACCAGGTCATCGGCTTCGAGCCCTGGGAAGAGTTTCCGTTCAACCACGGCATGCTCTGCCCAAAGGGCGTGAAGCGCTATTTGCAGGGCGCGCACCCAGACCGACTGTTGACAGCGTTCGCTCGCGACTCCAGCGCCGAAGAGGGCTTTCGCGCGTTGCCCTATGACGAAGCCATTCGCCGCACTTGCGAAGCCATTCAGAGGATTCAAACCGCACATGGAGCCGACGCCTTTTCCGTGCTCACCGGAGCGAGCCTGACCACCGAAAAGACCTACCTGATGGGCAAATTCGCCCGTGTGGCGCTGCGGACGGCGAACATCGACTATAACGGACGGCTTTGCATGGTGAGCGCGGCCGCGGGCAACAAGAAAGCCTTTGGCATTGATCGCGCCGCGAACCCCTGGAGCGATATTCCCAAGGCGGAGGTGGTCTGGATCAGCGGCGCCAACGTTGCCGAATGTGCGCCGATCACCACCGACTACGTTTGGCAGGCGCGCGAGAACGGCGCCCGCATCATCGTCGTCGATCCCAGGATCACACCCATCGCGCGGACCTGCGACCTGTTCCTTCCCGTCAAGCCCGGCCGTGACGCCGCCCTGTTCAACGGCATCCTGCACTTGATGATCGAGCACGACTGGCTCGATCACCAGTTCATCGACAATCACACCGCCGGCTTTGAGAGTGTCGCCGAGCAAGTCCACGAATGGACGCCTCGGCGGACCGCCGAGGTGACCGGCATCGCCGAACGCTCGATCCGACAGGCCGCGGAATGGTGGGGAGCGGCCAAGAGCAGCTTCTTGCTTCACGCCCGCGGCATCGAACATCACAGCCATGGCGTACAGAACGTGCTGGGCGCCATCAACATGGTGCTGGCTTCCGGCCGGATTGGCCGCGAAGGTTGCGGTTACGCCACGATCACGGGTCAGGCGAACGGCCAGGGCGGTCGTGAACACGGCCAGAAATGTGATCAGCTCCCCGGGGCTCGCGACATCGAAAACCCCGAGCACCGCAAACACGTGGCCGCCGTTTGGGGCGTTGACCCTGACTCGCTGCCGGGCAAGGGCGTGGACGCCTACGAGATCTTTCGCAAGATCGACCGCGGCGAGATCCGAGGCTTGCTCTCGATCTGCTTCAACCCCAAAGTCTCCCTGCCCGACAACAACTTCATCCGCCGTTGCCTTGAGAAACTCGACTTCTACGTCGCGATCGATTTCTTTCTCAACGAAACCGCTCGTCACGCAGACATCGTGTTGCCCGGCTCGCTCCACGAGGAGGACGAGGGGATCGTCACACAGATCGAAGGCCGCATCATCAAGATCAACAAAGCGATCGAGTGCCCCGGTGAGGCGCGCCAGGACTGGAAGATCATCCAGGACATCGCCAAGGGCATCGGCCGGCCTCACGGCTTCGAGTTCGAGAGCCCGGGCGACATTCTCGAAGAATTACGCAAGGCGAGCAAGGGGGGCGTGGCGGACTATTCCGGCGTCACCTACGAGAAGGTCGAGCGCCAGTTCGGCGTTTGCTGGCCGTGCCCGAGTGAAGACCCGGAAGGACGGCCTATCGACCATCCCGGCACTCCTCAGGCTGTTTGAGCCGGGCGCCTGGAATCCGGTCGCGAAAGGCGCGGGCCCGTTCTACTTCCCGGACGGCAAGGCGCGTTTCAACCCGGTCGCTTACGCGCCGCCCACCGAAGACGTGGACGAGGAATTCCCGCTCATGCTGACGACCGGACGCGTCGTCAGTCAGTTTCTATCCGGGACGCAGACGCGCCGCATCGGCCCCTTGGTGGACCAGTATCCGGAGCCTTTAGTCGAGCTCCACCCGCAGCTCGCCCAGGGGCTGGGCGTCCAGGACAAAGACTGGGTCACCGTGCGCAGCCGGCGCGGAGAGACGACCCTGCAGGCCAAAGTGACCACGACGATCCGGCCCGATACTGTCTTCATTCCCTACCACTGGGCCGGCCTCAAGAGCGCGAACCAGTTGACGATTTCGGCGCAGGACCCCATCTCGAAGATCCCGGAGTACAAGGTTTGCGCGGTGCGAGTCGAGAAGGCCGCCGGTCCGCCCGAGTATGCAGCCCGCCTGGAGCCGCAGCAGTAGCGAACGAATCCTCTGTCATGCCAGTCCCCGACCAAAACGAGTTCTTCATCGATCCGAATCGCTGCATCGGATGCCAGTCATGCGTTCAAGCCTGCACCGAATGCGACACCCACAAGGGCGTCTCGATGATTCACCTGGATTTCATCGATCCGGCGCACTCGCCGCAGACGGCGCCAATGGTCTGTATGCATTGCGAATCTCCGACCTGCGCCGAGGTTTGTCCCGCCTTCGCGATCAAGAAGACCGAAGACGGCGTCGTGCAGTCAGCGAGCCAACCGCGCTGTATCGCCTGCAACAACTGCGTACTCGCCTGCCCGTTCGGCGTGCCGAAGATGCAAGTCGCCCAAGAGCTGATGATGAAGTGCGACATGTGCTACGACCGCACCAGTATCGGCAAGAAGCCCATGTGCGCGACGGTATGTCCCAGCCAGGCGCTCTTCTTCGGGACCCGCGCCGAGGTCGAACGCCTGCGGCCGAGATCGACACCAGTGAATGAGTTCCAGTTCGGCCGGCAGCAGATCATCACCAAGGTCAACATGATGGTGCCCAAGCAGGATGGGCCCAAGCACGTCGACGTGACCGCGGCGCTCGAAGGAGACATGCAGGCGCGGCTGGACGTCATGCTGAGCGCCATCCATATGCCTGCAACTGTGGAGGAGGAACGATGACGCCAGACTCCAAGTGCGCCTCAACACCCGATGGCGCCCCGCCGCGCGAGCAGGCGAAGTGGCGCCGCGACTTTCCAATCGGCTCCGGCGACGATGCTTCCGTGGCGCGGCGGGACTTTTCGCGGTTTCTCCTGCTGACCAGCGCCGCGTTCGTTGCGGGGCAGTTGTGGATCGCCGCGCAGAATCTCGTCCGGAAGACCCGCGGCCGTCCGCCCATCCGGGAGGTGGCGAATCTTGCCGACATCCCGATCGGCGCCACAATCTCCTTCCAATACCCGGATGAGCATTCCCCGTGCATCCTCTCGCGTTTGGATGACGACGTTGTGGTGGCCTTTGACCAGCGCTGCTCGCACCTGGCCTGCGCCGTGATTCCGAAAGTGGACGAGGGACGACTTGTCTGTCCCTGCCACAAGGGCTTCTTCGACGCGGCGAGCGGCGTTCCGCTTGCCGGGCCTCCGCGGCGGCCTTTGCCTCGCATTCAACTCGATATCCGAGGCGGGGTCATCTATGCCATTGGCGTGGAGCTCCGCGTATGAAACCGCCTCGGGACGCCGATTCGGAGCGCAACTCCGCGGTCGCCTACGCGATCGCATGCTTCCTGCTGATCTTGGTGACGATGCAGCTCTGGTTGCTGACCGCTACGATGAACGCGTTTCTCGGCGGTGACGAATCGGTCATTTGGCCGGCGGCGTCCGCAAGCCTCATCTGTTTCGCCCTCAGCGCTGGTTTGGTGTACTATGCTGCGCGGAACGACCTCTGAGGTCGCGCCGATCGTTCCCAAGCTTGAGCTTCACGCGCCGCCGCCGGGGATCTGTAGGATTTTTTCGCAAGCGCTCGTCGCGAATCCCCAGGCCCGCGATGGTATAGCGCCGTAACGTTTGCAGGAAGGACTGCTGCGCCTCGCCAAGCACATTTTTCAAATCGCACGCCGGGGCAATCGGGCACGTATTCGTCTCCAGATCGAAACACTCCATGAAATTCAGGTGCGGCTCCATCTGCTCCACCAGCCGCCCCAGATTGATCTCCTCTGGCGCCTTCGCCGACAGCACTCCACCGCCACGTCCGCGGCGCGCGTTCACATAGGCTAGGCCGCCAAGGCGCTGAACGACTTTCACCAGTTGATTCTTGGAGATGTGATAAGAGCCCCGGGGGGACATCTGGGCGCTGGGCCGCGTGCTGTACGAAATGTCTCCGGGACTGCGTCACTTCCACGGTCAATACGACCAGGAACGCCTCGGTCAGAGTGTCAGCTAAAGAAAACAAACAGCACCAGGCCGAGCCAGATGAGGAACAAGGTCCCGCCGACCCAATAACAGGTCCGGCAGAACGTCCTGACAGTGCGAGAGCCCGGGCTCTCGTCAGCAGGCGCCTTGGCAGGAATGGTCGACATGATTCTGACCTCCTCGGCGGCCCACGTCGCCCGTTCGGCGCGCAGGCCCGCCAATTGTCTTTCGACCTAACCAAGCAGCCTCAAGGGTTGGCGCGAGTCACTTTTGCCAGGCCTTCGTGACATCGCACGCAGTTGTTGAGCGTTGCAAAAGCATGGTTGCCGGACGCGTGACAAGCGGCGCAGAACGCGCCCCTTGCCTCCGCGACGCGATGGTAATCGTCGGAATATCCCGCGAGTGAAACCTCGCCCATCGGCCAAATGCGGTCATGACAGGCCGTACACTTGCCGTCTTCGTTCGCGATGTGCTGATCGTGATCGAAGGAGACGTTGCCAAGACGATTCTCGAAGATGAACTCCTTGGGCAGGCCGAGTTCCGACCCCCGGGCTTGAATTGAGGGCTCGCGGTGGCACCGTAGGCAGTTCCCTTTGGATTCGAAAGCTTCGCCGCCCGAATAGTGGCACGCGCCGCAAGCGGTCTTTGCGGTCTCCGCCGTCTTGTGCAGATTGTCCTTGTAGTTGAGCAGGCCCTTCGCCAACGGGAAGATCCGGTTGTGGCAGGCTTGGCAGTTTCCTTCGGCTTCATCGACGTGCTTCTGATGATCGAATCGCGCCGGGCCCAAACGGGTTTCGAAGCTCGCCAACTTCGGGATGCCGGTCACGCCGCTATTGGGCGTGGCTCTGGGTTCCCCTAGGCCGGCGTGGCATTTTATACAGTTGTCCGCCGAAGGGAACGCGCCGCCGCCGGTCGAGTGGCAGCCTCCGCATGAAGTTTGTGTTCGCTCGGCGTCTCGGTGGAGATTCGAAGCATACTGCAGCTTGGCGTCCTGCATCGGGAATAGCCTGTTATGACAGTCGACGCACTCGCCCTTGGCCTCCTCGAGGTGTTTTGCGTGATCAAACCGGACCGGGCCGAGCTTCGTCTCATAGGTGACCTTTTCGGGGAGGGGCGACGGAGGTTCCGGACCGCGGGCGATCGCATTTCTTCTGGCACTGAGGCCGGTGTGACAGCTTTCGCAATGGTTTGCCGTGGCGAATGCGGGGCCGCCATCGAAGTGGCAGCCCGCGCAGCTGGTTTGGGAGGACTCCGCGGCGCGGTGAACGTCCGGTGCGTAACTCAAGCCGGCGCGCGCCATAGGGAAAAGGGCGTTGTGACACGCAACGCATCGACCCTTTTCGTACTCCAGATGCTTTTCGTGGTCAAACTTGGCGTCCCCGGCGCGTGTCTCGAACACAATCTGCTTCGGCAGGTTGAGACGCGTCGAGGTGAGCGGCGCATCGGTGACGAGGGGCAGGCTGATAGGCGCCCGGTCGGTCAGAATTGCATGGCAGATCGTGCAATCGTCGCCTAAGAGAGTCCGCTCCCCATCCTGACTGATTTGATTATCGTTGTGGCAGCGGAAGCAGCCGGGGTAGTCCTCGTGGCCGGCATGATTCGCGTGCAAGCCCCAGGTCACGCCGTACTCCGGCCAAACGTTTCTTTGGTAGACCGCAACCAACGCGGCGGAGGCGTTCAGGATCGATCCGACCTGGCGCGCCGACGTTTCCGGGTATTGCTCGCGATAGAACTCATAGATTTCGGACGGAATCTGCTGTGAAGCTGCTTCTCTGTTGGCATAGGAGACCGTCAGAACGCGCATCCCCTCCCGCTTGATGAAAGGCAAACGAGGATCGATTTCGTTACGGAACAACGCTTCATCGAGAGCACCCGATGCGTCTTCGAAGCTGTGGGCGACTCGATTGTGGCAATCGATGCAGTTCATCCGCCGTAGCTCGAACTCCTCCGCCATCGTCGGAGACCAGCTCGAAGTTTGATAGATGATCTGTTTGCCGTCCGCGGCGGTATATCGGATCCACGGTATGGTTTTGCGGCTGGGGTCGGAGCGATATTCGATCATGGCTCCTTCGGCGAGATGTGCGCCGTGCGCGCCGCTGGCATTGTTCCCTCCGCCTATCCGCAACAAAAGCTCCGTGCGGGAAGCGGAATTACCTTCGTCCTGATCGAACGATACCCACTTCTTG
Organism: uncultured Acidobacteriota bacterium; assembly: GCA_963817465.1. GTDB lineage: Bacteria > Acidobacteriota > Terriglobia > Bryobacterales > UBA6623 > CAMPKL01. The sequence continues at coordinate 217,030 of CAWFOP010000003.1, read as the reverse complement.
TATTTCTCGCCGTAGTCGCGGTTGGGATGGCAACGGATGCAGGGCAGCTGTCCCTGCGCGAGGCTTGGAATCGGGGTTTGGATCGGAAGAGAGTAACTCTTCGTCAGAGCCTTGGCGACGTTTTCGGCGCCGTGCATTTGTGCGCGGACGAACGAGCCCGCACCGCCGCCGACATGACAGTCCGTACAGTCAAACTCTGCGTGAGGAGCGTGCTGAAGCGCGGTGAATTCGGGCGTGAGAATGTGGCATGTGCCTGCACAAAATGCCGGTGAAGCGACATAGTCGACCGCCTTGCGGGTGACGTAAAAGCCAAACAAAACATTGGCTGCGATTACCGCTATCAAGAAGCCGGTCAATTGACGAACTGCGGGATTTTTCCACGTCAGCGCGGGAGGAGCGGGTGCGATCTGGTCGCCGCCCAGCGCTGCAGCGCGGCGGTCCCTTCGGCGAACTCCCAAAATCGTTAAAACCGCACCCGCCACGGTGATCGCGGGCAGGGCCAACACTGTTAGAGACGCGAGGTACGGATTGCGGGAGCCGAACTGAGTGACGATCGTGAAGAGCCAGGTGACAGTGCCAGTGATGACGAGTACAAGCCCGATAAGGCTCAGCGGATTGTGGAGCCGCTGAGCCACCTGTCGAAGACGCTGGACATTGGAAATTCCCATGCCGCGTCGCCCTCCGCGCTTGTTGGTCTAACCCACTGTTGAAAATACTGCTTCCTCAGCCATCTCCCTTCGGCGAGCGAATCTTGGATGGAAGGATCCGCGCCGTCGTGGCGTTGCCACGACCCTTATGCCGCGCTGACCGCTTCATGGCGGACTCTGTAGCGGCGGATTTGCAGCCTGGCAAGCTAGCAATCTTTGTTCCAACCGTTGGCGCTCCCGTTAAGCTGGCGCGCTGCACCGGCCTGCCTACTCCGTATTCGCCGCATCGAGTGCTGGAGGCCATTGCGAACAGCCTAGTATCCAGACCGGAGGAATGTATCGCGCCTCTCGCGGCGCGTGGGTGTAGGGTGAAGCGCCCCGGGTTGCTGGGCAAGATACCCACCCAGTTCGCCCCGCGGGCGGCGCATGGTGCGAAAGCCGTTGCGACCGTCCGCCCGCTATCGCAGCTCAATTCCTACTGGGCGTACCTTTGCCTGAACTCTTCCGTGGCGGCCTTGCGCGCGGCGAGTTCGGCTGCGCTCATCTTGCCCAGGAACCACTTGTGATGATCAGAGTTGAGCACTTCATCGAGCGTGACCTCGAGCCTTCGGGCCGCGCCGGCCTTCGCGCCCGCGCGGTTGCGATTGATGAGCTCGCGCAGCTCTGGAACATACTCCGCGTAGAAACGGTGGGCGACCTCATACATGCCGTGCCATTGGGTATAGTCCGGTCCCATCATGGCCGCACCGTGGCGGGCGCGCCGGCCTTCGTGGTGCCACAGGAAAAAGTAGGTGAACTCGACAGGCTCGTCGAACTCGATCTGCGTCAGCAATCCGCTCGAGCGCGCCATCTGGTAAAGCTCGGTGGAAGGCTTGCCGAATTTCTCGTTGTAGAGCGTGACCAAGTTGTCGTACTGCGTGTACCAGTTGTCGACCCATTCGGGGGAGTGGCAACTCGTGCAGACGTCGTGCATGTCCGCGCGGCGGTCTTGCCAGCTCTTCACCTGCTCGCCGCTCTTTATGGCGGCGGCGTCGATCTTTTCGGAGACCGGCGGGCGCAAGGTCCACGAGATGCGCTCGCCGACGTCGTGTGTTACGGGCAGGTTCTTCGTAGCCCCCATGTGGCAGACGCTGCATGTCGGACCTTGTTCGAAGTCGTGGCCCGGCACCCAATCTTTGCCGTCCATCAGCGGTTCGAAGCGCGAGCGGTTGGCCGCGAAGGCGATGCCGTGCTTGGACTCCTGATAGACCTCGAGCTGAGGGTGATCCGGGCCGAGGTGGCAGCGGCCGCAATTCTCGGGCGCACGAGCTTGCGCCCGGCTGAAGTTGTGGCGCAAATGGCAGGCGGAACAGGAGCCGAGCGAACCGTCGGGGTTGATGCGGCCGATGCCGGTGTTGGGCCAGGTCGTCGGGTCGAGCTTGCCGCCTGCCAGGACCTTCACCTCCGAGCCATGGCACTGCAGGCAACCGCTCACCGCCGCCGCCGAGACTTCAATCTTCTCGCCCTTGGCGTCAAAGCGCGTAGAGCCCTCGACGACCTCGGCCAGCACGTTGTCTAGGCTGCCGAGGATGCGGGCGCCCCTGGCGTGGCGGCTCGCTTGATGTTCCGCCGCCTCGCGCTCATGGCACTGCGAGCAATCCTTCGGCGAGACAATAGTGGCGATGAAGGCGCCTTCGTGCTCGTAGCCGTCGACGTCGCCCTGTTCGGCCTTGTGGCATTGCAGGCAGCCGATGCCGCTCTTGGCATGCTGGCTGATCTCCCACTGACCGACGATGCCAGGCGTCTTGACGCGGTGGCATTCGACGCAGTCGGCGTTCTCGGACGTAACCACGGCGTCGGGCGCTTTGAGCACGCGGCGACGACCTCCTTCGACCCAGGCTACGAGCAGCAGGGCGACGAAGAAGAAACCGGCCAAGCCGATGATGATTTTTTGCTTTTCGTCGAGCGTCATGGCTCCAACTCCGTCAGTGCATTAGATAGAGGGCTTCCCAAATCGTCAGAACGAGCAACAGCGTGACTCCCGCCGCCCCCCAGGCCATGCTCGCTTCGCTGTCGGGATTCCGTTTGCGAATCCAGGAGTCGATGAACGGCCATGCGACGATGATCCCGACGAAGAGACCTTGAGTCATTACGGCGGCCCTGTCGGGCATGAGCTTGAGCCAGCGAAAGGCCCAGAAGAAGTACCACTCGGGCTTGATGTGCTGTGGAGTGACGAGCGGGTTAGCCTTGGCGTCGAGTCCGGCGGGGAAGATCAGCGCGAGGCAGGTCAGCAGGAACATCAGGAACAGCGCGAGCGCGACCTCCGTGAGGAAGTGATCCGGAAAGAACGGAAACTTCTTGTCGTCGCTGGACTGCGGCGAGCCGAGCTCGGAGACGCCGTGCGAGCGGATCAGGTAGATGTGCACGGCGATGAAGCCGGCCAACAGAGTCGGCAGCGCGCCGATGTGAAAGACGAACAACCGCGTCAGCATGCTTTGGCCCACGGTCGGACCGCCGCGCAGGAAGAATGAGAGCTCGTCGCCGACAAACGGCACGGCGTTGAGAATGTTGGCCGCGACGGTCGCGCCCCAGAACGAGAGCTGCTCCCAGACCAGCGAGTAGCCTGTAAAGCCCATGCCGAGCGTGGTGAGCAGCAGCATGGATCCGACCACCCAGTTGAGCTCGCGAGGCCGGCGATAGGCGCCCGTAAAGAACACACGCATCATGTGGAGCAGCAAGGTGACGATCATCAGGTGGGATGACCAACGGTGGATGCTGCGGATGTACCAGCCAAAATGGACGTCGTTCATGATCGCCTGAACGCTCTCGTAGGCAAAGTCCGGACTCGGCACGTAGTAGAAGGTCAGCAGGATGCCGCTGACGATTTGGACAACGAACAGATAAGCCGGAATGCCGCCGATGCACCACCACCAGCGCCGGAGGTGTCCCGGGATGGGCTCGGCCCCGGCGGAACGCAACATATCTTCGTCCACCGGGAAGCGGATTCGTAGCCAGTCGAGCGCCTTGGTCGTCAACGCGGCCACCTCAGCTCTCCTCTACCACGGCATACATCGAGTCTCCGTCGAGCTCGATTCGGTAAGCGCGCAGCTTCTGGTTCGCTTGAGCGGGAGGGCCGGCGAAGGCCACGCCGTCCGGCCGGAACATGCCCCCATGGCAGGGACACACAAAACGCTCGTTGCCGGCCTCCCAGTGCACCTTGCAGCCCAGATGCGGGCACTGGTTCGAGAAGCCGATGAACGGGCTGCCGGTGGCCGGGTCGATCTTACCGGTGTTGGAGACCAGCAACTGGTCGCCCGACGGCAGTCGCACGGACTTGCTCGCGCCGACGCCTAGCTCGCGGACGAAGCCGATAAACAAGCGTCGAGGAGGTCCTTCCGGGCGGCGCGGAAATATGAACTCCACGGCATAGCTGGTAAGCGTGCCGTAGGCGGCCGCAAGTGAGGCGGACATGGCGCCCCAAAGGAACCTGCGACGTCTGCGGCTGGGCACACTTTCAGACATGGAAGTCGTTGCCTCACAGGCCGTAGTTGATGAAAGAGCAGGCGAGAACACGCCGGCAGCCGGGCGTTTTCTCGTTGAGGAGGTCCAGAGTGAACAAATCGCCCAAAACGCCCCGGCGGCGGCGTGTGCAACGGGTCTTCCCGGTCAACATCGCACAACCTCCCGACGACTTCGCCTCTCGCCTTGGGGCCGCTCTCTCCGCCGCAAGGCAAATCGTTGTCCACACGCGTAAACCGCACGTGGCAACTGCATTTCCTTTGCCATTCCCACGCGGCTGCGATGCTGCTCGAAGATTCGCAGCACAATCGTCGGTCGCGCGCGTTGACAGGCTCTTCGACGAGCAGCTACAGCGTACGTATCTCGACGTATCGGGCAGCAGCAGCCGCAGGCGATCGCGATGGCCCGTCAGCACGTCGAACAGCAAGTCGGCGTCGGGTAGTCGTCTTTGGGCGACCGCTCTCCAACATTCAGGTCGCCCAGAATTGGTGCCAAGAGTTCCGCGACCCGACCAGACACTAAACCCTGTCCACTCGACGAGCCAGATAGCGCCCGTTCGCGGTAGGCGTTGAAAAATCGCCTTCGCACAAGATATCCGGCCGGTTCCTGAGGGCCGAGACGAGCCTCGGAAGAGCTCGGCCTGCCGAATCAGCACCTTGACCGAGCTGCGGCCGGATCGTGAGTGAGAGGGGGGCGCTGTTATGCGCTTGCGCCGCTGCGCTTCGAGCGCCTCGCTCGGCGGATTCGCGGCGGCGCTTCTGACCTTCCCACCATTCGAGAAAATAGACGCCTTTCACGACGGCGCAGGGACGCACGCTGCGGCTGTTGACGGTCGTGGGCTCCTACACGCGCGAGTGTCTGGCGATCGAGACCGACACGTCGTTGACGGGACGGCGCGTCACCGCCGCGCTCGAGCGGATTCTCGACGAGCGGCCGCGGCCGCTCAAGATTCGCACCGACAACGGACCGCAGTTCCGCTCACCGAAATCGATGCGTTCTGGAGCGTCTGGCCCATTGGACGACCTGCTGCCGGTCAGATCACTGCCCTCCACGGCATGTCTTCATAGGGATGGCTGGTTCGGCGCTCGTTTGATCCAGTTGTAGGCTGTGACGGAGTTCTGCCAAAAGAACTTCCGCGCGGCGATCTTTCCCTTAGAGGAAAAGTAGGGCTGGACGATGCCGAGACTGCTGCGGATATGCTCGATCGGGGTGGGCCAGCCGGAGGCGTAGACGATGTGATCTTCGCCGAAAATCTCCCAAATGAAGTCGAGCATCGGCTTGTAGGCCGACGGATCGAGCTCGATGCCGCCGTTCCGGTCGGGCCGGACCAGGTTTGAAATCTTGGCGTATGCGCCGCGCCGGCGCAACTCTTCCAGGTTGCGCGAGTAGGCTTTGAGCGCGTCCGGCGAGGTGGGGAGCGACAGCGCTTGGAGGTGTCCCAGCACGAACCGTAGGTCCGGGACTTTGTCCGTCAAGCGCAAGACGGCCTCCATCAAATCGAAGCGCGGATTCGCGGCTTCGTACGTCAGGTCGGTCTTCGCGAAGGCCTTCATGTTGTCGAGGAAGAGCGGATCTTCAACGGCGGCGACAAGATCGTGATGCCAAATGTTGCCGTAGCGGATCCCGAGGAACAGTTCATTGCGATCGTAGCGCTCGAGGTACTCCTGGAACTCGGGTTTCATGGGATCGAGGTCGCCGATGATCCCGACGATCATGGGTTCGTCCCGGATCAAGTCGAGCACCCAAAGATTGTCCTCGACCCAGGGACTGGCTTCGACCTTGATGCCCCCCACGACGCCGAGGGGCGTGATCTCCCGACGATAGCGGTCGGGCAGGGCCGTTGGCGGGTTCGGTCCGGGCGGATACGGCACGCCCTGCGGCCGCGTGGGGTCGTAGAGGTGAATGTGCGTATCGACGATGGGGATCGGGGCGTCTTGGGCGGCCGCGACCGCGGCGCTTGCGGCGGCCGCGAGAAACGACCGACGGCTTGAATCGGTTGTAGACATCGGGTGTTCTTCGTCTGCGGGGCTAGCGAGCGGACGGCGAGCGTTCGGCTAGAATCTTTCGGATCATCTCAGTCGTTTCGGTGGGGCGCTTGACGGCGGCGAGCTTTTCCGGATCGCCCTCGGCATTCTGCTTGTCCAACGACTCGCGAAATCGCTCCTGGTGATCGGCCAGATCCAGTGGGGTCTCGCCTTGCTCGTTCTCGAGCTCGAGCGGCGCTCCGGCCGACGCCAAGTATTCGACGATCTCGGGCTCGAGCGTTGCGGCGGCGATATGCAAAATCGTCTGCCGCCGGCGCGAGAGCGTGATCGCTTCGTAGGGATCGGGGATCTTGTCGTCCGGGTCGTAGCGCATGGCAAGATCGGCGCCGCTCGCGACCATGGCCTTGACGATGGCAAGATCGCCGGCCACGACGGACACCGAGAAGGGCGTGTGGCCGTCACGGCGCACCAGATTGGGGTCGGCCTTCCACTTGGCGAGCAACTCTACGAGCTCGACATTGCCCGAGTTCGCAGCTATGTGGAAAGAGGAAGAACCGGGCGGCGTTGGATTGATTCGCACGTCGCCGGCGGGGCCCGGCGTTGGGTACAGCGTCTGGCGATTCGGGTCGGCGCCCGCCTCGAGCAAGCGGCGCACGAGGGTCACAGCTTCACCTGCGGTGAAGGATGCGGGCGCGCTGTCTTGATGGTTCAACGAAAGCAGCGCGGGCGCACGACGGTAGGCGCCGGAGCCGCCTTTGTCACCTGCGCGCGTCGCGCATACCACGGACAAGGCGGCGCCATGCAGCGGCGTATAGCCCGCGCCGTCGACGGAGACGGGAGAAGCGCCGCGGTCGAGCAGCAAACGCGCCATCTCGAGGTCCGGCGCGAATCGCTGCGAGCTGCCCGCCGCCGCCGGAGCGCCTTTGCCGGGGACGAACGTCGCCTCGGGCGGGACCCACTCGTACAGCGCCGCCAAAAGCGGGGAGGTTCCGTCAGCCGACGTCGTGTTGACCTCCACGCCCGCGTCGAGGAGAGCGCGGGCCGACTCCAGATCTCGCTTCTGGATTGCGAAGAAGAGCGCATTCAGCCCGCCTTTCTTGCTGGTGTACTCGCCGGCTGTGTTCCAAGGAATGCCGGTCTTGCCGAGCGTGAAAGTCGTCGGGGCGTAGATGACGTACTGGACATCCCACGACTTGGTGACCGGCGTCGGATCGGCGCCGCGGGCGAGCAGCAACCGCACGGCTTCCGGGTTCCCGGCGGCCCACATCAGAGCCGTTTGTCCGAATTTGCTTTCGCGCGCGTTCGGATCAGCGCCGCGATCGAGCAGCATCTCCAAGACGTCGGTCAACCCCAAGCGGGCCGCGATCATCAAGGGCGTCTCGCCGTTCTCTCGAGGCTGACTCGGATCGGCGCCGCGCTCGAGCAGCAGGCGGACGACGTCGCCCGCGCCGTTCTCGACGGCGATCGCCAGCGGGCCGATGCCCAGCTCGTTGACGAGGTTCGGGTCAGCGCCGGCCTCGAGCAGCTCCGTCGCCGTCTCCGCGTTGCTGCGCATGGCGGACCAAGCCAGGGGGGTCGCGCCGTCGGGCTCCCGCGCATTCACGTCGGCGCCCCGCCCGAGCAGCGCCCGCACTGCTCCCGAATCGTCCGCCTTCACGGCTTCGAGGAGCGCGCCGCCGAACTCCGCCGCACTCAAAACGGCCGCAAACAGAAGGGCGGACACGCCTGCCAGCCGCCTCATCGCATTACACCTCCAGGCGGTTGAGCTTGCCGGTGCTATCGCCGAGCTTTTCGGTCGGGACGCCGACTTTGTCCAGCATGGTCAAGTAGAGGTTCGTCAGCGGCGTCGTGTCGCCGGCGAAGCGGATGTAACGTCCGCCCGCGATCCGGCCGGCCGCTCCGCCCGCGAGTAGAATCGGCAGGTCGCGCTGGCTATGGCTGGTCGGCACGCTCAGGCTGCTGCCGTACATGATCAGCGAATGGTCGAGCAGCGTCGAGCTTCCTTCCTTCCGAGCGTCGAGCTTCGAGAGGAAATACGCGAACAGCTCCGACTGGTTGACGTTGATCTTGGCGAGCGCGTCGAGCTTATCCTTCTCGAAGTTGTGATGGGAGATCTCGTGGTGCCCCATCGTGATGTTCAAGTGCGGGAAGCTCATCGACGTCGCTTCGCGCCCGTAGATAAACGTCCAGACGCGGGTCAAGTCCGCCTCCAACGCGAGCGTTTGAAGATCGAACATCAGCTTGACGTGCTCGGGCCAGGAGTCGGGAGCGCCGGCCGGGCGCTTGGTCTCCGGAAGGTCCGCGGGGCGCTTCGTCATGGCGATCTGAATGCGCCGCTCGATGTCGCGAATCGACTCGACGTATTCATCGAGCTTGCGCCGGTCGCTGGGGCCTAGCTGCGCCTTCAGCTCCGCGATGCGGTCGGCCACGGCGTCGAGGCTGCTGCGGTCCGCGGCATCGCGCGCGGCCGCCGCCTCCGGGTCGATCTTGCCGCTGTCGCCGAAAAGTCGCTCGAAGACGTATCGCGGGTTCTTCTCGAACGGGAGCGGGTTCGTCGCCGTTTTGAAGACTGGGCCCGTGTGTCCCCGGTTGTCTTCGGTCGAGAGCTCGAGGGAGGCGAACTGGGTATTCGGCGCCGAGTTCGAGCGCGGCGAGCTGGTCTACCGAGATTCCGACGTGAACTTTGCCCTGGGTCGGCTCGCAGCCGGTCATGAACGACGCAATAGCGCGGTCGTGGAACCCGGCCTTCGTGCGGTCCGGGTCGGACGAGAGCCCGCCGAGGACCACGAACTTGTTCTTGTGCGGGGCCAGCGGCGCCAAGGCTTCGCTCAGCTCGTAGCTCTTGCCTTCTCCGGTCGGCGTCCAACGCTCTCGATCGACGCCCAAAGGATAGTAGACGAAGCCCAACCGACGGACGGGCGCAGCCGCGGTTAATCGCTCGGCGCGCATCGCGGGAATCATCGCGTCGAGCAGCGGCAGCGCCAGGGTCGTACCGGCTCCGCGGAGAAAGGTTCGGCGAGGAAGATGTTTCTGTGTGATGTACATGCGCGTCTCCTCTAGCTTCCAGGCGCTTGGCGCATTTCAAAGGGTACGCTTTTCGCGATCGCCGTGATCAAATCGGCGAAACGATAGCCGTCCGCTTGAGTTTGTCGCAAGACCGAGCGGATCGCCGGACGATCGTGGGCGTCGAGTTCGCGGCCGAGCCCGTAGGTCATGAGCCGCGCGACGGTCGCCGCGACGAAGGGCTCGGGGTTCGCGAGCAAGTGCTGCTTCAGTCCGTCGAAACCGTTGATCGTCTTGCCGTCGGCGAACGTGTCGGACGGATCGATCGCGCCGCCTTCGTCCTCGGTGCGCCAGCGCCCGATGACGTCGAAGTTCTCGAGCGCAAAGCCCAGCGGATCGATGCGCGCATGACAGGAGGCGCAGGTCGGGTCGGCGCGGTGACGCTCGACTTGCTCGCGCGTCGTCAGCTTGCGCCCGTCGAGAGGACTTTCGTCCAGCGCCGGCACGTTCGCCGGAGGCGGAGGCGGAGGCGAGTTGAGCAGGTTGTTGAGAATCCAAACGCCGCGCAGCACCGGCGAGGTCTTGGCGGCGTGCGAAGTCGCCATTAGGATGGCGCCCTGTCCCAGCAAACCGCCCCGCTGAACGTTGTCGGCAAGAGAGACGCGGCGAAACCCGGGCCCGATGACGCCGGGGATTCCGTAGTTCCGCGCCAGTCTCTCGTTCAAGTAGGTATAGTCGGCGTCGAGCAGGTCAAGCACGCTGCGGTTCTCTCGGATGACGCTGCCAAGGAACAAGCGCGTCTCGCGCTCGAAGGCGTCGCGCAGGGAACCGTCGAATGCAGGATAGGCCTTCTCGTCGGGCTCGATCTCGTTCATGGTCCGGAGACCGAGCCACTGTTCAGCGAAGTTGTCGAGCAGGGCGGCCGCGCGCGGATCGGCAAGCATCCGACGAACCTCGTCCTCGATGACGTCTGACCGGCGTAGCTCGCCCTCGCTCGCCCGATCGAGCAGCGCGTCGTCCGGAATGCTGCTCCAGAGGAAAAAAGAAAGGCGCGTCGCGAGCTCGAAATCCGAGATGGGATATGGAGCGCCGGGGACCGCTTCGGACGGCGAGAACTCGAGCCGGAAGAGAAAGTCCGGCGCCAGCAGCACGTCGCGAATCGCCGCCGCGATCGAGGTCTCGAAGTCATGCGTCGAGCGCGTTGCGCGATACGTCGCGAGGAACGGCCTCAGATCGCGTTCGTTGACGTCGCGGCGGAAAGCGCGCCGCACGATCGGCTCGAGGATCTCCGCCGCGCAAGCCGATTCCTCGCGGGCCGTCGCGGGCTTACAAGTGAAGATGCGTTCCCGGCTTGGGGTTTGGCTCGAGCCCGTGACGTTGTAGGGGCCGGCGATCTCGATGCGCCCGAGGGTGGGCGGGCCGGGCTGTCCATCGAAGGCCGCCTCGCCCGCCGTCATGCCGTAGATCTCGAAGAGCTTGACGCGCCGACCGTCGACACGAAAATCGATCGTGGGGCGAATGGCGGTTCCCAACAGGTCCAAGGGGCCGCCCAGCGCCGGGCCGCCGGGACCGTCGACGTCGGACACCGGGCCTTCGCGGCCGGCAAACTCATCCGGAAAGGTCACCACGACGACATGGGGTCCGGCCGAGACCGAGACGCGCGTGCGGAAGAAGCGCACCCATTCGGTCGGCGTCAGAGTCTGCTTGTCGAGAAAGGCCCGGAGGTCGTACTCGGCGTCATAGGGGAAATAGTGGCTCACGCGGATGCCGCCGCGTGTGCCGAAGGGCATGCCCTCGCCTTGCCAGGCGGCTTGGGTGCGTTTGACTGGAAAGATCTCGACGACAGGCGACGGATCGCTCACGCCCGCCGCCAGTTGGGTTACCCGACGGGCGACCTTCAGGTACTGCTCGAGCAGCAGGGGCGACATCGACAGGGCGTCGCCGATGTTGTCGAAGCCGGCCGCCTGCCCGTCGGGCGGCAACTGATCAGCTAGCGGCAATTCGAGGCCAAGCAGGTCGCGAATGGCGTTCTCGTACTCGATGCGATTGAGGCGCCGGATGACCGGCCGCCCTGCGTAGGGTTCTCGTTCGGCGGCGGCGTCCAGATCCGCGGCCAGAGCGTTGAGGAAACCTCGCAAGGCCGAATCCTCCGGCCGGGGCATGCCGGCGGGCGGCATCTCGCCCGCGGCCAAGCGCTTGATCACTTTTTCCCACACGTCGGCGTGAGACGCAGGATCGCCTGCGGATACGCCCTCGAGCGCCAGTCCGCCGGAAGCGACGGCGCGGCTGTGACAGGTCAGGCAGTATTGATTGACGAAGGACTCTCGCGAGTCGGCGCTCGATTGTGCGAAAGCGCGCGGCAGGAACGAGCAAAGCAAACTCGCGAAGCCGCAAGCCAAAGCTCGTCCTATACTCGTCATCGCCCGTCCGCCTCGGGGCGGACAGTCTTCGTATAGCCCTTCTGCGTCAGAGTGTCAACCGATAGAACGTAATTGTGAGATGACATCAACGGCATGCGTAAGCGTCTGGTCTGAGGCGACAAGGGAGCCGGGGTTGGCGACGGGGACTAAGGCAGACAGAATGAGTCGGATGCCCTTAAGGCTCCTACTGGTGACGTCATCCCCACCCCGAATCGCATCAGCCATACCGTGCTAGACTCGCCGCAGACCAGCCTCGACCGCGGCTGATCCTCCATGTCCCAACGCCTCCTCCTACTCGCTTTGACGCTGTTGCCGCTCCTTGCGGGGTGCGGCTCCGCGCCGGCCCCGGAGGTTAGATCCGTGGCCCCGCTGAGGCTCCATCCCGACAACCCGCACTACTTCGAATACGAGAGGCGTCCGACGGTTCTGATCACTTCGGGGGAGCACTATGGGGCCCTGCTCAACACCGATTTCGATTACGTCGCCTATCTGGCGGAGTTGGAGTCGAGGGGCCTCAACCACACGCGGATCTTTGCCGGGACGTACCGCGAGGTTTCCGGCGATTTTCGGATCTCGAGCAACACCCTTGCGCCGACGCCGGAAGCCTTCATCTGTCCCTGGCCGCGCAGCGATACGCCGGGCGCGGCCGACGGCCTGGCGAAGTTCGATCTGTCGAAGTGGAACGGGACCTACTTCGACCGCCTAAAGGATTTGCTATCCGAGGCCGAGCGGCGGGGCGTTATCGTCGAGCTGACGTTGTTCTGCCCGTACTACCGGGATACGATGTGGGAGGTCAGCCCGCTGAACGCCGCCAACAACGTCAACGGCGTGGGCCAGGTCGACCGCGTGGATGCGTTGACTCTGAAGTCCGCCCCGCTGGTCGAGGCGCAGAAGAGCTTCGCCCGCAAGATCGTGACCGAGCTGGCTGAGGTTCCCAACCTCTATTTCGAGATCTGCAATGAGCCTTACGCACGGGATCTGACGCCCGACGACTGGCAGCGGGAAATGGCCCGGGAGGTCGCTAACGCGGACAAAGCGGCGCCGGCGCCGCATCTCATCTCTCAGAACTATGCCAACGGATCGCGGCGCGTCGAGGACCCGAATCCCGTCGTATCGCTGTTCAACTTCCATTACTCGCGCCCGCCCGACAGCGTCGGGGTGAACTACGACCTCGGCGTGGCGATCGGCAACAACGAAACCGGGTTCGACGGCCGGGCGGATGCCGCATACCGCATCCAAGGCTGGGATTTCTTGTTCGCCGGCGGAGCGCTGTACAACAACTTGGATTACTCTTTCGCTGTGGGCCACGAAGGCGGCGACTTGGACTACTCCGAGACGACGCCGGGCGGCGGAAGCAGCACACTGCGGACGCAGCTCGGTTTCCTCAATCGATTCTTCCACGAGCTGCCGTTCGTTCGGATGGCGCCGGACGGGGACGTTGTCGCAGCAGGGCCCGAAGAAGGATCGGCGCGGGCGCTTTCGAATCCGGGCGAGATCTACGCGGTCTATCTGCACCACGGGCGGGTTGACCCGGAAGCGACGCCGCGCTATGTCGTTGACTCGGAGCTCAGCCAGCGGACGCTGACATTGAATCTGCCCGCCGGGAACTATTCCGTGACCTGGAGGGATCCCCAAAACAGGGTGTCCTGGGCAGAGTCCCAACTGACGCACTCCGGGGGCCAGGTCGAGGTGGAGACTCCGAGATACAAGGAGGATATCGTGGGGGTCTGGCGGGCGCAGTGAGCTCAGCGGAGCATTTCGGGAGCGGAGTCTCGCAGCTGAGTCCGGCTCTCGATGATCAGGAAATCCAGCGCCTCACCGTCGCCGTTTGGCTGGCCGTAGGCGGCCTGTTGGGGATTCCCCTCGCGGCTTTCGTCGTGAAGTCTCTTCCCCTGTTCGCGATCCGTTGTCTGGTTATCGCGGTGGTGCTGTACGCCGCAGCTCTTATGCTTCGGTCGGCATCCGCGGATGCAGGAAACGCAGATGCGACAGCCGATCGGGTGCGCTAACCGAGACCAGGATCGCCTCCGCCGAGCTGATGCGTCCGCCATCCGGCGCCAATGCTTCCAAAGCTCCTTTTCGCCGCGGACCTTCATCCTTCGGCTTGCTGATCGTGTTGTGCGATCGGCGCCTGCGCTCCTCGATGAATCCGGCAATGAGCCCGTAACTGCGCACCCACAGCCGTTGAACGATCACCTGCTCTGACGCGGTCTTTTGAGAGGTAGAAAATCTCCTCCGCCGCAAGCCGGTGCGAGTGGGAGCGTGGGAACTGCCTTAGGCTTTCATGCTGCCGTTTTTAGGAACGTAAATCGCGGATGTCCGCCGGATTTGGGAGAGATATCAGCCATCCGCTATTAGCTGACGACAAATCGCCTTCGCACTCGGGACACAGGCCTAGGCGGGGTTGGTGATTGGTGCGAAGGCCCGGCCACGACAGCGCTCCGGGCGAGGTAGAATTGACCAGCTTGTGATCGCGACTGCCGCAAACGCGATCGGGGCCGTGCGCGGAAAACAGGATCGGAGGCGCGAAAGGCATGCTCGGCAAGTTCATCAGTTCGAAAGAGGCGGTGCGAGAGGAATTGGAGTGGGGCTCGCTGGCTTGGTTCAGCAGTCCGGCTGCCTCGAATGCCAAAAACCTAGTTGTCATCGAGGTGACCTTCAGACCTGGCGGCGGACACAATTTTCACAAGCACCCGAATCAGGAAGAGACTCTCTACGTGATCCATGGAGAGATCGAGCAGTGGGTCGATCGCGAAAGACGGACGCTTGGGCCAGGAGAGTCCGCCTTTATCGGAGCCGACGTGGTGCACGCATCGTTCAACATCGGCGAGGGGAACGCCAAATTACTGGCGATCCTGGGTCCTTGCGTCGGGCCGCAAGGTTACGAGCTGGTCGATGTCGCTGACCAAGGGCCCTGGGCTTCGCTACGTTCTTAGTCCGGACCGCTACTGCTTCAACAGAACCGCTTTGAAAGCCTTCACCTGCCCGGTGATGGCCCGCTCAGTGGGCAGACGCTCGACGCTGCTGGCGCCGAAGAATCCCACGACTCCCCGGGTGTGCTCGAGGACGTATGCGACATCCTCCGGTTCGCTAACCGGTCCGCCGTGGCAGATGACGAGCACGTCGTCCCGGACGTTCTTCGCCGCATCGTGGATGGCCTGGATCTCCGCCACCGCTTCACTGAGCGTCTTCGCCGTCTTGGCGCCGATCGTGCCCTTTGTGGTCAAGCCCATGTGAGCGACGAGCACGTCCGCTCCCGCATGGGCCATCGCGACCGCGTCATCGGGGTCGAAGACGTACGGGGTCGTCAAGAGGTCCAATTCGTGGGCGGCGGCGATCATCTCCACCTCTTTGGAGTAGCTCATGCCCGTCTCCTCGAGGTTTTGGCGAAACACCCCGTCGATTAGACCCACGGTGGGGAAGTTTTGTACGCCGCTAAATCCCAGAGCCTTGATCTCTCTCAGAAACACGTCCATCAACCGGAACGGATCGGTCCCGCAGACCCCGGCCAAGACGGGCGTCTCGCGGGCGACCGGCAGCACCTCACGCGCCATCTCGACCACGATTTGGTTGGCGTCTCCGTAAGGCATGAGACCGGACAAGGAGCCGTGTCCGGCCATGCGAAAGCGGCCCGAGTTGTAGATGACAATCAGATCCGCGCCGCCGGCTTGCGCGCATTTGGCCGAGATTCCCGTACCGGCGCCGGCGCCGATGATCGGCAGTCCCCGGGAGACTTGATCCTGAAGGCGCGAGAGGACAGCTTCTCTTTGCATCGTTTTCATCTTCTTTCGACGGAGGCCCTGTGCGCGACGAGCCGCAGCAGTCCTTCCGCCACGGCATCGGCAAACGCCGCGTCGTTGATGTTGGCGTCCAACTCGTGGACGGGAATGTCAGACCGTAGGTTCTGTTTGATGCTCGCGAACAGCGCCTCATCCGCTTCGGGCCAATGAAACGGTTGCCCGGGCGCGGAAATGACAGAGATGCCCTTGAGCGGCAGGTAAACGGCGACCGGCCCGGTCGAAGCATTGAGCTTCTGCGCCAGGCGGCGCCCCAGTTCGCGGTTTTCGTCGGGCGTGGTCCGCATCAGGGTCACGTTCGGGTTGTGCCGGTAGAAGCGCCGCCCGCGGAACCGCTCCGGAACCGTTTCGGGCGCCCAGAAGTTGACCATGTCCAGGCAACCGGGCGCCACAACGGCCGGCAACCCCTTCCGAGCCGCCGCCCCCAGGCGCTCCGGACCCGCGCTCATCACGCCCCCGACGAGATCGTCCGCCAATTCCGTGGTGGTGACGTCCAGAACGGCGGTGATGAAGCCGGCTTCGATCAGGCCCTCCATCGTGCGGCCACCCGCGCCCGTCGCGTGGAAGACCAGGACTTCGAACCCGGCCGACTCGAAATGAGTCCGCGCCCGCTCGACGCACTGCGTGGTATTGCCGAACATCGATGCCGCGACAAGCGGCTTGTCGTCGGCTTCCGGCGCTTGGGCTTGCACCATGCCCGCCGCCGCAGCGGCTGCGCGGATGATCACCTGCCGGCTGATTCGATTCAAGCCGCTAACATCCACAATCGACGGGACCATCGTGATGTCGCTCGAGCCGACGAACGCAGAAACGTCTCCGCCGGCGATTGTCGAGATCATCACCTTAGGAACCCCTAGCGGTAGGGCTCGCATCGCCGCTGTGGCCATCGTCGTGCCGGCGCTTCCCCCGATGCCGATCACGCCCTGAATCCGGTTCGCAGCATGAAGCTCCGCCACGACTTTTTCGACGCCGGCGGTCATAGCCGAAACGGCCCGACCGCGGTCGCCGGCTTCCGCGAGGACTTCGATCCGCTCGCCTGCAGCTTCCGCCACTGATTCGCGAGAGACGTCGGACGCCGTGACGGGATCTCCCAAGACGCCCAGATCGACGATGAGCGTATCGCATCCGTGGGCTTTGATCTGCTCGACAAGAAATTGAACTTCCCGCCCTTTGGTGTCGAGCGTTCCCAGGACTGCAATCGTCGGCATGGTGGTCTACAGCGTACAGGTTAGTCCAGCCGGCGGAGCAGCCACACGCCCGTGTAAACTCATCGGGACGATCATGTGGGACTCCACTCGTTCCCATCCCGCGAGCCTTGTTTTTCTGCGCGCCGCTCACGCTCGCTCTGATCGGCTCCGCGCAAACCATCGATCCCCGCCCCGTGGCGCCGGAGATCGTGCAGGCGTTCGGAGACTGGGATTGGCCCGTCTATCTCGGCGACCAGGGCAGGAGCCAGTACTCGCCCTTGGCTCAGATCCACGCAGCAAACGTGCACCGACTCGAAAAGGCGTGGGAGTACCACACAGGAGATGCGACGGAACGATCGACGATGTACTCCAATCCGCTGGTCGTCGACGGCGTCCTCTACACAGTCACGCCGAGCCTAAAGGCCGTGGCGCTGAATGCGGCGAGCGGAGAGCTGATCTGGTCCTTCGACCCCTCCGTTCACAACAACGGCACGGTCATAAGGCAGCGGAATCGGGGTGTTACCTACTGGAAGGGCGACGAAGGCGAACGTATTTTTCACTTCGTCAGGGACCGCGCTTACGCGATCGATGCGAAATCGGGAGAGCTCATCCGATCGTTCGGGACCGGAGGGTTTATCGATCTGCGAGAGAACCTCGGGGTGGATCCGGAGGGGGTGGCGCTGCAAATGACCACTCCCGGCGCCGTATACAAGAACCTGATTATTTTAGGGTCCCGCGTCAACGAAACTTACGGGGCTTCGCCCGGGCATATCCGAGCGTTCGATGCCGTGACCGGAGAGATGAAGTGGGTGTTTCACACGATCCCCCAGCCCGGCGAGTTCGGCCACGAAACGTGGTCTTGGCCCGCGGGGGAGACCTTCGGAGGGGCGAACGCCTGGGGCGGCATCAGCGTTGATGAAGAACGCGGCTGGGTCTTCGTCGGCACCGGAGCGGCGACGGACGACTTCTACGGAGCGTTCCGAAAGGGAGAGAACCTGTTCGCAAACAGCGTCCTGGCTTTAGACGCCGCGACAGGCGAGCGCAAGTGGCATTACCAGATCGTTCGACATGACATCTGGGATTACGATCTGCCCGCAGCCCCGATTTTGGCGACTGTCCGGCATGGCGATGCGGAGCGCGACGTCGTCGTCCAACTCACCAAGATGGGCCTCACGTTCGTGCTCGACCGCGACACCGGCGAGCCGATCTTTCCCGTCCATGAGATGCCGGTCCCCGCCTCGGACGTCCCTGGGGAGGAAGCCTGGCCGACGCAGCCTTTTCCCTTGAAGCCCCCGCCGCTCGGTCGCCTGCGCATCACCGAAGCCGATCTGACAAACATCACGCCAGAGGCGCGCGCGTACGCCGTCCAACAGTTCCGCAAGTACCGTGCGGGCTCGATCTATACGCCGCCGAGCCTCCAGGGCACGCTGACGATGCCGGGCCACCTGGGCGGTTCGCAGTGGAACGGCGGTGCTTTCGACCCGCAACTCAACGTGCTGTACGTCAATGCGAATGAGGCGCCGACGATCAACCGGTTGAGACCCGTGTACAGCGACGGCGGGCGCGAGGATCTGACCCAAGCGCAGATTGGGCGAAGGATCTACGAGACGAACTGCATGTCGTGCCACGGCTCCGATCTGAAGGGCGCGTCGGAACTCGGCGCCAGCCTCCTCAGCCTGAACTTGAGCCGCCAAGAACTGGACGCTGTCATTATCGAGGGCCGCAACAACATGCCGGCATATCCGCAGTTTCGATCCAACGATCTGGATGCGCTCGCGGCGTACATCAACGCTCCGGACACGGCTCCTAACGACAGCGCTTCGGCGCCTCAACGCTACTCAGTCGACGGCTACAAATTATTCAACGACCCGAACGGCGTACCCGCCGTCGCACCGCCCTGGGGCACTCTGAACGCGATTGACCTCAACACGGGCGAGATTCTCTGGAAGGTTCCGCTGGGGGAGTATCCGCAACTGGCGGCCAAAGGGATTCACAACACAGGCACGATGAACTTCGGCGGAGCAGTCGCCACCGCCGGAGGTCTCGTATTCGTCGCGGCCGCGGCGGACGAGAAGATTCGAGCCTTTGAGAAACACTCGGGGCGTGTCCTTTGGGAGTATCAGTTGCCCGCCGGAGGCTATGCCACGCCGAGCGTGTACATGGTCGACGGCAAGCAATACGTGGCGATTGCAGCGGGCGGGAGCGGCAAGAACGGCACGAAGTCGGGGGACTCGATCGTCGCCTTTGCTCTACCGGATCAGGAGGCGCCGCGCCCGATGAGAACCTCCGAATGGATCGACCTGTTCGACGGCAAGACGCTCGACGGGTGGGTGCATATGAACGGCGCTCACACGTTCACTGTGGAGGACGGCGCCATAGTCGGTCGGACCGTGGAGAGCAGCGCGGGAACGAACTCTTTCCTGTGCTCGCTTCAGGAATTCGACGACTTCGAACTCGAGCTGGAAACATACCTCGACCCGGTCACGAACTCCGGCATACAGATCAGAACCAAAGTCAGGCCTATGCCAGCGTCCGGCGAGGCCGCCCGATCAACGGCTGGCAGAGCAGGACGAGTTAATGGGCCGCAGATGGAAATCCGTCGATACTACCCAGGCCAACCCACGACCGGCGTGCTCTACGGGGAAGCGCTCGGCATCGGGTGGCTGACGTCACAGGAGAAGATCGACGCGGGGCATCAGCACTACATCGACGAGGGCTGGAACAGGATTCGCATCGTGGCGAAGGGGCCGCGAATCCAGACCTGGGTGAACGGCCAAATGATCGAAGATCTTGTCAACGAAGAGGTCTACAAGACCCACAAAAGCGGCTTCATCGGCCTCCAGATTCACGGCATAAACGAGCACGACCTCGCACGACCGATCCACGCTGGCCGCGGCATCACCACAAGCCAGCCCCTGGTCTTCAAGTGGCGGAACATTCGCATCCGGTCACTCCCTTCCGACGACTGACCCTCAAACGAACGCACGTTTGGGGAGGCAAGAGCACGTTCCACCGCCCTAGGTGCGCGTTTCCGGAGTGTCTCCCAAGAGTCTGGTTGCTCCCGGGTCGAAAACCGCCAAACGATCTTGGTCGAATCTGCGGTCAGAGCGATTCGATGGAACCTTCTTAGATTCTGCTTGTTACAACCCTTGCTGCAATAGCTGGCGAGAAATCGCCTTCGCACTCCGAATCCGGAGCCCGATCTCGGGTCGGAAGCGGGTCTCGGGGCGCCCCGGCCTGACGAACCAACGGAAGCAAGTGGCCTTCCTCGCCAGCAGAGCGATCCGGCGCGGTCACTGGCTCGGTTCCGAACTCCTGGTCACCCGACGGTCGATACCTCCTCTTCACATACGAACATCCGGATAGAGGCCTCGACCTTTGGGTTCTCCCGACGGAGGGCGAGCGCTAGCCCACGCCGTTCCTCGACGGCCCGTTCAATGAGGCGATGGGCGCGTTTTCGCCGAATGGACGCTGGATCGCTTATCAGTCCGACGCCTCCGGACGGTTTGAAGTGTGCGTTCGGGCGTTCCCGAAGACCGAGTCTCAAAAATAGGTATCAACCGCCGGCGGAGTCGAGCCGGTCTGGTCGCGAGACGGCTCGGAATTGTACTACCGCCAAGGGGACGACCTTATGGCGGTAGCGGTTTTGGATGGCTCCGATTTTCGCCCCACGAAGCCTGAACTACTGTGCCGGGCGGGACCCGGTGTAGGCAGAATCTGTGCGGCCTCTGTGCGGCCTATGATGTGGCGCGGGACGGTCGATTCCTGTTCGTTCAACAGCAGGACGAGCGGTCTTCGGACAAAGTAAACTTCGTCTTGGGGTGGGAGGCCGAGGTAAGACGTCTGGTTAAGCCCGCAACCTAGGGAGTGTGAGAGATCAAGGTGACTCCAAAACGCCGTGTCGAGACGCAGGATCTCGGTCCTGCCTGCCCGACGCTGCTGGCCGTACGCGTCAGCGACTCTAAGACTGCTTCTGGAACAACTAGGCCGGGACAAGACGGAGTTGACTTCGCTCCTGGTGTCTATTCGTTCGACAAGGATCAACGTGATGCATTGGAAGCTCGGTTCTGCTTCAATTCTGGCGCTTCTCCTCCTGAGCAGCCACGCCGCGGCCCAGAGGCTGACGCCCGACATTCCCTACGCCGACGACGGTCATGAACGCCATGTCCTCGATATCTACACGCCGGATAAACCGGCTCAAGAGAGCTTGCCGGTCATGTTTTGGATCCACGGCGGCGGCTGGCAGGCGGGGGATAAGAACGATGTCGCGCTAAAGCCCAAGGTTCTGACCGAGCGGGGATTCGTCTTCGTCTCGACGCGGTATCGACTGCTGCCTGACGTCGAAATGGACGAGCTGATCGCCGACGTCGCCCGATCTCTCGGCTGGGTGCACAAGAACATCGCGAAGTACGGCGGCGATCCCACAAGAATCTTCATCGGCGGACATTCCGCCGGAGCTCAGTTGGCGGCGCTGCTCGCGACCGATGATCGCTACTTGCGAAAAGAAGGCGTGCCGTTCGACGTCCTCAAGGGCTGCGTCCCGGTGGACGGCGACACCTATGACATTCCCAAGATCATCATGACCACCGAGCTGCGACAAGCGCTCTACGGCGAGAAGATGCCGACCTTCGGCCATCGTCAAAAATTCGGCAACGACCCCGAGAAGCACGTCGATCTTTCAGCTGTAACGCACGTGGCCAAGGGCAAGGGAATACCGCCGTTCCTTCTGCTCTATTTCTCCGGCAATCCGGACACGCGAGCCCAGGCTGAGCGTCTGGAGAGCGTGCTGCAGGCTGCGAAAATCCAAGCTAAGTCGTACGGCAAAGCGGACACTAACCACAACCGCTTGAACGACGACCTGGGCAAGCCTGACGACCCGGCGACGCAGGAACTCTTCAGGTTTCTGGGTGCGCTGGTCGGGCGGTGAGCGCTGACGGCGAGCGTGGCACGTTTAGGTTAATCGTAGGCACGTGCGATCGACTTACGCCGTGTGTCGCTCCACAAACCGTACCGCCGACTCGTAGGCGCGGTCCCGCATGGATTCCGCCGCCCCTGCTAGGCCATGTTCCGCTCCTTCGACCGTCAGCAGCCGATGCTCGATGCCGCGCCTGTCAAGCTCGGCCGCCATCATCTGCGACTGCTCGTAGGGAACATCCGTGTCAGCCGTCCCGTGGACAAGCAGCGTCGGCGGATAGTCGGCCGTCACGTTCTTGAGCGGCATGTACGGGAAGAACTTTTCGGCCTCCTTCCCGGGATCCCATCCTGATACCTGCTGCGGCCAAATCCCGTGCTGGCGGCAGTACTGATAGAACGCTCCCCCGTCGCCTTCGCGATCCGCGGCGTTTGCAATCGGCGGTCCGCTGACCTGCGCCAACGCTTCTTCCTCCGTCATCACGACCCGGCGATGACGCTCATGCGGGCTCGGCGAGCTGTACCACTCGCCGATCAGGTCGCCGTAGCCCCAAAACGAAACCAGCGCGCTCGGTCGAGGCCGCACGCGGTATCCGGACGTGAGAGTCAGGTAGCCGCCCGCCGAGCCGCCCAACACCGCCAGACGATTCGGATCGACTGCGAACAGATCAGGGCCATCGCAACGGATCCAGCGGAAAGCATCCTCGACATCCTCGATAATCTCCGGAAGCCGGGTTTCCGGAGCGAGTCGATAGTCGATCGAGACGACCGCAAAGCCTGCCCCGATGAGCAGCTCCTTTAGCCTTGCGGGAACAGCCTCTCGGCCGCCGTTGATCAGCGCTCCTCCGTGAATCCAGACGGCGACGGGACGGACCGCGTCTCCCGCCGGCCTGTGGATGTCAGCGCGGATCTCCAGATCGCCGACCTTCTTGTAGACGTAGGTGCGGGATTCGGTCTCGACGGCTTGGCTCGAGCCGACCGCGCCAAAGGCAATCATCCCGGCGGCTCCGCGCTGGAAGAATCCGCGTCTGTTCACGACGACGCCAGTTTACCTCCGCCGGGGCGCTTGGGATGAGCGTCCCGTCTTTTAGGAATGGAAAATCGCCGCCTGCGCGAACGGATTCGAGTGAACGCGCCGCCTTCGCCGTAATCAGAACAAGTTAGAGGAAACTGGCGGAGAGGGAGGGATTCGAACCCTCGATAGAGTTACCCCTATACACGCTTTCCAAGCGTGCGCCTTCAGCCACTCGGCCACCTCTCCTGTTTGCAGGCTGTCTGGCTAGTTTACCAGGGACCGGGCGGCGGATGATCTTGCCGCACGGATTCCCCCCGCCGAAGTATGCTGATGTTCGGGTCGTTGTCCCGGTGCGCTATCTCTGCTCCCATTTGGTCCTCTTGATCCGTCCCGGAGGCTCCGCCGACGACTGCCCCGCTCTACTTGAAGAGATCAGCGAATCCCAAGCCTTGCTGTCAGCCGAAGACGCCATCCCGCCCGGCGAGCGCATCGCGGTCGAGACCGAGGGGTTTTCCGTCTGGGTGACGGTGGACGACTGCGAACAGCGCGAAGGCGGCTACGTGCTCACCTGCGCCTTTGACGCCGACTTCCGCTGGCGCCCCGAGCTGTGGAGTCCCGATCACCTCTACCAAATCGAGCCGCGCAAAAAGGCCGCTGGATCGAGCTGAGTCGGGACGACGGCTCTTACCAGCTCTTCAGACGGATGTCGCGGTACTCGACCTTCATCGGCCCGCCGACATGCACTTGCACGCCCAGCAGGCCGTCCGCGGGCCTGTTCGCCGCGTCGTCGTCGATCACCATGCTCATCAGCCGGCCGTTGATGATGTGAACGAGTGTGTTGCCGCGCACGATCAGGTGGATCGCGTTCCAGTCGTCGTTGACGAATTGCGCCAACTCGTCCGGGTCGCCGAACGTCGACAGCACGATCGGCGGACGGCCGCCCACCACATGCGTCACCTGCCCGCGAACGGCGAGGAAGAGGCGTCCCTTCTCCTCGTAGTTGTTGCCCGGGTAACGCTTCTTGCCGTCCAAGTCGCACTGGTAGCCGCGCATGGCGTACTTGTTCGACGGCGTGACGGGGTCGGGAATCAGCTCGCTGCGGTAGTTGACGCCGCTGTTGCCGTCGGGCGAGATGCGGTAGTCGAGCTTGAGCTCGAAATCCTTCGGCCGCCCGCCGCGCCAAAAGATGAACGTGTTGCTCTTGATCACGGTCGCGGGCGTGATTTCGCCGACCAGCGAACCGCCTTCCGCGCGCCAGTAGGTCGGGTCGCCTTCCCAGCCTTCGAGGGTTTTGCCGTCGAAGATCGGCTTGAAGCCGGCCTCGTCGCCCTCGATCGGAGACGGCCGGTCGCTCTGCTTGGGCTTGTAGGCCTCTCCGGACTGCTGGGCCGGCAGAGCGGAGAGGGCGGCCAAGCCCGCGGACAGCGAAGAAAGGAATGCTCGTCGTCGCATAGCAGCAGCAGCCTAGCACGGATCTATCCTGTCAATATGGACGACGCATTCCGGCAACAGTACCTCGACGACACTCTCGACCGCTTTCGCTCGGTGAAGAAGCAGGCGGACAGCGCCCTCGGGCAGCTTTCCGACGACGACTTCTTCCGCCAAATTGACGCCGAGTCGAACAGCGCGGCGCAGATCGTCAAGCACATCGCCGGCAACCTGCGTTCGCGTTGGACCGACTTTCTGACCGCGGACGGCGAAAAGGCCGACCGTCTGCGCGACAACGAGTTCGTCATCGGCGAAGCCGACATGCGCGCGGCCCTCCTCGAGCGCTGGGAACGCGGCTGGAGCCTATTGTTCGATACGCTCGGCGCCCTCGCGCCCGCCGATCTCGACCGCACCGTCGTCATCCGGGGCGAGCCGCACACCATCGTCGGCGCGCTCAGCCGCCAGCTCGCGCACCAGTCCTTTCACATCGGCCAGATTACGTATCTCGCCAAGCACTTTGGCGGCGCCGACTGGAAAACGCTCTCGATCCCGCGCGGCAAGTCCGAAGAGTTCAACGAGAAGATGCGCAGTAAGGCGGCATCCGACCTTCGCTAGGATCGTAAGAATGCCGGACTCTCTCCCGCTCACCGCCGAAGGCCTCCGGCTCGAGCAGAGTCTCGCCCGCGAAGTCCACTGGAAGCGCTGGGGACCCTACGTGAGCGAGCGCCAGTGGGGGACGGTGCGCGAAGACTACTCGGACGACGGCGACGCCTGGACGCACTTCCCGCACGAGCACGCCCACCTGCGAACGTATCGCTGGGGAGAGGACGGCATAGCCGGCGTCTGCGACCGCCACCAGTACATCTGCTTCTCGATCGCGCTGTGGAACGGACGCGATCCCATCTTGAAGGAGCGCTTGTTCGGCCTCACCGGCCGTCAGGGCAACCACGCCGAAGACGTCAAGGAGGTTTACCACTACCTCGACTCGACGCCCACGCACTCCTACATGAAGTTCCTCTACAAGTACCCGCAGGCGGAGTTCCCCTACAAGCGGCTTGTGGAAGAGAATCAGCGGCGCGGCAAGTTGGACCCCGAGTTCGAGCTGTGGCACACGGGCGCGTTCGACGGCGACCGCTACTTCGACGTCTTCGTCGAGTACGCCAAGGAAACCGCGGAATGCCTCCATATCCGCATCACGGCCGTCAACCGCGGTCCGGAGGCTGCGCCGCTCCACGTGCTGCCGATGCTGTGGTTCCGCAACACATGGTCGTGGACCCACAACGCCCACAAGCCGCACCTGTGGCGCGGGCCGGATATCGCGGACGCGCGCACGATCGAAGTCGAGCATTATCATTACGGCCGGCGGCGCCTGTTGTGCAAGGGCATGCCGGAGCTGCTGTTCACCGAGAACGAGACGAATCGCCTCGAGCTGTATCGCTCTCCGAACCGCTCGCCGTTTGTGAAGAGCGGCTTCCACGACTTCGTCATTCGCGGCGACCGGCGCGCCGTCAACCCGCGCTTACAAGGCACCAAGTCGGCCGCGGTCTATTTCAAGACGATCGCGCCGGGCGAGTCGCAGACGATCGAGCTGACGCTCACCGATCACGCTCCGGCCGATGCGTTCCCGAACTCAGCGGCGATATTCGATTTGCGCAAAGCCGAAGCCGACGCCTTCTACGACCGCCGCGCCGCGGCGCAGGACCTCTCCGAAGACGCCCGCAACGTGCAGCGGCAGGCTTACGCCGGGCTGTTGTGGACCAAGCAGTACTACCACTACGACGTCACCGCTTGGCTCGAAGGCGACCCGGCGCAGCCCACGCCGCCGGCGGTTCGCAAACACCTACGCAACGTCGACTGGCGGCATCTGTTCAACGAAGACATCATCTCGATGCCGGACAAGTGGGAGTATCCCTGGTACGCCGCCTGGGATTCCGCGTTCCACTGCATTCCGCTCGCAACAGTCGATCCCGACTTCGCCAAGGAGCAGCTCATCCTGCTCTTGCGCGAGTGGTACATGCACCCCAACGGGCAGATTCCGGCGTACGAGTGGAAGTTCTCCGATGTGAACCCGCCCGTGCACGCCTGGGCCGCGTGGCGCGTTTACAAGATCGAGAAGCGTGTCCGCGGCAAGGCCGACACGCACTTTCTCGAGCGCATCTTCCACAAGCTGCTGCTCAACTTCACGTGGTGGGTCAACCGTAAGGACCCCGACGGCCGCAACGTGTTCCAAGGCGGCTTCCTGGGGCTCGACAACATCGGCATGTTCGACCGCTCGAACATCCCGGCCGGGCTGCGGCTGGAACAGTCCGACTCGACCAGTTGGATGGCGATGTACTGCCTCAACATGCTGGCCATGGCGCTCGAGCTGGCTTCAGAGAATCGCGCCTACTCCGACGTCGCCAGCAAGTTCTTCGAGCACTTCGTTTACATCGCGCACGCCATGCACGGGTTCGGCAGCGAAGACGTGGAGCTATGGGACGAGCCGGACGGCTTTTACTACGACGTCTTGCACCAGCGCAACGGCCGTCCGGAAAAGCTCAAAGTGCGCTCGATCGTCGGACTGATCCCGCTGTTCGCGGTCGAGACCCTGGAACCGGAGGTGATCGACAATCTGTCCGGCTTCAAGAACCGCATGCAGTGGTTCATCGAAAACCGCCCCTGGTTCCGCCAACACGTCACCGAGACGCGCGACGCCGAGGGGCATGTGCGGCGCCTGCTGTCGATCGTCAGCCCGGAGCGCCTGCCGCGCCTATTACGGCTGATGCTCGACGAGAAGGAGTTCCTCTCGCCCTACGGCATCCGCTCGCTCTCAAAGTTTCACGAAGAGTTCCCGTACGCCCTCGACATCAACGGGCGCCGCTACCACGTGGAGTACGAGCCGGCCGAGTCGAAGACGTACATGTTCGGCGGCAACTCCAACTGGCGCGGGCCGGTTTGGTTTCCGCTGAACTATCTGCTGATCGAGTCGCTGCAACGCTTCCACCACTATCTGGGCGACGGCTGGAAAGTCGAGTGCCCGACCGGGTCCGGCCAGCTTTCAAGCTTGTGGAACGTGTCGACCGAGATTTCGCAACGGTTGAGCCGCTTGTTCCTGCGCGATGAAACGCAGCGGCGTCCGGTTTTCGGCGCGGAGGGGGTTTTCCAGGAGAACGAGCACTTCCGCGACAACCTACTGTTCCACGAATATTTTCATGGGGACAATGGTGCGGGTCTAGGCGCCTCGCACCAGACCGGCTGGACGGGCTTGGTCGCGAAGCTGTTGGAGCAGTCGGGCGAGGCGTAGCGACCGGCGGCGCGGCGCTACGCCCGGGAACGCGCCTCCTCATCACATCTCAGGCTGCGCGGCGGTCGTTTGCGGTGCGTGACTGCGAGGACGGTTTCTCAGAAGATGTATTTGAGGCCGAATTGGAGCTGGCGCATTTGCTTGGCGCCGAAGATGCGGCCGAAGTTTTGCGCGCTGCGGGCGTTGCGGCCCGGGGGCTGCCAGTTGGGATGGTTGGCGAAGTTGAAGCCTTCGAAGCGGAACTCGAGGCGCTGGGACTCGGTGACCGGAATGTCCTTGAGCAGCGAGAAGTCCCAATTGGCGAGGCCGGGATTGATGAGCACGGAGCGGCCGGCGTTGCCTGCGCGGTATTGCAACTCGGGGTTGGTCGTGTCGAAGGCGTCGATGTTCCAAAATTGCGCGGTCGTGGGATGGGCGACGACCGGGCTCACGCCTGTGGCGTCGGGGTAGTTGACGACGCCGTTGCTATTGGTATCGCCGATTTGGTTGACGACGTTGGGCGTGCCGTCGGAAAGGGTGACGATGCCGCCGATTTGCCAGCCGCCGAGGAGTTTGGAAGCGAGGCCGCCGCCGAATGCGGCATGGCCGGGGCCGAGCGGAATTTCATAGAGGAACGACGCGACGAAGCGCCGGCCGACGTGGAAGGGCGAGAGGCCGCGTTCGAGGCGAAGGTTGTAGTTGTCGATCGGCATCAGGCGGTCGGTGCCGCCGGTTCGAATGGCGCTGCCGCTGTCGATGGCTTTGGACCAGGTGTAGTTGACCAAGAAGGTCGCGCCGCGCGAGAAGCGGCTCTCGGCCTTGATGTCGAACGCGTGGTAGTTGGAGTTGACCACGCCGTCGACTTCCTGGACCGTGCCGTATTCGGGCCAAGGGCGGCGTGAGAGTAGCGAGCTGCGGTCGCCGGGGCCGATGCGGTCGACGGCTTGGTTGAACGAGCGCAGACGCTCGAGCTTGTGCCCGGCGGCGCCGCGGTAGCCGGCCTCGATCATGAGGGAGTCGGTGAGGCGGCGCTGGACGTCGAACATCCATTGCCAGACGTAGGGCGTGCGGCGGTTGTAGATATTAGCGAGGGCGAAGGGGGGCCCGATGCAGACGCCGTCCCAGCCGGAGCAGGAATAGTTTTGGCGCTCGAAGGCCCAGGGGTCGGCGAGGTCGGAGTCGGGGCGCTCCTGGTCGGCGCTGTGGGAGCTGCGGCCGGCGAGGTTGCGGGCCATGTCGAAGCGAGCGTTGCCGATGTCTTGCGAGTAGTAGGCGCCCAGGCCGGTGCGCAGGGTCCAGCGATCGGAGGGGCTGAAGGCGACGCCGAGGCGGGGCGCGAAGTCGTTGCGGTCGTTGTCGACCAGGCGGCGTCCCATGAAGCCGTCGCCGGTTTGCACGGCGATGGCGTCGTTGTAGCGGAAGTCGAGGCCCTCGTAGAAATCGCCGTCGCCGGGGCGCGTGAGGATGGGCGAGCGGGTGGCGGGGTCGAGGCCGCTGGGGCCGACGCCCATGTCGAAGAGCTGCGCGTTGACGATGCCGCGGCGGGCGTCGTGGAACGGCGGCGTGTATTCGTAGCGCAGGCCGAGGTCGAGCGTGAGGCGGCGCGAAACGCGCCAAGTGTCTTGCAGGTAGAAGGCCCAGGAGGAGGCGCGCAGGCGGGCGTCGGCGAAACCGAGCACGCGGTCGGCGCGGGAGACGGCCCCGAGCAGGAAGTCGGCGAAGGAGTAGCCGGTTCGCCCACGGGCGGCGGGGTCGGCGGTGGCGCCGCCGTCGAATTGGAACGCGCCGCGGGCGATTTGAGCGCCCAAGTGGTTGAAATGGTCGCGTCGAAATTCGCCGCCGAGCTTGAGCGAGTGCGCGCCCGCGACGATGGAGGCGTTGTTGAGCGCTTGCAGCATGCGGTTGCGATTGACCCAGGGGCCGTCGGTCGATTCGCCGAAGCCGCCCAGCCCGTCGTTCAAAGAGACTTGCGGCGCGCCCCACGCGGACGGGTTCGGGCGCGCGGAGGCCGACGATGCCGAGCTCGGAGATGACGTCGCGGTTGTAGGCGAAGTGGCCGACCTTGTCGTTGTCAAAGCGGTTGTAGGCGACCCGAAACTCGTTTAACGCCGTGGGCGTGATGGTGCGCGTGTTGGAAGCCGTCCACTGAGTTGCGCGTGTTTCGGTGCGGCTCGTCTGAAACGGGAAGGGCCCGCTGGGATCGGCCAAGCGCTCATTGCCGCGGCTGAAGCGCCCGAACCAACTCGAGCCGTCGCTCTCTTGGTAGTCGATGCGCTGCATGTACTGCGCGGTGTCGACGGCGGAGGAGACGTTGCGGCGATAGTTGTCGAAGGTGTCGTCGCCCGTGCGGGTCGGCGCGGGATAGAACTCCAGCAGGGCGAGCGCCGCCGGATGGCGCCGCGCGGCGGGCACGGTTTGATTGGCGAAGGGGTCGGCGGCGACGGCGACTTCGTCGCCCGAGGGGCCTTCGAATATGCGCGAGAGCGGATCGTAGACCGCTCTTGGCTGGCCGCCGAACTCGCCGGAGCGCATGGCGTCGGTGGGGACGTTGGCTTGCCATTGATCGGTCGTGCGGTCGCGCAGCCACTCGATATTGCTGAACGAGAAGAGGCGGTCCTTGATCAGAGGAGCGCCGAAAGTGAAGCCGAATTGGTTGCGGACGAAGGGAAGGTTGTCTGCTTCGGCGCGCCATTGCTTGGCGTCGAGGTTTTCGTTGCGGTGAAACTCGAACAGCGTTCCGTGCACCTGGTTCGTTCCAGACTTGGTGCCGACGATGACCTGCGACGCGGTGCGGCCGTACTGGGCGGAGTAGACGCCGGAGACGACCTTCACCTCGCGCAGCGCGTCGAGCGACGGCCGCACGAGAAAGGAGTTGAAGTTGAGGTCCGTGTTCTCGACGCCGTCGAGGGTAAAGCGATTGAACTCTTGCCGCTGACCGGCGATCGCGGCGGCGAATCGCGGCGCGTTCGCCGCCCAGGCGACTCTCGCGGGCGCCGCCTTGCGGGACGTCGCTGACGACGTTGGACGACAGCGCCAACAGCGAAAGGTAATTGCGACCGTTGAGAGGGAAGTCGCGGAGGCGCTTCTGGTCGATCACGGTCGCGACGGCGGCGTTGTCACGCTGCATGAGCGGCGCGGCGGCGACGACTTCGACAACCTCTTCGACGGAACCGAGCGCAAGATTGAAGTCGGCGCGCGCGCGATCGTCGACGACCACCTCGAGGCCGGAGACGGATTGCGACTGGAAGCCCTGCATCGCGGCGGAGACGCGGTAGCGGCCGGGCGGCAGCAAGGGCACGACATAGCCGCCGACGTCGTTGGTCAATACGGAGCGCGAGCGGCTGGTCGACTCTTGAACGGCGGAGATGCGAGCGCCCGCGATGACGGCGCCCGAGGCGTCGCGCACGAAGCCGGCGATCTCGCCGAAGGTTTGAGCCTCGGCAGGTTCGTCGCCGACGCAGCAGGCGATCAAACCAAGCAATAGCAAATGTCGCCGCATGCGCTCGCCTCCTGTTGGAGCTCGTCTACAGCAATCCCCTCAAGACCCATACCTCGTTGTTGTGATAGCGATTGATGGCAAAAGCGATGTAGTCTCCGGCGGGCGACCAGGCCGGCTGACGCGGAATCGTATAGAAGTCTTCCGCGCCCGACCAGCCGACCTGATGGGAGCCGGTCAGGCGGTCGATGATCCATAACTCGACGAGGCGCTTTTCCTCGATGCCGACGGTCCAGACGATCTTGGTTCCGTCGGGCGACCACGACGGCATCAAATCGGTCCACCAGACGTACATGACGCGCACGCCGGGATATTTCCCGGGAGTCGGCAGCCGGGCGGGGGAGGCGCACGCCAGCTCCTGGGCCTTGCCTCCGGATCGGTGCAAAATAACCAAGCAATTCAGGTCGCCCAACGCGACCTCGTCGTCGTTGGGAGAAACCTCCCATTGCGGCGGCACGCGACTGACTCCGATGTCGCGAACATGGCCGTCGCTGAGCCGCAGCGCCTTGATCGGGTGAATGTCGCGACCTTCCGAGTGGGTGGAGAACAGGATTTCTCGTCCGTCGCGGAAGGCGAGCAGACCGCTGACGGGCTCCTCGGTCGTGAACAATTCGTCTCTTACTTTTGTCGCGAAGTACTCACGATGGATGGTGTGGCCGTCGCGATCGGCGAAGACCGCGAAACCCCCGTCCCGCGATTCGGAGTAGTGCCAAGGCGGCGGCGACACTTTCACCTTGCGCTGCTCGACGAAGCGCTCCTCGCCTGTTTCGATATTGCGTTCGATGAAGTTCATCGCCGCCAGGTCTCTCAAGCCGGAGAGGACGGTACGCGAGCGATATCGCAGCCACTTGCCGTCGTCGGACCAGCTCGGATCGCCGGAAAACGGAAGCGTCGACTCGGGCTCTCCCAACGGCGCGCCCGTTTGGGGTTCGACTTTCAGGAGCTGGATCGAGTCGTCTCCCGAAGACCTGCGTGAAATGAAGATGTCTCCCGTCGGGGACGCGCTGGGAACGAGCGCAATCGTTGAGGGCCCCAGCCCCGCAAGCTTGACGGGCGGGTGTAGGCGCCTCGCCGGTAGCCGGGTCGATATCGACGGCCCAGAGGGCGCTCTCGGGGCCCTGATTCATGTCGCGCCCAAACAAGCACGCGGCGTCCGTCGGGCGACCAGAAGGGATAGAGATCCGGATCGGGATGATCGGACAACGTCACGATCGGGCCGTCGCCGTTGACCGGAATGAGGCGAATGTCGGACTGCACCGCCGGGTTGGTCTCGGTGGGGGCGATGCGTTCCGAGTAGACGATGAATCGCTGATCGGGAGACAGCGCAAAAGTGTTCGCTCGTTGCGGCACTTCGCGGATGTAAGTCAAAACTTGGTCGTCGAGCGACAAAAACCCGACGAGCCGAATCCGCGGGTTGTCTTTCGAACGGGCGGTGCAGACCAGACGCCCGTCGGCGGTCCAGTCCCAGGCGACCACGCGCTGAACGGGGTCGGTGGGGATGCGGGTTCGGGCGCCCGTCGCGACCTCGACGATCTCGAGGCCGCCCGGCGGATCGCCGAGTTTGACGAAGGCGATGCGCCGGCTGTCGCGCGACCAGGCCACTACGCTGGAGACCCAGTCGGCGATCAGCTCGCGCCGCTCGCCGGTGTGGAGGTCGACGATCCAAAGATGCGCGGTTTCCGCGTCACGGTAGGCGACCATCGAGCCGTCGGGAGAAGCCCGCGAGCCGAGAAAAAACCGGTAGGCGAACAACATCTCTTCGGAGCGCTGACCGGTGGCCGTGAGGGCGCGCCAAGCGTCGCCCGAGAAGACTCCCGTCAAAGCGCCGGCGGCGATGGCTAGCCCGGCGGTGGCGGCGATCAGAGCCCATCGGAGCGGTCGCGCCGGCGCGGCATCGGTATCGACGGCGTCGGGTACGGAGGACGTCGTGTCGTCCGCGGTTTCCAGGGCGATCCGTTCCACCGGGAAGACGAAGCGGTAGCCGATGCGCGGGAGCGTTTCGATGAAGCGCGGATGCTGCGCACTGTCGCCGAGCGAGCGGCGCAATTTCTTGACGGCCGCGTTGAGGCTCAGGTCGAATTCGACGTGGGTCCCTTCCGGCCAAAGCTCGGCGAGCAGTTGTTCGCGGGTGACGACTTCGCCGGGGTTCTGGAGCAGGGTCGCCAGGATGCGGAAGGGTTGGGGCTGAAGCCTGAGCTTGAGCCCGCCCCGCCGCAACTCGCCCGACCGCAGGTCCGCCTCGTATGCGCCGAAGCGGATGCGGTAGCCGTGACCGTTTGAGACCGACATGATTCGGGCGTATACCGTCGGCGCCGCGGCGAGTATATCACCGAGAGTGGGTTAATTTGCAAGCTGTTAGGCCGGTCGCATTTGTTCTTAAAACTATTGTTTTCAATAGATTGAACGGTCACCTAAAGACAAGCGGCTTAAGGCGGCGTCGGGCGGGCGCCGCTGACGCGAAAGCGGGCCCGAATTGGACCGTTTTTAGATGGAGGCTCCTAAAGGAGGCGTTCGAGGCGGAAGCTGCGGAAGCGGCGGTCGTGGTCTTGCTCGTCGGTTTCGTCGGGGCGGCGGACGGGGATTTCGACGCCGCTGACGGCGTCGCGGGCGGCCGCGCGCTCGCGGGTCAGCTCGATGCCGCCGTCGACGATGCGGCCGTCGAAGCGGTAGAGCACGATGTTGATCTGATTGCCGGTCTGCTCGCGGGCCTCGATGCTGAAACGCACCTTGTCGCCCGCTATGTCGCCTTCGAGGATCGGACTGCCGGCGCCGTTGTTGCGGTAGAGCTTGCCGCCGAGCTTGTCGCCGTCTTGGACGAGCTGAAAGGCGATGTCGCTCGCCGGGCGGCGGCCCGCGCCTCTCGATCAGGCCCATCCATGTGCCGCTGAGGTCGATCGCCGCCAGCGGTGTGGCGAGCAATAGGGTCAAGACGACGGTCTGCAAGCGGATTGCTAATCGCGAAGAGCGAGCCGCGCCCGTGAGTAGGCGGGTTGGCCGAAAAACCCCTCCCTTACGAGTCTGTGTGAAAACGCCGGCGCGACCTCGTCCGGAGGACGAAGCAATTGATAGCCCCGGGTGGAGCGTAGCGGAACCCGGGGTCTTAAAGCGCGATCCAAGATAATCTTTCCAATACTTTCCGTCCAGTCGATCCCCGGATTCCGCTCCGCTCGATCCGGGCTGTTCGTTGCTCCGCCTTTGGGGGCTCAACACGAGCATCTCGTTTTCACACAGCTCTTACGGTCGGGGCTCGAGCTTCGCGGTTGTTTTCGTGGGGTGTCCACGGGCTTATGTGTGCAGCAGGCCGGGCAGCGGGCCTTTGCTGTCGCCGAAGCGGTCGACCGGAGTTCCGAAGGCGTCGAGCATCGAGACGTACAGGTCCGCCAGGGGGTGATCCTCGCCGTAGACCAGGTGCTGTCCCGTGTCGATGCGTCCGCCGCCGCGTCCGCCGAGCAGGATGGGCAGATGATGCGGGTCGTGCTTGTTGCCGTCGGCGAGCGCCGAGGCGAACAGGACCATCGAGTTGTCGAGCACGCTCGACTCGCCTTCCTTCAGCTCGGAGAGCCGGCGCAGGAAGTAGGCGTACTGCTCGACGTGCCAGCGGTTGATGATCTGGTATTCGCCGAGCTTGTCGGCCTCGTCCTTATGGTGCGAGACGTCGTGATGGCCGGCGGTGCAGCCTTCGAGGAAGCGGAAGCTGACGTTGCTCACCGCGTTGCCGAACATGAAGGTGCTGATGCGCGTGGTGTCGGTCTGGAAGGCCACGGCGATCATGTCGAGCATCAGGCGGCAGTGCTCGAGATGGCTCTGCGGGTGTTCGGTCGGCGCGGAGGCGGGAAGTTCCGCGAGCGGCTTCCAGGCGTTGCGCGCGGGGTCGCTCGAGCGCTCGATGCGCTCTTCGAGCGAGCGCATCACGGAGAGATACTCGTCGAGGCGGACCTTGTCCTCCGAGCCGATGCGGGTCGCGCAGCGACTTGGCGTCGTCGAGCACGCGGTCGAGCAGCAGCGAGTCGAGCTTGGCCTCATCGCCCCCGCTGCCGTGGGACGCCCGGTAGAGCCGCTCGTAGACGGCGTGAGGACTGAGCTCGCGCGCCAGCGGCGTGGTGGGCGAGCTCCAAGAAATGTGCGAACCGTAGACCCGCGTGTAGCCGACGACGGCGTCGTTGCCGACGGCCACCGGCGTGACGCCCAACTCGAGCGAGGGCAGGGGAGTGAGATGGCCGACCTGCTGGGCCGCGACCTGGTCGACCGAAACTCCATTGCGCAGGTCCGCGCCTTGCGTTTTCTTGATGCGCGAGCAGGTGAGGATCGCGGATTCCTTGACGTAGTGCCCGTCGCCGTCTTTCGATTGCTCGTTCCACAGATTGCTGAGGACGACGATCTTCGTCGCGCAGATCGGTGAGCGGGTCGAGCGAGTAAGGCAGCACGAAGTCGCGGCCCTTGGCGTCGGGGGTCCAGGTCGGCGGGTAGGCGCCGTTGGGCATGTACAGCGCCGCCATGCGCACCGGCCTGCTCTGCGCTGTCGCGGCGCGGCCGATGGACGGCGCCATCGCTTCGAGCCAGGGCAGGCCGAGCGCAACGCCGGCGCCGCGCAACAGCGTTCGGCGCGAGAGAGGTCGGGTGCGGATCAGGTTCATCTTCTCTTCTCTGCGACATCAAGCTTCGCGGCCGCCCTTGGGGAGAGGAACGGCTCGCTCAGCGCAATTTCTCGAACCAGCGCCCAGGCTTTGTCGTCTTGCTCTTCGACGCGATCGAGAATCGTCTCGACCGCGCAGGCGTCGGCGGGCGTTAAGCCGCGCCCGAGAGCATAACCCAACATCCGTTTCGTCAAGTTCCGAAGGAAAAGCTCCTTGCGGGCGATCAGCGCTTTCTTGAGTCCGGCAGGACCCTTGATGCGCGTACCGTCGGGGAGCTCGCCCTCCGCGTCGACCGGCTTGCCGGCGTCTTCGTCGCGCCAGCGTCCGACCACATCATAATTGTCCAGCGCAAACCCCAGCGGGTCAATCCGTTTATGACAATTTGCGCAGACGGGATTGGCGCTGTGCTGCGCCAGCATCTCGCGAACCGACTTCGGCGGCTCGCCGGCCTTGGGTTCCTTCAGCGCCGGAACGTCGGGCGGCGGCGGGGGCGGCGGCGTACCCAAAATGGAGTCGAGAATCCACGCCCCGCGCAGCACCGGGCTGGTGCGGTAGGGGTGCGACGAGACAGCCAGCACGGCGGGCATGCTCAGCAGGCCGCCGCGGTTCGAGCCCTCGGGCAGATCCATCCAATTGGGGTTCTTGCCGTCCTCCTTCTTTTCGAGGCCGAGGTTCATGTGCTCGATGAGCCCCTTGGTCAGGATCGTCCCGTCGGAGTCGAGAAAGTCGATCAGCGAGCGGTTTTCGCGGAACACTTCGCGGAAGAAGAAGACCGGCTGCAGGATGATGTCCGAGCGCAGCTCCGCGTCGTTGGCGTATTCGGGGAAAAGCTCGGCGTCGGGACCGTGACCGTTTTCGAGCTCGCGCGTGCGCAGCCATTGCTCGACGAAGCGCGTCGAGAACTCGAGAGCGCGGTCGTCGCGCAACATGCGCGGCACCAGGCGCCGCAGCACCGCCGGGTCGTCCATCTTGCCGGCGGCGGCGATGTCGAACAGCAGCTCGTCGGGCATGCCGCCCCACAGGAAATAGGAGAAGCGCGAGGCCAAGGCGTATTGCCGCAGCTCGGGTCCGCCTTCGGCCGGATCCAGGTGAAACAGGAACAGCGGCGAGACCAGGGCCGCGCGCAGGGAGAAGAAAATCGCCGGTTCGAAGTCACGGCCCTGCTTGCGGGCGCGACGGAAGAGGTCGACGTACGCCTCGACCGTATCTTCGTTCACCGGGCGTCGAAAGGCCTGCGGCAAGAACGTGGCCAAGATCTTGCGCGCGGCGGCGTCTTCCGTGACGCCGGGCCCGGGCTCGGCCACGAAGATCTTCTCTCGCGACTTGTATTCCTTGGAGGCGGCGTCGAGGATGAACTTGGCCGCTTCGAGATACTTTTCCGAATGCAGCGGCGAGAGGAACAGGGTTTCGGCGGCGTTATCGAAGCCTTCGCCGCCGGGACCGTCGACCGGGAACATCTCGCTGACGTCGATTTGCAGGTCGAACAGGTCGCGAATCGTGGCGCTGTATTCGTCGCGGTTCAGGCGCCGCATCATGGCCGGCGGGGGCTCGAGCGAGGCGGCGCAGGCTTGGCTGCGCCAGGTCGCTTCGACCCAGGCGACGAAGCGCACGCGCTCGTCGGCGTCGGGCGCCGGCGCGCCCTTGGGCGGCATCTCGCTGTTCGAGACACGCGCGACCAGGCGTGTCCACTGGTCGGGATGGGTGCGAAAGGATTCGATCGAGCCGAGCTGGTCGGCGTGGAATCCGCCCGCCGGGGACTCGCCCTGATGGCACGCTTGGCAGTAGCCGGCGAGGAAGCGGCGGCCCTGCTCCCCGGTATACGGGCCGTCGCTTTGGGCCAACGCGGGGGCGGAGCAGCACACAACGGCGCCAATGGCGAAAAATACGACGCCGAAACGTGTGCTTGGCCGGTGCATGCGCCGCAACGATTATATCCCCGTCCATATCCCTGTCTCTGACGGGCGAGTCGGATCGAAGGCGCCCGTCAGCGGGTTGCGCCGCGCGTCGCCGAAGCGATTCACCTGCTCGTCCCGTCGTTTCCCCGGAAGGCGGCATTGTTCGATGAAATGCGCGATGAAATGCGGTGCAATGTTGTTCGTCCTCGAGGCGGGCCTTCCGGCCGGGGCGAATGTCACATCGCCCCTCCGGAACTGCTCGAGCTCGCGGCGCCGCACGCCTCGTTATACTGTTGATTTGAATGGCCGAGCTCGCTCCATCGATCCTCGCGGCTGATTTTGCCCGCCTCGGCGAGCAAGTCGAGGCCGTCGAGCGCGCCGGCGCCAAGATCATCCATTGCGATGTGATGGACGGCCATTTCGTGCCCAACATCAGCCTTGGCCCGCCCGTCGTCAAGTCGCTGCACAAGGCGACCGACTTGTTCCTTGATTGCCATCTGATGATCGAAGACCCCGACTCCTACATCGAGGCCTTCGTCGAGGCGGGCGCGCGGAACATCTCGATTCACCAGGAAGTCTGCCCGCATCTGAACCGCAGCCTGCAGCTCATCAAGGACAGCGGCGTCGGCGCGGGCGTCGTCATCAACCCCGCGACTCCGGTCGAGACGCTGCAGCACGTGCTCGACATGGTTGACCTGGTGCTGGTGATGAGCGTCAACCCGGGCTTCGGCGGGCAGAAGTTTCTGCCGGTCGCCTTCGACAAGATCGCGCACCTGGATCGGCTGCGCAGCGAGCGCCGTTACAGCTACCGCATCGAGGTCGACGGCGGCGTCGAGGCGGGCAACGCAGCCGCGCTGGTACGTGCCGGAGCGGACATTCTCGTGGCCGGTTCGAGCATTTTCGGAACCCCGGACCCCGGCCAAGCCGTAAAATCCATGAGAGAGCGAATGGAGCTGGCACATTCGCTCCAAGCTTGAAGATCAGACGACTGAGACCGCCATATGAATCGCCTTAGAATCTGCTTGGGAATCTCTGCGTTCTCCCTGCTTATGGGCTGCGGCAAGACGCCCTACGATAACCCTATCGGCAACAACTCGCAGCAGCCCGACAAAGTGCTGTTCGACCAGGCGATCGGCGACCTCGAGAAGCACAAGTACGAGGTGTCGCGGCTGACTCTGCAGACGCTGATTAACACCTATCCCGACAGCGAATACCTCGCCAAGGCGAAGCTCGCCATCGCCGACAGTTGGTACCAAGAGGGCAGCAGCCATGCGCTCGCCCAGGCCGAGGCGGAGTACAAGGACTTCATCACGTTCTTCCCGTCGATGGAAGAGGCGGCCGAGTCGCAGCGCAAGATTTGCGAGATCCACTACGAGCAGATGGTCAAGCCGGACCGCGACAACACGCATGCCGTCCGGGCGGACCAGGAGTGCCGCCAGGTTCTGCTGCAGTGGCCCAATACGGTCTTTCGCAAGGAGACCGAGCAGCGCCTGCGCGAGGTCCAAGAAGTGATCGCCGAAGCGGAGTTCCGCGTGGGCTCGTTCTACACAAAAAAGGGCAGTTATCGCGCCGGCGCGAATCGTTTGCAGGCGATGACGGAGCACTATCCGCTCTACAGCAGGAACGATGAAGCGTTGTGGACGCTCGGCGAGACGTACGAAAAAATGGGCGAGCAATTCACCGACGACATGGTCGACGCCTACACGCGCATCGTTCGCGACTACCCGCTCAGCCCTTGGGTCGACGACGCAAAAGCGAAGCTGCAAGCCCTGAACCGGCCGATCCCCGAAACCGATCCGGAACGCTATAAGGTCAACGCTTACAACATCGAGCACCGCGACCACAAAGGCACGATGGCGCGCACGTTCGGCATCTTCGGAACCGGCCCCGATCTCAAGATGGCGGCGAAGGTCGGCGAGCCGTCGATGACGACGTTGATGCCGTCGACGCCGCCCGGGATCCGGGCCGCCGCGACGGCCACTACGCCGACCGCCGATGTGTCGGTCGAGACGATCAACGGCCCTAGTAAGCTCGACACCGAACCGGACGCTCGACAGAGCAAGCAGACGCCCGAAGCCCAAAAGCCGCAGTAGCGCCGGGCATCTAGCCGAATCAGGACTTCCGGGTTAAACTCTTCGTGGGGGAAGGCGGTAGCAATTCCCCCGGGAGAAGTCTTGAGCCTGATTCTCATCGCCGATGACAACCCCCATGCCCATCGGATGGGTCGCCAAATCCTGAGCCAGGAAGGCTACGACGTCGCCACGGTTTCCAACGGCGACGAAGCGTTGCAGTACCTGGAGGAGCACCGGCCCGCGCTGGTGATGGTCGACACGCGCATGCCGGGGCCGAGCGGCTTCGAGGTTTGCCGGCGGATCAAGAACGACTCGCGGCTCGAGGGCGTCAAGGTGGTTCTGCTGGCCGGGCCGCTCGAGCCTTTCGATTCGTCTGAAGCCGAAGCAGCCGGGTCGGACGGCGTGCTCCATAAGCCGCTCGACGCCTACACCCTGATCGACACCGTCAAATCGCTGGCCGGCGAACCGGAGCCGTCTTCGACGCCGCCCGAGCCGGGCCGGGTCGCGGAAGATCAGACGCCGATGCCGGAACCGCCGCCGCAGTCGTCGCAGGAGCGCGCGCCTGAGTTTCACCCGGAAGCGATCGCGACGGCCGTGCTCGACCAACTGGACGAGACCGGCGCCGAGATCCTCGACGTGCCGGAACCCGCCGTGGCGTCGGAGCCGGACGCCCCCGACGACGACGATCCCTTCAGCACTCTCGTGCTCGAGGCGCTGGGGGCCGACGAGCGAGAGGCTCGGCGTGAGACACTGGTGCGAGAGGCTGTTCGCGAAGTCTTGTCGGCGTCAATGCCGTCTCTGGTCGATGCCTTGACCGAACGCGTGCTCGCTCGCCTGCAACAACAAGACTGATCGCGCGGCCCGCTAGCCGCCTATGCCGCAGAATTCATTCGACATCGTTTCCGAGATCGAGTTGACGGAGGTTCGCAACGCCGTCGAGCAGGCGAATAAGGAGGTCTCGACGCGTTTCGACCTCAAGACCACCGACAGCTCGATCGAGTTTGACGAATCCGCCCCAAAGCTGACGATCCGCAGCCAGGACGAGTACACCCTCAAGCAGGTCGTCGACGTCCTCGAGACCAAGCTGGTCCGGCGCAAGGTGCCGATCAAGAGCTTGCAGTTCGGCAAGGTGCAGCCGGCGGCGCGCGCCACGGTGACGCAGGAGATCGACCTGCAAGTCGGCATCCCGACCGAAAAAGCGCGCGAGATCGTCAAGGCGATCAAAGACCTCAAGCTCAAGAAGGTGCAGGCCTCGATCCAAGGCGACCAAGTCCGCGTCACCGGGCCCAAGCGCGACGACCTGCAGCAGACGATGACCGCGCTGCGCGATCGCGACTTCGGCATCGACATGCAGTTCACCAACTACCGCAGCAACTGATTCCCGCGCATCGATCAGGGCGCTCTCGAACCTTGCCTCGCATCCTCGAATCCACGTTCATTGACGGCCCGGCCGGCCGCCTCGAAGCCCTGCACGAAGGGCCCGACGAAGGCGTCGAGATCGAGCGCGTCGCGGTCGTTTGCCATCCGCACCCGCTGTTCGGCGGCACGATGCACAACAAGGTCGTGTTCCGGCTGGCGCGCGGGATTCGCGAGGCCGGCTCGGCGGTCGTGCGCTTCAACTTCCGCGGCGTCGGAGCGAGCCAGGGCGCGCACGCCGACGGCAAAGGCGAGCGCGATGACTTCCGCGCCGTCGTCGAGTACGCCCGCGAGCGCTACCCGGATTTGCCGATGATCGGCGCGGGCTTCTCGTTCGGCGCGAACGTCGGCATTCGCGTGGCCTGCCGCGACGGCTCGTTCGAGCGCTTCATCGCCGCCGGACTTCCAGTCGACAAGGCCCCGTTCGACTTCCTGGCCGAGTGCAAGACCCCGAAGATCTTCATCCACTCC
Organism: uncultured Acidobacteriota bacterium; assembly: GCA_963817465.1. GTDB lineage: Bacteria > Acidobacteriota > Terriglobia > Bryobacterales > UBA6623 > CAMPKL01. Next base: position 175,893 of record CAWFOP010000003.1, on the reverse strand, counting down.
ACCAACGACGAGCACGGTTCGCGGGAAAACCTGCAGCGCTATTACGACCTGGCCGCCGAGCCCAAGGCGCTCGAATGGGTCGAAGCCGAGGATCACTTCTTCGCCGGCAACCTGGACGAGTTCGAGCAGTGCGTCCGTGAAGCCGTGACGAAGATCCTTTGACTAAGGCGGCGGTCTCCCTACTGTTTGCGATTCCAAAAAACGCTTGACATCCGTCTCGCCGTCGCTATCTTTGAGCAGGGCCGGCGGGGTCGCACGCACCGCATACGGGGCCTCGTGCGCCCAGGCCGCCTCTCACCCCTAGAAATTACCGAGCACCGTAAGGAGAATTGACATGGAAGAGACGGCCATCGCCGTGCCCGAAAAGTCGGGTGAAATGATTAATCAGTTGATGGACTCCACCCGCTGGAACGGCTTCCCATTCCGGGACGGCGACGTCGTGATCGGCACCTGGGCCAAATCCGGGACCACTTGGTGCCAGCAGATCGTGACGCAATTGATCTTCGAAGGCGAGGAGAACCTGGCGACGATGGATATTGCGCCCTGGGTCGACATGCGCATCATCCCGTTCGAGCCCATGATGGAGCGCTTAGAGGCGCAGACTCATCGCCGGTGCTTGAAGACGCACGCACCTGCCCGCGGACGCCCTGGTCATGTCGCCAAAAGCCAGATACCTCTATCTAGCCCGAGACGGCCGGGACGTCGTGTGGAGCTGGTACAACCACCTGATGAGCATGAAGGACGAGTTCTTCGATCTGGTCAACAACACGCCGGGCCGGGTCGGGCCTCCAATTTCTCGGCCGACGACGGACGTTCGAGGGTTTTTTCACGGTTGGCTGGATAACGACGCCGCCCCCTACCACCCATATTGGTCGAACGTCCAAAGCTGGTGGGACATTCGCCAAGCCCCGAATGTGCGGCTCGTGCACTACAACAATCTGAAGACCGACATGCCGGGAGAGATGGGCCGTATCGCGGCGTTCCTCGAGATTCCAATCGACGAGGCCAAGTGGCCGGCGATCGTCGAGCACTGCACTTTCGACTACATGAAGGAGAACGCCGCGGTGCTCTCTCCGGCCTTCAACGACCTGTTTGAAGGCGGCATGAAAAGTTTCATCCACAAGGGCACGAACGACAGGTGGCGGGACGCGCTCACCGCCGAGGAAGTCCAAAAATACGAAGAGACGGCGCGCCGCAATCTGTCGCCGGAGTGCGCCGATTGGCTTGCGACCGGTTCGTTGTAAGGCGAACAGGAGGCTGCCTCCCTACTGTTTGGCGAGAAAGGCGGCTAGACGCCCAGCAGCCGCCGCAGCACCATCAATTCGCCGAGGTGATAGGCGTTGTGGTCGGCGACCAGCATCGCCTCGCGCAGCAGCGTCTGGCCGTCGCCCCAGGGAAACGGTTTATGCAAGCCGCTGTACTCGTCGTCGACCAACGCCTTCATCGCCGCGAGGTCGGCGCGGAACCATTCGATCGCCTCGTTCCAAGCCTTATCGCTGGGGGGCGCCTCGTCCTGCGGCCAATAGCCGGACGGCCAGTCCGGGGACTCGTGATCGGCCTTGCGGCTGAACTCCAAGATGTCCCACTGGCAAATGCGCAGGTGCTCGAGCACCTGCCAGGGCGAGTGCGCCGTTCCGGCCGCCTTGACCCCGCGCAGCTCGCGCGGCCAGTCCTTGACGACGTCGTCGAAACGAAGATGCGCGCTGCCGCCGTCGAGCAGCTCGATCAGGTGCTTGCGCAATGAGGCTTCTTGATCCATTGGGTTCATGCTAACGCCTTCCTATAATGAAACCGTCATGAGCCGTTCCATGGACGTCTACGAAGAGCTGATCGAGCTGCGCCGCGCGGGTCAAAAAGCCGCGATGGCCACGATCGTCGAGGTCGCCGGTTCGATTCCCAGCTTCCAGAGCGCGAAAATGCTCGTCAAGGAAGACGGCTCCATGGTCGGCACCATCGGCGGCGGCTGCACCGAGGCCGAGGTCTGGCAGGCTGGGCGCGAGGTCATCGAGACGGAAAAGCCGCGCATGTTGACCTTCAACCTGGGACAGGACGCCGCCTACGACCAGGGACTGATTTGCGGGGGCCAGTTGAACGTTTACGTCGAGCCGATCCTGCCCATCCCGACCGCTTTCATCTTCGGCGCCGGGCACATCTCGAAGAGCCTCTCGAAGGTCGCGACCCAAGCCGGGTTTCGCAGCGTCATCGTCGACAATCGCGAAAACTACGCGAACGCCGAGCGCTTCCCCGAAGCCGTGGAAGTTTACGCCGAAGAGTACGAAGACGCCTTCCCCAAGCTCGCGGTCAACAAGGCCAGCTACTTCATCATCGTCACGCGCGGCCATAAGGACGATATGCGCGTGCTGCGCTGGGCCGTCGAGCAAGACGTTCGCTACATCGGGATGATCGGCAGCAAGCGCAAGACGATCGAGGTCGTCAAACACTTGATGAGCGAAGGCGCGCCGCTCGACAAGCTCAACAAGATCCATGCGCCGATGGGCCTCGACATCGGCTCGGTCACCCCCGAGGAGATCGCCGTGGCCGTGGTCGCCGAGATGATCCACAGCCGCCGCAACCCCGAGGCCGACTGGAACAGCCTGTCCAAGTCGATCTTCGCCGAGGGCGTGCCCAAGGCTCTCGAGAGTCATTCGACGAAACTTGCCGACGAGGCCAAGCAGGCCGAGCGAGAAGCGGAGGCCTCCCGTCCGTTCTGAGACGGCGAAGCCTCCCGGCGTCATCCTGGCCGCCGGCCGCTCGAGCCGCATGGGCCGCGACAAGGCCCTGTTGGCCTACGGCGAATCGACGTTTCTCGGCGACTTGATTTCCACTTTTCGCCGCGTGTGCGCGCCCGTCGTCGTCGTGCTTGGCCACAACGCCGAAAAGATCGCCGAAACAATCGGCTACACCGATATTTCCGTCGTCGTCAATCGGAACTATGACCTCGGCATGCTCTCGTCCCTGCAAACCGGGTTGCGCGCGATTCCGGCCGAGGCCGCCGGGGCCCTTTTCACCCTTGTCGATCACCCCGGCGTACGCGTCGCGACTCTGCGGGCGATCGCCGACGCCCTCGCCGCGGGTCCCCGAGTCGTAATACCGCGCTACCGCGGCGAGCGAGGTCACCCGGTCGGGATTGCGCGCGAAGTCATCGGCGAGCTGCTCGCGCTCGACCCGGCTGCGAGCCCGCAGGACGTCATTCGCGGCCTCCGCGCTCAAACGGCGTTTGTCGACCTCGACGATCCGGCGATCACCCGTGATATTGACCTGCCGGAAGAATATTCCGTGATCTCTTGACTCCGCCGCGGAGTCCAATCTACGATTCAAACAGACGTTTGAAACAGTCGATTGAATGAGGTTTGACCGCGATGGCCTCCGACACTAAGGAAATCATCCTCGACACCGCCGAGAAGCTCATCGCCGAGAAGGGAATCGACGCGGTTTCGTTACGCTCGATCACCGCTTCGGCCCATGTGAATCTTGCCGCGGTGCACTATCACTTCGGTTCGAAGGAAGCGCTGGTCCAAAAGGTGTTCGAGCGCCGCGTCTCGCCGCTCAATCGCCGCCGGCTCGCCATGCTCGACGCCGCCGAAGAGCGCGCCGGGGACGGCCCGCTGGAGCTCGAAGAGGTCTTGCGCGCGCTGATCGATCCGGCGATCCGGCTCTGTCAAGAGGACGAACGCGGCCGGCAATTCATGCACATGTGCGGCCGCATCTACGCCGAGCCGGCCGAGTATCTGCACACGGCCTTCGACGATCTGTTCCGTGAAATCATTGTGCGGTTCGGAGCGGCCTTCGCCCGCGCGCTGCCCGAGTTGCCCGAAATCGACCGCGCCTGGCGCGTGCATTTCTCCGTCGGCGCCATGATCTACACCATGACGGAGAGCGAGCGCCTCAAGCGCTTCTCCGACGGACTTTGCGACCCGGCCGACACCGAAGGCGTCATCGAGCGGATGGTTCGATTTTGTGCGGCGGGTCTTCGCGCTGACGTCGCAGCGGCTCCGATTGGCGCGAAGCTGGCCGAGGATGCGGACGTAGCAGTCGCCATGGAGGCGCATCGATGAGACTTTTCTTTTGCCTTGCCCTCGCCGCCGTGCTGGCGGGCTGCGCCCAGACGGTTGACCGCCCGGACCGGGCCTTCACCGTCGAAGCGCCGCAGGCCTGGAGCGCCGCTCCCGACCAAACCGTTCCGGTTCGCGGCGACTGGTGGGAGTACTTCACCGATCCGGGCCTCGACAAGGCCATCCATGAGGCGCTCGAGCGCAACAAGGACCTCGCCGCAGCGGCTGCGCGCATCGACGCCGCCGAGGCGCAGGCCCGCATCGCCGGCGCGGCGTCGCTGCCGGAAGTCTCGGCTGGGTTCAGCCGCCAGCGGCAGCGGCTCAACTTCATCGGCCTGCCGATTCCGGGCCATGAGGGCGAAGTGCTGTCGAACACCGTCACCACGGCGGGGTTGTCGCTCAATCTAAGCTGGGAAGCGGACGTCTGGGGCAAGATCAAGGCCGGCCAACTCGCCGCCGTCTCCGAGCTGCAAGCTTCTGAAGCCGACCTGGCCGGGGCGCGGCTTTCGCTGACCGGTCAGACGGCCAAGGCTTGGTTCGCCGCGATCGAAGCGAAGCGGCAAGTCGGGCTGGCGCGGGCGACGGTCGAGAGCTTCGAGCTTTCGGCCCAGCGCGTTCGGGCGCGCTTCGAGGCGGGCGTGCGGCCTTCGCTCGATCTGCGCCTGGCGCTGACCGCCGTCGATCAAGCGAAGGCTCTGCTGCAACAGCGCCAACAGCAGGCGGACGCCTCCGTTCGCGAGCTCGAGATCCTGGTCGGCAAGTACCCCGCGGCGGAATACGCGTTGGCCGAAGACCTGCCGGACCCGCCCAAGGGCGTGCCGGCCGGTTTGCCTTCAGAGCTCGTGCATCGCCGGCCGGACCTGCTGGCGTCGGAGCGGCGTTTGCTGGCGGCCGACGCGCGCATCGAGCAAGACAAGGCGGCGCTGCGGCCCAGCTTTTCGCTCACCAGCGCCACCGGCACTTCGACCAATCGCCTGCAAGACATCTTGAGCGGCGAAGTCTTCATCTGGAATTTGTTGGGCGGGCTGACGCAGCCGATCTTCAATAACGGACGCCTCAAGGCGACGGTGCGGCAGTCCGAAGCCGCCGCCCGCGAGGCCGCCGCGCTTTATGAAAACGAGGTGTTGCACGCCTACCGCGAGGTCGAGGTCTCCCTGGCAGCGGACCACTACTTAGAGCAGCGCGAAGAATCGCTCGACTCGGCGGTGAAGAACGCGATGAAGGCCCAAGAGCTGGCCGAAGAGCGCTATCGCAGCGGCTTGGCCGACATCATCACCGTGCTCGATTCGCAACGCACGGCGCTCGACTCCGAATCCGCCTGGCTGGCCGTCCGCCGGGCGCGTCTCGATAACCGCGTCGATTTGCATTTGGCTTTGGGAGGCGGCTTCACGATGACCGTCCCCTCGCAGGTCAAGCCGGACCCGTCCGCTGGGAGGAAGACTTTATGATGATGCGCCGAGTTCTTCAGATCGTGTTGCCCTTGGCCGTCGTCGCCGGGGGCGGATTGATCGCAAAGTCGCTCGTGGATTCTTATCAGGCGCCCGAGAAGCAGGCGGTGGTCGTCGAGGCGCCGCTGGTTCGCGTGATGACGGCTAATGACGAGCTGCTGCGGCTGATGGTGAACGCCGAGGGCAGCGTCGCTCCGCGCACCGAATCCGAGATCGTGCCCGAAGTGTCGGGCAAGGTCGTGTGGGTTTCCGACTCCCTCGCGGTCGGCGGTTTCTTCAACGCCAACGATGAGCTGATGAAGATCGACCGGCGCGAGTACGAGCTGGCGGTGGTCCGCGCCCGAGCGGCTGTCGCGCAGTTCAAGCTGAAAGTCGCGACCGAGCAGCAGGAAGCCGACGTCGCGCGCAAGGAGTGGCAAGAGCTGGGCAAGGGCGAGCCGACTCCGCTGGTGCTGCATCAGCCGCAACTGGCCCAGGCCAACGCCGAGCTCGCTTCGGCTCAGGCCGCCCTCGAGCAGGCGGAGTACGACCTCGAGCGCACGGTCGTCCATGCTCCTTACAACGGCCGCATCCGGCGCAAGAGCGTCGACCGCGGCCAATACGTACAGCGCGGGCAGGCGGTCGCCACGGTGTATTCGACCGACGTCGCCGAAGTCCGCTTGCCGGTTCCCGACGATCAGCTCGAGTTTTTGCAACTGCCGCTCGCTTATCGCGCTCAGGACGACAAGACGCCCGCCCCCAAGGTCACGCTGTCGACCGAGTTCGGCGGCAGGCGCTACTCCTGGGAGGGGCGCGTCGTCCGCACCGAGGCGGAGCTCGACCCGCAGACCCGCATGATTCAGGCCATCGCCGAGGTCCGCGATCCCTACGCGCAACCGGGCGATAGCAGCCGTCCGCCCCTGGCGGTCGGCATGTTCGTGCAAGCCGAGATCGGGGGCAAATGGGTCCACGCCGTGCCCTTGCCGCGTACCGCGCTGCGCGGCGAAGACACCGTTTGGGTCGTCAATGACCGCAATCAGATCGAGTTCCGCAAGCTCGACATCCTGCGGCTCGAGCGTGACCGCGTGCTCGTCAAGGGCGGCGTCGAGCCGGGCGACAAGGTCTGCGTTTCGACCCTCGAGGCGGCGGTGGAAGGCATGGAAGTACGGGTCGTGGAAGAGGCTGCGGATTAGCTCGTCATGAACGGAATCATCAACTGGTTCACCCGCAATTCCGTCGTCGCCAACCTGATGATGATCGTCGTCATCGCGGCGGGCCTGATGACGATCGGCTTCGTCAAGAAAGAAGTCTTCCCGGAGATCTCGGTCGACATGGTTTCGGTGTCGATCGACTATCGCGGCGCCGCGCCGGAGGAAGTCGAATCGGGCGTGCTCCTGCGCGTCGAGGAGGCCGTACAAGGCCTCGACGGCGTCGACAAGATCACCTCGACCGCCAACGAGGGTTCGGGCATCGTCCTGATCGAAGTCGAAACCGGCTACGACACGCGCGAAGCCCTCAACGACATCAAGTCGGCCGTCGACGCGATCGACACCTTCCCCGAAGAGACCGAAAAGCCGGTCATCAAAGAGATCACCAACCGCCAGCAGGTCATCAACCTCTCGATCTCGGGCGACACCGACGAGCTCACGCTCAAGCGCCTCGGCGAGCGCGTGCGGGACGACCTGCTCGAAGACCCGCGCATCTCACAAGCGGATCTCAAGAACGCGCGCCCTTACGAGATCTCCATCGAAGTCTCCGAACAAGCGCTGCGCCGCCACAACATCACCTTCGATTTCGTCGCCAACGCCGTGCGGCGCAGCTCTCTCGATCTTCCCGGCGGCTCGGTGAAAACCGAGACCGGCGAGATCCTGCTGCGCACCCAAGGCCAGGCCTACCGCGGCGATGAGTTCGAGCGCCTGACGCTGCTGACGCGGCCCGACGGCACGCGCTTGCTGCTCTCCGACGTGGCGCGCGTCGTCGACGGCTTCGAAGACACCGATCAGTCCTCGCGGCTCGACGGCAAGTCCGCTGTGCTCGTGCAGGTCTTTCGCGTCGGCGATCAGAGCGCGATCGACATCGCCGATGCGGTGCACGGCTATATCGCCGAGATGCAGCCGCGCCTGCCGCCCGGCATCAAGCTGACGGCCTGGGCCGATCAGGCGCGCGTCCTCAAAGGCCGCATGGACTTGCTGCTCAGAAACGCGCTCAGCGGCCTCGTGCTGGTCTTCTTGGTCCTGACGCTGTTTTTGCGCCTGCGTCTGGCGTTCTGGGTCACGCTTGGCATTCCGGTCTCGTTCCTCGGCGCGATCGCGATGATGCCGACGCTCGACGTGTCGGTAAATATGATCTCGCTGTTCTCGTTCATCCTCGTGTTGGGCATCGTCGTCGACGACGCCATCGTCGTCGGCGAGAGCATCTACGAGCACCAGGAGCGCGGCGGCGAAGGCCTGGCGTCCGCGATCACCGGAGCGCAAGAAGTAGCCGTACCCGTGATTTTCGGCGTTCTGACGACCGTCGCCGCGTTCGCTCCGATGCTGTTTGTGCCGGGCGTGAACGGCAAGATCTGGCGCGTGATTCCTTGCATCGTCATTCCGACGCTGTTGTTCTCGCTGCTCGAATCGCAGCTCATCCTGCCGTCCCACCTGTCGCACCACCACGGCCCTCCAGATCCGGGCAAGGAAAATCCGATCTCGAGGGTGTGGAACGGGTTCTTCAACCTATTCAGCGACGGCCTGTTTTGGTTCGTTCACAAGGTCTATCGGCCGGCGATCGCCATCGCCGTCGAGTGGCGCTACCTCACGGTGGCGGTCGCCGTAGCGACATTGCTGATCACCGCCGGACTCGTCGGCGGCGGCCTGGTCAAGTTCGTCTTTTTCCCGCAGGTCGAGTCCGACAATGTCGTCGCCGACCTCACGCTGCCGCAAGAGACCCCCGCGGAGGTGACCGCGGAGGCCATGCGCAAGATCGAGACGGCGGCCGGCCAACTGCTCGCCGAGATCGAGCAAAAACAGGGAACGCCGATCCACGAGCACATGTTGACTTCGATCGGCGAGCAGCCGTTCAAGGTGATGTCGGCGCAAAACAGCGGCGACAGGCGGGCCTCGTTCAGCTCCGCCAACCAAGGGGAAATCAACATCCAGCTCACGCCGTCTGAGAACCGCTCGGTCACGGCGGCTGAGATCGCCAATCGCTGGCGGGACTTGACGCCGGCGATTCCCGACGTCGTCGAGCTGACCTACACCGCCGATCTGATCGGGGGCGGCAAGGCGATCGACGTCCAACTCATCGGCCGCGACATGGCGCAACTTCAAAACGTCGCCGGCGAGATCAAGACGAAGCTGGCGGAATACCCCGGCGTGCTCGACATCACCGATACGTTTCGCGGCGGCAAGCCGGAGGTCAAGCTTGCCATCACGTCCGAAGCTCAAGCTCTGGGTCTCAACTTGGAGGACCTGGGCCGCCAAGTGCGGCAGGCGTTCTTCGGCGAAGAAGCGCAGCGCATTCAGCGCGGCCGCGACGACATTCGCGTGATGGTGCGCTACCCGGAGCGGGAACGCGAATCGCTGGGCGATCTCGAGCGCATGCGCATCCGCACGCCCGACGGCGGCGAAGTGCCTTTCTCGACCGTCGCCGACGCAACCATCGGTCGCGGGTTCGCCTCGATTACGCGCGTCGACCGCGAGCGCACGATCAACGTGCAGGCCGAAGTGGACGAGTCGATCGCCAATGCGAACGAAGTGCTCGCCGATATGCAAGAAAAGTTCTTGCCCGCGCTGATGCAGCGGCACCGCGGCGTGCGGTACACCTTCGAAGGCGCGCAGCAGGATCAGATGGAGACGATGCAGGCGCTGGCGATCGGCTTCGCGGCGGCCATGTTCGCGATCTATGCCCTGATCGCCATCCCGTTCGGTTCGTACCTGCAGCCGGCGATCGTGATGTCGGCGGTGCCGTTCGGCATCGTCGGCGCCATTTGGGGCCACGTGATCATGGGCATGTCGATGAGCATCCTATCGATGTGCGGCGTGGTCGCCTTGGCCGGCGTCGTCGTCAACGACTCGCTTGTGCTGGTCACATTCATCAACCAGCACCGCAACGACGGCATGCCGCTCGAGCAGTGCGTCGTCAATGCGGCCGTGGTGCGCTTCCGGCCTATTCTGTTGACCTCGCTCACCACGGCGGCCGGCATCACTCCCTTGATGCTCGAGCGCAGCGTACAGGCGCAATTCTTGATTCCCATGGCCGTCGCGCTGGCCTTCGGCGTTTTGTTCTCGACGTTCATCACCCTGGGCCTGGTCCCTTCGCTCTACGTGATCCTCGAAGACTTCAAGGGGCTCGCAAGCTGGCTCTACGGGCGCCGTACGAAGTCGGTTGACGCCGATCATGAGCTTCCGGCGGCGGGCAGCGACGGAGAGCGGCCCGGTTTGCGCGTCGCTCGTTCTCAGATCGATCGCGGCTATTAGGACCGCGCCGCGACGCTGTAATCGCGCAGCTCGCGGCGTTCGATCTTGATCGCCCCGGGCTCGGGCATGATTTTGTGCCCGTTCGCCCAGGCCCAGGCTTCGGTGAATTCCGCTCCCAGCAGCAGGATCATCGCCGCGTAATAGCTCCACAGCATCACAACGGCAAGCGAACCCGAAGCGCCGAACTGTTGTCCCAACTCGCCGCGCCCCATGTACCAGCCCAGCGCCTCTTTGCCGAGCTCGAACAGCAGAGACGTCGCCAGCGCGCCGGCCCAGACGTCTTTCCATTCGATTTCGGCGTCGGGCAGGAAGCGCAGGATCGTTGCGAAGATGGCGGTGAACACGGCGATATTGACCCCCAACGAGAGGGCTCGCATTGCGCCGGAAGTGAGCATCGGCGGCAGCATGCCCGCCGCCAAGTGACTTGCGGCGGAGAGGATTGCGGAAACGATCAACGATACGATCATCAAGAACGCCACCCCGAGCAGCATTCCGATCGAGGTCAGCCTTTTTCCGACGAAATTGCGAACGCCGCCCGCGTCCGGATCGGCGCGCACGTTCCAAGTGCGGTTCAACGCCGCCTGGAGCTGTACGAAAACGCCGGTGGCCGCAAACATCAGGGCGCCCAAGCCCACGATCAGCGTCCAACCTCCTTCGTCGGTCTGTTGGGCGGTATACCGCAGCATTGTTTGGATTTCCTGCGCCACGCCGGGGCCGATCACGGTCCGAATTTGGCCCATGACTTCCCGCTCCACGGCTTGAGGTCCGAAGATCCACCCGGCCGCGGCCACGCTCATGTACATCAACGGAGGGAGGGAAAAGATCGTGTAGTAGGCGAGGGAAGACGCCATCATCATGCAGTCGTCTTCAATAAACTGTGAAAAAGTCCTCTTGAGCGCTGGTAAGAGCTTCCCCGCCACTCTGCCTCCTTAACGAGGGTTCAGAGCCGCTCTTCCCGCGGTGTTGGAGCGGCTCCCGAAAACTATTGTTGGCGGCCGTAATCGAAGCGGTGTCGCAAGTACTCTCTCAATTCGTTGCTGACCACGCCGACTACGGCCGCTTGCAGCCCGATCAGAAGCTCATCGAACATTGAGCCTGAGTCGGATTCATGTCTGCGGCCGATTCGTTCGCCGGATCCCGCCCGCGTCGTCGGTTCGCCGCCGCGGCGCGACGCGCCGATTCCGGCCAGGAACACGCCGGTCGCAAACGCGATCCCCAGCGCCGACGTCGGGTGGCGGGCGTACTGATAGCGCCAGTCCGCGGCTCGCGAGACCCTGCGTTCGAGCCGGTTCACGCTTTCCGCCAACTGCGCCCTCTCCTGTTGGATGTGGTGTTCTAGGACGGTTGCCTCTTGGCCCATTTTACGGTCTCCTCCATCTGCCGCGCCGCTCCCTGGGGTATCGGCTTCACACTGTCAAAAGCTGATTTGCCCGCGAGAGCCAAAGCGAGTGCGAGCAGCAATGCCACGCCCGCCACAATCAGCGCCGCGAGCCAGTTCGGCATTTCCGGCGCCAGCGCCAGCACGCTCGCCCACAGCACGAAGTTGACTCCGAAAACGGCGAATAAGGCCGCTGATCCGAGCAGCACGGCGCCGCGGCCCGCTTTCGCAGCCTCCTGCTTCACCTCGACAGTTGCGAGTCGCAACTCCGCGCGGAAGATTTCTCGCACATGCTCGATACTCTCTCCCATTAACTCTCCTACCGATTTGTCTTCGGGCTCCATGCCGTTTCTCCTCGAACAGCGCCGATCAACTGCGGATGGCGCGCCCGGCCAAGAAGCCCAGAGTCAAAGCGCAAAGCAGAGCGGGAGTCGGGTGCCGCCGCGTCCAGTCGGTGACGTCGTGGGTGATCTCGTCGAGCGAGTGGTCCCGGAGGTACTCGGAAGCATTGTCGAGACCTTCGCCGGCGTTTTCACCCCAGCGGGTCGTGCGGTTTCCGCCCGGAGATTCCGAACCCCATTCGCGGGCCTTCTCGGCGCCCTCATGCAGCGCATCCGCCGCCTTGACGCGATACTGTTCCGGCTTCGACGAATCGCCGCCATTTGTGTGGATGGCGCTCGTTTCGGTGTCGGCACTTTGGTTTTGGTCGTACTCCATCGATTGTTCTCCTTTCTTAGTGTGGTCGGAGCCGCGCCCGTCAGCGCCGGCCCACCGAGCAGAGGCTGCTGCGAATGACTGTGTTACGCAAACCGCCGGTCGTGCTGTGCGAAAGCGCGCCGATGGTCGATGGAGGGGGAGTGCGCGCTGAATCAGCGTAGGTCCGCCGGCCGCAACGCCTTCTCGACCCAGTACTCGTCGGGATAGGTTTCAAATTGCGACGGCCGGTACGAGCCGACCAGATCGACTTGCGATCCCGCGGCGGGAATGCGGCTTTCCATGCCGAGCGTCCAATACGCGCCGTTGACGATCATGCGCCGCACGCCCTCCGACAGCAGGTCCGTCGAGGCGCCCATCGTCGTCGCGAACACACGCCCGCGCTTGCCGCCGGGAATGGCATATGTCTTCGTCCAGGCGACCGGCATCATCGGGTCGTTCTTCGCCGCGACGGGAGGGCCGTCGTCCGGGCGCATGCCGTAGCGCGGGTCGCTTTCGTCATACTTGCCGCGTCGCGCCAGCACTTGCCCCAGCACCAGCGGCTTCGTGTCGCCGGGCAGCGGCAGCCGCACCGTGTAGACGTCGCTCGGACCCCAGATGTCGCCGTCCTCGATCCCGTTGAGGACTGGATGCCGGCGCATGCCCGGCGCGATGACGCCGCGCGTCGACTCGTTCTTGTGATCGCCGTGGTGCGCGACCCAATGCTCGCCGATCACCAGCCGCCCGAAGCCGTCCGCCCAAGCCTTCTTGGGACCGAAGTAGCCGTCGCCGTAATGACCGTAGGTCCCCCACTCGGCGTCGCTGACGGCGGGCGGCGGCGGAGCCTCGCGGCCTTCGCGCCGCGCTCGGCTGAGCATTCCGGCGTACTCGCGGACCTTGGCGTGCGCCGCGTCCGGGGCGGCGAAGGCGTGGGTGGCCGTGCGCAGGCCGATCACCGGCTTGCCTTTGCGCAGGTAGTCGTCGACGTGGCGCATCTGCTCGTCCGGAAGATTGCGCCAGCGCGTCTCGATGATGAGTAAATCGGCGCTTCGCAGGGCCTCGAGGCCGCCGATGTTGTCGCGGAGATTGGGATTGACGATGCCGCTCGCCGGGTCGGTCGCAAACAGCGCCGTCGTCTCGAAGCCGTGATGGCGGGAAAGGATCTTCGCCAACTGCGGAAGGCCCTCTTCGGAGCGGTATTCTTCGTCTCCCGAAACCAAAACGACGCGCTTGCCGCCGCCGTCGGCAAGGCACGCGCCGGCGAAGGCGAGGCCCACGAATGTCCGTCTCTTCATCGGCCCCTATGCTAGCGCGCAGGCCCGGGCGGCGCGAGCCCTCTTGCCGACGATCGGGCTGACGCTGCCCTCCACGTGTGAGTTTTTCCGCACCGCCGGTCGCGGCGAATGTACAGGTCCTGCTACCATTCCCCGAGCCCCGAAAAACAAAGAGTCATGCATCCGCTTTTGATCCTGCTGATCGCGATCGGCGTCGTCTTCGTTCTCATCATCAAATTGCGCATCAACGCGTTTATCGCGTTGATCTGCGCCGCCACGGTCGTCGGCGTTTTGTCTCCGCTGATTCCGCTGGGCGAGGTGATGCCGGACGTCGCGAACAATTTCGGACGCGTGTGCGGCGGCATCGCCATCGTGATCGCGCTGGCCGCGTTGATCGGCCAATGTCTGATGGAAAGCGGCGCGGCGGATAAGATCGTGCGCGTCTTCGTACGGGCGCTGGGCGAGGAGCACGCCTCGCTGTCGCTGCTGACCAGCGGCTATGTGCTCTCGGTGCCGGTGTTCTTCGATACGGTCTTTTACTTGCTGGTCCCGCTGGCCCGGGCCATGCGCGTGAGGACCGGCAAGAACTATCTGCTGTTTTTGATGGCCATCTCGGCCGGCGGCGCGGTGACGCACTCGATGGTCCCGCCGACGCCGGGGCCGCTGGCCATGGCCGATCAGCTCCATATCGACCTCGGCGTGATGATTCTGGTCGGCGCGATCGTCGGCGTCCCGATGTCTCTCGTCGGCTGGTTATATGCGAGGCTCCGCGACAGCCAACTCGACGTGCCGATGCGCGAAACCCCCGGCATGACGCTCGCCGAGCTCCAAGAGCTGGCCTCCACGCAAGAAGACAAGCTGCCGAGCTTCTTCGCCTCCATGCTGCCGATCGTTCTGCCGGTCCTGTTCATCACGTCGAACACGCTCACCGGCGCCCTCGGCATGGAAGGGCCCATCCGCGATTTCACCGGCTTTTTGGGCAACCCGAACTTCGCGCTGTTGGTCTCGGCCGCCGTGGCGGTTTGGCTGCTGATGAAGCAGAAGGGCTATTCGCTGGGCGACCTGCAGGGGACGGTCGAGACGGCGCTGGCTTCGGGCGGTCTGATCATCTTGATTACCGCCGGCGGCGGCTCGTTCGGCGGCATGCTCGTGCAGGCGGAAGTCGGCAAGACGCTCGGCGACATGTCGCAGAGCATCGGCGTGCCGCTGCTGCTGCTGAGCTTTCTGCTCGGCGCCCTGCTCAAGGTCGCCCAAGGCTCGGGAACGGTCGCGATGATCACCGTCAGCGCGATCATGGCGCCGCTAGCGGCCAAAGGCATCCCGTTCCACCCGGTCTACCTGGCCTGCGCCATCGGCTCCGGCTCGCTCGTCGGCTCCTGGATGAACGACTCCGGCTTCTGGATCTATACGAAGATGTCGGGCCTCACCGAGACCGAATCCCTCAAGACCTGGACCCCGCTGCTGGCGATCCTGGGGGTCACCGGCTACGTCGTGACGCAAATCCTGGCCCTCATCATGCCGCTGACCTAGCGGTGACGGGCGCTCCCGCCTGTCACACGGCCGGGCGAGCGCCGGATGCAGCCCCGTATCCCAAGCCCGATACCCCGCTGCGATAAGATGGAAAGTTCGGGGCGTTTTCCCAGAAAGGTCAGGGTAGATTTTGTCGTCTGCAGATATAACGAAGGGCGAGTTGGACATCTCCATCCCGTGGTCCGAGGTGGAGCAGGAGACCCAACGCGTCGTCAAAGCCTATAAAAAGCAAGTCCGCATCCCGGGCTTCCGTCCCGGCAAGGCGCCGGAGTCGGTCATCCAGGTGCGCTACGGCGACGACGTGCGCCGCGAGGTGCTCGAATCCTTGGCGCCCAAGCACTTCTGGAAAGAAGCGCAGGCGCAGGACTATCGCGTCATCGGCCAGCCCAACATCACCGACGTCCATTACGAAAAGGATGAGCCGCTGACGTTCAAGGCCAAGTTCGAGATCATTCCCGATTTCGAGCTCGCCGACTACCGCCGCCTGCAGGTTCCCTACAAGGATCCCGAGGTCGCCGACGAAGAAGTCCAAAGCGAGCTCGAGCGTCTCCGCGAGCAGCACGCCAGCTTCCGCAACGTCGACCCGCGCCCTATCGAAGAAGGCGACATCGCGGTCATCTCGCTCAAGAGCGGCGAGGTCGAGGGCGTGCCCGCCGTCGACCAAAGCGAAACCACGCTGACCATCGGCGGCGAAGAGACTCTCGAGGATTTCTCGAAGGCGCTCAAGGGCAAGAGCCCCGACGACGAAGTCGACTTCGAGGTGACCTACCCGGAAGACTTCGGCAACGAGAAGCTCGCCGGCAAGGCGGTTCCTTTCCATGCGGTCGTCAAGGGCGTGCGTGTGAAGGAGTTGCCGGAGCTCGACGATGAGTTTGCCGGAGACGTGGGCGACTTCCAGACGATCGACGAGCTCAAGTCGCGCATCAAGGAAGAGATCACCTCCCACAAGCGCCGCCACGCCATCGAGCACTCGCACGAAGCCATCCTCGACAAGCTGATCGAGATGAACAACTTCGCGGTGCCGGACCGCCTGGTCAACGAGCAGATCCGGACGCGCCTCGAGCGCACGGCCCGCTCGCTTGCCGAGCAAGGCGTCGACCTCGAGCAAATGCAGCTCGACTGGGGCAAACTCGGCGAGACCGAGCGCCCCCGCGCCGTGCGCGACGTCAAGGCCGGCCTGCTGCTCGAGCGCATCGCCGAAGCTGAGGCCATCGAGGCCGACGACGACGAGATCGACGCCGCGATCGAGCGCTTCGCCCAGTCGCGCAAGAGTTCCCTTTCGCGAGCCCGCCAGCAGATGTCGGAAGACGGCACGCTGGATCGCCTGCGCTCGCACATGATCAACGAGAAGACTCTCAACTACCTGTTCGACGAGGCCGAAAAAGTCGATCCGCCCGAACCGGAGCCCGAGCCGCAGGAGGCCGAGCAGGCCGCGGCGCCCGCGGAGGAAGAGCCGGAGAAATCCGCGCCGGTCGAGAAGGCCGAGGAAGCCGAAACTCCCGACGCCGACGAGAATGCAAAGGAGTAAAGGAGACAGAATGCCGGAAATCCCAACGCCGCACGCCGGTCTGGTGCCGATGGTGGTCGAGCAGACCAGCCGCGGCGAGCGCGCCTACGACATCTATTCGCGGCTGCTGCGCGACAACATCATCTTCTTGGGCTACCCGATCGACGACACGATCGCCAACCTGGTGACCGCCCAACTGCTCTTTCTCGAAGCCGAAAATCCCGAGCGCGACATCTGGGTCTACATCAATTCCCCAGGCGGCTCGATCACGGCCGGCATGGCCATCTACGACACGATGCAATTTGTGCGTCCCGACATCACCACGGTCTGCGTCGGGCAAGCCGCCTCGATGGCCGCCGTGCTGATGGCCGCCGGCGCCAAAGGCAAGCGCTACGCCTTGCCGCACTCGCGCTTCCTGCTGCACCAGCCCTCCATGTCGGGCTTGGCCGGGCAGGCGACGGATATCGACATCCACGCCCGTGAGATCCTGCGGATGCGCGAGAGCTTGAACAAGATCTTGGCGGACTCGACCGGTCAGACGATCGAAAAGATCAGTTCGGACGTCGAGCGCGACTTCATCCTCGACTCCGCGCAAGCCAAGGACTACGGCCTGGTCGACGAGATCATCGTCAAAAAAGATCTGGAAAAGAAGTAAGGGCTCCGGCAAGTTTGCGTTCGCGTCCAACGGGGTCCGGTTTCGGACTCAGACGTCGCAATTGCGCCTAAGAGCCCTGTCTAACAACGGTTTCACGGTTGCTAGCATAAAGATGCCGCGGATCAAGGTGGAAGGATGAAGCAAACGGCGCGCAGTCTGCCGACATCCGTGCAGTTGAAGTTCGTCGTCGGCGCGACCGGCGCGCTGCTGGCGCTGTTCGTCTTGGGCCACTTGGCGGGCAATCTCCAGATTTTTCTCGGTCCGGACGCAATCAACTCCTACGCGGCGACGCTCAAAGGCATGCCCGGGCCGCTGTGGATCGCCCGCCTGACGCTGCTCGCCGCCGTGTGCCTGCACATCTGGGGCATCTTCAAGCTGCGGGCGCGCAACCAGGCGGCGCGCCCGATCGGCTACGCCGATAAGAAGCCGCTCGTCTCGACGGTCTTCTCGCGCACGATGTTCCCCAGCGGCTTGGTCATTCTGGCGTTCGTCGTCTACCACCTGGCGCACTTCACCCTGGGCTGGACCAATCCCGACCTGTACGCCCTGCTCGACGATCGGGGACGCCCCGACGTGTTTTCGATGATGGTGCTGAGCTTCCAGAATCCGCTGATCGCCGGGACCTACTTCATCGCGATGGGATTTCTCGGGATGCACCTGGCCCACGGCGTCGCCAGCAGCTTCCAGACCGCCGGGCTCCGCAAGCGCCAGTGGAAGCCTTACCTCGACGGAATCGGGCGACTCTTCGCCTTGATCATCGTGATCGGCAACGTCGCCATTCCGCTGGCGTGTTTGCTGGGCTTCATCGAGCCGATGCAGGTGGGGTTATAGCCATGTACCTCGACTCCCACATTCCCTCCGGGCCCATCGAGTCGAAGTGGGACCGCCACCGCCACGAGATCAAGCTGGTCAACCCGGCGAACAAGCGGAAATTCGACATCATCGTCGTCGGCAGCGGCTTGGCCGGCGCGTCGGCGGCGGCGACCCTGGCCGAATTGGGCTACAACGTCGACTGCTTCTGCTTTCAAGACAGCCCGCGGCGGGCGCACTCCATCGCCGCGCAGGGCGGCATCAACGCCGCCAAAAATTATCAGAACGACGGCGACTCGGTCTGGCGCCTGTTCTACGACACCGTCAAGGGCGGCGACTTCCGCAGCCGCGAGGCCAACGTCTACCGCCTCGCGCAGGTTTCGAACCACATCATCGACCAGTGCGTCGCGCAAGGCGTGCCGTTCGCCCGCGAGTACGGCGGACTGCTCGCCAACCGCTCGTTCGGAGGCGCGCAAGTCTCGCGCACGTTCTACGCCCGGGGTCAAACCGGACAACAACTCCTGCTTGGCGCCTTCCAGGCCCTCGAGCGCCAGATCGTAGCCGGCAAGGTGCGCATGCACACGCGCTCGGAGATGCTCGACCTGGTCACCGTCGACGGCCGCGCCGTCGGCATCGTGACGCGCGACCTGGTCAGCGGCAAGATCGAGCGCTGGGCCGGCCATGCCGTCGTGCTCGGCTCGGGCGGCTACGGCAACGTCTTCTACTTGTCCACCAACGCCAAGGGCAGCAACGTCACCGCCGCCTGGCGCGCGTACAAAAAGGGCGCCTTGTTCGCCAATCCCTGCTACACGCAGATTCACCCCACTTGCATTCCCGTCAGCGGCGATCACCAGTCGAAGCTGACGCTGATGTCGGAGTCGCTGCGCAACGACGGGCGCTGCTGGGTGCCCACGCAGCAAGGCGACACGCGCCCGCCGTCGCAGATCCCGGAGGACGAGCGCGACTATTACCTCGAGCGCAAGTACCCCAGCTTCGGCAACCTCGCGCCGCGCGACATCGCCTCGCGCAGCGCCAAGGAAGTCTGCGACGAAGGACGCGGCGTCGGCCCCGGCGGCCTCGGCGTCTACCTGGATTTCTCCGACGCCATCAAGCGCGTCGGCCGCGACGGCATCGAGCAGCGCTACGGCAACCTGTTCGACATGTATCAGCGCATCACGGACGAAAACCCGTACGAGACGCCGATGCGCATCTACCCGGCCGTGCACTACACCATGGGCGGGCTGTGGGTCGACTACAACCTGATGTCGAACGTGCCCGGCCTGCACGTGGTCGGCGAAGCGAACTTCTCCGACCACGGCGCCAACCGCCTCGGCGCCAGCGCCCTGATGCAAGGCCTGGCGGACGGCTACTTCATCCTGCCGTACACGATCGGGAATTACCTGGCCGGCGAGAAGCCCGAGAAGGTCTCGACAGACCACCCCGAGTTCGGGGCCTCCCAAGAGCAGGTCGCAGGCGAAGATCGCGAAGCTGCTCTCGATCAACGGCAAGCGCACGACCACGTCGTTCCATCGCGAGCTCGGCAAGATCATGTGGGAGAAGTGCGGCATGGCGCGCAACCGCGCCGGCCTCGAAGAGGCGCTGCGAACCATCCCCGCCCTGCGCGAGGAGTTCTGGCAAAACGTCAAGGTGCCCGGCGATAACGCCGACTTCAACCAATCGCTCGAACACGCGGGCCGTGTGGCCGACTTCCTCGAGTTCGGCGAGCTGATGTGCCTCGACGCCCTCGAGCGCGAAGAGTCCTGCGGCGGCCACTTCCGCGAGGAGTATCAGACCGCGGAAGGCGAGGCGGTGCGCAACGACGAAGAGTTCGCCTACGTGGCGGCGTGGGAATACCACGAAGGCGGACGCCCCGAAGTCCACAAGGAGCATCTCGAATTCGAAAACGTGCACCTGGCCACGCGCAGCTACAAGTAGGAGACGGCATGCGAATCACACTCAAGGTTTGGCGGCAGAAGGACGCGAGCGACGCCGGTCGTTTTGAGACCTATCAGGCGCCCGATGTGAGCTCCGACATGTCGTTCCTCGAAATGCTCGACGTGGTCAACGAGGGCTTGATCGAGAACGGCGATGACCCGATCGCCTTCGACCACGATTGCCGCGAAGGCATCTGCGGCATGTGCTCGCTGATGATCAACGGCGTGCCGCACGGCCCCGAGCAAACGACCACTTGCCAGCTCCACATGCGGCGCTTCCGCGACGGCGACACGATCGTCATCGAGCCTTTCCGCGCCGCCTCCTTCCCGGTCATTCGCGACCTGGTCGTCGACCGCGCGGCCCTCGACCGCATCATCCAAGCCGGCGGCTTCGTCTCGGTGAATACCGGCGGCACGCCCGACGCGAACGAGATTCCGATCCCCAAGACCGAGGCGGATACGGCGTTCGATGCGGCCACCTGCATCGGCTGCGGCGCCTGCGTCGCGACCTGCAAGAACGCCTCGGCGTCGCTGTTCACCGCCGCCAAGCTCGCCCACCTCGCGCACGTGCCGCAAGGCCGGGTCGAGCGCTACCGCCGCACCAAGGCGCTGGTCGAGCAGATGGACGAAGAAGGCTTCGGCGGCTGCACCAACACCTACGACTGCGAAGCCGCCTGCCCCAAGGAAATCAGCGTCAACTTCATCGGCGAGATGAACCGCGACTACCGCGCGGCGCTCGCCAAAGGCGTGTGAGGTGGCGATCCGCTCCCAGCTCGCCGCTCACGGTTCACTGCTGACTGACTGGTACCGCCGCCGCCGCCGCGACCTGCCCTGGCGGCGCACTCGCGACCCTTACCGCATCTGGGTCAGCGAGATCATGCTGCAGCAGACGCGCGTCGAAGCCGTCATCCCGTATTACGAACGCTTCCTCGAGCGCTTTCCGACGATCGCCGCGTTGGCGGCGGCCCCGGAGCAAGATGTTCTCGAGCGTTGGGCGGGCCTGGGCTACTACCGCCGCGCGCGGCAGCTTCAGGCGGCGGCGCGGCGCGTTGTGGAAGAGCACGCAGGCCGGCTGCCCGCCGACCATGCGGCGATACGCGCTCTCCCCGGCATCGGCGACTACACCTCCGCCGCTGTCGCCTCGATCGCTTTCGGATTGCCGTTCGCGGCCCTCGACGGCAACGTCATGCGGGTGCTCACGCGCTTCCATGCCGACAGCCGCGACATCGCGCAGCCGTCCACGCGCAAGGCGCTGCAAGCCGCGGCCCAGCGCTGGATCGAAGAGCTGCCCGCCGCCGACGCGGGCGACTTCAACCAGGCCATGATGGAGCTCGGCGCGACGGTTTGCACGCCGCGCTCGCCCAAATGCCTGCTCTGTCCGCTGGCCCGCGACTGCCGCGGCCGCGCCGAAGGACTCCAGGAGCGATTGCCGGTGAAGAGCCGCCGCGAAAAGGTCGAGAGGCTCGAGATGGCCGTCGCCCTGGTGCGGCGCGGCGCGAGCCTGCTGATGCGCCGCCGGCCCGATCACGAACAGATCATGCCCGGCTTCTGGGAGCTGCCGGTGGCGCAAGGCCCGCGGCTCGACGCGGACTGCTTCCGGCTGCTCGGCGTCCGCCTCGATGCGCCCGTCGGCGAGTTCCGCCACGGCATCACCTTCAGAATTTACAAAGGAAAAGTTTGGGAAGCCGTGCTAGAGGATCAAAAGCCCGAGGAATATCGCTGGGTGGCCCCCAAACGGCGGGCGGCGTTGCCTTTGACGACGATTTCGAAAAAGGCCCTGCAAGCCGCCGGCGCCGGAAACGAGACATGGAAATAGTTGACCGGTTGACAATTCGCACAGGGCCGGTGCTATACCTCGTAGACAGTTTCGCGCCCGTTCCTACGCATTGAGCTCCCTGGGGGTGCATCACGATGATCCGACTCGAAAGATTGGCCGTAGCGACGGTCCTGACTTCTTTCTTTTGCCTTCCTGTTTATCTGGTTTCCTTGTCCGGCGGTCCGCCGCCAGGTCGCTCGGGCGGCCCCTTCCCCGGGGAGCAGAGTTGCGCCACCGCCGGCTGCCACGGGCCCGACGCTCTGAACGCCGGCGACGGCGGCGTCAGCTTCACGATCAACGGCGGCCCGCCCGCGGAATATCGCTACACGCCCGGGCAGCCGGCGATGATCGAGATCCGCGTCCAAGACTCGGCGCAGCAGCGCTGGGGCTTTGAAATGACCGCCCGCAAGGGCGACGGCTGCCAGGGCGCCGGCATGTTCGATTCGGCGGACCAGCAGATCGTCACGTTCATGAGCCGAGCCGGCGATTGCGGCAGCAACATGGTCCCGATCGCCGAACACTCATTCCCGAAGACGGGCTCGGGCGGCGCGACCTTCCAGATCACGTTGGATTCCCAGCGACGACGACGCGGGACCAGTGACGTTGGCGGTTGCGGGCAACGCCGCCAACGGCAACGGCACGAATACCGGCGACCACATCTATTTGGCGTCGGCCGTCATCGAACCCGGCGAGGTTGTGAACCCTTCGCCTGATCCGTCGATCAGCCAAGGCGGCGCGGTGCTTGCGACGCAGACTCCTGTGATTGCGCAGGCCTCAGCGAACGCGATCCTTTCCGTGTTCGGCGCCGAGTTCGCCGCGCCGGGGACGATGGCGTTCGACCCCGAAGTCGACGAGAATGGCGACGTCACCACTGTCTTGGCGAACACTTGCGTCGAGGTCAACGGACGCCGTTCGCCGATCTTCGCCGTGACCGATGGTCAGGTCAATTTCCAGGCCGACGAGGAGACGCGAGTTGGGCCCGGCGATGGTGCAGGTCATCCGCAATTGCGGCCAAGCCGCCGAGGCGCGCAGCAACATGATGGCGGTTGACTTCAAGGCCGCTGCTCCGGGCTTTTTCAACTTCATCAACAACGCCGACGGCGTGAATCCCATCGCGGCGACTGACGCCACGGGGCTGGAGTTGATCGCACCGGCCAACCTGTTCGGCGGCGACCCCGAGACGCGAGCCGCTCACCCGGGTGAATTCATCGTGCTCTACGCGACGGGCTTTGGGCTGACGAATCCGGCATTTGATGCGGGCGAGATCCCGCAGAACGACGATTCCGGCCCGATCGGCGAGATCGACAAGACGCAGATGACGGTCATGTTCGGAGAGGTCATGATCCCGCAGGAAGACATCTTCTATGCCGGCGTCGCTCCTTGCTGCGCCGGGCTCTACCAGTTGGTGATCCGCGTGCCGGCGAACTTAGCGGACGACAACTACCCGGTGGTCGTCGACAATCAACGGTGTGAGCTCGCCCGTAGGGCCGTTCATCTCCGTCACGGCCGAGTAGCGCAGTGGTTACAGGCGCTCACGCCTGTAACTCGCCGCGCAAGCGGCGCAGCAATCATTAGCCCCGGATTCCAATCCGGGGTGACGGACGGCTTCGCTCCGCTGGGCCCCGGATTTATCCGGGGCTATTGTTTGCCGCGCCCTGACGGGCGCAAGAGCACCTTCGACCCTGTCCAAGCCTAGTGTCCGTCCCACAGGGTCGTCTCGTCGTAGTCGATCTCGTTGCGTTTGAGCAGCGTCGTCAGTTCATCCTCGAAGCTGCGATGTCGGTGATGGTCTTCTTGGAGACGAATGTAGTTGCGAACCTTTTCATATTGCGATTGGCTGACGCTGAACGCCGAATAGCCGCGTTGCCAGGTGAAATGCGGGTCGAATTCGCGACGCAACCACGCCGAAGAGTTTCGTTTGAGCTTCCGAAGCAAGTCGGACAGCGAACGCGCCGGCGGCAGACGCATCAAGATGTGAACGTGGTCGAGGCCGCCGTTGACAAGATAGGCGCGCCCGCCCTCGTCGTTGACGACGCGAGCGAGGTAGGCGTGAAGGCGGTTCCGGACGGCGGCGGTGAGGCTCTTCTCGCGGTTCTTTGTCGCGAACACGACGTGAACCAACACGTTGGTCAACGTGTGGCTCATGAGCTTGGCATCAAGATAGTCCGAAAATCTCTCGCCGCGCAAGCGCGCGGCGCGAGCACCTTCGACCCTGTCCAGGCCTATGTCCGCCCCACAGGATCGTCTCGTCGTAGTCGATCTCGTTGCGGAGCAGCGTCATAGTCCGAAAATCTCTCGCCGCGCAAGCGGCGCAGCAATCACAGCCCCGGATTCCAATCCGGGGTGACGGACGGCTCGCTCCGCTAGCCCCGGATTCTATCCGGGGCTGACGTTTGCCGCGCCCTGACGGGCGTGAGAGCAGCTTCGCAGCCCTACGGAAAGCGCGCCAGCCAATCAAGCTGCGCCGAGGCGATGCCTTCGTGGCCGCCTTCAAAAATCGTCACGCGGGCCTTGCCCGCTGTCCGGCGCAGGTAGATCTTGCGGCCGAACGCCGGGTCCTCGACCTGGTCCGATTCGCGCGGGTGCGAGAGGCGCGCTTCCGGGCCGGCGCTGAGCTCTACGATCTCCTGCTCGCTCACCGGCTGCTCGCCCAGCGCGTTGGCGATCACGTTGAACGCTTCGAGCGTCTGCCGGATCGGCACCGAGCCTTCGTGGCCGTCGCGCACGCCCGCGGCGATGTCGAGCGGCACGAATTTCGCGCCTTCGAGCCAGGTAAGCGGCGAGCGCTCGCGGTACTCGCGATCGATCGTCTCGCTCTGGCCCGGCTTGCCGCCCGTGCAGGCGCGCATCATTTCGGCGTAGTGGGTGTCGCGGTCTTTTTGCGCCTCATACCAGGCCGCCATGTCGGAGATGGGGACGAATGCGCTCGCGGCCGTCCAAACGTCCGGATAGCGCGCCGCCATCTGCAGCGTCATGTGGCCGCCGCCCGACGAGCCGGTCAGATAGACGCGATTCTCGTCGACCGGGTATTCGAGCTTGGCCCATTTCACCGCGTCGAGAATGTCTTGCTGCGCCTTCTGAGAGCCGCAGGCGTCGGGATTGTCGTTGCGCCCGCGAAAGTTGGGATGCAGATAGATCCAACCGCGCTCGAGCGTGCCGGCTTCGAGGTCTTTGACGCGCTGGGTGTAGTCGTTGCTCCACGAATGGAGCGAGACCAGCAGCGGCAGCTTGGGTCCGTCCTTCGAGAAGCCTTCGGGCAGCAGCAGCAGCGCCGGCTGGGTGGTGCCGTCCGCGCGCGGAATCGCGACCGTGTTGTCCGGCTGCGCGGGCTGTTCGGGCTGAGGAGTCGGCGTCGGCGTTTGGGAGCAGGCGGCGGCCGATCAAATCGCGCACATAAGCAAAATCCGCATCACTGATCTAGAGTCCCTGCTCGAAGACGATATCAACCGGGATGTCGGCCTTCTCCAGCCGCTCGAGGTCGGCGGCGAGTTGCGGGCCGATCTTGCCCATCTGGTCGACGAAGGCCTGCGCGCCGGCGTAGTCCCCGTCGCCTTGCAGCACGAGGATTTTCTCAGAGAGCGCATCGGAGGCGGCTTGCATCTTATCGAAGTTCACGCGATAGGTTCCGGTCGCCTCGTCGCGTTCGAAGGCGCCGCGCTCGGCGAAGAAGTTGAAGCGTAGCAAGTTTGCGATGCCATGCGCGCTCGAAGCGCCGAAGCGGATCGAGCGGAAGATGCCCGCCAGGAAAGTGACGTAGTTGTCCATCAGATCCGAGTCGCCGAGCTCGCCCTTCTCGTGCAGCTTGGTGACCATGTAGAGCCCCAGGATGTCGGCCTTGCCTTCTTCGAGCGCCGAGGCATGCTCCTTCATCGCCTCGCGCACGGTGCCCTTGCCGGTGAGCGTGTTCTTGATGCCGAGGCCGTGCGCCACCTCGTGGAACATGGTGTTCTCGAAGAAGGCGTCGAAGGCGACGTGCTTGCGCTGGTCTTCGGCGATCAGCACATTCGAGATCGGCGTGAGGATCTTCTCGAACTTGGCGCGCATGGAGTTTTTGAGCTGCAGGCGCCGCGAGCCCTCCTTGAGCTGGACCTCTTCGTCATTGGGCAAGTTGATGGCGATGGTCTTGGCGCCGGCGTTGCAGTCGCCGGCGTAGTAGAGGGCGTCGTAGGCGTTGAGGTCGGAGTCCGAGCCCGGCGATTCCTGCTTGTACTTGTCGGCCACGGGCAGCCCGCGCTGCAGCTCGTCGAGCATCGACACGTACTTGGCGAGGCGCGCGCTCCACTCCTTGTCCTTGACCAGCACGTAGGCCTCGAACGACGCCTTCTGCCCGAAGAGCTGATCTTCATACGTCTCGATCGGGCCGATGACGATGTCGACCGTGTTGTTCTTCATCTCCATCCAAGCGAAGTCGCTGGGCTGGTAGTCGTCGGTGAGCAGCGCCTCGGCGCGCAATTCGAGATAGTGCTTGAGCCCCGGGTCTTCGGCCAGCTCGGCCGCCTCGCGCAGCTTGGCGGCGGCGATCTCGAGCTGATCGCGGTAAGCCTGGCTGTAGGGGACCGTGGTCAGCTTGTCGCCGTCGCGCTTGACCAGCGTGTAGAGGCCCTTGAGGGCTTCGCCGTTGTCGTCCGAGGCGGCGACCGCCTTCTCGAACTCCTCCTTGGTCATGTCTTGGGGATAGAACTCGCGCGCCGGGCGGCTTGGGTCCGACGCCGGGCAAGAAGGGCTTATCGCCGTCGAGCCGATCCCAGGGGCCGTAGTTGATCTCGGCGTAGCGGCGCGCGTCGGGGTCTTCGATCGAGAGCAGCAGATCGTCCTTCGAGCCGTAGGCCTGACGCCAGAACAGGCCGTCCATCACCTTGGCGGCGTCGATGAGCAGCGGCAGCATCTTGCGCTCGTTCTCGGTGAGCGCGGACTGGTCGGTCTCGAGGCGGAAGGGCGTATAGCGCGCGAGTTTCTCTTTGAAGTTCATGTTCTGCGATTCAGAAGGAGCCGAGCCTCCGCACGACAACAGGCCGGAGAAGGCCGAGAGAGCGAGGCAAAGCGTCAGCCGGAGCATGTTTTATTGTCGCAAGACAAGCGTGATAGATTGGCAGATCGATGAAGACGTATCGCATTGCGCTGCTGCCGGGCGACGGCATTGGGCCTGAGGTCATGACCGAGGCCGTCAGAACGCTCGACGCCGTTCAAGACGGCTTCGCGCTCGAGTTTGAAGAATTCTCGGTCGGGGCCGGCGAGTACCTGAACAGCGGCGACCCGCTGCCGCCGGCGACGTTCGAGGCCGTCAAGGCGTTTGACGCGATCTTGCTGGGCGCGATGGGATTGCCCGACGTGCGTTGGCCCAACGGCACCGAAATGGCGCCGCAGCTCGATTTGCGCGAGCAGCTCGAGCTCTACTCCGGCCCGCGGCCGATCAAGCTCTACGCTCCCGACCTGACGCCGCTCAAAGGCTACGCGGCCGGGCAGATCGACTTCGTCATCGTTCGCGAGAATACCGAAGGCATTTTCTGGTCGCGCAAAGGCTCGATCGAGACGTCGGACGAGGCGATCGTCGACGGCATCCGCATCTCGCGGCGCGGGGCCGAGCGGCTGTTTCGCTCGGCGTTCGAGCTGGCCCGCAAGCGGCGCAAGAAAGTTTCTCTGGTCGACAAGTCGAACGTGCTGCCGTCGATGGCCTTCTTCCGCCGCATCTTCAATGAGATCGCCGAGCAGTATCCGGACGTCGAGGCCGAGAAGGTCTACGTCGATGCGACCGCTCTGTACCTGGTGCGGCGGCCGGAGTCGTTCGACGTGCTGGTGACCGAGAACATGTTCGGCGACATCCTTTCGGACCTGGCGGCGGGACTGGTCGGCGGCATGGGTCTGGCGCCGTCGGGCGACATCGGCGACGAGCATGCGGTGTTCCAGCCCTCGCACGGGTCGGCGCCGGATATCGCGGGCAAGGGCTGGGCGAATCCGATTGCGACGATCTTGTCGGCGGCGATGATGCTCGACTGGCTCGGCGAAGAAGCCGCCTCCAAACGCATTCACGCCGCGGTGGAGGCGACGCTCGCCGACCCGGCGAACCGCACGCGCGACATCGGCGGCGAGATGAGCTGCGCCGAGATGGGCGACCGCGTCGTGGAGGCGCTTGGCGGATGACGCTCGTTCGCCGCTGGGCTTTGCTGATCGCGGCGCTGGTCGCCCTGCTGGGGGCCGCCGCATGCGCCGATCAGCCCGCGCCGCCGCCGCAAGCGACGGCGGTCGAACGGGCGGCGCCGGCGGGACCCGGCTTTCAGAGCCCGCAAGCGCTCGACAGCCATTACGCCAAGCACGGCCGTGAGTTCGGCGACATCAGCAAGCGGGAATACCTGGCGCTGGCCCAGACGCTTCGCGATGCGCCGGCCGGAGGCGACATCTTGGAGATCGTGCGCGACGCCGATCACGTCATCACGCGGTTCGACAAGAGCCGCGGGTATTTCGGCGCCTACAACCCGGACCGCACGATTCGCACCTTCTTCATCCCGAACGCCGGCGTGAGTTACTTCTATCGCCAGGCAAGGAGCGCTCATTGACCGACGACGAGATCACGGCGGCGCTCGAAGCTCGCGGCTGCCCCGAGCACGTCGTGCGCGGCGGAAGGCAAGGCCTCATCGCGCGCTGGGGCGCCTTCGTGCGCGAAGTCGAGCGCGGCTACGACCTGGGCATCGAGGACTACCAGAACGACCTGGACGTCAGGACGCTGATTGAGGAGCTGGGGCTGGGCAGGGAAGTCGTCGAGGCCGACGCGCGCATGCGGCGCAACCTCGTGCGCACGGAGGTCAAGCTCTGGGACGGCCCTCAGGGCGCCTTCTGGATCTACGGCCGCCCGCGCCGCATCGGCGAAGATCTGCGCCAAGACCTCGAAGCCCGCGACTGGCTCTAGCCGCGCGCCTCGAGCCTCCGGCTGATTGCACGGCGGTCAGACGCCCGGATATTCTTGGGGCGTGGACCGCATCCCTTGTCCGGACGGCTATCTGCTCGACCCGAAGTCGGAGCTGGCGCAAGGGCATCATGCCCTGAACGACTATCTCGTGCGCGTGGAAGACGCCGGCTGGCAAACCGCCATCAAGGAAGTCAACGCCGTCCGCGACAAGGCGCGTAAGCTGCTGATCTGGAGGGCGCTGATCGAGCGCATGATCGGGCTGCGCGACGAGGGCTCGCGGAGCGAGCATCTCAGCTCGCTGCGCGGCCTCGCCGAACGCATCGAGCGCTGGACGCTGGCGCCGACCGAGGCGGATCTGATTGCGATTCTCGACCGCACCGCCGAAGCCGGGGACTTTCTCGCCCCGTCCACGCCGATCCCGCATGTGTTCGCCTACATCGACGCCAAAGGCTTGACGCCCGAATTGGCGCACGCGATTCGGACGTTCCGCGAGCGCGTCTACGACGGAAGCCTGGTCGTCAATCAAGTGAGCTTCCAGCTCTTCCGGTCGCGGCTCGACATGCTGGCGTGGCGCGACGAGTGGACGCCGGTCGACCTCGAGCGCTGCTGGAGCGAGCGCATCCGCGCCGACTACCGCGCCATGCAAGGCCCCGAGCGCGAAGCCTGGCGGCGACTGCTCTATTGCATCCATGGCGACGAGGGCACGCGCCCGTCGGGCAAGTGGACCGCCGCGACTCGAGCCGCCGTCGAGCGGATCGGGCAGGAAGAGTTTCGCGCCCGAGCGGCCGAGTGGCTCGAGCCGCTCGGCGAGGGCGCGGTGCAACGGCTTTCGCGCGAAGGCGGCTACATCTTGCGCGCGTTCGTGTGGCTGGCCGAGGCGTCACAGGCGCCGCAGTTGCTGGCGAAGCTGCCCGCGATCGCGCAAGTCCGCTTCAAGCCGAAGAGCCACGGCCAAAAGGCCGTCAAAGCGGCCCAAGACGCCCTAAGCCGACCGCCGTCCTGAGCAGTCCATCCGCGACGACAAACGCGCGGCGCGACCTCGTCCGGAGGATTCGAAGCAACCGATAAGAGCCGCGGGATCCTCGCTGGATTTGGGTGCGCCCTCAAAAGTCCACACTACACGCGCCCGGCCTTCGCGGCCAAATCAAATCTCGTACAACATCACGTAGACCAGCACGCCGGTCACCGAGACGTACATCCACAGCGGCCAGGTCCAGCGGGCGATCTTGCGGTGGCGCTGGAAGTCGGATGTGAGCGCGCGGTAGAGCGTAATCAAGATCAACGGCACGATGACAATCGCCAGCGTGATGTGGCTGATCAAGATCGAGAAGTAAAGCGGACGCAACCAGCCCTGCTTCTCGAACGGCACCGAGCCCACGTTGTAGTGGTAGATCAGGTACGACGTCAGGAACATCGACGAGGTGATGAACGCCAGCACCATGCAGAGCTTGTGGCGCTGCACCTCGCGCCGCTTGATGAAGTAGTAGCCGAACAGCAGCAACAGGGTGGAGATGGAATTGAGCGTCGCGTTGAGCGCCGGCAGATCGCGTACGTTCATCGCGCTAGCTGAGGGCGGAGGGCGACGGCTTGGAGACTTGCCGCGCCGCGAGCAGGAAGCACACCGCTCCAAAAGCGAGCGTCACCGCCCAGCACAGGACCATCGAGGGTCCGACGATCTCGACGCCGCTGAACAGGATGCGCCGCAGGCCGGTGACGCCGTAGGTCAACGGATTCACGCGCATGAGCCAGCCCATCCACGTCGCCGCGCCGCCGATCGGGAAGAAGGCGCCGGAGAGCAGCCACATCGGCATGAACAGAATGTTCATCACCGAGTGAAAGCTCTGGATGGAGTTGAGCTTCCAAGCGAAATAAAAGCCCAGGCTCGTCAGCGCGAAGGCCATCGCGAGGATGATCGCCCCGGCCTCGGGCAGCGCCGCCAGATGCACCGGCAGATCGAGGATCGGAATCAGCGGCAGGAACGCCAGGCCCTGCAGCGCGCCGATCGTCGTCGCGCCCAAAATCTTGCCGAGCACGACGCTGGAGCGGCTCACCGGCGCCGCCAGCACCGAGAGCAGAAATCCTTCGCGGCGGTCTTCGATGATCGAGATGCTCGAAAAGATCGAGGTGAACAGCACGACCAGCGCGACGGCGCCGGGAAAGAAGAACTCCGAGTAGCCGCCGCCGGCCGAGCTGGCCGGAATCGAGTGGCCAAAGCCGGAGCCGAGAATGGTCCAAAAGATCAAAGGCGTGGCGATGCCGGCGACCACGCGCGCTTTCTGGCGATAGAAGCCGCGCACCTCGCGCATCCAAATCGAGCTCACCGCGAGCCAGGCGCTGGGATGCGCGGCTTGGTCGACCTCGAACGCTTCAAAGGTTTCGCTGTTCGCTGGAGCGGTGGTGATTCCCGACGATGCCATCTGCAACTCTCAGTCTAGCGTGCGCTCGGCTTCGTCTTGCGAGGCGAAGGTGTGGCCGGTCAGCCGAATGAAGACGTCTTCGAGCGTGGGGCGCGAAACGGAGGCGGCTTCGACGCGCTCGGGAAGCCCCTGCATCAACTGCGCGAGGATCTCCGCTCCGCGCTCGTGCTCGAAGCGCACCTGGTTGTCGATGACCTGGGGCTTGACGCCGAGGCGCTCCTCGATGCGGCTCGCCAGCGCCTCCGCCACCGGCGACGTAAGCGAAAGGACATCGCCGCCGATGCGCGCCTTCAGCTCGGCGGGCGATCCGGTCGCGACGACCGAGCCCTGGTCGAGGATGGCCAGGCGGTCGCACTTGTCGGCTTCTTCGAGCAGGTGGGTCGTCAGCAGGACGGTCGTCGCCGTCGCGCGCCGCAGCTTTTCGATGTGATTCCAGAAGTCGAGGCGCACGCCGGGGTCGACTCCGGTCGAGGGCTCGTCGAGCAACAGCAAACGCGGGCGATGCAGCAGCGACTTGGCCAGCTCCACCCGCTGGCGTAGGCCGCCGGAGAGCTCCTCGACCTTGTCTTGGCGGCGGTCGGCCACCCCGGTCTTCTCGACGGCGTCGGCGATGCGCTCCATCAGCGCCGAGCCGGACAGGCCGTAGAGGCGTCCTTGGTAGATCAGATTCTCCTCGACGGTCAGGCGCTTATCCAGGCTCTGGTTTTGGAAGACGACGCCGATGCGCCGCCGAACTTCGAGCGGATCGGCGGTGACGTCGAGCCCGAACACGCGCGCCGTGCCGGAGGCGGGCGGCAGCAGCGTCGAGAGGATGCGGAAGAGCGTCGTCTTGCCGCCGCCGTTGGGCCCCAGGAGGCCGAAGATTTCGCCGCGGCCGACCTCGAAGCTGATGCCGCGCAGCGCTTCGCGCTCGCCGTAGGAAAAGCGGATGCCGTCGACGTCGACGGCGCACGTCTCCGGTCGGATTTGATGGGATGCAGCCATGGAAGACTAAGACCCGCGGGCTGAGACTCAACGCCCGGCGACGGTTTCGGTTTCTCCTTGTGCGCGGTCGTAAAGCCGTTGATACATGTCACGGTTACGCAGCACCGATTGCACGTAGCCGCGGGTTTCGGTGAACGGGATCGTTTCGACGAATTCGGCGGGCTCTTTGAAGTCGCCCCAGGTGATCCACTCTTTTGCGCGGTTGGGGCCGGCGTTGTAGGCGGCCAGCGCCACCTCGAGCTGGCTGAATTGGTCGAGCGTCTCCTTGAGGTGGAACGTGCCCAGGCGCATGCTGATATCGGGGTTGTGCAGCTTGGCGCGGGTGAAGCCCGGGATGCCCAGCCGGCGGAAGGTTTCCTTGCCGGTCGCGGGCATCAACTGCATCAGCCCCATGGCGCCGGCGCGTGAAACGGCGAGCTGGTTGAATTCGGACTCTTGGCGGATCAGGCCGGCGACCAGGTAAGGGTCGAGGTTTTGAGGCTCGGCGCGGCGCGTCAACTGGTCCCGCCATGGCAGCGGATAGAGGCCTTCCCAGAAGTCGCGCGGCATGGCGTCGAGCGGCATGCGCAGGTAGCCGAAGCCGTAGCGCTTCATGTAGCGCAGCCCCTTGTGATAGCGCTCTTGCGAGGCGGTTTCGCGGAACAGCTCGAGCCCGATCAAGTAGGCGTCGGGTCCGCGATAATCGCCGAGAGCCAGCTCCGATTCGGCGTCGCCGTAGAGGCCCAGGTCATAAAGCAGCCGGCCGCGATCGATGAGCCGAACGGTCTCGGGCGACGCGTCGGGCGAGAGTTGACGCGAGCCCGGCAGCTTGGCCGTGAGCAGGCTGACCGGCTGCGGCGCGGGCGTGGTGATGACGCCGGCCCCGCGCAAGCGCTCGCGCGCCAGCATGGCGTAGTAGTAGTTCGGATAGCGGCGGTCGATTTCTTGGTAGAGCGAGTTGGCGATCGCTTCGTCGCCCGCCTTTTGGCGAATGCGCGCGATCCAATAAAGCGCGGCCGAGGCTTGCGACGAATCCGGGTACAGCCGCACATGCTCCTCAAACAGCGCCTCGGCGCGCGGGTCGCGGTCGAGATAGGAGCGCCAGCAGACCTTCCAGTGCGCCACATCGGCGTATTCGCCTTTAGGAAATTCGCGGGCGGTGCGCTCGTAATAGCGTCGCGACTCCGGCCCGTTGTTCTCGAGCAGATAGTAGTTGCCGAGGGAGAACAGCGCCTGCTCGTACCACTGCGACTTGGGGAAGCTCTTGGCCAACTGCTCGGCGCGGTCACGGAATTTGGAGACGAGGTCTTTGCGGCGTTCGCACTCGCCGAGATAGTAAAGGCGCTCGGCTTGCAGCTTTGGATCGCTCGGCGTGTAGCGCAGCAGTTGGTCGTAGGCGGCCGAGGTCCGCAGCGAGCGGTAGTTCGCGATCGCTTGCTGCTGGCGCGCGCGCTCGAGCTCGGCGCCCTTTAAGCCGTCGAGCGCGTAGCCGTATTGGCGCGCCGCCTCGATCATGTCCCCGGCCTTGAAGGACCGGTCGGCGCGCGCCAGCCGCCAAGCGTCGGGAGCGGCGGGATAGCCGCCGCCGACAGTCTTGCGGATTTCATCGAGCCGATCTTCGGAGGCGTCGGCTTCCGAGCTGGTCGGATGGTAGTAGTAGACCTCGCGGTAGGTCTTGATCGCCTGTTGCGTGCGGTTGGTGAGCTCTTGGACGCGGCCCAGCAGGTAGAGCCGAGCCGGCTCCGCCACGGCCGATTTTTTGGGCAGCAACAAGGCCTCCGCTTCGCGCAGACGGTTGTCGCGGATCAGGCTTTCCACGCGTATGCGCGCGGCCGCCGGAACCAGCCGGCTCGAAGGATAATCCTTCTCGAAATCGCGCAGCACCCACGCCGCCTGTTCGTAGTGTTCTTCGAGCGAATAGCTCTTGGCGCGATAGTAGGCGGCGTACTCGGCGATCGGCGACGCTTGCCGCTCGACGTGATCGAGCGCCTTCACCGCGGCGCCGTAGTCTTCGTTCAAGTAGTCGCCGTACCCGAGCGCCAGACGCGCGTACGCCGCTTCGGGTTGGCGGGCCTGCTCGGCGAAGTTCGCCAGGCGCGCGCGGGCTTGCGGGGTTGCGTCGTCGATCCAGGAGCGAGCGAGCTTGCTGACCTCGGAGCTGACGGCGGCCGACGCCGGCAGGGAAGCGGCAACGATAACCAAAATCAGGAGCGAATGTTTGCCAGCCCGCCGCACGTCCTTTTCATTGTAAGGGCGCTTGCGGACGAGGTCTGCGGTTTCGGTGGGAATTAGGCCTTAGGCCCCGTTGGTTTTGCGGCGGGTGCTGACCGCCTCGATCCAAGCTTCGGCCAGTGACGTCAGCGTCTCGATGGGGGCCGTCTCGACCGGCTTTTCCGACGCCTTCAGGCCCCTTGGAGTCGCAATAGAGCAGCGCCAGAACCTTGTCGCGCAGCTTGACGGGAACCACCAGGACGCGGTCTTCGTCGCGCAGGCCGAACAGCTCGGTCAGCCGGCCGGACAAATCGTGCGCCGAGCCGGACGACAGCACTTGGTCGACGGTGTCGATGGCGTGGGCGAATGATGCGGCTTCTCTGATGTTGATCGAGAGGCGCTGGAAAGCTTCTCGAGCTCCATGGTCGGCCGCGCCGGCTAGGCGAAAGCCCAGCAAAGAGTCGCCCTTGTGGATCAGCAGCGCGCTGCGGCCGCAGAATCGCGCGGCTCCATCGACGAGACTCGAGGCGATCCCGGTGACGCTGTCCGCGGAGCGGATCTCGCGCACGGCTTGCGACAGTCCTGACAACAGCGACGCCCGCTGTTGCCGCGACTCAATCTCGGCTTCTTGCCGGGCTTCTTCGCGAGCCGCCGCCGCCACGGTCGAGGTGCTTTGTTCGAGCAAGACCGACAGCTCCGCCCGCAGCCTATCGGCCAACTCGGTCGTCAGAGCGTCGACCTTCGTCCTCCATCCTTCATCGAGGATGCGGTCGATCCTCTGCTCGAGTTCGGGAGCCATGGCCGTTTATAACTTCCCAGAGTGCGGGACTAATTGTAACCCAGCAAAACCGCCGGTCCTCTTACTCTGGTAGGGTAATGCGCTTAGCAGGAGCCAGGGAAAGGAATGGAAATCAAAAATAAGATCGCGGTCGTCACCGGCGGGACCAAGGGCATCGGTCGATCCATCGCCGAAGCGCTGGTGCGGCAAGGCGCTAAAACCGTCATTTGCGGCCGGGATGCGGGCGCGCTCGATCAGGCCGTACGGGATTTATCGGCCGACGGCGAGGTGTCCGGCAAGGTCTGCGACGTCGGCCGCTGGGAGCAAGTGGAGGAGTTGTTCGCGTTCGTCGTAGATACCTACGGCGGCGTCGACATCCTCGTCAACAACGCCGGAGTGGGGCGTTTCGCGCCCGTCGATCAGATCTCGATCGAAGACTGGCGGGCGGTGATCGACACGAACTTGAGCGGGCCGTTCTACTGCATCAAGGCGGCCGTGCCGCGGATGCGCGAGCGCGGCGGGGGCTTCATCTTGAACATCGGCAGCTTGGCGGGCAAGAATCCCTTCGCCGCCGGTTCGGCCTACAACGCCTCGAAGTTCGGCTTGAACGGCTTCACCGAAGCGATCATGCAGGACTTGCGCCACGACAAGATTCGCGTCTCGCAGATCATGCCCGGCAGCGTGCAGACCGACTTTCAGCCGGGCGGCTCGCAAGGCGACTGGAAAATCGACCCGCAAGAGATCGCCGAGACGGCCGTGCACATCATCGCGATGCCCGACCGAAACTTGGTGAGCCGGGTGGAAATGCGCCCCAGCCGGCCGCCTCGGAAGTAGCGGCGTAGATCGACGCTGTTATCGATCCCGGAAGCGGGGTAAAAGTTGCTAGACTCGGATTGAGTCGCTTTCATTTGCCATCCATTCGCTCGCCTCAGTTGCGACGCTTCCGGGAATCCCTTGCAACCGACCCTGTTCGTTGGTCGCTGGTCGCCGATGACCTCACCGGCGCCGCCGATTCCGCTGTCGCTTTCGCCGCCGCCGGGTTCGAGACCGTGCTGGCGCTGAACGACCATGCGCTCGACGCGCTGGAGGGCGAGCTGCTGGCGGTTTCCACCGACACCCGCGACAGCGGCGCCAAGGAGGGCGTTCGGCGGGTCAACGAGGTTTGCGCCAAACTGATCGCGGCGGATCGCCCGATCGTCTTCAAGAAGGTCGACTCGCTGCTGCGCGGGCACGTCGGCGAAGAAACCGTGGCGACGCTGGACGCATGCGGCTTCGCGACGGCGGTATTGTGCCCGGCCCTGCCGCGCGAAGGCCGCCTCGTCGTCAACGGACGCGCCGAGGCGCAGCATCAGGACGGCGGACGGCATCTGCCTCGTTCCCAGCGCTTCTTGACGCCCGACGCCTCGTCCGACGAGGATCTCCGCCTGCTGGCCGCTCGCCTGCTCGACCTGGTTCCGCCGGCGCTGCCCGCCGGATCGGCGGGGCTGGCGTTCGCCTGGGCCCAAACGCTGGCGGCCTTGCGAGGCCGCAAGCCGGCCCGCGGAACCGCGCCGCGCACCGACTTGCCTCTGGCGCTGGTGATCGGGTCGACCCACGACCGCACGATTCGGCAGCTCGACCGCCTGCGCGGGCTGCGCGACGTCGCGCTGACGCCGCTGGAGAACCTGCCGGCGCATGTGTGGGACAAGCGCGATCTGGTGATCCGGGTCCCGCCGTCGAACGCCGATCCGGCGTTACTGGCGCCGCTCGCCGGCCGGCTTGCCGCGGGCGCATGCGGCGGGCTGCTGCTCAGCGGCGGCGCGACGGCGGAGTGGGCGTTGGCCAAGCTCGAAGCGCGCGCCATCGAGATCCGCGGCGAAGCGATCTCCGGCTGCCCCTGGGGCAAGCTTCGCGGCGGCGCGGCCGACGGCGCGGTCGTGGTCACCAAGTCGGGCGCGTTCGGGCAGGCCGACGGGCTGATCCGCATCGCCGATTTCCTGCACGGGAGACAATCGAACAGATGAAGCCAACCATTGCGGCGACCATCGGCGATCCGGCCGGCGTCGGCCCCGAAGTTCTGCTCAAGGCTTTGGCCGATCCCGAGACGGCGGCGCTGGCCCAGTGGAAGATCGTCGGCGACAAGTCGGCGCTCGACCAGATCGCCAAGCGTCTCGACCTGCCCGCGCCGGAGGCCGAGGTCGTCGATTTGGGAATGCTCGACGGCGCGGAAGTGCGTCATGGCGCGATCGATCCGCTCTACGGCCGCGCTGCGGTCGAGTACGTGCGCCGCGCCGCCGAGCTCTGCTTGGCGGGCGAGGCGGGCGCGATGGTGACCGCGCCGGTGAACAAGGAGGCCGTCACCAAGAGCGGCATGAAGTTCTCCGGCCACACCGAGTTCATCGCCGAAGTGACCGGCGCGAAGGACTCGCGCATGCTGCTGATCAACGACCGTCTCCGCGTGATCCACGTGACGACGCATGTCTCGCTGCGGCGGGCGTGCGACGCAACGCCCGAGCGCATCGCGCGCACGATCGAGCTCGGCGCGCAGGCGCTCGAGTGGCTCGGCCTCGCACGCCGCCGCATCGTCGTGTGCGGACTCAATCCGCACGCCGGCGAACACGGCCTTTTCGGCCCCGAGGACGAAGCCTCGATCGCGCCGGCGGTTGAGCGCATGCGGCGGCAGGGCGTCGACTGCGAAGGGCCGGTCCCGGCGGATACGGTCTTTCTCAAGGCCGTGCGCGGCGAGTACGACCTGGTGGTCGCGATGTATCACGACCAGGGCCACATTCCGATCAAGCTGATCGATTTCGAGCATACGGTGAACGTGTCGCTGGGCCTGCCGATCATTCGCACGTCGGTCGATCACGGGACCGCATTCGACATCGCCGGCAAGGGATTGGCCGACGCCACCAACATGAAAGCGGCGATGCGGCTGGCGGCCGTGATGGCGTCGAACAGGAGCTGAAAGCGCGCGCTTTTCAGACTCGCCCAACCTCCGCGGCGGTGTTACTCTATTCACGGCTTCGCCGTTCACGCCTCAAACAATGTTCAAACCGCTCTCTCGTCGGACGTTTCTTCGCGGCACGGGCGTCGCGATGGGCCTGCCTTGGCTCGAAGCCATGGCGCCGGCGGCGACGACGGCCGGCTCCCGGCGTTTGACTGAGCCGCCGCTGCGCATGGCCTTCATGTTCATGCCCAACGGCGTGCGCCCCGACCATTGGACGCCTGCCGGCGACGGCGAAGACTACGAGATCACGCCGCACCTCAAACCCGTCGAGCGTCACAAGAGCGAATTCATTCTGCTCGAGAATCTGTGGAACGAGCAGACCGTCGGGCGCAACGGGCATTGGCCCAAGGTGCCGGCGTTCTTGTCGGGCGGCTACGTGGAGCGCTCGACCGGGCGCGACATGGACACCGGCGGCACGTCGGTCGACCAGCTCGCCGGTCAACACATCGGCACGCGTACTCCTCTTCCGACGCTCGAGCTCGGCATTGACGCGCCGCGCACCGGCATCGACAACATCGGCGGCGGCTTCGCGCGCATCTACGGCTCTTACATCTCGTGGCGCGATCCGCATACGCCGGTCACGAAAGAGATCATTCCGCAGCTTGCATTCGATCGCTTGTTCCGCACGACGAGCGCGCCGGTGGTGTCGGGCGTCGACCCGCATCATCCGCTGGTGCGGCAGTCGCTGCAACGCGACGACTCGAGCGTGCTCGACTTGGTGCTCGCCGACGCGCAGGCGGTCAAGGGCCGCGGCAGCAAGTACGACCAGGTCAAGCTCGACGAGTACTTCGAATCGGTGCGCTCGGTCGAGCGGCGGCTGGACGCGGCGTTAAAGCCTCAAAAGCGCTGGATCAACGCAGGCAAGTTCGAGCTGAAGCGGCCGGCGGCGGGCATCCCCGAGGAGCACAAGGAACACGTGCGGCTGATGC
Source organism: uncultured Acidobacteriota bacterium (assembly GCA_963817465.1). Taxonomy (GTDB): domain Bacteria; phylum Acidobacteriota; class Terriglobia; order Bryobacterales; family UBA6623; genus CAMPKL01. The sequence goes on along the minus strand of CAWFOP010000003.1, from coordinate 137,172 downwards.
TCGACATCCTGACCTTGGCGTTTTGGACCGACACCACGCGCATCGCGACGTTCATGTTCGGCGACGCGCAGTCGGGCCAGAACTACTCGTTTCTCGACGGGGTCACGGGCAGCTTCCACGGCATCTCGCACCACCGCAACGAGCCGGCCAAGCGCGCGCAGTACGAGGCGATCATCAACTGGCACATGCAAGAGCTCGCCTACTTCTTCGACCGCGTAAGGGCGCTCGACGAGGGCGGCTCGACATTGCTTGACAACTCGATGATCCTGTTCGGCTCGACCCTGAAGGACGGCAACCGCCACGACCCCGAGAACCTGCCGCTGATCTTGGCCGGCCGGGGCAAGGGCGCGCTGCGTCCGGGACGGCGCGTGCGCTTCGCCGAGAAGACGCCGCTGTGCAATCTCTACTTGTCGATGCTCGAGCGCATGGGCGTCGAGCAAAACTCGTTCGGCGACAGCACAGGCAAGCTAGCAGGCCTGGCCTGACGCCCTGCAAGAAACAACCCAGCCCCGCGCGCCGCGATCCCTGCAAGAAACCACTCAGCCCCGCGCAACAGAGCCGCGCACCTCGTCCGGAGGACGAAGCAATCGATAGCCCCGGGTAGAGCGTAGCGGACACCCGGGGTCCTAAAACGCAATCCAAGATAATCCTTCCAATACTTCCCGTCCTGGTCGATCCGCGGATTCCGCTCCGCTGCATCCGGGGCTGTCCGTTGCTCCGCCCTTGCGGGCTCAAGGACGAGCATCTCGTTTTCACACAGACTCGCGACGCCGCGCCCCGGTCCGCAACCTCGTCGCAACGCCGCGCGGCTCCTAGGCCGGGAACCAGGTATTCGGTCCCACGTCCTGAACCGGTTGGCCGATTTGATACTTGAGCGACTGCAACAGGCCCTTGATATAGCCGTATCCGTAGGTGAACGCTTGCCGGCCGTTCGGGTCGTCCGCGTGCTGCGGCATGTGGTCGGGCATGAGCATGAACGGGTAGCCCACTTCGTAGAGCGTGTGCGCCACCTCCGGCATCTCCATATCGCCTTCGTCGGGGAAAACCTCGACGAAGTCGTCACGATGGCCGCGGATATTGCGGAAGTGGATGTTGAAGATCTTCTGCATCCCGCCGAGCTTGCGGATCACGTCGTGAATCTGCGTCTTCGGGTCCTGCAGCATTTCGGCCGTCGTACCCAGGCACAGGTTGAAGCCGTGGTAGGGGCTGTCGTAGAGGCCGGCCATCTTGTAGAGGCCTTCAGGCGTGCCGAGGACGCGGTCGACGCCTTGCCAGCCTTCGGGTTGAGGCATGCCGGGGTCGTGCGGGTGGCACGCCATCCGCACCTTGTTCTCGGTGGCGACCGGCATCACGGCTTGCACAAAGTGATCGATGCGCTCCCAGGCCGTGTCGGCGTCGACCTTGCCGGCTTTGGTGAGCGGCGGCTCGGCTTTGGCCTCGCTCAGCTTCCAGGTGGAGTACGTCGTGCCGCCGCGGCCGGGCGTGCGGGCGGTGCGCACGACGCCGAGAATCGACATGTTGTACTTGATGGCCGGGACGCCGACCTTCGCGCAGCTCTCGATCGTCTTGTTGATGTCGTCGATGTCGCGCTGCCGCTCGGGCTCCTTGCCGAGCATGACGGCGGGCCGCTTTTCTCTGTCGATGTGACTCGACGGCAGAAACGGCGCGGCGATCATGTCGAGCGCGACCTCGTACTTCTCACACAGGTCTTTGACCTGGGAGATCTCTTCGACGGTGTAATAGCCGCGTTCCGGGTAAGGAGGACGAGGCATTTGGCCGCAGATATGATTCACTCCGTGGCGCTTGAAGTACTGCAGCATTTCTTCGTTCGTCGGCCCGCGTTGGGTTCCGACGTACATGCTGACGGGCTTTCGGTCGGCGGTCGGCTCGGACTCGGCCGAAGCGGTCGACGAAGAGGGTTGGCTGCAAGCGGCGAGGGCTGCAGCGCCGGCGGTTGCGGCGCCGGTCGTGAGAAATCTGCGGCGATCCATGGCGACTGATCTCAACACGTGAGATCCGGCGCTGTCAAGCGCAGTATCGTTTCGCGATATCGGGCTCTCACTCGCCCGCGCGGTGCAGCTTGACCAGGTCGGTCCGGCCGCCCACCGTCAGCGGCGTCCCTGCCACGAGAACGATGAGATCGCCGCGCTCGATCCAGCCCAGATCGAGCATCAGATCGTCGAGCCGTTTGACGAGCGTATCGACGTCGTGCACGTCCTCCACTTGCTTCGAGCGCACGCCCCACAACAGCTTCAGGTGGTGGCAGACGTCGGCGTTGCGCGAGAAGGCTGCGATGGGACACGTGGGGTGGTGCTTGGAGATGAGCTGCGCCGAATAGCCGGTCTCGGTATAGACGACGATGTACTTCGCCTTGAGCTTTTCCGCCAGGCGCGCCGCCGTGTGGGCGACTTCGATCGAGAACTCGTCATCCGCGCGCGGGGCGGGGCCGAGATCGAGATTGGGGCCTTTGATATGCGCTTCCGCGGTCTCGATGATCTTCGCCATCATGCGCACGGTTTCGACCGGATACTTGCCGGCGGCGGTCTCGCCCGACAGCATCAGCGTGTCCGAGCCGTCGAAGACGGCGTTGGCGACGTCGCTCGCCTCGGCGCGCGTCGGCGTGAGGCTCGAGATCATCGATTCCAGCATCTGCGTCGCCGTGATGACGGGCTTGCGCCAGCGCGCGGCCGCTTCGATGATTTGTTTCTGCGCGATCGGCACCTGCCAGGGGTTGAGCTCGACGCCCAGGTCCCCGCGCGCGACCATCACGCCGTCGGCGACTTCGAGAATTTCTTCGAGCGCGTCGAGCGCCTGCGGCTTCTCGATCTTGGCGATGATCTTCGCCGGGCAGTTGGCCCACTCCATCAGGTTCTTGGCCAGCCGCACGTCCTTGGCGCGGCGCACGAACGATTGCGCGATGTACTCGACGCCGTGCGACATCGCGAACCTCAGGTCGTCCTTGTCCTTCTCGGTGATCGACGGGACCGACATCTCCGCGCCGGGCACGTTGACGCCCTTGCGCTCGCCGAGCTTGGCGTCGTTGAGCACGCGGCAGACGATGTCTTCGTTTTCCAGGCGCAGGACGGCCAGGTGCACGGCGCCGTCGGCGAGCAGGATCTTGTCGCCCGCCTCGACGTCTTGCGCCAGCGAGGCATAGTCGATCGAGACGCAAGTCGAGTCGCCGACCATCGGCTCGTTGGTGAGCCGCAGCTCTTGGCCGCTCGCGAGCTGCACCGGTTTGCCGCCTTGCAGCTTGCCGGTGCGGACCTTGGGGCCTTGCAGGTCGGCGACGATCGGCACCATGCGGTTGCGCTCTGCGGCGGCCGCGCGGACGCGCTCGATGTTGGCGGCGTGGTCCTCGTGCTTGCCGTGCGAGAAGTTGAGGCGCACGGCGTTCATGCCGGCATCGAGCAGCTCGCCGATGACCTCGGGACTGCTCGACGCGGGGCCGAGGGTGCACAGTATCTTCGTCTTGCGCATTCCGCTCTCTATATCGGTTTTCCAAACGGGCGAGGAGAGGGCTAGCGCATACACGGCGCCGCCGACCGGAACCCGGTCACAGCAGCTTGTCGGCCAGCGCCTCGAGCACGCCGGCTAAGTCCGTATCGTACTTGGTTACGCCGCCCGCGTCGTGGGTCGTCAGATCGATCTTGACGGTGTTGTAGACGTTGAACCACTCGGGATGGTGATTGCGCTTCTCGATCGCCGTCGCCGCGGCCGCCATGAATCCGAACGCATGCGTGAAGTCGGGGAACTTGTATTCCCGGTGCAGCTTGCCGTCGACCATGCTCCAGCCGGGAAGGCCGCCGAGAGCGTCCTTGATCTGCGCGTCAGTGAGCTTGTCAGGCATACGGGCATTCTAGCGTGAGCCCGATTTCGACCCGCAGAGTAGGGAAAGGTGGCTACAGGCGCTCTCGCCTGTAACAGTCGTCCGCAGGACGACCTCGGCGGATATGACAGGCGGGAGCGCCTGTCACCACTTCTCTTACCGCGCAAAGTCCGCGACCGCGCGCAGCGCCTCCTGAAACCTCTCCGTCCGCACATTCCCCCGAATCCGTTCCAGGTGAACCAGCCCGTACTCCAACTTCGCGTCAGCATCGGCAAGACTCACCTCACCGGCCAGCATCCGCCGATGGAAATCCCAAAAATCCGGCGCGCGTTGGCCTGCGTCAACGGCCTTGCCCGCCGCCGCGGCCAGCGACAGAAACACCAGCGCATAAAAGACGTGCGCCACCTGGCGCATCAAATAGAACCGAGCAAGCCTGTACTCGCCGGCGGCCTCCCCGAAATACCTCTCTAGGTAGGCTTGCTCGTCCGCCGCGCTGTTGACGGCGAAGTTCGCCGCGACCGCCAAGTCGACGTAGCGGTCGTTTAGAAACGCCGCCTCCCAATCGACGAGCCAGACGCGATCGCCGTCGAAAAGGACGTTTTCCGGCTTCAAGTCGTTGTGGCATGACACCCAGTCCGACTCGTCGCGGCGCGGGTAGACTTGCGCGACCTGCGAATAGATCTCAAACAATTCCCGGCTCAGGCCCTCCGGCAGACTCTTCGCCAACCTGTCGATGAACCCCTCCACCATGTCGAAGTAGTTTCCGGCCTTCGCCTTAGCGAACGGCGGCAGCGAGTGCAGCGTGCGCAGCACGCCGGGCATGCGTGCCAACGCCCCTTCGGCGCACAACGGGCGCGCCTCGACGAAATCCGTGATCGACACGCGATCCTCGACGCTGGCGTACAGCACGCGCGGGGCGATGCCGCGGTCCGCGGCGCTGCGCATGCAGGCGTACTGCTGCGTGGGGTCGGCCATCGCATCCGTGCGCGTGATCACCCTCAACAGGCAAGGCCGCCCCCGCATGACAATGCGAAACACCAGCGCCGAGCTGAGGCCCGCCGTCAGCCGCCGGATGTCTTCGAAGTCCCGCTCGCCGAACGCTTCCTCGAGCGCTCGCGCCACTGCGGTCCGCTTTTCTTTCGGAACCATCTTCATGAATCGTGACTGTTCGACAAAACGGGTTGCATTAACCTGTGCGCGCTCAAACGCTTACAAAAGTAGACGGGCGAGCCGGCTTGGCCTCCCGCGCTACCCTGAAAGAGGGACGGACCGCGGACCGTATGCGACAGATTCAAAGAGACTTATTCGCTCGAAGCGGGCCGGGCGCGGCGCCCAATGGAGCACAACGGCGCGACGCGGCAAAGCACGGCACAAAACGGCACAAAATGGCACAGAACGGAACAAAACGAAACAATCTGGACCGCCTCGCCGAGCTCGTAGAATCGGGCTAAGACTTTAAAATCAACAACATCCGACGAAGCGCCGTCTATAAGTCCGGGTCCTTGTCGGGAACTTTGTATTTTTGGCGCAGCTCGGTCAACTGGCGCTTCAGGTCGGCTTCGACGCCTGAGTAGGCCGGGTCGCCGTAGACGCTGTGCATCTCTTGCGGGTCTTTCTCGAGGTCGAAAAGTTCCCACTCCTCGTCGATGTAGTAGTGGATCAGCTTGTAGCGCTTGGTTCTGACGCCGTCGTGGCGCGCGACGTTGTGCGCGGCCTGTAGCGGCGGGCCCTCGTAGTAGTGGTAGTAGAAGTTCGTGCGCCAGTCGTTGGGCGTCGTCCCTTTGAGGATCGGCACGAGGCTGCGGCCCTGCATGTCGGCCGGGGCCTTGACTCCCGCGATGTCGAGGAACGTTTCCGGGTAGTCGAGGTTCGAGACCATCGCGTCGGACTCGGCGCCCGGCTTGACCACGCCCGGCCAGCGCACCAACAGCGGAGTCTTGAGCGACTCTTCGTACATCCAGCGCTTGTCGAACCAGCCGTGCTCGCCGAGGTAGAAGCCCTGGTCGGAGCTGTAGACGACGATCGTGTTGTCGGCCAAACCCTGGGCGTCGAGCCAGCGCAACACGCGCCCGACCTCGTCGTCGACGGCTTGCACGCAGCGCAGGTAGTCCTTCATGTAGCGCTGGTATTTCCAGCGCACCAGGTCGCGGCCGTGCAGGTCCATCTTCTTCATGGCTGCGTTCTTGGGCTCGTAGGCGGCGTCCCACATGGCCTTCTGCTCGGGATCGAGCCGGCCGTAGCTGCTCATGTACTGCTTGTAGGTGGGGTCGTCGGGCTCGGGGACGACCTTGAGGTCGTGGCCCCAGATCATGTGCTCGCCGATCTCCATGAGCTGCTTCGAAGCCGGGGAGGCGCGGTTGAGGTAGTTGTCGAACAGCGTCGGCGGCTCGGGGATGTCGACGCCGTCGAATAGGGTCAGGTACCGCGGCGGCGGCATCCAGTTCCGGTGCGGCGCCTTGTGCTGGTACATCAGCATGAAGGGCTTGCTCTTGTCGCGCTTGTTCTGGAGCCAGTCGAGAGCGAGGTCCGTGATCACGTCGGTCACGTAGCCCTTGTGGTTGACCTGTCCGGCGGGTGTGCGGAAGTCCGGGTTGTAGTAGTTGCCTTGGCCGGGCAGCACTTCCCAGTAGTCGAAGCCGGTGGGGTCGGTCTTGAGGTGCCACTTGCCCACGATGGCGGTCTGGTAGCCGGCCTGGCGCATCAGCTTGGGGAAGGTTTGCTGCTCGCCGTCGAAGACGTTGCGGTTGTCGAGGATGCCGTTGAGGTGGCTGTACTTGCCGGTGAGGATCACCGCGCGGCTGGGCGCGCACAGCGAGTTGGTGACCATCGCGTTGCGGAAGAGCATGCCTTCGCGCGCGATGCGGTCCAGGTTCGGCGTGTGGTTGCGGTTCGAGCCGTAAGCCGAGATCGCCTGGTAGGCGTGGTCGTCGGAGAAGATGAACAGGATGTTCGGCTTGTCGGCGGCCGAGAGGGCGACGGACAAGGCGAGAGCGGCGATTATGGTGCGAGTCATGACGTGGGCCCGATCATTGTACAAGGATCGGAAGCGCCCGCTCGCCGCTGATCGAACCGCTTAGGCCACCCTTTGGCCCATCTCGGCGCCGTGGCGCACCCAGCGCGGCTCTTCGGCGTCGCCCGGCTGGGCGAGCAGCTTTTCGAACGGCCGGAAGCGCCCCTTGTAGGCCATCGAGCGGTTGGCGGGGATCCAATAGCCGGGGTAGGCCCAAGCTTTGCCGCGACGCTTGGCGTAATCAAGCTGCGTCAGGATCGAGAACGTGCCGGGGCTCGAGCGGCGCCAGTCCGGCTCGTGAAAGTAGTAAACCAGCGAGATCGAGCGCGGCGTCTCGTCCATGAGGGCGACGCCGACCAGCTTCGTCCCGTCGTAGTAGAGCCACTGCGACGCGAAGTCGCCGCCGCCGGCCACGAATGACTCGTAATAGTCGCCGCGGTTGATCAGGTCCTTGCGCCAGCCGCGCTCGCCCGCCATGAAGGTGTGATAGCGGTTGTAGAGCTCGACGTGGCGGTCGGTGACGTACACCGGCTCCTGGACCACGCGGATGCCGCTATTGGCCTTGAGCACGCGCCGCTGATTCGCCGAGGCCTCATGCTCTTGGACGAGGACGCGGACGCTGACGCATTGGCGGCAGCCCAGGCACTGCGGCCGGAAAAGCTGGCGGCCGAAGCGGCGGTAGCCGCGGGCGAGCAAGTCTTCGTATTCCCCGGAGTCGAGGCCGTGAACGATGCGGTACTCGAGAGACGCCGACTGATCCGGGAGATAGGAACAGACGCGCGGCTCCTCGATCAGGCGAACGAACTCGCGCACGAGGTCATTGTAGCGGGGCGGTATGCAGGGAGGGAGAAGAGTCTTGGGCGTCCGGACTCGCCAAATGCCGTGGAAGGAGACCTGTCCGTTGGCGGTAGCGTTCTTGTCTGCTCACCGGCGGGCATGGTAGCGTTCTCAGCGGCATGTCTTCCGATTTCTCGATCCCCCAACCGAATCCCGAACCGTGGTCGTCGACGCCTACCGACCGCCGCTCCGCCTTGAAGGGCCTGGCCGCCTTCTTGCTCTCCTCGCCGCTGCTCGAACAGGTTCGCGCCGCGACGGCCACTGATAAGACGCCGCCGCCGATCGAAGACCTGATCAACACCTTCGACTTCGCACGCGCCGCCAAAGGCTACCTCGATCCGTTGGCCTGGGACTACATGGCCGAAGGCTCGTCCGACGAAGCCGCTCTCGAGGACGCGCGCAACGCCTTCCGCCGGATCATCCTGCGGCCGCGCCACCTGCGCGACGTCTCGACGATCGACCTCAAGACGCACGTGCTTGGCATGGACCTGCCGTTCCCGATCTTCATCGACCCGGCCGGCGGCAAGGAGTGCTTCCGCTCGGGCGGCGAGCTCGAAACGGCCAAGGCCGCCGCGGCCGCCGGGTGCATGTATATCTCGAACGGCGGCGTCGACGACTTCGTCGGCTCGGCCGACGGCCCCAAGCACTGGTGGCAGCTCACCACCGGCTCCCACCTGCGCAACGAGAACACCATGCAGGACTTCGTCGACAAGCTCGAAGACCTCGGCTGCTCGGGCATCTGCTTCACGGTCGACATCATGCACGTGTCGAACCGCGAGCGCTCGATTCACAACAAGTTCGTGCGCCGCTGGTGCGACGCCGGCATCCCGCGTGATCTGGACGGCAACCTCGTCTACAAAGAGAACGACGTGCCTTGGACGACCGGCGGCTACCCCTCGCTGCCCTTCCCGACGCCGACTTGGGAAGACGTAAAGACGCTGCGCGACATGACCGAGCTGCCCATCATCTTGAAGGGCATCCTGACGCACGAAGACACGACGCGCGCGGTCGAGATCGGCGTCAACGGCATCGTCGTGTCCAACCACGGCGCGCGGCAGCTCGACCATACGGGCGGCCCGATCGAGGCGCTGCCCGAATGCGTCGCGGCGGCGGCCGGCAGGATCGCGGTGATGGTCGACGGCGGCTTCAGGCGCGGGTCGGACGTGCTCAAGGCGCTGGCGATCGGGGCCGATGCGGTAGGCGTCGCGCGCCCGTACCTGTGGGGGCTGACGCTTTACGGGCGCCAAGGCGTCGAGCGCGTGATCGAGCTGCTCAAGACCGAGTTGGCGCTTGACATGGGCATGGCCGGGGTGAGGACCGTCGCCGAGGCCGTGCCGAGCCTCGTGCGCATTCGCGACTCGGTCCCGCAAGGCCGCGGCCCGATTCGCTGACTACGGCTCGTCGCGTCCTTTGACCATCGGCACGAAGCGCACGGCGTCGCCTTTCCGCAGGGTCACGTTGCCGTCAGCGTCCTTGTCGACCGTCATCAGGTATTGCACATCGGCGCGCTCTCCCACCGGGGCCACCAGTCGGCCCCCCGGCGCGAGCTGATCGACAAGAGCTTGCGGGATCTCGGGCGGCGAGGCGGTCAGAATGACGCGGTCGAACGGCGCCTGCTCGGGCCAGCCCTGGTAGCCGTCGCCGATGCGCACCTCGACGTTGTCGAAGCCCAAGCGCTTCAGCCGCTCGCGGGCCGCGAGGCCGAGCGGCTCGACGACCTCGATCGAATAGATGCGCTTGGCGAGGTGCGACAGGATCGCCGCCTGATAGCCCGAGCCCGTGCCGACTTCGAGGACCCGATGATGCGGCTCGACGTCGAGCATCGCGGTCATCGCCGCTACGATGTACGGCTGCGAGATCGTCTGGCCGTAGCCGATCGGCAAGGCCTGGTCCTCATAGGCTTGAGCGGCGATGTCCGCGGGGACGAAATCGGCGCGCGTCGTGCGGCGGAAGGCGTCGAGCACACGAGGGTCGCGGATTCCGCGCGCCTCGATTTGTTCGTCGATCATCTAGAGCGGCTTCGCCGCCGCAAGCGCCTGCACGCCCGAGCGGGCGCAAAATCCTGGTTGCGTCCTTGCCTCTCCCCCGTGCGTATGTAACGTTATCGTATGGAATCGTCACCGCTCGTGCGCCGGATCGGATTCATCGGCGCCCTGGCCCTGGTCGTCTCCAACATGATCGGGACCGGGATTTTCGGCACCAGCGGCTTTCTCGCCGGGGATCTCGGCTCGCCCGCGTTGGTCGTCGGCATCTGGTTCGTCGGCGGCTTCGTGGCGCTGCTGGGAGCGCTCTGCTACTCCGAGCTGGGAGTGAACTTTCAGCGTTCCGGCGGCGAATACGTTTACCTGTCGGAGCGCTTCGGCCCGTCGTGGGGATTCATCGACGGGTGGGTCAGCTTCACGGCGGGCTTTTCAGCGCCGATCGCGGTGACCAGCTTGGCGTTGGTCTCGTATCTGGGGTATTTCAATCCGGCGCTCGATCCGCGGAGCGAAGCGGCGATGCGCATCGCCCTCGGCCCGCTGTCGGTGAACCTGGGCGCGGGCGCGCTGCTGGGCTGCGCCATCGTGGCCGCGCTGACCGCTCATCAACATCCTCGGCGTGGAGCTCGCCTCGAAGATGCAAAACGGGCTGACCTTCATGAAGCTCGCCGTGCTGAGCTTGCTGCTCGTGCTCGGCTTCACGATCGGCGACGGCGATTGGGGACACTTCTCCGAGGCCGCCGTGCGCACGTCCGACACGCCGCTGTCGGCGCAGTTTTTCCTGAGCTTGGTCTTCGTCTACTGGGCCTATTCGGGCTGGAACGCCGCCGTCTACGTCGCCGAGGAGATTCAAGACCCCGAGCGCACGCTGCCGAAGGCCATGATGACGGGCACGATCTTCGTGACGCTGTTCTACGTCGCGCTGAACTGCCTCTATCTCTACGCCAATCCGCTGGAACAAATGAAGGGCGTCATCGCCGTGGGCGCGCAGGCCGCGGAAGCGCTGTTCGGCGCGCGCGGCGGCGGATTCTTCGCCGCGGCCATGGCCGCATCGCTGCTGGCGACGATCAACGCCATGTGTCTGGTGGGGCCGCGCGTGTACTACGCCATGGCGCAGAACAAGGCCTTCTTTCCGGCGGCGGCGAAGATCCATCCGCGCTTCAAGACCCCCTACGTGGCGATCTTGGCGCAAGGCGCGTTCACGATCCTGCTGATCTTGACCGGAACGTTCGAGACGCTGGGTTACTACATCGGCTTCACGCTGTGGCTGTTCACGGCGCTGTCGGTGTTTGCGCTGTTTCGCTTCCGGCAGCGTCCGGGCTGGAAGAAGCTGCCCGCGGTGAGCTTCGCCTGGCCGCTGGCGCCGGCGCTGTACGTCGGCGCGAACGCGCTGATCTTCTGCTACTTCGCTTGGGGCAAGCAGCTCGAAGCGCTGGCCACGCTGGCGACCATCGTCGTTGGGGCCCTGGCGTATCGCTGGTTCAGCCGCGCGGCTTAGGGGTCGCGCGGAGCGGGCCTTCGCCTTCAGCAGATGCCAACACGTCGGATATGTTGTCGAGGTTGTCGAGTCGACACTGGCCCAGAAACACCGGGTCGGTCGGAGCTCCGCGCGGGGACGCCGGTTTTCGCCGGAGATCGCGAAGCCCGGCCCGTAGCGCGCGGTTGACGACGTCCTTGAAAGTCCCGCCGCTTTGTTTCCGCAGGTCCGCGAGCAGACGCACGACATCGTCGTCCAGCGTGATCGTCGTCCTCATGCGTCACATCATCGCAGCCTTGAACCTTTGATGCCTCGGTTGTCCCTCGCAGGTCGGAGTGCGAACATAATAGATTCAACCCCCGACCAGTAAAGGACCTATAAATGAACAGCTTCGGCGCGCAAGCGAGCCTCTCCCTCAACTCGAAGAACTACCGGATTTACCGCCTCGACGCACTCGACAAAGCCAAAGTCGAGCGCCTGCCGTTCTCGCTCAAGATCCTGCTCGAAAACCTGCTGCGCTACGAAGACGGCAAGACCGTCAACGCCGAAGACATCCAAGCGCTGCTCGACTGGGATCCCAAAGCCAAGCCGAGCAAAGAGATCGCCTTTCGGCCGGCGCGCGTGCTGATGCAGGACTTCACGGGCGTCCCCGCCGTCGTCGATCTCGCCGCCATGCGCGAGGCCATGAAGGCCATGGGCGGCGACGCCAAGCGCATCAACCCATTGCAGCCGGCCGAGCTCGTGATCGACCACTCGGTGCAGGTCGACAACTTCGCCAGCATCGAAGCGCTCAAGTTCAACACCGAGCTCGAATACAGCCGCAACCGCGAGCGCTACCAGTTCCTCAAGTGGGGCCAGAAGGCCTTCGACAACTTCAAGGTCGTGCCGCCCGAGACCGGCATCGTCCATCAGGTGAACATCGAATACCTGGCGCGCGTGGTCTTCGCGGTCGAAAACGACGGCGTGCTGCAAGCGTACCCGGACACGCTCGTCGGCACGGACTCGCACACGACGATGGTCAACGGCCTCGGGGTGCTGGGCTGGGGCGTGGGCGGCATCGAAGCCGAGGCGGCCATGCTCGGCCAGCCGGTCTCGATGCTCATTCCGCAGGTGATCGGCTTCAAGCTCAGCGGCAAGCTGCCCGAAGGCGCCACGGCGACCGACCTCGTGCTCACCGTCACCGAGATGCTGCGTAAGAAGGGCGTCGTGGGCAAGTTCGTCGAGTTCTTCGGCCACGGCTTGTCGCACCTGCCGCTGGCCGACCGGGCCACGCTGGGCAACATGTCGCCGGAGTTCGGATCGACTTGCGGCATCTTCCCGATCGACGACGAGACGCTGAAGTACTTGCGGCTTACCGGTCGCTCGGACGAAGCGGTGGCGTTGGTCGAGGCGTACGCCAAGGAACAGGGCATGTTCCGCACCGACGCCTCGCCCGACCCGCTCTACAGCGACACGCTCGAGCTCGACATGGGCGACGTCGAGCCCTCGCTCGCAGGCCCGAAGCGCCCGCAGGACCGCGTGCCGCTCAAGTCGGCCAAGCAAGGCTTCAAGGCGGCGCTCGACCAGATTCTCTCGCTGCGGAGCGGCCCGGCCGAGACGGCGCCCAAAGGCGACAACATCGAAGAGATGAAGGCCGCGGGCGGGGTGCAAGCCGCGCAGGCGACGGGCGTGCAGCTTCATGTCCGCGGCGCGGACTGCACGATCGACCACGGCGCGGTCGTGATCGCCGCCATCACGAGCTGCACCAACACGTCGAACCCGGCCGTGATGATGGCCGCCGGTTTGGTCGCCAAAAAGGCCGTCGCGAAGGGTCTGCAAGCCAAGCCCTGGGTGAAGACCTCGCTCGCGCCCGGATCGAAAGTGGTCACCGAGTATCTCGAGAAATCCGGCCTGTCCGAATACCTCGACATGATCGGCTTCAACCTGGTCGGCTACGGCTGCACGACGTGCATCGGCAACTCCGGCCCGCTGCCGGCGGAAGTTTCCGAGGCGATCAAGAAGGGCGACCTGGCGGTGTGCGCGGTGCTCTCGGGCAATCGCAACTTCGAGGGTCGCGTGCATCCGGAAGTGCGCATGAACTACCTCGCCTCGCCGCCCTTGGTGGTCGCCTACGCGCTCGCCGGCCGCATGGACATGGACCTGATCAACGATCCGCTCGGCAAGGACCTCGAGGGCAAGGACGTTTACCTCAAAGACATCTGGCCGACGCAAGCGGAGATTCAGGAGACGATCCAAAAGACCGTCAACTCCGAAATGTTCCAGCAGACCTACGCCAACGTCTTCCAGGGCGAGCAGAAGTGGGCCTCGCTCGAGGCGCCGGACTCGGAGCTGTACGACTGGGACGGCTCTTCCACTTACATTCGGCGGCCGCCGTTCTTCACCGACATGGGCCCGGAGCCCGCGGACATGCCCGACATCGCGGGCGCGCGCGTGCTCGCCTTGCTCGGCGACAGCGTCACCACCGACCACATCTCTCCCGCCGGCGCCATCAAAGAAGATTCGCCCGCCGGCAAGTGGCTCAAGGAGCAGGGCGTCGAGAAGAAGAATTTCAACTCCTACGGCTCGCGGCGCGGCAACCACGAAGTGATGATGCGCGGCACCTTTGCGAACGTGCGCCTGCGGAATAAGCTCGCGCCCGGCACCGAGGGCGGCTGGACGGAGTATCTGCCCGGCGACGAGCGCATGTCGATCTACGACGCCTCGATGAAGTACCAGGAGGCGGGCGTGCCGCTGATCATCCTGGGCGGCAAGGAGTACGGCTCGGGCTCGTCGCGCGACTGGGCGGCGAAGGGCACGCTGCTGCTGGGCGTCCGCGCCGTGCTGGTCGAGAGCTACGAGCGCATCCACCGTTCGAACCTGATCGGCATGGGCGTGATGCCGCTGCAGTTCAAGGACGGCGACTCGGTCGAGTCGCTCGGCCTGACCGGCCGCGAGAAGTACGACATCGTCGGCATGCAAGGCGGCGAGGCCAAGGAAGCCGCCGTCCGCGTCACGCCTGACGAGGGAGAGCCCAAGGAGTTCAAAGCCTTGGTGCGCATCGACACGCCGCAAGAGGTGCAGTACTACAAGAACGGCGGCATTCTGCAGTACGTGCTGCGGCAAATCCTGAAGAGCTAGCCGGCTAGGCGGGCGCGCCGACCAGCGCCGGCAGGATCTCGCCGAGCGCCCCGCGCAGTACGCAATCCGCGCCGTCGTCGAGCGGAGTCGGGTCGCGGTTGACGATCACCAGCCGAGCGCCGCTGCGTTTGGCGATGACCGGCAGCAGCGCCGCGGGATAGACCGCCAGCGAAGAGCCGACGGCGAGAAACAGGTCGCAGTCGCGGGCATGCCGCTCGGCGGCTTGCAGCACGGCTCGCGGCATCGACTGGCCGAACGAGATCGTCGCCGGCTTGAGGAAGCCGCCGCAGTCGGGACATTCCGGCGCGAGGTCGCCTGCCGCCACGCGGCGGCATGACTCATCCGAGGGCTCGCGATAGTCGCAGCTCAGGCAGGCGGACTCGACGGTCGTGCCGTGGACTTCGTAAACGACCTCTCCCGGCAAGCCGGCGCGCTGGTGCAGGCCGTCGATGTTTTGCGTGATCATGGCGGCGAGACGGCCGTCGCGGTGCAGTTGGACGAAAGCCTCGTGGCCGGCGTTCGGCCGAGCGTCGCGCATGGCGGGCCAGGCTCGGCCTTTTGTCGCCAGTATTCGACGCGGCCCTCGCGGCTGCTGACGAATTCGTCAAACTCGATCATGCGGTTGCGCGCCCAGACGCCGTTGGGGCTGCGAAAGTCCGGGATGCCGGACTCGGTCGAGATGCCCGCGCCGCTGAAACCGACGATTCGCTTGGCCTCCGAAACCCAGCGCCGGACCGTTTCAACATCCATCGCTCTGCATCCTAGCACCGGCTCGCGACATCGCAGCCTCCGTAACAGCCGCTCAAGGCAGTGCATCTGTTAGTTCCGTCGCTAGGTTAAATGCAGCCGAGAGAATGCTATTTTGAGTCCTACGAGGCCCGCCCTTTCCGTTTCTCCGGTTGCTCCGGATCTATGCGCCATCCTCTAGATATCCGCCGCTGCAAAGGAGCGCGCGCCGGACGCCTTGCAGGGCTGTTTGGGGCGATTGTGTTTGCGGCCTCGCCGTTGCAACAGGCGACGGCGCAAGAGGCGGAGACGCGGGCTGAGATCATCCAACAAGAACGCTTGGAGAAGGCCCAACACTTGGCGCCCGCCGAGCCCGAGCCAATTGAAAAGAAGCTGGCAATTCTGAACGAGCAGCGGATCTTGCGGCGCTTCTCGTCGGAAGTCGAGGGCGTCTATCCCAAGATCGGAGGTTCGGGGAGCGGTCAAGGGTTTGCGATGGGGGTCGGATACCGTAAGCGGTTCGGCCCGCGTCGTCTGTTCAAGTTCGACAACTCGGCGACGATTGCGACATCGGCGTCCTGGGCATACGAGCTGGGGCTGTCGGCGCCGCAACTGGCGAACGGCAGGACGGGTTTTGACTTGCACGCCGAGCATCGCGATTTGACGCGCGTCGACTTTTTTGGCATCGGACCCGATTCGGAGTTGTCGAACCGCACGTCGTTCAAGCTCGAAGACACCGCGTTTGACGGCACCGTCTTCTTTCGACCGTCGCGACGGTACGTGGAAGTCGGGGCGACCGCCGGAGCGCTGCTGGTGAACACCGGGCCCGGGAATCGCCCGGACTATCCGTCGACCGAAGAGCTGTTTTCGCCGGCGGAAGTCCCTGGCCTCGCGAACCAATCCAACTTTCTGCGCTACGGCGTTTTCGCGCAAGTCGATTCCCGCGACAACGCGAGTCTGCCGCGCAGCGGCGCTCTGCTGCGCGCGGCGCTGACGTTCTATGACGACCGCACTCTAGGCCTTCACGATTTCAGAAAGATCGATCTGGAAGCGCAGAAGTACTTCGGCTTTTTCAACGGTCGCCGCGTCATCCTGCTGCGCGGCCACACTGAGCTGGACCACGCCGCCGACGGCCGGACCGTGCCGTTCTACTTGAAGCCCTACGTGGGCGGCTCGCGAGAGCTGCGCGGATTTCGCAACTATCGTTTCTACGACGACAACATCCTGGCGTTCAACGCCGAGTATCGTTGGGAGGCGTTCAGCGGTCTCGATATGGCGCTGTTCTTCGACGCCGGGCAAGCGGCGCCGCACCCGCAGGATTTCGACCTGGGCGAGTTGGAAACGGCGGCCGGGTTCGGGTTTCGATTCAATATTCGCAACACGTCGTTCTTGCGCCTCGACTTCGGCTTTTCTCACGAAGGAGCGCGCGTTTGGTTGAAATTCGGGAGCCCGTTCTAGTGTGGTCGCGTTTCGCAAACCGGATCAAGGCCGGCTTCGTCGCCGTCGTCGTCCTGGCGGCGCCGCTCCTGCTCGGAGCGCAGAAGTTCTACCGCGACGATCCGCTGTGGGCCATGCCGCCGCCGCTGCCGGCGCCGGCCGTCAAGCGCGACCTCAACGACTTTTACGACTACTTCCTGAACACCTTCGCGAAGCCGGGCGAGCATCCGGAGGACGCCAAGCCGGGCGACCTGCCGGCCCAAGCGGTGAACACGCTCGGCGAAGTCCCCGACAGCGAATGGTTCACCAACCGCATCGGTCATCGGTCCATGACGCGTCAGGAGCTCATACGCGGACCCGGCGACGAGCATCCCCCGCAAGAGGGGGTTTGGAGCGTGGTGTCGGCGAAGAACGAGGGCCTGACTCCCGGCTTCATGATCGAGGACTCGGCGGGCGAGCGATACCTGCTCAAGTTCGACCCCTTGACCAATCCGGAGATGGCCTCCGGGGCGGATTATCTTGGCTCGCGGTTCTTCCATGCGCTCGGCTACAACGTGCCGGAGAACTACATCGTCCGCTTCACGCCGGATCGTCTCGCGATCGCTCCCGGCACGACGGTGCTTGGCGATGACGAAAAGACGCGGGCCATGGAGCCGGGTGACATCCTGCCAATCCTGCGCAAAGTGCCGCGCGAGCCCGACGGCTCGATTCAGGCGCTTGCGAGCCGGCTGCTGAAGGGCAAGCCTATCGGCGGTTTTCGCTACTACGGGACGCGCTCGGACGATCCCAACGACATCTACCCGCACGAGAGCCGCCGCGACCTGCGCGGCCTGTATGTGTTCGCTTCGTGGCTGGGTCACGACGACTCGCGCGCCATCAACACGCTCGACATGCTGGCCAACGAGGACGACAAACAATTCGTGCGGCACTACCTGATCGACTTCGGGTCGCTGCTCGGCAGCGCCAGCGAAGAGCCGAACAGCCCGCGCGGCGGCAACCAATACCTTTACGAGCTCGGGCCGGCTCTCAAACAGATCCTCACGCTGGGCTTCTACGTGCCCCGCTGGTACCGCTGGCATTACAAGAGCTACCCCTCGATCGGGCGCTTCGAGTGGGAGATCTACGAACCGGACGAATGGAAGCCGGAATACCGGAATCCCGCCTTCGTCAATCGCCGGCCGGACGACACTTACTGGGGCGCGAAGAAGGTGATGGCCTTCAGCGACGACGACATCCGGGCGCTGGTCGAGTCGGCGGAGTATTCCGACAAAGAGGCCGCCGAGTGGCTGATCACGTGTCTGCGGAAGCGCCGTGACAAGATCGGCATGGAATACTTCAGCCGCGTGCTGCCGCTCGACGAGTTCGCCGTGCGGGACGGCCGCTTGGAGTACGTCCACTTGGGCGACCGCTACGGCTTGTTCGATAAGCCGGAAATCGCGATTTCGTGGGCGCGCTTCGACAATGCGACCGGCGCGTCGGCTGCGATCGAGGGCGCGTCAGGCGCGCGGCTGCCGACCGCCGTTTCGGACGCCGCGGACGGCTCGTACTGCAGCGCGCATCTGACGGGCGACGACCCGGCCAAGACGGTGACCGTCTACCTGCGCAAGCAAGCCGGCGGCTATCAAGTCGTCGGGATCGACCGCACCTGGTAAGGCTCAGCCGGGCTGAACAGGCGCCGCGGCCGTTTCTTCAGCGGCTTCGGGCGCCGCTTCGCTGGCGGCTTCGGGCGCCGCTTCGCCGGCGTCTCCGACCGGTGCGTCGAGCAACTCCGCCTGGAGCGACAGACGCAAGCGGTGCTCCGCCTTCCAGGTGAAGTCCTTCTCGATTTGGAACGCCGGGTCGTCGCAGGCCGGCGGCGGCTCGGGCCCCGCTTCCGGCAGATCCATCGACACGCCCAAGTTGCGCTCCTGGCAGGCGTTGCGTAGGCGGCCCGCCACGACGTTCAACACTTCTTTGAAGGCGTCCTTGCGTTCTTCCCCCTCGACCGGCTCGCCGAGCAAGGCGCTGCCGAGCTCCGCCGTCAGCGGCAGGCGACCGTCGAACCCGATGCGGATGAGGAAGCTCTCGTCGTCGGCTCGAATCGCGATGCGTCCGTAGATCTCGGCGGACCACGACTCGTCGTCTTCCGCCGCTTCCTCCGGCTCGGTCCCGGTCATCAGGCCGAGGGTCTGGTAGAGGCCGACGATGAGCTCTTCCTTGAAAAAGTCCGCCCAGGTCGAGAAAGTTTCGGCGGACTTGGGCAGCCCGAGCACGACCTCGGAGACCTCGTCGAGCAGCGTGCGGCCCACGAAGCTCTTGGTGATCGCCGCGCCGTAGCCGGCTTCCCGCGCTTGCTCCTGGTCGTCGCTCGATCCCGGTTCGCGCAATTGTACGAACAGCGGCCACTGATCCGAGTGCAGCGTCTTGACGCGCTCGAACAAGACGTTCAAGTCGAGCCCGGGCAATTTGGGCGACAGCAGGACGGCCCGCGGGCGCCAGCGCAGGATCTGCACGAGCATCTCGGCGACGGATCTGGACGTTCTCACCGAGAAAGCGCCGCTGAGATGGCGCTTCGCCATTTCGCAGAAGTCGTCGGCCGGATCGGCGATCGCCAGGCGAGGCTTGTCCGCCGCGCTTTCCTCCCGGCCGCGGCGCTCGAGGATGCGCTGTTCGGCGCGCCTGATGCGATCCATCGCCCTGTCGTGCTGCAACGGCTTGAGCAGGTAGTCCGACGCACCCAGCTCGATTGCGCTCCGCACGCTGTCCGCCGCCGCGACATGCGAAACCACCAGAATCTCGAGCGCTTTGTTGCGCGGATCGACGCGCAGCAAGCGCAACATCTCGATGCCGTCGAGCACGGGCATGTTGACGTCGGAGATCACGAGATCGATGGGCTTCTCGGCGATCGCCTCGAGGGCCTGCAAACCGTCCTCGGCCTCGCTGACTTTCGCATTGACGCCCCGCTCGACCCAGCGTCGCAGCAGCGTTCGCGTGGCGATGTCGTCGTCGACGACCAGAACTTTGATCGGAGCCTTCGGGGTCATATGAAAATAGGCGCGCTCGAACGAGCGGTCGTCTATCTTCAGATCGTTCAACTTCCCCGATTCATTTAGCCGCAATCGGGGAAACGGGCCGTCAACGCTCGAGATCGGCCAGCGCCGCGCGCAGGACCCAGTGGGTCCAGGGGACTTCGCGGAAGTAATCTCGCCCTTCGAGCCCGACGTCGGGCGCGATGATCTCGCGCATGGCGTCCGCCGCGGGCAAGGCTTTGCGGTCGAGCTGATCGAGGGCGTTCGCGGCGCGTAGGGCCACAAACTCCGGTCCCTGCCGCAACTGCTTCACCAGGACCGCGAGCGCCGGCGCGCATTCCCCTTGCAGGCACAGGGCCTGGGCGGCGACGACGGCCGTATCCGGCGCCTGGTCGTCGAGCCGGGGCTCGAGCGCCTCGCGAATGCGCTCATCGTGTCCCTCGCCCAGGGCCACCAGGCCCGTCGCCGCCCAGAAGCGGACGGTCGGGTCGGGGTCGGCAAGCCGCTCGAGGAGCTCATCCGTCGACCCGGGGCGGCCGACCAAGTCCGCCGTCGCGAGGATGCGCTTGATCGGGTAAGCGTCCGCGGATCGCCGCACGCCGTCGTAGGCGCGGCCGTCGAACCGCCGCCACATCTCGCCTTCGGGCAGAAAGCCGAGGTCGAGGTTCGCGATCTGCCACTTTTTCAGGGCGCCCGACATTTTTCGAAGCACGCCGGCATACCTCTGGTCGGCGGCCAGGTTGTTCAACTCGTCCGGGTCGTCGCGCAAGTCGAAGAGCTGCTCGGCGGGCTTGCGCGGCGCCATGTAAATCGCCGCCGGACCTTTGAGCTTGCCGGCGTCGGCCAGCGCCTGCCAAACCTCGAGCAGAGGATTCGTGCTGGGATACAACCGCGTCTGGTCGTGGAACCAAGGCAGATGCGGAAAGAAATTGCGGATGTACTTGAAGCGCCCGTCGCGGATGGATCGAATGAACTCGTAGCGCTCGTCCATACGGTCGCGGTAGCCGTAGACGAACGTCGAAGGCCAGCCGGCTCGCTCGCCCAGAAAGGCGTCGCCCTGGAAATAGTCCGGCGCCTTGACGCCCGCCAGGCTCAGCACGGTCGGGGCGAAGTCGACGAAGGCCACCGGCCGCTCGACCCGTCCGCCGGGGGCCGCCGGCGCCAGATCGGCGTACTTTTCAGGAAAGCGAATGATCAACGGCACGTGCAGCGACGATTCGAACAGGAAGCTCTTGCTGCGCGGCAATCCCGTGCCGTGATCGGAGTAGAAGAAAACGATCGTGTCGTCGGCCAATCCGTCGGCCTCGAGTTGCTGGAGGATCTCGCCCACCTCACGGTCGACGTAGGTGACGTTGTCGGCGTAGCGCTTGAGAATTTCGCGTGTCTCGGGCGTATCGGGGTAGTAGGGCGGAACCCGCGCCTTGGCCGGATCGTGACGCGAGGCCTCGTCGAGGGCCGCTCGCCGCGACTCCCAATCGACCCAGGGCTGGTAGACCTGACTCGAATGCGTTTCGAGCAGGTTGATGACCGTGAAGAACGGCTTGTCGCCGCGCGCGCTCCAGCCGCGTTTGCGCCAGTCCGGGTCGACGGCGTCCCAGGTCGAGTCGGGCGCGATCCAGTTGTAGTCCGTCTTGGAGTGGTTCGAACAGTAGTAGCCGGCTTGGCGCAGGTACTCGGTGAACCCGCGCACGAACGCGGGCGGGCGGCCCTGCGAGCGCATGTGATGCGTGCCGATCACGGGCGGGTACATGCCGGTGATGAGCGTCGAGCGCGCGGGCGCGCAGGCGCCGCCGTTCGAGAAAGCGCGGGCGTAGAGCACGCCTTCGGCTGCGAGCCGGTCGATCGCGGGAGTGACGGCGTAGGGATCGCCGTAGCAGCCCAGCTCGGGGCTCAAGTCCTCGATCGTGATCCATAGGATGTTGGGCTGGGCCGCGACGGCGGCCCCGGCTGACAGCAGACACAGCAGCGCCAAGCGCAGCCGGGTCGCGAGAGAACCCTTCATTCCGTCCGAGTATACTGGCTCGCGCGCGCTTCGGCGGAGGCCGCGGCGTCAGTCCACTCGCGTAGCTTGACGGCCAGCGACTTGAGCTCCAGCGGCTTGCTCAAGTAGTCGTCCATGCCGGCTTCGAGGCAACGCTCGCGATCGCCCCGCATGGCGTTCGCCGTGAGAGCGATGACGGGAGTGCGGCGGCCTCCCGATTCCATGCGGCGGATCTGCTTGGTCGCCTGATAGCCGTCCATATCGGGCATTTGACAGTCCATCAGCACGGCGTCGAAGCGACCGCCGCGAAGAGCTTCCACGGCTTCGACGCCGTTCACCGCCGCCTCGCTGCGATAACCGAGGCGTTTGAGGAACAGCAGCGCGACCTTGCGATTCACCGCGTTGTCCTCGACCAGCAGGATGCGGCGCCCGCCGTTGTCGTTATCGGCAGGCTGCGGCGACGCCGGCCGCGGCTGCGCCGGCTGCGGCTGCGCCCGCGATTGCCCGCCGCGATTCGTCCGGCTGAGGACGTTCGAGAGGCAATCGAACAACGTTGACTTTTTGATCGGCTTCAGCAGGTAAGCCTTGATGTCGACGCCGTCGTCGACGCGCATCGCGTTCCGCCGGCCTTCCGATCCCAGCATGACCAACGGCAGATCCTTCCAGCGTCCGCGGCGTCGAATTTCCGCAGCCAGCTCGAGGCCGCTGCGTTCGGGCATCAGCACGTCGAGAAGCGCCAGGTCGTACCGCGGCCCGGCGTCGTCGTCGAGCAATTCGAGCGCCGCGTCCGCGTCGGCCGCCTCGTCGCAGCGCATGCCCCACGACTCGGCGTAGCGGCGGAGGATCTTGCGGTTCGTCGCGTTGTCGTCGACCACCAGCACGCGCCGCCCGGTCAGCGTCCCGGCGGTCGGCTCCTCGCTCCTCGCATCCACCGAATCGAGCGGCAAGTCGAACCAGAAAGTCGAGCCGCGTCCGACCCGGCTTTCGCAGTCGAGCACGCCCCCGAGACCCTCAACCAAGCGCTTCGAGATCGCCAGCCCCAGCCCGGTTCCGCCGAAGCGCCGCGTGGTGCTGCCGTCGGCTTGCTCGAACGGTTGGAAAAGCCGCTGCAAGGCGTTCTGCGCGATGCCCACGCCCGTATCCCGCACCGCAAAACGCACGGTCGGCCGCGCGTCGGCGCCGCCGATGCGCGAGACCTCGACGGCCACTTCCCCCGCTTCGGTGAATTTGACCGCGTTGCCCGCCAGATTGAGCAGCACTTGCTGGATGCGAACCGGATCGCCCATCACCCGCCGCGGAACCTGGTCGCCGATGAGCACGGTGAACTCGACGCTTTTCGCCCGAACGCGCGAGGCGAGCAGGCCGGCGCTGCGGTCGACGATGTCGGGCAGGTCGAACTCCACGTGCTCGAACTCCAGCTTGCCGGCTTCGATCTTCGAGAAGTCCAACACGTCGTTGATGATGGTCAACAGAGCCTGCGCGCTGCCGCGGATCGTCTCGGCGTAGTCGCGCTCTTCCTTGTCGAGGTCTTGCTCCAGGAGCAGCTCGGTCATGCCGATCACTCCGTTCATCGGAGTGCGGATCTCGTGGCTCATGTTGGCCAGGAACTCGCTCTTGAGCCGCGCGCTCTCTTCGGCGCGATCGCGAGCGCCGATCAGCTCGGCGTTGGTGCGGCGCAGCTCGGCGGTGCGGCGGGCGACCAGATCCTCCAAGGTGCTGCGGCTCTGTTGCAGTTGGCGGTCGCGCTCCTGAATGCGCTTGAGCATGGCGTTGAACGAATCGACGAGCTCACCGATCTCGTCTCGCGACCTTTTTTTGGCTCGCAGGCTGTAATCATTGTCGGCGCGCACGTCCCGCGCGGTCTCGGTCAGCTCGACGAGCGGCTGGGAAATCAGCTTTTGGAGTCGGAACGAGAGCGCGAACGCGCCCAGCAGCGCGAGGGCCCAGACGGCGGCGCTGCTCTTCAACTGGTCGCGGCGGCGTCGCGACAGACCATTGGTGTTGATTTCAATCCACAGCGATCCCAAACGGTCGCCGTCGAACATGATCGGCTGGTGCAACTCGATGCGGTCGCCGTTGCGCCGCACGCCGTACCCGCCCGGCTCGATTGCGGGGCCTTGGGTCACGGAACCCAGGCGGTAGCCCGCGAACTGCCGTCGCGCTGAGTCGTACAACACGCAACGCTCGATGGAAGAGTCGGCGCTGAGCGCCTGGAGAACCTCTTTCGCGCCTTGCGCGTCTTGAAACGCCAGCGCCGCCGTGCTGTTGCGGCCGATGATTTGGCCGAGGGTCTCGAGCTCGCGAAGCGCTTCCTCGTAGTCGCCGCGGGCGTCGTACCAGTAGGAGCCTCCCAGCGACGCGGCGGCGGCGGCCGTCAGCGCCGCCAGCATCAGCAGCGAGAGCTTTTGGTTGAGCTTCAGCTCCAGAAGGCGGCGGCGAAATTTCACTCTTCGATCACCCGCTTGGCCAATACAAGCAACTGGGAAGGGAACTCCAAACCCGCCCGATGCGTTTGGGCGGCGTTGATGCTGAAGCGCACCCGCTGATGGTCGAGCTCGAACTCCATCACACCCCCTGTTTCGACAAATCCGGACCGATCCGAGACGGTCAGCGTCGGTTGATCGCCGATCTCGGATAAGATCCTTGCCCAGGCGGCTACATCGTCCACGAAGAGGATGTGGCAGCCTCCGACGTCGCGCGGCGCGGTCGAAGCGCAGCACCTCAAAAGCTCGACCGCGAGCGCTTCTGCGCTCCAAGGTTTCGTCCAGCGCCGCGCCGAAAGGATCATGTCCGACGACGCAAACCCGCCAAGGGCTTTGCGCCGACTCGAACGCGCTTTTGGGCCAGCGTACGAACTTTGCGAATTGGTACAGAAACGCCGCTTTGACCTGATACTCGGTGGGCGGGCCTTGCGCCGCGGCCGACGGCGCCGTCAAGATGGCTAGGGCTGAGAGCGTCATCGTGATTCGTGAGAGCCGCAACGCGATGCCTCACAAGCCCCAACGCAGGCCGACGTAGAAATTGCGGCCGATCTCGCGCGCGACGTCCCCCTCAAACGAGATCGTCTCGCTGTGTTGCGGGTCGAAAAGATCCCGGCCGCCTACCTCCAGCTCGATGCGCTCGAGCGGCGTCCAAGCCAGGCGTACGTCGGCCTGATGCAGGGCGGGCTGCAAGCCATTGAGAAACGCCGCATTGTAGCGATAGGTCAAGTCGAGATGGAGCGTCGACGAAAGGTCCGAACGCGCTTGGAACCACGCGATGTGCGCCGGCGTGGTGATTTCGTTGCGCAGAGAGCTTGGCAGCACGCCCGCGCGGGTGGGCCGCAGATCCAGCCGCAGCAGCGAATAGCTCGCCAGCAGCCGCAGCTTGCGCCGCGGGCGCCAGCCGACGACGGATTCCAAGCCGTACGCCTCTCCTTTTTCGTCGTTTGCGTAGGTCGCCGGCAAGATCACCTGATCCCCGCCCAGAATCGGGTCGCCGACCAAAAACGTGGCCAGATTGGAATATTCTTGGTAGAAACCGCTGACGTCCACGCTCCACCGCGATCCAAGTTGGACGCGGTAGCCGGCCTCGTAGGCCCACAGCGATTCGGCCTTGAGGTCCGGATTGCCGACCCCCCGAGTCACGGCGCCGGCGGTCGGGATCTGGAAGCGAACGTCGCTGGTCGCGCGCGTAGGCAGGCGGGCCGCGCGAGACACTGACAGCCATAGCGTCTGCTTGTCGACCGGTTTGAGCAGCAGGGAAATGTCGGGTTGGAGCTGCCAGCCGGTGAAGCTGTTGTGCTCGAGCTTGGCGCCGACGGTCAGCGCCGCCCGATCCGGCGCCAACCAGTGCTCCTGCTGCACGAACACGCTCTGCAAGCCGGTGCGGCGCGCCTCGGGCTCAAATGCGGCGCCTTGGCCCGCGACCAGCCGATCGCCGATGAAGCGCGCGCCGGCGCCCCACATCAGACGGTCGCGGGGCGAAGCGTCGAACGTGCTCTGAAAATCGAAGTCCGTGGTATCGACACGCGTGTGCTCGAGCGTCAGATCGTTGCGCTGGAGATGGTCGAAGTAGACTTGCAGGCGGCTTTCGAGTCGCTGGCCGTGACGACGGGTCCAGCGCGCCAGTGCGTAGGCGGCGGCGGTGTCGGAAACCGAAGCCACCGTCGTGACGGACGCGTCCGAACCGGAGACCGAATTCTCGACGTCGGCGGCCCCGTTGTATCCTTCTGCCTCGACCATGATGTCGTTGTCTTCGTCGGGCTGCCAATCGACGCGCATGCCGGCGTGGGCCATGCGCCAACCGTCGTTCTCGCGGCTGCCCGAGGCCTTTGGATCGCCGCGCCGCGAGAAGCCCTTGCCGAACACGCGGTAGGTCGCCTTTTCGCCGATCGCTCCGCCCTGCCGCACGCCGCCCGCGACGCCGTCCTGCGTGCCGGCTCGGACGTCGACCACGGCGCCCTGCGTGTCACGGCTGTTGCGCGTGATCACGTTGATCACGCCGTTGACCGCGTTCGAGCCCCACACCGAGCCGCCTGGGCCGCGGATGACCTCGATGCGCTCGACATCCTCGAGAAAGACGTCCTGGAGGTCCCAATACACGCCGGCGAACACGGGGCTGTAGACGCTGCGGCCGTCGATCATCACCAGCAGCTTGTCGGAAAATCGCGACGAGAAGCCGCGAATCGACACCATCCAACGGCTGGAGTCGAGTTGCGCCACGAAGACGCCGGGCGCCAGCCGCAAGGCGTCGGGCAGGGTCGCGGCGCCGGAGCGGCGTATGTCTTCTCGCGTGATCACGTAGACCGCCGCCGCCGTATCGCCCAATTTTTCCTCGCGCCGCGACGCTGACACCACCTCGACGTCGAGCAGAGCTTGGAGGCTCAGTGACGTCAGATCCTCTGGCGGTTTGGGACCGGGGCCGCCGCCGCGCGGGGCCGCCCGGACGGTTCCGCCCAGCAGCGCGGAGAGCAAGACCGCCGTCCAGAGCGGCGAGGCACACCCGCTTGCGAACGATCGACGATGACGGCACACATCTTTCATCGGCCGCCGAATCGCGATTCAACAGGGTTTCGCCGTAACCGGCCCCGCCGCCGCGGCGAACCTGCTCGATGGAGCCGCAGCCTAAACTAAGGATTCCGCATTCGCACCAAGGGAGCGCCAATGGCCGGCTACTATCATCAAGAAGATCTGCCCCGCTTCGGCGAGATGGGCAAAAATGTTCCGGAGCTGTGGGAGAAGTTCCAAGCCTGGTACGGCGCGGTCTTTGAGGAAGGCGCGCTTTCGGAGCGGGAAAAGGCGCTGATCGCCTTGGCCGTCGCTCACGCCGTGCAGTGCCCGTATTGCATCGACGCATATACGCAAGAAAGCTTGGAGAAAGGCTCCAACCTGGATCAAATGACCGAGGCCGTCCACGTGGCGACGGCCATCAAGGGCGGCGCGGCGTTGGTGCACGGCTTGCAGATGCGCAACACGGCTGAAAAGCTGAGCATGTAGAAGCGGAGCGCGCTTGACCCAGACACTCAACAGCCGCGGTCACGACTTGGCGACCCCCGCCGAGCAGTTGCGAGTGCTCGCCGACCCGGGGGCTGCTCACAAGCCGTTCGCCGAGTCGCTGCAGGCGGCCGGCCTGTATCCGCTCGCCGCGACCGGCATCGAGATCTTCCAGATCAACGTCGGCAAGCTCTGCAACCAGACCTGCCGGCACTGCCACGTCGACGCCGGCCCCGACCGCCGCGAGATCATGACGCAGGAGACGGCCGAGCTGGCGATCGAAGCGCTGCGTCAAACCGGGGCCGCCACGGTCGACATCACCGGCGGGGCGCCCGAGCTGGCGCCGCCCTTCCGCTACCTGGTCGAGGAATCCAAGAAGCTCGACAAGCACGTCATCGATCGCTGCAACCTGACCGTATTGCTGCTCAAACCGCAGGCCGATTTGGCGGAATTTCTGGCCCGCCACCGGGTCGAGGTGATCGCGAGTCTGCCGTACTTTCTGGCGGAGAAGACCGATGCGCAGCGCGGCATCGGCATCTTCGACAAGTCGATCGAGGCCCTGCGGCTGCTCAACTCGCTGGGCTACGGCCGCGCGGGATCCGGCCTCGAGCTCAATCTGGTCTATAACCCGACGGGCGCTTTCCTGCCGCCGTCACAGGCCGGTCTCGAGCGCGACTTCAAGCGCGAGCTGGAGCGGCGCTACGGGGTGGTTTTCAACTCGCTGTACACCATCACCAATATGCCGATCAGCCGGTTTCTCGAGTTCCTGCTCGAGTCGGGCAACTACGACGGCTATATGACGCGGCTGATCAACGCCTTCAACCCCGCCGCGGCCGCCGGGTTGATGTGCCGCAATACGCTTTCGGTGGGCTGGGACGGGGCGCTCTACGATTGCGACTTCAACCAGATGCTCGATCTGCCGGTGGGTTTCGGCGCGCCGGCGCGCCTGGAAGACTTCGTGGCGGACCCGCTCGAGCGGCGGCGGATCGTCACCGGGCGGCACTGCTACGGTTGCACCGCCGGCGCCGGCTCGAGCTGCGGCGGCGCGACCGCCTGATCCCCAGGCCAATGAAAAGAGCGCCGGCCTCCCATGGCCGGCGCTCGATCGAACCCACAGAAAAGCGGGAAGGTCAGTCGCTCAGCGAGCCCTGCGCGTCGGTCGTCACGTAGACGAGCTCTTTGGGCGGCAGCGGCCCGGCGCGCAGCGCCTTGCCGTGGAACGAGCTGTAGCTGAAATCGGTGGTCGCCTCTTGGTATGCCGCGCGGACGCGGCGCCATTGCTGCGCGCCGATGTAGGCGAGCGCGTTGTCGGTCGGGTTGAGCTGGATCGAGCGCAGCGCCGACGCGATCGCGCCCGTCTCCATGAAGACCTGGCGCTGCAGCATCGTCTCGGCCTCGTCGACCGGCATATTCTGCGTGTGCAATTTGATGTCGAGGATGGCGCTGGCGAGAAACTCCAGCTTGTACTTGAGCCAGTTCATCTTGAACTGGTTGTCGCCGGAATTGAACCCGAGGTCCATGGTCGAGTCGATCACGTAGATCGCCCAGCCGCGCGTGTAGGCGCGATTGCCGTCGACGTTGCGGATCAGGCGCGTCGTGGTGTCGGGAATGCCGGTGCGGCTCAGAGCGGCCTGCACATAGCGCGCGAAGGCGTCGACGGCGACGATCTTGAGCTTGAAGTTGTTGTACTCGCGCAGTTTCGCCAGCACCGCGCCGCGGTCGGCGCTGTTCGGCAGCCGCGTGATCCAAAACTCGGCGCCGAGCTGCGGATCCAACGTCGGCGGCGCCTGGAACGCCGTCACCGGAAAGCGCCCCCGCAGGAACGCCGGCGTTTCGCTCACCGACAGATCGACGTCTTGCGGGAAGGGCAGCAGCTCTTCGCTTTGCATGAACGCCTTGACCTGGTCGATGTCCTTGACCACGGCGTCGACCATGCCGTCCTCGCTGCGCAGGCGGTTCTCGTCCGAGACGATGTCGAGGATGTCGCGCATCAGCGCGTACTCGCTGGGCGGCCGTTGGTTGCCGTAGATGCTGCGGTGGATGGGACGCGCCGCCTCGATCAGGTCCTTGTAGACCTGGTCGTATTCGGTTTGCAGATCCGCCAGAACCTTATCCAGGCTGATGTCCTGCAGCGAGCTGTCGACCTTGAGCTTTTCCTCGAACAGGGCCGAGCCCATGCGCCAATCGCCGCTGGTCGACAAGCCGTCGAGATAGGTCGAAAAGCCTTCCAAGGCGGTGATCGCGGCGCCGGACGGGCCTTCGTATTGTCCGGAAAGCGAGCTTGGAAGCTGCGCCGGAATGTCGCTCTTCACCAGGCTGATCAGGTCGGTGATCTGCCCCTTGGCGGCGTGGATCTGCAGGTCGGAGGAGGACTGCAGATTGCCCTGGGCTTGCGAGAGAAAATCGGGAACCTTGCCCAGCCGGGCGATGATGTCGCCGTAGCGCTCGTCGGCCGGCGCGTAATTGAGAATCAACGGCTCGAACAGGGCGCGGCCGAGGATCTCGAGGTAGAAGTTCGGGTCCGTATCGTACTGCTTCCGCGTCCGCCACTCGAACAGCGCGCGGGCGATGCGATTCTCGACAACGCCGAAATTCACCCACAGGTCGCTTTTCAACTTTTCGCGATCGACGCTGGTCTTCTCGGAGTGCAGGCGGCTCTCGAAATCTTGGTAGAAATCGATCCGCTGCTTGATGCCGGCCGCCGAATAATCGCCCAGTTGCTGATCCAGATTGACGGTCTCGGCCCCTTCGCCGGAGCCTTTGTGTTCGTGATAGCCGGCCTCGGTCGCGCTGACCGGGTCCATGACCAACGGGCGGGTGGCGAACTCCTTGTAAAGGGGAGGCAGAACCTCGGCGGCCTGATTGCCGATCGAGCAACCCCACCACACAAGGCCGACGGCCGGAATGAGCAGTGCTAGCTTGCGCTTCGCAGTGAAATCCATTTTTACTTCCTGCTTGTCAGGAGAACAGACGGCCGTCGTCGTGAACGCGCCGCGAATCGAGAGCGGCGCGTACCGCCTTCGCAGTTCCCTATCTTACTGATCGGGTTAGCCGATAGGCAACGGTTGAACGTGCGAGACCGGAGCGGGGGTCCCGCGGTGCGGAATCGCGCCTCGCCCGTTCTCCGATCTTGACCGTCGTGTTCCGTCCCGGTTAAACTCAAGGTTCAATAGCCCGGGGACCGGTGTATGCCAACGGTGACCGCAGGGCGCGGGATTTTACATGAGGTGCAGGAAGCGTACAACCAACGAGCCGCGGCGCAACGAGTCCGCGGATCGCAAGCTCGGTTCCGCTCCTCAGTTGGTCGCCGAACCCGCCCCCGCGCTCGCGGCCGATCCCGAAGCCGAAACGCCCGGCTTTACCATCGTACGAATTAACGGTTCCATCGTACTCGTCGCTGTAGCGGGCCCCGGCTAGGTCTATCTCAAAAGCGTGCAGACGCAGAAAGAGGCCGCCGCCGGGGCAGACGAAATCAACCGGTCGGGCGGCTTTTTTTGTGTCTCGTCGAAAGCAAGCCCCGGCCGCGCCGGCGGACGAGTTTGCGGCGAGACGGAACAAAGCGTTGAACGAGTTTGAAACGGGAGAACGAAAACCAATGGCCCTCATGACAGGCGCACGGATCCTGATCGAGAGTCTCGCCCGCGAAGGCGCCGAAGTGATCTTCGGCTATCCCGGCGGCGTCACCATCCCGGTCTACGACGTACTCTACGACCACCCGCTCAAGCACATCCTGGTGCGGCACGAGGAGAACGCGGCCTTCATGGCGCAAGGCTTCGCGCGCGCGACGGGCAGGGTCGGCGTCTGCATGGCCACTTCCGGTCCGGGCGCGACGAACCTGACCACCGGACTGGTCGACGCCCTGATGGATTCGATTCCGATCGTCGCCATCACCGGCCAGGTGCCGCAGGCGCTGATCGGCCGCGACGCGTTTCAAGAAGCCGACACGTTCGGCATCACCCGCGCCGCCACCAAGCACAACTACCTCGTCAAGGACATCGAGGAGCTCAGCCAGGTGATCCACGAGGCGTTCTATATCGCCAACAGCGGACGCCCCGGCCCGGTGCTGGTCGACATCACCAAAGACGTGCTGGTCGGCAAGACGCACTTTCATCCGTCGGACGAGCTCAAGCCGCTGCGCGGCTACGAGCTCAAGCTCGACCCGGACGACGAAGAGGTGGAGGCGGCGGTCGACTTCATCTGGGAGTCGGAGCGGCCGTGCATCTACGCCGGCGGCGGCATTATTACGTCGCAGGCGCACGAGGAGCTGGCCAAGCTGAGCGAGATCCTCGACGCGCCGCTGGTGCATACCGTGATGGCGCACGGCGCGATGTCGCCCGCGCACCCGAACTACGTTTCGATGCTCGGCATGCACGGCGGCTACGCGGCGAACATGTGCATCTCGAGGTGCGACGCGATTTTCGGGCTGGGCGCGCGTTTTGACGACCGCGTCACGGGCCGCCTCGACCGCTTCGCTCCCGACGCGCGCGTGCTGCACGTCGACATCGATCCGTGCGAGATCAACAAGAACCGCCGCGCCGACGTCGGCGTGGTCGGCGACGTCAAGCGCGTGCTCCAAAAGATCAACAAGCGTCTGGAGGAGACCAAGAACGAAAAGGCCGCCGAGAACGCCTCGGCGCGGCTGGCATGGCATCGCCAGGTGATGGGCTGGAAGGCCGAGCACCCTTACGGCTACGAGCAGTCCGAAGCCGAGATCAAGCCGCAGTTCCTGATGCAGAAGGTCAACGAGCTGATGGGGGGAGAGGCGATCGTGGCGGTGGACGTGGGCCAGCACCAGATGTGGGCGGCGCAGTACATCGAGTTCCACAAGCCGCGCACGTGGCAGTCCTCCTCGGGGCTGGGCTCGATGGGCTTCGGCCTGCCCGCCGCCATGGGCGCGCAGGTGGCCTTGCCCGACAAGCGCGTGATCGCCATCTGCGGCGACGGCGGCTTCATGATGGCCATGCCCGAGATCGCGACCATCGTCGCCAACAAGATCCCGGTCAAGATCATCATCATGAACAACGGCTGGCTGGGCATGGTGCGCCAGTGGCAGGACTTGTTCTTCAACGGGCGCTACTCCGAGGTCGCCATGGCCCCGGGCTTCCCCGACATCCCGATGCTGGCGGCTTCGTTCGGCATCAAGGGCTCGACCATCCGCCGGCCCGAAGAGCTCGAGCCGGCGCTCAAAGAGGCCTTCGAGGAGCAGGGCCCGTTCCTGCTCAACGTGATGGTCTCGCGCGAAGAGAACGTGTACCCGATGGTGCCGGCCGGCGGCGCTCTCGACGAGATGATCCTCGGTGCGAAAAAGCCGGTCGCGGCCGGCGACTAACGGCGCGCGAGACACGGAGAACGGTTATGGCCCAGCAACTCATTTCTCTCTTGGTCGAGAACAAAGCCGGCGCGCTGATGCGCGTCGCCGGCGTGCTCACCTCCCGCGGCTACAACATCGAGAGCCTGACGGTCGCCAAGACGCTCGACCCGACGCTGTCTTCGATGACCATCGTCGCCGACGTCAGCGAGGAAAACCGCGACCTGCTCATCAAGCAGATCACGCGACTGGTGAACGTAGTAAGGGCGATCGACCTGACCGATTCGCAGGCGGTGCAACGCGAGCTCGCGCTGATCAAGGTCAGCTCGGTGCGCCCCGAGATGCGCTCGGCGGTCACGAAGGAAGCGGAAATCTTCCGGGCTCGGATCGTCGACGTCGCCCCGACGCATTACACTCTCGAAGTCACCGGCTCGCCCGACAAGATCGACGCCTTGATCGACTTGTTGCACCATTACGGCGACGTCGAAATGATTCGGTCCGGCTCGATGGCCATGGCGCGGCTGCAGAAAAACAAGCTGCCCTACCCCATGTTCCGCACCGACGAAACGGAAGAGGAGCGAGTCAGCGCAGAACCGCGCACTTGACTCGCCGACAGAGCCGCAATGCTTTAGCTTGCGGCCGCAGCTAGGACGACAAGACAAGGGAGACCAAAGTTTGGCAGCAAAAGTCTATTACGAACACGACGGCGACCTGTCGCATCTGGCGGGCAAGACCGTCGCGGTCATTGGCTACGGCAGCCAGGGCCACGCACACGCTTTGAACTTGAAGGAGAGCGGCGTCGACGTCGTCGTCGGCCTCTACGAGGGCTCGAAGTCCTGGCCCAAGGCCGAGCAGGCGGGCCTGCGGGTGATGTCGACCGCCGACGCGGCCAAGGCCGCCGACGCGGTGATGATCCTCGTCGCCGACCACATCCAGGCCGACCTCTACAAAGAGCACATCGCCCCCAACTTGAAGCCCGGCGCGGCGCTGCTGTTCGCGCACGGTTTCAACATCCACTTCGGCTTCATCGAGCCGCGCAAGGACATCGACGTGCTCATGGTCGCCCCCAAGGCGCCGGGCCACCGCGTCCGCGAGCTGTTCGAGGAAGGCGTCGGCGTACCCGGCCTGCTGGCGATCTTCCAGGACTCGACCGGCAATGCCAAGAACCTGGGCCTGGCCTACGCGCGCGGCATCGGCTGCCTGAAGGCGGGCGTCATCGAGACGAGCTTCAAGGAAGAGACCGAGACCGACCTGTTCGGCGAGCAGTCCGTGTTGTGCGGCGGCACGGCCGAGCTCATCCGCGCCGGCTTTCAGACGCTGGTCGATGCGGGCTACGCGCCCGAGATGGCCTACTTCGAGTGTCTGCACGAGCTCAAGCTGATCGTCGACCTCATCCAAGAGGGCGGCCTCAACTACATGCGTTACTCGGTCTCCGATACGGCGGAATACGGCGACTACACCCGCGGCCCCCGCATTGTCGACCAGCACGTACGCGACAACATGAAGAAGGTGCTCGACGAAATCCAATCCGGCGAGTTCGCCCGCGAATGGATGGCCGAGAACAAGGCCGGCCGCCAGAAGTTTCTCGCGACGCGCAAGGAACAGACCGACCAGCAGATCGAGGAAGTCGGCGCCAAGCTGCGCAGCATGATGCCCTTCCTCAAACGTAAGAAGGAGATGCCCACGGCTTGACCGCGAGCTAAAGCATCGCGGCTCTGACGCCTGCGCCGTCAGAGCCGCAAAGCTTCAGCTTGCGGACCACAGAGGTGAACAGCAATGCGAATCGCGATCTACGACACCACCCTCCGCGACGGCACCCAGGGCGAGAACGTCAACTTCTCGGTCGAGGACAAGATTCGTATTGCGCGCAAGCTCGACGCCTTCGGCATCGACTACATCGAAGGCGGCTGGCCCGGCTCGAATCCCCGCGACCGCGATTTTTTTGAAGCCGCAAAGTCGCTGAAGCTCGAGCACGCCAAGCTCGCCGCCTTCGGCTCGACGCGCCACGCCAAGAACAAGGTCGAAGACGACGACAACGTCCGGCTGCTGCTCGAGTCCGAGACGCCCGTCGTCACCATCTTCGGCAAGAGCTGGCATCTGCACACCGAGCGCGCGCTGCGCGTGACCGAACAGCAGAATCTCGAGATGATCGGCTCGACCGTCGCTTACCTCAAGTCCCAGGGACGCGAGGTGATCTACGACGCCGAGCACTTCTTCGACGGCTACAAGGGCGGCCGCGACTTCGCCTTGCGTACGCTCGAAGCGGCCGCCAAGGCCGGCGCCGACGTGCTGGTGCTGTGCGACACCAACGGCGGCACGCTGCCCCACGAGCTCGGCGAGATTGTCGCCGACGTCCGCAAGAGCTTCTCCGGCCCGATCGGCATCCATACGCACAACGACTCCGAGGTCGCCGTGGCGAATGCCATCACGGCGATCGAGCTCGGCTGCTCGCACGTGCAAGGCACGATCAACGGCTACGGCGAGCGCTGCGGCAACTCGAACCTCGTGCCGATCATGGCCAATCTGCAGCTCAAGCTCGGCCATGAGTGCGTCAGCGACGACAAGATGCGCAAGCTCACGCAGCTCGCCAACTTCGTCGCCGATACGGCCAATCTGCAAGTGCCGAACGGCCAGGCGTTTGTCGGCCGCTCGGCGTTCGCGCACAAGGGCGGCATCCACGTCTCGGCCGTGCTGCGCGACGCCTCCACCTACGAGCATGTCGAACCGGAAGCGGTCGGCAATCAGCGCCGCGTGCTGGTCAGCGATCTGTCGGGCCGCTCGAACATCTTCTACAAGCTCGAGGAGAAGGGCCTCGGCGCCGAGCTCGACGACGAGGCCCGCAAGAGCCTGCTCGAGCGCATCAAGGAGATGGAGAACGAGGGCTACGAGCTCGAGGCGGCCGAGGGTTCGTTCGAGCTGCTGGTGCGCCAGGCGCTGAATCCCGACCACTTCTTCTTCTCGCTCGAAAAAATGAGCGTCAACACCGAGAAGAAGGAGGCCGCCAAGACCCAGCACAAGGTCGAGATGGTCATCAAGACTCGCGAAGGCCAGCGCTGGAGCGAAGAGTCGTCCGAGGGGGGCCCGTTCGACGCTATGGCGACGGCGCTGCGCACGTGCCTCTCCGAGGTTTACCCGCAAGCCCTCGACGTACGCCTGATCGACTACAAAGTGCGCGTGCTCGACGCCAACAAAGGCACGGCGGCGAAGGTGCGCGTGCTGGTCACCTGGGCGGATCACCAAGACTCGTGGACCACGGTAGGCGTTTCCGACGACGTGCTCGAAGCAAGCTGGAACGCGCTGTGCGATTCGCTGCGCCTCGAGCTGCTGCGGCTCCACGAATCGGAGTCCAAAGGCGAACCTACCGCGGTTGCATCCGAACAGCGCTGAGCGCGGACCTGAGTCCGTCAGCGTTAGAGCGAAAACAGAGGATTGGTCGGCTCTAGCCCGAGCTGAACGCGGCCGGCCTGCTCCAGCCAAAACGGCTGCAGGGCGATGTGCTGCGCAACGGCATGAATATCGCGGTGGGCGCGTTCGATGGGGCTGTCGGTATACAGCGACGATGTTCCGGCGGCGGCGTAGATCTCCGAAACCGCCGCGCGGCACTCTATCGCCGCGGTGATCGAAGCGCCGACGGCGGCGGCGATGTCCGTGAAGTCACGCTCCGCGCCGGCCTGCGCCTTGTGCCAGAGCCTTTCGCACGTCGAGCCCAGCCCGTCGCGCAAAGAGTTGAGCTTCGCGTCGACCCGCGCGACGAGCGATTGGACGGGCGCGCGGTCCCGCAAACCGGGGCCCCCGTCAACCGACGCCTTGCCCCTTGCCAAGTCCAACAGCGCGTCGAGCGACGCGGTCGCGACGCCGAGACAAATCGCCGCGCCGCCCGCCGACATGGCCGCGAAGATCGGCATGCGGCCCAGCGGCGAGTCCATCAAGCTCGGGGCGCCCATGGCGAACGAGCGGCCGGCTGGAACGGAGACATTGCGTAGAACGGTGTCATGGCTCCCGGTGCCGCGCAGGCCGCCGACGTGCCAGGTGTCTAGAATCTTGTGCTCGGGTTGCGGAACGAAGAGCATGCGCATGTGAGGAGCGTTCGGCGCGAGCATCTCCACTTCGCCGTCTTTTTCGACCATGCACATTACCGGTATCCATGCGGCATGCGCGCAGCCCGACACCAGACTCCATCGACCGCTGATCGTGTAGGCGTCGCCGTCGAGCTGCGCTCTGCCGGACGGCCGCGTCGAGCTCGCGAACAGCAAGCGGGGGTCGCTGAATATTTCTTTGCGAACGTCGTCTGCGAGAAAGCGGGAGAACCAACATGGCAAGGAGCTGTTCCAGACGATCCAGGCGACCGACGCCTCCGCTTGCGCCAGCGCCTCAAAGACCGACAGCGCTTCGGCGGGCGGCGTTTCCAAGCCGCCGTATTCAGCCGGCAGGGCCATACGCCCGAGCTTGCGTTCGACGATGGCGTCGATGATCGGAGCCGCTACCTGGCGGTTTTCTTCGGTTGCGTTGCGATGTTCCAAGATCAGATCGCGCAACCCGTTGGCCGCGATCAAGGCCTTGTTGGCTTGTGCAGGCATGAATCATCTCCGAGAGCTTTGTCCGCGGCAATCACATGCCGAGCGGATTTCGCCTTTTGGCGATTCGGAATTGGTAGGGTAGCCGATCGTTCGCTTGGGTCGCAATTTGTTTGGAGCCGTCTGAGCCAGCAGGGGCGGAGGTCCTAACCGCCCCGGATGCAACGGAGCGGAATCCGGGGATCGACAGAGCGAGGCGGACGGCGCCGCTTGCGCGGCGTGTTGCCGGCGGGAGCGCCGGTCACCGCTTGTCAGCGGGGAGGCAGGACTTCGTCGAGCAAGACGTCGAACGAGCGCTTGAGCTCGCCGCTGGGCGAGACGTGGATGCCGCACTCCTTGTCGTCGTCGTCTTCCCACCACCAGCGGCCCGCGCGCGCCGGCTCGCCGGGCTTGACCGGGCGGGTGCACGGGGCGCAGCCGATTGACGGATAGCCCTGAGCGTAGAGCTTGTGCATCGGGACGTCGTTGCGCTTGATGTAGTCGAACACGTCTTGTTCGGTCCAAGTAGCCAGGGGGGCGACCTTGACGATGCCGGCGTGGTCTTCGTCGAGCATGACCGTCTCGACGGTTTCGCGCGCGGCGCTTTGGGAGCGCCGCAGGCCGACGATCCAGGCGTCGAGCTTGGCGAGCTTGCGCTTGAGCGGACGAGCCTTGCGGATCTCGCAGCACAGCCGCCGTTTCGAGATCGAGTCGTAGAACAGGTTTGGGCCGTAGAGCGAAGTCATGCGGCCGAGCTCGCCGCCGTCCGGGTGCAGCAATTCGACTTGGATGCCGTAGCGCCGGCGGACCTGCTCGATCAGCTCGTAGGTCTCTTGATGGAGGCGTCCGGTGTCGAGCGAAAAGACGTTGACGCGGCCGCCGGTGATGCAGGCGGCCATGTCGAGAATCGCCATCCCGGTCGCTTGGAAGCTGGTCGAGATGGCGATCTTGTCGCCGAATTCGTCGAGGGCCCAGCGCAGCACCTCCTCGGCGGAAGCGCGGCGCGCGGGCCAGGTGAACGATGTCGAAGCCTTCGCTTGGTACATCCGCGGCCTCGCCGATCAGCCTCCGTTCTTGGCGGCCTCCATCAGGATCATGGCGATCTCGGGCCGCGTGAATTCGGCCGGCGGGAGCTGGCCGTTGCTGAGCATCTCGCGCACTTTCGTGCCGCTCAGATGCACATGATCTTCCTGGCCGTGGGGGCAGGTTTTCTTCGAAGCCATGCCGCCGCACCTTTTGCAGAAGTGCACGAAGTCGAAAAAGATCGGCTCGATGCCGAGCTCGCCCGGACGGAACTCCTCGAAAATGTGGTGGGCGTCGAAGGGCCCGTAGTAGTTGCCGACGCCGGCGTGGTCGCGGCCGACGATGAAGTGGCTGAAGCCGTAGTTCCTGCGGACCTGGGCGTGAAAGACCGCCTCGCGCGGGCCGGCGTAGCGCATCCAGGCCGGAAAGCCGGCCAGCAGCGTGTGGGACGGCGAGTAGTAGTTCTTGACCAGCACGTCGTAGCAGGCCAGGCGCACCTCGGCGGGCGTGTCGCCGGGCTTGGTCTCGCCGAGCAGCGGATGGATGACCAGAGCGTCGGCGGTCTCGAGCGCGATCTTGGTGCAGAACTCGTGCGCGCGGTGGATGGGGTTGCGGGTCTGGAAGCCGACGACCTTGCGCCAGCCGTTCTCCTCGATGATCGCCTTCACCTCGCGCGGCGAGATGGGCAGGCCGCCGGGGATGTCAAAGGTCCAGTCCGGGAAAACGTCGATCTTGCCCGCGATGGAGTGCGTGCCGGCGTCGCGCAGCCATTCGACTCCGGGATGCGCTTCGTCCTCGGTGCGAAAGATGTTTTTGGCGTACTGCGGCTTGTCGATCTCGAAGATCTCTTCGATCTGAATGACGCCGGCGGGCGTGTCGCCGTCCATCACGATGGCCTTGTCCGCGCCTTTGAGGCTTGCGGCGGTCTCGCTCGAAACGGGGAAGGTGACGGGAATGCTCCACGGCTCGCCGGTCGACAAGCGCATGGTCTCGGCCGAGTGCGACGTCTCCTTGGCGTTCATGAAGCCCGTGACGGGCAGATAGCCGTCTTCAGCGAGCAGATAAAGGTCGCTTAGGTTGCGAAACGTCGCGTCGATGCGCGGGAGGTTCTCCGCCAGCAAAGAGGCGGCGTCGTCTTTGGAGAGTGCCATCGAAAATGTAAAGCCCCTATTCCCTATCGAATTACTAGAGATTCTAGGATAGCAAACGCCCGAAGCCGGGACAATGCCTTGGCTCTATGATGCCTCAGCCTGCTTCGCGGCGGCGACCTTGACAGCCGCTTCGCGGCGATCCTCCGCATTTTCCTCGACCATTTCGTTCCGCACCGCCTCGGTCGGAGCATGCTGCACTCGAATGAAAACGGGCAGATGATCGGACCCGATGTTGGGTCCGATCTCGAAATCGACGAGCTGGAAGTGGCGCGAGCAGAAGACGTGGTCGAGCGGGAAACGGAGTCCGGGCATGTTCGCCGGGAAGGTGCTCATCGGCCGTCGTCCCACGCGCGGGTCGAGTAACCCGCTGATTTTTTGGAATAGCCGGGTCGTGTCGGACCAAGCGACGTCGTTCAGGTCGCCGCCGACGACGGTCGGCCGTATTTCGCTGTTGACCTCCTCGGCGACCATGATCAATTCGGCGTCGCGCTGCTTGGTGTCAGTCGCGAACTCCGGCATGGGAGGCTCGGGATGGAGCCCGTGGAAGCGCATCACGATGCCGTTCTTCAAGCGGATGCCGCAGTGTATGGACGGCGCATTGTCGCGACGAATGAAACGGATTTGGGGATCGACCAGTTCGAGCCGCGAATAGAAGACCATGCCGTAGGTATCGTCCTGCGGCTGACGCTTCGAATACGGGTAGCGTTCGGCGAGATGCTCGTTGAGCTGAGCATCCCATGCGGCGTCGCATTCGACGGCGAGGATGACGTCGGGGTCCTTGCGGTCGATGAACGCCAGCAGCCTGCCGTAGTCGCGATTGTCCATGAGGACGTTGCTGAACAAGAAGCTGATTTGGTCGCGTTCGATCGGGCTGTTCGTTTTTTTGAACTCGGCCCGGCACAGGGGGCTAAATCGGGACATCCGGTACAGTTGCCAACCGACCGCGACCGAGAGCGCGCCGCCGAACAGAAGACGTTTGACGCCGGAATCGGCGGCATGGGCTGTGGCCCACCACCAAGCGATCATGGCCACAAGGCCGAGAAAGGCGACCTGGGCGCGGGGGAAGTCGCACGCGCGCGCCCACCAGGCTTGAGAACGTGAGAACGACAGCGCCGTTACGAGGATCGCGAATGCGCCGAGGAGTAAGGCAAAGACACCGAGAAGGGACATGCTCCGCGAAGTGGACACGGGGCGGCGAGAATCTGTGACAAGGCGGGAAGCGGGCCACCGGCGGGCGCGAACAACGATCCCAAAACAACAAGGGGCGACGCCGAGCGCCGCCCCTTTGCCGTGTGCCACGGCCCCCAGTCGAACCGGGACTAGGCCGGGTGGTGCGAAAAGTCTTGCACCATGAATGCCATCTGGTCTTTCAAGTGAAGTTTCATTTTCTTCAGGCGGGCTTCTTCGGTCTGCTCCTCTTGCGACGGGAAGCGCCGACTGGCGAGTTCCTCGATTCTCCGATCGTAATTGGCGTGTTGCTCGGCCAAACGGCGGAACTCCTGGCTGGTGGCCATTAGCCGAGCGCTCACTTCTTCCACAGTCACGTACTCCATGACAAGCTGCCTCCTTGAAAGATGGGGATTTGGTCCGCGCCGTGCAGGGCGTGGAACAGAAGAAAGGGATACCGCGATCGGTTTGGCTGGAATTTGGACCGCGCCGTATTGATCACTGGCGTTACTGACGCTATCACACATTACAGACGCATTTCAATAATCCATAGGTTGCATCTTCCAAAAAACGGAGGTCCGCTTCATGACCAAAGCATTCTCCACCGGACGGTGGTAGTAGCCCTCTCGCACAGCGGTTACAACGAAGTCGAGACCTTCGTACAAGGCCCGCGCGGCGGCGTTTGAGGCGCGGACTTCCAGGAATATGGCGCCGGGGACTTTTGCCGTTAATGCTTGAACGAGACGGGTGGCGACGCCGCGGCGGCGCCGGCCGGGATCGACCGCCAAGTTCAAAATCTCGGCTTCGTCCGGCGGGACCGGCAGATAGACGAGGAAGCCGGCGACGACGCCGTCGAGCTCGGCGACGAGGCAATGATCGAGGCTGGAGCGAAGCGAGTCGACGGACCACTGCGCGGCTTCGGGGGCGTCGTTCTGGATAGCGAGCAGCGCGGGAACGTCGTTGCTGTCGGCGAGGCGGATCATGGCGCCGTACCCCTGATTATCGATTGCATTATCGATTGCGGATGCGATCTTGACGCTCGATCCCCTATAATCCTTGTGGCCCGGATGTCGGGCAGGAGTCTCGCCCATGACGCGCAAACAGTTTCTCGCATCGCCATTGTTCGCCGCAGCGGCCGCAGCCGGCGCGAGCGCCGCGCCCGTTTCCTCGTGGAAGCCCAAGCGCGTGAACAAAGCCATCGAACTGCTCGAAGCCAAGCAGCCGATTTACTACACGGGAGGCCAAGGCGGCTACGCAGAAGGCAAGAAGCTCGCCGGCACGTGGGCCGACTACATCAACTATGAAATGGAGCACGGCGCCCTGGACTTCACAGCCCTTCGCGGCTTCATGCAAGGCCTGGTCGACGGCGGCCCCACCAAGAGCGGGCACCGCACGCCGGCCGTGATTACGACGTTGCCCGTGTTGGGCATCGATGAAATGCACATGCACGCCAACTTCTGGGTCGTGCAGCAAGCGCTGGCTTGCGGCATCCACGGCATTCTGCTGTGTCACGCGCGAGATCCGGAGGCCGTCAAGTGGCTGGTGCGCGCGGCGCGCTATCCGAACGCCAAACCGGCGAACGCCGTGATCGGCGAGGGCATCCACGGCAACGGCAGCCAGGGCTACGCATCGAAGCATTTGGGGCCTTTCGGCCGACGAGTACTCGAAGGTCGCCGATCCCTGGCCGCTAAACCCGAACGGCGAATACCTGCTGGGCCTGAAGGTCGAGGACAAGCATGCCCTCGAGAACGCCGAGAAGGTGACCGCGGTGCCCGGGATCGGTTTCTCGGAATGGGGTCCGGGCGATATGGGCATCTCGCTCGATCTGCCCGACGGACACGCGGCGAACGATCAGTTGCACCCCAAGATGCTGGCGGCGCGCAATCGCGTGCTGGCCGCTTGCAAGAAGAGCGGCATCGCATTCCTCAACACGGTCCGCGACAAAGACGTTGAAGCGATGATCGACGAAGGCGTGATGATCGGCGCCGGCGCCGGCGCGCAGGTCGCCGACAAGGGCCGCAAGTACACCAAACGCCAGATGCCCTGGTAGCAGGCTCGGGCGGCTGCTGTGGGATGAGGCGGGTCCGCGGACCCGCCTTTTTCATGCCCGGAAGGCCTAGCCCAGGTCGACCGTCTGGTCCGCCAAGGCGAGAATGTCGTCGACGGTGAAGCGCCCGTCGCCGTTGACGTCGAAGCCGCCGAAGGCGAACTCCTGCCGCGGTCCGTGGCCGCTTAGCACGCCCTTCGGCCCGTCCGACCCTTTCGCGCCATGCAGGCCCGCCTGCAGCGGCTCTTGCGCCTGCTGGACCTCGCCGCTCGCCGATAGGGAGAGAAATCGGACGCTGACGTCGATGCGCGCGATGCGGCGTTCGACGTAGCCGCCGTCTTCGCCGTTTTCGACGCGAACCGATTGGCTTTCGACGTGGATCTTCACGTCGAGGCTGGTCGCTTGCGCTCGAGGCCCGTCGCCGCCCAGGCCGTCGAGCGCTTGGCCGATGCGGCTGAGGAATTGTTGGGCCAGATCGCCGCTGAAGCCGCCCAGCAGGCCGGCCGCGTCGAGCACGCGCCCGAGCGCCTGCGATTGATCGGCGAGCGCGGCGGCGAGCGATGCGACCCCGTCCTCGCCCGCGGCAAGCTGCGCGGACCGCAGCCGGAAGTCGAGCTGGTCGCTTTGCAGGGTCGTGGCGGCGCCGGAATCGGCGTCCTGCCGCACGACGGTGCTGCTGGAGGTTTTGAGGCGGGCCTGGGTCGACGAGGCGTAGAGGCTCGTCGGTTCCGGGGCGGCCGCCGCGGGCTGCTCTCGCGGCGAGCGCTGAACGAAGGCGTCGTGCGCCCGCGTCCGCGCTTGGCGCAGGCGCCGCGCGGACTCGCCGTCCTCAAAGAGCCGGGAGCGCAGGCGGGACTGCGCCGAGAAGGCGCGAGACAAATTCTGGAGACCGCTGGAATGAGCGGCGCCGAATCCTGACGCAAAGGGCATAGGGGAACCTCCGTGTGCCGAGCCACGGTCCCATATCGGTCCGGCGCACGGGAGGCTTGAATGGAAAGCGTTATTTGACCTCGACGGTGTCGAGAGCCCATTTCTCGGCGGCCGTGCCGAGAACGATCAATTCGAGGTCCGCGGAGCCGCTGTTTGAGAACGAGTGCGTTTGGTTGAGGTCGACTCGTACGCCGTCGTCCTTGTTGATCGGCGACGTCTCGCCGTCGATCTCGACCGTCCCCGCGCCGCCGAGCACGTAGTAGAACTCTTCGACGCTGGGGTGACGCACCTTGCCGACCGAAGCGCCCGGCGGGATGACGAGATGATCGACATAAGACCAATTCGTGTAGAAGACCTCGGGCTGGAAGGCGCGGCGATACTGCACGGTTCCCTTGCCGCCGTACATGCCGGCGACCGGCCTGAGCAGCGATTTGTCGAAGCGCGTGCTGATGAAGACGGGGATCTTGTCGAGCGCCGCGCCGACGCGGTCGTCGCCGGTATTGAAGTTGTCGTACTTCCCCTTGCGGGTGCTGACGGCGATGTTCATCCACTGCACGGTTGCGCCGGTCGCGTTATAGATCGCGTGCATGTCGCCCATGCGACACGGCACGGCGGCCGGGCCTTTGATCAGCGACGTGCGGCCGTTGATGGTGAATTCGGCTTCGCCGTCGAGGATGAAGTACATCTCTTCCATGTGGTTGTGGAAGTGGGCGCCGATGCCGCCCTTGGGGGGCATCTCGCCGCGGTGGACGAACAGGAAGTTGGTCGTGAAGTCCGAGCCCGGCGCGAGCGTGCTGTAGTGCAGCTCGCCCGCGCCCTCGTGCACGCCGCGCGCGCTGCGGTAGGAGGACGGGTTGGTATGGACGATTTGATCGGCGATTGCGTCGCCCGCCG
Organism: uncultured Acidobacteriota bacterium; assembly: GCA_963817465.1. Lineage (GTDB taxonomy): Bacteria > Acidobacteriota > Terriglobia > Bryobacterales > UBA6623 > CAMPKL01. The sequence goes on along the minus strand of CAWFOP010000003.1, from coordinate 93,224 downwards.
CCAGCGGCAGCGCCGCCAAGATCAAGCCTACGAGAAATTTCGACATGGATGCCTCACTTATGCGGGTCGTCGACGATGAAGTCGAACGGACCGTCGGTGTAGAACAGGACCTTCGTCGGCTCGACCGCCACGTAGGGACCGTGACGCTCGTTGGGGGCGGCGTAGGTGAACATGCCCGGCGTGAGGTCGCCGTCGGGCGAATGCAGGCGCCCCTCGAGGATGTAGATGTAGTGGCCGCACTTGACGTGATAGTGGCGCGGCTCGCGGAACCCCTTGGGATAGCGCACGATCGACGAGCTCATCTGCGTGCGCGGATTCTCGTGCAGCGGGCGCGCCTCGAGCCCGGGCGGCATGCCCTCGACCGAGAGCGCCTGCCACTCGATCTTCGACGTATCGACGGCGAACGACGTGTCGGCGTCGGCCGCGAGAAGCGCGGGCGCAAACGCCGCCAAGACCAAAGCGTATTTGAGCAAGACCGAATCCCTCCTATCCGGGGGCGGATTGTAGCACGGCGGAGCCTACGGACTCGACGCCGCGGCTCATTCGTAGCGCAGAGCGCGCACCGGAGAGATGCGCATCGCGCGGCGGGCCGGCAGGTAGGAGGCCAGGGCCGCAACCGCAAGCAGGCCGGCGACGGCGGCCAGCGAGACGTCGGGGTCGAGGGCGGGAACGCCGTAGAGCTGGGCTTCGACGAGCTTGCCGAGCGCCAGCGCGAAGGGGACGCCCACGAGGACTCCCAGGGCCGCCAAGAGCAGCGCCTCGCGCAGCACCAGCCGGAAGACGCCCCCGCGGCGGGCCCCCAGCGCCATGCGAACTCCGATCTCGCGGGTCCGGCGGGCCACCGCGAAGGCGGATACGCCGTACAGCCCGAGCGCGGCGAGCAAGGTGGCCAACGTCGCGAAGACGGCGGTGAGCTGCGCGAAGATGCGTTCGATGTAATGCGTCTGCTCGACCTGGCGCTCGAGAGTCTTGAGCCTGAAGACCGCCAGCTCGGGATCGAGCTCGCGCACGGCCGACTGCGCGGCGGAGAGCAACTGGGACGGGTCGCCGCGAGTGCGGATGTAAAAGGCGAGATGACCGGGCCGCTGCTGCTGCAAGACGGGCCAGTAGGTGAGGGGCCTGGGCTCTTCTCGCAAGTCCTTGGTCTTGTGATCGCCCACGACTCCGACGATTTCGAACGGTAGGGGACCCTGGTCGAGGAACGACCCGACGCGCCGCCCCAAAGCGTTCGCCGGGGAGCCGAAGAAGCGTTTGGCGAATGTTTCGTTGACGATCAAGGTCGCCGGCGCGCCGCGAACATCCCGCTCGTCGAAATCGCGGCCGGCCAGCAGCGGGATTCCCAGGGCGTCGAAGAAGCCCGGCAGCACTTGATTGGCGCCGGCCTGCATGTTTTCGCCCTCGGCTGATTGGTAGCCTTCGACCTTGATCGTGTTCTCGCCGCCGGCGCCGCTCAGCAGGGGCGCGGCGGCGGCGCTGGCCGACTCGGCCCCCGGCAGCAACTCGAGCCGGCGCTGCAGCTCGACGGCGAACCGCAGGATCCGCTGCGGTTCATAGCGCTGCTCGGAGGGATCGACGGAGAACGACAGCAGGCGCGCCACATCGATGCCGGGATCGGTCTCGAAAACCTTGGTGAGGCTCTTGCCGAACAAGCCGGCGGCGCAGAGCAGCATCAGCGACAGGGCCATCTGGGCCGCCACGAGCAGGCGGCGCAAGCGTGTCTGGGCGCGGCCGAGCGACAAGGCGGTCGCCTCGTTCTTGAGCGAGGAGGCGACGGCGCCGCGAGCCGACTGCAGAGCAGGAACCAGACCGAACAGCAGCGCCGTCGCCGCGGCCAGCAGACCGGTAAAGGCGAGGATGCGCCAGTCCGGTGCGGGATCGATCGTCCAGCCGAGGCGGTCGGCCGGAATCATCTGTACGAGCAGCTCGGCCCCGATGCGGGCGAACCCCAGGCCGAGGGCGCCGCCGGCGAGCGAGAGCAGCAGACACTCCGCCAGAACCAAGCGCACGATGCCGGCCCGCGAAGCGCCGAGCGAGGAGCGGACGGCCAGCTCCTTCTCGCGCTTGGAGGCGCGCACGATCAGCAGGTTGGCGACATTCACGCAGGTGATCAGCAGCAGCAGGCCGACCATCCCGAGCAGGATGTGCAGCGGAGTCGCCAGAAAGCGGCGGGTTTCGCCCAGCCCTTGCGCGGCGGGGAGGAGCTCGAGGCGGTCGCGGAGGTATTTCTCCGCCGTCTCGGAGCTGCGCGGATGGGCCTCGAGATCGCGCCGCAGGATCTCGAGGTAGGGCGGCGCCAGCGCGGCCTCGGCCTGTCGCGGGCCGGCGTCCGGGGCCAGCCGCGCGAAGATGTTGAGCCAAATGCTGTCGCGCCGGTCGCGGTGGTCCCAGGCGGGAGTCACGGCGGCTTTCATCTGGAGCGGGACGAACAAGTCGGCCGGCCGGAGCTTCTCGAAGCCTCCGAACCCGGCCTGCGCCACGCCGACGACCGTGAACGGATAGCTGTTGATGCGAACCGTGCTCCCGAGGACGGCCGGGTCGCCGCCGAAGCGCGTTCGCCAATAGTCATAGGCGAGGACGGCCCAGGGCTCGCCGTCGCGATCGTCGTCGTCTTGCGGAGTCAGCAGCCGACCGAGCGCCGCGCCGACGCCGAGAGTGGAGAAGTAGTCCCCTGAGACCAGCTCGACCGAGGCGCGGCCGGCGCCGGCGTCGCTGTTGACCGCCGCCTGGTCTTGGTAGCGCGCGGCCACGCCGCTCAAGGCTTGGGGCAAGGCCCGCTCCAACTCGCGAAACATCGGATAGGAGAAGTTGTCTTGCCAACCGCGGGTCGAGCCCCCGATGAAGGCGCCGCGCCACTCGAGCAGCATGAGCCGCGCCGGGTCCGGAACCGGCAAGCTTCGCAGCAGCGCTTGGTCGGCGACGGTGAAGATCGCCGTGGCGCCGCCGATGCCCAGCGCCAGCGACAGCACCGCCAACGACGCGAATCCGGGACTGCGCGCCAGGGAACGAGCGGCGTAACGTAAGTCCTTCAGCCAGACTTCCGCCTTCGCGAATCGACCGGCCTCGTGGACGGCCTCGCGGACGCGGGTGACGTTGCCGAACTCCCGCCGCGCCGCTTGGCGCGCCGCGGCGGGACTCGAGCCGTCCTGCTCGCGGTCTTGGCGGTCGAGATCGAGGTGGGCCTCGATCTCCCGCGCCAGGTCGGCGTCCTCGCGATCGCGCCCGTGGGGTCGGCGGAACATCTCAGCTCTGCTCGGCGGGCCACATCACGCGCGCGACGCCGTTGAAGAGCTGCTTCCACTTCGAGGTCTCGGCGGCCAGATGCTTGCGGCCCTTGGGTGTGAGGTTGTAATAGCGCAGCTCGCGATTGCGCTCCTGGTTCTTGGCCCAGCGAGCCGCGATCCAACCTTCCTTCTCGAGCCGCCGCAGCGCCGGGTAGAGCGAGCCGGTTTCGACCTGCAAGACGTCGTCGGAGGTGCGCTGGATGTGTTTGGCGATGGCGTGGCCGTGAGCGGGTCCAAAGACCAGCGTCCGCAAGATCAGCATGTCCAAGGTGCCTTGCACCAGACGTGTTTGACTATTGGACATCCCAGGTTTTTTGATAGTAGATCGTCTACAGTAGATTGTCAACAAAGTCGCCGACCGGCTCGCTGCACCGCGGACTCGGCATACAATACGACCGCCATGACTCGTCGCTATTTCTTTCTCGGCTCAGCCGCCGCGTCGGCCGCCGCGGCGCAGACCGCCGCCGCTCAGACGACCGTCTCCGCCAATGACAAGGTCGCCGTGGGGGCGATCGGAGTGGGCGGTCGCGGCCGCAGCCTGTTGGGCGCCTTCACGAGCTTGCCGGACGTCGAGCTGCGCGCGATCTGCGACGTCGACGACGCCTCGATCGAGCGGGCGCGCGCCGTCTTGAACGAAGCCGGGGTCGCGCAGCCGCCCGCCGAGAAAGACATGCGCCGCCTGTTCGACGATCCGTCGCTCGACGCCGTCGTGATCGCGACGCCCGACCATTGGCACACTCCGGCGGCGATCTTGGCCTGCGACGCCGGCAAGGACGTCTATGTCGAGAAGCCCTGCTCGCACAACATTCGCGAGGGGCGCCTGTTGGTCGAAGCCGCGCGGCGCAACGCTAGGGTCGTGCAGCATGGCACCCAATCGCGGTCACGTCCCGACATCATCGAGGCGATCGAGCGCATCCGCTCCGGCGAGATCGGCCGCGCCTTGATGGCCAAGGCCTGGGACATTCAGCTCCGCGAAGACATCGGCCACAAAGAAAACTCGCCCGTGCCCGACGGCGTCGACTGGGATCTGTATCTTGGCCCGACGCCGTGGATCCCGTTCAACGAGAACCGCTTCCACTACAAGTGGCACTGGCACTGGCATTTCGGGTCGGGAGACGCCGGCAACGACGGCATCCATCAGTTGGACATCGCGCGCTGGGCGCTAGGCGAGGAAGCGCCGCGGACGGTCAGCGGCATGGGCCGCAAGGTGTTCTTCGAAGACGACCAGCAGACGCCCGACACGATGAACGTGACCTTCGACTACGGCGACAAGGCGCTGATCTGGGAGATGCGCATCTGGAATCCCTACGGCATGGAGGGAGTGGACAACGGCGTCGCCGTCTACGGCACGGAGGGAACGATTCAGATCGGGCGTTGGAACCGCGCCGGCGGCTACAAGCGCTTCGACAAGGAGGGCAGGGAGCTGGAGTTCGTCGAAGCCCGCCCTGACGCGCACGCGCGCAACTTCGTCGATTGCGTCAAGTCACGCGTCACGCCGAACGCCGATATCGGAGAAGGGCACCTATCGGCCCTGCACTCGCATCTGGCGAACATCGTCGCCCGCGCCGGCAAGACGGTGCGGTTTGATCCGGAATCGGAAACGGCGCCCGGGGACGACGCGGCAAACGCCTTCGTCAAGCGCGCCTACCGACGCCATTGGGCGACGCCGGCGGGCGCGTAACCAAAATCGTCAGACGCGGGTCGCGACCGGCGCGCGGCCGACGCCGACCGGGTCGGCCACCGGCAACGCGAACGGAAACTCGGCCACCTTGCGGTAGATCGGGCCGTTCGGCGTGAGCGAGCTCTCGAAAAGCACGAAGCGCTCGGGGCTGATGGTGCCGAAGTCGCGGCTCGGCAGATCCTCGATCGCATGGTGCATCTCGTCCAGCGACTCCGCGTCGAGCACGCGCCCCAGCGTCATATGCGGCTGGTAGGGCCGCACTTCGGGGGCGACGCCGAGCGTCGAGAGCGCCTGGTCCACGCCGCTGGCCAACTGGCGCAGCGTGGGAGTGTTCTCGGCCCCGACCCAAAACACCCGCGGATTATGGGAGCTTGGGAAGTAGCCCAGACCCGCCAGCGGCACGTTGAGGGGCTGGGTGACCTTGACCTCGGAGAGAACCTGAATCACAGCGTCGAGGCGCGATTCGGGCCACTCGGCGATATATTTCAACGTCACGTGCATGTTCTTGGGGTGCACGAAACGAATGGGAGCCACCGGCCGCAGACGCCGTACGAGCTCGGTCAGATTGGCGATGACTTTGGAGTTGGGTTCTAAAGCCGCGAAGAGACGCATGTAAATCCTTTGTCGATGTCGATCCGCTTGGATCGAGAGAGCGAGGGACGGGCCAAGCAGCAAGCCGCCTGACTCTAGGGTTTTTCGTGTACCGAGAACTGTTTCTGAGGCGGTGATAGTTTCACGCTGACCGTCTGCTCCGCCTCCGTCAGTTCGATCAGGTCGTCGTAGGTCTGAAAGCCGCCGCTTATTACCTGCAACAGGTAGGAGCCTTGCGGCAGCGGCGGCAGCGGGGCAGAGCCCTGCATGCTGGTTTTGATCTCGAGCCCTTCGCCTTTGACCTTGATCTTGTCTCCTTTCAATTTTTTCACGCGCGACAGGATTACGCTGGCCCGCGGCACGGGCTCGCCCTTATCGTCGAGCACCAGGACCCGCAGCGAGGTCTCCGCATGAGCGGCGACAAGGGCGCGGGAGCCGAGCAGACACGCTAGAGAGCCAACGGTCGCTTGTGCGGCGACCCGCACCAACTGCCTACGTGTGGTCATCAGAACAAATAAGGTCAGAAGATAAAGCTCAGCGAACCGCGGTAGGCGCGAATCGCCTGTAAGAGATAAATCGTCTGCCCGTCGTAGCCTTGAATGGGGATGTATCCCGCCTTCAAAAGATTTCTCACATCCGCGGTCAGCTCGAACTTGCCGGGCAACATCGTCTTCATCGGCAACGGTTGCCGGACGACGACGTTCAAGCCGGGATCGGACTGCGCGGAGAACTCGTTATACAGATCGGGGGCCAGCGCCGAAGTGCGGCTCGCCCACTGATAGCTCGACATGATGCTGGTGTTCGAGCGCGGCAGCCTCGTCGAGACGGAAGCCAGCAGCAAGTGCGCGCGCTCCACCGTCAAGCTGTCCCGCAATTCGCCCAGGTCGGCGGACTGGAGCCGATCGATCGACGGCGTCACGACTCCGGTGTTGCCGTAGCCCAACGCGGCCTCCAGGCGGTCCTTGATCTTGCGGGCGTAGGAGACGCGATAGCCGTGCAGGCTGTGTTCGCCTCCGTTGATCGTCGAGGCGCGCGAAAACAGGTCCGGCAGCACCTCGCCGCTCGTCCGATAAGACTGCGGAACGAAGGCCGAAATGGCCGCGTCTGAAATCGAATCCTGGTAGACGGCCGCTTCGATCAAGCCCTTCCCGAGCTCTTCCTTGTAGGCGACCTCGATGTGATTGGTGCGCTGCACGGTGGCGTCGCCGTCGCGCATCGCCACGCGCGGGAACATGCCGAGCGCCGAAACTTCCTGGCGCAGCGAATCCGAGCCGCGCACGCTCGAGCCGGGCCGCGGCGCGCCCGACGCATAAGCGATTTCCATCGTGCGCCGCGGCGTCAGCTTCTGAATGATCTTGCCGTAGGGGCTGACGAAGTCGAGCCGCCGCAGGAAGTTCACCGACTCGTACAGGAAGCCGTACTCGAACGTCGTCGAGTCAGCGATTTGCACGCGGTCGCCGAAACCCAGCGTAAACGTCTGGAGCGCCGGAGCGTCGCCGCCGTGTTGCGGGTCGAGGAAGATGCGATCGGCCGCCGCGCCGGTCTGCAACTGGCGCACGGTCACGCTGACTTCCGGCGCACCAAGACCGAATTCGCGCTGGTAGCTGGTGCGGAAGCCGGTCGTCGGACTCTGCGATTCGGCGCTGTAGCCCAGATTGCCCGACACAGTAACGCTGTTGTCGCCGAACAGCGACGTTGCGACCGCGAACGAAGTGCCCAGATCGGAGCGGTTGGCGAGCGCGGAAGGCGTGACGCCGGCGCCGCCGGAAACCTGCGCAAGCGCGCGAGTATCGCTGAAGGCGCCGCTGATCTTGCGCATCACCCGCTCGCGCTCGTGCGCCTCGAGCTGATCGGTGAACTGCAATACGGGCCTGATCGAGTGCGTCGCCCGCAGAGTCCACTTCCAATCGTCGGTCATGTCGCGGATCTCGCCGGCTCCCGGGAACGAAAGCTGCAAGCTCGCAAACAACGACCGCATGCTGACCGACAGGATCGTATTCGCGCCGTCGCGTACTCCGATGCCGTCCTTGACCAACGGCAGAAAGCGCGCCAGCGAAACCCGGATCAGGTATTGCCCCGGCGTCAAATCCTCGGCCTCAAAAGCTCCGTTCGGACTCGTAAAGACGCGCTTGACGAGTTGACCTTCCGTCGTCATGACGGCGACCAGGGCGCCCATCTGCGGCACTCCCCGCTCGTCGGTGACCCAGCCGGAAACCGAGCCCTCGCCGGCGATCAGCGGATCCGCCGCCGCGGCCGGCGCGGCCAACGACACACAACCCAAGACCAGCATCGCCGCGAGCTTCGCGAAGTCCGCGGCGCGTTTGGCTTCGACTGTGCGTCTGGGAGTCATAGCGCTCGTCGTTCCTAAATCACCTTGAACGTCGCCGTCGGCGTCAAGGTTACATTCTTGACCTTGTCCACCAGCTTCAACGTCAACTTATAATCGCCTGGATCGAGGCTGCCCAGCGGCAGCAGCTTCTCGATCGTGATCTGCCCGGGCGAGGCCCCGCGGATGTCCGCGAGATTTTCGGAGAAGTCGAGCAACAGCTCGCCCTCGCCGTTCGATTTCGCGATCTGGTAAGTGACCTCGCCGTCCGGATCTTCGTTCTCGTCCTCGCCGAGGTTGTAGAACTCGGCGTAGATGCCCATCTTCTCGTCGCGCTTGAATTCTTTGCTGAGCCGCGGGCGAACCTTGGACGCGCCCAGCACGAACTGCCCGGCGCCGAGCGAACGCGTCGGCACGCGTTCGATCTTGTCGGCCAGGATCAGCGAGCTGGACTGCGGCTCTTCGTCGTCGAACTTCGGCACATTCAGCGCTGTGCGATAGGTGGCCATCGTCTCGCCGACGATGTCTTTGACGACCAGCTCCAAGCGGTACATGCCCGGCGCCAGCGGCAGCGGCTTGTTGTAGATCGACGAACGCGCCGCCTCGGACTCCAAACGGTCGTCGGTCGTATTGATCGTGACCGTGTCCTCGAAGTGCGTCTGCACGCGACGGGTCATGGTCGTGATGCGACCGAAGATGTTCACGGCGGCCTTGTGCAGATCGCCGTCCTGCTTGAAAACCAGATCCTTGTTTTCCACCTGCACGCTGATGCTCGTCAACGTCGACGAGTCGGTGATCTTGACGTAGGAGACGTCCGTCGTGAAGGGCAGCGTGTTGTACTCGATCGTCGAGTCAACGACCGCTTCGAGGTCGGTGAACTTCACCGGCGGCGGCTTCTGAATGTTGGCGTAGAGCTGCAAGCGCTCGAACTGGTTGTAGCGAATGGATTGCGAGCCCCCGACGGGCATGCCCATATGCGTGCCGTCGGTGCGCGTGAAGCGGTCGCGCTTATTCGACAGGCCCATTTCTTCGGCGAGCGTCAAACCCGCGCCGGGCACGTAGAGCAACGCGTCCTTCTCGGACGGGTCCATCGTCAGCCGGTACTCGCCGGTCATCGTCGGATCGACGAACTCGAGCAGAATGTCGGACCCAATGCCTTCGAGCCAGCGATAGCGCCAAGTTTCAAACGGATAGGTCGACGTGAATCCGCCGCCCTCTTCATATGGCCGCTGATACATGCCGCCCGAGGGATGGGCTTCGATTTCATCCGGCGGGCCGTAGGCGATGTAAACCCGGCCGCGATCGGTCTTCCAGCCGGGAATTCCGGACGCGAAGCGCTCGTTGGCGTACGCAATGCGGCGGTAATGTTCGTCGCGGAATTCGTTCTCCACCGAGTCCGGGGTCGGATCGCGACGAATCCAGAACTGTTCGATGAACTGTTCGCGCTCCTCGTCGGTGCTCAGGTTGGCGAACGTCTTGCGCTCTTCGTTCGTGATGATGTACTTGACGTCTTCGTCCAGCCACTTCTTGAAGGGGCCTTCGAGCTCTTTCAAAAGCTGCTTGGTGCGCTTGCGCTGCTGCTTGTCGGTCAGCCCCTTCGGATCGTCTTGCGCGAGCGTGACGCTCGGGACGAGGGCGAGCAGCAAACCGAGTGCAATGAAAGACGAGAGGAAGCGACGGAGCATCATCACCTGGGAGCGGCCTATTGCGGAATAGCTCATTCGGGTTTGAACCTGACGCTACGAGCTGCTTCAGCGGGGCGGTCCACTCCGGTTTGATTCTAGGACTTCCCCGAGGGCAGGTCAAGCAAACTGCGTAACCTTCGACCCCAATTCGAGGCCCTCGCCGAAGCTGAAAGACCCTGCTTTCCTAAATACGCCCGACTCGCCGCGGGAGTTTCGCGCTAGGCTCGGCGGCGGGGGCGTTTTTTGGGTCCCCGCCGAGCCGCGGGAGCGCGTGTGCAATCTATGAAATCCGAAAGCCGCTTCCGGAAACACGGAGACGGTCCGGGGTCGAGCGCGAGCCGTTTGATAAGAATCAATAACTTACGGCGGCCCTGCGTCTGCGCCCTGTTGGCATTAGAATTGCGGTAGAAGCGTGCTTCAAGCGGCGAGGCTGTATCCGACGCTCTCCCGCCTGATGTTTTCGGATGTTACGATTCCGATCCATTCGACCTGGCGACGCGATGCTGTGGGCTCTCACGCTCGCGCTGGCCGGGCTCGCCGCGTTCAATCTCGCTGAGCGCAGCCGTGTCTCACGGCCGGATGACGGAGTCGTGTGGGTGGACTCGCAGCGCGGCGTGCAGGCCGCGCGCGTCGACCCCGGGGGTCCGGCCGCGCAGGTGGGGGTGCGGCCGGGCGACCTTCTGATCGAAATCGACGGCCGGCCGGTGACGGGCGCGGTTGACACCGAGGCGCGCCTGGAGCGGATCGGCGCCTGGAGCCAGACGTCGTACTCGATCGCGCGCGGCGACATCGTCACCGATTACCGGCTGGTCACTCGCGAAGCGCCGAAACGTCGCGCCGCGACGACGTTTCAGTTGGTCCTGGGCGTCGCCTACCTGCTGATCGGTCTGTTCGTATGGCGCCGCAGCCCGCACGCCAAGCTGGTTCGGCTGTTTTACGCTTTTTGTCTGAGCTCGTTCGCGCTCTACGTGCTGAGCTATTCCGGCGTGCTCGATCCGCTCGACCGCCTGGTCTATTGGACCGACGCCTGGGCGACGGTGATCACGCCGGCGCTGTTCCTGCATTTCTGCCTGGCGTTCCCGTACGGTTTGCGGTCGGGCCGGGCGCGCGCCTGGGCCGCCGGCGGTTACGGGCTGGGCATCGGCATGGCGGTCGTGCGGCACCTGGCCGCGTCCGGCATCCTGGGTTCGGACCGCCCGGCGCTGCAATTGAGCGGTCTGCTCGATCGCGTCGACTACGGCTTCCTCGGCGCCGCCCTGCTGGCGGGGGCGGTGGTGCTGCATCTGGGCCGGCGCGAAGAAGAGGAGCTGCTGGTGCGGACGCAGCGGCGTTGGCTGGCCTATGGCGCGATCTGGGGCGTCGCGCCTTTCGTGGCTTTCTATGTGATTCCCTTCGTGGCGGGCAAGATTCCCGGGCCGAATCACACGTTGGCGATCTTCCCGCTGGCGCTGATTCCGCTGGCCTTCGCCTTCGCGATCGCGCGGCAGCGCTTTATGGACGTCGAGCTGGTGTTCCGCCGCAGCGCCGCCTACACGTTCGCGACGGCGGCCATTTTGGGCCTGTTCTACCTGGGCGTGTGGGCGCTGAGCGGTTTCGCCGATCCTTCCGTGAGCGTGCTGGGGCCGGCGGCCTGGGTGGGTTCGGTTGTCCTGGGGGCCATCGCGTTCAACCCGTTGCGCAAGGCGATTCAGTACGCCCTCGACAAGCGCTACTACCGCGAGCGCTACGACTATCGCCGCACCTTGGCGGAGTTCGCCGCCGAGCTCGGCGCCAAGACCGACCCGGAGCAGATGTTGGCGCTCGTCGCGCAGCGCCTGCAACGGACGCTGGCGGCGGCGCGCGCGGCCATTTTTACGCGCGGCGCCGACGAACGCTTCGAGCTCAGCTACGGCTTGGGACTCGACGCCGCGGCTGCGCCGTCGCCCGATCTGCTCGAATCCGACCCGGCTCGCGAAGGCTTGCGCTACCGCTTCGTCGACAGCGCGGCGCGGGACGGCTTGAGCTATTACGTGCCCTGCCACGTGCAAGGGCGGCTGATCGCCTGGATCGGCTTGGGCCTTACCGAAAGCGGCGAATACCTGACCACCGAAGACTTGTCGCTGGTCGAAGCGATTTCGGGCAGTTTCGCCATCGCTCTCGAGAACGCGCGCCTGTATCGCTCCCTCGAGCAAAAGGCCGCCCAGTACCAGCGCCTCAAGGATTACAACGAGAACATCGTCGAGTCGCTGCACGTCGGCATCCTGGCCGTCGACCTCGACGATCGCGTGGAGAGCTGGAACACGCAGCTCGAGCTGCTGTTCGGCATTTCGCGGCGAGACGCGGTCGGCCGCAAGCTCGCCGAGCTGCTGCCCGCGACGCTGGTGGCCGAATGCGACAAAGCGCGTGAAGACGACGGCGTTCACAACGTTTACAAGCTAGCCGTCCGCGGCGAAGATTTCCCCGAGTCGTTTCGGCCGGCCGAGGAAGCGATGCGCGAGCGCGAGCGCATCCTCGACGCGGCCATCGCCCCGCTGGTGGCCAAGGATTTCGAGCCGATCGGGCGGCTGATCATCGTCGACGACGTCACCGAGCGGATCGAGCTCGAAGAGCAGGTGCTGCAGGCGGACAAGCTCACCTCGATCGGCCTGCTGGCCGCGGGCGTCGCGCACGAAGTCAACACGCCGCTGGCCGTGATTTCGAGCTATGCGCAAATGCTCGCCAAGCGCGCTGACGGCGACGAGGCGCAGCAGAAGATTCTCGAGAAGATCACCAAGCAGACCTTCCGCGCCAGCGAAATCGTCAATTCGCTGCTGAGCTTCTCGCGCACCAGCTCGAACGAATTTTCAAAAGTCGCGCTGAACGAGACGATCGAAGAGACGCTCTCGCTCGTCGATCCGCAGTTCCGCAAGGCCGGCGTCCGAATCGAACGCAACCTCGATCCGGAGCTGCCGCGTGTCAGCGGCGTGGCGAACAAGCTGCAGCAAGTCTTGCTCAATTTGTTCCTGAACGCGCGCGACGCCATGCCCGACGGCGGCGTGCTCGAAGTGACTTCCGCCACGGTGACCGACGCCTCGGGTTCGCAGGTCGTGCGCATCTCGGTTTCCGACAGCGGGCCGGGCATCCCGCGTGAAAAACTGGGCAGGATCTTCGATCCCTTCTTCACCACCAAGGGCGCCAAGGGCGGCACGGGCTTGGGTTTGGCGGTCAGCTACGGCATCGTTCAGGAGCACGACGGCGCTTTGCGCGCCGAGAGCGCCGCGGGCCGAGGCGCGCGCTTTACCATCGAGTTGCCGGCGGTCATGACGTCGATTCATGCCTGAGGACTCCCCCAGCGCCACCCTTCGGACCCGCGGCAGAATCCTGGTCATCGACGACGAAGAAGCGATTCGCGAAAGCCTCGAGGCGTTGCTGGAGCTGGAGCGCTTCGCGGTGGACTCCGCCCCGGACTCGGCCTCCGGGATCGCCGCTCTGGCGAAACGCAGCTACGACTTGGTCCTGCTCGACCTGATGCTGCCCGACAAGTCGGGCCTCGAGACGCTCGAAGAGATCCGTGAAAGCGACCCTTACACGCCGATCCTGATGCTGACGGCGTACGGCACGGTCGAGTCTGCGGTCAAGGCGATTCGGCTCGGCGCCGACGACTTTTTCACCAAGCCCTGGAACAACGACAAGCTCGTCCTCGGGATCGAGCAGACCATCGCCCGCCGCAGGCTCGAGGCGGAGAACCGGCGCCTGCACGGCGAGCTGCGCGAGCGCTACTCGTTCGACAACATCGTCGGCAAGAGCGAGCCGATGCAACAAGTCTTCGGACTCGTCGAGCAGGTGGCGCCCAGCCGCTCGCGGGTGCTGATCACCGGCGAGAGCGGCACCGGCAAGGAGCTGATCGCCAAAGCGATCCACGCTCGCTCGCCGCGCACCGACAAGGCCTTCATCCCGGTCAACTCGGGCTCGATCCCGGTCGATTTGCTCGAATCGCAGTTGTTCGGCCACGTGAAAGGGGCCTTCACCGGCGCCAGCTTCAGCAAGAAAGGCTTCTTCGAGGCGGCCGACGGCGGCACGATCTTCTTGGATGAGATCGGCACGCTCGGCATGGAGACGCAAGCCAAGCTGCTGCGCGTGCTGCAAGAAGGCGAGTTCATGCCGCTCGGCTCGAACGACGTGGTCAAGGTGGACGTGCGCATTATCGCCGCCACCAACGAGGACCTCGAGCGCGCGGTCGAGCGCGGCGAGTTCCGCGAAGACCTCTACTACCGCCTCAACGTGATCGGCATCAAGCTGCCGCCGCTGCGCGACCGGCGCGGCGACATCCCGCTGCTCGTGCGGCACTTCTTCGACCGCTTCTGCCGCGAGAACGACCGCTTTCTGGATGAAAGCGGCCGCTCGCGCCTCGACTTCAGCCCCGAGGCGATGCGCATCATCATGGATCACGACTGGCCGGGCAACGTGCGCGAGCTCGAGAACGCCGTCGAGCGCGCCGTCGTGCTGGCGCAGGAATCCGAAGTGCCCGCCGAAGCCTTGCCGGAATCGCTGCTCAGGCGCGGCAAGGTGCGCTACAAGCGCGACACGCCGGACATTGAACCGGCCGAAGGCGCCAGCTTGCCGGAGATCGTCGAGGAATTCGAACGCCGCCTGATTACGCAAGAGCTCGAGAAGGCCGGTTGGAATCAGACTGAAACGGCGAAACAGTTGCGCGTCGCCCTCTCGACGCTCAACCAGAAGATTCAGCGGTTGGGGATCGACATCAAGGCCCTCAAGGCCGCCGCCGCGGCTCCGCTGGGGAGACAGTAGGGTTTCGGCGGTCGAAGAAGGCCTCGATCGGGCTACACTGGCGAATTCCGGTCCATTTTCAAATGATGAACAAGTACATCATCTGCGGTCCTCAAGGCTCGGGCAAAGGCACGCAGAGCAGATTGTTGTGCCAGGCGCACGACTATGTACACATCTCGATCGGCGACATTTTCCGCTGGCACATGGCGCACCACACCAAGCTGGCCGCGCGCATTCAGCGCATCATGACATCCGGACACCTGGTGCCGGACGAAATCGTCGAGAAGGTCGTGCGCGAGCGGCTCGAGATCCACGATTGGAATTACGGCTTCGTGCTCGACGGCTTTCCTCGCACGCGTCCGCAGGCCGAATATTTGTTCGAGAACTGGGATGTGAGCCGAGTGATCTACCTGGACGTTCCCGACGAAATCGTGTTCGACCGCGTGATGCAGCGCGCGAAACAGGGCCTGGGGTCGGGCTTCACCAAGCGCGCCGACGACAACCCGGACACGCTCAAGGTGCGCCTCGACGAGTATTACCGCAAGACCAAGCCTTTGCTCGAGTTGTACAGGCAAAAGGGGCTGCTGCTGACGGTTGACGGCACGCGCCCCATCTCTCAGGTTTACACGGAGGTCTCGCGCTCCCTGGGGCTGTCGCCGTTGAGCCCGCCGCGCGAAGTGCTCGAAGAGGTCAGCGGCCTGGCTTGAAGATTCGCCCATGCCCGAGAGTTCCGCCACCAGCCCCGAGAGCCGGCCGCCGCTCGAGACCGTCGTCATTACGGGCCTCAGCGGCTCGGGCAAGGGAACGGTCCTGCGCGTGTTCGAGGACCTCGGCTATTACGCGGTCGACAATCTTCCGGTCGAGCTGATCCCCACTTTCGTGGAGCTTTGCGCGGGGCGCGAAGAGATTCGCAAGGCGGCCCTGGTGGTCGACGTCCGCGAGCGCAGCGGGCTGCAGCGCTTCCCGGCCATGCTGCAGAACCTGAAGGCTTCGGGGAACGCGATGCTGGTCTTCCTGACCGCGAGCGACGAAGTGCTGCAGCGGCGTTTCAGCGAGACGCGCCGACCGCATCCGCTGGGGCAAGAAGGCTCGGTGCTCGATCAAGTGCGCGCCGAGCGCGACCGTCTCGCGACCATCGAGGGTCTGGCCGACCTGTCGATCGACACGTCGAAATACAGCATTCACGACTTGCGCCGTTTGGTCGTCGAACGCTTTGGCGAGACGGCGGAAAAGAAGCCGGTCCTGCTCGTGAGGGTCGAAAGCTTCGGCTTCAAGCATGGCGCCCCGACCGACTGTGACCTGCTGTTCGACGTGCGCTTTTTGCCCAATCCGCACTACGAGCCGAATTGCCGCGACTTGAGCGGCCTCGACCGGCCGGTGATCGAGTACGTTTCGTCATTCCCGCAGACGCCCGAATTCCTCAGCCGAGTCTCCGAGCTTCTCTTGTATCTGATGCCGCACTACGCCGCCGAGGGCAAGAGCTACCTGACGATCGGCGTCGGCTGCACGGGCGGGCGGCACCGCTCGGTCATGATCGCCGAGGATTTGGCTTCCCGAGTCGCCGCGGCCGGCTACGCCGCCAAAGTCGTCCATCGCGATATCCACAAAGGCCACTGATTTTTTCAGTCTGCCGACGCGAAGCAAACGCCTCGGCTTCGGCTGCGTCCGATTGGCTATACTCCGAGTGAATCGGCGATGTTTCGATTGATTTTCATCTTGCTCATTGGCCTCTCCTCCGTCGCGTTCGGGCAACTCGACCAGAGCGCTCCTCCGGAGCTCGACGAGTCTTTGCGCGCGGCGGTCAACCAGTTCTACGCGTTCTTTCAGAGGGGGCGCTTCCGCGAGGCGGAAGACCTGGTCGACCACGAGTCCAAGGACCTGTTCTACGACGCGCGGAAGGAGCGCATCCAGTCGTTCGAGCTCAAGCAGATCAATTGGGCGGACGATTTTCGCGAGGCCGACGTCCTGGTGGCGGCGAGCTGGGTGGTGCCGATGATGGGGAACCGGCCGGTGCCGGTGCCGCTATCGAGCAACTGGCGGCTCGTCGACGGCGCCTGGCGACTGCACCTCGAGTTGCGGTCGAGGGTCAAAGACGGCGTGTACACGTCGCCCGCCGGCGCGATGACGTTCTCCGACAATGGGGGGGCGAACCTGGGGGCTCCCAGCGCGATCATCAACGACCCGCGCACGCTGCTCGACGCCATTGCGCACATGTATGAGGTGAGCGAGAACAAGGTCACATTCAAGCGACGCGGCGAGGGCGTTCAAACGCGGGAAGTGACGGTGACCAACAAGGGCGACGGCAGTCTGACCCTGGAGCAGGCGGGCAAGGCGACCGGCGTCGAGGTGTCGATCGAGCAGCCGAAGTTCGAGCCCGGCCAGCAGGCCAAGATCGTCCTTACATTCGACCCGGCCATCGGCTCGCCGACCGACAAACAGGTCTTGCCGTTCCTGGTCATGCCCATCTCGCAGCGCTTTGAGCTGAACGTTCATTTCGAATAGCCCGTCGTTCACGTCCGCTCAAATGCGAAGGCCGCCGCTGCGGCGTTCACCCTAGTTGCCTCGAAAGATTCGTCTCTACAATCGTTCGATTTCCGCCGAACGGTTGCTGCGCGGACGAGTGAAGCGCGTTTATCGGGTAGAATGGCGGCGGGATGGGGCGGTTTGCGCCCCGATACACTGACTGTAATTGTGCCGTCGGATAGCTTGAGCGACGAGCTGATTCTGCGACGGCGACGATTCGCCCACGCGGCGATTCTGCGCCTCGGCATCGCCCTCGGCTATGTTGCGCTGGAGTTGAGCGAGCTGCTCGGCGGCGGGTCCGCTCAAGGAGTCTTTGTCGGGCTCGCCTTCAGCCTGTACAGCCTGCTGCTGCTGCTGTACCGCCGCAATCCCCAACTGTTCGAGAGATCGAAGGTCGTCCTCGGGGTCGATGTCGCCGGCATGTTTTTGCTGGCCCTGCTCAGCACGGAAGCGATCGGACTCTCGCTGCTGATGTTTTCATTCTTAATCGTGGAAGCGACCCTGCTCCACCGGACCCGCGAAATTATGATCGTGACCGCCGTCACCGTGGTCTTCTCGGCGGCCTGGATGATCGGCGGGGCGGCGCGGGAGATTCACTTCTCGGTGGCTTCGTTCCTGGTCACGCTGGTGTTAGGCGGCGGCATCGGCTACTACTTCACTTTTCAGGGCCAGCGCCGCGAGCAGCGCGTCGGCGAGCTGTTTCGGCGCGCGAGCGGCCAGTCCGAGGCGCATATGGTCGTCGCCTCGGAATCGGCTCTGCGCGAGCTGACGAAGTGGTTCGGGTGCTCGCGCGCGGTGCTGGCTTTCTGGGACTCGTCCTCGGACTTCTTCGCGCTTTGCCAATATCCGCCGCAGCGCGGCTCGAGCGACCCGCCTCCGGTGGCGTTCGACTGCCGCCAGGAGTGGGCCTGCTTCGCCGGCACGCGCCTGGCTTTCCACGCCAACGACGTCTCGCTCGCCGATGAAGCCGGGCGCAAGCAGGCTCGCGAATTCGACCTGCACCCCTACGCCATCCAGATGCTCGAGATCCGCAACGCCGCCGGCTGCGGGCTGTTCTACGACGGCAAGGCGATCGGACGCTTGCTGCTGATCAACAGCGCCAAGGCGCCTTCCGCGATTCAACAACGGCGGCTGCGTGACGTCTCGCATCTGTTTCGCGACGCCGTGCGGCATCTGCTGGTGGTGCGGCGCACCGAGCACGAGGCCTACGAGCGCGAGCGCATCCGCATCGCCCACGATCTGCACGACGGTCCGCTGCAAAGCATCATCAGCTTCGAGATGCGCCTCAACATCATCCGCAAGCTGCGCGATCGGGACCCGGCTCAAGCCTCGCGCGAGCTCGATGCGTTGTACGAGCTCTCACGCCGGCTCGTCTCCGAGATGCGCACCTTCGTCCATCGCATGCGGCCGATCGACGGTGACGAATCGTCTCTGCTGGCCGCCTCCCGGCGCATGGTCGAAAGCTTTCAAAAGGAGAGCGGCGTCGCCGTGACGCTGATGGCGGGGCAAAACGGCGAGCTCGCGGCGCCCAAAAACGTCAGCGGCGAAGTGCTCAAGATCGCTCGCGAAGCGCTCCATAACGTCTACAAGCACGCCAAAGCGACGCACGTCCTGTTCGCCATCGAGAAGAAGAACAACGAGATTCACCTCTCGGTTGACGACAACGGCGCCGGCTACCGCTTTGGAGGCAAGTTCGGGCTCGACGAGCTCGACGCGATGAGCATCGGTCCGCGCAGCATCCGCCAACGCGTCAGAGGCATGGGCGGCACGATGACGATCGAGTCCAACCCCGGCCACGGCTCCAACCTGCACATCACGCTTCCCCTCAACGGCAGCGCGCAAGGCTGAAGCGGCGCCGCCCGTCAAGCGCCTTTGGCTAGCGCGGCGAAGCGCCCGATCTTCGCGAAGTCCTTGGCGCCGTCGGGATGCTCGAGCCCCGAGTTGGCGTCGACGCCCGCGGGGCGCACCTGTTCGATCGCCGCCGCGACGTTTTCGGGATTCAGCCCGCCCGCCAGAACCACGGGCGTCTCGACCGCGTCGACGATCCTGCGGCTGACGCTCCAGTCGTGCGTCAGCCCCGTGCCGCCGAGCCGCTCGGCGGTGCGTGAGTCGAGCAGCAACATGTCGACGTGCGGGGCGTACAGCCGGGCCTGCTCGAGCGCCTCCGGTCCGCCGACGTGAATCGCCTTGATCAGCTCCCGATCCGGCAGCAGGCGCCGCAACTCGATTACGGCCTGGACGGGCGCGTCGCCGTGGACTTGCACGGCGGAGACGCCGACCTGTCGGGCCAAATCCGCGATGCGAACCGGATCCAGCAGGTGCGTCACCATGACGGTCCGGACGCCCGCCGGGACGAGCCGCACGATCTTCGCGGCGAGCTCGGCCGTCACCTCGTCTTCCGACAGATGGGTGAGCCCGAGCAGCAAGCCGATGGTGTTCGCCCCGGCTTCGACCGCGCCGAGCGCTTCGGCCTCGTTTCGAATGCCGCAAACCTTGACGATCATCGCCGCCGTCTCATCATCGCCGTCTCATCATCGCCGTTTCACCGCCGCGCCGCGAAGAAGCGCTTGAGCCGCTCCAGGCATTCCGGCGCCAGCACGCCCTCGACGACCTCGACGCGGTGATTGAGCAAGTCGGAATCGGCCAAGCGAAACTTGCTGCGTACGGCGCCGAAACGCAGGTCTCGCGTCCCGAAGACGAGCCGCCGGATGCGCGCCGTGACGATCGCGCCGGCGCACATCGCGCACGGCTCCATCGTGACGTAGAGGTCGCAGCCGTCCAGGCGATGCGACCCCAGCGCCTGCGCCGCCGCCCGAAGCGCCGCGACTTCGGCGTGCGCCGTGGGGTCTTTGGCGGAGATGGGTCGATTCCAGCCTTCGCCCACGACCTCCCCTTCACGGACGACCACGGCGCCCACCGGCACCTCGCCTGCGCTTTCGCCTAGGTCGGCCAACTCGAGAGCGCGGCGCATGAATGCTTCGTCTTGCATGAGTCGCCCGAGTGAGGATGTTCCGGGCTAGGCGACGACGGTTTCTTCGGCGACTTCCGCCGTCGCGCCGGCGCCGTCCTTGGGCGGACGGTCGCGCCACCACGAAGCCAGCGTCGACCCCGTGATGTTCATCCACGTGCCGAAGACGGCGGGCGCCAGGGCGGCGGCGCTGCTCTTGAGCACGTTGGTCGCGAGGCCGACGCCCATGCCGCCGTTCTGCATGCCGACTTCGAAGGCCACTGTGCGGCGATCGCTTTCCGACAGCCCGGCGAAGCCCGCCAAAAAGTATCCCAGCAGATACCCGGCCAAGTTGTGGATCAGCGCCGCGACCAACAAGGCCAGCCCGACGCCGATCAGCTCATCGCGCGAATCGGCGGCGATGATGGCCAGGATGTAGCAGATGCTCGCCATCGACAGCACCGGCAGAAACTTGTCGAACGCCTCGCGATTGCCCGCCAGAAAGGCGTTGAGCAGAAAACCCCCGACAATCACGACGATCGCGAGAATAACGGTTTGGATCAGCAACGCGTCGGCGTCGACGGCCTGGCCCGACAGGGCCGTCGCTCCCCCGGATGCCGCGGCGACGCCGCCGGCGATCAGCAGCGTCATGGGCCCGATCAGCTTCGCGAATTCGCCGATAGGGCGCTTGCGCTCCAAGATGTGGTTCGCGATCAGGCCGCCGCCCACGGGAATGATCACCATATTGATGATCGACAGCATCATCGACCAGAAGTTGATCTCGATCAGCCGCCCGGCGAGCAGCTTCATCGCCAACGGCGTCATCACCGGAGCGAGCAGAGTGGAGCAAGCGGTCATCGTCACCGAAAGCGCCACGTTGCCGCGCGAGAGATAGACCATCACGTTCGACGCGACGCCGCCCGAGCACGCGCCGATCAACACGACGCCCGCCGCCACCTCCGGCGGGAAGCCGAAGGCCGTGGCGATCGCCCAGCCCAGCGTCGGCATCACGGTGAATTGCAGCACCATGCCGATCAGCACGGCCTTGGGGAGACGCAGCGCGCGCAGAAAGTCCGCCGCGCTCAGCGTCGCTCCCATGCCGAACATGATGATTTGGATCAGCGGGACGATCAGCCGGCTCAAGTCGTAGCCGCCCCAGGCGTCGAACGCCGCCGGATAAAACATCGCCGCCGCAACGCAGGCGAACACCCAAAACGTGAACGTAAACACGTGCAGCTTCGGATTCGTCTGACAGTAAACCGCGAACAGCGCGAGAGATGCGACCAGCGCCGGCGCGATCAACGCCGGCCAGCCCGCTCCCCAGGCCAGCAGAAACAGGACGAAAGCGCCGGCGGAGAGATAAGCGAGCGGTTTGTTGGGGGTGGAAGAGCCTGCGGGCATCGCCATGAAAACTGTGTCGCTGCGTCGCTCGGGCGACCCAAACGCGGAATCGTACCACATGGCGCCGCTTCCGGCCATATTTCGCAGCGGCGGCGCGGGGGAGTAAACTGGCCGTTCCGGTGTTTCGCGCCCGTCACATCCGGCGGCTCTGCCGCACGTTCGTTTTGAGCGTCTCGATCGGCGCCACGCTGCATTGCGGCCGGCCCCACATGGTGCAACTGCCGCCGCCGATTCCCGCGCGGCCCGGCTACGTCGAGCAAGGGGTCGCCAGTTGGTACGGCAACCCCTACCACGGCCGCCGCACGAGCAACGGCGAGATCTACGACATGGATCAGCTCACGGCCGCCCACCTCAGGCTGCCGTTCGGCGCGCGGGTCCGCGTGACCAATCTCGAGAACGGCCGCAGCGTGGATGTGCGCATCAACGACCGCGGGCCGTTCGTCAAGAAGCGCATCATCGACCTCTCGCGCGAGGCCGCCTATCGCATCGGCATGCTCGCCAACGGTACGGCGCGCGTCCAAGTCGCCGTCCTGTCCGGCCCTGACGAGCCGTTGCCCGAGCTCGGTCCGGAGGTGTTCGCGGTTCCCGGCTGCGTCAGCGAAGACTACTTCGGCGTCCAGGTCGGCGCCTTCTCCGATCTCGACAACGCCGAGCGCATGCGCGGCAAGATGACGCTCGACTACGCGCCGGCCCGCATCTACTCGGGGACTTTCGACGGCAAGACGGTCTACCGCGTCGTGGCCGGCGAGTTCCACTCGACCGACGACGCGAACGCGCTGCTGGGCCGCCTCGAGGCCGACCGCTTTGACGGCTTCGTCCGCTCGGTGGCGACGCAGACCGCCTCGCATTGCCTCGAAACCAGCGACTAACCGCAGCGCCCCGAAAGATATCGGATGAGGACTGCCAAGATGCAAGACGAAAGCGTCTTTCCGGTAGAGCGGATCGTCTCACGCGTTTTTGTCATTCGAGGCGAGAACGTGATGCTCGATTCCGACCTGGCTGAATTGTATGGCGTCACGACCTCGGCGTTGAATCAGCAAGTGAGGCGCAACCCCAGGCGATTCCCATCGGACTTTGCGTTTCAACTCACGAAAGACGAGTTCGACTGTTTGATATCACAAACTGTGACATCAAAGCCCGGGAGAGGCGGTCGCCGGAAGGCCCCCTGGGCTTTCACCGAGCAGGGAGTCGCGATGTTGTCCAGCGTCCTGCGCAGTGATCGTGCGGCCGACGTCAACGTGGCGATCATGAGAGCGTTCGTGCGGCTGCGCAAGGTGCTTGCAACCAATGAAGAATTGGCCCGCAAGGTGGAACAACATGACAAAGAGATCGGCGTGCTCTTCGAGCATGTTCAGCATTTGCTCGAGCCGCCGCCAGAGGTTCATCCGAAGGTGCGAATCGGGTTCCGGGGCTCAAAAGACGAATAGCTGCTATTCTTGAGTCCCAAAATATCGTGAGCCTCGCACCGAGGTTCGACGACGCGCCTCTGAACTTCGGCCTGGTCGGCGACTCGCCGGAGATTCATCGCGTCCTGCGGACAATCCGAAAATTATCGACGGACCTTTCCCCGGTCCTGATCACCGGCGAGAGCGGCGTGGGCAAGGAGCTCGTGGCTCGAGCCTTGCACCGGACCTCCCCGCTCGCGAGCAAGGTCTTCCTGCCCGTGGATGCGGCTTCGCTGGTCGGCACGCTGATGGAAAGCGAGCTGTTCGGGCACCAGCGCGGCGCCTTCACCGGCGCCGTCGAAAACAAGATCGGCCTGGTGCGCGCGGCGAACGGCGGCACGCTGTTCCTGGACGAAATCGGCGAGCTGACCTTCGACGTGCAGGCCAAGCTCCTGCGCCTGCTGCAAGAGGGGGAAATGCGTCCCGTAGGGGCCACGCAGCCGCTCAAGGTCGACGTTCGCATCCTCGCCGCCACGAACCGCGAGCTCGCCTCCGAGGTCGAACACCGACGCTTCCGCGGCGACCTCTACTACCGCCTCAACGTCATCAACATCCGCATCCCGCCGCTGCGCGAGCGCCGCGGCGACATCCCGCAGCTCGTGCGCCACTTTCTCGACAAGCACGCCGTCCGCCCGGTCGAGTTCTCGAGACAAGCGATGGAACTGATGTGCGAATACGACTGGCCCGGCAACGTCCGCGAGCTCGAAAACTCCATTCGCCGCATGGTCGTGCTGCACTCGGACCCGGTGCTGACGGTTGAAGACCTGCCCTCGCCGCTGCAGAGCTTCGCCGCGCGCTACGGCGCGACGTCCGAGCAAGAGGGTCACCTGCTGCCTTTGGCGGAAGTCGAGCGCCGCCACATCCTGCGGGTCGTCAAGCACACCAAGGGCGACATGAGCGCCGCCGCCCTCATCCTGGGCGTCGGCCGCACGACCCTCTACCGCAAGCTCAAGGCGTACAACGGCGAGGATGAACAGGAAGGGGATGTCGACCGCGGCGGGTTCCGCAAATCCGGCCCGTGAGGCCCGCGTCGTCCGCGCTTGCCCCGCTGAAACTCGATCCGCCATCCTGGTGGCGATGCCCGCGCAAGCCAGCGACGCGCAGCGCGTCGGCGAGGTCGCGCTCGCCGGTCACGTTCCCGCCGACGAAGATCTGCGAACCCTTGTCGATCAAGCGTGCGCGCACGATCCCGACGTCGCGCACGCAGCCTCCGTCGGGCTGTTCCGGGACATCGTTGAGCCCTTAGCAGACCGCTTCGAGCCGATTCTGGTCGATGTTTATGTGCAGCTCTTTGCGCGCGTCGTCGACTTCGCTCGCAACAAGCCTCGAGGCGCCGCGCTCGACGAGCGGCTGCGAAACCACGGCTTGCCCGACGCGGCGGCGATCGTCGAGCGCTGGCGTCGTCTCGTCAGCGAACCGGCCGCGCTGCCCAAGAAGGCGGATTCCTGTATCGTGCTGTCCCGCGTGACCCTGGGCGCCGATGTCGCCGTCACGAGCGTCTTCCTCGACGCCGCGCGCCGACGCTGGCCCGACGCCGAGATCCTGCTCGCCGGGGGGACCAAGACCGCGGGCTTGTTCGACGGCGAACCGTCGATCGGCCTGCTCGAGACGCCTTACCCGCGGGGCGGAACCTTGTTCGATCGCTTCGACGCCTATCTGCGCCTGGCCGAGTCGATCGAGCGGCTCGCCGACGAAGGCGAGGTCGTCGTCCTCGATCCCGACTCGCGCCTGACGCAACTGGGGCTGCTGCCCGTCGCACCGGCCGCGACGCCGTACTGGTTTTTCCCGAGCCGGTCGGCGGAACCGGAATCCGGCGAACCGCTGGCCGAGATCGCCGGCAAATGGGCCGCGGCGATCTCTCCCGGCGCGCGACCCTTCGTGGCCCTCGGCGCCGACGATCTCGCTCGCGGCCGCCGCTCCGATGACGCCCAGCCCGCCGCCGCGGTGAGCTGGGGCTTCGGCGGCAACGAGCGCAAGCGAGTCGGCGCGCGGTTCGAAGCCGACGCCGTCAAGCTGCTCGTCGGCAGCGGTTATCGCGTCATTCTCGACCGCGGCGCGGGCGCCGCCGAATACGAATCGTCGCAGGCCGTGCTCGCGGCCGCGGGCGCCGAGAACGTCGACGTCTGGGAAGGCTCGCTGAGCGGCTTCGCGGGCCACATCGCCGCCGCCGACTTGTACGTCGGCTACGACTCGGCGGCCGGCCACCTCGCCGCGGCCCTCGGCGTGCGCGGCGTCGACGTCTTCAAGGGCGCGGTGAACCGCCGCATGCTCGCCCGCTGGTCCCCGTGGGGGGAGCATCCGGCCGGGGTGCTCGCGGTCGCAGAGGGCGAACCCGAGAGCCGCACGCTCGAGCGCTTCGCGGAGATGTTGCGGTGAGAGTCGCGCTCGACGCGACCTACAGCCTCGGCCGCAATCCCTCCGGAGTCGCTGTTTACAGCCGCAACCTCATCCGCGCGCTCGGCGACGTCGACCCGGCTCTCCAGCTCACGCTCGCCTACCGCTTCAATCGCTACTTGCGGGCGCCGCGGCCGCGGTTTCTGCTGGAGGATTTCACCGCCGCGCTGCTCGAGCGCCGCTGCGACGTGTTTCACGGCCTCAACCAGCGCCTGCCGCGACGCCGCTTCCGCCGCGCCGTCGTGACCTTTCACGACTTGTTCGTGATGACGGGCGAATACTCGACGCCGGACTTTCGCGAACGGTTCACGCGACTCGCCCGCGAAGCCGCCGAGCGCGCGGACCGCATCATCGCCGTCTCGGCGTTCACCGCCGATCAGACGGCCGCATTGCTCGGCTACCCGCGTGACCGCATCACGGTCGTGCATCACGGCGTCACTCCCGCCCGCTGAGTTTTCCGCCGGCGCGCTTAGGGAATTCCGTCGCGAGCACGCCCTAGAAGCTCCGTACCTGCTGCACGTCGGCGCGATCCAGAGGCGCAAGAACCTCGCGCGCTTGATTGAGGCCTTCGAGGGACTTCCGGGCGACCGCCTGCTCGTGCTCGCCGGCTCGGACGGCTACGGCGCCGCCGCGATCCGCGAGCGTATCCGCGGCAGCCCAGCCGCCGGCCGGATTCGAGAATTGGGCTACGTCGACGAGCCCACGCGCGCCAAGCTCTACCGCGGCGCCGCCGCCCTGGCGTTCCCCTCGCTCGACGAAGGGTTCGGGATTCCGATCCTCGAAGCCTTCGCGGCGGGCCTGCCCGCGCTCACGTCCGATAGCTCGGCGCTGCCCGAGGTCGCCGGCGACGCGGCGCTGCTTGCGGACCCGCTCGAGGTCGAGGCGATCCGCGACGGCTTGCTGCGCATCCTGGAAGACGAAGCCTTGCGAGCGGACCTGATCGAGAAGGGCCGCCGCCGCGCCGCGGAATTCACCTGGCGGCGAGCCGCCCGCGAGACGGCGGCGGTCTATCGCGACCTAGCCGGCGGATGATTCCGAGACGTCGGCCGCCGCCGCGCGCCGCTTCTTGCTCGCTTGCCAGAGCCAGTAGGCGCCCCCGGCCGCCGCGCATACCAGCAACGCGACGCCGATGTTTTCCTTGATCAGCCGCCAGGCGTCGTCCCCCAGCCAAGCGCCCAATAAGATCAACGTGAAGTAGCGCACCCCGCGGGCCAGAGCGACCGAAACGGCGGCTTTCAGCGGGCTCACGCCCAGCGCGCCGGCTGAGGCGATGAACAGCTTCATCGGAGAGAAGGGAATCGGCAGCAGCGTCGGCACCGCCAGAGCCCAGGCGTCGTACTTGCGCAGCTGCACCCGCACGCTCTCGATGCGCTCCGGCTTGAAGGTGCGGCCCAGCGCCCAGCCGCCGCCCTTGCGCGCCAGGGCGTAGAGCGCCATTGCGCCGAACGTCGACCCCGACACGGCGAACAGCCCGAGCTCCAGCCAGCGCTCGGGCGCCGCGGCCGCCTGCGCCAAGATCAACAGATCCACCGCCTGCGCCGTCGGCAAAATCGCGGTATCCGCCGCCGTGATCAGAAACATCGCCGGCGGGCCGAGCGCGGCAAGCGAAGCCCACCAGGCTTTGAAGGTCAAGACGGCAACCCCCGCTGGGGCGAATCGAGGATCGCGTCGAAGAAATTCAGCGCCTGCTCTTCCGCCCAGAAGCGCCGTCCGTTGCGCGACAGGAACGCGACATGACCGCCGGCCTCGCTCGTTGCCAACTGCAGCATGGGATTCTCGCGAAACGCCGCGTCGTCGTAAGCCTCGAAGGGGATGAACGGATCGTCGGCCGCTTCGATCAGCAGGGCGGGGACGCGCACCTGGTCGAGATAGCCCGCCGACGACGATCGCCGGTAGTAATCGTCGGCGTCTGCGAATCCGAACGCTTTGGCCGTCACCTTGTCGTCAAACTCCCAGATCGATGCGGCGCGCAAGTACAAACTCTCGTCGTCCCAGAACCCCGGAGTGACCGCGCTCTTGCGCTGCATCGCCTGCCGCAATTGCCGCAGAAAGCGATATTCGTAGACCCAATTGCGCCGCTCGCCGATACGCCGCGCGCAAAGATCGAGCCGGATGGGCACGGAAATCCCGCATACGCCCAGCACGTGCTCCGGCGCCTCGTCGCCCCACTCGCCGGCCAGTTTCAGCGTCATGTTGCCGCCCATCGAAAACCCCGCCACGAACACCTTCGCCGGCGCGAGTTGCTCGATCACGTGGCGCAAATCCACCGTCAGCCCCGAGTGATAGAGCGTCGGCGAGAGGCGCTCCGTGCCGCCGCAACTCCTCACGTTCAGACGAACCGTATCGAACCCTCGTTCGTTCGCGCGCCGCGCCAGCGTCAGCATGTAGCGCGCCTCCGAGCAAGCGGTCAGCCCGTGCACGATCACGACCGTCGCCTTGCCGGCCGACCGCGTGATTTTTCCCAGCACCTGCACGCCCGGTTCGGTCTCGAAAAGCCGCTCTTCTACGCGGTTGTCGCTTTGTTGCACAGGCCAATACCGCGCGACGATCGTTTGCAGGTCGCCGTTGTCGAACAGGGGCTTGTAGGTTTCGAGCCAGCCGGGACGCCCGGCCGAAGTAACGTCGCAAACGGGCAATGCGCGCTATTTCGCGAGCAGGCGGTCGAGCGACTCCGGAATGCTCGTCTGCTGCGTGAGCCAGAAATCGCGGTCTTTTCCGGGATGATCCTCGGCCACGTTGCCTTGCTTGTCGACGAACATCATGTGCGGCACGTAAGAGTTTTGCGTGATCGGGAACCCGCCGAACTCCGCCCAGGTCGAGCGCGTCGTCAGGCCGGTCGGGAACTTCACGCGATAGGTCGAGATGAATTCGCCGATATTCGCGGGAGCATTGGGGTTCACGGCCAAAGCCATGAACTCGGCCCCGTTGGCGTGATATTTGTCGTAGATCGTCGACAGAAACGCGGTCGTCCGCTGGCAGTGCGGGCAATCGGTCGAGAAGAACATCACCAGCACGACCTTGCCCTTGTAGTCGGAGAGCTTGATCTGCTTGCCGTCGGCGGTCTTGAACGCGAGCGGCTTGGCCGGATACGGCATCTGCGGATCGCCTGCGCTCAGATCGGGCTTCGCCGTTTCAGCCGCCGGACTCGCCGCAGCCAGCGAGGTCTGCTCGGCGACGGCGGGCTTCTCCGCGGCTGACGCGCTCGTTTCGGGCGAAGTCCCCGACGAGCAGCCCAGCAGCAGGGCGAAACAGGCAATAATCGCGGCTAATCTCATGCCGATTCCTAAGCCTCCACTTTACCATGGGGCCGCAACCCTCGGCCCTACAGCAACATAAACGTGACGAGCCCCGTGGCGATGTGGTTGTCGTCGCCGTCATAGACGTCCACTTGGCCGCGCACCAGCGTTCGCCCCGTCTTGATAAACCGCGATCTCGCCCGCAGCACGCCTTTCGACGCAGGGCGCAGATAGCTGACGCTCATCTCCACCGTCGCCGTGTTGCGCTCCTCGCCGTAGCGCTTCTGAATCGCCACGCCGAACGCGGCATCCACGAGCGTCGCCGTGATTCCGCCGTGAACCTGGCCGTACGAGTTGGCGAATTCGTCGGAGATCGGGAGCTCCAGCGTCACGCCGTCCTCTCGCTCTTCAACGACACGAATCCCCAAGAATCGATGAAAGTGCATCTGAATGTGCGCCAACTGCGATGCGAGCCGCAACTTCAGCCTACGGGCAAGCCGGCTGTCCGCCGCTCGTGCGGATCTCTACCAGTGTTCTCCAGCGGCAAGCGCAGTTGTCGACATCGCGCGACCGCAGACTTGGGCACGCGCCGATCCGCGGCGCCGACGCTAAACTCTTCGAGATGCGGTTCTCAGCCCTGGCGCTGTGCTCGATCTTGCTGGCGGCATGCCAGTCAGCGGCGCCCCCGACGCGCGACAGCAAGCCCAACATCATCCTGATCCTCACCGACGATCAGGGTTACGGCGATGTCGGCGTCCACGGCAACGACAAGATCCGCACGCCGACGCTCGATCGTTTCGCGACCGACGGCGTCGAGCTGACGCGCTTCTACGTCGAACCCGTCTGCGCTCCGACCCGCTCGGCGCTGATGACCGGACGCTACCACTACCGCTCCGGCATCATCCACACTTCGCGCGGCGGCGCCAAGATGCACGGCGACGAAACGACCCTCGCCGAAATGCTCCGCGGCGCCGGGTACCGCACCGGCCTATTCGGCAAATGGCACCTGGGCGACAACTACCCCATGCGCCCCACCGACCAAGGCTTCGAAGAAGCCGTCTGGCACAAGTCCGGCGGCATCGATCAAGCGCCCGACAAGCCCAACAGCTATTTCGACCCCTGGCTGTGGCGCAACGACGAGAAGTTCAAATCCAAGGGCTATTGCACCGACGTCTTCTTCGACGCCGCGATGGCGTTCGCGGAAAAGCATCGCGACGAGCCGTTCTTCATTTACTTGCCCACCAACGCGCCCCACACGCCGCTCGAAGTGGCGGACGCCTATTGGAAGCCCTACGCCGACGCCGGCCTCGACGAGACGACCGCGCGCGTCTACGGCATGGTCGAAAACATCGACCGGAATCTCGACCGCCTGCTCGATCCGTCTCGACGACCTCGGCCTGCGCGAGAACACCGTCATCGCCGTCATCAGCGACAACGGCCCGCAGCAGACGCGCTATACGGCGGGCCTGCGCGGACGCAAAGGCATGACGTACGAAGGCGGCGTACGCGCGCTCAGCTTCTGGCAATGGCCCGACGGCTTCGAGGGTCAGCGCAAGTTCGACAACGTCGCCGCCCACATCGACGTCGCTCCCACCTTGCTCGAATGGGCCGGCGTCGAGCCTCCCCCGGCCGCCCGTTCGACGGCCAAAGCCTGGCGCCGCTGTTCCGCGGCGAGACGCTCCCCGACCGCACGCACTTCACGCAAGTCCACCGCGGCCTCACGCCGCGGCTCTACCAGAACGCGGCCGTCATCACGCAGCAGTACAAGCTGGTCCTGGGGCCGGAGACGTTCAACGACGAGGATTGGTCTTACTCGGGCGAGCCGCCGGTCGAGCTCTACGATCTGGCCGAAGATCCGGGAGAGTCGCAAGACCTGGCGGCTCAAAAGCCCGACCTCGCCGCCGACCTGCGCGCGCGGTACGAAGCCTGGTTCGCCGACGTCAAGTCCTCGCGCGACTTCACGCCCGGCGTGATCCACATCGGTTCCGACGCCGAGAACCCGCTGCTGCTTTGCCGCTACCAGGACGCCACATTCGTCGACGGAGCGCCCACGACATGGACGGTCGAGATCGAACGCGCCGGCCGCTACGAGGCCAGCGTCAACACCGCGCCCGGCGATGAGCCCAACCAGATGCACGTCGAGGTCAACGGCGACGGGCGGACCTATCCGATCGACGCCGACAGCCGCGCCGCTGTTGTCGAGTTGCCCGCGGGCCCGGCTAAGCTCGGCATCTGGGCGCAGACCGCCGGCCGGCCGCGCGAGATCATCCGCGACAACTCCGCGCTCGGCGACGTGACGTTGAGGCGCATCGAGGACGCGCCCTGACGGACGCAGCTCTGTTTTCGCATCACCCGCGACAGGGCGATCACATCTTGAACGTCGCGAAGACGTAGGCGATTTGCGGCGACCCGCCGGCTGTGTAGCGGTCCAGAAAGCCGCCGGGAAACATGTGCCCCACGCCTCCGCCGAACCCCAAAAACGGCGTGACCGCGAGCGTGCCGTACAGGTCGATCTCGTTGCCGACGAACGTCTCTTGGGCTCCTCCCGGCACGGCGGGAACCCACAGGCTGCCGTTGTTGCGATACAGCGCGTCATTGCGATTCGCCAGCCAGTAGGCATAGTGATCGAGCTTGATCTCGAGCGGGCCGAACGGCCTGAAGTGCAGGCCGGTTTGCAGGATCTTCGAGTTGCGGCCGCCCACCTGGTCGGCGATGCCCCAGATGCGGTGGGCGCGCGTCTGGATCTGGTCGAACGTCCCGATCTCGCCGTCGCCGCGGCCCTCGTCTCCGCTCGCGAACGTATATTCCGCCATCAGCCTGGGCGACCAGGGCCGGGCGAACGTATAGCCCACTTGGCCCATGCCCATGAACGCCCGCAGGCGGTCCGCGGCGTACATGCCCCGCTGCCAGTCCAGCTCGAGCATGTAGTCCCACTGCGAATCGTGCGCCGACGCAATGCGCAAGCCGCCGGTGAAGATGTCCGAATCGCCCGTGCGGCCCGACTCGTCGACCACCCGGGGCCGCGTCCTCCACAGCAGGTGCGGCTCGAACGTATGGTGAGGGATCACCGACCGCAGAGATGCATAGACTCCGTGCAGATTGAAGCCGTCCTGGTGATGGTCGAAGCCGTCGGGGTCGACCCGCACCACCGACGAAGCGAAGATGTCGACCCGGTCGTCGCCGCGATGGAACGCCAGCTTGGCGGCGTCGGAGCTGCGCGGCAAGTTCGACCAGCGATTGATGCCGAGCAGCCGCTCGGACCCGAACACCAGCTCCTGCCTCCCGACCTTCAAATCCCACGCGCCGGAGCGCTCGTCGCCGACGACCACATAGGCTTGCCGCAGATCGAAGGTGTCGCGCACGCCGGGCCGCGGCTTGTCTTTCGACAACCCGTATCCGCGCGAATCCTGACCCTGCGCGAAAAAGCGCAGATGTTTGGTCGGGCGAACGCTGGCGTCGAACAGCAGCCGCGTCAGGGTATAGCCGTCGTCATCCTCGGGGTCGAAGTGAATCGACTTGAAATCCTCGAAGCGCACCCGCTGTTCGATTCCGAGGGTCAGCCACGAGGGCAGATCGGAATTCAAGGGATTGCGATCGGGAGGCGCCTGCGCGCACAGCGGCAGTGCGGCAATCGGCAGCACAGCAAGCAACAGAACAGGGAGACGCAACCGGCAGAGACGCAACTGACAAGATTATCAATCGTTCTCTCGCGGCGGCGTTCCGCCGCTCACTCGAGCCGGAAGTTGATCTCAACGGTCGCGGACACCGTCACAGGCTTGCCGCTCTTCACAGCGGGCTTGAATCGCCAGGCCTCCACCGCCTCGACGCCCTTCTCGTTCAGTCCCCCTTCCAGCCCTTGTAGTACGCGAATGTTGTACGCTCGGCCGTCGGGATGCACCTCTATCGAGAGCGTTACGGTCCCCTCGATCTTCGCGTCGCGAGCCTCCTCGGTGTACGCGGGCTCGACCTTGCTCAGCAGTTTCGGACGCCGTCACGCCTTCGGTTCCGACCTTGTACACCTTTTCGCTGGACTGCGCGTAGACCGGGAACGAATCGCGCGCCCAATCGGCGGCTGTGAACAAGGCCAGGGCGACCATCGCGACCCAGGCGTAGCGTTCGAGTTTCGGCATCGGTTTCTCCTCCAAGATGACTTGCACGCGTTGCTTCAAACGACTCCTTTCGAGAAATAGCGGGGCCAGAAGGCGATCATGCGGCGTCGGCGCCCGCGCGATCGAGATCAAAGCTTCCAGGTAAGAACGGCGGTCGGCGGTGAGCGCGATCGCTCGGCGATCAACCACTTGCTCGCGCACGTTCGCGATGCGGTTGAGCAGCAAATGCACCACCGGGTGGAACCACAGCAGGCTTCGCGAAACCTCCAAGCCCAACAGTCCGGCCCAGTCCTTGCGCCGAACGTGAATCAGCTCGTGAGCCAACACGGCGCGCCGCTGTTCGTGGGGCGCTGCAAAGAACGACCGAGGCAGCAGGACAGCGGGCCTCATGACGCCGCACACCAGCGGGCTTGCGATGCCGTCGCAGCGAAAGTACTTGGCCGCGGCGCCTAGACGGCGCTGCAACTCGATGGTTTCCGCGCCGAGAACGTCGGTCGGCTCCAGGGGCGTCGCCGCCCTGCGCAGCAGCCACAGCCGAACCAGTCCCAACATGCGCCACGTCAACATCACAGCGACGCCGACTGCGAGCAACAGCGGCAGCGTCAGGCGCGCCGCCTCGGGGGCCGCCGCCGCAGCCGCGTCCGCGGAAAACCGAAACGCCCCGGCGTTCACAACTCCAGCCGGCAGGAACGGCAGCAGCGGCGCAGCCAGCGCCAACGCCAGCGTCGCGACCCAGACCGTCTCGAGCGCCTCCGGGTCGCGTATCCGCAACAGCCGCGGCAGCAGCAATCCCAGCAGCCCCACCGCAGCGAACTGCAGCGAATACGCGAGCGTCGCCTCGAGCGTCAGCCATCCCGGAATCACGACTCGCCTCCCTCGCTCTCGCGAATCATCCGCCGAATGTCGTCCAGATCCTCTTCCGACAACTTGCGGTCTTGGACCAGTTGCACCAGCAGCGGCTTGGCGCTGCCGTCGAAAACCCTTCCTACGAACTCCCGCACCATGGAGCCCACTACCTTGTTGCGCGGTTCGACCGGGGCGTAGACGAAGGCCTTGCCCTCCTTGCGCTTTTTCAGGCGGCCCTTGTCGGCGAGCACGTTCAGCATCGTCATCACGGTCGTATAGGCGACCTTCCGCCGCTCGAGAAGCTTTTCGTAGACCTCGCGGACGGTGGGCTTGCCCAGCGCCCAAACGATTTTCATCAGCTCGAGCTCTTGCTCGGTCAAGGTAGTCGCTTGCGGTCTCATACTAATTCGTTAGTACGTATAAAGCCGTAAGAGTGGGTTCGCTGTCAAGATCTTTTTTCTCCGCCCGGCAACCGGAACGCCCGCAACCCCTGTCTACAATGGCATCACTGGTATGACGTCGCCCGAAAAACGCCCCGCAACCGACCTCGCCGAGCTTTCCGGCCGCGCCGTCTTCCTTGGCCTGCTCATCGGCCTGGTCATGACCGCGGCCAACACCTACCTGGGCTTGTACGCGGGCATGACCGTTTCGGCTTCCATCCCGGCGGCGATCGTCTCGATGGGCATCCTGCGCGGCATCTTGCGCCAAGGGACGATTCTCGAGAACAACATCGTCCAGACGATGGCGTCGGCGGGCGAATCCGTCGCGGCGGGAATCATCTTCACCGTGCCGGCGCTGGTGATCGCCGGCGTCTGGCAAGACTTCCCGTACTGGAAGGTCACGATGATCGGCATGTTGGGCGGCGTGCTCGGCGTGCTGTTCATGATTCCGCTGCGCAAGACGCTGATCGTCGAAGACGACGAGCTGATCTACCCCGAAGGCGTCGCCTGCGCGCAGGTTCTCGAAGCCGGCCAATCCGGCGGCCGCGACCTCAAGGCGATCTTCGCCTCGTTGCTCGGCGGCGCGGTCTTCAAGTCGTTGAGCGGGCTGGTGGCGGTCTTCAAGCCCGTGGTCGAAGGCGCGGTCGGCGTCGGACGGACGGTGCTCTACTTCGGCTCCGACATGTCGGTCGCCCTGCTCGGCGTCGGCTTGATCGTCGGGCTCGAGGTGGGCGCGCTCGTCTTCTTCGGCGGCGTGATCGGTTGGCTCATTGGCATCCCGATCTATTACATGACCGCGCCGATGCCCGCCGGCTCCCCGCTCGATGCGGCCTGGGCCGCCTGGGGCGACCAGATTCGCTACATGGGCGTCGGCGCCATGATCGTCGGCGGCCTGTCGTCGATGTGGAGCATCCGCGCGGGCATCGTCCGCGGCGTGCGCGACGTGATGGGCGGTATGAAAAAGGCGGCCGCCGTCGTCGAGCGCACCCAGCAGGACCTGCCGAACTCCCGCATCTTTCCCTTGCTGATCCTGTGCGCCGTGGCGACCATCGGCCTCTACTACGAGCTCACCAATCGCGTCGACGTCGCCGTGACGGCGGGCGTCGTCATGATCATTGCGTCATTCTTCTTCGTCGCCGTCTCGAGCTACATCGTCGGGCTGGTCGGCAGCTCCAACAACCCGATCTCGGGCATGACGATCTGCGCTCTGATCTTCTCGTCGATCATCTTGTTGCTGCTCGGCATGACCGGGCCAACCGGCATCCTCGCCTCGCTGGGCGTGGCGGGCGTCGTCTGTTGCGCCGCGGCGACCGCCGGCGATACGTCGCAAGACCTCAAAACGGGCCAATTGGTCGGCGCGACCCCTTGGCGGCAGCAAGTCGCGCAAATTATGGGCGTCATCTTCCCGGCGATGGTGATCGCCCCGATCCTGACGTTGCTGCAAAACGCCTACGGCATCGGCACCGGCGGCGAGCAATCGCTGCGCGCGCCCCAGGCGGCCCTGTTCGCCAACATCGCCAAGGCCCTGTTCACCGACGCGCAGATGCCCTGGCTGATGGTCGGCATCGGCGCGCTAGTCGCCGTGGCGCTGCTCGTCCTCGACGGCTTCCTGAAGAGCTCGGGCAGCGGCTTTCGTGCGCACGTAATGCCGGTGGCGGTCGGCATCTACCTGCCGCTCGGGCTCAGCGTCCCGATCTTCGTCGGCGGGCTCATCAACCACATGCTCGGCCGCTACGGCGAGGCGGCGAAGC
Source organism: uncultured Acidobacteriota bacterium (assembly GCA_963817465.1). Lineage (GTDB taxonomy): Bacteria > Acidobacteriota > Terriglobia > Bryobacterales > UBA6623 > CAMPKL01. The sequence continues at coordinate 57,822 of CAWFOP010000003.1, read as the reverse complement.
ACCGCGGCGTGCTGATCGCCTCGGGCCTCATCGCCGGCGAGGCGATCGCGGGCATCTTGATCGCCATCCCGCGCAGCGTCTCCGACCGCGAATTTCCGATCCCGTTGTTTGACAGCAACGTATTCACCCTCGCGTCCTACGCCGTGATCCTGTGGCTGATCTACGCCAACAGCCGCGCCGTCGGCCGCGCCGCCGAAGCGGGCAAGTAACGCCCAGGCGCAAGCATGGCTCCACCGTCCACAGACATGTCGCATCAGTTGAACGCGCTCCGGCTGATTTGTTTCGCACTGCTGCTCGTCGCCGCGGCGATCACCGCCGCCGCTCAAGACCCGCCGCGCTACAGCCAACCCGATCTGTTCGCGTATGACGAGCTCGCCGTCCTCGGCCGCGACGCGCCGCTCGAGCCGGCGATGCAGGCGAAGCTCGATCAGCTCCTGACGACTCCGTTCCTCAGCAATGAAGCCTACTATCGCGGCGCTCGCCCCCACCGGCCCGAGCCGCCCGGCCTAGGCCCGAGCCTGCGCGTCGTCTCGTGGAATATCGAGCGCGGCTTCAATCTCGACAAGATCATCATGGCCTTCACCGACCCCGAGGCGTTCGTGGGGGCGGCTGCCGCTGAGAATCCCGACCTGGACGTCGCCGACCTTCGCGAAGAGCTGGCCGTGCTGGACGGCGCCGACGTGATCGTGCTCAACGAAGCCGACTGGGGCCTCAAGCGCAGCGGCTACCGCTCGGTCGCCCGGGCGCTGGCCGAAGCTCTGAACATGAACTGGACCTACGGCGTCGAGTTCGTCGAGGTCGATCCGATCCCTCTTGGAACCGAGCAGTTCGCTGATATCGAGGACGAAGTCGCCCGCAAGCAATTGCTCGAAGCCACCGCCGTCGACCCCAACCGTGTCCAGGCGCTGCACGGTACGGCGTTGCTGTCTCGCTACCCGATCCTCGACGCCAAGTTGACGCCCTTTGAGCTGCAGCCCTACGACTGGTTCGATTCCGAGAAAAGCAAGTCTCACCGGTCGAGGCCGGCAAACGCAAGGCCGCCGAGCTGGTGCTGGCCGAGACGATCTCGCGCGAGATTCGTCGCGGCGGGCGCATGTATCTCGAGGTCCATCTGGCCGTTCCCGATGTCGCGGAAGGCCGCATCACCGTCGTGGCGACGCACCTCGAGATTCGCGCCGAGCCCAAGCAGCGCCGCGAGCAGCTCGAGCAGATCCTCGCCGCGACCAAGGCGGACCGCAACCCGGTGATCATCGCCGGCGATATGAACACCTCCGGCGGCAACAGCGAGCCGACCAGCCTCAAGCGTGAGCTCAAACGGCGCTTTGGCGACCCCGCCTACTGGGCTAATACAGGCATCAAATACGGCACCGGCGTGGGACTGCTCTACGACTTGGCGCGCGGCGGCATCAACTTCTGGAAGAACAACCAAGACCCGACCGCCCAAAACGTCCCCATCCTGGCGCCCAATCCCGAGGAGCAATTCTTCGAGGCGATCGAAAATTTCCGCTTCGACGACGGCACGGTCTTTGACTTCCGCGGAGACGACGAGCGCACGGCGACGGGCCACAGCGGCTCGCTTGGCAACTCCAACGAGCGCGACGGCAAGGGGTTCGTCGTCACCTTCGAGGTCGACCGAACGTTCGGCCCGATCGGCAAGGCTAAGCTCGACTGGATTTTCGTCAAGCCGTACATCGAAGACCCGCGGCGGACGGAAGGCCCCTACGTCTTCGCGCCGCATTTCGGGAGAACGCTCGCTGAGGTCAACAAGGCCTTTGAGCACCCTCTCTCCGATCACCGCGCGATCAGCGTTGACCTACCGTTCAAGGAGGTTCCCCTGACGCAACTCACGGCTCTGCCGCGCCCCGAGCGAAAAGACGGCGACTCGGCGCTCGAGACCGTCGGCGCAGGCGCGGAAGCGGCCGTCAAGACCGTCGGCTCCGGCCTTGGTAAAGCCGGTTCGGCCGTCAAGGGAGTGTTCACGGGCGGCGACGACGACAAGAAAGAAGCGGACGAGCCGCTGCCGCCTCCCGCCGACCTCAAGCACCGTCCTAAGGACAAGTAACGACGCGCCCCAGGCGACTCCCTCGCCTGTCTAGTTTCCCGCCGAGGCGCTGCTAAACTGAGTCCCGCAGTGCAAACAATCATTCGTGACAATGATGTCTTCGACGCCATCGTAGTCGGCTCCGGCGCCACCGGCGGGTGGGCCGCCAAGGAACTCACCGAAGCGGGCCTCAAGACGGTCGTCCTCGAGGCCGGCCCGATGGTCAAGGAATCCCAGTTCTCCGAGCACGATCAGCCTTACGACTGGAAATACCGCGGCGCGACCGACCCCAAGTCGCCCGTCGTCATGCGCAACCGCCCCGTGCAGGGCCGCTGCTACGCCGTTCGCGAGGGCAACTACAAGTGGTTCGTCGACGACGCGGCGAACCCCTACACCACGCCCAAGGAAAAGCCGTTTTGGTGGATCCGCGAGCGCGTCGTCGGCGGACGTTCGCTCTCGTGGGGCCGCCAAAGCTACCGCCACGGCGATCTAGACTTCAAGGCCGCCGGCCGCGACGGCTACGGCATCGACTGGCCGATCGAATACAAAGACCTCGTCCCCTATTACGAAAAGGTCGAGAAGTTCGTCGGCATCAGCGGCCTCGAAGAAGGACTGCCGCAACTGCCGGACTCCCTCTTCCTGCCGCCGATGGGGTTCACCTGCGGCGAGCAAGTCTTCCGCAAGCGGCTAAAGGACAAGATGGGCCGCGTGATGACCATCGGCCGCACGGCGATCATCACCAAGAATCACAACGGCCGCGCCGCCTGCCACTACTGCGGGCCGTGCGAGCAGGGCTGCATCACCTACTCCTATTACTCGAGCCCGTTCACCACGCTCAAGGCCGCCGAGGCGACCGGGCGCATGACGCTCGTGCCCGACGCGGCGGTCAGCCACGTTATCAAGGACAAGAACACCGGCCTGGCCTCCGGCGTCGCCTACATCGACTCCGTCACGCGCCAACCGCGCGAGGTTCGCGCCAAGGTCGTCGTGCTGTGCGCCTCGAGCCTCGAATCGACCCGCATCCTGCTCAATTCCGAGCCTGGCGGCATGGCGAATTCCTCCGGCGCCCTGGGCCACTACCTGATGGACCACATCTATCAGGGCGGCGCCAGCGGCCGCTTGGCCGACCTGCCCGCCAAGCCCTGGTACGGCATGCCTAGACGGCCGACCGGGGCTTACATCCCGCGCTTCCGCAATGTCGATAAGCCGCACACCAACGGCATGATTCGCGGCTACGGCTACCAGGGCGGTTCCGCGGCATCGTTCGCCATGGGCTCGCCGGGCTTCGGCTCCTCCTACAAGGAGGCCGTGCACAAAGACGCCGACTGGCGCACCGGCTTCAGCGCCTGGTGCGAATGCTTGCCGCGCTACGAGAACTACGTGCGGCTGCATCCTGAAAAGAAGGACGCCTGGGGCATTCCGATCCTCGACATCAATATGTCGTGGAGCGACAACGACCTCGCTCTGTGGCAAGACTCGCGCGTGCAGGCCGCCGAGATGCTGGAAGCCACGGGGCACAAAGACGTGCGTCTGACCGGCGAGCCGTCGGTGCCGGGCTTTTGCATTCACGAAGTCGGCACGGCCCGCATGAGCGCCGATCCGAAAAAGGGCGTGCTCAACGGCTGGGCGCAGTCCCACGACATCAAAAACCTGTTCATCACCGACGGCGCCGCCTTTGCCTCCATCGCTTGCCAGAACCCGACGCTGACGATGATGGCCATCACCGCCCGGACCTGCGACTACATCCGGGAGCAGATGAAAAAGGGCGCCCTGGGCTAAGGAAACTCCGCTCATGCCGCGCCTGACCGACCTTGACGCCGTCAGGCGCATCCTGCATCGCGATCGCATCTGGTCGGCTTTCACGCTCGCCGACCTCACGCCCGGCTACCGCGAGCACGCCGAATGGCGCGGCGACGGAGACACGGTGTGGTTGATCTACCGCGCCTTCGAGCCGCCGTTGCTCGTCCCGGCCGGGGAGCCGGCCGCGCTCGCTGCGCTGCTGGATGAAGTCGCGCACGAGCCCGCGTTCTATCTGTCCGTCCACGAGTCCCTGCTCGAGCCGCTGGCCGAGCGAGGCTACGCCTTCGAGCGCCGACGTCTGATGTATCGCATGGCTCTCGATGCGGACAGCTACGAGGCTTGTCGCACAGTCGAAACTCGACGCCTTACGTCCGCGCATCGCGGCGCCGTCGAGGCGCTCTATGAGGAAGGGCGGCCCCGCGGCGAGCATCCCGAGTTCTTCTTGCCCGCGATGCTCGACATCGGAGTGTACGAGGGAGTGTGGGACGGCGACGAGCTCGTCGCCGCCGGAGGAACACACGTCTTCGCGCCGTCCGAGGGCGTGGCGGCCTTGGGCAACGTCTACGTGCGCCGCGATTGCCGCGGCAGCGGGCTCGGCGCGGCCGTCACCACAGCCGTCGTCGATCGCATCCGCGCCGCCGGAGTCCCGACGATCGTCCTCAACGTCGTGGCGACCAACGCCGCCGCCTGCCGCACCTACCGCCGCCTCGGCTTCCGCATCCATTGCGAGTTCGTCGAAGCCGTCGCCCGCAAGTCCTGCTGATCCGCCTCGCCGTGTTACGCTTCCCGACATGAGCGCACTCGCCCGTATCGGTGTCGCTATCGACGAAGATTTGCTGGCCAAATTCGACGCCTTGATCGGCCAGCGCGGCTACACGAATCGCTCCGAAGCGTTCCGTGACTTGATCCGCGACGAGTTGGTCGAAGAGGCGTCCCAGGCTCCTACGGCGGAAGTGGTCGGCTCGCTGACGCTGGTCTATGACCACCACGTCCGCATGCTCAGCGACAAGCTGCTCGACATGCAACACGACCATCACGAGACCATCCTGTCGACCATGCACGTCCACATGGACCACGACAACTGCCTGGAGGTGCTCGTACTCAAAGGAACCTCTGAGCGCGTGCAAAACCTCTCCAACGCCCTGATCTCCACCAAAGGCGTCAAGCACGGCAAGCTGACCATTACGTCGCCCGGGAAGGACCTCTAGCCCGTGATCGTCGGCATCGGGATCGATCTCGAAGAAGTCGACCGCGTGCGGCAATCCATCGAGCGCTACGGCGAGCGCTTCCTGGAGCGCGTGTATACGCCGGCCGAGATCGCCTACGTCGAGGCCAAGGCGAACAAATACGAGCGCTACGCCGCTCGCTTCGCCGCCAAGGAAGCCGGCATGAAAGCGCTCGGCACGGGCTGGGACAAGGGCGTGCACTGGAAGCACCTCGAAGTCGTCAATGCGCCGAGCGGGTGCCCCACCCTCGTGCTCACCGAGGGCGCGCGCCGGCGCGCAGAAGCCCTCGGCGCTAAGCGCGTCCACATCTCGCTGTCCCACACCCCGCGCAGCGCCATCGCCCAGGTCATCCTCGAAGCGTAAAGAGCCCGCGGCGCGAAACCGCTAGTCGTCCAACGTGCGCAAGACCTTGTAGGCGGACTTGCGAACCGCGTTGTGGCGCGGGTCGACGAAACACTCCCACTCGACGCGCAGGCGCGTGGCTCCCGCCGCCGCCGTCGCCTCGCCGTGCATGTAAACGAGCACCCCGGCCGGTCTCTCGCTGTGCTCGTCCCACGCGATAGCCGCGGCCGGGTACCTGTCTTGAAACTTCAACTGCACTTCGCGATGGCAACTCTCCATCAAGATCGGCGAGATGTTTTGCGCCAAAGTCGCCTGGTCCGATTTCCAACTTAGCCGAACGTGATACGGCTCATCTCCGGGCTCGGCGCCTTCGAACGCGAGCCGAAGCGTCCAGTCGTTTTCCGGCGATGGCCGCTCGATCTAGTTTCAGGCGAGCTGCGACCGGAGATTGGCTTGAGCTGCAGCTCCTCGGGAACATGGTCGGGCAGCGGCGCGGTGAACGAGGAACCGTCGTCTCGAGGCGCGACCGCCCCGCTAGGCTTGGCTCCAATTGACCGTCGACCCTTTGAGCTCGAAATCAGTCGGTCCGCCTAGAACCGCGCGCAGGTCAAAGGCTTCCCGCCCCTCGACCGGCCCGCCTTTCGCGATCGCTTGCCAACTGCCGTGTTGGGAAGTCAAACCGCTGCAACTCAACATCGCCGTCGCTACGCAAAAGATCAGCGTGCGCACTTAGGAACACCTCGTGACGGACCGGGCAATCCGTGCAATGAAGAAGCATGATAAACATCAGGTTGGGAACGCCGAATGGAAGACAGATGGATGTAACGTCAGCGACATTCCGTTACAGCCCATAATTGCCAAATATTTGGGGCCCGAATGGCGCCGGGGAATAACAAAGGCCATCGTAACAGCCTGCGGGGCGGGGATGGGGAAGCTTCCTCGGGCCTCACTTCTCCCGCCGGCGGTCGGCGTCGCCTTCCTGCGAGCGCAGAATCCGCCCGAATTGGTTGCCGCCGGTCTCGCCGTGCCACCACATCCCCGCGTAGTGATCGCGATAGAACATCACCCGCGCCGTGAACGTACCCAAACCGGGTATCGTCGCATCCGTCAGATGGATGACGGGCGTATCGCCGGCCCAACTCAGGCGCACCGGGACCGGAACGGTGACGTCGTGGTCGCCGTATTCGATGTGCGCCGCGACGCTCCAGAGGTCGCCTGCGATCTTCGTGACGCTTTCGATCCCGTAGCGCTCTTCGCGCAGGCGATCCGCCTCGCCGTCCCTACTCACGGTAAAGTGGCCTTGTAGCGTCACATTGCGCATCGAACGTTCAAATTCCGCCTCCCGCGCCTCCTGGTCGCTCGGCTCGACCGAACCCGAAGAACAGGCCCCCAACAGCAACAAGACTGCCAAAATAGCGGCGGAATTCCTCATACTGAAGGTTTGCTCCTGGGTCGGCGTCTTCGCGGCATCCGGGATTTTGTCGCCGGAGAAATGAAGTAGCTAGATGGCCGCATCCGAGGAATCCAGAGTATTCAGAGCGCCCGGCCGGGTCAACCTGATTGGCGAGCATACCGACTACGCGGGCGGCTTGGTGTTGCCCGTCGCCCTCGACTTGTCATGCCAAGTCGGCGTCTCCGCGCGCGACGACGGCCGGCTGCGCATCCGCTCGCTCGATCTGAAGAAAGAGGCGAGCTGGGAGGTCGCGCGGATCCCCGACCTGGAGCCGCGCGGCGATTGGTCGGACTACGCCGCCGGCGTGGCCGTCGAGCTTGCCCGCCGCGGCGTCAAGATTTTCCCCGCCGACCTCAGCCTCAGCAGCACCGTGCCCCTCGGCGCGGGCCTGAGCTCCTCCGCGGCCATGGAGGTCAGCGTGGCGCTCGCGCTGGTGAGCCTCGACGGCGCCGACGTCTCCCGCAAGGACTTGGCGCAGATCTGCCAGCGCGCGGAATCCGATTTTGTCGGCCTGGCCTGCGGCATCATGGACCAATTCGCCTCGCTGTTCGGCAAACGGGATCATGCGGTGTTGATCGACTGTCGCAGCCTCGAGCACAGCCTGGTCGCTTTGCCGCCCGGCCTCGAGATCGTGCTGCTCGACAGCGGCGTCAAACACGAGCTGGCTACAAGCGCCTACAACCAGCGCCGCCGCGAGTTCGAGGCCGCCCAAGCCGCCCTTGGAAAACAGTTGCGCGATATCCCGGTCGACCAGTGGCCCGCCTTCGAAGCCAAGCTCGACGATCCCGTCCGCCGCCGCGCGCGCCACATCGTCACGGAGAATGCGCGCGTCATCGAGTTCGTCGCCGCTTCCGAAGGCCGTGACCTGGATCGCATGGGCGAGCTCATGGCGCAGTCGCACCGCAGCCTGCGCGACGACTACGAGGTGAGCTGCATGGAGCTCGACTTCCTCGTCGAGACCGCCAATCAAGCCAAGGGGCTGATCGGCGCCCGCATGACCGGCGGCGGCTTCGGCGGATGCACAGTGAACCTTGTGGAACGCAACAACGTCTCCGAGTTCAAGGCCTTCGTCTCCGACCGCTTTCAGCGGCGCTTCGGCGCCGCGCCCGCCGTTTATGTCTGCGAGAGCGCCGACGCGGCTCAGGAAGTCGTGTCCGCCCGCTAATCGCTTAATGCCCAACGCGCTCGGGTTTGGTCTAGCCGGAGGCCGTCCGCTATCCTCTTGCTCATGTTTCGCACCCTCGCGCTGGCGCTGCTCGGCGCAAGCTGGGCCGCCGCGGCCCCCAACATCCTGTTCCTGTTCGCCGACGACCAGCGCCCCGACACCGTCTCGGCCTGGGGCAACCCCAACATCAAGACGCCCAACCTCGACCGGCTTGTCGCCGAAGGCTTCAGCTTCCGCCGCGCCTACTGCATGGGCTCGGACAACGGCGCCGTGTGCGTGCCCAGCCGCGGCATGCTCAATACCGGCAAGGCTTACACGCGGATCACGCCCGATATCGCCGGCGAACGCACGCTCGGCCAAATCCTGGGCGAGAACGGCTACACGACCTTCGCCACCGGCAAGTGGCACAACCAGCAGCCGTCTTGGCTGCGCAGCTTCCAGCGCGGCAAGAACATCTACTTCGGCGGCATGGCCGACCACACCAACGTCGGCGTCTCCGACCTCGGGCCGGACGGCAAGATTCACGACGCCGGCTTCAGCCGCAAGTTCTCGAGCGCCCTGTTCGCCGACACCGTCATCGACTTTCTCGAAAGCTACAACGACGCGAAGCCCTTCTTCGCCTACGTCGCCTTCACCGCGCCGCACGATCCGCGCCAGCCGCCCAAGGCTTATCGCGAGATGTATTACCGCAGCCGGCCGCCGCTGGCGCCCAACTTCATGCCGCAGCATCCGTTCGACAACGGCAACATGACCGGCCGCGACGAGGAGCTGGCCCCCTGGCCGCGAACCATCCCCGTGATGAGCGATCAGCTCGCCGAGTACTACGGCATGATCACGCATCTCGACGACCAGATCGGACGCATCTTGGCGGCACTCGAGCGTAGCGGCAAGGCCGCTGACACCTACGTCATTTACGCCGCCGACCACGGCCTCGCCATCGGCAGCCACGGTCTGCTCGGCAAGCAAAACATCTACGAGACGTCGATGGGCATGCCGCTCATCGTCAACGGTCCCGGCGTGCCCTCCGGCCGCTCGACCGACGCGCTGACCTACCTGCTCGACGTGTTTCCGACGATTCTGCGTCTGGCCGGCGTCGAGCCCGCCGCCGACATCGACGGCCAGGACCTGCGCCCCATCTGGAAGGGTGAAAAATCCGATATTCGCGACACGCTGTTCCTCGGTTTCAAAAACCTGATGAAGTCCGTCCGCGACGACCGCTGGAAGATGATCCGCTACCCGCCGATCAACTACACCCAGCTGTTCGACCTCGCCGCCGACCCCTATGAGATGTCCAACCTCGCCGACGACCCGGCGCAGCAGCCGCGCATCGCGGCCATGACCGCCGAGCTCGAGCGCTGGCAGGCCAAGATCGGCGACAAGGACCCGCTCACCGTTCCCAACCCCAAGCCGAAGGAAATCGACATGACCGGGCACGAGCGCCACATCGACAAGTGGCAGCCCATGTGGATCATCGAAAAATACTGGCCGGAGTGGTTCTAGGGCGCGCTCGACGAGTCCATACGTGCAGGCGAAAAGATGGCTGCGGCCGATGGTCGCCAGGGAGCATTCGGAAGGACACCGCCAGGCGTCCTGGCTCGAGCTGCTGTTCGACCTCTCGTTCGTGGTCGCCGTCGCGCAGGCCGCCCGCCAGCTCGAGCATTTCCTCGCTGAAGGCCATGTCGGTTCGGGCCTGACCGCCTACCTGATCGTCTTCGCGGCCATCTGGTGGGCCTGGATGGCGTTCACCTGGTTCGGAAATGTCTTCGATACCGACGACGTGCCCTACCGGCTGCTGACGATGGTGATGATCGCCGGCTCGCTTGGACTGGCGGCCGGAGTGCCGCGGCTCGCCCAGCTCGACTTTCGCATCGGCGTCACCTCCTACATCGTCATGCGCCTCGCCTACGTTGTGCAGTGGGCGCGCGTCGCACGCGCGGGCGACCCGGCCTGGCGGCCGGTGGCGGTGAAGATGATCGTGCTGACGACGATTAATCAGATCGGCTGGGTGTTGTTCCTGTGGGTTCCGGTCGAGTGGCGGGTCCCGGCATTTGTCGTGTGGTTCGCGGTCGATGTAGCGACCCCTGTGGTGTCCGGCTGGGACGCTCGGGCGGCCGGCCATCGCGGCCATATCGTCGAGCGCTACGGCCTGTTCACGATCATCGTGCTGGGCGAATCGATCGCCTCGGCCACCGTCGCCGTCGGCCGCGCCATCGACTCTCAGACCGCGGTGTCGCCGCTTCTCGAGCTCGCCGCCGGCGGCCTGATCATTGTCTTCTCGATCTGGTGGATCTACTTCGATTTCTGCAGCGGCCAGGCTCCGGTCAAGGGCCGCCGCGCCCAATTTGTGTGGGGCTACGGCCACTATTTTCTCTTTGCGGCGATCGCGGCGCTTGGCGCCGGGTTGGCGCTCGCCGCCCAATGGCTCGCCGACCCGCACCACGTCGCGCTATCGGAGCAAGGGATCGCCCTCACCGTGGGCGCGGCGACGGCGGCCATCCTGACGACCATTACGTTGATCGAGACGGTCGCGGAAGACGGCTTTCGGCCGGCCTACGCGGTGATCAAGCTCGCCGGCGCCGCGTTCGCGATAGCCGCCGCCTTCGCCGCGCCCCTCGTGACGGCTCCGGTCAGCGTGCTCCTCATCGGCGTGATGCTCGTCGCCCTGGTCGCCCACGGCGTCGCGCTCAGCCATAAACAAGCCTTGCAACGTTAGGAGATTTGGGGACCGCGAAGCCTCACTCGGCCGCGTGAGCCTTCAGGTCGTGCAGATCGATCACATCCAGCGCCTTCTCGTGGGTCGCGTCCAGCGCCACCGGCGGCGCCGCGCCCGCATCGAGCGCTTCCTTCCAGCGCGCCGCGCACAAACACCACTTGTCGCCCGGCTTCAAGCCCGGGAAGCCCGGACGCGGCGTCGAGAGGTCGTTCCCGCGCTCCCGGCTGAACTCCAGAAACTCCTCGGTCATCACCGCGCAGACCGTGTGACTGCCTACATCCTCCGGGCCCGTCGAGCATTTGCCGTCGCGGTAAAACCCCGTCAGAGGCGAGCTGCAGCACGTCGCCAGCCGCTTGCCCAGCACGTTGCGCGCCCCTGGAGCGTGTCCGTTGAGCGAATTCATCGACACCATCCTGCCAGAACCGGCGCGACGCCCGCCAGCCGCGCGGCCTTCGGCGATAATGCGATCTGCGGCGACAGGCGGCCGACCGCCGCGACCGGGATTTCGAACATGGGAGAGCGCGTACTGCACTACGAGCTGCTCGAGCGCCTCGGCGAAGGCGGCATGGGCGTGGTCTACCGCGCCTGCGACACTTCGCTCGAGCGCGAAGTCGCCCTCAAGTTCCTCAGCGCCGATCTACAGGCGTCGGAAGAGGAAGTCGACCGCTTTTTGCACGAAGCCCGCGCCATCTCGCGCCTCAATCACCCCAACATCGCCACCATCTACGCCGTCGAGGAAGACCGCGGCGAACGCTTCCTTGCGTTCGAATTTCTGCCCGGCGGCACGCTGCACGAAAAAATCAAGGCTCTCCGCGCGAATGACGAGCGCCTGCCCCTCGACAAGGCGCTCGCCTGGGGCGTTCGCATCGCCCGGGCGCTGGCGCACGCCCACCGCCACGGCATCGTCCACCGCGACGTCAAGGGCGACAACGTGCTGCTCACCGCAGACGGCGAGGTCAAGCTCACCGACTTCGGCGTCGCTCAGGTCGCCGGCCGCCGGCCGGCCAAGGACGAAACAGTGGGCACCGCCGCCTACATGTCGCCCGAGCAGGCGCAGGGCCTCCCCGTCGACCACCGCTCCGATATCTTCTCTTTCGGCGTCCTGCTCTACGAGCTGGTCGCCGGCCGCCCTCCCTTCGTCGATAAAGAGGAAGCCGTCATTCTCTACGATGTCGTCAACACGCCTCATCCGCCCCTAGCCGGACTGCGGGAAGACGTGCCCGCGGGCTTCGAAAAGGTTCTCGACACCCTGCTCGCCAAGGAACCCGAGCAGCGCTATCAAAGCATGGACGAAGTCGTCGCGGCGCTCGAGGCCCTCAGCGACGTCGCCCGCACCAAGCGGCATCGCGCCGCGCAGATCGAGCCGACCATCGCCGTCCTCCCCTTCGTCGACATGAGCCCTGACGGCGACCAGGAGTACTTCTGCGACGGCATCACCGAAGAGATCACCCTGGCGCTCTCTGAAGTCCCGGGCCTCAAAGTCGTCTCGCGCACGTCGAGCTTTCGCTTCAAGGGCGAGTGCTACGACATCCGCGATATCGGGCGCAAGCTGAAGGTCGAAACCTTGCTCGAAGGCAGCGTCCGCAAGGCCGGCGACAAGCTGCGCATCTCCGTGCAGCACATCAACGTCGCCGACGGCTATCACCTTTGGTCCGAGCGCTACGACCGCGACCTCGCAGACGTCTTCGCCATTCAGGACGAGATCGCCCAGGCCATCGTCTCGATCCTCAAAGGCAAGCTCGAAGCCAAGCGCAAAGGCCGCCGTCCGACCGGCGACCTCGACGCCTACAACCTCTACCTGGAAGGCCGCTACTACCACAACCAGCGCACGCGAAACGCGCTGCAACAAGCCCTCGAGCGCTTCAGCGCCGCCGTCGAGCGCGACCCCGAGTTCGCCGCCGCCTACGCCGGCTTGGCCGAAGTGCACGTGCTCATGGCCTCGGGCGCCTACAGCAACGAGGGTCCGCAGGTCCCGCTGCAGCGCGCTCGCGAAGCGGCCGAGAAGGCGCTCGAGATCGACGACTCCCGCGCCGAAGCTCATATCGCCAAAGCCCTGGTGCTCTATCGCGCCGACTGGGACTGGAAGGGCGCGGAAAGCGAGTTCCGCCGCGCCATCGAGCTCAATCCCGGTTACGCCTCCGCGCACCATCAGTACGCCCTGTTCCTCGCCGCCTTGCTGCGGCTCGACGAGGCCCGCGCCGAGGTGGGTCGCGCGCACGAGCTCGACCCGCTCTCTCTGATCATCTCCACCGCGGTCGGCCGCGTCTGGCACTTCTCGCGCGACTACGCGAAAGCGATCGAGCAGTGCCAACGCACGATCCGCATGAACGCCGAATTCGCGCAAGCGTATTTCGACCTGTCGATCGCCTACCTCATGGAGGGGCGGCTCGACGAGGCGCTCGAGACGATCGAAACGCTCGAGTCGCTCGCGCCCGATCCGGTCCGCTACTACATGCTGACCTCGCTCGTGCAGATCGGCGGAGGCGATCGCGAAGGGGCGCTCCGCCTGCGTCAGCGCGTGATCGACTCCGCCCGCAACCGCTATGTCGCGCCGATAATCATGGCGATTCTCGAGATCGGCTTCGGCAACGTCGACGAGGCGATGAACCTGCTCGAGGAGTCCTATCACCGCCACGACAATATGGTCGTCTACCTGCTGTGCGAGCCCGTCTTCGATCCTATTCGCTCGCATCCGCGCTACCAAGAGCTCGTCCGCCTGATCGGCTTCCCGTCCGCCGCCGCCGTCTCCCAGCCGGCCGCTCGGCTGTAACAGCCCGCGGGCCGCTCCCATCCACACTTCGAGTTAGGGAGGCGTGCGATGAGACGAATAGCAGCCGCGTTCTTTGTTCTTTCAGCATTGGGTTTGGCCTCGCGACTGCCCGCCCAAACAGGTCAGTGGCAGGTGACGAAGCTGGACTATGCGGCGCCTAACGCCCTGGGAGAGCGGTTTGATTTGGCCGCCAGGGTCGACGGCGAAGCGTTGCTCGAGGTCAAAGGCGACGTGGTCGCTTACCGCGTGCTCTCCGGCCAGGCGCCTCAAGACGCCGGCACCAAGATGACCCGCGCGCTTCCCGCGCAGCCCGTCAGCGGCTTGCAAGTGCAACAGTTGAGCGGCCGCGCGCCGATCCAGATCGTGCAGCGTCCCACGGCTGAGAACGATTGGGCGCTGCTGGTGCACATCAACGATACGGAGGCCGGATCGGACGTCTACCGCCTTCGCGCCTCCTGGCGGGCCCTCTACAACTCCAGCGGTTCCGGCGGCTCCCAAGCCTGGAGTGATTTGAACCTGTGGAACGACGACCGCATGCAGACCATCGTCCGCGGCGTCGGATCTTTGTCCATCGGCTCGAGTCCAGCCGTCCCGATCTCGAGCGCATCCATCGATCTGCGCGACGACAAGCGCTTTACCATCCAGATGCGGGGAGCGCAGACCTATGCGCTCGAGGGCCAATGGCAAGACGCCGGCGAGCGCGGCATCGCCCTGAACATCGATCGCGCCGCCGGCCGCGTCGTCGACGCTTCCGGCGTGATTCGCCGCGACAGCGCCGGCCTCGACCGCATCGAGCTCGGCGCCGACCGCTACGACGATGTCGTTGGAACCTTACGCATCACCGAAACCGATGCGAACCAAATCAAGGCTCCGCTGACTGGTCAGGCTGAACCATCAGCCGAGCCGATCACCGAGACCGTGCAAGGCGCGGGCCGCTACGTCTCCAACGCGCGGACGAAGAATTTTGACGCGATGGAGGTGTACCTGTACGAGAACGGCCGGGCTCAATTTCAGATTTTCGGCGCCGGCATCAAGCAATCGTTCGGCGGCGCGTGGCAGCGTCAAGACAGCACGGCCGCCGGCCAAGAACGCTATAGCATCAGCCTGGACCGCGCTTTCGACGACTTGCAATCCGACGGTTCCGGCGTCGTTTTGCTTGGCGCGAACAAGCATGTCGATGAAGTGACGCTGCAAGGCCGGTCGACCCAGGGGAACCGCAGCTTCCGGCTGAGTTTTCACCAGCGCTGAGCTTTCTGCTACAACAAACGGCATCGTGCACACGCGCCTCGCAATCGCCGTCTTGCTTTCGATCGCGGCCGTCGCCGCGGCGCCCTCCGCTTTAGCGCTCGACGAGTTGAGCGCCACCGCCGAGGGTTCCGGCGGCGTCGTCCGGAGCGGCGAAGCCCTCGCTCGGGTGAACCAGGCGCAGCTCAGCCTGAAGGTGGACGGAGAGTTCATCATCTCCTTCGAGGGCGAGGGGAAGTTTCAGTTCCGGGGCCGGTGGAGTCAAGCTTCCGACGACCGCATTTCGCTCGAGCTCACGCAGGCGTTCGGCGCAAGCGCGTCGGGCCAGGGCGTCCTCATGTTGCAAGGCGGCCGCGCCGCCAGAGTCGGCTTGAGCGGCTCTAACGGCGCGTTCAGCGCGAGTTTCAGCGCCGCCGGGCGCTACACGGATTTTGCGCACCCCGCCAACTCCGTCGAGTCTTCGGGACAACCTCTGCCGCCCGGGCGGTCCCGCGACAATCCCGATGAGCGCATCGACGCGCCTCGTCCGGCTCACGCAGCCCAAGCCCCCGCGGCCCCGGCGGCGGGTCCTCTCCGCGTTACGGTGCAGGGCGAAGGAACCTTCACTGTGGTCGCCGCCGAGGGAACGGAGCGTCATTTCGACGCCATGGAGGTGTTCCTCGACGGCGACGGGTCCGTTCACCTCAAGATGTTCGGGCCCGGCTTCAGCGCCGTTCTCGAAGGATCTTGGGCCAAGACCGGGCCGGGGCCGGGCGATACGACGCGGTATCGGCTCACCTTCCGCGGCGGTTTCGGCGCCGGCAAGACCGCCGGCTCGGGCACCCTGCTCGTGAAGGACCAGCGCGTCGTTTCGCTCGGCGCCAGCGGCTCGGCGAGCGCGCTCCACTCGGACTGGCGTTTGGAATTCCGGCAGCGGTAAAATCCCGTTCGAAGCGCCGACGTTGACCCGCGCCTTAAACCCTGGTAGCGTTGAAAATTGGGTTTGGGGGACTAGACCCTTTCCAACGGCCCTTTCCGGGTCTCGATCAACCAAGCGCCGGCATTTCCCCAGTTGAAATGGGAGGACTTAGGATTGGCACGCACTGACAAGCATCTGTTCACCTCGGAATCGGTTTCCGAAGGGCACCCCGACAAGCTCTGCGACCGCATCTCGGACGCTGTTCTCGACGCCGTTCTCACGAACGACCCGATGGGCCGCGTCGCCTGCGAGACGATGGTCACCACCGGGCTCTGCATCATCGCCGGCGAAATCACCACCAGCGAGTCCATCAGCTTCGTCGACATCGCCCGCGAGGCGATCCGCGATACCGGCTACACCGACGCGGCCTACGGCTACGACTACAAGACCTGCGGCGTGATGAGCGCCGTCGATCGCCAATCGCCCGACATCGCCATGGGCGTTGATACCGGCGGCGCCGGCGACCAGGGCCTGATGTTCGGCTACGCCTGCGATGAGACCGAAGAGCTCATGCCGCTGCCGATCATGCTCGCGCATAAGCTCGTGCGGCGTCTCGCCGACGCCCGCAAGGCGAAGGAAATCCCGTTCCTGCGCCCGGACTCGAAGTCCCAGGTCACCATCGAATACGAGCAAGGCCGCCCGGTGCGCGTTGACGCCGTCGTCATCAGCACGCAGCACGACAAGGTCGACCAGGCGAAGCTGCGCGAGGTCGTTCGGGAACGGATCATCATGCCCGTCCTGCCCGACGGCATGGTCGACGCCAAAACCAAGTTTCACATCAACCCCACCGGCAACTTCGAGATCGGCGGCCCGCACGGCGACGCCGGACTCACCGGCCGCAAGATCATCGTCGACACCTACGGCGGCATGGGCCGCCACGGCGGCGGCGCCTTTTCCGGCAAGGACCCGACGAAGGTCGACCGCTCGGCGTGCTACATGGCCCGCCACATCGCCAAAAACATCGTCGCCGCCAAGCTGGCCGACTGCTGCGAAGTCCAGCTCGCCTACGCCATCGGCGTCGCCGACCCGGTTTCGGTCATGGTCGACACATTCGGCACCGGCAAGATCGAGGACGAGCGCTTGTCGCAAATCGTGCGCGACATCTTCCCGCTGACGCCCAAAGGCATCATCGAGCACCTCGACCTGCGCCGGCCGATCTACTACCCGACCGCCGCTTACGGCCACTTCGGCCGCACCGAAGACAGTTTCTCGTGGGAGAAGACTCACAAGGCCGCCGAGCTCGAGCAGGCCGCCGGCGCGGCGATGACCGCCTAGCCGTTGTGTAGAGTGAAGGCTCGGGAGGAGACCGCAGATGTCCACGACTACCGCCGTACCCAACGAAGTCGACACGGCTCGACGAGCCGAACGCCCGGCCTTCAAGGTCGCCGATATCAATCTGGCTGACTACGGGCGCAAGGAGCTTCGGCTCGCCGAGCAGGAAATGCCCGGCCTGATGGAGCTGCGCGAGCGCTACACGGCGAAGAAGAAGCCCTTGGCCGGCGTGAAGATCATGGGCAGCTTGCACATGACGATCCAGACCGGCGTGTTGATCGAGACGCTGGTCACGCTCGGCGCCGACGTGCGCTGGGTCTCGTGCAACATCTTCTCGACGCAAGACCACGCCGCCGCCGCGGTCGCCGTCGGCCCCGACGGCACGGTCGACGACCCCAAGGGCGTCGCCGTCTTCGCCTGGAAGGGCGAGACCCTTGAAGAGTATTGGTGGTGCACCAACGAAGCGCTGACCTGGCCCGACGGCTCGGGTCCGGACCAGATCGTCGACGACGGCGGCGACGCCACTCTGGTCATCCACAAGGGCACGGAGTTCGAGGCCGCCGGCAAGGTTCCCGAGCCGACCGAGAAGGATTCCGAAGAGTGGAAGGTCATCCTGGCGCTGCTGCGGCGGACGCTCGCCGAAGAGCCCGACCGCTTCACCAAGATCGGTAAGGCCTTGCGCGGCGTCTCCGAAGAGACCACAACCGGCGTGCTGCGCCTCAAGCAGCTCGCCGCCAAGGGCAAGCTGCTCTTCCCGGCCATCAACGTCAACGACTCGGTCACCAAGAGCAAGTTCGACAACATCTACGGCTGCCGCCACTCGCTGCCCGACGGCATCATGCGCGCCTCCGACGTCATGATCGGCGGCAAGATGGTCGTCATCTGCGGCTACGGCGACGTCGGCAAGGGCTGCGCCCAATCGATGAAGGGCCAAGGCGCCCGCGTCGTCATCACCGAGATCGACCCCATCTGCGCCCTCCAAGCCGCCATGGAAGGCTACCAGGTGCGCCGCCTCGATGAAGTCATCGACAAGGCCGACATCTTCATCACGACGACCGGCAACTTCAACATCATCACCGCCGACAACATGTCGCGGATGAAGGACAAGGCGATCGTCGGCAACATCGGCCACTTCGATAACGAGATCGACATGGCCGGCCTCGCCAAGGTTCCCGGCGTCGAGCGCATCAACATCAAGCCGCAATACGACGAATGGCGCTTCCCCGACGGCCACAGCGTGATGATCCTCGCCGAAGGCCGCCTGCTCAACCTCGGCTGCGCGACCGGCCATCCCAGCTTTGTCATGTCGGCTTCGTTCACCAACCAGGTGCTCGCGCAGCTCGAGTTGCGTCACAACGCCGGCGAGTACGAAAACCAGGTCTACGTGCTGCCCAAACAGCTCGACGAAGAGGTCGCCCGGCTGCACCTGGCGCACCTCGACGCACATCTGAGCGAGCTCACGCCGGAGCAAGCCGAGTACATCGGCGTGGACGTAAAAGGTCCGTATAAGGCCGACACGTATCGCTACTGATCGTGTCGCTACTGATCGCGTCGCTGCTGATTGCGGCGAATTTGATCCGCGAAGCGGGGCCCTCGGGTCCCGCTTTCGTTTTTCTCTCTGAGCAGCGCGAGACGAGCCGATAAGAGGGAAGCCGCGCTCTGCCCTCATGCCAGCAGTTTTCTCCCCATCCGCAGGTCTGCGTATTGAGCCGCCGCATGACGCGCGCGACGCTCTGGTAGGCCGCCAGCCGATCTATGACCGCAACAGCCGCGTCGTCGGCTACGAGCTGCTTTATCGCGGCGCGGAGGCGCCGGCCGACGGCGGCTCGGCCACCGCTCAGGTGATGCTGAACGCCTTCCTCGAGATCGGTCTCATGGAAGTCACCGGCGGCAAGGTCGCCTTCGTCAACATGACCCGCGACTGCCTGCTCAGCGACGCCCCGCTGGCGCTGCCCCCCGGTCGCGTCGTGCTCGAAGTGCTCGAGGACATCCCAGTCGATAGCGAGCTGCGCGAGGCCATGGCCGGGCTGACGGCGGCCGGTTACCGCCTGGCCCTCGACGACTTCGTTCTCGACGACCCGCGCTGGTCCCTCATTGAGATCGCGCCGCTGATCAAAGTGGAGTTGCCCGCGATACCCGATGACCGCCTCGCCGGTCTGACCGCCGAGCTCATCGATTGCGGGGCGACGCTGCTGGCCGAAAAAGTTGAAACTCGGCAACAGCGACAACGCTGCCTCGACCTCGGTTTCCAATACTTCCAGGGCTTCTTCCTTTCGCGGCCGTCGCTCGTCCAAGGCAGGCGGCTGCCGGCGAATCGGCTCAGCATCCTCAACCTCATCGCCAAACTGAGTGATCCCGACATTGGGTTGTCGGAGCTCGAGCGCCTCACCTCGCAAGACGCCACTCTTACCTTCAAGCTGCTGCAATTCTGCAACTCCGCTCTCGCCGCGAGTCGCAAGCGCATCGACTCGGTTCGCACCGCGATCCGTCAAGTCGGCATCGCCCGCGTCTCGGCCTGGGCTTCGGTGCTCCTGATGGCGCGCCTCGACGATAAGCCTGGGGATTTGCTCACCACGGCGCTCATCCGCGCCCACTTCTGCGAGACCCTGGTCGCCGCCGTGCGACCGGCCGACACCCACGGAGCGCTGCTCGCCGGCATGCTCTCGATGATCGAAGCGATCATCGAGCGGCCGGCCGCCGAGGTCATCGGCCAGATGCGCGTGACGCACGAAGTCGCGGAGGCGGTTTTGGCCCGCGAAGGTCTGCTCGGCGAAGCCTTGACCGCCGCGATCTCCCACGAGCGAGGCGAATGGGAAGGCGCCGCATTCCAAGGCCTGCCCGCCGCCGCCATCACCGATGCGTATCTGTCGGCGGTAAGAAAGGCCCGCGAATACGAGGCCCTGGTCGCGGGATCCGCCCCCAACGTCTAACGGCTTGCCGCTCAGTCGCCCGCTCGCTCACGATTCACGCGCGCCCACCCGCGACGCCAGCAGCTCCGCCACATCCACCACCTGCACGTCCGGCCGCCCCGCTTGTCCGGCCGCATCCTTGAACATGATCGCGCAGTAAGGGCAGGCCACCGCGATGGTCTTGCTGCCGGTCTCGAGCGCTTGCTCGAAGCGCATGTGATTCACGCGCCGGCGGCCCGGCGCGGCTTTGTCGTCCGCCAAGTACAACTGCGCGCCGCCCGCCCCGCAGCAGAACGTCTCGAGCCCGCGGCGCTTCATCTCGGTCAGCTCGACCCCCGCCAGCTCGAGCATCTCGCGCGGCGCCTTGGTCACCCCGCGCCCGCGCGCCAAATAGCAAGGGTCGTGGTAGGTCACCTGCTGATCTTCGTGCCGCGCGCCCAAACTCTGCGCCAGCTCCGCCAGCAGCTCGGTGTGGTGAAAGACCTCCACGCCCAGCGCCGCAAAGGCCTCGTTGTCACGGTAGTCGACATCGAACATCCGGCAGCAGTGCGGGTCGGCCGTCACGATCTTCTTCGCGCCGCTCGTGGCCAGCGCTTCGACCACCTTCTCCGACAGCTCCATCGAGAGATACTCGTTGCCCGCCCGCCGCGCCGGCTCGCCGCAGCAAGTCTCCCGCGCGAGCACTCCCCAGCTCATCCCCGCCGCTTCGAAGATGCGCTTCAGAGAGCGCGCCACGTCCTGGCCGTGCGGATCGTAGTTGCAGCCGCAGCCTAGCCATAACAGCCACTCCTGCGAGCCGTCGAAGATCGGGAAAGAGTCTTGCTCGACCAGCTTGTCGCGCACTTGCCGCGACGCGCCCCAGGCGTTGTGAGGCGAGCGTTCCATCGCCGCGAACATCGCCGGCAGCTTGGCGTGTTCCGTGCGTCCTTCGCTCACCAGCCCGCGCCGCAAGTCCAGGATCTTCGCGCCAACGTGCTCGATTCCCACCGGGCAGGCCTGCTCGCACGCCCCGCACGTGTAGCACTGATACAAGTCGTCCTCGGTGACCCAGGCTTCTCCCTTGGCGACCTGCGCGGCCGTCCCCGCGATGCGCCCGTCGGGATCGGCGGAGTTTGTCGCCAGCATCCCTTGCTGCATCCGCAAGATCACCTGTTTCGGGCTCAGCGTCCCGCCCGATAGGTTCGCCGGACAATCGTCGGTGCAGCGTCCGCACTCGACGCAGGCGTTCAGGTCCAGCACGTCTTTGCGGCTCAAGTCGCCGAAGCCGAGCATCCCGAAGTCGTCGTCATCGTCGTCCCGCAGCGGCCGCATCGGGCTTGTCGTGTCCCCGTGACGAAAGAACACCGCGAACGGCCCCAGCGCCAGGTGCAGGTGCTTCGAGTTCGGGATCACCCACAACATGCCGAACCACGCCAGCGTGTGCAGCCACCAATTCACGCGCCACGCCGGCGCGCCGACCTGCAGTCCCTTCCAGCCCGCCAGATAGGTGACCATGAGCACGACGATCAGCGCCGCCACCGCCGCCGAGCCCGCCGAGGGTTTTCCCAGCGCCGGCGGGCGCAGCAGGAAGCGTCTCACGCTGAGCCCGACGATCCCGACCAGTACGAGCGCCGCCCAGACGCCGGCGAACGCGTCGTACCACGACGGCGACGCCCTCACGTTGTCGAGCCCCTCGAAACCCTCCGTTAGGTGTCCCCAGCTCACCCATGCAAACGCCAGAAATCCCCAAAAAACCAGCGCATGCAGCAGCCCCGCCCAAGGTCGCTCGCGCATCACACGGCTTTGCAGCAGCACTTCGCGGACGGTCCGCGCCGTACGCTCGCCCAGCCGGTCGAACGGCAGCGACCCTTTTGCGTCGCCCCACATTCGCAGGCGCCGCGCCGCCGTCCAGCAGAAATAGCCCGCGCTCGCCGCCCCCAACGCCGCCAACACCGCCTGCTCCAGCATGCTCCAGGGATCATAGCGCAGCTTTTTCCAGTTGCTTCCTCAGCCCTTCGCTCGGTGCGATTGGCTCCTCGATTAGGGCCTTCGTCCGAGCGGGTATGCCCCGTTGTCCGACCTAGACTTAATTTGAGCAAGAAGCTGAATCAAAAGAGGATCGCGGAAGCCGATCCCGAAAAAAGCATCTTACGAGGCCGTCCCCCCGGACCTTCTTTTGAGTGGATTGGTTAACTCGATGAGCTTCCAGGTTGGAGACCAAGTCGGCGACTACACGATCGTCGGCTCGGTCGGCTCGGGCGGAGCCGGGCAGGTCTTTAAAGTCGAGCACAAGATCACCGGTCGCGTGGAAGCGATGAAGGTGCTGCTCGAAGGCCGTGCGGCATCAGCCGCTCCCGCCGAGCGCTTCCAGCGCGAGATCAAGGTCCAAGCCAAGCTCGACCACCCCAACATCGCTTCGGTGCACAACGCCTTTTGGGCCTTCGATCAGCTCGTCATGGTGATGGAGCTCGTCGAAGGTCGGTCTCTCGACAAGGTCATCCTCGACGGTCCCCTCAAGCCCGGCGTGGCCCTGCGCTATGCGCTGCAATGCCTGCGCGCCCTCGAGTATGCTCACGCTCAGGGCATCACCCACCGCGACATCAAGCCTGAAAACATCATGGTGACGCCCGCCGGGCGCGTCAAGCTGATGGACTTCGGTCTAGCGAAAGACCGCGCCGACACGAAGCTGACCCAGGTCGGCGCGGTCGTCGGATCGCTCTACTACATCTCGCCCGAACAAGCCCGCGGCAGGGCGTTCGACCACCGCACCGACATCTATTCGTTCGGCAGCGTGCTCTACGAGATGATCACCGGCCGCCGGCCTTTTCGGTACGACTCGAGCTACGCTCTGTTGCAGGCGGCCGTCAACGAAACTCCGCCGCCGGCCATCTCGATCGCCGGCGGCATTCCGACAAGCCTCGACGGCGTCATCGTCAAGGCGATGTCCAAGGATCCCGACCAGCGCTTCGCGACGGCGCGCGACCTGCGCCTGGCGCTCGAAGCCGTGATCCGCAACCCTTCAGCCGTCGCGGCGGGCATCGACCCCAAGAAGATCAGCGGCGTTCGCGAGGTGCTTACGGCCTCTCAAAGGGCCGCCCGCCTGCGGCGCCTCGTCTTTGTCTCGTGCGGCTTGCTGGCCGTGCTGTATCTCGCGTTGAGCTCACTGTCGAAGACGAGCGAGGCCGACGGCGGACGCCCCGTGATCGCCGCGGGCATCGGCGTCGTGCAACCCAATCTCGCAGCGCAAACCCCCTACGACGCTTTGTTGACTCTGGCCCTGGGAACGCCGGCCGAGGCCTTGGCCTTCTCAGCCGATGGCGGCCTCATCGCCGCGGCGGGGGCCGACTCCGACATCAGGCTCATCGACGTTGTCGCCGGCAAAGTTGAGGCGACCTTGCACGCCGCCGAAGGGCATGTCGTCGATCTTGAATTCAGCCCCGACGGCCGCTACATCGCCTCGGCCGGCGTCGACAACTCGGCCGAGCTCTGGGATGCGCGGGCCCACTCCGGGTTGCGCAGCCTCTCGCATATCAAGCAGGTCACCAGCGTCGCCTTCAGCCGCGACAGCCGCTTTCTGGCGACGGGCTCGGCGGACGAATCCATCCGCGTCTGGGACCTGAACAGCCCCGGCGAATCGGCCGTTTTGGCGGGACCGGCGGGGGGACCGACCGCGCTGGCCTTTTCGCCGATCGCGTCGATGCTCGCCGGCGTCTCGGCCGCTCCCCAAGTTCGCCTTTGGGCGATGCGCCCCAACGAAGGCGAATCGCTCGCGGGCCGCGCCGCCGGCGCGGCGGCGGTCTCGTTCGGCGCCAACGGATTGCAGCTCGCCGTCGCGGGCGCCGGCCGCGTCACGGTGTGGGACATGCCCACTCGCAGCGTCGCCAAGCAGGCCGACATTCCCGGCGCTCTCTACGCCTTGGAGCAAACCGACAACGGCGTTTGGAGCGCTCTCGCCGTTGACGCGGCTGAGCCCAACATCGCGCGCGTCTGGAACGTAAGCAGCGGAGAGCTCGTCGTCGAGCTGCCCCACAGCAGCCCCGTCCGTTCGGTCGCCGTCGGCGCCCTCGGACGCTTGTTCGCCACTGTCTCCGAGGGCGGCACCCTCACCGTGTGGAAGCCCGCCTCCGGCTCCTAATCGGTCCGGACGCCGCTCTCGTTCGTCGTTTGCAAGCCGGTGTGGAACCGCGATTGCATTGGAAAGATTTCTGGGGCGGCGGCTCGGGTCTGATCCGGATCTCGACCCAGTAGGATATCGGTGAAAAACCGAGTTGAGGCGCTCTGAATGGCAACTTCTACCGTCCTCCCTTCCACATCGGATTCCCCGGAAATAAAAGTCGTCGAGCAGTTGATCGTCGAAATCGTCAGCGACTCGGGCGAAGGCGCGCAGACCTGCGGCCAACTCTTCGGCGCCGTCAGCGCCAAGATGGGCAACGGCGTCTGGACGGTCGAGATCATCCCGGCCGAAATCGAGCCGCCGCACCGCTCGCGCGCCGGCGCCAGCGGAAACCGCATTCGTCTCGGTCGTTCCGCCGTCACCAATGCCGGCGACGAGGCCGATCTGGTCATCGCGTTCAACGAGCAGGTGCTCTACAGCCGCATCGACGTCGGCGCCCTACGGCCCGGAACGGTCGTCTTTCTCGAAAGCGGCTATCGCGATCATCCCGAAGAGGTCATCCGCCGCCAGTACGCCGAAGCTGTCGAAGACTTCAAGAGTCGCGGCTTCACGGTCGTCGAAGTCGGCATCGAGGCGGAGTGCCGCCGGTACATCGACGATCCGCGCAAGGGCAAGAACATCTGGGCCTTGGGCGTCCTTTGCGCGATCTATGAACGCGACATCGAGATCACGCGCGCCGAAGTCTCGAAGAAGTTCGCCCGCAAGGGCCAAAAGGTCATTGACCAGAATCTGATCCTGCTCGACGCCGGTCATCAGTGGGGTCTGGCGAACGCGCCGCAACGCTTCAGCCTTCCCGCCGAGCCGACCGCTGAGCCGATGGTCGTCATGAACGGCAATCAGGCTCTGGGACTCGGCGCGATGGCGGCCGGCATTGAAGTCTGTTCGATGTATCCCATCACGCCCGCCACTTCGGCGTCCCACTTTTTGGCGGCGAATTTCGAGGCGGTCGGCGGCTTCGTGCACCAAGCGGAAGACGAAATAGCGGCTGTGGGCTTTGCGATCGGAGCCTCCTACGCCGGCAAGACGTCCGTCACATTCACCTCCGGCCCCGGGCTTGCGCTCAAAACGGAGTTTCTCGGGCTTGCGGTGATGGCCGAGATTCCGCTCGTTTGCGTCGTGGTTCAGCGCGGCGGCCCATCGACCGGATTGCCGACCAAGGTCGAGCAGGGCGACTTGCTGGCCGCGCTCTATGCCTCGCCGGGCGACTCTCCCAAGATCGTCCTGGCGCCGGCCACCATCGAAGAGTGCTTTCACTTCATGGTGACCGCGCGCAAGCTGGCCGAAGAGTTTCGCGGTCCCGTGACTGTCCTGAGCGACGCCAATCTGGCCACCGGACAACAATTGTTCCCGCGTCCGGAGCTCAACCGCAATCGGCTCGCTGATCCCATCGACCAATCCGACTGGGACAGCTCGGTTCCGGCGTTCGATTGGGACCCGGAAACCGGCTTGAGCGACCGCCCCGTGCCGGGGCGCAAAGGCGGCGAGTACGTCCTGACGGGCCTGGCTCACGACGAACAGGGACATGTCGCCTACAAGTCGGCGATCAACCAGCGCGGCATGGAGATGCGCAGCCGCAAGCTGGCCGTGCTCCAGCAGGCGCTCAAACCGCCCGAAATCCACGGCGATGCGGACGGCGACTTGCTCGTCGTCGGCTGGGGTTCGACTCTCGGCGCCATTGAGGAGGCCGTCGACCGCGTGCGCCGGGACGGCGGCAAGGTCTCCTCGCTGCACCTGCGCTTCTTGTCGCCGCTCGAGCCGGGTCTCAAACGGATCTTCGGGCGCTTCAAGCGCGTGATCACCGTCGAGATCAACTATTCCGACCCGGTCGACGCGCCTTTCGTCACGGAGGATAGCCGGCGCTACGCGCAACTGGCTCAAATTCTGCGCGCACGGACGCTGGTCGACATCGAGTCGTTTTCGCGCGTCCCCGGCAGCCCCCTCCCGCCCGCGGTGATCGAAGGCGAGCTGCGGCGCCGACTGAGTTTGGAGAATTAGCGACATGTATGGAGCCAAGCACGACTGGGGTCTCGAGATGCCGACCCAAGCTTGCACTCTCGCCGACTACAGCGGCGCCGAGGCGCGCTGGTGCCCAGGCTGCGGCGACCACGCCGTGCTCAACGCCGTGCAGCGGCTGATGCGAGACGAGCGGTTGCGGCCCGAGGACACCGTCATGGTCTCGGGCATCGGTTGCTCGAGCCGCTTCCCGCACTACATGAAGACCTACGGCTTCCACGGGCTGCATGGACGTCCGCTGCCGATCGCCTGCGGCGTCAAGAGTCGCCGCCCCGATCTCAACGTCTTCGTCGTCACCGGCGACGGCGACTGCTGCGCCATCGGCACCAGCCACTGGATTCATGCGCTGCGTTACAACATGGACCTCACGATCCTGATGCTCGACAACAACATTTACGGCATGACCAAGATGCAGACCTCGCCTACTACGCGAACCGGCGAGAAGTCCAACACGCATCCGGGAGGGTCGTTCTTTACGCCGATCAATCCGACGGCCGTGAACCTCGGCATCAGCAACGTGTCGTTCGTCGCGCAAACGATCGATTGGAATCCGCCGCACCTGTACCAGACGCTGCGTCAGGCGTTTGAGCACCGCGGCGCGTCGTTCGTCCGCATCTTTCAGCGCTGCCCGCATTACACGCCGCACGTGTTCGCATCGGCGCAGAGTGATCCGTCGCGCGTGCTCGTGATGACGCACGACACAGGCGTGCCCCTCGATCCGCTTGTGGCGGGCTTATTTCCGAATCGCATCGAGCATGACCCCTCGAACCTGGCCGAGGCGCGCGAGCTCGCCGATCGCGACGACGTCTTCGCGATCGGCCTGTTCTATCGCAATGAGAACCGCTCCTGCTACAACGACGTCACCGCTCGCGGCGTCGGCATGAGCAAGTCCGAGAAACTTGCCGGCCTCGAGGCGACGCTCGATCGCTTCGCGGTCTGAAGGGCGGGGAAGGGAGAGTTGTAATGGCCTCGGCCGAGACTGAACACGACACATCCGCGCAAGCTGTCAGGCGTCGCGAGGACATCCGCGATTTTCACCTCACCGGTAAACGTCCCGGCCGGCCCGCGCACGAACCGCTCGAGCCCGTGGCTCGCGCTGCAATTCCAACCGACGACCCCTACCCGCTGCACCTTCGCTTGGGTGCGTCGCCCCCGTTTCAGCCCCTTCGGGAACTGCTGGCCGGCGCCTTTGACGACGCTGACGCCGCTTTCGTCGCCAAGGCCGCCTCGATCCATATGACCCGGAACAAAGCTCCGTGGCTGCCGTTGAATGAAGCTCTGCGGCCTGCGATCGCGCAACTCATCGCCGAAAAGGGGCTCGAAGACGAGGCTGCCGCCAAGGTCGAAGCCGCGGCGCAGCGCCTGCTCGCCGCCGTGCGGAACCCCGGCAAGCTGCTAGCCTTGGCGCCCGAGACGCCGATCGCCATGCATGCGGCGCTGCTGGCCGCCTCGCGCCTGCCGCGTCGTACTGCGCTCTTGTCGCGAATGACCGACTTGGCCGACCGTCTTGAAGGGATGCTGCTCGGCGAGAGCGGCGAGGTCCGCCAAGAGTCTCTGTCGAAATCTCTTGGCGAACAAGCCGACCGCTTCATCGATGCGGATCGGTTGGGCAAGTCCGTCAAGCGGACCTCCGGCCATCGGCCGCTGGGAGAGGAGCGCCGCGAGCGAGTCGAGCAAGCGCTCCACGCCCTGCGGCGGTTTGTCGCGCGGTCGAAGAAGCTGCCGCTTGCCTACTTGATCACCGCCGATGCAACCTTGGCCGGCCTGCATGCCGGCGGCGGAGTCGACTTCATTCGCGAAGCCGACCCTTGCCTGGCGGCGATCGGCCGCTTCGACCAAATGATGATCGAGTGGGAGCTTGCGCTCCGCGCCGCCCGCCTGGCCGAGCTCGAGATTGAGGGAGTCTATGACTCCGAGCTTCACCAACGCGCGCTCGCCCGCTTCGATTGGCAATCCGCCTCAGCGGTCGATGTCGAGGCGGCGCCGGCGTTCGTCGCCGTCGAGACGGACGCCCGCATCAGCCGGCGCAGCCTGACTTCGCTCGGTCGCCTGCTGCGCTCGGGGCGCCCGCTGCAGGCTCTCGTCTTGCGGGACGCGTCGCGCGCGATTGATCTCCGCGAAGGCTTCTTCGATCCGCCTTATTTGGCGATGGCGCACCGCGAGGCCTTGGTCACGGCAACGACGCTCGCCGAGCCTGAAAAAACGGCCGCGGCGCTCGAGCGCATCATCGCGTCGCCGCGGCCGGCCGTCGCCGTCATCACCGTGCCCCCCGCGGACGCGGACGAGGAGTCCGCGCTTCCCACGCTGCGAGCGCTACATTTGGCTCGCGTCACGCCCACCCTGATTTATGATCCCGAGGAAGGCGAGAGCTGGGCCGAGCGGTTTTCCCTGCGAGACAACCCGCGCAACGAAGACCTCTGGCCGGCTCTGACTCCGGCGGACGCCGCGGCTCTGGATTTCCGTCACAGCGGCTCGTTCTGGAGCATTCCGCAAGACGCTTGGAGCGACGAGCAGGTCGAGCTGCGAGAGTACGAAGACAACTACGGCGCCGCGCCGCCGGAAACCGTCCCTTATATCCATGTCCGGATCGAAGGGGATGCACGCACCGGCGGTCGCGCCGTCATGACGCGCGACCTCGCCGCCTTCTGTCACGAAGTCGCCCGCTCCTGGCGGACCTACCAAGAGCTGGCGGGAGTCCACAACCGCTACGTCGAGCAAGCCGTTGATGAAACGCGGCGGCTGGTCGGGGCCGAGAACGAGGAGGTCCGCGAACGGATGATGCGGGCGTCGCGCCAAGAGGGCGCGGCGGCGGCGGTCTACCGCCTGGTGCAAGCCTTGAGCAATCCAAACGGGCTCGCCGCGGCAAAGGCCTCGGTCGCCGCCGCCGTTGTGAAAGCGCCCCCGGTCGCTTCCCCCGCCGCATCCGCCGCCGTCGTCAAGACTCCGAGCGAACCGCAACCCGCGCCCGCGGCCGAGCCGCCGCTCGCGCCTACCGAGCCCTACGTTGAGTCGGCGCTCTGCACGAGCTGCAACGAGTGCATCAACTTGAACCCGCAGATGTTCAAGTACAACTCGGAAAAACAGGCGTATCTTGCTGATCCTAAGGCTGGAACGCACAAGCAACTGCTCAAGGCCGCCGCGGCTTGTCCAGCCAAGTGCATCCACCCCGGGCCGCCGCCCGCCTAGCGAGCGCCGTTACGGCTTGAGGCGCGCCAGCATTGATTTGATCCGCCCGATGAGCTCATCGTCCGGTCCGTACGCCGGTTCGAGAATCGCCAAGGCGCGTTCGAACAGGCTTGCGGCTTCGGCGGCGTTATGCTGCGCGAGCTTCAGGTGGCCGAGGTTGTAGAGCGTTTCGCCGAGAGCCGGACTAGCGTCTCCGAGGCGCTCTTTTTGAATCTTGGCGGCGAGGCGATAGAGCGGCTCCGCCTCGTCCAGCCGGCCTTGCAGGTGATAGACCCCGGCCAGGTTGTTGGCGCTCGTCGCCACGTCGGGGTGGCTTTCCCCGAGAGTCGCCCGTCTGATCGCGAGCGCTTGCTTCAGCAGGGTTTCAGCGGCGTCGAATTCGCCCTGCGCGCGGCGCACGTTGCCGAGGTTATCGAGCGCGAAGGCGGCGTCCGGCGTTTCGAGACCGGTGGTTTGGCGGTAAGCTTCCACCGCCTGCTCGAGCAGCGGCGCCGCTTCATCGAAGCGTCCTTGGTTCGCGAGCAGCAGCCCGAGGCTGTTGCGGCGCTGGGCCGTGAGCGGGTGCATGTCGCCGTGCGCGGCGATCTCGAGGTTGACTGCGCGGCGGCGGCTGGGTTCGGCGGCTTCGAGGTTCCCCTGAGCCTCCTGCAAAGACGCCAGGCGCGAGAAGGTCTCGGCTTCGGGCTTGACGGCGGCGGCCTCGCGCAGCCAAGTCTCCGCGGCGTCAACGCGGCCTTGGGCCTCGGCGATCGACGCGAGGCGAAGCTTTACTTCCGCCGCCCGCACGTCGGCGCCGGGGCTTTTGGCCAGGATGGCCAGCGCCCTCAGATAACACTTTTCGGGCTCTTCGCCGCGGCCCTGCGCAAGCACGATGTCAGCCAGCGACGTCAGGTCGTCGGCGAGCGCGATGGTGTCGGGCTGGGCCTTTTCGGTGATCGCGAGCGCCCGGCGCAGCGGCGGCTCGGCGTCGGCCGGCCGGCCGTTCTCCAGCAGAAACAGGGCGAGGTTGCGAAGCCCGTCCGCCGTTCTCGGATCGTCGGGGCCGTGCTGCTTCTCGAGCCGCGCCGCGGCTTCGCGGTAGAGGCCTTCAAACTCCGCTTCGGGCCGCTGGGCGGCGGCGAGGCAGGCGCATAGCGCGAAGACCGCTGCAAGAACCCTCATCGAACCCGCCCATCATTGTCCCTCAGCCCATCCCCCCGCAACCTAACGCTCCTCGCGCAGCACGGAATGGCGCCGCGCCGCGGGCGCGCCCGTTTGAGCGCCCTCGTCGTCGGCCTCAGTGGTCCAGGACGATGATCGAAACCCGCCGATTCGAAGGATCGTCCGGAGCGTCGGGCTTGCGCAGGTTCACGTTGGCGAACCCGCGCACCTGGACGATCTTTTTTGGCCCGACGCCGTCAGCGAGCAGGATTCGCCGGGCCGAGTTGGCGCGGTCGGTCGACAGCTCCCAATTCGAGTAGTTGATGCGGCCGGTGTAGGGGCGTGAGTCGGTGTGACCCTCGATGACGAGGTTGTTGGGCACGTCCTTGAGCTCGCGGGCGATCAGCGCGAGGGTGTCGGCCCCGGTCTGGGTCGGCGACGGGCTGCCGGTCTGAAAGAACATACCCTTCTCGTTCTCGAGCAGCTCGATTCGCAACCCCTCCGGCGTTTCCGAGACGGAGATATAGTCGGCCATGCCCTGCAGGTCAGGCATGTTGTGCATCGACTCGCGGATCGAATTGGCGATGTCGGCGAGTTGCTTTTCGTTGCTCCGCTCGTGCGTTTGGGTCTTGACGTTGGCCGCCTGCGGGTCTTGAAAGTAAGCGGCGACCGCTTGCTGCGTTTCTCTGTTTGTTTGCCAGAGCCACAACACCATGAACAGCGCCATCATCGCGGTGACGAAATCGGCGAGCGCGACTTTCCAAGCGCCGCCGTGACGACGCTGGCGGCGCGAGGCTTTCCGGATGATGACGACCTCCGGAGCCGCGTTGGAGGCTACGCCGAGTTGCTGCGTGCGGCTCGACATGATTCTTCCATTTCGACGAACGTGGGGCGCTGATCGCGCGGAGCGACGCGGCGGGCGAATTCGATCGCCACCAAGGGGGGATGGCCGCGCAAGAACGCGATGGTGCCGGTCTTGAGAAATCGGAAGTAGGCGGCCTCGGCCTCGCCCCGCGCCTCCATGGCTGACGCCAGAGGACTCACAAAGCCGTAGCAGGTCAGCACTCCCAGGAAGGTTCCGACCAGCGCGGCGGCGACCTTGCGGCCCAGCTCCTCCGGCGGCCCGTCCAACGAGCTCATGGCGATCACGATGCCCAAAACGGCCGCCACGATGCCGAGGCCCGGCAGCGCGTCGGCGATCGTATGCAGCGATTGGACGGGCTGCAGGTCGTGGTCCTCGTGCGAATCGAGGTCCGACTCCGACAGGCGTTCGAGATCGCCGGCCGACACGCCGCCGCTGACCGCCATGCGCAGTGTGTCGCAAACGAACGACACCGCCGGCGGCTGCGCCAGGAAACTGGGGTAGCGCTGGAACAGCTTGCTCTCGGCCGGGTTCTCGATGTCCCGCTCGAGCTGCATCATGCCGACTCGGCGGGCCGTCTGAAAGAACTCGTAAAACAGTTGCAACGTCTCCAAGTAGAGGGTGGAGTGGTACGGCGACGGCCGAAACACCTGGCGTCCGCGTCCGACAATGCGCCGGATGACCGGCAGCGGCGCCGCGATCAGCAGCGAGCCCGCCGAAGCGCCCCAAATAATGACGAACTCCGCCGGTTGCAGCAAGACCGGAAGCTGGCCGCTTTCGAGCAGAAATCCGCCGAAAACGGCCGCGATTACGATGCCGAGGCCGATCAAAGGAGGCAATGAACTCTTCCCCTCTCTTGTTCCTATCGGCCGTGGAGGAGATTTTCAGAGAGCGCGGTCCCGGCTAGAGGGGCGTCGGATGCCGCTATACTCAGGGGTTTGGCTTCAAAGATGTCTCGGTTTCCCAAGATTCGTTCCACGACGGTCCTGTGCGTCCGTCGCGACGGCAAAGTCGTGATGGGCGGCGACGGCCAAGTCACGCTCGGCAGCGAAGTGATCAAGGGCACGGCGAAAAAGACGCGCCGGCTCTACAACGACAAGATCCTGGCGGGTTTCGCCGGTTCGACCGCCGACGCGCTTTCGCTGTTTTCCCGGTTTGAAGACAAGTTGCAGCAGTACAACGGCAATCTCGGCCGCTCGGCGGTCGAGTTGGCGCGCGACTGGCGCACCGACAAGCTGTTGCGGCACCTGGAGGCTGTGCTGCTTACCGCCGATCTGGAACAGACGTTGCTGATCAGCGGCAACGGCGACGTCATCGAGCACGACGAGCCGGTGGCCGCGGTCGGCTCCGGCGGCTCGTTCGCCGTGGCCGCCGCGACGGCTTTGATGGAAAACACCAAGCTCGGCGCCCGCCAAGTAGCGGAGGCCGCGATGAAGATCGCCGCCAAGATCTGCATTTACACCAACGACATCATCCACTTCGAGGAACTGGGCTAAGGCGAGACCATGGTGATCTACTTACCCGGACAATCGGAGCTCGAAACCCCTGCGCTCGACGAGCTGACGCCGCGCGAGATCGTCCAAGAGCTCAACAAGCACGTCATCGGTCAGAACGACGCCAAGAAAGCCGTGGCGATCGCGCTGCGCAATCGCGTCCGCCGCCAAAAGCTCGATCCGGAGATGGCCGAAGAGGTCATGCCCAAGAACATCTTGATGATGGGAGCGACGGGCATCGGCAAGACAGAGATCGCCAGGCGGCTGGCGCGGCTGTCGAACTCGCCGTTCATCAAGGTCGAGGCGACCAAGTTCACCGAGGTCGGCTACGTCGGCCGCGACGTGGATTCGATGATTCGCGACTTGGTCGAGATGTCCATCGACATGGTGCGCGAAGAGAAGCTGGACATGGTCGCGGACCGCGCGGAGATCAACGCCGAAGAGCGCCTGCTCGACTTGCTGATGCCGCCGCAGCCCGAAGCCGACAACGAAGAGAGCCAGGAGTCGATCGACCGCACGCGCGAAAAGCTGCGCCAGAACCTGCGCGAGGGTAAACTCGACGACCGCATCGTGGAACTCGATGTCCGCGAGCGCAACACCCCCATCGAGATCATCACCAATCAGGGCATCGAGGAGATGGACATCAATCTCCGCGATATGATTCCCGGACTGTTCGGCGGCAAGTCGAAGCGCCGCAAGATGCGCGTGGTCGAAGCGCTGGACTACTTGGTGCAGGAAGAGGAAGGCAAGCTGGTCGACATGGAGCAGGTGACGCGCCAGGCGATCGACCGCGTCGAGCAGGCCGGCATCGTCTTTCTCGACGAGATGGACAAGATCGCGGGGCGTGAAGGCGGCCGCGGACCGGACGTGAGCCGCGAAGGCGTGCAGCGCGACATCCTGCCGATCGTCGAAGGCACGACCGTGAATACGCGCTACGGCATGGTGCGCACCGACCACATCCTGTTCATCGCGGCCGGCGCGTTCCACGTCGCCAAGCCGTCGGACATGATCCCCGAGTTGCAGGGCCGCTTCCCGATCCGCGTCGAGCTGAAGGCGCTCACGACCGAAGACTTCATCCGCATCCTGACCGAACCCAAGAACGCGCTGACCAAGCAGTATTCGGCGCTGATGGAGACCGAAGGGATCAAGCTCAAGTTCACCGACGACGGCATCGCCGAGATCGCCAAGATCGCGACGGCGGTCAACCAGGACACGGAGAACATCGGTGCACGGCGGCTTCACACCATCATGGAGAAGCTGCTCGAGGAGATCTCGTTCGAGGGGCCCGACCTCAAAAAGAAGTCAGTGAAGATCGACGCCAAGTACGTGCACAAGCAACTTGCCGACATCGCCAAGGATCAGGATCTGAGCCGCTACATTCTGTAGTCGGTGTGCCGGGAGCCGTGAACAGTGAGCGGGGAACAATGACCGGCGACGGCTTCGCCCGGCTTGGGCTTCTGGCTTGCTTGATCGTTTCGGGCTGCGGGTCAGTCGGCGATCCGCGGCCTCCGCTGCTGCATATTCCCGGGCCGGTGACCGATTTCGCCGCCTGGCAAGAGGGCTCCGAGCTGCACGCGGAGTGGACGTGGCCGACGCTGGGGGCGGAGGGCGAAGTGTTTCAGGGCGTCGAGCGGTTCGAGATTCTCGCCGTCGACTTTCCCCAAGGATCGCCGCCGCCGCCGACCGACGTGTGGGGGCAATACGGCGAGACGGTCGCTGCGGCGGGCGCGGCTCAACTCTCCGGCAAATCGCCCGGCGACCGTCTGACGCTTGCGGCGCCGCTCGAGAGCCGCATCGGAAAGCGAACCTTGTTCGCGGTGCGCGCGGTGAGCGATCGCGGCAAGGCCGGCGCATGGTCCGAGCCTGTTGACTTTGCGATCGTCGAGCCGCCGGCGCGTCCCGGGCGGCCGACGGCGCAGGAGACGGCCGAAGGCGTTCGTCTGACCTGGGCGCCGGCGGACCGGGCTTCCGCGTATCTGGTCGAGCGGCGCGTCGCGGACGGCGAGTTCAGCGAGCTGGCGCACACCGACCAGGCGGAATTTCTCGACCGCGGGCCGCTCTGGG
This sequence comes from uncultured Acidobacteriota bacterium, assembly GCA_963817465.1. Classification (GTDB taxonomy): domain Bacteria; phylum Acidobacteriota; class Terriglobia; order Bryobacterales; family UBA6623; genus CAMPKL01. The sequence goes on along the minus strand of CAWFOP010000003.1, from coordinate 23,017 downwards.
GTCAAAAGGAAGAATATCGGGTGCGCGGACAAAGGACTTCCGACGCCGCGCGGCCCGTCCTGGGACCGTATTCCGAAGCGGTCGCCCTGACGCCGGAAGACGCGTTTGCGCCGGCCGTGCCGCGCGATGTGCGAGCCGTGCCGACGCCCACGGGCGTCGAGCTGTCGTGGACCTCGAACGAAGAGCCGGACTTGGCGGGATTTTTCGTGCTGCGCGACGGCGAGCGACTCAACGCCGATCCCGTTCAGGCGGCGGCCTACAGCGATACGTCCGCCGCGGCGGCTACGACCTATCGTTACAGCGTGGTTGCGGTCGATAAACTGGGCAATGAGAGCGCGCCGTCGACTCCGACTGAAGTGCATACTTTGTAGGTCGGTAGAACGGCGATTGGTTAGAATGATGTTTCCGACATCCCGTCGGACGGCGAGAAACCCATGAAAATCTTTCTTGATACGGCCAATGTGGACGACATTAAAAAGGCCAATGACTTTGGGATTTTGGACGGCGTGACAACGAACCCTTCCTTGATCGCCAAGGAAGGCCACGACCACGCCACGCGCATTCTCGAAATCTGCGAGATCGTCGACGGCGACATCTCCGCCGAGGTCGTCGAGACCGAAGCCGAGGGAATGATCCGCGAGGGCCATCGACTGGCCGCCATCCACGACAACGTGGTTGTGAAGTGCCCGCTGACGCGCGAAGGCATCAAGGCCACCAAAGCGCTGTCATCGGAAGGCATTCGCGTGAATGTGACGCTGTGCTTCACGGCGACGCAGGCGTTGCTCGCCGCCAAGGCCGGCGCGTACATTGTCAGCCCCTTCATCGGGCGGCTCGACGACATCGCGCTCGAAGGCATGGAATTGATCCGCGACATAGTGGCGGTCTACGACAACTATGGCTACCCGACGCAGGTGCTGGCGGCTTCGATTCGCGGCCCGTTGCACGTGAAGGAAGCGGCGTTGTCGGGCGCGCACATCGCGACCATGCCGTACAAGGTGTTCGATCAGATGTTCAGTCACCCGCTCACGGACAAGGGTCTCGAAGCGTTTTTGGCGGACTACCGCAAAAGTCAGAATCTCGCTTCAGTCGGTTGATGCCCGTAACGATCCCGGAGATCGGCAAGGCGGGGGTCGCGTTCGGCGCGGCCCTTTTGCTGTGTACCGGGGCGCTAGGCGCCCTGGTCGTCATCTGGCGCCGGCGCCGGGACCCGGAAGCGAAAGAGCGGCGCCGCCGCGCAGATGTCAACGGCCATGGCCGCATTGCCGGCGCCGTCGTACATGACATCGACGACGGCCTGATCCACTACCGCTACTCGATCGGGGCTATTGAGTTTTCGGCCTCGCAAGACGTTTCCACACTGATGGACCGCGTGGGCGAAGATCCGAAAGGGATCGTCGGACCGGCGACGGTGAAGTATCACCAGAAGAATCCCTACAACTCGATCATCGTCTGCGAGCAATGGAGCGGCCTGCGCGGGAACAAGCCCTTGCGCGGCTGATGCGTCGGCGCCGTCGCGAGAGCGACTCGTCCACGCCGGGCTTTCCCGGTAGCGCGACCTTCAGCGTTAGAATTCTAGGGCGGTGCGCAACCCGACAAGCCAATCCACGCCGGTGCGCTTTGGCGTATTCGAAGCGGACTTAGCGGCGCGCACGCTGCGCAAAGCCGGAAGCAGGGTCCGTATTCAAGAGCAGCCGTTTCGGGTGCTGGCGATGCTGCTCGCCCGGGCCGGCGAAGTCGTCACTCGCGACCAACTTCAACGCGAGCTCTGGCCCCATGAAGGGTACGGCGAGTTCGACCTCGGACTCAATCGTTTCCGGATGGTACGGGTCGAGTCCGCGTCTCGCCCGAGTCCGGAACCAATCCGGAGTGGAGCCCCGGCGGTCACGAACTGTATTACCTGGACAAGGATTTCTACCTCAACGCGGCCCGGATCGAGAACGGCGCCGCGGGACAGGCGCTCGTCCGGTCCAACCAGAGACTGTTTCAGATATCGGGGAACACGGTCGGCGTCGGCATGTTTCGCCGGTTTGCGGCGGCCCCGGATGGAAAGAGCTTCGTTGTGGTCGAGCCCGACACCGACGCCGCGAGCCCGGAGATTCGGCTTGTGACGAATTGGGCCGAGCGCGTCGAGCGTTGACCGTTGAGTGTTTCAGAACGCGCGGACTTGGTCGAGGTAGGCGTCGTAGTTGCGCTTGGTTTCGACCAGCGAGTCGCCGCCGAACTTCTCGAGAAAGGCTTGCGCTACGACGAAGGCGACCATCGCTTCCCCGATGACGCCCGCGGCGGGGACGACCGCGACGTCCGAGCGCTCGTAAACGGCGGTGGAAGGCTCGCGGGTCTCGAGATCGACGGATTCGAGCGGCTGGCGCAGAGTCGAGATCGGCTTGATGTAGCCGCGCACCACGAGGTCTTGTCCGTTGGTGATGCCGCCTTCCAGGCCCCCGGCGCGGTTGGAGCCGCGGAAGAAGCGGCGGTCCGATTTGTCGTAGTGAATGGTGTCCTGCGACTTGTGGCCGGGCGAGACGGCGGTAACCGTGCCGCTGCCGATTTCGACGGCCTTGACGGCTTGCATCGACATGACGGCTTGCGCGAGGCGGCCGTCGAGGCGCGAGTCGAAGGTGATGTGCGAGCCGAGTCCGATGGGCAGGCCGTGAGCGACGACCTCGAAGACGCCGCCGCGGGTGTCCTTGGTTTTGTAGGCGACGTCGACCTCTTCCTTCATGCGCGCTTCGACTTCCGGGTCGACGCAGTTGAGCAGCACTTCGTCTTTGGCGGCGAGGGCGACGATCTCGTCCCAGGCGGCGTCGCGCTCGAGATGCGCTTGGCCGACCGCGACGACGTGGCTGAGCACCTCAATATCGAACTGCTCGAGCAGCAGCTTGCACAGGGCGCCGACGGCGACGCGGGACGTGGTCTCGCGGGCGCTGGCGCGTTCGAGGATGTAGCGCGCTTCGGGGAAGTTGTATTTGATGGCGCCGGCGAGGTCGGCGTGGCCGGGGCGCGGGCGCGTGACGGGCTTGGTCTTGTCTTCGCCGCCGTCGATGTCTTCGACCGGGAGCGCCTCGGTCCAGTTTTGCCAGTCGCGGTTTTGCAGCAGGACGGCGATGGGCGAGCCGATGGTTTTCGAGTGACGGACGCCGGAGACGATGTGCGCCTTGTCGGTCTCGATCTTCATGCGGCCGCCGCGGCCGTAGCCTTGCTGGCGGCGCCACAGCTCGCGATTGATCTTATCGAGCGACACCGGCACGCCGGCGGGTAAGCCGGTGAGCATCGCCACCAGGGTTTCGCCGTGTGATTCGCCGGCGGTTTCGTAACGCAACATGCTGTTGGGAGAGGGTTTCGAGGCTAGACCGGCGACGCTGGAGAGCCGTTGCCGCGCCGCTTCCCTGAAACTTTCTATGATACCGAAAGCTTACCCATGGACCGACTTATAGGAATTCACGCCGTGGAAGCGGCGCTCAACTCGGGCCGGCCGTTGGACCGGGTCATCATCGCTCGCGGAGCGCACAACCCGCGCATTCAGGGGCTCGTGGACGCTTGCCGCCAGGCGCGGGTCCCGGTGCGGTTCGACCAGCGCCAGTCGCTCGATCGGCTCTCGAACGGCGCGGTGCATCAGGGAGTGTTGGCTTACGCCGCCTCGAAGAAGAGCATCCGGCTGGAGGACTTGCTCGAAAACGCGGCCGAGGACGGTTTGATGGTGGTGGCCGACGGCGTGGAAGATCCGCACAATTTAGGCGCGATCGTGCGGTCGGCGCATGCGGCGGGCGCGGCGGCGGTGATCATTCCCGAGCGGCGCGCGGCAGGAGTGAGCGACACCGTGGCGAAGGCTGCGGCCGGAGCGCTGGAGTATCTGCCGGTGGTGCGCGTGAAGAATGTAAACCGCGCGATCGAACAGCTCAAGGAAGCGGGGTTTTGGATTTACGGGCTGGACGAGCGCGGGGAGAAGGCCGTGTGGGAGGCGGAGTTCGCCGGCAAGGTCGCGCTGGTGCTGGGGGCGGAGGGCGCGGGTCTGCACCGGTTGACGGCCGAGAAGTGCGACTTCTTGGTGCGGATTCCGATGGCGGGCGAGATCGCGTCGCTGAACGTATCCGTCGCAGCGGGGGTGGCGTTGTTCGAGGTCGTGCGGCAGAAGGGACGAGGGGCGGGGGACAAGGGGCCAGGCGCGGGTTAAGAACCCGCTATTTGCCGCCGTAGCGGATGCCGTTACGAAAGTCGCCGCCGCCGTAGCGAATGCCGTTGCGGAAGTCGCCGCCGCCATAGCGAATTGTGCTGTGGAAGTCGCCGCCGGCGCCGTATTGAATGCTGCTGTGAGAGTCGATGCCGCCGTAGCGGATGGTGCTGTGAAAGTCGCTGCCGGCGCTGTAGCGAATGCTGGGGCGCGCGTTCAGGTTGGAGCGGAAGCTGGGCAGGGTCAGCGTGATCTGCTTTGTGGGCTCGGGATTCAGGGGCCGCAGGGAACGTTCGCGCAGAGGAGCGGTGTAGGGCGTCGGCCGAGCTTGGCTCAGGCCGTTGATCACAATGGCGCGAGAAGTGTCAGGCTTGGGCCGGCTCTTCGGCCGCGAGTGGTAGAGCGGTGAGCGCGAGTAGTACGAAAATTCCTGAGCTTCTCATAAGGTCAACCCCTTAGGGATACAATTGTGCCCCCAAATTGTATCGGCCGCAAGGGGGTAGGGCTTTAGAATCATCAAAAAGTCCTCTTCTAGAACATTTTGCGGGCATTGCGTTGTAGGTGGCCGCGCCGTCTTGATTGGCGAACAAAAGGCGAATATACTACGGAGGCATGGCCGCCTCCGCCTCCATCCAAGCGCTCGAAAGTCTACTGCGGGAGAAAGGTTTGGGCAGGGCGCTGCCGAAGCTCGAGACGCCGCGCCATCCGCCGGCGCCGACGGGTTTGGCGGACCTGGACGCGCGGCTGGGCGGCGGGCTGCCGCGGGGGGCGATCAGCGAAGTGCTGGGGCCGCAGTCGTCCGGCCGGACGGGGCTGCTGTTCTCAGTATTGGCGCGGGCGACCGCGGCGGGCGAGGCGGCGGCGTATGTGGATGCGACCGACAGCCTGGACCCGCGCTCGGCGCTGCAGGCGGGCATCGATCTCGAACGTTTGCTGTGGGTGCGTTGCGATCCGCGCGAGCGCCCGCGCTATGAGCGGATCGCCTTGCGCGAGCAGGAAGTCGATCAGGCCTGGCAGGCGGCGAATTTGGTCGCCTCGGCGGGCGGCTTCGGGGTGATCGCGATCGACCTGGGCGGTTTGGACAAGCGCAAGCTGCGCCAGTGGCAACTCAAGCAATGGGTGCGGCTGAAGCACGCGGTCGAGAATACGCGGACGGTCTTAGCGGTGCTGGCCGAGGCGCATGTGGCCGGAAGCGCCGCGCGACTGCGCTTGGAATTGAGTCGAGGGGAGACGAAATGGCGAGGAGAGGTGTTGGCGTTGCTGGAGGGAGTCGAGACGGACGTCTGTTTACTCAAGAGCAAAGGGCGAGAGATCGCGCTGCAGCAGATGCGGGAGGTGGCTTGATGATCTAGCTTGACCTTTTTGTCTTGCGCAGCTTCACGATTTCAATCCAACACGACGCTTTGAAAAACCCATCGCATTTGAGGCCTATTTGCCATGCCGCCGCTGTTCGCATGTCTCCGTGTCGCCGATTTCGCCGCCGCTGTTTTGCAGCGCGGCGATCGGCGGCGGCCGCCTTTGGCGGTGCTGGAGGGGGAGGCGCCGAATCAGTTTGTTTACGGGTTGAACGAAGGGGCGCGGCGCGGGGGCGTGCGCGCGGGAATGCCTTTGGCGGAGGCGCGGTCGCGGTACGGGTACTCCGGCGCCGCCGAGCGGCTGACTCTGGAGGATCGCGATCAGGAGGCGGAAGAGAAGACGCAGCAGTTGCTGCTCGAGCTGGCCGAGAATGCGACGCCGCGCTTCGAGGATTCGGCGCCGGGGCTGATCACGCTGGACTTCACCGGGCTGCAAGATCCGCACGCAGCCGCCGAGGAGCTGGCTTTTCAGGCGAGGAAGCTGGGTCTGGAGCCGCGCGTGGCGGTGTCGCGGAACCGCTTCACGGCGCTCTGCGCGGCGCGGACGCAGCCGGGGGTGACGCATATCTACCCGGGGCAGGAAGCCGGATTTTTAAAGGTGCAGCCGCTGGACGTGCTGCCGCTCGAGCAGAAGGAACACGAGACGTTCGCGCGCTGGGGGCTGCGGACGGTGGGCGAGTTGGCCGAGCTGCCCGAGAACGATCTGACCGAGCGGTTCGGCGAGCGCGGCGCCGAGCTGGCGCGGCTGGCGCGCGGCGAGCTGCGGTCGACGCTGAACAGTTATCAGGCGCCGCCGCTGCTCGAGGAGCGGCGCGAGCTGGATTGGGAGATCGGCGAGCTCGAGCCGCTGTCGTTTGTGCTGTCGGGGATGCTCGATGAGCTGGCGATCAAGCTGCAGGGGCGCAACTTGGCGGCGGCGAAGCTGCGGACGACGCTGAAGCTGGCGCAGGGCGGGGTGTTCGAGCGGACGCTGGAGCTGGCGTATCCGCTCACGGACCCGCGAACGCTGCTGACGCTGGTGCGGCTGGACTTGGCGGCGCATCCGCCGGGCGACGCGGTGGAAGGGGTGCGCGTGGCGGCGCTGCCGACCGAGCGGCGCATGCTGCAGTTTTCGCTGTTCGCGCCCGATGTGCCGGGGCCGGAGAAGCTGGCGGTGACGCTGGCGCGGCTGACGAATTTGATGGGCGAGGGGAGGATCGGCGCGCCGCTGGCGCCGGATACGTATCGGCCGGGGGCGAGCGCGGTGGGCGCGTTTGCGCCGGTGATTCGTAAGGACAAGGTTGTCGAGCCTTGTCCTTCGCGTGGGCGGTTGATTTTTCGGTGCTTGCGGCCGCCTTGGTCGGCGAAGGTCGAAGTGCGGGCGGGCGGCGGGCCGGCTTTTGTCGAGACCGCTTGCTTTGCAGGGGCGGTGGCGAAGCGCGGCGGGCCTTGGCGGGTTTCAGGGGAGTGGTGGACCGACGACGGCTGGCAGTACGAAGAGTGGGACGTGGAGGTCGAGGGCAGGCTGTATCGGACTTGCTGCGAGAAGCGCACGAAGGAATGGTTTGTGACGGGGATGTACGACTAGGGCCGGTTGCGCACTTTCGAGCCCAGACAGTTCGATCCACAGAGCCGCGCCCGTGAGGGTGCGTCCGGCCTTCCGCGCCGTTGAGCGGAAATCGGCCCTGAGGGCCGCATGACAGGCGAGAGCGCCCGTCACTACTTGTGATGTATTCCGAATTGCATAGCGCTTCCGGGTTTAGCTTTTTGGAGGGGGCTTCGGACCCGGAGGATCTGGTTCGCGAGGCGGCGCGGTTGGATCATCGCGCGCTGGCGCTTTGCGATCGGGATTCGCTTTCGGGAGCGCCGCGGTTTTTTACGGCGGCGCGCAAGACCGGCGTCAAGCCGCTGGTGGGCTGCGAGGTTTCGCTCGAGCAGCCGGGAATCAAAAAAGGCACGCCGAATTCCGTGCTCGACAGGCGACTGACTCTGCTGGTCGAGAATCGCCGCGGGTATCGCAATCTTTGCCGCCTGCTGACCCGCATGAACACGCGCGCGCCGAAGGGCGAGGGGCGCGCAACGTGGGACGACATCGACGAGTTTTCATCGGGATTGGTTGCGCTGTTGGGCGACTTGCGCGACGAGGACGCGGTGCGCGGGATCTTTGGCGCGCGCAACAGCTATGTCGAAGTGCAGCGGCATCTGTTGCGCGAGCAGGAGCGCGACAATGCCGCGCGCGTCGAGCTGGCGCGGCGGCATCGGCTGCCGCTGCTCGCGACCAACGGCGTGCGCTATGCGACCGAGCAGCGACGCCGGCTTTTCGACGTCTTCACTTGCTTGCGCTTCAAGAAGAAGCTCGACGAAGTGGGCCGGCTGCTCGACGCCAACGCCGAACGTTTTATCAAGCCGCCGCGCGCGATGGAGCGCCTGTTCGCGGATCTGCCCGATGCGGTCGGCAATGCGAACGAGTTGGCGCAGCGGCTTGACTTCACGCTCGAGAATCTCGGGTACGAGTTCCCCAAGTATCCGCTGCCGCACGGGGAGACGCCGACGTCGTTTCTGCGCAAGATGACGTTCTCGAGGGCGGCGGAGCGCTATCGCGGCTCGCCGCATCGCGAGCGCGCCTGGCGGCAGCTCGAGCACGAGTTGCGCGTGATCGCGCGGCTGGCGCTCGAGGGCTATTTCCTGATCGTTTGGGACATCGTCGAGTTTTGCCGGCGCGAGGGGATCATGTGCCAGGGGCGCGGGTCGGCGGCGAATTCGGCGGTCTGCTACGCGCTGGGCATTACGGCGGTCGATCCGGTGGGGATGGAGCTGCTGTTCGAGCGCTTCTTGTCGGAGGAGCGCGGCGAGTGGCCGGACATCGACATCGATTTGCCGTCGGGCGATCAGCGCGAACGCGTCATCCAGCACGTATACGAGCGCTACGGCTCGCGCGGCGCGGGCATGACGGCGAACGTGATTACGTACCGCGGCAAGATGGCGTCGCGGGAAGTCGGCAAGGTGTTGGGCTTTCCGGAGGAGATGATCGGGCGGCTGTCGAAGTGCATCTCGGGGTTCGAGTACACCGACGACCACGACAAGCTGCTCAACCAGGTGAAGACCGCCGGGTTCGACATCGATCATCCGCGCGTGGGACATCTGCTGCGGCTGTGTCTCGAGATGCAGGGGCTGCCGCGCCATCTGGGGCAGCACTCGGGCGGCATGGTGATCTGCCATGGCTCGCTCGACGAGGCGGTGCCGCTCGAGAACGCGCGTATGCCGGGGCGCGTGGTGGTGCAGTGGGACAAGGAGGACTGCGCCGACCTGGGCATCATCAAGGTCGACCTGCTGGGGCTGGGGATGATGGCGGCGCTCGAGGAGTGCCAGGCGATCATTCGCTCGCGGGGCGGCGCGTTCGACTTGGCGACGATTCCGCCGGATGACGACAAAACATACAAAATGATCCGAAAAGCCGATACGGTCGGCGTATTTCAGATCGAGAGTCGGGCGCAGATGGCGACGCTGCCGCGCATGCGGCCCGAGCATTTCTACGACCTGGTGGTCGAGGTGGCGATCATCCGGCCGGGGCCGATCACGGGCAATATGGTGCATCCGTATTTGGCGCGGCGGCAGGGCAGGGAAGAGGTGCGCTACGCGCATCCGTCGCTGGAGCCGGTGCTGAAGCGGACGCTGGGGGTGCCGCTGTTCCAGGAACAGTTGATCCGCGTGGCGATGGTGGCGGCGGGGTTCACGGGCGGCGAGGCGGAAGAGCTGCGGCGGGCGATGGGCTTCAAACGTTCGATCGAGCGCATGGGCGGCATCGAGCGCAAGCTCTACGACGGCTTGGCGAACAACGGCATTACCGGCGCCGCGGCGGAGGAGATCATTCGCTCGATCACCTCCTTCGCGCTTTACGGGTTCCCGGAGTCGCATGCGGCGAGCTTCGCTTTGATCGCCTATGCCAGCTCTTACTTGAAGGCGCACTTTCCCGCCGAGTTCGTGACGGCGCTTTTGAACTGCCAGCCGATGGGATTTTATTCGCCGGCGGTGCTGGTGAAAGACGTGCAGCGGCACGGCGTGAAGGTCTTGCCGATCGACGTAAATGAGTCGGGGGTGAAGTGCTTTGTAGAAGGGACAAGGGATAAGGGACAAGGGACAAGCGCCGCTGCCGCCGTGCGGTTGGGGTTGGCGTATGTGACTTCATTGCGAGCGGAGGCGGCGGAGAAAGTTGCGTCGGAGAGGCTGCGGCGCGGGCGGTTTCGGTCGGTGGAGGACTTCGTCCATCGAACCCGGCTGAACAAGAACGAGCTCGATACGTTGGCGGAGTTGGGGGCGCTCAATTCGCTGCGGCCGGGGCTGCATCGGCGCGAGGCGCTTTGGCAGATCGAGAAGGCTTACCGGCCGCAGGGTCCGCTGTTTGAGAGTCAGGATTCCGAATTGCCTGAGGTGGGGCCGCTAGCCCCGATGACGCCGATGGAGCGGCTCGACGCGGACTATCGCGGCTCGGGGATGACGACCGGGCCGCACCCGATGCACTACTTGCGCGAGGCGGTGAGCGCGTACGGGGCGGTGGTTGCGCGGGACCTCGAGAAATATCCCAACGGGATGCGGATCTGCGTGGCCGGAGCCGTGATTACGCGGCAGCGGCCCGGGACGGCGAAGGGGTTCTGCTTCATCACGCTCGAGGATGAGACGGGCGTCTCGAACTTGATCCTGACGCCGCAGGTGTTTCAGGACAATCGCGCCGCGGTGATGAACGAGTCGTTCTTAGTCGCGGAAGGTTTTTTGCAGAAGTTCGATGGAACGATTTCAATCAAGACGGATTGGCTGCAGCCGGTCAGAGAGATGTCGCTGCGGGGGATCTCGCATGATTTTCACTGAGTGGATACAGGCGCTCCCGCCTGTATCACGGCGCGCAAGCGGCGCGGAGCGGCCGACGCCGCAGCCGATCGGCGTGGGATGGCCTCGCGGCGCTTCAGCTTGTGTTCGCGCGGATTGAGGCGTAAACTTCTGACGTACGATTTTTCACAGATCCGACACAAAGCACGCATCCCAATAAGGAGGACGCCCATGGAACACCCGCTCGCCGGCCGCTTACATCGTGGTCAAGCAGGTCTTTCCGCCCAACCTGGACACGGGCGACCTCAACGGAACTCCCCGGCCCGCCGCCAAACCGCCTCGCCGGCATGCGCCGCCGGATACACCCTTCCACGAGCATCTCCCGCGACGATCGCTTGTCCGTTTGGCAAGCCCGATCGCTCCTGCCTCACGCTGATTTTTTAACGTGACCATTGACGAGTGCGGCGCTCGCCGCCGACTCGGCGCCGAACAGCAAACAACAGTGGCCTAGGCCAAAGGAGGACGACCCAATGAGAGCAAGACTTACAGAAAGGCACACGCTGTATCTGGCTCATCTCGCCGTTGCCGCAGCAAACGCGAAGTCGCGGGACGCTCCTCGAGGCCGGACCGGCGCGTGGGGGTGTTGGCTGCTGGACGAAGGCGGAAGGCTGGTCGTCGGCTCGCGGTCTCACATGGGCGGCGGCGAGGCTCGAGAGGCCAGCAGGCGCGCCTATGATTGTTGCGTGGCGCTGCTGACGCGCCGAGGCCAAGCCCAGGACTTGGTGAGCTACGACTATCTCGCATGGGAGTAGTCAATCGCGGACGCGGGCAGCTCGCTTGTCCACGCCGTCCTACGAGGCTGGTGTAATTCGGGGTAAACCCCAGGCTGTTCCGGCGCCGAAACGCCCAACCAGCGCCGCCGGGGATGCCCCTGCCGCCTGAATATAAGTCCAGCAAATTCAGCAACGTAGCGAACTCTTGAGGAGTGTAAGTATTGGAGGCGCGGACCGGAGTCGAACCGGTGTACGAGGTTTTGCAGACCTCTGCCTAGCCACTCGGCCACCGCGCCTCAGGCGGATGCGCAAATGTCATCCGTCGGACGTGAGAACGGCCCCAGGGGGAGCGCCCGCGGGGCCGTCTTGTTTTCACGAAATCGATGGAGCGGGAGACGGGACTCGAACCCGCGACTTCGACCTTGGCAAGGTCGCGCTCTACCAACTGAGCTACTCCCGCGCTCTAACCCTCAAATGTACTTGTGCTCCGAGGCGCTTGTCAATCGACGGCGGCGTCCTCCGGAGCGCCGCGCCGCGAGTCCCCTCTAGACCCGCGCGCCGTAGTTGCGCTCGTAGTATTCGCGGTATTCGCCGCTGCGGACCCGCTCGACCCAGCCCGGATTCGCGCGGTACCAGGCCACCGTTTGCGCCAGGCCTTCCTCGAAGTCCATCGCGGGGCGCCAGCCGGTTTGCGTCATCACCTTGTCGGACGTGATCGCGTAGCGGCGATCGTGGCCGGGCCGGTCCTTGACGTATTCGATCAAGCTCTCGGGCTTGCCCGCGGCGGCGAGAATTTTCGTGACGACCTCGATGTTGGGCAGATCGCGCGAGCCCCCGATGTTGTAGATCTCGCCCGGCTCGCCCTTCTCCAGCACGGCGCGGATGGCGCGGCAGTGATCGTCGACGTAGAGCCAATCGCGCACTTGCATGCCGTCGCCGTAGACGGGCAAGGACTTATCCTCGAGCGCGTTCGAGATCATCAGCGGAATCAGCTTCTCGGGGAACTGATAGGGTCCGTAGTTGTTCGAGGCGCGCGTCACGACGACCGGCAGCTTGTAGGTCGTGAAGTACGACAGCGCCAGCAGGTCGGAAGCGGCCTTCGAGGCCGAGTAGGGGCTCGAAGCCTTTAGCGGCCATGTCTCGTCGGCGTCGTGCGGAGGCTCGATGCTGCCGTAGACCTCGTCGGTCGAGACGTGGACGAAGCGCTTGATCGAATGGGCTCGGGCCGCCTCGAGCAGGTGGAACGTGCCGAGAAAGTTGGTCTCGACGACCGGCTTCGGCGAGAGGATGCTGCGGTCGACATGGGATTCGGCCGCGAAGTGCACGATCGCGTCAGGAGCGAACCGCTCGACCGCTCGCGAGACGGCTGCGGCGTTGCACAAATCCTCATGAACCAACTCGTAACGCGGATCGTCCGCAACGGCTTGAAGATTTTCGAGGTTGCCGGCGTATGTGAGGGCGTCGAAATTGAGTATCTCGACGTCCGCCTCGCCGGCTAGCGCCAAGCGGACAAAGGCCGAACCGATGAATCCGGCCCCGCCGGTGACGAATAACCTCATGTCTCTCTATTATCAACCCCCTGTTCCCAACTAAACGCAGTGCGGCGGGGACCTCCTCCCTCGGATTCGACAGCAATCGCAGGCGCCGCTCGGCTCGCAATCGGATGCTTCGCCGAAGAACCCTTCATGCTACGCTGGCGTCCTGATTTTGGCGGGCTCCGACGCCCGTCCGGTATCTGGGAGAACTAACGCAATGTTCGAGGAATTCAAAAAATTCGTAATGCGCGGCAATGTCGTCGACATGGCCGTGGGCATCATCATCGGCGCCGCCTTCGGCAAGATCGTCAGTTCGTTCGTCAACGACATTCTCATGCCCCCCTTGGGACTGCTGCTTGGCAACGTGGACTTCACCAGTCTGTTCGTGAACCTCGGTCCCGCGGCGTACGCGACCCTTGCCGAAGCGCAAGAAGCGGGAGCGCCGACCCTGAACTACGGCATGTTCGTGCAGACGATCATCGATTTCCTGATCGTCGCGTTCGCGATTTTCATCGTCGTCAAGCAAACCAACAGGCTGATGACGAAGGAAGCGCAGAAGCCCGCCGCCCCGCCCGCGCCCACGCCGGATCAGCAATTGCTGGCGGAGATTCGGGACCTGCTGCAACAACGCGCCGGCTGAGCTCAAACGTACCGGCGATCCGCCGTCGGGCTGACGATACGTCTCGAGCGCGCCCTCCAAGGCGAACGGTTTCTATACTGTTCGTCTCTGGAGGAGAAGCTTAATGTTGTCTGAATACTTGACGGAAGGAAATGTCGCTCTTGCCACGCAGTACGCCGTGAGAGTGATCGGCGCCCTGGCGCTGCTGTTTATCGCATGGATCTTCGCGAACTGGGTGCGGGGAGTCGCGCGGCGCAGTTTGGAGCGCGCGAAATTCGACCTCACCCTCACGAAGTTCTTCGCGAACGTCGCTCGCTACGTCGTCCTCATCTTGGCGCTGCTGTCTTGCCTGGGCGTGTTCGGCGTCGACGTCACAAGCTTCGCCGCTGTGCTGGCCGCCGCGGGGTTTGCGATCGGGCTGGCGTTCCAGAATTCGCTCTCGAACTTTTCGGCGGGCGTGATGTTGCTCGTCTTCCGGCCGTTCAAAGTCGGCGATGTCGTGAACGTCGCCGGGCAAACCGGAATCATCAACGAAATCGAGCTGTTCACCACGCAGATGGATACGTTCGACAACCGCCGGCTGATCATCCCGAACTCGCAGGTTTTCGGTTCGACGATCGAGAACATTTCGTATCACGCGACGCGACGCGTCGACGTCAACGTGGGAACCGAATACACCGCCGATCTCGACCAAACGCGCCAGACGCTCGAGGCCGTAGCCGAAGGGATCGAGGCGAAGCTGCCCGACAAGGCGACGCAGGTCATGCTGCTCGAGCTCGGCGATTCGGCCATCAGTTGGCAAGTTCGAGTCTGGGTGAAGGCGTCGGACTTGTGGCCGACCAAGGAGCTGCTGACGCGCAACATCAAGGTGGCGCTCGACCAGGCCGGCATCGGCATCCCGTTCCCGCAGATGGACGTCCATCTCGACGGCAAGCTCGCGTCGTGAGGCTCGCGCTGGATTGGCGGGCCGATGACCGTCCGTCAAATAAAAGCGTTAACGTTTGCTGAAAGTTTTACCTGGAATGGTAAGCACATTCTTCGATCTCGCCGCGGGCGCTGCAGCATCCGCGGCGTTTCTTTGTAGATAAGCAAGTAACTGTAATAAAACCAGTTAGCTGCGATAGGCGACCGTCGAAATCCGAAATGGCCCTCGCGTTGCTTTATTCGGACCGCAAATGCACGGTCTAAAAATGCGAGCGACTATCTGGATCGGAACGGCGGTCGCGCTGAGCGCATCACTCGCCGCGCAGGAGCCGAATCCGGCGCAACGGCAAGTGGAGCGCGAGTCGGGTTCGATTCCTCTATACGAAGTCAACGTCGTGGCGCGCACGACGCAGGCGGTCAGCTACGGCCACGGCGCCATTCCCACCAAGCTCGGTTTCAAAGGCACGATCTTTTCGCCGCAAGCGAACGGCGAGGCGAAAGTCGAACCGGAGAAGGGCGCGGTACGCATTGACGCCAAGTTCAAGAACCTCGATTCGCCCCAGAGATTCGGTCGCCAATATCTGACGTACGTGCTCTGGGCGATCACGCCGGACGGGCGCGCCTCGAACTTGGGCGAGGTGATCGCCGACGGCGGCGACAAAGGCAAGGTCCAAACTGCGACGGAGTTGCAGAGTTTCGCGCTGATCATGACCGCCGAGCCGTACTATGCGGTGACGCAGCCCAGCGACGTCGTGGTGATGGAAAACTTCGTGCGACCCGACACCGCGGGGCGCATTCAGACCGTCGAAGCCAAGTATGAGCTGCTCAAGCGCGGCTCGTACACCTACGACGTCGACGCCGCCGACAATCGCAAACCCAGCGGCGACGAAAAGGTTTCACAGCGTGAGTACGAATCGCTGGTCGAGCTCTACCAGGCTCGCAATGCGGTGCAGTTGGCCAAGGCCAGCGGCGCCGCTCAACACGCCGCCGAAGTTCTGGCGCGCGCCGAACAACAACTTGCAGCAGCGGAGAGGCATTATGCAAACGAACCGAAAAGCAAGATGGTGGTCACACTCGCCCGCGAAGCCACCCAAACCGCGGAAGACGCGAGATTGATCGCACTGCGCAAAAACGCGGGCTGATCAGGGCAAGCAGGAAGAGATCGCATTGATGTATTGACGAAGACCGGGGACAGTTCTTCAACGGAGAAAAATAGATGCAAGACTCTAGCACTCATTCGAACATCACGTCGGGCGCGCGGACGGAAACGCCGATAACCCGCACCGAGGTTGTGACGGAGAAGCCGTCGCGGGCGCCGCTGATTTTGACGGTCCTCGCCTTCGCGGCGCTCGGCGGATTCTGCGCTTACCTTTACGCGCAGCTCAACAACGTCCGCGCGGATGTAGCGTCGCTCAACACCGATGTGATGCAAGAGGTCAATGCCGTACGCGAGAACACGGTCTTGAACGCCGACAAGAGCCGCCGGGAGCTCGAAGAGACCCGCGCGGCGCTCGCCGAGGCCATTGATAAGGCGCAGGGCGCTGTGGGACGCGCGCGCGTCGAAGCCAAAAAGCACGCCGAGAAGCTGGCTCAAGATCTGGCGGCCAAACAACAGGCGCAGCAGGAAGAGATCAACGCGCAGCTCTCGACGATCCAAGACGAGACGTCGTCGCGCTTCGACGAGGTCAGCGGCCGCATGGGCGAAGTGAGCGAGACGCTCGCGTCGAACCGCTCCGACATCAACAGCATGGTCTCCGGCTTGAAGTCCGTTAACGGCGACATGGGCGTGATGAGCGGCCGCATCGCCACCACCGCCGACGAGCTGGCGGCGCTCAAGGCGCTCGGCGAACGCAACTACTTCGAGTTCGAGGCCGCGACCTCGCAGAAGAATCCCGTGCGCGTGGGCGACGGCGTTCAGGTCGTACTGCGGCATACCGACGCCGGCAAGAACCGTTTCACGATGGAAGTGCTGGCCGACGACAAGCGCATCTCGAAGAAGGACCGCACGGTCAACGAGCCGATCCAGTTCTACATCGGCGGCCGCGGCGGACTGCCCTACGAGATCGTGGTGAACGAAGTCGACCGCGGCGTCATCAAGGGCTACCTTTCGGCCCCGAAGGTCGAGATGGCAAGACGCTAACCAACGTCAAAATACTTCGCAAAAACGCGGGCGGATCTTCGGATCCGCCCGTTTCGTTTTGCCGGCGAAGTCAGTCGGCGGCGCAGCGGAAGCCGAGATTGTTGAGGCCAGAGTCGCGGGCGGTCTTCATCCGCGAAGCGACGCGGTAGCCCTGGCAATAATTCGAGCTGCACAACCAACTGCCGCCCCGCTGCACTTTTTCCGTCCCCTCCTTCGGGCCGCTCGGGTTATTGGCGGGAGAGACGCGGTAGTAGTTCGGGTCGTACCAATCCTGCACCCATTCCCAGACGTTGCCGGTGATGTCATAGAGCCCGTAGCCGTTCGGCGGAAAGCTCTTCACCGGAGCGACGCCCGAAAAGCCGTCCTCGCCGCGATCCTGGTCGGGGAAGTAGCCTTGCCAGGTGTTGGCGCGAAATTGATCCTTCGGATTGAGCTCGCTGCCCCAGGCAAACTCCGCGTTCTCCAAGCCGCCGCGCGCGGCATATTCGTATTCCGCCTCGGTCGGCAGCCGCTTGCCCGCCCAGTCGCAGTAGGCGGCCGCGTCGTCCCACGACACATGCACGACGGGATGGTCCAGGCGCGAGTCGATGTTCGAATCGGGGCCTTCGGGATGCTTCCAATCGGCGCCGTCGATCAGCGTCCACTGGTGATTTGCGGGCAGGAAGACGCCCGAGTTGCCGAGTTGCTCCGCGGTGGTCGTATAGTCGGTCGCCTTCACGAAGTCGGCGAACTTGGCGTTGGTGACCTCGGTTTGGTCGATCCAGAACGAATCGAGCCGCACCCGGTGGGGCGGGCCTTCATAAGGGAAGCCGTCGGCCGTCCCCATCATGAATTCGCCGCCCTCGATGCGGACCATGCCGGAGGTGTCCGCGGGTTTCGAACAGGAGGCCAACGCGATCAGGATTCCCGCGAAAACAATACGCCGCACCCCGGTATTATAGGCGCCCAAAACGCAAGAGCCGCAGCCCGCGCTAACGCGGTCGTAGCGCGGCTCTTGCTCCCAGGTTCAGCGTAGGGAATCCAAATCTAGCCTTAATGGTTGTGCGATTCGACGAACCAGAGGTACTGATCCACGCAACGCGAAATCTGCGTGAACAAGTCCGCGGTGTCGGCGTCGCCCGCCTTGTCGGACGTCTCGATCGCCGCACGTACGGCCTTGCCGTAGGCGGCCAAGGCGGTCGAAAGAGCCGCCACATGGTCTTTGCCGTGTTGGATGTCGGGCGGGTAGCCCTTCAGCGTCGACGATGCGGCTACCGTCGAGGCGCGGCCGTCCGCGATGCCGCCGATCGAGACGAGCCGTTCGGCCGTTTCGTCGACCCAACCCGACGCTTCCCCGTGTACTTTGTCAAACAGTTCATGCAGGGCGATGAAGTTCGGGCCCTTCACGTTCCAGTGCGCTTGCTTGGACTGCAGCGCTAGGTCGATCGCGTCGGCTAGGCGGGCCTGAAGCAGCTCCACCATCTCGCCGCGCACGCCCTCCGAAAGATCGTTCTTCGTTTTGTTTAGAGTCGCTGTAGCGGTTGCCATAAAATCCCCCTTTCCCCGGTGTGACGAACGACTCTCGCGTCGTACGGTTTCAACATCGACTGTGGGTATCACATCAGTGGACAGTCGCTCCGCCGGGTTCGTTACTGTTTTGGATGCTCTGAACCGACGCGAGGCCGCGGAAAAGAACCGCATCGAGTGTTGGGCTGCGAGAGTCGGCGCTAGCGCTCGCCTTGCCGTCTTGGGGCCAGGCGGCCCGGACGTCCGCAATGACGCGGTCGCTTAGGAGGGCGAGAACCTGCGAACCAAAGGATGGGTTGCCGGCGCGGCGGCGCCGTGCGCCACGGGCGAATCGTGAGCGGATGTGAAGAATGCGTCGTCGAAGCGCAGCATGGCGAGCCCGTCTTGCCAGGCATCGGCCCGCACGCCGGGGCGGAGTCCGAGGTGCTCTTCGATGAGCCGCCGGGCGAACTTGCCGCCGGCTCGGTCGGCCAGGGGATAGCCGCCCCCGAAGCGCGCGTTGATTTCAATCACCTGCATCGTTCCGCGGCCATCCTTGAAGATTTGGATGTTGAGCGGCCCGCGGGCGCCGGGGAGAGCCTCCGCGGCGCCGGACGCCAGCCGCATCAGAGCGGCGTCCTTGACGGTGAGAGCCTTCGAGACCTCTCCGGCGCGCACCTCCAGGCGCTTGCACGGCACCGCGCATCTCGCGCGTCCCTGGCCGTCAACGTAGACGTGAACCGTGTATTCCTCGCCCGGAGCGAGGGTTTGGACGATCAGATCTTCACGGGCTCGCGCGCAGGCGATCAGATCGCCGCGGTCGTCGATCCGGCGGACACCGACCGAGGCGCTGCCGCGGACCGGCTTGACGATCAGCGGCGCGGGCCAGGAGTGCGGATCGGCCAGAGCTGCGGCGAGCTCGCATTGCCGCGGAGCAGGGAAGCCGTTGGCGATCAACCACTGATGGGTCAGGCGCTTGTCGCCGGCGATCCGGACCGCACAAGATTCCGAGGCCCACAGGGCGACACCCGCCGAAGCGAAGCGGTCGTCGCGGCGGCCAGCACGGGCAGTTCGGTGTCGATCGTCGGAATGACGGCGTCGACGCTTTCCGCCTCGCAGATCTCGTGCAGTCGATCCACGAAGTCAGGCTCGTCGCAGCGCGGAACCAGATAGGCGGCGTCGGCGGCGAGCAGAGCGGGCGCATGCGGGGCCGCGTCGACGGCGACCAGCCTGCCGGGCAAGCGCAGTTCCTCCAACGCCTGCCGAAAGCATCCGATGAGCCCGACGCGGCGGCCCGCCGAAGAGAACAGCAGGTTCATCAAGCCCTCTTGCGCGCCAGCGCCAAGAAGCCTCCCGGGATGCGGCCGTTCTCGGGTCCGGCTTGCGTCCAGCGATCGGTCCAGCGCAGCGGCGCGCACAGCAGCGCAGCGGCGCCTTTCGCCGGCCGGTACAGGCGGCGCCCGAGGCGCGCGGCGCACACGGCGACATACTCGACGGCGATGCGGTAGATTCCGGTGCCCGCCGCAACCGACGGCTCCAAGCGCTCGACCGCCAGGCCGGCGTTTTCAACCAGCTCCCGCAGTCCTTCGGCGGTGAATCGCCAGTAGTCGCGCGGCGCCGCATGGTAGCCGATGATGAACGGCGTCTGGACGTAAAGCAGCCCGCCGGGTTCGAGTACGCGTGCGATCTCGCGCAGTGCGGCGGCCGGGTCCGGCAGATGTTCCAGCACTTCCTGCGACACCGCCACGCGCAAACAGGCCGAGCGCAACGGCAGGTTGTCGAGCGAAGCCACGCAGTCCGGCGACTCGTCACGGTCCAGGTCGAGCCCGAACATTCGCGGGTGCAATCGCGACCCCCCGCAGCCCAGGTCCGCGCCGACTCCGCCGGAATCGAGCTCCCGCAACGCCTCCGACAAGGCGCGCCGGACGGTCTGGGCTCGGTTGTGCCGAGCCCAGACCGCGCCGACGAACCAACGGGAGGAGGGGAAACGCATCCTATCGTCAAGCTGACGAACGCAATATCGACCCGCGGACATCGGGGGAATAGGTCGGACCGCCTCAGGCCGCGGCGCGAGCGCCGAACCGCCGTCGCAGCGCGCCGGCTGTCTGCACGGCTAGGCCGCCCAGCAGCAGAGCGTACACCGGCAAATACTCGAGCCGCCCAAACCCCTCGACGGGCTCCCAAAGGCCAAGCGCGCCGTAGGGAATCAGGATGTTGTAGGCCAAGGCGACGAGCGCCGTCCACAGCAGCAGCCCCGGAACCGGATAAAGCGCCAGAAACGGCACGAACCAGCTCAAGTACCACGGGAAGCAGTTGGCCGACAGCAGCAGCAGCAAAGTGATCGCCGCCAGCGCCGCCTTGGCGCGTTCGAGCTGCAGCGCCCACACCCCGGCGAGCCCCGCGGCCAGCAGCCGCGCGACGATTTCCGTGCCGCGATCGAAGTCCCGGTCGGCCCAGTCGTAGATCCAACCGTACAGGCTGTCGTTGTTGCGCCAGCCGCCGACGAAGCCCTCGAGCATGTCTTGCACGCGGTCGATGCCGCTCAGATACGGCAGGCAAATCACGGCCGCGATCGGCAATGCGATCAGCGCCGGCCGCCAGCGCAGCGTCCAGCGTCCGGAACGCCGTTCGAGCAGCAAGAACGGGAACAGCATGGCCGGCCAAAACTTGGCCAGCGCCGCGACGGCCAAGGCCGCGAACGCCCATCTCCAGCGCTCGCGCTTGGCGGCGGCGAAGGCGGCCACGACGAAGAACAGCGTGAGCGGGTCGTTGTGTCCCTGGGCCCAAAACTCGACCAGCACGAGCGGCGACCATAGCCAGATCAGAACTCGCTCGCGCGGCAGCCCGTAGGCTTCGAGCAGCCACACCAGCGCCCAGGCGGTCAGCAGCTCGAAGCCGGCGAACGGCAGTTTATAGGACCACGCCTGGCGGTAAGGGTCGTCGGGCCACAGCGCCTCGGCCGCCCGCTGCCAAACCGCGTAGGTCTCTTCGTAGATCGGCCCGTAGACGGTGGGCAGGTCCTTGCGCGTCACCCGCGGCCAGGTCTGGTCGCGCAGTGAGCTCCAACGCGGGTCTTCGGGAACCTCGACATACGGGTTGCCGCCGGCGTTGTTGAGCATCCCCTGCCAGCGGTAGCGCAGCGGATCTTCCGACAACTGCGGCGAGAGCACAACCAACGTTGCGCGAAACGCAAGGGCGGCGATCCAGATCCAAACGAATAGGCGGCGGTCCGCGCCCGATGCAGCCGGCCGTGTGATGAACCAGACAGAAACCAGATAGAATGGAAACAGCGCCAAGTAGAGTCCGACGAACTCGACGGTGCGGGCTTCGAAATCGCCCAGGACAAGCAGCGCCATGCAGCCTGCCTCTAGGATGACGGCGATTCCGAGCAGCCACGGCGCTTGCGCCGAGGCTACGGACACGCGCGATGCGGCTCGATCCACCCCGCTCCGATTCTGGGGGATGCTGATCTCCTTACCCTTAATCTTCGTAGACCCAGGTTGGCTGACCGATGTCGTTCGCCGGATCGCCGCGGCCATGTCCGTCGGCGTTCCGCACCCGAGCGGCTCCGTCCTGTTCTACCACGTCAACGGCTGGCAAGCCGCGGTGCTGGCGACGCACTTTGCCGTGATGGCGCTGCTGAGCGTCTACGGCCTCCACCGCGCCCAACTGATTTGGCTGTTCAGACGGCATCAGCCGCAGCCGCCCGTCCCGGTGAGATCCCTGTCCGGCGATCTCCCGTTCGTGACCGTGCAATTGCCCGTTTACAACGAGCGGTTCGTCGTCGAGGGGCTGATCGAGTCCGCTTGCCGCTTGGAATACCCGCGCGAGCGCCTCGAGATCCAGGTGCTCGACGACTCGACCGACGATACGACGTCGATCGCCGCGGCGGCCGTCGAGCGCGCCGCCGCCGCCGGTCCGCCGATTCGGCTGCTCCATCGCGGCCACCGCGTCGGCTATAAGGCGGGGGCGTTGGCGGCCGGCCTCGAGCAGGCGCGCGGCGCGCTGATCGCGATCTTCGACGCCGACTTCCGGCCCGACTCCGACTTCCTGCTGCGCGCGGTCGGCTACTTCGACGATGCGCGAGTCGGCGTCGTGCAAGGCCGCTGGAGCTACAGCAACCGCGAACATTCGTTGCTGACCCGTATCCAAGCGCTGCTGCTGGACTCGCACTTTGCGCTCGAGCAGGGCGCGCGCAGCCGCTCGGGCCGCATGTTCAACTTCAACGGCACAGCCGGCGTGCTGCGCAAGTCGATGATCGTTGACGCCGGCGGCTGGCAGCACGACACGCTGGCCGAAGACACCGACTTGAGCTACCGGGCTCAACTGCGCGGCTGGAAATTCGTCTACCGGCCCGAGCTGGAAGTGCTCTCCCAGTTGCCCGCTGACATGAGCTCGTTCCAAAAGCAGCAAGCGCGCTGGGCGAAAGGCTTGGTGCAAACGGGCCTGAAGCTTCTGCCGCGGATTTTCGCCGCGCCGATTCCCGCCCGGCTGAAGCTCGAGGCGTTCCTGCACCTGACCGCCAACCTGAGCTTTCCGCTCATGGCGCTGCTGTCGATCGTGATCGTGCCGGCGACAATGATTCGCTTCGAGATGCCGGACCCCCGTTGGCTGGGGTTCGACGCCGTCGTGTTTCTTTCGACATTCGTCTCGCTCGCGGCGTTCTACGCCCTTTCGCAGCGCATTCTGCACGGCCGGGTCGGGCGTTGGACTTGGGCCCTGATTCCCGCCGCGATGGCCGCCGGCATCGGGCTGACTTTCACCAATGTGCGAGCCGTCGGGGAGGCGCTCGCGGGCGTATCGAGCCCCTTCGAACGGACGGCGAAGTATCTTACCGACCGCTCGGGCGCGCAGGTCGCCCGGCGATATTACCGATGTCCCGGCGGCTGGACGCCATGGGCGAACTTGGCGGCTTCGGCCTACTTTGTCTTTTCCGCCGTCTATTCGGCGTGGATCGGCGCCTGGGCCATCGTCCCGTTCCTCGGTCTGTTCGTGGCCGGCCATTTGGCGGCGGGAGGCATGTCGATTTACGAGACCCTCGACGGGGTGCGCCTTGCCGGCATCGGGCGCGGAAATCCGCTGCGCAAGCCGCGCTCCTCCATGGGTTGATCGAAGCAAAACCGGGCCGCAACGTCTTTACACCAGCCCAAAACCGGCATAATACTCATTCTGATGACGACTTTTCGAGTCTTTCGCCTGGATCCCGAGCACGCCCGGC
>CAWFOP010000002.1:0-80233 GCA_963817465.1 uncultured Acidobacteriota bacterium | reverse complement strand
ACAAACCCCACGTTCGCCGCTGGCCTACAATTTCATGGTACGAGTGCGGGGCCCCGGGTACAAGGCTGGCGTCGGATTTATTCTTGTAACATGTTTGGGCGGTAGGACGAAATCGTTGATGTTATCGGCGTTGGTGACGATAACTCCGCGAAGGTCAACAAGAAAATTCTTCCGACCTGATCTGCAATTTGGCCGATGCTCCGGAAACGCGCGAAGCAACCGCGGCCGCTTTGGCGAAGCGCTTAGTCGGCGGTCCCGAGATTCGAGCTGGGCCGGCGTCAAGGAGCAATGAGCGTGGCTTCCGCCTGGAGAGAGAGGGCGGGTCTTCCGCCGCGTACGGCGGTCATATAGGTTCGGAACAGCGCGAGCTTTCAGCGCGCTTTGCGGCTACTGACCGACGAATCCGTGAGAGCCGATATTCACTGGTTCAGCGCCGCCCGCTCCAGCCCGTGGCCGGAGCTGCTTCGCAGGCGCCGAGCTTGCCGGTGAACCCGTCCGGGTTGTCGAACACCAACTCCATGCGACCCCAGCTTTCATAGCCGCGGTAGTCGCGCTCGCAAGCGACTTCGCTTTCCGCTTGCATCCAGCGGCCGCGAACCGTGCGACCGTCAAAGCGCCCGCTGATTTCTCCGAATGCGCCGTCGCGCTCGAAGTAGCCGGCGACCTTTCCCGTTTCGTCGATCGACAACAAGACGTACCCGTCCGGCGTGACGTACTTGCCCCCGAACTGCTGGTCCCACCCCCCAAAGGGGTCGACGTAGGCCAGCATCGGGACCGCGATCAGCGCGGCGAACAACGCCGCAAGAATCAATCCTGAGTAGCGAGACATGAAACCACCTAATGGTTAAGACGATCAAACCGCCTATTAGGTTTTCCAAAAAGTCATTGAGAGCGGGATTTTGCGGCCGTTTCAGGACGCAGTTTCAACCGCTTGGTCGGCGAAATGCCTCACCGCGCTCCAATCGGTGTACTCGTAATCGTGGGCGGAATCGACGCCCCCGCCTTCTTGGCGCGCGATCCGCCGCATGATGAGGCGCTTGATCAGCCCGTACCGGCTGTAGGCCAGAGAGCCGGCGAAGTACGCGACCAGATCCGGCTTCCAACCGATCTCGCCTAGGTAGGAAGCGGCGATGCGCCGCAACTCCCGCTGAGCTTCTTGCTTCGTTCCCGCCGCGGCCAGGCTCACGGAAAAGAAAGCCGAATGCACTGCCGCCAGCGCGCCGCAATGCGACCTCGCCCATTGCGCCAGCGCGGGATCGTGAGCGCCTAGATGCACGGGTGAGCCGGCGATCACCACGTCGAACCCCTCCACCTCGACCGAGTCCGGCAGATCTTGCGCGCGATACGCGTGCGATGCGTGCCCCTTCGCCGCCAGCCAGCCGGAAATCTCATGAGCGATCTTGGCCGTTTGCCCCTCGCTGGTGCTGTACACGATCAGCACGCGCGCCATGTCTTGAAACCCTCCTTCGCCGTCGAGCGAAAAAGCTCAGTTCCAATATCCAGTGAGCAATCCGATCACCAAACCAGCGAGGCCGGCCGCGATTGGGGAGGCCGCGAAAGCGGCGATTGCACGCAGCCGGCCCAATCGGCCCGGCCACAGGCTCACGAGCCCTTGAGCGCCCAACGTAACGAAAAACGCCGCCGCCGCCAGGTCCCCCCGCGCGCACCAAGGACAATCCGGCGGGCCCGCGGTTTGGATGTTGCAATGATCCGCGAAGCCCGCCCAGATGAACGTGCAGCCGCAGTTGTAGACCATGTTGCACCAGTTGATGAAGAAGATCGCCGTGAAGCCGGCAGCGGCGGCGAACAGCAGGAGCTTGAATAGAGAGCGTCGCAACATCTGGTCCTCGGACTCCGATTGTTATAATCGCCGATTCTCATGACACAACCCTTTCGTTTAGAAGGGCGCCGCGCCTTGGTCACCGGCGGCGCCAGCGGAATCGGCGAGCAAACGGTGCGCACATTGGCCAACGCCGGCGCAGCGGTGATCGTTGCCGATCTAAATCAAGACGCCGCCGCCGCCCTGGCGGCTGAAGTGGGGGGCGGCGCTTCGCCGCTGCAACTCGACGTCAGCGATCCGGCGAGCGTGCAAGCGGCCTTCGAGACCGTCGACGCCCTCGACTACTTGGTCAACAACGCGGGCGTGGGCCATGTCGGAAGCATCGAGGAGTGCGGTCTGGAAGACTGGCGGCGCATCATGAGCGTCAATGTCGACGGACCGTTCCTCGTCACGCAAGCGGCTTTGCCCAAATTGTTGGCTTCGGCGCACGGCGCGGTCGTCAACATCGGGTCGGTGGCGGGACTGGTCGGCATCAAGCGCCGTTTCGCGTACTGCGCCTCCAAGGGGGCGGTCGTCGCGATGACTCGCCAACTCGCCGCCGAATACGCCGGTCGGCTCCGAGTGAACTGCATTTGCCCGGGAACGGTCGATACGCCCTTCGTCGAGGCCTACCTCGAGAAGTATCACAAGCTCGAGAAAGAAGAGATGCGCAAGCAACTCAACGCTCGGCAGCCCATCGGACGGCTCGGCAAGCCCAGCGAGATCGCGCACATGGCCCTCTATTTGTGCTCGGACGAAGCGGAGTTCGTCCACGGCGCAACGCTCGAAATCGACGGCGGCTGGACCGCGATCTAGCCTCCGGCGGAGGCGGGCTCAACGGCCAGGCCGCCCAGCAAGCGATAGCGTTTATACCCCAGCGGACGCACTCCCGAGAGGCCGTTGATCACCCGTCGGCGGTCCGCGACGAGCGCGCCGTCGAGCGACTCCCGGTGGGCCTCGGCGTCGCTCCACTCGGTGTAGTTCAGCACGCTCTTGCGGTCAACGCTGAAGTGGAAGTGCACGGCGAGCAGGCCCTCCGGCCGTGTCGAGCGTGCTCCGGCGGCGGCGAGCGATTGGTAGAGCCGCAACTGCTGATCGAGACCGTCGACTTCGAAACGAATCACGACGATGCAGCCCGGCGATCCGCCGTCGTTCCAAGCCACGCTGCGATAGACGCGATAGGCGGCGACGCCCAAGTGCTCGACTTCGGGTGCGGCGTCGAGAATCACGCGGGCTCGGCCGCCGTCGGCAGCCTTGGCTCCTTGATCGGCGCGCTTGAATTTCTCGACCGCGTCTTCGTCTGTCCACTGCGAGTAGTGGACGACGGTTTCGCCGTCTTCGCTGCCGAAGCAGTTGTGCGAGAGCAGACCCTCCGGCCAGGGGAGTCGTTCCCACGTCTCCAGGGCGGCGTCAGCCGCGGCTTGCTGCCGGGCGGCGATGCCGACGCGGCGTTCCCCGATCAGGACCACGTCGCAGTCAGGTCGGCGAATGTCGGGCGGTCGGTTCCTGAGCATCGTGGGTTCAGACTAAGACTTCAGGTCGAGCGGAAGTCAAGGATCGGCGAAGATCAATCCTCCTCGGGCGGCAGCCAACTCAGATCGCGCATCGCCTCGGCGGCGGCCAACTGTTCAGCGGCCTTTTTTGTCGCGCCGGCGGCCTCGGCGGTGAAACGCCCGCAGACGTCGATGCGAATCAGGTAGCTGCGCTGGTGTGGGGGGCCTTGCTCGGAAACGACCGAATACGTCGGCAATGCGAGTCCGCGGCCTTGCAGAATTTCTTGCAGCGTCGATTTCGGGTTGCCGCCCGCGAGGTTGTTGTCGGCTTCGATCAAGCGCTCTTCGCGCAGGCCTAGGCGCTTGATGACGGTCCGCGCGGCGTCGAGACCGCCGTCCAGATAAACCGCCGCGATGATCGCCTCGACGGTGTCGGCGAGCAGAGTCCTTTTCTCTCTTCCGCCGCTGCGCTCCTCCGCCCGCCCCAGCCGCAGATGATCTCCCAGCCCGATCGCTTCCGCTTCGCGCAGCAGACCCTGCGTGCTCACCAGCGCCGCTTTCACCTTCGTCAAGCGACCTTCGGAATGCTCGGGAAAGCGCTGCATCAGAGTCTCGGTGGCGATCAATCCGAGAACGGCGTCGCCGAGCAATTCCAGCCGCTCGTTATGTTCGCCGACGCCCATTTCGCGGGCGTAGGAGCGGTGGGTCAAAGCTGTTTCGAGCAGGCCCGGGTCATGGAAGCGGTGACCGAGGCGGGTTTGAAGCGTTTGCAGGCTGTCGGGCATTTCGACCCTCAAACAACGAAACGCCGCCCGCGGTTTGCGAGCGGCGTTGATCCCCGGTCCTCCAAGCGAGCTCGTCAGGAACCGGCTTCGATCTGCTTCTTGAGCTCATTGCCCATCGTCGCGTCGAAGCCGTTGCTGAGGGCGGTGTTGATGGCGTTGAGAGCCTCGGCCTTCTTGCCGTCCTTATGCAGCGCCTGCGCGAGATAGTAGAACGTCGTCGGATTCTGTTCGGGCGCCAGATCAAGCGCCTTTTGGAAGTACTCGGACGCCGCGGCGAAGTTCTGGCGCTTGAGCGAAACCAAGCCAAGCGATTCATTCGCCTGCGCCATGAAGTCCTTTTTGGTCGCCAGCCACTCCTCATCCGAAATGTTCGGATCCGGCTTGGCCAGATTGGGCACCAAGGTGACCGCGCGCTTCGCAAAGTCCTCTGACTTGGCCAGCTTCTCTTCCTTGTCCAGGTCGAACTCGCGCGTCCGCAGAGGGATGGCGTAAGAGAGTTGCAGCAGGACTCCGACGTTGTCCGGATTCACTTCGAGCGTGCGCTCTCCGAAAATCATCATGTTTTCGAAGTCGTTCTTCTGCTGGTACGACAGCATCGTCATGTAGTTCGCGAATTCCTTGAATTCGGTCTCCGGGAAGCCCTTGATCAATTCGTCAGCCGCGGCGATGCGCTGGTCCGGATCTTGGGCGTTTTGGATCGCCATGACGGCGTCGAGTTCCTTTTGGGACTTGGGTTGCGGCTGCGCCGACAGGGCGAGCGCGCAAACCAAAATCGATGCGAACAATAAGCAGATGCGTTTCATAAACCTCTCCCGAACCGCTGACCGTTTCGGCCGCCGGACGCGCAGGTCCTATTTTAATGAACCTTCGCGTTGGATGCGAGGCGGTCCGAAGACGTTACGGTTGACCGGGCCGCTCGCCGGCTTCCTCGCCCTCATCGTGGGGCCTCGAAAAGGGAGCGTCGATCCCTTTTTGAGCCATTTCGCGGGTATGCGGCGAGGGGTCGCCGGCGTCCAGGGCCAGCTTGTAGTGCACGACCGCTTGTTCCCGGTTTCCCACGATGTCCTCGATCCGCCCGATGTATAAATGCGACATCGCACGGATGTGGGGATCGTCTTCCGCCAACTCGGCCGCGCGGAGAAAGTGCTCGCGCGCCAAGTCCGGGTCGGCATCGGTGATGGCGACGCGCGCCAGCCCGTATTCCGCCTGCGCGTTCGCGCCGCCCGCTTCGTCCTGAGCCGCGACGTAGGCGTCCCGGGCCTCGTCGGTCTTCTCCTCGCCGAGCAGAAATTCGCCCTTCTGCAGCAGCTTGTCGACCGCCGAGATCTCAACGCGCTTGGGCGCGGCCCGCTCCAATTCCCGCTGCGACTTTTCGGCGAATTTCACATCCTGCAGGCGGGCCGCCTCGCGCTTGAGATCGATGCCCTCGATCATCTCGGCGTAGTACTGATTGATCGTGCGCGTATCGGCTTCGAACTTTTCGAGCGCCTCGTAGAAGTACGGCGTCAGGATGTAGCCCTCGCGCATGTCCCGCCCAACCTTGGCGAGCTTCTCGTCCGGCGTGCCGCGTTCGAGCCTCGCTTCGACGGCGTTTACCAGCGAGGCGGTCACCAGCAGCTCGAAATCGGTCTTGTAGCTCTCGGGCAATGCGGGCGCGAATAGTGCGAATCGCGAGAGCACTTCCTTCTCGGCGACCACGTTGCGGTAGCGAATCGACAGCCGATCCAACAAGTGCACCAAGAAGGCGTGGCGAATCTCGTCGAGCTTGATCTTGTCGGTCGCATGCGCCACCACCTGAACGTTGCCGCCGTAGAGCCGCGTGTTGAGGCTGTTCGGGGCGCCGAGCAAGTCGATCCACACCTTGAAGCCTTGGAACTCGCGGCTCTGCAGCCCGAGCCGCAAGTAGCCCGCCGTGCGAAACAGCAGCGGCACCAAGACGGCCTGATAGCGGTCAAGCTCCTGGTTGTAAGCGGGCTGGTACTTGTTCCACAGGGCCTCGATATTCGCCTCGTTGTAAAACTGCTCGAACAGCGGCGCCAGCGCCCTGAGTCGGCGGACTTCGGGAGGCAGGTCGGTGGGCAGGTTGGCCTTGAGCTCGAACGTCGGCGCAGGCTCGCAGATCAACGCGTAGGTGACGAACTGCGACAGGTTCTCCGACGGATCGTCGAGCTTGAGCTGTTCGTAGGCGGTCGTCAGCAGCTTGCGGCTGGGCCCGTCGAACTTCTCGAGCTCAGTACGCACGGCCTGCCGCACCAGCGAATCCTGAGGACTGCCCAATCCGTCGTCGTATCCGGCCATGTTGATCGCCGCCATCACCGTGAACATGCGGACGTCGGCGTCGAGCTGCTGTTCCTGGTCTTGGCCATGCGCCAGGCCGACCGCCAGCAGCGCTACGAGAAGAACTCTCATCAGTCGTCAGTCTAATCGAGCCAAGACTTATATACGCAGCGGCGCCGACGACGGGTTCCTATACTGAGCTTTGGCTTCCGACCCTCCCAAAAAAGAAAAACGACCCGCAAGCGAGCGCCTCCGCGACATCTGGCCTGACATCAAAGACATGATGGCCGAACGCAAGGGCGTGCTCGCGGTCGGCCTGGTCTTGATCCTGGTCAGCCGGCTCGCGGCCATGGTTCTGCCGGGTACCACCAAGTACATCCTCGATGACGTCATCGCCAAAGGGCGGAGCGATTTGCTCGACCCGATCGTGCTGGCGATCGTCGCGGCCACGATCGTCCAAGCCGCCTCGACCTATGCGCTGACGCAGTTGTTGTCCAAGTCGGGTCAAAGGCTCATCGCCGAGCTGCGCGTCAAAGTTCAGCAGCATGTCGGCCGCTTGCCGGTCGCGTTCTACGACTCGAACCAGGTCGGTCGGCTGGTCAGCCGCATCATGAGCGACGTCGAAGGCGTTCGCAATCTAGTGGGAACCGGCTTGGTGCAACTGCTCGGCGGGCTGATCACCTCGCTCGGCGCCCTGGCGGTATTGCTGTACCTGAATTGGAAGCTGACGCTGGTTTCGATGGTCATGGTCTTCGCCTTCGTGGCCGTGCTGCAGCGCGCCTTCACCACGTTGCGGCCGCACTTCAAGGAACGCCAGAAGATTCGCAGCGAAGTCACCGGCCGGCTGACCGAATCGCTGGGGGGCGTGCGCGTCGTCAAGGGCTATCACGCGGAAAGCCGCGAGGCCCACGTCTTCTCCCTCGGCGTCGACCGCATGCTCGAGAACGTCTACAAGACTCTGACCGGGACGTCGCTGGTGGGCGTTGCGGCGCAGTTGCTTCTCGGCGGCATGGGCGCCCTGATCGTTTGGCGCGGCGCGCTGGCGATCGAGGGCGGAACGATGACGCTCGGCGACCTGGGATCGTTCATTATTTTTTCGGCTGTGTTCGTCTCCCCGCTGTTCCAGGTCGTCAACATCTCGACGCAGTTGATGGAGGCCGTCTCGGGCCTCGAGCGCACGCGTGAAGTCCTGGGCGAGATCCCCGAAGACGTCGATCCCCGGCGAACGATCGAGCTGGGGCCGATCGAGGGGCGCATCGCATTCGAGGACGTCGTATTCGCCTACGAGGAAGGCAAAGACGTCTTGCACGGCGTCAGCTTTGAATCGCGCCCCGACTCGGTGACGGCCCTGGTCGGTTCTTCGGGGTCGGGCAAGTCGACGATCATCGGCCTGGTGGCCGCCTTTCACGCGCCCCGCCTGGGCGTCGTGACCGTCGACGGCGTCGACCTCTCGACGGTCAGGCTGTCTTCATTCCGGCCGCAGCTTGGCGTCGTGCTGCAAGAGACGTTTCTGTTCGACGGAACGATCCGCGAGAACATCGCCTTCGCGCGGCCCGACGCTTCGGACGAAAAGATTCTCGAAGCCTGCCGCATCGCTCGCGTCGACGAGTTCGCCGAAACATTCGAGCTGGGCTACGAGACCGTGGTGGGCGAGCGCGGCGTGAAGCTGTCGGGCGGCCAGCGCCAGCGCGTCGCGATCGCGCGAGCCGTGCTGGCCGATCCGCGTATCCTGATCCTCGACGAGGCGACCTCGAGTCTCGACTCGGAGTCCGAAGCGCTGATTCAGCACGGCCTGTCGTATTTAATGAAGGGCCGCACGACGTTCGTGATCGCGCACCGCTTGTCGACGATCCGTCGCGCCGACCAAATCCTGGTCGTCGAAGGCGGACTGGTTGTCGAGCGCGGCGATCACCGCGAGCTCTACGACGCCGACGGCCGCTATCGCGAGCTCTACGATCGCCAGCACGGCCTGGCGGAAAACATGTTCCTGGCGCCGGGCGAAGGCGACAAGTTGGAAGACGCTCACGTCAAGCGCGAAGCCGCCGACGAGCCCTCCGCGAGTGAATCCCTGGGCCTGCTGCGCAGCTAATAAAACAGGTACTTCCGCCAGGTTTCCTGCTGGCTGCCGAGCTGGCGCATGAGGCTGCGGCTGGTGTGCAGCGTGAACGGCTTCGGCCGCCGCTTGAGAGGCATGCGCGCTTCTTCGGGCAAGTGATTTCCTTTGCGGTTATTGCAGGGACGGCAGGCCGCCACCAGGTTTTCCCACGACGTCGCCCCGCCGCGCGAGCGCGGCAGCACATGATCGAGCGTGAGCTCGCCCGCGCCGCCCTTCTTGCCGCAGTACTGGCAGGTGAAATGGTCGCGGATGAGGATGTTTTTGCGCGACAGAGCCCGCGTCTGCCGCGGAATGCGGCGGTATTCGAGCAGCCGGATGACCGACGGCACCGGCATCGCCGCCCGCGCCGAGCGCAACAACGCCACCCCCGCCTCCTCGGTTTGCGCCACGCCCTTGAACAACAACACCAGAGCCCGGCGCGCGGCGCACACATGGATCGGTTCGTAACTGGCGTTTAGAACCAGAACCGGACTCCGCAAGAGATTGCCTTCGATCATGCCTCTCTTACTCCTGTCCGGTCGCCTCTATGCTCCCGGACTCAGTGCGCGCGCCTTCCCAGCAACGCGCGAGCTACTACTAAAGCCCTCACCTCTTGAGCTCCAGCCCGTTTGAGGGCCCTGGCGCAAGCGCTGAGAGTCGCGCCCGTCGTCATCACGTCGTCGACGAGCAAAACCGTCTTTCCTTGAATCGTCTCGCGAGACTGGACGCGAAACGCGCCCCGCAAGTTCCGCCGGCGTTCGTGCTGCGACAAACCCGCCTGCGAAGAGGTGTGGCGGACGCGCGCGAGCAACCGCCGCTCGTAGCGCACGCCGGCCGCATCGCCAAGCCGCCGCGCGATCAGGGCGGACTGGTTGAAGCCCCGCGTCAGCGTTCTGCGCCAATGCAACGGGGCGGGAACGATCAAATCGGCGCCATGAACGGCGTCGAAACCGCTTTCCAGGCGCGACGCCATGACATCCGCCAGAGGGCGCACGCCGTCGTACTTGAGCAGATGAATCGTGCGGCGCAGCGCGCCGTCGTACGGCCCCGAGCTCCAAACCCTGCTGAACACCGGCGGCTCGCGGCGACAGACGCCGCAGTAGCCGCGGTCGTCGAGAGCGCTCGGCTCATCGACGATTTGCTGGCAACCCGAGCACAGCAGGGCTCCGCCCCAATCCTCGAGACTTGCCATGCAAGCCGAGCAGACCGGCGCCGCGCCGGCCGCCGTCAGCGGCTGCTTGCACAAGCGGCAATTGTCAGGGAAGAAGGCCGTAAAAAGGCTGTCGGCGGCGACGCGGAAGCGCGCCATCAACGGAGGTTGGATTTGAACCGTGCTGGCAGAGTTATTCGGGAACCCCGCACCTCACGGGCGCCCTCCGCCGAGATGGCAGCATGCGCCCGAACCATCATTCTATGCCCCCGTTTCGTGAGACGTCAACGCGCCGCCGCCCGGCTCATCGCTCCGGCTTCGGTCAGCTCGTAACAACCCGGCCGGCTCATGATCGCGCGCACCAGCGCGATGTGCATCGCATGTCCCGCGCGCTCGGCGATCACGCGGCCCAGCAGCGGTCGACCGAGCATCGCCAGATCGCCGATCAGATCGAGCAGCTTATGGCGGCACGGCTCGTCGTCGAAGCGCAGCCCGCCGGGATTGAGTACCGCGTCATCTCCGAAGCACACGGCGTTGTCGAGCGTAGCGCCGCGGATCAGGCCCATGTCGCGCATCTGCTCGAGGTCGCGCTCGAAACCAAACGTCCGCGCCGGCGCGATTTCCCGGGCATAGTAGGCGGGCGTCAATTCGCACTCAATGCGCTGCACGCCGACCAGGGGGTGATCGAAGCGGCTCTCGCAGATGATCTCGAAGCGGTCGCTGGGTTCGACGCGGATCCGTTTCGCGCCCTCGCGCACCTCGATCGGGTGCGCGATGCGCAGGTATTCGCGGGGCTGCTCGAGCTGTTCCACTCCGGCTTGCTCGACCATCTCGACAAAGGGCGCCGAGCTGCCGTCCACGATCGGCACCTCGAGATTGTCGATCTCGATCTCGGCGTTGTCGATTTGCAACGCGTAGAGCGTGCTGAGCAGGTGTTCCGTAGTCGAAAGCAGCACGCCTTCCCGCATCAGGCTTGTGGCATAGCTGACTTTCGCGACGTTGCGCCAGCGCGCCGGGATGCGGAAACCTTCGAGATCTTTGCGGATGAAAACGACGCCGCCCGACTCGGCCGGCTTGATCGTCATGTTGACGGGCGCCCCGCTATGAAGGCCGACTCCGCTGATGGCAATCGGGCGAGAGACGGTGTTTTCGGACGACAAAAACGGAGAGTCCTTTCCTGACGCTCCTTACGGTAGCAAGCGCAGGATCCGGACGTAAAGCATTGAAAATATGGGTCTTGAGTGACACACTGCGGTAATTTTGCAACACTTGGCGTCCGATTAGCTAAAAAAACATCAAGCGGGTTTTATGTTTTTTTAGCATCTGCGACAAGGTAGGTTAGTTACCTATTTAAAATTTGCATCGGCCTCCGGCGGCTGCGATGATAGCGAATCGCTCAACCAATGGATTTTTCACCGCCCACCATTCTTCGCGTTTTAGAAGCCAGGCGCGGTTGGATTCTGAAGTCTTGGACGGATGACCTCCGGCAAGGGCTCGCCGCGGGCAGCGGTCGCATCTCGGACGAGGAATTGCAGCAGCAGACCGCCGCATTCATCGACCTTCTGCTGCAGAGCCTTCAAGCGGACCCCAATGGAGCGGTTGACCGGCCGGAGTGGGCGAGGATGCGAGACTTCATGACCGAAATCTCAACCTCGAGAGCGCTGCGGGGATTCACGTCAACTCAAACCGCGAGCTTTGTCCTCTCCTTTAAAAAGCCGCTTTTTGCGGCCATTCGGGAAGAGTTCCAGGAGAAGCCGCAAGAGATAGCGGACGCCGCCTGGTTCGCCACCGAACTGCTCGACACGCTCGGTCTTCAAACGGTGCAGGCGTTTCAGAAGACTCGGGAAGACTTGATTGGCCGGCAGCAGGCGGAGATGCTCGAGCTCTCGACCCCGGTGGTCAAATTGTGGGACGGCGTGCTTGCGCTGCCCATGATTGGGACGCTCGACAGCTCCCGGACTCAAGTCGTCATGGAAACCCTGCTCGAAAGGATTGTCGAGACAGGGTCTGAGATCGCCATCATCGACATCACCGGCGTGCCCACCGTAGACACTCTCGTGGCGCAGCACTTGCTCAAGACGATCACGGCGATCCGCCTGATGGGCGCGGACTGCATCGTAAGCGGCGTGCGCCCGCAGATCGCCCAAACGATCGTCCACTTGGGTGTTGACCTAGGGTCGGTGACGACGAAGGCCTCGTTGGCCGACGCTCTGGCCTTGGCGCTCAAGCGCAGCGGGTTTACCGTTGTCAAACGCGCGGTCGCCGGCTCTCAGGCAAACTGATGCAATCGATTCCGATTCTCCGCATCGGGGAGTGCCTGCTGGTCTCGATTCAGGTGGATCTCGATGACACTCTCGCCCTCGCCCTGCAGGACGACTTGATGTCGAAGATCACAGCCACGAGCGCTCGTGGCGTGCTGATCGACATATCGGTCCTCGAGATGGTGGATTCCTTCATCGGCCGGATGATTGCGAACATTTCCGCGATGGCGCGCATCTTGGATGCGCGGACCGTCGTCGTCGGAATGAGGCCGGCCGTAGCAATCACTCTTGTGGAGTTGGGCTTGACATTGGCCGGCGTAAAAACCGCTCTCGATGTCGACAAAGGAATGGCCTTGATTCGCGCCGATCTCGAATGGGAGCTCCAGAATGGCGGAGCTGAAACCTGACGAGCTGCCATTGATGACCGACTACGACGTCGTCATCGCCCGGCAGGAGGTTCGCAAGCTGTGCCAGGAGCTTGGTTTCAGCCTAGTCGACCAAACCAAGATGGTCACGGCGGCGAGCGAGTTGGCCCGCAACGCCCGCACCCACGGCGCCGGCGGCGTGATGCGTTGGGAGCGGCTTAGCGAAGGCGGTCGGACCGGGTTACGGCTGACCTTCCAGGATCGCGGTCCGGGCATACCCGATCTCGAGTTGGCCCTGACGGACGGTTGGACGTCCGGGGGCGGCCTCGGCATGGGCCTGTCCGGCGCCAAACGTTTGGTCCAGGAGTTCGATCTCACGACGGCGGTCGGGGAGGGGACGACTATTAAGGTTTCGCGATGGCGCTGACGAACAGGATTCGAAACTTTCACGCAGCGATTCCGATCGGCGATCTGAGCCAGGTTTCGGAGGCGCGCCGGGCGGTTGAGCTTGAGGCGAAGCTCTGCGGGTTCGAGGAGACCCAACGCGGCAAGCTCGCGATCGTGGTGACCGAAATCGCGACGAACATCGCGCGGCACACGCCGGGAGGGGAACTTCTGTATCGCCTTCTCGACCTGCCGACCGGTCAGGCCATGGAAGTCCTTGGAGTCGACCGCGGCCCGGGGATGGTCGACACCGCGCGCTGTCTGGCCGACGGCTTCTCGACCGGGGCCACGCCGGGCAATGGCTTTGGGGCGATCCAGCGGCAGTCCGACGAGTTTGACTTGT
Organism: uncultured Acidobacteriota bacterium; assembly: GCA_963817465.1. GTDB lineage: Bacteria > Acidobacteriota > Terriglobia > Bryobacterales > UBA6623 > CAMPKL01. Next base: position 67,201 of record CAWFOP010000002.1, on the reverse strand, counting down.
ATTCGATGTCCGGACGCGGGACAGCCGTGTTGGCGAGAGTGAGAGCCGGGAAGGCGCTGGGGACCAATGAGGCGCCCGACCTTAGTTTCGGCGGCGTTAGTGTTCCCTACCCAGGCGAAGCGTTGTGCGGAGACGCCTGGCGGCTGTGCTGGGGCGCCGCGGGTTTCTCGCTGCTGGTCAGCGACGGATTAGGACACGGCCTCAAGGCGGACGAGGCCTCATGGGCGGCCATGGATGTCTTCGAACAAGCGCCGTTCACGGCGCTTCCCGCGCTGATGCAGAGGATCGACCAAGGCCTTCGCGGCACCCGCGGCGGCACGGTCGCTATCGCGACTTTTGACGCCGGACGTAAGCGCTTAGTCTATAGCGGCATCGGAAACATCTCCGGTCGTCTCATCGTCGGAGCGGGGTCTCGAGGATTGATCTCTTCAAACGGGACAGTTGGTGCGCATACGGGCAAATTTCAGCAATTTGAATACGAGTGGCCTTTGGACGCGACATTGGTGATGCACTCGGACGGACTTCAGACTCGTTGGGATATCGGCTCCTACCCAGGCCTCGCGTTGCGGCACCCCGGGGTCATCGCGGCGACCCTTTACCGTGACTATCAGCGGGGACGCGATGATGTGACGGTGGCTGCGGTAAAGTACAATTCGAAACCGGGCCTCCGAGGCCTCGGATGAAACGCTGAATTCATCGCAAAGCCGGCTGAGATCGGCCGGCTCGAAGCCGAGCTCGCGAGCCGCGACCAGCAAATCCAGTCTCTGGCCGCGGAACTCGAGCAGACCAACCGCGGCGTTGTTGCACTCTACGCCGAGCTCGAGGATCGGGCCGAGCAACTGCGCCGCATTTCCGAGCTCAAGAGCCGCTTTCTCTCTTACCTGAGCCACGAATTTCAAACGCCTCTCGGCTCGATCCGCAGCATCGCGCGCCTGTTGCTCGATCGGATCGACGGTCCGCTGAACGGCGAGCAAGAGAAGCAGGTCGAATTCATCCGCAGCTCAGCCCGTGATTTGAGCACCATGGTCGACGATCTGCTCGATCTTGCGAAGGTGGAGGCTGGTCGCATCTCGATCTCTCCAGAATGGTTCGAGATGATGGACTTGATGACCGCGTTGCGGGGCATGTTCAAGCCGATCGTGACCAACGCCGCCGTCGATCTGATATTCGAAGAGCCGGAAGGAGTGCCGGCGGTCTACACCGATCACAAAAAGCTGTCGCAGATCCTGCGAAACTTCATCTCGAACGCCTTGAAATTTACAAGAAAAGGAGAAGTGCGCGTTTCTGCTCAGTATGACCAAGAGAGGCTTCGTAACTTTCTTCGTCAGCGACACGGGAATCGGGATCGCAGAGAACATTTGCAACACTTGTTCTTGACTTCAGTCAAATCAATTCGGACCTGCATCGGAACTTGCGGGGCACGGGACTAGGCCTTTCGCTGTGCAAGCAGTTTGCCGAGTTGTTGGGCGGCTCGGTTGGCGTGGAAAGCGAGCCCGGAGTAGGATCGATCTTCCATGCGAAGATTCCCATCCGACCTGCCGGGAGCGGAGCCGCTCGCGTCAAAGCTACCAGCGCAAGGCGGAAGCGGAGATTGATCGATGGCAAAAGCAGGACGCATCCTTGTCGTTGATGATACCGCCGCAACGCTTTATGCGACCGAGCGAGTATTGTAGGCGGCGGGGTTCGAAACGGTGGCAGCCGCGACCGGCTCCGAGGCCCTCGAACGCGCGGACGCTTCGATCGACTTGGTGATTCTGGACGTTCAGTTGCCCGACATTCATGGCTTCGAGGTGTGCCGCCGCTTGCGAAGCGGAGCGACACGGCGCTGATGCCGGTCGTGCACTTGTCGGCTACGTTCAAGACCGATTCGGACCATGCCGAAGGGCTCGAGGGCGGGGCCGACGGCTACCTCACCCACCCCGTAGAGCCGGTGGTCCTTGTAGCGACGATCAGGACCTTTCTGCGGGCGCGGCGAGCCGAGGCGGAACAACGCCGCAGCGAGGAGAGCTTTCGGGCTCTGTTTCATGCCTCGCCCATCGGCATCGGCTTGCTTGACGACGGGGGGCGGTTCACGGAAGCCAATCCCGCCATGCTGCCGCTTGCTCGGGACGGAACGCGACAAGTTGATTGGCGCGCCTTTGCAGGCGTTCGTCGAGGAGTCGAAGCGTGAAGAAATTGATTCGGCGATAGCCGGTCCCATGGATTCGCGGCGGTCCGTCCAACTGCGGAGGGCTGACGATTCGACAGCCATCGTGGACGTGCGCATCAATGCGCTCCCGCAGTCGGCGTTGCGGCTTGCGATGGCGACCGATATTACGCAACAAAGGCTGTACGAAGCGGAACGAGAGCAAATTCTCGCCCGCGAACGCGGCGCGCGCGATGAGGCGGAGCGTGCGAATCGACTCAAGGATCAGTTCATTGCAATCCTTGGGCATGAGCTGCGCAATCCCCTAGCTTGCATCGTGACCGGGGTCGAACTGCTGAAAGCGGGAACGGAGGACGGCGAAGCCCCCGAGTGGATTCTCGATAACGTCTCTCGCGAGGCCGCGCACCTGACCAGCTTGATCAACGACCTGCTCGAGACCACGCGCGTCTCGCACGGCAAGCTCACGCTCAACAAGGAGGCGATCGCGATCTCAACTGTCGTCAACCGCGCCGTTGACTCCTGCCGGGCAGTGATCGACGGATGCGGCCACGAGCTCACCGTGGCCCTCAACCCTCCGGATTTGAGAGTCGAGGCCGATCCGCTCCGGCTCGAGCAGGTGATCGTCAACCTGCTGACCAATGCGTCGAAGTTTACTCCGGCGGGCGGCCAAATCCGGTTGGAAACTACGAGTCGGGAAGGCGCGTTGGAGCTGACCGTTTCCGACAGCGGCATAGGGCTGAGCCGACAGGATATCCGGAAAATCTTCGAGGCGTTTGAGCAGATCGGCGCGCCGGGCCAAGGTTTAGGAATTGGGTTAACCTTGGTCCGCCAACTGGTGGAGCTCCACGGCGGAACCGTCGACGTTGAAAGCGAGGGCCCAGGCAAAGGTTCGACCTTTCGAATTACGATACCGCTCCTGTCTCGGGATGCAAGCGTCACAACGGAGCACGCGTCCCCTGAGGCGGCTCGAGCTCCAATGCGGGTTCTGATTGTCGACGACAATGAATCCGCCGCGCAGATGCTTCAGATGCTGCTCCTGAACGCCGGCTACTCGGCCGAAGTGGCCACGACCGGCCTGTCGGCGCTGGAACTCGCGAAGCGATTCACTCCGGAGCTCGTGCTGATGGATATCCGTCTTCCCGACATAAGCGGGCATGAGGCCGCCAAACGGCTGAGAGACGCAGGCTTGAACGAGGCGATCATCATCGCTCTTTCCGGTTTCGCAAACGACTCAGCGGCGGCGCAGAACCCACAAAGCGTATTCGACGCTCACCTGTTGAAGCCCGCGAGTGTCAACCAAATCCGCGAGGCCGCCGAGTCGGTCGCGGCTCGCAAGGCGGACGTCGCCCCAAGTTCCGGCAATACGCCGCGCTAGCGAGCGGCGACTTGGTTGGCGCCGATAAACACCGCGCGGCCCGATTCCAGCTTGACTTGGTCGAGATTGTGACCCAGCGAGACGGGCTCGCCGAGTTGAAAGCCGTCCATGGCGGGGGAGACGTAGGTATTGACGAGCCATTCCAGCACGGGGCCGCTCATCTCCCGGCCGTCGACCTTGAACGATTCCACGTTGACGCGCGCCTCGCCGTTCGCCGAGACATAGCGCGTGCGGGCTTCGACTTCGCGCTCGCCGCTGAGCATGCGCAGCAGCAACGACCCCGCGCCGCCCGCCGACGAGTTCGCGGCGACCTTCGAGAAGTCGACCGTCGCGTTGACGACGCCGATGTCCGGCTCAAAGCGGACACGCAAGCCGCGCACGCCCTCCGGAATCTCGTCCGCATAGGCGTAGTGCAAGAAGCTGTTGATTTCCCCGTCCGTCAACGGTATGGTCTCGCCGGGGCCGATGGCTCCGTCGGTGATGCGTTGAAGCTTGAGCGCCGCGGAGTCACTCTCCTTGACCGACATCGCCATGAGCAGGCTCGCCGAGGCGAGGGCGGCAAGAACGCCGACGATCGAGAGTGATTTGCGTGTCATAAGTGCGCTCCCGCTTATTTTACGGGCGCGGCGGGAGCGCCGTTTCCTCGCTTCCGCGTTTCGCCTCTAAACGTCCATGACCGCGGCAATGTCGCGAGGCAGCCTGGGCTCGGGATCGAGCCACGAAACGCCAACGAATACAGCGAGAGAAACCAGCAGCGCGAAGCAGCCCACGTTCATGCCGCCCGGCAGGTGATAAAACTCATACCGGGCCGCGAGCTCGAGCGTGAAATTGAGCGCGATGCTCACCGCGATCGACAGCCAGCAGGCGCGCGCCGTGGCCCGCTTCCAGTTCAACCCCAGCGCAACGCTCGGGACGATAGCCGCCGCGAACGTGCCCCAGCCGAAGGTTCCCAGCAGCGCAACCAAGCTCTGCATGTACAGAGCGAAGAACGCGGCGGCGGCCAGCAGCGCGCCGGTGGCCACGCGCGTCCACAGCAGCTCGCGGCGCATGGGCCGTCCGAGCAGGGCGGTGGGAATGTCGCGCACGACGGCCGCCGCGCCGAGGTTTAGAAAACTGTCCGCCGTCGACATGATCGCCGCCAGCAAGCCGGCGAAGACCACGCCGGCGAGCAGATCAGGCGCATGGTTGAGCAGGAACAGCGGCGCCGCCAGGTCCGGATCGCCGAGCGCCGGCTCGGCCCCTTTGACCACAAGCGCTCGCATCGCGAGGCCGATCGTCATCCACAGCAGGCTCAGCAACGCGTAGCAGGCGCCGGTCAGCAGCGCGCCCCACTTGAGATCTTGGATGCGCTCGATCATCAGGAATTTCGTGATCGCGTGCGGCTGGCCGACCCCGCCCGCGGCGAACAGCAAGTACCAACTCAAAGAGGCCAGCGTCCCGCGCGTTCCCCACGGCCCGATGAACTCGGGGTTCATGTTCCACAGCGTGCGGCTGATCTCGCTGAGGCCGCCCCCCAGGCGAATGGCCGTGTAAGTCACGGCGATTGAGGCGAACAGCATCAGCGTGCCTTGGAATAAATCGGTATAGACGCCGGCCAGAATGCCCCCGGCGATGGAGTAGAACGCGAGCACGCCCAACCCAATCGCCATCGCGACGGGCAGACTGACCCCCAGCGTCGCCACCAGCACCACGCCGACGGCCAGCACCTGAGCGCCGAGGTAGCCGAGCACCCCGAGCAGGATCGCCAGCGCCATCAGCAGCCGCGGCAGCCGTCCGCCGTAGCGCGCCGCCACGGCGTCGGGCAGCGTCAACGTGTCGCGGACATCGGCCAGCAATCTCAGACGCTTAGCGACCAGAATCCAAGCCAACGGCATCCCGAAGGTGCACGTGAAGGTCATCCACAGCGAGCTGATGCCGGAGTCGTAGACCAGGCCCGGCCCGCCGACGAAGCCGAAGCCGCTCATGATGCTCGACATCGTGGCGATGACGATCACCGTCGGGCCTAGAGTGCGGCCGGCGACCAGGAAGTCCGCGATGGTGTGGGTCCGCCGCAGCGCCCAAACCCCGACGCCGAAACAGGCCGCCAGGTAGACGACCACGCAGATCACGATGACCGGGGAATCGGCGATCGGCACGAGAGACGCCGAGGTTAACAGAACGCAGCCGAGCAGGGCCGCGGGTCAGCCCTTTTTCTGACGGAATCGTTCGAGAGATTGCTCGATCGCGCGGTAGGCGGCGTCGCGGTCTTCCCAGCCCAGCGTCTCGACCGGCTTGTCTTCCAAGTCCTTGTAAATGCTGAAGAAGTGCTCCACTTCGCGCAGCCGATGCGGACGCATGTCGTCGAGCGACTCCATCTCGCTGAAGCGCGGGTCGACCGTCGGCACCGAAAGGATCTTTTCGTCCTCGCCCTTCTCGTCGCGCATGCGAAACAGGCCGATCGGGGCGACCTTGATCAGACAGCCCGTGAACGTCGGCGAGCGCGTCATGATCAAGATGTCGAGCGGGTCGCCGTCGTCGGCGATGGTCCCCGGCACGAAACCGTATGCCATGGGGTAGTGCACGGCGGAGTACAGCACTCGGTCAAGCCGAAAAAGGCCGAATTCGGGGTCGTATTCGTACTTGTTGCTGCCGTCTTGTTGAATCTCGACGATCGCGTTGAGCAGCCGCGGCGGATCGTCCCCGGCGGGAAGCTGGGTGAGGTCTCGAAATGGCGCGGAAGGAGTCAAATCCGATCGTAGCATCGTCGCTTCGGCGGCGGGATCGCCGCAAGTCGGCGCCCGGGTCCCGGGCGGCCCTGACGGTTTGGGTTCGAAAAGCTTGGCGAATGGATCGCCCGGCCCCGCCGGCTAATGATGGGAATTCGTCCGGCGGGTTTTGGCGCGGGCCTTGCGCGGCTGGGCCGCTCGCCCCGGTTTGAGGCGCTTGTCCGACGCCGCCCAACGTCCGAGCCTGAAGTCGTGACCGTAGCTTCCGCTCAAGTTCTTGATCTTGACGGCTAGCCTGCCGCCGGCGTCGCAGCTATAGGACTCTTCCACCAATTGAGCGGCGGCGGCCGGTGAATGGCCGACGTGGATTTCGTGCAGATCCGGCGAGTCCTTCAGGTCGGGGTCGAACGGGAACAGGATGTCGTCCCACAACGTGATGTCGCCCGCCGGCGAGCCGTCTCCGTTCAGGCGGCTGCATTCGAGGTAACGGAAGTGCCCGATATTGTGCGTCGGCGAGTAGCTGCGGGCGATGCGCAGCGGCTCTTCGCCGGTCGACGGAAGCTGCGTTTCCTTCGAGAAAAGCGGGTCGAATGAAATGCGCCTGCCGTAGTCTTCCTCGCGGTAGACGCCGAAGTAGCGTGTGAAGCGATCGCGCAACACGTAGCCTTTGGCGGCGTCGGCCTGAATTGCGAGCCCGATGGCGGTGGAGGAACGCCCGTGCGCGGAACGCTTGACCCGGCGGCCGAAGATGTCGCGCAACCCGCGCGGGATCATCGGCAGCTCGCTGCCGCCGCCCGCGACGTAGACCGACTCGATGCGCTGGTCTTCGGCGTTGCCGTCGGCCGGAAATCCGTTGCGCTCGAGCAGATCTTCGAGGGCATGAAAGGTTTCGTCCGCCGCCGGAGCGCAGCGTTCGTAGTAGTCGGCCACCGAGACGGAGGCGCTGTTCCAGCCCTCGCGCACCCACTCGAGATCCAAGGCGATCTTGCGCGAGTTCGGCCGGATGCCTTCTTTTTTCTGGCGGCATTCCTCGCGCAGCCGGAACCACTCGGCTTGCGACATTTCCTGCCGCGTCGCGGCGTCCGCTCCCGCGGCGTCGAGAGCCATCTCGGCGAGAATGTCGTCGAAGTCGTCGCCGCCCAGCGTCGAGATGCCTTCGGTCGAAACGACCGAATGCGCCAGGCCCTGAATCCGCACCAGCGAAGCGTCGAACGTGCCGCCTCCCAGATCGTAGACCAGCACGAAGCGCTCGCGTTCGCCGTCGGCGACCGGGTTGCGGTGGCTGTATTCGATGCAGGCGGCGGAGGGCTCGTTGAGCAGGCCCAGCACTTCGAAGCCGCCCCAACGGAAGCCTTCGGCCGTCAAGAAGCGCTGGTTGGTGTTGGCGTTGGCCGGCACGCCGAGCTGGATCTCGAGCTTGTCGCTGTCGCCCGCGGGCAGGTTCGACGCCTCGAGCAGCGCCGTCCGCAATGCTGCGGTCATCTCGCTGAGCAAAGCCTCGAGCGGCAGCACGGCGTCGCCCAGCTCAATTTCGGTTTTCGGCCCGGCTTCGGAGAGGATGCGCTTGAGCGAGCGCACGATCGTCCAGCCCGGCTCGGCCTGCAACAGCCAGGCGTCCCAGCCGAAGCGCCGCTCGTCGCCGCGAGCCGCGACCAAAGGCGGAAACCAGTCGCGGACCCCGCCGTCGGGGGCCTCAAACTGAACGACCGGGTAGTTACCCCGGTCGGCGACGGCGACAACGACACGCGTCGTACCAAAATCAATGCCTAGTCTCATGACGACGCTAAGCCCCGATTATACCCTTCGAGCGGCCCCTTGACCGCCCTGCTTACGCCAGCCGCTACACTGGGCAAGGCCGCTGATGAGAGGCAAGGATTTCGCGCGCTACACGCTGCTGGCGGCCGTCTGCCTGCTGCTCTACGGCTGGGGCGCTTCGTGGCGCGGGTTGGTCGGTCCCGATGAGCCGCGCTACGCCTCGATCGCGCGCGAAATGGCGCGCTCCGGCGACTGGGTCACGCCGCGGCTCTGGGGCCGGCCCTGGTTCGAGAAGCCGGCGCTGCTCTACTGGATCGGCGCGGCGGCCACCGACCTTGGACTCGACGACGACCGCGCCACACGCCTGCCGCTGGCGTTGTTGAGCTTCCTTTTCCTGATTTACTTCCACCGTCGCTTGAGCGCTTTGGCCGACCGGGAGTCGGCTGATGTGGCCGTCGCCGCGCTGGCCACCTGCGCCGGCTGGGCGGCGTTCAGCCAAATCGGGGTGTTCGACTTGCCGGTCGCCGCGGCTACCGGCGTCGCCTTACTTGCTCTCGCGGGTTGGATTCGCGATCCCGCGGACAAGACAGGATTGCCCTGGTTCGGCGCCTGGCTCGGCGTGGGCTTGCTCGCCAAAGGTCTGGTGACCCCCGCTATCGCCGTACTCGCCCTTGCGCCCACGGTGTTGAGGCGCGGCTTCCTGTCGACCGCTCGCGATCTTTTTCACCCGCGGGTGATCGCGCCGTTTCTCGCCGTCGCGGCTCCTTGGTACGTCCTCTGCTACATCCGTAATGGACCGGTGTTCCTGGAGGAGTTCATTTGGAAACATCACGTGCAGAGGTTCATCAGCCCGGAGCTCCAGCACGTGCAGCCGTGGTGGTTCTACTTGCCTGTCGCCGTCGCGGCGCTCGCGCCCTGGACGCCGCTGCTCGCCGGGAGGTGGAAACGCGGCGAGCTTTCCGATCCATTGGCGTCGTTTTTTGTTTCATGGGGCGCCGGCACGATTCTGCTTTTCTCTGTGTCAACCAACAAGCTGCCCGGCTATTTGTTGCCGGCGTTGCCCGCTCTCGCGGCCTTGATCGGCTTGCGGTACCGTCGCGCGCCGCGGGCGGCCTGGCTGACCGCGGCCGCGTTGCTGTTGTTGTTCCCGCTTGCGGAAAGCCTGCTGGCCCCCGCGATCGCCGACGGCCTGAGCGACGCTTGGCCGCCCCAAGGCATTCGCTTGGCGCCGGCGGCGCTCTATGCGGCAATCGCCTGCGCGGCCTGCTTCGCCGCCCTGCGAGACCGCAAGCGCGTCGCCGCTCTCACGATTGCCGCCGGAGCGGCGATCGGCCTCATCCACTTGAAGATGAGCGTGTTTCCCGAGCTTGATCGCGCGGCGGGCTCTCGCGATCTTTGGCGCGAGATCGCCCCCGACGCCGACCAAGTTTGCGTGGAGGCCGACCTGCCGCGGCACGTCGCTTACGGGCTGGCCTACTACAACGGCGAACCGTTCCCCGATTGCGCCTCCGACTCTCGACCCATTCGTATTGAATCGCACATTCCCTACGTCAAGCGATCGGAAAAGCGAAGATATTAAGCGGCGTAACCTTTTTTAAGCGTCCGACGAAAGTCATCTAGCAGAACGGCCCGTGGGGGGCCTTCGGGGGACGAAGTTGATATGTCCGTTAGTAATTCTTTAGACTCGCAAGACGGTAATTTGCCCAGGCTGACAAAGAAGGAACGGGAACTGCTCGACCTGCTGGCCGGCAATCCGGGCCGCTGCTTTTCGCGCGGCTACCTGCTCAGGACGATCTGGGGCTACAGCGACGCCACCAGAACGCGCACCGTAGACGTTCACGTCAGCCGGCTGCGAAAGAAGCTCGAAGGCCGCCCGGACGTGGCGATTCACACCGTCGTGCGCCAAGGCTACGTTCTCGAGCGCCGTTCCGGAGCGCCGAGTCGCAGCCCCAAGCTGTCGATCTTCGAACGCGGGGCGGGGGCGGGGCGCGTGAATCTTTCCGCGTTCGTCTGACGACTGTTTGCCTGACGGCGCTCGGCGCAGGCGCTCGGCCTGTATAATCTGCGAGCATGGCGTCGGCGCGGGTGACCCTCAGCGACCTGGTCGTCGTCGACCTCAGAGAACTGAGATCGTCGGACCTTGAGCCTCTGCTCGTTGACCAAGGCGCCTTCTGGAAGAGCGAGTTCCGCTGGGACTTCGGAGTCTCGCAGAAGACCATTGCGCGCTTCCTCGACGGGCGCAACCTCCACGGCTACGCGCTCGTTTCCCGCGGCTCCCCCGTGGGTTACTGCTACTTCATCGCCGATAGCGGCAAAGCCTTGATCGGCGACTTGTACGTGATGGAAGCGTTCCGCGACCGCGACGCCGAGCGGTCCCTTTTTATCCGCACCCTCGAAGCGGCCGCGGCCTTTCCGGGCGTGCGGCGAGTGGAGGGTCAACTGCTCGGCATCGGGTCTGAGATCGGGCCGGAATTCGTCTTCCAGCGCTCGATCGAAGTGTTTCCGCGCTGGTTCATGCTGCGGGAGGGACTGCGCGGCTTCGCCGCTCCGCCCGGCGACGTCGAAGGCTACGGAATATCTCCCTGGGGCGAGCATCACGCCAATTCCGCCGCCGAGCTGATCGCGACCGCCTACTATCGGCACGACGACGCACGCATCAACGACCAGTACCAAACCTTCGCGGGCGCCAAGCGCTTTATCGCCAACACCACCCGCCATCCCGGCTGCGGGGCTTTCGTCAAGCAGGCGTCTTGGGTGGCCTTCAGGCCGAACTCGATCCGCTTGAGCGGGATGTGCCTGGCGACGCAGGTGGACACCGACGCCGGCCACATTACGCAGATCTGCGTCGCCCCCGAGGATCGCGGCAAAGGCATCGGCTACGAGCTGCTCAGGCGCACGCTCGCGTCGTTGCGCGCCCGCGGTTGCGAGATCGCCAGTCTGACGGTCACCGCCTCGAATCGATCGGCGATGGCGCTCTACGAGCGGCTCGGCTACTGGCCGCGGCGGCGCTTCCCGGCCTTCGTATGGGAGGGCCGCTGAATGAATCGGCTGGCGGTTACGCTCGGCGCGCTCGCCGTCGTCGCTCTCGGCTTGGCGTTGGCGGGGTTCAACGCCGCCTTCGGCGTCGCCTCGTGGGCGATCTTGACGTTGCTGGTCACGGCGGGCTTTGGCGGATTTGGCGCGCCCAAGCGCGTGCTGGTTTGGGCGCTGGGTCTGTTTGTCCTGTTCTCCTCGCTGCTGCTCTGGATCTTTGCGCTCGACGCGCCCCAGGCCGACCTCCAACTGTGGTGGGGTTTGCCGCGTGCGACGGCGGTGCTGATCTACGGCATCTGGCCGCTCGGCGTGTTGCCCGGCGTGCTCTACGCCATCGAGTTCTCGCGCGAAGTGCTGCCCGACGAGAAGCTGCGAGCCTTTCGGGCCGCGCTATCGGAAGACGTCTCAACAGCGCCCGCCGGCCGGCAAACAGAGCCGCGCCCGTGAGAGTCTGTGTGAAAACGCCGGCGCGACCTCGTCCGGAGGACGAAGCAATGGATAGCCCCGGGTCGAGCGTAGCGGAACCCGGGGGCCTAAAGCGCGGTCCAAGACAATCTTTCCAATACTTTCCGTGCAGTCGCTCCCCGGATTCCGCTCCGTTGCTCCGCCCTTGCGGGCGCAACACGAGCATCTCGTTTTCACACAGGCCCGTGAGGGCGCGTCCCAAAAAGTCCAGCGAACATCCCATGCGCGGCTCAAGCTTCACGGGCGTTGCAGACTTTTCAAACAAACTCTAACGCATGCCCGGATCGGGGATTTCGAGGCTCCGCCAGCAATACCAGCTCGCTACGGTCGCGTAGGGTCGCCACGGAGCGGCGAGCCGTTCCGCCTCCTCGCGTTTGGGAAGGTCCTCGAGCTCGTAGAGCCGGCGCATCGCTTGGCGAACGCCTAGGTCGTCCCATGGCAGCACGTCGGGCCGGCCCATCGAAAACATCAGGAACATCTGGGCTGTCCAGACGCCGACGCCCTTCACTTGGATGAGCTCTTCGATGATGCGCTCGTCCGGCCAATGCTCGATGCGTTGCAGGCGCACTTCGCCGCTCAGCGAGAGCTGAGCCAGGCTGCGCAGGTAGCCGGCTTTTTGGCGCGAGACGCCGCAGGCGCGAAACTCCTCTTCGCTCAAAGCGGCCAGGCCCGCGGCGCTCAGCCTGCGCTTGGGCATGCGTTCGAGGATGCGCCCCAGGATGGCCCGCGCGGCATGGCCTGAGATCTGCTGGAACAGGATCGAGCGCGCCAACATCTGAAACCGCGGCCGTTGCAGGGTCATCGTGCAAGGGCCGACCTGGGTGATGACCTCGCGCATCACGGGGCAATTGCGGCGCAGGTGGCGCACCGCTTTCGATCTCATGGCTTCGAACTCGGCGCTCATGCGGTCTCCTTGATAGGGGGTCGGGCGATTTCACGAGCGCGCCGCAAGGCGCCGGCTTCGGGCGGCGCGGCGGGCCGGCAGGGTTCGCCGCCCGTGGCCGCGCGGATTCGCTCGCGAAACGCCTTCAGCAGGGCGGCGCTGCGAAACCCGCCGCCGGCGTAGGCGACGGGCGCATCCGCCGCGTGCACTCGCAGCCAGACGCTCAGGGCGATCTCGGCGAGCTGTCGTCCGGCGGTTTGCAGGATGCGGCGGGCCTCGGCGTCGCCGGCAACGGCCGCCTCGTCGACCCACGTCGCCCAGGTCGCGACGCGGTCGCGCGGGAGCTCGTCGGTGTAGCAGCGGTGCAGCAGTTCGTTCGCCGACGCGGCCCCGGTCGCCTGCAGCAAGCGACGCTGCAGATCCGTCTCCGGTCCCCAGCCTTCCTCGGCGCGCAACGCGGCGCGCAACGCTTGGCGCGAGATGTCGAACGCCGATCCTTCGTCGCCGAAGATGTAGCCCCAGCCCCCGGCGCGATGGATCGCTCCGGCGCCGTCGCGGCCCATGGCGATCGAGCCGGTCCCCGAGATCACGATGACTCCAGCTCCGCCTTCCGCCGCGCCGAACAGCGCCGCGTGAGCGTCGGTCGTGACTTCGAGAGCGTCGGCGCCGATCAGCTCCGCGATGATCTCGCGCTTGTCGTCCGGCCCGCCGCTCATGCCCAGACAAGCGCCGCGGAATCGCGTCGACGGCAGCTCGAGGCCGAGCTGACTCAACGCGCCGCCGACGGCTTCGCGCAAGCCGCGCTCGAGCTTCTCGCGGCCTTCGCCCTTGTTGGCGTGATTGCACGGCCCGCCCTGGCCGCGGGCGAGGATTCTTCCCTCCAGGTCGCCGACCGCGGCTTTCGTCGCGCTCTGGCCGCCGTCGACGCCGAGACACAGATCCATCGACTCCATCGACTGAAATCTTATCCGGTCAGCCGCTGACGGCGCGGCGGTAGGAGTAGTCGAAGACGAGCTGCCATTCGAGCTGCTGAATCTTTTCCAGGTCGCCGGCGCGAGACCCGCCGTGCGCCGCGCGCTCGCACTGGTCCACGAACCAAAACGGGTCCCAGCGCGGCCGCGACTCGATCTCCGCATGGAGCGCGTTGTCCTGGAAATTGGCGCCCAGAGCCTCGGCGCGGAGCGTGGGAAACAGCTCGTGCTCGCCGACGCGCCGGAACCAGTATTTGGCGTTCGAGTAGTCGGGCTCCTGGCGGTGCATGATGCCGTGCAGCAGGCTGCCCGTCTCCGTGGGGATGTCTTGCGAGATGCGGTGCGACTCGTCGAGCGCCGAAAAATACAGATACAGCGCACTGCGGACGCACTCGGCGAACGCGGGCGACGCGGGCCGCTCGTCGCCGAACAAGTCGTTGATCTCAGACTGCCGCAACAACGTCAGCCCTTCGCCCTCGTCGGGCGCGGTCGGCGCCAGCGGCATGGTGCGCATCGCGAGCGATTCCGACCACAGGATGCGCTCGATGACGGGTCCGTAGCTGGCGATTTCAAGCATTGCCCCGTCATTACAGCAAACCTAGGCACTACAGCAAACCCAGGGACAAAGGACGGCAGCGCCCCGCACCCCGTCGTCCCGCGCCCCCGCTGTTCGAATCGTCTCGAGGCGCAAGCGCTTTCGATTCAGCGTTCGGCCGCCGCGCCCGGCTTGCTTGCTTGGAGGCCCATGATAACGTCGCATTAGGGGGTCCCGTCTCGCTTGCTAAGTGCAGCGGTATCAGGAAGCTAGACCGGCGTCGCGGCGTCGCGATGGGGCGTATTGACAAGGCGCGGCACACGGCGGCAACCGGCGGCACACGGCGGCACAGAATGGCACGCAATGGCACAAAATGGCACGCAATGGAACGGAATGGGATGGATGGCCCGGCCCGAAAGCGGGTTCGCCGCCAAACGACCCGCGCTCCGGGGGAAGGAACAAGCGGTCGGCCGCCCTTGCGGTAACCTAAGCCGCCATGGTTCGCGGTCTGTTGGCCCTGCTTGTCGCGCTGCCTTTGATGGCGGCGGAGCCGCCCGTGATCGCCGTCGAGACGCCTCGCGCGGCGCCGCAGTGGGCCCTGCTCGAACGTGAGCTGATCGACGCGATGAACCGGGCGGGCGAGGTCTTCGTCAAAACGTACGCCAATCCCGACGGCACGCTGCGTTGGAAACAGCGCTACGAAGGCGGGATGAACTCCTCGGACGACGCTTACGAGGGGTTTCGAGGCTTCTCGCTGTTCTACGCGCTCGGCGGCTCGAAGAAGCTCGACACGCTGCACCGCCATGTTTGGGAGGGCATCACACGGCAGTACACGCGCTATGGGGAGATCTATCGCGAGTTCGATTCGAACTGGGATTGGATGCACCACGGCGAAGGCTATGTCTCGTTCTACCCTTTCGGACTAGCGGATCCGAATGACCGAAAATTCCGCGATCGCGCCGTGCGCTTCGCGGCCATGTACATCGGCGAAGATCCGGAAGCGCCCAACTACGACCCCGTTCACAAGATCATTCGCGCGTCGATGACGGGCAGCCGCGGCCCCAAGATGGAGTGGACCAAACGCGACTGGACCCCGACCAACGCGAACCTCGTCTACTACCAACTGCCTTACGACGACATCCCTGGCGTCGACTCGCCCATCGGCTGGATCAACGATCACCCCGACAACGATCAGTTCGGCAAGATCGTCGCCGCCATGAGCGAACGGATGGCGCGCGGCGACGTGCCGATCAACATGACCGTCGCGCCGCTGATCGCCAACGCCTACCTCTACACCGGCGACCGCAAGTACGTCGACTGGGTCACCGAGTACATCGGCGCCTGGGTCGAGCGCACCAAGCGAAACGGCGGCATTACGCCCGACAACGTGGGGCTATCGGGCAAGGTCGGCGAATACAACGACGGCCATTGGTGGGGCGGCTACTACGGCTGGAAGTGGGTGCGCGGCGGCTGGGACATCGTGCTGGCGTCGCTCACCGCCGCCAAGGCGGCGCGCCTGCTCACCGGCGACGACAAATGGTTCGAGCTGCCGCGCAGCCAGATGCATCTGATGAGCGATAAGGGCCGCCAAGGCAAGGGCGGCTGGCGCATCCCGATGCGCTACGACGGCGAACACGGCTGGCATCACGAAATGGTCGAGCCGCCTTACGCCGCCGTCAATCTGTGGGCGGCGACGCAGAGCGATGAAGACTGGCGCCACGTCGAGCAGCTCGCCGACGCCCGCGGCGACCTCGACGACCCCGACCTGGGCTGGGCGTATTTCGTGCGCGGTCAAAATCCCGGCTACCCGGAGGCGGCCTTTCGCGAGGATCTCGCCTTCGTCGCCGACAAGATGCGCTACATCCTCAACGAGCACGGCGATCCCGAGACGTGGTTCGACGCCAAGTGGCTGTCGCTCGAGCCGATGCCGACCGACAACCTGGTGCGGCTCACCATCGGCGGACTGCCGGCGCAGAAGCGCGGCGAGATCATCCATTCGCGGCTGCGGTATTTCGATCTCGACCGCCGCGAGCCGGGCCTGCCCGAGGGAGTCGCGGCGCTGGTCAGCCGCATCGACGGCGAGCGGGTCGAGCTCCAAGTCGTGAATACGGACTTGTTCGGAGCGAAGAAGATGCTCGTCGAGGCGGGCGCCTACGGCGAGCACGAATTCGTCGAACCGGTTGCGGGCAAGACGTTCGAGCTGCGGCTCGCGCCGGGCGCCGGAACGACATTGGATATTCGGATGCGCTTATACCGCAATCAGCCGAGCTATCGCCTTCCGTGGGAGGCGGAATGACGGCGGTGTCTTGGCGAGCGGCGAGGCCTGGGGACAGCCGCTTCGGGACAGGCCCCGACGTGCTCCAGTGGCTGTTCGTCGTGGTCTTCTGCGGTTCGCTGCTGAACGCGCAGATGGGTTCGCCCGGGGGCGGCGAGACGCAGGCCATCGCTCTCAATCCGGACGATCCGCGGATCATCTACGTCGGCGCGGCGGCGGGCCTTTGCAAGACGACCAGCGGCGGACAGGACAACTGGCCTTCGACGGGCCTCGAGACCCTGTCGCCCCGCGTGTTGGCGATCGATCCGTCGCATCCCGACACGGTCTACGCGGGTACGTACGAGATGGGCGTCTACAAGACGACCGATGCCGCCAAGACCTGGAAGCCGGCGACCGACGGCATCGTCGAGCCGCGCGTCCGCGCCCTGGTTCTCGACCCGCGGTCGCCCCAAACGCTGTATGCCGGAACGGACGGCGGCGGCGTCTTCAAGACAACGGACGGCGGCGCGACGTGGGTCGAGAAGAACCGCGGGCTGATCGACAAAGTCGTCCGTACGCTCGTGATTCATCCCGAGGACGCACACAAGCTGTTCGCGGGCACGTGGCAAGGCCTCTATGTTTCGGCCGACGGCGGGGAGCGCTGGTCCGCCGACCCGTACGGGCTCTACGACGTTGACGTCGAGGCGCTTGCCTTCGATCCGACGAACCCGAACGTGATGTACGCGGGGACCCGCCAGCGCGGCCTCTACCGTTCCGACGACGGCGGCAAGACTTGGCGCCCGAGCCGCGCAGCGTTGCGCGAACAGATTCTGACCGTCGCCGTCGATCCCGCCGCGCCCGAAAACGTCTACGCCGGCACGCGCAACGGGATTTTTCGCAGCGCCGACCGCGGCGAGAGTTGGAAGCCCGCGGGTCTGCACTGGTCGAGCCGCGCCTGGACCCTTGTCTTCGACGACCGCACCGCGCCGCCGACGCTCTACTACGGCGGCGAGGGCGGCGTGCTCAAAACCCAGGACGGCGGCGTGCACTGGTTGCCGACCGGCCCGATTCGGCCCTGAGAATCCACGTCCGAATCCCGCTAATTCCGAGTAGGCTCCGCTGCTATAAACAAGGCGTGCGGATCGACGCCAAAGCCTGCTACCGAGCGCTGGAGACGCGGGATGCCCGGTTCGACGGACGCTTCTTCACGGCCGTCAAATCGACCGGCGTGTTCTGCCGCCCGATCTGCCCGGCCCCGACCCCGAAGCTGGTCAACTGCACGTTCTACGCCAGCGCGGCGGCGGCGCTCGAAGCCGGTTATCGGCCTTGCCTGCGCTGCTTGCCCGAAACCTCGCCCGGCGCACCGGCCTGGAACGGTACGTCGGCGATCGTCACGCGCGCGCTCAAGCTGATCGAAGAAGGCGGGCTCGACGACGATGCCGTGGAGAACTTCGCTTCGCGTCTGGGCGTGGGCGGCCGCCACCTGCGGCGGCTGTTCGACCAACACCTCGGCGCCTCCCCGCAAGCCGTGGCGCAGGCCCAGCGGCTGTTGCTGGCGAAAAAGCTGGTCGCCGAAACCACGATGCCGCTCGGCGACATCGCATTCGCTTCGGGCTTCAGCTCGGTGCGCCGCTTCAATGAAGCCTTTCGCACCGCCTACGGCCGTCCGCCGAGAGAGTTGCGAGGCCGCAAGCGCGGCGAGATCGGCCGTGAAATCGGCGGGGAGATCGTGCTGCGGCTCGGCTACCGACCTCCTTACGACTGGGACTCGCTGATTGCGTTTCTCGCGCCGCGGGCGATCCCCGGAGTGGAACAGGTGACGCCGGAATCGTATCGCCGCGCATTCCGCATCGACGGCGTTGCGGGAGTCGCCGAGGTGCGCTGCCTTGCGGCGCATCGTGCGCTCGAGGCGCGGCTGCGCCTGGAGCATCCGCGCATCCTGCAGTCGGCGGTCGCGCGGCTGCGGCGCGTGTTCGACCTGACGGCCGACCCCGGCAAGATCGCCGCCCATCTCGAGCAAGATCCGCGGCTGCGGCCGCTCGTCAAAGCGCGGCCGGGGCTGCGCGTTCCCGGCGCCTGGAGTCCGTTCGAGATGGCGGTGCGAGCCGTGCTGGGACAGCAGGTCACCGCCAAGGGGGCCACGACGCTCGCGGGCCGCGTCGCGGAGCGCTGCGGCGTCGCGGTCGAGGCCGGAACACTGTCGCGGGCACTGTCAGGGGCACTGTCAGGGGCACTGTCAGCACTGCGGGCCTTTCCCGAGCCGGCCGAGTTGATGAGCGTAGACGGTATCGGCCTCACCAAAGCTCGGGCTCGCGCACTCGAAGCTCTAGTCGCGGCGGCGCGGGCGGGCGAGATCCCGCTCGACTCCGGCGCCGATCCGGCGGCCTTCGCCGCCGCGCTCGAGCAGTTGCCGGGCCTCGGTCCCTGGACCGCGCAGTACGCCGCCATGCGCGGCCTCGGCGACCCGGACGCTTTTCCGGCGGGCGACCTCGTGCTGCGCAACGCCTTCGGCGGTTCGAAGAAAGACTTGATCGCGGCGGCGGAGAAGTGGCGGCCCTGGCGGGCTTACGCCGCGATGCATCTGTGGACGGCGGCGGCCAAGGAGAAATGAACCATGACGATGTACGACGAAGCCATGTACTACGAAGCGATCGAATCGCCCCTCGGCGACATCTTGATCGCCGGGACCGACGAGGCGCTCACGACGCTCGACTTCGGCGACTGCCGCGAACGCATGGATGACTTGCTCCAGTCGCGTTTCCCGGGAGTGAAGCTCGAGCACAAGCCCGGCTTCGGCGGCTTTGCGGGCGCCATCCGCGCTTACTTCGGCGGCGACCTGCACGCCCTCGACGCCATCGAGGTTCGCTCGGGGGGCACGCCGTTTCAGCAGCTCGTGTGGACGGCGCTGCGCTCGGTCGGCCCGGGCCGCACCGCGACCTACAGCGACATCGCCAAAAAGCTCGGCAAGCCCGGCGGCTCGCGCGCCGTGGGCCTGGCCAATTCGAAGAATCCGGTCGCGCTGGTCGTGCCGTGCCACCGCATCATCGGCGCCGACGGCAAGCTCACCGGCTATGCCGGCGGCCTCGACCGCAAGCAGTGGCTGCTGCGACACGAGGGAGCATTGATCTAGCCGTTGTGATATCGTGGCGCCCATGCGACATCGGGTATGCCTCATCTCAGCGTTGATCGCCTTGGCCGGGTGCGGCGCCGCGGAGGCGCCCGCGCCGGAGGCTAAGCAAGGAATGAACGAACCGTATCTCGTCTTCTTCGGAACGGGACTCAACGAGCCCGGCAAGGGCGTCTATGTTTCGGGTTTCGATCCTTCGGACGGCAAGATCACGCCGCCCGAGCTCGCCGTCGCGGCCGGCTCGCCGGGCTTTCTGGAGATCTCCCCCAGCGGCAAGTATCTCTACGCCACGCAGCGCTCGGCCGAGGGCGAAGAGCAGTTCGACGGCGTCGCGGCCTATTCGATCGACCACGACACAGGCAAGCTGACCCTCATCAATCGCTCGTCCGGCATCGGGACGGGGCCGGCGCACGTGACGGTCTCGCCCTCGGGCAAAACCGTCGCAGTGGCGAACTACGGCAGCGGCAGCGTCGCCACGTTCGCCGTGCAGCCGAACGGCGGGCTAAGCGAGTCGGTGTCGTTTTTCCAACACAAGGGCTCGAGCGCCAATCCGGAGCGCCAAAAGGAATCGCATGTTCACTCGGTCAACTTTTCGCCCGACGGCCAATACCTGATCGTCGCCGACCTCGGCACCGACGAGATCAGCATCTACAAGCACGATCCGGCGACAAGCAAAATCGAAGAGCACGGCGTGGTGAAGGTCGCGCCCGGCTCCGGCCCGCGGCACTTCTCGTTCCACCCCAACGGCAAGTTCGCCTATGTGGTGAACGAGCTGGCGAACACCGTCATCGTGTTCGACTGGGATGCCGCGGCGGGCGCGCTGACCGAGAAGCAGACGATCAGCACGCTGCCCGCGGACTTCACCGGGACCAGCACAACGTCCGAAGTGCTCGTTCATCCGTCCGGTAAATACGTCTACGCGGCGAATCGCGGCCACAATAGCGTCGCCGCGTTTTCGGTCGACGAAGCGACGGGCGAGTTGACGTTCATCGAGCGCGTCGGCGACGGCATCAACATCCCGCGCAACATCCGCATCGACCCAACCGGCGGCTACTTGTTCGTCGCGAATCAGAACGGCAACGACGTCAACGTCTTTCGCATCGATCAGGCGACCGGTAAGCTGACAGCCACAGGCGACGCGCTCCCGATCGAACGAGCGATGTGCGTGCGTTTCTTGAAGCGTTAATCAAGTTCCGATGTCTGAAAAGAAATCGCGCCGCAGCTTTCTGACGGGCGCCGCGGCTGCGGCCTCGCTCGCCGGTTGTGGAGGCGGCTCCACCTCCGAGTCCGGTCAAGCCGAAAACAAGCCGAAGCCGATCAGCGACAACCCGCACACCGGCTACATTCTGCCGGGCAGGGAAAATCCCTTGAGCCCCGGCGGCAATCCTCCGGTCACGCGCAGCGACTGGTCAGGCAAGAACGTCATCGTGCTGATGCTCGACAGCTTTCGCCACGACCACATCGACGCCTTCAACGGCAAATCGGTCGTGCCGACGCCGAATCTGTCGAAGTTCGCATCCGAGTCGACGTTCTTCTCGCATTCCTACCCCGAAGGGCTTCCGACGCTTCCGGCGCGAACGAGCCTGTTCACCGGGCGCTTCACTTACCCCTATCGCGGCTGGCAGGCGCTGTACCCGCAGGATCATCCGCTGCTGGCGGAGATTCTGTGGAGTCAGGGCTTTCGCTCGGCTCTGGTGAGCGACACCTACCACATGCACAAGCCCGCTTACGCGTTCGAGCGCGGCTTCGATGAGGTGCACTGGTTTCGCGGGCAAGAGAGCGATCCTTACGTCCGCAATCCGAAGATCAAGAGCGCGATCGACTGGGCGCCGTTTCACAAGCCGCGCGGCGACTCCGACAAGGCCGGCATCGAGCAGGTCCGCACCTACCTCGCCAATCGCTACGACTGGAAGAGCGAGGACGACTACTTCCCCCCGCGCGTCATCCGCAGGTCGCTCGAATGGCTCGAGAAGCAGGACCGCAAGGAGAACTTGTTCCTTTGGGTAGACAATTTCTGCCCGCATGAGCCGTGGGATCCGCCGGAGAAGTGGATCAAGAAGGCGAACCCGGATTTCGACTTGTCGGGCAAGAGGCTGATCTGCCCGACGCCGGGAGACGCGGCGGGTTACCTGACCGACGAAGAGGTCCGCAACTCGCATACGCTCTACTCGGCGGTGACGATGTTCGTCGACGCCTGGGTCGGCCACTTTCTCGACGAGCTCAAGCGCATGGGGCTGTACGACAATTCCCTGATCGTCGTGATGACCGACCACGGCGAGCCGTTCGCCGAGCACGGCATCGTTCGCAAGGCGCGTCCATGGCCGTATGAGGAGCTGGCGCGTACATTCCTGATGATTCGCCACCCGTCGGGCGACGGCGTGGCGCGAGTCGACAGCTACACGCAGCAGACCGATTTGACGGCGACGATCCTGGACTATCTCTCGATCGCCAAGCCGGAGCACATGACCTCCGAGAGCCTGCTGCCGCTGGTCTTGGGCAAACAAGAGAAGATCCGTGACTCGGCCGTGTGCTGCCACTTCAACGAGAGCGTCTCGATCCGCCACGACGAGTGGAACTACATCTACTGGATCGGCGGCGGCGCCAAGAGTCGGCCCGGCAGCAAGCTCACCAAAGACCGGCCCGAGCTCTACAACCTGCGCGAAGACCCGGGCGAGCAGAAGAACCTTATCGACGCCGAGCCGGACCGCGCCGCCGAGCTAGACCGCATGATGCTGGCCTTCACGCACGACCTCCTCACCAAGGGCTAGTCAGTTGAAAGATCCGAGCCGCGTTCAGCGCGTCCGCTAATCCCGCGGCAGGGCGAACGCGACGACGTAGTCGCCCATCTTGCTGCCGATCTTGCCATGACCGCCGGCGGCGATCACGATGTACTGCCGGCCGTCGGCGCCGCGATAGCTCATGGGCGTTGATTGCGCGGCGGCGGGCAGCTCGAAGTGCGCCAGCGCTTCGCCGGTTTCGATCGAGTGCACGTGCAGGCGCGGATCGGAGCGCGTGCCCGAAGCGATCACCAAACCGCCGCCCGTGATGAGCGGCCCGCCGAGGGTGATGTCGCCCGGAATCTTGCCGCGCAGGCGTCTCGATTTCGCCGATCGGCTTGCTCCACAGGATCTCGCCGGTCGACGCCTTGACGGCCGTCAGCAAGCCCCACGGCGGAGCGATGCACGGCACGCCGGAGGGGCCGAGGAACGACTCGCGATACATGCCGTACGGCGCGCCCTGCTGGCGTCCGAATTCGCCGCTGATGCGGTTGTCTTGGCGCGAGTTGACTTCCTTGTCGAACTGATCGCGCGGGAGCACCGTCACCGCGGTCGGCAGGCGGTTGACCACCGCCACCACCACGCCGCGCTTGGGATCGAAGGCCGCGCCGCCCCAGTTGACGCCGCCCACGTTGCCGGGGAACAGCAGCGTTCCGCGCTCGCTCGGCGGCGTGAAGACGCCCTGGTAATCCAGCTCGCTGAAGCGCTTCTTGCACCAGGCGACGTCGTCCGGCGTAGCGCCGAACATGTCGCTCGCGGTGAGCTTTGTCGCCGCCAGCGGCGGGTTCGACGGGAACGGTTGAGTCGGCGAAGCCTTCTCGCCCTTGACCGATGACGGCGGCGTCTCGCGCTCCTCGACCGGCAACAGCGGCTTGCCCGTCTCGCGGTCGAGCACGAACAAGTGGCCCATCTTGGTGTTGACCGCGACGGCGGCGACTCTCTCGCCGTTGCGCTCGATGTCGATCAGCGCGGGCTGCGCGGCGACATCGTAGTCCCACAGATCGTGATGGACGACTTGAAAGCCCCAGACAAGCTTGCCCGTCGAGCCGCGCAAAGCGACGACCGAGTTGGCCCAGCGATCGTCCCCCGGCCGCATGCCGCCGTAGAAGTCCGGGCTGGCGCTGCCCGTCGGCACAAAGACGAGGTCCCGCTCGGGGTCGACCGACGCCGGGGCCCAAGCGTTCGCCGCGCCGGTCTCGAGATCCGCCGGCAGCGGGTCCCAACGCCACGCTTGCTTGCCCGTGCGCACATCGAAGGCTCGCACCGCCCCGCTCTCGAGCCGCGCGCGGCGATTGTCGCCGAGCGAAGAGCCCACGATGACGCGATCGCCCAAGATCGCCGGCGGCGAGGTGACCTGATAGTCGCCGCGATCCTTGAGATCGATGTCGGCTTCGAGGTTGACCGAACCGCCTTCGCCGAAATCGCGGCAGAGCTTGCCGCTCGCGAGGTCGACCGCGATCAGGCGGGCGTCGATCGTTCCCACGAATACGCGCGAGGAGCAGGCGCCCTCGCCCGCACCGCGCCACACGGCGACTCCGCGCGAGGTGACCTCGGAGTAGTCGCGCGAGCGGTCGATGTCGGGATCGAAGGCCCAGATCTCGCCGCCGGTTTCGGGTTCGAGCGCAATGATGCGGTCGAACGGCGTGGTCAACAGCAGCTTGCCGTCCGCCAGAACCGGCGTCGACTCGAAGGCGGCCTTGCGGTTGAGATGGGACTTCGGTTCGAGTGCGCCGGTGCGGTAGGTCCAAGCGATCTCGAGCCGCGACAGGTTCTCCGGCCGGATCTGATCGAGCGCCGAATAGCGCGTTCCGCCGGGAGGGCCGCCGTAGGTCGGCCAGTCTTGCGCGACGAGGGCGAGCGGCGCCAAAGCGAGACAAGCGGCCAACGCGCCGACGGCTTTGACCGTTCGTCTCGACGTTGCGCCCGCTTGAAGTTGGGGCAAGTGAATACCCATGCCGTTTGGATACGACGAACGCCTAACGCCAGTTCCGTAGCGGCGCGCCCGCCGGCGCCGTCTTGCGAATCCGCTCGCGGATCTTGGGCAGATACATCGTGTTGTAGCGCAGCCGCGAGATATGGTTGCCGTTCTCGTGGTCGCCGTTCCAGCAGTGCTCGGCGCGGTCGCCGTAGTCGACTTCGCCGCCGTAGTAGGGGTTCGTCGTCGACTTCAGGAAGTCTTCCATCAGGTAGACCGCGTTGTTGAGGTAGTAGCTGTCCATATCGCCGACGTAGATGTGGATCTTGCCTTCGAGCTTCGGTCCCAGCGTCGCCCAGTCGCGCTCGAGGATGTAGCGCAGGTCGTAGTTGTCACGCCAGTACGAGGCGACCTCGTGGTCGATCTTGCCGCTCTTCTTGTCGAAGATGCGCTTGGGATAGCCGTTGTCGCCGAGAGGCGAATAGACCGCCTCCCATATGTCGAACTGGTCGCCCGAGCGGCCGTTGGTCCCCAATGCCAGCTCGTAGTGGTTGAAGTCGCGGATGGTTCGGTTCACCTCGCCCAGATAGTTGCGGTGCCCCGGCCGCTCGACCTGGTTGAACGGGCCGCTGCGATAGAAGGCGTTGTCGTCGTCGTAGATGTTGATTTGCGTATAAGCGCGGAAGTCGATCGGGTCGGGGCAGGCGGCGAAGGCGCCGTTGTAGTCGTCGGGGTAGAAGACCTGTACGGCCAGCGCTTCCCAGCCGCCCGTCGAGCCGCCGTAGGTGAAGCGCCCCCAAGACTGGCCGACTCCGCGAAAGTTCTCTTCGATGTACGGGATCAGCTCGTGCTCGATCGCGTCGCCGTACGGCCCCAGGTTCTCCGAGTTCACCGCATACGAGTCGTCGTAATACGGATTGGCGTGCTGAATCTCGATCACGAGGAACCGCGGAAAATCCGGGCTGGTCCACTTCTTGTAGAAGTCGTAGGCCTCCTGCTGCTGAATGCGGTTGTAGCCTTTGACGCGAAAGCGCTCGCTGTAATCGGGTTCGAGGTTCGGGTCGGGCGGCTCCTCGCGAAAGCCGCTGAGCTCGCTCGGGAAGTGGCCGTGGAAGACCATCAGCGGGTAGCGCGCCGCGGCGTCGGCGTCGAAGCCTTCCGGCACGAGCACCCACGCGCCCAGCTTCATCGGACGCCCCCAGAAATCGCTCAGCAGCTTGCTCTCGATCTCGACGTGCTTGACGTACTTCGTCTCGGCCGGCGGCTCGATCGGCGGAATCACTTGGTCGAGCGTAATCTCGATTGCATCGCCGGAAGCGGGATTGAATTGGATCTTTTTCGGCGTGCTGAAGAGATTTCCCGGGGCGAGATTCCAGTGCTGGCCCTCGCCGCGATCCATCGGGAGCTTGACCGTATGGCCGTCCGCCCGGTGAAACGTCTCGTATTTGTGCAGCACCGCCTGCACCCAGTATTCGCCGGCGGGCACGTGCGGCAAGCTCTCGATCGGATAGCCGAACACGCCCATGCCGATCGTCTTCGGCTCGCCCGCCGTCCAGCCGTCGACGTCGACGCCGAAGACCTGCGCGGCGTCGACGCCGGAGGTGGCCTGCATGCGCGGCTCTTTGTCCGGGTCGGTCGCCAGCACCAGGATCAGCCGCCCGTCAATCGCCTCGGGCGTGCTCGACGGCAGATGGATCACAAATTCGGGAACGGCGGAGCCGCAACCGGCGAGTAGAGCGATAACAAAAAAGTTGAGCGCCGAAGCGCCGCGGGATCGATACACGTATAGGCCTGCTTGAGGGCGGCCGCGAGCGGCGAATGTCGTCAGGGATCGTCGTGGACCGTGGCCAAAGTATACCCGCAGGGCGGCTGATGGCGCGACCAACTGTTGCTGCACGATGAAACAAACTCCTTGCCGCTCGCGCGTCCGCTGTGTTATCAATCCTTTAGCCTCACTGACGCTGCGCCCGCAACGACTCTGGGAGCGCCTTGATTGACGGTTGCTTTCGTCATCCCCCACCGCGAAAACCTGGCGATGCTCGAGTCGGCGGTTGCTTCCGTGCGGCGACTCGACTCGGCCGGCGCCGAGGTTCGTATTTTTCTCGTCGACAACGGTTCGAGCGACGGCGCGTCGGTTTGGGCGGCGGAGCAGGGGCTCGAAGTCATCCGCTTTGAGCGCAACGAGGGCTTCAGCCGTGCGGTCAATCGCGGCATCGAGTCAAGCGCAGGCGAGTTCGTCGCGGTCCTCAACGACGACGTCGAGCTGGCGCCGGATTGGCTGGCGCACCTGCTCGCGGCGATGCGCGACGACGACGTTTGGTTCGCGTGCGGCAAGACGCTCGATTTCGCCCGTCGCGATCGCATCGACGGGGCCGGCGACGCCGTCTGCCGCGGCGGCACGGCCTGGCGTCTGGGCCACGGGCGCCCCGACGGCCCTTGGTTCGATCGCCCGCGCGCGACGTATTTCCCCTCGGCCACGGCGACGCTATTCCGCCGCGAGTTTTTCGAGCGCGCCGGGCTTTATGAAGAAACGTTTTTCGCGTATCTCGAAGATATTGACTTAGGGTTGCGCGCTTCGCTCGCCGGCCTGAGCGGCGCCTATTCTCCCGCCGCCCTCGCCTATCACCGCGGCAGCCAGACCGGCGGAGCCTGGAGCGAAGCGACGGTGAGCTGGATGACCAGCCACCAATTATTGCTGCTCGCCAAGTTTTACCCGCCGAGCCTGCTGGTCCGCTATGCCAGACGCATCTTGGCCGCGCAGTTGCTCTGGGCCGCGCTGGCGGTATCGCGCGGTCGCGGAGCAGCTTGGTGGACCGGCATTCGCGAGGGGTTGCGCCGCGGCGGCGTCCTTCGCGCAGGGTCGGCGCGGCTGCGCTCGCAGGGCCGCAAGCTGTCCCGAATCTTGGAGGCGGCGGAGGCTGAAATCGAACTCGTGCAACACATTACCGGGTTCGATGTCTATTGGAAGTGGTACTTCCGCCTAGCATGGCCCTCGGCAAGGGGGACGGTTTGATGTCCGCCGTGTCGACCGTCGTCGTCTCCTACAATTCGGCCGACGTCATAGGCGCGTGCCTCGAGTCGATCGAGGGCGCGGGCGAAATCATCGTCGTCGACAACGCGTCCCAGGACCACACCTGCGAGGCGGTGCGACACGCTTGTCCCGCCGCCAGGCTCATCGCGAATACGACCAATCGGGGCTTCGCCGCGGCTGTGAACCAAGGCGTACGCGCCTCGTGCAACGATCTGATCCTGCTGTTGAACCCGGATACGAGGCTGACGGCGCGTCTGGGAGAACGGAATCCGATGATCGCCGCCGCCGTGCAGTCAGACTGCGGCGTCGTCGGCGGCCGCCTCGAAAGCGCGGACGGCGGAGTGCAACAAGGTTTCGCTGTGCGCGGCTTCCCCACGCCTTGGACCCTGGCCTTCGAGGTCCTGCTGCTCAACCGGCTTTGGCCCGGGAATCCCGTCAATCGGCGTTACCGCTTGGCCGGGTTCGACTGGGACCGCGCCCAAGCGTGCGACCAGCCGGCGGGGGCCTTTGTGATGTTTCGGCGCGAAGTCTTCGAAAAGGTCGGAGGTTTCGACGAACGTTTCTTTCCTTTGTGGTTCGAGGATGTCGATTTCTGCTTGCGGGTTCGGCGAGCCGGGTTTCGAAACTACTACGAACCGGCCGCGAAAGCGGCGCACATCGGGGCGCATTCGCTGCATGCGGTGAGCCTGCGAGAAAGGCACAAGTCTTGGTATGGTAATCTCTTACGCTTTGCCGAGAAGCACTATTCGCCGAGGGCGGCGACACGTCTCCGCAAAGCCGCCGCAGGGGGGCTGTTCCTGCGCGGAGTCTTCGCCGCGTTAGGCGCTGGTCGAGAGGAACGGCTCGCCTATTTCGAAGCCATGCGAACCATTAACGCCGGCTCGATCGAGAGCGCGGAAACCGCGGAACTTCGCCGCCTCGGCGGCCTCAGTGTCGGCCCGAAGAATTAAATGAACGGCAAAGCTCTTGTATCCGTTACGGTCGTAACCTACAACAGCGGGCGGTTTATCCGTCGCTGCCTCGACGCGGTTCTCGACCAGCGCTACGCGCGTATTGAGGTCGTCGTCATCGACAATGCTTCGACCGACGGCACCTGCGACATCTTGGAGCGCTTCGAAGGCCGCTGCAAGATCGTTTACAACGAAGAGAACGTTGGGTTCGCGGCCGCCCAGAATCAAGCGATCGCGGCTTCGCGCGGCGAGTGGGTGCTGACTCTCAATCCCGACGTGATGCTGTTGCCGGACTTTATCGAGCGGCTGATGGTCACCGCCCAAGCCGATTCTCAAGTCGGCACGCTGTGCGGCAAGCTGTTGATGGTCGACGCCTCCTTCGAGATTCCGAACCAGCGCGTCGTCGACTCGACCGGCATGTACTTCACGCCGATGTTGCGGCACTTCGACCGCGGCTGCCTCGAGAGCTACAACGGGCACTATCACAATCACGAGTACGTCTTCGGCGCCACCGCCGCCGCGGCCTGCTACCGCCGGCGCATGATCGAAGACATTTCGGTGGACGGCGAGTTCTTCGACGCGGACTTTTTCACCTACCGCGAGGACGCCGATGTCGCCTGGCGCGCGCAACTGCTCGGGTGGAAGTGCGTTTACGATCCGACCGCTTGCGGCTATCACGTACGCAAGCTGCGCCCCGGCATGCGGCGCTACCTGCCGCCCGAGATCAACATGCACTCGGTCAAGAATCGCTTCTTGATGCGAGTCAAGAACATCACGCCGGGACTGTACTTGCGCCACTTCCTGCCGATCACGCTTCGCGACATCGGCATCCTCGGCTACTGCTTGACGCTGGAGCGCTCTTCGCTGCGGGCGTTCTATTACGTGGCGCGCGACTTCAAGAAGACCCTCGCCAAGCGGCGCTCCATCCAGGCGCGGCGGCGCGTCGACGAGGCCTACTTGGCGCGCTGGTTCCGCTTCAAGCCGACCAGCGAGCCGTTCGAGAAGCCGCTGACCAGCTCGGCTGCAGTGGGCGTTGGCAGGCGCGCGGCGCAGTGACTCGCGTGGCAGTGACTCGCGGCGCAGCGAGTCGCGGATAATCGTTCGAGCGATGCGAATCGCTCTGCTTGGCACGCGCGGCATCCCAGCCAACTACGGCGGCTTCGAGACTTTCGCGGAAGAGCTCTCGGTGCGGCTGATTCGGCGCGGCCACGACGTCACCGTCTATTGCCGCACCAACAACGTCAAGACCGACCTGAACATCTATCGCGGCGTGCGGCTCGTGCTGCTGCCGACGATCCCTCATAAATACTTCGACACGCTCGCGCACACCGCCCTGTCGACTTTGCATGCGCTGTTCCGGCGCTACGACGTGCTGCTCTACTGCAACGGCGCCAACGCGATCTACACGATCCTCCCGCGCCTGCTGTTGACCCCGACGGCGCTCAACGTGGACGGCCTGGAGCGCAATCGCAAGAAGTGGAACGCGCTCGCCAAGGCCTGGTACGCGCTGTCCGAGCGGCTCTCCTGCCGGCTGCCCACCGCGGTCGTCACCGACGCCGCCGTCATCGAGCGCTACTACCGCGAAACGTACGGCAAGGCGACGCACCTGATCGCCTACGGCGCGGACTTTCGCAAAGCCGATACGACGGAAGCGCTGGACCGTCTCGGCCTCGAGCCCGGCGGTTATTTCCTCTACGTCAGCCGCATGGAGCCCGAAAACAACGCCCTGCTGACGGTGCAAGAATTCGCTCGCTCGACGACGAAGAAGAAGCTCGTCATGGTCGGAGACGCGCCGTATGCGGCCGACTATATCGCCGAGGTCAAAGCGATTCAAGACCCGCGCATCCTGTTTCCCGGGGCGATCTACCGGTTGGGCTACCGCGAGCTGCAGACGCACTGCTTCGCCTACATCCATGCGACCGAGGTCGGCGGCACGCATCCGGCGCTGATCGAAGCGATGGGCCGCGGCGCGCCGACGCTCTATCTCGACACGCCCGAAAACTCGGAAGTCGCCGGCGAGGCGGGCTTGCCGTTCTCCAAAGCGCCCGGCTCGCTCACGGCCCGCATCGACGAGCTCGACGCGATGGACGACGAGCGGAGAAGCGCTTGGTCCACGCGAGCCGAAGCCCGCGCCCGCGAGCGCTACGATTGGGAGCGCGTCGCCGACCAATACGAGAAGCTCTTCGCTGAGATGCTCTGAAGGAACGAGATGCTCTGAAGGAGCCGGACCGCGCGGCCCAGCCGCTATCATGGACGCCAATGGCGACGGACGGCCGCGCAGTATCGGAGGTTGATGTCGAACGATGATGCAGAGGCCGACTTGAAGGCCCGCATCGCGAGTCTGTGCGACACGGTCGAGCGGATCTACGAGACAGAGGACTGCTATCCGAAAATCACCGTCGAGCGGCATTGGTCGAAGCACAATCCGACGATTTCCGGGGAGATCGCCCGTCCCAACGCGTTCCGCTGGTATCTGGAGCGCGAGTTGGCGGCGCTGGCGCGTCAAGGGGCGGAAATCAGCGTCGAAGGCTCGCGCCGACGCATCAGCCTCAACTCGCCCGAGCTGCTCAAAAAGATCGATGAAAGCTCATTCGACCTGACCCGCAAGAAGCTGTTCTTGTTCGGCCCCGAGCGCGTCGACCTGTCGATCGAGCGGCTCGAGCACTACACGGCGACCGCTGCGCACGACTTTCAGCGGTTCATCTTGCTGACCAACTATCAGATGCACATGGAGGCCTTCGCGCGCCTCTATCCCGACTGCATCCGCCCCTCGCGGCGGGGCGCGCAGATGCCGGCCTACCATCACGCGCTGCCGGACAGCTCGGGATTCAGCATCGTCAATATCGGCGTCGGCCCGTCGAACGCTAAAAACCTCACCGATCACGCCGCCGTGCTGCGGCCCGACGCGATGCTGATGATCGGCCATTGCGCCGGCGTGCGAAACCATCAGGAGGTCGGCGACTTCGTGCTGGCTTCCGGGTACATGCGAGCGGACCGCATCTTGGACGAAGCGCTGCCGTTGAGCGTCCCCATCGCCCCGAACTTCTTTCTCAACCTGCGGCTGGCCCAAGAGCTGGAGGTGCGCAAGCTGCCGTATCGCCTCGGCCCGGTTTACACGACCCTCGACCGCAACTGGGAGCTGCTGTCGCGCAGCGCCTTGGCCGACATTCAAGTGAGTCGCAGCATCGCGGTGGACATGGAATCCGCGACAGTGGCCGCCAACGGCTTCCGGTACCGCGTTCCCCACGCCACGCTGCTGTGCGTCTCAGACAAGCCGCTGCACGGGCAACCCAAGCTGCCGAGCGAGGCGAAGCTCTTCTACGAGAAATCGAAACACCAGCACGTCGCGATCGCCATCGAGGCGCTCTCCCGCGCTCGCGACGAGTTTCCGGAAGGGTTTCCGAATGCGGAGTTGCGCGCTCCCGACGAGCCGCTCATCCGCTGACGCGGCGGGCTTGGCTTCGCAAGGACGAAATCGGCGAACTGTTATCCTAGGAATCTTTTGCCCAAGGAGATTTCTATTGAGTCAATCGCTTGAAGGCCACATCGCCGTCGTCACCGGCGCCAGCAAGGGGCTGGGCCGTCAAATGGCCGAATCGCTCGCCGCCGCCGGCGCCAAGGTCGCCCTTGTCGCGCGCAGCGAAGAGCTGCTCGACAAGGTGGTCGAAGGCATCGTCTCGAAAGGCGGCGTGGCCGAACCGATCATCGCGGACGTGACGGACGAAGGCGCCGTGAGCGACGTGCAGAGCCAGGTCGCCGAGCGGCTAGGCGTGTGCGACATCCTGATCAACAACGCCGGCATCAACAACCGCAAGTCGATCGTGGACTTCAGCCTCGCTGAATGGAACGAGATTCTCGGCGTCAACTTGACCGGGCCGTTCCTGTTCTCGCGTGCGTTCGTGCCGGGGATGAGAGAGAAGAAGTGGGGCCGCATCCTCAACATGACTTCGATCATGTCGCACGTTTCGCTGGCGAATCGCACTGGGTACTCGACTACGAAGGCCGGCCTGATCGGCTTCACCAAGGCGCTTGCGCTCGAGCTGGCTTCGGACGGCGTCACCGTCAACGGCATCAGCCCGGGCCCGTTCGCCACCGAGATGAACAAGCCGCTGATCGAAGACCCCGAGAAGAACAAGATGTTCCTCGAGCGCATCCCGCTCGGCCGTTGGGGTCAGGTGAAGGAGATCGGGGCTCTGGCGACATTCCTGTGTTCGAACGACGCCGGCTTCATCACCGGCACCGACATCGTCATCGATGGCGGCTGGATCGCTCAATAACGGCATGTCTTCGCAGCCGCCGCTGGGTGAATACATCCTCGGCTACTGCGCGCACAGCGAAGCCGCGCTCGGATACGCGCGCAAACATCTCGACCGTCTGGTGAAGACGCTCGAGATGACGCCGCCCGGAACCGCGGCGGACAGCGCGCTCGAGATCGGCGCCTACATGCAGATCACGCCGGCGCTGCAGTATCGCCTGGGCTACGGCGAGGTGCGCGGCGCCGATTTGGGGCCGCTGGGCAAGCAGGTCGAAAAGACGGCGGAATCCGCATCAGGGGAGACGTTTCGCTGTACGATCGACCTGTTCAACGCCGAGAAAGACCGCTTCCCTTACGAGGACGGCTCGTTCGCGACGGTGCTGTGCTGCGAAGTCCTCGAGCATCTCGAAGCCGACCCGATGCACATGATGGCCGAATTCAACCGCGTGATTCGAGACGGCGGCCACTTGCTGATGACGACGCCGAACGCTTGCTCGCTGCGTGCGGTGGCGGGCGTGCTGGCGGGATATCAGCCGCAGTTTTTCTCGCAGTATCCGTTGGCGAACGTGGACGGCTCGGCCGATCCTCGCCACGCCCGCGAATACGCCGCTCGTGAGATGCCGGACTTATACGCCGCGGCGGGCTTTGAAACGGTCGTCCTCGAAACCGGCCCGTACGGGGAAGCGGATGAATCGGGATTCGACAGCGTGAAGGAACTGTTGGCCAAGTGGGAGTTCTCGCTCGAGCTGCGCGGCGAGTGCGTCTATGCATTGGGACGCAAGACCGGAGCGGTGCGTGACCGCTATCCGTTATGGCTCTACGCGTAAGCCAGGTCTCGGGCGCGTGGGCGCGAGTGCCGCCCGCCCTGCGGACTTTCCTTTGCTGCCTCATTCTGTTCACGCTCAACGCCTACATCGCGCTGCGGTTGTTCCAGGTCGAATACTTCAAGTTCATGGGGTCGATCGATGCGGCCTACATCTCATTGACGCGGTACATCCTGGCGCATCCGTTCGATTGGACTTGGTTTCCCTTGTGGTACACGGGGGTTCCGTTCGAGAACACTTATCCGCCGCTGCTCCACCTGACGGTCGCCGCGACGGCGTGGCTGGGCGATTTCTCTCCCGCCCGGGCGCACCACTTCGTCAGTGCGGCGATGTACTGTTTGGGCCCCGTAACGTTGTTCGCGTTGGCCCGCCGGCTCAGCGGCTCGCGCGCCGCCGGCCTCGCCGCCGGATTGTTCTATTCGCTCGTCTCGCCGTCCGCGTTTTTGATGCCGGTGACGGTGGCGAAAGATGTGGGCTCGTTTCTCGGACCCAGGCGCTTCCAGACCTTGCCCCTTTACGGCGAGGGGCCGCACATGATGGCGCTGACGCTGCTGCCCCTGGCGATCCTGCTGCTCGACCGCGCGCTCGACAAGCCGCGACCGCTGCGGCTCTATGCAGCGGCCCTCGCCGTTGCAGCCGTACCGCTGACGAACTGGCTGGGCGCGTTCGCTTTGGCGATCGGCGCGGCCTGTTTGCTGCTGGCGCGCAGTGACGCCGGCCGACCGCGCACGTGGCTGGTCGCCGCCGGAGTCGGAATCGCCGCGTACGCTTTAGCGTGCCCCTGGCTGCCGCCCAGCAACATCCGCGACGTTCGCCGCAACGCGCAATTCACCGTCGGCAACTATCCGATCGGCGGCGAGCAAGCCTTGCAAGCCGCACTGCTGGTCGCCGCCGTCCTAGCTCTGTCGATCGCACTGCGCCGGACGCAAACCTCGAAGTCGTTGCGCTTCTCGGCGCTGTTCACGCTCGCGATCGGGGCGATCCCGGTCGCCGCCGAGTGGACCGGGCGATACATGGTTCCGCAGCCCGAGCGCTACCACCTCGAGATGGAGATGGGGGTTGCACTGCTGTTCGGCATCGGCTTTATCGCCCTGGTTCGCCGCTCGCCCGCGCCGGTCGGACTCGCCCTCGTGGCCGTGGGACTCGCTTGCGGCGCCTATCAGACCATCGAGCACCGCCACTACGCGCGGGGCATGACGACGGAGTTCGATATCACCCGCACTGTTGAGTACAAAACCGCTCATTGGATCGGCGAGAACCTTCCCGGCCGGCGTATTTTCGCCACGGGGTCGACGCAATTCTGGCTCAACGCGTTCACTGACAATCCGCAAATCGGCGGCGGCTTCGCGCAAGGGATTGTGAATCCGACGATTCCCATGGTCCACTTCGGCGTCCCGTACACGATCGGCGACGGCGAGCGCAGCGCGATGTGGCTGCGGGTCTACGGCGCGCAGGCGATCGTCGTCAGCGGACCGGGAAGCCGCGACTCCTACCCCGGCAACTTTCGAGACGCCGACAAGTTCAAGGCTGTGCTGCCGGAGCTGTGGCGGGACGGCGGCGACGCCATCTTCGGCGTGCCGCAGCGTTCGACGTCACTGGCTCATGTCATTCGCGCGGACGACGTCGTGCCGCGCGCCGCGGTCAACGTGGAGGACGTCGAGCCGATCCGGCGGTACGCCGCGGCGCTCGAGGATGAAAGCTTGCCGATCGCGCGGATGGTGTGGGAGCGCCCGAACGCGATGCGGATCAACGCGATCGTCTCAGGCGAAGACCTGATTTCCGTACAGGAAAGTTACCGGTCCGGGTGGCATGCAAACACCCTAGGACGGTTGCCGGCGCCGATCCGTCCGGACGGTCTCGGCTTTATGGTGCTCGATCCCCCGTGCGAGGGTCCCTGCGAGATCGAGTTGGTCTACGACGGCGGAATCGAGGCCAAAATCGCCCAATTAGCCGCCTGGACGGCCTTTTTGGCCTTCCCGGCATGGTGGTTTTGGCGCCGCCGGGGGCCGTCTGCAAACTCTCCCGCGGTCCATTGACAGTTATTCGCGAGCGGCCCGACAATAGTAGGAGACCCGTCGCGTGGCTAAATCGCTCATCGGCATCGATTTGCGTGCCGTAAGAAAGCTCGGCTAGATCGTCTTACTGCTAGAGGCGACGCATGCGTGCGGGTCGGAGTCGATATTGGATCGCTTCGGCCAAGACTCGAACGCTGCGTGGGAGACGGAAGAGCTCTTCGCCGAGAACCGCGATAGCCTGGTACGCTACCTGCGACACCACCTCGACGATCTTTCTGCGGCGGACGACATCGCCCAAGAAAGCTTCATCCGTTTCTTCCAATGCCGCAGCCAAGGCGAACAGATCGCCCAACCGAAGGCGTGGCTGTTTCGCGTGGCGCACAACTTGCTAGTGGATTACGGGCGCAAGCGGCGGCCGGATCTGCTGGACGACGACGGTTGGTTGAGGGTCGAAAGTCAGATGACGCGATCCTCGGGATCGATGGAAGCTCGAGCCCAGGTTTCGCAACTGCCTTGGCACCGCTTGACCGCGGTGGAAATGGAATGCTTGCAGTTGCGGGCGGAAGGATTGAAGTTTCGCGAGGTCGGCGAGGTGCTGGGCATCACGATATCGACCGTCGCGAGCTACGTGGCCCGAGCGGTCAAGAAGTTGCAAGAGACGAGCGAACGTGAAGCATCTCACGACAGAAGAACTGCTGCTCCTCGCTGACGGGGAGTTGCAGGGCGACGCGCCGGCGCATTTCGAGGCTTGCTCGGAGTGCCGGGCGGCGCTTGGGACGCTGCAGGGACGACTCACGTCCATTTCGTCCGCGCTGCGCTCGTCGATCGAGTCCGAGCCGGTGGAGATGCCCGCTCGCTCTTGGGCGCGTCTCGAGGCCGGGTTGATGCGCAGCGCCGTTGCCGCGGACTACCACTTGACCCGTGAAGAGCTTTTGCTGCACCTCGACGGGGCGCTGCCCGCCGAACGGGCACGGCATCTGGACGGTTGCGCGGAGTGCGGGATCGCGGGATTGCGAATGCGGTCGCTGCTCAGCGACGTGGAGCATGAGCTGCGCTCGCTGATTCCCGACGAACCGCTCGAGAGGCGCTTGGCCGCGCATGAAGCGTTGCGCCGCGAGCTGCAACCGGCCGCCAAGGTCGTGGAGTTCCCGATGCGCTGGTCGGTGGCGTATGTGGCCGCCGCAGCCGCCGTGGCGATTGTTTTCGCCGGCGCTTGGTTGGGTCAGCGCCCGGTCGAGCGGCCGACTCAGGCGGCGAGCGCCGTCGTCGAGCCCCTCGCTCCAGCGCGCGCAGCCGCGTCCATGGCGCAAGGCGACGATACACACTCACCGGATCAGTTCGTCGCCGATGCAGTGACCTCGGAAATGATCGCGGCGGAAACGATCCCCGCGCAAGCGGTCAAGGCCGAAGCGGTCGCCGCGCTCGAGGCGACCCAAGCGGAAGTTTTCACCGCGTCGTTCACCCGTGAGGTTCAGCCGCCCGCCGTCGACGCCTTGGCGCCGGCTGACGTCCCGCCGAGTCTGATCGCAGCCGTTTACCCGAACGCTTTTCGGTTGAACGCCGAGTTCTCGATTCCCGAACCGCCCGCCCGCAAGGCGCCCGCCGCCGTCTCCGACCTGGAGCCGCAATCGCCGCACGACCGCTTGCGCGTGCTCGAAGGGCGGCGCCTGCTGGTCGAGGCGGGCATGTGGCGCGAGGACGTGCGGCCGGTCATTCGCAGCGGATCGCTGGTGCTCGAGGGTACGGTCGAAGATGCAGCGACTCTGGCGCGCTTCAAGCAAGCGGTGCTGCGCAGGTCCGGCGATTCGCAGCCGGTCTTTGAAATCGCTCTGCGCTCCAACCGCACTGACCCCGCGGCGCGCCGCGGCGGACAAGTCGCCGGATCGGCCCCGGGCGGATTGGTCCGCACGGCTCTGGTCGAGCACTATCGCGACGCCGCGCGGCGATCGTTCCGCGCCGCGCCTCCCGCCGCGCTTGACGGCGAGATTGCGCGCTATATCGACGGGATCTATCGCAACCAGGACCAGTTGCTCGAGCACGCCTACGCGCTCGAGCAAATCACGTCCGACGCCGCGGCGGCGGACGTCGATGATCCGGCCCGAGCCGGGGAAATCCTCGACAGTCTCGCCGCGTTCCACGTCAAGCGCGCCGAGGATCTCGAGGCCGGGATCTATGACAGCTTGTCCGAAGCCCTGCCGCGCAAGTATTGGAATTACCGTCCGCAGGGCGACGATGCCGTGTTACCCGAAGACTCCCTCGCCGAGCAAAGCCATGCGTTGCTCGCCGAGGTTCTGGCCCTCGACGAGAATCTGACCACGCTTTTCACCGGCTCCTCGCATACGGTCAATATTGCATCCGGGGAGCGTTCGAGCGGCGAGCTGCTGCACCGCATCCACACGCGCCTTCGCCGACTCACCGATCTGTCCCGCGAGTCGCGATAGCGCGGCCATGCGCTTCGCAATATTCTTCCTGATCGCCGTTTCGCTCGCGGCCGGGCCCGCCGACCGGCGGCCGGGTCCTTCCGCGGCGGTCTTCGGCGTCGTCGTCGACTCGGCCCAGCAGCCGCTGCGCGATGTGGAAGTCGGCCTCATCAGCCTCGACACCGGCCGCGTGCTGGTGAATCACACCGACATCGCGGGCGCATACGGGTTCAACGAGCTGCCCACGGGACGCTACTCGGTGTCGTTCGAGCTGAACGGCTACGCAACCGCGCGGCTGGGTCCGTATGAACTGCTGCCCGACTCGCCGCGTGAGGTGGCGGCCGTGCTCGAACCGCTCGCGCCGCCTCTGACTCGTCCACGAGCCGGCATCGAGACCATCGCCCTGGAATACGGCATGGTGCGCGAGCAGATCGCCGGCATGCCGGTGCTGCTGGGGAGCGAAGGCCGCACCGCGACGGACAAGCTGCTGCTGCTGGTGCCGGGTCTGACGCCCGTCGAGTCGCTCGAGGTGGATCCGAACAGCGGCCGGGCGGCGGCGGTGTCCGCGAACGGGTCGCGGCGCTCGGCGATCAATTACCAGCTCGACGGCGCTTCGAACAACGCGCAAAACCGGCTCACGGGCGCTCAGGCGGCGACGTACGCGCCGACTCCCGAAGCGCTCGAGACTTTCCGGGTGGTCACGCACACCTATTCGGCGGCCGAGGGCCGCAATTCGGGCGCGGTGGTGCGCGCCACGACCCGCAGCGGCGGCGAAAGCTGGCACGGCGGACTGCGCGGCTACCTGCGACCGCACCAGCACAGTCTGGAATCCTACGACGGCTCGAGCGATTCGATGGGCGGCTGGATGGGCGGAGGTCAGATCGGCGGCCCGCTGCTGTCGAAGCGTAAACTCTTCTTGTTCGCCGACGCTGAAGGCTGGGCGACGACGCGGCGGCAAACCGAAGCCGCGAGCGTGCTGAGCCTGGCTGAACGGTCGGGGGATCTCTCCGGCCTCGCGTCGCCGCCGCTTGATCCCTTTTCGGGAGCGCCTTTTCCGAACGGAATCATTCCTCAGGCGCAGCTCGACCCGTTGATGCAGAAGTATCTGGGCGTCTTCCTGCCTGAGCCGAATGCGGGCGAAACGCTCTACCGCGGCGAGCGGACGCTCGATTCGAGCGGCAAGACGCTGCTGACCCGCCTGGACAAGAGCGGCCGCCGGTTCAGCTTGAACGCGAGCCATCTGGTCTACCGCAACGACGTGCTGTCGCCCCTGACCGGCATCGAGTCGATCGCTCCGGGAACCGCCA
The DNA here is from genome assembly GCA_963817465.1 of uncultured Acidobacteriota bacterium. GTDB lineage: Bacteria > Acidobacteriota > Terriglobia > Bryobacterales > UBA6623 > CAMPKL01. The sequence continues at coordinate 28,458 of CAWFOP010000002.1, read as the reverse complement.
ACGATCGGCGTCAATTGTCAAACAGCGCGCAGATATCGCTGACGCAGACCCTGTCGCCCGATTTCGTGCAGACGACGCGCTTGTCGGGCCAGCGTCTGTCGATCGCCAGTTGGCTGGGCAACCCCGACGTGCGCGACTCGACCGCCAACAACTTCGGTTTCGACTTCGCCAGCTTTGGAGTGAACCCCGGCACGCTGCCTGATCTGACGCTGTATGACGACGCGGGCTTTGAAAGGCTGCGCATCGGACCCTTCATCTCCTCGGAAGAGTCGGCGCAAACCACGTGGCAGATCGGGCACGATCTCGAGTGGCGTCACCGCGGTTTTGCGCTGCGCGCGGGCGCGCTGTATGAGAACGGCGGCTGGCCGTTCAAGAACACCGAGAACTTCGCCGGCAGCTTCAGCTTTCCCGCGCCTCCCGAGCCGCCGATTCGCTCGCGGCCGAACGGCTTGCGTAATCTGCTGCTGGGCCTGCCCGGCCAATATCAGCTTCAGACGCCGCGCGACTTGAACTTGCGCTGGCGGGCTTTCGCGGCCTACGGCGAGGGTGAGATTCGGCCATTCCGCGGCTTCCAATTGACGCTGGGACTGCGTTTCGAGTCGCAGCCGCCGGCGGTCGACACGCAGGACCGGATCGCGGCGTTTCGAACGGGGGCCGTGAGCGCGCGGTTTCCCGACACGCTGCGCAATCTGATCTTCCCCGGCGATCAAGACGGCGACTTCGGCGCGCTGCCGCGCTCGACGGTGGAGACAAACGGCCGCAACTTCGCTCCGCGCATCGGTTTGGCGTGGTCGCCGACCGGCACGAGCCGCTGGTCGCGGGTGTTGCTGGGCGAGTCGGGACGCTCCGTGCTGCGCGCGTCTTACGGGCAGTTTTACGATTTCGGAGCTTTCGCGGGGTCGAGCGCCGCCGCATTGTTCCAAGCGACATACCCGCCTTTCAGCGTCGACAACCGCTTTCGCTTCAACTCCGCCGCGGCCGCGCAAGGGGCGTTCAGCCGGCCGTTCGGGTCGATCGGCGGATCGAGCGAGGCGGCGTTCCGGCAGAACATCGTGCGCTACCCGCTGCTTGTGTTCGACCGCGATCTTCAGAATGCTCGCGCGCACCAGTGGAACCTCGGCCTGCAGCGGCTGTTGCCCGGCGGCGTCTTCGTCAGCGCGGTCTACGTCGGCACGCGTTCGCTGCGGCTCCAGCGCCAGCGCGAGCTGAACACATTCGTGCGCAACCCGCTGTTCGGCTTCGCCTCGGTCCGCAGCATGCGTCTGTTCTCGAGCCTTGCTGATGTGCGGCAATTCGAATCGACCGGCGACAGCCGTTATAACGGTCTACAGCTCAGGGCCAATCGCTACTTGCGGCGCGGGCTGGCGTTCGACATCGGCTACGTCTGGTCGCGCTCGGACGACAACGGCTCGAGCGTCTTCGGCGAAAACCTCGTCACGGAGAACTGGACGGTCTCGAACTTCGACCGCCGGCACAATCTCACCGCGACGTGGGTGTGGGAGCCGCGCTTACCGCGCAGTTGGCCGGCGAGCATCGCGTTCCTGGATCGCTGGAGCCTAAGCGGCGTCTGGCGGTGGCGGTCCGGTCTGCCGCTCGATATTCGACAATCGGAAGATCCGACATTCTCGTTCACGCGCGTGGGCCGACCGGACATCGTCGGCGAGTTCGGTCGACTCGATCCCAGCCAAGTGCGGACGTTTACCTATCAGGACGGTCGCACGGTGACCGGACGATTCGCTTTCGACCCGACCGTCTTCCGGGCGGTCGCGCCGACGGATTTTTCCGAGACGCGCCAAGGCAATCTCGGCCGCAACGCCTTCCGCATGCAAGGTTTTCAGCAATGGGACCTGCGCCTGTCGCGGCCGTTCAATGTGAGCGAGCAGGTTTCGAGCGAGATCGGCTTTGACTTTTTGAACGTGTTCGGCAACAAGAACTGGGCTGCGCCGTTCGCCAATATCAACGATCCTTATTTCGGCGTCGTGCGCTCTGAAGGCGTCAATCGCACGGTGCAGTTCGTTCTGCGTCTCTCCTTTTAGCGTTGCTTCTCTTCTGAAAGAAACGTGTAACGACGTTTCGGACAACCTCGTCCGAAAGAAAGCTGGAAGGTAGGTCTATGACCATAGCCGTCTATCGCTGGGCAGCCGCCGCGACGCTTGCTCTGCTGCTGTTGACGCCGCTCTGCGCGGCTGATGCCATCCGCGGCTACACGGTGATTCTCGAGGGCGACCCCGTCGCGAGGCAGGTGGCCGACGGACGCCGCGGCGCCAAGCCTGAGGCGCAAAAGGTCAAGGCTCTCGGAGAAGAGCTGTCGGCGAAGCAAGAGCGGTACATCAGGCGATTCGAGCAAGACGGCGTGCGCGTCCTCGGCTCGACGCAGAACGTGCTCAATGCCGTCTTTGTTCGAGCCACGCGCGCGCAGGCCGAGCAAATCCGCATGCAAGCGGGCGTGCGGAGCGTGTCGGTCGCGCGGCGCATCAAGCCGTTTATCAACGCCGCGAACGACATCATCCGCGCTCCGGCGGCGCGCGCGGCGTTGGGAGGCGACAGCCGCGCAGGCGAGGGCATCCGCATCGGCGTGATCGATACGGGCATCGACATCACGCATCCGGCGTTTCAAGACTCTTCGCTCACGCCGCCGCCGGGATTTCCAAAGAGCTTGCCTGAGAATCGCAAGTTCACCAACGGCAAGGTCATCGCGGCGCGCAGCTACGTCAACTTGCTCAGTGACGCCGATCCGGTTTTTTCGCGCCCCGACGATACGACGCCGCGCGATCGCATCGGCCACGGGACCGCCGTCGCGATGATCGCCGCCGGCGAGCCGGTGGATTCCGATGTCGGACGACTCGTCGGCGTGGCGCCCAAGGCTTATCTCGGCAACTACAGAATATTCGGGTCGCCGGGCATCAACGATTTCTCGAACGACATGGCCATCATCGCGGCCCTCGACGACGCGGCGGTCGACGGGATGGACGTGCTCACGGTCAGCTTCGGCGCCATTGCGCAGTTCCCCTGGGATCTGTGCCGCACCGACAGCGAGGCGCTATGCGATCCGCTGGCCGAGGCCGCCGAGAACACGATGGAGGGCTTCGGCGTCGTGATCGTCGCGGCGGCCGGCAACGGCGGCGCCTTGGGGGAACAGGATTTTCCGACCCTGAACTCGATTAGCACCCCCGCCACGGCGTTGGATGTGATCGCGGTCGGCGCAACGGTGAACAGCCGGCAGTTGCTCGAGTCCGTCAGCTATTCCGGGCGCACGATCGATGCGCTGTCGGGCGTGGGGCCGCGACCGACGGCTCCCTTCAGTTCGCCGGCGCTCGCCGCCGCGACCCAAGGCGATCCGCTGGGGTGTTCGCCATTCCCCGACTTCTCGTTCCAAGGGCGCATCGCCGTGATCGACCGCGGCGGATGCCCGCCCGAATTCAAAGTGGAGTTCGCCGATCAGGCCGGGGCCGTGGGCGTGGTCATGATCAACACCGAGGATCGTCCGTTTCCCGAAGTGATTCTCGGTCTCGAGACGACGGACATTCCGACGTTTACGATCGGCTACTCGGACGGGCAGCAACTGTTGAATGCGCTCCAGGGCGGCGACGTGACCGTGACGCTCGATCCCGCGCACCACAGCATGTCGACCGCGTCCGATCAGCTTGCGCCGTTCAGCTCGCGCGGGCCCAGCGTGGGCGGCGGCATCAAACCTGAAATCGTCGCCCCCGGCACGTTCATCTACTCCGCCGGGCAGAGCTTCGACCCCAACGGCGACGCCTACACCAAGACCGGTTTCCTCTCGCTGGACGGGACGAGCTTCGCAGCGCCCTTCGTCGCCGGCGCGGCGGCGCTGGTGTGGCAGAACAACCCGACGCTGACGAACTTTCAGGTGCGCTCCGCCGTCATCAACACCGCCAACTCCGCCGCCGTGTTCGGGCCGGAAGGTCTGGAGCGCGTGACCGCGGTCGGCGCCGGGCTTGTCGACGTGCGGGCCGCGATCGAGCCGTCGGCCGTCGTCGATCCGGCGACCCTGGGCTTCGGCCAGTTGAACGGCGCGGCGCTGCCGTTCAGCACATCGCTCCTGGTGGCCAATGTGACTGACCGGATGCGCATCTACACGGCGGACGTCTTCGTGCGAGGGTCGACGGCTTCCGCCTCGGTCGACGTCAACGGCGCCCAAACGACTCAATTCACGCTTCGCGCAGGCGAGGAGACGGAGCTGACCGTCAACTTGCGCGGCGCCGTTCCGCAGCCCGGCCGCTACGAAGGCTACATTCGCATCTCGAACAGCGTCGACAACCAGATCCTCAACGTGCCGTACCAGTTCTTCGTCGGCGACGGCGTGCCGCACAACTCCTTCGCCATCGCGGGGACCGGCGTCGTCGGAACGATCAACGAGCCCCATCCCGAGCTGTTGATCTTGAAAGTGGTCGACCAGTTCGGCGCGCTCGTGCCGGACCTTCCCGTCACCTTCTCGGTCGTCGACGGCGGCGGAGCGATCGTGCAGGCCGATCCCGCGACCGACGCATTTGGCGTGGCCGCGGCGGATACGGACATGGGGCCGGACCCCGGCTTTCAGGACTATCAGGCCAAGGCCGGAAACCTGACCGTGCCGTTCTTGAACGAGGCGCGGGTGAAGCCGTTCATCTCGGGAATCGTCAACGGGGCCGGCTTCGCCGCCGGCCGCGCGGTGGCGCCGGGGTCGATTGTTTCCGTCTTCGGCGACGCTTTATCGGAGCTCACCGGGTCGGCGATGAGCTTGCCGCTGCCGATCGCGCTCAAGCATGTGAGCATGAGCTTCGATTTCCCGGAGACGGGAGTGAGCGTGCCGGCGCACTTCTTTTTCTCAAGCGACGGTCAGCTCAACGTACAAGTGCCGTGGGAGTTCCAGGGCCTCAATTTCGCGCTGGTCAAAACGCGCATCGAAGACTCGGTCAGCGAGCCGGTGACGCTCAACCTGGCCGACACGGCGCCCGGGATTTTCGAATTCGACTGGTTCGGCGACCTGCTGGCGGTCGCGACGCACGCTGACGGCTCCGTGATCACGTCTGACAGCCCGGCCGTTCCCGGCGAGACGATCGTCGTCTACGGCACGGGTTGGGGACCTGTGGATGAAGAGCAGCAGTCCGGCGAAGCAGCGGCGGCCTCGCCGCTCGCTCGAACCTTGGCGACGCCCGCGGCGAGCGTCGGAGGCCGGGCGGCGGGAGTCTCGTTCTCGGGGCTGACGCCCGGCTACGTGGGCTTGTACCAGGCGAATATTACGCTGGCGGGCGATACGCCGAGCGGCGCTCAAACGTTGGCGTTCGCGGTGAACGGCGTCGCGTCGAAGCAGACCAAGCTCTGGGTGCGCTGAGGCGCGGCGTTGCGATTGCCCGGGCGCGTCGTTACGTGCTAGTCTCAGGGAAGTGCGCCCTTACCGGGCGCACTTTGAACGTAGACGCCAGGGGCTCATTCCATCCCGCCGAGCCTCAGCAACATACGGGCACGTAGTTCAGTTGGTTAGAACGCCGGCCTGTCACGCCGGAGGTCGCGAGTTCGAGTCTCGTCGTGCCCGCCATTCGATTCAATAACTTAGGTATCCGCCGCTCCGCCTTCGCGCGAGTGTAGCCTTCCGTTACCGGTACGGGTTCGTGGCAGTGCGGGCCGGCAAACGCTCGATTGGGTCACTCATCCGATCGTCTCTCCCGTCGTCAGGCCGCCCTTGTTCTCAGCTTCAAAGTAAAGCCCGTGACCGGCTGTGATCCCCGACCACCATGCGTCGAAGCGCTGGGGCGTCCAAGTCTCCCAGTCGTGTTTCTCCAGTTGCAGGGATTGGCCTAGCTTCACAGCGGCCTGCAGGTTGCGGTCCGCGTCTTCCCGTTGCCGGCGACCCCAGGTGGCGAGCGAGGCGTGGAGGTCGGCGGGATCCCAGCTCTCGGCGAGCGCCGCAACATCGCGCATCGCCAATGAGACCCCGGCGCCGATGTGAGGAATCGCGACATGCCCGGCATCGCCGATCAAGATCGCGCGGCCGCTCACGACGGACTCCGGCACGCCGCGGTAAATGGCCTGTTGCGACAGCTCCGGCGCAGCCTTGGCGACCAGAAACAGGCTTTCCGGCAACTGTTCCCGCATCTCGGACAAAAGCTTCGAGCGTGACTCGGGCGGCATGCGTCCGGGCGGCAACGACCAGCGGCGGACCCTGCCGGCGTCATCGGAGAGGAAGGCGTCCAGCTCATCGGCGGGCACGTTGCGGTACCACATCCAATTGAGCCCTCTGCCGCCGTCCCGCAGCGGCACCCAATAGGCGACGGCATGGGTCATCGAGCCGTATAGATTGACCAATCCCGGATCGTCGGCCAAGCGCGCCAGCGGTTCGCCGGCCGCGGGCAACGCCTCTTCCGGCGTCACGCCCCGAATCGCGACGTAGCCGCAGTAGGCGGGAGCGAAGTCCGGTTCCACGGCGAGGCGCACGGTGGAGCCGACGCCGTCCGCCCCGATGACTAGATCGAAGCGTTCCGGCGGTCCGTTCTCAAGATGCAGCTCCGCGAAATCTTCCTGTGTCGCGCAACGTACGACTGGTTCGCCGCGGCGGATCAGCCGCTCCGGAACGCCGGCGGCCAAGGTCCGATAGATCTGCGACCACGAGGTGACGAACTTGGCGGCGGCGTGTCGCCACAGCTCGCGTCCCGAGCGGCCGACGACGACGCGGCCTCGAATCTGCGTCCCCCGCACCGCGCCGATGAGCGGGACCACGGCCGGGTCCAGCGAGATGCCCGCGCCGCGGTCGGCGAGGTTCCCGCGAGAACGCTCGAAGACGCATACATCGACGCCAAGTTTGAGCAGCGTACGGGCCGCCGCCAGCCCTGCGACGCTGCCGCCCACAATTGCGACTTTCAAGGCGCGCATCTCCTCAACAGCTTCTCAACGAGCAAGCCCGAGCGCACGCCGCGGATTCTCGCTGAAGAGCCGCAGCAATCCTTCCCTGCCGAACTCGCGAGGCCAGCGCTCATCCATGGCGCGCGCGAACCGCACGGTGCAGTCGGGGAACGGGTCGCTATGAATTTGACCGAAATCCGTGGACAAGATGACCTGGCCCAGGCCCGTCCTTCGTATGGACTCCACAAAACGCTCCAGGGGCACTTTTTCGATGGTATGAATCGCAAAGCAGTGCTCGATGAAAACTCGGTCGTCGCCGGTCAGCTCGACCAACTGATCGTCCGATAATTGGATCGAGGGATAGTGCGGGTGCGTGAGGATGACCGCCGGCACGCCCGCGTCCAGAGCCATCGGAACGAGTCGCATCACCTCGTCGGCCGACAAGTGCCCGGTCGCGAGCCGCGCTCCCGCGGCGGCGATCGCCTTGAGCACCGCCGGCAGCTCGCCGGCCGGCGTGCCGTCACGCTCGAAGACCGTCACGGCGTCCTCTTGCGCCGCCGCGGCGCCGTCGAGCGCGCTGTCGCAACTCTCGCAGCCGCCCGACCAGCGGGGATCGAAAGCGTGTCCCAGAACGTCGAGGTGCGCCTGGGCGTGCACGGTGGGCATCCACACGACGAACGGGGGCTCCTCCTGCTCGATCTGCGGCTCGGTGCGATTGCCGCTCGCGGCGGAGGTGACGGCGTCGGAGCTCAGGCCGCCGACGAAGCGGTTCAAGACTGTGCCGCCCAGCAGCCGCACGCCTTCATGCTTGCGCGCCAGCGACGCGAGCGGCGTGGTGGGGTAGGTGTGGTTCTTCAGTACGAGGGTGGCGTTCCAGCTCCGCGCCGCCCGCGCCAGCTCCAGGGCGTCGTAACGTCGCGGCAGCAGCTCCGGGCCGACGTGAAAATGGGTGTCGACGACGCCCGCTTCGAGGAGCGCCTCGGCCAGCTTCAACTCTTCCGCTTTCGGCTCCGTCAACGGGCCACCTCTACTGCCTGGGGATCACGAGGCTCGTCCAAGACCATCCCGGCGATTCCGTACATGAAACTAGTTTCTCGACCGCCAAGGCATGTCGGCCGAACCCCAAGCTAGCACCTTCACGGGCGTGGTGAACTCAGTCCAAGAGAGGCTGTCCCGCGATTCCGCGTCGAACCGGAGGCGAACGTCAAACTCTCCGCTCGGATGCCGGATGGTCCAGGAACGGCGGCGGGAGCGAGACGGGGTCGGCGAAGTTCGTTCCAGATAGGCGGCCAAGGTCATGCCCGCGGATCCCGGAAACGAGTGGTGCCGCTCGCCGCGGTAGTGGCTTGCGGTCCGCACCGCGGCATATTCGCCGTAGGCCTCGACCTCGTAGGGAACGACTTTCGGGTGGTAGGCCATCCGGCGGCTCGAACCCCGCGCTGCGGGCCGCCGCCATGCCCGCCTCGGCGAGGGCCTCGGTCAGGGATTGGTCGACGAGCTCGGGCGCGATGGCGGCGAACAGGAACAGATTGCCGTTAAGCACCGCCTCGAAGCGCACCGTTCGCTTGCCGACCTGGACGGTCTGGACGCCGGCCAGGCTGCCCAAGGCTTCACGAGACTTGCGAGTCGACAGATACCGAATCCGCCAGGCCTGGGCGATGCCGCGATCGCATTCCGAAGTCAACTCCATTCTCTGGCCCGTCGACAGGTTTACCGCTCTTCCAACGCTCGGCGCTCATTCGCCCGTGCTTCCCCAGAGAGGCCAGCATTGCAGCGGAGGAGGCGCTGTTGGAGCACTCCATCGGCAGCACCGCGTTCTCGCCCGGGACGACTTGGTAGAAGCGAAATTGAAACGAAGATTCTCCCTCCCTCGGCCAAACGAGAGCGACTTTGTTCTCCTGCGAGTTTGCTCCGCCGAGGCCGCCGCAACCGTCCGCCCCCTTCATCAGGCGCAAGATTTCGCCGCGCCCCTCCGCTCCTGGTCGAATGTCCGTTCCGTCGAGCACCACGAGGCGGCTCGTGCCCGACTTGACGACCAGATAGCGCGCCGCGGGGGCTTGGTCGAGCGACTTGTTGAATTCAGGAACCATCGTTTTCTCCGCTCCCAAGGACCGAAGCCCGGCTTCGATCAAATTACGCGTTCGAAAGAGCAAAGCGACGAAGGCCGGCGGATTCCCTCACGAAATTCTCGGCTGTTCAAGTCGTGGGGATTCCGTCCGCTTTCGGCGGCCCGCCGGAGGCCGTCTTCCAGCGGCGGTTCAGGCGTCCGGCCGGATCAGCGAGTATCAGCGAGGCCTAGTCGTTGTTGCTTGGAAGGGCGCCGCCCAGGCTCGCTGAGGTGGTCGAGGAAGACGGCAAAGAGGGCAGCGCGGCGGACCCGGCGTAGTCACGGTCGTCGCGTCGCCAGGGCTTCTTGAAGCGCAAGATGTTGGCGAAGCTGCGGGTGGGGCCGAGGGCCATGCGCAGGAAGCGCACCATCGGCCGATTCGTGCGGCTTTCCAGGGGCCGCACCACGTAGCGATCGACGGCGTCTTCGGCGAGCATCCAGCCGAGGCCGCCGACGGGGGTCATCACCAGGTCGACGTAGCCCATCGTTCGCGGGCGCAATCCCACATTGCCGATCGACGCTTCGCTGTAGGGGCCCAACTCGAACTGCGCGCTGTAGAGAGCCGCGAAGGCCATGGCCTTCAGACGACTGCTCCAGTACCGCGAGTCGCTCGAAAAGTACGTTTCCCGGCCGGCGGGCGAATTTTGAAGAAAAATGTAGCCCGAAACCGCCCCCTGCGCCGGGTGGGCGAAGTAGTTCGTGAAGACGGAGTCGCCGTCGCGCCAGCCGCCCAGGCTGCTCGCCGATTGCCAGTAGTCGTTCCAGAAAGGCCCGCCCAACTCTTGGCGAGTCTTGCCTTGGGTAAGGCGAAAAGCGTGTTGCAGCGACAGGAACAGGAACGATTGCTGCGCCGCGTCGCGCCATTGGAAGGATTCCTCGACGGAGTCCCCTTGCTCTTGAGGCGCATGCTCGTGAGGCGCCGGTTGGATGAGGCCGCTGCCCGCCTGGCAGATGGGTACGGCGGCGAGGCAGGTTATTAAGGCAATAATCCGCATAGCAGCTTCCGTTACAGCCCGCCCGTCTCGATTCCAGTACGCTGGAGACGTAACGGCAGCGGGATGAGGGAGGACATACAAGCGGAGCGTTTTGTTTCGTCGACGGCCGACGAAACGCTCGCGGTCGGACGCCGCATCGCGGCGCGGCTGCGCCCCCCGCAATTGGTCTTGCTCATTGGAGACCTGGGGGCGGGCAAGACGACGTTGACCAAAGGGATCGTCGAGGGTTTGGGAGCGGCGGCGGCCGCGGATGTGTCGAGCCCGACCTTCGCCTTGATGCACGAGCACGGCTCGAGCCCGAAGGTCTACCACCTCGATTTGTATCGCCTCGACCGCATCCCCGAGCTCGAGACCTTGGGTTTGGACGAGTTATGGGACCGGCAAGACGCAATCGTACTGGTCGAGTGGGGTGAAAAGTTCGGCGATCAGTTGCCGCCGGAGCGAATCGAGATCCGCCTGACCCAGCTCGACGACGATCGCCGGGAAATCACGCTCGGCTCGACCTATACGCCGTGCGTGGCGTAGGCATTGAAAACGTACTGCAGCAGCATGCGTTGCGTATTGAAGAACGAGCCGTTGAGGGCCATCGACTGGCGCATGATGTTCGCCCACGCGTCCGGCTCTTTGTAGTACAGCGGGACGATGGTCTGCTCGAGCTTGTCGTAGAGCGAGGCGGCCTCGCCGGCTTCGCCGCGGCCGTTGTCGTCGATCGACCAGCCGGTGAGATTCTCGATATGTCCCTCGATCCACCAGCCGTCGAGGACGCTGAGGCTGGGCACGCCGTTCATGGCGCACTTCATACCGCTCGTTCCCGAGGCCTCGCGCGGCTTCAGCGGCGTATTGAGCCAGATGTCGACGCCGGGGGTGATCAGAGCCCCCCAGCGCCAGTTGTAATTCGGCACGTAGACGACCTTCACAGAGCCTTCGAGCCCCTTGGCGGCGGCGAAGATCTGCTCGATCTTGCGCTTGCCGTCCTCGTCGTGAGGGTGAGCTTTGCCGCCGTAAACGATTTGGATCTTGCCCGCCCTCTTGGCGATGGCGCGCAGCCGGTCCGGCTGACTTATCAACAGGTCGGCGCGCTTGTAACCGGTCGCACGACGGGCGAAGCCGAGGGTGAAGACGTCGAGGTCGAGCTGCTTACCCGTTTCGCGTTCGATGGCGTCGAGCAGAGTCTTCTTCGCCCGCCGATGCGCTTCGCGCACATCCGCGAGACCGATGTTGATCGCGTATCGCAGGTAAAGATTGTCGTGGCGCCACTCGGGAATCTCGCGGTCAAACAGCTCCTGCACGCTTTTGGCGGTCCAAGTCGCCGCATGGACGCCGTTGGTCAGGGCGTTGATGCGATAGTTCGGGAACATCACCCGTGAGACCTCGCCGTGCTTCATCGCCACGCCGTTGACGTAGTTCGAGTGGAACAACGCCAGGTGGGTCATGTTGAGATTGCTGTCTTTGGCGAAGCCGGTGGAGAAGAGCAAGTCCGCGCGCCGCTCGCCCAAAACTTGCCGCACCAAGCTCGCCGTCGAACTGATCGTGACCGGCCGGAACGGGCGTGTGGGTCGTGAATACGCAGTTGCGGCGGATGATCGCCAAGTCTTCCGCATTGGGCGTCGCGTGACCGTTGCGGGCGAGCCGCCGCTCAACCAGGCGCAGAGTCAGCAGCGCCGAGTGCCCTTCGTTCATGTGGTAGCACTCGATGTCGCGATAGTTCAGCTTGGCGAGCATCACCATGCCGCCCATGCCCAGGATCAACTCCTGGCAAAGGCGATAGCGCTGATCCCCGCCGTAGAGGTGATCGGTGAGGGTGCGGTCGAAATCGGCGTTGGTGGCGGGGCTGGTGTCGAGCAGATACACCGGCACGATGTGACCGGTGACGCCGCGAATCAGGTAGCGCCAGCAACGGATATGGACCGGCCGGCCTTCGATTGTGACCGTGGCGAGCGGGTCGAGCAGCTCGAGCTTCTCGGCGGGGTCCCAGTCGACCGGCGACTCGGTTTGGCTGCCCTTCTCGTCTAAAGATTGCTCGAAATAGCCTTGGCGGTACAGCAGCGTCACCCCGACCATCGGCACGCCGAGGTCCGCGGCCGATCTCAAGGTGTCGCCCGCGAGAACGCCGAGACCGCCGCTGTAGGTCGGAATGTCGGCCGCCAGCGCGATTTCCATCGAAAAGTAAGCGACCTTCGGAGGCGGCAGTTTCAGGTTCGGGCCTGCCTCGACCGCGTCGCTGGTTTGCGGGTCAACAGTAGGCGCATTGATATCGATCTGCATACTTCTTCTTCGCCATCGTATCTAGATTCGACGATTGTCGGCGATATCGATGTCTTCTCGTTCGCTCTGTTCGTTTAGAATGAACAGCTTGTTATGAAATCTCCGCGACTTCACGGGCGCGTTGCTCTGGTGACGGGCGGCTCCCGCGGCATCGGCCGGGCCATCGCTCGACGACTGGCCTCGGAGGGCGCGGCCGTCGCTGTGAACTACCGCTCGCATTCCGACGCCGCCGACGAAACCGTTCGCCTCATCGAGGAAGCGGAGGGCCGCGCCCTGAGCGTGAAAGCCGACGTCGCGGTGGAAGCGGAAGTTCGCGGCATGGTTGAAACCGTGACTTCCGGCCTCGGCGCGGTCGACATCCTGGTCAACAACGCCGGTCTGCTCTACCCCAGCAGCCTGCTCGAATACAGCGAAGATGAATTCGACCAGATGTGGAAGACCAATGTCAAAGGCTTGGTTTACATGTCGGCCGCCGTCGCGCCCGGAATGACGGAGCGCGGCTGGGGACGCATCATCAACCTTTCGTCCAACGCCGCCGTGGGCACTTCGATGCCGGGGACGACGATGTACGCGGCCACCAAAGGCGCCGTGCTGAGCTTGACGAAGCGCTTCGCCCTCGAGCTCGGCCCCGGCGGCGTCACCGTCAACGCCATCCTGCCAGGCTTTACGCTGACTGACATGGTTTCGTCCGGAAAGGATGAGGCGCAGATGCGGCAAACGATCGACAAGATCACCGCGCTCTCCATGCTGCGGAGAATCGGAGACCCGGCGGACATCGCCGCCGTCGCCGCCTTTCTGGCGTCTGACGATGCGAGCTTCATGACGGCGCAGTTCCTGCTGGCGGACGGCGGTAGGATGGACTACTTGGCCGCCACGTAGGGCGCGGCCTCCGCTTCTTCATTTTCTCATGCCCCAACAAGTCATCCAGCAGCGCGCGCGCGGGTTCATCTGCGTCAACGCTCATCCGGCGGGTTGCGCCCAAGTCGTGGCGGACCAGATCGATGCAGTGCGTGCGGCGCGCCCCGCTGGGGCGTCAGGCCCGAAGCGCGCGCTCGTGATCGGCTCGTCGACCGGTTACGGGCTGGCGACGAGAATCGCGCTGGCCTGGGGCTTCGACGCCAAGACGCTGGGTGTTTGCTTTGAAAAAGAGCCCGCCGGCAAGCGCACCGCGACGGCCGGCTACTACAACGTTGCGGCGATGCAGGCTCAGGCTCGCGCCGAAGGCTTGTGGGCGCAGAGCATCAACGGCGACGCCTTTTCCGAAGAAGTGAAGACGGAGGCGGTCGAGACCATCCGGCGCGAGCTCGGGAAAGTCGACCTGCTGGTCTACAGCCTGGCGTCGCCGCGGCGCACGAACCCGCGGACGGGCGAGACGCACATGTCGGCGCTCAAGCCGATCGGCGCCTCGTACACCGGCAAGACCATCGATTTGGCGACCAAGCAGGTCGGCGAAGTGTCGGTGGAGCCTGCGACCGAGGACGAGATCGCCTCCACCGTGGCGGTGATGGGCGGCGAAGATTGGAGCTGGTGGGTCGAGCGGCTGCTGCAAGAGGGGCTGCTGGCCGAAGGGGCGCGGACGCTCGCCTACTCGTACGTGGGCCCGGAGCTGACCTACGCGATCTACCGCGAAGGGACGATCGGCGCCGCGAAGAAGGACTTGGAGGCGACCGCCGGAACCTTGCACGAAAAGCTCGAAAAGGAACTCGGCGGCGGCGCCTGGGTGGCGGTGAACAAGGCCGTGGTGACGCAGGCCTCGGCGGCGATTCCGGTGGTTCCCCTGTACATGAGCCTGCTGTTCAAGGTCATGAAAGAAAAAGGGGTGCACGAGGGAACGCTCGAGCAGATGCGGCGGCTCTGCTTCGAGCATCTTGCAGCCGCGAAAACGCCTCGGACGGACGAAAACCGCCTGATCCGTCTCGACGATCTGGAGATGCGCCCGGACGTGCAGGCGGAAGTCATGGCCGTATGGCCTGGCGTGACCACCGAGAACCTCGACGAAGTGTCTGATTTCGCGGGCTTTCGCAACGACTTCAACCGGCTGTTCGGGTTCGCTGTGCCGGGCGTCGACTACGCCGCGCCGGTCGAGACGGAAGTTTCCCTGTGACCGCGCAAAACCGCCCCTAGAATGGGAATGTGACCGATAAGGTCCGCAAGACCCTAGGTAGGCACGCAATGACGCGCCCCGGCGAGCGTGTTGGGGTCGCTGTGTCAGGCGGCGCGGATTCGGTCGCCTTGCTGCTGGTTCTTGTGGAGCTGTCGAAGCGGCTGGGGATCGAGCTGGGCGTCGTGCACCTCAATCACGGCTTACGCGGGGCCCAATCCGATGCGGACGAGCGGTTCGTCCGGGAATTGGCCGAGCGGCTGGAGCTGCCCTTTCATGCGCGCCGCGCCGCCCTCGACGAATCGCGGAACCTGGAGGCTGCCGGCCGACAGGCGCGCTACGCCTTTTTTGAGGAGCTCATCGCGGACAGGACGTTCGACCGCATTGCGACCGGACATACGCGGAGCGACCAGGCCGAAACCGTGCTGTTTCGGCTCATGCGCGGGGCGGGGACGGCGGGCCTGGCGGGAATCCTGCCGACTCGCGAGCCCGGGATCATCCGCCCGCTGATCGAGATCGAACGCGCGGAGATTGTTCGCTGGCTTCGCGAGCGCGGCGCCGCGTGGCGCGAAGACGCCTCCAACCTCGACACGCGATTCGCGCGGAACCGGATTCGGCATGAGCTGCTGCCGCGGCTGCGGCGCGATTGGAACCCGCGGATTGACGCCGCATTGGCGCGTCATGCCGCGCGAGCGGCGGCCGATGAGGACTATTGGCGCGGCGAGGTGGAGCGGCGGCTCGGCGAGCTGGTCGTGCGGCGCTCCGAAGGGGCCGTGACCATCGATTGCGACCGGGCCGCTGCTCTGCATCCGGCGTTGCTCGCGCGTGTGCTGCGGCGTGCGGCGCTGGAAGCGGGCGCCGCGGCGGACGGTTTGGGGGCTGATCGCCTTGCCGAGCTTGCTGAGCTAGCGACGAGCCCTGGCGGCGACGGGGGTTTGGAATTCGCGGGTTTGAGCGCCCGGCGGTCCTTCGGTTGGCTGCGCCTGAGCGGGTCGCCGGGACGCGGCCCAGCGGCGATTCCGACGGTTCTGGAGCCGCCGACGTCAGCCGCCGTTCCGGACTTCTCGGCTCATGTAACGGTACGGCTGGCCGATGCGAAAGTCTATAATGAGGCAGTTCGGCAGTTGATCGACTGGAAGCTGGTTCCGAAGCCCTTGGTGCTGCGGGGTTGGCGACCGGGCGACAGGTTGAAGCGAGCGCCCGAACGGGGGCCTGAAAAGCTGCGAAGCCTGTTCCAACAGGGCCGCGTGGCTGCTTGGGACAGGTGGAGTTGGCCGGTGATTGTCGCGGGGGAGGAAGGCTGCGAGCGGGTCATTTGGACTCGGGCCTTCGGCGTAGACTCCGACTTTACTGTGAAGCGATCTACGGACCCTGCACTAGAAGTAAGGGAAATCACGGCGGAAGGAAGGGAAATTCGCCGTATCGAAGATTGGTTCTCGGGCGTCTATAAGAAATGAAGGTCCTGGGAAGCGCGTTCACGGGACCGGCTGAGGAAGCAATATCGTGAATTCAACTGTCAAGACCGCTGTCTTCTGGGTGGTCATGCTCTGCACGGCTGTTCTGCTTTGGCAGGTCGTGCGCACCGGCAAGGGGCCCGGTGAAAAGCAATTCAACTTCTCGCAATTCCGTCAAGAGGCCATGGGCGACAACGTCGACTCGGTGACCATCACGAATGGCGTCGAGGTGGACGGCAAGCTGAAAGATGGTCAGACGTTCAAGGTCGACTTGCTGCCGAACTACCCGGGAATCTATGACTTGCTGACCGAGCACAACGTTGTGATCAACGTGCAGCAGTCGTCGACGCCGGCTTGGCTGAGCTTCTTGATCAACGCTTCGCCCTTCATCCTGCTGTTCGGCTTCTGGATCTTCATGATGCGCCAGATGCAGGCCGGCGGGAACAAGGCGCTGAGCTTCGGCAAGAGCCGCGCCCGGCTGCTGACGAGCCAGCAAAAGAAGGTGACGTTCAAGGACGTCGCGGGCGTCGATGAAGCCAAGGAAGAGCTGCACGAGATTATCGAGTTTCTGCGCGAGCCGCAGAAATTCCAAAAGCTCGGCGGCCGCATCCCGAAGGGCGTGCTGCTGGTCGGACCTCCCGGCACGGGCAAGACCCTGCTGGCGCGAGCGGTCGCGGGCGAAGCGAACGTCCCCTTCTTCTCGATTTCGGGTTCCGACTTCGTCGAGATGTTCGTCGGCGTGGGCGCGAGCCGCGTCCGCGACCTGTTCGAACAAGGCAAGAAGTCGGCTCCGTGCATCATCTTCATCGATGAGATCGACGCCGTCGGCCGCCATCGCGGCGCGGGCTTGGGCGGCGGTCATGACGAGCGCGAGCAGACGCTGAACCAATTGCTGGTGGAGATGGACGGCTTCGACTCGAACGAAGGCGTCATCTTGATGGCGGCCACGAACCGGCCTGACGTGCTGGATCCGGCGCTGCTGCGGCCCGGTCGTTTCGACCGCCGTGTCGTAGTGAATCGCCCTGACGTGCGCGGCCGCGAAGGCATTCTGCGGGTGCACTCGCGCAAGGTTCCGCTTGCGAAGGACGTCGATCTGCTGGTGCTGGCGCGAGGCACCCCGGGCTTCTCCGGCGCCGACCTGTCGAACCTGTGCAACGAGGCGGCGTTGTTCGCCGCACGGCAGAATCGCAAGGTCGTGACGATGCACGACTTCGAGCTCGCCAAGGACAAGGTGATGATGGGCGCCGAGCGGCGTTCGATGATCTTGACCGAGGACGAAAAGAAAAACACCGCATACCACGAGGCCGGACACGCCATCGTAGCGGCGTTGGTGGGCGACGCCGACCCGCTGCACAAGGTGACGATCATCCCGCGCGGCCAGGCGCTGGGCGTGACGATGCAGTTGCCGGTCGACGACAAGCACACCTACTCGAAGGAGTATTTGCGCGCGCGGCTGGCGATCTTGATGGGCGGCCGCATCGCCGAGGAGATCTTCCTCGATCACATGACGACCGGGGCCGGCAACGACATCGAGCAGTCCACTTCGCTCGCTCGCCAGATGGTGTGCGAGTGGGGCATGAGCTCGATGGGTCCGCTGACCTTCGGCAAGAAGGAAGAGCAGATCTTTTTGGGCCGCGAGATTTCGCAGCATCGCGATTACTCCGAGGCGACGGCGATTCGCATTGACGCCGAAGTCAACGGGCTCGTGATGGAAGGCTACAACCGCGCCAAGAAGATCATCGAAGAGTACCGTGACGCGATGGTGCGCATCTCCGAGGCGCTGCTCGAGCGCGAAGTGCTCGACGGCAAGGAAGTGATGGACCTGATCGAGGGTCGCGAGCTGGCGCCGTTGGCGACGAAATACCCGGGCGACGAGGAAGAAGGGGACAAGCAAGAAATCTTGGCGCCTTCGCCGAAGCCGTCCCGCTCGCCGGGCTTGGAAGGCGGTCAGCCTTCGCCGGCGTAGTCGAATCCACATTCAATCAATCTGCGGCGGACTTCGGTCCGCCGTTTTGCTTTCCAGCGAGTTGGCCCCGGCTTCGCGCGATGCTGTACACTGCGCCGCAATGCGACGCCGCGTTTGGTTCCTGCTGATTTGTTTACTTGCCTTGCCGGCGCTGTGCTTCGCGGAGTCGCCGGTCGATCCGCGGCGGATTCTCGATTACCTCGAGCGGGTTCGCGTGGAGACGGACGTTCCGGGCTTGTCGGCGGCGGTGTCGCTGGACGGCAAGATCGTCTTCTCGGGCGGGGTGGGTTTCGCCGAGCTCGACAATCGCACGCCGCAAGACGGCCGTACGGTGCACAACGTCGGCTCGGTTTCGAAGGTGCTCTCGACTGTCGCCGTGATGCAGCTCGTCGAACAGGGCAAGGTCGACCTCGACGCGACGATCCAGACCTACCTGCCTTACTACCCCGAGAAGCAAAAGCCCATCACGGTACGGCGCATCCTCACGCACACTTCGGGGACGCGGCACTATCGCGACGGCGAGTTCGGAGACTATCGGCTCGCAAGTCTGCGGCAATACGACAGCCTCGAAGAGGCGTCGAAGATTTGGCGCGACGATCCGTTGCTGTTCGAGCCGGGCGCCTACTGGCTCTACTCCTCGCACGCGATGAACCTGCTGCAAGGGGTCATCGAGAAGGCGTCGGGCGAGCCCTTCGAGGCCTACATGCGGCGGCACGTGTTTGTTCCGGCCGCGATGCTCGAGACGCAGTTCGACGTGCCGTCGCGTGTCATCCTGCATCGCGGTCACGGCTACGTCGAGGACGAGCGTGGACACTATCAGCACGCGTTCGACGAAAACACCAGCTACAAGTTCGCCGCCGGCGGCATGCTGTCGAGCGTGGAGGATCTGGTGCGCTTCGGTTATGCAATCAACTCGGGCGTGCTGATGAAACGCGAGACGGTCGCGCGGATGCACACGCCGCAGCTCGACCCTTCCGTCAAGCGCTTCGTGCCGGGCGGCGAGCCGCAGCCGCTCGATTTCGAGCAGGCGCTGGGCTGGCGCATCGTCACCGACGAGCAAGGCCGCAAGTTCCCGGCGCACGGCGGGTCAGTGAAGGGCGCCAAGACCTACTTGGCCAACTACAACGAATACGGGCTCGTCGTCGCGGTGCAGGGCAATGAAGACGGCTTCAATCCGCAGGGCCCCGCCCTGGCGATCGCGCAGATGTTTCTGCTGGGGCGCTGAGGCTCAACGCGTCGGATTCTCATACCAGATCACACCGAGGTTGTCGCGCTCTTCGCAGGTGATCAGGTCGAGGTCGCCGTCGCGATCGAGGTCGAGCAACTCGATGCGGTCGAACTTGATTCCTTCGGGGCCGGAGATCGAGTGCGCTTGCCAATGGCCCGAGAAGGGCGAGCCGTCGTATGAGAGCCACATGACGCCTTCGCGGCCGTCGACCGCGTTCTCGCAAGTGAAGGCGATGTCCATGCGCCCGTCGAGGTCGAGATCGCCGATGGCCACGCCCTTGCCGGTTCCCGCGCCTTCCGGAAGCGGAATGCTGGAAGTCGACCAGGCCAAGCCTTCGACCGACATGCGGCGATGAATCTGAATCGTATTCGGCTCGCGCGAGGCGACCACGACGTCTTCGAGCTTGTCGCCGTTGAGATCGGCGGCGGCCGCGAACATCGCCTCGTAAGCGTCGAGAGGACCGATGCGATGCTCTTGCCAGGAAGGGTTTTCGAGCCATAGTGCGCCGCGGCGCGGCCCGCGGCGATCGGTAGCTAGGACGTCGAGGTCGCCGTCGGCGTCCATATCGCGCGCGATGAGCGACATGATCCAACCGGCTTTGTAAAGCCGGTGAAGGCTCCAAGCGGCGACGTCACGAGGGTTCCGCGGCGATTCGAGCCAGCCGATGATGGCGTCTTCGTTCTTGGAGCCGACGACCAGGTCGATGCCGTTGTCGCCGTCCATGTCGAAGGGCAGGGCGAACATCCACTGGCGGCCCGTAACCAGAGGCTGCGTCAGCCAGTTTCGCGCCCAGTGGACAAAGAGGGTCTGAGAGTTGCCTTCGGTGGAGCTGACGACATCGAGAGCGCCGTCGCCGTCGAGATCGACGAACACCGCGTCTTCGGGCGACGGCACGCTGCCGATCGTTGCTGCGGGCCAAGGACGAACGGCCTCGCGCGGCCCGGGATTGAAGTAGATGCGCACCTTGCCGCCCTCTTCCCACCCCGTGGCGATGTCGAGCAGGCCGTCGCCGTTGGCGTCCGCGAGCCGGACGCCGTCGGCGCCCTGCGAGGAGCCGTCGATAATGTGACGCTTCCAGCCTCCGTCGGCCGCGACGGCGGACGCGGTCACGAGAATCAGCGCGAGCTCAAGCTTGGTCCACATAGCGAATGTCGGGCAGGTTGCGGTAGCGTTCGGCGAGGTCCATGCCGTAGCCGACGACGAAGCGGTCGGGGATCTCGAAGCCGCGATAGTCGATGGGAACGTCGACGACTCGCCGGCTGGGCTTGTCGAGCAGAGTTGCGACCTTGAGGCTGCGCGGCTGGAGCCTGTTCAAATGCTCGAGCACGGCGCTGACGGTGCGGCCGGAGTCGATGATGTCCTCGACCAAGACCACGTCGGCGCCTTCGAGCGGGCCGTCGAGCTCGCTGCGCACCTCGACGCGCCCCGTGCTCTCGCGGCCGTCGCGGTAGCTGATTGCGCGCACGAAACCGATCGCGGCGTCGCGAGGAATCGAGCGCGACAGGTCGGAGAGGAAATGCAGCGAGCCTTTGAGCGCTCCGATGAGCCACAGGCGCGGGGCGTCGGCGAGGTCGGGGAAATCGCTCGCTAGGGCCAGGCCGAGCTCGGTCACCCGCTGGGCGATGCGGTCACGCGAGATCAGCTCGACGAGCCGTTCGGCAGGCATTGGGGCCATTCTCACAGAGGCCCGCGAGGCCGGTCAACGGCTTGAATCCGATATACTCGGGGGAGTCGGCGTTCCGCCGGCTTCCCTCCAGGGGCGGTAGCTCAGTTGGTAGAGCAACGGCCTTTTAAGCCGTGGGTCCCGGGTTCGAGTCCCGGCCGCCTCACCACTCTAACTGTAGCAGAATCAATCACTTGTGGTGATCCTCGGGCTCGTGTACCTCTTCCGTCCTCTTCGTTTCGGAAAGCCTGCCCGAAAGCGAGCTGCTCCTGGCGCGACGGCACCCAGGGGGCGTAGTGACGTTCGGTGACGCGAATGCTCGTGTGCCCGAGCAGCATTGAGACCTGCTCCATCGGAACGCCTTCGGCTAGCAACTCGACCGCGAACGTATCTCGGAAACGATGCGCGTGCCCCGCCCGCGACGCGGTATCTCACCCGCACTTCCTCTGAATCGACGAGTAAAACGGAGGAAGATAAACCACATCGGCTGGAGACTCGGGCGACTAGTTCAGAAACATCCGGCGAACTCGTCTCTCGAACCACGTCAGCGGCGTTTCCGCTTGGTAGTCGGTTTTGGTGGGAACATGCCTTCGTTCGAGGTAGAACCGCGCCATGAATTCTCCTCGCGAGTCCTCGGTTTCCAAAGCGCTTCTTTCCGCATTTGGGGCGGGATTCTTTGAAACTCCTTGACAATCCAATTAACGCGTGTTTCACTTTTTCAGGCGTGGTTACGGGCTGGTCTCCAAGGGCACGTCTTTAGTTGCTGAGACTTGGAGAGCCCCTCGCGCTTCGCGTACAACCTAACGACCGAAGAACGGGAGTAAAACATGGCAACGAGAAGTGGAAAGTCCGCCGCGAAGAAGGGTACAGTCTCGGCGAAGCTCTACCGAGGCATGCCGAATGTGGAGCTCACAGAAGACGAACGGGTCGCCGTTCGCGTCGAGCTCAACAACAGTCTGTCCAAGAAAATCGTGAGTGCCGCTGGAAAGGGGCCGATCTCAATCTCCCTTGAGAGCCTCAACGTGGACCTGCAGCACAACCAGAGCTTCGGCATGGTGGCCGCCTCGACGGGCTGCATCTCGAATCCCGGCGGCCCGGGCTGCTAGTCCGAGCTCGAGCCGCGAAGGCTCCCGCTTGAAGTGCGCATACGCGGGTCAGGCGTCCTCGCCTTGCTTGGCCTAGAGGCCTTGGCATCGCTCACGGCATGTCAAGGACGGGAAGGAGAGATTGTCGATGGTTGTGAGACCAGGGCTGCGCCCCAACGACGCGGGGGGCGTCTCCATCCCTTTGGCCGCCCCTTCGGCCGCGCGAGTCGGTCTGCGGCAACTCTTGGGCGAGTCGACCCTTGATGGTTTCTTTGAGAACGTCTGGGAGCGCACTCCGCAGATCTCACGGGGCGCCGTCGAGGGATCTCTCGCCGGAATCCTGACGCAGGATCAGTTTGAAACCCTGATGGCGGCGGTTCCCTCGGGAACGGCCGGCTGGCTGAGTATCATCGACGGTCGCGTCGCCCGTCCCGTGATTGGCGACGAGGCCGATCCGACACGGTTGCCGGCGATCTACGGCGCCTATCGCAGAGGCTGCAGCCTGCTTCAATCGGGCCTACAGCTTCGGTGGCCGCCCATCGCCGGCATTTGTCGCGAAATTGAGAACGAGTTGATATCGCGCGGCATACCCCTCACCGAAGCCGTAGGCGCCAATGCCTATCTCACTCCCGCGCACTCGCAGGGCTTCGACATCCACTACGACAACCACTGCGCGCTCATCCTTCAACTGCACGGCGGTAAGAGCTGGACGGTGTTCCCGCCGCCCGAGGAGCTGCCGATCGCACGGTGCGAACGGGCGATTCCGCGCGACCGACTGAGAGCGCCGGTGGTGGAGATGGATCTGGTCGCCGGCGATGTCCTCTACATCCCGCGCGGCTTTCCGCACTTCGCCGGCACGAGCGGCGAGAGCTCGCTCCATCTCACCTTGAGCCTGCGCACCATGACCTGGGTGGAAGTCGTCGATGCGCTGTGCCGCGCGAGCCCTGCGTTTCGGCGCTCAGTCGGGCCGGTGACCGGCCCCTCACCGGCCCACAAACATTTTGAAAGCGAGCTGTCGGTGCGGCTCGGGCGCTTGGACGCGGGCGGTTTCCTTGAGCGCCGGTTAGCAGAATGCCTCGCCCGGTTGAGTCCCGCGCCGAGCGGGCGGCTGCGGTCGATTGACGAAGCCGCAAACATCGGCTCCGACACGCTAGTTCTCCGAGCGCCCCAAGTCATTTGTGCAGTCAGCGAAGAGGATGGGCAGGCCGTGCTGCGGTTCCCTGGCGCGACGCTGCGGCTTGACGTCGCCATGAAACCGGCCTTCGAGTTCATAGCCGGCAACGAGGAGTTCACGGCGAGTGACCTGCCGCAGATCGATGCGACCTACGACGCCGTTGAACTCACCCGCATCCTGATCCAGCAAGGGCTAGTGCGCCCGCAGACCGCGGGCGAGAGCGGCGACGGCCGAAGGCTTCGCAGGCCGGCAATGGAGGAGGCGTGAACGCCGCACAGAAACAGAGCGTTGCTTCCACGCCGAACCAACGACGCGGTTTGCGCGAGGTGAGCTTTCTCTGCGGCGATGCGCCCTCCACAGATAGCCACATCGATTGGTTGCGCTGCGCTGAGCGGCTCAGCGAGGAGGATTGCCGGGAGATCGTCGCAGCTTGCCGTGAGTTCCCGCTGACGCCCCCGAATACGGTCGGAGAGGACCGCTATCCGGCCCATCGGCTGGCCGACACCAGAAAGGTCGGAGTAAACGCACGCACGCAATGGATCTTCGACTTGCTGTGCGAGGTCGCCGCCCGGGCTGCGGAAGTCGCCTCCGGCATCGAGTTGACCGAGATCACACGCGCACCGCAGTACGTGGAGTATCGTCCCGAATGGGGGCGCTTTGACTGGCACAACGACTACAGCCACGGTCTGCCGCAAGCGCCCCGCAAGCTGACAGTCATTCTGCAACTGTCGCCCCCGGACGAGTACGAAGGGGGGCGACTACAGACCTTCGGGACCGAGGTGGAGGATCTGCCCGACGAGCTTGGGACGGTCGTCGCGTTTCCTTCGTTCGTTTACCATCGCGTGACGCCGGTGACGAACGGAATGCGACGAGCCCTGGTCGCTTGGATAGCGGGTCCGCGGATCCGGTAGGAATGACGTGGTGAAACTCAGCAAAACTTCGGAGGGGATTCTCAGCGCGATCGACGAGTGCGGCTTCTGCGTGGTCCCGTCCGTCTTGTCAAGCGACGAGGCCGGGAAGCTCCGCAAGATCGTAGACCAGCTTCGGGATCAGGAGTCTTACCCGGACGCTGATCGGTTGGGTCATCACCGTGTGCTCCACTTGGCAGCAAAGCACCCGGCGTTTGTCGAGCTCATGTGCCACCCGGTCACCATGGCCGTGTGCGAGAAATACTTGGGCGAGGACTTTGTCTGCTCGACCTGGACGAGCAATACGGCGCTGCCTGGAGCGAACCTAACCTATTGGCACGTTGATCACCCCTACTGGACGATCGCTCCGCCCTTTCCGGTGGAGCCGCCGCTGACGGCGCATACGATTTGGTGCCTCGACGAATTTTCCGTGGACAACGGAGCGACCCGGTTCGTCCCGGGCTCGCATCGCAGGACCCGTCTTCCGGAGCACAACGGCGACTACGACGACGAGGGAGTCACCGTTGAGGCTCCCCCTGGGAGCGTGATCTACGCCCACGGAGCGTGCTGGCACAGCGCGGGGCGCAACACGACCGACAAGCCGCGGACGGCGATTTTCGGCCGCTACGCGCGCAGCTACATCGTGCTCCAAGAGGATATGAAACGCCAGCTTGCGGCGGTCGAGAGTCCTACTCCGCTCGTGGAGAGACTGCTCGGCGCAAAGCAGTACGTTCCGCAAGCGGGGTTGCCTTATTGAGCGAACGGCTGAATCGGACATGTAGGTGAGGAAGTAAGACCATGGCGCAAACACAAGCGAGCGAACGATCGGGAATTCCGAGCCTGACTGTGATCAACGGCCAGCTTCCGGTGCTCAACAATGGTCATCTGCCCGACCACGCACCGAGGCCGGTCTTCGGCAGTCCCGAGGTCGCCAAGTACGGCGCCGTCGGCCTCAACATCCGTCTCCCCGATTGGCCGGGCCACTCTGGGTCGAACGATGTGATTCCGGCGTCGAAGAGCGAAGATGGACAGCGGGACGTCTTTCAAGTCAGCAGCGTCGAGCCGCTGCCGCTCGTCGATCATCTGGCGCACCACGAAGTCGATGACCACCACCTCTGGATTGCGGTCGAAGACGGCAAAGTGATCGTCGCCGACGACGCCGACCACGAGATCATGAAGGCCTATGTCGAGGGCTGCTCTCCTGTGGACGCCTCGGCGCGCCTCGAGCGGGTTCTGGGCCTCGATGGCGACGCGGCGTGGCAGGCGACATTGGCCTTCTTGGGCCGGCTCGCGGCGGGCGGCTTCGTGAAGGGCATCCAGGGCTACTACGCGGTTAAGAAAATCCGGCCGCACTCTTTTGCTCGATTCCATCTCACGCAGCGATGCCAGCTCGAATGCGTGCACTGCTACACCGACTCCAGCCCGCATCTGCCGAAGGATGGAGAACTGACGGCGGAGCGTTGGATCGAACTGGTCGACGAGTTCGCCGATAACGGCGGCGAGAAGATCCTCTTCACCGGCGGCGAAGCGCTCGTTTTCAGGGGCTGCATCGATGTCATGCGCCGGGCCCATGAGCGCGGCCTGGAGGTAACGCTGTTCTCCAACGGCATCCTGATCCCTCGCTACATCGAGGAACTCAAGGAGGTCGCCGACATCGTCCAGATCAGCGTCGACGGCCCCGGCGCTGAGTCCCACGATGCGATTCGCGGCCCAGGCTCCTTCAAGAAAGCCATGCGTGCGATCCACCTGCTTCTCGACGCCGACATCGAAACCCGGGTCAGCACGACGATCATGATGAACAACTGGCCGTCCATCAAGCGTGACCTGCCGGGCTTCATCGCCGAGTTCGAGAACACCGCATTGTCTTTTCGCATCAGCTACGGCGCCATGCCGCACGGGCGAGGCACGAACCTCGATCACTCTCTCGACACTGCGGCAGTGCGGCGATTCGTCGACGGGATGCTGAGCCGAGTCAGGACCACAGAGAATCGCGACGAGGGCCGCAACGTCGTCCAGAAAATCTCGGGCTGCGGCTACGCCGAGCAGCTCGTGATCGCTCCGAACGGTCTGGTCTATCCCTGCCATCTGCTGTCGGGAGCGTTGGGCCATGTGGACGACCTCCCCGTGAAGGAGATCACTCGCTACCTGGTGCGCACTGCGGAAGCTTTCAGCGTCGACCACCGCAATGGCTGCGGCACATGTGACCTGCGGCACCTCTGCGGGGGCTCGTGTCGCGTCGAAGACGAGAAGCACACCGGCAGTCGGCTGATTACCACTTGTACGCCCGAGGACAAGCTTCGCAAGAAGAGGTTCCTCGTGAACCGCTACCGTCCCGTGGCTGAGCTGCGGCGGCCGCCCGCCTGAAACAATGGAGCCGTACTCTCTCTCTCGCTTGGTGCGCCCGTGCGACGTCGAGCCCTTTCTGCGGGACAGTTGGGCGCAGGCTCCTTGTTTTTGTCCCCAAAGCCTCGGGTCGGACGCCGACAAAATCCTGAACTTGGCGTCCTTCGAGCTCGTGCTCGCGACCCTCAATCGGGCCCATGAGGGCTGGCTGCATTTCGCCCGCGGCGGCCGCAAGATGGTGCCGCAGGATATGGTCGACGCGGAGGGGCTGCTCGACCTGCGCAAGGTTCGCGCGGCCTTCGCCGGCGGCGAGACGCTATACCTTACCAAGGCCGAACGTCTGTCGGCCCCGCTGATGCGGCTCTGTCGCGCCCTCGAGTTGGATCTGGTCGCGCGAGGCGTGGGGCTGCGACAGTCGGTGGGCGCTCACGTCTTCCTCACTCCCCCAGGCGCGCAGGGGTTCCCCGCTCATCGCGACGAGCACGCGAGCTTTGTGCTGCAACTGGACGGTTCGAAAGAGTGGACGGTCTACGAACCGAGCGCGGCCGACTCTTCGAACGGCCTCTTGCGCCCAGGGGCCGTCGACTCGGCGTCGCTTGGGGCTCTCAAACCGCACACCTATCTGCTGGAGCAGGGCGACGTGCTCTACATGCCCGAGTGGTGGCCGCATGAGGCGACGGCCTCGCGCTCCCACTCGCTGCACGTTACGCTACGGGTCTTTCCGCTACGTTGGGCCGATCTGATGCTGGAGCTTTGCTCGGAGCATCCGGCGCTCTCGGCAGTCGTGCCGCGGACAGTGGCGACCAACCCGGAGGCGATGGTGGAGCCGCTGGTCGATCTACTGGGCTCGGCGGCGTTTCGCGAGAAGCTCCCCGCCATGCTCGAGACGATCTCGCGACGTCACGGCGTTCCCAGGACGGCGCTTCCCGATGACGGTCTGCGTCAGGTGCTGCAGGTCGAGCGGATCGAGCTGGACACGCCGCTGGTACGGGACGCGGCCACCGCGTGCCGGGTCTTCGAGGCCGGCGAGGCGGTCTGTATCGCTTTCCCCGGAGGCGTCATCCGCGGACCCGCAGTAATCAAAGAGGTGTTCGAATACGTTGCCGGCGCGACCGCCCTGCGCCCGCGCGATCTGCCCTCGCTCGTCGTAGGCCCCAGCTACGATCGTCTAGACGTCGCCCGCACGATGGTCAAAGACGGTCTCCTGCGCATCCACGGTACGGACTCGTGACGACCCGGCGCAATCCCCACCTGAAGAGCCGACCGCGCGCCGCAACCCGCGACATGCGTAAGGCGGCAGCGTCTGCGGTCGTGTTCCTCGGTCCGTCGATGGCGCTCGCCGACGCTCGCCGAATCATCGATGCGGACTACCGCGCGCCGGTCAAGCGAGGCGACCTCACCGAGATCGCGCCCGGAACAATTGTCGCGATCATCGACGGCGTTTTCGAGCAAGACCTCGCGGTCAGTCCACGGGAAGTTCGAGAGGCGGTCGCGCGCGGCGTCGTCGTCTTCGGCGGCGCGAGCATGGGCGCGCTGCGAGCCGCTGAAGTGCCGAGCGTGATCGGCGTGGGACGCGTCTTCGAGTGGTACCGCGACGAGGTCATCACACGCGATGACGAGGTTGCACTGCTGTTCGACCCCCGCTCGGGGCGGGCGCTGACCGTGCCGACCGTCAACGTTCGCTTTGCCGTGGAGCGGCTCTGTCGCCTCGGCACGATCGATCTCGCGACGAGCGATCGCTTGATCGGCGCAACGCTGAAGATCCCTTACAAAGAACGCGCCTACCCTGCCATCATCGAGGCCGCCGGCGTGGCGGGTCGCGGCGACAGCGACGACTTGATCGCGATGTTGGAGGCTCACGACCTCAAGCGCCGAGACGCCCAAGCCGTTCTCGAGGCGGTCGACCGCTACCTGCAGGCGGGGAGTGACTCCGCTCGGAAGACGGCGGCCAAGTCCAACGGCGACATCGCCCGAGAAGCGGACTCCGAGCCTCCGCCCGACAAGAACTCGGTTCTTATCTGGGAGAGCGGCGATCGAGTCACCGAAGATCAGCTCTTCGACTTCCTCGCCTTCAGCGGCGGACTTGAGACCTACGCGCGGGCCCTCGTTCCGCGTTTCGGCCTCGAAGGCGGCCGGTCAGAGTCGTTCCGACTCGGTGTCACCAGCGAGGATGCGCAGGCCGTCTTCACGGCGGCCGCCCGTCGCTGGGGCTGGGTCTCCTCCGAGGAAGCCAAGGTGACACTGGCCGATCTCGGACTCGACCCGTCGGACATTGGCGAGCAGTGTTCGGAAGAGGTCATGGCCGGTCAGGGGACTCTGGCCCTCATCC
>CAWFOP010000001.1:0-75055 GCA_963817465.1 uncultured Acidobacteriota bacterium | reverse complement strand
CATCCGTCACGCCGTTCCTGCCGCCGTGGCTCGAGTCGGCCGGGAATGTTCTCGCCGAACGGGAAGAAGTCGCGGCGTTGCTTGACGTCGCCGCCTGAGTCGGTGACCAGGCGCGTCGAGCCCAGGTGGTCGGTCGTGCGGTAGTAGATCTCCGAGCCCTCGACCACCGCCTTGAGCTTGCCCGCGAAGTAGACGTACTCGCGCTCGGGCGAGGAGGGTGAAAAGCCCGCGCCCGAGCCGTTGCGGTACTCGGCCGCCAGCCGCCCGAACGAATCGTAGACCCACACCGTCGTCTCCGAGTTGTAGATCTTGCGGATGCGCCGCCCGGCCGCGTCGTACCTGGTCGCCACGCTCACCCCGGTCTTTGAGAACGAGGTCATCTTGTTGTTGGCGTCGTAGGCCATCGAGCCGCCGTCGGTGATGTCGTGGTAGGCGGTCAGGTTGCCGGCCGCGTCGTAGGTCCCGCTGCTCAGCCGGTTCGTGTCCAGGTCGATCTCCGAGGCCGAGGTCGGCGTGGCGGCGTGCAGCGTGTCGAGCGAGGCCGAGATCCAGCGGTTGCCGAAGTGGTCGCCCAAGCGATCGCGGAAGTAGCCGCGACACCACGTGGCGCCCGCCGGGCACGAGGAGCCCGTGATCGCTGCGTCTTCCGAGGCCATCGACAATCGATTCACGCCGTCGTAGGCATAATACTGGGTCCACGAATAGGACGAGTTGGCCGTGATGTCCTGCTCGAGCAGGTTGCCGTCGTTCGACGAGTAGGAGCCGAAGTCGAAGCCCAGGTGCAGCGCGTCGGCCGTCTGATGCGCGCAGTCGGTCGCCGTGCCGCTGCCCAGCCGCATCGCGATCGGTTGCAGCCGGCTGTTGTAGCAGCTCTGCTCGTCGAGCAGGTTGCCGAGCTGCATCTCGTCGGGCAGTCCCTCGTGATTAGACGTGGCCGAAAATCGGCTCTTCTTCGCGGCGCACCGGCGCGCCGACGGCGAAGGCGTCGCGGACCTTCTCGATCAGGGGCCGCTTCTCGCGATGACGCAGCGAACGCCGATTCACCAGCAGCCGCGCCGTGGAGTTCGGCAGCACCTTCTCGATGATCTTCAAGCCGTTGGCGCGCAGCGTGCTGCCCGTCTCGGTGTTGTCGACGATCGCGTCGCCGTCGTCCGGCGGTTTCGACTCGGTCGCGCCGAACGAATGAAAGATCGCCACAGGCGACGACGCCCGCCGCTCCACATGCAGCCTCTGATAAGGCGTATACAGCGACGGTTCGAGGTCGGTGTGCTGCCGGATCAAGTTCTCAGTCAGGTTCAAATACTCGGTCCAGATGCGCAGCGGGCGCGTGCCGGTCGAATCGGCGAACTTCTGGAACAGGTCTTTGGAGTTGTTGACGTCTTCCCATTCCTGCGGCGTCGCCAGCACGATGTCGACGCGCCCAAAGCCCAAGTCGAGCATGTCTTCGACGTTGGCCTGGCATGCCGTCTCGAGATACCAGTCCAGCCCCGACAGGCCCATGTCGAAAAAGCCCGCGGCGATCATGTAGGGAATTTCCTGCGGCCGCATGATCTTCACGTGCAGCCCGGGGATGCCCAGGTCCGGCCGGTAGCTGCGGCTGCCGTCGCCGTAGCCTTTGGGGTCGATGCCCGCGGCTTCGAGAAAGGCTCGCGTCTTCTTTTCGAGACTGCCCTTGGGCAGCGCCAGTCTTACTTCCGTCATCTGCGATTCATCCTACCGACTTATGCGCTCATCACGCGCCCGGCGATGACGCCGGCGTCGAGCGGGAAGCGGCGCCCGTCCATCTCGACGCCGTCCTTGTTCACGACTGCCTTACGCGTTTCCGCGCCGTCGCCGAAGCCCACGCGCACGCCGCGGTCGCGCAAAGCTTCAGCCAATTCGACGGCTTGAGCCTCGGCGCCGTCGGCGACCGACAACGCCAACTGATACGGCTCTTCACTTGCGCCGGACTCGAGCCCCGCCATCAAGGTGTCGAACCGGAAGGCGCAACCCATCGACGGCGTCGGCTCGGCCCCAAAGACCTCGGCCAGTCCGTCGTAGCGGCCGCCGCCGCCGTACTTCCTCGCCCCCGCCGCCGCCGGCGTCGTGAATTCAAACACCGTGCCGGTGTAAAACGTCAAGCCGCGCGCGATGCCGACCACCACTTCGTAATCGCGAATGCCGTACAGCTCGACCTCGCGGCACACTTCGACGAGGCGCTCCAGTGCGCCCGTGGCGGGGGTATTCGCCAGATCCTTGCGCGCCTGCTCGAGCACTTGTTCGAGCGAGCCGCGCAGTCTTGAAATCCGAATCAACGTCTCGGCGCGCTTCTCCGGCACCAGCTCTTCCACCGCCCAGGCGTTGCGCAGCGTCGCTTCGGCCTCCAGCGGCAGACGCTCGGCCAGCTCGGGCGCGTCGACCGCCGCATGATCCGCAATGGCGTATTCGCCGTCGTAACCGGCGCGCTCCTGCAACTCGGCCAGCTCTTTGCGGTCCATGCGCAGATCGTCGAACAGCACCTTGTCGCCCGACTGGGCGAGCAACGCGCAGCGCTCGCGGATCGAAACCAATTGGTCCAAATGTCCGATGATCGACTTGCGGTCGTCGGGCGTCATCTCAGCGGGCAGCAAGTCGCGAAAGATGCCGACCGTGCCGATCTTGAGGACGGCCCCGCCAAGTCCCGCGGTTTTCAGGAAGCGCTTGGCGGCGGCGATCACCTCGGCGTCGGCCCGCGCGCTGGGGTCGCCCATCAGCTCGAGACCGGCCTGGGTGAACTCCCGCATGCGGCCCGATCCAGGCCGCACGTAGCGGAAGCACGAGCCGGTGTAATACAGCCGATACGGCTGCGGCAGCCCGTCGAGCTCACCGGCCGCCAGCAAGCGGCAAACCGGCGCCGTCAGCTCGGGCCGCAGCGCGAAGTCCTCGTGGTCGCAGTGGAAGGTCAGCAGAGCGCTGCGCATCGCCGGTCCGGCATGCGCCAAGAACAGCTCCAAGCGCTCGTACATGGGCGTTTCGACCGGCTGAAAGCCGTAGAGCCCGGCCGTTTCGGCGAACTGAGCTTCGAGCCGCCGTCGGGCGGCCGCTTCAGGGGGCAACAAGTCGCGCGTCGCGCGCGGCGGAGGTATTTCTCTCATGCAAGCGCTGGTCCTTAGCGCGGAGGTTCAGCTCGCGGGTCGGCTGACCGCAATGCGGCTCTGATTTGTCAGGAGGCCGGAAGCCGGGCGGAGTTAACTCCTCCTTATATCAGGACCGCCGACCCGGCATCAATTCCCGATGCCCATATCCCGCAATTTCATCGTTATAATGAAATTTCGAGCCGATCACGGGCCTACCCGTCGAGGCGCGTTCCCCCGCGAACGCGCTTTTTTGTAGGGTCGAGGCTCGTGACCAGTTAAGGAAACCCAATGGCGACTACCCAAGCGGCCCCAGTCGGCGCTTCTCCTGCGCGGGAGCCCATCGTTAACGATTTCTCGATCCAGATTGCCACCGTAAACGGTTCCGGCAGCCAGTCGGCGAACCTAGTTTTGCTGCGCTCGCTGTTCCAGATGGGCATCCCGGTGTCGGGCAAGAACCTGTTCCCGTCGAACATCGCGGGCCTGCCCACCTGGTACACCATCCGCACCAACAAAGAGGGCTTCATCGGACGCAAGAAGGAGATCGACTTTCTCGTCGCGATGAATCCCGAAACGGCGCAGGAGGACGTGCTCAACCTAGAGCCCGGCGCCGCCGCGGTCTACGACCTGCCGCTCAACCTCAGCGAGTTGCGCTCGGACGTGACCTTCTACCCGATTCCGTTCGACGACCTCGTCAAGCCGATCGTTCCGAATCCCAAGCTGCGCAAGCTCGTCAAGAACATCATCTACGACGGCGTGTTGGCCTTCCTGCTCGACATCGAGATGGAAGAGGTTCACCAAGCGCTGCTCAAGCAGTTTGCGGCGAAGCCCAAGGCCGCTGACTTGAACTGGAACGCCGTGCAAGCGGGCTACAACTGGGCCAATGAAAATCTCGCGAAGGCCGACCCGTTTCGCGTCTCGCGGATGAACGAGAACGAAGGCAAGATCATCATCGAGGGCAACGCCGCCGCGGCCCTCGGCTGCGTGTTCAACGGCGTGTCCGTCGTCACCTGGTACCCGATCACGCCCTCGTCCTCGGTCGCCGAGCACCTGACCGACTACGCGCGCCGCTTCCGCATCGACCCGCAAACGGGCAAGGCTTCGTTCGCAATCGTACAGGCCGAAGACGAGCTGGCCTCGATCGGCATGGCCGTAGGCGCCGGCTGGGCGGGCGCGCGGTCGATGACCACCACGGCCGGCCCCGGCATCTCGCTGATGAGCGAGTTCACCGGCTTGGCTTACTTCGCCGAAATCCCGGTGGTGATCTTCGACGTCCAGCGCATGGGGCCCTCCACGGGGCTGCCGACGCGGACTTCGCAGGGCGATCTGTTGTCGGCGGCCACGCTGTCGCACGGCGACACCAAGCACCCGCTGCTGCTGCCCGCGACGCCGGAGGAGTGCTTCGAATTCGCGGGCAAGGCGTTCGACCTCGCCGAAGGTCTGCAAACGCCCATCTTCGTGCTGCTCGATCTCGATCTGGGCATGAACTATTGGATGGCCGACCGCTTCGAGTACCCCACCGGGCCGATGAAGCGCGGCAAGGTGCTCTCGAAGGAAGATCTCGACAAGCTCGGCGGCTTCAACCGCTACGAGGACGTCGACGGCGACGGCGTGCCCTATCGCACGTTGCCCGGCACCGCGCATCACAAGGCCGCCTACTTCACGCGCGGCACAGGCCACACCGAGAAGGCCACCTACTCCGAGCGCGAGGACGATTGGACGCATAACCTAGACCGCCTGCTGCGCAAGTGGGAAACGGCCCGCGGCATGATGCCCGCGCCCGTCATCAAAGACGCCCCCGGCGCGAAGATCGGCCTGATCGCCTGCGGCACGTCCGATAACGCCGTCGAGGAATCGCAAGTGCAGCTCGAGCGCGAGTATGAGCTGCCCACATCGTACCTGCGCATTCGCGGCTTTCCGTTCTCCCACGACGTGATCGACTTCATCGCGCGCCACGAGCGCATCTACGTCATCGACCAGAACCGCGACGGCCAGTTGCAGACACTGATTCGCATGGAGTTTCCCGGCATCCCGTCGGAGAAGATCCGCAGCGTCCGCTACTACGGCGGCATGCCGCTCGACGCGCGCACCGTCACCGATTCGATCGTTCGCCAGGAGCAAATATGAGCGCCCCCGCCTCCCCCGCCCGCAAGGACAAGATCAACCGCATCGGGGTCGACGTCTCCGATTATCGCGGCGGCAAGACGACGCTTTGCGCCGGTTGCGGACACAATTCGATCTCCGAGCGCGTCATCGAGTGCTTCTGGGAGATGGGCGTCGACCAGACGCAGGTGATCAAGATGAGCGGCATCGGCTGCTCGTCCAAGTCGCCGGCCTACTTCTTGAGCATGTCGCACGGCTTCAACTCCGTGCATGGCCGCATGCCCTCGGTCACCACCGGCGCGCTGCTCGCCAACCGCACGCTCACGGCTCTCGGCGTCACCGGCGACGGCGACACGGCTTCCATCGGCATCGGCCAGTTCGTGCACTTGATGCGCCGCAACCTGCCGATGGTCTACATCATCGAAGACAACGGCTGCTACGGCCTGACGAAGGGACAGTTTTCAGCCACCGCCGACCTCGGCTCGCGCCTCAAGTCCGGCGTCGTCAACGAGCTGCCGCCGATCGACACCTGCGCGCTGGCCATCCAGCTCGGCGCGACGTACGTGGCGCGCTCGTTCTCAGGCGACAAGAAGCAGCTCCAGGCCTTACTCAAGGGCGCAATGGCGCACAAGGGAACCGCCGTCATCGACGTCATCTCGCCCTGCGTCACCTTCAACGACCACCAAGGCTCGACCAAGAGCTACGAGTACGTGCGCGACCACCGCGAAGACCTGCACCAGATCGGCTTCGTGCCCTTCTTCGAGGAAATTCACCTCGAAGACGATCCCGCGCCGGGCGAGGTCCGCGAAGTCACGATGCACGACGGCTCGCACATTCTGCTCAAGAGCGTCGACGCCGAATACGACCCGGCCGACAAGCTCAACGCCATCAATACGCTCGAGAAGGCGACCGAAGAAGGCCACCTGCTGACCGGCCTGTTCTACGTCAACACCGAGAAGCCGGACTTTCTCGACCTGCTCAATCTCGACGAGCAGCCCATCTCACGCCTGCCTGCGAGCAAGCTTCGTCCGCCGCAGGCGGCGCTCGACGAAGTCATGGCCGAGCTTACGTAGCCGCCCCAACAAAGGGCGCGGCATTCCATCCTGTTGTTCGGTTCGGGTCAATCAAAAGACCCGTGCCATAATCGAATGATTCCCTTGTGGTGGGGGATGCGGGAATGATTACACCCACGGAAAAGATCTGGCGGAACGGCGAATTGATCGATTGGGACGAGGCGAAAGTCCACGTCCTTACCCATGCCCTGCACTATGGCACGAGCGTCTTCGAAGGCATTCGCTGCTACGAAACGACGAAGGGCCCGGCCGTATTCCGACTTCCCGAGCACATGCGGCGGATGTTCGATTCGTCGAAGATTTACCGCATGGACATCCCCAAGTTCACGCAGCAGCAGCTTGCCGCCGCATGCCTGGAGACGGTGCGCGCGAACGGCCTCAAGAGCTGTTACATCCGCCCGGTAGCCTTCCGCGGCTACGGCGAGGTGGGGGTGCTCTCGCTCAAAAATCCCATCGAGATTTACATTTGCTGCTGGGAGTGGGGCAAGTATCTCGGCGCCGAAGCGCACGATCTGGGCGTCGACGTCTGCGTCTCGTCGTGGACGCGCATCGCCCCCAATACCCTGCCCGCCATGGCCAAGGTCGCTGCGAACTACATGAACTCGCAGCTCATCAAGATGGAAGCCGTGCTCAACGGCTACGCCGAGGGCATCGCGCTCGACGCCAACGGCTACGCGTCGGAGGGCTCGGGCGAGAACCTGTTCCTGATTCGGGACGGCAAGATGTATACGCCGACGCTGGGCACTTCGGCCCTGCCGGGCATCACGCGCGATACGGTGATTACTCTGGCGCGCGACGCCGGCATTCAGGTGGTCGAGCAAGCGATTCCGCGCGAGTGGATGTACATCGCCGACGAGCTTTTCTTCAGCGGCACCGCCGCCGAGATCACGCCGATCCGCTCGGTCGACAAGATCCCGATCGGCGAGGGCAAGCGCGGCGAGATCACCGGTCGGCTACAGACCGAGTTTCACGAGATCCTCACAGGCAAAGCCGAGGACCGCTACGGCTGGCTGACGCACGTCTAGGCGACGTTGGTCTCATATTCATCCGGGTACAGGAGACGCCGGTCGCCTGCTAGGGGGGCTTTCGTGGAGCGCCCTTTGGGCTCTTCCCACTCTTCCTGGCGACCAAGCGCCGTCAGGTCGAGCAAGTAATAGCCGCCGCCGACCGTTTCGCCGCCCCGCGCGTACGTCGAGTACGTGTGAAAGACGGCGTCGCCGTCCCGTAGCAAGCAACTGATGCCCGGCAGCTCAAACGGCTGCTCCTGTTTGTCGAAGTCAAACCCTGTTCCCGCCGCATCGTGCTCTTGCTTATCACGGTAATTGTATTCGATCGGCACCACGGACTCGTCGAGCGTGACATGAAAATCGTAGTTGAAATCGCTGCCGTAAGAGGAATACCACGGCAGCTTCCAACCCATCCGCTCCTTGAAAGCTTGAAGTTTGGGGAAGGGCGCTCGCGAAACCAGCGCCAGTGTTGTGTCGCGCGAATGAAGAGTCGTCAAATGGCCTCGCGCAATCTGATCGGTCCACGCCGAGCAGCTTTTGCAGCCCTCGTCCCAGCTCGGATCGAACATGAAGTGGTAAATAATGAGCTGACGCCGGCCCTCGAACAGATCGACCAGGCCGATGCGTCCGTCCGGTCCTTCAAACACATAGTGCTTCTCGATTCTCACCATGGGCAGCCGGCGGCGCTCCGCATTCAGCTCGTCACGCGCCTTGGTTGCCGCCTTTTCCTTCTGTAGCAGCTGCTTACGAGCCGCCGTCCATTCCTCTCGAGATACTACTTCGGGAACGCTCATGACCTGCTCCTTTTCGGGCGCGCAGTCTCGGATTGGACCGCAGAAGGTCGACACCCGCCCTGCTGCCCGAGTTACGCGGGCGGAATCAGCGCGGAGTGCGTGAAATCACTCGTCGGCCGTCGGTCCGTATGTCTCGGGCCGGAAATGTCCAACTGCCCTCGGTGGTGAACCAAGCGGCTGAGCGTGAAGCCACGGAAGGACGTCGCGCGGGGCCTTCCGACCATTGGGCGGCCCCTCACCTTCAGGGACAAACCTACACGTCCGTTCTTGTAACAGTCCCGAGCAAAGGCCGGTCGCACAAGCGATGCAGAAGCCGGTTATGTGCATGTTCGCTCTCGCTCTGTTGAGCGCCTGTGTGAGTCCGCCGAAGCCTCCCGCGGCTTCCGACGACGAGGCGGCGGATCGTCTCGTCAACCGCGTCTGGACTGCGGCCAACTCTACCGCTCCCCAAGGAAGGATGCGGGTTTTCCTCGATACAGGGGTCTTATTGATGGATTCCTGCTTCGAGACTTACCGATTGGCAAAGTGGCGGCGGGAAGACGAAAGCCATATTGTTTGGAATGAAGACGGCCGGGACATCGCGGCCGAGGTCGTATCCCTGACCGACACCGATCTACGCCTGCGGCTGGCTCTGACGCGGGAAGACGTGGACGAGGTCTATACCGTCGCAACGGTCCCATATGTCTGTCCCGATTTGCCACGCTAGGCGTCGCTCCTGCCTGCCCGCCATCGTTCGATTCAGGTCGACGCACCGCGCCGATATGGGCGTTGAGTTCAAAGATGCGACGCTCGAAGCGCTCCTGATCCGCCATTTGTCCCGGCGCGAAATGGGAGATTTCCTCGCCCGCGGTCGTCAGGCCGACGACTGTGGCCAAAAACGCTGTACTCCTCTTTTCGGATCTACCGGAACAGACGCCGACCGATGCTACCCTTGTCTCATCACCTATGGAACATCAAGGATTCACTCTCTGGTTTACGGGCCTGTCGGGCTCCGGCAAGTCGACGGTCGCGCAGATTCTCGAGCGGCGCCTGAAAGACGCGGGCGGCAAGGTCGAGGTGCTCGACGGCGACGTTGTCCGCACCAATCTGTCTAAAGGCTTGGGCTTCAGCAAGGAAGATCGCGACATCAATATTCGCCGCATCGGCTTTGTCTGCAATCTGCTGTCGCGCAACGGCGTCATCGCGATGTCCGCCGCCATCTCTCCCTATAAGGCGATCCGCGACGAAGTGCGCGCGATGGTCGAAAGCTTCGTGGAAGTCTACGCCGATTGCGACCTCGATAAGCTGATCGAACGCGATCCCAAGGGCCTCTACAAGAAGGCCATCTCCGGCGAAATCAAGAACTTCACTGGAATCTCCGACCCCTACGAGGCGCCGGACCGTCCCGAGATCACGTTCAACTCCGGTGAGGAGTCTCCCGAGGAAAGCGCCGAAAAAGTGTGGGCTAAACTAATTGAGCTGGAGCTGATCAAGCCGTAAATGGTCGACCTCCACAGCCATACCGACCGCTCGGACGGCGTGCTCTCCCCGTCCGAGTTGGCGGATCTGGCGGTGGAAACCAGGCTCAGCGCCCTCGGCGTCACCGATCACGACACGGTTGAAGGCTGCGACGACGTGCGCGATTACGCCCGTTCGCGCGGCCTTGAGCTAGTCTACGGCGTCGAGCTCGCCGCGAAATTCAACGACCGCTCGATCCACGTGCTCGGGTACTTCCTCCACGGCCCTCCCGGCGAGGATTTCCGCAAGCGTTTGGACGGACTAAAAGCCTCGCGGCGCGAACGGAACATTCGCCTGGTCGACAACCTTCAAAATCTCGGCCTCGACGTCACGCTCGAGGAAGCGCAGCGGCTCGGGCGCGGGCAAACCGGCCGCCCGCATTTCGCGCGCCTCCTCGTGAACAAGGGATATTGCTCCGACTATCGCGCGGCCTTCTCGATGTATCTCGATGAGTCGGCCCCCGGGTTCGCGCCGCGTCAGGAAGCGAGCCTCGAGAACGTGTTCCGCTGGATCCGCTCGGGCGGCGGCCTGCCGGTCTGGGCGCATCCGGGGCGGTTCATCCGAGCGTCCGGCAAGAAGCCGGAGACGCTGTTTCGACAGCTCGCGGACACGGGCATGCTCGGCGTCGAGTGCTATCACCGCGATCACGAGCCGATGGAGTCGGAAAATTACCGCGTCGCCGCGCAAAAGGTCGGCCTTGGCGTCACCGGCGGCAGCGACTTCCACGGCCCGACGCCGGGCGGGGTTCCGCTGGGGGGGATGAAGATCACCGACCGGCTGCTCGCTGACCTAAAGGAATACAGCCGCCGCGTGCTCGCCGCCTGAGACGCTTACTCCAATGCCTCCACGCATGCCCGCCGAATGGGAGCCTCACGAGGCCACGTGGCTCGCCTGGCCCCACAACTCCGAGGATTGGCCCGGCAAGTTCGCCGCCATCCACTGGGTCTACGTCGAGATCGTGCGCCAGCTCGCGCGTCACGAGCGGGTCGAGATCCTGATCGAGGACGATCGCCTGTATCGGCGCGTCCAGAAGATGCTCGGCGACTCGATTCTCGAGCTCGACAATGTGCGTTTCCACCGCGCCGCCACTGACCGATCGTGGGTGCGCGACTCCGGGCCGACCTTCGTCAAAGACGGCGACGAGGTGCAGGCCGTCTGCTGGCGCTTCAACGCCTGGGCCAAATACTCCAACTGGACGAAAGACGTGCTCATCGCGCAGCGCATCGCCCATACCGTCGGCTGCCGCGCGCTGACGCCGACCTGCGCCGGCGAACGAGTGGTTCTCGAGGGCGGCGCGCTCGACTCGAACGGAGCGGGCTTGCTGCTAACCACCGAAGAATGCCTGCTCAGCGAAGTGCAGCAACGCAACCTCGGCATGGGGCGCGAGGACTACGAAGCGATGTTCCGCGAGATGCTCGGCGTCGAGCAGGTGCTGTGGCTCGAGCGCGGCATCGTCGGCGACGACACGCACGGCCATATTGACGACCTGGCCCGCTTCGTCGGCGGGAGAACGATCGCGACCGTCGTCGAGCCCGCGACGAACGACGAGAATCACGCCATCCTCGAGGCCAACCGAAAGCGCCTCGAGAGCTTGCGCGACGAGCAAGGGAAGCCGTTCGATTTGGTCGAGCTGCCGATGCCCCGCCCGCTCTACTTTCGAGGGGTCCGTCTGCCGGCCAGCTACGCGAACTTCTATATCGCCAACGGCGCCGTGCTGGTCCCGATCTTCAACGACCCGAACGACCGCATCGCGCTCAACCAGTTGGCGGCCGCCTTCCCGGACCGCGAGGTCATCCCCATCCCGGCGGTCGATCTGGTCTGGGGATTCGGCACTTTGCACTGCTCCACGCAGCAGCAGCCCGTATAGAGGCAGCGCCGCCCGATATCATCAAAAAGCAGTCACTTGCGCCATCCAAGACCGGGAGCTTCCGCGACTCCTTCAGGAGGAGGATCGCCAACCAGGCGCCCAGAATGAGATCGACGGTGCCACAGAAACCGGGCCACCAAACCGGCACGCCGGGGTTCTCGATAAGCGCATGATGGACGAAGTCGAATACACCGTGTCCGGCGATAGCCGCTGCAACCAGCCACATGTTTCTCTTGAACCCGAACACGGCCACGAGCGAAAATCCCGCTACGACCGCACTTTCCATTCCGAGCACCCTTCCGGAAGCTCCCATCACAGCAAACAGCGCGTAGTAGGAGGCGATCACGATCAGCACCGTCGGATAGAAGGCGCGCTCGCGGTCCAAGCCAATCAGGGCGGCCAACCC
This sequence comes from uncultured Acidobacteriota bacterium, assembly GCA_963817465.1. GTDB lineage: Bacteria > Acidobacteriota > Terriglobia > Bryobacterales > UBA6623 > CAMPKL01. The sequence goes on along the minus strand of CAWFOP010000001.1, from coordinate 63,216 downwards.
GGCGACGCTCAACGCTACCATCACGCCCACAAAATATTCCATGGATGGCCGCCCGATCCGCGTGATCGTATCACTTCGCCGACTGAAGCTTGAGTATGGCCTGAGCTTTGGCCGCCGGAAGCAACGTGGCTCCAGCGTTCCCGCCGGAGCCGCCCGTCGCTGATACGGACCGCCGCAGAGCCTGACGTAACGCCGACGAGTTCCGCTCCGTCAGAACGAACAGCCGCGCCCGCGTTATGATCGGCCCGTGGAGAGCACTGCTCCCTCGAGCGCGAAACCTTTGGCCGTCGTTTTACTCAGCGGCGGCATGGACAGTTGCGTGACGGCGGCTCTGGCCGCCCGGACGCACCGCATCGCGGCGCTGCACTCCGACTACGGCCAGCGCACCGAGAATCGCGAACGAGAGGCGTTCGAGAAGATCGCGGATCGTCTGGGAGCGGAAGCAAGAATGAAGATCGACCAGCGCTACATGACAGGGATCGGCGGATCGGCGCTCACAGACCGCTCGATCGACGTCCCCGACGCTGATCTGGTCGCCGCGCAGCAGGGCGAGATCCCGGTGACCTATGTGCCGTTCCGCAACGCACATTTCTTGTCGGCGGCGGTTTCGTGGGGCGAGGCGCTGGGTGCGGAGCGGATCTTCATCGGCGCGGTCGAGCAGGACAGCTCCGGCTACCCGGACTGCAGGCCTGCTTACTACCGTGTTTTCAATGAGTTGATCGCGGTCGGCACGCGGCCCGAGACGCGCATCGAGATCGCGGCGCCGCTGATCGGCCTGTCGAAGGCGGAAATCGTCCGCCGCGGCGCCGCGATCGGAGCGCCGCTGGAATTGACCTGGTCCTGCTACCAATCCGAGGACCTGGCTTGCGGCCGATGCGACAGTTGCGTTCTGCGGTTGAAGGCATTCGAGGCCGCCGGGATAACCGACCCCGTCCCGTATGCGTCTTGAGGGATCGAGAGCCTGGGAGAACGCCCGCCCAAACTGGCCCGGGGGCGGTCGATGTTGTATGATTCAGCGAGGAAAACAAGGAGCTAAAAGCATGAGAAACGTCGTCAAGATTTCCCTGCTCACGTTCGCGCTCGCACTGCTGAGCGCGCCGGCCTGGGCGCAAGTCGGCTCACTCGAAGGCAAGGTCCTGGACGAAAACGGCGAGGGAGTGCAAAACGCAAAGATCCTCCTCGACCGCCTTGACATCAAAGGCCACTACGAGGTCAAGACCAAGAAAAAGGGATTGTGGTTCCACGCCGGTCTGCCCCTGGGCCAGTACAAGGTCTCGCTCGAGGTTGACGGCAAAGTCGTGGACTCGATCTCCGGCATACCGGTCAGCCTCGGCGACAACAAGCCTGTGAACTTCGACCTCGGCGAGGTCAAGAAGCGCATGCAGGCCGCCCAAGCGGCCGCCAACCAGGGGCAGCAGGCCTCTCAAGACCAGCTCAAGAGCATGTCTCCCGAGCAGCGCAAGGCGTACGAAGAGTCTCTCAAGAAGCGCCAGCAGCAGCTCTCGAAGAACAAGGAGCTCAACGAGTCCTTCAACGCCGGCATGACCGCCAAGCAAGCCGGAGATTGGCAGGCCGCCGCTGACGCCTTCACCAAAGCCTCGACGATGGACGCCGAGCAGGACGTGATCTGGGCGCAGCTCGCCGAAGCGCAGGGGCAGCTTGCGCAGAGCAAGACGGGCGACGAGCGCAAGCAGCTCTACGACGACGCCGTGACGTCGTATCAGAAAGCGATGGAGCTCAAGCCGACCGATGCCGCCTACGTCAACAACCTCGGCCTCACCATGATCCGTGCGGGCCAGACCGATGAAGGCAAGGCGATGCTGGCCAAGGCCGCCGAGATGGACCCGGCCAACGGCGGCAAGTACTACTTCAATCTCGGCGCCGTGATGATCAACGCGGGCGACACCGAGGGCGCGGCGGAAGCGTTCCGCAAAGCGACCGAAGTCCAGCCGGATTACGCGAGCGCCTGGTATCAGCTCGGCACGACCTTGGTCGGCCAGGCGACGTACAAGGAAGACGGCTCGGTTGAGCCCGTTCCGGGCACCGTCGAGGCCTTCAAGAAGTACCTGGAGCTCGAGCCCAACGGCGTTAACGCTCCGGCCGCTCAGTCGATGATCGCCAGCCTCACCGGCGCGGTCGAGACGTCGTTCGAGAATCCGGACGCGCCGAAAAAGAAGAAATAGCCGTATCCTCGACCGAGAACGGTCATCCGATAAACTGACGGGCGCCGACCGGACGGAGCGGCGCCCGTCGTCGTCTCAGACCTCCGTCGCCCGATTCCCTTATGCGCGTCATTTTTATCCTCATCCTGATCGTCATTGCGATCGGACTGTTGCGGATGCTGGTCGGCGATGTCGTCAAGGCCGTCGGTCGCTCGCTCAGGTCGGACCAGAGCGAGCGCGCCCAAGCGAAATCGGCGAACCCCGGCGCCGAGACATCGAAGAGGTTCGTGCGGGATCCAAATACGGGCTCATACATCGACGAAGCGAGCGCTCTGCGCGTCACCCTCGACGGCCAGGATTTGTTCTTCGAGTCGGAGAAGAGCCGCGACGCCTATCTCAAGAAGCGCCGAGGCTGACCGCGGCGCGGGCGCCGGCCTCAGCCCGCTTTTCCCTTCTTCACCCGGGCCGCGAAGCGTTCGATATCGATGATGAAGCGCTCGTGGGCGCCCTTGCCGAAGGTTTCGCCTTCGAATTCGCCGGACACTTCAAAGAATAGGCGGCGATCCTCGACCTTGATCAGCCTGGAATGAAACGTCACCAGCGAGCCCAGCCGGACCGGCTGGAGGTGGCGGATGTCGAGGTGCACCCCGACTGTGTTGCAGTTCGCCGGCAAGTGTGGCTTGACGAGCTCGCGCGAAGCGATCTCCATCCAAGCGATCATCGCCGGAGTCGACAACGTCAATGTGTCGGACCCGCCCAGAAAGGTGATGCAGTCGGGCTCGACGACTTGCCGCTTCTGCGCGATGGAGATGCCGGGCTTCAGCAATCCACCATCATAACCGCGTACAATAACCTTCCGAAACGAATGGAGCGCCCGCCGTGCAACTGACCCGAACCCGTCTCATCCTCCTCGCCCTGTCTTCGATCTCGATGCTCGTCGCTGAAACGCGCGACCCCAAGGCCGTCGAGGTCGCCGACGCCGTGCATCAAGCGATGGGCGGCATGGACAAGTGGAACAATTCGCGCTACGTGCGCTTCGACTTCAAGGTCGGCAAGCCCGGCGAATGGCGCGTGGACCGTCACCACCTGTGGGACAAGTGGGAGGGCCGCTACCGCTTCGAAAACACCGATAAGGACGGCAAGCGCACGACCGTCCTGTTCAACGTCAATACCAAGGAAGGCTCGGTCTACCTGGACGGTGAAAAGCTGGCGGGCGACGACGCCGCAAAAGCGATCGACCAAGCCTACGGCTCATTCATCAACGATATGTACTGGCTCTCGATGCCGTGGAAATGGAACGACCCGGGCGTCAACCTCGCGTACGAGGGCGAGAAGGAATATGACGGCAAGCCCTACGATGTCGTGCAGCTCACGTTCGAGAGCGTCGGCCTTACGCCCGGCGACACCTACCATGCGTACGTCTCGAAAGACTCCCATCTGATGACGCACTGGGAGTACAAGCTGCAGAGCGACCGCACCGGCTCGTGGGATTGGGAATACCTCGAATCCAACGGCGTCAAGCTGGCCAAGACGCACACGAACGCGGAAGGCATGCAGATCAACATGGGCGATGTGAAGGTGTCGGACACGGTGGATGAGACGCTGTTCACCGATCCGTCGAAGCCGATCTAGCCCGGCGAAACATATCCAGCCTCAGACGTTCAGCGGCGCCGACGCCGTTGCGCGCCGCTGACGGCGCGGTGTTAACCTCGGGCTTTCGAAGCTTTCGTCCGTTAAGCCGTTGCCCGACGCCGCAGCCTCCTTTCAGCCTCTTCACGTCCTAGCCGTCGCTCTCGGTACGTTCGGAGACGTGCACCCAATCCTCGGGGTCGCGCGCGCATTGCAGCGGCGCGGCCACCGGGTCGAAGTCATCTCCAACCCGCTCTATCGCGAGCGGATCGAAAACGCCGGCTTGCCGGTCATCGAGACGGGACGCGAGGAAGACTTCCTCGAGCTGATCGAAGACCCGCGCATTTGGCAACCGCTGCACGCCGCGGAAGTTCTCGGCGAAGGGCTGATCCTGCCCTATATGCAAAAGATCTTCGAGGCGATCCGCGAGCGTCAAACCGCGCGCACGGTCGTGCTTGCGCCGATCACGGCGTTCGGCGGGAAGGTTGCGGCCGAGGCGCTCGGGGTGCGCTTGGTGACGCTGGCGTTGCAGCCGGTGCTGTTTCGCAGCGCCGAGGATTCCCCGGGCTTGCCGTTCATCCCGCCGAACGCCTTCCTGCGGCCGCTGTCGCGCCTGATGCGCCGCGGCGTCTACTGGACCGTCGATACGCTGCTGTTCGATCATGTGCTGCGCGAACCGGTGAACCAGTACCGCGCGCAGTTCGGGTTGAAGCCGCGCAAGTTGCTCATCGAGGACTGGGTATTTTCCGACGACCTCGTGATCGGCCTGTTTCCCGACTGGTTCGGCATGCCGCAGAAGGACTGGCCGCCGCAGACGCGGCTGACCGGCTTCCCCTTGTTCGACGAAGCGACGGGCGAGCCGCCCTGCGATGTCCGGCGCTTTCTCGATGAGGGCGACCCGCCGGTCGTGTTGACCCCGGGGACCGGCAATCACCAAGCGAAGCGCTTCTTCGAGAAGGGCGTGGCTGCCTGCGCGAAGATCGGCCGGCGGGCGATGCTGCTGACGCACTTCCCCGACCAAGTTCCGGAGAGCTTACCGCCTGGGTCGCGGCATTTCGAATACGCGCCGTTCAGCGCCGTCTTCCCGCACGCGGCCGCCGTGGTCTATCACGGCGGCGTCGGCACGGCCGGCCAAGCCCTGGCGGCGGGCATCCCCCACGTGGTCGTCCCGTCCAGCTATGACCAGCCCGACAATGCGAAGCGCCTGGAGCGATTGGGCGTCGGGCGTACGGTATGGTCGTGGGCGCTCACGACCGGAGCGCTGGCGCGCAAGCTGCGCGACTTGATCGAGTCGCCCCAGGTCGCCGCGGCCTGCCGCGATCTCGCCGCGCGTGTTCAGCGCACCGACCCTCTGGATGAAACCTGCCGCCTGATCGAGCGGAGCTAGAACGTCGCCGCTCCGATCGCGACGATCCCCGCCAAGTAGCCGGCGATCATCAGCGCGAGCAGGGTTCCCGTGCCGGGGGCGGCGTCGCGGAACTCGCGCCATACGAAAATGCCCCACAGCGACGCCACCAAGGCGGCGCCCTGGCCCAAGGCGTACGAAATAGCCGGGCCGGCGACGCCCGAGGCGACGATGTTCAGCTCGAGGGCGATCATCCAGATGACGCCGCCGGCGAGCCCCGTCGCGTGCACTCGCGCCGAGCCGCGGAAGTAGTCCGCGTAGCTCAGGCCGCCGACGCGCATGAAAACGGTGTTGATGATGAGGTTGCTGGCGAGCAAGCCAACGCCGAAGAGCAGCATGGCGGCGTAGGGCGTGAGCATGCCCGGCACGATCTCGCCCGAGACGAATCCCGGAGAAATCGACCGCGCCAGTTGGGGGTAGAAGAAGCCCATCAAGCAGCCTGCCAGGATCGCGAACAAGGCGCCATAACGGCCCGATTTGCCGCTCTTCGGCAGTCGCCGATGCGCCAGAGACGAGATCGCCATCGCGGCCAGGATCAGGACGACTCCGCCGAACAGCAACGCCGCATTACCCTTGGGGGTGTCGACGTAGCTGCCGACCGTGCCGATCACCAGAGCCAGGCCGACGCCCACCGGAAACGCGACGGCCATGCCCGCGCGGTCGATCGCGACGACCAAGAGAATGTTCGACAGGTTGAACAGCGCACCGCTCGCGAGGGCATAGCCCATCGAGCGGCCGCCGGCCTGGCTCAGATTCTCGAATACTCCGGGTCCGGTGGGCCCGCCGGTCCCGAGGATCAGCGCGAACGCGGCGGCGCACAGCATGACGCCCAGCGCATAGTCCCAATAGTAGAGCTCGAAACGCCATTGCTCGCGCCCCGCGAGTTTCTGCGTGTTGGCCCACGAGCCCCACCCCAGCATCGTGACGACGCAAAGCAAGATCGCGACCGGCGCCGCGGTGACGACATACATGTTCGGGCTCTCCTTCGACCTCTAACGGAAGACGATGAGTTTCTCGAGGGTCACGTCGGTTCCGCCCCCGTGCTCGGGCGCTTCACCCCGCACGACGAGCCGCAGCGTGTGCTTGCCGTTCGGCAGCCCGAAGGCGTGCCAGACGGACTCGCTCGCGCGCGTGTTGTCGCCGTCGGAGTAGACGTCGGTCACGGCGTTGATCTCGCCGTCGAGGTAGACGTCGGCCGCGCCTCCATTCGCCATGTACGGGCCCGATAGGATGGCGCCGGTTCCCTCGAACGAGACTTGCGCCGCGGCGCCCTTCACGCCGGAGTTGCGTCCCGTTTGAACCCCGCCGCGCCGCTTGGATTCAGTCGGCTCCCAGTCGCCCTTGAACGTCCACGCCGGGTCGTCGACCGAGATTTGCTCCTCGGGCGATCCGTAGTCATCCCAAACCTCGAGTTCAAGCGGCTGCGGCTCTTGCCGCTTGATCAATAGCCGGTCGCCGTCGACGCGCCCGCCGTTTCTTTCGACCATCCGGACGGCGCGCGCCTGGGTGCTCTCGACGATCGTGGTGAAGGTAAAGTCGGTGTAGCTGAACTTGTCGTCGGCCAGCGGCGGAATGCCGCTCTTCCACTGGTCGGGGATGCCGTCGTAGCCGACCATTACGCCGAGGATTCCGCCGGCGCTCGCTGGGTTGCAGTCCGAGTCCTGTCCGGCGCGCATCGCGATCCGCATGGTGCTGGCGAAATCGCGTCCGCCGTAGAGCAGGCCCAGGGCGATGTAGGCGCCATTCAGCTTGGCGTCGATGTTGAACGGATCGATCGCGCCGGCCGGGCAGGCTTCGCGCTTGTTCCACTTTTGATCGAGATTGTCCCAGACCTTGGTCCAGTCGTCCGGGTTTTCAGCGCGCCAAGCGAGCACGTCGGAGATGACCTGTGCGTAGGGGCTGTCGGCCGGGATATTCGCGAGGCCCGCGCGCACGACCGCCTCGGGATCGCGCTCGAAAAACGCCGCGGAGTACATGCCGGAGACGAACATGCCGCCGTAGATGCCGTCGCCGCTGTTCATCACGCGGCCCGCTCGCTGGCAGATGTCGTTGGCGGCCTGCGGCAGGCCCGGGGTCATCAGGCCGATGAAGTCCGATTCGATCTGGAAGTCGATGTCGTTGGCGTGTGCGTTGTACTTGGGCGTGCCGGTGAGGGTTGCCGGGACGCCGCGCCGCAGGGCCCGCCGGGCGGCGAGGTTGGCGTGCCAGAGGCGATAGCCGGACTCTCTGAACATGGCGCCGAAGTCATTAGTCGTGGCGTCGAGCCCCTTGTCGTCGAGGACCGCGGCGAAGGTCATGTCGACATAGAGGTCGTCGTTGTCGAGCGCCTCCTTGACCTGATCGGGCGTCCACCTAGGTACGTCTTCTTCGGGGATGATCCCGCTGACGTAGCGGAACTCGGTGGGCAGGCCGTAGCTGACGCCGATCATCTGACCGGCCCAGCCGCCTTGGATACGGTCATGGAGCTCGGCGAGCGGGATGCTTTCGAAGCCTGACGGCGTGCATGAGACGAGACCCGCGAGGAGTACGGCGGCGAGGGCGTTGCTCCAACAAACGATGTTCATGCCGCTGGAGATGGTGCCACCGGCGGCGCGCCGGAGTCAACACGGACGCCCGCCTATTGGCCGGCTTGATAAGACTCGTCGAGCAGTTCGACGACGTGGGCGACGCGTTGGCCTTTGGAAAAGCGCTTGGCGCCGGCTCGGAGTTGCAGCATGCAGCCGGGGTTGGCGGTCGCGATGACCTCGGCGCCGGTGGTTTCCACCATACGCATCTTGTTCTGGAGCAACTCCATCGACAGCTCGGTGTGCTCGATGTTGTAGACGCCGGCGCTGCCGCAGCAGATCTCCGTCAGGGGCAGCTCGCGGAACTCGAGGCCCGGGATCGCGTTCAGGATTTCCCGCGGCGGGTTGCGCACCTTCTGGCCGTGGAGCAAATGGCAGGAATCCTGATAGGTCACTTTCAGGGGCAAGCGGCCAAGCCCCTCGCGCCGCACGCCGATCTCGGCGAGGAACTCGGAGACGTCGCGCATCTTCGAGGTGAACGCCTTCGCGCGCTCGTACCATTCCGGGTCGCCCTCGAACAGCTCGTGGTACTCCTTGAGCACCGAGCCGCAGCCGGCGGCGTTGGTGATGATCGCGTCGAAGCTTTCGCCTTCGACGGCCTGGATGTTGCGCTTGGCTTGCTGGCGTCCGATGTCGCGCAGGCCGGCATGGATTTGCAAGGCGCCGCAGCAGCTTTGGTCCGCCGGCAGCGCGACCTCGCAGCCGTTGCGCTGCAGCACGCGCACGGTCGCTTCGTTCATGCGGGCGAATGAGACGTTTGCGATGCAGCCCGACAGAAACGCCACCCGCGCGCGCCGCTCTCCGATCGCCGGGAAAGTCTTCCCCGTCTGCGAAAAGAAAAACGGCGGCTGCGAAGACGGCGCCAGCGGCTCGATCTCCGCCAGCTTCTTGCTCACGAGCTTGAGCAGGCCGGTTTTGCTCGCCAGCGCCTGCAGGCCGGTCTTCTCGCCGAACCAGGTGATGTAGCCCGCGACGGTCAGCAGAGTCGGGCTCAAAAGAAGCTTGCCGAACAGGAACCGCTGGAAGGCGCCGGGAGGCCGCGCCGCGGCGATTTGCGCTCGGGCGGCCTCGATGAGCCTGCCGTATTGCACGCCCGAGGGGCAGGCCGTCTCGCAGGCGCGGCAGGCCAGACAGAGATCAATATGCTCGACGTAGTCGTCGTTGATCTCCATGCGGCCTTCATGGACCTGCACCATTTGATAGATGCGTCCGCGCGGCGAGTCCATCTCGACGCCCAGCTCGCGGTAGGTCGGACAAGCGTTGAGGCACAGGCCGCAATGGACGCAGCGGTCCAGGTCCGCCTGCTGCGGCTGGTCCGGATGAACGGTTAGTGGAGTTTCGGCGAGGCTCACGTGCGGGTCAGGTTTTAGTGTAGCTGCGGAAGGCTTCGGGTCTCAGATCACGCCGTAGAGGCGGCCGGGGTTCAGTTGGCCGCTCGGGTCGAGCTCGCGCTTGAGGCGGCGCATGATGTCGACAGCCGGCGCGGGCAGGCCGTCCCAGGGCTCGACGCCCTCGGGCGCGCCGTGCTCGACGGTGACGCGGACGCCGCGCCCGCGCAACGCGGCGACCTGCTGGACGGTTTGGTCGGCGTCGGGGCAGGCGAGGTATGCGGTTCCCGCGGCGGCGCGGGCGACGAACGGAAGATCGAGCGCCGCGAGGGCGTCTTGGAGCCTCGCCGGCGCGGACGAGATCCGCAGGATGGCGCCGCCGGGGTGCGCGGCGAGCATCCGCGGCGTGAAGTCGCGCACGCCGTCCCAGACGCGTCCCGCGACCTCGTCGTCGAGAAGCAGCAAGTCGGCGCCGCACTCGTGGGCGGTCATCGCGAAATCGCTGCCGTAGCGCTCGACCACCGCCGCGCTGCCGTGAGCCTCGGCCAATAGCACGAACTCTGCGTCAGCATCGGCGCCCAGGGCGCGCGCGGCCGCGCCGTTCAACAAGTCCAGAGCAACCGGCTGCGCGACGCCCCTCAAGACCTTGCGCCGCACGCTCTCGGCCCGCGCGAGGTCTTTCGCCAGAAAGGCGAAGGTCCGCTCGGCCGGCGGTTTGGGCGTCACTTTCAAATTGACGGTCGCGATCACCGCGAGCGTGCCCATCGAGCCGATCATGAGCTTGGCCATGTCGAGGCCGGTGACGTTCTTGACGACCATGCCGCCGGAGCTGACGGACTTACCATCGACGGTGACGAAGGTCATCCCGATGACCATGTCGCGGCCGGTCCCGTAGCGGCGACGGCGGGGACCGGAGCAATCGCAGGCCAAGCTCCCGCCGATGGTGGCGCGGTCGGCGAAGGGCGGGTCGAGCGGCAGAAACTGCCCGCGCTCGGCGAGCGTGCGGTTCAAGTCAGCGAGACGCATGCCGGCCTGGACGCTGATTGTCAGGTCGGCCGGCTCGTAGCCGAGCAGACGATCCATCGCGGCAACGGAAATCAAGGAGTCGACATCCGTGCGCCGGCCGCCCATCGTCTTCTTACTCAGGGCGCCGGCGACCTCGATGCGATCGCCGGCGGCGGCGCGCTCGGCGAGTTGGCCGGCCAGCTCTTCGGTCGTGGCCGGGCGGAGCTCGAGCATTGCAGGCATGGCTTTCTATGCTATCTCGGATACCGCCGCGCGGCGCTCGTGACCTTAGAAGCGAGCAAGTCTGCGGCTCTTTGACACACTTGGTTCGACACTGGGAGGAGCCCCTAAAGGCCTCCGTAAAGTCCTAGCGCAATCGGCCGGCGCCAGGAGATTTCCCTACCGTCCCCGGCTGGGACTCGGCGGCCGCGCTTACGTCCTCGACTTCACGCTCGGCCTAAAGTTCCATTACCCATTCCGCCGATTTCGCCTGAGGAGGAAGCTACAGGCAAACCGCTTTACACGCTCAGGTAGTGACAAACAGTACGAAAGTACTGTAACCTCTCTCAGAAGAAGCGCTGACCGGGATCAAGTACTGCCTTCTAAGAGGTCAGGTAAACGCCTGAAAATTAAGGGAAACCCTTTGCGGGACCTCTAAAGACCTGTATACTCGCTGTGGTAATGCTAAGAGATTTAGAGCGTACGCCTGTCCTGACTCAGGACGGGGTGGTCCTAAGCAAGCGGGTACGGAAGGACCTACGCAAATTGGCATTGGCTCTGGAACCTTCGGCCGGTACCATTGAACGGCGCTGGAAGAGAAAGCTGTCGGCGGTGTTCGCCGACGATGCGCCGGATAAAGCGCGGCGACGGGCGTTGGCGGAGATCAATCCCGGGCCTTCGCTGCATCTGATTGCGGCTGGGAAGTTGGACGACTTCTTCGAAAACGTCGAATATCACGCGCGCAGGCTGGCCAAACTCGATGTCTCGCACAAGAAGGTGCTCGATTCGATCAACGAGTACGAGCGCGCCATGCACCCGAGCTTGAAGAGAGCCTTTCCCGAGGACCACGAGAAGTATCACTCCGCTCTCGATCACCTCTACTTCAGCATTAAGTTAATTCTGAACAATGCGTACTATCACGTTCGTGATTTGGAAGCTACGGCTTTCTACGACGTGCTCAAAGACCAACTCGAGACGCTGCGGGTACAGGATCTGCTCGAGCGCGTGCTCGACACCCTGACGCGGACGTTCCGCGCCAACGCCGGCGTCATCGTACTGCTGGCGGAAGGCGGCGAGAAGCTGGAAGTCAAGGCCTGGAAAGGCGTCACCGCGTCGCTGGCGCGATGCTTTGCCGCCAAGATCGGCAGCGGCCTTGCCGGGCAGGTGGCCGAGAGCGGCAGGACTGAGGTCATCATTGATGTTGCGGACGATAAGCGTATCAATTCAAAGCAGATCCGCGATCGCTTCAACAGTATTTGGGCCGTCCCGCTGGCGGTGCGCGGCAAGGTGACGGGCGTCATCGAGCTCGGCTTCGCTCACGAATACCACTGTCTTCCGCGCGAGATGAAGCTTTTCGAGGCGATCGCCGAGCGGTGCGCCTTGGCGATCGACAAGGCCCAGCTCGTCGAGGAGCTGCACGAGCGGGAAGAGCAGATCCGCCGGCTGGGCGAGCACATGATGAAGGTCGAGGAAGAGGAGCGCAAGCGCATCAGCCGCGAGTTGCACGACGAGGTCGGCCAGTCGCTGCTGGTGGTCCGGCTGTACCTCGAAATGATCGAATCGATGCTGCCCGAAGAGAACGAGGCGGCGCGCACGAAGCTCGACGAAACCAGGACGGTGGTCGAGGGCACGATCGTGGAGATGCGGCGACTGATCTCGGCGTTGAGCCCGAGCGTTCTGCAGGTGTTGGGACTGCCGGCCAGCATCCGGCAGTTTGTCAAGAATTTGAGCCGCACGTTCCCGGGCTCGGTCAAGCTGCGCATGTCGCAGGTCGACCGCTTGCCCGAAGGCACCAAGATCATGATGTATCGCTTGGTGCAGGAGTGCTTCACGAACGCGGTGAAGCATTCCAGCGCCCACAACGTCACCGTCCAACTCGGGCGGGTCAACGGTTGCGTCCGCATGCGGATGCAAGACGACGGCGTGGGCTTCAATCTCGGAGAAGCGACCAAGAAGCGCGAGTCATTCGGCCTGGCCGGCATGCGCGAGCGCGTCGCACTTTTGGGGGGCGATATCGACATCGAAACCGAGCCTGGAGAGGGGACGAGCGTGTCGATCGCCATACCTGTTTGATGTTGTGTGTTTTGGGAACTAGAGGAGAAACGGTCTTTGTGATCCACATGCAGAGACGCCGAGGAGAGAATCATCAATGTCGAAAATACGCATTTTGTTGACCGATGACCATACGTTGTTTCGCCAGGGCATTCACAACATGCTCGACAGCGAAACCGACATCGAGGTAGTGGGCGAAGCCGCCAACGGCAGCGAATCGGTGGAGGCCGTGCCGTCGCTTCGTCCTGATGTCGTTCTGATGGACATCGGCATGCCGGGGCTTTCGAGCTTCGAGGCCACGCGCCAGATCAAGAAGCTGCGCCCGGAAACCAAGATCCTGTTCCTGACGATGTACGACGACGAGGATTACCTGGTCGAGTGCATGGAAGTCGGCGGTTCCGGTTACGTATTGAAGGACTCCCCCGCCCCGCAACTTTTGGCGGCGATCCGCGACGTCTATCGTGGCGGCAGCTACCTGAGCCCGAAGATGCTCTCGCAGTTGGTCGACGACTTCCGCTCGCGTATCAAATCCACTCACCGCCAACCTCGTTTCGCGACGCTCACGCCGCGTGAGAAGGAGATCCTGAAGTTCTTGGCCGAGGGCCAGTCGGTGAAGGAGATCGCGCAGCACCTGAACCTCAGCGTAAAGACGGTCGAGGCGCACAAGTTCAATCTGATGCGCAAGCTCGACATCCACAACAAGGCGCAACTGGTGCAGTACGCCATCCAGAAAAAAATCATCAAGATCCCGGTCGGCCCCTAGTCCGACGCTCGAAAGTTGAATCAGAAGAGGCCGGCGGAAACGATCCGCCGGCCTTTTTGCGTGAATGCGGCGTCCGACTCCCCCGTAAACGAAACCGAATCCTCACGCAATTGAGAACGGATCTTAACGCGCGCCGGCCTGAAACCGTCGCGGTGTAACGGCCCCTTCCGCTAACGTGAGGAGGTTTGGACCGGATACACAACGGCCGGAGCGGCGGGAACGGCGTTGGGGAGAACGCTCGATGAACCTTTTGCCGAAGGATGAGCAGTTCTTCGAGCTGTTCCGCATCCAAGCCGCGCATACGGTCGAGGCCGCCGATTTGCTTTGCGGCTTCGCTGCCGAATCCGACGGAGACTGGAGCGATCTCTGGTCCCGGGTGCATGCGATCGAGACGCGCGGCGACAAGACCACGCACGAAGGGCTGACGCGCCTCTACAAGACGTTCATCACCCCCTTCGATCCGGAAGATATCCACGATTTGTTCGCGCGCCTCGACGACACGCTCGACGCTCTCGATGAAGTTGCGCGAACCCTACAGGTGGTCCGTCCTGATCGCCTGCCGGAAGGGTTTGTCCGATTCTGCGAGCTGCTGCGCTCGGAAGCGGGCGCTTGCGCGGATGCGGTCGGAGCGTTGATCTCAAAGCGAGACGTCGAGCCGCTGCTGGTGCGCATCAACGATCTCGAAGAGGAGGCGGACAAGCTGCACAACTCCATCTCGATTTCGCTGTTCGAACGCGAGGAGAACCCGCGCACTCTGATCAAAACGCAGGAGATCTACACCGCGCTGGAAGCGGCGGCGGACAGCTTCGAGCGAGCCGGCCACATCATCCAGCGCATTGCCCTGAAGAACAGCTAGCCGCCGGAGACCTGCTCGAATGGATTTCCCTTTGATTGTCGGTGCGGTTATCGTGGCGGCGCTGCTGTTCGACTTTCTCAACGGGTTCAACGATGCGGCCAATGCGATCGCGACGGTCGTGGCGACGCGCGTGTTGACTCCCGGCCAGGCGGTCGTGTGGGCGGCGTTCTTCAACTTCGTTTCGGCCTTCGCCTTCGGCACCGCCGTCGCCAAGACCATCGGCAGCGGCATGGTGCGGACGGACCTGATCACGCAGCACGCCGTGCTGAGCGGAGTCTTGGCGGCGATCGGATGGACCTGGCTGGCTACGCATTGGGGCTTGCCGATCAGCGCCTCGCACGCCCTGATCGGCGGCTTCGGCGGGGCGGCCATGGTGCACGTCGGGCTGACCAGGGGATGGGCCGAGGCCCCGAGCGCGCTCATTCCTTCCGGTTGGACGATGACCTTGTTGTTCATCGTCGTCGCGCCGCTGCTGGGGTTCATCACCGGCGGAGGTCTGATGGTGGCCGTCGCGTGGATCTTCCGTCGAGCGACGCCGCGTCGCGTGGACAAGCACTTCCGCAGACTGCAGCTCGTCTCGTCCGGGATCTTCAGCTTCGCCCACGGCACCAACGACGCTCAGAAAACCATGGGCATCATCACCGGAGCGCTGGTCGCCGGGGGAGTTCTACCGACGTTCGATGTCCCCCTGTGGGTGATTCTTTCGGCTCACACCGCCATTGCGCTGGGAACGCTGCTGGGCGGCTGGCGCGTGATTCGAACCATGGGCGACCGCATCACCAAGCTCAAGCCGGTCGGGGGATTTTGCGCGGAAACCGGCGGCGGGTTCTCTGTCCTATTGGCCGCCTACCTCGGCGCGCCCGCCAGCACGACTCATACCATCGCCGGCGCAATCGCCGGGGTCGGCGCGGTTCGCCGGGTCCGCGCCGTAAGGTGGGGCAATGTGACGACGATCGTTTGGGCTTGGGTCTTCACCATCCCCACGACGCTGGTCGTCGGCGGCCTCGTCCACCTGATCGTGCATACTACGCTGGAAGGGCGCTAGGCCCCGAGGCGTTGGGATGGAGCACTTACTTCGTCAGAAGCCCTTTCACCTACTGCAAGCCGAGAGCACTGAAGAGGGCGAGCACACCCTCAGGCGGACGCTCGGGCCGTGGTCTCTGATTGCGCTCGGCATCGGGGCCATTATCGGCGCCGGCATCTTCGTGCTGACCGGCGAGGCGGCCTACCGCAACGCGGGGCCCGCGGTGGTGTTGTCCTTTGTGGTAGCCGGAGTCTCGTGCGGATTCGCCGCTCTGTGCTACGCGGAGTTCGCATCGCTGATCCCCATCGCGGGCAGCGCCTACACGTACGGCTATGCGACGCTCGGCGAGATTTTCGCCTGGATCATCGGCTGGGATCTGATCTTGGAGTACGCTCTGGCGGCGTCGACGGTGTCGGTTGGGTGGGCGGGCTATTTCGTGGCGTTGATGAAGCACTTCGGGGTCGACGTTTCGCCGCTCATCTCGACCTCGACTTACGTCCTCAACGGTGACAACCAGCTCCTGCACACCGGCTCGATCAACCTGGTCGCCGCGGCGGTGCTGTTCGTCGTTTCGTCGGTGCTGGCGATCGGCATCCGCGAGTCGGCGACGATGAACACGGTGATTGTGATCTTGAAAGTGGCGATCGTGATGCTGTTCATCTTCGCGGGCGTGTGGTACGTCAAGCCGCAGAATTGGACGCCCTTCCTTCCCGCGAACACCGGAGAGTTCGGCCACTACGGCTGGAGCGGGGTGCTGCGCGGCGGGGCGCTGGTGTTCTTCGCCTACATCGGGTTCGACGCCGTGTCGACGGCGGCGCAAGAGTGCCGCAACCCCAAGCGCGACTTGCCGATCGGTATCTTGACGTCGCTGACAGTCTGTACGCTGCTCTACATCGTCGTATCGGCTGTGCTGACGGGCTTGGTGTCGTACACGAAGCTGGGCGTGCCGCACCCGATCTCGGTCGGCATCGAGGCGACGCCGTATCCCTGGCTCGGCTGGATCGTCGACTTGGGCGCCGTGCTGGGACTGGGCTCGGTGCTGCTGGTGATGCTGCTGGGGCAGTCGCGCGTGTTCTACGCGATGTCGCGGGACGGCTTACTGCCGCCGGTCTTCTCGCGCATCCACCCGCGCTTCCGGACGCCGTTCGTCCCAACGCTGGCGACCGGAGCGGTGGTCGCGATTCCGGCGGCGCTGTTCCCGATCGGCGTGCTGGGCCACATGGTGAACATCGGCACGCTGCTGGCGTTCGCGATCGTTTGCGGCAGCGTGATCGTATTGCGGATCCGCAGGCCGGACCTCGAGCGACCGTTCAAGGCGCCCGGCTACCCGTGGGTGCCGGCGTGCGGCGTGGTGACGTCGCTTGGGCTGATGTGCTTTCTGCCGATCGAGACCTGGGAGCGGCTCGGCATCTGGATGGCGCTGGGATTCTTGATCTACGGGCTATACGGCCGCAAACACAGCAAAGTGCGCGCCATGCACAGCTAGCGCCCTCAGGCGGCCTTGGCCTTCGAGAGAGCCGGTCTGATCAAGGCCTCCCAAGCGCTCGTCGTGCGGAACCAGTTCCCTTCCACGCCGCGGTAAATCGACGACACATTGACTTCGATAGGGAGCAGGTAGACATAGCCTTGCTCAGCCGCCGGATCGTATTCGTATAGGACTTTGTAAACGACCTTTTCGCCGTGACGGTCGGCGTAGAACGAGACTTCGTAGCGCTGCAGGTTGTCGGGACGCGTGAAGACCGGACCGTGGGCCCAATCGGCGATGAAGCCTTGGTTCGGGTCGACGTGCTTGGCGTGGACTCCGGGGCCGGTCCAGACGTTGAACTGACCGACGGCCGGGGCGGTGATTTCGAGCGGGGCCGCCAGCGCGCCGCCCTCGACCAGGATTTTGGTTGTCGGGCCTTTGGCGGTGAGGGAAGCTGCGGCGAACAAGAGAACAGCCGCGGCGGAGAGTTTCTTCATGGGTCGCCTCCTGTGCAGGTAGTATAGGGCGCATGCGTCGACGCAGCTTTCTCACTTCCGCCGCCGGGCTCGCGGCGTTTCCCTTCCCTTCGCAAGCCGCCGCCATGAAAGGCGAGCTGCGCATCACCGGGCTCGAGACCGATTTGCTGCACTTCCCTCCCGGGCGAATCGAGTATGACGCCGTGCACCGCTTCGGCGACCATCGCGGCGGCGTCGTGTTGCGCATCCTCACCAACGCCGACATCACCGGATGGGCGTACAGCTCGTTCGGCATGGTCGAGGGCGGGCCGGAGGTGTTGCAGACCATCTTCGAGAAGTCGATCAAGCCGTTGCTGATCGGCGAAGACCCTTCTTTCCCAAAGCGCATTCGCGCGAAGCTCTGGAGCATTCTCGAGTACCACGGCGTGCAGGGGATCGCGCAATTCGGGATCGGCGCGGTCGACATGGCGCTGTGGGACATCTTGGGCAAGGCGGCCGGGCTGCCGGTCTACAAGATGCTCGGCGCAGCGCACGACCGCATGCCGGTCTACTCGATGTGCGGCTGGTACTACGAAGACGACCGCGACCTCACGATCTACAAGAAGGCCATCGAGGATCGTCTGGCGGAGGGTTTTCGCGCGATCAAGGTGAAGACCGGCCGCGGCTCATTCGAAGAGGACATGGAGCGGCTGCGAACGGCGCGCAAGACGGCCGGTCCGGATGTGCGCATCATGGTCGACGCCAATCAAGGACTCGACCGCAACGAGGCGCTGCGGCGCGGGCGCGCCTATCAAGACGAAGGCTGCTACTGGTACGAGGAGCCGATGCCGCCGCAGGAGAAGGACGGCTACGCCGAGCTCGCCGACAAGCTCGACATCCGCATCGCGACGGGCGAGAACGAGTACACCAAGTACGAGTTTCTCGAGCTGCTCAAGCGCGGCGGCGCGGACATCCTGCAGCCCGACAATCGCCGCGCCGGGGGCGTGAGCGAATGGATGGAGATCGCGGCGATGGCCGACGGCTTCGGCGTCGACATCGCAAGCCACGGGGGCGGGCCGGCGAACCTGCACATGCTGCTCGCGATGCCCAACGCGATCTACATGGAGACGGGCAGCCTGAAGGGGCAGAGCCAGTACGTCGAGGCGCTGCGGATGCAGGACAGCACTGTGTTGGCGCCGCAGTCGCCGGGCATGGGCAGCCAGATGCGGCCGGACTGGATCGCCAAGTATCGCATCGGCTAGTTAGTCGGGTAAGCGGCCTCTGTCGGCGGCCGCCGGTTCGACATAATGGGACCTAATGCACCCTTACGTCCTCTACAACGATCAAATCGTTCCGGCCGACGAGGCGATTTTTCGGCCTGGGCAGCTTGGATTGTTGGCGGGCTGGGGCGTCTTCACCACGCTGCGCATCTATCAAGGCGTGCCGTTCGCCTGGGAGCGCCATTGGGCGCGGATGACGCGGGATGCGGCTTTGATTCACGTCGAACTGCCGTTCGACCCGGGCCAAGTTCGCAGCCTACTGTTGCAATTGATCGAGCGGAACCAAACTCCGGAAGCAAAAATGCGCCTGTGCGTGTTCCGCAGCCGGGGCGGCGTCTGGGAAGGGCCAGGGTCGGGAAAGGCGTCGGATCTGGTCGCCTTTTCAATCGACGAATCGCACTGGGGCGCGACGGCGACCTTGGGCATCCGCGAGCAAGGGCGTCACGCCGCGTCTCCTTTCGCGGGGACGAAGACGCTTTCGTGGGCGCACAACTTGACGATGCTCGAGGCGGCGCAGGCGAAGGGATTCGATGAAGTGATCTTGCTCAACGAGCGCGCGGAGGTGGCGGAGTGCACTTCGGCGAACATTTTCGCCGTCATCAACGGCGTCACCTATACGCCGCCGCTGTCCAGCGGGCCGCTGCCGGGCGTGACTCGCGAGGTGATGCTGAGCGAGCTCGATCAGGTCGTGTGTCCGGTCGAGGAGAAGGTTCTCACGGTCAACGATCTCTACTCGGCCGATGAAGTCTTCATCACCTCTTCGACGCGTGAGCTGTTGCCTGTATCGAGCATCGAAGGACGGCCGTTGAAGGCTACCGGCGCTTGGCCGGTGATGGAGAAGCTGCGAACGCACTTGCAGGAATACATTCGCGCGTATACGGTCGGGCATCGGTAGGACATCCCACAACGACAACCGCCAAGCATGAGCCCTGGGCGTGAGAGGTTGTGTGAAAACGCCCGCGCGAACTCGTCCGGCGGACAAGCAATGGATAGCCCCGGGTGGAGCGTAGCGGAACCCGGGGTCTTAAAACGCGATCCAAGATAATCTTTCCATTACTCCGTCCAGTCGATCCCCGGATTCCGCTCCGCTCGATCCGGGGCTGTTAGTTGCTCCGCCCTTGCGGCTCAACACGAGCATCTCGTTTTCACACAGGCTCGTAAGGGAGAGGTTCAAGCCGCAACCTCATTGAGCTTGCGGTGCTCTCAGGCGCCTAGATCGGCGCCTCCGCCCGAATCTCCTCCCACGTCTTCGGACGCCACGCCTCCGCCAAACGCTCGGCCTCGGCGATCTGCTCAGCCGCCATCCGCTCTGCGATTTGGGCGCGGCGCTCTCGCACCACGGGAATCGCGGCCGCGGGATCAGGGAACGATTTGATATCACCGTCGACGATCCGGCGCATCATCACGGTCCACCACCTATACGTCTGAATCAGATCTTGCTCGGCGCCCGGTCGCCGATAGACGTTGCCCAGGTTGTATAGCGCCAGCGGTTCGCCGCGATCGGCCGCAATTCGGAGCCATGCCATCCCGACGTCCGTATTCTGATCCGTGCCGCGACCGTGCAGGTATTCGTCCGCCAATGCGCCTTGGGCATAGACAGACCCGCCGCGGGCGGCCCTGGAATGCCACTTGAAGGCTTCGACAGGGTCTAGCTCGTGCGGGTTGGCTGCGTCTTGGTTCGAATAGTAATTGCCCAACAGATTCTGGGCGGTCGCATCGCCCGACTCCGCTTGGCGTATGAGCTGATCAAACGCCGCCTTGTCACCCGAAACCGCGGCCCTGAAGACCTGCTGAACGTCAATGCCTTGTTGCGGCGTCGACGCGCAGCCCGCGAGGGCAAGCAAAACAATCAAATACCGCATGGGCCCCTCACTTCAAATGTTCGTCGAAGAACTTCACCGTCCGATCCCACGCCAGCTTCGCCGCTTCCTCGTCGTAGCGCGGCGTCGTGTCGTTGTGAAAGCCGTGATTCACGTTGGGATAGATGTATGCGGTGTACTCCTTGCGGTTCGCCTTCAGCGCTTCCTCATACGCGGGCCAGCCCGCATCGATGCGCTCGTCGAGACCCGCGTATTGCAGCATGAGCGGCGCTTGAATCTTCGGCACGTCCGAAGCCGGGGGCTGGCTGCCGTAGAACGGCACGGCCGCCGCCAGCGTCGGTATCCTCACCGCCAGCGCGTTCACGATGCCGCCGCCGAAACAGAAGCCCACCGCGCCGACCTTGCCCGTGCAGTCGTCGTTGTTCTGCAGGTACTTCACGCCGGCGACGAAGTCTTCGAGCATCTTGTTGCGGTCGAGCTTGCTCTGCATCGCGCGGCCTTCGTCGTCCGTGCCCGGATAGCCGCCGAGGGAGGTCAAGCCGTCCGGCGCCAGCGCCAGATACCCGGCCGCGCCAAGCCGTCGCGCCACGTCTTCGATATACGGATTCAAGCCGCGGTTCTCATGAACCACGAGCACGCCCGGAATCTTTCCGCTTGCGTTCGCCGGCCGCGCCAACAGGCCCTTCACCGTGCCGTATCCGTCGGGCGACGAATACTCGATGCGGCTGGTCTTGATGCGCGGGTCGTCCTCGGGAACCTGTTGCGCCCACGAGTAGTTCGGGCTCAAGCTCGCCAGAATCGCAGCCGCGCCGGCGCTGCCTCCCGCAAGTGGAGCCGCTCTGTCCAAGAAGCCTCGCCGGCTGATGCCGCCGTGAATATAAGCGTCGAACAACTGCAACACTTGCGGATGAAATTCGGATGCTTTCTTTCGATCCATGGGGAACACCTCGGGGTCAGGAAGTTATTAGGAGATTGCGGCTGTCATCATAAACCAGACGCGGCATCAGGTGTGAGCATCCGCGGCGCGACGGCGTCCGGAGGACGAAGCAATTGATAGCCCCGGGTGGAGCGTAGCGAGAACCCGGGGTCTTAAAACGCGATACAAGATAATCTTTCCAATACTTTCCTTCCAGTCGATCCCCGATTCCGCTCCGCTCAATCCGGGGCTGTTCGTTGCTCCGCCCTTGCGGGCTCAACACGAGCATCTCGTTTTCAGGCAGGCTCTTACGGTCCGAGCTCAAGCTTCGCGGTTGTCGTTGTATGTCCATCGCCTACGGCGTCAGCCCGCGCGCCCGGTCCAGGTCGTACAACCGCAGCTTCAACCGCCGGTAGAACTCCGCATTGAGCGGCGCTTTCAGCGCAAACTTGTAAACCCGAGGCTTGCGAAACGCTCCCGGACTGCCTTCCCAAGCATGAATCTCGAGTCGATAAGGGTCCGACGACCACACCGACGCCACGTCTCGCTCGATAGTCCATTCTCGCGACTGCTGCGCGGCTTCGCTCGAGAAGACGATGCGCTCCGGAGAGAAATACAAGTCCCCCTCCGCCCCGCCGAACGTCTCCAGACGCTTCGCCGGGATTTCCTGCTCCGCCGTAGCCGGCGCCTCCGTGACGCGGTCCGTCGCCGGCTTGCCGATCCGCGACGCGACCTGCTCAAACAAGGCGTCGGAAAACTCGCCTGATGTGATCTCGAAGCGATACGTGCGGTCGCGTCCCAGCTTCCAAGCCACATCCTCATAACTCAACAGCGCAAACGCCGTCGTGCTGATGCGGTCCAAATGCTGGATGTCTCGATAGCTCCACGTCCGCGTCTTTTCGTCCTTCCCCGCCGGGGTAAACGAGACGCCCGAGTCATCGATGCGCACCGTCCCCTTTTGGTCGAGCCACAAGGGCTTCTTGCGAATCGCCTCGAAGGTGGTTTCCGGGAACGCCGAAGCGGCGATCAGGAGCGTGTATAAGCCAATTCGAAGGATCATGACGTCTCCCTCATGTGGCCGAAGCCGGTGAACTTACGTCCTTCGGGCAGGCCGCGTCTCTTCCACAGGTAGTAGATGATCGGGTAGATGACGAGCACGACCACTGCGGACGTGCCCACGCCGCCGATCATAGGTGTGGCAATGCGCTTCATCACGTCGGAGCCGGTCCCATGGCTCCACATGATCGGCAGCAGCCCGGCGATGATCGCCGCCACGGTCATCACCTTCGGCCTGACGCGCTGCACTGCGCCGTGGTAGATCGCATCCAGCAGGTCGTTGCGGTCGTGGAGCATGCCCCGTTTCTTGTAGTCCTCGTATGCGATGTCGAGGTAGAGCAGCATGACGACGCCCGTCTCGGCGTCGATGCCGGCCAAAGCGATGATGCCGACCCACACCGCGATGCTCATGTTGTAATTCAGCAGGTAGAGCAGCCAGATCGCACCGACTAACGAAAACGGTACCGCCAGCAGAACCACAGCCGTTTCGAAGACCGATCCCGTGTTGAGGTAGATGATCACGAAGATGATCATCAAGGTCAGAGGCACGACGAACATCAGGCGCTGCTGCGCCCGCAGCATGTATTCGTACTGACCGCTCCACGTGATCGTGTAGCCCGTAGGGATCGTCGATCTGTTCCGCTACGGCTTGCTGTGCGCGCGCCACGTATGTCCCGACGTCGATGTTGCTCAGATCGACGTAGATCCAGGCGTTTGGTCGGGCGTTCTCAGTTTTGATCGCAGGGGGTCCGAGGACGTACTTGAGATCCGCAAGTTGGCCGAGCGGGATCTGTTGACCGCCCGGCGTCGGCACGACCACGCTGCGCAAGGCGGGCAGATCGTCCCGCAAGTCGCGGCTGTAGCGCAGGTTGACCGGGTAGCGCTCCAGCCCTTCGATCGTTGTCGTGATATTCATGCCGCCGATGGCGGACTGAATGACGTCTTGGACGTCCCCGACGGTGAGCCCATAGCGAGCGATCGCGTCGCGGTCGATTTCAAAGTCCAAATAATTGCCGCCCATCACTCGCTCCGCGTAAACGCTCAAAGTGTTCGGTACGTCGCGGATGACCGCCTCCACTTGCTTCCCGAGGTTCTCGAGAACCGCTAAGTCGGGTCCGGCGAGCTTGATCCCGACGGGCGTCTTGATACCCGTCGAAAGCATGTCGATGCGTGTCTTGATCGGCATCGTCCACGCGTTGGTCAAACCGGGGACCTGGATGGCCGCGTTGAGCTCGTTGGTCAGTTTCTCCGGCGTCATGCCTTCACGCCACTCTTCTTCCGGCTTGAGCATGATCGTGGTCTCGATCATCGACAGCGGCGCCGGGTCCGTCGCCGTCTCCGCGCGGCCGATTTTTCCGAACACGTGACGGACTTCCGGAAATGTCTTAATGATCTTGTCCGTCTGTTGCAGAATCTCACGCGCTTTGGTGATCGAAACCCCCGGAAATGTCGTCGGCATATATAAAAGGTCGCCCTCCCACAGCGGCGGCATGAACTCGGAACCCAAACGCAAGTAAGGCATCACCGTCACAGCCATCAGCAGCACGGTCAATAGAAGGAACGACCACTTGAATCGAACGGCCAGCTCGAGGATCGGGTGATACAACCGGATCAACAGGCGATTGACTGGGTTCTTGTTTTCCGGCAGAATCTTGCCGCGAACCCAGTACCCCATCAGGACCGGGACGAGGGTGATCGACAGTAGCGCCGCCGCCGCCATGGAATAGGTCTTGGTATAGGCGAGCGGTTTGAACAAGCGCCCTTCCTGAGCTTCCAGCGTGAACACCGGCATGAACGACACGGTGATCACCAGCAGAGAGTAGAACAGCGCGGGTCCCACCTCGGTCGCCGCGTCAGCAATAATCCGCCAATGTGGCTTTTTTCCGGCGTCGCGCTCCAAGTGTTTGTGCGCGTTCTCGATCATCACAATCGCGGCGTCGATCATGGCCCCGATGGCGATGGCGATGCCTCCCAGCGACATGATGTTCGCGTTGATGCCCTGGCCGTGCATGACGATGAAGGCCATCAGGATCCCGATCGGCAAAGTGAGGATTGCGACAAAAGCGCTTCGCACGTGGGCCAAGAACAGCATGCAGACGAGTCCCACGACGAGACTCTCCTCGAGGAGCTTTGCGCCTAGGTTCTCGACCGCCCTCTCGATCAGAGCGGATCGGTCGTATGCGATCTCGATCTCGACGCCCTCGGGAAGGCCGGATTTCAGTTGCGCCAACTTGGTTTTAACGTCTTCAATGACCTGCAGGGCGTTGGCCCCATAGCGCACGATCACCACGCCGCCGACAACTTCGCCCTCGCCGTTCCAGTCGGCGAGCCCTCGGCGCATTTCCGGCCCGATTTGCACCGTCGCTACATCGCGTAGCAGCACCGGCGTGCCACGTTCGTCTACGCCCAGGGCGATCTTGCGGATGTCGTCAAGAGATTTGATATAGCCCAGGCCGCGAATCATGAATTCTTTCTCGGCCACCTCGAGCACCCGGCCGCCGACGTCGTTGTTGCTGCGACTGACGGCCATCCGGATCTTGGAGATCGGGATGTTGTAGGCGCGGAGCCTGTTCGGGTCCACAGTGATCTGATACTGGCGGACGAACCCCCCGATGGATGCTACTTCGGAAACCCCCTGCACGCCTGTCAACTCGTACTTGAGGTACCAATCCTGGATCGATCTGAGCTCACTCAAGTCGTGGCGGTCGGACTTGAGCGCGTACAGGAACGCCCAGCCGACCCCGGTCGCATCGGGGCCCAGCGTCGGCGTCACGCCGCGCGGTAGACGACCCGAGACGTAGTTCAAGTATTCGAGCACGCGGCTGCGGGCCCAATACATGTCCGTCCCGTCCTCGAAGATGATGTAGACGAACGAAAAGCCGAAGAACGAATAGCCTCGTACGACCTTGGCGTAAGGAACCGCCAGCATCTGCGTCGTCAACGGATAAGTGATCTGATCCTCGACGATGCGCGGGGCCTGGCCCGGATACTCGGTGAACACGATCACCTGGACATCCGAGAGGTCGGGAATGGCGTCGAGTGGAGTGTTCCTGAGGCTGTACACTCCGGCCGCGACGAGAAGGAGCGTTCCCAGCAGCACGAGGAATTTGTTGTCGATCGACCATTCAATGATGCGTTCGAACATGACGATTCCTTTTAGTGCCGGTGGTCCGTCCCCGGCGTCGGCGCGGGCTTGGGCTCATCGGCCGGCGCTTGGCTCTCGCGGCCGCTCAGCAACTGCGAAATGGCGGCCTTGAGATTGCTCTCCGAATCGATCAAGAACTGCGATGACGTCACGATCCGCTCACCCGCCGACAGCCCCGCTGTAACTTGCTGCATGTCGCCGCTCGACATGCCCAGCTCGACTTCGCGCGGCTCGAACAGTCCGTCACCCTTGGACACGATCACGACCGCACGCTCACCGCTGTGCAGCACCGCCTGCTGCGGCACGACCACGGCGTTCGACGCGCCGGGGGCCTGCACGCTGATTTCCGCGTACATCTGCGGCCGCAGCGCGAGATCCGGGTTCGCCACCTCGATGAGCGCCGTCAACGTCCGTGTCTGAGGATTCAGCGCCGGTCGAAACAGCAGGAGCTTTCCGCTCCAGCGGCGCCCCGGATACGCGTCGACCTCGACGGTCACATGCTGCCCCTCGCGCAAGAAGCGAACATCGCTCTCGTAGAAGTCGCCCTCGACCCACAGGGTCTTGTGACTAGCCAGCTTCAGCAGGGTCATACCCGAGTCGACCTTCATGCCCTCGAACGAGTCGCCCATCTTCGCGACCACCGATCCGGACGCCGGCGAGTAGTACTTGAGCGTGCGCGTGGCCGTTTTCGATCGATCGAGCTCGTCAATCTGTTCGTCGGAGATGTCCCAGTAGCGCAAGCGCTCCCGCGCCGCGTCGCGCAGCGACTCGGCCCGCTCGATGGCGTCCGCGTACGCCTGGCTCCGCCGCAGCCGCGCAACGTAGTCAAGCGCCGCCAGATACTCCTGCTGCGTCGTGACGAGCTGCGGGCTGTAGATCTCGAACAGCAGCGCGCCCTTGTCGACGTGCTCGCCGACGTTGGCTACGTGAGCCTTCTCGATCCAGCCCTCGAACTTGGTTCTGACCGAGATGATGTTGCGCTCGTTGTGCGCCAGCACGCCGACCGTGCGGATCTCCTTGGGCAGCGAACCGCGCTTAACTTCCGTTGTCGTCACCCCGAAGTTCTGCAAGAAGCTCGGATTTACGCGAACGCCGCCTTCCTCCGGCGCTTCGTCGTCATACACCGGGATCAGGTCCATGCCCATCGGCGACTTACCGGGCTTATCGGAAATGAAGTTCGGGTCCATCGGCGCCCGCCAGTACAGAATCTTGCGCTCGCCGTTCGCCGGCTGCGCCCACGTACCGCCGAGCGGTACGAGCCGCATGCCGCAGATCGGGCAATACCCCGGCTTGTCCTCGATCACCTGCGGATGCATCCCGCACGTATAGAGCGTCTTACCGGCCCGCCTCGACTCGCGGGCGATCTCGTGCGCGCGGCCCAACAGATGCTCCACTCGCATCCAGCGCAGCGGATTCCAAAGCAGCAGCGCGCAGACGCCGACGCCGAGCGCAACGCCCGTCAGCAACACAGCAAGACCTCCGAGCTTCTTCATGGCTTTTCCTCCGCCGGCTTGGCCTCGAGCGGGAACGCCGAGCCGATCGCCCTTTCCATCTCCGCCAACCCTTTCATGTAGTCGCTCTCGAGTCGCGCGAGCCCCAGGCGAACATCCAGCAGCATGCGTTCGCCGTCGAGCAAGTCGAGAACGCCGGTAGTCCCGGTCGAGTAGGCGGTTTCGGTCGAGCGCAGCGCCTGGTCGGCTTGCGGCAGCAACGCCCGCTCGAACAGGTCGATCTGCTCCGCGATGGTCTGCAGCCGAAAGCCGACCGAGCGCACCGACAGCGCCACGCTGTTGACGCTGCTGCGATACGCTTCTTTCGAGGCCGAAAATCGCTCGGTCGCTTCCTGCACGCCCGCGTCGTATTTCGCGCGAAAGATCGGAATGTTGACGCCAACCGTCACGCTGTAAACGTCCTTGCCGTTGTCCGGCGGCGGCGTCATGCGTCCAGCCGGATCGCGCCGCCCCAAAACGTTCCCCCATGAAGCGCCGATCGTGAAATCCGGGTAGTGCTGGCGCTCGGCCAGTTGGATGCTCTTCTCGTTGCGCTCGATCTCGAGGAACGCCGCCTTCACTTCCGGCCTGTTGTCGCGGCCGATCTCCAGCAGCGCGCCGTGATCGATCTTCGCCTCCGGCCGCTTGGGCAGCGTCACCGGGGGGATCGGCGTCTCAGCGGGGCGATCCCGCAGCGTGTTGATCACCGCCTCCGCATCCACCCGCTGCCGCCTGAGCTCCTGCTTGCGGCTGAGCACTCGCGTGATCTCGGCTTGCAGCTTCACCGCCGCCTGCTGGATGCCGACGCCTTGCGAGTAGCGCGCCTCGGCCATCGTCTCGTAGCTGTCGAGCAGTTGCTCTTCCTCGTCAGCGACGGCGAGCGCCCGGTCCACGTACCCCAGGTCGTAGTAAGCGAGCTTGACTTGGCGCACGATCTCGGCCCGCCGCGCCTGGTACATCTCGTCCTGAACCGCCGCGTGCTTGGCCGCGATGTTCCCCTGGTCAGAGAGCTTGCCGAACCACGGCAGCCGCTGTTGCAGCGACAGCACCGTCGTCTGCGGACCCACTCGCGTCTCCGGCGTCCGCGCATATTGCGTCACGCCGAGCAGCGGATCGGGCAGGGCGGTCGCCTGCGGCACGCGCTGCAGCGAAGCCTGATAGTCCGAGAACGCCTCGCGCACCTGCGGATTCCGCTGCAGCGCCTCGTCAATCAGCGCGGCGAGTTGCGAATCGTCGAGGGTTGAATAAGATTGCGCGACGGCCGCCAAGGGCAGCAGCAGCCACACGCTCCATCGAAGCAGCATTCACCTTCCTCCGAATTAGCTGGGAATCGCGGAAAGCGAGCGCAAGCAAGGCGCACCGGAGCGCCTCGAGCGGCCGCAATACCGCGTCAACTCGGTTTTCGGAGAAGGGTCTAGATCAGGAAGGCCGCGTTGACCACGTACAGAGGCGGATCGTGATCAGGCGGACGGTGGGTCTTGTCGACCCGCGGACTGGGAACCGGCCGCATCGCGGGCGCGACCGCGTTTGCGAACAGCGGCGCGAGCGCCGCCGGCTTCTCGAGCGTGATCGTGGTCGGCGCAGCGTAGACGGCGCTCGCCATCGCGCACAGCACCACGCATTCGCTCGGGGTCTGGCCGTGATGCGCGTCGCCCTTCGACTTATCGCAGCAGTCGTGACCGCTCTTGTGCTGCGGCGCGCTCATCAGCATCGCCGCGCAAGGACGCGCGCTCGCGGCAAACGCGAGGAAGGCCGTCAATACGCCGATGATGAGCCGAGCGCCCATGTCTTGAGTTTAGACGGCTTGGTCGGACCCGTCGAGAGCTTTCGAGATATTCTCGCCCCGCTGCGAGCGCTCCGCGCTAGGTCGAGCGACCCGCGATGCGAAAGCCCGTGAAGCTCAAGTAGCCCGCAACGACGACTGCCGCCAAGCTGCCCCATGCGGGCACGTCCATGCCGTCGACCCGAAACTCCCATCCCAGGAACACGCGGATGAGATGAACCACGCTCACGATCAAAAAAATAGCGCCTGTGATCGACGCGTACATCTTCGAAGTCATCGCTGCGCCTCCCGCCGGATGCTTCAGTTAGCCGGGTTCCTCCGAGAACGTTCGTTCGGCCGACCCAAATCCTCGCAAACGTCGGCGCACCTCGAGCGCCCCGGCCGCTTCCACGCCCAATACGCCAACGCCGCCGCTCCAACCAGGATCAGCCAATCCATGCCGCCCTCATGTTACTCGCATCGAACTCGGGTAGGCTGGAATCCTATGGCGCCGCCCACCGGAGACATGCCGCCCGACGAGTTCCGCCGCATCGGTCACGAGATGATCGACTGGATCGCCGACTACTGGATCAATCAGGAGCGCTATCGGGTCACGCCCGACGTCAAACCCGGCGAGCTCATCGACAAGCTGCCGCTCCACGCACCCGACCAACCCGAGGGCGCGGAAGCGATCTTTCAAGACTTCCTCGACAAGGTCCTGCCGCATTGCGTGCACTGGAACCACCCCGGCTTCATGGCCTACTTCGCGGCCGGCGGCAGCGCTCCCGGCGTCCTGGCGGAAACGTTGACGGCCGCGCTCAACAACGTCGGCCTGCTGTGGAAGGCCACGCCCGCGCTGCACGAGCTCGAGCAAACCACGCTCGGCTGGCTGGCGCAATGGCTCGACTTGCCGCGGGAATGGTTCGGCATCATCCATGAAACCGCATCCGACGCCACGTTCCACGCCGCCATCGCCGCGCGTCAACAGACCTTCGACAACGAGCGCGCCGCCGGCCGTGAACCCAGCCTCGACCGCATGGTCATGTACACCTCCGAGCACGCGCATTCTTCGGTCGAGAAGGCCATGCTCGCCCTCGGCCGCCCGCGCGAAGCCTGCCGCAAGATCGCGACCGACGCGAACTATGCAATGCGACCGGACGCGCTGGCCGACCAGGTTCGCAAAGATCGCGGAGACGGCCTGCTGCCCATTGGCGTCACCGCCACCATCGGCACGACATCGTCGACGGCGGTCGACCCCGTCCCGGCCATCGCCGACATCGCCGAGCTCGAAGGCCTCTGGCTGCACGTCGACTCCGCCTACGCCGGTCCGTGCATGATGCTGCCCGAGCTGCGTCACTATTTCGCGGGCGTCGAGCGCGCCGACTCGTTCGTGATGAACCCGCACAAGTGGCTTTGGGCGCCGATGGGGTGCAGTGCGCTCTACACCGCCAAACCGGAAGTCTTCCGCCGGGCGCTGAGCCTCACGCCCGAGTACTTGCGCTCGCAGCAAGATCCCCGCGCCGTTAACTTCATGGAATACGCCGTCCCACTCGGACGCCGCAACCGCGCCCTCAAGCTGTTTTTCATCCTGCGCTACTTCGGCAAAGAGGGCGTCATGGCGCGCCTGCGCGAGCACATCCGCCTCGCCGCCGACCTCACCGCGCAAGTCGACGCGCATCCCGACTTCGAGCTCATGGCGCCCACGACCTTTTCGCTTGTTTGCCTGCGCTACAACCCAGCCGGGGTCGCCGATCCCGACGCCGTCAACCAGCGCATCCTCGACGAGATCAATGCATCAGGCGAGTTCTTCCTCTCGCACACCAAGCTCGACGGCAAGCTCGTTATCCGGGTCGCCATCGGCAACCTGCGGACCGCCGAGCGCCACGTCGAGCGGCTATGGGATCTGTTGCAACAGACCGCCGCTACAGCTTCGCCGCCTCGCGAGTAGCCGCGTCGATTCGGCCGGTCACCGCCTGGAGCACTTCGACGAACTTGCCGACCTGCTCACGCGCGCGATCCAGCTCGTCTTGCTCGATGCCCTCGCGCACGCCCGGCACGGTCTTCACGCCGTAGCCGGTGTAGAAGCCCGGCGCGTAGATCTGGTGTTTGAACCAGTCCCGGTCCGGCAAGCCTTCGGGCCGCCCCATCGACTGCTCCATCTTGCGCAAGATCTCGTTGAGCTTCGCGGGATCGCCCTTGAAGCCGTTCGCCGCCGCCTTCTTGTAGGCCTCTTCGTAGGCGGCCGCGGAGGCGGTCAGCTTCTCCGCGGCGGTCCGCGCCGGCGCCAGGTCGACGTCCTTGTCCTTAGCCAGCTTCTCGAGCTCGTCGATGTACATCGTGATCGTGTCGGCGAAATCGGTGAACTCGAACGGCAGCACCGTCGCGTTCGCCATGCGCGCGATCGCCGTAGCATGAAACTGCGCCAGCGCCTTGCCGTGCAGATAGCCGGGGTCGCCGAAGCGCTCGTACCAAGCGATCGAATCGTAGATCGAGTGATACACGCCCCCGCCGTCGCCGCCGAATCCTGAATTCACCGACGCGATGGCCAGGTGATCGATGAAAACCGTGTAGTCCGAGCCCGAACCCAACGCCGAAATCCGCAGGTCGGGGCGCGAGTCGATCTTCTTCTTGTCCTCGTCGTTGGCCTTCTCGAGCGCCTTGGCCTTCATCTCTTCCCACAGGCTCTTGCCGCTCTCCGGATCGGCGATCGACCGCGCCACGTCGTTCAAAAAGCGCTCGAGCGTATGCGAGCCGCCGATGCTCAACGTCGGGCTGGCGTTCGAATCGGTGTTGAAGTAGACCACGGTCTTGTCGCGCAGCTCGTCGGCGTTCTTCTCCGCCCACTCGGTCGAGCCGATCAGGCCCCACTCCTCGGCATCCCAGCTCGCGAAGATGATCGTGCGCTTCGGCTTCCAGCCTTGCTTGACGGCCTCGGCGATCGTGCGGGCCGTCTCCATCATGGCTGCGTTGCCGCTTACCGGGTCGGTCGCGCCGTTGACCCACGCGTCGTGGTGATTGCCGTAGATCACCCACTCGTCGGGATACTCGCTGCCCTTGATCACGCCGATCACGTCGCGCCCGGTCGGGACGTCCCAATTGAAGGCGAGCTTCAGGTGCACCTTCGAAGCGCCCGGCCCCACGTGATACGTCACCGGCACGGCCCCGCGCCAGCTCTCCGGCGCGACCGGACCGGCCAGGTTGCGCAAGATCGGCAGCGCGTCGCCCCACGAAATCGGCAGCACCGGAATCGTCGGCAGTGTCTTCGCTTCGCTCAGCTCGAGCTGACGTCCGCCCGGCTCCGATCCCCAGCCCGGCGTCAGGGGATCGCCCGGATAAACCGGCATGTCCATGGTCGAGCCGCGCTGCACGCCCCACTTCGAGCGGTAGGCGCCTTCGGGATAGACGTCGCCCTTGAAGAATCCGTCGTCTTTGGGATCGGAATAGATGATGCACGCGATGGCGCCGTGTTCCGCCGCGACTTTGGGCTTGATGCCGCGCCAGCCGCCCATGTAGCGCGCCAAAACGATCTTGCCCTCGACGCTGATGCCCAGCTCGTCGAGCTTCTTGTAGTCGTCCGGCATGCCGTAGTTCACATACACGACTTGGCCCGTCACGTCGCCGTCGGGCGAGTATGCGTTGTAGGTCGGCAGTTGCCCTAAGTCGGAAGAATCCTTGTCCTCGGGGATCGCGGGCTCGGCCAGCTTCGCCGTGTAGGTCTCCGGCTCGAGCAGCTCCAGCAGGCGCTCTTTCGGCGTCGGCATCAAGCCGGTAAACTCGTGATACGACGTCTCGAGGCCCCACTCCGTGAACTTATTGAAGACGTATTCCGCCACGCGCACGCCTTGCGCGGAGCCGGTATGGTGCGGCTCCTCGGCCATCGTCCGCAGGTATTCCTTGATGCGGTCCGGCTGTGGCGCCGCCTTGAGCAACTCCTCGAGTTTCGCCTCCGCCGCGGCGCCCTTTTCATCGAAACCGCGTATCTGTTGCGACCATGCCGTCGACGGGCCAAGGGCCAATGCTAGAAAGAGCGGCAAGCCGAGAGCCATTCGAAACATGCAGACGATTTTATCCAAGCGCGCACTATTTCTCGAAACTTCACCCCCAGCAACCCAGCCTGAAACACTGGGACGGTTAAACTGTTCTCAATTCGAACAGAAGCATCGTGAATTGTTTTGAGCGAAAGAGCGAGGAGCCGGATTCGGATGAATCCTAAGACCGCTGAGTCAGTCGGCCGAGATCGAAAGGGCCCAACGCTGCGGCGCCGCCCGACCGCGTCTCCGACCTCTAGCTGTTTTTCGCTTAAAGTCGAATCATTTCGACGTATAGTCGGCGCGGCGAAGGTTGCAGCCCCGTCTCGCCTGAAAATATCGTCATGCTGCGAGGGAACATCGCCAATCTCGACGCGGGCGGCAAGACCAGCTTCCGCCTTTGGATCGATCGCAACGCCGACCGCCCGCAATCGCTGCGCTTCGACTACAAGCCGCACAGCTTGCTTCGCGTCAGCTCCGTAGCGGACCCGGCGATCCTCGAGCGGCGTAGATCGGCCGCCTGCCCCGCATGAGGGCCTAGGCTGCTTCGCGAATGCGACTCGACTGACAGGTCGACGCTCAGGCGCATGCGGCCCGCACGGCGTTCGACACGCGGCGGACCGAACGCATCTTCGCGCCCAAGGCCACAGCGTCGATAGCGCCGTGGTCGCGGACTCTCTGACGGAATGAGTCGGTCACCTCGTCGGCGACAACGACCAACCCGGCGTTGCTGCCTTGGTGCACGAGGCTGGACAGCACGCTGTACCAGTTGCCGTCCGTCAAGTGTGCGGATGCGACGACGAGGCCGAAATTCGACCGTTCCGCCAGACGCCGACGCGCTTCGTCGCAGGTCAGCGCGTGAATGACTTCAGTGCGGGCGGCGCCCATCTCCTCTAGGAGCCTCGGGCGCGGCTCCGATTGGGCAGCCACCCAGAGGACCGATATTTTTCCCGACATGAGGGGGGGACCTCCTAAGCACGGGCGTGGTTCTCAGCAGACTTGAAGGGTCTGCTCTCGCATGTTGAGGATAACACCTGAAGGGCTGAATCCCAAGGGATTCCCGGCCGTTGTTGGCGATTAAACTAACGTTGTGACGAATGTAGGTCGAACGCTAGCGCTGGACTGGGGCAAAAGCCGGATCGGAGTGGCCATCAGCGACGAATTGGGCCTAACGGTGAGGACCCTTCCTACGCTCGAGCGGCGCAACCGAAGTCGCGATATCGAGCGTCTCGCCGAGATCATTTCGTCGAATGATGTGCGCCGGATCGTCGTGGGCCTGCCGCTGCATATGAGCGGGGCGGCCGGCAGGTCCGCCTCGCAAGCCGAGCAACTGGGACGAACCATGGCGAAGCGAACGGGCGCCGAATTGGTGCTGTGGGACGAGCGCCTCAGCAGTTCGGCCGCCGAGGAGTTGCTCGCCGAGCGCGGCGGGCGGTCGCGGGAACGCGGCGAGGTGGACGCCGTTTCGGCGGCCCTGACGTTGCAAAGCTATCTCGACGCCGGCGCCCCATTCCCGATCCCGCCGGGCTCGACGCGGAGGTCCGCCGAGTGAGGATGAAGCGGGTCGCGCTGAGGGTTGCGGCGGCTACGGCCCTTTGCGCGGCGATCGGGCTCGCCGGCTGGGCGTTTGTCGAGGCGCGGCGCCCGTACAAAGGATTCGACCAACCCGTCCTGCTGGAGTTCGCCCGGGGAGCGCGTACCGCCGATCTCGCCGCATCGCTCGTAAGCCGCGGAGTCGTGCCGACGAAATGGCACTTTCTGCTGGTCCGGGCGTTGCGGCGGAGCGAAGTCTTGATGGCGGGGGAGTATCGCTTTGCCGAGCCCGCCTCGCCGTGGGAGGTTTACGATCGCATCGCCCGAGGCGACGTTTACCTCAGGCGCCTGACCATCCCGGAAGGCTTGACCCGCTTTGAAATCTCCAAACTGATCGGCGAGTCCGGCTACGCGACGGAAGAGGAGTTTTTGGCTCTGACCGGCGATCCGTCGCCGGTGCACGACAAATTTCCGGAAGCCCGGAATCTAGAGGGGTTCCTCTACCCGGAAACCTACATGCTGCCAAAGACCGCCGATGGGGCGCAGATCTTGGCGGCGATGCTCGCGAACTTTCGGCGGGCCTTCGAGCGAGCACACGCGGACACCTCGCTCACGCCTTATCAGACGTTGACCTTGGCGTCGCTCATCGAAAAGGAAACCGGCATTCCCGCGGAACGGCCGCTGGTGTCCGCCGTCTTCCACAATCGACTCGATCGCGGCATGCTGCTGCAGTGCGACCCGACGATCATCTACGGCTTGGTCCTGGAGAACCGCTACAAGGGAAGAATCTCGACCGAAGACATCGCCGATCCCCACCCCTACAACACTTATATTCACGCGGGCCTGCCGCCTGGACCGATCGCAAGCCCCGGTTTCGGCTCGCTCGCGGCGGCGTTTCAGCCCGCGGATACGGACTACTTGTTCTTCGTCGCCAAGGCGGAGGGGGAGTCGCGGCACGTGTTTTCCGAGTCGCTGAGCGAGCACAATGAGGCCGTGGCGAAATACAGGGCTAGTCGGCGCGGGCGGTAGAGGACGCATACGATGACGCGAGAGTCGATCGCGGCGCTGGTGCGGTTGTTCCTGGACCAGGAGCGGCCCGCGTTGATCACGCCGGCTGATCTCACGGCCTTGCGACGTTTCGTAACGCAACGTTCCGACCGCAAGGTTTCCGATGCTTTGCTGCTGCGGCTGCTGGAGGGGACGGACGTCGAGATCGATCGCTCTCTCGGCGCCCTGCCGCTCGATCTCCGCGACAGGATTCGCACGCGTGAACCCGCCTTGGCCGCGGACTCGCTGGTTACGACGGCGCGGGACTACGTCACCGCGATCGAGTCAGCGGACCGTCGGCGCGCGAACGACTGCCGCCGCGCCGTCCTGGCCGGCAAGGAGCGCCTGAAGCGCACCTTGCGGAACCCGCGGATCTCAGACGCCAAGAGAGCCGAAAAGGAGGAATTGCTGGGGTGGTTCCTGCAGTGGCTCGAAGCGCCCGCGCTGTTCGCCGACTGGCTCGAGCTGCGCCGCCGGTCGAGTGAAATCAGAACGCCGCGCGATTGATATAATTGGACAGTTGCATCGCGGAGCACGCACCCCTTATCCCCGCTCCACATCTCGATTGCTTCCCATCCTGCTCTTGATAGCTGGAACAGGTTTGGGCTGTCTCTCGCGTACCTCGCGGGTCGAACCGCCGCCGGTGGCATTACGCACGGCGTCGCTGGACGAGCTATTGCAGCGGCTCGACGTCTACCGGAAGCTGCACTCGATGAAGGCGACGGTCAACCTGCAGCTCTCCTATTTCAATGAAGAGCGGAATCGTCGCACGGCCTTGCGGGACGTTCGCGGTTTCGTGCTTGCCCAGCGGCCGGACAACTCCCGCATCCAAGCGCAATACCCCGTGACGCGGCAGAAGGCGTTCGACATGGTCTCGAACGGCAAGACGTTTCAGGTCTACCTGGTCTGGCAGGGGCGATTCTTCACGGGCGAGAACAATATCACTACCTATTCGAAAAAGCGAGCGGAGAACATCCGGCCGCAGCACGTCGTGAAGCCGTTGATGATCTCTCCCCCGCAGCCCGACGAGACGGCGGTTCTGGACAACGTGACCGAGGGCCAAGTGCTCTACCATGTCGTCCAACTGCAGCGCGGCAACGACGGCACGGCCGTGATCACGCGGAAGTTTTTCTTCAACCGGGCCGATCTGCAACTGAGCCGCCTGGAGATTTACGACGATAAGGCTCAGGTGGTCACCGTCGCTCGCTACAGCAGTTGGATGGATGACGAAGGCATCCCGTATCCGCGGCAGGTTTCGGTGTCGCGGCCGACGGAGGGATACAGCTTGTCGTTTGAATTCCTCGACCCCGGACTGAATGAAGACCTGCCGGAGAACGCCTTCGAGCTCGAGCCGCCGAAAGGCGTCAAGATCGAAGTTGTGGGAAGTGAGGCGGACGCATCGTCCGAAAGCGCGGAGGCCCAGTAAACGGTGGCGGACTCCAAGCCGATCCTCGAAATCCAAGACCTGCAGAAGGTCTTTCACATGGGCGAGATCGACGTGCCGGCCTTGCGCGGCGTCAACATGCAGATCGAGCCCGGAGAATTCGTGGCGATTCTCGGCCCGTCGGGCTCAGGCAAGTCGACCCTGTTTCACGTTGTCGGCGGGTTGACGCCGCCGACCAGCGGCCGCGTGCTGATCGACGGCCAAGACCTGGCGAAGATGAGCGACAGCGAGCGCACGAATCTGCGGAAACGGTCGGTCGGCTTCGTTTTTCAGAAGTTCAACCTGTTGCCGACGCTCTCGGCGCGCGAGAACATCGAGATCGCGCGCGACATCGCCGGCGCGCACGAACCGCTGACGGAGGAGTTCCTCGCCGTGGTCAAGCTGCTGGGCATCGACCGGCGCCTCGACCACAAACCCTACGCGCTCTCCGGCGGCGAGCAGCAGCGCGTCGCCATCGCACGGGCGATCGTGAACAACCCGCCGCTGCTGCTGGCCGACGAACCGACAGGAAATCTCGACACCCAAAATTCCGAGCTCGTCCTCGAGACGCTCAAGCGGTTGAACAAGACGCTGGGCCAGACGATCTTGATGATCACTCACAACCCCGAGGCCGCGAATTTCGCCGCCTCGCGCCAGGTTCAGATGCGGGACGGGCGCGTCATTTCCGACGGTCACTAGCGCAACAGCTCTTCCGCGCAGCGTTGCTATCGTAGGGGGATAGCGCCGAGCGTCATGCCGACCATCGCAGCGAAGACTTACTACATCGAGACCTTCGGGTGCCAGATGAACGTGCACGATTCCGAGAAGGTGCGCGGCGTACTCGCTACGCGCGGCTTTCGGCAGGTGCATTCCACCGAAGAGGCGGACTTCATCCTCTACAACACTTGCTCGATCCGCGACAAGGCGGAGCAGAAGGTGTTCTCGCGGCTGGGCGGCATCAAGAACAGCGCCAAGGGCAAAAAGATCGGCGTGCTCGGGTGCGTCGCGCAGCACAACGGCGAAGAGATATTCGAGATGGCGCCGCACGTCGACCTGGTCTGCGGCTCGGCTTCTTATAACCAACTGCCTGAGTTGCTCGACAGGCTCGACGCCGGCGAAACCCGCGTGACCGGCCTGAGCCTCGACACCGACGAGACCTTCGATCAGCCGCAGGCGCAGCGCGACAACCCCTACTCGGCCTACATCACCATCATCGAAGGCTGCGACAAGAACTGCTCGTACTGCGTGGTGCCGTTCACGCGGGGACCGGAGCGCAGCCGCAGCTCAGCGAGCGTGATGGAAGAAGCGCGCCGCATCGTCGCCGGCGGCACGGCCGAAATCATGCTGCTGGGCCAAACCGTGAACAGCTACCGCGACCCGTCCGGCGCGCGGTTGGACCTTCGCGAGGTTGCTGCGCGAGATCGGCCAGCTCGACGGGGTGCGGCGCGTGCGGTTCACGACTTCACATCCCCGTGACTTCACTCCGGACATCGTCGAGGCGATCGCCGACAACGAACGGCTCTGCGACTGGGTGCATCTGCCGGTGCAGTCGGGCTCGACCAAAGTGCTTGCCGCCATGCGCCGGACGTACTCGCGCGACGAATATCTGCGCGTGATCGACACGATCAAGTCGGCCAAGCGCGAGATCGCCCTGTCGACCGACATCATCGTCGGCTTCCCCGGCGAAACCGACGACGATTTCGAGCAGACCGTCAGCCTGATCGACGAGGTCGGATACGCCTCGCTGTTCTCGTTCAAGTACTCGCCGCGGCGGGGCACCGACTCGGTCGACTACGCCGCTCACATTCCGGAAGAAGAAAAAGGTCGGCGGCTGATGATTCTCCAGGAGCGGCAGCGCCAGATCCAGATACGCAAAAACGCCGACCGCATCGGAACGACCGAAGAAGCGCTGGTGGAAGGTTTCCGCGAAAAGTCGGGTCAGTGGATCGGCCGCACCACGCAGAACCGTGTACTCAACTTCGCTGATCCGAGAGAGGTCGCGAGCGGCGATTTGCGCGGAGCCTACTGCGACGTGAAGGTCACGGCGGCCGGCCCGAACTCGCTGGTGGGCGAACTGACGGCGGTGACGCGGCCTCGCGCCCACGGCGCAACTGCGCGTTCTAGCCTCGTGAAGCGCTCCGTCTTAAGCGCTTTTGCGCAGGCGATGTAGGGTTTCCAACCGTTATCGGGCTCTGCCGCCGCAAATGAAACTAGGAGCGGAGAACATCTCCGCGTGACGGTCCTGGAAAGGCAGCAGCGCCCAGGCTTCCTCGGCCTGTTTCTTGACCGCTGGCAAGCGCTGCTCGTCGTCGGCGTTTGGCTCTACTTCCATTCGTATCAGGGACTCATCCACGACTCGCGCCTCTATACTGTGCAAGCGCTGCGCGTCTTGCATCCCGAGGCGTATGCCAAAGACCTCTTCTTCTTTTACGGTTCACAGGATTCCTTCACGGCCTTTCCCTGGCTCCACGCGGTATTCATCCGAGCGCTCGGAGCGGCGCAGTCCGGCGTGCTGCTCACGTTGCTGGGCCAAACACTTTGGCTCACGGGAGCGGCGGCGTTGCTCCGCCGCACAGCGGTCGGGCCCAAGCTGCTTTGGGGTCTGTTGGCGCTCGCGGCTCTGCCGCCGGACTATGGCGGATATCGGATCTTCGCGTACGGCGAAGGTTTTGTCACGGCGAGGCTCTACGCCGAGGCGCTGACGTTTTGGGCACTCTCGTTCGTAACCGAACGTTGGGCGCTTTCAGTCCTGCTGGCGCTCGGAGCGGTGGCGCTGCATCCCCTTTACGGAGCTGTCGCCTTGGCAGCGGTCGTGTTGATGTTGGCTCGGCGCGATCGCCGTTGGGCGTTGCTCGTCCCGCTCGGCGGGGCGGCGGCTTTCGGATTGGCCGCGGCAGGCGTCGCGCCCTTCGCGGCGCTGTTCGATTCCATGGACCCCGCGTGGAGAGCGATCGTCGAAAAGAGGAACGTGGTCTGTTTTCCGCTCTCGTGGCGGCCGGAGGACTTCGCCGGCATCGCCCTCGATGTCATCGTAGTCGAGTTGACCGCGTTGAGCGCACTGAAGAAGTCGCGGGACCTGTTGGGCACAATCCTGATCGTCGCTCTGGGCGGGTTTGCTCTGTCATTGATCGGCGATGCATCGAGCAACCTGTTGCTGATCCAACTGCAACCCTCTCGCGCGCTCTGGCTGTTGTCGGCGGCGGCAAACTTCAGCATGGGCGCCATCGCGTTCGAGTTGTTGCGGCGCGAGGCTGGGCGCGCCGTCTTGGCGCTGCTGTCGGTTGGATTCTTGATGCAATTGTTCCCTTACTTTGCGGTGAGTTTGACGATCGCCGGCGCGTGGTTTGCGTTCCGTCTGCTCGGCGACTCCTCAAAGAAGCCGCCGGCGCCTGTCCAGGCGCTGGCGTTCTTCGTTCTCGGGGGAGTGACGCTGGCCTATTTCGGGTCACGCATTTTCTCCCTCGGCAAGAACCTTCTCGAGGCGGCGGCGATCAGCAAGGATTGGGTGATCGCCCTACTGCGGCAGCCCTCGCCGCTGGACGGAATCGTAGCGGCGGCCGCACTTTGCCTGTTGCCGAGCCGCCCGACGCAACTGCGAAGAGCGATGCCCGTCATCGCGTCGTGCATTCTAGCCGTATCCGTGATCGGCTGGAACGCGAGACCTCGCTTTCAGCGGGCTCTGGAGACAGGCCGCGGCCTGGAGCAGATGCGCGCCGCCATTCCTGAAGGCGCTTCGGTGTTCTGGCGCGGCGCCGGAGCGACCGCCGACAAGGAGGCCGAATTGATCTGGTTCGGCCTTGGACGCACTCCGTATCTCTCCTACACGCAAGGCGCGGGGTTGATCTTCAACCGGGCGACCGCCGTCGAGTTCGCGCGGCGAGTCCACGCGCTCGACCGCTTGATCCCGCCGGAGTATGCAGGGCTAGTGCGCGACTCGACCCGCGCTTTGAGTCACGCTCCGCCCCCCAGTCTGACGGTCCTTCAGGCGGCCTGCAACGAAGGGCACGGTCTCGACTTCGTGGTGCTGCACGCTCAATCGAGCGGCGCCGCCTTGGCGACTTGGGATCCCCAAAACACTCCGGTCCTCTTGGACCTGCTGACCGAGAAGCCAAAAGAAGAATTGCGATCGGCACGATACTATTTGTATTCCTGCGACGATTTTCGCAATCGGTAATCAGTGATCGCGTCGCTCATCGTCTCTTCTGATCAGATCCACTCGCCCTGCTCGACCGACCTAATTAGTCGCTTACTTTTCGAGTCGGGTATCGCTTGGACATCCAGGCGGAAAAATCCGCGGGCTGCGGTGATCCTCCCTCGATGAGGAGGCGCATGAGATCGTAGACCACGAGTGCTCCGAGCGGACCCCCATAATCCGGAATCCTCTCACCCGGCGCGAGCACAAAAAGCGGCGTGGACAGCGAATCACGAGTATCGATCAAGCGTTGCATCTCTTCCGACCAGAAGGGGAATTCCTGCCAGAAATCCCGCACCGGATGATCAGAGTTTACGACCAGTACTGTCCTGTCGTCTAAGCCCGCGTGTTTGATGCTCGTTCGAATCTCACCGAGGGTTCGATCCGCAAGTGCAAGATTGTCAACGTAATTTGCGGATTCGCTCACTGAAAACTCGCCTGTCCGACGGTCAAAAATTCCGACCGGATGGGGCGTCGGAAAATGAAGGAACACAAAATCCAAGTCAGGATTCGATACGTAGCCCAACGCAGCCCGACGAATCGCCTGGAATGACCGGAGCTGAGCTCTTCGAACGTAAAAAATCTGCCTGGCGTTGACCTCGGAGTCTCGCACTAATAGGATCCACTTCTTCGTCACATTCCATTCGAGCTCGGCCCTCAGCAGCACGGCCTCCCACAACGGCATCGACGCGGACACCACATTCGCGCGCATCGAGAACGCTCCGCTTCCCATTGGCTGAAATTCGCATGCCGAAAGCAGCTCGGGGAAGAGTCGGCAGTAAGGGTGATACCACCCGGCGATTCCAACGGACATACCCTTCTTTTTCGCCGCCCGGAAGACCGTATCCTCCGACGACCAAGACGTCGTCTTATCCTCTTCTGTCAACGTCAGAGTCTTACAATCGGCCGGATTAGCGGAAAGCACTCGCTCGCCCGTGGTCATTTCAGGAATGGCTGTCAGGGTCTTCAACGACGTTGGTTCGACGTTTGTGCTCGAAAACGCTTCTTGTCGCAAACGAGCGAACTCGGGAAGGGATACGGGCGGGTTTTGACGGAAGGCGACGTCGGCGTCTAATTCGTCAAACAGCACCCATACGATTCGGCGGCCGGCCGCAGCGCCGCGGCCGGCTACAGTGGCCAAGTCTCTGGTTCCGCTCGTAATCTTGTCGCCGGAGAAAATCCAAATTCCGAGTTGCACGGACGTCACCGCGACGAACGGCGAGAACACCAAAAGCCCGACTTGCGCGATTCGATAAACCTGATCGGGGCGATAAGAAAAGTAATAAAATACAGTCATCACCGCAATCGCCGCTAATACGACAACTGCGAACGAGACATATTGCGATTCCCAACTCAAAGCCCAGCCGAGCACGAAAGGCGCGGCTACTTTCCAACCGGAAACAAGCAGCGTAGCGATGACAGCCAATTGCGCGCCGCGCTTCAATATAGTGTTGTGCGCCGTCCCGGCGACCAGCAGCGGAATCAGGAAAACCGCCGCAAGGGCTAACGATGACAGCAGGACTGAAAGACCGGCATTGGAAGAAGGCGGTGCGGCGAGATAATAGGAGGCTTCCTTTCCGTAGTATGAATAGACACCTTGCCACGTCGAGAAATAAAAAGCCCAGGCCAACGCCAGGGCGCACAATAAAAGTCGTCGGACATCGGGTTTCATCGCGTTCTCGGAACCAGGCGGCTCAGAATTGATGAGTAGCGTATCACAATATCGGCGGATCTCTGATTTCGGTCTGTCGCGGCGGTCATGTGGCCGCGGCGGGTCCGGAAACGTCGTTGACCGAGCGTCCAGACCAAAGTTGAAAGCGCCCCTCGGCGTCGGCGATGGGAGCCGTGATCCCGCCCGTCGAAGATGCTGTTCGTTCCCGGCGCTTCGTGCAGACAATGCCGCCTTGCTAGAATACCGTTCCGGCGCGAGCAAGGAGAATCCATGGGCATACTCGATTTCCTGAAGGGCGAGCTGCTCGAGATCATCGAATGGACCGATGACTCTCGGGACGTTCTTTCATACCGTTTTCCCGACGAAGACAAGGCCATCAAAAACGGCGCGCAGCTTATCGTGCGCGAGTCGCAGATCGTGCAGCTCATCTATCTGGGCGAGTTCGGGGATCAATTCGGCCCCGGCAAGCACACGCTCGCGACCGAAAACATCCCGATCCTCACCCGCCTCAAGAGCTGGAAGTACGGGCTCGAGTCGCCGTTCAAGATCGACGTCTACTACATCAACACGCGGCTGTTCACGGGCGTCAAATGGGGCACGTCGAACCCGATCATGATGCGCGACAACGACTTCGGCATCGTCCGCG
Source organism: uncultured Acidobacteriota bacterium (assembly GCA_963817465.1). Classification (GTDB taxonomy): domain Bacteria; phylum Acidobacteriota; class Terriglobia; order Bryobacterales; family UBA6623; genus CAMPKL01. The sequence continues at coordinate 20,279 of CAWFOP010000001.1, read as the reverse complement.
CCCGTGCCTTCGGAACCTTTGACGTCAAGATCATCGACCCGAAGATCTTCCTCAAGGAAGTCGCCGGGTCGGACCATACGTTCCGCCTCGACGAGTTTTCCGACACGATGCGCTCACGGCTCGTCAGCGTGTTCTCGGAAGCGCTGGCGCAGTCGAACATTCCGGTGCTCGACGTGGCGACGCAATACTCCGAGCTCGGCGCGGCGCTGCTGCCGCTGATCAACCCGGTCGTCGGAGGCAAGTACGGCATCCGCTTCGACAGCTTCATCGTCGAGAACGTCTCGGTTCCCAAGGAAGTCGAAGAAGCGATCGACAAGCGCTCGTCGATGGCCGCCGTCGGCAACCTGAACGACTACGTCAAGTATCAGATGGCTGAAGGCATGGGCAAGGGCGAAGGCGGCGGCGCCGGCGGCATGGCGACCGAAATGGCGATCGGCATGGCGATGGCCAATGAGATGATGAAGCAGCACGGCGGCCTCATGGCGCAGCAAACGCCGGCGGCGGCCCCCGCCGCGGCTCCGGCGCAGCCGAGCGGTCTCCCTGAAATGCTCGACGCCCGCGCAGGTCGCTCAAGCGCTGGGCGTCGCCGAGGCGGACGTGCTGGCCGTCGTTGAATCCGGCGAGCTTAGCGCCAAGAAGATCGGCTCGAGCGTCCGTATCAAGCGCTCGGACCTCGACGCCTATCTGGCGCAGTAGTCCGCCCGGCGCCGTTTGCCGCGATCCATGGCCGAGATCGAAGCCATCAAGAAGGACGCCTGTCCCGCATGCGGCGCGCAGGCGGTTTGGAATCCTTCCAAGCAGGCGTTGGTGTGCCCCTATTGCGGCACCGAAGCGCCGATGGAAGTGAACCCCGAGACCGGGGAAATCCAGGAGATCGATCTCGTCAAGACTCTGCGCGAGATGCCGGAGAGCCTGCGCGGCTGGAAGGCTGAAAAAAAGGCCGTGCGCTGCCGGCACTGCCACGCCGTGACGGTCTTCGATCCGGAGCGCGTCGCGCAGCGCTGCGACTTTTGCGGGTCGCCGGAGCTGGTCGAATACGAGGAGGTGCAGTCGCCGCTGCGCCCGCAAAGCCTGCTGCCGTTCAAGGTGGACGAGGCGCGCGTGCGCGAGTCCATGCGCCAGTGGTGGGGCGGCAAATGGCTCGCGCCGGGACGCCTCAAGAACAAGGCCATGGTCGACACCGTCCGCGGGCTTTACATCCCGTATTGGACCTTTGACGCAGACGCCTCCGCGCGCTGGACCGCCGACTCGGGAACCTATTACTACACGACCGAGACTTACCGCGACAACGAAGGCCACACTCGCACGCGCCAGGTGCGCCACACGCGCTGGACGCCCGTCTCCGGCTCCGTTCAACACTTCTTCGACGATGAGCCGATCCCTGGAACGACCGGCGTCCATCCCGACCTGCTGCATCAGATCGAGCCCTTCCCCACCAACGATCTCGTTCCATACGACACGGCCTACTTGTCGGGATTCGTCGTCGAGCACTATCAGGTTGTGCTCATCGACGCGGCGCGCGCCGGACGCGAGTCGATGGACAGCAAGCTGCGCGCGATCTGCGCCGGCCGCATTCCCGGCGACACCTACCGCAACCTCATCGTCAACGCGCAATACACGGGCGAGACGTTCAAGCACATCCTCGTGCCGCTCTGGCTGCTGGTCTACGATTACGGCGCGGACGCGTATCAGGTGGCCGTCAACGGCTATACGGGCCAGACCGCCGGCGAATACCCCAAGAGCGCCTGGAAGATCGCCTTGCTGGTCCTGCTGGCGCTGATCGTCATCCTGATCATCGTGCTCGCCAGCAGATAGACCGGCTAGTTCTCCAAAGCCTGATAAACCAGGTCTTTGAATGTCTTCCCGGGTCCGAGAACGAACGGCGGCCGCTGCACCAAGAACAAACCGATCAGCTTCTCCTGCGGGTCGATCCAAAAATACGTGCCCGCGGCGCCGCCCCAGTTGAATTCGCCCTTTGAGGCCAGTTGATTCGACTTGGCGACGTCCATCAGCACGGCGCCGCCGATGCCGAAGCCGTAGCCCGTGCGGCCGTTCGGTCCGTTGGGCGGCAGCACGTCCTCGGCGACGTGGTTCATCATCATGATCTCCACCGTCTTGGGCGACAGGATGCGCGCTCCGTCGAGCTCGCCCTTGTTCAGCAGCATCTGGCAGAAGCGCATATAGTCGGCGGCCGTCGAATAGAGACCGCCGCCGCCCGACAGGAACGCCGGCTTGGCGCTGTCGTCGATATCCGAGGGAGCCGGTTCGACCACGCCGGCGTCGTTGAGTTGATACACCTTCGCCAGGCGGTCGATCTTGCTGGACGGCACGTAAAAGTCCGTGTCGGGCATGAGCAGCGGCTCGAAGATGCGTTCCTTCAGGAACTCGTCGAACGGCTTGCCCGACCAGATCTCGATTAAACGCCCAATCACGTTGATCGACTGCCCGTAGCGCCAAGCGGCCCCGGGCTGGTGAGCCAACGGTACGCCCGCGAGGCGATGCTGCATCTCCTCGAGCGTGATATCCCGATCGAAAACTCCCTTGGCCGCGTAAGCCTTGCTGTTGATGAGCCCGGACGTGTGCGTGAGCAGGTCCTTGATCGTCACCTGCCGCTCGGCCGCAACGAGCTTCGAGCCGTCGCCGTCTTCGCTCGCCAACACCTGCAGGTCGGCGAACTCCGGCATGTACTTCGACACCGGATCATCCAGCAGAAACTTCCCCTCCTCGAGCAGAATCATCGCCGCCGTCGACGCGATCGGCTTGGTCATCGAATAGAAGCGGTAGATCGTATCGATCTGCACCGGCTTCGACGCCTCGGCGTCACGCTCGCCGAAGGTGCGGAAGTAGGCGATGCGCCCCCGTCGGGCGACCGCGACGGCGACGCCGGCGTACTTCTTCTCTTTGACCCAGCCTCCGACGACGCCGTCGATGCGCTGCAAGCGCTCCAGCGACATCCCGACATTGCCGGGCGTCGACTGCTGCAATCCTTGAGCGGAGCCGGAGGCCGCGAGAATCATGGCGGCCGACAAGGAGATAGATGGATCGTTTCATCTCAAAGACCTGCTCTCAGATAAGCGATGATGTCGGCGAGCTGTTGGCGCGACAGGTCGTTCTCGAAGCCCTCGGGCATCAGCGAGACGGCCGAGACGCGCATCTCTTCGATGCGGTCGCGCAAGATCGTCACGTCTTCCAGCTCGTTGCGCAGCGTGACGGCGGCGGGCGTCTCGGCGGAAAGTAAGCCGTCGTAGACCTGGCCGTCGCGGTCGATCACGATGTAGTTCGCGTACGAGGCCTCGATCTCGAGGCTCGGGTCGAGGATGTGCGTCAGCAGCACCTCGCGCGGCTTGTTGTTGACCCCCGATAGATCAGGACCCAAACGGCTGCGGCCGTGTTGTGCGACGTGGCACTTGGCGCAGTTGTCGTCGAAGGCTTTTTTGCCGCGCTCGGCGTCAGCGGGCAGATCAAGAGCATCGCGGTATTGCGCGACCACCTGGGCGCGATCGCTCTTGCCGCTGTCGAACAGCTTCGCGGCGCGCGCCGCCAGAGCGGCGTCGGGATATTCCGTCAGCCGAATGCGCGTCAGCGGGTCGACATGGCCGCTTGCGACGGCCCCGGATTCCACGGCGTCGAGCAAGGCGGAGACGCCTGCCTTGCGCCGCAGCAGCACGGCGAAGACGCGTTCTCGCGCCTGCGGCGAGTATCCTTGCCAACCCGACAGGATCGTCTCAGCCGCCTTGGGCTCGTCGAAACCGCCGAGGGTCTCGACAGCGGCGGCCTGCAACTCGCCGGCGGAAGAGGACGACAGGATCTCTCGCAGGACAGGCTCAGCCGAAGCGAAGCGATCGCCCCGCAGAAAACGAACGGCCCGCACGCGACGCTCGACGCTGATATCGTCGGCCGCGGCCGCGGCGCGTGCGTCGCGCACCATGCCCGGAAGCGAAAGGTACTGCGCGAGCTCGAGTGCGGCGTCTTGCACCCGCGGATCGTCATTGCTCATCAATCGCGCCGCCAGCGCCTCGCCCGTCGGCAACCGCAGGCCGCGCTTGCCGCTGAGGCTCAACCCCTCCGAGAGGCCGGCCATCGCGGCGGTGAGCCATTCCGGCTTAGCGACCTTGGGGCTCGAGACCGCCCCTTGCAAGAAGAAGAAAATGCGGTTCGGGTCGGCTTCCGCTCCAAGCAGCCGTCCGAGCCCGCTAACAAACTCGCGGCGACCCTCCGTCGCGGTCGCGAAAAAATCGGCGTGAGACAGGTTGAGCCGCTTGAAGACCTCGAGCGGCCGCACGCCCACCGAGCTGAGCAGGGCGGCGCGCATCCACTCGTCGTCGGACTCGTTCGCCGCCATGGTCGCGATCGCGCGCTCCGGACCCGGCAGGGCGCCGAGACTCAAAGCGACTTGAAAGCGGACTTTCGGGTCCGCATCACCGATAACGCCGACGATCTCGGCGGCCGGCTCTCCCGAGAACCGCTCCGCCAATCGCACTCCGTCTCGTCGCACATGAGCGTCCTGGTCCCCGATCGCGCGCTTCACGTCAGCCGGCTCCAGCGCGCCGACGCCTTCGAGCGCCCATAAGGCCAGCAGGCGAACTTCGGCGCGCTCCGCTTCCGACGTCAACTTCCGCAGCGGCGGCGCCGACGACGGGTCACGCCGCTCCAGCAGCAGCCGCTGGGCGGTCGTGCGATGCCAGCCGTTCGCATGGCCGAGCAACGCGACCAGTTCGGCCGTGCTCGCCTGGCCGAGCGAGACATCCAGGCCGCGTTTGACAGCGGGCCGGTCCGGGACGATCCGCCAGATACGCCCGCGATCGTTGCCGCGATAGAAATCCAGGTGCAGCCGTTCCTTGATCGTCTCGGGGATCGACGCCGGCTCCTCGATGTACTCGCGATAGAAGTCGAGCAGATACAAGTTGCCGTCCGGGGCGTTGGCGAGGTTCGCCGGGCGATGCCACTCGTCGTGCGAGGCCAGGAATTCCTTCCCTTGCGGGCGCGGCTGGGAGCGATACGAAACGCCGTCGTCGGAGAGAACCTCCCGATGCACGAGGCCGCCGTTGACGTCCGCGACGAAGACGTTGCCGTAGTAGTCCGGTCCGAAGGCGTCGCCCAGATAGACGGTCGTGCCGGTGGCTGCGGTGAAGTGTCCGCCGACGCGCTCCACTCGCCCCGGCTGCGTCTCGTCGTAGCGCTCCTGGCGAACTTCGGTGCGCTCCACCCGCCACTCTTGCGGCTGAGTCAGGGGATACACTTTGCTGTTGTTCGGGTCGTCGTCAGGAACATACTCCAGCATCGAGGGCGGCGTGAACAACGGGTTCCTCAACAAATACCGCGCTGGCAGGACGGCGTGCCGCAGGTGGACCGTATTCTGCGTGACAAAACGGTCGCCCCACTGGTTGAACGACATGCCGAACTGAGTCGGCCCGGCCGCCGCGGCAAATTCGCCGCTCACCGGATTGAAGCGGAAGTCGTAGCCGCGAACGATCAGCGGCGGCTTTTCAGGAAACTTCGGCGAAGTGATCTCGCCCGGCCTGCCGTTGTTGGCGGCGTAAATCCAGTTGTCGAGCCCCAGGCGGAAATTCGTGATGCGCGATTCGGACGACACGTCGGTGTCGAAGCCCTGATACCAAACCTCCTGCGTGTCGGCGACGTGATCTCCGTCGTCGTCCTTCAAGTACAAGATCCGCGGCGCCGAAGCCGCGAAGACGCCTCCCTTCCAAGGGAAAACGCTGGTGACCTGGAGCAGATGATCCGCGAAGATCGTCGCCTTGTCGACGCGGCCGTCGTGGTCGGTGTCTTCGAGGAAGCGGATGCGGCTCCGCGGCTGCTCGCCCGACTCCGGATCGAACGGATAGTCGAGCATCTCGGCGACGTAGACGCCGCCGTTCTCGTCGAAGCAAATCTCGACCGGGTCGACGACGTTGGGCTCGGCCGCGAACAACTCGACATGAAAGCCGTCGACCGGCTCGAAGGTCTTCACCGCGGCCTCCGGCTCAGTGGGATCCGTGTCGTACGGGCCTCTCTCCGGCCCGCTCGAGCCGCAAGCGCACAGCGCGGCCGCGATCACAATCGAAAAAGCGGTCGATTTCACGAAGTCACATTATGAGGCCTGACCGCCGCCTGACGGGAGTTTGGCTCGACAACTGCTCGCTGTCAGTAGAGCGTCGAGTCACTTCGCCGCCCGGCGCGTTGCGGATGTTGCATGTCCTCAGACAATCCAAGCCACTAGAATAGTGAGAGGAGAATCTCTGATGAAGCTGCGAATCGCGATCACATCCGCCGCCCTTTTGCTCGCGGTCAGCCATGCTCTGGGGCGAAGTCGGATCTGAACGGGGCCAAGTGCCCGGTCGGCGACGGGCCCGCCCTCGCCGGCATGTCCGTACCCTACAAAGGCGGCAAAGTGTACTTCTGCTGCGACGGGTGCCCGGAGGCGTTCAAGGCGAATCCCTCCCAATACGCGGCCAAGGCGAATTTCCAGCTCTTCGTGACCGGCCAAGCCAAGCAGATCGCATGCCCGTTGACGGGCGAGCCGGTCAGCGACGGCGTTACCGCGAAGATCGCCGGCTCGACCGTGAAGTTCTGCTGCGCGAGTTGCAAGGACGAAATCGACAAGCTAGCCAACGACGACGCCAAGATCGAGAAGCTGTTCAGCGACGAAGCGTTCGACAAAGCCTTCAAGGTCGGCGACTAGCGGCCTTGTGTGAGGGGCGTGTCGGACTGCTGCCGGAGCACTTCGGCCTGGCGGTCCTCGACTTCATTCGCTTCCCGCATACGGTCGTCGGTCCGCAGCATCTCGGCCAGAGCGGCGAGCGCCCGGGCTTGAACGGCCTTCTCCCTGAATTGCGTGATTCCGGACCGCAACAGCCGCTCGCTCAGGTCAAACGCAAAGCCGGCCGCGGCGAGGTTTCCCAGGCGGATCAACACTTCGGCCGCGGCGTTGTTGGCCGCTTCCTTGTGATCCTGGACGCCGGCCGCGGCGTCTCGCACAGCTGCGGCGACGAGTTCTAAGTCTCCCGTTCGAAGCGCGTATTGCGCCTCCCAACGCTCGCCCGGAGCGAATCGAACAAGAAACACCGTCAACGCCGATTCGGCGTCAACCAGCTTTCTGCGGTGGCTCGTGAAGGAGATATCGAAGTTCTCCTTGGCGGCGGCGTCCTCCACGATCGCAAGCCTGCGCCTTAGCTTGACCGCTTCCGAACCGGTAGCCGAAGCGAGTTGCTCGCGAAGCCGGTCGGCGCGCAGAGTCAGGCCCTCTCGATAGGCTGCGGCATCGGCGGCGATTACGATCTCCCCCGTGGATGAGGCCCCGTCTCCCGTCTGGGCCCCGCGGCCCGTCCCCCCACGCGGCAACGAGCTTTCCACCGGACCGGCGTAAGGGATCGCTGGGGGCAAATCGCCGTTTCGGCCGCATCCGCCGGCGGCGATCAGGACTGCCAAAACTCCGAGACCACAGGCGAACCTCAGGTCAGGACCTCGTCGACCAATTCGCCGTGCACGTCCGTCAGACGGAAATCGCGCCCCTGATAGCGATAGGTGAGCTTCTTGTGATCGATTCCTAAGCAATGCAGCATCGTCGCGTGCAAGTCATGGACATGCACCGGCCTCTCTACGATGTTGTAGCAGTAGTCGTCCGTCACGCCCAAGCTGACGCCCGGCTTCACGCCTCCGCCGGCCATCCAGATGGTGAAACAGCGCGGATGGTGGTCGCGTCCGTAGTCGCTCGCCGTGAGCGTTCCCTGGCTGTAAACGGTGCGGCCGAATTCCCCGCCCCACACCACCAGCGTCTCGTCGAGCATGCCGCGCCGCTCGAGGTCGCGCACCAGCGCCGCCGCGCCCTGATCCGTGTCGGCGCACTGCTGCGGCAGCTCCTTGGGCAGTTCGGTGTGCTGATCCCAGCCGCGATGAAACAATTGGATGAAGCGGACGCCGCGTTCGGCGAGCCGCCGGGCGAGCAGGCAGTTCGCCGCGAAAGTCCCCGGCTTGCGTGAGTCCTCGCCGTAGAGCTCAAACGTCGCTTCCGATTCGTCGGAGAGATCGGTCAACTCCGGCACCGAAGACTGCATGCGAAACGCCATCTCATATTGGGAGATTCGCGTCGCGATCTCCGGATCGCCGTAGTCGTCCAGCTTCATCTGGTTGAGCCGCCCGAGATCGTCGAGGAAGCGCCGCCGATCATCGCGGCTGAAGCCGTTCGGGTTCGACAAGTACAGCACCGGGTCGGCGTTCGACCGAAACTTGACGCCTTGATAGCGTGACGGCAGGAATCCGCTGCCCCATAGCCGGTCGTAGAGCGGCTGACCGTTGCGCCCCGAGCCGCTCGAAACCATCACGACGAACGCCGGCAGATCTTCGCTCTCGCTGCCGAGCCCATAAGACAGCCATGCGCCGATCGAGGGCCGGCCCGCGAGCTGGAAACCGGTCTGAAAGAAGGTCACCGCGGGATCATGGTTGATCTGCTCGGTGTACATCGACTTGATGAACGTCAGCTTGTCGGCGATCTCGGCCGTGTGCGGCACGAGCTCGCTGGCCCAGGCGCCCGACTTTCCATGCTGCGCGAACTTGAAGGCCGAGGGCGCCACGGGAAAGCTTTCCTGAGTCGCTGTCATGCCCGTCAGCCGCTGGCCCTTGCGAATCGAGTCCGGCAGATCCTCTCCGCGGACTTGGGCCAAGTGCGGCTTGTAGTCGAACAGGTCCATCTGCGAAGGCCCGCCCGACTGGAACAGATAAATGATGCGCTTGGCTTTCGGAGCGAAATGCGGCATGCCGGGCAAACCGCCGGTGCTCTTGGCCTCGAGGTCCCCGCCCAGCAGCGCGGAAAGCGCCGCCACGCCGACGCCGGTCGCCGAACGGCCGAAAAAGTGCCGGCGCGTCATCGCAGCGATACGCTCGCGAACGGGAGCGGCGACAGGAGTTGAGCGGTCCTTCATCTCATCTACTCCTTCGTGATCGTCTCGTCGAGATTCAAGATCAAGCTCGCCACGGCGGCGTAGCCCGCCTGCTCGACCGGGTCGAGCGACTGGTCGCGCGGCGACTCACCTTCCGCGAGCAGCTTCTCGGCGGCGCCGCGGTCGGCCTGATAGCGCGCCAGGTAATGATCGAAGCTATCGCGCAGCACCGCGGCCTCGCCCGCATCCGGAGTTCGCGACGTCGCCAGCTTGAAGCCGTATGCGATGCGCTCATCCGGCGTCGCCCCGCCCTCGTGCATCATCCGCTCCGCCATCTTCCGGGCGGACTCGACGTAGGTCACATCGTTCATCAGGTTCAGAGCCTGCAACGGCGTGTTCGTGCGCGTGAGCCGCACTTCACACGCCTCGCGGCCCGCGGAGTCGAAGTTCATCATCCACGGCGGCGGCGAGGTGCGCTTCCAGAAGGCGTACAAGCTCCGGCGATAGAGGCCTTCGCCGTGATCCTGCTCATAATCTTGCCCGCCCGACAGCTCGGCCCATAGGCCCGCCGGCTGATAGGGCTTCACCGAAGGCCCGCCGAGCTCCTCGACCAATAGTCCGGAGATCGCCAGCGCCTGGTCGCGCAACATCTCCGCCGGCAGCCTCACACGCGGTCCCCGCGCCAGCAGCTTGTTGTCGGGATCGCTCTCGATCGCCTCCGGCGTCGCCTCGGAAGATTGGCGATAGGTTTGGCTCGTAACGATCGTCTTGATCAAGCCCTTGACGTCCCAACCCGACTCGACAAAGTCCACGGCGAGCCAGTCGAGCATCTCCGGATGCGTCGGCCATTCGCCTTGCGAGCCGAAATCCTCGACCGTCTTCACGATGCCGCGGCCGAACAGCATCTGCCAAAAGCGGTTGACCGCCACGCGCGACGTCAAAGGATGCTTGGGATCGACCAGCCACTCGGCAAAGCCCAGTCGGTCGTTCGGAGCGCCCTTCGGCAGCGCCGGCAGAACTTCCGGGACGCCCCGCGTCACCTGCTCGCGCGGTTGGTCGTAGGCGCCGCGATTGAGGATGTGCGTCTCCGCGACGTCGTCGTTCTCCTGCATCACCATTACGGTCGGCAGGCCGTCGTAGTAATCCTCGCGCGCGCGTCGATGCTGCTCGAGCGCGTCCCACGCTCCGTGCAAAGCCTCGGGCGCATGCTCTTCGAGGAAGGCCAGGTGCAGCATGTCCTGGCGCGGCTTGCTGCGCTTGGCTGGGTCGAGTGCGGCGAAATCGCCGAGCGTCCCAGGTCTCCGCGAGCATGGCCATATGCTCCTCATCCAGATCGCGGTCGTAAATTCGCGCCTCGTCGATCCGCCCCTTGAAGGCCCCTTCCAGCCCGCCGCCCGCGCCGATCAGCAGGGGCTCCTTCACGCCCGTCTGCTGGTTCATCAAGTCGAGCAGGATTTTCTTCTCAACCTTGACGCCGTCCACGTAAAACTCAATGCCGGCGGCGAAACGCGAGCCGTCGTAAGTCACCGCGACGTGGCGCCACTCGCCCAGCGGAATCTCCTGCACGGTCTCCGCTCGCAGGCCGTCGTCGAGCCAACGCGTAATCATGCTGAACTGCAGCTTGCCGTCGATCAGGTAGAGGCCATAGCCGCCGTAGCCGCGGTCCTGGCTGTCGCCCGCTTCGCGCTTGGTGCGCGCGATGATGGCGCCGTTCTTGGCGTCGGGCCGAATCCAAGCCGACGCCGTGAAGCGGTCCTGGTAGCCGAACTTCGCGACGTCGCCGAAGTTCACATAGCGCTTGCCGTCGAATTCCCCGCCCCGGCCCACGCGCCCTTCGCCGTACGCGGCTTCCCCGCCGTCGAATTTCAAGCCCTCGCCGTCGAACGCGACGTGCGCGACGAGATCGCGCGTCGGCTGCCAGCGTTCGTCGCTCGCGCCCGCGATTTTCTTCTCCCACTTCGCCTGCGCCTTCACAATCTGGGGAGTCAACCGCTTGAAGTCCGCTTCGGAGCGTTCCAAGCTCGCATCCAGCTCGCTCAGGCGCTGTTTCTGCTCGTCCGTCGGCGCCGTAATCATCGGCGGCGTGTTGCCGTATTTGAACACCCGGCCGCGCTCCGGAATGTTGTCGAAATAAGCGAAAATCTGATAGAACTCGCGCTGCGTAATCGGGTCGAATTTGTGATCGTGGCAGCGCGCGCAGCCCACCGTCAGCCCCAACCACACGGTCGACGTCGTATCGACGCGGTCCACCACATACTCCACCAGATACTCTTCCGGAATGATGCCGCCCTCGCTGTTGGCGCGATGGTTGCGATTGAACCCGGTGGCGATGACCTGGTCCTTCGTCGCATGCGGCAGCAGGTCGCCGGCGAGCTGCTCCACGGTGAACCGGTCGAACGGCTTGTTCGAATTGAATGCGTCGATGACCCAGTCGCGCCAGCGCCATTGAATGCGCGGCGCATCGGTCTGGTATCCGTTGGTATCGGCGTAGCGCGCCGCGTCGAGCCAGCGAATCGCCATGCGCTCTCCATACCGCGGCGAGCTGAGCAGCCGGTCGACGAGTCGCTCGTATGCGTCGGGCGCTTGGTCGCCTACAAACGCGTCGACCTCTTCCGGCGTCGGCGGAATACCCGTCAAGTCGAGCGCGACCCGGCGAATCAGCGTCGCGCGGTCGGCTTCGGGCGAAGGCGCCAGGCCTTCTTTGTCGAGCCGCGCCAGCACAAATCGGTCGATGGGATTCGCCCCCCATCCAGGCCGCGAAACTTCGGGCAGCGGCGCCTTTTCCGGCGCGATGAACGCCCAGTGCCGCTGGTACTTCCCGCCTTCGCCGATCCACCTCTTCAGCGTCTCGATCTCGTCCGCCGTAAGCTTCTTCTCGGCGTAGGACGGCGGCATGCGCCGAGCCGGATCTTCTGCGGTAATGCGCTGATAGACTTCGCTGTCGTCGAGGTCGCCGGGGACGATCCCATGACGCCCGCCCAGGTCGGCCGTCGCGCCTTCCGGCGTGTCGAGCCGCAGGCCGCTCAGCCGGTTTTTCGCATCCGGCCCGTGGCACTGGTAACACTTGTTCGACAGAATCGGCCGAATATCGCGGTTGAATTGGACTTCAGCGGATGCGGCGAGAGTCGGCGCCAACAAGGCGGCCAACAGCGTCAACGGGACATGGTAACGCATACAAATAACGGGGCTTTCGCTCGGTCATGCTATCATCTCAGGCCCTGCGGCGCCAGCCCTCAGAGGCTCTATTCGGCGACTCCGGCGACACGCTATCCATGGATCTGACCGAGACTCCCCACCGACGGTTCAACCCGCTGACCCGCGAGTGGGTCCTGGTTTCTCCTCACCGCACCAAACGCCCCTGGCAAGGCCAAGTCGAGAAAGTCGCCGCCGTCGAGCTGCCCTCATACGTGCCCGATTGCTATCTGTGCCCCGGCAACGAGCGCGCCGGAGGCGTCCGTAACCCCGCCTACGAGTCGACTTTCGTCTTTGAGAACGACTTCGCCGCGCTGCGCCCCGACCAGCCCGCCGGCGAAACGACCTGGGAGGACGGCGACATCCTCCGAGCGGAAGCCGAGCGCGGACTCTGCCGCGTGATGTGCTTTTCGCCGCGGCACGATCTGACCCTGGCGACCATGCCGCAGGACCAAATCCGGGGCGTGGTCGACCTATGGGCCGCGCAAAGCGCCGAGGTCGGCGGGCTCGATTGGGTCCGCTACGTGCAAATTTTTGAGAACCGCGGCGCGATGATGGGCGCCAGTAATCCGCACCCGCATTGCCAGCTTTGGGCCAGCGCCGGCCTGCCCAACGAAATCGCCAAGGAGCAAGCGTCGCAGTCGGCCTACCTCGCCGAGCACGGCAAACCACTGCTCGAGCAATACCTCGAAACCGAGCTGGCCCGCCGCGAAAGGGTCGTCATCGAAAACGACGAATTCGTCGTCGCCGTCCCCTTTTGGGCCGTCTGGCCGTTCGAGGCGATCATTTTGCCGAAGCGCCCGGCGGCGGCGCTCGAAGACCTGGACGACGCCCAGCGAGACGCCCTCGCGGCGATTCTCAAGCGCCTTACGGCCGCCTACGACCGCCTCTTCGAGACGCCCTTCCCTTACTCGATGGGCTTTCATCAGCGCCCGCACGATGGGCGGCCGCATCCCGAATGGACGCTCCACGCCCATTTCTACCCGCCGCTGCTGCGCTCGGCGACGGTCCGCAAGTTCATGGTCGGCTATGAGCTGCTCGCCGGCCCGCAGCGCGACCTGACGCCCGAGTCCGCGGCGGCCCGGCTGCGCGAGCTGGTCTAGCCCGCACTCACTCGATCGCGATCGTCAATGGCGGAGAGGCGTGGCCGCCGATCGTCAGCACCACCGGCGCCAGGCCCGCGGCAGCGTCCTGCGGCACCAGCAAGTTCGCCTGGCCCAGCCCGACGAATCCAGGCGCAAGGCCCACATACGCCGCCTGCGCCTGCTGCCCTGCAATCCTCGCCTGCGTCTCCAGGGCCGCCCGCGCCAGCGGCTCGGCCGACGGTGCGGCGACGCCGCTGGCGAGCGGCAAGTCCAGCTCGCCGATGCCGGTGAAGAACACGGTGACATACTCGCCTGGACTTGCGGGGTTACTCGAAGTATTCAGCGTAAAATCCTGATTCAAAGCGACCGCACGTGATGGGCCATCAAAATCCGGATGCAGCGAATAGAGTCCGGGCTGAGCCGGCGCGACGAGCACGGTTTGGGGCGTTGAGACAGCGCCGCCGCGACGCACCACCGCCTGGGCCAACGCGCCGGCGGGCGCTTCGGCCGGGGCCTGAAAGTTCACTTGTCCGACGCTCGTGAAGTAGAGCGGCGCCGAGAAGCCGCCGAAGAGAACATCCGTTTCTTGCATGCGCGTCGGCAGAGGCGTTGACGCGGCTTCCTGCTGCCCGGCCGCCAGATTGACCCCAAAAACGGTAGCCGCCGCGCCGGGCGCCAGCGCCCGTCCGAGCTCGAACGTCGCTCCATGCACCGGCGGGGCGGCGAAGAGCGCCGCCGGATCGGGATTCGCGCGAACGGCCCCTGGAATCACGACGATCTCACCGCCGCCCGCAAGCGTAAGCGCAGCCTCCGCCGCGTCCTCCGCGGGAACCCACGTCCCCGAAGCTGAGCCGTCCGCAAACGTGGTGAGCGCGCCGCTCGCCGCAAGCCCCGCGAACGCCCCGCCCACGCCGACAGCCGCGTCGCCGCAGTTGTCGACGATCTTCGCCGTCACCGGAACCGGCCGGCCCGCCGTACCCTCGAAGCCGATCGCCGGCTCGACCGGCGCGAGAGCCGTAGTCGACGAAACGCAGTTCGCCGGTACGACAACCAGCGTCACCGACGCCGCCCGCAGCGGGCCTCCCTGAGGCGCAATGGCCGCCTGTCCCCGATAAACTCCCGGCGCCAGCCCGCTCGCGTTCACGCTCACCGCCACGTCGACGCTCTCTTCCGCACCGATCACGTTCGTCGTCGTCGAGACGCTGAGCCAGCCGCCTCCCGAATCCGTCGACGCGCCTGCCTGGAACGCTTTCTCTTCCTCATCAACAGAAGTGATTCGCAAGAACTGCGCCGCGAGCTCCTCCGCCCCGCCCACAAACAGCAACCCGCCCGGCGTAACCAGCGGTCCTCCCGAGGGCGCCGCGGCGCCGGGGTCGATCACCGTCAGATACTGCGCGCCGTTCGACGCCGCCGGAGCGTCCAGTTGAATCAGCCCGTAGCGCGGCCCCTCCGACTTCGATGAAGCGCCGACCGTCAACTCCCCGGTCGACGCCTCGGCCGTCAGCCAAGACCCGCCCTCCAGCACCGAGAACGACCACGGCGGAGGGGACGAGCCCAATCCGCCGACGCCGACCTTCGCCTCGCCGAACAACTCCAACCCGGCATGCGCCGCCGCCAAAGGCTGCTCGCCGGCCTGGCCCACGACGAGCCCGACGCGCACGACCCGCTCCTCGCCGCCGATCGTCGCTATCACGCGCCCCTGGTATACGCCGGGGGCCAGCCCGGTAGGATCGGCGCTGAACTCGGCCAACGCCGGGCCGGAGCCGAATGACGGCGAGACGCGCAGCCAGCCCGCCGCGTCCGGGTCCGCCGCTAGCGTCCACGGCGCGGGGTTCGGTCTCGAATCCTCGATCAGCAGCGGCCTTCGCAGCGGCGACGCCGACCCCGCCGGCGTCCACAGGTGCGCCACGGCCGGACTCACCTCGATCTCCGGCTCCTCCGCAGCGAATCTCACCGTCACCGGCACGCGAACACTCGATTCGGCGGCTTGCGCCGCTCCGCCCGCATGTTGCGTGTACTCGAACTCCAGCGCGATGTTCGCCGACACGGTCGCCGGACCGCGCAATTCGCGGGGATCGATCTCCACCTGCAAGGCCGCGGGCAGCGACCCGCCGGAGGTCTTGAGGCGCAGCCAAGTCGCTGAAGGCGGCTCCACGCTCGCCGTCCAAATCAGCTCGTCGAGCTCCGGGCTCGTAATCTCGATCAGCCGATGCATCTTCCGACCGGACTCCGGCGCCGTCCGCGCATCGATCCGCGAGGGCATGACGCTGAACGTACCGCCAGGCCGTACCCGCACTTGAACCGGCACGCTCACCGGAGCGACCGCTTCATTGTCGAGCGCCGTAATCGTCAGCTCCGTGCCGTAGACGCCCGGCGGCAGATCGATCGTGCGGAACGAAACTTCGACATCGACGCTTGACGCGCCCGCGACGCCCTGAGTCGGCTCGACCGTCACCCACTCGGCGCCCGCTTCGACCCTGAAACCGACCTGCCCTCCGCCTGCGTTCGATACGGCCAGCAACACCGGCTCGGCCTCCGCTTTCCCGCCCCGCGTCTCGCGTGTGATGCTCGCGGGAAGAACGCTCAGATTCGGCGTCCCCGCCAGATTCAGCGTCACCGGGATCGTCAGCGGGTCGCCCCCCGGGATGTCGGTCGAGAGCGTCAAAGCGCCGCGATAAACTCCCTCCGCCAAGCCCGCCGCATTCGCCGACACCGTCACCGTCTGAGGCGAGCTCCCGACCGATCCGATCGTCGGGCTAACGAACAGCCAACCCGCTCCGTCGATGTACTGCGGCTCGAGAAGGTAGTTGAAGGCTCCGCCGCCCAGATTCTCGATCTCCACGTCGGTCGTGTACGGCGGATCACTTTCGCCGTCCAACTCGATCACCGACGGCGTCGCCCACGCCGCCGGCGGGTTTTGCGTGAACGAATAAACTGCGTTCACGCGAAGCTGCTCGCGCCACAGCCTGAACTCGTTGTTGCGAAACCGCGGATCAAGCACCTCGAACTTCAGCAACACGTCCCTGGTCTCGCCTGGCTGGAACTGCGTGAAATCCACCGTGATCGAGACCGTCGCCGGCGACTTCGTTACGGCCGGACTGACGCTGATCCACGACGGCAGCGTCGGGCCCTCCGCGCTCACCACCTCGAAATCGAGTGCATTTGGAATCGTCTTCACGCCCACCGCCAACGTCTGCGTGGCGGGACCGCCGGCATAACTATTGAACGCAATGCCTTGGGCGTTGAGGTACAGCCCCTCCGGCTTCGGCTTGTACTGCCCGCGCAGATCATCCGCGAACCCCAACAGGGCAAGACAAGGGTACAGATAGAGCGCGGCGAGGCGCTTGGTTTGATAGGGCATGATGGAACAACGCCCGAGCAGGCGAAGAATCCCCCATCATACCCTCGGCGGCGGGCGTTTTGGATCGCCTAGAGGAACGCCATTGAACCGTCGGCGCGATAGCACGTCGAGCGCTTCCACGGCTGCGGCGGATACTCCGCGAACACTTCAACGTTGTTGCCGGTATTGCCCCGCGTGTCGGAAGCTTTAGTGGTGCCGACGAGATACGTGACGATGTCGACGATCTCGAGCTTCGGTTTGTCGTCCATCGGCGCTGGAGCTTGCGGCGCGGGGGCGGCGACGCCAAGGCGGAATGTTGAAGGCAGCCTCGGCGACGCAATGCGGCGTCGTTCGACAACAACTGCGACCGTGAACTTTTGGGGAATGTTTCTGAAACCCTCCGCGTATAACAGTTCAATGAGATCGGCCGTCATCGCGACGTTCGCCTTCTTGCTCGTCGCTTGCGCCACAAAGCAGACGAGTCTGATTTTCGATCGACTCGAGCCCTGCACCAGCGATCAAGGCCCGACGGACTCCTATTGCGGTTTCTACGAAGTCTTTGAAAACCGCGACACCGGCGAAGGGCGCAAGATCGCGCTCAAGGTCGTCGTCCTGCCCGCTTACAGCGCCGGCGCCGCGCCCGACCCGGTCTTCTTTTTCGCCGGCGGTCCCGGTCAAGGCGCGGCTTCGATCGCGGGCATGATCGATGGCCTTTTCCGCGACGTGCGCAAGAGCCGCGACATCGTCCTGATCGACCAACGCGGGACCGGCGGATCCGGCCGCCTCGACTGCAAACCCTACGAGGACGACGACGAGGAGCCGCCTCCCGATTTCATCATTCCCGAGAGCAAGATTCGCGAATGCCTCGACAGCTACGACGCTGACGTCCGGCTCTACACCACGCCCATCGCAATGGACGACATCAACGACGTCCGCGCGTGGCTGGGCTATGACAAGATCAATCTCTACGGCGGCTCCTACGGCACCCGCGCGGCCTTGGTCTACTTGCGACGTCACGAAGACACCGTGAGGAGCGTCGTGCTCGACGGCGTGGCGCCGACCGACATGACCATGCCGCTCTACATGCCGCGCGACTTCGATCGCGCCCTCAGCCTGGTCTTTCAAAACTGCGCCCAAGATGCGGACTGCAACAAACGCTTTCCCGACCTGCGGGAACAGCTCGACTCACTGCTCGACAGCCTCGACAAGAACAAGCCGAAGGTCAACGTAAAAGACCCCCGCACCGGAGAATCGCGCGAGGAAACCGCCTCCAAGCGCGCCGTTCTGACGGCCCTGGCCGGCGCGCTCTACTCGCCCTGGACAAGCGCCCTCATTCCGCTCATCATCGACCGCGCTTCCAACGGAGACTACAGCGGGCTGGCGGCTCTGGGCGGCGCGGGCGGCGCAGTCGCCGAATCCATGGCGCAAGGCATGTTTTATTCGGTGACCTGTTCGGAAGACTACCCCCGGCTCGACCGCGCCATGGTGGATCGCGAAAGCGCCGGCACCGAGCTCGGCGCCATTCTCTACGAAACGCGCTGGGGGCCGTGCCAGTACTGGCCTCGGGGCGAAGTCAGTCCTGACTATTACAAGCCGGTCCAGTCCGACGTCCCGGTCCTGCTGCTTTCCGGAGAGCTCGACCCTGTTACTCCGCCGCGTTGGGCCGAGCACGTCCGAGAACATCTCACCAACGCCCGCCACATCGTGGCGCCCGGCGTCGCCCACGGCGTCGCTCCGGTCGGTTGCGCGATCCGGCTCATCGGGCGGTTCTATGAGACCGCCGACCCCGCGAGCGTCGACCCGTCATGCCTCGACGACCTGACGCGGCCGCCGTTCTTCGTCAACCCCACCGGACCCTACGTGGAAGAGGAGAAAAAGCCGGAGGAGAAGGAATGATCGCCGCCGAAGATCTCAAGAAAAGCTTCGGCGAGACAGTCGCCCTCGACGGCCTCTCATTCGACGCGCGCGACGGCGAAGTCACCGGCCTGCTCGGCCCCAACGGCGCAGGCAAGACGACCGCCTTGCGCATCCTGTACGGTTTGCTCGAGCCCGACGGCGGCTCCGTCAGCGTCGACGGCCATGACTCGTTTCGCGAGCGCAACTTGGTCCGCGGCTTGCTCGGCGTCCTGCCCGACGTCCACGGCCTCTACCCGCGCCTGACCGCGCGCGAAAACGTGCGCTATTTCGGGCGCCTCCAAGGCCTGGGCGGCGCGGATCTCGACCAGCGCATCGAAAGGCTGATCAACCTGCTCGACATGCGCGGCATCGCCGACCGCCGCGCCGTCGGCTTCTCCCACGGCGAGCGCATCAAGACCGCGCTCGCGCGCGCCCTCGTCCACGACCCGCGCAACGTCCTGCTCGACGAGCCGACCAACGGCCTCGACGTGCCCAGCGTCCGCGCGCTTCGCGAGATCATCCGCCGCCTTCGCTCCGAAGGCCGCTGCATCATCTTCTCGAGCCACGTGATGCAAGAGGTCGCCGCCCTGTGCGACTCGATCGTCATCGTTTCCAACGGTAAGAAGGCGGCCTCGGGCAAGCCCGACGACATTCGCGCTCAGGCCGGCTGCGACGACCTCGAAGAAGCCTTCGTGCGCCTCGCCGGCCCCGAAGTCCATGGCCAGGCAGGCTGGAGCTAGGCCATGGATTGGGCAAGAATTTTCATCGTCTTCGGCAAAGAGCTCATCGACCACATCCGTGATCGCCGCTCGCTCGTCTCCGCGGCGTTCGGCGTCTTCGTCGGCCCGGGACTCATCACGCTGATGCTGACCCAGATCGCCGAAGACCACACCAAGGCCGAAAACATTTCGATCCCCGTCGCCGGCGCCGAATACGCCCCCGACCTGATCGAGTGGCTCGGCCAACAAGCCGGCGTCACGACCGAGGAGACCGCGGAAGACGCCGAGAAAAAGGTGCGGGACGGCGACCTCGATATCGCCCTCGTCATCGACAAGGACTACCGCGAGGACTTCGCCAAGGCGAAGCCCGCCGAGGTCAAGGTGATTTATGACGGCTCGAAAAACACGGTTCGCGACAAGGCGGAGCGGGTCAGGAATTTGGTCAACGGCTACTCGCGAACGATGGGGTCGCTGCGCTTGATCGCTCGCGGCGTCGCGCCCGACTCCGTCTCGCCGATCGACCTACGCAACGTCGAAGTGTCGTCGGCGCAACGTCGGGCCGCAAGAATTCTCGGCTTTCTGCCAATGATGGTCCTGCTGGCCGCATTCGCGGCAGGCATGGGCGCGGCCTCAGACTCGACGGCCGGTGAGCGCGAGCGCGGCTCTCTGGAAGCGTTGCTCGTCAGTCCCGCGCCCTCGGAATCGATTGTCGCCGGCAAGTGGATGGCGGCGGCGGTCTTCGGCGCGGCGGGGGCCATGTTGTCGCTCGGTCTCTGCGCGCTCGCGGTGCGCCTGATCCCGCTGCAAGAGCTCGGCCTCCGCTTCCGCATGGAAGACTGGCAGCTTCTGGGCGCGGCGCTCATCACGCTCCCCGCCGCCGCCTTCGCCCCCGCCCTGCAGATGCTCGTCTGCTCGTTCTCGCGCACTCTCAAGGAAGCGCAGAGCTACCTCGGCATGCTCGTGATGCTGCCCATGGCGCCGGGCATGCTCGTCATGGTCTTCAACATGGAAGATTCGCTGTGGATGAACGCCGTCCCGTTCTTCGCCCAGACCAAACAGCTCGGCGCGGTGCTGGGAGGCGTGGCCCCGGCTATGTGGGAGGTGGTCGTCGGCGCCCTCGTAACCTTCGCCGCCGCGGCGGTGTGCCTGGCGCTCATCGCCCGCCAATTCCGCA